>JAQGOL010000022.1 GCA_028293625.1 Chthoniobacteraceae bacterium | reverse complement strand
CCCAAAGATGAACCGCCTTTCAATCACGCGCGAAAGACAGTGATAATACCCGGCCTCCCAATCTTCCCCGGCCTTGCACCGTGCTTGCCTCATATACTTAAAAATCGGAACGAACCGTCTAAAAGGGCGCCGTTCCTCTCCAACTATTTACCCGTCCCTAATTTACCCGCAACTATTTACCCGTCCCAACTATTTACCCGTCCCAACTATTTACCCGTCCCTAATTTTATTCTATTCTTTTGCCCGCCAGCATGGAAGCCTCTTCCAACGAATACTGCGCCGCCGGATCTATAAGTTCGGTTAACTTTTTTGTAGCAGGATCATTCTCCAGTGACGCAAGCTTGTCGGGACGCAAGCTTGTCGGAGACATACGCCGTTTCGTGTCCGGGGAATAGGGTCGGCAAACTGCTTTCACCCGCGATCCCAAGATGGACCAGGATAAAACCAAAAGCAGCAATACGAATAATCGGGGCTATGGCGGTGCGGGATCAGATGTTCTGACGATTTAGCGGCGGCGGCCTAACAATTCAGTTCCTCTCATCCTATTTATTTCGCGTTCATGCGGTGATACCGGATGATCCGGCTTAAGGAAGAGCTCGTGATTCCTGGCGTTTGTATACTGGAACATTTCGAGCATTGCCGGTTTTTTATTATGCGGGTGTGGTTGTAAGTCATGCAAGGCCGTCCGGCTGACAAACGAGGGCGGTTGCTTGTCGTGCAAGGGCGCTTGCTTAACTTTTGGATGGCCTCGCAGATCGTGAAAGGAGGCCTATCTGATGCACATTCTCCGATGTCACAACCTGCAGGGGCTCTTACACGATGTTTTTAGACTCTCGCATGATGTTTTGGTGCTCCCGCATGAATATCGGATGCGGTGTGAGGGAGATGCGATGCGGAACTTTTACGAAAAAGAGGGAAGAGTAAAAATCAAGCCCGGCCTGCCGAAGATGCGCTGACGGTAGCGCATTTAAATCCCGCTTAACTTGGCGTTGCACAGCGAGCCTCCCGGGAAGTGTGACCTTGGAAAAATCGAATTCTTCCGCGTTGAGATTCAGAGGGCGGCAAGGAAGCAAAAAGTCTCATGCGTTCTGTGACGTGAGACGGGGGCAAATGTCAGAACCGCCTACGTGGGGCAAGGGAGCGATTCGCCATTCATGATGGGCTCGGGAATGTCGCCGAGAGTGTGTTCATCGAGCCAAAGAGCCTGGCGGCAAAAAAGAAAACGCGCGTGACCGTGGTTGCGCCAGCCGGCTTGCTCAGCCAGCCCGGCCATTTCAGCAAAAGAAAAGGCGCGCTCGGCCGAGAGCCTTCCATCGTAGCGTGTCATGGGATCGGTAAAGATAAACTCGGTGACGGCCCAGACGCCAAAAGTGGTGGCGGCGCAACGTTCAAGATCGGAGACGAGGACGTAACGGTTGGAGAGCTCGCGGCATCGGCGCAGGAGGCGCGCGGCATCCTCATCGCTGAAATGATGGAGAGCCAGGGAGCAGCAAACCAGATCGTACGCGGCGGGGCTTTCGTAAGTAAGCACGTCGCCCTGGGTGAACCGGATTTCAGGATAACCGCCGCTCAGTTTGCGCGCGATTTCCAAAGTGGAGGGATGGGCATCCACCGCATCGACCTGGAGGGTAATGCCGCGTGCCCGCGCCCAATCGACCATGATCCGGGGGATATCACCAGCACCGGTCGCCAGATCGAGCACGTGGTAACAACGCCCGGGGAGAAGCCAAGCTGAAAGGAAGCGGCGCACGAGGCGATGGCTGCCAAAGTAGCGGTTGAGTCCGATCAGGTTTTTAAGATCCTGCTCCAACTCGGCACTGACGGGCTGAGGTTTGTCCATCAGCTCGGGGTGATCCTTGTCGAAGGCGCGTTTCATTAGTCGGCAAATCTATGGAGAGCGGCATGCGATGACAAGTTGCAGAGGATGACACCGCGAAAAAGGGACGGTTCTGGGGGGGCTGGGGGGCTGGGGGGCTGGGGGGCTGGGGGGCTTAAGGGGCTCGGTGCTAGGGGCGGGAGACGGTTCTCTTCAAACAACGGGTGCCACTCCGCCGCGCATATTGAGAAGCGCCAGCATGCGCCCGGTTTTACCGTGTTCGATCCGGTACGAATAATAACGGTCAGTGTTGCCGGCGGTGCAGGTGCCGCAGTCGCTGACGCGCAGAATTCCCGCCCCACGGCATTGGGCAGCGATTTGCGCGGCAAAATCGACTTCGAAATGCGGTGGACGGATACACGGGCTCAGCTGGGCGACGAGATCGGCGGGAACGCACCCGAATGCGTCCCGCATTTTTTGCACGGCGGCACCGACGATGTTGAGTTCGGTGCCTTTCCGGCCGGAATGGAGCAGGGCAATGACGCGCCGTTTCGGGTCAGCGAGATAGATGGCGCAACAGTCGGCGACGTAGATCCCCAGGGTAACGTCCGGGTCATTGGTGATCAGGCCGTCGACATCGGCGACCGGCGAGGGGGTTTGGGAAGTGACGATGGCAATTTCCCTGCCGTGCACCTGGGTGCCGATGATAAAAGGACCGGATCCGCCCAGATTGCGGCGCGCGGAGACGTGATATTTTTCCAGACGGACCAACGCAGCTTCCCGGTCCACTTTGACATCGAGCCCGGGGACCCGGCCGGTGAAGGCGTGGCGCAGGAAGGGGATCTCCGTCAGCGAAGCGAATGTTTCAACGGGCAGTTCAGCGTCCACGCGTTTCGATGACGGTTTTGGAACTGTTTTTGACAGCGGGTGCCAGCTTCGGCTTGTATTTCTCGGAAAGCGGATCGTGGAACATCTCGTTGTAAATCGTGGTGGTGGCGGTGGCGCGATCAAATTCCGCGAGGGCGGTATTGTAATCGGAACGCGCCTGGAGCTCGGTAGTTTGCGCCCGGGTCAGAGCGACCCGCGCGTTGAGGACGTCGAGCTGAGTGCCCGCGCCGGCGGAAAATCGTTCGGTGGCAAGGCGCAGCGATTCGACGGCTTGCTCGACCCCTTTCTGCTGGCTCTGGATGGTTTCGCTCGCCTGTTGAAGATTGGCGTAGGCCTGTTGGACTTCGAGCTCCACCTGCTGGACGGAATCGTCGTAGTTGATTTTCTGCGATTGCAGCCTGGCGCGTGCCTGCTTGGTGCGGCCGTACGTTTCGAAGCCGTCAAAAATGTCCCAGCTTCCCGTGACGCCAAAGAACCAGCCATTGACGACATCGCCAAGATCCGAGGAGAGGCGCGAGTTGCGGAACTCGTAGCCTGCGTTGACGTCAAGACGCGGCTTGTAACCGGCAAGGGCGATTTTGATCTGCTCGGTTTCAATCAGGATATTCTGCCGTTGCGCCTTGAGGGAAGGGCGGCGTTCCTTTGCCAGCTGGAGGGCATTGTTGAGAGCCAAGATGCGCTGGGGGAGGGTGAGCTGGCCAACGACATTGAACGAGGGGCGTCCGCCGGGGGAAGCCTGAAGGCCCAGGGTCTTGGCGAGTTGGAGTTGGGCGATGAGGTAATTGTTGCGGGCGCGGATCAGATCGGGACGCACATTGGAGAGTTCGACCTCGGCTTGCAGAACGTTAAACCGGGGAACGGTGCCGGCCTCAAAGCGCACTTGCTGATCGCGCAGCTGCTGGGTGAGGAGGCGGATTGATTCCTCCTGAACGGTGATTAACGCCCGGTTTAGCAGGATCGTGTAAAACTGAGTCCGGGTCTGGGAAATGATCCGGTCAACCGTATCGCGCAAGCTCCAATAGCTTACGTCTTCGGTGAACTTGGCGATATTGAGCGCGGCACGGACCTGGCCTCCGGCGTAGACGACCTGTCTTACCTGAAAGGTGACGTTCCACGACTTATTGTTCACTCCGCCGCCGCCGCTGCCGCCCGCCGCGCTGCCGGTTGGCGCGCCGCTGCCGGCACCCGCTTGTTGCGCGGTTTGGAGTTGCTGGACCAGGAGCGCGAGCTGTTCGGAAGAGATGCTGCCGGTGGCTTGCGCCTGCTGCTGGAGTTGCGCGATGGTTTGGTTGAGCTCTTTGGCCTCACTGGTGGTTGATTGCTTGCTAGCCCCGCCGGCGGCCGCGGCGGCATCGGCGTTCGTGGCGGTTCCCAATGCGGAGCTGCCCCCGCCGCCGCCGCCTTCGAGGAGGCGTTTGTCCTGCTGGTTATAGGTACCGGTGGCGGTCAGGTGAGGAAGCGCTTGTCCTCGCACTTCAATAATCTGGCCCCGGGTGCGTTCAATTTCCTGAAAAGCGCGCAGAATTTCGGGATTCTGGCGCAAAGCGACCTCGACGGCGCGCTCAAGGCTGAGGTCGCCCTGGATGGTGCGCTCCAACGGTTTGGGAATGATCTCAGCTGAAAAGATCCGGCCGGTGGAAGGGATGCCGAGGAGCAGAAGAATGGCTAGGAAGCGTCGGGGCATGGGGTATGGCAGTAGGTGAAAATTTTCTCATAGATGCTCAGCCAGGTGCGCTGCTCATCGAGGTCGAGGTGGCTCATCATTTTGAGAAGGTTGGATACCATCTCTTCGCGCACTTCGGCCACCAGTGAGAGGCCCGAAGGGGTTGCTTGCACGAGAATTTTACGCCGGTCGCTCAATGCGGGAGTGCGCCGGGCGAGGTCAAGTTTTTCAAGCCTGTCAACGAGCCCGGTGGCGGCGGCCGTGGTGTGCCCCATTCTTTCCGCGACCTCGCTCATGGTGAGCTGCTGCTGCTGACTCAGAAAGCCGAGGAGGAAATATTGGGGAAAGGAGAGATGGCCGCGGGAAAGTTTTTTCGAAAGGTTGAGCATGAAACAGCGCTGCAGGACGGTGAAGATGTCAGCGAGTTTCTCGGCGTCAGCGCGCATTCGTGTGGAAGGAGGCGGCGGAGAAGTAATTAAGGACATTGATATTTAGGGGGGATGACTGTCGATCAATCCCGGATGGGTTCATCCTCTTAGCCATGACATGGTTGCTACGAGCAATTCCCGAAGAATGCAGCGGTTTTGTTCGCGGTTCGCAAGCCAGTTGCAGCGGATTGCCGACGCTCTTTCTGTTTGCGTCGCAACGAGTTTCCTCTTCCCCTTTTAGCGCGCAACGATAGTTTCGCACGCCATGGATTTAGACATGTTACGTGCCGTTTCGATTCTGCGTTTGTTTACCGACGATGAGCTTTCGGCATTTGCCCGTCTAATTACGATGCGCGAGGTGAAAGCGGGTGAACGGATAATCGAGGAAGGCACACCGGTTAATGCCTTGTACATTGTCTGCGATGGCGTGGTTCATGTCCGCCGCCTTGCGCAAAAGCGGGAAATGCTTTTGGGCCGGCTTGGCTCGGGTGCATTTTTCGGCGAGATCAATCTGTTTGATCCAGGCGTGGCGACAGCGAGCATTTACGCCATGAAACGGGCGACCCTGGCCGTGATCGGGTATGAAGGCCTGCGCACCTTGATGGCGAGCGATACCGCCCTTGGTTACAAACTCGCTTCAGCCATGATGACCGAGCTGGCCCGGCGGCTGCGGCAGACCAGTTCGCGCCTGGTCAATTCCGCTTATTGGACAACTCCGGAGGCACCGGCGGGGGCCTGATCGGGCGCGGTAGGGGAGGCCGGTTTTGAAAAGACGACGCGGTCGCCCTTTTGAGGAGTGCCGCGGACGATGTCGGCGATTACAAAGGGTCTGCGCCGTTCGGGGCTCACGCTCAGGTCGGCAGACTCGGTTTCGCCCCGGAAACTTTTGAGCAGCGTGCCATCGGCGGGGGCCGTGTTGTAGCCTGCCTCAATGAGCACAAACCGGCTCTCTTCATTCACAAGAGCGATTGTGCCGTAAAAATTGGTTTCCTGTCCCACGGCAGCCGGCTTGGCCTTGTTTTTTTTGCCGTGAGAAGCGCAACCGGTTGTCCAGACAACACACAGGAGCAGGAGGGGAAGAATGCTTGAATGCCGTGGAATCGGGTGCATGGGGAGAAAAAAAGGCGGCCACGAAGGTGGCCGCCTTTTAAACTTCAAAGCGTTGCTTTATTCCAATCTTTTAGCTCGGCAATGGAAACCGTTTGGTAAGGGTGCGCACTTGGTCGCGGATTTTCTCGAGCTCGGCAGGGGCGTCTTTGTGAGTAAGCGCCTGATGGATGAGATCGGCGATTTCCATCATCTCTTCCTCTTTCATGCCGCGGGTTGTCACCGCCGGGGTGCCGACGCGAATGCCGCCGCCCAATGTGATCTTTTCGGTATCAAACGGGATGCCGTTTTTGTTCACGGTGATCCCCGCGTGATCGAGGGTTTCCTGGGCGAGCTTGCCATTAAGGCCATTGGGGCGCAGGTCGAGGAGCATCAGATGGTTGTCGGTGCCGCCTGAGACGATCCGGTAACCGTTCTGGGAAAGGCGGGCGGCAAGCGCCTTGGCGTTATTGACGATTTGCTGGGCGTATATTTTGAAGCCGGGCTGAAGCGCTTCGTGGAAACAGACGGCCTTGGCGGCGATGACATGCTCAAGCGGTCCGCCCTGGATTCCAGGGAAGACCTGGGAATCGATCCCTTTGGCGTATTGCGCTTTGCAGATGATGATTCCGCCACGGGGCCCGCGCAGGCTCTTGTGGGTGGTGGTGGTGGTGAAATCGGCCAGCTCAACGGGGCTGGGATGGACACCGGCGGCCACCAATCCGGCGATATGCGCCATGTCGACAAAGAGCAGGGCGCCCACCGAATCGGCAATTTCGCGCATCCTTTTAAAATCAATGATGCGCGGATAGGCGGAAGCGCCGGCCGTGATCATTTTCGGACGGAAAGTCTCGGCGTGTTTGGCGAGCGCGTCGTAGTCGATGCGTTCATCGCTTTGGCTGACGCCGTAATGGGAGATTTCAAAGAAGCGTCCCGAGAAGTTGGCCTTGTTGCCGTGGGTAAGATGGCCGCCGTGGGAAAGATCCATGGTGAGGATCTTGTCGCCGGGTTGAAGCACGCTGAAGTAGACGGCCATATTGGCTTGGCTGCCGCTATGGGGCTGAACGTTGACGTGATCGCCGCCGAAGAGCTTTTTGGCGCGATCGATCGCCAGTTGTTCCACCACATCGACATGCTCGCATCCGCCATACCAGCGGCGGCCGGGATAGCCTTCCGCGTACTTGTTGGTCAGGCAGGAGCCTTGCGCTTCCATGACGGCGCGGCTGGTGAAGTTCTCCGACGCAATCAGTTCGATGTTTTCAAATTGCCGCAACGATTCGGCTTCAATCGCGGCAAAGATTTCCGGATCGGTTTCGGCAAGCGACTGGCAGCCGATGGAACCGCCAATCTGGGCAAGCATTTCCACCCGGCGCTCGTGGCGGCCACCTTCAAAAGCAGTGCCAAGAAATGTCTCCACGATCCGGCCCGCCGTGCCGGGTTCAACGTGGTTTGAGGCAAGGCAAAGGACATTGGAATTGTTGTGCTGGCGGGTGGTGCGGGCGTCCTCGGCGTTGTCAACCAGGGAGGCGCGGATCTGCGGGTGGCGGTTGGCGGCGATGCTCATGCCAATGCCGCTTCGGCAAATCAAAATCCCGAAATCGGATTGGCCGGCGACGACATCGCGGCTCACCGCCTCGGCGTAATCGGGATAATCGACCGATGTATCGGGCGAATTGGCGCCGAAATCGGAGACGATGTAACCTTTTTTTGATAGATGCGCATGCACGCTTTTCTTGAGTTCAGCGCCCCCGTGATCAGCGCCGAGAGCGACGCGGAGTGGACGAGTGGATGGAGCAGCAGCAGGAGCGGGTTGCGAGGTGGTCATGGGTTGATCAATAAATTTGAGGACGCTGGGAAGCGCTTTTTTAATGGTATCGCGGCATTCGAAATAAGCGTCGATGCCCATCCCGATGGGGTCGGGCACATCGAGCCGGGTGCCGCGTTCATTTTGGAATTCGCAGAGGAGAAAAGTTTTGTCCGCAGCTTCCGGGAACATGAGCTGGATGGTTTCGAGATGACCGCGCGTCATGGCGAAAATGTGGGTGGCATCTTCGACGAGTTCATCGCTAAGTGGCTGGCTGCGTTGCCGGGAGATGTCGATGCGCCATGGTTTGAGCACTTCCACCGAGTGCTGGCTGGGGGTTTGTCCATGGATGGCGGCGACCCCCGCGGAGCAGACCGTGATATCGGAGCGTCCCTTTACCAGGTCGCGCATAAGACCCTCGGCAAGGGGGCTTCGGCAGATGTTTCCGGTGCAGACAAAAAGAACGTGTTTCACAGGGCTTGAAAAGATGAGCCGGGAAGATAGGGGGCTGCCAAAGCCAAGTCAACGCGATGGACAGCCGCCAGCAACAGAGGCTTGCGCCGCGATGATTGTTCGTGGAAAAAGGAATGGGGTTTGCTTCCCTTGAACAGGCCCTTAATCGGCTCTTGAGATGCGTTCCCCCGCTTCGCTATAAATTCCATGGTGTACCCCGGACTGTTCCCCAGCGCGATCCTCGCGGAGTTTTATCGCTTCGCATGGCTGCTGAGTGCCCGGATCGGATCCGCGAACCGGGTCATGGGGGAGACTCTGGTGGAAGGCGAGGCGCGTCTTGCCGATCTTCGGGATGCCGGGCAGCGGGCTGTCTGGCTCGCGGGCCGGATTCGCCAGCGTTGCCAGGACAATCCACCCGCGCCGCTCACGACGCCGCGCTTGATTCGTGAAGGCGATGAAGCGGCGGATGAGCTGGAGGTTCTGCAGATTGAAGCCTACATCGTCGCGCAACATTTTCAGAGGCTGCCCGAGCCTGAACGCAGCGCGCTGGCGCTTTTTTATCTCAATATCCTGGCGCCGGCACAGATCGGCGAGCTGCTGGAGCTGGATCTTGAACATCTTGCCGAGACGCTCGAAAGGGCACGCACGCTTTTGCAGTCGTCTCTGGGGACGCCTCCGTTTCCCATCGCGGCGCCGCGCTCTTCGGGGGCTCAGAATGCGATGCGCCTGCTGCCGTGTTATCGGAAAGGGGAGGAATCGGACAAACGCGTGCGCAAAGCGGTTCATCTTGCGGAGGCAGATTCCATGCTCGGCGAGATGCTGGCGGCGCAAATCCGATTCGACGAGCAGATCTCACGGGTGATCCACTCCATCGAGCCTCCAAAAAATCTGCGTGAACAACTCCTGGCCGAGACGCCGGCACCCGCGACTCCTTCGCTTCGCTCGCAGCTTTTGCATCCCGCGATGCTGCCGGTTGTTGCCGGATTGCTGATCATCCTTGGCTTTCTCGTCTGGCTTGAGCTTGACCGCCGCGCTTCGTTCCCCGGCAGGGAATCGGTGGAAAAGATGGTTTCCGTTGCCCGCGATATGAGCGGCGTGGAGCTTGAGCCGACCCGCGCGCTGGCTGGCGATCTGGGAGACTCTTTTTATATGCGCGGCTTTGAAGGATTCCGGCTTCCGCCTGAATTGGCCAGGATGCAGGCCGCCGGGACGCGCGTCTTTAAACAGAACGGACGTCCGATCGCCCAGCTTGCCCTCGATCCGCATAACGCGCTGCTTTATGTTTTTCACCCCGCCGATTTCGGGGTCGATAGCGGCCGTAAGAAGCGGTGGAAAATCATCACGCGGGAAGGGTGGGTGGCCGCCATTCGTGAAAGCAAAGGCGTCTGCACGGTGATCGCTTTCCGCGGAGAACGCTCTGAAATGGAACTGTTTTTAAAAAACCTCACACCATGAGATCGTGGCGCAACCTCTTCCTTGTGGCGCTTGCGTTCGGTTTGCCGGCATGCTCATCGTTTGAACACGACTGGCGCCAGGCAGGTTCCGCCGATTCCAAATTTGCCGGCCGCTGGCATGGGCGCTGGACAAGCGCGAAGCATCGTAATTCAGGGGGCGATCTTCGTTGCATCCTTACCCCCACAGGAACAAACCAATATCAGGCGTATTTTAAAGCCCACTGGCTTCTTTTTTCAGGCACTTACCGTGTTCCCCTAAAAGGGAGGGAACACGGGGGGACTTTGTTTTTTGCGGGCACACATACCCTGCCTGCGGTTTACGGCGGGGTTTATCGCTTTGAAGGAAGCGCGACCCGGAAACAGTTCAGCTCAACCTACGATTCAAGCTACGATCGCGGGCGTTTTGAGATGGACCGGGTTGGCCCGCCATTCTAGTGAGTCAGGCTGGAATGAAGTTCAACGTCGGTGCTTCCCGCCACTTGCAGGAACACCGTGAAGGTCGAGCCACCTCCAATGGTGGTCCTGAGATGCAACGCGCCGTTGGCTTCCTTCAGCAAGCGCTTGACGATGGAAAGCCCGAGGCCGGTCCCGCTGCCGGCTTTTTTAGTCGTCACATGCTGGTCGAACATCTTTGCCACGACTCCGGGAGCGATCCCCGGGCCATTATCGCAAACCGTCACCGCCACCAGAGGGGAATGGTTTAGAAAACCGTCGCGGTTAATGAAGCGTTCCCTTGGGCCGTCCACCCACTGATCGAGGGGAAGCGGCTCCAGCAGGCAACGGGAATGAACTTCCACACGGTGCGGTGTGTCGGTGCTTTGGAAGGCGTTGATGGTCAGATTGAGCAGGATCTGGAGCAGATCGGTGCCATTAATTTCCACGATTACATCGGGGCTGAGCTCATCGATGATGAGTTCGTGGCCATGGGCGCCGGGATGCCGGGTCAGGAGGCATTTAAGGTCGACCAAAGTCTGTTGCACGCTCACCGAGGCGGTTTTGTGTTCGCTGGCGTTGAGGAAACTGAGGTAACGGCGCGAGATCTCAAAACAGTGCGACACCTGGGCCTGAAGCTGTTTGAAATCGTCCTTGATGTTCTCGAGCTGCTTGCCTTCGACCCGGGTGGCATTCTTCATGGAGCGATTGATGAGCTCCACAAAACAAGCGATGACGGTGAGGGGACTGTTGATATCGTGGAGCACACTCGCGTAAATTTCGCCTTTGGTGCGCGCCATTTCCTGCTGGATGCGTTCGACCTGGATTTCGTGCTGAAGAATCTCAAGCTGCTTCTGGCTGGTCTGGATTCCGAGCGAGGTATGCCGTTTATGGGCGGCGCGTGCGACCGCGGCGCGCATGGTGAGAATATCAAACGGCTTGTCGAGGTAATCGCTTGCCCCGTACCGCAATGCATGGCGGGTGGTCTCCAGGGTTTCATACGCGGTGAGCATGATCACCTCGATATGCGGGTCGATGCCTTTGAGCTCCGCGAGAAGTTCCACGCCTGACATCCCTTGCATCAGGATATCGAGAACAGCGACATCGACGGCTTGCCTCTTGGCCATGGCAATGGCGTCAATCCCGTTGCTTGCCACCAGCACCTGATAATCGTTTTTAAAAACAATTTTCAGCGACTGCCGGGGGCCCTCCTCATCATCCACAATGAGCAGACGCGGCCTTATATCATGGGCCTGGGAAGGCTTAGAATCGGAATCCGACGGTAAAAGTGAGAGCATTGCTTTTGAATCGGTAAGTGCCGTTGGCTAATGTGCCGTTTTCAATCCGGCGTTCAGGACCATGCGCATGTTGATAAGCAAGATCCCAGCTCAAACGCTTGAGCTGCTGGCCGATGCCAATACTAAATACGTGACGGTTGGAATCGGGAATAAGGGGGTTGAAACTTTCATTCGGAACCGAGTTCTCGCTGTAGAGATAACCAGCACTCACGTTTAAGCCTCGCGGCAGCTCGCGCGTCACGCCGAATTTATAAGAAAAGCTCGATTCCCAATTAAATTGGAGCGGGATATCAGCCGATTTACTTTGTCGAAGTGTGACTGTATTGAGGCTATCCCAATCGGTCCATTCGATGTTGGCTTCCAGATTCCAGAGCGGAGTAGGGCGAAAGGAATAACCGGCGACAACACTTTGAGGAAAGTTATAATCAAGATTGGCATCGTTTTCGACCTTGGTGCCTGGAATCTTGATCGAGCCGCCGGGAGTGGCGACCGAGAAGCTGGGAATATGCAGCTTGGAATGGCCGCTGAAATCGATGCTCGTTGCGCTCCGGTAGGTTAATCCGAGGGAATGCATGGGATGCGGAGCCCAAAGCAAGCCGGCGTTAATTCCATAACCGACCCCTTCGCCGCGGAACTCATAGTTATCGGTGCGCGTAACGACCCCTTGGGATAGTTTGATATGCGCCTCGTTTACAGCCGGCGCGGCCGCGATAGAGAGAGTCTTTGTAACCTGCCAGGCAACCACCGGGTTGATTGAAACAAAGACAATACGCCCTTCCTTGGCCAGTGTTCGAAACGCGGTGTTATCAGGATACTTTAATCCGAATCCAAAAGGTGCATAGATGCCCAATCCAACTGCAATGCGGGAATCATGCGGTTTATAAGTTAGAAAATACTGCGGCGCGGCCTGATATTCGGACTCGGTTTTTGCGCTGTTGTTAGGACCATCGGGATCGACTTTGGATTGCAGCGAGATCCCGTAAAAGCCTTCCCTCACATTAAGTCCCTCAATTTGTGTGATACCCGCCGGATTATAATAAATGGCGGAGGGATTATCGGCCGTTGCTGTAAACGCGTTTCCACGCGCGGTGGCATGCGCGTCCTGATCAATAATGCTCACGCCAAGCGCGAATGCACTGCATGGCGCCATGGCAAGCACGGCGAAAGAATAAACGGAGGACTTCATTGGGGGGTGGTTGGGTGCGGTTGGGTAAAAATTTTAGCGGCTCAAAGGGAGGGAAACCCGGACCATGCCACTTTCCCCGCGTTTTGATGCCAGGATTTCAATGCTGCCGCGATGGCTTTCAAAAATCTTGCGCGATACGGTTAACCCGATGCCAAGGCCGATATTGCGGGTCGAATAAAATGCTTCCTGGGCGCGCATTGCCGCTTCGGCGCTGAATCCCTGGCCGGAATCGCGCATCTCGACGCGGAGGACTGCTTCCTTGTCATGCCCGGCTTCAACGATGCTGACGGCAAGGTTGGGATCGTCGGGGCTGGCCTGGAGCGCATTGAGGATGATTTCCGAAAAAGCATGGCGCAGCGCTTTCACGTCGCCATTGATTTTCCACGGACCGACATTGCGATTGAAATTGAGCTGGGCGAGTTTCTGGCCCGGATTAAATTTATTGGCCTCGTGGAAGGCTTCGACAATTAGTTCGGAAAGCTGCACCGCCTCGCCAAAATCCGCCGACCAGTCGCGTGCCAGAAAGACCATCTGGTTAGCGAGCCGGGAAATGCGCTTGACGCCCACCCCCAGGGCCGATGTCAGCGACTCCTGAAATTCGGGATCCTGAATCGACTCGCTCATAAGCTGGTAATGCGTGGAAAGCGGCACCACGGCATTACCAATTTCGTGGGCCAGATGCTCGGCCATCGATTTGATCAGCCGCAAATTGGAGGCCTCCATCTCCAGCGCCTGCGCGCGCTCGTAGTCGGTGATGTCTTCAATCAGCAAGAGAGCCGCATTCGGCTCCGCATTGGTTCGCGTGCAAAAGGGCATCATCGAGATGCGAAAGATCTGATCCGGATTTTCCGGGAACTGATGTTTGAAGGCGGGGACGGGGTTGCCGCCTTTGATGACTGAGAAAACCAGGCTGCCGATCTGCTGGGGCAGCTCGGAGAATTCAAACGTCTTGCGTTTAGAACGGCCTGGGGCAAAAAAGCGGATCGCCGCGGCGTTGGCATGCAGCGTGGTCATCTTATTGTCGATGACGATGCAGCCGCTGCCAAAGTGGCCGAGAATATCGCCGAGCATGGCAAAATGGGACTGCAACTGCTGATGCATCCACGCGTTGCGAATGGCCAGGCCGACTTCCTCAAGGATATGGAAAATGAGGGCGAGCTCCTCATTGGCATACGGTTCGCCGGTCAGCCGTTCATCAAAGACCGCCACGCCAAGAAGCGATTGCCGGTCGAGAATCGGGATGGCGACATGGGCGCCGACCAATTGAAATTCTTTGGAAATTTCACGGCTTGCCTGGGCATCGACATGGTTGGCGCGAAGGATGCGTCCCTGCCTATGGAGATACGCTCCGATACCGGTGCCGAGCGAGAGCGAGACGTGTTGAAGGAGGCTTTGATCGACCCCGATGGCGCACGCCGAGTGCATCGTGCGGTCTTCCGAGTTAAACGCCCCGTCCCCGAGATTCGCATTCGGTTTTCTTAAGAAAATGATCGCCCTGTTTACCCCGATGATCTGGCGCAGCAGCAGCAGCAATTCACTCAAAAGCGCCGACGAATCCATGCAATGGGTTAATAGCGTGGAAAATTTGCGCAACGCCTCCAGTGAACGGACCTGATCGCCATAACCGCGCGCCGAAGCGGCCTCCGCGAGCGCTGTCGCGGCCACGACCGGCAGCGTCCTGGTTTCGTCCTCGGGGAAGATTCGTCCAAGGAGCGTATTAAGAAGTTTACCGCGGACCGGTTTCGAAAGCACCTGGGTGACGCCGTGGAGATAGGCGTCTTCCTCCCACTCCCACTCTTTGCCATCGGAAAAAATCAGGATCGGGCAGACGGGCGCCAGCGCCTTGAGATCATCGATGACGCGCAAGGCACGGGCGTCGATGAGCTGGGCATCAAGAATGGTGGCATCGATTGCCCCGCGGGTGAGCAACAGCTCTGCATCTTCCACGGCATCCTTGATAATGAGATGGAACCGCGAAGGATCCAGGATCGACTGGATCGCGGTGGCCAAGGACGAATGCTTGGTGAGTAGAAGGAGGGTGCGCATGCTCATAAGGAAACGGGGTGTAAATTAGGTTGGATCTTGGTGTGAGTCCTTGGCAAGTCCACCTGTACGGTTGTCCCTTTTTTGAACTGACTCGTAATCGACAAGTTGCCGCCGTGAAGATTGACGATCTTTCGGCAGATTGCCAAGCCAAGCCCAAACCCGCGTCCCTCGTCACCCCGGTTCTTGGTGGTGAAATAAGGGGCGAAGACGCGGTCGAGATCCTCTTTGCAGATGCCGACTCCTTCATCGCTGATCCGGATCCTGAGCCAGTCCTGATTGTTTTCGTTTTTGGCAAGCCGCAGCAATTCGACACGGATCTTTCCGTCGGCGGGCGAGGCGTCGATTGCGTTGGAGATGATGTTGGCCACGAGCCGTTCCACGAGCACCTCATCCATTTCGACCAGGACTTCACCGGGAGTATGGGTTTCCACCTGGACTTCTTTGCGGTTGCTGCGGCCGACCTTGATGGCCTGGACCAGGAGCATGTCGAGGCGGCCAAGTTGAATGTCGGGTCGAAGGTTCTCACTGAAAAAGAGCGCCTCTCGAATATAATTGCGCATTGTCTTGATATTGAGAGTCGCAACAGGGAGCAACTCTTCATCAACGGTATGAGAGTGGCTCTCGGCTGAGAGTTGAAGCAGCGTCCAGACAGGGGTGAGCAAGTTATTAAGATCGTGAGCCATTCCGCGACTCATCCTTCCAAGCAAGTCGAGTTCCTGCGCCTGCGTTATCTGAGTTTTGAGACGAATCTGATTGATCATCAAACTCATGTTTTTCACCAGTAGGATAAGAAGATTAATATCCGTAACCGGCACAGTCTCGTTTGGTTTGCTACCAATCAGCAGCAGGCCGAGCGGTTCGCCGTGCGAACTGAGCGGGAAACAAAAGTGCGCATCCAAGGCCGCCATCTGCTTACGGGCGCACTGTTCAATGTGGGTGCTGCGCGAATAGAGGTGATCGCGCGCCAGATAATCGGCTTTTGTCGTCTCAAAATACTCGAAGATGGGCGTCTTCGGTTTGATTTCACTGAGCTGGCCGGGAAGCAGTGCCGGATACGCGCGGCAAAGCTCAAAAAGCTGCTGGGTATCGTCGCGCAGAATAACCCGGTAACTCTCAAGACTCAGCACGCGGATAAAGAGCTCGTGCAGATCGTCGAGGAGCACGTTGAGGTCGCTATACCAGGTCATTCCCTCGATGAACTTGCGCACCTGATCCTGATACTCAAAGCAATCACCCAGAATCCGCCGTTCAATAGCTTCGTCGCCTTCCCCAAAAAGCCGTGGAAAAAAGAGCGCCGCGCAGATTGCTCCCGCCAGCACGGAGCAAAGGGCGGCGGAAAAAGCAAACGGGCTGAATGCCTCGGGCCGAAAGAGCCAGAAAATGAGCAGCGTGCAGAGGCTTGTAAGGAAAAGGAAAAGAACCCGGACCGCTTTGGCGATGTGCCGGTTGAGAACCACGCGCACTTCAAGAAGCTGATGGTGAAGCACGCTATAGCCGACAATCCCGCAATAGAAGATCACCGCCATGCTGCCAAACGGGTAGACCTGATAGCGGTGGCCGGGATCGTAATAAAACTTTCCGAGAATGGGCAGGATATCGTTGCACCCAAAGATGACAAACGTGGTTTGCGCGACAATCAGCGGAGTGATGCGCCGCCGGCTCTGCATCGGCAGTTTGCGCCGGTACATGACCAAGCTGGCCACGGAGAGATTGAGCAGTGGCATCATGACGATGGTCAGCAGCCAGAATCCGGGACCCGCCTCCGCATACCACGCATAGCCCACCGGATTAACCGTCGAGATAACAAAGCTGCTTGAATTGCTCAGCAAAAGCATGCCGTGCAGCACATAGAGAGCCTGGCAAAGCCGCTTTGGAATCGGGATCTGGGCAATCAGGAACGAGACGTGGCAAAGCGTCAGCGGAATCATGATCACCCCGAACTGGAGAAAACGCGCCCAGTAGAGCGCCCTCGAATAATGGGAGCTGTCGATCCCGATCCGGAACATCCAGAACGTGCCGTAGCTCCAGATCGCGCAACTTACCCCAAGAAGGAAATAAACCCGGGCGACAGCCGATCGCGGCGCCTGGAGGAGGACAAATACCGCCAGTGCAAAATTGAGGAGCGCTCCGGTTAACGGGATTAGCTCGTCAAATTGCATCTTATTGCGAGTATTTCCGCATGATCATGCAGGAGTTTTTGCCTCCAAATCCGCTGCTTAGATTCATTGCCACCCGGATCGGATAAGGCCGCGAACGGCCGGCCACATAATCAAGTTCACACCCGTCGCCGGGCTTTTGATGATTGAGCGTCATTGGGATTTCCTCCCGATGCAAAGCGAGCGCGCAGACCACGGTTTCCAGCGCGCCGGCGGCTCCCAGCAGATGGCCTGTCACCGGCTTGGTTGAACTGATCGCCACGCGGTTGGCATGCGTGCTAAAAAGCCGCTGGATCGCTTTGCTTTCCACCAGATCGTTCGCCTCGGTCGCCGTCCCGTGCGCGTTGATGTAATCGACGTCTTCAATCTGGATTTGGGCTTGTCTCAACGCCTTTTGCATCGCGCGAAAATAGCCGATTCCATCGGGATGCGGTGCCACCTGGTGATACGCCTCGCAGCTGCGGCCGTGGCCGAGGATTTCCGCATAGATCCGTGCGCCGCGGCTTAATGCGTAGGAAAGTTCTTCAAGGACGAGATACGCAGAGCCTTCTCCCAGGAGCACACCGTCGCGGTCTTTATCAAAGGGGCGCATGGCCGCTTGTGGTGTATCGTTTCGCCGGCTAAGCACCTGGGCCACGCAAAGCGATCCGAAAATGCCTGGGGTGAGGGGCGCTTCGGCTCCGCCGGCGACCATGACATCGACGTCTTCGTTGCGGATCATGCTCAACGCATAACCGAGCGCGTCGTTGCCCGAGGCGCTGCTGGAACTGAGCGTGATCGCATGGCCGCGAATGCCAAGTTCGTAAGCAATCTCGCCCGCTCCGGCTCCGCTGCCGTTGATCAACGCAAACGCGCCAACGCCTTTGTATCCGCGCTTGGTGTACCCTTCATCGGCTTTTACTGCGGTTTCATTGCCGCCGCAGGTGCTTCCCTCCACGATCCCGACCCGGTCCGCATCGACTTTTGAAAAATCAATCCCCGCGTCCTGTTGGGCCAGCCGCGCCGCGGCAATGCCGTAGCGATGGGAATAATCGAGGCGGCGCGCCGATTTTGAATCCATGTAATTGCTCGCCTCAAAATCGTTGATCTGGGCGGCAATGAGCGTTGGCGCGGCGCCGGGATCAAAGCGGGTCAGTTTTTTCCCGCCGCTGATTCCATTGCGGATGGAATGCCAGAAGGTGCCGAGATCCTGCCCGTTTGCGGCGATAACGCCCATTCCGGTGATCACAACGCGTCGTTGAGAATTTGAAACAATCATTTTGCAAAAGACCAGCGATTGGGAATCAGCATCGGGACCCGGCGCTGGTAATCGCGGTACGTGGAACCGAACTTTTCGATCATCGCATTTTCTTCAAGGCGAAGCCGGAGGATGAGGACGGGAATAAAGGCAAAGGGAATGATGCAGAGCATCGTCCACGCGTTGCAGATAAGTCCGAAGCTGAGCAGTTCAAGCACCATCGAAACATAAGTGGGATGGCGCACAATGCGGAACGGGCCGAAGTCGACAAACTGATGGCCTTCCCGAATCTCGATATGAAGGCTCCAGAATTTGCCCAGCGCCGCGATGGCCCTCCATCGCAGGCGGAATGAGGCCGCCGCGCAAGCGATCCCGGCACCCAGCGCCGCCCAGGAAAAACCGCCGCCGCGCGTGATGTATTCACCCACCGAGCCGATCGTCATGCTGGTCCCGATGAGGAGGAAAAGGGTGAAAGTGAGATGTTCGCGGATCTCGCCCGGAATCGTCTCGCGCTTGGTTTTGATCTCCACCATCCGAATGACGTAGACGACGGCGGCTGCAATCAGCGGGATGTAATAACTGAGCGGCTTCATACAAGGATCAACCGGGGGGCCATTGCAACGAACGCCCGCCCAATAAGTGGACGTGGAGATGGGGCACCGTCTCGCCTGCATCCCTGCCATTGTTGATCACCACCCGGTAGCCGCTTTCCGCGACGCCAAGCAGGCGGGCGACTTCAGGCGCGGCAAGCAGAAGTTTTCCAAGCAATTCGGCGTCGCCCGGGGTTGCCTCGCCAATCCGTGCAATCACGCGGCGTGGGACAATGAGCGCATGAACGGGCGCCTGCGGATTCCCATCATGAAATGCAATGAGTTCCGCAGTTTCATGGATCATCCGGACAGAGATTTGACCGGCGGCGATTTTCTCAAAAATAGTCATTTAGACAGGAATGAATTTTAAAAACGGGGCTCTTCGATTCTGAAATCGCGCTCTGCGTCAATTTCGGGACTTTTTTGGAAAACAAGAGCAATCGCCCAAAGCCCGGATGAGGCTTCGGAGAGCGATTTCTCGGCGGGAATGAAGGCAGGAAAGCGGGGCGGAAGAAAGACAAAGAGCATGGGAAGTGTAATTTCCAAGGCTCTGCGCAAACGGCGATCGATCCGGCTTTTTTTGTAAAAAAGCGGAAGCGCCACGTTCTCTGGTCAATCAGCGCAGTTACTTGAAGAGCTCGGGTTGCAAGGCGCTGGTTTTTGCTCTTCTGCCAAGAAGCTGAATTTCGTCAATAAATTCGCCAATATCCTGAAAACTGCGGTAAACCGATGCATACCGCACATAAGCGACGCCATCGAGTTCCCGAAGTGCGTCCATGACTTTGCCCCCGACAATTTGCGAAGAGATTTCCCTCGCGAAATCCTGTTCAAGGCCGTGGACGATTTCCGAGGCGGCTTTTTTGAGCATCTCGCGGGTGACGGGACGTTTTTCGCAGGCCTTTAGCATGCCGTTAAGCAGCTTATGAAGATCAAAAGGCTCGCTGCTACCGTTTCGTTTAACCACGCGTAAATCCGCGCGTTCGAGCTCTTCGTACGTTGTAAAGCGCTGCCCGCAGCCCGCGCATTCGCGCCGGCGCCGGATACTGCGTCCATCTTTGGAGAGGCGCGAGTCAATGACCTTGTCTTCGAGGGTCCCGCATTTCGAGCAATACATCTTGTGGTGGGGGCGGGGATTTCGCCGTCCATACCACAACTAATGGGGGAGTCAAAGCTTTTAAGCAGAGCGGCCGTGTAAAGCGATCGGGTAAAAACAATCATTGCACCCTCAGGGCGTCCCCTTATTATTTTCGCCGCATGTTGAGTGAGGATAGTTTCCAATACGCAATTGAGAACACGCACGTGGTGCGGGCTCCGGACCAGCGCATCGAGTCATTTGGCTCGACGCGATTTCGTTTTTATTTGGTAACCGAACTGATGGATTCGGCCAATCAGGTGCGCGTGCGGGACGGCTACCTTTACGCTGAGCGGCCCCATATTTTAACACCGGGTTTTATCCGGCGCACGCTTCTGGAAGGTTTTGGCGACCGGGCCGAAGAGTTCATTGGCTGGCTCCAGCAGAACGCCCGGGAGATGGCGATTCTCAAGTACGAGTTCCAGTTCCGCAAAACCCAGCTTACCGATACCGTTGTGCACAGTCCGATGACTGAGGTGCTCGCCCGGCTGAATGAAACCGTGGATCGCTCTGAAGATCCCCTAAGCGCCATCATCCAGGGCGTTGATGAAGGGTGGGAGGTCTGCCTCCTTAAATTCGCCGCGGATATGATCCAGGAATCCGCCGGGCGCAACATGGATGACTTCCGCAAGCGCGGCCTTTTTTAAGGTGTGGAGCGACAGCTTATTTAAAGAAACGGGCGCCGCGCAGACGAGTGCGCTGGAGAACTGGCACGATTTTGGTTTTTTACTGCTTTGGGCCAACCCTCTTTTTTTCTCCCCACCCCGTGGTTAAAGCTTTTATCATTCTCCTGCTGGCCATTGGTGTTTTTGGCTCGGCCGCCTACTGGACATACGAACTTTTCCTGCGTCCGCATCAGGAGTTAAAGGAGGAGCAGGCGATGCCGCCGGAGCCTCCGCCGCCGGATCCGAGCCTGCCGGAGTTCGAGAAATGTCTGTTGATTCAAAAAGGAAAAGATCTTTTTGAGGCACGCACGGCGTTCGAGCATTTTATCGAACAGAACCCCCAGTCGAGCAAGCTGGAAGATGCCCGGGATCGTTTGGGCGGGATCAACTCGACGATCTTCCTTTCGCCGATGCGCGCTCCGGAGAAAGAAGAGTATGTGGTAAAAAGCGGCGACGTGCTGAACAAAGTGGCCGGTCGTTTAAAAACAACCCCTGAGCTCATCATGCGTTCCAACCGGCTTTCAAGTACGATGTTGCGGATTGGTCAGAAGCTGATTGTGCCAACCGGGGAATTTTCGATGAATATCAACAAGCGCTCCAAGCTGGTCACGCTTTTCAATCGGGGGAAATTTTTTAAACAATATCCGATTCGCACCATGCCCGTGCCGCATGCCGTGCCGGCCAGGAAGGGGGCGTCCGCCGTGCCGCCGGTGAAGAAGCTGGCTGGCAAAGTGAGTGAAAAAATCGCGTGGGCCGCCGCCGGCCAGCGCGTTACCTTTGCCGAAAAGGAATATGAAAGTGCTGCGCACTGGATTGTTTCCAATGTGCCCGGCAGTACCCTTTACTCGGATCCCGATCCGGAGAGCGGTTTGAAGCCCCACAAGCCACCGACCGGCCTTGGTTTAGCGCCCGAGCACATGGAAGAACTCGCCGCCTTGCTCCGCAAAGGCGATCCAGTCACCATTGAGCAGTAAACAGCCGCCACCTTTTGCCCATTTCTTTTTTGCCTGATGAACTTGCACCCCTTGGAATTTGAAAAGCCGATCATTGAACTGGAGGCAAAGCTGGCCGAACTCAGGCAGCATTCCCGCGCCAACGATATCAATCTCGATTCCGAAGTCCGCAGGATGGAAGTCAAGATTGAGGAAACCAAGCGCAGCGTTTATGAAAATCTGACCGCCTGGGAACGGGTCCAGATCGCGCGTCATCCTTCCAGGCCCTACTCGCTCGATTACCTTCAGTTCGCCTTCTCAGATTTTATCGAATTGCACGGCGACCGGCTTTTTGCCGATGACCGCGCGATGCCTGGCGGACTTGCCTCCATCGGGGATCACCGCTGCGTCGTGGTTGGCCACCAGAAAGGGCGCGACTTGAAGGAGAACATCAAACGCAATTTTGGCTGCGCCAACCCGGAGGGATATCGCAAGGCGCTGCGTCTGATGAAAATGGCTGAGAAGTTCACCCTTCCTTTTGTGGCCTTGATCGATACTCCCGGCGCGTATCCTGGAATCGGTTCCGAGGAGCGGCACATTTCGGAAGCCATCGCGGTGAACCTTCGTGAAATGATGGTGCTTGAAACCCCGATCGTCTCGGTGGTGATCGGGGAAGGCGGGTCGGGCGGGGCGCTCGGAATCGGAGTGGCGGATCGTGTCCTTATTTTGGAGAACGCCTATTATTCGGTGATCAGCCCGGAAGGTTGCGCCGCCATTCTTTGGAAGCATCGCAAGCACGCGCCGGAAGCGGCCGCTGCGCTCAAGCTGACGGCTCGCGATCTTCTTGATCTTAAAATTGTCGATGAGATCGTGCCCGAGCCATTTGGGGGCGCGCATCACGATCATCCGGCCGCGATCGAAAGCCTGGCTGCCGCTGTGACGCGCAATCTCGACGAGCTCAGCCAGCTTTCAAAAGACGAACTGCTCGCCCAGCGTTATGCCAAGTTCCGCCGAATCGGCGAATTTGCGGATGACATGGTGATGGGATGAGAAGGTCGATAAACGGGGCGACTTCACTTGTCACCTGACGCGGCGGCCTTTAGCGTCGGGCAATCATGTCGAGTCAGTTTGGTCACGTATTTCGAATTAGCACCTGGGGGGAATCCCATGGTGGAGGCGTTGGGGTGGTGATTGATGGCTGTCCGCCGTTGATTGAACTCTCGGAGGCCGATATCCAGGGCGATCTTGACCGGCGCAAGCCGGGGCAAAGCGAGATTGTAACGCCGCGTGCCGAGGCCGATATCTGCCGGATCTCCTCCGGTGTTTTTGAAGGCAAAACGCTTGGCACCCCGATTTGCATTTCCGTAGTCAACAAGGATGCGCGGCCTGAATCTTATAAAGAGATGGCGACGGCATTTCGTCCTTCGCACGCGGATTACACTTACCAGGCCAAATACGGGATCCGCAACTGGCAGGGCGGCGGACGCGCTTCGGCCCGGGAGACAATCGGACGGGTCGCTGCGGCCGCCGTGGCGAAGAAGGTGCTTAAAAAGCTTTTTCCCGCTCTTGAAATCGTGGCGTACGTCAAAACGATCCATGCAATTGAGGCAAGCGTTGATCCGGAAACGGTGACGACAGCGCAAGTGGAAGCCAATATCGTGCGATGCCCCGATCCTGTGGTGGCGGCGCGAATGATTGAGTTTATCAAGGAGGTCCGCGGGGAAGGGGACTCGGTCGGAGGCATCATTGAATGCGCGGTGCGCAATGTGCCGCCGGGGCTCGGCGAACCGGTTTTCGATAAGCTCGAAGCTGAACTGGCCAAGGCGATGATGAGCCTGCCGGCCACGAAAGGTTTTGAGATCGGTTCCGGCTTTTCAGGCGCCAAACAACGCGGCTCCGAGCACAATGATCCCTTTGTGATGCGTGAAGGAAAAGTGCGCACGACGAGCAACCGGTCCGGCGGGATCCAGGGCGGAATTACCAACGGCGAAACGATTTTTTTCCGGGTCGCTTTCAAGCCGACGGCCACGATTTTTCATGCGCAGCAGACCGTGACCGATGCCGGCGAAGAGACCGAGCTCAAGGCGCGCGGCCGGCATGATCCGTGTGTGCTGCCGCGCGCGGTGCCGATGGTGGAGGCGATGGCCACGTTGGTGCTTTGCGACCATGCATTGCGGCAGCGGGCGCAATGCGGCCTCACCGATTATGGATCGCTGACCACGGTTTAGAGCCGATGCTCGAGACATCCGAAGTGTGGCAGCCGATATTTTTCGCCGTTTCGGCGGTCGTTGTGCTGTTGCAAACATGGCGTGGGTGGAAGCGTGGGCCGGTGCGGCAAATCGTCACGATCGTGTCGCTTGCCTCTGCTTATGCTTCCGCGTTCTTCGGAGGCCGATTACTGGTTCCGTTTTTAAAACCGCTGGGAATGCCGGACCTGGTTCTCAGCGTGATCGGCGGCGCTTTAATCGGATCGGTGGTTTACTTGGTGCTTACGGGGTTCTCGTCCCTGATTTTTAAAAATACCTCCCAGCAAAGCATTGGCGTGGTGCGCTTCGGGTATGGCGCAATGGGAGCCGTATTGGGCGCGGTTTTCGGATTGATCAACGTCTGGGTCTTGTTTCTTCTGATCCGGTTGCTGGGGACGATCGCGGGAAACAACCGGCAACATCCAGCGGTATCCGAACATCGCGCGCGGCCTGCTCCGGAACCGGCGTGGGTCCGCGGCGTTGTATCGATCAAAGAGTCATTTGAGCACGGTTCATCCGGGGCGATTGCGGAACGGGTTGATCCCATTCCGGAGAAGATTTACGCGACCCTTGGCAAGACAATGCAGATGCTCTCCAACGAGCAGGCGATGAACCGGTTCCTCGCTTATCCAGGAATCAAGCCTCTTATTCAGAATGCCCGGATCGCGGCCTTGCAGAAGGACCCGGCGATCATGCGCGACATGCTGAACCGCGATTTCATGGGGTTGTTGAGAAATGAACAGATTGTGAAAGCCGTCAACGACCCGGAGATCGTGGCGTTGATCGGTAAGTTCGATATTGAAAAAGCGCTTGATTACGCCATCTCCAAGCCGGAGAACCGGGATCCCGTGCCCGGCCGACACTAGCCACAAAGTTGCCACCAGTCCCTAAATTTTAATGTCCACGAAATACTTACCGACCATCGGCCTCGAAGTGCACGTGCAGCTGCACACGCGCAGTAAAATGTTCTGCGGCTGCCCTGTTGAATTTGGCGCGGGTCCCAACCAGCACACCTGCCCGATTTGCCTCGGTTACCCGGGCGCCTTGCCGGTGATGAATGTCGATGCGCTCAAAATGACGGCGCTGACCGGGCTCATGCTCGGATGCGAGGTGCCGGACATCTGCAAGTTTGACCGGAAAAATTACTTCTACCCGGACATGCCCAAGAACTACCAGATCACGCAATTTGACGAGCCGATCTGCGTGGGCGGCGCGGTCCCCTTGCACGAGTTTGCGTATCCAAAAGATGCGCAAAAGAGCATCGTCAGTCCGGGTAAATCGGTGCGCCTGGTCCGGATTCATCTTGAGGAAGATGTTGCCAAGAGCACGCATTTTGAGAGTTCAAGCGGGATTGACTTTAACCGGGCGGGCACTCCGCTCATGGAAATTGTCAGCGAACCCAATATCGATTCGCCGGAAGAAGCGTTCGCGTATCTGACGGCCCTTCAGCAGATCCTCATTTACGGCGGCGTGAGCGATGCCGACATGGAAAAAGGGCAGCTGCGATGCGACTGCAACATCTCGGTGCGCCCGGAAGGCCAGTCGGAGCTCGGCACCAAGATTGAGATTAAAAACATGAACTCGATCAGCGGTGTGCGCCGGGCCGTTGCTTATGAAATCGAGCGTCAGAAGGAAGCGCTGGCCCGCGGCGAAACGCTCGTGCAATCGACCCGCCGCTGGGATGATGCCGCCGGTCAGACTTTCCAGATGCGCGTCAAGGAATCGTCCCAGGATTACCGTTATTTTCCCGATCCGGATCTGCTCCCGGTCGATACCCGCGTTTTTATGGACGAAGTGCGCGCCCGGCGTCCTGAATTGCCGGCGGAAAAGCGGGAACGCTTTGTCGCAAGCTTCGGGGTGACCGAATATGACGCGAACGTCCTGGTGGGCGACGCGGCGCTGGCCGATTATTTCGATGCGGCGGCCAAGGGGGCAAAAAAGCCCAAGAACGTCGCCAACTGGATCATTAACGATTTGCTGAGCGCCCTGGCCAACGCGGGTCTGGGAGTCGCGCAATCGCCCATTTCGGCCCATACCCTCGATGAACTGATCAATTTGCTCGATGAGGGGAAGATCAGCACCAAGCAGGGGAAGGAAGTCTTCGCTGCGATGTTTGAAAGCGGAAAGAGCGCGTTGCAGATCGTGGAGGAAAAAGGGCTCAAACAGGAAAGCGACACCGGGCTGATCGAGGCGCTTTGTCTGCAAGTCATCGAGGCGAATCCCAAGGCGGTGGCCGAATACAAGGCTGGCAAACAGCAGTCGATCAACTTCCTGAAGGGGCAGGTGATCAAGCTTTCCCAGGGAAAAGCGAATCCGGCCGTGGTGAACGAAATCCTAGCGGTGAAACTCGCCGGATAATCGCCGTGAAACAAAATCTCATGAGCCGCCGATCGGCTCGAAAAGCGGGTGTGCGTGGGTGGACGCCCTTTTTCAAAGGCAAAGCCGGGCAACGGGAATCGCCCGGGGCCGCGAATTCTTTTGACGCTGCCCCGAAGCAAACCCTAAGTATGGGCACTTTTAGCGGGTAGTGGCCAATTTTCCGCGGGAGATCGACAAATCCCGCACCACCAGCATCCCCCCAAAAAAACCGCAGCGTCAACTACGACACATAGTAAAGGTAATTTTGAATGTTTAATGGACTTTTCGGTCTGTTCTCGAACGATATTGGTATTGATTTAGGGACAGCGAACACACTCGTTTATGTAAAGGATCACGGAATCGTGCTCCGGGAGCCCTCCGTGGTTGCGGTTCAGGCAGGAACCAACCGGGTGCTTTCCGTGGGCGACGAAGCCAAACGCATGCTCGGGCGCACGCCCGGCAATATCGTGGCCATTCGTCCCCTCAAAGATGGCGTGATCGCCGACTTTGAGATCACGGAGGCGATGCTTCGGCACTTCATCCAAAAAGTGCATGGAAAGCGGACCTTTTTCCGGCCCCGTCCGCGCGTCGTGATCGCCGTCCCCTCAGGGATCACCGAGGTGGAAAAACGCGCGGTCAAGGAATCGGCCCTTCACGCCGGGGCGCGCGAAGTGCATCTGATTGAGGAGCCGATGGCGGCGGCGATCGGATGTGGCCTGCCGGTGCAGGATGCGGCCGGCAACATGATTATCGATATCGGCGGTGGCACGACTGAGGTGGCGTTGATCTCGCTTTCGGGCATCGTCTTCAGCCGAAGCGTGCGGGTGGCCGGCGACGAACTTGACGAAGCGATCATGCAATACATGAAGCGCGCCTACAATTTGATGATCGGCGAGCGGACGGCCGAGGACATCAAGATCAAGATCGGAAGCGCCTATCCGATTGAAAAAGAGACTACGATGGAGGTCAAAGGCCGCGACCTGGTGGCGGGACTTCCCAAAACGCTCACGATTACTTCGCAGGAAGTTCGCGAGGCGCTTCTTGAGCCGATTTCCACCATCGTCGATTCGGTCCGCGTTACTTTGGAGCGTTGTCCGCCCGAGTTAAGCGCCGATCTTGTGGACCGCGGCTTGGTGCTGGCCGGCGGCGGCGCGCTTCTGCGCGGGCTCGATCGTTTGCTGGCGGAGGAAACCGGGTTGCCGGTGCACGTGGCGGAAGATCCGTTGAGTGCGGTGGCCGAGGGAACGGGTCGCGCGTTGAGCGAGATCAAGTTCCTGCGCCAGGTTTCCACGAGTGATTCGCGCTGGAACACTTAAATTGACCGGCGCAATGAGCCAATTCCGGGCGTCGCGATCTGCAGGGGAAAACCCGTCACATCGGGGCGGCGCGAACGCAAGAGATCTCTCAACCTGACGTGCGATGAAGCAGCGAGCAAACATCATTGCCGTTACATTATTCGCCGTGGCGGTGATCGCATTGTTTACCTTTGTAAGCCCTCGCGGCGTGCAACGGGTGCAATCAGGATTTCTTGGCATTATCGCGCCGTTCCTTAAACGCGGCTCCTCCCTGGAGCGTCAATACACGGCGTTTCGCGAGGGACTCAAGACGCTCAACCAGCTTGAGGACGACAATAAGCGGCTGGTTATTTCCAATAAGGAGCTGAGCGCCACCAACCAGACTTTGAGGGGGCTTGAAGCCGAGAACAGCCGGCTGCGCAATGCGATCGGTTATCAAGAGCGGGCTGTTTTTCAGCTGATGCCCGCGCAGATCATCGCCCACGATCCCTCCAGCTGGTATAATTTCATCACGATTGACCGCGGTTCAGAGGAAGGGATTAAGCCGGACATGCCGGTCCTTACCGAGGAAGGGCTCGTTGGAAAAACGCAGGTTGTCTCCGACCATTACTCAACGGTCCTTCTCATCTCGGATGAGAATTGCAGCGTTGCGGCATCCGTGGAAGGGACGCGCGAGCAGGGGATTGTGAGTGGCGAGCGCACCTCGCAGATCTCCCAGCCGGTCCTTGGGCTCAATTATCTTTCGCGCCAGGCCAATTTGAAATCCGGCCAGCGGGTCAACAGCTCGGGAAGCGGCGGTGTGTTTCCGGCCGGCGTTTTTATCGGAGTCATCAAGGAGTTCAAAATCGGGCCGCTGGTTGGATACGCGACCATTGTCCCGGCGGTTGATCTTTCCACCATTCAAGATGTGTTTGTGGTGGTCGGGAACAGCAAATGAAGCCGGCTTCCAATCTTCCATTTTCAAAAAGCGCGCGGACGTTGGTTTTCGGCGTCTGGCTTTGTGTCGCAAAGGCCACTTGAAAAAAGCGTTTTCCAGCCCGATTTACGCACGATGATTTTTTTCCTCGTTCTTCTTGCAAGCATGTTCCTTTCCGTGGTCGTGCAGCATTTCATTGGGCCGATCCAGCCGTTTGGGGCGCGGGTCATGCTGATGCCGATCATTATGTTTTATGGCGCGCTCGCCATGCCCGTCTGGGGAATGCTCGCACTCGCATTCGCGGGTGGCCTGATGTGGGACGCGCTCTGCACCCAGCAAACCAAAGCAGGCTTTGAAGTCGCCCTTGGCTGGTCGGTCCTGCTTTATGCCGCGCTGGGGGCGATCATGAGCGGATTTCGGCCGCTTTTCCAACGGGGCCGCTGGGAGATTCATTGTCTCTTAAGCGGGCTCTGCACCTCGGCGATCGTTTTTGCAGAGTTTGTGATGATCAGCGTGCGAAGGCAGCCGCTGACTTTTGTTTTCAATCAGGAAGTCTGGTGGCGGATCGGTGGAGCGGGACTCATTGCCGCGCTTATTTCGCCGTTGTTTTTCTTCTTTTTGAATTACCTCGCTCTGCTTGTCGGTTACGACCCTCAACCCGAGCGAAAGGCGGGGCACTAGTATGGCTGCCCAGTTTCGTCTGCCCCGGCGCGGTGCCCGAGTCGAGTGGCGCATCGTTTTTGTCGCTTTTTTCATGCTCCTAGGGCTCGGCGCCCTCGTGGGAAAACTCTGGTGGGTGCAGGTGGCACGCGGCGCCGAATGGTCAAAAAAAATCGCGCTTCGTTCCCAGGTCACGGTCCGCATTCCCTCGGTGCGTGGTGAAATCCGGGATCGAAACGGGGTGGCGCTGGTTACCAACAGGGCAAGCTACGAGGTCGACTTTTATCTGCCCGACATGGTGCGCGGTTTCCGCAAACAAAACGGCTGGATTCCACAGCGCAAATTCAAGGCGCCCGAGCGCCAGATGCTCAAAGAGAAGGCCGAAGCTGACATCGTGCAGATCGTCAATACGAGTGTCATCCCGCGGCTTCAGGATCTCGATCTGGCAAAAGACTACAATTCGGCCCAGCTCCAGAAGCATTACCAGAACGACACGGAGGTTCCCTTTACCTATCTGGGCGAACTCGATTTCCCGACAATCGCAAAATTTTCCGAACACGACGTCGGTTTGCCGGGCGTGGGGATCACGATCCGGCCGGTGCGCCAATATGTCTATGGCGCTCTGGGGGCGCATTTGCTTGGCTACGTGGGGCCGCCGGTCGACATCGACAAGCTGCCGGACGTGCGGGATTACAATTTTTACCAGCCCGATGTGGAGGGCAAATCCCAGATTGAACGCTATTTAAATAAGCATATCTCCGGCACGCCCGGCATGCGGGTCATGGAGCGGAACGTCAAAGGGGTGATCGATCACGAGCTGAAGGTGGTTTCCCCCAAGCAAGGCAACAATGTCATGCTCACCATCGACGCCCGCATCGAATACATCGCAGAGCGCGCCTTGCGCGACGCCCATATTGGCCGGGGCGCCGTCGTCGTCGTAAACCCGAAGAACGGCGACATCCTCGCGATGGTCTCGGTGCCATCCTACGATCCGAACGATTTTATTCCGAATATTTCTCCCGCCGATTGGAAGCATCTTAATGATGACGAGACCGATCCGCTCACAAACCGGGCGATCCTTAGCTACGCGCCGGGCTCCACTTTCAAGACCGTCTCAGCGCTGGCGGGATTAAAAAAAGGGCTGACCGGGAGCAGCACCTTCAACTGCTCGGGTGGAGTGACCTACGGCGGAAAATATATGAAGTGCTGGGTGGTGGACAAGCACATGGCGCCGCACGGATCGCTGACCCTTCCTGACGCACTCAAGTATTCGTGCAACGCTTTTTTCTATCAGTGGGGAAATGCCGCCAAGATCGAGAACATCGACGCGGTCGGTGAAGCGCTTGGGCTCGGCAAACGGACCGGTGTTCCGCTTTCAGGCGAATCGCCGGGAGTGCTTCCCGGGCCGGAATGGCTTAAACAGGTGGAACCGAATGCCCGTTGGTCGGATGGTTACACAGCAAATGCCTCGATCGGCCAGGGATCGGTGGAAGCATCCCCGTTGCAGATGGCAATGGTGGTCTCAACCATTGCCAATCGCGGGATTTCGTATCAGCCGCGTCTGATTCATCGGCTCTTGGATCAGGAAGGCAATGATGTGCGCGATGAGGATGGAAACATGATTGCCCCGCATGAGCCAAAAGTCCGCGCCGACTTGCATACGTTTGGAATATCCAACGAGCAGATCGAACTCGTGCGCCGGGGAATGTGGAAGGTGGTCAATGAAACCGGCGGGACGGGCAAAAAAGCCCAGATCAAGGGAGTTGAAGTAGCCGGCAAAACTGGCACCGCGCAGTTTTGGCGCGAGACCAACGAAGGCCGTGCCAAGGTAAAGGACAACCACACCTGGTTTATCAGCTTCGCACCGTACGAAGATCCCAAGTTCGCGATCTGCGTCTTTGTCCAGGGTGCGCAATCGGGCGGTGGTGTTTCCGCGCCGATCGCCCAGAAGGTGCTCGAAGAGAGCCTTGCCCTTGAGAAAGGGTATGATCCCGGTGTGAAATTCCTGGAGCCGGCGGTCGGCAGTTTTACCCCGATTCTTGCAGTTGATTACAAAAAGAGCGAGTTGGCGCCTGAGATGCAGGCCGATCTGGAAACCGCCGAACACAGCGAACCGGCGGAGAAAAAGAAGCGCGAGAAGCAGGTGAAAGCCACGCCGAGCATTCGCGCTGTTCCCGATCAGGGAGGCAAAGTGCAGCCTCGTGTGGCTCCCGCAAAACCGCCAGTCGACAAGCACGGCTTTTTTGAACGATTCTTCGGCGGTAAGAAATCGGCTGCCCCAAGCCCTGCGCCACCCACAGGCCGGCCGGTTCCACGTTAAAATTTACCCCCAAGTGCTAAGCAAAGTTTACCCAAAAATCCTTTCCATGACCGAACGCGTTAAACGTCTTCTGGGCCTCGCTCCAAAGCAGACTGGCAATAAGCTGATTATAAATTCGGAGAAACTTGAACGCCGTGTTGCTCTTTTGGAGAATGGCGTTCTCGAGGAATACAGCATCGAGCGGCAGACCGATCGCAACATTGTCGGCAGCATTTTCAAAGGCCGCGTGAAGAATATCGAGCACGGTCTCAAGGCGATGTTCGTCGACATCGGCTTTGAAAAAAACGCGTTCCTCCATTTCTGGGATGCGCTTCCTGCGGCCCTCGACAGCGGGATCGAGGAAGTCGACCGGCCGACCGGCGGCAAGAAAGATAAAAAGCGGATCACGGCCAAAGACATCCCGAGCATCTATCCGGTTGGCAGCGAGGTGCTCGTGCAGGTGACAAAAGGGCCGATCAGCACCAAAGGACCCCGGATCACGACCAACCTGAGCCTGGCGGGCCGGTATCTGGTGCTCATGCCTTACAGCGATCAAAGCGGCATCTCGCGCAAGATCGAGCAGCCCAAGGAACGCGAGCGGTTGCGTAAAATCCTGAAAGAGCTCGATGTGCCCGAGGGAATGGGTGTGATCGTGCGGACTGTGGGCGAAGGCCAGCGTGCCCGCTATTTTGTCCGCGACCTTGGATTGCTGGTTGAACAATGGCGCGCCATCGAGGATGCGATGAAGACCAAGCCAGCCGCGTGCTGCGTGTTTGAAGAACCGGATCTCATTGAGCGGACGGTGCGCGACTTTCTGACCGACGAAATCGACGAGGTGGTTTGTGACGATGAAGGCGCCGTCAAATGCATGACCGAACTGGTTGGCCAGATCTCGAAACGCTCGGCCAGCCGCATCAAGTTTTATACCGAGTCGCAGCCTCTTTTTGAAAAATACGGGGTGCAAAAACAGATCGACGACGCTTTTCACCGGCAGGTCTGGCTGCCTTGCGGCGGCTATATCGTCATCGATGAAACCGAGGCGCTGATCGCCATCGACGTCAACACGGGCCGTAACAAGGGGGGCAAGGACGTCGAAAAAACCATTCTCCAGACCAATCTCGAAGCCGCCGATGAAATGGCGCGTCAGATGCGGTTGCGCAATATCGGCGGGCTGATCATCGGCGATTTCATCGACATGAAATCGCGCAAGGATCAACAGAGCGTTTATCAGCGCATGAAGGATCGCCTCAAACGCGACAAATCCAAAACCCATGTGCTTCCCATTTCACCGCTCGGTTTGATGGAAATGACGCGGCAGCGCGCCATGGAAAGCATCAGTGGCGCCGTTTACGATTCGTGCCCTTATTGCCACGGACGCGGCAAAGTAAAAAGCGCCATGACGATGAGCGTGGAGCTCCAGCGCGCGTTGCATTTGATCATGCGCAACTATCAAGACACTGTCCATGAGGTCAAAGTGGTCGTGCATCCCCACGTGCTTTCCAGGCTTCGGAGCGAGGACGAGGAGCTTCTTGTGGAGATCGAACGCAAATACGCGGGCCGGCTTACGTTCCGGGCCGACCCGAGTTTTCACCACGAGAAATTCACGATTCTCGATGCGCTTACCAATCAGGAGCTCAAGCACTGAGAGGTTGGCCGCTTCGGGCTTTGTGACGTAATTGTGACAAGCGCCGCCTTGCTGCCACCGGCCTGCCCCATACGATCCCGGTGTCTATTATGATGAGCAAAGCCGCAAATAAAAAGATCCTCATTGCCGAGGATGAGGTCGACGTTTTGAACTTGGTGGCCAGCAATCTGAAGGCCGCGGGATTCAACGTCCTTAAAGCGGAGGACGGGACAAGCGCGCTGGAGCAGGCGCGGCATGCGCTTCCCTCGCTGATCGTGCTCGATCTCATGCTGCCGGGGATTCCGGGGTTGGAGGTCTGCAAGCTTTTAAAGAACGATCCGGCCACCAAGGCGATCCCGATCATCATGCTCACGGCCAAGGCGGAAGAGATCGACCGGATCGTAGGGCTTGAGCTCGGCGCCGACGATTATATCACCAAGCCATTCAGCCCGCGCGAGTTGGTTCTCAGGGTCAAATCGGTGATCCGCCGGGCGAGTTCACCTGCCGAGGTGGATGAAACATTGCGCCTGGGCGACATCCAGCTTGATCGCGCCCGTTATGAGGTGCTGGTCAAAGGAGCGGCCGTTGAGTTCACCGCCACGGAGTTCAAATTGCTTGCCCTTTTGATTGAGCGCCGGGGCCGCGTGCAAAGCCGCGACACGCTGCTAAATGACGTTTGGGGTTATGAAAGCGTCATCGATACGCGCACGGTCGATACCCACATCCGGCGGGTACGCGAAAAACTCGGCCCGGCGGCCGATTGCATTGAGACGATCCGCGGTTTTGGCTACCGGATTGCCGAAGGCGTCCGTTGAGCCGTGAACCGGCTTGGCCCCTTACCAGAGATTGTCTGAATGGGTTGGTTTGTCGCATTCATTCTTAGTCTCGTCCTCCTGATGCTTGCTTTGCAGCATCGGCGTTTTCTCCGGCATTGGCGACAGCTGGAACGAATTTTAAACGACCTCGTGGCGGCGCGTGAGCCGAAGAGTTTCGTTTTCCTTGAAAGCGCGCGTTTTACCCGCCTGGCGAGGGTGCTTGAAGAACTGGCCGATTCGCAGGAGCGGTTACGTCGACGCCGCAGCCGCCAGGAGATGAATTTGCAGACGATCCTTGGCAGCATGGAGGAAGGGGTGATGGTGGTCGATCGCCAGCATATGATTCGGCTGGTGAACCCGCCGTTGCTCAAGCTTTTCCATCTCGGGTTCGATCCGCTTGGACAGACGGTTCTGCAGTCGCTGCGTGGCGCGGCATTTGATGAGATTGTCAGCGCCGCCATCGCGAGCTGGCAGCCGCAAGCCAAGGAGATCGCGCTCGATCACGGCAAAACGCCCCGCTATCTCGCCGTCAACGCGATGCCGATGAGGAATGCATCGGGCGAGGAAGGGGTCGTCACCATTTTCCGCGACATCACCCGGCTCAAGCAGCTTGAGGATATGCGCCGCGAATTTGTCGCCAACGTTTCCCACGAATTGCGCACCCCGCTTTCCATCTTTCGCGGCTACCTTGAAAACCTCCGCGACAACCCCAATCTGCCCCGGTCCGAACTGGTGGAAACAATCGGCGTTTTAGAAAAACATTCGTTTCGACTCAACGCCCTGGTGGAGGATCTGCTGATTCTGGCCCGGCTTGAGTCGCGCGATTTGCGGCTTCAGCTTGAGGAACTTGAGGTGGATAGCTTTTTAAGGGAAATCGTCGGCGACTGGAAATTGCGCAGCGCGCGCAAGAACATTGCGATCACGCTCGATATCGCTCCCGGTCTTCCGCTGCTGGTGGCCGACGCGCTGCGGATCGAGCAGGTGATGAGCAACCTGGTTGATAACGCGATAAAATACACTCCTGCCGGCGGTCATGTTTATGTGCGAGCCACCGAGTCGGCGGGTGTCCTGGAATTAAGGGTCGAAGACAACGGGGTGGGAGTGCTGCCGGTCGATCTGCCGCACATTTTTGAGCGGTTTTATCGGGCCGATAAAGCGCGCAGCCGCGAGCAGGGCGGCACGGGGCTCGGCTTGTCTATCGTAAAGCATATTGTCCAAACCCACATGGGCACCGTCACGGCCGAAAGCACTTTTGGCAAAGGGACCACGATCATCCTGCGTTTCCCGTTACGGCAGCTGGAGGACGAAGAGCCCGCCGCGCTTTAAACCGTTTCCATGGCGGGCGCCTTTTCGGGCGGCGCGGCTGTTTTGCGATGGAAATCGGTGATCAGCTCGATCCGTCCATCGAAATCCTCGACCAGGGCAGACATGCTCTCCACCCAATCGCCGGAATTGTAATAGGTCACCTGCTCAATCATGCGGATCACCGGGGAATGGATATGCCCGCAGACCACGCCGTCCACCTGATCATCCTGCGCATACTTGACGATGGCTTCCTCGAACGCGCCGACGAAACTGACGGCGTTCTTCACATTTTTTTTCACGTAAGCACTAAGTGACCAGTAGCCGAGCCCGCAGATCTGGCGCATCCAGTTTACAGGTCGGTTCAGCCGCAGAAGCAACTGGTAGCCGATGTCGCCGATATGGGCGAGCCACTTGATATTCTGCACGACCGTATCGAGCTCATGGCCGTGAATGACCAGCAGCCGGCGGCCATCGGCGGTTTCATGAATGGCTCGATCGACCACCGTGACGGCGCCGTAATTGCCCAGAAAACCGCTCACAAATTCATCGTGATTTCCGGGAATATAAACAAGGCGGGTACCCTTGCGGGCCGCCCGCAGCAGTTTCTGCAGGACGTCGTTGTGGGATTGCGGCCAGTAAATCCCGCGTCGCAATGCCCAGACGTCGATGAGATCGCCCACGACGTAAAGCGTTTCAAACTCGTTCACCCGCAGGAACTCGAGCAATGCGTCGGCATGGCTGCCTCGGGTGCCGAGGTGAATGTCGGAAATCCAGCCGGTGCGGAATCGCGTGATCATGGTTGTGCAAGCAATCCGCACACGCGCGCTCCGAGTCAAAAGATCTCGGTGCCATGGCGCGAGGTTTAACCTGCCTGTCACAAAGCCGGGCATTTCCAACGGAAAGATAAAAAATCGAGTCACGTTTTTTTCACAGTCCGGCCACCTGATTGCCGCGGTCCGATGTGAGCGTGTTCCCGATGAAAGCGCCCACCCCTAAAAAGCAGATCCTCCCTTCCGCCGCCACCCGCAGACGGATTAACCTCAGCAAACTACTCCTTGCCGCTTACGTGCGGCACGCGCGCGATCCGCTCACCCGCCTCGCGGTGCGGCAGTGCATCGGATAAACGGTCCCGCGCGGCAAATGCAGTCAGTTTGTCATGTCGTCCAGGAGATCGGCCGCTACTTTCCTGAGAACCAAATCGGGATCGAACTGAACCGATCGCAGCAATGCGACTGCCCGTGGGTCCTCCAGATCAGCCAGTGCGATCAGTGCAATCTCACGTACGGTCCTTGGTTGTTTTGAACCAAGCGCATCTGTGAGGAGGGTCAGGATCCGCTCCCGGTGGAGCTCCTTATCGAGATCACCGGCAACCTCGAGGATCGTGGTTTTGGTTTCAAAACGTTTTTCGCCCTTGAACAAGCGGCAAAGCAGGTCAACTGAGCCTGCCGTGGCTGTGTTGCCAAGAGTGCGGATGATTTGAATTCGCGTGGTAAGCGTGGTGCCGCCTGAATAATAAAGCCGCTCAAGTTCGAAAGGGTTCTCCGGAAGATCGGCCGGTTTGGTCGTCACCGATCGCTGGCTTTTCGCGGCGGCCACGGGAGGAGCGGCAATTGCTTCGACCGGGGCATTCTTCATGGGGACGGAAGGCGGGGTGATTGTCGCGGTGAGAGGATCGTCCGCCGGGGTGGACGAAGGCGGTTTTGAGCAGGCCGAGAAAATAAAAATCACGAAAGTGACCATTGAGGCAACCTTTCGCAGCACTCCAGCGTTCAACCGGCGAAAAGCAAATTGACCGGGATGCACTATGTATGGCATGGGAATAACGGCTTTAATATTGCGTAAAGAAAACGATTACTAATCAATAACATTAAAAGTACTGTCAACTTATGAAAACCAAGCCCGGCAAGTTATATTCAACCGCAATCGGCGCCATTTGCGTCCTGGCAACACCGTTCCTTTCGCTCGAATCTCTGTATGCGGCCGATCACGCTGACTCGCCAACATTGGCACAGGATCAAGGCGCCGATATTGCCGACGTCTTTTTCTTTCTTGATCCAAATGATAACAGCCAGGCAATCCTTATTGCCACGGTTCACGGTTTTATCGTTCCCGGTGAAGCGGTCAATTTTTCCATTTTCGATCCGGCAGTGCGTTTCCATTTTGCCATTGAAAATACGGGTGATGCGAAAGCCGATAAATTCATAGACGTCAGTTTCAGCAAGCGGGTTGCTGATCCTGGCCCGGCTGGAAAAGAAATTCTTCAGATCCCCGCCGCGCAGACTGCCACCATCAAAATCCCAAAACTGGAAGGTTTCGCCGGAGGCACGTTTACCGCGCCGGTCCTTAATCCGAACCTGGCGGGCGTACCGAATACGCCAACGGCCACCACGCTCAAGGATAAGAATGGCGCCGATACGCCGATCCAGTTTTTCGCGGGGGAAGTGGATGACCCCTTCTTTTTTGATATCCCGGCGTTCTCACGGTTTATTGCCTCGATCCGCAACGGAGCACAGGACAACTCGCTGCTGAACCGGGGACGCGACACGTTTGGCGGCTACAACACGCTCTCGATTGCACTGCGCTTACCGAAGGCATTGCTGGTCGGGAAAACCAAAGCCGGCGCAGCTGTCAATGTGGTGGGACTTCGTCTTGAGACGCAGCGCGCCGCCGTCCAATCGCCGACCTCGAAAGGGGAAGTTGCAAGCCACGGTGGATTCAAGACCGTCGACAGCATGGGAAATCCCGCTGTGAACGTGGTGCTGATTCCTTTCAACCGCAAAAATGAATACAATGCCGCGCCTCTGGTTGAAGGAGATAAAAATAAATTCGCCGACGACATCGTCGCGACTCTCAAAGCAATCTATCCTGCCATTGATAATGCCCACCTGGGTGTTCTGGCTGGATTGGCGCTCGCCCATGGCGATTATCTGCGCCTGGATACCGCAGTGCCCAATCTGCCCGCGGATCCAATCGGCGGTGGCGCACCCGGCCAGGGAAGTGGATTCCCGAATGGACGCCGTCTCCGTGATGACACCGTGGACGTGCTTCTTAACGTGATCACGAATGGCGATTTAGCGACTGGCGATCACGTCAACGCCAGTATCTCGCAGTTTCCGCAAACGGCCACCTTCCCGTTCCTTGCCCCGGCGCAGCAGCCGATTGCTTCGGACGATCCAGCCAACCCGACTGCAACGGACGACAAAACTCAGAACTAAAGACGTTATTAAAACGCACCGGCTGCTTGATTGCGGCCGGTGCGTTTTTTTGTACATGGCATGCACTTGAAAGCAGCGTTTTGCATTCGGCACTTCGCACGCGGCGTTTCTCTGGCTATGAGTGCTTGCCATGATTTTCGGCTTTATCGGTTCTGGAAAAATGGCGGCGGCGCTTGTGCAAGGCGTTGTGAAGGCTGGTGCGATTGCCAGGGAAGAAATCGTGGTGGCAGACACTCATGCATCCACTGCAGAAGCTCTCTCGAGGGCGGCGGGCGTGCGCGTTGCCTCCGGCAATGAGGAGTTGGCGCGGTTGGCTGATGTGCTCGTGCTTTGCGTCAAACCGGGGGATGCGCTTGCCGCACTGCGCAGTCTGGATTGCACGGGCAAGCTCGTTATTTCAATCGTGGCCGGGTTGACCATCGCCGCGCTGGAAGAGGCAGCGGGGGCCGGAGCGCGGATCGTGCGGGTTATGCCCAATACACCAGCACTTGTTAACAAAGGGGCGGCCGGATTTTCACTGGGCCATCAGGCGACCAGTGAGGATGCGGCGGTGACCGAGAAGATTTTTGGCTCGGTCGGAAACGCTTTCCTGGTGAAAGAATCGTTGCTTGATGTGGTGACCGGGCTGAGCGGGAGCGGGCCGGCTTATGTGTTTTTGATCATTGAAGCGCTGGCCGACGGCGGTGTGCTCATGGGATTGCCCCGCGAATCCGCGCTCAAGCTGGCTGCGCAGACAGTTGCGGGAGCCGCCGAACTGGTGCTGCAGACCGGGGAACATCCGGCGGTCTTGCGTGACATGGTCACCAGTCCCGGCGGCACGACCATTGCCGGGATTGAAGCGCTCGAGGCAAATGGCGCGCGTTCGGCCTTGATCAGCGCCGTGCGTGCTGCGACTGAGCGGGCACGCGAAATCGGACGCTTAAAATGATTTGCCGACTTTTTTTCTCTCTCTGTTGCATGGCCTCCCTGGCCGCGGCCGCCACGCCGCCCGCCAAAATCGCTCCCTCCAGCGCGCTTGATCAGCCTGGTAAAAAGAAGGTCTCCGAGGAAGCGCAGAAGATTGCCGCGCGCGCGCTGGCTGCGTTTAAAAAAGGCGATCTTGCCGCGGCGAAAAAGGATTTTGAGAAGGTGCTTGAACTGGCCCCCAACAACGCCGCCACCACGATCAATCTCGGTTTAATCGAATACCGGCAGGGAGCGAGTCATTACGCCGAAGCGGAAAAATGGCTTACCAAGGCCGTGCACGCCGCGCCGGAAGCGGGTCCGGCGTGGTTGTTGCTGGGAGTGATCGCTTACGATCAGGACAAACTCGACGCCGCTCTTGCCGCGCTGGCGCAAGCCGTCCTGCTCGAACCCAAAGACCCGCGTGCCCATCATTATCTTGGAGTGACAATCGGAAAAAAGGGGTGGTATTCCGGGGCCGAAGACGAGATGCGCAAAGCCATTGAGCTTGATCCCGATTACGCGGAAGCGCATTACAACCTGGCTCTTTTTTATTTGGAGCGCGTGCCGCCATCCGTTGAACTGGCACGGCGGCATTATCAAAAAGCAATTTCACTCGGTGCCGCTCCTGACGCGCAGATCGAGAAGACCTTGGGCGCCGTCCCGTAATCCGCCACCGCATTGCCCTTTATCGCCGCTTGCACGCCAGCCAGAATTCAATAATTAAGCCCGCTTCATGATTCGCCGTTGTTTTCCCCTTCTTTGTTTTGTCCTGACTTTTGCGCTTGGGGCTGCCTCACCGGCAGCAGCCACAAAAACGCCCGTGCCCAAAAAGGCGCCCGTGGCGGTCAAAAAGCTGGTGGCGCCAAAGCCCGCGCTGGAGCCTTACGCGGTCGATCCAAGCGGCAAGGCCCCTCGGATAAGTGCTTCATCGGCCATACTGCTCGATGCAAACACGGGCGAGGTCTTGATGGAGGTCAACGCGGATCAGCCGCGTCCGGTGGCGAGCACCCAGAAACTGCTTACCGCGTTGCTGGTGGCCGAGACCGGCAACCTGAGCCAGGATGTGAGGGTCGAGACGCCCGATACGTGGGCCGAACCGTCGATGCTTTATATCAAGCCCGGCGACGTTTACACTCGTCAGCAGCTCCTTTCAATTTTGTTAGTAAAGAGCATGAACGATGTTGCGCGCTGTCTTGCCCGCGACAATGCCGGCAGCGTGGAAGCTTTTGCGGCGAAAATGAATGCCAAAGCGCAGCTCCTTGGCATGACGCGCTCCAACTTCGTTAATCCAAACGGGCTGCCCGCCGCCGGTCAGAACTCCACGGCTCGCGACATGGCCAGGGTGGCGTTCGCCGCTTATCGCAACCGGACGATCCGCAGCATTGTCTGTTTGAAATCGATTAATTGGGAATACAGCGACGGGCGCAGGAAGACCTTTGAAACCACCAACCGCGTGCTGAAAAACTACCCGCTTTGCAATGGAATGAAGACCGGTTACACCGAAGCTGCCGGTCATTGTTTGATTTCAAGCGCTTCAAACGGCACGCGCGAGGTGATCTCAGTGGTTTTGGGTGCCAGCAAGGAAACGATCTGGAATGATTCCTATCGTTTGCTCGCCTGGGGGCTTTCTTCGTAAGCCTCTTTACTCGCCGATGCCCATTTCAATTGATTCCGAACTGCAGGAATTGCGCGCCCGCTCGTTGTTGCGCACCTTGCGCCAGCTCGAGACGCCGCAGCAACCCGACACGGCGTTGGCGGGAAGGAAACTGCTTAATTTCTCCTCCAACGATTATCTGGGACTGGCGTCTGAACCGGCTCTGCGCGAGGCGGCGAAGGCTGCCATCGATCAGTATGGCGTTGGATCCGGCGCGTCGCGTTTGGTGTGCGGCACGCTGACGCCGCATGTCCTGCTTGAGGAACGGCTTGCTGAATTCAAAGGGACCGAGGCGGCTATTGCGTTTTCAAGCGGCTATGCAGCCGCAGTTGGCACCATCGGCGCGCTGCTCAACAAGGATGACGTGGTGATTCTGGACAAGCTCTGCCACGCTTCGCTGATTGATGGCGCCAAGCTGAGCGGGGCCGCGGTTCGAATCTTCCCTCACAATCATCTCGGCAAGCTTGAAAGCCATTTGGAATGGGCTCGTGACAACTTTCCCGATGCCCGGGTTTTGGTCGTTACTGAAGCGGTTTTCAGCATGGACGGCGATTGGGCGCTGCTTTCTGAAATCGTCGATATGAAAGAGCGTTTCGGCGCCATGCTCCTCCTTGACGAGGCGCATTCCGTCGGCGTGATAGGCCAGAACGGCCGCGGATTGGCAAATCAGCTGGGCCTGGGTGGAAAAGTGGATGTGCAGCTGGGTACAATGAGCAAGGCGCTCGGCGTCAGTGGCGGTTATGTCTGCGCCTCCCGGCAGATTATCGAACTGCTGATCAATCGAGCCCGCAGTTTTGTTTATTCCACCGCACCGCCGCCCGCCATTGCCGCCGCGGCCACGGCTGCGATCGAATTCATGATGTCGCCTGCCGGCGAAAAACGCAGGCAGCTTCTCCGGGTCAACCTGATGCATTTTTTTGATGAAATGCCGCATCTCTTTCCCAATGGGAAAAAGATCCAGAGCGCCATCATTCCCATCCTTATCGGCGAGGCGCAGGCGGCGGTGGCAGCCTCGCGGCGTTTGGGCGAGCTGGGGTTTCTGGTTCCTGCGATCCGCTTTCCGACCGTGGCCCGGGACACGGCGCGTTTGCGAATCACCCTTTCTGCCAGGCACACGCATGCGCAGATCAGTGCCCTTTGCGCGGCACTGAAGACGGCAAAGTAGCCGTCTCAAAGCGGGATGTCAGCAAGCGGAAAACGATCTTAATCAAGAAGCTCCTGCGGCACTTTCCCACCATTCGCGGCGAGCTTGCGAAGCACTTCCTTGTGCAGCCAGACATTCATGGAGGCAGAGTCGTTTTGGTCGCCCGAATAATGGAGTTCCGTGGCGAGTTCTTTCCGCGCCGAGAGAGTGCTTTCGATTCCGACAAGTTTGAGGAGATCGACGATCGATTTTTTCCAGTCCAATTGCTCGGAATTTTTTGCCGCAAGTTCATTCAGGATGGCTGTGACGTCGACCGTTTGCGGGGCGGCCGGAGTGGCAACAGGCGGGCTGCCAGCTTGAGGCACAGCGGGAGGCGGGGTTGAAGGCGTGGCTGATTGCGTCGATGCATGTCCAAAAATTTTGGACATGATGTTGGATAAGATTCCCATAAATGTGTTTTAACGTGGTTGGCTCAATTTTGAGTCCGTCGCCGGAGAATCGGGAATGCATGCAGGGACGATGGCATTTATCTTTTTCCAATTCTGAAGAACCGGCTTCCTCATGCCGTATACGTCACCCGGCCGGCGAGCTGCCTTCAAACTGAAATCCGGAAAGCGGGGGAGCCGAAAGAACGGCTTTTTCAAGGCAAAGCACTCTGAAGCTGGCGCCCATGAGAGCGGGATGCATCAGGGTTTTGAAAGCGCGCATCTCGCGTTGGCGGCTGGGTGTCATGACGAGCGTGTCATCAAAGTGGAGTTGGCCAAGGCCGACCATGAAATGATGCTGGTCGGTGAAGCCATGCAGATGAAGTTTTGCCGCCTTGGCGCGCTCGATGATGCTTGTGAAATCGACATGCGCAGTGAGGTCGATCTGCCCCGGATTTTCCAAAAGATCATCGACTCGCTGATGGCTGGCGTAGCCGGTAAGCGTGCCTTGAGGCCGTTCGGGCCGATAATACTCGGCGCGGGGAAACCCATAGTCGATGGCAAGCAGGTAGCCGCGTTCCAGTTTGCGGGCGAGCTGGTCGACCCATTCCAGGGCCATCAAATTAATCTCAGTGGTATACCCGGCCGGGAACGGGAAGGGGAGTTGTGAGAGTTGATCGCGGAGGAGCTGGGAGGAGAGGGCGGCGGGAACAAATTTGAAACGGCCTTCGTCGAAAGTGACATGCAGTTCCTCCCATTGATCGCCTGTCCATCTCACCACGTGGACGGGAAAAGCGTCGAGGAGCTCGTTGGAAAAATGGACTCCTTCAAACGCCGGCAATGCTTTCATGTCATCCACCCAGCGGATCTTTGACCAGTGGGCGAGCGCCGCGGCCTGCGCTTCGCGCTGCACCTTTCCCGGTTCGACGATGGTGTAGCGGAGCGATTCAAAACAATCGGGATCCGTTGATTGAAGCGCGGCAAGCACGTCGTTTGCAAACGCGCCTCGATGAGCCCCTTGTTCAACCAGATCAAACTGGGCCGGCGCTCCAAGCCGTTCCCACATTTGTGCAAACTGCCGTGCCAGCAATGCTCCAAAAAGCGGGCCTACGCTGACATTGGTAAAAAAATCGCCGCCTCGTCCGATCGCTGCCTTTCCTGACCCGTAATAACCGAACTCGGGATGATAAAGTGCTTCGGCCATAAAATCGCGGAACGGGATCGGCCCACGACGGGCGATGGTATCGCGGATTAAAATGGATAGAGGCGATTCCGATGGGGCAAGTGGCATGAGGGGCGAGTGGAACGAGAATAACCGTGTGGGAAAGCACTTTATCGGATCTTTTCCCGCTCTTGGCATCTCAGATTTAACGGGCCCGCTCAAGACGCGCGGAAGGCCGGGTGGAATGTTTCATTGCGCCTCATTGCATTTCATGGGAGTTAGAGCGCCGCAAACCGCCCCGTGCCCATGTGGGAATACGCTCCTTATAAAAGACCATTTTACCGCCGTCCCTGGTTCGTAGTCCCTTTGGGAACCGTCCTGGTCATCGGCATTGTCGCGCTGATCTGGGGCTTGTTTGAGAAAGCCAGGTGGGAGCGCAAAGCCAGCGAATTTGATTACGAAAAGCTTTCCGAGATGGAAAGCGCCAGTGTGATGTACGACCGGGCCGGGAATGTCCTGGGCCGCATGTTTATCCAAAATCGTGACCAGGTGCCGCTCGAGGATTTGTCCCCCGAACTTTTTAAAGCGGTCGTGGCGGCGGAGGATGCGCGTTTTTACAAACATCACGGCGTCGATTATTACGGGATTGTCCGCGCGGCGGTGAAGAATTTCCAAGCCGGCCGCACCCGTCAGGGTGCGAGCACTTTAACCCAGCAGCTGGCACGCAATTCCTATCCCGAACAGCTTCCGCCGGGAGACCGCGGTTATCAGCGCAAGGTGCTTGAAATGTTCGTCGCGCTCGAGATTGAGAAACGAAAAACCAAACACGAAATCATCGGCCTTTATCTGAACCGGGTCTTTTTCGGCTCCGGATTTTACGGGGCGGAAGCCGCCTCGCGCGGTTATTTCGGCAAACGCGCCAAAGATCTGAATCTTTCGGAAGCGGCGACGCTGACGGGACTCTTAAAGAGCCCCAATAATCTCTCGCCCTGGCGCAACCGGCAGGCGTGTATTGAGCAGCGCAATTACGTGCTTCAAAGGGCGCGTGAGATTGAGCTGATCAGCGCGGAGGAATACGAGGCGACAGTTCAGCAGGATCTCGTCATTAAAAATCGGAGACCGACGCATCAGGATTCTTACGCGGCCGATCTGGTGGCTCAACAGGTGGAAAAACTCGTTGGACACGACAGCGCAACCAGCGATGGATACCGGATTTACACGACCATCGACTCGACGCTTCAGAAGAAGACGGAACAGGCCGTGCGCGATCAGCTCGTCAGCGTGGAGCGCCATCAGGGATACGAACACCAGACTTACGCGCAGTATGACGCTATTTTTAAAGCCCGCGCACGCACGCCCCTGACCGCCGACGGCGAACCGGCGCCCTTGCCATTGCCGGAGTATCTGCAGGGTGCGGCTATCGTGCTCGACAATGCCAATGGCGGAATTCTGGCGCTGGTTGGCGGGCGCGATTTTTCACACAGCCAGTTTAATCGCGCGCTTGCGGCCGAGGTATCGCTTGGCACCGCTTTTAAACCGATTGTTTACGCCGCCGCGTTTGAAAACGGATTGTTTCCCGGGACCATGGTCCAGGATGCCGTGATTGATAACCGCCAGGTCATGATCGGTGGAACGACGGGCATTCTTGGTGAATGGGGGCCCGAGCGTGTCGATAACAAGTATGAGGGAATGATCAGCGCGCGCGAAGCGTTGGTAAAATCCAAGAATGCCGCCACGGTGCGCCTGGGCAACATGGCCAAGCTTGAAAAGGTGATTTCGCTCGCCAAGAGCGCGGGTATTGAAAGTCCGCTGCGGCCGTTTCCCGCGACCTTTTTGGGCAGCAGCGAGGTGACGCTTGCCGAGATGACGCTGGCCAACACGATGTTTGCAAAAGGCGGCGTCCGTCCCGTCAAACCTTTTATCATTGAGCGGATTGAGGATCGAGATCGGCGCGTGATTTTCCAGGCCAAACCTGAATCGACGCGTGTCCTCCGACCGGCGACGGCTTATGAAGTGCATACGTGCCTGGCGGAAGTTCTCACCCGGGGGACCGGTGAAAATGCGTTTACCGACATTGGATTGAAAAAATTCGCGCTCGGAGGGAAAACGGGCACGGCGTACAACTTTACGGACGTCTCTTTCATTGGTTACAGCAGTGCTGTCACGTGCGGGGTGTGGGCAGGGTTTGATAAACGTTCCACGATTCATCGGGGCGCCTTCAGCAACGAAATTGCGCTGCCGATTTGGTCCAACATCATGAAAGCGACGTTCAGCGATTATCGGCCTGAACCGATCGTGGAGCCCAAGGGGATCATCAAATGCGAGATCTGCGCCTCGTCAGGATTGCTTGCCACCGACAAGTGTTACGATGTCGTCGACAACAAAGAGACGGGCGAGAAAATCCGGCGCCGGACTACGTTTTTTGAGATCGCCACCGATGAACAGGCGCCAAAAGAGCCGTGTGATGTTCATAGCGGCACGCCCCGGAGTGTTGTTGCGAAAGCAACGCCTTCCTCCTCGGGTGAACAGGTGCCGCGCGCCATTCCGGTCGCCAATGTCGCCGTACACCGGATTGTGCCGATGAAGTCCTCAACGGTCATCGGTGAAGCGGACCCTTATAATTCGGTGCAGAGCGTGAACAACTTGATAAACGCTCAGAAACTCAACGGGCAGGTTGCCCCCATGGATAGTTCCCGCAATGTGCCGGCGCCTGACCTTAATGCGCCTAAAGCGCCTGAAGTGCGCCGGCCCGAACCGGTCAGGCCATCGGACCAGATCGTGGTCAAAGAGTCGCCAATCAAAGTCGAGCCGCCCGAGCCAATTACGTTTTAGCCGCGGCGGCGGAAATTAACCGTCTTTTACGGCGCCCACGGGCGGGCGCCGGACTGTCAACGGAAGGCAGGATTTCCCGTTTTTTAGCCTTCGATTGTATTGATCTCCACCGGCTCGACTTTAATGCCGAGCTCTTCAAGCCATGTGATGGCGTCCTTGATTTCATCGCGTTCGCCGCTCAGCGAAAGCGAGACGAGGCCAACCTCGTCGTTCACGCTCGCCTGGCGCACGTTGGTGATGATCTCAAATTTCTTGCCCAGTTCCCAGATAACGGGCCGTGTGATAAGGCGCGTCGGGAACATGAGCCAAAGGCGTGTTTTTTCTTCAGCCATGGGATGATGCAGGAGTTTAAGGCGAGGTAGCGATTTCTAGCCGCCGGCGATTGCGGGCACGATGCTGATTTCGTCGTTTTCTTTAATCTCAGTGGCGTTCTCTTTGAGAAAACGGATGTCTTCGCCATTCACATAGACATTAACGAAGCGGCGGACCGTGCCGTTTTCATCGCAGACACGATTTTTGAGACCTGGGAATGCTTTGTCGAGGTTCTCGAGAAGCTCGCTGATATTGGCGCCGGCGGCTTGCACGGTATCAAGCTCATTGGTGAGCTTGCGCAGGGGAGTGGGAATGAGGACGGATGGCATGGGGTATGATTAAATTTACTGGGCAGCCGCGGAGGCATTGTCGGGATTATAGACCTGCTCTTCAAACTCTCGAAGGCTCGGATTGATGGTGCGCGGCACACCGCATTTGCCGTTGATGGCTTCCTGGGTTTTGAGGCCGTGGCCGGTGATGCAAAGCACCGCGCTATCACCGGCGGGGATCTGGCCGCTGGCGATGAGTTTCTTGGCGCACGCCACGGTCACGCCGCCGGCTGTCTCGGCGAAAATTCCCGCGTATTCAGCCAGCAACCGGATTCCTTCAACGATTTCCTCATCGGTGCAATCCTCGGCGCAACCGCCGGTTTGTTTCATGGAATGGATGGCGTAATAGCCGTCCGCCGGGGTGCCGATGGCGAGCGATTTGGCAATGGTATCGGGCTTGGGAACCGGTTTTACGATGTCGGTGCCGCGCTTCATGGCGTGGCTGATCGGGGCGCAACCGGTGGCTTGGGCTCCGTAAATTTTAAACGGGGAATGTTCCACCAGACCGAGCTCGAGAAATTCTTTATACGACTTGTGGATCTTGGTGAGAAGCGAACCGCTGGCCATCGGCACAACCGTGTGCTGCGGAAGCTGCCAGCCAAGCTGTTCGGCGATTTCAAAGCCCATCGTCTTTGAACCTTCCGCGTAATAAGGACGCAGGTTGACGTTCACAAAGCCCCATCCGTATTTGCCGGCAATCTCCGAGCAGAGCCGGTTGACCTGGTCGTATGCGCCGTGGATGGAAATAACGTTGGTGCCGTAGACGAGCGAGCCGAGCACTTTGCCCTGCTCCAGATCGGCTGGGATGAGCACATAACTTTTCAGGCCGGCGCTGGCGGCATTGGCAGCGACCGAATTGGCGAGGTTGCCCGTTGAAGCGCATGCCACGACTTTAAACCCGAGCTCGCACGCCCGGCTCAATGCGACGGAAACAACGCGATCTTTAAAAGAAAGAGTCGGATAATTAACCGTATCGTTCTTGATATAAAGCTCCCGGATTCCGAGCGCCTTGGCCAGCCGATCCGCCTTCACCAACGGGGTGAAACCGACCTGCATGCCGACGCTTGGCTCGCCGTCAATCGGGAGCAGTTCCCGGTAGCGCCACATCGACTTTGGGCGCGACTCGATCAGTTCGCGGGTGAGCACGCTTTTAATGGCGGCATAATCGTAATCGGCCTCAAGCGGGCCGAAATCAAAATCGCAGACGTGAATGGCCTGCTTGGGATAAAGCTGGCCGCACTCGCGACACTTTAAGTTGCTGAAAAAAGGCGAAGGTTTGTCCATAACAAGTTCGCTTCCAGCAAGAGGCTCTGTTTTGAGCCATTTGACGACGATGGGAAATCCGGCGCCGGGAAGGCGCAGACTCCCTCTCATCTTCCCCCGCCGGCGTCGAAACGCTTGCGGAGCTGGATTTGGCACCTGGTCCAAGGGACAGTCTGAACTGCCTCCAAGCGGTCGCCGTGACGTCAGCGGGCCAGTCCCTCAGTCACTCTTGATGAAAGTGGGGGCGAAACTAGAAAGGTCTTATTGCGCCGTCAATAGCATTTTCAGTGAGCCCCTTTTAAGCGCGAACCGAGTACAAAGGAATTGGCCATGGGTTGATTGACTGAGCGCAAAGCCGATGATAACTTCCGCGCACCTCTGGAAAGCGTTCCGCTCTCCTCGAGAACTTCCGTCATGCTCGATCGACAAGTCCTCGTTTTAAACCGTCTTTGGCAGGCAATTAATGTCTGCTCTGTGCGCCGCGCATTCACGCTCCTTTGTGCTGGGCAAGCCCAAGTGGTCTGCTCGGATGCAAAGAACAATTTCTTTACCCATGATTTTGAGAGTTGGCGTGATTTTTCAACGCGCGAACCGGAGCAGGAAATGGTGCATACCATCTCGCTGAAAATCCGAATTCCAAACGTCATTGTGCTGCTGCTTTTTGATCGGATGCCGCACAAGGAAGTAAAGTTCACCCGGCATAACATTTTTGAGCGGGATAAAAACACCTGTCAGTATTGCGGAAAGGTTTTTGAGCGGCGCGATCTGAATCTTGACCATATCATTCCTCGCGATAAAGGCGGCGCGACCACGTGGGAAAATATCGTTTGCTCGTGTATTCCGTGCAATACCCGCAAAGGCAACCGGCTGGCTCATCACGTCGGAATGCATCTCATTCAAAAGCCGGTGCGCCCGAAGTGGCGGCCTTTTGTGCATATTACTTTTGACCGGCAGTTGCACGAAAGCTGGCGGCACTTTGTCGACCTGGCTTATTGGAACGTCGAGCTCGGTAACGAGGAAAGCTGACGGACTGAATGTCGACGCCGGGTTGGCTTCTCAAGGTTGTTAAAATTGAGCGCTGTAAGATTGCGTTTTTGCGTGCCGGGATCGTGCCTGCATGAGGGGAAAGTTTTTATCTGCCCGATTCCCATCATGTTACGTTCGTCGCGAGCTCTCATTGATGAGAAACGAGGCTTGAATCCTCCATTGGCATCTGGCCTGCTTAACCGTCAATGCGTCTCGAGTTACTTTCTCGCGTTCTCAATGAATGGGAACGAGATGTGTGCAACGACCACCAGCCAAACATGAGTCATTCCAGTCCCTTAATTGTCCTCCTCGAAGATAGTGACGTCTGTGCCTTGCGAATAATCGCCGAAGTCTGCCGCTCGCTTCCCAATTGCCGTCTTGTGCACGCCCGCACCTTGGAGGAGGGACGCGCACTTTCATTGAATGCACCGGTTCAGGTGTTCTTGGTCGATGTCAATCTGCCCGACGGCAATGGATTTGATTTTCTTTCTGAAATGGCGCTTATCCACCCCAATGCGGCGGCGATCGTGATGACTGGCGATTTGCGCCCAGGATACGGCGTGCGCAGCGAGGCCCTCGGAGTGCTGCGGTTGGTTGAAAAGCCGGTTAATTCAAAAAAATTAATCGAGCTGTTAAACGACGCGCTGAATGCCGCCAGCGGTTCCGATGGCTCGGATTCGGCATTTGAAGCGTCGCTCAAAAATCTGACCCCGCTCGATGTGATCCAAATGACCTGCCTGCGCCGCTCCACCGCGCTGCTTGAATTTGTTTCCCAGGAACGGGCCGGAAGAGTCGGTGTCGTCTCGGGCGAAATCGTGCATGCCCAGACAAAGACGCTCGTTGGGCCTGACGCGCTTTACGACATCGTCACGTGGAAACGCGGCAGGGTCACCGAACTTTCTGAGCCGATGCCTGCTACTCCCACAATCCAAGGAGACTGGCAGATGTTGCTGATGAATGCCGCCTACCATATCGACGGCGGGGCTTAAGGTCCGGGGCAGCGGCCGGTTTTATCCGATCCGTTAATTTCGCAGATGGCTGTGCGCTGGGATTGGATCTGCGGGCAGGGCGTGGTTTTATGTGCCCATGCTTGTTTCAGTTTGTTTAATGCCACGGATCTGGTTCTTTGCGGCGCTCTTCTTCACCGTGAACTGCGGGCTGGCTCAAAAGGATAATGCCGTCCCGCCGCCGGCTGGGCATCGTCCCAAAATCGGCTTGGTGCTCAGCGGCGGTGGTGCGCGTGGTGTCGCGCATATCGGCGTTCTCAAGGCGCTTGAGGAATTGCACATCCCGATTGATTACATCGCGGGCACCAGCATGGGCGCCATTGTCGGCGGCCTTTACGCCAGCGGCATGTCGCCTGAAGAACTCGAACAATGGTTTCATGAAGTCGATTGGCGCTATCTGCTTTCCGATGCGCCCCCTCGTGAAGGTCGCTCCTTTCGCAGCAAGGAGCGAGAGTTTCGATTAAACCAAAATCTGGAGCTTGGGATTTCAGAGAAAGGAAACATCCAACTGCCCACAGGACTTATCGCGGGCCAAAAACTCATTATCAATCTTCGTGAACTGACTCTGTCGGTGCGCGATGTGCATGATTTTGACCGGCTCCCAATTCCTTTCCGGGCGGTGGCGACCGATCTGGAAACGGGGGAAAAAGTGGTGCTCGGCGGCGGCGACCTGCCCGAGGCGATGCGTGCAAGCATGGCAGTGCCGGGGATCTTCACGCCTTATCGCACAGGCGGCCGGCTGCTGGTGGATGGCGGCCTGGCAAGTAATCTGCCGATTGAAACGGTCAAGGCGATGGGCGCGGACATTGTGATCGCTGTCGATTTGCGGACCGACTTGCTCAAAGGCGAGCAGCTCAACTCGCCGCTGGCCGTGACAAACCAAGTGGTCGATATCTTTATTCAGCGCGACACGGTGGCTCAAATTGGCCGGCTCTCAGGGCGCGACGTCTATATCAGGCTGCATCTTCCCAATGCCACCTCCTCAAATTTCATCGGCTCATTTCCAAGCATCAATGCCGGTTATGAAGAAACCCGCGAGCATACCGCCAAATTGCAGGCATTGGCCGTGCCGGAAGCGGTATTTCAGCGCTATCTGGCACGGCAACGATTGCCGCGTGAGCGCCATGTCCAGATTGCGTTTTTGAAAGTGGCTGCGCCATCGGGCCCGGTGCGGCAAAAGCTTGAGCGCGCCATCGCGATTGCCCCGGGCGAACGCGTGGAGTTTTGGCGGATTGAAAAGGAGCTGATCGGCCTTGAAGCGATGCGCGGTTATGAAGTCACCGACTTGCACGTGATCGAAGAGAACGGCGAGTTTGGCTTGCTGCTGGAGGCTGAGCGGAGGCGGCGTGGTCCCAATTACCTTAATGTTGGCTTTGATTTTTCCTTTGGATCGTCGGGTGAAACGGACGCCGATTTGTTACTGGGCTACAGACTAACCGAACTCAACTCACTGGATGCTGAGTGGGAAACGTTTGTTAGTATTGGCGATCGGACCCGGATCTTTTCGGAATGGTATCAACCGCTCGATCTCGAACAGCGCTTTTTCCTCGCCGCCAACGTCCTCTATGGAAACGAGTTTTTGGGCGGACTCAATGCCGAAGGGGAACGTCTTCGATTCCGGCTTACCCAGTTTGCCGCAGGACTCGACATGGGCATGCGGCTCTGGGATATCGGCGAATTCCGGCTTGGTTATGCACTGGGGGGCAGCCGGGTGGGACGCGCCCTGGGATTGCCCGCCGATACGCGCACAAGTGGCGAACGCGCTGAGATCCATGCAACGCTTACCATTGACACGCTTGATCGCACAAATTTTCCAACCCACGGTCTCTATGTGAGCACCGCATTGGCCGAATCCCGCACCGAACTGGGCGCCGACGTTAGCTATCGCCGCCTCGACACGCAGTTTTATGCGCCCTTTACGCTCGGAAAAAACACCTGGGTGCCGCGGATCACGGCCGGGCTTGCATTGGGCGGGCGCGATCTGCCTATCTACGATCAGTTTTCACTGGGCGGTTTCCTCAATCTTTCGGGTCTCGCCCGGCGCGGCCTTTACGACCAAAATGCGCTGCTGGGCCAACTGGTTTATTACCGCGAGATCGCCAAGCTGCCGCCCGGGCTCGGGGGCGGTGTTTATGGCGGTTTTTCGCTTGAAGCGGGAAATGTCTGGAAAGATCTCGGCTCAGTGAGCGCGAAAGATCTGGTCATCGGAGGAAGCCTGTTTTTGGGGGCCGATACGCTTCTTGGGCCGTTATATTTTGGAGTCGGAATGGCAGAGCGAGGTGAAACGGCAATTTACCTTCAGTTATCACCAGTTTTTCGGCGAGATCGATTTTCACGCTGAATCGCTGATGAAGTGCAATTGGTTTTTAACGTGAAAACCAATCATAAAGACTGCCGCGTATGGCGAAGTTATTTGCCAGATTAAATTTTAAGTACGAGACTCCTGTCCAATCCGCGCGGATCCCCAATTCCCCCTTTTTTGGCCCGCTTTGCTGGTTTCCCCATGAAACTCTCTATCGAGAAATCCATCGCTGCCGGGTTCGCGCTGGCGATTCTTTGCCTGAGTATATTCGGGATCGTTTCTTATCAGAGTGCCCTGCGGCTGACCCGCCACGCGGAAAGAGCGCGGCAGACACAGGAAGTCATCACGCAGCTTGGAACGCTTCTTGCCACATTACTCGATGACGAAGCGGGCACACGCGGCTATCTCGTTACAGGACTCGAAAGTTGCCTGGAATCCCATCGGCGGGCGCTTCTTGCATACCCGGGAAATTTTGACGCTTTACGCGAAGCGGTGCATGATAATCCGGCGCAAAAATTTCGCTTAAGTGCTTTGCATCCAACGCTCTTGGAGCGCCTGGCTGCTTGTGAAGAAGTCATTAATTTGATGAGAACCAAAGGGTTCGCCGCTGCGCAGGAATTTGAAAGAATCAGCGAAAGCAAACAGCTCATCGAAAGCATCCGTCATCAGATTGTGGGAATGATCGAGGTCGAACGTTCCCTTCTTCAACAGAGGCAGGGCCAGACCGACACGAGTGCGAAATTCACTCTGGCTGTCATCGTTTTGGCGAGCGTTCTCACGTTCGCGATGGCCGGTTGCGCGGCCTGGCTGATGGAACGTGGGTTCCATGTTTGCCGTCGAATCGAGGAGGAGCTTGGAATTACCTATAAAGTGGCCCAGCGGCAGGCTCTGGAACTGCGCTCGATCATTGATTGCATGCCTGATGCCGTTTATTTCGGAACACGTGATGGAATCACGATAAGCAATGAGAACGCGCGCAGAATGCTTGGTGTCCGTTCAGCCACTGAACTGCGTTTGACCGCGGATCAGATGGCTCGGAAATTCGAGCTGCGCTGGCCCCGCAATAATCAGCTTTTGAATGCGTGTGAGCTTCCCTTTAATCGGGCGCTCGCCGGAGAAAGCGTGATTGAGGAAATCATGCTTACTCACGGGGAAACGGGAGAGGTGGTGCATGTGCGGACCGCGTGTGCCCCTTTGATGGAGGAAGGCCGGGTTATCGGAGCGGTGGCTGTTAATTCCGACATCACCGCGCGCAAACGGGCGGAATTGGCGCTGATCCAAAGTGAGGAGCGATACCGGCACCTCATTAGTATTGTTCCCGTGGCTGTTTATACGTGTGATCGCGACGGATATATTACCGTCACAAATCCATGCGCCGTGGAGTTGTGGGGACGCGAGATCATTCCTCATGTGGATCGTTGGTGTGGTTCGCCCCGGATTTTCCATCCCAATGGGACGCCGCTGGCTCTTGACACGTGTCCGATGGCTATTGCCCTCAGTGAAGGCCGCTCAGTGCGGGGCGAAGAAATTTTGATCCAACGCAACGACGGTTCCCGGCGCTGGGTACTTGCGCATCCGGATCCGATCTTTGATGCATCGGGCCAGGTCATCGGCGCCATCAACGCCTTGGTGGATATCACGCCTCTGCGGCAGGCCGAGGCGGCGTTGCGCGAAAGCTCTCAGCGGCTCCGCGCTCACCAGGAACATTCTCCGATCGCCGTGATTGAATTGGACGCGGATTTTGCGGTCGCCGGGTGGACCGTGGGAGCGGAAAAAATGTTTGGCTGGAACGCCTCGGAAGTCATTGGCAAATCCCTTGAATGCGTCGGTCTGAGGTTTTCCTCCAACTGGACGCGAAGAGAGTTGCTGGCGGCCGGAGCAGGCACCGGGATCATGAGCGAGGTGAGCGGCGAGACCTGCAACCGGACAAAACTCGGCGGCATCGTCCATTGTGAATGGTATAACACGGTTCTCGTCGATACCGGGGGTAGAGTCGCCTCGATTGTGGCGCGCGCCCTTGATGTGACTGCGCGCCGGAGTGCCGATGAAGCGTTGCGGACTCTGAATGCCGAGTTGGAAGCGCGTGTGATGGAGCGGACTGAGGTGCTTAGCATCGCGATGGAAGAACTCCGTGAGGAAATCGCGGAGCGCCAACGGCTTGAACAGGAAATCCTCAAGGTGAGCGAGCATGAGCAGGCGCGCCTTGGCCAGGATCTCCACGACGATCTGGGTCAGCAACTTGCCGGAATGGCTATGCTTGCCCAACTGCTTTCCAATCAGCTCGGAGCCGAGGCCCACCCCAAGGCGGTTCACGCCGCACAGCTCAAAAATTTTCTTACTGACAGCATCAGCACCACACGCGATCTGGCCAAATCGCTTTACCCGGTGGAACTCGAGCATGGCGGCTTGCTTCTTGCCCTCGCAGATCTGGCCCACCGTACGGAGCTGGTCTCCAAGGTCCGATGTGTGGTCCAGGCCGATAAGACATTTTCCTTTGAGAAAGACGCGGCGATCCATCTTTACCGGATCGTGCAGGAGTCGCTTAGCAACGCATTGCGGCACGGCAAACCGAGCCACATTACCATTGATTGCGTCATGAGCGACGGAATGCCCAAGGTCACAGTGACCAACGATGGGGAAGGCTTTAAGCAGCCGGGAGGCAAATGGGCGGGCATGGGCTTGCACCTCTTCCAATACCGGGCACGGGCGATCGGCGCGGAAGTGATGGTTGGCAGCGGCGAGAACGGCGGTTGCAAAGTCACTTGCCTGATGAAGGCTTCGCGTAAAAACGATGCTTAAGCCTAATCCAGCCTTGGGTTTGGTTCGGGTTGTCATTGTTGATGACCATCCCTGGGTGCGTCTCGGCTTGATTTCACTCATCGGAGCACAAGCAGGATTTTTAGTTTGCGGGGAAGCCGAAACGGCGCAACAGGCGATCGAACTCCTCGCCGTCTCCAAGCCGGACCTCGCCATTGTCGATATTTCCCTTAAAGGTGACATCGACGGGATCGAACTGACGCGCACCTTAAAACGCGATTATCCCGCCATGCCCATCCTGGTGCTCTCGATGCACGCCGAACCCAAATACGCCACTCGTGCATTGGAGGCGGGCGCCAACGGTTACATGACCAAAAGTGAGGCTCCCGAGGCGCTCATCAGCACACTGTTCCGTATTTTGAATGGTGAAATCTATCTGAGCGCAAAAATGGCGGAATCCTCTTCTACATAGTCGTTGCTCCTCTCTTCTCCCATGCCGGGGCAAAATGCGGTATCTTGCCCGGTTATGATCGCCACCAAGTCTCTGCATTCCGCCATTGAACCCGAGCGTGACGGGTTGCGTATCCTTGTCTCGAGGTTTCGGGGGCGCGGAGTGGAGAAATCGCAGTGCGCCGTATGGATGGCCAATCTTGGGCCAAGCGAAGAGCTGCTGCGTGAATTTCAGGAGGGGGACGTGACATGGGCCGAATTCAGCCGGCGTTATAAGGAAGAGCTCTTTGCGGATTCAGAGATCGATTACCGGAACTCAAGCGTTAAGAACCATGGTCAGAAGTTTACCTTGCGCCTGTTAAAAGAACTCGGCGCGCGTCAAAACGTAACCTTGCTTTGCCACTGTGCTGAAGAAGAGATGCATTGCCATCGCCATCTCTTGGTCAAAATGATTGAGAGCTGAAGGAAGCGGCCCATTTCACACTCATCGCTTGTCACTCCGGGAGCGGAAACTATAGTCACGCAAAATGGACTCCGGCGTCCGCCAGCGCATCTACGATTTTATTCAGCAGAAAGGTCTTCGCAAGACGACGCAACGTGATGCGATCATCGAGGCGGCCTTCAATACCACCGAGCATTACACAGCGGAGGAATTGCTCGCGATGGCCCGAAAGATCGATTGCTCGGTTTCGCGCGCGACGGTCTATCGCACCCTGCCGTTGCTGGTGGCGTGCGGGGTGCTCAAGGAGATGGATTTTGGCAAGGACTACAAGTTTTACGATCCCAATTACGTCGATCACCCAAATCACAATCATTTGATCTGTGTTGACTGTAATAAAATCGTCGAATTCGATGATGTGAATATCGATACGCTTGAGACTTGTATCAGTAAACGGCTCGGCTTTTCCGTGGAGCGCAAAACCATCCGGATCGAGGCAACGTGCGACGAGCTAAAGAACAAAGGCGCCTGCGGCAAGAAAAAGCCGGGCTAGAGTTTAAGGTTTGAGATTGTCGGCGAATGCTTTAGAGCGGGCGTTCGCCGAAGGGTTGCCGTCCGGGAATTCCTCAAATTAAACCTGTTAAATCATCATCTGCCCCTCATGTGGAAAGGTCGCTTTAAAGAACAAACCGCCGAGCTCTTGCAGCAATACAGTGAGTCGATCAGCTTTGATTGGCGCCTCTGGCGGCATGACATTGAAGGGTCGATCGCGCATTCCGCCGCGCTGGAAGCCGCCGGTTTGCTCTCGGCCGATGAGCGCGCCTCGATCGTGGCGGGGTTGCGTGAGATCGGCGGCGAAATCGAACGGGGCGATTTTCAGTTCAAGCGCGAACTCGAAGACATCCATATGAACATCGAGTCGGAGCTGACCCGGCGCATTGGGGATCCCGGCGCCAAGCTGCACACGGCCCGGAGCCGCAACGACCAGGTGGCGCTCGATTTGCGGCTCTATTTGCGGGCGGAAAGCGATGCGATTGTCGAGCGGCTTGCAGCAATCCAGCGGGAACTTGTGGCGCTTGGCAGCCGGCATTCCGAAGTGATCATTCCCGGCTATACCCATCTCCAGCGCGCGCAGCCGGTCTATTTCGCGCATCATCTCCTTGCTTACGTGGAGATGTTTCAGCGCGATGTGGAGCGTGTCGTTGATTGCCGCAAACGAATCAACGTGCTGCCACTCGGTTCCGGCGCCATTGCCGGCTCCACCATTTTGCTCGATCGCGAACTGGTGGCGCAGCTCCTTGATTTTCCTGCTATCACTCAAAACAGCATGGATGCGGTGAGCGACCGCGATTTTGCCGTGGAATTGCTTTCGGCGCTCGCGCTCGTGGCGATGCACCTTTCCCGGCTGAGCGAAGACGTGATCCTTTGGGCTTCCAGCGAGTTTAAGTTTATCACCATCAGCGACGCGTTCACGACCGGTTCCTCCCTGATGCCGCAGAAGAAAAATCCCGATGTCGCCGAACTCACTCGCGGCAAAGCGGGACGCGTTTACGGCAATCTAGTCTCACTTTTAACGACCTTAAAAGGGCTGCCGATGACCTACAACCGCGACATGCAGGAGGATAAGGAGCCCGTGTTTGATTCCATCGACACTATCAAGGCCGCGCTGGCCGTCTTTGCCGCCATGCTTGGAGGAATCCGCGCAAACCCTGAGAACTGCGCCGCTGCGGTTGGCGATCCGAACCTGCTTGCCACCGATCTGGCCGATTATCTGGTCAATCACGGCGTCCCGTTTCGCAAAGCCCATGAAGTCATTGGAAAAGCTGTGGCGCTTTGCGCCGAGCGCCGGTGTGAATTAACCGAGCTCAGCCTGGCCGATTATCAGGCGCTTTCACCGGCCTTTGAGGCCGATCTGTTTGAAATGCTGACGGTGGAAAACTCGATGGCGGCGCGCCGGGCAATTGGTGCGCCTTCTCCGCAAAACGTCGCTTTTCAGCTGAACCGCTGGTCTTCGCGCCTCGGAAATGAAAACTGATCGGCCATAAGTCTTATGAATTTCCACGATCATATTCACGATTCCGCGGGATGGAAAACGGTGGGAGACGAGACCTCATTCGCCAACCCGTATATTGAAGTGCACACGGTCACGGTCACATCGCCGATGCGCCCCGAGCCGTTTACCTGGACGGTCGCCCACCGAAAAGGGGCCGTGGTGATCGCGCCGATCACCAGCGAAGGCAAATTCCTTCTGGTGCGCCAGGAGCGGGTGCCCATTCGCGCGACCATTTGGGAGTTCCCGGCCGGGCAGATTGATCAGAGCACCGGGCACGATGAAGCGGCCATTCGCGCAACCGGTCTTCGGGAACTGCGCGAAGAGAGCGGTTACGAACTTGCACCGGATGGCGAATTAATCTCGCTCGGCCTCTTTTTCCCAAGTTGCGGTTTTACCGACGAACATAGCCATTTGGTATTGGCCAGGCCGGTGATACTCAGTGCGAATGGCCCCGAGCATGACGAGCATGAAGCAATCACGGAGGCTCGCGCCTTCACGCTGGCCGAGCTTCGTTCAATGATTGCCTCGGGCGAAATCCGCGACGCCAATACGCTGTCCGCCTTCGCCCGCCTAGTAGCTATGGACTTGATTTAGCGGTTTCGGTAAGCCGCATCGCATGGCGAAAGGCGCTTTGGCCTCTCTTGCGGCGAGGCTGCCGGCTCTTGGTTTAGCTTGCGATAATAAATCTTCGCGACCCCGGTAACAATCCGGTAACTCGGGCGCCGGCCATGGCTGCCAGGCCACCGTTTTTAACGCGGGAAAGCGCGGAGCGAATGGAACGAAATGGGGATCAAAAAAATCTCATTTTTTTATCTATCGCGAATTTCGGTGCTACCTTAAAAGTCTCATTCCCGCTCCAGATCCCCGCCTCCGCAGGGAGTCTTTGCGCGTGGTAGTCCCCCCTTTTTTTACTTTAATGAACCGAGTGCCCCGTTTGATGCTCGCTGCTTGTTGCATTTCCATGGCTTTTTCAGCCGAAGGAAGCATATGGAATACGGGAAACGGTTTTTGGAGTGTCGGATCAAACTGGGTAGACGGCCAGGTCCCGTTGAGCGGGGAGGAGACAGAGCTGGTTTTTAACAGTTCGCTTTCAGGTGGTACTGCTTCAAACAACCTGAATGTCGTGCCGTTTTCACTGAATCTGCTCACCCTGGAGTCATCGGGGGCCTCACCTGCTTCTATTAATGGAAACAGCCTGCGTTTTGCCGGGGAAGGCGCCAGAATCACGCAAAATAAATCGGGCGGGTTTGCCATTGGAATGGAGCTGCTGATTGATGCGCCGACGATCCTCGAAGGCAATGGCCCGGGAATTGTTAAACTCAATGGAGCTCTTAAAGGCGCTTCAGCGATTATTAAAACCGGTGGCAGTACGTTTCAATTCGGATCCGCTTTTTCCGCCAGTTCCTCGCAAAACACGTTCCACGGTGGAGTGATCATTGAGCAGGGGACACTCAGTTTTGCCAATGCGTTGGTGACTGGGCGCACGGCGCTACGGGCAAACAGGGTCGCCTTTGAATCAAATGAAGCGACACTCCGGAGTGGATCCGAGTTGCGCAGCGGCGAGTTGAGCGGCAGCGCGGGAAATGTGGTTGCAGTGGATGAAGAGGGCACACTTCAAGGACAAAACATTCTCCTTTACGCTTATGGCGACGCGGAGTTTGGCGGCTCACTTAGTACGCTTCCCATCATCCCAACCGGGGTTTCAGGCGCACTTTCCATCCGGGGTGCCGCCACGCAAACCCTCAGTGGGGCGGTTCTCGTTGATGAAGCGATCACTATCGCACACGGCGCCGGCTTGGAATTAAGTGGCAAAGCCACTCTCCGCGAGCGCCTGAATGTCACTTTTAATCTCAATGGCGGTGCGTTGACGCTCAATAACATCGCCGAAAATGATAATGATCGGATCCGGGATTCCCGGAATGAGAATGAAGGGATTGACTCGGTGGGCGGTGGAACATTCTCCCTGGTCGGCAACGCGGCCGGCACCGCGGAGACAATCGGGCTTCTGGAGCTCGGCTCGCGGGCCGAGGCGCGCTCCGGGGCGGTTACCGTAAATGTAACCCATAATTCCGGCACGACAGCGGCCACGGTGCTTGAGTTGTTTGATCTCTCGCGTTTCAGCAAAGATTCTCCAAAAACCACGGTCGATTTCACGGCCCGCGATGGGACGGACAAACCGCTGCTGTTGGGACGCAGCGGCAACAACCCGCGCATACAGATTTCGACCCCGCCGATCTTATCGAACGGTCTGCTTGCGCCAAATGATAGCGGGGAAATTGACGAGAGCGTCACGCCGCCGGTGCCAAATGGATATATCGACCATGTCGGTTGGGCAACCGTCAACGGATCAAGCTTCGCCACTTATGGGCCTAACGGAATTGCGCCGGTGGAGACGGAGCCATTTACAGCGGAATCTCATGACACTCATAATGAGCTGCTTGCCGTGGATGGATTGATTACAAGCGATGAGCGGGTCTCCTTGAACTCGCTCAAGCTTGCCCCAACCAAACCGGGCAGGAAGCTTACAATTGCCGGGAAAGGTAACCTGCGGACAAACGCCATCCTTCTCGCAGGAGAGAATGACTATTCAATCGTCAACAAGGATAACGCCGCTGACTTGGGCGGCCTTATTGGACAAGGGGGCTCGCGTTATATTTTTGTCCAGAAGGCGCTGCTTAATTTGGGGGTGAATCTTGGGGCTAAAGCAGGCGTCGATCCGGCTCAGACTGATTCAGTGACAAAATCCGGCGCCGGAACATTGGTTTTGAGCAGTGCGGATAATCATTACCTGCTGAAGTCGCTGACAATCAATGAAGGGACTGTGCGTGCGGTTCCCGGCAGCACTCTGCCCGGAGGACAAATCGAACTGCGTGGCGGCGTCCTGGAAATCAGCGATGGTATCCCTTTCAGTGTCGCGCTTGGAAACGATCCGGGAGAGATCAATTGGCGGGGCAACGAGAAGCTCGCCGATGTCACCAATAAGGGAGAGTCGCCAAAAGATAAAGGGAGCGGGGGATTCTCGGCTTTTGGCGCCGATGCGACAGTGACAATTTCCGTCAAGGCCGACCCTAACCTCGCTTGGGAGGAACCTTACTTCATCGACAGTAATCACGCGTTGATCTTCGGGAGCACCCGCGCGGATCGCTGCATAACATTTGCCAGCGGCCTTACTCTGCTTGGATCAGGGGCGAAAACCGTAAACTTCAACGCCCGGGAAATTCGAGTAATCGATAACCCGAATTCGAATCGCGATTTTGCGCGGATCTCAGGTCTTATTAAAGGGCCGATCTTCGCGGACCTTCTTAAAACAGGCGAAGGCGCTCTTGAGTTAACCGGCGAGAACTCAGAGTTCCAGGGAGGGATCGTTGTTGCCGAGGGCGCCTTGCTTACTGACAGAAGCAATGGATTCGGCGCCGATTCAGGCGCCTATATTCTTCTTGGAAAACGGAGCGGATCCGCTGCAAGCGCTTTGTTGGCCAGCCATCATTCGGGCACGGTCAGAATCGGCAGGGGGATTAGTGTGCAATCCGGTTCGACTGGAGAAGCGCTGATTGGCAATACAATCGTCTCCACGATGTCGGACCCTGCCACAAGCGCGGGAGATACGGTTTTTTCGGGCCGGATTAATTTGGGCCTGACCGGGTGCGGCGTGAATCGCACGCTTCGATTGCATGCCGAGGCGAATACAAGCGTCACCTTCAGCGGGGGAATCGTTACGGTTGGAGGTTACCTGGGAGTAATGGATTTGGAGCTTAGCGGGGAGGGTTCCGTGCTTCTCTCGGGAGAAAACAGTTATATTGGCACAACACGTATCACCCATGGGTCATTGAAGTCTGTGGCGGCTGATGCGCTCTCTCCAAATTCCCGTATCATACTCTCTCCGGGAACTTCCTTGGCTCTTAACGGTTTCAATCAGCGAACAGGTTCTTTGGAAGGTGCGGGAACCGTCGATCTGGGAATTGGAACGCTCACAACGGGCGCCGATGACGGCACGACGCTTTATGGCGGCCTTATCAGCGGTTCCGGCGGGCTCATAAAAGTCGGGGCCGGCCGTTTTATGCTCACGGGGGCGAATAGTTATTCAGGAGAAACGGTCGTTGCGGGCGGTATTTTGGCGATTGAAAACGCGTCGGGTTCGGCAACCGGCAGCGGCCCTTTGTCGCTCAATGCAGGCGGGATTCTGGAAGGCACGGGGATTGTTACAGGTTCACTCGCAATTAATACCGGGGGCATCCTTTCGCCGGGCGATGGTGTTGGAAAGCTTATCACTGGTTCGGCTACATACGGTGCCGGTGGTCTCTATCGCTGGGAAATGCAGGACGCCTCGGCACGCGGCGGCGCCGGGGTTGATTGCCATCGGGTGCAGGGTTCAATCGCCATTACTGCCACGGCGGCGGATCCGTTTGTGATTGATGTCACCGCTTTGGGCCGTGGCTCGAATAAGGTGGCCCATTTTACTCTCACTTCTGATTTCACGTGGGTGCTGGCCACCGCTTCGGGAGGAATTACGGGATTTGATCCGACTCTGTTCCAGGTGCGAAGCGAACATTTCACAGCTGAGAACCCGATTGGGAGCGGCTCATTCAGTGTGGCGCGGCGGGGCAACGATCTGCTGCTGCTATTTACGGGTTCGCCGGTTGGCGGCGCGGGCGTTTACAACGGCCTTGTTACCAACTCGTCGCCTGCCAACGCCAATACCGGTTACTTTCGGGTAAGCACTACAAAGACCGGTTCATTTAGCGGCACGCTTCAATTCGGAGGTTACAGCTACGTATTGCGCGGCAAATTTGATCCGGCGGGCGACTACATCGCGACCGGCTTGAAGTCATCCGGCGGCCCGGCGCTTTCTGTCAAACTGCATCTCGATCTTGCCGGCAACCGGATCATTGGAAGCGTAGGCGAAGGCGAAACGGCGTCACTGCTTGTGGCAAAACGCGCTGCTTATAAATCCACGGCCGGTTCCAAGCCGGGCGCCTATACAGTTCTGATGCCGCCGGATCCGGTAAATTCGACCGCTGATTTTCCTCAAGGCTACGGTTATGCCGTGATGCGGGTGAGTCCGATTGGCGCTGTTACATTGAAAGGAAAGCTTGGCGATGGGACGCCATTTTCTTTGGGAACGCTTCTGGACAACGATGGAACATTTCCCTTCTACGTGGCGCTCTATCCCAATGGCTCGCTGCCCAAAGGAAGCATTCGCGGCACCGTGGAGTTTGAGGAAAAAAGCGGCATCAGCGATTTTGACGGATTGCTGGATTGGGAAAAACCGGCGCATCCAGCGGATCGTTTTTATGCGAAAGGGTTCATCAGCCGCACGCATTTGATTGGTTCGCACTATTTGCCACCTCAAAAAGCTGTCCGCGCGCTGAATGTTCCTGACGGAAATGCTCAGTTCAGCTTGCCTGATTGGCCACCAATTCATATTCTGATCACCCCTAAGAACACCGTCACCGTCACAGACTCGCCTAATTCGCATTCTCTGAAGCTCATTTTGGAGACGAAAACCGGCCTGTTCAGTGGCAGCTTCCAAAATGAAGCGGCGGCGCGAACCCTTTTTCAAGGCGTGCTTTTTCAAAAGCAACGTCTTGGAGCCGGATTGTTTTTAGGTTTAGATCAAAGCAGTTTTGTTAGATTTGGTCCCCCGTAATTTCCTCCCTCCCAGTTTACCAGCAGCGTATCTCCCCGATCGATGTCCCACCTCCATCACGCTCTTCAAGCTCAACGCTTTGAATTGAAGTATCAGATCCCTTCTTCATTGATCGTTCCGATCCGTGATTTTGTGAGATCTTACCTTGTGATAGATGAGTTTGGCGAAGGATCCGCGGATTACTCATATCCCGTTCATAGCATCTATCTTGATTCAGAGGATCTGCAGACCTTTCACTGGTCGCTGAACGGAAACAAAAACCGCTACAAGCTGCGGGTCCGTTTCTACGACAATAATCCAAAGGGACCGGTCTTTTTTGAGTTAAAGCGGCGGATGAACGATTGCATCCTCAAGGAGCGGTGTGGCGTGCGCCGGGCGGCGGCCGCGGAGGTGATGGCGGGCTTTATCCCGGATCCAAAGAATATCCTTTCCAGTGCGCCGAGTCAGATTGTGAGCTTGCAAAGGTTTTGCAACATGATGCACGACATCAAGGCCAAGCCGAAGTCGCATGTCGCTTACAACCGCGAGGCGTGGGTAAGCCCGCACGATAACTCCGTCCGGGTAACAATGGATCAGAAAATCCGCTGCGAGCCTTGTTTTGAATTGCGGTTTGAGACCGCGATGAAGAAACCTTTTTATGTATTCGGGAAGGACAATATTCTCGAAGTCAAATTCACAAACCGCTATCCCAATTGGATTAAGGAAATGATTCAGGTCTTCAAGTTGATGCAATGCGGCGGCGCCAAATACGCCTGGGGAATGGAGCAGGTGGGTGAACAGAACTTTTCAAAGGTCAGCGGGGACGGAGGGCTGGCTCCGGAACCCGACCAGGTGCTGCCAAAACATCTTCATCGCAAGCAGGGTGAGCACGCTTAATTTTACTTATATCTTCTCATGATGGATCTTTTTCTCCGCGGCGATTATACGGCTGTTCTCGATTACAAAATCGTCTTTCTTGCGTTGCTTGTTTCTTTTGTCTGCGGGCAAATGGTGGCGTGGACCTATATGATCACGCATACCGGACTTTCTTATTCGCGTTCCTTCGTAAACTCGCTGGTCGTGATGCCGGTGATCGTTTGCCTGGTTTTAATGGTGCTTTCAAGCAGCCTTGTAACCGCCTTTGGATTGCTCGGCGTGCTTTCCATTGTCCGCTTTCGAAACGTTTTGCGCGATAGCTTTGATACGACTTTTATTCTTACCGTCGTTGTTCTTGGAGCGGCCTGCGGCACCCAGAAATTTGCATCCGCCGTCATTGGATGCGGCGTGGTTTCCGCGCTAACGGTTTATCTCTGGTATACCTCTTTTGGAACGCGTCATCGGTATGGGTTGATCGTGAATTTGAGCTGGTCAAGGGAACCTGCGGAAATCCCTGAGCTTGACCGTTTGCTGAAGCGGCACACTCGCAAGGCGCTTTGCGCCAATCGCCGCACCGGCTCGGACGGAGGCACGGAGCTCTCGTATCGGCTTTTATTGAGAGATCCCGCAAAGGTCGACCTGCTCATGAGCGAACTAAAATCAACCGATGGAATATCCCGTGTTTCCAGCGTGACAGCCGAAGACGAATCCGAATTCTAGAATGCAGACCCTGGCCCCTATCCCAATTCCGTTTCATGAGCGCTGGCGTGAAATTCGCCTCCGCTCGCTTCCAATCATTGCTTTCGCACTGGCGATCATCTGCATCGTTTTCCTCTGGAGATCGGCACTGACTCCGGCGACGTTAGTTGGACAGGTCGAACAGATTACCTCGAGTGTAAACAGCCCGGTTGCAGGCGTCATTACCGAGCTTAATGTCACGAAGTACCAGGTGGTTAAGAAAGGGACTCCGATTGGAATCATTGTTCCCAATGACCCGCGCATCGCACTTGATCTAATTCGTGTAAACCTGGAAAACCAGCGTGCGCAGATGGATCCGGGACTAGGTGAGCGCGAGTATGACGTTAAGCTTAACCGATTGCGGGTGCCTGTCCTTCAGCAAAAGGTGAGTTTGGCTACGACGGAGAGCAATCTGGCTTTCGCAAAGCTGCAGACGGCCCGCGATGAAGCTTTGCTTAAGCAACATGCCATCACGCAGCAGGCATACGAGGTGACTCTGGATAAAGAGCGCAGCCTGCAGGCTGGAATTATTGAACAGAAAAAGGCAATTGCTGATCTGGAGGCCGAAGTCAAACGGCTTGAATCACAGCCCGATGCAAAAGAGCAGGTAAATCCTTTTGCGGAAATGCTTCGCGAGCAGGAGAAGAAACTCATTCAATTAAGTGACAGCCTTGGACCGGTTACAATCGTTGCACCCATTGATGGAATGGTCACGATGATCAGCCGAAGAGCCGGAGAGAACGTGGCCCTCGGAGAATGGATATTGGTTCTCTCAGCGCTGCACACTGACACGGTTATCGGTTATCTGCGCGATCCTTTCCCTATTGAACCCATTGTTGGAATGGATGTTGAAATTCGCACCCGTGGCTATGCGCGCAAGGCGTGCATGGCCAAGATTTCCAGGGTGGGAACTGCTTTTGAAGATATTCTTAATCCTCATCTTCATCCCAACTCGGTTCTGGTTGAGAATGGCTTGCCGATTGCCGTCGCGCTGCCGGCCAGCCTGAATCTTCAGCCGGGCACGTTGGTGGATATGCTTTTGATTAAGAAATAGTTTTTAGCATAAGCCCGCTGGCTCTCCATACAGCGGTTCAGCCTTAAGGAAGGCGGATGTCGAAAAGCAGGAATCGGGTCGGCATCGAACGTTCCGCCCTTGGAAATGGAATGCTTTTTCCCGCGATGAGCAGGGGAGAACTTAAGAAATCATTGTCGCACGTTAAGAGCATTCTTTGGTGTCCCTCAGAATCGGGCGGCGTTAGTGCAATTCCTTCCCATTTGGCAGCGAGGTCATTACGATCGAGGCCTTGAATCGGGGCTGCAAAATTGAGGAGCAAAGTTTTACGCGGCGGCGTGATCTTTTCGTTGATTGTCAGCTCGCGAAACTTTTTGACCCCGTATGGTTGCGAGTAAGGTTGCCCAGGCAGGGAGAGCAGATTGGTGGCATCCTTAATATCGATTAGGAACACGCATTTCTGGCTGGGCCGTTTGACTTTAAAGGAGCCATTTGCGCCAAAGTTGTCTCGTTCAAGCACAAGAAACTGATGTTCATTGACCATTGCGATTTCGCTCACTGCCAGATCGTTTTGCTTTAATCTGAACTTGCCGATTCTCCGTTCCAATGAATTGATCTTGTCGGAATCGGCCATGGCATAGGCATACTCCGCCACCGGTTTTCCCGTAGCGAGATTGATGACAAGAATCCGGCTGTAGCGCGCCGATTTACCACCGTCCTGCAGAAGTCCGCTCTGGAGTATAAGAAAGGCAAGTTTTCCATCCGGCGAGAGTGTCAGGCCTTCAAATCCGTGGTTTGGAACCCGGCCACTGACCAGTGAATCGTTATCGGTAAAGTCGAGTTTACCTTCGGCCGTGCGTGGAAGATAATTACCAGGCGGCTCGATGGTGCGAATCAGGGTTCCATCACGCTTGAATTGGTGGAGGTAAGGGCCGTATTCGTCCGCTATATAGAGCGTATCATCCGGGGCAATCGCGATCGCCTCCGCGTCAATGCAATGGCGGCCGTCGTGCATCTGCGGAGTTGCCGTGTTTCGCGCATCCGGAATCAAGCCGCACATCGGTTTGCCGGAAGTCGTCCTCAGGAGCGTAGTCTTGAGTATCCCGGCATTGAGAGTCGGTGTGACTTCGGACGAGACCGTGACCTTCATCGTATCGAAACGAGGCATGTAATCGATGGTCCCATCCCCGGCGCCCCGGTCTGAAACAGCCAGGTAGACGTCCTCTTTGGCGTCATAAGTAATACCAGAGCCGATGCCGCCAACTGTCTCCCCTTCGAGATCGAGTGTGTTGGCGGGAATCACCCCGGAAGCAATATAGCGCGCCTCCTGTGCAAACGAGTCAGAGGGCGCGCAGATAGCTGTGATGAGCAGCAGCGCGTGAAGGGCCGGGACTTTGGGTCTCTTGGTCAAAATAACAAAATGGGAAAGATCGGCTTTTAGGCTGATCTTTCCCATGATGCTAACACCGAAGCGGGTAAAACGCCTCAGTTCGTTTCTGATTCAATTGCCAATGGCATCGCGCTATTTTTTCCGGGACCGGACTTCAGGCGCCTTTTGGCTGACTGGGCCTTTTAGATGCGAATGCCGTCCGTAATCAACGAAACGCAGATTTTTTACACGGTCAGTTTCAAATCTGCCAGTGGTGCGCTGCAGGTTGCGGAGCGAGAACTCATAGTCATAAGTATCGGACACCAACTGGGTGCGCACTTTATTGAGATCCCTTAGAGCTACAAGGAGATCAACGCTGGTGGCGGTCCCGTTTTCGTATTGGTTCTGGAGATCTTTGTAATTCTGTTCGGCTGCCTGGACTTCGGAACGCAATAGTTTCACCGTTTCTTCAAGCGTGTTGACCTGCAGGGAGGCATCGTAGAGCTCGCGTTCAATCTGCTTTTCAAGCTTCAATCGGTTGATCTCCGCGTCGCTGATCAGGTAACCCGCGTTTCGCAATTCCAGGGAGCGTTCGCCTCCCAAAGGGAGTCTAACAGTTAGCAGCGCTTCCCATTCCGTTTCATCCGTATTATAGCGCGAGCTAGTCCGCTCCGTGCGTTTCTCTGAACGGATGGATGAGAAGTTAGAGGTACTGCGCTCCGTTGCGGACTGCGAGAGCGGAGAGACAACGGGGGGCGTTCCAACCCGGCTTTCCGTGCCTGTGGATACCTGGGAGCTTGTATCCAGGGAAGATCCGCTGGAGTCGAGCGTACGCCGTTCTGTTGCCCGGCCGGAACCGGAGTTCGAATCGTTGTAGGAGCGGGCGCGGAATTCGGCGTTGACGAGAGGCATGAAAGAGGCGGCGACTCCATTGCGGCGCTCTTTTTCCTGCAAAATGTTGTTTGTGCTCGTCAGATAATCTTCGCGATGAACAAGCGCATCCGAGAGCAATGCCTGCATTGGCTGTGCCGGCCTTGTTCCGGGTGCCGGCTCCACCAGGCGAAAGTTGCTATCGGGACGATCCAGGATACTGCGAAGCGTATCCTTGGCGGTGCCAAGCGCGCCCTCACTGATAATCACCAGGCGGCGGGCATCGCCTGCGGTCGCCTGAGCGCGCAGCACTTCAGTCCGCAGAACGGCGCCGGCGGTGAATCGCTCTTCAGCGAGCAGGAGCTGTTGATTGCTCAGGTCGAGGGTCTGCTGGCTTACGGCAACGATGCGTTCCTGCTTGAGGGTGTCATAGTAGGCACGCGTTACGCCTAGAAGCACATCCCGCACAGTAAACTGGAATTGCAACTGGGCGGCTGCCTCCGCCAGGCGGCCGAGGCGGTATGCCGGGAAAACGGTAAGATCAATCAGCGGCTGTTCAAGAATGAGGGTTGCGCTATCGCGATTTGTCCGGCTTGAAAAGACGTCGTTTGTGCGGGTTGTCAGCGTGTCACGCGGCCTTGAAGTAAGGCTTTGCTTATTTTCGAAGAAATTTTCCTGGGTGGTGGCGTCTTTGAATACACTCCGGTCGGTTCCGGACCGCGTGCCACTGTTGTCCTCGAAGCCGGTTTCGCTGATGTTCCGATCCTGCCGTCCCTTTTCTGAACTAAATCGCGTGGCGTCGTTTTCGCGGCGTCCGATATTAGCCGAGATAGTAGGCTCAAAGCGCGACAATGCCTGCCAGCGAAGCAATCGTGCCTTGCGGACATTCATGTAGGCGAGTTGAATGGACTCATCACTGGCCAGAGCCTCGTCATACGCCTGCTCGAGAGTGAGCACTGCGCCGCGAGGACGCGAAGTGGCCGGCATTTCAGCACGAGGCCCGGGGAGGCGTTCAGGATTGGATTTCAATCGGGGGCTTTCAACCGCGGTGGCGGTGAGAATCGTCCCACAAAGAATCAATAGAGAGCCGGGAATGGATTTGGTGAAAAACGAGGGGGGGGTAAAGCTGCGCATGAGTCTATTCGCGAAGCACAATTCGATAATTCGCGCCTTCCGATTTTCTCCGCCTTCGGCGGCCCGGCAAGGAATTTCGGCGCAATTACGCATATCAGAGCAACGAATTAAAAAATGGGTGAGGGGTAGCCCATTCAACTGCCGTGGCTGATCAAGCGTCATCCATTGCGGCGGTGGACGGCTTCATTACAAATCGGCAATGAAGCACTACTAAAAGTCCTGAAATCCGCCGTTCATCTCTTAGCCCGTAACGGGTTCTCCTTAACAAGCTTCGCCCCGAAGCAGGAGGTACGCAGCGATCTCATAAAGAGAATGGTTGACCTGTGTGAACATGGCGGGTAGAGAGGGCGCACTCCCGAATGAATTCTCATTCCATTACCGCGGCAAAACTTCAGCGCATGAGCACTCGCTCGATGTGCCAGCGTTTTGCTGTCTGGGCAGTCGCCCGGAGCGGTGGTGAGAGAATCTGATTTTCCCAAAAAAAGATTTTTCAAAAACCCACCGCTGCCAACAGCGGTGGGTTTTTTTTATTCCCGCTGTTGGCTCCCGGTAAACTACCCGAGCCACATGAACTACTATCGGAAATTTAATAAAGCCAAGCCAGCTAAAGCGCGCAGGCCCGCCTCGGAGCGGCACATCATCACGACCTTGAGCGGAATCTACCTGGAAGCGGGTTTGCCGTTGGAAGCCGCGATTCGTTCTGCTATGGCTGACTATGAATGTAACTTTTCCCAAAGCGTCTTGACCTGCGCATGAGTTCCATGCTGCAAGCGCCGGACCGGCACGGGGTCGATACTTCGCTTAAAACAAAAGCGTCCCCGCCCACCTGGCTGATCGTCGCCGCTTTTGGCGCCGTCTACCTTATCTGGGGTTCGACCTATCTCGCCATTCGCGTGGCAATTGAAACGATGCCGCCATTGCTGATGGCAGGAAGCCGGTTCCTGATCGCGGGCCTGATTCTTTATCCAATCATGCGGATGCTTGGCGCGCCTCGGCCAGGTTTACTCTACTGGCGCAACGCCACGATTGTCGGAGCGCTTCTCCTATTAATAGGCAACGGCGGGGTAAGCTGGGCCGAACAAACCGTGCCCACGAATATCACGGCGCTCATCATCGCGGCCACTCCGTTATGGATCATTCTTGTTGACTGGATCCGGCCCGAAGGAAGCCGGCCATCGGCGATGGTATGTGCCGGGCTTGGCCTCGGCTTCCTCGGCGTCGGGTTGATTGTGGTTAGCCGAAATGCATTCGGCGGTAGGTTTGTCGATCCGGCCGGGGCGATTGTTCTTTTGATCGCCGCGGTATGCTGGGCGATCGGATCAATTTTTTCGCGGCATGCAAAGCAATCAGGCTCGGCGCTTCTCAACGTAGCCATGCAGATGATCAGTGGCGGCGTCCTGTTACTTATTGCTGGGTTGGTTTCAGGAGAGGCCCGCCATGTTGAGGTGGAGCAGATCAGCACGGCCTCCATCGGAGCCTTTATCTATCTTACCTTGTTTGGCTCGTTGGTTGGATTTACGGCATATGTCTGGCTGCTTCAGGTTAGCACACCGGCGCGGGTTTCCACTTACGCTTATGTAAATCCCTTCATTGCCTTGCTTCTTGGGCGCCTCTTCCTCAATGAGGCCCTGCCAAAGAGTGTGCTAATCGCCGGTTGCTGCATCCTGGCAGCCGTAGTGCTTATTACTTTGCGGAAGCCCAAATGAAAGTGCCGGCCTGAGCTGCCGCGTCCGAGGAAAAATTAAAACGGGCGCGGCAGTGAGCCGCGCCCGTTCTATCAGCTCATTGAATCGAGTGGAATTTACTTGGTTTTGGCGATGACTTTCTCCGCCTTTTCAGCGTCGTCGTTCTGCGCCTTGGTGATTGGCGCCCATTTGGCGACGATGGCTTTGATCTGCGGATCGGTTGATTTTGAGATCGCTGCAAATGCACTGGCCAAGTGTTTGGTTTCCTTGGTAATCAGCTTGATCCATTCCTTGTCGAACTTCTCAGGTGCAAGCTTTTTAAGATGCTCGCTCTTGCTCTTATCGCTTGCGCTGATGGTCTCGGGAAGTTTATCGCCGTTAGCGGTAGCCACTGGGCCGAGTTCGGCCCATAGATCAGTTAGCTCGGTGCTGAGCCTTGTTCCAACGGCTTTTGCGTCTTCGGCTTTGAGCTGTTCGATGTTCTTTTTGTCGCTGAGGCTTAGCAGGCTAAATGTGTCCTCAAGAGCGTTCTTTACAAAGCTCTTCTCGCCGGAGCCCAGCGGCTTCGGTTTTGCAGCAGCAGGAGCCGTTGCAGGGGTGGCACCGGCGGGCGCGGCGGGTTCCGCGGTTTGTGCAAACACGGGCGCGCCTTGGGAAAGAATTACGGAGAAAAGGAGGGAAGGGAGTAACGAAGCTTTCATAGGTTGGGAGTAATTAATGGAGGCGCCTTGTTCAAACACGCCACACGGCGGCAAGGTGCGATGGAAAGACAGCGGGCGAAAGCCGAAAAGCATGCCCGGATTGTGGTTTTTCGGAAAGCGTTACGGTTGGGAGCTTTGTTCGAGCAGGATAGGTAAAGCATCCTCAAAAACCGCATTGAGTTTCGAGGCTTCGGTGGCGAGGGCTTTGCCTTGTTCGATTTTGCCGGCATAAATCAAATAGGTGCCGAGATGCCATTTGCGATGTGCTGCAAGCAACGGCACGAGATCATCGGGAATAAACGAAAGAGCCATCGCCTGAAGCGTATCGGGAGCGACCTCCGACCATGCCAGCGGAGCCGGCGCCGGCTTGCCCCGAAACTGGAGCTGATTGGCGTCCGCCTTGATCACGCCCCCTTCCACCGGGGGACCGCTTTTGCGGGCAACCGGCTTGGCGTACCCCTTGGTGTTGATATCGTCAATGAGCGTCGACTTAAAGGTGGCAAGCCATTGGGTGCGGGTTGCGAGCCGCTCCTGCTCTTCCTTCGGTTTCTCCGTGTGAAGTTGCGGCGCGAGAATCGCCTCGTGCGCCTCTTCAAAGCGCATTTGAACCAGCAATGCATCGCGTTTGGCTTTTGCTTCCGGCAGCGCTTTTGCATCAAATTCAGCGTCGTCATTGGCCATGCGCGCTTTTTCGGCAATGGCCTCCATTGCGCCGGGCTCGATCTCGGCGATCCGAGTGTCAAGTTCCGCGGTCATTTTAGCCAGAACCTTGATGATTTTGCGCGAAGCTTTGGCGCGATCGACCGCGGCCTTTTTTTCCTCCGGTGTTTGGGCCGCATCGAGTTCCTTGGTCACTCTCAGATACTCGGCAAAAGCTTCTTCAAAGTGATCAACGAGATTTTTCAGCTTCGCTATCTCCTGATCAGTACCGATCCACTGCTCCGACGCCTTCATGTAGGAGGACGAAAATTGCCGGAAAAACGACGACGCGTTTTCGTAATCCTCAAGGTTCCAATCTTTTAATCCAAAAAGAAGCAAGGCAAAGGCTTCATGATTGGATTTGTCGTAATCCTTGGCCGCGTCGGAAGGGATTTTTTCGTCGCCAACCATCAGAGTGGTCGTCGTGAGGAAGAACTTTTCAAGTTTTTTGGCTCCGGCGCCTTCATCGGTCCATTGGCGCTCCTGGACTTTTGCAAATGCGGCGCGCGCTTCCGGGTCTTTGCCCGCGAGCAAATACGCGAGCCCTTCATGCATGGTGATCCAGTTCAACAAAGGCTGGACTGCCGCTTTTTGGAGACTCAATTTCCCGAATTTTTCAGCCGCCTCCGAATAACGGCCCATCACCAGGGAACCGCGGGCGAGACTGAAACGAAGCGCGACTTCATTGGCGGAAACCTGTGGTTCGGGGGTGGCAGCCTGCACCTTGTTTCTGGCGGCAGTCGAGGCGCTTGGTTTGCACGAAGTGAAAAGCATCGCGCCCGAGAGCACGGCTACAAAAGTGATCGCAATGGGGGAGGGGTTCATCGTCAAAACACAGATTTGCAGTGAGCCATGATCGCTTCCCGATGGCAACTGCTTCCGTTGCCGACGCGCCGCGTGCCTGCAAACAAAGCGGCAATGCCGGTCCGCTTTGGCAAATATCCTCAGGAAGAGGCGCGCTCGCCGATCCTCCGAGCGATATGGAGGTGAACACTTGATCGCGCCCCTTGAGTTGAAGCTGGTTATTGGCGCATCTCACCACCGCCTATTTGCATGGATAAAATAGAATACCCTGAAGCGTGGGCAGAAGACGCCCGCCGTTTGCCGCTCGCTTTTAGCCAGGTTCGCGAAGATCCGCTCGCGGAGCAGGCGCTGGTGGCGGAATTGGCGCCGGGTTCGCGTCTCTTCCTCATCTCCTCCGGAGGTGATACCGCGGCGCTTCTTGTTTCCGATGGACGCGCAGGAAAGGTGGAGTTGGTCGACATTAATCCCGCCCAATTGGCGCTCACTCGCTTTAAGATTTATCTACTTTCCCATTTTGAGCCTGCCGAGCGGCTCGCGCTCCTTGGTCATCTTCCCATGGAGGCCTCCAGGCGGGCCGCGCTTCTTGCACCCATCTTTAAAACACTTGATTTGCAGGCCGATATTTTTGGGCCGCCCGAGCTGATCGCCAAACGCGGTCCCGATCACGCGGGCCGGTATGAGATGCTCTTTGAACGCCTGCGAATCCGGCTTAATGATTTTTCCGCGGAACTGGGGGAGCTGCTTGCCATGGACGATCCTTTTGAACAGGTGCGCCGCGTGGCGGTTCATACCCCTTTTGGGCGGGAACTTGACGCCGCTTTTTCCTCGGTAATGCAGGCTGAAAACCTGATTGCTCTCTTCGGTCAGGATGCCACCCAGATGCCGCTCTTTCCTTTTGGCGAATATTTCGCCAGCCGTACCCGGCACGCCCTGGCAAGCGGTCCGGCGTGTGAGAATCCGTTTCTTGCTCAAATGCTCGGAGGCGGCTTTCTGAATGCCAAGCCGTATCCGTGGTTGGATGCGCCGGTGAAAAATCCAATCCCCGAGGTGATATACACCTGCTCCACGGCCATTGAGGCCCTCGAAAAAGCGGGGCCGCATTCCTTCGATTTCATTCATCTCTCCAACATTCTTGATTGGCTCGATCCGGCTAAAGCAACCAAAACGCTCGACCTTGCCTGGGAGGCGCTCACTCCGGGCGGGTTGCTCCTGATCCGGCAGCTGAATTCCAGCCTTGAAATTCCTTTGCTTGAGCCGCGGCTGGAGTGGCGCGGTTCGCAAGCCGCGTTATTGGGCCGTCGCGATCGCAGTTTTTTTTACCGCGCCTGTCACGTGGGATGTAAAAAAGGCTGAACAGCTCCGATTCCGGCTTTCCCGCGCGGCAATGCGGGCGGTGGGATTTATTGGTTGCCGCGAAAGCGGGCCTGTTTTTTTCCAATTGCAGGCGTTTCAGGGGCGCGATTGAAGGTTACGATGGAGTCTCCACCCATTTTATGAAGATCCGCTCCGCTCTCTTTTATACCAGCGCTCCAAGCCTCGATTCGTGTCCGACATCCGCGCTGAGCGAGTTTGCGTTTATCGGGCGATCCAACGTCGGCAAATCGTCGTTATTGAATATGCTCGCGGGCAAGGAAGGTCTGGCCAAGGTTTCCGCCACGCCCGGGCACACCCAGCTAATCAACTTTTTTGTCATCAACGATGCATGGAGTCTCGTTGATCTGCCGGGCTACGGATATGCCACCACGCATCGATCGGAACGGGCCCGCTTCGAGACGATGATTTCCGACTACCTCACCAAGCGCTCCAATCTGGCCCGGGTATTTGTATTGATCGACTCCCGGCACGCCCCTCAAACAATCGATCTTGAGTTTGTACAGTGGCTGATGACTGCCGGGACTCCTATCGCTTTTGTTTTTACGAAGGTCGATAAATCCAAGCCGAAACAGGTGCAGAAAAATATCGAGCTGTTTCGCGAGGCTGTAAGCGCCATGAGCCAGGAATTCCCGCCGTTTTTCACTACTTCCATTGAGACCGGCGACGGCCGCTCGCAACTGCTTGGGTTTATAGAAAAAAGTCTTGAAAAAACCCGGGACGCTTAAGGGGGATCTGCCGCGCCGGTTCTGCGCGGAAATCGGGTTGAGAGTGCGGCAACGCTTGAGTTGTGGGCGAAGTCTCTCAGAGTGGCGCCCATGTCATTCCGTCCTTCAGGCAAGCTCCTGAGAACGACTTTAGGCTTCGCTTTGCTTCTGTTATTGAGCGGCGCATATCTGCTTTTGCCAAACGACGGCGGCTTCATGCCGCATGCCCATTGTTATCTTTTTAATCGGTCATTGATTTGGCTGCATGGCGCTTCGGATCTTCTGATCGCCCTTGCTTATGCTTCGATTGCCGCGACGCTGGTTTATCTTCTGGTGCGGGCGCGCAATGGAATGTCTTTCCATTGGCTGGTTTTCTCTCTTGCTGCCTTCATCGTGGCATGCGGAGCGACGCATTTGATGGAGGTCTGGACGCTTCAAACCACGCATCCGCGTTACTGGTTGTCGGGCGGAATCAAATTAATTACCGCAACCGCCTCAGTGCTCACGGCGGCGGCGCTGCCATCACTGGTGCCCAGACTTCTCGGCCTGATCGAGACGCTGCGCCTTTCAGGTGAACGCAAGGAAAAGCTTGTGCAGAGCGAGGCGCGTTACCGGCGCATCGTGGAGACCGCCAGTGAAGGAATCTGGATTGTCGATGCCGATCTGCGCACTACTTATGTCAATGCACAGCTGACCGGGATACTTGGGTATTCCTCGCAGGAAATGGAAGGGAGGCTGGCGCTCGATTTTCTGGGCGGATTGCTGCCCGCCGGCGCGCAGCCGCACATTGTGCATCGAAAGCTGGGCGCCAGTGACAAACACGACCTTCACCTGCGCCGCAAGGACGGGATGGAGCTTTGGGTGATCCTTACAAGCAGCGCGATTCTGGATGAAAACGAGCGTTTTGTCGGCGCGATGGCGATGCTTACCGACATCACCGAACGGAAACGGACCGAGGAGGCACTTAAAGAAGCGCAGCGTCTCGCCCAACTCGGCAGCTGGTCATGGGACGCGGCCACTTCCAAAGTGACTTGGTCGGAGGAGATTTATCGGATCCATGGCCGCGACATGGCGTTGCCTCCGCCACCCACTTCGGAGTATGGCGACTGTTATTACCCGGAAAGCTGGGCGCGTCTGTCCGCGGCCGCCCAGCATGCCATCGAAACCGGCACCCCTTTTGAACTTGAGCTCGAACTTTCTCTGCCCGATCGCACCCCCCGCTGGGTGATCGGACGCGGCGAGGTGGTTCGCGATGGCGATGGAAAAGTGATCGGCCTTTTTGGCACCACCCAGGACATCACCACCCGCAAAGCTGAACAGGAAGCGCGCCGTCGAGCCGAGGCGAAATATCGCGACATATTCGAGTATGCCGTCGATGGGATTTTTCAGAGTTCCCCGGAAGGCCGTTTTATCGATGTGAATCCGGCGCTTGCGCGGATGTACGGCTATGAGTCGGTGGAAGACGTGCTTTTGACCGTACACGACATTGCGACGCAGGTTTACGTCAATCCAGCGCAACGCCTGGAGTTTATAGAACGGGTTGGCCGCTACGGGATCGTGGCCGGCTTTGAGGTCGAGATTTATCGAAAAGACGGGACAACTTTTTGGATCTCGGAAAGCGCCCGGGCGGTGCGCGATTTCCACGGCCGCATCATCCATTACGAGGGAACCCTCAAAGACATCAGCGAACGCAAACGGACCGAGGACGAACTTTATATCCGGGACCGGGCCATTCATGAACTGGGCCTCGGAGTGTTGATGAGCGATCCTTCCAAGCCCGATCGGCCTGCCATTTATGTTAATCCGGCGTTTTGTCAGCTCACCGGATACAGTGCTGAGGAAGTGCTCGGCCGCAACTGCCGCTTTTTACAGGGCGCCGATACCGACCCGGCGGTGATTGAAGTTCTCCGGCGGGCGGTCCGTGAAGAGCGCACCTGCTCAGTCGAGCTGGTTAATTACCGCAAGGACGGCACGAAATTTTGGAATGCGCTCAGCATTTCACCGGTGCATGACGCAAACGGCAAGCTGGTCCGCTTTATCGGTGTGCAGACCGACGTGACAGCCGTAAAACTGCTTCAGGAGCAGTATCAGCAGAGTCAGAAGATGGAGGCATTTGGCCAGCTGGCGGGCGGCGTGGCGCATGATTTTAACAATCTGCTCACGGTCATCCTTGGTTACAGCAATATGCTTCTGACCACTCTCTCTTCCGAGAGCCGCATCTTCCGGGCAATCGAGCAGATTGAGAACGCCGGGCAGCGCGCAGCCGGGTTGACCCGCCAGCTTTTAGCCTTCAGCCGCAAACAGACGCTGCAACCCCAGTTGCTTGACCTCGATGCCGTCGTCACCGATGTGCAAAAGATGCTCCAGCGCCTGATTGGCGAGCATATCGGCTTGCAAACCCGGTCCGGCGCGGGGCTCTGGACAGTCCGGGCCGATCGCGGCCAGATCGAGCAGGTGATTTTGAACCTCACCGTCAATGCCCGCGATGCCATGCCCGAGGGAGGCACCATTAGTATCGAAACAGACAACTGCACGCTCGGTGCGGACAAAATCGACCCGCCGCCGGGCGATTACGTGGTGATGAAGCTCAGCGACACTGGAACCGGCATGAGTGACCAAGTGAAGGATCATCTTTTTGAGCCTTTCTTTACGACAAAAGAACAGGGAAAAGGGACCGGCTTGGGACTGGCTACCTGTTACGGGATTATCGAGCAGAGCGGGGGACATATCATGGTGGAAAGCCAGCTTGGGAGCGGGACTTCCTTTAGTGTTTACCTGCCGCGGGTTGCCTCCACAATCGTCCCCGCACCGCAGGAAATTCGCAGGCCTGAACTTCCGCGCGGCTCGGAAACCATTCTCGTGGTGGAAGATGACGCCGCCGTGCGTGAAATGACCACCCGCCTGCTGCAACGCCTCGGCTATAACGTCCTCGAAGCGATGCATGGCGGCGACGCGCAGGAGCTCATCCGCAATGTTTCCACAGCCAGGATCGACCTTGTGCTTACCGACGTCGTCATGCCGAACATGGGAGGCAAAGCGCTGGCCGACTGGCTCGGGGCTGAGCACTCGGAGATCAAAGTGATCTTCACTTCCGGCTATATCGACGACTCGCTCCTGCGCGAAGATCTTCAGAATGTCCGGTTCCTTCAAAAACCGGCCAGCCCCGCGGTCCTGGCCACTACGATCCGCAAAGTGCTCGATCAATAATCAGAAGCAGTTTCCGACCGTCATTATCGGACACCGATCGCGGAGTTGATCTCCTCAAAGACGCCGGCCGCCAGTTCAAAAGAATGCAACCGGGCCGCGTGATCAAAGATCTGCGCGGTGGCGATGACCTCGTTTGCACCGGTCTGATCGAGCAGATGAACAAGTTGCTGGCGGACGGTTTCCGGAGCGCCGACCGCCGAGCAGCGCGTCATCCGGGCCACATGCATCTCTTCAAGCGGATTCCATTCCATGGCGTCGACCGGTGGCTGCAGCTGGCGCGGATGGCCCCGAACCAAATTAAGAAATTGCTGCTGCATTGAGGTAAACAAATGGCGCGCCTCGTCATCGGTATCGGCGCTGAAAATATTCACGCCGACGATGACATGCGGGCGATCGAGCATCGCGGACGGTTTAAATCCTTTGCGGTAGAGATCGAGGGCGGGGAAGAGGTAATCGGGCGCGAAATGGGAGGCAAAAGCAAATGGAAGCCCAAGCTCGGCTGCCAGCCGGGCGCTGAAATCGCTCGATCCGAGAAGGTAAATGGGAATTTTCAAACCGGCGCCTGGAATTGCTTTTACAAGCTGCTCGGGAGCGGCGGGCTGGAAATAGGAACGCAATTCCATGAGATCCTGGGGAAAGGTATCTCCGCTGCTTCCCAGGGAACGGCGCAAGGCACGGGCCGTGTTCTGATCGCCGCCCGGTGCGCGTCCGATTCCAAGATCGATACGGCCGGGGTAAAGCGCTTCAAGCGTGCCAAATTGTTCGGCGATGACCAAGGGCGCGTGGTTGGGAAGCATGATGCCGCCCGAGCCGACCCGGATCCGCGAGGTGCCGGAGGCCACATGACCAATGACAACCGATGTCGCGGCGCTGGCAATGCCCAACATGTTGTGGTGTTCAGCCAGCCAGAACCGGTGGTAACCCCAATGCTCGACGTGTTTTGCCAAGTCGAGCGTATTTCTGAAAGCCAGCGACGCATCGCCTCCCTCCAAAATCGGAGAGAGATCGAGAACGGAATAAAGGATCATCTTTGATTCTCTTCCGGTAACGCTCCGGCGCAACCCAAGATGGCAGCCGGCCCTTTCCGGGGCTGCCTGCGGCGCGATTCCTGGCTTTTACTCAGCCGCGGGGCTCAGTTTCAGGCGCTCATCTTCGGCGAGCAGTTCAGCCAGGCTCGGCCAGCCGTGTTCATCAAAAGCTTGGAATGCGTGGAGGTAAACGGCCACCACACCCGCAGGGTGATTGGCTAAAAGCGAGTCGACCACGCGCGCCACATCGGCTTTTGCGGGGGCGGGAGGCAGGGCATCAACGGTGCCGTTCTCATCGTGCTCAATGCCAAAGCCGTCGAGGAAATCACAGAGCAGTTTGGACTGCGCGCCAACCAGCCAGATCTGGAGGAGATGCGCGGCCACGGCTTCACTCTGTTTTTTGCCGAGGTTCTCCTGCATCCAGGCATTGCGTTCCGGACGCGGTTTGCGCTCGACGAAAACAGGGCGCAGCTTGCGCTGTTTGGCCAACGTATCAATGGTGGCCTTGTAGAGCGCTTTCTCTTTTTCGGTTAAAAAGGTGAAAATATCAGCCGCCACTTCAGGCGACATACGGGCGAAAATCTCGTTCGGTTTGGGCATAAGTGCGGGCGGGGGAGAGTAGGTGGGCCGGTCGCGGATTCAATGCCGATCTTTTCCCTGATTTTGACCTCCGGAGCTGTCCGGGAATTGAACGCACGCGAAGGCTTGGCGAAGGGCTGCCTCTGGGCGAAGGTGTTGCCATGGAGAGTTCCGCCGTTCTTACATCGATTCATTCGCTTACCCTGGAGGAGTTGGGCACCCGCCTGGCCGCGCTCGGACAGCCTAAATACCGGGCCAAACAAGTCATGCAGTGGATCTACGAAAAGCGGGTCAAATCGTTTGCTGCGATGAGCGATCTGCCTGCCGCGCTCCGGGTCCAGCTCAGTGAAAGTTTCTCCTTTGATGATCTCGCCGCCATCCGCGTCCTTGGCTCCGACGATACCACCCGCAAATATCTCTTCCGGCTCGCGGACGGCGCTCTGATTGAAACCGTGCTCATTCCCGCTTCCCCTGCCCTTTATGGCGAGGCTTCCGATCGACGCACCCTTTGCGTCTCTTCACAGGTGGGCTGTGCTTATGGCTGCAAGTTTTGCGCAAGCGGCCTGGATGGATGGAGCCGCAACCTAAACGCGGGTGAAATCGTCAGTCAGGTGCTGCGCGTGGAGGAAATCAGCGGGGAACGGATCAATAACATCGTCTTTATGGGGATGGGCGAGCCGATGGCCAATTTTGCGAATCTCATGCAGGCGGTCTCGATCATCAACGCGCCCTGGGGCGTCGTGCTCGGCGCGCGCCGCATCACGATTTCCACCAGCGGGCTCGCGCCGCAGATCCGGGAATTGGCGGATCAACCGCTTCAGGTGCGGCTGGCCATTTCGCTCCATGGCGCCACCGACGAAGTGCGCCAGCAGATCATGCCGGTCAATCGCAAGTACCCGCTCGCGGTGCTGATGGAGGCCTGCGTTTATTACACCGAGCACAAAAAGCAGCAGCTTACGTTTGAATACATCCTCATCGAAGGCATAAACGATCGGCCCGAGGATGCGGCAGCCCTGGTCCGTCTGGTCCGCAAGGTCCGTGCGAAGGTTAATTGCATCCCTTACAACATCGTCGACGGCCTTGAGTGGAAACGCCCAAGCGAAGAACGTCAGGACGCGTTCATGGCAATCCTCGATGCGGCTCAGATCCCGGCGACAATCCGCCGCGAAAAAGGCCACGACATCGCCGCCGCGTGCGGCCAGTTGCGCCGCCAGACCATGCCGGCGCAATAGATCACTTTCTATCCTCGACTGGATTAAAGAAGGTCTACGCCCGCGCCTTGGGACGTTTCGCGCCGTATTTGGTCGGGCGGCGTTTCGGCTCGATCTTGTCGATGCCGGTGCCGGTCTTTAATTCCATGATCTGATCGCGGAGCAGGGCGGCGCGTTCATACTCCAGGTTGCCGGATGCCTGAAGCATCTCGGACTCGAGTTCGCGCAGCACTTCGCTCAGGTTAAAGTCGCCGCCGCCTTCCTGCACGACCGACGCCTCCATCTCGCGCGCCTTGAGGATCGTGTGCAGGCTTTCCTGGACGGCCCGGGTCACGCTGCGGGGAGTGATGCCGTGTTTGGTGTTGTATTCGATCTGTTTGGTGCGCCGGTAATCGCTGATCGCCATGAGCGCTTCCATGCTTTGCGTCACGACATCGGCAAAAAGGACCACCTCGCCGTTGATATGCCGCGCGGCGCGGCCGGCGGTCTGGATGAGCGAGGTCTGGGAACGCAAATAGCCTTCCTTGTCCGCGTCGAGAATGCAGACGAGCGAGACTTCAGGCAGATCGAGCCCTTCGCGCAGAAGATTGATTCCAACCAGCACGTCGAACTCGGCGGCGCGCAATGCCCGGAGGATTTCCACGCGCTGGATCGTATCGATGTCGCTGTGCAGATAGCGCACTTTTAATCCGACCTCCTTGAGATAGTCGGAAAGATCCTCGGCGGTCCGCTTGGTGAGCGTGGTGATGAGGATCCGCTCGTTTTTCTCGATCCGCTGCCGGCAAAGCTCCAGCGTCTCATCGATTTGATTCTTGAGCGGACGCACGCCGATCTTCGGATCAAGCAACCCGGTCGGGCGAATGATCTGTTCGACCACCAGCGGCGCGCCCGGCGTGCGGACATCGAACGCTTCGACCGGCATGTCGGTGCGCGATACCCGCACAAATGAGTGGGCCCGTTTGCGCCGGTCCAGCGCGCTCTCGCCCGCGACCACCACGGCGTCCTCGGGATCCATTTGCGTGCGCGAATGGGGGACATAGGTGGTGTTGCCGACCAGCGAGTTTTTGATTTCGAACTCGGAGGGAGTCGCGCTCACGTAAACGGATTGGCCCGTCATTTCCATGAACTCCTTGAAGCGCAATGGGCGGTTGTCGAGCGCGCTCGGAAGCCGGAACCCGTAATCGACCAGGGTCGTCTTCCGGGAACGGTCGCCTTCATACATGCCGCCAATCTGCGGGATTGAGGCGTGCGATTCATCGACGATCATCAGGAAATCGCGCGGAAAAAAGTCGAGCAACGTAAACGGACGCGACCCGGGCGGACGGCCGCTCAGGTGGCGCGAATAGTTCTCGATGCCGCTGCAGAACCCCATCTCCTGCATCATCTCCAGATCGTAATCGGTCCGCTGTTTAATGCGCTGCGCTTCAAGCAGTTTGCCTTGTTTCTCAAATTCAATGACGCGCTGTTCGAGCTCTTCGCGGATGCTCCCCATGGCGACACGCATCTTGTCGGCCGGTGTGACGAACTGTTTGGCCGGGTAAAGGGTGAACATCGTCAATTGATCGATCGTATGGCCGGTGAGCGGATCAAATCGTGTGATCCGGTCGATTTCATCCCCAAAAAACTCAATGCGAACGGCCTCCTCGTCGAGGTTGGCGGGCGCGACTTCCACCACATCGCCGCGGACCCGGAATTTGCCGCGGGTGAAAGCGATGTCGTTGCGCTCGTAAAGCATATCGACAAGTTTGCCGAGCGCCGCTTCCCGGCTGATCGTCTGGCCGAGTTTCAGCGTCAGGAGCATGTTTTTGTAATCCTCGGGCGATCCGAGGCCGTAGATGCAGGAGACGCTCGCCACGACGATCACATCCCGCCGGGAGAGCAGGGAGGAGGTGGTCGAGAGTCGCAACCGTTCGATCTCTTCGTTAATCGAGGAATCCTTCTCGATGTACGTGTCGCTGCGCGGGATGTACGCCTCGGGCTGGTAATAATCGAAGTAACTGACAAAATACTCGACGGCGTTATCGGGGAAAAACTGTTTGAACTCGGAGTAGAGCTGCGCGGCCAGGGTCTTGTTGTGGGAGATGATGAGGGTGGGCCGGTTGAGCTGCTGGAGCACGTTGGCGGCCGTGAACGTCTTGCCCGAGCCGGTGACTCCGAGCAGCGTCTGGTGCCGGTTGCCCGCTTCAAGTGATTTAACAAGCTTGGCGATTGCCTGCTCCTGATCCCCTTTCGGAGCGTAACTGGACTGGAGCTGAAAGGTGGATGGAGCCATCGGGCCACGCTAGCACGCGCTTTGAGGAGTGTCATCGGCCAGCGCTTTTTCGCGCGATAATCGGCCTTTAACCAAAGCCGTTTTATGCCAATGCTCCCGGCATCGGATGAATATTTCACTCAGAAAAACGGCCCTTTTACTCGTTGCCCTTGCCTCAGCGTGGGAGGCGCGCGGCGAGAACCTGACCCGGTTCGCATTTGAAAAAGCGGAAATGGGGTTGCCGTTTCATATCACGCTTTATGCGGCTGATGAAACCGTCGCGCGTCAGTCCGCGGACGCCGCTTTTGAGCGGATCGCCCAGCTCAATGGCGTGCTAAGCGATTACGATAGCGGGAGCGAACTGAGCCGGCTTTCGCTCAGCTCGGGGCAGGGGAAAGCGGTGCCGGTGAGCCCGGATCTTTGGCGTGTCCTGGAATGTTCCCAGGCGTTGGCCGAAAAAACCGATGGCGCTTTTGATGTCACCGTCGGCCCGCTCGTGAACACCTGGCGGCGCGCTCGGCGCAAACAGGAACTCCCAGGCGCCGAATTGCTCGCTGAGATGCGGTCACGGGTCGGATTTAAAAATATGCGGCTCGACGCGGCTTTGCACACGGTGGAGCTGCTTAAGCCGGAGATGCGGCTCGATCTCGGCGCCATCGCCAAAGGATACGCCGTCGATGAAGCGCTCTCGGTATTGCGTCGCCGAGGAATTCCAATCGCCCTGGTTGGCGGCAGTGGCGATATGGCGGCGGGCGATCCGCCCCCCGATCAACCGGGCTGGAGGATTGAAGTCGCCGCGCTCGATCTGCCTGGCGCTCCCGCCGCGCAGATTTTATTTCTGAAAAATCGCGCGATTGCCACCAGCGGCGATGTTTTCCAACGGCTCGAGATTGGCGGGGTGCGTTATTCGCATATTGTCGACCCGCACACGGGCCTCGGGTTGACCGATCACTCGCTTGTCACAATTGTGGCCTCCAACTGTATCACCGCGGATAGCCTCGCAACGGCTGTCAGCGTGCTTGGACCCGACCGCGGCTTGAAGTTGATTGAAGAAACGCCCGATGCGGCCGCGCATCTGGTTCGTAAACCGGCTGAAAAGATCGAGTTTCTCGAATCGAGCCGCTGGAAGCGGGAATAAAAGCCGTTGTTGAACTCCAATCGGGCATTGCTGCGATCCACGCCGCCATTGATAAGGCGAAAGCAGCCATTGCTGCGGGTAACGCCGCGATTGTTGAGTTGCACGGCGTCATTGTTAAGGGACGAGCGGCCATTGTGAAGTGCGACGCCGCGATTGTTGAGTTGCACGGCGTCATTGTGAAGTCCGACGCCGTCATTGTCAGGTCGCAAGGAGTCATTGCAGGGTTCAACGGCGCCATTGTTGCATCCCTCGCCGGGATTGATAAGGTGCAACTGGTCATTTCCGGGCTTTGCACGAGTCCTGCAATGACTTGCGCGCGCGGCAACCCCCGGCATTTCGCACTTCCCATCTGGCGTCCATTCGCTTTCTTCTCTCTGCTTCCAATTCACGACCATGAACGACGCTTTTAACACACTCCAAAACTTCGATCTCGGCGGCGGCAAAGAAGGCCGCTTTTTTTCACTGCCAGCCCTGGAGAAGGCGGGAGTCGGGCCGATTTCGAGGCTGCCTGTGAGCATCCGGATCGTGCTGGAATCGGTGCTGCGCAATTGCGACGGCAAAAAGGTCAACCCGGAGGATGTGCGGCGCCTGGCCAATTGGTGCGCCAAATCACCCGAGCAGGTGGAGATCCCGTTTGTCGTGGCGCGCGTCGTCCTTCAGGATTTCACCGGGGTGCCGCTTCTCGTCGATCTGGCCGCGATGCGCTCGACGGTGGCCGGGATGGGACGCGATCCGGAAATGATTGAGCCATTGGTGCCGGTCGATCTGGTGGTCGATCACAGCGTGCAGGTCGATTTCTTTGGCGCCCCGGATTCGCTTGAGCGCAATCTGGAGCTCGAGTTCAAACGCAATCGCGAGCGTTACATGCTGCTGAAATGGGGTCAGCAGGCATTCAAGACTTTTGGCGTCGTGCCTCCGGGCATCGGCATTGTGCATCAGGTTAACCTGGAGTTTCTCGCCAAGGGGATCCTCGAGCGCGGCGAGGTTTATTTCCCGGATACGCTCGTTGGCACCGATTCGCACACGACGATGATCAACGGGCTCGGCGTGGTCGGCTGGGGCGTTGGCGGAATTGAAGCCGAAGCGGGCATGCTCGGGCAGCCGGTCTATTTCCTGACCCCGGAAGTGGTCGGGGTGAATCTCACGGGCGCATTGCAGGAAGGTGTTACCGCCACCGATCTTGTGCTGCACATCACGCAGATGCTTCGCAAGGCGAAGGTGGTCGGCAAGTTTGTCGAGTTCTTCGGCACAGGCGCGAAATCGTTGGCGGTGGTCGATCGCGCCACGATTGCGAACATGGCTCCGGAATACGGCGCGACGATGGGGTTCTTCCCAATTGATGAGCAGACCTCCGCTTATTTGCGCGTGACCGGCCGTCCGGACGATCTCGTAATCGCTTTTGAGAATTATTACAAAGCGCAGAGGCTTTGGGGCATCCCAGCCAAGGGCGACATCGACTACAGCACGGATCTTGAGCTTGATCTTTCCACCGTGGTGCCCGCGGTCGCCGGCCCGCGCCGCCCGCAGGACCGCATCGAATTGCCCGCTCTGAAGGAGACCTTCCGCGGGCTTTTGGAAAAGACAACGGCTGAAGGCGGTTACGGCAAGGCTGGGGTCGACATGACCGAACGTTTTGAAGTGCGGATCAATAGTTCCACACACGAACAAACCGACACGCTTCTTTCCACCGACACCAGGCGCGGGCATCTCGAAGAAGGCGAGCCGGTCAACAAACTCGAAATGACGGCCAACCGGCCGACCCCCACGCCGGTGCAGGACCTTGGCGGAAGCCCGTATAAACGCGGCGACGTGGCACTGGGCCATGGCAGCGTCCTGATTGCCGCCATCACCAGTTGCACCAATACGAGCAACCCGAGTGTCATGCTCGCCGCCGGTCTTCTGGCAAAACGCGCGGTGGAACGCGGCCTTGCGGTCGATGCCTCGGTGAAAACCTCGCTCGGGCCAGGGTCGCGTGTCGTCTCCGATTACCTTGCCAAGACAGGATTGCAAAACTACCTCGATCGGCTCGGCTTCAACGTGGTCGGTTACGGATGCACGACCTGCATCGGAAACAGCGGCCCGTTGCATCCGCACATTGAAGACGCCCTTTCCCAGCATGATCTCGTCGCGGCGAGCGTGCTAAGCGGGAACCGCAATTTTGAAGCGCGCGTGCATCAGAGCATCAAGGCCAACTTCCTGATGTCGCCGCCGCTGGTGGTGGCATTTGCGCTGGCCGGGACGGTTGATATCGATATGAGCCGTGATCCGATCGGCAAGGATCGTGATGGGAACCCGGTTTACCTGCGCGATCTCTGGCCTACGCTCGAGGAAGTGCGGGCGCTGGTGGAAAGCACGGTGGCGCCCGATGTGTTCCGCCGGCTCTACAGCGATTTCGCCGGCCAGAATCCGAAGTGGAACGAGATTCCCTCCACCACGGGTCAGGTTTACGCGTGGGACACCGAGAGCACCTACATCCAGGAACCGCCTTTCTTCCAGAACTTCGGTCCGGGCGCCGGCACCATTTCCGAGATCCGCAATGCGCGCGCCCTGGGGATTTTCGGCGACAGCGTGACGACCGATCACATCAGTCCCGCCGGAGCGATTAAGAAAACGTCGCCCGCCGGCGAATACCTGCTTGCCCATGGCGTGGCGTTTGAAGATTTCAACAGCTACGGAAGCCGGCGCGGCAACGATCGCGTGATGACACGCGGCACGTTTGCCAATGTGCGGATCAAGAACCTTATGGTGCCCGGGATCGAAGGAGGCGTGACCAAACACCAGCCCAATGGCGTGGTGATGCCGATCTTTGACGCGGCGATCAAGTATCAGGCCGCCGATGTGCCGCTCATTATCTTCGCGGGCCAGGAATATGGGACCGGCAGTTCGCGCGATTGGGCGGCCAAAGGGACCAAATTGCTCGGGGTAAAAGCCGTCGTGGCTGCCAGCTTCGAGCGGATTCATCGTTCCAACCTGGTTGGAATGGGTGTGCTTCCGTTGCAATTTGCCGAAGGTGTCAACGCGCAGACCCTCAATCTCGATGGGACTGAAACGTTTGATCTGCTTGGACTCGACGACAACATCAAGCCGATGAGCAACGTGACGCTGGTGATCCACCGCGCGGACGGCCATCGTTTGGAAGTTGTTTTGCGCAGCCGCATCGATACGGGCATTGAAGTCGATTATTACCGGCACGGCGGCATCCTGCCATTCGTGCTGCGCGAACTCGTCGCCCAATAACCAGGCGCCGCTTCGGCGGCCGTTTTTTTTAAACGCATGCAGACGCTCTCCATCCAGAACCGGCAGCGGACCGTTCGCTTTGATCTGAGGTGGCTGCGCCGGATCAGCCTCCTTGCATTGGAGAAATGCAGGGAGGAATCCGCGGATGGCAAGTTTGCCTTAAAAGCGTTGGAAGAAGTCGATGTGGCGATTGTCTCCGACCGGGTGATCGCGCGGGTGCATATGGATTTCATGGCCGTTCCCGGGGCGACCGACGTGATTACATTCGAGCACGGGGAGATTGTGATCAGCGCGGAAACGGCCCGGGAAAACGCGGCGCATTACGGGCACGCCATCGAGCAGGAATTAGCGCTTTACACGGTGCACGGCTTGCTTCACCTCAATGGATTTGAAGACTCCACATCGCGCGACTTTAAGCGGATGCATCAAGTTCAAGACCGCATCCTCAGGGAGTGCATCGATCAACTTCCCGTCCCCGAAGGCGCCCGTTGAGTCCTTTTATTAACCCCCGTTCCCCATGCGTTTCCCATCTCTCCAAGTCCTTTCCGTTTCCATCGCGTCCCAGCTTTTGCTCGCGCCGCTTTCCCTTTTTGCCCAGCAGCCCGATGCTTCCCCGGTCGATATCGCCCAGTTGCTCCAGTCGCTTAAGACGATGAAGGAGCAGCATGCCGCGCAGATCAAGGCCAACAAGATCAAGGCGATCAGCGACGTGCAATCCGCGGCGGGCAGCGGACCGGCGGCGGCGGCGGCATGGGAGGAAGCCGTGCGGCAGGTGCAATTTAACGGGGCGCCGCGCGAAAATGTGCAGTTCCGGGAGTGGAAACAAAAGGATGGCGAAGCGTTGGAGGAAAAGGAGGCGCAGAATGCGGCCCGCCTTTATTTTAACTGGCTGCATATCACTTTGCAGCGCTCCTCAGGCGTGCCTGTGAAGGACCTTCTCGCCTCGGTGATTCAGCATACCAAGGAAGTGACTGCCGACCAGGTGGCCATGGATGCGTTCAGCGAGCGGCTTAAACACGAGAAAGAACTCGCTGCCACAAACAAACGGCCGGCTGCGAAGGGGAAAACCAAGGATGAAGAGGAGGTCAAACGCATGCATGATCAAATCATCAAGACCGGTTTGGCCGGAAGCGTGCCCGTGCAGGCGCTTAAAATCGGCGACTTTGTCAATGTGACAGGCTGGGAGCAATCGCCCGGCAATGTCGAAGGGATCTTCCAGAATGTGATCCTGCCCGAGTTGCGTTTGGAGAAGGACGCGCGTGTGCTGGAGTTTTGGGATATGAAAATCAAACGGGAAGGGGAGGCAGCCGCGCGGACAGGGCTCTCCTTTGAGAGCGATAAATTCACCCAGACCCGCCGGCCGGAGTTGCTTTGGAAAAAGGCGCAGGATGAACTGCTTTTGGGACAAAAAAATCGAGCGATCACCGATATGTTCACGTTGATCAAAAGTTTTCCGACCCATCCGAGCGCCGGCGCCTGGGTGACCAGGCTTGAGCAGGTCCTTCTGCCGCCTGCGCCGGGAGCTGCCGCCCCATCTGATGATGCTGGCGCGGAGCCCGTAACGCAGTAAACTGTGCGCCATGACGGAGACCATCGTCGAGGAGGAGACGAAGTTACAGGAGGCGCTCGATGTGCCTTGGAACGTCGTCGCGCACAATGATCCGGTAAATCTGATGAGTTATGTGACCCGCGTTTTTCAGAAAGTCTTCGGCTTTTCCCGGGAACGCGCGGAGCGTCACATGCTTGAAGTGCATCAAAAAGGCCGTTCCATCGTCTGGACGGGCGCTCGGGAGGCCGCGGAGGTTTACGTGCAACATCTCCATAGCCATCTGCTGCTCGCCACGCTGGAGCGAAGCCAATAAGGGAGGTTGAACATGCAAGTCCGTCGCGTGAATGAAAAAACCGTCGCGCTCACAGAGCTGAATGTCTTCTGTTGCGAGCTGCTGCACCAGATCGGGCCGAATGCGCAAAGCGACGATCCGGCGGCGCATGGCCGGCTTTTCAGCTCGCCCACGGGCGGCAAGGAAGCGGAGTTTGAGATGGACTGGCACGATTATGTGCAGCCTGAGCTCCGACAGATCTTTCAATCGGCTGTGGAAGTTGTCGAAAACGATCTCTTTGCATTCCCCGCCGAGGACGCCGATGAGGAGGATGTCACCCTTGAGATTCCGGTGAATCACCTCGAAGCGTGGATCCACACACTCACCCAGGCGCGGCTTTCGCTTGCTGCCCGGCACGATTTTCAGGAAGACGAAATCCTTCGCATGTTTCCCGCTGATGGAAGCAGCCGGGCGCTTGCCCTTTTTCAAATGGATTTCTACGGGTTCCTCCTTGAGTGCTTCCTGCGCGAGCTCGATTAGTCCGCGCCAGGCCCGTCACAACGGATTCGAAAAAAAGGACGAAAAAGATGAAAGTATGTCTTGCACGAATCCGGTGGGTTGGTAAGGTTCGCGCCTCCCAAAAAAGCTCGGGTGGTGGAATGGCAGACACGTACGTTTGAGGGGCGTATGGCGAAAGCCGTGCGGGTTCAAGTCCCGCTCCGAGCACTTTTTTCCACTTCGGGAAAAAAGCCCGCTGGTAAAGGATTGCCGGTCGATTGATGGAAGCGCGGGAGCTGCAAAGCATCGAGTGCCCGACACGCTCTTTCTTGTATTAGCGTTTCCTAATACTTGCCCGGCTCGCTGATACTTCGTCGCATTATAAAATGCCATGCACGGGTGGTTGTCCTTCATTCAAGCAAACTCGGCACAATCTACCGTACAGAGTATCGCTTACAGAATGACTCCATTTTTGACTTCCTTTGGCACGAAGGTGTGAAGCGGCTCGCGAGTCATTCCAATCGCGTTGATCTTACAGATCTTTCCACCGGCAACGGCGTCGAGTCCCACAGCACTGCTTACGCTATTCCAGATACCAGGGATGGCCTTCTTGTTGTCTTCGACAGCAGCCGCAATTTATTTCTCATCGTGACGCTTATAGGTCCGCTTTTCCCGGTCAGATAGGACAAGGCCTGAACTGCCGATGAACACAAGCGACAGGCCGAAGAAGAGAGTATCCGGGCTTAATACACGGCGTTCGGTCAACCTGCTGATCTGCTCGAACCTGTCAGGTTAAGGACCCTGGAATGATCGCCCGGCAGTTGCAGCATTCCGCTGAGAGATAAGGAGGTGAACAAGCGGGAAGAGAACGATGCCGATGCGCCACGGAATAAATAGGCCGGCGCCGGGAGCAGGATCCCGGCGCCGGCCGTGTTCCCCTGAACACTACATAGACAACCAATTCGACGTTACATGCGCAATAGAAGGAATACAACGTCCTTGGGGGTATGTAAGCATTACATTTTCGAAAGGAGTATAGGTGAAGCCGGCTGACCAAAGCTGTGGCAAAGAGGCTTAAACCTGGCAGGCAATTAATGCGGCGCCTGGAGCGGTTCACCTTGTTGTTCTGGCGGAGCATGGAAAGGAAGGATCGACTCGCTAACTGCAAAGGGAACTGTGGTTAGTTCCCATGGATATTAAGTTCACCTAAATGCAACACGGTTATCGCGATGTAATAATAAATCCAGCCGAGTGAATCCGCACTCATTTGGAGGAACGCATTAGTGGTATATAACCTGCTATATTCATGCGTTCACCACCCCTACCGATGCATATCCAAGAAGAGGCCTTTACCAAAATCAACGAAGCGTTTCGCCATTTACCTCCTCTTCCTTCACAAGCGCGGAACCTGCCGAAATATGCAGTCTGGTCCGAACTACCGCCCGGCATGTCCGACGATGCCGCGGACCCGGCGCACCCGGTTCAAAAGTTCCCCGGCCGGAAAGTTGGCATTGCAGCGTGCCTTGTCGTTTTAGTCGCCCTGGGGATTGCTGCCTCTCTCCGCACGATTTCATCCCATAAAGAGGTAGCTCTCTCCGAGTCCCGAATTGGGCTCGAAGAAGTTAAACTTGAGAATCTCGAGGCCAAGCGCTCTTCAAGAGACGGGACTTACCATGTTACCGCGCGCGTTCAGAACCTCTCTTCGGCACACACCCTCGGCTCCTTTTCACTCAGCCTCAAAATGATTGATCGGATCGGATCCGACTCGGCCGACGTCGTTGGTGAAGAGACCGCCAGCGTTCAGGTGACCGTGCCGCCGGGACAGGTGAGGGGGATCAGTGAGGATGTCACCTTCGCAAGCCTCCCTGCGCCCCGGGGAAATTATGAGTGGAGCCACGTAATCACGCAGGTCCATGCTCGATGAGTTTGTTTATTGCCACTCGAAGAGCCGGTTTTTAGAGGCGAAGAAGAAGGAGCTGCTTTCTCCTGGGCGACGTTTGAGATGCATGCTTGCTCGGCACATATTTTTACACCTTGACCGGCCGCAGCTTGGTTAATAAGAGGTAGTCACCTTGCGTAACACACTGCCGCGGGGGCCGTTCAGGTGAAACAGGAAACGAAAAGACATTCGCCTGGCCTCCCTTCGATAATGGAGCTTATTCAGCCGTGCTCCGAAAGGGCTTCCGCCTTTCTGATGATGTGACAAGAACCTCAAACCGTACCCCCCCAATGGACCGCAACCGCTTTTCTCTTACTGTCAGCTCCGCTGCCCTTTGCGCGCTCATATTTTTCAGCACCGCGTTTTGCCTGAGTGGCGGCGCTTTCGGGGAAACACCGGACGAGATAAAACTCACCTCCGCGGCCGCGGTCGCCGCTCAAGGACGTTACCAGCTCGTAGTCGATCAGGCGAAAAAACAGATGGTTATCGATCTCAGGGCGGCGCTTAAAGAAAGCATGCAGGCAGGCCAGCTTGAGGAGGCAAATCGCATCTCGCGAATTGTCGATAGCCAGGGCGAGAACATCGCGGAGACGCTGGTGTCGGGTCATGGAAAAGCCGCGCAGGCCCGTTTCTCGTCGACGGCGCAGCGTGCCACCCAGGATTATGTCAAAGCGCTGAAAGGCGCCCTTACAGTGAGTTTGCGGTCGGCGCAGCTCGAAGAGAGCAACCGTATATCAGCGGAGATCAAAAAGTATGAGGCAACCGCCGCTCGGCAGCCGGATGCCGCGACCGGCTTCATCAATCTGATGCCCTTGATTGATCCTGCAAAAGATACGGTCGCCGGAAAATGGATCTTGGAGAAAGGCACGCTGATATCATCCGGGAGCGGCGAGGAGCGGATCGAAATTCCTTACCAGCCGCCGCAGGAATACGATTACCGGACAACCTTCACCAAGACGGGGAGCAACTGCGTTATCCAGATTCTTTCCGAGTCCGGAACTCCGTTTATCTGGGTAATGGGTGCGAGCGGTTCTTTCACTTTTCATTATCTGAAAGGGACCGGCACCGGGGCGAACAAGACCACCGTCCAGAAGCCACCCGGAATCAAAGACAACCATCGTTACACATCTTTGGTGCGTGTGCGGAAAAACGGCGTGGAAGCTCTGCTTGATGGGAAGGTGATAACGAAGTGGGCGACGGATTACAGTGATGCGGCTTCGGAACCTTTCTGGGCGTTACGCGACAAAAACCTGCTGGGCCTGGCAACGGGAGCTTCAAAAACCGTATTTCACACGATCGAGGTTAAAGAAGTGAGCGGCCCGGGGAAGTTTCAGCGTCAGTGAATCAAAGCTGCGCGAAAGCGAACTCATAACAGGCCCCAAACGCACGCGATCGGTCGGATCCGCGAAAATCGCTGCGGAGAATGCGGGCTAACGAGCTTTTAGCCCGGCGTTGTGATAGAGCGCCGCCAGCTGGAGCAGGAGCGGTTGGAGTTTTGCGTAATACTCTTCCTCCGCCATGCCGCTCTTGCCTTCGCGCATGCGAGCCAGCTCCTGCTCCAGCGCGTCGCGTTCGGCCTTGATCGCCGGGGAAAGAAGACGCTCGGCCGGACTTGCCGTCAGATGAATCTGATGGGCTCGCAGACCGTCCAATGCCCGGTCGCCCTTTGTTTTCTTTACGGCTCGAATGCCTTTAAACCAATCGGGCGGCGTGCCGAGCCCGTCGCCATTGTCTTCAAGGAGTGAATGTTCAGTCGCAAGGCGGCCTTCGTTTTTATAAAAATCGGCGGTCTGCTGGGCGGCAAAGAGCCATGCTTCAAGGACGGAAGTCTGGCCATCTTTGTCAAAATCGGCGAGCGGATCAGCGATTGCCTCGCAAAAGTAACCGCCAAAGCGTGAGAAATTGTTTTCAGAACCGCTTTTCGTTGCTGAAATGATCACCCGATCCGGCCCGGCAAGCGGTTTTAAAAAAGCGCCGCTGGCCGAGAATCCGCAGACGACGATCAGTGGGCGATGGAATGGCTTTAAGAGGGCGGCAAGTTCGGAAGCGGCGAGATCATTTCCAGAAAGGTTGAACTTGCCTTCCTTCCCATCGGAAGTGCCGTGACCGAGGAGGAGAAGCCAAAGCGGCAGGGGTGTCTCTTTGGGCTCGGTTTCCAGGAGGCTGCGCAAGGTTTCGAGGCCGTTTTTATCCAAATCGCCGCCGGCTTTGGCGAGGGTCACGTCGCCCGCAGCGCAGGCTTTTTCCCAATCCGCGCCCCACGCTTTAAAAGAGCTGGCATATTGGTCCTGCCCACCAGCACCGAGAATGAGGATGGACGAAGCGGTCTGAGCAAAACCGGCAAGCGGTGAGATCGCGAAGAGTGTTGCGGCAAGCAGTCTGAAGTTCAAGCGAGTCCTTTCGATCGTCTGAGTCCCCATTCGCCAACAAAACATGCCAGCGCAAAGAGGAACATCCATGGGGTGTGCCAAAGCGGGCGGGTCCATGTTTCATTAATGGCTGCCGGTTTGGAAGGAAGCTCACGCACAAGGGCGGCGAGTTCATCGGGCTTAAGCAGCCGGCCACCGCTTTTGCTTGCGAGATGTTCCATCAGCGGACGGTTTGGTTTTAAATCGCGAAATTCAGCGGCGGGCAGATTGGTGCTCCATCCGGCGGCCGCGGACCCGGTCGCGCTCCCGCTTTCATCGGCAACGCTTGCATCGACCCGATAGCCGCCGCTTTCGCGAGGAATATAGAAAGCTTCGTAAAGTCCCGGTTCGCTCGTGGACGCCTCGGCGTTGAGCGTCAGTGGCAAAGCATCGGGAGCCGCGCCGGCGCGTGAGATTTTTAATGAAACCACGGCATTATCAAGGGCTTGAAATTTTTTGTCACGAGCGCGCACTTGAATCCGCGTCGATCCGGCCTGGGGCTCAACGCGGAGATCGACCTGGGTCGGGACATCGGCCACGAGCCAGCGCACCATTTGGCGCCATTCCTTTCCCAGATCTTTTTGAAGCGCTTCATTGCCAAGTCCGGCGTGCCACAAATCGCCGATCAAGAGCGCGGCTGTCCGGCCCCGGCCATAACGCTGGGTCACGAGGGCAGGGTAAATGATCCCGGCGTCTTCGACGGTCGCAACGACCATTGCCGCGGGTTTTGTTTCACGCACCCGGTTGAGAATTTCAAACGTTGGCAGCTCCGCGAGACGGCGCCGTTCCTCGGCTTCATTGGGGCGGAGACGCGCCCACGGTTCAAGCAACCCTTCCCGGGTAAAATTAAGCCTTAACGCCGGGTTGCTAAGCACCTCGATTTCTTTGTCGACGTAAACCGGCAGCATGTCGCCGATGGCCGTGCGCGCGAATTTTCCGTTCGTGAACGATTCGGCGCCTCCGAGCATCATCAGGCCGCCGCCGCGTTCGCTCACAAATTTTTGCAAAAGGCTCATCTGTTCAGCGGTGAAAAACTCCGCCTCGAGATCGTCGAGAATGACCGCGCGATATTTGAAAAGTTCCTCGGCTGTCTTGGGAAAACCGTCGCGCAATTCAAACTCATCCTCCGTATTAAGCCGCACGAGCACCGGCTTATCGTAGCTCTCGGTGGCTTCCTTTGACTGATCGCCAAACCCGCGAAAGAGCGGGTTGCTCGCTTCCCCCGCGCGGCCTCGGAACTCGAATTTCGGCTCCCTTTTTGCAATCCGGATCAGACCGGCAAGCTGGGTTTGATCATCGCCCTGCACGGCCCGATGCAGAAACTTGTATTCCCAATTGGGCCGGCCACTCACGTAAAGCAACCGGTACGGGCCAGCTCCCCGATCGACTGTCACGGTCGTTTCATTATTGGAAAGGGTCGCTTCGGTGGTCGCTTCGAGTTTTTCGTCCCACTCCTTTTTGCTCGCAATTCTGAGCCGGTAAAAAAGGACGCCGCTTTTTTCCGGACGCAGTTGAAAGCGGAACACTACCTTTTCATCCGCGGCCGGGATGGTGACGGTTTCTTCACCAACCGGCTTTTGTTCCGAATCAGGTTTGCCTGGTTCAATTGGAAAAAGTTTCCCGACGACTTCCTCGCCCGCGGCACCAATGGCCGTGACTTCAGCCTGGACGGTGACCGGGGCGTCTTCAAAGGCGCTTTGCGTCACCGTCACGCGCCCGATTGCCAGATCGCGCGGCGGTTGATCGCCTCCGAATACCACCGGATAAACGGGCGGCAATCCCTGCAGCTCCACTCCGTCGAGATCCGACGCGATGCCGTCGGTGAGCAAGACGATGCCGCCAAGCGGCTGGCCGTAATACCGTTCAACCAGTGTGCTGAGGGCGCCGCCAATGGCCGATGTGGTTCCTTCAAAGGTCAGGTCGCGAAAATCGGGTGTCGTCTGAAGCCGCGAATCGACCAGGTAATTGCGAACTTCAAAGTGCTCCGCCAATTGCGCGCGCCAAAGATTGTCGCTTCCAGTCACGACCCGGCATAGCGCGTCACCTCGCATTTCCTGATCGCCGCGTCCGCGCAATTTCATGCTGAGACTGTTGTCGGCGACAATGGCGATGAGGTTTGCGCCGGGCTTGGCGCGTTGGCCGCTCCACATCGGTTCAAGCAAACAGATCAGCAAGGCCGTCATGCCGAGCAGTTTTAAAAGCGCGCCGCCAAGTTTCAGCATCGGCGGCGCCGCGGTCCGCACGGCGCCCCAAATGATGAATCCGAGTGCAATGGCAAATGCGCCGGTTGCCGGCCAAAGCCAATCGCGTCCGGCCAGAAAAATCGAGTCCGCTAGAAACATCATCATCGGCTGCGTCCCAATTCCTCGTAATAGAGCCGGACCCGCTCCGCGTATTTTCCAGGGACCGGATCGCGGTCAATTGGCACAAGATTTTCTTTGGATTCGCGCCGGGCGAGTTCTTCGGTCAAGCGGTTGCGCAGCTCGGCAAGCGGCGCGCTCACCTTGGATTGCACGAGATCCCAATTGGGCGCCAAACTATGCTGCTTTACTTCGACACGCAGTCCTTTGGCGGCTTCCCGGATGCGCGCCGCTTCGGTGCGAAGCTTGGGATCGTCGATCATCTCTTCGACGTTGCGAAGGCGGTCCGACCATTCGGCAAAATTTTCTCCTGTGATAGGTCCGGTCTGCTCTGCGTCAACGGCGCCTCCACGGAATCCACCGCCGTCCTTTGCCGATTGACGCGGACCGTTTGCGAGCCGGGGCCCGGAACCTTGACCGGGTTGCTGGCCGGCAGGCTGCTGACCGCCAGGTTGTTGACCGCTCGGTTGCTGGCCGCCGGGCTGTTGACCGCTCGGTTGCTGGCCGCCGGGCTGTTGACCGCCAGGCTGTTGTCCGCCGGGTTGCTGGCCGCCAGGCTGCTGTCCGCCGGGTTGCTGTCCGCCGGGTTGCTGTCCGCCGGGTTGCTGGCTGCCGGGTTGCTGGCTGCCGGGTTGCTGGCTGCCGGGTTGCTGTCCGCCGGGTTGCTGTCCGCCGGGTTGCTGTCCGCCGGGTTGCTGTCCGCCGGGTTGCTGTCCGTCGGGTTGTTGTCCGCCGGGTTGCTGTCCGCCGGGTTGTTGTCCGC
>JAQGOL010000020.1 GCA_028293625.1 Chthoniobacteraceae bacterium | reverse complement strand
CCCAAAGATGAACCGCCTTTCAATCACGCGCGAAAGACAGTGATAATACCCGGCCTCCCAATCTTCCCCGGCCTTGCACCGTGCTTGCCTCATATACTTAAAAATCGGAACGAACCGTCTAAAAGGGTCCATTCCTCTCCAACTATTTACCCGTCCCTTGATTTCCCTACACGCACCCGGAAACCGGAGAAGTTTTTCAGTTCCTGAGCTCCGAGATGACACTGCCGCCGGGAATCGTCGCGCTTCTCTATCGGCTGCGCCGGGATCTGGAGAAAGTCTTTGATGAGTTTAAGAACAAGTTTGGCGAAACCAAGGCGTGGGCCACCAGCCGCACGGCCAAGACAATGCAGAGCCATTTTATGGCACTTGCCAGCAATCTACTTCTTTTACTACAAGCAGATATCGATCTCAATCATGGCTTGAGGGAAGTAAAGCTTGAATGCAAGTTCCATCGTTGGGTGGAAAATCGCTTGAACAAAGCAAAGCAGATTGGCCAAAGCCTTAATGATTTTTTCCTAAGTGCGCGAAACCGGGCTACCGAATGCAGCCTACAGTTTATCCGCTGGCTGCGTATCATCGGCGGCGCGGAAGCTCGCTCGAAGAGAGCCTGCGCGATCTAAAGACTTACCTTTTCTGCTATATTTAAAGAGTGCCTGGCAGCGGACTCCGGAGCGGAGCCCAACACCACGCACGGCATTTAACCGTTAGCGCCATGACACAACAATGATTAGCGATCGCTCAGAAAAGAGATTGTCCAAAGAAGTTTTTTGACACCGTTTTCCTGCCAATGCGGTTTGCATCGACCGAGGCGATTACCATTTCCATGCAGGGCTGCGCAGGGTCTGCAGAGCTGCCTGAACGCTGAATGCTCGTTGCGCATCCAAGACGAGCGCTTTGTTTCGTTTCTTCCATGAGTCCGTTTCGGCCGGGAGCGGCTGATGAGGACGCCCGTGAGGTAGCTGTTGGCCGCAAAGGATCGCCAGATATCCCTCCATCCCAAAAGAGTTCGTGGGTCGAAGGAGAACGGGGGCGCCAAGGACGCTTGGTCCGTTGTCCTGATAGTATTCAACGACCCGTTGCGCCCCTCCAAGGTTAGTCTCGGAACGACAAGCTTGCCAGAAGGGGGTGTTCAGCCGCGTATTGAATGCGTAGTGAACCGCCAGGAAATCACGGATGTCGTCCCACGCGTTCCCGTTCAGCTCGTTGTAGATTGCGATGGCAGTAGCGGTGGGCCGCAACTCACCGTCCGTTAGCGCGTCTGCAACGCCTCGCGCCTGCACGCAAATGACCTGAAGCGCGGTGGCCTCGAGGGGCTCGACGAATCCGGCAGCGTTACCGATGGCAATCACATTCCCAACCCATGCCCTCGCGTATCGGCCTGAGCGGAACTTCACGAGCCGTGGCTCGGTGCTCACCTTCAGGTTATGGGAAAGAAACTCCTGGCGCGCCTCGTCATCGGAAATGAAGCGGGAGCTGTAAACGTAACCCCGATTGATCCAATGCTCGTGTTCAATCTGCCACGACCAGCCGGCTTTCATTGTTTCCGCCGTGGTATACGGATGGACCACTTCATCGGTACGAGCCCACCCGGCAATCACCGCGCGGTCGCAAAAGAGGCTATCGGCATAGCTAACGTACGGCTCTTCAAAGGTACGGCTAAGCAGCTCCGAGCGAAACCCTGTCGCATCGACAAACAAGTCGGCGGTAACCCGTTCGCCATCCTCCAGTTTTAACGCTGTGATGGTGGTCCCTTTACGCTCTACGTCGCGCATTGTCCCCTCAGTGATCGCGACTCCAAGAATTCGGCAAGTGTTTTCCAACCAACCAACGAGCTTCACATTCTCAACGTGAAAACCATGAGGTACGTTCATGTCGGGCAGGTTGTCGGGACGTCGAGGAAAAACCTTGTCGTGCGCCATGTGCGCGGATATGCGGCCCAGCCACGTGGTATCGGGACCGTGGAAAAACCCGGTGTTCCGAGAGAGATCGGGATACCGGTGATCGTACTCGTGGCCGAACGTGTAGAAGAACGCCGGCAGCGGTCCCCAGATGAAGCGGATGCCAAGTTTCCACGTCGGCGCCGCTTCGAGATAAAACTGGCGCGGTTTGAGCCCAAGATACTGGAAGAAGTGCTGACGGAAATCCCCGGTTGTCCCTTCTCCCACCCCAATGATCCCGATCTCCGGGCTGCGAATCACCCGGATGGCGAGGCCGGGGAGCCGACGTTTCAGGGTGAGAGCGGTAATCAGTCCGGCACTCCCTCCTCCAAGTACAATAATCGAGTTAATCATGGCTGCGTGAAGTCTGAAAATTGCAGGAAGGAAACGCTTGTGGGAAAAACGCCAGGGCGACGACGCTGCATCTTTGGAGGTCTATCAAAAAAAGCCGCCCCGCAGGCTGCGGGACGGCTTGTAAGAAGGAGAGATTATTCCTTCGCGAGAAGCGACTACTTCCGACGGCGCCGGACTCCGCCAAGCAGTGCCACTCCACAAAAGAGCGCGGTGAGGGTGGATGGCTCGGGCACCACCGTGGCGGCAGTTTGAATCTCTGCCGAGGTAAGCCTGGTATTGAATATCTTTACTTCATCGATGATTCCGCTCAAAGCCGCGTCTCCTGGCGCTCCCGTCCCGATCGCTAGCCTTAACGACGTATCCATCCCAGAAGTCGTGCCGGTCGCACCGCTGCCGATTGAAAGACCATCCACGAAAATCTCCTGCGTGCCATCAAGCCCGTTCGTGTAGGCGACGTGATGCCACGCGTTGACGTCGGTGGTCCCGATCGTGTAATCATCGGCCCAATGGCCTGAGTGATAATTAGCACCCCGGGAACCAAGATGAAGCGACGCACCAGTGACCGCCGCGCCGAAGATCATATTGTCGGCGTTTTGATTTCCGAACTTTACCCACGCCATCGCCGTGTATGCCGTCCCGGAGGTAATACCCAAGCTGGAGGTCACGAAGTTAGTGTCGATGTAATCCGAGACCGTCGCGTTGGAACCAGGGGCTTCTGTAAAGGAAAGGGCTTTTCCACTCGCTCCCGGAGCGCCGGAAGTCACAAAAGAACTTAATGCCGCGGCATTCGTTCCCTCGATGAGGGTTCCATTGACGGTGGCACCCGGAGCAACATTCCGGATTCCATTCGACAGCAATGAGTCGCTGTCGAAGTTGTAGTACAGCAGCAGGCTGGCGTGAGAGGCAGGTGACAAAGCTGCCAAAACGGCAACTCCGATCGTGGCTTGGAGGATTTTCTGGGTGGGCACGTTCGACCCCTTAAATCATTCACGATATATTGCAATGTAATAGTTAACTGGCCTGGATAATTTGTGGGTGTTGCACGATCTGAAAGGTAAGTTTGTGAAAAGAACCCGGTGTGATTATCATCGGCAATTAGTTTACGCGAAACGACCTTCGGCCCATCAGCCATTGCAGCCTTCAACCTGCGCGATAATCTCCAAACCGTATTTGCTGGCGCGAACCCAAGGTGGTGATGAGCTAATTAAATAATTCTATTCACCCGTCCCGTAATCCTCTCATGGAGGGTATTCTGATCGAGGGGTTAGCTGCTATTGCGGTCGGCGAGTCTGGTGTGAGCTTGCTCCGCTTTAGTGGACACAAGGGGCGGGTATCTGGAAGATACCAATGAAAGTGAAACAGACCCCCGTGCAATCCCAAATCCTTAAGAACCCCGAGAGCCGACGCTCCTTTACGGA
>JAQGOL010000003.1 GCA_028293625.1 Chthoniobacteraceae bacterium | reverse complement strand
GGCCGATGCGAGTGATCTTTTTTCCGGGGAAAGCACCGCGGTGCGCGCGCTGGTGAATGAGCTGAAGAGCAATCCCAATTTTACCGACGGCATGGGCGAGGCGATGCGGGTTTTTTCAGCGAGCTCCAGGCCGGGCCGAAGCGAGATCAAGCCGGAGATCACCGCCACGGCTGAGCGGGGTGGCGTGAGGATTGATGGTTCAAAGAACTACGCCGAGACGGTCAATCTCTATATGCGGCGCAAAGGGGAGTTTGCGTGGGGGCAGATCGCGATCAAACGCAAGCGGCTGCCTTTTGAGGATCATGCGCCGCTGCTCAAGCCAAGCGTGCCCGAGGAACGCGAGTATATGGCGCGCGGAGTGGTCGGCGATGATGAGGTAGGCGCTGACAGCGATATTGTCGGAGCGGTGTTCGCGGGGTAAACCGTTATGCCGTCCAGGGACCCGAACTCTCCGGGAAAGGCACGTTGCAACCCGGGTTGCGGAGTTGGAAGGATAGGACGAAGAAGGTAAATAGTTGGTGTTCCTGGCTTGAGCTTGGGAGAACACACTGCGGGCATGAACCGTAAACCGTCATTGTTTCCCCCTGGCACACTCGATTTGCTGGCACCCCATCCGGGGTGCATCCGTGTTTTGATTGCGTTAATCCGGTAGCGGCGCTCGTGCCTCGCTTGGCCACCGGTTAATTTCCGGGACGCCTCCGGCGCGCATCAGGGATTATGCAAATCGCACGATACGACTTGCAGAGTCAGATTGCAGGATCACCAGCCGCAACACTGTGAGGATTACAGAAGACAAACCGTCGAAACGGTCTTATTGGCGCTCGTTCAATCGCCAGAGAGCATACATCTCGCACTGCGCATGCGGCTCCTCGGGGTAGCGCTCAGCCAGCAAATGCCTGATCTCATCCGCCCGATCGATGCTGTTAATCAGGCCGAAACGGTTTAATTCTTCGTTGCGGAATACGTCAGGAAAACCTCCGCAGTTGGTAAGGGCGCTGATCTGGGTTTGCTCTTCGATCAGGTCGTAGCCGATGAAATCAAAATCGTCTGCCGCCGGAGCGACCGCGATATGGACCTTTGGATTTCGATATACTCCCAGAATGTTCCTGCGCGAAACATCGTTCAATCTCTGCCTGAGGTAATCCAGGTGATAGAAATAATCGACGCGGAAATCGTCGCAAACGATGTGGTCCCAATCCTCGTCGCGGAACTCTTTAAGCAGGCGTTTGCAGAGCAATGAATCCAGGCTCACCACCTCAATCAGTCCGGGGATTTTGGCCCACTCGCAATACGTGCGCCATTTCTCTCCGTCTGATGGATCAAAACGTTCAGTGGCAATGAAGAGCGGAGCGGCCATGCCGGAAGTGCCTCTGGTTTTAGCAGCGGCGGCGGAACCGTCGCAGCCCGAGCAGGGAACCGACGCTGGCGAGCAACAGGGCCGCCGAGCCGGGCTCGGGCACAACCGTCAGCACGATGTCGTTTCCGTTGTCGGCGAGGCTGAGCGTACCGAAATAGCCGGGAGCGAGCGTGCCGGTAAGGTTCGCGCTGTTAAGAGTGCCGTTGATCAGCGTACTGGTGTCGAAGAGCGTGTAGCTGCCGTTGCCGAAACCGTCCGCTGTCAGGAAAGCAAAGTCATCAAATCCGAGGAGACCGCCGCCGATCGAGAGGCCGCCGGTGACAAACGCCACCTGATCACTCGCGCCGGGTCCGGCGAGATCGAATGCGAGGGCGCCGCTTGCCGCAGGTGTGACCGCCTGGATGAGGCTCAGATTTCCATTAAACGTGAGTTTGCCGATGGCATCGCCGGGAGCCAGTTTTGAGCCTTCGTTCATGGCGACGGGACCGAACACGGCGCCGCTCCCTTCCAACGTCTGTCCGTTGGCGAGGTTGAAATCAGCGCCGAGCGCCCTCACATCGAGCGCCGCGCCGGCTTTTGCCTGGATGGAAGTCGAGCCGCTGATGCTGCCGGTCAGCGCAATCGCAAGCGTGCCGGCTTCGACCACCGTGGCGCCCGTGTAACTGTTCGCGCCAGTCAGCGTGAGTGTGCCGCTCCCTTTTTTGATCAATCCACCGCTGCTGTTTGGCGCAAAGCTCAGGGCATCGACGGACCCGGCGCCGCCGCCGCCGATCAAAGTCGCCGTGGCGAAGGTATAATCGTTGCCCGGATTGGTGACCTTGATCCCGGTGAGATTCCCGTTGGTGTCGATGGTTGCGATGGCGGTCGCGCCGGTGCCGTCGCCAGAGATCTGAACGAGCGGCGCGCCGGCGTATCCGCTGCCAGCGATGAAGTTGACGGCGCTGACGCCGTTTCCAGTGGGAGCAAGCAGCGGCTGGGCAACGGTGATATTGAAGCCCCGATCGTCGATGATCGCCCCGCCGTCGTTTACGTAGGCGGCGGTAAGCCCCTCCATGAAATTCGCGTTCGCGGCACTGGCACTGATCGTGCCGCCATCGAAGTTCACGATTCCCGTTCCAGCGCCCTTCAGCACGACCGGCGTAGTCACCGTGCCGCCGTTGAGATTTACAATGCCGGTGCCCGTGCCGGCGGCAAGGTTGAGACCGCGGCCTCCTGCGATGTTCAACGCGCCGGTGCCGGAAACGTTCAGGGTGCCGCTGGCCGCTTCGCCGACGATGAACCCGCCTTCGTTCGGCGCGGTGCTAAGCGTGTTGATCGTGCCGCCGCTCAGGTTGGTTACGCCATTGGATCCGTTAAAGGAACCCATGGTATAATTGGCGCCGTTCACATTGATCGTGCCGCCGCTGATCTCCGCAATGCCGTTGCCGGTGCGGCCGACCGGAAGCCAACTGCCGGTGTTGATTGTGCCTCCACTCATGATGAGTGCGCCATAGCTGTTGGCCGCGGTGCCGACCCAGAACTCGTTGGCCGAATTGATCGTGCCGCCCGTCATCCTGATGACGCCTTGCGAGCCGGCTACCGTGCCGAGGCTCAGGCTCGGCGCTGCCGTGCGGGTGGCATTGAAGGTGCCGCCATCGACGATCAGCGCACCGGTCTGGTTGGCGGTATTGCCGATTTCCGCGACCTGATTCGCCGCCGCTCCGTAGCCGGTCGTGTAGGCGCCCGTGATTCGCACCGCGCCGTTTTCCACCGCAAACCGGTCCGTGGTGATATTATTGGCACCAGTCAGATTAAGCGTGCCCGCGCCGCGCTTTACCAAACCAAGCCGGACCGCCGCATTGGTTGGATTGTCGCGAATGGTTCCCGAGAACGTGGTGTCGTTCGGGTTGTTGAGGATAAACCACTTTGATGCGGCGCCGCCATTTTCGATGGTGCCCGCACCGGAAAGCCCGCCATTGACCGTAAGATCGCCGGCGATTTGCAATGTGCCTGCCTGAACATCGAGCAGTCCAGGGATGACGCTCGCGTTGGCGGTGCTGGTCATCGCCAATATGCCGTTGCCGGTTTTTGTGAGGCCGACGCCCGCGCCCGCGGTGATGATGCCGGTACTGAGGGTGCCCGTGGTGACATTCACCGTTCGCTGCCCCGCGGCGCCGCCGATGGTCACGGCGCCATTGTTGAAGTTCAGGTTGTTGGGACCGGCGAATGTGAGGTCGCCATCCCAGTTCTGCGCGTTGGCATTGGTGAGCGTGATCGCCGCGCCGCTGGTATTGCCAAGCGTGCCGCCATTAACGGTCAGCACGCTGGTGCCGATGGCGGTGGCGTTGTTGATATTCAGGGTGCCGCCTGTCCTGACGGTGGTCGCCCCGGTGTAGCTGTTGCTGCCCGAGAGGGTCAGCACGCCGCCCGCGGCCGTCACCGCGCCGGTGCCGAAGTTATTGTTCCCGGAAAGGAGGAGCGTGCCGCTGTTGACGGTGGTGCCGCCGGTATAACTGTTCGCGTTGCTGATCGTCACGCTGCCAGTGCCGTTTTTTACCAGCAAGCCGGTGCTGATGCCGAATGCACCTGTGATGGTGTAGTTCTTGCCGGAGTTATTGAAGGTAACGCTCGCCGGCTTCACCGTGGCATCATTGATTGAGATGGCGGTGGTGCCGGTGGCGGTGTCATCGAAGATCACCTGGTCATTGGGAAGGAACTCGGTTGGCGTCCCGGCAATCTGAAGCTGCCAGTTGAAAGGCGCTCCGACGGCCGCCGTCGTCCAGACGCCGCTGGCGGCGCCGGTCCAGACCGGTGTATCGCCCGCGATCATGATGGCCACATTGTTATTGTTGTGGATGACGAGGGTGGGCGTCTGCCGCGCGCCAAGGCCCGCGATGTTGCCTGTCACGAAGCCGTTGATTCCGCCGTTCAAGGTCCCGTAACTGATCAGGTCATAGGTCGTGCCCGTGGCCCACGGCAATCCGACCGGAACATTCACGGTGACTGTGCCCGGTCCGTTTGTCGCCAGGGTGCCGGTCACGGCGAGGCCGATGGAGCCCGCGGTGTTGATGTTCACCGCGCCCGCGCCGCTGAATGTCAGCGATCCAATCGAGAGCACTCCCGTGCCGCCGTTGCCGTTGGTGATGACGCCGCCGGTGCTGTTTCCAACGACAACGCTGTTCACCGTGCCGGTGCCATCGAGCGTGCCGGTGGTGAGATTTACAGCCGGAACAATCGCCGTTGTTGGATTGGCCTGCACCAGTTTTGCGCCCGTCCCGTTGATGGTGATGCTGGCGCTGCCGTTGATCGAGCCTGTGGCGTCGAGCAGCAGCGTGCCGGCATTGACGGTTGTCGCGCCGGCATAGCTGCTCGCGCCCGAGAGCGTGAGCGTGCCGGCGCCCACCTTGTTCAATCCGCCGCTCGTATTGTTGGGAGCGAGATTGATGTTTCCAAGCGTTGCCGAAGTCGTTGCCCCACCACCCTCGACCACTGCGGAGAGGGTGTCGCCCGGAACATATCCGGTGCCCGGATTCGTGATGACGATATCGCTCAGCACTCCATTGATGACATTGGCCACCGCGGTCGCGCCCGTGCCGGTGCCGCCGATGAGCCGGATGATCGGTGCGTTGATATAACCTGAGCCGCCATCCGAGAGAGCGATGGAAGACACACCGCTGCCGTCTGGTGCGAGCAGCGGCTGGGCGATCGTGATGTTCTGGTTGTTCGTGTCGATTTTGGCGCCGCCCTGAAAGACGTATGCCGCGGTCAGGCCTGTCATGAACGCGTTGTTTGCCGCGGTGGGACGCAATGTGCCGCCGTTAAAATTGAAGATGCCCGTCGCGCCTGCGCCTCTCGTGATGGCGGGCGTGGTGAGCGTGCCGCCATTGAGATTAACGAATCCGCTGCCGCCCGCGTTGCGCGCAACCTGGACACCGAGCGCGCCGGAAACATTGAGCGCAGCGGTGCCGGAGATATTCAGCACACCGGTGCCGCCTTCACCCACAATCACAATTCCCTGATTGGCCGCGGTGCTGGTGGTAGCCGTGGTGCCGCCGGTCAGGGTCAGGTTACCGTTGGCGCCTGCAAATGAACCAAGCGTGAAGTTCTGTCCGGTCACGGTGAGCGTGCCGCCGTTTACTTTGAGTATACCGGCTCCGTTGCGGCCGATTGCCGCCCAGCTCCCCACAGTGACGCTGCCGCCATTGACTGTCATTGCGCCGTACGCACCGGCCGGTGCGCCGACCCAGAGCTCACTGGCGGCGGCGAGGGTGCCGCTTTCCATGAACAATGCGCCCGGCCCGCTGTTTCCCACAATCACGCTCGGCGACGCGGTCTTGGAGGCATTCACCGTGCCGCCTGCAATCCGCATCACCGCATTTTCAAAACCGGCGCCGACAGTGACCTGTCCGACGTTTGCCGTATTGGCGGCGTTGATGGCGCCGGTCACGGTCAGGGTACCCGCGCTGACATCGGTTGCACCCGTGTAACTGTTCGCTCCCGAGAAGACGAGCGTGCCGGCTCCCGCTTTGGTGATCCCAAATCCGATTCCGCTGATCACACCGCCAACGGTGAGTGCCGCACTGCCGTCAGTGGCGATGATCCGGTTGCCGGTCAGGGAGACCGGTCCGGTGCCAAGGTTCAGGTCGTTGCTGCCGGCAAATGAGAAGTCGCCATTCCAGACCTGCGTGTTGTTCGTGCTTAAGACGAGCGGCGCCGCGCTCAGGTTGTCGATGGTGCCTCCGTTGATCGTCAAGGTGCCCGTGCCGATGGCGGAAGGATGATTGAGCACCAGGGTGCCCGCTTTGAGCGTGGTGCCGCCCGCGTAGGTATTGCGCGTTGCCAGGGTGACACTGCCCGAGCCGTTCTTGACCAGCGATCCGCTGACGATCCCAAATCCGCCGGTGCTTGTTACCACATAATTCCGGGTGGAATTATCAAAGGTGGTGCTGGTCGGACTGACATCGGCCGTGGAGATATTTACATTGGTGGTTCCGGTCGCGCTGTCGTCGAAGAGGACCGTATCGCCGGTAAGGAAGTCTGTTGGTGTGCCTCCCAAAAATAGCCGCCAGTTGGAAGCGCCGCCGATGGCATTCGTTGTCCATTCGCCGTTTTGAGCGCCGGTCCAGACGGGCAGATCGCCGCCAATGGCCAGCGCGATGAAGCCGCCGGCATCAATGATGGAAGCCGCCTGCCGCGCGCCCAGGCCGGGAACGGTCCCTTTCTGGAATCCTGCCAGTGCCTGGCCGCCAAGAGTCGAGTAGCTGATCAGGTTGTAATTGCCGAGGCTCCAGCTTCCCGTCGGATTGGTCACATTGATTGTGACCTTGCCGTTCGCGCTGGTCGTGAGCGTTTGAGTGATGAGAGAAGGCGTCTGCTCCAGGGAGACCAAGTTCAGTGTCGACGCCCCATTGAAAGTGAGCGTGTCGATGGTCAGCGCAACCGGCGTCCCGTCTCCGTGGGTAATGATGCCGCCGGTCCCGTTGCCGACCGTGACGGAGCTTAGCTGGCCGACGCCATCGAGCGTGCCGTTTGTCAGAGTCAGCGGAGCGGTCAGCGGCGTGACGCTGTTTTGCACGAGCCTTGCGCCCGCGCCGTTGATGGTGACGCCGCTTGTGCCGGCAAGCGAGGAGGTGGTGGCAAGACGCAGGTCGCCTCCGGTCACATTTGTCGTGCCGGAATAAGAATGCGCTGTGGTCAGCGTCAGCAGGCCCGCCCCGCTTTTGGTCAGGCCGCCGCCGACGTTTGCGCCGAGCGTGACGGCGCCAACCGTGGCCGGCGTAGGCGCGCCGCCCCCGAAGAGGCTGACATTCAGCACATCGCCCGGTGTATAGCCGGTGCCGGGACTGGTGATGGTAAACCCGGTCACCACTCCGCCCGACACATTGGCAACCGCCGTCGCGCCGGTGCCGGTGCCGCCGGTGATCGTGACAACCGGCTGGTCAATATAACCGACGCCGCCCACCGCCACGCCGATTGAGGCGAGCCCGCTGCCCGTGGGCGCCCGAAGCGGCTCGGTAATCGTGATCGATTTGCCATTGGTATCGATCGTGCCGCCGCCGCCGTAAATGTAAGCCTCGGTATTGGCAAGGTCCGCGAAGAACGCCGCATTGTCGGCATTGGGCCGCAATGTGCCGCCGTTGAAGTTAAAGCGATAGACGCCGGCGGCAGTGCTGGCGCCTTTGGTGACGGCGAAGGTGGTAAGCGCGCCGCCGTTCAGATTGAAGTTCGCTCCCAGGGAGGTGGCGTTGCCGGCGAACTGCATGGTGCCGCTGGTCGCACCGCCGTTCGTGTTTAATAACAGCTCGCCCGTTCCGCTCAGGGTATAGTTTCCGGCACCGTTTTCACCAAGGAAGATGCCCGTATTCGCCCCGGCAGCCACCGTCAGGGTCCCGCCGCTCTGATTCACGATGCCGATCGCGCCATTGCCACCGGCGCCGATCGTCATGCGGTTTGCCGCCACCGTCAGCGTGCCGCCGCTTTGGTTCAGGATCGCCCGATCATTATTCCCGCCTACCACCAACCAATTTCCGCTCGTGACATTCCCTCCGGTCATGGTGAAAGCGGCATACGCATTTGCTCCCGCCGGACCGGCGCCATTGCCGAGGTTTAATTGGTTCGACGTGGTAAACGTGCCCGACGTCATTTTGATAAAGCCGCTCGAATTGGTGCCATTGCCAATCACCAGGCTCGGGCTGGCTGTCTTTCCAGCGTTCAGCGTCCCGCCATTAATATTAAGGATGGCGTTGCCGCCCGACACCGAGCCGACATTGATCTGGCCGTTGTTCGCATTTGCCCCGTTGAGCGTGCCGGTCAGTGTGAGCGTGCCGCCGCCCGCGATATTTACGCCGCCGGCAAGAATGGAGCCACTCAGGACGACATTGCTGTTGACCGTGGTGGTGCCGGTGTAGGTATTGGCCGCGCCAAGAATCAGCGTGCCCGCACCGCTGGAGGTGATCGCATTCACCCCGTTTGCCAGAATCGGCGTGGCGATGGTGAGCGTGTCGTTGGAGCGGTCCGTGCGGATCACCAATTCCGCGCCGTTTGCCGCCTGGATGCCATTGCCGCCGCTGATCGTCGCACCGCCCGCGACGTTCCCGCTCTTCAGGATGCCGTTGGTTGTCAGCGTGGCACCCGTGTTTAAGACGAGCGGATTATTCCCGTTGGCTTTGAGGGTGGTGAAAGCCGCCGTCTCCTGTGCCGTGATTGGTCCGGTGAACTCCTGGTGCGTGGCCGAGGCAAGCGTGGTGGCCGCGCCGCTTGTCACCGTTCCCGCGTCGACGCCATAGCTGATCCCGCGCACAAAGCTGTTCGCTCCGCTCATCCACGCGTAGTTGTCGCCATTAAAATAAAGGCCCTGACTGAGGAAACCGGCAGCCGCCGTGAGATTGATCCTATTGTCGGTGCCGTTGGTGCCGCCGGAAATAACGAAGTTGCCGGCCGAGCCCGCGTTGCGAATCACCCGCGCGCCGAATGTGAGGCTTGCCGTGCCAGTGCCGTTGAAACTCGATTTTATGACACTGTCGCCGGGGTTGAAGACCAGACCCGAGCCGGAGAGCGTAGAGAGCGTCTGCGTGATGCCCGGCGTGGTCGCGGAGCCGAACTCCAGCGCACCGCCGCCGATCGTGGTCTGGCTTGTATAAGTATTGGTGCCGGTCAGGGTCAGCGTGCCGGAGCCCGCCTTGTTCAGGCCGAGCGCGCCGCCGAGCGCGCCATTCTGCAATGTCCCGGAAAAGAGATTGTCCGCGGTGTTTTGCACAAACAACCAGCGTGAGACTACGTTGCCGGTCTCGATCGTTCCGCTGCCTGTCAATCCACCCACAAACAGGTCGTTCGCCGTCCCCGTTGTCGTGCCCTGCGCGATTTGGACCGTGCCGCCCGCAACGTTCAACGTGCCGGTGATGCGGCTGACCGCGCCTGAGCCAATCGCAAGGGTGCCCGAACCGGTCTTGTTCAGCCCGTAGCCGACGCCGATCAGATTGCCCACCGTCAGGGTGCCGCCGTTCAGGCTGACCGTGCGCTGATTGCCCGCGCCGCCGAGCGTGACGGTGCCGGCGTTGAAACTCAGGTTATTGGTGCCGGCAAAGGTGAAATCGCCATTCCATGCCTGTGCCTTGGCCGTCGTGGTGGTGAGGGGTGCGCCGCTCGTATTGTCGATCGTGCCGCCGTTAATGACCAGCGCGCCGCCGGCCGTATTCCCAAGGGCCGCCGCGTTGTTGATGAGCAATGTGCCGGCATTCAGCGTCGTATTGCCGGTGTAAGTATTCAGCCCGGCCAATGTCAGCGACCCCGCATCATTTTTGGTGATGCTGATGGTGCCGCTGCTATTGGTAATCACGTTATTAAAGGTCCAGTTGCCGCTGCCCGCCAGCATCAGCGTGTGCGCGCCTCCTCCGCCTGTTCCAAAAGCGACGTCTGAAGCAACGGCGGCGGTGTTCGCGGAATTATTGGTCCAGACATGGGTGCCCGGAGCGCCTCCCAAAGTGATGTTGAAAGCACCTGTCCCGTTGCCGAGCGAGAAAGCACCCGCGCCGGCGGCAATCGTGATGTTGTTCAGGCGAAGGGTGTTGGTGTTTGCGCCGGAATCAATATTCAGCGAACTGATCTGCGCGGCGGTAAGGCTCAGATCAATGCCAGGGTTGCCGGCCGCCCCTGCAAAAGCCGCGTTGCTGTAAACCAGCGAGAGCGGCCCGGCGACCGCTCCATTCCAGAGCGCGGTATCGCCGACGGCCACATCGGGCAGCACGTCGTCAGTCCAGTTCGTGGCCGTGCCGAGATCGACGCCGCCGATGCCTCCACCGTCCCATGGATTAACGGCCGCCCGTGCGGTATTTTGCAAAGCGCCTAGGGAACCAAGAAAAAGAAGGGAGGAAATGCTGGTGGAAAGAATGCGGGGGAACCTCATGAAAGAGGTGTACGCGCACGTGCTAAATATACCATGAGATCGCGCGTTTCTTTCCATGAGAAATTGCGTCGCGCCTGCACCCTGCAAAGGGGCGTTTCCACCCGCGAATTGGTCCATTTTCTCAGTCGATTCGAGCTACGCGACGGCCCGGAAACACTGGCATTCCTGAACAGCTCGCAACCGGCCCCGGCCGGATCGTTAGGCGTTGATGAAATAATATTTATTAACCTCTTTTTTATGAAAAAAAGTGCCGTCCATTGGAATGCCGGCGCCTGTGCCGTTGTTCTTCTGAACAACCGGAGGTTTGCGGAAGAATCAGAATGGTCAAAATCTTGACGCGATGCCGCCGCTCGGATTGATCTGACTTCTTCCCCCGGGTCCCCATGATCAAAACCATCCTTGTTCTCGGTTCCGGCAGTGCCGGCCTCATCGCCGCGATTTCGCTCAGGCGCAAACTGCCTCAGCTCGACATCCGAGTTGTGCGCAGCCCGGAGATCGGCGTGATCGGCGTCGGGGAAGGGACGACGCCGAATTTCCCGAAGCATGTTTTCGATTTCCTCGGCATCAGCAGGAAACGTTTCTTCGCGTTGGCCGAGCCGACATGGAAACTCGGCATCCGCTTTTTGTGGGGACCTCGCGGGCATTTTGATTACACGTTTGACCAGCAGGTCGACTCGCAATGGAACGATCTGCCGATGCCGAATGGCTACTATTGCGACGAGGAGTTCCGTTGCGCCAGCGTGCCGAGCGCATTGATGTGGCACGGCAAGGTTTTCCCGCGCCAGCCCAATGGGTGTCCCGACATCCAGGGCTGGCACGCGTTCCACATCGAGAACAAAAAATTTGTCGATCTGCTTGAGCTCCTTGCCCGCGAGAACGGTATCGGGATTATCGATGGCAAGGTGACCGGGAGCGATCGTCTGTCCGGCGGCGGCATTGCCGCGGTGCATCTGGAAGATGGACGCCGGCTTGAGGCCGACTTTTTTATCGATTGCAGCGGCTTCCGCTCGGAACTGCTGGCCAGGACGCTGGAAGAGCCGTACGTGAGTTTTGATTCCTCACTTTTTTGCGACCGCGCCATTATCGGCGGCTGGGATCGCACGACGGAACCGATCCTTCCTTACACAACCGCCGAGACGATGGACTCGGGCTGGGCATGGCAGATTGAACACGAGCATCACATCAACCGCGGTTATGTCTATTCGTCGCAATTCATCTCGGACGATCAGGCCGCGGATGAGTTCCTGCGCAAGAATCCCAAAGCGCCAAAGTCACCGCGTGTCGTGAAGTTCCGATCGGGTTGCTACAAACGGCTTTGGGTGGAAAATGTCGTCGCCATCGGCAACTCCGGCGGCTTTGTCGAGCCGCTGGAAGCGACCGCGCTCATGATTGTCTGCTCCCATGTGCAAACGCTCCTTGAGATGCTTAATCGCAGCCATCTCAATCCGACTCCGACATGGCGCTCCCTTTACAATGATCTCGCGGCGCAAGGCTGGACCGACATCCGCGATTTCCTTGCGCTGCACTACAAACTCAATACCGCGCTCGATACGCCCTTTTGGCGACACTGTCGCGAAGAGACCGACATTTCCAATATCGCGCCGCTGCTTGAGTTCTACGCTGAGAATGGCCCGACCGGTTTCTGCCGCTACCGGCTCCCACGGATGGAGAATGACTTCGGCGTCGAGGGCTACCTCGTCATGCTTGTGGGAAACCGGACGCCATATCGGGCAAAGCACACGCCAACCACGGATGAACGCCAGAGGTGGGAACGCCATCGGGCCGATTTTATCGCCACGGCGCGCACGGCGCTCGATGTCAAAGAAGCCCTTGGGTACATCCATCATCCCGGCTGGGAATGGCATGGCGATGTGGCGGCGCAATCCGCGCCTGTGATGGCGCACCAAGGCGTCTGAGCGGCACTCCTGAAGAGGCCCTCTTATTCGGCAGGCGCGCGTGGATGATGCGACTGGTGCTTTAGGCGATAAACGCTTGGCGGGATGCCATATTCGCGCTTGAAGCTCACCGTCAGATATTCCACATGCCTGAACCCGGTTCGCTCGGCTATTTGCGCGAGAGAAAGGTCCGTGCCGACCAGAAGATCTTTTACCCGCTGCATCTGAACACGCGTGATTTCCTCGCGCAGGGTGCGGCCGAGCAACGAGCGAAAACGCTTTTCCAGCACGCGCCTCGCCAGCGGCACCGCGGCCACCACGTCCCCAACGTCGATACCTTCGCGCGCGTGCTCGCGGATGAACTGCGCCGCCTTGGCCACGTGCACATCCTCGACAGCAGTGACGTCCGTGCTCTGGCGGGCACAAATGCCAATTGGAGGGATGCGATGGATCTCGGGCGCCATCTGCTCGCCGCGCATCATGCGGTCGAGCAGCGCGGCGGCTTCCCATCCGGCACGCTGCGTATCCGGGATAATGCTCGAGAGAGGCGGCAACGAAAACTCACAAAGCAGGTCGTCGTTATCGACCCCCAGGACGGCCACCTGTTCCGGAACGGAAAGCTCCGCGCGCTGGCAGGCTTCCAACACCTGCTGCCCGCGAGCGTCATAAGCGGCAAAGAGAGCGATCGGCTGCGGAAGCTTGCGGAGCCAGTCCGCCACGGCATCGGTCTCCGCATCGCTGTCAGGCCCGAAATCAAGCGCCGGCACATAGTGCTCGCACGAAAAGCCTGCCTCCCGCACGAGTTTGTCAAAAAACCCGCCGCGGCGCATCGACCATGCAAACCGTTTTACGCCGCAATATGCAAAGTGCCGAAACTCGCGCTCCCGGAAGTGCTGGAATGCCAGGCGCGCAATGTGAGCATCATCGGTGGTGACGACCGGCACGCCAGGCAGGTGGCGATGCGAAGCCAGATCGACGAGCGGCACGTGCAGGTCCGCCAGGGCGCGGGCGATCTGCTTGTTTTCCACGCGCGCAAGCACTCCGTCCCCATTCCAATCGGCAATCCACGTTGGGGGCGAATCGCCCCGGCTATGCTCGGCAAGATGCACGTTCCATGGGCCGTGGCTTCGGATGTAATCCCTCACGCCTGCAAGCAACCTGCGGGCGTACGCATTCGAAGTCTCGATCATCAGCGCCACCTTCGGTGTCTGCGACAGGGGGGGCAACCGGCCTATCCTGGCCGAGGGTGGGGGATCCATCTCGCCGCTCATCCGTGTTCCCTGCCTTTCCTCCTGGCACAGCTCCCCGATGCCGTGAATTCGCCCCGAGAGGAACAAGCAGGAATTTCGGCCCGAGGATAAATCAAATCAGCAATCGGGGCGTTACCACGGTGGAAGGGAAGATCAGCGGTAAACATCGCTCAATGGCCCGCGGGGCATGACGGTTGGCAATCCGGGACGTTCGCCAGCAGGGCGGGATCCAGCGTACAGGAGGTCCCGCCTTTGGTCACGAGCTATCCGCGTGACTTGCATCCGGTTATGCGTCCTGAAATCGTGGCTCTTTGTCAGCCGCTCCAGCCAGCCCCTAAAGCGTGGTCCGGCGCCGCAATCCGGTGAGGTTGGGAAAGCTGATCCTGGCTTTCTGCCGCGGGGACCGAAGCATCAGCGGATTAAAAGAAATCGATTGGTCGATGATCATTGCCGCATGTTGCCGGCGCGCTTGCATCCACATGGTTCGCGCCTGGGCGCGTGACATCCACGGAATCAACGTCAGCTGGGCCCGGGGCAGATCAATCCTTGCAAGATTTACCATGACTTGAGGATGGGGATTTGGCGGCTCGCTGCTCACGGTTTCAACCACCAGCAGAAGTAATACCAGAGCGAAGAGGTTTTTAGCAAAATGAACCGAAGTGCTGCTGCGGCAACGAACACTCCCCGCTGAGGGCAAGCCCTTAGCGTGCCATCGTGCAACCCATTGGGCTGGGTATTGGCGAATGAATTTCTAAAGTCGCAGCCCCCAGACAATGGAACACGAAAAAACATCCATCAATACCATGCAGGCACTCGTGAGTTCCCTGCGAACGGCGCAACCTCCGGAAACGCGTTGGATATACGCGATTATCCGTATAATGGTGTGCAATATCCAATCCAATTTGAGGATTGGGGGAGGCATGAGTGCCAGCGTCTACAGTGCGCGCCTCGATCACTTTCTTACGGAATGCCGAGAAGCCGTCTTCGGCTTATCCGCGGATTCGATCGCCCGAGCTTCAGATTGCCTCGCGATGCTGAACACGGTTGAGTAGCCCGTGTCTCTCGCAGGCGAGCCCTTTGTCAGCGCTTTATTGGCGGGGGCTGCTCTTCTTTCCACGATTTCCCGAGCCGATATTTTGTCAACCAGTGATTGAAGTTTGCCGGGTGCAGCCGTTCCAGGGTCGTCTCGCCCTGTTGTTTTGTGCAGACGACCACCGCTTCGGGCGTGGCTCGCATCGCTTCGGCCAGGATGTCGGAATGGGTGGCAACGACGATCTGCGTCCGTTGCGAGGCGGCGCGCAGGAGGGCCGCCACCTTGGGCAAAACGCTCGCGTGCAGTCCCAGCTCGGGCTCGTCGATACAGATCAACGGCGGAGGCTCCGGATTGCAGAGAATCGCGAGAAGGCAAAGGTATCGAAGGGTGCCATCGGAAAGACGAGTGGCAGGGATAACAAAACTGTCTTTAGTAAAACAGATCTGCACCGTGCCGCCTTCGATGAAGATGTTAAAATCAGTGATCCCATCGTGCAGATCCTTCAAGCCAGCCAGAATCGCTTTTTTCGCGGCCGGAAACCGGGTCTTCAGGCGGTTTAAGAAAAGGCCCAGATTGACGAAATCCTCCTCGAGCGCATCGACTCGCATATCCGCCTTCTGGGATTCGCGGAAGAGCGCGTTTCGCCCAAATGCGCCGCCCCGGTAAATGCGCACGCGTTCGTAGTTCTCCGCCAGCCAGGCCAATTCGGGATAGGCGTTCGGGTCGCGCCGCTGGGCCAGGATGGAACGGGTCGACTCAATGTTGGCCGACTCGAAAGCGCGCTGTCCCTTGGTGATGGTGCTGACCACCGGCTGGCCTTGGCGGTAGCGGTAATAGAAGGAGACCTGGGCCTGGCCGGCGTGTTGATGTTCGTTTTCGATCCGCTCGTCATCGAGGGAAAATGCGTGTGACAGCGCGCGAAACGAAACCACGTGCCGCAGCGCCATCCCTCCTTTTGCACTGCTTACCACCCATTCCACCGCTGCCCCGCTCCTTGGCTCTCCCTTCCAAATCCATTCCGCCGCGCCGCTTCCTTTTTTGAGCACGTCGCGCAGTTCATTTGGCGCTGAACGCATGAAATCAATCGCGTCGATCACATTCGATTTGCCGCTGCCGCTCGGGCCTACAAACAGATTAAGCCGCTTTAAATCAATTCCGGCATTATTGGGACCAAAGGAGAGGAAATTCCGGGGCGCCAGATGCCGGACCAGAGGCGCGGTCTCCGCATGGCCCGGCATCAAAGGGGAACGCGGATTTTCGTGCGCGCTTACATTGCTTGAATCGTGGTCCGGCTCCTTATTCAATCCATGGCAAAGCGCGCCCTTGGATCCCATTTGCCATAAAGGGAGGCGTCCCGGATTTCCGTCGTTGTTGATCAATGGAAAGTTTCCGGCTTTGCCTGACCGACGCCAACCATGGCGGGCGGGTTTACACGATTGGCGTTGCGAATGCGCGTGCGAGGGAGGGGGAAGAGGCCGCGGGCTTTGCTGGAATTGAAATTACTCATGCGGCCTGCGGGTTAAAACTTACGCGTGACATATATATATTTCGAACAGCGTGTAAACCGTTCTAAAATGATAATCATTGACAATAATCAGAGTGATCTGGTGAGAGTGCGTCACCAGGTGTCACCGCAAGCGTTTTTTTCCATAGCCCATAAGTCTGCCAGCAAAGAGCAGATCCTGCACCGAAAGAAGATGACATTTCCCGGTACCCGAAAGGTCCCCGGGAACTTATTTGCCGGGTTGCCCCGGCGAGTGAGCGGATATGGGCGCAGACCCGTCTTTAAAACCGGGCACCGGTATTCGCATTATATCGACCGACCGTTGCCCTTTGAGAAAGCCGGCCGTCGACGAAAGCCGAGCAACCCCACGGCGCCGCAGAGCGCAAGCAGTGAACTGGCGGGCTCGGGCACCTGGATGGCAAGAAGGGCAATGTCATTGCCGCCGCTAAGTAATCCGGTCGCCGAGTTGGCATCATAACTGATTTGGAACTGAGTGGAGCCAACAGTAAACGTTGCGTCGTCGGCCAGCCCGTTGAAAGTGCCCGACACGGCATCGGTTCCGTCGTTAAGCACGATGAAATAGGTGTCGTTGACCTTGATGCCGGACCCGAGGGTGAGGGCGAGGGCGCCGCCGCCCAGGGTGACAGTTGCCGTGCTTGCAACGCCGACGCCGGTGCCGATGACGAGCCGGTCGTAGTCCGTGCCGGGAACTGGTGCGGCTCCGGCGCCGTGAGCGAGATCAAGGGCGAGCGTTGAACCTGAGGCGAGTGTGAGATTGCCGCCGGCGGAAAACGTTCCCGCGCCGTTGCCGGGGGCAAGGGTGGCGGTGCTGTTGATCGCCAGCACGCCGGGAACCGATCCGGTGCCGCTGAGTGTGCCGCCGCTGATTGTCGCCGCGCCCGTAAACGTATTGGCGGTGTTCAAGGCAAGCACTCCGGCTCCGACTTTGGTTAATCCAAAAGGGCCATTGATTGCGCCGGCCATGATTACCTTGGTATTTGTGTCGATTGTCGCATTCCCCGTGAGGGTCACGGCTCCGTTGAAGGAAGCCTGGTACGAATTTGCCCCGGTCACGGTGAGGGTCTGACTGCCGATGTCGAGTGTGCCAAACCGGATGATATTGCCACTGTTGCTTACGCCTGTGGCCCGATCAAGATCGAGCGTTGAGGCGCCGGTATCAACCGTTATATTATTGTTATAAGCAAGCAATCCGCCGCTGCCAGTGCCGTTGTCGCGAATCCGAAGCGTGGAGTTGCTCAGCACAATTGAGCCGGTGCCGAGGGTGTTGCCCGTGCCGCTCGCCGGTTCGCTGGCCAGGATCTGGCCCGCGCTCACCCGAAATGTTCCGCTAAAGAGGTTCGCGCTATTGGTAAGCCGCAGCGCTTTGCCTGCGCCATTGGTCTGCGGGTTGAGCCCGGCAATCGTGAGGTCGGCCGCACCGGAAAGGACGCCGCTGATCGAGAAGGCCTGCGAGTTGGCCGGCGTGCTGGAGCTGCGCACGGTCAAGGTGGAATTCGCCGTCACACTCACCGTGCCGGCGAAGATGGTCGTGTCGCTGGAGCGCGTGGTCAGATCGCCGCCGTTCAGGACAATCTTATTGGGAATAATGGTCGTCGCGGGCGCGATATCGCCTTTCCCGGAAAGATGGGCGCCTGCACTGACAATTACCGTGCCGGAACCGAGTGCATTGGTGAGGCCCGCCCCGTATTCAAGAGTGCCTTCGGTGATAAACCAGGTGCTGGTCAGCGTGTTCTGATTCGCCGCCATCCGTAAAGTGCTTGGCCCGGTTTTTGTTAGCGGGCCGCTTCCGGTCAGCGAGTTGTTCAGCCCGATCACGACGCCGCCGGCGCCCGTTCCGGCGATTGTCCCGCCATTTTCCATCACAGTAATCGTGCGTGTCTTGGTGGCATCGCTGAATACCAAATCAGCGGCCGCGTTGGTGAACTCAAGCGTGCCGCCATCAAATTTGATGGTTTGCGTGTTCCCGCCGAGCGCCGCATCCGAATCGGCCTGCACTTTGCCCGTTTCGATTGTGATACCGCCGGAGCCATTGCCAGTGCCTGTGATAATGAGGGAGCCGAGTCCATTTTTAAGGAGCGGGCCGCTGCCATTGATCCCCGCCACGGCGACATCAATATCCGCCTGAAGAATGCCGCCGCCCTCACCGACAGTCAGAGGTGCCGCCACCCCAAGTGCGCCAGCGGCCTGCGTTGCAATGGTTCCTCCATTTAACGTGACACTTGAAAAGGAATTGGCGCTCGTAAGCACCAGCGTGCCGCTGTTTGTCTTGGTCAAGGAGCCGGCAATCCTCCCTTCTCCTCCAATCGTGTAGGTTCCCACCGCGTTGCTTACGATGACTCCGCCAGTAAACACATTAGCCGGCACATTGATGGTCGCCGCGCCATCCTGGCTGAAGGTAAGCTTGTCCCCCGCGGAAAAACCGGTCGGCGTGGCGCCATTGAGCCAGTAAGCTCCGTCTGAGATTTCAAGCACGCCACTCGGAGCGCTGCCTGCGTTATGGGCGCGATTGTAAATGAGACTTTTGCCGACTGGCACTGTAAGGACGCCAGTAAAACTAAAGTTATCGATAGCGATATTGCTGTCGGGAGAATTGGTTGCGTCGTTGTCATCGCGCCAACGCAGGAAAAACGTGTTGCCGGTTGCGATAGACTGCGGAAGTGTGACAGCCGTACTAATGTTCTGGCGGTTTGCCGGCGCGTTTCCATCCAGGTCCTGCCCCGATGCAAAGTTCTTCGAAGGAAGCGTCGCAGTGATCGGCTTCCACGAACTCGCTTCGCCGGTCAGGCTGTAATATAGCAGGTAGCCGAGATTGGGAGCCGTGCCGACGCCTGCCCGCCACCATTCCGTATCGAATGAAAGTGAAAATCCCGACATCGCCAACCCGGATGAATTGGTGATCAGTAAATCGATCACCGGATCACCCCCTGTATTGGCGGTGCCAAGGGCGCGATCGGAAAGCGAATTGGTGCCTGCTTCGCCATTGTTAAAAAGGCGGGGGTTGCCATTGACCACTCCGACGCTGCCATCGCTCACCGCGTGAATTTCCGTGGTTGTCACCGCAGCGGTCGTGTTGCCCGTGGCACTCGCCACGACGCCGATGCGCCATGGGCTGGAGCCATCATTTGGCAGGCTCCCCGCGCCGCTTAGCGCCTCGGTTGTCAACCCAGGTCCGAGGCCATCGAAATTTTCCGTCACGGTGCCGCCGCTGTATAGAAGGCTGCCGCCAAATGAATCGGGTGCGCAGACCACCATTCCGGCAGTCACAAGCGCTGCGGCGCCCGCCGCGAGGATGCGCCGATGGTGCACTTTAAAGAGAGGGGTGAGGAGGGAAGAAGTTCTCATTGAAGGACAAAAAAAGCCTGGGATTGAGCGTATCCACGCCCGGGCGAAGACAAAACGCCACTAAAAAATTCACCTGATTGTAACAAATGGTCTGTCCGCAGCCATTGGTTATTGATCGTGCCTTGCCGTTTTGAAGTGCGCGAAACGGCTTGAGAGAGCCGTTTTGGCCGCTTCACATCAAATCTGCGCGCCGAAATTCATTCCTTCTGCAAACCGGCGGTGTGATATCCGAGGGTTGCATTTAACATATAATATTTATTGTTTAATATTAGTTAAATAGTTTATGCGGGAGCTAATAGTAAAACAAATTAAACGGTATTATGTTGATTTAAATATGTACTCAGTAAATATTTAAATACATGCTGCGAAATAGGACAGATTCGATGAATCACCGTGCATTTATTAGTTATCGCCATTGCGATCAAAGCGTGGCATTGCAATTTCGGACGCTCCTTGAATCCAACGGCGTCTTGTGCTGGCTTGATGCTGCGGACATCCATGCTTCGGACCAATGGGATGAAGAGATTGTGAGAGCAATTACGGAAAGCCGTGTTTTCCTGCTCTTGCTTACCCCGGGCAGCATCGAATCGCCCAAGCAACAAAAACGCGAAGTTAGCGTCGCCGACAAATATAGTGTGCCTATCGTTCCGGTATTTGTTATTGCCCCGGAACGTTGCCGTGCATTTGATTATTTGCTGGGAAATACCCAGTATGTCGATGCAAGCGATCCGCCGCTGCTTGATCAGCTGGAAGCGGCGGCGCACGTGGTGCGCCGGCTTCTAAACTCCCTTGAGCTGACTGAGTTAAAGGCGCAAAGCAAACAGATATCTCCAAGTGTCACATCGAGTCCTGAGCAAGCGGCTCCGGCGCCTGCTGTTATTGGGAAATCCTCAGAGCGCGCCCTCAACATTGCTCTACTCTACAAACGCGGAATTGCGCTCGACGAGCGCCTCGTTGCTCTCTTGCAGCAGCAACTCGGGGCACGAGGTCATACTATATTTGTCGATAAGCAATTGGAAGTCGGCTCGGAATGGAGACGCACAATCCGGGAAAAAGTTGAGAACTCCGACGCAGTCATTCCGCTTCTTTCGATGTTTTCTGTGGGCAGCGAGATGCTGGAGGAAGAGGTTAGAATCGCTTCGCGCCACCAGCAGATCAATAGCGGCAGTCCGCGTATTCTACCTTTGCGGGTAAATTATGAGGGCGCGTTGCCATCAAATCTGGATCACTACTTACAGCGGCTCCACTATTTCATCTGGAGAACCCCGGCAGACGACGATGCCTTGGTGAACTCAATGGTCGCGGCGCTGGAAATGCCGCAGTTGCAGCCGGCCACCGTGGCCCGGCAAATGGAGATGCCCTTTGGCGCGGTACCGCTCACGTCGCCCTTTTATGTTGTGCGGGACGGGGACCGCTCCTTCCAGGCAGGTATCGAACGGCGCGACAGTATTGTGCTGGTTAAGGGTGCAAGGCAAATGGGCAAGACCTCGCTTATTGCTCGTGGCTTGCAACTCGCGCGTGACCGAGAACGCCGCGTCGCCGTCACGGATCTGCAAACGCTCAACGAGAGCGACTTTAGCAATCTACGCGCATTTTATACGGCGCTTGCTGACCATCTCTCGGATCAACTCGACCTTGAGGCACGAATCGAGACGTGTTGGGAGGAACGGAAAGCTGCAAACGTGAATTTTGAACGTTTCATCCGGCGTGACGTGCTAAAAGCGGCCGAGACGCCCCTGGTATGGGCGCTTGACGAAGTGGACCGGCTTTTTCCATGTGCGTTCGGGACTGAAGTCTTCGGATTATTTCGGTCGTGGCACAATGCGCGCGCGCTCAATCCCTCCAGCCAATGGAGCCAGTTCTCGCTCGTCATAGGTTATGCGACCGAGGCAAGCCTTTTTATTCGTGACGTAAACATGTCGCCCTTCAACGTTGGAACGCGCGTCGCGCTCGCTGACTTTAAACCGGAGGAAATCAGCGATCTGAACGCCCGTTACGGCAATGCACTTTCCAATGAGGAGCAGATCATGCGATTAATGGAACGGGTCGGCGGACAGCCTTATCTGGTGCGCCGAAGCCTTTATGCCCTCGCGGTGGAGGATGTTCCCTTTGAGAAGCTGCTGGTGGAAGCCGCGACCGACTATGGGATTTTCGGCGATCATCTTCGGCGCTTTTACACCTCACTTCACAGCGACCCGGAAATAGAATCCGCAATGAGTGAGTTCATCCGCCACGGGCGCGAACTCACCATCGAGCAGTTTCATCGCCTGCGAAGCGCTGGGCTCGTGGTGGGCGAGTCCCGGCAGGAAGCCATCGTGCGCTGTGGGATTTACGGCGATTACCTGCGTCGTCATCTGGCCTGAACGTACGAGGCCGTGAATACCAATTCATTCCCCGATTTTTCCGGATCTCCGCATCCTGAGCATCCGGCTTTTTTCGTCACCGGCGGCACGATGGAGCCAAAGGCTGTCTCCTATGTTGAGCGTCAAGCCGACCGCGAGTTGTACGAAGCAATGTTGCGTGGAGAGTTTTGTTATGTGCTCACCTCGCGGCAGATGGGGAAATCGTCTCTCTTTAGCCGCGCGGCCTACCGTCTCCGGCAACAGGGAATCCGCGTCTGCTTTTTCGATCTCTCAAGCATCGGCACAGATGTCACCGTCGCTCAGTGGTTTGATGGAATGCTGGAGCGGATCGGCGCTGACTTCGACATTGAGGATGAAATTGACGCCTTCCGTGCGCAGAAAAAAGTGCTCGGTCCGCACCAGATGTGGGTGGAAGTGCTGCGGCGGGTTTTGCTGGCGAAGATTCCCGGGAGAATCACGATCATCGTCGATGAAATTGATCTCGTACGCAGCCTCAGCTTTCCGACCGACGAGTTTTTCATTGGCATTCGTGAGCTCTATAATCGTCGCAGTCAGGATGAGGAGCTCAAACGGCTTTCGTTCTGCCTGCTTGGCGTTGCCTCTCCTGCGGATCTCATCACCAACAAACAAGTCACACCCTTCAATATTGGGCGCCGCATCGAGCTGTGCGACTTTACTGAAGCGGAAGCGTTATGCCTTGCGGATGGAATGCCGGACCTTCCTCGGCCGCAGGCCGAAGCACTCGTGCGCCGCGCCTTCCATTGGTCATGCGGCCAGCCGTATCTCACTCAGAAAATCTGCGAAGCAGTCGCCGCGCAACCCGATGCCCGCGACAACGCTGCGGTCGACCGGATCGCACGCGAGCTTTTCCTGACCCAGCGTGCGCGCGAGACGGAACCCAATTTGACTTTTATCCGTGACCGGATTCTCAGTGAGCGGCACTCCGGCACGAATGTTCAGAAATTCGATGATCTCCTGCGGCTTTACCGCCGGATCTGGTGCGGCGCGCGAGTTGAAGACAGCGAAGTCGCACCCGAGGTAACGCGACTTAAGCTCTCCGGCCTTGTTCGTAACGCGGCTGGACGGCTGGTTGTAAAGAATCCGATCTATCGCGCGAACTTCGACCGCCGTTGGGTTCGCGAACAGCTTCCTCGAAACTGGGCACGGCTTGCCGCGCGCGCGGCGACCGTGGCGGCGGGAGTGCTTCTGTTTGCCTGCCTGCCGCTTGCGATCATCGCTTGGATGCAGCGTAGTGAAGCAATGGACGCGAGCCGCAATGCCCAGGTTCAGCGCAAAAGAGCCGATGAGGCTGCGCAGCAGGCACGGGCGGCAGAGGCGCAAGCAAGGGCTAAAGCTGATCAGGCGGAAAAATCGAATGCTGAGCGCTCGGAAGCCTTCGCAAAACTCTACCGCAAAGAAATTACCGATCTATGGAAAAACGGACGCCGTTTTGTGGCGGCTACTTTCCTTGAGCGTTACGCGATCGATCCTGCGGCGGAGATCAAGCTTGGCGCCGGCCAGTTTGCATCTCTCGACGCCGCAAAAGAACTCGATGTCAAACGAAAGCGGCCGCGTGACGACAGCTCCAAGATAGATCCGCACGGTTGGATACCAGGGCCGGAAAGGGCGACCTGGCTGGAGCCGGCAGGAGCCTTCAAACTGCCGGAAGGCGGGAGTATCGCCAGAATAATTTCCTGGCCACAAGGTCCCGGAATGCTCTTTCTGGGAGAGACACCAGGCTATCAAGATGGCCTCACGTTATCGGCATGGGATCTGTCGCAAAAAACGGAAGCGCTATCCCCGAATCTGCCTGCAATCGACTTTCCGTTACGCGATGGGCGGGAGGGGAACGATCCCGATTCTCCCTACTTTAAAGTAGTGCCTGCATTTTGCCTCAACGAAGGTGATGAGCGCCTATTGGTGGTGGATATGAACGGGGATTGTCATCTTTGGGACCTGATCCCGGCCGCTCATCCAGTGGAACACCGTCTGCCGGCTAATGTTTGCCTGGCCGCGTTCGCCGGGAAAGGCGTCGTCACCGCGACTCGCGACGGCGCCCTTCGTCTGCAATCGGACCCAACCTCCTCAGAATTACATGCGTTGCGCGAGCCGAGCGGAAGCGACCTTTGGACCTGCCTGGCGGTGTCGACTAACGGGGCCCGCCTGATTGCAGCCGACCGCGACGGAAACGTGACCGAGTGGGATGTTAACAACAGAGAGCCAACGGGCCGAAAATGGAAAGTTGACGGGCGCCCAACTGCGCTGGTTTTCAGCCCCGACGAATCGCGCTTTCTGATCGCAACCAGTGAAGGCGCGGTTGAGCAACGCAGTGCCGAGACAGGAGAGAAGCTTGATGATTCGTTTGCTGTATCGACGAAAATCGAGTCGGTTGCCTATTCTTCTGACAGCGAATGGATCGTGATCGGCGATTGGGAGGGACATTGGACAGTGCGTGACGCACGACAAACTGGCGTGGTGCTCTTTGCCGGTGCGATCGCCGATGCCACGGCATTGCGCCGCTGGAAAGGCAGTTCGAACCTTTTGGACCGACTTCGATTGCGAGTGCAGGTTGCCTTCTCGCGCGACAGGCAATTTATCTACACAGGCAATCAATGGAACTTGTTTCAAGTTTGGGATTTAACTTCAGGTAAGATAGCCACCCATGCCGTCGAGTTAACCAATGAGGTGCTGTGTGGATTTATCGTTGGCAGCCGGAGTGGACGGATCTATCGCAGCGGCATCGTCTACAAGGAGGGCGGGGTAGCAATTTTCGAATTTAATCACGACACGTTGACTCGGCTAACCGCATTGCCGAAAAGCGCGGTGGAAAAGATATCCCCGTTGGTCGAACTGGCAGTCGACGTAAAAGCGGTCGCCACATGCCCGACACTTGGACTCATCGCAATCGTTAGAAGAAGATTGATTGAGGCCCCTGGTACGCAGGCTCCTGACGCTGCTGCGGAACTTATTTCCAAATACGAAATTGTAGTCGCGCAAATGGGGACAATGGAAAATCTGAAAACGCTCGGGGGTAAAGAAAGCAATGGGTTGCAAACGCTTGATGGATCAACATTGGCGAGAATTCCGCCGGCGAAAGGCAGGACGGAGGCAAAACCTAAGTCCCATGGGAATGGCGGGAGAGAAGTCGGCTCTGCGTCGGCCGATATTCGGACTCTTGCGTTCTCCCATGACGGCCGCTACCTTGCGGTGGGCTTTGAGAATGGCGAGGTTACCTTGTTGGAGACGGATCCATTCGCGGCTATTCCGGTAGCCTATAAAGGCTGCTGGCGGGAGCCTCTGCTCAACGGAAATCCGATCGATTACCTTGCTTTTATCGATGCCGGCACTCAGCTGGCTGCCGGGGATAAAACGGCGTGCAGTATCTTCAATCTTCGGGACGCAACTCGAGGCACAGAAAGCGTCAAGGGGCCTATCGAGGCAAATCCTGACGGAAGCAGTTATTTGGCTGGCGACATCGATGACAAGCGGTGGGGATTCGATCGTTTGAGATACTCCGGAGGCGTGATTGATTCAGGAGCGGCCGCCAAAGCCTTTGCATGGTCGCCAGGCGGGTCGTGGAGTGCGGCGGGACTTGAAGATGGTAGCATTTCACTTTGTTATAACGGCAACTTATTGGAAACCATTCCGGCCTTTACAAAACCAGTTATCGCAGTTGGATTTTTTCCGGACAATTCTGCAATTGTGGCCACGGATGAAACCAACATCGTGCGTGTATGGAAACTTTCAACTAACGCACCGCAGGCTGCTATTCCCGCCGACTCTTCTTTTGAAGATGCTCAAAAGCGGTGGCAAGTGCGTATCAACGATCTGACTCATCTTCAATCTGAACCGCAATCAACCGAAGAATGGCGAAAGCTTGCTTGTGAAACCAAGCTCGCGACGTCGATCCGGGAATCGTGGAAAATACTCGCTCATCTTGATGGATGGTATTTACGGACTTCCACGGCGCCTCCAGCTTCGGAGATCCGTAAGCTCCTCGAGCCAGTGGCAGCGATTCGTGCGGAGCTGAAGGAGAACAACCCTGACTATAGCGATCTTGATGAGGCAAACAAGTTCGCTGAATTGCTTGCGCTGACCGTCCCGCCGGATGCCAAATCACTCAGGGCGATTCAGAGCCTTCCGCATCCGCTCTGCTGGCTCTTACTTCACGAACGGATCAAAGAATGGGCACCACAGATCGGAGAGACGGATGCCGCCGGATTGTATTTGGCCTATGCAGAAGCCATTGATAACCGGTTGCAGATTGTGTGGGAGAAAACCACCGGAAAAAAATTCAGCGACGTGCCTGTTGCTCTCACGGCAAAGGCATTGCCAGCAGCATGGCGTCCGGAGCTCGAAAATGGGGTAGCTGCTGTAAGGAGCGCATTTGCCGGAGGTGTCCCGAATCGGTTCGGCACTGGCGATTTAGATTTTCTCCTCCGGTTACCTGAATTAAAAAGTCTCGCGACTCAGGCACACAAATTGGCAAAACTGGCTGAGGAGGCTGTGAATGCTCTGAAAGCAGCGGATACGACGGCAACGCGAAAGGAGGCGGTTGCACTGTACGATGACGCGGTAAGGAAGAACGCGCCCCTATCCTTTCCGCTTGTGCTGCGCGCAGGACTTAATCTGCGTAAACTCGGTGAATTTCTCTTGGCTGAGAAACAATTTCGTATTGCAGAGAGTTTGGCCGACACGCCCGCCAATCGGGCCGAACTATTTATCGCCTTGGCTGACCTTAGTAAGCTCAGAGATACTCCCGGATGGGAAAATGCTGCTTTGAAACTCGCGGTCCAAGCTACCACTGAGACTCCCGGTTGGAGCTATGCCTGGTCAGAGCGTGCAAGATTCGAAAAAATTTTAACGGATGCCGGCCCTGATAACGCCGGAATCGTCGCGGCGCTTTGGGATATCGATAAAGCGATTGACTGCGCTAAGGGAAAGCAGGAGGAAGCGCAGCTTCTAGCGCAGAAATCGAAATTATACCTGCAAGCGGAGCAAGTAGCAGAAGCGCGCAACGCAGGCGAAGCGTGTCTGAAAAAATATCCTGAACCCGAGGCTTACTTGTGGCTCTGGAACAATTGGGACTCGTCCAACGAAACGGACCAACAATGGGCTCGGATCAAGCTCGAAGAAGGAATTCAGCTTGCCAGCGAGAAACAGGATCGGAAGGTTCTATTGGACCTGCAGATAGCCCGCGCAAAGAATCGGAGGAGAAGGTATGTTGAGCTTCGCGAAGCTGTCCGTGACTATCTCCACGCGCTTGAATCCGACTTGAAATCGGTCAAGCAAGCCATGCTATTTTTCAATCTCGCTGAAGTGCTTCGGCTGTTGGGGCTATATTCCGATGCCGAGCGCGGAATCCAGGCTGGCCGCGACCTCAAGGGCGAGGAGCATATCATGCAAAACCTACTTGGTTTGGTGAGATGGAATCAAAATCAAAGGAAAGATGCAGTACAAGCATTTCAGAACTCCCTGATGAAGCTTCATAATGACGACTATTACATCGATATTGGCAATCTGATTGAAGCATTGCACGCCGCAGGCAATAGCGAGGATGCACTGAAGTTGGCCAAGGATGTCCAATCGCAAAGTTCCGTTTCGCATCACGCGTCGCTTTTGCTCGACCAGGCACGCATTTTCGCTGATCTAGCGGTAGCGCCAGATACATTGCCGACCGTTGCGGCAAGCCGGCTTGACGAAATGCGCAGTGCGCTCAGTGACGTTGAGAAACTCCTTCGGCCTGCGGGTTCAAAAGAGAAGCCCGATAGCCAACTTGTTACGGTTGCTTTGATACGTAAAGACGTGCGTGCCGCAAAAAAAGAGTTGGCTGCCATTAGTACAAAACGGCCCACGGAGACACTTTGGCGCCGACTTCAAGAAGCGACAGTCTGCGCGATCGAGGGCAAAAACGATCCTTCACAACGAGAAATGGCACTGGCCCGCCTAGCGCAATTGCTCTCGGCGGGTTGGTATTACGGATTCGTGATAGATAACTCCGCGGAATATCGCCCGCTGCGAGAACTGCCCGAGTGGCCGAGTCTCAGGGATGCGCTGAAGATCCGCGATCTTGCTGACCTGCCTGATCGCGAGTTGCGAATTGCTGGGTGGATTGAATCCGTTGACGTGCGATCTGAGTCGGCAAAGAAAATTCTGAAAGAAGCAGTCCAAGTTTGCCGCAAACGTGCGGATGAGGATCGCAGCAATCCTCTGATTATCGATTGGACAAAGATTGAGAACCGCAACAGGCTTGAACGCGAAGAGCGTAACCTACGCTAAGCTCAACCGTATCGGCCCTCGATGTATTCGGCGGTCCTGATGTTCTTTGGATTGAGGAAAAGCTCTTCGGTGCGGTTTTGCTCCACGAGTTCACCCATCAGCATGAAAATGCACTCGTGGGAGGCGCGGCGGGCCTGGGCCATGTTATGGGTGACAATCACGATGGTGTAGCGGCCGGCCAGGCTCCACATCAGCTCTTCAATGGCGCGGGTCCCTTCGACATCAAGCGCGCTGGCGGGTTCATCCATCAGGATAATCTCGGGCTTAAGCGGGAGTAATCGTGCGATGGATAGTTTTTGCTGCTGCTCAAGCTGAAGGTTTGTTGCCTTCATGCCCAAGCGATCCTTGAGATCTTTCCAAAGGCCTACTTCACTGAGCGCTTTTTCAACTGCCCCATCGAGATCCGATCTTTTTAGTTTTCCATCGGCGTGCACGCGCAGGCCGAACACGACGTTCTCATAGACCGAGATCGGGAGCGGGTTTGGGCGTTGAAAAACCATGCCGATGCTTTTTCGCAACTCCATGAGGGAAACATCGGCATCGTAGATGTTTTTACCCTGAAGCACGATTTCGCCTTTGGTGGTGACGTAACCGTAGCGCTCATTGACGCGGTTAAAACAGCGCAGCAAAGTGCTCTTGCCGCATCCGCTCGGGCCGATGAGCGACGTGATGAGGCCATGCTTGATATCGACGGTGATATTCTTGAGCGCCTGGAACTTTGTGTACCAGAGGCAAAGATCCCGGGTTTGAATGGAGTAGCGGGGCTCGTCGTTCATCCAAATATGCCGTTCACGTAGTCGTAAGTACGCCGATCCTTCGGATTTTCGCCGAACATAACCGATGTCTGATCGAGCTCGATAATTTCTCCATTCCAAAGGAACATCGTGCGCGCGGCCAGGCGCCGGGCTTGCTGCACAAGGTTGGTGACCAGAATGATAGTCATCTCTTTCTTTAGTTCCTTTAGCACATCCTCAATGCGCATTGTGGTAACCGGGTCAATGGCAATGCTGAACTCATCCAGGCAGAGAATCTCGGGTGAATGAGATAGAGCGCGCGCAATCGTAAGCCGTTGCTGCTGTCCTCCGGAGAGCTTGGTTCCAAGTGAATCGAGGCGGTCTTTTACTTCATCCCAGAGCGCGGCTTGCCTGAGGCATTTTTCAACCAGATCGTTTAGCGCGCTCTTGTTGCTGATCCCGGCGGAGCGGGGCGCGAAAGCGACATTATCGAAAATGCTTAAAGGGAGTCCGACCGGGAGCGGGGCAACCATCCCGATTTTGCGGCGGAGCCCGTAGACATTGGAGGCGCGTTGCACATCCTCGCCATCGACGCGGATTGTTCCTTTTACCTTGGCCCCGACGGTGAGTTCAATCGTGCGATTGATACAGCGCAGCAACGAAGTCTTACCTGACTGCGCGGGTCCGATGATGCCGAAGATTTCATTCGGCTGGATATCGAAGCTAATGCCGTGGATTACTTCTTTGGAACCGTAAGTGACCCGGAGATCTTCCACCTGTACCTTGCTTGTAGTTACCATTTCTTTCGGGAGCGAAGCCATACCCGCAGGGCGATGGCAGTAGTATTGACCAGGAGCACGACGCAGAGCAGCGCTGTGGCAACCGCATAAGGGAGCGCCTTGGGCGGGTTGGTAACCTGGGTGGTAATGGCAAACAGATGCATCGAAAGCGCCATGCATTGCTCATTGAGCGAATAGGCAAAGAGGTCGCCCTCGGCAATTTTGCGATAGAAGACGGCACCCGTGAACATCACCGGCGCGGTTTCGCCGGCGGTTCGGCTTACTTGAAGGATAACTCCGGTGAGAATGCCGCTGATTGAGTTAGGCAGCACAATGCGCCAAATGGTCTGCCATCGGGTTGCCCCTACATTCCAGCACGCTTCCCGAAACGAGCGGGGGACAGCGGCAAGCGCTTCCCGGGTCGAAGCGATGATGACGGGGAGTGTCATGATTGCGAGCGTCATTGACGCCGCGAGGACCGAGCGGCCAATTCCGGCAAAGAGAACAAAAGCGCCGAGCCCAAAGAGCGCGTGCACAATGGAGGGCACGCCCGCCAGATTCATGATGGCCAGATTGACGACCCTGGTGAACCAATTGTCACTCGCATACTCATTGATGTAGACAGCCGCAAGGATTCCCACCGGCGCCGCGATGAGCAGTGAGAAAGCAACCAGCCAAAGGGTTCCGAGCAAAGCGCTCCAGATGCCGCCTTTCTTCATCCCATTGGTCGGATTGGTCGTGAAGAAATCCCATGAAAGCAGCGGCCACGCCTGGCTGACAAGGTGCGCCACGATGAGCAGCAGCGGGATGATCATCGCCAGTGCCATCGCGCCGAAAATGCATTTGGCGATCAGCTGATTGCGGAGCCTGCGCCGCACCCCCGGAGTCTCGGTAAAAAGCTGTGTACTCATAGCTTGCGAACACCGCGGACAATGAGGTCGGCGGTGAGGTTGACGACAAAGGTGATCGAGAAAAGCAACACGCCGATGAGAAAGAGGACACGGTAATGTTGCGAGCCTTGGGAAGCTTCCCCGAGCTCGGCGGCGATCGTTGCAGTCAATGTGCGCACCGAATCAAAAACGCTGTGCGGGATATTGACCGCGTGCCCGGTGGCCATCAACACGGCCATGGTTTCGCCCACCGCGCGTCCGACTCCCAGGAGGACAGCCGCAAGCAGGCCATTTTTGGCGGCCGGAAGCAGCACCCGGTAGATGATCTGCCATTGCGTGGCGCCGAGTGCCAATCCGGCTTCGCGATAAGAATCCGGCACGGCTTTCAAGGCGTCTTCACCGATGCTTACCATGATCGGCACGCTCATCAGGGCGAGCAGGATCGCAGCGTTTAGTACGTTAAGGCCCACGGGGACATGGAAAATCCCAATAATGAGCGGGTTCATCACAATGAGCCCAATAAAGCCCCAGACTACGCTCGGGATGGCGGCGAGAAGCTCAATAATGATCTTTAAGGATTCTTTCAGGCGCGGGCCGCAGAACTCTGAAACAAAAATAGCCGCGCCGAGTCCAAACGGCACCGCAATAAGCATGGCCAGCGTCGTAACGCTGAAAGTGCCAACGATCAGGGCGAAGACGCCATACCTCACATTACTCTGGCTTGACGGATACCATTCCTTGCTCGTCAGGAATTCGCCTAAATGAAACGTCTTGCCTGCGTCCGCATACGCTGCGGCTCGCGCCGTGCCTTCGGTAAATAGCGGGATTGCTTCGCGGAAGACGAAGAAGAAGATAGCAAAGATGAAGATGATTGCGCTGATCCCGCAAAGCCGAATGATTAACTCAATCAGCTTTTCGCCCATCAGATGCAGCCAGAGTCTGGATTTCGACGGGAGATAAGAGGGCACGGCCGTGGCGGCCCTGGCGGCTACTATGTTGGGTGGAAGACTCATCGGCAAATCTACAGGAACGTTCCGCTACATGGCGACGGGCCGTTCGTGAGCGGATTAATTACTTCTTGGGAAGCGGCACGTACCCGATCTGCTTGACGATCTCCTGGCCCGCATCGCTAACAATCCAGTCAAGATACTTCTGGATATGGGCGGGAGGCGTCCCCGGGGTATACATGAACATCGGCCGCGCGATCGGGTAGGTTTTGTCGAGCGTGGTCTCAATGGTAGGCATGACTCCCGGATCGCCTTTTTTCTTGGATACTTTGACAATCTTCACTGCGGGCGTGTTGTAACCGAGTCCGCTGTAGCCAATCGCGTTGGGCGTATGCGAGACGAGGTCAACGACATCTTTGGAGCCGTTCATGTCGCGCGAGCCGAGTTTGAAATCGGCTTTTTTTCCGACGATTGCCTCGCGGAAGTAGTGGTATGTGCCGGAGTTACTCTGACGGCTGACGCGGACGATGTCGTCGTTGCCGCCGGCTGGAATGGCGATGCCCAGCTCGCTCCATTTATTGATTCCGCCTCCTTCGCGAAAGATCTCGCTGAGCTGTTCGATGCTGATCTCGTTGATCGGATTGTCTTTGTGGACGTAGATCGAAAGCGCGTCGTAGCCAACCAGATATTCCTTCGGCTCGGCATTGTGCTTTGCTTTGAATTTTTCCACCTCTTCCTCTTCCAGTTTGCGCGACGAGTTGGCGATCTCGCAGGTGCCGTTGATTAGCGCCGCCACGCCGACGCCGGAGCCGCCGCCGGCGACCTCGACCGAGATGTTTGGATTAAGGGTGCTGTAGCTTTCCGCCCATGCCTGGGCGAGGTTCACCATGGTATCCGAACCAATATTGGCGATCGTTTGCTTCTGCGCGCCGGAGCCGGCCGTTTCAGTCTTCTTGCTGCAGCTGGCAAAGGCAAATACGGCAACGCCGGCCAGGGCAAAGAGTGGGTAGGTGAATTTCATGGATTATGGGGAAAGAAAGTTAGTCGATGTTGTCCGCGAGCACCGCTTTGCACAGATCGGAGATTTGCTCATGCAGAAAGCCATAGGTTGCTTCAAAGGCGGCTTCCTTTTCCTCCATGCCAAGGTCGGCGCTGCATGGGTCCGTCATTTCGCTCCAGTCGAGCCGGAGCGCCTTGCGCGCAATGGGAAAGGAGCGTTTGGCTGAAGCGGTCAGCGCAACAAGAATCTGGCTGAACTCGACATTGGGAACTTGTTCCAGCGAACGGGCGCTCACGCGACCTGTGCCGAGCCCCTTTTTTTCCAAAAATGCATTGAGCAACGGATTGACCGGAGCTGCGCTCAGACCGGCTCCGTTGAATACGAACTGGGGCTGTTTGAGGGAATTTCCAATCGCCTCGGCTATCTGGCTGGCGCAATTGTTGTCGTCGATAAAAACCATGCGCCAGACGTCGCCGCCCTCGTGTTTGGCATATTCGCCGGTGATCATATAGGTCACCTCCTCGCAGATGTTCTTGGCTTGGTCGGTCACCCGTTCAAAGCGCCGGGCAACTGTCATCAAAGGCGTAAAGGCTTCAAGGGGCAGCTTGTCTGCCTGCCTCAGAGCAAATAGCTCAGCGTTGATCAACGACTTAATCCCATCCACCTCGTCCTCAACCACCATAGTCCGCAGGGCGAGCTCCGAGTCTTCTTCTGTAAAGGCCCGCACGGCGTCGCGAAACATTGGAATGGCGCGGTGGGCGATTTCCTCAAAGCTTGAAACCGGCAATTCCCCTTTGATATTCGCCAGCTTGAGCACCTGGCGGGCGATGCTTTCCGCGTAGTCTCCGATGCGTTCAAGTTCCTGATTGATCTTGATGGCCGTATAGGCAAAGCGCAGTTGCCTGGCAACCGGCTGCTGCCTGACCATGAACTCCAGGCAGAGCCGGTCTATTTCTTTTTCAAGCTCATCAATGCGCCTGTCGCGCAGAATCACTGTATAGGCTAGCTGCCGGTCCCGCTTCAAAAACGCCCGCAGCACTGCCTCCAAGGCTTGTTCAGCGAGAGCCGCCATCGCGACAATCTTGCCGCGGATACGGCTGATGTCGCGCTGCATGGATTCTTCGTAGTGGGAGGCCATTCGGGAGGGAAACAGGTTTCAGTTAGTCGGTTGAAAACGAATTCACGAAAGCCGCAGCCGATGCTAAAAGACCACAAAAATCTGAGTCCGGAGATGAATGTCACCTGACTGTAACAAAGCGCGGTCTTTGCATTGGCAAGGATCCAAATCAACCGGGCACGCTATCTGTTTGCGCGGCAGCGGACGTTGTTTCCTATCGATTGCCGGACGATTACACGGCGAAAAAAGCGCCCTGGTCTCTCCATGTAAAACCGGGGTACCCCTTGAATCGGGCTCTCCTTCTGCCGGCCCGTTGACCCGCTTGGCCGGCCGCCTTGTGATTTCCTCCGTGCGAATCCGCTTGGCACACGGGACGGATGGGTGTGTCTTGCACGCCTATGGGACACAATAAAGGCAAAGACAACGTCAAGAAACGCGAAGTACGTCGCAAAAAAGCAGAACGGCTATTGGCCGCCAAAACAGCAGTGAAGCCCGTCGTCGCTTAGCGATGAGCAGGATGCATCTCAGCGGTTTGGTTGCCCTAGGGTAACCCCGCTGGGGTCGGCGGCCTCCCAAGGCTTACCGTTCTTTTGAAAAGGTGCAGGCCACCTCGGTGCCGCGGAGCTGGCCTGGACCAATGTCAAGCGTGGCGCCAATCATCCCGGAGCGATAGCGCATTGTGCGCAGCCCCATGCCGGCGGTCCGGGGCAGGGGAAGGGTGATGGCCCGGCCATTATCGCGGATGAGCAGCAGGAGATGCTCATCGTGTTCTTCAAGGCGAATGAAGATTTCGTCGGCCATTCCGTGCCGGACCGCGTTGCTGATCGCTTCCTGGGCGATCCGGTAAAGATGCAGCACAACGGTTTTGCTTCGGACTTCGACGATTGCCGCGTCGTCAAAAAAACAGCGGATATGAAACATTTCCTCCGCATTGGCGGCCAGTTCGTGCAGCGCGCCGGCCAATCCTTCGGATTCAATCACGGTGGGCGTGAGGCCGCGTGCGAGCATTCGGGCGCGGGAAAGGACGTGCCCCATGTTCTCGGCGATTTTCAGGGCGCGTGTCGCGTTTGCAGGCGAGGTTTCCGTGAGATCCTTTGCAAGGGCGGAGCTGAGAAGTTGGATGCCGGCCAGCCATTGGCAGATATCGTCGTGCAAGTCCTGGCCGATGCGCCGTTGTTCGCGACCGCTGATATCGAGCACTTCCTGCTCAAGCCGTTTGCGCTCGGTGATCTCCATGACAATGAGACCGATGCCGGCAATTTCCCCTTCCAGACGCACCGGGTAATAACTCACCAGCCAGTGCCGCATTTCACCCGGCCGGGCGCGGGTCTCACCGGCCATTTCAATTTCGATGACAGGCTCCCCGTGTTCGATGACCTGCCGGTAGCCCGCCTCGATGCGGGGCCAAAGCTCGGGCACCACGTCCATGGCTGTGTGTCCAATATGGGAGGCCACAGGGAGGCCGTTGATGGCCGCGAGTTCTTCATTGACGCGGATGTAGCGATATTCGCGGTCAATAAACGCAATGCCGATAGGGGCATGATATTGGAGGGTGTCCAGAAGCGCCAGCGCCTCGGCGGTGGAGTGCAACAGCTCGCGGCGCTCCTGCTCGCCCTGGACGCGTTCGGTGCAATCGATCAGAACGCCGTAACAGCGGACCGCATCGCCTGCCGGCCCGCGATCAATTCGGCCACTGACTTCAACGTGATAAATCGCGCCGCCTGGCCAAAGGATCCGAAACGCCGCCGTGTAATCTCTTCCTTGTTCTACGGCCTGGCGAAGCCGTTCCTCGGTGCCCGGGAGATCCTCGGGATGCACCCGGCTGGCCCATGCCTGATACGAGGGTACGATTTCGCCGGGTTCGTATCCCATGATTTGGTAATGTTTCTCATTCCACTCAATTCGGCCGGAGGGAATGTGCCAGTCCCACGTCGCCATATTGGAGGCGTTGATGGCAAGCCGCAGTCGCTCTTCGCGCTCCTGAAGCGCCTGGCCGGCTTGCTTGCGTTCGGTAATGTCATCGGCAATTCCCGCCATACGATAAACAACGCCGCTTGAATTGAGGACCGGAAAGGCTCGGTCCCGGACCCATCTCACGGTGCCGTCGGGACGGATAATCCGATACTCCTCATCATATCTGCCGGCTGCCTGCATGATGAGCGCGCATTCAAGCACCCGGGCTCGGTCTTCGGGATGGACGGCGTCGAGCCACGCCCGCGGAGAAGCATACAGAGACTCGCACGTGCGGCCCCAGATTTTCTCGTAGCCCGCGCTGATGAAGATCATATGGTGTTTCTCAAGGTCAGTCATCCAAAAGACCTCCTCGATGTGCTGGATGACTTCCCGGAAGCGTTCTTCGCTCTCATGCTGCGCCTGCTCGCGCCGGATCCGCTTGCTGATGTCCGTCACCATTCCAATGCCTGCGATCACGTTTCCGTGCATGTCGCGTACGGGCGCTCCGGAGATCTCGGCAAACCAGCGGCGCCCGCTGGGCAGTTCCACCTCCACAACCATCGGAGGGATCGTTTTATTTGTCGCGGCGGCTCGCTGGAGCGGCAAGTCAGCCTCTGATAATTCCCGATGCCCATGAAAGTAGCGCACCTGCCGGCCCGCAGCGGCCAAATCGGGGGCGGAAGCGGAGACATTGTCTGTGGCTGACATCTCAAACTGTGCCAGGAGAGCGGGATTTCCCGTGACATACCGGCAGGTGGCATCCTCGGAAAACGAGATTCCCACAGGTGTTGCTTCCAAGAGCGCCTGCAGGCGTTGGTTGACCGCAAGCAGAGCCTGCCGCGCCTTTTCGGTTTCCTCCCGGGCCGCCACGGCGTCTTCGAGCAGTTTGACCACCGCCTGACGGGAGTCGTGCAGCGCATTGTTTAACTGACTTTGCTCAACGCCGGCGGCATTGAGACGGACCGATTCCGTAACGTCCTCGACACGATGAATGATCCAGGCGACCGATCCGTCTTCATTCAGGATCGGCGAGTTTGAAGGGCTCCAATAGCGTTCCTCAAAAACATAGCCACCCTCGACCAGCTTGCGTATGTCATATTTTTGCACCGCCATCGAATCGCTGGTGCGCTGGAGCAGAACGCGTTGCAGCGAAGCGTGCAGATTTCGCACGCCGGTTGCGTCGATGTCGGCGGGGTTATCGGGAAAAACTTCGAAAAGCGACTTGCCCAGAATCTCCTCGCGGCAGGTTATGGTGGCGCGGGCGTAAGCGTCGCTGACGGCCACGATGCGCAGTTCGGGATCCAGCACAAGATAAAGGCCGGGCGCGGACTCAAAGAGTCTCTTGAAGTCGGGGAAGCTCCAGGGAGTGCTTATGCGATACTTTCTAAACCGCCCGCATCGGGTGGAATGGGATCAATGTTTTCCTTGGAGTGAAAGATTTCATCATAGCTCGGAACATAGCTGGCCATCATGAATCCTTGCGTCATTTGGTCTAAATTCATCTGCTCTCAACTCTGTTAAGCAATCAAGCAGCAAACGCGATTTAAGTGCACGCAGTCTCCTGTTTTCTGGTTGATGGTAAAAATGCGCGCAACCGCCGAGGTTTGCAGCGCCACGCATGGCAAAGCAGCTCTTACTTTGCGGGGTGATGGGTTTCGGGCAGGTAGAAAAAGAGGATGGCCAGAATCAAGTAGACCGACAGAAGTTGGACCCCTTCAAGCCAGTTAGTTTCGCCATCGCCACTGATTTGAAACACCAGATAGACAGTTACAAAGACGGCGACAATTTCGGGAAGCGAGAACTCCAGATTCATCGGGGTGCCAAACGCGTAGGAGACAAACACGAGGACCGGGGCGACAAAGAGCGCCATCTGGAGGCTGGAACCGACCGCGATTCCAAGGCTCAGATCCATCTTGTTTTTGAGCGCCGCAAGAACGGCGGTCGAATGCTCAGCCGCGTTGCCGACGATCGCCACGACAATCACGCCAACAAATATCTCGGTGAACCCAAGCGCTTCCCGCGCCGATTCCACGGTGCTGACAAGAAATTCAGAGACCAGCGCCACAAACGCCGTCGCAATGACCAGCACAACCATGCTTTTTGATTTCGACCATCCCTCACCGGTTTTCTCCGCGTCTTCTTCGTCGTGATTGCCAACAAAAAGCTGTTTGTGCGTTTTAAGGGTAAAACCAAGCACGCACGCGTAAGTGGCCAAAAGCACAAATGCGATGGCTAGTGAGAGCTTTTGCTCGGTAACCGGATCCCAGCCCGAGGGGCCGTTTTCCGCGGTGACATGGAACACGGTGGGAATGACCAGCGCGATAGCGGCAAGGGAAAGGGAGACCGTGGAGGCGCGGGCGGCCGTTTTATTGAATTTTTGCTCCCGATATTTTGTGCCGCCGCAGAGGGAGGCGAGGCCGAGCACGAGGAGGATGTTCCCGATAATGGAGCCGGTGATGGAGGCTTTAACAACGCCGGTAAGCCCTTTGGATAACGCCATCAGGGCGATGATCAATTCGGCGGCATTTCCAAATGTGGCGTTTAGGAGGCCGCTTACACCCTGTCCAAAATGTGCTGAAAGTTCCTCGGTGGCGCGGCCCATCCAGCCCGCCAGTGGAATGATCGCCACGCAGGAACAGATAAAAAGCGCCGTATCGCTTCCAAGACCGGGCCAGAAGCGGAGCACGATGGCCGCCGGGACACAGATCAGCAGCCAGTTAAGGGAAGGTTTAAATGAAATTGCCACCCGGACAATCGTGCCGGGGGATTTTAAACGGAGCAACCCCTGAGTCGCAATCTCCGGCCGCTTATTCCAAAGCCGGGTGCGGCCACGATTGAGAAGAAATGAAAATTGAAGACTACGGCTTCATTGGCGACATGGAAACCGCGGCATTGGTCGGCAAAAACGGTTCCATCGACTGGTTATGCATGCCGCGCTTTGATTCTCCCGCCTGTTTTGCCGCCCTTTTGGGCACTGAAGAAAACGGATTCTGGAAAATCGCGCCGACCGAGCTGGCCCGCAGCTCGCGGCAGTACCGCGGAAATTCGTTGATTCTTGAGACCGATTTTGAGACCGGGGAAGGCGCGGTGCGGTTGATTGACTTTATGCCGCCGCGGGATTGTCTGCCGGATCTGGTGCGGATTGTGGAAGGGGTGCGTGGCCGGGTGGCAATGGTTATGACATTGGTTGTCCGGTTTGATTATGGCCAGGCGATCCCGTGGGTGCGCCGCCGCGATGGCGGCATTGAAGCGCTCGCCGGTCCGGACGCTCTGTTGTTGCAAAGTGACGTCGAAACGCACGGAGAAGGGCTCCATACCGTGGCGCGCTTCGAGATCGAAGCGGGGCAGCGTGTCGCCTTCGTATTAACATGGTATCCCGCCCATCAATCGCCGCCGCGCAAACGAAACGCAGGGAAGCGGCTCCAGGAGGCGGAAAAGTTCTGGGAAACGTGGGCCAACGGACACGTCGACCGGGGCGATTTGCAGCAGGACGAGATGCGCTCGTTGCTGGTCCTCAAAGGGCTCACGTATGCGCCAACCGGTGGAGTGCTGGCCGCGGCAACCACTTCGCTTCCGGAACAAATCGGCGGCGTGCGCAACTGGGACTACCGGTTCTGCTGGCTGCGCGACGCCACGTTTACCCTCTACGCGCTTTTGAATGCGGGTTATACCGGCGAAGCGAAGGCGTGGTGCAAATGGCTTTTGCGCGCTATCGCCGGCGATCCCGCGCAAATGCAGACAATGTATGGCGTCGCGGGCGAAAGACGGCTCCTGGAATTTGAGCTTCCGCACCTGGCCGGCTACGAGGGCTCGCAACCGGTGCGGGTCGGCAACGCGGCGTCGTCTCAATTTCAGCTCGATGTCTATGGCGAGGTGATGGATTCATTACATCAGGCCCGGCGCGCGGGCATCGAGCCGGGCGACCTGGCATGGGCCCTTCAACGGCATCTGGTCGATTTTGTGATCGGACATTGGAGGGATCCCGATGAAGGAATTTGGGAGGTGCGCGGTCCGCGGCGCGATTTCACCCATTCAAAAGTGATGGCCTGGGTGGCGCTTGATCGGGCGGTAAAAGCCGTGGAGGGTTTTAATCTGCCAGGCGATCTGGAAAAATGGCGCACCGTGCGGGACGAGATGCATCGCGAAATATGCGCCCGTGGTTTCAATGAAAAGCGCGGCGCTTTTACCCAGTCTTTTGGGTCGGATCTGCTTGATGCGAGCACGTTGCTGCTCCCATTGGTCGGTTTTCTGCCAGCCAACGACCCGCGCATCCTCGGCACCATCAATGCGATTGAGCGCGAACTGATGGTTGATGGTTTTGTGCTGCGTTATCAGACCAAAACAGACGGTTCCGTCGACGGGCTTCCCGCGGGGGAAGGCGCTTTTTTGCCATGCTCGTTCTGGCTGGTTGATGCTCTTTATCTGAGTGGGCGGATAGAAGATGCCCATGCGCTTTTTGAACGCTTGCGCGGAGTCCGCAACGACCTGGGACTTTTCGCGGAGGAATACGATCCCGTGGCTCGCCGGCTGACCGGCAATTTTCCGCAGGCATTTACCCATGTCGCCTTTGCCAATTCGGCCCGCAATTTGCGCAAAGTCGGCGGACCGGCTGAGGAACGCGCGGCCTGTTGATCAGAAATCCGCCGGCATGGGAACCGCGGTTCAGCGCATGAGCAATAAAAAATAAGGGAAGCGCGCAGGCGGCTTTAGTGTTAAAATTATCTGCCTGCGTGCTCGTGACGCGCCACCCTTTGTCGCCTTGCCGTTTGATCGTCTGCATGAAATCCATCTTTTCCCCCTTTTACCGCCCCTCATTGGCTCCTTTGTTCGCGAGCTTTGTCACTTTCACCTCGGTGATGACAGCGTCCGCAGCTGTCACGTTTCTTGGAAGCGCCGTCATTGATGGAAACGGAAGCGACATGTCGAATCTGTTCGGACCGCTTGAAAACGGGATCCGGGAGAATGTCCTGAACGGCATAGGTTCCGGCATTGCTTACAGCGGATACGGCAACACTTATTACCTTTTAGCCGATCGCGGCCCGAGCAGCACATCGTATAAAAATGGGGGAGATCGCGATGAGACCACGCGTTTCTGGACCCGATTCCAGTCCTTCGATATTACGCTGACCGGCGCCGGGAATGCTTTCGCGGTGAAAGCAACCAATGTGGGAACCACGCTTTTTACGAATGAGTTTGGCGCAAGCCTGGTAGGCGCTTCCGATCAATTTTCATTAGGCAACAGCCCGGATGCAAACCGCCGGTTTGATCCCGAAAGCATCCGTGTCTCGCCGCTGGATGGAAGCTTGTATGTATCCGATGAATTCGGTCCGAGTGTTTATCATTTCAGGCCCGACGGAGTCCGCATTGGCGTGCTTCCCGTGCCGGTGAAGTTCCTTATTTCAAGTTTTACTTACAGCGGTAGAAGCAACAATGAAGTAGCCTGGAATCCAAACGCGGGCCGCATTGCCAATAAAGGAATTGAAGGGCTTGCTATTACGCCGGACGGGAAGTTGCTATTGGCTACCATGCAGGCGCCATTGGCCCAGGATGGTGGCGATAACACCCGCCGGACACGATTCATCCTGTTTGATCTCACCAACCCCACGGGCACTCCCAAGGAGTTTCTCTATTTACTTGATGAAGACTCGGATTTTCCGGGGATGAATGTCTCCAAAACCTCGGTGAGCGATGCGGTGGCAATCAATAACCACCAATTCCTGATTGATGAACGCGAAGGCGGGGACTCCAACAAAAAAGGCTATATTATTGATATTGATAATGCCGTTGATATCAGCGGCATGGAGGCGCTTGCAGGGCTGACCGAGGCCGCGGCCAGGTCGATGGCTATCACAAAGGGAGCCTCCGCATTTATCAGTCTCAAGGGGCTTACAGGAAATCAGCCAAACGGGAATGTCCCGGTCCCTGCCGGTTATCTTCCAGGCATGCCGGATAATATTGAGGGGTTTACATTCGGACCTGATCTTCCCGATGGCAGGCATCTTTTATTGGTGACAAACGACAACGATTTCCTCACCACCGGCTACCCGAACTACATCATGGCCTTTGCGATTGATCCGGCGAGTCTGCCATCGTATCAGGCTTTGCAATTCCCAATCGTGCCGGGCGGGTTCAGTGGGGATGTTCTTAGCCAGGGAGTTTCCGTGGGAACCTTAAGCGCGACTCAAACAAGCAGCCGCGCTGTGAGTGGAAAGCTGGTTTTGAATGGCAAGACGTTTGTGCTCCGCGGAAAAGCCAATATCGGAGGTCTGTTCACACAAACGTTTCATCGCAAGGGATTGCCGGACCTGATTGCAACGGTCACCTTTGCGCTCGATGCAAACGGGTTGGCCAGCTTAAGCGCGAGGATCGCCAGCGGAGCTGATACCTATATCGTCGGCTCGACAGTTGCGTTTTCCAAAGTGCCATTAACTCAGGCGCCGATCGGACGCTACAATTGCAAGTTGGGCGGAGGCGCAAGTCCGGATCAGCCAGCCGGCACGGGCTGGAGTTCATTTGTGATTGCAAAAACCGGAACGCTTCGCGGCGTGGTCCGATTGCCTGATAACACGCCGGTCTCATTTGGAACCCAGTTGAAAGTAGACGGCACGGCTCGCATTAACGCCACGCTGTATGCAAAGCCACGTGGCAGTTTTGTAGCTGATCTTACTTTTGCGAGCGCTCCCGTGGGTGATGTCTCAGGCACTTTTACACTCACCAAACCACCGCAGACTTCGACCAAGGGGCTTTTCCCTGGCGGATTTACTCTGTCAAATCCCTTCACGGGCGGATTGCTTAAAGCGCTGGTATTTCCCAATCCCACGGTCCCGACTGCGGAGGTTATTTTCAGTGGAGGATTCCTCGAGAGCGCCCTCACGCAGAATGTAAACGTTGCCGTGAACGGGGTGGCCAAGACGGTGTTGCCGTTGACTGTTCCAATGACTCTGAAGATCGCGCCTTCCACCGGGTTGATGAGCGGCACGTTTACTCCAGCCGGAGAGCCGCGCACGGCGTTCACCGGTGTTGTAATCGGGCCTGGCAATTTCGCGACAGGGATCTTTGCGGGAAAGACTCAGACGGGAATGGTGACCGTCACCCCGCAGGACTGAAATGCGGCCGATCAGGCGATGATGTCGCGGACGACCTTGCCGAAGACATCCGTGAGCCGGAAGTCGCGGCCTGCGTATCGATAAGTCAGCTTCTCGTGATCCAGACCCAACAGGTGGAGGATCGTCGCGTGAAGATCATGAACATGGACCGGGTTCTCAGTGGCCTTCATTCCAAACTCATCGGTGGCGCCGTAAACCGTCCCGCCTCTCACGCCGCCACCGGCCAGGAGCATCGAAAAGCCGGTGTGATGATGGTCACGGCCGGCCTTCTTTTCGTCCTTGCTCTCGGCATACGGAGTCCGGCCGAATTCGCCGCCCCAGACCACGAGGGTATCTTCCAGCAATCCGCGTTGTTTTAGGTCCGCGATCAGGGCGCCGGCTGCCCGATCGCCATCGGCGCAGAGTTTTGGATGCCGCGCGTTGTGGTCGGCGTGGGTATCCCACGGCTGATTGTCAGCGCTGGTGTAATAAACCGAAACGACACGCACGCCGCCTTCCAGAAGCCGCCGCGCCAGGAGGCACGATCGGGCAAAGGGAGTATCGCCATACGCTTCGCGGACCGAGGCCGGCTCCCGGCTGATATCGAAGGTTTCCATCGCCTCGCGTTGCATGTGAAAGGCGGTCTCCATCGCGCGAATCTGGCCTTCGAGCTCGGGATCGCCATCGCGCTGAGCAAGGTGATGGCGGTTGAGTTGATTTAAGAGATCCAGCTGTTCGCGTTGCTGCGCCTCGTTTTGCCGCGGGTTGTGGATATTGGCGAGGAGCTTGTCGACGCTCATATCGGAGGTAAGTACGCTGGCTGCCTGGTATTCGGCCGGCAGGAAGCTGTTGCTCCAGAGCGCCGGGCCTACCACAATCTTCGAGCTCGGCCGCAGGACAATATATCCGGGCAGATTCTGATTGATCGTGCCAAGCCCGTATAAAAGCCATGAGCCGAGCGAGGGGCGCACTGGCTGAAGATTGCCGGTGTGCATCTGAAGCAGGGCCGGCTCGTGATTGGGCACGTCGGTGTGCATCGATCGGATGATGCAGCAGTCATCGATCATCTTCGCCAGATTGGGCAATGTCTCGGATACTTCGATCCCACTCCCGCCATGTTTCGCAAACGCAAAGGGCGAGGGCATGTAGCCGGTCCCTTTCGATTTTTTGTAAAGTTCACCGTCCGGCTGCTGCCCTGCATATTTGGCAAGGGCCGGCTTGGGATCAAATGTGTCGATGTGAGACGGGCCGCCGTTCATGAAGAGGAAGACAAGCCGTTTCGCCTTCGGCGCAAAATGCGGGAGATGCGAAGCCCCAAGAAGCGATCCCGGCCCGAGAACGCCCGCGAGGCCGAGCATGCCGAACCCGGCGCACATTTTATGGAGCATCTGACGGCGGTTCATCAGAGGCGATGCACCGCGGAAGGAAGAGGAATCAGTCCACATAAAGCATTTCGTTTGAGGCAAGAAGCAACTGGGCGTAGCGCTCCCATTGGGTCATTTCCGCCGTGTTCGGTTTGAGTAAAAAACGGAGGGCAAGATCGCGTTCTTCAACATCGGGCTCGCGGCTGAACAGGAGGAGGTAAGCGGCCGTCACGCGATCGGTATCCATCTCGGCGGTGCCTTGGAGCCGGGCGGCGAGCGTGCCGGCATAGCGTTGGATAAAAGGGCTGTTTAAAACAAAAAGCTTTTGCATCGGCGTGGTGGTGACCGAGCGTTTTTCCGCATGCACGTTGGCATCGGGGTAATCAAACTGCATCAGGATGTCGTTCAGTTTCAGGCGGCTGATCCGGGCGTAGACCGTGCGCAGGCGATTTGTCGCCTCGTCAAGATCCCTCGATTTTGCCCCTGGTGCGTCCGCCAATTCACCGGAAACCGCGAGCACGGCATCCCTCCACTGCTCAACGGTAAGGCGCCGCCGGTTCATTCGGCCAAGCCATTCATTGGAGGGATCGGCCGCCGTAACGACGGGTGGCGCGCCGGAGCCCTGGCGATAGGTGGAGGAGAGGGCGATTTCGCGGACCAACGATTTGATCGACCAGCCGTGTTCCATAAAACGGACGGCGAGATCGTCGAGTAGTTCGCGATTGGAAGGGAGCGCGCCGGAATGTCCGAAGTTGCTTGGAGTGGAGACGAGGGGCTGGGCAAAAAACTGGGCCCAGATCCGGTTGACGATAACGCGGGCGGTGAGGGGATTGGCGCGGCTCGCGATCGCCTCGGCCAATTCGCGGCGTCCGCTGCCATCAGCAAATGAAGTCTCGCCTCCGAGCACTTCAATAAACCGCCGCGGGATCAGCGCCCCCTTTCGGGTCACGTTGCCTCGAATAAAAACGTTGAGATTTTGGACTTCGCCTTCCTGGACGATGTGCATCGTGTCGGGCTGCATCTCCTCCGCCTTGACGTTCTCTTTCTCAACCAAGCCGCCAAGGGTTTTGTTAACCATTTGGGTACTGGCAAAAACGCCGGCCAGCGCATGGTAATCCGCGGTGGTGATGGGATCAAATTTATGATCATGGCACCGCGCGCAAGCCACCGTGAGGCCGAGCATCGTCCGGGTGACCGTGTCGACGCGATCCTCCCATTCATCTGCCATGACCTCGAGCTGGTTGCGGTTGTAGTATTTGGGCCCGAGGCCGAGGAATCCGAGCGCGGCCTGATCGGCGGGGGCGGTTCCGGGAATGCGATCAGCGGCGAGTTGAAGTTTGAGAAACTGGTCGTAGGGAAGATCGCGATTGAAAGCATCGATCACCCATGCGCGGTAAAGATGGGCGTTGGGATAAAAGAACTTCGTGTCATCGCCTACCTGATGCGCCTGATCCTCCCCAAAGCGCGCCAAGGGAAGCCACATGCTGGCCATGCGTTCGCCAAATTGCGGCGATCCCAGCAGTCGCTCAACAACGCGTTCATGGGCATTCGAGCTTTTATCGTTCAGAAAGTGATCAACCTCATCCGGAGTGGGTGGCAGCCCCGTGATGTCAAATGTGACCCGGCGAATAAAGGCGTTGCGCGAGGTCTCGCCGGTCGGCTCCAACCCGTGTTCCCGCAACCGTGCGCCAACGAAATAATCGAGCTTTTGACGCGGCCAGGTTCCTTCGTAAACGGGGTCGGTTGTCCGGGGCGCTTGAAATGCCCAAAATTGCCGGTCGTGATCGGTGACGGTCATGCCGCGGGCGGGAGCGCCCGGTAATTCCGCGTTACCGGAAGCAGGCCAGTGCGCCCCGGCATCGATCCAGGTCTGAAGCGATGCGATCTCGGCCGGTTCAAGGCGCTTGCCTTTGGGCGGCATCACGTCGTCGGCATCGTGTGACAACGTGCGTTTTATCAGGAGGCTAGCGCCACTTTTCCCGGGGAGAATGGCCGGTTCCTCCGAGTCGCCTCCGTGGAGCAATGCCTCTTTTTGATCCAGACGCAGGCCGCCCTTTTGTTTGTCGGGTCCGTGGCATTCAAAGCAGTGCTGTTTTAAAAGCGGCCGCACCTCGCGTTCAAACTGGGCGGCCGGATCCTCGGCAAACGCTTTGACGATGCACAATGTCAGCAGGCAGCTTGCGATGTGCGTTAGGTTCATGGAAGGGGCGGCGCATTGCCGCAAGGATAACCATGAACGACCCCGGCCCTTAGGGTGACGGCTAATCCGTCTGCCGGCTCAGGAGCAAACCGGCGCCTCCACATGTCACGATCGCCGCCAAAGTCAGGAAAATCAGATCTCCCGCGATGTAGTCGAGGCTTGCGTTCTGCATGTTGATCAAACGGAACGCATGACAGAAATGAGTAAGCGGGAAGGTCTGCGCGATAAACCGGATATTGGCCGGCAGGGCATCAAGGGAGGCAAACGCGCCTGAGAGCGGAAACACTGGTAACAGATAAAAAACCGCAAACTGGATGGCCTGTGTCTGGGTATTGCAGAAGGAGGAGATCAGCAGGCCGAGGCCGAGGGAACTAAGGAGAAAAAGCAGGCAAATGAGGGCCAGGACGGCCGGCTGCCTGAAAGCGACATCAAAATGGAAATAGACGACGGCGATCGTCATTGCGATCAGGATGCACGAGATGCCGAGGTAAGGGAGCACTTTTCCAACGACGATCTCCCCGCGCCGCAGCGATGTCACCATGAGTTGCGAGAACGTGCCGGATTCGCGCTCGCGCGTGATGGTGCACGCCATCAGCGTCACGGTGAGCAATTGCAGGATGAGCCCGATGATTCCAGGGACGACAAACTCAATGAAACGCAGCTTGGGGTTGTAAAGAATCTCGCTCTGAAGCGTCCACGGTTCCATCAGGGAAACGAGTTGTTTACGCACTTCCATGGGAAGTTCCTGGCCCAGTTCGAGGACGCTCTCGGGCAGGTTATCAATAATATCCTGACGTTGCGCGAGTTGAAATTCCCCGAGCGACTCGTGCATGACGCCTTCGATATAGGAAGCCGAACTGGTGTCGCTGCCATCGAGGATCAATCGCAATGGAATCGGCGTGCCTTCTTTTAAACTGCGTCCCCAGCCGGCCGGAATCACCAGCATCGCTTTGACCCCTTGCCGCAGGAGGTCGGGGGTGGCTGAAAGCGTATTCACCGGCGTGCGCCATTGCAGGGTTTCCTTTGGCCGCACGATAGCCGCCAGCTTGCCGCTCTCGGCGCTTTGATCGATATCGCACAAAACCGCCGGCACCCCCGTGATCGCGCCGGCTTCGAAGGCGTGTCCGAAAAGCAGGGTGAAAAACGGCGGCAAAATGAGCAGCAGCAACATAATCCGCCAATCGCGCACGATGTGGAGGAACTCCTTGTAAGCGACACTCAAAGTCGCATGGATGGCTGCAATCATGGTTGTTCCCTTTGTTCTGCCCGCGGGGTCAGGATCTGGTGGTAATCCTGCGAGTAAGCACTGAAAACATCCTCCATGTCGGCGTCGCCCCATTCGTGGCCGAGCCATTGGAAATCAGGGAAAGGCCACGCGCGGGTCCAATCGGCAACGAGCTGTTCGGCCACGGCGGAATAAATCCGGATCCGTCCGCTTCGCAGGGAGGCGCCGAGGACACCGGGCACCTGGCGCAGCGCCGCGAGTGCGGGCATGACCGGTTCCACGTTCATTTCAAGCAGGCGCCCGGTGAAACTGCGCTTGAGATTGCGAGGCGATTCTTTGACGAGCAATTTGCCCTTGTGTAAAAAACCGACGTCCGTGCAGCGTTCAGCCTCATCCATGTAATGGGTGGTGACGAAGATGGTCGTCCCATCGCTGCTAAGGCTGTAGAGCAGGTTCCAGAGTTGTTGCCGATTAACGGGATCAAGTCCGGAAGTCGGTTCATCGAGAAAAAGGATCGAAGGCCGATGCACGAGGGCGCATGCCAGGGCAAGGAGCTGTTTCATTCCGCCCGAAAGGCTCCCGGCTGTGGCGTGGCGTTTGCCTTCCAAATCGGTCTGACGCAAAAGCTCGGTGACGCGTTCCCGCAGCAATCCGGGCGCCACCCGGCAGGCACCGCCAAAAAACTGGAGATTTTCCGCCACGGTCAGATCCGGGTAGAGACTGAATTTCTGGGCGACGTAGCCAAATTGGGACCGGATGTTATTGCGTTCTTTCCAGACATCCTTGCCGGTGATCAAGCCCGACCCCGTGCTTGGCTTGGTCAGGCCGCAAAGCATCCGGATGGTCGTGGTTTTTCCCGCGCCGTTGGCACCGAGGAATCCGAAGATATTGCCCCTTGCAATGGAAAGGGAGAGCTCATTGACGGCGAGTGTATCGCCATAATGTTTCGAAAGGGTGCTCAGTTGAATAACCGGTTCGGACATGGCAAAAATTCGGGGTCGTAGAGCTAAAGCGACTGATGAAGCGAAGCAAGTTATTCAGTGAACCCGCATCGGACGTGACAAGAGTGCGCCGCCAACTTTATTGAAGCGAGATGATCCGGTCTTTTCTGTTTCTCACGCTTTTGGTCGTTTCAAAAAGCTTGTCGGCCGAGCCGGTTGCGGAACTTGGGGAGTTTTCGGCTTTCCCGAAAATCGATCTTGAGGAATTGGCAAAAGGCAAAGTCGTCACGGCGCGCAGTCCGGCTATGAGCAATGCGCGGCATCTCTCGGTACAGGCGTGTTATATCGTCGAGGCGCCTCTCTCAAAAACCGTTGAGCTCTTAAAGCATTGGGACGCGGTGAGGCATCCGCAATTGAAGGTTTATCTTCAGGGAAGCGTCTCATTAAAACCCGGGGTCGACAATTTCACGAAGATCGCGACGGCTCCCGCAAATTTCATCGAAGCGAGTCAGAAGATGGAGCCAAATCACTTTCAGATCGGCGCGTCGGAGGCGCAAAAGTTTTCCGGAGTGGAAGGCGAAGCTGCCATTGGCGCGGTTTGGAGCAAGCTGCTGGCGCAACGCGCGACGGCATTCGTCTCGGGCGGGCTGGCAAAACAGGCGCCGTATGAGAACGGACAGGTGCGCGCGAGCGCGGAAGCCGCCACCATGCTTGGCGAGCAATCGAAGATCCGGGCGCGTTTCGCGGGGCTCATTGCCGGCACGCCGCTGGGAGGAGGCGGTATCACACCGTCGCTCTATTGGGATATGTTTGAAGTTGAAGGCGACGCGCACGTCAGCCTGGGCGCCCTCTACGGCCGCGCCAACGCCGGCGGATGGCAGGGAGTCGACATCAATTATTTTGCCACGGGCGGTTTTTTTGTGCACCTCACGTTTTTCGAGTTCTGGCCGGTGCAGATCGGGAACTCAGCGGCTACTTTGGTCTGGCGCGGCGATTTGCTCTCCTCGGCAAGCCTCGCTTCGTTGCGCGGGGTGGAGCGGTCGGGCGCCGGCACCGTGATGATGCGTCAACTGCAGAAAGGAGCCGCCCTTTTCCAGAAGGATGCGTCCGGGGAGCGGTGAATCGATCCTCATCGGCCGGGCCAGGAGATGGCTTGGGCCGGTATTCGCATTGCCTTACCTGACCTGGATGCGATCCGGCTCAATGCGACGGAATCGATCAATCCTGGCCGCCGGGGCAAGGCCGCGCATGTGAAAATATTCGACCGCATCTCGAACAGCGTTGTCGATCGAGCCGGAAATGTAGCCGAGTTCGCGCTCAGCTTTGGCGCTGGTTGAAAAATGCGGGCCAATCGACATTCCGACCGATTCGCGGGTGACAAATGGTTCCTTGCCGGTCCAGCGCGCGGCAGCCAATTCACTGACGCAAGCGGCAATGTGACTCAGCCAGTGCGGCGAATAATGACGCGGGATCGAGTGCGGCGTATAAGGCTGAAGCATCTGGAAAAACTCCGCGAGCCAGAGGTTGATTCCGCCCAGCAGATAACGCTCTCCGATTTCTCCGTGCATCAGCGCGAGCAAATGGCCGCGCGCGCATTGTCTGACATCGACAAAATTAAGCCCGGTTCGTGCAAGCATCGGGATCCTGCCGTTGAGGAGGCGGACGATAATGGCGCCGGTCGGCGTCGGTTTTAGATCACGCGGCCCGATCGGCGCGGTCGGCAGGGCCGTGACAATGGGCCAGCCGGCATCCGTGCGCGTTTTGACAGCGAGATAAGCCTGAAATTTGGACCGTTTGTATGGGCCTTTCAAATCAGCCTCACAGGCAAGCCGTTTCTCTTCCGCAAGCTGGCCGGACGGATTTTTTTGAAGAATCCCCACGGTGCTCGTGTAGACGATCTTCTCGATGCCGTGTTTCCTGGCGGCTTCAAGAATGTTTGCGGTTCCATCGACATTATTGGAAAAAAGTTCCCGCGGATCTTTTGTCCAGAACCGGTAATCGCCCGCGACATGAAAAAGGTACCGGCACCCGCGGAGCGCCTGGTCAAGCGAATCGCGCCGGCGCAGATCTCCCTCGATCCATGCGAAGTTTTCCATTCCGCCAGGGATATCCCGGCAGCTGCCGGGCCGGATCAGTGCCTGGACCTTTGCTCCCGACTCAATGAGTTGCTGTGCGACATGCCAGCCGACAAACCCGGATGCGCCGGTTACACAGGTTTTTTGTCCGCGGAAGAACGCTGCGATCGATTGCATGGTGACGCTTCGCGGCCGGACTTCCTGATGTCCGTAGGATTGTTCATTCCCTTTGCAGGACCAACGCCTTTTTTGCCGGCTGCCGATGCATCGCTTCGACAATCAACGCGCTTAAAAGCAGCAGGCAAGCGAGGCCGCAGACGCCATTCCATCGTGCCCAATGCCAGCAGAGCGCGCCGAGATAAGAGCCGAGTCCGCCACCGATGAAGTAACAGAACATGTAAACCATATTGAGCCGGCTGCGCGCGCCCGGGTCGATACGATAGATCCGTGTCTGGTTGGAGACGTGCCCGCTTTGGACGCTTAAGTCCATGAGGATGACTCCGACAATGAGGCCCGCAAGATGATGGCCGGCGACCCCCAGAAGAATGAATGAGGCGAGGGCGAGCCAGAGCGCGATTTGAATGGTGAAACGCGGTCCATGCTTGTCGGCAAGATGTCCGATGGTGGGAGCTCCTGCGGCGCCCACGGCACCGACCAATCCGAACAGGCCGGCGGTGGCGCCTGCGTTTTGGAAATGGTAGGGAGGTTCGCCAAGAAAGAAAACGAGCGTTGTCCAGAAGGCGCTGAACGCCGCGAAAAAGAGGGCTCCCAACAATGCGGATTCGCGCAGGACGGCGTGCTGGCGCACGAGCTGCAACGTGGAACGCATCAGGTTCACCCACGAGAGAGGCGAATCAGGCCGGCTGACAGGAAGTTTTTTCCTGACAAGCGCCGCGAGAACCAGCATGGCGCCGGCGGCAATCGCGTAAACGGCGCGCCATCCAAGGAGCGCGCCAACCGAGCCGCTGAACGTGCGCGCAAGCAGTACGCCCATCAAAATTCCACCCACCACGGTCCCGATCACCCGGCCTCGTTGTTGCGGCGAAGCAAGGTGCGCGGCAAAAGGAACCACCACATGGACATTGGCAGCGAAAACGCCGACCAAAAAACTCGCGGTTCCGAGCCAGATTGCATTGCGGGCGGTGGCCACCAGCAGCAGGGAAAAAAAGGAGCCTGTCAGCAGCGTGAGAATCAGAGCGCGCCGTTCGAACTTGTCGCCGAGGGGGACAAACAAAAACATACCAACCGCAGTACCGGCCTGGCTAAGCATTGCAATCGCTCCAACCCGCGCGACGGAGAGATTAAATGCGCGGCCGATACTGGCGAGAAGCGGTTGCGCATAATAAATGTTGGCAACATTGACGCCAACCGTGATGGCCATTACCCAGATAGTTGATTGCTTGAGAAAAGCGGGCTCTTCGGAGGAGGAATGATTCAAAATTGAGGAATGGCGGATAAACGGGTTGGTTACTTCCAGGCGTCGCGCCACATTTCCGGATACCATCGGCCTTCATCCATCTCAATCAGATCAAAGTCCGTCACAATATCCGTGCTGTTTGTGAGGCCGTATTCCTTGATGGCCGCCGGGATATATTCCGCGGTTTCATCATCGCGCCAGCCGCGTTTGCTCATGAAACTGTTATAAATAAGGATCTGTTCCGAAGTGAGGCGCCGGCCGTTTTCCATACACCATTCAAGGACTTCTTCGTCCGACCAACCCGAGAGCACAAACTCTTTAACGGCGTCATATTGCACCGAGAGATAACGGCAGGTCCGCCCATCAAATCCATCGCCAAGCATTGGGCCGTAATCCTCGGGAAGTTTGCCTTCCGCCTGGAGCCGAATCTTTGAGCACATCCGCGCAAAATAGAAGATGCCCCGAGTTTTTTCGTAACAGCCTTTGAGTCCTTCAATTTTCATAGGTGCTCCTACTTTTGCGGATCCGAAGGATTCAGACAGTAAAAAACGCGGGAGTCCGGGACGAAAGAAAATGGCATTTCAATCCAGCGGCTGCTCACTACGCTGCGCGCTAATCGGATGAAAATCGGACTGAAATTCTTTTTAGCGCCCGCCGCGGCTTTGCTGTTTTTTCGGCTGGCGAGTTTTGGAGCCCCGGTTCCGATTGAGCTGCCCGGAATTGAAAATGCGTTCCGCGTAACGGATCGCATTTTTTCCGGATCGCAGCCGGAAAGCGATGCGGCGTTTGCCGAGCTTGCCCGGCTCGGAATCAAAACCGTTCTCAGTGTGGATGGAAGCAAGCCCGATGTGGAAAGAGCCCGCAGATTCGGACTTCGCTACGTGCATTTGCCGTTTGGTTATGACGGAGTCCCGACCGGCCGCGCCGCGCAACTTGCCCAGGCGGCGGCCACGTTGCCGGCTCCTTTATTTGTCCACTGTCATCATGGGAAACATCGCGGCCCTGCGGCGGTGGCTATTTTATGCGAGGCGGCGGGCGGCTGGACTCCGGCGCAGGCCGAGGAGTGGCTGAAGCAGGCCGGCACCGCGCCCGAGTATCCCGGCCTTTATGACGCGGTGCGCGGATTTAAACCGGTCTCATTGGAGCAGATCGCACGGCTTGGAGCGCTTCCCGAGCTGAGTCAAAGTGCGCCGTTGGTCGACTTGATGGTGGAGATCGATCTGCGGTTTGATCTTCTGAAAGAAGCGCGCAAAACCGGCTGGATCATTTCACCCGGCGGCCGGCTCCCGGAAGCGAGCACCCTTCTCTGGGAGCATTTTCGGGAACTTGCTCGCAATGAAGAAACCGCGGGGCGCCCCGAGGATTATCGAAATAAAGTGGCGCAAGCCGAACGTGCCTCGCAAGCGCTGCGGGAGGCGCTTTATTCCACTCCGCCGGAGCTTTCCATGGTGGAAACCGCTTTTAACCAAATGGGGCAGAGCTGCGTTTCGTGCCATAAAACGTTCCGAAATAAAGGAAAGTAATCGGCTTGCAGGCAGCGGTTTTAAGCGTGTGGACGCACGTCGGATTTCAAGGTTTCTATATTTAACTGGCCGCCAGTGCGGAGACGGTTTTCAATCGCGTTCACCCGTCAAAATGAAAGCAAAAACAACAACATCCAAGGTGGTTGCCCTGCCGCCTGTCCGTAAAGCAAAACGTTTGAGCACGGAGCAAAAGACTCTTGCCATTGACATCGGCGGCACGGGATTAAAAGCATCGGTGCTTGATCAGGAAGGGGAAATGCTCACCGAACGGGTCCGTGTTGAAACGCCGCTGGAATGTCCGCCCGCTTTGATGGTTGAAACCCTTGCCAAACTGGTGGCGCCACTGGTGGGTTATGATCGTGTTTCGGTGGGATTTCCCGGGGTCGTGCGCCGGGGCAAAATCATGACGGCGCATAATCTCGGGCAGAAACAGTGGAAGGGGTTTGATCTGGATTTGGCGTTGACGCAAAAATTGGGCAAACCTGTGCGGGTTTTGAACGACGCGGATATTCAGGGACTTGGTGCCATCAGCGGCCGGGGCGTGGAGATGGTGATCACGTTGGGAACGGGTTTGGGATCGAGCCTTGCCGAGGATGGCAGGCTCTCAACGCACCTTGAACTGGCGCATCATCCCTTTCGAAAAGGCGAGACCTATGAAGAGCAGTTGGGCAACGCGGCTTTGGAGGAAGCCGGGAAAAAAAGTTGGAATCGGCGTGTGGAGCACGCCATTGAAGCGCTGCGAATCCTCACGAATTTTGATCATCTTTATATTGGCGGAGGAAATGCGAAGGCGATCCGATTCGAGCTTCCGAGGGATGTGAGCGTGGTTTCCAATGAGTTGGGAATGCGAGGCGGCATCTGGCTTTGGCGGGAGCGGAGTCCGGGAAGCACCGATATTTTCCGCCGGGCAGAGCTGCTGGCATAAGGCCCGGGAGGCGACCGGCTCAAAAGGAGTCGGTTTTTTCAAAGTTTTTGCGAACCGTGGAGGGGTTCTTGCTGGTAAAGGAACGGGTGCACCGCTGTGCACTTCGTCTTTCAAAAAACATCCCTAACTTCGTGAACATAATGAAAGATCTTGGTAAGCCCGATTTTTTACCAGGATCCGCCCACCCAGCTTTTGCCTCGTTGCGGATCCTCGTGGTGGATGATCATGCGGTAAACCGGCGGCTCTGCGGATTGATGCTACGGGATCTCGGTTGCGAGGCGGACTACGCCGAGGATGGCCATCAGGCGGTGGAGATGCTCGTGGGGAAAAAATACGATCTCGTTTTAATGGATTGCATGCTGCCGGCCATGGACGGTTTGACTGCGACAAGATTTATTCGAGCAAATGAAGAGCGCGTCGGGAGAGGGCATCGCGCGCATATCGTGGCCTTTACGGTGAACGCGGCGCCGGGTGAATCCAACCGGTGTTTGAGGGCGGGAATGGATGATTTTCTGGCCAAACCCGTGACTGCCTCCCAACTGGTCAAAGTGATTTGGGAAGCCACGCGAACCCGGAGCGCCGCGGCGCGGCCTGCAGCAGCCGCTCCGGAGAAAGGATTGGCGTTGGATGTCGGGCGCATCAGCCAGCTTTGCGACGAGATCGACGAGGGAGTTGTCGTGGAAGTCGTGTCGATGTTTCTCGATGCGCTCGCGCAGCAATGCGAGGAGTGCAGGCACGGATTGGAGAAGGCAATGTTCCCTGAGCTGACGCGCAATGCCCACTCAATCAAGGGGGCGGCATCGACCTTGGGCGCGAGTGCTCTTGAACAGAGCGCCGCGGCCCTTGAGAACGCAGCCGCGCTGGCGGACCGCGGGCGGGCAACGCAGGAATTGGATCGGATGCTCGCAGCCACAGAGCCGACGCGTATTGCCATGAAGTCGTGGCTCTCCACCGCGACGTAAAGCCGCCGAATGAGGGGAGGGAAGGGTAATTGGAAAGTTTTTGATTTATCCGATTCCACGGCGGATAGGATCGCGCTAAAAAGCCTTAGCCTGTCGGTGTTATGAATCAGGATCCTGTCCAAGCCCGCCTTCACATCATCTGCCCAAGACCCCTAAAAAGCGGGTTTCTTTCGGGTGGGCGACGAGCGCGTCCGGAGATTTGCTTTCCGTTGTGTGTTGATGAATAAAATCCCACGTAAATTTATTTGGTGGGTGATGATTATATTGGGGGCGGCGGGCGGGGCCGGTTTCTTTGGATGGCATGCCAAGGAGAGGCGGCTGCGCGAGGATCTCAAGGAGCATGTGCGGGGCTGCGCGGCCATGATCGACGCGGCGGCGCTCGCGCGCCTTACAGGCAACCCCTCTGATCTGGAGCGTGGGGAATATCAATCGATTGCCCTCCAGTTGCGTGCGTTGCGGGCGAGCAATGCCAACTTGCGCTTTGTCTATCTCATGAGGGAACTGCCGAAGGAATCGAAGGTGATTTACCTCATCGACGGAGAGCCGGCTGATTCCAAGGATTTTTCGCCGCCCGGCTACGTCTACAAGGATCCGGGCAAGGATCTCGCGCTCATTGAGGCATTGCGCACCGGGCAGGCATCGGTTGGGGGACCGCTGGCGGATGAATACGGCAATTTTGTCACCGCATTTGGAGCGGTGATTAACAAAGAAGGAGACCCGACTGGCGATGTGCTCGGACTCGACATCACCGCAAAGCGCTGGTGGTGGCTGCTCTCCTGTGCCGCCCTGGAATGGGGGATGGGAACCGTGCTTCTTTTCGGGATTCCGCTGCTGATTGTCGGCACGATGCAGCAGCGCTTTGATGTCAAACTCAAATTGCGCGATTTGGAAGAACGTTTTGCCCTGGAACTGGGCGGGCGCGAACGTTACCTGATCGCGCAGACCGAGATTCAGCAGGTCCTGCTTCAAACACGCCATCTGCGCGACGCTTACCCAGGGATCGTGGAGCGTCTCGGTCAGGTGGCGGGCGCAAACGCCAGTTCGATTTTTGAAATTGGTCGGGCCCCGAACGCGGATTTCAGCGCGAACCTGGTGGTGGCGTGGCGCGATGCCGCCCATTTGTCCGCTCCGGCGCCCTGCAATAAATTTGACCTCTCGACGACCATTCCTCATTGGGTGGCGGCGTTGCAAGGGGGCCAGCCAGTGAGCGGGCTGGCAAAAAGTTTTGGCGATGAGGAAAAACGTTTCCTTAAAGCACTGAATTCAGAGGTCGTCTTGATTCTGCCGCTCATCGTTTATGAGCGGTTTTTGGGAATGATCCATTTTGGCCGGGATGAAGCGGATGGACTTTGGGCCGCGCATGAGATTGATCTGCTGGCGGCCACTGCCAGCGCCATCGCGCTCGCCCATGAACGCATTTCTCTCGATGCCGCTTTGCAGGAGAGTGAACGCGGGCTGCGCGAAGCGCAGACGCTCGCTCACGTGGGAAGCTGGGAGTTTGATTTCGCCACCCTTGGCACAACGGCCTCGGAGGAGGTTTACCGGATCCTTGGGTTAAAACAAGAGGCGGGTACGCTTCCGGCAGCCATTCCCCAGCCATGGGTGCATCCGGCGGATCGCGCGGAATTTGACCGGGTGGTGCTCTCGGCGATTGAAACGCGGGTGCCATACGAAATCGAGCACCGGGTAGTGCGTCCGGACGGGACCGAGCGCCATCTTTTAAGCCGGGGACGTCCCGCCACGGTCAATGGCGATCGAGGCGAGCATTATTTTGGCACGATCATGGACGTCACGACGGTCAAGCTCGCGGAGCAGGCGTTGCTGCGGACCGAGACGCGTTATCGGCAGGTGGTGGAATCGGTGCGGGAAGTCATTTTCCAAACCGATATTGAAGGCCGTCTTACGCTGCTTAATCCGGCATGGACCGAGCTGACCAAGCGTTCCGTGCATTCGAGCCTGGGCCGGCGTTTGATTGATCTCATTCCCTCCGAGCACGCCACGCAGATTGAGAAGGTGCTCGCGGCCCTCCTCATCGGGGAGCTCTCCGTCTGCCAGGAACGGGTAGCGATTGTCTCAAGCGACGGCTCGCCGCGTTGGTTTGAAATGCTTGCACGGAGCGTCACCGGTTCCGCCGGCAAGATTGAAGGGATCGCAGGCAGCCTGCACGATGTGACCCAGAGTTTTCTTCTGGAGGAGGAAATGCGGCGCGCCCGTGAAGCGGCCGAGGCGGCCAACCGCGCAAAGAGCGATTTTCTAGCCACCATGAGCCACGAAATCCGCACCCCGATGAATGGGGTGATCGGCATGACGGGCGTGCTCCTGGAAACGCCGCTAAATACCGAGCAGCACGATTTTGTGGAAACCATCCGCACCTCCGGGGAGAGTCTGCTGGAGGTCATCAATGCGATCCTCGATTTTTCCAAGATTGAATCGGAGCGGATGGAGGTGGAATGCCAGCCGTTTGAAGTGGGGCAGGTGGTCGAGGAGGTGACCGATCTTTTTGGGCGCACGGCTTCAATGAAAGGCGTCGAGCTGACTTACTGCGTCGATCCGATGATTCCGGTGCCAATCCACGGCGACGCGACGCGGCTTCGGCAGATTCTTTGCAACCTGGTTGCAAACGCGATCAAGTTTACCGAGAAAGGCGAGGTGGAGGTTTCCGCCACCCTCAAGGCATTGCAAACAGCCGAGGAGAGCCGGCAAATGGAGCTCAGCTTCGCGATCCGCGACACGGGCATTGGCATTCCCAAAGAAAAACTGACCCGGCTTTTCAAACCATTCAGCCAGGTCGATTCCTCCACGTCACGCCGGTACGGCGGCACCGGTCTTGGTCTGGCGATCAGCCGGCGCTTAAGCGAGATGCTCGGGGGCGGCATGTGGGTGGAAAGCGAGCCGGGCAAAGGATCGACATTCTTTTTTAATATCCGCGTGCCGGCAAATGAAACTGCCCCGCTCCCCTCGGCAGTAGTAAATGCGCTTTCGGGACGAGTGGTGCTGGTGGTCGATGATAACGCAACCAATCGTCAGATCCTCTGTTTTCATATCGAACGCTGGGGAATGAAAGCGATCCCGGCCGAGAGCGGCTCCGAGGCGATCAAGGCGCTGCGCAGTGGCAAGACCTTCGATTTTTGCGTTGTCGACATGCAGATGCCCGGCATGACGGGCCTCGACGTGGCAAGCATCTGGCGCAATCGCTATCCGCAATCGACACTTCCCTTCCTATTCCTCACCTCGCTTGGGCACAGCGATCTGCGCCGCTCGGTTGAGGCGCTGGGCCGTGCGCGAATGATCTTTAAGCCGACCAAACCTTCCTTATTGCTCTCCACGATTGAGCAATTGCTTGAGCTGGGCGGCACTGTTCCCTCCAGCGATCTGCTTATGGCGGCACCCACACATCCTGTCTGGGCGTCGCAGCCTATCATTCTCCTTGCTGAAGATAATATGGTGAACCAGGCGGTCACCAAGCGGATGCTTCAAAAGCTGAGTTGCCGCGCCGATGTGGTGGCCAGTGGTGGCGAGGTCCTAACCGCGCTCAAACAGCGGCTCTACGATGTGGTTATCTTCGATGCGCAGATGCCCAAGTTCAGCGGACACGAAGCCACCGAGCGTATTCGCGAGCAATTTACGGCTGAAACACAGCCTTGGATTATCGCCATGCGGGCCACCACGTACGAGGAGGAGGAGCCGCAATACACGCTGCCTGGCTCGGATGACACGCTTTCAAAACCCGTGCGGCTGGCCGATCTTGAAAAAGCGTTGCAACGTGCCGTCGATGCCTTGCGTGCAAGGGGAAGACTCGGCGGTGAAGCGCGCCAGGATAGCCTGGTGGTGATGCCGAAGTAAGCGGATCGATTTGAGCCGACGCGAAGTTTTTCTTCAAAAAACGCGCCTTTGAGCGATCGACGCATTCGTATTTCTTTTTGCATGCAAAATATCACTTTGGATTGAAGTCCGGCGGCGTGGAAAATGCAGCAGAGTCACTCATAGTCTGTTGAAGAGAACCGGCTTTGAAAATCAATATGCCTTCCAGTTTGATGCGAGAGGTAGACCTAAAAATTTTGTTCGGAAAAGCGGTTCGCGAGAAGCGTGCAGTCCTTGGCATTTCCCAGGAGGAGTTGGGCGACCGCGCGGGATTGCACCGCACTTACATTTCCGATGTGGAACGCGGGGCGCGCAACGTCTCCCTGGGCAGCATCGACAAGCTGGCGACCGCCCTTGAGATTTCCATTTCAACGTTATTTGTTTATGCGGCCGATGTCCCCGCTCCGTTGCCCCGGGAAAGGACCACGGCGGAATTGATGGAGGTTCTCCTGGTGGAAGATAATCCCGATGATGTGGAGCTCACCTTGCACGCTTTCCGGCGTGCCCGGTTTGCCAACCGCATCCATGTGGTTCGCGACGGGGCCGAGGCACTCGAGTTTCTTTTCCAAAGCGGGCCGCATGCAGAGCGCGCCGCCCTCAACCGTATTGGCCTCGTGCTTCTTGATTTGCGGCTTCCCAAAGTCAGCGGGATTGAAGTGCTTCGCCGAATCAAGACCGATGAGCGGACACAGGAAATCCCCGTGGTGATTCTCACCGTCTCCGATCACGACCGCGACATTGCCGAATGCCGGGAGCTCGGTGTGGATGCCTATATTGTCAAACCGGTCGGATTCCGCAATTTCAGCGAAGTAACGCCCCGCCTGAGCATGCATTGGGCGTTGGTGAACCGGCCTTCAAAGAGCGCGGCCTGAGCCCGAAAATCCGCTGATGATGACGCCTCTAAACGTTTTGTTGGTGGAAGATTCGCCCGAGGACGCGGAGCTCGTTATTTTGGAACTGCGGCGCGGCGGATTCGCTCCCCAGTGGCGGCGGGTTGAGACCGAGAGTGAGTATCTGGATGCGCTTGAAAGCGTGCCGCAGATTATTCTGGCCGACTTTTCGATGCCGGAGTTCAGCTCAATGCGCGCGCTTGAACTCCTGGGTGAACGCTCGGCTGAAATTCCTTTCATCATTGTCTCAGGCACCATTGGCGAAGAAAACGCCGTGCGTGCCATGACCAAGGGGGCAAGCGATTATGTGATCAAAAACCGCCTTGGACGGCTTGCCCCGGTCGTCCGCCGCACGCTTGAAGAAGTGCAGGAGAGGATTAAACACCGCGCCGCCGAGGAACAGGTGCGGAAACTTTCCCGTGCGGTCGAACAAAGCCCGGTTTCCATCGTGATCACCGATACGGCGGGAATTATTGAATACGTGAATCCGAAGTTTGTGGAAGTCACCGGTTATCGTGCCGAGGAGGTCAATGGGAGGAAGGCGAGTATTCTAAAATCGGGAGAGACACCGCCGGAGGTCTATGAAGGGCTCTGGCAGGTGATTACAAACGGCGGCGAATGGCGTGGGGAATTCCGCAACAGGAAGAAAAACGGGGAGCTCTTTTGGGAGTTTGCCTCGATCTCGGCGATCCGCGATGCGCGGGGTCAAATCACGCATTTTTTGGCCGTCAAAGAGGACATCACCGAGAAAAAAAAACTCGAGGCCCAGATCATCCAGGCACAACGGGTGGAAACAATCGGCACATTGGCCGGCGGGATGGCGCATGATCTTAATAACATCCTGTCGCCGATTCTCATGTGCACGCCAATGCTGCGCCGCCCGCTTGCTCCCGAGCGTTTTGAAACCATCGTCTCAACCATTGAGATGAGCGCTGAACGCGGCGCCGAGATCGTGCGGCAGGTCCTTACTTTCAGCCGCGGAATCCAGAGGGAGCGATGCCCGCTTTCCTTCGGTCTGCTGGTGACCGAAATGGTCAGACTGGCTCGAACCACGTTTCCTAAATCGATTCGGATCGAGCCGGTTGTTCCGGAAGCACTTTGGAACGTGAACGGCGATGCCACACAGCTCCATCAGGTGCTCCTTAATCTCAGTGTGAATGCAAGGGACGCCATGCCAGCCGGCGGAACCCTTAGCATCGCCGCCAGCAATGTGGCGCTGGAGAGCTCCGAATCGGTTCCCGGTGCGCGTCCGGGCGAATATGTGCTTTTGGAAGTCTCTGACACCGGATGCGGAATTCCGGTGGAGACACTTGATAAGATTTTTGATCCGCTATTTTCCACCAAAGCTGTTGGAAAAGGAACCGGTCTGGGGCTTTCCACCGTGACGTCCATTGTTAAAGGACACGGTGGATTCATCACGGTAAAAAGCCAGTGCGGGCAGGGAAGCACCTTTCGCGTTTTTCTCCCGGCGATTGGAAAGCAGGAAATCGAGGCCGCCATATCCGCGCCTATTCCCGCGGCGCCGCATGGTGGAGATCAACTGATTCTTGTCGTGGACGATGAAGCGAGCATCCGCACGGTAGTCCAGGCAGTGCTCGAACTGCACGGCTACCGCACCTTGCTGGCCTCCGATGGAAGCGAAGGGATCGCGGTTTTTGCCGCGCAACCCGACGCCATTTCGCTGGTGATCACCGATATCATGATGCCTTTCATCGACGGGCTGACATTGATCCGCGCCGTGCGCCGGATGCGTCCGGAGCTCCCGATCATTGTGGCCACCGGTTATGCCGAAAAGGCGCGTCTCACCGATCTGGGGACACTGAATATCGCAGCCCTCTTAAATAAACCTTTCACCGCTGAGATGCTTCTTGAAGCGATCACAAAAGCGCTCCAGGTGCCCGTTTAGCGGGGATTCTTACGGAGGGGCGATTTTCAAACCTGCGTTCCCGGGATGGAGCGACCGCCGCGGTTTTACGCCGGGCGACCGGTGAAGTTCTGGTCATCGAGGCCGGGGAGCTCGCCGGTGCTGTCGGCAAAATGATCCACCGGGGTGCCCATGCGCGTGAGCATTGAGCGGTAAAGGCCGGAGAGCGGCGTGTTTTTGGCGTAAGAAATATGACGTCCGGTGGCGAGCGTGCCCCCGGCGCGTCCCGCGAGCAGGATCGGAAGGTTATGGGGATTGTGCGCGTTGCCGTCGCGCATGCCGGCTCCGAGCAGGATCATGGAGCGGTCGAGCAGCGTGCCTTCGCCTTCGCGGATGCCTTTTAATTTACCAAGCAGATATGCGTATTTCTCGATGTGCCAGGTATTGATCCGCTGGTATTGATCCATTTTATCCGCCTTGTTTTCGTGGTGGGAGGTCTGGTGATGGCCGCCAATACCGCCTCCAAGAAATGCGAACGAACGGCCGCTGACCGCGTTGCCGAACATGAATGTCGCAATGCGGGTCGCATCGGTCCAAAAGGCGAGTGCGACGAGGTCGAGCATCAGATGGACATGCTCGTTTGGGTCGCCCCGGCGTTCGCTCACTCGGGAAGGATCACTATACGCGTCGACCCGTTTGCCAAGGCTCTCAACTTCTTTCAACGCCAGTGGATCGCCCAGGATGGTCGATTTTTGCCGGTCCGCATCCCATTCGATGCGGCGTTCGACCGAGCGGACACTTTCCATGTACTCGGAAAGTTTTTCGCGGTCGGCGACGCCAAGCTTGCGTTGAAGCGACTTGGCTTCCTCTGAAACGAGGTCGAGAACGCTTTTATCACGCGTGGCGGCAGTGGCACGATCACCCGGCACCCCTTTTGGACGAAACAATCGGTCGAATGCGAGCCTGGGATTGATTTCCTTGGGAAGCGGCGTGGTGGGAGTATTCCAGGAAATGTGGGCGCCGTAGAGCTGGGTATAGCCGACGTTGGCATCGACGCCGGTCGCGGGCGGTTCAAGCCCCAGTTCAAGGGAGGGGAGCGCGGTAAAATTGCCGATTCGCCTGGCACAGAGCTGATCCATTGAAACGCCGTTGCTGCTTAGGTTGGCGCCAGTGGTGCGTGTGATGGTCGTGCCGGTGAGGAACCCGCCCGTTTTCACATAATGCCCATCGCCGGTGTCGCTCGCGGCATTCCAAAGCTCGCTGAGCACAAGTAAATCGTCTTTAAACGGGGCAAGCGGGGATAGGATCGGCGAGAGCTCAAAATCCCGGCCGAGGGCCGCCGGGGTCCATGCATCGGGTCGAACGCCGTTGGCCATGTAAAGAATCGCCATGCGGATCGGCAGGGGCGCTTCGGCGGCGAATCCACGCAGGGGACGCATCGTTTCCAGGAGCGGCAGAGCCAGGCAGGCGCCGAGTCCCTTGAGCATCGTGCGGCGGGAAATAACAGGGGAAGTCTTCATGGTTGTGAATGGGCGACGTTTTGCACTGCGCCGGCGCGCCGGTATTGAAAGGGGAAACTGCGGACGATTTCCAGTACGAGTCGCTGGGCGCGGTAGCCATCGGCGGCGACGGCGGCTGAAATGGTGCGCACGCTTAGCCAATCATACGACTCGATGCCGCGACCAAGGGCGTAAGAAAGCATGCGTTCCGTCAAGGCTCGTGTGAATTCGTCCTTGCGCGCCATGAGCAGTGCCTTGAGTTCGACCGGACCGGTGAATTTTTCGCCGGTAACCATCTGGCCGGAAGCGTCGACAGGCAGGTCGCCCACCTTGGTGCGCCACGCGCCGAGCGCATCGAAGTTTTCGAGGCCGAATCCGAGTGGATCCATCCGTGCATGGCATCCGGCACAAGCGGGATCGGCGCGGTGTTCTTCGAGCCGTTGCCGGAAAGTCAGCCCATCCTGAGTGCGTTCGCCACCAATCTTCTGGGTATTGACCAAAGGCGGCGGCGGCGGCGGCGGAGTTCCCAGCACTTCTTCCATGACCCATTTTCCGCGGAGCACCGGGCTGGTGCGGCGCGGATAACTGGTGAGGGTAAGAACACCGGCCATTCCCAGGATGCCGCCCCGGTTTTTATCGGTGAGCGTTACCCTGCGCATCTCATTACCTGTCACCCCTTCGATTCCGTAGAACTTTGCGAGCGTCTCATTGGCAAACGTGTAATCCGCGTTGAGGCAATCAGTCAGCGCCTCATTTTTGCCAAGGAGCGCATGGAAAAACTCCACCGGCTCCGAGTAAAACGCGTCCCGCAATTCGGGGGTGAACTGCGGGAATTTATCCCGGGCCGGTTCCACGACGGTGCGCAGTTCCTTGGTGCGCAGCCATTGGCTGGCGAAGTTTTCCGCCAAGGCGTGTGCTTTGGGATCCGCCAGCATCCGAACGACCTGCGCTTCGAGCACCGGCGCTTTTTGAAGGGTTCCATCGCCGGCGGCACGCAGCAACTCTTCATCCGGCATCGACGACCAGAGGAAGTAGGAAAGCCGGCTTGCAAGCGCGTAAGCTTCAACCGGATACGGCTCGACGGCCCCATCACTCTCGGGCTCGATCCGGAAAAGAAATTGCGATGAAATCAATACGACCCGGCAACTCAACCGCACGGCGTCCTCCCACGATTCACCCCGCTGGCGGGCCGCGTCGTAACAGCGCATCAGGCGGGCCAGTTCCTCTTCCTGGACAGGACGCCGAAAACCGCGTGTGGCGAATTGGGAAAGGCTTGCCCGGGCCGCGCTGCTTTCGTCGAGTTCCGCTGTGGGCCGCTGGCTGAACAGGCGCTCGGGCTTGGCGGCGGCAAGCGCGTCGGCGGCTGCTTCAAAGTATTTTTCTATCAGAACGGGCGGGATAAAAAGGGTGTCGGCATTGTTATCAAAGCCGCCACCGCCGCCGCTGTCCGGCGGAAACTGATCGGCCGGATGCGTGTCGACTCCAAGCAGGTCGCGCAGGGTATTGTTATATTCAAGCCGGCTGAGCCGATGCAGCCCCTGTTTGCCCGGATCCTTGGGCACCTTGGATAAATCAGGATGATCGAGGGTTTGACTAATCCACGATACGAGCCGGGCACGTTCCTCGTCGGCAGGCTGCTTTTTTTTAGGCGGCGGCATGACCTTGTCGCGGAGCTGAACAAGCACGCGTTCCCAGAGTTTTGGATCCCGCCAGAACGCGGACTCTTCATCGAACTGCGCCAGGTTGACATCCCCTTTGGTCTTTTCCGCATCATGACAGTCGACGCAGTATTTCTCCATCAACGGCCGGATTTCTTTAAGGAAAGCCGGTTCCTGCGCGAAACCGCCCAGTGCAAAACAGCAGATAAAAACAGCGGCAAGAGAAAGTGCGACGGGCATTCGGGCAGGAGAACCTTCTCAAATGTCTTCTGTTAGGCACGACAGCGCCAATGACATCAAGCGCCAGCTCAATGCTTTGGCGTCCAAAAATGAGCCACACCTTGTCATCTTCAAGAGCTTGGGCTAAAGCTCACGCCCTTTTTTATGAACAGACCCACGGTAACAATCTACGACACAACCCTCCGCGACGGTACGCAAGGGACCGGGATCTCGTTTAGCGTGGCCGACAAGATTCGTGTCGCGGAGAAACTTGACGCTTTTGGAGTGCATTATATCGAGGGCGGCTGGCCGGGCTCCAATCCCAAGGATATCGCTTTTTTCCAGGAAGCCGCCAAACGGCAGTGGAAGCACGCGCGGATCGCGGCATTCGGCAGTACGCGGCGCGCCAACCTGCCGGTTGATGAGGATCCGCAGGTCAAGCTGCTCATCGATGCGGCGACTCCGACCGTCACGATTTTTGGCAAAAGCTGGCTGCTCCAGGTCATTGAAGTGCTTGGAGTCACGCCAGAGGAGAATCTGGCGATGATTTTTGACACGGTGGCGTATTTAAAAAAGAACGGCAGGGAAGTCATCTACGACGCCGAGCATTTTTTTGATGGGAGCAAGGACGACTGGGGTTACGCACTGCAAACCCTCAAGTCGGCGCGCGATGCCGGCGCGGATCTGATTGTCCTCTGCGACACCAATGGCGGCACCATGCCCGAGGAGATCGGCAAAAAGACGCGTGCCGTCATTGAAGCGCTCGGCATTCCGGTTGGCATTCATACGCATAATGATTGCGAGCTCGGCGTTGCCAACGCCTTGGTGGCCGTGCGCGAGGGTGCCGTCCAGGTGCAGGGAACCATCAATGGCTACGGTGAACGGGTCGGAAATTGCAATCTCACGAGCATCATCCCCAATTTGCAGCTCAAGCTCGATATTTCCGTTGTAAGCGACCTCGCCGCGCTCCGGGATCTTTCGATGTTTGTCGATGAGCTGGCCAATGTACCCCACAACATCCGCTCGGCTTATGTCGGCTCGGCTGCTTTCACCCACAAAGGCGGGATGCACGTCAACGCCGTCCAAAAACTGGCGCGCACTTACGAGCATATTGAACCGGGCCAGGTCGGCAATCAGCAGACCATCGTCATTTCCGAATTGAGCGGGCAGAGCAATGTGCTCATGAAGGCGGAAAGCCTCGGATTTAAATTCAAAAAGGGTTCGCCCGAGGTGGCCACGATCCTGACCGAGGTCAAACGGCTTGAGAGCGAGGGATACGAGTTTGAAGCGGCCGAAGGTTCATTTGAGCTTCTGATCCGGCGATTGCTGAATGAGGAAAATCCGCTCTTTACGACCCTTGAATACCATTGTTCCTACCGGCGTTCGACCGAAGCGATCTGGAACAAATGCGAGGCGACAGTCCGCTTGAATGTGGCCGGCACCGAGGAATATACGGTGGCCGAGGGAGACGGCCCGGTGAACGCGCTCGATGCGGCGTTGCGGAAAGCGTTGCGCTCCTTTTTCCCGCAAATCGATTCCATCTCATTGGAAGATTACAAGGTGCGCATCATCAACGGCCAGCACGGCACCGCGGCCCGGACCCGGGTCCTGATTACTTCCACCGACGGCCATGAGAGTTGGGGCACGGTCGGCGTTTCCGACAACATCATTGAAGCGAGCTGGCTGGCTCTGATCGACAGCTTTAAATTCAAGCTGCGCGGCGTGAAGGCGTAACGCGCCGGCTTTTAACGCAGGTCGTCGTAACGATCGATCTTGAAAGAACCGCCGCGGCGCAATACCGGCACGGCGCTCGGTTTGACAAGCGGCGCCTCGGCCTGCTGCATCGGAGCCCCGACCACTGGGGGCGCGCTGGCGGGAAATGTGTTGATCGGCAGGGCTGCGGTGGTACCTGCTCCGGCAAGGGTGCGATGCGCGGCGATGAACTCGCTCGGGTCCCAATAAATGGAGTAATCCCGGGGGAAACTGCTGCGGAACATGCCGACGCGGATGTTTTTTCGCATCTCAAAATGGAGATGCGCGTCATACATCCCGCGATTATTCCCGATCGTGCCGATCTTAACTCCCTTGGCGGCTTGCTGCCCCTCCTGGACGAGGATTTCATTGAGATGGCCGTAGAGCGAGTCGACAAACTGAGTTTGCCCGTTCTCCAGATAGGCGTGCCGGATGATGACCACGTTGCCCCAGCCCAGCTTGTAATTGCGGGCAAAGACGACAAGCCCGTGGGCGATGTTATAAACCGGATCGCCCAGGTCCGTATCACCTCCGCCCACTCCATTCCAGTCCTCGCCAAGATGACCATTGGGACGGAACCCTCGCGCTCTATAGTACTGCTTGGGACCAACGAGGCCGAGCGGAGGATCAAAGCCATCGGCCATGAACGCACTGACAGTCTCTTCCGCACCCATGCCGGGAATGACGGTGAGAAGCGCCGTGAGTAAAAGGAGGGCTCGCAGGCGCATGACGGAGCTGTTTTTAAAAACCTGCCCTCTCCAAAACCTGCCCGCTGCTCATTTTAAGAAATACGGCATCATGAGCAGCAAGCCTCCCAGCACGATCCGGTAGAAGCCAAACCCGGTAAAAGTATGGGTCTGGATATAGCGCAGCAGCCATTTGACGGCGATGAATGAGACAACAGCGGCGACCACGGTCGCGAGGAGAAGCAACATCCAATCCTCGCCGGGAGCGCCCGGCATGGGGTGGCGCAGTTCTTTGAAAGTCTTCCAGGCGCCCGCCGCAAGCAGGGTGGGGATGCCGACAAGGAACGAGAACTCCGTGGCCAGGATGCGATCCGTGCCGAGGATCAGCGCGAAAAGAATCGTCGCGCCGGAACGCGATGTGCCGGGGAAAATGGCGGCAAGCAATTGCGCGGCAGCCACAGCAATGACAACGGCCCAGGTGATCTCATGGCGGCGCTCACGGCCATGAAGCCAGCGTTCGACAATGATAAACGCCACGCCGCCAAGAATCAGCGCCCACGCCACGGGGCCGACTTCCTCCGGCAATTTGACCTTGAGCTTATCGAGAACCAAACCGCCCACTCCGGTAATAAAGAACGCGACAAAGATCTTGGAGAGCATGTCACGGCTGCGCGGTTCATGGAACTGCGTCAGCATCGCCAGCCGATGCCCAAAGAGCGGCAACACGGCGAGCACCGCGCCGCATTGCACGACGATATTAAAGAGATCGGTCTGGCGCGGAAGCCAGTGTTCCGCGATTAAAAGATGCCCGGTCGAGGAGACGGGGATAAATTCAGTGAGCCCCTCGATAAATCCGAGGAGCGTGACAACGAGCCACGCAGGTAGCATTGATCAAAAAATCGAAAACGATCAAAGGCGGTCGCAAGGCAAATGATTCGCCTCGGCTCCACCTTCAAAAACTAGATGGCGCTTTCTCCACGTTCCTCGGTCCGGATGCGATAAGCGTCTTCGATGGGAAGAATAAAGACTTTCCCGTCGCCGATCTTGCCGGTTTTGGCCGATTGTACGATGGCATCCACAGCGCGCTGCACGCGATCGTCGGCGAGCACGATTTCAAACTTCACCTTCGGCAGAAAATCGACCGTATATTCGCTTCCGCGATAAATTTCAGTATGCCCTTTCTGACGTCCGAACCCTTTGACTTCGCTCACGGTCATCCCTTCGATTCCAATCTCGGATAGAGCTTCTTTGACGTCCTCCATTTTGAACGGCTTAATGATGGCCTCGATTTTTTTCATGCTTCCTTCATTGCTTATCGGGTGACACCCAAATGGCAAGCGCGCGCAAACAGAAATGCGGAACATGGGAAATAAAGGCGGCGTGCGCGCGATTAGTCATCTATGACTTGCGAAAATGCCCATGCCTTTACCCGTCGCCAGCTGGATTCGCGAAAAAGATGAACCGCTCTTTGCCCGGTTTTTTTCCTCGCATCACGAACTCATCCTGCAGAATGCGCGAGGCGAAGAGGGCGCTGATTTGGAACTCGCACGCGGCGTCTTAATTACCGGCGGCCCCGACATCGCGGTTCAATTTCATCTGGAAGGGACGGCGGATGCTTCCCTGATCCGCGACCCGGAGCCGGAGCGCGACGCATGGGAGTTTAAGGCGGTGAAATCGGCGCTGGAACGCGGGCTGCCGATCTTCTGCATCTGCAAAGGTTTTCAAGTGCTCAACGTGGCGCTTGGCGGTACGCTTCAGATGCATGTGGATGGACATGAGGCGCCCGAGCAACGTGACCAGAATATTCAACCCCTCCGGCATGCACCCGGCGCCCGGCATCGGTTTGAGTTCGTCAATAGTTCCCATCATCAAGCCCTCGATCGCGTTGCATCGGGATTGGAGGTTGAAGCGTGGTGCGCTGAAGACGATGTAATCGAACAGGTGCGGCTGCGCGATTATCCCTTTTGCCTGGCTGTCCAATATCACCCCGAACGCGACCTGCTCTACACACCCCTTTTTGAAGAATTCATCGCCCACATTAAATCCGCTTAGTCCATCGCTCGAGCCGACGATCCTCACGCCGCCGCGTGACATCGTGATCCGCTGCGGGTTCGAGTTCCAATACAATGCGTCGTGGCCGACGCCGGCGCTCCTTGTCCTCAATCCCCGGCTCGATCCGTGGCAGTCGATGCGGTGCGAGGAGTTCTCCATCGAACCGCCCTTGCCGGTGACCGAGTTTCAGGACATGTGGGGAAATTGTGTCGACCGGCTTCTTTTGCCGCCGGGCCAGACCACAATCCGCCACGACATGTTTATTCAAACTCCAAGCGTGCCGGAGGATTACGGGGCCGTCGACTCGCCGGTGCCGGTGGAGGAGCTTCCTGCCGAGGTGCTTCGTTACACGTTGCCCAGCCGCTATTGCGACTCAGATAAACTGATGGATTTTGCCTTCGCTCAATTCGGCGACATCCCGCATGGGCTTGTGCGGGTTCAGGCCATCTGTGATTGGGTTCACAATAATATTGAATACCGCTGGGGCGCGGGAAGTTCGTTCTCGTCGGTCAGTGATGTGATCGCGCAGCGCTTTGGGGTATGCCGCGATTTTGCGCATGCGGCGGTGGCGCTTTGCCGCTGCTTTAACATGCCTGCGCGGTATATCACCGGCTACGTTCCCGATGTCGCTTATAAAGACCGCGGCACGCCGATGGATTTTCACGCTTACTTCCAGGTTTACGTCGGCAACAGCTGGCGCACGTACGATGCACGCTTTAATTGCCCGCGCATTGGCCGGGTCAAAATCGCCTGCGGACTCGATGCGGTCGATGGCGCTTTCTCAACCCTCTACGGCGCGGCGACGCTTTCGTGGTTCCATGTCTGGGCTTATCAGGTCGATCCCAATGAAGTTCATCTGGGCGATCCCATTGATCTTTCCAAACGTCTCGATGGAACAAAAACGCTTCGGTTCCCCGACGAACAGCCTGCGCTGTAACACGCCGCGGAACCGTATCACGGCGCCACGATCAGTCCAAACGGGACAAATTGCTGGGCGCCGTCGATCTGCACCTGGCAGTAAAGCCGGATAAAACCGGGCCGTGGCGCGTAGAAACGGAATTGGAAACTGGGGCCGCCGCGGTCGGTGGGCCGTTTGGGTTCGGCATCGCTGGGGTGGATATGCACAACGGTTTTTCGATCCTCGTAAAAGCCGACAATGTGGGCATAGGCGCCCATCACCGGTTCGAGACGCTGGAACGGTTTGCCCTGTGAATCGGTGATGGTGACAAGCGCGCCCACGGGTTGGCGGGCGCGAACCGCCCCACCGCCGGTCAGCCAGCGCAGGGTGTAGTTCTGATCCCCAAGAGTGGCCGCATGTGTTTCAAGCCGGTTCACTTCCTTGGTGCCAGCTACCGCGCCGGGCAGATCGCACATGGGATATTCCTGGGCTTCGCTTTGGCTCGGAGTCAGGTCGGCGAAAACACGATAGGCGCCCGGTCGCCGTGGAGTGAATCCGAAATGGTATTCACCCGGCACAGAGCCGGGCTTTGGATGTTCGTGATGATAATCCCCCAAACTCTCGTCGATGATTAACAGATGAATGCGTTCGGTGTGCACAACGAGCAATTCCTCCGGCGTGACGCCTTGTCCGTTCTGTTTCCATGTGAGTTTTAAAGTGATCTCGTTTTGCTGCCCTGCCACCAGAGGGGCTGCCAAGGCGGGAGTGAGAATGATTGACGGTTCCCCCGGGGTGCCGGTCGCGGGAATGGTCCGTGCCACGAGTTTCATGCCGCATTTAAAACAGGGCACTTTAAAATCGAGCTCACGGATCCCTTTGCACATCGGACAGCTGAATACCGGAGCGTGAACCACGGCATCGGGATAGCCGGCCGCCGCTTCTTTAAGCCGTGTCCGATAAGTGGCGGCGTCTTCGCTTAACGTGGACGGATCGGCCCGGCTTAAATCGATTGCCGCCGCGAGGAGTTCCTTGAGTTTACCCGTCTTTCCCTGGAGAAACCGGATGGCTTGAAGCGCAAGTTCAGCCTGTGTCGGGATTTCATTGGTGATCCGTCCAGCCGCCAGCTTTTCAATATTGGCCCCGGTGAGTGTAAGAACGTTCCAGGCTTCCGGCACGGAGATAGGCGGAAACAAATCGAGTCCATCGTGAGCGCGCGCGCCGGTGCAAAAAAGCAGAAGGCAGAACCAAAATGCATGGAGCCGGGGGATGTCTCGTGGCATCGGG
>JAQGOL010000036.1 GCA_028293625.1 Chthoniobacteraceae bacterium | reverse complement strand
AAATTCGAAATTTTCGATTTTCTTTGTTCACCGCATTCGCCTCGCGGCGCTTTGCAGACCTGCTTTTGGAGCGGGGTGGGGAAAGTAACCGCCCAGCCAAAAGGAGCAAGAACTAATCGCATCTTTTCGGCAGTTTTTTTGGCTTACGAAGGAGAAGCTAATGAAAAAGAGGGCCGGGCGATCGGGACGAACCCGTGGATTGCGTGGGCGGCACGCTTGGCGAGGCGTGCCGGTAATGTTTTGTCACGACGCCAAGCAGCAGCGCACTAACAAGGATGACGACGAGCGCGATTTCGTGGCGGGTCATTCTCATGGCTTTAAAGAGGCATATTAAGAACGGTAAAAAGATGTCGGAGCATGAGTGTGCGATGACCGCATCGAATGCTTGGTTTAAAACGGCGTGAAAGGGAGTTGGCCGCGTCTTGCCAAGCGGCGGCGGGACGAGTAAGGAAGCGGCCCCATGTTTTTCCTCACTCCGCGCCACGTCAAACAAGGCAGCGCTTTTATTAAGGATGCCAAGAAGCTTCTGGCTTATAAGCGCGACCTCTGGAGCGATGCCGCGGTCGCCGAATTTGAAGCAGGTATTCGCAAGCTTGAAGAGGCCACCAAGCGCCGCCAGCCAAGAGAGATCGAAGAAGCGGCCGGCGCGCTTGATAAGATGGCAGGCACGCTAATTAAGCCGGTGGCTGACGCAGGGTTGCGGGAGAATTGCGAAGTATTCCTGGTGGCGATTGTGATCGCGCTGGGTGTGCGGACCTATTTTCTGCAGCCCTTTACAATTCCCACCGGCTCGATGCAGCCGACCTTGAATGGGATCATAGGGCATCCGACAACCGAACCGCCTCCCAATATTGTCGTGCGGCTTTTCCAGACGGCTGTCTTTGGGCGGACCTGGGTGGATGTGGTTTCCAAAACCGACGATGTCATCCTCGACATTCAGGAGGTCAAACGGTTCGGGTTCCTGACGAGGACCGAGATTCGCTGCGCGCATAACAGTTACGTTATTAACTGCCCCAAACGGACATTGATTGATTCGCTTCGTCCACCACCGCCAGGACAGGCGGTGAAAGCAGGCGAGGTGATCACGCGCGGATATCATGACACCGGCGACCACGTGTTCGTGGACAAATTCAGCTATAACTTCCGGCGGCCGGCCCGTGGCGATGTGTTTGTTTTCAACACGCTGAACATCCCGACAACCGACAATGTCGCGAACATGATGCAAGGTCCCTCGCAATTTTATATCAAGCGTCTGGCTGGATTGCCGGGAGATGAACTGCGAATCGCCTCCCCCCAATTGTTTGTCAACGGCAAGCGCGCCGAGGGAAAACCGTTTGAACGTGTGATGTCTGCCCAGGACGGTTACCGCGGGTATGCACAAGGACCAAGCGACGGCGTGCTTTGGAAGCCGGCCGAGACTTTTACCCTGCCGGAGAAGAGCTATTTTGCGCTCGGCGATAACAGCTACAACAGCCAGGATAGCCGCTACTGGCGCACGGTGCCGCAGCAAAACATCATGGGCAGGGGCGTCCTTGTTTACTGGCCGTTCACACGCCATTGGGGCCCTATCAATTAGCCCGGGCAATTTTCCGCTTCCGCCTTTCGTCAGCTCGGTGAGTGAGCTAAGGTCCGTTTCCCCCTCCTTCCCCCTCTTTTATGGCCCGCCGTGCTAGCTCCTCCGCGCATCCGATCTGGATGCTTGCCGCTGTTCTATTTGTCATCGCCGCGACCGCGGGCGGTTACTTTCTTTATGGACGCGTGAGTGATCCTTACCGAACGATGACAACGCTGCCAGTGCACGATTATCTGGAAAACTCCAACAGCCTGCGAGGCAACGCTTATAAACTCGATGCGACGATCGCGAGTTTGATTGAGTGGTCACCGAGCGCGGGGCGGCTTTTTTCAATCAACGTGGGAGAAAACGACGTTTTAGCGATTGTGGTCCCGGCAAATTTCAATCAAATCAATATTGAACGCGGGCAGAGGTATCTTTTTAAAATTGAAGTTGGTGAAAATGGGATCCTTAGAGCGCAGGATGTAAAGAAAGCGTAATCATGATTCGCAACGGCACTTCTTTTTTCAAAACGACCTATCTCCAGGGGTTTACAGCCTTGGGACTTGCGATGCTGCTGGTGGTAGAGACCCTCGGCCAGGTTCCCGATGCGCCTCCGCCAGCGGCGCCGGCTTCCAGCAGCGGCGCGCCAGGCGCCACTTCACAGGCGCCCGCCCCCAAGCCAAGTTCGGGATTTCTCGGACGCGACGTGCCGGCGTTTGATCCCGGCACCGAAGTGCTCAATTGGGATGGAAAGAACTGGAATGTGAATAACAACCGGCTTTTCCAGATGCGTTTTGAGAAATATCTCAATGCACCGGAAGCCACGAGCGAGGAAGACCGCCAGTATCAGGCGATCATTAACGAAATCCTGAATCGGCTCGCCCCGGGAGCGGCCAACACGGCAAACATGGATTATGCGTTTCGCCTGTTGCGGCGCGGATCCAACTACGACATTGACGCGCGGCTCTGCGACGCCCTGGCCGATGCGGTTTATACGGTCTGGTCGGCGCAACGCCAGCAGCAGCGGCTTCTTCTGGCCAATGACGGCATGATGCACGAGATCCAGCTGCTGGAGCTTGCCACGAAAGGCCAGATCAACGCTTCGCAACATGCCCAGGCGGCCCGGGAAAAAACAAAAACTCCCGGCGGGAAAAAAAATGGAGCAAACGCCCTCCCTGAAGGCGGCGTGACCAATGAATCCAACGACGTCAAACAGGCGGCAGTGGAAAGCGGCAACTGGCAGACGCGCCGGCTTGGGGAAATGATTGGGCGCCAAAAAGCCAATGATATTAAACGCGAACTCTCGGAGATTGCAGCCAAGGTTGAGTATCAGGCGTTGATCGTTCAGTTTTTTCTCCAGCGCCGCTTTCAACACGTGCTGATGGCGACCCGTTTTTACCGGGCGATTTTCAACGACGGCGATACAAAGCTGAACCTCGGCAAGGAATCGAAGGAGCTCTTTACAAAAACGGCCGGCATGGCGCCGACGGTCACAACACTTGATTCACTGGCAAACGAAGCGATTCGCGACGTGAGAGAAGGGGTCAAGGCGTTCGAATATCTTTTGGAAAGCAATGAGCTTGAGAGCGGCACAAAACGGCTGGCTGAAGCGTTCGCGCCGGGCGAATACATGCCGGAAATCCGCACGCTGAGCCGGGTTAAAAAGAGAAAGACCCTGGTATTCGCCCAGAAAGCAAACCAGCTGATTTCGGCACTGGATGTCAAAGATTACGGGCTGGCCGAAAAGCTCGTGAAAGAGATCGAACCGATCGCCAAGGATTTTGATCCCTCAAAACCGATGGCGGCCATCGAGAGCACCAAAAAAATCGCACACTTTCGCCTGGCAAAAGCACGTAACGCGGCGCTCAGCGGCGACCGGCAAACTCTCGAGGCGGAGCTGGCGGCGGCAACCGAACTCTGGCCGCGCAACCCGGAGCTTGAAGAAATCTCGCAAAAGATCTTCAGCCAGGGCGACGTCCAGCAGCAGGGAATCAGCGACTTTGACCAGCTTTACGGCCAGAAGAATTACCGTCAGATTTTTGACAACAGCGCCCGATTCATCGTGGCAACCTCGCTTTATCCCGACCGGCAGGGACAGCTCAAACAGGTCATGCAGGATATGCAGACGATCGAAGCGGCCATTTTGCGTTCGGAAGAAATGCGGCGGCAAAATAATTACGCGGGAGCGTGGGAAAGCGTGGAGAAAGTGGCGACGCAATTTCCCGGCGACAGCAAACTCAATCAGGCGCGCGCGGATCTGACGACGCAGGCGGCCGATTTTGTGCGCACATTGAGGAGTGCGCAGGATCTGGAAAAAAAAGCGCAAACAGGCTCAAGCCTTTCGTGGTTTCTTAAAGCGCAAAAGCTTTATCCGGCGAGCGATTTTGCCCACGACGGCATTGACCGGCTTAAAAAGAAGATTTTTCCAAGCGAGTAAAACGCGACTTGAAGCAAAGAACATGACCAAGGAACGATACGTAACGGGATTTCATCTTGTGGAATTCGGTGCACTCGATAGTTGTCGGGCATGAACTTGCCTAACGAGGGAGAATCGCTCCCCCCGGGCGACCAGTCGGGCGCCGAGACTAAAGGGCCGCGTCGGTTCGGCGACTTACAAAAGACGATCACCATGGCGCAAATCGCCAAGGCGGCCGGCGTTTCCCAGGGTGCCATCTCCTCGCTCCTAAACGACCGTGATTACGGCATTCGTGTCAGTGAAAAAACCCGGGAACGGGTTTTTAAAGTCTGCCGCGAGATGGGATACATTCCCAACGACTTGCGCGCGGTGGTGCGAATGTATCCGGAGATGGGCGATTTCTGCCTGCTCATCTCCAAGCGTTGGAGCGCGGGCATGACGGAGCCGGAAATCTCCCGGATTACCAGCGCCGCATTGGAAGCGACCGGAGCACGCTCACGCAGCCTGACAATTGGACGTTACGAGGATAAAACCGATTATTCCAACGATCCCGAGCAACTCCCCCATCCCATCAGTACGGGTGTTGCCTCCAAGTTCATCCTTTTTGGCGAACCCAATGCTACGCTCATCCAAGCTTTATTAAGGAGAGGTTGCTCGCTGGTTTCACTGGCACACGACGTGCCGATCGCTGGCGTCTTAAGTTTGATGCCCGATTACGAAAAAGCTTCGCTGCAGGCCGTCGAATATCTCTTTAAACTGGGCCATAAACAGCTTGGGATCATCTCCGGCCCGTTCGGCGCGACCGATCCCAAGCTCATTGAGCTCAACCATGGCGTCCGTACCGCCTGCGAACAGTTTGGAATCGCGCTCGACGCCCAGAATATCGTTTACGGCGATCTAAGCTTCAAGGCGGGGGTTGCCGCTTTCGACATCCTTAATAGCCGGCAACCGGCGCCAAGCGCTGTCTTCTGCATGAGCGACGCCGCGGCCGCCGGAGTACTGGCCGAAGCGCAGTTGCGCGGGCGCCGTGTGCCCGACGATTTCAGCGTGATTGGATGCGGGGACGATCCGGTGGGCCGCTTCACACTTCCCGCGCTGACGACCGTGCATATTCCGCTTGAGGAGATTGCCACGCGGGGCATCGAAGCGGTGGAAGCGCTGGTGAACGACGGGGTGATCGGGGAAGCCAAAAAGCAGCTTTTCAGCGTGCATCTTTCAGAACGCAATTCGTGCGCCCCATTTAAGTAAGCGAGGTTGCTTTTCACATGCCGGCGCGGCCCGCGGTGCCTGATGAGAAGTTTCCTTCTGTGAAGGGTTGCGTGGCTTAAAGTTACGCGAATTTCCAACGGCCGTTTCTATCGGACTTCGGTCCGCTTTGCCGCTTGACGCCACGCAACGGCTACGCGAGAAGAACCGCCCCGATGAAACTCTCCTCCCTCATTTCCACCACGGTGGCCGGCGTCTGCCTGCTGTTGAGTATCTGGCTCTTTATTGACAGCCGCACCAACCAAAACCTGCAGGGAGAATTGCAGCAGCGCCAACAGGAACTCCAGGCTGTTCAACAGCAGGTACAACTCCAGCAACAGCAGCTTCAGGCCCAACAAGAACAGATCAATGCCGGCACGCAGCTGGCCAAAGAAGTCGGACCTGCCGTGTTGCGCGATCTCGGTTCCCTCGCGGTTCAGAGCAAGAACGAAGAAATCAAAAAGCTGCTGGCCAAATATGGGGTCAGCGTCAAGGAAGACGAAGCTGCCAAACCCGCCACCCGCTAAATTTTTCCCGCCATGAACACCGAATACGGCAGCTCTTCCTCCTCTCTTCACCTTCCCCTCACGTTGCTGGCCCTGACGACCGCCATTTTTCTTGGGACACAAATCGGCGCCGTCAAACGTGGCGGCAAAACTATCAACTTCCAGTTGGGCACGACGGAGAAACAAATCGCGAGCACTGTGGAAGCGCAGAAGCAGTTTGTCGACGCGATCTCCAAGCGGGAAGAACTCGTGAAGCAATCAGGAAAGGTCCAGGAACAATACACGGCACTTCTTAATGACGTCATCGAATTGGCCAAAACCGATGAGGACGCCAAAAAGATCGTGACCAAATGGGGCATCCAACGCCAGGCGTCGCCTTCCGGCGCAGCGACCGCGCTTCCATCCGGTTCGGCAAGCGCGCTTCCTTCCGGGTCGGCCGGCTCCGCTCCTTCCGCCGATCCAAAACCGGCGCCTGCCCCGTAAAAGCCGTCTCAAAGCGGTCCGCCCACGGCCTGGATCGCTTGAATGTGTTGTCCGCCAGCGCCTTCAGGCAGCTCTTACGAGCTCAAGACGCTGGCGATCCGACTTTGGGAGGCGAATCTCCGGGCTGCCGCAAAGACGCCGGCTCATATCAATGGGATCGTCGACCCGCACCTCTCGCGGATCGACCTGATACGACCAGACATCGAACCGACTTAGTAACGCGGAGCCATAGATAGTCGTAAACGCGCAATTGACCGCATCATATCCGGTGCAAATGCGGATGCGACCGGTGCGCGGCGCGTTGAAACGCGCATCAAAGACCTGCCACTGGCCTCCAAGGTAGACTTCGATATAAGCGTGGAAATCCATCGGTGAACCTGGATCCTCGCATCCGATGTCCGGCACATAACCGCTCACGTAACGGGCCGGAATATTAAAGGTGCGGCAGAGGGCAAGCGCGGTATGGGCGAAGTCGCGGCAAACACCGTATCCACGTGTAATCACATCATGGGCAGAAATATTCGGGCTGCCCGAGCCTGTCCGGTATTCGATATTGTGGTGAAGCCAGTCGCAGATGGCCTGCACCCGGGCCAATCCATGTGGCAGATGGCCAAAATGCTGCCACGCAAAATCCAGAAGCTTGTCGGAATCACAATAGCGGGTTGGAAGCGTATATCGCAAAATGGAAGGTGGCAGCAGATGCGGCGGGATCGGCTCGTCGATACGCATGAAGTCTTCCCGCGTACTTGGCACCATGACGATCGCATCATAGCGCAGCGTATTTCGTCCCGGCTGAAGATTCAGCCTGTAGACGATGTTTTGATGATCGTCTTCAAACTCTGTGGCGTGCAGGAACGGTTCAAAATTGATGCTTTCCTGGCGGATCTTCTGATGGAGATCCTGTCGGGGCTTGAAGGCAAGCAGCACAGGCGTCACAACGGCCGTATCGTAAACAAGTTCACAACCTACGCGAACGGCGAGATCAAGTTTGGGAATTGAAGAGTGCATAATTAAGCCAGGGTTAAATTGAGCTTGGTTAGTAACGCACCCTACCCTTAGTGCGGTTGTCTCCATTATCCTCAGAATTTGTTATCGCACAAATGGGACCATGCAAAAGTGCCGCCAATAAATAGAAATCCCCGTAAACAGGCCGCCAAGCGTCAAACAAGTTTCCCTAATATCCACATTTGCGCGGCAGGGCATAACAATGGGAGCGCTGGCTCTGGTTAGTCTTCCGGAAGGCGGACTGTAACCACGTTGGAAACACCCGTACCCGATGGCCCTTGGGGCGTCGGGCGCACCGCATATACCCGGTAACGATAGATCTTTCCTGGCCGCACATCCCGATCGCTGGCGGTGGTGACGTCATGGCCGCCTTGCCCGATAACGTTGGCGAAATCATCTTCACCGGTGCATCGCTGCACCACAAACGCCATTGCGTCCGGGCTCCGATTCATCCAGCACAATTCCACGCCGGAAGCCGTCACTTTGACCACGCGCAGTTCGCTGGGGGCATCGGCCGACGGAGGCCCGGGCGTGGGCCCTTTCTGATCGCTCCCCGGCTGCTTTCCCTCTGGACGGGCACCGGGCGTATCCAACTGCGCCCGGGCAAGCAGATAACGCTGTCGAATGAAGGTTTCCATGCTCGCGAGAATCTCCTGATAGCCCGTATCCGACGGCACCGTTGCCCGCCGCGGCGGGTGAGGATCCTTCGCCAGATCGCTGCCGATCTGATCGTACAAGGCTCGAAGTTTTGGGATGAGAACTTCCGGACGAAAATAGCTTTCCAGGAGGACGCTTGCCTGGGTCCGGTAATGATTAAGAATAGCCGGATCGGAGACGATCAGCTCCGTCAATGGACGCCTGGCGATTGGAACCGGCCAGGCGGCATGCCACCCATCCAACACTGGAATCCGGCCGAAGGCGTGGTCTGCAAAGCCGACATCCAGGTCCCACGGAATATAGCTCCAACGCTGGTCCGCTGGATTGCGATACAAATAATAATTGTGCGGCTGCCAGCCGGTATACTGATCAAACGCGCCGGCAAAGAGCAGGATCGCGGTTGTCTTTATATAAGCCTCGACGTCGAGGCTCCGGCGCAACTCCTCCTCACTGACGACGGGCGCGTTGATTAAGCGGATGAATTCAAGCAACTGCGGATACGCTTCCTTGCCGCCGTGGAGTTCAAAAGTCTTCTGATAGAGCGCAAGATCACTTCCAAGATAACGGAGGTCGGCTCCCGGACCACCCTCATCCACTTTGAACAGCGGGCCCCGATCGGTGTTGAAATTCCTTTGGAGGAAAGTTTTGTCTATTCGTTCCACATTCACGTATACGCCCGTGTAATTCCCGTTCAGGTAAACCCGCGCGTAATTGCAGCGCGACGCTTTGACCCCGGCTTCCCGAAGCACGTCGGTGATCAGCCGTTCACTGAACAAACTGCCGAACTGAATGCCATTGTCCAAGGCAACATGCCGCAACCCAAGGAAACGCTGGCCCTCCTGGAATTCGGAGAAGTCGATCAATAATCCCCGCTTGTATGGGGAGTCTGGGCTGGAGGAACTGTTCCCTTTGTAGCGAAGGCTGACATGCTCAATCGTCTGGTTATTCCAGCGAAAGGTACAAGGAACATGGATTCGCCGTGGAAGCGCACGGCGCAACCGATCGAGGTCGTCCGGCTTGACCTCCAGATGGATCGTCTGCACCGATTTGGGTTCATAGAAATAGTCCGCGGCTTCAGTGAGCGACCCGGCTCCCGCGGGCGCTGCATGGAAGCAAAAAGCAAACAGCACGCATAACCAGCGAATGCCGGGGAGAGAGGTTCGAATCAAGGAGTTCGGATTCATGGGCGGTCCGCGGGGCGCTTTTACAGAAGCCGGAAGAATTGTTCCACGGCGCCGGTTCATCCAGATAAAACGCAACGAAGCGGCGCTCCCGGCATTGTTCGGGAAAAGGCAAAACCCGTCATTGCATAGGAATGCGGAGTTTGAGCTAAGCAAAAAAGCCGTTGCCGGATTTAATACGCAGACGTATAAACCCGGACCCTTTTCTAATGAACCTCCCGCATCTCCCCGCGCTGCGCCGCGGCAAGCCTTACGAGAGCCTCGACAAAGTCGACGTGCTCAATCACCGCACCGGCGAAGTCATGGCGACAGTCAGTCAGGTCAATGCCGGCATTTTGCGCAAGGATCTCGCCAGGATCGGGGAGGCACGCGAGGCGCTCAAAAAATTTACGGTGGCTGAGCTCATCGAGATTTCATCCAAGGCAGGCGATCTTTTTCTCAATGGCACGCTTCCTTTTGGAAACAAGGGGCATGAGCAGACGCCGGACGCTTACGTGGAGACACTCTCGGCCACGAGCGGATTGCCGCATGTGATGGTGCGACGCAACATGGCGAAAATCCATTTTGCCCTCACCCATGTTGAAACGATCATCAACGGCCTGACCCGCGGGTTGCCGCTTGAGGTGATCGATCGCGGATACGGCGAGCAGAGCGGCGCGGCGGTCAGCTATTATGCAACCACCAACGCGCTCGGGCTCATCATGCCGAGCAACTCACCGGCGGTGAATTCACTCTGGCTTCCGGCGATCGCGCTCAAGACTCCCGTTATTATCAAGCCGGGTCGCGAAGAGCCGTGGACCCCGTATCGTCTTATTCAAGCATTCATTGCCGCCGGAGCGCCGCCTGAGGCGTTCGGTTTTTATCCCACCGATCATGAAGGCTCGGGGGAAGTGATGAAGAGCTGTGGACGCGCGCTCATTTTTGGCGATGCCAATACGGTGGAACAATATCGCAACAGCCCAAAGTTCTCGGTTCACGGGCCGGGCTTCAGCAAAATTCTGATTGGCGACGACGAGATTGAAAACTGGCGGGCGCATATCGACCTGATCGCCGCTTCGATCGCCGATAACGGCGGCCGTTCGTGTGTAAATGCGTCTGCGGTCGTGGTGCCAAAATACGCGGCGGAAATCGCCGAGGCACTCGCCGCGAAACTCGGCCCGATCGAGCCGTTGCCGCCGACCGATGAAAACGCGAAGCTTTCCGGGTTTGCCAACGTGAAAATGGCTGCGTTTATCGACGCGGCAATCGAGGAGGGTCTGACGGTTCCCGGGGCGGCGGACATCACGGCCAAATACCGGAGCGGGCCGCGCAAAGTGGAATTCGACGGAGGCGTTTATTTGCGGCCAACGATTGTTTTGTGCGATTCGTTCGCCCACACGATGGCCAATCGCGAATATCTTTGTCCGTATGCGAGCGTCGTGCAGGTGCCCCAAAATGAGATGCTCGGCAAGATCGGGCCCTCGCTGGTGGTCACGGCCATTACCAAAGACCCTGGGTTTACGGAAAAGCTGCTTGAATCGCCGCTGATTGAACGACTCAACCTTGGGCCGATCTCGACCATGAAAATCTCGTGGGATCAACCGCACGAGGGGAACATGTTTGAATTCCTCTACAAGCGCCGTTCAATCGAGCGGGCGTAAAACCTCTTTCCTCCCGTGGACCGCCCCTCTTCTCTGCTTTCCGCGTTCGATTACCAGCCGCGGACGCGTATCGTTTTTGGCAACGACGCGCTTGAACAAGTCGGTGAATTGGCCCGCGGCCTCGGCGCCCGGCGCGTCCTGCTTGTCACCGATCGCGGCATCGTTACCGCGGGGCATCCGGCCAGGGCAACGGCTTTTCTGGAGGCCGCCGGCATTCAGGTCACCCTTTTTGATGAAGTCAGGGAAAACCCGACTACCGCCGACGTGGACCGTTGTGTGGAAGTGGCGCGGATGGCCGATGTCGATTTCCTGATCGGCCTCGGCGGCGGCAGCAGCATGGACACCGCCAAAGGTTGCAATTTCGTCCTCACCAATGGTGGCCGGATTGTCGATTACTGGGGCATTGGAAAGGCGACCAAGCCGATGCTGCCGCTTATCGCCATTCCCACGACTTCGGGCACCGGGAGCGAATGCCAGTCTTTTGCGCTGATTTCAAATGAAGTCACGCATCAAAAAATGGCGTGCGGGGATTCCAAGGCGGCGGCCAAGGTGGCGATCCTCGATCCGCTCCTGACAGTTTCACAACCACCGCGCGTGACTGCCTGCACGGGTGTCGATGCGCTCGCGCATGCGGTTGAGACGGCGGTGACAAAAAAACGGAACGCGCTTTCGGGCCTCTTTTCAAAGGAATCGTTTCGCCTTTGCATCACGGGAATTGAGCGAGTGCTGCGGGATCCGCGCGATCTCGAAGCCCGCGCCAACATGCTGCTCGGCTCCGCCCTGGCCGGCACGGCGATCGAAAACTCGATGCTCGGCGCCGCGCATTCGGCGGCCAATCCGCTCACGGCGCATTTTGGAATCGTCCACGGCCAGGCGGTTGGGATGATGTTGCCGGCCATCGTGCGTTTTAACGCGGAGATGCCCGAGGCGCGCGCGTTTTACCTTGAGCACGCCAGAGCCGCCGGGATCGGGTCCATTGAAGAATTGATTGCGCGCCTCCAGGAGATCCTTGTCGCGGCTGGGATGCGTGAGCCGATCGCCTCCGTCGACCTGGCTTTATTGCCGACGCTCGCTGCCGAAGCGGCCGAACAATGGACTGCCACCTTTAATCCGCGGCCGATCGCGGCAGGCGATTTTGAGCGTCTTTACCTGGAGGTGCTCGCATGAAATTACCGGAAGAGCTCAGAAGATTATGATTAAGATCAAGACGGGAGCGGTAATGGCTCTTGGGTTGCTGGCCTTTTTTAATGCGCGCGCGGCCGACTGGCCAATGCATCGAGGCGGGCCGCAATTGCAAGGCGTAGCCGAGATGAACGCGCCGGCCAAGGCGGAGCTTGCCTGGACCTTTACCGCGGGCAAACCGGTCAAAGGCTCGGCGGCCATCGCGCAAAAACGCGTCTATTTCGGCGACGACGCGGGGATCGTACACGCGCTTGATCTCCTCACGGGGAAAGAGCTTTGGACGTTCAAAACCGAGTCGTCCATCGAAGCGACTCCACTTATCTTTGAAGGAGTCGTCTTTATTGGCTCTTCCGATGCCAACCTTTATGCGCTTGATGCCGCCACCGGCACGCTCAAATGGAAATACACCACGGGCGACAAGATCCTCGGCGGTGCGAATCACGCAAAAAACCCGTCCGGCGAAGGCGAATGGATTCTGGTGGGGAGCTACGACGCGAGCCTCCATTGCGTGGATGCTGCAACGGGAAAAGTCATCTGGACCCATGCCACCGACAATTTCATCAACGGCACGCCCGCCCTTTTTTCCACCGGCGAGATCGTGTTCGGCGGATGCGATGCGGCGATCCACGTGCTCCAGCTGAAGGATGGAAGTGAACTGCGCCAGATCGATTCCCAAGCCTATATTGCTTCCTCCGTGGCGATCATTGATGGGATTGGGTATGTCGGCAACTACGGCAATGTCGTCCAGGCATTCAATCCGACATCCGGCGAGATCGTCTGGAAATACCGGGACCGCAACTTTCCGTACTATTCCTCGGCGGCGCTGACCAAAGACCGGCTGCTGATCGGGGCACGCGACAAACAGCTTCATTGCCTCGATCGGGCGACTGGAAAAGATATTTGGAAATTTGCGACACGCGGCCCGGTGGACAGTTCGCCGGTGATCTGTGGTGATGCGGTCATTGTTGGAAGCGAAGATGGCCGCCTTTATTGCGTCAACCTGGCTGATGGCAAAGAACGCTGGGCGTATGAAATTGGCGCACCGGTTACCTCCTCGCCCGCGGTGGCCGATGGCCGCATCGTCGTCGGCTCTGATGACGGCAACGTTTACTGTTTTGGAAAATGACTTACCCGCAGACCTTATGAGCTCCGAAATTCTTGAGATTCTTGACAGCGAAGCTGATCACGACAAAACCGAGGTAGGCAACTACTTCGTGGCCAATTACCCGCCCTTTGCATATTGGGATGCGGAAACGGCCGCCACGGTGCCGGCGTTGCTTGAAAAGCCCGCGACACCCGATGTGCCGCTTGGCGTTTATTTTCACATCCCGTTCTGCCGGAAGCGCTGCCATTTCTGCTATTTCCGCGTTTACACGGACAAAAACGCCGACCAGATCAAAGGCTATCTCGACGCGGGGATTGAGGAGTTCAAAATCTACGCCGACTCGCCCTTGATCAAGGGGCGCAAGCCGAAGTTCGTCTACTTTGGCGGCGGCACGCCGTCGTATCTTTCCGTCAGCCAGCTTCAATCGCTCACGAGCCGGATGAAAGAGCTGCTGCCCTGGGATGAAGCCGAGGAAGTCACCTTTGAATGCGAGCCGGGCACGTTGACGGAGCAGAAACTGGCGGCTTTGCGCGAGATCGGTGTCACGCGGCTTTCACTCGGGGTGGAGAACTTCGACAGCCATATATTGGAGATCAACGGCCGGGCGCATCGGACCGCGGAAATCTATCGTGCCTACAGTTATGCCCGCTCGATTGGGTTCCCGCAGATCAACATTGACCTGATCTCGGGCATGGTGGAGGAGACCGATGAGAACTGGCGCGAAAACGTGCGTAAGACCATCGAGCTTATGCCCGATAGCGTCACCATTTATCAAATGGAAGTCCCTTACAACACCGGCATCTACAAAGAGATGAAGGCCGAGGGGAAACTGGTCGCGCCCGTGGCCGACTGGCATACCAAACGCGGCTGGGTCGATTACGCGTTTAAGGAACTCGAAAAAGTCGGTTACTCCATTTCAAGCGGTTACACCGCGGTGCTTGATCCAAAGAAAACGAAATTCGTCTATCGGGATCAACTCTGGGCCGGCGCGGACCTGATCGGGCTGGGAGTGGCCTCCTTTTCACATATCGCGGGCACGCATTTTCAGAACCTGGCCGAGTTCACGCAGTATCTGGAAGCCATTGAACGGCATGAGCTGCCCGTCTCCCGCGCCATGACAACGACCGTCGAGGAACGGATGATCCGCGAACTCATTCTGCAAATGAAGCTGGGCCGGGTCAGCCAGGAGTATTTCTCCCAGAAGTTCGGGGTGAATATCGGCGAACGTTTCCAGCTCCAATGGAATGATCTCAAAGCCAAGGGATTGCTGAGCGAGGAAGGCGATTGGCTCACGCTCTCACGCGATGCTTTGCTCAAGGTCGATACCCTTTTGCACGCCTTCTTTTTGGATCATCATAAAGGGACCCGCTACACGTGAGCGCGTTGCCGGCGCCAAACACAGAATTGCTCGCCCCGCTCAGTTTGTTCCGGCGTAAATGGGCGGCGCCGATGCCCGATTTTGAGTGGGTCGACAGCGCGTTTTTGCCTGAACCGTATCGCACCTTGCTCGTGCATAATGGCGACATGACTTCGCGGCTTGAAGCGTTCCATGGCGGGGAAATCGTGCTCGAAGTCCTGCATTGCGAACATACCCCAATCGCTTACCGGCGCGAAGTGGTGTTGCACATGGAGGCAACCGGAATGCCGATCGAATACGGCGCCATTGAGATCCATCTGGAAGCGTTTGAAGGCGAATTGCGCGAGCTGATTGTCGCGGCGCGCCTGCCGCTCGGCGGCCTGCTCAACCGCTTTGGCATCGATTATCACAGCGAACCAAAAGCATTCATCAGGCTCGGAGCCGACCCGGTCATGCGCGAGCATTTCCAGCTGCCCGATGCCGGCCATTTCTATGGCCGCTGCAATGTGTTGCTCGATTCGAACAACCGCGAGCTGGCACGGATCGTGGAACTTCTGCGGCCTTAAAGCCGGGACAAAGTTCCCTCACAAAAACAACGTTACTTTTTACATTCCATGATCGCCCAATCCCATTTCGACGTGATTGTCATCGGCGGCGGCCCGGCCGGTTCAACGGCGGCGGCGTTGCTCGCGGCGAAAGGTCACCGTGTGTTGTTGCTGGAAAAGGAAAAATTCCCGCGATACCACGTGGGCGAATCGTTGATGCCATTCTGCTGGTTCACGCTGGAGCGGCTCGGCGTGCTCGAAGAGATGAACCGCATCGCTTTTACCAAGAAATACAGCGTGCAATTTGTCACGCCCGATGGAAGGCAATCGCAGCCGTTCTATTTCTTTGAACATAGCGATCACCCCAGCTCAACCACGTGGCAGGTCGAGCGCGCCGATTTCGATCTCATGCTCCTGGAAAACGCGCGAAAAAAGGGAGCCGAGGTCCGTGAGCTGACGCCGGTGCAACGCGTAATCAAGGATGACTCCGGGCGGGTGATCGGTGTCGAGGCAGCTGGGCCGGATGGCAAAGTATTCCGGGCGCTCGCGCAAATGACCATTGATTGCTCGGGCCGCGAACAGGTCGCCACCGCCCGGGATGGATGGCGGGTGAAAGATACCAATCTCAACAAACTCGCCATCTGGACTTATTATCGCGCGGCAAAACGCGATCCGGGCATCGATGAAGGCAATACGACGGTCGCTTATGTCGAGGATCGCGGCTGGTTCTGGTATATCCCGCTCCGGGGCGATCTGGTGAGCGTCGGCATCGTGGCGGAAAAGGATTACCTTTTCTCGGACACGAAGGATCCGGCCGAAATTCTCAAGCGCGAGATCGGTCGAAATGAATGGATCAAGGATCACCTGAGCGCAGGCGAACAGGTCGGCCAATACTGGGTGACGAGCGAATTTTCGTATCGCTCGAAATTCTGCGCCGGCGATGGGCTGCTGCTGGCCGGGGACGCTTTTGCCTTTCTCGACCCGGTGTTTTCGAGCGGAGTATTTCTGGCGCTGATCAGTGGCGAAATGGCGGCCGACGCGGTTGATGCGGCGCTCGTTGCGGGCGATACAAGCGGCGCGCAGTTTGCCGATTATGGCGGACGCTTGTGCGATGTGATCGAGTCGATGCGGAAGCTCGTTTACGCATTTTACGACGTGAATTTCAGCTTCGGGAAAATGCTTAAACGGCATCCCGAACAGCGGGCCCGGCTGACTGACTGTCTGATCGGCAATCTGGCGGTCGATTTTACCGCGCTTTTTTCGGCCATGAATGAGCTGGTCCAGACTCCCGCCCCGCTCCCCCATGGCCGTGAAGCGGCCCCATCCCTTGCCACTGTATGAAAAGCTGTTTACCGCTCCTTTTCAGCGCGCTTTGCCTTGTCACAAGCCACGCCGCGGAGCCGAAACCGCTTGCGGACGGGGCCGTTGCAACGGACTGGCCGCGGTTCCTTGGCCCAACGCACAATGCGATTTCCACCGAAACCAGGTTGCTGAAAAATTGGGAGAAAGATGAACCCAAATTGCTCTGGGAATTTCCCAAAGGCCTCGGTCATGCGTGTCCGGCGATCAGTGGAAAATCGCTCATTCTTTTTCATCGGATCGACAAGCGGGAGACCATCGATTGTTTAAATGCCGAGACTGGCGAACAACGCTGGAACCTTTCCTATGAAGCGCCTTACCAGGACCGATACGGCTCCGGGGAGGGCCCGAAAACGAACCCGCTCATCGATAACGACCGTGTTTTCACCTTCGGAATCAGCGGCCTCCTGCATTGCCTCAATCTAAACGATGGCGGCGTTGTCTGGAAACGTGATCTCGGCGCCGAGTATCAAATGAAGCCCAATTTCTTCGGGCACGGTTCGACGCCGCTGCTCATGGGCAACCGGCTCATCGTCAATATTGGAGGAAAAGGAAATGCCTGCGTCGCGGCCCTCGATACGGCGACGGGAAAACCGCTTTGGGTGGCAAAACACGAGTGGGGCGCCAGTTACGCCTCGCCGGTTCCCGCCACATTTTATGGCCGGGAATGCGTGCTCGTTTTTGCCGGAGGCGAAAGCCGTCCACCCACGGGCGGCCTGCTTTGCATCGACGCCGCGACGGGCCAGGTTCTCAATGCCACGCCGCATCGCGCCAGGATCGCCGAGTCGGTCAGCGCCTCTTCGCCCGTCGTGATTGGAAACCGCGTTTTTATCACTGAATCGTACGGGTCCGGCGGTGAAATGATTGAGATTGCGCCCGATTTTTCCGCCAAATCGGTCTGGAAAGCTGGGAAGTTCGGAGCGTATTTCATGACACCGGTTGCCAAGGACGGTTACCTTTACGGCTCAAGCGGCCAGCAACCGCGCCTTGCTGAACTGGTCTGCTACGAAGCGGCCACCGGCCGTGAAATGTGGCGCGATGATCTTGGCGGAAAATTCCAGCGCTCCACCCTGCTTTCAGTCGATGGCGCGTTTCTTTGCCTGGGCGAAAACGGACTGCTCGGGTGGCTCGATCTCTCACCAAAAGGCGCCAGGGTGCTCGTTTCCAAGCCGCTTTTCAGCGCTCCGGAAAGCTGGACGCTTCCTGCCCTGAGCCGCGGCCTGCTTTATCTCTCCCAGAATGAACGCGATGACGCCGGAAACGGGCCGCGGTTGCTCTGCTACGATCTGCGCGGCCAATGAAGATCATCCTGATTACGCCCGGCACGGGCAGCTATTACTGCGGGGTTTGCATGCGCGACAATGCCCTCGCCAAGGAACTCATCCGCCAGGGCCACGATGCGGTGATGCTCCCGATGTATCTGCCGCTGACCCTCGATGAATCCTCGGTCAGCGCCGGCCTCCCGATTTTTTACGGTGGCATCAACGTTTATTTGCAGCAGAAATTCGCGTTCTTCCGGAATGCTCCGCGATGGCTGGATGGATTGCTTAATCATCCCGCCCTGCTGCGGTTTGTCGGGAAAAAAAGCGGGATGACCGGCGGCGCGGAAATCGGCGAACTGACCCATTCGATGTTGATGGGCGAGGAAGGCAAACAAGCCCGGGAACTGGAGAAACTCCTTGAATGGCTGGTTGAGCATGGGCGTCCCGACACGATCTGGCTTTCCACCGCGTTGCTTGTCGGGTTGGGCCGCAGCATCCAGGAAACGCTCGGCATCCCGGTGATTTGCTCGTTGCAAGGCGAGGATTCGTTTCTCGATGGATTGGATGAACCGTGGCGGAGCCGTTGCTGGGAAGCGCTGGCGCAACGGAGCCGTGATATCCACCGTTTCATTGCCCCGAGCCGTTATTTTGCCGACCTGATGTCGCCCCGGATGCGCCTTCCCGCCACACAGCTCCAGGTGATTCCAAACGGACTCGATCTCGATGGATTTGAGCCGGCCGCAGAGCCGCCTGCCACTCCGACCATCGGTTATCTGGCGCGCATGATTGAAGGCAAAGGCCTCGGCCTGATGATCGACGCCTTCATTTTACTCAAAAAAACGGGCCGCCACCCGACCGCCCGCCTTCGGTGTGCCGGTGCGATGACCTCCGGCGACGAGATTTACGTCGAGAAGTTAAAACAAAAACTGACCAAAGCCGGCTGCCTTGAGGATGTCGAATTTCTTCCCAACGTCAGCAAGGATGAGAAGATCGCATTTTTTAACAGTCTGACCATTTTTTCAGTCCCGGCCACGTACAGCGAGGCATTTGGGCTTTATCTGGTGGAAGCGATGGCGGCCGGGGTCCCTGTAGTTCAGCCGCGCTCGGCGGCGTTCCCGGAGATGATCGAGGCGACAGGCGGCGGCCTTTTGTGCCTGCCCGGGAGTGCGAAATCGCTTTTTGAACATTGGGAAATCCTGCTGGCGGATCCGGCTCGGGCACGCGAAATTGGCCGGCGCGGACGTGCTGCCATCGAAGCGGAATATTCCATGCCTGCGATGGCGCGGCGTTTTGTTGCTCAAACGCTCGAAATTATCGACGCGCAAAAAGTCGCCACCTAATCTCCCGGCCTGATGCCTTACGAATTCAAACTGACACGCCGCGTGGAGTTCGCGGAAACCGACATGGCAGGCATCGTGCATTTTTCCAACTTCTTTAGGATGATGGAATCGACAGAGCATGCCTTTTTCCGTTCGCTCGGCTTTTCGATCCACCGCCATTCAGAAGGGGAAACCATTGGTTGGCCGCGCGTGAGCGCCAATTGCGACTACGTCCGACCGCTCCGTTTTGAAGACGAAGTGGAGATCCATTTGCTGGTGGCCGAAGTGCGCACCCGTTCGATCCGTTACCAGTTCGTCTTCCGCAAAGTCACCGATGGGACCGAAGTGGCCCGGGGCGCCATCGCCGCCGTTTGCGCGCGCCTGGATAAAACCACCGGCCGATTGATCCCGCTTTCCATTCCCGATTCGATCCGGGAAAAAATCACGGCTGCGCCTTCTGAACTGCTTGGGCTGCGTCCCATTTTGACCGCGTCTCCCTCCTAAGTTCAAACCGCTGCCCGGATTAACGCAGCGCCGTCTTCTTTTTTCAAAATCATGCAACCCGCCGCTACTACACAATCATCAATGGCCTGGCTGGCCTTCGCGTTTCTCACCGTGGTCACATGGGGTGTCTACGGGATCTTCCTGCACAACGGGCAGAGCAACATGGGCGACCCGGTCAACGGTCGTTACAAAGCGTTTCTGCTCGTTGGAGTTGCTTATTTTTTAGTGGCTGTTCTGGCACCCCTCTTTGTTTTAAAAGTCAACGGCGCCACCTGGGATTTTCCCGCCAAAGGGCTCTGGTGGTCGTTGATTGCCGGCAGCGTCGGCGCAATCGGCGCATTCGGTGTGCTGCTCGCTTTCGGCGCCGCGCCTAAGCCAGTGCCAGTCTATGTGCCGGTCATTATGAGCATCATTTTTGCCGGCGCGCCGATCGTGAACGCGTTTGTCTCCATCTTCACGCATCCGCCCGAAGGCGGTTTTGGCGGAATCAGCTGGCAGTTCTGGCTGGGAATCATTTTGGCGGCCGTGGGCGGCGGATTGGTGACCAAGTTCAAGCCTGAAGCGCCCAAGGCGGCGACCAAGCCGGCGTCGGCTCACGTGGCGGCAGCCGTGCCGGTTCCAAAATAGGCTATTGTTTGAACCGCCTCCTCCCCCCAATTGCGATGAGCCAGTTCCACAAGCTCCGGGCTCTGGTCGCAGCACTGATTCCGCATAATCGCTTCTACACAAAACGACTGCGCGCAGCCGATCTGAGTGAGCGGACCCTGACAAGTCTTGAGGATTTTTCAGAGCGCCTTGGATTTACTTCCAAGCACGAGCTGATGGCCGATCAGGTGGAAAATCCGCCATACGGGTCGAATCTCACCTTTGAGCTCAAACGTTACAGCCGCTTTTGTCAAACCAGCGGCACGACCGGACAACCGCTTGTCTGGCTCGATACGGCTGAAAGCTGGGACTGGCTTTTGGGCAACTGGGGCTGCGTTTATCGCGCCGCCGATGTGCTCCCCGGAGACCGGATCTTTTTCGCTTTCTCCTTCGGACCGTTCCTCGGTTTCTGGACCGCTTATGAAGCGGCTGCGAAACTTGGATTTCTCTGCATCCCAGGCGGCGGCCTCAGCAGCGCGGGGCGGCTTCAGTTGCTGATCCAGCATCAGGCTGAAGTGCTCCTTTGCACGCCCACTTATGCGCTTCATCTGGCTGAAAGCGCGCAAGCCGCGGGAATTGATCTGAAACGCGCGGCGATCCGAAAAATCATCGTGGCCGGCGAACCGGGTGGCAGCATTCCCGATGTTCGTCAACGGATCAGCAAAGCGTGGAACGGAGCGCGCGTGTTTGATCACTACGGCATGACCGAAGTAGGTCCGGTGACATTTGAAGACTTCAAATATCCCGGCCATCAACGCGTCATGGAGGAATCTTATTACGCCGAGATTATCAATCCTCTGGACGGCACGCCGATGCCCCCCAACCAGATTGGCGAATTGGTGCTCACCACACTCGGCCGCGTCGGCACGCCGCTGCTGCGTTACCGCACCGGCGACCTCGTCAAACGCAACCCCTCCCTCCCCGGATTCTCCCTCGAAGGCGGTATTCTGGGCCGTGTCGATGACATGATTGTAGTCCGCGGCGTCAACCTTTATCCGGCTGCCATCGACGCGGTTGTCCGTTCGATTCCGCTCATTTCCGAATACCGCGTCGAAGTCTCCCAGCGCGGCGCCATGTGCGAGGTGCAATTGGAAATCGAGAGCGAGGACGAAAACGCCATCGCCGATCTCAACCGCGCCCTGGACCGTGCTTTTGCCCTCCGGATCCCGGTCCGCCGTGTCCCTTCCCTGCCCCGTTTCGAACTCAAAGCCCGACGCTGGGTAAAACGTTAAGACGGTCTCTCCGTTCTAAGGCCCCTCCCCATGCTCCTGGAAATCAAAAACCTCACCAAATCGTATCGCGCTCCCGATGGCGGCGACGCCGTGGAAGTGCTTCACAATATCGACTGGCAGTTGAACGCCGGGGAGAGCGTCGCGATCCTTGGGCCATCCGGGTCGGGGAAAAGCACATTACTCAATATCATCGGCGCACTGGACAAAGCCGACTCGGGCGCTGTTACCGTCGATGGCCACGATATTGAACAATTTGACGAGCGCGCGCTGGCCGGATACCGCAACGAGACGGTCGGGTTCATCTTCCAGCTCCATCATTTGCTGCCGCAATGCACAATTTTGGAAAACGTGCTCGTGCCCACATTGGCTCGCACGGGCGTCGACCGGGTGGTCCTGAAAAAACGGGCGGAAGAATTGCTCGATTCGGTCGGTTTAAAACATCGGCTTCACCATCGACCCGGTCAACTTTCCGGAGGCGAACGCCAACGGGTGGCCGTCGCGCGCGCCCTGATCAACGGTCCAAAACTTCTGCTGGCCGATGAGCCGACCGGCGCGCTTGATCGCACATCGGCCGGACGGCTTGTCGATCTTTTGGCCGAACTCAACCAGGCCCAGGGTGTCACGCTGATCGTCGTCACCCATGCGTTGGAAGTCGCCAGCCGGATGCAGCGCGTTTTTGAAATCAAAGACTGCAAACTTGTGCAACGCCCGTGAACAACTGGACGCTGATCGTGCGGAGTGTGCGCTTTTACTGGCGCACCCATCTTGGTGTCGTGCTCGGGGCCGCCCTGGGCGCCCTTGTCCTCACCGGCTCGCTGCTGGTCGGCGATTCGGTCAAGGAGACACTGCGCCGACAGGCCGTGTTGCGCGTCGGCCACGTTGATGCCGCGCTTGCCGGCAACGATCATTTTTTTCGCGATAAACTGGCCGAGGAGGTCGCTCCGGACGCCGCACCGGTCCTTTTCCTGCGCGGCAGCGTTGCCAGGGCCGATGGCTCGGGACGCGTCAACCAGGCTCAGGTGCTCGGAGTCGATAACCGCTTCTGGAAGCTCGGCCCGATCCCGCTCGATTTTTATTCCGATTCTACGGGCGAAGCCGCCGTCAGCGAACGCCTCGCCGCGCAACTCGCCGTCAGCAATGGCGACACGCTCATTGTCCGCGTCGAAAAACCGGGGCTCTTCTCCCGCGACGCCCCGCTTTCGGGCGAAGAAAATGAAGTCGTCGCATTGCGGGTCAAAGTGGTCCGCACCCAAGGCGACAATCAATTTGGGCGCTTCAGCCTGCAGGCTAGCCAGGTGCCGCCCTTTACCATTTTTCTTCCGCTCAAATTCGTCCAGGAAAAGCTTCAGATGCAGGGGCGCGTCAATCTGTTGCTGGCTAAAAACGGCTCCGTTTTAAAACAAACGGTCGGCGATCACTGGCAGCTTGCCGATGCCGCCCTTGAATTGCGGCCGGTCGAAAAAACCGGCGGTTTTGACCTGCGCACGGGCCGGGTCTTTTTGGAAAAACCAGTCATCGCCGCGGCGCCCAAGGGGGTCGACGTGCTGACCTATTTGGTTAATGAACTGCGCGCCGGCGACAAGGCGACCCCATATTCGATGGTCACGGCAGTCGATGCCGCGGCGTGCGGGTTTCTCCCGGCGGAACTCGCGGATGACGAAATCGTGATTAACCAATGGCTCGCTGACGATCTGGGCGTCGGAAATGGCGGCCATATCACGATGAAATATTTCGTCATGGGAGAACGCCGCCAGCTGGAGGAGCGCTCCCATGAATTTAACGTCCTCGCCGTGCTGCCGATGAACGAGCCGCAGCTCAACAGCTCCTGGATGCCCGATTTCCCCGGCCTCTCTGATAAGAAAAATTGCCGCGAGTGGGAGCCCGGATTCGACATCGACGTCACCCGGTTTCGCGACAAAGACCAGGAATATTGGGATGCGCATCGCGGCACCCCGAAAGCGTTCATTAACATCGCGCTCGGCCAGAAGCTTTGGGCAAATCGCTGGGGCGACCTGACCGCGATCCGATACACCTCGACGCCCGGCAAACCGGCTGTCACTGAAGCGTCCATCGCTTCCGAGATTCGCGCGAAACTCACTCCGGAACAGGCGGGCCTCAACTTTATTCCGCTGCGGGAACAGGCGTTTGCCGCCACGCAGGGCTCGGTTGATTTCGCCGAACTCTTCGTCTATTTCTCCTTTTTCCTGATCGCCGCGGCGGCCGTGCTCACCGGGTTGCTCTTTGTTTTTTCAATCGAACAACGCCGCGCCGAAACCGGGCTCCTGCTCGCACTCGGATGGCGTCCCGGCCAAGTGCGCCGCCTCTTTTTATTGGAAGGCGCTGCACTTGCCTTGATCGGGAGCCTTCTTGGAATCGTCGGCGCGCTTATTTATACCAAGCTGGTTTTGCATGCGCTCTCCACGGTTTGGCGCGGCGCGGTCGGTTCCGTCGAATTCAGTTTCGCCCCGAATTTTCCGACCCTGGCCATCGGCGTGATTTCCGGAGTGCTGATTGCGCTCTTTGCAATGTGGCTTGCAAGCCGCCGGCAATTTTCCCACACCGCCACGGAGTTGCTGAGCGGTGGCGGATATTCGGCCTCTAAAAAACAGCTCGTTGGCAAGTGGCCTCGAATCGCGGCGGTCGTGGCATTGATCGGAGCCGTTGTCCTTGGCGGGATGGCATCCAAGGCCAATCAATCGCCGGAGCTTTTCTTCGGAGCCGGCTCGCTGCTGCTGATGGCGGGCCTCTTTCTGGCGAACTCCTGGTTGCGCGGCGCCGGCATCCGGGATGGCGACGGGCTTGAAAGCCTGGCACAACTCGGCATGCGCAACGCCACGCGGCGCCGTGGCCGGAGCCTGGCCACCATCGCGGTGCTGGCGTGCGGCGTGTTCATTGTCGTGGCGGTCGACTCTTTCCGGCAACGTCCGCCAACAGCCAATCTCGTACGCGAATCGGGCACCGGCGGGTTTACTTTGCTTGGCGAATCTACGCTGCCGATCTACGACGATCTTAATACGGTCAAAGGACGCGAAGGCTTCCTATTGGACGCGAAAATCATGGAAGGCGTCAGCATTGTCCCGATGCGAGTCCGGGACGGAGACGATGCAAGCTGCCTGAACCTCAATCAAGCGCTCCAACCGCGACTCCTGGGAGTCAAAGCCGAGGAACTCGAATCCCGGCACGCCTTTCGACTCGAATTAAAAGGAGGCACCGGGTGGCACGGTCTCAATGCCGATCTTCCCAATGACACCATTTCGGGAGTCACCGACAGCACCACCCTCACCTATGCGCTCAAGAAAAAGGTCGGCGATACGATTGAATACCGCGATGAACGCGGGACCCCATTCAAAGTGCGCATTGACGGGGTGCTTGCTGGCTCAATCCTTCAAGGCAATGTGCTGATTGCTGAAAAGCGGTTTATCGAAAAATTCCCCAGCCAGGGTGGATACCGTTTTTTCCTGATTGATGCGCCTTTGGAAAAAGCCGTTTCCCTCGGGGAACATCTCTCCCGTGCTCTCCAGGATCGCGGACTGGAAGTGACTCCCACGTGGCGGCGCCTGGCGGAATTCCAGGCAGTTGAGAACACCTATCTTTCCATCTTCCAGGTGCTTGGCGGCCTCGGGCTGCTTTTAGGAAGCGCCGGACTCGCCATCGTTGTCGGGCGCAACGTGCTGGAGCGCCGCGCTGAATTCGGCCTGCTCGAAGCGGTCGGATTCCGGCCCGGGCAGCTCCGGGCGCTGGTTTTTGCCGAACACCGGTGGCTGATCATTGGCGGCCTTGGCATCGGCACGGTAAGCGCGCTGCTGGCGGTCTGGCCCGGCCTTCGCGAGCGCGCCGGTGGATTTCCCTTCACTGAAATGCTCTGGCTGCTGGCCGTTTTAAGCATCGGTTGCGTCTTCTGGGCCTGGATCGCGACACGCCTGGCGCTTCGAGGCAGCCACATCGCTGCATTGCGGTCGGAGTAGAGGTCACGGCCGCCGTGCGATCAATGTCAGACGCGGCCACCACCAGACAGTCTTGCCTTCTTCCTCACCCAAAGTGAATGCGCGCCGGGCTGATTCCGGCGCATTCGAAATCAGTTCACGTACCGCGATCCTGTTCCCGGCTGAAGTCGCCGCGGTTTCGAAATACCATTCCAAGTCGGGCTGTTTCATCGGATGCAATTCCGCTGAGTCGACCGCCAGCTGATGTTTTTCACAAAGCCGCGTCCATTCGCGCGGGGTTAAAAACCGGTGATGACTCGGGTCGCGCAACTTCTCCACCTGATGCAGCCATTCTTCAGCCTCGGGTTCGTCGTTTGGAATGCTGCCGTCGATCAGAAGAAAGTAACCGCCCGGCCGCAATACGCGCGCTGTCTCAGTAATGAACTCCTCAGGGGAACTGAAATGATGCGGCGCCACCCGGCAGGTCACCAGGTCGAAGGTTTGATCCGGGTAAGGCAATAGCTCGGCGGCATGCTGGCGGGTTTCCACAACAAGCCCACGTTCAGCCGCCAATTCCTGGGCGCGATCAAGCATTGGCTGGGCGAGATCGGCCAGTGTGACCCGATGCCCGAGGCTGGCCAGATGCAATCCGGTATGGCCGCCACCGGTCGCCACATCGAGCACTCGCGCCTTTTCCGGCAAGGTGATTTTTTCAAGCGCCGCGGAGACATCGGAGATATCCGCCAGGATATGGGAGCGTCCATAACGCTGGCTCTGCCTGGCGAATTGTTCCTGGGCAGCTTGCTGGACTTCGTTGAGTTTCATTTTGTTACCTCGTTAAGAAAGATTTTCACGTTCTTAGACCCACGGCCCGAGGCGATGATGTCGAGCTTGCCATCGCCATTGAGATCCGCGAGCTGAAGATCCTCACACGACATCCCATCGAGCACGGTTTCCTGCCATCCCTCGTTCTCTTTGGCACTCCAGAGCGACACCCCGCTTGAGGAAGCGGCGTCGCCCGGTTTGCCGCGCCATCCCACCACGATCTGATTGGAGCCAGTTCCAAGCAGGTCGCCACACGCCAGCGCATGCCCCTCGGAAAGTTTGTCCGTCAGCTGGATACCCTTTTTAAAACGCGGACCGTCCACCACGTTTTGACCCGGATAAACCATCAACCGATTGCCGTGCATCGGCTCGACGGTGACCAAGAAACCATCGCCTGAAGCTCCCTGCGGTTCGCGAACTTCCCCCACCCCGCCCGCGTTTCCTACGGCTTCAGTGGGTCCGGCATTTTCAGGGAGCTGAATCCAGCCATCGATCCGGCGCACATACCGGCGGATTCCTTCACGGCCGCCAAGCACCAGGCCGTCAAATCCATCGTTTGGCGCGCCCACGCCGGTGAGCGTGGAAAAATTGTGGGTCATGTGCATTTCGCCATCTATGAGCTCGGTTTTCCATTCGCCCTTCGGATCGTTGAGCTGCGCGGGCGGATGATAAAGGAGAACCTTCACCCCGGCGCCTTCGCCATTTTTATTTCCGCGGCCATGCAAAGGGGCCACCACCAGTCCCCAGGGGATTATCCCGCCTTTTACCACTGCTCCATCGCGGAGTGGCGGAAGCTCATGATTCACCCGGATCCAGCGCATCCGGTGCGTGGTCGGCTCGGCGTGCAGTTTGACCGGCTCCCAGCGTTGGGTTCGGTCGGCCGGCGGGATCAGATAAAAGACGGCGCCACTTTTTTCCGTGTCGCCGGGATTCCACTCGGCGCCGACGGCAATCTCGCATTTTCCATCCCCATCAATGTCCTGCGCGGCAATGCAGACATTGTCTTTCACCGTCAGATCTTCGGCAATGATGAATTTCTGCCACGCCGCGGGATCGCCGGCTTTTTCCGGGCCCGGATTACGGTACCAGACGAACTGCTTTTTATCGGCCAGAAGCACGTCCGCGAATTTGTCGCCATCGACATCGGCAACGGCGACTCCGTATCCGATCTGGATTTTGTCGTCGATGGTGACGGCGTGAAACCTGGGGGGCGTGGCTGCATTGAGGAACGGGGTAAAAGCCACAAGGGCGATTAAGATCTTCATAGGAGGAGCTCAAGGCGACCGTGCCCGCCGCGGAAAGTCGAGGCTCGGTTTTATGAAAAGGGATGTTTTGAGCCGACCCGCGATTCTTTGATTGAGCATCCCATTCAATTTTTCTCCAAAGGGTTGCATGGCGGGCAATCGGTGATCTTTGTAAGGAAGAATGAGTGCTGAGATGCCGAACGCCGCGGCGGACGCGGTGGCAACCCTTTCCGGCCAGGTCAACATTTGGCGCGCGCTGGAGTGTGTCAAAGACTTTGCCATCCTCACTCTGGACGCCGGCGGCCTGGTCACGCTGTGGAATACGGGAGCGGAATGCCTGTTTGGCTACACGGCCGAGGAGATCCTTGGGAAACCGGCAGCCATTTTGTTCACCCCGGAAGATCGCGCTGCCAATGCCCCCGAAAAGGAGCTCGATACCGCTCGCGAAAAAGGGATCGCGCTCGATGAACGCTGGCATCAGCGCAAGGATGGGAGCCGGTTTTATGCAAGCGGCAAACTCACTTCCTTCCACGATGGGGCGGGATCGCCAGGCGGTTTTACCAAAGTCTGCCAGGATCTCACTGAAGAACTCAGACGCCGCCAAATCCTTGAACAAAGCGAGGAACGTTACCGGGTGCTCGTGGAACTCTCTCCGCAGGGAGTCTGGTTCGGCCGCGCCGATGGATTTATTACTTTCTGCAACCAGCATTGGATCAACCTGACCGGCCTCTCATTGGAGGAAACCGAGGGCGACGGCTGGCTGCGCGCGATCGCACCGGAGGATCGTGAACGGGTTCTTGGCGTATGGCAGGAAGCCGTGCGTACGGGCCGGGAGACCGAAGTGGAAATGCCGGTGCGCACCCGCCACGGCAACATCCGCTGGTATCTTGCCCGTGCAAAGCCGGTCCGGGATGAAAATGGCGACGTGCGCCATTGGATTGGAATCGCGATCGATATCCATGATCGCAAACTGGCCGAGTTTGCTGAGGCCTCCTTTCGCGTCCTTTTTGAATCAGCTCCGAGCCTTTATCTTGTGCTGACACCTGACGACTACACGATTGCCGCGGTCAGCGAATCGTATCTTCAGGCGACGATGACCGACCGTGCGAGCATCATTCATCAGCGCATGTTCAATGTCTTCCCGGACAACCCGGAGCACCCCGAGATCCAGGGAGTCAAAGATCTCACCGCCTCCTTCGAGCGGGTCAAAGCGTTTCGGCGTGCCGACGTCATGCCCGTGCAACGCTATCCGATTCGACGGCCGCCCAAGCAGGCAGGCGGCTTTGAAGACCGCTGGTGGAGCATCATCAACTCGCCTGTGTTTGGGGAAAACGGCGAGATCGTTTACATCATCCATCGCGCCGAGGACGTGACTGAATATATCCAAGGCAAAGAGGGGCTCCAGTCCAAGCAGATGATTCAGATCCATTACGAGCATATGCAGGCGGAAATTGTGCTGCATACCCGTGAATTCCAGAGACTCAACCAGCAGCTCATCCAGAGCGAACAACAATACCGGGCCATGTTTGAATCGGCTTCGGTGGGGATGGTTCAGGCGTCTTCAAAAGACGGCCGGTTCCTTCAGGTTAACACGACGTTCTGCAATATCACCGGCTACCCCATGCAGGAACTCCTCACCATGCGTGGCTACGATCTGACCCATCCCGAAGAACGCGACGCCGACTGGGAGGCTTATCAACGCGCGGTCCGGCAGGAAACTCCGCATTACCTGAGTGAAAAGCGTTACATTCGCAAAGATAAACGAGTTGTTTGGGTTCGGGTCAGCGCCGCGTTTGTGCGCGATACCAATCAACATGCCGCCCTTAGCTTCGCCGTGATCGAGGATATCACCGCACGCAAAGAGGCTGAATTTGCGCTCCGCGAAGCCGATCGACGCAAAACGGAGTTTCTCGCCATGCTCGCCCATGAGTTGCGCAATCCGCTCGGCGCGGTTTGCACCGCGGTGCAGGCCTGCCGGGAGGAACGCAGCCGGAAAATTTACGAATGGGGCCTGGCGATTGTTGACCGCCAGACCTGCCAGCTCACGCATCTGGTGGACGATCTCCTCGATGTTTCGCGAATCACCCTCGGCATGATCCGCCTTCATAAGGAACGCGTCGACGCGGCCGTCCTTTTGGATCACGCGGTGGAGACGGCGCGCCCTTTGATTAATAAACACCGCCACAAGTTGTTTCTTTCCTATGATCGTTCGAGCACCGGATTGCCATTGGAAGCCGACGCCGCAAGGCTCGAACAGATTGTCTTAAATCTGCTGACCAACGCCGCCAAATACACCGATGAGGGCGGACGCATCGAGCTTTCCGCCCGCCTGGAGGCGGAGACCATTGTGATCGTGGTTCGCGACAATGGAATGGGTGTTGCCCCCGAAAAAATGGCGTCGCTCTTTGAACTCTTTGCCCAGGGCGAACGCGATATGGCACGCTCAGAAGGCGGCCTCGGTATCGGGCTCGCCATCGTCAAGCGGCTGACGGAAATGCACGGCGGCTCTATAACCGCTTCAAGCCAGGGCCCCGGACATGGCAGCGAGTTCACCATCCGCCTGCCCGCGGCCAAACCCGCCTCATCACCGCATCCGGCTCTGGCCAACCCGATTGAAGCCAGATCGAGTGCAACCTCCACACGGATCCTCATTGTGGAAGATAACAAGGATACCGCGGAAGGAATGGCGCGATTGCTTCGACGCCGCGGTTATAGCGTGGAGCTGGCATATGACGGCTTGGCCGGGCTTGCCGCCGCCCGCTCTTCTTCGCCCAACTTTGTCCTGCTCGATATCGGTCTGCCGGGCCGCGACGGCTACCAAGTCGCCGCCAGCCTTCGAAGCGACGCGGCATACTCGCACATGATTCTCATTGCCATCTCCGGTTACGGTCAGGAAGAAGACCGAGCGCGTTCGCGGGCGGCCGGCTTTGATCATCACCTGACAAAACCGCTCAACTTCACTGAGCTTGAACAGTTGTTGAATTCCCATTCCTGAGCAGCGGTTCATTAAAGGCGCCATGATACAAAGCGGCTGTCTCTGCGCGCGCTTCCATGTAATATGCGCGCATGAGCCCCCCTCATCGTTGCCTTGTTGCCATCATTTGCGCCCTGATATCGACGGCGGCGTATGCGGAGAACTGGCCGCAATTTCGCGGACCGACCGGACTTGGTTACACAGAGGAAACCGATCTGCCGCTAAGCTGGAATCTAAAAACCGGCGAGAACATCGCGTGGAGCGCACCTCTTCCTCCCAGCGATAACTCGTATTCATCGCCCATCGTCTGGGACGATCGTCTTTTTGTGATGTGCGTAACCAACAAGCCCGTCACGCACCGGGTTCTCTGTTTTGCCAAAAACGACGGGAACCGTTTGTGGGAAACAACCGTCGAACCCGGGCCGCTCATTCTAAGCGATCTGCGCGGCGGTTATGGCGCTCCGACACCATGCACTGATGGGCAGCGTGTCTATGTTCTTTTCGGCTCCGCGGTGATCGTAGCGCTCGACATGGATGGCAAACTACTCTGGCGCAAGGAACTCGCCGATTATGCTTTTGATGTGGCGCTCGGCAGCAGCCCCATTTTGTATGGCGACACAGTCATTCTCGATTGCGATCAGACCGGCAAGACCTCCAGTCTTATTGCGCTGGACAAGGCCACCGGCGAGATCCGCTGGCAGGCAAAACGCCCGGAAACCGGTTTCGCGCATAGCACCCCGGCCGTTGTTAAAATTGGCGGCGAACCGCAAATGCTGGTAAGCGCCACCAGCGCAATTCAAGGGGTCGATCCGGCCAGCGGAAAAATTCTCTGGTGGTGTTCGGCGCAGGGCGATGCGGCTTCACCCGCCTTCGATGGCGCCGTGGTATTCAGCGATAGCGGACGCGGCGGCAAGGCGGTCTGCGTTGACCCGACCGGCCGGGGCGACGTGAGTAAAACCCATCTTAAATGGACCTATCCGCAAATTCCCGAGGGACTCTCTTCACCGATCATCGTGGAGGGATCCGTCTGGCGCACGCACAATCCCGAGATCCTCAAATGCATCCGGGAAGGTAAACTCGTCTTTTCAGAACGGCTGCCTGGTATCTCCACATGGGCCAGCCCGATCGCCACCCGTGACGGGCGCCTCTACTTCGCCAGCGCCGGCAGGAGTTATGTCATCAAGGCCGGAGACAAGCTTGCCATACTTGCCACCAACGACATCGGGGAAGAAAACCGGGCCAGCGCGGCGGCAAGCGAGGGGCGGCTCTTTCTGCGTGGCGACAAACATCTCTTTTGCATCGGAAAAAAATGAAAACGCTTACTCTTACATTCCTCTACCTTTCCACCGCGGCGTTCGCGGGCGAATGGCTTAACATTTCGGACTCCGTCACAACGCGAGTCAAACCCGGCATTTATGGTCCGACGGCGGGCATCGCTGTTGATCGCGTTAATGGCGATGTTTTTATGGTGGTCAATGATCAGGGTCTCTGGCGCAGCCACGATCAGGGCGCCACGTTCGAGCGTTGCGATGGGAAAACCATCGGCGGCCGCTGTGAGACAGGCTGGGCCTTAAACGTCGATCCGGCCGGCCGCCGGCTCGCTTGTTTTATGATTTATGGCGACAGCGCCATGACCACCGACGGCGGCGAGACCTGGACAAAGTTCAAGACATCGCATCTCGACTACGGCGCGGTTGACTGGGCCGATACAGGCAAACGGCTCCTGGCTCTCCGCCATGAGAGCGGCGGCATGCTGACGACCAGCAACGATGGCGGGCTGACATGGACCGATCTGGAAAAAGGATTCAGCGGCTGTGGCGTGTTGGACTCCACAACTTTTGTTGCCACCAAAATGAAGGAACCCGGTATCTTTCGCAGCACCGATGCCGGCCTGAACTGGACCAAGGTATTTAATGAAACACCCGTCTCGCCTGTTCCCGTTTTATTTGAAAAAGCCGCTTATTGGGCTTTAGGAAAAGGATTACTGATTTCACAAGACAAAGGAGTTACCTGGAGTCTCCAAGGTAATCCTGTTGAAGCTTCTTACGGTCCGTTCTTTCATACGGCCCAACACTTTGTAGTGGCAGGCAAGACTGGCTTTTCTGAAACCACGGATGCCGGCAAGACATGGCAGGCAGCCGCCCCTCTTCCTCCAGGATTCGTCATCAACCGAGTCGGGCCCAACTACGCGTGGGACCCGAGCTCTTCGATCTTTTACGCTTCTACAATGAACAAGCCCGCTTTTAGTTTTAAAGCGCACTAAGTCAGCCGCGCTCCGGTTTAAGCTTCAGTAAGGGTATAAATGTTCAGTGAATAAGCGGCTACTGATACAATAGCGGAAGCAGGTTCGCCATCGCGCCCAACCGGTTTCGCTTCGATATCGTGCACCTCGAAATTTTCAAGATCGTGCCGATACCCTTCCCACTGGCTATTAAACCGCGCGGCCCACTTGCCCGCGGCAGGCGCACCAATCTCATACTCAGTCCATGAACGCGCCGAAAAATTGGCAACAATCAGCGTATGATCATTAGGACCTCCATCGGCATGGCGATGATAAGCGATCACCTTGTCGATATTGTTCACATGATGAACTGTGATGTGCTGACCCGTAAGTCCGCGCGATACGCCATCCAGGTTTAGGCGCAGGCGGATCAGGTCGCGATAAAGCCGTGTAACGCCCGCGAACCGTTTGGTCTTATTCCAATCCAGAGGATCCGTATCCTGGAACCAGCCGTCTTCGAGCATGGTTTGCCCCTGAAAGAGCATGGGGATTCCCGGCGCAGTTAGGACGAGGCCGGCTCCCAAAGTAGACCGTTTCAGCGCATGCCAGCCGTGGGGATCTTCAGAATTGATTTCCGTAGTTACACGCGCCTTCCCGTTGGCAACCTCATCGTGCGACTCGGTATAGATGACGCGGTTAGTCATATTGCCATCATACCGATGGAGCAGGGCGCCGCGGACACTCTCCATATTGCGATCATGGTCGTTGGAGGCAATGATTGCCGCCCGGATCGGATGGACAAATTCCGCGTCCCACTGGCTGCCGAAATTAGCGCCGCCCTGGTGGTCGTGTTTGACGATAAACTCATTGCCACGCAGATCTTCGGCGATCGTGATTTTGCCTGGAAACTGATCGGCAACCTGACGGTTGATCCATTGCGCGAGGCTCCAACCCTCCGGGATTTCGTCGTCGTGATTGCCGGACACCGAGCGCACATAAAGGGTCATGTCGTATCGGAGTCCATCCACGCGAAAATCACCAAGCCACATCATGGCGTTATCGCGAATGAACCTGCGGACTTCATCGCGGCCATAGTCCGGGCGAGTATCGCCCCACGGAGTCGCTGAACGCCAGTCGTTGTAAAAGTAGATGCCGCCTTTGTCGTTCTGGCTCCAACCATCAAATCGCCACAGATCAAGATCCGACGGGCCGAAGTGGTTGTAGACAACATCCAGGATCACCGCAATCCCATGCTCGTGCGCAGACCGGACAAAACGCTTGAACGCATCGGGACCGCCGTATGCGGTCTCAACGGAAAAAATGTGGGCGGGATTGTAACCCCACGAAAGATCGCCGGCGAACTCGGCAATCGGCATGACTTCCACGGCATTAATCCCAAGCGAGTTAAGATACGGAAGGCGCGCAATGGCATCGTCGAAAGTACCCGGTTTTCCATCATGACGGCGCGCGAAAGTGCCGATGTGCAGTTCGTAAATGACCAACTCATTCCACGGGGGCATCCTGAAATTGTCATCCCTCCAATCAAATGAATCGCCGTAGATCACGCCACTGCCAACCGAGTTGGTCACCTGTCGCGCATACGGATCAATCCGCATCAGAGTCTGCTCCCCATTCCGGATGACGAATTTATAGTCATCTCCGGGCGCGGCCTCGCTGACTTCTCCATACCACATTCCCTTGCCTTCGGATTGAAGCGCATTGTTTGAAGGGCTCCATTCATTAAATGAGCCCGTTACAAAAACGGCTTCCGCATGCGGCGCCCAAACGCGGAAAGCCACTCCTCCATCGAATGGGATCGCGCCCATTCCGGCAACGATCTTGTGTTTTGCGGCAGAGGGAGGCGCAGGAAGGGTATGCATAGGGTGGCGAATTTTACTTTATCCGTGATCCGATCCGCCCCTGGTCGTTTGTGTCAAAGAAGTGAGAGCGCTTTTGCACAATCCGTTCGCTGAGGAAGCTTTTTTGGCTGCGGCTCGAGAGGTGCTGGATCGGGCCTGACGTGCCTCGGACGCCGGCGCGATCTCCGTTCATATAGGACCAAGGTCCAATAGTGCTCTCAGGAAAGCTCTGCTGAAATCCTACGATGAGTCACCCACGCTGGCGGATGATTTTTTAACGAAATCGTTCAACCCACACTGCCACTGAAGTGCGCGGAGCAACCCAATCCTCAACTGCCGAAAGTACATAACCATGAAAGTAAAAATCATTCTCGCCCTCCCGTTGGCTTGCGCGCTGGCACTCGCAACGAACGGCGCACAAGCCGAAGAGATCAACACTGACACGGGCATTATCGACGCAGCCAAGGTGTTTCCGGCCAAGCCGCCTTATTCGCCTTACGCGGGCCGCAATTTCCCGACGCGCCCGTTCTTTGGCGATACGCATCTGCACACCTCGCTCTCTTTCGATGCGGGCGCTGCCGGCTGCCGCCTTGGTCCGAAAGAAGCCTATCGCTTCGCCAAGGGCGAGCAGGTCATGGCTTCCAGTGGGCAGCCAGCCAAACTCTCCCGGCCGCTGGATTTCCTCGTAGTCACCGATCACTCGGACAATATGGGATTCTTCACGGACTTCCTCGCCGGCAAGCCGGAACTGCTCGCCGATCCGACTGGCCGCAGGTGGTATGATATGGTCCAGTCGGGCAAAGCCGACCAAGCCCACCAGGCATGCTTGGAAATCGTCTTTGGGTTCTCCCAGGGAAAATTCCCCAAGGCACTCGTCTACGCTCCCGGCACACCCGGCTTTCGATCGACCTGGCGCGAGATCGTCAAGTCGGCGGATGAAGCCAATGATCCGGGACGTTTCACGGCGTTCATCGGCTACGAGTGGACGTCGCTCGTCGCGGGAAATAATCTGCACCGCAATGTCATCTTCCGCGACAGCGGCGCGAAGGCCAGCCTGATCGAGCCTTACACCACCACGCCGCCGTTGGGTAGTCCGGACCCCCGCGATTTGTGGAAATGGATGGCCGCTTACGAGGCGAAGACCGGCGGCGAATTGCTCGCCATCGCCCATAACGGCAACCTGGGCAACGGAACCATGTTTCCGATCATCGAATCGTTCACCGGCAAACGGGTGGATCGCGAGTATGCCGCGGCGCGGGAGAAATGGGAGCGCCTCTATGAAGCCACGCAAATGAAGGGCGATGGCGAAACGCATCCGTTCCTCTCTCCCAACGACGAATTCGCTAACTTCGAGCGTTGGGACAAAGGCAACCTCGATTTGAGCGAAAAGAAGAAGCCCGAGATGCTGGAGTTCGAGTACGCCCGCTCAGCCTACAAAAACGGCCTTAAGTTGGAAAAAGAGTTCGGCGTGAATCCCTACAAATTTGGCCTGGTCGGCGGCACCGACGCGCACACCGGCCTCGCTACCGCCGATGAAGAGAACAACTTCGGCAAGATTTCCACTTCAGAGCCGAATGCGACGCGGGCGGACCACCCGTTCATGAATAATCCCAAGCTCGGCCTGAAGATCATGGGCTGGGAAACGTCCGCGTCCGGCTACGCGGCGGTTTGGGCGCAGGAGAATACGCGCGAGTCGATCTTCGATGCAATGAAGCGCAAGGAAACCTACGCCACCACCGGGCCGCGCATGGTCGTGCGTTTTTTCGGCGGCTTCGATTTTGAAGCATCGGACGCGAACAACCGGATGCCTGCAAAGATCGGCTATACCAAAGGCGTGCCAATGGGCGGCGACCTCACCGATGCACCCAAAGGCAAAGCGCCCACCTTCCTCGTTGCCGCGCTCAAAGATCCGATTGGCGCGAACCTGGACCGCTACCAGATCGTCAAAGGCTGGCTCGACGCGAAGGGCGAAACGCATGAACAAGTTTATGACGTGGCGTGGAGCGGCGACCGCAAACCCGGCGCGGACGGCAAGCTGCCTTCGGTCGGTAACACGGTGGACGTGCCGAACGCAACATGGAGCAACACCATCGGCGCACCCGAGTTGATCGCCGTCTGGAAAGACCCGGACTTTGACCCGTCGCTCCGAGCGTTTTACTACGGCCGCGTGATCGAAATCCCTACTCCGCGCTGGACGGCGTATGACGCGAAATACTTCGGTCTCAAGATGGGACCGGAGGTCACAATGACCACCACCGAACGCGCTTACACTTCGCCGGTCTGGTACACGCCGGCCAACTAACGGCAGGACAACAAGTCAAGCCGATGAAAAAAATCGTGCGTGAACCGCTGCTGCATTTCCTCCTGCTGGGGGTCGCGATTTTCGTGGCCTACGGTTTGGTTTCCAAACCGGTCGGCGGCGAGCCGGGCAGGATCGTTATCTCCGCGGGGCAAGTCGCGGCGATGGCTGAGGGCTTCGCCCGCACATGGCGGCGTCCGCCTACAACGGCCGAGATCGACGGGTTGATCCGGGACCGAGTGCAGGAGGAAGTCTATTGCCGCGAGGCGATGGCGCTCGGCCTGGACAAGGACGACACCATCATCCGCCGCCGGCTGCGGCAAAAGATGGAATTTGTCACCGACGATGTCGCCGCGCTCGCGGAGCCGACTGAAGCCGAGTTGAGCGTCTATTTAAAAGTGCACGCCGGCACGTTTCGGATGCAACGACAGTTCACGTTTAGCCAGGTCTACCTCAACCCCGAACGGCACGGCGAAAACCTTGCCCGGGATACCGAGCGATTGCTCGCGCAGTTAAAGCAAGCCGGCGATCAGGACGATGTCTCAGAGTTCGGCGATCCGTTCCTGCTCGAACACAAGTTTCACTCTTTGCCGGCCAGCGAGGCTGCCAAACAATTCGGGGAAAAATTCGCGGAGAAGCTGGGTGAACTTTCGCGAGGCCAATGGCAAGGCCCCGTCGAGTCCGGCTACGGCGTCCATTTGGTATTGGTCAGCGGCCGCACGGAAGGAGTCGTACCCGCGCTGGCGGAAGTGCGCGATGCGGTCCGTCGTGAGTGGGCCAACGCCCGGCGGGTCGAAGGAAATGAGAAATTCTATCAGGAACTGCTCAAGCGTTACGTCGTGACCATCGAGCGTCTGAAGCCCGCGGAGGAGAAACAAATCGCGGCGGCAAGGTAAAATGAAACGCGCGCTGTTGCTTTCCATCTTCGCGTTTGCGTCCTCCCTCTTCGCCCACGAGGTGCGGCCGGCATATCTCGAACTGCGGCAGACAAGCCCCGAGGCTTATGACGTGTTTTGGAAAGTCCCGGGGCAGGGAGAGAATATGCGTCTTGGGCTCTACGTGGAGTTTCCGGAGGGCTCGACAAATGTCACGGCACCGCGAGCTTCGATGGCCAACAACGCTTTTACCGAGCGCTGGTCGGTGAAACGCACAGGCGGACTGGCGGGCGGCACGATTCAGATCGCCGGTCTCACGGGGACCATGACCGATGTGCTCGTGCGCTTGGAACGGCTTGACGGCTCCGCGCAAGTTACACGGCTCACCCCCGCGACTCCGTCGTTCACTGTCGAAGTTGCGCCTAGCGGGCTGGAAGTCGCGCGCACTTACACCGTGCTCGGCATCGAGCACATTCTCGCGGGGATCGACCATCTGCTCTTTGTCCTCGCGCTGCTTATCATCACGCACGGCGAATGGAGATTGGTGAAGACGGTCACGGCCTTTACGATCTCGCACAGCCTCACGCTCACTGCTGCGGCGCTCGGCTGGGTGCATATCCCGCCGCCGCCCGTGGAGGCAGTCATCGCGCTGAGCATTGTTTTTGTCGCGGCGGAAATCATCCGCCAGAAACGCGGCATTCAAGGCATTACTGCGCGCGCCCCGTGGCTCGTGGCATTCACCTTCGGCCTCATGCACGGGCTTGGTTTTGCCGGAGGACTTAGTGAAGCCGGACTGCCTGCCGGACACATTCCCTCCGCGCTGCTCTTCTTTAGCATCGGCGTCGAGACCGGGCATTTTTTGTTCATCGGCGTGGCGCTGACCTTCCTCGCGCTCGTCCGCCGCATCCGCGTTCCATTGCCGCGCTGGGCCGATCTTGTTCCGCCTTATGCCATCGGCGCCACCGCGATGTTCTGGGTCATCCAAAGAATCGCGGCATTTTGAAAGGGGATCAACAGGCGAAAGGACACCATCAAAAATCTCGCGGGCACCACTGACAAGAAGACCATCGCCTATAAACTTTTACTTCCGCGGGATGCCCGTTCCACGGCAACCGGATTCCGATTTTATCCGCTAAAGGCTTCCGTCCCAGACGGAGACTTTGATTTCGCTGACGCTCAGTTCGTCTTCCCCTGCAAACGCCTGAAACGTGATCCCCGTCCCCTCTCCCGCGAATGGTTCGGCGTCCTCCCAATGCGCGACCTGCGTGCCATCAAAAAACACCCAAAACTTCTTTGCTCGTTTATCTGTCAGGATTTTCACCCGTACTTCCGGGCGTGGATAGAAGTATAGGTTGGGCGTCTCTCCTAAATTTTTGTCATGCCCCTCTGCATCGAGCTTATTAAAGAGGAGTGTGCCGCGGAAGATGCCGAGCGTATAGTAATTCGCGACATGATAAACTGGTGAATAAGTGACTTTCAGTGGCACATGAGTGTAGAGGCCAACGAAAAAGGCTTCAATCAGGCCGGGATTCGACAGCGTGAATTCCACGGCGCTCCGTTCCGGAAGGTGCACATCGCGGCCGATCCAGCTCGCCGACTTGGTCCACAACGCCTTCCCTGCATACCTCCAGTCCTTTCCTCGCGGATTGTAAGATATCCATCCCGTCAAGCCAGCCGGTCCCTGATATAACGTTGAAAGCTCTCCTGGGATCTCTCGCGGGCTTGAGTGCGGCGCTGAAATCGTGGTCACCGGTCGTTCCATGCGCACCGTTTTCACCATTACAGGTTTAGTAATGGGTGCCTTGCATGCGCCCAAGCCAATGAGCAGACAAACATGGAGAACAAAGCAAATGAATGGTCTTGCGTTCATGCAAGCTATGAAGACTTAAACTCAGCGATTGGGTAAGCACTTTGGCACGTTCATAAGTGTGAGGAAGGATGAGTCATTGGATATAGCTTCTGATATCCAATGACGTGTTGTTTCGCCAGACTGTGGTCCGTAACGGCGAGAAACTGCCTGCCTAAAGAATTACTGGAGATAAAGTGCGCCGAAGGCACTGTCCGAGTTCGTAATAGCGCCTCTGCCGGGCCTATCACAAAACCAAACTGAACCCGTGACGTTGTCCTACGGTAGTCCGCTAAAGCTGACGTGGTCGTCGAGATCAAGGAGGTCAAACCAGGTCTTGATATCTTCTCGAACCTGGCTGAACCGACTTACACCGTTCACGAAGAATTCCAGTGTATCAGCGTCGCTGTCCGGCCCGCGTTCGTTGAAATAGGCGCTCCACTGCTGGATTTCCCATGCCTCTCGTTTGTGCGAGGCATGCTCTTGAATCGACGCGAGAATTTCGCCATCGCCTTTGCCCAGGGCGAGTTCCACTTTCAGCGCTTCGGCTGAGATGCCTGTGAACCGCAGCCAATGTTGATCCATCGGGCTATTAAATTTGTATTCTCCAGCCTGCCCGGCCAGCGCCGCCCGGCCTTTGTCCAGCATACGGGCCAGAATGACGTAACCGCCGAGGCGAACTCGCGGGCTGCGCGGCGGACGGAGTGTGAGATTGGGGAAAGAAGATTGGTTCATGATTGATTAATCGTGCCTTGGGTCGAGCAGCACCTTGCCGCCCCGCTGCACGTGCGCGACCGCATCCTTGATTGAAGAAAGAGAATAGATTGCGGCCACCGGGACAGATAGTTTACCGGAGGCGATAAACTCCGTCGCCTCGCGCAGGATCCCGGGGATCTTCGGATCGTATTCCGGCCGGACCTGGTAGAAACTGTGAAGGGTAATATCCTTGTCCATGAGGTCCCGGAGTTCCCCTGGAGCCGAGTAGCCGCCCATAAATGCGTATCCCACAAGCTCACCGCGTTGAGAGAGGCTCTTGGCCAGCCTCGCGGTGGCCTCGCCACCGACTCCATCCAAGGCAAGCCGAACCTTGCTGCCGGCTACGATCTCCGCCACGCGGCTGGGGGTGGTTTCATCATCAACCAGCACGAACTCGCCGCCCGCGGCTTTGACTTCCTCGACCACTTCCGGCCGCCGAACGAGATTGATGATCCTCAATCCACGGGCATTTCCGAAGGCGATTACGGCGCGCCCCACGCCTGAGTTGGCGGCGTTCTGGATGACCCAGTCCCCTGGACGAAGATCGACGTATTCGCTGAGCATGAGCGCGCCAGCGGGTGGATTGATTCGAAGCATCGCCAGCTGATGAACGTCAGCCTCTGGCGGAAGCGGTACCAGCCCGGCCGCAGAAACGACCAGACGCTCCCGCCACGTATTGCTGTAAAGCGGCAGCAGCACTCGATCGCCAGCCTTCACATTCGCCACGTCCGCTCCGGTGGCGAGAATGCGCCCGACGCCTTCATTCCCAATAATCGCGGGAAGTTTTGGCAGATAGTGAAAGGTGCCGTGGACAAGAAGCAGGTCATTGTGGTTGACGGGGGCGAACTCGACGCCGATTAGAGCTTCACCCGGACCGGGCGGTGGAGGCTCCGGAAGATCGATCATTTGCAAAACGTCGATAGGGTTGCCGAACGAGGAGAGTTGGATGGCGCGCATAATGGTTAGTGTTGGTGAGTTGAAGTCGCGGCATTGAGTGCGTTTCGTTCAATGCACAAGCTCCGGAGCAGCCTCTTCGGCTACAGGAAGGGCAGCGGGAATGAGCGCTGGAGTCTTACGCTGCGTCAGCCGGCGAATGACGACGAAGAATACCGGCGTGAGCAGAAGGCCGAAGAATGTCACACCCAGCATTCCGAAAAAGACTGCTGTCCCCAGCGCCTGCCGCATCTCCGCGCCCGCGCCTTTGGCCAGGACCAATGGGAGAACTCCCAGAATAAATGCAAAACTCGTCATCAGGATCGGACGCAGCCGCAGCCGCGCGGCGGTGATGGCGGCCTGCACATGGTTTGCTCCCGTTTCCTGCTTTTCCTTGGCGAACTCGACGATCAGAATGGCGTTTTTACAAGCCAGGCCAACAAGCACCACCAGTCCGATCTGGGTGAAAATATTGTTGTCCATATTGCGCAGCCATACTCCGGCGATTGCGGAGAGCAGGCACATCGGCACGATCAGAATGATAGCCAGCGGCAGGCTCCAACTTTCGTATTGCGCGGCCAGCGTGAGGAAGACAAACAGCACGCATATCGGGAAGATGTAAGCGGCGGTGTTGCCGGCCAGTTTCTGTTGCAGTGTTAGCTCCGTCCACTCGGTTGTAAACGAGGCTGGCAGCGTCTTGTCCGCCAGCGCCTCAAGCTGCGTCACCATCTCTCCGCTTGAAACGCCGGGCGACACATCGCCTAAAAGGTCCGCGGCGGTATACAAATTATAGCGGATCACGCGATCCGGTCCGGCTGATTGGTCGATTTTGGCAACCGCGCTCAGCGGCACCATCTCCCCCATTTTATTGCGGGTTTTCAGGCGCCCGATGTCTTCCGCCCGCAGACGGAATTTCGCGTCGGCCTGCGCGGTTACATGATACGTGCGGCCGAAACGATTGAAGTCATTCACATACAGGCTGCCCATGTAAGTCTGGAGCGTTTCGAAGACATTTCCCAAAGGCACGCCCATGCTCCTTGCCTTCACCCGATCCACATCGACGTAAAGCTGCGGCACACTGCCGCGAAAGCTCGAGAAGACGTTCGACAATTCAGGCGAGCCGTTGGCTGCGGCCGACAATTTGCCCACCGCGGCTTGCAGCGCCGCGTAACCCTCGTTTCCGCGGTCCTGCACCATCAACTTGAAGCCGCCCGCATTGCCGATGCCCTGCACCGGAGGGGGCGGGAATACGGCAACGAACCCTTCCTGGATTGAGGCGAGTTTGCTTGCAACCGCTTTGGTAATCGCAAGACCGCTCAGATCCGACGAGGTGCGCTTGTCGAAGGCGTCCAACCCGATAAAGAACGCACCCACGTTCGGACTATTGATGCTATTCAACGGATCGAAGCCCGGAAACTCCACCGTATTGCGCACCCCGCGCACCTGCCGGGCCAGCGCGCACGCCCGGGCGACCACTTCGCCTGTCCGCTCCAGCGAGGCTCCATCCGGCAGCCGGGTAAAACCTATTAAATAACCCTGGTCCTGGGATGGGATAAAACCGACCGGAACGCTTTTGAATCCAAACCAGGTCAGCCCGATCAAGCCGAGATAGACGATCATGGCCACCGCCGCGAGGCGAATGAGCCCTCCCAGAACACGGACATACCAGGCGGTCACTCGATCGAACGTCCAGTTAAATGCTCGAAAGAACCAACCGAAGAGGAAGTTCAGGAGGCGGGTAAACCAGTCCGCCAGATCCGTCCTGGGACGCAGTAACAGGGCGGCCAAAGCGGGCGAAAGAGTCAATGAATTGAAAGCGCTGAGCACAGTCGAAACCGCGATTGTCAGTGCGAATTGACGATAAAACTGGCCGGTGATTCCGCTGACAAACGCCGTCGGCACAAAGACTGCGCAAAGCACCAGTGCAACGGCGATAATCGGCCCGCTCACTTCGCGCATGGCCTTGAATGTCGCTTCCAAAGGAGGCAGGCCGTGCTCAATGTTTCGCTCCACGTTCTCCACCACCACGATGGCGTCGTCGACGACGATGCCGATGGCCAGCACCAGGCCAAAGAGCGAAAGGTTGTTGAGCGAAAAACCCATCATCGCCATGACTGCGAAAGTCCCAATCAAGGAAACGGGCACCGCAAGAAGCGGAATGATGGACGCTCGCCAGGACTGAAGAAAGACGACCACCACCAGCACCACGAGGATGATCGCTTCGACAAGTGTGTGCCCGACCGCGGCGACTGATTCCCGCACAAAGACCGTCGGATCATAGGCGATTGAAAAATCCACTCCCGGCGGAAAGCGTTTCTTCAGCGAAGCCATTTCCGCACGCACGCCATCCGAGACGCTGAGCGCGTTGGCTCCCGGAAGCTGGAAGATGAGCATCGCCGCCGCCGGCTTGCCAGTCAGGTTGGAATCGACGGAATAATCCCGCGCCGCCAGCTCTACCCGCGCCACATCCCGGACGCGTAAGATCCCGCCGTTTTCGCCTTCCTTGATGACGATATCCTCGAACTGCTTTTCATTGGTCAGCCGCCCCAGCGTGTTGATCGCAAGCTGAAACCTGGCAGCTCCCTTGGCCACGGGAGGCTGGCCGATTGTTCCCGCCGCCACCTGCACATTCTGTTCGCGCAGCGCGTTTACGACGTCGGTCGCCGTCATGTTGTTATTGGCGATCTTGTCGGGATCCAGCCACACGCGCATCGAGTATTCCCGGGCACCGAGGATCTGCACGTCGCCGATGCCTTTCAATCGGGCCAGGGCATCGCGGATTTGCAGAAAGGCATAGTTATTCAGGTAAAGCGCATCGTGGCTGTCGTCCGGTGACGTCATGTGCACCACCATCAGCAACGCGGGCTGGCGTTTCGTAGTCGTTACACCAAGGTTGCGCACGTCCTGCGGCAGTTGCGGCTCGGCGATGGCCACGCGGTTCTGCACGAGCACTTGCGCGGTATTGAGATTTGTCCCGAGCTCAAAAGTAATCGTGAGTGTCATCGTGCCGTCGCTCGTGCACTGGCTCGACATGTAGAGCATATTCTCGACGCCGTTGACTTGCTGCTCAATCGGCGTGGCGACGGTCTCCGCCACGACCGAAGGATTTGCTCCCGGGTATTTTGCCGTCACCACCACCGTCGGCGGCGTCACGTCCGGGTATTGCGCCACCGGCAGGGTGAAAACCGCGATGCCCCCGACGATGACCGTGACGATGGAAAGCACCGCCGCGAAGATCGGCCTGCGGATGAAGAAGTCTGAGATGTTCATGATGCCCTATTTCCGGGCCGGATTATTGGCGGCGGCGGCGATCGGTTGAGCCGGTGCAGCCATCTCGGCATCCACCTCCGAGCCCGGCTGGGCACGCATCAAACCGTTGACCACGATCAGTTCACCGGGTTTCAGCCCTTCATACACGACACGCATTCCATCCGCCAGCGTTCCGAGTTTTACCGTTCGATACCGCACCTTTTTGTCGGCCCCGACGACGAGGACGAAGCGCTCTCCCTGGTCCACGCCAATCGCATAATCCGGCACGAGCAGCGCTGGATATTTGGGGCTTGCGGCCACCCGCACATGCACAAAAAAGCCGGGCGTCAGCAATGCATCCCAGTTTTTCCATTGTCCGCGCACCCGCATCGTACCCGTCCCCGGCGTGATCCGGTTGTCGACAAAGTCGACATAACCTTCGTGCGGAAATCCCTCTTCGTTTTGCAGCCCCATGAACAAGGCCACGCGCGACTCTCGTGCCGTCTTCAGGCGGCCTTCTTTCGAGAGTTTGATGTAGTTCAGAATCGCGCTCTCATCGACGTCGATATAGGCATAGAGGGGATCGACCGCGACCACGGTCGTCAGGATGCCACCCTGTGCGGTGTTTGGTTGTACAAGATTGCCGACGCTGACGTTCTCGCGGCTCACCCGGCCATCGATTGGCGAGCGAATGAAGCAAAACTCCACATTGAGCCTGGCCGTTTCCAGCTCGGCTTCCGCTACCACAGTGCCTCCCTTGCCATGCAGCAACGCCGATGACTTGTTGTCGAATTCGTTCGCCGCCACGACGTTGCGGTTTCGCAATTCTTTCACCCGTTCAAAATCGGCCTCGGCCAGCTTCTGCCGCGCGCGTGCCTGCTCCAGCTGCCCTTCCGCACGGGCGAGATCCGCTTTGTAGGGGCGCGCATCAATGGTGAAAAGCAGGTCGCCTTTTTTAACAAGACTGCCCGGTTTGAAATCGACACTCGTCAGATAGCCGCTGACGCGCGCCCGGATCTCCACGCTCTCCACCGCATCGGTCCGCCCGATGTATTCGTTCCATTCGATGATCTCCTTCTCAACAACCGGCGCTACGGTGACCTTCGGCGGAGGCGGCACGGCGCTCGGTACCTTGCGGTGACATCCGGCAAGCAGGAGCAGGAAGAATAAGTGCAGTTCAATTCGCTTCATGGCAGGACTTGGATTGACGCCGAGCGATCGTGGGCGGTGTGTAGTTCAGGCGCTGGGAAGAAGCGTTGTCAGCTAGCGAATTCCGCCAGTGGCTAGTAACTGTTCTCCGGTAAGCCACCGGGCTTCATTGGTGGCCAGGAAGACAACGATATCCGCAATGTCGTCGGGCATGCCGGTGCGTCCAAGCGGCGCTTGCGCGATTAGTTGTTTCTCAAAATCAGACCCGATGAAGCCCGCGCTGATCGATCCTTCCGTCTCCACCATGCCAGGATTCACTACATTCACCCGGATTCCACGTGGACCAAGTTCCCGGGCAAAAACACCGGTGATTCCATCGACGGCGCATTTTGTTCCCGTATAAACCGCGCTGCCGGGAGGTGTTATCCGGCTCACGCCGGAGCTGATATTGATGATGCTCCCTCCTTCGCCCATGTGTTTCACCGCAGCTTGCGTCGTCAGCAGGAGACCGAGCACGTTCACGTTGAAGTGCTGATGAAAGTCCGCCTCCGTGATCGCTTCGATCGGCGCGAACTTGAAAACGCCCGAGTTATTAACGAGGATATCAAGCTGGCCGAAATGCCTGATGGCAGCGTCCACGATGCCTTGCGCTTCGGTCGCCTTTGAGACATCGCCTCCAACGGCCACTGCCTTCCCACCCGCTTTAACGATGGCGGTGACCACGGCATCCGCTCCGCTTTTACTGGAAGCGTAGTTAACGACAACGGACACGCCTTCCGCGGAGAGCGCCTTGGCGATAGCGGCTCCAATACCCTTGGAAGCACCTGTGACGATTGCAACTTTCCCGATTAGTTTGCTCATGAGATTATGTGATGTTTGAATTTGGGGCAGTTGCGGTGACCTTTTTTGGTCAAAGACCGATTGCCCTTCATTACACAACGCGAGATTTCGGGGCGAAAAAGCCGCCTGTAGTGAAACTTGTTTTTGCTGCCGCCGTTTCAAGGCGCCCGAACGTTGAATCGGACGCTGCGCACCTCAAATACATCCGTTTCACTGCCACCCATCCCCGCCCCCTTAAAGCTGCCCCAGAGGCTCTGGAAAACCTCGAAAAGACGCAATCAGCAATCGAATAACAACCCGCTACCTGGTGTATTTTATCTCGTGAAGAATCCAGGTCCGCGCAAACGTCCAATAGCTTTTTACCGTGGTCACGGAGACGCCGAGCACCTGGGCGATTTCGTCATTCGTCATCCCTGCAAAATAACGCAGCTTGACTACATCAGCCTGTAACGGGTGCTTTGCCGCCAGTTCATCCAGCACCTCATGCACTGCCAGAAGTTGTTGATCGGCAGCGGGATCGGTGAAATCCAGTCCCTCAAAATCAATCCGCTCCTGGCCGCCACCGTGACGCACGGCAAGTTTTCGGCGGGCACGGTCAATGAGGATGCGGCGCATCGCTTCGGCGGCGACAGAAAAGAAATGCGCCCGATTCTGGAAGCTTGGGCTGCTTGATCCCACCATCCGGAGCCATGCCTCATGCACCAATTCAGTCGGTTGAAGAGTATGACCGGGCGCTTCACGAGCCATCCTGCTAGCCGCCAGTCTGCGTAATTCCTTATAAACGAGAGCGAGCAGCGTTTCAGCAGCCTTGGCATCGCCCTGTTGCATGCCCGTTAGTAACTGTGTAGCGGCATCCATTTTCGAATAAGGGTCCCGAGGCAGGCTAAAGGGTGAATTTACAACAGCCAGCCGTTTCTAATGGCTCCGGAGCGGCTTTACGGAATCCTCGTTGCCTTTTGATCCGGATTGGATGAGAGCGGCGGCTTCCTGGAGCGAAACCCGCGTAAGAAGCCACGCCACCCATGCCCCTCCTATTTCTTCGTCATCGCGGACGGGCTTAAAGTCCGGCACCAACGTCTCTCCTTTGGCCAGGTGCGCTCGCGCTTCGCTCTCATGCCCGAGTTGCCAATGTGCCATGGCCAAAACAGCACAGGCCTGCGCGCTTGCGTATTTGTCAGAGCTATTTACCGCCTTCTCCGCCCAATCAATAGCTTCCTGAAGGCGCCCCTGCCGATATTTCGAAAGTGCCTTGCACCCCTGATTAAACGGATTTGCAGGTTCACCACTTTCCGGCGCAAGCGCCACATCGGCGAATTCCTCGGTCCACCGCAAATCGATACCCGAACGAGGCAGGAGAAGACAGTTCCTTGCCATGCGCTCCGCCACGTATCGATTTTTGGTTGTGGGAAACACCGCCACAATTTGCCGGCAGAGTTGCTCGTAGGCTTGTCGATCGCCCGTGATTGCCAGGAGTGGAATAAGCGTTTGATAACGGTAATGTTCCTCCGGTTGATGTTGGATAAGAAGCGCCGCATCCTTTGCAGCCTCTTTCCAGCGCCCTCGGCGCCCCAGAAGATCAGCCCTTAGAACCAGGAGTTTGGAGCTTGATGGCTGACTTGCAAACTCGGGAGTCAGCGCTTCGTTGAGGAGTTTTTCCACTTCCGCAAAGTGTTTCTGCGCCAATAAAACGCGGGTTAAGTTCTCGAACCCGTCGAATACTTTCGGATCGCCATCATCGAGCCGCTTGCGCCACGAGATCAGTGATTCGCGAAAGGCCGCTCCCGCTTCGTCCAATTTTCCCTCGCGTTCCAGAGTCGACCCCAGACTCCGCAGGGAATCCAAAGTAGCGGGATCTTCCTGGCCGAGGAGCTTTCGTTGGATCGAGACGGCGGCCCCCAAGACGCCATGTGCCTCAGCAAATTTTCCCTGTTGCTGCATGCGTTGGCCCAGCGAGGAGAAAGATTTGGCCACGTCCGGATGATCATCTCCAAGAACTTTGCGCTGCAACGCCAGCGCTTCTTGCTCCATTGATTCCGCCTCATCCAGTTTGCCGTTGTAGCCTGCCGCCCAGCCCACATCAACCAGCGCGGCCGCCACCAGCGGGTGTTCGTTTCCAACCAGCCGCCGGCGCATCGCCAGAACTTCACGAGCGATCGTCTCGGATTCGACACGTCTTCCCTCATCGCCAAGGAGAATGCTTAGGTTGCGAAGGGAGTCCGCCACGTCCAAATGTTCGCTCCCGAAGAGCTTTCGCCTGATTTCCAGCGATTCCCGGGTCAACGCCTCAGCTTCCGCGAGCTTTCGCTGCCGTCTGAAAACGCCGGCCAAATTGTTCAGTGTCGCCGCTACCTCCGCATGGACGTTCCCGAAGAGCAGCCGCCGGATGCCAAGCGCTTCCCGCAGGACCGCTGCAGACTCGTCCAGCTTGCGTGCCCGCCATAACGCCAATCCAAGGTCATTGAGTTCTGTTGCCGCCTGCTGACTGTCCTGACCGAAAAGCGACCGGTAAATCGCCAGCGCCCTCCGATGCATTTTTTCTGCTTCGTTGTAATTTCCAATTTCCAGATAAAGCCGCCCGATCTGTCCGCGGAGTTCCGCCTCGACCGAGGGCTGGCCAGTCATTTCGTTGCCGATTCTTTGAGCCGCGATATCGAGAATCCCTTTTAACATGGTGGGCGAATCCTGCCCCCGGGCGACCGACGGTCCCACACCCTCCAGCAAATCCTTGAGGAACTGGGTTGTCTGCCGGCTCCGAGCCTCTTCGGTTTCCGCCTTTTTGCGGGCTTCACGCTCCCGATTATACGATGCGGTCACGATCGCGAGGCTGGCGAAAAGAAGAATTGCGACAATACCGATCCCCCCAAACAGGAGTTTATTCCGCGATACACTCTTTTGGAAACGATACACCGCGCTGGGCGGCCGCGCGGTCACAGTCTCATTTGCCAGAAACCTTTGGACATCCAAAGCCAGAGCGTTGGCTGTTTCATACCGGCGCGTGCGATCCTTCTCCAGCGCTTTCATCGCTATCCAATCCAGGTCTCCGCAAACAGCGCGGATCAACTGGGGCGGTTCAGCCTTGCGGCGGTGCGCGATGCTTGTCAGATCCTCCTTCAACAGGCCAATTATCCGCGTTGATGGAAGGACTGGTATCTGTTCACGAATCACTCTGCGCACTTCATCAAGTCCGCTCTCCATAAGTTCCACCGTATTGAAGGGAGTCGAGCCGGTTAATAACTCATATAGGAGCACGCCCAGGCTGTAGATATCGGAACGCGTGTCTACATCGACACTGGCCAGCTCTGCCTGCTCGGGGCTCATGTAAGCAGGCGTGCCAATGAGCATTTCGAACGCTGTGAAAACAGTTTTACCGGCCAGCAGCTGGTTTGTGGCCGGCTTCGCAATTCCAAAATCGATCACGACAGGCAAGGCCCTGCCTTCCAGGGTTCTGGTTACAAGAATATTGGAGGGCTTGATATCCCGATGGATAATCCCCTTTTGATGAGCGTGCTGGACTGCCTGGCAGACCTCGACAAATAGATTCAACCGCTCCTCAGTCGAAAGGGAGTTTTGGTCGCAAAATTCAGTGATCTTCACGCCATCGACGAGTTGCATCACGAAATACGGCCGCCCCGATTCAGTCGCTCCCGCGTCGAAGATCCTGGCAATGTTGGGGTGATCCATCAATGCGAGCGTCTGACGTTCCGCTTCGAACCGCGCTATGACGTTCTTGGTGTCCATGCCCGGCTTGATGATCTTCAGGGCGACACGCCGCCGAACCGGCTCCTCCTGATCGGCCATGTAGACTACGCCGCAACCGCCTTCGCCGATTTGCCGCAACAGCTTGCAGTGGCCGATCCGATCACCCGGTTTTTCGGCAACCGATGCTGCCTGTCGGAACTCATGCGCCCCGCCTGGCGCTGATTGCTCAAGGAAGTCTCCCGCATGATCGTAGGTAAGCAAAAGCGCCTCCACCCGTTGGCGCAGTTTCGCTTCCCCGCCACACGCGCGCTCCAGATACGCAACGCGTTCATCGGCAGGCAATTGACTGGCCTCCGTAAACACCACCACTTCCCGATCGGTGGAATCGTTCATTTGCTGGTTAGGTTTTCTGTGATTTCAATGCAGGTATTAGATGCTCATTGAATCAACCGTTTCAAAACTTCTGTGAGGCCGATCGAGCTCCTGAGATAAAGCGAGATTTGGCCCTTAAAAAGACAGGGGCCGTCGAAAATAATTGGGCGGCATGCTTTGGGATGCGGCCTCTCTTATCGGTTATTAAAGAAACCGCCTCGTTGACGATTCAATACCGGTGTTGGCCCTTAACCCGATCCTGCTGATTTACGGGATCCTTGAAGCCAGAAAGGCGGAAATCGCGAGCATATCCTCGGACGTGAGGTTGGCTACGACGGGCTTCATCAGCTCCACGGATGGCCCGCGGCGAGCGCCCGATTTGATATCGAACATCTGGCGCGTCAGATAGCTGGGCGATCGTCCCGCTAATCCAGGCGTGGTTCCAATCCCGGGTATGGTCATCCCTTTGAGATCGGGGCCGTGGCAGGCGGCGCAGGCCAATGTCCTGCCACCGCCAGTGGTGACTAGTTCCTCGCCCCGCTTGATGCTGCCGATCGGAGCATAGGCGATAAAGCCAGTTCTCGGATTGCGGAGCAGTTCGACAGCCTCCACATCTTCCGGCACTTCGATGATCCGGTTGCCGATGGGCTCGTCCGGAGCGTTCGCAACCGGCAGAAACATCCCGGCAGAGAGGGTGGTTTGCGGCACCCGATCAGTCTCGATCACCCGGATCCATGGCGTCCACTTCATCGAGCCGAAGTACTCCGCGGCAACTCGCATTTCCTCCTCGGTCAACCCCCTGGCATATTCCGTCATCATCTTCGTGTTCGGCTTGCGGACATCGCTGGTCTGCCGGTCACCGGCTCGGAATGAATGGAGTTGTGCGATGAAGTATTCAACGGGCAGACCCGCGATGGGAGCATTCTCCGGGCGTCCCTTCCCATTCGGGTAGTGGCATCGAGCGCACGCCCACACGGCCGGGGCCTTGCCCTTCGCGACAATCTCCGGCATCGGAGGATGGTCTTGCGGATACCAATCCGCCGGGCCAAAGATGTCGGTAATCTGGATACGGTTAAACTGGCGATCCGTGCCGGGCAGATGATGGAGGATCAGATCGGCTGGCTTGGGCACCAGGTTGGTTGATGCCGGTGGCGGCACCGGGAGGGAGACTTCGGGCGGGGCCGGAGTTTTAAACCCATAGGCCCAAGGTGGCGGAACTTCGTCTGCAAGCGCGACCCGATTCAGGCAGAGCAGGACAAAGAGGAACAAGCTGGGGTGTAGTTTCATGCGGTAAGTTCTGACCCTTCAATGGAGGTATGGCGTGTCTTGGTTTAAATGATTAAATGCCGGTTTAATGAAGGGAGATGGGGAAACCGCAAAGCTTTTCGTGCGTACATCCCTTATCCTGTTTTGACTTTCCCTAATTCTTTGCCGCCATTGCGATCGTCCCTCTGTGTCCCCCCTCTTTGAACGCAACCAGCTTTCCTATCCGTGCTTTGCGAGCAGCCGAAGTGGAGCGAGTCTGGTAAGGGGCGGATTGGCCGTAATGGTGCGCCTTTTGGTTATGGGCCGGTTTTTAGTGGGCGTGGTCTTTGGGGCGGATCCCGAGCTTGCCGCAGCGAATGCGGAGGCCAGGAAGAGCTACGATGAGAAGATTGTCCCGTTCGTCGAAACCTACTGCAGCTCCTGCCATGGGGAGAAAAAGCGGAAAGGCGGGGTTAGCTTCCAGTATGCCCTTCGGAGTCCGGGTTCCCCGGCGTTCAGGAAGTTGTGGAGAGATTCGGCGTTCAACGTGAAGGGAGAGGAGATGCCGCCCGAAGAGGCTCAAAAGCAGCCCAGCGCCGAGGAACGCAAGGTTTTCGAGGATTGCGTGTCGGGGCTCAAATTTCTCAGCCCGAAAGATCCTGGTTCCTTCGTGATCCGGCGTTTAACCAAAATCGAGTATGCCAATACGCTGCACGATCTCTTCGGGGTTGATCCGGAGATCGCCCGGGAGTTGCCCGATGAGGTGGCAGGCGCGGGCTACCTTAATTCGCTTTCGCCGCTGCTCATGGAGCAGTGCCTCACAATTGCCAACGACGTGCTGCACCAGATCGTGTCCGTTGAGGGAGCTCCGCCCACTCCCTTCGAGCAGCAACTCTTTGGCGACCCGCCGGCAGCCGGGACGGATATGGAACCTGCCGCGCGAAAAGCAGCCCGTTTGCTGGCTCGCCGCGCTTACCGCCGGCCCCCCTCGGAAGCGGAACTCGACGTCCTTTTGCAGGTGTTCGCGCTGGCGAGAGACCACGGACAATCGTATGCGGGGGCACTGCGCCTGATGCTGAAGGCGGTCCTGGTTTCGCCGCAGTTTCTCTTTATCACTCCCTGCGGCGAGACGGCGCCGGAGGCCGAGATCGTCCCGCTTGACGACTATCAATTGGCGTCCCGGCTCTCCTACCTGTTATGGGCCACGATGCCGGATCCCGAGCTCTCGAACTTGGCCGACGAGGGAAAGCTGCACGACCCGGCGGTTCTCAGCGCCCAGGTGCGCCGACTGCTTGGCGATCCTCGCTCCCGGGCTCTTTTTGACGGGTTTGGCGCCCAGTGGCTCGGCCTGGACAAACTCGCAGCCAAAACTTTTGAAGGGGAAAAATTTCCGCAGATGACCCCGGCGATGCGGAGAGCGATGTATGATGAGGCCCGGCTGTTTTTTGAGAGTCTCATCCACGAAAACCGCAGCCTCATCACCTTTATTGATTGCGACTACTCGTTTCTCAACGAGACCCTCGCGACGATCTATGGACTGGAAAAGACAGTCACCGGCCCCGAGATGCGCAAGGTCCAGCTGACCGATCCCAACCGGGGCGGCATCCTGGCGATGCCGGGCATTCTGGCGACAAACTCCTTTCCCAACCGCACCAGTCCGGTCAAGCGCGGCGTCTGGGTACTCGAAGAAGTGCTCGGACAACAGGTGCCACCGGCTCCCCCCAATGTTCCGGCGCTGGAAAAACAAGATAAACAAACAGTCGCTACTTTGACCATGCGCCAACGCACCGAGTTGCATCGGACCGATCCGGTTTGCGCCAACTGTCACAAGATCCTCGACCCGATCGGATTCGGCCTGGAGAACTTTGACGCGATCGGACGTTGGCGCGATCAGGACGAATCGGGCGGCGCGATAGATCCTGCCGGAGAACTTCCCGGCAAACTGCGCTTCGGTTCCCCAAGCGAACTCAAACGCATCATCGCCGCACGCGCGGATGATCTCTGCCGGAATTTGACCGAAAAAATGCTCGCCTATGCGCTCTGCCGGCCATTGGAAGGTTACGACGAAATCGTGGTCGATCAGCTCACCGCGACGATCGCCCGGGACGGCTATCGGATGCAGACGCTTATTACCGAGATCATTACCAGCTACCCCTTTACCCACCGTCGAACCAAGGAATAACGAGGACCCATGAGAAACAACTGCTTGATTAATCGCCGCACGTATCTGCGCGGGCTTGGCGCCACCCTTGCGCTGCCGCTGCTGGAGACCATGGGCTGGGCCGAATCGCCAAGTCAGAAAACTTTCAAACCGCCCGTGCGACTCGGCTTCATGTTCATGCCGCACGGAGTCATCATGGATCAGTTCTGGCCCACGAATCCGGAATCCTTTTTGACCGCGCCACCGCCCTGTTTGGAATCGCTGCGCGGGGTGCTCGATCAATGCCTGATGATGAAGGGGATCACAGGCGTGAATCCCGCTCCTTTTAATGGCGCCCCCCATGCGCTCGAATTGTCCACCTGGCTGACCGCCACGCTTCCCAATGCGAACAGGCGCAACACGGTCGACATCGCCATTTCGGCTGACCAGATCGCCGCAAATTATGTCGGCGCCTTGACGGCGCTCCCTTCGCTGGAATTGGCCACCATGCCGCAGACCCACAAGGAGAACCAGGAAGGCCTTCATGAAGCCTATTACTCCCACTGCAGCTTCAGCTCTCCCACGCAGGCGCTCCCCGCCGAGACCAATCCGCGCACTGCATTAAAACGTCTTTTCCAGAAGCAAGACGTCAAACCGGAGACGCGAACGACAGCCGACCCGCTCGAGCGCAGCATGCTCGATTTGGTTCTGGGCGGAGCGAGGGATTTGCGCGGGAAACTCGGCCAAACCGATCGCCACAAGCTCGATGAATATCTCGGCAGTGTGCGTTCCCTGGAACGCCGGATTGCCGCCATCGAACTTCGCCAGGCGGAAGCTGCGAAGGCGGCCGCGGGCGTCACCTCCACCAAACGCAGCGGCAGCGATTCGGTGCCGATTGAGGTGATCATTCCCGAAGGCGACCGCCGCAGCGATTACATGCGGGTGATGTGCGATCTTACCGTGCTGGCCTTCCAGACCGACACCACTCGTGTAAGCACATACATCGGCTCCACGCCCAATGGCGTTTCCTATCCTGAATTGGGTTTCTCCGACGAACACCACTCCCAGACCCATCACAACAACGAACCGGTCAAGGTCGACAAGATTTCGAAGATAACCTCCTTCAATATTTCCCAATTCGCCTACATGATCAAACGCATGCAGGAGTTGCGCGAAGGCGACGGGACCCTGCTCGACAATTGCATCATGATGTGGGGCTCCGGCCTGGAGGACGGCAACACGCACACTCGCGCCAACCTTCCCTTCATCATCGCCGGACGCGGCGGCGGCTCCATCAACACGGGCCGGTACGTTGCCTCCAGCAGCGGCAACCAAGGCGACCTGCTCAGCACCCTTCTGACCTGCGCAGGCATTCCCCTCGATCGTCCCATCGGGATCGCCACCAAACAACTGACCGAAATCATGACCAACGCCTGAGCTCGATTCTGACGCGATTTATGAAGCCATTGGGTGATCAATGGAGAGACGAGCACTTACAGCATCGGGCCAAGCGGCCACGGTTCCTGGCACTTCGAATTGGCAGCCTGGGTTACTTAAGCCCCAGCCGTTCCAGGGGGATGCTCACGCTAAATACGGAACCTTTACCCTGAACACTTTCCGCGTTGAGCGTTCCACCAAGCAATGCCGTCAGCTTTTTGGAGATCGAAAGCCCCAGGCCTGTACCAGCAACGCCCTTTTGGACTTCATTTTCAATCTGATAAAAGTCCTCAAATATCTCGTTTAGGTTCTCCGGCGCGATTCCTATTCCCGTATCCGTCACTCTCCAAACAACGGATTCAATCGTCCGATGCGAGGAGACGCGCACAAAGCCTTCCTTTGTGAACTTCAAAGCATTCGTAATCAAATTCCGCAGAATATGGGAAAGCTTGTTCTGATCCGTCCTGATTACTTCGTTTTCTTTGACCGGTTCAAAAACCAAAGCCACTTTGGAGTTATTCGCCAGCGGATGAAGCATCCGGTTCAGCGATTCGAAGAGTTCCGCCGCTGTAAACTCATCGGTGCGCAAAGTCACTTTCCCCGCTTCAATCTTCCCGACATCAAGCAGATCGTTGACTTGATTGGTGAGATCCTGGGTCGCCTGTTGTATCCCGCGAATATCAGCCAATTGCTCTTCCGAAAGCTTCTCCGGCTCTTCGCTCAAAAGAATTGTGCAAAACATGTGAATCGCATTGAGCGGAGTCCGGATCTCATGGCTCATCACGTTCAGGAACTCGGTCTTGCGTTGCGTGTTGCGGATCGCTGTGTTTTTGGCCAGCTTCCATTCCTTCTGCAAAGTCAGCAGCCGGTTGCGTCCCACGACAATAGGAGTTACATCGCGCACGGAAATGGCAATGGAACCGCCCTGAACATCCAGCGGCACAAGATGGCATTCCTGCTGCATCCACTCGAATCCGCTGAGATGTCCTGAAGGCAGCGGGATCGGGAGGATATACTGATGCAGCATCTGCGAGCGCAGGAGCGGCTGGGCCGTTTTGCGTACTTCAGCAATTGAATGGTGAAGCTTTACCGCCTCGGGATAAATCTCGCGCAGCGGCCTTCCGATCACCTCGCCGCGTTTTCGCCCCGATTTGTCCTCGACCCAGCGATTCCAAACCGTGATCCGGTCCTCTGCATCCAGCTGGAAAAATCCATATGGGAGCGCATCGGTAGTTTGGAAAACGTCGTTTTCGGCCATGGTCGGGTAACAGACTTCGATTTGCGGAGTCAGATTTTGTGCGCCAAACAAGCGAGCAACGTTGCAAGGTTCACTTCATCGAGCACCATCACAATGTAACCGTGCACGGTTTCCGCGGAAATAGTCAACGCGGCCTGCATAAATACAATCTGGCCCGTCTCATTGGGTAAAAGATCCGCCACCAAATCGCCAAAATCCTCCACTCCCTTCAGATCGAGAAACGGCACATCGTAACTGAGCAGGATATCAAGCTGATTAGCGATTGAACCCATCACGCCATTTATCATGATATTACACAACTCAAGCAGGGCCGACTGTTCGGTTTCACCAAAAGCGTCCACGTCGATCTCTTCGGAGAGAATCAGTTTGGCGACTTGTTTTGCTCCCGACTCATTTAAGAGCAACAAGGCATGCCCGTTTAGCCCCTGGTAAAAGCGTTGAGCCACCCGCAGCACCGTGCCGGTCCGCAGGTCGGCCATCTGGATCGGCTGATCAATCTTGAAAATCACCAGCTCCGGAACGCTGATTTCCACGGGCCGCCCAGTCAGCTCGCAAAGCGAAGCGGCTGCGCGTCCAACCCCGATATTTGCCGTCTCCAGAAGCGCATCCAGAAGATCCGCGGAAATGCCCAGGTTCTTCATGATTCCAATGCGGCCAACAGCCCCGTGATCTTTGCAGCCGTGAGCGGTTTTTCAAAAAAACCGGCCGCTCCCAGCTCGGAGCATTCTTTCCTGCGCTGTTCCTGGATATCCGCGCTCGCGACCACCACTTTAACCGCCAAACCGCGTGTCTTGACCTCATTTAGAAAAGAGATGCCGTCCATTTTAGGCATCACAAGATCCGTGATGCAGTAGTCGGGAATCTCCGAAACGATTTTCTGCAATGCATCTTCCCCATCGCAGGCTTCGACGATCTCCAGATTCGGTTTCGCGAGTAAAAGCGCCTGCTTGAGCTTCCTCCGCGCGAAGCTTGAATCGTCGACAATCAATAATTTCATAGATGGGGACATGGGCGCGTTTCGTTCTACGGGTGGTCTTTACAGTGGCAATCGTTAATTTTCGAGTAATCCCTGAGTTTCGGAGCGGCCGAACACGCGCCTGGAAACTTCCTCGGCATTCAACACGAGGACCACACGGCCGTTGCCGAGGATCGCAGCGCCAAGGCATATTTCAAAGCCGCAAAACTGTGTTTCCAAAGGCCGCACTACTGCTTCCATTTCACCCTGAAACCGGTCAACACTCAGGCCGAACGGAAATGCAGCGTGATTAATCACCGCCACCGAAAGCAATTCATCCACGGCACGCGTCGCTCTCCCCGCCACCTCAATGCCAAGCAAGCTCCGCAGGGAAACCACCGGCAGGGTCCGCTCCCCGATCTGAGCCAGCTGCATCCCCCGGTAATCCCGCAATTCACGCGCATCGATCCGCACCAGATCGCGGATCGATTCAATGGGAAGAATGTATTCCTCGGCTCCGGATTCAACGAGAATCCCCTTTGTTAAAAGAAGACTCGCCGGCAAACGAATCTGAAAAGTTGTCCCTTGGCCAGCCAGAGTGCGGACGCTGACAGTTCCACGCAGCGAGCGGATCGCACTGCGCACGGCGTCCATTCCCACGCCTCGTCCCGAGACCGAGGTGACTGACGCCGCCGTGGAAAAACCGGGATGAAATATCAGCTCGCGCACCGTGGCCTCGCTCAGCGAGGACGCGTCGTCAATCAGTCCGAGGGAGAGGGCGCGCGCCGTGATGGCCGCCGTATCGAGTCCTTTGCCATCATCGGAAACCTCAATCACGATCGTGGAACTTTCACGAAACGCCTGGATGAAGATCGTCCCATGGGGCGGTTTCCCGAGGGCCTTGCGCGCCTCGGCCGTTTCAATGCCGTGATCCGCGGCGTTTCTGAGCAAATGGACTATCGGTTCGCTGATTTGGTCCAAGAGCGTTTTATCGAGTTCAATGGATTCACCCTGCGTGGTCAGGCGAATCTCTTTTCCAAGCGAGATCGACAAATCCCGGATCAACCGCTGGAAACGCTTAAACAAGTTTCGCATCGGAAAGAGTCGAAGCGTCACCACCGCTTCCCGAAGCTCGTCTGAAGCGCGGGAAAGGCTTTCGCTCACTCCCCGCAATTCCGACCGCAGTCCCTCTTCGAGGTGGGTCCCATCGAGCCTGGCAGCCAGATCGGCAACGCCGTTTTTAAGCACCAGCAGCTGGCCCACCATTCTTAAAAGCTCATCGATCTTGTGCTGGTCAACGCGGATCACCCCCTTGGCAGTATCCGCGGCCGGCTGGGATCCGGATGGCTCCTGCGGACTCGCTTCAGGATGATCGGACGAATCGAAAATCGATTCGATCTCCTTTTGCAAGGCGAGCAATAGCTCGACCTGCTCCACGCCAGGTCCGGCTCGCAACGCTTCCTCCACGAGCGCGAGTTGCCGTTCAGCCGGATCAAGGATCAACACCTCGCCAGCGTAACGGGCCGCCTTGGCCAGCGTGCCCACACAGCGGTGAAGGTTTTTTAGTCCGTTTAAACTACCGGCGTGAATCTCTTTTAAGAACGCACGGGCGGCGCTGATGCTTTGTCCGGCCGCATCCCGAAATACGTCTGTCGCGACATCAGGTGCGGCGCTCACTGCACCTTCAAAATCGGCAATGCAAAGACCGAGCCGAGCCAAAAAAAGCTCGTTACGAACCGGCACAAGCGCTCCTTCGCGAAACGCGCTGACCTGTTCTTTTAGAAAATCGAGCGCTTCAAATAAAAACGCTATCTCCTCATCCGTCACAGGTGGAGCCGCCGGCTGCCGCAAATGGTCAAATGCCGACTCGATCGCATGAATGCCCGTTTGCAGATAGTTAAGCGGATGGATCCGGGGCAACGGCTTTTCAGACTCGCTTAAAACCAGGCCCGTATTTCCTTTCAGACCGTGAAGATGCCGGAAAATCTCTTCGACCCGGCTGCGCGACGAACGCTCTTCTTCCAGGGCGAGCATCTCCTGCTCTATGCCGGAAAGCTGTTCCTCAGCCTCGGCAATAAAGTCGCGAATCGACTCGTCGGTAAAAACGCCGTGATTGGTAAACCGCGATTTCGACTCTTCCTGCATCACTGTCCTTCGACCATCATCCGTACACTTTCGACGACCTTTTGAGGGTCGGCCGGTTTCACCAGATAGAAGTTGGCGCCCGCTGCAAATCCGGTGCCGCGATCTTCCTCACTCGCTTCCGTTGAGATGATCAGAATCGGCAGAGGCTCAAGGGTTTCGTCCGCTCGGACGCGCCGGATCAACTCGTAGCCATCCATTCCGCGCATATTGATGTCCGTTAACATGGCGTCAAATGGTTCAAGCATCAGCTTTTCCAACGCTTCGGCGCCTTCACAAGCCGTTTCCACGGAGAATCCGGCGTTAGTCAGAATATAGGTATGATAACTACGCGATAACCGTGAATCATCGACTATCAAAACTCGTTTCATTGGTATCTCAGCGTTTATAGGAAAGGTGATCACCGAGCCGGACGAGCTTGAAGGCGGTCGAAATCCGGCCGACTGACTCCGAGTGTCCCAGGAAAATAAATCCCCCCGGATTAAGGGCCGTATAGAAGTAATCGACCACGGTTTTCCGCGTTTCAGCGGAAAAATAGATCAACACATTGCGACAGAAAATAAAATCAAGATTTCGCATGGTGCGCAACGCCATCCGGTCATGGAGATTGAGATGCCTGGTCTTTACCAATGCCGCCGTCTCAGGACGCACTCTTGAGAAGCTGCCTTCCCTTGTAAAATGGCGATCAAAATACTCATCCGGCACCTCCCGAACTGAGCGCTGGTCGTAGACTGCTTCGTTAACGCGGCTCAGGACATTCTGGTCAATATCAGTCGCCGTGATTTCAATATTCCAGTCATTCACGTTGCTAAGCAGTTCCCGGAGGATAATAGCCAGAGTATAAGGCTCTTCACCGCTTGAACAACCCGCCGACCAGATCCGCAAATTGCGATCCCCCCTGGTCTGCTTGGCCATGAGCACCTCGGGAAGCGCAAAATCGCTGAATGCCCTTAGCTGGCTGAACTCACGAAACATGTACGTCTCGTTGGTGGTGATCAGGTTGGCCAGCGCCTGCATTTCGCGGCCATCAACGTCCTGAAAGCGTAATAACAGAAGGTAATCGCCTGGCGAGTCGACCTTCAATATCCGCATCCGTTTTTCAATCCGTTTTTGAAGAAAGCTGGTCCGGCTATCTTCAAAGAAAAGCCCCAGCTTGGAGCAGATGAAATCGCGCAGTTGCAGAAACTGCGCGGAGGTAAGCGCCGTATATTCCATGCTAGAAAATTTCTGTAGCTGCCGGCCCGGAAGCCGATGAACCGGCGCGACGCAACACGGTCAGCACCTCATTACAAGCCAGGAGCAGCATCGGTTCGACCGCCACGGCCGCCAGCGCTTCGATCTGAGCCCGAAGTTCAGAGCACTGACGCAATCCAGCATATTCAACCGCGGTAATCACCACGTTTGGATCCGGGTCCGCCAGCGCGGTGGCCAACATGCCGCTCACCAGGGGGCTCGGAATTTCCGAAGCAGCATCGATCGCCAGTTTACGCACATCGGGATCCGCATGGTTCTGGACTCTGACAAGCCACGGGATCGACTTCTCGCCGCGTGCCTGCAGCAGCGCCCCCATTTCATTGCGCACGAACGGATCATCACTGGCGAGCAATTGCACCGCCTGCTCAAGGACCACTTCGGATTCAATGCGACGAAGCGCGAGCATGATCATTTCCCTTACCGCGCGGCTCTCTTCCAGCAGCAACCGGGCGATCAGCGGGCCAATTGCGGCGGGCTCGTTGGAAACGCCCAGGTCGTCGGCGGCAAAAACTCGTTCGCGCTCATCGGGATCAGAGAGTTGATCTATCAGGGGGAGAATGTTCATGAGATACTTAGAACGCCTTTAGAAGCTCCTCCGCGATACGAAAACTGGGCGCAATCACTTGCGCGCCTCCCATTTCAATGGCCTTCCGCGGCATGCCGAAGACCACCGCGGTCTCATCGCTTTCGGCAATGGTCAGACCGCCCGATTCCCGAATACGCACCATCATATCCGCGCCGTCGTCTCCGATGCCGGTCATGAGAACACCGATCGTTTCCGGGCCGTAAACGGCATGGACCGAGCGCATCATTTCACTCACTGAAGGCATAAAAAGGGTTTTTGGAAATTGCGGAGTGCGGATCACAACCTCGCCGTTCATCCGGTGGAGCAACCCGAGCTGGCAATCGCCTTTTGCTACATAACAGGTGCCCGCCTCCACCGTCATCCCCGATTCCGCCGCAACGACTCGAATCTGGCTGCTTCGATCCAGCCGTTCAGCAAATGCCGGAATAAAACGAGCCGGCATATGTTGCACCAGAAAGAGCGCTGCCGGCAGATCGCGTGGCAGAAGCGGAAGAAACTCACTCAAGGTCGAAGGGCCGCCGGTCGAAATCCCAATGGCGACCGCTTTATAACCAAACGCGTTCTTTACCGGTTTGCAGATGGGCGCCGGCACTGCTGTTGCAGGAATCACCGTTGCCGGGTCCCGCGGTATATGGCGGCGGGCAAGTTTCCTGACAGATTGGGAAGATGCGGCAAACTTGAGCTTTGCGATGAGCTCCGCTTCGACGGCGCCCAGATTTGAGGAGACCGTGCCTTCGGGCTTCAAAACGTAATCAAACGCGCCCAGCTCCAGGGCCTCAAAGGTGGTCACGGCATCCTTGTGGGTCAGCGAACTGACCATGACCACCGCGCAGATTGACTCTTCGACAATCTGTTGCAACGCGGTAATCCCATCACACTTCGGCATATTGATATCCATCGTGATGACATCCGGCCGCAACTGACGCGCCTTGGTAACAACATCTTCGCCATCGCGCGCGGTCGCGATCACTTCAAGCTCCGGGTCGCGCTCGATCAGACGCGTCAGGGTCCTGCGCATCAAAGCGGAATCATCCGCAACCAGAATCCGGATTTTATCCGTCACGATGTCGGCTTCTCCGGCGCGGGCAAGAGCCTGGCACGCGACGTTTTTTCCGCACCCTGCTGTTCGGCTTTCGTAAGCAGGCTCTCGGAATTTAAGAGAAGAATCATCCGGTCTTTGTAATGGGCGATCCCGCTCAGATATTCCAAAACGCGCTTTGAACAAATGCTAGGTGGTGGTGGGGTAAAGTCACTTGGGGCAAGTGAAAGAATTTGAGAGACTCCATCGACGATGAGCCCGACTTTCACAACCCCGGTTTGAAAATAAAGAATCCGCGTCCGGTTGGTTGCGGCAATCGCTTCGAGCCCAAAGCGCTTGCGCAGGTCAATAACAGGCACAATCTCCCCGCGAAGGTTGATCACTCCCTGGATAAATTTCGGCGCTGAAGGAATCCGGGTGATCGTTTCGACGCGGCCGATTTCAAAAACTTCGCTGATCGGGAGCGCGAACTCTTCGCCACCGGTAAGAAAGCTCACCCACTGTTCCTGATTGGATGCCAACATAAGACGATCAGATTGCGGCTCATTCATCGAGGCCCCCTGAAGGCGGTTCTTGCGGATCATTTCCTCCAATTGCAGCAAGAGCACCAGGCGTTTGGAGCCTTCAATGGGAACCAACCCGGCCAGGTGCACGCCGCTCTCATTGGCGATCGGCGGCGGCGGTTGCAGAGCTGATTTCGGAAATGCGACAATCTGCGTGACGCGATCGACCGCCAAACCAAAACGCGCCCCTTCACTTTCCACGATCAGCAGGCGGCGGTCGGGGGCTTCGATTGCGGTCTGCACGATTGCATCCAGGAGCGCGAAAAGTTCCGCGAATGCTTCTGAATGATCCCCCGAGGCCGATCCGCGCAGTTCCTTGCCGAGAATTGCCGTGCGGGTCAGGAGCTTCTCCGCGCGCGGTAAAAGAAGGGCGCTTGCCTCAACTAAACGGCTGCTTTTTTCCAGAAGCGCGGCCCCCATCCCGTCCTTGTCGATCCGGGCGTTTTCATAGGCTGCACGCACAGGGGCGATCTGGCGGCGGATCTCCTCCAGAAAACTCGGACGCTGCATCAGGGTTCGCAGTTCTATGACCGGAAGAACCTGCGAACGCAGCATCATGACTCCGAGCAGAAAGGCCGGTGCGTCCGGAATGGGATTGGGCTCAACAAAACGGACGACTTCCCGCACCAGGCCAATGGCAATACCGAATTCCTCGCGGCCGATTTCCGCGATCACAACGGTTTGTGTTGAGACAGCTTCGCGGACGGGGCGCGGCGCGGAAAGCGCCATGGCGGCGACGGCGGGGGCCGACTCCTCTTTTTGGTCGAGCAGCTTTACGGCCGCCAGTTTAAAGATGGTGCGGTTGTTATACTTCAACACCCCGGCCACAAACTCCGCTGGCATATTTGTCAGCGCATCGGCCGAGGTATCAAACTGATCCGGTGTGAATCGAAGGATCCTGTCGACTTCATCAACCACCACTCCAAGTTTGGTCTGCTCAATCGTTAAAATCAGGATGCGGCACTCAAGTGTCGAGGGGGTGGAAGTCAGTCCGACGCGCGCCGAGCCACTGATCACCGTGATCACTTCGCCCCGCAAATTAAGCAGGCCAAGCACATACGCCGGCGCCAGCGGCACCCGCGTAATGCGCGGCACCCGGATGATCTCGCGGACATGGACGAGGCTGACGGCAAACTGTTTGCCGCCCAACCGGAAGCTCAGCACTTCCAAATCCTCTGCCTGTAAAGCGGCCACGGATTTAAGAGTTCTGCAACTCGTCGGCGTGGCTGGCGATCTCTTCAACCGCCTGGGCAATCTCAGCCGCTGCTTTGCCTGATTCATCAGCAGCGCCGGCCGCCTCGGTTGCAGCACGGCTGACTTCCTCCGCGGCAAGCGCAATCTGGCTGCTTGCCAGGTTTGCCTGCTCCACCGCGGTTGCCGTTTCGCGCATCGCCATCCCGATCTCTTCCACTCCCGCCGCATACTGGCGCGCCGTCTCTTCGATAATTTCCAATCCGATTGTCGCAACCTTCGCGCGGGCCCATTCCTCAGCGGAACGTCGCGAGGCAATTTCAATAATCCCGCCAACCTTCCGGATCTGGTTTTGAACGGCGCGAACGATTTCCTTGATCCGTCCGACGCTGTCCCACGCCTGGGTAGCAAGAGCCCGCACATCGTTGGCGACCACCGAAAAACCGCGGCCGAACTCGCCCACGCGCGCGGCCTCAATGCTTCCATTGACGGCCAGCATATTGGTCTGGACTGAAATCATCACGATCTCGTCCACGAGCTTTTCAATCCGGCGCGTGAGCTCATCGAGCGAGGAGACGCTTTGGAACAACGTGGAAGCCGACGACTGGGATTCCTTGATATTGTCCGCAAGGGCCGCGATCCCGGATTTATTACGCTCAAGAAGGTCCACCGCGGAATGAGCCTGGCGTACGCTTGTTTCGGATTGTTCCCTGGTTCTGACAACAAGATCCGTTAAACGATCACCAACCTGCGAGGCGGACTGGCAGGAGCGCGCCTGCAACCGGGCCGTGATATCAATCTCCTCGATCGCGGTCGCAATCTGCGAGGCCGCCGCTTTGGTTTCATCCGTATTGGCGGAAAGTTCCTCGGCTGCCGCCGCGAGTTCTTCGCTCGATTTTTGGGTATCGGTGGAAGTGCTCAACGTATCGGCCAGGCCGGTCAGATTTTGAGATGCCTCGCCGATCTCTTCAAAAGCCTTGCCCTGTTCTTCCACGGCCCGCAATGCCTCCGAACAAGCCGACGACGCTTCATCGGCGGCGGTCGCGATCTGTTCGGCGGCGGCCAGAAACTCTTTTCCGGCATGCAACATCGCTGAAGCATTTCCCGCGAGCTGCTCGGCGGCGCGCTGCATGTCGACGCATGTTTTCTCAATCCCAATCAGGTCGCTGGTGATGTTCTTTGCCTTTTGCGCATCCTGCTGGCCGCGCGTGCCGGATGCCTGCGCTTCGCTGGCAACAACTTTCACCTGGGTTTGAATGTGGTCGACGACTTCCTGCACCTGCCTGGCACTTTTTTCACTGCGCTCAGCGAGAATCCGCACCTCTTCGGCCACCACGGCGAAACCGCGTCCGTTCTCGCCGGCCCGCGATGCCTCAATGGCCGCGTTCAGCGCAAGAAGATTGGTTTGATCGGCCACCCCGGCGACGGTCATCACGATTTTGCCGATGTCACTCGAAAGCACTTCAAGCTCAGAAATAAGCTTTGCCGATTCAATGTTCGCATTGGCCGCTTCGAGCACACCATTCAGCAATGCGGTGATTTCGGTGCTGCTTGTCCGGACCTGCTGCTGGAGCAATGCCACCGCCTCGCGCGATCGGGTCGCGTTCGTATGCGACAGATCGGCTGCCTTCTCAATTTCATTGATCGCCGCCCGCGACTCTTCAGCCGCCGCGCTGGCTTCCTCGGTGCCCGCGGCAATTGAATGCATTGTCTTCTGGATCTCCTGCACCGCACCGCTTGCTTCAATAATCGCTGAAGCGACCTGCTCAGCCGCGATGGCCAGTTTTTCAGAAAGAGCCTGGGAACGCGCCATCGTCCGGGAACGCACTTTTTGTTCCGCCATGCGCCGGGCTGTTTCCCGCTTCCGGGTGCGTTCCTCCACAGGCTCGGAGGAATGCATCAATGCATGCGCCTCGGGTTTACCGGGCGCGGCATTGGGCGAAGCCAGTTTTTTGGTAACGCGAGAGGTGGGGATGGATGGAATGCTCATGGCAAAGACGCAATGCAATAAAGTCGATCGAGGAACCGCACGCTGACACTGCAAATGCGTCCTGTCGAGACTCGCACATCAACTCCGGATTCTATAAAAATCGCCGCGTTTTTCGATGAATATTCACGCCAAAACGATCCAGGAATTTGGGTTCGCCCGCCTTTTAAAAATCAAGGCAGCAATCTTAGCCACGCCGCTTAAAACGCCGTAAACCGGCCAGCATGCCGAGACTGCCAAGGAGTTCGCCAAAAACGCCCGGTTCCGGCACAGCAATCAGCACAATCTCATTGGCATTGGTGCATGAACAGACCGCTGGTCACGATGAAACTGGTCCCTTCATCAAGCTGCTGCGTGCCGTTGAAAAAGCGGGCGTTGGCGGCGTTGAAGAGCACCGGATCAGTGGAATCGTTATAAAACGCGCTGCCACTCGGATTTTCAATTCACGCAACGGCCGGGGCCGCTGACAACTCACGACTTAAACGCGAGCCTGGATGGATCCGGTGAATCGCTCTGGCCGAGGTCGTGCAATTGAAGCAGGCCCGCCGGCACGGCTTGTTTGGCGAGTTCCACCAAATGCGCGTGGTGGGTAAAAAATAGCACCTGCGTTCTGGAGCAGAGATCCGCCAGGACCCGGAGCGTGTCGCGTGCGCGGTCGTCGTCAAAGCTCATGAGAATGTCGTCCAGAACAAATGGAACCGGCTCAGAACCTTCCATCTGCCGCTCAAGGCTGGCCAGACGCAGGGCAAGAAATAGCTGATCCCGTGTTCCTTCGCTCATGCCGGTAACCGGCACTTCTTCACCTGAAGCACGCACGCCCTGGAGCACCGGACGATCCTTCTCATCAAAGCCGGTTTTTAAAGCGCTAAAGGAATTTCGGGTAAGCCGCGGGAATAGCTCGCTTGCACGGCGCACGACCGGACCTTGATTTTCTTCGCGATACCGTTCGATCTGCCGCCGCAGGATTCCGGCGGCGAGCCGAAGCCGTATATAACGCGTGCTCAGCGACTCGATTTCCGCAGCCGCTTGTTGAGCTTGTTCGAGCGCATCCGCGGCCTGTTCGCCGCCATCCATGACGCTGAGTTCTGTTTGGAACTTGCCGCGCGTGGTCTGCAACTGGCCTATCCGCGCCTCGTATTCCGCTATTTGGCCGGTGACCCTCTCGGCATCCAAAGAGAGCGCGTCGAGCTGCACTCCATCGAGGTGAATGAGAAACTCTTCAATAGGCACGCCGGCGCTCAACGGCATGACGGTTCTCAACAACTCCTCTTTCTGATTGGTTAGCGAACGCGCTCTGAAAGCCTTTTCTTCGGCCACAATGACTTCCCCACGCGTGCTGCATTTTGCCGCTTCAAACAAACGGACAAGATCGGCCTTCGATTTGCGGATTTGCACAATGGCGCCCTCCCTCTGCTCTTTTTCCTGCGCCAATTGCTTTTCGAGAGTTTGCCGTTGTGCGGCATGTTTCTGGGCCTGCGTGAGCCGTGCCTGCAATTGAATGGCGGCCTGATCGGCGGCAACTCCACGCAGATCCGGCGCCACGGTTTCCACAATCGCGCCCACCTCCTGCTCGAAACTTGCAACCGCGCCTTCCATCGCCGCGATCCGGATAAGCCGCTGCTCGGCGGATTTCTTTTTTTGCTGAAAAAGCTCGATCTGTCGAATCACACCCAACGCCTGGCTGGCAGCCGGTTCCCGCCCAAGTGCCAGCGGAGCGACCGCCGCGCTCCATTCCTCCCGCCATGCGTCAAGCTCGCTGATTGCCTGTCGCGCTTCACGATCCGCTTTTTGAAGCGCCAGATTAAGTCCCTTGATCTCCTTTTCCCACGCCTCGCGTTTTCCCCGCGTCTCTTCGATGCGCGTTAACAACGAGCCCGCACAATCAATCAATGCGTCGAGGCGATCCTCCGCTTTTTCTCCAAACAGAAGCAACTCTTCGCGCAGCTCGGCCGCGCGGTTTTTAATCAAACTCTCCGTCTGCTCCACGCCGCTGCGTTGCTGACGCGCCTCACCAAGCAGTCGCAGCACCCCTTCATATTGCGTCAGCCAGGCCCGCATTTCGCGGGGAGTGGCGGGCACGATTGCACTCCACGCTTTTTCCCATTCGCCTTGAACTCGCTCGCAAAGAGAGCGCGCTTTCGTGCTCGCCTCCTCGGCATCGGTTAACCGTTGCTGATGATCGGCTTGCCCCGCGAGAAGTTCGGCAAGCTGGCCGACGCGCGCCGCCTCCCGTCGAAGCCGATCCGCGATGCTGTCGGCCTCCTCGACTGCTTCTTCATACGCCTCGGCCAATGGTTTCCGGGCATTAAAAGTCCGTTCCCCGGCTTCATCACGCGAAGCTTCCAGCCAGGCGCGGCGCACCAATTGCCAGCCTGCCTCCCGCCGCTCGCGTCTGGCTTCAAGCTCGTGCTCGGTTGGCACTTCGCCTCCGAGTTTTAAAGCCTGGATCCGGGTTTCAGAGAGCCGCAATTTCTCGCGGACTTGTTCAGCCTGGAGCAAGGCGTCCCGATGCGATTGTTCGCACCGCGCGAATTCGTTCTCAAAACGCTCGACTGTTTCCATGCCTGGAAGCGTCACCTGCCCGAGTTCCTCCGCCGAGCCATGCCACCGTCCCAGCCGCGCAGTTTCCCGTGCGACCTGCTCGTCCAGTAGTTTGAGCTGCGCCCTGGATTTAAAAAGAAGCGTCTGCAGGTCGCCTTCCTTTTGCACCCGACCCAATACCTGTCGCAGCCTGGCCGGGTCCGCCGTGGTCTCGGCCGGTTGCAACACCGCCCGGGCCTCGGCCAGATCCGCCGTCGCATCGGCTTTGCGGCCGGCCGTATCGAGAACGCGCTGATGCAAAACCGAATGGCGGCCCGCCAATGTCTCGATGCGTTCACGGGCCAGGAGAGAGAGATGAAATGAATCGCCGCCCTGATTGCCGGGCCGTAAATCGCGCAGTAGTTCGTCCGCATCGGCCTGATCCCGTTTTACCTCGGCCAGAAGCTGGGGCAGATCGATGCGCGCCTGCTGATGACGCCCCAGACGCTGATGGGCGGCGGTAATGGCAAGCGCCTGCAAAATCAGTTCCTCGGGCGCATGCAGCCGGGCGATTTCCCCCTCGATTCGCTCAATCTTCTCGCGCGCCTGCTCTTCAAGGGCTGTCGATTCGCGCTCGCGGCGTTCCGCATCAAGACGCTCCTGGGTTGCCGATTCCGGCAGTGCGATGAATTCGCCAAGCAACTCGATCTCATTCAGCACACGGCGCAGGCTGGCCGCCGGCGGCCACGCGAGCTTCACACGGTCGAGCCGCTTCAGCTCGGCTTGAAGCCGGGCAAGTTCCACCTGCTCGCCCTTGAGCTTTTCTTCCGTTCCGGTGAGTTCGCCCTGCTTTTCCTTCCAATCAGCGGGTTTAACCGAAAGCTCCTTACTGCGCTTCCTGGCGCTCTGATAAGTGTTGATGGCGCGGTTGATGAGCGGGGTCACCGCGCGTGCCTTGAAAATTTCGCCGGCCTCTTCATCCAGCGCTTTTAATACCTGCCGCAACCCGCTGATGCCCGAGCCCGCCTGAAACAGGCTTTCAGCAAGATCGCCCCGGCCCTCGCGCAACTCCTCCCCTCCCCGCACAAGCGTTTCATGATCGAGTCGGTAGATGGTGGTAAAAGCTTCCTCGGAAAGTCCGCCTAGAAAGTCGTTAAGAAGCTTTTCCGGCAGTGCCTTATCTTCACGGCTTAAAAGCGTGTTCTGATTGCCTTTGCGCCGGACACAGGAGAGCTCTTCTCCCCCGGCGCTCAAAAGCTCCGCCGCGATCCGCAACGCCGGCGCATCGTGCCGGAACGCATCAGTGGTGCGGGCGGGAATGCCGTAGAAGAAATTGGTCAGCCCTCTTAAAGCGGTGCTTTTGCCGGCTTCATTGTTCCCATAGATAAGATGGAACTGTTTGCCCGGCTGCGAGAAATCGAGCCGTAGATTATTAAAGCAACCAAAGAGCTGAAAATCCAAAGTAACAAGCTTCATGCCAGCTCCTTTTCTTCAAGAAGACGCGGAACAAGCAGTTGCTCGACTTCATCAAGCAAGCCTCGAATCAGACTACATTCATCCGGCACAATCCGTTCAATCAACTCGGCGGGCAGCTTGCGTTTTAGTTCGGCAACCTCCGAGAGAAGTTCCTGAAGCGCTGCATCGTCATTCTTAAGCTGGCGAGTATACTGGATAAGTTGTCCAAGCGGATCGTTCTGCTGCGCAATCAGATCAAGGTCAATCTGGGAGCGTGTATCGAGCGCGATTTTCTCCACCCATACATTGCCCAGACTGCCCGCCATCGAGCGGACTTCGGCAATGAAAGCATCCGGTTTTGTCACAAGGGACCGGTGCACCGCGCATGCGCCCGTGAAAGTAAGCCGCGCGGCCACCAGGCATTCTCCGGCGCTCCGCAGCTCTTGTTCAAACGCGTTTTGAGTTCTACTTAAAAGCTCATCAATTGATTTTGCCCCGGAAGCATCGACTGAACGGCGGCACCAACGAACAACATCAAGGTTCCGATGTTCGACCTGAACACCGCCGCCGCTTTCAACGGTTACTATTGAACAGCCTTTCCCGCCGATTTCCCGCACATGCCGCCCCTGAAGGTTCCCGGGAAAAACAATCCACGGTTCTTCTTCTCCGATCACTTCCCGTTCATGAACATGTCCAAGCGCCCAGTAGTGATAGCCTTTGGCTAAAAGATTTTCCCGGGAACACGGCGCATACGACTCGTGCCCCGGGCGGCCATCGGCGCTTGTATGGAGTAAGCCGATGTTGAACAAGCCGCGGATCGGAGCCGGATACGACGTGCTAAGATTTTCCGTAACCGCCTGCGTTGCAAAACTCCGCCCATGGACCACGACGCCGAGGTCATCGAGCGGCTTGCTCTGGGCATGGCGGGAGTCAAAGCAATGCACATTATCCGGGAGCCGGAGTTGCCGTGTGATTTTACTTTCCGCGTCGTGATTGCCACGAATGAGGAACACCGGAATCCCCGCATCGCGCAGGCGGGCCATCTGTTTGGTAAAAAAGAGGCCTGTATTATAATCCTGCCAGTCGCCGTCGTACACGTCTCCGGCGATCAGCAGAAAATCGACGGCTTCCTCCTGGCAAAGCGCGATCAGCTTTGTAAACGCTTTGCGTGTCGCCCCGCGCAGTTCCTCCACCGGCGCGCCTTCATAACGTTCAAGTCCTCGAAGGGGACTATCGAGGTGGATATCAGCCGCGTGAATAAATCTCACAATAGGAAAGGTGGAACCGACTATTTCCTCACAACTCCACGCTCGACAACTTTAATCGCGGGCCAACGGCAGCGCCGCCAGTTCCGGAGCCCACCCATTCAGGCAGATGCAACCGGCATCAACCGCCGGCGTCGATGAAAACCGGCAACGCCTCGATTCAGAACGAAAACGCTTCCACGTACAAATTATCTCGCATCAATAATAAATGAATTTCAATTTCAGGATTGCTGTTGCAACACTTCTGCCCCCCTTCCCCGGATCAAAATCCAGCCAGACATCGAGGCCCGCAAACAGTGGCCCCGCCGCCTGGTCTTTTGCCTGCCGATGCGGACACTCGTCGAGCAAACGCGTGACTGTATCAGCGCATGGCTGGAAGCGCTTGCGGGACGTTATGGGGATGGTTCTCCTGAACTCCGGTGGCTGGCGGACAACTCCCCAACCATTCTTATGGGCGGAGAAGAGCCCGACAGCAGCTGGGATCTTTATCTCGAAAAAGAAGCCATCCTGATCGGCACACAAGACATGCTCCTTTCCCGCGCGCTGAACCGCGGTTACGGCATGACCCGCTACCGCTGGCCAATCCATTTTGGCCTGCTTAACAACGACGCACTTTGGGTGATGGATGAGACACAACTCATGGGGGTGGCGGTTGAAACAAGCGCGCAGCTTGATGCGTTTCGTTCTGCTGCCGTGATGTGTCCGACCTGGTGGATGAGTGCTACACTGGATCAGACACAGCTTGCAACCGTGGATCACCCAAAACCGGCGGGTGGCTGGCCTTGGATCAGTTTGGAGGAAGCTGATCGTCAGGCCCCGTCCGTCCAGGACCGTGAAGGTGCCAGGAAGATATTGCGACAAGCCGGCTCCAAGTTGGCTGCAGATAAGAAAGATGAAATTGCCGCCTATGCCACCACATTGGCTGAGGAGGTCGTGGCCGCGCATCGGCAAGGCACGCTGACCCTCGTTGTAATCAACCGTGTCAACCGAGCCCATGCCGTGTTTCGCGCTTTGGAAAAACGGGTGCCGCAGCAAACCAAGGCTCTGATCCATTCGCGGTTTCGTCCGGTTGACCGCGCGGCGCAGCAGAAAATCCTTTTCGCTCCGGGCGACCGCATCGTCGTTGCTACGCAAGCGGTTGAAGCGGGCATTGATGTCTCCGCCCGCACTCTCTTCACCGAGTTGGCACCGTGTTCTTCTCTGGTTCAGCGCTTTGGCAGAACCAATCGCTCCGGTGAGGTCGCGGAAGGAACTGATGTTTTCTGGATAGAGCTGGCCGTCGGTGATGAAAAACTAGCCACGCCTTACCTACCTGAAGAACTGCGACTTGCTCGCGAGGTTTTGGAGCGAGTAACTGACGTTGGCCCTGCCACGCTGGCGACGCAGATGGTCGAACCGATGCGGCCCGTCCGCCCTGTCCTGCGCCGCAAGGATTTGTTTGATCTTTTCGATACCACCCCTGATCTCGCGGGCAATGATCTCGACATCTCGCGCTACGTCCGCGATGGCGAGCCGAGTGATGTCCAAGTGTTTTGGCGTGAGCTCGAAAAGGACGCGCGCCCTTACAGCAAACTCACCGGTGCTCCGACACGTGAAGAGCTTTGCGCGGTTTCGCTTTTTGAGTTCGAGAAGTTTCTCGAGTCGGAGCGCAAACGCGCGAAAGAAAAGCAGCGTGACTCCCGGATTTGGACTTGGAACGGGCTCGACGATGAATGGCAGCCGGCGCATCGGGCCGTTCCCGGACGCATCTACCTGATCGCCACGGATGCAGGCGGTTACTCCACCCAATATGGATGGACTGGCGAAACTCAACAGCAACCACCAGCGCTTCAATCCGGCGGCTTTCCCGAGCCGGGCTACGACGGAGATTGGAGAACCACCATCGGCGTTTGGCTCTCACTTGCGGAGCATACCAGCGACGTTCTCGCTGCCGTGACAGATCTCTCTTCAACTCTTCAAATCGATAAACCCACACTGCGCATCCTGCAGATTGCTGCTTTTTGGCATGATGTCGGCAAGGCCCACGAGATCTTCCAAAAGATGCTTCGCAAAATTCCCGGTTGCCCGGAGACAACGACTTACTGGGCGAAGTCCGGCCGATCCGGCGGCAAATCCGAACGCCCTCGTTTCCGGCATGAACTGGCCTCTGCTCTGGCCTGGCTTCAATCTGACGACGCCATGCAGCTGGATGAGATGGAGCAAAGCTTGGTCGCCTATCTTATCGCCTCGCACCACGGAAAAGTTCGCGCATCCCTGCGAGCATTTCCGGATGAAAAAGCGCCACCTGAAGATGACCGGCTATTCGCCCGCGGCGTCTGGCACGGCGATCCCCTGCCGGCGCCTGACAACATGCCGATTGTGATCGAAGGCCGGGAGCTCCCTCGCATCGACGCTCTTGATTTGCGCTGCATGCTTCTTGGTGGAACCGAAGGCCGTCCCTCGTGGCTTAGCCGTGTTCTCGCCCTTCGAAACAACAAGGAAATCGGCCCATTCCGCCTTGCGTGGCTCGAAGCGATCTTTCGGGCAGCCGATGTGCGTGCTTCAGCCGCAGCGGAGCGCCGGGGCACCGGCCTTCCGGAACCGCTTTTAGCGGGATCGTAAGAATTCGTCGTAATCTTTATGCGACCGAATCGTGAACCAGTAACAGGTGTCGCCATGGAAACGAGCCACCGCCCGATAGTCGTCGTTGATCCTGGCGGACCAATATTCGCTGACCTTTTTAAAGCGGAGAGACGGATGCTGAGGATTATGCCGCCACAAGCAAAACTGCTTCCGCGCCTGTCTTTGAACCTGTTTAGGAAGCTCCGCGAGTTGTTCGCCAAATGTCCGGGTCGTCGCAGATTTCATCCAGCGGCCTTGCCTCCCCAGCCTCGATTTCCTTCAACGCATTTTGCCAGGCTGCATCCAGCCCGCCAGCCTTCACGTCGGCTTCGAACTCGCGATCTGAAAGGTTCTCCCGGCGCGCTGCAATCCAGCGAAACAACGTGTGGAACTCCTCTGGTGGAAGCGACTCGATGGCTTCTTCGATTTCGATCAACGAATTCACAGCCGCTAATAAGCTTCAACGGCGCCGCGATTGCAAGAACCGTGGCCCGACCGAAGCGGAATGGGGCCGCGGCCGCAGGACCGCGGAACTGGCAGCGATGCTGCCGAGCTCGCTCTCGGCTCAACACTTCAATGAGGCCGCAATACGGCTTACGAAAATGAAACTACCCCTTCCAGCTTGCACACCGACTCCACTTGCATCCTATCTGAAGGCGCTTGGAGTCCTTCGTCTCCTCAGTGAACAACACCCGCAGGCAAATATCCGCGGCGCGTGGGAGCGCGGTTGCTTTGTCATTCATGGGGATATGACGCGCGAAAAGCTGATCGCGTTTTTTCTCAATGACTACGCGCCGACGCCAATCATGGCTCCGTGGAATGGAGGAAGCGGCTTTTTCCCTAAAGACAATCGCGAAGCCATTGATGCAATTGCAGGCGGAAACGCGGAACGCCTGACCGTTTTCCGAGACTTGATTGCGAAGGTGAAAGCCTTGCTCGCAACGATGGAACTCGTCGAGAAACCTACCCCGGAACAGAAAGCCAGGCTGCTGCTCGCCTGCCGCAATTGTCTGCCAGAGCACTTGATTGAATGGTTGGATAGCGCCTACGTGCTCACGGAAGATGGCGCGAAATACCCGCCACTCCTTGGGACAGGCGGAAATGACGGACGGTTGGAATTTACAAACAACTTCATGCAGCGGCTTGGGGAAGTGTTTGATCCCACCACAGGCATACCCGTGGAAAAATCGACGGCGTGGCTGGGTCACGCATTATTTGGCGACATCGCTCCTGTGCTGGTCCGGGGAACATTTGGACAATTCAACCCGGGAGCAAGCGGCGGCGCGAATGCCTCGACGGGATTTGACAGTCATTCAGCGACCAATCCATGGGACTACATTCTCATGATGGAAGGCGCCGTGCTCTTTGCCGCGGCTGCGGTCAAACGCCTTGAAGCTTCCGCTGGCGAGCAGATGGCATATCCGTTCTGCGTTCGTCAATCCGGCGTCGGTTATGGGAGCGCTGCGCTTTCCGACGAAGAAAACTCGCGCTGTGAAATGTGGATGCCGCTTTGGGATCAACCTGCCGGGCTGGATGAGCTTAAGGCTCTGCTCAGCGAAGGCCGGGCACAGATCAACGGGCGGCCTGCGCGGCATGGAGTCGACTTCGCCCGAGCCGTCGCATCGCTTGGAGTTGATCGAGGCATCAATGCTTTTCAGCGGTACGGGTTTCAAGTCCGCAATGGGCTCTCCTATTTCGCCACCCCTTTGGAGCGAGTGGTGGTGCGACGTAATCAGCTTGCCACGCAACTTCTCGGCCCGCTGGACGGCTGGCTGGATCAGTTCCGCCGAGCAGCGCACGGCATCGCTCCATCTACTGCGGTCAGCGCCGCGCAACGGCTTGAGAGCGCCATCCTCGCTTTTTGTAAAAACTCCGGCGATCCCCACCGCGCGCAGGAGATGCTTATCGCGCTTGGACGCTGTGAGCGCACGATGGCAGGGAGCCAAAAATGGGCGCACGAGGCTTTTCTTAAGCCGGTCCCGCTCTTGCAAACGCGCTGGTTGTCGGCAGCCAATACCGGCACGGCCGAGTATCGTCTTGCGGCCGCACTCGCCGGACTCACTGGACCGCTTAGCAAAACGTGGCTGCCGTTGCGCTCCCATCTCGAGCCGGTTACAGCGGGGAGAAAGGAGGATCGCCGCTGGTTCTCCTGGCAGGAAAATCCGTCGCGCGATGTTGTCTGGCATGACGGCCCGCTTGCGGATGCGCTCAATGCCATCCTGGCTCGGAGAGTGTTACTCGCGGCTCGCGGTGAACGCCTCGCGGATACTTCATTTATTCCGGCGCGGCTGCCGGACATTGCCGCGTTTATAGATAAACGCACCGACGATCGCCTGCTGGCGTCATTGCTTTGGGGATTGTGCCTTGTCGATTTTGGTGCGGATTACAACGCCGATTTTAAGCTTGAGCGGCCGCGTGAAGATCACGAACCAACGGCGCTTTATGCCTTGCTAAAACTTTGTTTCTCCCGGCATTCCATCCGCGAAACCGAGATCCCGCTCGTTGCAGCCATCCAGCGACGCGCGGCCGCGGGCGATGGCGTGAACGCGTCAACACTGGCAGCGCGGCGTCTCCGTGCCAGCGGCCTGCCGGTGGCCGTGGGGCAGATGCATCTGCAGGGTGAGACGGTGCAGCGCACCGCAGCGGCATTGCTTTTCCCGTTAAGTGCCACCGACACCTCCGCTCTTGCGGAGCGCGTTCTCCGCCCTGCAAAAACCCAACCCAACCCAGCTACACAACTCGCATGAACCTGACCGCACTCGATACCGCCCCGCGCCTCCTCATCGAGGCAAAGCTCAAACCCGTCCAAGGAAGCCGTTTTCAGCCCACCGGTTTTCCCGATCTCGGTCCCGCAGCTTACACCTTGCATGACGGCACCCAGATGCTTCTTGTTGAGTCAGCGCAAAGCATGGCGAACCGGCTCGAAGAAGTCTGTTGGGATCGCAATGCTGATGACTGGACCGCCCCGCTCAAAGGATTGCCGCTCGTGGCAGTCAAAGACAAAGCCGGCTCACCGCTCACCAATTCGATTCTCGAAGCGCATCGACTCAACAGCCCATACATCCTTGAAGGCAAAGACAAAAGCTTCATCGACAAGCTTAAGAAGGAACTCGGTACCGACGACAAGACGCGTGTGGATCTGCGCAAGCTCGCAAGCGTTCTTTTGAAATACGACATTAACTCGCTGCTCCACGGTATCTTCATCGCCAAGGGGGACATCGCGGGTGGCAGGATGCGCCTGCCGCGTGTTCTCACGGCCTTCGTTGAGGCCAGGAATGTGACAATCGCTTCCAGCGGCGGTGTAAAAAATGATCACGTCAACCCGAGCGGCGAGGCAAAAAAAGGCTTTGGCAATGTTCCCTTTCATCGCGACGAGTTCACCGGCGAGATTACTGCTTTCTTCAACATCGACCTCGCGCAGCTTCGCGGCTACGGCTTTGACAAAGCGGCAAATGAGCTTCTGCTCGCGCTTGCGCTTTTTAAAGTCAGACGGCTGCTTGAAGGAAACTTTCGGCCGCGCACGGCCTGCGATCTGGAGGTCGAAGGCGATATTGCTGTAAAGCGGCCTGAAAACTTCAGCCTTCCAACGCTTGATCAATTGAGTGAAGCGCTGCCCAATCTCATCAAAAAAGCATCGAGTCATTTTAGCGAACCAGCGCGGACGGAAGTCACCTTTGAATGATCGCCATCGCTCTCGAATTTCTTTCGGGTCGCTGCCATGCAACAGCGTGGGGCAGCCACGTAAATGAAGGAGTGCCCGATTGGCCTCCGGCGCCATGGCGGCTGCTGCGAGCACTCATCGCAACGTGGTTTCACAAGCATCCCAGTGTGGAGCGTGCCCGCATGGAGGCGCTGATGGCGAAGCTTGCAATGGCGGCCCCGTCGTTTGCGCTGCCAGCGGCCACGGCCGGACACACGCGCCATTACATGCCAATTAATGTCGGTCGCAATGAAGAGCGGACCAAAGTTTTTGACACCTTCATCCATGTGGCGCCAGGGCAGCGGCTCACCGTGCTTTGGCCAGTGGAACTCGATGCCGATGAGAGGGAGTTGCTTGCCGCGCTGCTTGCCAGTTTGAATTACTTTGGCCGCGCCGAAAGTCTTGCGGAAGCGGTGCTTTTGCCCGCCTCAGCGGCATTGCCGCAGGCCAATGCGTGTCCGCTGCGGGAAGATGAAGCGGTGCCGGCTCGTGACGAGATCGTAAGACTTTTGGCGCCGATGAATGCGGAGGAACTGGCTGCGTGGCTGGCCACCCAGAGCGCCGGGACCGAAGTTAAAAAGAAAGGCAAAAAGGCCAAAGCCGCACCGCTCCCAGAGAGCGTTTTTGAGGCGTTACTCTCGGATAATGGCGATTTAAAAGCGGCCGGTTGGAGTCAGCCGCCAGGCTCAAAATGGGTAAGCTATCTTCGCCCTGAAGAACCATTCCAAATCGCTCCCCGGCGTGATCCCAAACCTGGTGTAAACCTGCCCACCGTGGCGCGCTTTGCCATCGTGAGCGCCGTGGCTCCACAGATCACCGAGGCGCTTAGCTTGGGCGAGCGATTTCATCGCGCGCTGACGGCCCGCTCCGATGGCGCGCCTGTGTTCACCGGCTGCGACCCGGGAAAAGTCGCGCGCACCGATGGCCATCGTCATGCTTATTACCTCTCCGAGTGCGACGAACAGCGCGGTGAGGTAAAGTTTCTCACCATTTTCGCCCGGGAAGGTTTCAACGATACTGCGCGTGGCGCCTTGGAAAGTCTGCGGAAGACATGGGGCTACGATGGACACGATCTCCAACTTATTCTCCTCGGACTCGGACACCCGGGCGATTTTGCGGGAACAAATACCGAGCCGAGCCAATGCCGCGCCTTCGGCACCGCGCACGAGTGGATCTCGCTTACGCCATTTGTTCCCACGCGGCATTTGAAGACTCGCAAAAATGGCGAACCCAAGCTTGATGAAAATGGTTTGGCGATCGGTTCCCCAACACATGATCTCCTCCGCTTGCTGGGTACTTCGGGATTTCCCTGTCCCGATTCTGTGGAAGAAGTATCTCATCTTGAACTGGCCAATCGCCGCTTCCGATGGTTGCAATTTCAACGAGGACGCAAGCATGGCGAAGGGGCTCATGCCGGAGTGCGGGGCTTTGGCTTCCGGCTCACCTTTCCCACAGCCGTGACTGGCCCAATCGCACTCGGATACGGCGCCCACTTCGGCCTCGGACTGTTTGTTCCCATCCCTGAGTCATGACTTCAGTGAACCCTGCCGTTTAAGCTGACTTTATTCAGCACCACTCCGCCGCGATTCCCGATGGATTGGGAAGGATAAAAACGTTTGTATCAAGACCGGCCGACGCATCCGAAAAGGCGGGAAAATTTGTATTTGGCGTTCCGCAAGGATTGGCGGGGGCTGGAACGTTTGTCGCCGCGTTTCCGGAAGGGTTCGGGAAAGCGAAGACGTTTGTTTTTGAGGACGCGGACCCTTTGGGAAAGGGGGAAACGTCTGTTGCCGCGATCGCCGGAGGGTTGATAGAGGCGGAACGTTTTCGGAATTCTTCCCGGCAGGAAAAAACGGAGTGCTTTTGAAAAATTCACGCGCGAAGGGGAAGGCTTGGGCGTTCGGAGGGGGAAGTTAACCCCTAAACGTAATACCCAAACGAGACTGAAGTATGCCTAACAATGAATCCACGGAGCTGGCCCGGCGGTTGTACCTGGTCTTGAGCATTGATGATAAACGGGCGGCGGATGATCCGCTGAAGCTGCCGGGAGCGCTCCGCAAGGATGTGGCGGAGGATGTCAAAAATCTCGCGGATCGGGATGCGCTGACGGGCACGACAGAGGGGGAACGGACAGAGGCTTCCGGCATGCAGCACAGGGCGCTTGATGAACTCGGAAGGCAGTTGCGCGGCGGACACCGTTTTATTCAGGCGCTCGATGAGGAGATGATCACCGACGTGGAACGGGATGGGCTTTTTGAGGCTTATCTCTGGAAAGGCGGACAGATCGGACGCTTTGATCATGCGCGCTGCCTATCGCTGGCCAGGCAGGCAATCAAGGTGGACAAGGATAATCTCGTGAAGGCGCAGTGGCGATATCCGGCAATGCGACTGGCGCGGATCAAGGCGCAATCGGATATCATTGATGGACTGGCAGACACCGCAACGGGCGGCGGCCGGCAGGCGGCAAATCGGAGCCGGGATACGGCGGTTGATTTGGGGACCACGACCCTTTTGCGTGTGCGGTTCTGGTATTGCTCGGCAACGCGCGATGCGGATCGGACCCCGGAACTGGCGCGCATTGAGTATCAGCCGCGGCGCGATTACGGGAGGGTGGCGGAGGCGGCACCGATTCCTTCAATGCTGATTCCGCCGATGCCTGCGACGCTCACCGCGAACCCATAGGGGCGAGCGCACGGTTGGATTGCTCCCCTTTACATTTTCTCCCTCGCCGCCTTGAGGATCTCGGCGTCGGGGAGTTGCTCGGTGCGGAGGAGGTTGAGTTGGGATTTAAAACGGCAAAGCGCATCTTCACGCACCAGGCAGAACTCGCCGGTCGCGTGCTGGGCGAGGCGCTGGAGGAAGGCGCCGCCGGCATCGCCAAAGACCGGGGCCAGTTTTCTATGGGAAAGCGTTTCGGTGATTTTGCCAACCAGCCAGGTCTGGATGTTGCCGCGGCACCGGTAATCAAAGTCTCCCGGATTTTGCGAGGCCAGGATGAGGCCGATCCCCTGGGAACGGAAACGGCGCAGGGCGTTTTCAATCGGCTGTTTGCTGGCGGGCTGGCCAACGGCCGGCAGGAAAAGATCGGCTTCATCGATCATCAGGACGGCCTGGAGGCGAGAGGCCGGTTGCGCGGATGCAAACCGGGCCAGTTCCATCAGGAGTTGGGCCACCCAGAATTGAACCAGGTTGTCGCCGCCAAGGAACTTGGTGGAAAGAATGCAAAGGCGGGTCTTGCCTTCGACCCGATGCGCGCCCACGCCAAGGAGTCGTTCGGCTTCAAGCGGTTCAGCTCCGGATCCGAGCAGCCGCGCGTTGAGGCGGCGAAATGCGCCGAGATCCTGGACGAGCGTCCGGAGGTTTCTGGGATCGATATAGTCAAGGGCCTGCAGGAGGGCCGGGTCCTCGGCGTTCATCAAATCGAGGAGGCGATCGAGTGTGGGCGGTTCCCCATCAAGCTCAAGGAGTACTTCGATTGCGGCAGCCAGCGCCGCGCGCCTGGGCTGATGGGCGCGGCCTTCGTTGTATCCGAGCATGGCGGCGAGCGCGTGGGCGGCGGCGCCGGCCTGATTGCGAATCTCTTCGGAGGTGGCTCCAACGATTCGCGCCGGCAGCACCGGAAGGGCGAGCGGACGGCCCGCCTCAGCGCCGGGTGTGAAGAGCGCGACATCGACACGCTCACGAAAAAGAGCACCGGCCTGGCCGGGAAGCGCGGCGAGCGAGACTGGATCGGCATACCGGGCAAGGTCGCCTTTGCGGTCGATCAGGATGGTGGGAATCCCGCGCAAAAGCAGTCCTTCAATCAAGGTCAGCGCCACGGTGGTCTTGCCCGAACCGGTCCCGCCGAGCACGGCCAGATGCTGGGTAAGCGAGGCCGTCGCGAGCGTGATCGGTTCGCAACGCAGCCCTTCGGTTTTACCCAATAAAATCGAGTCGGGATCAAACGGCGCTTCAGCCGGCGTGGCGACGGGATGGGTTAAATCGGGGGCCGGTTCAGGAAGATCGATTGGCTCGGCCCGCGTCTCGCCCCAGGACAGTTCGTCGAGTTTTACCAAATCCCGCAATGCCGATACCTTGCTCAAAGGGCGTGCCTGTTTAATCCAATGAGCAAAGCCTGTTTCGCCATCGTGGATGCCGGCAAACTCGCGCCATGCCTGAACGCTTCTCCAATCGGCTTCGGGGAAAATGACACGGCGTCCGCCAATCTTCACGAGTTCACCGACCTGCAGCATGACTTGCGCTTTGGGGCTCTTAGCAAATTCGGTGGCACGAACAGCCAGCGGTTTGCGCCCTGTCTCGGTGGCAAATCGACGGAGTGAATGGAGCTGGGCCAGCAGCTTGCCCCCTTGGGAAGCGGCGTTGCAGATGGCGGCCGTGGCATCTTCGCCATCGCGGTTGAGATGCACCAGGTCGGCGGCGGCCTCGGCCCGCAATGGCGCGCCTGTTTGTGCGGCCAGCGTATTGACCCCCCAGGCAAGCAACTCCGCCAATTCGCTGGTCTGTGCGGGAACGGCGCCACTCCATGCGGTGCGAAAATCATTCCAGCGCTCGGACCATGCGGATTCGAGTGGCATGGCGGCGGCCGGCAATGGGACAACCGGGCTGATCCGTGGCGGTGCAACCGGATCGACTTCCGGGAAAAATGCGGGCTCGCATTTGATCCGCGGCAGATTCTTTGTACGCCGGCTAATTTCCCATGCCCGGTGGCATTCGATCAGCACCGAGCGGGGACGCGATCCTTGAAGGCGGGCAAGCGCCTCGCGGGTAAATGGATAAAGCAAATCATCGCCCGGAGCTGGCACGAGTTTGAGCGCGGCGTCGGCATCGAGCATGCGCAACCGCTTGCCTACCAATGCGCAAATTTCATCGGCAGTGCGTTCGGTTCTCAGGATGGCCGGGTGGGGCCACTGTCCCTCGACTCGATCGCGATGGGTTGGAAACAACGACGATTGCAATCCGATGTAAAGATCGCGCAGACACGCCAGCACGATCACCACACCCGGATGCCGGTCGGTTAATGAGCAGACTGTCGCCACCATTTCCGAAAAACGCCGCTGGGACTCGGAGCGCTCAAACAATTCCTCGATCTGGTCGATGCAAAGCACAAACGCGCCGCCATGGGTGGAGCCGAACTGGCGCACCGCCCGCAACAGCCAGTCGAAAAGCTGCTGCGCGTCGCCCTGGCCGCTGAGTCCCTGCGGACAGCAAAGCCAGCGCGCCTCCTCTTCGCCAAGGATGTTGCCGCGAAAATATTTCATGGCGGCATCGGATGAATTGCCATCGCGGCGTTGAAGGGCCAGCAGGGCGGAAAGGAAATCGGAATGGAGCCGTTTGTCCGGGTCGGGATGATACAAATCACCCAGCAACCGACGGCGTATGGCATCAAAGGCGCTATAATAATCCTCCGAGGTGCGCAACGTCTCGCGTTCCTCGGGCGGGATGCACGGCCGCTCCACCAGAGAATCCGAGAGTCTGAGCCAGGCGCTTTCACGGGAGGAAGCGCCGCGTTTCTGGAGGCAATCGACAACGTTGCGCAGGAGATACGCCCAAAGGTCAGGCGAGGAGGTCGTCATTTGGGCATACGTGAAAAATCCCGCGCCACGCTCCTCGACCATGCGCCGGAATGCCCCCATGAGATGCGTTTTCCCTGAGCCCGCGTCGCCTTGGAGCAAAAGGATTGAACTGGCTCCCCTCTCGCGATCGGCCGCCAGATCGATGACCTCGGAAAATGTCTGGCGCGCCTCTTCATGGATGGTTTCCTCGTCGTAGGGATCATCCATCCAGACGTCTTCCGTCCCGGCGACGGCATCAAAAGCGCACCGGCCCAGAGGCGATTGAAACGCGGCCCACCGCGCTTCCTGCCAGGGCGTGGCGGGTGATTGCGCCACGGGAAGCGGTGGCTCGACGGGCATTGAGTGGAGGGGAACAAGGCTGCTCATGGGGTCGTCTGTTCAATGGTGAGAAAATGGAAGGTCTCAACGCCGTCGCGAATCTCGGCCTGGGCGAGTTCGCTGGGATCAAGCACGGGAGTAAAATCGGCGCGGGTAAGTCCCAGCTCTCCGGCACGCAGCGCGGCAAGGAGCCGTTTTTTAAACTCGGGCAAATCAAGCGGATCCCCGGTTTTTCGCCGCCACGTTTCCCAGGCATGATGAATGAACAGTTTGCCCGGCCCGAACCAGCCGTGGATCGCTGTCCGGGCCGCGCGCTGGACCTGGATAGAAAACGGTTCGATCGAACACGGTTCGTTTTCCTCCGCTGCCTTGGTGCCGAGCGCACGCTCGATCAAACCGTTCCAAAGGGTTTCAGCGCGCGCGTTGGTGACGCCAAGTTCCGAGGCCGCGAGCTCCCGGGCAAGACCGAGGGTGGTCATCCCGGGTTGAAATTCCAGTCCGAGCCGGGTCGCCAGATAGAAAGTCGCGAGCGCGTCCGGCTGACCGGCGATCGTGACTGCCATCCGGGAGGTGACTCCGAATGTCCGGCCGGAGGCGAGCGCGCGCGCGGCTTTCATCATCCAGCCCCGGCCACGGGTTGATCCTTCACCGAGGCGGGCTTGCATACTCTCATGCCCGGGCGGGGCGAGCCTCCAGCGCGAGCTGCGCGTTCGGGGTTGGCGCGGTAGCTCTTCAATCAGAGCAAGTTCAGCGAGACGCGGCAGGAGTGTTGAAAAATCAAGCGATTGCTGACGCAGCACCGGCTTGAGCGCGTTGCGCAGTTTGGCTGTTGTGAGCGCCTGGCCTTGACCGCTTAAAAAACCAAGGAGCGTTAATTCATCTTTGAAGGTCAATGTGTTCATAAGAAAGCCGGGCGAGATGGCCCTCGATTCGCGCCAATACGCCTTCAAGATCGCGCACGATGTCCGCGGCCAGAAACCGCAGGACAAACCAGCCGTGCTCCTGCAGGGCGGCATCTTTGCGGCGGGCGCGTCGGTAACCGTCCGAATCGCGAAAGTGAAAATAGCTGTCGATTTCCACCACCAGCCGGGCGTGATGCGCCACCAGATCGCCCTCGGCCGAGCGCGTGCCAAATTGAAAGTCGAGCGGCGAATTCAGTGAGAACCGGCCGTGTGTCAGTGGCCGCGCATCAAGCACGGAAAAGAGCAAAGCTTCGACAGCACTGCGCGCCTCGCCGGATTCCCCGCCATGCGAAGCTTGTTCGTTTTTGATCAGCGCCGCGGCGATTTCAAACTGCGCGATGGCATCCGGCGCGCAGGCTTCCACGAGGCATCGGCACTTGGTGCCGGGAATGTCCGATCTCTCGACCGCATCATCGTCTAAAATGGAGCCTCCAAAAACCGGGGCAAGCCGCCAGCGCGCGGCATGATGGCGCCAATTATTCCCGGCCAGAAATCGTTCCCAATGGGAGGCGCTCACCCTGAAACCAATGGAAACGCCGCCAATGGCAATGCGATCGGCCTCTTCGAGCATGAAGTTCCCTTCCACCACGATGCGCGGCAAACAAGCGCCAGGCATACACCCGGCAAGCGCCTGCCAAAACTCAGACCGCTCCAACTTCGCCTGTGGCCCCCATCCGAGCACTTGAATACAAAGCCGGGCCACAAGTTGCTCCTTTCCCTCGGAAAGCCCGGTCAGGCGTTCGACAATGCGCGCGCGCAAAGGGGCGGAAATTTGCGTCAACGAGTCAATGCCAAGCCGGGCCGCCACCCATTTCATACAGCAGCGCGCAGTCAGAGGAGAAGCGAGCGCGCGTGCAAACCATTGATCGGCACGATCCCAATCCCCGGCGCCGCATCGGATCCATTCTCCGGCGGGAGATTGTTGCATCCAATGCCGTTCGGCATTCTCGTCAAGCAGCACCACGCGGAAATCGCACGGCGGCGCGCACCGGCGGAGGAAGATCGAAGCGCCCGCCGTCATACAACGTAACAGGCGGCATCCATTTTTGTGTAAGGGATTCCTATCGATTCAATAAGCCGCTTGCCGCGCGTTTCGGTAGCTCCCAGCGCGACAAACAGGATCTGGTCTTCATCGTGTTTAATGACCTCCTCCAGCTCTCTCTTGAGCTTTACAAACTCCGCCTCGCTCAGATCGCATTCAAAAACCGACAGCTGCAGGTGGGTGCCGTAAGCCTTGCAGGTATGGAAGGCTTTCCTTAACCGTTTGGGATCGCAAATGTCGTAGGTGACAATGTAGCTGGTGCGCATGGGGGGAATTGCGGATTGCAGATCCCTTTCGCGCGAACCGGACCGCACGGTCTTTTCACTTTTTGCCCAATCCCGTTTTTCTGCATCGGCGCCCTGGCCGCCGCTGGAATAATCAGCGTGTTTTAAACGGCACGTAATGCGCGAGCTCGCCCGAAAGCGCCCGGGCCAATAACCGATACTGCAATTCAAAGGCCCGCCGGTAACTCACCTCATACTCAAACACCGGATGCCGAATCGTGCCGGTCACGCGCTTTTCATACACCTCAAAAAAGGCTTTGCGTCCGGCGGCGCTCAGGTTCACCGCATCGCCCGCGCGCACGAAATCGCGCGCGGTGATCGAACCATTGTTGATGGCCGTGATCACCGCCGAGTCAGCCACCAAAGCGCGGAATTCTTCCATCAAATCCAGCGCCAGGGCGGGACGCCCAAAACGTGGCTGGTGATAGAAACCGACATACGGATCAAACCCCACCGCATACGCCGCGACGGTGAAGTCCTTGGCCAAAAGACTGTATGCCAGTGAAAGCATCGCGTTGACCGGGTCGCGCGGCGGACGCCGGTTGCGACCCTGGAAATCAAAGGTCCAGTGCTCGCCATCAGCGGGCTTGTCAGGCATATCGGCCGCGCTTCGGGGTCGCAACATGCCGCCAAAATGCTCAAAATAAAGCGCGGCAGCGGCGCCTTCCATTCCAAGCAGGGAACCCAATGAATCGACGCGTTCCACATCGGCCTGTGCCTGGTTCAGCCGTTTGAGTACCGCCTCGGGTGGCTGTTCATGATTGCGCATGAGCAGAGTGCGCTGATTGCGGATCTTGCCGGCCACCATCCGTTTGGCCAATGCCAGGCAGGTCACCGGATCGCCAGCCGCACGGAATTGTTCAATTCGGGTAACCACGTTCCTGAGCCCGTGCCCGTGGGTGACCGCATGGAAATAGCCGCCCATCGAAAAGTAAGTAATCGGAATCTCTTCACCGGCCAGTATTTGGATGGCTTGGGTGGAGAGCTGAATATTTCCAAAAAGGGCCAGATGATTCATGTCCTGCACCCGGATTTCCTGGACGACCTTCTCCTTCTCCCTGGCCACCAACACGCCCTGGCGCAGACCGACATTCAAACCCGGCGTGTTCAAGTAGACCGCGCGGCGATCATCGCGCGGGGCAATTAGACGACGCAGTTCACCCGAAGCCGGCGCGCTTCCACCGTTTTTTCCACGCCGCAATTTGCCCTTGGAAACCGCCGGTTCAATCGTGGAATCCGACGGGGCCCGGGGCGGACTCGGCGCCGGCTTATAGAGTTCCCCTGGCATATCCGTCTTCGGCAACTCCGCCGGGGCACTCTCGCCCGCTCCGATCTGTTGACGCAGCCAGTTGGTTTCGTCGGGCAGACAAACGGGCGCAAGCGAGCAGCGTGGGCACTTTGGGGAATCAATCAGCGGCAACGGACGCGCTCCCATCGCACAGCGGCGCGCGCCATTCACCTGGGCTTCCACCCAGCTCTCCAACTCGGGCGTCCATCGCAGAGGCACACGCTGTTTGGTTTCCCTGTAATAAAGGACACCTTCCTCACAAACATAACCGTTCTCGCGCAAGAGCCACATCTGAAGCCCAAGCTGAATCCGGTCTGCGTCCCAGATCGTGATGCCCTCGTTGGTTTGCCGGGGGCTTCCGGACTTATATTCCACCGGCGCCACGACAACAGCCGCTTTCTCCCCTGCCTTGGTCTCCACCAGATCGAGTTTCGCGCTCACTCCCAGCCGATCGGAGCCAAGCTGGACTGAATGCGAATGAATCGTCTGTTTTTCTCCTACCGCGTTTTCTTCCGGATCGGCGTTTGGCAATGCCGCCTTGGCCAAGGCGCCCGAGCCACGATCCACCCGGCGATGTTCAGCCGATCCACGCAACGTGTCGGCGCTGGAAACAAAAATGCCATCGACGAATTCGTAATGGAATAGGCGTGGACAATAAACGAATTCATTAACCATTCGGGCGGTTAACGGTTCACCCTCGGTAACCGCAGTGGAGGACTGAGACACAATTAATGTGATTTATACATGTCGTTTATAAAACACAACGCGAACCTCTCTCATTCGAAATTATGTCATTTGCCTCGCATATACCCTTCCCTAAAGTACGCGCCCTCTGCTTGTCGCAGGCAGAGAAGCGAAGTAGCCTGCCCGGTGACATTGTTGTATCATGTGCGCTTCCTATTGGACTCTTTGACATTTGAACCGCGAGCAGTGAGATGCCGCGTCCCGCAGGAAGACCGCTCGCGGGCATTTAAAATCAGCCACTTGCGTCTTTTTCGTGCGTCTCGCCCTCAAGTGCCGCCTCCGCACACGGCTGCAGAAATCGCACCGCTCGCAAACTCCCTCCTTTGCACCTGCCCGCAAGGCAGTTAGAAAGGAGCACCTTCCGCGCTTTCAAAAGCGCGGCCCCGTTGAAGCATGGATAATGGAATCTTAGGTGCTGATACCATTACCACCTTCCGCGCTTTCAAAAGCGCGGCCCCGTTGAAGCGAAGTCTATGATGCGCGCTTCTCCATCAAGATGCTGCCTTCCGCGCTTTCAAAAGCGCGGCCCCGTTGAAGCTCATGTGGAAACTCCATGTCCTGAGGAATCTCATAGCCCTTCCGCGCTTTCAAAAGCGCGGCCCCGTTGAAGCTTCGCGGTGCACAGGCTAAACCGTATCTCAACGAGCCTTCCGCGCTTTCAAAAGCGCGGCCCCGTTGAAGCTCGCAATTCTACAAGTGCAGTAGCTGCCGCGTCCCACCTTCCGCGCTTTCAAAAGCGCGGCCCCGTTGAAGCTCGCAACTGGTCAAAGGCACGCGTTCGCGCATTCCCACCTTCCGCGCTTTCAAAAGCGCGGCCCCGTTGAAGCGGCTGCCAGCTCTGCCGGGTAGTTTGGATTATCCAACCTTCCGCGCTTTCAAAAGCGCGGCCCCGTTGAAGCCATATCGTTTGCGACGTTGTGGGATACGGGATTCACCTTCCGCGCTTTCAAAAGCGCGGCCCCGTTGAAGCGTGGTTATAACCAACGCCTAGGTCGGGGCAATGGTGCCTTCCGCGCTTTCAAAAGCGCGGCCCCGTTGAAGCGAGCTGGCCAAACGTGTAATCACGAGCAAGCCGTTCCTTCCGCGCTTTCAAAAGCGCGGCCCCGTTGAAGCACCCCGAAAAGGGCGCAGAAGCGGATCGTGTCTCGACCCTTCCGCGCTTTCAAAAGCGCGGCCCCGTTGAAGCAGTTCCCGCGAACGCGTAATTGTAATAAGAGGAGGCCCTTCCGCGCTTTCAAAAGCGCGGCCCCGTTGAAGCATTAACCGAGACGGAAGCAAGGCGGCCGGTTTCTTTCCTTCCGCGCTTTCAAAAGCGCGGCCCCGTTGAAGCAGCTGCGTGCTTATTTCCTGCGAATCAGATAAGCTCCCTTCCGCGCTTTCAAAAGCGCGGCCCCGTTGAAGCGTTGCTTCATTAGAGGCAAAGATAAACCACTGCTTCCTTCCGCGCTTTCAAAAGCGCGGCCCCGTTGAAGCTGGTTACAGCCGCCGCAGCCGCACCTTCGGAAAACCCTTCCGCGCTTTCAAAAGCGCGGCCCCGTTGAAGCAGCTGGGTTGAGTGTCAACTTCTCAGTAAATGAGTCCCTTCCGCGCTTTCAAAAGCGCGGCCCCGTTGAAGCGTGTAACAAGCGCGCGGCGCGCTGTCTTCGTCGCCGACCTTCCGCGCTTTCAAAAGCGCGGCCCCGTTGAAGCGATGCACATCTGGCGGAGAGTCTTTGTGACCTCTGGGTGCCTTCCGCGCTTTCAAAAGCGCGGCCCCGTTGAAGCTTAGGACTACCGGAGCGAATTTAAAACACGTCCTCGATCCTTCCGCGCTTTCAAAAGCGCGGCCCCGTTGAAGCGCAGTAGGATTCCATTTTATCGGGCTCGGGGCATGTCCTTCCGCGCTTTCAAAAGCGCGGCCCCGTTGAAGCATCACACCGTTCAAAGTGCGAATCACGTCGGGTTGCCCCTTCCGCGCTTTCAAAAGCGCGGCCCCGTTGAAGCTTAACTACCGTGGTTGAGAAGGTCCCGTCATTTGCGCCTTCCGCGCTTTCAAAAGCGCGGCCCCGTTGAAGCTCAAGAACATCAAGAACAGACTGAGGGAATTGCACGCCCTTCCGCGCTTTCAAAAGCGCGGCCCCGTTGAAGCCCATTCGGCAGGACTCCCCATACCGAACCATTCCAGACCTTTCGCGCTTTCAAAAGCGCGGCCCCGTTGAAGCACGTTAATCGCGGAATTTGAATCTCTTCCGCAGTTACCACCTTCCGCGCTTTCAAAAGCGCGGCCCCGTTGAAGCTTGGTTTTGGTGCGCGGAGTCCGCCGCGCTCGGTCGGCCTTCCGCGCTTTCAAAAGCGCGGCCCCGTTGAAGCAAAGGCTATGTGCGTGTAAACCTTCCCGAGCGCGCGCCTTCCGCTTTCAAAAGCGCGGCCCCGTTGAAGCTTTGTCTGGCCGGCGCCCAGACGACTCGTGAGCGTCCCTTCCGCGCTTTCAAAAGCGCGGCCCCGTTGAAGCTCCCTGGTAAACGTCTCGCCGGAGGTATGCCGGCTCCCTTCCGCGCTTTTAAAAGCGCGGCCCCGTTGAAGTCCGCGGTAAGCGTGCGCGTTGCAACACCCCAAACATCCCTTCCGCGCTTTTAAAAGCGCGGCCCCGTTGAGGCCGACACCAAATCACGCCATAACGGTACACTGTCGACTCATGACCAAAGTATTGGAGAGAATTTGGGTACGTGATCATTCGAGCCCTTCTTTACCAGGTCGATACCGGTTCATAAATGCGCGAGTATTGCAGGAGAGCTTCCCCACTGGGCAGAATGCGAGGAGAGCGGAAAAACCGCCGATCCGGCTTGGTTCCCAGCGGAAAACGCACTCGATGGAGCAGGGGCATCCCGGTGCGCGCTGAATTCACAAACTCCAAATCGCGACGGCTTGCTCGATTTGTGTTCGCATTATTAACATACTTTCATCCAGTTGGGGAAGCATAGGAGCCTGTCAGGGTGACAGAGGAACGAAAAAAACGGCCGAATCGCGTCTTTTGATCAAGTTATGAACCGTTGTAATTTCTTCTAATCCTGACTGATTGGAATCTGTTTTCTTAATGCCATATTCCTTCATCGTAGCGATGAAATTTAAATGTATAATATTTTACGCTTTACCAGTTTGTTTTCACTCTTTACAAGCCGGTCCTGATGGAAAACGTAAAGGTAACAATAAGGTGGCGGTACTCCGAGGTCATCCTCGTTGCCTTGGGGCTTTTGCTTGGCCGCGAACTGCTGGCGGGTGATCTGGTGTCGCGGCGTTTCGGGGCCACTGGCGTGGCGTTGCCGATCTTTGGTGCCGATCGCCTGGCTCCCGCAGCCAAGGTGACGATCGGCTCGTTGTCGCTCGGCTCGCAGCGCCGGGGATTTTTCCGGATCGGCGCGTTTCCGCTTGCCGTCGCCAATGCCGTGGAGATTCGCTTTTTGAAGACTGATCCAACGGCGCTCGGCGATCTGCCCTCCGCGTTTGCAGTCATGATCAAGACAGATTCGATTGAGCTGCACGAACTGGCTATCTACTTCGGCGACGCGTCCGAGCCAGCCTTGCGGGCTCAAACTGCCGAGACCCAGGGTGAAGGGGCGTGGAAGCTGCGCGGCGTGCGACTGCCCGATGGGTCCACCGTGGAGGCAGCGCGCCTCGAAGCCTCCGGTGCGCACGCGGGCAAACTCATTTTCGAGAAAGGCCCCGCATCGGGTGCCATCAACATTTTCCAAAAAAGCCAGAAATGACCATGATCCCGCGAACGCCATCCAGATTTCACCAACTCTACCGCCTCGTGACGGTGCTCATCGCGGCAGTTGTGTTAGCCCACGCGGCATGGGCCGACGGGGCTGCCTCGATCGCCACAGGGCGCGCGGCCCTGAAAAGCAAAAATCTCGTCGCCGCCAACGCCGCTTTTCAAGCCGCTGTGGTTGCAGACCCGAATGACGCGCAGGCCAATGTCCTTTTTGCTCTTACCCGGCTTCTCGTGCTCGAAACCCAGCCGCAGGCTCAGTCGTTGCTCGACAAGATCGGCGTGAGCAAAGCAGGGCGAAACGTGTTTCAATGGAAAGCCCGCGGACCGGAAAAAATCACCAACGCGGGGCTCACCAGCGACAATTTCGAGGATTACGGGGTCGCGGTGCTCTTCATGGAATTCAGCGCCGCGGAGGCAAACCTGGCCAAAGTCACGAACACGACCTTCCTAACCACGCTCTCCATGGCGGAGACAGGGATGCCCGATGTCACCATCGACTACGGCGATGTGCTCTTCCTGCGCGCACTCCTGCGTGCCGGCATCTGTGCGCTTCAGCTTTTGGACAGCCAGGAGTCAAACGTGAAGATCGCCGATATTGCCCTCTGGTTGTCGTCGAAGGCGATGAGTTTGCAGAAGCTCTTCGAGAAATATCCGACGCTGCTTACGCCGGAACCGAACAGCGCCGGGAAGCTTTCCAGTGCCGCCCTGGCCTTCCAACAAGCGGTGGATCTCTATCTGCAATCCTCCGCCTTTATCCGGGCGCGGCTGGCCGGCACGGAGCGCTTGATCATGATCGACCCGGATTTTGCCGCGGACGAGGCAAAGCTGCGCGGCGAGTTTTTGAGTGTCCGCAATTCATTTAATGGCGTGCGAGCCTTCGACAATCGCACCCAGGTTTCCGCGGGCGTTTACCTCACCTCTGCGGCCTCTGTGCGCAGCCTGTTACCTTCGACTTTTACCAATAATCATCCGGCGGCTGGTGTGCATGCGCCCGACCCTGCTTTTGCCGGCGTTCTGCCCGGGCTTTCGTTGGCACGGGCCGATGAATTCTTCGCCAAACTCGGCACAGACCTCGACCGGCGCTTCCGCTTTCAGATGGATCCGCCACCGCCCACGATCCGCATCATCTCGCCGAAGGCGGGAGCGAAGATACCGTTTGTGGCGCAAAATCAGATCAGCATCACCGGCACAGCCTTCGATAAGGGCGGCATCGCCAGGATCGAGCTGAGGCCATCCGACGGCCCGGATCTGCTGGCGCAACTGCTTCCGGCTCCGGCAGGCACGAAGCCTGGCGCCGTTGGCTGGACGGGCACTGTGCAGGTCGTTCCGGGGATCAACAGCATCCAGGCCCGAGCCATCGACAGCGACGGCAATTCTTCGGCGTGGGCCAGTCTGGCTTTCCAGTTTGTAAAATTATCGACCGTGACAGTGAGTCAGACGGGGCAGGGAACGGTCTCCCCGGGCACCGGCCAATATCTGGTCGGCATGGACCAAACCTTTGTGGCCAAACCCAAGGCTGGCCAGATCCTTCGCGATTGGACCCTGGATGACTCTTCCTATGATGCCAGGGGCCCGAAATTCACCCTGCATGTCGAGGATCGGTCGCAGCACACCTTGGTCGCGAATTTTATCCCGAATCCTTTTCCCGCGAACGCAGGTACCTACAACTCACTATTCGAAACCGTTACTTATGATGACGACGGCAACGAATTAACCCACACCCACGACGGGGTCATCACCTTTGCGCTTACCAAGACCGGCGGTTACTCGGGCAAGGTCACCTACCACGGAGTAACCTACTCCTTTTCGGGCATTCTCGACGCGTCAGGCTCCGCATCCGTCAAGCTCAAGGGACCGAAAAAAACAAAAGCTCTCAACCTCTATATCTCGCTCGGCTACGATAGTCCTTCGCCCTACTTCCAAGCCGACCTTTATTCGGACGACAACAGCTTTCTGGGATCCAGCTACGCCGATATCCGTCGGTTGCCCGGGGCGCCACGCTACAATGTGAGCTTCGCGCCTGATCCCGATTCCCAAGCGATGAACGTCGACGTTCCGTCCGCGCTCACGGGTGCCGGATTTATGTCGCTCGTCCGGGACAAGAATGGCGCCTATCGGGTGGCGGGGACGATGCCCGACGGCACCAAGTTCAGCTTCATTGGGAGCCTGCTTTCCTCGGCCTATGATTACGGCGACGGAACATTCGAAATCGCCACCAACATGTCCTTCTTTGTTCCCCTCGATACCTTGGGCAGCATGCTGGTTGGAACCCTCAGCTTCAACGGAGCAAGCACGCTTACCGAAGTGCCGACAGACGTCACCGGTTCACTCTCCTGGCAGCATCCTGTGAAAACCCCGAGCTTTAGCACCAACTTCACCGCCGCGCTTGCCGCTTCGGGACGCGCTTATACAGCGCCCCCTGCGGGCCAGCATTTGCCGGGCGGAAGCTTCGAGGCAGCCAACGAGAGTGGCCCATACCTCTCCGAAAGCTTCACGGTTGACGCCCGGAATCGTGCAACCGTAGTTGGGATCAACGCCAAACACCTAAAACTGACCATTATGCCGACCTCCGGTATTTTCTCAGGCACGTTTGTCGACCCGACGCCTGCGCTTGGCACTCGCAAATTCTCCGGGCTCATCATGTCGCAGTCTTCAAATACGGGGGCTGGAGCTGGCTTTTCGTTGCGTCTTGGTGGCAGCGACAGCGTGACGATCACGCCGTAGCCCGTCGCCGCCTTGCCGATCCCCTGCAGCAGGGATTCTGCCGGTCAGCGATCTGCCGGCATTGATCAGGCGATAGTCGGTCTGCTGCCTGACGCCGGTCTAAGCGGTCGCTGGAGAAGAGCATGGAAGTTGAGAGCAACTCTGCTCTGAGTTCTATGCAGCGGCCGGAGAGTAGCTGGTTGCGCCTTTGCCCTAGCCTTCAGCGTGAGATCTTTGACCTACCAAACGGGCATCGAAGGAAAACGGCCGTTACGCCGGGCAAGCAGGCAAAATGGTCGCCGCCTGCTATAATTAATTATAGCAATAGCAGTCATTATATATGCTATCAATCAAAATTAATTTAGATTAATACATAAAAATGATATCACTTATAAAACAATTAATCCAATCATCACCCGCGCTATTTCTATTAAATGCAGGGACCGAAGCTGCCAACTTTGGAGTTCCTGGCAATCAATTTACAATTGAATTTGTAACGATTGATAATCCGGGAAATGCTTCCGATTCAGGAGCGGGAGGTGGAGCTTACAAGTCTCCTCATGGAGCTGTAGATCATGCATTCCAGATGTCTATCTACGAAACGAGCACTAGCATGATAAATTCAGCCAATGCAATAGCCAATCTTGGAATCACACTAGACGTTCGGCTTGATAACAAACCTGCGACGAGCGTAAGCTGGAATGAAGCAGCGCGCTTTGTAAACTGGCTGAATACCAACCAAGGCTATTCACCAGCCTATAAGTTCAGCATACAACCTGGAGTTTCCGGCTATAGCCCTAACGCAAACATCGAACTCTGGCTACCCACCGACCCAGGCTACAATCCTAAAAATCTTTTCCGAAACAGCAACGCTCATTACTTCTTACCGAGTGAAGACGAATGGTATAAAGCTGCCTTTCATAAAAACGACGGCTCAACGGCTAATTATTGGGACTACCCCACCGCGAGCAACAGTGCACCTAAAGCAGTTGTCAGCGGAACTGCCGATGGAACTGCGGTATTTGGAAATGACAGCATCGCAAATGTAAATTCCGCAGGAGGCCCAAGTGCCTATGGTACGTTTGCACAAGGAGGCAACGCTTCTGAATGGTGTGAGAGTTCCATTGATAATACAAATGATGATCCATTTGAAGCCCGCCTTCACCGCGGAGGCAATTTCCTTTCCACGAGCTCGGAATTTGATTTACGCGCAACGCGGCGCGGGGATGGTGATCCCACAGACTCCTACCAACATGTTGGATTTCGCGTAGCGAGCATTCCTGAACCATCATCGCTATTGTTGCTATTGGTCTGCGCAAGCCATGCCGTCCTAAAAAGACAAAAAAAGGCGACCGAAAATTGATGAAGGCGTGTTGATAATGCCGGCACCAACCAAATAGGCTTTCGCGGTTTCTTCGCTGTTTGGAATTGATGAACCAGCACGCAATTTTTCAATGCTATCAAAAGCAAGCAGAGTTCGCTTGAAAGGAACTCGACGAATTGTGCGACTTCCACGTTCATAAAGCTTTTTATATATTCCTCACGGTAACCACTCATAATTGAAAGAAATGGGTGAACACTGACGAGTTTCAGCGAGTGCCGGGTCTGCAACTCGAAGATTGGCAAATGAGATTCGCGTCAATCGGCTCCTGAATTCGTGGAGCATTGATTTCGAAGATTCACCAAGCCGTTCTCACGCGCCCACCCTCTGGATTGTTCCCTGCCTTTTTGAACAAATTCAAAAGCGCGGCCTTTTTGGCGCGGTAAAGAAACGGCAAGGCTAAAGGACCAGCGTTAGATCTTCTACAAAACGGCGATAGGCGTGCTCGCGCTGCTCCGGGTCCGAAATCCGCAGGAGCGAGGAAGGATGGACGGTGATCAGCGTTTTTGCCGCATGAACGGTTTCAACCACGGTTCCACGCTCGGCCAATACCCGGACATCGCGATCAAAAACCGTTTGGGCGGCCGTCGCTCCCAGGCAGATCAGCACACTTGGACGCACCAATGCCAATTCAGCCTTCCACCACGGTTTGCAGGCGCTGACCTCGGTTTTGTTCGGCTTTTCGTGGATGCGCCGCTTGCCACGAGGCTCCCATTTGAAATGCTTTACGGAGTTGGTCACATAACATTCTTTGCGATCGATGCCGGCCTCTGTCAGAGCTCGATCGAGGAGCTGTCCGGCCGGACCAACAAATGGTCTGCCTTGAATATCTTCCTGATCTCCGGGTTGTTCCCCAAGAAGGACGATCCGGGCGGAACGCGGGCCTTCCCCGAAGACGGTTTGTGTCGCGTTTTTATAGAGCGGACATGCCTGGCATGTTGATGCCGACTCTTTAAGTGATTCCCAATCAGCCACTTCGGAAATGATTGTCTCGCGGGACTCGGCCGGCGCGGATTTGATGAGACTGCGGGAGAGCATTTCAGCGACACGGCCGGGGGCGGCGCGGAGCAGATCGGGAATCAACGCCGCTTCAGGGAGATTCTTCCAATAATGCTTGGGCATTTCGGCCTGCATCGCGTGAATTTTGACCCGGGCAGGATTGAAAATATGCGAGTAATAGGTGCGCCAAAGATCTTCCACCGCGTCTTCGCCCGGCGCGGCGGAACGATCGACTCCCGGGGAGAAACCGAGTGACTCACCGTCCCAATGGACGCAGCGATCAGGGGTGAGGATTGACCAGCGCATCCCGGCAAAACGATCGACAAAAAACGAGGCGTTAAGTTCCACAATCAGGTGCGCGGGCTCAAACCACGCCACCGACCAAACACCTTCAGGATGAGTGACTTCGCGGAAACGCACAAAGGCACGCATCTTATGCACATCGCGGCGAACCGCTTTGTCCATGCCCATCAACTGATGAACATCGGAATCAACAAAAACATCGAGCAGATGCGGCTCACCGTGAGTGATGCGCCAAAGCGCCCGGTAGAGAATCGCCCAGCGCGTGGGAGCCCGATGGCATGCGACGCGTTTGGCCAATTCCATAAAAGCCGGAGGCACGCGGACCGGGCTTTGGATGGAAGCAGGCAAAGCCGGTTCCAGCGTGAAAAGATCGAGCAAGGGCGCATCGCCGCCGGCTTCCTCCCAAAGAATCTCCCCGGGCGGGATGCCTTCTTGCAATGCCTTGCGCGCCGCGGAACGCCAGCCGGCGAACGTGGGTGGCACGGTCAGCGTAATCATGATTACAATTGCCCGCTGGCGACTGAAACCGGCGGTCCGAACAGATCCATTTGCTTCAGTTTAAAAGGAGCCGGCGCGGGTAACGCAGGCCCGATCAGGCTGGGGCGATGATCGGCTACTTCAATAAACGGAAGCGTCTTTTTGAGGGAAACACGCAATCGCACCAGATCATCAACGCGAAGCCGATGCCAGCGCCGGATCGCCAGGATGCGGTCGACATTGCGCACGCCCAATCCCGGCACCCGCAGCAGCGTTTCCCGGGGCGCACGGTTGATATTCACGGGAAACTCCGCCGGATTGCGCAGCGCCCATGCCATCTTCGGATCGACGGCAAGATCAAGGTTCGGCGCGGTTTCCCCGGCGAGTTCGCTGACTTGAAAGCCGTAAAAGCGCAAAAGCCAATCCGCCTGGTAAAGCCGATGTTCGCGCACCATCGGCGGCGACGCCAACGGCAGTTTGTTTGAAGCGTCGGGGATCGGGCTGAAAGCCGAGTAATAAACCCGGCGCAACCGGTGTTTACCATAGAGATGCGATGCCTGGTTTAAAATGGCCGAATCAGTCGCCCCGGTAGCGCCGACGATCATCTGGGTGCTCTGGCCGGCAGGCGCGAAAGGAGGCGCATTGGAAAACTTCTTCCGCTCTGTTTTAAACTCATCGATCCGCCCTTTGATGGCGCCCATGCTCGTTTCGATACGCTGAAGGTTTTTCTCCGGAGCGAGCCTGTCAAGATCGGGCTGGGTGGCGAGCTCCACATTGATGCTAAGCCGATCGGCCCAGCGTCCCGCTTCCGCAATGAGCGCCGGAGAGGCTTCAGGGATGGTTTTCAGATGGATATACCCGCGGAACCCATGATCGACCCGCAACCGCCGGGCCACTTCAACCACGCTTTCCATCGTGTAATCGGGATTGCGGATGATGCCCGAACTCAGGAAAAGCCCCTCGATGTAATTGCGCCGATAAAAATCGAGCGTGAGATTGACGACTTCCTCCACGGTAAACCGGGCGCGCTGCACGCCGCTTGAGGCACGGTTGATGCAGTAGAGACAATCGTAGATGCAATAGTTGGTAAGAAGAATTTTAAGAAGCGACACGCAACGTCCATCGGGCGTGTAGCTGTGGCAAATCCCGGCGCCGGTGGTTGAACCGATCCCGCCCTCGCGCGAGTTGCGCTTGGTGGTGCCGCTGCTTGCGCACGATGCGTCGTATTTGGCGGCGTCAGCGAGAATGGAAAGCTTCGAATCGAGCGTCATGTTCTATTGAACATGTTAATTCAAGTCCATCCGCCGACAAGAGCGGGTCGCCTTTAATTCACATGAAAAAGGTTTTCCATGCTTTGAATGCCCCTTGTCCCCGGCGCACTTCGCGCCATAGATGAGGGCGATGACCGATCTTACGCATCTTCTTCAACAAGGCACCGCGCACGCCTGGCTTTTTATTCCGACCGCCGTCGTGCTCGGCGCGCTGCACGGCCTTGAGCCTGGACATTCCAAAACGATGATGGCGGCTTTCATCATCGCCGTGCGCGGAACTGTGGCGCAGGCGGCGTTGCTTGGATTGTCAGCCGCGTTTTCGCACTCGCTGATTATCTGGCTGTTGGCGGCAGTCGCTTTGCGCTTTGGCAGCCAGTGGAATGCCGAGAGCACCGAACCTTATTTTCACCTCGCTTCAGCCGCGATTATCTTTGTGCTCGCCGTCTGGATGTTTTATCGGACCCGGCGCGATACAAAAGCGGCAGCCAACCATCATCATCATTCCCACGAGGAAGAGCCTCTGAAAATAGAGACAATTCTCGGGACCGCGCAGCTATCCGTTTTTGAAGAGGGCGTACCCCCGGTATTTCGGCTGGCGTTTGCAGGCACCCTGCCAAGCCCGGCTGATGTGTGTATTGAAACGATCCGGCCCGGGCAGACGCGGCAAAGGTTCGAGTTTGTGAAAAAAGGGACCTTTCTGGAATCAATCCAGACCATTCCCGAGCCGCACGAGTTTGAGATCCAACTCACGCTGATTGAGAAGGGGGAGCCGCACGATTACTCGGCCCAGCTCGCCGAGCATGATCATCATCATCACGACGGCTCGATGAGCGATGGCGAGTTTCAGGATGCGCATGAGGCGGCGCATGCCCTCGACATCCAAAAACGATTTACCAATCGCGAAGTCACCACAGGCCAGATCATGGTTTTTGGATTAACCGGCGGATTGCTCCCGTGTCCGGCGGCGTTCACGGTTCTCATTGTTTGTCTTCAGGTAAAACAGTTCACCCTGGGATTCGCATTGGTCGCCGCATTCAGCATTGGGCTGGCGCTTACCATGGTGACGGTCGGTACGGCAGCCGCGTGGAGTATCCGGCATGCCGAGAAAAAATTCACCGGGTTTGGCGAGCTAATGCGAAAGGCGCCTTACATCTCCTGCCTGCTCCTGATTATCCTGGCGGCCTATATGGCATGGCAGGGGTGGCAGGGATTGGCGGGGCAGCATTAAGGAATCCCGGTTCCAGGCTATTTACTCCGAAACCTGAACCATGCAGAATCAAAGCAATTCGTCCCGCAGCTCATTGCGATAGCTCCACCCCCCCCTTCATGCTCAAAATCTGGTGTAACACCCAATTCTCCGGCAAAGCGTTGACTCTCCTTATGGAAGGAGTGAGTCCGCATCATCTTGTTTTTGCCCCTCAACTTTCCGCTTCCAACCTGGCTCCGGCCGAAGCTGATCCGGAACTGCTTACCGCGCACATTGCCTTTGGACAGCCTGATCCGGCATGCATATTACAATCGGAACGGCTGCGGTGGATCCAGCTTACCAGCGCCGGATACACCCGGTATGACACCGCCGAATTTCGCGCCGCGGTGGACGAAGAGGGAATGATTGTCACCAATAGCTCCCAGGTCTATGCAGGCCCTGGCGCGGAACACGTGCTCGCATTCATGCTGGCTCACGGCCGGCGGCTCCCACAGGCGCTCGACATCCAGCGCGCCGACCGAACTTGGCCGACACTCCCTTTTCGCGCGCAGGGCCGGCTATTAAAAGGACAGAATGTGGTGGTGCTGGGCTTTGGCGCAATCGGCCGCCGGCTTGTGGAATTGCTGGCACCATTCAAGGCAAATATCACCGCCCTTCGACGCCATACCAGGGGACACGAAAGCGTGGAGACCATTCCCGAAGAGCAACTTGAAGCGGCGCTTGCCAAAGCGGATCACGTCGTCAACCTGCTGCCTGAGACGGCCGTCACCCGGGGGTTTATGTCCGCAAACCGGTTCGCTTCAATGAAACCGGGCGCGGCTTTTTATAATATCGGCCGCGGCACCACCATTGATCAGGAGGCACTTTTAAAAGCGCTCAATTCCCGGACGATTTCCGGCGCCTATCTCGATGTCACTGACCCGGAGCCGCTGCCTGCCGAGCATCCGCTTTGGAGCGCGCCCAACTGCCTGATCACACCGCACATGGCCGGCGGCTACGACGCGGAACCCGAGGCTTTGGTGGAACACTTCATCGATAACCTGAATCAATACATTACCGATTCGCCGATGAAAGATCGGGTGATGTAAGCGCTCCATCTCTGTATCTATCCGGATAGGTTCAGGGCCAAGGCGGGCGCAGTTAGCGGTAGATGAGATACTTGGCCCGCAACGCGGTGAACTCCGTCAATCCTGCCGCCCACGACTGCCTGATGTCGTCCATCGAGTCGCCTTTGCGGATTGCCTCAAGCGTCGTGGCGCTAACGAGAAGATTGTTGAATTTGGGCAGATTAAACTCCTTGGGATAAAGTCGCTGCACGGCTAACGCGATCGTGATCCCGATATCGACCACGGGCGCCGTGCGATCAGTGAGGATAATATTCACGCCGCGGCAAAGCTGCGCTTTGAACAGACTGCTTGCCGGCGTGAATTGGACCGGCACAAAACGCACGCCCGGCAGGCCTGCCGCATTCAACTCGGAAGCCAGTTTTCGATCATCCATATAGGGCGCCCCAACGACTTCAAAAGGCGTGTCGGTTCCGCGCCCGACTGAAACGGCCGCCGTTTCAAGCAATCCAATTCCCGGATAAAGAATTGCCTCGTTGAGGCTGCGCATATTGGGCGATGGATTGGTCCATGGGAGCGTTGTTTGATCGTAGAAAAAATCGCGGCTCCATCCCTCCACGGGGACGACTGTCAGCGCGGCATTAAATCCGCGTTCGACGTTAAAAAGCTGCGCCAGTTCGCCAACAGTCATGCCATGGCGGACCGGGATGGCGTGGTAAGCGGTGAAGCTCGATTTCCCTTCGGCAATCGGCCCTTCAACGCTCACGCCATTGATCGGGTTGACGCGATCAAGGATGAAGATCCTGATATGGGCCTTCGCTGCCGCTTCAAGGCAGTTACCCATCGTCGAGATATAGGTATAAAATCGCGACCCGACATCCTGGATGTCGAAAACCAGGGCATCAAGATCGGCTAATTGCTCGGGCGCAGGCGCGCGGCGTTCGCCATACAAGCTATAAACCGGCAGGCCGGTCTTCTCATCCACACTATCATTGATTTTCTCGTCGAACGCCCCGCGGATGCCGTGCTCGGGACTAAATAACGCTTTTAACTGAATACCTTCCGCGCCGTGAAGCAGGTCAATCGTCGGGTTGCGATCTTTGTCCTGGCCGGTGTGATTGGTGACAAGCCCAAGCCGCATCCCTTGCAGCCTGGCGAACTTTTCGCGCACCAATAGATCAATTCCATTGAGGACCGGCTTGGATGGAATGCTGGCAGGCGCCTTGCGAGTCTCGGGCGCCCGGTCAAGCGCGCCGGGAACAAAGAGGAAATTAAAATCGGGAATACCCTCGGCGGCGAGAGTTCCAAGGAGCGAGCGCAACGCTGTCACACTGCCGGCTTCGGTGGGATGGTTGCGATTGGAAAGAAAGATGAGAAAGGTTTCCGAAAACGGATCGATCCAAAGCGAGGTGCCCGTCCAACCGGTGTGTCCATAGGAGCCGACGGGAAAATACTTTCCACGAAGCCCCGCGTAAGGTGAATCGATATCCCAGCCAAGCCCGCGCCGTGGCAGATTGGGCGGCGTATTGACCGAGGTCATCAGCGCGACCGTTTCTTTTTTGAAAAGTTCCACGCCGTTGAGGTTCCCTTGGTTAAGCAGCATCCGGGCATAAATCGCCAGATCCGCCGCCGTGGTAAAGAGACCGGCATGTCCGGCGACGCCTCCCATCCTGCGTGAAGTAGGGTCATGAACAACGCCGCGAATGTAGCTTCCATTCGCTTCTTTGGTAGTTGGCGCGATGAGCGCAATGGAATCGGCTTTGGGCAGGAACATGGTATCCCGCATTCCCAGCGGTTCATAGATCTCGTGCGCTGCAAACTGATCAAGCGTCTGGCCGCTCACCCGCCGCACCACTTCCCCCAACAGAATAAAATTGATGTCGCTGTATCTCAGCAAACTTCCTGGTGCCGCGTTAGGCTCCTCGGCCAGCGCCAGCGAAATCCCTTTTTCGTATCCGCTTGAAACAGCCGGCATGGCGATCCCCGGGCGCAAACCGGAAGTATGCGTCATCAAATGCCGAATAGTAACGGGCTGCTGCTTGGCTGAGTTGAACTCCGGCAGATAGGTTGAGACCGGCGCGTCAAAGTCGATCCTGCCACGCTGATAAAGCAGCATGATAGAAGGAGTTGTCGCAATAACCTTGGTCAAAGAAGCCGCATCAAAAAGCGTTTCCTTACTCATCGGCTCGATCGGATCGAGCGATCGATTACCATAAGCCTTTTCGTAAATGGTGCCGCGATGCTCCAGCCAGAGCACTCCTCCGGGCAGCTGATGGCGGGTGACCGCCGCGTCGACCGCTTCATCCATCTGTGCCAGCTTTTCGGGACGGAAAGGCGGAGAAGCACTCAGGGGCAGCAGCGCGGAAAAGAAGGCAAAAAACGCGCCAAGCAACAGACGGGGTGGAAAAAATGGGTGGTTCATGGAATGTGCCGGAGGTTAGCGATAGATCTCCCCTTTCGTGACGTCGCCCGGTACATCAAGAAGTTGAAGCTGGTTGATGGTCGTAAACCTGGCGTGATCGCCAAACTGCCAGATCACCTGTTTCTCAGGCGTGACTTCAATAACCTGGGACTGCTCGCCGATATGGCCGTGCCCGAGGTAGTTGCACATGATTGTATTCCCATTGGGAAGCCGCTGGCAGCCGGCCATCAAGCGCAACGGATTTCCCGGCAGGTCATTTTCATCAAGTTCCCACACGATCTTTTCCTCGGCATCCATCTCGATGACCTTGTGTCCATCACCGCAGGTGATCAGGAGATGCCCGTCGGCCAATGCCACCACTTCATGCGGATCGCCGGGGACCGCAATCTTGCGGATTACTTTACCGGCACTATCGAGCTCAACGATTTTTCCTTCTTCTTTAAAACAGACAAGGTAATGGCCCTCGGGAGTCTTGCGCGTGCCGCGATACTGGTTGTGGGTGGTGATGACCGGGTCAGTCTCCAGCTTGATGAGCTTGACGATTTTGCCCTTGCGATCGACCTCGATCAGCCGGCTCGCGCCGCATTCAATAATGAGCACGTTGCCGCCGGGCAACGGCTGGCATCCGTGGACTTCGGATTTTGGCTGCGTTTTGTATTCCCACACGACCTCTTTGTTGAGCGTCACTTCCATCGCCCCTCCGACATGGGCGAAGAGATAATTGCCATTGGGCAAAAGCCAGCAATCCTGGGGATTTTTCACCGCATATTCCCATTGGATCACCCCGTCGGAGGAGACTGCGCACACTTTGCCTCCATTATAATCACAACAAAGAAACGGGTGCGCGGCAGCGGCACTCCACGAAGCGGCGAGCGAAAAAACCATGAAACGAAGCACGGCAGCGAGGGACATGCCGCGAGCATGTACAAAACCGTGATCCGGTGCAGCATCTTCGTGGGAAAAGCCATGGCAATTTGACTCGGGCACCCATTTTTTCAAACGTTGCCTTGGGAAAGCCGCAAGAAAACAAACCGCGTAAGTGCATGATCCTTCGACATCGTCCAAATTTGGGCTATCTGTGACGATGAAATCATCCTACGGGTTCTCTCGCCGCGGTCCTGATCGCATCGCTGAGGAGCTCGCCATCGTGCTCTCGGCAAAGGATTCTTATGAATTCAAGCCGCTCTTTTTGCTTGTTCACGCCAATCTGCGCTCCCGCAATGCAGCCCTGGGCGGAGAGGAAATGCTCAGGCTGCGCGCGTATGAAAAACTGCAAAACCTGGTGCAGGCAGGGGTTGTAAAGAAGGTTGGCAAGGAATACCGCGGAGTCCCTGACGCACTTCACCTTTTCCTTGAAACTGCCGCGGCGCTGAATGCGAAATTTGAGGCAGGCAAACAGGGCGTGATCAGTGAGGCAGGCACTGAACCGGCGTAAAAGCCGTCGGCGACCATCCCTGAAAGCCGTCAAATTGATTACACTCTGAGAACGTGTGAACGACGTTTCCGATAGGAATCGCCCGATTAAGGCCTTGGCCTGACCCGCAACACCCCAAGCTTTTCCTCGGAGCGCATTTAATCAAAAACTTGCTTACACGAGTGAAAGCCCTCCTAAGGAGCAGTGTCAGACTTGATTAATCGCCAATTGACAAAACAAAAGAGCAGAACTTAAAAGCGGGAATTCGCCCTGACCAAAATCTCTAAAAAAAGAAGAAAAGAAGCTCCGCAAACCCGATAAGGGTGATACACAGCCCAGATCGACCTCCGTTTGAAACGGAAACGAACCTTTTACCAGCAACCCATTATGCCTAAAGCCGAAAAGACCACTGCCCGCAAGCCGAACGCCGCCCTGATGAAACCAGTGCAGCCCGACGAAGCGCTCGCAGCCATTGTAGGATCCACCCCCATCCCCCGTGGTGAGCTCACCAAAAAGCTCTGGGATTACATCAAGAAAAACAAACTTCAGGACGAAAAGAAAAAGACCCTTATCAATGCCGATGCCGCTCTCAAGGTAGTTTTCGGTGGCAAAGAGCAGGTGACCATGTTCGAGATGACCAAGCTGGTCTCCGTCCATATCAAGTCAGCATAGTCGCGCGTTTGGTCCCGCGAGCCGGGAACCAGAACTGAGCGCGCTTCAGGCGTAGTCCGGAAATACGCTGAAAAAAAATGGAATATATGCTTGCGCGTTAAATTCCAATCCGTCATACAAGCCCCGTTCTGGGGGGAACAGCAGCCCTTTGGCAGCCAGTCGGCTCCGAGGGGCTGCATTTTTTTTGCTGTTTTTCCGCTCTGAATTTGCCTACCGGATTTTATTCCGTGCGGCGGCGAAGCAGAATTTGCCGCAAGTCCATCACGGCGCCGCCTTTTTTACTCTTGGGCCTGACAGAGAGAGTGTTGCGGCCGGCGGGCAGAGTCAAAGTCCCAAGCTTTCGTACAATGAAAGTGTGGAAGCTACCGGTCTCTTCCACGGTAAAGGTCAGTTTCTGCGTGCCTGCTTCAATCTCGACTTCGCTGCCGCCACCGCTGCAGCCCTGCATTGCTTCAACTTCGAACTTGCCCGGTTTATCCAGGTCAAACTGCCAGCTAACCCAATCCTCAACCTTACTCCAAAAACCGATCGTAAATTTCTCCGGCTTCGGTTCATACCGCACGGTGGAACCATGGACGCTGACATCCTTTGCGTGCAGCAGCACTGTTCCATCGGCTCCTTCAACAAGGACGCTTTGAGAGCCTTGATGATCCGCTGGCGCATCCTCAGGAACAGCGGGACTCTCGGCAAACAACGGATAAGCGGCGGCCAGTGCGGCAAGACAGATAAGGGGGATTTTCATTAGACAATAGGAATTCGGCATTGCGTGACGCTTATACTTATTAGGCTGAGACTGCACGCACGGCTTGTGGAGAATCATCCATGACGCTATTGGCAGCTGCTACTTCTTCCTGGTTTCATCAAGCCTGTCCAAGACCGCGCCACGCAACGGTTTCGCCTCCCCTTTCGGATCGAGCAGGGAAACCGATGGCGCCGGAGAAGCCGCTTTAGACTTCTTGAAGGTTTCCGGTTTCAGGCCGGCAACATACGGACGCGCCATGTGCAATGCGCCGGCTGTCAACGCCGCCGCGGTAGTGATCAAAAGAAATGTCCATGCCCAATCGCGAAAAGGAAAGTGTCCCGAATCGCGGCGCGCCCGGTTGAACTTCATCATCGAAGGGATCGGCTCCGCCGCGATAGAAGCATCAGCAAACGCCAGCGGGGGCAGTTCCTGGGTAACTGGCTGCGCCAGCGGCACGGCAGCCTTGACTGGAATTACCTGGATCACATCAGCCGGTTTTATTGCCACAACCACCGGTGCTGCAAGAATGGCAAGAACCGCAGCCCCGTTTGGCGGCCGCCCGTTCGGTTCTTTAGCCAGGCACGCCATGACCAACTTTTCCCACGCCTCAGGGATTGACGGACGGTCAACGATTTTAAACTCGGCACGACGCTGAGCCATTGAAGGAGGCTGTTCGTGAAGCGTCTGGGCAAGAATATTGCCGCGAAAGAAAGGCGGTTTGCCGGTGAGCAACTCGTAAATGGTGGCACCCAATGAATAGATATCATCCAGATGGGATGGACGCTCACCCATCGCCTGCTGGGGACTCATGTAAGGCGGCGTACCGGTCGAATCCGAACGCACTGAAACGCGCGTCAGCGCTTCAGACAAACTTGCGGCGATCCCAAAATCGGCAATCTTGAGCCGCTGAGTGGAAGTTAGAAGCAAGTTGGCCGGCTTTAGATCGCGATGAGCAATCCGCGCGTCGTGATGCGCGTAATCGAGCGAGGCACAAAGCTGTTGCACCCAGGGCAGCAATTCCTCGCAGTTAAAACAACGATCCGGCTGCCGCGCTTTCAACGCAGCCAGTGTTTCGCCCCGCACACATTCCATGACAATCGCCGCGCCGGTTGCATCCTGCTCGAAACTATAAACACGCACGATGCCCGGGTCAGTGAGCGCCATTCCACGAAGCACTTCTTTCTTGAGGTCGCCGATTCCCTCGGTGTCATGAAAGACCTGGTCAGGCACCATTTTTAACGCCACCGAAAGACCGAGCACTTCATCACGCGCCTCCATAACCACACCCATTCCGCCACGGCCCAGCTCGCGGATCGGCCGATAGCGGCCAAAAAGCAGCGGCAACAAAACCCGGGCGTTTTTTACCGGCGGCTGATCCCGACCGCAGTCGCCGGAAGCAGTTGCCTGGGTAGGGATTTCCTCTTCGGAAAGGGGCGTGAAATCATTCACAATGAGCGATGACTCGATGGCTACAAAAAGGCATGGGGTTTTTATGAAAGGCTGAACACGCCACTCTGGCAAGAATAGCCGGGCACTTTAAACATGATTGGAAGCGAGAAGACGTCGACTTTGTTTTAAATCAGACTCTGTAGAAGCGCATCGATTTCGGGCACTCTTGCATCGCCATGCAGGGTTTGCATTGAGTTGAGTTTCAAGAGCATCACTTCCGCCACGCGCTCTTCAATTGTATCTTTGGCAAAGCTCCAGAAGACCGGCGCGAACTGGCCATTGCGATGGCTGCGCCCGTCAATCTGATTCATCTCAATGGCACTCCAGCGCAGATCATGATCGATCTGCGCGCGCGGCACATTGCCACCCCTGCCCGGATACTCACCTTGATGCAGGTTGAAGCCTTCCATGCTGGTAAATAGCATGACTGGCACCTCTCCCTTTTGGTAAGCTACGCGGTTTACTTCGCGATCCGCCGGGCTGACGGCGCCGGTAAATGTCAGGCATTCCACCTTCTCTTTTAGGAGCGCTTCCTCGATCTCTTCCACATTCATCAGATACTGGCAGGAAACCGCCACTTGGCGTCCGTTTTCCAGCAACTCAATAATTTTATTGGTCGTCGATTCGACCCGCAAGCGGCCCGCTTTCTGGCGAAAACGCGTGATGGCCGCAAGGCCATTGATGCTTCGGGAAGCCTTCTCTTTTCCCACTTTTTTGGCCTCTCCACGTAGCGCCAGCAGGAACTGATTCCATTCCAATTTGTAGAGATTCAGCTGGTCGGGCGTCAGCTCCACAGGAAATGGGATGCGCTGGATCTCAGGCCATCCGGCAATATCGCGCGGAGTCCTTCTTACCGCGCCCACAATCCCTTTTTGCGGTATAAACAAAAGGCGCTGCACCTTCTCACAACTTTCCTTCGACTCGATGTAATCCCATTTACCGAACTTGCCTCTTGAAATGCCGAGTCCACGCTTTGAGCACCAGCCTTCAAAATCTTTGCTGATGTCCTTGATCGAATCGCCAGTCCGGGCAGCGAGCAGCGAGGAAAGATAACCCAACTCAAGCGGGTTTTGCCCAGCTGTTGCGGAAAGCCATAGATGAAAATCCGCCTTCTTTCCGACCTCGTGCGCGAGCTTGAAGCGGGCTGAAGTCATGTTTTTGAGCCGATGCGACTCATCGAAAATGACGACATCGAATGCGAGCGCCTCTCCAAAGCGGGCGACTCCCTTGAGGCTTTTAACCTTCGTGCGGTCTTCCACCCTGATCAGTTTTTTGAGCCGGTCGTAATTGAGGATAATCACCTCCTTGTTCCCGGTTCCCTGCCGCAGCAGCGTTTCGCGCCAAACCGGGATGACACCGAGCGGACAGACTATCAGGATCTTTCTGCCGGGCAGCCGCAACACGGTTTCCCACGCGGCATCTGTTTTCCCAAGACCGACTTCATCGGCAAAGAGAAATCCTGGCAACTTCGATTCATACGCCTTTAGCGCCTCTTTCATTGCCTCCGCCTGATGCGGCCTGAGCACGTGCCGATCTTTCCCGGGCGTGGAATCCTCGGGCTGAAGAGTGGGCGTCTGCTTGTTTAGCGATCGCTCGACATAAGCTTCGTAGGAAAAAGCGCGCGGCGCAAAAGCGGCCAGTTCAATCGGAAGCGGGTTTCCGATATAAGTGCATACCTGCCATTCAGTGTCCCAACGCGCGCCGAGTTTACCGGCTGCGGCATAGCCACTGTAGTCGATTTGAAGAACGTGAATCTGCGGATGTCCGCTTTTGTCAGCCATTGATTTACGGGAGCTTAAGTAGTCTGAGTGCGGCGCGCGGAGCCCACATTTCACCTGCCCTGGCGCGCAACTCAATGATCAATACCTGCTCGCCGCCATCGGAAACAAAATCGTAACTTACCTTCTGCCAGTTGGTCTCTCCCTTGAGTCCTGCCGGACGGCTCTCCCCGGAAATTCTCAAACCGGCGCCGGCGCCTGTTTGGGCGGCAACAGGCAGAACACCTCTTACCTTTATTTGAGCTTCGAAGCGGTACTTGCCGGAAGCTACTTGAATCGGCAACCGCCACGAGCCGTTGCCGGCTTCGCCTGCCGCCCGTATATACAAAAGCTGGCGCCCCTCGCTTTTGAGTTCCTGACTTTGGGCATTTTCCAGCTGGGCAACCCACGGGGCCGAACCGAGCTCAGCGCTCCCCTTTGAAGCGACGGTTTTTAGCAGGCTGTTTCCTTCCATCTGCCGCCGTACATTGTTCATCCGGTCCGCGATCCGGCCGCGCGCGTCCGCGATATTGGGCAGGTAAGATCCGGCGGTCCCAGGATTATTGGCTGCCAGCACCTTGTAGAGACGTTGTCCGACTTCCTCGGCACGCGCCGCCCAATCGACGGGCTTTATCACCTTCTCATAGATGTCGAGTAACTGCGCAGCATAACGTTCTTTGTTCTCGGGCTTGCGCCAAAGGATACTCCCTACAGCCGCGACCGGCTGCCGATGCATACTCCATCCGGCATCCCCGAACATCTGATCCATTCCGTGCAAGATGAAATGAAACTTGCCGGTCTCGGGGTTTTCATAAACCCGATAGTTATTGCGGTTGAAGGTATAACCATCCCAATGACAGAAAAGACTTTCCATGACGGCAAACCGCATGAAGGCGTCGATGTCGAGCACGCCGGCCATGCGTTCCTGCTGGCGAACCGGATCCTGCTCATTGATCGCGCCGGCAAATTCAGTGATCCGCGTTTTATCGGCCGGATCACCGTGATCGAGCTCCATGTTTGTTCCAATATCATTAAGGAACCCGCCATCGTATAAGTGACCGTCGGTCCGGGTGAAAAACGCGGAGAGGAAGTCTTCGGTAAATCCTTCCTTCAATACATAGATCCCCATGTCGCGCCCGTTCAAACTAACCAATGCGTGGGTGCAGCGTGAGGCGGGGACGCCGGCTTTCCTGGCGATCTCGCCGCAGATAATCTCGTTGAGCGCCGTGGAATCCTGCGCGCAATTGTTAAGCTGAAACCGCTTGAGCCCATGGAAACGCTCGCCCCCTTTGAACTTGTCCGTATTGATCGAAAAACCCGGGTGTTCGTCGATATTTTGAAAGCTTCCGGCCGATCCTTTTAGTTTAAGCCCGGCATGTTTGATGATCGCTCCGCCGGCCTCTTCGAGAGATACTTCCACATAACTGTGCGGATCCTTGCGCAAGCGATCCATTTCCGGCCCATCGATTGTTAGCTTTAAAATCGGAATCACTCCCGCGAACAACGCATCCGCCTTTGATATACGGCCGGGAACCGCGGGCTTGCTCCCCGCTGCAACCGCCTCCAGGGGAACCGAGACCGCCACCAAACGGCCGCGATCCTGGACCCCAAGGAAAACCTTTTTCACCGAAGCCCGTACCTCAATCACTTCAAAGGTCTCGCCGGCCTTGGCGGCTCGAAGCGGTTTATCATAAAGCCGAAGGATCTCATCGCGAACAAGCCGCACCGTCACGCCGCGCGCGACGGTTGCCGGAGGCAGTTCTTCGCGCGGTTTGGCAGCGCGAAGCGGGCTTGATGCGACGAAGAAAGCGAGCACGATTCCGCCAAACAGGCGTGCGCTCAGCATGGAGCAACAGATGGCTTTCATGAAAATTCGGCGAATAAAGACTTTCCCCACGCGCTGCCTGTTGAATCGAAGAAGCCAAAAAAAGCGAAACGTTTTTCCGCGATTCTCTATTTGGACAAAAAGCGGGAAAGCCGCACTAAGGATCGATTTCCCCGAAGGTTGACGCTGCGGTCCCAAACGGGTCTCCTTCCAATCCATCTCCCCATGCACTCACCTTCTCATTTTTTCGCGACACTTTGCCTTGCCGGCGCCGCCATTTGCACCTCCACGTCAGTTTTTGCAGACGTCGGAGTAGGCGCGGCACCATTGCCCGGCGCCGAGGTGATCATCGATGGCTCCCGTCAGATGCTCGATGACAAATGGATCTACTGGCAGGGGCCCGGCTTTAAATCGGCCATGCCAATCAAATGGAAAATCGTCGAGGACCCTGTCGATAAAGGGACTGTCGTGATGACCGATGATCCCGCAGCGGCTGGCGGCAGGTTCGGGGCCGCGGATATCGTAACTAAAAAGGAATACGGCGATTTCCGCCTGCACATTGAATTTCTCATCAAGAACCCAGGCGGCAACAGCGGCGTCTACTTGCAGAACCGCTACGAAATTCAGGTCTTTGATGGCGATAAGACCAAACACGGCATGGGGGCGGTGATCAATGAAACCGAGTCGCCCTATCACGCTTACAAAGGCATTGGGGCATGGAACGCGTACGACATCGAGTTCCGCGCGGCTCGCTTTAAGGAAGGGAAGCGGGTTGAGCAGCCGATGGTCACCATGTATTTCAACGGGATCAAGGTGCATACCAACCAGACTATCAGCCAGGTCTGGGGCGGCCCCAACTCCGGCATGGATGGCGGCAACGACGGAGGAAAAGGAATCACCGACACGCCCGGAGGCCTTAAACTGCAATGCGAAGGCCACGATGTGCGCTATCGCAATGCCTGGATCAAAAGCCTCGACTTGAAAGAAGCGACCACCGATTTCAAAGAGTAGGCATCGGGTTCGGAGCCGGTTTTAGCCGGCGGCATCGGCGTAAGAAGAAGGGCCTCAGCGCAGGCTGGACTCGGCAAATTTCTTTGCCTAGCCTCCGCGCGCCTTCATACGCCATGCTCAAAGCTAATCCAAAACTGTGCCGCGCTTTAATGAGCACTCTGCTCGTTATCGTGATTGCCTCTTTTGGCTCAAATCGCGGGCAAAAAACTGAGCCTTACCCCAAGATGCGAACTACGAGCGCGGCTCATAGTTCAGTGTTCATGGTGGATGAGATCAAGGGATCGGGGCAAAAACGGTGGGAATCGACTCCGGCGCCCATGGCCGATCCGCGGAATGAGCTTCTCCATTGCGAGCTCAATTTCAGCCATGCTGCTTTTGCGCAGCCTGAGAACTTCGGCGCAGGCTTCGCCGACATAGGTAACCGTCAGGAACGTGGCCCGCCGGTGAGCGCTCGCTGCTGACCGGCCCGGCACGGGCTACATGGCCAATCATTTGGCACAACGTCGGGCAGCTGAGTTGCTTCAGGCGCGGCCCGTTACTACGCGGATCCGCGACAACCTTTTTCTCCCCTGCCGGTAAACCACGCTCTACATGCACGATCTAATCCGAGATATCACCTACAGCATTGCCGCCGCATGGATCCTCGGCCTGGGCGCCCAGTTTTTCCGGCAACCTCTTTTGCTCGCTTATCTGATTGGCGGATTCGCCCTCGGTCCCTGCGGATTTAAACTGATCGAGTCCGCTGAAAGCATCTCCGCCATCTCCGAACTCGGACTCATCTTCCTGCTTTTCATGATCGGACTCGAAATCGATCTGAAAAAAATCATCAGCGCCGGATGTTCCATCACCTTGACCGCGCTTTCGCAGATTGTGGGAGGCGCGCTGCTTGGAGTCACATTTTTTCGCTTATGCGGCTTCGGGCTTGGGCTCGGTGGCTGGGACGCGCTTTACCTGGGGATCGCCGGGGCGCTCAGCAGCACGGTCATTATCGTCAAGCTCCTCTATGAAAAACAGGAGCTCGACACCCTGACGGGCCGGATCACGCTCGGAGTGCTGGTTCTACAGGATCTTGCCGCGATCTTATTCCTGGCCGTGCAGCCCAATCTCGAACACCTGGCGCCCGGCGTGATTTTCATGTCGATTGCGCGGGTCGTGCTGATGGTGGCCGTGACACTCACTGTGAGCCGATACGTGTTGCCTGCCGTGTTCCGCCATATCGCGCGGCTGCCCGAACTGGTGCAAGTCGGAGCGTTGGCATGGTGTTTTCTGATCGGTGAACTGGGCGAACGTCTGCATCTCTCGCGTGAAATGGGCGCGCTGATTGCCGGCGTGGCACTCTCCACATTTCCCTATGCGCTCGACGTCACGGCAAAAGTCACCAGCCTGCGCGACTTTTTTGTAACGCTCTTTTTCGTCGGGCTCGGCATGCAAATCCCGATGCCGACCGGACAGCTGGTCGGCTGGGCCATTGTCTTTGCCGGTTTTGTGATGATCAGCCGTTTCCTGAGCACTTTCATTCCGCTCTATCTGATGAAGCAAGGGCTGCGAACGAGCCTCATTCCAGCCATCAATCTCAGCCAGGTGAGCGAATTTTCACTCGTGGTCCTCGCTCTTGGAGCGCAGGCCGGGCATCTCAGGCATCCGGCCACCTCCGGCATGGTGGCGCTCGCATTTACCCTGCTCGCGGCTGTCTCCACCTTTGGAATGACGCGCTCGGCCGGCGTCACCCTTGCCGTCATTCCATGGCTGAAAAAGGCCGGCCTGCGCGACCTCGACCACACTCCCGACGATGTGCATACCGATGGCGCTCATGGCCACGGCGCGGCGCGCATCATTTTTCTTGGTTTTTTTCGCACTGCCAGCTCGCTGCTTGAAGAGATGCAACGGCACGCGCCCGATTTGATCGGCGACACGGCAGTCATTGACTTCAGCCCGGTGGCAAGGGCTGGCCTGGTCGAACGCAAAGTGCGTGTCATCTACGGCGATATCAGCCAGCGTGACACCCTGCTTCATGCGGGAGTTGAACGCGCCGAGGTGCTCATTTCCACCGTGCCGGATTCCATGCTCAAGGGGACTTCCAATGAACGGCTTGTCCGGCTCCTGCGCGGACTCAATCCCCACGCGAAGATCATTGCCACGGCCGAAATGCTTGTCCAGGCCGAGGTGTTGCTTGAAGCCGGAGCCGATTACGTTTCCATCGCCCGGTTGCGCGAGGCCGACGATTTGCTTGAAGCCGTGCGCGCGGCAACCGAGGGACTTTTGGAAGAGAAACGAACCGTGCTTCAAGGTCTGCTAAAAGATCGCCGCGAGGTACTCACATAAAGCCGGGTCACTTAAGCCCGCACGTTTGTTCAAATGCATAACGCTACATTTTTACAGGACCTGGCGATCGTCATGATCGTGGCGGCTGTTGTCACCGTGCTTTTTCGCCAGCTTAAGCAGCCGGTCGTGCTCGGTTACATCCTGGCCGGGGTCATTATCGGCCCGCACACGCCGCCGTTTCCGCTCATCGCCGACGAGCATACGATCGAGACGCTTTCTGAGCTGGGCGTCATCTTTCTGATGTTTTCACTCGGGCTCGAATTCAGCCTGCGCAAACTCACGGAAGTCGGCGCCACCGCCCTGATTGCCGCCTCGCTGGAAATCGTCCTCATGATCTGGGCCGGTTACGAGATCGGCTTGCTTTTTGGCTGGGGCCAAATGGATAGCATTTTCCTCGGAGCGATCCTCTCCATCTCCTCGACGACCATCATCATCAAGGCGCTTGAAGAGCTCGGCAAGTCGCGTGAGAAATTCGCCCAGCTCATCTTCGGCATCCTGATTGTCGAAGATATCCTCGCCATCGTGATGATCGCGCTTCTCTCCGGATTCGCCACCACCGGTTCGCTTTCGGTGGCGGACATCGGAACCACGGTGATCAAGCTGACCTCGTTTCTTGGCGTGCTGCTCGTGGCCGGACTGATCGCCGTGCCGCGCCTGCTTAATTACGTCGCCAGATTTAAAAGCAACGAAACGCTCCTGATCACCGTCGTGGGGCTCTGTTTTGGGGTGGCGCTGCTTGCCGTCAAGCTAGGCTACAGCGTCGCGCTGGGGGCTTTTTTAATCGGGGCGATCATTGCCGAAGCGCGCCAGATCGGGAAAATTGAAGCGCTTACCCATCCGGTGCGCGACCTTTTCAGCGCGGTCTTTTTTGTTTCCATCGGACTGCTCATCGATCCGGCCCTGCTGGTCAAATATTGGGTGCCGATCCTGGTCATCAGCGCCGTGGTCATTTTAGGCAAGCTCGTGGCGTGCGCATTCGGGACTTTTGTCGCCGGCAATGACCTGCGCTCCTCGGTGCGGGTCGGCATGGGCCTGGCACAGATTGGCGAGTTCTCATTCATCATCGCCGCCATGGGACTCTCGCTTAAAGTCACCAGCGACTTTGTTTATCCCATTGCCGTCGCGGTCTCCGCGCTCACCACTCTCACAACGCCGTATCTTGTGCGGAGTTCCGACTGGCTCGTCAACCGGCTCGATCGAGTCGCACCCGTGGCGGTCTTAAATTCATTGGACTCGTATACAAGCTGGGTTGGCAGGCTGGGGGAAAGTGGCGGCGGCAACCTGGGAGCCAAACTGCTTCGGCGCTGGGGCCTGCAGATCGGGCTCAACCTGATCCTTGTGACGGCTGTTTTCATCACGGCAAACTTTTTAAGAACCCGGGAATTGACGTGGCTCGGCCATATCCCAGGGAGCGAGAACAACGTGAAAGCGATCCTTTGGCTAAGCGCGATGCTGGTCAGTTTGCCGATGCTCATCGCCGTATTTCGCAAACTCCAGGCCGCAGGAATGCTCATTTCCGAAATGAGCGTGACAACCAAGGACGAGAACACTGTCCCGTTGCGTGCGATCGTCTCCCACACCGTGCTCATTGCCGGCGGCATCGCCTTGCTGCTCTTTATTTTTCTATTAAGCGCGGCGATTCTTCCCTCGTGGAATGTGCTCCTGGTGCTTGCATTGGTGCTCATTGCGTCCGTCATCCTGCTGCGGCGCTCACTGATTCAGATCCACGCCAAAGCGCAGATCGCCTTGCACGAAACCTTCGCGCAACCTTCCACCGCTCATGCCGCCGCCGAGCCTGTTGCGCTGCCGCCGGCACTCCGGGACGCCGAATTGGCCAGCGTCGTCATTACTGAAACCTCCCGCGCCACTGCCAGGATGATCGGCGAGATGCGGTTGCGGACAAAAACCGGCGCCAGCGTGGTCAGCATTGAGCGTTCGGGCGGCAACATCATCAACCCCGGTCCGGACGAGGAAGTGCAAACCGGTGATGTCCTGATTCTCCTCGGAAGCAGTGAACAACTCGCATCAGCACGTCTGTTCCTGAGCGACACGCCGGCGGGTAGAGAAAACGCGTAACGGTCTTATTGGAGCGCGCGGGAGTTATACGGCGGTCCGGCCAGCTTTGGAAAGGCACGCGATTTTATTAGTATGACACCCACCATTTCCAAGCAACACGAGCACTTTCACCGGCTCCTGGAGCAATTCAAAGTGGCCATGCTGGTGACTCACGCCGGGAACGGCAAACTTCGGGCGCGTCCGATGGCCCTGGCCAAGGTGGAATCCGATGGGCAACTCTGGTTCATCACCGATTCGGAAACCGCCAAGGCCCACGAAATCGAGACCGAGTCCGACGTGCAGGTGGTTTGCCAGAACGATCGAAGCACTTACCTCTCTCTCCAAGGCCGGGCCAGTCTGATCCATGACAGAGAAAAAATCGAGGAGCTATGGCAGGAGCCATTCAAGGTTTGGTTTCCCAAAGGCAAAGAGGAGCCGAACCTGGCACTCATTAGCGTAGAGCCCATCGAAGGCGAGTTCTGGGATACCCAGGGATTAAAGAAAATATCCTACCTGTTTGAAGCTGCCAAAGCTTACGCGACCGGAACCACTCCCAATATTGAGGAAGGCGAACAACACGGCCGGCTTCAGTTTTAGTTTTCTCTCACCCGCGTTGTCTGGCAAAACGCTCATCACCGTCTGCCAAGCAATCCGGTTGCAGGCGTCCAGACCACCTATTTATGCCTGCCCACTGCCTCCGCGTTGCTGTTGAAACTTCAAATACCGTGCGCAAACAGCGGCTTATGCCTAAGATTGGCATTGCCCTCGCCTTGTGTGTTTTAAGCTGCGCCTGCGTCCATCATGACGATTTCTGGGACACTGCCCCCGTCCGCAACGTCGCTTACAACCCTTACATTTCGAGCAGATTGGTTCACTCGAATCCCCGCGGCAATTCCGGCGTCGTTTATCGCCCAACCACTCATTCCCGAAGCCGCACGGTCACGCACGAGGAATACAAGGAAGTCGTAACATACAGCACGCATTAAGAGGCAGGTGTCGATATTCATGACGCTCCCATGCTATGGCGGCGATCATCCTCCGGATAACCCACGGGGCTGACTGACTACTTTAGGGATTTGATCCCGCCTCCAAAAGCCGCCCTCCACTCGAGTTCAGCCATGACTGGATATAAAGGCGCGCAGACTCGCCTTTATCCTCCGCATAAAGCTCCAAGTGAAGCCGTCCATATTTATTATCAGCAGCTTTAAAATAAAAAGCCTGATTAGGATAGCCCCGCTTCTGCTCGACCTTGGGATAGTCTATAGTAGACAAGTAACCGATTTCTGGCGCTCGATAAATGGCATCCGCCGGAGATGCCGCAATAATTCCGCCACCAATCAATTCGATTTTTAAGCTCCATTGCAATCGTTCGCTGGAATTGCTTAAGAAAATTGGTTCTCGTTTAAAAGTCACTTGAAGCTCGCCGTTTGAATCAGCTTTACCAGAACGTACGTTCCAACGAACAGGCACTCCATCACCGACCACCTGCATTCCGCTTTCCAAAGCACTACCATAGGTAACCACATCTTTCATTGCTTCTTTATCAATCATGAAAAAAACTATCGGAACATCCTTATTCGAGATAAACCGCCCTTCTGAAGTACTACCATAGTAATCATAATTTTGAACACCGCGCTTTGTAGATTCGTAATCACTTTTAGCAAGCGATTTAATTTCCAGCAACCTGGCTCGAAAATTTCCAATATAAAATTCTCCTGCAAGATCGCTTATTATCTCACTCTGATGATATCGCTCAAAGCCCCACGACAAGTCACTAATTGTTCCATGCTCGGTTATATAACTATACACCACCCTCACCCCAGCCACCGGATTATTATTTTGATCTATAATTTTACCCCAAAAATCAACAGGCTGATTGGATGACTCAACCGCATTAAACGCCATTAGTATTCTCTCGTCATTTCTGCGTTTCAGAGTATCAGTAGCATCCGAGTTGGATACTTGGAAAGAAGCAGCTGAGTTATCTAATTGACTTGCACTGTTAGATGTAATGGATTTATGCGATAGAAATGACAAAAGAAAAACGCAAGTAGATCCAATTACAATAAGGCCAACGGTGAGTGTGATGCGTTGAATTTTCATTGAGATATTTTATTTAACTCAAAATTATTCATCAATTGCTTCCAATATAACCGACGTTCATTGTAAGCTCCACGAAATTGACCACTATGCCATTTGTGAGCTGCACCGAATTTTGTTGGCGCTGCACTTAAATCCACATTCTGGGATATCACTCCTTGCACCCATTGTGCGCCTAATGCGTAAGAACGTGACTCGGCAGCCCATGCGAAAATCTCATGAGAGTCAGCGGCAAAATGAAGTTGTGTAAATGCACGGGCAAACCAATCATAATCAGAACGCACGTAAGCTTGATCAACATAGCCATATTTATCGTCAGGCTTTAACTGCTGATTTAGCTCCCAGTGTGGCCAATCAAGTGCCCAGTCCTGCGGATTGAAGTAGTTTAGTATCCTACGCGCCTTGTTTCTCATATAAACAGAATTCATATAATTTACGCTACTAGCCTTGTAGTAATGAGAAAAAACATCAGGCGTGTTTGGCCCCATGCTAGATCTGTATTTCATAGGAGGAGCTGCAGCGTCATAAAGGTTCGCGGAGAGTGCCGCTTGGGAAGCTATGTAAGTATCAACAACTTGGCCGCTTTTTGATCTGTGTAGCGCCTCGCTTACGACGATATTACCCATGCTGTGGGCAAACACCCGGATATTCCCTTTAAATTTACTTCGGTTAATTTGATTGAAGAGCTTAAGCAAGCCAGCCGAGGAAACCCACGCACGATGCTCGCTGCCATCAAAATGCTTGGGGCTGGGAATATAGCTTCCAATTATAGGAACGTATATCGAGCCCGGGCCCGTCCAGGAGTCCTGCGCGCTGTCGGCGAACCAGAAGGTAGGCCAGCGGAAACTTCCAAACCGGCCTTTGTATCCTTCATGCCATAATCGCTTAAATGCCGTATCGGAATAAAAACCCTTTTCGGACATTTTCATGTTCCAGCCATGGACATAGAGAATGTAATCTTTGGTTTCGTCGTAGGGGGCTATCATCGGCTTGGTCGTCGGCCCATAAAATGGAGTCAAATCAAGGGATGGCCAGGCGGCGTATTGGACACCAGGTTGAACAACCTCGCCCACGCTCCATTGCTCATACATGTCCTTAACGTCCTTTAGTTCAAGATAGATGGCTGGATATTTGGCGATTTCCTTTCCTTTAACCTTGATTGCCAGCACCAACGCTCCTTTGCCAGATTCGAGCCCCTCAAACAGCAGGTATCGATTCGGATTGGTCTCCGACAGATCTTTTAAAAACTCTTTGGATAGTTGGCAGGCACCCGATTTAGTAACGATACCCATCTCCTTGCTAAAGTCGCGCTGTCCTCCCGGCCCTTGGTGACTGTCAAGCTGCAGCCAACTGACATTCGGATCCTCCAAATACTTCCTCCCACCATCACGCTCGACGGCTTTGAAGATCCTGATTTTTGGGTCTCCATCCGCCGCCTTCCATGAGATCCCATCCGGGGGTTCAAATTTCAATGTAACGCTAACATCGGGCTGACTGATAAGTTCTGTGATTTCTTGAAAGGAAATCCAAAGTCGAGTGAAGTCTTCCAGGTCGCGCATCCATTCAATGACGCCGTCGTTGCGATCGTGGTCCCCTTCCTGATCATCCTCTTCCCAGTGATCGCCTGGGCCGGAATTGATTGTATCATCCAGATCAACCGATCCCCCTTTGTCATAGTCGTTGTTGAGCCAGAATTGGTAGGGCTTTTCCATGGCCGTTAAGTCTCCTCGGTGAATAGCAGGATCCGTGAAGCTCATTTTTCTATCCCGATTTGCATCTACCAATATTTCACTGGGCAGCAGAAGCGCAGCTCGCCTTGTTCTAAGAACCAGCGTCGGATTGCTGGGGTCCGGAATGGGGATTCCGGATTCATCAAGCTTTGGCTGCTTTGCCAAGCCCGCCATGGCAAGCTTTGGCGTCATTTGCTTTACCTCGAAGCCCTCTGGAAATTCGACTTCGCGCAGTTGTGAATCGCGCCCGTTCTTTGGCACTTCCCACAATAGAAAAGCCTCCCGCCATATCGGCTCCCCATCGCGCGAATCCGCCACATGGGCGTAGAAAAGCATGTCACCCACACTATTAGCTACAATGCCCCGATCCCCGTACAGGAAGACAACCTGCTGCTGGAATTCCTTTGGAAGCATGATATAGAAATCGACTGCGTTGTTACCCACATACCAGAAAGGATGCTGGGCCCCGGGGTCGAGATGGCTGAAATAAAGCAGCGGCGATAGCCATCGTGAAAAGCCGAACATTTCAGCCTTGTCATCGATAAGCTGCACCTCGGTTTCAGAGTCTTCTACCGAGAATAACGGGCGAAACGTGTTATCCTTCCAATAAGCGGTATAAGGCAGGCCTGCCGGGCCCTTTATTTTGCCTGCTGCAACCTTCGCATTTTGGCTGATTTGCCCAATTCCAAAGTCAAATCCAGGGATATTGGCAGCGCCTGATGCGCCGCCAAAGAGGCTCTCTCCGATAAACGTATTAAAATCGTCCTCGCCGTCTCTTCCCCAAAAAGTGCCGCCGTTTGCAATTCCTTTTCCGAAGTAACCCAAGTGCTGCATTTCATAGCTTAAATAAGGAGAGACTGAAGCGCGCTTCATCGTCGGCATCGCGCCGTCAAGCCATGTACTAACACCGATAAAACTGGTTTCCGTAACCAAAATTGGATACCCGGTCATCCCAGGGATGGGTGGCGGAGGTGGAGGAGAGGGATCGCCGTCCGCCCATTCTCTGCAAAGCGTGGCGTGCAGAGTAATGTCTACTACAAATCTCCCGTCCGCGTTGATTCCTCTTACATTGTATCTGTAATCCTCGCGCAACAGAAAATTCACATCATTTTCGGAAATCTTTTCGTAAGGAGGTGAGAACTTCATCGGAAGCCGGGCCCCGATTACAGATGTGCCAAGTGCACTAAGAGGAACTGAAAAACCATCGGTGCTTTGTGCATTGGTTCGCACGAACCCGATTTTATTAGAATCGTCCACTGCGACCATCTCGATGTCATCATTTTTTGTGATCGGTGTGCTGACATCTATGACTGCGTAGCGAAGGACGGGAATATCGGAAGAGCGGCGCCGATCGGTCGGATAGAGGTCTAACTTATCTTTTACTCCATCGTTGTCCGTGTCGCTCTCATTTGGATTTGTTCCAAGCGCCAGTTCGTCGGCATCGGATATACCATCATGATCAGTATCAGACGCATTGGGATTGCCTCCGGCCATATACTCCTGGGCATCGGGGATTCCGTCACCGTCTTTATCGTCATTCGGATTAGTAATCAGGTGACCAAGATATAAATTTTCCCACCAATCAGGGATGCCATTTCCATTAGAGTCGTGGATGGAATCAAGCGGGCGCACATCGAAGCTAAAAATGCTTTTTAGTTGCCCGATGTTTGCAAGCGCCAGATCGTCGGCTGCCAGTTCGCGGCCTTGCCATGGGTAAGGAGCGTTGTATCCGGCCTTGGAAAGTCTATCGTAGAATGGCTTGGCGACGGTTTTAAGCTGGCCAAGTGTGAGCGCAGCAAAGTCATCCGGTGGCACTGCCGTGGGACTTTCCGCTCCGTAGACTTTAAGCTCGGCAAGATGCAGGTATTGCGGTCCTTCGATTCTGATCATGACATAGCGCCCGCGGCGGCTGCCTGCATTGAGGCGTATGTTAGGTGATGGAGGCGCGGCCACCTTTGCGCTCTTCCAGACACTGCTTGAGGCAAGCAGGGTTTTAAGTGAAGTCTGCGCCATGCTTGTTTCCGAGACAAAAACGTAGAAGTTGGCCAACCGGGGGCCGCACTGGTTATCCGTGCGATTCCAAAGTTCGATAGTATGAATTGTACGGGATGTGCCGAGGTCCACCTGCCACCATGGATCCTGCCACGAGGAATTTACCGTGCCAGCGGTAGTAATGGCGCCTTCGGTATGAGTTACCGATGCGTGATTGTAATCGCCATCGGTGTTATTATCGATTCCACGCGATGCCAGGCCGCCAAAAGCGGTAGTTGATTGAGTGGCAGTCACGCCCGGCAATTGCGTTAGGTTGATTCCAAAGCGCTCGATCAGGCTTTTGATTTCGGGACCGGCACCGTCCGGCAAAAGCCACGCATCAAGTTCATCGCGTGCCTTTGAGGCAATTTGTTTAAGCTGACCTATATTAGCGACTGCAAAATCGTCCGCCGGCTTTAGGTTGACCGCTCCGCGTTCCACCCACCAGTCGGGTTTGGCGGCGGCGAACAAAACGGTTGAAATAACCAGCATGACTGACGCTACCGTGACGGTACGCAGCTTGGCCTCTTTGAAGTATGCTAATGCCATAGAGTAAAGATCCGGGAGCTATAAATCCGCTCTGTTCCAGAGTAACGCTCGAGAGTTCTAAATAGAGGGTTTCTTACAATGAAATGCGTATCATCATTAGGGTAACCGGCTTCTTCAGTTAGTCGGTGGCCGAATTCGATATATGGATCGCGGGGATAAGCTTGGGGTTTCCATGGGAGAGCGGGACCTCTTCAATGAAAGCAGTAACTAAATAATCTCGGTCCCGTGTATCGCCCTTCCCAAGACGCGCGCGCGCTTAAAAATGAAGTGATTTACATTCCGCCACTCAGCAATCCCGCGCGGAGACTGAATGTCCTTTGCCAAAGATTCCGATTATCACTTGCGCGCAAGAGTGCGTGCAGCGTGGCAGTTTCCGGATGCTAACAAGATCGGGCGAGGCGTATCTACAGACCACGTGACATCACCAGAGAGCCGCTTCTTATTGAGGCGGGTGTCGTGGTTGGCGCGAGCTCCCGGGGCGTGCGCTGATTCAACTCATCGCGCGAGGAATCACCCGATGCTTGTACAGAACAGGTACTCAGGTCCCGGCGCGCAAGTTAGCGGCCTGGGGTGCTGTCTCAAGACGCATCAAAACGCCGCCGGTTTTTTTAACGCGTCTGCAGAACCGAATCATGACCGCAGCGTCGTAAGAAATAAGCGCACCCGTGGTTGGGGCTGATAGGCGCCTTTCCGGTAAAGCCAAGCTTTTCCCAGGCCATTGAGCACAGACTCTCCTGTTTGCTCACTTTCTCCGCCACCAAAAACCGTCTTTTCCAAGCCAAAAACCTCCCTTCGGCTCCGCGGTTTTCGTGATTTACGATCAAGCGATGAACGGCGCCAAATCCAGTGCCAACCGGATGGCTGCTGATTGGCATTTCACCGCCAAGGGATGCAAAGGGAAGAAAACCGCTCCGAACCCTTTATTTTTTCAGGGTTACAGAATGGTAGCGCGTACGGGATTCGAAACAGGGCGCGGCTCGGGGCAAAAAACGGGTCAAATTGCCTCCTGTCCTAGGCAATTTGGGCTTTTAAGAAATATTTTCGCTGAGCCACTTGAACCGAGTTCTAGCCTACATGATCCAAGATAAGTGTCATGCAGTGTCATGCAAAAAGCCCTCTGCTCGCGGCCCCGTTTTTGAAACGAGGGGAGCGGTCAAAGTCAAAGTTTACGAGGTGAAAAATCGCCTCACCACGGCGTATCAGGTCGTCTACAGCCTTGCTGGGAAACGTGAGCGACAGACATTTACAAATTTGTCGGAAGCGAAAGTAGCCGCGCAGCTTGCGGCAGAGCAGGTTGCTCGCGGTAGAATCAATGCAGCTACTATGACCATGGACGATCGAGACACGATCGCCGCGGTTAAACGGATTCTCTCCCCGCTTGGGATCTCTGTTATCGAAGCAGTCCAAACTTACGCGACCGCCTTCGCGAAGCTGCCGAAGGGAACGAGCCTACAAGAAGCCGTTGAAGACTTTGCAGTCCGTCGACGAGAGGCTCTGAACTCGCGCAGGATCACGGTCATCGTGGAACACATGATTGAAACCAAAACCGCGGCCGAGAGATCGCTCCGAACCATGGAAACCCTTCGAGCGCATTGTCGAAAGTTTGCGAAAACGTTTCAGTCTGAAATTGCGAGTGTGAAGGTTGCTGACATCGAGAATTGGCTTTGCCGCGTGGCTCCCCGGCCGCGTTCGCGCCACAATATGCGGGCAAGTCTAATCAATCTTTTCCGTTTCGCCCAGAAGCATGGGGATTTACCAAGCGGTGCGAAAACGGAAGCAGAGTTGACAGAGCGCATCAAAATCAGATCGGCTTCAAAAGAGATCCTTTCGCCGGAAGAATTTGCCTCCTTATTAAAAGGCACAACCGGGGAAGCGCAGCTTTATGCAGCGATCGGCGGTTTGGCCGGACTTCGTTCGTCAGAACTCATGCGGCTCGATTGGAGCAACATCGATGAAGCCGGGATTGAGGTCAGCAGTGAATGTAAAACTGGCCAGCGACGTGTCGTTCCCGTGTGCGAAACGCTTAAGTTGTGGATCCAAAAGCACCGTAAGCCCAAGGGAAGAGTTTTTTCCAAAAGCTCATCACATCGGGTCTTCCTGGACCACATCAGGGAAATACTGCCCAACTGGCCCAAAAACGGGCTTAGGAACTCGTTTTGTACCTACCGAGTTGCAGAAACACGGGACATGCCGCTTGTCGCGCTGGAAGCCGGGAATTCCCCGACAATCATTAATCGTCACTATCGTCAAATTCGCACTCCCGACGGTAGAGCCGTAACGCCCGAGCTCGCGAAAATGTGGTTCAGTTCAGCGCCTTAAAATAATTCAATTTCTCCAATTCGTGCCTTCCTGGGGCAGTTCTTGGAGAACATGGATAACAAAAATTCTTCATGTGAACCCCTCGTTTGCTGGCAGCACGTCGCAAAGCACCTCTCATTAAAGAGAAACGCATTTTGGGATGCTGTGCACCGGCAAGATCTACCCTGCATATGCATCAATCAACGAGTTTACCGATTTCGTATGAGCGAGGTTGAGCGTTGGCTGACAGAGAGAGCGCGCGGTTACGGCCACTAACATCACTCAAAACCCATGGTGCTGCCGTTCCCGTAGCAATCGGGAGAGGCAGCACCACGTTTTTGGATTGGAGTTGAACGATGCCTTTAAGCCCGACTCTGGAGCGCTCCGCAATTTCAAACTGCACAAACGTGCGTGCAGGTCCTTTGATATACGAAGAGTTCGCATCAATAGGGGCGTCCAATGATCGATGATGGCCGCGGGCTCGGCGGTCTTCGGTCTACGGATCGTCGACACGCGTTGGAATGCTTTGCGCACGGTATCGTCATTGCCACGGCATGTGCTGAGCGCAAAGAGAAACACGCCACGATCATCCATGGTTGCCGGCCAGCAACCGATCGGATCGGCCGCGAGAGACAATTTCACTTGGACTCTCGCAGCGGAATGTTGACCAGCAAGATTGCGAGCTTTGCCACCTCCGCAGTTGTGATGGAGAAGTAGGCAGAGTCAAACCACTCCGTGATGGCCGCCGTGCCTTCCGCATGGGCCAGTGGATTCCAAACGTGGACTCCACAGGCAGTTCGGTATCTTCAAAACTTTTTCGCCGTTGTGCTATCGCATGCAGTTCTAGAAGGAGCATGACAAAAAAAATTAAACAAAACCTACTTGGTTATACGAAGATCTCGTTAAAAGCCATGAATGACCCATGCCGCTTCTCACTGAGAAGCATTGGGCTCCTCCACTGCCTCCTCTCGAAGCCAAACACATGGCTTACCGTCGAAGATCTGGAAGCCAAGAATCCTGATAGCAGGCCCGCTATCCAGAAGGCCCTCCAGAAACTGCTGGTAGCTGGATATGTTGCCTGCAAGCCGGAATGTGAAGGCATCAAACCTGGCATCCGACGTCCGGTGTATATGGCTCGGCTGGAAAAAGCTTATTGAGGCACTCGTGGCTTAACGAAAGTCACCCTGCCCTCAATCTGCGAATGAGATGGGACGCCGCCCCATTGTAGGGCGGCGTCCGGTAGGCTGTGAGCCAAATTGGCAAGCAGGCGCCGGACGCGTTTAGGATGCTGCCGTGTTTCCAACGCCCGGTAGCAGTCGCTTTGTGGCAGGCTGACGCCAATTCTTACCGCGCATTGGAAATCCGGCAAATTTGACGAAGCCCAGAATCCGTTCCTGCTAAGGCTCAGACTGAGGTCCCAACACCGTTCTCATCCAAGGTAGGGGTACAGTTCCTCCCCTGCGCCAGCGTGGCCTGCAGGATTTCGTTGCGGAAGGACCGCGGGGCACGGCTACCCTGGCCATCAGGGTGGTGGTGCTTGCTACCAATCTCCTTCAAAGGCGGCGTCCAGGGCTATGAATGCGTCGGCTTGCACGCGGCTCCTACCATGTGAGAGCGTCAGGCGCGCTTGGCGTTGAGGGTGGGTAGGGTAGAACCCTTGCCACCCTGACGCGCGTAGCAGATGGTGTGCATTCAGCTATTAATATTTCAACAGGGTATATTTGAGTGAGATCTCCCTTAGCTTGAAAATTGGGTATCATCACGCGGAGAGCGCCCGTGACTCGGAGAAGCCACTCCTCTGCAGTTCAACCAGCCTCAACGCCGAGCCTGATTTACTGGAATGTATCGACAATGATTGGGCACCATACCCTCAAGGCTAGGTGTTGCACGCCCTCGGACAGGACGTCATGTTCATGACACGATCTAGCCCTCGTGAAAGGTCCTCGATAGGGTAGTGTGGTCATGCCGCGCAGAACAACATGCCGCCACTTACGGTGCTCATTGTGAGCGTCGAACCGTGAAGCGGGTGCGCATGCGCGGGTACATTAAGGGTGCTATCTGTGATTCGCGGAATTTTCGTGCGCACCAGTCGTTCGTAGATTGCGGTGGCTCGCGGTCATTATTCATGCGGTTGCGTCGGTGGACGGAGTGAACGCGGAATCGCGCAGAGGGTGGCCACATACCCTAGCCATAACCTGTGCGTGCCCTTGGAAAGCATGCCACTTCGCTCATCCGCCCAGTGCAACTTACTGAGGAATCACGGTGGGGAAGGGGGCATCCTATGCCTGCACCGCTCGTAAAACGGCGATTTTTAGCGATACCGACCCACCTTCAGGAAAGCGTGGAGAAGAAGCGTAATTAACTCATGAACTCCCAAGGCCTGCTTACACCCAACGAAGTTGCCGACCGCCTGACGATTCCTCGGCAAACACTGCTTTCCTGGGCAAAGGAGGGACGAATCCCTTCGATCCGCCTGAGCCGCAAGACGGTGCGGTTTCTAGTAACGGATGTAGATCAATTCATCCTCCAAATGAGCAGCCGTAGCCCAGTCAATACGCCCGCAACGGTGTGAGCGTACCCTACCTGTCACGAGCGCGTAATTTCACTGCATCGGCAAACAAATCCCCGCCATTATACCGCGCTCTTGGAGGAACTCGATAGCACGAACGTCGATTGGCGGGAAAAAGATCAGCGCCGAGCAATACGGTCAAGGGTCGGCCCTATGGAAGCCCTCGGAGCGACGTCCTTACCCACGGCAAGCGGAGTGCGTGAACAAGCTCCAGGAAATGAAGCGCTGAGGGGCGCAGTTTAGCATTTGTTATTTGGAGTATTGCTCCGGACTGACCTTCTCCATCCACTCGACAGCCTTCCCATCTAGTGCTTCCTGAATGGCGATATGGGTCAGGCTCGTGGTTGGCGTGGCGCCGTGCCAGTGCATGACTCCCGGCAGGAACCAGACCACACCGCCCGGATGAATTTCTTCAATTGGTCCGCCTTCCTGCTGCACCCAGCCAGAGAGAGCCGGCGGTGACGATCAACAACTGACCGAGAGGATGCGTGTGCCACGCTGTGCGCGCGCCGGGTTCGACGGTAACGCTCGCGCCGTAGTGCGCGTCGGTTCGTGCGCTGGAAACAGTGGATCAACGCGGACGGTGCCGGTGTCCCGCCCATCCGGCCAGCGAAAGTGACACTCAAGGTGATGGACAAGGTAGGTTTCGGCCAAGGCCTGGCCCACGCGCCGGTTTTCCACCGGGTCGGTCTGGGAGAGCGTAGCTTTGACGTTGGCGCGCGTGAATCCGGTATCTGACAGTCCGCATAAAAGCGGCAATAGCGTTCCTCTTCCGGCATCATCGTACACCGTCGCCGCGATCGGTCCCGTATAGCCTGGCCAAGATGAGGATCCAGTAACCCGTTTCACCCTCAGTGGTGAATGCATGCCCACATGCCTACAAACCACATTCGCCAATGCCCGTCCTCTCCTCGGCAAAATGGCCAAATCCAACCACGATTTGTTGTGCTCCCCCTTTCTGGCTTGAGCATTCGAGGTTCCGGACCGGCGAATGCACGTTTCCTTCTAGGAGCGCAGAGCCATACAACTTTCTTAAACTTCAACCCACTAAATTCCTTGTTCGCAAGTTCGTCACCGATCTCTCTTTCGATTGGAGTCCGTTTTATTCATAGGCTCCGGTCGACACTATACAGGACCGTACCCACCCCTTTTTCCTAGGAGATCAGCCAGTAAATGTGCGGCCTGTTCCACTTGCGGACGCCGGCTCCAATTGCCACTTACATCTCCTCGTGACGTAGACGGTCACAGTGATGGCGCGTGCAGTGCCTCGAGCACAACAGGGTTGTAGGTGTCAGCGGTTTCATGCCCAGATTGGATTGCTCCTAACTGGGCAGGCCGTCTGAAAATCGCTACGTCCGCCTCTGCCCGGCGCCCGCCTGATCTCCAAGCTCCTCGAACACTCGCCGCAGGCCATTGCCAGTCTTCAGGCGGGCAAGCGCGCACTCCTTTCAGACGGAGAAAGCTTGATTTTAAGCTGGCTTCAAAAGCTCCAGCGCTGTGGCAACCATCCTTTGCTCGACATGCCCTATGCGCCGCGAATTATGCCGACATGACAGCCGCCTCCCCCCTTCTCGAATTCGCCGCCGCATTTGATCGCGCCGCAGTCGAGCGGATGGTTCGGGAAACGGCCCGGCAGCGCTCAATGCTGGCGGAGTTGTTCCCCAGGGAAACCTTAGCGACCCTGCCCCTGGAGCGCTACGTGGTAGGCCGGGGCGACAAGGATACCCTTTGTTACGCCTATGAATTTGGCAGCAGTGCGGTGGGCAGCATCCGGGGCGGCTCGGCAAGCAAGCACCTTATCTATTTCAGCAGGGAACAAAATGCGTTGGTAAGCGGACTCAAAGGCGAACCCGATCCGGAGGCGCTCTGGAAGAAGCTGCGCACTGGGCTCGTCGAGTCGCTCGACCTTGCCGTTGAAGGCCGCTGGGAAGGCATGGATGCCGTTCCTTTCGCGCGCTCAGTGCCGGCATTGAGGGCCAAGATGCTCAATGTGGCGTTTCCTACAGAGGTCCTGCCGATCTTTTCTTTCACCCATCTCCTCCATTTCCTTCGGGAACTGGGAGTCGATTGGAAACAGAGCAAAGACGAATACACGCTTACGGCAAATCGCCGATTGCTCATGGAACTGCGTGGATTTCCTGGGCTGGCTGGCTGGAGCACCGACGAGTTGGGGTTGCTGCTCTACGCCTGGCGGTTACCAGCCAAGGAAGGATCTCTCGGGGTCTTCGCCGGACGTTTTAATCGCGACCTGTTGGCCGCTGAAATCTCGCGAGCCCAATCGGAGCGTGCGGCCTTTATCGCGGAGTTTCCTCTGGCGGACTTTGCGCATATGCCCATGGAGCGCTTTGCCGCGCCATCCGAGGCATTAGAAGGAATCGTCGACTGGCTTGAGTCTAAAACGCCTACTCTCGGGGAAGCCGGGGCGCCCAGACGCTCCAAAACGGGCATTGATTATCTGCGCCACACAGGCCTGTTTCAAAAAACGCTTACCGCTCCCGCAGACGCGCAGCCTCTTTGGGAGCCACTGCGCAACGCGCTCCATGAAGGGTTGCAAGCAGCAGCCGCAGGCCAATGGGAGGAGATCGAAAAGCTCAGCGCTAAGAACGGCATCCCCTCGGCCAAACGCGCGAAGTTACTGCATATTTATTTTCCCGAAGAGTTCCTGCCTGTCAGCAACGCTGCCGAGATCACCCATTATCTGCGCGCCCTCAAACTTGAGGATCACGTAGGTGAAGGCGGGTGGAATCCGACTCGCAATCGCCGAATTCTCGAACACCTCCGCTCCATTCCCGAGATCGGTGGCTGGTCAACCATTGAGCTCGCCAGACTGCTGCAGGCATGGGCGCCCATGACCGAGCGCGCCTTCAAGATCGCGCCCGGGCCCAATGCCAAGTATTGGCAGGAGTGCCTGCGCGACGGGGTGATTGTGGTGGGTTGGGGAGGCGTGGGGGATTTGCGGGACGTCGACTCGCGGGACGAACTCAAGCAATTCCTGATCGCCAACGACTACAACAAGTCCAAAGGGAAAGCTTCCGAAAAAGCCGGTGAACTCTGGTGCTTTCGAAACATCCGAGTTGGCGATTGGATCGTCGCCAATGAAGGAACCAGTAAGATTCTTGCCGTCGGCCGGGTCGTTCAGCCGGGTTATGAATACTTGGAAGAGCCGTATGGCGCCGACTTCAATCACGTCCTTTGCGTGGAGTGGGATACAAGCCGCGCGCGCGACATCCCCACCCAAAAACGGTGGGCCTTTGTTACCGTCGATGAACTCAGCGCAGAGCAGCGGCGCCTGATCATTGATGGCGGTGCCCTCTCAATTGTATTCCCTCCACCTTTACCTCTCACCATGTCCGCACACGCCCTCAATCGTATCCTTTACGGCCCCCCCGGCACCGGCAAAACCTATTCCGTCATCCGGCGAGCGGCGTCCATCGTCGCAGGGCAAGCATTCGAGGATACCGAGGCCAAACGCCGCTACGACGAATGGTCCGCACAGGGGCGAATCCGCCTAGCGACCTTTCATCAGTCCTTCGGTTACGAGGATTTTATTGAGGGGATCCGCCCCGAGATGGATAACGAAAGCGGCATGGCGCGCTTCACGGTGCGGGACGGTGTCTTCAAGGAAATCGCCATCGACGCTCTCTTCGCCTGCCTGGAACGCGTGCCGCAGGACGACGGAGCCATTCGCTTTGAACCACTCTGGAATACGCTCATCTCGCTGATTTCCGAAACGGGGGACTTGGAGATTCCAGGACTGAAAAACACCACATGGATCCTCAGCGAAACCAGCCAGGGAAATCTTCAGGCGATCAACAAAAAAACGCGGAAGGAAATGCAATGCGGCCGGAATGCACTGACAAAGGTTTGGGGCCAGCTGCATCCCCAGCAAAAAATCGCATCTCCCGAAGTTTCACAGGCCCTCGGACGCGGCGCCCATTTTGGAGTCATTGCCGCGGTCTACAACTTCATGCATGCCCTCTCTTCTCTTCCTGCAACAGTCCCCCAGGCGGTATTGCCACCAGCCGAGCACACGAGCCAAGGCGCCAACAAACCGGTGATCGTGCAGAGCTACCTTGAGCTGGGCGAAGCGTCCGGCTGGCGATTGCGGACGGACGGCATTTTTCCTCCCTACGTCCTAGTCATTGACGAGATCAACCGCGGCAACATCAGCCGCATCTTCGGCGAACTCATCACGTTGGTCGAAGACGACAAACGCCACACTGCCGAGAACGCACTCGCAGTCATTCTGCCGGTTTCGCGCGAGCGCTTCACGGTGCCCCCAAACCTTTCTCTGCTGGGCACCATGAATACAGCCGACAAAAGCCTCGCGCTGCTCGATGTGGCATTACGCAGGCGCTTTGATTTTGAGGAACTCGCTCCGGACTTCAGTAAGTGCGCCTCGCTGCCCGAGCTCATGAAAACTGTGCTCACCCGGCTGAACGAGCGGCTCGAGTTACGCAAAGATCGTGACCACCGGATCGGCCACGCCTTTTTCACCAAAGTGTCGGACCAGGCAGGGTTCAACGAAGTCTTCCGCCGGAAGGTTGTGCCGCTACTTCAGGAGTTCTTTTTCAATGATATCGACGGGGTTCGCTACGTTCTCGGCGAGCACGATCGCACAGACCTAATCGGATTTCTGCGACCGCTGCCTGCCTTTGATTCGCGCTGGCATCGCAACCGGTGGCGCTGGTTTACCGATGAGGATCCAATGATGGATTGCTGGTCACGTCTGCAGGTGACGCTCAGTCAGGCATGACAATCGAGCCGCTCCGCCTCTGCGAGTATCAGACACAGCGCGTCGGCTGGACCCGTGAGCAGCGCGAGGCGATCGCCGCTGCCGCCGAGGCATGGCGCGATGAGCACCGCCTACCGATTTCGCCTCTGGCTTTCGAAGGCGTTGACGGCTGCACGCTTCGCGTCCAGCAATACGTAGGAATCATCGAAGCGGGCGGGGTATGCGTAGAGATTTACCCTAAGCTCGATGCGGCTCTGATGGCTGGCGCCATCCTCGATACCGTGCGTGCCTCCAGCGTCATGGGCAACTTGCTCTGGCTCTTGGAGGAATCCGGCTATGGCGGACTTGTGGATGCGGGCGAAGCTTCCGTCGAGGATGCTCCGGAGGCCATTGGCGATCTCCTGGCGTGGCTTTTCGCCAAGCGCATGAGCAAGCAACTCGCGTTCGGGGCACCGCAGGATTTCATAGCCCGCAGCGACGATATTCCATTGGTGCGGGGCCGGATCCGCTTCGCGCGCCAGGCGTCCGCCCTCTTCAACCGGCCTGATACGATCGCCTGCCAGTGGGATGAATTTACGTCCGATACGCCGCTTGCGCGGTTGCTTCGCTGCGCCGCGGAAATTCTGCTCGCGCGCGTCCGGCTGCCAGCTGCAGCAGCCGACCTAAGGAAGGTCATCGGGGTACTCGAAGAGGCAGAATCCGTATCTTCGCTGGAAGCGCTCAGTGGTACGGCAGGTATTTGCTGGTCGCGCCGGAACGCGCGCTGGCGCGCCTGCCACGATCTCGCACTCAGCATTCTGCAAGGACTTGGCCGCACCATGCACGCGGGTCGCACGAAAAGCTTCGTCTTCCTCCTTAACATGAACGCCTTGTTTGAGAGCTTCTGCGCCCGCTGGCTTGAACAGCGCTTCGGCGTGCCTGTCTATGAGCAGGTGCGGCTTGGTCACCTGTTGGGCGCTCCCTCCGAGCGGCTCGGACAGGACGCAGACTTTGTGTGGCACGCGCAAAGCGCGGTTTTTGTCGGCGACGCCAAATACAAAATTGCCGGCGGCGAGTCCTGGCCGCGGATTGACGACGTGCGCCAGCTTATCTGCTACGGCCAACTCGCGGTCCAAAAGTACGCAGTTGCCACAAGCCACCTGATGATTTTGCACCCGACCGTTGGTGCGGAGGTGGCGCAGGTATTGAGGACGTTTGATGGCCAAATGCTCACCCTTCAGGCGGTCCGTGTGGTTCGTGGTGCCGGGGGCAAGACATGTGACTGACGACAGGATTGTATCTCATGCCAGCGCGTCCAGCGCATGTAGATAGCGTGCCAGTATCCATACTCTTTGGGCAGATCCCGCCATGGGCAGCCTGTGCGCGAACGGTAAATGACCGCTTCAAGCACCTCGCGGTTGAAGATCTCAGGCTGAAAGCCTTTGTTACCCTTGGCGCGGGGAAAAGAGTCTTTGATATGCGCCCAAGGCTCCTCTTCAAGGCAGTGCAGTCGATCAGGGGTAGAAATCGTCATGCAAAAACGTTGGCAAACCAGGGCGCGCCGTTCGAATGGAATTGTGAACACGCTCTAGCCAACCAGGCGGGTTCAGTAATGATTACAGCCTTTTGCTATCGCAAAAGGCTGTACAGTTCACAAACACGTCTCCGTTGTATTAATCAACAAATATCTTCGTGATCCCACTGATTTTATCCGCATCGCCCATCCCGACCAGATTCCTTCGGACTACTCGGGTTGCCACGCCGGCCGTGTTCAGCCAATGGACACGGACGTTGTCGATCAGGTCAATATTCCCCGTAATGAGCCCGGCAATCACATTCTGGAGGTCCAAGCCAAGGAAGGCGGTGTTGGCTTCTACTGTGAGCCGTCCCCGGTTCCGCTCGTAATTGACTCGAACAAACCCGTGATTGAGAGCGTGTAGTCGGACGGGCTGCTCCTCGGCAGGCAACCCGCTGAAGTCGATTTGATACCTTTGGCTCAGCATTACGTGATGCTCCAAAATCCAGCGAAAGTGCATTTGCTTGAGCGGAATGATGATCAGGTCGGGCAAGATCCACGCCTTTGAGCACAGGGCGTCGGTGCGATAGCCATCAAAACGAGGCGTGATCGGCAGTGCAGGCAACATAGGTTTGTGATTTCCGGGAGAGCTGTTGACGGCAGTTTGCCTCCGCGGTCGCTTCTATCTGTTCTTGAGCAATGCGCTCCCAAGCATGGTTTCCACGTCACAAATGTATGCTTGTCGAGCCGAGTCCGACTTGAAATGCATCGAATTTAGAAGGCGCAATGCCGCCTGACGTGGTTCCGATGCATCCTCCATTTCTTGCTGAAGGCGTTTTGTAAATTCTTCAGGTCCGAGCCTCTGGACGTCTGCATCGATCTGGCGGTCCCAGACCTCGCCATCGTAATAATCCTTAAGCCACTCCAGCAATGGACCCACATCATCGTCGGGCAGAAGGCGGATTTGGGCTTTGATTTCCTGGGCATTCATCGGAGCGAGCGATAGTGGGCGTCACAAAGGAGCAAGCTCAAGACGGGCTGACAAATGGACGGGGTAAAAGGTGGCACGGGATTTACAATGAAGAAGCCATAAAGGGTGTCTGCTTTACCCTATGCAGGTCAGGCCGCAACTCCACCCGTCCAAGCCGCGGGCTCATGGTGAAGTGGTTTGGATCACGCGACCACACGCATCCCCCCTTGGACGAGTAGCTCTGCTTTACGAAGGGAAAAGCCCGCTACAGGGTCCCTCATAGGCTCTACGTCTACCGCGTGGACTGACCGGTTTGAGATCCCTTTGGCCGGTCTACGGACACGATAAATCAGATGCCTTGTAAGCCATGCTACGCTGCAGAATGCCTATCCACCGTCCATTCTGGGTTGTCCGTCATCGTATCACTGGCCAGACGAAGCAGGTCGGCTATGGCTCGGAGGAAGACGGGATGTGGCAGGTGGTGCTCACAGACGGATCAGTGGAAGCATCGGTTCAACACGAGCAGCCAGCCGGGAAAGGCAAGAACGCAGGCTCGCAGGGCAGGAAGCATCCGTAATTTTACACTCCGTTTTACTAAGGCTTCGGCCGACACTATATAGGACCGTAACCACCCCTTTCCCCCAGGAGATCAGCCAGTAAATGTGCGGCCTGTTCCACTTGCGGATGTCGGCTCCAATTGCCACTCACATCTCCTCGTGACGTAGATCTTCACAGTGAAGGCGCGTATGTCGTGCCTCGAGCACAACAGGGTCGTAGGTGTCAGCGGTTTCATGCCCGAGTCGGGGTCCTCCTCAACTGGGCAGGCCGTCTGCAAATCGCTACGTCCGCCTCTGCGTGCATCAGCTGGAGTGGCAGCCAAGCTTTTTCTTGGCCGATTATGCTCTCGGAGAGAGAGACCCGAGAGCGGAATTCATTCGAGTGTGGCCCACAATAATATTGCTGAATCAAGCACTGTAAATGATCTCCAGTCTATTGATGTGGCCCATCAGCATGAATTCCGCTGTAAGAAGCCCTAAAAGGGAAGCTCGCACATTTTCAATACAGCGTGCGCTGACGGCCGTTAGACCTGACACTAAAAAAATCTGAATTTTCAGCCAATGAGCCTTTCCGACTCTGTTCTTCAGGGGCTCATGAAAACCCACAAATCAAAAAAAGGCATCACTCACCCATTAATCGCAATCGTTGCTAACATAATGAATGCGAAAACAAAGCTTAGCAGCTTGGCTCTATCTGATCTTAAACCTCATCCATTGAACCAACTCGTGTACCGGCATGTCCCCATCGATCATCTTGCGCAAGATATCCGGAACCATGGTCTGCAGGAACGACTCATGGTCACGCCGGACTCGACCATGATCGACGGGTGGCGTCGAGGGGGGGCACTCAGCTATCTCGAACGCACTCTGGTGCCGGTCTGCGTCAAGTACCTGTATGACGCGACAGAAATCGAAATCGCTATCTTGCAAGCCAACAAAAACCGCGAAAAGTCAAACGAAGAGCGACTAAGAGAGTTTGGCACGTACATGCGTATCTTCAAGTCAGGCACCCTAGCCGATCAGATCAAGAGCTTGGAAATGCAGGGCGGTTTCGCCGAATACGAACCTAATTTCATACGTGATTATGCAGCGGCTCAGGTTGGCCTTCAAAATCACGAGGTTGGTCCTGGATACGCACTCTTGGAGGCGCTTGAGGCAAGGCGATTAGAAATCCCCCCAGACAGCGTGGCTACTGTTCGCACAGCGTTAAATTCGAGCATAGCTGCAGGGGTAAGCGTAGCCGCCTTCCTAAACATAATCTCTCCTGAGAATGCTGCCAGCTTTGAAGCACGCTTGGAATCAACACATCCGCCCGAGATCTATAGGCGGGATTACCAAGACCTGAATGCTCTGGAGGACAGATTCATCGGCACAGGGACGTTAAAAGCAGCTGAACTAACCAGAAATGTGGAACCATCGATTGATCATGATAACGACGAAGCTATCAAATTTAGGCCAATCATTAAATTGCTATTTAACTATGCAGATGGAACTTCACTTTTCGATTCAGAAGTGTTTTGTGACAGGCTTTCAATTAAATGCCTTCAAAACGTATTTAAATCGCTTGTAAAAGACAACGCAAAGCTATCCAAGGAGAATGGCCGACTAACCCCTACAGAGCTAAAGATTGTCCAACAAGCTGTTGTTATGATGTTTAATTCATCAAATGAATTATCGGCCTCTACGATAGGTCAAATCATGAAATTTAGCCGGGTGGTGGCTCCGAAAGGATTAATGAAATATGGGCTGGATATTGCCTTAGCAACTGAACGGCTTCCTTAGGAAGGCACTTTTCTTTATCTGACTCCGGTTTGAGCGATTAAGCCTGAGTAAGATGATTCACCCTTTCTGCGACGAATACATTAGCGCATTTCGTTGTAGTAACGTGTCGTAATTGTGGTCGTGCCATGCACGGCCACAAGTGAGCAGTTGTGATAAAATGTGAAAGTGCCACTCTGTTTGTCGCTTGAAGCAAATGCCTGTAAGCTCCTCTTTGCCATGAAGTCGGCGACGACAACGTGATTCAAAGGAGGTAGGGGCGACCGGCCACGCGCTTGATCTGATGCCAATGCCTGCACTCGATGACTGGATGCGGGAGTCGGAATTGCCTTCCGCGGTGTTTGAAAGCTTGTGCCCGCGACGTCAATGAGGGCACTCATAGCGCGCCGAGTTTTGAGAATGCCTTGCGTCTACACAAGCTGTCCGATGCCACGTCCTTGTCGACGACAACGGGTGATTCGGTGATCGGGTGGCTTTTTAAAACGCGCTAAACGATCTTTTGTTAACCGCGCGTGCTGCACAGTGAGTGTCTGACTGGCAACGAATCCAAAACTCAGCAGGCGTTGCAACTATCCTGTTCAGACCTTGCAGGTACCCTGTTTGGAACGGGTGCACGTTTGAAGTTCAGTGACAATGATTATGAAAAGCTGACTCTCGCTCCCAAGCAGCTTACGACGATTGAGGCTCCCACGGCCCGTTACTCGCGTCGAAACGTCCGCCGCGCCTCAAAGCGCAGAGCGCATCCTCAACGACGATAGCGGGCATTGTGCTCAGGATCTCTCCACGCCCATCAAACCCGAGTACTGACCGGGTCGCTTTGGGAGAAAAGCCGAATTCAAGTGAGAGAGGTTTTCCTCAATGGGCGGAGTTAACGTCTGCCTTGAGGTTTCCAAATCGGCCGATCTATTTGGGGTTTTTCCTCCGCCGCTCGCAACCCTGTGCGCCACCCTCTCCTGCTCTTTCTGAGCACTTACGGAGCCGCCCTGGCTCGCGCTATCTTTCTATACTCGGGGTTGGCGCACTCCACAGCCGATGTGTCCGACTCTGGAGCTGGAACCAACGCACGTTGTGATTGCCCGTGGCAAAGGTGCCGCTATGCGGAGCACCGCAAGCCCCATGGGAAGCAAAAGCTGACTCGTGCTTTCCGGCACGCTACGACGGCTGAGGCTTCCAGCGCCTCTCTATCGGCCTCCATACGTCAAGGGAGCCCAAGAGCGCAGACCGCTTCCTCAAGCGCGATAGCGGGCATCCTGTTTAGAACCGTTCCGGCCAAGCTAGCGCCTGAGGGGATGCTGCGAGAATATTATCCGGGCTTTCCGACGCCGTTCGTGCAGCAAGCGTCTGAGTCCAAAAGTTAACCCATGCGCTTCCCTTCAGGGCGATCTGAAGCAGGGAGCGATCAGTTGTTGGATTCTTTGCAGGATCTGAAGTTGGCATGGATCAACAGCCACCAAGCCCGCTCGTGGATCGCGCAAGTGACGGTATGGCCGTTTAGATGGGTTGCGAAGGCGTTCGTGTGACCAGACTGCTTTAAAGCCTTTTGAGAGCGTTTGCCATGGCGCCATTGAGTTGCCGTATCACGGTGGCGTCATCTCGATTTCTGCCCAGGCATCTGGTCCTTCACTTTAAGCATCTGTGCCCTGCTCGCTTGCGCGGAGAAGTACCTCTGCAGCCCTGGCAGATTCTCGCGCCCGATAAGCCGCAAAGTTGGATTCAAGGCTCACACGAACCTCGACCTCCTGTGTACTGGACTGCGCCGCGCTGCTGGTGAGGACTCCAGCATCCAGCACAGCTCCATGCTCGCCTTCCTCCTTGTGGAGAGATCGTTCAGCCGAAAGCGGTACCACGGTGACGGCGACAGTCTCCTTGGGGTCGGTTGAGCCATTGCTTTCATCATGAAGCCTGGCAGAAAGCGATTTTGCGGCTGGAAAAACTAAATTGGTCGAGAGGCAAATGGGCGCGAGAAGGCTGGGACCCGGCTAGCCGCCGACAACCAGCCCGATGTTTGTGACCGACACCCATGCACCGCTATGACGAGCAACCTATCTTGCAGCGTCCGCAGTTCGAAGAATACGACGTTGGATTTCAAGAACAGCCCTCTCAATTTTCAACTCCATCTTGGGACACGGCTGAATTCGAAAGAGCGTCCATTCATTCTCCTTCGCCACAGCGGTTTTCCACCGATCTCTTTTCTTTTGTCGTTCGGAACTGTGATACGATTTGCTATCGATTTCGATGAGTAGCTTGAGGGATGGAATCGCAAAGTCGAACGTTGCCTTGTCCATCTGGTATTCCGGGACAAAAATGAGCATGTGCTCGTTATAGATATTGAGCAGCACCATGCGGGCACGTTTCTCGACAGGAGATTCGCGCCGTTTGGGCCTTGTTACGTTGTCCGGCGCAAAGGCCGGTGTGGTTAAGCACGTAGTGCATAGCCAACGACGTTTGCCAAATGCCTCACGCGATTTTACGAATCTTCCTTTTTCAGATACGGCAAATCCTTTGCAGCGTGCACAGACTTGAGGCAACGCCTCTTGGTTAGGTTTTTCGCGGCGAGATTCTTCAAAGTTCAGGGGACAGCTGTTCCCGAAGTGTTTCAGTGCGGCAAGATCCCGCGCTCGAAGAGCTTCATCTCGCGTTTTAAAATAGCCAACTGTCCAGGATCGGCACTCTTTTGGGTCGTAGAGGAAGGCACGCCACTTTCCTGATTTGATTTCAAACTTCACACCGGGGAGCTCTGCAGAGATTTTGTGTTCCATCCCCTCTAAGAACACAAAGCCGTGGGCATGTACTGGTTTGGCTTTTCAGTGCTAGACGCACAAGCCAACCCCTATTTCAGGCGTGCGTGAGAAATGTGAGCGCGCGATGCGCGGCCACAAAAGGGGCGGTTGAGAAAAGTCGGATAGTAAGTCCGAGCACCAGCACCGACTCGCAGTCATTAACTGGACGAGTGGGGCAGCAGCAAGTTACGGACAGATCTCGGGCGCGCAAATTCATTGGGCCTCGCATCAGAAGTGTCTCCGTGAAAGCTGTTTGCTATGTAGTTACGCCGTGCAAGGGCGGCAGCCGATTCAGCGCAAACGAAGAGGTATTCCCCTCCGTTACAGTCGGCATACTTCGCTTTTTTTGGTGGCCACAAGCGATAATGTCCCCGGTGTTGTAACGCGGCGCCGGAAGCCGCACAATTTGCTGTCGCGGTGCGTCAGCGAAGATGAAGATCCGGGAAAAGCCACAAATGGCAAGGAATTATCGCTTTAACGCATAATGCCGATCGTTGAAGAACTTCTACCTACGCACTGCAGCAAGAGTTTTGGATTCTTTGCAAACTGCCGAATCGCGGGAGGGTGTGCATCCACGGCCGTGATGCCACACTCTCTTTGCTTATTGGCTGCAAGCGCTTCCTCCAATGCTTCGCGCGCTCCATCAGACCCCAAACTTCGCCCAGAATTTCCACTATCAGATAAATACCTGTAAGGCGTAAGTAAAAGTGTCGGTTACTGCCGGTTGGAAGACTTGCTCTTGCCGGTCACCGGCATCTGGCTTGCCAGTATCTTCGAGCACGAAAGTGGTCGCCAGTGGCGCGCCTGATTCCGTTCGCCTGGGAACGTGGGCCGTTGGCGTCCCCGCCACGACCGTTCCACCGAAATCGTGACTACTGCTGGCGCCGCGTCAAAGGCCATGAAGCGAGTGCAAGGACCAGCGTGAAGGTGGTTAATTGGACAGGCTTGCCTTGGCAAGATGTTCCGCCTTGTTAAATTTCCGCTTTAAGCGCCTGAAAAGAAAATGAGGTTAGGGAAAATTTTCCCGGAGAGACGCTACTTGCTCAAAACGGGTTAGGGCGCGCCCGCAGCACAGTTTGAGCAGGTAGTGGATGGCTGCCGAGCTGCCTCAATCTTTCTGCAGAGCCACGGACGCTTGTTTCGATTTGCGACTGCCGCCGGGAACCCGTTTCGCAGATCCTGCTCAGACAATCTTAACACTCCATTAACACTGCTTTAATAACACGTTTTCGATGCTTACCGCAGGCGCGCTTCTCTGAAGCTCCGATGCGCTGCCTCGGAAGTGGATGGAAATGATCTCACATGAACATTGAAGCCACCCGGAACCGACCTTTATACACCTGCGGTGAACTCAGCCCCCGAACACCTCGTCATCCTTCGCCTTGCTGTCTGCGTGCTCGGAGGACCAGAGGGAGAGCGGTGGTGGAGCTGCGATTTCCTCTCTGAATCAGGCCGGGACATCTCAGCTTACAATTTCCCAAGGCACCCCGAAGTCGCCTCGTATCGGGCCACCGTCCTTGCTGCGAAAAGGCTCCATGACGAACGCATCGGTAAGGCAGGGACCGTCCACTTGTTCAGGCTGCCAAGCGGCCTGGAAGCCCAGGTCCAGGGAGTCGTGGCGAAAATGCCGCATCTGATCAAAGCGGCGGACCTCTTTGATCCACCCAAGGCGATGGCGTATTTGCAGACCAAGGCCGAGATGGAGATCGATGCTCCCGAAGGGCCAGTCCAAGTCGGGTTGCTTGAGGACTGCGCCACACCCACTGCCATTGCTGAAATCGCCCGGCATTATCATGCTGCTTTCCGCACCGGGACCCGGGTTTATCCGTATTTCGCCACAAAGGGTCGATGAGCGGAGTCATTTACAATACCAACCTGTCAAAAGCTCAGGGCCTAATCCCCGAGACCTTTGAACTTCTGGCGCTTTGGGAGCCCGGCATGACACCAATCCAGCTCAAGAGCCAAGTTCAATCAACGGGCGCCCTTGGGAAAGCCACGGAAACCCGGGTCAACGACATCGTCACGCGCGGCTTTGCGCAGCGGTATCTGATCGAAGGTGGAAAACCGGCAGCCTGGCTGAAACGGATGCTTGCGGACCAAGTCAGTCGCTCGGCCCTTCGGCAAATCATCCTGATCTTCACCGCCCGCCATAACCCTGTTCTTCACGATTTCCTGACCTCTACTTACTGGAGCAAGGTGTTTGCCGGCAGCGGGGAAATCACGAAAGCGGATACCCGGGAGTTTTTAGAGCGCGCCGCTTCGGAGGGCCGCATTCAACCGCGTTGGGCGGACAGCATAATGGAGCGCGTCACCCGCTATCTTCTGGGGACACTGGAAGATTTCCAGATGATCGAAGAGAACCGCACCGGCCGGCGATTGACGCGCCCGCTCACAATCCACCCGGAAACAGTCCGATTCCTCGCCCACGACCTGCACTTTCGCGGCATTGATGACCGTGATCTGCCGGCCCATCCTGACTGGGGCCTCTTCGGGCTCATGCCCGCCGATGTGATCGCTCATCTGGAGAAAGAAGCTGCCCGGGGACACATGCAGGTTCAGAATGCCGGCCAAATTCTGCGAATCGAATGGAAATACTCCGACATGGACCACACCCTCGATGCAATCGCTCACTGAAAAATTCAGCGAACTCAGGCAGTGCCTTAAATCCGGCGTCGGCTCGATGAAGCAAACGGGGTTCGACCCGGTTTATTACGTCGTCTTCCCAGCCTTGGAAATCCTTCAGGCCAAGCAAATGTTGCCTGAGATCATCGCAAAGCTGAAGCTCGATGGCTATCACCCGACGGTATTCTCCATCTCCACCATCCTGAACGCTTGGTTCCGCGAGCACAAAATGCGCAGCCTCTGGCAAAAGGCTTTGCAGCGCGGGGGCAATGACTACGACGTTTTCCGCAAGCAGTTTGCCCAAAAGCTTGAAAAGGATCGCGTGTTGGCGGACGCCCTTCAAAAGAAAATCCAAGAGCTTGCCAGTGATCCCCACGCCCTGTTGATCGTCACGGATTTGGAAGCCTTGCATCCATTCCTGCACTTCAGCGGAATCGAACAACAACTCGTCGGCCAGTTCCGGGTTCCCACGGTCGTGCTTTATCCAGGCGAGCGGGGCGGCGCTTACAGCCTCCGTTTCCTTGGAATCCATCGGGAAAACGGCAGCTATCGCTCGATCCACATCGGTTAATCCATCCCCCCTCCCCCGCCTGATGAGTATTCGCCAGCTTTTTGATCAGACCCGCCCAATTGACCGCCAGATAGTGGCCGTGATCAATTACGCCGCGGATACCGAAAAACTGCTTCAGCAGGAAATCTCGGAGTACGAGGTCACCGACAGCCTGGGTCGCCATTACGAGCGGTTCATGACGAACCTCTCCGATGCGTTCCAAGGAGGGGGCGGCCACGAAGTAGGGGTCTGGGTCTCGGGCTTTTACGGCTCAGGAAAGAGCTCGTTCACCAAGTATCTGGGATTCGCCTTGGATCCACGACGGCAAATCGGCGCCGAGCCATTTCTGACTTATCTTCAAAACCAGTTCCCCTCACAGCAGCTCCGCTCGCAGCTCGGTGTGCTGGCGAAGAAGTTTCCGGCCACAGTGATCATGGTCGATCTGGCATCAATCGCTTCCGCTGACGGCAATGCCCAGGGCATCTCCCGGCTCGTTTTCAACAAAGTGATGGAGTGGGCCAGTTACTCCAAAGATGAAAAAATCGCCTTGCTGGAACTCATGGTCGAACGCGATGAACGCAAGGCCGAGTTCCTTTCACTAGTTGGGCAAAGTGGGTTTGAATGGGCAGAGCTCCAGAACGATCTGCTGGTGGCCAACACAATTGCCAGTGAAGTCGCCCACCAGATGTATCCGACCATATGGAAGAATCCCGAGCACTTCTCCACGATCAAAGTGGACGCTATCTACGGTGAAGACGATCGCCTGCGACAGATCTTGGCTCTCATCCAAAAGCGCACCAGTTCGCCACGGGTCCTTTTCATTCTGGACGAAGTCGGGCAGTTCATTGAGGGCACCGACCGCCTGATCCTCAACCTCCAAGGATTCGCGGAAAACCTCAAAAATATCGGAGCAGGCCATGCGTGGATCGTGGCCACCGCCCAGCAAACACTTCCGGTATCCGGGCCTCTCTTTAAGCTCAAGGATCGGTTCCCTGAGCCCCTGAGGGTGGATATCGAATCCAACGATATCCGAGAGATCACATACCGCCGATTGCTCAAGAAATCGCCCGAGGCGGTGACTCAACTCAAAGAGCTCTTTTCCAAGCATTCAGGATCGCTTCTGCAAGCCACTCAGCTTCGCAATACCAAGCACACGCAGGCCCATGTCGATGCCGAGATTTTTGCCCGGCTCTATCCTTTTCTTCCCCAGCATTTCAATATCCTGATGGAACTGCTCCGAAGCCTGGCGCGTACCACTGGCGGCGTCGGCCTGCGGTCCACGCTCAAGGTCATCCAGGACGTGCTAGTCGATGTCGGTGGGAAACGTGGGTCGGGTAGCGCCCTGGCTGATCTTCCAGTGGGTCATCTGGCCACCGGAGATAATTTCTTCGATACGCTGATTCGCGATTTGGAACGCTCAAGTGGCAATCGGCCGCTGGTGGAAACGGTGGCAAAGGTCGGCGCAGCGTATGGAGTCAATTCCATCCACCACAAGGTGGCCAAGACAGTGGCCATTCTTCAATTGATCGAGGGATTCCCAGTGAGCCGGCATAACGTGGCTGCCATGCTGCTGCCGGAAATCGGCGCCACACCGCTTCAAGAAGAGGTCAACGAAGCAGTCCGGGAACTCGTAGACGACAAGCAACTGCCGCTTGAGGAGATTGATGGCTCCCTGCGGTTTATGAGCGAAGCGGTCGCTCAAATCCTCGCCGATCAGGCTTCGCTCATTGCTTCCCTCAACGATGAACAGCGGATCATCGACGACGTTCTTCGGGATCACATTTTCTCGCCCGAGCCCAGCGCCCGGCTTGAGAACACCAAGACGGTCAAGGCGCAGGTCAAAATGCTCCGCGGCTCAATGCCGGTAGCGGTGACCCAGTCAAAGGAAGACGTCGAACTGCACCTTGAAATGGTTTCGGCTGCCGAAATGGCCGGCCGCCTTCAGGATCGGCGTAACGATTCGATTCAACCCACCAACCGAAATGTCGTTTTCCTGCTTGGAGAAAACAGCCACGACATCCGGACTCTAATCACAAAAATTTTCCGTTGCGAAGAGATCCACCGCAGGCACCGCACCGAAGCCGCAGACAAAGAAGTGGCGGCTTTTGTGCGCGCGCAACTTGGGCGAGCAGAGACGCTCAAGCGAGATCTTGATACCGCCCTCCAAAACGCCTTTCTCAAAGGCAGCTTCGTCTTCCAGGGCACCGACGTGGCGGTCAGTATCCGTGGCACTGAATTGCGGGTGGCCACCAATCTGCAACTTACCCATGTCGCGGCCCGGGTCTTTCCCAACTACAAAGACGCCTCCCAGAATCTTGAATCAGCCGCTGCTGAAAAACTCCTTCATGCCCCCGACCTTTCGCTGATCCCTTCGGCCTACGATCCCCTGGGTGTTGTCGAAAAAGCCGGAGCAGCCACGCGCATCAGGACCGAACACCCTGCGCTGGTGGCAATTGTGGATTACCTGGGCAAAGCCGGCGAAGTCGACGGTCAAAAGCTTGTTTCTGATTTCAACCGTCCGCCGTTTGGCTGGTTCAAGGACACGACTCGCCAGTTGGTAGCAGCCTTGCTCATTGCCCAAAAAATCAGGATCCGGGTGGCCGGCCAGTGGCTCGATGTGGTAGGCCCGAAATCCATCGAAGCCCTCAAGAACAACAACACTTTTGCGAAGGTCGACGTAGGCACCAATTTCACTCAGATCCCTATACAGGTCCTCTCCCGCGCTTCCAAACGAATGCTCGATCTCACGGGCGAAAAGGTGCTTCCCATGGCACCCAATATTTCTAAGGCCGTTCAAAAGGAGTTCCCAAAATTAAGGAACGATTACGCTTCTTTGGCTGTCGAGCTGACCGGCGCCGGTTTACCAGGCGCGGACCGCGCGCAGACTCTTAACAAACAACTCTCGCAAATTCTTGACCGCGACGCATCCGATGCCCCGATGACTCTGGGTGCGGAAGAGGCGAGCATTGTCGATAACTTGAAGTGGGCCCAGGCACTCAGCGCCGCTCTCAAAAATGGCTTGGGAAACGAAGCCCAAAGCGCCTCCAAACTTTCCTTCGAAATTCACGGACTTCCAAAGGTGGGCGTCCTGGAGCAATTGCGCGATTCCTCAACGACACTGCGCGCCGAGTTAGAAGAGCTGTTAAGCCGGGTCGATTTTCATCAAGCAGAGTCGGACATTCGTCAGCGCCATACTGCTTTGAAGAAAATGGTGGAAGTCGCCGCGGGCGATCAGACCAAAGAGTTCAATGCGCATCTCCAAACCGAGATCAATCAAATCACCGCCATGCCAGAGTGGAGCCAGTTGCCCGAGGATGATCGGAGCGATCTTGCCACGCGATTGGACGAGTTGAGCCTGCCAGGCGCGTCGAACATTAACGAAATCCGCACCCTACTCAATCGGCGCATCGAGATCGATTCAAGCCTCTCCTCAGTCCGCAGCGCCGTGATCAGCCGGGCTCTTGAACACAAGGAAAAAACCAAGCCGCCGGAGCCGCAACCGGACCCCGAAATCGAGCTGCCTGACGTTGAATTGAAGGGTCTCTCACCCAAAAAAGTGCGTCTTAAAAAACGTTACTTGCCGTCCGATGTTGGCCAACTCAAACAGGCAGTCTTGGATCTCAGCGCTGCCGCCGTGGAATTAACCAATGCAACAATCAGCGAAGTGATATTTGAAACCGAGTCCTGACGGCCTGTCTATCCCGCCGTTTTGGTTCACTTACTATATCGTTCCGCATTAGCACCCCGCCGAAGGTTTACCTCGGCCTCCTGAATCAGCCCCTCCGAACAAATGGCCTTTGACCAATCCACCCGCAATCTTCTCCAGCGCACCGTTGCCGCATGCCGCAACCTTCTCGCTGGAAAGTGGGACCAGCCAAGTGAAGGCGAATTTACCCAGCAGCTTCAGCAGATCTACGGCATCAATCCTGACGGCAGCGCTGCGCCGCTGAGTGCGATTGCCCACCTCTCGGATGAGGAATTGGAGACTGCTCGCATCCTGCGCCAGACTCTCGACCATTATGCTTCGGGTCTTGTCGCCCAAGGCAAAGCAGAGTCCGACGCGCGCGCGGAATCCGTGGCGCGCATCGTTCGGGAACAGGCCTTCACCGTGCTCAACCGCCTTGCCGCGCTCCGACTCGCAGAAGAGCGTGGCATTGTCCTGGAATGCGTCCGGAAAGGTATGCAATCGGAGGGCTTCCAGCTTTTTCAACAGTCGACCGACAACGCCCTGGGGGGCACATTCGAGAGCTATCGAGCCTATCTCTCGGTGGTGTTTGATGAACTGGCTTTCGACCTCGGCTCACTCTTCGACCGATGGGATCCCCATGGTCTCTTATTCCCGCGCCAGGCCGCTTTGGAAGCGGTCCTCGCCGAACTGAACGGCTCGGGCACCGCTGCCAGCCGCGACGCCGTTTCCCCCGAAACCTTCGCAGGGCTCTGGCGCGAGGACGAGACCATTGGCTGGATTTACCAGTATTACAACGATCCCGCTGAGCGGAAGAAAATGCGCGACGAATCCGCTGCCCCGCGCAACAGCCGCGAGATGGCCGTCCGCAACCAATTTTTCACCCCGCGATACGTCGTAGAATTTCTCACAGACAACGCGCTGGGCCGCCTTTGGTATGAAATGACACACGGTGAAACCGTCCTCCGCGACCGTTGCCGTTACCTTATCCGCCGTCCCTCGGAGGTTTTTTTAAATGCAGGCGAGTCCGCACCGGAAACCGGCGGCGGCACTGACTCAGAAACTGGCGGGAATCTCTCGCAGGAAGATTTGCTTCGTCAAACCGTCCACATCCCGCATCGCCCGCTCAAGGATCCTCGCGAGATCCGAATGATCGACCCGGCGTGCGGCTCCATGCACTTCGGCCTCTACGCTTTCGACCTCTTCACGGTCCTCTACGAGGAAGCCTGGGACATGGCGGCAAAAATTAACGCAGAAGGCCGCAGTATGGCAGAACTCGAGGGCACCTATCCGGCGTTTTCATCCTTCATCCTTCATACCTCATCCTTTTCTTCCAAGGCTGCGTTCGCCCGCGAAATCCCGCGTCTCATCATCGAGTGCAATCTTCACGGGGTCGATATCGATCCCCGGGCCGCGCAGATCGCGGGCCTTTCGCTTTGGCTGCGCGCCCAGCGGGCCTGGCAGGATCAGGATCTCGCGGTGAGCGACCGGCCCTCTGTGCGCCGCTCTCACATCGTCTGCGCCGAATCCATGCCGGGCGAAAAGGCGTTCCTGCGCGAGTTCGTCGAACAGCAATTCCCTCTCGCCGAGCGCGCGGTCTTTCTCCAATTCCTCGAATCGATCTTTGATCGCATGCAGCTCGCGGGTGAGGCCGGTTCGCTGCTTCAGATTGAGGAAGACATCCGCAGCGCCATTGCTGAATCCAAGCTCCGGTGGAAAGCGCCTCCGCGCGTCGACCAAACTTTCCTGTTCGGGTTCGATACTCTCAAAGCACAGCAGGAAGAGCTGACCCTGGATCTCTCGGGAATCACCGACGAAGCATTTTGGGAACATGCAGAAGAACGGATCTACACCGCCCTTCGTACTTTTGCCGAAAGTGCCGGTGGCAGTTACCAGCAACGCCTCTTTGCCGATGATGCGGCCCGCGGCTTCGCCTTCATCGACCTCTGCCGTCAGCGTTACGACGTGGCGCTGATGAACCCGCCTTTTGGCGACGCCAGCCTCCCGTCCCGTGCCTACATTGAGGACACCTACGGCGACACCAAGGGCGACGTTTACAAAGCATTTGTCGAATGCTTCCACGCCCGGCTACTCCCCGCCGGCTACCTCGGCATCATCAGCTCCCGTACCGGCTTCTTCCTTGGCCAAAGTGAAGACTGGCGCACCCGCGTCGTTCTCCGACTCTTCCGGCCCATCGCCCTCGCCGACCTGGGCATGGGTGTGCTCGATGCAATGGTCGAAGTCGCCGCCTATGTCTTGCGCAGCCTCTCCGCACCGGAAGCCCGCGATCTCACCCTATCCCTCGCACCATTACTGGAAAAACTCGTGTGCCACCGCCAGGATCGCTTTAGCCTACCGAAATGGCAGATCGCTCGCGGCGGACTCAAGAGCTATCAAGCCGTCGCTGAGCTAAAGCGTCTCGAACTGCACGGTTTCATCCAAAGTATTCCCGGAGACGCCATCCGATACACGCCGCTCTGGCACACGGTGAGGAAGGTCACCGCACCGCCGGAGCCAGTCTTTCCACTGCTCGTATGCATCCGGGCGCTTGCGGATAATAAGAAAGATTCGACGCTGCTACAGGCCATCACGAACCCAACCAACTCACGAATTTTCGTCGCGAACCCGCAAGAATTCAAAAAGATTCCTTCGGTTCCATTTTCTTACTGGGTTGGCAAGCGCGTGCGTGACTTGTTCACCACACTTGCGTCTGCTGAAGCGGACGACCGTCGGATTGCGTTGGGCCTTTCGACTAAGTGTGATTTTCGTTTTGTCCGCGTCTGGTGGGAGGTCGATCCACAGAGAGTCGGTCGGGACAGCATGTGGGGAAACTATGCCAACGGCGGGAATTTCAGCCCCTTCTATTTCAGTTACCCGGCAGTGGTGCTCGCAGAAAATGGCTTTACTCAACTCAGAGCCTACATCAATGCCAAGTTCCCTTATCTTGGTGGGAATACAGGTTGGATTCTGCATGATGAAAATGACTACCGCTCGCCCGCCATTGCGTGGCCATTACGTACCCATGCTTTCAGCCCCTCATTTTTGCCGACCAATTATTTCTTCAGCGCACGCACTTATGCTGCGCTTATACCTCAAGAGCAAATTCCTCAGTTCCTCGGCCTCTTTGCCTCAAAGACCGTGGATTTTTTGCTGAAGGTGTCACTGGGTCGTAGCGGACACCCAGAGTTCGTCACTAACGTAGTCCGAGCTTTACCCGTCCCCGAAATACTCACGGGAGAGCTAACTCTTGGTAGGCATGCAGTGACCGCATGGCGCACAAAGCGGGAAATCGGAACAGCCGACCCGCTTTCGCACGCTTTTGAACTGCCGGCGCTTCTCGCCACGTCTGACGGTGCAACGCTAGCCGAACGCACCTCAGCATGGGTCACCCGCGTGCGCACGAGCGAGGAAACCGTCGCCGCCATCCAAGCAGAAATCGACGACCTCGCCTTTAACCTCTATGGCCTCGACGTCGCGGACCGCGCCGCTTTGACCTCCACCCTCGCCCCGGCAGCCACTGGCGAGGCTGAAGCCGGCGAAGATGAGGAAGAGGAAGCCCCCACGGCCGACGCTCCAGCGCTCGCCGCCGACCTGCTGGCCTACGCCCTAGGCTGCGCCTTCGGCCGCTGGGATATCCGCTACGCCACCGGCGAACTTTCCGCCCCGCCCGCGCCCACCCCCTTTGCCCCGATCCCCGTCAGCCCGCCCGGCATGCTACAAAACTCCGCCGGCATCCCTGCCGCGCCTAGCGACGTGCCCGCTAGCTATCCCATGCGCATCACCTGGCCCGGCCTCCTCGTGGATGATCCGGCCCACCCGGAAGACATCGAACGCCGCGTGCGCGAAGTCCTCGCCGTGCTTTTTCCCGGCCACGCCGAAGCCATCGCCGACGAAGCCTGCACCTTGCTCGGTGTGAAGTCCCTGCGCGAATGGCTCCGCAAACCCGCCGGCTTCTTCGCCGACCACCTGAAACGCTACTCCAAGAGCCGCCGCCAAGCCCCCATTTACTGGCCGCTCTCCACCGCCAGCGGCAGCTATACTCTCTGGGTTTACTACCACCGCCTCACGCCCGATACACTCTTCAAGTGCCTCCAGGACTTCGTGGAGCCGAAGCTAAGCGACGTGGAAAACGCCATCGTCCGCCTCCGCGCAATGGAAGCCGCCCAGGAGAGCGGCGCCAAAGATAGGAAACAGCTCGAAGAAGCTGAGATCCTCCGCACCGAACTCCACGCCCTCCGCGACGAACTCGCCCAGTGGGCACCCCGATGGAAGCCGAATTTGAACGACGGCGTGCAAATCACCGCCAGCCCACTTTGGAAACTTTTCCGCCTGCCCAAGTGGCAAAAGCTCCTCGAAGCCACTTGGAAAGACCTCGACCGAGGCACCTACGACTGGGCGCATCTAACACTTACGCTCTGGCCAGACCGGGTGCGCAAAAAATGCGAGACCGACCGCTCCCTGGCCATCGCCCACGGCCTCCAAGACCTTTGCAAAATCGAAGTGCCTAAACCGAAGGTGAAGCGGGCGAAAAAGTCAGCAACGAAAGAGGCACCTCCAGATGCATGATTCCATAAATCAATCCACCCCACGCTCAGGCGATGCGCCTTTAAAGTCGAATCAGTCGCAGAATGGTCCGTAGAGTGGGGACCGTTGGGAAAAGCTTACCATTGGCGTGACGGAAAGAGCGCAAAGGAGCTGGCAAAGCGCTGGTTCCCATCCGCAGGAGGTCCCATCATCCCGCCCAATTTTAGACGTCTCCTCAAATCCCATCCCGTGACGGCTTCAATGGTGATCGAGGCCGCCTGGGGAGAAAAAGAAGTACCACTGAACAACTTCCTAGGTAAAACCCGAAACGCCGACTTGATCCTGACAGGCTCGTCAAATGGAAGCCGAGTCGTCGTCCATGTCGAGGCGAAGGCCGATGAGCCATTTGGGTCCAGGGGCCGAAGCGTCGCTCAAGCGTTGCTTGCAGCCACAAAACCGAGATCGAAGGTGCCGGAGCGCATCGCGAATCTCGGCAGTTTGCTCTTTGGATCGCGCGAAGTGACTCAAACTGTGGGGGCCTTGAATTACCAGCTATTCTACAGTGTCGCAGGAGCCTTGATGGATGCGGAAAAAGAAAGCGCAGACTGGGCTGTGTTTGTCGTGCATGAACTTATCCCCCAAAATCTCACGCATCGATTCGAAGACGAGAATGATGGCGTAGAGCGCGTCATGAACGCCAAGCAGATTGAGACCAACCGCGCAGTGTTCGCTGAATTCGTCAACGCCCTCGTGCTCGCTCATCCAGGCGCTGTGTCCCACGACGGCGCGCTCTGGGAAATTCCGGGTTTCCTGCCGTTTGTCGCGGGCCAGTGGAACGGTGAGCGGTGCGAGCGACCGATCACGCTGCTGCTTGGCAAGGCGACAGACTGGACGGCATAATCCCCGGATGGAAACTTGCCGAACTGTGATCCCGAACCGATGTGGTCCGACTACCGGAAATTCGGCGACGGTCGGGGTGATCAGTCGCATCGGGTGAATCGTCTGAAAAACCAAGCGAGATCACAAACGCACAAGACATCTTGCCCCATGAAATTTGAAGCATTCCTAGAAACGCATTTCCGCCAGCGGCTGAAGAATAGCCGCATTTTGGTAATTCATGATCCGGACAGCCGATACGCCGATGTCACGGCCGGACTGGCCGGCGATGGGACCGTAGTCCTCGATTGCGGAGCCGACATCATGGAGAGCCGAGAGCGCGCTTTCGAGGAACTCAACCGGGTAGGCGAGGATCAGAGCGGCAAGAGCGCCTTAGTTTTATTCATCCCCCGAAAACAGCCGTTGGAAGATCATGAGTTGCTCGCCGATCCCTTCCAGCCATTCGCGCTCAGCGGTTTGAAATTCCCGGATGGCGCGGGTGACAGTTATCGGGCCCTCTGCCTTCAGTTCCTGCCGGAACAGGCGGGAAAGATTGAAGAACTATTTGCGGACGGTGACGCTCCTTCCTTTGGCATTATCAATGGGCTGCGCAGCGGGGGCGCAGAGTCGGTGGTGTTACAGATTTTGCTCCAAGCCGAAGGGCCTCGCGAAATCATGCTCAAGTTTCTGGGTGCTGACGAGTTGCTCCTTAAAAAGCTTCGAAATTCCTCCCACTGGATCAAAGACTTCAAGGATCTCGTGGCTAAAATTCTGGGCCTTCACTTGGACGGACAAAAGGGCGAGGCTGATTATCTCCAGGCAACGCTCTGGCGTTACCTGCTGTTCTCGGAGTTTGCCTCGGATTTACCGGCTGCACTTCCCGCTGGGCTCAGCACCGTCCCGCACGCCGTAAAAGCGTACCAGCCCTTTGTTAAATCTCTTTGTCATGCGCTCCGCGATAACATGGGCAGCCAAGCAGCTTATGAGGAAGCCGCCGAGCGCATTTCCAAAGAATTGGGCTTGGAAAGCGCATGCGCCGGGATTGAGGACTTTGGCGAACTGGATACCTTTTCTTTTGAGGAACGCAGTTTTCTGCGACGCTTTTCCGGCTTGGTGAAAGACGGGAAATTTGAGGACGCCAAGGTGATCGCCAACAAGCGGCAAAGCTCTTTCTGGACGCAACGCGACGCCGCCCGCGCTGCCGAATGGCGCCTAGGCGAACTGGCTCTGCGACTCCTGATCAATGTCGGCGACGTGACGCCTTTGCTCGCTCAAAAGCGCAAACTCGACGACTGGATCGAGGTTTATGCCAGCATGTTCACGAAGATAGATACACTCCACCGCTCGATGGAACATGTGTCGGCGGAGATCGCGCCGGTGGAAGGCCCACTCAAATCGGTGCTCAACAAGGCGCGCGATGCGTACAGCTCTGCTGCCGACAAACTGGCCCGGCATTTTCAGGATGCCGTGACATCCGAGGGTTGGCCTGCGCAGGGGTATGGTCGGGCCACGGATATTTTCGAGCATGTCGTGGAACCGCTCTGGAAGGCGGGCAAGCGGGTGGCTTACTTCTGGATAGACGCCCTGCGGCATGACCTTGCGATGCCGTTGGAAGCGGCTTTGTCAGTGCGACACAAGGCCAGCTCGCGCATCATGTGCGGACAATTGCCCGGAGTGACGGTGGTGGGAATGGCAGCGCTCTTACCGGGAGCGTCAAAGAGCTTTGAAGTGATCGAAAGCCTGGGGAAAGTGGTGCCCGTAGTCGCTGGGGTCCAGCTCGACAACGCGAAAGCTCGAGGCGACGCGCTTTGCAAGTATATCGGGGTGGACCGGTGTCGGGTCATTGACCTTGAAAACGCGGCGGCCGGCAAGCTTGGGCCAAATCCGGAAACCATTCGGTTTCTTGCGGTCAAGAGCACAGATATCGACTCACTTGGAGAAAATAACCCCTCGTATTTTTTACGCCTTCTCCCGGACATCCTGAGGAAAATCCAGACTGCGGTGAACCGACTCGCAGACGAGGGGTTTGATTACGCCGTGATCGCAACCGATCATGGCTTTTGCTGGATGCCCAGCAGTAGCGCGGGTAACGCAGTCAGCAAACCGAGTGGCCAGTGGCCTATGTCCAAGGATCGCTGTCTGCTGGGGGCTGGCGCTGGGGATGCTTCCAGCTTCTTTGCGGAATCCCGAGCCGTGGGTATCCGGAGTGAGCTTCCCACCTTCGCTACACCCAGGGGCCTTGCTACTTACACGACCGGCGTGACCTACTTCCACGGCGGAATTTCACCGCAGGAAAACTTGCTGCCGGTCATCGAGGTGGAGTTGAAGCCGGCCATTCAGTCGAAGGGTGCCGACAAAGCGCATCTGACGCTGACCTACCGCGGAGCCGCTACTGGCACGATCACGGCTCTAGTTCCAAGTTTGGAACTCTCCTATCCCGCAGCGGATTTCTTTGGGCCCTCCAGCGTTCGCCTACTTCTCCAGGGATTCGATAAAAAGGGTGTGGTCGTGGCATCCCCTGCTGCAAGCGCACTTGTAGATCCCACTACCGGTGAGATCTGCCTGGAGCGGGGCAAGGCGGTCAAAATTCCTGTTCGTGTCCAGGAAGACTTTACTGGCGACCTCACCATCGAAGCCAAGGATGCGATCACCGGCTGGAAGTACGCTTCCGTTAAACTGGTTACCGAATTTCACCACTAGAAATCTCCCATGAATTCACTCAGCGAAAAACTGAACAAGATTTTCCCCGGGCGCGTGGTGCGCAAAGACCTCGTTCAACGCGTTAAAAAGGGGACCAACGCTCCTACCTTCGTCTTGGAGTTCCTGCTCGCGCGTTACTGCGCAACGGACGACGTGGATGAAATCGAGTCGGGAATGATTGCCGTGAATGAAACCCTTCAAGGTAATTTCGTGCGGCCAAATGAGTCCAACGCGGCGCAATCGATGGTGCAGCAGAAGGGCAGCCATAAGTTCATTGATAAAATCCGGGTCACCCATCACGAGAAAGAGAAACGCCACTGGGCGGAGATGGAGAACTTTGGCAGTAAGCGGATCGCGATCAACGAGCGGCATTACCGCGAGAACAAGCGGTTGCTTGAGGGTGGGCTCTGGTGTGAGGTCGTGGTGGGCTACAACCCAATCGAGGACGACGATTACACCTTCCACATTGAGGAACTGCGCCCAATCCAGGTCTCGCGGTTTGACTTCAACCAATTCGTGGAGGGGCGGAGTGCATTCACGCTCGAAGAGTGGAAGACGCTGCTCCTGCGCTCTATTGGTCTTGAAGCTGATAAGCTCACTGAGCGCCAAAAGATGCACTACTTTGCGCGCCTGGCACCGGTGGTGGAGCCGAATTACAATTTCGTGGAGCTCGGCCCCAGGGGCACCGGCAAGTCCTACACCTTTGCTGAGTTCACGCCCTACTCAACGCTCATCAGCGGCGGCCAGACCACCACTGCTACGCTCTTTTACAACAAGATGCGTCGGCAGACCGGAATCATCGGCTACTGGGATACCATCGCGTTCGACGAAGTCGCCGGCATTCGGGTCAAAGATCCTGGGACTATACAGATCCTCAAGGATTACATGGCAAATGGGCGATTCAACCTCGGCATCGAGGTGATTGTTCCCGCTAGCTTGGTCTTTATCGGGAATATCGATGACTCGATCGCCGAAGTCGTGCGCTCCTCAAAGCACGACCTTTTCAAGCCGCTGCCGCCCGAATTCGATCTCGCGGTCATCCACCGGATGCACACCTTTGTGCCCGGCTGGGAAATCCCATCCAACGCGGACAACCTGCTTACTGACGAGTACGGCTTCATCACCGATTATTTGGCCGAGGCGTTCCATCATCTCTTCAAGCACAAGAACCACGTCACGGCCGTGAAGAAGCGAGTTCGGCTCGGGCCCGGGTTCCAGGGACGAGATGAGACCGCAGTGTATAAGACGGTCTCCGCTTTCATCAAACTGTTCCATCCCGATGGTGAGTGTAGCGATGGTGAGCTGGAGGAATACCTCGCCTACGCCATTGAGGGCCGCCGACGGGTAAAGGAGCAGCTCAACAAGCGCAAAAGTGATGATGAATTCGCTGAAATTCATCTTTCCTACCTCAACAACGCAGGCGAACGAGTGGAGGTCCATTGCCCCGAATCAAAGGGCATAGACGCCACTTTGAACCCGCGAAGCGTGAGATGTACGCAAGAGTCTGCGGTCGTTCTGCCCGCTCATTCCACACCGCTCAAAGCAGTTTCTGCTAATACCGCTGCTTCGTCCTCATTACCGGCTGACCGGACAATTGTGCCGTCAAATTTATTCAGTTCTGATTCCGCTCCGCCCCTTACTGAGCAGCGCTTCACAATTCGCTACAGTGCCGTCGGCTTTTCATACCAATCCATTTTCGGCGCCTACTTGGTTGGCGCGAAGAAACTAGTTGTTGAGGACCCATATATACGTCGTGAACATCAGGTGCGTAACTTCCTTCAAATCTGTGAATTGGTTGTGCAGACGGGTACGATAAAAAGCATCGAACTTGTGACCGGTTTCGAGCAGGAACTCCAACGTGAAGAAACCTCCAAGAAACTCGATGAGTTGAAGGAAAGTTTGGCCGATGTGGGGGTGGAGCTGGTCTACCGCTTTGATCAGAAACTCCACGAGCGGGAGTTGCGTACCGACACCGGCTGGCACATCCAGATTGGTCGAGGCTTGGACATATACCAATGTCCTGACTCCTGGCTCCAAATCGGCGCAAGTAACTTGGATCTCCGCCCCTGCCTGGAAACGAACGTCAATATTTTCCGGACGTCCAAGTAAGGCTGAGCGGCTTTGTTGAAAGCCAACTGGTTAACGGGTTGGCCGTTAGGATGGACCCCTTGTTAAGCCGGTTTTCGGGTCAGGCCCCGGCCGACTACAGTGCAATGAAAGTGGCTATATTATTACGCTATAGTTCTCGTCAAATGCCGCGAGCCGATGCGCGGGGAAACGCTTTGGCTTAAGGCTCGTCTTTGATAGTAAGTTAGATTTCCAACGCTCTGATCATGGAACGCATATGCCCAAACCCGATGCTTTGGCAGGAGGTATTCAAAACATTGAGCGACTATGCCCGGTTCCAGCCCTGCACGCCGACCACTCCGCCCACGCCGCTGATCCTCGCTGGATGGACTTCCAGCAACGATGCGAGTAAACGAGAACGCTGGAAGGCGACGCTAGCTTGGGCGCACAACAACGGGTGCGGACACTTGGCGGAAGGAGTTCCCGACAAGGACTTCTATTTTAGCAGTAAGCCGACAACCGGATCGGTCGGACCCATGGGCGGACCGATGTATCAACGGTGGGATTTCGATCGGAAAAGCGCTCCTTCATCAATGCAAATTCAAGAAGGAATGGCGCTCCTTTCCGACCGCTGGGTGGAGATCGTTGGAGCGAAAATCGCAGTCGCCACGCGGCCCCTAGCCTTTACGGGAGACAAAGCGCGGCGCCTCCTTGTTTATTCCGACGCTTCGCTCACGCCGCCCTGGGGTAGCTGGAGTCAACTCGCCGAGGAGGAATCAAAGCGCCGGACATTTACGCATTTTCGCGCGGCAATCAATCAGGCCATTGCACCGCATGAAGTTGACCATGTCGATTTCACGCATCGGGACCCTCAAGCGCGTTGAGCAATCCGCTGGCTCGTCTCACAGAATGAGGCAAGTCGATGGTCGGTCCTGGGGCGTGCCCGGGTCCAATTACTCAGCGTCCCGTAGTCGGGACTGCCGGCCAATCCGGGGTTTCCATCTGAGCGGGAGTCAGCTTGCCGTGATCGCAGAAGGCCGTTCGAGCCGGCGATTTAGCCACTCAAAGCCTTCGAGGAAAGGCGCACGGCCGTTGCGCTTGGAGACGACTTGATGGCGCAAATAATCGAAGCAGAGAATAGCACCTCCGGCTGAGCGTTCAACAGGGAGGGAAAAACGGATAACTTACGGCGATGCGTCTCACGGAACGGCCCCATTGGCGTAAAACTCCACTCTTCGACGTCGGCTGAATCCCGTGATCAGGCTGCTAAAACGTTGTCAGCCACAATCAATTCACGTTCAATTCCGCCGGGGCGCGCACCATCTAAAATGCCTGGGCAATCTTACGGGCGACGTTAGCGTCGTCGAGATAGCCTGATATGCCGTGCTGATTGTCCGTCGTGTTGTCGATGATGCCGTTGTTTTCAATCGGCGGCGTTATGTTGAAATTATGGGCGTCGAGCGGGTAGAGCGACACCACATCGTTCTTGTCGTAGGCGTTGTACCAGCTTTTCGTGCAGCCTGGCATTGAAAGCGGACTTTCCAGCCGCTCCCGAACCGCGCGGACACCCAAGGGCGAACCCACGGTAACCAGTTGGACAACCTCAATGTTCTGCTCGGGTTTGATGGCGCGTAACACGTTATAAGCGACAATCGTTCCCAGGGAATGAGCCACCACGACCCAACGGCCGGCAGTGAGTTTATCGGCTACGATCTTATCGATGGCGCGGCTCACCGCCGATTTGGTGAGATAGACATAGACATCGTGAGTAAATTTATCGACCGCGTTGGAGCCAAACGGGGTGCGGTCGAGGCCTTTAAGAAGGGCATGCACCCACCGCCAATTCAGCGGCCCTCTTTCCACAGGTTCCGGGCCGAGCTGAGCCTGAATTTGGGCATCGGAAATGCCGGCGCCGGCTGCGAGTTCACTATAGAACTCATACCGGAATTCCATTTCCTTTGTGGTGGCGCCGGTGCCGCCCCTGGCAGCGACTTCGGCCATGAGAGGTTGAGCGAGTTCTCTGACAAGCTCATCCAGTTTGTCCCCGTAAAACGGGAAGGCCACTTCGACAATCTGCGGACGTTCAAGGCCGGCATTGCGCAGCCCCTTTCCAAAAGCGGCTTCCCATTCTTCCTGAAGTTTAACGGGATCTTTGCCTTCCTGCGAGCGGCCGTGGATATAGAGAAGCTTCATGGGAGTGAGTGTTGGGAGAGAGCTTCGAGCAATGGATCCGCACCCTCGGGACCGAAGGTGGTCCACAGACCAGGAAGCAGGGACGGGCGCGCGGCGCGCACGCTCGGCGGAAGAAATTCTTCAGCCGGCCCCAACAGCGCCCAGCCCTGATTCAGCATCGGACAGAAGGGGGCGAGCCGGTGCCGGTCTGGGCTTTCCGAGGATAATCTGCCGGCCAGCAGGGCGACATCGAACAGGATGGGTTCGAGTTCGAGTGCCATATATTCGTAGACGGAAACAATCTCTTCGCGTGCCCCAATCTGCGCGAACGCATAGGCAGCGTAGAGGCACAGCGTGGGGTCGAATGCTTTGAGGGCGCGTAAATAATTGGCTGAACGCGCGGCCATCCCGGGTTCAATGCGGAAGGCTCCGAAGCGGGCCGCCGTGGCGATTACGGCATGACGCAGTTTGATCGCCTCCTGGTGTTCCGCATAGCCGGGGTAGCGCGCGGAATTCCCCGAAGGCACATAGGTGACGCTAATGACCCGTCCTTTCTCGACCACCACCGTCCCGATAAATTCTGGGAGGATGGCCAGTATCGAGCAGTTCCCGGAATCAAACTGAATAAAAATGGAGGCACCTCGCTGTAAATTCGGTAATGGATGCACACGGATCTGGGCGGCGCCATTTTCCTCAAACACGTCCACGGTCAAGCCGGTGGCGGCTGCTTTGGTTACTTTGGCACCGACTACGGTAAAGCCCACGCCGGTTTCAAAACTCCACCGGTTATTGGCCTCGCTAACCAACACCAGCCCCGCAATGATCTTGGGCCGGCCCACAAACGCGGCAAAGAACCTTTGCAGCTGATCGTCATCGGACAAAGGGTTCCTATTGGTAGGGTTCTCCCTACTCACGCTGCCGTGGGAGCTCTCCTCGGAAGCCCACCCCCGAAAGCCTGCCACAACCGGTCTTTGTGGAAAATCCACAAAGCAGTTGGGCAGACGCGATTCGACCCGGATATCCGGGACCTGCTCGATGGAGCTGGAAATGGCTGCCGCAGCTTCCGGAACTGTACGCTCCAGGTAGTCTTTAAGTTTCCAAGAGGAAATGACATGACAGAGCGGTTTCGGTTCGCGCCGAATCTCCGTGGCGTCTTCCCCGGTATCGGTAAGGCCCTTGAGCAGGCAGTCGGTGAACACAGCCTTATAGTTTTCGGCTGCCCGGTCTGCGGCAGGTGCCTCAAAGGCAGAGTCGCCCAGAAGCGTGGCATAAAACTCATCCACCTGCGGGCGAGGCCGGGGGGTGGGGGATTTAACCGGAAAAATTGCGTTTCCCGCCACCGCGTTCAGCAAAATCGTCGTAGGCAGCGAGCGGCAGGCATCCGAAATAAAGATCACGTGCGGAATGCCGACATTACGCGCATAATCGATGGAAAGTGGCACGTTGACCGCCTCGCCGGACTTCTCCGGAGCCCCTGAAAGCATCCAAAGCTCGAAGGTGCCCCGGAGCAGCCCGTGACCGGAAAAATGGACGATGAGCTGGGAGTAAGTGCGCGCCTCCACGAGCTTTGTGATGGCCGTACTGATCGCATCGATGGTGACGGGCCCGGTTTCGTCGGTAAGAAGCTGGACGTCGAATCCATTCGTTTCCGCCCACTGGGCAAAGCTGATAGCTCCCGCGACCGCACCGCGAAGCACGGGCAGTCCGCCCGTTTTATTCACTCCTATAACGACTGCCGCTTTAGTTGCCATGGTTGGTTTGCAGAGGGAGCCGGCACATTCCGGGGTAAACTTCACTCAAAGTCTGAGAGACGCCTTTCAACTCAGGTATCTGCTGTGTAGTGCGGTTTGGGCGGCGCTAGTTTCATCGGAAGTGCTCGGCGAGAGCTTGCGATTATGCCTACAGAAAATAAACAAAAATAGGTATTTTTGCTTTTAGCTTGATAGTATCAATATGACCCCATAATATGAAAGATGGCGCGTCTTGGCATTTCGCAGGTCTCCGGAAGCTCGCCCGCGCAGTTTGTGGTGCAGAACTACGAAAAACAGCGTTTAGCCCAGCCCGCGGCGGTGCCTTCTCCCTACGAGTGGCCTGTGCCCAATGCCGGCGATGAGAAGCTCATGACCCAGCTTCGCTGGTATCTGGAGCAGTTTCTAAACTATCCCTTTGAGCCGAATATCGCACGGGCCAAGTTCATTGAAGAGGCGCTCAAAGCCTGGGGCACGGCGGCTTTTAATGCGCTCTTTAACAACCTCGAAGCCGGCGCCTGGATTCCTCAAAGGGCCGATGCGGTACTCGATCTGATGATTTCCTGCGATGATCCGCATTTCCTCGCGTGGCCGTGGGAAGCGCTCCATTTTCCGCCGCTCGGTTTTCTGGGACATCGGGCGCGCATCCAGCGCAGGCTTAGCCGCGAAGTGCCCGATCCACCCGATTTACCCGAGCTCCCAACCGATTGCATTCATATCCTGCTCATCACGGCGCGGCCCTATGGCGAGGATGATGTTGATTACCGCTCCATTTCACGGCCGCTTGTGGAACTAATCGGACGCGAAAAACTGCCCGTCGCGGTCCACGCATTGCGGCCCCCGACCCTTGAGAACCTGAGGCGGCATCTGGATGATAACCCAGGGCACTATCACATCCTGCATTTTGATGGACACGGCGGTTACGAACAGAATGAGCCAGCTGCGGTTCCCAACTACTTCAAGGGAAATGAAGGCCGGCTGCTTTTTGAAAAAAAGGACGGCAGCGCTGATGATGTGACCGCCAGCCGCCTGGCCACGTTGCTAAAGGGGTGCGCGATTCCCTTTGTCGTGCTCAATGCGTGCCGCTCAGCGCAGCTCGATGCCAATGCGGCTGAAGGCAGCGCGTTTGCGTCGGTGGCCGGCGGGCTTGTCCATGCGGGTTTTCGCGGCGTGCTCGCGATGGCCTACAATCTGACAGTCACCGGCGCCCGGGAGTTTCTGCCCGCCTTTTACCGGCGTCTCTTTAGGAGCGGCAATCTGCTTGAAGCCGCGCGCGAAGGCCGGCTGCGGATGTTTGAGCAAGGCTCGCGCAGCGCATGGAATCGCGACGTCAGCCTCCAGGACTGGCTGCTGCCCGTGGTTTACCAGCAGAGCGAGGATTTTGATCTGAAGTTTTCCGGCGCCCGCCCGGCCCAGGCGGACACCGTGCCGCTGCCCGCGCAAGCGCTCGTGCCCGAGGCGCTCAGTTTTATTGGACGCGACTCGGCCATTCACGCCATTGAACGCGCGATGCGAAAACCCGCGGCATCAATCCTGGTGCACGGTTTAGGCGGCATCGGAAAGACGACTCTGGCCCGGCAGTTCCTCCAATGGCTGCGCGACACGGGCGGGCTGGAACGGGAGCCGCTGTGGTTTTCCTTTGATGACATCCGCAGCGCCTCGTTTGTCTTCAATGAGATCGGACACAGCCTCTTTGGCCCGCAGTTTGATGGCGACGATCAGGCAACCCATTTTACCGCGCTCATTGAGGCGCTCCGGGAGCAACCGCTGCTGCTGGTGTGGGATAATTTTGAGAGCGCCCGCGGATTTGAGCCCGATCATGTCAGCGGCTGTTTGTCTGCGGCCGATGCCCAGCGGCTCGGTGACTTCTTGAGGGCTTTGCGCGGCGGAAAAACCAGGGTGCTCATCACCAGCCGAAGCGATGAACCATGGCTGCCGCCTGAAGATTGCCGGCGTGTCGCTCTGGCCGGGTTGCAGGGCGAGGAACTCTGGGAGTATGCCGCGCAGGTGCTCGAAATCCTGGATCTTCCAGCCGATCGCGAGGACACCGAGCTGCGTAAACTATTGAGCGACCTGGGAGGGCATCCGGTGCTGGTGCGCGCCGTGCTTGCCCAGCTTTCTGGCCAATCGAGCGCCTCCTTGCGAGCCCAATGGAAAGAGCATCTGCCCCGGTTTCTGACCCCAACCGCCGATCCGGCGCACGCCCGGCTTCTGGCGTCCCTGGAAGTGGCGCTGGCATCGTTTGGGCCGCAGGAAAAGCCCTATCTGATTCCTCTTGGCTTGCATGAGCGGTATGTGGACCTCAATTACCTGCATGCCATGGGCAATCGTGGGATTCCTGGTTATGAACCCGCCAAAATGGAGGCGGTAATAGCACGGCTGGTCCGGGCCGGATTTTTGAGCGGCCTTGGACATAACATCTTCAGCCTGCACCCGCTCTTTACGAGTTCCCTGCGCGCCACCACGCCCGGCGCGCAAAAAGAGGAGGCGCTTTCCGCGGAAACGGTTGCGGGGTTATGGGAGCGCGCTTTTGTGGATGTAATGGGAAGTCTCGCGAATGCCGTGGCTCCCAAAGAACTCCACGAGCAGCGGGGGATCTTTGCATTCCATCACACCAATTTTTATCGGGCGCTTGATTTGGCGATGGCGCATGGAATAGCAAATGACACCGCCGCGCTCACTCAATCGCTTGCGATTTACGCGCAGAACACGCGGAACTGGCGGGAGGCTGCCGCATTGTTTGACCGGCTTGCTGAAAACGGGCGGCAGACGAACAATCCGGAAGGCGAAGCTGGCGCTTACCATCACTTGGGCATGATTGCACAGGAGCAGCACGACCTTGGCGCCGCGGAATGCCGGTATCTCAAAGCTCTCGCCATTTTTGAAAAGCACGGCAACGAACACAGTGCGGCAAGCAGCTATCTTCAGTTGGGCAGCATTGCACTGCTGCAACACGACCTTGGCACCGCGGAATGCCGGTATCTCAAAGCCCTCGCCATTTTTGAAAAGCACGGCAACGAACACGCTGTTGCAATCAGCTACCATCACTTGGGCAGCATTGCACTGCTGCAGCACGACCTTGGCGCCGGGGAATGCCGGTATCTCAAAGCCCTCGCCATTTTTGAAAAGCACGGCAACGAACACGGTGCTGCAAGCAGCTACCTTCAGTTGGGCAGCATTGCACTGCTGCAGCACGACCTTGGCGCCGCGGAGCGCTGGTATTTCAAATCCCTCGCCATTTTTGAAAAGTACGGCAACGAACACAACGCGGCAATGAACTACCATCAGTTGGGCATGATCGCAGAGGAGCAGCGCGATTTTGGCGCCGCGGAGCGCTGGTATCTCAAAGCCCTCGCCATTTTTGAAAAGCAGGGTAACGAACACGACGCGGCAAGCACCTACCATCAATTGGGCATGATCGCAGAGGAGCAACGTGATTTCGGCGCCGCGGAGCGCTGGTATCTCAAAGCCCTCGCTATAAAAGAAAAGCAGGGCAACGAACACGACGCGGCAAGCACTTATCATCAATTGGGCATGATCGCAGAGGAGCAACGTGATTTCGGCGCCGCAGAGCGCTGGTATCTAAAATCCCTCGCTATTACAGAAAACCATGGTGACGAATACGGCGCGGCAATTAGCTACCATCAGTTGGGCATCATTGCCCAGGAGCAGCGCGATTTTGACGCCGCAGAGCGCTGGTATCTCAAATCCCTCGCCATCAAAGAAAAGCAGGGCAACGAACACGGCGCGGCAATCAGCTACGGGCAGTTGGGTCATCTGGCCAGAGAGCGCGGTGATTACCTTCAAGCGGGGCGGCACTATCTTAAGGCGCTCGGCATCTTCTCCCGAAAAAATGACGCGCACTCTGCAGGGATAGCCTCAAACGATTTCGCCCGTCTCTTCGCGAGCTCGTCCCCGGCGGCGCGTGAACCCCTTGGTGCGATGGGAAGAGAGGCGCTTGGAGACGACTTGATGGCGCAAATAATCGAAGCAGCGAATAGCACCTCCGGCTGAGCGTTTTTTGGTCCGGTTCCTTATTCCTGCAGAAAGGGGGTCCCAAAAATTCCAGGGAGCTCCGCTGGCGCACGCACCCGCCGAAGGCTCCACAATGCGATCGTGAAAGCTATAAACGCAGTTCTTCCATCGGATGTAAAAGAGCGCTTCGAAAATGCTGGCTACTGGGCAGCACCTAACTGCAATCCGCTCTGAGCGGCAGAACGCACGCTGAAGCGCAAAAAAAGCACGCACCGGAGCCGGTGAGCGCAATGCGGTCGCCAACCTTGAGCAATGTGTTAGCTCAGGCGCTTACGTAATTTAGTGATTTTTATAATAACAAAATGGTCAGCAAGTGCTTGGCCCTGGAGCAGGCCACATAGAAGTGCTGCGGCCGAAACGGTGCCGTCGATGACTCCAGATTCGGAGCGACCACATCGGCGAGTATAAGAGCGTCAGCCTCAAGGCCTTTGAATCGGTAAAGACTGGTAAGAAGCACAGCGCGGCCACGTTGCCATTCGCCTAAATCAGTCGTTAACGGTATTCCAGCAATGCTCTTAAGGCCGCCAAGTGAAGATTTTTGTACATTTCCGCATGTCACGATGGCGATTTGGTTGGCCTTCAAGCCCGTGCCAGGGGTCATCCACTCTTTTATTTGCCTTTCGACTTCCTGGATTTGCTGCGCAGGAGTCGGGGCCACAACAGACTTGGGTAGACGCCCCTCCGGAGTCCCACAATTCACGGGGATTTTTTTACCGAGAATTGCGCCGCACTGACTGGCAATTCTCTCCGTGTTTCTGCAATTGACAGGGAGAAGAAAAGGGCGGCCTAGATCAGGCATCGCAGGGGCAGTGGACTGGAAAATTTGTTGATCAGGATCGAAGAAGATGTAGAGCGGCCCTTCTGTGGGCTGCCGATTGATGAGCTCAAGGGTATCCCACCATTCCGGAATGAAATCCTGCCCTTCATCCACAACCACTGCGTCAAAACATTTGTCGGGAAGCCGATCAATTGCTTCTTCGAGTAATTTTGGAGCGTCTTCTTTGAAAAAAGAGGTCTCGTCAATGGCCGTGGGCCATTTCAGACCGGCGGCCTTCACCCATTCGCTGCAAAGCTTGTGGTAATTTCGGACAGTAATAGCGGCGTGATACTGAGCAGGTAGTTGTGAGCGCACCCATTCTGCAAGCATTTCATTGAAGCAAACAAACAGGACACGCTTGCCTTCATCGGCAAATTGCCGGGCTTTCGTCACGGCCAGCACAGTTTTACCCGACCCGGCCACCCCTTGAATTGTCGCGCGAGTATGAGCTTGGAGCACCAAGAGAATATTGGTTTGTGCCTCGGTGAAGCGGAATAAGCGTTTTTCCTGCTCTTCAAGCTCGCTCCACAGTGCCGGAATTAGTTGAAAAGTAGATGTAAGGGCGCGGACGATGCCGTCCAAACTCGTCGGACTCAATCCGATGCTGGGCACGAAGGGCTGAAGTTTGAAGAGGTCTTCGATTTTCTCTCCAAGTCGGGCGAGATCGGATGCACCTACCAAGATCGTTTCATGCGCTCCAGGAGGCATTGTTCCCGAGTAATCGCAGTTGGGAAATACGACACAACGCACTCGTGAGAACGGCAATTGGGGATAGCTGCCAAAGGAACGCTGTTTGATTTGCCCCTCGATCGCTCGCATATTTTTTGAGGCTTGGGCAAAAGGATCTGTTACGTCGTGGGTGCCGCCGGCTCTGTCCCATTGCAGATTGACCGGATTGTAGCGCATGTACCCTCCTTTGACCTCTACGATGGCGATGCCATAGCGCGGGTGGACGACAACAAAGTCGGCTTCACCCTCTCGAAGAATTGTTGGAGCATTGCGCCGGTCGAGATCACGCTCGGGGCGAAGCCATGGATAACTGTGGAAGACGAAGGCGTTTTTGGGGAGCTGGGCGCAAAGTCGTTCCGCGACTTGGCGTTCGGGCTCCAGTGTGATGTGGGACGGGTCGGCGTGGGGAATCAGACGGGCCATGAAAAAGCAGGGGCAAGGATTACAAGCGACAGACGGCGACTACGCGTAATTGAGCAAACTCGTCGTCACTCAATTCGAGCACGAGGTTTTTGGGCTGCCTACGCAATGTCAGTCGATGTGGGCGAAGCGGCTGGGTATATCGGGAAAGTTGCCACTTGCCGATGCTTGTGACGCCATGACCATCCCGCAATACTACGATCGTATTTGCAGGCGGCGGGTCGTTGGTGGGGGAGCGATCCCAGCGCTCGAACGCGTAAAGTCCCCCTTCAATTCCAGTGATCAGCTTTGGCTGAATGTACATATCGAATTGGTCCGGCGGCGTCTCGGTTTGAAGCTTTTCCAAGTTCCAATCACTGTTCGGTATTCCGCGCGCACTCGCCGTGATGATCCTGCCAAGTGGTCTTCCTACCATCGCATCTGAAAGCAGTGCGCGAGCGCGTTCAGGTACCAACCGCGAATCGTCGCAGGCAGAAGTGAGCAAACGGCGGATGAGTTCGCGGTGCCGGACCGTGTCAGGCATGTTGCCTTCTAATGTGAGAAGTTGGATGGTGCGTTTTATCCACTCCAATGCCCGTTCAGGATGTTCGGCGTGGGAAAGCTCAGCCAGGTGCCCCGAACCTCCCGCCAGCGAATCGTAGAGAATCACATAGCGAGGAGTGCCGGTTAGGGAGTCGGCTGCTGGATTAAGAGCGCTGAGTTCACGCTCATCAATCTCCAGAGTCTGCGCAGCGGTAAGCCGAAGCGCTTGGCCCAGAGTGAAAAGCAGGTTAAAGTCGAGCGGTTGGCCGAGCCCGGCAAAATCAATTTGAAGCAGGTGGGTGCTTTGCTTGGCCGCGAGATGATGGTTGCGCCAAACGGGGGCTTCCCCGTCGGCCCAACAGCGGGCGGTAAGCTTTGTGGCATTGAGGGGTGCATGCCATTCAAAACGGTTTGGTAGATCAAGTTGTCCCTTGCCCGCCGGTTTCCATTCGCTTTCCGCGTAACCGCACTTTTGACAGATGGCAAAACCGCGCGCTTCCGCACCAAAGTTCATCAGGAGCAGTTCTCCGGCGTTGCGATACTGAGCCGAGGCGCCTAGCAATCCGCCAAAGTCGCGTTGGGCCGTGTCGCATTTGGACCAGTCGTCAAAAGCCAGAGTGAAAACTTCGAGTTTGCCGACCCGCTCAAAGTCACTTCCAAGCCGGGGGGGATCCCAGGCGGCGGTGGTAAACCCATGCTTTGGCAACAAGAATTCTCCCCGTTCCTCCCGGCTGCTGCTCTGCTTCTCAGGCAACTGAGGGAGAATCCCGTCCAGGCTATAACTGAAGAGGCCGCTGCCGCTTCGCACAAACTGGCCCCGCAATCCCCACGACTGATTTTGCATGACCGCGCCGGTCCAGTGCTTGAGCAAGCCTCGCGAGGTGATGACCATGCCTCCGACCAGGAGTTGTGAGCCGGGAGTGTACTCCCGCATCGCCATCATACTGTCGCGCTGGAGGCGGAACTGATCTTCCTCGCGTGTGCGCGTCGAACCATCGGGAACCTGGACTCGCAGGCGGCTCAAGCCGATCGGGAAACCATAGCGCGGCAATACTCTCGAATCCGCCAGCGACTCGATGACCGTGAGTCGATGCAGGGTCATTAATTGGTAAACAATCGCATTAGCCTGGGCGCGGGCCTGTGGCGCTTGTGAATTTGAATCAATCTCCGACCAAGCCTCGGCGAGCTCGTCGACGGTTTTCATCCACGTTTTGATCCCTTCGGCAAATTCCTCGCGTACAGCGGTAATGTTTGCCTTCCAGTCACTATCCGCGGCAGTAACGTTCGCACACCCTTCCCAGAGCCGCCTCAAAGTGGCGATCATCACTGCCGTCGGATGGGTCACTAGCTTATCCAGGTACGTCAGGAACTGCGTGGAGAGCGGGTTCGAATTCGGCGGGTTGAGCTGCGGCTTGGGTCGACTCGGTTTCCAGGGGTCGGGCAGCGACAAGCCGGTGAATGGGCCCATTTTGCCATATGCATCCATGGCGCCCGTCGCATCCCTTGCAGCGAGATGAGTTTGAAAGAACTCACCGAGCAGCCAAGCATGGGCGTGGCGTCTCACCAGTGGCGCACGGTCCAGAAAAATAGTCGGACGCCTCAACTCCCGATCAAGGTAACGCCGGAAGTCCAGGAAGACCTCACGCTCATAGGCCGTCGGGCGGGCGAAACCGAGAACGGCCGAGGTCCCATCCGCGCGGCGGCCCGCACGGCCAGCCCGTTGGAGATAATTAGCTTTTCCGGGTGGTAGATTACCGAGCAGCACTGCGCTTAGGCCGCCGATGTCAATACCAAGCTCCAGCGTGGTGGTGCTGCTTAGAATATTGCGCCTTCCCTCCCGGAACAGATTTTGAAGCCGGGCATTTTCCTGCGGCGACAACTGGGCGCTATGTTCCTCGGCCCACAAGCCTTGTCGAAAGCCGATCCATTCGCTCAGTTCATATCGGCGGCGTTTGAGCCGTGGATCTTTATCCACAGCTTCATGTTCCACTGCTACCAGGGAAGGCTCTGAGGCTCCGGGATAAAGCCCGGCAACCGTCCGCGGCCAAACCTGGCCGGTATTCTCACAGCGATAGAGCGCGATCGGGCAGCGAAGCCCCAATTTGTGGAAAGCAATCTGAAGCGCGGGAACTGCGGCATCACCATGGGTCGGGTGGCTCGGAGTGAGCCTGAGCCATTCCACGCTCTTCGTCTCCGCAGCTTTGACCAGCGCGTCGAAAGCAGCTTGCATGAGGCGGCGTCCGAATTCCTCCACCTCGCTTTCGGGCACACCCACTGTCAGAAGCACGTTCCGAGTAAAGGCATTTCGCCGGGACGCTTTGCTGCCCTTGAACTCTGTGCCGATCAGCGGAATGAGGTTTCGCCGGTAAGACTCCCGAGCCGAGAAAAGTTTGCCCAGTAGATTATTGCCATACTGATAGTCGTGATCGGACGTTTCATCGCCAAGGGAAATGGCTCCCTGACTGCGCACCGCATCTAACAACGCGGCCAAATAGTCCAGCCACACGGCTTCGAGCTTTGCTGCGGTGTCGGGAGGTAATATGCCGAGGATTTCCAAGGGCACGGGGGTTTTCTCAATACCCGGGTAGACAACTTCAACCAGACCGAGGGTTTCTAGAGAGGGATTGGGCCATACGGGACGGCGAGCCATCTCGCGGCCAAGCAATTTATCGAGCGAATTAAATATGGTGTTCCTGTTCCGGGTCCAGGCATCATAGGCCTTGTCTATGCCTGGCTCATGCTTCTTGCCTTCGGTCGCGTCGAAGATTTCCGGGACGATGGTGGATTCTTTTAACTTTGACACCCAGTCAGCGATCGTGCCTCCCGCCTCCGTTCGCCTGAGCGTGTTCTCGGCCTCTTGCCGAGCCATTTCCAACCGCGGCCTTCTTAAGGGTGGGGCTGTGGCGATCTGCTCCGTAAAATAAGCAATGTCTTCGCGCAACGCTGCCAAGTCCATTTCCGCTCTGTCCTTGTCCGATAATTGCTCGATCAGCGCGGCGCGGAACACCTGCATTTCATGCTGGCGAGTCAGTCTAGGGCCAAGCCGCGCCGCCTCCGCACGGCTGTCTGAAAAGACCAGCAACCGCCGGCCCCCCGCAGGCTTCCATCCTTTGCTGTCATCGGGGTATTCCGGCATCGCCGCGAGAGCGGTTTCCGCTACTACGCTCAATTGCAAACGGGCGCGAGCCGAAAACCAGCCGACAGTTTCGGGGGCGAGCGGTGTTTTACTCTTCGGGCAAACATCCACTGGCCAAAGATGAACCGAGCCGCTGGCGCCTTCCTTTCCAGTAGCAGGATCGAATGTAACGACTGGAGAATCGCGAATGGGCTCAAGCGAGTAAAAACGGATCTGGCTCGATTGAGCGGTATCCGGGTTTTCGGGGTCGAATTCTTTTTCTTCATTTTGCCCGTAAAGCACCACTGAGGTTGGCACGGGCTCAAGCGTCCCATTAGATGCTTTGCCTGCCACGCCCCACCAACCCGACTGATTGCAGCGAAATAATGTTAACGGATGCTCCGGATCGGAGCCAAGGCGGCTCGGGTCGGCGCCGGCGCTAAAGATTTGCCGATCCATGCCAATCGAGGCCATCGCTTGCGCGGGTTGCGCACTAAACGTAATCAGTATCCCTTCCGGGCCGCGGAGTAGATAGTGAACGCGATTGGGAATGAGCGGGAGAGTTCCCGGTTTGCTCCGGGCGATAGCGCCCGCTTGGAGCAACTGACGGGTAACATCGATGGCGGCGGCATCGGAACGGCCGAAGAGGTGTTCGCAGAGTTCCTGCAACGGCAGGCGCTTGGGCTTTCCGCCGTTCCAGAGAAGGTTTTGCAGAGCTGCAATTGCGCCCGATTCGCTGAGCGCCTCGCATAAGAGCGGCGCGGCAAACCGATTTTCGGCGAGCCCCGCAGCGGCACGTTCAGGGATGCCATCAGGAGATAACGCTTTCAATGCAAGTATCCACTGCTGCCAACTTTCCTCGGAGGCGGTGCTAAATTTCTGATGCCCACCGCTAATGCCCAGGGTATCGTCAGTGGGAAACGGGGTCTGAGTTAAAGCCTCGATAAGCGTGCCGGGGAGCGGAAGGGGCAACTCCCGTGCCGCGATAACGGGCCGGTAGGGTTTGCCGTTAATGACGCGCACGAGTGCTTCCGGCTTGCTGAAAAGCCGGGCCGCAAAGGATTTCAATTCCTCCTCCTTCCCGCCGATGGTTGCTGACGTGGCGATACAGAGGACTTCTTCGGGGTTGCGCCCGCACCGGATCATGACGCGACGAAGCAGCAAGGTAATCTCCGCTGCCAGATTGCCGCTGTAGATGTGGGCTTCATCAAGGACGACGACCCGGAGGTTCCGGCCGAAGAAGACGTTGTCTTGGGGCCGGCAGAGCATGTACTCCAGCATGGAGTAGTTCGTTACCAGGATGTCGGGGTTAGGACCGGCCGCAATCGGCTTGCCTCCTGCGTCCTCGCATCCGCGGGCCTGTTGGCGTGTGCGGAACCGCGCCGGCGTCGCGAGGGGCAGCTTGCGGTCGTTCGCAACTTTTGCATTCTCCGGGGTTTCGCTGGTGAAATGGAAAAAGCTAAGGTTTGTCTGATCTTTCAACCATTGATCAAGTCGGCCCACCTGATCGTTCACCAACGCATTCATCGGATAGAGAATCAATGCGCTGATTCCGCCCCCGGCTTCCTTGGGAGCTTCCCATAGCTCATTGAGCATGGGAATCAGAAAACTTTCCGTCTTACCCGCGCCTGTGCCCGCCATCACCACAATAGCCGGGCGTCCCCCTCCGGCGTAGTTACGGGAAGCGGCGGCCTCGATACTTTCGAGCTGATGGCGATAGGGAATCTGTGTGAATGGAAAAGCCCCTGTCCTATCCAACTGCTCCGCCAATGTCTTATTCACTAGCTTGCGAGCCATCAATGCTTGCATCGTTTCGTCGGCTGGCGTGGAAGGAAACGCTCCTTCGACCCATAAGTCACTGCCTAACCCGCCGGTTTCGGGTGGGCCGGACCAGAGTTGTTTCAAAGCATCGGACAGCGCGGGATCAGAAACAAAATGATCGTCCAGGGCAAAATCGGTAACGCGGGTGATTAACGCGTCTCTTAAGGCAAGGGTGTTTAGCTGGCTCACGGGAAAGAAGGGGAGAGTTAAGGGGTTAGCGGATCTCGCTCAGAAAACGGCCAAGGACATAAGCGCGGTATTCGGGTGAATTTGAAAGCACTCGATACGCATGAGAGATTTCGGTGATGGGATTTCGATCAAGGGAAGCCAGACGGGGGACCGTTTGCTCCAACCAATGCCCGTCGCGGTTGCCATGCACCATGGCCAACTCCGTGGCCCGTTGATCCCATTTAGATGGATCATTCATGCCTAACACGCTGAGGACTTGATCGAAGAATCGTGGGCGAGAGGCGGGTGCGATCATGCTGTTGAGGTAAACACGAGTAACCCGGGCCGCGAGAATGGGACAGTACTCGACCATTTTGAAGAGTGCGATGCCCAGAGCTTCGAGCGGGGATTTCTCCGGCGCGATGGCTTCCACCAGTGCCTTTGCGCTCGGACCATCCGGCATCGGCAACGCGCGGATAAGCAAATCGCTCACGGTCGCGCGCCAGTGATCGTTGATGGACGGCATCTCCCATAACCGGTTGCCCGGCCCCGTTCGGGCATTGGAATCCATCCACACGGGCAGCACCGCTGCCCAATGTGTTTTCAACCATATTGTTACGTTGCGCAGATGGTCTCCTTCTTCCTGCAGCACAGGCGCTTTCCATGCACGCAACATAACGGCCGTTCTACCAGGTTCACCAGGCGGCATCTGGGTCAAACTTCTCGACCAGCTCTGATGCGAAAACCAGGAGCCTAATCGCACACCGCGAAACTCCAACGCCACAGCTAAGATGGACAAGTCCGCTCCATGTTTCCAAAGCCACCCGTCCTCTTTTGCCAGCAGGAAATTGATGGCAATTTCATTTATCGTGGAGCTATCTTTTCCCACGGAATGCCAGATAAGGAGCCGGTGTTGTGGACCGGCTCGCATCATCTTCGACTTGATGTAAATGCCGCCTTCCTCGGGCATATACGTAACGCTGCCGATGATGCCATCATCCAGAACACAGGGAGAGACCTGCATAATGGGAGTCGGTTTGATATAGGGATCATCAAGAATATTGAGGGGAGCCCCATAACCCCCAAGATCCGGCAGGGCCGAAGGGCGCGTTTTAAGCCGCCTGAGTAGAAAATAACCTTCTGACAGACTGCATAGCCTCGGGTCCCGTGGCTGGCCGCCGATGGCCGGCAAGCTGAAGCTCCAAGTGTGACGACCAGCATCTCCGAGAAGCAGCTTGCGGTTCTGTTGCTGATGATAAACCGTGCCATTTTGGGACCACTTGAGTGCCGCCACGAAAGGCACAGGCACCCGGATCACTTCGGTTCTAAATCGTGTGCCGTTGGTTATGCGAACATTCAGGGTCACGGGTCTGACCGCATCCGCTTCGGTCAAATCAAGCGCATCGGGCAGCGCGGAAAACTGGATGAGTTCGCCGTTTGCCCGACGCCAGCGCAGACTGTTAAAAGCCCAACCCATTGGTATCCGGACGTTAAGAGGGAGGCGCCAGGAACGCTCATCCTTGCCACGCTCCACGGATGTCAAATCGAGCGTGCGGGTAAACATCGCGGTCACAGGTGGCTGGTCTGACTTTGGAGCGGATCCGATTGTGCTTGTCCAAACCACGTCAACCCCATCGAGGAGCGCTTCCAATTGCCCTTCCCAGCCACGAGCGATGCGATGAAGCTGGTAGCCAAGCGGCAAATCGACTGACTCAGCGGGCGAAGGTTGGAGAGTCACGTCGCTGCTACTGATGAGCATGATTTCCATTCCCTCGCGCAGTCGAACGCGTGGTGGGATGCGGGTGCCACTCCGAGGCGAATAAAGGGTTATCTCCTCATTTTGATCCCACAAGATAGCTTCGTGGTGTGCGATAATTTGTTCGTCATCGCCCACCAGCGACAATGCCACCCCTGGCTGGAGCGGCAGCGAAATAGCCTCGAAATTGGCGTTGTAGTAAGTCCCGTCTGGTTGGCGGATGAGTTGAGCGAGAACCGTATCACGAGCCTTGAGCTGATAACATGGCAGGTGCAGGTCTAATTGTTCTAGATTGCAAAGCCGCGTCGAAAAACGCGGAGCTTGCGATTCTGACCAGGTAAGCTGGGGAGACGTAAAAAATGATGATTCGTTAGCTTCCAAATCCTCAGTGTTGAGCGCCGGCGCGTCGCTTTTCTTGGCCGATCTGATAAGCGATTCGCTCCATTCCGGCAAAACCCAAGGATTTGCACGGAGCCGGCTCTCCAGTGTTGCTTGATTCAAGTTATTGAGACGGAACATCCGAAGCGAACTCCAGAGATGTTTGAAAGCTTCGGCGCCGGCATCTTTAGCCTCAAGTAATTTTTTAACGCTGACGGGCAGGTTAGGACTCGTCAGCCACTGCGCGAGGCTTCGAGAAGCATCGTCGTGGGTGAAGCCGAACTGGAGATAGATCAATCGGTACCACTGCTGGCCTTCATCCACGTTGAAGGTGCGACGCAGGGAGTATACTTCAGCAGCGGTGCGCAGGAGATCCCGGTGTTCCTGGGTGGGGTTGCCCGATGAGTCGAACAGATGGGAGTAAATCTCGCGATTCCAAGGAACAATTTTCCGGTTGCTCAATATCGGCCAAAGTGTGCCATCACTCGCTTTGCGCCGTGCCGTTTCACTCTCCAGCCACAGCAGTACCAATCCCAGCCGGGACCTTAGCTTCCGCATTCCGCTTTCAACTTCCCATTTTCGGATGGGGAACTCGGTTGCCCACTCCATGAGATCATCGAAGCAACCAGCGGCATTGGGTGACTCAACAAGGGACCAATCGGTATGTTCAGGTGCAGTTTGGAGGAGATGGTCGGCAAGTTGGTTTGTAAACGGCATAGAGTCCGGGGGTGGTCGAAAATTCAGAGGGGGCCGCCTCGCGTCCGATAGCGCGATGTCGGTGGTTATCATTCAGGCCTTTGACTACCAAAGGCTTTGAAGAATTAGTTAAAATAAAAACAAGCGCCGCTTCTCATAGGAACCAGTTCCTGTAATCAGGAGTGCCCCGAAAATCGAGCCTTATTGGAAGGAACCGCCATGTAGTCTTTCCTCGCGATCAAATAGCTTCATAAAGGGGCTTGTTTCGCTGATGCTAGCGCTGTGAAATCCCCGCCCACGAACCGCAGTTTGGACTGCGTCATCAGCGCGTAGGGATCGCGCAGAATATCGACTATCCGCGGTTTCGCTGTGCGTACGAAAGCGACGCGGACGATGAGGTATTCCTCGTTCAATGAGAAGTGCGCCTCCGTCGCGCGCTGCCACTCGCCTTCGCTTATTTTGAACGTGCCGAGTCCATCTCCGGCAGTGGATTTTACTTCGACGAGGCAGCGCTCGCGTCCCGGTCGATGCGGCAGGCGGTTTTCAGGATCATCGAGGATGAAGTCGCAGCCCGCAAAGTTGTCTCCGTCAGTGAAGCCAGTGTATCGGCGGCGGTTTGTGGAAAGCCACCATTCAGGATCGAAGTCTGCGAACCCGCGCGCTCGAAGCCACTCGAAGATAAACATCTCTCCCAGCTCGCCATTTAGAAGCTTATCCGCATCCGATTCCGCATCGGATCGACGCCCTCCGCCATTGCTGCGGCCCGACTCGCGACGCGCAGTTGCCGGGATTTCTGGACGCTCACCATCCAGGAAGAGCTGCCCCACATCCTGCGCCGCTGCTGCGGCAATCAGCGCTGCACCGATCGAGCCCGCGCTGCCGAGCGCAATTTCCCGCTCAAGCTCAGCTTCATCCATCTCGCGACCTGCGAGCGCGATTCGGCGCGGCGGCTTGGCGATTATGCCCGGCCCAGAGCTCGCAATCTCAGGAAAGAGCGCACGCAAATCCGTGGGCGTGTTATCGCCGCGGAAGGCATCTCGTTCTATCATCCGTGCCAGTGTCAGCGGAGCAGCTTTGCGCAGTTCGTTTTGAAAAACCGGCACCATGGAAAAGCGGTTCGCCCAATAGCCATGGGTCAGCTTCGGTAGATTTCCACTCTCCGCGAGCGCTGCCGGGTCGAGCGGCTCGCTAAGCGCCTGCGCGATATGACGCGCGACTTCAATATAAAGTGCGAAGCGTTCCCCCGCTTCCCGCGATCGCACTGCTTCCGTGTTCTCGCGGAACTCGCGCACATCACGATCCGGCGCCTCTTTTCCCGCTTTTAACTCCCCCGGCCAAGCCGTGGCTGCATCGCGAAGCGCTTGCAATCGGTTGTGCATAACATCGGTTGAGCGTGCCGAACCCTTCATCTCCAGACGCTCCGCCTCATCAATCACCGCCGATCGAATCGCTGGAAACTCTGTCGGCGCCTCCGCAAGCTGTAATGGCACATCAATCGAGGCAAAACACTCGATCATCGTGCGTGCCTCGTCGAGATCTGTGCCAGACCTCCTCGCGAACGATGCCTGCAAAATTGCAGCCACTTGCCGGCGTGTGTCCACCCAAAGCCGGATTGCAGACTGGAAGCGGTGGCGCGGCTGAAATAGTGCTTCGCGGCACTGCTGCCACTCATCTACGTCGATTGCCAGCTCACGGATCAACTGCGCAAAGGCGACGTCGTCCGACACTTCGGTAAGCACAGTGCTGAGCAGTGCCAGCGTGAACGGCGCGCCAAGCCACCTGGCGAGACATGCCGCGTTTTCGGCGTTGGCATTCCAACCGGCGAGAAAGTCGTCCTGCGTCTCCGCAAGTTGCGCTCTGCGAAACGCCCACACCGCAGCCTTTAAACGATCCAGCCGCTCGCTTGCGGCAACGCCCATCGCCGCCTCAACATCCTCGCGTTCTTTGTCGGTGATCGACTTCTGCCGGAGGAACTCCGCAGCGTAATGATTGCCCTTCGCGAGCGCCATACAGTAGAGCCGCCACACATCTTCGTGATCCTTTGCGACAAGTCGCCACGTCTCGCCGAGCAAATCCGTAGCACTGAGGCCCGCGAGCGCGTGAATGTCCACCTGGCCATGTGCTCGTCTGTCTATGAACACGCGCGTCCCCGTCTGAGCGAATCGTCCGAACGTGAGCATCGCCCTCTCAAATCGCGCCCAATAGGTGCGGAACTGCTCCTTCCCCGGTTCTGTAACACGCGACCCCATGTAGGCGATGAGACAGCCGAGATCAGTGAGCACTTGTTGATGCGCGGAAAATTCGTTCCGCAGCCAGTCCAGGAGCGGCACTGGGTCCCCAGCCGGAACGAAGCCCGTCTCTACTCCGGCCTCACTGGTAAGAAGCACGGCGGTCTCCCCGAGCCATGCTCGCAGCCAGCGCGCGAAGCGTGCCGTGGCAGCTCGCGTGCTAATCGGCCAGCGTAGGCGCGACATGATTCCAGGTACGAATTCGGCACGGTTTGGATCGTCGTGGCAATAGGCGTCCGTGATCGCGCTCAGTGGAACACCGACGACACGGCCCTCCTTCAGCAGTGGCAGAAGCGTGACGCTACCGGTCAACGAGACGGGCGTGCCGTCCGGCTCGCCAACGATGTCCTGCAGCCGTCCGTAAAGGTCTTCCACGAGCCGCTCCACCTGCCGGGTGCGTCCTTCCATGTCGTTATTCGCGCGGTGGGCAAGCCGCCCCAATTCCCTCAGAATTGCATCGACAGAAGGCCGCTCCAGTTCTTCCACGCCGAGCGCAGTAAGAATACGTGCCGCATTCAGGCAATCCTGCTTGACGCATTGGAGCAAATCGAAACGCCGCTGTCGGGATGCCCCGTGTGAACCTCGCAGGATCCAGCATTCCGAAGGCTGATGAAAGGCGTCCGCGGTAGGGATGACGGCCCAATCTTGCGTGCGCAACGCATGAACCCACAGGCTTGGCGGTGTGGTGCAATCGTGTGCAGTGCCATCGCGACCAAGCATGCAAGTCAGATTATGTTCATAATGTGCAGGTTCCCGCAGGATCATCTCCACAACAAGCAGAGCATGCTCCTCATCGAGGCCGTCGATCCATGTTACGCGATCGAAGCCGTAGAACTGATTACTCTGCACCGCTGTGCCTCGTTGTCGGCAGTGCTCCAGATACGGCCTCCAGAATGGTTGCGCGTCATCGATCGGACATTGCGCTTGCTCGGGAACGTAAAGATGGCCCCGCGTCGCTTGGAAAGGCAAAGCAAAGCGTTTCCTTGACATAGAGAGAATGCGAGGACGGGGGTGAACTCCCGCGGTTTCGAAAATCCTGCGCCATTCCTCGCGATCGGCATTTTCAAAGATTAGGGCTATCACTTTCCACCCGATGAGCATGGCGCCGTCGCGCTCGCCATAAAGTTGGCGGAGTTGGTTCTCGCACCGTTCATTCAGCCAGCCCTCGCCGAAATAGCACTGCTCAGCTGGAACCCATCTCCAGCCAGGCGGCGTGGCTGAAAGCGCGGGCGCCTTGAGCTTGTCGACCGAGACGCGCTTGCGGGATTTTTCCTTCATCCGGCCCATTAATTCGTCGACGAGTTTCAGGAGGCGCAACCCCGTCGCGAGATCAGTCTCTGTCGCATCCAGCATATTGAGTGCAGGAATGATCGCGCTGTTCACGAGCTCATCGAGTCTCGGACGACGGAGCAACCCGACCGAGGCTGTAGGCGAAAGTCGCTCGCCGAGTTCCGTAAGCTTGCGCCCAACCGGGCGCCGGACGCGCAGGCATCGTACATCCACGAGGTTAAGCCGCTCTTCCACCGCCAGTGGCAGGGTGCCGTGAAGTTCTTCCTCGTCGTCCTCGCCCTCCGGCGGCTCCGGCTCACCATGCACCGGAGGCAGGAAGACGCCTTCTTCTGCGGAGGCCGTGCGCGCATTAGCCACAGGGATTACTTTCAAACTGCGGAGCCGTCCCAACCCCGGATCAAGTGCCACGCAATAGCTGAGGAAAGGTTCCCAAAACTCAGTGCCTACATCGCGGAATGCGGTCGCGGCCCGTTCGACCAATGATGTCCCATTCGTGTGCCGAATGAGCATTGTTTGCGCTTCATCTGGCGGCGCACCAGCGGTTGCGCTGAGCCGACGAAGAAGCTCGTTTGCATTTCGCGCGAGTAATTCGTCGGGTAACGCAGGCCTGTCGGATTTTCCAGCGGAGGCGCTTGCGATCTTGCTGACGAGGCACAGATCGTCGGGACGCACGATGAGCACGTTCTCGGCATGGGCGAATGTCTGTTGGTCGTCGAGCAATACGATTTTAGCGTGCGCCTGCCCTCCTTCGGCCAACAAGGCATCGGCCAGTGCCAGCCCGGCTCGGCAGTCAAAGGCGAGCGTCGCCAGACGGCGATCCGCAATCTTATCGCTGGCCCGCAGCCTCCCGATCAGTAGCCCGTGGAGGCGGAGTACCTCGGCGAAAAGCAGGCTGTTGAATTTGCAATCCGCAAAATCCACGCCTTTACGCGAGATGCTGCCGAAGAAATGTGAATGAATCCATGCTGGCGTGCCTGTCAGGTCCACTGTCGGAAGGCCGATGCAGACGCGGCCGTGCGGTTCGGGCAAGATGAACTTCGCGTCCAAATTCAGCTGGCGCAGCGCCACAGCCACCGGAACGTGCTCCACATCATCATAACGCGAGCCCGGCAGATCTTTTGCCGCCGCGTTCAGTGCTGCGGCCTGCGCGGGATGCTCGGCGCCCCCATACACGCTCTCCGCAATGTGCCAGTCCGTGCTGGTGAATGTCGCTTCGCCGCGCTCCACGGTAATATCAATGATTCTATGCCGGACGTCTGAATGGCTGGTCGGCAAATCACAGCGGCGCTTGGAAATGACCGTCGTGTGACCCCGGGTTCGATCGATCACCCGGAGCCGCTCAATGCCTGGCAGGAAGAGAATCATTACGCCGCCCTCCTCAAGCAATTCGTCGACCGCGCGATCCACAACGCTCGATTTTCCGGCAACGTCCAGTGGCAGGATAACGAGCGTCTGAGCATCGTCGGGAAGGCCGTTAATCGCAGCGAATCTGGCACTCACTTCCGCATGCGTCAGCGCGATCGGGAATTTGAACGGCGCGGCTTTGCGAATCTCGGCCGGGAGGGAGGTTCCCGCTGTTTCATCGAGATCGCGTGCAGCCTCGGCTTACTTTCTCGCGCGTCAGAAGTAAGAGCCTTCAACCGCGCCTCGCCTTCCGGCCCAGCAAAGACGTCCATGCTGAGCCGAAACGCGAAACCACCCCCTGCCCGAAATGATTCGAGCCGGCTCGGAGCGCTGTAAATCTCCGGCGAGCGTGTGACTTCATACACGGCTTTGAAGCCAATGCCCTTGTTGCCGATCAGCTCGTTCGGATCTTTCGCACTCATGCCCAGCGATGTGAGCGAGCGAACGCCGCTCGTATTGAGGGGTTCACCTTCGTTTGCCACGACGAGGAGGCCGAGCTCGCGGATGATCGTCACGGTGGCGCCGTGTGCCCCGGCCTGATCGTTCGCATTTTGCAGGAGCTCGATCAAAAATCGCCCATGATAATCCGCGCCTAGATGTTCGCTTATTACAGCAACCTCGCGATGCGTCGTGCCTCCGGCCGCAGCAATCCCCAGAACCTCCGCCGCGCGACTGGCGAGCAGGGATTTGAGGAAGGTCGCCGGCGACGGTTCGGACGGAGGGCGCAAAACGGGGGGAGTTGATGACATGCAGCGGCTTTTGTATCTAAGCCATATGTCTTTGTCACCCGGTACGGGTGAAAGAGTTAATCGACTGTTGTGTAAACGTCTACGCAGGCAGAAAAGCGGTAATGTGCCCGAATCACTGCAAGCACATTCCCTGCTCCTTTTGCACACGGAGCGCTCGTATACGGCAAGCTTCATGAGCGTGGCCTTTGCCGCTCTGAGGTGCTATTTTTGCGATTGTCTTAAAAGCGGCGCAGCCTGGGCAGTGATGTCGAGCCGATAATGCGGACACGAAATCGTTAGTTATTGAGGGATTGTTTTTCGAAAGCCACAGGGGAAAGGAAACCAAGTGAGCTGTGGCGCCGCACGGGACAACGTTACTTCAAAGCGTATGCGGAAGGTAGCTGGCCTCCGGCTTTCCTGCGCGGCAAAAAGCGAAGCGCCTCATTCAACGCGCGCTTTTGACCGAGCCGCTTTGTGGGTCCCGGCATTCGCTGTGTCCCACGAGCCACCCGCCACTCTTTAATCCAGTTCTATCACGCTCCCGTTACCACGGAAAAGCGTAAGCGTCACACCGAGCACCGCTAGCGGAGAATCTCGTAGATGTCAGAGGCTGGTGGCCTATGACATCTACAAAAAACGACGAAGGGCTTTTGGAGACCGATTCGCGAGGCCGCGTAATCGTCTCCAAAGAGCGGCGCGAAGCGCTGCTTGATGAATATGAAAAAAGCGGCCTGAGCGGCGCGCGGTTCGCGCGCCTGGTGGGGGTTCGCTACACGACCTTTGTTTATTGGCGGCAAAGCCGGCGCAAAACCCGCGCGAAAAAATGCGATTCCGGCTCGTCTGCCGCAGACAGATTGCCCGAAGGTCGTGCAAGCCGCTTTCCCGTCCATCTCTTGGAAGCGTCGCTGGAAAACACGGACCCGGCGCTGCCCTTTCGTGAGCCAATGCAGGCGGGCCTCACGGTGGAACTGCCAGGTGGCGCGCGCCTTCAAATAGAGTCGCCAAGCCAGCTTGCGCTCGCCGCCGAGCTGATCGCTTTAACAAAAGAGCCCCGCCGCCGCCCATGCTAAGTTTTGCCGGCAGCCTGAAGATTTTTGTTGCGGTGGAACCTTGCGATATGCGCAAAAGCTTCAGCGGACTTTATGCGCTGGCCAGCGAGCGCTTGGGAGAAGATCCCCGGCAAGGTGCGCTGTTTCTTTTTAGCAACCGCGCACATACCCGGATCAAGATCCTTTACTTTGACGGAACTGGCTTGTGGGTTCTGATAAAACGGCTCGAAAAGGGGACGTTCTCATGGCCAAAGCCGGGGCAGATAGAGGGGGTCAAACTCAAGCTGGCACCCGAGGCGCTGGCGATGCTCACCGATGGGATCGATCTGCGCGGCGCCAAGATGCGGCCCTGGTATGAGCGTGAAGAGTAAGCCCTCTCCTGGAAGCTAAAAGATACAAAAAACCAGTCCAATTATATCGTTTATACTTGGCTTGAGCAGGGCCTATTTCATATCCAATTTGCTCTGCCGATAATGAACGATTCGCGCGAGGATGAAGTCCTCAAAGAGTTACAAGCTAAAGAGAATAAGATAGTCCATCTCAGCGCGGAGATGGAGCGGCTCGTGTGCGAGAACACGATTTTGCGGCAGAAAGTTGATGCGCTTCTGCGGCAGGTCTTTGGCGCCAAAAGCGAGCAGATCGACAAAAACCAACTGCTCTTTTTATTGCAGAGTAATCCTGAGGAAGGACCCGCCCAGGGAAAAGAATCAGGCCCGGAAGCCAGTAAGGCGCTTCTTCTTAGTGCCTGACAAGAAAGCCTCCGCTTCCCACCGCCGGAGCGAACGTGGACCACGGGTGCCCGATCACTTGCCCATCCTTGAAGAAGTGATCGAACCGGCGGCGGTGAAGGCCTGTCCGCAAGCGTGGCGCCGGATCGGCGAGGAAGTCACCGAGTTACTCGACTTTACTCCGGGCCGCTTTTTCAAGCGCCGGATCGTGCGTCCCAAATACGTCAAACGTAGCGAAGTCGATGCGGTGCCTATAGTCGGGGATCTGCCCCCGAGCTTGCAGGATCGAAGCATCGTCACTCCGGGCCTGATGACGGAAATCGTGGTCAACAAATTCGTCTATCACCTGCCACTCTATCGGCAGGAGTATATCTTCGAGAGCCGCTATGGAGTTTGGTTGCCGCGCCAGACCATGGCTCGCTGGATGGAGTTGGCCGCGGATTGGCTAAAGCCCATCTATGAAGAGATCCGCAAAGGGATCATGAAGCCTGGATATCTCCAGATCGACGAAACGGGCAGTCAATACCTTGTGCCTGGAAATGGAAAAACCAAGAAGGGTTACATGTGGGTTTGCAGCCGGCCCTTTGGAGATGTCCTTTTTACTTGGGATCCTGGACGTTCCACGGCTTGTCTGGAAGCCATTGTCCCGGTTGACTTCATTGGCACGATCCAATGCGATGGATATTCAGTGTATGATTGCTTTGCCGAGATCCGCGGCTCGCGGATCACACTGGCTGGATGCATGGCTCACGTGCGGCGTTACTTTTTCGAGGCCCTCGACGAGGCACCGCAAATGGCCGCCTGGATCCTGCGGCAAATCCAGCAACTTTATGCGGTGGAAAAGGAGTTAAGAGAATCGGGCACCGGACCACAAGGTCGACAGGCCGCGCGAACCTGGCGAAGTAGGCCGGTGCTCGACCGCTTGGGACTACTCTTCAACTCCTTGAACGAGAAAAAGCGATACCTGCCCAAAAGCCGCATGGCAAAGGCGATCGGCTATGCGCTGGGTCAATGGAAGTCCCTGTACGTCTACCTCAACGATGGGCTCGTCGAGATCGATAATAACATCGCCGAGAACTCGATTCGCCCGACGGCTGTTGGAAAAAAGAATTGGTTGTTCATTGGCGATGCCGAGGCCGGCGAGCGCAGCGCCATCATCTACACGATCGTGGAGTGCTGCCGGCGACGGGGCATCGATCCCCATGCGTATCTGCGCGACGTGCTCAGCCGATTGCCCTCGCTGACCAACTGGCAGATCAAGGACGTGACTCCCGAAGCATGGGCCAAAGCCCAGGCCCAATCCAAGACTCCGTCCGCGCTCGCGGCTTGACCTGCGGCACTTCGCCGCCGCCGCCGACCCCGATCTTCAAACGCCTGCTGTCAAGAGGTGCTCGGCGCACCGCTTACGGAAAAGCATAGCGCGTTACAAGAATAATTTGGCAAAAGAGGCCCTTGCACCATCCACTTTCGAACCGGTCAATCTCGTCCAATTTCAGATCGGTCCACCCACAATCAATGGAAGTCCCGCGGTGATTGCTGCGGAGGGCGCCACCCGGGTGTTCGTGGCCCTCGACGCCACCGGATATGCACAAAAGCTACGACGGCTTAGAAGAGATGTGATTCGGCAAATGATTGGCAATGTCCCACCCGTAGAAACCCGAAATATTGTTAGCATTCTCCACGCGCTTCCGGGTGAGCGGTGAGCGTGGCTCAAATGCGCAAGCCATAATTCCCCGCGCGTCAATGCCACCATAACTTCTGACACATTGTTGCAGCTTGAGAACTTGGTCACCCGTGACCGCGCCTGCCTTACATTCGACGATAAAGAGTCTTTGGCCGTCGGTAAAGACTACGTCGAACTCTTGGATCGGGCCGTCGATTGCCCCAGTAGGACCATCCCATGTGACCTCGAGCCCGACGCGCAAATCGCGGATCACTCCACAGTGCAGTAACGGCTCGAGGGTGAGATACACGTATTCTTCCAACCATCCTCCTGCCAAATAGCGGGCAAAATCGGGGCATTGATCAAATGAATACGTTTTACCGCATAGGGATACGTGTGCGCGCCCAGACTGCTCCAAGCCAATCTCGATAACTGCCTCCACGTTCCGGTCCCAGTACTTCTGCTGAATGAGAAACGGACGCGGCACCTCATCCTGAACATAGTCGGAAAGCTGCCGGTAGGTCTTTGCAATCACCTTCCGCTCCTTCCAAAGCTTACGCGTCAGATCGGAACGCTGTTGGCGAAGCGGGTTGTCTTGCCATACACCCTTCCTTGCGATCGCAAAGCCGTTAGCCTGAAAAAACAGCTCCAGATTCTCAATGGCGCGAACCGGCATCGACTTAAAATCGTGGAGAAAAATGAGACTATGTTCGCGAGTTTCAAAGTAAAATGGAACACCGCCGATCTTCCGGCAGGCGGCAATGGCCCCGGCAAACATAAGCTTCGTTCCTCCGGTCAAGTTGAAGCCAACTCTGGACTGCTGGGGCAATCCTGCCACCTCTTTGAGGATCTGGACCTTTGCACTCATCGGGTCAAAGGGACTGACTCGGAGTTCACTCCAAGCCCCTGGGGGCATAAACTGCTGCATTATTTCAGACGAATGCTGGTCGCTCGTGACAAATACATGCCGCTTGGCCGGAAACTGGAGAACCCCGAGCAACGGCGCCATGCGCTGCTCACCAAAAAGATGAAAGACGACATCAAATTCTCTCAGATCGCCTTCAGCCGCCGCCCTCACACGCCGATTAGATGGCGCCATCAAGTCGTAGGGAAGGCTCACCGGAACAGGCGGCTTCCGTGGATCGGAACTAGACAGAATTTGGATATCGATCTCAGGACTGGCGAGAGCCACGAATGCCCATGTAAATGCCATTACGGGAGTACCTGGACTTAGGAAAAAGGTAATACGCTTTTCCCCAGGATCCGACAGAACAAGATCCATGGCCTGAACGACCGCATCGTAAATACCCTTCGAATCGTTTAATGCAGCCAATTCCTTCACGCACAAGCGGACGTTTGCGGATACGCTCAACTCACTAAGCTTGGATCTGAGCCATTTCTTGTATAATTGGTGCGCAGCCGGCGTATTCGAGAAAGTGTCGACAAGCTTAAATTCCCGGGGACGATCCAGCAATTCCCGTTCGATAGGGGAGCTGCCCAACCACCGATTCCATTTTCTCTGATCGTCGTCAGACTCTGGGCCGATTTTGGACGGATCCGTATAGGCCAAAATCATTACTTCGGTGAACTCGCCATTTTTGAGCGCCCCTAAAACCGGTCCCCCTCCTGGATCAAGTCCCAATGCGGATCGCAGGTCCGTAATTCCATACCATGTGAGGAGGAATTTACTTTGGCTGATGCCATCGTGTAACGTCGTTTGTTTATCCATTGTCATCAACGCTAGTTACCGATATTGCGATTGCGCCAAACTCTCCCGTAAGAAAAGCTTGAAGAGCGTAGAGTAAATCATGGCTTCTTACACCTTTTGGTTTTGGTTCCTCCAACTGAAAAGAAACTCGACTATTCATCGAAAGTCCGGAGCCGAGGATCTGCCTGTCGATGTCTTCTACTATTTTTTCCAGACGTCTGGCGAGGGGGCTGCCTACGGCGAGAACTCTTTTCACCTCAGTGCTAGTCGCCTCACGACTACGCAGCAACCCGAGACACAGCTCGAGCAGGCATACAATATATGGCGATACGAAAGATAGCTTCGTTTCATAGTTCTGACGAATAACCGGCTCCCTAGCAAGCATGTTGCAAAGCTGTTTAGCTAGCATCTCTACGATTTCGAAAGGCAACTCAGTAGCTAAGTTTTTAGCCCGCCAAAGGGCAACTCCCACTATTTGCATCCAAATTTTGTCGCCTTCAGCCGCGCTATTGACGCAGTACTGATAAAGACGCTTTTGTCGTTCTTGGGAAGCGTCACCAATGAGAAGTCCGATTGGAAGCCAATTTCTCCTGACCTCATGATCCTGCATTTCTCGCACTCTTTCAAACACATCGTCAGGCGTGTCAGCACTCAAAGAACAAAGCGAATAGAACGCCGCGTCTTCGAGGCGGGACAGTGACTCTTCAAGCGTTTGACTGCTCGAGTTTTTACGTTTTATGGAAATCAGATCGAGACATTGGCTCGTAAATGTATGAATGGCGTTTCGCAGGTCAGGGGGAGCATCAAGCTCGCAAAGATGGTGACCGTGGTTCCACGCTATATTCATCGCGTTTCGACGTGATTTCAGGATTGCCTCGATTTTACGGGCTTCGTTTGTCGCTTTGTATGCCGCCTCGTCAAGATAGCGTTTCCGAAGCCCTTGCTCCAAGTAAAGCGGCATCTCTGAACTGAATGCAGTATTCGCGCAACTCACTTTCCCATTTGATTCCCTTATGTCGAAGAAGAGGAGCTGCCCCACCTTCATCTCATCGGGATCCACTTCTTCGCAAAAACTTTTAATATGGCAGAATATATCACCTGACTGAGTCCGCACGAAGCAGAAGCCACGATCCCAGTTTGTGGACTTGATCTCTCCGCAGGAACGTTCTGGATACGGTAATGGGTCCGTGTTTGCCTTGTAGAAGGAGTCGAGAGCCTTCACTAGGGGATTTAGATCCAGTGTCCGCTGAAGCTCAGCTAGTAAGTCAATAGACTTATCCTTCCCTGTTCTGAAACTCTTTAAATCCGCCCACGTGTTGCGAGGGGGAAATTTGGGCACTAGTAGCTCCCATGGAATGGATTTGAATGATTCCTGCCACTCTACTTTTACGCTTTGGAATCCTGCTTCTTCTGGACGGAGAGGTTGAAAACACAGTTCGTACGGGTTGTCTTCACCATAAGTGAAGGTCAAGAACAACTTGCAGGGCGTGTTCTGACGCAGCGGAAATGCCGGCGACTTCAACTTAGCCTTATAGCGCAGTTTGCTTCCTTCGGCTCCCTTCAGCAAAGGGAAGTCATAGTCGGGGTGCCCGGCTTCGAGATCGAATGTGTCTTTGATTGGGATAGACACGGGTACGCCTCTCTTGGGGGACACCGGAGGGATATCTTTCACCAGATGAAATAGCTTAGAGCTACCGTTCACCAAAATACGAACGCTCAATTCTGGCAGGTTGTCTTGCCACAGCGGGAAGCCACCCGCTGCAGTTTGCCACTTTCGGAGAATCTGGCCACCGCGCGTGAGTTGGCGTGGAGGCATCACCCACTCGACCCGGTGCCCTTCGATCAACTCTCTTGGCGGCAGACCGACAAAATCTGGGTCTGTGTCACCAATGGCAAGAAGGAATACCTTCGTATTTATGGAGATTTCACGAAAAAAAGGTTCCAAGCCATGAGACAAGTCGTCCCACGCATTGCTTGCTGGTTTTCGTGATTCTCTATAACGGTCGACCAGCCCAACCGTTGGTGAAAACCATGACTCATCGGTGCCGAGCCAACTAACTCGGTCCCTCTCGTCGATGACTCCCTGTAGCCCGCACAGGTTTCCCAACGGCTCTGAAAAGAAACACCCGCCATTCCTCAGTGCATTGACAGCCATTCCGGTAGAGGAAAAATTGGCGTGACCGCTGACTGTCGGACAACGTTCCCAGTAGATTCCTCGAGTCTCTGGCACCAATTTCGCAAGTTGCTGCTTGTATCTAGCAATTAGCGGTGTAGCGGAAAAAATACCTGCCACTGCATCGATTACAAGGACGTGAGCGCCATCCCTTATTCGGTGCCTAATAAAGTCGCCTGATGATTGCCACGTCATTGCCGCCGCAATACTGCGGGGCAATGGCTCCGCTTTAGGGAAACGGGCATTCAAGTTAGTTCTCAGAATCTCTAAACTGAAGTCGTCGACCGCGTCGGGGACAAGGTACGTCAGTGATTCGGTTTGAAGAGCGTCAAGGATCTTTTGACTGAAGTGCCGTGCGGCCCGGCTGAGCGTTCCAGCTGAAATTGCCTCTGGCCGTACCGAACTGAGAAGATCGAATATGCTCACCGTTGTAGCATACTGATGCAGAGCCAGGGCGTTTTGCGTCCCCAAGTCTAGTTCATGAACGGGGCGATCGGGCACCTGCCACAGCTGCCATAGCAGCCGCGAGCGGAACATCCCCTCACTATGGTCGTTACCGAACCTCGGCCTTATGAAAGCCAAATCGACAACGGTGTGGCTTGACGGAGAGGCTTCGGAAACCCTCGCCCTCTGTGGCAGTGATGCAGGCACAACTTTCGACGCGATGACTGCCGCTCCATGGGGGCTTAGCGGAACCGTAAATACTTCTCCTCTAATCTTCGCCCTTACGGTTCCAGTTTCGTCAAATCCGAAGCTCGCTAGAGTATCGTCTTCTATCCCGTCAAAGACCATTTCAACACGACCGCTCCGGGACAAGCGCAGGCGAAATGGCTTCAGTTCGGCCTTCGATGGAGAGCTGACGATGCATCCGGGCAACGAGTAAGCGCCGCTCCTATTTCCCATTCCTGGGTCGATTCTGAAGTGATCGTAATCTGGAAAAACCGGTTGTTCCGCGATCCGGACGTTCGGTAATTCGCGAAGCCGGGTCAGTAGGGTCCAGAAGAGAATCTCCGCCCATTGGTCTTCGTGCTGGCGGTAGTCGCGTTGAAAATCTTCGTTGATAGCCTGAAGCCAGCGCCAACCCTTCCAGAGCCGTCGATAGCTTCGATGCTGAAGGAGTGTGTTGTTGGGTGGAAGGTTGGTCCACGGGCCAATCCCCACAGCGTCTGAGCCATGGAACCAAGAGTCGAGAACCTGCAGCAACTCGAGACTTTCCGAGGGCTCGGCGTTCCGAAAGCACTTCTGCCTGAGCTGGAGAAGCTCGGTCAATCGCCGACAGAGGGCTTTCATGAGGCGGTTCTCGATAGTGTCCAAGGTGGGGCTGCGGCGGATCGCTTGGAGATAGGGCTTGCCTGCAAGCTTCTCCCGGATCGTCCGCCCAGGACGGCGGCTCAAGGCCATGAAGCTGGAGGAATCCAGTTCACGAGCAGAACGCACAGGAAGCATGGCCTGCTCCCGTATCAGTTTCCCTACGGGACGCTTAATCAGTCCAAGAAGAGGCTCGCGAACGTGATCGAGCACCTTCTGCAGCCGATCCTTACAGCTCGCCTCCAGATCTGACTGCGATACCAGAATGCGTTCACAGACTGTTGTGAGCGACATCGGCATCAATTCGCCGGTCAACTGGTCGAATTCACCCAGTTCATGAAACCAGTGACGCAGGGAGACGACGCTTCGAATGCGTCCGGCATCTGGGCCATTAGCGGCGAGAGCGGCGTAGACTTCCTCAATCGCGGAAGGAGGCGGGTTCCGGGAAAGGTTAACAGACATGGATCAGGCCGAAGTTTCCGGCGCTGTTTCGGCCGAGGATTCCTGGCCAGAATTCGGCATCGAAACTGTCTCGTGGACTGAAACAGCCGCGGGTTCACTCAGGTAGTTTGCCGACTGCCAAATGAACTGACCGTAGCCGAGTTCGCAAGCTAGGTTGAAGTCGTCAGCGAGATTAAAACGATTGCCGCTGATGCCGTTATTGATTTGCGCGAGGATTTTATCGAGGCAATCCTTTCTGCTCTTACCGATGGTATCGATGCCGCGCAATTTTGGCATGACCTTCTGGACAAGTTGGTCTTCAAAGGCGGTATGGAGTGCTTTCGCTAGTGCGCCTTTGTCTTGGGACTTTTGTGCGGCGCCGACATCGGGATAGTTCGCCATATAATATTCGACGGACTGCCAGACACGGTGTCCGATGGCGCGGCCGACGATGGCGAGAGCGGCGTTCGTTTCCTCGATGAAAGTTTTGAACGGCTCGATATCATCTTCGGAGAAGGAACTGCCTTGTGTCAGCCAGCTTTGCCATGAGCTTTTGTGCAAGAGAGGTCCTCGGTTTTTTCCATCAAGCGGTGTAAGCTTCAGGCGCCGTTTGAGTGCGGTCGGCCGCGGAAAGTGAATGACAATCGATCGGTCGAGCACCTTGTCGGAAAGCGCTTTGGTTGTTTCGTCCTGATTCATCGTCCCCGTCCAAAGGACATTGCGGCCGAGCGGAAGCTGGTACTGTGGCAGGCCGGCGCCGATCTTCACCGACAGGGACGGGACCTCGGCGCCTTTCATGCCGCGCCGCAGCTCGAGCTTGCTCAGAAATTCGGCAAAGTAGAGTTCGGGGTGAGCCATGTTCATCTCGTCGAGCAGGACGAGGCAGACGGCGTCATCCAGCCCCGGATAGCCCTCGCTGGCATCGGTGCTCGCAGCCCACTTTTTCTGGCTTTGGGCGAGGAACCGCAGAATTGGCTGGGCGTCGAACTTGTTGTCGATCGAATTGAAAAAGCCGAGCATGGATTCTTGGGAATCCCAGTTCGGCTGAACAGACAAGGGCTCGAAGTGGAGCCCGCCAAAGTGCGAATAGAGCCGGGGCAATTCGGATTTGCCGGTGCCGGACACGCCGGCGAGAACGGTGAGCGGCGACCACTCGGCGGTCTTGAGCGCGGTATGGAACGCCTTCAGGATGCGCGGGTTGAAATGCAGCCCGTAGCTGTCGCAGGCGCTGGCGACACCCGTGAGCCAGGCAAGCTCATCCATTTCGGCTTTCTTCGGCGGCTTTACCTTGTCCGCCTTGATGTGCGGCATCTCGATTTCCTTGTAGCGGGCCTCCACCTCGGCGGGACGCTCGTAGGCGGCGCGAAGGCGATTGAGTTCGGCCGTCAGCCTCTCCGTTTCTGCTTTGCAGTTTTCCGCAAATCGGGAATTCGCTGCGCTGTCTTCTGTCAACTGCTTGTTCTTGCGGCGAAGCTCAGAAACCTCCGCAAGGTCGGCTTCGTTGGAAGCAATTTGCTGCGCGAGTTGGTCCGCCCGCGTTTTCTGATTCCGTACCTGCAGTTCGAGCACACGCATCTCCTCCGTGCGAAGAGTGGCAGATTCTTCTTTGAGGCGCATGACTTCCTCTCTCTTGCTTCTAATTTCGTCGATGAATTGGTCGGGATCCTTACCTTGGAGCTGCTGCTCCAAATGCTCGAAGGCTCCAAGGCGCTTCTCGCGACGTCCGAGGTATTCGCGTAAATCGGCGAGCTCACCTTCCAGGCGGGCATTTTTATCTTCGAGCGTTTTGCGGCGCTCCGCCAACTGCGACTCGACTTCCTCGTTGAGTTCGTCGTCGCGCTTCTTCCATCGCCGCTCCAAACGCTGCTCTTTGCGTTCGAGGATCCGTTCGGCGGCCTCCAGCCCGTCCGTGCGGACCTGGAATTCGTTCTGCAAACTGGACACCGCTCCCTTCTGCTTTTCAAGCTCGGTGCGTTCGGTCTCCAGTTGCCTGCGGGTGTCTTCCTGCTGCCTGATCCAAGCCTCGCGCTCCTTGGCGATTTCCGCGCGGATACGGTCCCGCTCGGATTGCTCGGCTTGAGAAACATTCTCCAGGCGCCCGGCTTTCAATTTCGCCATCTCGTCCTCCAATGCGGAGAGCTTCTGCTCGCGGGTGCTCGCAATTTCTGCCTCCATCCTGGCGCGCTTGTCGCGGAATTCGGCGTTGAGGGCGGCGCGCTCGTCGACGAAGCCCTGGTCGCGCGATTGTTCGGCCAGGATGACGGCCCGTTCCCGATGGGTGAGTTCGCCTTTCTTCTCCGCCAATGCCTGGTGATCGATTGAGAATTGGGCCGCCAGCTTTTCCAGTCGTTCGGACTCCGCCAGGTTGGCCCGATGCTGGCGGGCTGCCTCGTCCGCGAGTGCCCGGGCTTTATCGGCGTATCCGGCATCGGCTTTCTGCTCGCGTTCGGTTACGGCGAGTTCCCGCTTGGCGAGATCGCCTTCCTTGGCATGAAGGGCTTCCAGCCTTTTTGCAACATCAGCAGCCAGCGCGTCCAAATCGCACTGGCGTGCATCAAGTTTAGTTTGCCGCGCCTCGACGACCTCTTTGAACGCCTCACGCTGAGCGTCAGCAAAGTTTGCCTTGGCCCCGGCCTCCATCAGCACAATTTCGGAGCGGCGCTTTTCCAGATCGGCATTCGCAGCGGCAATACTTTCGGCGCTACGTTTGAACTCCCCGGTGTGGTCGACGCGCTCGGTGTCGAATTTGGCCTTGTCCGTCGCAAGCAGATCACGTTGGTGGGCAAGATTGATTTCACCGCTTTTGATATCGCTCTCGCGGTTGTCAAAGTCGGTCTGCCGCTTATCCATGGCGGCGGCAATCTGTTTCAGCTCATCTTCTGATTTTCCGAAAAGTCCCATATTTTAGGCCTCAAAAAGTGTTTTTATGGTTGTGTAAGACGCTTTGCGAAGCTTTGCGATGTCCGCTTTTGGTAGCGGAAGCGGTTCATTTCCGTGGCCACTCCGGGTGAGGATGATGTCGACATCATCGATGAAAGTCGGCTGAGAATTCGCGACCGCGCGCAAGGTTTCGCCATTCGCGATGAGAAGAAATGCAATCGTACAGGCACCGAGCGACTGATCCGCTCCCTGCATGCTTTGGCGGATAAAGGAAATCTTCACGGTGCGCAGGCGTACCGGCCATGTCCCGCCAAGACCGGCGTCTGCCGCCTTCCTTGCCGCCACGTTGGCGAGCTCAGAGTCGTGAACATCTGGTGGCAATTTTCCGGCCAGATGCTTCGCAAATGCTGACTGGACGGCGGCGTAGAGATCACGGGCGAAAACGAGCGCGTCGTCACCATCCACGCAGGACATCCAGAATCTCTCCGCGCAGATCAGGCGATCCTGCAGGTTTGCACCGAGGAGATTGAAGGACCGGAAGCCAAATTCGCCCTGGATGCTATCGCGAGCCTCCAAAAGAGAATCGGCGCGGGCATCCTGATCCGGTCCGGCAGCGGGTGTATCCGAAAAGCTGATTTCCGGCAAAAGCGCATGTACAATCTCGCGCATAAAAGCGTCGTCGGCCAATTCCAGATCCGCCGCGTCGGCTTTGCCCTGGCCGTGTCTCTTCTCGTCGCGGCTCTTCTTGATGTTGGACAGACGAATAAGGAGATCGGGGTGCGTGGAGGCGATGCGGTGCAAGGGATGTGCCCAGTCATTCTCCGCCTGTAGAATCGCGATGGAAAGAAGGGTCTGCAGTTCTGCCTCCCCATTTCTAAAATCCTGAAGCTTCTTTTCCAGAAGCGGATTGAACTTGCGCTCTGGTGGTGTCAGCCCCAGGTGATGCGCCGCGTTCCCAATCAGCTCCGGCTGTTCGGACTGCGCGGCAAATTGGAGCTTCGCGATCGCGCCCTCAAATGGAAGACGCCGGCAGGCGTAAAACAGGGCCCATTCGAGAGAGGCGTAGATCGTGGAAATCGAGCGAAACGCCGCGTTCTTCGGCTTGCGCAGATTGGCGACAAGCTTCGGGAAACGCTGCTGATTGGCGTCGGTGTCGAACGGTTCTTTCGGCCGTTCATCTGGGTCGTCACGTTTTGGAGGACGTGGATCGCGCAATGATTGTTTCCACTCGCGCAGCCACCCGGCCAGCTTCCCATCCTGCTCGAGCAATCGCTCGAACGCGCTTTCGAGTATGAGCGAGAATCCGTTCCCGAATGGATCGGCGATGCGAAACTCGCTTTCGCTCTTTGGGATGGCGATGGGGCAGTCGAGATGATGCCGCTCCGGCTGCTGAGCGATTGTGATTTTTTCGACGGCAGGAAACTTCTCGCTGCTCCCCCGCGCCTCCGACCACCTCTTCATGGCCCGCAAGGCGCCGATGACATCGCGGGGCACCGGGGGAGGCGCCGCATTTTCACTATCCGCCCTGAGTGTTTTGATGAACCGCTCCTCCTCGCGCTTTCGCAATGGATTCTCGTCCAAGAAATGCAGGAAAGGAAGAATCCTTCCGGTGACGAGTTCGCGGTACAAGAGCGCCGTGGCAAACACCGGCACTTTCTCCTCCTTGCTTTCGCGGTCCTCGCGCTTCGGCTGGATGATGACATTGCGCTCGTCAATCAATGACTTGTCCCGCAAGCGCAGAAGAATGCCTTTGACCAGATCTATCGGGATCCGGGTTTCATCCGCCAGCGCACCGGCGTCCAGCGCGCCGACGGCATCAAGGAGTTTCAAGATGACACGTTCGAAGGCGTTCAGCCCGTCGTCGCCATCCGATGCTTTCGGCAGCGTGACCCGATAGGCATTTACCGGCCAGGCAAGATTGCGCGGCCGGCCAATGGTCTCACCAAAAGGATTTGGCCTGCCGTAATCCAGGACTGTCACTGACATGGCAATACCCTCCCTTCCGTCTGACAGAGCTGGAAGAAATCCACTAATCCGGGGATGAACTCTGCCGCGAGGTCACTCTGCAGCAGTCCCGAATCACCTGCCAAAACCAGCAGCTTTTTCTGGCGGCTCATCGATACATTCAGGCGATTGTACAGGCAGAGGTGGCCGAACATTCGCCTGGCTTGCTTTACGCGGTCGCTGTCGTCCGGTTCCCAGCCCGTCGGCAAGGTCCTGACCATGGAGAGAAAGACGACATCGAACTCCATGCCTTGAAACGAGTCCACGGTGCCGACGCGAAGCTTGTCGTCGTCCTCCGTGATTCTGCCGAGCTTCGCCCTGATGAGTTCGGCCTGCGCCTTGTAGAAGGAAATCACCGCGAAGGAGAGTGGATGCCTTCTGAGTTGCACTGGGTAAGCGTCCTCGATTAGCAGGCGGTGGAGGCGGTCGAGAGTGCCTTCTGAAGGAGCCTGCGAAAGGAGTGATTGGACCGCAGGGCGCAGGGCGATGCCGTCAAAACGTTCCGGGGAGTAAATCGAGGAGCGCTTGAGGAGATTATTCAGGTCTTGCGTCAGCGTGTCGATGAGCGCCGGCCCCTCGGAGCTTTGCCCCTCATACGTGGCCAGCGCGGTCTGTGTCCGATCGGAAAGTTGCTCCGCAAGCCAAGCGTCAAACTTGCGGCCTGGCTTCTTCAAACCAGCCGCCAGCGAAGAGAGATCGGCGAAGTCCTCCTTTGAGAATGCCGGGGAACTGCAGAGGCCTCCCGCGGAGTTCATCCACGTCTTTAGCTGCTGAGCGACGGCGATGGCCTCAGCCGGGCGCGTCCAGCTATGTCCGCTCGAATGGTGACGGCCTTTCGCGACCGGAACTTCCAGCCAGACGGCGGGCTTACCATCCGTGCCGGGTAGGGCGTGCGCGAAATCGCTCACCGGCTTTCCAGAGCGGAATCTTTCTGACGCATCGAAGCGCTCATAAAAATTGCGGCTGACGAATTCCCCCAAAAGCGGATGCATGCGGTATTGGGTGTCGAGGGTGACACGGCGGGGGAAGCTATCCTGCTTTTCCAACATCGGCAGGCGCGTGGTGAACAGGTACTCAAAGAGGCTGATATTCACCCACTTTTTTTCATCACGCTCCACCTCGTTTTCGAGCGCGAGTAATTGATTATCTTCTTCCTCGGAGAGTTTCTCGATCACATCTTCGTCCACGATATGCGGCAGCTGCCGGTGGTCGCCTACAAGGATGATTCGTTTGCCCTGCGCCATGGCAATCATCAGGTCGCGGGGCGAGACGCGGGCCGCCTCATCCACGATGACGTAATCGTAATCCATGCTCTCGCCGGGGTTGTCTCCCGTGAATCCCTTTTTCTTCTGCATCTGCCGGTTGACGCTCTGCTGGCAGGTGGCGGCGAAGGCGTAACTGTAATCCGAAACCGCGTCGATCATCCCGTATGGATTGCTTTCGAGCTCATCTAGAAATTCGGCCAGCGCGGCGGATTTCGCATCCTTGGCGGAGAATCCTGCCACCTTGATTCTCTTAACGGCTTCGCTAGCCAGCGCGATGACTTCGTCATTTTGCTTTTCCACGCGGAACACGGGCGGAGCCGTGAAAAGGATAAGGAGTTTCTTTTTCAGCGCGGCCAGGCTGTTCAGGAAAGGCGGAATGCCGTCCTCCTTGCACCAGAGGCTGGCCTGGTCGAGCAGGTCGCGTTCGTTTTCCTCGAGGAGATCTTTCAAATCGTCCAGCGCGTCGGCCACCCGGTCCGGCCCGTCATCGGCAAAGCTCTCCGGTCGGATACGCAAACGCCGCACCGCATCCAATGGCGAATCGGAGCCGGCGTTGAGGCTTTCCTCGAGCGAAAGCCTTTTCGCGAGATTGGCAGCGCGGCGTGAGAGCTCTTCACCCAGAATGGCACTGCCGAGGCCGGCGATTCCTTTCGCGAGATTCGCCGCCAGCGTCCGCGTCGGCGCCTGAAGATATTGCAGGCACAGGTTCTTCATTTCCATTTCCTGCTTGATCTCGGCGATCTGCGGATTTTTCGCGCCGAGTTCCGCGGCGAGCTTGCCGCACCATTCTTCCATCTTCCTTTCAAAGACATTAAAGTCGTCTTCCTCGGCGCCCGAGCGTTTTCCGATCTTGGGAACCGGAATGCCGTTGAGCGAGATGCGGTCAATCATGTTCTCCACCGCGTCATGCTGGAAGCCGGTAAGGAGAATCCGGCCTTTGAGGCTCGCGCCGCCCTTGACCGTCAACTCATTAAGGCGCTCGAGAATGGCGGCGATCACCGTGGTCTTGCCGGTGCCGGGCGGACCCTGGATGAGCGCAATGTCAGGCGTGTTCAGCGCGACTTCGATCGCCTCCTCCTGCCTGGGAGTCGGCCGCTGCCGAAAGATCTTGTCTCGAACGAAGGCCGAGAGCGGCGGGATCTTTTGCGGCGGACGGATTCGCGTAATCCTGCCTTTTTCCTCGATCAAAGGTCCAAGCTGCCCATTGGCGTCGCGGCCAGTGAGAATTGCCTTGCGGGCAGCGATCCGGCGCTTGATTTGCGCAATTTCGCCTGACAAGGAACGAATGAGCGTTCCGGAGGGAGGAAGATCTTCCGTCTTGATCGTCAGCGACCTCGAAGCCGCATCGAAGCTGGAAACCTTGAGGTAGGAATTCTCGTCCTTTCGCTCTTTTTTATGCTTTCCCGGCAATTTCTCGTCGGCTGCAACTTGCTCGATACGGCTGATAAACTCCGCGAACGTCAATTCCGGATTCTTGAGATATTCCGGTGAATCATTGACGGCCTCCACTTCCCCAATTTCGCCCTTTGCCAGGGCGTTCAACGCGAAATCTGACGCCTCCGCAATGCGGATTGAAACGGTCCCGTCGCGATTCGAGCTCACGTGGCCATACCGCAGTGCGCCGATTTCCCGAGCACGTTTGAGCATGAACTCGCCCTCGAGGTCGCCGAATTCGTCCCATTTCTTCAAATAGCTGCTTTCATCCTTGGTCAGCGCGGTCATCTGCGCCCTGGTCTGAACTTGAATCTTTCCCGTCTGCGTCCAGTCGACGAATCGCAGCTTCCCCTTGGCGAGACGCAAGGCGCGATCCGGCTCGTCTCTGAGCTTGGTCAGCCTCGTGATGGTGAAGATCGACTCGCCATCTGGAATGGCGGTCGCGGTGACGACGAAGCGGATGCCGTCACCGGTGACGCAGAACGAGTTCTTGCGAGTGGGCTCGGGTTTTGGCGCTTGCAGGGCATCCCGCACCTCATCGGGCTCGCCGGCCGATTCCAAGTCCGCCCCATCTTCCGCGCCATTGCTCGCCTCGGGCACCTCGCTCACTTCCTCATCCGGCGCTGGTTCAGGCTTCACCGCGCCGTCAATCGCCGGGCCGGCGGTGAGGAAGAAAAACGCGTTGCCGCCATGGTGGAAGCAGCAAAGCTGCTCCAGTTTCGCGTAAAGGCGGCCGGCTTTGATTTTGCCCTTACCCCCTTCCATCCTGGCCATCCCTTTTTCCACGTACTCATCCACGCCGACCTGGACATCACCCATGTCCAAAAGTTCGCCGGCGAAAAAGGCGACCTGAAGTTCAATGCTCCCATCAGCGGCGAGATTGGCGAGTTGTGCGAGGATGGTTCGGCCGCTGGCGAGCTCGGAGTGGAGCCGGCGAATGTCGGCATTCACCACAGGTTTGACGCGGATAACGGAATCCTTGAGCCGGATTTCGAATTCGTCTTGGTGAGTCGCGCTGCCGTCCACGGAGAAAACGGGCTGCGCTTGCAGCGCTTTGTCAGCCGCCTTGACGCGGACGGTCAGGATGCGGGCAGGGATATCCTGGAGATTCATTGTGCTGCCTCCTCGAAGTGAAAGGTCAAACGATCCGGAAACCTGGCCGTGCCCCGCACAGGCCATGCGGTCTTCCGGGCGAAGTCCATGACCGCCTCGTAGCTCGCATCATCGTGACGCTCGAAGGAGAACGGGTGGAACATCCGGTGCGGCAGGGCGAATTCCCTGGCTGCGGCGGGAATCAGAACCTTCCACCGATCGGTTTTTGCCCAGGCGAATGCCGGACGCGATGTGCCGCAATACGGACACGCTTCGTGGCTGTCAGCGAAATAGCTCATCCTGCAGTTGGGGCAGGGAATTGATTGGTCGCAGGCCCGGGCCAATTCCAGGGCCCAGAACGCCATCGCCGGGCGGCGATGCGGCTGTGCCCTTCCCTCGCCAAAAGTCTCCTGGAAGAGCCGGCGCAATGCGGGCGTTGCCACCAGTTCACGGGATAGGCATGCGGAGACGGCAACATTCGAATTGTCGTTCTCGTCATCAACAAACGGCAGATAGCCGGCGTGGGCCTGCTCGTCTAGGTCGGCGGGGGCACCGCTGGCGGTCGGTTCGGCATCCCAGCCACCTTCGTCGCTATCAGGTTCCAGCACTCTTTTCCCGATGAATGGGTGACAGAGTGAGAGTGTCCGGAAAGCCAGGACGGCAAACGCCCAGCAATCGGTGCGCGGGCGGGAGCAATCGCGTCCCTGCACGATTTCCGGTGCGCCGTAGGCCGGCGTATAGACTGCGCTCCCGCCTTCGCTCATTTCAAAGCGGAGGTTGTCCGCATCGATCAGCCAGACTTCGCGTGAAGAGGGATCGCCGACGAAGATGTTGTTGTGTGAAATGTCGCCATAGACCAATCCAACGCTGTGAAGGCGGGCCAGGATGGCGGCGCATCTCGAGAGCGCGAAGAGGCGGCGCCGGGTCGAACCCGTTTGGGCGTAATGGAGCAGCTGCAGGGCGATGTCCCGGTCCGGAATCTTCGCCAGCCATTGCGGTAGAGTTTCCTGGCCGAACTCAGTTGCAGTTTGGCCATTCCAGTCGAAAACGCTGAATGGCTGCATGCCGTTCAAGAGGCACATCACGTAGCCCGGTTCGTCGCGTAGGATGGCGAGAGGTAGGGAAATGGGTATGCGGGGCGGCAATGGCAGGAGGCGGATATTCCGGAAGCGGTCGCGCAGATTGGCGTTCTTATCCGGGTTGCCGGAGGCATTGAGCGGCTGCTTGATCGCCAGGTCGGCATCCCCGGTCCGGAAGACCACGCCCTGTCCCCCGCGGGCGAGCTCATCGGCCGGATAATGAAAGTTGCCGTATTCATCGGCGAGCGGTCTCGGTGCGGGATACCTGGCCTGGTAAACCGAGTTTTCGCGATTACTCATCCGCCACCTCCTCCCGCACAAGGCAGGCAATAGTCTTGTCGTCCTGGTGGCTGGGCGCCGGCCATCTTTCGAGCATCTCGTGGGCGTGGCGGGCCGCCGACACCACGGCAAGCTCGCGATGCGCGCCGACGAATTCCCGGACGAAGCCATCGGCGTCTTTCAGGTCATCAGAGACGCCATCGGTGCAGAGGATAATGGCCCCGCAATCCTCCTCGCGAAAGGCCATCCAGCGCCAGTCCTTCTCGGTCACGTTTGGCGAAAGCGCGGCAGTGACGTTGGAAAAACCTTCCGTCTTGTCTTCGGACAACGAGACGACCGAGCCATCGGTTTTTACCACGGCGGCGAGGCCGTCGCCCAGCATTCCGAACTGAACCGCACCGCCCACGCGAAACGCGAACATACAGGTGGCGGCGCAATCGCGAGGCTCGAGCGGGGCAATGAGGGAAAGCCAGTGGGATACGATTCGCTGCCCCAGTGCGCTGCGCGATCGGGTTCCCCCGAGGCAAGCGCGGACGGCGCTCGGCACCGCGAGACAGGCGGCGCGGCTTCCGAATTGGGAAAACGGCCGCGAGCCGACACCATCGGAAACAACGATGCCATCGCCCCAAAGACGATGGATTGCCGCCCAGGCATCCTGGTTCGGCTGGCCTGTCGCGACGTGGCCGGGGCCGATGACGCTCGCTCCGAAGCTCTTCCAGACAATCATGCTGCGCCTCCTTCCAGCCAGCCGTCGAGCGCGGCCCACAATTCTTCGGCGGAAAACACTTCCGCGCCTTTCAGCCGCGGGCTGGCATCCGAGCCAGCCTTGATGACGCGGAGCGTGTCCGGCAGCAGGCGTTCTTTCCAGCGCTTCAATGTCCTCGCGTCATTATCCGGCCAAAAGCCATCCGTGATGAGTAATACCTTGCCATGAGGCTGCTCTCCGAGAAGACCCACCAGCGCCTTCGCACTTGCCGCGCCTTCGCACACCAGCATCTCCGGCGGAAATTCCTGGTCCGGCAGCCAATCGGCCACCCGCGCCTCCTTGCTCCACGCGACCAGCTTCAGCTCCGCGCACCCGTATCCGAGGCGGCAATATTGCTCCGACATTCTTGCCACACCACGCGCCAGCAGGTGCTTACCGCCCTCCGACATGCTGCCGGAAACGTCGCAGACAATCCAAAGTAGATGTTCTTTACCCATATTTTTCCTCCGCTGTTGTCGCACTGGGAGCAAATGGTCGGAACCAGAAACGCAGGTTCAGGTGTTGATCCACAAAGAACGCCCGGTGGGGAAGGTCCGCCCCTTTCAGCTTTTCAAATCCTCCGGAGGCAAAGGCTCCAGCGTGATCCTCATTCAGACCAAAGCCGGCCCGGTATTGAAAGTGCGGGAGCAAGTCTTTGCCGTGCGATGAAATACGCTGCCAACTATCCGCAAGAGCTACCGTCCAGGACTGGTGAAGCGGTCCCTCTTCAAGAGATTTCTTGAGGTTGGTGGAAGTGGCTTTCGGGGAGAGTCCGACTCCTGAATGAAAATTCTTGGCGTAATCCAACCCGTCGATCACCAAAAGCTGCGGAGTAGGCGAACTCTCGTTCGACGAGGTCGGAAAGTCCCCCGTCCAACTGTCTGGTAACAACTCAGCTTCAATCCCGTAGCAGCGCAACCTTTCAATAGCAGGTGCTGGCTGGGATCGGGCATGGAACCAGAGCAGCCTGCTGTTTTTGAACTGGGCAGCGAAGCTGCGCACCACTGCCTCCAGCAGCCCTTCACGAATGACGGCGTCAGGCCCAACGACCAACAAGTTGCCTCCCGGTCGTTGAACCAAGGCGCAACGCCCTGCTCCGGCCTCGTAGTCGAGTCGGCGACCAAGAAGCAACGATGGACCCGAGGCAGGAAGTGCGAAACATTTCGACCACTCTGCCCCCGATGGCATTGGTGGAAGGTGTGAACCATCAAAGATCTTGGTTTCGGTCCGGACATTACTTTGAGCGGCGAGGACCCGCATAGAGGTTATGTGATGCTCCCGAGAGGCGTCATCCGCCCTCGGCACCCGGAATAAGATGTTTGCCTCCTTGGAACCGCTAGCGTTGTTGATCAATGCCTCCGGTGGACTCTTCAGCTTCGCCGCCGCCCAGTTGTTTGCGGAAAGGATGGCTGCCGAATCTTCTTCGCCACAGGCCAAGCAGATTCGCATGCCGATCTGGCTGCCGAGTTGGCTCATGGATTGGGCTTGGATCCCTTTCAGGGTCTGGGTGGACAACAGAACGTGGATCCCGTACGCGCGACCTTGCCGCAACAGCTTCGTCAACAGCCTCTCCGCTGCCTCGGCAACCTGGCGACCTTCGGCAAAGAGCACCTGAAATTCGTCAACGATCAGAAGCCATCGGGGGAAAGTCGATCCGGAGCGCTTGCGGCACTCCGCGAATTCCCGAACGCCGAGCATCTTGAACTCTGCCGAGCGCCGCTCGATCTCGTCGGCGAGGTGCTGCAGGACGGTGACACCGTATTCGGGGTCACTCTCCGTTGCCACCAAAGCGGCGTGAGGAAGCGGAGGATGTGCGTAGGCCGCCAGTTCCGTTCCCTGTTTGTAGTCCAGAAGGAAGACCGATAGCTGCTCAGGGCTGTATCGGTGGCACAGGCTGTGAATTAGGACGTGTAGCAAGTTCGATTTCCCCGTGCCCGAACGCCCTGCGAGCAGGGTGTGATGCTCCGTGCCCACTCCTCCGATCTCGTAGTAAACCGGCCTGCCGTCAGCCTGCCACCCGATAGTCGCCTTGAGGCCGTCGGTGCTTGCTTCAGACCACATTGGGTGATCCCACAGGTCGGCTATGGGTTTCGTGCGGAAGCCGATTTGCTCGTAGCGATTCGAGATACACGCCAGAAGCGCTTCGAACTCGTGCCGCGGAGGCATGGGCTCCGCGCGCTCCTCGATCGAAAGGCATCTGATTCCCTGCGGCCGTGAAGTTGCTAAAACATCCTTGCTCGCCAGAAAGGGATCTGAGGCCTCCCGGAACTGAGCGAAACGCCGATGATCGCGGATCTCCTTCTGGAGGGTCAACACGGGCAGCACTCCGCATCGAGGGCCGTGCTCGATGAGACGCCCAAGGTAGTGAAGGCTCTTCTCGCTCAATTGGTCAGGCACATCGAACATGACCAAGAGCCGGTAAACCAGCGGAGTATCCGGGTGCTCACGGTTGTATCGTGCCCATTTCATCCCGGGTTCTTTGAATCTCGTCTGAAGAATCTCCTCCAGTTCGTCCGCCTCGGCGCGTAATGCCCCCTCGATTTCATCGGCCCGCGTCAAAACCCTACCCTGCGGGAAAGGACCCGTTTGCAGCAGCGGTCGGAGCGAGCCCAAGGATTGGCCCAAGTGCCTCGGATCGCAGGCAAGAATGCGGATGCCGCCGCACGGCAGCGCAGTGGTCAAGCGCAGCAACAGGCTTTCAACAAAAGACACGCTTTCAGGCAGCCCGGCTTCCAAAACCAACGCTTTCGCAAAGGGGAACGAGGTAAGCAACGGGACTGAGCCCGACCACTCCTCCAAACAAATCCGGAGCCTGCCAACCACGAGAGCATCGGGCGCGACTCCGTCCGGCGCCAAGGTGGAGGGATCCATTTCGTCGAACCGCGGTTGTTTGGCGCGGATTCTCTTGCAGATTTCGTCCAACTGCTCCGAAGCGTGTCGCCACTGCTCGCTGAACTCCCGACTTACTTGATCCTCACTCTGTTTCGCTTGGGCTACGAAAGCATGTCTCTTCTCTTGCAGGCCGGCCAACTCGCTTTTCACCCGCGTCTTCTCCGCAGTCTCGGCCTGCGAGATTTGCGTATTGATGGCATCCAAAGCCGCTTTGCACGTCAGGGCCGCGTCGATGTTCTGAACCTGCATTTCCAGCGGCCCCAGGTCCCTCTCGATGCCCTTGATCTCTTTTTCGAGAACTGCGATTTTCTGCGCAGCGACTTCGAGCGCCTTGGAGAGGTCCTTTTGGCGGGTGCCGGCAGTGCTTATCTCGGCCTCCAAGGCATCCCGCTGCGCCGCCTCGGCGTCACCCAAAATCCATTTCACGATATGGACGATGAGATTGCGATTCCCGATCTGAGCTTTGACATCGCGGTGCTGGTGCTTGAGCCCGTCGAGCAAGGTTTTCGTATCTGCTGATGCCCGGTTCAGCTCATCGTGCTCCGATGAAAGATTCGACCGCGACTGCGTCAGCGCGGCGATACGCCGCTCACAGTCGGCACGCCTTCTGGAGAGGCCGTCACGGCTTTCCGTCCCTCCCGGGATCAAGGCGAGCTGTTTGAGAAATCGCTCCCGCTCATCCCTCAGTCTCAGGACTTCCGGACGGGTTCGCAGGATCTCGGCGTGGTGGCCCTTCTGCGAGCGGTCGAAACACACAACGTCATCACGGACCGCCTGCAATCTGGCTGCACGCCGCGAGGCGACTGAGTCCAATTCCTCAACGGCGGATGAAAGTCGCTCGATGATGGACCGTCGAGCGGGTTGTGTGGCGTGGTTCATTGGGGCTCGATTCCTCCGAGTGCGCGCGCTTCCTCGACAATTTGATCCACCACCAGAAGGGAAGTCTCTACTTCCTCGCTCACGGACGCCAAGCTTTGAGCCTCCGCAGTCAGCGGCTCGAAAACGTCCGCGACAATCGAGGCACCGAACTGGTCCTGAACCATTTCCTGCATTCGATTCCCCTCCGAGACGACGACCGCGGCGATTTCATGGAACTCATTCATTCCACGTCACAGGGGAGTTGTAGCAGCAAAGAACCGGAATCTGCGGCGGATTGAATGAGATCAAGCAGGACGGAAGCTTGTTCACGACGGAGGACCTCAGCAAGCCGAGCGCATATTGACGGATCGAGTAGGTAGGGAGCCGCATAGTCGGGGATGGCTTGACGGATTGTCTTGTTGATCTCGAACCACGCCTCGTCCTCCAACTCGGCTCTCGGGTCGAGCAGCGCCAAAGCAAGCAATGCGGAGGAGCATTCATCGACTTCCACCATCCGGCCCTCACCCACAGCCTCCTCAAGCCTTGCGGCGAGTTGTCTTGCCCGGTCTTCTCTAACGGCGGGTACCAAAGCCAAACTGATCATGATAAAGCCTCAGCGTAGACGTCGATTCTTGGGGGATGTGATTCTTGGAGATGACGGATGGCCTGCCAACAAGCCTGATCCAAGTCCCCCTTCCGTGGCAGCATCCCGACAAGCGGGGATCCTGCCTCGCGCAGCGCAGCGCGCAACTCCTCCTCTTCGTGCGGGGCCAAATCCTTGATGTCCCGTGAGCAGATCGTGATGGATGCTGCGGCATCCCGGTGTCCGTAGGATTGTTTCACCATGTGGTCCTTCTCCCTAAAAATGTAGGACGCCTTGCCGCACTTGATTTCGCCCGCAATGGTCTCGCCAACCCCGGCGGCCATTCCGTTGCCTTTTCCCAAGACAACCGGAACCTTCAGATTCTTTAGGATGAAGTCTGTTTTGGTGAACCCGCCCCCGGGCAGATCGCTCCGATTCTGGGTGACGACTTCTGCCGCCAAAGGCTTCAGCGCATGGATGGCAAAACGCTCGGCAACCTCGCCGGCAAAGTTTCTTCGCATTTTCAACTGCACGGCGTGCGTCTCGACCGGACCGCGACAGGCGGTGAGTTCCTTTCGGTAATTCGAGAGTTTGGAACGGAAACCGGGATCACGATCAGCGAGGTATTCGACGAAGAGCCGCAGGTTTCCTGACGAGAAGTTCAGCCGCTCGTGAAGGTGTGCTGGTGTGACCACACCGTTCGCGCTCGGAGTCCACCGCACCCAAGAAGTAAAAGCGCCGGTGCTTGGGTTTTGAGCGAGATATTCCTCCAAGGCGTTTCGTGCGCTTGCGATGCGCGAAGCGGCGCGGTCAGCCAGAGAATCTACCGCTCCGAGTCTTGCGCCGTACGCAGAGCGGGCGGCATCCCGGTGTTGTTGGATGGAATGCGCCGCCTGACGGAGGAGTTCCAGGCGCTGCTCCATGCGGATTCTCTGCTCTTTGACTTTCTCGAAGCGCTCGGTAGCCTCGTTCAAAGCCCTCTCCGCAGCTTCAACCTCCGCTTCAGCCTCCGAGACAGCGGATTCTTCCGAGGAGCAATCAGGAGGATTGCCATCTTCGTCATCGGACTGGGCCTCGCAGGCTCCCAAGGCCGCGTTTGCTGATGCAAGAGATGCTCTCGCGCTCTGCAACTGTTCTGCGGCGGCTTCCACCGCCTTCCCGGCTTCGACTTCAATCGCCGTTGCCCGTTCCAAAAGCTCCGAGCTGGAACGCTCTTCCCGCTCAATCTCCTCGCATTTTGCAGTGAGCCGCATGTCCAGTCGTTCACAAGACGAAATGAGGGACTCCTTGGCGCGCATCACTGCCGTCAGGGTTTCTTCCAGATTCTCGACTTGTCCGACGGAGACTCGAGGCATGGTTCAGCTTTGTAGGTAGTCTCGGAGTTTTGTGGCCATGGAGCGCAGATGTGGAATCTGTTCCGCAGTGGTTGAGTCGAAGACCGCAAGCTGCCTCAACAGTTCCTGGAATTGCTCCTCGAACTGGGCGCGCTTTGCGTCCTGCCAGGTTTCGCCGAGGGCTCCAAACTGCTGGTTCAACTGCCCGGTCGCCTCGTTAATCTGATCCAAATACGACTGCAAGGAATGCGCAAAGGCATCCAGTTCATCCGGGTCTCCGATGGCTTGATTCATGATGTTCTCCTTTTGCGCTCGTGCTGTTTGGCTGATTTCACCAATACCCCTCATCTTCCTCTGCAGCCGAGTCGGCTGGAACTCCAGTGGCTCCGGTTTTCCTGCTCGGGCCATCAAGGCGAATATCGCTGTCGTTCGGAACGACGTTGGGGGTTTGGGAGAGAGTTCTTGAAACAACCGACATCGTGACCCGCTTAAAGAATTCCTGGATGTTCTCTGCCTGCTCGGCTTGGAACAACTCGCGGCCTGTTCCGGCGATGAAGCGCGAAAGCATGTCCGCGTCTGCCTCCTCGCCGATGGCCATAGCCATGCGGTCGCACTTTGACGAACGGCCCACTGTCACAAAATCGGCCAGAGCACCTTCCCAAGAGTCAGTCGGCTTGCCGTCGGAGACCAGAATGACCGTCGGACGCCAAGCACGGGAGGGGGTCTTTTCCTTGTCTTCGATCAACTGCGTAGCCAGTGCAACCGCGGCACCGAGGGGAGTCTCGCCATTCGTGGTTAAATCCGTCCAAGTCACGTTCCTGGCCGCAGTGGGCGGGAGTTGAAGCTGCGCGTGATCCCCGAATGTGATTATCGAAACCAAAAACTCCGTTCCCATGCTCTCCTCTTTCGCCAACGTGACCATCATCTTGTGGACGGCTTCATTTAAAAGTTGAATCCGCGTCGTGCCGCCTTCAACGACCTCCCAGTTTTTGCCATCTTGAAAAACCGTCTTGCCAGTCCGATGGAAGGAACCGGAAACGACCTCACTCATGCTAGCGCTGACATCGAGGAGCAGGACCAAAGGCAGAGGTTTCGCTTTGCTGGTCGTGAACTTGGATGGATCGAATAGGGCGTTGCTCATAAATGGACGGGTTGATTTCTGATTTATGGTTACCAGTAGCCTCCCTGCTCACCGGCGGGATTGGTTGGCTCCGCAGAACTCTGCTTGTCTGTTCCTTCCTTTGCCGATGCGGGGTTTATCGGCCCCGGGATCTCATTTGGGGTCTTTGAAGCAGCCCGCAGGGTGACAGACATGGTGACTCTCCGGAAGAACTCATGGATCTGGCCAGCGTTAGCTGCTCTATACAGGGGGTGGGACGTTCCTTGAATGAAGTTCGAGAGAACCGATTCGTCGGCATCCGAGCCAATAGCCATGGCCATCCGGTCACACTTAGATGAGCGTCCTTCTTTGACGAAGGCTTGCAGTGGTTTCTGCCAATCATCCGTTGGCTGACCATCCGAAACCAAAACCACAGTGGGCCGATACGCGCGCGATGGGATTTTCGCTTTGTCCTCGATCAACTGCTTAGCGAGGGCAAAAGCTTCCCCCATGGGCGTACCGCCATCTGTGTTGAGATCCTTCCAATTGACCTGATCGGCTGCGGTAGGAGGCGTGTGCAAAGCCGCAACGCCACCGAAGGTTATCACGGCAGCCGTGATGAAAAGATCTTGCGATCCGTCTTTGCTGAAGGTCGCGAGCATTTCCCGCGCGGCTTGGTTCAGCGAGACAATCTTTTCGCCGGACATGCTGGAACTGGTGTCCAGCAGCAGTATCACCGGCAGCGGCTTCGCGGAGGGGATCGTGAACTTGGATGGGTCGAAGATGTTCAAAGTTTTGTTCGCGTTGATGGTTCGTTCGCTCTATTCGCAGGCTGCGTGCCACGCCTGCTGAAAAGCTATAAACAATTGAAAGCAAGCAGGTTGCGAGGATGGATAAAATTGCCTTGGTCTTATGCGCTACAACCCTGGTTGTAATTTTTGCGATCTAGGTTGTAACGATCATCCTGTTGTAAAAATTTGCTGATCGCTTGGGGCGATATTCCTAGGAGACGGGCTGCCTCACTCTGATTCCCGCCTGCAGATTCAAGGGCGCGGAGGATGCCGTTCGTGAAAAAATCCTCTTCGAAAAATTCAGGTCCATCGACCTGCTCTTTAAGGAACGTGTCGAGGCTCAGGACCGTCGCTCGACGATCGGATGCGAACACCGATGGGCGCGGTTTGCAGAATTTTTCAATGCTCATTTCGGTTTTTCTTAGTTGGCCACGTCCGGTCGGACATTTGCGGGGGGAGCCCTGGTTTTATTTTCCTCATTCAGGTAACGCGTAATGGCGTCGCGGATCACCCAAGCAATGCTCATGCGTTTTTCCTGAGCGATTTTCTCGAGCACCTGTTTATCGCCACGAGCGATACTCCGCGTAATCCGGTCAACTCATCGGCACCTACCGGGGCACGAGATTTCAGGGGGGAAACGCTTCATAGCGGTGCATTGTGCATCGCTGCCAAACCAGCGCAATTATAAAGGGACGACCTGTTGAGTATAAATCATGGTCCTCAGTTCAAACTCAGGACGCGTGGAGCAGCGGTTGTGAAGTCATAGAGTAAACCATGAGAAACCAAGCCCTTCGTTGCCCGCCAAATCGAATCAAAAGAACTCTTCGCAGCACTTCACGGAATACGCTCCCAAATTTATTGCTTGCTGCCCTTTCGGGCCACCACCAGTCCGAACTGCTCAGCCGCTCGCCAATCAGCGTTTTCGAGGGCGAGTGTCATGCATCTGTCATGCAAACCCCCGACCGGCCGGGAACCCTGATAGATACAAGTAGCGCGTACGGGATTCGAACCCGTGTCCGAATCCTGTATTCATCGGCATCGGATGCCAATCGTGGCAGAACAGGGACAAATCCGGGACAACGTTTGATTTTGCAGAAGTGTCGCTTCAGGCTCACTCGAATGCACTAAACGTGACGGGATCGAGGGTTTTGAATTCATTAACAGCCCGTTAAATAATTCATAAGCATGGCCTAAGCTGCTGACTGGATGTCGGCCTTCATTCGACGGTAAATAGTTGCTGGCGGACGGTGTGTGCGTGCATGAAATGGAGTGGTTGAACGTGTCTCAACAGGTATCAGCACTTATATTGCCAAGACTGGTAACTGAAGACAGTTTCTGATGCAATTTGCATTGACCGATACAAAAATCAATGATGCCAATATTAAATACACATGAATAACAACTCAAACATTAAGGGGGCACTGCTTGGCATCGCGCTATTATTCTTACTCGGATTTGGCGCCTACCTATTTATCGCAGGAATTATTAACAAACTAAACTCTGTTCAATCCGATTTAATAAAAACTCTAGTAACAGCTATGGCGGCTGTAATTATTGCAGTTATAACTCTTGTTATTGGAAAATTACTGGAACAACAAGCCAAAATTCGGCAGGAGTTACGCGATAAGAAGATACCCATCTACGAGCGCCAACTCTCTACGATTTTCCGAATCCTCTTCGCGGAGAAGCTTGGACAGCCTACTCCGCTCCAAGAAGAGATTTTGAGTGCTTTCAGTGATTTTACCAGAGAGTTGATAATATGGGGCAGTTCTGATGTTATTATAGCGTGGCAGCATTTTCGAACTCAGGCAGTCGATCCCGCAGATCCCATGAATTCTTTGCTCGCAATGGAGGTTGTGCTCCGCGCCATTCGAAAGGATTTGGGTAATAACATTAGCAAACTTGAGTCAGGAGCTCTAATACGGCTATTTATCAATAATTGATAGATAACTTCGTTTCCTGAATTGTCCCTCATTTAATAGGAAAAAAGATCAACTGTACTCATACAACCAAGATATAAAAGCAGCAAACGCTATATTAATTGATTGAATATAATACGGCTTAACGATAGGCCAAATTACCAATTTAAGCAATTGGCAAACTCTTCGTCCTCACAGCGTTTCGAAAGCAGCTTGAATTCATATCGTGAACGATGTGAGATTACAATATTATGTCGCTTCCATCTTGGCTCAACCTGACGCAAATAGCATTGGAATTCCAACACTGGTTTCTAAGTTTTGACAAAGATTTTCGCCCTGTCCTTACTGCAATTGTTACTGGAGGCTTAGGGTTCCTGGGGGCATTGCTCGCAGCCGGAGTTGCACTGCTCATTTTAAAGAAAAACTTGGCATTTTCCACAATGAAACACCGTGAGGATGTCGAGATGGCACTTCGAAAAGAAATTTATGCAAATGCTTCGGACATTTTTTCCGAAGCTATTTTTGTATTACCAGTGATGCTTTTTCCAAAGGAAGAAACCGACCTGAATGCGGCAGCTTTCTTGCCAAAGCTGGCTGGCTCAATTGGAAAGATTCAAATTGTCGCAACACCAGCCACGCTTGCATCGGTATTCAAACTACAAAGGTCATTTCAAGATTCATACGAAAAGTTCAAACATTGGAATCACATTATCAAGAGGCACGATATTGCTCTCAATGCCATCAAAGGTAAAATAGATTACCTAATCGATGAAGATTTGGAATCAGACAGAGAATCGAAAAACAAAAAAAACTCTCTTACATTAGAACACGGTCTAGTATCATCAGATAAAGCGAACGACATGTTGTCCGCATTTGAGCACACAATCGATCTTACTGGAGAGCTTTCTCGATTAAGAATAGATGTAATAGTTGCATTTCGGAAGGAACTTAGAATTCCAGTAGACGAAACATGGTTCCGCTCGGAGGTAGAAAAAGGGTTTAAGCTTACCTACGCCCAAAATTCTCAAGCAGTTAAGGAAGTAAGGCGCCACATAGTCGAATTGAAAAAACATGTTACAGAATTGAACTCGGAGAAGGCCTGACTGTTAGTAAGCATGCCGCAAAAAATACTTACTCGACTGCTGCTATAGATAAAGCCTCCCACAATCCTTTTGCGACTTCATCTCCATTGGGCTCTCGCTCAAAAATTGCCCGAAAAGCGCGTTCCATGTCTGCATGTAATACATCATCCTCATCGTGCTTCATCACCCATTGAAGCGCTTGCTGTTTAGTCCATTCAGCCCGCTCCTGTATCAACAAACGAAACTTGAATTTGTCTGTCCCCTCATCCTCAGAAGAACGCGCCGTGACAGTTATTCCGTAATTCGTATAATCTTTCTCATAAAACATTAATAACTGCGCCTGCTCAGCAAATTCGTTCAATTCATCTAACGCCTTGTCAAGTGACTCAACCTCGACAGTTGCAGTCTCGTGCTTCGTGCAACTTCTCTCGATGGCTCTGCGAATTTTCATTTATTGATGTGCTTTCGAGTACGGATGCATAGCTGCTGAGTGGAATCAGCGTGATTCGCGCTCATGCAAAGCAATGCCTGCCAGTTCCCAGCGAGAAACGAAAGCTGAAAGGTTTTCCGCGACGGCGTCTGCAGCATTTAACGAGTATCAAATATGCGAATCCCTACCCCCCGGGCAAGGGGTCTCCTACGGCACCCGGTTTTAGCGGTGGGGTTCCCGACAGCCAGGGCAAAAATCGCGAGCGGTGTAAAATCCGGCTTTACACTTTACAGCCCCGGACGGGTTGACACGGCCGATCGGGCATGGCGCCCCGCGCACTCCAACCGATCCCAGAAGACGCAGAAACCCCGCGAAGGTGGGCGGCCAACAAAGTTGAGCTCGCGCAGATCCTGGGCGTTTCCAGGCAAACAATCCACAACTGGCGAGATCTGCCCGGTTGCCCAGACAAACGAAGCAACGGCTCGTACTTCGTCGAGGATTGGCGAGCATTTGCCGAGTCGATTGGAACGGAGCTGGGGGAGACGCCCACGGACAAGCGCGCGCTGGAAAACCGCCGCCTCGAGATCCAATGCCGGCGCATGGAATGGAAGTTCGCCGTCGAGCGCGGCGAGTTTACACCCAATGAGATTATCGGCTCGGAGACCCGCCGATTCGCCGGCGAGCTGATAGCGTTCCTCAGACACGAATTCGAAGCGATCTTGCCGAAGCGGTGTTGCTCCAAATCTTCTGAGGAACTCCGCGTCATCTTCAGCGCTTCGCTTGATCGGATCATGACGCGCGTCTACTCCGGCGCCGATGCGATCGACGCGCAGTTTCCGGCTCCCGATGAGATGCCGGCGGAGGATCCGCAGCCATGAATGGGTTCATGGAAAAGGTCTGGCGCGAATCATGGGAGCCCGTCGACCGGCGCCCGATCTATGAGACGCTCTCCGATGACCTCATCTTGACCGATGGGCCCTATCCCGGCCCGTTCGACATCAACAACTCTCCGTGGATCCGCGAGCCCCTCGATGCGATCGCGCGCGATCACGTTCGCCGCGTCTCAGTCTCCGGCGCGGCGCAGCTGGCCAAGACGCTCCTTGGCATCGTCTTCATCATTTGGATCGTGCTCAAAAGACCAGGTCTCACCACCTGGAATGGCCAGACGGATCAGTCCATCAAGAAATTCGCGGAAGACAAGGCATGGCCCATGTTCCGCCAATGCATGCGCTTGCTCGCGCTGATGCCGGGCGACAAAAACAAACAGCGGATCCGCTCGATTGTATTCCCTCACATGTCGCTTCGGTTTCAGGCGGCATCGGAAAACAACGCGCACGGCGACACCGTTTCCGCCCAGGTCAATGACGAGCGGCATTTGTGGCTTCCCGGTTTGATTCACAAATTCCGATCGCGCACGGGATCCATGCCGACAAGCAAGACCCTGGACCTCTCCACCGGCAGCGTGAAATTTGAGGATCAGGAACTTCCCGACGGCTCAATCATTGAGCTCGGAGACGACTTTTTCAACGACTGGCAGGCGGGCTCGCGCAAACTCTGGTCCGTCAAATGTCCTGGCTGCGCGCGCGTACAGCCCCTCGCCTTTCAGCATCGCCATTACCGCGCGTATCGTGGCGATGCTGAAGGCCCGGCGGACGGAAGCGAAGTTATTGACGGTAAAAACAAACCAGTCTTCGGAATAGTTTGG
>JAQGOL010000035.1 GCA_028293625.1 Chthoniobacteraceae bacterium | reverse complement strand
AAATTCGAAATTTTCGATTTTCTTTGTTCACCGCATTCGCCTCGCGGCGCTTTGCAGACCTGCTTTTGGAGCGGGGTGGGGAAAGTAACCGCCCAGCCAAAAGGAGCAAGAACTAATCGCATCTTTTTCATCCTTAAATCCATTTCCCTGGGCAGAGCATCGACATGGGGAACCGTTTTTTCGCCGGGCATCCGCTCAAAACAATGATTTATGCCTGGATGCTCTCAATTTTGGCGCGCACGAAACGCTCGAGGCGGTGAATCGTTCCCTATCGGAGGTCGCATTTCGGCACGTGAGTGAAATCCGGCCAGGCACTCGGCGGCGAAGGCCCCTTACAGGAACGATGACTGCTACGGCCTTACTCGGGCTATTTGGTCTGAAAAGGCGTCTTTGGATTTAAGGCGGTCCTCGTTTAAGTGCTCTTATGTTTAGCCCCCCATCCGACTCCAGAATCATTAATGCGCGTTGGGTGGATCAACAGTTTCGCCAAGGAGAGAAGGCAAAATTAAGCCATGCGGACATTATTTTAAAAGCGCTGGAGGCCCGTTACTCCGGAGGGCGTCTCGCTCCCCAGGAAATGCAAATTCTTGAGGCGCGCTATTCGAAAACGAAAACCATTTTTGATCTTTGTCACCTGGTCGGGGAGTTGGAGAATCTCAGCCACATGTCCCTTTTCGACCGGCACACCGTGAAGGTCGGCAAATTTGGGCGGACGATCCAGGAGGAAACTTTCGCCGTCATGGATGCAGAGCTGATTTCTTTGGGCTATGCGTACCATTGGTCAGGCCGGAAGCCAAATCACGCTCCCAAAATAAAGGCCGGAGCGATTGGGATCGCCTTCCTTCTCCTTGGGTATGTCGCGTATCTCAACGTCTTCCCGCCACAAAAAACGGTCAAAGCTGCCCCTGCTTTCACAGCTGCCAAAGCAACTCCGCCTCCAACGAGTGCAAAGGCGCCACCGCCGGTCGACCTGCAATCCTGGGGGCTTAAATTAAATGAGGCTCGGAAAAATCTCGACCCAAAGAACGCAGCAGCCGTGGCGGCTTTTAACAAAGAAGTTGCCCTATACCAGGCGGAAAAAGCAAAGCAAGCCGGGCATTTTTGAGCAGTTCAAGGAGAACGCTCTTTTGTCATAAGTTGAATAGGGAAAGTTTCGGAGGAGCCGAACTTGAGTCTGTTATTTAGCTATTGAACCCCGCGGTGCGCACGCTCTAAAAGCAACCTGCTTCGCCCGCTGGGACGGCGTATCCATCACGTTGGCTGATGACACTTGAACAGGGCGGCCGGTTTGTCCATACGTGCCAGGAATTTCGAGGGAAGCGCTGACCGGAGATGCTCCTGGCGCGACCAGCTTCGAACGCTCTCATTTTAAGACGGCTCCTTCCATTTCTATCTTCCGCCGAAGAACGGTCTGCTGATGGGCCGTGGTGGCATAAGGCAGCAACTCCGAAAGGCTGACCGGTTGCTTTCCACGGTTTGCCTCAGTAAATGCGGCTGCGACGGCTTGCAAAGTCTTCCTTGATGGATCGAATCCGGCGCCATCACCTCCGTATCCGCTCGCGCCCATGGCGATCCGGGTATCGCGTTCATCGTCAACAGCAGTTTTTTGGGTGATAAGCCAATCGCCGCCAAACTGCATATTGGGATGGCTGGATGCGGGCACGATCTCCCATCGTTGCAGAATGGTGTTATCCAGGGGCGAGCCCAGGTAGGGTTGAAGTTGGGAGAGGTCGGCGGGAAACTTGCCGCCGCTGGCTTTCAAATACTTTTGCAACGCAGGGAAAGTCTTCGCAGTGAACTTGCTCTCAGCAGCATTGCGCAGGCCGCTGAAGGCGCGCAGATAGTCATCCTCAGTCTCGAGTTTTCCCCGAACCGCACTCAGCCAATCCTGCTCGGTGAGAAGTTGCATCTCGGGAATCATCGCGCCCGGGGTTTGCCCGATGCTTTGTTTTAGTTTGTCCACGCGCTCAAGCCAGGAAAGCATGGAGGTTTGCGCGGGATCATTGGCTGCCGCCGCATCCTCGGCTTTGATCTGTGCCAGACTCTGCGAATCACCCCGCAGCTGCCCAGCTTCGCCTCGCAATCGTTCATTTTCCTGCTGTAATGCCTCGAGTCTGGCCGCGCTCCGCTCGCGGTCGTGACGCAATTGCTCAAGCAACTCCGAGAAAGGCGCCTGCTGCCGCTCGATCGCTTGCAATTGATCCCGAAAATGAGAGGCCCGGCGGGATTGGTAGATTCCTGTACCCAACGTCGCTGTAAGGGTAAGAGCAATGAATGTTTTTTGAATCGTGGTCATGGTAATGGTGAATCCGATGGTTGTTGTGGTGCATGCCGTGATGGCGGAGCCGGCACCGCTGATTGCCAGCTTGAAGAGTGAAGCCGTCAGGGATGCCGGGGCAGCCTGTGAAATGTTTGCGCTTAGGAACGTGGCCAGACCCGCACCGCTGATCACGTTTCGCAGACGCAAACGCAGCTCGCGGATGCCCGCGTCGAGCTGACGCGATACGGTCGACTGGCTAATTCCCGCCCTTGCCGCAAGCTCCTGCTGCGTCCGGCCTTCAAGGTAATGTTGGACCAAAGGGTCGCGCAGGTGCGCCGGCAGTTTCTCCAGGACTTCATCAATGAGCGGCTCCAGATCCTCCCATGCCGCCTCACTTATGCTGAGTTGGACTTTGGCCGCTGCCTCTTCATGCCGGCGGCGCCTGGACTCGCCACGAATGGCATTGCACGCCTTCCGGCAGGCTACCCGATGCAACCATGCGGAAACCGATTCCACCGCGCCATGGCTGCTGCGGGCAAGTTCGAGAAAAGTCTCCTGCGCCACATCCTCGGCCAGTGCCGCGTTGCCCGTGACACGTCTCGCGGTGGCAAATACCATCCCGGCATGATCCCGCACCAGCGCGCAGAACGCATCGGCATCGCCATGGCGTTGATAACAGGAGAGCAGGTGAAGGGGAGTATTCATAAAGCGGCGCGTCCTCAATAGACACCAGTGGAGCGCGGCTTATGCAGCTGAGTCCGAGAAATTTGCATGCCTGCTTCAAGCGCGTGCAGCAGCGTGATGACACGGCGTGCAAACCAATATTCAAGTGGGCTGTGTCACGAGAGCACTCTTGCGTGCGCCGGGTTGCCATCTAAAATGCGATGGTCTCAATCCCCTTTCCCCCCAGAAAATGAGCAGTCCAAAATTCCTGCATTCCGCGTCGATTCTCCCTACCCTTCTCTTCATTGCACTTGCCGCCATCCAACCGCGGCTCGGGCTGGCCGGCAATTACGGGCCACAGGCATTTTCATTTGCCGACGGAACTACCATCCTCGGCGACGGGACGGTGATCGCGTCAAGTGACGGAACGGCTTCTGTGCGGGCCAACGCGTTGCGGCTGACAACCAACGGAACCGGCAACACGATTGCTTCGTTCAAATTGCCCGACATCGACCCGACCAAGGAAGTTCAGAGCGTTGATGCGACTTTTAAACTTCGGCTCTTTAGCTCCAGCACGCCCGCCGATGGATTTACTTTCAATTTCGGGAATCTGCCAGCCGACAGCGGCGGCGGCGAATCAGGGTTTGCAATGGCCAACGGACTGGTCATCGCGTGGGACACCTACGACAATGGCAATGATGCGCCTTCCATCGAGATTTTTGCCAATGGAATCAGCATTGGTAATTTTCCGCGGACCTTTAGCTTCGATGGCACCTATCGCGCCGTCTCCATCCATTGGGACGCGGCCGGACTCGATGTCACTTTCAATGGCATCGCGGTTTGTACCGACCTCGCGACGCCCGGGTTTATTCCTTCTTCCGGAAACCGTTTCGGCTTTTCGGCGCGCACAGGCGGCGCAACTGAAGATGTCTACATTGATGACCTTTCGATTATAACCAGTCCGGTGACGCCGATTGAGACGGGCGGGCCGATTATCAGCGAGTTCGTGGCCGATAACGCTGAATCGTATGAGGACGAAGAGAGCGACAAGTCTGACTGGATCGAGATTTACAATGGCCAGAACTCGAGTGTGAACCTGGCCGGCTGGACGCTTACCAACTTCCAGGCCAACAACACACTCTGGACATTTCCTTCGGTGACGGTCGGCGCTTACCAATACCTGGTAGTATTCGCCTCGGGCAAGAACCGGGTCAATGCGGCGTTGCCGTTGCATACCAATTTCACCCTGCAGAAAGAAGCCGGCTACCTGGCCCTGGTAAAGCCTGGCGGAACAACGGTCGCCTCGCAGTTCACCTATATGGCACAGGCCAAGGACGTAAGCCTGGGCGAAACAGGTTCCGCCAGGAAAATTGGCTATCTTTATCCGTCCACTCCGGGCTTAAAAAACACGGCCAATGTCAGCGATGGGGCCCCGGCTGAAGACGTTGTATTTTCGCGCGAGGGAGGGGTAATTACGGGAGCGGTGACACTCGAAATCGCGCCGCCGGTCACGCCCGGGGCAGTTGTGCGTTATACTCTCAATAATACCGAGCCAGGCCTTGGCTCGCCCGCTTATACCGCGCCGTTTTCAATCTCACTTACCACGACGGTCCGCGCCCGTGTTTTTCTTCCGGATCATTTACCCGGGCCGGTTAGCAGCCGCACATTCCTGCGCATCGACACGACCCTGACCAACTACAACGGATCCGGGCAGCCTTTCAGCACTAATCTGCCGATTCTCGTGCTCGACAGCTTCGGCGTGCCCGTTGACAACCTGATCAGCGCCAGTGAGCGCAGCGGCCGCCTAACCTATGGAGTAGTCATTGCGCCGGATCCGCTGACTGGCCGCGCCACAATTACTGATCTCCCCCAATACCAGGGCCGCAGCGGAGTTCATGTGCGTGGTGAAAGTTCCGCGGGCTTCCCCCAACGTCAATATTCCTGGGAGATTTGGAACAACGAGAACCAGGATAAATCTGTTTCCATTCTCGGGCTTCCTTCCGAAAGCGATTGGATCCTATACGCGCCGTGGAGCGAGAAAACGCTGATGCGCGACGTGATTATCTTCGGAGCGATGCGCAAGCTGCGCAGTGATTACATGGCGTCGCGCACGCGGTTTGTGGAAGTATTCTACAACCAGGCGGCGAGCACCTCGGTCGGTTATGCCGCCAGCTACCGCGGGATTTATGTCCTTAAGGAAAAAATCAAAGTAGACAAAGACCGTGTCGACGTTGCCAGCCTAAGCAAGCTCACCAGCCAGCAACCCGCCGTCACAGGAGGGTATATTTTCCGCAAGGATAAACCCGATCCCGATGGCAATCCCTGGACCAGCAGTTCCCCGTACAACATCCCTCTTCAAAGCCATGACCCCGGTCTGCTGACAGCCTCGCAGCTCTCGTACCTTCAAAACTATATTAATACGTTTCAGACGGCGCTGGCCGGCGGCAACTTCGCTGATCCTGTCAATGGTTACGCAGCCTACATGGAACCCGACACTTTTATCGATGCCCAATGGTTCACAGAATGGACCAAGCAGGTCGACGGTTATACTTTCAGCACTTATTTCCATAAAAACCGGGCAGGCAAACTGCGGGCCGGGCCGATTTGGGATTTCAACATCGCCGTTGGCAACGCCGACTATAACACGGGAGAGGCGCCAACCGGATGGCTCTATGACATTCCAAATGGAGTTGGACAACTCTGGTACCCACGTCTTCACCAGGATCCTAGCTATCATTTGAAGCACTGGGATCGTTACTGGGAGATACGCCGGGGTGTGCTTGCCACCAACACCATTCTTGGCGATATCGATCGCAATGCGTTGACGCTGCTTAATGGGATCACGACGCCGATTACCAATAACATGGCAACGCTCCCGCCTGCTCAGGAAAACGCGATCAGACGCCACTACCGCAAATATCCGAGGCTTGGCCAATACGATTGGCCCAATCCAGCGGGATACGCGAGCCGGATTTACTACAACAGCAACGGGAACGCTGCTACCGGCGAGGTGGATTACATGAAAAACTGGCTTCAAACCCGGCTTGCATGGATCGACGATCAAAACCGCGTCGGGTCAACCATCTACCGGCCCCCGGTATTTAGCAGTTATGGCGGAAACGTCGCGCCGGGCTTTCAGTTGACCGTAACGGCTTATACGGGGACCGCGCCAGCAGGAACCAGTTATCCTGCCAGCACGATTTACTATACAGTTGATGGGAGCGACCCGAGAAGCAACGCGGGCACTATCGCATCAGGAGCGCAAGCGTATGGCGGGCCTATTAGCCTTGCCAGCTCCAAGGTGGTTAAGGCTCGGCTCTATAACGCCGGTTCGTGGAGTCCTATAACTCAAGCTCTCTTCGTAGTGGATGCAAGCGCGGCGAATGCCGCCAACCTGGTTGTCTCGGAAATAAACTACGAACCGCTTGGTCCAACCGCAGCCGAGGCAGGCGCCGGGTTCAGCTCGGGCAACCAGTTTGAGTTCATTGAACTGCTCAATGTCAGCGAGAAGAATGTCGATCTTAACGGAGTTATCATCAGCGACGCGGTCGACTTTAATTTCACCAGCGCCAATCCCAACACGCTTACCGTGCCACCGGGCGGACGTGTTGTGATTGTCGGAAATCAAGCCGCGTTTCTTTTCCGGTATGGGAATAATCCTCTGGTGAAAATTGCGGGGGTATTCGCAGGAAACCTCTCAAACGCCGGCGAGCAACTCACAATTCGTGCCGCTGACAACAGCCTCATTTCCCAGTTTACGTGGGGCACCGCTGAGCCATGGCCCGTGGAGGCCAACGGTCCCGGTTATACTCTTGTATTTAATAAGCCCGCCGCGAATCCGACTTACACAGATGGCGCAAACTGGCGCTCCAGTGCGGCAACCGGCGGCAAGCCAGGCGTTTCAGACAGCACGCCTTTTTCCGGCAGCGCGGATGGCGACACAGATCACGACGGACATTCGGATTTCCTTGAATACGCCACCGGCAGCAATCCCAGTGATTCCGCATCGTTGTATAAACCATCCATCGATATGGCCTCCTATACCGTAGGCGCAGTTGCGGCCAACTACCTCCGCTTCCAATACCGCAGAAATCTCAATGCCGATGGATGCAATTACTCGGTATTGCTTAGCGATGACGCTGTCACCTGGCAAAGCGGGCCGACTGCGGTGACTTATGTCGGGTCAGCCAACAACGGCGATGGCACCGCCACCGTGACCTGCCGTAGCACTCAACCCATTGATGCATCCCGTCCACGCGTCTTCATGCGGCTGAAGGTGAATCCGTAATTCACTTTTCCTCGAAGAAGGGAAGGGATCACAAGCTGGAAAAACGAGCACTTTTATATGGTCCCTTTGTTAAGAATATCTGTGCGTGCAGTCCTCACGCTTTTGATTTGTTCTTATCCTGCGGCAGCCGATCCGGCACGGGGCACACGGGGAATCGTGGCGACAGGCCATGCGCTGGCGACCGAGGCAGGCGTTAATGCGATGAAAGACGGAGGAAATGCAGTTGATGCCGCAGTGGCCGCCGCTCTTACGCTTGGGGTGGTGGATGGCTCGAATTCCGGCATCGGCGGAGGCTGTTTTTTTCTCATCCATACAGCGAAAGGCGAAGTCATTGCGATCGACGGCCGCGAGACAGCGCCCCTCACCGCTTCGCGAGACATGTTCGTTCGTAATGGCAAACCTGACACGCGGCTTAGCCAGGTCGGCGCGCTCGCTTCCGGGACACCGTCAGCCCTGGCCGCTTATCATCTGGCAGTGGAACGGTTCGGGAAGCTTACCCTGAAAAGTCATTTACTTGCCGCCGCGGAAGTAGCCGAGCGTGGATTCCAAATCGACAGAAGATATGCAGGAAAGCTCAAATCGACGGCCGATGATTTAGCTCAGTTTGAAAGCTCCAAAGCAGTCTATTTTAAATCAGACGGTCGTCTGCTAGCGGAGGGGGATTTACTCAAACAAACTGATCTTGCCGGCACTTACCGCAATATTGCTGAACACGGCATTGGCTGGTTTTATGGTGGTCCATTCGCGGAAATTACCGAGAGATGGATGAAACAGAATGCCGGGCTTCTTACCGTGGAAGACTTTAAGCGTTATCAGCCAAAATTGCGCGAGCCGGTCCGTTCCACCTATCGAGGGTATGAAATATTCAGCTTTCCTCCGCCAAGTTCAGGAGGAGTCCATGTCGTGGAGATCCTGAACATCCTTGAAAACTTTCCGCTTCGTTCGTTCGGCCATAACTCCGCCGACGCCATTCACCTCATCGCCGAGGCAATGAAATTAGCCTTCGCGGATCGCGCACATTGGCTTGGCGATCCGGATTTCACACCGGTCCCACGCGGCCTTGTTTCCAGGGAATACGCAAAAGAATTGGCAGGCCGCATCCAAATTGACCGGGTGACGCCCGTTCCAACCTTTGGCACGCCCGCTGGGAGTGATAAGGATCTGTTTGAGAAACATACGACTCATCTTTCCACCGCTGATAGCGACGGAAACTGGGTGGCGTGCACGGCAACCATCAACACTACTTTTGGCTCAAAAGTGGTCGTGCCTGGCACAGGAGTCTTGTTGAATAATCAGATGGACGATTTTTCAATTCAACCGGGTGTGCCGAATGCATTCGGCCTTGTCGGCGGAGACGCCAATGCAGTTGCGCCCGGCAAGCGTCCATTATCGAGCATGAGCCCGACGATTCTCCTTAAAGATCATCAACCATTGCTTGCGGTTGGTGCAGCCGGTGGGCCGACTATAATCAGCCAGACGCTGCTCGCTATTCTTGGCATTGTTGATTTCGATCTCGATCCGGAGAAAGCGCTCGCAAGCCCCCGTTTTCATCATCAATGGAAACCCGATGAGCTGAAGATTGAGACTTCGCTCGATCCGGCAACACGAGCGGCACTTCGGCTCCGGGGACATTCCCTCTCGGAGGTCGACAGCTTCGGCGTCTCCCAGGCGGTTGGCCGCGATTCGAAATCGTTTGTGGGTGTAAGTGATCCGCGAAGCAACGGGACCGCAGCAGGTTGGTAGTAAAAAAGCCGTTTTAAAACCGCGCCGCTTCGGCTCATTTTAATTGGCTTTAAGAAACCGGCTGCATTCGCACTACATTATTTATCTTTCGCTTTCCTGTTTAATATAGGCCAGGAATTTCTCAATTCCCGTTGACGAACGAGTTTCAGGTGGAAAAATGGGACGCTATTTCCCCCCTGCCTTTCCCCATCATTTTTACTCTCCTGCTTTGGGTGCTCTCCTCTGTTTCGAAGGCGTTTTTACTCTTGCGCGGCTAACGCGATCCGGGTGGTGGCAGCTCTCTGATTTAGCCTTTCCAGTTCTATGAATTTTCGTCTTTTGCTTCTGCTTATCCTGTTGCGTTTGCCGTTCATGGCCGATGCCCAGACCCCTTACCAATGGACCTGGGTCAATGGTCCCCAAACGGTTGGCAATCCCGGGGTCTATGGGACCCAAGGCGAAGCAGGCACGACGAACGTTCCATCGGCACGCTATGAGGGAGTGACATGGACCACGCCGGACGGAAAGCTATGGCTCTTTGGAGGAGGAAATTCGACTGCGAGCAGCGCATTCCTTTCAGACCTCTGGGTATACGACCCTGTTACCGGGCAATGGACCTGGAAGAAGGGAAGTTCAGCTATCAACACGACCGGGATTTACGGAACGCAGGGATTGCCGGGGGTCTCAAATAATCCAGGCGGCCGTGTTGGGGCAAATTCGTGGGTCGGCCTGGATGGCCGGCTTTGGCTCTTTGGTGGTTATGGCCGGGATGGCGCGGGTGAAGTAGGATTGCTCAATGACCTATGGCGCTACGAGCCGGCTACTGGTGAGTGGACATGGATCAAGGGAAGTAATCTGGTTAATCGAAACGGGATTTATGGCGTGCAGGGAAACTCAGCGACCGCAAACACTCCTGGCGGACGCAACAATGCTACTTCGTGGCGGGATTCCCAGGGACGCCTATGGCTCTTTGGAGGCTCGGGATATCCCGCGTCCGGCTCCGACAATCGGCTGAATGATTTATGGCGTTATGATCCGGCAACCAATCAATGGACGTGGATCAAGGGCTCCAACTCGACCAATGCGAAGGGTGTTTATGGGACACAAGGCACTGCGGCGGCTGCCAACATGCCCGGTTCGCGCATTGGATCGACGGCATGGAGTGATGCCCAGGGACGATTCTGGCTTTTTGGCGGTTCCGGCTACAATGCGTTCAGTTCGCAGGGGGAACTTGATGATCTTTGGCGTTTTGATCCGGTTTCGGGACAATGGACTTGGATCAAGGGGAGCAACCTCGTCAACCAATTCGGCGTCTATGGCTCGCAGAATGTCGCAGCACCGACTAACAGCCCGGGTGCTCGCCACAACTCCGCGTTCTGGCGCGATGCCCAAGGGCGGTTCTGGATGTATGGCGGAATCGGTTACCAGGCGTCGGGTGTCTCGAGCGGCGCGCTTGCCGACCTGTGGCGTTATGAGCCCGACACCAACCTCTGGGTTTGGATCGGCGGCGGCGATTCGCAATCGGCTCTTTATGGAATACAAGGTCAGGCGACCGATCGGACGCGACCCGGTGCAAAATGGGAAACCTATGCTTGGTCGGATGCACGCGGACGGCTTTGGCTTTTTGGCGGCCAGAGTTATTCTCAATCCTTTGGCGCAGGACTTCAGAATGATCTCTGGCGTTTTGATCCCGAACCGGTGCCTGGGGTTGAAACCCGGCCAGCGACGGAAGTCAGCGATCTCGAAGCCCGCTTAAGCGGCGCGGTGAATCCTAATGAAGCATCGGCAATCGTTAAGTTCCGCATCGGCACCAATCCTACCTTAACCGGCGCCGATGAAATCTCCGCCGCTGACGTTATTGCGGGTTCCGAGACAAAAACCGTCAGTATCGTCGCGGCAAATCTTTCCGCCAAGACACGTTACTATTTTCAGACAACTGCCAAAAACAGCGCCGGAACCGGTTCCGGCGAAATTCTGACATTTACCACGGCAGCAACACCGTCCGTGAAGCCGGCAGTCAATACGACGCCCGCTATCGGGATAACTAAAAGGAGCGCGACGCTGAGTGGCAGCGTTGACCCTCACAATATCGATACGCAAGTTGGATTTGAGTGGGGCACAACAATCGAACTTGGCAACTTCACAGGCTATATTTTGACTGTTAACGGAGCCGGGTCTCAGCCTTTCAGCTTTGCTCTTTCCAATCTCCAACCGGCAACGACTTATTATTTCCGGATCCGCGCTGAGAATGCCACGAGCTTTCCGCAGCGCGGCGCTATACTCAGCTTTACCACAACTTATTCAGTGCTGACTGAAACGCCTTCCCTGGTAACGTTTACCAAGGCAATCGTGAACGCGCAGGGAAATGCGGAAGGCAAGGCAAGCGTGGCATGGTTTGATTACGGGAATACGCCGGCGCTTGGCTCCTCCACCGGAACGCAGTCGATTGGGGCGGCAACAAACTTTGTCGCGGTTGAAGCTGAACTGACGGGGCTCAAGCCCGGCAGCACTTATTATGTCCAGGCGGTGGTTAGCAATGACGATGGAATTGAGCGCGGATCCATCGTCTCTTTCCAGACAAAATCGCCTTCTCCCGCGTTGGCAATTACCTCCGATGCCTCCCATCCGACGCCGATAGGCGCGACGCTTTTCGGTTTCATCACCGCCAATGGCCTCTCAACCGTCGCTTACTTTGAGCTCGGCACTACCACAAGCTATGGAACGACAACGGTCGGGGCAAGCTTTGCTCCAGAGGACAAGTCGCTCCCATTGGAGGTAAAAATAAAAGGCCTGCTGCCGCACACTCTCTATCAGTTCCGCGCCGTGGCGGTAAGCGCGGCCGGGCAAAGCAATGGTGAGAACAATTTTTTCACGACTGCCAACAACCCTCCGACCGGCAGTGACATTATACTTCACGCGCCTCCCATTGGTCAGCCGGCAGCCGTTTATTCCACCTTGAATACAAGCGATCCTGATGAAGATCCCCGTCAAGTCAGTGTCATGAATTATAAAGGCCCGGGCTCCGTGACCGGGGACGGTGATCAGATCATATTCACAAACGCCGGATTTGTCGGCAGCCAAACGATCACGGTAAGAGTTACCGACGGATTTGGCGGTGAGGCTTACGCAACTGTGACGTTGATCAATGCTGCACCGGAAGCGGTTGCCGACCGCTTTAAAGTCGGTTCAACCGCATCCGTCCTCAATGTCCTTGATAATGACACCGATCCGGATGGCGATCCGCGTGTTATCACAGGCGTCTCGGCTGGCAATGGCGGAGCGGTCACCCACGACGGCAGGAAAGTTACTTATACTCCTGGCGCTGGATTTACAGGAATTGACGAGTTTACCTATACGATAGCTGACGGTCATGGCGGGTCTGCTTCCGCAAAGGTGGTAGTCGCCGCGGACTATCCTGTTGAAGGAACCTTTGCCATTGAGAAAGAAGCCGTGCCCGGTGAAGAGGGCAGTTCGTGGAAACGTTTGGGCGTCCCTTCGCTTTTTGGGCAAGGCCGACAGGTAGGATGGCTGGCTTCGGTAAAGGCGGCGCGAGGCGGGTTTGAAGGAATCTATAGTGGCCAGCTGGGGGCACCGCAGTTGCGAGTGCGTTCAGGTGATCCTGCGACTGACGCCGCGGGCACAACACTTCAGGGCGTCCGCTTTGCCACGTTTGAGCAACCGGTGTTCGCCGGCGATTCCCTGGCTTTCATGGCCAAGGCCAAAGGTGACGGTGCTGCAACCGCGAGCAGCGGTATCTGGGTTTCCCACAACGGCGCTTTGCGCGCGATTGGCCGGCAAGGTGAAGAGGCGCCCGGTACCAATCAGGCGACCTTTCAAAGTTTCACTTCCCTGGCGATGCCCGGAGCCGATGCGGTGTTCTTCACCGCCAAGTTAACCGTGGGAAGCCCGGGAGTGAACGAAAGCAGCGCAAACGGTCTTTGGATCTGGAATCCTGGTGGAACGAAGCTTGCATTAAGAAGCAGCCAGGTAATCGATTTTGGGAGCGGCGCGATGCAGGTAAAATCCTTTCAAGTGCTTGCAGTAGTTCCAAACGCACCAGGACAGGGCGGCTACGATGCAACCCAACAAAGTGTCGAGGCGCTGATTACCTTTAACAACGGCACGGTTGCAATCGCGACGATTTATCAGAACGCCGCCATCGGGGTCGTTTCAATCACGCGGGAACGCGACGACGACGATGGACGGCTTATAGTAAAGCTTGAGAAACCATCAAGTCCGGGACATGGAGAGAAGCCGGTGGCAATTGTCAGCTTCCGGCAGGAGAAAGTGGTGCAGGCAATCTACGACTTTGAAAATAAGCGCATCCTGGTGGAAGCGGGAAAACAAGAGCCAGGCACGCCTTTATTCACAGGCTTTCCGACGCTTGTTGCAGGGTACGGCGCAGATGGTGTGCGAATCACGGCCTTTGAAGCTACTTTGCGCGGCTCAAACAGCAGTGCCGGTATCTGGGCGATTACGGAAGGATCATCTGTGTATCCTGTGGCAGTGAAGGGATTGGAAGCTCCCGGCGTGCCCGGGGCAGTGTTCAAGCGATTTGAATCGATTTCAATTGTGGAGGGACGCGGTCCCGCTTTCAAAGCGCTGCTGATCTCCGGCCCGGCTAAAAAATCAGCCGGCAGTGGTTTCTGGGCCACTGATTCAAAGGGAGTCCTTCGGTTGTTAATCCGCGATGGCGACGTCATCAATGGCAAAACATTGCGCAAGTTCTCCATTTTACAGGCCATTCCGCGCTCCCCTGCCCAACGGCGTGCGTGGACCGTCGATGATCCAAGCGCCACGCTGGTCTATCTCGGTTATTTTAACGACGGCACGAGTGCCATCCTCACCACCACCATTCCCTGAGAGGCTGACCGTATGACAATCACCTCTCCCGCCAGCTATCTTCGCTCCAACTTCGCACCCCCTTTCATGTATTTAAAGCGATCGCCGCTCTGGCTATTTTTATTACTCGCCGTAGCGAGCAACACGCTTTTCAGCCAGACTGCGGAGCTGGTGGATCAGTTTGAGCTTGGTCCGAAAAACCCGGCAACTCCTCCGACTCTTGCCAGCGACGGCAATCTTTATGGCACTACTTTGAGTGGAGGCGCTTTTGGGTTCGGCGCGGTTTACCAAATGTTACCGACTGGCGAGATCAAACTCTTTGCCAGCTTTTCCGGAGCAACTGGAGAGTTGCCAGGATCCGTTGCTTCCTCGGCATTAACACCGGCGGGTGACGGCAATTTATACGGAGTCACTGAGTCCGGCGGCCCGGAAGGTGCCGGAACCCTCTTTAAAGTAGTCCCTGGGCAAAAGGTCACCTCGGTAAGTTTTACCGGGATGACCGGAGCTATCCCTGGTATCCAGCCTGAACATTCATTGACTGTAGGCCTGGATGGGAATCTTTATGGAACCACACGGCTAGGTGGACCGGCGGGAGTCGGGAATATTTTTCGCGTAGCGCTTTCAACCGGCGCGGTAACGCAGATCGCCACATTTACGGGAAACAGCGGCGCGCTTCCGGGATTCTTTCCAAAAACGTCGCTGGCCGTAGGTGGAGACGGTTTCTTCTATGGCACGGCAGATACCGCCGATGGCATTGGCCTCATTTTTAAAGTTAATACAGCAGGCGTGGCGTCGAGAGTTGCGCTCTTTACAGGCAACTCCGGACCGTTGCAGGGAATGGGACGATTTACCTCCGATCGACTGACTGCGGACGGCAACGGCAACCTATACGGAGCAAGCGAACAAGGCGGGCTTAATGGATTGGGGACCATCTTTAAGATCACGCCCGGAGCAGGTGCTAAAAGCATCGCTTCTTTCACCGGCGCGACAGGCGCATTGCCCGGAGCTTATCCATACACGGGTGCTTATCTGGTCCGCGCTTCGAACGGTTTTCTATACGGGACAACCCAGCAGGGCGGTGCAAAGAATTCGGGAACAATCTTTCGGGTGAGTCCTGAGGATACGGCCACTACTGTTGCTTCCTTTACCGACAGCAGCGGAGCCTTGCTTGGAGCTACTCCGCGCAGTCCGCTGACTGAAGCCCCCGACGGTACTCTTTATGGGAGCGTTCGTGACGGATTGGGAGCTGGCAGCATCTATCGGGTGAGTGGCGGAACGACAGTTTCAATCGTCGGCGTGCTCACTGGAAGAGGAGGCGATATTCCGGGCAACACGCTGGAAACACCGCTCGTTGTCGGGCCGGCCGGGGATGTCTTCGGCATTACGCAATTTGGCGGAGTCGCCAACACGGGGACGATATTCCGTATCAATTTAAAATCCGGTTTGAGCAGTGTTGGCACTTTTGTTGACTCGAAAGGATCAGCGCCACGTTCCGCGCTGACTTACGCCACGGACGGATTTTTATATGGAACAGCACCCGAAGGAGGAACCGCGGCCGGCGGCGTGATCTTCAGGCTGCAGCCCGGCTTGGGCGGAATTCAGCCGATATTTGATTTTACAAAACAGACCGGAACCCTGACCGGTACCAAACCGTGGAACAAACTGGTGGCCGCAGGCAATGGCCGTCTCTACGGAACCACACTCACTGGCGGCGCACAGGATTCAGGAACGGTGTTTGAGATTATCCCAGGCGGCCCGGCTGAGACGCGCGCAAGCTTTGGGGGCCAGGAGTTTCGGGGATCGGTTCCCAGTGCTGAACTTGTCCGCGCAAACGACGGGCGCCTGTTCGGATCCGCGTCGCCGAATTTCACGGGTGCGGGAGCGTTATTCAGCGTTTCGTTAAAGGGAGATGTCGTTGTCTCAGCTGCGACGCTTGACAGCAGCCCTGGCGCCGCATTGCGTCAGGCCAATGATGGAAAATTCTACGGAATCACCACAGCTGGAGGAACGGGATTTGGAACCGTTTTCGTATTTGACCCCTCAAGCAATTCGGCCACGGTTCTGGCCAAATTCACAGGGCAGTCAGGTCTCTTTCCCGGAAGGGTGCCACGGGCAAGGCTTTCGCTCGCTGTTGATGGAAGTCTTTATGGAACAACAACCGGGGGCGGCGCGGCCGATGCCGGCACGATCTTTAAGGTTACTCCCGGCGGTTCCACCGTTACCGTGGCCAGCTTCACGGGTGTGACGGGGGCGCTTCCCGGAGCCGGCCCCGGCGTGGCATTGGTCCAGGGAGCTGATAACGCGCTTTACGGTGTGACATCCAAAGGAGGCGCACAGAATGTCGGCACTCTATTTCGACTGGTGCCAGGCGCGTCGCCTACTGTCAAAACCGTTGCCAGCTTTACCGGATTGACAGGCACACTTCCCGGCAACGCTCCGTCTGCCGAGCTTGTGCAGGGACCGGACGGCAACTTGTATGGCACCACCAATGCCGGAGGCAGCGGTGACAATGGCGTCCTCTTCCAGGCCAAGCCGGGTGGAGCAGTTAGCGTAAAGGCTGTTTTTACAGGCCGGAGTGGTTTGCTTCCCGGCGCGATGCCTATTGCGCCGCTCGAGTTGGCTCCCGACGGCAACTTGTATGGAACAACCTCAAGCTCCGGCACCGGAGGCGGAGGAACAGTGTTCCGGGTGGTCTTCGGTCCTACTGTAAAAACCGACGCTCTTGCCCGGACCTCGTTTACCGAAGCCACTTTCAGCGCATTGGTGAACCCCAACGGCGCTGCCAGTGAAGCATGGTTTGAATATGGGACAAGCACCGCGCTTGGCTTCTCCACAAACATCCAACTTCTGCCCGAGGGGAGCGCGCCCGTGCCGGTCAATGCCCAGATCGCCGCGTTAATTCCGGGCACGACATATTATGTGCGGGGTGTCGCCAGGAACGCGGCGGGAATACAGCGCGGAACTATTCTATCGTTCCAGACCAAGAGTGCGTTTGCGGCCAGTTCCAGGACAACGGGCGCGTCCGAGGTGACGGTCCATGAAGCATTCCTGGCTGGAAGCGTAACAGCCAACGGAGAGAGCGCCGCCAGTTATTTCGAATTTGGAACAACGACAAGTTATGGGACGAAAACATCGGTGCGGGTAACTCCGCCCGAGGCGACGGAGCTGGAATTAAAAATTGAAGCGACCGGCCTTTTGCCACATACGCTTTATCATTTCCGCTCGGTGGCATCCAACCCCTCCGGGACCGGTTATGGCGATGACTCCACTTTCACGACGCTAAATAGCGTCCCGATTGCAAATAACAAAACCCTTCACGCCCCGGCGGTTAATGAGGCGATAGTAGTCTATACCTCGGCTGACGTCATTGATGCCGATGGTGATTCCTTAAGCATCACAGTAGCGAGATATACGGGCACCAGCAGTGCTTTAAGCAACGGCTCGCGTATCATTTACAAGAACGATGGATTTGTTGGAAACGACGTGATCCACGTTGCTGTATCGGACGGTTTTATGGGCAATGCCAACGCGACCGTGACCCTGCAGAACGCGCCGCCCGTAGCTAATGATGACGTTTTCTCCACTGGCGATTCCGGAGCTTTCCTTGATGTGCTCGGCAATGACAGTGATCCGGATCAGGATCAACTGCGCATTTCTTCTTTTTTAACGGTCATTGGCGGCAGCGCTACAAGCGACGGACGCAGACTTCATTATGTGCCGGATACTTCCTTTAACGGGCATGGTGAAGTAACCTATATCGTTAGCGATCTCCATGGAGGCACCGCTGAGGCAAAGGCGGTGATTCTCGCAACTTATTCCGTCACCAAGGCGCTCGCGACGCAGCGCGAGCTGATAGCTGAAGGAGAATCATGGGGACGTTTCGGGCCAGCATCTATTTTTTCGCACGGCACGCAGGCGGGCTGGCTGGCATCTGTAAAAACTAAGTATGGCGGCTTTAACGGCATCTATAGCGGCGCCCTCAATAGACCTGTTCTTCAAGTGCGTTCAGGAGCCCCTGTCCCAAATGCCACCGGAACGCTGCAGCGCGGGATGAAGTTCGAGGCCTTTCAACAGCCGGTGTTTGCCGATGGCTCGTTTGGTTTCATCGCCAGAATCGGCGGCGACGGAGGTGCCGATGAGACAGGCATCTGGGTTTCCAGCGAAGGACTTTTGCGGGGAATCACGCGCTCGGGAGGACTCGCGCCAGGTGCAAACGGGGCGAAGTATTCGCGCTTTCTTTCCCTCGCGATGCCGGGAACTAACACGCTCTTTTTTGTCGCCAAACTGGATACAGCCACGCCCGGTGTGACCCCGGTCAATAACAGCGGCCTCTGGGTCTGGACTCCGGCCGGGATTCGGCTTGCGTTGCGCAGCGGCCAGACGGTCGACATGGGACATGGCTTGGTGCAGGTGAAATCATTTCAAACGCTCTCTCTTGTGCCGGGTGCAGCAGGGCATGGGGGCTACGATGCGACAGAAAAAAGCGCAGGTGCAGTCGTCACATTTTCCGACGGCTCGATCGGCATTGCGACTATCGGACCGGATGCGGTGGTCGATCTGGTTTCATTGACAGGCGAGAAGGATCGCGATGGCCGGGTTATCGAGAAGTTCGGCACGCCGTCAAGCCCGGGCCACGGTCAAAAACCTGTTGCCATGGTTACTTACCAGATAGGAAAGGCCGGCATTTCCGATATTAATCAGGAAGTGATATTCGATTTCGAATCCAACAAGATTCTTGCGCAGACCAGCGCGTCGGCTCCCGGGATCGGGCCCGGCGTATTCAGAGGCTTTAAAAATGCCATTGCCGGTTTTGCCAGTGGTGGCGTTCGCATTACCGCTTTCGAAGCATCGGTTAAAGGCTCTTCCATTAAAACGGGAATATGGGCGGTGAAAGAAGGCGGCCCCGTTTATCTCGTGGCAGCCCAGGGGGCCATTCCTCCGGGGGCTGACGGGACGCGCTTTAAAGAGTTCCAGTCCGTTTCGGTGGTTGAAGGACGCGGCCCTCTATTCAAGGCCACGCTCAAGTCAGCACGAAAATCGCCAGATGAAGGGCTCTGGGCAACGGATTCAAACGGCACATTGCGATTGCTGATTCGCACAGGCGACGTGATCGACAATAAAACCTTGCGCACATTTTCCATCCTGGAGGCAGTCCCTCATTCAATGGCACAACGGCGCGCCTGGAGCGTGGAGGACCCTGCCGCGACCTTGATTTATATCGGCTACTTCACCGATGGAACCAGTGCGGTTCTCACGGCAACCATCCCGTAAAGGCTAAGAAAGCAGGCCGGTTCAGTAACGGCTCGCCGCGATCTTGTGACGTCCGGTTTGCGCCCTCCACGACCTCGGAGGGTTGCAGCATTTGAATGCATTCCTGGCGTCAATCCGGCGTGGCGGTGACACGGAACAAAGAGAGCGCCATGCCGCCGGATAAAAAGGGAGGCAAGCCCATCTTTGCACAAAAATTGGCAGGCCTCTGAGCGTTATGGCGTTTACCGGCTTCCCGTGCATACTCCCCAAAATCCGATTTCTCATACCACCCAATGAAAGCGATCGTTAACCTATTTGCCGTTCTTGCCGTCAGCTCCGCTCTCGGCATGAGTGCCCACGCCAAACCCGCCAAGCCACGCAAATTGTTCGTGCCTGGCGCTGGAAAATCGAGACACAATCCGTCCGCCATCTTCAAAAAACTCGACACCAACGCAGACCAATCTTTGAGTTTCGAAGAATTCAAAGTGAGTTTTCATGGGAAAAAGAACCCGGATAAAGCCGGCCAGGTCTTCGCGAAAAAGGATATCGATTCCAACGGCAGCCTTACCGAGGAAGAATTTTCGGCTGTCAAAAAAGGCGGCAAAAAGGCCGGCAAATAATCCACCCTCATTTGGCAATTCATTGCCGCCTGTTCGTCGGCTTTTGCCAAAAAAGCGCCTGCACGCCGCCAGCGCATGTCGGCAGGCTGCAATGCCGCGACCTATCTGCCTGCGGAGCACGGCAATGAAGTATTGTAAATAGATTACGGATTGAGCGGTTAGCTAAAATAGCTGCGCTTTATTCTACGTTGCGTCTTTGAACCCCAATCGGTAGACCCGCTTTGCCGCAACACAAGGCTGCCCTGTCAATTTGTGAACTCCACCCCCGAAATCATTACTGTCGCCGATTTGCAGAATCTGCTGGGCGAACTCCGCGGGATGGCGCGTCAACTTCTTAGGACCGAAAGTAACGCGTATTCATTAACACCAACCGCCCTGGCCATCACAGGCTTGCGCCGGGCAAAACTCAGCGAGCAAGCCTGGGAAGAGGTGACCTGGGAAAATCGCGCCCATTTCTTTGGCATGCTGACGCTCGCGATGCGGCACGCGCTGATTGACAGGGCGCGCCGGGCCAGCAGCAGGCAACGCGACAAAATTATTTCTCTGCCATGGGATGACCGGGTTTTGCTCAATCTGGCTAGCGAAGCGGACGAATATCCGGCCCGTCTGATTGCTCTGGATGAAGCCGTGGCAAAATTACGGGAAGCAGACCCGCGGCTTGCCGATGTCATCCAGCAATTCTACTTCGCGGGCTATACAGTTCCGGAGATGGCACAGTTTTCAGGGTTGAATGAAAAAACAGTGGACCGCGATTTAAAGAAGGCGCGGACGATCCTCAAAAAAATGATGCAGCAGGCCGCCCCTGATTGCTACGGATGATTCTTCCCAATGACCAACAATGGCTTCGGGTGGAGGAACTTGCCGCGCAACTAGGAGGTCTTAGTTTACAGGCAGCGGCGCGGCGCCTAAAAGAGCTCGGGGAAGAAGGCGAGCCGACTTCGATTTTAACTCTGGTAGGCGGATGGTTGTCCCTTCCCGTGGCCACCTTGCCCCTGGCCGCCGGCAGCGTCGTGGCCAATCGCTATACTCTGCGCGAAAAACTTGGAGAAGGAGGCATGGGTTCCGTCTGGCGCGCCACCCAGCAGATGATTTCACGCGACGTGGCCATCAAGATGATCCATCCCTCTCTGGTCACTCCTGCCTTGAAGGGACGATTCAGCGCTGAGATGGAGATACTCGGCAAACTTGAACACCCGGGCATCGTCAGGATTTTCGACGCTGGCATCATGACTTGGGAGGATTCCTCCATTCCATTTTATGCCATGGAATTGGTGGAGGGCACCTCGTTAAATCATTGGGCCGCGGTCCACCGGGAAGATCGCGGGATACTGTTGCGGCTCATGGCGCAGATATGCGACGCCATCCAGCATGCGCATGACCGCAAGATCGTGCATCGCGATCTTAAGCCGCCCAACATCATCATTAGAAAAAACGGAGAACCCGTGGTGCTCGATTTTGGCATCGCGCGCCTGGCAGGCAGCGGTGAGGACGAAGCGGAGGAAGGCTTCACGGGCACGCCTCAATACGCGGCGCCTGAACAGCATGCCGGCAGGGACCGTGATTTTCGCAGCGGCGAAAGCGTCGATGTCTACGCCGCGGGCGCCGTCTTATTTGAGCTGCTCACCGGCCGGCGGCTTTATCCGTTTCGAATCGGTGCCCCGATCGCTGAGATGCGCCGGAAAATTCTTGAGGAACCGCCGACGCGCCTGGCATCAGTCCTTCAGAATTGTCCGCCCCTGCTTGATGAAATTGTCGCGCGTGCGCTGCGGCGGGATCCGGCGGACCGTTATTATTCCATTGCCTCCTTTGGACGCGCCCTCGCGCGCGCAGCCACTTTGGCCGAGGGAACAACACCCAAACCGGCATTGCCGCCCTGGGCTCCCGCGGCGGGAGCCGTGGTTCCCGGCACCCATTGGAAGCTGGCCGAAAAGCTTGGCGGTGGCGGCGCGGGCGAAGTGTGGCTCGGTATTCACGATCAACTCGACGAACGCCGCGTCTTCAAGTTTTGCGATACGGAGGAGAAAGCGCGCACTTTGAAACGCGAAATGACCCTCTTCCGCATGTTGAAGGAGCGGGTGGGACGCAATCCGCATTTCGTTCAGCTCCATGAGGTGTCGCTGGAGGAAGCGCCATGGTATTTGATGATGGATTGCGTCGATGCGCGCGAGCTGGAGGTTTGGTGCAGGGATCAATCGGGCGGCTTGGCGGAGTTGCCTCTTGAAGCCCGGATTGAGATTATCGCGCAGGTGGCGGAGGCGCTCCAGGCCGCCCATGAAAGCGGGATTCTGCACCGCGATATCAAACCTGCAAACATCCTGGTAAAGAGCACGGAAATCTCCACTCCGTCCGGGATAAAGAGCGTTCCTCACGTCCTTATCGCTGATTTTGGAATCGGTCAGCTCATGGCCGGTGAACTTTCGCACGACAGCACCCACATGGGGTTCACCGTCACCGTCTCCGGGCTCCAGTATTCGTCGCTCTCAGGGACGATGCTTTACATGGCGCCCGAGGTCTTGGGAGGAAACGCAGCCACGGCGCGTTCGGACATCTACAGCCTGGGGATCGTATTCTGGCAATTGCTCATGGACGATCTCCATCTTGCACTTGATCCGGCAAATGGGCTGGAGCGGGTTTCCGATCCGCTTTTGCGCGAGGATCTGACCCGCTGTCTTTGCGGCAATCCCAATCAACGCTGGCCGAGTGCGGCGGAATTTGCCGGGAGCCTTCGAGCCCTTCCGGAGCGGCGCGCGGCCAAAGCGCTGCGCCAGCAGGAGTTGGCCCGCAGAGAACGCGCTGCATTTCGCCGAGGCGTGTTGCGCACGGCGCTGATCGCGGCCGTCGTGGTGGTCGCCATGGCGGGGCTCGCTTGGTATGCATGGATCAAATCGATTGAAGCCGAAGAGCAGGGAAAGGCGGCCGCGGCGGGCCGGGCGCGTTCGACGTTGGGCGAGCTGCAGGGATTGATTACCCTCAAATCGAGTGAAGCGCGGACTCGGCTCTTCCAGGAACTGCCCGCTCTTGATCTTTCCGACCCGGACCTCAAGCGCCGGTTCCGCAGCACCGCGATCGCGATCCTGGCGCAGCCTTCCTTTGCGCTCAGGACCGACAACACATTGGTTTTAAAACAGACTGATAAGGTTGTGCAATATGGCGAGCGCATGATCACCCTGAACAACGTTGCGGAAGTGCCTGAGGCGATCGATCTGGTTGGCGCGACGCCAAAACATCGTCTGCTGCCTGAGACATCGACGGGGATGACCAATGTTTCCATCAATGCAAATGGGCGTGTTGCCGGCGCCATTGCCAAAGATGGAACGCTCCATGTGTGGCAAAGCGCGGATTTTTTCGTTAATACCGCGGTCAATCATTACCTGGTAAATGGCCCCGTCCACGCAGGCTGCTTTGCATTTCCCCCCACCACGTTTGCCACCACCGAAAGAAATGTCGTGGCAGTCGCGCGGCCCGACGGCGCCGTGGACGTTTTTTATATCGATAAAGGCGATGAGCCGCCGCTTCATTTGCTGCGGCGCTCGACTCCCACCGAGGATGCTTTTCCGGAAAGCGCTCCCGCCACCATGCTGGCGTTTAGCCGCTCTCCGGAAGGGATCCTTGCCGCCGCGGGACCGGAAAGCAATCTGCTGCTTTTTTGGCATGTCAGCGACGCCAAGAATGGACCGCTGGACGGAAAATTTGTCGCGTGCGCCTGGCATCAGGACTTAATCCGCTGCATGGAATGGTGTCCACACCGGCCTGAGATTGCCACCGGCGCCCGCGACGGTGTGCTGCGAATCTGGCGATCGACGGCCTCCGGCAGCACTCCACAGCTGACGCCGCTTCACGAGGCCGATGTCGGCGAGCCGATCCGTGAACTATCCTGGAGTTCAGATGCGACTCTGGTAGCCGTTCTGCTTGACTCGGGAAACATCCAGGTCCTCAGGGCTCAGGCCCCTGACCAGCCGCCGCTCATTACCCTCAATCATCCAGGAGCCACCCATCTCTCGTTTCTGGGCTCCGGCACCGTTGTAAGCTGGAGCGAAACTCAAACGCGCGTTTGGGGCGAACGCGAAGCCTGCTTCACCCAGCGCGTTGTTTCCGTGCAGAACACCTTTGTGAGTTTCCATCAAAATGGCGCCCTGATGTCGTGCTCTGCCGATAGTATCCGTTTTTATGATCCGCGCACGCTGGCAAGGACCGGAGGATTTAAAAATGTCTCGGACCTGATCGGCGGATGGCTGGACAATAGCTTCATTTATCGGCGGAACAATCGTTGGAGGCGGGCGGACTTGCATAAGGGGGCCAATCCTGAACGGCTGATCATGTCCGAAGGCGAATTCTTAGCCGATGGAACCTATATCATCTCTCCCCAAAGCCGGTATTACGGGCGCGTTGACAATGGTCTCCTGCACTATCTGGATGCGCAGAACCACGCCCAAAAAATTGCGGCCACGCTGCAAGGCATGCCCTCCGTGATTGCCGTGAGTGACGTGGAACCGCTGAGCGCCTGGGTTGAAAATGATTCGATCACCATCCACGATCACAGCAGCGGAGCCGAAAAAAAGCATCACGTTCCCGGTGTGCTCGGGCTCGCGTTCTCACCAAAACCAGGCTTGCTTGCCTGCCGGACGGAACAAGGCGTGGTATTCATTGAATTCGCATCCGGGCAAACTGCATTTTCCCCGGTCCCGGCGCCTGGAGGAGCTCTCACTCCCATTGCCTTTAGCGTGGATGGGCAATGGATAGCGCTCAGCGGGATCGACCATCAGGTATACCTGGCCTCCCTTCCACAAGCCGGCTCGTCATGGAGTGAGCAAGGGCCATGGGCGCACGTTTTTTTCAATCCTGTCATCCTGCGCAGCCCTTCGCCGCGGCGCCTCGTCTCCCTTGACTGGAACTCCTCGGGCAGTCGTCTTGCCTGCGGCTCCGTGGACGGTTTTGTCCAATCGTGGAATTTGTCCCTGCTTCGCCGCACCCTGCATCTTCTGGATATAGATTGGGATATCGATATACCCCCGGCTGATCCGGATTTCATTCCTATTACCGCCGAATAATCAGATGCCTGTCATTCTTGCCGATCGTATCGACCCCCGCTTTTCAGTAGACTTTGATGCAAGTCTCCTGCCGATATGCGATGGGGGAAGCCTGCCATCGTCCTTTTCCACCGATCCCAACGATCGCCTTATCATTGAATTCGCGGCCGCCTATTACTTTATGAACAAGGCGCTTCGCCTGGTCGAAGCCGCCCGCTGTGCCCGCGATCAGGAAGCGGAACTTGCCGCGCTCAGGGACCTGCGCAGCGCCAGTCACGCCCGGGATGCTCTGGAAGATCGCTGCGCGCCGACTGGCTTTTTCGCCGAACCGGTGTTTCAGAACGACCGGTATGTTGAACTTCACTTCATGTGGGCCGGCAAACGCGCACGCCCCCTTGTCCACGTCCGGCGATTCGAGGCGGAGTTTACCTTCTAGGCGTGGAGAAACTGATCCTGCATTGCCGTCTTTCTCCAGGGGACGTTGTTATGCTGACGGCGGCCATTGAAGCGTTGCACGTCCAGCATCCAGGCCGGTTTCTTACCGATGTGCGCACCCCATGCCCGGCGCTTTTTGAACACAGCCCGTACATTACCCCGCTTATGGATGCGGAAGCGCGGCATATTGAATGCCATTATCCGCTCATCCAGCAATCCAATCAGCTTCCCTATCATTTCATCCACGGTTATGTGCGGCATCTTGCCGGCCAGCTTGGGATTTTTTTGGAACCCGCAGCCTTCCGTGGAAACATCCATCTTCACTCCGCTGAACTGGCGGCGCCTTCTCTTGTCAGAACGCTGACCGGCTCCGAAGAGCCGTATTGGATAGTTTGCGCCGGCGGCAAGTATGATTTCACAATCAAGTGGTGGCATCGCCGCCGCTGGCAGGAAGTGATTGACCATTTTCATGGGCGCCTTCGGTTTGTTCAGACCGGCGAGAAAGGGCACTACCATCCGCCATTGCAAAACGTGGTTGATGTGCGCGGCGCCACCACCCTGCGTGAACTGCTGCTTTTAGTCTACCATGCGGCGGGTGTCTTGTGCCCGGTCACCCTTCTCATGCATTTGGCCGCGGCTGTTCCTACCGGTGGCGGATTGCGCCCGTGCGTGGTGGTTGCCGGCGGACGCGAGCCGCCGCATTGGGAGGCTTATCCGGGTCACCGGTTTCTCCATACTGTCGGCGCGCTTCCCTGTTGCTCCAATGGCGGCTGTTGGCGGGCCAGAACCGTTCCCGTGGGCGATAACGCCGAAAATGATGCGCCCGCGCGGCTTTGCCTGCGCCCGCAGCCGTCCGGTTTGCCGGAATGCATGGAAATGATTGAACCGCGTCATGTAATTGATGCTATTGAGTGGCACTGCCGCCCCGGAAAGCCAGACACCCAACCAATCTATTCAAGCACCCGACATGAGTCTGAACGCCGCGCCACCTATTCCTGACCCCAGGGAAAGCATTGTCTCAAGCACGCTTTCCACGTTCCGATCGCTAACGGATCAGAATGGCCAGGGGTGGCTGCCGAATCTCAGGATCGCCCTCCATGTAAAGGAAGAAGAACTCGATCCAATCTATGAACTTCAGGCAAGTGATTTTTCGAGTTGCCCGCCTAATGCAGCCTTTATATCGGATGTAAGCCTCCAGGCAGGACGGATTGCCAAATGGGTCTTCGATACCTACTCGCGTTTGGTCCAGAAGCGTCTGGATGCCTACAACAAGCTCAGGAGGAAAGTGAACGGAACAGAGCCCGAACAATTCCTTGGTCAGTACCGGCGCACCGCCCGTCTTGCCAATGAGCAGATTCTTCGCCGCGATCTGCCACTCATCCCCGGCCTCGACTGGAATTTCTATCAACCTTTGCTCCCTATCTTTGAAATCGGCATCAAGTTTGACATTGGCACTGTCGGCGAGGCTGCCGAGACCGTGCTCAAGATGGTAGTGAGCGGGACGGTGGAAGTATGGCAGGCTTCAGTCTCTTCCGAGGCCAGCCAGGTAATGCTTTCCTCCGGCTTCGACGACGAAGACCCAAACCTGCCCTCCGAGTCTTCCTCCTCTTCTTCTTCTTCGTCTGCTTCTTCCTATTTTCCTCCGGAGTATTAAAATGCGCTGGCGGACTTTTTTAGTTTGTCAGGCGCTGATTCTGCCGGCGATGGCGCAATCGCCCAAGGTGCTTTCCGTCATGGAAGCACGCGTCCAGCTGCATCGCCTGTTTGAGGCGTGCCGCACACGGCAACTTCAAACAGGACGATTTCCGGCCGGCTACCTCGATCTCGAGGGTTTGCTAAGCGCCCCTCTCCGCAGCCAGCTTCCCGGAGGCGTTGAGTTCAAAGATCCTGAATCGGCTGAAAACCGCCTCAATCGAAAATCCCCAATTGGTGATCGAGCCGTCTGCCTGCGGCTTAAGCTGGAAGAGGACCACTGGCTTAATGTGAGCTGCACCGGATGGGTTTTTGAGTCCCGCCTTTACTGGCAAAGTGAGTTTGTTGATTTAATGCCGCTTGTTTATCTGGGCTCGGAATCCCTGAAACTCGATTATCGGCCTATCCCGGAGCGAGCAATTGCCCGCTCCGGGAGATGCGGTTCGTCGCAGATTGATCTGGTTCCGCGTTGCAATGCGATGCCGACCGCCTGTTGGTTTTTCGACCTTAAAACCCCGGACAGATCTCCCACGTTCGGAGAGTGGTTGCCATCCGGAGTCTGCGAGCACGACAACGTGCTTTTTGATGTCCGCGGAATTATCCAGATCGAAGGGGAGAAGATTGAAGGGGATAGGTCTCCTCGCGAATACCCTTCGCAAGTCGAACATATCCAGATCCATCAGAGCGCGCGCTGGCTTCATCTCCTTGCCGGCACGGTGAAGAGCGCGCCGCTGCACGCTGCCGTGGCGGTGTTGCGACTGCACTTTATTTCAGGCGCCACTGCCGAAATCCCACTTTGCTACGGCGAACATGTCTCCGCCCCGGGTGATCCTCCGGCGCTTTCCCCCCGCCTTTCCCCGGCCGGAGACGCAAAGTCTGAATGGTTTTCTCTTCATCACGTCCGCCTGCCAAATCCCCAACCTTCAGAGATCATTGAAAGCTTTGACTTTTGCGCCGGGCAGACCACCTCGCATCCCTTCCTGCTCGCGGTGACTATCGAGGAGTGAACGTTTCTCCGGATGTCTGCGCTCCCGTTGGTGCCACCTGTTACCATCTGCGTGCTCTGTTATGGCGATTATCCGCAGCTTGCCCGGCGGATACTTGAATCGCTCTTGCGCCACACCCCGGCGACCGCGATGCGTCTGCGCATTGGACTTAATGCAGTCAGCAGGGAAACAATCGAGCTTGTCGATAGCATGGCGCCGCGTTTGCCTGTGGAGTTCATCGTCCACTCAGAAACCAACTTGTACAAGCTGCCGATGATGCGGCGGCTTTTCCATGATCGGCCGATTGGAACCCCGTGGACTATCTGGTTTGATGACGACTCCTATGTCGTGCGCGGAGATTGGCTTTCAATGCTGGCGTGTGAAAGCCAGCTGCAGCCCGGGGTCGGTATGTGGGGAAAACCGCTCTATACCTGGGGCGGCGAGGATTGCCGCCAATTTATCAGGGAGGCTGAATGGTTTAACGGATTGGAACCGCTCGATGACAATCTCCCAGGCAGATGCCGGCTTAACTTTATTGCCGGCGGATTCTGGGCCATTCGTACTACTTACATTCATCAGCTTGGCTGGCCGGACCGCCGGCTGATCCATTTCGGAGATGATTACATGCTGGGTGAAGCCATGCGCCAGATCGGTGCCCGCCTCGGGCAAGCTTCGTCCGGCATCGCAATTAATCAATGCTCCCGGCGCGCCCCATCCCAGACTCCCCGCTGCGAGGTACTCCACTAACTTTTCCTATAAAAGCGCCGATGTGGCCGCCTGCTCAATGGAAGTAAACTCCTCCAGCCGGTCAGCCGCGAATGTTTGCATCCACAAACCGTATAGCAGCGAGAGCTTCTCCGAGGAAGTCCGGCCCGCGGCATGCACAAGGGCCGCGCGGCGGTAGTTTGGATAAATTGCGTTGTTCAGAAACGGGAATTGAACTTCTCCGGAACTAAAATGCCTGTGTCGCAGTGAAGTATCGAGAATCAACCGGTTCCAGGAATGCTGGTCGCGGCATTTGGACGGGCGCAATTGTTCAATCGCGTCGATTCGCTCCCATTCCGCCATTACTTCGAGAAAACGGCTGGCACGGATTCCCATCGTGCCGGAGTTGAGTCCGTGCAGTTCCCGGCAAGTCACCAGCTCCGATTCGCTAAGATAGCCGTTGAAAGGGAACTCCACGACCCGGCCCGGTTCGGGTGCGGTGTAGATATCCCAGGATCCAAGCATCAGGTGATTGATGCTGCGCAGTGCAATGCAATCGCAATCCAAAAACAACACCTTGCCGATGCCGCTCAGATCGATTTGATCCCGAAGCAGATATTTCCAACCCATCGTGCGCCACCATTGGGCATCGGGCTGCGCATCAAGGACGATTTCCTCCAGATCCCGATGGCCTTCCGCAAAGACCGGCCGCGTGCCATTTCGGAATACCACGATCCGGCCATGCCACCGGGTGCGAAGAAGTGAGGTGACCAGCAAGCGCGCCATTTGCCGATGAACGTCGTTGCCGGGCATATCTAAAACAATCGTGTAACAGAGGTTGCGAGGCAGGGTCATCAAGGTGGGACGCGGGCTGCCCACCAAACTAATGCGGGGCAAACTGGGCAAGGGAAAACTTTTTTGTCCCTGTCAAACTCCCGCGCACGCCTGAATCGGACAAGCACGGCTCCATTCTTTTCCACCCTACACCTATGAGAAAAACCAAAGTCAGCACCGTCGATTTGATCCGGATTTCGATTGAGTCTGCCAATGGTCGCATTTCCATTCTGGCGCGTGGCACTGTTCCCACCGACGGATGGGTCGACGCGGAGCTTGTCGACACCCCTGAAGTGCCCGACGACGGTTGCCGGCATTTTGATTTCGTGGCAGTGGCACCCGAGGGCGTTACACCACGGATGCGCCTCCCAATCGCGGCCGCCCGCACGATCCAGGCGGGCCCCGGAAGGGTTTGCGTGATGGTGCATGCGGCGATCAACGACGACAAGGCGGTCTGCGTGGAATTGGAACATCCCGATCCAATCGATTTTTGAAAATCGGATGGCCCATCTTCAATGCCTGAAAGCGTAAGCCGCGCTGCCCATCTGTTTTTCAAAGCCGAATCCGGATCTGCCGCACCCCCTCAACACCATGTTAAATGCAATCGCCGCCAGCCCGAATCTCGACGAGCCGATCAGCTGGAAGGATCCTTCCCATCAACGCTTTTTAGAATGTTTGCAGGGAAACATTCTCAAAGGGCACGGCCGGGAACATACCGTTTATATTTTTCTCAAAACCCTTGAAGGAAGAGAGAAGGAAGCGCGTGCCGTACTCAGTTCCCTGGCAAACCGTCATGTCACGTCGGCTCTCAAACAATTGCAGGAAAGTGAGAGGGAAACGGGTTTGCCGCATGACGCGCTGCTTTTCGATCCGTTTCTTAGCATCCTCCTGACGCATAAAGGCTATGAGGCACTCGGCGTGGAGAAAGAATGCATTCCTCAGGATCGCAAGTTTCTCGCGGGCATGCGGGAAAGCGGTGAAACGTTGAACGATCCGGTGCCAGGCTTGTGGGAGCAGGGACTTAGAGAACCGTGCCACGTTATGATTCTGGTCGGGGTCCATACAGCAGCCCTGGCAACCGAAGTGCTCGAGCAGTTGGCCAAACATTTTGAGCAGGTTTTCGGTATCCTGCATGTACAAACCGGCAAAACGATCCGCAACGCCAATGGCGATGGCATCGAGCATTTTGGGTTTGTCGATACCCGCAGCCAGCCACTTTGTTTCAAGGAAGATATGATCCGTGAAGTAAACGCCGCGGCGGACATCATCTGGGATCCTGTCTTTAGTCCTAAACAAATTGTCGTGGCCGATCCCGGCGCCAAGGAGAACTCTGACGCGTTCGGCAGCTACTTTATTTTCCGCAAGCTGGAAGAACGGGTGCGCGCTTTTAAAAGAGCGGAACAGCAACTGGCCGACGATCTCGGTTTGAGCCGCTCAAACCGTGCGAGCGCGGAACCCTTTTGTATTGGGCGGCTCGGCGACTGCACGCCAGTCAATGCCAGCAAAAACGCTCTGATGCCTGCCTTTGGGCACGTCCCTTCTCTTTTTGATAAGGATAGGATCGTCTGCGAGAAACGCTCATTCCATAGCCCTTTGCGAATGTCCGATTCAGACGGCCCCGGCTTAACACGGGAGCATCCTGCATTTATGGCCAGCCGGGGCATTACTTATGAAGATATCCCACGGAACATTCATCCCGATCAGATCCCTGAAGTAGACACGCTTGAAGAGTTCGAGGCAAAAGTCGCGCCCCTGCTCCCTGAAGGAGAACTTGGACTTCTCTTCATGGCATACAATGGCGATATCGCCCGGCAATTTGAAGCGACACAATGTTTCTGGGCTAGGAACGCCGGATTTCCATCTCCGGCATCCGGTTCCTGGATAGAAGAGCCAAAACAAGCTCCAAAGCGTCCCATTTTCGTCGTGCCGGATCAAAAAAACGCGCCTCGCAGATGGACCTATGAAGAGTCTGTGAGAAGATCGTTTGATTTCCGCAGCCACGTCGTCCTTCAGGGTGGCGACTATTTTTTTGCTCCCAGCCTCGATTTCCTAAAATCGCTTTAGCCCGGATATTTCATAGGTCGTTGCGAAGTCTGTGTTGGCAGACTTCCCCCAACCGCGGTAAGCGCGCCCATCTGAGAAGCCTAAAGAGGTTTGCACACAACCAGAGTAGTAGCGTTTGCGCCGGAAGCGCCCTTGTCGGGTCAGTGACCAAAGAACGTCTGTGAAGTCGAGAATCTAAAATGCCGCATCCAGCGGATTTAAGGTTCTATGCCTTGAATCCACTTTTTAAATGTGTCACCATGACTTTCAAAGTAGTGAGGGTTTTCTTAAAAAGTGCCTTATGAGTGACATCATCGATTTGCTCGACCGATACGGTTTGAATCGCGCGATTTCCGATGCTTTCACCAAGGGGATTACTAGCGCGGTTGAATCCGGCGTGAAGGGTATCTTATCTGAACAAGGTATCCAAGTGGCGGGTGCGGTTGCTGACGCTGCGGCAAATCTTAGCGGTTCGGTCGTGGCACTTGTCCTTTCGATGATGATCAAATCGCAAGATCGGGTGAAGGAAGACTTGAAGGCCTTGCGCGAGGGACCGTTCAAGACCGGCATGCGGACGGCGGAAGACGGTCTGAAACTGGTTTGCAAAAATGTCGAAGAACAGGAATTTCGGTCAGATCAGCTTCGCGAGGCGATCCATGACCTTGAGAGTGCGTTTGATCTCGTTCCGCAGGGCCCCCGTTATGAGGCACAGCGCCAATACATTCTCTTCATTCAGGGACTGTGCAGCCTGCAAATTCCTGGCGGTATTCCGTATAGCAGAAGTCGCTTAGAACCCTTTGCCAGGTCTCTCACAGCTCGAAGCCGGAATTGCGAGGAAGGCTGCTCAGCCCTTCATTCCACTTGGCTGGAAGACACCTTTGGCGAAAGCTCTCAGTTAAGAAGCGAAATGCTGGCTTGGTTTCGCGACGGAGCTTCAATTCTTGCACGTGTCAAGAGACTCAAACGATTGCGTGATCTCTTAGGTGTGCCCGCATCCAAAGAGACTACGCTCGTCTCGAAGGAGTATGCAACGTGGCTGACCTCCCAAGATTTCAGGAAGTGGATTTACGGCTATCAACAATCCGAGATCCCCAAGGTTGCCCCGGTTTATTGGATCGTGGAAATTCCACGATCTACAGGTCCTGCGGAGTCAACCGAAGTCAAGGTTCGCGTGGATAAGGTTCGACAACACGGCGAGGCACTTTCCGCTTCGTTGGCGAAGGTCCTGCACTATCAGATGGTAGCCGAAGCACTGATGCCTCCCGATGCCGAAGAAAAACTCAACGACAACAATTAGTTTTTCGATTTCGAAAACGCGATGTTCCAGACCTTGGTAATGCGGTGAAAGCGAGCGGGGGGCGGCCAGACGAATAACTCACATCAAGTCGCAATCGGTTGACACGTGCGACACAGCTTTCGGCCGTTGAAACGCTTTGAATTGAAACGGCAGAACGCGACAACCTTGTCCTCCAGTTCAAAGCCGCATCCTTCACAGCCGGGTTTCGGTGTTACTTTCTGGCAGGTTTGGCACAAAAGCTTCCCCTCGAATTTCTTTGAGTTGATGCGGCAGAAGTCGATCACCTTTTGTTCCAAATCTTTTCCACACCTCTGGCAACCTTGAGCAGCTATTTTTTCGGCGGCTTCGACTTTTGCCAGCACCGACTGAACAGGTCGCGGCGAGAATATTTCGGAACGATCAATCCCGAACTTTGCCGCGAAGTTAAACGCCGCAGGCCGATGGGCTTTTAGAAGCGCCTGTCCTAATTCATCCAATGTATTCCGGGAAATGAACTTGGAAAGCGATGCAATCGTGTCTGCGACACTTGATTTTTCAATCCATTCGCTGAACCGCTTGGCAAACATATCCATTTTCACCACATTATCCCATTCGCCGCCTTGGCGCGTGAGCTGACAGCCCGGCGCAACTAGAACCCAGTTATGGAACCTCATAGGCATTGTAAACCCGAGGCGCTTCGGGCCGAGCCCGTTGTCGGCGATATACGATTTAAGCACCTCGATGTGTCGACGGTTCTGCTCAATTGGGGAGGGAATGCCGCGCCAACCATAACGGGTATTGGTCTCCCATTCTCCCGCCTCTGAAATTCGGACTTCGCGGCCAAATCCTTTACTCTCAAACACGTGGCAATGCAGGGATCGCTGAACGATGAGATGGTCTATCTGCGCTACTCTGCCCCGGTGCTCAATTCGCAGATCGTGGATAACAAAGCTATTCAGGGCGTTTCCCCACTCAAAATCGAGATGATAGGCTGCCTCACTCTCTCCTTTTGCACCGGCTCGAATCATCCAGCTCTCGTCGTCAAGATCCGCTCGTTGATTTTTAGTAAGGGAGGGAATGGAAAGAAGTTGCTCAATCTCCGCCAGATGGGGAGTCAGGTCGTCCTTTTGTTTAAGAATCATTGGGGTTTTAAAATAAACACCCGTTCCGAGCAGCTTTCAGGCCTGAATCGGCGACCGCAGTGGTAACAAGTTCAATTTGATGTGCTATTTCTAAATATAGCAGATCCCGCCGATCAAGAGGTGACATGGCTATTAACGCCAAAGGATGCCATTCAGTTATTCACAAAAAAGTAGATAACCTGATTTAAGCGCTATGTAGCGATCATATCGCGGATTTCTGATCACCATCCAAATTCATTCGTCACCGACCGTTTACTTAAACGGCGGCTGCATACGCAATTCCGATACCCACCAAAAAATGAGTCAGCTATCGTGATGGCAGCGCAAAGTATTTATATTGCTTTGTTATGCGGCTGTTGCGGGCATGAGCAGTAGCCCAAAGACCGCATAGTTCAGAATATCACAGTATTGCGAGTCAGTCCCTTCGGAGGCGATGAGTTCGCCGGCGTTTGATTCAATCTGGCGAAGGCGGGCAAGTTTAACCAACATTTGATCGGTGATGGAAGAAAGCCGCATTGCGCGCCAGGCTTCATCATAATCGTGGTTTTTTCGGCGCATCAGATCCCCTGCCTTTGCAGTTACGGCATCGTAGCACGCCAGGATGGAATCGTCAGAAAATCGACGGACCTGCTCCGGCTGGAAGATCGTTGCAGCACTTGGAAGGCGCTCGTCGAACCACATTATCATCAGGCCAATAATCGAGTAGTTAATGATCCCAACATACTCCACGTCACGCGTTTCGGGGATGAGGGCGCGATCCTCTTTTTGTTCCAATGAACGAATGCGCAAGGCCTTGATGAGAATCTGGTCTGTGATTGACGCGGGGCGAAAAATCAACCACGCGGGCCCATAGTCTTTCAGCTTGCGCTCAAATAATGAGCGGCAACGTGCCAGGACCTTCTCGAATTGCTGATCAGTGGAATCTTCCATCGAATAGGTCCTTATCCATATTGCGGGAAATGAAAAGAGGAATGGGCACTCGCCGATGGCGCCAATTAAAAACCGCTCCCTGCCAATCCGAGCGTAACGCTGGGACTAATGGTTGCTGAGAGGCAGCTCAAGTCCCTTTTTTAAATCTGCGTCCATCGGCACGTGAACAGGAAGGATCTCATGCCCGGTTTTTTTTGCGGTGAGCAGGGCGATAAAAAAGGCTGCGAATGTCAGCCACGGCAGGATCGACCAAGGCAGCCAGGTTTCGAGCACTTCCACTCGGAAGATGCCTGCGTTCCAAGGCAACCGGCCATTGACGACTGTATAGGAAATAAAAACGAATACAGAACTGGAGGTAAGAATTCCCAGATACCAGCGAGGGGAACAAAGTAGAATGAAACACGACGGCCAGACAAGGTAGTGAAGCAACACGCCTGGCGCGAAAGTAAAAAAGAGCGCCCAGGCGATGCTTAGGGTGGTGAAAATTTCGGTCGCGGGCGCCTTTGCCTGGCGACGCGCTATCAGAAGAATGCCGGCACCAACAAATAGCTTCAGTCCCAGCATGATCTGCTCCTGGATTGGAGCCAGGCCATAAAAAGAGACCAGGTGAAAAGGTGGATAACCAGTCGTGCGCAACCAATAGGTTAACCCCCAAACTCCCCAGTAACTCCCATAGCCAAGCACGTTATGGAAAAATAAACGCGGATATTGCAGAAGAGGGATCAGCCACGTCGCCAATACCAGGGACGTTGTGAGAATAAAAAAGCGTCCCCCCTGCCAGCGCGCCATCCAGAAAAAGAAGAAGACCGGGCTGAGAATAATCGGGGCGATTTTCACATTGATCGCGAGAGCAAAGAACAACGCCGAGATTTCCACCCGGCCCGTTATGCAATGGTAGGCAGCTAAAAATAGAAACATGGCCAAAAGCGAATCAAAGTTCCCGTGATAGCCCGAAACCATCAATGAGAGCGGGTTGAGAGCAAAAAGTGAGCACCAGGCCGGATTGAGGCGTTTGGGCAGATGACGCTCGAGCAAACGCCAGAGCATCAGGCTGGTGACCAAGTCGGCCAGTATCCCGGGGAGACGCAGGAGCAACGGGAAGGAGAGCCCGAACATTTTGGCCGTAAAATGCAACACCATCAAAGCGCTGGAAAGCAACGGAGTATGATTGAAATGCTGGGACGTCGCGTAAGTGGTTTCCAGTCCTGCGTCGTAAAGCGCCTCCGCATAGATAGCAAAAAGGCCGGTGTCATTTGTACCGAAGGTAGTGGCGGCGCAGTACAACTTTGCCAGCAGGGCGATGCCACAGCAGAATAGAAAGCAGGTTCGCGCGCGGACGTCTCCGGTAAATTCAGGCATGCCAGCGATCGCTCCTGGACATGGCGCCGCGGGTAAGTCCGAATCCGACTGATCTATTAGTGGAGGAAGAAGGGGGGAAAATTTCCCGAAATCGGGAACCCGCCGAATCCACCCATCCTTTGTCATCCCTTGACGGAGGTTAAGGAATCGCGGATAAAGCGTTTTCATCCCCCAAGCCGGAGATGGCATTTGCCGCCCATTGAAGGTTTGAGTCCCGCACAAGCAGGTCATTCATGAAAAAACTTCCTCTTCCCGCTCACGCCGGAAATCCTTTCGTTTGCAGCATTGATCATGGCGATGCCAATCCGGAGAAGCATGCCAGCTTTGGGCCGGAGTTCGCCAGCGAATCTGATGTTACTCAACCGGAAAGTGTTTCTTCCGGTAACCGGCATTCCGCGAATCCTCGACTATAAAAGGCGCAACTAAATAAATTTGCGTGGTCTAACAGCCAATCTATGGAGTGCGCTCGCGATTTTCCTGGCGAGCGCCTCTTGTTGCCCGGGAGAAGAAACGACCGGGAGAAGCCGCGAGGCAACGTTGCGGTTCATGGAGCAACGTGTGGCGGCGGATCCTGATGATTTTGTCGCCCAGAACCGGCTTGCGGCGTTATGTCTGCAATGGGCGCGCGAATCAGGCGAACTTCATTGGCTGGATCGGGCCGAAAAAGCTGTCGCCGCCTCCTTGCGTGCGTTCCCTGAGGATTCGAACCCTGAAGCCTCGTTACTTCAGGGTAGTTGCGATCTGGCTTTCCATCGGTTCAAAGCGGCCAAGGCCACGGGGCTCAGGTTAACCGAGGCGCAGCATCCCAAGCCGGGTGCCTATTTGTTACTCGGGGATGCCACCTTTGAGCTTGGTGAACTGGATCGCGCGGAGGCTGCGTGGAATGAAGCCGGACGACTATTGGAGGGCAACTTTTCAGTCCTCGGCAGGCAGTCGCGGTTAGCCTTGTTCCGAGGCCAATTCGAGCAAGCACGCAAGCTTCTCGACGACGCCATTGTCATGGCATCCGAGCGCCTTTTCACATCGCCGGAACCATTGACATGGCTGATGGTCCAACGCGGTGCCGTTGAGTTCAAATCAGGCGAATGGGCAGCCGCCGAAGGCTTCTATCAGGCGGCCCTCAAGCTGGAGCCGGCTTATTGGTCGGCTCGGGATCATCTGGCCGAGTTGCGCGCCAGCCAGGGACGCTGGGATGAAGCGCTGGAGTTGGTTGAAAACGTTGCCGAGAGCATCGGACGGCCCGAGCTTTTTCAAGCCGCAGGCGACATTGCCGCCGCAGCCGGCCGCGATACGCTTGCCCAAAAATGGATGGACCGCGCCGAGCGCGCTTACCTTGGCGCGATTGAAAAAGGCGACGAACGCTGGCTGCATCATCTCGCCGGGTTTTACTCCGATTCGCGGGAGAAGCCCGAGGAGGCAGTGCGCTGGGCTCGTCGGGATCTGGGGCAACGGTCGACGGCGGCATCCCACGATGCGTTGGCGTGGGCCTTGTTCAAGGCGGGTGACGTCGCGGGGGCAAACGAATCAGCCACCCACGCCCTGGCGTGGGAAGCGGCCGATCCGCATTTGCTCTATCACGCGGGCTTGATCCGGATTGCCGGCCATCAAATTGCTGAGGGCCGCGCATTACTGGCTCGCGCGGCGGCCGTCAATCCGCATGGGCAGGCCTTTCATTTTCATCGCTGATGTTCACTCACGCACACAGATTTCCAACATGGATCGGGTGGTTCTGTTTTTTCTTACTTGTTTCAGGCAAATGCCTGGGACATCCAGTGGCTCAAGGGCGCATTGAAGCCATCCTTTTTCCCGACTCGATTGAGCTGGCTGCGCATGTCTCCAACGAGGAGATCCTGATCGCCACGGCTTTTGGGGCCGAGCGCGCGGGTGATCCCACGCAGAATCATGGAGAGTATTTGCTTGCCCACTTTTTTGTGACGGCTGACGGCGCCCGTTTAAGCGGAAGCGTTGCCGGCTTTGAGCCCGCGGCTTCCGCGGCACCGCAAGCATTGGTTACTTATCATCTCCGCTATTTATTGGCGAAAGCGGGAACCGAACCCAAAACGCTTACATTAAAACAGGACGTCCTGTCGGAGTTTCTTTTCGCACCCGGCAATCCCTGGGAAGCTACTTTTCTTACCTCGGTCCACAAGGGCGGCGTGGCGTTGCTTGAAGGTGGACTTTTAACGCGGGACAAAATGCTTGAAGTGCCACTAACCCGCGCTTTGCCAGCTGGGGCTGCCGGCGTTAAGATTCATGTTCTTGCGGAATACTTTCGGCATGGCCTCAGTCATATTCTTGAAGGATGGGATCACTTGCTTTTTGTCTGCGCGCTCGTCCTTGCAGTAACGCGTTTCAGGCAACTACTGCTTGTCGTCACAGTCTTCACGGTTGCCCACACGATAACGCTGGTTCTCTGCGTTCTTGGTTTTGTCCGGTTGCCCTCCGGAATCGTTGAGCCGATGATTGCCGCCAGCATTGTATTTGTTGCCCTTCAAAATAGCTTCTGGCCGAATCGCAGCCAGGGAGCAGCGCGATTGACCGCCGCCTTTGGGTTTGGTCTTTTTCACGGACTCGGCTTTGCCGGCGGCCTGCTGGAGGCGATGCATGGACTTGATCATTACAGTATTGCCGCGGCTCTCACAGGCTTTGCCACGGGTGTGGAAGCGGGGCATCAACTCGTTGCGCTGCCGTTGTTCGCGCTCATCTATGCGTTGCGCCGCGCTTCGACCGGTGTCACCCGGCGGCAATGGCTTCCTGCCAGTCTGCGCTTTGCATCCCTGACAATTGCCGCCGCCGGAAGCTTCTATCTGATCAGTGCGCTTCGCGGGATCTGATCGCAATGCGTGACATGCCGTAGGATGCGGGCAGCCTGTTCGTCTTCAAGATCAGAGCCTCTCTTTTCACCGGCTTGAATTTAGCGCATGGACTGCAAGTACGCCACGATGTCGGCCAGCTCGCCGGAAGAAAGAATCTGGTCGAAGCCTTGCGGCATGAGGGAGAATGCCGCCGGCAAAAGCGTCTTGATTTCACTGCGTGAAATGGAAACGGCAAGCGTAGCCGGGGCTGTGGCGAGCGTAAGCGCCTCGGCATTTTGGTTGGTCACGATGCCATAGGTTTCGCTGCCATCCCGAGCGATAAGCTGCACAGTCTCGTAGCTGCGCGCAAAGCTGGCGCTCGGATAGACAATCGCTTCGATGAGATCGCGCCGGGTGCGCACCGTGCCGATCCTGCTCAGGTCGGGCCCGAGATGCCCGCCCTTGTAACCAACCGGATGGCAACTCGCACAGGACGCCTTGCTACTCTGGAAGAGGACCGCGCCGCGCTGGATATCGCCAGCTCCCAGCGTTTTTTCCAGCGCATCAACACGGGCGCGTTGATCTGGCGATGTCATGGCAAGTTGGGCAATCTCGAGCTGTTTGCGAATGCTTTCAGGGAAAGAGGCAAAAGCTTCGGCCAGGGATTCCCGCGGCAGGCTCGCTAAAACAGAGGCGGCGGAAATTGAATCAAGCAGCGCGCGGCCGACTTCCACATCCTTGCCGGAAACAAACGCTTTGAGAAGCTGAGTGCGTTCCAGTATCCCCGAACTTCCTACAAGGGGCGCGAGTTGGAGTTGTTGCAGACCTGTCAGGCGGGCCTTGGCCAAAAGCGGCGCAGCCGCAGGGGCGTGCAACTGTCCGATTACCAAGGTGAACTCTGCATCGTCCAGTTGGGGAGTTGATTTACGGGCAAGCGCGGAAAGGCGCAGCCCGACAGGCTGGCTTTCATCCGCGGCGATGCGGCGCAGAACGGGATCGAACCCCGACCCGGCAGATGGCGGTGCGGCGGCGAGCACGGCAAAGATCAACTCGGCGGCATCACCGCGATTCAGCAACCCGATAAGCGGCTCGATCCATTCGGAGGGCAGCGTTTTCGCACGCGATCCGGCCATGAGCCGAAGTAAGAAATCGCGGCTGCCACTGGTCGTAATTTCGCTCAGTTGCCCGCCAATCCATTGCCGAATGAGAGGTTCGTTGATGAAGCCGCGCATGACGTTTCCCATCACCGGGTCATCCCCCGCGACGGTTTGAAGCCGCTGAATAAACCATGGCTTTAATTCCCCCGCCCATTCGCGATGCCGGACGACGACAAACGCGGCGGCCTCCCCCAACCGAGGGTCGCCGGCGGCGAGTAAGTTGATTACTTCAGCCGTCGTGAGGTTGCCTTCAGGCATCTGCTCCAACGCATAAAGCGCGGCAGCCTGCACGGCCGGGTTGGTGGATAAAAGAGCCGGACGGATAGCTGCCGGATCCTGTATTTGCCGCAAGGCATAGGTTAACGAGTGAAAAAGAAAGCGGTCGACATTGGGAGCCGCAAGCGCCTTCAAAAGCGCAGGAACGGCCGCGCGCGCATGGATCCGGCCGAGTATTTCGGCGGCCCGACGCCGGACGTGCGGATTTAAAGATTCAAGGTTTTTGATTTGCAACCCGGCGTCGCTTGGATCGCCTGCGGTCCATAGCGGCGAAGGAGAGGAAGCAGGTATTTCGCCGCCCGTTTTGCGCATCCGGTAGATGCCGCCAAGCACGTTCGGTTTGGCAAGCTGAGAGGTCGGGCAACAGAGTTTATACCAGCCGCCTGTATCGAGAATAAGCACGCTGCCGTCCGGAGCCTGGAGGACATCGGTCGGATGAAAATCCGGATGATCGCAGGTAAGAAAAGGGAAATCCTCGGTATGATAAGTGGCTCCATCGTCGATGAGCGTGTGCCGGGATACGGTGCGCAGATTAAATTGCGTAACAAGGAGATCACGGCCATAACTCGCAAGGCCGCACGGCGCGCCGGGACCAAGATGGGTCATCGGCGGCATCAGAGCGCCGGTGAGCGGATGGCCGGCAAGCACGTCGTGTGTTTTTCCCCAAACCCCTCCATAGACGGCATGGATAAGACCATCGCGGCGGCCGTCTGCCGGGTTTTGCAGAAAGGTGCCGCACACGATCATTTCGCCCTCCGGTGTCCATGTGAGGCCAACTGGATTATCCATGCCGGCGGTAAAAACCGGTTCGAGCCCCGAGCCGTCGGGACGCGCGCGAAAGACATGGGATGCGGAAGTTTTCCAGCCTAATTCTCCCGGCAGGTCGTAAGTCTGTTCCGCAAAAGCGCCTTTACACCAATAGATCCATCCATCGGGTCCGGCGTAGGGGCCATGTAAATCGTTGGCGCAACCGGTAAGCGTTTTGCCGTCAAACCATACCTCGCGTTTCTCCGCCACCCCATCGCCGTCCATATCGGTGAACTTCCAGATTTGCGGTGGTGCGGCCACATAAAGCGCGTCCTCATGCCAAAGACAGCCCTCGGGAAACATCAATCCCTCGGCAAATACCGTGCGCTGATCGAAGCGACCATCGCCATCGGTGTCGACCAGGCGAAGCACTCGATGCGGCTTTTTTTCGAGCTGCTTCTGCGCGGGTTCGTTCGAACCTGAGGATTCGGTCACGTAGAGCCGGCCTCTGTTGTCGAAGCACGCTTCAATGGGGCGCTCCACAAGGGGCTGACCGGCGGCCAGCTCAAGAGTGTAAGCAGAGGAAAACGTAAAATTCTTGCCGGCGAACGTAGCCGTTGATTCTTCGGCAAAAGCAGTCCTGGCCAAAAGCGCAAGGACGGCCGTGAGAACAGTCTGGGGAGGTGTTTTCATGGGAACGCCGGATTCAAGCCGGAGATCAGCGCGAATGAACGCTAATTTTCAAGGAAGAGAGCTGCGGATAATTACAATGCGTTGTTTATAGATCGGAGGCTAACTTGTCGTCCACGGCAGCAGCCAACTGCTCAAGATATTCGTCCCCGCGCGGATGATGGGTAAGTGCCACCAGGATGTAATGGCGGCCCGGCCCGGCGATGGCGGCTGTATCGTGCCGCCAATCCTCCCACGTCCCCCATTTGCGGTGGATACGCAGGTCAGCACGGCCCCTCAGGGCTTTTACAAATTTAATGTCGTCGTGCGCGATTTCGGGGGACTCGAATACGCGGGCCATCGCGGCGGACGCTGTTGAGGAAAGAAGGGTTCCTTGTTCAAGGAGCAGATAGAATCGCAATAGCTGGCGCACGGTTGCGGCGTGTGAATGATCCGCAATCGGATCGCCATAACGTTCGCCGCTTTGGCCGTAATGCCGCCCGACCCAAAGTCCTCCCCCATGCTCCTTATTATAGAATCCGTGGCGATTCAGGATCGTCTGGATATTCATAAGACCAAGCTCGCGCGAGAATTTCGCTGCCATCTCATTGCTGGAAGCTTTGATCATCAACCCAAGCTCGTGCTCAGTTTGCAAATCGACCTGGGAAGCTGTTTTGGGATGCGTATCAAACCACGCCAGAAGGATGCCTATCTTCGCAACGCTCGCCGCGTATTGGAGGTGGTCGGGACGGACCATGGCGAGACGTCCACTCTTTAGATCGAGAATGCCGGCCGCAGTATCGCCAGCGGTCATCTGCAAGGCTGCCTGCAAGGTGGAATCAAGATTTTCAAGCCATCCTTGAAGGGCCGCATCGACCGGAGTTTCGTAGTTCAAGTCGATTGCCGGTTTCATTCATAGACTTTTGGCTGCGTTTGGCCTGCAGCCAAGTCCAACGAGGACAAATATGGAGGGAAAAACACCGAATTGTCCGGCTGTACGCTGAAGCCGGACGTTATGGAAGTGCACTGGCTCCGGAAGGAACTTTCGAGGAGTAAATTGCAGGTACAAAAAAAAGCGGAATGCGGGATGAACCGCATTCCGCCTGGAAATGAGTGGACGCTTCTTAGTTTTCGCCCAGAGCTTTGGCTACCGCTGCGCCGAGAGCTTCCCCACGAAGACCTTTGGCGATAATCTTGCCTTCCTTATCGAGCAGGTAAGTGGCCGGGATGCTGTTGACGCCATATTGGGCAGCCAACTTGTTCTGCCAACCCTGGCCATCAAAGAATTGTGGCCAAGTCACTTTCTTGCTCGCAATAAAACTGTCCAGCTTTTCCTTCTCGCTATCGAGGCTGATGCCGATGATTTCAAAGCCTTTGTCATGATACTTGTCGTAAGCGGCAATGACATTTGGAAGTTCAGCCACGCACGGCCCGCACCAGGTCGCCCAGAAATCCACAAGCACCACTTTGCCTTTGTAGTTGGCAATGGAGAGCGGTTTCCCATTGATGTCGTTTTCAGAGAAATCGGGGAACTGCGTGCCGGGCTTAAGCGCGTTTTGGATTTTGGAGGAGGCAGCTTGTTTCTCCATCATCTCCAGGAAACGATCGGCCTGCTTGCTTGTAGCGGTGTCCGGGTAATCGGTTTTAAGCTGTTTGAGGATCTGGGTGGCTTTCTCGGTATCTTCAAAAAGCTGGGCATAGATTTGTGCCTTCAACATTACCAGGCCGGCGGAGTCATCACTCTTATCATCCTTTTGGGCCGCTATAAGAGCATCAAGTTCCTTAAGTTCGTCAGCATAATCGGCTTCGGCGGTTTTACCCGCCTTCGACTTGGCCTGGAACTTGGGAATCAATAGTTGCACCTGGGCCTTTGGATCGGCTTTTTCGGCGGCAAACAGGGAGGAGGCAGGAATCGCTGTCAGGAGAGTGACAGCGGTGAGGGCGCTGAGAAGGGTTTTCATCGAACCAGAGGAGAGCAGGGTAAAGGAGTGATGAAAAGCGGGGAATCTCCTGCAAAAGTAATCGGCTTTAGGCCGTTGGCATTGATCGTATTTAAGACGCGGCAGCTTTCAGGCGCATTGCCTTGTTAGTTGTCCAGAGGCGCTGGAGCCGCTTATGCGCTTGCCTAACCTAGGCGTTTCATGGGGCTTATTTTGACACTTTGCGCAGCCTCCAGATCTGCCCATTGCTATAGCGCCCAATCAGCAGGCCATTCTCGGGTTGGATTTGTGCGCTCCAATCTTTGCCGCTAAAGAGAATTTCCGCGCCGGATTTGGCTCCGTTGGCTTCCACGACTTTCCGTACCTTACGCGAAGTTCCCGGCAGGCCATGCTGCCAGCCTGTAATGTGAAAGGTGCCGGGCACGGGTTCAGTCACTTGCGCGGCGTATCCATCTCCTTCGTAGTTGCCGTGAGGTTGTGCCTCAATTTGCACGGCATAGACTGATTCCAATTGCGCGAGTAACAGGACGCCGGCAAGCGCGGCGAGCAGAAGATTGCATTTCATAGCGTCTACTGAATCGAAGTAATCGCATCGCGGGGACGCGGTTTACTTTGCCCAAACGGGCCTCATGCATTCAGGCCTGACGCCGCTCAAAGGATACTTGCCGCTCAAAAGCCGTCCGTCTGCGAACACGGGTTGGCACTCAGCAGGCGGACTAATGCGGCGTCGAGCTGCGGCCAATCGATCGGCTTGGTAAGGTGTTCCTGAAATCCAGCCGCGCGCGTGCGGGCGAGGTCATGCTCCATTCCGTAGCCGCTGAGAGCGATGCCGGGAACCGGGCGAATCTGGCGCAAACGTTCCATCAAACCGACGCCGTCTCCGTCGGGCAGGCCGATGTCACTCACCAGAGCATGGACTTCCTCCCGCTCAAAAGTAGCCAATGCCTCGGCAACACTGGCTGCAAGAACAACTTGATAGCCGCGCCGCCGCATAACCCGGGCAAGAATCCAAGCGCTATCAGCGTGATCCTCAACCAGCATCACCAGGCATTTCGAAAAAGAAAATTCCGCTGCCGACTTCTCGATGGAATCCGGGCTGGCGGACTCGTTGGGATTTAATGAATCCACCTCCGGGGCGACCGTTGGCAAAGTAACAAAAAAGCGGGCTCCGTGACCTATGCCGTCGCTTTCCACGGCGAGCCTACCGTGATGAGCCGCCACCAGCGCGTGAGAAATAGCCAACCCCAATCCAAGGCCGCCAAAGCGATGGGTCATGGCCGGACCGCCCTGTTCAAACGCGTTAAAAATCTTTGGCAGCATCTCGGGCGCGATTCCGATCCCGTTGTCAGAAACTTCGATTTGAAGTTCACCCGGCGTGGGATTGTGGGTCTCGATGCGCACTTCGCCCTCCTCGGGAGTAAATTTGACCGCATTCTTGAGCAGATTCCAAAAAACCTGCTGAAGCCGGGCAGGATCGGCGGCAACGGTATGGGCGCTGGAATGTAAATGAAAAGAGAACCGCAGCTTTTTGCGGGTGATATCTTCCAGGCACGTATCGAGCGCGTGGCGCAAGACCTCATGCGCATCGGTTGGGCGCAGATCAAGGCGCAGCTTGTCTTTTGCGATGCGTGTGAGGTCGAGCAGATCGTCGATCAGGCGCGCCTCAAGTTCCACATTGCGGCGAATTGTCGCAAACAGGTCTTCCAACTCACCGGCGCTCAGCGCGCTGACCTGCACTGAGGAAACCGCTGTAAGGATGGGAGTTAACGGCGTGCGCAATTCATGGGACAGCGCGGCAAGGAATTGATCTTTTCGTGCGTTGGCTTCCTGAGCCTGTTGGAAAAGGCTTTCAAGTTCGAGGCGCTGGGTATCGAGCAACCGCTCGGTTTGCGCCTTGTAGATCGCGCCGACAATCGCGCGTTGCAACGCGTCGGGGGTCAGCGTCCCCTTTACGAGATAATCCTGCGCACCCGACCGAAACGCGGTTGCAGCGATTTCCTCGCTCCCTGAGCCTGTGAGCATGACCACCGGAAACGCGCGGGTGCCTCCGATTTGCGGGAGGAGAGTGAGGAAATCGAGTCCGGTGCCATCGCCTAATGAGTAATCGAGAAGGACACAGTCCGGCTTGAGCTCGCGACAGGCGTTGACGGCTTCTTCGATATCAGTGCGTTCGTGGATTACGTACTCGCGGCGCGGATCCGAAGCGAGCAGGCGGCGGAGAATTTCGCGATCTTCGGCACTGTCGTCGAGCACGAGCAGAGTCGTGACGGGCGTCTCAGTAAGGAGCATTGGGGATGGGGGGCAGCACCGCCGTTTCCAGCCAGAAGCGCGCGAGACGCTCCAGGGTTTCGTTTACTTCAGAAAAATCGAAGGTTTTGCGCACAAAAGAATTGGCTCCCAGGCGATAGGAAATTTCAACGTCATGCGGATCGTTGGAACCACTCCAGACAATGATCGGAATGGCTTTAAGGTAATCGTCTTGTTTTACCCGGGCGAGAACCTCCCGGCCGTCACCGCCATCCAATTTCAAATCGAGCAGTACAATGGTGGGCGGCTGCTGCTCGCCAGGATTGCGCCGGTGAACGCCGCGACCGTAGAGATAATCGAGGGCATCCTCTGCGTCCGTACAGCGGGTGACCGGATATTCCACGCCGAGCCGCCGCAGGCCGCGTTCGATCGCTTCAAAGTCCGCGTCCTGGTCTTCAATAATCAGAATGGAATGAGGCATATCCGAAGAAGTTTTATTTCCAGGGGGCTTGGTTGGCAGGGCGGTCAAAAACACGTTTATTATGACGGGAACCACCCCTCATCTGAGTGTGAATAAAAAGGTGCTTCCTTCACCAAGCACCGACTCCACCCAGATGTGGCCGCCATGGCGTTCAACCACACTTTTGACAATCGCCAGCCCCGCGCCGGTGCCGCCGCTGAATGTGTGCTTATTTAGCCGGCGAAACATCTGGAACGCGGCATCGAGGTTGCGCTCCCGAATACCGATGCCGTTATCGCTGACTGTAAACACCGGACCTCGTTCTTCCTGCCCTGGCTCAGGATCCCGCCAGGAGATCTCCACCCATTTGACGGGCTTATCGTTATACTTAATGGCATTGGCAATCAGGTTGGCGAAAATCTCGCGCACCAGCACCGGATCGCACCGCTCCAGGGGCAGCGTGCGCGGCCGCCGAATTTCGACCGCCGACTCATGAACGGCAGCGGCGAGCGAGGCGAGCACTTCATCCAAAATCTGCCGCAGATCGCTTTCGCGCAGAGTAAGTTCCATCCGGCCGATTTCTGAAAAATGGGCCAGTGCAATCAGCAGATCATTGGTGTTGGAAGCAAGCGCGGCGATCGTGTCGACCTTGCGCAAACCCTCGGCTCCAAGCTCCACGGCATGGTCTTCCCGCAGAAACCGGGAGAAATGATGGATCCCGCGCAACGGTTCCTTCAGGTCGTGCGAAGCAATGTAAGCAAAAGAATTGAGATCGCTGTTTTTGCGCTCAAGCTCGGTGTTCAGATGCAGAAGCCTTTCGGTGCGGCGAATGACCAAAGCATTGAGTGCGCCGCGCAATTCGTGCGCGCCTCGCAAATCCCCCTCATCCCACGGCAGTGAGCGGCCGGTAACGGTTTCCTGCCAGATAGCGAACGATTTGCGGGGATGCAGCCGTCCATCAGCGCTTTTTTTGGGTTCGCCGGCCCAATTGACCGTGGCAGGCACTTCCGGGCGAAACCAGAGGACAAAGTGCGGTTCAACACGGGAGATTTTCACCGAAAGCAATCCGCTCGCCGCCTCCTTGAAACCGGCGGCCGGTGCCCAGTGCAGGGAGAGCGAGTCGGTGGCAAAAACCGGTTCCTCGCCACGTTCCTGCAGCCAGTTCAACAAAGCGCTCACGTGATCACGCGGGGGCGTCTGTCCTACGAGGCTGCATTGGCCACCCAGGCAAATCGCCGCGCCCGCCGCGTTCATGAATTCGAGCAGGCTTGGCGCGTAACGCAGCAACGCTTCAGCCAGATTTTCCGCGCGCGAAATCGCATCGAAAAACCGGGTCTGGATCGTGTTGATTTCAGCTTGTTTGCCGAGGCGTTCCTCCTCCTGTTTGGCGGTGATTTCGCGCGAAGTGATCTGCCCGAAAAGTTCACACGCTGCGCGCACCGCAAACGGCAGTTGCCGCTCCGTGCGGTGGTGACAGGCAATCAATCCCCACAGCTTCCCTTCCACAAGGAGCGAAATCGACATTGATGCGCCAACCTCCATGTTGCGCAGATATTCCAAATGGATCGGCGAGACCGAGCGCAGAACAGCATACGAGAGGTCAAGCGGGCGGCCGGTCTGCGGGTTGAGCGCAGGTTCCAGAACAGCGGGCGTGTAATCAACAGTCGGGATGATCCGCAACCAACTGCGCGCATAAAGAGCGCGTGCCTGTGCGGGGATATCTGAGGCGGGAAAATGCAGGCCTACATAGGAATCGACATCCGCGCTGAGCATTTCCCCCAAAACCTCGCCATTCCAGTCAGGGTCAAATTTGTACACCATCACCCGCTCGTAACCGGTAAGTTGCGAAACCGCCCGCGCCACGACAGCGTAAAACGCGGGCAATGTCGCCGCATGCTGCATTTCCTCGATAAACCCCTGCAGACGGCGATGGTGCCGCGCAAAGTTTTCGGCCCCTGGTGGTGCCGGCTCCAGTTCAACAATCAGAACTCCATCATGCCGATGCAGGAGCGCATCAAATCGGCGGCCGTTAAAGGAGATTGGTAGCGGCGATTCCTGCGCCGGATTTTTTTGTTCCAGCGCATCGGCGATTTTCGCTTTTTCCTCGGGATCCAGCAGGTCGTAAAGATTGAGTCCAAGCAGGTCGGCTGGATTTAATCCCAGGAGCGTGCCGCAATTCACGCTTGCCTGCGAAATTGTCAGCTCCGGCTCGCGCACCGCCAGCAGGGCCCCGTGCGGTTGGATCGCGCCGGGGATATGGATCGGTTCGCGGGCGCAGACGTCCAAACCGGGCTCAGAAATCGGCACCGAATTCACGCGCTGATCCCTTTCATCCGGCAAATCCACGATTCCATGCTTTCAAAAGTTTGCCGCGCGGCATCGACGACTTGATCGCCATAGCCTTCATGATCCGAAAAAGCCTCCAATGCGGCCACGAACTCTTTCCATCGCTCGCCCACCCTCGGGCCGTAGGAGCCAAAGAAGGTGCGCGCCTCCTTGGGGACGGGACTTTCATGCAGCAACCCCGAAATATGGCGGCCGCCAAGGGTAGCGCCCTCCATCACGTAGGCGCAGCCAAAACCGCGCGCGAGGGTCTCCACCGTTGGAAGATCCCGGCAGCGAGGCAACGTCGCGATTTGCGCCTCCGAGTAGCCGAGCGCGTTCAAATCGTGCGCAAGCCAGGGACTCTTGCATCGGACCGCGAGGTCGAGTCCGTAGTCGCCCCATCCGGCGAGTCTTCGCATCCCACTCTCCAGCGGCTCATACCAGCCAAGGAAATCCTCCAACAACTCCGCGTATCGTTGCAGATCGATGACCCGTGCTTCAATTTGCACACGCTCTTCCAATTGCGCATGGGCGCCTTTGGTGGCGGTTCGCAACCGCTCAAGGATGGGTTGGCTCATAGAAAACACGGCTGCCCAACTGCTAAGTCTGAAGGCTAGAAACTCAATGGTTTTTTACGGGCGTTTGATGATTGGCAGTTAACCCCTTGCGATCAAAGCCCCTTGCGGCAGTCTGTCGGACCATGCACTCGACATTCGCTTTTCTGGCTGTTGCCGCCACGCTCTGTTGGTCTTCACAAGGGTTCGGGAAAGATCAGGAAGAAGACAAAATGGCGTTAATCGCTTCAGTGCAAAGCATCACCGTGCAAATATTGGAAACCGCCCCGGCACAAATTCAGGTGGATGCCCGCGGAATGACCAACACGGGCGGCTGGTCAAAACCGCAACTTCGGAAAAAAAGCGCGAAGGACGGCGTCTATCAATTTGAGTTTGTGGCGCAACAGCCCGGCGCGATCGCAACCCAGGCATTCACTAAAGTGGCGGCCTCCATTACATTCCCAAAACCCGCCGACATTCGGGAAGTGCAGGTGATTGCAAAGAGCAATCTTAAGACGGAAAAGATGAGATAGGGAGGTTTGCGCTGATGCGACCGGCCCGGGATATGCGCACCCGGCGTTTGCAAAGAGTCAAACCGACGCCACTCACAATTAGTCCAGCAACCGACGGTTCCGGCACGCTCGCCATGTAATTGTCAAAAGTCGCATCGCCGGCGCCCAAATCCTGCGCGCCATTGCTGGTGACAAGCAGACCCGTCACTCCGGTGGTGTAAGCGGAGTCGGAAGCAAAAACAGTCAGGAGCGGAGCTGACGTATCGGCGAGATCAAATACCGTCCCGGTAAATTCCGAGCCGACCCCGGCAAACGTGAACCGGTAATCCTTTGTGGAATCGAGCTTGAGAGATCCGGTGGCGATCAGATTGCCGGACTCATTGTCGAGACGCTCGATCAGGAAATCGCCTTTGAATGGCCGGTAAAGAAAAATGTACCCGTCGGAAGTGCCGAGTCCCACCTGCCTGATCCGGCCGAGAAGACCAAAAGCCTGATCGAGGGATGTATCCCAATCGACCACGTCAGCCGAGACAGAAAATTGAGTGTAATTGCCATCCATGCGCACGCTTGCCACCCGGCCAGGACCGAGCGCGCTGGGATTGGGCGAAGAAGTGCTATGGAGTTCGTAGCCGCCGGCGGGGAAGGAAAACCGGCCAGGCGCTCCAAATACCGCGAGCGGATCATACCGCGTCCAGCCTTCATCGGATTTGTCGTTAAAATCGTCGCTTTGAGCGAAAAGCAAAGGGGTTCCAGCCAAACAGGCCGCAGCGGCCGCGAGCGTGCGGAGAATCGGGAAACAGAGCATAAAGAGGGATAAAAAGGTCAGTTTGTAAGCAGCGGCGGCGCCATTGTCACGGTTCCAGAAGAAGAAAAACCGGCGTTACAACGACATTAGAAATTCGTTATAAACACTAGCATTCAAGTGATTTAGCGCAGCCTATCCGCCGCGCAAGCTCACCAGTCGAGACCCAATTTTGCGATGGCACCACGCATTTTACGCAGGTTATACAGATGCGCGTGCACCATATCATGCGCCACGAGAGTCCCGCCGTCCGGACTCAATAAAACCCCCCGCGCCACCGCCCGATCCGGCAACGTAACCGTTGCAACAATGGAACGGGTGGCTGTATCGACCAGGGCAATCCGCTCGGGTGTGGTAAGAAACGCCATCAACGAGCCGTTGCCCGAAAACGCGACGCCACAAGGGCTGCATCTTACATTGGACTGAATGATGGGCCCGACAAATTCGCGGGGAAAAAGCGCGACTGACCTTAGCGTCGCAGCCTCAAAAAGCTCGCAGCCGGTGGCATTTAATTGGGCAAGAAAGCGGCCGTCGCGGCTCCAGGCCATCGCGGCCTGGCTCCCCTGGAAGCGCTTGAGCGGCTGGCGGGTGGCTGAATCGTAGAGCAGAGTAACCGAGCGTTCACCCAAACCGGTGAGTGCAAATTGACGGCCGTCCGGCCGCCATGCGAGCGCGCCCACGTCAAAATGAGGATCAATTCGTATAGGCGGCACCTGTCCGGCCAGATCGACAAGCATCACCCGATCGGAGTGTGAACTAAAAAGGAGCTGGTTACCGTCGGCGCTGAGGGCAGCGGTGCCGCCGGATTTATAGGGGAGAGTGTCAGGCAGCACGACCGGCGCGCCGAGGCGCGGCTCGCTCCCGTTCTGCTTGATCGGCCAGCGTTCGACGCCGTCACTGCCGAGGGTAAAGAGTGCCTGGCCATCAGGTGCAAACTCAATCCAGCTCCTGCTATGGCCGCGCACTTCACGCATTTCAATGCCGCGAGCCAGGGTGCAATCCCAAAACCACGCTCCATCGTGGTTTGAAAGCGAAACCAAATTCGAGCCATCGGGCGAAAAAGTCATTTGCTCAAACGCGGTGACGCCTACCGGGCTCGAAAGGATGGAATAGACCGGGGCCGGTTCGATCAAAGGGAGAATGGCCAGGTTCCCGTTGGCCACCGCGACAAGGTTGCGGCCATCGTCGGTGAACCCGAGCCCGGCATTGCCACTGAGTTCGACCAGCGGCAATGCTCCCGTATCCACTCGCCAGATCTGGGAATGTCCGTCAATCGTGGATGCCACCAGGCGTTGACCGTCGGGATGCCATTGCACATTCACCGGAGCCGAGGGATGTCCATACCGCGCGAAAACCCGATCGCTCCTTCCGTTAAATACCAGAATGCCCCCCTCACGTGCCGCGACGGCCAGGGAGAGGCCATCCGGGCTCCAGGAAAACGCCAGGGAATTACTGCCGACGGGACGGCGTTCAAGCTCCTTGCCGGCAGCGAGATCCCAGAGCACCGCGTCGCGTTTATCGGCAAAAACCGCCACCTGGGTGGTGGGATGAAGCGAGAAAAGACCGACTGAAGGAATCGGGCGCAGCCGTTGAATCACGGTTGCGGAAGGGAGCGCATAAATGACCGCCTCGCCCTTTACGGGCAATCCCACACGGGTGCTATCGGCGCTGAAACTCGCCATGGAACCGACGCCGCTGGGAGGTGTTTCCGTGGATGCAATGAGCAGGGTGCGCTTTTCCGTACAATAGAAAAGGAGCGTCTTACTTTTTGAGGTGATCACCAGGATCTCACCATTGGGGCTCCACGCGAGACCGTATATCGTGCGGCTAAGCGCGGGAATGTCCGCGATCTCTTTGCCGGTAAGAGCATCCTGCACGCTCACGCTTCCATCGTCGCGAGCCCACGCGATCCGGCTGCCGCCGGGATTCAGCGCCACGCAAAACGGATTGTCGCGCACCACTGCCCCAGCGGGAGCGGGAAAGAGACTCACCGCCGGGCTCAGATCGGTCAGTGCCAGCGATGCGATAGCTTCGTTACGCAACTCTATGGAAGGCCGGATGCGAGCCGCCTCCGCCAGCCCGGAGAGTGCTTCAACCCGGCGGCCCATCTGTCCCGCTGTACGCAATGCATGCGCTTCTGCCAGGCGGGCCTGCACCACCGCCAGATTGGCAAGATGATTGGCGCGGCTCGCCGAGATGTACCCGGTAGTGGCAAACAACGCGACCACCAGCGCCGCCAGGCCGCACCATTTCAAAATCGCCACCCGCCGCTCGGCATCGCGCAACCGTCGAATGGAGCGGCCGCTTTTCAAAAGCAACAGCTCTTCACGCAAAAGCGTGGCGCTTGAATGCCGCTCCCGGGCATCGCGCGCACACGCTTTGTGAATCACCAGATTGAGATCGCGCGCAAGCTCATCGTCGTCCGCGCCAAACGAAGTGGGAACCTCGGGAAACTGCCTCTGGTTAAAGCCGGTGGAAATTTCGTACAGCACCCGTCCCAAGCTGAAAAGATCCGCGCGCGCCGAACCCGGCCCTTCCTGCGGCACATATCCCTCCGTCCCAACAAACGAGGCATCTTCATCGGCTTCCGTGACCAAACCAATATCGGCAAGTTTGGCGCGTCCATGGACAAAAATGACATTGGAAGGCTTGATGTCGCGGTGAATGAGCCCGTGCTTGTGGATCTGCGCAAGCGCCGTGCAAAGCGCGATTCCGACCTCCACACAATCCCGTGCCGGGAACCGTTGCCGTTCCTGCAAACCGCTATGCAAGGTGTAGGGAGCATACGTTTCCGGATCGATCTCCTGGCCATGCCGGATGTCATCGCCGAGCTCCATGACATAGAAAAAGAGGCCCGCTACATCGTCGCGGCCGACATGAAGGATATCGAGCTGCGACTCGTGCGCGCGGGAAAGCGGTTCGAATTTACGAATGCCGTCAAACTCCCGTTCATACGGTCGGTCAGACGTAAAACATTCACGCCGGACAATTTTCACCGCCCTCAATGCCCCCATCACATTTTTGGCCAGCCAGACCTCTCCATACGCGCCGTTACCGATTCGGCGGATCAAGCTATGATCGGGGATTTGCGGCAACATGGGTGAGAGGCGGCTAAAATAAGCGCCGCGCAGGCGGCCCTTTGCCAGCAAAGAATGCGGCACGGCCGCCGATTTGAAAGTTTTCGTCGACCCACTTTAACAGTTTAAATTGCCTCTTCGCTCATCCGCCCTTTTCCGCAGCCTCGCGCGCTCTTTGAAAAATCGAGCCGACATGCAACCTGGCCCAGTAAACCTGCATCAACTTCACACCAAGCCGCTTGGCAACCTCCTGCGCGCTGATTCCTTTAAGCACATGAAGTTGAAAGAGTTGAAACTGGAGCGGCTTCACCTTGGTTTTCACCACCTTCAGAGCCTCCTGAATGGTGTGTGCGCGCCATTCCGCATCCCATATCTTTTCAAGCTCGATCTCATCACTCCCCGGGATTTCCATCAGACACGGCTCAAACGACTGGGCACGCGGGAGCCGCAGAGCGCCGGCCTGATAGCTCTGGGAACGCCAATGGTTATATACGCGCCGGCGCAAAATCGTCAGAAGCCACCCTTTAAAGGTTCCTTTGGATACGTCGTAACAAAAATTCGGCATCTGTTTTGCCACCTCGATCAGCGTTTCCTGCACCACATCTTCAACCTCCGCGTGACCGAGCCCGGCCTTGCGCGCCACAGTCACAATCAGCGGCTCATAACGCGCATGAAACCGCTCCCAGCTGGCATGATCAGCCGGATCGCGCAACCGGTTAAGCAGCGAAATGCTGGTGCGCAGGCTCTCCCCGGGAGGTTCGGACGAACTCATTGGATAATCTTATCAAGCCTTTGCCGCAACGGTACGCGAAAAAAGAATTTAATTTTATCGAAAACTCAAAATCCACGCCTCTCCCGGGAATTATCCGTAACCCAGCGCACAGACTGATTGAGTAAGGGACGGCGAAGTTGATGGAGTGTTGACGGCGAGGTTGGACGGTTTGTGCGCTGGGGTCCCTTTTCCCGGAAATTGAACGGTTCCCGGAAATAAAACTCAAAAGTAGCGGGGCCCGCGTGAATCCTTCCAGCGCGCCCCTTGCGCCCCCCCACCAAATAGAACTCCGGCTGGATGAAAACAGATAAAATCCGTTCGATTCGGACAAAACGCCCAATTTCCAACCGTGTGCGGTTCCGGGCGGCAAAAGAACGCGCCATGTTGCAAGACGATACGAAGTCGCGCGAGACTAATAGCCCGGTGATACCGCTTCGAATCCTTATTGCGGAGGACGACACTTTAGTAAACAAAGTGCTTTTTCTGATTCTCACCCAGTATGGTTATTCGGTCAGATCCGCTGCCAATGGCCGCGATGCGGTAAAGCTGCTCGAAGCAGATATGAACGCATTTGACCTGGTCATTACCGACCACGAAATGCCGAAGCTTAACGGACTCGGTCTGGTGCGCCATTTGCGAGCCGTGAATTACCCGGGCAGGATCATCGTTTTTGCCAGCCCGCCGAATCCCGAGGATCAGCATGCCTACAGTGCGCTTTCAATTGATCGGCTTTTATTTAAACCGATGCAAAATAAACTGCTGATTCAAGCGATCCAGGAAGTCGCCCTAAAGCGGTGAGGGCGCACGCTGCGGAACGCCCGGCAGATCGAGGCGGTTGTGAAAGAACGCGTCGATGATTTCGTCGTAATAGATCCAGCCCCTCGCACTTAGATGGTCGTGATGGTCGACGAGAAACTTGGGGTCTTCCTCATGATCGCGAAAATCCACCACCGGTGCCTCATAGCGCGCTGCCAAAACGTGCAACCGTTCATAATAGGCTGCGCGCGCTCCCGGCGAAATGCCCATCTGGTCAAGGTAAGAGCCGTTCATTGGCATCGTAAAGACTAGGGGGCGCATATGCAATTCGCGCATCCCTCGCAGCAACAACTCCAGGTCGCCCCATTCCTGGGCGTTTTCCAGGGTGCGGGTAAAACTGAGTTCCCCTTCCCTTAAAAGCTCGTCCCATCCCGGATCCGGCCGCGCATTTTCCAGGGGAAGCGCTGCGGTCCGTTTGGACGCCTTTGCAAGAAGCTGGGTCCAGTCGAGAAATTCAGGACGGTGGCCGGTCGAAGAGCGCACATGGTTGGTCCAGATATAAAGCGCTGATTGAAAATGATCCTGGGTGCGCCCAACTGCCTGATTGACACTGCCTGCCAGCGAGCCTGCCTCGAAAAGCAGACGATTGAGCATCCCTTTTCCCACCAAATGCCGCATCGCAAAATCGAGCTGTGGCTCCTTTACCAATGTTTTTGGAAACTCCAGCATCCGCGACGCCGCATCGCGCCTCAATTCAGGGCTCAGATGTCGGTTGAAAATAAACTCGCCTGCCTGCAGCGCGGAAAAATTTCCCGCATAATGGCCTGGATTAACTTTTTCGCTAAAAAACCAGCTTGGAGAGAGCGAAATGACCACTTTTTTCCCGTCCGCTTCCGGACCGCTGGCGCCGAGTTTTTGCAGGATCAGAAGCGGCGTGGTACCCGCCTTGCCAATGGGAAAGACGCCAAAATTGCTGGGGTAATGCCGAAAAAAGCGGCTCGCCTTGTCGGGAACCTCCCTGACCAGTTCCGAACTGCCATAAAGAGGCAACAGGTTGCTTTGGCTGAAAGCCGCTTTCTGAAACGCCACGCCTTGGTTCTTTAAGGTGAACAGAACCGGCGCCACGCCATGAATATAGCGGGTCTCAAGATAACGCGAGGCGGCAACGCCAGCCCCAATGAAGAGTCCGATCACAGCCAGCGCGGCCAGCGCCGCGCGCAGGTGCATTAACGGGTCCGTGGAACTGATCGGCACGGAAGAGGTGGAACCCGAAGAGATCATGTTCAAGCGTGATTAAAATCACATCCGATAATCCATCCCGCGGCCCGGATCGCGAGGAAACAAACCTTTACCGCCTGAGCTTGGCGACGCCCGAATCGATGATTCGGCCAACAAAACTGGTGTCGTATTTGCCACGCACAAAATCGGGGTCACGCAGGATCGCCTCCTGAAATGGAATCGTCGTTTTTACTCCCCGCACGATGTATTCGCTCAAGGCACGGCGCATTCGATCAATCGCATTGCCGCGGGTGGTGCCCATGGCGATCACCTTGGCGATCATTGAATCGTAATGCGGCGGCACGGTGTAACCGGCGTACGCATGTGAATCGATCCGAATTCCACGACCGCCCGGCGCGTAATAAAGGTCAATCTTGCCGGGGCTGGGCTGGAAATTATTAAAGGGATCCTCGGCGTTCACGCGGCATTCAATGGCGTGATACTTGAGCTTTGCGTTGCGGACAAAGTGGGAAAGCGGTTCCCCAGCGGCCACCTTGAGTTGCTCTTTGACCAGATCGATTCCGTAAGCTTCCTCGGTGATGGTGTGCTCGACCTGAATTCGAGTGTTCATCTCCATGAAATAGAAGTTGCCCTTGTCGTCGACCAGATACTCGATCGTGCCGGCCCCGACATATCCGACCGATTCAGCCAGTTTAACCGAAGCCGTCCCCATTTTTTTGCGGAGCGCTTCAGTCATCAACGGCGCGGGCGTTTCTTCGATGATCTTTTGGTTGCGGCGCTGCATCGAACAATCGCGTTCGCCGATATGCACCACGTCGCCGTGGGAATCGCCCATGATCTGGAACTCGATGTGATGCGGGTTCTCGATCAGTTTTTCGATGTAAACCCCGGAATTGCCGAACGCTTTTTCCGCCTCCATCCGCGCTCCGTGGAAGCCTTGCACGAGCGACACATCGTTATGGGCCGGGCGCATTCCCTTTCCGCCGCCGCCGGCCACGGCCTTGATCATGACCGGGTAACCGATCTTCTTGGCGACCTTGAGCGCTTCCTGCTCGGTCTCAACGAGCCCGTCAGAGCCGGGGGTCACCGGCACACCGGCCTTGCGGGCCGTGGCGCGGGCGATGTTTTTATCGCCCATCGAACGGATCGCATCGGGGCTTGGGCCGATGAATTTGATGTTACAACTAGCGCAAACATCGGCAAAATGGGCGTTCTCAGCCAGGAACCCGTATCCCGGATGAATCGCATCGACGTCGCCGATCTCGGCCGCGCTGATGATGCGATCGATTTTTAAATAGCTTTGCGCACTGGAAGCCGGCCCGATGCAGATCGCTTCGTCAGCGAGTTGCACATGGAGGGAATCGACATCGGCTTCCGAATAAACGGCCAGTGTCTTGATACCGAGCTCCTTGCAGGCACGAATGACGCGCAGAGCGATTTCGCCGCGGTTGGCGATGAGAACTTTTTTAAACATCAGCAGGCGCCGCGATGGGCTGGGATAATGGGTGGCAAAAGAGGAAAGAAAAAGGCGCGCTCAGCGCACCACAGGCTGACCACCGGGCGGGCGGATTAACGAACTCGGAAAAGCACCTGGCCAAACTGCACGGGCTTTCCGTTTTCAGCCACGACCTCGACGATCACGCCGCGGCATTCGGCCTTGATCTCGTTCATGACTTTCATCGCCTCGATAATGCAGACCACGGAGTCTTCATTGATCTCCTGGCCCGGGGAGGCGTAAGTGGGCGAATCAGGCGAAGCCGAAGCGTAAAAAGTGCCCACCATCGGCGAAACAATTTCACGCAGCTTCTCAGCCGGCTTCGAATCGACGGGTTCGCCCGCCGCGCCAGCCGGGGTCACACTCGAAGCAGCAGCCGGCAGGGCCGGAGGCAGGCTGCTTATGGACGTAATCACCGGCTGATAATCCGCGCCGCGTTTGAGCGTGATCTTAAAGCCCTCCTGCTCGAGCTTGAAAACCGACAGGTCGTTCTTCCTCATCATGGCGATGAGTTCTTTGATTTCTTTTAAGTCCAAATTGTGAGGCTCCTAATTGTGACGAACGCGCGGATGCTATGCGCCGCTTTTCTCTCAGGTCAAGCCTCGCGCGGGCCGCCATTTTTTGACCTGTGCATGGCGGGCGCCGCCCAGGCCGCGATTCCCTGGGGAATTGTTTCACTCCGCCTTGCCGCAACATTTCTTGAATTTCTTCTCGCTCCCGCACGGACACGGATCGTTGCGGCCAACTTTTGCCCCCGCTTCAACCGGTTCGGCGGCGGCGGGTTTCTCCGGTTGCGCCTCCTGCCCGGGCGCCGCCGGCAATGGTTGGAAGCAAGCCCACCACGCCATCGATTCCTCGGTATCCTCAATGGGTCTTGAGTGTTCACGGGTTTGGGCAAGCACCTTCTCAAGATCCTCTTTGGCTTCCGTTTCGACTTCTTCGAGTGAAATCAATTCATCATCCACCAAAGCCAGCTCATACGCTTTGCGGATTTCTTTCATGAGCTCCCCAGGATGCAGATCAAGGCAGGCGAGGACCAACCCGGTCCAGACAAACGAATCAGCCGGCTTGAGGTTTCCATTAAATAAACCGCGGAAATATTCGACGACCTCCTCGCGCGGCAGCTTGCCGGTGGCCGCGAGTCCCGCAAACGCTTCCAACCCCGCGCTGCGCACGTATTCACTGGCGTCTTCATTTTCCACGAGCGTTTTAAGCGAGCTCGAGTCGCCATCGTAAACAGAGACCAAAAGCTGGGCCAGATCCTCGTCGATCAGGTCGCCCACCGCGTCTTCCACCGCTTCCTCAGGCCACGAAAAAAACTTCAGGAGAACCGGAAAAAGCCGCGTCTCGCCAAACTGCGCCAGCAGATACATCGAGTAGATGTGAAGAATGTCATCACCCTTGATCCCGGGAACATTGCTTGCAGCGCTTTCAAGAGCGGAAAGGAGCAGTGGCGTAATCTCCTCCCGCAATGTAACAGCAGCCCTCACCGCCTCGGCAGGGAAAGGCTTGCCGTCCTGATACCGGCTCAGTTGGGTAATAATGTCCGCGGCAGTCGGTGAAGTAGTCATAGAAATAAATACGTTTTCGAGAGGAAACACGGCAGCAGGGCTGCCTAAAGCGCACCCCGAAGCAGGTCAATCGCCCGGTCGAGTTCCGCCTCGGTATTATAAAGATGCGGGCTGAATCGCAGATAATCGCGCCCCTCCTTGTCATGCCGCAGCGAGGCAATCACACGCTCGCTTTCGAGCCGGTTAAAAAGGGCGGCGGAACTCACGCTGGCGTGACGAAACGTCGTCGTGCTCGAAGCATTGGCGCCGTCGCGAGGGCCGAGAATTTCAAACCCAAGCGGCTCGATTGCATTGACGAGATGGGCTTTGAGCTCCAAAAGCCGCTCAGCGACCCGCTCAATGGAATGGCTCATGATCAGGTCGATTCCCGCCTTCATCCCATACATGCCGGCGATGTTCAGCACGCCCGGTTCATAACGTTGCGCGCCCGGAACGAATTGAATTTCTTCCTGGGCGATAAAGTTGGGCGCCTCGACATTCCACGCCCCGAGCAAGGTCGGCCGCAGCAATTCGAAATGCTTTTTCTTCACGTAGACAATCCCGATTGCGAGCGGCCCGAGCATCCATTTATGGGCATCCGCGCTCAGAAAATCGACGTGTTCCACCGAGAGCGGGAAAGCGCCCAGGGTCTGAATCGCATCCACTGAAAACAGGATGCCGCGCTCGTGCAGGAGCTGTCCAATCGCGTCGACATCGATGCGGTAGCCGGTGAAAAAGTGGGCGCTTGCGAGCGCCACGAGTCGCGTTTTTTCAGTACAGGCGGCGGCCACCACCTCGGGAGTCAGCTCGCCGGGCCGGCCCGGCTCGATATAACGCACCGTCACACCGCGCCGGCGCAATTCAAGCCAGGGATAGACATTGGCCGGATAATCGCCTTGGTAACAGAGCACTTCATCGCCCCATTCCCACGGGATTCCATTGGCAAACAGGCTCAGTCCCAATGAAGTCGGCCCAAGAAGCGCGATTTCACCCGGCTCAGCCCCAATGAACGCGGCGCAGGTTTTCCGCGCTTGTTTGATATCATGGAGCACCGAGCCGAATTCCTGAGGGTTCTCCGACGCCCGCAGCGTGTACTCGCAGATCGCATCCGCCACAGCCTTGGGCAGCGCTGTCACCCCGGCATGCGCCAGAAACGTTTTGTCCCGGCAAATCGGGAAAAGCAACTGGCGCTCGGATTCGTCGGGATAAAAGTTCATAACAGAAAAATGCCTTGCCTGCCTAACGCGCCTCCGGCGGCTTGGGCGTCACTTCGCTTGCTAGTTTTGTGGAAACTGTAAACTCCCGATAAACAAGTTTTTCGCCCGTCTCCGCATCGACGCTCTGTTCGGCACGCGCCGAGAAGTTCGGTTTGGAAGGAATCACGCTTTTTGGCTGCGCGCGGAAATGAGTGATGAGCATGGCAAGGCCCATGTACGTGGTAAAAAAACCCATCCCAATACAGAAAAGCAGCCGGAGGTTCATCGGGTTTTGCGGGTTTTTTCGCCTTCCTCGATCAGCTTCCAGAAGCCGCCCTGCTGGCTCAGTTCCTGATCCTCGGCTGGCATTGGCAATTTCGCGCGAAAAAGGAAATCCCGGATCGTATTTTTATGGAGCACGCGATGGATGGTGATTCCCTCGGAGGCCCTCGCAAAATAGATGCGGTAATCCTTGGCGCGATAGCGATAAAGCTTCTTGCCATCGCGCTCGATTAGTCCAAAGCGTTCGTCATCCAGGCCGTCAAGCTCCTCCGGCAACACTTCAAATTCGGCCAGCAGATCAAGCTGAAGCTCCTTGGGCAGAGCAGCCATTTCGGCGGCGCTGATTTCATTAAAGACGATTTGAAACATTGCGAAAAAGGGCGGGAGATAAAACGCGGGAAGACGAAGGAAACAACTCTTGCAGAGGCAAACGTGAAAGGAATAAAAAAAGCCGAGGCTCACCGCAAGCGCGGCAAGCCTCAGCCATTCGAGTTTACCGAAGCGCTAAATCAAACGCCTTCGATCTCGCTGCGAATCTCTTCTTTAGACTTGCCGAGGCGCTGTTGCAAACGGCCAAGCAACTCGTCTTCCTTGCCTTCTGCAAAGAGCAAATCATCGTCCGTGAGGTCGGCATACTTCTGCTTAAGCTTGCCGGCTACTTCGTTCCAAGTGCCTTTGAGGGATAATTTAGTCATAGTTGACCATGATCCGTGATCGCGATTGCAGCTGGCCGTGTCAGAACAGCCGTTTGAGTCGTACGCGTTTGAAAATGGCTGTTTTCTCCGCGCACTCCCTGCCATAAAGTCGGCTTCGACCGCCTGTTCCACCACCCGCCACCCCGAGCGCTTCTGATGTCCTGGTTTAATTTTAGTTTTCACGATTTCGCCCTCGCCTTTCTCAGTGTCCTTTTTGAAGGCATTCCCTTCCTGCTGCTTGGAGCGCTCATATCCGGAATGGTCGACGTTTTTGTCTCAGCGGACCGGATCACACGGCTGTTGCCCAAACGTCCCGGAGCGGCCATTTTCGCCAGTGGCCTGCTCGGACTCATTTTTCCGATGTGCGAATGCGGCAATGTCATTGTGATCCGCCGGTTTTTGAAGAAAGGGTTGCCGCTCTCCTGTGCGACCGCATACATGCTCGGCGCGCCCATTGTCAGCCCGATCGTGGCCTTGAGCACCTGGCAGGCGTTTAGCCAGACAGTTGAACCCGGCCCTGCCCTCATGGTCTCGCTGCGGCTCGGCATCGGCTATCTTCTCGCTGTCGGAGTTGCCTTTTTGGTTCATCACCTTCCCCATGAACGGATTCTTCAGCCGGGAATTCTGGGCGGCGCAAAACGGCGCGGCGGATTGAGCATCGGCTCCGAGCCCGGCACCCGGGACTTTGGCGACATGGCTGCGGAGGCAAATCTGCCGCGCAAATTGCTCATGGCCGTGCAATCGGCAACCGCGGATTTCCTTGATGTCGCCTTTTACTTCATCATCGGCACCGCCATTACCTGTCTTTTTAACACCGGTATCCGGCACGATGTGCTTACACCGCTTGCCGCTTCGCCGCTTCTTGGCATCACGTCACTCATGGCGCTGGCCGCGCTTCTTGGCCTTTGCAGCACGACCGACGCCTTTATTGCCTGGACCTTTACCGCTTTCTCTTCGGGGGCAAAACTCGCCTTCCTCCTTTTTGGCCCGCTGTTTGATCTAAAGCTTTTCTGGCTTTACGGGCTCGTATTCCAAAAACGCTTTGTGATCATTTTCGCGATCGGTTTATTTATTCTCGTCGCGTTGATTTGCTGGAGGCTTGACGCATTGCAGGTCTTCGGCGGACGCGCTACGATGGCCCCAAACTTATGAGCAAGTTATTCGCCCGCTGGTTTCCCTGTGCCACGCTCGCCACCTGGAGCGGCATCCTTCTCTACTTCTATTTCAGCGGTCGCGTGAGTGCGTTGCTGGCGCCCCCGTTCCGTCCCTATGTGCTGGTGGCCGGCATTGTGCTTGCATTAATGGCCGCTGTGTTCCTTCTTACACCCGCCGATGCTTCGTGCTGTTCGGCCGCCGACTGCGGGCATTCCCTTGCACGCATGCCCATTGGAAAGCTGCTCACTTTTGGAGTGTTGCTGCTGCCTATTACCGTTAGCGCCACTTTTTCCCCGGCCTCTTTTGGAAGAACCGCGATTGAAAACCGCGGCATCGATACCGACGGTTCCACTTTGCAGCCGCGCAAAACCGCCGCCTTTGCCCCGCCGGAAATGCCATTGCCAACCAAGGACGATGCCCCATCCTCCGCGCAACCGCCAGCTGTCGCCGCGGCGCCCGAAGCAAAGAACGCGAGCGATTACCTTCAGCGCACGCCGGAAGGCTTTATTGTGGTGGAAGTACTCGACCTTTTATATGCCGCCCAGGACGGCGAACTGCGCAAGGATTTCGAAAACAAAAAGGTGGAGCTCGTCGGCCAGTTGATGCCCGACAAAGGAGTCAATGGCACCGGGCCGAAACGGTTTAAAGCAGTCCGCATGTTCATGACCTGCTGCGCTGCCGATGCCCGGCCTGTTGCCACTTTGGTTGAAACCGATAATCTCCCGGACCTGCCCGAAATGACCTGGGTCAAAGTCGTTGGCACTTCTACTTTCCCGCTTGAAAATGGACGCCGCACCGCGGTCTTAAAATCCGAGCGCATTGAGCAGGCAACTCCGCCTGACGAAAGCATGCTTTATTAGAAACCGGGTCAGTTTTCCTGCTGGAGCGGCCACCGGCAAGGAACCATTATAAAGCGGGTCAGCAATTACAGTTCACTCGCCGTATGTCGCTCGCTATATACCGCTTCACCCCCCCGTTCTCGATCCCGATGAAAGCCGGGAGCTACTCCTGATTATAAATTTGGTTAACGGCAGATATCTCAATTACGCCATTCCACGGCAGTGAACGCTGTTCACCTATACTTCTAATTTCGATGTTACGCCCATTTCCTCGTCTCTTACTTACACTGGTGGCTTTTTCGATAATAGCCTCTCCTTTGGAGGAGGCAGCGGCGCGCGGGGCGAAATCGGGCTCCTCTTTCAGGGCCCCTTCACGAAGTTTCTCAGCCCCCTCACGCAGTCCATCGGCTCCTTCACGGAGTCCTTCGTCAGGATTCTCAAGACCCGATTACGGCAGCTCGCGCCCCTCTTCAAACCCACCTCCATCGAGCAGCGCCGACAGCGCCTTTTCTTCCAAGGTCAATCGGGCTGGAACCAGCAGCACCCGTGGCGATTTCACCGCCTCGCGGGAAGCGGCTGCGGCCAAGGCAAATAGCGTAAATCGTCCAACCCAGTTTGCTTCCGAGCCTGCCAGCCGGCCTTCCTACATTCCTCAGGGCCAGATGCTCCCTAACGGACGTTACGCCCCCATTTACTACGATTCCAATCAGCGCGGATACGGATTCTGGGATGACTTCGGCAAATGGATTATCCTTGATTCAATCCTCAATCACAACCGCGGCGGGTATGTGCAGCAGCCCATGCAGGGGACAAGCTATCCCGTGCAATCCAATGGTTATCCTATGGAAACCGGCGGTGTGCGCTATTCAAACAACTCCTCTTCCGGATCACCGGTATTCGGATTTTTTATCATTATTGTCATTGTCGGCGGGTGCGTGTGGCTCTATTTGCGGCGCTCCAACAATACGGCGTCGCCGCTCACAGGCGCCTCCGGGAAAGACGAAGGCTTTGGGGCATCGATGATGCCGCCCACTACCATGTCGAAGACCAAACCAACCAATCTTGATAGCTGGATCAACTTGTTACCCGGCGCATTCATTACACTCAGTGACCAGCAAGCCTTGCAGGATTCCAAGGATCGCGGGGAAGGGCTGAAGGGGATTGATTACAAGGTGGAATCGCTGGCGGTGGCCAAAGACTCTGAGGGCTTTGGCTCATGGGTGTTGCTTAATCTCAATGACGGCCACCAAAAACTGCTCCTTCTCATCAAGGGAGTCGATGAACTCATCGATCATCGTATTTATTATGAGAGCCCGGAGTTTCGTCCCGATCGCCGCGAAGACGTTGTCGCACGGGGCGATACCTGGCTTTTTGACAACGGCGATACCGCGAGTCCAAACGCGGCGGCCAGCCTGCGTTATGCTGCCGAGATCAATTACGCCACCAACGGTAATGAGGTTCGTTACATCCTTAAAGATCAGGGTGAACGACATGCTGATTATAGCGAGAAACCGTCTTTGAGCGGCGCCGCCGATCTGGTTGTTACCCTCGTCGAATACTCCACGGGCGATCCGACCGATAACCCCGAGATGCTCGTATTGGAAATTGGCGCTGCAGGCCGACGCACCGGTGAGGTGAGCCTCTACTTCGGATGCGCGATCAACCCGTCCGAGATCGACATTGTAAAAGCCTGAATTGCCTGACTTTCCGATACTCCAACCAAATCCATGAACGACACCAGCCTTCAATCTCTCGCGGCCATTGCCGACGTCCTCTCCAAAGCAGGTTACAGTGCCAGCGCGGACGATTCCGCCGCATTTGTTGAACTTCAACATGAAGGTACGAATTACCCGGCTGTCATCCAGTCCCAGGGCAAGGAATTTTTGATCTCCTGCCAGGTCTGCAGGATCGGCGATTTTGGAGCCGATCAGTTGGCGCTGGTGGCCACCAACGCGCTTGCGGCCAACGTGCAAATGCTCCCTTACGCGTTTGCCATATTAAAGCCCGAAGACAGCGCGGATGAAGAAGCGGTCGCCGATTCTCCACTGGTGATCATCAATTCGGTGCCCATTGGCGACTTCAGCGAAGAAGAACTTCTGTGGTCAATACGCAAGCTCCAGATCGCACTCGCCACCGCCGTCCAAGGCATTAAAACCGCCGTCACCGTGAGCAAGATTGCTTAGTCCCGCACTGACTTAATTTTATGAAACTTCTCTCTGCTTTATCCAATGTCTTCCGCCGGATCGACGAAGATGCCGCCAATGCCCTGGCCAACCCGCTTCGGGACGGTGCCATTGCCATTGAAGACGCGCAAAAACAGGTCGACGCGTTTACCCGCCAGATTCACGAGCTGATGACCAATACAGGCACGCTCCAGAGCCAGCTCAACAATGCGCAGGCTGAAGTTGCCAAGTTCGACGCATTTGCACGCCGGGCTGCGGCCGCTGGCAATCGCGACGATGTCACAGAAGCGGTTGCCGCAAAACAACGCGCCCAGGCAAGCTTGGATACGTTGAACAAAAATGTCACTGCCAACAAGGCGCTTGAAGCCAAGCTGCGCACGCAACTCGCCGATGCGCGCAGCCGCATTGCGACCGCCGAGATGAACAAGGCGCGTCTGGCAGCCAATATCGGTGGTAATAAACTACGCGGCAGCCTCGCCCAGGCTTCCGTGGAGTTCTCCGGCAAAAACAAAGGACTCGCTGCCTTGGACAATCTCGAAAAGGCCGCCCAAAAGGAGGAGGCCAGCGCCGACGCATGGCAGGAACTTGCCGCCGATACACCCGCCGGTCGCGTGACCTCGCTGGAAGACAAATACGGCGGAACCTCCGGCTCGGTGAATGATGAAGTAGAACGCCTCATGTCCGGTTCCGGCCCAAATCCCGGACAGCGCCTCATCGGCAACTAACTTCCTTTCCCTTTATCCCCGCTCCCTCTTTTCCAAAGAACGGAGCGGGGAAAGATAAGCTCTGAAGCTCATTCGTGCTTCTTGTCACCCGGTCGGCGGGTTACTTAAATCACCTATGAACTTGCAGCCGGAGCTTTTACCGCAGGATCGCGGCTTTCACCCCGATTTATCTCTCGGCGGACCTCTTCTCTGGATTCGCGAACTTCGTCTTCTGCGGACCTTTTCGCCCGGCGATGCCAATGTAGTGCGCCGGATTCCGCTCCGTCCGGGTGTCAATATTCTATGGGCGCATCCGATGGCGCGCGGCGGTGGGAACAACGTGGGCGGCGTCTCGGGTCATGCTTCAGGCAAAACGACTTTTTGCCGGTTCCTAAGGCATCTTCTTGGAGAACCGAATTTTGGCAGCGATGAACAGCGGGCGCGCCTTCGGCATAATTTTCCCGAAGGATGGCTTGTCGGCGAGGTGCGCCTTGCGAAAGAACCGTGGCTGGTATGCCGGCCCTTCAAAGTCGGCGCGCATCCATTTGTCATCCAGGGAGAGGTCATTGAAAGCCTCTTTGAAACGCTTTCTCCCAAACTGCCGATCAAGGAGTATTTCGATACTCTAAATCGTCTTCTGACCGAATCTCTGCCGATTGCCACCTTCGCCACGTCTCCGACTCCCATCGAGTGGCCACATCTTCTCCAATGGCTATCGCGCGATCAGGAATGCCGTTTTGCTGGAATTGCTGACCTGCGCCATCCCAACAGCGATTCAGAATCTCCGGAAATGAACGTGGAAGATCGCCATGCGTTGTTTCGAGCCGTTTTGCGATTGATTGATCCGACAGAGCAAACAGAACTCGAAAAGAACAAGGCGCTTCTGGTGACTCGCCAAAGGGTGGAAAAGCAGGCGCCGCTTTTCAAGTTTCGCGGTGAAGCGGCTCTCCTGCGGCTGCGCTCCAAGCTGCCGAATTTCGGCGTCGATTATGGAGCGGAAGACTTTTTGGAGGCGATCGGCAGGGAATTCGCCGCGCAATCCGAAGCGCTTGGAACCATGCAACGCGAAATGCCCGAGCCGGAATCATTGAGAATCGCCCGGGAAACGTATTTTGAGGCGGAAACTGAAAAACGCATTCATTTGCAACGCCGCAATGAAGTGGCAAAACGCGTCCAATTTATCGAAGAACAAATCGGGCGCCGGCACGGTCAGGCGGCTCCATCGGGCGGCGCCATTTCGACGGAATGCGGATGCGGGCAGCCGATCGCGGCGGCGCTCGAATGGAAATGTCCCCTCGCCCAGGGACGAGACCTTTCCATTGCGGTCCCTTCGGACGCCGACTCGAAGTCCACGGTTGAGTTCCTTGGCAAAACCTTGCAGGCCGAGAAAGCGGTATTGCTTGCCATCGAGAAGGAGCTGACCGGGCAGGAGTCCGTTCTTATAAAAGCCCGCGAAGCTGTCGTTGAGCAGACACAATTGTTTGATCGCCAGCGCGGCAAACTGGCACGGCAGAGCGCCGAATTCGACTCCCTGGTCGAGCAAGCCAGCCAGGCCGCTGACGACACCACGGCTGCACGCGAACTCGAAGAATCATTGACCGATCTCGATCAGCAAATCCGGCGTTCGCAAACTTTCCAAACCGCAATCCGCGAACGGCAAAGCGCGGCGTTGAGCACCTTTTCAGGCATCTTCTCAAGAGTCATTCAAACGATCCTCGGGACCGATATCCAGGGCTCCATTCGCTTTCACGGACGGCAAATCCGCCCGACCCTTGTTCATGGAATCGACCTGACAAGTGCAGCGCTCGAAACACTAAAAATCATCTGCTTCGATCTGGCGGCCCTGATCAGCGGGATGGAAGGAAGCAGCCTGCACCCGCGATTCCTCATCCACGACGGGCCGCGGGAAGCCGACATGGACGTTGAACTTTATCAACGCCTCTTTTTACTCGTGGCCAAACTTGAAGAGAGTTTTCAAGGCAATCCCCCCAATTTCCAATACGTCGTCACCACCACGGAACCGCCACCCGCATCGATGCAATCCGCGCCCTGGCTGATTGAACCGGTCCTTGATGCTTCAAATGCGATCGGCAAGTTATTGGGCGAAGACTTTTAATCCAATGCCCACTCCTAAAAATCCCACGGCGAACAAAAAAGAGCCAGCCACGGTCGCGCTCGCACCTGTCATTTTATTGATCGTCCTGGCATGTGCCGTTGGCGCCCTTTGCACCTGGGCCTTTTTATCCTCCAACTCAGGACGCACCGCGACCCACATCCCCGACTACACCGGCGCCGTGCCCGTCGCCACGATGACGACGCCGCCCGATGTCTCTCAACTTGCACCCGGGCCGGGCGCTGTCGCGCTTGGCAACTGGAACTACGATCACGACAATTGGGAGGCTGCAATCACCCATTATCAAAAAGCAATCAGCCTGGGGATCGACAACGCCGATATCCGCACCGATCTCGGCAATGCCTTCCGTTTCAGCAGCCACGCACCGGAGGCGCTCAAGCAATATGCCATTGCCCAACAGAAAAACCCGCGGCACGAAAACAGCCTGCTAAACACCGCATCGCTTCACGCTGAAGTCCTTCACGACAACGCCAAAGCTGCTGAACTCTGGCGTGAATTCCTGCGCCGCTTTCCAAACAGCGCCGCTCTGCCGCAGGTCAAACGTTCATTAAGCCAGCTTGAAGCGCTCCCCCCGCTACCCTGAGGCGCTCTTTACTCTTCCCTGTTCCCGAAGAATTTTTTAACAAATCCGAACAGGGCGATCGCGCCAAGGACCACGAACTTCTTCGCCGCCAAAAGCCCGACCAGGAGCACCTTGAAAAAGCCCGCTTTTGCCAAAATCCCCCCTGTCACCAGCGCAGCCAGACCGTAAGTGGCCACTTTGTCGCCGCTCTTAAAATCGGCGTATCGGTGACCTTCCTGAAATTCGACCATTGAAAGAATGGCGGGTGCCGCTTTCTCGATTTCATCGAGCTGCTCCATGCCGGCCACGGCGTTGAGCACAAGCACACCACGGCGGCCCAGCATGCGGATGTTATAATTGAGTGTGTGGGCGCCCTCGGATTCGAACGCGATCTCCTTTGCCCAATAAAGCTTGTTGCTGGCGGCGTCGTAACGCGGAGGCGCGGCCCAACCGATCAATTCAACCGACGGATACCCTTCCCTTGCGCGCTCTTTATTCGCGGCCCGCGTTCCTTCCTGCATTTTCTTAAGCAGATCGTCGTAGTTGATCTTGCTCGCATCATTATCCTTCACATAACCGTCCTCTCCGTACTCGATCACCACCGCCCACGAATCTCGCCGCGCCATGCTCTCTTTTGGCGTTCCGCTCTTTACCGGTACGATTAATCCAAGCGGGCGCGCGCCGCCCGGTGGATTTCCCCACAGTTTGGTTAGAACAACCTCGGCATCCTCGGGTCCAAGAAAGCGGAATCCCTCAGGCAGATTGACCTTTGCAAGCCCGCCTTTGAGCTCGATCTGTCCTTTTTCAAATTTGAGTCGATCGAGAAGCGCCTCGATTTTTGCCGCCCTGGCCGCTTCTTCGGGAGCCGGTTCCTGCGTCCAGCCGAACGACAACAAAGCCAAAACAAAACAAATAGATAAGATAAATTTCATTGCGCAGGTTCGAAAAACGCCGCGCACGCTAGAGATAGCGCATTCCTGGATAAAGCAGATTTAAAGCAGAGAGCTGGATCGTGGGAAAAATTTTGCTGAACCCATAAAAAGCCATAAACATTCCAAATAACCGTGCGTTTGGGTTCCACATGAATGCGCGGTATTTTTCAGCCGCCGGCACACTCAGGAAGAGCAGCGCCACGTTGCTTCCGTCAAATGGCGGTAGAGGCAACAGGTTAAACGTGAAGAGCAGCAGGTTCAGCGAGAAGATGATGCTCAGGAGTGTGGCGGAAAATTCAAAAAACCGGCCTTCAGTCGCCTGGGTGATATGCGAGATGTCCCAGTCGCGAAACGAGGGCGGAACAAAGGCGCCCCATTCCATTCCCACCCGGATAAGCAGCGCGGCCAGCAAAAGCAAAATCAGATTGGCGACCGGCCCGGCCAGCGCCATCCAGCCGGCCCGGCGAGGATGCCGCTCAGCCCATTGCGGGTCATAAGGGGCACTTGCCCATCCCAATATCCAGCCCGCGGAGATAAAGGAAAGAATCGGCACGACAACCATCCCCACGAGCTCACGCCGGACGTGCGGGGTGGGATCAAGGGAGACCTGTCCTCCGTGGTAAGCGGTCGGGTCGCCCAGCTTCAACGCGCTCCAGGCGTGCGCGGCCTCGTGGCAGACGGTCGAATAAACGAACACGACATACCACATCAGAAAGTTTACAAAATCAAAACCAGACATCGGGATTCATAGGTTGGAAAAGAGAGGCTCTCACCCCGGATTAAGCGCGTGGATCAAATAATAGGCGCCAAACAACGAGATCAGCATGGAGCCGTAACGCATCACGGCGGGCCGGAACCGGTTTTCCCATTTCCCCTGGCCCAGGCGCAGCATTCCAAAAAGCGGCAGGACCACGACCTGATGCCCGATCTCCACGCCGAGACTAAAAGCGATGATTGCCAGTCCAAGGCTCATTTTTGGCAGACCTTCCATGGCATCGAGCAGGCCGCCGGCAAAACCCAATCCATGAATCAGTCCGAATCCAAACGCCACCGCCAGACGCAAACGGGATTGCGTGCTCGCGGGCCACAAAATGTTTTCAACCGCCACGAACAGAATGCTGGCGGCAATGACCGGCTCCACAAACCACGGCGGGAGCCGGACGATATTGAGCGCCGACAACGCCAGCGTCAAAGTATGAGCCAGGGTGAACGCCGCGATCACTTTCACCATTTCCCAGAAAGTGACCGTTGCAATCACCAGTGCGCTCACAAAAAGCAGATGATCGTATCCGGTTAATATGTGCATGACCCCATCGGCAAGGTATTGCCAGAAAAGGCCGCGGCTGTTCACACCGGTGCCAACGACTGTCCCGGCATCGCTGAGACCGGTTGAAAACTTTACCGACTGTTTAGCACGCAATAGCGCCACTTCCACCTCGGGCGAATCCGAACGTTTACAGCGTAACGCATACGTCACATCCCACGCCTCGCCCGGCGCATATGAGAATTCGCGCAAGGTCTCCTGCGACAATGCAATCGCCGCCGGAGCCGGCGTGGTGAAAGGGTAGACCAATTCGTATTGGAAAAATGTCTGCTCCGCCGCGCGAAATTCCGGAGGCTGCGAAAGTTTGACAAAGCGGCCTTCCAGTGGCTTGCCGTCTGCCTGCAATCGCAGGTGTTTAAGGACATATCCGCCGTGCCGTGCCGCGGCCGCCTCGATCTCAGCTGCCGCCGCATTTTCCGCGGCAAGCCCTTGCGCCAGACACAATTCGCGCACCGACACGTTTACAGCCACCTGCACCTGCTGGGGCTCGATCAGCACCCACATCGAATTCTGCAGCAGCGGATGCCCGATTGCCTCGCAAACAGCAAAAAAAGCACAAAAAAAGAAGAGGACGGCAGCGCGGGACATGGAATTGGAGGGAGAGTGGCCAAGCTTACAATCCCTGGGGAAAATGGGAGCGAAAAACTTTGCTCCCGGTAAGTTCCGGGAAACGCGCCGACGGGCGGAGAAATCGACTTTAAAAAGAATGCCTTGCTCCACGCCCGGCATCAGGTCCGGCCCCGATAACATACCGTGAATATCTTCTACATCATCGGTGTTATCGTCGTCATCGTCGTCGTCCTCAAATTCTTGGGAGTCTATTGATATCCAGCATTTCAGACCCGGAATTTTCAACTTTATGAGAGAGCATCAAATCCGCACCGCCCCGCGGGTCGTGCATGCCTCGAAATCCCGTCGACGAAAGCGGCTTGGCCGGCCGGATCAGAAAGTTGAAAACCGGGGCTGGAAAAGTCGCTTTAGAGTGCCTGAGGGTATAAAATCCCGTCGCACAAAAGAATATCGGTTCCACCCCGGTCCAATCTTATTAAGGCCCAAGGCACCCTCCAGGCATCCGAGAACAGGCCGCTTTTAAGGCGGGTTGTCCCGTGACCACCCATTCGATGCCAGAACCTGCTCCCCCGCAAACGGAAATCACCATTTCCTGGGGAACGATTCTTAAAATCCTCGTTGCGATTCTTCTGACCTGGCTGGCTGTGGAGCTATTGCCAATTGGAGAACTGGTTTTTGTGGCAATCCTGCTCGCACTGCCACTCTGGCGGATTGTGTTGTGGGCGCGCCGTCGAGGGTGGCCCAAGTGGGTGGGAATCACAATTTGCACCGTACTGCTCCTGGCGATTGTAGCAATTCTTGCCGGGGCTTTGATTCCGACTATCACAGGCCAGATCGGCGCTCTCATTACCAAGCTTCCGACCGTGCGGGAGGAGCTCCTTAAAAAGCTGCCCGAGTCCGGGCCGCTTCGCGACTCAGTCAACAGTCTGCTTGAATCCGCTTCCTTTTCAGACCCTGGCCCGCTCTTGAAGCGGTTTGTTGCATGGGGTGCACTTGCGCTAAAAAGCATCACCCAATTTTTAATTATCCTGACGCTTGCACTCTACTTCCTTGCGGACGGCGAGCGCATCTATCAGTGGCTGCTGGCATTTCTTCCAAAAAATCATAGGCGAAAAATGGCGATCGCGGCGCCGGAGATTGCGGATGTGGTTTCCCAATACATGGTTGGCCAGTTGATTACCTCGTCGATCTCGGGGGTTTACTCATTTATCGTCCTCCAATTATTGCACGTCCCAAGCGCCGCATTGCTCGGCGTTCTTGCCGGTGTATTGGATGTGCTGCCTGTCATCGGCTTTTTCGTTTCATTCATTCCGGCGGTCGCGCTCGCGCTAACGGTCTCTCCGCTGACAGCCGGATTGGTTACATTGCTTTATATTGCCTACAATGTGGTCGAGAACTACTTCATTGTTCCGAAGGTATACGGCAATCAGCTGAAGCTCTCCACGCTTACGGTTCTGATTGCGTGCATGGCGGGCGGACTTGTTGGCGGAGTCATTGGCGCAATTGTCATTCTACCGGTCATTGCTTCTTACCCGATCATAGAAAGAATCTGGCTCCAACCTCATCTGGAGCCCGATACGGTTGCCAAACACGAGGAGATCGAAGAAAAAGAGCATCCCGAAAGCCAGGCGGCATCTTAGAATTCGTATCGGCACATCTGCAGTCAACGGGTAACTTCAAGACGCAAGAACCCAGCTCCACTAACCCAAACACATTTCTTAACTCGGCAATCTACGATAATATTCAAGTCGTCTAGGTTCCCGAGCCTGCCACTCCGGCTTTGCGGCAAAGAGGCCGATATCGGCGTTGAATCTTAAAAGAAAAAATAGCCGCTTCCGGATATGCCGCCGATAAATGCCTATGCATTTTCGTTCATCCCGTATACTTGGTCCGCTCTTCATCCTGCTAGCCAGCTCGCTGGTTAGCCTGGCCAATGAGCCCTACGACTTTGTCCTGCGCAAGGGCCGGATCATCGACGGCACGGGAAACCCCGCGATCCATGCCGATCTCGCCGTAAAGGAGGGACGCATCGCGACCATTGGTAAGGTGGCCGGGCATGGCAAACAGGAGTGGGACGTCAGCGGGCTTGTTGTGGCACCGGGATTTATTGACGTGCATACACATGCCGAGGATGTCGAAGATCGGCCCCTGGCTGAGAACTTCCTGCATATGGGAGTTACCACGCTTATCCTGGGAAATTGCGGAACTTCGGCGCTCAATATAGGTGGCTTCTTCAAAAACATGGAGGCGCTCACCTTTTCGCCCAACATCGCGACTTTGGTGGGACACGGCACTATCCGCAGCCGGGCCATGCGCGGTTCCTCCCAGCGGCCACCAACCGAAGCGGAGCTTGAGCAAATGAAAGCGCTCGTGCATCAGGGAATGAAAGAAGGCGCCCTTGGACTTTCCACCGGGTTGATCTATATGCCGGGTGTTTTTGCCAAAACCGAAGAGATTATCGAACTGGCGAAGGTTGCCTCGGCCGACGATGGGATCTATGCAACCCATCAGCGCAGTGAATCCGGGGAGATTTTCAACTCACTCAACGAAATCATCACGATCGCAAGGGAAGCTCGAATCCGCGTTGAAATTTCCCATCTTAAACTTTCGGGGCCGGCCAATTGGAACCAAGCGGACAAGGTGCTTGAGCTCATTGAGAGTGCCCGCGCGGAAGGTCTCGATATTACCGAGGATCAATATCCTTACACCGCTTCAAGCACCGGCATGAGCCAGCTGGTGCCCGACAACATCAAAGAAGGGGGACATGCCAGGTTTCTTGAAAGACTGGGCAACGCAGAAGCCAAGGCCAAATGTTTTGAGGAGATGAAAGCGACATTGAACAAGCGCAAGAGTCCCGACTACTCCTACGCGGTGATTGCTTCTTACAAGGCCGATCCGTCACTGAACGGACTGAATATCGCGCAAGCCTCCGAGAAGACCCGGGGCGGCAGTTCGATTGATGAGCAGATCGAGACCGTTCTTGAGATTGAAAAGAAAGGCGGCGCCTCCGGAATATTCCATGGAATGAGCGATGCCGACCTTGAGACGTTTATGCGGCACCCCAACACGATGTTCGCTTCCGACAGCGGGGTGCGCAGGCTCAACGCCGATGTGCCGCATCCACGCGGCTATGGCACCAATGCGCGCGTGCTTGGCACCTATGTCAGGGAGAAGAAGGTGCTGCGCCTTGAAGATGCAATCAGACGAATGACATCGCTCCCGGCAACCACTTTTCATCTCACGGATCGCGGCCAGCTTCGCGAACATGCGATGGCCGATATTGCCGTGTTCGACCCCGAGACGGTTGCAGACAATTCCACTTACAAGGATCCGCATCATTACGCGACCGGCTTCAAATACGTGTTTGTCAATGGCGTGCTTGTTATTGAAAATGACAAACATACCGGCGCCCGGCCCGGAATGATTCTGCGGCGCAGGACGGAACCGCGGTGATTCGTCATTGACCATCTATCGCGGTCACTCTTCCCTTCCTGAACACCATGAAAATTGCCCCTCGATTTCTTATTCCCGCCCTGGCGCTTCTGCTCTTAAGTCCATCCGTGCGTGCCGAGACGCCCGCGGCCGAGATCAACTCACTCTCCGCGGAGGAGAAGGCGGCCGGCTGGACCCTGCTTTTTGATGGCAAAACTCTCGATGGCTGGCACAACTTCAAAGCTGAGGGCGTGCGCCCGGGATGGCAGATCAAGGACGGCGCGCTGACCTGCGTTGATCCGCATCAAGCCGGCGACATCGTAACAGCCGAGAAGTATGCCTGGTTTGAACTTGAGCTCGACTACAGCATTAGCGAAGGCGGCAACAGCGGCATCATGTATCGCGTCACCAACGACGGCGGCGCCGCATGGGCCACCGGCCCTGAGTTCCAGCTTGAGGACAATGTCAAAGCGGCCGATGCGGTTCGTTGCGGCTGGCTCTATGCCCTTTACCAGCCGCCCGCCGATCCCGCCACTGGCAAACCACTCGATGCCACCAAGCCCGTTGGTCAATGGAACCACGTCCGGCTGCTTCTTAGCCCTGAAAAATGTGAGCACGATATCAACGGAGTAAAGTATTTTGAATACGTGCTCGGCAGCGACGACTTCAAAGCGCGCGTGGCGAAAAGCAAATTCAAGTCGATGCCTAACTTCGCCAAAGCGGATTCCGGCTTCATCGCGCTTCAGGGCGATCACGGCCAGGTCTCCTTCCGGAACATCAAAGTCCGGCGCATCGAGCCTGCGAAGTAATACTTAACAGGCCGGCCGGCGTGCCCAGGCGCGTCGGCCGTTTTGTTTTATATCAGAACTCGCGATGAAGTTTACTCACCGCCTTCTACCATTGGCGCTTTGCCTGGCCTGCCATTCTCCCTGAGGCAATTGGAAGCTACAATGGCTGGCAAAAAGGGCTTGTAGTTAAAACCATGATCACCCCGCCATGGGGCGGCGCATCGATGAACTTTGATTACGTGCATCAAATCGTCAATGGCTGGTGCCAGGGGGTGGAGGGCTACAGCATCGGTAGCTTCAACAAGAAGTACAACCCCACATTCGGCGACCAGTTTAAGTAAGAAGCCTTTAACCAAGCGCCCGATGCCACTTTTCGGAAATCGGCGTCCCGGAATGGTAAACAACATGCAGAACCCGCCGGTGTGCGGGCACGTTTGCTTTGGAAGAAGCATGGAGTAACAGCGGCCGCATCAAAAGAGCTTCGCCTTCGCCAGCCAGACAAGGCACTTCCCCATGCGTGGAAACCTGATCCGCAATCCGGGAGGTTTCAATCAATCCAACAGCGTGGGTTCCCGGCGAGATCCGCAATGGCCCGTTGTTTTCATTACAGGCATCCAAATGGAGCCGGACAGCCAGCATCCCCTCAAGCACTGCAAGTGGCGGACGCGCAAAATCGATTCCCGCCTTCACGCACGGCACGCTAAACCCAGGGGCGGAAACAGGGTGAGCAAATGGGAAAATCAGATCCTGATGCCATGCGACATTCCAATTGACCTCAGCGGTCTTGTCGAAAGCGATGGCCTGCACGGCCACCGCTGCCGGCGAAAGAAGGCCCGCCCACGCCAGCTCACCTTTTAGCTTCAACGCAACGTCCTGCACGATTGGATCGTCCAACAGACAACGGGTTCCGGCTTTGCCCGGCTCGAATAAACGATCACGCAATGCCGCTATGGTTTGTTGGGATACGTTGGCAGGAAAAGTTGCATACCCCAGCTGGTTGAGCTGCAGAATCATTGTAAAGCGGCCGTTAATTTTACTTGGATTGCCTCGCAGGAGAGTAAGTCACACCGGTTAGACCTCGTCCAACCGGCCGGTGCTGTCGCCGACGCTCTCGGCCTGCACACCCATCCGATCAAGCATCGACGTGTATAGATTGGTCATCGGAGTAGACTGCTTCAGCTTCACGTGACGGCCTGCGTTCAGACTCCCCCCTCCGCCGCCTGCGAGGATCACGGGCAGGTCATCATGATTATGTTTGTTGCCGTCGCCGATCGCGCAGCCGTAAACGATCATCGAGTTATCCAGCACGGAATGACCGTCGGCTTCTTTCATGGAATCGAGCGTGCGCAAAAACCGCGCAAATCGCTCCGTATACCAGCGCTCAATCAACGCGACTTTCGCGATCTTTTCCTTGTTCCCGGAATGATGCGTAAGGAAGTGGTGTCCTTCGGAAATGCCAAGCGTCGGGAATGGACGATTGCTCCCCTCGGGCGCAACGGCAAAGCTCGCGACGCGGGTTGAGTCGGTCTGGAAAGCCAGCGCCATAAGGTCATACATCAGATCGACATGGGCCATGTGATCTTCCGGCACGCCGGCCGGTTCGCCCAAAGCCGCCTCCGGCAGCTTAAACCGCTCGGCCTTTTCAATCTGTTGTTCAATCTTCCGGACCCCGGCAAGATACTCATCAAGCTTCTGTCGATCGTTTCTTCCCAGGTCGCGGTTAAGAGCGCGGACATCGTCGAGCACAAAATCCAGCACGCTTCTACGGCGCTCAAGCCGCTCGCGCAGATTGGCCAGGCGCTCCGCACCCGCGCCGCCTCCAAAGAGCTTTTCAAACACAGCCCGTGGATTTGCCTCGGGAGCAAGCGGCAAAGTTTCCGACGCCCACGAGATATTAAACTGGTAAGCACACGGGTAGCCGGTGTCGCACGAGCCATAAAGCCGCGTCCCTTCCACTCCAAGCTGCAGCGAATCGAGCCGCGTCAGATGCCCTACCTGGCGCGCGGCGATCTGGTCGACTGAAATGCCAAGATGCAGCCGCGATCCAAGCGTCTTCCATGCATGGCAGCCGGTCAGAAATGAAGCGCCGGATCGGGCATGATCCCCGGTGCCATCGCCCCAATTGTTAGCGGTATCATGGGCCAGGCTGGTAATGACCTGGAACTTGTTCTTCAGATCCGCCAGCGGCAGGAGTGTCTCCGGCATTGCATAGTCGCGGCCCTCACTTTTAGGCAGCCAGCGCTCATAATTGGAGCCGTTGGCAAACGCGACAAACGCCATGCGCATGGGAAGTCCGGCCGAGGTCGTGGCAAGAAGTGGTGCCGAACCGGCAAACGCTTTCGCGGCTGGCAACATCGATTCCATGGCTGGCAGCGCAAGCGATACACCGAGACCGCGCAGAAATGAACGCCGGCTGAGATGTGGTAAATGGGAGGGGTTCATAAAGTTACTCAACGGCCGCCACTTTTTCCGGAGGCGCCTCCGTGTTCTCAGGCTTTTCTTTCCTTTTCGGACCTTTGCGTTTCTCGGGAGGCGGAGTCGCCGGAATCTGCAAGCCGGGCGCGGATTTGGATGCGCCATCGTCGCCGCGGCGCATCTGAAAAGGAGCGCTTTCAATGACGCCCATCAGCAGCGTGGAAAACCGGCCATTGTCCGCCATCAATTTCCCGCCTAATTCATCCACGGTCACCGAGTCGGCGGGTTCCAGCCCGCGCCCCAAAGCGTAAGTAAGAAGCTTCTCGCTCGCACAGCGATAGAACTCTTCCTTTCTGCTCGCGAAATATCGCTTCAAATCGTCGACTCCGGCAAGCCGCTGGCCGGTGGTCGTTTTTTCATCCGGGGCAATCAGCTCGCCGTTCTCCCTCGCACGCCAGCCGCCGATCAGATCGTAGTTTTCCAGCACGATTCCAATCGGATCAAAGTGATCGTGACAAGCGGCGCACGATTTGTCCGCCCGATGAAGTGCAAGCTGCTCGCGCACGCTTTTTGGAGTCACGCCGTCCGCCTTTGAATCATCGAGCGCCGCCACACTCGGCGGCGGCGGCGGCGGTTGAATGGCCAGCAGATTTTCCAACACAAAAAGCCCGCGTTTGACCGGCGAAGTGCGGTTGGGATTTGAAGTGGATATCAGAAAGCTCGCCTGGGTAAGAATGCCGCCGCGCTTGCTCTCCGCGCTTAAATTAACCCGCTCAAAACCGTCTCCGGTCACACCGGCTACTCCGTAATATTTGGCGAGGTCGCGATTAAGGAAGCTATAGTTGGCGGTCACTATCTCGAGAAGATCGCGGTCGTTGCGCGCGATGTATTCAAATAACATTTCGGTCTCCCGCTTCATTGCCTCGCGTAACGGATTGATCTTCACATCAACCCGGGAGATCGGGGTCATTAATATGTTGCGCGTCCGCAGCCATTGCCCCGGGAAATCCTCGAAAAAACGCGCGGACTTTGAGTCGGCCAGCATTCGGCGAACTTGCGCCGCGAGATTTTTGCGGAGTTCGCCGCGAGCCGCCAAAGCCGATAGTTCTTCGTCGGGAATACTCAGCCAGAGCAGCGACGCAATCCGCGAAGCAAGCGCGAATTCATCGAACAAATGGATCGTCTTGGAATCGTCGGGATTCAGCTGCAACTCGGAGCGAAAAAGGAACTTGGGCGAAGTAAGAATCGCCATGAGCCCCTCGCCGACACCGCGGCGAAACTCCGGGGCGCGCATGACAAGATCGGCCAGCCTTTCCAGAAGCGCATCCGGCGCAGGACGCCGAAACGCGCGATCGGCCACCCGTTTCATAATCTGACGCGCGTATTCCCGCCGTTCGCTCTTTGAGTCCGGCGCTTCGCCTTGAAAGAAGATCCTCCGGTGCGACTCCGGATACTCGAAAACGCCGGCATCCAGTGGGCCGACGAGTTTGAGTTTGGGCCGCAACTCCAGCGGGGTAAACGAGCCGGTCACGCCCGGTTTGATCGGCGCCGTTAAAAAGCCGAGTCGATGCGCGCCTTGTTCAAGGGTGATTTCCTTGGAGAAACGGTAAGTCTTGTAGCCTCCTTGCTCAACGGTTTCCTTGATCAACGCGCCGCCATCGATGGCAAGTGAAAACTCGTAAGCGCCTCCGTATTCCTGCCAGCCGCCAAGGATAAACTGGATTTCAAACCGATACTTGCCGCCCTGCGCCACATCAAACCCGGCCTGATGTTCCGTGATTTTTGAGTCCTTGTTTCTCGTGATCGCAAGCCTGGCATTATCCAGCACGAGCTCAGGAACGCGCGGCCCAGCCTGCAGGATAACCCGATCCACGACAAACTCCGCAAGGTTGAAATACTTCTCAAGGAGCGCCGGAGAAAGCGTTTGGAAATCGCCGATGTTATCAAAGCCAAAGGCCGTATCATCGGGCGGCAGCATGTCGCGGAGCCGTGCCCGGCTGCTTGCCGCGTCACTGCTAAAGTTGCCTTCGGAGACCAGGTCGACCCCGAACAGGTCCGTCACGGTAAATTCATACTCCATCCGGTTCAGCCGCCGCATGGTGACTCGTCCCGGATCGGGCTTTGAATAGTCTACTCCAAGCTGCTGTTCCGCGATCCAATGCGTGAGCGCTTTCCGAGCCGGGTCGGGCAGCCGTTCCGCGTCGTCCGGCGGCGGCATGAATCCTTGCCTTACCGTTTTCCAGACCTTTTCCCATTGCGTGGCGTCGCCGTGCTTGAGCAGATCATCGAGTGCGAACCCGCCTTTCCTGCTGCCTTCGCCATGGCAATCAAAACAATACTGTTCAAAAATCTCAGGCGCTTTGAGGGCCGGATCTGGGTGCAGCCAAGCCGTGGCCCCCTGAGACTCCGCCCGCAGGCAGAGGACAAAGGACGCAATTCCGAGGATGAAAAGGGGGGAATTCATGAACCGCGTGAAACTTTACACGCGGCAAACCCGCTTTGGCGATCAAACCCTCTCCCCGCCGCCGCAAAACTCGGAGCAGACACGCGTCCAGCCCGAGCAGACACGCGTCCAGCCCGAGCAGACACGTGGCCAGCCCGAGCAGACACGTGACCAGCCCGAGCAGACACGTGGCCAGCCTGAACAGACACGTGGCCAGCCCGAACAGACACGCGTCCAGAGCATTTAATGGCGGGGCCAAACCGATCCAGCGCATGGCTGATCGCTCCGGTGTTCCATGATAGACGTGGCGGTTATTGCGAGTTTGTCTCAGTTCAAATGGACAAACAGAAGCTTGAGCGATTTATTTAAAAAACATTGCGATGAGCCTCCAAAAGCAATCAGGTCCTGACCATCAGGGGAGCGGCGTTTCCACGCCCAAACGTCTCTCCTTTCGACGGCTCGGAGGGCTGACTCTTGGGGCTTACAGTCTTGCCAACGTGGTGACCATCTGCCTTTTAATGGCGCAGGTAAGTTCTTCTCCTTTGGAGGTTTTCCTCTTTCTGGCGATTATTGGTCCGCCGGGGCTCGCGCTCATCATTCTCGCGCTTTGGTGCGATACGGCGCGGCCGGGTCGGTCCGGCGCGATACTTGCATTGCTACTAACCGGGGCGGCCGGGATCGCAGTGCTCAACCTGCTTCTTTTTGGCGCGGCAGCTGCCTCCGCATGAACAAAAAGCCGCCTAATCGCACGGTCACGGACGCCGCTTCTCCATTGAAGAGAACGTTGGATCAAGTCTCTTTTCCAGTCAGCTTGCGCTTGATTCTTCAACGCCCCAAACTGGCTGTTTACCGGCAAATCCGAAAGGCATGATGAAGCCACCATCAAGGCCAACCCCGGAAAAACTCCCCCCTTATGTACCGCCTTCTTCTTCTCGCATCGCTCTCTCTTGTTTGCAGCGCCGCACTGGCGGCCGATCACAAACCCAACGTTCTATTCATCGCAGTCGATGACCTTAAACCGTTGCTTGGGTGTTATGGCGATCGGACGATTAAATCGCCCAATTTCGACCGCCTCGCCGCCCGCGGCGTCGTGTTCAACCGCGCGTATTGCAATCAGGCGGTCTGCGCGCCTTCGCGCAACGCGCTCATGACCGGGCGGCGTCCCACCTCCCTTGGCATCTACGATCTTGGCACGAATTTCCGCAAGGCCGCCCCGCAAACGATCACCCTCACGCAGCACTTCATGGCAAACGGCTATCGCGCCGAGGGAATTGGGAAAATTTTTCACATCGGTCACGGCAATGACGATGACCCGGCGTCGTGGAGCGTGCCGTTATTTCGCGAAAAAACGGTCAGTTACGCGCTGCCCGAAAACCGGAAAACCATGACCCGTGAGGAAGCGCTTTTCGCCAATAAAACCGTGACGAAAGAGATGGCGCACGGTGCTCCCGTCGAGGCGGCCGATGTGCCGGATGACGGTTACCCGGATGGCCGCATCGCCACTGAAGCCGTGCGGCGTCTGCATGCCGCAAAGCCCGATGAACCGTTCTTCATGGCTGTCGGTTTTTTGAAACCTCATATGCCGTTCTGCGCGCCTAAAAAATACTGGGATCTTTACGATCGCGCCGCTTTTTCACTGCCCGAACGGCGCACCCCACCGGATGGCGCCCCTGCGTTTGCACCGACCAACTGGAGCGAGGTGCGGCAATATTCCGACATCCCGGAGACCGGTCCGCTCGACGATGAAACAGCGCGAATGCTCATTCATGGCTACCACGCTGCGGTGAGTTACGTGGATGCGCAGCTCGGACGCGTGCTCGATGCGCTCGATGCCAGCGGGCTCGCGGAAAAAACCATCATCGTGCTCTGGGGCGACCACGGCTGGCATCTTGGTGACCATGGGATGTGGTCCAAGCATACAAACTACGAGGAGGCCGCGCGCATTCCGGTGATCGTGGCAGGTCCCGGCATCCTTAAAGGAAAAAGCGCGGCGCTGATTGAAACCGTGGATATTTACCCCACGCTTGCGGAACTTGCCGACCTGCCGGCGCCGTCCGCCGCTGTGGAAGGACGCAGTTTTGTTCCCGCGCTGCACGATCTTACGCAGGGCGCCAAAGATTACATTCTCCACACGTTCCCCCGTGGCGAACGCATCGGCCGCGCGCTTCGCACGACACAATATCGGCTGGTTGAATGGAAGGTGCCCGGCGCACCGGCGGAGCGTGCGGAGATTGAACTCTACGATTACGAAAACGATCCTCTGGAAACAAAAAACCTCGCGAACGACCGGCCGGAAGTGGTCGTCAAACTGCGCGGCATCCTTTCCAGTCAGTTCCCCGAAGCCAAACCGCAGATTGCTTCCGAGAAAGAAAAAGCCGATCGCGCAGCCTTGTTTGCCAGGCGCGACAAAGACCAGGACGGCCAGCTCACTCGCGAGGAATTTCTCACGGATCAACCGGCCCCGGATCCGAAACGCTTTGACAAATTCGACACGGATAAAAACGGCACGCTGAGCCGGGACGAGTTCATCTACTCCGGAGCCATCCCTTCCACGGCGCCATGAAATTCCTGCTAATCCTGGCGTTAAGCGTTGGCCTCTCTCTGCACGCGGCGGAGACGAGGCGCCCGAGCATCATCCTCGTGATGCCGGACGATATCGGTTACGGCGATTTCGCGTGCCTTGGAAACCCGTTGATCAAAACGCCGGCCGTCGATGCGTTCTGGGCTCAAAGCCTGCGTTTTACCGACTTCCATGTCAGTCCGACCTGCGCGCCGACACGCGCCGCGCTGCTGACCGGCCGGCACGAGTTTAAAAACGGCGTCACCCATACTATTTATGAGCGCGAGCGGCTTGCGCCCGACGCCATCACACTCGCCCAAATCCTCAAGGCCGCCGGTTACGCGACCGGGATTTTCGGGAAGTGGCATCTTGGCGACGAACCCGATCACTGGCCCACAAAACGCGGCTTTGACGAAATGTTCATTCACGGAGGCGGCGGCATCGGGCAGACCTATCCCGGCTCCTGCGGCGACGCGCCCGGCAACCTCTATTTCAATCCCGCGATCCTGCACAATGGCGTCTTTGAAAAAACCAATGGGTACTGCACCGATGTTTTTTTCTCCCATGCGATTGAGTGGATGGACGAACAACTCGATGCAGGGATTCCGTTTTTTGCCTGTATTACCCCGAATGCCGCGCACGCGCCTTTGCAATGCCCGGAAAACTATTTTGCGCACTACAAGGGGAAGGTCCCGGATGAGACGGCGAAGTTTTTCGGCATGATCGAAAATGTGGACGCCAACTTCGCCCGTCTGCTCGCCAAGCTCGATGAATGGGGCATCGCGGATAACACGCTTGTCATTTTCCTCACGGACAACGGCGGCACTTTCGGCACGAAAATCTTCAATGCCGGAATGCGCGGACAAAAGGTCACTCCGTATCAGGGCGGGACGCGCGTGCCGTCGTTCTGGCGCTGGCCTGCCAAATGGAAAGGTGGACGCGACGTGCCGGCACTTACCGCGCATATCGACATTTTGCCCACGCTGACGGAAATCACGGGCATCGTGCCCGACGCGCAGTTAAAACAACAAATCGAGGGACTGAGCCTTCTTTCGTTGTTGATGGATCCAGTTGCGAAGTGGCCGAACCGGACGCTGGTTACGCATGTCGGGCGGTGGCCATACGGGAAATCCGCGGATTTTAAATACCAAGGATGCTCGATCCGGGACTCGCGCTTTACCCTGGTAAACAATGCTGAACTTTATGATCTGCAAAGCGATCCTGGTGAAAAAACCAACGTGATCGCAGATCATCCTGCCGAAGTGGAAATGTTGCGCGCGACATACGACCGCTGGTGGAGCGCCGTGCAGCCAATGCTCATCAACGAGGAGGCGATTGGCCCCAAAGTGAACCCGATGAAGGCGCTCTACTGGCAGCAATTTGGCGGCGGCCCTGATGAGGCATTGAGCAAGGCGATGGATCCCGCGCGATCGGGTCCAAAACGCGAATGACATCACGTTTGCTCATTGCGTTGCTTTGCACGCTGCGCGCGTTCGCCGTTGATTCGCCGGCTCGGCCGAACATCGTGGTGGTGCTGGCGGACCAATGGCGGCCGCAGGCGTTTGGTTTTGCCGGCGATCCAAACGTCAGGACACCCAACCTCGACAAGCTCGCGGCCGAAAGCGCGCGCTTTATCAACGCCGTCGCCGGCATGCCAGTTTGTTCGCCCACGCGCGCCTCATTACTCACAGGCCAGCGACCACTCACACATGGCGTTTTCCTTAACGATGTGCCGCTGAATCCCGAGGCCGTTACCCTGCCAAAAGTGCTCAAAGCCGCCGGATACGATACCGCCGCGATCGGCAAATGGCACATTGACGGGCACGGGCGCTCAAACTTCATCCCGCGTGAACGACGTCAGGGGTTTGACTATTGGAAGGTGCTTGAATGCACCCACAATTACACCGACTCCATCTATTACGGCGATAGCTCTGAAAAGCTCCATTGGTCCGGCTACGACGCGCTGGACCAAACCAATGCTGCTCAGGAATACCTGCGCGCCAGAAATAAAGAAACCAAGCCTTTCCTGCTCTGGCTCGCCTGGGGGCCGCCACATGATCCTTACTTGACTGCGCCGGCAAAATACCGCGCGATTTATGATCCGAAAAAGCTGATCCTGCGACCCAACGTACCGGCTTCGATCGAAGCTGAAACGCGCAAAAATCTTGCCGGCTATTATGCGCATTGTTCCGCGCTCGACGATGCCATGGGCGGCCTCCTTGAAACACTGCGCGAGAGCGGCCTTGCCGAAAATACCATCCTCATTTTCACTGCGGATCACGGCGACATGCTTGGCTCGCAGGGGCTTTGGAAAAAACAAAAGCCCTTTGACGAGTCGGCCCGCGTGCCACTGCTGATCCGATGGCCGGCGGTTTTTGGTCGCAACGCCCGGCAGCTCGATGCGCCGATTAATTCCGAAGACTTCATGCCGACGCTCCTCGGTCTCATTGGCGCGCCACTCCCGCCCAGTGTCGAGGGACTCGACTACAGCGGATACCTGCGAGGTGGTCCAAATCCCGGGGACGGTGCCGCCATGCTCACGTGCGTTTCCCCATTTGGCGAATTTGAGCGGCGCAATGGCGGAAGAGAATATCGCGGCCTGCGAACCAGCCGCTACACTTACGTTCGCGATCTCAACGGGCCATGGCTCCTTTTCGACAACGACGCCGATCCATATCAGCAGAACAATCTTGTTAACCAGTCCGCCCAAGCCACGCTTCAGGCCGGGCTCGAAAACCACCTGGCGCGCCGACTCAAGGCCAACGGCGATGCTTTCCTTCCAGGCACGGATTACATCCATGCACGCGGCTATGAAGTCGATGTTAACGGTACGCTGCCTTACACCAAATAACTCGGCTCGAGCCTTTTTGCGGCGCCAGGCGCGTGGCTTGCAGCCTGCGCATAGTCTGAACTTCGCTGGCGATCCTCGCTCCTCCTGCTGCTGACGCCCCCGGCTTTACTCCTACTGGAACTGCTTGAAGCCTTCGCCCACTTTTGGGCGGGATGGGACTCAAGGAAAAGCTCTCTCAGCTGCACGATGAGAGGAGCGTGATTCGTCAAGTGCACGGCTTCGCCATGGTCGAGGTATTGGTGGCTGCAACGCTCATTGGAGTGGCGGCCATTGCTTCCATCCAGGGTTTGGGAGTTCTCAATCGAAACGCGGCCGGCGTCCGCTCGCTGACCAATGCCCGCGCGGTCCTTGAGCGTAATATTAACACCACGCTTTCAGTGCCCTGGAACGCTGGCTCAGTTCCCGCGGTCCTCGCCTTCACAAGTCCTGCAGGCGCGGTTTATGACGATGACGCAGGCACACCCTTCGACAACGGGACGGCCAATACAGTAAGCCTGGCGCTTCAAGGCACCAACGGCATTCAGCTCATCAATGGAACGCTTACTCGCATTGTCACCGCCGTGCCGAACACCGATAACGCGGATATCCGGCAAGTGACGTTTCGAGTGGACTACAACTATCGCGGGCGGAGTTACTCCTGCGAGCTAACTACAATGCGGGCTATCGATGACTAAAACAAGCCACCGGCCAGGATCGGCGTTTACCTTGGTTGAGCTTTTGGTTTCCATCTCCATGGGAGTGATGATTTCAGGACTCGCCTTTTGTCTGATGCAAACGGGAGCTCCTTTGCTGGCAAAGAACATCTCAATCAACTACTCCCACAATAGCTTGCGACGTTCGCTCGATGCGTTGGGAGAAGGCGTTCAGTGCTCATTCTATGTCCCGAAACTCATCGACACCACGGGAGCCCCGGCGGTTTCCCCGGCGGCCGGGATCTGTTTTGATCGGCTGGTCGGCGATCCGTATGTGATCACTCATCCTGGAGGAGAAGGTCTTTCAGCTGCGGCAACCTCGATTACTCTCACGTTCTCAGCCGACGCCATCGCTTCACCGCCCCTTCCGAAATCAGGCGACGTGCTGATCATCGACGATGCACCTGACAAGCTGCGTCCCCGGGTTGCCCGCGTGACCGGCGGCGCTGTCGAAGGGGCGGTAAAAACCGTCACGATCACCTTGGACTCGGCGCTTGGAACAGCCATCAGCTGGGATCCGGCCTTTTCAAAAGGCGCAAAACTCGTCCATCGCGAAGCGCTGATCGTGATGCCCAATGGCGCGCGCCGCGAGTTGCGGCATTACCGGTCTTTTGAACCGGTCCCGGCCCTCAACGACGTTGCCAATTACGCTCTTATTTCGAACCAGGTTGGAACCAGCAATTCGGATATAACTCCTTTTTCCATAAGAACCGTGGGACTGGACAGATGGCTGGACATCGATTTGCGAGTGCGCACAAGCGGTTTTGAAAATCGGATGGCAAAGCAGGAGTTTAATGAGTTTTCCAACTTCGTCCGTGTGCAAACAATGATGACGCCACGGTTGCGTCCTCAAAAAATCACTCCTTGAAAATGCATACCCATAACCAATCCCGGGGCGGTACACTTCTCGCCGCCCTTATCGCGGTATTGGTTGTTGCGACCTCGCTTGGCATCGCCATCAGCACGACCGGAACAACAGCGCGAATGAGTGATCGCGGCCGCGATTATGCAAAGGCCCGGCTCGCGGCCGAATCTGCCATCGAATACGCATTTGGGATCTGGAAAAAGCGGCTGCAAAACCAGGACGCGCCAATTTCCACAAAGGATGCGGAGATCTCCAATCCGCCGGCGCTTCCCGGCTTTGACTATTCATCGAAAAAAAAGGACGGAGGACTCGCGGTTCAGGCAACCGATCGTTATGGCACGCCCATGGGTTCGGCCAAAGCCACGCCGGTACCCGTGATGACGAGTGTGCCAGGTTATCCTGGCTGGCATGGCAACTCGTTTTATTACCTCGCCAGCGTGCGCGTCTCGCAATCTTCGCCGCGCGGGGCTCCGCTCAATCCGGGAGTAAAGCGCCGCTTCGCGTATGTTGAAGTGCCGCTCTTTCAATCGATGTTCTTTTACGAACACGATCTTGAGCTCTACAAGCCGGCGCCAATGATCATCTCCGGGCTCGTGCATACGAACTCCAACCTCTACCTGATGGCCGGGCAAAGCGGCTCACCGGCGGTGAGCAACCTGATTTTTCAGGATCACGTTTCCCATGTCGGCCACTACTACGCGGAAGATCAGCCGGCGCCTTATAACATACCAGCTCCACGGAGTAGTTTATGGAGCAGTTACTCCGGCCCGCTTCCGCCGCCCGACTATACCAATGGCGGCTTCGATGCCCAAGTCCATCAGGTGCAACGATACGAGCCGCTCGGCCCGGATCCGGTCGGCGTCATTAACAACTCCGACGCGAATCAAAACAACGACAGCCTGCGCGAGCTCATCGAGCCGCCTGTCGATGGAAAGCTCAATCCGGACCCTCCGCAAATCGCCAAGCGCCGCCTTTACAACCAGGCTGGGATCATCATCACCATTAACGGTCCCACGGCAACTCCAGCGGTGACACTGGCCACTCAAAACGGCACGAAGCTTACTCCTGATCAGGAAAAATTAATAAAATCGGCAGTGACCGGCAAGACAACGATCTATGACCAACGCGAGGGTTATAAGGTGGACGTGGCAAACGTGAACATTGGCACCCTCATACCAACACTTGACGCCGCATCCGGATTCAATGGCGTCCTCTACATTCACGACATCACGCCGGTTACAGCATCGGATCCCCAACCCAAAACCGTGCGCTTGCAAAATGGCGGCGTGCTTCCCGCGGCCGGGCTAAGTGTCGTCAGCCAGAATCCGGTTTACGTGCAGGGCGATTTCAATACCGGCACCACCAACAATCCCAATGCCGTTCCGGCCAATGGCACCGGCAACCCCGACAACGATGCAAGCCCCACAGTGCCTGGTTACACGCGCAAACCGGCGGCAATCATGGCCGATGCCGTCATGCTCCTCTCCAATGCCTGGAATGACTCCAGGGCAAACGATCAGCTCGACAATCGCGTCGCCAGCAACACGACCTACAACGTGGCGCTCCTCTCCGGCGTTATGCCTTCAGGCTATATTCCCGGTCCGGACGATCCCCACGCCGGCGCTGCTCAATACGGATACTCCGGCGGTGCCAACAATTATCCACGGTTTCTGGAAGACTGGCATTCCAGTACCTGCACTTACTTCGGCTCAATGGTTGAGTTGTTCAGAAGCGAAATATTTACCGGCAGGTGGGACACGGGAAATATCTACTCGCCTCCCAACCGCCGCTGGAACTTCGACAACTCATTCATGAGCAAAGCGCCACCTGGCAGTCTCGACGCGGTCACGATCACCCGCGGCTCCTGGCTTAGGTTCTAAACGCCCCGCATAAGGCGCTCTCTGCAGCCGTGCCTGAAGGAACGTCGAGTTATTCACCGCTGCGCAACCGGCCGGTCGCCTGTTTCTCTGAGCATCAGCGCGACAGCGCGGGCAAACGCCGTTTCAGGGGGGCCGGGCGGGCTGATCCGGGTCGCCGCTTTTTGGGCTTCCGGGCGGCCATGCGCCATGGCGACCGAGAAACCCGACCAGGAGAGAAGTTCCACATCGTTATAGCCATCCCCAAAAGCGACCACGTTGCAGCGATCAACAGCCAGTTTGCGCGCCACCGCTTCGGCGCCAAACATCTTGTTGGCGCGCAGGGAAAGGACCTCCGTGATTTCCGAGTCGGTTTCAACAAGGTAGAATCTTTTTCCGAAACTGATTTCCAGGCCGGATCGCATCGACGCCATGGCCGCTTTGGATTGGGCAAGGAGAACTTTTTGCACTCCGGAAGCTGCCAACTTTGAGAGATCCACCAGTTCCGGCATCCACCCTGCCCGCTCCCCATAAAGCCGCGTCCACTCGGATTCCTGCTCGATGAAAACTCCGTCGCGATGATAAACGATAATCGAGAGCTGGGCGCTGCGGGCGGCGGCATAGATCTCAAGCGCTTCTTTTTCCAAAAGCGCGACTTCATAAAGCAATTCATTGGTTCTGGCGTGACGCACAACCGCTCCCTGTGAAGAGACCACCCAACCCATTCCTCCAATTGGTTCGTCGAAGCGGACAATGTTCTGGTGCAGCCGGCCCGAGGCGATGGCCACTTCAAATCCCGCCATACGCAGGTGATCGATCGCCTTCCTGTTGGCCGAGCTGATTTGTTTGCCCGGTCCAAGCAATGTGTCATCAAGGTCAATCAGGGCAAGACGCCGGGGCTCGCGCGTCGCATTCAAGTCGGTCTGCATCGGCGAACGATGCCGCTAAATCGGTGTTCTTCAAATGCAAGAATAGCAGGCCGTCCCGCTTGGAGAGCGATCCAACCCGCTCTTAATAGCGGTTCTGTACGTTCTCAGAAATCAGCCGCTGGAGTTCTTCAAAGTCGACCGGTTTAACCAGATGATAATCAAACCCGGCTCTGTGAGAGCGCAACCGATCTTCATCCTGACCATAACCGGAAATCGCGATGATCAGCGGCTGGCAACACTCGGAGAGGCGCAAGCGGGCCGCCACTTCATACCCGTCCATTCCGGGTAATCCGATGTCGAGCAGGACCACATCAGGCATGTATGTGCACGCGGCTTCCACTGCGGCGGGGCCATCGTGCACCAGCTCAGTTCCGTAACCGCGCCGATACAACAATCGGCCCAGGCCAACCGCGGTATCGACGTTGTCCTCGACAATTAGCACACGCAGGCCGGTGCCTTCTCCGCTTGGCGCGCGATGGCCCGTCTCAACAACGGCCGTCTTCGCGGGACCCGCGGCTGCCGGAAGACGCACCGTAAACGTGCTGCCAGCGCCCTCCCCGGCCGATTCCGCACTGATTGAGCCGCCATGCAGTTCGCACAAGCCACGCACCACCGTTAGCCCTATCCCCAACCCTCCCTCCGAACGCGCCGCTGAACGTTCGCCCTGAACAAATAGTTCAAACATTTGCCCGATCTTCTCCGGCGCAATCCCGATTCCTGAATCGCGCACGGTGAGCACGATTTCGCCGGTGCGCGCATTGCCTTCACGCCGTCCTTCCAACCAGAGTTGTCCGCCGGGTTCGGTGTATTTGGCGGCGTTGGTGAGCAGGTTGACCACGATCTGCTCAAGTCGGGTGGAATCCGCTTCAAGCCACAGAACACCGTGTGGAAATGAAGACCTTAATGTATGCCCCCGTTGCGCGATCAAAGGCACGGTGACCTGCGAGGCATGATCAAGAACCGTGGCGGCATCAAGGAGCTGCTTGCGCAGCTCGATCCGGCCCCGTGTGATCCTTGAGACATCGAGCAGATCATCCACCAGACGCGCAAGCTGGGCGCTCTGCCGCCGGATCACGTCGATCGCCCAGTTACGATTGGGCGTTTCCGCGCTTTCCTCCTCCAGCAACGTCACCGCCGTGCTTACACTTGCCAGCGGGTTGCGTAACTCGTGTGCAAGCATCGCCAGAAACTCATCCTTGCGCCTGTCCGCCTCCCGCAAGGCAATCGCTTGTTCTTCCATCTTGGAAACCATCCGTGTCCGCTCCGTTACGTCACTTGCAATCTCGCCCGCACCGACAATGACTCCCCGCGCGTCGCGAAGCGGATAAAAACGCAGATCAAATACCCGCCGTTCGCGATCGCGGTCGCCAAACTCCGCCGTCGCAATCACATTCTCGCCTGCCAGGGCGCGTCCCCAGAGAGCCACCGCATTTTTTTGATCCTCCGGCAGATGCGCAAGCGCTTCAATCATGCTGACGCCGACTTTTGCTTCCGAACCAAAGAGGCGTTTGAATTCGCTCCGATAAGCTTTATTCGCCGCCGTATAACAAAAATTCACATCAAGGGAAGCGATCAGCTCCTCGGTTCCTTCGGTAATGCCCTCCAGAAGGTCGTGGGCCTCACGCAGACGCTGCTCGCCATCGCGCAACGCTTTCTCGCCCAGTTTGCGATCGGTAATGTCGGAGGCAACTCCATCAAGACTGACAAGGTGCCGCTCACTCCCCTCGCCTGCGAAATTTGCCCGGCCACAGGAGAAAATCCAACGCACGGTCCCATCGGGATGAACAATGCGATGTTCATCGGAATAAAGCCGCGGATCCTCGGGATTGGTGGCCTCCCGAATGGCTGCGGCCACGCGCGCCTGATCCTCGGGATGTACGATGGAAAACGCCGTGGGGTAATCGAGTCGCTTGCCTTCGACGCCGAAGATGGCCTTTATGCGGTCATCCACGGTGAGCTCATGCGTAGCCGGATCGAGATGCCAGGTGCCGAGTTGGGCTGCGTCCAAGGCAAGGCGCCATTGTTCTGAAAGATGCCGCTGGGCTTCCTCGGCTTGTTTGCGTGCCGTGACGTCGCGAAAGTAAATGGAGAGACCGGCTGCCGCGGGATAACAATGGACTTCGTACCAACGTCCATGATCCGGGTAAAATGAGGTAATGGAGAGGGCGATCCGCTCGTTGGCCGAACGCCGGTAGATTTTTTCAAAGACGCTTCCGATTAAACCGGGAAACATTTCCCACATGTTTTTCCCAAGCAGACTTCCCGGTGTCGGGCTCAAAAGGAGTTCAGCCTGCGAGTTGAGGTAAGTGAAGCGCCAGCTGCGATCGACCGCAAAGAATGCGTCACTAATGCTCTCAAGGATCACCTTTGCCTGCTCCTCGGATTTCACCTGCTCGGCTACGTCCCGCATGAAGGCAATCGAGCGCCCATCGGAGTAAATCTGGAAGCTGAGTTCGGCGGTGAAATACGAACCATCCGCGCGCAACACCTGCCAGAAGCGGCGCTCGGATTGCCCTGGCTGCTGGCGCTCAAAACAAGCCGCGAGCTCCTGCCGCTGGCCGGCGCTGATAAAATCGTGCATCCGCATGCCGAGAATTTGTTCCCGGGAAGCTCCCACAAGCTGGCAGCCTGCATCGTTGACATAAGTCACCGTGCCATCGCCTTCCGCCATGAAGACCCCATCGGACGTCTGCTCGATGACCCGCCTGAAGCGGCCTTCACTTTCACTCAACGCCATCGTGGCGCGGGCAGCCTCCAAGATGCTCCGGATCTGCTCGGCCATTTGTTCGGCCAGCGCCACCTCACCCGGAGTCCAGTAACGCGCCACCCGGCAGTTCAGGAAAAAAATAGCCCCAAGCTTTCCATCCTTTAACAAAGGGACGTTCAGCGCCGAACGGGTGAGAATTGCCTTGTATGAAGCATCCGTCCCGGCCAGGCCCGTTAGCGGGCTGCGTTCAGCGTCTTCAAGGACGACTGTGCGGCCGGCGCGCAGTTCGCCAGCCATCTCAGAGCCGTAGGAAACAAGAGGATGGACCCCCGAAATGGACGGCACCCCCCTTGTCCAATCCGGCAGCACCGTGGCGTGTGTTCCCTCAGCGTTTACCTCTGCATAAGAACAGCGGTCCGCTTTAAAATGCTCTCCAAGCAGACGAGCCGCAACGGAAACGATCTCCTCAGGTTTGCGTAATGGACGTACTGCTTCATACAACGCTGTAAATAAAGCGTTGCGCCGACCCGTCTCCTCACGGGTCTGCACAACCTCTTCGAGCGCATTCTCAGGGGTGGATAAGAAAACAGCTTCGCGGTTCAAGAGATGGGAAATTACCAAAAAATCATTGGGGAAAAAGCGAGCTCCCACGTAAGCACGTCTTTTGAAGAATCCAACACGCCTGATCAATTAAAAGTCCAGGCAAGTGGCGCAACCGAAAGCAGTGTCTTTTCCGTAACGGAAGCATGCCGCATACCGAACCGACCCGCATTGCATCCCCGGAGCAGCCCTTTCCTATCGATCGGCGCCAGTTTATGAAAGTGGCCGCCATCAGCACTGCTTCGGCTTTTGCCGGCAGCGCCATCACCGCCGCGGCCGAGCCACCCGGCCCCAACCGACCTGCGCAAGGGATTGGCGCCGCCTCAAACCAAGAAGTCCCGCTTGCCCCGCCGGATGCGCAGCCGCCGGAGCTGCCGATACCAAAGCCGGTGGTAAAAAAAATGGGCTGGGCGGTTGTCGGCCTGGGAGAACTCACATTGGGGCAGGTGATGCCCGCTTTTGCCCAATGCAAATACTCGGTTCCTGTCGCACTGGTAAGCGGTCACTTGGATAAGGCACGCACGGTTGCGAAAGCTTATCATATCGAAGAAAAATCGATCTATAATTACGATAACTTCGACCGCATCATCGACGATCCTGCAATTGACATTGTCTATATCGTCCTGCCGAACTCCATGCATGCCGAATATACCATTCGCGCGCTCCAGGCCGGCAAACATGTCCTTTGCGAAAAGCCGATGGCTCCCACCGTGGTTGAATGCGAGAACATGATCGCGGCGGCCAAGAAGGCGGATCGCAAACTGATGATTGCTTACCGGCTTCATTACGAACCCGCAAACCTGGCGGTGATGGAGCTCTGTAAAACAAAAACTCTTGGCGAACTCAGGACTTTCTCATCAGGCAACTGCCAGGATGTTTCGGCTCCCAATATCAGGCTCAGCTCAAAGCTGGGCGGCGGCCCGGTTGGCGATGTAGGAGTCTATTCCATCAACGCCGCCCGCTATTGCACCGGGGAGGAGCCCGTTGAAGTCACCGCGTTTGCCCAGCAGCCCGCGGGCGATCCGCGTTTTCGCGAAGTTCCCGAAAGCGTTTCATTCACCATGCGTTTTCCTTCCGGCGTCCTGGCCATGTGCGAATGTTCATTTGGCACGGCGCGTAGCGAGTTTTACCGCGTCGTTTGCACGAGAGGCTTTATTGAAATGGATCCGGCGTTCTCTTATCAGGGGCAGCGGGTGATGGTTAAAGAATCCGGCGGCAAGGATTTCGGACCGCGCAAATCGCAATTGGAAATCAAGGAGATTAATCAGTTCACTGCCGAGTTTGATCACTTCTCGCAGTGCATTCTGAATAACAAAGAGCCGAGGACTCCCGGCGAAGAAGGCCTCGCCGATATGCGTGTTGTCACAGCCATCTACGAATCAGTTAAAACGGGCCGTCCGGTAAAAATCGGTTCAGCTTAACTTCCTTCAAATGAAACGACAGCTGCTTCGTTTTGTTTCCAATCAAAGGAAAATTCTTTGCCGCTTCCCATCTCCTTGCCTGTGCGCTCATCACGCAATTGAACTTCCTTTGCAAATTGCAAGGTAACAGGCACGAGCGCCGATTTTAAGCCAACCGAGTTTCCGCCTCCAAGTGCCGTTCCGCTAATCTCAGGATTCAAACAGAGAAAAAGAATCGTTCTTTTCGAGCTGCCTGCCGCCTTGGCCCAGTAAGTCATCTCATAACCGTGCGTGCTTTCATCGGCGGATTTAAGCCGAACACGGGGAGTGATTCCCGCATCGGAAAGATGATGCATGAACACGCCGCGTTTGGCGGAGGCAGCGGCCCCGGCTGTGCGATACGCATTGTACCACTGGGGAGAAAGATTCATGAGCACTGCCGTGCCGCGCCCGAAATGGTTTACCTTATCGACGGGCAGCGCGCGCACCGCTCTATAAAAACCGCTCGTCTCCTTGATGCACGTGTTCTTATTGGTTAGAAACTCCTCATAACTCTTCCACGAAAAGTTAGCGTCCTGATCGACCTCGACCCATAACTTTCCGCCAAAGATATCGCTCGCATGAAGAGCTGAGTCATGATGTGTTCCGAACATTTCATCGAGCGCACCGCCATCGGCACGTCCCTTTCCATGCTGATCCCATACGCCAGGCAGATAATCTGCGATCACCGTGCCGCCACGCTGGCAAAACGCCTTGATCTGGCGGGCCTCCGCATCGGAAAGGCAAAGGCAGGCTGGAAGAATGAGCACTTTATACTCTGCGGGAATCCCTTTCTGAATTACATCGACATAACTTAGATAGTTATATTGAAAGCCGGAATCCCGCAGCATGTTCTCCCAAGCATGCCGGACATGGCTTGAGCTGCTGAGTTTCTCGTCATTGTTGCGGTTAACCCAGGTTTTGCCGTGGGCTTCAGCGTCCAGTATCCAGCCAAGCTGGATCGATGGATGGCTATAATAAACAGCCACACCATCGTGAAGCCATTCCGCCCCGCTCATCAATGGACTTATCTTATTGGCTACCTCCAGATAAGTCGGGGCAACCTGCTCGTGCCAATCCTTTGGAGTCTTCCCATCAAACCAGTTCTCCACCCAGCCGATGTGTCCCCGGTTGCCGTGAGCTATATAATACCACGCCTGCCAGATGTCATCGTCAACGGATTGATGAAAACAACTCGTCACGGCCGGCAGCGCATTATGTGGATTAAAGGACCGAATGATGGCCTGTGAGGATCCGAGATTGTACGACTCAATGAATTGCACCTTGCGCATCAGCCTGGCATAATCGTAGCCGCCAAAAGCGCTTGGAGCCTGGCCGCCGACAATGCCGCACGGCGTGGCCGGATCAATCGAGTTTGCGTATTCTACAAGACCACCCAAATAATTCGCCCAGAGCGCATCATTAAAAGTCCACTGATCCATCAGAGGGCTTGCGTCAAAATCCTTGATACTCCACGCCGACAGATTCGGACGAATATCCTCGTAGCTTATCCATTTATCGCGCCGGGGCGCCGTGGGACCATAAACCTCAGCAAGCCACTTTGGATAAGCTGCCGCATCATCGGTGATCCGCCACATCGTGGGATGAACAAAGTGTCCCCACGAAGCTTCATCGTCCAGCGCGTAAGCCGCCCGATAAGGGGACGATTTCACTGAAGTAATGTGCTTGCGAAGGTAACCCTGGAGCTTTGTGCGGGTAACATCGTTTAACGGGACCGGCCGGATCCCGGTGCCATGCACTTCGCTAAGATGCGGTTTGAGCTGGTCGCCGTCCCAGAGATGCAGAATCCCTTTATCCGCGGCGTGATCCATATAAAACCGGAGCCCGAACTTATTAATCCAATCAAGCCGTCCACTCTTGGACCCTTCGGCTTCCATGGCGTCGCGGTCCATAAAAGCGCCATTGTAGCCATGCTTGAGACTCCATTGACCGGACTCATCGTTGTAACCTATCCGCCATTGGTAGGTCCACGGCATGTAAGTCCAGCTCGGGAACGCCTTATACGCCCATTCTTTTTCCTGTTTGACTGGCGAAAAATCCGCCGACTTCAGCACATACTCCTCGTAAGGGTCCCCTGCCACGGCATGGCTGCTTGTGATGAAAAATACGGAAAAAGCCGACGCTCGAAGGAACATCAACCCTTTCTTTTTGTGACGCTGGATAAAAAAGGAATGGAAAGGCATGGAGGATGTCCCAACACAACTGTCGAACATGCCCTTTCTTTGCTTCGAAATGCCATTGCCGGCGCTTTATGACAACCACCCGTTCGATTGCTCCCGAAGTGGTTTTGCACAACCCGCATTCCCGCGAGCATGCCTGAACATTCCCACTACCCCGCATTCCCAAACAAGGATCCTGATTTGCAAGGAAAGGTGGCCGCATGAAAGCACTTCTCCAGATCGTGAGATTGGCCGCGGCCGACCGGACATCGGCCTGGGCCTTGGCCACGCTGGTTCGCACCAAAGGTTCCACTTACCGCAAACCGGGTGCGCGATTGTTAGCCGACGAGCAGGGAAGAACGATTGGAGTGCTAAGCGGCGGCTGCCTGGAGGAAGAAATCGCCCGCCAGGCAGGGGAGATCATCGCAGACGGTCAGTGCCGGTTATTGGAATTTGATACGCGCCGGCTTTATGGCTGCGACGGAAAAGTGGAAATCCTGGTTGAACCGATATCGGCCGCAGGTGGGAACGGCAACCTGCTTACCGCTATTGGCGATCGGCTTGCCTCCCGCGAAATCGTTCGTGTCCGAACCCGTTATGAAGGGCCGATACTCGGCTCGGACTTGCTTCCAGTTGAAGCGCTCGTTACCGAAACCGAAGGCACTCTTATTCATTCCATTCCTCTTCCGGTGCGTCTGCTTCTTTTCGGCGCAGGCCCTGAAATCGAGCCGCTTTGCCTGCTCGGATCGTCTCTTGGCTGGCTGATTGAACAAGCCGCGCATCCTTCTGCACTTACAATCAATTTCCGCCCCGATGCCCAGACCGCGGCACTTATAATGACTCATAACTTCGGGCGCGATCTTGCCGCCCTCGATCGTCTTCTGCCACTAGACCTTCCTTACATTGGACTTCTTGGCCCGCGAAAGCGTCATGCCGAACTTCTCGCCAGGCTCCACGATTTCCACGAGGTCAATCCCGCCTGGCTTGAGAATCTCCATGCACCGGCGGGGCTGGATATCGGCAGTGAATCGCCCGAGGAAATCGCGTTATCCATCGTCTCGGAAGTTGCCGCCGTCCTGGCAAAACGTCGCGGTGGTTTCCTGAGGGATCGCGCCACCGCGATTCACGATCCGGTTGTTTGCAGCAGGAAAGTGGCCTGATAAGATTTTCAAAACATCGGGCACTTCAGGCGGCCTGCCACATTCGCGTTTATTTGCGTTCGTTCGCGGCTCCTCCTTCGTTACGGTCGCGGGCTTTTAAGCCTCATGAATCTGTATTCACCCGTAAGACGCATAACGTCGACGTTCTTCTTAGGTTCCCTGATATTCTGCCTGACCGCCCGCCTGAATGCGGCCGAGATCACCGTATCGGCGGCTGCAAGCTTGAAAGATGCTTTAAACGAAATAAAGGCGCTCTATTCCGCCGGGCATCCCGGGACAACTATTAGCTATAACTTCGGCGGATCCGGCGCGCTGCAGCAGCAAATTGAAAATGGGGCGCCGGCCGACATCTTTCTTTCCGCCGCGGCAAAGCAAATGGACGCGCTCGAAAAGAAAGGGCTTCTGCTGGCGGGCACACGGCGCGACTTGCTCACCAACAAGCTTGTCCTGATTGTTTCGAAGGATTCCAGAACCGTAAACGTCATCACGGATCTAACCAAAGCGGAGGTGCTTCATATAGCGCTCGGCGACCCTAAATCCGTGCCGGTCGGTTCATATGCCAGGGAAGTCTTCACATACTTAAACATATGGGAATCCGTTGAGCCGAAACTTGTTCGAATGCTGAACGTGCGCCAGGTCCTGACTGCGGTCGAAACATCCAATGCGGAAGCGGGAATGGTCTACCTTACCGATGCCAAATTATCCAACAAGGTACGCATTGTAACGGCCGCACCGGAAGGCTCGCATTCGCCAGTAGTTTATCCGATCGCCGTTATCAACGGAACAAAACATCGAGAAGAGGCGCTCGACTTCGCCGGCTTTTTGACCGGCACACCGGCACGCCAGGTTTTTATCCGGTGCGGGTTTGGCATCCTCGAGTAGCGCCGCATGAGTCCGCTCTGGCTCTCGCTTCAAACAGCCTTTGTCGCGACGTTTCTGACCATGATCGTCGGCGTGCTTTGCGCGCGCTGGCGGATGAAACGCGAAGGGGCACTAAGCCATCTGCTTGATACTCTATTCATGCTCCCCATCGCGCTTCCCCCCTCGGTGGTCGGTTTGTTATTGCTACTGATTTTCGGACGCAGCTCGCCCATCGGCCAGATGCTGGCACACTTGGGATGGTCGATCATTTTTACATGGTCAGCCACGGTGCTCGCGTCATTTGTTGTTAGCTTCCCGATTATGTATCAAACGGCACGGGGCGCTTTTCAGCAGATTGATCCATCGCTGCTTGATGCTGCCAAACTTTTTGGCCGCTCCGACTGGCGCACTTTCCGCCGCATCATACTCCCGCTTGCCTGGCCGGGTCTGGCCGCCGGCACAATTTTAAGTTTCCTCCGCGCGCTTGGCGAGTTTGGCGCCACTCTTATGATCGCCGGCAACATTCCGGGCCGCACGCAGACCGCGCCCGTTGCAATCTTCTTCGCCGTGGATGCCGGCGAACAACGGGAAGCCATTGCATTAGCATTCGCGCTGCTTCTTCTTTCCCTTGGCGCGATCATCATTTTAAACCGCCTGACCCACTACCATTCCCCCCCTCCTTAATCATAATTGTAATCCATGTTACTTCGGAGTCGAGCGCGTCATCAATTAGGACCGAAGGGCCAACGATGGGAATGCCGCTACCGTCAGAAAACCAGGGCATGGGCGATCTGGTTCTCTTTCCCAAGGCAGGCTATCCGTTCCAATCAAAGTTCGACAGTGAAGAAGCGGTGATTGTCTCCACCAACTACCTCGGCACCCATGGTTATCCCAACACCGATCCGCAACTCGACGGCGCATTCATCCCATCCGGCTACGGAATCAAACCCGGCGTTACTATCCCGCGGATCACCAATCTTGATGTCGCCCCAACGATTACCGAACTACTTGGCATCAAACTACCCAACCCCGACGGACGTGTAATCAAGGAGTTATTAAAATAACCGGGCAAAACAGCGACGCGGCATCCAATGAAGTCTTCGGACTAAGCCGGCGCTTCCGGACCTAGCCGGGACAACTCAGCGCGGGCCATGCTCTTTGGGTCGTTGCGATCGTTGCGCCAGACCGGATGCTGAAAGTGCACGACAAAATCGCCGTTATGCGAAGCGGCAGCCTTGTTGAATAGAATACTTCCAATCCTTGTCCATTTTTGGCCTTTAACCTTTTGGAAGCGGGTCCGTTCACCTTCCTTTGAAACCTCGATGTCGAATAGAAGCGGACGCTTTGGCACCTCGTCGCCCGGGTCATAGATAAGTCCGAGAATTTCGTCACGAAAATCAGCCTCATTCCCGTCGATGACCGGCGGCGCGCCGGCGATCCTGAGCCGCATAAAGCGCGGAGCGTTCGTAGCCGTGCCCGGCTGTTTTCCAAGTTCAGCCACCTGATAAAGCTGGCGCTCTGAAGGTTGGTTGTCCGCCCGGCTCAAGCCAAGGATCACAATCAGGAAGGCAAAGAGCCCCGAGCCGCGCTTTAGGAGTGTGACAGGAGGCGAGTTAGTAAGCTCAACTTCCGTGATGGAGCGTGTAAAAGCGCCGCCAAGATCTTCCTGGGTTACAAAATGGGCGCGGGGTGTTGGTTTGCCTTCCTCATCTTCCAACGGAAAAAGTTTGCCAATCAACCCCATCGACCGATTGCGGCCATTGCGCGGGTCGTTGCCGCCAAGCGAATAACGGGCGATCACCCGGCCGCTCTTGCCCGGCGCGAAGTAGCCGGTGTAATCGTTCCCGGATGTGTCGGTATCGATGCTCCACCGGCCCTCCAGGCAGATCCCAATCGGGTGCACCAGCCGCCTGAAACCGTTGCCATCCCGGCCCCAGCGCAAGTCCGCCTGCGATTTAAGCGTCCGCCGTGCCGCCCGCAGAATCGCAAAATCGCGCCAAAAAAAAATCAATCCCCTTGCGATGCTTGCAAAGGTTTGTTGGTAGAGTGGCAGCGGCGCTTCACCGGGCGCACCCCATACTTTGTAGTATTGCCCGCTGACTTTGGGATCAAAGAGCGCTGCCTGAATTTCCGCATAGGTGGAGGGTTGCAAATCCTCCGCGGTCATTTCCTGCTTACCTTGAGGATACGAGTAAAGTGCGGCTCTCATAAAGGGCATGGATTGTGGCAACTGTTTGTTGATTACGATCGTTTAACCCGAAAAATAGGATAAATTTCCAATTAATAGGTACCTGTAATTTATGTTACTACAGTCCGTAAATTACAAGTCATCTATTTATTGCTTTGTTTGCAATACTTGCTGTTTCATTCCGGATCTGCGCACGGCAGCCTTGCTGTGCATTCAAAAGCGATCTCCATCTTGTCATGAACCCGATCCGCCCCATCACGGTTGCCGCGCTTTGCATTTGCGCGATTGCCATCACATCGCTTTACCTTTTGCATGACAGTTCAGGGAGCGAGCAAGAGGTGCATTTTTTAAAAATGCAGTTGGCGGAACGCGAGCGCGTCATCGCAGAATTGCGCGACCGGCAAGCGTATAACGCAGCGGCTTTTCCGCGTGAGAATCCGGCTGGCAGGCAGGAGGTTGATATCAATAGCACGGTTGCGCCAGATGTCGGAATTGCCGCGGCGCAACAACGATTGGAAACGATGATCCAGCGCATGGAGGAGCGCATGGCGCAATTGGAAAGGCATCTGAAACAGGCAAGGCTCATCCCGTTCACTCGCGCAGAACACGAGGCGGAGCTTCTCTCCGCAACTGAAACGCTGATGAGAGTGCGCGACCGGCTGCAATCCGAGAACGAAGAAGCACGGCGGCTTTCAATCGCCTTAGGTGTTCCTGAAATGCTAACAAAGCTTCCGCCGCACGAGGCCCTCAACGACCCGCGCTATCAACGTTATCGCGCTTACTTTGCCGCCAGAATCTCCGCGGGCTACACGCAGAGCCTGGTATCGGCTTCCGAGGATGCCATCGCACGATTTGTGGTTGAAAGCCCTCCGAGCCAATAAGCTTACTTCCAGGCAAGAAGCAGGGCGCCAAGCACGATCAGCCCCGCACCGCAGCTTTCCCGCAAATTGAGCCGTTCCCCGAAGCAACAGATGGAGATGAGAATAGCGATCACCACGCTGAGCTTGTCGATTGGCGCGACTTTGGAGACTTCGCCAAGCTGCAGTGCTCGAAAGTAACAGAGCCACGAAAGTCCGGTCGCCACGGCGGATAGCACAAGGAACAGCCATGTCTTGCGGCTGATCGCGGCCAGGGCGCCTTCTTTCATTGTCCACGCCGCAATCACCCAGGTAAAAACCAGGATGACTGCGGTGCGAATGGCGGTGGCAAGATTGGAGTCAATCCTGCCAACCCCAACCTTTGCCAGGACCGCGGTCAGGCCGGCAAACAGCGCGGAGAGCAAGGCCCATGGCAGCCAGTTCATTGAAGCGTCAGTCCGTATTTTGAAACATCCCGGGCATCAACCCTCAATTCGCTTTCGCGATCTTTTTTCAATTGCCGACGCCATTGCGCGGCTAGGGGATTCCGACGTGGATCAGCGCCTGGGTTTTGTCGGTGAAATTAACCAGCACGGCGACGGCTCCGGTTTCATTGAAGCTGCGGGTGGCTCCAAACGCGCCGGGAAGCGACTGAAGGAGCGCCATTCCGGCAACGGTTTTAGATACTTGCTCGTCATCGACAATTTCATCCGTTTTCAAGATGTCACCGGTTCTCAGCAGCCGGCGGATGGCGCCGGTGGTATCGACCGCCCAGAGGCCGAGATTGTTGCCTTTGTTCACGTCCTCGCCGGCGAGGGTTGCCAGGAAGATCGGTCCGGCTTTGACACCTCCGGGCAGAGCCGTTGAGTTAATGCTGGTATAGACCGCAGCGCCCGTTGCCCCGCTGGTTTCAGTCGCAGCCGCGCCTGTGCGGGCTACGATTTCGAGCGGAGTCGATGGATTGCCCCACCAGAGGGCAGTCCTGTTCTTTGACGTCACCGCTTTTCCGGCAAGTGTGCCAACAAAGGCGACATCGCCAAGGGAGTTGACGAGCGGATCGAAAAACGACTGGTATTTGGCTTCTCCGGCATCGGGCGCGGTGTCGCCTTCCCGGGCGAATGGAGCAAACGAGGTGCCATTGGTGCTAAAGAGCAGCGCTGTGTCATTCCCGGAATTAACTGATTTTCCTGTGGTAAGCATGCCAAGGGCCGCGAAGTTGCTTCCCGAGGAACCGACCATTGGGAGGCCAAAGCCTTTGTAGAGCGGATTATCGGTCACGTTGAGGGCCTGATCGCTTGCAAGGAACGATTTGACGACCACCGCGCCGCCCGTATTAACACTGACAAGAGCCGTGCGTTTATCATCAAGGGTAACTTTTGCCACAACCGACAGATTGGATTGCGAACGTCCCTGGCCGGCTGAACCAGCTGCAGGACTGAGCACACTGATGGTTTTAATCGCCGCCTCAGTCCCGTTGACGGTGAGCTTGTCGCCCGTTCGCAGCAGTTTGGCGCCGCCCGTTGTGACATTGTATCCGAGCAGGACGGTCGAGTTTGGCCCCTTCACCCCCGAACCACTCACCGTGATCAACGCCACAAGCTGGCCGCGGCGCCAGGAAAGGCTGTTCACTGACTTGAGCAGTTCCCCATTCAACCCGGTGGCCGTAATGGCAACCCCTTGCTGAAGCGCGAGTGTCAGATCGCCGTTCACGGCGCTTACCCAGACACCCGTGCTCTTATTGCCGGGAACGCCCGCCATTTTCGCCACGAACGCCACGCGATCGCTACCGGTTGCTTTATCTGAAATAAGCGGCTCATAAAACGACTTGTAAGTGCCCCCGGTTACGCCAGGTGCGGCGCCTCCTTGCACAGCGACAAGCTTCGAACCGCCTTCCGAACCCTGTACCAGGATCGCATCGACTTTTTTCTTGCCAGCACCAACCGTCACATTGGCCGCTATGGCCCCGTTATCGCCAATCGCAGGCGTTGAAATCGCCAGGATTTTTGCCGCATCAGCCACGCCGGCTGTCACCGGAGCGTCTTCGCCGGTGGTAAGAAGCAAGCGATTATATTTGATGGTGACAATCCGGTCGTACCGGATGCCGATATTTTGAAAAGGAAGCTTTGCGGTTCCGATCACAACGACGTTGCCTCCATCATCGACCGCGAGGTCCGCGGGCAGATCGTCATTGCCAACGCCATCATAAAGTTGTTCCCAGAGCAGCGCGCCGGTCTCTCCCGAGTATTTAACCGTGTAGTAATCGGCTGAATGGTTGGTTTTATCATTGGAAAAACCGGTCACCACGACATTGCCGGCGCCATCGACGACAACCCGTTTTGCGCGGTCGGTTCCATCGCGGCTGCCTGAAAACGTCTCCCAGAGAAGGGCGCCGGGAACCGTTGCGGTCGCGGCGGCGTATTTTGCCGTGTAATAGGAGTTTTTGGAAAAATTGGTGTTATCAACGGTTGTGCCGGTGACGATCACGTTGCCTGCGCTGTCTACTGCGACGTCGGCAGCTCCACCATTAAAGTCATCACCAAGACTCTGGTGGGTTTTTATAAAAATCGTGTTGCCGTTCGTTTTCTCATACTCGGTAGTATAAAAAAACCGAGTATTGTTAGCGTTGCGTCCGATGCCTAGCATCACCACGTTATCGAAGCGATCAACCGCGAGACCGACCCCCTCGGCGTCGCCATCAGTGGAGACGGTCCGGGCCGTGCCGCCCCAGAGAAGCGCGCCGGTGGCCGCGGCATATTTGGCGGTGTAAACCACCGATTTCGCAGAAGCCAGATACGATTTCCCTGTAACAATCACGTTATTGGCGCTGTCGACCGCCAGATCGGCGGGCACATCGTCCTTGTTCGCCGCGCCATTATAGCGAATCCCGCCCAGCAGGGCGTTCCAGAGCGGCGTCCCGTTGGCAGCCGAGTATTTGATCGTAAAGAAATCAAACTGCGATCCGGACGATTTTCCGGTGACAATCACATTGTTGGCTCCATCGACGATGACCTTGAGCGCTTCATCCAAACCGCCTTGCGGGCCGGCATACGATTTTTGCCAGATCGGCACACCAGTGAGCCCGTTGTACTTAATGGTGTGAAAGTCAGCGGTGTGGTTTGCATCGGATTCCCGGCCGGTGACGATCACGTTGCCGTCGCTATCAATGGCTATGGCGTTGGCGACGCAGTCCCCATTGCCGGTCGTATAAGTGCGCTCCCAGACGACATGGCCGTCGAGCCCGTCGTATTTAGCCGTATAAAAAGTTTTGGCAGCACTTTGTACCGCAGCGTAACCGGTAATGAAAACATTGCCTCGTCCGTCTGTCACCGTGGCGGTTCCGACCTGGCCAGCCTGCTGCGTCTCATTGAAGGTCGTGCGCCATGTTTCATATGAGTGCTCAGCACGCACGCAAAGGGTTGAAACTAGAAGGAAAACTGCCGTAGCGCGAACCGCTGCTATTTTATTCGTTCGGTATGGGATCATATTGACGTTCGTTAATGTAAAGATAGGTGCTGGTAAGCACTCTTCAGAACACGCATTGCATCTGATTTGGATAAGCGACGCCATACATCAATTGGTGTATGGCGCGACGTCCTCCAAACAGATCCATCGACGCGATTTTCCACGCAAAACGCCTTCCTCAAATCGCATTTTCAGGCCCGCCACTTGTCTCGACGGCGATGGAAAAAGCCGCCAAGTATGGTGATTCAATACTTCCGGCCGTCTCCTCAACTGAAACGGCACGGCCGCGCCCGGCCACAATCCAGCGGATCTTATTTTTAATGACTAAATTTTAAAAACTCTGCCAATGAAAAACCTTAAGATCTGGCAAAAGCTCACCCTTACCGGGTTGATCCTCATGATTCCATTTGCGGCGGTCACTTATAAGATGGCCTCGTCGATCAACATACTCGGCGTTGAATTTGCCCGGCAGGAAATTCGCGGGCTGGAGTATTACACGGCCGCCTCGGCGTTGCTTACAGATCTTCAACAGCATCGCGCTTTCGCAACTGGTTTGATCAATGGCGTCGAATCGCTCAAAGAGCCGTTTTATTCCAAGAGTGCGGAGATTGAGGCCGATATCCAGAAGCTTGAGGAAGTAGATAAGCGGCTTGAAGCCTCATTGCACCTGAGATCGAAGTGGATCGCCTTAAGCGCTGAGTGCCGCGAACTTTTGAAGAGACCGCCCGGCCAATCGCCTCCGCAAGAGGCATATGGCAAAGCGATCGCTGAGACGATCGCCTTGATTGCCCAGGCAAGCGATGCCTCCAATCTCACACTCGATCCCGACATCGACAGCTATTACCTGATGAACATCCTGATCAATCAGGCGCCCGAGCTCAGTGAACTATTAAGCCAGGCTTATCTTGCAGGCAGCTCCATTTCTTCCGGAAAAACCGGAACCGCCGAACAACTTGCGGCAGTCGACCGGCTCCTGACACTGACGGAATTCCTGCAAGCCAAGCTGCATCAATCATTGGGAAAAGCCCTCGGCTTTAATAGCGCAATCACCTCGCAACTGGAGGCGCCCGCAAGCGCGAGCGCCAACTCGGTCCAGGGGGCAATTCGTTCCATTCGCAATCTGGCATCCAATCGCGCGGCGGAATCGGGCGATTCCATTTCGGCGGCCAACCAAAGCAGCCAGCTCATTTCCGATCTTGAACACCGCTGCGCCTCCGTGCTGCAAAACCTGCTCGAAACACGGGCCGCGAAGTTCCAACGGGAAGTATTCCAGACGCTATTCTGGGCTGTGCTAGGACTTCTGGTAGTTTGGGCCATTGGATTTTTCATCATCCGCGGCATCACTCGTTCACTCAGTCAGATCGTTAAAACCGCCAATCAAATCGCAACCGGCGATCTTGCCGTGCAGACCGATCTGGGCGCGCATCACGATGAGATCGGCATTTTGGCGCGGGCATTTGAACAAATGGTCTCCTCATTAAAAGAGAGTGCCGGCGTGGCGGAACGGATCGCAGCAGGCGATCTGGCGGTAACCATCAAACCGCAATCGCAGCACGACGTGATGGGAAACGCGCTCTTAAACATGGTTTCAAACTTGTCGGCGCTCGTGGGCCGGGTGCATGAATCGAGCCTCCAGATTGGGAGCGCGGTCGTAGACATCGCCGCAACATCCAGGGAGCAACAAGCCACGGCCAGTCAGATCGCGGCCACAACCACTGAGATCGGGGCGACTTCCAAAGAGATCTCCTCCACTTCCATGGAGCTGGTTAGAACCATGCATGAAGTCTCCGAAGTCGCTGAAGAAGCCGCCACTCTAGCGGGCAGCGGGCAGGTTGGACTAACCCGCATGGAAACGACGATGCGCCGGGTCGTGGAGGCGGCCGGCTCCATCAGTGGCAAGCTTGCCGTGCTGAGTGAGAAGGCGAGCAACATAGGGCAGGTTGTGACGGCCATTACCAAGGTGGCCGATCAGACCAATATGCTCTCGCTTAATGCGGCGATCGAAGCCGAAAAGGCAGGGGAAGCGGGACGCGGCTTTGCGGTGGTAGCCACTGAAATTCGCCGATTGGCGGATCAGACTGCCGTGGCTACGTACGACATTGAGGAGATGGTGAAGCAAATCCAGTCGGCCATCGCGGCCGGAGTCATGGGTATGGACAAGTTTTCTGAGGAAGTCCGCGGCGGCATGCAGGAAGTCCAGCAGGTTGGCGGGCAGCTCTCCCAGATCATTCATCAGGTGCAGGCGCTCGCGCCGCGCGTGGAATTTGTGAATGAAGGAATGCAGGCGCAGTCGACCGGTGCGCAACAGATCAGCGAGGCGCTCGGACAACTCACCGAGGCGGCACAACAAACAGTTGAATCATTGACCCAATCAAACCAGGCAATCAACGACCTTAAGCAGGTCGCAAGCGGGTTGGGCAGCGGCGTTGCGCGCTTCAAATTAAATAGAAAGACGACGCCTTCCTTTGCTGTGGCCGCCAATGAATACTCGGCAGTTTAAGACGTCGAAACTCCTCAACCATTCACGGTTCCCTCTTCAAGCCAGAGACAATCGCCATTGAGAACCTGCCGGGCGACTTTGTATCCAGGCCGGTCGGCGTTATGCGCGATCCCCTCAAAAAGCTGCTCGATCCGCAACCGGGCGCGCCGGCAAAAGAGCGAGGCCACATCAATGGCATCCGCATTGCCCATACTTTCGGCCCGGGAACAGGTGGCGATGATCGCAAAGAGTTCCGTGCCGATGTCGACAAAGCGCCCCAAAAGCAGCTGCTGGCGTTCCAGTTTCGGACCGTATCGAGCCATCGAATGAAAGAGAGTCCGGGCCAGGCGATGCGAAGTGCGCGAGGCGTATCGAAGATGCGTGGCCAGACGCCGGTCCCATTCACAATTGCGCACACCGCTGCCGGTGAGAGCGCCAAGCCACTGTTTCGGATACCAGGTGCCATAGAACGTCGCCGATCGCAGCGCGGCCTTGAAACGGACATCCTTTGGAAGCTGTGTATTGAGCACTGGCGCGCCGATTTTCAAATGCGGATCAAGCACCTCGCGGGCAATAAACAAACGCATGATCTCACTTGAGCCTTCAAAGATCGTGTTGATCCGCGAATCGCGGAAAAACCGTTCCACGGGCACCGGTTCCTCGCCGCGGGCGGCAAGCGATTGGGCGGTCTCGTAACCGCGTCCGCCGCGAATTTGCATCGCTTCGTTCACATGCTCCCATGACCGTTCGGTGGCCCAGAGCTTGCACATTGCCGCCTCGAGCCGGACGTCGGCATGTTTATCGCGATCAACAATGCTCGCTGCGAAAAGCGTCATCGCCTCCATGGCGAATGTTTCAGAAGCCATGCGCGCGATCTTGTCGGCCACCGCGGCGTGTTGACCAATCGGAGCGCCCCATTGGATCCGTTCCGCGGCCCATTTTCGCGCGATCCGGAGGCAGCGTTTGGACATACCGGTGCAAGCCGCCGGCAGCGTCAGCCGGCCTGTATTCAATGTCGTCAACGCCACCCGCAACCCCTTTCCCTCAGCCAGGAGGATATTTTCCACCGGCACTTTGACATCCGTAAACCGGACCACCGCGTTGTAAAGCGCTCTCAGCCCCATGAAATGACACCGGCGCACTACCTCGACTCCGGGCGTGTTCATCTCCACCAAAAACGCCGTGATCTGGTTGCGGCCATTCTTCGAAGCAGTCCGCGCCATCACGGCAATCACCCCTGCTTTTATCCCGTTCGTGCACCAGAGCTTTTCCCCGTTGATGACAAAATGCCTGCCATCAGCCGTTGGCTCGGCGTGGGTTTCCATCCGGGCCGGATCGCTGCCGACCTTTGGTTCAGTCAATGCAAACGCGGAGATCTCCCCGGCGGCCACCCGCGGCAGGAATCGGCGTTTCTGTTCGTCGGTGCCGAATAGGATCAATGGTTGCGGAACCCCGATCGACTGATGCGCCGAGATAAGGGCGGTAAGATTGGCGCAATAACTCCCAAGCAACATTGCCGCGCGGCAATAGGTCGTTTGCGAAAGACCGAGTCCGCCGTACTCGGGCGCGATCTTGATTCCAAACGCACCCAGTTGTGTGAGTCCTTCAAACACTTCCTGGGGAATCTCGCCCGTGCGATCGATCTCATCGGGATCAACGTGCGCCTCCAAATAGTCGCGAAGCTTCTTAAGAAACTCCTCCCCGCGAGCCCGGCTTTGAGCTGTCTCCATCGGGAACGGCTGGATCGCTTCCAAGTGAAATTGGCCCATGAACAATCCCCCGCACAGGCCGCGCTCGGCATGGGCGCCTTCTCGCGCCGCTTCCGTCAGTTCCAGGGCGGCCCGCTGTTCCGGGGACATCCTGGAAGTATCAATGGCGCTTTGCGGCTCCGGCGCTCCCGGATTCGATTGCGGATCAGCCGAAGGAACTTTGGCGTCGGCTTCGTCGCTACCCATGGTGCCCGCTGGGCGGCCTGTTTGCGGGGAGGATTCAGTCTTCATAAAAGGGTCTTCTGTTGATTGCTTTCAGCAGTGCGCACGGTTCGAAATACGGTCCGATTTTTTCAGCCAGCAGGCTTAATTGCGACGCCACCTGGGGCGCTCCAAGCTGATCGGCATATCGCAATGGCCCGCCCCGAAACGGCGCGAACCCGGTTCCCATTACCATTGCGAAATCGATATCGGCGGGCTCCTCAACGATCTCCTCTTCAAGACAGCGCGCCGATTCATTGACCATGAGGAGCACCATGCGCCGTTGCAATTCTTCGGGGGTAAAACGCGCTTTCCCACTGCGAAATACCTCCACTTCAGGATTCACGCGAGGCTCCGATTTGCTCCCTTTCTCATGAAGATAAAATCCTTTGCCCGATTTCTTTCCAAGCCAGCCCGCCGCGATCAGTTTGGATAAAACCTGCGGCACCCGCATCCGCTCCGGGAACGCCATGCTAAGCGTGGCCGCGACGTCTTCGGCAATGTCGACTCCCACTTCGTCAATGAGACGGAGCGGTCCCATTGGCATCCCGAAAGCGACCATCGCCGCGTCGATTTCTTCAATACTTGCGCCTGCTTCAAACAACACACCCGCCTCGAGCATATACGGGAGCAAGATCCGGTTCACCAGAAACCCCGGGCTATCTTTGACCAGCACAGGCAGCTTGCCGATTTTTTGCACAAACCGCAGCGTTTGCTGAATGACAGCCGGCGCGGTTTGCCGTCCTCGCACGACCTCCACAAGCTGCATCTTGTGCACGGGATTAAAAAAATGGATCCCGATCACACGCTCCGGATGCCGCGTCGCCGAGGCGAGCTCAGTAATGGAAAGCGCCGAGGTGTTTGTCGCCAGGATCGCCTGTTCGTCGGTCAGCTCGTCGAGCCGCTGGAAAATTGTTTTCTTGATCGCCATCTTTTCCACCGCCGCCTCGATCACCAGGCCGCTTTGCCGCAGGGAGACTTCACCCGGCGCCGGATAAACGCGTTCAAACCCGGCGCGCGCTTCGTTCGAAGTAAATACACGGTGTTTGACCGAGTCGGCATAGAGCTTTGAAATATTGGCCATGCCGGCGCCTACCCGGGTGGCGTCGATATCGCGCACAATGGTGCGCACACCCCGGGCGCTGAGCCATTGTGCAATTCCCGAGCCCATCACCCCGGCGCCAATCACCGCGGCACGGCCGATTTCGTCTCCTGGCAAAACAGCGGGGGCGGCGCCCTCCAACGCTGGGATTTCGGAAATCGGGCGCGGAGTAAACCTCAGCTTTTTGGCCCGCTCCTGCAGGAAAAAAAGCCGCAGCAGGTTCCTGGTCGAATCGAGGCCGATCAACTCGCTGACAGCGGCCCGCTCCCGTGCGAGCGATTCGGATTCACGCCAATCCGAAGCCCCTTTGATCACCACCTCGAGCGCTTTCAAAACCGCCGGGTAATGGCCCTGCGTTCTTTTCATTACATCGGCCCGCGCCTTGGGCGCGACCAGTTTGTCCAGGACGGCGTTGACCGGCGCGGAATGGGATAACCGGTTGCGATGTTTGCCTTTGCCTATCCATTCAAATGCAGCCGAAAGCAGGTACTCGCGGGAAACGACCTCATTGATCATCCCAAGTTTAAGCGCATGCCTGGCGCCAACTGTTTTGCCGCCCAAAATCATTTCAAGCGCCTTGGGCACTCCGATCAACCGCGGCAACCGGGTTGAACCGCCCCATGCCGGAATAATCCCAAGCTGCGTTTCGGGCAACCCGAGTTTTGTCGCCCGATCCGGTGTCGCGATCCGGTAGTCGCATGCCAGCCCGATTTCAAAACCGCCGCCCACCGCCGCCCCATGTATCGCCGCCACCGATGGAATCCGCAGGGCGGCAATCTTATTAAAAACATCCTGACCAAGCCGGATGAAATCGCCCAGGTCGGCCGGACTCATCGTTTTGATGGAATGCAAATCGGCGCCTGCGACAAAGATCGAATCCTTGGCGCTGGTCACCACAAGGCCGCGCGCCGTGCCGATCTGATCGATATGCGCGCCGAGCTCCTGAAGGGTAGCGCGGTCAAATATATTGGCCGAAGAACCGGGCCGATCGAAAGTCAGCACGCAAATGCCATCTTCGGTAATGTCGCGTCGGATGTTGTTCATGATTGAGCCCTTTCAAGCCAGAGCGCGGCACCCTGCCCGCCACCGACACAAGCCGAGACGAGCGCCCGCCGGCCATCCCGGCGTTGAAGCTCTTTTAGAGCGCTTAAAACAAGCCGCGCGCCCGTGGTTCCCACCGGATGCCCCAGCGCGATGGCCCCTCCGTTGACATTCAGCTTTTCGTCCGGAATCGGTTCCGGCAAACGCTGCTGCACGGCAAGCACCTGCGCGGCAAATGCTTCATTAATCTCCACAATATCCGCCTGCCCGACGCTCAGGCCACTCCGATTCTCAAGCTTGTTGATCGCGAACACCGGGCCGAGTCCCATCCGGGCGGGATCACAACCCGCGTAAGCGTAATCAATCAGCACACCGAGCGGTTTGAACCCGAGTTCATGGGCGCGCGATTCACCCATGACCAGCAACGCGGCCGCTCCGTCGGTAATCTGGGAGGAGTTGCCCGCCGTCACCGTCCCGTGCTTATCAAAGACAGGCCGCAACCCGGCGAGGATCGAAAGCGTTTGCTCACTGCGCGGACCGTTGTCGCGGCTGATCGTTTTGGCCGCGTAAACCGCGCAGATTTCCTCCTCCAGTTTTTTATGTCCCGCCAGCGCGCGCTGATGGGATCGAAGCGCAAACGCATCCTGTTCCTGGCGCGAGATGGCAAATTCCCGCGCCAAAAGCTCCGCGGTTTCGCCCATATTCAATCCCGAGACAGGATCCGCGAGTCCGAGCTTAAGACCGATGCGCGGTTCAAAATCAGCCGGCCGAAACGCGGCAAGCGCGCTGAGTTTCGCACGGGTTGATTTGGATTTCGCCAATGCCGCAAATTTCTGCGCGGTCGCCGCCTTAAACAGCATCGGAATCTGCGACATGCTTTCGGTGCCGCCCACGACAAAAACCGATCCGCGATCGGTGGCAAGCCGTTCATAAGCGGTGGTGATCGCTTCAAAACCCGAGGCGCAATTGCGATGCACCGTCACGGCCGGGACCGACTCCGGGATTCCCGCGCGCAAGGCAATGACGCGGGCAATATTGGCGGACTCCATCGGCTGGGCGACGCACCCGAAGATCACCTCATCGATCAATGCCGGATCAAGCCCGGTGCGAGTCAGCAGCGCATTGACCGCGATGCGGCCGAGTTCGTCGGCGGCCAAGGCTGCCAGCTCACTGCCCGCTCGGCAGAAGGGCGTTCGTACGCCATCAACGATGACTAAACGATTATTCATAAAATGGGGGAGTCCTCCTCAAAACACGCTACCCGAAGAAGACTCCAAAGCGTATCCGTGATCTTTCTGTTATGCGCGCAGAGAATTTGAGCTGGTGATTGCATTGCCACCGGCCGCACTTGGCCGATGGTCAATGACACGTTGTTCCTTTAGCTGGGTGCCGACTCCCTGCTTGATGCGGAGTTCTTCGACGGTGTGAAACAGGATCCGGTTGGGATGGATCTCCAGCTCGCGCACGAAGCGCTCACTGAGAAGCCCGGCAAGCTGGGTTTCATCAAACGCATCGACTTTCTCGACATGCAGGACGAGCTCGTCGCACTCAAGCGGGTCATCGTTGCGTTTGCGCAATTCAACCTGCCAGGTGCCGATGTGCTCGGCATTGTCGAGCACGTGCTCGAGATGATTAAAATCGACCAGCGTCCCTTTTAGTTTGTCGATCCGCAGCTCGCGCACGTCGGAACGCCGCGAAATTTCGCCCACCAGGCGCGGCACCATCCGGCCGCAAAACGGACACGGCTCATGGAACAGGCCGCCATCAATGCAGTCGCCGGTCCGATACCGCAACACCACGCTGCCGCGCGCGTTGAGCGGCGTAAAAACAATCTCTCCCGGCTCGCCTTCACCGCGCGGCTCGCCTGTTTGCGGATCGACAATTTCCACCAGCGCCAGGTCGGGATGCACATGATATCCGGCCGAGCCCGCGTCCTCTTCGAACGGGCATTCCGCCCACGCCAGCTTCGCCTCGGTAAATCCATAGGTGCGTAGCACATCAACCTTGGGGGCGCCAAGTTGGGCCGCCAGCGCACGCAATTTTCGCCGCATGCCCGTCGGCGCTTTCTCGCCGCCGAGCACGATTTTTTTCAAGTTGGGAAACTCGAGCCCATCGCGCACCGCCTCATTCAAAACGTGATAGAGAAAGGTCGGCATGCCGATGATCACGTCGGGTTTGATCTTCCGGCTCAAACGCAGATTGCCCTCGGTCCCCATCACTTTGCCGCCGCCGGTGCTCACCACAAACACGCCGAATTCAGTCCCGGCATAATGCGTGATCCAGAAAGCGAGATGCGGCGCAAAGGGGAACATGTTAAGCATCCGCATCTCCCGGCTCGTGTCGCACACCTGCATGACGCGCTCGCCGGCGAGCTTGAGATTTTCAATATCGTGGGCGGTGTAAACAAAGGGAACCGGATCAGCCGACCGGCCCGTGGTGCTCGTTAACAGCAGCGGACGAAACTCCCGTTCAAACCGTTGCGCCACCGCGGAGCGTCCCTGCAAAAGCGCCCGCGCGATGGAGGAAAACCGCCGTGAAAGGATCGCTTTATCGGGCACGAGGATAAAGTCCCGGACCGGGTCGGAGTGCTCGCGATCCGGCATAAAATCGAGCTTCGTTGTGAAAGGGATCCGGCGGAGCGAATCAAGGGAGGTCAACGCGGCGGGATCGAGTTTTTCCCGGCGGAAAAGCGCGCCATAATGCGCGGAAAACGGAAGCACCGTCTCGTTCAGATAACGGCGCAACCGGGAGAGCTGCCAACTACGCAGCGCGGATACCCGGCGCATCGGCCAGATGGGGGTTGGGGAGTTTGCCTTCATAAGAATGCACCAGGGATTTTAACACGCCCAGCTGTTCCTCCGCGGCTTTGCGACCAAGGGCGATGTATTTCCCGGGGTTGGTAAAGTCATGCCACGAGGCGTCGCACGCCAGGGGCCTCAGCAGCACATCGGCATGCAACGCGGCGCCTTCCGCGACCCGGGTCTGGGCGCCGTTCACAGCCTGCAACATCGTGTCGAGGATGTTGCCGTGGGCAAAATAATTGATCTGCTGGCCGAAAGTCCGGCGCAGCTTGTCACTTCTCGAAATGGCATGCCCGTTTTGTTCCCGTTCCATTTCCAGCCAGCACCGCAGCCGCTCGGGGGGCGGGATCACATTCACCGCGATGATCCGTTCAATCCCCGCCTCTTCAAGCACATCAACCGGCAGCGGATCGGCAATCCCCCCATCAATATAGGTTTCCCCATCCAGGGTCACCGGCACGCAGACCCCGGGAATCGCGATGCTCGCCGCCACGCTTTCCGCCACGTCGCCGCTTGAAAAGACCACCCGTTCCAGCGTGTCAAGATGCGTGGCCACGATCCGCAATGGACGGATCAGATCCGAAAAATGCGCTTCTCCAATCGAACGCCGCAGCCGGCGCACGATCCGGCCGGTTTGCATAAAGCCCTGGCGCGGCGGCAGCACCGGATCAATCAACGACCAGATACCCCAGCGCCCCTGATGTTCATGCGCGAGCTTTTCAAGCACCACGCCATCGAGCCCGTACGCCCAGATTGCGCCGATGTAAGCGCCCATGCTCGCCCCGGAAATGCAGTCAATTTCAATCCCGTTTTCTTCGAGCACCTGAATAACGCCAATATGCGCCAGCCCCTTCGCGCCGCCGGAGGAGAATGCCAGCCCCACCCGGCACCGGGCGATTTCGCGGGCGAGCCGGTTGATATGGAGCACAAACCGATGGTCACCCCGGCTTTCATCAAGTGGAAAACCGCGCGCGAATGAATGGACCGGGTGACCCAACTGTTTAAGGGTCGCGTGCATCTCGGACGCCGCCACGTGCTCTTCGGCAAAAAGAATCGGTTTTACGTGCAAACAATCGCCCCGATTGCGATCAGAAAGCTCCCGGATCAGGAGCTGGAAATCATACAGGTTCTGCATGCTCGGCTGCATCAGCACAAAGGAGAGATCCGACTGAATCATCGACTCAATGCAGATCGGCACAGGGATATCCGGGTCGACATGCAGCAGCACAAAATCAAAATAATGGCCGCAATGGCTGAGCAACGGCGCGATGAAGCCGGCATTGCGCGGTTCGTTCCCGGCCGAGAGTGCCAGCTCAAAAAAGCCCGACTCGTTTTCGCGCAGCTCTTTTTGAAAACGAAATTCGCTGCGGATTGTCCGCTCCAGATCAGGCCAGTCGCCAAGCGCCGCCCTCTGCGCCCCCGACGTGATGTGCAGAAGCAGCGTGCTATGCGGCCCCAACCCGTGAACCGCCTTTGCCAGCATCCGCGTCACGGCCGGCGCGTTGATGCGGGAGGCCAATGGCAGCAGCGACACAATCCGGCGCACTACCGCGCCGCGCTCAAACTCATTCTCGCGTGCCCGCCGCACCCGCTCGGTCACCGTCTGGGCAAAACGCCCGGCAATCGACGCATCCCCGGCAAAAAGCTCGCGCATTTCCGCCGCCGGCAAACGGAGCAAAACACTATGGGTGGCCACCGTCACCGTGCTCCGGTGCGGCTCATGATTGAGAAGGGAACGTTCTCCCAAAGTATCTCCCGGGCCGAAGACCTCCTCCACGACGCTCACTCCGTTATCGCCGCGTACGAGCGACTCGCAGCGGCCGCTGATAATTAAATAAATGGCATCGCACGGAGCGCCTGCCTTGAAGACCACGGTCCCCTTGGGATACTCGGCAAAGGCGGGGCCGGCCAGGAAACGATCAAGAAGCCGCGGTGGAATGAGAGAAAGAATCGGATGCGGGCGAAGTGCTTCAGCATCAATGGGAAGCGGAGAAAGTGCGGGAAGCAGATCCGCAGGAGACGCGAGGGGCGAACCCCTTTGCGGGGCAGCATCGGCCTTTGGCTTAGGCGTCATTAACTTCCGCCAGCTGATCATAATAATTTACTATAGCATCACTTCAGCCAGGCATTCCGGAAATCTTTCACTTTCAACGGGCTCGTAAAAGTAACGGCTTCCAAGCGCTTTTCGGCCGCGTGTCAAGAAAAGCATTGGTTGCGTTGACAGATGGTGGCGGCTCGTCAGATCCAAACAAGTATCGAGGAGCCGGACCAACTGATCGATTTATTCAAACTTCTCGTCCTGGCTCGAACGCCGCGCCGTCATTGGGTTGCCGGAGCTCTCAAATGGCGGTCCTGCTGCAGCGGCCGGGTAATTGGCGGCCAGTCCTAACGGCGGCGGCGGCGCAGTCCGGCAAGGACACCCAGGCCGGCCAGCAGGGAGGCGGCGGAGGCCGGTTCGGGTACTGCCATCAGCACGATATCGTGGCTGTTGTCGGCCGTGTAGCTAAGCGCGAAAGCCTGCGTAAACCCTCCGTTGACGACTGTGAATATCTGGTCCTGGGCAAGCGGCACCCCGAGATAACTTAACCGTGCGCCGCCCGAGTAACCAACCAACGCGGCACTTCCATCAAGGATGGTAAAGGTGGTCCCCTCGACGGGATCGGCCAGAAGCGAGAGTGTGAGATTGATGGCACCGGCGAGGGTGGCCGCACCCGCCACCTTAAGCTGGTCGGAACTGGTCCCGCCAATCTGAAGGCTGAAGGTAGAGCCTCCCTGGAGTGAAATCGCTCCGGTATTCAAAGCCCCGATCACATCGCCCCCGGGGGCAATGGTGCCGCCGCCTGCCACCGTGACGCCTGCCAGGGAGCCGGTCCCGGCCAGAATAGCGCCGCTATTGACTGTGGCCGGGCCGGCAATGGAGCCATTCACAATCAGCGTACCGGCATTGACCGTGGTGGATCCGGTATAAGTGGCGGCGCCGGTGATCGTAAGGATTCCGTTGCCGGCCTTGACCAACGCGGCGCCGGCTGCCTGGCCAGCCACGTTGCCAAGGCTGAATGAACCAATGCCGGTTCCATTGTTGGCGACGTTGATCGTCACGCTTCCGGCAATCGTCGCGCCCGCGCCGGTGAGCGAGTAAGGAGAATCGGTCGCCGTCGCGCCACCGGTCACATTGAGAGTAGAACCGGCACCCAGGCTCAGGTTTCCCTGCAAGGTGGCTTTGCCGGCGCCGCCATCGGCAAACGGAACCACTTCCAATCCGGCAGCAGCGCCCGCTGGAACCACGATGTTATTGGCAAGCAGGACACCCTGGGAGAAGTTATTAAAGGTAAAGCTGCCGATCGTCTGGGCGGCAACGGCTCCGCCGGTTGCTCCGGTAAATCCGACATATCCGGAGGTGCCGCCAAGGACAGAGGCAAGATCGACTCCGGGGAAGACATTGGTGTAGCTTGTATTGGCGACGGGATCGAAGAGGTTTTCCGTCAAAGTCTGAGCAACGGGATCGTAAGCAAGGTCGATGGTAATCGGGTTGCCGCTCCCCAGGTTAACCGGCGTGCTTGCCACATAAGCGCCGGTGGTTCCCACCGCGTAGTTGGTGCCGATCGGCTGTCCTCCCCCGGTATAGATATTAAACTCCACCGCCGCGCTGCTTCCGATCCCCTGATAACCTAGCTGCCCACCGCCGCCGCCCAGGGCGTTGGGAGAAGTATTCTGAATGGTAAAGGTAAACCCATCGGCGGCGCGATTGCCCGAGGCTGTATAGACAAAGCTCGTCTTAAAACCTCTCTCAATTGAAACCGTTTCAGGTGAAAAGACACTGCGCGCCTCGCTCCCGTTGTTGTCAGTCAGCGTGACGGTTGAATTGGCCGCGTCCGCGGAGGCGCCGCCATTGAGCGCAAAGTTTGAGAACCCGTCATAAGTCGCGGAAGCGCCCAGCGACAAAACAGCGCCTGTGTTCAGCGTCACATCGCCGAGGCCAAGCGCCAATGAATTACTGATGCGAACCGTGCCGCCATTCAGCACGGTTGGACCGGTGTAACTATTCTTAGTCAGGAGGGCGAGAATGCCCGCGCCGGTTTTGATTAATCCCGCGCCTTTGTCGGCGATGGAGGAAGAGATGGCGAGATCGACCGGAGCCGTTCCGCGCGCAACATCAAAAGTAACCGGGCTGGTCGTGCCGTTATTGAGCGGATTCTTGCGAAGCAGGATCGTTGAGGCGCTGATAGTTGAAGGCGTGGCGCTGGCGATCGTCGAGACATTCCCGTCGAGAATATAGTTTAACTCCATGCCGTTGGACGTGTTGCCGGCACCGACCGCCGTCACAGTTCCTCCATTTAGAATCAATGTTGGAAGCGTGGAATGCGTATTAGCTCCGCCAACGACCGTGCCGCTGTTGACGGTGATACTCGCAACACTCCCTTCATAGTAGCCAACCCCGTCATCAGTACCAAAAGCCAGAGTAGCGCCAATGTTCACAACCACCGCCCGTCCGGCAGGCAATGCGCCTTGAGGATTATCCCCCGGCGCGCTGCTCCGCAGTGTTCCGGTATTGATTGTAATCGTGCCGGAAAATGTATTGCCGCCGGTGAGCGTCAGCACCGCGTTGCCTTCCTTGATCAACGCGCCGGTGCCCGCGATTGTTCCCGAGTAAGTCCCATCGGCGGTCTGATTAATCTGAAGATCACCAGTAAGGGTGATCACCGCGGAGTTCGTTCCGGATGCGGGCGTGGCGACTGCTCCGGACAGCGAGCCGATCGATTGAGGGGAAGCGAAATTTACTTTCACATCCGAGCCCACCTGAGTATTCGGGTTGCTTACAATCAACTGGCCCGCGCCAAGGGTGCCGGTCAGGCCCACATTCAGAGTGCCGGCGGTGACGATCGTTCCGCTGGTATAGTTGTTGACGTTATTCAGGGTCACCGACCCGGTGCCGCCAAGGGTCAGCGAGCCGGGGCTGTTGATCGCTTCCCCGCTGATTGTATAGTTTAGCGTATTGTTCTTGAAGGAGACGACGGCCGGCTTGATGGCAACGCCGCCATTTGAGATGGTGATGTTGCTCTTTGCCGCGGTCACGCTGTCATCAAAATTGACGCCATTGCCATCATTATAGGCGGAAGGATTTCCTGCCACGTCCCAGTTGAGAACGCCGTTGGCGCCCCAGACATTGCTGACATTGCCTGTCCATTTGAGGTTGGTGAAAGCAGCTACTCCAAAAAGCTGGATCTCGCCAATCTGCATGCTGTTTGTAGTTCCATCTTTCACGGTCGGAAAGACAATCAGGTATTCCTTATAACCGGTGGTATTGGCGAAGGTGACCGTTTGCGAGTTAGCATTATTGAGGGCGGCGGCGCCCCCGGGCCCGCGCCCGGCCGGCAGGGAAAGACTGCCCGCGGAGATCTGAGTAAATGAGCTCAGGGAGAAACTCGTCTGAGTAAAATCGAGCACTTCATTTGTCCCCCAGATTTCATAGCTTTTGGGATCGCGAGCCTCCGCATCGTTTGCCGTCCATAACTGCATGCTGGAGGCGACTGAACCATTCCCTCCGTTGATGGAAGGATTCACCAGGATGCCAGTGAAGGTGATTCCGAAATTGAGGTATTTCTGCCCCACACCGTCAATTGCGTGATCGGGTGTTTCGCCGCCAGGCCAATTGTTGACGGTAGCCGCCGTACCGGTGACACCGATATCAAAACTAACGCCCGGATTTTCTTTGCCGCCTAAAATCTGGTCGCCCGGCGCGAAGATAGAATCGCCAAACGCAGTCGAGCCGCCGAGCGAGACCAGGAATACTCCAAGCGGAGCTATTGATTTCACCAATATCGAACGCCGGACGGCGCAAGATCCGGCAACAACGCGCGAGGAGGAAGAGAGGGGAATCCGTGAGTGATGCATATAAGGGGGGGAAGCGGGACAGGCATTGAAAAGCCCGAAGCACGCTCCAAGCTTCACGGGTCGGCAGATTACACAGAGGGAGCCGCGTTAATAAAGCGATTACTTGCGTCCGGGGAATTTTACTAAAGAAACGCGCTGCATTGGAAAGTGATCCTTGCACGCATTTGAGCTTCGGCTTTATCCGGTGACTGCGGCCGGCAAACCTGCAAGCTCCTATCGGTGATAAACACGGCGAAAGAGATGAATGTTATCTCCCTCGCGCCGGGTGGCGGTTATTACCTTTAACGCGCTATCATTGGCGTCAATCAACGCGCAGTCCTCATACGATCCTGATCCGCTGGGCGATGCCTGGAAAATCTGGGCCATGATACCTTGTGGATAAGGGATGCAAAGTTGCCGGAGAACGAAAGGCGACACGATCCATTTACCACCGGCCTCCTGATCGAACGAATCGGGTTGCGAGCCGGCAAAGCTGTTGAGTTCCCAATGCCCCCCCGGCGCATCCCATTGCGCCAGCGCGGCGGCTTTTTCCTTCAATGGCAGCTCCAACGCCGCAGCGATCTGATCCCACGGAAGCCCCGAAGAATCGTCCGCCGGGCCGATGGAAGTGTACCGGGTCATTTCGGGCGACCACTGCTGAAGCGTGCGACGGAAAGTATAATGCGCGGGAAATTGTCCTTCAATAAGAGGCCCGTGCGCCGATCGGTCCTGCTCGCGATACATGCCGCTGCCGCGCATCGGCGCAAAAAGCGCGTTGCGTTCCTCACTGGCAATTTCCTGGACTGCCGCGGCAAATATCATTTCAAAGCGGCTCTCGCGCACCACCTTTCCATCGGGCGCGATGTCGGTGATGATCAGAGAAGCGCGCTGGCTATTGCCACCCAGCGCCCTGCCCGCCAGCCAGATCGTCAGCCCGGTGAAAGCCACGGCCACCATGGGAAAGAGAATCCATGTCAGGCGGCGCCGGCGCAGTTTCCCGAGGATGAAATAATCGAGCGGGCCGATTGCGAGAAGGAATCCACCGGCCAGGCAAAAGAGTACTCCGCGTGGAATAAGATGCACGGATTTGGACATCAACGATTCCATCAAGGAACTTTCAATATTGGAGTAGAACCTCTTCTTGTCCGGAAGTGCGGTCTGTTTTTTCCAGAGAAAAGCGAGCACCTGATTCCAGCCAGCGGTTTCAAGCGTGTCAGATTTTCCCGGAGGCAAGACAACGAGCCGTCCCAAGCCGCTGGAGACCAGGCGCGGCTCCGATGGATCGGTCCAGACGAGGCTGCCATTCTCGCCGGGAGCAAAGGAGTGGCCGCTGTCAATCCGATTGAGGAACTCAACGTGTTCCAGCTTCAATCCGCTGCCTGGCCTCACGCAAAGGCTCCCGCCCGCGCGCAGCCAGCTCTCGATTGCCGCAAGTTGTTTGACCTTTAGCTCAGCCAAGCTCGCCCCATCGAGCCACAGCATGTCATATCCACAATATGCAAGCGGGTCGGTGCCCAGATCCTCCGTAAACCGATAGACCGGCGTCGTGATAAATGAAGCAACCCACCGGCTGGTGCTTGCCGCCGTTTCGGTCATGATCGGCTCAAAACGCAGCGCTTGCCAAAGCTCGGGTTGCGCGCCGGATCCGGTTACCGGTTTGCCTATGCAAATGGTGACGGTATTCGAAGCGCGTGAAGAGAGCCCGATCTGGAAACGGCCCAGATCGAGCAGACGTTCCTTGGTGACAAAGCGGAGTTGCACAGACGATTCGTCCCCGGCGCCGTTGAGGATCGCCGGCAGCATGACTCGCAGGCTGCGAGGCCCGGCTGAGAGTGCGAGCTCCTGGCTGCGGTACCGGTAGCCGGCGACCACATCCGTGCTCCATTCCACTTCGAGCACCCCTTCAAGCAAACTCGCGCCTTGAACGGTTAAAGTGATGTCCAAGGATTGCGGGGCGCGGGTGCGCGCCCGGCCTGCCACAGGCTTCACATCGGCGGTGATCGGGCCGGCCGCAAACGCGGAAGCCGCGATAAAACTCAATAGAACTAACCACCTGTGCATTCGATTTGGAAAGGTTAACGAGCCATTGTCGAGGGGCGCTTTTGGAAGAACCACCATTCCAACAGCAATAAGCCAAACGCTGTGCAAAGCAGCGGCCACCAAAGCGTTCGATCGCTCTTTAGCACCGACGCATCGGCCGCGCGCACTGTGAGTTGATCGGCAAATTCTATCTGATCAATGCCTGCCAGTGAACTCTCCGCCGCGGATACCAGACTCGCCCCCATCCGAACCGGATCCGCCAGACCCGGTCCGCTGATCATGTATTCGCCCGCACGCGGCGCGGCGATTCCCGTCAATTGACCGTTTTCATCCGTGCGCCCCTCGGCTCGCAAATTGCCGGGACCTTCCACCCGATAAGTGCTGTTTGGTTCAAAGGTTGCGGCCGGCAGCACACCGGTCTGACTCGCGGCCGCCTCGGCAAGTCCGCTCTGCGCGAGTTGGACCAGGTTGGAAACGAGGATCGGGAATCCGACCCGGTAGGGCAGAGTCGAACGCTCCGGAGCAAAAAGCAGATGGATGCGGACATTGTCGCGTTCGCGCTTCTCGACAATGAGCGGACCTTTGCCGCCCTGGGCGACCACCGTGAAGCCTGCATTGGCAAAATCGGTCTCGCTGGTTTCCGGCGCCGTGAACGGTTCATCCATAAAAACGACCTCATCGAGCACCACATGCTGAAGCAAAGGCGAATCGCGCCGCCAATCGACCGCCACGCTGTTGCGGCTTTCCAGCGCGACGAGTTTCTCAAGCTCGGGCGGGACAAGTCCAACAGTGCAAAGCACGCGCGCGGGTGTCGCCAGGTCCGCCGCTTTATCGATAAACGCCAGGTCATAGGTGGCGGGCGGCGTCTCGTTTTCTTTGGGAAAGAGCCGCAGCCCATCGAGCGCTTCCAAAGCATGCCGGAATGCTTTCATCTCCACCGGCACAAGGATGTCGAGCGGACGCGGCTCGGGCAGCTTAAGCCAGGCGGTATTGTCGAAACTGAGCGAATCAAAGCCGCTCGGATTAAACCGCACCTCGATGGCCGCGGCCTTGTCGGTCACTACCTTAAAGGCAAGCCGGGGAGAACTTCCGGCCACGAGTGTCACCGCTTCGGTTGCCACCACCTCGCCATCCTGCACGAAATCGACACTGCCGCCCATGGAGGTTTCCGCGATGGCCGATCCGCTTAATTGCACAAAAAGCTCCCATTGGCCGCCAAGGGCGCGCCGGGCCGAGCACGCCGTGATCCCGGCATTGGTTCCGGCCGGTTCAAGCCGTTGGTATTCAATCTTAAATGGCAGCTCGAAGTTGGCGTGTGCCGGGAAGTTGCCATCCGAAAGCAGAAGCACATGGTCAAAAACCGCGGAGCGCGAAAGCGCCTGGGCCAGCCGCAGGACTTCCTCCAGGTCGCCCGGCACCTCCTCCACCTGCAAGCTCTCAAGCGCCTCTTCCAGTTCCCGCGTATTATTGGTGAATCCGGTCAGCCGGCGCGCCCCTTTGCTGAATGCGATCAGGCTGAGCTCCTGATCGCCGGGCAACCCTTTGAGCATGGCGCGCACCCGGCGTTTTGCCGCTTCCAACCGTGTGATGCCGCCCGGTTTATCCAGTGCCGCCATGCTCGCCGAACAATCAATGAGCACCGGCAAACGGCCCGTTCGCACCGATTGACGCCGGATCAGGGGCTGCATGGCAGCGAGCACGAGCAGCGTCAAAAGCAGGATCTGCAGGATGAGCAACAGATTACGTTTAAAGCGCTGAAACGGCGAGTTGACCCGCTGATCGTTGAGCACCTGCCTCCAGAGGACCAGCGATGGGATGACCTGGCGCGGGCGTTTTAGTTTAAGGAAATAAAAGGCAATCAGCGGCCCGAGCAGCAGGAAAAGCCACGCGCTGGAGAGCGACAGGAAACTCACACAACCCATCCTTTCCGGCGCATCAGATCGAACACGACGGTTTCAAACAAGTCGCCCGCGCTGACTGAGAGAAAACGGCCCTGGCGCTGGCGGCAAAGGTCGGCAATGAGCGCCGCATGCGCTTCGCGGTATTCGTGGTAAAGCGCCAGGAGATCGCCGGCTGAACTGATGTCGAGGTTGGCGCCCGATTCGCTGTCGACAAAACGCAGATCGCCATTGAGCTCAGGAGCCAGCTCGCTTGGAGCCAAAATCTGCAAGGCGAAAATCTCAAGGCCCGCGCTGTTAAGCAGATTAAACGCGCGCCGCAAATCGCCACCGGTCAAAAAATCGCTGATCAACACCACCACGCCGCGGCCGGAATGCCGGCGCAGGAACATTTCCACCCCCGCCTCGATCGCTGTTTCTCCCCCACCCTCGCATCGTTCCAAAAAAGTGAGGAACTTGCCCATGCTTACCCGTCCCCGGCATGGGGCCAGACGCGCGGGTTCGCCACCGCCGAGAAATGTGGCGCTCACCTTTTCGCTTCCCCGCAACGCGACCGCCCCGATTGCCGCCGCGACCTGCCGGGCGAGATCGAGTTTTCCTTCAAAGAGCATTGAGTTAGAACCGTCCACCAGAAGCGCAACCTGGAGTTCTTCTTCCTGATGGAACTGCTTCAAATACGGACGCTCAGTCCGGGCGAAGATGTTCCAATCAACAAAGCGCACATCATCGCCTGGCGTGTAATCGCGGTAATCGCAGAATTCGGTGCTCGTGCCGCCCTTGGCAGCCAGATGCTCGCCCCGGCTGCGGTTGGTGAAACGCCGGGACGCATTGAGCCGCAACCGCGCCAACCGATCGAGGTCGCGATTTGCCAGCAAGGTGGTGATCTGCGAGGCCATCAGTTTAGCGTTTTATTAAATCCGTTGGAAGGCGCTCCGTCATCCGCTTCCTCCGGCACATTGCGCGCGATTTCCTCGATCAACCCCGGGACACTGAGATTTTCCGCCATTCCATCGTAATTGAGCAGCACCCGATGCCCGAGCACTTCAGGCGCAAAATGGCGGACATCATCAAAAGCCACGTGAGCCCGGCCTTTCGCCAATGCACGAACCCGGGCAGCGCGAATAAGCGCCTGCACGGCCCGCGGACTGGCGCCCCATTTTACGAAGCGCTTTACACTGGCACCCGATTCCGTGGCACTGGGATGCGTCGCCAAAACCAGCCGCACGGCGTAATCCCGCAACGGATCGGCCACCACCACCTTTTCGAGAATCTGCCGCAGCTCTAGAATCCGCGGCCCGTCGATGATCTTGGGCACTTCGGTTGTTTGAGTCAGGGTGGTCCGGCGAACCACTTCATTCAGTTCCGCCCGATTTAGGAACGGCACCGTGAGCTTGAACATAAAACGATCGAGCTGCGCCTCGGGCAACGGATAAGTCCCCTCCTGTTCGATCGGGTTTTGAGTCGCCAGAACAAAGAACGGCTTGACCAGCTGCTGTGTCATTCCGCCGGCGGTGACACTTCCTTCCTGCATCGTTTCCAATAGGGCAGCCTGCGTTTTGGGCGTGGCGCGATTGATTTCATCGGCCAGCAGCAACTGCGTGAAGATCGGGCCGCGCCGGAACTCAAAGGCATACCGGCCATCGGGACCAACGGTCATGATGTTGGTGCCGATGATGTCGGCCGGCATCAGGTCGGGTGTGAATTGGATCCGGCGAAAATCGAGTTCGAGCGCGCGTGCCAGCGTCTTGACCAGCTCGGTTTTGCCCAGGCCCGGCACCCCTTCAAGCAACACGTTGCCGCCGGCAATGATCGCGGTCAGCACCCCTTCCACCACGCGCTGCTGGCCGACGATCACCTGCCCGATCGCCTCCTGCAGGTGCTGGAAATCTTCGCGGAATTGCTTCGCTTCGGATTGGAGTTGGGCCGGATCGGTCATGGGTAATAAAGGTTTGAGGTAAAGTGTCGGGATTAACGCAAAAGCTTTTCAATTGCCTGCGCCGTGCCCTCCTGGGGAACGTCAAATTGCAAGGTGCGCCCAGGGACGGCGTTTTCCTGGATAAGGATTGTCATTTTCGCTCCGTTTCGGAGTCCCGCGGCGATCCGCCTGAAGCTTTCCCGGCTTCCAACCGGGTCCTCAAGGCCGAACGTAAAGTCGAGGGCTTCGGATTTTGTCTTCTTATCCGGAGCAGGGGCCCCATCAAGCATCCATTCGAGCTGATTCTCCCAGCCGCTGGGGCTGAACCGTTCGGTAACCTTTTGTTTGCCGCTCACGATCTCAATGCGGAGCAGCTTTTTGGACGACGCCGCGGCATCAGGTCCATTGAAGTCTTCAAAGTTAAACGCTTTGGCGGAAGGATGATGAACGCAAAGGTCGATTGAGGTCAGCGTTTTTCCCCTCGCCTTGGACCGATGTTCCTTTGAATAATTCAGAAGGAGCGTAGCGGTCATTGCTTTGCCCGAGGAATCGGTCCCTTTTACCTTTGTAAAAGCAATGCGCGACTCCTCGTGTTCGCGAAACTCCCAGCCGGCGTATGCCGTGCCAAAGAACGCCATAAGAATCAGGCAGGCAAGCAGGGCGCGCATCGTGCAACCGATTCCAAAGCAAACGCCGGAGTTCTTATTTTTCACCTTCATCGGCGCGTTTGCGTTTGCGGGCGAGAAGCCGGCCGGTGGTTGATTCGGGGAGTTTTTCCGTAACAGGCGGCGCTTTGGGAGACTCGGCACTCGGAGCCGAAGGCGGCGTGGGAACCGTTGTCGGACGAGGAAAATTGGTGAGCGGCGGCGGACGTTGTTCCTCGCGCAATGCGCCGAGCGTGGTTTTGACCTGTTGTTTCCGCCCCAGCAACGCGCTCATCGTTTCTCCACTGGGCGCGGCGGCGGTTTTGCGTTTGAACCAGCCGCCGATCACGCTCCAATCGAGCTGCACCCGGCGAACTGCGACATCGGCAGGAAGCAGCAGCGCGAGCGCCAAAAGAAACCAGTCAAAGACGGGGCGGCTGCTTTCCCGTGGCGCGCGGACCGGGGAAAAAACATCGAGATCAGTCGCGCTGAGCACACGCCCCCCGGTGCGCTGGGCGATCTCCTTTAATAAAAGGCTGTCACTTCTAAACCGCAGATATTCGGGCGAATACGGCAGCGCGAATCCGCCGGTGATCTGTTCCTGTCGCTCGATGGGCGCCGGTGCCGAACCACCTTTTGCATCCGCCTGTCCGCCTCCCCCCATCCCCCCAGAACCAGCCGCCCCAGAACCGGCGACCATCACTTGGTAGCGGCCTTTGCCCCAGAGGGGGAAGGTGGCGGTGTAACGGCGCGGGGCAACCTGGCGCAACGGAATGGAAATACTTTCCCCGCGCGGACCGGTGACCTTTGCGGCGAGTTCAAGGAACGTCTCGGCAGCGGCGAAATCCTCCACATTGATCATTCCCTGGCCATTGCTGGCGAATGATTCCATATGCAGATCGTGCTTTTGCTCCACGCGCGAGAGTTCCGTGACGAGCTGCTTTACAAAGGGCTGATACTTTTCCCAGCCAACCCAATCCGAGGCCCAGTTCGGCGCCAGATCGCTGGTCCACGCGGCCGTTGTACCCAGTCCGAAACGCCAGGTCGCCAGCAGTGGATCAATGTCGCCGGCCTCTTCGCCTTCGGCCGGTGGAGCGCGAAGCACAATATTGGCACGCGGTTTTGCTGTCGTCAGCACCAGGCCATGCAGCGGCGGCACGGATTCGATGCCTTTTAAAATAGGAGAAGGAAACTCCACGGTCGGAGTAAAATTGCGGTTCTGCACCATCGACCGCTTCAGGGTTTTGGCTTCCTTAATGAAGATGCTCGGGAGTTCGGCGGGATCCTGTGGGAAATAATACCGTCCGCCAGTCGCCTGCGCGATGGTCTGCATGATCGAGATGTCCTGGCCGCCGTGCGGATTGATTGCCACCATCGAGACGCTCACTTTGGCGGCAATAAACCCCTGGATGAGCGCCGGCGTGGGCGGCGACGGATCCCCATCGCTTACCACGATGCAATGTTTGCTGGCCGCGTCGCTTCCCTGCAAGCCGGTCAGCGCCATCTGCATGATGTTCTGGAAACTCGGCATATCGCCCGGCTCCAACTTGTTAATGAGCACGGCGAGCTTGTCGTATTCCCTGGCGGGGGTCAGCGGGAAAACCCATTGGTCGCCGGTGCCGGCGCCATAAGTATAAGCAAGCAACCCGACTTCATCCTGCGCCCCAAGAACGCGGATCGCTTCCTTTGCAATCCGCTTGGCCCAGGTGTTGCCCTCGGCGAATTCGCACGTATGCAGCACGACGGCGAGCGCTCCCTTTGGCAGCACTTTTTTCTGAGTCACATCCATCGTGACCGGCAACGCTTCCTCCACCACGCTGTGATGATAGCCGCCCGGCCCGAAGCTTTGAGTTCCGCCAAGCATCAGAAACCCGGTACCCTGATTATAGATGGCGTCGCGCAATGCCTGGAGCTGGACCGGGTCAAACGCGTCGGCGGGCACATTCGGGAAAACGATCAAATCGTAAGGAAGCAGCGAGATCGCATCGCGCGGAAACTCGTATGCCATGCGGACCTGGACGATCCGTTCGGAAGCTTTCAGCGCCTCCGAAAACGTCTCCCAATCGCGCGTATCGCTTTTGGCATCAGTGACAATGAGCACCTTGCCTTCACCCCGCAGGTAAAGCTCGCCCATGGCCACGTTGTTTTCTTTCCAGCCATCCTCGCCCGGCTTCGGTTCGACCGTGGCCACATACTGATAGAACCCCGGCTCCCGCATATAAAGCGGCAGCGCAAACCGGCTTTTTCCCGCCGGGAACGTGACTTCCTTCTCTGAAATCACCTTGCCGTTCTCCTGTAAAATGAGTTTGCCGGACCCGGGCTGAAGCGCATTGAGCAGGATACTCGCCTCATAGGTTTCGCCTGCCTTGACCACGCGCGGCAGATCGACCCGTTCAAGCCAGACTTCCTTGGTGTAATCAAAGGCGATCGGCAATACATCGACCGCGATCCCGCGCGATTTGAGCGCATCGAGCTGTGTGGAAACGGCCCCGTCGGTTTCGTTTCCATCGGTAATCAGCACAATGCGGCCCTGGTTGGCTTCAGGCAAAACCGCGGCGGCCAAGCCAAGTGCTTTGGAGAGATTGCTGCCGTCGCGGCCCACCCGCGAGTTCATCGCCTCAAATGGAAAAGTCTGCCGGGGAGGCAATTCCACCGCGGCATCGCGTCCAAAGACCACGAGGCCCGCCTCATCTTTCTCAGGCTTTTTCGCCACGGTCGACATCACCCAGCCGAGCGCCTGATCGCTGACCTTTTCCCCCATCGAATCGGAGACATCGAGCGCGTAAACCACCGAGAGTTTGTCACTGCGCCGGACCGCGCGCGGCTCCGCCAAGGCGAGGATAAACGCCCCGACAAGCACCAGCCGGATCAATACGGCGGCAATGGAACGTCCCTTGCCGAGGCCGCTTCCGCCGGCATGCTGCATCCACCAGATCCAGGGCGTGACAAGAAGCAGGAAAAACGCGGGCCGATAGTTGAACCGCACGACTCCCCGCCATTCGAGCCCGAAAGAAACCGTGACGAATACGAGCAGAAAGATCCCCAACGGCACCACCGCCTGCCAGGTGACAGGCTGACGCGACCGAGGAAAAAGCGCGCGTAAAAGGGTGGAGGGATTCATGCCGGGGAAGCGTCCAAAGTTCTAGCGGCGGATTAACAAGGTGCAAACACCGATTCCGACTCTTTTGGAGTGCTCCAAACCGAACCCTTTTCCAGGAGACGCCACGGCGGTGGCGCGTCCGGAAAAGGTTTAAAGCGGCTGCCGCCCCGGCTTTCAGTGAGCGGACCGAAGCCGACCCTCGCTTATTATGCGTGGTATTCCTGGATGGTTTTCACGCTCAGGCCATGATCGCGAAGGGCACGGATCCCTTCGGCACTCGCCTTCGCCGCCCGGAGCGTGGTCATGATCGGGAGACGATTGGCGGCGGCGGTGCTGCGGATCTTGACCTCGTCCTCGCGCGGGCTTTTGCCAGCCGGTGTGTTGATGATAAGGGCCAGCTCGCCGTTCTTGATCATGTCAAGGGCGTTGGGGCGCCCTTCACTGAGCTTGAAGAGCTTGGTAACCTTGATCCCGGCGGCCTTGATCGCGGCAGCGGTGCCGCTCGTGGCGTAAAGGGTAAAGCCGAGTTCGGCGTATTGAGCGGCAATGGCGACAATATGCGGTTTATCGCTGTCCTTGACGCTGATGAAGAGGTTGCCTTTGTCGGGGAGCGGCGGCTGGGCGGCCATCTGCGCCTTGGCATAAGCAAGGCCGATATTTTCACCGATTCCCATGACTTCGCCAGTGCTCTTCATTTCAGGTCCAAGGACAATGTCGATCCCAGGGAAGCGGACAAACGGAAAGACGGCTTCCTTGACCGAGAAATGCACCGGGGTGATTTCGGTGGTAAATCCGAGTTCCTTCAGCGTTTTGCCGGCCATCACTTTCGCGGCAAGCTTGGCAAGCGGGACGCCAATTGCCTTGCTCACAAACGGCACGGTGCGGCTGGCGCGCGGATTGACTTCAATCACGTAAACCTGCTCGTCCTTGACGGCGAACTGCACATTCATGAGACCGCGCACATTGAGCTCCCTGGCCATCGCCTTGGTGGCACGGCTGATTTCTTCCCGGACCGGTTCGCTCAGGCTGAAGGAAGGGATCACGCAGGCGCTGTCGCCGGAATGGATGCCGGCCTGCTCGATGTGCTCCATGATCGCGCCGAGCACGAAAGTCTCGCCATCGGCGATGCAATCGACGTCGACCTCGGTGGCGTCTTCGAGGAAATGGTCGACCAGGACCGGCCGCTCGGGGCTCGCCTCGACGGCGGTGCGGATGTAACGGCGCAGATCCGTTTCGTTATGAACAAGTTCCATGGCGCGGCCGCCGAGCACGAAGGAAGGCCGCACGAGCACCGGGTAACCGACACGGGCCGCCACGGCGAGCGCGTCGACTTCATTGGTTGCTGTGCCGCCCGAGGTCTGGCGAATGCCGAGCTTGTCGAGCATCGCCCCGAAGAGTTTCCGGTCCTCGGCGATCTCAATGCTGTGCGGCGAAGTGCCGATGATCGGGACGCCGGCCTCGGCCAATCCATTCGCCAAATTGAGCGGCGTCTGGCCACCAAACTGGACAATGACACCGTGCAGATTGTCGCTCTCCTGCTCGCAGATGTTCAGCACGTCTTCGAGTGTCAGCGGCTCAAAATAGAGTTTGTCGCTTGTGTCGTAATCGGTGGAAACAGTCTCCGGGTTTGAGTTCACCATGATGGTTTCAAACCCTTCCTCCTTGAGCGCGAACGCCGCGTGCACGCAGCAATAATCAAACTCGATCCCCTGCCCGATCCGGTTCGGACCGCCGCCCAGGATGATGATTTTGCGTTTACCTGAGTCGCGCCGCTCATTTTCATCTCCGTACGTGGAGTAATAATAAGGCGTGTAAGCTTCAAACTCGGCCGCGCAGGTATCAACAAGACGGTAAGTCGGAATGACGCCGTGTTTTTTGCGCGCAACGCGGACGACTTCGGGCGTCGTGCCCGTTGCCACGGCAAGCTGGACGTCGGAGAAGCCGAGTTTTTTCGCCCGAAGCAGCGCGGGCTGATTTTCAAGCAAATCGACCACGCAAGTGGCTTTCCACGGGGTGAGCATGGAGCGGGTGATCGTTTGTTTTTCGCCGGCAATCTGGAGACGGCATTCTTCAATTACGATCTGCTGGACGTGATGCAGGAACCAGCGGTCGATTTTGGTTAATTCAAACACCCCTTCCACGTCGAACCCGGCCAGGAACGCATCGCGAAGATAGAAAATCCGTTCAGCGTTCGGGACGGTGAGTTTGCGCTGAATGAGTTCGAGATCGAAATAATCGGCCGGGGTGCCGGGGCTTTTGTGATCGACGGCTTCCACTTTCCCGTTGCCGATCCAGGAAGGGAGTTCGCGGCCATCGCCGCCCAGGCCGAAGCGTTTGATTTCAAGCGAACGAAGCGCTTTTTGGAGGGCTTCCTTAAAGGTGCGCCCGATGGCCATTGCTTCGCCGACGCTTTTCATTTGCGTGGTAAGAGTGGCGTCGGCCTGCGGGAATTTTTCGAACGTAAACCTCGGCACTTTGACCACGACATAGTCAATGGTCGGTTCAAAGCTCGCCGGGGTTTCACGAGTGATGTCGTTGCGGACCTCATCGAGCGTGAATCCGACGGCCAGCTTGGCGGCAATCTTGGCGATCGGGAAGCCGGTCGCCTTGGAGGCAAGCGCCGAACTGCGCGACACACGCGGATTCATTTCAATGACGATCATCCGGCCATTGGCGGGATTGACCGCAAACTGGATGTTCGAGCCGCCTGTCTCGACGCCGATTTCGCGGATAATCGCAAAAGAAGCATCGCGCATGAGCTGAAATTCCTTATCGGAAAGGGTCTGCGCCGGGGCAACGGTGATCGAATCGCCGGTATGGACGCCCATAGGATCGAAGTTTTCGATCGAGCAGATGATCACGCAGTTATCCGCGTGATCGCGCATCACTTCCATCTCGTATTCCTTCCATCCAAGGAGCGATTCCTCGATCAGCACCTCGCTCACGGGTGAAAGATCGAGGCCGCGTGCGACGATCGTCTCAAATTCCTCGCGGTTATAAGCGATGCCGCCACCCGAGCCGCCCAAGGTGAACGCGGGCCGGATAATGAGCGGCATCGTGCCGATCTCCGCGGCGACCTTGCGTCCTTCCTCCATGGTGTGGGCGGTGCCTGAGCGTGGCATATCAAGCCCGATTTTGATCATGGCATCCTTGAACGCCTGGCGATCTTCGCCTTTGTGAATGGCGGCCGCGTTGGCGCCGATCATCTTGACGTTGTGCTTGGCGAGCACGCCGCTTTCAAAAAGTTTCATCGCGCAGTTGAGCGCGGTCTGGCCGCCCAGCGTAGGCAGGAGGGCGTCGGGTTTCTCGCGCTCGATGATTTTCTCCACCACCTCGGGGGTGATCGGCTCAATGTAAGTGCGATCGGCAAACTCCGGATCGGTCATGATGGTGGCCGGGTTGGAATTGACCAGAATAACCGAGTAACCCTCCTCGCGAAGTGCTTTGCAGGCCTGGACGCCTGAGTAATCGAATTCGCACCCTTGTCCGATGACAATGGGGCCGGAGCCGATGAGAAGAATTTTATGAAGGGTGGTGTCTTTAGGCATGGCAACAAAGGCCGGGCAGGCGCCCGGGGCAAAAGTGCGATGTGTCTATCAGGCCCAAACGGCTCCCGCAATGGGAGAGCGGCCATCTCTCAATCTTAATCGTGATCCCAATGCGCATTTCCTCGTTCCCGCGCATGGAAAGCGTGAAGCCATGTCGCACGAGTGATCATTGTCTGTTATCAGTCCCGGCCGCCGGGACTGCTCCGGGTCCGGCCAAAAGAGCATGGCGGCCGGCTTGAAAATTTTTTCATTAACCGCAACCATCCACGCGGGGTTTCCTCACCTGCCCGCACCGTTCAAGGCATGCAATTTATTATATCGTTTTTTCTCCGCCGCATCCTCGTTTTGGCCGCCATTGTGCTTGGTCCTGAGGCAAACGCTGTCACGGAGCTGCCAAAACTGCTGCAGGAAGGGTTGCCGCTTCGTGGGATCAGCGCGGCCGCCGGAGAAGGGATTGTATTCCGTATCGTGGTTCCCGAGGACGCCAGTGAACTGACGTTTCACACCAACGGCGGCAAAGGCGATTGCGATCTCTATGTGCGGCATGGCACGCATCCGACCTCCGACAATTTTGATGATGTCAGCGACCTTTTCGGGAGCCGCGAGACCATCGTCATCAACGAACCGGAGCCAGGCAACTGGTATCTGCTTGCCTCAGGCACAAGCGCTTTCAGGAATGTCACCCTCACGGCGCGCTATAAGCGGGGCTCAAACAGCAAGCCGGTTCCGCGGCTCATCCCGGCGCCAGGCAGCTATCCGGAGCAGGTGACGGTTAAACTGCGGTGTAACGTCCCGCGTTCTGTTCTCCATTATACAACCGATGGATCCGATCCGGATGAGGCTTCCCCCATTTATAGCCGCCCGCTGATCCTGACCGTTGATACCGGCCTGCGTGTCCGGGCCAATCTTCCGGGCAAACCGCCCGGCCCGGTCGTGGAGGCGAGTTATTTTATCCGTCCTGCTGGCAGTATGCACACTTTGTTAAGCGGACTGGCTTTCACCCATCTGGCCGGCACCCAGGGGCGCACCCAGCTTTTTAAAATCAATGTCCCGCCCGGGCAGCTCCGGCTCGATTTCCTTTCACAAGGGGGCTCCGGCAACAGCGATTTTTACGTGCGCCACGGCGCTCTGCCGACGGCCAGGCTGTTCGATTACCCCGGCAAGGGCAGCCGCGGCCAGAAGGAGGTCACTGTGATGAACCCGGAGGCCGGCGATTGGTTTATTCTGCTGCGTGCGCGCACCAGTTTTGCCCGATGCGCGCTGATGGCCAGCTACACGGGAGTCAAACCCGATCTTGTCGTTTGGAGAAACGCGCTGGAGCCTTACCTGAGTGTCGAAACGTTCCGGCCCGATGATTGCGAGGTGGAGGAAGGGATGATTTCCGCCGGCACGCATACCTTGCTACGGTTCACCACCGAAAGCCGTAATATCGGCGGTTCAGACCTGGTCATGCCGCTCATTCTCAATCCCGATGGAAGCGTGAATCCGATCTACGAATACCACGCCTGCCACGACCATTATCATTTTCTTAGTTTCGCGAGTTACCGCTTGCTGGACGCCCAAAACCAGCCCGTGGCCACGGGCCGCAAAGTGAGCTTCTGCCTTGAAGACGTGCAACCATGGAGTCTCCGGGCATCTCCGGGCGTCAAATACGACTGCGACAGGCAGGGAATCCAGACGGGCTGGTCGGACGTGTACGATGCCGGCCTGCCGGGCCAATGGATCGACGTCACGAAGGTCCCTTTGGGCAACTACACCCTCGAAGTCACCGTCAACCCCGAGGCGATCATCGACGAAGAAGATTATCTCAACAACACCGTCACCATCCCCGTGCAAATCGTTGCCCCGTGAAAAATCAACCTTCCTTCCCCTTCACGTTCGCGAGCAGCTTGAGCAATTGTTGATACTGCGATGCCGGCACGTTGATCACGTCTTTGGCTTGCTCGACGGTCGGAGTCCAGGTCGACGCCGGCAGCGACGGCGCGAATTTGACCGAATCGCACCGAATCGACACTTCCCAGCCCGGGTGCAGTAAAACGAGCCGGGCCGGCAGATTATTTGCCGTTATCCAAGCCTGCGCGCTCCACTCGCGGACTCCGAGGGCGCGGCCGAGCTGAGACATCAGTTGAAGATTGAGCACACGGCACGGCGTTTCATCGACAAGCTGCTTGCCGGCGTCACGCACTTGGAAAAGGGCCGGTAAAAAAACGAGTTCCTTTTCCGACACGGGCAGATGAAACGGCGTGAGCTGATATTTGGGATCAGGCGGCGGCAGTTTTCCACTCGCGTTGGCGGCTTCCAAAAGCGGCGCCACCTTCGAGCCGGGATAAACCCAGACCTGCTGGCCGTTGCGGCAGATCGTCAAATCCTGACCCATGACCGGGGCACGCAGCCGGACTTTATCGGGAAACTCCACGTCGAGCGAACCACGCATCCCAATCATGGAAGGCGGCAACCCGGTCATCTCCTCGATCCGCAATGCGATGGAAAGCGCGCGGTTTGGATCTTTGGTTTTCCTTGCGAATACGTTGGCAAAAGGCATCACCGTTTTCGCCAGCACATCGTATTTTCCAGGCTCGGCCGCGTGCGAAAATTCCGGAATTGCAGCCAGGAGAAGGAGGGCCAGGAGAAAGGGATAGAGAGTTTTCAAAGCTTTGCCTTTGAAGAGACCCTCGGATTTGACTAAATCAATGTCGTTCACATGGCGGCCACGCTTTTCCCGATCACTTCTCTTGCCTCGGGCGGCGGCCTTATCTTCGCCCTCGAGAACTCGACTCTCCCAGGAAAAATCATCATTTTCCTGCTCTTTGCCGCGTCCGTATTCAGCTGGACGGTCATGGCGACCAAATTCCGAGTCCTGCGGGTGGCTCGCAAACAGCGCCGCCATTTCCTCGACCTTTTCCGCAGCGACCGCCAGCCGCTCCATCTTTATACCCAACGCGCCCGCTACGATGGAGCCCCCGTCTTTTCGGTTTACAAGGCAGGATGCCGCGAGTTGACGTTTCAACTGCTCGGCTCGGCTGAAGTCGATGAGACCTTCCGCGGACGCCTCGATACGGCGCCGAAGATTTCACCCGCCCAGATGCGGGTTGTCGTGACGGCCATGGAACGTGCCGTCGGGGAAACCGCGCTCCGGCTTGAATCCCAAATGATCGTACTTTCCACAGCCGTCAGCGGCGCGCCTTTTCTGGGATTGCTCGGCACGGTATGGGGCGTCATGGACACTTTCAGCGATGTCGCCGCAGCCGGATCGGCCAACCTCGCGGCAATGGCGCCGGGTGTTTCCGCGGCGCTCATTACGACGGTCACCGGGCTGCTCGTCGCCATTCCCGCCATGTTCGGCTACAATTTTTTGATCACCACCCTGCGCGCCATGATCGTCGAGCTGGATAACTTCGCGGCCGAACTGGCCAGCGAGTTTGAACACAAGTTCGTCGAGCATACCGATCGCTCGCGCCGGCCATGACTCGGAACTGATCGATTCCGGCAACTCTCTTAAAAATGCGCCGCTATTCTGAACGCCACGGTCTTCAAACGATCAGCGAACTCAACGTCACCCCATTGCTAGACCTGGCTTTTGTTCTGCTGATCATTTTCATGATCACCACGCCGCTTATGGAAAACAGCGTCGAGCTGGTGGTTCCTTCAAGCGAAGCTTCCCCCAAGGCGCCCGATCCGGCCACGGTGCAGAATATTTCAATCAATCGCGAGGAATTGATCACCTTGAACGGGACGCCGGTGGCGCTCGATCAATTGGAGAATGAACTGCTTGCACTCAAGCAGCAGCGCCCTGAAATCGCGGTGGCCATCCGTTCCCATAAAGAGTTGCCTGTTCAAAAGCTCATCGATCTCATGGACGTGGTGCAAAAAGCCAAGATCAACAAGATCGGCGTGATCACCAATCCGGAGAATTAACCGATGCGGCACGGCGAGGAGCCCGACGCCATGGATGAGGCGCGAATTTTCCGGCGAAACTTCTTCATCATCTGCGCCATCCATCTGCTCGGTGTCGCGCTCTTTTTTTTCCTCGGCAAGCTGACGCCCTCAAAACCGCCGCTTGAACAGGTCGTCTGGCTGGAGAGCGGAATGCCGGGTCAAAACGCCGGAGGCGATGCGGCCGAAGCAAGCAGCTCGGAGGAAGCGGTTACTCCCCCGCTAGAATCCGAGGAGCCGGAGCCCGAGCCTACTCCCGAACCCGCGGCTGAACCGTCCGAGCCGGAGCTTCCTCCGGAACCCGCCCCTGAGATTCCCGAACCGCCTGCCCCGCCTGCACAAAGCGACATCGTTTTGCCCAAAGCGACACCAGAACCTGCGACTCCGAAACCGGCTACTCCAAAGCCCGCGACTCCTAAACCGGCTACTCCAAAGCCTGCGACACCTAAACCGGCTACTCCAAAGCCTGCGACGCCTAAACCGGCCACTCCAAAGCCCGCGACTCCGAAACCAGCTACTCCAAAGCCCGCGACCCCTAAACCAGCTACTCCAAAGCCTGCAACGCCCAAGCCCGGCACTCCAAAGCCTGCGACGCCCAAGCCCGCCGCACCGAAAGCCACTCCGAAAGTGTCTGCCACTTCAAAGCCAGGCACCACCGCGAGTGACGCTTCCCCCGCCCCTGGCGGATCGAAGCAAACAGCTCAAACCAAAGGGGCGACCGGGAAAGCGGGCACTCCTGGCGAGGGCACCGCAGGCGGAACAAAAACGGGAAGCCCGGGAGCGGGTACAGGGACTGGCACCGGGAAAGGAACAGGGACCGCCGGAAACGGGAGCGGCTCAACCGCATCGCAATTTGGATGGTATCACGAGATGCTTCAAACCCGCTTTGACAGCCAATGGGTGCAACCGACGTCCATCGTCCGCTCAAGTCAGGATTTCGTCACGACCCTGAAGATCCGGATCGGCAAGGATGGCGCGGTGCTTAGCCGTGAAATCTCCCATACTTCGGGCAACGCGCTCATGGATGAATCGGTCCTCAAAGCCGCGCAAAAAGTGACATCCGTGGAGCCGCTTCCCTCCGGGCTGGGCGGCGAGTTTTACGATGTGAACATCAACTTCAAACTCGACCAGGGCCAGTAACTCCCCGCCTTTTCTCTTACTTAATCTTAATCGCTCTGCTGCCCGGGGTAACAAAGGCAGGGGACGATTAAGAGTAAGAGCCGGGAAGAGTTACACGCCGCGGAACCAGCCAAGTTTCTGAGGCGCCATATTGATGTTAATTTGCTTGGTCTCAAGATAGGCATCCAAGCCGAAGGTGCCGAGCTCGCGTCCAATGCCGCTCTGTTTATAACCGCCCCAAGGTGCCTCATTAAAGGTCGGATGATACGTGTTGCACCAGGTAATCCCGGCCCGCAGACGTTTTAAAACGCGAAGCCCTTTGCCTATGTCCGTCGTGAAAACCGCGCCTGCCAAACCATACACAGTGTCGTTGGCCAAATGGACGGCTTCCTCTTCAGTATCAAAAAGCTGCACCGCGAGGACTGGCCCAAAGATTTCCTCCCGCACAATCTTCATGTCAGACCGCGTATTTACAAACACAGTCGGGTTGACAAAATTGCCTTCCGCCAATCCACCGCCGGTAAGCTGTTGGCCGCCGGCAAGCAACTCAGCGCCTTCCGCTTTGCCGGCTTCAATATAACCAAGGACCCGCGTCATATGAGCGCGTGTGATAAGTGGTCCCATCTCGGTTTGTGGGTCGAGGCCATCTCCGAGAATGATCCGTGCGGCGGCTTCCCCTAATCGCGGCAGGAACTTGTCAGCGATCCTTTTATCCAAAATCAGCCGTGAGCCGGCGCTGCAAACCTCTCCCTGGCCCGCATAGATAGCAAACAACGCATACTCCAGCGCTAGTTCAAAATCACTGTCGGCAAACACGATGTTGGGCGATTTGCCGCCCAGTTCGAGCGTCACCTTTTTCAGGTTCCCGGTGGCGTCCTGCATGATCTTGCGGCCGGTCGCGGTCCCGCCGGTAAAAGCGATTTTATCGACAAGCAAACTTGCAGCCAAAGCGTGTCCGACTGTTGGGCCAGGTCCCGTTAGGAGCTGCGCCGATCCTGGCGGGAACCCGGCTTCTGCAATCAGCTCAAACAAGCGGATGGCAGTCAGGGGCGTCGCTTCGGCCACTTTTAGAATACAACAATTCCCGGCGGCCAGTCCCGGAGCCAGTTTCCAGGAGGCCATGAGCAGCGGATAATTCCACGGGATAATCTGTGCACAAACTCCGATCGGTTCGCGCACCACCATGCATTGGATTGCCGGATCAGAAACTTCAAACGTCTGCCCAAGCGGTTTGGTGATCAGCCCCGCGTAATAACGAAAGCAGCCGGCCGCATCCGCCACGTCAAATTGAGCTTCGCGAAGCGGTTTTCCATTGTTGCGCGTTTCAAGTTCAGCAAGCTCAGCCGCGTGCGCCTCGATTAGGTCCGCAAGCTTAAATAGATAGGAGGCTCGTTCCTGTGCCCGCATTTGCGGCCATGGGCCTTCATCGAAAGCTTTTCGCGCGCATTCAATGGCCAGCCGCGCATCGTGCTCGCTCCCATCGGCAACAACCGCAATGACCTTGTTATCCACCGGATTTAGAATTTCGCGGGTGGCCCCGGCAATGGCCTCCACCCATTCTCCGCCGACAAAAAAGCGACCGATTTTCATGGCCTAATCTGCCGCGCTCCGAAGCGGCTGCAAGGCGACTTTCCCCTCCTCTTCATAATCGTAATCATAATCTCTCTTCTGCTTTCCGGGCGTCACCCAATCAGAAGAGGAGAAAGGATTACGATTAAGAGTAAGAAGGGAATCAGTCTAACTTCATCACAAGCGACTTGAGTTCAGTCATCTCCTCCATGGCGTACCGGACGCCTTCCCTTCCGAACCCGCTCTCTTTTATCCCGCCATACGGCATGTTATCCACACGCCATGTCGGGACCTGATTGATTAGGACACCTCCGACATCGAGCGCTTCAAAGGCCTGCATCGCCAGGTTCAAATCGCGGGTGTAAACACCGGCCTGAAGGCCAAAGACGGACGCGTTGATAAACTCCAGCGCTTCCTTAAACTCCCGGTACTGATGCAGCGTGACAAGCGGTGCAAACGCTTCCCCCGCCACCAGGTCGCACCGCGGATCGAGGTTTTCAAGCACAGTCGCTTCCAGGCATCGGCCTGTAATGGTACCGCCCAGCGCCACACTCGCCCCGGCGGCCACGGCATCGGATATCTGTTTGCGAACCCGCTCCAGCGCTTCGGCATTGATCATCGGTCCAACGATCGTTGCCCGATCGCGCGGATCCCCGGTTTTTATCTTCGCTAGAATATGGGCAAGAAAGCGCTCACGGAACTCCTCATACCGGCTCTCGTGGATAACGATTCGCTGTACGCTGATACACGATTGCCCCGCCTGGCCGAACCCGCCCATTGCGATCGCTGGAATTGCCATGTCCAGCTCCGCATCGGAATGCACGATCACGCCCGCGTTGCCGCCGAGCTCAAGCGTGATCCGCTTTTTTCCGCACTGCTCTTTAAGCCGCCAGCCGACTTCCGGACTGCCCGTGAACGTGATTTTTTTCACCCGCTCATCCTGCACGAGCTGAGCCGCCACTTCATTTGTGCAGGTCACAAAGTTAATCTGTCCCTCCGGCATTCCCGCTTCGACCAGGATCTCCGCCAGCAAGAGCGCGGTTAACGGCGTCTTCATAGCCGGCTTAAGCACCATCGTGTTACCCGTTGCCAGACAAGGCGCCACCTTGTGAGCCACCAGATTCAGCGGGAAATTGAAGGGCGTGATCGCGCCGATGACACCGATCGGAAAACGTCTGACCATGCCAAAGTGACCCGCGCCGGGCGGGAGGCCATCCAGGGGAAGCAACGCGCCTTGCGATTGGCGCGCTTCACCCGCCGCGGTGTTGAAGGTCATGACGGCACGGCCTACTTCCGCCTCGGCGAAAATGATCGGTTTACCCGATTCAGCCATGATCGTTTCCGCCAGCTCGGCGCTTCTTTTTTCAATCCCGATTGCCACCTTCTCAAGCAATCCAGCCCGCGCATGCGCCGGAATCGCCCTGGTCTTTTTAAACGCTGCCTGCGCCACGCCGATTGCTTCCTCCAAAAGCGCTTCATCGCCAAGCGGGGCACGGGCGATTTCGTTTCCGGTAAAAGGATCAATGACCGGCAGCGTCTCCGTGCAAGTCCGCCATTGATTGCCAACAAGAAGTCCGCGCGGGGCAGTGATACTCATGGCTCAATCTGCCGGTCACGCCTTCCCCGCGCAAGTAACGACCAATTCCAAGCGCCACCGACAGGCCGTAAGACGTCAGTGTTTACCTTTTGCCGGGATTGGCTACGTTCGCGACCCTTTGCCCATGACCGCCGCACAGATCCGCCAATCCTTCCTCGATTTCTTCCGCGAGAAACAGCACACCATCGTCCCATCCTCGAGTCTGATGCCCGACTCGCCCAACCTGCTTTTCACCAACGCAGGGATGAACCAGTTTGTGCCGATCTTCCTTGGCCAGATCCAATGCCCTTATTCTCCGGGCCGCGCCGCTGACACCCAGAAATGCATTCGGGCCGGCGGCAAGCATAACGATCTCGATGATGTCGGCCTCGACACGTATCACCACACGTTTTTCGAGATGCTCGGCAACTGGAGCTTTGGCGATTATTTTAAAAAAGAAGCCATCGAGTGGGCCTGGGAGCTGATTATTGAACGCTGGGGGTTCCCGGCCAACCGTCTTTACGCCACGGTCTACAGCCCCGACAAATCAAAGGGCGATCCCGCCGATTTCGATCAGGAAGCGTGGGATTTGTGGGCCGCAAAATACCGCTCCGTTGGACTCGATCCGGCCAAACACATCGTCAACGGGAACAAAAAAGACAATTTCTGGATGATGGGCGACACGGGTCCGTGCGGGCCGTGCAGCGAGCTCCATGTCGATCTCACCCCGGCCGGCGATACCCACGGCGCGCTCGTTAACCAAGGCAGCGCCGAATGCATCGAGATCTGGAACCTGGTTTTCATCCAGTTCAACGCAAACCCCGATGGCAGCTTCTCGCCGCTCCCGGCCAAGCATGTCGACACCGGCATGGGCTTTGAACGCGTCGCCTCGATCATTCAGGGCACGAAAAACTTCACCGATTTCGCCAACGCCAAGATCTCAAATTACGAGACCGATATTTTTCGTCCGATCTTTGATGAAATCGGCAAGCTGAGCGGCAAACAATACGGCTCCACGCTCCCGGCCAGCGGCAGCACCGGCGATACGGAATTGGAAAAAGCCGATGTCGCTTTCCGCGTGATCGCCGATCACATCCGGACCCTGAGCTTTGCCATCGCGGACGGCATCCAGCCCGGCAACACCGATCGCAACTATGTGCTGCGGCGGATTTTGCGCCGGGCGGTCCGGTACGGACGCACGCTCGGATTCCACCAGCCGTTTTTCTACAAGCTGGTCGACGTCCTGGCCCAATCAATGGGCGGTGTATTCCCCGAGCTGCGGGTAAAACAAAAGCACATCGAGGAAGTGCTCCGCGTGGAGGAGGAATCGTTTAATCGCACGCTCGATCGCGGGATTGAGATTTTCCTGAGCGAACTGCCCGGAAACCAGCAGGTGTCAGGCAATACTGCTTTCAAACTCTACGACACCTACGGGTTCCCGCTCGATCTTACCGAGTTGATGGCGCGTGAACGCGGGCTGACGGTTGATACCGCCGGTTTCGAAATCCTCATGAAAGAGCAGCGCGACCGGGCCCGGGCCGCGCAGAAAAAGCAGATCATCGAACTCTCCCAGATCGAGACGACGACCCCGACGCGCTTTATCGGATTTGATTCGCTGACGACCGATGCCCAGGTGGTCGAAGTCGTTGCGCTCAAGGAAAAGACCGCGGTCATTCTCGATGCGAGTGTTTGTTACGCGGAAATGGGCGGCCAGGTTGGCGACACCGGCGAGCTGAGCGGCAGCGGCCAGTTCTGGCGGATCGGCAACACGCAAAAGAGCGGCAACACCTGGCTGCATTTCATCGATGCCGCTTCCGACGACGTGCCAGCGGTCGGCTCGACCATTAACATCAGTGTCGATCCGGCGCGGCGGGCAGCCATCCAGCGGCATCACAGCGTGACGCATCTGTTGCACTGGGCTTTGCATGAGGTGGTGAGCAAGGAGGCCACGCAGAAAGGCTCCTTTGTCGGCGCGGAAAAACTAACCTTTGATTTTAATCATCAGGCGCTCACCCCGCAGCAGGTGCGCGATGTCGAGCGGCTCGTAAACCAGCGCATCGTGGAGAATGCCTCGGTTTCCTGGAAAGAAGTACCACACGCCGAGATCAAAGGCCGGCCCGGGATCATGCAGTTTTTCGGCGATAAATACGGCGACATCGTGCGAGTCGTGCAGATCGGCGGGGAACCGGGCGCGTTGAATGGCTATTCGATGGAGCTCTGCGGCGGCACGCACACGCGCGCGACCGGCGAGATCGGATTGTTCCGGATCGTGGGCGAAGCTGCCATCGCGGCCGGTGTGCGCCGGATCGAAGCGGTTGCCGGGCTTAATGCCTACGACTTTGCCCAAGCTGACGGGGAACGCCTCAAACTGCTCGCCGCCAAGCTCGGCAGTCCGCTCGGCGAGATTGAAAAACGGATCGATTCAATGATCGCCGATCAAAAGGAGCTCGAACGCGCGCTCAAGGCAGCCCAGCAACGCGAGGCATCCGGTCGCGCCAAAGAACTCATTTCCAAAGCGGAAACCATCAATGGCATCCCGGCCATCATCGCCAATCTGGGCGCGGTTGACGGCGATACACTCCAGACCGTGGCCGATGCGCTCAAAGGGCAGTTCGCCGGAGTAATTGTACTCGGCGGAAGCGCCAACGGAGCGGTCGCGCTCGTGACCGCGGTTTCCTCCGAGTTCACCTCCAAAGTCCAGGCGGGCAAACTCATCCAGGGGATCGCGCCGATTGTGGGGGGAAAAGGCGGCGGCAAACCCGATGCGGCGCGAGGAGGAGGAAAAGATCCCTCCAAACTCGGCGAAGCGCTGGTCCACGCAAAAACCTTGCTGGGATAAATTCGCATGCTGCGGGTTTCGCTATGGCTCTGCGCATTCGCCTCGGTGACGGGGTTTTGTGCGGAAGCGCCCTCGGGTGACTCCGTGATTCGGGCGGCAGCTGGCGGCTCGGAGATTGTGATCAGCACGACGGCGCGGCTGGCGGGTGCCATCGATTCGCTGAGCTGGAACGGCAGGGAGTTCATCAACTCGACCGACCACGGCCGCCAGCTTCAGAGCGCGTCGAACCTCGATAGTGGAACCCCCATTCTCAACGAGACCTATAATCCGACCGAAGCGGGCTGCGAACGCGACGGCGCGGGACCGGTTTCCTCAAGCCGCCTGCTTCATCTCGTAGCCACAGGCAACGCGCTTCAAACCACGAGCCAGATGGCGTTCTGGCTGCGGCCGGGTGGAAAATCGGGTGGACAATTGGCCAAAAACAATACCGTTTTATCCAATCATCTCCTGACCAAGCGGGTGAGGATTGGATATAAAGAGATGCCCGGCGTCATTTCATACGACGTCACGTTTGGACTCCCGATTGGCGAGCGGCACAACGAGGCGGTGTTTGAGGCGCTGACCGGTTACATGCCGACGGAGTTTTCGCGCTTTCTCCAATTCAACGCGCAATCGGGCGAACTTGAGCCGCTCTCCGAGGGGCCGGGCGAGATTGGCCGTCCGGTGGTTCTCTCAGTTCCGGGCGGCAGCCATGCGATGGGAATTTATTCGCCGCCTCAGAATTCTCCTGCAACAAGCGGCCCCACGTACGGACGGTTCAATTTTGATTCGGCCAAAGTGGTGAAATGGAACTGCGTCTTTCGAATCCGGGAAAAGGATGGGATTGCGCCGGGCGATTATCCATTCCGGATGTTCGTCATTGTGGGCGATCTGGCGACGGTGACGGGCTCGTTGCGCACATTGCATCGCGAATTTGGTTCCCACTAAAAAACCGGATTTCGCGAGGGCTGCTCGCCCGATTCATTAGAGAGTGAATCATCAAACCAAACACAACTCTTCATTGGTGCTTGCCGGGTGGATTCTGCTGACATTTCTGGCTCCGACGATCGGAGCCGGAAGTCTGCCTGGGGAATGGTTCGCGGGATTAAACAAACCTTCGTGGAATCCGCCTTCCGCGCTTTTTGGCCCGGTCTGGACGTTGCTTTATATCCTGATGGCCGTGGCCGCGTGGCGGGTATGGCGCCAGGGCGGCTGGCGCACGCAACGCCGTCCGCTGACATTTTACCTTATTCAACTTGCCCTCAACGCCTTCTGGACCCCGCTCTTTTTCGGGTGGCATCTGCCGGGCGTTGCCTTTGGCGAGATCATCCTTTTATGGGTGGCGATCGTCATAACGCTCGTGGCCTTCAGTAAAGTGGAACGTCCGGCCACCTGGCTTTTGGTGCCATACCTGGCGTGGGTAAGCTTTGCCGCGGTTTTGAACCTCTCCATTTGGCGGCTCAACCCGCCGTTGTAGGAAAAAAGTGATGGTGTTTGAGTGGCTACTTTGGCGGACTGACTACCACAAAAAGCCTGGAATCGCCCCGGGCGACATGAAGCAAGGCCCGCTGCCCGGGAGGAAGCGCGTTGACGAGTTTTTCGAAATCATCCACGGAGGAAACCGGTTGCTGATTGATCTCCTCGATCACATCGCCATCGCGCAATGTCCGGGCCGCCGCGGCATTTTCCTCAAGGCCTGTGACAAAAACACCCCGTGCATTTTCCGGGAGCTGATCGCGCAATCGGGCCGGGATCTCACTTACCTGGATGCCATCAAGCACGTTGGTCACCAACTGACGCCTTGGCATGCGCGTGCCCGGTCGCAACGACTGTGGCGCAGCGGGCCGTTGAATGGCGGCGCCGGCCGTTGGCGCTTCCACAACCTCCACCTCCACGTTCTTTTCAACACCCTCGCGCAAGTAATCGAGGCTTAACTTTGCCCCGACGGCCGACGCGGCAACCTGCTCGCGCAACGCCGCGCTGTTTCGGATGACCGTGCCGTTTAGCCGGCGAATAATGTCGCCCGGTTTCAATCCGGCTTTGGCCGCCGGTGAAGTCGGGACTACGTCGTGAATAAAAGCGCCCTGGGTATCGGGCGCCTTGAACTCCTGGGCAAGATCCTCGGTCACATCCGCCATCAGCACCCCAAGATACGGACGGACAATCCGCCCCACCTTGATGATGCTTTCCAATGCGCGCCGGGCTGTATTGGAAGGAATCGCAAAACTGATTCCCAGCCAGCCGCCGCTTTCGGAAAGAATCGCACTGTTGATCCCGATGATCTCGCCGCGCAGATTGAGCAACGGGCCGCCCGAATTGCCCTGGTTGACGGCCGCATCGGTCTGGATGAACTCCACGCCGCTGTCGCTAATCGAACGGCCTTTGGCGCTGATGATGCCTTGCGTGACGGTTTCCTGGAGACCGAACGGATTGCCGATGGCGAAGACCATCTGGCCCACGCGCAGTTCATCACTGTTGCCCATCGGCAGCGCTTCAATCCGCGGGGCATCGATACGAAGCACGGCGATGTCGGTCTGTTTATCCTCGCCAATCAAGCGCGCCGGCACACTGCGTCCATCGGTGAGCTGCACCATGATCTCACTCATCCCTTCAATGACATGGGCATTGGTAAGGACATGGCCTTCCTTGGAAACAATAACCCCTGAACCAAGCGATTTTTTAACCGGAGCCGCCGCGCCGAGTTGGCGTCGAAAAAGCATCTCAAAAGGGTCCGATGGTGCCACTCCGCGGGAACGAATCGCGACAACGGCGGGAGTCACCGTGCTGATAAGCCGGCTATATTCCGCATCAATGGCCGCCAGCACCTGGACATCTTTTAAATCAAGCCGGGGATGTTCCGCCGGCGTGAATTGCTCAACGGCCCGCCTGCCCGCGCCGGGCCCATTCAATACAGTCCAACGGTGATAACCAAACGCGACCAGGGCAGCGAGCAGGAGGATGAAAAAAAAGCGTCTCATTGAATGAAGTCAGGCCGCGGTGAGCAAAACGTGAAATATCCCCCAAACACCGCGTTTCTTTAAACTACGGGGCTGTGAATGTTTTTGTGTGTCAGGAAGGGGCGTTTTAACGAATCTGCCGAAAACCATGGCGCCGATCAGGCCAGAGAAAGCAACGGATAGTCACGGAGGAAAAGTGACGGGTGCTCGGCTCCGTTTTTGAAACGTCTGATTCCGGCCGGCTTGGAGGATTACGATTACGAGTAAGAAGGGAGAGGAGAGGCTTTGCCTCAGCTGACTTGGGAGAGGGAGATTTTTTTGTTCCCAGCCAAGAGCGCGCTCAACCAGCCATTCTCGGGAAGGGCGAGCGCCGGGTCGGCGTCAAAAATGTCAATCGCTCGCTGGCGGGCCAGCCGCATGAGCGGCGCATCGGCAAAGAGGTTGCCAAGTTTCAGCGGCGGAAGTCCGCTCTGGGCCGTTCCAAGGAGGTCGCCGGGACCGCGCAGACGCAAATCGGCTTCCGCGATTTCAAAACCGTCGCGCGTCTCCGCAAGGATCCGCAGTTTTTCCTGCGCCTCGGGATCTTCCGTCTTAGAACTGAGAAGGATGCAATAACTTTTATGAACGCCGCGCCCAATCCGGCCGCGAAGCTGATGAAGCTGGGCAAGGCCAAAACGCTCCGCATTTTCAATGAGCATGATGGTAGCATTGGGCACATCGATACCGACCTCGATGACTGTCGTGGCAATGAGCGCTTTCGATTCGCCCCGGCGAAATCGTTCCATGATCGCTTCCTTTTCTTCAGGCGGAATGCGGCCATGCAGCAGTTCGCATTGCATCGGGGCAAGAAATTGCCGCCATTTTTCAAACTCAGCGGCAGCCGCCTTCGCTTCGAGTTTTTCGGACCCGTCGATAAGCGGATAAACCACGTAAGCCTGGCGGCCCGCTTCGAGATGTTCCCGGATAAACTTAACGGCATCCGGCAATTTGCTGTCGGGACGCGCGCCGGTGATGATTTTCCCCCGGTTGGCAGGCAATTCATCGAGTGTGCTGACATCGAGGTCGCCATAGACGGTCATCGTCAAAGTGCGCGGGATCGGCGTGGCCGTCATGACGAGGACATCGGGCGCGATCCCCTGATCCCGAAGCCGGGCGCGTTGCATGACGCCAAACTTGTGCTGCTCATCAATAACGGCCAGTCCCAGGCGGCTGATCCCCGCGCCTTCATAAAGGAGAGCATGCGTGCCGATAAAAATCTGCGGCTCGGCCGATGCGGATGCATTCAATCCGACGACGCCGTCTTGCACCCCGGCATGGGCGAAGAGCGGGAGCGCCGTGGTCTCTTCCTTGCGCGATCCGGTCCGCAACGCAACGCCGATGCCAAGCGGATCGAGCAGACGTTTGAAGGTCAGGTAATGTTGCTCGGCCAGGATCTGGGTAGGGGCCATCAGCGCGGCCTGATAACCGGCTTCCACGGTGAGAAGCATGGCGCTCAGGGCCACGAGCGTTTTGCCTGAACCAACATCGCCATGCAGCAGACGGTTCATCGAGCGTCGCGAACCCAAATCGGCCCGGATCTCCGCGATGGCGCGGTTTTGGGCGTTTGTCAGGGCAAACGGAAGCGCGGCGTGGAGTTGCTCCATCAGCCTGCCCGGACCGCAATGCGCTTCACCCGGTTGCGCGATCTGCTCGGCGCGCTTGGCCGCCACGCAAAGCTGGAGTCCGAAAAACTCAATCAGCACCAGATGCCGGCGCGCGCTTTCAAGCAATCCGGCTGAATCAGGAAAATGAATCTGCCTTAGCGCCTCGACGCGCGGGACCGGATCAAAGCCAGCGGGAAGAAGCGCTGTGACGCTCCCCGGGTCGACCCGCTCGAGCGCATCCCAGATCATCTGCCGAAGGACCCTTGTGGAAAGCCCCTCGGTGGCGCGATGAATGGGCACGATGCGCTGGAGATGAATCGAGCCTTCCGATTCTTCGTCCACCACTTCAAATTCCGGGTGCGCAATGACGATGTTCGCGCCGCTCTTTTTCGGCTTGCCGTAAACGACGAGCCGCTGTCCCGTGGCGATCGCTTTTTCCACCCAATGCGCGTTAAACCAGCGACAAACCAAAGGCGTACTCAGCGCATGCGCGTTCTCCTCCTCAAGCACGGCATCAAACATTCTCTGGTTGTTGCGCAAATGCCGGACACCGGCCTTTTTCACGATCCCGCAGAGACAAACCGGCTGCTCGGTCTCAGCGGTGGGAAACCGGTCGAACTTTGAGCGGTCTTCGTAGCGATGCGGAAAGTGGGTGAGCAACGCCTCCACGGTGGTGAGTCCGAACCGGTTGAGTTGCCGCCGGCGCTGCGGCGTTATCCACTCCAAATCATGCAACGGCGCTTGAAAATTCACGTTGGAAAGGTCTGTCGGGTTCAACAAAATGAAGGGATTCTCACGCGCACCGTTGCCGCCCTGCTGCTGGCAAAAATAATGTCCAGCTAAATGCGCGTTTGACCGACCCGGTTTGCTCGCTACTGTCCGCCAGCGCATCACCAAAAACCATGCATTTTCGGGTTCTCCCCTTCTTTTTGCTCCTTATAGGGCTCACTTCTCTCGATTGCGGTGCGAACGACTCCCTCTACGACAAAAAGACGGCGCAGAAGCTCGATTTGAGCAAGCTCTCGATCTTCGGTCCGCAATCTTCCAAGTTCCGTTACGACAAACGGATGCTGCGCGCTGCCGAAATCGCCCAGGAGCGCGCCCGCAGTCATTCTGTTAGCCGTTGCTGGCGCTACGTAAAAAATGCGTTACTCGCATCAAATACCATCGACACATATCCGAAAACCGCCAACGCAAAGGAAGCCGGCGGTGAACTCCAAAAAAGCTACGGGTTCAAAAAAATCAATGTGAAAGACCCGTATCGGGCGCCTCTCGGCTCGGTGTTGGTTTATGGCGGGCGCGGCGCCGGGCATGTGGAAATCCGGACCAAGTATGGTTTTGTGAGCGATTTCCGATCATTTAAACCTTCGATTCGTCCGTTGATCGGCGTTTATATCAAGCCGCGGGCGTGAAATCGACGCTGCGGATTCGAGTCGTTCCAAACGCGAAACGCAGCGAAGTGGCCGGTGTTTACGGGGAAGCCGTCAGGATCAAAATCGCCGCCCCGGCCCTTGATGGAAAAGCCAACGAAGCGCTCCGCGAATTTCTCGCCAGGAGGCTTGATCTCCCGGGACGCGCCATCACGCTGATTTCAGGGGAGAAATCGCGGGACAAAATCGTTGCCATTGAAGGGGTTGAACCGGCTGAGCTAAGGATACGGCTGCTGGACGACCCAAATTAAAAAACGCGGACAGCCAGGGAAAATTAGAGTGTGCCGCGAGTCACGCCCAACTGCGATTGGACTCGGAGTTTGCGCCATAACTCCTCGCCGCCCTGGGTTCCGGCCAGGAGCGCCTGATACGCCTCGATCACCTCGCCTGCCTGCGCCGCCGATTCCTCCAGCAACTCAACTCGGAAATACCGCAACCCGGCGTTCTCCAGCATGCTGAAAAAGCGCGCGCCGGTCTGGGGCACGGCATTAAAGAGCGTGTTGCGGCAGCCGACATCGGCCCGCAACGGATGTTCCATACCGACTCGATCGCGCAGGGAGACGCGGTGCTTTTCGCAAGGCCGTCCGCAATCGAGCGCGCTGGTGCCTTTGGAAAGGAAAGCCGCGAACACGCAGTGCTCCATGTGAAACATCGGCATATGCTGATGCAAGGTGAGTTCAAACCACGGTGGCGGCGCGGCAGCGAGCAGGTCGAGCACCTGTTCGATATTCAGATCATAGCTGATAGTCACGCGATCGAGCCCTTTACCGATAAAATGCCCAGCGCTGATCGGGTTGGCCACGTTGAGTGAAAAGTCGCCGTGCCTGCGCAATGCGCCGTTGTTGGAAAAATAGTCGATCGCACCGAGGTTGCGAATCAACACGCCATCGGGCGCGGCTTTTTCAATGAGTTTAAAGAACCCTTCCTCGCCTGCCTTCTGGATGCGCGGCGTGGCAAGGAAGATCGAGGCGCCCGTTGCATGCCCGCGTACGAGCGCCACGGCATCCTTGTAACGCCGGATATCTTCAAAATCCGTATAAATGGTTTTCACACCGCGGCTGAGCGCTGCATCGACCTGCTCCATGGTCCTGCAAAGCAACGTGAGCTCCGTGCCGGCCGCCGCCTCGTTTCGAGGCGGGGCAAAGATTTCACGCCACCCTTTTGGCGATTCCGGACGATGTGATTGGCGGGCGGCGTCGATTTTAAAAACAAGCTCGCGGCGGAGCCGGTTGAGTTCGCCGATGGGCAGGATGAGTTCGCCCTCAAGGGTCTGGGTCAGCTCGCCCAATTCGTAAAGAGTATCTCCAAACCGGCCGAGATGTTCGCGCAGCTTTTCTGTGGTCAATGGCGCGGTCCGGGCAACCTGCAATGGAATGGTGGAGCTCACACCCGGCACATCCGCGGTGCCCGGCACGATGGCTTCCACGCGCATCGGTTCGCCTGCCCGGCCGCTGACACGCAACGCGATCGGTTGCCGCCTGCGCGGTTCGATCTTGCCCGAAAAAGATTGCTGCAGCCGTTTCTCAAGCGCCGGATCGTCCGTCTTCCAAACCCGGTCGCCCGGTTTAAGCCGGTCAAAATCGAGGTGGCGATGCTGAAAGAAGAACCGGTTGCCTTTGATCTGATAGATCCGGCCGCCTTGCTCGTTATTGGTATCGCCGCCCGTGTCAAAAACGATTCCGTCGCCCAGGTTCAGCGGCACCTCGGCGTTTAATTCAATGAAGTCGCGTCCCACCATCGCGATGCGCCCGGCAAACGGGCCGCGCTTTTTGCCAAAACGCGCCGACACGAGTTCCTGGTGGTTGACGCCATGCATCCAGCCGCTGTAAAGGCCGCGGGAAAAGGTCATCTCCAACTGATACCGGTCCGCCGCCGTTGCCTCGTGGGCGCGCTGCTCAAGCGCCGCGTCGATTGCTTTACGATAAACCTGGCAGACGGCGGCCACGTATTCAGGCGCCTTGAGACGGCCCTCAATTTTAAAACTGACAACGCCGAGCTCAAGCAGACGCGGGATTTCGTTGACCGCCGCAAGATCCTGCGGAGAAAGAAGATAACGCCGGTCGCCCAGATCCCGAATCGCGCCGTCGACAACCAGTTCGTACGGCATCCGGCAGGCCTGCGCGCATTCGCCGCGGTTGGCGCTGCGCTGGCCAAGCGATTCACTCGTAAGACATTGGCCCGAGTAGGCAACGCAAAGTGCTCCATGGACAAACACCTCCAGCGGCAACGCCGGACGCGGCACCGTGGAATCGGGATCTTCGACCGCAAACTTCTTCAGCTCCCTCAATGAAAGTTCCCGGGCCAAAACCACCCGTTCGATCCCGAGCTCGCGGGCAAACGTCACCCCTTCCGGAGAAGTAATCGTCATCTGGGTTGACGCGTGGATCGGCAATTCAGGCGTGATGTGAGCCGCGAGCCGGATCAGCCCGACATCCTGGACAATCAATGCGTCGACACCGGCCCGATTCAGGAGCCGTAAATAATCGGCCGCCGCGTCGAGTTCGCCGGTAAAAACCAGTGTATTGAACGCGACATACGCTTTGACTCCAAAGCGATGGCAAAATGCGACGAGCTCGGGCAGCTCCTCCTCGGTGAAATTATTGGCGCGCAGCCGGGCGTTAAACCGCGGCAATCCGAAATAAATGGCATCAGCGCCGTTGGCCACGGCGGCACGCACGCATTCCCAGTCTCCTGCCGGGGCAAGAAGTTCAGGAGCGGGGCGTAAAAGCGGGGTGGTCATAACAAATTCATCAAGGAATGAAGGACTCCGGGCGAGGATTGGACAGGACGCCCGGAGTCCTTCAAATGGATGCCGGCCAAGGAGTTGCCGGCGCTCCGCGTGGAGGGCGCGGTATCAATCTTTTTTTATAAAACCAAGCTTCGTCAAACCAGGGAGCGATTGACGGCGCTAAGCACGGCCTTGATGGAAGCGAGCTCGATATTAGTATCGATTCCAGCCCCCCATTTTGAGCGTCCGTCAGCGAGTTTGATTTGAATATAGGCGATGGCGCTCGCTTCCGCGCCGCTGGCCATGGCGTGTTCGCTGTAATAGCCAACCTCGAACTTCGGCACCGCCGCCATCGTATTCATTGCATGGACAAAGGCGGCTATCGGCCCGTTGCCCACCCCTTCAAGCGGATACTCGCGCGCCTCCTCGGCATCGTAAATGCGCGCGTGGCAGCTGCTGACGCCGTGCTGGACAACCGTGTCGATTCCTTCCAGCGACCACGGTTCCGTGCGCTCGATGTATTCGCGCCAGAAGATTGTTCTTAATTCAGAAGCGGTTACCTCGCGTCCGAGCCGGTCGACTTCATCGTTAGCCAGCGGTCCGAACTCGCGCTGCATCTCTTTGGGCAATTCAATGCCGAACTCGCTCTCCAACAGATAAGCGACACCGCCTTTGCCCGACTGGCTGTTAACCCGGATCACCTCGCGATACTTGCGTCCCAGATCGGCCGGATCGATGGTCAGATACGGCACATCCCAGTGGTTGCCCACGCCGCTTTCCACTTCAGCCAGTCCCTTTTTAATTGCATCCTGGTGCGAGCCGCTAAAGGCGGTAAAGACCAGCTCGCCCGCATACGGTTGCCGGGCTGGAATCGTCATGCCCGTGCAACGCTCATAGATTTCCTCCACGGCGTTCAGGTTGGAAAAATCGAGTCCGGGCGCAATGCCGTGCATATAGAGATTGAGCGCCACCGTCACCACATCGAGGTTCCCGGTCCGTTCGCCATTCCCAAAGAGAGTCCCTTCGACGCGTTGCGCGCCGGCCAGCAACCCAAGCTCAGTGGCTGCGACGCCGGTGCCGCGGTCGTTGTGAGTGTGCAGACTGATGATCGCACAATCGCGCCGGCGCAAGTTGCGGCAGAACCATTCAATCTGATCGGCATAAACATTCGGCATTGCCACTTCGACCGTGTCGGGGAGATTCAAAATAATCGGACGCTCCGGGGTCGGTCCCCAGACATCGACAACGGCCTCGCAGATTTCCAAAGAAAACTCAATTTCAGTGGCCGAGAAGCTTTCGGGCGAATATTCGAATCCGACATCGGTGCCGACCAGACGCGGCAAGCGATCCTTGATCCATTGGGTGCCGCGCACCGCCATCTTTACGATATCGGATTTTTCGAGTCCGAAAACGACCCGGCGCTGGGCTGGCGAAGTGGAGTTGTAGAGATGGATGATGGCGCTTTTGGCGCCGATCAACGATTCGACGGTGCGCTCAATCAAATCCTCTCGCGCCTGCACGAGCACTTGAATGGTCACATCGTCAGGAATCCGGCCGCTTTCAATCAGGCGGCGCATGAACTCAAACTCGGTGTTTGAAGCGGCCGGAAAACCGACTTCGATCTGTTTAAAGCCGCATCGCACCAACTCTTCAAAAAGCTCGAGTTTTTGCGAAACATTCATCGGCACGGCCAGCGCCTGGTTGCCATCGCGCAGATCAACACTGCACCAAATTGGCGCCTTGCTCAGCGTGCGGCCGGGCCATTGACGGTCAGGCAAATGGATCGGGGGAAACGGACGATACTTGCTGCTGGGATCAGAAATCATGACAAAAGATGGGTATACGGCGGAACTGCGGAATTGAATGGCTGGGCAGCCGCCTCCACCGGGAACAGCGCCAGCCGACTGAATTAGAAAGCTCCCAGGGCGGCACGCACAATGGCGCGCTCGGAAGGCCCGAGGAGCAACGGTAGTCGGCTGGTCAGCAAGTGACGCATGAGGTGGCCACGGTAACAGCCTCGCGCCGGGATGCAACCTTTGGGAATGCAACCGCTCAAATAGGCCCGCACCCGACTGGATTGTCTGACAATTTTATCCGCCTAGGGTTACGGGCCTTGTTACTTACCAGGCAGGCGCTGTCGTTGAAATTTATTCCGGCAATGTCCCGAAGCTAATTCGCTTTAACTCAGCGCCTGAAACGGGAATGAGCGAAGCCGGATTGAGCGGAATGTGAAAGAGCGTTGCAGAGCCGCATCACTTCTTGTCCAAGCGAACTCGTTTCGTCATACTTTTTTTCACCCCATGGCTTCCAATCCCACTGCCGAACATCTGCGCTTAGCAGAGGAGAACCGCCGCGAAAAAAATTGGAAACGCTGGGGGCCTTATGTTTCGGAGCGGCAATGGGGCACCGTGCGCGAAGATTACTCCTCCAATGGGGATGCGTGGAACTATCTGCCGCACGATCATGCCCGCAGCCGGACCTATCGCTGGGGCGAGGACGGGTTGCTTGGGATTTGCGACCGCGAATGCCGGCTTTGTTTTGCCGTCGCACTGTGGAATGAAAAAGATCCCTTTTTAAAGGAACGGCTCTTCGGACTTTCCAATCCACAGGGCAACCATGGGGAGGATGTCAAAGAGGCTTATTATTATTTGGATTCCACTCCCACGCATTCCTATCTGCGCGGCCTTTATAAATATCCCCAGGGTGAGTATCCGTATCAGTGGTTGATTGAAGAAAATGGACGCCGCGGAAAGCAGGATCGGGAATTTGAGATCCATGAAACGGGCATCTTTGACCAGCAACGTTACTTCGATCTTTTTGTCGAATACGCCAAGGCCGGCCCGGACGACATTCTAATCCGGCTCCGCATTGAGAATCGGGGCGATGCTTCGGCGACTATCCATGTCCTGCCGACACTTTGGTTTCGCAACACCTGGAGCTGGGGCGAAACCCAGAGCTCAACGGCGAAACCGTCCATGCGCAAGCTGGATGGCCGCACGGTTGCGGCAAGCCATCCGACCTTGGGTGAGTTCCGGTTTGAAATCGACTCGGAGGCGCCCCTTCTTTTTACCGAGAATGAAACCAATAACCAGCGGCTCTTCAACGCGCCAAACACGTCGGAAGTAGTCAAGGACGGCTTCCACGAGAAGGTTGTGCATCAGGCGGCAAACGCGGTTCGCGATACGCATGGGACCAAAGTGGCGCCCCATTACAAGCTGACTATTCCCGCGCATGGCCATGTTGAACTAAGACTCCGGCTGCGGCCCGATGCCTTATCCACGACGCCGGCGTTTGAATCCTTCGACACCATCTTTGCCGATCGAAAGCGGGAGGCGGACGAATTTTTCAAAAACCGGATTTCCCAGAAGCTCAGCCTCGACCAGCAAAACGTCGTGCGCCAGGCCTATGCCGGTTTGCTCTGGACAAAGCAGTTCTACAATTACGTGGTGAAAGAATGGCTTGTTGGCGACCCGGCCACACCGGCGCCGCCGGCCGGGCACGACAAGAGCCGCAACTTCGATTGGACCCATCTTTACGCCAACGACATCCTCTCGATGCCCGATAAATGGGAATATCCGTGGTATGCGGCGTGGGATCTGGCCTTTCACATGATCCCGATGGCGCGGGTCGATCCGGACTTTGCCAAGGACCAGCTTCAGCTTCTTTTAAGGGAATGGTATATGCATCCCAGCGGGCAGATTCCCGCTTACGAATGGAACTTTGGCGATGTGAACCCGCCGGTGCATGCCTGGGCCTGCTGGCGGGTTTATAAGATCAGCTCCAAACGCGGCGAGCGCGACACGCTTTTCCTGGAGCGCTGTTTTCAAAAACTGCTCGTCAACTTCACCTGGTGGGTCAACCGCAAGGACGTGCAGGGCCGCCATATTTTCTCCGGCGGCTTCCTTGGCCTCGATAACATCGGCCTGTTTGACCGCTCCAAACCGATGCCAAGCGGCCAGTCGCTTGCCCAGGCCGATGGGACGGCGTGGATGGCGTTTTACTGCGGCACCATGCTCTCGATGGCGCTTGAACTGGCTCTTACCCGGCCCGCCTACGAAGATATCGCCTCCAAGTTCTTCGAGCACTTTATTGAAATCGTGGACGCCATGAATGCGATCGGTGGCGGCGGTCTTTGGGATGAACAGGACGGCTTCTATTACGATCAGCTTCTTATTGAAGGCGCGCAGACTATCCCGCTCCGGGTGCGTTCCTTGGTTGGAATCATCCCGCTGCTCGCGTGCGAAGTGCTCGACCAGAAGATTGTGGAAAAGCTGCCCGGCTTCCGCAAACGGATGCGCTGGTTTATCAATAACCGGCCCGATCTTTCCCGGCATATCTCCTGCATGCAACGCAACGAATGCACGGATGAAGAGGCCTTGCGCATGCTTTCCATTCCTTCAAAAGAGCGGCTCGTGCGCGTGCTCCATTATGTGCTCGACGAAAAAGAGTTCCTCTCCCCTTTCGGCATCCGTTCCCTGTCGCGGATTTACGAAAAAAATCCATATACCCTCCGGCTCGATGGCGACGATTACGGGATCTGTTATGAGCCGGCTGAGTCGCGTTCCAATCTCTTTGGCGGCAACTCCAACTGGCGCGGCCCGATCTGGTTTCCGATCAATTACCTGCTGATCGAGGCGCTTGAACGCTACCATCATTTTTACGGGGAGAGCGTGAAGGTGGAGTTTCCAACCGGCTCAGGCAATCTCATGACTCTGGACAAGGTGGCCAGTGAGCTCGCACTTCGGCTTTCAAAGATTTTCACGCTTGATGAAAACGGAAAGCGCCCCTGTTTTGGCGATAACTTCCGCTATGCAAGCGATCCGAACTGGCACGACAATCTGCTCTTTCATGAATACTTCCACGCCGACATCGGATGCGGGCTCGGCGCCAATCATCAGACAGGCTGGACGGCCTTGATCACGCGCTGCCTTGGCATCGTCGGGCGGGTTTCTAAAAATACCGATCACGCATGATTACTGGCGGCGCCGTCCGCAATTAGGCACATGAGCAACGTGCAACTTCGCTGGATCTTTCCCGAATCAAACCTGAGCGAGGCGCGTCCGCTCGCCAATGAACTTGGCGTGGCGCCATTCGTGGCCGAACTGCTCTGGAGGCGCGGCTTTCAGACCAATGAAGCGGCCGGCAATTTCCTTGATCCCCGCTTAAAATCGCTCGCCGACCCGTTTCTACTTCCCAATATGGAAGCGGCTGTCGAACGGATCATGGCGGCGCTCGATCGCGGCGAACGCATCGTCCTCTATGGAGATTACGATGTGGATGGAGTCACGTCGCTTGCGCTTTTAACACGGGTCCTGAGGGCTTACGGCGCCCAGCCCCAATGTTTTCTCCCCTCGCGGATTGAGGAAGGCTACGGACTGAGCGCCGACGGGGTGGCGCGTTGTTTAAGCACGCTGGCGCCCCAGTTCCTGATCGCGGTCGATTGCGGCACCTCCTCGGTGGCCGAGATTGCAACCCTGCGCACGCACGGAGTCGATGTCATCGTGCTCGATCACCATGAATGTAAATCGAACCTGCCCGATTGCATCGCCCTCGTTAATCCAAAGCTTGGCAATGAAAGCCACAACCTTTGCAGTGTCGGGATCGTCTTTAAAGTAGCCCACGCGCTGCTTAAGCGTCGTCCCCTGCCCGGCTTTGACCTTCGCCATTACCTCGACCTTGTCGCCCTTGGCACCGTGGCCGATCTCGTCCCGATCACCGGCGAGAACCGGATTTTTGTCAAACGCGGGCTAGAACAGCTCGCCCATTCGCACTGGGTTGGCATCCGCTCTCTTCTGGAAGTAGCCGGACTGCGCCCCCCTTTAAGTCCGGCCAACATCGGGTTTGGACTCGGCCCGCGGCTCAATGCGGCCGGCCGGCTCGGCACCGCCCAGGATGCGCTGGAACTGCTGTTAACCGAGGACGTTTCCCGTGCCCGATCCATTGCCAACGCCCTTGATATCCAAAATAGAGAACGGCGCGCGGTGGAAGACTCCGTATTAAAACAGGCCGAAGCGCAGCTAATCGAATGCTTTGATGCAACCCGCGATGCAGCCATCGTGGTTGGCGACGCGGGATGGCATCCCGGCGTAGTTGGAATTGTGGCATCGCGCTTAATGAAACGGCATCATCGGCCTACCTTTGTGATAGGGTTTGACGAGCAGGGGCTTGGCAAAGGAAGCGGACGCAGCATTGACGGGCTCTCGCTTGTCCAGGCGTTGAGCCATTGCGGCGGGATGCTGGAGAAATTCGGCGGTCACGAAATGGCGGCCGGGTTAACTCTGCAGCAAGTCCGTTTCATTGAGTTTCGGGAAGCATTCCAGGCTTGTGCCAGCCAATCGCTGACCGCCGAGCAACTCCAGCCCGTCCTTTATCTGGACTCGATTATTGCCTTGCGCGAGATCGACCTTGAGCTGCTCCGCCAGCATGAAGCTTTGCAACCTTTCGGAATGGGCAACCCGCAGCCGCTCTTTGTAGCCCGCAACGTGAGCCTTGCGGCTGAACCGCGCATAATGAAGGAGAAGCATTTGATGCTTAGCCTTCGCCAAAACGGCCGGGAACAACGCGCGGTCTGGTTTGGCGGCGCGCTCCTCGAACTACCCCGGATGCCGTGGGATGTGGCGTTTTTTATTGAGCGCAACGAGTATCAGGAGCGTGTCACCGCGCAGATCCAGATCAAAGCTGTTCGAACCTCCAAGGGATAAGGGTGCCGGCGGTTTTGCGTGGTAGAACAAACAAGCGGAGCTTTACTCAACGAGGTCTGGAGTAGCGGCGTTGCTCCCGCTTTTAAAGGCGCAAAAAAAGCGCTTACAAACTAGCGGCTTCACTGCAGCGGATTGAATGCCGGTAATGCGATCTAAGCAGCTTCTTGTCTGCACGCGCCTTCTTGATGCGAAACTTAACTGCTATTTTAGTCTAATTGCACCTTTTCACGTTCACTTATCCGTGATACACGGCTTCTATGAAATCAACTCAGAGTCCATCCGTTCAGCAACTTCAACGCGCGGTTCAAATCGCCGAGCAGATCGAGGCGCTTGAACAAGAGCTCAATTCGCTTCTAAGCCAGAGTGCCCCAGCTTCCGCACCAGCACCGGCCAAAGCCTCGCAAAGTAACGGCTCGGCCAAGCAGGCGCCTGCCGCCAAGAGCAAGTCTGCAGGCAAAGGAAAGCGCACAATGTCACCTGAAACCCGCGAGAAAATCGCCGCCGCTCAACGCGCTCGCTGGGCAAAACAGAAAGGCTAAACCGCTTCGACAGCTGTCAGCTTCTTAAGCCGGCGCGGGAAGATGAAGCTGCGCGGCTTTATCAAGCAGCCACACGCTTGCCAGAAAGTGTGGATCTGTATTCGAGTTTATCCCCTCCGTGAAGTTAGATTAGCTCTCTTTGATTGCCCGGGCGCGCAGCCGGCAACGCCCGCGGCCCCTCCTGAGGTAAAGAGGAGGAGGAGGAGCCGGCATTTGGAATGCGCGCACTAAATCAGAAGGGATGCGAACGGTGTGCCGAGCCACCACCGTAATAGAGAGGCCAATAGAGCGTGGCGCAGGCTGTATCGCTCTGAAGTCGCAGGGCGAACAATCAAAGCTTTTCATTCGCTGGGCCTGCGCCGGTTTCGTGAAGCCGTTGACCACTCCCGACAGGCTTGTCGTTGAGAGGTTGCGCGTCGCTACTGGACAGTAAGCACCGGCAAGTTGTTGCTCAGGCGCGTTCGTGAGCGGGGGTGAAAAGGCGGCGATCAAGGATTTGATTCCGAAACGGCTTTTCCAGACTACGTGCCTGACTGCTACAGCAGCGGCCCCAATTCAACCTCTTGAAGGACGCCACCCTTCTTTCAAGGGCCAATCTTATCGGCGCGCTAACCCCAAAACGTCCGCATGAATATCCGAGATGCAAACTTGAATGTCAGCTAAATGCATCATGATTGGAAATTAGCTATAACACAGCTCGCGTTTTCTTTAGTGAACTGTTTTTATGCATATGGTCGGAAATTTTGACCTATTTTACTGAGGATTCCTACCTACAGACGTTTTCAATCAGTATTGCGTGTCCATGCCGAACGATAATTCTTTATCCGCTCTCTGTCATCAATGTCGCGTCCCGCTCGTCATCGGCATTGTCGGCCATCGTCGCTACTCCGAAAGCGCCGAGCGCCATCTGCTGGCGGCTTTGAAAAAGGTCTATCGCGAGATTCACGAGTTCTGCCCTCAAACCCCTCTTCTGGTTCTCTCCTCCCTCGCGCAGGGGGCTGATCAACTCGCGGTGCAAGCCGCTCTCGAAATCCGCTCCCCAGCCCACCTCGATATTTCTGTCCACGCACCATTGCCATTCCCCGAAGAGCAATTCGCCAATAGCAGCTCGTTCGATGCCTCAGAGCGTGGCCGGAATGCAGCCAAACAGATGCGCGAATGGCTGGCCAGAGGCGACGTGGAATCATTTGTAGTTCCGGTTCCAGGTGAAGCCCCCAGGGAAAGCCGTGAAGCTGGGCCTGCGCTGGACGAGGGTAAGCAGGCAAGCGATTTTCGCCATAGATGCTACGCCACTACCGGTGCATATATCGTGCGCCGCTGTCAGATCCTCATTGCTCTTTGGGATGGAAACGCCGACCCGGAAAATAGGCTTAGCAAGCCGTCGGGCACTTGGGAATTCGTTCGTTATCAGTTACAAGGTATCCCCCCGGATCTGACCCAGGGTGATCGGTTGAACATGGAGGACGAAATCGGCGGTCCTGTTTACATAATTCACACGCCCAGCGAAGAATGTGCTTTGGATTCAAAGAGCGGCGACGTGCGCGTGGAGCTGCCGGGCGGAGTATGGAACGACGAGGAGGAGGATCGATGCCACACCTATAGAAGGGCCGCGCGCTTTTTAGCACACCTGCGGCGCGCGCTGGGGGCCACTCCACATCTCAATGACTCATCCCCCGAGTATCACCAAGCCATCATTCGCAGGCAGTGGACTCAATTTCGCGCGACTTGCGCTGCTATCAACGATTTTAACTGCGACATCGCAACCGAATGGGAAAAAATTGAACCGACGGCCACTTCAGCGGTCGCCGCCTTCCTGGGAGAAGATCAGGCAAGCCTGTCACCGGGACCTCTTTTTGATCGTCTTGTGCGCATCCGGGCCGTGACCGGCAAACTTTCTCAGATTCTTCAAAGCCGTCTGGACCGGTGCGAAATGGGGCTTTTCGCGGCGATCGCTTTAACGGCCTTCTTCCTCCACATCTACGCCCATCACTTTGAGATCAGCAGCGATCAAACCCTTCATGATCCTCGCTGGCTGGCCGCTTCGCTCATTACCATTGTACTCGCCGGTCTGACTGTCATTTGGGTCTGGTTCCTGCGCCTGGACGAAAGACGGCTTGATTATCGTGTCCTTTCCGAGGCCCTTCGCGTTCGCTGCTGGTGGGCATTTGTCGGCATCGATGCTTCTGTGATCGATACCTATTTAAATCAGTTTCGCTCAGAAATGGCCTGGGCGCGCAAATCTGTATTCGCCCTCTCACCGCCTCCAAAAATCTGGCGTACCTATTTTGAAAAGTTGCCCCATGATGCGGACCGTGCCCATCGCGTGGCGCTGGCTGCTCAAAACTGGATTCAGAAACAATTGGCCTATTTCAAAAAGGCCGTCACCAGCCATCATCATACCGCTGTCCAGTTGAGACGTACCGGCCTTGGTCTGGCCGTTGCCGCATGGTTGATGGCTTTGGGTATTTACCTCTTTTCCCCCAGGCATCCTTCTCACGAAATTCTGATCGGATCCGGAGTTCTACTCGTCGCAGGCGGGCTTTTACTTGCCTACTGCGAACGAAAGCTACACGAGGAGCTGGCGAATCAGTTTGACCGCATGGCCGCCGTTTTTGCACGGGCAAACAAAAACCTCGATCAGGCAAGGTCACCCGGCGGCGTCTCGGCGCCGGACTCTCCTCTTCGCCGCTCACTTGAAGTCATGGAGCATGTAGGACGAGAAGCAGTAATCGAGCATGCTCAATGGCTCATTCTTCGCCGGTCGCGGCCTTTTGAACTCCCCATTCATTAGCCGGCCATCGAGGCCCGCTAAGCGCGGCGCGATTGCCAATCACCCTTTCGCCATCATCTCCAGCGCAGCGCCGCTTATCCGCATACGGCGCCAGTCACTGTGCATCCTGGCGCCGAGACCTTCGTAAAAGCGGATGGCCGGGGCGTTCCAATCGAGCACGCTCCATTCATATCGGCCGCATCCGCGTTGCACGGCGATTCCAGCCACGGCAGTAATCAGTACCCGTCCAAGACCGCGGCCCCTATATTGCGGACGGACATATATATCCTCCAGGTATAGGCCTGGCTGGGCCAGGAAAGTCGAGTAGCTGGGCAGAAACGCCGCAAACCCGGCCGGCTCGCCGTCTACGCTGCCAATGAGCGATTCGGCAAAAACGCGCGCTCCGAACAAAGTAGACCGGAGCTTCTCTTCGGTGGCGCTGACTTCATGGGTGAGATTTTCGAATTCCGCCAATTCCCGGATAAAGGCAAGAATCAGGGGGATATCGGCTTCCGTCGCCGGACTAACAGAAAGGACGGAACTCATTAGTCAGTGTGGTTGAAGCAAGTATTCGGCTCCTTCACGCGCCGCGGCAACGCTCAACGTCGAATGTTGTTCAGCCACCCATTCCTGAGCCCGTTCGACCATCGACTCGATCTTCTTGTCGTGATGATCGGGATCGTGATGGAACAGGAACAACTGCTTTACTCCACCCAGGATCGCATTCTGGACAGTATCATCGGCGCAAGTATGCCCCCATCCAAGGCGTGCGGGATATTCGGCCGCATCGTATTGAGAATCGGCGATCATCACGTCAGCCCCGCGAATGAATTCAATGACTTTTTCATCCTGGCGGCGGGCGTAATCGAGGCCTTGCTCGGAAGTTTCTCCGGATACTTTCTGGCGTTCAACCTCATGGCGTTCATACGCCTCGTGATCAGGCATGTAGACCACGTCGCCGGCCGGGGTTGAAAGCCGGTAGCCAAGACAGATCCCGGGATGATTGGCAAAAATGGCGCTCACCCTGACCGAGCCTAACTTAAACTGCAGGTCGTCGAGTTCCTCAAAAGTCACGTGGCTCGCCATCTGATGCAACGCCACGGGAAAAAACGCGCTTTGCATTTGCTCGAAAAGTGCGCCGCGCAACCCATGCACCGCGCCTTCATAACCGAGCACGCGCACGCTCACCTTCGGACTGTAAGCGGGAATAAAAAACGGGAACCCCTGGATATGATCCCAATGGGTATGCGTCACCAGCATCGTGATGTTCAGCGGCTTGTCGCGGAACTCTTTCATGAGCGACTGGCCCAACAGCCGGATACCCGAGCCGGCATCCAGGATGATGACATTGTCGCCGACCCGCACTTCGACACACGACGTGTTGCCGCCAAAAGTCGCCGTCTGATGGCCTGGTGTAGGAATCGAGCCGCGCACGCCCCAGAACCGGACAAGCGTGGGAGCGTGTTTCTCGGCTTCAGAAATGGTTTCCTCGGTCGGCTCAGGTTCTTTTGGGACGCAGGCCGCCAGGGTGCGAAGCAGGTCGGCAGGCGGAATCGGTTTGACAAGATAGTCATGGGCGCCCGCTCCGAAAGCGCTGTCCCGGTCATTCCCAAAGCGGCTGACACTGGTCAGGATGACCCGGGTTGATTCCAGCGCCGGCTGTTCACGGATCGAACGGCAGACTTTGAATCCGTTGCCTTTCGGGGTCCGGATGTCGCAAAGCACCACGGCCGGATGATGTTTCTGAACCAGATCGAGCCCAGCCTCGCCGTTGTCTGCTTCCATCACACACCAGCCTTCACCGGCCAGGCACTGCGAGAGCAACGCCCGGGTGAGCACGTCGTTTTCAATGAGCACGATTGTTTTCATTGCGCGGGGTGAAATCCAGGAAGGCGAACCCAAAAACGGTTGCCGGCGGTTCCAAGGGAAGTATGGCCGATCTCACCGTTGCAGTTTTCAATGGCGATCCGGCAAAAATGAAGGCGCAAGGCCGTCGCTTGAGGACGCGCTTCGGAGCAATCAAATTTCGCGAAAAGCTTTTCACTGACTTCCTCGTGAATCTCGGCGCCGCCATCGTCGAATTGTAAGAGAACCGTATCGGCCTCGGCTTCGATGCGCACCTTGACCTCGCCACCAGCCGGGGTCGCATGCAGCGCATTTTCAAGCAGGTTCACAAACACACGCTCCAGATGCCCGGCATCCACCGCGACGCGCAACGTGCCAAAGCCTGAGGCCGTGAGGCGAACCCGCTTTTCCTGATACTCAGATTGAACGGCACCAAGGGCGCGTTGCATGACATCGTGCACTTCCGCGTCGGCCTGGTTTTTGCCCGCGCGCCCGTAAAGGCTTTCCAGCTCGTCCGCGAAAACATCAAGCACGCGGTGAATGATGTTTTGCTGCTCCTGGGTGGCGAGCATTGCCAGCTCAAGAAGCCGCCGGGTCTTAAGTGGATCGTGCTCAAGTTCAATCAGGCGAAGGGAAGTAATGACGTTGCCCAATGCGCCGGTCATGTCCTCGGCGATGCAATGCAAAAGGATCTCCTTTTTCTGCATCTCGGTATTTAGACGTTGATACGCAATCACGGTCTCGCGTGCTTTTTGCAGCACGGCCTTTCGAGTTTCAAAATCCTTGCCGAGCTGCTCAATCAACAGGACCGCCTGGCCATTGACGCTCAATGCCGTCGCTTCAAGCTCCAGGTCTGTTCCCTCGATCCATGGCCCCGATTTGACCCGGCTCGTTCCCCCGGCAGTCCAGCATTCCCCGGCATCAATAAGAAAATTTTCCAAAAAAGGCGATAGTTCCGAGACCTCCAGCATCGCGCCGGATTGAGCCGCGCCGGGCCATATCTCTTTCAGCCACGCCGGCGCTTCCCCTGCCAGTTTCAAGCCGCCCGGCTCTTCACGGAGGAAAAGCGCAAATCCAAGCGTTTCAAATACTGCGCCAATGGCTGATTCACGAGCGGGCATGGCTTTACGGTTTGGGGGCAAGCAGCATTCGGCTCAAGTCTGAAAAGGCCTCTTCGACACCGGCCCCGGTTTTTGCGCTGGTTAAAAGAATGTGCCAGCCTTGGGCGGTGAGTTGCTCGATGCGCTCTTTTCCAATCTCCCATTGCGTCTGGAGATCGGCTTTGTTGAGCGCAAGCACAAAGGGAACCGGTCCGACGGCTTCCATGACGCGGGCTTGAATATCGAGGAGCTGATCGAGCGTGATCTGGCGAGTCCCATCGGCCACGAGGATGTAGCCAGCCGTTCCGCGCAGGTAAGAGAGTTGAAGGCGTTGGAAATCGTCATCCCCGGCGAGATCCCAAAGCACGAGGGTCACATTGGTGCCGTCAACGGTGAGCACTTTTTTGTCGATCTTTACTCCCACCGTGGTGAGATATTTGTCCGAGAAAATGCTGCTCACAAACCGGGCGACAAGACTTGTCTTGCCGACTCCGGAGGTCCCAATCATGCAGATCTTTTTTTGGATCATGGCGCGACTGATGATGGCGGACTGACCACACGAAAGGCAACCCGTCTATTTGCCTGTTCAGGGGCTGCTTTTTCTCCCGGCACCAGCGCCGCGCCCAAGCCGAGCGGTTTGAACATCGCCGCATCCAATCCGCAGGAGACCAGGAAATCGAACACGGCTTTCGCACGCCTTTCACTCAGATCGATATTTTTCGCCTCTGAACCAACCGCATCGGCTGAGCCACGGATCTCGATCCCGATCGTGGCGCCGACCCGTTTGGCCGCGGTTTGAAGCCGGCGAATCTCGTCAGGCAATCTCGAAAGCGCCACGAACCCTTCAGTCGCGAAGTTCTCTTTGTTGGGAAGAAAATAGATGAGCGCCGTTTCAATGACGGATTTGGACTGGCGGAAAGTCTGCTCGTCGAGATCAACCAGGCTTTGTTCCCTGATCGCGCTGATGCCGGCAATCTGCGTGGCCGCGGGCCGAACCCGCGCCAGCCAGGCATGGGAGGCTTCGCCGCTTAGTATCAATATACCTTCTTCGACAGAGGCGCTCACGCTTTCAGGTAATCCGAAGCGCGCTTCAAACCGGCTTAATACGCGTGCCGGATCAAACACCACTTCAAGCTCCTTTTCTGAAATAGCAGTGACGCCAGGGATACGTTTTGCGCCTTCGCGGACCGCGGCAACCCATTCATACGGCGCCCGCCCGGAGAGGGCGAGCGAGCCACTATTGAAGTCTGCAACGACACCGGCCGGGAGGGGAAATGCAGCCTGGAATTTTTCAAGCACCCGCGCGGGATCATACAAAAGGGTCAGATCGCGCTCGCTCAACGCGCTGATTCCCGGGACAAACAATGCTTCGCGCCGGAGCTGTTCGATCCATTCAAAAGGAGCGGTACCCGCAATCTCAACGACGCCGTTTTTCAATGTGACCTTGCTCCCTGCCGGCACGGAAAACCGTTTTTCAAAGCGCCGCCTGACACTGACCGGATCGAGTGCGAGATACTCTTTCCATTGAAAAATGAGACGTGCCGGATCAAGTCCCGCCGCGACTGCCAGTGGCGCGGCATCAACCGCAAGCGGATCGCGCAATCCCTCGACGCGTGATTTCAGAAACCAATTGTGCTTGTTGGCGGTCACCGCCAGGCCCGGCTCGGCATTGAGCCGCTGGAGAAAATCACGCCATCGTCCATCGCTTTTCCACGCCATCCAAGCGATGGAAAGCAACAGGGTGGCCGTTCCGGCCAGGGCGAGCCATGCTTTAATCTGGCGGCTCTGACTCGACGCCGCCGGCTGATATTGCGCGCGCAAACACGCTTCCAACTCCGGCCGCACACTTTCAAAAACCGCGGAATCCCCCTCAAATTGCGCCAGCTCCGCTCCCTTTAAAATATGCACCGATTCAATGGTTTCCTGGAGGGCGAGCCGCAAATCACGCGGCGCGCTCCCCCGGATTACCGCCGCCAGATACGCGTGGCGGCCAGGCGCAATCCAGACTTCAAGCTCGCCTACTCGGAATTCTTCAAGGACCGCATCCGCTCCCGCCTCAAAAGAATCGCGCGCAAAATCCTGAATGGCGCTAAGCATGCCGGCAACCATGTCGGAGTCTTTTGAAGCGGTCGGATCTCTTGCGACATAGAGCAGCGAAAGGCTCGTTTCGCGGTGGATGAGAAAAATCTGTTCCACCCGATAAACCATGCTTCGGAGCAGGACGATTTCCCCGAAACTTTTACCTGTGCGCAATGCTTCAAAGCGCCATTTAAGGCCCTGCCAGGAGAACGTGTTTTCAAGCGTCTGATTAAGCGATTGCAGCAAGCCGCGCAGGCTTTCCGCAATCGAACGCCGGACGATCGGCCCGATGATCGGATGAAACGCCTCGACGAAAATCTCGGGCTTTTTCTGGATCGCGATCCGCAGCGAATTTTCAACCGACGGCTGCAGCGCACGGTCGAGCTCGCCGTTTCTTTCCAGGCTCAACTTTACGGCATGCGGCAGCACTACCGAGACATCCCGGACACGCCGCTCCTTGTCCTCGATCCGGCTATTAAGGTCGCGAATCTGTTCCTGCTCCCGGCCCAGCAGCAAGCGGCGAAGTTCCTCGAAATCTTCCACCGGATTAGCAGGCGATCACTGCTTTAAGAGGCGCCCGGCACGCGGAACTCGCCTTTGAGCCGAAGCGCCACTTCACTGAGCATCTCGGCCAGCGACTCGCGCCCGGTCATCGCGCCGCGGATCTGCTGTGCCTCATGATCGAGTCCGGCCTTGATCTGGTCATGGCGATCCTTGATTTCCGCACTGATTGCCTTGAGCTGGTCGCGCAGTTGCTGACGCAATTCCCGCGTATCCTTGGACCCCTGCTCGTCGACTCGGCTGATTTTCAATTCCAGTCCTTTGGCGGTATCAGTCAGATCCCGGCCAACTCTCTCCAACGCATGCGAGCGTTCGGCCTGCTCGCTCTTGAGACGGTTGGCCAGCGATTCCACTTCGCTTTTAATAAATTCCTCGAGCCCCTCAATCCGTTTCTGTAAATCGACGCGAAGCTCGGCCGCATCCCGCACCAGCTTCTCCTCCAGCCGTTGAAAGCGTCCGTCGTAATCGCGCATCTGCGATCCAAAAAGGATATTCCGAATGCGATCGACATTGCCGCTTTCATCAATCCCGCCATTCCGGCCGGCCCCCTGATCAGGTTGCGGCGCTTGATCGGGTTGCGGTGGCTGCTGATTTTCTTCGGAGCTCATTTTTATTAATCTCCCTGCTGTGGGTAGTAGAAAGGATGCGCAAGAAGCAGCGCGTGCGTCGATAGTAAAAGGTGCGGCTTCGCTGTTTAGCCGCGATGCATTGCAAGTGAAGTTGTGCCGATAATGTGGACACGAACCATTAGCTTCCGAGTTAGCCACGAACCGGCAGTTTCAATGCGGGCGCACCATCTCAAATCGGTCCCGCGTATTGCAGTACCAGTTTGGTGATGCCATCCGGCCAATCACGTGAAAAGCTTCACTCCGAACTCTCAATGTCTTCGGATCGAAGAGTTCTTCACGGATATGCACTCGTTTCACCAACCCGATAATCAGCCGATTGCCGCCAATTTGCACGGTTCCCCATTCAAGACACTCCAGGCTCGCCGGTGACTCAGCGATCCTGGGTGGAGTGACAACGGATGACGGCAGCGTGCTCAGGCCGGCTGCCATTAATTCGTCAGTCCCATACGGCAATGAAGCCGCCGTCTTGTTCATTGCCTCCGCAACGCCTTCATCGACAAGGTTTACCACGAACTGATGGTTTAATCTGATATTCCGGGCCGTATCCTTCGGATCTCCATTCTCACGGTCGCCCGGACAAAAGCCCACGATGGGAGGGTTTGCTCCGAGCACATTAAAGAAGCTGAATGGCGCGGCATTGACCACCCCTTCCGCGTTGAGGGTTGTCACCCATGCGATGGGACGCGGGATCACCAAAGAAGCGAGGACCGCGTATGCCCGATCGGCATGTTCACCTTCAAGATTAAGTTCCATGAGCAGTATACGTGACCGAACTAGCCATGGTTTTCCATGAACCGCCAAAACAGCTGTTTGATGCAGACGCTGGCAGCCCCTATCAGACAGACGCGTTCATGCCGGGGGAGGCGTTGTTGTTCCTTGCCGCCTGCCGCCAAGTGAGAACGACCAGCCAGAATGCAAAAAGCTGGGCAATCTCGGGGACCGGCTCATTACACTCAATGAACGCCCGGCGTGTAAATGCATGGGCCGGCTTTATAGTTCCGGCTACTGCGCCATCGGTCACGATGTCGTAACTGCGCGTGAAAGCAGAATGCGCCTTAAGAGTGAGCTGGATATCGCCGGCCCGCAGCTCGAAAGAACGAAACATGGCGCTTGGCTTTTTAGCGTCTACGAATATCTCGCCGCCGCGCTCCAGCGACCAGTGCCCGCTAAATAATCCATGTTTTCGGACGGAATACTCGGTACCGCCGATAAAAACACTCCCTTGCTCGCTGAAGAAGTCAAAGGTAAGTGTCGCCAGACCGGTCGATATACCAGAAACCTGAAAATCCCATGAACAAAGAGACTTGGGAATACAGGTTATCGTCATGCTACGAGTTGGGCTTTCGGCGCTGAGCTACCGGCTATAGCGCTCCGGCAAAGCCTCCCCGTGCTCAAGGGAGTGAAATACGCGCTCGGGATCGGCCTGGCACCAATATCGAAACTGCAGATGGGGTTTTGCCGCGTGATCGAAAAGCGAGGCAAGCGGTGTGTCGGGGGAAACCAAAAAGCGGGGTTGGGTCCACTGCTGTGCGAAGACCGCGAGCGGACGCTGAGCATCCAGAATCCATGTCGCCTTGCCGCCTGTGATGGAGGCCAGGTAACGCGCGCCGAGTATCCGCTCGGCAACATCACCAAGCGAGATGTCATGCGGCAGCAAGAGGCAAAGTTCGTGTGGAGCGTCGCAGTCGTCGCCCGCGCAGACGCTTTCACGCCATATAGTAATCGAGAGTGTTTGTTTCATCGCTGCCCGGATTTATAACTGCAGCACAGCAGGTAAATGGAAAGGAGAAGGGATGACAAGTTCTCCGGCGCCGCGTCAGGACGACACAGGCGCTTCGAGCTCACACAAGTTCATCTGGCATCATTTCCGGGAAATTCCGTCACCAAGAAGTAACGCGACCGTAATCGGTTCATGCTGCCGGCATGATGGAGTAACCGGATGCAAGCCGCGCCACCCTTATCGAAGTTAGAAAAACGCTACCAGCTCCATTCGGCCCTTGGCCACGGGGGCGCTGGCGAAGTCTTTACGGCCTGGGACTCTCAACTAGAAAGAACGGTGGCAATCAAAAAGTTGAAGGCCACCGGCATTCACGAGGACCTTATCCAGAGCACTTGGAAAGAGGCGATGCACCTCGCCGCCATCCGGCACTCGAATATTGTGGCGGTCTACGACATCGGCCTGGATGGCGACACGCCATATGTCGTCATGGAATACGTGCAGGGAGATACGATCGAAGCGCGCGTTCCAAAAGGCGTATTGACTGGCGATGAATTCGCGAAAGTGGCGAGCCAATCGCTGGAAGGACTTCTCGCGGCTCACCATGCGGGACTTGTGCATCGCGATATTAAACCGTCCAACCTTATGATCTCGATGCTGCCAAGCGGCGCGTTACAGGTTAAAATTTTGGATTTCGGAATTGCGAAGTTTCATACGCGCCCGTCGCATCTGGACTTCAATACGGATGGAACGGTTACCGGTTCCATTCATTGCATCTCCCCGGAGCAGCTCACCTCGGATCTGGTCGATAACCGAAGTGATCTATACTCCCTGGGCTGCGTTTTTTACTACGCACTCGCCGGGATCTATCCCTTCGAAGCGAATCAGGTTTCAAGGATCATCACCGCACACTTGGAACATGAAGTAATTCCGCTTTCGTGCTATCGGCCTGATCTTCCGGAAACGGTCTGCGATTGGGTTATGAAGTTGATTAATCGGGACCCGGCGGATCGCTACCAGAATGCGATGCAGGCTCTTGGCGCACTTCAAACCGCCCTGATGCCGGAATCCAAAATCAATGTAAGCACTCCAGCTCGGCGGATCCCGTTGTTCAGGAAACAAATGCCCGGTATTAAAATGGCAGTCATAGCCGGCTTCGGCGTGCTCACATTGATTGCCGCCGCAGCTTTTCTTCATGGCCGGACCGCGAAAGTTCGCCCCACCCTTTCCGATACTCAGCAAGTCTCGAAAAATTTCGCTCCAACCCCGGTGCCGGAACTTGCGTCAGTGCCTCATTTGGAAAAGGAAACACCAAAAGTCGTGGCCGTGGAGAATGCTGAACCCGCTGGAGTGTCGAAGCAGAATCTGACGCCGGATTCTTCTCAGAGCGCTGCGCCATTGGAAATTGCCAATGTTGTACTGCGCGTTCATGGCTCCAACACAATCGGAGGAAAACTGCTTCCGGCGTTGATGGAAAAGTTTTTGCAAAAGGAAGGAGTCACAGACATTAAGTGGATTCCTTCCATCAATGCCGAAGAGATGGTCGTTCAGGCCACGTTTCCCGATACCGGCCGCGGCCGCATTGAAATTGCCGCACACGGGTCAACCACGGCGTTTGAAGGGCTGACGAGCCAGAGTTGTGAAATTGGGATGTCATCGCGCCCGATTAAAGCCGAGGAAGCCCGCGCATGTGCCATGGCGGGCCTGGGCGACATGAACTCGCCTGAATGCGAACACGTCCTTGGTCTTGATGGTATTGCCATCCTCGTGCACCGCGACAATCCGCTTACTGCACTATCAAAGGAACAGATCGCCGATATTTTCACAGGGCGCACCGTCGACTGGGCTCAGGTCGGCGGCTCTCCCGGCCATATCCAGATCTATGCGCGTGACGGCAACTCGGGCACCTTCGATACTTTCAAGTCACTCGTTCTGGGAGGTCTCCGTATGATCCCGGCCGCGAAGTCCTTTGAAGATAGCGCGGCATTGTCCAAGGCAGTCGCCGCGGACCCCTGCGGCATTGGCTTTACCGGACTTGCCTCGGTTGGCACGACAAAAGTGCTGGCCGTTTCCGAAGCGGGATCGCCTCCTTTTCTCGCCACCCGATTCACTGTCGCCACCGAAGATTACGTTCTGTCGCGGCGTCTTTTTCTTTATACGCCAGCGGTGCCGCAATCGGCGTGGGTGGCGAAGTTTGTCGAATTTGCCCTCAGTGAAGAAGGACAGGAAATGGTGCAACGGATCGGGTTCGTAAAGCAGACGATCGATTTACAGAGGCCGCTCGTCGCGGCGGCGGCTCCGGCCGACTATAAGGCCGCTGTCAGGAATGCGGATCGGCTAAGTCTTAACTTTCGTTTTCGCGCAGGCAGCGTCGATCTGGATACCAAAGCAGTCCGCGATCTTGACCGGATTGTCCAAATGATGAGCGAGCCGCGTTATTATGGCCGGCAATTGCTTTTACTCGGATTTACCGATGGAAACGGAGCAGGTCCGGCCAACCTCAAAGTATCAAAAGGGCGCGCCCAGGGAATAGCGCATCATTTGATTGCGCGAGGTATTCATCCGGCCTTGGTGGCGGGCTTTGGCGCCACTTCGGCGGTGGCCAGTAATGAAACCCAATCGGGCCGGGACAAAAACCGCCGTGTCGAAGTCTGGCTTAGATAACCCAAGGCCCTGGCCTGGATTTGTCAGCCCGGCTACTTCAGCTGGAACCGCGGGTTTTGAGACATGAACCGCGCCGGGTTCTGGAAGATCAGTTTATCGATTGTCTCCGTGGAATGGCCGCGCCTGCGCATTTCCAACGCGGTTTTCGGGACAGCCAACGGATCGCTTTTTCCCCAATCACACGCGCTGTTCAGCCAGATGTTTTGCTGGCCGTAGAGTTCATACATGTCGACCGCGCGCGCAGGCGTTGTCTTGGATTCCGGGTAAAGCGTGATACCAGCCCAAAAACCCGCATCGAGCACCATCTCGATCGTGTGCTCCTCACAATGATCAATGATGACCCGGCCCGGATTGATCCGCTTGTCAGCCTGGAGTGCGTCAAGGATAAGCCGGGTCCCTTTAAATTTGTCCTCGAGATGCGGGGTATGCACCAGGATCAGCTGATCGTGCCGAGCAGCCAGGTCGATGTGCCGCTCCAGGATCTGAATCTCGTTGCGTGTGTTTTTATTGAGTCCGATCTCGCCGATGCCGAGCACATTGGGCCGGTCCATAAACTGCGGGATGATCTCGAGCACCCCCGCCGCCAGGAGCACGTCCTCGCTCTCTTTCGGGTTGATGCAAAGCCAGCAATAATGCGGCAGGCCAAACCGCGCCGCCCGCTTCGGCTCATAATCGGTCAGCTGGCAGAAATAATCGTAAAAACCTTCCACGCCGCTGCGATCAAATCCGGCCCAGAATGCCGGTTCACAGACCGCCGCGCAGCCCGCGAGGACCATTTTTTCGTAGTCATCGGTGGTGCGGCTGACCATGTGACCGTGCGGCTCAATATAGCGCATTGGAATAAATTCAGTGAACGGATGCGCCGGGCCATGCGCCGCAAGCGCCTTTCCCCGGGGCTTTAGCGATCGGTTCGATGGTCGGGTCGCTCAACGACATGAGCACTCCCCTGGCTTTGCTTGCGTTCTCCGCCGACAACAAATCGAGCGCGCGCTTGAATGCTTCAAATCGGAAGTCGGCCTCCCCAGTGGCACGCTCGATTCGATCGAGGAACGCCGCGAGGTCGATAAGCTTCGAGCGCGCGTCCATGAAGTAAAGATCAAGGACTTCCTGTCGTGTCATTGGAGCCATATTGATTCTCAACCGTGCCTGAGCACGAAAGAGCAGAGGTGAACCAGGAGGCGCAGCCCTGAAACCCAGGACTGCGCCATATTCTTTAACGCAAAAGCGCCACAGTCTTACTTGTCGTCAGGATTGAAGTCTTTGTGGCCTTTTTCCTTTTGATCGGAGAGCTTCTCGAGGACTTTTTTTGCGTCGTCAACCTTGTCGGCTTTCACGGCGACTTCGAGTTCATCGTAGGATTTGCCGAGAGCGTCCATCTGCTCCTGGTATTTGGCCAGGTAAGCGGCTTTGTCAGCGGCAGGAATATCCTTGGTCTTGGCGGGCTCATGCTTCTTGGAAGCCGCAAGATCCTTCTTCATTTTTTCAACGAGCGCGACGTTCTCATCTTTTTTGGAAGCATCGGCGAGCTGCTTTTTGAGTGTGCGCAGGCTCTTGTTCATGGCCTTCATCTCAGTGCCAAGGGGCGTGTCGTCATCGGCGGCCGTGGCAACGTTGAAGCCAAGCGCGAGCGTGGCGGCAAGAGTGAGGAGAGTTTTAAATTTCATTCGGGTGGGTTGATTGGAGGTTTCTTTAAACACCGCGGACGAACCCGCCAGCGGAATTTGATGATTTATGGTTTGGAGTCCGCAATTTCAAGGCTCCACTCCGGAGGACGTTCCGGGGCGAACATGGGAACATCCTGCTCGATCAACCCTTCTCCAAGCGAATCCGTAGCGAGGAATTAAAACTTCTGCCCGCCCAGCAAAGCCGCCAGTCCTATAAAAGCTCAATCCCCACCGGGCAATGATCCGATCCGAGCACTTCCTTGCGAATGAATGCCGACTTGAGCCGCGATTTTAAAAGATCCGAGACCAGGAAGTAATCGATGCGCCATCCAATGTTCTTTCCGCGCGCCCCGGCCATGACGCTCCACCAGGTATAATGCCCGCCGCATTTTTCAAACTCCCGGAATGTGTCGACAAATCCGGCGGCAACCAGCGCGTCAAATCCGGCGCGTTCCTGCGGGGTAAAGCCGCAGGTTCCGGCGTTTTGCCTCGGCCGCGCCAGATCGAGTTCTCCGTGCGCCACGTTGAGATCGCCGCAAAAGATCACCGGCTTTTTTTCTTCCAGCCTCTTGAGATAAGCCAGAAAATCGCAGTCCCATTTCTGCCGGTATTCCAACCGGGTCAGTTCGCGCTGGGAATTTGGCACGTAAGCGTTCACCACAAAAAACTCGGGATACTCGGCCGTGATGACGCGCCCCTCCTTATCGTGCTCGGCAATGTCGATGCCGTAGGTGACCGAGAGCGGCTTTGGTTTGGTGAAAATGACCGTGCCGGAGTAACCCTTCTTTTCCGCCACGTTCCAGAAAGTGGAGTAATGGGCCGCCCATTGCGGCGGCACAAGGTCGGGCGCGGCTCTGTGTTCCTGGAGGCAAAGGATGTCGGGTTGCTCAGCCTCAACAAAATCGAGGAACCCTTTCTTAAGCACCGCGCGCAGGCCATTGACGTTCCAGGAAACAAGTTTCATTCGGCCGCGGAGTGCATCCGGAGAGAGAAGTGAAGGCAAGCCCCGTCTCCTCCTTATCTCTCTTAATCATACTCGTAATCTTAATCTTAATCGAAGTGTAAACGGACGATTAAGATTAAGATTACGAGTAAGAAGTGCTGCCCTTACATCTCGGAGGCCTCACGTTTTTCCACAAAAATGCGGAGGCCTTCTTTTGAGAAGTTGTTCATGAGCGCCTCCGGATCGAGTGCCTCGGGCATCATGACGCCGCGTTCCTTGATCTCGCCGGTCACCAACAGGCGGGCAGCGAGCGCGGGCGGGACGCCGGTCTGAACGACAGTGAGCGAATAGCCGTCGCGATCGAACGTTTCGCGGTGGTTATCCATCGTGTAGACGAAATACTCGACACGCTTGCCATCTTTCATCCCACGCACTTCAGCCCCGACGCAGGAGTAGCCGTCGACCGTGGCTCCAAGGGACGCCGGTTTCGGTAAATTGGCGCAGACCACCCGCAACGGCGCCACTTCAGCACCATCAACCTTCACTTTTTTCCAGGTATCGACATCGAGAAGGGCAAGCGACTTGGCGATCCCGACCACCTTATCGCTTAACGTATATTTGAAGACCGAGTAGTGAACGCCCTTTTTCACAAAAGGCGGATAAAGGCCGAGGCTGACACCTTCCTCGTGGGCGACGGCGTAGGTTTTCATCAATCCGAGAGGCGGCGGAAAGCGGACCCATTCGACCTCGGTTTCAAGCGGCTTGCCGGAAGTAACCCGCGAGTTCTTCACAAAATAAGGGACCGCACCGAGCTCCTCGAAGAGGGTTTCCGGACTGAAAAGCACCGCAAACCGGTATCCGCGCACTTCAGCGTTATCGGCATCAAGCACACGGATACTCTCCGCGGTATCGAGCCGGTCCATAGCCCAGCGTGCAAAGACGTTCACCGCTCCCGGGTCGCATCCCATGCAAAGGATTCCCGCGAGATTGAGTTCGCGAAAGCGGGCGTCAAACTTTTCTATTTCGGCTTCATAGCTGTTCTTGGCGGCCCGTTTGACGCCTGGGGGCGAGTAAATATCGGCCGCCATGTCGAGGTAATGGGAGCCGGCCTGGGCGCAGGCCTCGAGAACGGAATGGTTGGCATGCCAGGTGCAGGCATTGAGGGTCACGGTGATTTCGTGCTCGCGCATAAAAGCACTCAGCCGAGCCGTGTCCATGGCATTGACGGTGGCGACCACGAAGCGGCTGTTGGAGGTTTTAGCCTGCAAATGCCGCGCGAACGCAGGCTCGATGTCCGCCAGAACAATGCGCTGAAAACAGTCATACTGATGCAGTTTCTGGCCGATGACCGAGCCGACGCCGCCCATGCCGATGACTAGTGCGTTTGCCATGTGAGGTGTAAGTTAAGGTTGTACAAAAACCAACGTGGATGGAGGCGCGGCGGAAGTCCGGTAACGTTTCGGTAACGCCCGCTGCCTTTTATATTGGCCAACCTACCATCGCAGCACATTCCCAGCTCGCATGGAAATTCCTAAAACGATGCCTCGTCTCACATTCCACATCTCCATTCCAGCTGACGTTGAACGCCAGCGGGTCGTCATCGTCGGCACCGATCGCGTGCTTGGCGATTGGCAGCCTGAAAAAGGACTCGTCCTTCAACGCCAAACCAACGGCCGGTTTTCGGGCTCGGTTTATGTCCCATACGGGCTGCTCGAATTTAAAATCACCCGCGGCTCGTGGGAAACCGAGGAGTCAAACAAAGACGGTTCCACCGGTCTCAATTACCAGTACCTGATCGCGCACGATCTGAGCCTCTCTTTGACGGTCGAACATTGGGCCGACGCGGAACCGTGGCCGCGCGAACTGATCGAAGGCCAGGCGATTGAATGCGCGCTCGATGCCACCCAGCTTGGAGAAAGCCGCCGCGTTTACATCTGGCTGCCGCCCGGTTACATCCAAAGCTCCGATTCACGGCATCCGGTTTTGTATCTGCTTGATGGGCAAAACGCCTTGCACGCGCTCGAATCCGATGAGGCGGAGACGTTGCGTGCCGACACGTGGGTGCGCAAACTCGCCGCCGATGGGCTCATTCCTGAGTTGATCATTGCTGCCGTTTTCCACCGCGAAGATTTCGGGCAGCGCGATGTGGAGATGTCGCCGCAATGCGATGGCCCCAAGCTGGCCGATTTCCTCGTGCATGATCTCAAGCCATTCATTGACTTCACTTTTTGCCGAGATCGGGTGCTCACCGATCCTGCCCACACTGGCGTCCTCGGTTTCTCGCTTGGCGCGTCGCTCGCCCTTTTTATGGCGCTGAGGCATTCCGATGTGTTTGGAAAATTCGCCTGCCTCTCGACCTGTTACGAAGATCTCAGCGCCGATTCCCCCGATGAATCGTGGATCATTGAACAGATCCGCTCCGACCCCGATTTTCTTCCCGACCGCAAAATTTACTTTGATCACGGCACGGCAGGCGGCGAGGCGGCCAATGAGAAATACCAAACGCGGCTTAACGCGATTCTCAGCAAAAAAACGTGGGTGGAAGGCGAGCACTTCAAAGTCCTTCGCGCCGAAGGAACCGCTCATAACCTTAGTGCCTGGCGTGCCCGGCTTGGCGCCCCGCTGACCTTTCTTTTTGGCGCGCGCTGACTTTGTTCACGCCTCGCGGCGGAGGAAGCGCTATTCCAAAATCAATCAGGAGCGGGTAATGATCCGAGCCGACCTTTCGCCCGCGCGCCTCAAAGAAATTCAGCGAGCGACGCCGTGCATTCGGCATCAAGGGCGGCGATGACAACTTCAGTTTCCTGCTTGATTGCCGCAACCAGTTTCCCAGCCATTCGGCGGTTGGCAGTACCGGAGGATTGTTCGAGGTTTAAGCAAAGTTCCTCCAATCGGTGGGCGCCAAAGTAGGCGCTGCTTCCCCTAAGCTTATGGCAGCCAGCGGTAAGCTGCCCCAGATTGCCCGTGGCCAGGCTTTCTTCAAGATGAAGAAGAATCAGGCGAGACTCGCGCTGATAAGCCTGGGCGACGCTTACAAGCATCTCATGGCCGAACTCTTTGAATTGCGCAATCTCCTCGGAACCAACAGAAGACGAATTCATTTTTGCGACCGGCGCAATTTGCGCCACGATGCGCCGGATTACATTAACCAGCTCGACTCGACGGAACGGTTTGCTCAAATAGTCGTCCATGCCAACCTCCAGACAACGCTCACGCTCGCCGTCCATGGCGTTGGCCGTGACAGCAATAATCCAAGTATGATTGGAGGAAGCCTCCTCCCGGCGACGGATTTCGATTGTCGCGCTGTATCCATCCATGACCGGCATCTGGCAATCCATGAAAATGATGTCGAAACTTTCGCGCTCAAGCATTTCCAGGGCAGCCCGGCCGTTCTCAACCGATTCGACCTGGCAACCAATTGCCTGGAGCTGATGAATGGCGACCATGCGGTTGACCCGGTTGTCCTCGGCCAGCAAAATGCGCAATGGCCGGCCCGCAAGCCGGATGCTCATTTCGTCGAACTCTTCGACCGGTTCCGGCGGCAACGGCATCTGGCTGGCGGCCCTGAACCGGATGGTGAACCAAAATGTCGCTCCGTTGCCCGGAACGCTTTCAAGCCCGATTTCTCCCCCCATCAATCCGGCAAGTTGACGGCAAATGGAAAGCCCGAGTCCGGTACCTCCGTAATGGCTCGTGATGGAGTCGTCGGCCTGGACGAACGCTTCAAATATATGCGCCTGCGCCTCCGGAGCGATGCCAATGCCTTCATCGGTAATCGAGAATCGCAAAAAGTCTTCATTCAATGGCTCCACGGCAATGCGGATCGCGCCGTGTTCGGAAAATTTGAGCGCGTTGCCGACCAGGTTGTTGAGCACCTGCCGCAGCCGGCCTGGATCGCCATGCACCAGCTTTGGAATCCTCGGATCGATTGACGACTCGATCAGCACTCCTTTTTTTTGCGCGCGCGCCGAGTGAAGATCGACCACGCCGCTGATGAGTTCAGTGACCGGAAAGTCTTCCAGCTCAAGGTTGAGGTGTCCGGCCTCAATTTTTGAAAACTCCAGGATGTCGTTGACGATGCTCAGGAGTGATTCGGCGCTAAACTGCACAGTCTCGGCCAGATGCTTTTGTTCGGATGAAAGCGTCGACTCAAGAAGCATCCCATTGACGCCAAGAATGCCATTGAGCGGCGTGCGCACTTCATGGCTCATGTTGGCCAGAAATTGGGATTTAGCGCGATTGGCATGCTCGGCTTCTTCCTTGGCCAGGATCATGGCCGCCTCATGTTTTTTCTGGGCGGTGATATCACGCGCGACTGCCATGAAGCCGGTGATCGTTCCGGAAGAGTCGCGAATGGCGGTCACCGAGAGCATGACCGGAAAGGTGCTTCCCTCTTTACGGACATATGTCCATTCACTCTCATGAGCCCCGCCGGCACGCGCTTCGCAGACGAGCGCTTCAACCCCCGGGGCGATTTGAATGCCGGGCAATTTGCTTTGCGCAGCGGCCCTTTTTTCAATCTCGCCAAGGTCGTGAAGCAATGTAATGGCCGCTTTTCCGACAACTTCCTCCTCTGAATATCCAAGCCAGCTTTGGGCGGTTGAATTGAAAGTGCGGATGGTGCCGTCGGTATCTGCGGAAACAATGGCAAAATTCGCGCTGTCAAGAATGGCGCGTTGAAGAGTGCTCAGCTCATTCAGCGCGTTCTCAGCGGCCAACCGCGCCGTGATCTCAATGCCGACGCCGCCCAGCAGTTTCTCGCCAGATTCCCGTTCGATGGGGAACTTAAAAACCAGCCATTGATGAGTGCGTCCATCGGCCATCGGCACCGCTTCGATGAATTCGGAGACCTGGTTGGAGGCGAGCACTTTCCGATCGTTTTCCATGATTACCCGGCCTACCTCCGGGGGCAACCATTGGTCGTCGCGTTTGCCGCGCAATTCAGCGTCGCTCACCTTGAAAAGCTCCTCTCCGCGGCGGTTCATGAAAATGCTGCGGCTCTCGCTATCCTTGATGAAAGCAATGGCCGGGCTGTGATTCATGAAAGCGTCAAGAATCTGGCGTTCCTGGCGCAGGGCAAGGTCACTCTTGGCAATGTGATCAAGCGCTTCCTGAAGGCGGATTGCCGTCAGTTCGTTCTGGGCGAGCATGGCCAGATCGGTGAGCAATTCGATCTCCGCCTCAGTCAAGGTGCGCGGTTTGCGATCAATCACGCACAGGGTCCCCATTTTGTTTCCGTCCTCGGTCTGAATGGAACGGCCCGCGTAGAAGCGGATCTCAGGCCCGCCTACGACCAGGGGATTGTCAAAAAAGCGCTGATCAAGGAGCGCGTTTGGAACAATAAAGGTCGAGTCGCCCAGAATGGTATGCCCGCAAAAAGAAATGGAACGCGGGGTTTCCTGAACCGCGAGGCCATAAGTGGATTTAAACCACTGCCGCTCGGCATCAACCAGCGTGATGATGGCAATCGGCATATCAAGCAGCTTTGCCGCGATCCGGGTGATTCGATCAAAACGCTCTTCCCGGGGCGAATTAAGGAGCTGCAACGCGTAAAGCGCCCTAAGGCGCTCTTGCTCGGTGACAGGAAGGGCAGGCTCGACCATCGGAAAACCCACACTTGCAGAAACCGGACCCGCCAGCCAAATGAATCGCCTAAAGCCGGATTTTTAAGACCTTGCTCGCTGGCGGGCCGGGTTCTGCAAATTCAGCCTGATTATTGCTGCCATTGCTTTGTAGCGTAGGATCGCGTTCAAATTCTCCCAGTTCCACCCCTGACCATGCCCGACATCCCCAGGCAGCGACTTCTTTCGCTCCAACGTTTCTTTGCGATCTCCAAACCGTTTTTTACCGGGGAAAACCGTTCCAAGGGGCGGGTGCTGGTCGGGGTTTTGCTTGGCCTTTGTGTCACCGTAGGCGGCGTGCAGGTGCTCATGAGCTATGCGGCGCGCGATTTTATCAGCGCATTGACAGAGCGCGATCACGACCGCTGGATCCGCAGTTTCTGGAAATACCTGGGCACATTTGCGCTCTCCATCCCCATCGGTGTCTTTTACCGCTACTGGCAGGAACGGCTCTCCCTGGCATGGCGCCAATGGATGACCCAGCACCTGATCAAACGCTACTTTTTTAATCGCGCTTATTACCGGTTGCGCAGCTCGGAAACCGTTGACAACCCCGATCAGCGCATCGCGGAGGATGTCCGTTTGTTTACGACGGGCACCCTCAATTTTTTCCTCATTCTCATCAACTCGTTTGTCACGCTGTTTGGGTTTCTTGGCGTGCTTTGGCTCATTTCGGGCAAACTGGTCGGGGTGCTGCTTGTTTACGCCTTGGTGGGAACCACCATTTCGATTCTCGTCGGACGGCGCCTGGTCGGCTTGCATTTTCATCAATACCAAAAGGAGGCCGATTTTCGTTACGGCTTGATTCGTGTCCGGGAAAATGCGGAATCGATCGCTTTTTTCCGGGGCGAAAAAAACGAGCATCGCGATCAGATCCAGCGGTTTGCGGCGGTGCTCAAGAACTCGTTGGAGATCATCAATTGGAACCGGAACCTTGGGTTTTTCATCAATGGCTACAATTACCTCGCGCTGCTGCTGCCGGTCATGGTGGTTGGACCGCTTTATATGAGCGGGTTGGTGGAATTCGGGGTCGTGACCCAGGCGGAAGGCGCGTTTGCGCAGGTGCTCATCGCCCTTTCGGTGATTATTACACAGTTTGAAAACCTCAGCGCGTTTACGGCCGGGGTCCAGCGGCTCGGCGCGCTTTGGGATTTTCTCGATGAATACGACGTGGAGGAAAAACGCGAGGCAGCGCAGGATCAGGTGGAAGAGACCGCCGAAGGTTCCAGGCTCGCGATCGAACGGTTGACGGTACAAACGCCTGGGGGCGAAAAAACGCTCGCACGCAATCTCTCCTTTGAACTTGAGCCCGGGCAAAGTCTCTTCATCACGGGCGATAGCGGCGGCGGCAAGAGCTCGCTGCTGCGCACAATCGCCGGACTCTGGCACGCGGGCAGCGGATCCATTCAGCGGCCAACGCTCAAACGCATGATGTTTCTTCCGCAGAAACCGTACATGATCCAGGGAAGCCTGCGCGCGCAGCTCATGTATCCTTTCCATGAGAGCGATGCTAACGACAAGGTGATCGCCACGGTGCTTCAGGAGGTCAACCTTGAGGAAATCCTGACCCGTGTCGACGGCGACCTGAGTAAAGTGGTCGATTGGACCAATATCCTCTCCCTTGGTGAACAACAGCGTGTTTCATTCGCGAGGCTCTTTCTCAAGAAACCCGAGGTTGCATTTTTGGATGAAGCAACCAGCGCCCTCGATGAGTCCAATGAGCGGACGCTTTATCACAAGTTGCGCGACTCGGGCATTTCGTTTGTGAGCGTGGGCCATCGCTCGACGCTGACGGAATTTCATGACCGCAAACTGCAGCTCAACCGTGACGGCACCTACGAGTTAACCGACCTGGTGAAAGAGGATAAACCGATTTTGCGGATCAAACCGATCCTCTCCCCGCTGGAGTTTTAAAACCGCATGCGGACGCTTTAAAACACACGTCGCAAAGGTTGCCGTCCCGGGAACTTAACGCAGCTCGGCAAAAAAGAGACGCCCGGCGCTGGTCTGATGCGCGCTGGCGATAACGATCGATGCGGTTTTGCCCAGGAACGCACGAGCATGATTCACGATGATCATGGTTCCATCCGCGAGGTATCCGACCGCCTGATGCGGTTCGCGCCCTTCCTTTACCAGGGCGAGTTCAAGATGCTGTCCGGCGGCAATAGTCGGCCGGAGCGCCCGGGTCAATTCGTTGATATTTAACGCGGTGACTCCCTGCAACCGTGCGATCGAACAAAGGTTGCCGTCGTTGGTGAGCAGACGCACGTCCAGGAGTTTGGCGAGATTGGCCAGGCGCGTATCGACCGAGAGATCGCCATCCGAATCGGTCTCATGGATGGTGATGCTCAGGGCCGGATTGCTCTGCATCTGTTGTAGCCGCAGCAGGGCCGCGCGACCGCGATCCCGTTTGAGCGGATCGGCGGAATCGGCCATGCGTTGGAGTTCATCGAGCACGCACCGGGCGACGATAAGCGAGCTGCTGAGAAAACCGGTCGCGCAAAGCTCCACGATTTGGCCGTCGATAATGATATTGGTATCGATGAGGACCGGTTCATCCTGCACGGTGGCGCGCCGGAAACGGATATAAGGGACAACGAGGGCAAATTCGTCGCGGCTGCTGCGAATCGCCAGCATCATCCCCACATAAGCGCATGTGGCGTAGACCATCAGCCCGGCAATCCATTGAGCGTCTTCGGAGGAGCCGCGCAGAAAATGAGAAGCCAGCAGGAGCTGGGCAAAAATAAACCCGATAAAGAGCCCGAACGTGGCGGAGGAAAAAAGGCGCAGTGAAATGCCTTTAAGAAGCCGATCGCCAAGGACAATCCCCAAGCCGAATATTCCGCCCAGCGCGCCGCCGCTGAACGCGGATCCGAATGCCTGTTCCCCGACCATCAATCCGACACAGGTGGCAAACGTCACAAAGAGCGCTCGCAGCAAATTGATGGTGAATTGGGGAGGCATCAGTAAGAGACCGGCACAAAACCGGGAAAGTAGGGGGACATAGGATTGTGACGCACGCCGGTGTCGGGATCCGGCTGCGAAGCGGCGCGCTCGCTCATCAACGGGCCGGCGCGGTGGAAGGCACCGGGCGATCCTTATAAAAAAGCGGTCCCGAACGCTTCAGGTTAAACAGGAACGATTTGAGGTTTTCGGAAGCCGCCTTGTCGGAAATAAGGGTTCCCAACGGACCGCCACCGTCGCTGGCTTTCTTGACCAAAATTTTGCCGGAGTCGATAAGACCTTTGGCGGATGCGACGGTTTTATCGATGGAAGCGGCGGCCTTGCGCACGTCGGCAATGGCCAGACGCAGATCGGCGGCGGCGGCATCGGTGGTTTTCATCGTCCCTTTTGCCGAATCGACAGCGGTCTGGGCGCTGGCGAGAATTGGGCCAAGTTGTTTTGAGCTTTCACTCCACGTGGCGGAGGTGGTTTTAAGATTGGCGAGAGTTTCCTGAAGGTTGTTGAGATTTTTATCTTCAAAAAGCTTCTCATTAAGGTTTACCGCCATCTTCTGAATCTCAAAAACCGCGGCGCTCAACTGCTTCATGACCTGGTCGCCGCTGGCGGTCAGATCATCGAGCCCCGAGGCGCGCGTGCCTTGAATGATGTCATTCGGCTTGGCGACATCATTGGGATCAAAATTTGCCTGCGGGATCACGTCGACGTAACGGTCGCCCATGAGGCCTGAACTGCCGACCAGCAACGTCGACATTTTTGGAATCTTTACATCGCCCCGGATAAGCAGGCGCACCTGCACGGCATAAGAGCTGCCAGCCAGCTTGGGCGCATCGGCTACGGTCCCGATCGGCGCCCCGGCCAGAAGCACATCAGAGCCTTTGACCAGGCCGCTTGCATTGGGAAAAATAACTGTGACCGGATAGTTATCCTGGAAGCTTTGCCCAAGCCTTCCAAAAACGACCACCAAAACGGCAATCACGCTAAAGCCAATCAGCACAAACAAACCTACAAAAATCTCAACGTTTTTTCTCTCTGTACTCATCTCGTTTAATCAGTCTCCCCGGAACGGCCTTCAATAAAATCCTCAATGATTGGGTCTTGCGAAGCGCGCAGTTCGGCGGCCGTGCCCAGGAAATAAATGCGCCCTTCATACAAGTAAGCGATCCGGTCGGCGGTATGGTAAGCGGTCTTCATGTCGTGGGTGACAACCACCGAAGTCACGCTCAGACGCTTTTGCAAGCGGCGAATCAGGTGGTTGATGGAGTCGCTGGCGATCGGATCGAGCCCGGTGGTCGGCTCATCAAAAAGAATGCAGGCGGGCCTGCCGACAATGGTCCGCGCGAGCCCGACTCGTTTTCGCATGCCGCCGCTGAGGTTCTCGGGCATCTTTTTCTGTTCGCCCCCCAGATCAACCATCTCCAATGCCTCCGCCACTTTTTCCCGAATCAATTTCAGATCTTTGATTCCGGCTTCACGCAACGGAAACGCGATGTTTTCCTCCACGTTCATCGAGTCAAAGAGGGCGCCGCTTTGAAACAAAATCCCGACCTTTTTGCGGATCGCGCCGAGTTTGCGTTCGGGCAGTCCCGCGATTTCCTCCCCGTCGACGAGCACCTCGCCGGAGGTTGGTTTCATCAAGCCGACGAAATGTTTTAGCAACACGCTTTTGCCGCCGCCTGAACGGCCGATGATCACGCAGGTTTCCCCCCGCTTAATCTGCAGATTGATCCCGGAAAGGATGCTCTGGGTGCCGAGCGTTTTATAGAGGTTGCGGACGGAGATCACAAAAGGTGGGATGAAGGGCTCCTAAACTCCACCCGGATAGAAAATGTTCAACGCGAAGGAGAGGAAGAAATTCACAATCAAAATGGAGAGCGACCCGATCACAACGGCTTCTGTCGGGGCGCGTCCGACTCCGACTGCGCCTTCCTTGGCGTTGAGCCCTTGATGGCAGGCGATAAAAACAACCAGCAGCCCGAACACAAATCCTTTGGTCAGCGCCATCTTGATGTCGCGCGCGCCGGTGAACTTGATCATCGTGTTGAGATAATAAGCGTCCGAAATGCCAAGTACTTTGGTCCCGACAAAGTATCCGGCCAGAATCCCAAGTCCGCAGCATTCCGCCACGAGGATCGGCATGGAGATCATGAGCGCGAGCGCCCGCGGCACGACCAGATAATCAATGGGATGCACTCCCAGAGCGCGCAATGCATCGATTTGCTCGGTCACTTTCATCGTGCCGAGTTCAGCGGCGATCGCCGCTCCAACGCGTCCGGCCACCATCAGCCCTGTCAGCACCGGCCCCAGTTCCCGAAACATCGAGACAGCCACCACGGCGCCCACGGCGGACTCCATGCCGATGCGGTTGAATTGAAAATAGGTCTGCGCGGCAAAAACGGCGCCGGTGAACCCGCCGGTCACCACCACGACAAGCTGCGAGCGAAACCCGACTTCCACCAGCTGCCGGAAAAAGAGCCGCCAGCGGATCGGCGAAACAACCAGGGCGCGAGCCGTCTCATTGACGAGCAGCAACAGCTGGCCCAGATAACTGAGAAACGAAAGCGCAGTGCGCCCCAGAAAGGGAAGAATCAAAAAAAACGGATTAAAGGATTAAGGATGAGCGCCAATCACCGCGGCGGGATGCGCGGCTGTGGCGAAGGTCCCTTAATCCATCATCCCTGACTAGAAACGCAACGGCTGAGTCTTGCTTCTGGAAGTAAGCTCGGCGGGAATGGCGCCGACAATGCGTGGTTCCAGGTCGAGTTTGCGGAAAACAGCGCGCACTTCCTGAAGGCTCAGGGTCGCTTCTTCCATTTCCAAATAAACAATGTCGTGATTGCTATCAACTTTATATCGCAATCCGGCGACACCTTCGAACTCAAGGTCGAGGGCCAGAATTTTTTCAAGATTGCGGACACCAGCGGCGTAGATCTCGAGCTCAATCATAAAAAGGGGGAGTTAGTCGACCGTACGTCCGCCGTGGACGCATTGGCAACCGAATTCGGCAATGAGAAGAGGGGGGCAGGGAATGAATCCGGTCTCGGCCGTGCCCGGCTGGCAAACCCTTTTCTTATCCGCGCGGCCGCAGATGCGCAAACCGTTCAGCCCAGCCTGCAGGCAGCCGCAGCGGCTTCATTTCGGGCATCTGAAGCATCGCCAGCATCTGGCGGGAAGTGACAAGGAGCGTGTTATCGGAGGGACGGCGGATCTCAAACGAACACCAGAAGCGGCTGCGTTCGACACTTTCAAGGCGGCCTTCAATCAGAAGTTTGTCGCCAAGTTGGGCGGCGCGCTTGTAATCGATCTCAGTACGGACAAGGACCGGATAGATTCGGTTTCGGGCCATGTCAGCGAGGCCCATCCCGAGTTGCTCGGCGAGATGGGTGCGCGCCACCTCGATAAAACGCAGATAAGCGAGGTTATGCACGATGGCGGCGCAATCGGTATCGAAGAACATGACCTGGACTTCGGTTAAAATAGTGGGCATTTCGGGCGTCGGAATCGGTTCCATTGAGCAGCTATTGAGGACCAACAGCCCGCCGCGGGCCACCAAAGAATTGTTTCTTTGAGCGCTGCCATCCGAACAAAAAACTTGGCTCCGGCAGCCCCCCAATAGATTGATAACCTCCAGAATATGCGCCGCCCTTTAGTCACGCTCTCCCATTGAAGCTCGCTGTCGCCATCCCCCTCTACAATCACGAAGAGTATATCGGGCCCGCTTTAGCCTCGCTCTTTGCCCAGTCGCGGCCGGTTGACCGGGTAGTGATCGTTGACGACGGCTCAACGGATCGCTCGCGGGAAGTGGTCCGCCAATGGAGCGATCCGCGGATCTCGCTTTTGACACAGGAAAACGCCGGAGCCCACGTCGCGCTTAACCGGGCGATTGATGAAGCGGCCGATTGTGAATTTGTCGCGGTGCTCAATTCCGATGATCTTTATTGCCCGACGCGAATCGAGAAATGCCTTGGCTGCCTGGAAAGTCACCCGGAGATTCAGGTGGTCGCCAGCGCATTAAAACTGATTGACAGCGCTGGCGTTGAGCTGCCGGCCACGGCTCCCAAAGCGCGCTGGGTGGAGAAAGTATGGTCGGCACGGCGGGCGGACCTCGCCGAATGGCTGGGAATCGCCAATTTCGTCAAGACCAGCAGCAACTTTGTCGGCCGCCAAAGCTATTTTGCCGCGCATCCATTTCGCAACTATCGGTATGTGCACGACTATTTTTTCGCATTGGAATGCGCATTACATGGCCACCTTGCGGTGCTCGATGATGCGTTGTTGCTCTACCGCACCCATCCCACCAACACGATCAAGTCGGCCGGCACGGAAGCCGTGAAACTTGAGACGTTGCGAATGAATGGCGATTTGCTCCGGGAACTTGCTCCGCATATGGCCGGCTCGCCCGAGCTGCGGAAAGCGTACACCGGCTATTTTCGCAATCTGTGCGGCAATCACGCCGATTTCCGGGCAGAGATTTTCCTTACCCTTATCGCGCAACTCCTCGCGGATAACGGGTCCGAGGCGCTGGCCAATCTGACCGCCGGGATGAGTCCGCTTGCTTTTCCCGAGCTGACGGCGCCCTCCAGCGGGCTTCTCAAAAAGGAGCTTGCCCGGGAGAAAAGGATTTCGCGGCTTGAGAAATCGAAATGGTTGCGCTTGGGACTTAAACTCGGATTTATAGACGAACTATGAGACCCCCAGAATATCTGCTGAAGCGGATCGCGCGGCGGTTCTAGGCGGGAATAGTCTCTTGCCGCTTCCCCACTGATGAATTCCAAAAAGGCTATCATTCTCGCCGGAGGCGCCGGCACACGGCTTTCGCCTTTGACCAATATCGTCTGCAAGCAATTGCTGCCGATCTACGACAAGCCGATGATTTTTTATCCGATGGCGACCCTCATGCTGGGCGGCATTCGGGAGATCCTCATCATTTCAACGGAAAAGGATCTGCCGCGGTTTCGCGACTTGTTCGGGGACGGCTCGCGCCTCGGGTTGCAAATTGAATACGCGGCCCAGCCTAATCCGGGCGGAATTGCCGAGGCGTTTTTGATCGGCGCCGAGTTTATCGGCACTTCGAATGTGACCCTCATCTTGGGAGACAATATCTTCTACGGGAACCTCGATTTTTTCCGGGCAGCTTTGGCAACGGAACGAGGGGCTTGTATTTTTGGCTATAAAGTGCGCGATCCGGAGCGTTACGGAGTGGTTGCATTTGGGCCGGATGGCAAAGCGATCAGCCTGGAGGAAAAGCCAAGCCGGCCAAAGAGCCAGTTCGCCGTGCCGGGACTCTATGTCTATGACAATGAGGTCGTGAATATTTGCCGCAACCTCCAGCCTTCGGGCCGGGGCGAACTGGAGATAACCGATGTGAATCGGGAATACATGCAGCGCGGCCAGTTGAATGTGCGGATGTTAAGCAGGGGAATGGCGTGGCTGGATACCGGCACGCACGACAGCCTGCTGGAAGCGAGCAACTACATCGCCACGATTGAGCACAGGCAAGGTTTGAAAGTGGCCTGCCTGGAGGAAATCGCTTACTACATGAATTTCATTGGAGCCGGCCAGCTTGAAGTCCTGATCGGGAGCCTGCCTAAGAACGAATACCGGGAGTATCTCCGGAATGTCCTAACCGAACGCCGGCCGGAAAAGGTCTCCGGCAGCGAAATAACCGCATGAAAATTCCGAACCTTGGCTTTTTAAAAATGGCGAACAAAAAAATCAATCTCGGCTGTGGAAGCAAACATAAGAAAGGTTACATCAACATCGATTTCCGCCCCCCGGCCGACATCGTGGCCGATGTGACAAAAGGCCTTCCATTTACTGAAAGTGAAGCCGAGCTGGTGGAAGCCGACAACTTGCTTGAGCATCTCGATAACGACGAATTTCTTTTTGTCATGAACGAGGTATGGCGCGTTTTGAAACCGGGCGGGGTCTTCTGGTTTAAAGTTCCCGACGCCTTGCATTGGCCCGATGGAGCCTTTGGCGATCCCACCCACAAACGTTTTTTTGTCCCCCGTTCTTTCAAGTATCTCACTGAAACCAACGTCTACGACGACTACGGAAGCGCTTACGGATTCAAGCCGTGGAAATTAATCAAGCTCGATACCGATGCTCGATTTTTCACCTGCGAGCTAAGTCCTAAAAAATAGCTATGTCTGAAAGCTGCCTCTCAAAGGAACACGACAAAGGGGGGCGGCACGGTCTCTTCTGGATGCTGGCTCTGATCCTGATTGGAGCCGGCTATTACGGACTCTATTTCCGGTGCGGCTTTAACCTCGCCGACGAAGGATCGGTCATGCTCCTAAGCCAGCGCATTCTGCAGGGCGAACGTCCGCTCACGGACCTGATGCTAGGCTATAACATACTCTGGTTTTATCCAATTTCCGGATTGTTCTGGCTCTTTGGGGTAAGCCTCGTGGCGATGAGGATCTACTTTTTCTCGCTCGCCCTTATCACCGCCTTGCTTGGCTACTCGATAGTCTGCCGGATTACCGGCCACCGGCTTTATGCTTTTATCGTCGGCCTGCTGCTGGTCGCCTACCCGGGCACTTCTTACCGCGTTTATCTTCCGTTCCTGGTCATGGTCAACGGGTACTGCCTGCTCCGGTTGATTCGGGATAATGGCTGGTTATGGGTAACGGCAGGCGCGACGGTCCTGGGCCTTACCTTCCTGGTCCGGGTCGATGTCGGCATTTTCTTTGCGCTCATCTGGATTGGAACCTTGGTCTTGAACGCTTTTGCGCCACGGCATCCGGACCGGAAACGCGCCGCCCTTCTGCCTTCCATTGTTCTAACGGCGATCGTTGTCCTGGCAGTGCATCTGCCCGTTTATTTTTTGGCAAAGGCCCAGGGCTTTAACAGGGAGTTTCTACAGCAATACGTGACCTCTTATCGCCTCATGCGCGATGGGATTATCCGTGGAAATCTCATGCCCGCCAAGGCCGCGAAAGCACCGGTGGCGCGCCTCGTTAATATCAACGCCAACAAGCCGGACGTCGCGGCGCCTGCCCAGGAGGCTGAAGCCGGCCGGATGAACCTGGCACGCAAGCCATTCGCACAAATCTGGAAAGCCAAAAAGTGGAAGGCCAGGGCGCAGGCTTTTGTAACCTATGCCCCAATTTTTAGTCTGGGCGCGCTTCTAACCTGGACTCTGAGCATCGGTATTCGCCGCCGCCTTGAACCGGACATCTACCCGCGGCTCCTAACTATCCTCGTTCTTTCAGGAGGCGCGCTAACGCTTTTCCCGCAGTTTTTCGGATTCCGGCCCGACGTTTCCCACCTTGCCGAGTTCATGCCGGGCTTTATCGTGGCCGCGGCGGCTGGAGGGTTTTATCTGTTCCAGAACATCCGCGCGAAAAAATATGTTGGCCCGCCGTGCGCGATGCTTGTTTGCATTCTATTAGTCCTGCATCTGGCGGTCTGGATCGTCTTCGCCTTTCCGCAGCGCGGCGCCGGCACCATCGCCTTGCGGAGCGGGCGCACTGAACCGTTCCATGCGGAGAACGGCGTGAACATCCTACTTACTTCTGAGGAAGCTGCCGGCTATGGCGAAATTCGCGACCTGGTAATAAAAAACGCGCAGCCAGAGGAGTATGTGGTTTGTTACCCTTACTCGCCCGGGATCAACATCCTGGCCAACCGGCCGACCTATGAATGGAGCCTATATGTGGACAACGCGGTCCGCGCGCCCAATTTCGATGCGAAAACCATCGCCAAGCTAAAGTCAAAAAAGCCGGCTGTCATTGTCATCAATGATTGGGCGATCAATCAAAGCAAAGATTCCCGGTTTAGTGTTTGGGCCGGCAAAACCCAACAGTATATCGAGGAGAACTACACGCTCGCCGGCACCATCCTTAAGTATCAGATTTATGCACTGAAGGAGTGAGGGGACCCGCATACCACCGCACGGTTTCCTCCAGGCCTTCCTCCACGCTGACTTCCGGTGTGAAGCTGAGGTCGCGTTGGATGGCAGAGATGTCGGCGGAGGAATGAAGGATGTCGCCCGCGCGCGGCGGACCGTAATGAATAGGGCGCGCCGCGATGCCATGGATGGCGGCGAGCTTTGCGCAGATCATTGCATAGAGCGCGTTTAGCGTCGTACTGCCGCCCAAAGCCACGTTGTAGACCTGGCCGATGGCAGCGGGATTTGAACTGGTGGCGGCCAGAAGGTTGGCCTGCACGACGTTGGCGACATGGCAGAAATCGCGCGTCGCGCTTCCATCGCCGTGAATACGGCAATCCTTTCCTTCCAACAGCGTCGTGATCCATTGCGGAATGACTGCCGCGTAGCCGCCAAAGGGGCTTTGTCCCGGACCAAATACATTGAAATACCGCAGCCCGATGCATTCGAGCCCGTAATGTTTTACAAAGAGCGCGGCATAGAGTTCGCCAATCAGTTTGGAGGCGCCATACGGGGAGAGCGGCCGGCCGATTTGTTCCTCGGCCTTCGGCATCCGCGCGTCGTCGCCGTAGACCGCGCTGGAGCTTGCATAGACAACCCGGCGCACCTGGTTGTCGCGGCTGGCAAGCAAGACGTTATGCGTGCCGGTGACGTTGATATCGTGACAGGCGGCCGGTTGTTCGATGGAGAGCGGCACGGAAACGAACCCGGCCTTGTGCAGGACATAATCGACCCCGCCGGTCACTGCGCGACACACATCGAGATCGGTCACACTTCCTTCGTGGAAAATAAACCGCTGCCATTGCGCCTCGCTCACTGCCTTCCGCACACGCTGAAGGCTTTCCGGGGAGCCAGTCATGAAGTTGTCGAGCCCCACAACCCGTTGATCAAGCCGCAAAAGGCTCTCCAAAAGATGCGCACCGATAAAGCCCGCCACCCCCGTCACCAGCCAGGTGCGCGGAGCCGTCATGAGTTCTTGCTGGAGAATGGAATAGGCGCTCATCGCTGCGGCGGAGAATCCATATTGAATGCCCCGGTGCGAGCAGATTTACGCGGCCCACGCGGCTTGTGCATGAAAGCAAACGCCGACACTCTTTGGCGGCATGCCATCCGAGCCCTCCCATACTCTGCGCGAGACCGTCGTATACATCAATCTGTGGCCGGAGAGCGGGATGATGCATTACTCCGAATCGCTAGTCGCGGCGATGGCCGCCGAGGTCGATCTCCTTTACGTTCGCAACCATGCCAGCCGCGTGCCGGTGGAAGGGTGGCCTGTTGAACTCAAGGCGGTTAGTTTGGGCGCATCGACAACCTTGTGGCGATTGGCCCGGGAGATCATCCGGCGAAAACCGCTCGCCATCCATCTCAATAGCGAGCTGCCGGTGCTTCTCCCACTTTTCCCGTTATTCGCTTTTTTGAATGTAGTCGTCACACTCCATGATGCGGTGCCGCACGAGGGTGAGCGGCTGGTTAAACGGCTTTTTATGCGGCTCCATCCGCTGCTCCTCTTTTTCTGTGTCCGTAAAATCATCGTCCACTCGGAAGTGATCCGCGCCGAGCTCCCTTTTTTCCTCCGTTCCCGGGTGCGGGTGTTGCCGCATGTCAATTACCGGCTCTGGGCCCAGGACAAATCGCCGGCTCACCGCGACGGTCCGCTCTCGGTGCTCTTTTTTGGCCGGATGCTGCGCTACAAAGGACTTGAGTATCTTCTGGAAGCATTTCGCCAGCTTGATCCGGCACGTTTTACCCTGACTATCGCAGGGGAAGGCGACCTCTCCGGTTACGAGCTCGATGCACCCAATATCCGCACCATCCACCGGTTTATCACTGAGGAGGAAATGAGCGCGCTTTTCAACGCGGCCCATGTCATCGCGCTGCCATATATCTCTGCTTCCCAAAGTGGCGTGGTCTATATGGCATTCGCATTCGATAAACCGGTCATCGCCACCTGCGTCGGCGGCATTGGCGATGTCGTGCGCGATGGCATCAACGGGCTCCTTGTTGAACCGCGTTCATCCCATGCATTGGCCGCCGCGCTCGAGCAAATGTCCGATGAAACAACCCGGACCCGTTTTATCGAACAAATCCGCCAGGAACAGGTGAGCAGCGATGAAGAGATCCGCGCCCGGCTGATGGCCATCTACCGGGAATCCTAACGTGGCGGACGCAAGAGTCCGCAGCAGTACCAACTCGAGCTTTAAATCGATCAATTACGGGCGTCCGAATATCATACCCCAAGCGCCCGTTTTTTTCGAAGCAACGCCGCGGCTCTCAGCGTTTCTTCATACTCCGCGCCGATTTCTTTGAGATCGAACTCGTGGACTTTGGTTCGGCTGCCGGACCTGCACTGAAAGAGCAACGGTTCGTTGGTGAGAAGAAGGCGAAGCTTGCCCGCATATGCATCGAGATCGTTGACCGGGACAAGGAAGCCGTTCCCGCCCTGGTCGACGAGATCAGTAAGCCCGCCAATCTCGCTGCCAAGAATGGCGAGCCCCGATTTCAACGCCTCCACGGCAGCTACCGAGAGTCCTTCGGAAAGCGATGGCATGAGAAAAACCTCCGACCCGTCCATCTGGCTTTGAACATCGCCGGCGCCGAGCCAGCCAAGTAGTTCGATCCGGTCTTCAAGCCCATGGGCCGCAATCCTGCCTTTGACAGCGGGCATCTCCGCGCCGTCGCCGATCATCGTGAGCCGCCAATTTTTCAGATCCGCGACACGCGCCAGGGCATCGATGAGAAAGGGGTAGTTTTTCTGCGGATTAAACCGGCCAACGCTCAGGAGCCGAATCGGCTGCCTCTCGGGCACCAAAGGCGGCAGTGTCGCTTCCAACGCGATCCCATTGGGGATGCGCCGCACAGGCAAGCCATACGCCTCGATCGCCAGGCGTTTGACAAATTCACTGACCACGGTGATGGCCGCCGCACGCTTCCAGATCGGAGTGATGAACGGGTTGAGCCAGCGAAACAGCTTGTCGGTCTGTTCAGGAACTCCGCCGGGAACATCCCCCAATTGCACCGTAAGCACATATGGCACGCCGCTCAGAATATGCGCCGCCAACGCCAGGGCTCCGGTCGGGACCGCAAAATGCGCGTGGATCACATCGGGCCGCCAGGCGCGAAGATGCCCCAGCGTAGGTAAAAAACTCGTTACCAGGTAAAGCGCCATCTCGGCCACGCTGCACGATTCCTCCCGGCGGCGGAACGACTCGCGCCGGAAAACTTCGACTCCTTCAATGGTTTCGCGCGGTGGCAAATGGCGCATCCCGGCCGTTTGAACCCGGACCTCGTGTCCGCGTCGGGCAAGTTCTTCCGCGACGCTCTTTGCAGCGCGGCCGCCGCCTCCTCCAAGGGGCGGATATTCATAACAAAGCACCAGGATTCTCATTTCACTTCTGCATCCAACGGTTCAGCAGCCATGCGCACCACAGGAAAAGCCGCTCATCGGATTTGCCGTTTCGATGCGCGGCAAGTTTTCCATCGAGGAAGGCGCGGCTGACGGGAGCCGGCGCGGGGGCGGAAAAATCGAACCGGTCTTCCCGCAACCAGCGGCCGATCGGCATGCCGAATCCCTTTTTCGGGCGCTCGATGATCTCGCGCGGCAGCAACGGGGCGAGCGCGCGTTTTAAAATCCATTTGGTCGTGCCGCCCCGCAGTTTAAGCTGATGCGGGATGCGCCGGGCGAGATCGACAAATTCAATGTCGAGAAAAGGGGAACGCGCCTCAAGCGAAGGCATCATGCTGGCCCGGTCGACCTTGGCCAGGATGCCATCCTGCAAATAAAGCGTTGTCCAGAACTGCAGGGCGCGATCGATCAGGTTGGGTTGCGCGCAGCGATCCCATGCTTCAATCGCCTCGCTGTAGACATTCTCCACATCGCACGCTCCCCCGAAAAGATCGCCCAGCTCGGACGGCTCGATGGCGCCCATCCAGACCGGATTCCAAAGCTGGGGCGGGTAGCTGAGCCCCATGAGCGTTCGTTTGATTTTAAAATCAAAACTGATGTTCGCGTGGCTGACCGGCAACCTTCCCGCCATCAACCGGATCGCGCCATGGAGCGGACGCGGGACAAATCGGGAGTAAATTTCAGCGGCCTGCAAGGCGCGCATCGGGTCGTATCCGGCAAAGAGTTCATCCGCCCCATCACCGCCAAGGGCGACGGTGACATGCTGGCGGGTGAACCGGGAAAGCAAATAGGTTGGCAGCAGTGAACCGTCGCCGAGCGGTTCATCGAGGCGCGCCACAATCTCAGGGAGAAGCGCCACGGCTTTGTCCAGGTCGAGAATTTCTTCGTGATGCCGGGTGCCGAGCTTTTGAGCCACGAGCCGGGCATGACTCGATTCATCAAAACTCGGCTCGTTAAATCCGATGCTGAATGTGTTCAGCTCCGGAACGTGTTTTGCGGCGAGCGCGGCGATGGAAGACGAATCGATGCCGCCGCTGAGAAACACGCCGAGCGGCACGTCGGACATGAGCCGGCGTTTGACCGCACGTTCAAGCACATCGCGAATTTCCTCACAAAGCAGGTCGGTGCCGCCGGCATTCAGCGCCTCATCCGGTTCGAGAACAAACTCCCAGTACCGCCACGTTTTGAGCTCGCGGCTCGCAAGATCAAAACGAAAGGAATGGCCGCCCGGCAATTTCCAAACCCGCTCGTAGATCGAACGCGGCGCCGGGATGTAACAATAGGCAAAATATTTCTGAAGCGAGAGCGCCGAGAGGCTGCGCGGCGAGGCCGGATGCGCCAAAAGGGCGGGCAATTCCGAGCCGAACCCGAACGTGCCGTTTTCGTTGAAATAATAGAGCGGCTTTTTCCCGAACCGATCGCGGCTCCCGAAAAGGGACCGGGATTTGCGATCAAAAAGAACGAAAGCCCACATCCCGTTGAGGCGTTCCACAAAAGCCTCGCCCCATTCGCGGTAACCGTGGAGCAACACCTCGGTATCGGAATGATCGGTTACGAAATGGTGTCCCCTTCCCTTGAGCTCGGCGCGCAATTCGTTGTGATTATAAATCTCGCCATTGAAGACCACGCCCAGTTCGCCATCCTGGCTCCACATCGGCTGGCTGCCGCCTGCCAGATCGACAATCGAAAGGCGGCGATGCCCCAAAAACACCCCTGCGTCATGCCAGAATCCTTCGGCATCCGGACCGCGATGCCGGATCGCGTCGGTCATGGCGCGTAATGTGCCGAGGTCTCCATTCCCGGCGAAGCCGGCTATTCCGCACATGACAAAAGAACCTTCAGCACGATGGATGGAAGATTTAAGCTCACAGGGCGCGGGGCGGGAGCATGACGGTGACGGTGCCACGGTCCATGTTGCGCATCTCGCGCACCAGATAGACGTTTTTGCCCTGGGACTCGTAAAAGGTCCGCATGATCATTTCCGCCAACAGCCCCATCAGGATGCACATCAGTCCCGTCATCCCGGTCAACACGCCGAGCAGGAGAAGCGGGTTTTTGATGAACGATTCGCCTTCGATCAATTTGCGGTAAAGCGCGAATATCCCGCTGCAAAAGCTGATGCCAAAGGAACTCAGTCCGACGGCGCCGAAGATATACATCGGTTTTTGCTGAAACCGGTCGAGGAACTTTACGACAATCAGATCGGCGAGCACTTTAAGCACGCGCTCAAGCCCGTATTTGGAGCTGCCGCTCGTGCGGGCCGCGTGGCTGACAGCGACCTCGGTGATTTTTGCTCCGTGCCAGCTCACGTAGATGGGCAAAAACCGATGCATTTCCCCGTAAAGACGCACGCCTTCGATCACTTCGCGCCGGTACGCCTTGAGCGAACAGCCGAAATCATGCAGCCGCACACCGGAGACGAGCGAGATGAGCTGGTTGGCCAGAATGCTGGGCAGATTGCGTTTGATCGCGTCGTCCTTGCGATCCTTGCGCCAGCCTGAGCAGACATCGTAACCCTCCTCAAGCTTGGCGAGCATGAGCGGAATATCGGCGGGATCATTTTGCAGATCGCCATCCATGGGAACGATGATATCGCCCTTGGCAAAATCAAAGCCGGCCATCATCGCGGCGGTCTGTCCGAAGTTGCGCCGGAAATGGATCACCTTCACCGCGCTGTCTTTGTCGGCGATGGCATCAAGGAGCACGTCACTGCCGTCGGTGCTCCCATCGTTGATTAAAATGAGCTCCCAGGGGCGGCCGAGCTTTTCCATCGTGGCGCGCACCCGTTCATAGAGGGCGGGGATGTTTCCAGCTTCGTTGCAAATTGGGACTGTGACGGAAATCATCGCGGAGAACGTATGCGGCCGTTTTCCACGATGTAAATTCTCAACTGCGTCGGGTGGATGCTTAAAACTGGAAGTAAATGAACTCGCTCTGCCGAAATTGCAGCACGGTGTTGCGCATCAGAAGAAGAGCGCAAACAAACAAAAGCGCCGCCACGATCCCATCCCGTGAATTCATGCGCCGGGATTCGATCCATTGCTTGGTGGTCGGCGCCATGTTGACCACCATCAGGATGCCGGCGAGAAACGCGAAGTCCTCGACCTGCAGCGATGACGCCAGCGAATGCATCCGGAATGAGCCGAAATCGATCATGGCACTGAAAATCTCATGCGCCTGGGAAAGGGATTTGGCGCGAAAAATCGCCCATCCGATCACGACCGCTATAAACGTGCCCAACCGCGCAATCCAGAGAGGCAGCGGCCGTTTGAGTCCCTGCCAGAGATGGCAGCCGATCAGCAGGATTCCGTGGTAGCCGCCCCAAATCAGATAAGTCCATCCCGCGCCATGCCAGATGCCGCCAAGGAGCATGGTGAGAAATAAATTAATGTAGCGCTGAGCCGGGCCGCGCCGGTTGCCTCCAAGCGGGATGTAAAGGTAGTCGCGTAAAAACCGCGAGAGCGTGATGTGCCAGCGCCGCCAGAAATCGACAATCGAGGTGGCGCGATACGGGGCGTTAAAATTGTCCGGAAGCCGGATATTAAAAAAGAGGCTGACGCCGATGGCCATGTCGCTATAGCCCGAGAAATCAAAATAGAGTTGAAACGTGTAAGCGAGCACACCGCACCACGCTTCCAATATGGAGACGCTGCCGGCATGGGCAAAAACCGAGTTGGCAAGCGGCGCGAACGAATCGGCGATCACGACTTTTTTAAATAATCCAAGACTCAGCCAGAGGATGCCCGCGCTGACATTGCCGAGGTTCCAGCGTTTTGCTTCCGGAAGCGAAAACTGCCGCATGATATCCGAGTGATGAACAATCGGCCCGGCAATCAGATGAGGGAAAAAGAAAACAAACAGACAATACCTCGCGAAGCTTAATTCCCTGGCAAGCCCGCGGTAGGCATCCACGAGAAACGCAATCTGGGTGAAGGTATAAAACGAGATGGCGAGGGGCAGAATGATCCGCGGGATTTCAAATGTGCCGCTTGAAAGCGTGTTCAATGTCTCGACCAGGAACGCGCTGTATTTGAAATAACCAAGCACCACGAGATTGGCGCTGATGCCGAGGGCGAGCAGCCATTTTCGCGGCCTCTTTTGCAGAAAATAGCCGGCCAGGTAATTCGCGCCCGTGCTGCCGCAAAGCAACGCCACGTAAAGCAAAAGCCGCCGGGCCTCTTTCCCGGGCGTCGCCGGGTCGTATTGCCATAATCCGTAAAAAACCAGCGATGCCAGCGCGAGCCAGATGCTCGCCAGCCGGGGCACGCGGGTTAAAAGGAAATAACCGGCCAGGCAAAGCGGCAGGAATCCGAATAGGAATTCGAAGCTGTTAAAGAGCATTAAAGCGCGCCTGGTTGCACCTGGCGAAGTTCCCACTCCACCAAGGTTATGCCCTTGAAAAAGCCGCGTTTCACAACGAGCCCGCACTCAGGATCAATCACCGCGACAGCCAGTCCGGGATCGTCCCGGTTGACGACCGAATCGTTCATGACCCGGATCGGTCTGATCTCAGCGCCGGACAAACCCGCCGGTGTGGCCTCCAGCAGCAGGTCCATAGGAAAACGCGTGCGGGAGTACCACTTTTCGGAGATGGGCAGATGGAGCTCCACTTTTTCTTTTGAAGAACGGCAGAGTTTGAGGGTGGAATAACGCCCCGTGCCAAAGAGCGCGGCTTTGCAGCGGTTTTGGTCCAGGACAAAGGTGCGAAACGGTTCAGGAAGGCCGCTATTTAAGGGCGCGGTGTCAAAGCCGGCAACGCTTGCCAGGGCGAAAAGGTGATCGGGATAAGCTTCCACCCACTCTTTTAAGGTCGAGCTCTTCGCCTCCAGAGCCGTGCTCGCAATGCCGGATTTATCAAGCAGCACGCCAATCTCCGGGTCGGCAAAGAGAACCCGCTGTTTTTGCTCGATCAATCGGGAAACATCCTCCGGGGTAACGCAGAGCGGGTGATGCAAATCGTCTTTTGAAATAAAACGGCAGAGAGGCGCTTCTGATTTGGAGAGAAGCAGCTCGCGGCCGGTGCCGCCACTTTTTGAGGCCACGAGAAACACGGTGCCGTCGCCTTGTTTAACAGGCCGTCCCAGCACACTTCCGAGTCCTTTTGCTATCACTTCGGTAATCAGCCGCCGGCCTGCGGCGTTGGCATGGTGCGCCGTATCGAAAAAGAGTTCCGCGGGAAGTTGAAAAAGCTCGGGAGACTCCAGAATCGGCACTTTGTTCCGCTCATAAAATGCGCGGATTGACTCGAAAGCCCGCCTCGCTCCCACCTGATCTTCGGGAAGCACTCGGACCACACCCGGAGATGCTCCCACAACATGGATGCCGCGTTTGGCGCACCATTTAAAAAAGTCCCGCAGCCTTGCCGTAGCCTCTTTCCCGGGCCCGTCGATTTTTCCAAGCTGCGCGGGATCCGGTATTTTGCGGAAGGGCACGGTATCGCGAAAATCGCCGCGCGGACCCATGGTGACAAATGAATAGCCCGCGCTCACCGGGTCGCCGTGCAGCCGGCGATCGAGGCGCGTCACCGAGTTTGCGTAATCGGAAAGCGGATTTCCGTAAAGCTGCCGGAGCAGTTCGCCAGGCGGCAATTGGAAAAGCCGTGAAGGGTTGCTCGTCCAGACCACTTTTCGCTCAAGTTCGGTCCAGCCCATTATTTTTGAGCCGTAATGCTGGCGCTCCAGATGCAGTAAAACGGTGTCTCCGTTTCGCGCTACTTGCCGGACATCCTCAAGCAGATAGCGCAGGCCCAAGCCGGCGTGCGTCGCCAGATTGATCGTTGGAATTCCCAAACGCGCTTCGAGCAATTCCGCATCAACGCTGAAATGTCCGCTCGATCCACCCGCGATGAGCAGGCGCGGTCCGCTGGAGCAAAGTTGTGCTGCGCGGACCTTGCGAGTCCACATCTCCTCCACCCAGCGGGCGCTTGGATCGTCCGCCCAGTTTAGAAGAAGAAAAGTCAGTCCGGGAAAAATGACCATTACCACCAGCGCGACCAGAGCGATCCATATCAAAACAAAGCGTCTTAGCTGGCTGTTGCTGTATTCAGATTCCACGGGCGGATGTAGGATGGATCACGCCGGATGGCGAAAGGGTGGTGCGGCGCCGGTCCATGTGCGTCTTCCGGGCAGATTTTGCAATTTCTTTGCTCTCCAAAAAAATCCATAGCTGCCGGCCGATGAAGGCCGCTTATTTGAAAACAACGCGAAATGCAGCCGTCGTCTGCGGCTTGCGAAACAGCGTTATTTTTGTGCTGTCGCTGATCGTGGCCGGCATGGGAATCGACTGGCTGCTGCCCGAGCAGGATGTACCGACAGTGACCGCCAAACTCGCCTGGCTTGCCGCGCATCGCGATGCGTACGATGTGCTCTTTATTGGGTCGAGCCGGGTCCGCCGGCAAATCTCACCCGCCGTCTTCGATGCGACGATGGCGGCCCGCGGATTTCCCACCTGCTCAGTTAATCTGGGGGTCGATGCAATGACGTTTCCCGAACTCGGCTACCTGCTGGACAGGGTCGTTGAGATTCTGGGGAAACAACCAAGGCTGCGCATGATCGTCACCGATCTCAATCCGTTGCGGCGCGAACTTTATCCGGTAAATGCCGAGCAATCGTTGCGAGCCATTTACTGGCATGATTTCCATTACACCATGGAAGCCTGCCGGGCCGTCCTGCGGGATCCGAAGGCAAATGGCGGCCCTTCAACAAATTATGGGGAACTCCTGGCAGCCCATCTCAATCTGATGATGCGCCGCTATTGCAATCTTGGACGCTGCTATGCGCTTCTTCAGGCGCCCGGGAAAAGCGACGTCACTTCCATTGACGAGAAGGATCGTGGTTATTTTCCGGTCGACGAGTTGATGAAACCGGCCGAGGCGCTTGTTTTTGATGAAAAACTGGCCGCCATGAAAATCCCCGAGAATCGGCGCGTTCGACAGGATCCGGTGCTGGAGGTGGCGCTTGAGCGGTTTGTAAAAAAAATCGAATCGACCGGGGCACACGCCTTTTTTGTCGCGCCGCCGGTGGCCGCGCTGGGGCGTTCACTCCTGCCGAGGGCCACCGACGGCTCCCACCCGGTGACATTTGAATTCGACGACCCGGTTCTTTACGAGTCGCTTTATGCCCCTGCCAAACGGTATGACGCCCAGCATTTGAATCTGACCGGTTCAACCGAGTTCACACAATTATTGGCCAACCGAATTGCCGATTCGCTTGAGCAAGGCGCAACCGAAGTGCAGCCGTCCCGCCGATGAGTGAAAGCGGGCGATTTCCGGCGGCATCGAAGACGCTCTGGCAGCCGGGAAATGTCGCTTGCGCCTCCAAAACCGTGCCGTTATAAATCGCCGCTCCCGCAGAGGAATCGCATTCGTACGACGCAACCGTCCTCCGGGTTTACCGCTCCACATTTTTCCGATTTGAACCGTACTGAATTTCCACGCTCCACGCCGCAACATCCCAGGCGGCGTCTTTTTGGGAGGGCTTCATCGTGAAGCCAAAGCCTGAGCCTGTGGAAGATCTCAGTGAATGGAGCTCCGTCATCACGGCGCAGCAGGGCTGGTTTGATTTTCGTTTTAAAGAAATCTGGGGCGCGCGCGACCTGATTAAATTGCTGGTCCTGCGCGATTTTACGGCAAGCTGCAAACAAACAATCCTCGGGCCGTTCTGGTTTTTTGTGCCGCCGATCTTTACAGCGCTTGTTTACATGATCGCCTTTGGGCGGATCGCCAAGGTCACCACCCCGGGCACGGCGCAATACCTTTTCTATTTCGCGGGGGTGATCCTTTGGAGCTATTTCTCGGCGTCGCTGGTGCGGACCTCTTCGACCTTCAACACGAACAAGGAGCTTTTCGGAAAAGTCTATTTTCCGCGCCTTGTGATGCCGATCTCGGTGCTTATCACCAATCTGATCAACTTCGCGTTTCAGTTTGCGCTTTTTGCGATTTTATTTGTTCCCGCGTGGTATTTCGGCGCACCGGCGCATCCCAACTGGCGGATTGTTGTCCTGCCGGTCCTCATCTTTCAGATGGCGGCGCTCGGGTTCGGCGCGGGCTGCATTGCTTCGGCGCTGACGACGCGTTACCGCGACATGGCGTTGGCGGTCACGTTCGGCACGCAGCTCATGATGTTTGTCAGCTGCGTGGTGACTCCGCTTGAAAAAGTCCCGCCCGATTACCGCTGGCTTTTTATTCTTAACCCAATGGTGCCGATCATCGAGTCGTTCCGGTATGCGTTTTTGGGCACCGGCGTCATTCAACTCTGGCAATTAGTGCTGAGCTTTTGCATGAGCATGGTCATCCTCGTTGTGGGACTCATCATGTTCACCCGCGTGCAACGCACCGTCATGGATACCGCTTAATGTCCACGGTTCTTAAAGTCGAAAACGTCAGCAAACGTTACCAGCTCGGCGAGATCAATCGCCGGATGCTCTATGAGGAATTGCAATCCCGCTGGGCGCGCTGGCGTGGAAAACCGGATCCGAACGCCCCCGTCACCGGCGATGCCCTCGATGCCAACGACAAGGATCATCTCTGGGCGGTGCGCAACGTTAGTTTTGATGTCCAGCACGGCGACGTCCTCGGAGTCATCGGCCATAACGGTTCGGGTAAATCGACCTTGCTCAAGATCCTCTCCCAGATCACCGCGCCGACCTCGGGCCGCGTCCTGATCAAAGGCAAGGTTGCCAGCCTGCTGGAAGTCGGCACCGGCTTTCATCTTGAGCTGACCGGCCGCGACAACGTTTTCCTCAACGGCACATTCCTCGGAATGACGCATCGCGAAGTCGCCCGCCAGTTCGATGAGATCGTCGCCTTTTCCGGCGTCGAGGATTTCATTGATACCCCCGTGAAGCGCTATTCGAGCGGGATGCGGGTCCGCCTGGCATTTGCCGTGGCCGCGCATTTGGAAGCGCAGATCCTCATTATTGATGAAGTGCTCGCGGTCGGGGACGCGGCATTCCAGCAAAAGTGCATTGGGAAAATGAGCGAAGTCGCGCAGGGCGGGCGCACGGTGCTCTTTGTCAGCCACAACGCCGCCGCTGTCGAAAACCTCTGCACCCGTGGAGTGGTGATGAACAAAGGGGAACTCGTTTTTTCGGGAACCCAAACCGAGGCAATCGCTTATTATTCGGCCAGCACCGCGATCAAAACCAAGTGCCTGCGGGATCGCGACGATCGTTCCGGCTCGGGCGAGGTGCGGATCGTTGCCATGGAATTGCGCGATCCCTCGGGACGTTTGCGGCACAACGTCAATGCGGGCGACGACATCGATCTCTGGCTTTATTTTGAAAACAACGGGAAACGGGCTTTCCCGCGGCTGAACGTAAAGCTCAACGTGACGACGCACCTTGGCGCTCCGGTCTTTACGCAGTCCAATCTGCTGGCGGGCGAATCGTTCCGTGAGCTTCCCTCCAAGGGCGCCTTTGTTTGCCGCATCCCACGGCTGCCGCTCCCGGCAGCGGTTTACCGGATCAGTTATATCGTCAACTCGGAATATCGGCGGGGTGAAAAGATCGACGCGATCAGCAACGCGCTCGAACTTCCCGTGGAGAACGGCAAGTTTTTCCCGAGTGGCGAAGTGCCGGCCATCCAGGCTGGGGTCTGCCTGGTGCCGGCTGAATGGCGAATGGAATCGGCCCCGATGCCGGTGCAGTTAACGGCCGCGGGCGTCCCCTGAGCGCCATGGCACGCGGCTCTTTTTTCGCGGCATCGTAGCGGCGGCGCGAGCCGTGATTTGCCTCTTGAATTAATCAGGTGTTGTGAAAAAGTCCGCGCCCATGTCGAACCGCCACCCTTCCCGCGTGAGCAACCCTCGGGTGCTCGTTACCTACGCGTGGGTCCGCAGTTCATGGGCGATGATCCGCAATCTGGCCAGGCATGGGCTGAAGGTGTACGCGGGCGATACACAGCAGGTCTTCATGAGCCGTTACTCGCGGTATTGCGCAGGCTGGCTGCGGCATCCCGATTTCAAAAAAGATCCGGAAGGCTTCATCTCGGCGCTGGTCGAGTTTATTACCGCGCACGACATCGGCACCTATCTCCCTTCCCATGAGGAGGGATTTATCGTGGCGAAGTATCGCGACCGCTTTCCGGCCGGTGTAAAAATTCCCATCTCGCCGCACGCCACGATTGAGGCGATGGACAACAAGCTGCTTGCCCAGCAACTCGCGCAGGAGCTCAGTATTCCGCATCCGCGCACCTTCCAGTTTTCGGGTGAAGCCGATTTTCAGCAACGCAAAGGGGATCTGCCCGCGCACGGTGTTGTCAAACGCACGCACAGCCATGGCTCGCATGGCGTGGGCATTTACCAGACGCCGGGTGAACTTGAGCGCCATTGGAGCGAGGCTGCCCGCGGGCTGGCTTCCGGTGATAATTGGCCCATCGTCCAGGAATTTATCACCGCGCGCATTTACGCCGTCTCATTGCTGGCCGATGAAGGCCGCGTGCTGGCGAGTTTTGTGCGGCGCAACCTGCGCGAAAAGGAACCTTTCGGCGGTGCTTGTGTGAAGGCCGAGAGCACGCATTTGCCCGAAGCCGTCGCGCACGCGACACGGATTGCCGAACACCTCCGCTTTACCGGCGTGGCGATGTTTGAGTTTCTTGTCGATGAACAAAATGACCGTCGCTGCTGGCTCATGGAGATTAATCCGCGATATTGGGGCACCAGCGCGCACGATATCGACTGCGGCGTGGAGTTTCCCTGGCTCCAGTTCTGCATGGCCAACGGGATCGCTTTCGAGCCGTTCCCGGAGTATCGCGATGGGCTCAAAAGCCGGTGGATTGCCGGCGACGTCATCAGCTATTTAAAACGCCGCCAGTCAGCGCCCGGCCAGCGCGGCAGCTTGCGCCAGTACCTCGATTTCGACGACGATTTCTACATGGATTTCAAGCTCGACGACCCGATCCCGTTTCTGGTGCAGGCGTACCTCTATTTTAAATTCCGTGCCGCAGTGCTCGCTCCTCGATGACTCTTCCATTCACCCTCCCAGACCGTCCTTTAAAACCACGTGCTTCGGGCCTCACCTGCCTGATAGATCCGGGCCTGCCGACCGGTTACTTCCGCGATGTGATCGAAAGCCACGGCGGGCTGGTCGACTGCGTGAAATTCGGATGGGGCACCTCGCTTGTGACCAAGGATCTTGCAGAGAAGATGGCCGTCCTGCGCGCCAACGACGTGACATTCCTCTTCGGCGGTTCGCTCTTTGAAAAAGCGGTGCAACGCGATTGCGTGGACGACTATTTCCGCTTTTGCGTCGAATCGAATTGTCCGCTCGTTGAAATTTCAAACGGCACGCTCGAAATGGCGCAGGAAGAGAAGTGCCGTCACATCACGCGGTTTGCCCAGCAATTCACTGTCTGGAGCGAGGTGGGATACAAGGACGGCGAGCGCTCGATCAATTTGCCGCCGTATAAATGGATTGAATTTATGCTGAGCGAACTTGCCGCCGGCGCGCAGATGGTGATTACGGAGTCGCGCGAGTCGGGCACCAGCGGCATCTGCCGTTCCGATGGTGAAGTGCGCTACGGGTTGATCAGCGAAATCATCGCGTCACCGGTTGACATGGGCCGGGTGATCTTCGAGGCGCCGAACAAGGAGCTTCAGACCTATTTTGTAAAGAAGCTCGGTTCCAATGTGAACCTCGCCAATATCCCGTTCTCGGACGTGATCGGATTGGAAACCTTGCGGCTTGGCTTGCGCTCCGACACGCTGATTGCCTTCGAATAACCCGATCATGCGAAATTCCGATAACGTTTTCCACCTCGCCATCCCGTGCGCCGATCTCGACGCGACCAAATCGTTTTATGTGGACCAGCTCGGCTGCGCGCTTGCACGCCGGTATGATGACCGCATCACGCTCAACTTCTTTGGCGATCAGGTGGTCTGTCATCTGGCGCCCGATAAGATCGATCCGGCGCCCGAGATGTATCCGCGCCATTTCGGAGTGACTTTCAAGCACCGCGAGGAATACGACGCGCTCATCGAGCGTGCCCGCGCCAACGGGATCAAGTTCTTTGGCGAGCCGTTTATTCGCTTTGGCGGACGCAAGGAGGAGCACCACACGTTTTTCCTCTGCGATCCATCGAACAACCTGCTGGAGTTTAAGTACTACAACAATCCGGAGATGATGTATTGAAGCCGGCCCGCGCCGCCCGAGTCGATTCGAGTTCGCGCCACCCTTCTGTATGCCTAAAATTCTGTCCGCATTCATCAAGGCGCTCAGGCATCTTGAGACCCTGCAGGAGCCCAAGATCTTCTGCATCGGCCGAAATAAAACAGGGACTACCTCGCTTAAAAAAGCGCTTGAAGATCTCGGTTACCACGTGGGAAACCAGCATGTGGCGGAAAAGCTTTTCCGGCATTACAAAGACCGGGATTTTCGACCGCTGATTGAATACTGCGCCTCGGCGGAAGCTTTCCAGGACATCCCGTTCAGCCTCCCTTACACGTTCATTGCCCTCGATCAGGCATTCCCCGGGAGCAAATTCATTCTCACCGTGCGCGATGAAGATGAATGGTTTGATTCGCTCGTCCGTTTTCAGATCAAAATGCACGGCAAAGAGGGCGCGGTCGGCACGCTCGAGGAGCTCAGGAACGATCCTTATTGCTACAAAGGGTTTGCCTACGAGACGAAGAAGTACGCGTACGGATTGCCCGATGATGACCTCTATAATCGGGACATCTGGATTGCGCATTATCGCCGGCACAACGCGATGGTGGCCGATTATTTCCGATTCAGACCCGGCGATCTTCTGACAATCGATGTCGGGCAATCCTCCTCCTACAAGGAGCTATGCCGGTTTCTCGGACGCCCACCCCGGTATGAGGAATTTCCCTGGGAAAACCGGAATTCCTGATTCCGAGAATCGATGAAAACCAGTCAGCTCCAGACGGATGTTCGGGAGGGTAAATCGGAGCCGATCGGAATAATCAATCAGCCGAGCTCCGGCACGCAGAAACTTAACGCGCTGACCGGCCTTCGATTCGTGGCGGCGGTGATGATCGTCATTCATCATTCGCGCGGCGTGCTCGGCTTCTCCAAGGAATTCCTGGGAGGCGTGTCGCTCCAGTGCGGCGTATCGTTTTTCTTTGTCCTGAGCGGGTTCATTCTCACCCACGTCTATCCGTCGTTGAACGGGCCGAGGGCGATCCGGCGCTTCCTGATCGCGCGCATCGCCCGGATCTGGCCGGCGCACTTTTTCTCGTTCCTGCTGCTGCTTGCGCTTGGGCTTGCTTCCACGCCGATCAATACCTCGATTGCCGCCGCCAATATTGCCATGCTTCATGCGTGGGTTCCCGTCAGCGCGTGGTTTTTTTCGTTTAACGCGGTGAGCTGGAGCATTTCGACAGAGCTCTTTTTCTATTTGGCTTTCCCCCTGCTGATCGCCGGTTTCCATCAGACATGGTGGTGGAAGGGGCTTCTCCTTGGCTCTGTGGTGTTCGCCCTGGTTCTCACCTGCGAACGACTGCGGATCCCTGCGTTTGCCAACGCTGCTCCTTTTGAGGTCAATCGCGCCGGGCTGCTTTACATCACCCCGGCCGCCCGGCTCGCGGAGTTCTTCCTTGGCATGGTCGCCGCGAAACTTTGGAAGCATTCCGCCGCGCTCTTCCGGATGCGGATGAGCGTGGCAACGCTCCTTGAAAGCCTCTCTCTGGGACTCTCTGTCTGGGCGATTGTTGTTTTCTCTGCGAAAACGACGTTGGAACAGACATTCGGAGAATCGTGGGCTGCGTACCTGCGCCATGCAGGCGCGGCTCCCGCGTTTGCTTTGCTGATCATGGTATTTGCCTCGCAACGCGGTTTGATTTCACGCGGTTTCGGTTCGCGGCCTGCGGTCCTGCTTGGCGAGATCAGTTTTTCCATTTACTTGCTGCATCAAATTTTTCTGCGATGGCTGCTTGCCCATCGAACCATGTTCACAGGAGTGAGCGAAGGAATCCTTTATATCGGATTCTGCGTCGTTCTTCTGGCTGCTTCCTGGCTCGTCTGGCGTGGCATTGAGCGCCCGACACGGCGTTTCCTTCTCCAGTTTGCCCCGGCCCCATGACCACTCCCAAAGTCTCGGTCTCTATCACTGCGTTTAATCATGCGCCATTCATCCGAATTGCACTCGATGGCGTGCTCGCACAGCAGACCGATTTTCCCGTGGAAATCCTCGTTGGCGATGACGATTCCACCGATGGCACCCGGGAAATTGTCCGGGAATACGCGGCGCGTTTTCCGGACCGGATCACAGCTTTTTTCCACGATGCCTCGAGCAAATCGCGCATCAAAGGCCGGCTGACGGGGCGCAACAATCTTGCCCATAATCTTAACGCGGCGCGTGGCGAATATATCGCGCTTTTGGATGGCGACGATTGCTGGACCGATGAAACCAAGCTTGCCCGCCAGGTGGCGCAGCTTGAGGGCGATCCGACGCTGATGACCTCCTTTCATCATGCCAGGATCATCGACGAGTCCGGCGCGCCTCTGGAAAGAACGCCGACAATCAAAAAAATCAAAGACCGTTACACGCTGGAGGAGATGATCTCGGGCGAGTATGAGGCGCAGACTTGCACAGTGCTTTTCCGGCGCGGCGCGATTCATCCGCTGCCTCGATGGTTTTTTGAGGCGCCCGTGGGAGATTTTGTGATCCATACGCTTAATGGGCAGCGGGGCGATTTTGGATTTATCGACCGTCCGATGGGCTCTTACCGGATGCACTCGGGCGGGATCTGGTCACAAGGCAATGCCGCCGGCAGCGGACAGCTTTCTTCCGAACAAATCCGGCGCACGATCAGCCGGTATGAAATGATGGTCGATTTGCTCGACGCGGTGGCAAAGCATTCCGGCACGCCGCATCGCAAGGCCGCTTTGAAACGCCTTGGGATGTTCGCGTGCATGGCCGCCAAACTCGGCGCCCAATGCCACGATAAAGCCGCCATTCGGCGGAACATGGCCGCGATCTGGACCGCGCGCGTCTGGCCGCGCAAATTGGACTGGCGCACCCTGACCCGCCTTCTTATTCAAGCGGTGTGAACGCCAACGCCCGCCGATGAATCCCATGAAGTCACTTGCCTGCCTCGGCGGCGCCCCTGCTTTTCCCGAAAAACTGCACGTCGGCCGTCCCAATGTCGGCAATCGCGAACGCTTTCTTGAACTGGTGGGCGAGATTTTTGATCGCCGCTGGTTTTCCAATAATGGCGAGTGTGTGAGGGAATTTGAACGCCGGATGTGCGCGCTGCTTGGCGTGCGCCATTGCATCCCGGTTTGCAACGCGACCGTCGGGCTGGAGGTGGCGATCCGCGCGCTGGGCCTGCGTGGGGAGGTCATCATCCCTTCCTTCACTTTTATCGCCACCGCGCACGCCCTCCAATGGCAGGAGATTACGCCCATATTCTGCGACGTCGACCCGCTCACGCATAACCTCGATCCGGCGCGCGTGGAACAACTCATCACCCCCCGCACCACGGGAATCATTGGCGTGCATCTCTGGGGGCGCGCTTGCGATACCGAAGCGCTGGCCGCCATCGCCAAACGCCATTCCCTGCGCCTTCTTTTTGATGCCGCCCATGCTTTTGGCTGTTCACACCACGGCACGATGATCGGCAATTTCGGCGATGCGGAAGTGTTCAGTTTTCATGCGACCAAATTCATGAACACGTTTGAAGGCGGCGCCATCGCCACCAATGACGATGCGCTTGCCGCGCGAATCCGCCTGATGATCAATTTCGGGTTCTCGGGGCTCGATAACGTGATCGACATCGGCACCAACGGCAAAATGAATGAAGTTTGCGCCGCGATGGGGATCACCGGCATGGAAAACCTCGAGCCGTTCATTGCAACCAATCTGATCAATTTCCGCGCGTATGAAGCCGAACTGCGCGGCGTGCCGGGACTTGAATTCATGCCCTTGCCGGAAAATGAACGCTTTAATGCCCAATATGTGATCCTTGAAGTGGACGAAACCCGTTTTGGGCTTTCCAGGGATGAACTGTTGCGCGTGCTGCATGCCGACAATGTGCTCGCCCGCCGCTATTTTTACCCGGGCTGCCATCGGCAACAGCCTTATATTTCCCTTTACCCCAACACAGGCCAGCTGCTCCCGGAGACCGAACGCCTTTGCACCCGCGTGCTGGCATTGCCGACCGGCACCAGCATCGGCGCGGAGGAGATTGACCGGGTCGGCTCGATCATCCGGACAGCCCATACGCGCGCGGCTGAGATTCACCAGCATTTTCAGAGTGCGTGAAGCGCTCAGGTCGGGCTGGTAATTCAGACGGCATCGTGAAAACCATCGCCCATGTTTTTGATTGATCAGCTCCGAGGTCTTGGCCGGCAAATTACGTCGACTTATCGAAGCGTCAAACGGCTCCAGGAATCGCTCGCTTTTGTGCAGGAAGCCCTTGGACGCATCGAATCGCGCCAGTGCGCATCCGGTCCTGCCGCCGATCTGAAAAGCCAGGAATTCAAGGTCTACTCGCAATGGGGCGAGGACGGAATCATCCAGTTTCTGCTGCGGCAGGTGCCTGTCAAACGCCGCATCTTCGTGGAGTTCGGCGTCCAGGATTTTACTGAAAGCAACACGCGTTTTCTGCTCAAACACGACAACTGGAGCGGCCTGATCATTGACGGCAGCCAGGCCGATATCGATTACGTCAAACGCGATTCGATCTACTGGCGCTACAACCTCAAGGCCGTCTGCGCGTTTATTAACCGCGAAAACATCGACCTTCTGCTGCGCGATCACGGACTCGTGGGCGAAATCGGACTGCTTTCCGTCGATATCGACGGGAATGATTATTGGGTCTGGGAACAGATCACGGTCGTCAATCCGGCCATTGTGATTGTCGAATACAACGCGCGTTTTGGGGCGGAACGCGCCGTTACAATCCCTTATGCGGCCGATTTTCAACGCACCAAGGCGCATCATTCCAACATTTATTACGGCGCGTCGCTGGCGGCCCTGGTCGCGCTGGGACGCCGGAAAGGGTACGCTTTTGTCGGCACCAACAGCGCCGGCAACAATGCTTTCTTTGTCCGGGCCGATCTCAGGCCCGAATCGCTTCCCGAACTGAGCGCTGCGGAGGGCTTCACCGACTCGCAATTTCGCGAAGCGCGCGATGCGCGGGGCCGGCTCACGTTCGCTTCAGCCAAGGAGGAGGCCGCCATCCTTGCCACCTGTCCGCTGGTGGAAGTGCCGCTGTAAAAACGGCCGGTCTCGTGCGCCGATTCAGGACTCTGTTCTTGAAACTATCGCAAAACGATGCCCGCTCCTGTACCCAAACGCCTGGCAATGTCAGATCGCACCCCGAATTTATCACTCCCGAAAATAAGCATCGTAACGCCCTCCTTTAATCAGGCGGCGTTTTTGGAACAGACAATCACCTCGATCCATGCCGATCCTTCCGTGGAGGTTGAACATCTCGTGGTCGATGGTGGCAGCACCGATGGAAGCGTGGAGATTATTCAACGCCACGCGCACCGGCTGGCATGGTGGTGCAGTGAGCCCGATCGAGGGCAGTACGATGCCGTGAACAAAGGTTTCGCCCGAACCACCGCTCCCATCATGGGCTGGCTCAATTCCGACGACCAATACACCCCCTGGGCGCTCTCCGTCGTTGCCCAGGTTTTTTCCCAGTTCCCGGAAGTCGAATGGGTTACCACCCGTTATCCGCTGCGCTGGGATCGCCTGGGACGCGCCATTCGCTGCTCGCGCCGCAACGGGTTCTCACGCCGCGGCTTTTTCCATGGCCATTACCTGCCCGGGCGCGGCGACTCGCTTATCCAGCAGGAATCGACTTTCTGGCGGCGTTCGCTCTGGGATCGGGCAGGTGGAAAACTCAATCCCGATTATCCGCTGGCGGGCGACTTCGAACTTTGGGCCCGTTTTTTCGCCCATGCCGACTTGGTGATGATTGATACTCCATTGGGCGGTTTCCGGGCCCATGGCAATCAGCGCAGCGTCCTGCAGCGTGATAATTATGTCGCCGAAGCCGAGCGCGCCTGGAGAGCCCATGGGGGCGCTTTCCCCAACCTGATTGCAAAATACCTGCCAAGGCGCGCCAACTCCACACTCTGCCGTTTCGATGGGAACACCGACGGCTGGGTTCTCGCAACCGTTTAATTTTCTAAAAAGTGCGTATAGCTTTCGTTTACACACCAGGCCGCCGAGCCCGGTACAACAGCGTGGTCACCGGAGAGGTGCCCACTGAGTTTTTCTATGGCGCGGTGGAACTGGCCGCCGCCGGACATGAGATCGAGCGATTCGAATTCGATTTTAATGAGCTCGTGCCGGTCCTCCCGAAGGCGCTCGATCTTTTACGGCTTTCCCGCCTGATTCCGCCGAAGCTCGATGGATGGACTTTGCTCAACGCCTGGAATATCAGCCCCAAGCTCAATGATTTTGATGTGGTCGTGGCCACCGTTGGCCACTACGGCATGGCATTTGGATTATGCGCGGAGCTCGGCCGGCTGAAGGTTCCGCTTGTGAGCATCCAGTGCGGTTTGCTTCGCCATCGCTATTCACCCTGGCAAAGACACCTCAGCAACCGGTTTTTGCGGCACTGCGAATCGGTCTTTTTCGGAATAACAGAAGTCGAACCGGCGCGGGCCGACTTTAAAGTGCCGCCTTCGCAACTCGCTGATGGCCAATTCGGAGTCGATTTGAACTTCTGGACGCCGGAGGGCGAGCGCGAAGATTACGTCCTCGCTGTGGGCAGCGATCCTCAGCGCGATTACGACACACTCCTTAAGGCAGCGAGCGACATCCCGGCGCCGGTGCGAATCATCACCCGGCTCAAATTCCGCGAAGCGCTCCCGGACAATGTCACCGTTGTAAACGGCTGCTGGCAGAATGTGGCGATTTCTGATCAAGGCATCCGCGATCTTTACCGGCGCGCGGCGTGTGTAGTCACCTCGGTGACCGACACGCTTCAACCCTCGGGCCAGAGTGTCAGTCAGCAGGCGATGGCATGCGGGGCGCCGGTGGTGCTCACCAATACGTGCGGCCTTTGGAACCCGGACACGTTCTTTGATGGCAAAAATGTCTGCCTTGTGCCGCCGACCGACCCTGCTGCGCTTGCTGCCGCCGTTCGGAAGCTTTTGGCCGATCCAGCCCTGGCCCGGCGCATTGGCGATGCGGGACGCGAAAGCACACTGATTCACGGCAATATCCATACGTTTGCGCGGCAGATTGGCGAAGCCTGCGAGCGAGCCGTAGCCCGGGGCCCGCTTTAAGGGGCTCTTGAACGAATGAGATTTATCGTCGCCAGCTATGGTCCGCGGCATTCGGGCATGCTGCTCACGCATCTGCACTCGATCGCGCGCAGCCATCCTTCGGCGCGCGTCTCCGTTTATTGGCAGGACATTCCAAACCGCCTTCTTGATCCGATCCGCGCGCTTTTCCCGAACACGGATTTTATCCGGACAGATTTTGATCTTTCCTCCGATTTCCTCCAACGGATCTCCAGCAAACTCAATGCGTGGTGCCGCGCCGTGGGCGAGCATGCGCACGAACCGCAGATCTGCCTGGCCGATGTCGATACGTTGATCCTGCGGGATCTCTCCGCCTTTTTTGAAGATCCGGCCCAGATCGTTTTTACCGACAAGCCCGAACGTTCACCTTTGAACAGCGGCGTCATCCTTGCTCGCGGCGGAGAGGCCGCGAGCGCTTTTTTCCGGCTCTGGAACGAGCGCACCCTGGAAATCCTTCGCACGCCGGAGCTTCGCCGGCAGGCCAATGATTATTCACTCCAGTACGGAGGCGGGGATCAGATGGCACTTTATCAAATGCTTGGATATGAGCGCGGGCGCGTTGCTTATGAAGTCCCGGTCGAAGGGCACCGGGTCGCTGTGCGGTGCGAGCCGTGTGCGGTTTTAAACGAAACCAACTCGCTTCCTATCAATGACCGGATGCACATCATTCATTTTAAGAGCGGCTGGCAGCCAATCCTGCTCGATGGCAGGCCGTTTACCCGCAATCGGCCACGGGAGAAATCGTGGGAAATGTTCACCCTTTATCTTGAGCGCTTTTCCGAAGCGCTGACCGCCCTCAATACCGTTGCCGGGAGACAATTCACGGCCCGGGATTTTGGTGTGATTGTTCCATTCTATTATAAAAACGGCGATTTCAGCTCCCCGCTTTATGCCCTTTGGTGCCTGCGTGAAGGGATCAAGACCACCGGACGCAATTTCAGGCGTGCCCTGGAGATTCTCGGAGGCGCGAAAAGAAACAAATGAGCACCGCATGGCTTGAAAGCCTGGTGGAAACCGTGCCGGTCTATCTTCGCCGGATTCAGGTGGCCGATCAGCCCGGACGCTATTTGCCATGTGAACGCGGCTCCACACCCGTTGGCCGCGAGATGGCGCTCGGGTTCAGTTGTTTTGCGCTCAAACTCGAGTGGATGCTCAATCGCTGGGAGTCGGTGCCCGAACGGGAGCGCTGGGTTGAGTTCATCCAATCTTTCCAGGATGAGGAAGGCGCCTTTATCGATCCGCCCCAGATCGAATATTTGCGCACCCACCGGCCCTGGAGGGAACGCGCCGCCGCGTTGCTTGGCCGCAAGCCCGCAACCGATTTTACCCATTCGGTCATGCTCGCGGAGACCAAGCAGGCGATCACGACGCTGGCCGAAGTGGGCGTTACAACCAGGCGGCCCTTTCGAAAATATCCATGCACTCCCGAGTCGGTGCTGGCGTGGTTGAAGGCCAAGGACTGGTCGCGGCCCTGGGGCGCCGGCGGACAATCGGCTGGTTTGATTGTTTTTTTAAAAACACAAAGTCCTGCGTTCCTGGCACCACGCGACGTGGAAGAGTTGCTAAATGTTTGCCGGGATTTCTATAGCGGTTTGGCCGATCCGGTGACGGGCGCCTATTTTAAAGGCAAAACCCCCGCTCACGGGGAAATGGTCAATGGCGCGATGAAAGTGCTCATGGCCCTCGACTGGCTCGATGTGGAACCACACTACGCGGACCGGCTTGTGAGCACTTGCCTGAAACAAGTTCCGACGGCCGATGGCTGCCATCTCATTGATGCAATCTATGTGATTCACCAATGTTTGCGTGGTGAACCAAGCGCCGAAACGCGGCGTTTTTGCATGAGCGTCCTCGAAATGATCAAGCTGCATGCCCATGCCGACGGCGGCTTTTCGTTTTCATTGCGCAAGGCGCAAACCCATTATTACGGCGTTCAAATCTCCAAAGGGCTCGATGAGAGCGACATCCAGGGCACATGCCTGTTGGTTTGGGCGCTGGCGATGATCTGGAAAATTCTCGATCCGGCCGGCGCCCCCTGGCGAACTTTAAAACCCTGAGCCTCCCAAACATGAAATTTCTTAATGACCTGGTTGGATACCGAAACCTGTCAAAAGTGCGTCCGCCGGTCCCGGCCGTGGCGCGGATTGCCATTAACATGCGTCCTGTATTCGCATCGTGGGGCGGTGGAAATCAATGGCTGCTGCAGATGGCGCGGTATCTCAATTACTCGGGATACAGAGTCCGTTTCGACCTGAAGGAAGAGGTCGATTGCATTCTGATCAATCATTCCGGGCTGACAGGGAAGCTGGCTTTTGGAGTCGAGGAGATTGCCGCATATAAGCGCAGCCATCCCACGGTTCGTGTGGTGCATCGGATCAACGATAACGATGTCCGCAAAAAAACCACCGAGATGGATAATCGGCTGGCGCGCTTTGATGCCACGGCCGATCACACGGTTTTCATCTCCGATTGGCTTCGCGATCATCACGCCGCCAAGTGGTTTGATCCTGCCCGCCCTCATAGCACCATTCTTAACGGGGCCGATCCGAGTATTTTTCATCCTTTGGGGAACCACCCCTGGAAACCAGGTGAACCGCTGCGCTTTGTCACCCATCATTGGTCTGACAATCCGATGAAAGGGTTTCCTCAATACGTCGAGCTTGATGAGCGCATCGCTTCAGGCGAACTCAAGGACGTTGAACTCTGGGTGATCGGCCGCTGGCCAAAAACCATTCGCTGGAAGAGTGCCCGCACTTTTCCGCCGGCTAATGGAGCCGCACTCGCCGGCCTTTTGCGGCAGTGTCATGCTTACGTAACCGCTTCCCTGCACGAGCCGGGTGGCATGCATTTTATTGAAGGCCTCCAATGCGGGCTGCCAATGATTTATCACGAAGATGGCGGCGGCATCGTGGAGCTTGGGAAAAGATTCGGAATCGGTTTCCGGGACGATGTTGCCGGCGCCGTGCACGCGATGAAAAACCAGTATGCGCAATGGCGCACGCAAGTCCTGGCCGCTCCGCCTTCCGGGGATCAAATGTGCATCGCCTACCGGGAAGTGATCCAACGCGCGCTGGCCTCGTCCTGAGCTGTCATGGCTTGCCATCCGTGCGCCGTAATCTCCTTGAAGTGAAAATCCGGCTTTCTATGCTCCGCGCCCGTGCAACCTCCTGCCGGGCCAGCTGACAGCATCCCTTCCTCCAGGGCACCCGCCAGGGGAGCTTGGATGGTCCTTTACAGCGCCGTTTTCCTGGCCTTTCTGGCGCTGGTTTGCGGGCTGATTGGAAGCCTGCACCCGTTTCCGGAGGTGAATGGGATTGCACCCAAGCTTCGTTATTTTGCGGCCCATCGCGACGACTACGAACTGCTTTTTATTGGATCAAGCCGCTTTTATCGTCAGATCATTCCCCGGCAATTCGACGCGCAGGTGGAGAAAGCAACCGGCGTTAAGATCCGCTCTTTCAACTTCGGCTGGGACGGCTGTTATCCGCCGGAAAGCTATTTTCTGACGCGCAAACTTCTGGCATTGCGGCCTCGTAACCTGCGCTGGGTCGTCGTGGAGCTGATGGACATCAATCCTCTCCTTAACGAAGCGACCACCGAATCTCTTCGCATGGCTTACTGGCATGACTGGAGACATACTCTTCTGGTTTGGCGCCGGCTTGATGCTTTGGAAGGGCACGATCCTAAAAAATGGAAGCTCACCGTCGATCACGGCACTGTTTTTTTAAAGCAGTTCACCGCTCTCGGCCGGAGTGCCGAGCTGTTGCACGGCCAGTTGCTTGGAAAAAAGCCAGCCAGGGATAAATCGCCCGCCTGGGCCGGTGCCGAAGGTTTTACGCCAGGCCCGGATAGTTTAATGGCGGGTGAGGAACTCCGGTTTTTTGAGCAGCAGGTTGAACAGGTTCGGCGAAATCTGCCCGAAGCGCCCATGAGCCCCGCGCTAAGTAATGCCCTGATTGATTTGATTGCCGAAATCCGTGCCGCCGGCGCCGAACCGCTCTTTGTCATCGCGCCCAACTGCAACCCTCTGGAGAACTTCAAAGCGGCGCCCGGCAATGTCCCTTTGTTTGCCTTCAATGATCCCAATCTCCACCCGGTCTTGTTTGAACCAGCGATGCATTACAACGGCGCGCATCTTAATGAAAAAGGAGCCGCGATTTTCACCCGGTTACTGGCGGAACGTTTTGGAGGGATCGTTCAAAACTCAAATGCTTTGCCGCATTGATCACTGCCTGAATTCGGTGAAGTGGCCATGTTCGGCGCCCGTTTGATCCGTGTGTTGCCGCTTTTTGCTCAATCCCACGCAAAAAACCGGCGCTCGTGGCTGGTAATCCGGCCTTGGTCATGAAAACCATCGGGAATGCGATTTGTTCATTGTAGCGGCCCGCGGGCTGAGGTGGAGGTAGTGTTCTGAAGACCGTCCTGATTACGGGGGTTGCCGGCTTTCTGGGACGCTACGTGGCACGCGAGTTTGCCCGGAAAGAATGGCGCATCCTGGGTGTCGATGTCGTTCCTCCCGAAAATGCGCCGCAGGGGGCCGGCTACGTCCGGCTGGCGCTTCCCTCTTCCGGATTCAATGAACTTCTCCGCTCCCAACAACCCGATGTTTGCATCCATTGCGCCGGACGCGCCTCGGTCCCGCTTTCCATGAACGATCCGGCTTCCGATTTTCGCGATAACACGGTGCTGACCTTCGAGATCCTTGAAGCGCTCCGGCGCGAGGCGCTCGCATGCCGGTTTCTTTTCCTTTCAAGCGCGGCCGTTTACGGAAACCCGGAATCGCTGCCGGTAGCTGAAACCCATCGTGTCGCGCCCCTTTCCCCGTACGGTTATCACAAGCGGCAGTGCGAATTGCTCTGCGAAGAATTTTCCACCATCTTCGGACTGCCGACCGCGGCGCTCCGCATTTTTTCCGCTTACGGCCCCGGGCTGCGCCGCCAGGTAATCTGGGACATCTGCGAGCGCGTGCTCACCACCGGCGAACTCCGGCTTCGTGGCACCGGCCGGGAAAGCCGCGATTTTATTCACGCCACCGACATTGGCCGTGCACTCCTTTGCATCGCCTCGGAAGCGCCATGCCGGGGCGAAATCTACAACGTTGCCAGCGGCCGGGAAGCAACCATCCAGGAGCTCTCCTCCCTGCTGCTTGATGCGCTCGGTTCTTCAACCAGACCGCGCTTTGACGGCGCCGCGACGCCTGGCAATCCCTTATATTGGCGGGCCGATATTGGCCGGATTGCCGCGCTCGGTTTTGCTCCCTCGATCTCCCTGGAAAAAGGGGTACGGAGTGTCGCCACATGGTCTTCAGCGGAGCTGGCCAGCGTATGAGCCTTCATATTGGATTGATCATGCAAGGCGGCGCGGGTTGGATGGGCGGCTCGGAATACATCAAAAACCTCGCGCACGCGCTTCGGGTGGCGGCGCAGGAAAAAGGGGAGAAATTTGAAGTCTCCCTGATTAGCGGGCATGCGCTCGATTCCACCTGGAAACAGGAATTGCCTGAGTTGCGCGAGCTCATCCAACTGCCGCCGCGACGCTTCGGTGCCGTGGGCCGCTATTTGAAAATCGGGAACCGCGCGCTGGCCGCCGCCGTCAGGGGCTCACGGATCGGATTCGCTTATCCGTTTACCTACGACAACGAATACAACCTCGGAGTTTCGCTTCCGCTCGGCTCGCAACTCTCGCCGTGCCGTTGGGCCGGATGGATTCCCGATTTCCAACACCGCGAATTGCCCGAGTTATTTGCGCAGCGCGAGATTGCGAAACGCGACCGCGGCATCGCCCTTCTTGCCAGGGACGCGCGCTCCATTGTGTTCAGCAGCGAGTCAGCGGCTGCCAAATTCCACACATTTTACCCGGGATCGCCGGCGCGCGCGGAGGTGCTGCGATTTTGCACTTCACCAGCCCCGGCCTGGTATGAGGCAGACCCGGAAGCAGTGCGGCTGCGTTACCATTTGCCGGACCGTTTTTTCCTCGTCAGCAACCAGCTCTGGCAGCACAAAAACCATATGCTGGTCTTTGACGCCCTGGAGCGTTTAAGCCACCGGGGAATCCGGCCGCACGTGGTTTGCACCGGGCAACCGGCCGATTTTCGCGACAAAAATTTCATCAACGTGATCCTTCAGCGGCTCCATGAAAACGGCGTGGCGGCTCAGGTCTCCATGCTCGGGCTCATCTCGCGGCAGGAACAAATCCAGCTGATGCGCCGCAGCCTGGCCGTCGTGCAGCCTTCCCTGTATGAAGGATGGAGCACCGTGGTCGAAGATGCCCGCGTCCTTGGCAAGCTGATGGCACTCTCCGATCTCGATGTGCATAAGGAACAGAATCCGCCAGGCGCCCATTATTTTGATCGCCATTCCCCCGAAAGCCTCGCCGAGCTGCTTGCCCATCTTTGGGAAACCGCAATCCCCGGCCCCGATCTTGAAAAAGAAGCGGCGGCCCGTGAGGCGGCACACCTCGCGCAGGCGGCTTTTGGCCGGCGCTTTTTAGAGATCGCCCGCACCCCATGAACGACACAAACCTGCCACGAATCACCGTGGTGACCCCCTCTTTTAATCAGGCCCAATTCCTGGAAGCGACCATCCTGGGCGTGCTCGGACAGCAGTATCCCAATCTGGAATACATCGTGATGGATGGCGGAAGCAAAGATGGGAGCGTTGAAATCATCCGCCGCTACGAGTCGCAGATCGCGTATTGGGTTTCCGAACGCGATGGCGGCCAATCCGCCGCCATCAATACCGCGTTTGCCCGCGCCACCGGCGACATCCTCTGCTGGATCAATAGCGACGACTTTTTTCTTCCCGGGGCGCTTCTTAAAATCGGCCGGCTTTTTGCCGAGCAAGGCAAGGAATCGATGCTCGTTTATGGCAGCTGCCTTTTTTTCCAGGATCAGGGGCGCGCGGCCAAAGTGGTTCGCCCCGAACAGCACGATCGCGCCCGGCTCGCACTCACCGGTTATATCATCCAGCCGAGCGCATTCTGGACACGCCGGCTTTGGGAATTAACCGGCCCGCTCGATCAATCGCTGAGTTACGCGTTTGACTGGGATTGGTTTAATCGCGCCGCCGCGCTCGGCACCTTTATACGGTCCCCGGAAATCTTCTCCGCTTACCGGTTTCATGAGGCGCATAAGTCGGGTAACGGCTCGGAGCCGCGCCGGGATGAAATCTTCTCCGTGGCGCGCCGCCATGCCGCCGCCGAGCAGATCGCCGCCTATCAATTCACCATGAAACATTGGGAGACGCTCCGGCGCAGGGATGCATTGGCGGCCCGGCTCGGCAAATGGCGCGTGCCTGGCGCCCCTTTGCTGGCGCGGCTCACGGAGCCGAAACTCTGGTTTTCGAAAGTCTCAAAAAACAACCTGCGTGTTTGCCGGGCGATGCTGGGCGATGCCTGAGCAAACCGGGCGGACTATTTGGCTGCCTGCGCTGATGCGAGCCATTCGGAGACCGGCGCGCCAAAACGCTCTTCCAGCAGACGAAGGTCGGGCGCATATTTTTCAATAAGATAAGCGCGGATCTCGGGCGGCATCGGCGCTTCGCGGGAGGCATGCACCTTGCGGCCGAGATCCTGTGGGGTCGCCGGCGCGGATTCGAGTCCGAGAAATTGTGTCACCCGCTCCAGCAAATGCGCCGGTTGCGTGGTGATGTCATCGTAAAAACCGACCAGAAAGCGTTCCGGCGGGAAGTGCCGTCCCCAGATCTCAAGCATCCGCAAGTAGCTGCTGCGCAACGATTGTTTGGGCGAATCGATAAACGCTTTGATCTCCTCCAGGTTGGTGATGTCGGCACGCGCCCCGCGGGTCCAATCAAAACGGATCTGCGACCAGGCGCGATCGATCGGATTACGCAGCAGCAGGATGATTTTGAGCTCTGGCAAAAGCCGAGCGATATGAGCCACATCCTCCTCCGCGAGGATGGAATAGGCCGGCGTGATCTCACCGCACATGAGATGCTCGTCCTTGGGGAAAAGCGCGCGATACCAGTCGTCGTCCAGCGCGCCGAAGTAGAATCGCGAATACCAGCGGAGTGCTTTGAGATCTTTTGCCTTCCAGCTCTGTCGGAAGTCGGCCTGCATCATTTCCCGCCAGGCGCGGTGATGCGTCTCGCGGCCAAAAATCCGGCGCAGCAGCCGCGGCTCTCCCAGGTAGTTGGGGGTCGGGAAGTTGCGGTCGAAATAATGAACCTCCTTGCGCGGCGGCATCCAGACATTCGGATGCCGCTGCAGCTGCGCCCAGAGCCACGTGGTGCCCGCTTTTTGCGCGCCGATGCCGAGAAATTGAGGTCTTGAAGGGACAGTCTGCACAGTCCCAAAGCGTGGCAAACGCCGTCAAGCGATGCAAGGCTCTCAGCGGCGAAGTCACATCCCAAAACCCCGCGTTCGAACCGGCCGCGAATTTATGCCGCTGATTCGTTTTTTTTGAGGAGGGATCTCGATTCCAAACGCCAATTGCGCCGAGCGCGCCGAACCGGTTCGGTTTCCGGTCGTGAAAAACTCAAAGTAGTTCGAGCCCTCTTCGCGCACCGACTCCGCCATATCGGCGCCTGGATCAAGAAGCTCCAGGTTAGGGGCGACTTTTCTGAACATGGGTGTCAGGGCGGGATAATGCGTGCACGCTATCAGCAGCGAATCGATTGGATGCAGCTTGGCCAGCAAATGGCGGATTTCCGCTTCCACTGCTTCGGACTCAAGCTCGCCCGCCTCCACGAAGGCCGACAGCGGCTGGGCCGGGCAAAACGCCAACTGCTTGCCGAGTCCCGCCAAGGTGCGTTCGTAGACTTTTGATTGAATGGTAAAATCTCCGCCGATGACTCCAAGCCGCCGCGCGTGGCTTCGCTGCACGCTGCGCAAAGCAGCCGGGATAATGCTGTGGAATGCAACTCCTTCAAAGACCTCTATATCCGCTTCCACCGCTGAACTCGCGGCATGGCACGCGACCAGGACCTGCGTTACTTCACGCTGGCGGAAGTAACCCGCTATCTCCACGAAACGCCCGCGCAACTTCTCCTTGGATAGCTTGCCGTACGGAGTCGAACCCGAGTCTGAAAAATAGAGCACATCGGCAGTGCGTTTTTTGTCGCGGAGTGCCTTATAGACGCTCAGCCCGCCGATGCCCCAATCCATTACTCCGATCATCGCCATTAAGGGAAAGAAAGAGCCGCCACTTTCTTCTCATGAAGCGGCGGTGAAGCGAAAGCGAGCACCCGCGAGTTCCAGCCGTAATTAATAACCTGCAATTGCCCGCCCGGAAACCGGCTCTGCAGATACCATTTCATCTCGTGCTCGGCGCGGATCGGATTGTATTCGAGCATTTTTTTCCATCTGGGATCACTGACCATTTTACGAAGTGCCTGCCGATAGTGAGGATGCTTTCGTTGCATAAGGCTCTGCCGCAACTTGTCAATGAGCAGGCGCGGCCAATGACGCCACTTCACGGGAGCGGCCACCATGTCGATAATGAACAAGCGTCCGCCAGGTTTCAAAACCCGCAGCACTTCGGCGATGATCGGATCCCAGTCGAGATAACGAAAGGACAAGATGGAAGTCACGACATCGAAACTCTCATCCGCAAAGGGAAGCCGCGGACCATCAATCGTGGTGAAGTTCAGCTTGCCGCCCTCAATCGAGCGTTTTCGCGCCTGCGCCACCATGCCCGCCGATAGATCGACTCCGTCAGCCCGATCAACCAAATCCTCAATCGCACGGAGAAAGGAACCGGTGCCAGAGCCTATATCCAGAAGCCTCGGGTTGCACGTTTTGGAAAGCTGCCGGCGCAACCAGCGCAACTCGTCGGCACGCACCGAGATGTCCTCAAAGGTCTCGTCATACAGGGAAGCAACTCCGTCATAAGTGGTGTCGATCTCCTCCTTTACCGGCACAAATTCGAGCATCGGATAACTATCCGGCCGGAACAGGTATTTTTTGATCGATCCAATCAGGCCATGCGATTTTTTGCCGGGCACCGAAATAATATGAATCGGATTGCCGTGAGCCCGCACTCCGCGCCATGCAAATCGGTCGGCCTGCGTGGAGACGGTCGTATACCAGAAATAGCCGTATGCCTTTACCTGGAAAACGCGTGCGAAGAAGGGTGCGAACCATCGGCCGGTTCGGCAGGCATGAAAGTAAGCTTTCCCATCGGCTGCAAAGGGGATGCTCATATTTTTCCATTCAAACGGACTGAACTGTTCCGGCCACGAAGTCGTGCCGAACATGATCCCATACATTCCGCTATGGCCGATGAAATGAAGCTCGGAAATCCGCATCGATTGCCCCGCCACCGAATTGATTTCCGACATGAAATCCTTTTTGCTTTCAACCGCTTTCCGGATAACCGGCATGGTTGGAAACTCCGCGCGCCTGGCGCGTTCCAGCTCACACGCAGCCAGTTCAAACTCCGCCCCGCCCTCCCGGTAGAGCGTCGTGTAGAGAATCAATATGCAGGCAGTCATCCCGGCCATGCCATTTCCGCGACGCGTTGTTCGGGCCGATCAGGAATCCACGCCCCGCAATCGTCGGCGACAACCAATGTCCGCCGTTCATTCAGATCGTAAACGCGCATTTTTTCAATCCGCGGAAAGTAAACATGCAGACTTAATCCGCTGCCGTTGCTCATGCAGGAATGGATCTCCTCCTTCCGGACTTCCGTACAAGTGCCGGCCCGATGGGAAAAGGTTCCCACCGAAACAAGCTCACCCTCCTGCCACGAGTAACTTCGCTCTTCGAAGTCGTGTTCCAGATAGAAGACCCATCCCGAGGAGACTCCGTGATCGTGAGGGGCGCATACTCGCTCCGGCGTCCACCGCGCCAACATGATTTCGCACCCCGGCGCCGCTGACAAAACCACCCGCGAATAGGGAGTAACAGGGTCGGCGGTTGAATTGATTTTGCTTAACCTTGCCGAATCCAAGCCGGCCTCCTTTAAAAGCCCCAGAATGCTTTCAGGCTCGCTCCGATGCCCGATCAATGCCTCTAACAATTTAGGGTTTAGTTCCATGGGAGGTTTCCGGGTTTTTACGTTTCAGCTTTAAAAGATTTAACTCGATAAAATACTTTTGTCCAAACGTGAGCACGTTACGCGGCGCGAAGTCCCGCGCGTATCAAACGCTGGTGCAATGAAATGAGCGCATGGCCGCTTACCCTTCGGATGGCCGCGGCAGCGCTGCCTCAAAGTGGATCGGCAATTCGAGTGTGAATGCCGCCCCTTTTCCGGGCCCGCCGCTTTCCACTGTGAGCCGCCCACCCATCTCAGACGCGGCGAGCACTCCGCTGTGCAGGCCAAAGCCGTGGCCTTCTTTCCTGGTCGTAAAACCGTGCGCGAAGATCCGGGTCAGGTTCTCCAACGGAATGCCGATCCCGTTATCCCGAACAGTGACAAATACGCGGTCGTTCTCTCCAACGACTCGGACAAAAAGCTTTCGTGATTCGGCTTGATCCGCATCAGTAAGAGCGTGATTGGCGTTTCGAATCAAATTAACGAGAATCTGCAAAACCTTGTGCCTTTCCATTGTCACTGGCGGCACGGGTTGAAAATCACGGACCACTTCAATGCGGGCCCGGGTGAGCGCTTCGGCATTAATCTTCAGGGCGTGCTCGACGACATCTGCCAGCGGCAACGATTCTCCGACACGAAACCCTTTGGCGTAGTTTTGCTGAAAAGCGACAATCGCCTTGATGTGCTCAATATTCCGGCCCAGCGAGTCGACCTCTCCCAGCACAGCCGTCCGCTCTTTTTCCAACCGCGCTGCAAGTTTTCCAAAAAAATCGGGCAGCTTCCTGCCGATCGGATCGCCGCTGAAAAAGTCGGGCAAATTGTCGGAATTTTTCACCAGCAATTCACTGACTTTGGCCACGCTGCCGATATTTGATTTACGGACAGTGGACTCGATGACGGAGCATGAAATATTGACGCTATTTAGCACATTTCCAACATTATGTAGGACGTTGGTGGCGATCTCGGCCATTCCCGCCTGACGCGATGCGTCAAGGAGTTCCTGATGCGTTTTCTCAATCTCAATCTCCATCTGTTTGCCCTCGGCGATTTGAGCCTGAAGTTCCCATTCAGTCTGCTGTTGCTCGATAATCTTGGCATCAAGTTCACGCGTGCGCCGGCGCACCTGTTTGCGGAGCAGTCCCGCCCAGGCCAAAGCGCCAAGGAGGATCGACCCGAGCGCGCTGCCACTCCATAACGTGTGCCGCGTGGTCCACCAGGGCGGGCGTTGAAGGAGAGTGATATCCGCCGGCGAATTCAGATACATTTCAAAGGCGGTTACCACCTGCCCGAAATCGGGCACCGTATCGATTTTCGCCTTGAACACGCCTCTTACGCGGACACGGCTGCCAATAGGCAGCTCAAAGGGTGCCTCCTGCGCAAGGGGAAGATACGCGTAAAAGGGGTTCTTTTCCTTCCCATCCTGGAGTTCGAGAATCTGGAGAAATTCATTGGCGCTTCTGCCCAGGTAGGTGGCTTCAATCGAGCCCAATGTGGAATCCTGAGTGATGCCGGCCACCGAGGAATCCATGTGATGCAAATCGATTGGATGCATGGCAGGCAGCGCTGATTGACCGGTCTTACGCACCCACGCCTGAACGAGTTTGGGCGACAAGCCGTCGGCCTCAGCCAGACCCACCACTTCCACCTGATCTCCGGGTTGCACGCTGGAGTCTTCGCGGGTGACGACCCGGAGCGCGTCGGCGCCATCCTGGACAAAGAGTTGCCGCATATTTTTATGGGTGACAACGCCGGCGGTTTTCACGAGTTGAATGGTAAATCCGATGTTTCTGGCTTGAACACGCATGATGCTTCCAACCGGCAGCATCGGCACATCAAACGGGTTTCCCGGGCTGGCCTTTAAAATCTCCACCTGCTCGGCCGATGGGACAAGCAGCCGCACACCGAGCTGCTGGCCTCGTCCGTTGCGCACGGCACGGCAGACGCCGCTTACCCGCACGATGCTGCCAAGCAGTCGATTCTGCACGCCAGGATCAATCTCGTTAACCCAGGCGATGATCTGGCCTCCGCTCACATTCAATGTGAGGCGCTGTTTTTCAAACGCCGTCACGATGCCATCAACCTGTACCCACCGCCCCTCGTCCCTGCCGGTCATGAGATGATCCCATGAACGGCGGATCGGCTCCGGCATTTGACCCCGCCCCAGAACGGAAACAAACGCGGTGGGCGAGACCCCGGCCCAGCGTTTGGCCCATACCCGGCCCTGGACTTCCACATACATTCCTTCCTGCTGCAAAAACGGGCTCAATCCCGCCGCGAGTTGGTCCTGGACCACGATGCTATCAGGGCCATCCTGCAAGTACCATTCGGCCAGCCCAAGATCGATATAAGTAATGACGCCTCGCACTTTGACCGCAAAAGGCCGGTCGGGCTGGCTCCTCATAACTTCGTGAATCTGCCGGATCTCGGTGACCGGATGATTCTCATCATATACAATAGGCGGCTGGACGGGACGCGGCCTTTCCAGGGCCAGTCGCGCATATCCGGGACGCAATGTCGTTGTCGGCCCTTCCTTGATCAGGAAGCCTGCTGCTTCCACGATTGAACCGGGCGGCAGCATCTTGTTTGTATAAACAACGATCTGGTCGGTTCCCGCCTCCACGATCAGACGCTGGCTGGCGTCTTGCTGGCGGACCGTGCCTGTCATCCGCACAAGTTCGCCCTCCTGGATTTTCTCCAAAGGGTTTCTGGAAGGATACTCCTCCCATTGATTCCACTGTGCTTCCGATGGCGGCAAAAGCAGCACGTCATCGAGGCTGGCAACCCATATGATGCCCGCGACGCGGATCCCCTTTCCATTAAACACAGGCTCCGCAATCCCTCTCACACGCAGCTGGCAATTGGAAAACACCGGCTGGGGACCATTCTTATTATTCAAAATCTTCGCCTTCACCCGGTGCCCGCCCCTGAGCTCCATTTGCACCGTGGAATAAATCGGTCCATTGGAAAACGCGGTGACTTTTCCCTCCATGGTGCACGCGAGCAACGACTCCGACTCGGGATACGGTTCGTTTGAGACGGCGAGTTCTGCCAGGGCAGCCCCGGAGCTGATTTCCGGATTCACAATATGGGGATGATCGCCGTCAAATCGCACCTGGCCGCTGATCCGGATCCGCTGGCCGGTTGGCACTGCGATCGGCGGTTCAAGTTGAAATGTCTGGAAGCCGCTTTCATCGAGGAAATAAAGCGAGGCGCCATCCGCGGCGATTGCGACCCCTTCGATTTGCAATTGGATGGCGCGCGGCATTGCCGGTTGCAAGACCGGCCCGGCATCGGCTCGAACTACCGGGTGTTTGTCAGCGGTGGTAAAAAACCATTGTATCCAGCTCGCGCAATTTGAGTTTTTGCTAAAATGGAGCCACTTGTTTTTCAGGTCGCCGGCAAATAGGTTTTCGACTCCTTGGTCGGGTGGATGATCGCCTTCGGCCCAAACGACCGTGGAAAATTTAGCTTCGCCCGGATCGGGCGCATACCGAGGCAGAAGCCCAGCCAGTTGCACCGCATTGGCCGTCGCGGGATCCATCACCGAGTCTGTCTGAAAGCGAATGAGCGCGCAGGGTGCCGGTTTTTTTAAAGTGAACTCGCGCCTTTCAAGACGCCCTTTAAACATCTCGCCGCGACGGAGATCGAGGGTCTCCCAGGTAACTCCGCCATCGTTGGACCCGAGCACCCGCCAGTCGCGAGGATCGCGCTCAGGCGCGTCGCCCGCGGAAACAAGCGCGTAGCCCAGCAACGTTCGCGATAGCTTGCCTATTTGAAAGGATCTGTCGGCGCTCGACTTCATCAAATGCGTGAGCTGACGCAGGTTGATCAGCGGGAGCCCTTCCACCGCCGGCAGCGATTGCCACTGGATCCAATGGGAGCGGCTTTGCGGAGCGTGAAATGCCAGCCATTTCGAGGAAAAATCCCCGTCAAACGCCATCTCGGTTCGCTCCATGGGTGGATTCTCCGATTCGGCCGACACAATGAGTGAAAACCGTCGATCCGGCCGCAAGGTGGTGGCGTAAATGGGTTCCAGTTCCGCCAATTGCGTTGCATACGCCCCGTTTGGCTTGCCTTCAATCTGCAGCCGGTAAAGCGCGCAACCGGCTGGCTTTGCGAGCATGAAAACCCGGCGCTGAAACCGCGTGGAGAAGAGTTCATTTTGCCGGGTATCAAGCGTTTCCCACCGCTTGCCGCCGTCACTGGAGCCGAGCAGTTGCCAATCGCGGGGGTCGCGATCGGGATCATCGTTGGCTGAGGTGATCGCGTATCCGGTCAGGCTTCGCGCCGGCTCGGAAACGGAGAGCTTGGAAATGATTTCAGGGAACTTCTCAGCCAGGAGCGTGCTTGCGGCCGTCAAGCGGGTGAAAATTTTCAGTTGATTGATGCTTTTGATCAACAATCCCGAGTCGGCCACGTATTCGCATTGGATCCAGCATCCGCCGTTTTTGAACTGGCCAAAGTCGACCCATTTGCTGCCGGTATCACCATCAAATGCATTCCATGCAGCTCCAACCAGAGGATGCTCACGCGACGAGGTAATGATTGCCTGGAGATCGGGGCCGGGACCCGCGCGTACGACCGGGCCGTTCAACTCCAATTCAGCCAGACTGGTTCCGTGAGGCTCCCCGGCGACATTCGCATCAATCTGCAAGCGATAGATCCGGTAGGCCTCACGATTCTCAATGAAAAAGACTCGTCTCTGGCCAAGCTTGAACCTTTGCTCCTTTTGCGTATCCAATTCCTTCCACGATTGGCCGTCATTGGAAGCCAGAAGCGTCCACGCGGCCGGTTCGGAGGGCATCACGGGCGGGCCATCCGGGGTAAGGGCATAGGCGGTGATAACCCGCGACGCCGGCGCTTCCGCGGTAAGCCCGGCTGGATGGGCAAAACAGAGAATGACCAGGAGCCGGCAAAGCCAGCTTGCCGCCATGGCGGATCTCTCGTTCTTCACAGCTCGCAGACCTCTCGAGAACCTTTTGCCGGCGACTTCGGCGCGGCAAGGAAGACAGAAATATACGAGACGATCATGGTTAGTAGGGCGGCGGGTTGAAGCAGACCGCGCGCCTTTCATGGCAGAAGTTCAAGGAGAACGAGCGTAAGTGACGCCGCCTGATTCATTCAATGGCGCACCTCAGCAATTTTCTTATGAAAACGTCGTAAGGCGGCTGCATCGCGCAAAAGCCACATCTGCATTCAATTCCATGATCTTGGTGCCGCAACGTTTGCAACGGCTCACCCGCGCCTCACTTCGCAGTCCGATGCGTCGAGAGCCTTGTTGTGTCCATAACGTGTGAAGGCTAATACGGACGCCAGCCGGCCACCTCACCCATATAACCAATGGCAGCCATTTCCACCACGCTTCCCCTGCCCCCCGTCGTTCGCAACCCGCGCCACTGGTTTTTCGGCCCCGCTTATTATGCGCAACGGGAGCCGCTGAAATGGATTCCAAAATGGTTTGAGCAATATGGCGACTTATTTACCGTCAGCTCGCCATTAGGCCGGGCGACGATCCTTGGACGCCCGGAGTGGGCCCGACAGGTTTTAGCGGATGCCTACCCGCGTTATCAGCAGAAAAGTCAGGCTTACGTCGTGCTGCGGTTATTGATGGGAAACGGCCTTGTCACAAGCTCGGGCGAGTTTTGGCGGGGCCAGCGCAGACTGGCTCAACCGGCGTTTCACCGCCGCAGGCTCGATTTTATCTTTGGCATGATGGTGGAGCAGACCCTCAGGTATGCGAAACGTTTTGAGCAGCAAGCCGGGGGCGGCAGGACGCTTGATGTGGCCCCGCTGCTTTCCCATCTGACGCTGGATATTATTTCACGGGCGATGTTCAGCACCGATGTGAACGCGGGGGCAGCCGAAGTCAGCGAGCATATCGCCGCTCTTAATGAATACGCATTGAGACTCCTGCGCCAGCCGTGGCTGTTCCTGCTCCCGCGGCGCATTCCCACTCCGCTGAACTACCGTGAGATCACGGCAGGGCGAAAGCTGGAGAAAATTGTGATGTCCATTATTTCAGAGCGCCGGCGCAATGCGGATATGCACGACGACCTGCTGGCAATGCTCCTTTCGGCCTGCGACGAGGAGACCGGGCGCGGAATGAGCGATGTGCAACTGCGCGACGAGGTGATGACCATCTTTGTGGCAGGCCACGAAACAACCGCCAATGCAATGTCCTGGCTGATGTTTTTAGTATCCCAACACCCGGAGATTGAAGAAAAATTAACGGCGGAAATCGATGCGGCTTGGGCATCCGACAGCCTCGGTTCCGGCAGCATCTCCAACTTTCCCTATACGCGCCAGGTCGTGGAGGAATCGCTACGCCTTTACCCAACGATCTGGTCCGTCGGCCGCCAATGCGGAGAGGAAGACGCCATTGGCGGCTTCAAAATTCCGGTGGGGATGAATGTCGTTGTCCCGATTTTCCATTTTCACCGGAGCGAACGGTATTGGAACGACCCTATGCGCTTTGATCCCGAGCGCTTCTCGCCGGAAAGGCGTCCCGCGGCGGAACCGATGATCTATTTTCCCTTCGGCGCCGGGCCCCGAAACTGCATTGGCAATCACTTTGCGTTGCAGGAAATGGTGATCATGACCGCCGTCTTTTATCGTTACTTCACATTCCGGCTGGAGCCCGGTTTTCTTGTTGAACCCGACCCGCTCATCACGCTGCGCCCCAAACATGGAGTGCGATTGCAAATCGTATCGCGCCGCAAATTGGAAGGCGGGACGTAGGCCATCGAAGCCCCCTTTTAAATTGCACATTCAACAGCGATGGCGGCACTGCGTCACGACTTGGCCGCTCAGGAAACCAGCTGGGTGCAAAAAAGAGTTCACTGGTTTCGCCCAATCCTGCGTTGGAAGCGGCTCAGACCTTGCCCGCCACTTGCAGCGAGCGCGCGAAAGTCCGGGTGCAAGCCAAGCCTAAAAGCAAAGCCCCGAATATCCAGTTCCCCGGCTCCGGCACAGCAGCAGCACTGATAGTGTTATTGTCCAATGTGATGGCTCCATTCAGAGCAAAGGCCCTTCCGTTGATCACACTGGCGCCGGTGCCGAAAGTGATACTGGAGTGGGCAATGATATTGCCTGTAAACTCTGTGCCGCCACCTATCGTAGCCGAACTACCCACCTGCCAGAATACGTCGTTATCGGAGCCGCCCAGCATAATGACCTGGGCGTCCACCGCCGTATTTAAGGTGCTGCCAATCTGGAAATGAAATGCACCACCCGGATTGGATCTGTGATCGAGCGTAAGCGTTCCGCTTAACTGCGCGCCGGTGCTAAAATAGTAGGTTCCGGGTGTAAGTGTTAAGCCATCCAAATCGATTGCCGAATAGTCCAGCAGTGAGGAAGGCGTCTCACCGGCCAGTATATTGTAAGCGGCAAGGGCGTCCTGCTGGGCCTGGACAGTTTGTGCATCATTTGAGTGCATTGCTCCATCCACCACTATTCCAAGTGGAAATCCGGTGATGGCGCTGCCCGGGCTCACGCCAAGATCTCCAATTACAACCGTCTCACCTGTGCTGGTAATCGTTGCAGCCCCCAAGATGGCAAAACTTTGAGAAGCGCCCAGTGAAACAGGCAATGCGCTTGCCGGCCGGCAGAGAGCAAGGAATCCAAAAACCATTGTCGTTGCAAAGGTTTTGAGATGCCTTGGCTGCCCGCATGCGTGCGTGTTCGCTTGAGGCTCAGAAAACAGAAGAATCTTCATGGATATTTGTGAGGGTGAGTGGAATCAAACGCCAGTTGCCGCTAAATCCAAGCACCTTGGATGCCAACCACGATCAGATAACCTCGAGGCCGCGATTAATGTTTAAATAACAAACTTTATACGACCAACAAAAACTCCATGCCGATTTGGAAAATCCGAATTAAGTCGACTGCAAAAAGTTGCTTTCTGGCTGATCACTGGCAGCTGCCAAACGGTTATTATTTTTTATTATTAATATATATTGTGGTTTAATTTACGGAATATCCAGATTGGATGGATTGATGTACAAAGATATCCGTATCGCTTACGATCCGGCTATCAAACTTCTGCTTTATCGAGTTTTTTGCGCATCGGAACCGTTCACGGGGGTCCGTTTTCAATTGTGCGAATAAAATCCATTTCAGAGAGAGGCTGATTGGTTAGAGTGCGGCGCCTTTTTGCAATGAGCCTGCCTTCCCCGAACTCCCAGCCCCTTCCGGACGCGTCCGCTTTACCCGTTCCTTCTTTTGCGCCCCCGCCGCCCCCCCGCTCCTCTGGGGATGGGAATAGGATCCTCTATTGCCATTGCCAGTATGCGCAGGTGGTGCCGAGAGAAGTGAAGGAAACCGTGTTGCGCAGGTTGTGCCAGGAAGGGGTGGCGTTTGAGGCTGTCGCGGATCTTTGCGAGATGGCGGCCCGGCACGATCCGGCCCTTCACCGACTCGCGGCGGATGGCGCCTTAAAAATTGCTGCCTGTTATCCGCGCGCGGTCAAAGGACTTTTCCATCAGGCCGGCGCGGATTTACCGGCTGCCAGCACGGAAGTGATTAACATGCGTGTGCAGCCTGCCGAAGAAGTCTTGAGCGCACTGCTTGGCTCTGAGATTAAACCGAACCTTCCAGTCAAAGAATCGCGGCCGAATGAGAGTGCCTCCCGCACTTCGGAGCCGCGCACATCCTAAATTCCCCATGTCTTTACGAGATCAGCCAGCGCTTCGTGTCATCCTTTACGAGGGCCCCGGTGCGGAAACATTGGAGGCCGGAGAACGTTTTTCCACCATGAGCGCGCTGCTGGAGCGGGGCTACGCGGTAACGCGCACCGGTGGTGAGCAGGCCGTGGCGCCGGCCGATCGAAGCAGCGCGCTGGTGCTTGGTCGGTTCGGAGAGGGCAACACGCCTGAGTTCAGCGATCAAAATCATCAAAGCGAGATTCGGACTCGTGACATCGCGAACCTGAGCGCGGCGCAGGTGGCTGATCTGGTGGAGACGGCGCGCACTGAACTTGGCGCGGCGCGGCATGGCGAATGGAAACCGTGGTTCCCGGTGATCGATTACGATCGATGCACCAACTGCATGCAGTGCCTGAGTTTTTGTTTATTCGGCGTTTATGGAGTCGATGAGGAGCGTAAAATTCAGGTTCAAAACCAGGATAACTGTAAAACCAATTGTCCGGCTTGCTCGCGTGTTTGCCCCGAGGCGGCGATCATGTTTCCCAAATACAAGGCCGGCCCGATAAACGGCGATACGGTGAGTGACGCTGATCTTCAAAAGGAAAAAATGAAGGTCGACATCTCAGCGCTTCTTGGAGGCGACGTCTATGACATGCTCCGGCTTCGAAGCGAGAAAGCGCGTTCGCGCTTTGGCAAGGAACGCGATGAGAACAAGGCGCTGACCGAACGTCAAAAATGCCTCGTAAAACTCGCGCAGGCCGGCGACATCCCGCCCGAGGTGCTCATGTCGCTCCCTTCGCCCGAAGAGATTGCACGCCGGGCTGAGGAAGCCGCCGCCAAAGCGCAGGCGGCTCTTGCCTGGCAGAAAGCCAATTGAGTGCGCGACTCAAAAAGAACATTGGCGAGCCACCCGAGTCGCTACTTTCAAATAGCTCACGCAATGTTAGAAAACCTTTTCACGACGGGTGCTCGTCAAAACAAGGGATTTAATATCAAAGATTTCCCGGCACGCCCGGCTCAACACACTTGCAAACTTTCCCGTCCATGAATTCTTTTTCCCGTCATTTTATATGCTCCGCGGTATTGATCGGCACGACGGCATTGACGCCGCGCGCTCTGGCAGATGTCACACTGCCGACGATTTTTTCCGACCATATGGTGCTGCAGCGCGACATCGTGGTGCCGGTCTGGGGCTGGGCCGATCCGGGAGAACAAGTCGTCGTCAGCATCGGAGCGGCAAGCAAAAGCGCGACCGCTGATGCGGCCGGGAAATGGAAGCTGCAGCTTGACAAACTCCAGGGCGCGGAGCCCGACAAGCTGACCGTAAAAGGCAAGAATACCATCGTCATCAACGATGTGCTCGTTGGCGAGGTCTGGCTCTGCTCGGGCCAGTCCAATATGTCGATGCGCGTGACCGAATCGATGGACGCCGATGCCGAGAAGGCGGCGGCCAAGTTTCCTCAGATCCGCATGTATACCGTCGATTCGGGCGCGGCCGTTTCCCCCCAGGAAAAATGCGCGGGTCATTGGGAAGTCTGCTCACCGGCGAGCGTCGGCAATTTCTCGGCAGCCGGTTATTTTTTCGGACGCGAACTTCACAAGAACCTCGGAGTGCCGGTCGGTTTGATTAATTCTTCGGTGGGCGGAACGGCCATTGAAGCGTGGACCAGCCAGGAGGCGATGGCCAATAAGCCCGAACTCAAACCGATCCTTGAGCACTGGGAAAAAGAAGTCGCCGCGTACGATGCGCCTGAGGCAAAGACACGTTTTGAAGCTGAAACCGCCGCGTGGAAAGAACTCGTGGAAAAGGCGAAGGCCGAAAATAAACCGGCGCCGCGTGGTCCGCAGCGGGCGGGCCGTTCGCGGCTCGACAACAACCATCCGGCCAATCTTTTTAATGGAAAAATCGCGCCGCTTCTTTCCTATGCGATCCGCGGGGCGATTTGGTATCAGGGCGAATCCAACGCCGGCAATGGCCCGCTTTACGGCCAGCAATTGCCGTTGATGATCAACGACTGGCGTGCGCGCTGGCAGCAAGGTGATTTCCCTTTTGGTTTTGTGCAGCTGCCCAATTTCATGGCCCGCAGCGCCGAGCCGGGCACGCCGAGCGGCTGGGCGGCGGTGCGGGAGAGCATGTTAAAAACGCTCGCGCTTCCCAACACCGGGATGACCGTCAACATGGACATTGGGGAAGCCAACGATATTCATCCCAAGAACAAGCAGGAGATCGGGCGGCGCCTCTCGCTTTGGGCGCTCGCGAAGGTCTACGGCAAAGATCTGCCATACGCAGGCCCCTTCTACGATAAGCTCCAGGTCAACGGCGCCGAAGCCATCCTTACTTTTAAAAACACCAACGGCGGACTCGCGGCCCGGGGCGGCGATCTCAAGGGATTTATCGTGGCCGGCGCGGACAAAAAATGGGCCTGGGCGACCGCGAAAATCGACGGCGACAAGGTCGTCCTTTCAGCGCCCGATGTTAAGGATCCCGTCGCGGTGCGTTACGCCTGGGGCAATAATCCCGAGTGTAATCTGATCAACGGCGCAGGCCTGCTCGCTTCGCCTTTCCGCACGGACGACTGGCAATAAGCCGGTTCGGGCGCGGTTTCTTTATTTTCCATGTTTCCTCAACTTGCCGCCCGAATTCTTCGCACCACTGATCCGCGCCTTCTGGCAAAGTTCATGTGGAATTTCGGTTTTAAAGGAATGCTGTCGGTTGAGCGATTCAAACGCGGCATCAAGCGCGGTGAATATTTCCCGCCCTTTCTTTATCTCTCAATCCTCAACTCATGCAATCTGCGCTGCCAGGGCTGCTGGGTCGACGTGGAGGCTGAGCGGACACAGATCGACCTGGAAACCCTCAACCGCACCATTAACGACGCCAAAGCCCACGGGAGCTCATTCTTTGGGATCCTGGGTGGTGAACCGTTCATGCACCCCGAGTTGCTCGACCTGCTGGCCGCGCATCCCGATTGTTATTTCCAGGTCTTTACCAACGGGCAGTTCATTACTGAAAAAATAGCGAAACGCCTTCGGCAGATCGGCAACGCCACCCCGCTGATTTCCATTGAAGGCCGCGAAATCGTCAGCGATGAGCGCCGCGGGAAAAAGGAAGTCTTTACCCGCACATTGCGCGGCCTGGAGAACTGCCTCAAAGAGCGGCTTCTGACCGGTGTGGCGACCAGTGTCTGCCAGACGAACATTGATGACCTCTGCACTGAGGGATGGTTGCGGGAATTGGTTGCCCGCGGGGTCCATTACGCCTGGTTCCATACCTATCGGCCTGTTGGTCCCAAGATGAACTCGGATCTTGCGCTGCGGCCCGATCAACTTGTGCGCGTCCGCAAGTTTGTGGTCGAAATGCGCGCCAAAGTACCGATCGGCATCATTGACGCCTATTACGATGGCGAAGGCCGCGCGCTCTGCCCGATGTCGACCGGCATCAGCCATCATGTTAATCCGCGCGGCGATATCGAGCCGTGCCCGATCATCCAGTTCGCAGTGGAAAACATCCGCGATGAACGGGGCGTTTTCGCCACGATGCGGGACAGCGCTTTTTTAAAGGATTTTCGCGAGGTCAGCGCGGGCCAAACGCGCGGCTGCGTGGTGATGGAGCGCCCCGATCTGGTCAAGGAACTCGTTTTAAAACATGGCGCCCGCGATACGACCATGCGCGGCACCGCCATGGCCGAGCTCGATGCGATGACGCCGCGCTTTAGCCAGTGGCTTCCCGGCGAGGAAATTCCCGAGCGCCATTGGATGTACCGCTGGGCGAAAAAGTATTGGTTCAACGATTTCAACGCCTATTCCGCCGTGGCCCACGACGCGGAGGCAAAGGCGCGCGCTCTGCAGCAGGCGATGAAGTAGGGTTGGGAACGACCGCGCAGCGACGCGGCGTGGGGTGGCGTCACGGGATTTTTTGCACTACCGCACGCAAATGATTGCACTATTTATTGCAATGTTTTCATAAAAATACGAATAAATAGCAGCAATCGCTGAAATCATCGCACCCCACCGTATTTCCTTAAACAAGAAGTTCGACGGCCAAAACGGCTTGCTCATCAGCGATTAGTCCCCTTTGGATTATAAAATGATGAAAGCTGGATTTCTCATCTCGCGTTCTCTCGCATTGCTGGCGCTGGTTTTCACCGGCCTGAGTTGCTCAAAAACCACCACCACCCCGATCGATGAAGCCAAGGCGGCGGGCAAAACCCCGGCCAACTTCGCCGAAGCCACCGTCGATGTTTTTTCTCAAATGGACGGGCTCAAACCCGCGGCCGGCGGCGAGCTCACCCCGGTCAAGCTCGATGCCGACGAAATCAAAGGACGCAACACCTGGATGCTCTGGTGCGGCGGCAACGAAGCGTTCTGGGATTGGATGGCGGTGCGCAGCTACGGGTTGACGGACCTGATCAAGACACTCGACTCGCGCACTCGAAAGAAGGGGCGCTTCAAATCGACCGGCCTTATTAATAACCCCGATTTTAAGGAAGCTACCAAGCCGGATGAATATGGCATCTGGCTGGATGAACAAGTAACGCCCGAAATAGCTGGGGTGGAAGCGAGTGTTTATGGAAAACCGACCGGCATTGTCGGATTGCGGCTATTTCCCAACCCGAACTTTGATGACAAAGCCAAGGCGAAGTGGAACGGCGAGCGTTATTACAACGACCCGAGTTATTATGAGGACCCGGCTTTGGTGCGTCCTTACCGGATTGGAATGTCATGCGGATTTTGCCATGCATCCTTTCATCCGCTCTATCCGCCCGCTGATGTCGAAGCGCCAAAATGGGCGAACCTTTCAAGTAACATTGGGGCGCAATACTGGAAGACGACGGCGGTCTTCGGCGCGCAGCTCTCGAACTCGAGCTTTGTAAAACAGCTCCTTTCCACGGCCCAGCCTGGCACGGTCGATACCTCGCTGATCGCCTCCGACGGCATCAACAATCCCAACACAATGAACGCCGTTTTCAACGTTCCGGCCCGGGTCAAACGTGCCCTCTCAAATCCGAAGGAAACGCAGAGCGACGCCAACAACTCGATGCCTGACATCGACTACGAGAAGCTGCTTAATGAAGGCAAGTATGAGCTGGTAAAAAACAAGGAACGCCATGTGCCCCACATCCTTGTGGACGGCGCCGATTCATGCGGTGTCTGGGTTGCCCTTGCCCGGGTCTATGTCAATATCGGTGAGTTCCATCAGCTCTGGAATGAGTGCCACAATCCCCTGGTTGGGCTGAAGCCTCAGAAACCGTTTGAAGTCAAAGCCGCCCGGGAAAATTCGGTTTACTGGCAGACTTCGGAAATCCGCGTCAATAACCTCGCCAAGTTCTTCATCAAATCGACGCCGCCGATGAAGCTGGCCGATGCGCCTGAAGGCGATCCCTATATCACCAAGGACCAAGTGGTGCTTACTCGCGGCAAACAGGTCTTTGCGGAGCATTGCATGACCTGCCATTCAAGCAAGCAGCCTACCGACGGCTCATATCCGCAGCCGGGCGAGTTTGCGGAATGGGCAAAAGGCGGGCCGAGGAAGGAAGCTTACTTAACGTGGGCGCGTGCCGAGGTGGCCAAGCCGGACTTTCTGGAAGGCAACTATCTTTCCACCGATCAGCGGTATCCAGTCTCTCTCATTGGCACCAACTCGGCGAGGGCGCGGGCCGACAACGCCACCCGCGGCCATGTCTGGGATAATTTCTCCTCGGAAACCTACAAGACATCGCCCTCGATCGGAGCGGTTAAATACTTCAATCCATACACGCAAAAAGACGAGGAATACATGATGCCGGATGGCGGCCCCGGTTACTATCGGGTGCCTACTCTGATCAGCATCTGGGCAACCGCGCCTTACCTTCATAACAACGAACTTGGGATTTATAACAGCGATCCCTCGGTGAAAGGCCGGGTGGCGGCGTTCGAGGATGGAATTGCAAAGCTGCTTTCCACCAACGAAGAGCGCCGGAAATCGGCCGATCCGGTTTTGCAAAAACAACTTGAGCATGACCACGGCTTGATCCGCAGGACCACAGAAACCACCTACGTGCAGATTGCGCCGAAGTATCTGCCAGGCCTGTTGATGCAGGTAACCGGTGACAACCTCCAGCTCTTCTTCAGCCATCCGTGGCTTGGGCCGCTCATCCTGGTCATCATCGCGGTAATCCTGGCGACCTCCGGTAAAAGGGCGGGCCGGATCGCCTCGGTTATTTTCGTGCTGCTGGCCGTCGCGCTACTGGCCGTATCAATTCATATCTCCAACAAGAGCGATGGCTTTACATTGGGCCCGATTCCCAAAGGGACGCCGGTGGCATTGATTAGCAACCTGAATCCCAACGGAGACAAAGCCGTCTTCAAACAGGCGGTCGGGCAATTGGTGAAGACACTCAAGGAAATCAAGAAGAACAACCTGAATGAAGAAGCCGCCAGCGCCCTGCTAAGCGAGAAGGTCGGAGCCGATCTGCTGAAGGCAACCAAATGCCCGGATTTGGTGGTCGACCGCGGCCATAACTTTGGCGCGGAACTTCCGCCTGAAGACAAAACAGCACTCATCGAGTTCGTAAAAACCTTCTAACTTACCATGTCAAACGAGACTATCGATCCGGCCCCGGAGGGCGCACAGTTCGACTTCATCATCATCGGCTCCGGCGCCGGCGGCGGGCCGCTGGCTGCCAACCTCGCGCAAGCCGGATTCCAGGTATTGCTGCTTGAAGCGGGCGGCAAAGATCAACCGGCGGCCTACTCGGTTCCGGTGTTTCATCCCAAAGCGTCTGAGCACCCGGACCTCTCGTGGGATTTCTTTGTAGACCATTACAAGACCAACCGCGAACGCGACTCCAAGTATATTGCGGAAAAAGGAATCTTCTATCCGCGGGCTTCTTCCCTGGGCGGCTGCACGACCCATCATGCCATGATCACCATCTATCCGCATGACAGCGATTGGGACCGGATAGCGGATGCGGTCGGCGATGAATCGTGGCGTTCAGAACCGATGCGCGCCTACTTTGAGCGGCTTGAACATTGCGACTATGGAAGGGCGAAAATTCCGTTGCCTGAAAAGATCAAGGAGTTCATCGACCGCGTGATCTGGCGCAGTAGCAATCCGGCCCGGCACGGTTACAACGGATGGCTGCACACCAACACAGCCGATCCGAAGCTGCTTTTAACCGATAACAGCCTTCTTAAGGTATTAAAAGTGGCCGCCTTTGACGAGTTGCTTGAACAAGCGCGCGGGCATAAGGCGCTCAGTCATTTTCTTCACGATCTCGATCCGAACGACTGGCGCACCCAGCACGAGAGTCCGGAGGGAATCTGCCTGATCCCAATCTCGACAAAAGATGGCAAACGCAATGCTGTTCGGGAGCGGGTACTCGCTGTGCACGAGGAGCATCCCGACAAACTGCTCATCCGGTTGCATTCCTTTGTCACGCAGATCCTCTTCGACACAACCGGGGCGCAGCCCCACGCCATCGGTGTCGAGTTCGCCGATGGGAACAAGCTTTACGATGGCAATCCGCAATCTGAAACGCTCGGGCCTGTGGAAATGAAAGCGCGCCGAGCTGCCGCGCCGCGCCGGAAAGTCTATGCCCGGCACGAAGTCATTTTGTGCGGAGGCGCTTTTAACACGCCGCAACTTCTCATGCTCTCCGGCATCGGGCCCGCCGGGGATCTCACCGCGCTTGGAATCAAGCCGCTGGTCGATCTGCCAGGCGTCGGTGGCAACCTCCAGGACCGCTATGAAGTGGGCGTTGTCTGGAAGATGAAAAGCGACTTCAAGATCGTTGAAGGCGCCACGTTCGCGGCCCCGGCGACCGGCGAAACCGGTGACAAACTCTGGGAGGAATGGACGCATGGAAAAGGGGTCTACACTACCAACGGCGCGGTGCTTGGCATCGTGCAACGCTCCAAGCGGATCACAGAGAAAAAAGGCGACCCGGACCTGCTCATCTTCGGATTGGCGGGTTATTTCAAAGGTTACTTTCCCGGCTATTCCCAGGGAGTCAGCGCCAACCACTTCACCTGGGCCATTCTCAAGGGTCACACCGAGAACACGGCCGGTTATGTGCGGCTGAGATCGGCCGATCCGTTCGAACGGCCGGAAATCAACTTCGCTTATTTCGATGAGGGCAACGATGCGAACGGCGATGATCTTGAAGCGGTGCTCGATGGAGTGGAGTTTGTCCGCGCCATGGCCAAACGCAGCGCCTCGGTGATCGAGGAGGAGGAAGTGCCCGGCCCAAAATACCAGACCCGCGATGAGTTGCGTGAGTTCATCAAAAATGAAGCATGGGGTCATCACGCTTCGTGCACCTGCCCGATTGGCAAGGAAGGCGATCCGCGTGCCGTGCTCGATCAACATTTCCGGGTGCGCGGTGTCAGCGGCTTGCGCGTGGTTGACGCCTCGGTCTTCCCGCACATCCCGGGGCTCTTCATCGTGAGCGCCGTCTATATGATCAGCGAGAAGGCGAGCGATGTGATCATCGCCGACACGCGCAAAAACATGGCATCCATTCCTGGCTGATTCATCAGCGCTTTTTAAAATGAGCTCTGATCAGGCCGCACCGGGCGCGGATTCCAAGCCCGACGTGTCATGTTTTGAGACCGGCTTCCCCATGGAGTTGAAAGCGGCCGAAGCGGGCGCGATTCAGGCACGCCGGAGAAATGCCGGGCAACCGCTCGGAGGCGATGCCGTCGGCCTCGCGTTTTCCGGCGGCGGCATTCGGAGCGCGACCTTCTGCCTGGGGGTGCTTCAGGCGCTGGCCAAACAAAAGCTCATTGGAAAAATCGACTATCTCTCCACGGTCTCGGGCGGCAGTTATATCGGCGGTTTCTTCGGCGCCATCTTTACCCGGCCATGGGTGGAGGAAGCCGGCCGACCGGCCGTCGAGACCGTGGAGGAAACGCTGCAAAACTCGTTTTCCGAGCCGTTGAAATGGCTGCGGGAAAATGGCCGTTACCTTTCCCCCAACGGCGCAGGCGACGCGTTGTTGGATACCGCCACTTATATCCGCAGCTGGATTGGCCTGCAGTTTCTGCTTTCGGTCTTTCTCCTGATGACCTTTGCCGGCTTGAACCTGCTTCGCCAGATCGCATGGAATACGTCCGGGCTCTGGCGAACATGGGAAAAAACGTTGGTTGATCACGCTGGCGAATCCATTTGGTGGAGTCCGATTGTTTTTGCCCCGGCACTGCTGCTCGGCATTTTTGTCGTGCCGTTGATCTGGAGTTATTGGCTTACCCAACGCGACAGCCGCGATCTGGGTAGCAAAATGCCGCTTTTTGTCACCATTGCCGCCGCCGTGGCGGGGATTGCGCTCACTTTTTATTGGCACCGGCAGGGATGGGATTTGGGAGAAAAAGTGGCCGGACTCCTTGCATTCCTGGCACTTCTGGCGCTCGCCTTCTGGGGCCGCGCAGACGAGGTGGCCAGGTCGATGGAACCTGCAACCCGGTTGCGCTCAACCCGGAACCGGCTTTCGCTCTGGCTTGCAACCGCGGTGGGCGCGACGGCATTCCTGCTCCTTTTGGTTCTTACCGATTCCCTCGGCCAAACCGTTTACGCGCTTTATCTCGCCCATCCGCATCCTCTGATTACCCTGGCCAGCGCCACCGGGCTGGCCGCCTTTATGAGTGTGACGCAGAAACTCATCGTTCATCTTGCGCCAAAACCGAGCCAGAAAGCCGGCCGCATCCGTCTTCCGGTCGCGCTGATCAGCAGTGTGGCGGCGCTCGTGATTACTTTTGCGATCTTAACCTTTTTATCGACCGTCACGCATGCGGTGCTCTGGACCGGACAGATCCCTTCCGGAAACCCGGCGGCTCGCATTCTTGCCCGCACTTCGCCGCCGCAACCCGAGGTTCAGCTCGACTCGGAACGCCGTATTTTCATTACGCAAGCGCCCGTGCCGGCAAAACCGGGAGAAGAAATTGAGCAGCCTCCATTGCTGCCAATCGCCGCCTTTTTCACAGTCGCCTTTCTGCTGTCGGCCACGCTCGGGCGCAGCATGAAATTTCTGAACCTTTCCTCGCAACAGACCATTTATAACGCGCGGCTTTCACGCGCTTATCTTGGCGCTTCGAACAAGGCGCGATGGAAAGGCGAGGGACAACGAATTTCAGAAGTGATCGACGGTGATGAAATCGGCGGGTTTGCCCCGGAAACCGCCATGCCGTACCGGCCCGACAAGAGCGGCGGCCCTTTGCATCTCATCAACGTGACTTTGAATGAAACCGTCGATGGCAAGTTGCAGGTTGAACAGCAGGATCGCAAAGGATTGCCGATGGCGATCGGCCCGTGCGGAATGAGTGTCGGCCTTCGCAGCCATGCCCTCTGGCACGATGGGGGCAATGACAGCCGTTACGTCAAGATCGAGCCGATCATCAGGAGCGCTGGCGAATTCCATCATTTCTCCGATGACGGCGCCGCCCCGCGCTGCGTCGAACGGCTCGACCTTGGGACATGGGTCGCCATCTCCGGCGCCGCTTTCAGCACGGGCCTTGGCGCGAGGACCAATCTCGGAATGTCGCTTCTGGCTGGCATCGTTAATGTGCGCCGTGGTTATTGGTGGGACAGCCTCATTGCGCCGCATAAACGTTCCAGCCGCGTCGTGCCGCCGTGGCCCCAGCGGCTCTTTGCCACCATCACCGAATTTTTCCCCGCGCAGATGCATCTCCTTGATGAGTTTCTCGCCCGGTTCCATGGCTCGGCCAGGCGGCGCTGGTACCTCTCCGATGGAGGCCACTTTGAAAATACCGCCGCGTATGAACTGCTGCGCCGCCGCGTCCCTTTCATCATCATCTGCGACGATGGCCAGGATGACGATTATGCCTTCGAAGACGCCGCCAATCTGGTGAGAAAAGCGCGCCTCGATTTCAACGCGGAGATCGTTTTCCTCAATGACTCGGCTCTTAAGGAACTGTTGCCCGACTCCTTGCATCCGATCATTGGCACGCTTCAACAGCTCCATCGCTCGAAAAAAGCGGAAAGCCTCACGCCTGCCGACCGGGAAGGCCGGTTTGCCGAGGCCCGTTACTCGAGCACGCACGCCACCCTTGCCTTCGTCTATTACGAGGGAAATCCGGAGCCCGGCTCGTTGATCCTGTTAATCAAACCGAGTCTCACCGGCGATGAACCGCTCGACGTGCTCGAATATCACGGCTCAAAACCGGCATTTCCCCAGGAATCGACCCTCGACCAGTTTTTCGACGAGGCCCAATGGGAAAGCTACCGGCGGCTCGGCGAGCACATTGCCCTGGAACTCTTCAATGGCACCCATTCCGGCGCCAAGTGGAGCCCCGCCGGGATGCGCAAGCCTTAGGCGTCATCAGGGCCGGAAGGAAAAGACGTCAAGGTTCCAGACCTGGCCGATTCCATCGACAAAATTGTAGCCTCCGAACAGGAAGAGGTCGCTGCCAATTTCCACCCCGCGATGCCGTTTGAGTTGTGGTGAATCACCGCGGAAACGCGTCACCTGGCGCCAGTTGCCGTCCTGGAGATCAAATTTCCAAAGCTCGTCGCTCACATTTTGCGGGAAAGGCGCCCCGCAACAGTTCGAGCCGCCGGGCAGATCGCCGCCATGGAGGTAAAGATCGCCTCCGAGAATACCGGCGCCGGCAAAATTGCGGGACGGATCAATGTTATGCCGCGGCGCGGGGGTGATATCGTCCCAGCGGTTGCAGGCAATATTGTATTCCCAGGTATCGGCCAGAATCTCAAACCCGTTTTCACTGAGGGTTTCGCCGCCGTAAATGACCAGCTTGCCAAACCGATGCCGCGAACCCGAGATCGCTTCATGACGTGAAGGCGGCGAACCTGCGGCGCCATCGGCGATGAGCAAGGTCCATGCATTTGAATTCAAATTGTAGACCCATAGATCATTGAGCGTGGCGAAACTGTCTGTGATTCCTCCAAAGACATACATCTTGCTCCCGACCAGCCAGAGCGCCGGCCGCGACCGGCCACTCGGCCCCGCGTTGATTGCATGGATCTGTGACCACGCATTGGATCCCGTGCTATAAACCCAAAGGTCGTCAAAAGCGTGGAAGTCCGAGAAATCCGGCCCGTAAGAAGATCCGCCGAAAACAAAAAAGCGCCCGCTCTCTTCCTGGGCAGCAGAGGCGGCAAACGCCCGGGCAGCCGGAATTGGGCCGTTTGGGCGAAGCTTTACCCATTTGTCTTTTAACGCATCGAATTTGAAAAGGTCGTTGTAAAACGTGTCCACGCCCGCGCTGAAATTGTCGAATACGCCGCCAAAGAGGTAAACCTGCGTGCCGATGGCGCTGACTGCCGGGGTGGAACGCTCCGAGGGGCGGGGTCCATGGGTATTGTGCAGGGTCCACTCGGCTCCAAAGGAGGAAGAGGCGGTGAGCATGAGTGAGACGGCGAGGATCTTAAAACGGCTGACCCGGCTTTTTGAGGCGCCGGCAGCGTGTTCAAAACGGTTAGCTTGAAATAAAATATCGGGTTGGTTCATAGGAGTAATGAGTCGGCAAAACGAGTCACCGTCATGTAAACTTTGTTATTTTTTAAATACAACAAACAATCCCGACGTATCCTTTCAATAAGCGTGCTGCGCAACCCACCAGCGGTCGTCCCTAACAAAAACGCGCTCCGTGAGATTCATTGACGGCATGCTCTTTTTTAACGGGTCCGCTTCTTGGAGCGATCCACGCTTGCCGTTTCTGCTTTCATCAACAAATACTCGACGTTATGCCGGCCGCTATGCTGACGCTCCCCCGCCCCGTTCCTCCGCAGCGTTTTCGCGCGCCCAAGAAGAACGTTCCTCAAACTTTAATTGAGCGGACTCACATCCTTGAGCGCTGCCGGGCTTACGTCGCCGAGCACAAACCGGTGCCGCCGTTGCCCGCCGCCGATCTCAAGGTCCATGCCGATCGGCTGATCGCCGAACTGGAGTGCGATCCGATCTACCGCGATTACATCGGAGTATTGCTCAATAACGAGCTTTGGCGCGAACAACTCGCCGGGGTTCCTTTTGAACGGCGTCTTCTTCTTTTGCCCAAATGTTTGCGAGTGGAGAGCAAATGCCCGGCGCCTTTTGATGAATTCGGCCTTTTGTGCAAACAATGCGGGCTTTGTTCGATCCAGGATCTCCAGGCCGAGGCGGAGCGGCTCGGGTACGCGGTGCTCGTGGCGGAAGGCTCGGCGATTGTCATGTCGCTTATTCAGACCGGCAAAATCGAGGCAATCGTTGGTGTCTCCTGCATCAGCGTGCTTGAACGCGCGTTTCCTTACATGGAAGCCGCGGCGATTCCGGGCGTGGCGATCCCATTGCTTCAGGACGATTGCATCGATACGACGGTCGATCTTGATTGGATCTGGGATTACATCCATCTCACCAGCGACGATCAGACCCGCCGGCTCGACCTGAGCCAATCCCGCGAGGAAGTCGATTTCTGGTTTACCCCGCTCAACCTCGACATGATCATGGGGCCCGCCGAGGGGCAGAGCGAAAAGATCGCGCGCGACTGGCTTTGCCGGGCGGGCAAACGCTGGCGGCCGTTTCTGACCGTCGCGGCTTACCAGGCGCTGCGGACGAGTCCTGGCGCGCCGCTGCCCGAAGACTTGCGCAAAGTCGCGGTGGCGGTGGAATGCTTTCACAAAGCTTCGCTCATTCACGACGATATTGAAGACAACGACGCGGCGCGTTACGGGGAGAAAACGTTGCACGAGGAATACGGCGTCGGCGTAGCCCTCAACGTGGGCGATCTTTTGATCGGCGAAGGCTACCGGCTGCTCGCTTCCTGCCGCGCCAGTGCTGAGCAGAAAGCTGAGATGCTGCGCGTGGCGGCCGAAGGGCAGAGGGAACTTTGCCGCGGCCAGGGTGCCGAACTCTGCTGGGCGCGCAATCCCGAGCCGCTCAGTTCGCTGGATGTGATCGACATTTTCCGAAAGAAAACCGCGCCGGCCTTTTCCGTCGCGCTCAAGATCGGCGCCATCTACGCGGGCCAGTTGGACGAGGTGGATGAAGTTCTCAGCGCTTACAGTGAAGCGCTCGGGATCGCCTACCAGATCCGGGATGATTTGAGCGATCTCGGCGAGTCGGGCGAGACCAACGATATCGAAGGGTTGCGTCCGAGCCTGCTCCTGGCGACGGCTTTTGAGCGCGCCAAGGACGATCAGAAAACCCAGCTCGAAGCGCACTGGCGCCGGCTCTCCACTTCGACTTCCGCTGAAATCGAGGCGCTTTTTATTGAGTTAAAAGCCGATGAACGCTGCCGCGATCTGCTCGAGCGATATAAGGAGGAAGCTATCCGCTCCCTGGTTGATGTCGAGAATGCCAATCTCAAGGGGCTGCTTCGCCGGGTGATCGGCAAGATTTTCAACGACACCGAAATCAAAGGGTGGTGCAAGGAATTCGAAAACGGCGCTCCCAAAGCAGCCGTCGTGTAGGTTTTACCCGCGTTTTTCGCCTCGCTCAACCTTGATGCCCTGCGTGGCGGCCCATTGGCTGATGTCACGCCGCTGGATCGCGTTGGCCATCATATCCGGGAAAAGATCGGGTGTGCAGGCAAATGCCGGGACGCCGAGCGCGGTGAAGTTGGCGGCAACTTCGTGATCAAAACACGGGGCGCCTGAGTCATCGAGTGCAAGCAGGGCGATCATGTTGACCCCGCTCGAAGCGATCGAGGCGACCCGCTGGTAAAGCTGCGCCTTGTTTCCGCCTTCAATCAGATCGCTGATCAGCACAAAAATCGTCTCTTTCGGCCGTGTAACCAATCCCTGGCAATACGTCACCGCGCGATGAATGTCCGTGCCGCCGCCCAATTGCGCCCCAAAGAGCACATCGACCGGGTCGGCGAGTTTTTCGGTCATATCGACAACAGCCGTATCGAAAAAAACGAGCGAAGTCCGCACCGCGCGCAACGAGCCGATCACCGCGGCCATGACGCTGGAATAAACGATCGAGCCAGCCATTGAACCGCTTTGATCGACGCAAAGCACGATATCGCGCAGCGCCGAACTCTTTCGGCCAAACCCAATCCGCGTCTCGGGAATGATGGTGCTGTATTCGGGCTGATAATGTTTAAGATTTGCCCGGATGGTGCGCGGCCAGTCGATCTCGTTGTGGCGCGGACGCCGGTTGCGGATCGAGCGGTTCAGGCTGCCCATGATTGCCTGTTGCAACGGGCTGGCCAGGCGTCGCTCGAGCTCCTCCACAACCCGCCGCACCACGATGCGCGCGGTCGCCTTGGTTTTCTCGGGAATCACCGAGGTAAGCGAAAGCAGCGTGCCGACCAGATGCACGTCGGGCTCCACATTTTCGAGCATCTCGGGTTCGAGCAAAAGGCGCTTCAAATCGAGCCGGGTCATGGCGTCCTTTTGGAGCACCTGCACGATCGATTTTGGGAAAAACCGCCGGATATCGCCAAGCCATCGCGTCACATTGGGTGAAGAAGCACCGAGGCCGGCGCTGCGTTTTCCCCGGGTTTCATCGCCGAACCCCTGGCCGTCGTAAAGGGCGGCAAGGGCAGCATCCATTCGCAAATCATCGCCCGCCAATCCACATTCGGTACCGTCACTTTTTCCCGAAGCACCCAGGACCAGGCGCCATCGGCGGAGCTGTTCTTCTTTTGAATTCATGGAGTGGCACCCAATAAAAGGGCGAATGTGGGCAGCAACCGATCGGCGCGATCCTGCTCAATATCCTCATCCACTGGCACGGCCATTGTCGTGGGAGCACCGGTGCCGCGCCTGGCGAGTTCGCCCATCTGACGCCGTTCAGGTGGAGCGAATGTGGAAAATGTCCGGCGCAAAAGCGGAAGCACTTCGGTGAAATGATCGGCTGTGAGCGAGCCGAGCCAGCCATCGAGAAGGTTCCAAAGCCGGGCCTGATGAAGCAGCACCAGGCCGCTTCCGGCGAGGAACCCTTCAATCCACGCAGCCGACTGGGCCGGCGCATTGGCCCGGGAAAGATGCCGGGAAAGCCGGGTCGCGGCGGTGTCGGCGTCAATTTTCGCTTCATCGAGAAGAAGGCGCGTGCAGCGGCCCACGAGCAGGCCGTGGAGGGTGTCATCGTCCGCCAGCTGTAGGAGTGTGGAGTTCCAGCCGGCGCGCAGCGTTTCATCGGCCAGGTTGGCGAGCGCGCTGTGCGTGGCATTGAGCCGCATGAACATCTCGGAGGCGGCATCGTCGTTAAGCGCCGTGCAGGCGGGCGGCAACCCGGCGCAAATGCGTGCCACGAGGCCATTGACGATATGCCCGACCATTGAGGCGTCGGTCTGGCGGACATTGCCATAGCGCAACACCGCGGCGAGCGGCGGCAGAGCATCCATCAAATGGCCAATATCGCTGGTGAGCGCGGCCTGGTTTTCCAGCTGATGCATCACACGATCAACCGCCTCGGGCAGTTCCGCCAAAAGCAGCACTTCAACCAGCGCCGTTAATTCCGGCAACGCGCTGCAATGGCTGCCTCGTTCAATCGTGAATCGCGTTGCCGCCTCGGCGATCGTGTTGCCCCACGGCGCGGTTTCAATGAGCGCCACCTCCAGTTCCGGTTCCCAGCAAAGATGCCAGGTTTCGCGAAAGGTCCCTTTTCCACGGGCTGACATCGGTTTGCCCCACTCCACCTTGAGCAACCGCAGCCGATGCAACAGCTGGCTCCGGTCGAGATCATTCGGTTTTCGCAGATCGAGCTCCAGGGTCCGGTCAAGCGCCTCGGGTGGCAGTCGCAGCCTTTTGGTCTCTTTTTGAAAATCGCGCTGGAGCGGGACCTGCGGCGCCTCCTCCGGAACGGCGCCCAGCACATCGCCGACAATCAACCGCTCGGCGATCAGCTGCATTGGGGCGCTGTCACCGAAGCAAAAGACTGCCTGTGCCGCTTCATTGAACTCCGCGAGTCCCGGCACGGTGAATCCCCGCAAGACGGCCGCCGTCTCCGCCAGCCGTGTTGCTTCAATAATGCTCGCGGTTGAACTCTCCAGATCCTCGGCACGCAGCAAATGCGCGACACGGGTCATCCAGCGGGTCGCCAGCTCCACCGGTTGCACCAATGCCCAAAGATGCTCGTAATAACCCGGCGACTGAATCCCGGCGCCGTATCCGCTCACATACGTCAGCCGCCGATGCGTCCATGGGAGCCATGTCGCCGCCACCGCGCATTTCGGCAAACCGCGTAGCGTTTCGGCATCGGCTTTGGCGGTCGGCATTGTGGCCAGGGCCGGCGCGTGCCAGGCGCCGCAAACCACGGCGATCCTTTCGTGGCCTTGCTTCTGGGCTTCCCTTAAAGTCTGGCGCATCCACGCTTCCCGCCGTCCCTCGGCCGCATTCGTTGGTGTTCCTTCGCGGAGCGCCGTCATCAATTCGAGCACCGCTTCAAAGACCTCCGGGCCCGCATGGCGTTTCTCAAACTGATCTTCCCACCAGCGTTCGCCATCCGAATAACCGGCCGCCTCCGCGATCATGGCGAACGGATCACCATGCAGTCGTTCCGTATCCTCCTCTTCGCACTCCTCCGCCAGCCGATGCCGTTGCGGCAGATCCATGAACCGGACCGGCACGGCATTTTTCAGAGCCCAACGAATCGCCTGCCATTCGGGGGAAAACGCCGCGAACGGATAAAAAACGGCCCGTTTCGGTTCATCCGGCCGGTAAACCAGCAATGCAACCGGCGGGCGCATCTCCATTTGGGCGGCCAATGCGAGCAAATCGTCCGCGTCCGGCGGTCCTTCCACCAGCACAACCTGCGGCCGGATCGCCTCCAACGCGGTCACCACGCTCCGCGCTGAACCGGGTCCATGATGCCGAATGCCGAGAATATGGACGCTCATTGAGGCGTGGCCGATTGGATCAGATCGTAAACCATCGAAGTTTCCGGAACGTACCGCTGGCCTGCACCTGGAGCGATTGATTCCAGTTCTCGGATCGCACTGGAACTGAGATGCTGGAGTTCGGCTTCGCAACTCATCCAGACCACCCGGGTATCGGCTCGGAGTTCGTTTAAAAAACGGACAAAACGAAGTTCCGCCTCAAGATCGGTGCCGTCGCGCACGCCTCGGACCACGGTGACGGGCAGTTCCATTGCGTCAACAAAACTGGTGAGCAGGCCGCCGAATGAAGTCACTTCGTGGAAACAAAGCCGGCTCTGCAGGTCCAGGCATCTTGCCTCGGCAGATTCGAGCGCGGCGGATTTTTGCCGGTTGATCCCGACTGCAACAATCACCTTGTCGAAGACCGCTTCCGCCTGCCGCAGAATCGAGAGGTGACCAAGGTGAAAAGGATTGAAGCTGCCCGGGTAGATTGCAACACGGGGACGCAACCCTTGAAGCAGCTCAATGCACTCTTCAACGCCGCGCCGATGTTCCGGAAACATGCGTGCCCAGCCTTCAAGAAACTCACGGCGTTTTGCGCGGTATCCATTCCAATCCGCCCATTGATATTCGCGAAAAATTGCCTGTTCATACGCAAGCCGCTCTTGCAGCGGGCATTCCTCTGCGAGCTGATATGAATCGAGAGCGAAAAAACGCTCCGCCAACGGCGATTCAGGTGGTCGCGCCCATTTTGATGCAATGATGAGTTCCGCCGCCCGGACGATCGTGCGATCCATCGGGTCGGCTGCGTGCGCAAGCAAGAGCGCGGCACTTTGTTCTTCATTGTCCGCGGAGCGAGGATTGTAGACCGCATCATGATAAACCGCTGCAAGCAGCAGAACATCGCGCTCATCGCTGGCTGGAAGGGCGCTGATTTCATCCAGCATGCGCAGCAGGTGCGCGGGTCCGTGCCATACCCGATGGCGTTCACACCAGCGCGCCGCGACCTCATCCATCAACGAGCCAGCGCGCAGATATTGTAGAGGCACGGTTACAGCAAGTCGTGCCGCGACTGATTGTTTGGATAGCGCTCTCATGGCCTGCGTTTAACTCACGTCGCGGCAGGCGCGGTAGAGATCCTTCCAGCCGTCGCGCTCTTTGATCACCGTTTCCAGATACTCCTGCCACACCACCTTGTCCTGAACCGGATCCTTGATGACGGCGCCGATCACGCTGCTGGCGATGTCCGAGGCGCGCAGCGAACCGTCGCCAAAGTGCGCGGCAAGACTGAGCCCCTGGTTGACGACCGAGATGGCTTCCGCGGTGCTCAATGTGCCGCTGGGCGATTTAAGCTTTGTTTTGCCATCGGCGGTGGCGCCGGCGCGCAATTCGCGGAAGATGATCACCAGCCGGCGGATCGCCTCCAGGGCAGGCGGTTCAGCCGGGATCTCCAGGGCGCGTCCAAGGCTGGCAACCCGGGTGCGGACAATTTCCACCTCTTCATCGACACTATCGGGCAATGGGAGGACGACCGTGTTGAAGCGGCGTTTGAGCGCGCTGGAGAGATCGTTGACCCCTTTGTCACGATCGTTGGCGGTGGCAATGACATTAAATCCTTTGCGCGCCTGGACTTCATCGCCCAGCTCGGGAATCGGCAGCGATTTTTCGGATAAGATGGTGATAAGGGCATCCTGCACATCGGCGGGAATCCGGGTCAGTTCCTCGACCCGGGCGATCCGGCCTTCCCGCATGCCGCGCATGATCGGGCTCGGGACAAGCGCATCGAGCGAAGGACCTTTTGCAAGGAGCTGCGCATAATTCCAGCCATAACGAACCGCTTCCTCAGCCGTCCCGGCGGTTCCTTGCACGAGCAGCGTCGAATCGCCGCTGATGGCCGCCGCGAGATGTTCGGCCACCCACGATTTCGCCGTGCCCGGCACGCCGAGCAGCAGCAGCGCCCGATCGGTGGCAAGCGTGGCGATGGCTATTTCAATGATCCGGCGGAGCCCAATGTATTTGGGTGTAATCGGCATGCCGCCCGCGGTGCCGCCCAAGAGATAGGTTGCCACGGCCCACGGCGAAAGTTTCCAGTTGGGCGGCTTTGGTTTGTCGTCGTGCCGCGCCAGCACGGCTAGTTCATCGGCGAACTGGTTTTCGGCATGGGAGCGAAGAACAGGTGTGGTCATGGCGGTGGGGAGAATGCAAGAAGTGCGTCGTGGCGAAAAGTGAGCATCTCAACGAGTTCACCAACCCCTTCTTTTTCAACCGGCCAGCCTCTCATTGCCTCCGGTAAAAGGGCTGGCGGGAGGCCGGTCAGGAGCGATTGCGACAGGGCGCGCAGATGCCACGGGATGCCGTTGTGCACGGCAAGCCGGAGCGCCGCAAGCACTTCACGGCCAAGCCGCACCGGCCAATGTCCGGGAAACGCCGCGAGTTTTCCCGCCAGGGAATGCCACGTTGCGCTGTCGCCTTTTTTCAGCGCCCCATCCTGGAGCATGGCAATCAGGCGCTCAATCCGGGCCGGCTCCGGCAGAAGGCCAAAAAGCGGTTCCGCGGGAATCAACTCGGCATGCGGGCGCACTTTTGCATCGAGCAACGCCTCCGCCCACATTGCGTCCCGCTGGCGCAGCGCCGCCCACGTCCAACCAGTCGCAAGCGCGCGGCCGAACTCATTTTTTCCCGCGGCCTTTAACAATGCCTCGGGGGAATCGCCCCAATGATCAAGTGGCACGGACGCGATGAGTTGCACGAGCAAAACGGCTTTCTCGCCAAGCACTTTTTGCTGGCCAAAAGCCTTTGAGTCCAGACCGTCGCGCAGGCCGGCCGGATCCGGATCGGCGGGCAGCGTCACTTCCATCGACGCTCGGGAAAGGATCCCGCTTTTTTTGTAAACGAGAAGCGGCTTGACGCGTCCGATCATCCGCATGGCAAACGGCGAGGAAGGCAGCCGCGCCAGCAAGTCGATAACGGCGCGCCGGACTTCCTTGCTGCGATCATCAAGGAGCGTCTCAAGAAAAGGGATCTCTTCCTCCGAAAGATTGGGAAGCAGCTCCGCGATAAAAGCTGTGCGGACGTCGGCCGGCTCGGTTTTCCAAACGGCTTCGATTTTCGCGCGCGCTTCCTCCGGGGCGCTTGCACGCAATGCCCGCAAAATTGCCACTCGCTGATCGCGACTGCCGGTCTCCCAGAGTTCCGGCGAGTCGGCCGCGGCAAATTTCCATCCCGGATGATATGCCGCCAGCCAGTGGATTCGCCGTCCACCCGCCCCGAGCGCGAGTGGACGCAACGAGCGATCCTGGGCGGCACGATCGAGCAACGCTGGAAGAAGTTCAGCCGGGACATGGCGCTGTAACCGGGCGCATTCAATCAACCACTCGGAAAGCAGCGGCAGATGGCGTCCCCCGAGCATCACGCGCAGGTGCATTGCGCTCGCGCGGCTGATCTCCCCGGTCGACTCGGCTTCTGCTAAAAGGATTTCGGTTTTATTGAGGCACGGCTTCCATCCGGCGCGCCGGGAGAGGGCCACGGCTCCCGATTCCGTGAGAAAACGCATCTCCCGATCCATCGTAACGGTGCCGTTAAGCGCTGAGTCGAGAGGCACGGGCAGTTGGGGCAAAGCGGCTTTTTCCGTCCCGATCAACGCCGCTGTCACGAAGTCTTTCCATGCGCTCACGGCAATGATCCTCCCATCGGGATAAAACGATCGCCGGCAAAAACGCTGAGCGGACGCAACTCATGGCCGTTCCATTCTCCAAAGATGGTGACCGGCGCGCCGCCGCTCACGGCAAACAGGGGCCAGGTATTCAAAAACGTCCGGGTCAGCGGAACCAACGCGCCCACGGCATCACGCAGCATCCATTTTTCGTTCACGCAAAGCGGCAGACAATCGCGCACCAGCCAGGGGGTCCGTTCAAGCCATGGATCAGTTGCAAGAAACGAAGCGGTTTGATCCAACGCCTCGGAAAAATTCGCGTGAGCAGCCGCCGCCGGATTTTTTAAAGGACGCGGTTCGCCGTGCCTTTCACCAACAAGCGCCCGCAATGGAGAGGGATAATAGGTCAGGTCAGCCTCAAAAACGGTGCCGGCGATCAGGCTCACATCGAGCGCCTGATTCATCGCCGCGAAACTGAGGTTCAAAGCTGGTTGCCGCGTTTTCTCGCCAATCAACCATGTCCGTTGCACGCGCAGCTTCTCCTCCTCTTCGACGATCTGGCCGGCGACCTGCCAATGGTCGCGCACCGGTTTATTTGCGGTCAATTCGTGCTCCGCGACAGTCCATCCAATCGCGTTGCGCACGCTGGCGCGAAGCCCATCGGGCAGCGTGTCGAGATGCGTGAATCCATGAAGCAGCCATTGCAGCGCGCCTGCTTCCTCCAGGGTCCGGTCAGCCCAGCCGTCACCGGACGCAAAAAGACCTGGGAATCCGCGCAACCGCCGCGCGATGCCAGGGGCCTGGGCATCCACCATGCGGGCTGCCATGGCATCATAAAATTGTGCGGGCTGCTGTTTTCCATACGCAAGCCCCTGCCGGAGCAGATCACCAATCCATGTTTGCAATTCCGCCAGCCCTGCACGGACGCGGTCCTCGCGTTTTGCGGCGCGTTTTTCCCGGTCGGCATCGCGTTTTGCCGCCGTTTCCGCATCGGGCGGCGCGGCCTGCGGCGCCTTTTTTCCGGCGCCGGCCTCGCGCTTGGCAATCCATTCAGCAACCCAGGCAGGCGGTTCCGTTTCCAGCACACGCGCCGGATTTGCCGCCAGCAATAAAAGAAGCCCCAGCCCATGCTTGCAGGGAAACTTCCGGCTCGGACAGGAACAATGGAACGCCGGTCCGCTCAAATCGGCCTGTGTGCGGTAAGGCAGTTTGCCGCTTCCCTGGCATTCACCCCAAACTGAACGGCCGCCGCGTCCAAGTGTCACCCACTTGCCCGGGCCAGCCAAACCTTGCCCTGCCTTAACCGAGGCTGCGTCCGGAGCCAGCGCCAGCACTTGTTCGGTAGTCAGAAATTCCATGCGCTGAGAGGTGCGAGAAAACCCTCAGAGCGCTCCGGAGGCAAGGCGGGATTCAATAGGCAAAAAAATGATGTCCGCCAAATTTAAACCGTCCGCTGAATCCCGCTGCTTTTTAACAATGGAAAACCACCGTGCTCAAAACCGCGCTTACCGCGAGGAGGCCATCTGAGTTCCGCTGCGGGCGTGGATTCCTTCGACGAATTCCTCGATCATCTTGGCGTTAAAAGCCGGGATATCGGCCGGTTTACGGCTGGTGACCAAACCTTTATCAACAACCACCTCTTCATCAACCCATAGGGCACCCACGTTTTTGAGGTCATTTTGAATTGCCGGCCAGGAAGTCAGTTTGCGGCCTTTTAGAACCCCGGCATCCGCGAGAACCCAAGGCGCATGGCAGATCGCGGCAATCGGTTTGCCCCCGTTGAAAAATGCCCGCACAAAGTCGAGGGCCGCCGGGGTGGAACGCAGGGTGTCGGGATTTACAGCGCCGCCGGGAAGCAGCAAAGCGTCGAATTCCTCCGGTTTTGCATCATCCAAAACCATGTCGACCTCAAAAGTATCGCCCATTTCGAGGTGGTTCATGCCTTGGATCTTGCCGCTTTTGGGCGAAACAATTGTCACGGTGGCTCCCGCGTCCTCAAGCGCCTGCTTGGGCTCCTCAAGTTCCACCTGTTCAAATCCGTCGGCTGCAAGGATGGCAACACGTTTATTGATTAAGGGATGTTTCATAGCCTAAAGAAATCGGGGCCGGATAAAACCACGGTCTGACAACGGACTGCCACCCCCTCCTTTTTTCGCACATCATGAGTCTTCGCCTCGAAATGCTGCAAGTCGCCCGGCTTGCCCCCAAAATGCTCGGTGATTCCGCGGGGCTGGTGCGCGACTTCTTTTTAAGCCAGCTCGATGAAAACGGGGCGGGCCGGGACCGGGATGGCAGGCCCGATCTTTACTACACGATCTTCGCACTGGCCGGACTGCAAGCGCTACAAGCCGAACTGCCTGACAAACCGGTCGCCCGTTTTCTTGAATCATTTGGCAGCGGCGCCGATCTCGATTTTGTGCATCTTGGCGCACTGGCCCGTTGCTGGGCAGCCATTGGGCAGGTTCCGGATTCCCTCGCCGACTCCATCCTGAAGCGCCTCGAACGCCACCGCTCGTCCGATGGCGGTTACGACGCGGATATTGGCGGCCGTTTCGGAAATGCTTACGGCTGTTTTGTCGCGCTTGGCGCCTATCAGGATTTGCAACGGGAGTTACCCGAGCCGTTGCGGATGGTTCAATGCCTCAAATTTCTTGAAACCCCCGATGGCGCCTGGGCCAACGCGCGCGGTCTGAAGGTCGGCTCCACCAACGCCACCGCCGCGGCGGTCACGTTGCTGCGGCATCTTGGGATTCCGGTCAATGAAAGCGTTTCGGCCTGGCTCCTGGCGCGAGCGCATAAACAGGGTGGTTTCCTTGCAATGCCCGCCGCCCCCTTGCCTGATCTTCTTTCAACCGCGACCACCCTCCATGCCCTCAGCGGCATGCAGACCGTGATCCCGGCTCCAATGCGCGAACGTTGCCTCGACTTTATCGACTCGCTCTGGACAAACAAAGGCGGCTTCCATGGCCATTGGGCCGATGACGATCTCGACGCGGAATATACTTTCTACGGACTGCTAGCCCTCGGCCATCTTGCCCTCGAATAAACGAGCTGCCTTGGTTTACAGCCGGGAGGAGCCAAACCGGTAATTCAAACTCCGCATCCGGCATTTCCTTCGCTTAAAATGACGCCTTCCATGCTTTTTGATTCGCTGACCGATTATCACATCCATACTCCGCTCTGCGCGCATGCCACCGGCTGGCCTGTGGAGTTTGCCGAACGCGCGCTTCAGCTCGGGTTTAAAGAGATTGGTTTTGCCGATCATAACCCGATGCCCGATTACTTTGATGACTGGCGCATGAGCCTTGCCGAACTTCCCCGCTACCTCGATGCCGTAGCCGAGGCACGCGCGAAGTTCCCCCAGCTAACCATCCGGCTTGGATTGGAATGCGATTATCTGCCCGGCAAAGAAGCTTGGATTGAAAAGCTGGCGTCCATGGCGGAGTGGGATTTTCTAATCGGCAGCGTCCATTACCTTCCTGAAGGTTGGGAAGTCGATCATCCCAAGTATATCGGCCGGCACGCGGGCGAGGTCGAGCCGATCTGGGAAAGCTACTGGAAAACCTACGGGCAATGTATCCGCAGCGGACTCTTTGATTTTGTCGCGCATCCGGATCTTCCGAAGAAATTCGGCTACCGGCCCGAAGGCGATCTGCGCCGCTTTTATGAGCCGGCGATCGCGGCGCTTGCCGAGTGCAAAGGTGCGTTTGAAATCAATACGGCCGGCATGCGCAAAGAGTGCCGGGAACTTTATCCAAGCTTCCAATTTGTCGAGCTTGCCCGGAAAGCCGGTATTCCGGTTCTGATCAACTCCGATGCGCATGCGGTGGAAGAGCTTGGAGCCGGCTTTGATCAGGCAGTCGCATTGGCTCGATCGGCCGGATACACTGAGACCGGCCGGGTTCACCGCCGCAAACTTTCTTTTGCGCCACTGCCTGAACCATCAAAATGAGACTCCTTGCACGCGGCCGGAGCATCGAGTTTCCCCGTCCGCTGGTGATGGGGATTGTGAATTTGTCAGTCGATTCATTTTCGGGCGATGGACTTGATGATGTAGACGCCGCATTGACCAAGGCGCGGGGTTTGGTCGCCAATGGCGCCGACATTGTCGACCTCGGTGCCGAGAGCGCGCGAACCAATCGCCTCGCCATTTCCGAGGAAGAAGAAGCGGAACGCCTTTGTGCATTTATTTCCCGATGGAATGCCGAAGCGCCCGCCGCGTTATTATCCATCAATACCTGGCGGCCCGGCGTGGCAAAGTCTGCGCTCGAAACAGGCGGCGATATCCTTAACGACATCAGCGCGCTTCCCACTGACGAGAACGCGCGCATCTGTGCCGGGAACGGCGCCGCGCTTCTTATCATGCATAGCTTGGGTGAACCGAAAGTGGCGCATACCCATATTGGTTACGACAACATCATGGCGCGGCTTGAGACCTTTTTTACCGAGAAAATCGCCATGGCGGAAGCGGCCGGTGTGCCTCGCGAATCGCTCATTATAGATCCCGGCATTGATTTCGCCAAACAGCGCGATGACAACTTGCGAATCTATCGCGAGCTGGGCCGGTTGCGCATGTTTGAACGCCCCATCCTTCTTCCGGTGTCACGGAAAACCGTGATCGGCGAGGTGCTGAATATCCCGAACCCCGCGGAGCGGGATGCCGGCACGGTGGCCTGCATCGTGCAGGGAATGCTCCAGGGCGCCTCTATTTTCCGCGTGCATAACGTGAGAGCCGCCGTCCAGACTTTGCGCATCATCACCGCCGTTGAGCAGCCTCGCATGTTATGAAACCTCTCTTCGCACTGCTTCTTACAGCGATCGCCGCTTTTGCCGCCGAGCCGGAGGACTTCCATTCCCTGCTCGATCGCGAATGGGATTATTCGATGAAAGAGTCGCCCACGACGGCTTCGCTTCTTGGAGACAGACGCTGGAACGATCGCTGGCCGGACCTTTCCGTTGAGGCAATGACGCGCAGGAACGAGCACGCAAAAGAACTGCTTGTTGCCCTGGACGCAATCCGGCGCGCCGGGCTCAGTGCCAAAGATCAGGTCAGCTACGATCTACTCCGATTTGAAACCGAGCTTGGCATTGATGAGTTCTCCAGCCGGCTTTGGACGCTTCCCATCAATCAACGGGACGGCATCCAGCTTGCCGATGATTTTGCCGGCGCGCTGCGTTTTGAAACCGTTAAAGATTACGAGGAGTGGATTGCCAGGCTGCGCGCATTGCCTTCCCAGGTCGACCAGACTATCGCCTTGATGCGGATCGGGATCGCCGAAAAACGGACGCATGCCCGGCAGGTCATGGAGCCGGTGCCTGGGCAAATCCGCAAACAAGTGGTTGCCAATGCAGCGGAGAGTCCATTTTATGAGGCGTTCAAGAGGTGGCCGGCGGCTATTGGAGATGCTGATCGCGCGCGGCTCGGCGCCGAGGCGAGAAGTGCGATTGAGGAGCAGGTGGTGCCGGCATATCGCAGGCTTGGTGACTTTTTTGAGCGCGAATATCAGCCGGCCTGCACCGAACAGGTGGGGGCCTGGCAATGGCCCGATGGGGAGGCTGTTTACGCGTTTGCAGCGCGCAAGTTTACCACCACCCGGATGACACCCCGTGAAATCCACGAGCTTGGCCTGCGCGAAGTAGAGCGCATTACCGCCGGCATGGATCGCATTATTGAACAGGTCGGCTGGAAAGGATCGCGCATTGAGTTCTTCGAGCATTTGCGCGGCGACAAACGGTTTTACTGCAAGACGCCCGAGGAACTCCTGGAAGCTTATCGCGCGACGGCGAAGATGATTGATCCAACGCTGGTGAAAGTGTTCAAAACGCTGCCTCGCACCCCGTATGGCGTCGAAGCGATCCCGGCCAATGTGGCGCCGAATACAACGGCGGCCTACTATCGGCCGCTCGCCGCCGATGGTTCCCGCGCCGGCACTTTCTTTGTAAACCTATACCGGCCACAGATGCGGCCCCGGTATGAAATGATGGCGCTGGCCATGCATGAAGCCGTTCCCGGGCATCATCTCCAATTCGCGATCGCATTTGAACAAGGCAACCTGCCGAACTTCCGGCGTTATGGCGATGGCGCTTACACTGCTTTTGTGGAAGGCTGGGCGCTCTACTCTGAATCGCTTGGAGACGAACTCGGTCTTTACGATGATCCTTATTCAAAGTTCGGCCAGCTTACTTACGAGATCTGGCGCGCCTGCCGGCTGGTAGTCGACACCGGCATGCATACGATGAAATGGACGCGGCAGCAGGCCATCGATTACCTGCTCAATCACAGCGCCAAGACTGTGCTCGATGTTGAAAACGAGATTGATCGTTATATCTCGTGGCCGGGCCAGGCGCTCGCCTACAAAATCGGGGAATTAAAGATCAAAGAGTTGCGCGCCCGGGCCGCCAAAACGCTTGGGGAGAAGTTCGACGTGCGCGAGTTCCACGACATGCTGCTTAAGGAAGGCGCGCTTCCCCTGGAGGTGCTTGAAAGCCAGACAGATGGCTGGATTGAGAAGGTCAGGCAATCAGCGCGTCAATGACGTGTCCGTGGACATCGGTCAGCCTGCGGTCGATGCCATTATGGCGGAATGTGAGCTTGGTATGTTCAATTCCCAGCAGCCGCAGGATGGTTGCGTGAATATCGTAGACTGCCGTGGCATTTTCGCGATCAGCAGGTTTGTAGCCCCACTCATCGCTTGGACCATGGCTGACTCCGCCTTTGACTCCACCTCCGCATAACCAATTAGTGAAGACAAACGGATTGTGGTCGCGGCCCATTCCTCCTTGAGCGCAAGGCATCCGTCCAAACTCCGTTGTCCATAGGATGATTGTATCTTCAAGCAACCCGCGTTGTTTGAGATCCTCGATGAGGGCGGCAGTCCCCTTCGCCATTCCAAGCGACAGCGGCGCGTGATCGCGGGCGATGTCTTCATGCGAATCCCAGTTGCGGCGCGGAAAGCCGTTATCATTGCCCGACCAGATCTGAACAAAGCGCACACCGCGTTCAAGGAGCCGGCGCGCCGCCAGGCATTTGCGGCCAAACGCATCGGTTTCCTCCGGCACATTGATTTCCTTGGGCCATTGCTTGGTGGTTTGATCTATCCCGTACATCGCCAAGACGCTGGCCGGTTCTTTTGAAATATCGAGCGCTTCGGGCGCGGCAAGCTGCATCTTGGCCGCCAGCTCATAACTGCGAATTCGAGCTTCCAGCCGTGAATCGTCAGCGCGGTCAACGGCATGGGAGCGATTGAGTTTTGAGAGAAGATCAAGCCCGGCAGTTTCTCCCGCGGGAGTAATAAAATCGGCCTTCGCGGGAAATAGATCCTCAATTGGATTCTCGGCATTCACCCGCACGATAGTCCCCTGATGCTGCCCCGGCAGGAACGCGGAATCCCAGTTCTTCTGCCCATTGGAAGGATAGCCGCGAAGATCAGGCAGGACGACGAAAGTAGGGAGATTGTCGTTGAGCGAACCGAGCCCGTAGCTAACCCATGCGCCCATTCCCGGGAAACCAGGAGTGACGAAGCCGGTGGTTTGCAACAGGGTCGCCTGGCTGTGAACACCTGATTTGCCGACAAGATTGTGAACAAATGCCATCTCGTCCACGACACTGCCGAGCGGGGCGACGATCTCGCTGAGCATCTTGCCTGACTGCCCATAAGGCTGGAACTTCCATGGCGATGCAAACGTCGCGCCCACGCCGCTTTGGAAGAGTTCCACGGATTCACCCGGATCCCATTTCTGGCCGTTGCGCTTGAGCAGCTCCGGCTTGTGATCCCACATATCGACATGGCTCGCGGCCCCTGCCATGAAGAGCTGCACCACGCGTTTTGCTTTCGGGGGGAAATGCAGGATCTGGGTGGATCCGGGGGCCGCTGAATCGGCCGCGTTCGCATTGTTCCCAAGCAACGAGGCAAGGGCAATGCCGCCCAGGCCGCCGCCTGACCGCCACAGGAACTCACGTCGGGTCTGCGGCTGCGGTTTGATGTAACGATGATAAGGCGAGTTCATAACTGGGATCAGTCCGCGAAGGCGAACTCGTTGAGGTTGAGGATAACCCGGCAGGCATTCGCCAACCCGTGTTCTTTGAGGAAAGGAATCAATGCCTCGGACTCCGCGGCGGCCGGTTCGCGCTCAAAGGCGAGGCGGTACGCGGCGGTGATCTGCGCTTTGGGATCGCTGGAAATCAATGCGACGCGTTCCGCGAAATGCATTGCCATCGCGATGGTCAGCTTGTTGTTGCGCAATGCAAGGGCCTGCAAGGCGTTGACTGTCTCGTTGCGTTTATCCACGAGCATTGAGGGATCCGCGCAATCGAGCACCGTCATGAACGGCTGCGGCTGGGAACGGACGATAAACCGGTAGATCGAACGGCGAAATGCCTTGGGATCTTCCACGTCGTGAAGCCCATACTCGTAATGAGGCGAGTGCTCTGCCTTCTCTATGACAAAATCCTGGTAGCCGGGACCGCCCATTTTGAGGTCGAGTTTGCCGGCAACGGCGAGCAGGCTGTCGTGCATTGCCTCCGCCTCAAGTTTGCGGCGGTTCATGCGCCATAGAAGGGTGTTATTCGAGTCGATCTTCTCCGCATCCGCGTTGCCCGCCGACGCCTGTTGATAAGTGGCGCTGGTGACCATGAGGCGATGCAATGCTTTCAGCGATTGGTTGCCATCGCGGAACTCCGTGGCGAGCCAGTCGAGTAGTTCAGGATGCGTTGGCAGCTGGCCCATGCGCCCGAAATCGTTTGGCGAGTCAACCAGTCCACGGCCGAAATGATATTGCCAGACACGGTTGACAATTACACGCCAGGCCAGCGGGTTGTTCTTATCGGTAATCCAATTTGCCAAAGCCGCGCGGCGTGCGCTCTCGGGCTGTTCAGGCGATATTTCAAACTTCGAGGGAAGCTGCGCGCCAAGAGGCACCGTGCCGGGTCCGACTTCTTCTCCCGGTTGCCCCACGTCGCCGCGTTTTAAGACAAAGATCGGACGCGGTTTACCTCCGTTCCCGCCTGTGCCGGCAAATGCGCCGCTGCCACTGAATACTCCGCCGGAATAGACTACTTTGACCGGTGGCAGCTTCTGCGATTCGTTCTTTGCCGAAGCGAGTTCCTTTTCAACGCCGGCCAATTCCGCCACGGCCGGATCGTCCGGGCGCCGTGTCATCAACTCACTGCGTTCCTTTTCCAGTTCCGCGAGTTGGGAAGGCGAAGCCTTGTATCCGTAATAATAGCCGTCAACCAGGTTGCCACGGCTCCAGCGTGGTACTACATCGACGCTATCAAGTGAAGTCACCGTGGCGCCAAGTGCCAGATTGTGGCCGGCGACATCCAACGCCTGAACTTCCGCCAATGCCAAGATATAGTCATTCATCCGCGTTGCCAGCTTCGTGGCGGTAAAGCGGATATAGCGCGCGGTTTTTCCGTTCAGGGCAATCGAGCGCGGCTTAACTCCCGGGTTCGGGAAGTCGGTTTGTGTCTGATCTTCAATGGCCGTCACGCCATCGGAGAACTTCGAATCATTTGAGATTTCCACTTTAAACCGAATTGGAAATCCGAACCCGGCGCCGATGTTATTAAAGTCATCATAACAGCCCGCATAGAGGATCGTTGAAATTGCGGCGGGTTTGCCCAGGTCAACCTGCACCCATTTGATACTCTCCTGCCTGGCTTCAATCCCGCTGTGATAGCCGAACTCGGGCCGCTGGACGGCCTCGGCCTTGCGTGATTCGTCGATCAGTTTTCCAAGCAATGCGAGCTTGCCGCCGCCCGGTGCGAGCTTTGCCTCAAGATCCTTTTTTTGTTGTTCAAGCGCCTTTGTCTTCGCTTCAAGGAGAACGCGCCGCTGGGCGACGGCCGGATCGATGTCGAAGCTTTTGTCGGTCCGATCAAGCGCCGAGAATACCGCCTGGAGCCGGTAATAATCCTCCTGCTTCACCGGATCGAACTTATGATTATGGCAGCGCGCGCATTGCACCGTCAGCGCGCAGAAGCTGTTCATCGTGTTGGCGACCATGTCGTCGCGATCCAGCATGCGCGCGATCTTGCCGTCGGTTTTTGATTCCGGCAGTTCCGCATGCCCGATAAAATCCCACGGCCCGGCGGCGATGAAACCGAGCGCAGTCATGCCATCTTCGGTATTGGGAAAAAGCGCGTCGCCGGCAATCTGCTCCTGTACGAACCGGCTGTAAGGCTTGTCGCTGTTCAGGGCACGGATAACGTAATCGCGATACGGCCAGGCATTGGGACGCGGCTTGTCCTTATCGTAACCGTGGGTGTCGCCGTAATGGACTACATCAAGCCAATGCCGCGCCCAGCGCTCGCCATAACGCGGCGACGCCAACAGCTTATCGGCCAGGCTGCCAATCGCAGCTTGCGAATCCCGGGCAGAGTCGGCGGCAAATGCGTCGACTTCCTCCTGGGTGGGCGGAAGTCCGATAAGATCAAAGTAGATCCGGCGGGCCAATGTGCGCGGATCGGCCTGAGGCGATGGCGCAAGCCCCTTTTCCGACAGCTTTGCACGGATAAATGCATCGATTGGATTCCCGCCTTTTTCCTCGGGCACTGTTTTTGCCAGCGGCTTGAGCGACCACCAATCGAGGGGATCTTTTTTTGCAATATCGCTTTTTGAAGCAGGCCACACCGCTCCCTGATCAATCCACGCGCGCAGCAATCCGATCTGTTCAGCGGTAAGCGGCTCGCCCTTGCTCGGCATCTTCATTTCCGGGTCGAGTCCGGCAACGAATTGGATGAGCGGACTCTCCGCGCTTTTTCCGGGAAGAATATTGGGCGCGTGCTCGTCGCCTCCAGTCAATGCCGCCGCCTTGCTGTCGAGCCGGTAGCCGCCCTTTTGTTTTTCCGGGCCGTGGCACTTGGCGCATTTGGCCTCGAAAATAGGTTGGATATCTTTGAGGAAATCAACCGGCCGGACGATGGCAGGCGGAAGCTTCTCAACGGGCGCCGCGATGGCGGCGCAGGCAAGAAGAAGGGCGGGGAGAACAAAAAGCTTCACAAGCCTCAGCGTAGCGGATCAAACGCGCGCTGCTATTCGCGCGAACACGGGATGCCGCTAAATGAGTTTTTCCTTCAACGCTTTTGCAACTGCACCGGTGCGGGTATGGACTTCGAGCTTCGCGTAGATATTGCGAAGATGGGTATCAACCGTGTGCACACTGAGCGTGAGGCGGCTGGCGATTTCCTTTTTAATCCGGCCCTCGACCATCAATTCGAGGATCTCGCGTTCGCGGATCGTGAGATGATAATCCTTATGCGGCCTGTTGAAGCGGGAAAACATTTCCAGCAGCCGCCTTGCGATCCGACCATTCATTGGCGCGCCGCCATCCAGCACATCGCGGATCGCGCGCACGATCTCCTCCGGGGATGCCGTCTTAAGAAGATAACCGGCGGCTCCGGCACAGATGGCGCGGAAGATTTTGTCGTCATCTTCAAACACCGTGAGGATGATGATCCGTGTCTCGGGCGCGGCTTGCCGCAGCAGTGGAATGCCATCGATCCCGTTCATTCCAGGCAGCGCCACATCGAGCAGAATGACGTCCGGGCGCGCGCCGGTTTTTGCAAGGCATTCAATGGCATCCTCGCAGCGTGAAAACCCTTCGGGACATCGAAAATTGGATTCGATCACACGAGCGATGGTGCGGCGAAATGTGGCGTTGTCTTCGATAAGCCACACTTCAAGGGGACTGGGAATATTCATGAAAAAGGGGTGCGCAACGTGATGCGGGTCCCATCGCCGCGCGCGGTGGATAAGGTGAGCCTGCCGCCGAGCGACGCGGCGCGTTGCCGCATGGAGTCGAGGCCAAGTCCCTCATTCGGCATGGTTGGATCGAACCCTTTCCCATCATCGGCGATGCGCAGTTCAAAATCGCGTCCAATCTGCGCAACGAAGATATCGACACGGCGGGCCCCGGCATGTTTGCGGATGTTGTTAAGCGCTTCCTTAAAAAGAAGGAGTGTTTGCCGTTCAAACTCGAGGGTGAACGGGCCGGTCACTTTTTCAGCTTCAAAATTGCATTCAGTTCCAGCCAGCAGCGAAGCGGCCACTTCCCGCATCCGGACAATCAGATCGGCCGCGGCACGCCTGCCCGGTTTCATGAGCCAGACAATGTCACGCATCGAATCGGCGGTTTCCCGTGCGATCCGATGGATTTCAGCCAGATCGGCGTGGGCGCCGCCGCGATCGCTGGCAAGCCGGCTCAGCAGTGTGATGCTGCCCAGGTTGCTGCCGATTTCATCGTGAAGATCGTTGGCCAGGCGCTGGCGCAACCGATGCACTTCCCGCTCCCGGATCCGGTGCTGGCGCCGCAGCCAGGAGATCACGATGACGCAGGCGGCCAGCAGCGAGGCGGCGGCCCACCGGCCAAGCGAGGAAAACCATGCGGCAAGCAAAGGAGCGCGCGCCTCTTCGAGCCGGGCAATTTCCAGAAGCAACTCCCGGCGCCTGGAAAGTCCGCGCAGCCATTCCCCCCAGCCGACGATCTTGCCCTGACTGGTAAAGCCATCAATCAAAAACCCACGGTCCCATGTGGGCGAATCAGTGCTGTCAAGGGCGGTCACATGGCCCGCCAATGCGAGGTTTTTATCCTTGGAAAAGACCTGCATCTCACCGAGGGCGAACACAAAATCGTGGTCCCGAAGCCAGAGCCGCGTGGCCGTCACGCGGATATAACGAGCCATGGTACCACCGCCCGGGATCGTCACCGGATTTGCGCCGGGATTGACCACGTCGGCGCTGGTAAAATCCGCGAGCATGGTCGGATTGGTAAAATCGGGTTCCGTATCGCTTTCGACACGAAACCGGCTCGGAAAACCGAATCCGCGCCGTGCCGGGAAATCGACGGGGGCGGCGGGAAAAAGCCGCACTTCGTCGATGGGCGCCTCCTCTCCAAGATCAAGCTGCACCCATTTTGTCACGTCGCCGCGCTGCGCGATCAAGGCGTGGAAACCGTTGCCAGGCGGCTTGCCGGGCTTAAGCGGCGGCCCGAGCACGCTTTGCCCATCGGTGGCATTTAGCGGATCCCAAGCCGGCGGGTTGCTGTAGCTGTCGCTCACCTCGACGGGCTGCATTGCCGCCAGATTGCGGTCTCCCCGCAGCACCATCAATTCGCCCAATGCGAAAAGGGACCGATCCTCGCGCAAAAAGAGGCGGGTCGCCGTGACACGCACAAAACGGCCATGTCCGGCGGGTGCCTTAATGAGAACGGGAAGCTGCCCCGGATTTGGGAAATCGCTTTCGGTAAAATCGCCCAGCACCGTCGGCATCTCAAAGCTTGCATCCTCGGCCGATTCGACTCGAAACCGAACGGGAAATCCATAACCCGGCCCCGGATGCGTGCCGTAGGCGACATTGACAGGGACCAGCGCCACGGCATCGAAATCTTCGACGATGCCGAGGTCGATCTGCACATGGCGGATCGCAAAACCGGATGCGGGGCCGTAAGCGCTGTGCCAGCCGATTCGCTCCGAGCTTTCGTTGCCAGGTTCGCGAGGCAGCAGGGCAAGCTCGGCGCGGCAGGCGGCGGTTTGCGCTTCATTCATTTTCACCTGGCCTGAAACCAAGCGTGCCAGCCGTTCCGGCAACTCGGTCTCGGCGCCATGCACAAACGGACCCGACGCGATCACTGCCAGCGCAGCGATGCCACGCCAAAGAAAAAGAACGCTGGGGGGTGGCATTTGGGGATAGTGCGCACGGCGAACCCGGTGGCAATCACGCAAATACGCGAGTGCGGGGCGCTCACGCGAACACGTGACTACCGGCGTCACAACCATTTTATATAAGTAAAAAGGCGGCTATTCCGCGCGCTTATTCTCCCCCTGATCATGAAAATCTCTTTTCTTCCTTGTTTCCTAATGTTGTTGGGCACCGAACTGGCCGGTTACGGCGCCGTTTCGGCCGGTAATTCCAAACTGATTAGTGCCTACGATTATAGCGATTCCTTCACCCTCACCGCCAATGGCGGGATCGCAGGCCGCCCTGACAACGTTTTTCCGGTGGGTCAGCCGGGAATTAATCTCGAAAGAACCTACGGCAATCCCCTTGTTTCCTGGCCCGACGCACGCTGGAGTCTCAATACCGATGCGAGCGCTTACCCGGGATCGAGCTACCCGGGTGACAATGGCGCGGGAAGCGCCACCGGCTTTACCCAGACCGGCGGCGGCTGGGATGCTTCATTTGTTTACGGACTCCGCAATGCTTTCGTTGTCCAATTCGATAGCGTGCAGGCCGGTGATCGCGTCGATATTTTCACAGGCACAACGGGAGACATCAATGGCGGTCTCTCCGTATTTTTCCGCTACAGCGGCCATGCGCTTCCGGAAATTGGGATCTACAACGGCGCGGCTGAAATTAATACCGGGCTGACCACCGGGATCGCCGCGGCGGGCGAATGGCACAATTACGCGGTCAAATTCAGCCTGAACCTGCTCGATATCTATGTGGACGAGGTATCGCGCGGCACGATTGATCTGACCAGTTTTAATGGCGGATCGTTCCTTGGTTATTCCAACCAATACATCGGCGTCGGCAACACGGGCTCCACAACCAGCGCCAACTTTCCGATCTCGTGGTCGGATAATTTCCAGGTCGGCGCCGCGGTGCCTGAACCCGGCAGCGCTGCTTTCCTGCTGCTTGGCACCGCCCTGATCGGAGCTCGGCGCCGGCGTGCATCACTGCTTCGCTAGGCTTGCCGTTTCGAAAATCAACGCTTATTCCCAGCGAATGTTGTCGAGGTAGAAAACAACGGGCTGGCCTGAAGCGGCGAGCGTCCAGACAAACCCGGTTTTGATCCGGCTCAGATCCTGGCCCGCAACCGGCATCTCATATTGTTTCCATTCACGGGTAAGGGCGACTTTATCGAGCGCGCCTTTGCCGGTATCAAAAAACCGTTTCGGTTTTGCGAGCGTGCCGAAGAGGAAGCTCACTACTTCGCCGCCTTTATCCCCTCGCGCCCAGAAGGTCAGTTTTTTTGCGCCGGTCAGATCATAGCCGCCATTTTTGTCGCCCCAATCGCCCACCGGACTCTGCCAGACGACACCACCCCAGCCCGCTTCCGCGCCAAACTCGCAGCGCATGCACAACTTGCCGGACTGCGGATTTTGAGCAAAAGCGGGATCGAGCTTGATCGCCTTGGCATCGCCCATCCAGCCGGCTGGAATGTAGGTTTCGGGATCGCTGGCTTCGCCATACACAATCAGTGGCAACTCGGCGTGCCGGCTTTTTGGCATCACAACGGGTGCATCGACGCGGACCGGCACATTGGCAACGGCGGCTCCTCCATGGTTATCGTGAACGACCGCAAACAGGCGGTATAGGCCGCCGTCATCGGGAAGAACGAGCTCGGCGCTGGTGGCATCGCTTTTCACAATCGCCTCGGGAAAACTGGGCGGCGCCTCCTCCTTGTCGCCGCCGCCGCCGAACTGCTCGGGATCGCGCAAAAGCGACCAGGTGACTTTCAACGGATCGTTCTCCGGATCGGCGGCTGTGAGCGATGCACGAATGGCTGCACCGGGTTTTGCATTGGCAAGGGTGTCAAATTTCAGGCTGGTGAGCGTCGGGCAACGGTTGACGGGAGGTTTGCCAGTCCAAAGCTCGGAGATGGCATCGGCGGTGGCCAACCGTGAACCGTCACTCAAAAACATCGAAAACCAAGTCGCCGTGACTTCCTGTTTTTGTCCCCAAAGAAACGCATACGATCCGAGGCAGACGCCGGGCTGGCCGAGCACCGCGCTTTGGTACGCATTGCGGTACGCGTCGGCTTTTTCAGTGCTCGTCGGCTCGGGATATGCGCCAAGCTTGTCCTTGGTGACTTCCCAAATTCCCGCCGGGCCGAACTCAGTCAGGATATAAGGCTTGGTGCCGCCGAGTTTTTTATACCGTTCGCCAACCGACGCGGCGCCGCCGTACGAGTTGATGCCAACAATATCGATCTCCGGGCAGAGCCGATGGATGTTTTTCACCTTATCGCCTCCGATCTCAGCCACGACGGTCATGGTCGGATGATGCGGATCAATCTGGCGGACCATGACGGCAAGGCTGTTGATGGCGGTCCAGACCGCGCCGTTTTTGCCCTGCGGATCTTCCATCTCATTGCCAAGCGCCCAGACCAGCAGCGCGGGATGATTCTTATATTTCTCAACCGTGGCGCGGATATGTTCGCGCTGTTTGGCAAGTCCCTCGGCGTCGGCCCAGTCAAACCCCTGGCGCACTTGCCCCAGCCAGATGCCGGCCGTGACGGTGAGCCCGAGCTTTTGCGCCGCATTGAGCGTCTCGCCCAATTTCTCGTCGCCCCAGAGCCGGATCGAATTGCCGCCAGCCGCCGCCAGCGACTTGAGAGACGCTTCATCTCCCGAACCGCCGCCGCCCCGGACCAGGTACGGTTTGCCATCTCTAAGGAGTTCGAGATGGCCGTTTTTGTTTTCGATTTGGACTTCGCCGGGAGCGGCAAAGGCAGTGAGGGAAGTGGCTGCAAGGGTGAGAAGGACTTTCATGGGGTGGACTCGGCGCGATTAAGATTACGATTACGAGTAGGATTACGACGAGGAGGAGAGACTCATTCAACACGACACCGCAACCTGCTGTTAGCGGAAAAAAGCGGAGCCGCCGCTTTTGTCGCGTTTACGATCCATTCCCGCTTGGCTCCTGAGCCTGTTGATAGACGTCCGAATTATGAATGCTCATGAATAGCTCCGGCGCTGCCAGCGGTTGAAAGTTAAACTGCGAGTAGAGTCCGTGCGCGTCCCTGGTGGCGAGAAACCAGCGGCGCAAACCCTGAAGCTCGGGATGTGAAAGGATCGCCTGCAACAGGAGCTTGGAGACGCCGCGGCCCCGGTGCTCCGGGATCACAAAAACGTCGCCGATATAGGCGACCGTCGCAAAGTCGGTTGTGACCCGCGCAAACCCGACCTGTCTTGCATCGTTATAAGCGCCGAAAGCCAATGAGTGCTTAATGGAACGTTCCACAACGCTGCGCGGGATACCACGCGCCCAATAGGAGTTGGCAAGGAAATCGTGAATCAGGCTGATGTCCAGCCGGGTTGGATCGGTTGATATTTCGTAGTCGCTTTTCATACTCGCTTGGCAGCGCCACGATCTTAACCGCTCGACGCGCACGAAATTCAGGAGTGTCCCAAAACCGTTTCTCAATCAATCCTTCAGTCTAACCGCCTCCCTGGCTTTTTGATTTCCTCTTCTTCTACCGCGGCGAGCTTGGTGCCGCTAAGTTCGGTCATGACCTTTTTCAAGTCACCGGTGAACTTGAACAGCCCATGATAATCTTCACTGACTGGCGTGCCGTGTCTTCGCCGATGTCGAGCGTTCCATCCGCCGAGAAACGAAGCGGTACGGTGCACTCAATACCCTTTAGCTCAAATTCCTTGCGAGCGGGCGACGGCGCGCTGTCGCAAACCAAAGCCCCAGCGAGCCGAAGAGGAGAAGGAACCTGGAGGACGGCTCGGGGATGGAAAGTGGTGCGGCGGTCGCCGCCAGAATCGAGTCGCGATAAAGTGCGATCGGAATAAAAAAGTTGTGGTCCGGCTGATCGAGAAGCTTCAGCGGATCATGGTCGTAGAGCGATTGTCCGCCGGTTTCGACACTGGAAGTGATCCCGGCCAGCTCCCATTGCGACCCGAATTTTTGGAAGAGCGCGCTGCCTGAATCGCCAATAGTGACCGCAGCCTCTTCATTGCCCTGGAACCGGTCAAAAGAGGTGAGCAGATAACTCTGGTTGTTATTGCTGACGTAATAATCCGAAAGCGTGGTGTTGGAACCCCAGCGCTCGGCGCGGCTGCTGTTATCAGACCAGTTCCATCCCTGATTGGCCACCTCGCTTCCCTTGCCAACTCCCCATCCGATGATCGTGCTCGCCTTATTTAAACCGGTGGCGCCGGGTTCGATCAGCGAGAGTGGAGCCAATTGGGGATCACCCAGGATCCGCAGCAATTTGATGTCCGCGCCGCCGATCTGGAATGGCGCGTAAGAGGAGTCGATCAGATACGTGCCGCCATTGATCAGCGCGGTGGCGGGAACGCTGACATGATTGGCTGTAAGCAAAAAACCGTTTCCGAGGTAAACCCCGGAAGCGTTGTTTTCATCCAGACGCGCCACGTATTTCCATGGGGCGCCGTTGAGTGGCGCAATCAGGTTATCGGACTCGGTGGAACCGAAGACGATCACCGCTTGCGAACGCGCGACGCCGGCCAGGAGCATTACCGCCCACAGCCATGACGTCGCGCGGCTCATGAAACTTAGAGACCGGTGCCGGCCTGGAGGGTTTGGCGGCCCTCGTAAATCACATCCTTGTAAGTGCCACCCGCCGGGATCATCGGAAGGACGTGCTCGGTGTAAGGCACCATCACGTCGAGGACGTAAGGTTCGGTGGAATCGAGCATGCGCTGGATGGCCGCGGCCAGATCCTTCTTATGCATGACCCGTTCACACGGCACCGCGAACCCGGCGCACATCTTCACGTAATCAGGATAAATGCCGGTCGGATCCTCAAGGCTCCCCTCGTAGGTCTGCTTCGGGTTGCCAAGGAAAGTATGGCCGCGATTGCCTTTATAGAAGCGGTCTTCCCACTGCATCACCATGCCGAGCCATTGATTGTTAAGAATCATGCACTTGGCGGCGATTCCTTCCACATGAGCCAGAGCAAGTTCCTGCACGTTCATTAAAAACGAACCGTCACCGTCGATATCGACCACCTGTTTGTCCGGGCAAGCCACCTTTGCGCCGATCGCCGAGGGATAACCAAATCCCATCGAGCCGAGGCCGGCCGAGGTTAGGAAGGTGCGCGGCTTATCAAAGTCGTAATGCTGCCCGGCCCACATCTGATGCTGGCCGACGCCGGTGGTGATGATCGCCTCGCCTTTGGTCAACTCATAAAGAAGACGGATGGCGTACTGCGGCTGAATGACGTCGTCGGTATCGTTGAAGGTGAACGGGAAGTTTTCCTTCCAGTTGAAGATCTTGGCGTACCAGTCGGGGAACGCGTTGAAATCCTTGGTCGTGCGCGTCTTGCCGGCGAGCTCGAGCATTTCATTAAGCCGGGCGAGCGCGAACTTCACATCGCTGAGGATCGGCAGGCGGACCACCTTGTTCTTGTTGATCTCCGAGTCATCGATGTCGATGTGGACAATCGTGCCGTGCTTGGCGAACTCGCTGATCTTGCCCGTCACGCGGTCATCAAAACGGACGCCGATGGCCAGGAGCAGATCGGCTTCGTTCACAGCATTGTTGGCGTAAACGGTGCCGTGCATTCCCAGCCATTTAAGGGAAAGCGGGTGGGTCTCCGGAAAACAACCGATCCCCATGAGCGTAGTCGCCACCGGGATACCGGTCCGCTCCACGAACTCAAAAAGTTCCGCGGAAGCTTCACCGGAAATGATGCCGCCGCCGCAATAGATCATCGGGCATTTGGCCGACTGGATCAGACCCATGACTTCATTCAGCGCCACGTCGTCGGCCTGCTTGACGGGATTGTATCCGCGCAAGTTCACCTCGGTGGGGAAAATCGGCTGGGTCATCGCCAGCTGGATGTTCTTGGGAATGTCGATGAGCACCGGGCCCGGGCGGCCGCTTTGAGCAATATAAAAAGCTTCTTTAACGATGCGCGGGATGTCGTTTACATCCATCACCAGGTAATTGTGTTTCACCACCTGCGCCGTCACGCTGAATACGTCGGTTTCCTGGAAAGCGCCTTTGCCGATCATCGCCTGCGGCACCTGGCCGGTGATCGCTACCAGCGGAGTGGAATCGAGATAAGCATCCGCGATGCCGGTCACCAGGTTGGTTGCGCCGGGACCCGATGTCGCCATCACCACGCCGGCCCGCCCCGTGGCGCGCGCATAACCTTCAGCCGCAAATACGCCGCCTTGTTCGTGGCGCGGCAGGTAGGTGCGGATCTTGGTCGATTTGGTGAGCGCCTGATGCATGTGCATCGATGCGCCGCCCGGGTAAGCAAAGATCGAAGTGACACCTTCGCGTTCCAGGCAGGCGACGAGGATTTCCGCGCCGCTCATCATTTCGCCGCGTTCAGGCGGGGCTGCTGGTTTCGCTTGGGTGGTCGATGTGGTGCTCATACGTAAAACTTAAAAAGGGGCGTGAGACTAGTCGTCTTTTTTGCATGGGGCAAGCACCGGCTTTTCTCTTCCTTGGATTAAATTTTTACGGCGCTGGCAAACCGCGTGACAGCGCTTTGCCCCGAGCCATAGAATTGATGGTCCCATGCCTACGATTACCAAAAACGAAATCGCTGAATTGTTCGAGGCCATCGCTCTCCTGCTCGAACTCAAAGGCGAGAACGTTTTCAAGATCCGCGCATACACCAACGCGGCACGTGCTTTGGAAACGTTCACCGGCGACCTCGCCAAAGCGGTTGCCGAAAATCAGCTCGGGGAGATTCCCGGCATCGGCAAAGCAATCGCTGAAAAAATCACGGAGCTGCTGGCGACCGGCGAACTCGCTTATTATAACAAACTCAAAGTCGATTTTCCCCCGGGCCTTTTCGAAATGTTCGACATCCAGGGACTCGGCCCGAAGAAGATCAAAGCGGTCTGGGAAAAACTCGGGGTGACTTCCGTGCCCGAGCTGGAAGCCGCCTGCAAGGACGGCCGCGTGGCCGAGCTGCCCGGGTTTGGTAAAAAAACCGCCGACAACATTCTCGCGGCCATCGAGGCGCGCAGCAAATACGCCGGCCGCTTCCGCATCGGCGATATTGCCCCGGATGCCGAAGCGCTTTTGGAGGAACTTCGCACCCATCCCGACGTGCTCCAGGCGAGCATCGCGGGGAGTTACCGGCGCCGGAAAGAAATCGTGGGCGACCTCGATTTCATCGTGGCGACGAACGCGCCGGAGGAGGTCTCCAACTTTTTTATAAAGCACGAGCAGGTTGAGAGCATCATCGTCAACGGCGCCACCAAATCGAGTGTCCGGCTCAAGTCAGGGATCCAGGCCGATCTGCGCGTGGTGAAAACCAGCGAGTTTCCCTTTGCGCTCAATTATTTTACCGGCTCGAAAGAACACAACATCGTGCTCCGTTCAAGAGCCCTGGCGCGGGGCTGGACGCTCAATGAGTATCGGCTTGAACAGCTTTCCAAACTCGAAGGAAGGAAATCCAAAGGCGGCGCGCCCCAGACCATCCCGGACGTCTACGAGGAGCGCGATCTCTACCGGGCGCTTGAGCTTGATTATATTGAACCCGAGCTACGCGAAGACCGCGGGGAAATCGCCGCGGCCGAAAAGCACGAGCTGCCCCAGCTGTTGCAGGTTGAAAACCTGCGCGGCACTTTCCATAACCACACCACGGCCAGCGATGGCAAATGCACGCTTGCCGAGATGGCCGATGCCGCCCAGGAACTCGGGCTGCAGTACTTGGGGATCGCCGATCACAGCAAGGCCTCTTTTCAAGCGCATGGATTGGAAGCCGACCGGCTCCTGGCGCAGGTGGCTGAAATCCGTGAACTGAACAAAACGTTTGGCGGCCATTTCCGGATTTTCGCGGGTGTTGAATGCGATGTGCTCAAGGATGGCTCGCTCGATTTTCCCGACGAAGTGCTTGCCCAGCTCGACTACGTGGTCGCCTCCGTCCATGCCTCTTTCACAATGCCCGAGGCGGAAATGACCAGCCGGATCATTCGCGCGATCTCAAATCCGTATGTCACGATGCTGGGGCATTTGACCGGGCGGATTCTCCTGTCGCGGGAAAGTTATCAGGTCAATGTGCCGGCGATCATTGACGCCGCGGCGGCGACCGGCACCATCATTGAGCTCAACGCAAGTCCGTGGCGGCTCGACATGGATTGGCGCTGGTGGCCGCTGGCGAAAGAAAAAGGGGTGCGTTGCGCGATCAATCCCGATGCCCACCATAGCTCGCAGCTGAACAACCTCTGGTTCGGGGTCGGCATCGCGCGCAAAGGATGGCTCACCCGCAACGACGTGGTCAATTGCCTGCCGCTTGGTCAGATTGAAGCCGAACTGGCCCGCAAACGCACCGCCCTCCGCCCCTCATGATTACCCTTCTTGCAGGCATATTCGTCTTTGTCATCGCCTACTTTCTGGGCTCAATCCCGTTTGGTTTAATCATCGCCCGCACCCAGGGGATCGACATTCGGGAGCACGGCAGTAGGAACATCGGTGCGACCAACGTCTGGCGTGTGCTGGGGAAAAAATGGGGCCTCATCACTTTCATTCTTGATGTGCTAAAAGGCGTGGTGGCCGTGCTTCTTGCAAAATGGATTGCCGCCCACGTTTTTCCCGTCGCCAATCAGGATCTCACCTTTGCCGGGATCACCGCCGCGCTTGGTTGCATTATCGGACACACATTCCCGGTCTGGCTCGGGTTTAAAGGAGGCAAAGGCGTCGCCACCTCGCTTGGCGTCATTTTGGGAATGATGCCGCTGGCCAGCCTGATCGTCCTGGCGATCTGGGGATTGGTTTTTAAAACCACCCGCTACGTCTCCCTTGCTTCCATCGCAGGCGCTGTTGCTTTGCCGGTCGTCGTGATGGCGCTCCTTCTCCTTCCGCTTCCCAATGCGCTGGGATTGCATGGCTGGGGCAATTTTTACTTTGCCTGCGCCGCGGCACTGCTTGTCATCCGGCGGCATCGCGAAAATATCACCCGCCTGGTCGAGGGAACCGAAAATCGCTTCGGCACACCCAAACCGCCGATCAGCGATCCGATGGAGCCTCAGGAATAATCGCTTTACGGATCCTGGCAAAAGGCGCGGGGTCAGCTCGGCAGGCGACGTGCGCCGACTCCGAATGCCGGCCGTTTTAAAGCGATTTTATCGCTGACAAAACGCTCGCCACTGCGCGAGCGTGCGCGGCAAGCTGCCATCTTCCATGGCCAAAATTTTAGAAAATTCATTGCGGGAATGGTTCCAGGCTTTTGAGGATCCGGTCCGCCGTCAACGTATCTGGGATCTTGGGCTTCTCACCGGGCTGCGCGAACGCAAAGGAAGCGATCCTGCCCCCGCGAATTTTGAGAGGGGCCTGATCCTCGACCGGCTGATTGAAGTGCGCCGGCCCAAACGTATTCTTGAAATTGGCACCGGCCGCGGGCTGGGTTGCCTGAGCATGGCCGCCGCATGCCGCGCTCACGGTGCTCCGGCGGAAATCTTTACCGTCGATATCACTCCGCGGGATCGCAAAATCCGCTGGGCCCTCGAGCTGAAGGGCGAGAAGAAAGTGGTGCATGCGAGCCGGGACGAAATCTGGCAGGCCCACATTGACCCCGAGCTGCTTCAACCGGTCCACCAACTGACCGGGACCTCGGTGCAGGTTCTTTCCAAACTGGCCCGCGACAATGAACGTTTCGATCTGATTTTCATCGACGCCGGGCACGACCTTTTTTCGGTCGTCTATGATCTTTGCTACTCGGCGCGTCTGCTCAATGAAGGCGGAATGATCCTCATGGATGACTTCGCACCGATGGAAGATTTCGGCATTGGCACCTGCATGGTCGTTTCCCACGCGCGGCGCTGGTTCAATGCGGTGGAAATTATCGAGAGCGAAAATGTGATCTACGGCCCGGCAACCGCGACTCCGCGCGGCATGGTGGCGCTTAGCGAATTGCGCGCGCCGCGTCCAAGCGTCGACAATCTCCGGATGCTTTGGTGGCGTCTGGCCGGGTTCGTGGTTCGGGCATGCGAGTCTGAAAAACTCTTTCCATTGCGTGGTTAGCCGTTTCACGCGCGCGGTGCGTCGCCTGCTCGCCATTCCGGCCCGCCGCGCATTTCAAGCCCGGCTGGATCGGATTCCGTTTACCCTGCCCGCGGAGCGTCCGGTGCTCAATTACGGCTCCGTTTTATCCAGAACAAAGGGCGGCATCGTGCAGGGCGGCAAGGTCAAGCTGCTGCATCTCACCGGGCTTTTTCCCGAAAATGCCAATCAATTCAACCTGCTTTACCTGGTAAGCAGCGCCATTCCGCCGCACGGATTGGAACTGGCACGCTGGGCTAAGGCGCGCGGCGTGAAACTCGTCTGGAATCAAAACGGCGTCGGTTTTCCCGCATGGGCCGGCGCCGGGTTCGAGGAGATTAACAGGCCAATGCGCGAGCTGCTCCGGATGGCTGATTATGTTTTTTACCAAAGCGCATTCTGCCAGCAATCGGCTACCCGGTTTCTGGGCGAGGCACGGTGCGGGAGCAGCCTGGTCTTTAATCCAGTGGATACCGCGTTATTCGCACCCGCCAAAAACCCGCCGCCTCCATCACCCGTGCGGTTGCTGACAGCGGGCACCCATCATCAGCCTTACAGGGTGACAAGCGCCATCGAGTGCCTTCGGATTTTGCGCGAAAAAATGGATGCGCGTTTGACCATTGCCGGCGGATTGCGCTGGCGGGGCGCGGAGGCGCAGATCAAAGCGATGGTCGCCGGATTGGGATTGGAAAATGCCGTCACGCTGCATCCCGCCTACACGCAAAAGGAAGCGGTCGCGCTTTTTCAAGACGCGCACTTTTTATTGCATCCCAAGTTCAATGATCCGTGCCCGACCGTGGTGATTGAAGCGATGGCGTGCGGTTTACCGGTGATCGGTTCAGCGAGCGGCGGCATGCCGGAATTGGTGGGAGAAGATGGCGGCCGGCTCCTGACGCCTTCTGAACAGACATGGGAACGCCTTCACCCGCCCGATCCCGGCCAGATGGCGGAAGCCGTGATTGAGCTTATGCAGTCGTGGCCCATTCACAGCCAGGCCGCACGCGCCCGCGCCGAGCGTCTTTTTAATAAGGAGCTCTGGGTTGAGCGGCACCGCGCTGTTTTCGAACGCTTAACCAGCCAATGAGCACCCCGTCCGTAACGGTCCTGATGCCAGTCTATAATTGCGCGCGTTATCTCAACGCGGCGATCGAAAGCATCCTGGCCCAAACACACCGCGACTTTGAGTTCCTCATCATTGACGACGCTTCCACCGATTCGAGCCTCTCAATTATTGAAGCCTACAGCGACCGGCGGATTCGCGTTGTGCGCAATCCAGCGAATCTCGGCCTCACGCGCAGCCTTAACATCGGCCTTCGACTCGCTTCAGGGGAATTCATTGCGCGCCAGGATGGGGATGACATTTCGATGCCCGAGCGCCTCGCCACGCAGCTCGCGTTCCTGGAAAAAAACGCGGACGTGGCGTTGGTTGGCTCCCAGGCGCGGCTCCTGGATGAGTTCGGCCGTTCGCGGGGCCGGCGCGATCTGCCGCTTGAACCGGCAAGCATTCGTTGGGCAAACCTGTTTGAGAACCCGATCCCGCACAGCTCCGTCATGTTTCGCACCCGGATTGTTCGGGACGAGTTTGGCGGCTATGATGAAACGTTTGGCTGCTGCCAGGACTATGAGCTTTGGTCGCGGTTGATGGCGCGTTATCCGGTCTGGAATCTGCCGGGGCGCCTGGCCGGTTTGCGCGAGCATTCGGCTTCAGTGACAGCCACGCGAAAAGAGGAGGCAAGCCGGCTGGTGCGTCTTGTCGTGGAACGCAATCTTCATGACACCTTTCCGGGCCGCGCCTTTACCGAGGAGGAACTCCGGCTGCTGATCCAATACCGCGCGCATCTTGCCCCGGAGGAAGTGGCGCCGTTTCACCATCTTTATTCTGAGCTAAAAGCCGGGTTTCTTGCCCGGTTTTCAAATCACACGGCGAGCGACGATTTTCGCCGGACCGTGGCCCTGCAGTTTGCGCGGATCGGTTACAATCTCCTCACCCGTGACCGTTTTCTGGCGGCGGGCCAGCTTGCAAAAGCAATCCGTGCCTGGCCGCCCATTGCGCTTCGGCAACCGTGGGTGCGCATTGCCGCCCTGGGGCTCCTCGGTCCCCATGCCCGCCGTCTCCACGCAATGCGGCGGGGACATTAAACCCTTTACAACAACTGGTAGGCGTCGACGTCCACCGTTACGATGACATCCTCGGGAAAAGTGAGCTTTTCGAGCACCGCGCTCAATGCCCGGCTCAACTTCAGGATGGCGCGCGTGCGCAGCATCAGATGGAACCGGAAATTGCCGTGCGATTTTTCCAAAGGAGCGGGCGCGGGATCGTTTAGCGTGGTGCCGGTTGGCAGCGTTTCCTTTAGCCGCCGGGCCAGGGTTTGCGCCGAGAACTCCGCCCGGGCCTGATGCGGTCCACGGATCGCGACGAGCACCATGTGGGTAAAAGGGGGATACTCAAACTGCCGGCGGTGAATGCTTTCCTCCTCCCAAAACCCTTCAAAATCGTGATGCCTGGCAAATTGAATGGCCGGATGAAACGGCGTGAAACTTTGCACAAAAACTTCGCCCTCGACGTCGCCGCGTCCGGCTCGGCCGGCGACCTGGGTCAGAAGTTGGAACGTGCGTTCGCCGGCGCGAAAATCGGGCAGGTGCAAAGCGAGATCGGCGTTGATGATCCCAACCAGGGTGACGTTGGGAAAATGGAGCCCCTTGGCAATCATCTGGGTGCCGACCAGGATATCGATTTTGCCGGTGCGAAATGCCCCGAGCGTCTCTTTATACGACTCCCGGCGGGTCATCACGTCGGCATCCATGCGCTTGACGATCGCTTTGGGGAAAAGCTTGCCCACCACGTCCTCCACCTTCTCCGTGCCGGTGCCGCTGTAACGGATGCTCGGGTCGCGGCACTCGGGGCATTTGGCCGGCGCCACCGCAGTATGATTGCAGATGTGGCAGACAATCCGCGCCTGCGCCCGGTGAAATGTGAGCGAGACGGAACAGTTCGGGCATTGGCAGACGTATCCGCAGGCTGAACAAATTAGGGAGGTCGAAAAGCCGCGCCGGTTTAAAAAGAGGATGGTCTGCTCCTTTTTTTCAAGCCGCACCTTGATCGCCTGAATGAGGCGTTCGCTTAGAATGGCCGATTTCTTGGCCGCTTCCATCCGCATATCGATGATGCGGATGAACGGCATCTTTTTGTCGTCCACGCGGCCGGTGAGATTGAGCAGTTCATATTTGCCTTCCATCGCGTTGTTGTAGCTTTCAAGGGAAGGGGTCGCGCTGCCGAGGAGAATGGGGCAGCCTTCCATCCGGGCCCGAAGCACGGCGACATCGCGTCCGTGGTACCGGGGCGTCTCCTCCTGTTTATAAGTGGTCTCATGCTCTTCATCGACCACGATGAGCCCGAGATTGCTGCACGGCGCAAAAACAGCGCTTCGGGCGCCGATCACGATCCGGGCGCGGCCCTCGCGAATCTTGTGCCATTCATCGTGCCGCTCGCCTTCGCTCAAGTGGGAATGGAGCACGGCCACTTCATGCTGGGTGGCGGCGAACCGGCTCTTAAAACGCTCCACCGTTTGCGGCGTCAGGGCAATCTCAGGCACGAGCATGATGGCCGACTGGCCGCGCTCAAGGACGACTTCGATGGATTGAAGGTAGATCTCGGTTTTGCCGCTGCCGGTCACCCCGTGAAGCAGCAACGGCTTTGGAACGGCTGGCGGCTGAAGATTAATCGCTGCCAGAACACGGCCAAAGATGGCGGTTTGCTCAACGTTAAGTTCAAGCTTGCCGGCATGCAGGAAGGTTTCGCTTTGAAACGGGTCGCGTTCGACCTTGGAAGATTCGCTGGCAACGATCCCTTTTTTAACCAGCGCCTGGACGGCCTGATGGGTCGCGTCGCATTTTTCGGCCAGCTCGGCGATTGCCACCGCTTTGTCCGCCGACGCGAGATACTCGACAATGCCGGCCTGGATCGGCGCCTTCTTTTTCAACGCGCTTAATGCTTCCGGATCAAGGGGCGCCAGCAATCTGGCAAAAAGCTGTGTCTTATGGCCCACCTCCGCGTTCCGAATGACTTGCGGCAGGATGCCGCGCATCGCGGCCTCGATCGGACAACAGTAATAGTCGGCGATCCAGGTGCCCAATTTAATCAGCAGCGGGCTGAGAATCGGCTCGGCACTGACGATCTGGCTGATGAGTTTGACCCCTTCAAACTCGGTGCTGTCGCTCAGCTCAATGATTGTTCCGAGAACCGTGCGGGTGCGTACCGGCACGCGCACCCGGCAGCCGATCTGGAGCTGCGCGGCCGCCGCCTCGGGGAGCGCATAATCAAATGCGTTTCCTCCCGAGTCGTCCACCATCACTCGGGCGTATTTGGGCATCCGGGCGAAGATGGGTCGAGCCGCCCGTTTGACAACGAAAAAGAAAAGAGCGGCCATGGGCGAGGCAGCTGCCGAGGGACTGCGATTTCGGTAGAACTTTCGGGCACTCGCAGCTTGATTGGGCGCCCATGTTTCGATTTTTGCGGAAGTTCCTGTTGGTAAGCGGTCTGGCTGCGGGCGCCGCGGCTACTCTCTTGTTGTGGCTCTCCCCGGATCCGATGTACGAGGCAAAGGAATGGATCGGCGGAAAACGCTACTGGAGTTACGACGACGCGATCCGGCATTTTGCCAAAAAACGCCGCCTCGATCCGATGCTCGTCAAGGCGATCGTCTGGCGGGAAAGCGCGTTTTATCCCGATAAAGTAGGCACCAGCGGCGAACGCGGCCTGATGCAGGTGGGCGAAGGAGCTGCGACCGATTGGGCCAAGGCGGAAAAAGCGGAGACGTTTGTGCCGGCGGACCTTTTTGACGCAAAAACGAACCTTGAAGTCGGCACCTGGTATTTTGCCAAGGCATTGGAACGCTGGAAATCAAAAGAGGATCCAATCCCTTTTGCGCTGGCCGAATATAACGCGGGCCGCAGCCGGGTCGATCGCTGGATTGCCAGCACAAACATGGGCGAGAAAGCGACGGCCGACGACCTCATGGCAGCGCTCGATTTTCCCACAACACGCCGTTACATCGAAGACATCACCGCCCGGTATCGCTTTTACCAGGACCGCAACCGGCTGTGAGTGCATAAAAAAAGGCCGGTGCCGGGCTAAACCCGGCACCGGCCACAATGCACGTAAACGCTGCTGCGACTAAACCGCTTTTTCGCCGGTCTCTTCGGTGCGAATCCGGACAGCTTCCTCCACCGGCGAGATGAAGATTTTTCCGTCGCCGATCTTGCCGGTCTTGGCGGCTTTCAGAATGGCGGCCGTGGCGCTTTCAACCAGGGCGTCGGCGAGGACTACTTCGATTTTGATCTTGGGCAGGAAATCCACGGTGTACTCGCTGCCGCGGTAAATTTCCGTGTGGCCCTTTTGGCGGCCGAATCCTTTGACTTCACTTACCGTCATGCCCTCGATGCCGAGATCGGCGAGGGCGTCTTTGACTTCCTCCAATTTGAAGGGCTTGATGATGGCTTCGATTTTTTTCATTTGAATAGGTGGGAAAGAAATGCCCGGCCAAACCGCCAAACCAATAACGGTTTGACCGGGACTTGTTAGCGTCTCCTGAGGTGGCGCAAATACTTAGAGGACGTATCCTTCTTCGTTATGCTCGCTGAGATCGAGACCGGCTGTCTCTACTTCGGGTGTCGGACGCAGACCAAGAGTAAACTTGAGTGCGTAGGCGATAATTACCGTTGCGACAATGGAAATGACCAATGTGAGCCCGACTGCCTTGAGCTGCTCAATGATCAGGCCATGGTCAGCCACGATCTGCGCCAGACCGTTTGTCTTGGCGTAGCCATTGACTTCGGTCAGGTTCGGATTGGAAACGCCGTTGGCCAGGAGCCCGGTCAGAATGGCGCCCAAAGTGCCGCCCACCGCGTGCACGCCAAAGGTATCGAGCGCGTCGTCGTATCCGAACACGTTTTTAAGATAAACCACGAAGATAAAGGGAATCACCGCCGCAAGAACGCCGATGATCATCGCGCCGGTTGCATTCACAAACCCGCAAGCAGGCGTGATGACAACCAGGCCGGCCACGATTCCCGAGCAGAAGCCGAGAATTGAAGGATGGCCCTTGAGGATGGCTTCAAGCATTGCCCAGGCAAAACCGGCCGTCGCCGCGGCGAGGGTCGTGGTCATGAACGCATTGGCTGCGATGCCGTCAGCGGAAACCGCGGAGCCTGCGTTAAAACCATACCAGCCAACCCAGAGCATGCCCGTGCCAACCATACAAAGCACCATGTTGTGGGGTGCCATCTTCTCTTTGCCGAAGCCGAGACGTTTGCCAAGGATCATGCAGAGAATCAGAGCGGACCAGCCTGAGGTCATGTGAACGACGGTGCCGCCGGCAAAATCGATCGCCTTGATGGCGGCCGAACCATTCCAGACACCGTTCATATAACCGGTAGCGCCCCAAACCATGTGAGCCATCGGGAAATAAACCGCGAACATCCAGATCGTAATGAAGATCATGATGGCGCTGAATTTCATCCGCTCGGCGATCGCACCAACGATCAAACCGGGAGTGATGATGGCGAACATGAGCTGATACATCGAGAAGACGTTCTCAGAGACCCAAAAAGAGTAGTTCGTGTTCGGAGTCGATGAGACCCCTTTCAGGAAGAAAAATTCGCTGCCGCCCAGGAACGGGCTGCCGAAATTGGTGCCGAAAACGAGGCTGTATCCAAATGCCCACCAAAGGATGGTCACCAGCCCTGAGCAGGCCAGACACTGCGCGCAAACGCTCAACACGTTTTTGCGCCGCACCAGGCCGCCGTAAAAGAGCGCCAGACCGGGCAGAGTCATGAAGAGCACCAGAGCGGCGCACGTCATCATCCATCCGTTGTGGCCGGGGCCGGAATTGGCTGCCGTCGGCGTGGCGGCCAGAAGTCCTTCAGGAATCGCCGGGTTACCGTCCTTGTCCTTGTCTGTCTTGAGTGAAGCGGTCGGATCGCCATTGGTCAGATAGGCCTCCAGAACGTTGATCCGCTGCTCCAAAGTCGGCGCGATTTTGGCATCGGCCGCGGGTGGTGCTGTGTCGGTTGCCGCGGCCTCCGTCGCTGCGGGGGCCGCCGGTTCCTGTGCGTAAATGGCATCGCCGAGAGTCGCCCACGAGAGCGCTGCCGCCAGGGCAAGGGTGAAGAGTTTCTGCGTTCGTTTCATTCGGTCGTTTGGATGGTGTAGGGTTTTCGCAAAGCGCGCGTGTATGGAATTATCCAGGCCTCAACGTAGGGAGAGGAAACTCAGTCAAATTCGCTGCTGCCTTACGGATCGACGCCTTAGCACCCGCTATGCCAGCCTCCCATTCGACCCGCTTTTACAGAGGTGTTTTGAAAAAACCGCGCTTTTTTACCGACCTTTGGCCTGATCAAAAAAGACCACTCTAAATCGCAGTGCGCAAAAACAGACAGAAATTCAGCGCTGCGCAAAAGAAGACACAATCCTTTTACCTAAACCGCCCCTTCACCCGATTCGTTCGTGCGAATCCGAAGCGCACCATCCACCGGAGAGATAAACACACTCCCCTCCCCCGTTCCTGCCGCTTGAATCACCGCGGCAATCGCCTGGTCAACCAGATCGGCCCTGACAACCACCTCCAACTTGATCTTTGGAAGGAACTCGATTCGCAGCCCGTTTCCGCGAAGCATATCAAGGATCCCCTTTCGGCAGCCAAACTCTTTGACCTCACTGACAGTCATGCCGTCGATCCCGAGAACCGCCAGCGCTTCTTTGACCTCTTCCAGTTTGAATGGCTTGATGATCGCCTCGATTTTTTTCATGCGCTTTGATTTGTGAAGCTTTGAATTAGCCGCGTGAAAGGCGACCACGGCTTTGATGCCGGCAACGTGGAGACCGAACAGGGCAAACGCTTCAACCCGGGCGGCAGATAGCACCGGGCATGCCACCGGCTGGAGGAGTCGGTTTTACGCAGGAAGATTTATCCCGGGCCACTCCCGGGATTCAGCCTGAAAAATACATGTTGAATAAATATCAACAGGATTACAGGTGAATTTATACCACCGGATGGCATGCACGCCGAAGGCAGCGTTTTCAGGCTCGGGGATGGGCGGAATCGTAAACGCGTTTGAGCCGTTCTGTAGTGACGTGGGTATAAATTTGCGTTGTAGAAAGACTGGCGTGGCCCAACAACGATTGCACGCTGCGCAAATCGGCTCCCGCGTCAAGAAGGTGCGTGGCAAAGCTATGGCGAAGTTTGTGAGGGCTCACATTTAACGCAATAGAAGTGTGGCGTAGGTAACGCTTTAGCAGAAGCCAGATGGAACGCGCGCTGAGCCGCTTGCGTTGTTTGTTTAAAAAAAGCGCCCCTTCCTTCACCCCCGCGCTCTGCCGGTAACGTTGAATGGCTTCAAGCGCAGGCGCCCCCACCGGCACGACCCGCTCCTTGCGGCCCTTTCCCATCACACGCACGCTTTCGGTGAAGGGATCGATCCGATCGACATTCAGGCCCGCCAGCTCCGCCAAACGCAGTCCGCTGCTATAAAAAAGCTCCATGATGGCCGCGTCGCGCTCGGGCATCCAGATTGGCGCCTGGGCTTCTTTTTCAACCCTCAACGGCGCGGTGAGCAATTCATCGACTTGCTTGAGGGTAAGCACTACCGGCAGCTTTTTATCGAGCTTTGGAAGCTGGACCTCTTTTAGCGGATTAATGGCTAATCCGTGGCGTTCGCTTAAAAATTTGTAAAAGGTCCGCAGTGCCGCGAAATGCAGGCGGATCGTCGGCCGCGCCATCTCCCGTTTGCCCAGCGCAAACAGGTAACGCCGGAAATGGTCGGCGGTAAGATCGCGCCACGCGGGAAGTTTGGGCTGCGCGCCAAATTGCGAGAGGGCATGCCGGTAATTTGCCACGGTGTAAGCAGACGCATTCCGCTCAAATTCCAGAAATTGGCAGAAAGCTTCAACGTATTGATCCGGAGGTCCTTTCAAGGCGCCGCGAACGGTAGCCGGTCCCGCCCGAGGAAGCCAAGCACGCAGCCCGTATAAAATAAAAAGTGCGAAGCTCAAGTAGAACTTCGCACTTCGTAAGGGGGCTTTTGCCGGCCTACTTTTTGCCGATCAACGGCGAGAGCTCGGCGGGCTGGCCGGTCGAACCGACATCGCCGGCGCGCGCGGTTCCCCGGGTAAAGGAGAGCGTGGCCGAACGCTGTTCAACCTTATCCGGCGATTCCGCAACAATCGGGATAACGAAATCCCCATCGGGAAGGGTGAAATGGTAACGAAACGTCCCGTCCGGGCTCAGCTTGATCGGCTTGCCCTCAATCCAGACCGTCGCGTCAGGATGCGTGCCGCCATAAAAAACGATCTCCGCGTTGACGTGCATGAAAAAACCGCGCTCGCGCCGCACGCTGAATGGCTGCGCGCTCCAGCTTGCGCCCCAACTCGTGACTCCGCTGAAAAGCGCACCGCTGAACAGGCTGCTCTCGCCGCCTGCGCCGCCGCCGCGTTCGTAAAACTTCGCGGCCAGTTCGCTTGCGCTCTCGCTTTGAAGTTTTTCGGTCAGTTGCTTCCGTAAAAGCTGATCGATTTCTTCTGATCCAAGTCCGATCCGATCAACCAGACTGTTTCCCAGAAGCGCGGCGAGCAATGCCCGCTGCGACTCGCTCCAGTTGGGTGCTTTACCGGCCGCGAATGCAATTTCACGGCCTTCCCCTGTAATCCGCGAAACCGCTTCAAGCAGCGTCTCTCCTTCGCGCATATGATCGGCCACCAGTTCCAATAACCGTTCAAAGGCCAGGTGCGCCGGCACTGTGGCAAAATGCGCGGCTGCATCCTCAGCGAGCGCTTCGGCTGGGGTTCTTGCCGGGGCGGATTTGGCGATGGAATGCCAGGCGCCGCCTTTTTCAAAAAATCCAATATCCGCGATATACTCTGTATCAGGAAGGTTTACCGGCACATACCAGTTGCGCGCTTCAGGTTTCACTTCCACGGTAACCTCGTCGCCACCGGACTCAGGCCGGATTCTCAGAAAAAACTGCGCAACGTTGTATCGATGAAGAGGGGCAGGATACTGTGTCCAGTTAAAATCCCAATAACTAAAAAGCCATCGCGGATCGCGCGCAACGACAAATAGTGTATCTTCGTTGTAAGTAGCCGGCAGCGTTCCTAGATCTTCGTAAACTGGCGAAACAGGTGCCTCCTCCGGATACTCCTGCACAGGCGCGGCCTCGTACTTGTGAATGGCTCCCTCCGTAGAGGCTTCAATGACAGGATCCTGAGAGAGAGAAAAGGCGGCTGCCTTTTTTTCCTTCTCTTTTGCGTTGCCGCTGATTGAAGAAGCAGGTTGATCGTCAGTATTATTGCCCATAGTTAGTCGCGTTATTGTGGTCCTCCCCGGTTTGCCCCTTTTGAAAACAGCCGCCACGCTTAGAACCCCATTTCTTTTCCGTCAATCCGCTTTTCTCCATCGGTGGCACCCCTGATACAGATTTAGGGCATCACCTGATTCTTTGCAGTCCAAAATTTGCCTTTATCCATCCCGCTATGCTCACAAAACGCGTTATTCCCTGTCTCGATGTTCACGATGGCAAAGTCACCCGCGGCATCCAATTCGGACGCGCTGAAGAGGGCGGTCTGCGCAACGTGGGCGACCCGGTGGAGCTCGCTGTCCGTTACAACGAGCAAGGGGCTGACGAGATGGTTTTTTTTGACATCACAGCCAGCGCGCACGGCCGCGCAACCATGATCAGCGTGATTGAGCGGACCGCCGAGCGTTGTTTTATGCCGCTGACAGTCGGTGGCGGCATTCGCACCACTGAGGATATGCATGCCATGCTGCATGCCGGCGCAGACAAGATCAGCATTAATTCCAGCGCGCTTTCCACCCCTGAACTCATCGGCGCCGGAGCCGAGCGGTTCGGCAGCCAATGCATTGTGGTTTCCATTGATGCAAAAAAAGTCGGGCCGGATCGCTGGGAGGTTTTTAGCCACGGGGGACGCAAACCGACCGGCCTCGACGCGGTCGAATGGGCGCGGCGGGCCTGCGCACTCGGCGCGGGTGAAATTGTGCTCAACTCAATTGATGCGGATGGAACCAAAGCGGGTTACGACCTGGTCATTACGCGGCGCATTAGCGAGGAAGTCGGCATTCCGGTGGTGGCAAGCGGCGGCGCGGGCAAGCTCTCCCACATGGCAGATGTATTACTGGAAGGGAAGGCCGATGCGGTCCTGGCCGCGAGCATCTTCCATTTCGGGGAATACACCGTGGCCGACGTAAAACGTTATCTGGCCGAACAAGGGATCGCGGTCCGGCTTCCTGAGCTTTTGAGCGTGAGAGCATAGGCGATCGCATTGGTCCGAACCGCGCGCTGGCTTCCCATCCTGATGCCTACTTACAGCGAGTCTTCTCAAAAACTGCTTTTTGTCTGCAGCCGCAATCGGTTGCGCAGCCTGAGCGCCGAGAAACTTTTTGAGGGAGCGCCGGGATATGAAGCGCGCTCGGCTGGCACTCAGTCAAACGCACGCATTGTGCTAACGGCCGGACACCTCGGCTGGGCGGACTTGGTGTTTGTGATGGAGAAATCGCATCTCAACCGGATCCGGTTGAAGTTCCCGGAGCTTGCCGGGGAACGCCGGATCATCACGTTGTTTATTCCAGACGACTATGAATTCATGCAGCCGGAACTGCTTGATGAGCTGCGCGCCAAGCTCGCTCCTTATGTCACGGTACCGGAGTAACGCGCGGCCGGGCTTTATTGCGCCGGGGCAAGAAACAGAACACAAACCGGTTTGGAGAGCTTGATCGCCTCCCCGGTAGGCTTAAGCGCGCCGGTCTCCTGATTGATTTCAAAAACCACCACGCTGTCGGCATCCTGATTCGCAGCCAGCAGATACCGGCCACTGGGATCAATGCCGAAGTTACGCGGCACCTTGATACCCTCCTGTTGCTGCGAGGTCTGCGTTAGCTCAGCACTCTTCAGGTCAATCGAGAATGTTGCGATGCTGTCAAAGCCGCGATTTGAACCGAACACAAATTTGCCCGATGGATGGATCGCAATCTCGGCCGTGGAAAATCCTTTGGTTACCACCGTGCCGGAGGGAAGTGTGGAAACGGTTTGGAGCGGTTTCAAAACTCCCATGGCCGGCGCGTAACTTAGCACTGTAACCGTCATGTTGGTCTCATTGATCACGTATCCGTGCGTGCCTGCCTGATTGAAGACAAAATGACGCGGCCCGGTTCCATTCCCCGATCCGATCTGCACAAAGGGAGGATCATTGGGAATCAACCCTCCTTTGATGTTATCGAGCTTAAACTGATGAATCTTATCAACCCCGGCATCGCAGATAAAGGCGAAGCGTCCGTCCGGGCTAAAGGTGGCGCAGTGCGCGTGGGAAACCTGCGGCTTGACCGCTTCATGCTTAATAAACGCGGTTGCCTCGCCCAATTTGCCGTCCTCGCCGATTGGAAGAAGCGCGCTGCTGCCGCTGCCGTAGTTGGCCACCAAAACCCATTTTCCTGACGGATCAATAGCCAGATGGGCCGGGCCCGGTCCAACGGAAGACTCCTGATTAAGCAGAGTGAGTCCGCCGTTTTTCTCAATGGCAAATCCGGTCACGGCGCCGGCTTCTTTTCCTTTGAGGCTGTCGATTTCGTTGATGGCGTAAAGCCACTTTTTATTCGGATGAATCGCAAGAAACGAAGCGTTCCTGGTTTCAGCTACCAGCTCCGGTTCGGCGAGCTTGCCGTTCTTTAGTTCACTTCGATAGATCCCCTTGCTCCCGTTTGCAGAGCTATAAGTCCCAAGGTAAACCGTATAATGATCCGGAAGCGTCTCCGCGACGGCCGCCGAACAAAAAAGCAATGCTGCTGCTGCCAATGAAAACCGGCTGAAAATATGGGAATACATGGGGTATACGCAAATTATGCAGGTTACCCAGATGACCGGAAGCAAGAACTCCCCTCTTTTTTTCAGCGTTTGCCGCGATGGCTACTAATAGGCAAATCAACCTTTAGTTGGACTCCAACCGGAGGCGCATGAAACGGCGGCCGTTTAGCGGGACAGTATCCTGGAAGGTAACCAGTGCCGTGCCATCGCCGTTGGAGACGGCGGGACCGCTCTGCGAAATACCGGTTTGCCAGGTCACCAGATCGCCGGAAGATTCCGCGCTGAAAGAAACTCCAACAACGCCTTCGGTAACGGCACAGGTTAGCCTCAGGTAAGAAAGCGAAGTAGCCGGGTCGGTCCAGGTAGACGTCGTAGGATTCGGACGCGATTGCGCGTTCACCGGTGAACTGCCAAGCACGAACTCAGTGAGGTTTGAGACGCCGTCACCGTCAGCATCGGCGGCATTGCCCCAAAGCGTGGCTTCTTTATCCGGAGTTGAAAGATCGGTTGCGCTGAAATAAAGCGCGCGCCAATCCGAAATGCCAATCTGATCAACCCCCGCGGGTTTTCCCCCCGGCGCGTAACTGCCTCGCCAGCTGGCCGCGAGGTTCGGATCAGGATTGGCCGCCGGATTTCTGATTACCAGCGCGAATCCCTGGCCATCCGCCTGCACCGGCCACGGCGCGCTATCGCTGTAAGTAAACTCGAAGATGGTGGTGTTATTCGCAGTAGCCAGGCGGATGAATTCTCCGCTGTTCTTGAGATCGCCCGCAAACGCACCTGCAACCGGAAGCCCGCCTCCATATCGCGACGTAAAAGCCGTTACGTTTCCCGCAACAATGACACTGGCGCCCGGCGCGAGGCTTTGGATCAAGGATCCGGTGAACTGGAATATGATCCCGTCAGTGAAACTGACTCCGCGCAGATCGAGAGTATCGCTGCTTATATTTTGGAGTTCGATATATTCAAATGCAGCTTCCGAATTATAGCCCGCTGTTACTTCAGCCTGGGTGGGATCGAGGGCATGGTAATGCAGTTTTTTCACCACCAACTTCCCTGGAGCGGCCAGGGTCAGCGTGGAAAAATAAGATTCATCCAGCGCCGACCAGACCCCGTTCGTATCGCGGAATCGAGCGCGCACATTCACCGGGCCGTTGATTGGAATGCCGGGAGCCGTGTAGACGGTTCCAACGGGAGCACCCCCGATGGCGCGCGGATCGCTTCCATCGAGCGTGTAGTAGATCGTTCCGGATTGGTTGACGCCCAGTGTGAGCTTATAGCCATCGGCAACCTGACCGCCGCGTTGGGAAAATGTGGGGGCGTTGGCCGTTGGGAAAAAACCGCGGGTGCGCAAGTAACCGATCAGCGCTGTATGCCGGGTCGGAAAAAAGGAGGCTCGGATGGAATTCAACCGACTCTGCCACTGGGCGAGCGTATGGTTGGTGGCGCTTGTGCCCCAGCGGGCGGCATCAGTTATGATCGCCTGGCTGATTTGCGTCGAGCGGGCGTCGAACAGCTTTTGGGCCGCGGCCGGCGTCATCGGGCCATTGTTAAATAGAAACTTCTGGGCAAGATCGGCAAAACGGATTCGGTACTCAGGGTTGGCGCTCAGGTCTTCGTGGATCCATTCCGGATTGCTGTAAGTGAAATTGCCCCGGTTACTTCCATTGGGCGCATTTGTATTCGGACGGTTATCAACCCAGCTGCCCGCCTGGAGGGTATGCTCGGCATCGTGCACAAAAAAGCGGAACCCTTCGCCATTCACGCGGCTTCGCATTCCGCGCCAGTTGTTGGCCTGGTTCATTGAGAGGAAGTTGGAGAGCGGCCCGTCACCATCACCCGTGTAATAATGAAGCAGCATATAACTGATCAGGTTATCGAGCTCCAAGTAGACGGGAAACGCCGGGTTGCGCTGGCCGCTTGCGTCGCGGCCGAAGATGAGAAAGTAATTGGTATTGTTCGGGCTGGCCGCATGGGCGCGCGCGAGGGTCCAGAGGGTTCGCCAGGCATTGACGGTGCCGCTCGATACTTCATAGGTAAAATCGGGGTGATTCGAAGTCTGGATTACGTCAAAGTCATCGGAGGAACCTCCAAAGTAAGTGGCGCCGTAGTCTTCCTGCGCGCGCTCCTCGGTTTCATACAAGCCCCAGTATTGTCCGTTGATATATAGATGAATGTAGCGGGTCCGGGTCGAGGGCTGCCCCAGCGCGTTCATCAGATCACGGCAAAAGACCTCACGCACCGCCGTGTTTTGAGTGCCGGGATCGTTGGCCCAATGGTAGTTCTGTTCGCTGCGCAAATCGAGGGTCTGAAAGCTGTCCGTGCCGCTCACCCCATGAAGCGGAAACTTCAGCTTGGAATCGCCATAACCACTCCGGAAATAGAGCCGTAACGAGTGTTTGGCATACTGGGCATTCCGGCTGTATCCACCCCGAATGCGCAGTCCGGCGTTGACGTGAAAACCCGCGGAGCCATCGGGCTGGAGCAGTTCAACGGACGCCGGCCTTTCCCAGACATCGCTTTTTTCAAGCGCGTTGACATAGATTCCCGTTGCCGCGCCGGTGAGGTTGGCCTGGTCGGTGACAATCGATATGGATGGAATCTGGCGAAGCGCATCAAGGAGCTGCTGATTGGTATATTGCGCCTTGAGAGTAGCGTTCCAGCCATAACGAAGCAGCTGTCCATTGACGCCGCTCGCAGGCCACCCAGCCGGCGAGTTTGACTGTTTTAATATATCGGCCAGAAACAAGTAAGTTTCCGTGTCGGTATTGGTCGGAGCGTAGTTGGCAAGAAAGGCGCGCGCCCGCAACGTCGTCGAGGTGCTGATCGTCAGCGGCGTGGAATAGGCAAACCCGGTCGTCGCGCTCGGAGTGCTGCCATCGAGTGTGTATCGAATCGTCGCGCCGACAGTCGGCGTCGTGATCGCCACCTGAAATGGCACCGTAAAAAAGCCGCGCTTTACACTAAAAATCGTATCGGAAACAAACCCGGAAATTCCGGCGCCATTGGCCGCGCCCGGTGTGGGGATCTCAAAGTAGACCGGCGTCGCTCCGGCGCCACCGGAAGCGCCTTTGCGTTGCGGCGGATAAGCGGGGGAAAAGGCTGTGGCAACCGTTCCATCGGGAAGTGATAACGCGAGAAGCTCGCCATCTGCGTCGAGGGAGAAATTCGTGTGCAGGCTGGCCGCGGGGTTGACCCGGTTTTTCTGCGAGGCGAAGACAATCCGGTATCCATTTGCCTCAATGGCGGTGCCGGCTGGAAATGTCCAAATCGCGCTTCCATCCTGGAGCCGATACCCGGCCAGATCGATTACAAACGGGTTGGGATTAAAAATCTCAATCCAGTCTGAACTATCGCCGTCTTCGTCCTTCAGGGTGCCGCCATTATCGGCAACAAACTCGTTGATGCGCGCCGGCTGTGTGGAAAGTCCGATGTGAACCGTGACAGACCGAGTCCCTGGCCCCGCGCCGTTAAGAGCCGTGAGAGTATAAGTTGTCGTGACAGTCGGATTTACCGTCACTGAGCCGGAGACGATGCCTGTGGAAGCTTGCGCACCGTTATCGATAGAAAGCGAGGTAGCTCCGTTGACCTCCCAGGAAAGAGTCACGGGTGCGCCTGCTGTTGAGAGGAGCCCTGTGGATGAAACAAGGCCGCCCGCATCGGCCGTGAACTTGGAGATAATTGGAAGTGGCGTGGGGAAATTTGTTGACAGACTATATTTGTTCTGCAAATACCAGCCGACCCGCTCAAGCCCAAGCTGTGTCAGCGTGCCGTCAAATACAATGACCTCGGCAACGCTCCCATTCCAATAACGGCCAAGTGCGCTGCTGGCGCTGCCGATCCAGAATGGCGCATAACTTTTCTGACTGCCCGCCACGGCCATCATCAGATGCGCTACTCCGGGTGTAAACCCGCCGCTGGCTACGTTGTTGACGTACAAATTACCGGTCGGGGCGACTCCGACCAAATCGTTCGTATCAATCCCGCGCCCTGGGGATCTGTAAAAACTGATCGCATCGGCTCGCCGCACATTCAACTTGTCGTCACCCGTTGAGATCAATCCGGCCAGGCTGCCGGCGGCGTTTTCCATGGTAACAACGGCAAAGATGGTCTGTGCGCCAAGCCCCGGGGTGGACCATTTCAAAACATCGGAATTGCCGTCAAAACGAACGACCGGCTTGTTGTTGAATCGGGCATCGCTGGCGATATAGGTCGGGGCCGCCGTGCCGCTGGCACTCATCGGGCCCCAGACTGTTACCGCCGTGTTATTTGCCTGGGTCAACGTATCCGCTTTAAGATGCAGGGTCACATTGCCATAGTCGGCGGGATTAATCGTCTGTCCCATGGCCGCTGCGCACCAAAGAAGAATGGCGAAAATAAAATAGGTGCGAGCGAACGGGAATAAGTCCGTCTGATGGGGCAGCAGTTTCATGGGATATTTCGGGGGGCAGCCTCCTCATTTTCCAAAACGGGGATGGCAGCAGTCTACAGGGACACTTACGCAGATCTGTCAACCATGTCGCTTTGTATCGTCCGGCTGCGGTAAAATGCCGTGCCGGGCTCAAAAACGGACCGCCCTGTGAGCGCCAATATTTTCACATAAACCGTTCGGCTATAAAATCGTGACTCAAACAGCGGATCGCATTTTGCGGGGTGAGCTGACCGGAGTGCCCAGGAACGACCTGGCCGGATGCCAATCGGCGGAATAGCTGTGCAATCAGCGCAGGTTTTTGTCGCTGGTTTTGGGATTATCGCCGTTTTAGATTCGCCGCATGGAGCATCTAAGGCGTGGGTCGATTCACGAGACGTTGCGGGAGGTTTTTGGGTTTGAAGCTTTTCGGGAGGGACAGCGGGAAGTGATTGAAAAAATTCTGGGAGGCGAGTCGGCACTGGCGGTGTTTCCCACCGGAAGTGGCAAGAGCCTCTGTTATCAGTTAAGCGCGCTGCATTTAGCTGGAGTCACATTGGTTGTCTCGCCGCTGATCGCCTTGATGAAGGATCAGATCGATTTCCTGCGCCGGCATCATGTGCCGGCGGCAAGGCTCGACTCGAGTGTGGGCGTGGAGGAATACAAGCGGATCAACGCAGAGCTTGAAGAAGGCTCGCTGAAGCTGCTTTATGTCGCCCCGGAACGGTTCTCAAATGAGCGGTTCATCCATCGGCTGCGCCGGTTGCATATCGGCCTGATGGTGATTGACGAGGCGCATTGCATCTCGGAATGGGGCCATAATTTTCGTCCTGATTATTTGAAGCTGGCGCGGATTTCGCGGAGTCTGGATATACGCCGTGTGCTGACTTTAACAGCCACCGCGACCACTGCCGTGGCAGCCGATATTTGCCAGGAGTTCGCCATCGCGCCCGACGCTTTTATTCATACGGGGTTTCATCGGCCGAACCTGACCTTGCGGGTCACCGACGCGTCGGCAGATCAACAGCTTTCCCTCCTGCTGAGGCGCATTGCTGAAAGGCCGCGCGGGGCGACAATTGTTTACGTGACTTTGCAGCGCACGGCGGAAATGGTGGCGGCGGCGTTGCAGAAAAAAGGATTTGCCGCACGAGCCTATCATGCCGGGCTTGAGACCGAGGAACGAAGCGCAACCCAGGAGTGGTTTATGAAATCGCCGGATGCGATCGTGACTGCCACCATTGCTTTTGGAATGGGGATCGATAAGTCGGCGATCCGGTATGTTTACCATTTTAACCTGCCTAAAAGCCTGGAGAACTATTCACAGGAAATCGGGCGCGCGGGGCGGGACGGCCAGCCGTCAACCTGTGAGATCATTGCGTGCGCGGACGACATCACGGCGCTGGAGAATTTTACCTTTGGCGATACACCGGAGCCGGCGGCCATTGGTGCAATGATCCACGCGATTTTGGCGCACCCGGATGAGTTCGATGTTTCTACTTATGAACTTTCCCAAAAACACGATGTGCGCCCGCTGGTGGTCAACACGCTTCTGACTTATCTGGAACTTGCCGATGTCATTGAAGCGACCGCTCCTTTCTATAATGAATATCAGTTTCAGCCGGCCCGCTCTTCCACGGAAATACTTGCCGCGTTTGAGGGGGAACGTCTGACTTTCCTTCGCGCCTTATTCCATTCGGCAGTCAAGGCGAGAACCTGGTTTTCAATCGATCTGGAAAAGACCGCGGCTCAACTTGAATGCCCTCGTGAACGGCTGGTAAAAGCGCTGACTTACCTTGAAGAGAAAGGCGACCTTGTGCTGAAGGTAACCGGATTGCGACAGGGGTATCGGATCAAAGAGCGTCCCGCCGATGTCAACGTGCTAACCCGGCAACTATGCGAGCGTTTTGAACTGCGGGAACGCAACGACGTGGGTCGCGTACAACAGGTCGTTGATCTTGTCTCCGAGCCGAACTGCATGGTGCGTAATTTGTTGGGTCATTTCGGGGAGAAACTCAAAAGCAACTGCGGCCATTGCGGCGTCTGTCTTGGCGATGCGCCTGTGCGGCTGCATCGGAGCGAACGGCGCGATGCCATCGAGGAGCAACGAAATCCGGTTCATGCGCTTCTAACCTCCAATCCCCACGGATTGCGATCCGCGCGCCAGGTTGCCCGATTCCTGTGCGGCCTGAGCTCGCCGCTCGCCGTGCAATCCAAGCTGACAAAACATCCGCTCTTTGGTGTGCTTCTGGATGTGCCATTTGAGAGCGTGCTCGAATTTGCTCAGGGACTGAAATAGAATCATTTCGCCCCCGCGGATGCCGGTTGGAAAAAATCGCAATCCACGCTCCCCGATTGCAGCGATTGAGCGGAGCAATGAAAACGCTCTTCTTGATTTTCGCGTCGGCCGGAATGCTGGGAGCACAGGAGCCGCAGACGGCATTGCAAGCTCTCAAGGTGCTTTCCAAAAGCGACGCCGCCAACCTCACACGAATCGTCGCACGCGAGGGAAACCCGGGTCCCGAACGCTGGCATTTTATTGTATACGATGGGGCGGCGCCGCGAGGGTTTCGCGAGTGTGTGGTAACGGGAGGCGAGATTGTCGCCTCGCGCGAAGTCTCGCAATTTGCCGACCGGCTCAAAGTCGAAGACGTGGTGGGAGGGGGCGTGTTGAAAATCGATTCAGACCAGCTTGCCGAACTGGCCCAGGAGTATGCGCAGGTCAACCAAGTGGAGATCGTTTCGTTGGATTACGACCTGACAAAAGCGGGCGAGAAAGCCGTGCCGGTCTGGAAGCTGAGTTGCCTGGATGAAAAAGGAATCGCGTTCGGCGAACTTTCTGTCACCGCCACGCAAGGGGTGGTCATCTCGCATGATGGCTTTTTAGAGGAACCGATTAAAAAGCCGCGCAAGGGAACACAAACCAAAGCGTCGCGTTTGCAGACAAGTACCAAACCGGAGAGTGCACCCGAGGCATCCCGCTCCGAATCGACCAAAAGACCAACAAAAGCCACGTCAGCTTCCGGCACGGGAAGCAGAACAATCATCAAGGTTGCTTCCACCAAAAAACCAGACACGCCTCAAGCCGGTGAAAAACCGTGGGCGGGCCAGCGTTTATTCAACCGGGTATTCCGGCGCTAACCGGGACGGCTGCATTCCCGTGATTCAGCGGTTGCGGCCCGGCGCTTTTTCCGGCTCAATCGCCGCCCCAACGGATGAAACTCGCCGTCCTCAACCCGGGAGGCAACGACCCGGAACAACATTTTCCCGATTTTGCCGGCGCGCCGGATGGCAATACGCATGCTCCTGTCAATTTTCACGGGTTTGCGGCGTGCACGGGCGGCGGATTTTATCGCAAAGAAGCCGCGATCCCGGCGGATACAAAGCATGTGGTACTGCTGCTGCGGCATGATTTAAAGGCATGCCGGCAGGCGCTGATTGATCTGCGCGGCGAGAAAAAAACGGTGGCGATTTCTTTCAAGGAAGCGGGCGCGTTTCAAATCGCGGAGCTGCTCGCCAATACAAACAAACTGCGGCTGGTCACGGAGATTTGCGAGCGCGCCGATGGAGCCATCGCAACAACTCCCGATCTTGTGCCGTTTTTAACCGGATGCGGCGCACGGACCGTTGAGTTCATTCCGACGCCGTATCCGGTGGAGGATCCGCGGTGGAACTTTGCCCAGCCCATTGAGGAACGCCGCGGCATTTTCATTGGGACCCGCGAATTTAATACGCCGTCGCGCAACCATCTCGCTGCGTTGATAGGGATGCGTTATCTTTGCGAAGCGATGCAGGAGCCGGTCACGGTGTTTAATATGGATGGATGGGGCGGACGGCGGCTGCTGGCCGGCCTGCGGTATCCCGAGCCGCTGCTGCGCGTCGTGCAAGGACGCAAAGCATACCCTGATTACCTGAAACTGGTTGCCCGACATAAGATTGTTTTTCAGCTCGATGCGAGCGCGGTGCCGGGCCAGGTGGCCGGAGACGCCCTGCTTTGCCGGGTGCCGTGCATTGGGGGCAATGGGACGACTGAACGGCTTGTTTTCCCCAATCTTTGCGGGCATGGCCGCACCCATGAACAGCTTTTCGATCTGACCGCGCGCCTTCTTGAGCATCCGCACGATTGTAAAGCGCTCACGATTGAAGCCGAAGAACTCGCCAACAACCGGCTTTCATTTGGACGCGCCGCCCGGCAGCTCGAAGAATTTTTCAACCGGATTGCGCGGTGAAACTTCCAGGCGCTGAGCGGATTCGAGGCATGGCGGCCCTGGCACTCCGGATCTGGTTGATTACTGGGATTTTGCTGCGGGTTACGCGGTTGCGAGATCGATTCCACCCGTTCTCACTGATTTATTACACAACGCCATGGCCGGTGATCGCGTTGGGGCTTGGAATCATGGCGCTGCATCATGGCCGCCTGGGCCATCGCCATCGGGTGCGCCGTTATCTGGTTCTCATGATTGGTGCCTTGATAACTTGGGTGGCACTGAGCTGGCGATCGGCCCCGGCAGCCAATGACGCAGCCAAACTGCGCGTCGTTTTATGGAATGTGGCTCGCGCCGAAACCCGCTTTCCAAAAATTGCCGCCTGGTTGCATAAAGAGGATCCAGACATCATCGCCATTGCCGAAGCGGAGTCCGCCAATCCGCAGTCCGCGAACCGATGGCGCGCGGAGTTTTCCGGATACGCGACCCGCTTTTCCAGTGGAGGCATGCTTTGCCTGGTGCGGGGCGAGATTTTGGAATCCAAATCGGGTGAACTGGCGCAAGGCTCGTTTTATGCCCTTCACCGGGTTCGGGTTCGCGGCCGGAACGTCACGGTATTGCAGGTCGATATTTATGCGCGCCCACGAAGTTCACGCCGCGAACCGTTGAGCCGGCTGGCTGAACTGGCGAAAAACCATGCCGACGAAAATCTGGTCGTCCTGGGCGATTTTAATACGCCGGCCGATTCCGCGCATTTTGACGCGCTGCGAACCGGGCTAAGCAATTGTTTTGAAACAGCCGGCGACGGCATTGCCGAGACATGGCCGTTCCCGGTGCCGCTGCTCAGCCTCGATCAGATCTGGGTGAGCCGCGCGATGCGTCCGCTCCACTGCACCCATGCCTGGAGCACTCTGTCAGATCATCGGCCGGTGATCGCGGATCTGGCGGCGCACTGAGCTTAGTGCGCCAAAAGCTGTTCGCGATTAATCCCGTGCAAATCAAAAAGCCGGATGATGCTCTCTTCGATCAAATTATTCGGGCAACTGGCGCCCGCGGTAATTCCCACAGTCAGCGGGAGTTCGGGCAGCCAATGTTCCGTTGTGATCTCGCCTTTGGAAAAGCGATCGTAATGAACGATCCGGTCCCGGGATTCGAGCCGGCTGGCGTTTCGGATAAAATAAGTGGGCAGCTTGGCTTCCCCCATCTCGGCGAGATGCGAGGTATTTGAGCTATTGTAGCCGCCCACCACCAGGAGCAGATCCATCGGGTCGGCCAGCATGTCGCGCAGCGCATCCTGCCGTTCCTGGGTGGCTCCGCAGATCGTATCAAAGAAGCGGAAGTTCTGTTTGGCTTTTTCTGTCTCGGCGTTTTCTTTGCGGGCGTTATCGCGTTCAGTGATGGCCGACTCGATGCGGCGCTGCACTTCCTCGGTCTCGCCGCGCATCATCGTGGTCTGGTTGGCAACTCCGACCCGGCGCAGGTGAAGATCCGGATCAAAGCCTTCGCTATAAGCGCCCTTGAATCGATCAAGGAAACCGGCCTTGTCGCCGCCGTGCCGGATGTATTCACAGACGTAATCGGTGTCCCCAAGCGTAAGCACCACAAGGTAATGCCCTTTTCCATTGGCAAACGCGCGGCTCGCCGTCGCCTTGGTTTCCTCGTGTTCGGCCTTGCCGTGAATAATGGAGGTCACGTCATCGCTTGCATTTTGGCGCACCCGTTTCCAGACGCTCATGACGTCGCCACAGGTCGTATCGACAATCTGGCAGCCGCGCTCCTTGATCCGGGCCAGCGTGGTCACATCGGTGCCGAAAGCAGGAATCAGCACCACGTCGTCGCTGGTGAGATCGCTGACATCGGCTTCTTTTTCGTTGCCGATCAGGTTCTTGATGCCCAATGCGCGGATCTGCTCGTTGACCTCGGGATTGTGGATGATTTCCCCGAGGATAAACAACCGGCGCTCGTTGAAGACCTTGCGCGCCGCGTATGCCAGATCAATCGCCCGCTCCACGCCGTAACAAAACCCAAACTGTTTGGCCAGCCGCACCGTGACTCCTCCGCAGGAAAGTGTGCCGCCACTGATGCGCAGCTTTTCAACAATCTCGCTGCGGTAATGGGATTCGACCTGGGCCTGGACCGCTGCCATTACGTCCGGGGTACGCAAATTCACGCGAGGTGGAGGGGTTTTTGGAGCGAGATCGATCGTCATGGAGACAGCCTGTTTGGGTGGATTGACGGCGGGCCGGGAATAGCCGCCTTTATAACTTACTGCTCAATGAGCAAGGGGCCAGCGGGATCCTGAAACCAATTTTGTGACATCAAAAGAGGCGTGGGCGGATTGGGATCGTTGCGTTGATCGAGCCTGCGCACGCTCCGGCCAAAAGTGGCGTCTTCGGGCTGGGTGGTCGCGATGTTGACCGGCGTGCCTTCATGCACAAGGGCGAAAAAGCGGGACGCTGCCTGCTTGTGCATCCGAATGCAGCCGTGGGTGCGCGGTTCAGACCAGACAAATCCTTCATGGAATCCATACGCGGGCTTGAACTCGCACCAGTAGGCCATCGGATAACCCTTGGCCACATTTTGGCCCTTGGCCGCTTCAGCCGGCTGGCCATTGGAGGTGAAGCCATAGCTGTAAGAGCGTTTGTCCTTAATCTTGGTATTGATCCGGAAGGTCCCCATCGGCGTGGTTCCATGGGCTCCGACACACGATTGCACCGCCATCAACAATCGGTCGCCTTCCAGAACGTAGACGTTCTGGGTGGAGGTGGAAACTTTGACCCGTACATTGTTGGGATTGTGCGGCTTGTAAGCGGTCACCGAGTAGGGACGGCTAATGGGGGTCGAGGCGCAGCTACTGAGCAGCGCGGCGCCAAGAGCGAGAAGAAGAAAGCGTTTCATGCGAGCCCTATGGGAAAGCGGAAGCGGCCCGTTTTGTCAACGGCCACCCCGGATTTCATGCTTTTGCGCGAACAACGGCCGGTTGCGACACGGCCTTCAGCAGCTTTTCAAACTTGCCCGACGCATTCGCATACGACGGATATGTTTGCGCCGTGCCGTTTGGTTTGTAGCGAAAATGTTTATATGGCCAAAGATAAAGATCCGGCCGCTCACGTACGATCGGTTCCATTGCGTCCCAGCAGCGTTGCGCAATCTGTTGCAAACTCTGGCCGGCCTCGATCTCCACCGGCGGATGCGCAATCACCCGGCAACGGCCATCGGGCAACGGATGCGTCTCCACCGGGATCAGCATCGCGTTTGCACGGTCAGCCAGCACCGCATGAAGCAACGGCACGCACATTTTCATCCCAAAAGCCTCGATCACGGTGGCGGCCTGGGTGGGAGGCAGGCTCAGGTCGATCAGCATGCCTGTCTGGCCCCTCCGTTTCGCGATTTTAAGCAACCGTAGGATCGAGTTTTCCTGCGCAATGATCGTGTGGCCTGAAATCTCGCGGGAACGCGAAAAGATGGAAGTCAGCCGGGGATTCTTGAAGTTTTCCGCCACGATGGTGGTCGGAAGGCCCAGAAACCCCGTTGCCAGACTGGCCCATTCCCAGTTGCCCTGATGGACGCACATCATGATCGAGCCGCGGCCTTCCTCCGCCAATCGCGCGGAGAACGCTTCGAATCCCTCCAGCTCAATCCATCGCGTAAAATTACTCGTCGTCAGATTCCGGGCCCAGAAAAGGTCAAGCATCGTGCGGGCAAAATTGCGGTACGACGCACGCACGATTTCCTCCCGTTCGCTATTGGAAAAACGGTTTCCAAATGCGCATTCGAGATTGGAAAACGCCGCTGCGCGGCCGCGTCCATCAAGGCGATAAGCGAGCCCTGCCAGGAAATTTCCGAGGCGCAGACAAACAAAGCGCGGCAGCTTTGGAATCGACCACGCCAGGCAACGGCATCCGAGTTCTTCAAGGCGGAACCGAAAACGTTTCCAGGGGGTCATTGGAGTGTGGAATTTCAAACGCGAAAAATTAGGCGGTGGGAACGTATAATGCGCTTGGGAAGCGTGAAGGCCAATTCCGTTGAGCCACACCCTTCCAAAGAAAGCGTTGCCTATGAGAGTCCGCTTTCTTCCTGTTGCCCGTGAATCGGTTATAATGAGGCATCACCCATGAGCTATCATCCCGCATTCAACCACCGCCAGAAAACAGGAGTCCGTTTTTTGAAATGAAGCCAATCCTGTATGAACAGCACATGCATACCCCGCTCTGCAAGCATGCGCTTGGGAGCCCCGAGGAATATGCGGCCGTCGCCCGCGACCGCGGTTTGGCGGGCATCGTCGTCACATGCCATAACCCCTGGCCCGGCGGCTATATGCCCGACGCGCGCATGGAGATCCGCGAATGGCCTGCTTACTTAAAACTAGTGGCGCGCGCCAGGGAAACATGCGCCGGATGGTGTGACGTTCGGGCCGGTTTGGAGGCGGATTTCTGGCCCGGACACGAGGAGTTTGTGCGTCAACAAGTCCAAAGCGTTCCACTGCATCATGTGCTCGGTTCGGTACATCCGTATGATGAATACCAACGGGTTTATGCGCGTGAAGGCCCGCTCAAATTGCAGCAGAACTATTTTGAGCACCTGGCCATGGCGGCCGAGACCGGAATCTTTGACACGATCGCGCATCCCGACCTGATCAAAAACATGGTCCCCGATTGGAACGTGGAACGCATCATGCCCGTGATCCAAAACGCGCTTGATCGGATCGCGGCCACAGGCGTGGCAATGGAACTAAACACTTCAGGCCTTAATAAGCTGGTTTCCGAGATGAATCCCGGACCTGAAATGCTGCACGAAATGGCGATCCGCGGCATTCCTTTGGTGATCGGCAGCGACGCCCATTGGCCCACACGGGCTGCGGCACAATGGGAAGAGGCAATGGATAACGCTAAGGCCGCCGGTTATGAGAAGATCTCCTTTTTCCTCGATCGCCAGCGCAATGACGTTCCGATCGACGTTGCCAGAAACAGTCTGCGTCCGATCGCCACTGATCCGGTCAGCAGCAAGGAATGGTCGATGCGGGTCAGGTCGGGCCGGTAACTAATTGTTCGTTCTCTCATGGAAATTCGTGAGTTTGCCGAGCAAGTGCTTTTCACCAGTTCCCTTGAGGAAAAGCTTCAGGCCGGCGATCTGCTCACCGACGAGGAACCCGGAGGCGCCATTCTTCATCCCGGGGCGCCGGGCCGGCCGGCCAATTTGCAAATGCAACGGGGCGGCGGCGGACGGGCGCCGTTTCCCGGTGCGCATCGTTTAATGGATGAAACGCAGCGCGGCGTGCTGCTTCACTTTTTTGCCAATCACGAGTTGCTGGCCACGGAGCTGATGGCACTGGTGCTCTTGAAATTCCCCGAAGCGCCAAAAGCTTTCCGACGCGGCATTGTCCGCACATTGAGAGAAGAACAGGAGCATACCCGCTGGTATCTAAAGCGGATGGCCGAATGCGGCGTGCAATTTGGCGACCTGCCTTTAAACCGCTTTTTCTGGGACGCAGTTGCGCCGATGGAAACGCCGCTCGATTACGTAACCCGGCTGAGCCTTACTTTTGAACAGGCAAACCTCGATTACGCCCGGCATTACTCACAGCTCATGGCCGACGTCGGCGATGCGCAGACCGCTGCCCTTCTTGAACGGATTTATCGGGACGAAATTGCCCATGTCGGTTACGGGCTCTCGTGGTTTCGGCGTTGGAAAGAGGCCCGGGAATCCGATTGGGAAGCCTACCGGCGGCAACTTCATTTCCCGCTCTCACCCAGCCGGGCACGGGGAAACGTCCCTTTTAATTCCGAGGGCCGGTTGCGTGCCGGATTAACGGAGGAATTCATCCGCGAGATTGAGCATTTCGGGCAGTCAAAAGGGCGCACGCCAAACGTTTTTTGGTTTAATCCGAATGCGGAAGCCGCGATTGCCGCCGAGCGGGCGGGTATCAAGTTTCATCCGCGTGCCTCGGTCGCGGCGTTGGCTCGCGATCTGGAAATTCTCCCGGCATTTCTGAGCCGCCGCGATGATGTGGTTTTGATGGTCGATCCACCGCCGATCGAGGAACGCGCCAGGCTGCATGGGTTCGGATTCGCCTTGCCTGAGTTCGAACGGCTCGACCCCCGTGGGATGGTTTGTAAAACGAGCACGCTCCGGCAGCGCAAACTCAACGCGTTACGTCCATGGGCGTGGTCGCCGGAAAGCGCCGCGCTCTTTGCGCCGCTGATTAAAAATTGTCCGGGTGGTGAACAAACCATGGGAGAATTTTGGAGTCCGGATCGGGCGCTGCTTTTTTCAAAAGACTGGGCGCTCGCACGGCGCAGGGAACTCCTTGAAGCCGCGCCACATCCATTGATTGATCCGGCAGCCGCGGGCGGAGTCTGCCTGTCGATTGCGGAAGTCGAGGAGTCGCTTGCCGCACTCCGTCATGAAGGTCCGGCGGCGATCGCGTTAAAAGCGCCTCTTGGAATGTCCGGGCAGAAAAATCGCCGGCTTCTCGCCGATGAACCGCTCGATGAAAGTGTGCGACGCTGGGCTCAGCGCATCATTTCCACACAGGGCGCGCTAATCGTCGAACCGTGGCTGGAACGAGTTCACGATTTTTCGATCCAATACGAGATGGACCAGGAAAAATTGGCTCTTGTCGCCCTGGTTCATCTTTTCAACGACGCTCGCGGGCAATTTCTCGCTTGCGAATGCGGGCCGCGATTTGGCCAGGCGTTGCCGCCCGGCGTCGGTCGTTTTTTAATGGAAGGCAGCGGTCCCGTCCGGTTGTACGACGGCGTGGTTCGCAGGATCCTGGAGTCCGGCCTCCACGCCGCCGGCTACCGCGGTCCTGTCGGGGTGGATGCTTTCGTTTATCGGGCAAAGAATGGCGATCTTCATCTGCAACCGATCGTCGAAGTGAATCCCCGCTATACGATGGGCAGGCTGACCTTCGAATTATTGCGCCAGGTCGCGCCGCGCTGTTCGGTCCGATTTGAGCTCGTTAACGTGGCGCGCTCCGAACAGGCGGGTTGCCGAACGCTTTACGAATACGCTGAAATGCTGGCTGCCAGCGTGCCGCCACGCATAGATGCGGCGGGCCGCCTATGCGCGGGCTCTTTGATTCTTAATCGGGCCGATAAAGCGTCCCAGGCGCTGGCCGTGCTGACGGTAAAACCCTTTATTCTGCCTTAAACTTATGTCTTCTCCTGTTCTTGAGATCGCACGAAGCCTTCTTTCACAACCGACCGCTCCTTTTTTTGAGGAAGCCGTGCGGAGCGAGATTGGTCGGTGGCTTGCCCGAATGCCGCACGTGTCGGTGGATTACGATAACTTCGGGAATCTGATCGCCCTCTACCAGCGCGGCACGGCGATTCCCCGGTTTGCGTTTGCGGCCCACATGGATCATCCGGGTTTTGTCAAAGAACCGGGCGCCAACAAACCGGCCCTTTTCCTCGGCGGTGTCCCGGAAGTTTATCGGGCAAAAAATCCGCCGACTCAGGATTTTGGAAATTTCGCGATGTGGGATCTGCCCGCGTTTGAACTCAAGGAAGGCCGCATCTTTTCACGTGCCTGCGATGACCTGATCGGCTGCGCCGCCATTGTCGCGATGTTCGAAGAGCTGGAGCGAACAGGCGCCGAGGCGAGCGTTTACGGGCTATTTACCCGGGCCGAGGAAGTCGGCTTTGTTGGGGCAATGCAACTGGCCGCCGAACGCCGGTTGCCGCAAAGCGTCACGGTGATTTCGCTTGAGACGAGCTCCGAGCGCGGCGGGGCGTGTAAAATGGGCGCCGGCGTCATCGTGCGGGTCGGCGATCGGACTTCAATTTTTGACTCCGCCACCACCGCCCTTTTTGTGCGCTGGGCCACCGAAGCAGGCATCCCTTTTCAGCGCTGTTTAATGAGCGGCGGAACCTGTGAGGCGACTGCCTATCAACTTTACGGATACCGCACCGCGGCGCTTTGCGTGGCGCTTGGCAATTACCACAATTGCGGCCCCGAGGAGCGCATCGAATGCGAGTTCGTCGCACTTGAGGATGTGGAAGCCATGGCGCGACTCTGCATTGCGGCCGCGAAAATCACCGAGCTTTGTGACCCGCATAGCGCCCTCCGCATCCGGCTGGAAACCGAGATGGCAAAGTTCGAACGCTTTTTTTAATGCGTTGGCTCGGCGTGGCTTACGCTGCCACCAGCGGCTCCGGCCAAAGCAACTGAAGTTCGCGTGGCAGTACACCGCGTATTTTTTCAACTTCCCCGGATGAAACGTGATCATTAATCACGGCAAACACGGCGCGCATTACCTGCATGACATCAATTGTTTGGGGGCAAACAATCGCGTTATCAATCTCTCTGAAAAATTCATCACGCGAAAGCTTGAGCGGCACGCTTGAAGGACGCCATCCATCAAAAAACAAACCGCGAATGAGCATCGGCAGCTGCGCGGAAAAATGCGCGGCTTCATAAACGGGCAACCGGTCACGCAGAGTATGCAATACCGCGCGCAATGCTTTCAGGGACGTGCTTCGATCAAGGTTTGTCGTCTCCGAGATGCCGTTGATCCATTCATACGTTTTCTGCACCGTCGAATCGAGCACCTCAAGTCCTGCTTCACTCATAAATTCCTCCTTTTTTCTTTCTAAAAGTATCGACTCCGGCTCCGCGCTCAGACGGTTGAAGCGGCCAACATATTTTTCTTTTTCCACAGTAACGCGGAACCGATTGCCCCTAAAGAGCCGAGGGATAGGTCTCAGGCAATTCGCCGCGGTCCCACTTTGCATTGCGGTCCAACGGATCAAGCGCCCGGGTATAGTCAAAATGGACGATTGCGTCGAATTGGTCGGGCAATACGGAGTAAAAATAATGGCTGCCGCGTTCGGACTCAGGACGATAGATCACTCCGATGGCCCGTTCCAGGCGCGGCTCTTTTAGCAGTTCCTCAACCGGCTGATCCGGATGCAGATTCAGCCAGAAGTTGCCGCCCACGATGTGCAGCAACGCCTCGTAACTTCCCGCCAGCGCCGGCCGCACATGCCGCCGTTCCGGGGGCTGATCCCAGTCCCGCGCCGCGGTGACCGTGCCCGAGTAAGTGCTGAATCCGAGGGTAAAACAGTCATCGCCATAGCGTTGCCTCATCAACTGGCCGACATTCCATTCCCCACGATCGGCCATTTCCGTGGCGCGCGCATCGCCCAAATGCGAGTTATGCGCCCAAACGATTGCCTTGGAATCTCCATGATGCTCCACGATCGATTCCAGGGTCTCGGTCATATGCTGATCCCGCAGATTCCATGCAATGGTGTCCTCATCGAACAGGGCGCGGTAATAGGCTTCCGCGTTCTTAACCACCCGCGCGTTTTCTTTCGCAAGAAACGCTTCCTCGCAATGAAGTTCGGCCGATGTTTTTTGCAACTCGACAAGCTGCTCAATGACAGCCGATTCGCAGGAGCCAAGTCCCTGCTTGGCCGCCAATCCATACAGCTGCGGACTGGCGCCGAATGAATCAAAACAGGCGTATCGAGCCTTGGCACGGCGGGCAGCGGACGGATCGGTTTTCTCCAAAAATCGCACTACGGCATCCATCGAAGCATGCAAGCTGTAGAGATCGAGTCCGTAAAGATGGGCGGGCGAACCCGCGTTTTCCGGACGCAGATTAAAGCTGCGCATCCATTGAATGAACTCTTTGATCACTTCATTGCGCCACATCCACCTTGGGAAGCGGCTGAATCCACCGAGCGCATCCTCCGCCGTGGAATCCCCGGTGCATCCGCCCGCAAAAGAATCAACACGCTGCATATCGGGCGAGTCGGCTTCCACGGCGAGGATGCGGAATCCTTTTTGCTTGAGTAAGCGCTGTGTGAACCGGACACGGAATTCATAAAATTCGTGGGTTCCATGCGAGGCTTCACCCATGAGGATGAAGCGGGCATCGCCGATCATCTCGATCAAGGCGCGCTCAGCCACTTCAGAAGCCATCCGGCCCATGAGCGAGTGGGCGGCTTCGCGAAGAATCTGCCCGGTCTTACGCGTGCTGAGCGGACGGGGCTTTTGCCAGATAGTCTCGAACTTCATCGTTACTGACCTGGGAGAAATCGTCATCGCCGCCCGGCTTCCCGGCGCGCCGTCGAGTATCGATGCGGTCTTTGATGTTCTCCCAAATAGTTTTCGGATTCGGGCCGGACATGGGATGCGGAACACGCCGCTTTTAGGCGCTTCTTTTTGCGGCTGCTAAACCGACCCTTAGGTCAGCCGTTGGGCCAAGACCAGGCTGGCATCATCGAAATAATCGCTCTTGGGAGCCTGCCTTTGAATGAAATCGAGCAGGTCCTGCGTTGGACCATACGCATTAAGCATTGAGCTGATGTCTTCCAAACTGCGAATGGCGCCATCGGTGGCTACCATCAGCACGTCGCCCGGAGCCATTTGCACCTTGCTGTATTTGGTCTGGAAAGGAGCCGACGCGCCAAAGCAATCGATCAGGAGCCGGCCGCAAAGATCGGGTGTTGAGATTTGCGAGGTGACAAACCTGTGGTGATTTTCCTGGGCAAGAAAAATAGGGGAATCGCCAACCCAAAAGCAATGAGCCACACCGTTCTCCAGGATCGCAACACTCAAGGTGGAAGCGCTCTCGAGCATCTCGTCGCGTCCGGCGAACTCCTGATAAAACCCCTCATGCAATTCGCGCAGATACTTGCGGACGAGAATTGCCAAAGGAAGGCGGGAGGAATCGAGAAGCGGGTCATTCGCCAGATGCTCCACGATATACTGGGCCACGTCGCCGCCGCGCGGGCAACGGCTGACTCCATCGGCAACCGCCATCAGGTGGAGCTCGCCTTCATTGGAAAAAATGCGTCGATGCAAAACGCGATCCTGATTTTCCTCAGCACAGCCTTCTCCTTTGTGGCCCATGAAGGTCATATCCAGGAAACGGAATTCAGCCGCCAAGACGGCACTGTGCAGGTAAGCTGGGGAGGCCACGCGCACTACTTAAATCCCTGCGGGAAGATGCACAAGCGCAAATCCCTGTTCTCCCCACTCCTTTTCCCCTTTGTAAGCTTCATCTTATCTCATCCGCCGCGTGTAAGCCGCGAAGAAAGATTACAAAAAAAAGCGCTGATCGCGGTTATCCCCTGATTTTTTCCAGCTCCTGCCAGCGGGCATAAAGTTTCGCCACGGCGTGACGAGCCGCGGCAAGTTGTGCTTCGTATTTATGCCATTCATGGCCGTGAGCCGCGTAAAAATCGGCTTGGGCAAAGAGGGTTTCAAGGCGGCTTACCTCTTCCTCAGCGATCAGGATATTTGCCTCCATCCCTTCAAGTTCGCGTTCTTCTTTCCACTTCAGTTTGCGCGGCTTTTCCGCCGTGGCCCGGACGGGAGCGGCGGCTTCAACCGGCTTTGCGAGGGCGGCTTCCCTGGCAACACTTTCGGCCCGTTTTTCAAGGTAGCGATCGTAATTGCCGACATGAAAATCGATCCCTCCATCGTCCTCAAAAGCGAGAATGGCGGTGCAGACGCGGTTAAGAAAATACCGATCGTGACTGACCACCATGACGCTTCCTTTGAAATGGATGAGCGCTTCCTCCAACAGGCGCAAGGTCCCCAAATCGAGGTCGTTGGTTGGTTCATCAAGAATCAGCACATTTCCGCCGCGCTTGAGGATTTTAGCTAGTAGCACGCGGCTGCGTTCGCCTCCGCTCAGGAGCTGGATGCGTGTCATAATCCGGTCTTCGCTGAACAAAAACCGGCGCAAATAACCGCGCAATGTAATGTCCTCCTCGCCGAGCCGCACGTATTCGAGGCCTTCTCCAACCTCCTCGTAAATGGTCTTGGTCTCGTCGAGTGTGATCCGGTTCTGGTCGACGTAATTGATCTCAGTGCGCGGGCCAATCTCCACTTCACCGGCCAGCGGCGCCACTTCCCCAAGGATGATCTTAAGCAGCGTCGATTTGCCCATCCCGTTCCGTCCGACCACGCCAAGCCGCTCCCCTGCCGCGAGATTTAAACTCAGGTTCTCAAACAAAACGCGTTCGCCAACCGCGGCGCCGACTTCCTTGAGCTCAATGACCCGGTTGCCAAGCTTGGGCGCGGGCGGAATGATCAATTCCACGTCGAGCTCCGCCTCGGGCCCTTCCTCAGCGGCCATTTCAAAATAACGTTCCACGCGATCGACCGATTTTGTGCGGCGCGCCCGGGGCCGTTTGCGAACCCATTCCAACTCGCGTTTGAGGAATTTTTCGCGCTTGTGATCCTGCTGTTCCTCCACCACCTGCTGCTCGGCTTTTGAAACAAGAAAATCGCTGTAGTTGCCCTCGTAGCTTTTAAAATCCCCGCGTGCCAGTTCCACGATCCGCGTCGAGATCCGGTCGAGAAAGTAGCGATCGTGCGTGACAAAAAGACAGGTCCCCTCGTAACGGGAGAGGAATTCTTCAAGCCACTCGATTGAGCCGGTATCGAGATGGTTGGTCGGTTCGTCCAGTATCAATAAATCGGGCCGCGCCAGCAGCGCACGGCACAACGCCACGCGCCGTTTTTCCCCGCCCGAAAGCGTTGCCACATTGCGGCCCGGATCCGGCGCGTGAAGATTGGTAATGAGGCTCTTGATGCGATGCTCAAGATTCCAGCCATCGAGATGATGAATCTGATCAAGGACCTGCGCGCTCCGGGCGCTTTCCGCCGGGATCCGCTCGTATTCGGCAATCAGATCGAGGGCCGTTTGCGCGCCCGCCAGCACGTTGGTATGCACATTGGCCGATTCATCCAGATCAAAGACCTGCGGCAGATAACCGGTGATGATATCGCGACGCCGGCTGAATTGACCCGCATCGGGCTCCAGTGTGCCGGCGGCGATTTTTAAGAAAGTGGATTTGCCGCACCCGTTCCGGCCCACAAGACCGATCCGGTCTCCCGCGTGAATGGTAAGGGTGGCGTGATCGAGAACCGTCTGGATGCCGTATTTGACGACGAGTTCGCTGGCACTGGCAATGGCGTTGGAAGTGGAATCAGAGGATGACAAGCAGACAAGGTGAAGGGCAAGGCACGGAAAGACAAGGTGAAGGAGAAAATGAGGAGCGCGAAAGGCTCTCCTTCCGGGTCACTCTTCGCCGGCTATCTTTTCCAAACGGAGGCCAATGCGAAAGTGCAGGAAGATCGTGGCGGCAATCAGGGCAAGCGGGATGGCTACAAACGACGCCTCACCCATTGAATAGATGGAGAATGGGAGCGCAATCATGTTCAAAAGCCAGGTGATCCCGATGGCCAATGGAAGCGCGCCCCATTTAAAACGCAACGAGAGGTCAACCACCAAGTGCAGAAAAAAAAGAACCAGCGCCACGACTCCGACAAACGCGCCAACGCCCCGCCAATCAAGCTGCAAGGCCAGCGAATGCAAAATGTCACGGTTTGGGTTGGACCACCAAAGGACCGCATCCGCCCAGTTTGCCATGAGCAACAGGAGACAGCCGCCAAGGAATATCAAGAACGTGGGCCAGCATCCAACCAAACAGCCGAGCACCTTCTGATAAGCGAGCCGCCGGATGGAGATCGGCAGCATTGCCAGACTGGAGAGCGTTTGCCAGCGACGTTCCTGACGGAAAATGCGCCCCGCCATAACGACAAGTTCCGCAAAGAAAACAACCACCATCGACCATAGATACGTGTAACCGTATTCGTCCAATTGCAGCGTGCCATTTCCATTGGCCAAAAGAATCCCTCCGTATGGCAGCAGCAGATAAAGAAGCAGTTTAATAAAAACGGTGAGCTTGCCGCCGGCCAGGAAATGAAAGTCTTTCCAGATCAGCGCCGCTTTCCAGGCACGGCCGGCGTTGAAAATACGGAATGCGCTGGCGATCCCCACCGTTTTCGGACCCGGCCGGAAAAGAAAGCGGCGCGGGGTGGAGTCTTTCTCGTCGCGGCAGAAGAAATCAAAGCTGGCCCAGGCGATGGCAAAAAAGAGGAGGCCCAGCGCCAGGTTGCCATAGATCTGCGGGGAAAGCAGGCTGCCGCTAAAACCAGTGCTCAGCACTTCCTCAAACCGGGTGGAAGGGAGCAGTATTTTCCAGCCATTAAGAAACGCCTGCAAAATGGTTCCGGGCGTTGAGAAACGGATCATGCCCATCCAATGAAGGACGCTTAGAATTCCCAGGGTGAAATAATGCCCGAAAAGAAACAGCACCAGAAGGAACCCGGTCAGGATGGCCGCCCCGGCCGTGCGGGCGCTGACCACCGAGGCGAACAAAGCCAGGTTGCTCAGAAAAATGACATACGCCATGAGCGCGCAATACGATGCGAGAATCTGGACAAGGCTTATCCCGCCAAACGAGATCGCCAGCAGCGTGAAAGGCAATTGCACCGCCAGCAAAAGCAGCCCGCTAAAAAGCCGGCTCGTCGATTTGCCCAGCAGGATTGAAAGCGGATTAAGATTGGTCATCCGCAACAGGCCGAGCGTCATCTCCTCTTTTTCCTCGGTAATGGCGGAGGAAAAAAAACTGAGTCCGGCCAGCGAGATAAAGAGGTAATTGGTGCTGATCACCGTGGCGAAAAACTGCAGCCCGGGCGCCCCTATCCATCCCATCGAGAGACGGGTGGTGATCATCATCACACAGATCAGCGACACGAGTCCGGCGCGTGCCCAGTAGGTCGATTTTGCTCGCGAATCCTGCCGCAGCGACCGGTTAAAAAGAGCCAGCAATGCGTTCATCATGGGCGCACCCCGGGTTCAGTGAGATCCATAAACGCCTGGTTGAGATGTTTGAACTCCTCATGGAATCCGACGATCTGTGCGCCGTTGCCGAGCGCAGTCTGGAGGATCGTGTTGACGGGCAGTTTTCCCCGCTCAAAATTGAGCGTATAACGAGGCGAGGTGGGGAGCGGCGGACTGATCCTCGTCATCCCGGGCAGTTGCGCAATCGCGGACGCCGCCTCGGGATGTTCGGCCGCCAGGATCAGCGTATAAGTGGCCACCTCGCTCTGTTCATTCGAAATAAGGCCGCTCATTGAACCGGTGTACTTCACCTTGCCGCGATCCAGGATTGTCACGTGATCACACAGCGTCGCCAGTTCACTTAAAATGTGCGAGCTGATGAAAATGGTTTTTCCGAGCCGGCGCAGTTCCTCAAGAATTTCCATCAACTCAATGCGTGCGCGCGGATCGAGACCGCTGGCCGGTTCATCGAGCAGGAGCAAATCGGGATCATGCACCAGCACGCGGGCAAGGCTCACCCGCTGTTGCATGCCGCGCGAGAGCCCACTGATCAGGTCGTTCTTGCGCCCATCCATATCGGTTAGTGCGAGGACATCGGCGATGACCTTGTCGCGTTCGGCCTGCACCAGTCCATAAGCGGCGCCGAAAAAATCGACATACTCAAACACCGTCATCTGCCGGTACATCGAAAAGTGATCCGGCATGAAACCGATCTTGCGCCGGACCTGTTTGCGGTTCCGGACAATATCCTGGCCAAACACACTCACGCTCCCGGACTGCGGCTGAAGCAGGGTGGAAAGAATCTTGAGCGTGGTGGTTTTGCCCGCCCCATTCGGGCCGACAAACCCGTGGATCGATTGCCGATGGACCGTGAAGGAGACCCCGCTCAGCGCCGCGTGGGTCTTGTAAATATGCCGGAGATTCTCGATTTGAATTAAAGGCTCCATAAGAAGATCAGTCGGTTTTTGAAACGGTCTGCACGTAAAGCACGCAGCCAAGCTCAGATTTGAAGTGGCCGCCTTGAAGCCGGAACCCGTCGGGCAGATGCGCGAAAATAAAAAGCTCAAGCTCCTCCGCGCTGAGTGAACGCGCTGGAATGAAATGCGGGAGTTTCTCAATCCCGCCAAGATGGTGTGCCATCAGAATGCGCAGCCTCCCATGCATCCATTGCTCTTCGGCCGGGCGTTCGGGAGTCCGCTGCCTGCCGAAATGATCGTTGGCGACCTCGGAAAAAAATTCCGTCGCCGGCTCGCCCGACTTCATTCGCCAAAGAAGGCCGTCGGGTTCCATCCGAAAGATCTGGCCGTTATGGCGGGCATAGATTGCCTCGATTTTTTTTGGAAATCCTTCCACCGGTTTGAAGGCAAATGCGCTCAGGCCGCCCTTGTCGTCCACGTTCCATTCCACGGGGGAAACCCGCGTCGGTTCGCCCTGCATGACCGCGCGATGCATAAACGGCCTTGAGGAATAAAGAGGCAGATCGACTTCAAACGCTCCATCGCGTCCGTTCTGAACATGACCCGCCACGCCCTGGTCGGATTGCGGGGCGCCCACCGAATAAAAATTCGCGGGAGCGGCATGCGTGAGTTTATAAAGGGCGCCCTTGGTGACAAACGCGTTGTTCCATTGCATGACGTCGTAACGATCCCCACCAAGGGAGTGCGCGATGGAAAGGGAATGCGCCCGTTGGGTCTCACCGGCCCCGCGCCGGCCAGCCCATGCAAAAGCCACACAAAAGAGAGCAACCACTCCGACAAAGAGCGCGAGCGCGGCGCGGTAATCTCTCTTTTTCGACCAGATATAATGGCCGGGCCCGATCGCGAGCACATAAGCCGCAATCAAGAGGTAGATAAACCACCACTCGATTTCGGGCCGGGTCAGCTCCGCGAGACTTTGCATGAGCGTCTGGTCCAATGCGTAGACCGAGACGTTCTTTCCCTGCCGCAAGGTGCGCTCCGGCGAACCGTGTTCATCCAGGAACTGAACCGTCGCCTCATCGCGAAGCACCGCGTGCCGGTAGACTGTGCCCGAGCCGATCCGGCTCTTTTCCTCGGTCCCATTGAGCGGTGCGAGTTCCGCGGTGAACTCCGGGAACTCGCCCTTGCTTCCTTTTAATAAATGGACCACGCCGCCCTGGCGCACCCAATCAAGGAACGCCTCGCGCCGGCTGGTCTCCCAGCGCGGCACATGATCGAGCACGACGGCATCGAGTCCATCGGTCGCGCCGACGCTGGTGGGAAAGAGATCATCGGGAAAGATCTTCAGCCGCACATCGGAGATGATCGGGCTTTGCGGCTCGCATAAAAGCACTCGGGCGGGTCCGGCGAGCTTGGGACTGTCTATTGTAAAATTCTCTTTGCTTCCCCTGCCCCAGCGCACCTTCCATTCTCTCTCATTCTCGACAAACGGATGAAACTGCACAAACCGGCTGCTCCCCGGCGTGAGATAAACCGGCTGCACGATCGGCACCCCGACGCCATGTTCCATTCCGCCGTTTTCCTGAAGAATCAAGGCTCCTTCAAACGCCTCCGGCCCGGGATTGGAGACAAGCAGCGAGAGAATATTAAAGCGGTCCGGGACGACATGGCCGTCAAATCCCCAGCGCACCTCCCGAATTTCGAGCGCCCAGACGCGGCTGGCCATGAGCGCAAAAACCGCGGCGAGAAAAAGAATGGGGTGGCGTCTCATTTTTGAAACGCGCGGACCGTGACACGCTTTATGACGAATCGCGAGTGTTTTGAAACCAGGATATTGTCTTTAAATCGGCTTCTATCCCCGCCGCAAATAGAGATCCGCGCCGCCCAGACAGCGCCGGCGTATAAAATAGAGAACCCCTCCATGGAAAACAAAATTGCCCGCCACAACCAGCCACTCGGATCTGGCGCCAAGCTGATGAAGGGTTGAAGTTTCATTAAGGATCGGGACAAAGAGCGGGCTCAAACCCATGAACCACGCCCAGCCGTTTTCGAATTCATCGGAGGTACGCGTGGCGACAAGGACCACAAAAAGCAACGGCACCATGCACCAGAGCACGATGACCACAAGCGCCGTGATGATCGCCCGGAACCGGGTTCTTGCCTTCAGCCCGATCCAAAGGGAAAGCCACGAGACCAACGGCAGGTAGACCGCCACCGTCAGGATGCTGCAAATCAGATAGAGAAGCGGATTCTCCCGAGCTCCCGGCCTATGCCACGAAAAGCCGCCCGGTTGTTTCATTCCCCATTCCATGAAAAAAAGAGTCAGCAACGGCACCGCGGCGACATAAAGAAACCGGCGCATGGCGCGGGCTTTTTCCTCCACGATTTCCCTGGCGCTCATTGGGGTGGTCAGCAGCACATCGAGGGTTTGCTGCACGCGCTCAGAAACAAATGCGTTTGCCGCATTGACACTAATTGCCAGCGTCGCGAGCGCGCCCAGGAACGCAACCAACACCGGCATATCACTCGATGAGCCCGTCATCATTACCGAGAGCCCGAAATAGACGGTCGGGATTTCCACCAACAACAAAATCCGCACCAGGTAATGGGCTCGCGCCAGCACGTTTCTTCGCATTTCACGCCAGGCAATGGGATGCGCGCCAGGCAGACTTTCCTCGGCATTTCCAACACTGATATTTCCCGCCCGCCGATTCAGATGGTGCATGAAGCGGTCGACCCATCGAAACAAGATCAGCGCCTGGTTCGTGCCTTTTAGAAAAGCCCGCCGCACCAGGAACAAGCGGGTGAGCCCCAGAAAAATCACGATGGAAACCCATATCGGCACGCTCTGAAGAAATAAAGAGGGCGGCCGGCTCTGTTGTATGCCTCCGGCTTCAAGCAAAGTCATTGGGAAAAGCCGCAGAGCCCACTCCCGGCAATCCGAATTACTGTAGATGAACTTTTCGACAATCCCGCAGAGTAGAACCGGCCCGCTGTAGATCAGTGCGCCGAGAAAGTAAGTGGCGAGAAATGCGTTGACTGTAGTCTTGCACCAGGCTGAACACATCAATGATAACGCAGCGACTTGAAGCGCAGCGAGCACCAGAACATAAATACCCGCTCCGACCGCCGCCTGGGTAACTCCACCATACGCATAGGCGATCGCCGTCATCGGCATCGCCACCAGCAAAAGCGAGAAGATGGGAATCAGGGCGCTCACGTATTTTTCCAGAACGATCTGCCAGGGACCAAGCCGCGTGAGAAAAAGCAGCACCAGCGAATCGCGCTCTTTTTCAAGCGTCAGCTGACCCGCGGTCATGGCGGGCAGAAAGAGAAAAATCCCGGCCATCTGGAAACCGAGGAGTCCCTGGAAAAGCCAGCGGCCACTGCCAAGCACCGAGAGAGGCCCATAGGAACGGGTGGAAAATTCGTTAACCAATACTCCGAAAGCGCCTATCAGGAGGCCTGCGAAGACGACACGCATTATATAGGTTCTTTTTCGGACCGCCCGTTCCCCGAGCTCCTTGGCAAGCAACGGGAGCGCCAATCTTGAAAAGAAGCCGCTCACACGGTTTTCCTTCCGGCATTCTTATTTGAAGTCGATTTCTGCATGGGGTGGAAAATCTCGGTCTGACCGGCTGGCAAGCCAGTCCTTATGTCCGGCGCAGATAGTAATCAGCAAGATTTAGGCAACGCCACCGAATGAGAGCCAGCATGGCGCCGTAAAAGGTGAAATTAAGGGTGACCAGCAGCCATGGATGCCCCTGGCTAAGCCTTGGGATTTCCGAAACCTCATTGAGGACCGGCAGAAAAATTGGACTCATCCCCATGATCCACGGCTCCAGGCGATTTGAGTCGATGACGAGGGCCGCAACGATCGGCCCCGCACACCAGAGCACGATGACCACCAGGGCCGTGATAATCGCCCGGAACCTGGTTGTTTCCTTCAACCCGATCCAAAGTGAAAGCCACGATACGAGCGGCAAATAGATCGCCAGGGTCAGGATGCTGCAAATGAGATAGAGCGCGGAACCGCTGCCAAGCGGCCAGGCGCCACGGAAAATGCTGCTTTTCATATTCCACTCGATCAGGAAGAGGGTCATCAATGGCGCGGCCGCAACGTAAAGAAAACGGCGCATGGCACGGGCTTTTTCCTCCACGATCTGCCGGGCGCTCATTGGGGTTGTCAGCAAAAGGTCGAGCGTTTGCTGCACCCGTTCGGAAACAAATGCATTGGCCGCGTTCACGCTGATGATCAGCACTGCCAGCGTGCCAAGGAGCGCGCTTGAAAGAGAGAGATTCTCGGTCCGGATATGGTGTGGGATGAGATACCCAAATACGATGGTTGGCACCTCCACCATCAACAAAATCCGCATCAGGTATTGAGGCCGGGCAAACACGTTTTTTCGCATCTCACGCCATGCAACCGGATAGTTGCCAGGCAAGTCGTCCCGCTCTTTGCCCATACTGATATTGCCTGCAAACCGGTTCAGCCACTGCATCAGGCGGTCAGTCATTCGGAAGAAGGCAAGCACCGGATTTGTTCCTTTTACAAAAGCCCGGCGCACCAGAAAAAAGCGGGCAAGTCCAAGCAATACAACCAGCGATCCCCACGCCGGCGAGGTTGACTTAAGAACTTCACTCATACCCATTTCCGAATAGCCGAAAGTGCCGAGGCCGGGGGGAAAGACGTAGAAAGCCCACTCAGTCAACCGCCTGATCGCGGGAGGAATGGAGCGGTGTGTGATTAGAACAAAGAGCGATTGGGAGAGTGGTGCAAAAAGATAGATAAACGTGCCCAGCAGGTAGGTTGAAAGAAAAGCGCCGGCTGTAGTCCGGCACCACGCCGAGCACACCAATGCCAACGCGGCGACCTGAAGCGCAATGAGCATCAGCATGTAGATGCTAATAACGATGTTTGCCTTGGTGACTCCGCCGTACGCGTATGCAATTGCCTCCATCGGCATTGCGACAAGCAGCAGTGAGAAAACCGGCACCAGCGAACTCAGAAATTTCTCAATGAGAATATGCCAGGGACCAAGTCGGGTTAAAAAAAGCAGCGCCAGCGAGTCGCGCTCTTTCTCAATGGTGATCTGGCCGGACGCCATCGCCGGCAGAAAAAGATAGATACCCACAAGTTGAAGAACAATGAGTCCGCGAAAAATCGAGTGACCGCGCCCGAGCACCGAGAGCGAGCCAACGCCGGAGGAGGCAAAGTATTCCTTCGCCGTAATTCCAAAAGCGGCCATCAGAAGCACGGCAAAAAGAACGCGCATTCCATAGGTGCGCTTGCGGGCCGCCTTTTCGGTCAGTTCCTTGGCTAATAAAGGCAGGGAGAGCCTTGAGAAGAAGCGCCTCATGCAACTCTTTCTGATGCTGATGTGATCCTTGTCACGCCTGCCGCAGATAACGATCCGCACAACTTAAGCAGCGCCGACGGATGAAATAGAGGATGGCACCAAAGACGCTAAAATTGAGTCCGATTGTCAGCCATGCAAACGAACCGGCCAGCCATTGTATTCCCCGGAACTCATTGATGACCGGCAGGTAAAGCGGGCTCAAGTAGCTCACCCAGCCCCATGCATCGGAAACAAAAAACGGAACAAGAAGCGGCGCCACGCACCAAATCAGAATCACCATCAATGCGGTAATGATAGCTCGAAAACGGGTCCGCATTTTCAACCCGATCCAGAGTGAAAGCCACGAGACAAGAGGCAGATAGACCGCGAGTGTTAGAAGGCTGCAAATCAAATAGAGCCACGCCCCGCTGTGGCTGAGTTGCAAGTAGCCAGTGAAAATCTTCACATTCCATTGCATCAGGAAAAGGGTCATCACGGGGGCTGCCACTACGGCTAGGAAAGGACGCATGGCGCGCGCTTTTTCAGCGACGATCTGCGCGGCACTCATTGGTGTGGTCAGCAATACATCGAGGGTCTGCTGCACCCGTTCGGATACAAAAGCGTTCGCGGCGGCCACACTCACCACCAGCACCGCGAGTGCCCCAAGGAGCGTGTTTAAGAAAGTTAAATCCGCATTCAGATTATCGGCTGTGATAAAAAACCATAAGAACCGAATCCGGCTTTGCTGAGGCCATGCCGGCCAGTTTAGAAGAAGCACGAATCCGTAACAGATAGTTGGAACCTCCACCGCCAGCAGAATCCGGAGAAGGTAATGAGGCCGTGCCAACACATTTTTACGCGTTTCACGCCATGCGATCGGATGCGCGTCAGGGAGCTGCCCGCCGCTTTTCCCAATTCGAATATTTCCGGTAACCCGGTTTAGACGCTGCATGCGCCCGTCAAGCCATCGGAAACAAACCAGCACGGGGTTTGTTCCCTTTACAAAAGCACGCCGCACGAGAAAACAGCGGGCGAGCACGAGAAAAAGCACGGTGGAAATCCAGGCAAGCGCACTCTGTTGAAGTAACACGCTTATTGAGACGTTATGCCATTTATAAACGGCAATCAGGAATGGACAGATCCCAATCGTTCGATCCCGAAAAGCGGCGGAGAGCGTATGGCCAATCAGCGGACCGAGAAGGGAATCGATGAAAGCCGGCAGACAATAGAGGATTGTGCCGATTACACAGGTGGCTATAAACGCGCTGGCAGTCGTCCTGCACCATGTTGAGCACATTAAAGCGAGCGCGCCTACCTGAAGAGACGTTAAAAAAAGGAAATAAATCCCGTGGCAAAGGATCGTTTGTGTGACTCCGCCAAAGGCATACGCGATCGCCCCGAGCGGCATGGCGAGCAGTAAAAGCGAGAAGATCGGAATCAGGCCGCTGAGATATTTCTCAAACAAAATCTGCCATGGCCCGAGCCGGGTTAGAAAAAGGAGCCCTAATGAATCGCGCTCTTTTTCAATGGTGAACTGGCCGGCCATCATGGCTGGCAGAAATAAAAAAATCCCCATCAACTGGATAATAACGAGCAGTTCAAAAAGCCACTGCCCGCTTCCTAAAACAGAAGTCGCGCCGCCTCCGTATCGATTAAATATTTTGCTGGCGAAAAACCAAAATGCCGTCATCAAAAGCAGAGCAAAAATGGCTCGCACTATATAAGTGCGTTTACTGGCGGCGCGTTCCGTCAATTCCCTGGCCAGCAATGGGAGCGCCAGCTTTGGAAACAGACGGCTCACGCAGTTTTCCCTTCAGTCAGCTTCATGAAGGCGGTCTCCATATCCATTGCATCGGCCTGAAACATGCGGATCTTGGCGCCGAGTCCGTGCATGGCGTCGAGGAGTCCTTCAAGGGGCAGTTCATCCTCGCGGATCTGAACGGCGAGCCGGTCGGGATGCTCCTCCACGCTCGTCACCGAGGCGAGGCCTCGGATGCGTTCGGTCAGTTCCGGCGATCCGTTGGCAAGCTGGACATGCACCGTGCGCCGCAGGCTGAGCGCCCGATAAATCTCCGCCAACGAGCCGCAGGCCGCCATGTCGCCCGCCTCGACGATGCCGATATGCGTGCAGAACTGCGAGAGTTCATGCAGGATGTGGCTGGAAACCAGAATCGTTTTTCCCAGGTTTTGAAGTTCTTTTAAAAGCTCCCGCATCTCGATCCGCGCCCGGGGATCGAGGCCGCTGGCCGGTTCATCCAAAAGCAGGAGCTCGGGGTCGTGCAGAAGCACCCGCGCAATGCCAAGCCGTTGTTTCATTCCACGCGAAAGACCATCTACTGGCGCCTGCGCTTTTTCACTCAGATCGGTCAACGCGAGGACGTCCGCCACGGTGCTCTTGCGGCGTGCCGGATCGATGCGATAAGCGGCCGCAAAAAAGTGCAGATACTCCTCGGCGGTCAGATCATCGTACACACCGAAAAAATCGGGCATGTAACCGATCTTGCCGCGCACCGCATGCGGCTCGCGCGCCACATCGTGCCCTGCCACGATCACGCGCCCGCTCGTGGGACGCAGTAACGTTGCCATTACTTTAATGGTTGACGTTTTGCCGGCGCCATTGGGCCCGATAAACCCGAAAATCTCTCCGCGCGGGATCGAAAAGCTAAGGCCGCGCACCGCGCGTGTCTTGCCGTAATTGACGCAGAGATTCTCGACAATAACCAAGGGGGAATCAGGCATGAGGAATAACGCGTGGCAGGAAACTCCCCTTCCGTCCATTCCGGATCGGCGGATCCAGCGGTTTTTATCCGCCAGTTACGCAGATAAAGGACGCTATGGATTCGATTGCGAGAGGCCGCTTAAAACTCGTGCCGCCACCACGGTTAAATCCGTGGATAAAAACCTCAGCGGATGACCCGTCGCTCAGGCAGGCTCCCGGTGGACGGGCCGCAGCGGGACGCTCAGGATCGAGCCACCACATCCCCGGAATGATGACGAATAATAAAAACAAGGAGGCGAGTTTCCCGTGCTCCTGATTTTAGTGTTGATCGTGATTTTATCAGGGCTGCGCGATTAAGTTCAGCGGGGCGCCCCGGATAAAAGACTCAATATTTTTCAAAGTCACCTCAGAAAGACGTTCAACAGATTCGATACTGTTAAATGCGACATGCGGCGTGAAAACGACGTTGCTGCGCGCCAAAAGAGCATCCCCGAGCATCAATTCCTGCACCTCGCGCAGCCGGTCAGCGTCGCGCTCTTCGCTGGCCACGTCATCGGTACGAAGATGCCTGATGATGTTGTCGCTGATGATATGCGAAGCGCTATCCCGCAGGATCCGTTCATCTTCCAGCACATCGAGCCCGGCGCCTCCGACCTGCCCGCTTTCGAGCGCTTCGCGCAACGCCGTGGTATCGATCAAGGCCCCGCGTGCCGTATTAATAATCAGAACCCCCCTAATACATTTATTTATCGCTTCGGCATTTAGTATATGATAAGTAGTTGCCGTTAAATTAGCATGAAGTGAAATCACATGCGATCGGTTTAATACTTCTTCAAGTGAACAGTATGTAAAATCGGGCTCCTCCGCGATTTTGGCACACGGCTCGGGATCGTATGCGAGCACCTCCATGGAAAAGCCACGCGCCAGCCTGGTCACCGCATGGCCAATACGGCCCATCCCCACAATGCCAATGGTTTTGCCGGCGAGATCAAATCCGCGAGTTAATTCATAGGAGAAGCTTCCCTGCTTGGGCATCTGCATGATGACGCGAAGCCGGCGGGAAAGCGCAAGGATCAGGGCAAAAGTATGTTCCGCGACAGTAACATCGCCATAAGCGGGGGCGCGGCAGATGGCGATCCCGCGGGTCTGGCATGCGGTGGTATCGATATGCTCGATGGAGTGAGAACGCGTGGCGAGGAGTTTGAGTGCGGGATGCTCCTCTAAAAACGATTCTCCGATTTTTTGATCGATGAACAAACAAACAATCTCTGTTTGCGCGTCCACATGGTCGATGCGGCTGCAAAACTCAATCTCGTGTTCAGCAAGATTTGAGGCGAAGAATTCCTTTTCCCAATCTTCGAGGGCAACAAAAGAGATGATCACGAAATAAGCTCTACCAGTTTGTGTGAAGTTTGGTAGAGACCGTTTCGCGGCAAAGAATTCCATCTTTGCTTCCTTCCCCCCGTAATCGTAATTTCGCCCTCCCGTTGTTCCGCATCACGCACGAAGACGGGCCACCGTTTTATGAGCAAGATCTGGAAAATTGCCGGCATCAACTTTGACCACATGCACATGGGCGACCTGCTGCGTGAAGTCCAGGAGCATCCCAACGCCGAAATCGTCGCGATTTGCGACGAGGATCCGCAGCGAATGCGCGATGCGGCGCGTGACTTTTCGATTCCGCCCGAGCGCCAGTTTACCGATTACAGGCGCTGTATTGAAACAGCACGGCCTGACTTGGTGATCCTTTGCCCGGCGACTGCGGAGCACGGTTTATGGACCCGGCGCGTGTCGGAGTTTAACGTCCATATTTTGATGGAAAAACCGTTTGCCGCCTCGCTCATGGAAGCCGATTCGATGATCGCCGCGCAGCGGGCCACCGGAAAAATGCTGGCGATCAACTGGCCGTTGCGGTGGTATCCGGCGATCATTTCAGCAAAGCGGCTGATTGATGAAGGCGTGATTGGCGACGTGGTTGAGTTTCATCATTACGGGGGAAATCGAGGACCGCTTTACCATCTCGCCGGCAAAGTGGAGGCCACTCCAACGGAGGAAGAGAAGCGCCGCAGCTGGTTTTACAGCAAGGCGCAGGGCGGTGGATCGCTTCTTGATTATGCCGGATATGGCACCACTCTCGGCACTTGGTTTCAGAACGGACGCAAGCCCCTTGAAGTCACGTGCGTCATGGATGAGCCGGCCGGCCTTGAGGTGGACGAACATAGCGTCATTATCTGCCGTTACGCCCAGGGACTTTCGAAAATCGAGACACGCTGGGGCACTTTTACCGATCCGTGGGTTCATCAGCCGCAACCCAAATGCGGTTTTGTCATCTGCGGCACAAAAGGCACTATCAGCGCTTACGACGGCGAGCCGACCCTCCGGCTCCAGACCATGGACGATAAGAAGGGCTCGGACCGGCCCGCGGATCAGGTGCTTGCTCCTTATCAAAATCCTGTGCAATACATTCTCCACTGCCTTGAGAACGGTGAGGAAATTGCCGGACCGCTTTCCCCTGAAATTTCCCGGATCGGCCAGCAGATTGTCGACAGCGCCGTCCTGAGCGCCCGGGAAAAAAGGACGGTTACACTGCTTGAGTAAGCGGTGGCCGCTCCGAACGCTCAACCAGCTGTAGGGCGGTAAGATTTGGTGGCGCCGCTGACAGGATCAACCTGCAAGGTGAAAAAGTTGATCTGCTTGGATGACGAGTCTTTGGGGGAGGTCGTTGTCACCGCATCATAATCGATGCCGTGCAGTGTCACATACCATTTCCCCTCGGCGGGGCCCGTCAGCGAGAGATTAAGATCGGTGGAACCATCGGGCTGGAAGCGGAACTTCACATACTCATAATTCAAACCTACTTCGCGAGGCAGATCCGGCAGGGAAGCATCGCGGCTTTTTTGAGTCTGTGCGGAAATCCGATCCTGCGCGCCAATCAGCGAGGAAAGCTCGACGGATTCGTTCATGATCACGGTCGAGGGGAGCCGCTGGACTTTAAAAATGGCAACCGAACCTCCTGATTCGAGCACTTCAAACGCCTGGAATGCGCGGAATTTTCCAGTGGAGAGCTTGGCTTTATCTTCACCGGGGGTTTCCGGATCCGCGAATTTATAAAAACGCACCTCAACGGAACGGTTCTTGGTGAGGGCGTACTGGCGTGCAAGCGACATATGATCGGCAAGCAATTGCGAAGCTTGCGTCATCTGCGTTCCTTTAATGAGCGTCGTCGCTGCGGGAACGGTAAAACCAACGACAATGGCAATGATACCGCAGACAATTAGCAGTTCAATAAGCGAAAAGCCGGTCTGCCGCGGACGGGATGGAAATGTTCTCATGAAGATCTACGGGTAAGCACTTGAAAATCAGGGCACGGGGAAACAGCGCAGCCCATGGGAGGCGCCTTCAACTGACTCGTCTTATCTCAAAGAAGCAACCGATTCCGCAAGGCAGGGAGAACAGGCGGGCAGCGCTTTTGAAACGGACGGTTCACTGGAAGGAAAACCGAGGGGCGTAACTACTTAATGAATACATCCTCCCGCCTCTTTCCGGCAACCGTTTATTTCTTTGCCGCCCCCGATTTCTTTGTTTTCTCTCGACAAAGCGCCCCGGCGCTTAGCTCGATAGAGTGAGTCACTCGTGGTTCAGCACTCCATTTCCACTCTTAAACGCCTGGTTCTCGACGGCCGTCTTGAAGCGTGCGTCCACGGCCAGATCGAAACATTGACACGCAAGGAAACCCGGGAAGGCAAACCGTTCTTTGAGATGACACTGAGCGATGCCGAGGGACGCATGGTTTTGCGCGCCTGGAACGACGGACCCGCGTTCGCACTTTGTGAAGGTCTCAGCACCGGTGCGTTCATTGAAGTCTGCGGAGAATTCACCCACGGCGCCGCATACGGATTGGAATCGCGCAGATGGCATTGCCGCGAGTTGCAGGCTGGGGAACGTGAATCGCTTCTGGGAGGGCCGTCCGAGTTGCGTGAAAAACAAGCCGCCGATTTCGCCTGCATCATGGCGGCGGCCGGGTCGATCGGCGATCCACGCCTGCAGGCTTTGACGCGGCTCTTTTTCCAGGAATACGGGGAGCGTTTTCGGCGTGCTGCAGCGGCGCGCACGGTGCATCACGCGCGCCGGGGCGGTTTGGTGGAGCACGTGGCGCAAATGGTGAGGGCGGCCGAAGCGATCGCGGTGGTTTATCCGATGCTGAACCGCGATTTACTGGTCACGGGCGTTCTTTTTCACGATGCCGGCAAGCTTTGGGAGAACGCCATGCCGGCCGACGGCTTTCAAATGCCGTTTGATGAGCGGGGCGAATTGCTTGGGCATATCACCATTGGCATTGAATTGCTGAATGCACTTTGGCGGAAATTACTCGCCAGCGAACAGTCGAGCGGCTGGACGCAGTTAAAACCATCCAGTGAAGATGTGCGGTTGCATTTGCTCCACCTCATTGCGGCCCACCACGGCGAACTTCAATTTGGTTCACCCATCCCGCCAAAGACCCCGGAAGCGTGGGCGCTCCATTACATCGACAATCTCGATGCCAAAATGGAGATCATCAGCGCCGGTTACACCACTTCCAAGCATCTCGCGCCACGCATCCAGGAGCGTGCCTGGCCGCTTCCAGGAAATCTCGTGACTCCGCTGCCGCGCTTTGCGCCGAATCCAACAGCTCTGTAACAGCGGGGCGGGAAAAAGCTTGCTCGTTTCTCAGGGCGTTTCCGGACGGAGGTAAAAAATCCCACACGTCCGCGCCGCAAATGGCTGGCGTTGCCCTCACACCTGGAGGGTTTTTTATGCATTCAAAGTTGAGAGGTGTGGCGGGATCGTGCATGGCCATGGTCTTTGTTTTTGGAATATTAACCGGGCCACGACGCGGTGAGGCGGAACCGCCCGCGGAACCGGGGCGTGCGCCGAGAACCTATGAGGCGCCCTCCGTCAAAGGGGCCATGTTCGTCAATGCAATCACCGAGCGACGGCGTCCTTTAATCGACTTTGCGCTTGCCTGCGGCACTGATGTGAACGCCGCCGGCCCCGAGGGTCAAACGCCGCTCCTGGCCGCCGTGGCAAGCCGGCAACTTGATCTGGTGGTCGCTCTTTTGAAAGATTCCGCCAATCCCGATCTGCCGGATGCCCGCGGCTGCACTCCACTCATGACCGCCGTCCTTCAAAAGCAGGAGCCCATTGTCAGCCTCCTGCTTGAAAATAGCGCGGATCCAACGGTGGCCGATAAAAACGGCTACACGGCTCTTCACCTGGCGATGACCACGCGGCAGCCGGCGCTGGTAAAGCAGCTTCTGGAATCGACGCCGGAGTTCTCCGGAGCATGTTGCAAAGAGCACGATCTTTTAGGACATGCGCTTGAAACCGGCGACTGGGCGCTGATTGAACTGGTGCTCACACATTCCCCCGCCACATTACAATGGAATAGACAAAGCCGTTCTTATTTAACGGAGTCCTTGAGCAAGCGTGAGACTGAACGGGTGCGATTGCTGTTAAATAAACATGCCACGGCGCCGACTCCGGAAGGCCGTAAACAGCCGCTCCTCGCTTATGCCCTTTTGGAAGGGAACAACGAACTTTTCCGATACATGCTCGATTGCGGAGCCAATCCCAATTGCCCTTTGGAAACGCCGGCCGAAAAAAGCTTCCTTGCACTCATCCCGAAGAGCACGGTGCGCAATTACCTCGCTGAGGAACCCGGCATGAACCTGCTAATGCTCACGGCCGGCCTGGCGCGCCACGATGACCTGAAATTATTGCTCGAAAAAGGCGCACGGCGCGGCATCGCCACCAAGAGCAAATACAAGATCGTGCCGTTGCATTTTGCCGCCTGGGCCCAAAGCGTTGAGGCGATGCAAATCCTGCTCGGAAACGCACCCGCGCCCGAGCAGGTCCGGATTGAAATCTCGATCGGTTCCCAACGGGCTCAGTTGATTAAAAACGGGATCCCGGTCCTCAGCACCAGCATCTCCACCGGACGTCGCGGGTATCCCACTCCGCAGGGTCGCTTCGTGATCACTGACAAGGACCGCAGCCACGTCTCGACAATCTATAAAGTAAAGATGCCGTTCTTTATGCGATTGAGCTGCCGGGAATTCGGGATGCATGAAGGTTACGCGGCGAACCCTTTTGCGTCACATGGTTGCATCCGATTACCGGCCCAGGTTGCCCGGCAACTCTACCGCGAAGTGCCGATAGGAACCGTGGTTACTATCACGGAATAAAGGATCAACTTTTCCCTCCAGGATGGAGAGCTGGGCGGGACAGCTACCTGAGCGGATATTCCGGCTTCCCGCTCAGGCAGAGATCGTTGCCAATGCGTTTGTAACTGACTTCGCGCAGTTGGACCGATCCCAGGGTCGAGCCGGCGCCCCGGCCGCCAATGGCAACCACCGGGCCGCCACAGAGCAGCGGAGCGACATAAAACCGCACCTCATCAACGAGCGCTTTGTCGAAGGCCTCGCCCAGCACCCTCATCCCGCCTTCGATCAGGACACTGGTTACCTGCCGCTGACCAAGGTCCCGCAGCACAGCCCGGAGCGTTTGCTCTTTATAAACCAGGGTGCGCTCCTTATGCTCATCCGTAAACAGGTGCGCGTTTTTTGGCAGATCGCTCTTTCCCGCCACCACCACACGCCATGGCTGCCGCGCCCCTGAAATGCCGCGAACCGTCAAACGCGGATTATCAAGGCGCAAAGTATTGGCGCCCACCAGGATGGCATCCACCCGGGCGCGAAGTTCCATCGCATCGGCACGCGAAGACTCGCTGGTGAGCCACTGCCCTTCCCCGGGCGGGCGCGCCAGGCGGCCGTCAAGCGACATGCCGGCTTTGGCGATAACCAGCGGCATCTGCGTCACAATCCACTTATTAAAAGCTGCATTAAGCGCATCGCATTCGGCTTTCAACACACCGTTGATCACTTCAATCCCCGCGGCTTGCAGCAACCCAATGCCGCGCCCGGCATGCTTGGGATTGGGATCAATCGCGCCAATCACCACCTTTGCAAAACCGGCTCCGATAATTTTCTCCACACACGGCGGTGTCCGCCCGTAAGTCGAACACGGCTCAAGGGTGACATAGAGGGTGGCGCCAAGCGCGGTATCCGCTTTTTTTAACGCCGTGATCGCTTCAACCTCGGCGTGCGGGCCACCAGCCCTCCGATGAAATCCGCGCGCGAGAATCTTCCCATCGCGCACGATGACAGCGCCGACCGCGGGATTGGGACTTGTCAGCCCGATGCCGCACTCGGCCGCGCGCAGTGCGGCGCCCATGAATTGTTCCTCGCTCATGAGGAGCTGTTTAATCCTTGTCGCGCGTCATAGAAACCCTGAACTCTCCGCTGTGCGCCTTCCTTACCGTCAGAAACAGAGCCTCTATCAAAGTCTCGGTCAATTGCTGCGCGCCGGCGTTCCATTTCCCTCGGCCCTCGACAAGCTCAGCTCCACAGCGCGCGGCTCCCTTCGCCAGTTGATGCACCGGTTGCGTACAGCGATCTCCGAGGGCAAAACCGTCGGTGAAGCCTTCGCCCAGGAGCCCGGGCTGATCTCCCCGATGGAAACCTCCGTGATCGCCGCGGTGGAAAAAAGCGGACGTCTGGACCACGGGTTCCAGCAGCTCGCCTTCTATTATGAAGGACTCGCCAAAGCCCGCGAAATGGTGATCCAAAAATCGGCTTATCCGATTTTTATGCTGCATTTTGGGGTCTTCCTCCTTGGCCTGCCGGAGCTTGTCACGTCCGGCACGACAGCTTATCTGCATGCCACCCTTCCCTTGCTCGGAGTGCTTTATGTGGCCGCCATTTTTGTGATCGTCGTGCTTCCCTGGTTTCGCGAGGCCGGCACCGCGAATCCCGCTGTTGACCGTTGCCTGCGCTTGGTGCCGTGGATCGGAAAAGTGCGGCGAAGCTTTTCGGTGGCCCGCTTTTGCATGATCTACCAAATTGAACTCGATGCCGGCGTCAACGTCATCGATGCGCTGCTGGCGGCAGGCAAAGCGAGCCGCAGCGGGCTGATCCGCTCCGCAGTGGAATCAGCGGTTCCCGACGTGCGCGCCGGCGGGCAGGTCGGCCCGCTCCTGGCAATCAGCGGAGCATTTCCCGAGTCGATGATGCGGGCTCTGATTGTCGGGGAGGAATCGGGCAGCCTTGATCTCGAACTCAAACGCATGGCAACGGAATTCCAGGCCGAAGCGCTGCTGCATCTGGAAAATGCGGCGAAAAAAATCGGCAAGACCATTTATCTCCTGGTACTGCTCTACCTCGGGTGGCGGATTGTGAGCACGTATAAAAACATGCTGACGGAAGAGATGAAAGTGCTCGACTTCTAACGCGCCATATTGGCACAGCCGCGGAGCACCAGCGGCCATGGAAATAGCGACAACCCGTCGCACATAACGCATTTTTTACAAAGCTTTTCGAATGGGGTAAGCTCCTTATTTCCAGAGACTTAAGAATAGCGCCCTGATGGCGTGAATGGCTGGCATCGACGATGCTTATTAAGAACCTGTCCGAAAGGGCATTGAACTTAAACAAAGAACTCCAATCGTTATGAGCCTCATTCGCTATCAACCAACTGAACTCGCGGCTTGGACGCCGTTCGACCGGCTTGCCACGCTACGCGATGAAATGAACCGTCTCTTTGATGTCACCCAGCCGAGCAGCACCGGCCTTTTTGGCGGCTGGTCTCCGGCGCTCGATGTCTATGATCAGAAAGAGAGTTTCCTGATCCTCTGTGAGCTCCCTGGAATGAAAAAGGAGGATATCGAAATCACTGTTCAGGACAATACACTCACTGTGTCAGGCGAGCGCAAAATGGAACGGGAACGTGTTGCAGGTGAAACTTTCCGCAGTGAACGTTACTTCGGAAAATTCCAACGAAGCGTGACACTCCCTGCCTCTGTCGAGTCAAGCCAAGTCCAGGCGACCTACAAAGACGGGATCCTCCATGTGGAGCTGCCCAAGTCCGAGGAAGCCAAACAAAAACAGATCCAAGTCAACGTAGCCTAACACTCAACCACGTCCTGGCGGATACCTTAAATCCGCCGGACAACCTTTTTCCAAAAATATGAATACTCTGACCAAAACCGAAGCCCGTTCGTCCGTCGAAAATTCGCAGCGTCTAAGTTATATTACGCCGCCCGCGAATATTCTCGAAACCACTGATGGCTACTTGCTTGAAGTAGAAATGCCCGGCGTCGCCAAAGAGGGGCCCGAAATTACGGTGGAAAACGGCGAATTAACCATCCTGGGCCGCCGTCTCCCGCTTGAAATCCAAGGCCGTGAACTCTTCCGTGAATCGCGCCGCCTCGATTATCGCCGTGTGTTTGAAATCGATCCATCCATTGATACCGAACAGATCACCGCGAAGATTGATCAAGGCGTTCTGACACTTCATCTTCCGAAGTCCGAAAGAGTGAAGCCACGCAAAATCAAGATCGCGTGATCTAACAAGCCGCAGTTTAAACCCCCGCGAGGCATCTGTCTCGCGGGGGTTTTTTATTTTGAGCCACTTCGATACGCATGGCAGTTAAGATCCGGACGGCCCGTCAGCAAGCTGGCCAAGGGAAGAGCACGGGAACCGCCGGTTGCCCCACACACGAATTAAGCAGGAGCCGGCTTCTTCCTTGCGAGGCCGTCCACACCCAAACTTCCAAAATCTACAATAATATGAGAGCACTCTGCTGGCATGGCAAATATGACGTTCGGGTTGATAGCGTACCCGATCCCAAGATTATCGATCCTAACGACGCGATAATCAAAATCACCTCCACGGCGATTTGCGGCTCGGACCTTCATCTTTTCGACGGGTACCAACCGACGATGGAATCAGGCGATATTCTCGGCCACGAGCCAATGGGCGTCGTGGTGGAGGTGGGCAGCAGTGTTACCAAACTTAAAAAGGGCGATCGCGTCGTGGTTCCATTTACCATCGCATGCGGTCACTGTTACTTCTGCGAAAAAACCCTTTACTCGTGCTGCGATAATACTAATCCAAACGCGGAGATTGCCGCCGCTGCAATGGGACATTCCCCAGCGGGACTCTTCGGTTTTTCCCACATGCTGGGCGGATTTGCCGGTGGCCAAGCAGAGTATCTGCGTGTGCCGCACGCGGATGTAGGACCAATCAAGATCGAATCAGCGTTGCCGGATGAAAAGGTGCTGTTCCTGTCGGATATATTTCCAACCGGCTATATGGCAGCGGAGAATGCGGAGATTGAACCGGGGGACACGGTCGCCGTTTGGGGATGCGGCCCGGTTGGTCAATTCGCAATTCAAAGTTGTTGGATGCTGGGCGCGGGCCGCGTGATCGCGATTGACTGCGTGCCTGAACGTCTGGCCATGGCGAAGCAATATGGGAAAGCCGAGCTTATCAACTTTATGGAAGAAGACGTCTATGAACGGCTTCAGGAAATGACCGGCGGCCGCGGCCCCGATCGCTGCATTGACGCGGTAGGCGCTGAGGCGCATGGCATGGGCAGCCTGGATGCCATGATCGATAAAGCCAAGGCGGCTCTTTTTATGGGCACGGATCGTCCGCACGTATTGCGGCAGGCCATCATGTGCTGCCGCAAAGCCGGCACAGTCTCAATCCCGGGAGTTTATGTCGGGCTCCTCGATAAAATCCCAATGGGCGCGGCAATGAACAAAGGGCTTACCCTTAAAATGGGCCAAACCCATGTGCAACGTTACCTTCAGCCTCTTCTGAACAAGATTGAAAGCGGCGAGATTGATCCTTCCTTTGTGATCACGCACCGCATTCCGCTCGAAGAGGCGCCTGGAGCTTACAAGACGTTCCGGGACAAAAAAGATGGCTGTATCAAGGTAGTTTTAAATCCCTGATACAGCGCTTTTTTGACCTACTTCTGAGCTGCCCAGATAAAGGCGTTCTTCAGCAACGTCTGATACTCGGGCAGCTCATGGGCACGGCCGTCGTGGCCCAAAGTAATGGCGACGACGCGCGATTTGGGATGCTGCACAACCCAGACTTGCGGGAATACTTTTCCTGTCTTTGGACTTGTGGCTTGAGCCAGCACCTTGATCGGCGCACCGCTCGGATCAGGCACGAAGTTATAGAGTTCATCGATGATCTTGAACTTCTTAGGCAGGCCGGCCATGAGCGGATGATTAGGCTCAATCACCTCTACTTCAAACTCGCCTAATGCGTCGTGGCCGCGTGTGCCGCCACCAACCACATCACGATTCCATTGAGGGAAGTTGTTCCAGGCATACCAGGTGCCGGGATGCTCAATGATAAGTCCTTTGCCCGAGTCAGCGAACTTGATCAATGCCGCAGCTGTCGCGCTGGAGACGGGCTGATTGGCGCTCCAGGCAAGCACATCGACGTTCTCCAGAATGGAGGGCACGCCGTTGGCATTTTGAGTGTAGTCGATCCAGCCGGGTTTGATCGCCGCCAGGGTTGCCTTATCGGTTCCGCCATACCATTTGGCAAAATCGTGGGAAGATCCCCCGCCGACCATCAATGCCCGGATGCCATCCGCTTTTGCAGGCGGTTGCGGCAGGGCATCGTTAAACTGAGGAACAAACGCGGAGTCGGCCGGTTTGGGGGCAGCAGCGGAAGCCGGTGCCGGCACGGAAGGATCGGCCAGTTCAGCGGTGATTGCGACGATGGTCGGCGCGGCGCTGGTGTTGAAGCTTTCCAGCACCACTTTGTCGATCGGTGCTGTCCGATTAAGAGCTTTGGTAAACCAACGCACCTGATGATTGCTCAGCAATCCTTCGGCAAGTTTTGAACCGGGCACATCCACGGGAGTGTAATAGTCGGAGAACTCGGTGCCGTTGGAGAAAACAAGCTCTTCAGTCTGCTGATCCCCATAAACCACCGTCACTTTCATGACCTTCGAAGTATCGCCGTTATTCTGGAATCCCCAGCCGGTGACACCTCCGAGGAAGTTCAACCGGTTGGCCTTGAATCCGCCTACTTTGGCTTCCACGCGTTGCGGCAGGCTCTTTGAGAAAGAGCCGCCTGGACCGCCCTTGAGCACAACGATGTTATTTCCAGTCGCGCTCTTAACCGGCTCGATCACATTGAAGGGAATCCCGCCAACAGTCAGGATGCCGAACTTTTTGAACGGCAGCGTCTGTTCGAGCGCGGAGGGAGATTCGTAGAGGCCTTTGCGAGTGTCGGCCGTGAATGCGGTCCGCAAATCGATCGTGCGATATTTCAACGCATCGGCGCCGCAGATATAAGCGAGGATATCGCGCAGGGCTTCTCCGCCCAATGCTTCAAATCCTTCAGGCATCAGCGAGCGGCCGGTATTAAGGCGGCTCTTTACGTCGCTCTGCTTGATCTCTTCGATTCCGGCGAGGCTTTTCAAAACCAAGGCGGTCGGATTCTCACGGGCAAGAACGCCGGCGTGAAAATTGCCATCCTTGGTCTCGATGTTCCACGCGACAAAGCTTGGATCAATCTCCCGGTTCGGATCGACAATAGCGGTAAGCAACTCTGCCGCGCCATGCGCACCCATGCCGGTCAGGCCAGGGCCAACGTCGGCTCCAATATCTCCGAGCTTATGGCAAATGGCGCACGTAGCGGTGAAAAGCGCCTTGCCTTTCACGGCATCACCGGGCTGCTCCACAATCGGAGTCAGCTTGGCGATGACTTCGTTCTTCGCCTTGAGTGCCGGGCCGAAGATTTCATCCAGCGCCGTGTTTGCCACGGTGGAAACGTTCTTGTCGGGATGCGTCCGCAACCGCGCCAAATTGGCCGGTCCGATCCCCGCTACGTCGACTTTCCTGGATTTGATCCCCTCAACCAAAGCGAGCGCCCATTCTGCTCGCTGCAGCAACACTTCAAACGCGGCGGATTGCGCTTCAACGGGAAGCTGGCCGAATGCGCCGGAAAGCGAGGCACCCACTGAAGGATCACCTGTTTCGCCCAGGGCAACGATGAGGCTGCGTTTAAGAGCGGCCGGGGCATTGCCGGTAACGGTCTTGATGACAGCCGGAAGCGCTTCAGGATTTGCGCTACGCAGCCCAAGGAGGCTCTGAGCCACGGTCAGGCGTGCATCGGCAGACGCAGTGTTATCGTTGAGTTTGACCAAAAGACCGTCTGTCAACTTGCTGATCTCAGCCTTGAGCGTGCCAGCCTTGTCCCACTTTGCAGCAAGAGGAAGCGCGCTGCCGCTTGCACCACTGGAAAGGAGCTGGCTAAGGGCTGCTCCAAGTTCCGGAGTCAATGCGGGCGTTGCCTTCAACGATTTGCTCAATGTATCGAGGATGCTCCGTTTAAGCGCATCGGCGGCAGCCGGTTTGCCTGCGAGCAACACAACAAGTTTGGTAGCAGCCGCGCTGTCGTTTCTTTCTCCGATGCCTTGCGTGAGCTGGCCCACTAATGGCGCCAGCGGCGCGGGATCGGCGGCATCGAGCGCGGCGGCATCGAGCGCGGCGGCAATGCTCGCAGCCGGATTTTTCGAGGCGGCACCAATGGCGGCACTGCGTTGGAAGTCGTCATCAAACTTTGACCATGCGGCGATGATCGCCTTGGCGCTTTCATCGTTCAGCTCGCCCGCCGCCAGCGCACGGAGGGCCGCGACACGGACCTGGCCGTCCGCGTCACTTAGCAATGCAAGAACCCCATTTGAAGGCTGCCCGGCGGCTTCGAGCACATTGGCCGCATTGCGACGCACGGCGGCGTCGTTGTCACTCAACGCTGTCTGCGCGGCCTCCTTGAAACTATCAAGACGATACAACGTCCAGAGAGCCGCGATTTTTGCATCGGGATTGCCGCTCTTAAAGATGGCAGTCACCGCGTCGGCGCCTTCATGCTTGTCTCCCAGCAACCGGCTGGCCGTCATCCGCACTTCGCGGTTCGGGTTTTCAAGCGCTTTGGCCAGGGCGGCCGTATCGGCCTTGCTCAGGTCGGGCACGGAAAGTTTCTGGGCGTTTTTATGATCCAAACGCCAGATCCTGCCAAAATAATGGTCGCGATCGGGACGCACAGCGGCGTTCACTTTATTATGATCAGGGCCGCGGGTGTCGTTATGAATGACCGCCTGATTATAGAAATCGCTGATGTAAACCGCGCCGTCGGGGCCAACGCGCGTTTCGATCGGACGCCACCACATATCCTTGGAACGGATAAACTCAGTCTGCTCGCGACCGGGCAGCTTGTGGAAAGTGTAACTGGAACCTTCCGGAGTCAGCCGGGCGTGATGAATGATGTTAATGGTCGGCTCAGTCGTGAAATAATCGCCGTTGTATTCAGCGGGCCACGAACCTCCATCGTAAATGGCGCATCCGGCGGCAGCGGTGAAGCTGCCGACCCAGTCGATCTGCACATAGGCCATTTGTTCCCAGGTCAAAGCCGGAAAGGTTTTCAGCGAAGGCTCCACCACTTTGTAACTCACCTGCTTGGCCACGGCGCCGCGGGACAAAGCGTATTCGGGAAGCACGGTCTGCATAAGAAGCTGACCGCTCGTCGGCTGTGTCCACATTACCCGGTTGTCGCCGGTAATCGTGAGTCCCCATGTATTGCCGCCTTTTGAACTGTATTGCTCAAAAGCTGAGCCATCCGGTTTGAAACGGACCACACCACTGTTAATCGGACCAAAATGTTTGGCGCCATCGCCGCTGGTCACGTCGCGCGATGCACTGTAACCGTGCGTGCAATAAATCCAGCCATCCCAGCCCATGCGCGGATTATTGATGACAGCGTGCGTGTCGCCGGTGCCGAGGTTGGTGTAAAGCTTTTCAACCTTGTCAGCCTTGCCATCGTGATCGGTGTCACGCAGCCAAAGAATGTCAGGCGCCTGGGTCACAATCACGCCGTCTTTGTAAAAGACCAGGCCTGTCACCAGGTCGAGTCCCTCGTAGAAGACCTCTTTTTTATCCATGACGCCGTCGCCGTCGGTGTCGGTCAGGATGCTGATCTTATCGATAGCCTTGCGCTCCTGATCGCCCGCCGCCGGAGCGATGCCGCCATGATCTTTCCATTCCTTGCCGCGATAATCGGGACGCATGCCGCGGCGGCCATTGGGATACTCGGGAGTCTCGGCCACCCACAAACGGCCGGCGGGATCCCAGTCAAAATTCATCGGCTTATTGATCAGCGGCTCAGCGGCCACCAGCTTGAGATTGAAATCGGGATGGATTTCAAGCGCCTTGAGCGTGTCGGCGGGACGCTGCGGTCCGCCTTCGGGATAAGTGAGCGCCTCGATCTCGTCTTTTTTGCAGAACTCATCGACATTGGCGCGTTTACCGGCCCAGGCGATGCCGCGCAACAGGATGGCGCGGTAATTCGGTTTTTCGAAAGTAAAATAGAGGTGGCCGGGGATGGTGACAAAAGCCCGGTAGTTCTCTTTCTCATACGCCCACATCTGCGGCTGGATGTCGTAGATGTTAGCCTTGCTCCCTTCGGCGACCTTCCTGCCGGCGGGAACATTGGGCGTGTAACTGGTGGCCAGGACCCGCACATCGGGCGCGATGTCCATGTCGTAATAAATCTCGTCGTCGAGGTGGAAATTGGAAGCGCCCTTCGTGATCGGGTGCTGCTCGCCCAGCCGCTGATTTTCCACGTAGTAAAGATCCATCGGTCCTTCCTTCCACTTGGTCTTGCCGGGCACCCAGGCCCCGCCGATGACCGATTTCCACCACGCCGGATCGTTGCTCACGGCCGCGGTATGAATCACCACAAGACCGCCGCCGCGCTTGGTAAATTCCCCAAGGTTCGTCTTCTGCTCCTCCGTGGCGTTGCCGCCGTCCTGGGCATACATGACGAGCACGTCGGTTTGCTTCAATTGATCGGCCGTCGGCCAGTCAAGCGCGCCATCGGTCTTCATTCCCCGTTCCGCGAGGAACGTGGTCCAATCTTTAAGAAAACGCGCATGCTCATGGGCGTTTGGACCGTGGGATTTTGCTCCGCCGCGAATAAAGACACGCAGCGGCTCGGCAGCCGAGGCGCCATGGGCGATAATCGCCGATAGCACGGTTAAGAGGATCAGGAGGTGACGTTTCATTCAGATTTTTGGGGAACTCCGGGGATTACTGGCGGCAACTGGCAAAGAAACTCCGGTGGCCTGGGGACTTTTGAGGAATCTTGAGCGGGGCGCAAAGCTTAGCTGTTTTTCAGGTAAATCAAGCCTTGCCAGTGGGAAGAATTGACTCGGCCTCGCTTGACGTAAAGCTTCAACAATCCCCCCTCGTTTCCTCCATGCCCAGAACGCACCTGCCAATATCCGAGACCCACATCGTCGGGCAAGAGACGCACGAATGGAAAGTGCGCGCCGAGGAATGCCCCGCGCTCGCCCTTCATCATATCGCCCATGTCGGGATCGCTGATACGGCCGCACCCTACGAAATTGTGCGGATGAACCTGAGCGGCAGCTACTTGCTTTTTTGCTCAAGCGGCGAGGGACGCATCCTGCTTGATGGCCGCTGGCAGCTTTGCAAAGCTGGCTGGGCCTGCCTTGCGCCGCCCCACGCGCTGCTCGCTTTTCATACCGAACCGAATTCGCGCTGGGAGTTTACCTGGGTTCGCTATCAGCAGCCACCCGATCAAAAGCCGTTCATGTCGAGTTCCTCCCCGGCCGTGGCGCGTTTTGATTCGCTCCCGCTACGGGCGGCGGTGCAGGGCCTTTTTTTTGAAATGCAAAGCCAGCTTGCCCCGGCGACGATCAGCCATTGGGTGGAGTTGATCCACACCTATGTCCTTCGGTTCGCGCGTCCGTGGCAGACCGATGACCGGCTCAGCACGCTTTGGGAATTTGTCGCCACCCGCCTCGGGGAACCATGGTCGCTCGACCGGCTCGCGCAGCATTCCCATTTGAGCACCGAACATCTGCGGCGCCTCTGCCGCAGGGAACTTGGCCGCAGCCCGATGCATCACGTCATTTTTTTACGAATGCAATTGGCCGCCAAACTGCTTGCCACCACCTCCGACAAGATCGAAACCATCGCCGACGCGGTCGGATACGAGAACCCGTTCGTCTTCTCAACCACGTTTAAAAAATGGGTCGGCTGGCGTCCAAGCGATTACCGGATAAACCAGCGGTAGCCCGGCTCCCTTCTCTATTTTGAACTCAAAAAAAATCCTTGCCGTGATCACCGGCGAACGCGGCCATCGCGAAATTGTGCGACCGCTCAAAGCAATCGGTGTGCAACTTGAAATCATCGACTGGGAGAAAATCTGCCAGGCCGGACGATTCCCGCACGCGCGGTTTCTCATTGAGCTCTGGACGCTGCTCTGCGGCGGCAACCACGGGTTTACCCACGTCTTCACCGACATGAGCTCGGTTTTTCTGGCCACAATCCTCGGCCTGGCCAAACCGCGCAATGCCACGGTGCTGATGCGGTTGCGGGGCGATCTTTTCGCCGAATCGCGGGACCAGATCCGGTTTCATTTTCGGCATTGTCAATGGGCGCCGCTGGCGCGCGGGATGATGTCGCTTGGACTTGACCGGCTGCTTTTCCGTTTCGTGGATCGTTATGTGCCGGTCTCGCATTGGATTGTGCGCCGGCTTGGAATCCACGCGAAAAGCAGCGTCGTGCGGATTCCCTGCGATCCCGCTGCATTTAATCGGCGCATCCATAGCGGTTCATCATTGCGGCTCCTGGCTGTAACCAACTTCAACTACCCGCAAAAAGTCGCGCCGATGGGTCTGTTTTTTGAGCGTTCCGCAACGTTTCTTCGCAAGCACGGGATTGAAATCTCCGTGGCCGGCACCGGCATCGCGCTCGCCCAATTTCGCGCACGTTACGGCAAGGAAATTGATTTCCTTGGACACGTTGCCGGCATCGGTTCGCTTTACGCGCGGCACGATGCTTTCATTCATTTTTCGGGCCTGGATGCTTTTCCTTACGTTGTGCTTGAAGCTCAGGCATCGGGACTTCCGGTGATGGTAAACAACGACTGCGGCATGTTGGAGCAAGTCGAAGAGGGCATTACAGGTTTGATCGTCGACCTCGACCTACAAACCGAGGTTGAACAAAAATTACTCGCCCTAAAAGAATCGCCCGGATTGCGCGAACAACTCGGCGCGGCCGGCGTCGATTCGATTGCAGCCAGTTATTCACTAAAAAAGATCGGGCACGATCTTCAAGCCGCTTTGGAAAGCTAGCCGCAGCGCGGGCCGGCGCCGTCCGCGCGTCGAAAATCAGGGTTGTGGCGGTGGTTAAGTCTGTTATCGGTCTCCGGCATGTTACCGACCCGTTCAGGAGCCTTTCATTTATTCAAGATCGCCGGGATTGAGGTCTCCCTTCATTGGTCATGGTTTGTGGTTGCAGCCTACTCGATTCAAAATCGGAAGGGATATTACTCTTCGCTTACATGGAATGTATTGGAGTATCTGATGCTCTTTTTGATCGTGCTGCTTCACGAGTTTGGCCATTCCCTTGCCTGCCGGCAGGTTGGCGGCCAGGCAAACGAAATCATTCTCTGGCCCTTGGGCGGAGTCGCTTATGTTGCGCCGCCGCCGCGTCCCGGCGCCACCCTTTGGAGTATCGCCGCCGGTCCGCTGGTCAATGTTGTGCTGTTGCCGATTACATTCGGTCTTCTATTTTTCTTCCGGCGTTCCGGATGGCACGTAACGCCCAACCTCATTTTACTAGTCGAAGCGGCCGCGAGTATTAATCTGGCTCTTCTTATTTTTAACATCCTCCCGATCTACCCGCTCGATGGCGGACAAATTCTGCGTTCACTGCTTTGGTTCTGGCTGGGACCTATCCGCAGTTTATTCGTAGCAACTAGCATCGGCTTTATCGGAGTAGCCGGGCTGGTCGCGGTGGCCTTTTGGTTGCACTCGGTCTGGATCGGTATCATGGCTGCGTTTGTATTCATGCATTGCAGCCGAGGCTGGCAACAGGCACGCCAATACGCCCGCGCCGCAGCCGCGCGCGAGCAGTTTGTTTCCCAGCTCTGAGCTCATCCGACGATGATGGCAGTCTTGTCACCCTGGCAATCGTAATCCTCCGGGCACACGGAGATTACGATTAAAAGCGTGCTTTCAGGGTGGGCTACTTCCCGGAAGATAGATCCAATGAACGGCATACCTGTGCGGGCAGGCCGGCCGTTCGCCGCTCTTCAATTACTTTCCAAATCTCCGCCAGCGTTTCCTGATCAATCTGCACTTCGCGGATTCCGGCACTGAAATTCTCGTTCCCGCTTGGAACATCCCGGGCGGCGACGGGCATGCCCGAAGGAGGCGCAATGATTAGAGTCACTGATGGAACGTGCGGGCTGAGCCGATCACGGAAACCGGCTGAAAGAACTTCCTTGATGGAATCAATCCCATCAAAGCAGGCTGAGAGTTGACGGACAACCTGCGATACCGGATCCCGTTCGTCGCCGCCTTGAAACAGCTGGTTTTTACGGAAAGTCTTACAGATCGTTTCCCAGCGTACCGCTTCCTCCGGAGTAAGGGCACCGGTAAGTTCCCGGAGCTTGAGCAAATTGGCTTCCGCGCCTTTGGTCAACGTTTGCGCCTCATTTCGATAGTGCTCCTGAATGAGGGCTTCAAGTTCGCTCGCATTCATGACCGGGGCGACTTTCTCGGCAAGCCGGTTCATATTGCGATAGGAGCCTTGAAGCTTGAAAGCCGGCTCGGTCCTATAGGCATCCGCTTGGGCAGCCGAGCGGATATATTCTTCGTTGACGCGCAGGACAACATCACGCAACCGCAGCATCATCCGCATGACCTTCACGAATTCGCCAAGCTCCTCCGGCGAATAGGTTCCTTCAAAAGCAAGCCCGTCCCGCGGCCCAAGCTCGGCCAGCTGAATTAAAGTCAATAGATCCTTGCGGCTGCGACCGGCAACGCGCCCCAAAGCCGGGTTGGAAGCCGCCGCGTTCTCCAGGTAACTCGATTTGAAAGCCTCCGCATGGCTCCCCGCGACGTCCCCCAGATTATAGGTATCGGCACGGTTGGCCAGCATGTCTGGAATCTGGAACTTCTCGCCGCTCTCGGTGTAAGGGTTGCCAGCCATCACAACGATTACTTTTTTGCCTCTGAAATCGTAGGTGCGCGGTTTCCCGCCATGGACGCCTTCAATCCGCCGGGAGCCATCGCAGAGGGAGATGAATTTCTGCAATAACTCCGGATTGAGATGTTGGATGTCATCAAGGCAAACCAGGACATTGTCACCCATCTCAAAGGCAAGATTGAGTTTCGCGAGCTCTTCCCGTGCGGAAGCATTGGGCGCTTCAGCCGGATCCAGTGAGGTCACGCGATGGCCGATGGCGGGACCGTTGATTTTAACGAAAACAATACCCAGGCGGCTTGCCAGGTATTCCATCAGCGTCGTCTTTCCATAGCCGGGAGGCGAGACCAGCAGAAGCAACCCCATCCGATCAGTCCGCTTGGTATCGCCGGCGGTCCCTATCTGTTTGGCCAGATTATCGCCGATGAGCCCCAGATAGGCGCTGTCAATCAGGCGATTGCGAACAAATGAAGTAAGAACCTTAGGCTTGAAGTTCTCAAGCTGAAGCCGCACGCGAGCTTCTTCAATATGCTGCTTTTTAAGTCGCTGACAGCATTCAAAGGCCGGGACGACCGTGAGCGTATGGGTCCGCAGCTTTTCCATGAAGCGAATGTAATGCACCACGAGACGCCCGCCCTGCAGCAAGGGATGACTGCCCAGCAGCCCCTCAACCTCGCGCGCTACCGAAGCGTCGATGATGTCCAGCTCCGAGGTGGTGCCGCGCAAAAGCAGCCAACCAGCTTCATCCAGAAACTCCAGCGCGCCGTCGTCCCCGGCATTGCGAATAAAAGCGCCAAGCCAATCGCGAACGATGACAAACAAGCTGGCGAGATCCGCTTCCACCGAAGCACGAATGGCTTGGAACGCATCCTCAAATCCTCTCACGCTCAGATGCTGGCGGAAGGCATGAAGCAATCGTGCTGCCTGCGGGCTGGCAACGAAATTGCCGCCGCGTTTGATTTGAAAATAGAGGTACTCGGCGGCTTGAGTAAGGCAACTCGCATCAAAAATTGCGGTACGGCCTGTCCATTCACCAAGCAGCGTTTGTAACTCCCCGATATAGGAAGATTGAAGCTCGGCTCCGGGAAAGAGCTGTTTCATCGTCGCGTAACCGCGCAGTTTGGCAGTAAGAAGAGAGCGGCGTTCACCTTCGGGAAAATGCTGCCAAAAGAGTGCCGCGCAAGCGCGGGCCTGGCTTGAGTAGCGCAAAAGCCCGAGGCTCGCGTGCATTTCAAGCAATGTGCCAAGGATCTTCGCGGCGTCGCCATCATGGACCCCTTTCACATAACCCTCCGCATACCGCGGGCTCATAAACTCCGTCACCCTGGCAAGCCGTGTTTCTTCGCTCCAGGAAACCGCTTCATCCGGCTTGGTATTTTCCAATATCCGAAAGGCCAGATACTCCGCCCGGTAAACTTCTGAAGATTCAGAAACGACTTCCAGTTCCCAAACCGGCCGGGTGGCAAGGAAAGCCGGGTCGATGATCGGCTCAAAAAAGCTGGTCCCGGTCAGGTGCAAATTCATCTCCCCGCCGCGTTGGACGACGGTAAGGTCGAGTTCCTGGGTATTAACGAGAAACTGATGACGGCCAAGCTGGATGCAGTTGGCGCCACCGGCAAAAAGTTCCTGCCGATCCTTGAGTTGGCGGCCGGCATCCTCGCGGATTGTTTTGAGCCGGCTGCCAAGGTCGTCGGCCTTGACGCTATCGCTCAAAGCGATCAGCTGCGCGATTTGGTCGCGCACTTTTTCGACCATGAGATCGGACGCAAAGTAGGCATTGATCGCGTCGAGGCTTTCAAGGTGATCGGCGCGATGTTTGATCGCCTTGAGAATGCGTTCCGCCGCGGTGAGCAAGCCATGGCTCTTGCGATTGCGCACTTCAATCAACTCAATCTTGCGCGATTCAAATGCGCTCGCCAATAAAGTGCGCTTTTCGGAGAGCTCTACTACAAACTCGTCAAAATCGGAAAAGCGTGCTTCAAGTTCTTCCACCTGAACCAGTAGCCGATTCAGGTATTCATCGCACTTTTCGGGTGTGGCACAAAGATCCAGAAAGTTAGCCAGTCCCTGGTCAAGCAAACGCGACTGGGCGCCAAACTCGGCGATCGCTTCGTTTCCGCGCAGTTCACGAACCTTCTGCTTGAGCCCTGCGCGCGCCTGGTTGAGCACGGCATAGATTGCCGAAACGTTCTCGATGATTCGGGTAGTCTCAGTGGCATCCTGGATTTTAAGGTTGCTAACGGTTTCAATCAGAAGATCGAGCTCCCGAGCCGCCACGCCCATCTGCTCCTCGAGCGCTTGGGCAACAGTCACTTTGGTTAGTGCAGCAACGGCGTCCTTGAGCGCGCGGACTTGATCACGGAGAGGGTCCAGCGCTTCGGGTTTAAGAAGAAACGCCACTGTGCGTTCAGCCAGTTGCCCGGCCGCCACGACAACCTGCTGCTCGGTCTCGCCAACTCGTGGCAAATCGATATATCGCAGTTCCTTAAGCGAAATCAGGCTTCCACGGATGCCGCGCAACTCGGCGAGCCGGGCAACAAATGCGCCGATTTGTTTGAAGCTTTGCGTGGGAAGCAAATCGAGAATAGCACTGGCCTGTTCAAGGACTCGCTGCGCTTCGGCCGCGGTTCTCCGCTTGATATTCTCAACCTTGTCGAATTCCGCGAGCGCCGCTGTGGCTGCCTGCCTGATCTCAACAAGCGGTTCCTGCAGATTGCAGGCATCCTCGCGGTCCAGCCAGAAATAGGCGTCAAGAATCGCACCTGATTCCTTTACAAGATCGAGATAAAGACCGCTATAACTGTCGTTCTTACTGAGCAGGGTGAGAATGCCCTGGCATTCAGCCATCGCGCCGACCAGCGCCGGATTTCCAATTTTATACAGATAGCTTGTCGGCTGCACTTCCGGCTGCCACGCCGGGCCGACATAAGGAGTTTGCCAGACCTGCACCACATGATGTTTCTGCGGTTGGAGATCGCTTCGGAAAAGCGCCATCTCGCCGTTCTCGAAAAGAGAAAAACCGCTGCAGATAATCGGTGTCTCGACCGCTCGGGCGATAAGATTGTAAGAGAGCAGAATGTAATCGCCACTCTCCCGATGGTAGAATGTAAAGAGTGTGTCCTCGCCGTTGGGCGAAGCGATGCGCTTGTAGAAAACCATCCCTTCCAAAGCCGTATCGAAAATCTTGAACTCGCCGCTTTGCAGATAATAACCGTGGGAGAAAATGATCCCGTGACCGTCAGGAAGCAGCACGCAGGAGTCCGCTATCGCATCAATGCGCCGGGCTTCCTTGAGCTTTTCATTGAAGACAAAATAACGAAATGCCTTTTCCTGGTATGGCCGGATCTTGAGGAGCACAAGATTTCCAACCGATGCGTAAAAAATCTCGGCGTCATCGAGAGTTTGATCCCGGTGATCAACATTCTCCGAATAAATCCCCTGACCGGTCGCGGTGTTATCTTCAACCTTAATTGTAAGATCGCCGCCCACGCATTCTACAAAGACCCGGTCCTCAATGGAGATATGAGGGTGAAGCCCGGACCGGTGTAGTTCGCGGTGGGTCCGGATCCAGCTAAACTCGTGCTCGGGCGGGAACTGGTATTCGTGATCGAATCGGTTTCCCTGGTAAGCAAGCAGACCATCCTGGCAGAGCCACTTGAACGTCTTGATATCGGTGATGCTCTTGCCGATCCGGAACTCCATGAAGAGATGCGGCTCGAGAATCGAAAACTTGGTGAAGATTGTTTCTTTGTAATACTTATACAGGCTCTTGAAGTCGGACTGAAAAGTGGGATCGGCGATGGCTTCAAGTGGCAGTTCCCTAAATGCGCGTCCCTGGCATTCATAAAGGGCGAAAACGTCTTCGAGCTTTATTTCGCTGCGGAGCCCGACATGCACATTATAGCCGAGCAAAAACCGGCTTTCGCCGATGGGGATGATATCGCGGGGCGTGCAGTTGTTTTTGGTCGTCACCCGCTCGGTGGCAAGCAGTGTCGTGGGAATGGAACCGAACACGCTTTGGCGGGCGGCATTTAACCTCTCCAACCGCTCACGCAATTGCGCACCGTGCGCGACAAGGCGGCCGCGCAGAATCTCGTAGGTGCCTTGATCGAGCAGCGGGTCTGCCTCGAAGTTAAGCGGAACGGGCAACGCCATTTTGATGCAGGCTGGAAAGGGCAATGCCATCAAGACCGAGACGTTTAGCCTGGCCAAGCAGCCCGGTTAAAAGCCCTTTTGTTTTGGCATCGTCGGTTAGGGTCAGCATCTGGGTAAGAGCGGTGGCGATACTAAGATTCTTAACGTCCTCGCTGCTTAGTCCGAACCGATCCACGTAAGTGCGAACCTGCGCGTGAAAATACTCGGGATCCGCGTTGAAAAACGTCTCCTTTACATCGCTTAATGTCGGACTGTTCCGTATTAAGCGCTCAAGCGCTTTACCGCTGGAGATCGCTCCAGTGATCCGGTCAAAGAACGCTCCGTCTCCGCCAACAATGTCAATTTTGGCGCTCTTGAGCGCCTCGCCCAAAACCTCCGCCTGGCTGCTCGCAATATTGGCCTGCGCCTGGATATGCGCCAACTCCACATCGCGCTCTTTGGCCAAACGCAGCTTAAACTCCTCGTGTTCCTTGCCCACCTCATCAAAGAGCTTCATCGCTTCGGCTTTGCGCGTGATTCCTTCCGCTTCCGCACTCGCCTTGAGTTGCATGACTTCGGCCTCGGCGGCACCCTGTTTTTGCAAGGCACCGGCTTTTGCTTCCTGCACCTGGGCATCAGCCAGGCCGGTGGCCGCCGCTTCCGCCGTTACCGCTTCAGCCAGCACTTTTTTGGCCGCCGACTCTTTGGAAGCGGCGGCAAGCTCGGCGTCGGCGGTAATAATCCGTTGCTGGGCATGGCGTTCGGCCGCCTGTTTCTCGCCGTCTGCGCGGCGCACAGCGGTGACCATCTCCTGATCGGCCCGCAGCTCCGCCGATTTTTTTGCCGCTTCCGCCGCCTTGATGTCGCGGATCAACTCGGACTCCGCCTGCTTTTCCGCCGCGGTCACCGCGACCTTTTTCTCCCGATCGGCCGTTGCAAAGGCTTCGGTGTCTTTAATGCGTTGCTGCTCAATAACGACAGTCTTCTCCACCTCCAGGCGCTCGCGGATGACATTCTGAATAAGCTTCCGTTCGCTCTCAACCGCTTTTTCCTTGGCGATCTCGGCCAGCGCAACGAGCCGTTCGCGTTCAATCTGCTCAAGCGCGCGATCCTTTTCAACGCGCTCCTTTTCAACCCCATCGGTCCGTTCCTTGTTGCGCTGGGCCACAATGATCTGGCGGTTCTTGTTTTCCTCGGCCACCTGCAGTTCCTCGTCGACGGCAATTCGCGCCTGCTCGGCCCGAAGCCGTTGTTCGGATTGGACCTTTTTTGATTCCGCTTCCTCGCGCGCGACAATTCCTGAAATTTCGCGCTTCTGTTTCTGTTCGGCTTCGGCGAGCTGCCGGTTGAGAGCGAGGATCGTTTCAGTTGCTTCGACGTTCTGCTTGGTGATGGTTTTCTCCCGTTCACGATCGATTTGATTGGCGAGAATTTTCTGCGCAGCCGTTAGCTCGATGATTTTTTTAATGCCCTCCGCATCGAGGATATTATCGTGATTAAGCAACGCGACCGGTGTTTGCTCAAGATAGTCAATGGCCACATCCTCGAGCACAAACCCGTTGAGGTCGGTGCCGATACTTTGCAAAATGCCTTCCTTGAGTTTGTCCCGGGAATTGTAAAGGTCGACAAACTGAAACTGGCGGCCCACGGTTTTAAGTCCCTCGGAGAGCTTCGCGTCGAAGAGCTCAACGATGGCATGCTGACTTGAAGCGCGTTCGCATCCGATGGATTGGGCAACTTTGAGCACGGCCTCCGGAGTTTGGTTTACCCTGACAAAGAAGGCCACTTTGATGTCGGCACGCATGTTATCCATGCAGATCAAGCCGTTGGCGCCGTTCCGGTCGATCTCGACTCGTTTGACCGAGATATCCATATACTCGGCTTTGTCGATGATCGGAAAGACGGTCAGACCTGAGAAGGAGACTTTGGTGCCTCGAAGTCCGTTGCGGATAATTGCCCGGCCCTGCTCTACTTTGCGAAAGCAGGTGAGAACACTAAAAGCGCCGCCTATAAGAATTAAAAGCAGCAGCGTTGCGCCTACTCCGAAGAGCGCGTCGATGAAGGCGAGGAAGGCGTGAGGATTGGCCATGGTTGGATATAGGTTAGAACATCTGCGGATCCGGAAAGGCGGTTACAAAGTAGAAGTCTCGCTCCCGGTCTTCACGAACAACAATCGCGATGGCGCCTTTGGGCAGACAGCTGCCATCCAGGGTCCGCACATTGATTAGCAAGGGAGCGCCTTGAGTGGTGATTTCCGCCTGGCCAAACGTGCCGGTGACCTGGCTTGTCAGGATCCGGCACGGCTGCCCTACTATCGGCACCGCGTCATCTTCATTGCGTCGAAGCATTCTGAAAAGCGGTTTTAGCGGCAGCGTGATATAGCGGGTCACGACAATACTAATCAGTAGATTTGGGATCAGGCACGCCAGGGCAAGCAGCGTTTGGTGACCGGTTACATAGCGGTTGGCAATCAATGAGCCCGTCCAGAGGCTAAGCGTGATGACGCTCATGACGACCATCAAGGGGACATCGCCTAAATTGATAAAATGCGCCAAGCCGGAGATCCAGCCGTCATGATTGGCATCGTGGTCCGACGAGGATTCAGTGCCGCTTTCCAGATGCCCATCGAACTCACTGCCAAATGTGGAATCCAATGCCCCAATGACGACCATGACCCAGTAAAGGACAATCAGGCCGAGCAGGACGGTAAACGGCAGATTGACGAAAGTGATCGCCTCCAGAAAGACTTCGTGCATCGCTTACCTCCGTGCTTTCACCGCGAAAGAGCTGAGCCAGGTTGAACCGTAAATAGCTGCCGGTTTCATCGAACAAAGCGAGGGAACCATACGGCCTAACTCCTTGCAGCAATAATCGCTCAATGATTGGTCGATTGTCGCGTTCCCGCGATCAAAGCGCAAAGCCGGATTCCCTATTCCCATGCAGGAATCAGCGAACGGGCCAGCAGGCTGCGTCCTTGAGGATAATCGTGGAATTGCCAGCTCCAAAAATTGCTGTATGAACACGCGGCCGTGCTGCGCACCGCCTCTCTTCTCCTTGCCGTGAATAAAACCGATCTCGTTAAAAAAATCCTCGCACAGCTTGAAGCTGAACTCGAGTTATACTCCCTTTCGGCCCGCGCCGCGCATGCCGAGGCGACTCACGAACAAAACAAGGCCGAGAACAAATATGACACCCGTGCGTTGGAAGCTTCCTATCTGGCGCATGGACAATCACGTCAGGCAGCCGAGACAGAGCACGCCCGACAGAGTTTTCAAGCGCTGACACTTCAAACATTCGGACCCGGTGATATCATCGGCCTAAGCGCATTGGTCGAACTGGAAAGCAAAGGAGAACACTCCTGGTATTTCATCGGCCCGCGCGCCGGCGGGACTGAAATCGTGCATGAGAACAAGGAAGTCCTTGTCATAACGCCACACTCGCCTCTGGGATCCCAGTTATTGGGCAAGAAAGAAAATGAGCAGCTGGAAATGGGTATAGGCGGTTCGCGCAATCACTTCCGGATCGTCTCGGTTTGCTGACCATTCCGTTTGTTATCTCACCTTTCCCCCCCGATGGATGCGACAAGGAAAGAACCTTTGCTTCAAAGCCTTCCTCCGGACATCTGCGTGGCTTCGCCATTGCAAACTACTCTTGCGCTGTTAAATGAGGATCGTCATGTCGAATCCAAGCCCCAACCCCTCACATTCCATCCAGGTCCGTTACGAAGACTTCACGGCGCGTTACGCAAACCACGCCCTAGTCAATGTCGGCGCGGAGGAAGTTTACCTCGATTTCACTTCCGGCATTGTTCCGGATCGTCCCGGCACTTCGCTGATGCCCATTCACACGCGTATCGCGATGACCCCTGCAGGCGTTGTGCGCCTGGCACAGCTTCTTGCCCAAACGGTGCAAAATTTCCAAGTCGTTCAGGTTCCCCAGGGCGGCGCCAACCAGCCGCCCGCCCCGCCGGTTCCTGTCGAAATCCCGGCCGGCGAACCGGTCTAAGTCCCAAGCTCTAACCCCCCCGTTCAATCTCTTCACGCGCACCGGAGCAATCCGGTGCGCGTGATTTTTTTGCGGGTCATTCCTGTCCGAGGGAATGGATGGTGTTGACGATTTCGCCGCGCATTTCCGCGCCATCGACGCTTTTCAGGTTATATTTGATCGCCATTTGCATGACCGGTTTGATTCCCGGGATTTCAAGAAAAACGGTGCGATCATTGGTTCCAATATTTACCGCCACAACGGAGAGCGGATCGTGCTGCGTCCTGCTCATTTGCGCCTTGCTGAACTCCGGTGTACCGCTCTTGCCTGTTTCATCCGGCTTTACTTCATCGCTCAACGTCGAGATCTCCGGCGAGCCATACGCTTTCGACCATAAGTAGTTCCAGACCTCGATACTATAATTCTCGGGGTCAGCGGCTGCCTGCGTGTCGAGTTCGGTGGAAAACGTCAGCTCAATTCCATTCTTTTTCACCTGCATGGCGATTGGCATCCGCACTTGAGCCCCGGTGTATCGGACCCGTTGAAGGGCGCCGTTTTTCAAACCGGTCGTCTGCCAACCGCGCAAGCCGCCCACATAAAGCTGGCCATCCACCGGATTGAACCGGGCGCGCATGATGCCGGTTTGAAACTTAACAGGAAACTGCACGAGCCCGCCCTGCCTTTTCCCGTCGACCTCTTCATTGAGCACGCCAAAGAGCGCGCAGGTGCCGTAGCTCAAATGAAGGAGCTGATCCTTCCATGGTCCCCATTTATCACTGGTTACCCATACCTGCCCGCCGCTTGAGTTATCCAACCGCTTCGGTATCCAGCAAAGCGGGCGATCGTAATCGGCAGGCGCCGGATTACGATGCGCCAGATCGACTACTCCGTAAAAGCCGCCCGGCTTGATCCAGTTGAGCCGACAGGCTGGCGTCCACGTGCCTTCATTGTCGCCACTGGTCACCTGCCCCGTTGGACTGCATCCAATCCCGTTTGGCGCCCGGAATCCGGTGGCCACGGTCTCCAGCTTTTTTCCATCGGCCGAAACCTGAAAGAGGCAACCGTGATGCGCCACAATCTGGTCAAAACCGCGTCCCCCGTTTTTGACAGGTCCCGCCTTGGCAAAATAGAAGTTGCCCTCTGGATCTGTTTGAAGATCAAAAACAAACTCATGGAAACTTCGCGTTACCATAATGTCGTGGTTAAACGCTTCGTAATAATCAGCTTCGCCGTCGCCATTTAAATCGCGCAACCGTGTGATTCCATCCCGTCCGGTCACATAAATTTCACCGTCCACGATTTTTAATCCCAGTGCGTGATAAAGGCCGCTTGCAAAGCGTTTCCATTTCACATGGGCAAGGGTATCGTCGATGCCTGATCCGATAAAAACGTCGCCGTGGAATGTGCAAAACGCCACGCGGCCATCCGGGAAAAAGTCAAAGCCGCCCACAAACATCGGCGCTCCCCATGGATTCAATTCAGGGAGCTTGATGGTATCCACCACATAAGCGGACTCGATCTTTCCGGCTACGGGCGGCACGGCGAGTTCGCCCTGCGTTTCAACCGATTCCGGCCAGCGCACATGCTTGCGGGTGAGCCAGCTGGCGGGATCGCCTGTCAGATGGCTTGTTTCCAGGCTCGCCACCAACTCCCGAATCGCCCCGGCATCGGGTGACACAAGGATTTCCACTGCGTCAACCAACCGCTGTTCATGTGGCGGAATTTCCAAGTAAAACGTACCATCAATTTCCTGCACATTAAGGCCGGCCGCCGGAAACGTCCCCACGCTCCCCGGTTGCGCCACGCAAAGTGGAATGCGAAGACGGGTTTTCGTCGGCTCAATTGAAAAAGTGCGGACAAATCGATCGACGTTTGACGAGCGAATATGGGTGGCTTGCTCAAGAATCTCGGTTCCCTGCACTTCCCATACGAGCACCACGACATCGCCACAGACGTGGAACCCTTTGAATTTTGCCTCCCCGGCAGGCAACGGTCCAAAAGGTTCGGGACGCGGATCTTTACAACTGTCACCGGAGATAAATCCGGGGATTGCGTTGTTGATGAAAGCGACGGCACCCAAGGCGGTTGGAAATTCGCCGCGCGACATCAAATTCATAGGAGTGACAAATTTGCCGGTCCACGCACCCGCCATCCGGCAAAGCTCCAGATCGTAAGCCACGGCCGCTTCGCCTTTTTCGCCTACTCTCAATGCGATCCCTTTTAAAGCGGCGACCTTGGTGGTGCCATCCCCCTCTTTGCCAATCCCAATCGTCGCGTTGATCCAGCTTCCCGGTGCTTCTGACATGCCATTTTTAAATTGCCCGAAACCCGGGACAAGGAATGCCATGAAAATTGTGAGAGCAAAAAGGGGGCGCTTCATCGCGGCTCTTCTAAGCGAGCACGACAAGGGGCACAAGACGCGCCGCGGGCTTTGAGAATGGAGCGTTTGAAGCCGGAATTTGGAGAGAGTATCAAAAATTCCGCTGGCAATCGGCTTGTTCTAAGGAAATGTCTGCGACCTCCAACCCCATGCGTTCCTTCCAACGGCTCCTTTCCGGCCTTGCCTGCTGGCTGATCTTTCTCACACCGGCATTTGCCGCACGTACCGTTGTCATCGACGCGGGACATGGAGGGATCGATCGCGGCGGTGTCCCTGGTCAACGGCTGGCTGAAAAGTTATACACGCTCGATGTCGCCCAGCGCCTTCGTGCAAGGCTGCAACGGGCCGGTTTTACGACCGTCATGACGCGTTCGAACGACACGTTTGTCGGTCTCCGTCAGCGGTGTGCCATCGCCAACTCGCGCCGCAACGCCATCTTCATCTCCATCCACTTTAATTGCGCGCCGCGCGAGGGCGCCTGCGGCATTGAAACCTATTATTACAGCCCGGGCAGTGCCAGCCTGGCTGCCGCGGTGCATCGGGAAGTAGTCCGCACCGCTGGCACTCCCGATCGTAACATGCGCCGGAGAGGATTTTACGTCATCAGGAATACTCGCAGCCCTGCCGTGCTCGCTGAACTCGGTTTCTTAAGCAACCGCCAGGAAGGGCGCCGCATTACTTCAGGCTCCTACCGCCAGCAACTGGCCGATGCGCTCGCCCGCGCCATCATCTCCAAATACCGGTAAAACGAAGGGCAGATTGGATGCCATTGCCTCCGGTTCGGTTCACGAATCCTTTGCATGCTGCTCACCTGTTCGGAAATGCAGGCGCTTGAACAACGCGCTTTTTCCCAAGGAATCACCGCCGAATCTCTTATGGAGGAAGCTGGCGAGAAAATCGCCGCGGCGGTGCGCCAGTTTTACCCTGGCCCCGGCCGTTGTATTGTCCATTTCGGAAAAGGCCACAATGGCGGCGATGCCCTCGTGGCGGCGCGCCATCTCGCCGCGGCCGGATGGTGCATCGAGCCGGTCCCGGCGTTTGAGCCAAATCAGTGGAGTCCATTGACCACCAAAATGTTCGCCGCCCTTGGACCGCCCGTTTCAATCGGCGCTTCGCCAGTGGTGGTGGTGCTCGATGGCTTGCTTGGAATTGGCGCAGGCGGCCCGTTGCGTGAACCGATTCGGAGCGCCGCGCGTGCCATCAATGCACTGCGTTTAAACAGGAATGCCCGTGTCTTTTCAATTGATCTTCCCACCGGCTTGAATGCCGATGACGGCTCCGCGGATGCCGATGCGGTCCGGGCCGATTTCACGCTGACAATCGGCTTTGCCAAACGCGGCCTGATTGCCGATCCGGCAACCCCTTTCGTAGGACGGCTGGCGGTGCTCCCCCTGAACGAACTGAGCGCCCTCGCCGACTCCGACGGCGACACAATCGCGACGGCCGAACTGCTTGCCCCATTGCTCCCCTTGCGCCGGTTCGATGTGCATAAAGGCGATTTTGGCCGGATCGCAATCGTGGCAGGTTCGCGTGGCCTGGCAGGCGCCGCATTGATGACTTCTGAAGCATGCGTGCGTGCCGGTGCCGGCCTAATCACCCTGTATGTGACCAGCGATATTTATCCGATTGTCGCCTCGGCCTCCGCTCCGGAGGTGATGGTGCGCCCGGTTGAGTCTTATCTGAAGTTGATGGACTCCCGGCACGATGTCGTCGCGATCGGACCGGGCCTCGGATCGGAGCGGCACGCTGAAGTGCTCGAGTTAATCCATTGCGTCGGGCAGCCAATGATCGTCGACGCCGATGCGCTCAATGCATTGGCCACCCAAATCGACCTGCTCAATCAATGCGCGGGGCCGCGGCTTTTGACTCCGCATCCTGGGGAAATGGCGCGGCTTGATCCTCTCTCCTCGAAACGTTCCCGCAAAGAGACTGTGGAAGCTTTTACCGGCCGTTATCCGCATACGCTGTTGCTCAAAGGGGCGCGGACGCTTGTCGGTGAACAAGGGAAGTCTCTTTCCTTTAATTCCACCGGCTCGCCCGGCATGGCCAGCGGCGGAATGGGCGACCTGCTTACCGGCGTCTGTGCCGCATTGGCGGGCCATGGCCTTTCCCTTTACGATGCCGCGAGGGCCGGGGCATGGTTGTGCGGCCGCGCCGCGGAACTGGCCATCCATACCGGAAAAGAATCCGAGGAATCGTTTTCCGCCACGGCGCTCCTATTGCATCTCGGTGCGGCTTTCAAAGAGTTGCGGATGCGCTGTTACTGAGAGGGAACTTGCGCGCCATTATCGGGCTGCAGGCTTCTATTTGAGCGCAAACCGGGGGTAACTTTTTAAAAATCGTGCCCGTTCCGAAATGAGAACGGCCTGCCTGGCTTACAAATCCGGCAGATAAATCAAAGGCAGCATCGATAACACGCGACCCCTCTGCCACTCGCTCGCGATTTAATTGTGGCGGTGCGCGCCATACAGTCACCGTGACGATCCAACCGCACACAAATTTCAACCCTAAAACGCCCGTAAACTTAATCTCATCCGAATAAGGAGCTGAACCAACCGCATCGAGTTATCACCTAATTCACCCGGCTAACTGCAAATCAAAATGGATACCATTGAATCGGCCAAATCGGCTACCAGCAACTACAACGTGGAATTGGAAAAACTACGCGATCGCACGGAACTTTACGTGCGCGAAGAACCGATGAAAGCGGTCGGCATCGCCCTTGGCACCGGTGTCATCCTGACTGTTTTTCCAGTCTTCAAAATTCTGGGCGGCGTGTTGCGCCTCTTTTTCTCCCTTGTCAAACCCGCGCTGCTCTGTTTTGGCGCCATCAAGATTTCAGAGGAGATCTCCAAGCGCTCAGGACGCTAAAATTCCAATTAAATCAGCGATGAATACCAACGAATTTCAGGAAGAGACCCAACAGGAGAAACTCTTACACCAAGCCGATCTCATCGTCCGCGAAAATCCCATTCCAGCGGTGCTTGCCACGGCTGCGCTTGGGTTTGGACTTGGCCTATTAATTCGAGCCTTAAGACCCGAGCCGCATCCTGTCCGGGATTTTATCGACGAAAAGTCCGGTTACATTGGCTCCCTGATGCACCCGCTGGCGCAAGGTGCGCGCAAGGCTTACTCGAGTTCTTCGCATGTTGTCAGGGATGCAGTGGATAGGATCCAGGATTTCGATGTGAAGCCTAGTTTTTGGCAGCGACTTTGGTCCTAAAAGACCTTTAAAAAGAATCACGAACGCCGCGGGTAACCTGTTGCCCTCGGCGTTTTTTTTATTCACGGAGAAACCTTGTTTTAGAGCATCGAACGCGTTGCCTTTGAGCGCGATCTCTGGCAATTCAGCAGGATGAACCGTCGCCAGTTCCTCCGCACGAGCGCCGCTACCCTCGCCGCCACCTCCCTCCCGAGTTTCGCCGTCGACTTTGCCGATCAGCGAAAACGCGTCGGCCTGATTGGCTGTGGCTGGTATGGCAAAAGCGACCTTCTGCGTCTTGTCCAAATAGCCCCGGTGGAGGTGGTTTCACTTTGCGATGTAGACAAAGTAATGTTGGAGGAAGCGGCGCAATTGGTTGCAATCCGTCAGCAATCCAAAAAGACACCACGCCTTTATGCCGATTATCGGGAAATGCTGCGTGAAAAGGATCTTGATGCGGTGCTCATTGCCACTCCCGACCACTGGCATGCTTTGCCGATGATCGACGCCGTAAAATCAGGCGCTGATGTTTATGTGCAGAAACCGACGGGCGTCGATGTGGTGGAAAGCCAGGCAATGGTTGCGGCGGCCCGCAAATATAACCGGGTGGTTCAGGTCGGCACACAGCGCCGTAGCACGCCGCATTTAATTGAAGCTCGCGAGCAAATTATCAAGACCGGCAAGCTCGGAAAAGTCGGTCTGGTTGAAATCTGCTGTTACTATCATATGCGCGCAACGGAGAACCCTCCGGATAGCACGCCTCCCCCGACTTTCGATTACGAAATGTGGACCGGACCGGCACCGATGCGACCGTATAATTCGCTGGTTCATCCCCGCAAATGGCGGGCTTATATGGAATACGGCAATGGCATCGTTGGCGACATGTGCGTCCACATGCTGGATATGACACGCTGGATGCTTGACCTCGGCTGGCCGCGCCGGGTCAGTTCCAGCGGCGGCATATTCGTCGATAAAAAAAGCCGAGCGAATATCACCGATACTCAAACCGCCATGTTCGAGTTTGAGGGATTAAACGTAATCTGGACACATCGCGCTTACGGCTCATCTCCGGATCCCAAGTATCCATGGGCGGCGACTTTCTATGGCGATCAGGGAACTCTAAAGGCTGGTGTCATGGGCTACGATTTTGTTCCCCAAGGCAAAGGCGAGTCAGTCCATCGCGACGTTGTTTATGAACTTGAACAATATCCCGAGGACAAGACGGAGAAGGATCTTGAAAAACATGTCGCCCCGGCCATTCGCGGTCACATGAAAGACTTTCTGGCAGCTATCGCCCAACGTTCAAAGCCTGTGGCCGATATTGAACAAGGTCATATCTCAAGTGCCTCGAGTATTCTCGCCAATCTCTCGCTGCAACTCGGCCGCAGCCTCACCTGGGATGCTGCCACCCACAAAGTCACAGGCGACGACGAAGCCAACCGTCTCCTTGCCCGTCCCTATCGCGCCCCCTGGATTCATCCAACGGCCGAAGCCGTTTAGCCTGCCTTTGCTTCTGAAAGAAGATGCCGCAACCAGCTATGCTCGTTACGTGGATCAGAAGCCATGTCCTGAAATTGGAGTGCGAACCTAAGCACTAAGCGAGTCGAGGGCCAGGGTGGCGTTGCCGATGATGCCCGCATCGTTTCCGAGCTCGGCGGGCACAATCCGGAGCCGATTGTGCATAATGTCGATGGTCCGGGCGCGCAGCTCGCGGCGAATCGGCGCAAAAAGGCGCTCGCCGGCTTTGGCAACTCCGCCGCCAATTACGATGGTATCCGGGTTGAGGAGCCAAACCACGCTCGCAAGCGTGGCTCCGATTTCCGCTCCGAGCGCTTCCCAGAGTCCAAGCGCGATCGGGTCGCCATCATCGGCTGCCACGCTCAGATGCATCGGGGTGCAGCACTCGGCATTTTTTTGAATCCCGGCGGCGGCGTAGAGCAACACGGCGCGCTCGGCGATCTGGTTGTTGCCCACATATTTTTCCAGGGCGCCGAAATTGCCGTATGGGCCGGGCACACCGCGGTAGTCGAGGCTCATATGGCCGATTTCACCCGCCCCAAGCTGCGCGCCGCGATAAAGGCGGCCATCAAGGATCAAGCCGCCGCCTACTCCGGTACCCAGGGTCATACAAACAACATGCAAGCCATTGCGCGCCGCGCCGTATTTCCATTCGCCATAAGCCATCGCATTCACGTCGTTCTCAATCTTGCTGGGAAGACCGGTGCGCTGCCGGAGCAAATCGCCAAGAGCCACTTCCTTCCAGCCGGGGACATTGGTGAGCTCGTGGACGATGCCGTTGACGCTGTCAATGATCCCGGGCAATCCGATCCCCAGCGCGCGCACCTGGCCTTTTGCGTGGGAGGAAAGCTCCGCGGCAACCTCGACAAGCGCATCGACAATCGCCTCCGGAGTGCCGCATTTGCGCGTGTCAATGATCGCGCCGCGTTCAAGAATCTCTCCTTCGCGCACCAAGGCGGATTTGATCGTCGTTCCGCCAAAGTCGATACCGATTGCGTGGTCCATAGAAAATCGAGTTTGCCAAAGTGACGCGTTGGGGGAAGGCCGAAATGAGATCAGGTCGGCTTAAAATCGGCATTTCATGCGAGTGCATCGCCGGATAAAGATGCAAGGCTCCCATTCCCACGCTTCATGATCATCCTCGCCATCGATACCTCCACAGAACGCGGCAGCGTGGCCCTCCTTGCCGATGGCCAATTACTCATGGAAGAGCATTTCATGGCCGGTCGCAGCCATAGCGCCTCGCTTTTTGTCTCGTTGGAAAAAGCCAGGGCGTGCGTGGAAGGCATCGATCAGGTTGTCATCGGACTCGGACCGGGTTCGTATGCCGGGGTGCGGATCGCCATTTCAGCCGCACTCGGCTTTCAGCTTGGACTCGGAGCCGCGCTGACCGGAATCCCATCGGTGGCTGCGCTGGAAACCGAGACTCCCGAGTATCTGGCGATCGGCGATGCGCGGCGGGAGGCGTTTTATTTTACGCGCGTTCGAAATGGTGTGTGCGAAGAAGGGCCGTTGCTGCTTTCCGAAACGGAATTGCGCGCCCGGCTCGAATCGCCCTTGCCGGTTTATGCCTGCGAGCAGCTGACAGCGTTTCCGAACGCGCGGGTGGCGCTTCCCAACGCAGTCCGACTAGCCCGCCTCGCTGCAATCGGTTCCGGGATCGTGCAAAGGGATGATCTTGAACCAATTTATCTGCGCGAGCCACATATCACGCTGCCAAAAGCGCGGACGATTTAACTGATCGCCTGTCGTGAGCACAAAAAACGCCGCGCCGGATGTCCGGCGCGGCGTTGAAATGGCTTTTTAGCGCAGGAACGCTTCGTGCAGACCGCCGTCGACGGTGATGACCTGGCCAGTGGTCTTGCTCAGACGCTGGCTCACCAACAGGAAATACGCTTCGGCCTGATCGGCGGGCGTAATCGGCGATTTGGTCAGGGTCCGGTCAGCGTAGAACTGCGCGAGTTTGGTTACCAGCGAGTCCGTCGCTTCATCCTCTGTGTAAGCGATATTGTATTTGGCCAATGACCCGATGACCCGATCGCGAGGGAACATGGCACTTCCCTGCACCACGGTCGCCGGAGCGACACCATTGACGCGCACCAACGGAGCGAGTTCGATGGCCAGTTCGCGCACCAAATGATTGGCAGCCGCTTTGGAGGTGTCGTAAGCGAGGCTTCCTTTTTTGGCGACGGCAGCATTGGCGCTGGTGGTAAGCACAAGGTTTCCGCGCAGACCCTGTTCCTTCCAGGTCTTGTAAGCCTCATCGGCCACCAGATAACTGCCAGTCACATTGATATTGAACGTCAACGCCCATTTGTCGTCGGGAATATGGCCCGTGGTGTCGCTCGGGACAAAGATGCCCGCCGTCACGACGACGGAATCGAACCCGCCGTAAGCAAGCGTCACCTCATCAAGCATTGCGCGGATGCTGGCCCGATCAGTCACGTTGGCTCCAAGCCCGATCGCCGGACCACAACCACTGATCCCGCTTCCGGCCACGCCGATCCCCGCGCCGTATTTATCGGTGATCTCCTTGGCGGTCGCCTCCGCGGCCGCTTTATTCAGATCGACCGCCACTATGTGCGCCCCTTCCTTGACCAGGCGATGCGCGGTTTCTTTTCCAATGCCCGACCCAGCTCCAATCACGATGTGGATCTGGCGCGCCAGTTCTTTTTCAGCAGGCATCCGCTTGAGCTTCGCTTCCTCGAGCAGCCAGTATTCGATGTCAAACGCCTCCTGCTGCGGCAGCGAAATGTATTCGTCGATTGCTTCCGCGCCACGCATCACTTCCACCGCACAATTGTAGAACTCGGCGGTGACACGGCTTTCCGATTTATCCTTGCCCCACGCGATCATTCCCAGGCCGGGAATCAGGATCACGGTCGGGTTCGGATCGCGCATCGCCGGGGAATTGGGATGCTTGCACGCATTGTAATAAGCGGCATAATCCTCGCGATATTTTACCAGCGCCTCCTTGAGCAATCCTTTGAGCGACTCCACGTCGCCCGTCGACGGATCCCATGCCACGTAAAGCGGCTTGATCTTGGTGCGAAGAAAATGATCCGGGCAGCTTGTCCCAAGTTCCGCAAGCCGCGGCGCATCCTTCGAATTCACAAAACGGCGGATGATATCGTCGTCCTGAATCGTGCCGACAAAACGCGCCTTCTGGCTGACCTGCCCGCGCAGCCATGGCAGGATTTTTGCAAAGACCGCCCGGCGCGGTGCTTCTTCCAACGAGGTATATTGCTGGCCGCCGAACACGGTCGTTTCACCACCTTTGGCCGCGTATTTGGCTTCAATAAAATTGGCCGCCCGTTCAATCAACGAAAGCGTGAGTTCGTAACATTCTTTGTCATCGTTGGCCCAGTTGATGATGCCGTGCTGGCCCATGATGATCCCTTTGGCCTGCGGATTTTCCCTCACGATCTTCTGCATTTCGAGCCCAAGCTCAAAACCCGGCCGCAACCATCCCGTGTGGATGACTTCATCGCCGTAAATCTCTTTGGTCAGCGCCACTGAATTGCGCGAGGCCGCCAGCGAAATCGCCGCATTCGGATGCATGTGGTCGACATGCTTGAACGGGATAAAGGAATGCAACGGCGTGTCGATGGAGGAAGCACGCGGATTCAAATTGAATGTCGCATGCGTATACATCCCGACCATCTTGTCTTCCGCCTCGGTCTTCGGGCCGCGCTCAGGCGAACAGGCGTAAAGCGGCTGCAAATCGAGAAGCTTTTGCTGGTAAAGGGACGAGAAATTTTCCCGCAATGAAGTGCGCAGATCGCCGCCGCTCCCTTTGACCCACATCACTTCCACCTCAAGACCGGTCAGCGGATCTTTCTCGCTGATCTTGGCTGAGGTGTTGCCGCCACCGGTATTGGTGATGCGCTGATCGGCTCCGAGGATATTGGAGCGATAAATGAGGCGGCCAACCGGATCAAGCGACGCGGCGTGGGTATCATCCCAGGAGTAGTTAACGTGGCGGAAAGTAGACATAGGGGTTGTTTTGATTGAGATTTGACTTAAATCTGATTGAGTTCTGATTGATTTAGACCCAACGTGCAAGTGTGATTTTGAAAATTCTTCCCCTTTGCGCCACTCGATGAAACGCCGTCTTCGTCAGCGCCAGATTTTGGAACTGCTTCGGTTCGAGCCGGAATTGAGCGTGGACCAGGCGTGCGAGCGGCTTAATGCATCGCCGGCCACGATCCGGCGCGAATTTGTCGAGCTGGCAAAGGAAGGGCGTGCCGAAAAAACCTGGGGAGGAATCCGTGTTCTGGGCAATGAAGCGGCGGCGGCGCCGGCATTTGCCTCCCGGCTGGTGGTGGAAGCAGACGGGAAAAAAGCGATTGCCCGGGCGGCGGCGGAACTGCTTGTGGACGGAGATGTGGTGATGATCGGAGGCGGCACGACCACACTGCAATTGGCGGAATTTATCGCTTCGAAAAAGCTGCGCGTCATCACGAACTCGCTGGTGATCGCCCAAGCCCTCGATCAAAGCAGCCGGCGCGGCGCGGAGATCCATCTGGTGGGAGGAATGCTGCAACCGGAGTGCGGGTTTGTAGCGGGGGCGCAGGCGGAATCTTTTATCAAACAGTATCATGCAAACTGGGCGTTTCTTGGCGCAGCCGGAATCGATGAAACCTCGGCGACCAATTACAATGAGACGGTTCTGGCCAGCGAACGGCTGATGATTGAGCAAAGCGCGAAGGTTGCCATTCTTGCTGATCACACGAAATTGGGGCGCAAGGCGATGTGTCTGCTCTGCCCCCTTTCGGAGATTGATCATCTTTTCACTGATGAATTTGGAGAAGAAGATTCCTTGTTGAAACAGATTGTTGTGGAAGGAGTAAGAATAACCCGTGTTAGCCGTTCAAACCGTGATTTTTAATGAGACTTGATCTATGGCTCTGGGCCGTGCGCGTTTTTAAGACACGTGTGTTTTCGGCGGACGCAATCAGGGAGGAACGTGTGCATGTTGACACCCGCGTCGCCAAACCGGGCTACAAGGTGAAGGCGGGCGAGATCATCACCATCATTATGGATTACGGGGAAGTCGATTGGGTGCGCACTTTGCGAGTGCTCGATGCGCCGCCTTCGAGAGTCGGCGCCAAGCTTGTCCCGCAGTTCGCCGAGGATCTCACCACGGCGGAGGAACTTGCCAAACGGCTGATTCCCGAAACCGTTTCACCTGGTTTCCGCCCCGTTGGTATGGGCCGTCCAACCAAACGCGAGCGGCGGGATATCGACGAGCTGGAAGAATAATCGCGACGGCTGACAGGGGGAGTAGCTTTGGGGCTCCGGGGAGGGAGTACATCGGCTGATGGGATGGCCGGCCGCCGCATGCTTGCACAAAGGGAGCGGCAAATAATCCGGAAAATCGTGTCACGCGCGCGCCCGGTTTTCCAAGAACAGGGTAGAACCAGTTTTCCACGCTTGATAGCGGCCGCCTTCATTGTGCCCGCAAGGATCGGCGGCAGGAAGCCTGCAAATACACCAACAACAGCATGAGCACCATTACCACCAAAGACGGCACCAGTATCTACTACAAGGATCGGGGCAAAGGAGAGCCCGTCGTTTTCAGCCACGGCTGGCCGCTGAGCGCGGATGCTCACGCTCTCGCCGATACAAGTAAAGATCAACTTAATGCCGACCTGCTCGCTTTCCTGAAGAGCTAATTTTCCGGAGCCGCGAAGAATCTGCGAATGCGTTATCTCTCCTACATTTTCGCTGCGTTTTTCAGGCCGCTGAATAGTTGTCGGCATGCATTGAAACCCGCGGCTTTATTCCCGCTCCGCAGTGGCGGGTATGCACTCGTCGCGTCGGCGTTGGTGGGCGGAAGCGCGTCCGGGCAAATCCAGAAGAAGGTTTTGATTGATCCCCTTCCGTTGGGCGGCGACGGGACCACGTATCTATCCTTTGGAGGCGAGATACGCGAGCGCTTCGAGTATTACAGCGAACCGTTCTTTGGCCTGCGCGGCGTCGCGGCGGATGACTATCTTCTCCACCGCCTGCTGCTGAATGCCGATCTGCATGCCGGGGATCACTTCCGTTTTTTTCTTCAACTCGGGAATTTTCTGGAAGCGGGCAAGGTAGCAGGACGCGCTCCGACGGACGTGGATGAGTTCGACATCCAGCAAGGGTTTGCCGATTTCATCCTTCCGTTCGACACCCGCCGCAAACTCGTGCTCCGGGCAGGACGCCAGGAGATTACGCTCGGCGCGGGCCGGCTTGTTTCCGTGCGCGACGGTGCAAATATTCGGCGGAGCTTTGATGGAGCGCGGCTGCTTTTCACGGCAGGAGATGCGAGCCTTGATCTACTCGCCGTGCGCACGGTGAACTTGAAAGTCGGCGCGATAAATGACGACCCAAACCGGCACGAAGCGTTGTGGGGACTCTATGGCGTGCTGCCAGTTTTGCCCGGGGGTTACGTCGATCTTTATTACCTCGGCCTGCAGCGCGACGACGCGGCATTCCAGCAAGGCATCGCGGACGAGCTGCGTCATTCCTTTGGCGCGCGCTTTTGGGGAAAACCTGGGGCCTGGGATTACAATTACGAGGCGCTGATTCAAACCGGCTCCTTTGGCGGCGCAAACATTCTCGCCTGGACCGTCGCCACCGACACCGGTTACACCTCCGCATCACTGCCATTCCATCCACGCGTTGGTTTCAAGGCGGACATCGCAACGGGCGACTGCAATCCCAACGACGGCCGGCTGACTACCTTCAATGCGCTTTTTCCAAAGCAACCGTATTTCAGCGAAGCATCGCTGATTGCGCCGGCCAACCTCATCGACTTGCATCCGATGCTGTCGCTCCAGCTCAGTCACGAGCTTTCGTTTACCACCGACTACAACGTCTTTTGGAAACAGCGTGTCGAGGATGCCATCTACGCGCCGCCGGGCCGTCCACTCGTGCGCGCGGGCGAGACCAATTCGCGTTACATCGGCAGCCAGATCAATACGGGGCTTCAATGGCAGTTCCACGCCAACGCGTCGTGGACGCTCTACTACTCGCATTTCTTCGCCGGTTCCGCAGTGACAAAGGCAGGCGGGCGTGAAGTCGATTTCGTCGGCTCGTGGATTACTGTGCAATTCTAAGTTCCCGATAAACCGCTGGGAAGTACCGGCTTACTTCCAGACGCTTACTTCATGTCGGCGATTTTGCCGATATTCGCCCATTTGCCGGGGGAAGTTCTCATCAGTAGCCTGCTGGGAGCGGCAGTCCCTTTATCAGGGATAAAGAACCATCTGTTTGACTCGCCAGTTTTCTCAATCTCAGTTCCCGAGATGCCGAGGGCTCGAACACGCCGTGTGATTTTGAAATAGCTTGTTTTGCCGGACGGCTTAACCTCCGACCAGGAATCGCCATCGCGCTTCCATTGCCGTTTTCCCGGATCGTCGTCCTGGTAATCGAAGGTAAAACTCGATGGGCTTCGATCCTCCGCGTCAGGCAACAAGCTTTCCATCGAAGTAAAGCCGGTATTTGCGCGCAAGGAGGGAAACCGGTCAAAGAGTGTATCGTAATCTGTCAGGTTGCCGAGCGCGATTGAGCTCTTCAGAAAATCAATGGCTTGTAACGAGGCGCTCTCAATTGCTGCCGCGCGCGTTTCGGGATTGGCGTCCTTTTCCAAAATCGGGATTGCGCGTTCGATGAGCTGCGCGGCTTTTTCGTGCTCGGCCCATTGGTTGGGGAAATAGCTTGGAAGTTCCAATGCGGCCGCGATCATCCCCTTTGCATCCCCGAGCTTGAAACACGCTTCACCAATATCCATCAGGGCGTCGCCGAGGGCGATCCGATAGTTTTTGTTTTCAGGCCTTCCCTTCAACGCCTTCCGCTGAAGATACAAATTATCCTCATAGAACCCGAGGGCGGCCTGATAGTCGCCCGCATCGCGTTTAAGCGCGCCAAGCCGATCGGCCGATCTTCCCGCAAAATAGAGATTATCAAAGTTGTCGGGAAATTCAGCTGCCAGAGCTCGAAGGACCTCGAGGGCTTCTTTGAATGCATCTTCTGCCTCGCCTGTTTTGCCTAGCGAAACCAGCGTATCCCCAATCCCATAATAGCTGATGCCAAGCGCGTGCCGGCCGCCGACATCCGATGGCGTTTCCCCGGCCAGCTTGCGATTAAGTTCTACTGAGCGGCGGCCGTATAAAATGGCCTTCTCCGGATTCTTAAAGCGACTGAGAAAGTGGCTGAAATTATAGTAAGAGTTAGCGAGATTCTGGCGGGCTTCCGCCCGGGAGGCCGGGTCGGCCGCAAGTTTTTCCTGAATCAGCAGGGCCTGCCTGAAATGCGGTTCCGCTTCAACCGGATTGTTCGCTGAATAAAGAATTCCAGCAAGGTCCGCGTGGGCTGAAGCTACGTCATTTAGACGGTTAGTTGATGCAGGTTTTTTGTCAGCCAGTGCCTGACGCAGCTCGAGAGCCCTTTTTAAGGATACCTCGGCGTCGCCTACCTTCCCGGCCTCAGCCAAAGCCTGACCGAAATTCACCAATAAAATGGTCAGATCTTTCCGATAGTCGTCATTGTCTGGAAAATCCCGCGCCAGGTTCTCAGCAACAACCAGCGAGCGTTTCTGGATTTCCACCGACTCCGCATGTTTTCCCGACTCCCGAAGCAAGACGCAAAGGTTGTTGAGGTGCATTACCAGACTGCGCCGATAGATTTGGTTCTCCGGAACTTCCTTTACAAGCTGTTCCATCAAATCGACGGCCTGGCGGATCGGAGTAATTCCTTTTTCGCGCTCGCCGGTTTCACGATAGATCGCCCCCAACCTGCCGAAAGCCCAAGCCTGGTCAGCCCGGAAAGCCGGGTCCCTTCCTTTGGTTTTCCCCATTTGCTCGTAAAAAGGAAGCGCGCTTTCCAGCAACTCCTTGCGCAGTTTTTGAAAAACCTCGCTTTTTAATCCTGTATTCTCCGTTACGTGGCTCAGGAATACTTCCACCGCGTCGCGCGCTCTTCGGGAATTCTCTTCGGCTTCAATGCGGTGCACTTCGGCGGAGGCGCCCGCTTTTCTGGCTTCCGCCGCTTGCGAGAGGCTGACTGCCGTGGCAGCGAGCAGTGTTAGAAAAACAATGCCCGCGGCGGTTAAAGCGAGCCGGTTTCGCGAAGCAAACTTCGAAAACTGATAACCCCATGCCGGCGCACCCGCGCTAACCGGTTCTTCATTTAGAAACCGTCTAAGGTCTGTTCCCAGGGCGGTGGCGGTTTCGTACCGGCGGCGGCGATCTTTTTCGAGCGCCTTTAGAATGATCCAGTCGAGATCGCCCCGGAGCAGACGGCGGAGGCGCGTCGGATCGCTCCTGCGAAGATCGGCGTGCGCGCTCGAAATACGGGTACTCGGTTTGGCGGATTCTTCCTCACGAATACAGCGCAGCATTTCCTCGTGGGGAAGATTGGAAAAACCGCCAAGTGGCGTTTGACCCGTGAGCAATTCATGAAGGATCACGCCAAGGGAGTAGATATCGCTGCGGGTATCGACGTCCGGCACGCTTCCCGCCTGTTCCGGGCTCATGTAATGGAGGGTGCCAACTATCGAGCCGGCGCGTGTCTGGAGCAGGCTGCCCTGGAGCGCGGCTTCCTGGGGAGTGCCAAGTGCTTTGGCGATGCCGAAATCGATCACCTTCGGCACAGGCTTCCCATCCACCTCCATGATCAGAATGTTCGAAGGCTTCAGATCGCGATGGAGAATCGCCTTTTGATGGGCGTGCTGAACGGCTTGGCAGACTGGGATGAAAAGTTCGAGCCGTTCGCGAACAGTCAGATTGCGGGAATCGCAGTACGTGTTAAGCGGGCATCCTTTAACCAACTCCATCGCGAAAAAGGGGCGCCCGTCCGCGGCGGTTCCCGCATCCAGGACCGCGGCAATGTTCGGGTGATCCATTCTCGCCAAGGCCTGGCTCTCGGCTTGGAAACGGGCGATGATTTCGCAACTATCCATGCCGCGCTTAATAAGCTTCAGCGCGATCTCGCGTTGGATCGGATCGACCTGACTCGCGCTCCAGACCACGCCAAACCCGCCTTCGCCAAGCAGCGCGACGAGCCGGTATCGGGCGATCAGATCGCCCGGACTGTCCGCGCGATCCTGAGCGCTGGTGTGGAAACCAAGGTCCAACAACCCTCCCGCCACGCCCCGGGGCAGGCGTTTTGCAGAGCCGTTGCTGGAGCCTTCACCGGACATGGCGGCCTATCGAATCAGATCCACTCCCGGAGGGAAGCGGATTCGGGCGTGCCTGAAGAAACATGGGAACACTAGAAGGCAAAGCAGTCGCAGCCCGATCCCCAAAGTTGGGAGAGGCCACCCGTGGTGTGGGGCCTATGAAGAACGCCGCAAGTGGCCGTATGCACGTGGCCGTGCGGCTTGGCGAGACGCTGGTAATAAGGAGCGCCGTAGCCGCCAAATTTTGCGACCGGCGCCCAGTCCGGCATCACCGGCAATGGTGGCGGCGCCAGATCCGTAAAGTGGCCCGTCGCATAAACGGGTTTGCCGTTGACGATTGTAAGCACCGATTCCAGGTCGCGGATTCGATCTTCGGGAACCTGAAAGTAATCTTCCGTGAGCACCACCAGGTCTGCGTACTGCCCCACGGACAATGTTCCTTTTTGCTCCTGCTCGCCGGAAAACCACGCGCTGCCGCTCGTATAGAGACGCAGCGCTTGTTCCCGGCTGAGACGGTTTTCCTCCGGATAAAGCGAGAGCCCGCCGAGCGTGCGTCCGCTTACGAGCCAGTAGAGCGAATTAAAAGGATTGTAGTTGGCCACTCGCGTTGCGTCGGTGCCTGCGCCGACCGGCACGCCCATTTCCAGCATGCGCCGAATCGGCGGAGTGCGCTCGGCGGCTTTTGCCCCGTAGCGATCCACGAAGTATTCGCCCTGAAAAGCCATGCGATGCTGAATCGCAATGCCGCCACCGAGCGCGTGAAGCCGCTCGATATTGCGATCCGAGATCGTTTCGCAGTGGTCAAGAAACCAATGCAGATCGTGCAATGGCGCCGCGCGGTTAACCCGTTCGAAGACATCGAGAAAACGCGTGATCGACTCATCGTAGGTGGCATGCAGCCGGAACGGCCAGCGATTTGAGGCGAGCATCGTGACCACTTCTTCCAGCTCGTTTTCCATGTTCGGCGGCAGATCGGGCCGCGGTTCCAGGAAGTCCTCAAAGTCCGCCGCCGAAAAGACCAGCATCTCGCCGGCGCCGTTCATTCGGAAAAACGGATCCCCTTCCCCGGGCTTGGTCATGCGCATCCAGCGCGCAAAATCCTCTTTCTCGGCTTGCGGCTTTTGCGTGAAGAGATTGTAAGCGATGCGCACCGTGAGTTCGCCGCGATCATGGAGCTGGCGGACGATCTCATAGTCCTCAGGGTAGTTCTGGAAGCCACCCCCGGCATCAATGCAACTCGTAATTCCCAGCCGGTTGAGCTCGCGCATGAATTGACGCGAAGAGTTGTACTGATACTCCGGCGGGAGCTTCGGTCCTTTGGCCAGTGTCGCGTAAAGAATCATCGCATTGGGCCGGGCAATCAGCAGCCCGGTGGGGTTGCCTTGTTTATCACGCTGGATTTCACCGCCGGGCGGGTTGGGCGAGTCGCGGGTGTAACCGCATGCTCGCAACGCGGCGCGGTTAAGGAGTGCGCGGCAATAAAGGTGCAGGATGAAAACCGGCGTCTCTGGCGCGGCCTCATTGATTTCCTCAAGCGTCGGCATCCGGCGTTCGGCAAACTGGAACTCGCTCCAGCTCCCAACCACCCGCACCCACTGCGGCGAGGGAGTCCGCTCGGCTTGCAACCTGAGCATCCGAAGCGCATCGGCAAGCGACGGCACGCCATCCCAGCGCAATTCCAGATTGTAGTTCAAGCCGCCACGGATGAGGTGGATATGGGAATCATTGAGGCCCGGAATGACGCGCCGGTTCTCAAGATCGATCACCTTCGTTTCTGGCCCCACGGGAAAATCGCCGGTTTCATTAACGGCGAGAATGAGCCCATCCTTGATGGCGATGTGGCTGGCCTGCGGGCACGTGGGATCGAGCGTAGTGATCTTTCCGTTACGGAGGATGAGGTCGGGCGTTTGCATGGCGGATTACCGGATTTTGGAATGAAAGATTTGAGGAAGCGGTGGAGGTGAGAAGGATTTAGGCCGTAGGAAAAAGCCACTTGCGGAAGACCCGGATGAGGATTGGCATCACGAGCCACGTCAGGCAGGCGACGATCAGGCTCGTAACGATCACATTGACCAAAAGCGGGTGCCATCCAGGCAGCAACTGCTTGAAGAGCCGCGGAAAAACCGAGGTCAGCGGGTAGACACCCAGGAACGTCACGAGCGCCATCTTCGGCCTCGGTGGCGGCTTTGCGTGTGGTTTATCCGGCAAGGAAAACCAGCCCGAGGTGCCGCCCATTTCCTCAATGTGCGGTTCCTCCTCGGTTAGGGCGCGCAGCCGGATCATCCATTCCTTGTAAGACTCGGCGGCGACGAAAGCCTTGCGTGCGGCGGGATCCGCAAACCGATCGATCACGGTATATTCGCGAGGGTTCGCCTGCACCGAGCGCAGCACGTGGATGCCGCAGTTGCCTGGAAACGCCAGCGCAAACGCAATGAACTCGCGCATGGCGTTCTCAAAATCGGACTCGCATCCCGGCTTGGTAGTGCGGCGCACGACGACGGTCACAGTGGTATCCTCAGGCAGTGGGGACATGGGCAGTGGTGTTTGGGTTCTTGCGGGAGGAACGGGACGCTCCTCTTGGTTTGCCGGCAGTGCTCCCGCGGCCCGCGCTGCGAGCCACGGAGAACACGACGGGGAATCAGTGACCGGCTTTTTGCGGGACGATCTGCGGTTTGAGCGCGGATTGGGGCGCCTTGTGAACCATGGTGTAGGCGTATTCCACTCCCACGCCGTAGGCGCCGCCCTGTGCTTTCACCAAGCCCATGAGGGTATTGTAATGCTCTTTCTTTGCCCAATCCCGCTGCCATTCAAGCAGCGCGGGAATGGTCGTGAGCCGGACGGCCCCGGCTTGAACCATGCGCGAAAGAGCCGCTTCCTGGGCTGCCTGCGAAGTGGCGCCACAACAGTCCTCGACGATATAAATGTTATACCCTTCTCCAAGCATTTCGATTGTCGGCCACGTCACGCAGACCTCCGTCCAAAGGCCCGTCAGGAGGATGTTCTTGCGTCCGGTTGCCTTGATAGCGTTGCGGAATGCTTCGTCATCCCACGAATTCATCGAGGTGCGTTCAATCACCGGCTGACCAGGGAACACATCGAGCAATTGCGGCCAGATGTATCCGCTGAAAGACTCCGTCTCCACCGCGGTGAGGACGGCAGGAACATTAAATTCCTTGGCGGCTTTGGCCAGAAGGGTGACGTTGTTGATTAACGAGGCGCGGTCGATGCTGGCGACGCCGAATGTCATTTGCGGCTGGTGATCGATAAAGACAACCGCGCTGTCTTCCGGAGTGTATAGTTTGTGGTAAGGATTCATGATGTTGGTGGCGTTGAACCGGGGATTCCGGTTTCATTCACTTCTTGGAAAGATCGAGCCGCTCGTGACAAGATTCCTGCGTTTTTTTGCGTGCGGGCCGCTTCTCGCGGACCAATTGCCGGTGCCTTGGCGCTACTCCTCAAGAAGCGCGTGGCGGCTTCTGTGACTGGCTGCACAAACCAGTTAAATAGACCGGCGCAACCGGAGAGTGTTAACCCCGCAGTGCCGCCTTGAGCGCAACCAGTTCCTCGTCAATCTGCGCATCGCTTGGCTCCGACAAAGTGGCGGCGATTTGCTGGCGGAGGCAATCCCGAAACTTCCCGCGCAGCCGGCTCACGGCCTTGCGCACAGCCTCGGCATTCATTCCTAATTCCCGGGCCGCCGACTCGTAGTTGCCTTCGGCAACCGCCTGCGGGCTCAGAAAACACTCAAGCATCTCGAACTGCCGGCCTTTGCCTGATTTATCTTCGCCCTGGCCGAGTTCGTGCAGCGCCCCCTGGAGCACAGAGAGCGCCCAGCTTCGATCAAAAAGTGCCTCCGGCGTTTCCATATCTGCCGGCTCATTCCCATAACGCTGCTCAGCTTCTTCAGCATCCAACGAAAAAACATCCTCCCCCCCGCCGCGCTTCAACGCCCGCTCGCGCCCCCTCACATCGCTGATATAGCGCTGGAAAATGGTCAGCAAAAAAGTGCGGAGTTTTCCCAACTCCGGGTCCGCTGACGAAAACATGTCGCGCTCCAGCAGATAGCGAAAAAGGCCCTGGGTCAGGTCCTCCGCATCCTCCCGGCTCCGGCCCTGGCGGCGCGCGAACGCATAAAGCGGATACCAGTAGTCGGTGCAAAGTTTCTCCAGCGCTCGCTGCCGCTCCTCAGGAGTGCCGGAACGGCAGACCGCCACAATCGCTGTCCATTGCGTGACTGGGAATGGCGAGGAGCGGGTGGTAGACATTTAAGGGTTTCTTGCCTTGATTGGAAAAGCCGAGGGTTGAGGTGTCTCAAATTTTACGTTGAAAGCAGCTCAAACCGCTGGCGCGCCGCCTGCCAATGTGCGGAGTCGGCGGGAGTAAAAGCACTGATCGAAAACGAATCACGCACCACTTTGCGCAAGGCAGTCAGCGATTCGAGATGTCCGAGCGTGATCGCTTGCAGAAGCGCGTTGCCGATGGCTGTCGCCTCGACCGGTCCTGCCAGCACCTGGCGCCCGGTGGCATTTGCGGCGAACTGATTAAGCAACGCGTTTTTGCTGCCGCCACCCACGATATGCAGCACCTCAATCGGGGCGCTTGTAAGCCGCTCAATGGTTTCCAACACCTGCCCATAAAGCAGCGCCAGGCTTTCAAAGACGCAGCGGGCAATTTCACCCGGCGTTTCAGGAATCGGCTGCGCGCTTTCCCGGCAAAAGGCCTGCACCTTTTCCACCATGCCGCCCGGGCGTAAAAACCTGGGATCATTCGGATTAACGAGAGAACGCAAAGGAACGGCCGCGGCAGCCATCTGCGTAAGCATTTCATAGCTGATCTCGTTGCCCTGGTTGCTCCAGGCGCGGCGGCATTCCTGCAAAATCCAGAGGCCCGCGATATTTTTCAAAAACCGAATTGAACCACCGCAACCGATTTCGTTGGTAAAATTAGCGTGGCAGGCCGCTTGATTGATAAGCGGTTCGGCCAATTCCACCCCAATGAGCGACCAGGTGCCCGAACTCAGATAAGCCCATCTGGCACCCTCTTCGGCGGGAACGGCCGCGACTGCGGCACCGGTATCATGAGTGCAACCCGCCACCACTTCCACGCCGGTTCCCAGCCCTGTCTCTTCCGCGACTTCGTCCAACAGCGGACCCAGCCGGCTGCAGGACGGCACCACGGGAGGAAAAATGTGCCGGGGCAAACCGAAAAAGCCGATTAATTCCTCCGACCATTCCCGGGAGAGCGGATTAAAGAGCTGCGTGGTGCTCGCGTTGCTTTGTTCCTGGGCAATCCGGCCGCTGAAAAGAAAATGAAACCAGTCGCCAATCAGCAGAAAATGATCCGCGCTTTCCAGCAAGCCCGGATCGGTTTTCAAATCAGCCAGCAGATGATAAAGCGTGTTAATCGGCATGAATTGCACGCCGGTTTGATTAAAAATACGCTCGTTGGTCGCCCGTTGCCGCGCCTCGCCATAGGTCTGATCGGTCCGGGCGTCGCGGTAATTATAAGGCAGCCGCAGGAGCGGTTCGTGCCGGCGTAAAAGGACGTAGTCGAGCGCCCATGAATCCACACTCAGACTGGCTATCGGCAGGTTGCGAAGCGCCACTTTTCGCAGCCCCACTTTGATCTCCTCCCAAAGCCGTGCCACATCCCAACGCAGCGTTCCCCGCAACCGGAGCGGGCCATTTGTAAACCGATGAATCTCATCCAACTCAAGCCGGCCATGCTCCAGCGTGGCGAGCATCACACGGCCGCTTTCCGCCCCGAGATCAATGGCGATATAAACAGGCATCCGAGTCAGGGGCGGTTTTTGATGGCCATCGAGCGGCTCGGCTAATGCGTTGGCGCCGAAACAACCGCCTGGTGGATCTCAGTAAGAATTTCCCGGATTCCATACTCAAGCCGCCAATTCGGGTAATCACGTTTAAAAGCGGATACGTCGCTAATCCACCAAATATGGTCTCCGGTTCTATTCTGCTCTATATACGACCAATCAAGTTTTCGATCAGCTATTTGTTCACTTAAAGCGATGGCTTCAAGCATTGAACAATTAGAATGCCGACTCCCGCCAATATTATAAACAGCTCCCGAGCGGGGCGCCTGAAAAAACTCCCAGAATGCGGCGATCAGGTCGCGGCTGTGAATGTTGTCGCGCACCTGTTTGCCGCCGTAACCAAAGACCCGGTAAGGTTTTTCCAGCGCGACACATTTCATCAGGTAAGCGAGAAAACCGTGAAGCTCAGTGCCTGCATGCGAGGGACCGGTAAGACAGCCGCCACGGAAGCAGACCGTTTTCATATTGAAATAACGCCCATACTCCTGAACCAGAAGATCAGCGGAGAGTTTGCTCGCCCCAAAAAGCGAATGAGTGGTCTGATCGACCGACATGGTCTCGTCAATTCCGGCTTCAAACGGGTGGCCCGCGGCGATCTCCCATCGTGAATCGGTTTCCACCAGGGGAAGCGTATTGGGCCTGTCCCCATATACCTTGTTGGTACTTGTAAAAATGAAGACCGCCTCGGGAGCAAATTGACGGGTCGCTTCAAGCAGATTCAGCGTGCCGAGAGCGTTCACGGAAAAATCGATGTGCGGAGCGCGCGCAGCCCAATCGTGCGAAGGCTGTGCGGCCGTATGGATAACGGCGGCGATCTCGCTGCCATGGTCGCGGAATAAACTCTCGATTGCCACCCGATCTCGGATGTCAATAGATTGATGCAAATAGTTTGACAACTCTTGCTCAAGTCGGGCTCGCGTCGGAGCCGTGGAAGCTTCCGGTCCGAAAAACTCAGCCCGCATGTCGTTATCAATTCCAATAACCTTAAAACCGCGTGAATGCCAATGGCGGGCGGCTTCCGAACCAATCAGGCCGCTTGAGCCGGTAAGAATGATACTTTTCATATAAGAAGAGGAAAATCGCGGAAACTCAGACAACAGACCTCCGTGAAATTCCACGAAGCGGCTCTTTTTCATCGCATTGTTGCCGCGAATCTGGGTGTGGCGGGAAAATGGATGAGGCGCTTCTCATAGACAATCTTTTCATTGGCTCGGTTTGCCAGCTCTTGACGCAGGTATAGGCAAAGCGATCGCCCGAGCAGGAAAGAGTTCCCTGTCCCCTTGCCACTGCGGGCGGCGCTCGCTACGGTGCGCGCCTCCATGAAAAGGCTCCTTTGGCTGACCCTCCTCGCAACGACTTCGCTCGCGCTTGCGCAAGAGACGCCAACCATCACCATCTCCAAAAGCGACAAGCTGAGCATCGCGGTAACCGGCTTGGGAGGCGAACTCGGCAAAGTGCTCCAAAACGATCTGACCATGTCCGGTTACTTCAAACTGGTTCCGGGAGCCGCAGCCGGTTTTACGATCAGCGGCAGTGCGGGCGGCAATTCTTTGAGTGGGAAGGTGGAGGATCACGGCGGCAAAACCGTGCTTAGCAAAACGTTCAGCGGCTCCGTACGTCAGCAGGCCCACCAATTTGCCGATGAAATTGTTGAAACGCTCACCGGCAACCACGGAATGGCCAGCACCCGGATCGCTTTTGTGGGGACGCGGACCGGCAAGAAGGAGGTTTACCTGGCCGATGCAGATGGCTCAAACATTACGCAGCTTACCCATGACAACAGTATCAGCGTGGCGCCGAGATTAAGCACGGATGCCAAGTCGCTCTTATACACCAGTTACAAGAGCGGATATGCCGATGTTTACGAAATCCACCTCGCCAGCGGCGCCCGCAACCGGATCATCAAATTCCCAGGCACCAACTCCGGCGCAGTCTATTCGCCCGACGGCAATCGTCTTGCGGTCACCATGAGCAAGGATGGCAACCCGGAGCTTTACATCACCAGTTCAAGCGGCGGCGGCCCGCGGCGCCTCACCCGCACCCCCGGCGTGGAATCGTCGCCGACATGGTCGCCCGATGGCGGAGAACTCATTTATTCAAGCGATGAGCGCGGCACTCCACAGCTTTATCGCATTTCGGCCGCAGGCGGCAGCGGTCAGTTGCTTTCAACGGGGCACGGTTATAACACCGAACCGAACTGGTCGCCTGACGGGAAAAAAGTCGCCTTCAATGTAAGGGAAAACGGCTCGTTTGCGGTGGCGATTCTGGAACTTGCAAGCGGTCATACCCGCACGGTAGGCGAAGGACAGGACCCGGTCTGGGGCGCCGATTCGCGGCATCTGATTTTCGCAAGCGGCGGCTCGGTGATTTTACTCGACGCGCAGACCGGCCAGAAGACAACTCTGGTAAGCGGCCTGGGCCAGATCTCCGAGCCCGCCTGGTCGCGCTAACGTCTTCCACCCTTTTCATGAAATTTTTCCGTCTTTTACAACCGGCGCTTGCAAGCCTCCTTCTACTTTCCCTTGGCGGCTGCGCGAACAAAGGAAAAGCAGAGCGCGAGTATGGCGGCGTATCCGACAGCGACTCGGTCAACGGAACCGCCATCAACGGACTGGGAACGCCGCTGCCGGAGCGGCAGGAGGGCGTTTCATTTTTAGGAAGTAATGTTGATCATACCCGCTTCAGTGCGATCCACTTTGCCTTTGATAGTTATACGATCGGTTCCGAGGAACGTGGGAAAATCGAGCGCGTTGCCGATTTCATGCAGACCGCTTCCAGCACTATTGTTCTCGCCGGTTTCACCGATGAACGCGGCACGCCGGAATACAACCGCGGCCTGGGGGAACGCCGCGCCCAAGCCGTGCGCGCCGCCCTGATCAGCGCCGGAGGCAATGCGAGCCGATTGCAAACCGTCAGCTTCGGCTCCGAGATGCCGGTCGACTCAGGCGCCAGCGAATCGGCATGGTCCAAAAACCGCCGCACCGAATTTGGCGTGGTGCGCTAGGCAAACGCCAGAGTCCCGCATTTCCGCGCTTTGTGCTGCTATCCAGCGTTTGTGCATGATAATCCGAACCAGCGTGCATCGTGGCAAGGCCGATAATGGCGGCCATGCGTGCCGGCGCGGCATCCAATGAGAATCCAGGCATTGCGTGCAGGCGGGTGGCTCATGGAGTGGGTGCGGACGCACCCGGCCCGGGCGAGCGTACTGGCGGGATGGTATCAACAAGGCTGTGGAATTATCGGCGCGATCGTTTCAATCCCGCTTATCATCCACAGCCTTGGCGAAACGATGGCAGGTTTGTGGTTTGCCCTTATTGGCATTCTCACGCTTTTTAGCCTGACGGATTTTGGCTTTAGCATGGCGATTAGCCGCCAGGCTGCCTATACCTTCAAATTGCAGCTTGGCTCAGAAAGCCGCCAGGCTGATCTCCTGGCAACAAAGCCGGGCTGGGAGGGTTTAAATGAGCTTTACTCTGCGAGTTATCATATTTTTCTGTGGGTAACAGCGGTGGCCGGATTGCTGCTTATCGTGCTGATCTTTCTTGTTCTTCCGTACACCCACCTTCATGCCGGTCATGCATCCACGGCTGTCTGGTCGATGATGGGCGTTTCTTTACTTGCCACATTTCAGTCCCGGCTAAGCCAGGCATTTTTAGAGGGCATCGGCTATATGTATCTAAACCGCTTCATTGCGGGTTCCTACATCATCCTTTGGAACCTGCTAAATATCGCGGCGCTATCTCTTGGCTTTGGAATCGAAGGTTTGGCGGTAGGAATACTGACCGCATCGCTCGCGCAGTATTTAGCGGTGCACCTCGCTTTGCGAAAAATCGCTTCCGGACGCATCCAGCGAACTCGCCAGCTAGGCCGGAACTTGGTGGGCCAGCTCTGGCGTGTTGCCGTCCCATACGGCATTGCCGGCTCGGGAGGATACCTTGTCAGCACTGCACAACCGCCCCTTCTGGCGTTGCTCCTGGGACCGGCGGTTGTCACCCCTTATTATATCGCGCTCCGCATTGGCGACACCTTCAACGCGGCAGTCTCTCAGATTACCTCCTCGCAAGGACCCTTTTTCACCCACGAAACCGCCAGTGGCGCTTACGAGGCTGGCAAACGCCGATTTAAGCGCACCCTTATTATAGGGTGCATACTGCACGGATGCGTGGCGCTCGCCATCTACTTCGGCGCCCCCACCTTGGTTTACTATTGGATCGGGCCGGGAGAGTTTTTAAGCAAAAACGCACTTCTTCTTTTTTCGCTTAATTATCTGGCGGGCACTTGCGCGGCGGTGTCTGCCATTTTTGTGCTGGCCAGCGGAAGAAACCCATTCGCGCTGACAACGGTGCTTCACGGCGTGCTAACCGTTGCTGGCATCCTTGTTTTCTGTCCTAAACTAGGTCTCATTGGAGCGCCACTTGCCAGCTTGCTGGCGGTGCTTTTGACCAATTTTTGGTATTGCCCCTACCAAGGATGGATTACATGGAAAGCCTTGCACTCCACCGGGAGTTCGCCGCTGCCTGCCGTTTGACCCCTTATGAATGTTTCCGCCTTCTACGCCTATCAGACAGCAGCGCGAGGATTAAATTCGCTTCAGGATGTGCTGCTTGCAGTTCGAGATCAGTCGCCTATTTATGACGACTTAGTAAGTGAGTGGCTGCCTGAGGATAAAAATTCGCGGATCTACGAGGTGGCCTGCGGTTCAGGCATCTTTCTTCATTGGCTTAAGAATCTCGGTTACAAAAACATGGAAGGAAGCGACTCTTCAGAGGCGCAGATTCTTCTGGCCCAGGCCGGAGGACTGCCGGTTAAACTAGCCGATTCGATCGGGGAACTGCGAGGCCGAGCAGCGGGCTCGCTTGATTGCATTGTCGGACTCGATTTTTATGAGCACCTGCCAAAAGAAGTTTTTCTCGATTTCATTAGCGAATGCCATCGGACGCTGGCTCCGGGCGGGCGGTTGATCCTTCGCGGCCCCAATGGCGACAGCCCCGTGGTAGGGCGCGCACTCTTCAACGATATCACTCATTATTGGGCCCTAACAACCACGGCTCTTACTGCTCTTTTGCAAATGACTGGGTTCCATAAGGTCCTTTTTAAAGATGATACCCTCGCCAGCATCCGCTATAAGCGCTGGATCAAACTGCCCTTCGCATGGCTTGCCCAGCATGCTTACCGCACCTTGATTCGCCTTGCCACGCGCGAAAACATTCGCGTCCTCTCTTCCTCAATGTTTTTTTGTGCATGGAAATAAAACGGCTTTTCGTACGGCTGCGCAACAAAGTCCTGGCGCGGGCATGGTTATTAAGTTTTAGCGACTTCTGGCATCGGCGCACCATCCGCCGTGTGATGAACTTGAGCCCGGCTCAAAAGCGGGCGCTTGGAATCGAGCGCACGGTCAGGCTGGTGGGAAACTTCATGGGGCTTTGGCAGCGGACCATTGAAGGAACTCCCGGCGGGAGTTGTATATGGGGAAAGACGCTCTTTGTAGCGGAGGGCGAGGCCGATCATTACGTGATCCTTAATTCGCTCACCCACCCCATCGATTCCATAAGCGTACCGCAAGTTACTTTGCCGGGGCCCGAGCGCGTTTGGGGGCTCCACATGGAACCTGAGGAATATGTCAAGGCATTCGGTTATGACAGGCCCGAGGAACATGCCATGGTTTCCCGCTTCTACACCAATTGCAAGTATCTCCTCGACCGAGGCGGCATCTACCGCCCAGCCCCGCCTTATGTCCATCTTCACTTGGGAAAGGACTGGAATTACCTCAACCAAGCTCCCGAGCCGCGCAAACCTATTACTCTGGGAATCATCTGCTCGGCATTGGACAAACTGCCCGGTCATCAGGAACGAATCCGCTTTTTAGAACGCCTCGATGCCAGCGACATTGAATACGTGCTGTGGGGACGCGGCACCGCCATGGAGCGCTTCCGCGGCTACCGCGGTTTTGTGAAATCAAAATGGGGCGTCCATGCCCCGTGCCGCTATTCCATCGTCATTGAAAACAGCGTGGCCCCATTCTATTGGACTGAGAAGATCGCTGATTCGATCGTGTGCTACTCGTTCCCGCTTTATCACGGCTGCCCGAATCTCGACGAGTTTCTGCCCGCGGAAAGTTTCGAGCCTTTTGACATTAGCCGGCCTGACGCACTGGATGTTCTGCGCGCCATTTTAAAACGCGATCCATATGAGTCGCGCCGCAAAGCCATCGCCGAGGCGCGTCACGTCCTCTTGCACACCGAAAACCTCTATGCGTTTCTGGACCGCGAACTTGAAGCCCTAAAAAGCGAATGAAAAACTCTCCGGAAGACAGCCCAATGAATGAGATTGGCTTTGAAATTGTTGAGTGTTGTCCGCTTTGCGGCAGCGCCGGCGATCTGAAATACGACCAATTGGAGGACCGCGTTTATTCAGCTTCCGGCATCTGGCAAGTTTCCAAGTGCCGTTCTCCGGAATGCAGACTGCTCTGGTTAAGTAAACGGCCGAAACCGAGTGAAATCAGTAAAGCTTATCAGTCTTACTATACCCACGAAGAAGGCGGCCCCGGGCAGTTGGGCGAACGCGTCGTGATTAAGAAGCTCTATCATAATTTCCGCAATGCCTACATGGCCCACGCGCTTGGCTATGCCAGGAAACGCTCATTCTTTTTAGCTTCCTTCTTCAAGGCCGCCGCCCACTTGCACCCTTGCGGACCTGATTCAATGCGACTCGAAGCAATGTGCCTGAAAGCGCCGGATCAGCCGGCCCGCCTGCTGGAAGTTGGCTGCGGGAATGGCTACTTGTTGCGGCGGATGCAAAGCTTGGGGTGGGAGGTTGAAGGGCTCGATTTCGATCCCCAATGTTTGCGTCACGTACACTCTGCCGGGATCCCATGCAAATTGGGCGATCTGAGGGAGCAACATTATCCGGATCAATCCTTTGACGCGTTGTATATGGGAAACGTCATCGAACACGTCTACGATCCGGCAGGTTTTCTTGAAGAATGCGCGCGAATCCTGAAGCCGGGCGGACGGCTCGTCGTGATAACTCCCAATGCGGAAAGTCTCGGTCATCACTTTTATCAAGCCGACTGGCGCGGCCTTGAACCGCCACGCCACCTGCAGATCTTCAATCTCCAGAACCTGACCGCGCTCTGCAGGAAGTCTAATCTTGCCGTCGTGAAAATGCGCACGAGCATCCGCGGTGCATGGTATATACAGGGGATGAGCAGCACCCTTCGAGCAACCCGGCTTGCCGGTGAACCGCAGGTAACGCGCCCTGTAAAACTTCTCTCGATCGCCGGCATGGCCCGGCAGCTTTTCAGTCGTATCTGGGTGCGGATCGCTCCTCGAAGTGGTGAGGAACTCATTGTTGTCGCCGTCAAGAAATGACCCCTGTCACATCAGGTCCGCCAATTGTGCTGACTGCCACAATTGTTCCATTGGGCAGCGACCCCAACGGTGCGTTTTGCAGACAACGTCGTGCAGAATATCTGCGCGCATTGCGCTTTTACCTTCAATTCGCCCGCGTCTATTTCCTCGAAAATTCAGGCTACGATCTGCTCAACGACCCGGACTTCAATGAACTCCCGGGCTTGCAGCTGCGCAAATTCACACCTTCACAGTTTGCAGACCGTGGGAAAGGATTCCAGGAATTCGAGATGCTTGACCAATGGATGGCGCAGGAAGAGCCATTGCCGGGTCGCTGGCTCAAAATCACGGGCCGCTATCTTGTTATAAATATTGAGCAGATTCTCAAAGAATGCGGGGCGCGATCCCGGTTTGAATTGCTTATTGATCAAACCAGCCGGAGTGAAATGGCACGGACTTACTTGTTCTGCACCACCTCGGATTTTTACAGGAAAGAGATCAGCGGCCTCTACAAAGCATGTGACGATACCCGAGGCGATTACATCGAGCGGGTCCTCTTTAAAGTGCTTCAGACGTTTGGCCCTGAGACGTGCCGCTTTTTTTTGCGGCAACCTCGAATGATTGCCACAGCGGGTAGTTCCGGAAATGCTTTTCCAAGCGGTTATCTGCAGGCGGCGATTAAAACCGCTCTGCGCTTAATCAATAGCCTTTTTGAGAAACGTTATCTGCTCTATCCAAAATAATCGGGACGCCACCTTGGCCGAAGCAACGTTTTTTCGACAGCAATCCGCTGATTCACCGGTCTCGGCCTCGACAACCAAGTAACTTTGAGGTGAGGCGCGGGTGAAGGCGGGGAATGTAAAAACAACCACCGCACGTACAAAGAGCGGCTTGGAAAAAAGGGGAGATCTGCCGGCCTCGTTCGGCAGCGGGCGTGGTCGCCAGTTGGTTCCGGGCCGTTATTGAAATAAATCGAGAATCGCTGATTCCAGGACTGGAAGTTGCCGGCAAAGCAGCGAGACTGCGCGCAAATGACTTGGGATTATCTAATTGTAGGTGCCGGATTTGCCGGGACTGTTCTCGCTGAACGGCTTGCGAGCCAGTGCGGCGCCCGTTGCCTGGTGGTTGACCGCCGCGATCACGTCGGTGGCAACGCCCATGATCATTACGATGCGGCCGGCGTGCTTTTGCACACTTATGGACCGCATTACTTCCGGACGAACTCCCAACGGATTATTGACTACCTGAGCCAGTTTACGGAATGGCATCCGGTCGACTATCAGATCCTCTCCTGGACGCATGGCCGCTTTTGGCAATTCCCGATTAATCTCAACACCTTTGAACAGCTGCTCGACCGCGCTTCGACCGAAGAAGAAATGGCATCGACCCTGGCCGAGTGGCGTCTTCCGATTTTGGAGCCGAAAAATTCAGAGGAGGTCATTCTCTCCCAGGTTGGGCACCGTCTTTATGAGATGTTTTTCGAGAACTACACCCGTAAGCAGTGGCGCCGGGAACCAAGCCAACTCGATGCCAGTGTCTGTGGCAGGATCCCGATCCGCACCAACCGTGACGATCGTTACCTATCCGAAAAATTCCAGGCGCTGCCCAAAGAAGGCTACTCTGCAATGTTCGCCAGAATGCTGCGTCACCCGAATATTGAAGTACGGCTGGGCGCTGATTACCGCGCTGAACGGGCAAACATCAAGTTCAAGCATCTCATCTATACCGGCCCCATTGATGAGTATTTTGATCATTGCTATGGGCCGCTCCCATATCGTTCGCTCCGATTTGAATCTGAGACGCTTGACCAGGAATTTTTCCAACCTGCCATGCAGGTCAACTATCCCAACGACCACGATTACACGCGGATTGTAGAGCTTAAACACGCCACCGGCCAAAAGCTGCCGGTAACCACCATTGTGCGCGAATACCCGGAGGATTTTGGACCCGGCAAGGAGCCTTATTATCCGGTGCCCGCGCCGGATGCCAGGAAGCTATACGAGCGTTATGCTGCGCTGGCCGACGTGGAAAAAGGCGTTAGTTTCGTCGGGCGCCTTGCTACTTACCGCTATTACAACATGGATCAGGTCGTAGGAATGGCACTGGCGGAATTTGAAAAGTTAAAGGCCGCGCTGCCTGCCAATGCATGGCCTGAAACTTCTGTCCAAGCTGTGCCGGCGGTTGAACTTTAACCAACGCCTTGGGAAATCGGCCGCGCTTCCATCTTGAGCCATATGCGCCCATCGTGCCGTTCTTCATCCGCGGTTTCGAGCAGTTGATCCCCTGGCAACGCGCGTACAATGGACGCATCAAAGTTTGCAACCTGACGGCTCACCGCCTCGCGCTTGGCGATCTCATGAGTGGGATGAAAACGCTCGCGTAACAGTGCCTCAACCTCCAGGGCCGGATGCTGGCCGTTTTGATGAACCTCAACCAGGATATCCGCCTGGACCAATGCCGGGCACTTTGCCGGATCAAGCAGATCAAGTTCATTTCCCTCCACATCACAAAAAACAAGCGTATTTTTAGCAATCAGGCCGTTAAGAAGAACCGGAGTGCATAACCCTCCGATAGTCACCCTTTTTTCGGATTCGTTTAATTTCGCCAATAAACCACAGGAACGCCTTGAGAAATAGTCTATATCAAATGCATAGACTTGGGTTGCGGGAAGCGAACGCGCAAATCCGACCGCATAATATCCTTCCGCGCAGCCGAGATCGATAATCCGATCATAGCGCCGCTCCACAATAGCGTGAACCCAATCGCGTAATTCCATTTCATAGGTCCCCACCCATCGCGACGTCAGTGCCCCCCAGCCGGTCCGATTGAAATATTTCATCCCTGCAAATGGTCCGGCTAGTACGCGGATATGCGCTTCCTTGGAATAAAGTTGTCGTGCAATATGGGCTTGAAAGCCGCCGTGTTTTTTCCGGAAACAACGATACCGAATGAGTGACCGGACAAACTCCAAGGCCTCGGGTGAAATTTTACCGGTGATGGTTCCAAGTTGTTTTCGCAGTTTGCGAATTGGGCTCAGAGGCTCGGTTACTTCCTGCAAGGGTGCGGTTCGCATAGCAAAAATTCTCTTTATTTTTCTCATTCCCATTATCCCTGTTGCCCATGCCCTGCCAGTGATTCCACCGGTCTCAGCCATCCGAACCAATTGCAATTGCCGGATCTTATCTGACACGGAGTTGGTCATCGTGGCGTGATGCAATGCAAGCCCCCGCGGAGGTGGAAAGCCTAATGAGCGGCAATAGTATCGATTTGCAAGGAGATCCCATTGCAATGGAAATCCTTCGTCCAGCAGACCATTAATGAAAGTTTGATCGTTGGGCCGCTCGACACTTTCCATTCGCTGAAGAACCTGCTCGAAAAAGCGCCTTGTCACATCGGAACTCCGGCAGATGAAAAATCCGGTATTTGCGTCACGATGCCCTGAGGGTAGCACGATCCCTTCCCGCAGAAACAGGCAGTCAAGTTTCCGCTCTTCCATTTCCTTCTGCAGCACTTCAACGCGAAAGTCGAAAAACTGCACATCCACGTCGCTCCACATGAACAGCTCTCCGGGATTGGCGGCGATAGCCCGCAGCAGGATGCGAATTTTGTTTGTGACGCAGAAGTGCCACTCCGGGCTGTAAAGATCGCCCGCGCCGGATTGTGAGACAGCCTCGGCTTCGACACGGGTCCCCTTGGGCAGGGTAGCTAGGAAGAAGTTGCGATAGAGAACCTCGTGAGCCGGCGTGTATTGGGTGTGAATAATCGCAGAGGAAGACATTCGATCAAGGGGTGAGGAAGGGGAGGAAATCTATTGCACCCAGCTTTCCGAGTGTGTCAATCACGCAGTGTGATATAGGAACATGGGAGTGTGCAAGCCCGCCAGATCGGTGCGAAGAGCGCCAACTCGATCAAGCCGCCGCCCCCGACCCGGTTCAGGGCACTGCCATTGCAATGTCTCTGACTTCATTCTATAGAACCGTTTTTATTCTGATGAGACTCAACGATCTACACTACTCCCGGGCAGGCCTGCACTTTGCCACCGCTGCCGTATTGGTTTGTGGGGTCTATCTGGGGAGCCTGGCAGGAAGCGGAGATTTTGGACGGCTGGCGTGGGTGGTAAGCGGCCTGATGTTGATTATCTATCCGGTGACTTTACAACCTTTCACATGGATGGCCGCCTTATTGTGGGCATTCCTGGATTTTGTTCACTTCGGCTTCGGTTTTAAAATTGCAAATAGCGAAGCCAGCCTGGTTTTTGGCGCGCTGCTGGTTGGGACAACCTGGTGGCGTAAGATGCGTTTTGAACCTCCGGAACTGACAACGCATTGGAGTTTTCGGTTACTTAAAATCCTACTAATTGCTTGGCTCGGATATGCGGCAGGGCATACTATTTTTAATATTCTTAATCCGTTTAGCCCGCAGGACTTCTCACTTAAAAACCTGATGAAGACGGCTGTGCAATGGTCAGCACCGTTTGCACTTCTTTTTTACTTTCTTACCTGGCCGCCACTCGTTTTCCGATTCGGGTCGAACATTCAGCGCGCCATTGCGCGGCTTCTATTTGTCGGCCTTATTACAAACGTATTAATGCGGGCTTACTTTCTATGGTCGGGACAGAGTGCCGGCGTAAGCTCAACCGAAGATGAAGTTTTTGGAGTCTACATTCCTTACCTTGACTTGGCTGAAAACACGTATGCCACCCGTTTTCTGGGACCTTTCGGCGCTTTGTTCTATACGGTATTGGTAACAAGCCAATGGTTTCATAAACAGACAGCAGCTACACGGGCACTTTGCTGGATTGGCATCGCTTTAAGCATTATCGGCGCGGTACTAAGCGGAGGGCGCTTTACTGTAGCGGTCGCTGTGCTGCAAATAGCGATTGTGCTTGTTGTGCGCAAAAAATCGTGGGTGATCTTCGCAGGGGCAGTGCCTGCAGCTATTCTTTTCCTAACCGTTAACCTCTTCTCAACGGAAGTCAGGGAAGCTCCGAAGATGGTAAGCCGTTCGCTTCAGTGGATGCTGATCAACAAAGATTTTGATACCGTGGGCGATATCTCCAGCTCCACTGACTGGCGGAAAGATGTCTTTTCCCGTGCAATACATGAATGGCGTTCCGATTGGCGGATTTTCTGGTTCGGCCGCGCTACTTATTCTTACAGCGATGCTGATACATTAGACATGAAACTGCGAGGTAATGAAGGTGGTTTGGAAACCGCTCTTCGGCGAGGCTCAACTCATAACCTTCTGTCAGATCTTCTCATCATGTTCGGGTTGACGGGTGCAATCCTGTTTATGGTGATGAATTTAGCGCTTGGCTTGTTTCTTTTGAAATTATGGAGAATTCCTGCGCGAGATGATTCTGCTCAAAATCTGGCCTTGATCTGTTTGATATTCCATATCTTCAACGTTGGAATTGGACTTATCGCCGGTGCCGCGTTTCCACCCGCATTTTCATGGATAGTAATTATCGTTGTTACTTCGCATTATTTTAACACCCGGGAAAAAGAGCAAGCCATGCCCGCGTCCCGCTCAATTCGAGCTGATCGCAAAAGGGCAAGACGTCAACCGCTTGGTCAGCTGAATAATGGGTAATAGGCCTCCAGGATAAGCCTGCCCAAGCCTTTTGGTACGTTGTTATGCTCGAAGCATTAAAGCAGAAAAGAGCAGCCAGTTAGCTCAATCTCTTGCAGTTAGCGGGTCCAGCGAAAGGTTGGCTTGTCCACGTGAAATAACTTTCGTTCCCCAGCGCTATCGGGAGTATAAATTGCGTAATCGTGAGGTTTACACCGGTAAACTCCGGCAAAAAGCCGCCTTAGCCGATAGTGAATCACCCATAAAGGCGCTGTCACGCGCAGCCACCACGGCACCTTCGAGTGCAATTCCTCTTTTTCACGACGGGCGTTCGGCAGAAGATTCATATTTTCGCCGGTATCGGTGAAAATGGTGGTGAATTGTCGTAACACCCCAAATCGGATCCCTGCCCGGATGGCACGCATGGTCCATTCGACATCTCCAAGATCCCGCCAATGCGTATCAAAAAAAAGCTGATGTTTTTCCAGGACCCGCCTTCTGAGAAAGAGAGCAGCGGTTAGAAAACTGAGCGTGGTGCCGACCTGTGTATGGGACAGCTGGGGAATCATTGATTTCCGCTCGCATTTGTAATTGCCGTCGCTGTCCACCACGATGCAATCAGCGATGAGAGCATCCACTTCGGGATGAATATCGAAGTAGTCGGATACTTTCCTGAGGACACCGGGAAGGTATTGTTCATCGCAATTGATGTACGCCAGCAACTCACCCTGGGCATGACGGAAACCGCGGTTGACGGCATCATACATTCCGCTGTCTTTCTCGATGAAGGCGGTCACGCGTGGATCGCCCGGCAACCACAAAGCTGTTTCGTCATCCGAGCACGAGTCCTGAACAATATGTTCAAACGTCACGCCCTCCTGATCCGCCACCGATGGGATGCAGAGCTTAAGCCAGCGGCCGCTGCGAAAACTAGGGGTGACAATCGAAAATCGGATCATGCGGCGCGACCCTATTGTTCTACCGCTGAAAGATCAATCACAGGCAAACCGCCGGATCAGATCTGGCAAACCAGACGGTCCGCACTGCTCATTTCACGTTTTTGGTCGAGTGGAGATTAGCAGAGCGTTGAAGGAATGTATCCCCTTCCCCTTTGCCGGCCGGATGACTTTGCACAGCACCCCTCCAGAGGGCGCGTAAAGCATCACCCAATGACTTTGCTCCCCAAGTACGGAGAAACCGAAGCGTATTTCCCGGGATCGTCTTTCGGATTACATGGCCATGAGGAAGGCGGCAACCGATATACGCCACGTTCTGGAGCATGGCACAATGTTTGAGGTATTCCCCCTGCGAGCCGACCGATGTCATCGGAGGAGGTAGATGCTCAACGAGAACTTCCGGAACAAACACTCCTCGACCGGCACTCGTTATGCGCAAACTAAAGTCGAGATCCTCACCTCGAATCCAGAAATCGTCACGGTGATAGCCTGCCGCCACAATGGCAGCACGACTAACGAGCAGGCAAATGCCGGGAGCCCAGGTAAAGTAAAGCGTTGTGCGGGGACAACGCTCACGAAAGAGAGCAAGAGGCACATTGAGGCGATGATAGTCCCGGCGGCTGATTTCCGGAAGTCCCGGCGTCCATCCTACCAGTCCGCTTTCACTCATCACGGCCGGATAAGCGGCCGTCGCATCCGCCGTGCTCATTGCGCCAACCAGCCGGTCGAGAGCACCGGGCGATAGCACGGCGTCGTCGTCTAAAATCAGAAGATGGGTAAGCTCTGCTCCGGCAACTTCCATAGCCGTTTCCTCGGCAAGTCGCAAGCCGCCCCCGCATCCAAGGTTACTCTCCGCGCGAACATAATGGGTCCGGCAAGGCGCAGCATCGACCACGCGTTTTATCGCCTCATCCGCTGAATTGTCGACAACGACAATTAGTTGAAAGCTTTTACCCGAGGCAGGCAGACTTTCCAGCAACCGCGCGAGTTCTTTTGGCCGGCGATAAGTTGCGGTGACTGCCACCACGTACGGGCTGGATGAATCAGGGCTGGGTACGTTCACCGGAACAAGAAGGGTCGTCGCATTGGGAGATTGGTATTAGCCGGCGGCACAACTGCGTGCGAATTTCCGGCCAGACTACTTCGGGCTCCAAACGCGTCAAGCAGATCGGCTCGGGGAACCTGCAATAATCAAAACAGGGACGCCATGGGCAGATGTCCCGGATGACAACGTGATGTTGAGGACCCCAGGGGCGAAACCAATCGGCGCTGCCTGGCCCAAACAGAGCGATTGTGGGACATCCCAGGGCGGCCGCAAGATGCCCCGGCCCGCTGTCGTTGCAGAGTAGAACGCTCGAGCAGCGCAGCAGCGTGAGGAGCTCAGGGAAATTTAACGACGAGAATGTGCGATCCGCCAAGTCGGCGAGCCCTGCGCCATATCCATCCGGATCAGGGACCAGCGCGATGTAAACATCAAACTCGTTGCGAATCCGTTTTAGGATGTCGCGAAAAAAAACCTCCGGCCATCGGCGCACTTTCATTTGCGCCCCGGTATGAACGGTAATAAGTGGCCGGGACAACGATTTCAGCTCCGTCTGGACTGAAGTCGACACGGCCGCATTCGGATCAAGCCATGGGTTAAGCAGGGAAGCATCACGCCCCGTGATGGCGGTGGTAAGAAGGCGCCAGTCTTCCACCTTGTGCTGTCTGATACTTGGACGATGCAGGGCGTTGGTTAAAAACGGCCTGCTTCCCGGACCGGCAAATCCAAATCGCTGTCGCGCGCCTGTAAGCCACATTAAAAAGTGGTCCCGTGGATCGGGCCGCACCGAAACCGCCGCGTCAAAGCGTCGCGAGCGCAGGGCTTGAACAAGGCGGCCTAGTTTTGGCCAGGGCCACTTTGCGAGCTCATACTTTCCTCGAAACTTCGTCCATGGCGCGTCAAATTCCAGAAACTCGACCTCAGGGAAACTTTCCCTCAGCAGGGCGGCGGCGTGCGCTTTGCCAACCAGTGTGACACGGAATTCGCCGCGAACCTGCTTCAGGAAAAGCGTCAGGAAAGAAAGATCTCCAAGGCCCCACAGCTCCAGAATGAGAATCCGCGGCAGAGGGCGATCAGACAATCCATTCATTAAAAGCTCGGAATTAGCCAAAGGCCGGCTCTTAAGGTAAGAAGAGCAGACGCGAACATTTCACCCGACTTGCCAGTTTTTAGAGAACGAAAGATTCTAGGATCGGTTAACCACGGAAGTTCCGCCACTGGTATGCTGTCGGAGCACTTCATCGTAGATCCAGCGATACGTTTTTTCCATTCCATCACGCAACTTGGTGGTCGGTTCCCAGCCGAAGATTTCTTTGATCAGCGTATTGTCGCTATTGCGGCCATTGACCCCCTTTGGGGCGCTGAGATTGTAACGGCGCTTAAGCTTGATCCCGGCGATTTCTTCAACGAGGTCGACCAATTGGTTAATGGTCACCATCTCACTGCTTCCGACATTGATTGGCTCCACGTAATCGCTATTTAGGAGCGTCTGTGTTCCGTAAAGACAGTCGTCAATATACATGAAACTCCGGGTCTGATGGCCGTCCCCCCAGATTTCGATCTCGTGAACGCCATCCATTTTAGCCTTGATGACTTTCCGGCAGACCGCGGCCGGCGCTTTTTCCCGGCCTCCGTCAAAGGTGCCGTAGGGGCCGTAAACATTGTGGTAGCGGGCAACACGTGTTTGCACACCAAAATCTTCCCGGAAATGGCGGCACATGCGTTCGCTGAAGAGTTTTTCCCAGCCATAACCATCTTCCGGCATGCCAGGGTATGCATCCTCCTCTTTGAGAGCGGTAACATTTGGGTCCCGCTGTTTATCGCCATTGTAAACACAAGCGCTTGAGGAAAAGAAAAAGCGCTCCACTCCATACTTGCGTGCAGCAATGAGTAAATGCGTGTTTATAAGCACGCTAAGCATGCAAAGCGCCTTGTTTAATTCAATGAAACCCATTCCGCCCATGTCAGCTGCCAGATTATAAACCGAACCGCAGCCGCTGACAGCGGTGTCGCAATCCTCAAGAAGCTCAAGATTGAGCTGAAGATTTTCAACATCATCAAAGCGTTGATACCACTCTGAAAGCGGTTTTTTATCAACCGCGCGCAAATTTGTATGACCCTGGCGACGCAGGTCAGCAATAAGATGACCGCCGATAAATCCGCCGGCTCCGCAGACAAGAATGGTTTTCACAGAAATAGATAAAGGGGTGGAAGAATTAAACCCGAATACAACGGGAGGGCGAATGTGCCAACCGCTTAATTTTCTTCAAGCGGATACTTGCGCAGGCCCGATAATTGAAGGGCGATGGCACTCAAAAAACGGGGATTATTGGCAAGATAACGTCTTGCAAGACGGCGCGGCTCACATGCCATTCTGTAGAGCCATTCAAACCCCGAGCGCTGGACCCAGCGCGGCGCCTGGCGGACCCGGCCGGAATGAAAATCAAACGCGGCTCCGACTCCAACCATCAAAGTCACTTCCAGCAGCGACAAATATTCGGCCATGAATCGTTCCTGCTTAGGGGTGCTGAGGCCGACCCAAACGATGTCGGGGCGGGCCTCGCGAACCAATCGCTCCAAAGTCTCGGTTTCCCCGGAATTAAGCGGCCGGAAGGGAGGGGTATAAACGCCGCAAATGGTGACTCCGGGAAAACGGGCTTCGAGGCTGGCCTTCAGTTTTTCGGCAACGCCCGGCGCGCCGCCATAGAAAAAATGCCGGCAGGTTGTCGCCTGTGTCGCCTCGAAGACTTCTAGCATGAGATCTGGTCCGTAAACGCGGTCGATTGTTTTTCGCGTGGCATGCCTTCCCAGCCAGACAAGCGGCATTCCATCTGTTGTGTTAAGAAAAGCACCGTTGAGAATCTTTCGGAACCGTGGATCGTTGCGCGCCTCCATGATTCCATGCACGCCGGTGACGCAAATGTACCCTTTGCGCCGCAGCCGGACGGCTTCAAGCATTGCGTTGGTGGCAACGCGCACATTCATCGCACTAAGCGCGACTCCGAGAACGTTGAATCGGGGGATTTCCGAGGCTAAAGACATTTGGGACTCGTGGATTGGGGACGGCAGAATGCAGCACACCTCTTATGATGCAACAGGGAACAGCCGCCGGCCACGCTCGGTTTGCACACACTGCTTGGATTCCGCCGGAGCAAAGGGCAAACCATCGGGCAACTCCATAAGGATGGAGATTGAAGTAGGCGGGATGCCGTTTAAGTTGGCGCCACTTTCTATGTCGGAAACTCCCCCATCCCTTTGCGATTCCGAGACGTCGAGCACTCCAAAGGAGGTGGCAGCGCATTGTATACGCTGGAGTGTAAACCACCCGCTCGGCGCATTCCTCTGGGCCGCTATTTTCGCGGTCTTATGTTATTTCTTTGGCTATTATAAAATCTTTGTCAACGGAGCGGAAAGCACGGCGCGATGGGCGTGGTTATCGTGGAACGCCGAGAACAATCAGGAGCATTCCGTGGTGATTCTTCCAATCTCCATTTTCCTGCTTTGGTATCATCGCAATAAATTAGCGGCCGCTCCAAAGCAGCCTTCCAATGCGGGGCTTTGGCTTATCGGGGCGGGTCTGCTGAGCTTTGTGCTTTCGGTGCGTGCCCTTCAGCCGCGCCTTGCCGTGTTTGCGCTTCCATTGCTGGTGCTTGGAATCGTCTGGTTTCTTTGGGGAAAACAGGTCGCCCGGGTCTGCCTTTTTCCCTGCGTGTTCCTTCTTTTTATGATTCCCATAGGTGGTCTCGTGCAGGGAACCGTCAGCCTTCAATTGCTGGTCTCTTCGGTTTGCAACGTTCTCGCTTCGATCGTCGGAGTAAAAATCGAGGCAAGCGGCACCACCATTCGCTCCCTGGATGGAAGCTTCAATTTTGAGATCGCGGAAGGATGCAGCGGCATTCGTTCGCTGATGGCAATGATCACTCTGACGGCTCTTTACGTTCATTTTACCCAACGCGAGATCTGGAAAAAAATCGTTGTCTTTGGCGGTTCAATCATTTTTGCCGTAATTGGCAATATTGGCCGCATTTTTACCGTGATTTTGGTGGCCCGCTTTATCAGTCCCAAACTGGCGGGTGGAATTTATCACGATTACTCGGGATTTATTTTCTTTCCGATCGCGGTGGCCGCAATGGTGAGCTTCGGCAATGTGGTCAACCTCAACTTCAGGGAACTGCTTGATCCGCGGTCGCCTTCGGGGGAGCCGCCCGTGAAACCGGGCAGCAGCGGTAAGCCGAGCGCTTCGATTTCTTATGACTACTAAACGGCTGGCGGTATTATTGGCCCTGCTTCTTGCCGGGCTGAGCACGGTCTTTGTGTTGCCTAAGCAGCTTTTGTTTCAACCCGTTGGGGTTGAACTGCGGTTGCCGGAATCCTTGGGCGAATGGTGGGGTCACGATCTGCAGGTCAGCCAGCGGGAGATCGATGGGCTGGGGAGCGAAACCGAGTTCGCACGCAAAGCGTATCAAAATGGACGCGGTGATGAAATTCAGGTTTCCATCGTTTTGGGGGGTCACGACATGAATACGAGCATTCATCGGCCTGAACGGTGTCTGCCTGCGCAAGGCTGGACTATTACCGACAAACACTCGCGTACTATCGCCGTGCCCGGGTATGGTTCCATTCCCGCCACCCGGCTTTCTAACCTGCAAACCGCTTTGGGAGCCGACCAAAAGCCAGTTCAGCACCGCAATCTTTATTACTACTGGTTTGTGGGTCACACGAATGTAACCGGCTCGCATTTTGAACGCACAATCATCGATCTCAAGGATCGGCTTTTTAAAGGCTATAATCAGCGCTGGGCCTATATTACCGTCTCAGCGGTTATCACCAAGGAGCGGACCAAGTTCGGACGCGATGAACATGAAACCGATGCGTTGATTGAGAGTTTCGTCGGGCAGGTTGTTCCGAAGATTCACAAAGAAAGCGTCGAGCGCAGCTAAACGGACTTGAAACAAAAAAGGCGCCACCGGTTTGCGGCAGCGCCTTTTGCATCAAGGGATGAAAAGCGGTTTGGTTAGACTTTCGCCGCGATCACTTTCTCGAGTTTGACGATGTCGGCCGCGAACTTGCGGATGCCTTCGGCGGTCTTCTCGGTCGCCATCGCGTCTTCATTGAGAAGGAAGCGGAAGGTTTTCTCATCAAGATCCAGCTTCTCGATCGGATCCGCTGCGGCTTTGGCGGGGTCAAGCTTCCGTTCAATAGGATCGTTGCTGGCGGCAAGTTTGGCGAGCAGATCGGGGCTGATAGTCAGAAGATCCGAACCGGCCAGTTCAATGATCTGGCTTACATTACGGAAGCTGGCGCCCATGACTTCGGTCTTGTGCCCGAACTTCTTATAGTAACTATAGATGGCAGCGACGGATTGGACGCCGGGATCTTCAGCACCGGTGTAATCGCGTTTATTGGCGGCCTTATACCAGTCGTAGATGCGGCCGACAAAAGGCGAGATAAGCTGCACATTGGCGTTGGCGCAGGCAACAGCCTGGGCGAGCGAGAAAAGGAGCGTCAGATTGCAATGAATGCCTTCTTTTTCAAGCACTTCGGCGGCTTTGATCCCTTCCCATGTGGAGGCGATTTTAATCAGAACCCGGTCGCGGGAGATGCCGGCCGCTTCATACAAGGCAATAAGCTGGCGGCCTTTGTCGATGGAACCTTGTGTGTCAAAAGAGAGCCGTGCATCGGTCTCGGTGGAGACGCGGCCGGGAACAATCTTGAGGATTTCAAGTCCGAACGCGACGAGCACATTGTCGATAATGTCTTCGACCTGCGCACTACCGGTGAGGCCCGAGTTCTTGCGGTCAGCCACCACCTTTTCGAGAATGAATGCGTATTCGGGTTTGGTGGCGGCCTGAAGGATCAGGCTCGGATTGGTCGTGGCGTCCTGCGGATGAAAAGCGCGCATCGATTCAAAATCGCCGGTGTCTGCGACGACTTTGGTGAAAGTTTTGAGCTGCTGAAGCTGGCTCAGTTGCGTAGCGGCGGGCGGTTCGGCGGTGGCGGTGCTCATAAGGGTGAAAACCGTAGGGAGATTTTTTGTTGTTGCAAGCCGTGGGAAACCGGTTCGAAGAACTAATTGCCGGTCTATCGCGCACGCGCCCGCCAGCGCGGGAGGCGGTTTTGGAAACCGATTTTGGCCTTCGCGGCGTTCCGGCAGGATTTAAATGAGATTTCGCACTCGATTGCGTTTCCCGCACTTGTGGAAGCGCTCCCGTTGCGCTCTCTTCCGCGCCTCATGAGATTGATTTCCGCCGCCGCCGCCGCGCTGATTGCGTTTGGAGCGAGCGTGCACGCAGCGCCCGACGACGTTTCCCATCAGATTGAAAGGATTCGCGAGGATCATGATATTCCGGCGCTGGCGGTGGCCGTTGTGGATGAAGGAGAGCTTGTGGCCATTGGCGCGACCGGTTTTCGCAATAGCCGGGTCCAGGTGCCCGTGACGTTGAGCGACAAATGGCATCTCGGTTCCTGCACCAAGTCGATGACCGCCTCGGTGGTGGCCATGCTCGTCGAAGAAGGCAAATTGCGTTGGAACTCCACGATAGCGGAAGTTTTTCCCGACCTGGGCGACGAAATTGAAACGGCATGGCAGGGAGTCACTTTGGAACAATTGCTTGTGCACCGCGGCGGCGCTCCAAGTGAGCCGCCAGCCGGTATTTGGAAAGCCGCCTTATTACAACGCGGCACGCCTACTGAACAGCGCTGGGCTTTTGTAAAAGGGCTCCTGGCACGCGAACCCGCTGCTCCGCCCAATTCCCGCTGGATCTATTCAGACTGTGGTTATGCGATCGTGGGAGCCATGATGGAACGCGTCACCGGCGAGAGCTGGGAGGCGCTGCTTAAAAACCGGCTCTTTGAACCGCTCGGCCTTACCAGCGCCGGTTTCGGTCCGCCATCGGCGCCCGGCCAGCTCGATCAGCCATGGGGGCATCGCGGTTATGATTCGCCTTACACGCCGGTTCCGCCTGGGCCGGATGCCGATTATCCGCCTGCGATTGCGCCGGCGGCAGCCGTGCATTGCACCATCGCGGATTTTGTCATGTATACAAACTGGCATCTGGCCGGGGCACGCGGGGAGTGCCGCCTGCTTACCCCCGAATCGTTTAAAAAACTGCACACGCCACCCGAAGAACAGGAATATGCAATGGGCTGGGCAGTCACCAAGCGGCGCTGGGCCGGCGGAACGGCGCTGATGCATTCCGGTGAAAACACGATGTTCTATTCCGTAATGTGGCTTGGTCCCAAAGAGAATACAGCCTTTGTCGCCACCGCTAATGCCGACAGCCCCGAGGCGCAACAGGCTTGCGACGAGGCGATTCGCTTTTTGATCAATAAATACTGAGGCGTCTTAAGCGACCTCGACCGATTCGGGACGCAACGCCGCCAGTTTTCCAAGCGCCGCCACCGTGAAGATCTGAGGGTAAAGCCGCTCGTAGTACCAGAGTTTGGCAAAGTAAAATCCGATCGGCGACGGCGTGCGCCAGGAGCCGTCCTCGATTTTTTGCACCAGCCAGCGCGCCCCGGCATTGGCCGCATCGGCGCGGTAACCGGCAAGCGCCTCCACAGCGAGCGCGGTTTCCTCCACCGATGGCGGTCCGCCCGCAAACCCGCTCCAGCCCCCGGAACCATCCTGCGCATCGACGAGCCATGCGGCGGCCTTGCGAGTCATGTCGCGGGGAATATGGAAGCCGCGTTCTTCAAGTTCCCTCAGGGCCACCAGCACGTGGGTGGTGCCATAGGTAAAGTTGGCGTCCTCCGGCGCGTGCTCATTTCCAAACCAGAGCGGGAGCCACGAGCCATCCGCATTCTGGGTCCGCGAAAGGAAACGGAGCGCTCGATAAATGGCGCGTTCGACCCGGCGCACAAGTTCATCGGGAAGCTGCGGCAGCCAACCGCTCCACGCCCGCAAGGCATGGGCGGTCAGGTCCGGGCTACTTCGATCAAAGGGAAGCGCGCCCCAGCCGCGGCAAAACGTCGGGATTCCACCGTCGCGATTCTGGAGCTGGCATAACCATTGGATGGCATTGATGCCTGCCAGGCGGGTTTCCGCATCAATGACGCCGAGATTGGAAAGCGCGATGAGCGTGCCGGCAGTGTCATCGGCATCGGGCACGCCGCCGGGCAGATTCGTCCAGGCCCAGCCACCGGGGGCGGCGTGGGTAAAAGGATGTTCCACCCGGTATTGCTGGGCCAGCAGCCATTCGCGCAAAATCATCCGCGTTTCGGGCGGCGCCCAGACGCTTTGATGGGCCAGCGCTTTGATGGAAAGAGTGGTAGCCCAGGTGGAAAGATTCGTGTCAATGGGCCAGCTCCCATCGGCGCGAATCGAGTTTTTTAAAAAATCGACCCCTCGTTGAACAACCAAGTGCTCGCGCAATCCCATGGCGGCCAGGCTCATGGTGACAAAGCTCGTCAGCGGCGTGGCTTCAAGAAAACCGCCATTGGGAGGCTGAATCGCGGTGAGGACCTGGAGCGTGCGCTTGCCGGCCAGATTGCGGATGGAACGAACCAGCGAATTGCTGCTTGGCGCGTGATAATGAATGACCTGGCCGATCGCGATCAATGCCGGCAACGCGTAGCTGACCACCGGCAACTGAAGTGCGCCGAAGAGTTGATGCGGCAACGCAGCCAGCTCAAATGGCAAAGGAATCACATAACTCCAGCCGTTGGGTCCGAGGCGTCCGGACAAGGCGAGCGTCATCAGAATCGGGACGGAAAATGTGCGATCTTTTCCGTAGCGCCGTTCAATGGCGGCTGCCAGCAATGCGGCGCCGGGTCCGCCCGTGGTTTTTTCCAACCAGGCCGCGGCGCTGGAAACAACCCCTGGAAAATCCGCATCGGCCTGCGCCGCGCCAAATGCCGCCCAGCAAAGCGCCGTGGTGCTGATATTGGTTTTGCTTAAGACTGTATCGCCCCATCCGCCATCGGTGTTTGCGTGATCGGCAAGCCATTGGAGCCCGCGTTTTACCAGATCCGGATACCGGCTGGCGCAGGAGAGCGCAATGACGGCCGTGGCCGTGGAAAGCGCGCTGGAGGAGAGTTCGCCCGTCCAGTGCCCTTCCGGACCGAGCTCGTTTAGCAGCGAATCAGTCGCGATGGCCAATGCCGCGCGCACCAGCTCGCTTTCCGCATTGGTTTCCCGAAGCACTACGCCAGTTTGTCCTGCTCGCGGCTGCGTTTTGGCAGAATCGAGCATGCTCCCTTGCATCCAAAAAGCCGGCTCAGCACCAGCCGATTTGCGCTCACCCATTGATAGATCACCTCGGCAATCTGGATAATTCCCGGTATCCAAAGAAACAGCGCCACTGGCACGAGCAGAGGCAGACGCATCCCGACAAAACGAATGCAGCGGGCGCCGCGATGGATTTGCCCCGAACGAGTGATGCAATGGATGGCCGATTGCAAATCTTCACGTTCGATGGATGGCGCAACTTCTTGGGCGACCGGATCGGAGAGCGGGACCAGCGCCAGGCAATTCAACCAATCGAGCCAGCTAAGCAACCGCATCTGGAATGTGCAAAGAGGGCACTGATCGTCGTAAAGGACAATGTGCTGGCGCAGCGGGGCGTTCATTTCTTACAGCCTCCACACTTTGGGCGATTCATCAATCCCGGAGCGACGTCCGCCGAATTTAGGCGGCGATGAACAAAGACCAACGCGATTGCCCGCAAAGTGTGCGAAACGGGATGTTTTCGGAACGCTTTTTTGCCTCGTCACTGGAGGGTCTGCTCGTGGAGACTCCGCGCGCCATGAAATTTATCGATTCCGTTTTTCAAAAACTGAAGCGACATCCCAAACGTATTGTATTCCCTGAGGGAACCGAGCCGCGCGTTTTGCGAGCCGCGGCCCGATTTGTGAAATTGCAATTGGGAGCGCCGATCGTGCTTGGAAACCGGGAGCAGATCGAACGGGTGGCATTGGCGGAGAAAATCGACCTCGACCACGTTGGCATTATCGACCCGGAAACGGCGGCGGATCTCCCTGTGCTCATTGAGCGGATGGAGAAGTTCAAACGTTACCGCGATCTTGGGCCCAAGCAGGCGCGAGAGATTCTCATTCAGCCCAATTATTTCGCGGCGATGATGATTCAGGCCGGGCAGGTGGACGGTTTGGTGACCGGAGCGAGTGAGACAAAAAGCAGCACGCTACGTCCGCTTATCCAACTCATTAAACCGCTTCCAAACGCCACCACCATTTCCAGCTGTATGATGCTGGATCTTTCAAACAAGCGGTATGGCGAACGCGGGGTGATGTTTTTTGCCGATTGCGCCGTGATCCCCGATCCGACCGTGGAGCAATTGGCCACCATCGCGGTGCAGACCGGCACGCTTTGCCGTCAGCTCACGGGAATCAAACCGCGGATCGCGATGCTGAGTTACTCGACAAAAGGGAGCGCGAATCTGCCTTCCCCGGCCAAAGTGGCCGCCGCCACCGCGCTTGCCCGCCAGAAGGCAAGCGAGCTGGGAGCCGAGATGGAAATCGACGGCGAATTGCAGGCGGACACGGCGTTGCTGCCGGATCTCGCCGGACTCAAGGCGCCACTGAGCCTCGTGGCCGGGCGCGCCAATGTGATGATTTTTCCCGACCTCAACAGCGGCAATATCGGGGTCAAACTTGTTCAATATCTTGCCGGCGCGGAAGCCTATGGCCAGTTATTGCTGGGCCTTTCCAAACCGTGCGCCGACATGTCGCGCGGGGCTTCCGAGGATGATATCCTGGCGGTGGCGGCGATCCTGGGATTGCAAGCGACTGAATATCGCAGGCTCTATCCAAACGATCCCGACGCGTAAAAAAGCGGCATTGGTAAATCGGGTTCCCTTCGGCCCGGCATTTGGACGAACATTCACCACGACCTCCTTCTGAATACAACCACCCCACGGCTTTTTGTCGCCGCCACGCAGCAAAACGACGGCAAGACCACCACCGCGCTCGGTTTGTTTGCGGCGCTAAGAAAACGGCTGGGACGCATCGGTTTTATCAAACCCGTGGGCCAGCGTTTTGTGGAAGTGGAAGGCCATCGCATTGATGAGGATTCAGTGCTCATGGACAAAACCTTCACCGTCCATACCCCGCTCGAGGCAATGAGCCCGATTGCGGTCGAGCCGGATTTCACCCGGCGTTACATCGACAACGAAAACAACGAATTCCTGGTCCGACGCATCCAGAATTCCTTCGATCGGGCGGCGTGGGAAAAAGAATTCGTGATCATCGAGGGGACTGGCCATGCGGGAGTCGGCTCGGTATTCGATCTTTCCAATGCGCGAGTCGCCAGCCTGCTTCAAAGCAAAGTGGTATTGGTGGTAAAAGGCGGGATCGGACGCGCGATTGATGAAGTAGCCCTGAATAAGGCGCTCTTTGACCAGGAAGGCGTCGAAGTGGTCGGCGTCATCATCAATAAGATTTTGCCCGAGAAATTTGATTCCGTGCGCGATTTTGCACGGCGCGGCCTTGCGCGGCTTGGGATCGATCTCATTGGGGCAATTCCCGATGAACCGCTTCTGGCCAACGCAACGCTCGGCCAGATCTGCCGATCAACCCGAGGCGATTTCATCAATGGAAAAACGCGGTCGCGGCGGCGGGTGCAAAAGGTGGTCATCGGCGCCACAAGCTCGGGCCATGATATGCCGAAATTTTCGCCGGGCACGCTGGTAATTACTCCGGGAGACAGGGAGGACGTGATTCTGGCGACGCTCTCCACCAATGAATTGGAAGGCCAGGCAGTTGCCGGCCTGGTTCTCTCCGGCGGCCTGATGCCGCATCAGCGCGTGCTTGATCTCCTGGCGGAGTCGGATCTTCCCACCATTACCTCACAGCTCGACAGCTACAGTGTGGCCAACAGCATTCATTCAATGACGGTCAAGACGCTCCCGGGCGATGTCGAAAAGATCGACATGATCCAATCGCTCATCGAGCGGCATGTGGAGATTGAACGGCTCCTCGGAAAGCTCCAGGCGTAAGCCCGGCACGGATGAATTAATCCGCGTGTTTATTTAATCGCGGAAGTTCTGGAAAGCGAGAGAGACACCAAAATCCTTGCCTCGGCAAAACGCGATGACGGCCTGGAGATCATCGCGGTTCTTGCCAGTCACGCGGATCTGGCGTTCCTGAAGGGCGCTCTGGACTTTAAAATCGGCGGCCTTGATCGCCTTGATGATTTCCTTGGCCTTTTCGCCTTCCAATCCCTGCTGGATCTTAAATTCCTGGGTGGCATGGCCAAGCGGCGAGATCGTCGGGTCTTTGCGCTCGATATTGCGCAGGTCGATGTTTCGCTTGGCAATCTTGGCGATCACAATCTCGCTCAGGCTTTTAAGCCGGCTGGCATCTTCCGCGGTTAGTTTGATGCGGCTTTCCTTTACCTCAAGTTCGATGCTCGCCGAGCTGCCTTTGAAATCGAACCGCGTCGCCAATTCTTTGCGAGCCTGATTAATGGCGTTGTCGAGTTCCTGTTTGTCGACTTCGGAGACGATATCAAATGACGGCATAAAAAAAGCGGGATAAGGAGGAGATGCCAATCCATCGCGTGCATTCCTTCCGAAGGCCGGAAGAAATGCACGCGTTTGAACGGATTAAAAACGCGGTCTTTTAGAATGCAGCGCGAAATTCAACGCGCGCATAAGGAGCGCCTTTGTCTGTCTCATAGCCGTTCTCGGCGCGATAGAAATCGAATTTGCGCTGGAACGCATACCCGCCGCCCACTTCGAGCGCGCAATTGGCAACGGTCCAGCTCAAGCCGGCTCCGGCACGGTATTCAGAGTAATCGACCACGGCATGATCAAGCGTGCCCGACCGGTTGTGGGTGGAATCGGTGCGGAAGGAATTGTAGACGAGTTCCCCGCCAGCCCAGACCGCGAAGTGATCTGTGGGCTGATAAGTAATACGCGGCTCCGGAGCGACTGCGTAGATGCTCCACTGGGGAGTTGGCTTCCAGAGAAATCCGAGGGAAGGAACCACGGGATAAGCGCGCAGGATGGACGCGGTGGCGCCGACGACGCCGTAGAAGTTTTCGCTGAAGGGAATCGCGAATCCGATGGTGGTTGGCGCGTCAAATGCCGAGTTGGAGATGTTCTGCTCGAAATAATAACCGGGCTTGGTCTGCAACAGGAATCCGATGCGGCCTTCAGTAATAAATTCAAGGGCGACAACACCGGCCGCGCTTTGGAGCGTATTTGGGAGAGGCAGGCCACCGGAATTATCAAAATCGAACCGGCTGTATTGCGCGCCGAGGCGGAAATACCATTGGCCGGTGTGATTGGCAGGCTGCCAATTGATGTTTACCGGGATGCGGTAACCGAGCTCCACTTCATTATGAAGTGCGTCGCCCTTGGCATCGTCGCCGCGTTTGAAATCGCTTTCAAAAACGTAGCTTGAGGTCAAGCGAAACAGAAACCGCGAATCAGCAGGAGTTGGCTCGATAACCGCCTTCTTGCTGTCTTTAGAATCGTATCCGGCAGTCGCCGAGGGACCGGCGAATGCGGTCGAACCGAGGAAAGCGGCGGCAGCCAGGGTGGTGAGGAGAGGTTTCATGAGGTGATAAGGCTAACGGACTTCGCGCGTTGGCGGGAAGTCTCAATTGGTTTAAGTACGGTGTGGAAAAATTGCGCGGCATGCACACATTCCAACCAGCGGTAATCGGCTTTCAGGCGCGTTTGCTCCCCTGCTTATTCATATCGCAGCGCAACCACCGGATCGAGACGCGCTGCGAAGTAAGCGGGAATCAACGCGGCCAGTGAACTCATGACAAAGGCGCTAATACAAATCACCGCCACATCGTGTGGCACCACCTGGGCGGGGATTGCGCTGAAATGATAAATGGTTTGGGGGAAAATCTCCATGTGCAAGGTTGCGGAAAGCCAATCCTTGAATTCGTTGCGCCAGTGCAATGCGGCCATTCCCAATGCAAGGCCGGTGAGATTTCCAAAAGCACCAACGAGCATCCCTTGAGCCAGGAAAACCCAGACGATCTTGTAAGTGGTGGCGCCGAGGGCTTTCATGATCCCGATCTCACGCGTTTTCTGCACGGTCACTGTGATCAGCGTGTTCATGATCCCGAACGCGGCGACGATCACGATAAAGAGCAGCAGGAAAAACATGACGTTGCGTTCCATGCGAACGGCGTCAAAGAACGACTTGTTCATATCCATCCAGGTCAGCACCTCGGTTTCCTTTGGAACAAAGCCCTGGATCTGCTGCTGAATCGACTCCGGATGGTTGGGATCGATGGTGCGGGCGGTTAATCCATGCAGGCCGTCGCCCAGTTCATAAAGCTCCTGCCCGATATAAAGCGGCACCAGCAGAAACTCCGAGTCGTAATCGTAATGGCCCGATTCGAAAATGCCGGTCACAACGAGTTCCTTGGGAAGCACCATTGAGCGCAGCTCTTCGAGAGATTTTTTATCAGCCGGATTATCCTCGGCCTTTTTAAGCTCCTCAATAATGGCGCCGATGTTTCCCGGCGAATAGACAATCAATTTATCGCCGATCCCAATTTCGAGCTGATCCGCCAGCACCCTGCCAATGACGGTTTTATCTCCATCAAGATCGAGCTCGCCCCATTTCACGGCGCTGCGGATATCGGTGACTTTGAGTTCGCGCTCCAGCTCAACGCCCCGGATTTTGGGAGCCAGACGCCGGCCTGCGAATTCCACAATCACCGGGCCCTGAACAAAAGGAGCGGTGGCAACGATGCCCGGCGTGGCTTGGACCTGGGCATCCAGGGGACGCCAATCGCGCATTACCGACCCGTTGGTCACGAGGATATGGGCATTAAATCCAAGCACCTTATCGCGGAGTTCCCGATCAAATCCCGTCATCACGGCGATGACTAAAATGAGGACGGCAACACCAAAAGTGACGCCCAGGATTGAGATGAGCGTAATGATGGAGACAAAGGTGCGCTTCGGCTTAAGATAACGCAGGGCGAGGAAGAGGCTGAAAGGGAGTTTCACAGGCGATTTGGGCGCCATGGATAGACACTCCTGATGGGGCACCAAGCCAAATGTCATGTCAGATAATAAAGATTTGACCTGATAAAGAAAACGCGTTCAAGTGCGGCCTCCCTATGAAGAAAGTTCTCTCCCTCCTGGTTTCTTTCGTTTTACTCCAAACCCAATCGTGGGCGCTTAGCGGCGGCCCTCAATACGGTGGCAGCGCGGCTTCCTATACTGGAACCTACGCTGGTGTGTTGATTCCGGAATCTGATCCACTTCTATCGTCTTCCTCAGGCAGTGCATCGATTGGACTTTTTTCGCTTGAGCAGCCCAGCAAAGGATTCGCAACAGGCGTCGTGATTGCTTTCGTCAACGGCGCTGTTTTTAACGGCACGATCGACGGAATCCTTGATCCCCGTGGCGGCCAGCTAAACGGGATCATCAATGCGACGGGCAGACAGGGCAGCACGACCCAGCAGGTGCCGGTGATTGATCCGCTGACATTGATTGTCACCTACACGACCCAGACAATCCCCAGCACTACCTCGGGTGCGCAGGGAAACATCACGGCTGAAGTTGCAAACGGCAACAACAACACTCAAGGCACCCGGATCACTGGTCTCGCCTCGCTTGATATTTTCTTCAACATTTCCGCTGACGGTTCTCCGGACGTCGTTGAGACCGCCACTTTTCAGGTCGACGGGTTCAAACAGGTTGACCCCCTCACGGGTCTCTAAAATTGCGTTATCAGGTTTCGGCTCGGTCAGTGCGCTCGGCATTCACACTGCTTGAGATACTGACCGTGCTGGTGGTGATGATGATTCTCGTCACACTCCTGATTCCGGCACTTTCGTCGCTTAAAAATAGGGCTGAGCTGGCGAGCTGCACGAGCAATCTCAAGAGTTTGTATGTCGGCGCCAATTCCTATGTTCAGGAACAGGGTCATTGGCCTCAGGTAGGGACAAAAGACATTCGCTCTCCGGTCTATACGGAAGCATGGGTAGCCGCCCTGGCACGCTACGGGGTTTCACGAAAAAGTTGGATCTGCCCGACCATGCAGCGTCTTATGAAAAGCCCCGATTATGAGAAAGGCAAAGGCGTGCGGGTCGACTATTTCGCCACGCCTTTCGGCGACGGCGCGCAGACTCCCTATAAATACATGACCCAGCCGTGGTTCATTGAACGTGGCAATGTGCATGGCAACGGAAACCTGGTGATTTTCACGGACGGCTCTGTCGTTTCCCTCAACGATATCGCCAAGGACAACCGGTTCACTTCGCCGCCGCCCTAAAAGAGCGCGGCTTATTTCAAATAGCCGGCGTTTTGCAAAAACGCTTTCACCTGCTCAAGCGCCCTGGCGCGATGGCTGAGCTGGTTTTTTTCCTCCGCCGGGAGCTGGCCAAACGTTTCACAATAACCGGCCGGCACAAAGAGCGAATCGTATCCGAAGCCACCGGACCCGCGTTCCTGATTAATGATGACGCCTTCGACCGCGCCGTTAAACGTGCCAAGCAGCCGGTTGTTTTCAAAAAGCGCCATCACACAGCGGAACCGAGCAGAGCGCTGTTTGCCTCGTGCCGCAGCCGAATCGAGGTCGCTTAAAAGCCGAGCGCGATTTTCCGCATCGTTCGCTTGCTCACCCGCGTAACGAGCGCTTCGCACGCCGGGCGCACCATCGAGGGCATCGACTTCCAGTCCGGAATCGTCCGACAACACCAGCCATTCGAAGACGCGCGCGGCCGCCGTCGCTTTGATTATCGCGTTCTCCTCGAAAGTGGCGCCGGTCTCCTCGGGAACGGGCAACTCCGGATGGGCATTAAGGTCGCTCACCAAAAACCGTTCTCCGAGCATCGCCTGGATTTCGCCGGTTTTGTGGGAATTATGCGTGGCAATGAGAAGCGCGGTTTTGATGGGGAAAAAATTTGCCGAATGGGTGTTGAGAGAATGCGCATGAAGCGCGGTCGCGCTTCCAATCAATCCATGTTTCCATTAATCCAGCAACCCGCTTTTGCTCATCCATCAAACCTGCACCTCCTGTGATTACCGAACGCCGTAAACCGTATCCATTCGACCAGATAGAACCCAAGTGGCAGGCGTTCTGGGAAACGCACCAGACTTTCCACGCTCCGAACCCCGGCGAACCGGGCTTCGACCCGGCCCAGCCGAAGTATTTCGTGCTCGATATGTTCCCTTATCCAAGCGGTACGGGCCTTCATGTGGGCCATCCCGAAGGGTACACCGCCACCGACATCATCGCCCGGTTCAAGCGGATGAAAGGGTTTAACGTGCTGCATCCGATGGGATGGGATGCGTTTGGATTGCCGGCCGAACAATACGCGATCAAGACAGGCCAGCATCCGGCCATCACCACGGCGCACAACATCGCGCATTTCAAGGGACAGCTTAACCGGATCGGTTTTGCGTACGATTGGCAGCGCGAAGTCAACACGACTGACCCCGGCTATTTTAAATGGACTCAATGGATCTTTCTCCAGATTTATAATTCCTGGTTTAATCCGGATACCCAGCGGGCCGAGCCGATCACGACATTTAAAGGAAGTGATCCCGACAGTGTCCGGCTTGCCTACGTGGCTGAAGTGGCCGTGAATTGGTGCGCGGAGCTGGGCACCGTTTTGGCCAACGAGGAGGTCGTCGATGGAAAAAGCGAGGTTGGCGGATTCCCGGTTGTGCGCAAACCGATGCGCCAATGGATGTTGCGCATCACCGCTTATACCGAACGGCTCATTCATGAACTCGATGGGCTCGATTGGCCGGATTCCATCAAGGCGCTTCAGCGCAACTGGATCGGACGCAGCGAAGGCGCTGAAGTGGCATTTCAAGTGGTTTCCGATATCCCGCGTGTGATTCACGTTTTCACCACCCGGCCCGACACGCTTTACGGTGCCACCTATATGGTTCTGGCTCCCGAACACCGGCTCGTGGATGAAATCACCACCGAGGAACAGTGGCCCGCGATGGAAGAGTATCGCGAAAAAACCGCCCGCAAGAGCGATCTGGAACGCACCGAGCTGGCCAAGGAAAAAAGCGGTGTTTTCACCGGCGCCTACGCGATCAACCCGGTCAACGGCGAACAGATCCCCATCTGGATCGCCGATTACGTTTTGGTCGGATACGGCACCGGGGCCATCATGGCGGTGCCCGCCCACGACGAGAGGGATTGGGAGTTCGCCGAAAAATTCTTTCTGCCGATCCGTCAGGTGGTTTCTCAAACGCCCCAAATCGGGCTTGGCGGCGAGTCGCCATGCAGCGCACAACCGCTGGAATGCCTGCCCGGCGCGGGATTCGCGGTGAATTCCGGTCCGCTCGACGGCCTTTCCACGCACGAGGCAAAAGAAGAGATCACCCGGCGGCTCGAAGCGCTTGGGGTTGGCAAAAAGACGGTGACTTACAAACTGCGCGACTGGCTTTTTTCGCGCCAGCGCTACTGGGGCGAGCCGTTCCCCGTCATCTGGGAAAATGGCCGGCACCGCGCCTTGACCGAGGATGATCTGCCGCTGACTCCGCCCAAGCTTGAGGATTTTAAACCGACCGGGACTGGTGAACCGCCGCTGGCGCGCGCCGTGGACTGGGTTCGTTACAGCGAGACTGCCACCCGCGAAACCAATACAATGCCGCAATGGGCGGGCTCCTGTTGGTATTACCTTCGTTATACCGATGCCCGCAATGCGGAGGCCTTTGTCGGCAGCGAAGCGGAGCGTTATTGGATGACAGGGCCCCAGCCGGCTGAAGGCGAGCCGAGAATCCCGCATGGCGGCGTCGATCTCTACGTGGGCGGCACCGAGCACGCCGTGTTGCATCTTCTTTACGCACGGTTTTGGCACAAGGTGCTCTTTGATCTTGGACGCGTCTCGACACCCGAACCATTCCAGCGCCTGGTCAATCAAGGGCTGATCCTGGGCGAGGACGGTCAGAAAATGTCAAAGGCTCGCGGCAACGGAGTCAATCCCGACGACGTAATCGTGCAATACGGAGCCGATGCGTTGCGTTGTTATGAGATGTTCATGGGACCGCTTGAGCAGACCAAGCCATGGAGTATGAACGGGGTGGAAGGCGTGTCGCGTTTTCTGGCGCGCGTCTGGCGGCTTGTCATGGAGGAAAACCAGGAGGGCGAATGGATTCTCTCTCCCGCAATCGAAGAGATCGAACCGACCAAAGCTCAGTGGAAGATCATCCACGCGACCATCAAAAAGGTCGGCGAAGATATTGAAACGCTCAGTTTTAATACCGCTATTTCGCAGATGATGATTTTCGTCAACGCGTTCATTCCGGCAAACCCGCGTCCGCGTGTCGCAGTGCGGCTCTTGTTGCAAATCCTCAATCCGTTCGCACCGCATCTTACCGAAGAGCTCTGGGAGCGGCTCGGCTTTGATGGGATCATCGCCCAACAAACGTGGCCCGAGTGGGAAGCGGCTTATCTGATTGAGGACGAGCTTGAGCTGCCTGTGCAGGTCAACGGCAAGCTGCGGGACAAAGTCGTGGTTAAAACCGACGCGACGCCAGTCCAAATCGAAGCGGCCGCGTTGGAACTCCCCAAAGTTCGCGAGCATACGGCAGGAAAAACTGTTAAAAAAGTCATCGTGGTTCCCGGCAAGATGGTAAATATCGTAGCGGTATAGGAGCCCCTCCCGACGACCGGATTTTTTCTTGCAAGCAAATCAATGGAGCGGATAGGGTCATTGCACCACTTGCCAAAGCGATTTGTGTCCGTCTCCGCTTTATGCTAAGCAACTCAAATTATGGCTGCTGTTTCATCTGCACACCCCGTGATAATTGCGTTGGAAGGAGAATTGGATCTTCATGGCTCCCCTGGGGTGAAAGAGAAGATCAATCCGGTTATCGAGCACAAAGCTTCAAACGTCGTTATCGATCTAAGCGACGTGACGTATATTGATAGCTCAGGTTTGGCGCTATTTATTGAACTCCTGCAACGGATCGATGCCTACAAAGGGAAGCTAACCCTCTGTGGATTGCGCCCCAGCGTGCTGAGCATTTTTGAATTGGCCCGCCTGGATCAGATCTTTAAGATTTCCCCCGATAAAGCGAGCGCCCTCGCCGCTTAAAAGAGTCCATATTCCGCGCGTGGCTTGCTTGATTTCTCCGTCGCGCGAGTAATACTGCACGGCTCTCCGGGAAAATCTCAAATTCGTCCCACGATCCGCAGCTCCCGGGGATTACCCAATCACCATGGACATTTACATCTTGCGCGACGGCAAGGAGATCGGCCCTTTCAGCCAAGTTACCACGCAAACCCTGCTCGATCAGGGAACCGTCTTTTCCACTGATCTCGCCTGGCGGCCCGGAATGCCCAATTGGATTCCCCTTGATAACGTTTTGGATTTGCCTGCAGCCGAAGAGATCCCGCAAATCGCTCCGCGGGTTGAGGCGCCCGCCACCGTGCTGGCGACGGAGAGGCAAAAGGCATTTCTCAGGTTCATGGAAATTCCGTTTACGGAAGAGCTCACCAAGGAGCGGGCCGCCGTCATGATGAATGACGTGATGGAAGATCCGAAGGATGCGGCGCGAGTCGCGCAATGGAATAAGGAACGCCTCATCCTGCATCCCGAATTGTTTGACGCCGAGATCCAAGCGCAAAAAGAAAACCGGCCGAATCACTTTCTGCAGATCGCACAGAACGAAGGCGCGGAATTTTTTACGAAGATCACCAAGGCGCATTGCATGGTGGTAGTCGGCCATCTTGACCTTCGATTCCCCGACTGGGATGCGAAACCAAAGGAAGCCACATGGAACTACTTTTTTCCGGCGATCGCGGAGAAGTTTCCCCAGCTCGTTAACAAATCGGCAGCCGGGAGATTCAAATATCCAGAGCAGGAAAAAACAGTGGCGAAACCCGCTGTAAAAACTTCCGTTCAAGTGCCCCGCCGGCCTGCGCCGGTGGCAGCCAGGCCCGCCAATCCGATGGCGGCGGCATTGCGAGGAATATTTATTGGAGCCTTGATCTTGGGGGCGCTTTTTGGCGTCAACGAATACCGCAAACGGCAGGCAGCGTCCCACCACGACGCCACCGCCAAGGAACCTGTGGGAATTCCTGAGCCGCCGCCGAATCTTTCCGCCGAGCCCGCGCCTAAACCGCGCGCGCCAAAGCCCGTTTCAGCTCCTCCCGTTGCGAATGTTCCGGCACCGGCGCCTTCTGAAACGGATGCCATGGCCGCCCAAACGGATCCGGCAATGGCAGCGCCAGCGCCTGTTGAACTTGCCCCGGCGCCCGCTGAGCCGCTGCCCGTTGCGCCCAAAACCATCGTGACAATCACTCAGCCTGTAAAAGTGACGACCCCGTTCGGCGTCGTTGTGATCCGGCCCGGCACACAGGCCAAGATCATCTCGCGCGAAGGGGGCAACGTTTCTGTCCGTTATTTAAACAATACGGTCTCCGTGCCAGTGACTTCGACCGACCTCGGGGACGCCGCGGTTGCCGCGCCTGCGGAAGCGGTTCCGCCGGCTGCCGTCCCAGCTCCTGCGGCGCCGGTTGCACCTGTCAAACCGCCCACATCGCTTTTTTAAAATCGCGCTGCTGGCTTTTAGAGCGTTTGACGAAACGGTTCGAATCCGAGGGAAAAAAGATTCGCTGAATTTTCCATCACGACCGGCAAGGTCGCAAGGAACGTCTCCCAATCCTGCGAGTTGATAAACTGTGTCTCCCAAACCACAAACACGCTTTGTGGCACCTGATTGGACTGCTCAATGAGCACACGCACCTCTTTTTCCCAGTCGGCAATCTGTACGTAACCAAGCGCGGCGGGCCGGGCAATGAGAGGGCCGGCGGAGAACTTGGCGAGGTATTCGTCACGTTCTTCCAGTGAAGGGAACTTGGCGTGCACGTGGGCCACAAGCATTGAAACCGTGGTCGGTTCAAATTCCATGATCTGATAGAACCGCATCAGGTTTTCCTGAATGATGGTCCAGTCCGCGGCGGTGCGGCCGTTGCGAATACTGAATTTGACCCCGGCCGCGTTGCGAACCAGCGTCCCGTTCTCGCCGAAAAACTGCGCGATTAACTCGTAATTGTAGAGTTCATCGGTGCGCCGCAACCGGATCTGATCGGGCCGCAGATTAAGCCCCGTCTGTGCGTGGCAAATTTTGCCGCCGAACTCTTCGATTTTGGCTTGGTGAAAACCGAGCGGCGATGCAAAGGGAATCTCAACGGCAATGGCGAAAACTTCGATGGGAACAATGTCCATGGGAGCGCGGAACTTAACTGCGCGAAATCACCAAACACACGCCCAATCTCCCCTTCTTAATCCATCCCTGCCCTTCCGATTTAGGAAGAGCAGAGTCGATTAAGAGGAGAAGATCGAAGGACTAGATGTGGATTGCCTGGCCGAATGCCTGGCCGGCGGCCTCATGCACTGCCTCGCTCAAAGTCGGATGCGCGTGAATGGTCGCTTCGATTTCTTCATGCGTGGCTTCCAAGGTGATCGCCAGGCCAAGCTCGGCGATCATCTCGGTCGCTTCCGGTCCGATAATGTGGGCGCCGAGGATCTGGCCATGCGGTTCGCCGATGAGCAATTTTACGAACCCCACGGTCTCGCCGATTGCGCCGGCCTTGCCGCTCGCCAGGAACGGGAACTTGCCGATCTTGAATTTGAGCCCTTTTTCTTTGGCCGCCCGTTCAGTCAGCCCGACGCTGGCCACCTGAGGATTGCAATAGGTGCAGCCCGGGAAAACATCGACCTTCTTGGGTTTATGATCGGTGAACATCCCTTCCACGGCCTGAATCGCTTCATAGCTTGCCACGTGAGCCAGCCAGGGTGGCCCAATGATGTCGCCGGCCGCGTAGATGCCGGGTGAACTGGTCTCATACCGATCGTTGGTTTTAATATAACCACGCTCGGTCAGCTCAAGGCGCAGATTTCCTCCGGCCAAGAGCGGCTGCACGCCGATCGCCACGAGGCAAACATCGGCTTCAATCGCCTGCTCGACGCCTTTTGCATCGGCCACCGTGATCTTCACCCCGGTCTCGGTCGTCTCCGTCTTGGTTGTCTTGGTGTTGGTGAAAATCTTGATCCCCTGCTTGGTGAGCGCTTTTTCAAGCGTCTGCGAGACTTCCGTATCCTCAACGGGAAGCACGTTGGGCATCATCTCCACGACGGTGACCTTGGTGCCGAAGGTGTTGAAGAAATAGGCAAACTCGATGCCGATCGCACCGGCCCCGATGATCACCATGCTTTTGGGCTGCGGTGTGAGCACCATCGCTTCGCGGCTGCTGATGACGGTCTTGCCATTGAACTCAAATCCCGGCATCGGACGCGAAACAACTCCCGTGCTGATAAGAATCTTGGGGGCGCTGTGGCTCTCTTCCTTGCCGTCGGCCAGCTTGACCTTGACCGAGCCGGCCCGGTCAACCGTCGCCTCGCCGCGGATGTAATCGACCTTGTTTTTCTTGAAAAGGAACTCGATGCCTTTCGCGTTTTTATCGGAGACATCCCGCGAACGGCCAATGATCTTGCTCCAGTCGTAGCTGAGCCCTTCGATCTTAAATCCAAATTCGGCCGCCCGGTGTGCCATGAGGTGATAAAGCTCCGCGTTGCGCAGGAGCGATTTGGTCGGGATGCATCCCCAGTTGAGACAAGTGCCGCCCGCGCGTTCTTTCTCAATACAGGCAACTTTCTTGCCAAGCTGCGCGGCCTTGATGGCGCCGACATACCCGGCTGGGCCGCCGCCGATGACGATGAGATCGTAGTTCATAGAAGTGGTCGGAGAAGATGCGCGAGCCAAGGCGCATTCGTCAAAGGTTCACTCACAGCTCTTGATGAACAAAAAGAGGCTTTGTTCGCTTCAAAAAAAGTCCCGCTTGTATCAAGCCTCACCATTTGCGGAGGTAGCGCCTACCCATGCTTATTGATTCCCTCCATGAAAGCGCCGCTCGCGCTTTTCTCAAACGCGCCACGGAGGCTACCGCAAAGCGCGGCACGGCACTTTTTAAAACCGGCGGAGTCAAATTGACGACGACAGGGACAGTCAAATTGACGACGACAGGGACGGAGACTTTTAGTTTCAGCGTCCCGGATCCGAAAATTCACAGCGTGCAGTTTGATTGGACGGGCTCGGCATGGGCTGGCCGGTGCAGCTGCCAGGCGACCACTCCCTGCAAACACCGATATGCGGCCATGCTGGCACTGCTTAGCTACGACCCCTCCCAAGCCGAGGCCACCCCTTCGCCGGCAACATTTTCCGAAATGATCGAGGCCCGGCTTGGCCGTTCTCTGCTCGCTGAAGAGGGAAAAAAGGCGGCTGAGATTGAAGAGATCTACAGAAAGTGCGGCGACTCAAAGCGGATTGCCGAGTATGTTTTGAGTCCGTTGCTGGGCGATAAGATCAGCAGCTGGAATTATCAGATGCACGAGATCTGGCCGTCGCCGCCCCACGATGCCTGGGAAGCGTGGCTTTATCTCGCGGCTTTCCTCCGCGCCCAGGAGGTGAAGCCGCCCCTCTTTTTGGCATCCATTACCGCCGGAGAGGAAATCGACGCTTTGGTGGCCGATCGCGAATACAAGAAGGCGATCGTGTATTGGCGCGATCGGTTGCGCTTCAGCACCGTTTCAGCGGATCACGACATAGTGCCATTTGTTAAATTGCGGGCTGTTTTTCACAAAACCAATGTCCAGCTGGAATGGCGGCCGGCACCCGAGGCGGCGTTCGAACCCGTCAAAAAGCGCCGCTTTGAGCAGATGTATAATGAGTGGAACCAAGGCTCGCTACGGCTCGACGATGAAAGCGTCACGCTTTGGATGGCTTACCGGCAGGGCGGCAGTTTTGATGGCGTGCTCCCTTATTCAAGCCCTTACGCGCAGACCGTCCTTAATCCGCTTTTCCGCAACCCGATGCTGGCTGCCAGCCTGCTGACCGAGGAAGGCCTTCCTTTCGTTCGCGATCCGGCGCTTTTAAAATGGACGATCGAACCGCTGGGTCTCGAGCCACGCGATTATGAGCTCCGCCTTACGTTGCCCGATGGCGTGCTCCCCTCGCCTTTGCTCGTTGCGTTGTCGGGGCATCCGCCGCTCTACGTAGGGACCGGAGTCATTTACCAAGCCGCTCATTTTGTTGGACTTAGCGCCGATCCGCGCAAACCGAACCGGATCCCTGCACAAGCGCTCGAAACCTCCGAAGGCGTTGCGCTGCTCGATCAGATCGGGGTGGCGCTCCCGGCGGAATTGGCGAAAAAAACGATCACAGTTAAGGCGCACGTGGTTTTCCAGTGCCGCCTGGTCCCGTTTGCAGCGGGTGAAAATATTGAGTTATCAGTGGAAGCGAATTTTGGGCACGCAAGGCCCCCGCAGGTTTATGGGGAGAGCGGCTGGGAAACGAAAGGGACGCTGCGAAAGGACGAATCAGTGATCGAGCGCGTGGATCGCTCGGCAATGCGCCTGGTGCCGGCGGCGCTCGAGGCGCTCGCGATGGCCTGGAGCCCGCTCAATGGCCGCTGGCAGCGCAAAATCACATCGAAATTCCCGCAGCAGTTTGTCGAATGGCTCACCCATCTATCTTCTGAGTTTGAGCTCATCCTCGATCCTATCCTCGCCTCGTTGTCCCAAGCCCCGCTCACCGCTTCACTCCAACTCGATGTCGCCCCTGTGGGCATTGATTGGTTTGATCTCAAGGTTGCCCTCAAAATCAGCGATACCGAACTCTCCGAAGAAGAACTGACGCTGCTCATGGATGCAAACGGTCAATATGTGCGGCTCGGATCAAAAGGATGGCGCCGGCTCTCGTTCGACATCTCCCCGGAGGACGAGGCGCGGATGGCGGATATCGGAATCAATTCGCGCGATTTTTCGAGCAAACCGCAGCGGTTCCATGCCTTGCAGCTTGCCAACAAAGCAACCGCACGGCTGCTCTCAAAAAAGCAGGCGGCGGCCATCGAACGGCGCGCGGAAGAGATCCAGACCCGGATTGCACCGGACGTTCCCAAAGCAATTCAGGCTGAGCTGCGTCCCTACCAAATCGCCGGCTTTCATTTCCTGGCCTATCTTTCCACCAACCGGTTCGGTGGAATCCTGGCCGACGACATGGGGCTCGGTAAAACCGTGCAAACACTTGCCTGGCTGGCGTGGTTGCGTGGAGAATCGAAAGGCGCCCCGGGACCAAGCCTGGTTGTTTGTCCCAAGTCGGTTATCGATAACTGGCGCAACGAGGCGAACCGCTTTTTCCCCGGTCTGCGCGTGAAGCAATGGCGCGGAGGCGAACCCGGTCAATTTAAAGAGACGCTTGGGGAATGTGATCTGATGGTTGTAAATTATGCGCAACTCCGCCTCTTTGAGGAATGCCTCGGAAGCGTGGAGTGGCATGCGGCAATTCTGGATGAAGCGCAGTTCATTAAAAATCCCGCTTCACAAACGGCCCGGGTGGCTTGCGCGCTTCGAGCTTCGCATCGGCTGGCCCTGAGCGGCACTCCCATTGAAAACCGGCTCCTCGATTTGTGGAGCATCATGATGTTCAGCATGCCGGGTGTGCTCGGGGCGCGCGCCGATTTTACCAAGCGCTTCGATCAACGCACCGATCCGCTGGCCCGGCGGCGGCTCTCGGCGCGGGTGCGTCCATTTGTTTTGCGCCGGACAAAAAGCGATGTGGCCAACGATCTGCCCGACCGGATCGAGGAGGATATTCTTTGCGAACTCGAAGGGGGCCAGGCAGCGCTCTACCAGGCCGAGTTAAAGAACGCGCGCCAGCAGCTCCTCAATCTCAAAACAGCGCGCCAACTCGATAAAGCGCGATTTAGTGTGCTCACATCGCTGCTGCGGCTGCGGCAGATCTGTTGCCATCCGGCGCTGGCGGGTGGCAAAAAAGCGGAAAGCGCCAAGCTCGATGCCCTGCTCGATCTGCTTGAACCAATCATGGAGCAGGGGAGCAAGGTGCTGGTTTTTTCGCAGTTCGTGGAAATGCTCGCGCTCGTTGAAGAAGAGCTTAAATCGCGCGACTGGCCCTATTTTAAACTGACCGGACAGACGGAGAACCGCGGCGCGCTCGTCGATGAATTCCAATCGCATGAAGGGGCGGCTGTGTTTCTCATCTCCCTGCGGGCCGGCGGCTTTGGGCTCAACCTGACGGCGGCTTCGTACGTGGTTCTCTTTGATCCGTGGTGGAACCCGGCGGCGGAAAGCCAGGCGATCGATCGCACCCACCGGATCGGGCAGACGAACAAAGTCATCGCATACCGGCTTTTAGTAAAAGGAACGATCGAGGAAAAAATCCGCGCCTTGCAGTGTCAGAAAAGCGCTCTCGCCACCGATGTGCTTGGCGAAGAGACCTTTGCCAAGGCACTGACGATTGAGGACTTCCAATTTCTGTTAACCTGAGCAGCAGCGCTCAAAGCAGCATCAAGGTCGGACTCTCGATAAACTTGCGAAGCTCAGCGAGGTATTGCGCTCCCACCGCGCCGTCAACCACACGGTGGTCGGCGCTCAGGCCAATACCGAGCCGTTGTCCGGCAATAATCTGATCGTTCGGTCCCACCACCGGCTTTTTTACGATCGCACCGACACTGACGATCATTGCCTGAGGCGGGTTGATGATGGCCGAGAAACTTTCGATACCGTAGCTGCCGAGGTTGGAAACCGTGATCGTGCCGCCCTGGTATTCCTCGGGCTTCAGTTTTTTGGAACGGGCGCGGCCGGCAAGGTCCTTGACCGATTCGCTGATCTCGCGCAGCGACTTCTTCTGGGCTTCGCGCACCACGGGAGTCACCAATCCATCTTCGACCGCAACGGCCACGCAAAGATTAACATTGGCATACTGGATAATCGCGTCGCCATCAAAACTCGCATTGACAGCTGGGACTTTGACCGCTGCTGCGATAACAGCTTTTAACACAAAATCGTTCACCGTGATCTTCGTGCCGCCCGCCGCTTCCGAGGCGGCATTGACTTCAGCGCGCAATTTCATGAGCGGGCCGGCATCGACTTCGATGTTGAGATAGAAATGAGGAATCGTCGTTTTGCTGGTGAGCAAACGCTCGGCGATGACCCGGCGCATTCCGGAAAGCGGGAGCCTTTGGTCCCCTGCCCCGGCCGGGGTGGCGGCGACGGGCGCAGCAGCTGGCTTTGCAGCGGCTGGTGCGGCAGAAACCGCTCCGGGTTTTGCCGATTCAATATCAGCCGCGATAATACGGCCGCCGGGGCCTGTTCCTGTCACCGTGCTGATATCGATGCCTTTTTCCTGGGCGAGCTTGCGGGCAAACGGCGAAATACGAATGCGTTCTCCGTCGTTGCGCTGAACAGGCGCCGCCGCCGGTGTTGAAGGACGGGGCGCGGCAGCCTGCTGGGCGGCCGGTGCTCCGTTGACAGCGGACGCGGGTTTTTCCGGAGCTTCTTTGTCTACCGGAGCGGCGGCAGCGACGGCGGGCGCGTCGACAGGTGCGCTCTCGCCCTTGCCAAGAATCAGGCCGATCCGGTTGCCGACCAACACTTTGGTGCCTTCCTGAATAAGATGCTTATTGAGGATGCCATCGTCGAAGGCCTCCATCTCCATCGTCGCTTTATCGGTTTCGATCTCCGCGATAACGTCTCCTACTTCGACTTTGTCGCCCTCTTTTTTACGCCATTTGACGAGGGTTCCCTCGGTCATCGTGTCGCTGAGTTTGGGCATTACAATATAATTGGCCATGGGATGGATAAAGTTGGTCTGCTTTCAGGTGCGCCCTGAGTGGGGAGGATGCCGTCGGGCGCTCCTCCGAGTTGACATGATTTCTTCGCCCTAGCAAATACTCAACACCTTGGCGATGACATCAGTTGGGCGAGGCAACTGTTTGGCTTCAAGGTGGGGACTGTAAATGGCGGGCGCATCGATCGCGCTGATGCGAAGCACGGGGGCGTCGAGATCGTCGAATGCCTTTTGCATCAGCATGGAGGAAATCTGCGCGCCTACTCCGCAGAACGGTTTATTCTCTTCAATCAGCACGGCGCGGTGAGTTTTGCGCACGCTTTTTAGAATCGTCTCTTCATCAAGAGGGCGAATGCTGCGCAGATCGACCACCTCGGCGCTGATGTCGTGTTCGGCTGCGAGCAATTCCGCTGCTTTCAGTGCGGTCAGCACTGCGCCGCCGTGCGCGATCAAAGTGATATCGGTTCCTTCGCGTTTCACATCGGCAACTCCAAGCGGAATCAGGTACTCTTCCGTTGGCACTTCCCCGAGGTTTCCGTAAAGCAAAGTGCTTTCCAGAAACATCACCGGATCGTTGTCGCGAATGGCGGTCTTTAAAAGCCCTTTTGCATCGTAGGCCGTCGCGGGACAGACCACTTTTAAGCCCGGAATATTGGCCAGCATGTTTTCCGGCGTATGACTGTGGGTGGCTCCGACGCCAGTGCCGCCATTTGCGGGACCGCGGATGACGATCGGGCAGTTGATCAGGCCGCCGCTCATGTACCGCACAAAGCCGGCGTTGTTGATGATCTGATCCCACGCCACGGTGGCAAAGCTCCAGAACATCAGCTCCATGACGGGGCGCAATCCCAGCATCGAAGCGCCGACGCCCATCCCGATAAAGGCGGCTTCGCTGATCGGTGTATCGACAATCCGTTTGTCGCCAAAACGTTTCCAGAGCCCTTCGGTCACTTTGTAAGCGCCGTCGTATTCAGCGACTTCCTCGCCGATCACCACGACGTTTTCGTCGCGCTCGAGTTCTTCGGCCAGTGCGTGGCGGATAGCTTCGCGATAAGTAATTTCAGGCATGTCAGGTCAATAAAGTATTGGATGAATGGACTTGGGCTTTGCCTAGTCGTTGAAAAAGTGTTTTCCGGTCCGGCCGGCGATCGTCTGGCGATCCACTTCAAAGTAAACGTCTTCGGAGATGCTCGCCTCGCTCGGCCACGGACTCGCTTCAGCAAACTTGATGCTCTCATCGGCCTCGGCTTTGGCCGCCGCATCCATCTCGTCGTACTTGCCTTCGGCGAGGACTCCCTCGCTGATCAGGCGCGCTTTCCACAAGCGGATGGGATCGTGATTTTGTTTGTAACGCTCGATCTCCTCTTCGCTGCGGTAGACCTTGTGCTTGGCGTCAGCAACCGAGTGGCCGTAGTAGCGATAGGTATCGATCTCAAGCACCGTCGGCCGCGATTGCTTGTGCGCACGATCGATGGCGATCTGTGTCTTGGCGCGCACTTCATAGATGTCCTCGCCATTGCACGTATCCCAATCGATCGCAAACCCGGCCGCCCGCTCCGCCAGGCAACTCCGAAACGCGCTTGAGCGGTCAAGACTGGTTCCCATCGAGTATTGGTTATTCTCGATGATATAGACGACCGGCAAATCCCAGAGTGATGCGAGATTCAGCGACTCATACCAAGCGCCCTGATTGGTGGCGCCATCTCCCATGAAACAGAGCGCGGCTCCCGTCAGCCCTTTATATTTAATCCCGTATGCCAGGCCCAAGCCAAGCGGAGTCTGTCCACCGACGATGCCATGGCCGCCCCAATAGTTTTTGTCCGGCGCGAAAAAGTGCATTGAACCGCCCTTGCCCTTGGAACAGCCGGTGGCTTTTCCCAAAAGCTCCGCCATGCACTCGTTCATGTTCATCCCGACGGCGAGCGCATGCCCGTGATCACGATATGCGGTGATCACATGGTCGTTGGCGCCCATGAGCGATACGGTGCCGACCGCCACGCTCTCCTGTCCAATATAGACGTGAAGGAATCCGCCGATCTTCCCTTGAGAATATTGCTGCAGAGCGCCCTGCTCGAAACGGCGGATGCGCATCATGTCTCTGAGGAAGCGAAGTTTATCTTCGCTCGTCAGCGATTGGTTGATCGGCGCTGTGTCAAAATTGGGAGTGGTGACGGCTGTGTCCATAAGGAGCGGCATGAAAGCGCAAATTCCTAATGGGGTGTCGAGTTTCGCGCAACCATGAACCTGCGCCGTCTGAAATTACTCCCAACCCGCTCCCGCTCAGTCCGTTTCCGGTAAATTCGAGTAAACGCGTTTTCTTCGGTCAGGACGTCGCTGATTTAGAGAAGACAAACTTGATCCAAATAGAGAGCGTCGGCACGCATCCGAGCTCAAAATAGCCTGAAAAAGCCAATAACTATATTGCAAGTCCTTGTCGCAGTTACACTTACGAAATATGGACAGCACCCCAAATTTGCCTGATAGTTCCACGCATTCCATGCTCACGGTTTGCCGCTGATCAGCCGCGCCGCCGCGATTTACGCCCTTACTTTTTACTATGAATTTTGATCAACTTTTTGAACTCGCATGGGAGGTCCGCCAAAATGCCTATGCGCCCTACTCAAATTTCCGCGTGGGCGCCGCATTACTAACAAAGGACGGCAAAGTATTCACCGGCTGCAATGTCGAAAATCTTTCCTTTGGTCTTACGATCTGTGCTGAACGCGCCGCGGTGACGGCGGCTATTGCGGCTGGGTACGCCGAATTCGTTTCCATCGCCATTGTTTCCGAATCGGTCAGCCCGGTCAGCCCGTGCGGTGCATGCCGGCAGGTTCTCTCAGAATTTGTCCCGGCCAATGAAGATATGGAAGTACGTTCTGCCAATCCGGCGGGCGACATTTTTGAATCCACGCTGAATGCGCTTTTACCGCGGGCAAGGGCGGGCATTTTAGGCACCTAAAAAAGTTCCACGTAGAACATGTTTCTTTATCCCACACATTACGACGTCATCGTCATCGGAGCCGGGCACGCCGGAATTGAAGCGGCGAGCGCAGCAGCTCGGCTCGGATGTAAAACATTGATGCTCACCCAAAACCTCGACTCGGTGGGCCAGATGTCATGCAACCCAGCCATTGGCGGGCAGGCAAAAGGTCAGATCGTTCGCGAAATCGACGCGCTGGGCGGAGTGATGGGTTTGAACACCGACGCGACGAGCATTCAATTCCGGCTCCTGAACGCAAGAAAGGGACCGAGCGTGAGATCCCCCCGGGCTCAGTGCGACAAGAAAGCGTACCAGTTCCGCGCCAAGGCGATTCTTGAACGGCAACCCAATCTCGACATTAAACAGGGAAATGTTGTCCGCGTTCTGACCGACTCCAACGGAATCGTGGGCGTGGAGACAAATCTCGGGCTTCGCGTCCACGGGCGTTCGGTCGTGGTGACGACGGGCACCTTCATGCGCGGCCTGCTCCATGTCGGATTACAAAATCAGGCAGGCGGCCGAATGGGCGACGCATTTTCCACCCTGAGCGACAATCTGAAAGATCTTGGGTTTGAAGTGGGCCGCTTCAAAACAGGCACGCCGTGCCGGCTGAACGGGAAGACAATCGATTTTTCAAAATGCGAACGCCAGACGGGCGATGATCCACCGGCCCCATTCAGCTTTGTTCCGGAACGCCTGGTTCGCGAACGTGACGACATCTTCACCCTCAACGAATGGAAGGATGGAATGTTCCATGTGGAACAACTCCCCTGTTGGATCACTTACACCAACTCGAAAACCCACGATCATATTCGCGAAAACCTGCATCTCTCGCCCCTGTATGCCGGGCGGATCGAGGGAGTCGGCCCGCGTTATTGTCCGTCCATTGAGGACAAGGTCGTCAAGTTTGCCGAAAAGACTCAGCACCAGATCTTTCTAGAGCCGGAAGGGCGGCACACGGAGGAATATTACGTCAACGGTGTCTCCACGAGCCTGCCGATGGAAGTCCAATACGCTTTCATCCGCAGCATTGCCGGATTGGAAAACGCGGAAATCATGCGCCCGGGATACGCCGTGGAATATGATTATTTTCCGCCAACCCAACTCCAGCACACGCTGGAAACTCAGCGCGTGCCCGGGCTCTATTTCGCGGGCCAAATCAATGGAACATCCGGATACGAAGAGGCCGCCGCGCAAGGTCTGATGGCAGGGGCTAATGCCGCGCTCAAAGTGCTTTCCCTGCCTGCCCTGACTCTCAGCCGCGCCGACGCCTATATTGGAGTGCTGATCGACGATCTCGTGACGAAAGGCACGCCTGAGCCATACCGCATGTTCACCAGCCGCGCCGAACACCGGCTCGTCCTGCGGCACGACAACGCAGACCTGCGGCTTACTCTCCTTGCTCATCAACACGGCCTTGTTGACGCAGAGCGTCACCAGAAAGTGCTCGCCAAAATCGCGACCCTTGAGGCTTTGCGCGGGTTCGCGGAAAAAACCCCCTACGAAGGGGTACGGCTAGCCCAATGGCTCAAACGGCCCGAGTCCGATCTCAATACCCTCCCGCAGCCCATTCGCGCTGCGTTTCCAACGGAGCTTTGGGAGGCAATCGAGGTCGAGCTTCGATACGAGGGCTACATCGTCCGCCAGAACGCGGCGATCGAGAAACTTCGCAACAATGATCTAAAGCGGATTCCGGCTCATATTGATTACCTTAAAATCGACGGGCTGCGCGCCGAAACGCGGCAGAAGCTCGGGTCTGTGCGGCCGGAAACCCTGGGACAAGCGGCCCGGATCAGCGGGGTGACTCCTTCGGATCTCGCACTTGTGGCCATTTACATCCAAAGGCCGGTTTCAATGGCCTGAACGGTCAATGGCGGCGGGCCGGAGCAGCGGAAAAATAACGCTGACGGCCTGGGGCGGATCTCCTACAACGCTTTCATCCAAGCTTCGTCCGAGCCATCCAATTCCAGTCGTCTTCCCATCGCGGAGGGTCCCTCAACGTCCATAAAACGTTGGGCAGGCTGGGTTGCACCGGGGCTCTTGCTGGTGGTCTTTCTCTTCTGCCTGTTTGGATGGTCAATGGACCGTGGGCTTAACCACGATGAGCATCAGTTCCTTGCTCCCGGGGCGCTTCTTGCAAACGATGGCCTGTTGCCATTCCGGGATTACCCGATCTTTCATCTGCCGAATCTCACGTTTATTTACGCGGCACTCGACCGACTCACAGGCCGGCCGATTCTCTCCGCGAAATTGTTCTCCGTCTGCTGCTCGTGGGTAACCGGCGTCCTGCTGGTGGGAACCTCGTATCGATTCCCTCCATTTGGGAAACCACGCTATGCATTCCCGGCCGCTGCCCTTGCACTCGGATTCCTCTTTTTCGATCCGCTTTTCGTCTATACAAGCGGTAAAACGTGGAATCATGAGTTTCCCACGTGCCTGACCATCGCAGCGACGCTTCTTGTCGCGAAAAACCTCGGTGCAGCATCCATCAGACTCTCACTCCTTGCAGGAGTGCTTATTGGGTGCGCAGCTGGCGCGAGGCTCACATTTGCCCCCATCCTGATTCCTCTTGGCCTTGCACATTTTGCGGCCGAAACCACGACGCGCCGGAAAATCCTTCTGGGACTCGGCTTTGGTGGCGGAGCATTTGCCGGACTTCTCCCCTCCATTCTCCTCTATCTGGCGGCGCCAGAGGCTTTCCTTTTCGATAACTTCCAATTTCCCCGGCTCCGCCTGCTCGATCCCACCAACGACAGGATTCAAAAGACCATGGTTTGGTGGCGGAAACTGCGTTATTTGGGCAAAGAAATCGCCATTCCGAGCTGGCCGCTTTTCACCGCATTCATCCTTTTGGGGATTCATCCGGGCATCCAGGCGATTCGTCGCCGCAACAAAGAAGGCGCCGCGGGTGCGCTGGTCCTTCTCACCATCCCGTTCGTGATCGCCGGCTGTTTCGCGCCCTCCCGTTATCAGCAGCAGCACTACTTTGTGCTGATTCCCTTCCTTATCCTGAGCGCCCTCCTGGGTGTCGCCGCTGCTCCGGATAACCGGATGGCACGATTGAATCGGATGGTCATCCCGGTGCTTCTCATCTTTTCCTTTGGCGCATACTGCATGAGCCAATCGCACAAGAGCGGCACGGGATTTGCCTGGATTCCACAAATCTTTCAACCGGACGAGTGGTTCCCCAATAGCGCCCATGCCAAGAGTGCGGAGCTACGTTCTCTTGTCGGCCCGGGGAAAGTGCTCACCCTTGCACCTACCTGGGCCACGGAGGCCGGGATGAAAATCTATCCTGAATTCGCCAACGGCCCATTTGCATGGCGTGCGGCCCACTTGTTGGACGAAGAGAAGCGCAAACGACTTGGAATAATCGCGCCGGCCAACCTCGAAGAGTTTCTCGCCCAAGACGCCCCTGCGGCGGTGCTTGTCGGGATCGAAGATGAGCGCCTCGAAGCGCCGCTGCGCGAATACGCGCTCCGCCACGGTTATCGGAAGGTCAAAATGAGCCGGAAATGGGAGCTGTGGGTGCGACCGGCCTAAAACGCCTTCCTGTATCTTACCTCAGAGAGCGGTCAATTCTGCATAAGCACGCCGGATCCCATCGAGGAGCTGATCCCAATCGTGCTGTGTTGTTTCCCAACCGCTGCTGAAACGCAGCACCCGTGGCGCTGAGGAACAACCCATCGCGCGCAAAACATGGGAGGACTCTTCTTTCCCACTTGCACACGCCGAGCCGGTGGAAACCGCAAACCCAAGTTTATCGAGCTTGACCACCCATCGCTGGCGGCAATCGACCTCCGGCATCACGGCGGAGACCGTGTTCCAAAGTCGATCTGTTCCGGCACCGATAATCTCAACACCGGGCGATAGACGACGCAATTCCTCCTCAAATCGGTTGCGAAGTTGAACCTTTGCCGCCGCCTCTCCCGTGGCCATGCGCGCATCCAGGGCGGCAACCATCGCCAGAATCCCAGCCACATTCTCCGTCCCGGCACGCCGCCCATCCTCCTGAGGACCGCCATACAAAAGCGGACGCAAGCGGACGGGGCATTTGAGAAAACCGACCCCCTGAGGGCCGCCAAACTTGTGCGCGCATCCACTAACAAAATCGCATTCGCCAAGTCCGGATGACGGAAGCTTACCAAGCCATTGCGCAGCATCACAAAAAAACGGCACCCCGTGTTCCCGGCACAATGCTCCGGCCTCCTTCCATGGCTGCAAAACCCCCGTCTCATTATTTGCCGCCATGAGGCCGACAAAAGCGGGCTTGGAGCGGCGAAACGCTGTTTCCAACCAGCCGATCTCCATCACTCCGGACGAATTGACAGGGATCAGGCGAAATCGCCCGGCAAAGAGCTGCTTCACCGATTCAAGCACGCACGGATGTTCAATTGTCGACACCCACGCTTCCCCTTCGCCGCAAAAATGGCGGATGACGGTGTTATTCGATTCGGTGGCTCCTGAAGTCCAAACAATCGACCCCGGATTGCATCCAAGCGACGCCGCCAGCTTTTCGCGGGCGACGGTCAATGCGGCATCGGCCCGGGCTCCAAGCCGATGTGGACTCGAGGCGTTGCCGACAAAGCGGGAAACCGCGTCAAGCCAGGCCTCACGAGCCGGGGCGCAGAGCGGGGAAGACGCGTTGTGATCGAAATAAAGCACGGCGGAGAAGGAGAAAAGTTGCCGCGGTTCATGGCGGTTTGGGAGGAGCGAAGTCAAGTCACGGCGCCGTTCCATATGACCTTCCGTAATCAAGCGTGCAAGTTCGGCAAATAATCGGAGCAAATCCCGGTCAATTATGGATAGGTTTGCTTCGCATGGATTCCGCCCACCCCACTCCCCCAATTGCCTCGACGACAGGCGCGGCGAAAGTCGAGACGTCATTCTATAAGCGTTCGAATTTCGTCACGCATCTTCCCGTCGAGTGGCTCTACAGTCCCTCTCACTTCTGGCTTGCTCGCGAAGAGGGCAACCAGTGGCGCATTGGCTTTACCAAATTTGCCACGCGCATGCTGGGAGAAATTGTGGATCATCAATGGGAAAAGCAGCCCGGCTCGCCGGTTGCTTCGGGAGAAATCATCGGCTCAATCGAAGGCTTCAAGGCGATTTCCGACATTTACTGCGCTGCCGACGGCAGGTTCATCACCGGAAACGCGGCCCTGGCCGAAAATATCGAGCTCGTGGGAAAGGATCCGTATGGCAAAGGCTGGCTTTATCTCATTGAAGGAAAGCCGGATGCGCGCTGTGTCGATCTGGCGACGTATCGCGGACTCCTTGACATCACAATTGATCGCATTCTCGAAAAACAACAATACGCCGACGACGAACAGCCATGAGCACACAGATCCCCCCCACGCCCCAAAAAGCGCGTTATATAATGATTGGCGGCTTTCTCGGCGCTGGAAAAACAACCGCCGTGGCAGCTCTTGCACAGAAACTCACGGAACAAGGCTTGCGAGTCGGCCTTATTACCAACGATCAGGGAAGCGAACTCGTTGACACCGCGATGCTTCGGGCAAAAGGGTTCGCCACCGAGGAAATTCCCGGCGGTTGTTTTTGCTGCCGGTTCAATTCTCTTGTCGAGGCAGCCGCCAAACTCACCGATTCGACCCGCCCCGACGTATTCATCGCCGAACCGGTTGGCAGCTGCACCGATCTTGTTGCCACCGTGACGTATCCGCTCCGGCGCATTTACGGCGATTGTTTCACCATCTCCCCCTTGAGCGTGCTCGTCGATCCAATCCGTGCCGAGCGAATCTTCGGGCTGACAAGCGGAGGAAAGTTCTCATCCAAGGTGCTTTACATCTATCGCAAACAGTTGGAGGAAGCCGATATCATCGTCCTGGGAAAAAGTGATCTCCTTGATCCGGACCGCCTCCACGCATTACGAGCCAGGCTGGCTACCGAATTTCCGCAGGCTCAGATCCGCGATCTCTCAGTTCGAACCGGGCAAGGCGTGGAGGAATGGTTTGCGCAGATCGCCGGATCGGAGCAGGAAAACCGGCCTGCGATGGAAGTCGATTATGCAATCTATGCGGAAGGTGAGGCGCTTCTCGGCTGGCTGAATGCCACATTTCAACTCGCTGATCCTGCGGGGTTTGACTCGAGCGTTGTTTTAGAAACCTTCGCCACGGGAATTCAGACCCGGCTCGCCGGGGCGGAAATCGCGCATCTGAAAATGACTCTGAGCCCTGAGAGCGGGCTGGGTGGCGTGGCGGTCATTAATCTGGTGCGAAACGATTTTGTGCCGGAGCTTTCTCTCACCCTGGAAGAAGCAGTCGAGAGCGCACAACTGATCGTTAATCTGCGCGCTGAATCCGACCCCGGTGCCTTGCGCGAAGCGGTGCAAGCCGCGGCTGAAGCGCTCCTCGGTGCGATGCCAGGATTATCCGTGCGCCTCGATCACCTTGAACACTTCAAACCTGGCAAACCTGTGCCGACGCACCGCGATCTGGCAACCTTCGGGAAATAGCGGCCAAAATCCGTTTCCAAGGCGAAGCAGTTAAGGGACAGCAGAAGCAAGCCGGCCGTCAGCCCCTTTGATGAGCACCTCAACAAATCACGTTCTGCGCAATCTGCACACTCTACGGAGGAGAATGTATTTGCAGACTTTTGTCGGATCGCTCGTCTGGTTGACTTTGGTGCTCGGCGCATTCCTCGTGGTGGTGGCGGGAATTAACCGGTGGTTTTTGGGCCGTTTGCCATGGGAAACAAGGTTTTCTACATGGGCGGCAATCACGACTTTGCTCGCAGCCGTGCTGATCACTTACTTCAAGCGCCTTTCCCTACGCCAGGTGGCACGGCGTGCCGATCGGATCGCCGGCACCAACGACCGCTTCCTTACGGCCCTCACTTTTTCGAATTCCGCTTCCGAAAACATGCGGAACCTTGCCCTGCGTGAATGCTCTTCATTTATCGAGAAGCACAACTTTCGCAATCTGATCCGGATCCGGATACCGCGTGAAAGCGCTTGGATCGTTGCGCCGATAGCAACGCTTCTCCTTCTGCAACTGGATGCGCGCAACAACTTCGCAATAAACAACTTAAACAGAGCTGCCGGCCAGAGAGAGGTCGCGGCCACCGTGCGGGCGCTTACACAACTTGCAGCGACAACCGAAAAAAAGGCCGAGGAAACAAACGATGACGCCTTAAAAAAGCTCGCTGCGAAGATGCGCCAGGATGCGAAAGAGCTCGGCACCAATGCCATCAATCAGGACGAAGCCGCCAAGTCCGCAATGCGGCAGCTTGCCTCGCTTGAACAGTTTGTCCAGGAACTGCAAAAGCCGCCAATGAACGCCACGTCGGAAGAATTAAAAGCGCTCGCCAAGGCATTGGAGACAAACGAGGCCACCAAGGAAGCAGCTGCTGCGCTCCAGGCTGGCAATCTGGCTGAAGCGGCAAAAGCGTTGGAATCGGCTGCGAAAGAGGAGAATCCGGAAAAAGCCGCTGAAGCTCTTCAGCGCGCGCTCGACGAACTGGCAAAGAAAAAGGAACTCTCGGAAGCGCTCAAACAGCTTTCGCGCGAAAGCCAGAAGCCTGGCTCCGAGGGCCAAAAGTCGAGCGATGCTTTAAAACGTCTCGCAAAGATGCTGCGTCAAAGTTCGCAATCCGGACCAGGTAAACAGAATCCTCAGCAGCAGCAACTTTCCAAACAGACGCTGCAGGAACTCCTTTCCGCGATTCAGAATCTCAAATACGCCGAGAATCAGGACGGTGCAGGCAATAAACCGGTTCCCGGAAAAGAGACTGCTGGAAAGGATCTGCCAATGGCAATCGAGCCATCCGGACAAAAAAACGAAGGCGGAACACCGAACCCAGGTGATCCGCGGCTCGCATCCGGCCAACCCGGCAGCGAGCACGATGAGGGGACAACGGAAACTCCTTTTGGCGAAAAAACCACCGTTTCAACGGAGAAACCAAAAGAAGCCGCCATTCGGGGTCAGCTTGGCGAAGGAGAATCGCTTTCGACCCTGCGCGCCTCGGGTGCGGACAACGACAAGGCAAGCAGGCGTTACAAGGAGCTTTACGAGTCACTGGCGCCCACCGCGCAGGAGGCCGTCATGCAGGAAGAAATCCCGCTTGGCTCCCGTCTCTTTATCAAGCGTTACTTCGAAGCCATCCGCCCCTAAGGCAGAAACCGAAATCCGCCCAGCCACCGTTTCTCCCATGTCTACCACAGCCGCCACCGCCTCACTCGAATCCGACGTCGAACAATTCCGCGCTACATTCCGGCGGATCAAAGCCGAGCTGGGAAAAATGATGGTCGGCCAGGATGAAGTGCTTGAAGGGGTGCTCGTGGCATTTTTTGCCGGCGGCCACGTATTGCTTGAAGGGGTGCCCGGCCTTGGCAAGACGATGCTGGTGCGCACCCTGGCCGATGCGGTCAACCTCAAGTTCTCACGTGTTCAATTTACTCCGGATCTCATGCCCGCCGATATCATCGGCACGAACATGATCATGGAAAATGAGAACGGCCGTAAAGAGTTCCAATTCCAGTCAGGGCCGATCTTTGCGAACATTGTCCTGGCTGACGAAATCAATCGCGCGACACCCAAGACTCAGAGCGCGCTACTTGAAGCGATGCAGGAACATCACGTCACCGTGGGCGGCACGCAGCATCCGCTCAAGGAACCGTTCATGGTTTTGGCTACTCAAAACCCGCTGGAGATGGAAGGCACCTATCCCCTGCCCGAAGCGCAACTGGACCGTTTTTTCTTTAAACTAAAAGTTCCTTATCCAAGTGCTGCTGACCTTCATACCATCCTCGATCGCACCACAGTCACTGAACGTCCCATCGTTTCCAAAGTGCTTCAGGATGCGGCCGAGGTAGTTCACTTGCGCGGCGTTGTGCGCCAGGTGCCATTGGCAAGCGAGATTCAGACACACGCCATCGACCTCGTCATGGCGACTCATCCCGATTCGGAAAAAGCGACCCAGAGAACCAGAAAATTTGTCCGCTACGGAGCAAGCCCGCGCGGCGCCCAGGCACTTATTCTGGCCGGGAAAATTCACGCGCTCCTGGACAACCGTTTCCACGTCTCCTGCGCCGATATCGACAAGGCCGCTCCGGCTGTCCTTCGGCATCGCATTCTACTTAATTTCGAAGGCGAAGCCGAAGGAGCCACAACCGACAGCATTATTGCTGAAGTGCTGCAGGCGTTCGCTTAGAGGCCGAAGAAGAACGAGAACCGGGGACGCGATTCGTAGTAACGGACACGGGGCCTGCAGTATTCGTAATCTTCGTAAACACGCACGGGCCGGTGGCGATACACAACCCGTGGTCCGTAGTATGAATGGTAGTGCCGATCATGGTACCCTGAACTATAACGTCCGTAGTATCTGTCGTGATTGCCATACCGTCTCGCGGTGTCAGCGTTCGCTTCAGGAACCAGAGAAATAAGGCCCGCGGCAAGCAGGGTGGCGAAGAGGAACTTTTTCATAGGTGCCAATTAAGACGCATCATTCCTATTCAAATTCAAAAAATTTATACTCTCTCCCTGCAGGGGCGAAAATAGAGTCCTCGAACCGTGCCTTTCGTGAGAGCCTGCGACATGAAAGCATCTACTGAATCGTTCAGCGTGGGCACACGCGGCAAGGGAACCTATGAAATAACCGATCAGGTCTCCCGTATAGTCCGGGAGAGCGGGGTGCGAACAGGGACGGTGACGGTGTTCATCCAGCATACAAGCGCCAGCCTTGTGATTTACGAAAACGCCGATCCCTCCGCCCGCACCGATTTGCATGAGTTCTTCGAGCGCCTGGTTCCCGAGAACCAGGATTTTTTCGTCCATACCGCGGAGGGTCCCGACGACATGCCATCCCATCTAAGGATGGTGCTTACCCGGACAAGCGAGACGGTTCCCATTCAAAATGGCGCGATGCAGCTGGGGACTTGGCAAGGTATCTTTCTATTCGAGCACCGGACCGCACCGCATCGGCGAACGCTGGCCGTATCAGTGCTTGGGATTTAAGCTAATACTTGGTCACTTGCTGGGTAAGTCCGCCGTCGATATAGTAAGTGCTGCCGGTTACATACTCCGCTTCGTCACTTGCCAGAAAAGCGGCTACCGAGGCTACTTCCTCCGGCCTGCCAAAGCGGCCCCACGGAATCTCTTCAAGCGCGTTCGCTGTCTTCTGCGGATCTTCAAGGACCTGTTGGTTAATTGGCGTCGCAATCGCTCCGGGGGCGATGTTGTTCACGCTGATCTTATAGCGAGCCAGCTCCACCGCCAGATTGCGCATCAACATCCGGATACCTCCTTTTGAAGCACAATAAGGTGTATAGTTAGGAAACGGGATGTCTTCATGGACGGAAGAGATATTGATGATCTTTCCGCCACCGCCCTGGCTGACCATCTGCCGCGCCCCGGCCTGGCTAAGGACGAAAGGGCCATAAAAATTTAGCGCCATCACTTTGTGCCATTCTTCATCGGAGACTTCCAGAAAAGGCCGTTCGATTTCAATGCCGGCATTGTTGACAACGATATCAAGACGGCCGAATTCGCTAACAGCAGCTGCTACCATTTTTTCGATACTTGCACGCTCGCTGACATCCGCTTCGAATGCCAGGGCGCGTGTGCTATAGCTTGCAATCTGCTGCGAGGCTTTTTCGGAATTGCCAGGCTTGGGCCGATAATTGACGACCACGTGCGCTCCCTCGGATGCAAACCGGTCGGCAATGGCTTTCCCGATGCCGCTTGTAGCACCGGTGATGATGGCAACTTTGTCTTTAAGTTTCATTTCCCTCCAAATCGTGAAGGGATGTTCGTTAGCCGTATAACGCCTTAACGAGCCGGAGCGACTTTGCATTGGGCAGCACGCCCGGCTCCATCTGGTTCATCACATACGCAAAAGAAGTCCGGTGCTCCGGATCGGCGAATGCGTGGCTGCCGCCCGCGCCGGGATGGCCGAAAGCGCTTAAAGAGGGCCCGAATGTTTCACGCAATTTTTCGCCATCGAGCCCAAGAGGATCACGCATAAAACCAGCCGAGAATGCGTTTTCCATCTGTAATACACGATCAAAGCCCTGGATAAACGTCGTTGTCATCGAGTCGATCGTACTGAAAAAGGTCCGCCCATCGAGCGAGCCGCCGCACGCCAGCATCGCATAGAACTTTGCCAGGGAGGAAGCCGTGCCAATTCCGCCAAAGGCCGGAAACGAGGAGGTCCGTGCCTGAGCTGAATTCATCGCGGCGGCATTGTGCAGCCCTTTTGGCGAAGAAAACGCGCGGGCCGTAAATGAGCCGGGCGTAAGGAAAGCAGTGTAAAAAGGATCACCTTTTGGAGGAGTGGTTCGAGGGGCGAAAATCGGCGCCACATCCTCCACTTGCGCCGGATCAAGGCCGATCCAAAGATCCAGCCCGAGCGGTTCGGCAAACTCGCGACGCCAGTAATTGCCAAGGGGGGTTCCGCCCGTGATTCGCCGCACAAGTTCATCGAGCAAAAAGCCGAAGGTCCGCGGATGATAGCCATGCCCGGCGCCAGGCGCCCAGAGGGGGGTCTCTTCAGCCAGCGCCGCGATCAAGGCATCGTAGTCGAGCACTGAAACCTCTTTTGAAAGTCCGGCCAGCCCGGCTTGATGGGAGAGTAGTTGAGCCAGCGTGATCGTCTCCTTCCCGGCCGCGGCAAACTCCGGCCAGATTTCCGCGACCCTGGCAGTTAACGGGATGCCATATGCTTCACAGGCGTGCAGCACGCAGGCCGCGGCCGGCCCCTTGGTTGCGGACCAGAAGAGCACCGGCGTCGCCACGGTCCATGGCTGCGTTTTCTCGCGATCAATAAAGCCGTGCGCAAGCGAGAGCACTTCCCGGCCATCGTGCCAGACCGAGAGCGACGCCCCAAGCTCCCCATACTTCACGAAGTTCTCTTCGAATAGCTCGGCGACGTGGAGATGATTCACTTGAAATGAAGGGCTGCAACTTGCCGCCTTGAGGTTATTGCCGCAACCGGGCAAGGTCGGGATCAGTCTTGGCGAAATCCTTGAAATGCTTGTCGAGTTCGAAGCTTTTATCCAAGTGGATCCGGGCAAGTTCAAGATGGCCAAGCTGGCATTCGTAACATGCCAGATTGTAATGAAATGTCGGCTCCGAGTGGAGCGTGTCCGGACCGTTTAGAAGAAAGTCCCGGGCATCACCGGTGCGCCCAAGTTCGTGAAGACAATACGAGGCGTGGATATAGCCCGTAGGCCGGGTCGGATCGACCTTGCATAGCTCGCGGCTGGCTGAAAGAGCGGTCTTCCAACGCTTGGCCTGCATAAGGATCACCACACGCAACTCGAGCACGGTGGGATGGCGCCGCGCTTCTTCCGGCAACGTTTGAAGTTCTGCGAGGGAATCCTCAAACATCCCAAGCTCGCAATAGCCTTGGGCGGCCAAGAGCGTCCTCTCGTAGTCTTCGAGCATCAAGCCAGGAGCGCCTCCAGTTCATCCACGCGCTGCGCGAAGAGCCGCAGCGTCGCCTCGATGGGCGCGGGACTCGACATATCGACGCCTGCCGCGGCAAGTGTCGGCAGCGGAAATTTCGCGCCGCCGCTCTTTAGAAATCCCAGATACCGCTGCACGTCTCCGCCGCCCAAAACCTGTTGCGAGAGGCTGACCGCGGCACTCAGGCCCGTGGAGTATTTGTAGACATAAAAAGCGCTGTAGAAATGAGGAATCCGCAGGCATTCAAGTTCAAGCTGCGGATCGAGCACAAAGTCCGGACCAAAATACGCTTCCAGCAATCCGCGATAGGTTTTGCGGAAAGTCTCAAGCGTCAACGGCTCCCCGGCTTCCTCCATCGCGTGAATCAATTTTTCAAACTCAGCGAACATCGTCTGCCGATAGACCGTCCCGCGAATGTCATCAATCTGGCGATTAATCAAATAAGCGCGCAGCTGGCGGTCGTCGGTCTGGGCAAGCAGATGATGGGTGAGCAGCTCCTCATTGAAGGTGGAAGCTACTTCCGCCAGGAAAATCGGGTAATTATAGTCCTGATAACTTTGCTCGCGCTGGGCATACCAGGTATGCATCGAATGGCCGGCCTCATGGGCAAGCGTGTAGACATCGGAGAAGACGTCCGCCTTGTAGTTCATCATGATAAACGGCGGATTGCCGTAGCTCGACGAACTAAAAGCACCGCTTCGTTTGCCTTTACTCTCGAAACGATCGCACCAGCGTTGCGTGCGCAACCCGTCTCCCAACACGCGGCAATATTCTTCGCCTAACGGCGCAAGCGCGCCGACCACCTTGTCGATCGCTTCATCGAATGAAACGCGAGTGTCGACCATCGGCACGATCGGAACATAGGTATCGTATTGATGCAGCTCATTCAGCTTCAAAACGCGTTTGCGCAACGCGTAATAACGAAAAAGCGGGTCGAGGTTTCCCCGCACCGCGCTGATCAAATTGTCATAGACTGAAACCGGCACGTCATCCTGGAAAAGCGCCTTTTCCCGTGCACTCGAATAGTTGCTTGCGCGCGCGCTGAAAACATCGGCCTTCACCGAATTCGCCAGACTCGACGCCAGGGTGAACTGATGATCGGTGAACTCGTTGTAGAACTGATGGAAGGCGCGCTTGCGCAATTCCGGATCGCGTTTGACCAAAAATGACGAATAGCTGCTTTGGCTCAGCGCCCTTTCCTCGCCGTTCTCATCGAGGATGGTGCCGAACTTCATGTCGACATTTGTGAGCTGGGAAAAGGTCTCCGCATGCCCGCGCAATGCACTGTGCCCCAGTGCCAGGAGCCGTTCCTCATTGGCCGTGAGAGTGTGCGGCCTGAGCCTGCGCAGTTTTTGAAGGGCAACCCGCCACGGCTCCAACACCGGATCAGCCAGGAATTGTTCAAACCTCGCATCGTCAATCGCCATGATCTCCGGGGCGATGAACGCGGTCGCCTCGCCGATCAACGTCATCAGATTATCGAACTGGCCTTCCCGGCCCAGATTGGCCGCATCCGAGCTATCTTCGGTCGAGCGCAGGCTGGCATAATGGCCAAGCCGTTCAATGAGAAGGCTCAACGTTTTTTCAAACTCAAGGCAGTCGCGGAGGCTTTGAGCCGAATCGCCCACATGGCCCTGGAATTTTGCGCTCTCCGGATAGATGCGCTGAAGTTCCACAAAAGCTTCGCTCCATTTTTCAGGAGTTACATAAAGCACGCTCAGATCCCACGTATCCTCCAGCTTGATCTGATCGCGGGTGGGAATTGCTGCGCCGCCGGCGCCGGCCTCGTCTTTGTCCAAGTGCGGGATCATAGGGGCGAAACCTCGCGAAGCTTAAAACTGTCGGCAAGCCAATTTGAGAGCGAACAACCGCCCGGGGCCGCCTTTATTCGATATCGACCTCGCGGACCCGCTTTTGAAGGCGGCATTTTTCGATATGTTCGCGGAACTTATCGGCCAGGCCGAGCGCCGTGGGCAGATAATCGAGAACGACATCGGGCGTGCTCGAATCCGAGGTGATGAAATGCAGCGTTTGGAGGCCGAAAAGGCGCTGAAAAAAGGGCTGGGTAACCTGGAGATCGCGAATGCGGTAAAGCTCGAGGGTTTCGGTTGTTTTATTAATTACGCCACTGGTAGTTAATAAACGTTCGCTAGTGAGCTGATAAACTCGATTCTTAACCTGCAGCCATCGCCAGAATGCCCACGGAATCGGCACCACCAAAAGGCAAAGCAGGAATGCGTTAAAATTTTTGACCTGGGAAGATTGACCAGTCCAGAGGGTTTGTTCAGCCATGGAAAAGAAGGTAGTCAATTCAAGCCGCAGAAAAAGCGTGGAATCGCAAAGAGTCACCGCATTTTACCACGCATTGGAAAGATACGGGATCAACGCCTCGCACAGAATTTCTTTCGAGGCGTAATGCGCAACAAAACCGTCGTGTTCGACATGGCCAAACCCTTCCCCATACGCGGCACCATTGACAAAACAGGCATTGGTTTGATTTTCAGCAATCTGACGAAACCCTTTTGCCAGAGCCTCTTCACGCGACCCATCAAGCTCATACTTCCAGCCGGCAATCCAGGCGCGGGGAAACAGAGCGCGAAGCCGTCCGATAAGTTTGATGGCGGGGACAAGCCGCAAAGTGAGCGCCCCTGAGCGGCTCTCGATCTTGCCTCCCGCAAAAGGAGAGCCCCCGGCGTCCGTGACACTCTCCACCTTGAAATCGGCAAGGGCAGCGACATGGAAGAGATAATCGATTTCTCCGGGAGCCGGAATGGCCTCGAGTCTGGCGAGCAGGTTTTCGTTCGTGGAAAAAGAAATCGGTTCCACCCCCGGCGGACGCAAGGGGCAAGTCGCCGCCTCGCCCATTAAACAAAAGACTTCAACGCCGGCCGTTGCGCAACGCTTGGCCAACAATAAGCCGAGTTCACCCGTGGAAAAATTGGTGATCCGGCGAACCTGATCAATCGGCTCGTAACTGGGTCCGCAAGTAATGACAACGCGCATGCAAAAAAACAGAAGTGCGGATTAAATGGATTAATTGCACCGTCCGGTAGTAAATGCGCGCGGTTTAAAGGCTGCAATTTTTCATTCCCCATTTTTTGATATGACTGACCGACCAAGCGCCATTGCGGAAATCCGCGAGATTTGCAACAAGCTGGCAGGCGCGATTACGAGCATTCATCCGGCGGTGCCAGCGCTTTCGGACAAGCCGACCCAGGACGAGATTTACAAAGCGCTTTTTGCGCTGACAAAAGAAGTGGAAGTCATCAAGAAACAGCTTTTGAAGCTCGAACGCAGGGACGCCAGCACCGATTTATAAACTGCAGCGCTGCCGTTTTTCTATTTCTGTGATACAGAAAATTGCAGTCCGTCCACCAGCCGGCCGGGGTTATTGCTCCATAAAAAGTCCGCGCGCCGCCTTCATTGCTTCCGTTTCCGCCATTGCCATGCCCTTGCCAACCCGTGTATCCCTGACCAACCAATGAGATTTCCTCTCGCCCTGACTGCAAAGATCGCCGCGTATATCATCGGGAAAAAAATGCGCGGCGTGACAAAATTCGCCACAGTTCTTCAACTTGAGCCGCTGCATACCTGCAATCTGACATGCACGGGATGCGGCCGAATCCGCGAATACTCCACGTCGATTAAAGACATGATGCCGCTTGAGGACTGTTTGCAGGCGGCCCGGGAATGTAACGCTCCGATGATCTCCATCTGCGGAGGCGAACCGCTGATCTATCCGCACATAGAGGAGTTGGTAGCGGGACTGCTTGATCAAAAGCGTATTGTTTATATCTGCACCAACGCCACAGCTATGCGGCGTAAAATGCGCGACTATCTTGCATTTGAATTTGGGCGCTCGCCGGCGGGCATTGAGTATCACATTGAACAGTTGGTAAACGCCGAATTGCTCTCCGATAAGGATGTTGAGCAAATCCACAAAGGCCCCAAGGATCCCGCCCGCAAGGTCATTGCCCCCTCGGATTGGATGTATTGGAATGTGCATATCGACGGCCTCGAACGCACTCACGATCTCATTGTGGAACGCGAAGGTGTCTTTAAAGAAGCCGTCGCCGCAATGCGCATGGCCAAGATTCTTGGCTACCAGGTTGCCACCAACACGACCGTCTACAAAGAGACCGATCCCAACGAGATCGAGGAGATGTTCGCCTTTCTTTCAAGCCTTGGCATCGATGGGCATACCATTTCGCCCGGCTACGAATACGACGCCGCCAAAAAGGATATGGTCACGCGATTGGGGGTTTCGCCCGAAAACTTTTTCCTGACCCGGAAAATGACCGTCGCCAAATTTTCGAAGGCGGAGGAATGGGGCCGCAAGTTCCCGATCTTCGGTACCCCGGTTTATCTGGAGTTCCTGGCCGGGAAACGCGACCTGACCTGCAGCGCGTGGGCGATTCCTACCCGCAATATCCGTGGCTGGAAAGGCCCATGTTACCTGATGACCGATGGTCATTTCCGCACTTACTCGGATCTTTTGGAAAAAACCAATTGGTCCAGCTACGGGGTGGTCAATGGAGTGGCAAAGGATGTCCGGTGCGAGAATTGCATGGTCCATTGCGGCTATGAGCCGACTGCAAGCCTTGGCATTCAGTCCAAGTCCGGAGACATGTGGAAGACCATCAAGTTCAACTTCGGAGCGCGGCCGGCCGCGGTGGAAGCGACTGGGATCACCGCATTTAACGGGGTGAGCATCGGCAACGGGCATACCGCCGATAAAACGCCTTCGAGCTCCGCCGCCTGACATGCCGGTAAAACGGGGCAAGCTCCGTCATCTCACTCAGCCACTCCCAAGGCACCGTCCTCTGCACGGCGCGTGCACCCTCCTCGTTTGATTTTTTGAAATCGCCCTGATGGAAAAAGCCGACTCCCGTTCCGAGCAATCTGCACTCACCACGGCCATTGGCCGGGCGCAGCAGAATCTTTTCCGGCTCCAGCATCCCGAAGGATACTGGGCCGGCGAACTTTTCGCCGATTCGACCCTCTGCTCAGACTACGTGCTCTTCATGCACTGGGCTGGCGAAGTCGATCCCGTGCTTGAGGAAAAATGCGTGGCCCATATCCGCCGCCGCCAGCATACCGATGGCGGCTGGAATATTTACGAGAACGCGCCCAGCGATGTGAGCGCCTCGGTGAAAGCGTATTTTGCTTTAAAATTGGCGGGCCAATCGCCGGCCGCGCCTTGGATGCAGGAAGCGCGCGCTTGTATTTTGCGGCTTGGAGGCATCCCGCGCATGAATACTTACGCCAAGCTATACCTGGCGCTTCTCGGCCAGTTTCCTTGGAAGTATCTGCCCACGGTGCCTGTGGAAATCGTCTTTTTCCCGCGCTGGTTTATTTTCCATCTCTACGAACTTTCCTCGTGGAGCCGGGCGATGCTGGTGCCACTGGCAATTCTCAACCATTATAAACCGACCCGGCAGCTGCCCGCCGACAAACAGCTGCATGAGTTGTATCCGGTTGGCCGCGAACACCAGTTTCTGGGTGTCCCGCGCGAAGGCCGTTTTTTAACATGGCCGAATTTTTTCCTGCGTTGTGATCGGCTGCTTAAAACATTGAGCCGCCTTCCATGGAAACCGCTGCGCCAGAAAGCGCTCAAGATTGCCGAGAAATGGATGGCGGACCACATGGGCGAAGGGAGCGATGGACTGGGGGCGATTTTTCCGGCAATGCTCAATGCGCTGATCGCCTTAAAAACGCTCCGTTACCCGCCTGACCATCCGCTCTATGTGAAAGCAAAGCGCGATTTCGAGGGGCTGTTTGTCGATGATCCGCTCGATTTCCGCATCGCACCGTGTCTCTCGCCGGTCTGGGACACCGCTATTAACCTGATCGCGCTTGCTGAAAGCGGTATCGCTTCCACGCATTCCTCCCTTCAGCGCGCGGCGTCGTGGCTGGCGGCCAAGGAAGTGCGTTTTCGCGGCGACTGGCAGTTTAAGAATCCCCACCCCGAGGCAAGCGGATGGGCTTTCGAATTTAACAATCAATTTTACCCCGATACCGACGACACGATGATGGTGCTCATGGCGTTGCGGTTTATCCCACTCGATAATTCGGGCAGCTTCGCCCAATCCGAGCAATTCAAACGCGCTCTCGGCTGGCTGCTTAGTTTTCAGTGCCGTGATGGCGGCTGGGCTGCTTTTGACAAAGAGATCACCAAACCGTGGCTGGAGGATGTTCCGTTTGCCGATCACAACGCGATTCTCGATCCGACCTGCAGCGATCTGACCGGGCGTTGTCTTGAGTTGCTTGGTTATATCGGGTTTGAACGCGGCTCCTCTCTGGTGCAGCGCGCTCTGACGCATCTTCGCGACACGCAGGAACACGACGGTTCATGGTATGGGCGTTGGGGTGTTAATTATATCTATGGCACCTGGCAGGTGCTTCGCGGACTGCGCGCCATCGGCCAGGATATGCGCCAGGAATGGATCGTGCGCGCCTGCGATTGGCTGGAAAGTTGTCAGAACGACGATGGCGGCTGGGGTGAAACCTGTGCGAGTTACGATGATCCCACTTTAAAAGGCAAAGGCCCGAGCACTCCTTCACAAACCGCTTGGGCGCTCATGGGCCTTATTGCCGCCAGCCAGCCCGCCGGTCCGTCTGCGCTTGATCGCCGCTGCATCCGGCGCGGCCTCGATTATTTGATCAGCACTCAAGCCTCCGATGGAAGCTGGCCGGAACCGCAAACTACCGGCACCGGCTTCCCGAGCGTATTTTATCTTCGATATGATATGTATCGAAACAATTGGCCTCTCCTTGCGCTGGCCACTTTCAAGAACTATCGCGAAGGCACCTTCCACGCGCCCAATTATTTCCAGAGCCCAAAACGCGAACTGCCAACGGCTGATCCCGCGTCGCGTGCTGTATTAATTAAGCGTTCCAATGATACGCAGGCCTTGAAGGGTTAAATCGGAACGGATTGATTTGATCTCAGGAAGGCCGGCTCCGATCAGATCCGCGTAGCCGCCGGTGGCGACCACGTTGAGATTTTCTTTCACGCCGAGCTCGCGTCCAAGCTCGACAAGGATCTGGCGCACCAGACCGCGATAGCCATAAACAGCGCCTGAAAGCATCGCCTTGCGGGTCGATTTTCCAATCGCGGCAGGCGGCTCAAGCAATGTGATCTTCGGCAATAACGCCGTGCGCTGATGCAGATAATCAGTCATCGCTTCAAGCCCGGGAGCAATAACGCCGCCGACGTAATTGCCTTCCGCGGAGATGATGTCAAAACTCACGGCCGTGCCAAAATCGACCACCACGACCGGCGTGCCATAAAACGCGGCGGCGCTCGCGGCGTTGGCCAGGCGGTCGGCGCCGATTGTTTTGGGCTTTGGATAATCAATGCCGACGCCAAGACGCACTTTTGAGCTCACTCGCAGGGTCGGATAATGGGAAAGAAAATGCGCGATCACATCCCCCTTTTCAGGCACCACTGAGGAAAGGACCACGGAGTCAAAACGCCATCCGCGCAGCGCGTCCGCGAGCCGCTTCTCATCGACCTCGCGCGTGGCGATTTTACGGATCTTTACAAGCTCCGACCGGCTCGAAAGCGCCAGTTTGGTGAACGAATTGCTATTATCGATAAGGAGGAAATCAGCTTTTTCAGAAGACATGGCAAGGAGTGGAGACGGGGCGCTGCATCCTCAATCCGCATTCGCAAATCGGCAATTCGCAACTTGTCCGTGTACTTGCCGCCGCTGGCCGGCGCCACTACGTTTCCGCCATGAATCTACCCCGGCGCCCCCGGCGTCTGCGCTCCTCGGCTGCGATGCGCACCCTTGTGCGTGAAACCGCAATTGAACTTCACGATTTTGTCCTGCCTCTTTTTGTCAGTGAAAAAATCACCGGCCGCGCTCCGGTCGGGACGATGCCAGGCGTCTTTCAGCTTTCCCTTGAAGAACTCGTCAAGGAAGCCGTGGAGGCACATGCAGCAGGGATCGCGAGTGTGCTGCTCTTTGGGATTCCCGCGCATAAAGACGAGCTCGCCTCCCAAGCCTATGCCGAGGAGGGCATCGTGCAACGTGCGGTCCGGGCACTCAAAAAAGAGTGTCCGAAGTTGATCGTGATCACCGATGTCTGTCTTTGCGAATTCATGGTGCACGGACATTGCGGCATCGCCGATTTTGATGGGGAAGATGTGCACGTTCACAACGATGAGTCGGTGGAGCTCCTGGTAAAAACAGCCGTCTCCCATGCCTCCGCCGGCGCGGATATTGTCGCACCGAGCGATATGATGGATGGCAGAATCGGCGCAATCCGGACCGGACTCGATGAAGCTGGATTTACTGACACGGTGATCATGAGTTACGCCGCGAAGTTTGCCTCGGCATTCTATGGCCCGTTTCGGGACGCGGCGGAAAGCACCCCGCAAGCCGGCGACCGCCGAGGTTATCAAATGGATGCGGCCAACGCGCGGGAAGCGTTGCGCGAAGTAGAACTCGATGTGGAGGAAGGCGCGGATATTGTGATGGTCAAACCGGGCATGCCTTACCTGGACATTGTCTGGCGGGTCAAAGAACGTTTCGGCCTGCCGACTGCCGTCTATAATGTCAGCGGCGAATATGCGATGATCAAGGCGGCGGCAGCCAATGGGTGGCTTGATGAACGCGCGACTGTGCTTGAGCAAATGCTGGCGTTTAAACGGGCCGGAGCGGACCTCATCATCACTTATTGGGCACGCCAGCTTGCCGAGTGGCTGCGATGACGTAACTGTTTATACCCTGCTTGCATTCAGTAAAAGGATGCAGGCATCCCATTTTTCGATGTACAGGCGAGGCCTCACTGACATAACTTCGCCCCCATGGAAACCAACGTTTCGTTACCGGCGACTCCTTCGAACCCCGAGGTTCGCACCACTCAAATCCCGCTTTGGCTAAAGATTGCCTTTACGGCATTCATGGCAGTGCTGGTGCCAGTCTACTGGACCAACTACGGGCCCACAAACTTCCTCTACTTCTGCGACGTAGCACTTTTCATTACCCTGGCGGCTTTATGGACTGAAAGCGCGTTACTTGTTTCAATCGCCGCAGTCGGCATCGTCGTTCCACAGATCTTCTGGTGCATCGACTTTAGTGTGGAACTTTGCGGAAGCCATTTCACCAAAATGACCAGCTACATGGTCGATGCGAACAAACCGCTTTTTCTGCGCTCCCTTTCGCTCTTTCACGGGTGGCTTCCTTTTCTCCTGTTATTCCTTGTCGGCAGGACAGGCTATGACAAACGAGCCCTTAAAGTCTGGTCCGCGACGGCGCTGGTTCTCTGCCTGATTTCTTTCTTTTTTCTGCCGCCCGCAGGCGCGCTGCTTTCCAACCCGAACACGCCACGCAATGTCGATTACGTCTTCGGATTGGATGATGCCCGCCCCCAGACCTTGCTGGCGCCCGCGCTCTATCTGATCGCCTGGTTTGGGGTGCTCTTCGTAGTGCTCTATTTTCCTGCCCATCTTGCATTGAACTGGATCTACGGCAGGCGGCTCGCCGCAGGAACTCAACAACCAGTTCAGCGTTTCACTTCATAATAGTAAGCGCGGTAAGTCCCATCGAGAATAAGGCTGCCATCCGCGGCAATCGGAACGCTTTTACCCGTCGGCACGCCGTAATGATCAAGCGCGTTGACCTGTGCAGGTTTCGGCCCGGTAAATTTCAGCGTTGCCTGCACGGGCTCCATCAGGAGCGGCGCAGTGCCGGTCGCTTCCAGAACCGTGCCATCAGCATTGTAGCGAGTCCCGGACTGTTTATCCTGTGCCAGGGCGGTAATGAGGATGTGACGCGACTCCGCCAGCGGGAGGTTATCAAGAGCCGTAAAGATTGTGCTCACAAATGGCGTTTTGAAGTTCACCGCTACTCCAGGAAGCTGGAAACTACGGCCACCGCTTTTGCCAATTACAGCCTGGGTCTTCGGAGTATGCACGGTAATAACCTCGCGGCCGTAGTCCCAGGTTAGCTCGCCGGTGGCGGATTGAATGATTTTTGCGTTCTCATTCCATGCCTTGGAGAAGTCCGCCTGCTCGCTCTTGCCGCCATCGAACCCGACAGTCACGCGGCCAATTGCGAAAGCTTCACCGGGAATGCCTCCTGCGTTAAGAAGCGTTTTAATATCGTAACCGCCCTTGGTGAAATCCTGCTTGAGCGCGTCAAGCCCGGTGAAGAGATCGGCTTTTGAAAGCCGGCGCGCGGCCACAATCGGGGACTCACTGATATGTCCGTTGTAGAGGGCAAAGGCGAGCGCGGGAAACTGGCCGATATAATGGGGCGTATCGGTGGAGTAACTCGACATCCCTGGCCAGCCGTCACCAAGCCGGGTCCCGCTTTCAATAAAGTGAAAGGACGCATCCCATCCCTGAAGTCCCATCCCGTAAAAAGCCATGATTGGCGCCGCTTCAAGTTTCCATTGATTGGGAGCGGATTGAGTCCATTCACTTACGCAAAAGGGTTTGGTTTCGACCTGCTTCATTCCGATTGAAAAGATGCCGCTGCCGGGCTTGGGAAGATGCGATTCGTTATTGACCTTCCCCTCGGCCACCCCATGCCCGCCCGCACCGCCGCCCGCGTAGTTATGCCGGTCAATCATACTGCCTACCGTGTCGGTAAAAGTGTTAGCCGGATCCGTCGCGGCGCCGCCGACCTGCCAGGCGGTTGTCATCGTGATCGCCTTAAATCCCGTGGCGCGAATGGCTTTTTCGCATTGCTCATAAAAGCCACGCTGCATCCCGGTTAGAAATTCGATGAAATCGCCGGCGCGTTTTTCCTGGCCGGAAAACGGACCACGCGGGCCTTTGCCATCGAGCTCCCATGGTCCCATGAGTTTAAGCTCATCGGTCTTGATTGAATCGCCTTCCTTCAAGCCGCCCCATGCAAGTTTAAGCGCCTCGTCGGATTTATATTTTTCTTTGACGCAGGCAGCCCACATCTTGCGCAGCTGTTTGGAATGCTGCGGCGCTTTTTTACCTTCCGCGATCCAGCCAAGCGGATTCCAGAAAAAGACGCTGTCTTCATTCTGCATCTCCACGATCGCAAGTGCCGGATCATCGGCGTAGCGGAGGCCGGTATATGGATTTTTATGGTTAAGTAACTCGACCAAAGTGCGGTTGCGGATCTCCCAGAGTTTGGGGGAAACCGTAATGAATCCGTAAGTATCTTTTTTCTCCGCGCCGCCCTCAAGCTCGGCATAAAGAGCGGCGTCGTAACCGTCTTTTGTTCCAATGGTGAAATGATAGAAGACCGACCAATCCATATAGATGCCGTTCTTCTTAAGTTCGGCAAAATACCAGTCAAATTGGTCGAGCTTGGTCATGTCTATGGCACCGTTAGTACTGAGCTCATCGAAGAGAGGATGCTGGCGCACCACGTTGATACCAAACTTCCGCAGATACTTGATCCGTTGAGTAAGCTGTTCGCGCGAATAACGGCCCGGCTCCACATTGGAGCCGCAGCCCCATAACTTCACGGGCGCCGCCGATTTCTCAAAACGCAGATCCTTGCCCATTGCACGCAGCACACCAAACTGCCCGGCCGGCGCAGGAACCAGCCGCGACATGTCGATCACCGATTGCGGCGAAAAAGGATCGTTGTCAGCAAGTAACGGAAACCAATCAGCCGGGCCGCTGCCCTCCTTGGCGAGCGCCGGTTTCCTTGTTCCCGCCGGAACAAATGGAATCCGCGTCAGAACAAAACAATCGAGCCCGCCATGGTTGTTTTTCTCCGGGCCGCTGTTCATGCGGAAGCGCATGGTATGTTTGCCTGCGGAAAGTTTTGGGACGCCGGCTTTGGCCCAGGCTATAAAGCGCATGTCGGGCTTGTTATCGGCGGCGATATTCTGGTTGCCGCGCGCGTCCTTGAAGTCGACCGGAACCCAGGCGGCCTCATCGAGTTGCCATTCAAGTTTGGCGTCCACGCTCGGATTAGCCCGCACCCAAAATGCGTAGTTGTCGGGCTTTAGGACCGTGAAGTCATACTCAGCGGTGCCTTGTTTATCCTTGCTAAAATTAGAGATCCAATCTCCGCCGGAGAGCACCTCTTTTTTGACCTGATCATACCACCACGGATTGCGTGTCATGGTATTGCGGAGAGCCGATTCGCCTTCAATCCAGATGGCGTCGGCCGGGTCGGCAGCGGCTTCCTGAATGCCCGGCTTCATGATCCCCTGGGGCACGAACGCTTCCGTGGTAAGAACAAAACAATCGAGCCCGCCATGGTTCTGGTTGGCGCTATGCATCTTGAACGCGATGGAATGTTTACCCGGGACAAGCTGCACAACACCGGCCTTTGACCAAGCTATATAGCGCAAATCGGTCTTGTTATCGGCGGCGATGTTCTGGTTGCCGCGCTGCTCTTTTCCAAGGTCAATCTCAGTCCATGGTCCTCCATCCAACTGATAAGCCAGAGCCGCGCCGGTCGGGTTTGCACGTACCCAGAAGCTATAGCCTCCGGCTTCCTTCACATCGAGCGCATACTCGGCAGTTCCTTCTTTTTCGTTGAAGTTGGAAATCCAGGCACCGCCCGAGAGCAAATCGGTTTTGACCTGATCATACCACCAGGGATGCCGATGCATGGTCGATTTCAGCGGTGTTTCCGCTTCAACCCAAATCGTCTCTCCGCCCTTGGCTGTGGCGAAACCAAGGCCGGCTGCTATCAGGAGAAAGAGATAGCCGCGAGTTTTGTTGTTAAAAGGCAACCGGGAGTTTTGTGGGAGCATCATCGAAATCGGGGCGAATTGGAGAAGGTAACCCGCCGGCCGCCGTTGTCTTTGAAGCGCGCCGGCGTGGTTCAAGCCATCATTTTGTTAACTTGTGGAGCTTGCGTCAAAAGCTTCCACTGGTTAAGCCGAGCCCTGGCTGGAAGTTGATTCTTATGAATACCGCAACCTACTCATTCCCGACCACCATCCGATTCGGCGCGGGCACACTGCGCGAATTGCCCGAACACCTTGTCAGACTTGGGGTTTCAAACCCGCTGGTGGTAACCGATACGGGCGTGATTTCAACAAGCGCCTTTGCCACGTTGGAAACCGTTCTGCGCGGACGTTGCGGTATTTTTTCCAATGTGCATCCCAACCCAATTGAAGCCGATGTCGATGGCGCGGCGCGCGCTTACAGCGGTGCGGCTTGCGATGGAATCATTGCTTTTGGAGGCGGCAGCGCGCTCGATGTCGGTAAAGCGGTCCGGCTGCGAATCCTCAAACCGAACTTAAGGCTGCGCGAATTTGATTTTTCCGCCGACTGGCGCGGACTGGCCCCGTGCATTGCAATCCCGACCACAGCCGGCACGGGAAGCGAGGTGGGACGCAGCTCGGTTATTATTTTAAATGGCCGCAAGAAGGTGCTCTTTCATCCCGAGTTGCTGCCAAGCCTGGTGATCCTCGATCCGGAGCTGACACGCACCCTGCCTGCCAAGCTCACCGCGGCCACCGGCGCTGATGCACTCACCCATTGTATCGAGTCGTTTACTTCGCCCGTGTTCCATCCGATGTGCGAGGGAATCGCATTGGAAGGCATTCAGTTAATTGGGCGATCGCTGGCTCGCGCCGTGCGCGATGGAGGCGACATCGAGGCGCGCGGGCTGATGCAGATCGCCGCGCTGATGGGCGGTGTTGCTTTTCAAAAAGATCTCGGTGCCACGCATTCCCTGGCCCATCCCCTCTCAAGCATTTGCGGACTGCACCACGGCCTCGCCAACGCGCTTTGTTTGCTTCCGGTCATGGAATTCAACGCGGCTCGCAAACCGGGACTTTACGAGCGGGTGGGCATCGCTTTGGGAATCAGGAATGCCGATGACCGCGCAACCATCGAGGCGGTCAGAGCGCTGCTTGAGGAAATCGGCCTCAAAGGCGGGCTGCGTCCGCATGGGGTTCACGATTCGCATCTGGATGCCCTGGTTGAGCAGGCCTTTGAAGATGGCTGCCATCTTACCAATCCCGTCCCGGTCACGGCCGAAGATTTGCGCGGCTTATATCAAGCCGCGATGTGAGCGGAGCATGTAAAAAAGCCCGCATTCCAGACTTGGAAAAACCATGATTATTCAGCCTTTTATTAACGGTGGTTCCGTGGCGACCAAACAGACAATCGTGCTGGTTAACCCGGCCACTGAGGAACCTTTTTGTGAAGTAGGCGCGGCGGAACCCGCTGAGGTCGATCAAGCCGTCCGCGGGGCAAACCGTGCCTTTGAGAATGGCTGGCGCGATATGGCGCCTGGCAAACGGGCCGGGATCCTTTTTGCCATCGCCGCCATATTGCGTCAACACGCCGAGGAACTCGCTCAACTCGAAATGCGCAATGTCGGCAAACCGATCGCCGATGCCCGCGATGAAATCGGCCTCGGCGCCCGCGTATTCGAATATTATGCCGGCGCGATCGGAAAGTTTTTCGGACAGACAATCCCGGTGGCGCGCGGTGGATTTGATTTCACATTACGCCAGCCGATGGGCGTGGTGGCGGCCATCGTGCCATGGAATTTCCCATTCCCGATTGCATGCTGGAAAACAGCACCCGCGCTTGCGGCGGGCAATTGTGTCGTGCTCAAGCCGGCAACGCTTTCCCCGCTCACGGCGCTTCGGCTGGGTGAACTGGCGCACGAAGCCGGACTGCCGGCCGGAGTGCTTCAGGTGTTGCCGGGCACAGGCGGCCTGATTGGCGACGCGCTTGTGCAGCATCCTCTGGTGCGCAAGGTTTCCTTCACCGGTTCCACGGCGATCGGCGTCCGCATCATGCAGCTCGCGGCTCCCGGTTTAAAACGGATCTCGCTCGAGCTCGGAGGAAAAAGCCCGAACATCGTCTTTGCCGATGCCGACCTCGACGCGGCCGCCGCCAGTTCACCCATGAGCGTTTTTGCCAATGCCGGCCAGGATTGCTGCGCGCGAAGCCGCGTCTTTGTCGAACGCTCTCTATTTGATCAATTCGTCGACCGTTTTCTTTCCGCCACACGCGGCCTGATCGTCGGCGACCCGGCGCTTGATCACACCCAGATCGGCCCGCTGGTTTCCGCCGGGCAACGCGAGAACTCCGAGCGATTTTTAAACCAAAGCGGGCGCCGTATCGCGCTGGGTGGTGAGCGTCCGAACGGGCGCGGCTATTTTCTCAATCCTGCGGTGGTGCTCGACGTTGAGCCGTCAGATCCGATCTGGCGCGAGGAAGTTTTTGGGCCGGTCGTCTGTATCCGCCCGTTTGACAACGAGGCGGCGTTGCTCGATGAAGTCAACGATTCGCCTTACGGACTGAGCGGCTCAATCTGGACCAACGATTTAAAGCGCGCCTTGCGGCTTGCCCGCCGGGTGGAAAGCGGCGTGTTGAGCATCAACAGCCATTCAAGCGTTCACGTCGAGGCGCCCTTTGGCGGATTTAAACAAAGCGGCCTGGGACGCGACCTCGGCTTTGCGGCGATGGAAGGTTACACAGAATTAAAAAACGTTTATATTTCGGAGTAAAGGTTTCGCGTTAAAAGCCCGTTATTTCCTATGACCCTTTCCGACCTTGAAAACAAAATCGCCGCGGGCGAGATCGACACCGTTGTCACCGTCTTCCCCGATGTCTTTGGACGGCTCATTGGAAAACGGATCACGGCAAGCCAGTTTCTTGAGCACACCGCAAAGGAGGGCACTCACTCGTGCAACTATCTGCTGACCCTCAACCTGGAGATGGAACCTCAGGAAGGGTTTCAGCTGGCCAACTGGGAGTCCGGCTATGGCGACCTTGAGATGCGGCCCGATTTGGAAACTTTGCGGGTGCTGCCATGGGAACCGGGCTCGGCCATGGTGATTTGTGATCTTTATGGGCACGATGGGCGGCGGGTGGAAGAAGCGCCGCGCTCGGTGTTGCGCCGCCAGATTGAAAAGCTTTCCGAGCAGAGCCTGGGATGCAAACTCGCCAGTGAACTGGAGTTTTTCCTTTTTAACCAAAGCGCCCACGATGCGTTCCAGAAAGATTACCGAGGTCTTTCTCCTTCAAGCGATTACCGCATCGACTATCACACGATGCAAACCGCGCGCGACGAGCCGATCATGCGCGCCATTCGCAACCAGATGCCGATTGCACGGATCCCGATCGAGTCGACCAAAGGCGAATGGGGCAAGGGCCAGCATGAGGTCAATTTCATTTACGATGAACCATTGCCGATCGGCGACCTGCATTGCGTTTTTAAACAAGGCGCACGGCAGATCGTGGAGCAGCACGGCAAATGTCTTACCTTCATGCCCAAACCGTGGGCGGAGGAAGTCGGCAGCAGTTGCCACATTCATCTGAGCCTCTGGCGCGGTGCGACCAACCTTTTTGGAACCGAGTCCGGCGGCTCGTTGCTTTTTAAACAGTTTTTGGCTGGGTTAATTAAATACTCGCGAGATCTGGGCTATTTCTTTGCGCCGACTATTAATTCATACAAACGTTATCAGTCGGCAAGCTGGGCACCCACCAAGCTCGCATGGGCCCACGACAATCGCACCGTCGGTTTCCGCGTGGTTGGAAGCGGATCTTCGTTCCGGATCGAAAACCGGCTGCCGGGCGCCGACGCAAACCCTTATCTTGCGTTCGCAGCGATGATGGCCGCCGGCATGGCAGGCATTGAAGAAAACCTGGAGTGCCCGCCTATTTATAACGGCAACGCCTATGTCGATGCATCCCTGCCATCGCTCCCGGGATCGTTAAAGGAAGCCGCCGAGTTTCTCAATGCGAGTCGCATGGCACGCAAGGCGTTCGGCGACGCCGCCATCGATTTCTATGTCCAAACGGCGAGGCTGGAAGCGCGGGCTTTTGACTCCGCGGTGACAGATTGGGAACGGCGTCGTTACTTCGAACAAATCTGATTGGCGGGGTCACAAACCGCTGTAACCGAGGCGAATAGTTCCAGGGAACTATTCCGGTTTCCTTATCTGTTTCTGTTGTATCATTCGAAACCGAGTGTGATGCAATATTCACACCCTTAACGTGCCGATCTCAACGCCCGCGCAGTTGCCGCGTCCAATCATTTATCCTGATGCCTCTTAAACCGTTCTTCCGCCTTCTTGCCCTGCTCTTTCTTCTGGTGGGCGGAACATCACGGGCGCTTGGAGAAGCTTATCGATGGACAAATTTTGTCGGGCGCACCGAGCTTTATGGCAGTCTGGATGGCGTCGGGAATGCCGCACGGTTTAATCTTCCCAACGGCGTGGCGACTGACGGAAAAGGCAATGTTTTTGTTGCGGACAGCAGAAACCATATCATCCGTAAAATTACCAGCAGCGGAGTGGTGACTACATTTGCGGGAACGGCTGGCAGCACTGGAATTACGGATGGCACCGGGAGCAGTGCGCGATTTAACGGGCCTAACAGCCTGGCGGTTGATCAAAATGGGAATCTGTATGTCTCGGATACAAACAACCATACGATCCGCAAGATTACCAGTGGCCGGGTTGTAAGTACACTAGCCGGTAGCGTTTATATTAGTGGCAATTCGGATGGCATCGGAACCGCAGCGCAGTTTTATCTCCCCATGGGCGTAGCGGTCGATGGAAACGGCAACGTGTATGTCTCCGACTTCGGCAACTATGCGATCCGCAGGATTACCAGCGCTGGAGTGGTAACCACACTGGCGGGGATGGATCACCAGTTTGGAAGTATCGATGGCCCGGGAAGCAGTGCACAGTTTAAGGGTCCTTCCGGCATCGCAGTGGATGGCGCTGGAAATGTCTATGTCGCTGATCTGTTTAGTCAAACGATCCGCAGGATCAGCACCGGCGGGGTCGTGACCACGCTCGCGGGAAAAGCGGACGCGATTGGCAAAGTGGATGCCACCGGGAGCCAGGCACGATTCACTTTTCCAAGCGGTCTGGCAGTCGATGGCAGCGGCAATGTTTATGTAAGCGATTCCGGCAACTCGACGATCCGCAAGATTACGAGTGCCGGAGTGGTCACCACGGTGGCTGGATCGCCCGGCATTTCCGGATATGCGGATGGAAGCAGTGCGCAATTTTACGGGCCACAAGGCGTGGCGGTCGATGGCAATGGGACCCTCATTGTTGCCGATACCGACAATCACGTCATCCGCAGGATCACGAGCGACGGAGTGGTAACGACACTGGCTGGAAACGCGGTAAGCGCCGCTTTCGAAAGGACTGCCTGGTTGTACAATCCCGTCGGCATAGCGATTGATCGCACCGGTAATTTGTATGTCGCGGATGCGAGCGACTCGACGATCCGTAAAATCACGAGCGCCGGCGTGGTGACCACACTGGCCGGATTAAGCGGCCAGAGAGGGAACGCAAATGGCATCGGCGATGAAGCACGATTTGTTTATCCGAGCGGTGTGGCAGTTGATGACGACGGAAATGTCTATGTCGCGGATACGGGCAATTCCCGGATCCGCAAGATCACAAGTGACGGGGTGGTGACTACATTGGCGGGGTCGGCGCTTGGCAGTGGAAGCAGCGATGGCCTCGGCAGTGAAGCGCGCTTCTCTGGTCCCACGGGCGTGGCGGTTGACGGCGATCGCAATCTCTATGTTGCCGATCGTAACAACCATACGATTCGAAAAATCACCAGCGCCGGAGTAGTCAGCACTCTGGCGGGAATGGCCCGCACGATTGGAAGCGCAAACGGCATCGGGAGCGAGGCGCGGTTTTATGATCCCACCGGCGTGGCAGTCGATAGCGACGGTAATGTCTATGTCGCGGAATTTTCGAGTCAAACCATCCGTAAGATCACAAGCGGCGGAATTGTCACCACGTTGGCGGGATCGGCAGGCACCGTCGGAACCGGGCATGGAAGCGGCGATTATGGAAGCACCGATGGCACCGGGAGCGAGGCACGGTTTGGGAATCCCAGTGGTGTGGCAGTCGATGCCAACGGCAATGTCTATGTGGCCGATAGCGGTACTCAAATCATTCGCAAGATCACCAGCGCCGGAATGGTGACTACGATCGGCGGAACGCCGGGAGTTATTGGCACCTTTGAAGGGATTGGTATGCAGGCACAATTTAATGTCCCGAGAGGCGTTGCTTCTACTTCCAGTGGCGTCCTTTATGTCGTCAATACGAACGCAAACAGCATCTTTCGCGGAACGGATATTACCGAGGCTCCTACGCTAAGTGCTCCAGTAATGAATGCGCTGAGCAAAAACCCGTTGAACGTTGCCTTTACTCTGCCCGAAACGGCTCTTGCCGGAAGTGTGCAGCTGAGCTTTACAGGGTCCGTCAACCGCACGCTGACGCTGGCCGGTTCGCAGGAAAAGATCGGCGCACATTCTTTTAGCTTTGATCCCGCGGCTCCCACTGCTTCGGCGGCCGTTGCGAGCGGATCAAGTATCCCCGATGGGATCTATACAGTCACCTTAAGTTATCAGGACATGCAAGGGAACCAGGCGGCATCGGAGTTTTCCACGGATGTCGTTCTCGACACAACAGCTCCCACGCTTAGTTCAGTAACTATTGCCAGCAACAATATCTTTTCCCCATTGGCAATGGCCGGACAAACCGTGGCGCTAAATTTTACCTCCAGCGAGCCGTTCCAACAATTGGATGTAACCTTGCTCGGCGTGACAGCGGTGGTGACCAATGCCGGCGGCAACCACTGGATCGCAACCGCGACGATCAACAGGCAAACAAGCCAGGGTGCCGCCGCCTTTTCCATCACCGCGACCGATCTGTCGGGCAACATAGTCAGGATCACCGAAACTACTGACCAAAGCAATGTTACCGTGTTAGTAAACGCCGCTGAAACAGACAGGACGGCGCCGGTGCTCCATATCAGAGCGCCTCTAACCAATCCGGTGCCGGGACTTTTTACTATCAGCGGCACGGTCAACGAGAACCTCGCGCTCAAATCGCTTACAGTAAAACTGAATGGAGTGCCGCTTGCCTTGGATGCACCGCTTGCCTTCATCGCCGGGGCCAACACGCCCTGGCAAGTGAGCGGAGCCGCTCCCGAAAACGGGATCAACCATCTGGTGGTTGAAGCCGAGGATTTTGCCGGAGCAAAGGCCATTACCAGTAAGATAGTAACTTACACCAACCGTCGCTCGGAACTGGCAGGAGTCTATCTTGCCGTGCTCATGCCGGGAACTACTCCGAATCCTGACAACACAGGGTTGGTTAGTGTGAGCGTGACGGCCACCGGCAGCTTCAGCGGCAAGCTGATTGGAAGCCAGGGCACGGTGCCTTTCGCGGGAATTCTTGGAAACGATGGAACAGCTCGATTCAAACCAGCGTATGGCGCCACCTTGAGCCTTGTTGATAAAGCTCATGCCAATCGCATGCTGGGCAGACTTTCGTTTTCCCTAAATCCTGCAACCGGGATAGGCGGAACGCTAACTGTCGATGACAGCGTGCCGGGCACGTTTACAGGAAGGAAGGCTCCGTATAATTCAAAAACACCGGTCCCAAGCGCCTTGCTGAATCTGCCGGCGGGTCCCGCGCCGAAACAAGGAATCTATAATATCGTGTTCCAGCCCGCGGTGACGGAGTTCGATTCCGCCAGCTATCCGCACGATAATGGGTATGCCCGGCTCACGCTTAAAAAGACGGGCGCTGTGCTGATTTCCGGTTCATTGGCCGATGGCACAAAATACAGCGCCACCAGCAAGCTGCGCGCAGACCAAAGCGTGCCGCTTTTTATCGGCCTTTACAAAAAAGGCGGGAGCTTTTCGGGAGACCTGGTTTTTGCTGATCTGACTGACAGTAAGGTTTCCGGTCACGCTTTGCTTTGGCTGCGGCCCCCTGACTCCGGCGCTTTGTATCCGGCCGGCTGGCCGGAAGGAATCCGGGTCGAAGCGTTTGGAATAAGTCCGCCTCCATAAACTTCGGGCCAGGCAATGCCGCCTCCTTAACAAGGGGGCGCCTTGGAATTATTGCGTTCGGGCACTGACATCCGGTAAGAAATTTGGGTGCTCCTGAGCGATGGCACGCGCAGAGGTGTATGGAATGTGCAAGGCATCATTCGTGGTATTTACGAAAAACCCTCTAAGACGCTCTTCTTGCAAAGATTGTTTGCTTGAAACGCTAAACGACGTCTGCCCACGACGTGACCGGAACCATGGTATTCAATTGAATGCATACAGGTCATCAAAGGGTGGGGCTTTGTGTGGAGCGCCCGTGCCCGGGCGGCCAAAAAGCGTTGCGCAAAAAAACTCCAAACACAAGACCTACAATGAGCGACATCAGACCCGTTACCTGGCACGAAGATCCTGCACACTTTCAAAAAACATCAAGACGCGAGTTCCTTTATGTCGGTCTCGTGGGTGGGCTCGGTTTGTCGCTGGGTAATTTCATGAAGCTTCAGGCCGCGGAAGCCGCGCTGACGGACCCGCTCATTGCCAAAGCTGAGTCGCTGATTCACATCTTTCTGCCCGGTGGCAGCGCCCATCAGGAGACATGGGATCCGAAGCCTTTTGCACCGATTGAATATCGCGGACCATTAAGTGCGATTGATACCGCCATCCCAGGGGTGAAATTTTCGCAATACATGCAAAATACGGCGAAGATCGCCGACAAGATCACCGTGGTCCGTTCCATGACCCACGGCGAAGCGGCGCATGAACGCGGCACGCATAACATGTTCACCGGTTACCGGCCTTCGCCTGCGCTTCAATTCCCTTCAATGGGTTCGGTTATTTCGCACGAACTCGGTTCACGCAAGAATCTGCCTCCCTACGTCTGCATTCCGAATATCCCGAATGAATTCGCGGGCAGCGGCTATCTTTCGAGCGCGCACGGGCCGTTCAGTCTCGGAAGCGATCCGGCCAACTCCGGATTCAAGGTGCGCGATCTCAATATGCACGACGGGATTACGACGGAGCGCTTTGACCGGCGCCGTAACATCCTTAGCAATGTCGACGAACATTTCCGCACCTTGGAAAAGAGCGATGCGCTCACGGCGATGGACAGCTTTTACCAGTCGGCCTACGCACTGGTTTCCTCACAGGATGCCCGCGAGGCTTTTAACCTGGCCGCCGAACCTGAGGCGATCCGCAAGGAATACGGAATGAATGAAGCCGGCGGGCGAATGCTGATGGCACGGCGACTGGTGGAATCGGGTGTGCGTTTTGTTTCCCTCACATACGGCGGATGGGACATGCATTCCAACATTTCCAGCGGGATGAAAAACTCGCTCCCGAATTTTGATCAGGCTTACGCGGCGCTTATTACCGACCTCGATCGTCGTGGGATGCTCGACAAGACATTGGTGATGGTCAGCTCGGAATTCGGACGCTCGCCCAAGATCAATAAAGATGCCGGCCGCGATCACTGGCCCCGGGTCTTCTCGGTGGCATTTGCGGGCGGCGGTTTCAAGCGCGGCCTCATTTACGGTTCCTCCGATCCGACCGGATCCGAGCCCGACCAGAACCCGCTCAGTGTCGAAGACATGGCCGCCACCGTTTACAACCAGCTCGGAATTCGCGGCACCAAGAAGCTGATGGCGCCGGGCAATCGTCCAATCGACATCGTCAGGAACGGCCAGGTTGTTACCGAGCTGCTGGCCTAAGCGGAGCTCCTTTGGAAAGCGGGGGCACCCTCCCCCGCTTTGCTGGCCCGCTGCGGAATCCATTTTTCCGCGCCCCAAAAACGCACACCGTATGAATCGATCCATTCTTTCCACCCATATCCTCAGCACGGCGGCGTGCCTGTTTGCGTTGCCGGTTTTCGCCGGTTCACCTCGCGTCTCTGTTGTTTACCCCGCGGGCGGGCAACGCGGCGCGGAAAGCGAGATCGAATGCCGGGGAGGAAATCTTGAAGATGCCAAGGGCGCGCTCTTCGACGAGCCTGGATTCGAGATTACAGCGGGCGTGGCGGAAAAGGGGAAGTTCAAGATGAAGGTGAAGATCGCGCCGAATGTCCGGCTCGGAGAACATACCTTCCGCGTCCTGACAGCATCGGGCGTGTCCGATGTGCGGCTCTTCTATGTAAGCCCGTTTCCGGTGATTGAAGAAATTGAAGCCTCAGCGCCGGACCCGAAAGTTCCCCGGGCGCTGACTCCTTCCACTCAAAGCCAACCGGTGGCACTTGGCATAACCATTTCGGGCCATACCCAGGGTGAAGATCAGGATCGTTTCGAAGTCGAAGCCAAAAAGGGAGAACGAATCAGTGCGGAAGTGATCGGAGCGCGCCTCCAGACCCAGCAGATTTATGATCCCGCGCTGACGATCACCAAGGAGGACGGCACCAAGCTGGCCGATGTCGACGACACTCCTCTAACCCGCCAGGATCCCGTTGCCAGCATCATCGCCCCTGAGGATGGCAAGTACATCGTCACCATCAAGGAAGCGACCAATGCCGGGCAGGGAGAATGCCAGTATCTGCTCAACATCGGTTCGTTCGCGCGCCCCTTGGCCATCTATCCCAATGGCGGCCCGGCCGGTGAGGACCTCAAGGTCACACTAATTGGCGACGCGAGCGGTTCAGTGGAAAAAACAATCAAGCTGCCGGCCCAACCCGATGCACGGTTTCAGGTTTTTTCCGAAGACAGCCAGCCGACGCCGCAACCCAATTTTGTCCGCGCTTCGCCATTTCCCAATGTGCTTGAGGTGGAACCCAACAACACGATCGACAAGGCGACTCCGGCCGGCACGGGACTTCCATTGGCGCTCAATGGGATCATCAATGAAAAGGATGACGCGGACGTCTTCAAGATCAGCGCCAAGAAAGGTGAAATCTTCGATGTCAAAGTGTTCGCCCGCCAGCTTCGGTCGCCGCTCGACTCAGTCCTGGCGATCCTCGACTCAAAAGGAAACCAGGTGGCCGCAAACGACGATGAAGGCCAGCTCGATAGCGGCCTGCGGTGGACGGTTGGAGCGGATGGCGATTATTTTGTAAAAATCGACGATAAACTCCAACGAGGCGGCCCGCTTTTTACATACCGGGTCGAGCTGACTCCGGTGCGACCAAGCATTGGGTTGTGGCTGCCGGAGATGGTGCAGAATTCCAATCAGGAACGGCGCGCCATTGTCGTTCCCAAGGGCAATCGCTATGCGTCGTTGGTCCGCATCAAACGCAACGATCTCGGCGGTGACCTGACTTTGGATCCGCGCGACCTGCCAGCCGGGGTGACCGTGACCGGCATCGAGGTCGAAAAAAGCCTCGACGCGATTCCCATGGTATTTGAAGCAGCGCCCGATGCCGCGCCGGTCAGCAAGGCATTCGGTTTGGAAGCGAAACCAACGGAGGTCAAAGAAGGAAGCGTGCCAGTCAAATCGTCGGTGGAACAAGACATCGACGTGGCTGAGAACGGCAATCAGAAGTCGTTTTATTCAGTCAGGGAAGATCACCTGGTGGTTTCCGTCACGGAAGAAATTCCGGTTAAAATCAACCTGCTGACGCCCAAAGTGCCGGTGCTTCAAAACGGTTCGCTGGGTTTGAAAGTAGTGACCGAACGCAAGAACGACTTCAAAGGGCCCATTGCCCTGACGCTGCTCTTTACCCCGCCGGGACTTGGGACAGCGGGCACGGTTCAGATTCCTGAAGGCCAGAATGAAGGAATCGTGACACTTAGCGCCAACGGCAATGCGCCGCTCCAGAAATGGAAAGTGTGCGTGATCGGCAGCGCGGATTTTGGGAAAGGCCCCGTCTGGTTTAGCACGCCATTAGTGGAAGTGGGAGTCGCGGCGCCGTTTGTCAACGGACAGATCATGCGCAGTTTTGTCGATCAGGGCGAAACCACAACCATAACTGTGAAGTTGGAGAACAAGATTCCATTTGAAGGCAAAGCCAAACTCTCGCTCCTCGGCCTGCCGCCCAATGCCACCGCCGAGGATGTCGAAATTACCCAGGAAGACAAGGTGGCCAAGTTCACGGTGAAAGCCGGGCCGAATACGCCGACTGCCACCCACAAACAACTCTTCTGCCAGTTCCAGATCATCAAGGATGGCGAACCGATGGTCACCACGTTTGCCCAGGGCGGAATCCTGCGAGTCGACAAAGCATCCACACCCAGTGGACAGACCGCCAAGCAATAGCCAATCCCTCTCAGCCCGCAGTTTGCAGCTTTTTACATTCCTGACATGAACCCCTTCACACCGTTCATTTCCACCTTTTCCTCACGGCTGCGCGCGGCCGCTCATACTGCCGCTTTTGCCGCAATGCTCGGGACCGGGCACGCGGCGATTAACACCGACTTCGAGGTTTTTCCCGCGGACGTCAATCTTAAGAGTTCCCGGGACAAACAGTCGCTCGTGGTGCGGATGACTGAAGCAAACGGCGTCCATCGCGATGTGACCGGTGAAGCGAAGTTTACCGTTGTTGATCCTTCCAAGGCGAAGATTGAAAAAGGGATTGTGTTGCCGCTTGCCGATGGCAATACGCAGGTGAAAATCGAGTGGAAAGGGAAGACGGCTGAAGTAGCCGTCAAGGTGGAAGAGGCCACGGTTGAACAGCCCATCAGCTTTCGCCTTGATGTGATGCCTGTCTTTATGAAGGCGGAGTGCAATCGCTGCCACGGCGCCGCACGCGGCCAGGATGGCTTCCGGCTTTCGCTCTGGGGCTTTGATCCCGAAGGCGATCATTATCGCCTGACTCGCGAGCTCTCCGGCCGCCGCATCAACCTGGCGATCCCCGAGGATTCGATGCTGCTGACCAAATCGACCGGCGAAGCCCCGCACACCGGCGGCAAACTTTTTGAAAAAGGAAGCGAACTGGCCAACACATTCCAGCGCTGGCTGGAAGCGGGCGCTCCCAACGATCCCCCGACGGTGGCAACTGTCACCCGGCTTGAAATCCTGCCAAAACAGCTCCTGCTCGAAAGCCCGGGTCAGAACTTTAAGATGTCGGTGCGCGCTTTTTATTCCGACGGCACCGATCGCGATGTCAGCACGCTGGCATTGTTCCTGACCAGCAACGAATCGTCCGCCAAGGTGGCCAATGATGGCACGATCACCACCGGCCAGCGCGGCGAGGCGTTCGTCATGGCGCGTTTTGCCACGTTTACAGTCGGCTCGCAGGTGATCGTCATTCCAAAGGCGCTCGAATACCAGTGGCCTCCGGTCGAGGAACGCAATTTTGTAGACGTCCTCGTTGACCAGAAACTGCGCAACCTGCGGATTACCCCAAGTGAAGTCTGCAACGATGAGACCTTTTTGCGGCGCGCATTCCTCGATATCACTGGCACGCTTCCCTCAACCGATCAGGTGCGCCAGTTCGTAGCCGATCCTTCTTCCACCAAAAGGGCCGGCAAGATTGATGAACTGCTTCAACGCAGCGAATTTGTCGACATGTGGGCCATGAAATGGAGCGAATTGCTTCAGGTCCGCACGGAGCAAAACAACGGCAGCTACAAGGCGACGCTGACCTATTACACCTGGCTGCGGGAGCAACTTGGAAAAAATGTTCCGATCAACGAAATCGCCCGCGAATTGCTGAGCGCCAGCGGCAGTACATTGGAAAATCCGGCCGCCAATTATTACCAGCTTGAACAGGATCCGCTAAAACTGGCCGAGGATACCGCGCAGGCCTTTTTCGGAATCCGCATCCAGTGCTCGCAATGCCATAACCACCCGTTTGATCGCTGGACCATGGCTGATTACCGTGGGTTTGTTGCTTTCTTCACCCAGATCGGGCGCAAAGCGGGCGAGGATCCCCGGGAGCGGATCCTTTTCAACAGCGGTTCGGGAGAATCCAAGCATCCCATCGGTGACACCGTAGTCCCACCCAAGTTCCTTGGCGGCGAAGCACCCGATACCAAAAACAAAGACCGCCGCAAAGTGCTTGCCGACTGGATCGCTTCGCCCGAGAACCCCTATTTCCCCCGGCATATTGCCAACCTGATCTGGGCGCAATACATGGGCCGCGGAATCGTGGAACCGGTAGACGACGTGCGCATTTCCAATCCCGCGTCCAATCCAGAGCTTCTCGAAGCGTTGGGCAAAAAGATTGTCGAATACAACTATGACCTGCGCCGCATCGTGCGGGACATCTGTAATTCGCGCACTTATCAGCTCACCACCCGGCCCAATGAATCGAACGAACTCGACAGCCGCAACTTTGCCCATGCTACCATCCGCCGGATGCGCGCCGAGGTGATGTTCGATTGCATCACGCAAGTCACCGATACGCGCAATAAATTCCGCGGACTGCCTTCCGGAGCGCGTGCCGTGGAAATTGCCGATGGCAAAACATCGAACTACTTCCTGACCACATTTGGCCGTGCCACACGCGAGACGCTTTGTTCGCGGGAAGAAGTGGGGCCAACGCTCAGCCAGGCGCTCCATTTGATCAATGGCGATACCATTGAAAACAAGATCGTCCAGGGCGGCCTCATTACCAAGCTGCTCAACGACAAAAAAACGCCGCGCGATCTGGTCACTGAACTTTACCTGCGCAGCTTTGGCCGATTCCCCACGGAAGAGGAGCTGATCCATCTGGAGCCAAATTGGGGTGTGACTGAGCAGCAACCCGCCGTGTTTACCGACATCTTCTGGGCCTTGCTCAACGCCAAGGAATTCATCTTCAACCATTAAGCGTCTTTGAAAAACTTCGCGTTTCTCTCCGCCTCGATTGCAGTCGCGCTCACGGCGTCGGCTGCCGATAAGATCACATTCAACGACCAGGTGTTGCCGATCTTTCGCAACTCCTGCCTGAACTGCCACAATCCCGATAAAAAGAAGGCCGGCCTCGATCTTTCCACCTACCAGACAACGCTTCAGGGAAGCGAGAACGGCAAAATCTTGGAATCGGGCAACGCGGCTAACAGCCTGCTTTATAAGTGTGTTAAGCAGACGGAAGATCCGAAAATGCCGCCAAAGGGCGACAAACTCAACGATGCCGAGCTGGCCATCATTGAAAAATGGATTGTCGGACAGTTGCTTGAAAGCGCGACAGGCAAAGCGGTGGCGGTGGCAAACAACAACGTCAAGGTGGCCGTCGTCTCACTCGAGCGGCCCGATGGTCCCCCTCCGATGCCCGGGGATCTGCCGCTTGAACCGTTTGTCAAAGTCACTCGCAAAAATGCCCTGACCGCCTTGGCGGCAAGTCCCTGGGCACCATTGGTTGCAATTGGCGGACAAAAACAGATCGTTCTTTATAATACCGAGACGCTGGAACCGCTCGGAGTGCTCCCGTTTCCCGAAGGCTTCCCCAACGTGGTCCGCTTCAGTCGCAATGGACAGGTGCTGCTCACTGGCGGCGGGATCGGCGGGAAATCAGGAAAAGTCGTTCTTTGGGATATCAAGACAGGCGAACGCATCGCCACGATCGGGAACGAATTTGACTCGGTGCTTGCCGCAGATTTAAGCCCGGACCAGCAGTTCGTGACACTCGGTGGTCCGAACAAGCTGGTTAAGATTTACTCCACCAAAGACGGCAAACTAGTCCAATCGATCAAAAAACATACCGATTGGGTCACCGCGATCGCCTACTCGCCGGATGGACAGTTTCTTGCCACTGCCGATCGCAACGGTGGAATCCAGGTCTGGGAAGGGAACACGGGCAAGGAATATAATGTGTTGCCGGGCCACAAGGTGATGGTCACCAGTCTCGCATTTATGAACGGAGTCGTCGCATCGGCCAGCGAGGACGGCACGGTCAAACTGTGGGACGTAAAAGAAGCTAAAGAGATCCGCAGCTGGAACGCGCATGCGGGCGGGACGGCTTGCGTCGATTTCAGCCCGGATGGCCGGATCGTTTCCTGCGGGCGCGACAAGATTGCCAAGGTCTGGGATCAGACGGGAAAGCTGCTTGGACAAAGCCAGCCTTTCGGGGAGATCGCCTTGCGCGCTGTCCTTAGCAGCGACCGGGTCATCGCCGGCGATTGGAATGGCGATATTCGCGTTTCAAGCCTGGATGGAAAACCGCTCGGCGAACTCAGCGCCAATCCCACGCCCATTGAGGAAAGCCTGGTACCGGCCAAAAAGCGGCTTACGGATGCGGAAAGCGCCATAATGACTTTGCAACAGCAATTTGCTGCCGCTGAAGAAGCGGTAAAAACTGAAAAAGCCGCGGCGCAGGAAAAACAAAAAGCTGGCGAAATCGCCGTGCAAACTGCCCGGCTCACCGCGCAGCAGATCGAAAAACGGATTGCGGAAGAAAAAGGCGCACTGCCTGATTTGCAAAAGGCTAGGGAAACCGCAGCTGAAGCCGATCGCGCCGCGGCGCAGGAAAAAATCGACGCGCAGATTGGGAAAATCGCAAAGAGCGAAAAAGAGTTTTCCGACTCGAAGAAAACGATTGAGGAAGCGGAGAAAAGTTCCGTCATCGCCACAGCTGCAGCGTCAAAACCGGTGCCGGCCGAGGAAGGATTGGCCAAAGCCAAAACCGCGCTGGACCAAGGGACCGCACAAGTGCAGATCGCAAAAGCCGGGGTGGAAAAATGGATGCGCGCCCAGGCTTACATGAGCGTTCATACCGCGCGGCAAACGCTCATCGAAAAACAGGCGCGCTACGACGCGCTGATTGCGGAAGCCAAGGAAGCGCTTTTGCCGGCCGATCAGGCAAAGAGCGACATGGAAGCGACTCAAAAAGCGCTGGCCGAGGCACCTGCCCGGATCAAAGAGAAAGAAACCGCGCTCACCACGGCACAGCAAACCCTCGCCCAAGCTAATCAAGCCGTCGCCACGACCCAGGCTGCGTTGACTGAAAAGGAAACCAGCACAAAAGCGGTTACCGAAGCATTTGATAAAGCCACCGCCCTGGCTGCTGAGCTGACCAAAAAACTCACTCAACAAACCCTGGAAATTGCCAGGCTTCGCGAAAATCGCGCCGGTGCTGCTGCCGGGAGCCCTGAATACGCCGCAGCCGACGCCAAAGTACAGGCCAAAAAACCGGAGCTTGCCGAGACGCAAGCCGCGATCGACGCCGCCCAGGGAAAAGTCACTGAACTTAAGCCTCAGGCTGAAGCACCCAAAGCTGAGATCGCGAAATTGAAGGAGACCCTTGAGAAAGCGCAAGCGGACGCCAAGGCAGCTATTCCCGTCGCGGCCGCCGCGGAAAAGGCATTGGTTGAAGTAAACAAATCGACCGACACGCTCACTCAAAAACTCGCCGCTTTGCGCAAGCAAACCCCCGAGATTGTCCAAACCGCCAAGGCAACAAAAGCCAGGGCGGAAAAAGAAGCAGATGCAGCCGGCACCGAACTCCAGACGCTTAAAGCGCAGTCCGAACGCGCACGCGCCGACTACGACAACCGGTGGAAAACGGAAAAAAAATCCGCATCGAGTGGCCCGGTTGAGGCGCCGAAATCGTAGAGAATTCGTTCGCACGGCCCGCGCCGCTTTTTTAACCGGTGTCATACTGGCCTTCGCTGACGCTCCAGCCCCCGTCGACACTAAGCACCTGGGCAGTCGTGAAGCGCGAGCCGTCGCTCATGAAATAGACGGCGGCTGCGTCGTAATCGCCGGGTTTGCCGAAGCGCCCGCCATCAAGCGGTTGTTTTGTTTGCACAAAATGGGTCGCCTCTTCTCCATCGGATTCCAATAGGCCGGAATCGCGCGCGGAAGCAGGTTGCTCGATAAAACCCGGAGCCAGAACATTTACCCGGATGCTTCGGTCCGCATAATAAGCGGCGAGGGATTTGCTCAACCCGATCACGGCCGATTCGGCAACGGCATAAGCGTGGGTGATGAACTGGCCTTGCGACGCCGCCAGGCCACAGACTGAGCCGAGATTCAGAATACTCCCTCCGGTGTGCTGGTGAAGGAATTGACGAATCGCGGCACGATTTGAATACATCGCGGCGTTCAGATTCCAGTTCAGAACAATCCTCCATGCGGTATCGCTCAACTCATGGAGCGGTCCGTCGCCCATTTTTCGGCCGGTTGCTCCCACTGCGTGATAGAGGCCGTCGAGCTTGCCAAAAGCATTGACGGCCTGCGCCACGGCGCGCGTTGCCGTGGTCGGATCGCTCGGATCGGCGCAAATGGCGATCGCCTGTGACCCCAGCAGCCGCGAGGCACGTTCCACGGCGTCCCGTACCCGCCCCGCCACAACCACTTTGGCCCCTTCCTCCACAAAAACACGTGCGGCGGAGAGCCCCAAACCTGACGCTCCGCCGATTACCACCAAGCTCTTTTCAGAGAGATCCCTCATGGCTAACCGTATGTGTTCTCCCCCTCAGGCAACAACCCGAGCGGCGGGTGAGAAATACGGGCCGGGCATGCCGGCTTATTTCCTTCCCACTTGCCCGCGGACTTCGCTTCCGGCACGGTGACGCAGATTATGGCGAACAAACGATTTGGCTGTCTTGGAGCCGTGCTGATCGGCCTGCTTTGTCTGAGCTTGCTGGCAAACCTCATCTTCGTTCTCACCCGGGGCGCGAGCGCGGCGGCCGCTTCATTGAGCGGCGCAGCTGAGCAGGCGCCCAAATTCGACGAGGAAGTGGTAGTCGCCGCCAGGAACAACAGTCCTCAAAAAATCGCCATGATCTATCTGCGCGGCATCATCACCGGCATGGAGCCGGGATCGGTCGGCGTCACCATGGTCGACGATCTCCGCATCCAACTAAAACAAGCCTCCGATGATCCCAAAGTGAAGGCGGTCCTCCTTTATGTCGATTCGCCCGGCGGCGAAGTGACCGCCTCGGATATGATCTACAACGCGGTTCGGCGAGTGCGCGACGACGCCAAAAAGCCGGTCGTCGTCTACATGGGCTCGGTGGCGGCTTCCGGCGGTTATTACGTCGCATGCGGCGGCTCATGGCTGATGGCCAATGAAACGACTTTCACGGGCAGCATTGGAGTCATCATGCAGACCCTTAATTACCAGCAGCTCTTTGGCAAAGTGGGCCTGCAAACGTTCACTTTCAAGAGCGGCGAATTTAAGGATATGCTCAGCGGCTCACGCGAGCCGACTGACGCGGAAAAGGAGTATATCCAGGGCCTGGTGATGCAAACCTACGGGAAATTTGTCGGCATCGTCGCCAGGGAACGCGGCCTGCCGGAGGATCAGCTGCGGAGCGGGATTGCCGATGGACGCGTGGTTTCAGGCAAGGATGCGCTGGAAGCCAAGCTCATCAACCAGCTCGGTGAAGTCGAGGACGCGTATGCCAAGGCGATGGAACTCGGCGGTGCTGCCGACGCGGCGATCATCCGGTACGAATCCGGATTCAAGCTTGGCAAACTTTTTAATCTCTTTGGCCAGTCCGAAAAAGCGAAGATTGAAGTCAATCTCACCCAGTCGCTCATGCCAAAACTTGAAGCCGGGCGCTTCTATTATTTGCCGAGCATTTACGCCCAATGAATCCGTTTAAACGGGCGTATTTTATTTAAGGCGCACTGAACCATGGAACCGGATTTTTATATCCTTGTCATCCTTGCCGCGATTTCAGCGGTCTCATTGGGAGTCTATCAAAACCTGTTGCGGCGCATCCACGAAAGCAGTGGAAAGGTGCGCACGGCCGAATTCGACATCCCCGATTTGCTGGTGACCATCGTTCTGGTCGGCTATTTCGCCCTGCTCATCCCGCAGGGATTTTCCCAGCCCGCGCCGGCCGAAACGGCCTCACTTAAGCCGACGGATATTCTTTTAAACGCCAGCGTTTTCCTGATCCTGGCGATTGGGATCGCGGCCTTTTTGTATACCCGTGGTGTCAGCCTAAAACACCTGCTTGGCTTTGACCGGCTTCCGATCGGACGCGCGTTGCTGATCGCTTTCGGACTGGTGCTCGCCGCTTTTCCAGTGGTTTTGGCCGCCAGTTTTTTAATCCAAAACCTGCTTCACGAGCCGGCTCACGAACAGGATCTCGTCACGCTTTTTCGGGATGTCTCGCGAAAAAACAACTACTCGCTGATTGGCACGATCTTGTTTACCGGGGTCATTGTTGCCCCGCTCAGTGAGGAATTTCTTTTTCGCGGCTATTTTTATGGGGCGATCAAACGTTATTGCGGCGCTCCGGTGAGCGCGATTTTCACTTCGGCGCTCTTTGCCCTCGTCCACCTGAACCTCTCTTCATTGCCGAGCCTCTTTGTCCTGGCGCTTTGCCTGACGATTGCCTACGAGGCTACCGGCTCGCTGGCAGTGCCAATGAGCATGCACGCACTCTTTAATTTGAGTCAGCTCGTGACCCTTTATTTCCGGTCGCATGCCGGCTGAGCGGCCTATTACGCTGGATAAAATTGGCGAGGATAAACTCGTTGCCATGCTCATCCGCAGCCTGCCCCAGGGCGCCGATGTGCGGGTGGCCGCCGGCGACGATTGCGCGGTGGTCGGTCGTCCGGACGCCGCCAGCTGGACCTTGCTCAAAACCGATGCGGTGCTTGAAAATGTCCATTTTTTACCGGGAGAAGATGCGCGGCGCGTGGGATGGAAAGCGCTCTGCCGCGCCATCAGCGATATCGCGGCCATGGGTGGCCTGCCTCAACATGCACTGGTAACTCTGGCGGTTGCCCGAAATGTGGAATTGGCCTGGGTGCGCCGCCTTTATTTCGGATTAAGGCGCGCAGCCGCCCGTTTCAACGTGAGCATTGTCGGGGGAGAAACCGCGCGCTCGCCCGGCCCCATTTTCATTAACATCGCCCTGACCGGTTTGGTCGAACGCGAGCGATGCGTGCTGCGATCGGGCGGAAAGGCAGGCGACGCCCTTTTTGTGACTGGAAAGCTTGGGGGTTCAATCGGGGGCAAACATCTCAATTTTATCCCGCGGCTTGAAGAAGCGCGTTGGCTGACCGAACATTTCCAGCTTCACGCCATGATGGATTTAAGCGATGGCGTGGGCGCGGATCTGCCGCGTCTGGCCGCCGCCAGCCATTGTGGATTTCAAATCGAGCCGGAACGAATTCCGCGCTCCCGCGGCAGCAGTATTGAACAAGCGCTGGCCGACGGCGAAGATTACGAACTGCTCTTCGCGCTTGCGCCCGGCGCAGCCGAGCAGCTTGAACACGCCTGGAAAAACCGTTTTCCAAAACTTCCCCTCACCCGAATCGGTTCTCTTACTTCACGCCCCTCCACTTCACGCCAATTTCCCCATGGGTTCGATCATTTCGCAAAGTCCCGCTGAAACCTTCGCACTTGGCCGGGCCCTGGCTGCGACTCTGCGCGGCGGCGAAGTCCTCGCACTTGCCGGCGACCTTGGTGCCGGCAAGACGCATTTTGTCAAAGGAGTGGCTGCCGGCCTTGGACATCAGAGCGAAGTCACCAGCCCGACCTTCACGCTCATTCATGAGTACACCGGTGGCCGGCTGCCGCTCTGCCACTTCGATTTCTACCGCTTGGAAACCGAGGACGACGTCCTGCGCATCGGCTTGGATGATTACCTCGTGCCTCCCACCGTCCTCGCCATTGAATGGGCCGATAAATTCCACGGCCTGCTCCCGGCCGCCACCCATTGGATCCATTTCCAGGTGGGAGAAGGCGATACCCGTCAGATCACCACGTAAAGGGCACTCCTAATACGGCATTGCGATGACGCGGCGGGAAGGATCGGTCGCGCCCGGGGTGCGGTAAATTGAGCCAGGCGTTTTGGAACGGAGTTCGTAACCTTTGAGAATGAACTCGGGATAGATGCCGTTGCTGGCAGGCTCATACACACTCTGGCCGGAGAAATCGCCAAGCAACTTGTACTCGTAGTTGTTGTCGTCGCCAATATGGCCGGTCTCACGGTCGGGAGCCAGTTTCAGCTGCTCATTAAGCATTACAAGCTTGGCACTGCTCCATGGTTGGCCAGGCTGCCGCACAAATCCCCAGAATTTGTAGTCCTGTTTATAATACCGACGGGCAATATAATATTTGCCCGGCGCTTCGGCCCGGATCGCCGCATTCATTGTCGCGCGCCCCGATTGAAGCATCTGCGAATTGGTGGTCGCGCAGCCGGCCAGGCCAAGAACAATAACGAGAAGGATAACGCAACGGGAGGAACGGAAATTCATGGAAGTTTAAAGGCCGATTTTTGCAAGGAACGGCACAAACCATTCCTCTAGGACGCTTTCCTCTAACGAATCGGGCGGCGTCACGCCATCAAAGAGATGCCAGTTTTCCACATGATCGACCGATTGCCCCGGTTCCAGCCTCCGCAACGGGCTCAACGTTTCCATTTCAAGAAACGTGTCCTTGGTGAAAGTCTCGAAATTGCATCCGAAATCGGGGTAGAGCGCGTCGGGCACACTGACAAACGTCTTGATGAAAAGAGCCCCGGGCAGAATATAACCGGCCCACCCTTCGGAATGCAAAAGACCGAGCTTGGTGGCCGGCCGCCCCGGTTCAGCGCGCAGCGTGATAAACCGGCGTCCGATTTTCCAGCGCTCATCGGAAAGATCGGTAAAACTCCACGGAACAATCACGCGGGTCGGGAGAAACTCGCGGCCGGGAGCCCCTTTTCCATGCTCTCCCAGGGGCGGTTGTGGAATGACTTCCAAACCGCCAGGCGCCATCACGGTGAGCGCCCATGCGGAAACGGTGATCGGTTCAGCGCCTTCGTTGGTCAGCCGATGCTCAATCCGCACCGCGCTGCTCCCGGGCGAGAGAGAAATGGTCATCGCCTTGCGCACCTGCCACGGCGCGGCGGGCGCGTTCTCAACGAAAATGGAGCCGGACTCTTTTTGCTCAAATTTCACCGGTCCATTATCCGGCGCATAAGAGCGGGCGTCTTCGGGCGAAACCCAGAGGCGATGGCCGCCACGGACAACAAATTCGGATTCCCCACTGGTGCCGAGGCTTTCAGGCAGCGCATTGAGCACATTTCGGCCTCCCGGTGTTTTATAACTTAAAATGCGAGGACCGACATCGAGCGTGACGAGGAGTTCGGCGTGCGCATTGGAAAGCTGGGCGCAATGTTCCCAGCCAAAGGCGGCAATGGTGTTAGTTGGCATCGAGTTGTTCGCGCACCCGGGCAAGAAGGGAGGGCTGGCGGGTAAGGTGGGCGGTCAGCGCTTCAATCGCGCGCAAAGTCGGAGGACTGATATGGTGTTCCATGCCCTCAACGTCATGATAAATGACAGCGTCATCGAGACCGAGCAGCTTTAGAAAATCGGTCAACAACTCATGCCGGTGAGTGATGTTTTTCGCCAGCGCCTCGCCAGCCGGGGTCAGCACGAGGCCCCGGTATTTCTCGTAATTAAGAAGACCCTCGGCATCGAGGCGCTGAACCATGTTGGTAACGCTGGCCTGCGATATATCGAGCGACTGGGCAATATCAACCACCCGGGCGTAACCCTTGGTGTTGATAAGACCCAGGATCCGCTCCAGGTAATCCTCGACCGCGGAGGAAGGCGGACGGGCGGGGCTCTTGGGCTTGGTGGACACGGTGCAAAAGGTAGGGGGCCGATAAAAGAGCGTCAAGCGGCGGAAAGAAAAGGCGGTTGACACATTTTAAGTCTCCGACAATAAAGTTAGGTAAGCCTAAATTAGATTTCCATGTCTCATATCATGCCCAACCCGGTTCCCACCTCCAACGAGGGATGGCGCAAGGAAGCCGCCAGCGTCTCTTTACCCGAGGTTTTTCGCTCGGTTCCCGTCCCCAAAAACGCCTCGTTTTGGAAAAAACTTCTCGCCTTCGCCGGCCCCGGCTTTCTGGTTTCAGTCGGCTACATGGATCCGGGCAACTGGGCCACTGACCTGGCCGGCGGCGCAAAATATGGCTACACGCTCCTCTCGGTCATCCTGATTTCCAACCTGATGGCGATCCTGCTTCAGCATCTTTGCGTGAAGCTCGGCGTCGTGACCGGACGCGACCTGGCGCAGGCCTGCCGGGACGATTATTCCAAGCCGGCCGTAATCGGGCTTTGGATATTGTGCGAGGCGGCCATTGCAGCGTGCGACCTGGCCGAAGTGGTCGGCTCCGCAATCGGCTTGCAGCTCCTCTTTGGAATCCCGCTCGTCTGGGGCTGTGTCATCACCTCGCTCGACGTGATGATTGTGCTTTTCCTTCAGAATAAAGGTTTTCGTTACGTGGAGGCGCTGGTGATCGTGGTGATCCTCACAATTGGCGGTTGTTTTTTAGCGGAGCTCATTTTCGCCAAACCAAGCATCACCGGCATTGTGCATGGGTTTGCTCCTTCAATGGAGATCCTGAAGAACAAAGAAATGCTTTTCGTGGCGATCGGCATCCTTGGCGCAACAGTGATGCCCCATAACCTTTACCTGCACTCTTCCATTGTGCAGACGCGCAACTTCGATCGCGACGTGGAAGGCAAAACCGAGGCGATCAAGTTCGCCACGCTCGACTCGACCGTCGCGCTGATGTTTGCGCTATTCATCAACGGCGGCATCTTGATCCTCGCCGCGGCGGCTTTTCACTGGAGCGGGCATCATGAAGTGGCGCAGATTCAGGATGCTTACGAGTTGCTCACTCCCACGCTCGGGGTCGGCATCGCGAGCACACTTTTTGCCCTGGCACTGCTGGCCAGCGGTCAGAATTCGACACTGACCGGCACGCTCGCGGGCCAGATCGTGATGGAAGGCTTTCTTAATATCCGCATCGCCCCATGGCTGCGGCGACTTGTCACACGGCTCGTTGCGATCGTGCCGGCGGTTTGCGTGATCGGTTTTTTCGGCGAGGGCCGCACCACGGATCTTTTGATCTGGAGCCAGGTGATCCTGAGCATGCAGCTTGGATTTGCGGTAATTCCGCTCCTGCTTTTCACCGGGAACAAAAAAAAGATGGGTCAGTTTGTCAATCCGCTCTGGATCACTTTGCTGGCATGGACCTCGGCGGCGGTCATCGTTACCCTCAATCTGAAACTGCTTTTTGACTCTTTCGCGCCGGAATCGTGGCAGAAAGCAATCAACGGAATCCTTGGCCTTTAACGCTGCATGTATTCAAAAATCCTGGTCGCACTTGACCACACCGATTCGGCGCAGCTGCTTCTCACGCAGGTTGCAAAACTGGCAACGCTGATGAAAAGCGAGTTGCTGCTCGTCCATGTTGCCGATGGCTGGGCCGCGCGCAATTTTACCCAGCTCAATCTCGCTTCCTCGGAGGAGATGCGCGAGGACTGGAACCGTCTTGAAAGCGCTGCCACGCGGTTGCGGGAGGAAACCGGCCTGACTGTCAGCACGCGTCTGGCTCTGGGCAGTCCGCCCGATGAGATCTTAAAAGTCGCCCACTCCGAGCGAGTCGACATGATTGCGATGATTTCCCACGGACATCGCCTCGTGGGCGACATCATCCACGGCAGCACGATTGAAGCCGTCCGCCACAGAACGCATGTGGCGATGTTTATCTTTCCTTCAAAATAACGGTCAGACCGTTAACAAAGCCCCGCCCGCCTGCTGGTTAAAACCAACCACAGATACCAGGGCGGAGCGCGCCATTTGTTTTTCCAAGGCCATCGCCGCCCCGACCGTCTGAATGAGCGCGCTGGCTCCCGGGGCTTCTCCCAACTGCGCTTTCGGTGAAAAACCGCCGATATCCGCTCCAAATTGATTCAGGACCTCCAGCTCTGCCTGGTCGATAAAAGTGCCATTGGCACTTCGCACGACATATTCGATAGGCCCGCTATTTTTCACCAGGTCCGCCACGACTTTCCCAAGCGCGTCAACGGCCCGGGCCTGGCGGAAAAACGGGATCCCGGGATGGGTCTTAATCGAGAGCCGGCCGGTGCGATTCAACACGACGGCAGCCGCGCCCTCGGCAAGCGGGGTTTTTGCAAACCGCCAGTCGCGATAAGCTTCGCAAAGCACCCAATCGCATTCCTCGGCGCCAACCACGAGGCATTGATCGATGTCGAGGGTATCGAGCAATTGGGCGCCAAAATGGAGCGCCGACATGCCTACTGAGCCGTCTCCGGCCAGGGTGTAACTCGCGCCATTAAGACCGAGTTGGGCTGACAAATGGCTGGCAGGCGCGTTGTAAACGGTCTCGGGAAAAAGGAGCGGACTGGCGCAATTGGCGCCTTGTTTCACAATCTGCTCGTAAAAGCGGCGTGTGTACTGGACTCCGCCATCGCTGATCGCAAATACCACGGCGGTGCGCTCCGCGGTTTGAGGCGTCACAGCGAGGCCGGCATTTTCCAGGGCGGCCAGGCCCGCAGCCACGGAAAAATAGCTGATCGCACTTGAGCGCCGCAGCCGTGGATTCCTTGCCAAAGAATCAACGAGCTTGGGAGGGACGGGAAAATACGGGTGTATCCGGCCTGACTCCGGGTTGATCAATGTCTTGGATTCGGCAATGTCGCCCGTCATCAGGCGGCTCCAGACCGTTTCCAGATCCGCGCCGAGCGGGGTGACCCAGCCGATGCCTGCTATCCTTGCGCTCATCTGTTTTTAGATCTCATCGGGCAATTCAAGGAGGATGGAAGCGTTGGTGCCGCCAAACCCAAACGAGTTGGAAAGAACACACTTCACCCGCGCCGGCCGGGATTCATTGGCGACAATGTCGATCGCCCACTGCGGATCCGCCTCGGTATAGTTGATATTGGGAGGCAGGAACTGATGCCGCAGCGCGAGAAGCGAAAAGACCGCTTCGATGGAACCCGCCGCGCCAAGCGAATGGCCCATCATCGATTTTGTGGAACTGACCGGCACCGCGCGGTCGCCGAAAAGTTGCGCGATGGCGGTCCCTTCCGTGGAATCGTTGAACGCCGTGGCGGTCCCATGCGCGTTGATGTAATCGACCTCGGCGGGCTTGCGGCCGGCCGAATCCAGGGCGCGCTGCATTGCCTGCAACGGCCCAATCCCGGACGGATGCGGCTGGGTCAAATGATGATTGTCGGTTGAAATGCCGTATCCGGTGACTTCCCCGAGAATGCCGGCACCGCGTTGCCGCGCCGATTCCCATTCCTCCAAGGCAAGCAGCGCCGCGCCTTCTCCGAGAACCAGGCCGGTGCGGTTTTTATCGAAAGGACGAATTTTTTCCGCGGTGGAAGCCTGAAGCGAATCGAATCCGACAAAAACCAGTTCCGAGATCGCATCGTATCCACCACACAGAACGCGCCGCTGTTTGCCGGCGCGGATGAGGGAAAACGCATGGCCGATCGAGTTGGTTCCCGAAGCGCATGCGTTGGCAATGATCTGGCCGGGGGAAAAAAATCCGCACGCCTGCTGGGCATCAAGCAGCGGTTTCTGGGGCAGATAATTGGCGAGCCAGCGGGCTCGATTGGAAGGACGCGATTTGCCTGTGAGCGAGCGGTAATAGGCTTCTCCAAAACTCATTCCCCCGCTCGTGGTGCCGATCACGGTCAATTCCGGCTCAAACCCCGGATCGGCCTCGCTCAGTTCCCTGGCGGCGGCGATCATCATTCTGCTGGCGGGATGCAACCTTTGATCGCGCCGCGAAACGCTCTCCCCAAGCTGCGCGGCATCAATCTGCCCGGCCGTTTTTGACCGGGTCCGGCTCGTATCAAAACCCGTGACAAGCGAGACACAATCGCGCCCCTCGCGGAGCGCGCGCAAAGTTGCATCGAGTCCAATTCCTAGAGGACTGGCAACTCCGGCGGCAGTGATGGCAACACGATGGGGGGTGAGCATTGAACCGCGCCACTTATCCACACGCCGGCGCTCAAGTTCCAGCGTCGATTGCAAATTGAGAGGAAGATTGGCAAGCGGCGCCTGAATCCCTATCAAATGACCGATGAAAGCCCAAGAGACCCCCGACATTGCAAAGCGCCAACAGGCGTTTAAATCACGGGTATTCTGGTTTATTGCCGGCGCGGCACTCAATTACGCGCTCATCAGCACCCCTTTCAAATACCTCGCCACGCACACCGAGTTGCCGGACCTGGCAAAATCCGCCTGCAGCCTGGCAGTCAGCTCCACGTTCTTTTTCCTCTGGAATTATTTCATTAATTTCCGGACCGATTCCCGGCGGCGCGATGCGCTTGCCCGGTATTGCGGAGCGGTGCTCCTGATGTGGACGCTTTCAACGATCACACTGACGATCCTCAAAAAATTCGACGCGCACATGGCCTTAAGCGTAGGCCGTTTTCCGATCGACCTCGACATCGTGGCCACGCAGTTCTTTTTGGCCGGATTGAAGTTCTTCCTTTATCATCGCTGGGTATTCCCGCTGGGCAAAACGGAGGCCACCACACCCGCGATCCGCGATGAGCGGCGTGTGCAGGTTTAAGCGCCGGGAAAGTTCGGTTGGCAGAGGGAGCGTCCTGGGGTAGTGTCCGCGCCTTTTCTGCCATGAACGCCAGCGACATTATCTATCTCGACAACAACGCCACCACCCGGGTCGACCCTGCCGTTGTCGAGGAGATGCTTCCGTATCTGACCGATTTCTATGGCAATCCTTCCAGCGGCTACCGTTTTGGCTCGCAGGTGGGCAAAGCGCTTGATCAGGCGCGGGAACGGGTTGCGAACCTCATTGGATGCGAACCATTGGAAGTCATTTTCACCAGCTGCGGCACCGAATCGACCAACGCCTCGATCAATTCGGCGCTGCTGATGGATCGCGACCGGCAGCATATCATCACCACCCGGGTCGAACATTCCGCCACGCTTAAACATTGCGAGACCCTCGCCAAGCGCGGTTATGAGATCACCTGGCTGGGAGTCGATTCAAACGGCCAGATCGATCTTGCCGAACTTGAACGCTCCATTCGCTCCGATACCGCCCTCGTGACGGTCATGTGGGCCAACAACGAGACCGGCGTTCTTTTCCCCATTGAGGAAATCGCGTCGATCGTCCGCAAAAAGAACGTCCTCTTTCATACCGACGCCGTTCAGACCATCGGGAAAATCCCGGTAAACTTGGCGGATGCGAAGATCAATTTTCTTTCGCTCTCCGGCCACAAGCTCCATTGCCCAAAAGGTGTGGGCGTTCTTTACATCAATAAACGGACGAAATTTCATCCGTTTTCGATCGGCGGCGGGCAGGAGTTTGGGAAACGCGCCGGGACACAAAACGTGGCATCAATCGTGGCTCTGGGCAAAGGATGCGAACTCGCCGGGCAATTCATGGAGCACGAAACGACGGCGGTGCGAGCGATGCGCGATGAATTTGAAAGCGCGATTTTGAACCGGGTTGCCGGCAGCCGGATCAACGGAGACCCGATCAACCGATTGCCCAACACATCGAACCTCGCTTTTGAGGGGATCGATTCCGAAGCGGTGCTGCTGTTGCTTGATCAACACGGCATCTGCTGTTCCTCGGGATCGGCCTGCACGACCGGTTCAGTGCACGCCTCGCATGTCTTAAAGGCGATGGGTTTTTCCGAGGAACGCGCCCGTGCGAGCCTTCGCTTTTCATTCAGCCGTTTTAATACGGCTGCAGAAGTGCAAACGGCCATTGAAGTAGTCCCGCAGGTGATTGAAAAGCTGCGACGCATCGCCAATGCCGCTTAAAGAGGACCCTTTTTCCAAGCCAGTCGCGAATTGACGTAAAAGAAGTCAAGAATACGATTGGCAAGCGAGCAGCATTTGTTATGTTTGCCCGCCCAAAACGGTGACCGTAGCTCAATGGTAGAGTCCCAGATTGTGATTCTGGTTGTTGCGGGTTCGAATCCCGTCGGTCACCCCATCTTAAAAATGAAATTCGGGCACGCGGAAGCGCAATGAGGCGCTTATTTCCGGTTTTCAAGGTCTCCTGTCTCGAATTATTTTATGTGCCAGCCGCACATTTTGTAGACAGAATCCAACAAGTGGCAAGGTTTCGGCTCCCTCTCCAACGGTATCCGGCTGAAATCATGAGACTCCCCAAATCGCGACCTAACTTTAATACGGCAGACAAGATTCGCGATAGAACGTGAATCGTTGAAGAATCCCTCTGCCGCCCGCCATGAATCCGCTCGAACAGCGCATCAAATATAAATTTCGGAACTCTCTGCTTCTGGCGGAAGCACTGACTCATCCCAGCCTGGGGCACGAGACGCAGCGCCATCATTTTGACAATCAGCGCCTCGAATTTCTCGGCGACGCGGTGCTGCAACTGATTTTCACTGAATACCTCTTTGATCATCATCCCGATTTCACCGAGGGCGAACTGACCAAATTACGAGCCCGTCTCGTTTCCCGGGAAGGCCTTAAAGTACTCGCGGTCGATATGGGCCTGGGAAAATATCTGATGATGGGCCGGGGCGAGGAATCAAGCGGCGGCCGGGAACGGGCATCGGCGCTCGCCGATGCGTATGAAGCGTTGATTGGCGCGATGTATCTGGATTCGGATTACGTGACGGTGCGCCGGATCGTGCTGACCGAGTCGCGTGAGATCCTCGAAAATCTCGATGTTGACCCGCCGGAAGCCAATCCCAAGGGCAAACTCCAGGAAATCCTCCAGGCCATCTCACCGGTCAGTCCGACTTATCCGATTATTGATCAGTCGGGTCCGGAGCATCAAAAGCAGTTTGTCTCAAAAATCGTCTGGTCCGGCATTGAACTCGGCGAAGGGGAAGGGCGCAGCAAAAAGGAAGCGGAAGTGGCGGCGGCTCACAATGCTTTGAGAAAGCAGCTCTGGAAGCAGCCTTTCAAAAAAGGCGCGGCGAAGGGATCGCCGGCCAATGTGGCTGAGAACAATGTTCTTACCAACCTGCCAATAACTTCGAGTTCGGCAGAATAACCGCGCAATAATGCAAGTTACGGGCGCGGCTTCCGATTGAGCCGCCAGGTTATTCGCAGGCTGTGAATCGTGTGGAACGGCGATGGACAGAATGTGGAACACGATTCGGACGAGTTATTCACTCGATTAAGGCTGAGAAGTTTTTATTCCAGAACCTTTTCTTCTTCAGAAGAGATGTGAACAACCACGCTTCGGTCAGCGTGAAGGTCGCTTTTTAAAATCCGGTCTTGTCCTCGATTTGCCGACTCCTCGAAGGGAACCCCTTCATCGTCCATTATCCGGAACCGGCTCAAAAACGGCGAACAAGCCACCCAATAAGCTGTGAATAACTCGGGAACTGTTGGAATAACCTTCCCGTTTCAAAGTTTCCGGCCCTCTTCAAACAGGCTTTCGGAAAGTTATTCCCAGCCGCCAACCGGCGCGGAACCCTGATGGAATCAGCGTGGAGCAGGAATCCGTATCGTTGTTCACATCTTATCGGCGTGGGTGAAGTTGCCCTTTTCACATCTTCCCATGAGCCTGTGAATAACTTTTGGATCATTCCACGCGCGCTCCGGTAAAAGCGCAAATCGATGCATCATCGCCGCGGGGACGGCCTCCGCCCAAAGGGCGTCAGCCCAAGCGCCACTGAAAACCGGGCCGGGCGCAAAAAATTTCCGCCGGAGTTTCAGGGTGCAAATTGGCACCGGATAACCTGTGAATAAGTGTGAGCCGCTCTGAATAAGTCGCCCGAATTCGGACTTCCCATCAGTCATGCGGATCGAACCGGCGGGTTATTCGCATCTGCCAAAATCCGTGGAACCCGCCATGGAGCGGTGTGGAACCGCATCCGGCGAAGTTGTTCACAGCATTAAGGCTATGAGGTTTGGTTTTCTAAAAATAAAATCTCTTCATAGAGCTGTGAACAACTCCAAAACCGCGGCTGAAATCGACACTTGCTCCGCCCATTTTCGAGGCTCATGGAATTTTTGGTGGGGTGGTTTACCAAGGTGGAGACCAGGAGCCGCCAAGGCGGACGCTTTACACGGGCGACCCGGCGCACCGCGATTGGATGCCAAAAAAACGGATCAAAAGGCCGCTCTACAGAGAGGATTCAATCGAGGTGCCATACGACCGTCTACTTGATGTTTTAACCCAAACATCGATTGGCCCATTTGTTTCGGCGCAAACCGCGGACTTTGCCTGATTCGCCGGGAGGTATTTACCCCGGTGCCGGCGGCTGGCCGGAAGCCGGGAATAAATTGTGAATAACCTGTGGGCAACCTTGAGTGGAGCCCAATAACTTGCCGGCAATCCGGGTTCCGGCCACAGGCTCGAATCGCGCTGGATACTTATTCCCAAGCCACGATCGGCGTGGAACACCCTTTGCCGCTGCGTGGAACTCCATCCCCGCCTCTTATTCACAGCATTAAGGCTATGAATTGAGAGTTTTGAAATTTAAAATCTCTTCTTAAAGCGGTGAACAACTCGTTCAGAACTTGTGAAAACCGCTCTACCGGCGCTCGGCGAGATACAAGGCGATTTGTTCGGCAAGCTTTACGCCGATCCCTTCTACGGTGGCGATTTGCACCGCAGTGGCACGCCTGAGCCGGGTCACGCTGCCGAAACGCTGCAGCAGGAGTTGCTTGCGATTGCTGGAAACTCCCGGGCAATCATCCAGAATGCTCTCGCCCATTCGCCGTTTCATAAGGAGCTGATGATACGAATTGGCAATGCGATGCGCTTCATCCCTGATTCGCTGTAAAAGCCGCAAAGCGCCGCTATCGGCTGGCAATAACGTAGGGAGCGCCTGCCCGGGGCGATGAATCTCTTCAAACTCCTTGGCGAGCCCGATAATCGGCACATCCTGTAGACGCATTTTGCGCAATTCCCTGCATGCGGCGTTAAGCTGGCCTTTGCCGCCATCGACAATGATCAGATCCGGCAGCGAGGCATGCTGGGTGGCCACGCGCGGCACGGCGTCCGTCGGTTCTTCCTGGGAAAATTCCGGCGAATAATCGACCGCTGGATCATTCGATTCAGACGGTTTCCGGGCATTCTCGCCGGCTTCACGCAAAATCCGGCTGTACCGGCGGCGCACGACCTCGGCCATGCTCGCAAAATCGTCCTGCCCTTCAACAGTGCGGATGCGAAAACGGCGGTAAAGCTGGGGCGCGGCCCGGCCATCGATAAAGCAGACCATGCTGGCCACGATGTGCGTGGTGCTGATGTTGGAGATATCGAAACATTCCATGCGGCGCACCGGTTTGCCGAGCTGCAGGGACTCGGCCAGCGCGGCGATATCGGCCAGCGGATCGATTGCGCCGCCGAGCCGGTGTCCGAAAGAACGGGTATAGCGATGCATCGGCTTGGTCGTTTTGCGCAAATCGTCGAGCATGTTGCGCATTTCAGCGGCGCGCTCAAAATCGAGCGCCGCGGCGGCCGCTTTCATCTCTTCTTCGAGTTGGGCGAGCATTTCCCGGGACTGGCCGGCGAGCAGTTCGCAGGCGCGAAGCACCCTTTCGCGGTATTCCTCGGGCGTGATCCCGTTTAATTTCATTGGGACCTGATAGGTGGAGGATTTGAGTTCCCGTGGAGTCGGGTTGCCTCGTCCAAAGGTCAACACCCCGAATGTCTTGCGCATGAAAGTGAGTGTCTGGCGCAAAGCGCCCGAATGGGCGAACGGCCCGAAATAGCGAGCCCCTTCATCGTTCTTTTGACGTGTCAGCCGGAAGCGCGGCCACTCATCGCGCAGATCGACCTTCACCAGGAGGAATCCTTTATCGTCGCGAAAACTAATGTTGTAACGGGGCCGGAACTCCTTGATCAGACGGCCCTCAAGCAAAAGCGCCTCGGGCTCACTGTTAACGGTGTGCCATTCAAAGTCCCAGACACTGTCAAGGAGGGCGCGTGTTTTGAGGTCGGCCGTCATTTTGCGCGACGGCATAAAATACTGGCCTACGCGCTTGCGAAGGTCGCGAGCTTTGCCGACATAGATAACGCGATTCAAGCGGTCCCGCATTAAATAGACGCCCGGTTTGTGCGGCACATCATTCAGCTTGGAACGAAAATCGACTTTTTCGCGGGCAACAGGAATCGCATTTGGAGTGGTCACAGGGCAGAAGTGGTTGAACCGGAGTAATTTTCACCATCAAACGCTCTTGGGGAAGCCGGGGTTGCATCCCAAAAGTGCACGGTTACTATATCGGCCCGAAATTCATGAAAATCGTCACCTCACTTTTCGCCTTAATTTTAGGCGCTTCCACGCTCTTTGGGCAGGATTCGGGGGCGCCGCGGATTGGCGAAGGGGATACGCCTGCGGCGACTCAAACCAGCAGGAAAGTCTCAAGCGGCCGGCCCGACGATGCGATTTCGATCAAATCACCGGGAAAGACCGGCGCCGAAGCTGAGACCGTAAAGCTCTGGACGCTGATCCATTCGGGTGGGTGGCCGATGGTGCCGCTGGGAGCGCTTTCGGTCATTACAGTGATGCTGGTGCTCGTTTATCTGGTTACCCTGCGGCGCGGTGCAATTCTCACCGCCAACTATATGAACACGGCGGATGTGTTGTTAAAAAAACGCGATTACCTCGGACTGCTCGCGATTTCAAACCGCCATAGTGAAGCGATCGCGCGGGTCGTGCAGCGAACGCTTGATTTCGCCACGAAAAATCCGGGGGCGACCTTCGAGGTCCTCAAGGAGATCGCGGAAACCGAAGGGCAAAGCCAGGCGGCTTCCCTGCAGCATCGCACGGTTTATCTGGCGGATATCGGCACACTGGCGCCGATGATTGGTCTGCTCGGGACGGTATTTGGAATTATCGAGTCGTTCGGGGTGCTTGGAAGCGTCACAAAAGGGGAAACATCGCGCGATGTATTGCTCGCGGGGGGCGTTTCCACGGCGCTGGTGGCGACGGCCGGCGGATTGGTGCTCGGGATCGTGGCAATGGGCTTTTATTCGCTTTTCCGCAACCGGGTGCAGAGCCTGATTTCCGATCTCGAAATTGCCTCGGCGCATGTGCTTGGCCTTATCGCGCTGAATTATAATAAAAAGAGAGAGCAGCCGTCACGGGTTCCCATCGATGACGAATATTAAAAGAAGCGGGAATTCTTTTAGATCATGAAATTTCGCACCCGAGCCGCACCGCATATCATCGGCTTTCAGATCGCGCCGATGGTCGATATTCTTTTGGTTTTGATGTGTTTTTTCATCGTCACATGGAATTTCGCGCGAAAGGAAATGGAGCTCGATGTGAAAGTGCCGGCCGCCGAAAGCGGAAAAGAATCCGTCGCCGTGATGAACCAAACCGTTCTCAACGTGCGGGCTGACGGCACGGTGGTCTGGGACCGCAAACCGATCGCCGCGGCAGACTTGCGTGCCCGCTTGAATAAGCTCTCCACGCTCTACCCGGATTACGCGATCATTCTTCGCGGTGATCTTAAAACCAAATACGAAGACATTGTCGCCGTGCTTGATGTTTGCCGCGAGGCGAAGATTTGGAACGTCGCTTTTGCCACAGCTCCCAAAGTGGAATGAAGGATTGGAAAAAAATCGGGTTCACCGTTATCAGCCTCAGCTTGGCGCCATCGTCGCTTTGGGCGCAAAAAGAAGTGCCGCTCAAACCGTTTTTTACCGAGGAAGGAAAGCCTGCCTCCCCTCCTCCTCCTTCCCCGCCGCCGCCAGAAGCCGTAATCGTAGCGCCGGCGGCCGTGGAACCGGCTCCCGTTGTGGAAGCGCCGCCGATCCCCGTAGCGACGCCGCTTCCTATCAAGCGTGCGACTTTGCCTACGCGTCCCGCGGCGCCTCGCACATTGCCCAAGGCGACACCGATCCCGCAGCCCGAAATGGCTGATCCGACCAGCGAGATCCGGATCTCGCCCCAGGGGACGATGCGCCAGGATCAGGTGCAGTTGAGCATTGCCGACAGTTTTTATAATCGCAAATCGTACGATCAGGCGGCCCCGGAATATGAAAAATATCTCGGCCTGTATCCGGCGGGAACCGATCGTCCAAGCGTGCTTTACCGATTGGGCGAATCCTATCGGTCGACGGGGGCGGTGAATGCTTCAAAAAGCAGTTACGAAACCCTTATCACCCAGTTTCCAAACCACGAGTTGGCCGGCCCGGCCACCTACCGGCTTGCGGAGTTTTATTACCAGGAGAAAAATTACTCCGCCGCGCTCCCCCTTTACCGCCGCTCCATCGGGCGTCTTAAAGATCTGAGGCTCTCAAACTCGGCGAAGTTTTTTACCGGCCGTTGTCTGGAAGCGCTCAGCCAAAAGATGGATGCGCGGATCGCTTATGAAGATCTCCTGAGTTCGCCGGACGAGAATCCCTTCTTAGATGCAAGCCGGCTTTCGCTCGCCCTCCTGCTCAAGGAATCGGGCCGTACGATCGATGCCCTCAAGCAGATTCAGGCGCTCTCCCAGGAGGCGGCCAACGCCGAGCTCAAGGCGCAGGCGACGGTTTACGCCGGGGTCTGGGAGGTGGAGCTGGGCCAGACCGCGCGTGCCGAGGAGGATCTGAAAAGGGCACTCCAAATGCCGGAAGTGACACGGTGGAAAGACATTGCGCAGCTCGGATTGCTCCAGCTTTATTTCACCCAGAAAAAGTACCAGCAAGTCATCGATTCGTACGACCCGGCGAGCAGGGATTTCGGTCCGGAAACCCGTCCGCAATTATTAAACTTGGTCGCCATGTCGATGCGGCAGCTCGGGAAAGGCGAGGAATCGCTGGCGGTTCTTCAGACGCTTTCAAAAGAATCGCCGGGCTCGGTGTACGGGAAGGAAGCCGCATACGAACGGCTGGCAGTTCTTTATTCGACCAACGCCAACGGTTTGCTTGGGGAAATTGATCAGTTTTTAGCAACCAATCCGGAGAGCTCAAAAGCGGATCAAGTGCTCTTAATGAAAGCGGAGACGCTTTTTAAGAAACAAGATTTCTCCGCCGCCGCGTCCATTTACGCGCAATTTGAAAACTCGCGCACTTTGGCCAGCGCGCTTAAGGGCGAGGCGCTCGCCAAGCTCGGTTGGTGCCTGATGCAAACCAAGGACTACGACAAGGCTATCAAGGCGTATACGGCATTTTTGAGCGGTTATCCGACGTCGAAATCGGTTCCCTCCGCTCTCTGCCAGCGCGGTCTTGCCCGGCTCCGGATCAAGGATCTCGCCGGGGCACTCAAAGATTTTGATGAACTCAGTTCGCGCCATCCCAAAGCCAAGGAACGCGAACTTGGGCTGCAGCAAAAGGCGCTGATCCAGGGGCAGATGAACAACAACGCCGGGATGACAGCCACTTTTAAACAGTTGCTTAAGGATTTTCCTGAGACGCCGGTGGCTGCTGAAGCCAATTACTGGATTGGCTGGGTGGCATTTGAATCCAAGGATTATAAGTCGGTGATTGAGCCACTCGACAAGGCGCGCCAGCTCGACAAGGAACAGTATCTTGAACGCGCGAGTCTGCGCATTGTGCTTTCCTATTACTCCCTGGAAAACAAAGAGGCGCTTGCCAGAGAAATCGACGCTTACAACAAAAGCGGAATCAAGCGGCCGGTCCCGTATGAAGTCATACAATGGCTTGGGCAGGGCTATTACGATGCTGCGCTCAAGACGGAAGATACCGAGGCGCGCATGGAACTCTATCGCAAAGCTTCCCGATTTCTTACCCTGCTTATCAGCCGCGACGACGTGAAGCCCGAGGATTTTCTCAACCTGGGCCGGGCAGAAGTGAGCCTGAGCAAATTTCTTCCCGCTCGCGAGATCCTCGAAAAATATCTCGCCTCCACCAAGGAACCGGGTCCGCGCAGCGAGGGATTGCTCGCGCTTGGCCAAGCGCAGATCGGATTGAAGTCGCTCGATGAGGCGCAGAAATCCGCCCAGGCTGTGCTCGGTCTCCAGCCCGACGGCATTCTCAATGCCAAAGCGCGAATTCTTGCCGGCGACATCCAGCAGGCGCGCGGAAATTCGGAGGAAGCGGCCAGGATCTACGAAAGCGTCGTGGTGGTGATCGACGACGAGACCGTGACACCGGTTGCGCTGGAAAAAGCAATCGAGGCTTACAAGGCCACCGCCAGGGAACCGGATGCCAAACGGCTCACCAATACGCTTCAAAGCCGATACCCGGAATATTTTCAGCGCAAAAACGCTCATCCCTAAGGACGGCGCGCGGCGTTAAAAGCCTGCATCGCGACCAGTTCCGGGTTATTGTGCGCTCTCATGAAGCTGTGGGAGCTTATTCCCCGGCAGCCGTTTACGGGACTCGCAATTCCGGCGGTGACGGGTGTGGTGGCGGCGGATTGGGTTGAATTTCCGCTGCCCGTGGTGCTCGCCGTGACGGCGCTCACCGCGGTCTGGGCCGCCGCGCGCTTAAAAACCATCCCGTGTTGGGCTTTTGTTTTTACCGCGTTTTTTGCCCTCCATACCGTGCGCCATCATGGGAGCGGGGCCCGTGCGCTGTCGCGTGAATTCAACGACGGAGCCCGCGTGGTTCGAGTCGCCGGCATTGTTTGGAGTGACCCGGAACCGCCCCTCATGCCGTCACGGACTATCCGTGCCCGGTTTACGCTCAAAATTCAGACGATCGGTTTTGAGGATGGAAGCGTTTGGCCGGGCGGCGCGCTTGTTCATGTGGCGTGGGCCGGAGTGATGCCCGTCCTCTATGGCGATCGGGTGGAGCTGACCGGCTCGGGCCAGAACATCGCGCCGATCCGCAATCCGGGGCAGTTTGATTTCACGGCGTATCTGCAACGCAACGGGATTTATTCCGAGATCCAAAGCCGGTTCGCATCGGACTGCCGGATAACGGGCCACGAGTTTGGCAATCCCGCGCAGGCGTTTGCCATCCGTTCTTCCCGCTGGATAAAAGAGCAACTCGACCGGGATCTTGAGGACTCGCCGGAAATCGCTGCCCTGATCGAAAGCATGGTGCTTGGGCTCCACGGGGAAACGCCCGAGGAGATTAAGGCGCTTTTCCAGCGCACCGGCACCATGCATCTTTTTGCAGTCAGCGGACTCAACGTGGCGATGCTCGCCTCGATGATCTGGTTTGTGCTTAAACCGCTGCGGATTCCGCGTGGGGTGGCAATCGTTATCATCCTGCCAATCCTGATTGCCTACGCGCTTGTCACCGGGCTGAGCGCCAGTTGCGTTCGTGCCACCATCATGGGCGCCCTGGTGCTTGCCGCTTATCTCGTCGACCGCCGGCCAATCCTTTATAACAGCCTTGCCGCGTCCGCCTTCCTGATCCTGGCCTGGGATACCAACCAGTTGTTTTCCCCGGGCTTTCAGTTTTCATTTGTCCTTGTCTTCACGATCGTCTGGCTTGCGTTGAAGATTCAGCATCGGATCGAGCCCCTTGGAATGCCCGATCCGTTCCTGCCGCGTCAGCTTTGGACGCGGATGCAAAAAACCCGCGTATTCATTTGGAATGCGTTTGCGAGCACCCTCGGCGTCACGCTCTCAGCTTGGTGCGGATCTCTTTTGTTTACCGCCGGATATTTCCACCTTTTCTCGGTGGCCTCCATTTTTGCAAACCTGATCGCGGTCCCGATTGCTTTTGTCGTGCTCGGTCTCGGACTGCTTTCGGTGGTTTCGGCTGGGATCAGCACGGGAACGGCGATTCTCTTTAACAACGCAAATTGGGCGGCGGCCAGGTTGCTTTTGATGGTTGTAAAAGGTTTTGCCCTCGTCCCGGGCGGACATCTGTATGTCGAGATGCCGCATCTGGCGCGTCCGCCCCCGTGCGAAATGCTTGTGTTTGAATTAGGCGCCGGTGGAGCCATCCACGTGCGATCGGCCGGCCGCGATTGGCTGATTGATTGCGGCTCAGCGCAACGTTATGGGCAGGCTGTGCGCCCTTATCTGCGCTCCCGTGGCGTCAATCGCCTTGATGGGATTTTGCTTACGCATGGGGATATCCAGCATATCGGCGGCGGCCTGACGCTCCTGGATGATTTTCGCCCCCGCGAGATCGTTGAATCGTCCCTGCCGGATCGCTCCAGAACGCGGCGCGATTTCCACGCTGAGCTGGCAAAACGCGCCCTGGGAAAGGAATTCCTTCAGCGCGGCGACCGCATTGCGCTCTCGTCCGAAACAAACCTGCGCGTGCTTTTTCCGCCACCCGATTTGAAACGTTCCGCCGCGGATGACAAGGCGCTCGTCATCCTGATTGAATTCGCCGGCATCCGGATACTTTGCATGTCAGACAGTGGCTTCCGGACCGAGCAATGGCTTTTGGAAAATGAACCGCACCTGCGCGCCGACGTGCTAATCAAAGGCCAGCATGAACGCGATTTTTCCGGGACGGAGGAATTCCTGCAAGCCGTGCAGCCGCAGGCGCTTATCTCTTCCCCTCCGCCATTTGGGCAGGCCGCCACGGTCTCAGCCAAATGGCAGGCGATGGCCGCCGCGCGGGGTATCGCCGTTTTCGCCCAGGAAAAAACCGGCGCTGTTCACATTGCTTTACAGGAAGCGGGAATGTTTGAACTGCGCGGATTTGCGAACGGTCAGATTTTTCGAAGTCGTGCGCGGTAGATTGGGAGGCCCTTGTTCAGAAACCGGCGCTCGAAATTGGTAACGGGCGCATCGGCTTCCTCGGGCCATTCAACGCGTTCAAAACCGGCCGCTTTTGCAAAAACCTTCTCCATCCATTGAAAATAAGGGAGGTCATCGGTCTTGGCGCGCAGCTCTCCGCCGGGCCCGAGCAACCCATGCAAGGCGACCATAAACGCATCCTGAACCAGCCGGCGCGGGTGATGGTAGCGTTTTGGCCACGGATCGGGAAAAAGAACGTGCGCAACAGAGACCGAACCGGGCGGCAGCAGATGCTCGACAACGTAAGCGCTTTCCACCCGCATCACCCGCACATTGGTGAGCCGCCGGTGTGCGGCGATCCGGGAAACGGTGTTGACGCGTCCAAGGAGCCGTTCAATTCCAAGAAAATTGCGTTCCGAGTGACGCTCGGCCATGGCTGCGATGAACGCGCCTTCGCCGCACCCGATATCCACTTCCAAAGGCGCGGTCCGGGGAAAGAGTTCCTCCATTGGGACGCGTTTGAAAAAATTCTCGGGAACAAATTCGATTAGCTTGGCCGCCTCGGAAAGCGGGTCGCCAGGGGTGTGATCCTTTTCACTCATAATGGAAGATGACAACCGGCGAGAAAGTGACAAGCACTCGCTCGCGAGCCTTGTCACCAGTTGTAATGGTCGAGCCCGTAGATGAGGGCGCTACCCAGGAACCCCGTGACGCCGACCAGAAACGCGCCCAGAAGAAGAGCCCCGCGGAAGCGCGCCCTTTGCAGGGAACCTTCCCGGCATTCGTGGGTCATGATGAGCCCGGCGCAGATGACGGCCCAAACCGCCGTGCCGGTGCCAAGCCAGCGATGCCAGAGAAGAATGGAAGCCGATTGTCCCACATAGCTCGTAAACCACGCGTTCAGCCAGCCGAGCCCCGCGGCGCTCACCCCGCCAAGCGCGGCGATGACCACTAAAAAACGGACGGTTTCAATCCATCCTTCCCGGCGCGACCACCAGGCAAATGCCTCGGCCAGCACCGCCACGAACATGAGCGCCACCGGAAAATGAGTCGAAAGCGGGTGGAACCGGCCCAGCCAGCGGAAACCCTGTTTCCAGAGTGGCATCGGATGCACCGTGATTGGAAAAATCGAAGGCTCCGCAGCCACTGCCTGCGCCGAAGCGGACTCGGTCGCGGGCGGCAAGTCTGAGGGCGCGCCCATTTCGATCCAGCGCTTGACGATTGCTTTTTCGTTCTCGGTCAAAGGCGGCACATTGGCGTCGTCGCCGGGCATGTCATCGTCGCGCACCAGCGTGTAAATATCAGATTTTTCCGGGTCGCCCTTGACCACGTATTTCGGAGTCTCGACCACGCGTTTAAGATCGAGCACGTAACCAAACTTCCCTTTTGGCCGAGGCAAATCGGCGCCGTGGCAATCGACACATTTGGCTTTAAAAATGTCGAGGACCTGGAGAGCCATGCGCAGCTGCTCTTCATTGAGGGGAGTCGCTGAAGGCAGGCCGCATTGACCCGTGGCAAGCAGGGTAGAGAGCAGCAGCGTCCAGCAGAGAAGGAATTTCATCGTGTGCCGAGATAAGCAAAAAAAGCCGGCATTCTTAGCCGCGAAACCGGCAACCCGCCAATGGCAATTCACAAGATGCTTAAAATCAATGGCTTAGGGTTCCGCCGGAGCTCCGGCCTTGCGTGGGCGCGCCGTCGGCAAAACAAAGCGATCAAACCACGTTTTTTCCCGAAACAGAAGCGCTGCCCGGAGATCTGCAGGAATTCTTTCCACCAGATCCTCATACCGTTTGCGAGCTTCAGCCAGACGTTTGGGTGCCAGCCGTGTGACCTGCAAATCGTGCGGCGCAATCTCCGGCGGTCCATCCTCGTTGAATGACTCCGCGTAAGGATCGATCTTGGCCGCCCCGCATGACAGGGAGATGACATGATGAATGGCCGCCTCTGCATCGGGGGAATCGGTGCCGAAAAAACGATCCATATCGCGCCGGGCAATCCGGCCGCTGGACGTGTTGCCAAGGAGCCATTCCGCCAGCTGGATCTGGCGTTTGATTTCAGTGCGTTCAGCCGTTTCGCGCATCAGAAAAACATAGGCGCGCGCCGGCCCGTGTTTTGAAGCCTGGGAAAGGAGCTGAAGCAACAGCGAAGGGCGAAACTCATCTTTGGCAGAATAGACCAACGCGTAATCGGGCAGCGCGTCGCAGACTTTGATCAACTCGACGGCCAGTTTGCTTACCCCGCGCACTCCCGCGGCGCGGAAGGTCTGCAACCATGCAGCCGGCTCGATTCCGCCCGAAGTGGAGCGTAACAATCCGATGCTCAGAAGATTGACGCACGCCTCGACACCGTCGAGGACGGCTTCCTCGGTCAGTGCGCCGAAATATTTGCGCGCCACTTCCGCCGACATCGCAGCCATGTCGTCACGCCACTTGGGCAGAAGCGCGTCGCGCTCGGCTTTGGCAAGGGCGATTACGGCGCCGAGCGGCGGCCTTTTATCAATGACTTGAACTTCCACGGGCTAAATATCGACGAAATCTTCCTCAGCCGTTTCCACTGCCGCGTGGTATTTGCGCGCTTCTTCATGCATCGCATGGATGAAACCGGCCGCGAACGAGAGCAACCCGTCCTCGTCCTCGTGAATGGCCCGGGCCAGACCCGCGATTTCCGCATAACCGGAGGGCTGCACTTCGAGCGTGACCTGAAGAAGCTCCTGCCAAGTGCCTCGCGTGATCGCCTGCGTGCCCGGCGCGGCCAGAAACTCCAGATAATCTTTGCGCCCGATCGCCGTAAACAAAATGGCTTCCGCGCCCAAGGGATGGCCAAGCAGCTTTTCGAGCATTTTTTTGGCGCGGACCGATTCGCCGGTGGAGAGGATCATCGGGCAGAGGAAATCCTCCACGTCGCTCTGGATCTCAGTGTAATCAGCCGTCGACTTGATTTCATCGGACTGCGACCAGCGGGCGCCGAGCCGGTCAAATGCTTCCAAAAACTGATCGGGCGTGATGAAGGCGTGCGCCATTGAAGGCTTGCTCATGTCCGCATCGGCCACGAGCACGTTGATTTCGGCGGCCGTGAGTTTCTCCACCACGATCTGGAGCTGCGAATCGCCCGCTTCGCCCGCGAGCAAAGCGAGTTGGGTTTCCGCGGCGCTCCCGCCATTTTCAAGCGCGGCTCGCACCGCCAGGGTTTTGTCAGTTGGCATCGTCATCGTCCTCCAGTTGATCGTCGTTATCCTGATCTTCGTCCACCTCGTCGTCGTCCTCGCGAACGGCTGCAACGCGCACGCTGGCGGCTTTGACGCAGAGGTTTAGGTAAATGGCCGCCCATAGCGCGCCCGGGTTTTCTTTGAATAAAAGATCCCAGCCTACTTTTGCCGAGGCTGCCACCCGCAAAGCTTTGCCCGTGCGGATGGCTTCCAGGGCCGCCACGGCCGCCACGTTGTCGGCAGCGAGTTTTTTGATAAGGCTCAGGTTGACCGCCTGGAAGCGTCCGTAAAATGCGACTCCGGCATAAGCGGGTGATTCTTTGATGGCCGGTAGTAGTGCCCGCAGATCTTTTAAAAGCGCGTTTGAATGCTGGTTGAGAGCGGCAACGCCCTCGGCTTTCGAGCTGGCTCGGCGAAGAAACGACGTCACCTGTTCTTCGTATTCCGCAATGGCGGCATTGGATGGAATCATGGAAAAAAAATCAGCAGGCTGCCATGAACTCATCGACCATGCGCGTGGCGGTTGCCGTGAGCGATTCGACCGGCTTTTTCTTCGCTGCCGCATCGTACGCGCGGCGCTTGGTTTCGTCGCCCAGCACGTCGTAAGCTTCCTGAATCGCCTTGAACAGGAGCGGATCGCCGCCTTTGTCAGGATGATGCTTGACCACCAGCGAGCGGTAAGCGCCGCGGATGGCATCGTATTTGGAATCGGACGATACGCCGAGGGTCTGGTAATGAGTCAATTGCTCTCCACCATGACCGGCATTATCAAGCTGCGTCAAGGTAACTCACGATAATTGCCGCAACTATCAAATCACGATGGCGCGCTGCTCTCTTTTGCGGGAGTTGGACATCTCCGCTTCTTCCGCAATGACCGGTTGCCACGCATACACTCGCTTATTGGTCTTATCGTTTCTATCAACTTAACCAATACCCGAGGATCAGATTATTTCCGGCATGCCATCTGGAAGTAGAGTTCATTAATAACCCGGAAATGGAAGAGCTGTTATTTGTTTCCAAAAAGAACAAACTCTTCCAGGCAAGAGCGCGGGCGATCACCGCCGCGCTAATCAAGGAAGTGCTATCGGCGAGTTAGGAAGTGCCAGCTGAGAATTTAAGCCAGAAGATCCTTTACTACTTCTCCATACACATCGGTTAGCCGGTAATCGCGGCCGCCATGGCGATAAGTTAGCTTTGTATGATCCAGCCCCAACAAATGAAGGATCGTGGCGTGGAAATCATGCACATGCACTTTGTTTTCCGCCACGCTTGCACCGAGCTCATCAGTGGCGCCGTAGCCAAGACCGCCTTTGACGCCACCGCCGGCTAGCCATGAAGAATAACAGGCGCTATGGTGGCCGCGGCCTTTTGTTCCATCAACTCCGGGAGTGCGGCCGAACTCGGTGGTCCAGACCACCAGTGTATCGTCGAGCATTCCGCGCTGTTTCAGATCACGCAGCAGGCCGGCGATAGGCTGGTCAATGTTCTTTGCGTGTTTTGCATGCTCGGCCATGTCGCCGTGTTGATCCCAGTTATTACTTGAGCTCCCATCCACGAGTTCCACAAAACGGACGCCGCGTTCAGCCATCCGCCGCGCCACAAGGCATTGCCAGCCGAATCCCTCACTCTGGCCACGTTCCATGCCGTAAAGCGCGAGCGTCTCGTCCGATTCCTTGGAGAGATCAAACACCTCGCTTGCTTCCGTCTGCATATGGAACGCCGTCTCAAATGTGCGCATCCGAGCGGCCAGGTTTGCATCATCCTGATGCGCTTGCAGATGCCGCCGGTTAAACGCGTCGGCCAATCCAAGTTCGAGCTCCTGTAAATCGCCTTGTTTTGTGCGGCGTTCGAGGTTGGCGATCGGTTCTTTGCCTGGAATAACACGCACGCCCTGATGGTATGCAGGCAGGAAATCGTTGTTGAAAATCTGCATCCCCGCGTAAGGCATCTGCGGCGCGAGGACCACAAAGGAAGGGAGGTTCTGGTTGACTGTCCCAAGCCCATAGCTCACCCAGGCGCCAATGCCCGGCCGCGAGAAAAAAAACGAGCCGGTGTGAATGCCGAGCGTCGCGTTGTAATGCTCGTTGTCGTCGGACTTCATCGAACGAATCAGGCAGACGTCGTCCATGCACTCGCGCAGGTGCGGAAAAAGGTCGCTTACCAAGGTCCCGCATTTTCCACCGGGCCGAAATTCCCAGCCGGGCTTCAAAAGCACGCGCTGCTGATTGGAGAGTCCGCCACCGATTCCCATCGTCTTGCCATCCGCCGCGAAAAGTTTCGGCTTAAAATCAAATGTGTCCATGTGCGACACGCCGCCATTGGAGAAAATAAATATGACGCGCTTTGCTTTGGCGGAGTGATGCGGCGGCTTAGGCGAAAGCGGATCAGCCGAATCGGCAAGCAGTTCGGAGAGAATGCCCGGCAACAGCATCGAACCGCCCGCGAGGCTGCGGATAACGTCGCGGCGGGAAAAAAGGCGTGGGTTCATGGGAGGGCGATTTATTCGAGGTAAACGAATTCATTCAGGCGAAACAGGACCCGGACGAGAGCCTGCCAGGCTTCCGCATCGAGCTTGGAATCCGCAGTTCCGGTAGCGCTGAGGCGGGCACGCGCTGTGGTCAGGAATCCGAGCGCCTGCTCAAGTTCACTGGCATCGGCGGGACGGGCAAACGCAAGTGCGTAAGCGAGTTGCAAACGTGCCTCATCGTCGTTGCCCTCCGCGAGAAGGCGCGTGGCGAACCGGCGCGATTGTTCATGGACTAAAGGATCGTTCAACAGATAGAGCGCCTGAAGCGGTGTGGTGCTCGCGGCGCGTTGCGGGGTGCTGACGGAAGGATCTGCCCCATCAAAAATCGCCAGATACGGGTGCCGCTGGATGCGCTGTGTCATCAGATAAACACTGCGCTTGTTGGTCTCGTAGACGGCCTTGAATGGGTTGTGCTGGGTAAATTTCCATTCCGTTTGCGGCGGGAAAGGATGGGCGCCGCCTGGCGCCGGATCGAGGGTGCCGCCGAGTGCGAGGAGCGTGTCGCGGAGCGCTTCGGCATCAAGACGCAGCCTCGGGAAGGCGGCAAGCAGCTCATTGTTCGGATCGCGCTCCAGCGCCTCGGCATCGCGCGCGCCGGCAAGCCGATACGTGTGCGAGAGCATGATGATCCGGTGCATTTGTTTGATTGACCACCCTTCTGAAACCAATCGCGATGCCAGCCAATCGAGCAACTCGGGATGCGTTGGCGGCTTGCCTTGCTTGCCAAAGTCATTCGGTGTCGGGACCAGCCCCTTGCCAAAATGATGCAGCCAGATCCGGTTGGCCATCACACGCGCCGGAAGTGGATTGCTTAAGATCCATTCCGCCAGCTGCAAACGGCCGCTCGATTTCTCCTCCGGCGCCAACCCTGCCCCGCCGAATACCGTGAGAAAATGCCTCTTTTCGATCGGACCGGGTTTTGCCGGATCACCCTTTTGCTGAACTGGCGCGTCTTCGCGTTTGGCGGCCTCGGCAACGGCGTAAGCCATCTCGTAGGGCGGAAGGATCTGAGCAGCTTCCTTTGCTTTTTTGAGCTGATCCTCAAGCGGCTTTTTCGCGTCGTTTTGCGCCTCCTTGAGCTCCTTTTCCAAACGCTTTACCTCGGCATCACGAGCCATCTGTTTTTCGGCCTTTTCCTTTTGAAAAACGGCGACCGTCTCAGGCGAGGCAAGCGGTATCAGGTCGCGCTGCTTTTGTTCGAGCTCGATCCCCGGCCACGGATAACGCGTGCTATTAAAAATGCCGTAGAGCGCATAATAATCCCGGGTGCTGATCGGGTCGAATTTATGATCGTGGCAGCGCGCGCAGTTTACAGTGAGGCCGAGAAACGCGCGGCCCAGGTTGTCGATTGTATCTTCGATCGTGAGATGCTGTGGGTAATCGTCGACGCGGGAACCAAAACGGCGCGCATTGGCCAGATAACCTGTCGCGATCAAGCGCTCGCGGGTTTCGGCTTCATTCAAGCCCGGCATCAGGTCACCGGCGATTTGCATCCGGGTGAACTCATCGTAAGGAAGGTCGCGATTAAAGGCCGCGATTACCCAATCGCGGTAACGATGCATTTGCGGGATTGGAAAATCGGAGTTGTCGCCCGCGGTATCTGCGTAACGCACCACATCGAGCCAGTAACGGCCCCAGCGTTCGCCGTATTGTGGAGAAGCCAGGAGCCGATCAATCAGATGGCTGATCGCCAAATCTTCATGCCCGCTGGCTTCAACAACAAACGCCTCCACCTCCCCGGGCGCCGGCGGCAGGCCGATCAGGTCGTAAGTCGCGCGCCGGATAAAGGCGCGCATCCCGGCGTTGCCTGCCGGTTTGAGTTCCGCCTGCTCAATGCGGGCAAGGATAAACCGGTCGATCTCGTTTGCGGGCCACGTTTGATCGCGTACCTGCGGTGGTTCGGGGGAAACAAGCGGGCGCAACGACCACCATTCGCGCGCCTTCTCCCAGTTAATGGCGTTTTTAGCAGGCACCGCCGCGACCGTATCCTCACCGCGGGGATCGGGAGCGCCCATCTTCACCCATTCTTCAAGCGCGGCGATTTGTTCAGCCGGCAGTTTTTTCCTGGGAGGCATGGCCAGCTCTTTGTCGGTATGCCGCACCGCCCCGATCAGCAAGCTCGCCGACGGATCCCCTGGCGTGATGGCGGCTCCGGTATCGCCTCCCTTGAGCAAGCCCGCGCGCGAGTCAAGCAGGAGGCCGCCCTTGATTTTCTCAGCTTTTACGCTGTGACACTCATAACAGCGCTCCACAAGCACGGGACGGATTTTGTTTTCAAAAAACGCGAGCTGCTCCGTGGTCGGCGCGGTTGCAAACAGCAAAGGTTTGTTGTCGGGAATGGGACCGCTGCCTCTCCAGACCTCGATCCCGGAAAAATTCGCGTCACCACCCTGAGCGGAAATCGTGAGCTTTGAGTCGATGCTCTCGCATTGAAAAGGGCCGAGCTTTTTCCATGTCCCGGCGTTTCCACTATTAAAGCCTTCAAGAACCCGGCGCTGATTAACCAGGATATCAAAACGTTCGCTCTGGTTATCTTCCCAGACATAAACAAACAGCTGATACGCTCCTTCCGGCACCTCGGAGAGTTCGACCTGCACTTTTTTGCCCCAGACGCTGCTGCGCAACATCGTGGCGCGAGCCGCGTCGGTCGGCGGTTTCAGAGGCACCTCCTGATTTTCAAACGCGCTCCCTTTGATCACCACGCCAGGCGCCCCGTCTCCAAGCCACTCGTGCCCGTCGATTGTGAGCGCCGGGCCGTTGAGATTCACACCGCGCAGAAATGCGGTTTCAGCCGCGGTCAGTTCGGCCGCGCACAATACGAGGAGCAAACAGGAGAAAATAATGCGCATAAGCCGGGGGAAGCCAATGCCTCGGAAGCGTCTCGAAGCAGCAGCGGATTGTGCGCGCCGCCGATCAAACCGCAAGCCCGGATGCAGAGACCGAAACCCCGGCAATTATTCTCTCCGGCCCGGAGCCGATTACTTCTTGCCGAAGAGACTCCAGCCGGCGCCCTTTTCCTGTTTGCTCTCCTGGACCTTGAGTTGTCCAAGAAGGCTCTGGAGACTGAGGTAGATCTTGTGCCATTGCGCTTCCACGTTGTGGATGGCGTCGGGCATATCGCTCAAATAGCGGAGCGATGGAGCGTTGGCAAAGAGCGCATTGACTTCATCCTTTTTAGGACCCTGTTTTTCGGCGCTCGCCAAAATGGCTTCAAGTCCCTGGGCGATGATGCTTTTGACCTCAAGGAACTGGTTTTCGTCTTCCCTCGAGAATTTTTTATCCCGTGCGAGGTTTACGTAGGTGTTAAACTGTTTCCAGCACTCGATGTAATTCTCAAGGTGCAGGATAAAGTCCTCGAGGGTCTTGTAATGCATGGCGGGGGGCGTGTAAGTGCGGGCGAGATTGAGGGTGGCGGGGCTGAGAAAGACGAGCGCTCCTCCATGGAGCTCCCGGGCAGTAATGTTAAGGCCGCTGAATTGGATGTAAAAATCGCTCAACGGCAGATGCGTCGTCGATGCACGCTGAAAGGCGTCCATGACGACACGGCCGATTTCGATTACAAGAGCCGGAGGAAAGCTGCTTGGAAGCGTGGAGGCAACAATGCCGCCGCCTCGATGAAAACTTACGCAACCCGAGGGGAGCAGCTCAGGGCGCAACGGCTTTTGCGCACGTGCCGAGGACCTCATGATAGCCATTTGGACTCAATCTGTTTCATGGTTTCGCGAATATGCGGCAGGACGGCTGAGCGGGTGAATCCAATTCCGAGTGATTGTTCGTCGCCGGAGAGAACGGCGATATGGCGTTGCGGGCCGAGCCCTTCAAATCGTTCGAGCTGGCCGGCAACGAGTTTATCACCAAGGTTCCGCAAATTTTTAGAAGTTTCATGAATCCACGAGGCCATTTGCTCGGGATTTTCCATGCCCCACTGGTCGAACTTGTTTTTATCCGTTGTCTGGACGGAAACGGCAAATTGCACACCTTTAAAGCGGCCGAATGCTCCAAGACCGGCCTCTTCGAGCGAAGGAGTGACGGCGGCGGTCTCATCAAGGGTCTGGGCGGTTTCCATCAGCAGACTCTCGTAAGAACTGAAGATGGTGCGGGGCCGCGGCAGATCGGAGGCGAGAAGCTCGAAGTTGCCAGCTTTCCAGCGCATCATCTCCAGGAACGCCTCGCGGCCTGTCATATCGCCCGTTGAGGCATCGATGATTTCACCGCGCTGCAGCCAGATCCGGCCTTCGCCAACGGAGGTGGTGACTTTCAAAATCGCGGAGCTTTGCGTAAAGCATTCAAGCTGGACGATATCAACGAGGGTCTTGCTTTGGACCCCGCGAAAACCGCCCCGGTCTTCCCGTTCCAGAAGCGACTCGATGCAGTCGACAAAGTTGATGATCTCTTTGCCGGTCTTCGGCTTTTCCATGTAAAGGTCGATTCCCATGGCGTACGCGCGGGCGCGAAACTGTTCGTCCTCGCCGGCTGTCATGACGATGACTCGCAAAGATGGGAATTTGCGTCTTACAAGCACAAGCACCTGAAATCCATCCATCTGCGGCATGCGCAAATCGATGAGCAACAAATTGAAGGCGGCACTTTCAAGAAGGGCAATGGCGCGCGCACCGTTGTCGGCGGTATGGATCTCGGGCGCGCTGGGCAGCCGGGCCAGGATCTCCTGGTAGATCTCCAGAATATCGTGTTCGTCGTCGAGAATGAGAATTTTTTGACGTGCAGCCATGGGAAATGAGAAGAAATCAGCGTATCGGCGCGTGGGGGAAAACGGCGAGGCGGAAAAAAAGAGACATCGAGGTACGCTTGGTAAGCATGAGGCAGGCCAGCAATGCAACGCGACAAGAGAGAATTATACACTTTCCGCGAAATGGCATCGCGTTTGCTCAGGCAGGTTTGCGAGTCTCCCGCCCGCATGATCAAGTTTTTCCAAAAACTCTTCCGCAAGTCGTCCCCGGCCGCCGCGCCTGTCCCGGTTCAGCGCGCCGTACCGGAGTTGGCTTCTCCTGTCGTGAAGGTGGAAACTGCTTCCCTTTCCCTGGCAGCGATCCTGAACCGTTTTCCCGCTGATCTTAAGGAAAGCATCGTGAAACAGCCTGAAGCTTCCGTCATGGTGGCACTGCCTCTTTCGACGATCTTAAAGCAGCTTCCGAGTGGCTCGGTGAAGATGTCGCTGGCGAGTATTTACCGGCAGGCGCCTTCCGGTACATTCAGCGCTCCACGCATGGAGGAAAAACGTCTGGTGGAAGTGCCGCTTGGAGAAATTTTCAAACGAGTCAAACCGGAACTGCTCAAACGCCGCGACGACCAGCGCATGAACGCTCTGGCCGAGGATGATGGGATCGATGTTTTTGGCGATCCGACCAATCCTTTTATGGTGGCTCCGGTGGGAACCGCCGCCGCGCCAGCCGAATCCGCCCCTCCGGTGGCTTCCGATCCCCTTGTTTTTCCAGCCGCGCCGCCCGCGCTGGCTCCCGAACCGGTGCAAGCAGTGCCGATGATTCCCGTTGAACGCCCCGCTGCTTCAGAACCGATGCGGGTCGTGCCGCCACCGCCGGGATTTGGAACCCCTGCCCCGGCTGTTCAAAAACGTCCGCAGGTAAGCATGGCAAAACCGCAGGCTGGCAATGCCCTGATGCTCGCTTTGGCTGATATTTCCGCGGAGTGGCCGGCGGAAGTGAAAAATGAACTTCCCTCAAAACCGGGAGCCATGGTTTCGCTCCCCCTGGCGGAAGTTTCCGCGGGACTCGCTAAAGGACGCGTCTCGTTTACCTGGGGCCAGATCCGCAGCTGGATCTCGCCGGCAATGCTCGATCTCTCGTTGCTCTCGGAGTCGTTGGAAATTCGATTGCCCCTGCGCGTTGTTGCCCCGGCATTTTTGAAGTCAAGCACGGGACCTTCCTCCCGCAAAAAGGTGACGGTCACCGACGAGATTCCCGCGCTTTTTGAAGGGCTGACGCGCAAACACGCTGCCGAGCCTGAAATTCCCGTGCCGGAACCTGAGCCTCCCCTGAAGCTTGCGCCGGAACCCGTTCCCGAACCGGAATCCGAGCCTGTCGAAGTGCCGGCTGCCATTGACGAATCCGAAGTCGAATCAAACGACCTGGCAATTGCTGACTCGCGCGAAGAGCCTGATGCGGAGTCGCCGGCAAATGAAGAGCCCGCACCAAAGCGTGATGAGGAATCAGATTCCACGCCTGAGGCAGCGGTGGAGACTGAAGTAGAAGAGCCAGCTGCTAACCCGGAGCCGGCACCCGTTGGTGAAACGGAGAATCTTTCGGACGAAAAACCGGCCGAAGTGGAAGAGCTATCAGAGGACTCCCAAGCGCCGCCGGCCGCCGCAGAATCCGGTGATGGCGCCTTGGACAAAGTACCTGTCCCCGAGGAATCCGGTGATGGGGTTCCCGTGGAACCGGTGGTCGAATCCGTTCTCGAGGAGTCCGCCGTTGAAAAGGAACCGGGCGATGAGCCCCTCGCTTCGGAGTTGCTCCCCGAAGCGGATAAATTACCTGTCCCCAATGAGTCGGGTGATGGGGCTTCCGTGGAACCGGAATCTGTCGTTGAGACGGTGCCGGAAGCGGCCCTCGTGGAGGAGCCGTCCGCTGAGGCCGCCATTACGGCGCCGAATGCGCGGACCTTGGGCGATATTTTCAGCCTGCCCGGCAAAACGGATTGGTCGCCCGCGGAGATTGTGACCAACATCTGCAAGATGCCTCAGTTCGATGGAGCGCTTGTTTCGCTTCAGGAAGGTCTCGTCGTAGCTGAATCATTGCCCGATACAATGAAGGGTGAAGATGTGGCCGCGTTTCTCCCGCAGATCTTCAGCCGTCTTAATCAATACTCCGATGAAATGAAACTTGGCGCGGTCGACGATCTGCTCATGCGTACCAACGGCGCGGAGTTCCAAGTTTTCCGACTTGGAGTGGTTTTCTTTGCGGTACTCGGCAAACCCGGGCAAAACCTGCCGCGACGAGAGCTTGAGCTTATCGCCGAGGAGTTAGCGCTTCAGACCCAAAAATAAGAATACTCATGGCTATTATCAATCAGGCCACCAAGGAACTGCAGGTAAAGATCGTATACTACGGTCCAGCCAAGAGCGGTAAAACCACCAACCTTGAACAGGTCCACAGTAACGTGCAGGTGCCCAATCCCGAGGCGAAAGGGAAGATGACCTCGCTGGCCACCAGCAGCGACCGGACTTTGTTCTTCGACTTTTTCCCCCTGGAAACCGTTGCGATCAAAGGATTTAAGACCAAGTTCGCCCTCTTTACTGTTCCCGGTCAGGTCATTTACAATGCCACCCGCCAGATCGTGCTGCGCGGGGTTGATGGAATTGTTTTCGTGGCGGACTCCCAGTATGAAAAGATGGAGGAAAACATTGAGACTTTCCGGCATCTGGAGGAGAACCTCAAAACGCTTAATCTGAGCCTGGACGATATTCCTTACGTCATGCAGTACAACAAGCGTGACTTGCCGGATGTGGCTCCTGTTGAATATCTCGATTTTCTTCTTAACAACCGCGAAGTTCAGGTCCCATCCTTTGAAGCCGCTGCTTCCAAGTGCGATGGCGTCTTTGAGACCTTGAACATGATTACCCGGATGCTTTTGCACAAGTTTCTCAATGACGGTGGACGCCGCCGTTAGTCTTTCCAATCAGCCCTATGAGCCAGTTTCCTTCGCTCAACAAAGAAGACCTCGATTACCTGGATTTGGTGTTGCTCGAGCTCTTGCGCAAGAGCGAGGCCAATATCGCGTTGTTGGTGGAAAAAGCCGGTTACCTTATCCATCAGTGCGGCAATCCCGGACAAGTCGACACGACCACCTTCGCGACGCTGGGATCCAACGCCTATAACGCCGTCCAGTTCATGGCGAGTCTCGTAAATGAGAGCAATTTTACGAGCATGTATCAGCAGGGAGAAAAATACAGCACGTTGATGATGAACATCGACGAGAACTCCCTGCTGGTTATCGTTTTTCCCACCCACTTAACGGTCGGTTCAATGAAGTATTACGCCGGCCCCACGGTCAAAGGAATCGCCGGGCGCATACTCCTTGCCACCCAGCGTGGCGATAATGGGTTCGATCTCAGCGACCTGAATCCAACCGACGTACAGGCGTTGTTCGAGAAAAAGAAGTAGCTACCTGGAGATCAGCCGCTCCACGTATTTCGCCAGAAGATCAAACTCCAGATTAACGACGTCGCCCGGCCGGCGGGAATGCAGATTGGTCGCGGCGAGCGTGTGCGGGATCAGCCAGACGACAAAGGAGCTCTCACACACCTCGGCCACCGTCAGGCTGATGCCGTCGATCGCAATCGAGCCTTTGAAGGCGACGTAACGCGCTGATTCGGACGGAAGCACAACTTCAAGCCGATGATCCGCCCCGGCTGGTTCAAAGCTGAGAACGGTGCTCGTTCCGTCGATATGCCCTTGGACGAAATGGCCGCCAAGCCGGCCGCCCACGGCCAGGGCACGCTCCAAATTAACCGGCCCGCCCGGGGAAAGAGCGCCAAGATTGGTCCGCTCCAGGGTTTCTCGCAGCAGATCAAATTCCAGTGATTCTCCCTCGTAGGCACAAACGGTCAGGCAGCAGCCGTTTACGGCAATGCTATCGCCGATTTGCACATCTTGCGAGACGAGGGCGGCGCGCACAATTAGACGGGCACCTTGGGTTGTGTGGGTCAAGGCGGTGAGCTGACCGCATTCTTCAATTAAACCGGTAAACATGAATTAAGAGGAGACAGGAAAAGAAAGGAGATTCTTCGCGCCGGGATGATTAATGAAAAGGCGAGATGTAGACGCGCATGACGTTCACCCTGCCGCCTGGGAAATACCAACGTTTGGCAAACTCAAAGCTGCGGAGATCGTGCCGGTAATCGAGAAAGGTCGGTTCGCCGGGATAGTTCGGGTCATACACCGTAAAGTGAAGATCGCCATTGGGCCGGCGTTGCATGTCATAGGCGATCACCACGTGGTTCATGTGGGGAAAACGGGCCAGGTAAAGCGCCCGCAACCGGTGTTCGTCCATCGATTTGACCAGCCATCGCGCGGCGGCGGCCTGTCCGACCCGCGGATGCCCCATCAGCATTCGCCAATTGCCGACGCGCAGATAAGTCGGCAGCCAGCCGCCGAGGTTTTCTTTAAGCAACCCTTCGTAGGCGATCGAAAAGTGATGCAGATCGCGGTAGCCGGGAATCACTATGCGTTGCGCCGGGCCGCTGCTCCAGATGGGCACACGGCAGACCCGCAGCACAATCTTTTTATATTCCTCCCGGGAAAGACGCGGTTGTTCCGGGGCGAACCGGGCAAACTGATAAAACTGCATGACCGCGCGGGTCAGGACAAAACAGCGATGCCCGAACTCAACCGGTTTATCGCGTTTTTTGATTTCAAGATTTCCGCGTTCGTCGATCCCGTATGCAAAGACTGTGTCGTTTGAAAAGGCAAACGTATCGTTGTGCAAGGCAAACGGACGCGCGTTTGCCTCCTTGCAAAACAGGAGAACGACCAGGAAAAAGGGGATTTTAAGCAGGGATGACACGATGGCGTTCAAAAGGAGGCCGAACGGCAAGACTGTCAATCGCCGCTGCAGCGTTTACAACGTCGACCCCCATTAATGGAAAAAACTTTCGAAACCTCATTTGGACGTGTTCGGCTGCTCTCACTCGAGGAGGTGCGCGGTTCCGCGTTGTGGGCCGAATGCTTTGGCCGCCTGGCCAAGGACCACCGTTTTTATGAGATAGCCGACCAGACGCTGCGCGGCGACTTTGAGTTCCGTTACCTTTTGCTCGAAGCACATGGCGGAGAGGCGCGCGCCATCCAGCCCCTCTTTTTTGTCGATCAGGACCTTGTCATGACGGGGCCGAAATTCGTGCGCGTCATGGTGGCGGCAATCCGCGCCTTTTTTCCCCGGTTCCTTCGTTTGCGCATGCTGATGAGCGGATGTGTGGCCGGCGAGGGACATCCCCCGGGAACCGAAGAGGAATGGAGCTGGAATGTCGCGGCCACCGCCGAAGCGCTTCCGAAACTGGCGAAAAAAACGGGCGCCTGGTTTGTGATCTGGAAGGATTGGCCGGTTGGTTACCGCGATGCGTGCCAGGGCCTGCTCAAAAACGGGCGGTTCATGCGGGTGGCAAGCATGCCGGCCACTCAACTCATGCTTGGGTTTGGCGGGTTTGAGGATTACATGGGGCGGCATCTGAGCCATGCGATGCGCAAAAATCTGCGGCGCAAATTTAAGGTCACGCGCGGGATTCCCATCACGATGACCGTGGTTACTGACGTGGCCGATGTCGTCGATGAAGTGCATGCCCTTTACGAACAGGTCTTCTCGCGCTCGACTTTGAAGTTTGAGCGCCTCACCAAAGAGTTCCTGCTTCAATTTGGAAAGCGGATGCCGGACCGGGCGCGCTTTTTTCTCTGGCGGCACGAGGGCCGGCTCGTGGCTTGCAGCATTTGCCTGGTTCACGACGGCACCATTTATGACGAATACCTCGGGCTCGATTACTCGGTGGCGTTAAGCCTGCATCTTTATTTTGTCACGATCCGCGACGTGCTCACTTGGGCGATGGCCAATGGGATTGAACGTTATTACAGCACGCCGCTGAATTATGATCCCAAACTGCATCTTGGTTTTACCCTGACGCCACTCGATCTTTATGTGGCGGGCGCTTCCCCCTTGCTGCATGCCGTCATTCGCCGGTTTCTGCCGTGGATTGAACCGACCCGTATGGATCCTGTGCTTCGTCAATTCCCCAACGCGGAAGCAATGAGCCCGCTGCCGGTGCCCCAACCCGAACCTTGCGTTCGTACGCAATAGAAGACATTCGGTTTGCATCCTCACAAAGGGGAGTGAGATAGTCGCACCCTTATGACTTTGACCGAAAAAATCCTCGCGCGCGCCAGCGGCAAATCGCGCGTCGAAGCGGGTGACAACGTATGGGTGAATGTGGACCTTCTCATGACGCATGATGTCTGCGGTCCGGGCACCATTGGCGTTTTCAAGCGTGAGTTCGGCAAGGATGCCAAGGTCTGGGACAAGCAGAAGCTGGTCATCATCCCGGATCATTACATTTTCACGGCTGACTCGATGTCCAACCGCAACGTCGATTTGTTGCGCGAGTTTGTAAAAGAACAGGGACTCCCTTATTTCTACGACGTGATCGATGACGAGGACGGGCATTGGAAGTTTGATGCCGCCCTGGGCCAGACCAAAAAGCAATACGGCTCGCGATACACCGGCGTTTGCCACACCACCCTCCCCTGGAAAGGGCACACCCGCCCCGGCGAAATCCTTTTCGGCACCGACTCGCATACCTGCATGGCAGGCGCCTTCAATCAATTCGCAACCGGAATCGGCAACACGGATGCCGGATTTATTCTTGGCACCGGAAAGCTCCTGATCAAGGTGCCCGAATCGATGCGCTTTTTCCTCGAGGGCGCCATGCGGCCAGGAGTGATGGCCAAGGATGTCATTTTGCACGTGATCGGCGACATCGGTTTTGATGGCGCCACTTATCGCGCCATGCAATGGGAAGGCCCCGGCGTTTTCACCATGAACATGGATGACCGCATGACGATTGCCAATATGGCCATCGAGGCGGGCGGCAAAAACGCCATGTTCCCGTGCGATCAGAAAACGATCGATTACGTGAACGAACGGACCAAGGAAAACGGGACCAAAAGCGAGTTTGAACCCGTCGACATCGATGCTGATCAACGTTTTGTTTACGACAAGATTTTCGATCTCTCCAAGCTTGAGCCGACCGTTGCCTGCCATCCCGATCCCGGCCAGCGCAAACTCGCCAAGGAAATGGGCAACGTGCAGCTCGACCGTGCTTACATCGGCTCGTGCACCGGAGGAAAAACGAGCGATTTCCTCGCATTCGCCGAGGTGGTCAAGGGCAAGACGGTCAAGATCGATACGTTTGGCGTGCCAGCCACCACGAAGGTCGTTCAGGAGCTCAAAGACGTCATGGTGGACGGTCTGAGTGTCTGGTCGATTCTGGAAAACGCCGGTGTGCGCATGACTGAAAATGCTTCCTGCGCAGCCTGTCTTGGCGGTCCTGTGGATACATTCGGCCGGCTTAATACGCCGATGAAGTGCATCAGCGCCACCAACCGCAATTTCCCCGGCCGCATGGGCAACAAGGAATCGCAGGTTTTCCTGGCAAGCCCTTACACCGTGGCCGCGAGTGCTTTGACGGGACGAATCACCGATCCCCGCGAATTCATCAGCTGATCGAACGGATTTCCGGCGCGACGTGGCACCCCAGGGCAATCGCTGCGCGCGCCGGTATCGTTTATTTTAAGATGCCACTCGTATTGAAATCCGTTGTCCTGGTGCCGCTTGCTGCTTCGGTTTTGCTAAGCGTCTCCTGCCTGACTCGGCCGGCCCAACAGCCCGGTGGCAAATTCGTCGTTGTCGCTCCCAAGGCGGCATTTTACAAATACGGTCCCTCGCAAAATTTTGGCCCCGACTTTCAGCTTAGCAAAGGGCAGAAAGTCACGATGGTTAATCGCGCCTACGGTTTCAGCCAGGTTAAAACCGAGGATGGCGTCACCGGATACATTGCCGGGGATGACATCCGGCCCGCGCCTCCCGAACCGGTTATCGTCGCGGCTGTAACTCCAACCATGCCGAAGTCCGGCGGTGGCGGCGGCGGAGGTGGTGGCGGCGGCTGGGTGGAAAAGCATAGCAACGTCGCGCCAACTCCCGGTTCAGCGCTCTTCGATGTCAGCGATCTGCCTGTGGCGCCGCTCCCTGAAGACCCCGCCCCTTCTTCTCCTCCTACTCCTGAGTAATTTCTTTCACCTTATGTCCCACGTCATCACCAGTCCCGTCTACGTTTGCGCCGATAATATCGACACCGATCAGATTATCCCAGCGCAGTATCTTACCCTCGTGCCGACCATTGCCGAAGAATATGAAAAGCTCGGCAGCTACGCGCTGATTGGATTGCCCGACGACCTTTATCCGCAGCGTTTTGTCCCTGAGGGCGAACTCAAAACCACTTACAAGATTGTGATTGCCGGGCGCAATTTCGGCTGCGGCAGTTCGCGTGAGCACGCCCCGATCGCCATGGGCGCCGCCGGGGTCGAAGCCGTTGTCGCCGATTCATTTGCCCGCATTTTCTTCCGCAACTGCGTCGCGACCGGGGAACTCTATCCGTACGATTCAAATGAGCGCCTTTGCGACGTGCTGACCACGGGCGACATCGCCACGCTCGATTTTGACAATGACACCCTAACCGCCAACGGGAAAACCTATCAGCTCAAACCGCTCGGCGAAGTGCGTCCGGTCATTGATGCCGGCGGGATTTTCAATTTTGCCCGCAAAAGCGGCATGATTGCCGCCAAAGCAGAGGCGTAAGACCGGCTTTTAGCGTGATGGCCGGCAAGCCCGCGCCAGCTATTTTGCCTGCCTACGAGTTGCTGACTGCCACCAACTGGGCTCGCAGGAGTTCACGCAGTTCTTCGCGCGCTTTCGGAGCAAGCTTGCCGTTGCGGAGCGCCGTAAAACGCTTCTGGCAATCGCGCCTCACGCCAGCCGGCCAGTGATCGGTGGAAACACCGCTCTTGGCCATCTTCGCTTTTTCCTCGGCGCTGTTGATGCGCACCTTGTCGCGGCGCGCATGGGTGCGATGGATGGAATAATGGAAAATGGCGATGCAGCGGTCGACCAGGATCCAGGGAAAATTAAGCGCCGCGTAAGGAGGCACCCGCAGGGTGGTGCCTGCCACTTTGAGCCGGGGCGAAAGCCATCGCATGTTGCGTGGCATTTCGAGTTCGATCTCGGGCCGCGTTTTTCCCGCGAAAAAAGCGCCCGCGGCGCCGATGGCCATGCCGCCCAATGCAAACGCGCCGAGTGAATGGCCGCCGAACATCACGTCAATCATGGCGCCGCCGGCGGCTCCGCCGACACTTGCCAATGCGACAAGCTGTTGCTGGCTGCATCCAAAAAGACTCCATGTCTGCTCGCTGAAGAGCCCTTCTTCAAAAAGATCGCCCGCGCTGGTCTCCGATTTGATGAGCTCATGGCGGAAAAGTTTGATGATCGCCTTATGCGCATTCGCTTCGCGCGCGCAGATCGCTTTTTGGAAACGGTCCGTCAATGCCCGCTCCTCGCTCTGACGCTGCGCTTCGGATTGCAAAAGCGTCCGCTCCTCGTGAGTGAGGCAGTCGCTGAGCATGTTGACCAGGATCTCGGCGCACTCGCTCAGGCGTTTTTCCCAATCTTCGCGCACCATGGTAACAGCCCGCATCAATTTCGGTTTCCAGCTTTGCTCAATGCCGGCGAGCGTTTCCAAAAGCTCCAGCCGGTTGGCAAACGTGGCGTGATGCGCGTTGAATTCACGGACCGCGTTGAAATGCAGACCGAGCCGCCGTTTCCAATCCTGCACATGATCGTCGGTGCCGGTGCGGTTGATGATAGCCAGGCGAGGCTGCCCGGTCATCCGCAGGATTTCCATCTCGGCCTTGTGAATTTCCAGCAAAGGCTCGGAGCCGTCGACCACATAGACCACTCCGGCGCCCGCGATGATCGGCTGGAAAAGCTGGTACTCGGCTTCAAATTCGACCTCGCCCTTGTGACGTTCGACAAACTGGCGAAACACGGAGAGCGGTTCGCTCGCCTGGGCGGCCGGTGCCAGTTCATTCAATGCTTCAAGCGCATTCTGAAAGCCCGGGGTATCGTAAAAAACAAAGAGATCGAGTAACCAGAACCGCTGGCATTCCACCGTTTCGCCCGGCATGGCGCTGATCTTAATCTGGTCATCCTCGGCCAGGGTGGAAACCACCGAGCTTTTGCCGTGGTTGACCGCGCCCACGATGGCAAAGGTCGGCGTTGCGTCGGTTACAATCGGTTCCATTTTTCCAGTTCGAGGTGTAGTCCGCGGATTTCGTTGAAGTTACGCCAATGCGTGAATTCGTCGTCGCCCACGGGAAGAAAAGTCGCGCCATCCTTGCGTCCAACCAAGAGCAAAAGGAGCTCCGGTTTGGTGCCCGCGGCGGCAATGACTTTTTGAAGAAAAAGCGCGATAGCCATGATCGGTGACCGTTTGGATTGCACCACAATGACGACCGCCGCAAGGTCGGCCCCTTTTTCAGCCACCAGGGCAAGGGCTTCCACATTGCCGCGCGCATGGTCAATTTGCGCGGAGAAAAAGGCTTCCAGTTCCCAGCGGTAGCTCTCCTTTAAATACTCAGCGAGCGGTTCCCGGCCGAGATCGAGTTCCGCGGCCACCAGGGCAATGCATCTACCCGCACGCACCGGATGCGCCACAACGGGTTCCACCGTTTCCGGGATTTCAAGAATGGCGGTGCCGCTTTGTGCCCGGATGATCGGGCCGGTCAGTTTGCGATAGAGCGCGTTGCAGCCTTGATGATCGAGTGTGAGGCCCTTCAGATCGGAACGCATTTTTACCGAGGCAAACACAAGGATCGCCCCCCGGATCAGCAACCCGTAGAAAAAGATCGCGTAACAAAGAAACGGCCACCACGAAGCCATTGCCGCATTGGAGAGCGGCTTGAGCCCGGCGCTGTATTGGAACCGGCTGGCCACCACTTGGGCGAGGCTTGGATGCGCATTGGGAAAGAGCCACGCCCATGGCGCGGCGATTCCACGGATAATTCGGAACGCCTCGTCGGGGCTGGTTTGCAAGGTCGACTGCCAGCCAAATGCAAGGTCGGTCGTCGAAACATGCGCCAGCAGGATCAAAATCATGCCGAGATTGTAGCTGACCGCGAAAATCTGGGTCACCACAAGGAGTGGCCAGGTCGCCAATGAACCGTAAATCTCCCGTTTGCGGCGAATCACAGAGAGGGCGGCCCGAAGACGTTCCCGTTTTTCACCCGGCAACCGTTGCAAGCCGGCGCTAAACGCCCAGACCAGGCCGGCCAAAACCCATTGGAGCGGCCCGAAATTTTCAAAAAGATGGGTGACGCGACGGATCGCCCAGATCAGTGCGACAGCCAGAAGGATGAGCAATTGCACCCCGATCGTGCAGACCAGAAACCAGGAAACATTGACCGGTTCATCTCCCTTATAATGCAGGAGCGCCGCCACGAGGCTGCCACCGAGGAAAAGGCCGGCCAGCGCGCTCAGGGTGATCAACGACTGCCAGCCCGCGGTGAAATGTTCACCGGGCAAGGCGCTCCCCTCCCCCTCGCGGCGTGTTTCGATCCACGCCTTGAAAATCTCCTGCCGCGACGGTTCCTCGCCGGACTTTGTGGGAAGATGGCTTTGAAAAAGTGCCCGCTCGTGATCGCTTAAACCTTGCGCGTTCGAACTCGCTTCCGATGTGAGCAGATACTCAAAATCGATAACGTCGGCGATCGTCCACGGGTCGGAGACGCTCACTGCGAATGAAAGGGGGTTAAGCCGGGAAAAAGCATCGCGGTTGTTCAGTTCCACTCGACGGCGACGCTTTTGCGCTGCTGAAAGCGGTCATTATAAAAAAGCTGTTTATTGGCCACTCCATATTCGTGAACAAGCTTCGTGCATTTCACGTCAAAACAGCAGTATTCCGCAATATCCAGAAGCCGGCCTTCCCTCCACCAGCGGATGGCGTCGAGGCCATCGCCGGTTTTGCCCACCTTGAGCGTGGCGGTGGCGACGGCATCGAGCCCGAGACGGTGGCCGAGTTTGACCTCGATATCGGCCATTAGATCGAGCGTGCAGCATTGATGCCGCAAATCGAGGACCGTGTAGCCCATGAGCACTTCGTAATCAAAATTAATCACGTTGAACCCAACCACGAGGTCCGCCCGCAAGAGTTGGTCGACCAGATCGTTGACCCGGTTTTCGCCGTAAATGCGGTATTCGCCAAGGCGCGTGCTGTAAGTGACCCCGATCGACATGCCCATATCGAGCTTTTTATCCCAGCCGCCGACGTCGTTGGCAGTGCGCTGGGTTTCAAGATCGAAATAGACAATGTCTCGGGACATGGGTGGCTTTTAAGGAATCGGTTCGCCGATGACAAGCAGATGACCCAATGCATTGCCTGCGCTCACTTTGATACTTCGTATTCTCCCGCATCAAACGCCATCATATTGGCCAGACGGCGGGCCTTGAATTCTTCGACCACGGCGCCGTCGCTTTGAAAAATAGTGATCACTTTGCCGCCTTCTTTTCCCATCACGCTCCATTTCAAGCCCGGTGTCTCGGTAATGCGATGCAGTAAAAGCCCGTCGGCGCTCTGAAAATAGGAGCCTTCGGAATCGCTCGCAATCCGTACATCAACGTCTTGGGTCGCTTCCTTAAAAAGTGGGTTGGGCACCAGCCGAACCCGGATTTTTTCCTCCGGCTTAAACGGCTTCGCGCGACCAAGCTGGTCTGCCACGGCGGCAAAAGTGTCGCTGGCAACGACGCTTTTTGAGAGAAACGTTTTCCAGGTCGAGGCGGCGGGTGCTTCGCCGGCAACCGGTGGCTCGAGCGCAAGCCCGCGCAGGCGCACGACCTTGGCATTGCGTTCAAGGAGGTAAATGATGTCGGTTTCCGTCGACGCGACGATCCGCGAAGGCTCCGGCTCATTGGGCGGAATGGCAAGCCGGCGCAACGGCTCCCCTGTGCTGGAGTATTCGCGCACCTCGACTCCGGCACTGGTTTTATCAATTACCCAGACGGCGCGATCGAGGCCGTGGCACGCGTCGATCGGATGCTCAAGGCCAGGCAATGAAAGACTTTCGAGCTTTTCCTCGGCACTTTTTGAAAGCACCCCGTCGCGGAGAATCAACGGGTCATGGACAGAAACGGCGGTTCCGGGCTCCGGACCACCCGTTTTTTCCGCGATCGCGCTTGAATCGGCGGGCGACGCGCGGCGCACGGTGCCGGTTCGATCGCAGCGCAGATCAAGGGCGGCGCCATCGGGTTGCACTGTGTGAACAAGCAGTTCGCCATCCGGCAGTGCGTAGATGGAAACAATCTCGCGGACTCTGGCCGCTTCGTTCATCCATTCGTTGCAATGGAACGCGATCCCATCGACATCCATTTCGCCAACCGAATAGCCGCGTGCCGAGTATTTGCCGGGCGGCACCGGAAGACCGCCATTATTCTTGCCGTCCCAGACCGTAATCAAGCCGTTGAGGCCAATGATGAACTCTTTTTCGAGCGCTTCCTTGCTTAACGTGCGGACGAGTTTGCCCGATTTATCGTAGAGCCCAAGGCTGAGCCGCCCTTCCATGGGTGGCGGCAGAAACGTGATCTGGATTCCGGTTTTTTTTGCGGGCGGCGCCTCACTCTCCTGGGCGGAGGCAGACTGGAAAATGCAGCAAATGGCGGTTAGAAAACCGACCGCCACCGGACGCCATGCCTCATGCATAATAGTGCCAGTTGAGGTTTGGAAAAATGTTGTCGCGCCACTCGCAGTTTTCAAGGAAATCGACATCCACATCTTCACAATGCACCTGGTCGTAAAGCCGCGTAAAACGCAGGATGTGATCCTTTGTCCGTTTGGTCGCGTAGTTTTTTGCCGTCCCGGTCTTCATTAAAAACGCCCAGTCACTCGATTGCGCCAGAAGAAGTTCGCGAGCCATTTGCCGAAGCGCACGATCAAGAAGTTTTGAAGTCGTCTCACGGTGCGCCCGGGCCATTTGTGTCATGCGCCGGGCGGCGATATGGAGGTGGGGATAAATCCACGAATTGCTGTCGTCGAGCCAGACCTCCCAATATCCTTTGTGGCCCCAGCTCGATGAGGAAGGCGCCAGGAGCTGATGCGTGTCATGCGAGGCAAGGTAGCTCGAAGGGGTCGTCAGCTTGTATTCAGTCTGATCGTGAACCGATTTGCGGATGAAAAGATTGATGAATTCAGGCCCTTCAAACCACCAGTGCCCAAAGAGTTCCGCGTCAAAGGGACTGATCACGATCGGGTCCGTGTTCATGTGCTCGCGCAGACCGGCAATCTGCGCGGCCCGGCTCGCCATGAAATGACCGGCATGATGATCGGCCGCGCCCATCGCCCAACCACGATTGTAAAGGTCCTTCTCCGGAGTCCGGCCGGTGACGCGATGGTATTTGAGTCCTGTAAATTTACGGGTCCCGTCCGGTGGCAGAAAATCGCGCAAATATTCGAGGGAAAGTTCAAACCCGATGTCGCGGTAGAAATCGCGATATGCCGGGTCGCCCGGGTAACCTTCCTCGGCGCTCCAGACTTGCCTGCTCGATTCCCGATCGCGTCCGAACACCGCGGGGCCTGCCGGAGTAAAGCAAGGCGCGTAAATGGCATACCTGGGACGCGGATTCCCAAACATGAGCCCATGGGAATCGACAATAAACCAGCGCAGATCGGCCTCGCGCAGCACTTCGTCCAGGCTCGCCACATAAGCGCATTCCGGCAGCCAGATGCCGCGGGGCGCGCGTCCGAACATCTCCTTATAATGGTCGCAGGCGATAAAAACCTGGGCGCGAACCGCTTCGGGAAAGTTTTCCATCAACGGCAGAAAACCGTGGGTGGCCGCGCAGGTGATGATTTCCAGCACCCCGCGATCCTGAAGCGAGGCAAACGCGGCGACGAGATCCCGTTTCCAGCGCACCTCGTACGCGTGGAGGGAATGGGTGAGCCGATGAAGATAAAACTGGGCAATCTCCTGAAGTTTTTCATCGCCCTGTGTCCGTTCCACTTCGCGCCGGGTCAGCTCGATGGAGCGTTCCAAATAACGGACATACCGGTCCTGGAGCAATGCGTCGCGCAACATGTGGCAGAGCGGCGGCGTGAGCGACATGGCGATCTCGAATTCGACCGCATCGTCCGCCAGCCCCTGGAGCACATCGAGCAGCGGCAGATAGGTTTCCGTGATCGCCTCGTAGAGCCAGTCTTCCTCCAGAAAATCGTCATATTCCGGATGCCGCACATACGGGAGATGAGCGTGAAGAACGAGTGCGAGGTATCCGGTGGGGGCCATGCGAGGAAAGTGCGTGCGAAGTTACCAGTCGTCTTCGCGCTAACAAGCGCAACTTGCGCCAACGACTTGGCAAATGTACTCGCCTGGTTTTTTGGATGCCAAAAGGGGCTAAACCAGGAGGTGAGATATTGTTGACACGTCGAAACGGATTGTATCACTAAATCCAATGAATAAAAGCGTACACTGCGGGAAGATCCCTCGATTTCCGGCTCGAAGTGTCCGGTCCATCCTCCGGGCGATGGTTCTCCTGAATCTGCTGGTGCTCCTCGGCGTTTTAGCTCGGGCTCAGTCTGCCGCAGCGCCATCGGAGCTCCAAACTTTGCGAGCGGATTTTGAAGCCCAGACAAAGGCTGTGGAGGCCGAATCCGAGCCGCGCATTCAAACAATAAGGTTGGGCTACATCAATGCGCTTAATGTGATCAAGGAGCGGTTATTGAGCTCCAAAAAGGTGGCGGAGAGCAATGCCATCGCCAGGGAGATAACGCGCGTTAAAGAACAGAGGGAGGATGAAGAGGGCGGCCGTGCGATACCAGGTGTCGCGCGGCAACTCAGGAGCCAGTTTGACCTCGATATTCAGAGTGCCAGCAGTCGCTCGGACTTAAAATTGAGCAGCATTCGAGTCCGGTATGCTCAGCAGCTAAACAACATGGCAAGGCTCATCGCCGCCCGCGGCGATTCCGAAGAACTGCGAGATGTCCGCTTCGAAATCAACATGATGCAGGTTGCCGATCTCTTGGCCCAAAAACGCATCTATAAAACGCCAATTATTGGCGACAATCCCAATGGCGGCCGGGCGGAGATCAAAAAAAACGGATTGCTGGCCGGCTTTCGGATTGGCGCAGGCGGCTATAATTCCGAAACGATCATTAAATCAATTCAGCCGGTATTTCGCACGGTCAATGGCGATGTGGAGGGTGCAGTTTATGGAGAAGGTGAGCGCCATACAATCGTGGTCGCCAAAAAAGGGTATGCGGTCGGCGCCGTGTTACTGAAACCCGGAAGCCGGCTCATTGGCATGCAGGTGACATTCATGAAAATCAAAGACCAAGGGCTGGGGCTTGATCCGCGGGATTCTTACAAAAGCGAGTGGGTCGGCGGGACGACGGGCGGCAAACCAAAGGAGTTAAATGGCGAAGGCAAACTTGTTGTCGGTTCAAACATCCTTGCCGGGGCCGACGTCGACGCAATTGGACTGATTTTTCTTCAGTAAGCCCGCAATCGGTTGATGCGCACCTCTCCCGGTTTTTAGACCGCTAAATTCGCGACGCCGCCTTGACGTCATCCCAGAGCGCATCGAGTTCGGCCAGCGTCATTTTATCCAGGGCCAGGCCGCGTTCGAGGGCGAGTTTTTCAAGTTGATGAAAACGGCCGACAAACTTGTCCGTCGCTCGATGGAGCGCCACTTCGCCGTCAATCCTGAGTTTGCGCGCCAGGTTCACCACCGAGAAAAACAGATCGCCTATCTCATCCTCAATCCGTTCAGGCGCCTCACCGATTTCCGCTTCGACTTCCGCAATCTCTTCCCTGATTTTTTCCAGCACCGGGGCCACTTCGCTCCAGTCAAAGCCAACTCGCGCCGCTTTTTTCTGGACCTTCTCGGCTCGCATCAACGCGGGCAACCCTCCCGAAACGCCATCAAGGGCTGAAGTCTGTGTGATTCCTTTTTCAGCCCGCTTGATTTCCTCCCACCGTACCAGCACCGCCGCCGAATCAGCGCATTGGTCCTCGCCGAAGACATGCGGGTGCCGGCGGATCAATTTTTCGGAAATATCCTGCGCAACTTCATCGAAGTTAAAGCGCCCCTCTTCCGAGGCGATTTGCGCATGAAAAACAACCTGCAGAAGCAGGTCGCCAAGTTCCTCCCGCAGATTGGCATCGTCCGAATTGTTGATGGCCTCGACCACTTCATACGCCTCTTCAATGAGCCCGGCGCGCAGACTGGTATGCGTTTGTTCACGATCCCAGGGGCAGCCGGTCGGGGAACGCAGCCTGGCAACAATTTCACGGAGCTGATCAAGAGGCATAAGGCGACAAGGTGACAAGCGAGGATCAAATCCGCCAGAGCGAACGGTGGGCGCCGAACTCGGAGATTTCGCCCGTCGATTGTCTGCTGATATAGATGATGATGGCGATGGTGGAGATAAACGTGGCGAGAAAAACAAACGCCACAAGCCAGCTGGGGATGGAGGTGCCAACCTTCAGCGCGGCATAAAAAGAACTGAAGTTTGTGATCGGCGAGGAGGCATGGAGGAAGATTTTCGTAAACCACGCCGACAAAATGATGATGAATATAAAGCCGTAGTTGCGTTTTAGCCGCCGGCCAACGGCTTCAAATTTGCTGATCTTAAAAGAGGGCAGCAACAGATCCTCACAAACAAGTTTCTGCCAGTCTCCATGAAGGAGCTGGCTGTTCTGGGCGACGATCGGCACCAGAAAGTGGGCTTCCAGCATGCGAACCCGGGCGCGGAATGCATCGTAAAAACGATAGCGGCGCGCTTCGATCCAAAGCATCACCCAGACGATCGCCACATTGAAAAAGAAGATAATATGCGGGACGCCCTGGAACGAAAACGCCACCGTGAAAATCGTCGTGGAAGTGGTAATCGCCCAGTTGGTCGTGTTATCGAGCCGGGCGCGCCATGCCATGATCCGGCCAAGTTCGCCCCGGTAAAAATGCGACATGGCGGTCACATAATTGCTATCCGATCGCGAAAGGCGTTTGGCTTGTTCGCTTTGAGGCGCGTCACTCATGGCTGACTAGTAGCACCTCCGAGCCCAGGCTCGAATGAATTCACTTCACGCCCGGCCTGGCCCTCTCCGTTTTGACGCCGCCGTTATAAATCGGGCGTCTCTTTTTTAATCAAAGCCTGCCGCGCTTTTTCCAAACGCGCGCGTTCCTTACGGGTCAGACTCGCAAGCCCCGATTTGGCGATCTTTTCAAGCAACGGATCAATCTCCTCGATCACGTCATCGTTCTCATCCTCACCGTATTCCCGGCTGGGCGATGGGACGACTTTGAAATTGCGGCGCGGCCCGAAGAGTTTTTCTTTTAAATCGCCAAACTCAATGGAGCCGCCGTTTTTTAAGTAACGCACCACTCCAAACGCGGCCGCGCTTTCCACCGCAAGCACGCTGAACCCGACCCAATCATGCTGGGAGACGTGTTGAAGGCAGGCGATGGCAAAGCAGGCAAACGCGACGTATTTGAGGGGGACCCACCCGAAATATTCGATGTTTGGATAAAGTGTTGCGAATGCAATAAACATTGCCACAAGAATATCGTAGACTGTGCTATAAGCATAATCGACCCCAAGCAGCCACCAGGCGCTTAATGTAAGCGGAACGACTAATAAACAAAGAAGGAAGAACTTGATGAACCGCTTCCTTCCAAAAAACCGTTCCACCTCAATGCCCGCCGTGTAGAAAAAGACGATGCCGAAAAGAAAAAAGAAGTTCGGCGAATTAACAAATGTGCAGGTAAACGGCTCCCAAAGCCAGCCACGGCCAAAAAACTCGTGGCTGACAAACGAAAGCCCTGAAATCGGGGCGTTGCTGGCGGCTTGAAGGAATGTGGTGAACACCATCCCGATCACATAAAAAATGGCCAGGAGCGTCGTGACGTGGATGGGCAGACGGCCAAGATGGCCCAGGGGCTGATAGTCACTGAAACTCGAAGTCGTGCGCATGCTTGGGTAGGTGAATAGTCGCTTTGATGTTACGGAGCAAACCGTCAAATCGCGCGGGCCGCACTGCGAGTCCGAATCGTAAATGTGGAATGGACGGCTGCCCGTCTTGCCATCATGCCCGGCTTTGACGAATCTATTGAATACTATGGCTAAACAATATTCTCCTGGCGGTGCCGCGTCGGACAATCCGATTTTAACGGCCTGGGTTGACGAGGTGGCGGCATTGACCAAGCCGGAGCACGTTTTCTGGTGCGATGGATCAGAGGAGGAAAAGGCGTTTTTGCTGGAGGAAGCGGTGGGCACAGGAGTGCTGATAAAGCTCAACCAGGAAAAGCTGCCCGGCTGCTATTATCACCGTTCAAACCCCAATGACGTGGCGCGCGTTGAGCAGTGCACTTATATTTGCACAACGGCCAGGGATGAAGCCGGCCCAACCAATAATTGGGCGCCGCCAAAGGAGATGTATGAGAAGCTCAATGGCCTGCTCAAGGGCGCCATGGCCGGTCGCACCATGTATGTGGTGCCGTATCTGATGGGCCCCCCCGGTTCCCCGCTGACCAAGGTCGGCATCGAGATAACCGACTCCATCTACGTGGTTCTCAACATGCGGATCATGTCGCGGATGGGCCAGGTGGCGCTCAATCAGCTCGGCCAGGGCGATGAGTTCAATCGCGGCGTCCATAGCGTGCTCGATTGTAATCCGGAGCGCCGCTACATCTGCCATTTCCCGCAGGATAACGCGATTATCTCGGTCGGATCGGGCTACGGCGGCAACGTCTTGTTGGGGAAAAAATGCCTGGCGTTGCGCATCGGCAGCTATCTGGGGCGCAATCAGGGATGGATGGCGGAGCATATGCTGATCCTCTGCGTGGAATCGCCGGCGAAAGAAAAGACGTATGTCGCGGCCGCTTTCCCAAGCGCATGCGGCAAGACCAATTTCGCCATGCTGATTCCGCCCGCCGCGTTCTCCGGATGGAAAATCACGACGATTGGAGATGACATTGCCTGGATGAAACCGGGCGCCGATGGCCGCCTTTATGCCATCAACCCGGAGGCCGGTTATTTTGGGGTGGCGCCCGGCACCAATTACAAATCGAACCCGAACGCGATGAAGAGCATCGAGCGGGACACGATCTACACCAATGTTGCGCTGACTCCCGACGGGAATGTCTGGTGGGAGGGCAAGGATGAACCCGCGCCGGAAGGGACGCTGGATTGGATGGGCAACGCATGGACGCCTGAGTCCGGAACCAAAGCCGCGCATCCCAACAGCCGGTTCACCGCGCCGATGCAGAATAATCCGGTGCTCGCTCCCGAGGCGCAGGATCCCGCCGGGGTGCCGATCAGCGCGATCATATTCGGAGGACGCCGCGCGACGACGATGCCGCTGGTTTGCCAGTCATTCAATTGGATCCATGGCACTTACCTTGGCGCCACGATGGGTTCGGAAATGACAGCCGCCGCCGCCGGCACCATGGGCGAAGTGCGCCGGGATCCGATGGCGATGCTTCCATTCTGCGGCTATAACATGGGCGATTATTTCAACCATTGGCTCAACATCCGCCGCGACCTCGACGATTGCCCCCGCATTTTCCACGTCAACTGGTTCCGCAAGGATGACGATGACAAATTCCTCTGGCCCGGGTTTGGGGAAAACTTCCGCGTCCTGCGCTGGATTATCGATCGCTGCCGCGGACGCGCCAAAGCGCGGGAGACCCAGATCGGCTGGATGCCCCGATACGAGGAGTTCGATTGGACGGGACTCGATTATCCGCGCGAAAAGTTTGAGAAATGCATGAAAATCGACGGCACGGAATGGCGCCGGGAATTGATTTCCCAGACGGAACTTTTTTTGACCGTGCACGACCGGCTGCCCAAGGAGCTCATTTTCCAGCGCGAATTGCTCATTTCGCGGCTTTAAAATCGCCGGAAAAGCGGCTCGCTTGAGCACGCGGGCGAAGGGTATGCAAATCTGGGGTTGAATAATTGCCCCGGGAGCGCACCATTGGCGCCCCGTGCAAACTGGGTCCCCCTCCCGTCAGCCTCATTTAAAAGCCGCATTGCTTGCCCTGGTGATCGCGGCGATTGCCCTAGCCGCGAGCCTTCTATGGTGCACGCGGCTTGAGCGCCGCTACATCCACGCCTTGGCGCCTGAATTCACGCCCGAAAAACTCCAGGGCGCGGCGCTCCAGAAGCACGCCTTCAGCCAGCCCGACCTGCTCGTCCTGTACGGCAGTTCGGAACTGGTAAAGGAAATGCCCAACAACGCGACCCAGTTTTTCCAGGATTACCCGACCGGGTTTCGCGTTTTCCCGGTGGGCAAACCGGGCACTTCCTCGCTTTCGGTTTTGCAGAAAGTGGCTGCGGTCGGAGACGATATCAAGGGGCGCAAAGTGGCGTTTTCCATTTCGCCGGGCTGGTTTTTCACCGAGGTTTTCGCCCCGGAATATTACGAGGGAAATTTCTCCAACATGCAGGCCTTTGAGCTGGCCTTCAGCACCCATCTCAGCTTTGAACTGAAGCGGGATGTGGCGCGCCGGATGTTGGATTTTCCGAACACGCTCGACGATCGCGCGCTCCTGAATTTTACCCTTTGGCGGCTTGCCGGCGACACGATGGTTGACCGGCTGTTGTATGCCGGGACCTGGCCGCTGGGACGGATTTATTGCGCGGTCGGCCAGATGCAGGATCATTTTGAGGCGGCGCTCCATATTCTCGATGTTGACGAGAAGCTCAACCCGGTGCCTGTGCGCGGCATGGGGGTCATGAAATGGAGCGAGATGCTCAAGCGCGCCGCCAAACTGGCCAACGCCGCCGCGACCGTGCAGAAGAAAAAGGACGAGGTCAAAAAGAAGCATCTGCCGCGCGCTTCACGGGACAAGAGTCTTTTGCCGGGAACCGCCCGGGAATGGACCGACCTCGAGTTGTTGCTGCGCGTATTTAAAGAATTGGGCGCTGAACCGCTTTTATTGGCCATGCCGATTGAAGATATTCGGCTGGAGGTGGCGGGCCTTTCTCCGCTGCCGCGGACCGCTTATGTGCAGCGGCTCAACGCGCTTGCCACCAAGTATCAGATGCCGCTGGCCGACTTTCGCGAGCACGAGAAAGACAACGATTTCCTGGTCGATTTTCTCGACCATCTCAGCGCCGAGGGCTGGATGTATTACAACAAAGCACTCGATGATTTTTACCATGGGCGGTTTACCAACCGCTAGAACCTCTTCTTATGAGCACAACCGACCAGATTCTTGAAATTCTCGCCAACACGGCTGAGACCGACGAAGTGCGCACCAATCCCGACCTGGACCTCTATGGAAGCCAGGTGCTCGACTCCATGAAGACCGTGGAATTGATCGTCGCCTTTTCAAGTGAGCTGGGCGTGGAGATTTCCCCGGCGGAATTTGAGCGCGAAAATTGGGCCACTCCGGCCAAACTCGTGGCCGATCTGCAGGCGCGTCTTGGTGAGCCGGTAAAATGAGCCGCATCCCGCTCTGGCTCGAAGCCCACCCGCATATGCGCGTGGCACTGCTCACCCTTTATTATTTGGCGATCATCGCGGGACTCGTGGTGCTGTATGGGCGTGGCAATTTTTCCACGCCGCCCTTTGTCTACCAGGGATTCTAAGCGCATGCATTTACTCGACCAGATTGATCAATGGAGCCGTCTGGCCCCGGATCGTGCCGCACATGTCAGCGGCGACCGGGTGCTGACTTACGGAGAGCTGACAGCCCGCTCCGATGCGCTCGCAAGCTGGCTTGTGGATGAACTCGATGACTCCAGCCGCGCCCCGGTGGTCGTGCTGGGCCATAAGGAACCCGAGATGCTCATTGCCTTCCTCGCGGCGGTCAAGGCGGGGCGGCCTTATGTGCCTATCGACACGTCGATCCCATCCCATCGCGTCGAACGGATCGTGCAGACGGCCGGCGCGGCAATCGTCCTGACCCCTGAACGGATTGCAGTTGAATCGGCTCAACGTCGTGAAACCCGGCCGCGGCGCGTTGAAAAAGACGATCCGTTTTATATTCTTTTTACCTCAGGCAGCACCGGCGAGCCGAAAGGGGTTGTGATCACCCTGGCCAATCTGACGGCGTTCGTTGATTGGATGCGCGTCGAGCACGGGTTTGGCGATTGGGCCGAGACGTTCCTTAATCAGGCCCCGTTCTCTTTTGATCTCTCGGTCATGGATCTTTACCTGAGCCTGGTCACGGGCGGCACGCTCTTCAGCATCACCAAGGAGGAGATCGGGAACTTAAAGAAACTTTATGAAGCGCTCGCCCGCTCCGGAGTGACCACGTGGGTTTCAACACCTTCCTTTGCCCAGATGTGCCTGATTGAGCGCGGCTTTAATCAGACCATGCTCCCAGCGCTGCGGCGGTTTCTTTTTTGTGGCGAAACGCTCGCACCGGAGACCGCTTCCCAGCTCATCGAACGGTTTGCCGAGGCGGAAGTTTGGAACACATACGGGCCGACCGAGGCAACCGTGGCGACGACTTCGATCCGGGTCGATCGCGAGCTGCTTGCGGCGCATTCGCCGTTGCCGGTGGGCCGTGAGATGCCTGGCACCCGCGTCTTTATTGCCAGCGAATCCGGCGCGCGGGTCGAAGAAGGCGAGCGCGGCGAGATCATCATTGCCGGTCCGAATGTGAGTCCCGGTTATCTTGGACGCGAGGAGCTCACACAGAAGGCATTCTTTTTGTTTAACGGCATCCAGGCTTACCGGACCGGCGACTGGGGACGCGAACGCAATGGGCTTCTCTTTTTTGAAGGCCGCATGGACAGCCAGGTCAAAGTAAACGGTTACAGGATTGAACTGGGCGATCTGGAAGCGAACCTGCGGGCGCTGGCTGAGGTGGCCGACGCGGTCGTGCTTCCTGTCCAAAAAGGCGAACGAATCGAATCGCTGATCGCTTTTATTGTTCCGGCGATCGCGCGCTCCGGTTCGGATTTTGAATTTACCAGCCTGCTCAAATCGGGGTTGGTTGAGCGGGTACCCGCTTACATGGTCCCGAGAAAATTCCGCTTTCTGGATGCGTTTCCGATGACGGCAAACGGCAAGGCCGACCGGCGCAAACTCGCCGAGATGATTTGATTGTCTCAAGTCTGCGCGCATTGCTTTTTGATTTGCTGGCCCACGCCGTTCATGCCTCCCTACGCTGATTTCCACTACTTCGCGCTCCTGCTGTATGTAGTCGTCGTGACCGTGCTGCTTGGTTTGTTCGGCAGGGCCAACGCGCTTTGGGTGGTGATCGCAAGCATTGCAGGCCTTCTGCTGCATCTTGGCACCGACACGGTGACGCCATATTCCGACTGGCAGATTCCCCAGATCTGGGCCGCGCTCGGTTTTTTTGTTTACCAAGGCACGCTCGCCGCCACGTTCCTGCGCTTTAAATCGCGTCCCTTCTTCTACGCGGCGATTCCGCTGGCGATTTTACCGCTTGCAACCGCGAAATTCCTCCCGGTTTTCTCCCCGGAAAACAGCTTTGGCTACGCGGGCATTTCGTATGTGACCTTCCGCGCCCTGGATGTTGTCTTTAGCATTCACGACGGGGTCATCAAGAAGCTCTCGCTCTGGCAATATTTCGCATTCCTCTTTTTCTTTCCCACGATCTCCTCGGGACCGGTCGACCGGTACCGCCGTTTTGGCCAGGATTGGGCGCGCAAACGCAATCGCACGGAGTTTCTCATCGACCTGGATGGCGCCGTGCAACGGGTCTTCCGCGGGTTTCTTTACAAATTCATCATCTCGGTATTGATCGAAAAATACTGGGTCAAGCCGCTCTCGTTAGGTGGCAATCCGCTGCATGTCATCGGCTATATGTATAGTTATAGCCTTTATCTCTTTTTTGATTTTGCCGGCTATAGCGCTTTTGCTGTGGGAATCAGCTATCTTTTCGGAGTCCGGACGCCGGAGAATTTCAATCTGCCGTTTTTGGCGCGCAACATCCGCGAGTTCTGGAACCGCTGGCATATCACGCTCTCGTTCTGGTTTCGCGACCATGTCTATATGCGTTTCCTGCTCGCGGCAGCCAAAGGCAAATGGTTCAAAGGCAAACACACCGCCTCCTACCTCGGACTCTTTCTCACCTTCGGCCTGATGGGAATCTGGCACGGCACGCAGCGCCATTTCATCATCTACGGCTTCTACCATGCCGCCCTGTTAGGCGGTTACGATTGGTTCGCGCGCTGGAACAAACAGAGCAAGTTCTGGCCCGATGGCCCATTCTGGCGGGTCGGCAACATACTTCTTACCTTCCACGCCGTCTGCTTTGGCCTGCTGATCTTCTCGGGCAGGCTCGGCTGAGCTGCTTATCGTCCGTGGACGCGCTTTTTCCTGAGCCGCATCCAGTTGTTGAGAGTCTTGCGCATGGCGTCCCTGGTGGTGAGATAGCGCTCGTTGCGCTCAATCCCCTTGCCAATCTGGCCAAGTATCCCGCTCACTGAAAAATCGGCCGTGGGGAAGATGGTATACGCGGTGGCCACCGCCGCTTCATGATGCGCGTCGCTGCCCGCCGTCATCGGCAGTTTGTGCAACCTGGCGAACTCGAAAGCCTGCCGGTTAAAGCGTTTGAAAGTGGTGGCGGCATTAAAAACCTCAAGTCCATCCATCTCCAGGGTTTCAAGGACGGACTGTTTGATGCCGGCCCGCAACATGTCGTATGGATGCGCGGGAATCGCCAGGCCGCCTTGTTCATGGACGAGCTTGCAGACTTGCGCGGCAGGCGTCCCTTTTAAATTAGGAAGGGTTACTCCAAGGCAAAGCAGATGGCCTTCCGCGGTGGTTACCTCCACGCCGGGAATCACAAGGAAACCGTCCACCGGCTGACCGTCCTCGCGGGCAAGACCTTTGTCCAAAAGATGCCGGAAGCCGTCACAAGTGTTGTGATCCGTCAGCGCCAATCCATGGATTCCCTTCTTTTTTGCTGAAGCAATCATTGCCTCCGGACTGCTGACGCCGTCCCCGGAATACCAGGAGTGGCAATGCAGATCGATCATATAAGCCATGGCGCAATCCTGAACGGCGAAAGTCAAAAGAGCAAACACGCGAGAGATCCCCGCTTTGGGAGAGCTTTTGAAAATGCATCGGAGTTTCTTTTCAAAATTCCGGCTTCCCACTTCTGCCATTCCACTTTCCACTTCTGCAATGAGCACTGGATTCAAAGAATGGACCTTGATTTGCGACGCCTTGGGAAATGGCACGCAGAGCATTATCTTGCGCAAGGGCGGCATCGCCGAAGGCCGCGCCGGTTTCCGTTTTCAGCACGACGATTTTCTCCTGTTTCCGACGCTTTTCCATGAGCAGGCCGCCAAGCTCAAAGTTCCGCCCAATACCGCGCTGCCCGAGGCGCGTGGCGATCAATCCCTGGAAATTCGTTACCGGGTCAAAGTCGAGTGGACGCGGGATCTGGCTGACCTGGAGCTGGTGCGCCGTCTTGCGCCGTTTCATTTGTGGCGCGACGAGATCATTGAAGAGCGTTTTTACTACGACGAAAAGCAGTCGGTCAGCCTCGCTTTTGTCCGCGCCTTCCGGCTTTCCGAACCGTTTGTTTTCGAGGATTCCCCGCGGTATGGCGGCTGCCGTTCATGGGTCAACCTGCCGGAATTGCCGTTGTCGGCTTCCTTTGAGGAAGTGATCAGCGAGGAGGCGCAGCGGCAACGCGAACGGGAGCTCCTCGCCGTGCTCGGTTAAGGCGGCAATCAACCGGCCGCTTCGAGTTGGGATTTGAGCAGGTGGGTGAGCGCTTTGACGCCGAGCTCGTGGAGGTTGAATGGCTTGGCGATGAAATCGGTGCCGCCATGCTCGGTGGCCCGCGCTTTATAATCGGGAGTGTCGAGCCCGGTAAGGAAGACAATGGGCGTTTTGCCGTAGGTATCGAGCTTGCGGATCTCTGAACAGAGTTCAAATCCATCCATTCCTGGCAGATCGACATCGAGAAAAATAAGGTCGTACGCGCCATTGGAAAGATCGGCAAGGGCCGCGAAAGGCTCGGCCGAATAGACCGGTTTGAGCATCACCATTTCCAACCCGAGGCTGATGATCTCGCATCCGTCGACGTCATCGTCGACCGCGTAGACCTGGGCTTTGGTCGGGTCCATGAGCCGCATCAGGTTGCGGTCGCGCGCCAGGGTCATGAGGAGCTCAATGGTCTGCTGCATCGTGTTCATGGTCGACACGTTGAGCGATTCGGGGATCTCGTAGAGATGATGCGTGAGCGAGGCGAACGCGGATCCGAGCCGATGCAGCGCAAGCATTCCCGAAGTGCGCGCCCGTTCTGAAAAACTATGCGCGTGGCAGTAGAGCTCGTTGATGAGGCTCAGATCCGAGGGGCTCTTTGTAAACGCCTGATGGCATTGGCGCATTGCCACCAGCACGCTGCGGGAATCTTTTTCAGTCAGCGGCGGATAAACATCGATCGGATTGCTCACATCGGGTTCGTCACTTCGCTCAGGAAGTGAAGATGCCACCGGCGCTGCCCTTTTTCGTTTCGCCGATTTCACCTGAAGCCGCGCCTCGGCAAGGTTCGCGGTCACTTCAATGAGCTCGCGTTGCGCCGCATCGAGGCGGCCCGCCAGCTCAATGGCCACGAGCCGATGATCTTCGCATTGCCGGTTTAATTCATGCAGTTTCTGATTCTGGGCGCTTTGTTCCTCGCGAGCCCGGGCCAGCGATTGCACAAGCTCGGCGTCACGCTCAGTCAGCGCCGCGGTCTGCAACTCCAGAGCCCTGGTCTGTTCGGCCTGCCGCTCCTCGGCATCGGCGCGTTCCCGATGAATTTCCTCAATGCGCGCTTCCGCGGCGGCCATCGTTTCAAGCACGCTCTCGCGTCCATCCTGCGCACTGGCGAGCTGGGCGGCAAACTGCGCGAGCTGCTCTTCCTGCTCCTGGCTTTGACTTAATAATTCTTTTTCGCGCTCAGCCAGCGCTTCCTTCTGCATTGGAATCAACTGCAACTGGCGGCGCGCCTCCTCGAGCTCCGCCTTTGCGTTATAAGCCTCCACGTAATCAGCCTGGAGCGCGTCAAATTTGATCCTTAAAGCGTGCAGCTCGTTGTTGAGTTCATCCACCCGCGCACGTTCCAGATCGCGCTCCCGCGCGCTCTCAAGGATCTGCGCCCTGGCATCGCTCAGGGTCGCGGAATGTTCATTGCCCGCCATCGCCGCCGCTGAGCGTTGCTCGGAAAGATCGAGGATTTTTTGGCGGCCGGCATCGACCTCCCTGCTTAGCGCGCTGACCTGTTCAACAAGCGCGGCGCGTTCCGCGGCAAGCGCCTCGACCTGTCGATGAAGGTCGGCGATTTTTTCAACCGCCTGATCCGCGTGATTCTGGGAGTGTTCTTTTTCGTAAACAAATTCAGCGAGCTGGTCCTCGGCCCGTGCAAGTTTATCGGCAGTTTCGCGGCTTTGCGCCTGGATCGCATCGCGCGCCTGACGAATGGAAACGATCTGGGTCTGAGCCTGGACAAGCTGGGCTGCGGTGGCGGCGGCCGATTTTGTCAACGCATCGAGCTGGCGCACGGCCAACTCGCGTTGCCGGCTCAACGCGTCGTTTTCACGCGTCACAGCTTCAAGACGTTTTTGGAGTTCAGCGATGGTCTGCATTGAGCGTTCTTCGGCCGCGCGCGCGGCGTCGCGCTCTTTAATGAGCGAGGTGACCTCCAAAAAGCGAGAGCGCAGCTCCGCTTCGCGAGTCCCGGCTGCGCGAAGTTCAGCCAGGGCGGTTTCAAGTTTTACCGTGAGCCGTTCGTTTTCGCGTTCGGAGAGTTGAGTCTGCTCGCGGCTCTCGCGGGCGGCACGCTGGAGTTCATCGATCAGTGAGCGAATATCCCGTGTGGGATCAACTTCATCAATCATCGCGTTAACCGGTAGGTTAATGATCGGCGATAGATCGTTGACCCGCTTTTTAGGGCGGTTTTCGAAGTCGGAAAACGGCTCGGGCTGTGACATGATTTTGCGCCTGGTTAAGCGGACGTGCTCGAAGCAGATGACCGCGTAAAGCAGGCTGTGTGCCCTCCCTTTTGGCTATTCCGTTTTCAGGACGGAAAATTACGATCCCGGTCCAATTCCTCAGCGCACCCCGGCAACCTGAAACCCTTCCTTCTCCAACAGCTCGCGGATTTTTCCGGCCTGATCGCCTTGAATCTCAATGGTGCGCTCCTTGATCGTCCCTCCGCATCCGCACGCCGCCCGCAGCTTTTTTGCCAGTTTCTCGATCAGCGATTCGGGCAGGTGTTGGGCGAAATCGTCCACCACGATCACGGTCTTGCCGCCGCGATGCGCTTTTTCTTTTCGCAACACCACGCGGCCCAGCTTCCAAACCTGCTTGGTTTCCAGCGGAACGGCGGGCGGCTCGGGTGCCGGCAGGTTGGGAATATCAAGGCCGGCAAATGCGCTGTTAAGGCCCGGGCGTTCCGAGGCAGCGGTATCGAGGCGTTTTTTTGGCTCGGGTCGCATGGCTTGGCACTCGCTTGCTATTACATCAGGTTGGCGGCGACGTCGGCCATTTCGCTTCGCTCGCCTTTGAACAAATTAACGTGCGCCATGAACGACTGCCCCTGAAGCCGGTTCCGCGTGTAGACGAGTCCGTTGGTATGGGCGTCGACATACGGATTATCGATCTGGGCCAGGTCGCCGATCATGATGATCTTGCTTCCTTTGCCCATCCGCGTGACGAGCGTCTTGGCCTCATGCGGTGTCAATTGCTGGGCTTCATCCACGATAAAAATCGCCTTCGGAATCGAGCGGCCGCGAATATGGGCGATCGCTTCAATTTCAAGCAATCCGGCCGCCATCAATGGCTCATACGGCCGCACCACCTTGCTTTGCACGGGAGCAGCCGGGCTCTTGGTGGAGCTGGGAGAACTCTTGCGCGCGCTCTGTTTGCGTTTGTCAAATTGCTCGGGTTTGCGGGGCCGCGCCAGGAGTTGCTCCAGCGCATCGTAGGCGGGTTGAAGCCATGGTTGCATCTTTTCCTCCTTGCTCCCGGGAAGAAAACCAATGTCGCGTCCGGTCGGCATGATCACCCGCGTGATCAGCATTTTTTCGTAATCGCCGTTTTGGACCTGCTCAAGGGCAGCGCCGACGCTCAAAAGCGTTTTACCGGTCCCCGCTTTTCCATAAACCGTCAAAAGCGAGATGTCGGGATCGTAAAGGGCATCGAGAAGGAAACGCTGGCCCAGATTGGCGGCCTGAAAAGTGCGGCCGCCGCGGATATTGATGTGATCGATGCGCAGCTTGCGGAAGTAGCCGTCGCGCAGATGCCGGGCGGGAACGCCGTGGGAATGCTCCTCTTCGTTGCGAAGAAAGACGTATTGGTTGGGCAACAGCTTTTCGGCTAAAGGAAGCGTGATCTGTTCCTGGCTGGCAAACGCCTGGAGTGTGTGGCCGGGCAGATCAAGCGTCTCGACTTCATCGGGGCCGCTGCGCCGCTGGGTGCGCCGGATGTCGCTATCCTCGACCCGGTCGGTGCGGTAATCCTCGGCATCAAGCCCAAGGGTACGCGCCTTGAGCTGCATATTGATGTCTTTTGTCACCAGAACGGTCTGCCCAACCTGAGTGTCCGCCAGATAAACAGCACTGGCTAGAATGCGGTTGTCTGTTAACGAAAGATCAGGGAAAAGGGCGCGTACCAACTTGAATCGGGGCGAATCGTTTAGCAATTGCCAGCCGTGATTTTCAAATTTCACATGCGGATTAATGCAGACCCGTAATGTGCCGCCATTCTCCAGTTCCACGCCGTTTTTCATCTGTTCGGCCGTGGAAAACCGGCCGCTTAACCGCCGGTGGACCTCGCGCGCATTCGCTCCGCGCGTGGTCGATTCGGATTTAAACCGGTCAAGTTCCTCCAGAACCTCCACGGGAATCCAAACGGAATTCTCCTCGAAGTTAAACATCGATTGGGGCTCGTGGATGAGCACGTTGGTATCGAGCACGTAGTGCTTCGCCGCTGGGTCCGGTTCCGGTTTATGTGGTTTCTTCACTAAGGAAGGGCGCTTGGATTTCACTCAAGGGAATGGGACTGAGCCACTTTCCAGTGACCACGTCCATCTTCTCTTGCTCTTAATCTTCATCTGCTCGCTTCCAGCCGTTGGCTCCCCGGTCGCGCAAGCGGAAAAATGGAAACATTCAAAAGGAACGCGCTCGCCAAAATGCGCGAACCATTAATCATCCGCCCATGTTCCCAGCGCGTTTCCTTGGTACCCTTGAAACCTCCCCTCTCGGTCTCGGCTGCATGGGGATGTCGGAGTTTTACGGCACGCGCGATGACACCGAATCGATCGCCACCATCCATCGCGCGCTCGATGCCGGGGTCACGTTCCTCGACACCTCGGATGCCTACGGCCCGCATACCAATGAGATCCTGATTGGAAAAGCGATTGCCGGACGGCGCGGCGAAGTGGTTCTGGCCACGAAGTTCGGTTTCCTGCGCGATCCATCGGATCCGATGCGCAAAGGCTTTAGCGGGAAGCCTGAGTTCGTCAAAGCCGCGTGTGAAGGAAGCCTCAGGCGGCTGGGCGTCGATGTGATTGATCTCTATTATCAGCACCGGGTCGATCCCGAGACTCCCATTGAGGAAACCGTCGGCGCAATGGCCGAGCTGGTATGCGAAGGCAAGGTGCGTTTCCTCGGGCTTTCGGAAGCGGCGCCCGGCACGGTGCGGCGGGCGCACGCGGTCCATCCCATCGCGGCTCTGCAAACCGAATATTCAATCTGGACGCGCGATCCCGAGGATAACGGAGTCCTTGAGACCTGCCGCGAACTCGGCATCGGCTTTGTTGCTTACAGCCCGCTTGGACGCGGCATGCTGACAGGCCGGATCCGGCGCTTTGAGGATCTGGCCAGCGACGATTACCGCCGCAACAATCCGCGTTTCCAGGGCGGAAATTTCGAGCGCAATCTCGACCTGGTGAAAAGCGTGGAAGCGCTTGCCGTTCAAAAAGGATGCACTCCTGCCCAGCTCGCGCTTGCCTGGGTGCTTGCGCAAGGCAACAACGACATCGTCCCGATTCCCGGCACCAAACGCCGCGAATATCTGGAGGAAAACCTGGCCGCCCTCAATGTCACCCTCACCGCCGCGGATCTGCACCGGATCGATGAAGCTTTTCCAAAAGGCGCCTCCGCCGGAACCCGCTACGCGGCCAGCGGCATGCCAGCCGTCCACCGCTGAAAAAGGCTCTTAATTTCCCTTCGCCCCGCCTGGAATCAGGATGGAGCAGCTAAGCAATGTCCCGCGTTTTCCGGCGCGGCTGATGGAAAGCGAAGCGTTTATCAAGGCCGCGCGATACCGCATCACCTGAAGCCCCATTCCGGTGGCCTCGTGTTTGCTTTCGGGCAAACCGATGCCGTCATCCTTGATTTTTAAAACCAGGTGCGAGCCGGCGGTGGCAAGTGTGATGCCGATGTTCCTGCCCTGGCTATGCTTTACCGCGTTTTCCACGGCTTCCTGCGCGATTCGCAATAAATGGCCCGCGATAAAGCTGTCGTGAATGACCGCCTCGCGTTCATGGACAAAGCGGCATTTAAACCCGAGCCGTTTTTCCACCATTTCAGCCAGCCCGCGCAGCGCCGTGAACAATCCGCCGTTTTCGATATTCACCGGTGAAAGCCCTTCCATGACTTCCCGCGCGAGCTCGCTGCCATCGCGCAAAAGCCGCGAGATTTCCTGCGCCTGCCTGGTTTCGGGAAGCTGTTTGGCCGCGAGTTTTTTCTCCAGCACCATCGCCATCATTCCAATCCCGGTGAAGTGCTGGCAAACGCCGTCGTGCAAATCGCGCGCCAACCGGCGCCGCTCGGCATCGCAGATTTCGAGCACCTCCCTTTCCAGCGATTTACGTCGGATCACCATCGCAAGCACATTGGCGATGGACTGAAGAAAATGGATGTCATCCTGGGTGAACGTGCGCGGGCGGGTGGTATGGGCGGCGATGATGCCGAAAGGCCGCTGAAGGCCGGCGATCACCACTTTCATACTGCTCGCCACTTTGTGATCCCGGAGAACGGAGGTGATTTTAAACCGGCATTCCCTGGCGATGTCGGCTGAGACAACCGGCTCGCTGCAGCTCAACGCATAGCTGGCGCCAAAACCAATTGGCATAACGTGGCCAAGCACGCCCGGGTCCCAGCCAAACCCTTCTTTTAACAAAAAACCCGCCTCATTGGGGAGCGCCTCAAGCACGCTGCAATACTCCACATTCAAGGTGCTGGCCACCAGCAGCGCCGCCTCTTTGAGCAACGCATTGAGATCGCCTCCCGCCAATGCGTGTTCGCCCAGTTTCGCCACCGCCGCTTGTTGAAGGCCGCGGCTCGCCAGCTCCATCTGGGTCTGTTTGCGCTCGGTCGTGTCGTGCACCACCAAAACCGATCCGGTCCGTTTATCGTCAATTTCCAGAAACGAACAGGTCACCGTCACCGGCGTTCCGTCCTTGCGAAAAAACAAATCTTCCCAATGGCGCCGCGCTCCCTCGGGGTTGCAGATTTTTGCCAGTGGACACTCACTGGCCAGCGATGAATCCCCCTCGCCATGCCGATGCACAAAATCATGCAGCATCCGCCCCTTAAGCTCATCCGCGCCAAATCCAAAAGCGCGCTCAGCCTTTTGATTGAGAAAAAGGATCCGCCCGGCTTTATCGGTCACAAAGATTGAATCCGTAGCCTGATCGGTGATGGCCCGGGTCAGCCGCAGCTGATAAAGGAGCTCGGCCTCGGCAAGCCTCCGCTCCGTGAAATCGCAGCCGACTCCCACGATGAATTCCACCGCCCCATTTTGATCATACAGAGCTGTGTTAGACCACGTGATCCAGCGGCGTTCCCCCTGCCTGTTTAGCCATTGATTTTCAAACTGCCGTGGAAGAGCGCCTCCAAGGAGGTGGTCAAACTCTCTCCTGACCATCTCCAGTTCCTCGGGAACCAGAATCAAACCCCAGAACGCCTGATCTTTGATTTCGTTAAACGAATAACCGCTCAACTCTTCGCAAGCTTTGTTAAAGCGCACGATACGGCCCTCCCGATCGAGCACCACCACCAAGCTGCCGACGGTGTCCACGAGCGTGGAGAGCAGCTCCATCGCCTGGCTCCGGACTTTCTGGCTCACTGAAAACCTCCCGGCAACCGCACTTTTGGAGAGAAACGGTCGATGCCGGGTGCCCGCATCATACTATAAATCCAAAACAACGTGCAGCTTCTGTATTGAAAGAAACCTTTTAGCGTGCGCGCATTGTCTAAGATCATATATGCTATGTGTGAAACATACCGTTGGATATTCGTTGGTTCGACTATTAGAACAGAAAAAGTTTCGTCAATAGTTTCCCACTCGTTTCTCTCCTGAAAGAGTTCTCAGGGCAACGCGTTCCAGGGAAGCTCCGCGCGCGGCCGCCGCCGCCCGATCACCGGTCCCGGTTTTCTGAGCGCAACGGAATCTTCTTGGTGCGTAATTCGTGATGCGTCTCGATGTAACGCAGCGAATGAGTCTTGGCCCGCATCAGCACCGAGTGGGTGACAGCGCGCCGTTTCTGCACCCGGATGCCACGCAGCAACGGACTGTCGCTGATCCCTGTCGCGCAAAAAATAATGTTGGGACCATGCGCCAGATCATCGGCAAAGAAAATCCGCTCGATCTCGTCGCCGTACCCAAGCTCGATCAACTCGCGGCGTTCAACCTCATCGCGCGGCCACATCATCGATTGCATGTCGCCGCCCAGGCATTTGAGCGCGGCGGAAGCGAGCACCGCCTCCGGGGAACCGCCGACTCCGATAAAGAGATCGATGCCGGAGTCGGGAATGGAAGGGGCAATGGCGGCGGCGATGTCGCCATCGGAAATCATTCGCAAGGCGGCTCCGGTGGCGCGGACTTCCTCGACGAGTTTGGCGTGCCGTGGCCGATCCATGACGAGCACGACGACATCCTGCACCCTTTTTTTCATGATGTCGGCGATCGCCTGCACCATCTCGGCCACCGAGCTGAGCAGCGCGAGTGAACGGACGCCGGTGCGATTCATGTGCGTGACGGCCTGGGGCCCGTACGCCAGTTTCATCATATAGAAGGAAGGAATGTCCTTTAGCGAATATTTCTCGCCTTCCTGCACGATAGCCGCCGCGATGCACGAAATCGAATTCGGCGCCCCTTTGGCGATATTGGTGGTCCCATCGATCGGGTCGAGCGCGATGTCAAACCGCGTGGTTCCCGGGATCCACGAGCCGAGATGTTCGCCTTTGAAAATGCCCGGCGCGTTATCCTTGATCCCTTCCCCGATGACCACTTCGGCGCTGATGTCCATGTTGTCGAACATCCCGCGGATGGCGTCGCAGGCAGCCGCGTCCGCGAGTTCTTTCTCCCCGCGTCCGAGCCATTGAAGCGAATTGAGCGAGGCGTTTTCCGTTGCGCGGACAAAGTCAAATTCCAGAAGACGTTCTACGCCATCGTACTGTTCACGAAGGGATTTCATGGGTGAAGTCTTAAAAACCTTTCCGTCCTTGGCAAGGCACCGGCTGTTTAAAATGCACGCTGCCCACGGGTGGGATTGAGTTTTCGGAGCGTAAACTCAGGAAGGTAGGGTTTCAGAGACCGTCAACACCGAACGCACCACTTCATACACAAGCTCCCATGGCACATTTTCCTGCTGCTGCCAGCCGCCGATTCGGGTTGGCAGAACAAAGAGGTTTTTCCCGTCCCTGAACTTTTTGTCCATCTGCATGGCGCGCACTATTTTGTCGAAGAGCCCTGGTGCATCGGGGTGGCGGGTCGGCAGGTTTGCGCGGTGCAACAAGGTTTCGAGCCGTTCCAGAAGCAGCGGGGAAGAGAGACCGAGCGCGATGGAAAGGCGGGTGGCGGCGATCATCCCGATTGAAATGGCTTCCCCGTGGGTGAGCGTGTAATTGGCCGAAAGTTCCAGCGCATGGCCAATTGTGTGGCCGAAGTTAAGCACGTTGCGGATCCCCTTTTTATCGAACTCATCCCGGGCCACGACGCCCGCTTTCAATCCGACGCATTGTGTCACGATGTCGATGAGCGCCGCCCCGTCCAGGGCCAGCAGCTTTTCCAGCCCACCCTCGAGCTGCTCAAAAAGCGCTTCCGAGCAAACGACGCCGTATTTGATGACTTCGGCCGCGCCGCTTCGCAACTCACGGGGGGAAAGCGTTTTGAGCAGCGCCAGATCGCAGATCACCAGCCGCGGCTGATTGAAGATGCCCATGATGTTTTTTACCCCGCCGAAGTTGACGGCGACTTTTCCACCGACGCTCGAATCGACCGCCGCTAGCAGTGTCGTCGGGATCTGGACAAAGGGAACGCCGCGCCGGAACACGCCGGCGGCGAATCCGCCCAGGTCGCCCACCACGCCGCCCCCGAGCAGGATGACCAGCGGAATCGACCCCGTATCGGGAAAGGCTTCAAGCAATGCCGAGCAGCAGCCTGAAAATTCCTCCCAGTTTTTCCCTTCTTCAGTGGCGGGGATTTCGTGCCGGACAATGCGCATAAACCCGGCCTTCCCGAGTGCCTGCTGCAATGACTCAAAGTAAAGGGCTCCGACCTGCGGGTTGGTGATGACAAACGCGTTGGTCTGGCAAAGCCCATGTTCGCGCAGGAGCGAGCCAGCGTTTTCAAGAAGGCCCGTGCCGATCAGGACGGGATAGCTGCGCGGGCCAAGGTCGACATCGACGGAATTCATAGAAGGGGGTGGAGTGTGAATGGCCGATCCCGAATTGGGGAAGCGTTTTTGACCAACAATCCTGCCGCGCCGTGCAATCTACTAGGAAGGTGCTTGCCGCGCGCAAATTCTAAAGGCAAGAAAACCGCCCGGCATGCACACCACCACCGCGAGTTCTAACCCGCCGGATTATCTCACTATCGGTTTTGATAAAATCGGCGACGACCTTGGCTTTCTTATGGAGTGCCTCAAGGAGGTGCTTGAAGGGCTCGGACGCCACGATCTCGCCACCAATTTGCCGTGGTCCAAAACGCCTTCCAAGACGTTGGTGGAAGATGTGCCCCCGCATCTTGGCCTTGTTTATGCCATGGCGTTTCAGCTCCTCAATATGGTGGAGGAAAATGCCGCCGCCGCCATGCGCGACAAACGCGAGTGTTATGAAGGGGTGGCAGCCGAGCGCGGGCTCTGGGGCAATCAGCTCGAGCAATTGAGCAAAGCCGGGTTCAGCGCCGAGCAGATCGCCGGTGCGTTTCAAAAGGTGCGCGTGGAACCGGTTCTCACTGCGCATCCCACCGAGGCCAAGCGCCTTTCCGTCCTTGACCAACACCGGGCTCTTTTCGCGATGCTCGTCACCCGGGATCGCGGCCAGATGACTCCCAGCCAAGCCGCCTCGCTCCGTTCCAATATGAAGGCCGGGCTTGAACGGCTTTGGCGGACCGGCGAAATCCTGCTCGAAAAACCGACCCTTACTGATGAGCGGCGCAATCTGCTTCACTATTTGCGCGATGTTTTCCCCACCGTTCTTCCCGAGCTCGATGAACGATTGCGCCACGCCTGGAACGCGACCGGATTTGATTTAAAAATTCTCCAAAACACCGCGCACATGCCGCAGATCCGGTTCGGCACGTGGGTGGGTGGCGATCGTGATGGGCATCCCGGCGTGACAGCCGAGGTGACGGCCGAAACCCTGAGCCGGCTGCGAGCCAATGCGCTCGTGGTGTTGTATCGGCAGCTTTCCTCGCTGGCCGAGCGATTGAGCCTTTCGGAATGGCTTCAACCCCCGCCCACTTCGCTCACCACCGCGCGCGACCGGATCGCCGCACTGCTCGGAGTCGACGCGGTTTCTTTACTCGCCGCCAACCAGAACGAACCGTGGCGGCAATTTGTCCGGCTCATGCTGGCGCGGCTTCCGGTGGAAGTGGTGCCCGGAGAGCTCGCCCAGATGCGCAAAGGCGCCGCCCTTTACCAATGGCCATCTGAATTGCGCACCGATCTTGACGCGTTGTGCGCTTCATTGCGCGACATCGGCGCCCAGCGGCTCATTGAATCCGACGTGCAGCCCGTTCTCCGCGCCCTGGAGGTTTTCGGTTTTCATCTGGCCCAACTCGATGTACGGCAAAATTCGGCATTTCATTCCAAAGCGCTCATCCAGCTCATGAGCGCCGCGGGCCTCGACGGCAGCGATTGGGAGGAATGGAGCGAGACCGAGCGGCTCCGTTTTTTATCCAAGGAACTCCAATCGCCGCGTCCGTTTTTGCATCCGAACGCTTCAGCCGGTCATGAAGCTGACACGGTGCTGGCGTGTTACCGGGTGCTGACCGGCCATATTGAGAAACACGGGGTCGACGGGCTCGGCGCGCTGATTGTCAGCATGACGCGCCGTCTTAGCGATCTGCTGGTGGTCTATGTGCTTGCGCGCGAAGCGGGATTGTTGCGCAGCCTGCCTGAAGGGATGGTCTGTTTGCTGCCTGTCGTGCCGCTTTTTGAAACCATCGACGACCTTGAGCAGGGCTCCGGCATTCTCCAGGCTTTCCTGGAAACCAATGTCACCCACACCAGCCTCGCATACCATGCCACCCGCGCCGGCCGTCCCGGCGAACTCGTGCAGCAGGTCATGGTCGGATACAGCGACAGCAACAAGGACGCCGGCATTCTCGCCAGCCAATGGGCGCTGCAAAAGGCGCAGTCCAAGCTCGCGGCGGTCGGCCGCGAATTCGATGTCGCGATTCGGTTTTTTCATGGACGCGGCGGCACGGTCAGCCGCGGGGCAGGTCCCACGCATCGGTTTTTGGAGGCACTCCCGCAGAGCTCCTTAAGCGGCGATATCCGGCTTACCGAACAAGGCGAGACCATTGCGCAGAAGTTCGGCAATAACGCGACCGCTGGTTATAATCTGGAGCTCCTGCTGGCGGGCGTGACTGCGACCACGCTCCGGCACGCCGTCGCTTCAAAAGGCGCGCATCCGCTTGAGCCGTTGCTGGAGCGCCTGGCCGAATCGAGCCGGCTTGCTTACCGCTCCCTGCTCGACGCCGACGGGTTCCTCACCTTTTACCGCCAGGCCACGCCGATCGACGCCCTGGAACACAGCCGGATCGGTTCGCGCCCCTCGCGCCGGACCGGTCAGCCGAGCCTGGCTGATTTGCGGGCGATTCCGTGGGTGTTCAGTTGGAATCAGGCGCGCTTTTATGTGCCGGGATGGTATGGGGCGGGCACGGCGCTCAGCCAGCTTTCCGCCGAGGAATGCGCGACCCTGGGCGAGCATATTCCCTCCTGGCCATTCCTGCGGTACGTGCTCACCAATATCGAGTCGTCCATTGCCAGCTCCGATCCCGAGCTGATGCGCGCCTACACCGACCTCGTTGAGGATGAAGCTTTGAGGGAACGCTTCTGGACGATGATCAACAATGAACGCGAACTCACCAAACAGATGCTCGAAAAGGTGCGCGGCCTTCCCATGAGCGAACGCCGGCCGCGCATGCTGAAAACCCTTGCCCTGCGCAGCGACGCCCTCCGGATTCTCCATCTGCAGGAAATCCATTTGCTGCGTCAATGGCGCCGGCTCCGGGCCGTGGGACGCGATGCGGAAGCCGACGCGCTCCTTCCCGCCGTCCAGCTCACCATCAATGCGATTGCCAGCGGCCTGCGCACCACGGGATAATCTTAACGCCGCCGGCTTTTGGTTCCGCGGCGCGAGCGGCACGCCAGGACGGGCAGGGCCGCCGCGAGCAGCAACAGTGCGGTGCCAGGCTCCGGGACGGCGTAGAGAGTGGCGTCGTTGCCATCGCCTCCCGTGTAACTGAAGATAAACTCCTGGGTGCCGGCCATAAAGCGGGTGCCTTCATCGAGCACGCTGCCTCCAAAGGCGAACCGGCCCAACCCGGCAGAGATCAACGGATCGGTCCCGTCGTTTTCAAGGATGACGAATGAATCAACTTTATCCTGCGGATCATAGTCGAGGGAAAGAGTCAGATTGGTGGTTCCATTCAGAATGACGCCCCCGGTGACAACGATTCGGTCAAAGAGACTCGGCGAAGCGAGTTCAATGGCGAGGGTGGCGTTGCTAAAGGTGAGGTCGCGGGTCTTCATCGTGCCCGGTCCGCTGCCCGGGGCGAGCGTGCCGTTGACGTTGATCGCCTGCGAAAGATCGACGTCGCCGGTCAGGGTCGCACCGGCGCTTACGTAAACCCCGAAGCCATTGGCGAGGGTTCCTTTCAGGGCCAAAGTCCCGCCGGAAACGCTGATCCGCGATGCGAGCGCGTTTGCATCCTCAATCCAGAGCGTGCCATCGCCCGTTTTCACAAAGGTGCTGTTATTGGATCCGCTCACGCTTCCTCTGATCCGCGCATCGAAGCCATTGGTATTCACATAGCCTGTGCCGTCGAATTGCACCGTGTGATCGGTCACCCAGGGCGCCAGGAGTTTTACAGAACCGTTTGTTCCGCTGAAGCGAATCGCGCCGCCTCTGCCAAGGGCGGCATCGGAGGCGAAGGACAAAGCGCCAACAACGTTTGTAGGACCCGAGTAAGTGTTGGCGCCGGTGAGCGTCACCACCCCTTCAATGCGCAGGCCGGCGGTTCCCGAAACCACGCCCGCCATGGTGAACTGATCGGTGTTGCCCGCGATGGCTCCCTCTGTGCCGTTAAGCCGCACGGGCCTGTTTAAAGTAAACATCGTTGGAAAACCGATGGTGCCGCCGTATTCCAGCACGGCATCGTTCAGGATGATTTCGCCTGTATCCGGGCCGAAGCCGGCCGGCGTCTCAACACGCAGGCGTCCCGCATTGACCGTAATCGGCCCGGTAAAGGAATTGCTCCCCGAGAGCGCGACCACTTGATTTCCAAAATACGGCACGGTGTTGGTGCCTGTGACGGTGATCCCGCCGGTCCCGGAAACCGGTCCGGCGAGCCGCAATTCGCCTTCAGCGCAAAAAAGATTCGCTTCCACATTTCCGAACTCGAGCGGATTGGCGATGACTTTATACAACCCGCTGTTCAGCACGGTGCCGCTTGTCACGGTGATCCTGCCGGTGCCGCTGATTGAGCCCTGGTCGAGCACGAGGCTGTTGATGGTGACCGGCGTATCGAGGATCGCGGCGGCGGTCAGCCGCACATTCTGGCCGGCCGAAAGCGTCGGCGCATATTCCGTGTCGATGCCGAGGGGACGGATGCCATTGGCTGAAGTGTAAGTAACCAGCGTGGGTCTGGGATTGCCGGTGTAACCATTGAGGTTATGGACAGCATACGGGAGGATTGGCGCGTCCGTGGCACCCGTGCCGGTCCCGATCAACGCCACGCCCGCGTCGAAGAACAGGTTGTTGATCCCCGCGCCTGGCGCGTTTCCCGTGATGCCGCTGAAACCGAAGGTGCCGCGCTCCGAGCGGATCAACCGGGCGAAGTTGAGCCGGGTCGATTGCGCGCCGGCTGATTCCATCTGCACGATCGAGAACCCTGTTCCCGTGAGCGTGCCGGCATTTTGCTGCACAGCGCTGGAAGCGCTGCCTCGCAGGTAGAAAGTGCTTCCGTTGAGGGTCACCGGCGCCGTGCCTGCGATACGCGGGATTCCCGGCGCGTTGAACACATCATTATTGTCCAGGCGCATGGAGCTTTTCCCCGAAAGCATAAAGCCGCTGGTTGCCAGCGCGGTTCCATTGCCGGTAAAAATGAGCGTGGCGCCCAGGTCGGCGCCATGAACCGGATCGCGCTCAAGCACCGTCGTTCCTGAATAGGCGAGCGTCCCGGAAACCGAAACGATATGCGCTGAATTGCCCGTGTTTGTCGAACGAAGCACAAGGCCGCCGGTTCCCGTGATGGTGCCGGGAATGAAGGCGCTCCCTGTCACAAGGGTCGCGCTTCCCAGTGCAAGCGTCCCATCCACGGAGACACCATCGGCCTCTGTATTTATTCCGTTCAAGTCGATCGAAGCGGCGGAGTCCACCTGGATGGAGGAGAACTTGGCCGGTGCGCCGGATGCTTCCAAACGCGTGACCCCTTCAATAGAATGGAGCGCGCCCTTAAAGCTGTTGGCAGCTAGGGTCAACATACCCGTGCCATGCTTCCGCAGTTCGGATGCCGTCAGGGTGCTTTGTATTGTAGTGCTGCCGTTACCCACCAAAATCGCCGGGCCGGGCATGACGAGCTGGCCGCCCTTGAACACCACATCGGCGCCGGTTTGCGCGAGAATGGAGGGGAAAGAGACATTTAACGTCTGGCCGGCGCCAAGAGTCACGGTGCTGACTCCGCTTAACGTAAGACTGTTGACGGTGTTGGCCGCACCGCTCATGGCGACGTTCCCGCCAACCAGAAAGTTCGCGTCGACCGGCGTGCCGCCGCCATTGGAAGGGTTCGTAAGGAGAGCGGTTGCCGTGTAATCAGCGGGCCTCAATGCGCGCACTCCAATCACACCGGATGCGTCGGTGGCAGTATCGTAAAGCGCGAAGGATTCCGGGGCACCGGTTGCCGCGCCGATCACGGTGGTGCCCGTCATCAGCCTGCCGCGCAGCATGGGAGTCGTGCGGAAGGTGAGCCGGGTAAAACCGCCGGAGGATCCGCCCAATTGATCGCCCTGGATGGTGGCCGGCAAATTGTCGACCCCGGAATACGAGGCGGCGTCCAGGATGGTTGAAGTGGTGCCGGGCGCTGTCAGCAGGAGGCTTGGGGCGGCGCCGCCCTCAATGACGAGCGCGCCGATGGTTTCCCGGACTGCCGTCGTGGCGTTTCCGAGCAGTTGCACGCTGCCGCCGTAGTTTGTCACGGTCGCATTATCCGGGAGCCGGTCTGAAACCACGGCGGCGGAATTGTCCAGCACCAGGCTTCCCCGCTGAAGCAGGAATCGGCTGCCGCGCACGCTGCCGGCACCAGCAAAGCGCAACGTGGCCTGGGTGAAGAGATCGCCGCTGAAGTTTGAAGCCCCTGTCAGCGTCAGGCGGCCCGGCCCGTTGATGGCAAGCGCCGCGGAGCCTTCAAGCGGTCCGCCCAGCAAAGCTTCGAATCCGTTGATGGAAATGACCGAGGGGTCCGAGACCACGATGCGGCGGCTGGTCGTCCAGGGGCCATCCAGCCGCAAGTCGTATCCGCCGTTTTTGAGCTGAAGCGCTCCGCCATTGCCAAGCGCCGCGTCGGAGGTGATTGCGAGGCTTCCCTGGACTACCGTTGGTCCGGTGTATGTATTGACGCCCGAGAGTTTTACAAAAGTGTATCCTGTGATCCCAATGCCGCCCTCCCCACTGATGGTGCCCGGGACTTCCAGGGTGGCACTGGCGGTTCTTAAAGCGGCGTATCCGCCGAGGATCTGAATACCCCGGGTCAGCACCAGCGGAACGGAGCCCGTGTAAAACAGCCCGGCGCTGGTGACACTCGCGTTGATTCTAATCGGCGAAGTATCCGCTCCGAGATTCGCCATCGAGCTGAACTGAAGATTCCCGGCGTTGATCGTGATCGGACCGGTGAACGTGTTGGTTCCCGTGAGAATGAGATTGTACTGTCCGGATTTGGTAAGCCCGCCCGTGCCACTGAGCGTCCCGGTCAGGTAAAGGCCACCCGAGGCAGTCGAATCAGGCACAATGTTGTTGGGCACAAAGATGTTTGCCTCGGCGGCTCCAAAGGCAAGATTCGCGTCCACCGAGACGCTGAAACCCTCAAAGCTGCTCTTTAATATGGTGCCGCTGATGACTGAAAGAGTGCCGCTTCCAGTGATTGCGCCGCCGCTGATGACCAGGGAATTGATGGTGCGCGGCACATTCACCACCGCGCCGGCAGTGAGCCGCACATTGCTCGTTGAGGTGGCCGCTTCAAGCGTGGCGGCATATTCGGTAGCCGTGTCCAGCAGGCGGATTCCGCGTGCCGCATCGTACGTGACCAGACCGGATCCGTAGCCGGTGAGCGCTGTTTCCCCAATGGCGTAAGGAAGGATGCTGATCTCGGGTCCGCTGCCCGCGTCGCCCACGAGGTCCGCGGCGAGACTGGTGGAAAAAGTAATGGCGCCGATCCCATTTGCAGGCGCCGAGCCCAGTCCGGGAGCGAGGAATAAAAACGTGCCGCGCTCGTCGCGAGCAAGGCTGGCCGCCGTGAGGCGGGCGATGGCGCCGGCGCCCGGTGCCACCGTCAGTGTGTTGTAGCCGCTGCCGTGCAACACACCAATGTTTTCCGTGGTCGCATTGCTTGCGTTGCCGGTCAGCCGCATGGAAGCACTGCTCAGGTAAACGGGCGTTGTGTCCGGAATCCGGCCGCCGAGTCCGCCGGAAAAGGCGATTGAATCATCGAGGATCAGCGCGCTGCCGGGCGCGATACGGATGGCGGAGGTGACGGTAAGCGTCCCGCCCGCACCGTTGAGGGTGATTGCACCGCTGGGATAAGAAGGCAGCTCCGCCATGCCGAATGTGGAACGCGTTTCGCCGGTGTGCGCCGCGGCGGATTGAATGGTCAAACCGCCCCTGCCTTGTAACAAAACATCATGCGCGCCCGTGAGCGTGCCAGGTCCGGCGAGCGTGAAAGAAGACTCCCCATCAATCCGCAGATTGGTATTCAGGATGACGTTATTGGAGGCGTACCCGGACATGATCGAGCCCCCATTCACCGTCAGCGTGCCTGAAGAAAGCAACGCACCTGAGATGACAAGCCGCCCGGAGGTCAACCGCATTTGCCCGGCAAATGAAGTGAAGCCAAAGAGTTGCCTCACCGCCAGCGGGTTGCCGCCATCGACAATATCGATCGTCCCCGACCCGGTGAACATTCCATCGAACTGCATGTCCACCCCAAGTGTCCCCAAAGTCAGAGTGCTGGCCCCCAACAACACCGAGCCCGTGCCGCTCAACCCGCCAAGCGCCGTGGATGCGCCGTTCAGATCAAATACGCCTCCGGAATTCACCGTCACGATACGGTCCGCGAAGAGCGAGCCGGAGCCGATGCGCAGCACGCCCGAATTGATCGTCGTCGCGCCGCCGTAGGCTGCGGCGCCCGAAAGGGTCAGCGTTCCCGGGCCGGATTTTTTGATTCCACCCATGCCGGAGAGGACGCTTGAAACGGTGAGATCGCCGAACGTGGCAAATGTGCCGGTGGCGGCGCCGAATTCGAGCGTTCCGCCATTGACCGTGGTGACAGCCGCTCCCGCGCGGGCGAGAATCGCTCCCGTTGAAACTTGAAGGGTTTGGCCGGGGGAAATGGAAACGCTTCCGCCGTTTTCAATCGTCAGGCTGTTGATGGTAACAGCGGAGCCCGAAATGGTTGTCCCGGCCCCGGCGAGCACGTTTATTGTGCCGCCGTTGGCCGGAATGATTGAGCCGGTGACATAATCCCTTAAAGGCCGAATCCCCACCACACCGGCCGAATCAACTGAAGAATCGTAAACGGCAAAAGAACTTGCGATTCCAGTGGCCGAATCAGCGGTATAAACGTCCGGCAGCAAACCGCCCACCAGAGCCGGCGGATTCGCAAGGACCACACGGGAAAAAGCGCCGCCAGCCGCGCCGCTGAGCGCGTCACCGCGGATCACGACTTCGCCGCCATTCAGGGTGAGGGTGCCGAGCCGCATCACAGTGCCAGTATTGCCAGCCGGTATCAGTGTCAGCGTGCCGGTCCCTGTCCTGCCGGCCCCGATCACAATCGCGGCGAGCGCTTTGGACACATTGGTTCCGGGATTGCCGGCAATCACCAGCTCGCCACCTTTGAGAGTGACCGGCACCCCGTCATTAACGTGGTTGCCGAAAGGAGTCTCGCTGTAGTCAAGCAACAGCCGGCCTCCGGTGACGGCTGCGATATCTGAACTTTTTAACAAGGATGCGCCACTCAATCGCACGGTTCCGCCGGCCACCGTGAGCGCGCCCGAAAATGGGCTTTCCCCGGTGATCGTCAGGGTCCCATTCCCGATTTTTGTCAGGGAAGAAGAGCCAAGCAGCAGTCCATTCCAGGTCGCATCAAAACCGTCCGTATTGATTGTGGCGAAACTATTGACGCGGATCGCCCGGCTTGAAGTCCAAGGTGCGAGCAGGCGAAGTGTGCCGCCGCCGAAGTTCAGATCGCCTCCGTTGCCCAGTGACGCATCGGAAGTGATCGCGGTTTCACCTCCGGTGAGAAAAATCGGTCCGGCAAAAGTGTTATTCCCAGTCAACCTGATGGTGGAAGTGACTCCGCTGTTTAAGCGCAGTCCGCCCGCCCCGCTGATCGTCCCGGAAATCTCCAGCGTTCCGCCATTGGCCTGCAACCGTGCGATCGCTTCAGGAATCACCAGGTTGCGCCCGAGCGTCGCCGTGGCACCGGTGAAATTGAGCCCCGCGTTGTGGCCATTGAGTGCGATCGCCGAAGAATCGGCCCCGAGCTGGCCAGGCGCGTTGAAGCTAATCAGGCCCGCGTTGATGGTCAGCGGTCCGGTAAAACCATTGTTGGAAGTCAGGGTGAGATTCCCGGCCCCGGATTTGGTCAGGCCACCGCTGCCGGAGATCGTTCCACTGACGGTGAGGTCGCCCACGGCAAATACGATTCCTTCCGCGCTCCCGAATTTGAGCGCGTTCTCAATGAGCGCGCCGCTGGTGGTATTCAGCACCGCACCCGAAGTGATATTCAGGGAACCGTTGCCCAGCAGTGAGCCGCCCGTGAGTGCCAGCGCATTGATCACCGTGTTCGGCGCGCTGTGAGTGAGTGTGGTGGCGAGACGGACGTTATGGGTCACGGCGGCGCCGGGCAGCGTGGAGCTGTATTCAGTCGCCAAGTTCAGCGGGCGCAGGCCGGTGCCGGGATCGTAAGTGACAAACCCTGAGCCGGTTCCGGTGGCGCTGGTATCGCCGATTATCCACGGCAGGATGCTCACATCAGCGCCGCTTCCTCCGCCGCCGACAAGTCCCGCTGGTAGCGAAGTAAACAGCGCATTTGCGGTATTGGCGGCAAAAGCAGCGCCCAGATTCGTCCCGCGAGCCAGCAGCGTGCCGCGATCCTGCCGCGCAAGCAAGGCCACCGTGAGCCGTGCATTGACAGCGCTCGCGGCAACGACACTCAGGGTCGAATAACCGGTTACGGTCACCGCCCCGATGGTCTCAGTCTGCGGAGTTGAACCGATGACGGCGTTAAAGCTCAGTGTGCCGTTGCTGAGGGCAACTGGTGCGGAATCGCCAAGCCGATTGGTGGTTCCGGCTGAAAGGGCGTCAATCTGGAGAGTGCCTCCTCCGCGGATATCAAATCGCGAACTGTTAAGCACCGATGCGGAACCGTTTAAGCGAAGGGTCGACGCAATGGAATACGGTATAATGGAAGTGGAACCGTAATCGATGACCGTGGCACCGTTGTAGGTCGAAACACCGGTGAGCGTGAGCATGCCGCCCCCCGCGGGCCGTAGAATCAATCCCGATCCCGCCACCGCGCTTGAGATCACTCCGCTGAGGGTCGAGTTGTTAACTCCAAGGATAAGAAGATTGTCGCTCAGGGAAATGGTGTTTCCGAAAGTCTGCCCGAAAAGGGTAAAGCGAAGATTGCCTCCCTTGACCGCCAGGGGGCCGGTCCCCAAGCTGCTTGCAAACGAACTCAGGACCAGATTGCCGGACTGCAAAGTGAAGCCGCCGCTTGGAGCAAAAGAGTTTTGCAAGGTGATGAACTGCGTGTGCAAAGAAGCGCTTTGCCCGGCGATTGTCACCGATTGCGTCCCGGTTTGCCCAAGGTTGCCGGTGAGAATCAAATTGCCCAGACCCGTGCCGGTGATCGTGGTTGTTCCCGCGGCCGGCCCGGGCGTCAAACCAGTGCTGATCGTCGTGTCGCCAAGTCCGGCAATCTCAATAACCGGATTGTTGCCGGTAAGCTTGATCGGGTTGCCGGCGATGGTGAAACTGGCGGAGGAATCGCTCTCCAGAATCAGTCGATTCACAGGGAACTGTGAGCCCAGATCATTGGACGCTATCGTCGGGCTTGCCCCGGACGCTGTAAACCGCAATGCCAGCGTCGGATCGACCCCAAACAACGGCGCGCTGCCGTCAAGCCAGTTGGAATTTTTGCTCCAGAGCCCGGCTCCGACCCAGACTTCCTCCGCCGCGGATACCGAAGCAACACAGGCAATGCAGGCAACGGCGACTCGCAGAGACAAGACAGGAGGTCTGGAGGGAGGACGCATAAAAAAGGGGGCACGATAAGCGTCAACCCTGGTTTCGCAAGCAGCGGCGGTATCCTGTTGCACTCATTTTGTACAAAAGCCGTTTAGTATTGGAAGAGCGGTGGACGTGATTCCGGCGCGAGTGTCCGCCGTAGCCATATCACTAACGAGAAATCCATAGAGAGTAAACGGACCTTCAGCCGGATGCATTTACCTTGCGTGTCCGCCGAGGTGAAAGGGCTTGCGAAGCTGTGGCAACCCACCTGCGAAGCCGGAGGCGCGTTCCCGAAAGTGTGGCAACCCACCTCCGCCGCCGGCGATCGGTTGCCAAAGCTGTGGCAACGCTCCTCCGGCGTCCGGGGAGCCTTGCCGGAGCTTTTTATACAGTCCAGGAGGCGTTGGATTTGGCCAAAGTAAGCCAGTTTCGTCGGCTTCGGTTTCTTCATTCAAAAAAACCGCGGATAAATTTTCGTTCTCTGTGGAGAGGGTAGACAAAATCCGGGGAGTCGCTCGTCTTCCTATTGAAACGATGCCCCTCGATCTTCGCCACATTTACGATTCCCACGCCCAGGCGCTCTCCGCGTTCCTGATTAACGTGACGCGCAGTGAAGGCGAGACACACGAGATCCTCCAGGAACTCTTTCTTAAACTGGCCACCCGTCCCGATTTGCTGGATGGCGTCCGGAGCGTGCGCGGCTTTCTGATCCGGCTCGCGCATAATCTGGTGATCGACGCGCATCGCCGCCGGACGACTCGCGACGGCTACGTGGAACGGGTCGATGAAGTCATCCTTTTTGCCAGGACATCCGATCCGGACGCAGCCGGCTTCGGGGAAGCGCTTGGCATGGCGCTCTCGCGGCTGCCGGCCGATCAGCGGGCTGTCGTGCATCTCAAACTCTGGGAGCAGATGACCTTCTCGGAAATCGCAGCCGCCCTGGAAATCAGCGCCAACACCGCCGCCAGCCGGTACCGGTATGGCCTCGACAAACTTCAGGCCCTTTTACTTCCCGTTTATCAGGAGCTTTAACTCCACACCCCGACATCTTATGACCGACTTCGAACGGCAACTCCAGGGCCAGCACTTCCGCGAATTCGCAAGAAATTGGCGCGCTGAAATCCTCGATAAAGCGGAATCGGCCGCACGCGCCGTCGAACGCAGCCATTCAAAGGCGCCCATGGTTAACTGGCTGTGGCCCTCTCCCATTGCCTGGGGGTCGCTCGCTGCTATTTGGATGCTCCTGCTCGCACTCGATGGCGCCGGCCGCTCCCCGGCCCGGCACCCCGCCGCCGCGATCCGCGCCACCCAAAGCAGCACCCTTTTCGCCCTCCAGACTCCCGCCGCGGTCGAAGGTCTCCTCCGCTAACCGATGAAACCCTTTTTCTCCCGCCTGTGCAGAAGGACCATTGTGCTGCGCCTGCTCTTTGTCTTCGCCTGCGTGGCCACGCTTCTTGTCGCAATTTACGTCGAGGAAGGATGGCGCGGCCGACGCGCATGGGCCGCTTACCAGGCCGCCTCCATCCACCGCGGCACAAAGCTTGTGCTTGAGGATTATCTGTCGGCGGATATCCCCGACGCGCAGAATTTTGCCGCGCTGCCGGTTTTCCAGGAGCCGTTCATAGCGGCTCAAAACGGCAAGCCCGCTCCCCAGACGTTTGCTTTTCCAACGGTCAAAGATCCCCGTCCGAATACCGCCGATTTGCTTAAAACCCAACGGATCGATCTGGCGGCGTGGCGCGACTTTTTTGTGAAAGCAAAACTGCTCGACGCGCCAGGGCCGGATGCTGCCCGCGACGTCCTGCGCGCCCTGGAACACTATAAACCGGCTTTAGAACAGGTGCATGAGGCCGGCACCCGTCCATTCTCGCGGTTTCCCGTCAAATGGAGCGACGGGTTCAGCGCGCTCCTCCCGCATCTGCCGACCTTTCAGCAAGCCACCGCCCTGGTTGCCCTGCGAATGAGCGCGCATCTTGCCGCCAATGAAAGCGAGGCCGCGTATGCCGATTTTTCCGATGGTTTAAACCTCTACCAGGGGCTTCGCAATGAACCGGTCGTGCTCTGCGGCCTTGTCCGCATCTCGATGATCAACCGCCTGATCAACGGCGTCTGGGATGGGCTTGCCGGGCATCAATGGGCCGAGCCGCAGTTGCGCGCCCTGCAAACCGATCTTCGCGCGCTCAATCTGATGGAGGATTACAGCTTCAGCCTTGGCAGTGAAAGGGGCGGCCTCAATTCCACTCTCGGCGCGCTCAGCGACCGGGGAATGAGCGGCCTCATCGAGCTGGTTGCCATTTCAGTCGATGGCAAACCGCAGGCTGCAAGCGCCGCCCTTTTCACCGGCATCTATCCGCGCGGCTGGTGGCTTCAAAACCAGGTGCTGATCAACCAGCTTTTTGATCAATCCCTTGACCGTCTCGACCCCCGAACCGGCGTCGTGCAACCCGATGCCGGCCAAAAAATCGAGTTTGACCGGATGTGCGGCAGCTCGCTCTGGCGCCGGATTTATTACGCGCCAACCAACCTGCTTCTGCCCGCTTATGAGCCGATTGCGGCCAATTATTTTGCCGCCCATACCCGAGTCGGACAAACCGATATTGCCTGTGCTCTGGAACGGTTTCATCGCGCCAAAAGCAGCTTCCCCCAGCGCCTTGAGGAACTGATCCCGGACTTTATCCCGTCGATCCCGCGCGACGTGATGGACGGCGCGCCGATGCGTTATCACCGCACCCCAACCGGGAGTTTTGAGCTCTGGTCAATCGCCATCAATCGCCGCGACGACAGCGCAATGGTTGCACCCGAACGGGACGTTCGCTCTCAGCCCGACTGGGTCTGGCGTTACCCGGCCGCTGTCAACGTTGCGCTTTGGAAATAGACCGGCTTCAGGCGCCGATTTCAGTGCGCTCGACGACTTGGTTTTCGTCAGGTAGGGCTGGATCTGACTCTGCCCGGCTTCACAGAAGAGCAAACATTAGTGCACCGATGGTTGTTGCACGCCCCGCACCGTCATTAATAACCCAGGGGCTGTGACTGCTTTATCTTCCCGATCGATCTTGTTTGGCATTCTCAAGTGGACGCTGCTTTTGAGCGCCTTTTCCGCTGTAATCCTGGCTGGTTTGGCAATGATCGAAAACTGGCGCGGCGAGAAAGTCTGGACCGCCTATCGCGCCCGGGCCGCACGAGACGGAACCAAACTTGATCTCGCCGCGTTTCTTCAAGCTCCGCTTCGGGATGTGGAGAACTTTACGGCGCATCCACTTTTCAACGAAATTTTTGAAAAACCCAAGGCTGCCATGCTCGCCAAGGCGCAGCTGGCACTTCCCGCTGAACGCAAACCGGCGACTTTCCTTGGCGGTTTTCCCGGGCAGGGATTTGTCGATTTGACCGTGTGGCGCGACTATTTTGTCCATTCCAAATTTCTTGCCGATCCGGGGCCAACGGCTGCCGGCGATGTGTTGCTGGCGCTCGAACGCTTTTCTCCTTTGCTCGATTCTTTGCATAAAGCCGGCCTACAGCCGACGGGTCAGTTTCCAGTGCCTTGGAATCGAGGCTTTGAAGCGGAGCTCTCGCACTTGGGAATCTTTCAAAATGCCACAACGTTGCGGGCGCTCCGGCTTTCAGCCCGCTTAAACAAAAGAGAAAGCGCCGCTGCTTATGAAGAGTGGCACGATATTTTGCGGATGTATCGCGCGATTCAAAACGAGCCAAGTCTCATTGCCGGCTTGGTCCGGATCAGCTTCCTCTCGCAACTTTGCAGCGCGGTTCGAATTGGCCTCAAAGACGAGGCGTGGGATTCCGTGGAGTTGGGCAAAATGGCGGCCGATCTTGCAGCCCTCAATGTTCTTGAGGATTACACGTTCGCGGTCCAAAGCGAACGGGCGCTGCTCAATCAGCACCTTGATCAAATCGGTGCCGCGCCGTTCTGGCAGCGGCACAAGCTGATCAAATCAACCTCGGAAGACATCCTTGGCATTGGCCCCGACGCATTGCCGTTTGAGCCGTGGCTTGAGCGCTGGATGCCGGCTGGATGGCATCGTCAAAATCAACTCGCGGCCAACCACTGCATAGATACGCAGCTCGCCCGGGTGGATTTACCCGCGCAACGTTTCGACTTGAGCGACGAATCCCCGGCATCAAGTGACTGGTTGCTTCAAAGAAATCCGCGTCGGTTCTGTTTTGGCTTTCTTCGTTCGGCAAACGTCTACGGCGGGATTGAAAAGCGGTATGTGTCGACCTGGACCGTCGTGCAACTGGCACGCATAGCCATCGCCCTGGAACAATTCCGAAGCGCCCACGAATATCCGGAGACGCTCGAAGCATTGGTCCCCTCCTATCTTCCCTCGCTGCCACGTGAACTCTTTGCCGATCTGCCATTTCTTTACCGCAAAACCGAGGACGGACGCTTTTTCCTTTATTCGCGTGCTCTGAACCAAAAAGACGATGGGGGCAGCAGTGATTTGAAAAAAACCGTCACGCAACAGAGCGATTGGGTCTGGAGCTATCAGGCCGCCCGGCCTTGACATCGCCCGGTGCCCTCGCGAAAGGTGCGCGCTCTTTTTCCTATGGCCACGCCTCGCATTCTCTCCGGCATTAAACCGACCGGAAAACCGCATATCGGAAACTACTTCGGCATGATGCGCCCGGCCATCGAATGGCAGGACCGCGGCGAAGCATTCTATTTTATCGCCGATTATCATGCGCTCACCACGGTGCGCGATCCCAAGTCACTCCGGGAATTTTCCCGCGGCGTGGCGCTCGATTTCCTCGCGTGCGGACTCGACCCGGCCAAGGCGGTGCTTTTTCGCCAGAGCGACGTGCCGCAAGTCACCGAACTTTCCTGGATCCTGAGCTGTGTGACGCCGATGCCGATGCTCGAAAACTGCCATGCGTACAAAGATCATCTCGCCAACGAGAAGATCCCCTCGCACGGCCTCTTTGCGTATCCGGTCCTGATGGCGGCCGATATCCTCCTTTACGACAGCAATGTTGTGCCGGTTGGCCGGGACCAGAAACAGCACGTTGAGGTAACACGCGATCTCGCCCATAAAATCAACGCGCTTTACGGGAAAATCCTGACCGTGCCTGAAGCGAGCATTCTTCCCGAGACGGAAACCATCCCCGGCCTCGACGGCCGCAAGATGAGCAAAAGTTACGAGAACACCATCGAGCTTTTCCCGGAGGAAAAAGCGCTGCGCAAAAAAATCATGAGCATCACGACCGATTCCGCCGCGGTCGAGGAGCCCAAGGAACCCGCAACCTCCTCCATCGTGGCGCTTTACAAACTCTTTGCCTCCGAGGCTGATTTGCGCCGGATGGAAGACGATTTCCGCGCTGGCGGCATCGGATACGGCGAGTTCAAAAAACGGCTCTTTGAAGCGGTCTGGGCTTATTTTGCCCCGATGCGCGCCCGGCGGGAAGAATTGGCGCGCGACCCCGGGGAAGTCGACCGGGTTTTAAAAGAAGGCGCACAACGGGCTGAAGCGGTGGCGATAATCACCATGCAACGCATTCGCCACGCAATCGGACTCCGATAAATGCATCTCCGGTTTCGCCCCGAGCGTTTTCCTCATTTTCCCTGTTGCCCCGGTAGGATTTCTCCCTACAGTGGTTGGCCTCGTTGACCGGTCCTCTCACGAGCACCGGGCGAGTCAGTAATTCTTTGTTATATGATGAACCAGAATCCAGGGGAACGAATGGGGTCCGAACCGATCGCATCCGAGAAGGTGGCCATCGAGCGGAAGATGTTCTTTCTCGATCTCAAAGAGAATCAGCGCGGCCGTTTCCTGAAGATCACCGAAGACGTCGGTGGCCGGCGCGACACGATCATGCTTCCCGCCGCTGCTTTCCGCGATTTTCTCGAAGCGCTCCAGCGCTTGGTGGAGTTTGAAGGCAAGCTTTAAGGCAGTCCGGTTTTTCCCTTTGCCTTTTGCAAAAAGGGAAGGGCGTTTCCAAAGCGCATGAAATTTCATAGCCGCCTCATTCCGAGGCGGCTATTTCTGCATGCCAGGGTAATGTGCTTATCGCGGTGGAGCGAGGCGGTCAGCTTTTTGACGCCATCTCAAGCGCTTCGCTTACTGCTTCAAGAAGCTGTCGCGGGCGGAATGGCTTGGCGAGGGTACGCACGGCGCCCAGCTTTTGAGCGACCGGCAGCAAATTGAGCTTGGTCAGTTCGATGCCGCCCGACATCGCGATGATCTGCAGTTTCGGGTTCTTGCGCCGCAACTCCATGATGATCTCCAGGCCATCCTTTTCCGGCATCATGAGATCGGTAATCACAATCTCCGGCTCCCATTCGTTAAAGGCCGTCAGCCCTTCCTTGCCGTTGGACGCCTGCGCGACCTCATGGCCTGCTGCCTGAAGCATTCCAAAGAGCAACGGACGCAGGTGATTGTCGTCTTCAATAAGTAAAATACGAGCCATGAGCGTTTTTAGGGTGGAGGTCTTTTGTTACGGCGTCGACTTCTTTCCAGGGAAAGCAGGAGGCTCAAATACTCTCTCATCAGCAATGCGAACAACTCATCGGCTTAAGGGCGGTTGCTGTTCAACGGGAGGAGTTTGAGCATCGTTCAGTGCACAAGTTCAAACGTGGGCACTTCCTTCAACGGCTTTGCCGGACAGATAATCGAATAGCGTTCATTCGCCTCTCTTGCAATGTGAACATTGTGTTTTATCTGACCGTTTCGCGATAGTCGACGGCAACCGTGGCATTGCCGTTCTCATCGCCCTCCACAAACCACCGCAACGCCAGCGAATGGAGCGTGGGCGGATCGCTGTAAAACTCGCCCGCCGTGACCGCCTTCGCTTCCGGAGAAAACAGAAGGGCGGCTGGCACGCATGGAATTCCAGGGATGCACCGCTTGAAAAAAGGCGTCTCCGGCACGGCGTTATTTGTTGGGTTGCTTGCTTAAAAGATAAGCCAGCAAATCGCTCAGTTCAGCGGCCGGGATGACTTCGCCGAAACTGGGCGGCATCAGCGAAGTCTCAGTCTCTTTCTTTGTGACAATGTCGTTTTTATCAATCCGCGTTTCCTGGGCGGCGAGATCGGCAAGCACGAGCTGCGAGCCTTCTTCGCGACGGAAAAGGCCGCTGGCAAGGCTGCCATCGCGCTTGGTGACAACCAGCAACCGGAAAGCCCGGTCGACGTTTCGGCTCGGGTCGAGAATATCTTCAAGCAACCGATCGGGCCCGCGCCCGCCAATGCCATCGAGCTGCGGACCGATGTTTCCGCCTTTGTTGTCGATCGCGTGGCAGACAGCGCAGTTGCGGGCAAATACATCCGCTCCACGAACGGCATTTGCCTGCGCCGGAGCGAAGGCGGCCCGGCGCGCGGCAATCAGCTTGTCGAGTTCCGCATTGGCCGGAGGCAGATTGGCCGTCAATTGCTCAATCCGGGTATTGAGTGCCGCGTTGTTGATCGCCTTCAGCCGGTCGCTCAGGGCCTTGTCGCGAAGCAACGCGGGCGCTGCCTGTCCATCGGCGCACGCAGAGACAAGCGCTTCGGCCCCATTGCGGGTGCCGGCCAGCGCCGTGGCCAGCGTGAGCTGAAGCCGGTGTGGTGCGGCTTTTAACCCGGCAATCAATGCCGAGTCGGCCGCGGGCGATTTTGCTTCGCCAAGCGCGGCGGCAAGTTTTTCGCGCTGATCAAGCGGCGTGGCATCGTTGCCGAGGACCGCGCCGACTTCTGCGCTGTAAGCTGTGTCGATGGAAAGCAGCGCACGGGCTGCGGAAACCCGGGAAGCGCCATCGATTTTGCGATCAGCCAGCAAAATGGAGAGTTGAGGCGCGACGGCTTTTAAATGGAGGCCGCGCGCAAGGTCGGCGGCCAGCGCTTTGCCATAAGCCCCCGCGCTCGGATCACGCAGTGCCAGTTGTGGCAATGCCGGTTCAAAACGACCCGCCGCCAGCCATGCATACGCGGCCCCGGTGTCGCCGTCGGTGATTTCAATATATCCGGAGCGTCCTTTGAATTCCTGAAGCTTCCATTCAATGCGCTGGGCGGTATCATTGCGCGGAGGAGCCGCTTCCCGCAGCACCTTGCCATCGGCGGCATCGCGCAACCGGATCCCGTTTTTCTTTTTAGCGGGCTGCTCAGGTTGTCCATCGTGGCCGCACAGATAAAAACGGAGCGTCTCCGGGAGCGCAAAGGAAGCGCTTCGGAGAACGCCGGTGAGTTGTTCGCCGCGAGGAAAACTGGAGATTACCTGGGCTTTTTGGCCATCGGCGCACGGACGCTCCTGGATGACCCACGGCGATTGCGCCACGGCCGAGCCGTCCAGGGCCGCAAAGGTCCATTCCTCACGCGCGTTTTCTTTTGCTTCAAGCAGCGCGGTGGCGACTTCAGCGCCCCATTCGCGCAATGTCGGTCCGGGTTCGGTTCCGCGCTGGGCGAGCGCTTCAAGCACGCTTTGAATAACGGCGGCCTGGGCGTCACGATCTCCTCCCAGCCGTTTGCGCGCCAGTGCCACCAGGGAATCGATCCGTGCGGGCGGCAGGTTTTTGGCAAGGCTCGGCAGCTGTTTGGCCAGCAAATCGGCGGGCACTTCCATTTTTTCAAACAAGGCAAACCGCAACAGGGCGGTCTGTTCTCCCGGCACCGCAAGCATGATCTCAAGCAATGGACGCAGCTCCTCGGCGCTGAATCCATCCAGATCGGCGGTGACATCCGCCGCGCGGCATTGATCGCGCAACGCCAGCCGGGTGAGGTGAATCAGATGATCGTCATCCTTTGGCGCGCGCCGCAGCAGATCGAGCAACGGACGGATATTTTCTGAAGCCGGATTTGCGCCGAGCACCTCGGCCGCGCAACGGGCCACCAACCCATCGGTATCTTTCAAACCGGCGCGCGCGGCAGCGGCCAGCGCATCAGTTTGAGGCATCTTGCCCTGAGTCGTTTTGGTGACGCACCATTCCCGGGCGAGGCGGAAGGCATGCACACGCACCAAGGCATCGGCATCCTTGGTTGCCGCCAGCAACTGCGAGGCTTCAAGTCCGCCCAGGCGGCTCAACGCCCAGAGAGCGTTGACTTTTTGCAAAGAATTGGCCGGAAGTGCGTCTTTCAACGGTTGAACGGCTTGTGCGCCGAACCGATCGCAGATTTCATTTAAAGCCAGCGTGCGGCGGGTCGGATTCCCATTGCCGAGCTCTCCAATCAAACCAGCCAATTCAGCGGGCAACGCGGTCCCTGGTCCGGGCTTTCCGCCACGATAAACAATCCGCCAAAGCCGTCCCCGTTCACGGTCCCGGCCCGGGTGATTGAGCGGAACTTCGTAATGGCCGATGATTTTGTTATAAAAATCAGCGACATAAAGTGCGCCATCGGGTCCCCAGCTAAGGTCCACCGGGCGAAACCACGGGTCGTCGGTGCTGAGGAAATCGGGCATCTCCTTCCCTTTTGAAGAAGAGCCGTGCCACGTGATCTCATCGTGATTGATGCGGCTTGTCTGCACATTGCCCACGAACATGTGATCCTGCAACTCAGCGGGCCAGGCCGGGTCGCTCACATAAATCGGCGCGCAAATGGCAGTGCTCCCATGGGAATGAAGGATCGTCTGAGGGGCGAATCCAAGCCCGTCGTGCGGTTTGCCAAAACTCGGATAATAAGCGCCGCGCAGAAGCTGATAAATCGGCGAGCTATGGCAGTCAGCGCTAAAGAGATTGCCGCGATCGTCCCAGCAAAGGCCAAACGGATTGACCTGTCCCCATGTATTGCCTTCCACCCGTGTTCCATCGAGGCGGATCCGCCACGTATTGCCGCTTTGAATATGCAGCTCGCTGCCGTCGCGTCCGCGAATCGTGCTTTCGTTGTTGAACCCGTGCGTGCCGTAAAGCCAGCCATCCTGGCCGCGCCGGAACGAGGAGAGATTGCCGTGCGTATCGCGTTCCCAACCGAGCGGCCCGTAGAGCGGCTCGCGTTTATCCGCTTTCCCATCGCCATCGGTGTCTTCCATCAACCAGATATTGGGAATGCTCCAGACCACACATTTCCAGGTCAGCTTCCCGGCCGCATTGGCCGAACGAAACGGGTAAAGGCCCGTCGGCACATTTAATCCGTCGGCAAAGATCTCCACCTTGCGCGCTTTGCCGTCGGCGCCGAAATCCGAAAAAATCCGCACCGTATCGCGGCCCGGCGAGCCGTCCTTGATGGCAAAAGGATACTCGCGCGATTCGGTAATCCACAACCGGCCGAGCACATCCCACTGCATATTCATCGGCTTGCGAAGGTCCGGTTCGCTGGCCACGAGCTGGATTTCAAAGCCCGCCGGCAGATGGAATGCAGCCTGTTCCTGAGCGGGAGTGAGTGGTTCGGTTGGCCTGACAAGTTCCTGGAAAGGATCCGCTCCGGCCGCCAGCGCGGAGGTTGTCAGAGATACAAGTGTGAGTAGTCCAAAGGGGGAGAATTTCATGGAAACGCAGTGATGCGCAGCAACAACCCTGCCTCGTCTATTAACCTAGAATCTCTCTTTGAAAAACCTGCGTCACGCCTGCCAAAAAAATGCCGCTAAATGTGGCCCGCCCATTCACGTGCATCCCCTTCGAGCCACGTTTTCTTCCGTGTATGATTTCTTGCGAAACCACTCCTTCGCCGGCCCCCGTGGAAAGTGCGCGCGCAGCCGGACTTCGATACGTTAGCGACACACAACCGGGCATCAGCCGGCGGGTTGAAGAGGGCGGCTTTTCTTATTGGAGCCCCGCGGGCGAGCCGGTCACCGATCCCGCCACGCTTGATAGGATCAAGGCGCTTGTCATCCCGCCTGCCTGGACCCAGGTCTGGATTTGTCCTCACAAAAACGGCCATCTCCAGGCAGTGGGCCGCGACGCCCGGGACCGCAAACAATATCGTTACCACGAACGCTGGCGCGAGACCCGCGACGAATCCAAGTATGAGCGCATGATGGCGTTTGCCGAAGCGCTGCCGAAGATCCGCCGGCGCACGAGCCGCGATCTGCGGCTTCGCGGAATGCCGCGTGAAAAAGTGCTCGCCACCGTAGTGCGCCTTTTGGAAACCACACTGATCCGCATTGGAAACGACGAGTACGCCCAGACAAATAAAAGTTACGGATTGACGACGCTCCGAAATAAGCACGTCTCGGTCCGGGGCGCGCATATCAAGTTCTCGTTTGTCGGCAAAAGCGGTAAACGCCATTTGATTGGCCTGGAAGATCCTGAACTGGCCAAAATCGTGCGCCATTGCCAGGATCTCCCAGGGCAGGAGCTTTTCGGATACACCGATGAAGATGGCAACGTGCATGACGTCACTTCCGAGGACGTTAATTCGTACCTTCGCGAAATCACCGGGGCGGAATTTACCGCCAAGGATTTCCGGACCTGGAATGGAACGGTGCTTGCCGCCAAGGCGCTCAGCGAATTCGAAAAATGCGGATGCGTGCGTGAAGCCAAACGAAACATCAGCCAGGCCATCAAAGCGGTGTCGCAAATCCTTGGCAATACCCCGGCGATTTGCCGGAAATGTTACGTTCATCCCGTTGTCCTCGCCAATTATCTCAAGGGAGAAACAATCGCCCTGCTCCGAAACGGGCGCAGTTCGCTTTCCCGCCTTAAAATTGAAGAGGCTGCCGTCATGCTGATGCTTCAGCAAACGCTGCTGGCCGTGCCCGGGAAAAAGTAAAGCCGGTGCCCTTTTCTAAGCCGCGGAGCAGGATGTATGTGTTGGGCATCGCGGCATGCGCTCGCGAAACCTGGCGTTTCTTGTCCTGCTTCTTTCGCGCCTTTATCCTTGGCTGCCTTTTGGATGGACATAAAAGTCGCCGGCGACCCAATCCTCCCATGCTAGAACTCTTTCACAAAGGCGGCCCTATCATGTGGCCCATTCTTCTTACTTCCATCATGGCGCTGACTGTCGTGCTGGAGCGCCTCTTTTTTATTATCCGTGAAAAGATGCGGCGTGATCCCGAGTTGATCGAGGCGATGCTAACGGCGGTGGAACGCGGCGAGATGCAGGAGGCGCAGCGGCTGGGCCGCAATTCCCGCGACTTCATTGCGCGCACCATTTGCTACGCACTTTCCCACGAGGATAAGCTCAACGCCGTTGTCCGCGCAGCGGGCCGTGAATTGCAGCGTTACAATCGCGGACTGGCCCTCCTCGATACGGCCATCACCATCGCCCCCTTGCTTGGATTGCTCGGCACGGTCACCGGGATGATTGGCTCATTCAGCCTGCTCGGAGACCAGGAGCTCGGCGCGCCCGCGGCTGTCTCAGGCGGAATTGCAGAAGCGCTCATCGCGACGGCATTTGGCCTGGGTGTGGCGATCGTCGCGCTGCTTCCATTCAACTATTTGAATGCGCAGCTCGAACAGGCACGCCACGAAGTCAGCGACGCAGCTTCCCAGCTGGAGGCACACGTCAAAGGAATGCTCGAACCGGCTTGAAATGGATATCCCCTCTCCACGCAGCACCAGGAAAGCGCGCATCGAGATCATCCCGCTGATCGACATCATTTTCTTTCTGCTCGCGACGTTCGTCATGGTTTCGCTCTCGATGGTTAAAAGCAAAGGGCTGCCCGTGAATCTTCCCATCGCTGCCACCGGCGAAAAACAAGACCGCAGCGATTTCACCTCCATCACCGTGTCCGCCGATAACACGATTCTTTTTAATCGCCTGCCGGTCACGGCTGCTGAACTCACCGCGGCGCTCGAAAAACTCAAAGCCGGCAGCCCCGATCCAAAAATTTTCCTCAATGGAGATGCCGACTCTCGCCTTGGCGTGACCATTGGCGTGCTCGATGAGATACGCCGCTGCGGAATCAGCAAGGTCGCCTTTGAGACAAAACCGAAATGAACACGGTTGAGTCCGTGACCCCGCATGGCGGATCCTCCAAGCCCAATCCCGCCGGATCTCCACGGGAATATCGCGGTGCCGTTTATCTCCTCGCGTTTGCCGGTGCCGCGTTGCTCCACGGCGCGCTTCTCCTTCTCTCCAGCCCGGGAAAGTTTGAAGGCCCGGAGATTGCCATCAATGCGGGCGGCCAGAGCGTGGAAATGACCTTGGTTGCCGCCCTGCCAGCCGAAGAGGCCGCGGCGGAAGAGTCGCTTGAACCCGGCGATGAAACCGAGCCACCTGAGCCGCCCGAGCCGGAGCCTCCATCCGAGCCGCCGCCACCGGAGGAACCTCCGCCGATTCCCGCGCCTCCGGAGGCAATGATCAAGCCGATGCCGCCGCTGCGCGCCGTGGTGGCGGCAAAGCCGTTTACCGCCAAACCCGTTGTTCAAAAAAAACCGATGCCGCCACGCAATGCGGCCCCTTCGGCGGCTGCCGGCGATGGCAGCTCCGCCAGACGTGGCTCCGATGCAACCAGCGCGCAGCCTGCCAGCGGCGACAATGCAAAGCCGGCTTACCTGCGCAACCCCCATCCCGCTTATCCCGAAGCGGCGCGGCGCGCAAAACAGGAAGGCGTGGTGAAATTGCGAGTCCGCTTAAATGCGGATGGCAGTGTCGCATCCGTCTCGCTTGGGAGCAGCTCAGGCTTTCCGCTGCTCGATGAGCGCGCCCTTTCCGTGGTCCGAGCCGAGTGGCGCTTCAAGCCCGCGCGAATCGGCGGATTGCCGGTGGCGAGCGAGTTTATCGTGCCGATCCGGTTTTCATTGCGCAACTAAGCCGCCTGGGTTGTGCGCCGTGAAATGCGGCTCTTAATCCGTTGAAGGCTCGTGCGGCCATCTTCCTGAATGAGCAGCTTTAACTTCGAGGCTGCCGTCCGCTTGAGCTTTGCGGGCGCGTCCATGCGCGGCCGGATAATCACCGCGAATGCCGCTCCTTCGGTATGCTTGTCCTCGCCTGCATAGAGTGCCGCCGCGTGATGGGTGGATGCCAGGCCGCGGCGCTCGATCTCGTGCCGGGCAATCTCAATGGCGTCATTGAAAGAAAGCACGGCAGGCCTGGCCCCTTGGCTGGCCAGAGCTGCACCCGCTGCGAGAGTAACAATTAAAGCGCGCCGTTTCATTGGATCAATGCGATGGCAAATTTCCACGCTTTCAGGACTGATTTTTTATCACTGCCAATCGGAATATCGATCACTGCATAAAGACGGCACAGAGCGCCTGCCTGATCGGCACAAATGAAGTCATCCGGCGGGGGCAATAACATGCACGCAATATGGCGGCATCGGGACGGAAGGGCTTTCGCGGGATTGCTAAAATGATGTTCCACGTTGCGGTTTTTTATTTCCAAAATGGGATTGGTTTAAAAGGCCTTAAGAAACACGTCATCTACTTTTTATTTGTTTAATGCCGGAATATTTCATTGTGCAAGCATGCCGATATTCCCGCGACAAAAACGGCGCGCTCCGCTTTGAGCCTCCGTGGAATTCTTTGTTTTCGCAGAACCACTCCGCTACAAAAAGGCGCCCCTCCTTTTATCTCCCTTTTCTATGAAGGTTTTTCTCTCTTCCAGGCTGGCCGCGCTTTTGCTGGCCGGCGTTTCCTCGCTGCATGCGGTTGAAATTATCGCCCACCGGGGCGCTTCATTTGATGCTCCTGAAAATACCGTCGCGTCCTTTAAACTTGGCTGGGAGCAAAATGCCGATGCCGATGAACTCGACATCTATCTTTCACAGGACAACCAAATTGTCGTCCTGCACGACAAAAACACCAAGCGCATCACCGGCGTGAACAAAGCCGTTGTCCAGCAAACACTCGCCGAGCTGCGCGCGCAGGACGCCGGAAGTTGGAAGGATCCGCGATGGACGGGCGAAAAGCTCCCGACTTTAGCTGAAGCGCTTGCCACGATGCCCGATGGCAAACGTTTCTTTATCGAAATCAAATGCGGCCCGGAGATCCTGCCTGAGCTTGAGCGTGTGCTTAAAGTATCCGGCAAGAAGTCCGAACAGCTTGTCATTATTGGTTTTGATTATGAAACAATGCGCCAGGCCAGGATTCAATTTCCGGAGCTGGCAATCTATTGGCTGGCTTCTTACAGCATTAACAAGTCGACCGGCGAACTTCCCACCCTGGATGATCTCCTCGTGAAAACCAAGGCCGCCAAACTCACCGGCCTGAACCTCGATTTCCATTTTCCGATCGATGGCAGCTTCGTGAACAAGGTCAAAGCCGGCGGCCTTAAACTTTACACATGGACAGTCGACGATCCTGTTGTTGCCAAAACACTTGCCGCCGCCGGAGTAGATGGGATCACGACCAACCGGCCGGCATGGCTGCGCGAACAGCTGAAGTAAGCGCCAACAATTTTACCGGGCCGGCGCGAGGGCGTCGTCGTCCAGATCGAGCCGATAGAGTATCTGGTTGTAGTTATACCGCGGGGTCGGATTCGCGTGATCGGCGAATTCCGCGGTATACGTCCCTTCAAATAGAAGGATCGGTGATTCGGCGGGCGTAAACTCGGGATGCAACCGGGGATTGTAGAAGGTATAATTCTCGTGGGTAAGAATTTTGATAGCCTTGCCCCACGGCCCCATCGGCGTATTGCTCTCCGCATACCAGAGCTCGCCGAATGCGGAGGGTTTGCCGAAAGCTTCCATAAAAACTGCAACCCAGCGTTTTCGAAAACCATTCCACGCAATCGAACCCGAGTGTGGTTTAACCGGCTTTCCATTGAGCGCGGAGAGAAGGGTCTCCTTTGGTTTAAGCACTTCCCACGTGGAAGAATCCTGCCACGCCTCAAAGGTTGCCGGACAACGCAGGGTCGGCAATGGATTGCCAAAAAACACCCACTCCTTGCCCGCTTCATCCTTCAAAAAACTGGGATGTCCCGAGGGCATCGGTGGACGCTTAGGCATCGCGTCCGATTTGGTCCAAACCACGCGAAGCTGCTCAAAGTTCTGTTTCTCGTCGTCCCAAACGCAAAGCCCGCATTCGTATTCCTCAAGATGGCCGCGGATCTTCGCGTATGTGCCTACCAAGCGCTGCGCGCCGGTTTTATCAGTGAGGCTGACGTAGCCATCGACCCAGGTCGGACCGCTGCCGGGCATCTTTGCCACACCCCGGGGCGCTCCTTTCTGATCGCGAAAATGCTCAAACGCGAGCCGCAACGGCGGTTCAAACGAATCAAGCGGCCGCACGGAGGTCACCGCGCTCGACATATCAAAAATACCAAGCGGATACCTTGCCAGGACAGTGTCGCCCCAGGCCCAGAACATCTTTCCTTTATAGACGGCGTTCTGCACGCTATCGCAGCCGAATACATCCGACTCGCGCCACTCCAGCTCCTCTCCTGTCTTCTGGCTTTCCCCAAAGAGGCCGCTTCCAGTCAGGCGGCCGAGTCGTTTGGCAATATTGGTGCGGGTGACCTCCACCTTTAGCGTCGTCCCTGGACGAGGAACCAGCCGCACTCCATGCGAGCCGAGTCCGTCGACCGGCACCCCGTAGCCATGTCCGATCACATCAAACCAAATCTCGCGCTCCATCAATTCCGGAAGGTCCACGGCAATCACTCCCGCGTTATCACTGACAAATCGTGCGTTATGCGTGGTGCGCAATTCGACCAGCGGCACCGGCCAGCCGCTTCCTTTTTCAACCACTTCAATCCGGCACGGCGTCATGCCAAGACTCGTGGCCGCAAGACCGGAGATAAAATACGCGAAGCCAAACAGAACGTTCATTCGCTTGGTTACTTGTCACAAGCCGGTTCGACCGGCACTTCGACATAACCAACATAGCCGATGAACATCTCATCCCACGATTGCTGGCCCCAATGCACGACCTTGTTGGGGTCCGGATTGGAAAGATTTTTTACAGAGTTATCAAAGGCTCCCGTGCAAATGATTTTGGTGCCTGCGGGCATCCTCAGCGGTTTTGCCAGGCCGTAGCTGGTTTGCCAGTTGAAATCAAAACGCGGCACCGAGAGCAATGTCTCACGGCGTCCATCGGGAAATTGCGCCTCATACTTCATCCATGAACCGCGCACATGCATGTGCGGCGTCAGCGCATAAAGAAACGAGTCGCGCTGGAAGACAAATGCAGCCGAGGTCTGTGCGTTGGGCTCATTGGCTGGAATGGAAAAATCCAGCTTGATTGCCATCCCTGTCTTGTAGGCGGATTTTGGCTTTTCACGCAGCAGATAAAGACCGATTTCTGTCTGGTCGGTCTGAGGCGTTCCGTTGGTGGTGTAGTGAAGCTCGATGTCGAGTTTTGCACCTTTGCCAAGAAAGATGCCGGTTCCTTCGGGCAGACGCCGCGGCAGGCGGCCTGGCGCCCATCCGGCAATTTTTACTCCGGTGCCTCCGGGTTCATCCCCGGACCCTTCGAACTTGGCATACACAATCGCATGATGAAGCACCTTCCTGTTTCCTGGCCGCACAACGGTTGCAGCCAGCCACGCATCTTCAGGCACCGGCGAATCAAGTTTGATATGGCGATAGTTCACCACGCCAGTCGCGGGGATCTGTTCCGGTTGCGGCAGCTTGATGATGTAATCGGGCGCGCCCAATTGCCAATCCGGCCTGGCTGCAAGAGGCTCGCTTAAAGGATCCTTTTCTTCGTCCCGTGGCGCTCCCTGCCTGATCCAGCCCAAAAGCGTTTGCACATCCGGAGCGGCGATCGAGACATCATTGGCGAACTTTCCATAATGCGGATCGGCATGCCATGGCGGCATTCTTTGGGTTAACAACACCTCCTCGATCATCCGCGCCTTTCTTTTGACGACGTTGTAGTTCGAAAATGCGAATGGCCCGATATCGCCTTCAGAATGGCAATCTACACAATGCTTTTGGAGGATTGGCGCGATCTGCTTCGAATAAGAAATGAGTTCGCCCGATTGCGCTGCTGTTTTTTCATAACTAATCAGGCAACCTTTCACAGGCGTTCTGGCTGTTAAAACAGGGTTGCCACCAAGATGCGCCGCCACCGCTAGCGCGGCAAACCTGGTTCCCGGCTCGGCTTTTTCGTTTCCCTCGGAAAACTGATCATCCAAGGCGCCGCGGTAGATAACCGACCATTCCTTTGCATCAATGACGATTGTCTCCGCCGTCCTCTCGACACCGAGGGCGAGGGCGAGCGCTTGATTGCCATCGAGCAGGAATGGCAAGTCGCTTACGCCCAACTCCTGAGCTTCATTGCGAGCACTGTCACGATCCACTCCCGCTTCGGAATCGACCATCCAGACTGTAACTTCAGGGCCGAATTGTTTTTTTAGCTCAACGAGTTTTCCCGCGTTTTTCCTGGCAACCGGACAGCCGATTCCAGTGAAAAAAAGGACTACCGCGCGACCGTCCGCCCGATGCAACTCATGCGGGGCTCCATTGTAATCCAGCAGAGTAAAGTTGGGAACCTCTGCGGCGAACAACGAGTGAAATGCTGCCATCAGGCAGCAAATCGCTGTCCGGATAACGGGCGCGGCGGACCGGTGCGTCGGCAAATTAAAACAGGCACGCGAGGGAAACATCGACAATCTGTATAACCGGCGAATTGGCCAGTCAATATTGCACCCGGCCCATCATAGTCCGGATAGAGATGAACACTAATGTTTGGCGACGCTGCCTGCGCAAGGCCTGCGAGCATTAGGAAAAGACGTCTGCATTCTTAGGGAGCGGACGGCGATGTAAGAACGGCGCTCCGCAGCGGATTGGAAAGCGAGAAGGCGGTCGCCTGAGCATGCTCGGCGGGAAGCCACGAGATATAGCTCAGACCGTCCCGGCCCGCACTGGCGAAGTCTCGAAGACGAACCGTGTGTCCGCTGGAATCGCTAACATCGATGGCAACAAAAGCGCTCTCAGGGACGCCGGATTCGATCAGCCGGGCACTCAATGCAGTCAGATCGAGCGGCGTAAAATCGCCAGGTGCATTGGATCCGGGTTTACCAAAGCCAAGCACGTTGCACCAAGTGTCGCGTGACCCGGTTATTTTGTCACCTGTCACACTGATTTGGATGGTATGCCTGCCCGGTGGCAGTCCGTTCTTTTCCCAGGAAAACGGGGTCTCGCGAACCGGTCCATACTGATCCACGACGGCCACCTCCTGGCCGTCGATGACAACGCGCGCTTTGCCGGCGTCATCGAAATAATGACCAAACCATTTGATGCCCTCCCCTTCAAAACCGGCTTCGAATACCGCTCCTTTCTCTTTTGAGGCGAAGAGTTTGCCGAATGCCTTCCATTTGCCGGGACGCTGGGTCGCAGAGTTTTGTGGCTCTTCAAAAGCCAGCAATAAAGGGCCTCGGTAAAGCGACGCTTTGCCGGCGCACTCGCGCTCGCCCGACCACGCGCGCAACCGCATGTCGAGTTCCATAATGATGCGATCGCCCGGGGCCCAAATGCGATCGAGTGTGCAATAGGTTCCGGCCTGAGTGGAAATTTCCTTGTCGTTTACTTTCAGGCGGGTGGCGGTCGACCAGTAAGGAATGCGAAGTTTGAGCGCGAACTTCGCGGGCACGGCCGGGTCAACAATAAGCTCAATGCGGCCGTTGCGGGGATAATCAGTTAGCTGGCGAAGCGTAACTTGCGTGCCGGCGATCGTGGAAGAGAAGGTCGATGGGCCATACCAGTTTAAGATCAATGAAGCGGGTCTGCCCGGGTCGTTCATCAGCGCCCAATCGCTGATCATTCCAAAGCCGCGTGCCGCATTCACACTGCAGCAATTCAACTGCTCAGCGCCCGGACGGATCTGGAAGCTGATGTCCTCCGTGTTGGGAACACGGCGGCCATCCATTGGCGTGTTATAAGTGCTCCATTTGCCGTCCGGTGAATGTAATCCGAGGATGGAATTCAGCGTTGAAAGTTCCATCTCATCGGCAACGACCGAATTGCCCGTGATGCGCAGCATCTCCACGCTGCTGGCGAGCCACGCTATCGTGCAACAGGTCTCAATGGGCGCGCCATTATAAGGATTACCGACCGCCTGTTCGCCTGAGGAAAATCCGCCGTTGTTGTGCCGGTCAAGCTTAACGATACTCCACCAGATCTGTTCAAACCCACGGCGATAACTCTCCTTGCCTGTGATCCGGTATAACTCGGCAAGTCCCATGATTGCATGCAGACTTTCCCAGCGCGGTTTTGGTGTGGCGTAAAATTCCGTTCCGGCAAGCGCGGTGCGAAGATAATCGCCGGCACCTGGTATCTCAAATTCCGCGGCTACTTGCTCGGCGAGTTCAAGGTAGCGTTTGGTATTGGTCTTTTCATAAAGAAGCGAGAGCCCATGGATGACCGCCTGGTTTTGGTCCGGCGACCCGATGTCCGCAACGTGCCTGCCGCCGCCCAGGAAATGGTTGCAGAGAAGATCGCCGATTTTCTTCGCGCAATGGAGCGCCTGGTCATCGCCGGTCAAATCATGCCACATGATCAGCCCAAGCATCGCGTGATAGTGCCCCCACGCATCCCAGGTTCCACCTGAAACATTCGGCGCGGCCGCCGCCAGGCGGTAAGGCCGCGGCAAAGGACCCAGATAGCCGTCATCATCCTGAAGCTGGATGAAACGATTCACAAAATTTTGGACCTTTTCCTTCAAAGCGATGTCGCCGGTAAGGCGGATGACCTCTGCGCATGCGGTGAGATATTTTCCCGCAAATTCCCCGGACCACGGCAGCAGGGAGCGATACGGCTCACGATCCCGGTCAGCGAACATGGCGAGCATTGCCGGATTTTGATCCGGTGCGAGTAGCAGCCAATTGTCAATCACAGCCCTGACCCGGCCGCCCACCGGACCCGTGAGAATCGAGGAGGTCTTCGGGGCGCGGTCCAATGCGGCAGGCGCCTGAATGCTACCTGCCGGTTCCTCGCTCAATGCAAAACCGTGTATGAGCGAGAAAAGAGCCATCGCGAGTGTGGCCCGGATTATTCTCCCGGAAAGTGGGAATCTGTTCATGGGGGATACGATTTGAACTACAAAGAAACCACGCGGATTGCCTCAGCGCTCCCAGCGGAGTTTGGCCGCCTCGGCCTGATCTACCAATTGCACGTGGCCGTCGGCAAACGCCACGTTCGCACGCCCGCCGTATCCAAAATAGAGCATGCCGGATTCAGGGGGAACGGTGCCGGGGGTCCCGGATCCCTCTTTTTTGATAGCTGCGGTGGCGTCGCTTGAGATCGCTTCATAAAAAAGCACCGTGGCCGCCGGGTCCTTGATCTTCTGAAGACTGGCATTGGATAGCCTGCCATTGAAAACAAAACGCGATTTCCCTTCCACTCCGGTAAAGAGTTTGTTGTTCCCCTCCAAAAGGGGAAGCAGCGCTTGTGAAGCTGTCTCGGCGGTGAAATCCAGGCGGCCTTCGTGCTTGTCCGCATAGAGCTGAGTGGCAAGCGCAAGTTGCTTTAGGTTATTTGTGCAGCGGCTTTGATCCGCCTTTTCCGCCACGCCCGAAAGCTCCGTGTCGTTAAGTGTCAGCATGGTCGCGATCCCTTCAAGGATTTGCGGACGCGCTCCCCGGCCGAACTCCTTGCCTTTTGCCGACACAATCTTCCAGCTCCCGCCTTCGCGTTGCAGGGAGAGTTGTTCGTCTTTCATCTTATCCTCCGCGCCAGTGGCTTTGGGCGATGCCGTGACGCTCACGTTCAGCTCTGCAATGGTGGCTGTGGCTTTCTCTCCTTCTATTGCAATGTTTACGCCTGAGATGGCAAAACGCGGGTGCCCTTGTTCAAAGCGTGCCGTCAAAATCGAGCGGCCCCCATTCGCGCCACCTTGCACGCACTGCGTCGCGGTGCTCAGGTCGGCGCGATTTAACGCCGCTATAAATGACTTCACCGCGGCATCCGGATTGGAAAGATCCAATTCCGCGGCGGATGGTGCGATTGCAGTCGCCGGGGGCGAAGGCTCGCTCGATTGCGCCGCCGCAAAGGGCGCAAGCGCCGCGCAGCTTATCGTGAACGCCACAAACGCGCCGCGCATGCCGGAAGCACGGATTTGGCGCTTGATTGTATGGAATTGGACCATTGGGATTGCGGGGAGCATAGGATGATTTTTTTGGTTCCTGAGCGGATTGAACAACCGCGAGGAGCTGGTTGTTATGCAGTGTCGATTGAATACCCGCGTCGATCACTCAGTCATTCGCAATTTTTTCAGCTTTGATCCGCCGCCCGCACCCCAGGAGCCATCTTTCGGGTGTCCTGATTTATCCGGCGACACTCGTCCCGCATTCACGGGCTGGCGTGCACGTTCAAACGGAGGCCATTTCAAGAGGCGCGCCGTACGGAAGATCCTCCGGCAACGGCACATATTCGCGGATCCAGTTCCAGAGTTGGGTGTAGTCTTTGTTGACGTCGCCGGAAAGGCAATCGGTGATTTGATCGCCGGCTTCAGGGTGGGCCTTGATGACTTCGCGAAACGAAAAGTTAGGGTCGTAGAAAGCATAAACAAGCTTCCGCATATTCTCGACGCCCGCTCGAAGGACGGCCCCATACTCCGCAAAGCGACCGGGTGAAAGATCCCCGGCCAGAAGCGCTTCATGGACGGCTTCACCGGCGAGATGCCCGCTTTTTAATGCGAGCATCACCCCGCTGCTGAAAACAGGATCAAGGAACGCAAAGGCATCTCCGGCCAGAAGCAAGCCCGGCGCAGCGCAATGGCGGGAATGGCGGCTGTACTCGCTGGTGATATAATAATCGCCGGTCGATTCGCCCGTGGAAAGATGACTCTTGATCCACTCATTTTCTTCCACCTCGCGATTGAAGATTTCGCGAAGGTCCTTCACGCCGCCGCGCGTGAGATACTTGCCTTCAGCCACCACACCGACGCTGACCATGTCCTCATGCTGTGGGATGTGCCAGAACCAGCCCTTGTCTGGAACATAAGCAACCGTTGTTGTCCCTTCTTCAATACCGGCCTCGCGTTTTGAACCTCGATAGTAAGTCCAGACTGCCACTTTGTTCAGGTAAGGGTCGCTCATGCGCCATCCCTGGCGATTGGCCGCGAACGCCTCCTTGCCAGTGCAGTCAATCGTGATCGGTGCGTGCACCTCATACTTGTGGCCGTTCTTATCCACCGCTTCCACTCCGATGACCCGGCCTTCCTCCATGAGCAATCGGCTCACTTTGGTTTCCTCGCGGACCTCCGCCCCTTTTTCACGGGCATTATCCAGGAGCATTTGATCAAATTCGGACCGCACGACCTGCCATGTCTGGGCAACGGTTTCGCGATCGTAGCGGTTGAAAAAATAGAACGGCTGCGAGCGGCGCCCATCGGGCTGAACAAACGCGACGCTGTATTTTTTGACAAAACACGACGCCTTCATCTTTGGAATCATTCCGATTCGCTCCAGCGGCCCGAATGTAAAAGGAATGAGCGATTCGCCGATATGAAAGCGGGGAAACTTCTCGCGCTCAATTACAAGCACGCGGTGCCCATACTCGGCTAAAATGGCAGCGGCGGTGGAACCGGCGGGACCGCCGCCGATTAGAATGGTGTCGTAAGCTTGATGCATTGAAAGAAGTCCCGTTTTTTCCGATATCGTCCCGGCACTTTGGCGGTAGTTGCTTCCGCCTGGCCGTGATATGGCAGGCTCAAATTGCGCGAAACGATGAAGGAGCGCAAAAACTACCCGGTTACTTCTGGCGATGGAAATAGAGTCTCGCGATCACAGTAATCGCGAAGCGGTATAACCGGCCCGTTTTTTACCTGCCGATCAAACAGAGGAAAAGGGAACTTTAATTCCTGGGAAAAACCTTTTGCCGCTTGTTAGTGCTGCCGTTCATTGCCGCCGCCCGTGCTTCCGGCGTGTTTTCCGTAACTCCGCGCACTGATTGGCCAAAAAGATGTGCGTTTTCAGAACCGCAATTTGACCGGGGCCGATTGCAACGACGGAGAACTTCCACGATGAACCACCCTTCAATTCCTTCTGCAACATACCGGCTCCAGTTCCACAAGGGATTTACGTTTGCTGACGCAAAATCCATCGTGCCTTATCTGGCAGAATTAGGAGTAAGTCATCTTTACGCCTCCCCGATTTTTCGGGCAACTCCGGGCAGTATGCACGGATATGATATTTGCGATCATAATCAGCTTAATCCCGAGCTGGGGACCGAGGCCGATTTTGAGGCGCTAACACGCGAACTCGCCGCCTGCGGAATGAGCCTGATACTCGACTTCGTGCCCAATCACATGGGCATCGCGGAGGCGAGCAACCGATGGTGGATGGATGTTCTGGAAAATGGGCCCAGCTCGATTTATGCGAGCTTTTTTGACATCGAATGGTCGCCGGTTAAACGGGAGCTCGAAAACAAAGTTTTGCTTCCAATTTTAGGCGACCAATACGGGCACGTTCTGGAGGGAGGCGCTTTGAAGCTGGCTTTTGAGCATGGCGCATTTTTTCTGGACTACTTTGATCATCGTCTTCCCCTGGCTCCGCGCACCATCAAGCCGTTGCTTCAAGAGTCTGCCACACGCCTCCTTGCCTCGGGACACACGGTTCCCTCCGAACTTGAAAGCATCGTGTTTGCCCTGGATTATTTGCCGAGTTTCGTGGAAACAGGCGAAGTCGCGGTTGCCGATCGGCTCCGAGAAAAGGAGATCATCAAAAAACGGCTGGCGCAGTTGTGCGACGAAGCGCCCGAGCTTGCGGAAGCGATTGCCGGCACAATTGAAGAAGTGCAGAGCGGCGGCCGAAACCGCGATTTTGAACTGTTCGACTCGCTTCTTACAGCGCAGCCCTACCGGCTCGCATTCTGGCGGGTTGCCGCCGAGGAAATTAACTATCGAAGGTTTTTTGATATTAACAATCTGGCGGCGATCCGCGTGGAACTGCCTGAAGTCTTCGAGGCGACCCATCAATTGGTCATGAAGTTGATCGCTTCGGGTTCGGTGACGGGTTTGCGGATCGACCATGTTGACGGCCTCTGGGACCCACGCGAGTACTTGCATAAACTCCAGCAGAATTACGCCGCGTTCTATTCGGCTTCAGCGGACGATAAACCGCTTTATCTTCTGGTTGAAAAGATTCTGGGGCGTAGTGAATCGCTTCGCCACGACTGGCCGGTGCATGGGACCACCGGGTATGAGTTCGGCGCCCAGGTAATCAATGTGCTGATTGATTCCCGTGCCGCGGAGGCGTTGACGGAGATATACGAACAATTCATTGGAACTGTTCCCTCGTATCCGGAACTGGTCTATCGCGGGAAACTTCTCACGATGCGCGCATCGATGGCGAGTGAGGTCAACGTGCTTGCCCACATGCTCAATGGCCTTTCGGAAACCAACCGCTGGTATCGCGATTTCACGGCCAACTCCCTGGCAACCGCCATTCGCGAGGTGATTGCCTGCTTCCCAGTCTACCGCACCTATGTCACTCCCGATGGGGAGATTCGCGATGAAGATGTGAGGATCATCCTCAGAGCCATCGCGCATGCGCGGCGCAGGAACCCGGCGCTTGAGCGTTCCGTTTTTGAGTTTATCAGAAACGTGCTGGTTCCCCCGAGTCCCAACCCCCATCCCGTCGACGAGGAATCGCGGCGGCGCTTTGTTTTAAAGCTCCAGCAATGCACCGGCCCCATCACGGCCAAAGGCGTCGAGGATACCGCTTTCTACGTTTATAACCGGCTTATTGCATTGAATGAAGTCGGCTGCGAGCCGGGTAGTTTCGGGAGCAGCATCGCCCAGTTTCACGATCAAAACGCCGCCCGGGCCGCTCAGTTTCCACATTCGCTTCTTGCAACTTCCACACACGATACAAAACGGAGCGAAGATGTGCGGGCCCGTCTCGCCGCGCTTTCGGAGATGCCACGGGAATGGGGTCGCGCTGTGAGGCAGTGGCAGCGGACCAATAGCAAGTTTCGCAAAGAAATTGACGGCGAATTTGCTCCCGATGCCAATGAAGAATATCTGCTTTATCAGACTCTTTTAGGATGCTGGCCGCTTGAGCCAATGTCAGCTGAGGAACTCGCCACCTATATCCGCCGGATTAAGGAATACATGGTCAAAGCTTTGCATGAAGCCAAAGTCAACAGTAGCTGGATGGAGCCAAACGAGCCTTGGGACAAAGCCGTCGGCGATTTTGTTGAGCAAATTCTGACCCCTTCCACCGGCAACCGGTTCCTGAGCGGTTTCACGCCCCTGGCAGCTCGCGTGGCGGAACTCGGGGCGCTTAATTCCCTGGCTCAGATCGTTCTCAAATTCACCGTGCCCGGCGTGCCCGATCTGTACCAGGGAGAAGAGCTCTGGGATTTCAGCTTGGTTGACCCGGATAATCGGCGTCCAGTTGATTACAACCAGCGGATCAGCCGATTGGCTGCTTTGAAGGAGCCTTTTAATCCCGCCGAGTTGCTCGTTAATTGGCCTGACGGGCGAATCAAGCTCTTTATCACGCACAAACTTCTCTCCTTCAGAAAGGAAAATGCCGAGCTGTTTAAAAACGGCAGCTACGAACCGGTCGCGGTGGAGGGAGAGTTTGCCGATTGCTGCATTGCATTCGAACGCCGGCACGGGACAAAGCGCCTTCTGGTTATCGTGCCGCGACTGACAAGCAAGGTCGCCACCCCGCCAGTGGGCGCGTCGTGGCGGGATACACGGTTACTTGGCGAATTAAACGGCGGCTTGATTGATCTCTTTACCGGAAGACCGCTTGGCAATGGGCAATCCGTGACCCTTGATGCCGCCCTCCGCGATTTCCCCTTTGCGGTTTATTTCTCTAACTAGCCGCATGGAATTTTCAAACCACGATCAGTCACATTATTCGGTCCTTGTCATCAGTGGCGAAATCGATCTGTTGGAAGCTCCAAAGCTGCGTCTCCTGCTGGAGGCCAAAAACGGCGCCAACCATCCGGTCCTTATCCTCGACATCAGCGAAGTCTCTTTTGTTGATTCCAGCGGACTTTCAGAATTGATCCGCTATCAACATGCGGCGCGCGAGCAAGGCCGTTCCTTTTTCATTGCCGGGGCGCGCGCGGAAATCATGGAGCTTTTTACAATTACGGGTCTTGGACAGTTTTTCAGACTCTATAATTCGTTTGAGGACGCCCGTGCCGCGGCTTGTATGTAAAAATTGCGGGTAAACGTTTTCAGTTGCGCGGGCCTGTAAGTCGGAAATCTGCTGAGTATAGTATAACGTTTGCATATTGATTATAAACGGTCGCGCATTCGTGTAAAAGAAACCGCGCATTGTTTAGCCTTGATTTACGGAACGAACCCGGAGATCTCTCCTGCCGGAAATGGACCCAGTACGGCGGCGTAACAGGCTTTCAATACGTCTCGCAAGCAAAGTTCCTTCCGTTCGAAGTGATCTGCCCGCGAATCAATCAGGCGTGGTCATCCTCTCCGTGACCCGATCCCGCAATATTTTTCATCGATTACAATGTCTGCTTCCTATCCACTTGTGCGCTTTCGCGAAATCCTGCGTCTCGTGTTCTTTTTTGCGGTTTCGGCAGGCTGGGCAGCGCCTACGATTACGGTTCAACCCAAGCAAAGGCAGGTTGCCACGCTTGGAGGGAGCGTGACGTTGAGTGTGTCGGCGGTGGGGAGCGACAACCTGAGCTATCAATGGTCGCGAAACGGGCTGCCAATGGCCGGGAAGACTGAAAATTCGCTCATAATAACAAATGTTCAGTATAATGATCGTGGTCATTATTTGGTCAAGGTGAGCGATGCGACAGGAACCACCCGCAGCAGCGCGGGATTTCTCAATGTTCTTGTGAGCCCTCTCGGCCTTCGAGGGTGGAAGGACAGCCTCACTGGCGCTGTCACCTTCCCTGCAGGTTTTACGGACGTTGTTGCTCTTGCGACCAACGAAGATCACACGCTTGCGCTTAAATCAGACGGCACGGTGGTTGGGTGGGGCGATAATTCCGACGGCGAATTGAGCATACCGGCCGGGCTCTCCGGCGTTGTTGATATTGTGACAACCGACATGCTTAGCGTTGCGCTTAAATCCGATGGCACCGTGGTCGGATGGGGGTCTCCGTTCTACGTAAACAGACTTAACGGCCTCTCCAGCGTTGTTGCTCTGGCCATGGGAGAGCGAGTCGGAATCGCGCTTAAAGCAGACGGCACTTACACGAGTTTTCTTGGCATACCTTATATTCCTGACGGCATTCCTGATATTGCCGCTTTCGCATTGGGAGGTTCGATGCATGTCGCACTGAAAACCGATGGAACTGTTGCTTCATGGGGCATACCACATACCTTGCCGGCTGGCATCTCCGGCATAGTGGCTATTGCAGCGGGCGATTTTCACGGCCTTGCACTTAAATCCGACGGAACCGTGATTGGTTGGAGTGCCACCTCAAGCGGCGCGCCTTCCACGCCGCCTCCGGGACTTACTGGAATAGTCAGCATTGCGGCAGTCAGCTCGAAAAACTATGCTATCAAGTCTGATGGAACCGTCGTAGGCTGGACTGCAGATTTCTTTGGGCTCAAAATCCTTCCCCTGCCGGATGGGCTTTCGGGTGTAAAGTCCATCATCCCCAGCGTCGCACGCTTTAGCACCTTTAATCTTGCAATCACCCAGCTTTCGCCGGTGATCATTGCAGCGCATCCCGGCAGCCAGATTAAAAACCCCGGTTCAGACGTTACTTTCAGCGTAGCCGTGACAGGTTCGTTCCCGTTGACTTATCAATGGCGGAAAAACGGGCAGAGTATTCCGAACGCCACTTCGGCCAGCTATACCATCAGCCCGGCGCAGGAAAGCCATGAAGGCTCCTATGATGTCGTGGTTACAAACGAATTGGGAAGTGCCACAAGCAACGTTGCCACTTTGAGTATCAACGATCCGGTAATCATCACGGCTTCACCGCAGCCGGTTACTGTCAATCAGGATCAAAGCGCGAACTTCGCCGTGGCTGCCATCGGCACGGCACCGTTGGCTTATCAATGGAAGAAAAACGGGATCAACATCAACGGCGCAAGCGGGACAACTTTAAACATTTCTTCCGCGCAACTTTCTGACACCGCAACCTACCAATGTGAGGTAAGCAATATTGTCGGCCCCGTGCTTAGCAACGCGGCCGCCCTCGTGGTGATTGATCCGCCCGTGATTTATCTTCAACCTGAAGATATCACAGCGAGTCCCGGGGTCCCTGTCCATTTTACCGTGGGTACGGCGGCCGTTCAGGCAACCTACCAGTGGCGCCGGAATGGCATTAATATCGCCAACGCGTTTTCCAACACTTACCTGATCTTTCTGAGTGAGGAAAAAGAGGGGGCTTACGACGTGGTGGTTACCAATGCCGCCGGAACCGTCACAAGCAACCGGGCGATCCTTACCGTGAATGATCCGGTCGTGCTGACCAGCCAGCCGCAATCGATGGTCCAAATGCCGGGCGGCGCCGCGAGTTTTACTCTCACCGCGACCGGCACAGCCCCGTTTGCTTATCAGTGGCAAAAGAATGGTGTTAACATAGCGGGGGCTACTAATTCGATTTATTCAATTGCCAGCGTGAGTTCCGTCAACGCAGGCATTTATGTATGTGCAGTCTCCAACGTGGTGGGAACGGTAACGACCACGGGCGCCGAACTCTCCATTGGTCCGGCGATTACAAACCAACCCCTCGACCGAACTGTCAACCCGGGCACCGCCGCGAGCTTCAGCGTGGTGGCGACAGGCACGGGGGTTATCAATTATCAATGGCGCAAAAACACAATACCGATTAATGGAGCCATCAGCGCCAGCTATACGATTTCCACGGCGGCTGAGAATGATCAAGCCAGCTATGATGTCGTACTGACCAACATTGCAGGTAGTGTGACAAGCAATCCGGCGCTTCTTGCCGTCAATGATCCAATCCAGATCACGACGCAACCACTCTCCATGATAGTTAACCCGGCTGCTCCGGTCAGTTTTAGTATCACGGCTGCGGGCACCGGGCCGCTGACTTACCAATGGCGGAAAAACGGAGTGTCAATTCTTGGCGCCACCAGTGCAGGTTACTTCATTCCTTCGGTATCAAAGGGCGCGGCAGGCAGCTACGACGTTGTGGTGGGCAACATCGTGGGCAATGTAACAAGTGCCCTCGCTACGCTCGCGGTCAATAGCCCGCTTGAGATCACCGCTCAACCCATTGGAAAAACGGTCAACCCGTCTGCTTCAGTCAGCTTTAGCGTTACAGTGGCAGGCACTGGACCGATCAATTATCAATGGCGCAAGAACACGGTCCCAATTGGCGGAGCGATCGATGCGAGCTATACTATTTCTTCGGCGACTGAGAGTGATCAAGCCAGCTACGATGTCGTGGCAAGCAATATAGTAGGGAGCGTGGCGAGCAATCCGGCGGCGCTCATCGTCAATGATCCAATCCAGATCACGGCGCAACCGCTTGCAAAAACGGTGAACCCGGCGGCTGCGGCCAGCTTCAGTGTCACCGCGATGGGGACCGGCCCCATGACTTATCAGTGGAAAAGGAATGAGGTGGCGATCGGCGGTGCCACGGGCGCGAGCTATTCTATTCCCACTGTGTCAGAAAATGACGAGGGCGCTTATAATGTGGTGGTAACCAATATCGTTGGCAGTGTGACGAGCAATCCGGCGATCCTGGCTGTGAATGATCCGATTCAGATTACCGTCCAACCCCTTGCAATGACGGTAAATCCGGCGGCTTCAGCGAGCTTGAGTGTCAAGGCTTCGGGAACCGGCCCGATTGCTTACCAATGGCGGAAGAATACGATGGCCATCAGCGGGGCAGTCAATGAGAACTACGCAATTCCTTCGGTCATGAAAAGCGATGAAGGAACCTATGAAGTTGTCGTTACCAATATCGCGGGAAGTGTTACGAGCAAACCGGTTGCGCTTGCGGTCAATGACCCCATCCGGATCATAATGCAACCGATGCCCATTACGGTTAACCCGGCGGCCTCCGCTGGTTTCAGTGTCACTGTTGAGGGCACTGCTCCCATTGCTTACCAATGGCGCAAGAATGGGATGGTTATCAGTGGGGCCAGCAGTGCGAGTTACGTGATTTCGTCGGTATTGGAAAGCGATGAAGGGAGCTACGATGTCGTCATCACCAACATTGCAGGCAATCTGACGAGCAGTCCTGCCGAACTTGCCGTCAATGATCCCATTCAAATCACGGTGCAACCGATTCCGGTTGTGGTGCACGAGGGTAGCACGGCCAGCTTCACGGTCACAGCGGCTGGCAGCGCGCCATTGAGTTACCAGTGGGAACATGACAGGCGCCCTATAAATGGCGCCATAGGCGCGACGCTCACCATTTCAAATGCCGTCTCCAGCGATGACGGCAGCTATCGTTGCACGATTACCAACGTGGTCGGTTCGACACTGAGCGATGCCGTAAATCTCGAAGTACGGTTGCGGCCGCGCATTGTGGAACAGCCGAGGTCGAGCGACGTGAAGCCGAATGCAAATGTCGTTTTCACGGTACAGGCAACGGGTTACTCGCCGATTACTTACCAATGGAAAAAGGACGGCACGACACTGCCGGAGCAAACCGGTTCCACTCTGACTCTCAGCAATGTCACGTCGCTTGATGCGGGACGCTACTCGGTGACAGTCGCAAACGAAGTCAGCAGCATTGAGAGCGCCGGAGCCGAACTTCGGTTTGTTGTCTGGACTGATGTTGATGGCACCTATCAGTCACTCCTGCTCCATGATAATACCCTCAATCCGGAAGAGCCTGCTTATCCCGGACGTTTAACCGTGACCGTGAGCGGCGGCGGAGGGCTTAGCGCCAAGCTTGATTACAAGGGTCTTGCTTATTCGTTTACGGGTAAATTCACTCCGGAACTCAATTTCCAGAGGACAATCGCACGGAAAGGTCAGGAGGCATTGGAGCTCCAAATGCATCTTGATGCCTCCGGGCATACTCTTATGGCTGCGCTCAAAGAGACTCTGCCAGCCGGAGTGTTTCAGAGCGGCTCTCTCTTATTTCAGCAGCCTGGTTACTCCAACCAGCAATCAGGGCGCTACACGGTGCGGATGAATCCTTCTTTCGATGGCGAACCGCAAGCGGCTGGATACGCAGTTGTTGTGATTGGCGCGCCGGGGAGTGTAAGAATAACAGGCAGGTTGCCGGATGGCTCCCTCCTAAGTAATTCGGCGTTGTTGCATGAAGATGGCTCTGCGGCATGCTACGACGCCCTTTATAAAACTGTTTTTCCCAATGCGGGTTATTTGGCGGGTTCCCTGCGATTCGCCCGCCAGGGAGCGTTGCAAGCAGTCGAAGGGACGCTCGAATGGAGTAAGCCGGCGAGGGCCAAAGAGAAGTTTTGGCCGCTTGGATTTACCCGGATGCTGACCGTGGAAGGCTCGTTTTACTCTTCGCCGCTTCGTGGCCAAAGAGTCCTTAATCTGCCTGCGAATGATACGTTGGGGTTCAGGGCGAACGCCCAGGAGAATGCAACCATGGTGCATCTTACCGCTGCCAACCGGTTTTTAACCGACCTGCCTAATCCCACCCAGATGAAGCTGACATTGGATCCGGCAACGGGAATCGTGCGGGGAACCTTCCGCGAACCGGGCACAGGCAAGAAGCGCAGACTCGAGGGTGTGACCTTGCAGGCGCAGCAGGAATTCTCCGGCTTTTTTCTCCGGGATGATGACGCAATCAACTGGTTGCTGACTCCGCCATAAGAAGGTGAAGGCTAGCGATTAGTGGGCTCGTTGTAATGCGTGCTTGAAAACGCGGCTCGGGATGCCGTGGTGGACTGTTTTGGGGCTTGCAGGAGAAAGCATGCCGTCCTGGGGTCACTTATCGTCTATGGACAAAGATGGTAGTATGCGGCTTATCGGCCACCCCAATGAGCTATTTAAAAGAGGTTATAAACGGTTCGTTGCTGGCAGACGGTTTGATGCCGCGAGGCGACTGTTATTTCTGGAGTGCATCGCTTGTATGGCTCCACGCTATATCTGATACGCTGATTGCATCGGCTTTCTGTTCGATGCTTGTAGCGCTCGTTTATTGTATCGGGAAACGCAAAGCTCCCTCTTTCAGCCCGGGGTTTGTTTGGCTTGCGTTCTTCATTCTTGGCTGCGGCATCACGCATCTGTTTGAAGTCTGGAATATATGGCACGCCGACTACTGGCTTTCGGGCGCTCTGAAGGGGCTGACCGCATTGATGTCGGTGCCAGCGTCGATCCTGCTTTGTCGGCTCGTGGCGGCGGCGAAGCAGCCAGCTGCATCAATAATAGAGGAAGGCCGGGGCCGTGCGGCGGAAGATTTGCATGAAACCAACATGGAGCTTGAGAAGCGGGTCATGGAAAGAACCGCGCAGTTGCAAGCTGCAAACGAGTCTCTGCTTCGCCGCGAGGAAGCGCTTCGCGAAAGCGAGGGGCGGCTGCAGACCGTTGTTGATCATCTCACGGAAGGGCTCGTGGTTTCCGATCTGGGAGGACAGGCGCTTCATTGGAACCGGGCAAGCCTTAGAATGCACGGTTTTGAAAGCGAAGAGGAAGGCCGCCGGAAGCTTCCTGAATTCGCAGAAATGTTTGAGCTCGTAACATTGGAAGGGGTGAAGCTGCCATTGGATCAATGGCCGCTTGCCCGGATCCTGCGGGGAGAGTCGCTGCACGACGTGCAGTTCCGGCTTAAGCGGATCGGGAGCGGGTGGGAGTGCATCCTGAGTTGCAGTGGTTTGATCGCGGAATATGTGAGTGGGAAGACGCTGGCGTTTGTAACTCTGACTGACATCACGGAGCACAAACTGACGGAAGCCGCGCTAAAGGAGAGCGAATCGCGGCTGCGCACCACGCTCGACAATCTTTTTGAAGGGTGCCAGATCGTCGATTCCCAATGGACGTATTGTTATGTCAATGCGCGGGCGGGCCTGCACGGGCATAAAAAAAAGGAAGAGTTGCTCGGACGCACGATGATGGAGGTTTATCCGGGCATTGAGGAGAGCGAGATGTTCAAGACCCTTCAGGTCTGCATGGAGCAAAGGATTCCCTGCGTGCTCGACAATGAGTTTGCTTATGTCGACGGGTCCAACGCGTGGTTTGAACTGAGCATCCTGCCCGTGGTGGAAGGAATCCTGATCCTTTCCTACGACGTCACTGAGCGAAAGAAATCGGAGGAAAAGATTCGTTTGCTCAATGCCGATCTCGAACGGCGCGTCAGCGATCGAACCACGCAGCTTGAAGCTGCCAACAAAGAGCTGGAGGCATTCTCTTATTCGGTTTCCCATGATCTGCGCGCCCCGCTGCGGGCCGTGGACGGATTTTCGGTGGCGGTGATTGAGGATTATGGCGAGCTGCTCCCGGAGGAGGGACGCCGCTATCTTGAAACGATCCGGAAAGGGGCGCAAAAAATGGGTCGCCTGATTGATGATCTGCTCGCCTTTTCCCGGTTAAGCCGCGCGCCGCTTACCAGCCACACAGTGGATACCGGCAGGCTGGTGCAATCGGTGATTGAAGAATTGCACGCCGAACGGAACGGCCGCCTGATTGATTTCCGCATTGGCGAGCTGCCACCCTGCAACGGCGCCATTGCGTTGCTTAAACAGGTCTGGGTTAATCTGCTTTCAAACGCCCTTAAATACTCGCAGAAGCGCGAAACGGCTGTGATCGAGGTAGGCTGTTTGGTGTCCACGATGGAAAACGTCTATTTCGTGCGCGACAACGGCACGGGTTTTGACATGCGATACGCGGACAAACTCTTTGGAGTGTTCCAACGCCTTCATCGTGCCGAGGAGTACGAGGGAACCGGGGTTGGCCTCGCGATTGTCCAGCGGATTGTCCATCGTCATGGCGGGCGCGTCTGGGCTGAATCGCAGCCTGGTTGCGGCGCCACCTTCTATTTCACCCTTTCCTCCAAAGCCGCTCATGAGTGATCACCCGATCGTTGAAATCCTGCTCGTTGAAGATAACCCCGAAGATCTCGCGCTGGCATTGCGTGCGTTGCGAAAGTCGAATCTTACCAACCGGATCCATGTGGCCCGTGATGGGGAGGAGGCGCTGGAGTTCATCTTTTGCGAGGGCCCCCATGCGGAGCGGAACATTGAAGATGAGCCGAAGCTGATCCTGCTCGATTTGAAGTTGCCCAAAGTCGACGGACTCGAAGTATTGCGGCGAATTAAAGCCGATCCGCGCACCCGGAATATCCCGACCGTTGTCCTCACTTCTTCCAAAGAACAGAGCGACCTTGTGGAGAGCTATGAGCTTGGGGTGAACAGTTATTTGATCAAGCCGGTGAACTTCGAAAGTTTTACCACGGCGGTGCAGCAACTCGGTATGTACTGGCTTTTGCTTAACCAATCGCCCGATTCCAAAGGATAAAGCCGCTTTCCTAAACGGCGGGAACCGCGGCCGGCACGGGCGGATGCGCATCCCGAAGGGCCGGGAAATCACGCCGCCAGGCAGCCGTTGCCTCGGGATCAAGCGCGGCCGTGAGAACGCCTTCCTGTTCGCCTGCGTCGGCGGTAATAATTCCATGGCAATTGATCGCCACGCTGCGGCCCGCATAACTGTAAAGGGGATCGTTGCCGGTACGGTTGACCCCGATGACGCAGGCCTGATTTTCAATCGCACGCGCCTGCAATAGCGTGAGCCAATGCTGCTGGCGTTTGACCGGCCAGAGCGCCATGACGATGAATAAATCCGCGCCCTGGCGGCTTGCGTCCCGGAAAATCTCGGGAAACCGAAGGTCGTAACAAACAAAAGGAGCGACTGTGAACCGGCCCCATTTGAAGGTCACAATCTGCGAACCGGCCTCATGCACGCCGGCTTCCCCGCCAAGGCTGAACGGATGGATCTTTCTGTAGCGGGCAATCAGAGCGCCATCGGGAGAATAGGCAACCGCTTCATTGGCTCCCTTTTCCCCGGTGCCGGGACTGACCACTCCGCCAACCACAAAACTCGCGTAATCGACGGCGAGCGCGGAGAGAAACTGTTCATCTTCGCGCTCCGGCGTTTGCCTTGTGATCGCGAGATTGAGGGAAAACCCGGTGGAAAACATCTCCGGCAGCACAATCAATGAGCCCGGCCTGGGAGGCTGCTTTTCAAGAAGCGCGCGGACTTGTGAGAAGTTGGCGGCCTTCTCTTCCCAAACAATATCAAGCTGGAGAGCCACCACGTGCATGTCGGACATGAAAGGAGGTTTCCCGAATCGGCACGAAAACCGCAAGACCGCCTTTTTAAGGAGTGCCGCGGTATTTAGCTGCCGGCATCCGAATTACGCGCGGACGATTTCGAGCAGGAGCCGGGTCAAATTGCGCCGGGCCGGGCCGAGTCCGGAGATAAACCGGGCAAATGGTGCGATGGCCGCGGGATGAGTTACAAGGAACCCGACGAGCGCAAACGGCCGTGGACGTTGCTGTTTAAGATCGAACCATTTTTCCATCGGCACCGGCAATGGATCAGTGGCCGCGTCACTGATCACCCGGATGGCGAGCATCGGCACGCCGGCCGCGGCGCACGCCTCGGCCACGGCGCCGGTTTCCATATCGACGGCCAGGGCGCCGGTTTCCTGGGCGAGCCTGGTTTTGTGAGCGGTGGAATCGACTACGGTGGGGTGCGTGGTCAGCTTTCCAAAAACCAGCCGGGACGGGAGCGCCTTGCATTTCTGCAGAAGCTCCGGAGCGGAAAAGTTTTCAGCAGCCAGAAGGGCGCCGACCGCGAGCCGCGTATGAAGGCCGCCGGCGAACCCGGTGCTCAGGAGCCATTCGGGACGGTTTTCCAAAAGGAACACCTTGGTTTGCCTGGCCGCCATCTCCGGCCCCACGCCGATATGGACGACACACACTTCCACGGCGCCAAGGGTGCCCCTCACGTGGCCGTCCACTTTTTGACGGTTTTTGAGGGCGCGGATAAAGTCGTGGCTTTCCTGCGGCAATGCAAAGGTAACGGCGATCATCGGGAAAAAGGGCGTTAGTGGAGCGGGTTGGAGGGCGCGGCGTCAATAAATGGTAGTCAGCTCAAAATGCCTCCGGTATGTTGCGCGACACTCCCCTTCCGCCGCCTATGAACTTTGTCCGTTCCTTGTCGTCTACCCGTATCGTCTGGTCTGCTGCAGCGCTCGTTTTGAGCGGTTCGGCTGCCGGGATCGCGCAGGCGCCCGTTGGTCTTGATGTGCAAGACTCCCAGAAAGCATTGCAATTTTTGAGCCAAAGCAATTTTGCCGAGGCGGCCAAACTTTACGAAAGCATTCCGACCAATTACCCCACTTCGCCGCTGATCCCGGAAGCCAATTTCCGGCTCGGTTACATCGGGTATGTGACCGGCGATTATGATCGCGGGCTTTCGGCTCTGCAGAAAAACGTCACGGGCAAAAATGTGCCGCCCGATATCCTCGAGCTCTCCTACAGTTATATTCCGCAGATTTCCGCCGCCAAGGCGGGCAAACTGCAGGCGAACGATCCGGGCCGCAAAGAAGCGTTCCAGGCGGCGATCAAGGAATTTGACACGTTTATTCAGAAGTTTCCCCAAAGTGAAGAGGTGGAAGCGGCCAATTATGGGAAGGCGCGCGCGCTTTATTCCATTGAGCAGTATGAAGGGGCGGCGGTGGCCTTGCGTGCCAACATGCAAAAGTTCCCGCAAAGCCCGTCGATCATGGACTCGCAGTTCATGCTGGCGGTGGTGCTCGGCACGCTGGCCAACACTTCGCTCCAGCATGCCACCGCGCCGGATCCGGCCGCGGAAACCGCTTACCAGGATGCGACAAAGCTGCTGGGCGACATTATTGGAAAACGCACCGACATCGCGCTTGCCAACGATGCGCAGTTCCAGCTTGGCGAAATGCTCTTTTTGCACGGCAACTTTGAAAAAAAGGAGGCGCGCGAACCGCTCCTGCGGCGTGCGCTCGACGCCTACCGGGCCGTGTTGCCCAAGGAATTGATCGTCAAGGCGCAGCAGGCGCGGATTACGGCGATTGGAGTGGCGAAAACCGACGCGTTGCGCAGACAGGATGTGGGCCAATTCAAAAAGCTTCAGCGTTATCTGGAAAAGGAGCAGGAGAAAACCGCTTCCATTGAGCAGCGTGGCGATCAAACGCTCACCGCCCGGATCAAGTGCGCGCAGATTTTTCTGGCCTTGGAACGCTATGATGAAACCCGGGTCCTGATGCGTTATCTGGAGCCGCAGGTGCAGAGTGAGGAGGACAAAAAGCAGGTCGCTTATTTTACCGCGCTCACTTACGCGGCCCAGAATCTCACCGATAAAGCCGTTGAAACTTACGACAAGTTCATGGCGCAATATAAGGGCGATCCGATTGGTGAAAATCTCCCGTTGCTCGTGGGCGCGGCTTTTCTGGCGCACGGTGAATCCGAAAAGGCCATCAAATATTTTAACGAACAGGCCGAGCTTTATCCCAAATCGAATGCGACAGCGGGGGCGGCGATGCGCCAGGGACTCGCGCTGGTCGACATGGGACGTTTTGATGAAGGCCGCGCGGCACTGGTCAAGTTCCTTGAAACCAATCCTACCAAGGAACAGGCGGCCGGAGCCGAACTTGGCATCGCGACGATTGATCAAAAAACCGGGAAAGCCGCGGATGCGCTGAAAGGTTTTACTTCAGTGCGCGACAAGTATCCTGGAAGCAACGAGGCTGAGCAGGCCGGCTTTTGGGTGGGACGAATGACCTTGGATAAAGGCGACGCAAAGGGCGCCCTGACGGAAATGAAAGCGTTTCTGGCAAAGAGCCCGAAAAGTGATCTGGCTCCGGCGGCCTTGCTTAGCATGGCGCAGGCGCAGGCTTCCCTCAGTGATAAAGCCGGCGCGATTGCCACTTACAAGGAGCTTGCCGCCCAGTTCCCGGAAAGCCGGCCGGCCGTCTCCGGTTATTTTCAGCGCGCGGCGCTTCATCAAAAGGATAACGAGCTCGACCAGGTCACGGCCGTCATGACGGAGTTCATCGCGAGCCATCCAAAGAGCGAAGAGCTGTTCAGCGCGTTCGATTACATCGGCCAGGTTCAGGTCAGCCAGAAAAAGGTAAAGGAAGCGATCGCCACGTATGAGGATTTCGTCGTCAAAAACGCCGAGTCGCCTTCCGCTCCCAAGGCGCTTTTAAAGAGCGGAGGCCTCTGGAAAAAATACGGCGAAGACCAGGGCCCCTATCTTACCCTGGATCCGGCGCGTCGTGAGGAATGGACCAAGGGACTCGATAACGCGGTCCGTTCTTACGAGCAGGTGCTTGAGAAGTATCCCGAAAGCAACGACGTCTCCCTCGCCCTTCAGGGGCTGCTTGCCTGCCAGAAGGTGATGCTGCGCGTAAAACTCAAAACGCCGGCCGCCGTGGAGGAGTATTTCCAGGGGTTCGCCAAAAAGTTCGACGCCAAGCCCGAAACCCGCAGCAAGATTCTGTTCGCCCTCGCAGCGTATCTGGCTGAAAAGGACGAAAAAAAGGCCGTGGAGATTATGAAAGGCGCGTATGACGACAAACTCGTTTACGCCCCGGCGGACCTTGATTTGTATGGTTCGGCTCTAATCAAAGCCAAACAGTATGAGCCGGCCTTTGCGGTATTTAACAAGCTGGCGGCTGACTATCCGATTCCCGCCAATACACCGCCTGAAAAATTGCCGCGCGGCGCCGTGAGCGATGCGCAATCGATGGCGCTCTTTGGTTTCGCGAAGATTCTTCAGGACCAGGGCAAAAAAGAACAGGCCGGCAAAAAATTCGAGGAGCTCGAGAAGAACTTCCCGGGTTCGCCCAAGCTCTTTGAAGCGGCGTTCGGACGGGCGGAAGCGGATTTCCAAAGCAAACGCTACGATGAAGCGCTTGGCCGTTTGCAGCCGGTGACCCGGGCCGACCGCGCCTCAACCAACCTTCGCGCCCGCGCCATGCTGCTTGTGGGTGAGATCTCCGAGGCAAAGGGTCAGCCCGATGGGGCGATCAACAATTACATCAAACTCGGCACGCTCTTTCCGGCCGAATCGGAGCTCGCGCCGGAAGGGCTTTGGCGCGGGGCGCAGTTGCTCGAAAAAAAGATTAACAAGTAATGGCTCTCATCGTGAAAAAGTTTTTCCTTCTCATCCTGGGCGTTGCGCTCGCCACGGGCGGTGTGGCTTGCAAGAAAAAAGAGGTCCCGCTCAAGGCGGGCGAATTGAGCGTGGAAGAAAAAGCCAAGCTTAAGCTCAACGCGATCAGCGCGTATGAGAAGATCGTGAAGGATTATCCCGATTCGCCCCATGCCGAAGAGGCCAAAAAGCGCCTGCAGGTGCTCAAGCCGGCCGGCGGCAAATAACGCCCGTGTTATTACCCGCGGCAGGATTGGCGGTTGGCCGGTCGCTAAAAGCGCGTGGCGAAAGGGCGGCACAGCTTCTTGAGGCGTTGGGCCGGATCTATCCCGACGCGCATTGCGAACTCGATTTCTCCAATCCGCTCGAGCTTCTGGTTGCCACGATCCTCTCGGCGCAATGCACCGATAAACGGGTCAATATTGTAACCAAAAGCCTTTTTGCCCGGTGCCGCACCGTGACCGATTACGCGGAGATCTCAGGGGAGGAGCTTGAAAAGATCGTGCAATCGACCGGTTTTTTCCGATCCAAGGCGCGGAACATCCGGGCCTGCTGCGCTGACATCGTCGCCAAACATCAGGGAGAAGTACCGCGCACGATGGAGGCGTTGACCGCGCTGGCCGGCGTCGGGCGCAAGACGGCAAACGTGGTGCTCGGCAATGCGTTTGGTTTGAACGAGGGAATCGTGGTCGACACCCATGTTCTCAGGCTTTCACGCCGGCTCGGTCTTACCAAAGAGCTGACTCCGGAAAAAATCGAACTCGATCTCGTCCGGTTCCTGCCTCGCGACAAATGGGCGATCTTCAGCCACTGGCTGATCTGGCATGGACGCCGCCGCTGTTATGCCAGAAAGCCGGACTGCGCGCACTGCGAAGTGCTGCATTTGTGCCCGAGAGTGGGAGTGAAATAGCCGGCGGCGGCCCTGCTCATCCGTGCGAGGGCATCGGGGCGATCGGATCCGACTCGGCTTCATAGTTCACGCCGGGCAGGCTAAAGCCGAACAGGCGCAGAAACTCGGACCGGTATCCGGCGATGTCTGAAAGCGCGGCCAGATTTTCCGTCGTGGCCTGGGGCCAGATCTCGGCGACTTCTTTTTGAATCTCAGGGCGCATTTCCAGGTCATCGAGCCGGATGCGGCCCGCTTCATCGAGCTGCGGCGTGGCGCCATTGGCCAGGTGGCCGGCGAAAAGACGCTCGATCTGCTCGATGCAACCTTCGTGGGTGCCATGCGCTTTCATCACTTTATAAAGCATTGAGATGTAGAGCGGCACGACCGGGATCGCTGAGCTTGCCTGGGTCACCAGCGCTTTATTGATTGAAACCAAAGCGCGCCCGCCGTTCGGGGCGAGTTTGCCGGCCAGGCGTTTGGCGGTGGCTTCCAGGTCTTCCTTGGCGCGCCCGATCGTGCCGTTGCGATAAATGGCCCAGGTCAGGTCAGGCCCGATGTAGCTGTAAGCGACCGTCAATGCACCGGGGGCCAGCACGCCCGCTTCAGAAAGGGCGTCGATCCACATTTCCCAATCTTCCCCGCCCATCACAGCGACGGTATCGGCGACTTCCTGCTCGCTTGCCGGATTGATGGTGATGTCGGTGACAAGGCCTTTGTCGGTATCGACGGTTTTGGCGGTAAACGAGTCGCCGATTGGTTTGAGGGTCGATTTGAATGTCTCCCCGCTTTTTGGATGGGTGCGGCGGGGCGAAGCGAGGCTGTAAATGACGGCGTCAACCTGGCCCAGATCGGCTTTGATCGTCTCAATGACCTGCCGTTTGATCTCATCGGAGAATGCGTCGCCATTGATGCTTTTGGCGTAAAGCCCCTCGGCGTGCGCCGCTTTTTCAAATGCCACCGAGTTATACCAGCCGGCGCTTGCGGTGCGTCCCTCTTCGCCTGCTTTTTCAAAAAAGACGCCCAAAGTGGCCGCGCCGCCTGCAAACGCCGGCACGATGCGGCTCGCCAGTCCGTAGCCCGTTGAGGAGCCGATCACGAGCACCCGTTTTGGCATCCCGCTCAAAGGCCCTTTGGCGCGGACGAATTCAATCTGCTGGCCGACATGCGCCGCGCATCCCTCGGGATGAGCCGTAACGCAAATGAATCCACGGACTTTTGGCTTGATGATCATGGGGGTGAATGTGCGCGGGGAAACCGGGAGGTGGGAAGAGGAAAAAGCAGGGCGCCGGCGGGCGGAATTTCTCCTTTCTCCTTTCCGAGTTCAATCCACACTCCATGGCCTTGCCAATGCGCCCGTTATTTTTCTTTTCCCTGCTGATCCTGCTCACCGGTGGCACCGCGCTGCCAGCTGAACGGGGCGGCGCACTTGATGCCATCAAAAGACTGCCGAAGGGGCAGGCCAAATCGCTGGTCCGCATGGTGGGAAGAGAAGGGACGCCGGCCCCGGAGCGGTGGTATCTTCTGGTTTACGACAGGACGGTTTTCAACGGGCTGCGCGAGTATGTGGTCGCCGGAGGCGAAGTGATTACGTCGCGGACCATCTCGCAATTTGCCGATAAACTGACGCGCGACGAGGTGATCGGCGGCCAGGCAATCCGCGTCGATTCGGGCCGCGTGGCCAAAGCGCTCCAGCAATATGCCTCCGCCAATAACGTGACCGTCAGCACGCTGAACTATGAGTTAAGAAAGGATGGCCCGGATGCCGCCGCGCTCTGGCAGGTCACCGGGGCGGATGATTCCGGCAATGAACTCGGCAGCGTGGTAATCAGCGCGGCAAAAGGAAGCGTCATCTCGCATCCGGGTTTTGCGGTGGAACCAAGCAAAGGGAAAAAAGCCGTTTTCAACACGGTCTCCGACGCGCATCTTGGGCCGGACACGCATCGGCCCGGATTTTTCAAACGGCTCGCCGCGAGCTTCCGGAAGCTTTTTGGAGGACGCAACACCCGTTAGCCAATTCTTATGTCATTAGCCAGCCAGCTTGCCGACCTGCTCGGCGCCGATGCGGTCAGTATCGAGCCGCAAACCCTCGCAACCCATAGCACCGATCGCTGGTTTGCAAGCCGGCTGCCCGATGCCGTGGTTTTTGCCGAATCGACCGAACAGGTCTCAAAGCTGATGGCGTTTGCCTCTGCGAACCGGATTCCAGTGACGCCGCGCGGGTCCGGGGTTGGTTATGTGGGCGGGTGTGTCCCTTCCCAGGGCGGAATCGCGCTTTCGGTCGCGCGGATGAACCGGATCAAGGAAATCCATTTCGCGGACGGCGTGGCGGTCGTGGAACCGGGCGTCATCACCGGTGTGCTCCAATCGGAGGTGCGCCGCCAGGGACTCTTTTATCCGCCTGACCCGGCGAGCCTGAAGGAATGCAGCCTGGGCGGAAACGTGGCAACCAACGCCGGCGGACCGCGCTGTTTAAAATACGGCGTCACCCGGCAATATGTGCTTGGCCTTGAAGTGGTGCTGGCCAGCGGCGAGATCCTGCGCACCGGCGGGCGCACCCATAAAAACAAAACCGGGTTCGATCTGATCGGGCTTTTTGTGGGAAGCGAAGGATTGCTGGGCGTGGTGACTGAAGCGACTCTGCGCCTGCTGCCGCTTCCGCCAGCGCGCGCGAGTTTGTCGGCTAGCTTCGCCACGTTCGCCGAAGCCGCCAACGCGGTGCAAACCGTATTCCATGCCGGATTCCTTCCCGCCGCGCTCGAGATCGCGGATAGTTTTACGCTCAAATCGGCGCGCGCCCACCTCGGCGAATCGATTGTTCCAGCCGGGGAAGGCCATATCCTGATCGATCTCGACGGACAACCGGACTCGGTGCGGTTGGAGGCCGCTTCGCTTGCGGGCATTCTCAAAAGTCTCGGGGCGCTTTACCTCGATACCGCGGTCGGAGAGGAAGCATGCGAGCGGCTCTGGGAATTGCGGCGCAAGTTTTCGGAGTCGTTGAAATCGACCGGGCTGACCAAACTCAACGAGGACATCGTGGTGCCCCGGGGACGGCTGGTTGAGCTCGCGGAGTTCGCCGTGTATTTAAGGGAAAAATACGGCTACCCGGTTGCCTGTTTTGGGCACGCGGGCGACGGCAATATCCACGTCAACATCATGGCGGCCAATTATCATGAGGACGCCGAGGTGCACGCAAAAGTCGGCGACGCGCTCGATGAGCTTTTCAGCCAGGTGCTGACTTGGGGTGGCGTGATCACCGGCGAGCACGGAATCGGGCTGGCCAAAAAACGGTGGTGGCCGCAGGCAACTTCGCCCGTCAGCCGCGCGGTGCATGCCTCTTTGAAAGCGGCCCTCGATCCGCTCGGAATTCTCAATCCCGGCAAATTCGTGACTCTCTGAAGCGTTCCCTGCGCGCCCGCTTCCTTTCCAGATCGTCGTCGCGAATCCGTGTCAGCTTTCTATCCGCGGACAGTCAGGCTGAGCGGCTGGCTTTTCTGCCCGAATGGCGCGTTCTGATAGCGGTATTGCACTTCAAACGTCCAGATCTCCGCGGTGCCGGGTGTCGGTCGCGGTTCTTCCACGCGGTAATTGCGGGCGAGTGAAAAACCGATGTGCCTTGTCTCCTGGCCGGGCCGCCGCAGCCGGACATCGTATCCCTGAAACGGCCCCTTTTTGCAGGTGAGCTCCGGCTGGCCGTTCCCGAAAAAGTCGGCTAAAAGCACGGGGACAGTTTGCGGATCGGGAGGCGGCACTTCAGTCTGCGGATCAGGGAAGTCTGCGGATCAGGGACAGAGACTTTATTGCAACGACGCGCCCAACCGGCCGGATTGTAGTTAACTGAACTAACCGGTCCAAGGGTGGCCGCCAAAGAAGCCCTTCCAACCTCGGCAGACGTGCCGCGGTCGTGCAGTAACTCTTCACTTGAGGCGTCCCAGCGGCGGCCTGCCAATGTTCCCGCCTACAACGAAAGGTTACTTAAGAAAAACGCCGCTCATAAAATAAAGGCGGTCATCTGACGGAACCGTGCACGAAGGAAACTTAACAAGTCGATTCCGATTGCCGATCACGAAATCAACCGCGCGCCGGGGAAACACCCAGCCGCCTCCTCGCGGAATCAGGCTTTAGAGGGCATGATCACGCCGCTTCGCAAATCGCGGACCGTATAGAGGCCAGGCATATCAAGCCGCTTCAGGGGCCGCGCTCCGCTCTCACGCCGTGCACTAAATCGCCCGCGGTTGGATCGAAAGAATTCCTCCACAAACGCTTTGCTGCCCAAAACCATCCCGTCACAAAAATAACGCACCCGGCATCGCAACGCATCATACAGTCCAAGCTTGCCTCCCGCTTTGAGGACTTCTTCCACCGCCGCTTCGCTAAAGCCACGGCGCGCCGGCGTGCCATCCTCCCCGGCCAGCCGCTCCACGCCTTCTTCAAAAAGATACTTCCGATAAAAGGGCATCACTTTCCACATGGGAACCTCCTGACCAAAACGCGCCTGGATGGCGATGCGCAATCCTTCCCAGGCACGCTTCCGGCCCTGCACCGCCTGCGCGTAACCGCACCAGCGATACTCCTTTGGATCCTTTACTATTCCGGCCCGGATCGGGTTCAGATCAATATAGGCGGCCATCGTGGCCAGCGCCTCTCCTGCCCCTTCCACCAGCATGCTCT
>JAQGOL010000029.1 GCA_028293625.1 Chthoniobacteraceae bacterium | reverse complement strand
CCTTTTCCAGATCTCCGAAAACGAAGCGCTTATCGACCACCCTCGAAAAGCAGTGGTAATAAGCCACCTCCGCGTCCGCCGCCGCCCGACTCCTCCCATATCGCATACTCAAAACCGTTTACTGGCTCCGACGGCAGGTCAATGCCTCTTTTCCGAGAAAGTGTCTGTCCCTAAGATCCCCCTTTTTCCAGATCTCCGAAGGCGAAGCGCTTATCGACCACCCTCGAAAAGCAGTGGTAATAAGCCACCTCCGCGTCCGCTGCCGCCCGACTCCTCCCGTATCGCATACTAAAAACCGTTTACTGGCTCCGACGGCAGGTCAATGCCTCTTTTCCGAGAAAGTGTCTGTCCCTAAGATCCCCCTGAGAAAGTGTCTGTCCCTAAGATCCCCCCTTTTGTTTGTTTTTTTGGTCCCAGATGTGAAAACGACGCGTAGTCGCCTAGACTGCTTTGGGGGGGTGGCAGGGGTAAAAGATTCCTTACCGGGGGGGTGGCCCTGGGTAAAAGCGGCGCGGGAACGTGCGAGCGCGCGGCATTTTTGAAAAGGAAACGCCACGAAACCGGATCATTCCATGCAAGAACCGCATCAAAACGCGTCGTTTCTATGCGCTTTTCAGGCTGTTTTGCTCAGTTTCTAAGGCTTTTCACCGGCTTTTCGTGAGCTGTTTTCATCGGCGACCGCGCTTTCGAGTGGCGTTTTCGTGCCTTCATCCTCCCTGGCAAGGAATCACAGACGATGCCACATTGAAGTATTTATATGAAATATAAGGGCTTTTCCCGAAATGAGTATCTCTGGCTGACTGCGTTGCTACGATCCACCGAACCAACGGTCAAACCCAATGACTTAATCTGCGACAGATGCCAAATATGAGCGAGTCACAACTATCCGAAGAAACCGAAGATTTCGGAAGCCCGGAATGTCTCAAGAAGATGTGGAGGTTGATTGCGGAGCACTGCTTACTCTTAGGAGAGGTAGTCGAAACCCTGCGGATTGCCCCTAATGCGCATTTCCCGTCTTCGGACTTGATGTTCCATGCGATCTTAGATTCTGGACACAGTTACATGCTCCTATTGGAGAACAACAAGGTACGGGACTGCTTCACTTTGGCACGATGTATATTTGAAACCACCATTAATGCCTGCTTCATTGCGGGTAACGGTCAGACTACGGAATCCCAAGCAGTAAAACATGCCGTTCAGAAAGCTCACCGAGAGAAGCAACGGAGGTTTACTTTTCGACATACCCCTCTGAACGTAGGTTGGCCGCATGGGCCCGTGCCTCCCAATCACCCTATGGTTGTCGCGGCTCTCGCGGAATACACATCCAAAAAGGGTCGCGAAATCACTTCGTGGACACAAGAAGCTATTGAGGAACGAATCGAAGCAATCGAGAAGTGGCTCGGTCCGGAAATCGGAGATCGATTGAGGTTTGCGATGTTTTCCATCTATCGCGATTCCTCCGAGATTATCCACGGGACACTGTACTCAGTTCTCTCCTTCGCGGGGACTTGGAATATCCCAGCTCAAAGTCGTTCCAAGCTCACCATGGAGGGCTATCATAGGGCGCTTGCTACTACATTATCTCTTCAAGTTGCCGGTTGCCTTAATACTGCTATCCGAGCGGCATGTCGATTGAGCGGCGATGACAATAACGCTTCTGTTGCAAATGATGTCCTAAGAGCCGTTAAAGAGGCGCCATGGGCAAAAGGTCTCAAAATCAGCCCAGATGGCTATCCCATGCGTGATCCACTAAAAAACCCAACGGGCATTTAATTAGAACTGTGCACCGCTGTCATCCCGTTTGTTTTTTGCGCCATAACCGTTGATCTCCCGCACGTAGTTGGTCCAAATTCTTAAACTGTTCGGCTGCTCGCAAATACCCGTCGAGAAGAAGTTTATACCGTAGCTGTCAGCGAAGGGACCAAATGAGAATTAAGACAATGGTGCGGGCGGGCCAATTACTCTCCGCGTTTGCGGCGCTCGCTGCGGGTTTTTGGCATTCCCCCTTCACCGGCCTTTTTGGGATGTTGGGCATGTTTATTTTTAACGGCTGGTGGCTGTATCTCTCGCGGGATAAGCAGGGCGGTTGATTTTAGCGGCGGTTTTTGACTGCTTGGTCAGAAACGCAGCCTGCTTTTGGCGCCACAAATCCAAGTCGTTCGGCCTGAGCTTCTCAAGCATCTTGAGCTGATCTGCGGCCCGCAAATAGCCGTCTAGCAGCCATCTCCATGACGTTTTAACGAGGTTTAATTTAGGGTTCCGCTCTTCGAAGTTTTGGACGGCGTAGCGCATCGCTCGCTCGGCCAGTGCGGCACGCCCACGCCACAAGCCGCCGTATTTTTTGACCTGCTCCGGTCCCAAAATTCGGTTCATCCGCTCCACGAGCGAAAGAAAGTCCGGATCTTGGTTGCGCGATTCTTCATCCGGCGAAGCCGGTTTCTCTTCCCCCGGCTGCACCTCAGCCCCTTTAACGTTTAATGCAGTAGCTTTGCTACCTTTAAACCTTAAAGGAAAGCGCGAATCGGCCGTTTCAGAAGTGGCATTTTCCTGGGTAAAACGGGGGGGTGTCATCTCCTGAATGACACCCTCCAAAATCGAGGGGGTGTCATCTCCGCGATGACCGGTCATCTGGGAAATGACACCCCCCGTTTGCGCGATTTCGGCTTGTTCCCGGCTCACTTCTGCAAACCCGTCGTCAAGATCCTGGTCCCGCTCAAAGAGTGCGCCTTGAACCGGCAGGCTTTTGGGTTCGAGTTCAGCGCGTGCGCGGTCGGCCCTGGCGATCTCCTCGGGCGTGAATCGGTCGGGAAACTGCCATTGCTGCCAGTGCGGCAGAATGGCGAACACGGTTTCAATCCGGGAGCCTTCCTGCGAGGTGACAAGCTCTTGGCGTTCAAGGAGCATCTTGGCGCGCACGGCCTCCCCGATGACCTTTCGCAAGTTGGCTTTGTGGATCTTGGCGGCATCGCCCAAAAGGCCGAGATGGGGCACGTACGCTTCCACGCGGCCCTTTGCGAATGAGAGAAGCAGCAGCTCTCCAATCAGGCGAGCGACCTGTTCAGGCACGGCCCGCCTTTCAAGGCCATCGCGGCACGCCATATAAAGCGCCATGCAATCCGGAGCCGCATTCATGCCGCTCTCCTTTCCGGGTGCGCAAAGCCTCCTAAAATCGGCAGTTTTGAAATAGCTACAGAATAGCTACGCGGCCAATTCCTCTCTGTAGCGACTGGTTGCTTGTACCAGTAGCGCCGGTAAAATATCCCGAGACCCGTCCACCACCCTCCACGATTCCCGGCACCTTGCCCGAGACCCGCCACCGGGTGCGAATCACGCGCCACGGTTCATCGGGACCGATCCGGAAAACCGGAGCCGCCGGTCCGTCCGCTGCGATGCTGACCAAAGGCGAACGCATTGGCGCAAACGCATTTTTCGACCGGCATACCTTCCATCAAAAAGATAAAGCCGAAGATGATCGGCGCGAACCGGGGAAGTTCCCGCAACCCTACATTAAGGGGAGCCTCGGCTGCGAAGGCACTGAATGAAAGCAAAAGCAAAAACCAGACGCGTGGTGACATGAGGAAAGTTTGTGTTTTTTGAAGGCCATTGGCAAAACTTGGCGATGCCTGCTTTCCGCGGAATTTCCCGGCGTCACTTCCTGATTACAACCGGGGCGGCGCTATGGGAGCGCTCGATTGTGGCCGATGAAAAAGAACCCGTTATCGATATCCATCAACATACCGGCTATCTGGCGCGGCCCGATGAAGATCTGGTAAGCCATCAACGGGCAATGGGAGTAACCAAAACCATCTTGTTGCCTGCGGGAACTCCTGTCGCGCGCGCTTCCACCCACCAAGGTAAATCCAACGGGCTTGCAGCAAAATGTGGCGGAAATGAATCGGCAATGAGCGTCGCGAAGGCCAATCCAGGCGAGTTCTTTTTTGGCGCCAATGAAGTAACCGATCTTGAAACAGCTCACATGGAGGTTGAGCGTTACCTCAAGCTCGGGGCAAAACTAATAGGGGAACAAAAATTTAGCGTGCAGTGCGATTCGGTGGAAAGCCGGAAACTCTATGAACTCGCGCAGGAATACAACGTCCCAATACTCCTCCACTTTCAGCACGCCACTTACAACCTTGGAATTGAGCGTTTTGACAAAGTCCTTGCGTCATTCCCGAAGGTAAAGTTTATCGCGCACGCCCAAACCTTCTGGGCCAATATCGACGCCGCTTATAGCGACCAATCGGTCCTCTATCCAAAAGGCCTGATCAAACCCGGCGGAATCACCGATCGATTGCTGAGCGATTATCCCAACTTCTTCGGCGATCTATCCGCCGGATCGGGCCTTGGTGCATTGACGCGCGATGAAGAACATACTCGCGCTTTTTTAACCCGGCATCAGGACAAGCTGATGTTCGGAAGCGATTGCCCGGACCCTGCAGGAACGGGTGTTGAATGCACCGGCGCACAGATTCTCGCCACGGTAAGGCGGCTGGCTCCAACAAAAGCAATCGAGCGAAAGCTTCTCCACGACAACGCTCAACAGTTATTCGGACTGTAGCTGGCCGCCATTTTTACCCCGCCGGCGGCCATCTCCTGCCGCTGCTATTGGAGAGGGGTCGCAATCTTATAAAAACGCTTGGGCACCGACGCGGGGTCGACAATGTCCTGCTGCGTTTGAGATGGCTGGGCAGGCAGGTCAATTAGCTTCGTCCACGGGCCTCCCGGCGTATCGCTGTAGAAGACGCTATAGCCGCGGTCGGCTAATGTGGTGAAATGAATATGGAACCCGTCAATGTCACGGCTTGCCGTGGCAGCCAGGACGCTGTTGAAATTCCGCGGTTCGGTTCCCGAAAGATATTCGCCCAGATTGCTTTGTCCATCGCCGTCGGCATCGAGGGCGGCATCGGCAGCATTGTAAGGGTCAAAGCCGTTGGCAATTTCCCAGCTATCCGGCAGGCCGTCGCCATCGCTGTCGACAATGGCGGACTGGCCGTAGTTAACAACTCCGGGCGTCGGTGCGGAGCTTGTCCAATTGCCCGGATCATTCCCGATGGAAGCGCGGCTTAACCGTTGAAGTGAGAGTCCAAGTCCATCGGCGTCCGAGGGCCATGGAGTCGCATCGAGATAGCTGACCTTATCTACGAGGATAAATGGCGTGATGCCGTTCTCGGTGATTCCCGGATACGCCAGCTCCACGTTTTGCGCATCGTTGCCGAGTTTCGGCGAATACGGGCCATAGATCGCGGTGGCCGGGGTGAGTTTATACTTTGCGCGAAAACTGCTGAGGGCCGTGGCATCCGTTGCCGGATCAAAAGAAACAATGAGCGCAAAGTCCCCCGGCCTGATGATTGTGCCGGATGCGAAGGTAAAATCCGAATCGCCCTTGAGCCGCCATCCCGCCAGACTCCTGGGGATGGTCGTGATGTTATGCAACTCGATATATTCCTCCAATGTATTGTCGAGAGGCGGTGTCCCCGGACTTTCAAGCGGATGATACATTATCTCATTGATAATGATCGGGCCGGTCCTGGGTGCGGCGTTCGGCAGCCCGGCGCCGGTGCGAAACTGGACTACGTCAACCGGCGAATCCTGGCCGAAAGTACGGGCGGTCAGCGGCCAGAACTCAGGCAGCGAGGCGGTAACAACCCGCCCATATGAAACACCATCGGCCGCGCCGCCGAACTTCACCTGCGCGCGGTAGCCGGTCAGCGCACCAGTCCCATCAACAGCGGAAAGGTAAAGCTCGTCTCCGGTTGAACTGAGCGAAAAACTGGTTCCGGCTCCGGGAGTGGCATTGAACTGATTCTCGTAAATTACAAGATAGGCACCCGACGCAACAGTGGCTCCGGCCGGGATCTGGAATTTCTTCAGGTTGCTGGCGTCGTCGCTCAACCACCAACCGCCGATGTTAACGCTGGAATCGCTGGGGTTCAGTAACTCAACGGCATCTTCCAAAGGCGCCGTGGAGTTGGTAAGCGCTTCATTGATCACAATGGGCCCGGGAAGCCAGTTGCTTGCCCCGGGCGAAACACTCTGTGGAAAGGAGGCAAATGACGCGGCTCCGTCTGGAAGGCGTCCTTGGGAAACACCCAGAATTTGGGCGCCGAACTCGGCCTTATTCAGGACGCTTACGCCATCTGTGTTGGTAATCAGGATCGGTTCCCCACCCGAGGCGAGTTTGAAGTTGCATCGGTTGGCTCCCGCGGTCGAACCGTCTGCGATAAATTTCTGCCATCCCTTAGCTGCTATATAAGAGAGGGATGGAATACGAGTGGTGCGGAGCTGAGATGGATCATCGGAAAGATACAATCCGGCAAGCGCCACTGGATTCGCGTCCGCGTTGTAGAGTTCAAACCAATCGTCACCGGAAACCGGTACCGCCATCCATTCATTAATACGCAGATTAGCAACGCTGCCGGCGGTTCTGGAAACATTAACCGAACCGGGCGACGCGGCAACCAAGCCGAATGCGCCGCTCCCGTTCGGCACGCGTCCAATTGCGACGTCGGTCGCCTGCAGGCCAAAAGTAAGGTAGTCGACCAGACTGCGCGTCGTGGCATTATTAAAGAGAGCCAGCGATTGACCGCTATTGTTCAGTGCAAATCCGGTATGCAAACCCGGCGCCGTTAAATCGCGATCACACCAAACGAGCATGTATGCGCCGACGGCAAGCGTCGTGCCGGTGGGGAAGATGAATTTCCCAGGAAGAAGCGGATCGTCGGTGAGTCCGAATCCGCTCAGATCCACATCCGTGGAACCGGAATTAAAGAGTTCAACGTAATCGGGATAAGAGCCGCCATTGGAGACAATGGAATGGTTATCGGCACAAATTTCGTTAATCACGACGCTGCCGCCGATCGGACTGTAGCTGATCTGCAGCTCCGCTCCAAAAATATAATCGGTCGTCTCGCCCGGGCCTTGATGAACAGAGGCAGCCAGCACATTGGACCCGGTTTTTAGCGCGGTGCTGGGAACCGTAAACCAGCTTGTAGCGGAGGGTTCAATTGCCGCCGTGATAACCAGGCCGTTTGCCGTCTGTGAATATTGATCAGCGAAGCCGGCGCCGACGCGAGTGCGCTGAAGTTCCTGTCCGTTCAGGTAAAATATGACTCCGTCGTCAATGTATTGGCGCAGTTTCAGGATCGTCCCTGGCCCGAGCGGGCCATTATAGTCAAATTGCTTGCGGAAATAACAGGTCACTCGGGTCGTTGCGCCTAAATCGGTGCGGATCGGGACGGGCAGCGCGGTGGAATCTGAATGCCCAAGCGGTGCGGGGCCCGTAAGCCAACCGGTGTCGTCTAACTCTGACCCGGCCCAGACGGTCACCGCAGGCTGGATGGAAGTATTATATTTCCACTGTGTGGACGCATCCATCACGATCGGATTTTCCGTGATTGGTCCGGCCCCGTAGATGAATGAGGTTTCGTCAGCCGTGAAGGAGGGATGATCCTGGGCATCGTAATAAGTGACCCGCCAGAAGTAAGTCTGGCCCAGGGTCAGCTCTGCAAAGGGAATGGGGAGCGATTCGCGGTTGGTCGTGCTGGTAATCGAGTAGAGGGGATCGGTATAGGTGCCCGTGGCGGTCCGGATTTCCCAGGTGGACTTCGCATGCGCCGAGACTCCAGCTACGCTCCCGCTCGTATGGGTGTAGGCGGAAGCACTCAAAACAGCGGGCGAAATTGCACCGGCGCCACCCGAGGGCGCAGCCGCCACGGGTTTATTAGGGCGCTGAAAGATCCCAAGTGCCAGGGTTGAATTTACGTAGGTTTGCCGGTCTGCATTCCAGGTCCCAAAATTAATTCCCATCGCCACGAGATTGGCCGGCGCGAGGAGCGTGTTATTAAGAAGCCAAAGCTTCTGCCTGTATTCGGCGCGATAGTAAGTAAGGAAGATTTCCTTAAACGAGTTGCCGGAAGTCGTATAGATGTCGCTCGAAGCGGGCTTGTCGGCGAACTCATAATCAAAATCCCACGGCAGCATCGTCCATTTCCCATTTGCCTCGCGATAGAGATAATAGTTGTGGAAAGAATCATCCCAACAGCAACTCCAGTTGCGGATGGCAATCTCAGTCAGTGTTCTATCCACATCCCAATTGGCTGCCAGCCATGCGCGGATTGAATTTATGTTATTGGTGCTCTTCACCGTCCACATCGCATCCACCATATCCTTCAACGGCTTCCACCCTTTCCATTCGTTGTTCTGCATCGTCAGGTTCCAACGATATTGATGCAGCGGAGTCCAGATATTGCCGGTGGTGGAAGCGCGATTAGTGGTGAGCTTCTGGCCGGTATAAGTCACATAAGGGCCCGTGGAGCCTTCATCGGTGCTCTTGCATTTGTAGACGTCGCCCGGCAATAGCTCGGGCTGCGAGCGGTCACGCTTATAAAGCTCGTTGTAGTAACGCTCCAACAGGCGATCGTCGCAGACACTCTGCTCCAATTGTTCGATCGGGTTGATGTTGTTGTTAAAATAGAGGTCGACATGCTGCGTGTAGGATGTCGGGATCCCCGCCGCGCGATAAATCGCATGCGCCCATTCCGTATTGGGATGGTTTCCGGTGTCGCGGGCTTTGTCCGTTTCAAACACCTCCTGAATTGTTCCCTGAAAAAGGTTCGATCGAGGGAACTGCCATTTGTAGCTCTGACGCGCCTCACTTCGGCGATAGCGGCTGCCATGGAACCGGAACATGATATCGTAAACAACTCCGTTATATACCACGATACCCGGCTGCACCCCGTTCCATTGCGGCGCTGTTGGCAAGACATACGGAATTTCACGCGGATTCCCTTCCGGAGTGATCCGCCGGGAGGGACTTTGGTTGATGTTCGTATTAAGAACAGTGATGCTGCTTGTCGATACAAAGCAATCGTAGATCGGCCTGGTCGAAGTTCGAGCGGGCGATACAAAGTAAGAATGCCATCCTTCCTTTGTGGTCGCACTCACCGGCACAATCTGAGGATCATCGGCGCGGGGAGAAACCACTTCAGTTCCCGTGCCGCGATTTGCTTTGAAGCGGTAGCGCACAATGGCACGGTTGCCGAGACCTGGAATCGTTCCCGTATACTGTCCGCTGCCGGCGGGCGCCTCGACCAGATTCACGGTATTGCGCGCTTCGGTATAGGAATTGATATCGTCAACGAAATACTCGACCTGAACCGCCGACAAAGAAGCCGTGGAGCCGAAGGTCGCACTGACCGTTACTGCGTTGTTGGCGCGAATGGTTGGAGAACCGCCCACGCTTTGCGCCACTGAAAAGGCCACCACCACAGGCTTGGGCACGGGACGGCTCTGGGGATTTGCCGCGCCAGGGCTGGGACCGGGATTGAGCGGCGATGCCACCCAATTGGCGGGGTCATTGGGCGAACTCGCCAGGCTAACCCGCTGCAGGGAGCGGCCTTTGTATTGGTTTGCAACCGGATCAAAGCCGAGCCAGTCCTTGGAGACCGCAAGGGCATCGGCCGACTGCGCCCATGGAAAGTGAGCCGAATAAGTCACCGAGTCGGCGATTCCATTGGCCGCATTCATTAAAGTGATCGTATCGCCATCGTTGCTTAATTTGCCAACGAACGGTCCGAGAACCCCCGTAATCCCGTAGACGGTTTGAATCCGGGCCGGATTTCTCGCTATCACCTTGTACCCGCCGGGCGCAATGATTGTCCCGGCGGGGAAAGAATAGGTGACTCCCTGCGAGAAGCGCCATCCGCCCAGGTCGACATTCTCGGTGCCGGCATTAAAGAGCTCAATAAACTCGTGAATGTCTTCGCTGTAGTCAGCCGCCGCCAGGGTATCGCTGTAAATGGTGTTGCCAGCGGCGTCAAAAGTGCGTCCCACACTGCCGTCAAAGACCGATTGCTCCACAGGATGATACTGGATCTCGTTGATGAGGATTTGCGCGTCAACCGGTGACGGAAGCACTCCGGCCAAAAACAAAAGAACGCAAATCAGGCGATAGACCTTCATAATAAAATTTTCACGCACAGAATGAGCTCATCATTCGCGTGATAATAAGTTAGAGAGCAAGCCGGCAGAGTGGACCGTCGCCGCTGCCGGTTGAAACTGACGTTGTTTAGCTGGGGGCTCGCGGACAGAAGGGGGAAAATTGGATAACGAAGCGGCTCCGGTCGGAGTAGCCTGTCGGTTTTTTGAAGGGGAATGCCAGTTCGGGGGACGAATCGGAAACAGACGCTTTTACCTAAACGACAGCACCGCTTTCGTGTCAAACAACTTTATCAAATGCTTTCCTTCCCGTGCGCAATCCCCGGTTCCCGCGCTTTGTTCCGGTGAATGACGTGCATTGCCAACCGGCCAGCCAAGCATTGACGCGGCCCGGGGAATTCACAAAATAACAGCATCGGCACGTCTGTGAGTTGCCTCACGGAACTGCCGGCCTCTCCTCCCACTTCCATGATCCGCTCCCCTCTTCGTCCGCCGCTTGCCTCCTCGATTCTGCTGCTTGCGTCCCTTCCGTTTGCTCCCCTATGGGCGCTTAACGACAAAAATGCCGGCCCGGAAGCCTTTGAGCTTCGCTTTAAGCTACCGCCACCCGCCGTACTGACTCCGGAGGAAGAACTGGCGACTTTTAAGATCGCGCCCGGTTTCCATGCGGAGCTGGTTGCCGCGGAGCCGATGGTTGACACGCCAATTTCAATCGCATGGGATGAAAAGGGCCGGATGTTTGTATGCGAGATGCGCAGTTACATGCATGACGTAGAGGGCGCCGGGGAAGATCAGCCGCTTGGACGCATCGTGATGCTCGAAGACACGGACGGCGACGGCAGGCCGGATAAACGCACGGTCTTCGCCGATAACCTTTTTCTTCCCAGAGCAATCATGTGCGTCAATGGCGGCCTGCTTGTGGGTGAACCGCCCGCTCTCTGGTTTATGAAAGACACCGACGGCGACGGTGTCGCGGATCTTAAGGAATCCGCCGATGACGCTTACGGAACCCGTACCGGCCAGCCCGAGCACATGTCCAACTCGCCGACATGGATGCTTGATAACTGGATTTACTCGGCCAATCACGCAAAGCGATACCGGCTGCGGAATGGGAAGTTTATCTCCGAAAACACCTCCTCGCGCGGCCAATGGGGAATGACCCAGGACGATTTCGGCCGTCCATTCTATAATTTCAATTCGGATTTCCTGCGTGCGAACCTGGTGCCGGAATCGCTGGCGAAACGCAACCCGAACTACCCGGCCGACGCGGGCCTCGGCGTGCAGCTGCTTAAAGATCAGAGCTGCTGGCCTTCGCATCCGACCCCTGGTGTCAATCGCGGTTATGAGCCAAAACAATTGCGCGACGACGGGACGCTTGCCTCCTGCACAGCCACCTGCGGCGCGGGAATTTATCGCGGATCTCTTTTCGCTCCGGAGTTTGCCGGCAACGCGTTCATTCCCGAGCCGTCCGGCAATCTCGTGAAGCGCGTGCGCATTGATGAGCAGGATGCCGTTCTGAACGCCGCCAACGTTTACCAGCAATCGGAATTCTGGACTTCCACCGATGAACGTTTCCGCCCGGTGAACGCTTACTCGGGCCCCGATGGCGCGTTGTATGTGGCCGACATGTATCGCGGTGTGATCCAGCACAAAGGCTTCCTGACTCATTATCTCATCGCGAATATCAAGGATCGCAAACTGGAGACCCCTTTTGCCCAGGGCCGCATCTGGAGGATTGTGCCCGATGGCGCAAAACCGCATGTGATAAAACTACCTACGGAAAGCGACAAGCTGGTGGCGATGCTCGGCGATGCCAATGGATGGACGCGCGACACCGCCCAACGCCTCCTGGTGGAACGCAAAGAGCTGGCTGTCGTGGCCGCCCTCAACAAACTGGCCCAGGAAAGTCCAACGCCACTGGCTGTGATCCACGTCCTCTGGACGCTTGAAGGGATGGAAGCGCTCACCCCGGAAGTGCTCAGCGCCGCCTTCAAAAATCCGGATGCGAAGGTTCGCGCCACGGCCATCCGCCTGGCCGGCCGCTTGCAAACCCCGGAAGTAGCGAAGCTTGTCGACGATCCGAGCGTCGACGTTCGGATCGCACTCGGCTTCCATTTAAGCGCATTTCCTGAAGGCCACGAAGCGGTGATTGCCCTTGCCCGGCTTTCCGGCGGGGAGCCGCTCGTGCGGGATGCGATCCTTTCAGGGCTGCGCGGCCGCGAGCTGGAGACTTTGCAGGCACTCGTCGCCGGTGCGCCGGCGCCCGATGGAATTTTGGAAGCGCTCTCTTTGGCGGTCATGAACGAGCGCAGAACCGAGCGGGTAAAAAAGCTGCTTGAACTCATTAACGCGCAACCGGCCAATTCGCCGGTCCAGATCGCGCTGCTGACAGGCGCATCCGGCAAAAGCAGTGTCATTAAGAGCGCGCCGAAAGCGAAGTTGCTTTACCTCGATGCCGCCTCCTCGGAGCTGACATCCCTGGCGGCATCGGCTGATACAAAGGGCAAACCGCTGGTTGCGGCACTCGACGGACGCGTAGCCTGGCCGAACAAACCCGGGGTGCCTCCGCCGCCGGTTATCAAGCCACTGACCAAAGAAGAGCAGAATCTTTTTGAAATCGGCAAAGGCGTTTACGACACGCTTTGCACCGCCTGCCATCAGCCGACCGGCGCGGGCATGGAAGGATTGGCGCCCGCTCTGGTTGATAGCGAATGGGTCCTCGGAAAACCTGATGTGCTTCCCCGCATTCTCATTCACGGATTAACCGGCCCCATCAAGGTTGGCACTCAAACATGGAGCCTTGAGATGCCGCCATTGGGCGCCGCGTTGAACGACGAGCAGATTGCCGGCGTGCTCACCTACATCCGGCGGCAATGGGACCACGGCGCCTCGCCAATCAGGACGGAGACGGTCGCCGGAATCCGGGCGGACAACCAGGCTCGGACGAAGGCATGGACCTCGGAAGAACTCCTTGGAGTTCCCAACGTCAAGCCCACGCCGAAACCGTGAGGGTTGGGCTTATAAAAAGCCCGTCCCGCCTGCGCGGGCACGGGTTTCAGCTCTTTAAGAGAACCCAACGCGGGGCTGCAAACCGCAGCCCGGCGGATCAGATGGTTTGAGCGCGGCGGCGACGGCGGAAGGCGCCCAAAATACCGGCGCCAGCCGCTAGAAGGAGTGCGCTGCCGGGTTCGGGGATCACGTGAAGGACAAGGTCATGATTGTTGTCGCCAAACTGGATCGTTCCAAAAGCACCTCCGCCCAGGGAGCCCGAAAGCGCCGTGCCCAATGTTCCATCAATAGGATTATTGCTGTCGAAGAGAACAATATCGCCTCCGGTAAACCCAGCGTCTCTGGTAAACAGGAAATCGTCGAAGTTTAGCACGCCGGTGCCGATGTGAAGCGTGCCGGTGGTAAGCAGAACGCTGTCGTTCACGGAGCCGAGGTTAAACTCCAGAGAAGCGCTGGCCGGCGCAGTGACGGCCCCCTCGACATCGAGCGCGCCGGTGCCAAGGTCAAATGTCAGCTTGCCGGCCGAAACCAAGCCCGAGTTGCCCGGTGCCAGCTTGCCACTGATTGAGACGCTCACAGCCCCGCCCGCTCCAACGATTCCGGACCCGCCAAGACGCGCTCCGGCCGCTACGGAGACATTGCCCGTGCCCGTTCCCGAGCCGGTAAGATTATTAACACGCAATGTGCCGGCATTGATTGTGGTTCCACCCGTGTAGGAGTTCGCAAAAGCCACATCCATGGTCCCCTGCCCTGATTTAATCAATGCCGCCGCCGCCATGTCGCTATCCTCAAGCTCGGTGGAGACGGTCAGGTCGGCCGCGCTGCTCGCGGTCACGTCAGCCACATCGAAGGTCACGTTTCCACTCCAGCCAATGCCGCGGTTGGCCGCCGTTCCACCTTCCTGCGTGATCAGCGACGGCACGGTTCCCGTGACCGAAACCCCGGTGTGGAGGAAGTAATTTTCGCCGTTATATTCCCCGGAAGCGGCGTCTGTTGTCCAGGTTCCGCCATTGAGATTCACAGAGCCGAGGTGCGCATGGTTTACACCGGCTGCATTGGTGATTGTCCCCCCAGCGTTCACGATATAGTTGACGCTGAATGCCGCCGGGTTGGTCGAGCCGAACTCAAACGCGCCTCCGGAGTTGACCTGAACAATGCCATTCGCCGCGATGCGGTTTTGGGTCTGTTCGCCACGGACGGAGAGTGTGCCGGCATTCACAACAAAGATCCCCGCTGCTGAATTGGCCGCATCGATAACCAGGCGACCGGCGCCGGCTTTCGTCAGTCCGCCGCTGCCGGAGATTGCGCCGGTCAAGGTGAGCGTATTTCCGTTGGTATCAAAAGTCACATCGCCATTGGTGCCGGTCAGTTCCACCGGAAGCGATATTGGCGCATCGGTTGCGGCTTTTACGATGCCGCCTCCCAGATTGATGTCGTTCGGTGTCCCGGCGTTTTCCGCCCAGATCCCGTCGACGCCGAGTGCAAGCGTGCCGCCGGTAAGGTTATAAACACCGGTGCGTCCGCCATTATGGCCAAAACGCAATCCCCTTACATTGGCCGTTCCGCCGGTTTGGTTGAAGGAGCCCTCTCCGTCCCAGGAGACCGACATGGAAATGTTCGGCGAGGTTAGCGTTCCGGCGGAAAGATTATAGATGCCCTGGGTATTGCCCCAATGTCCCAAAACAAAATTGCGGCCATCGGTATTTGGAGCGTTGATCTCCACGGTGCCACCGGTCTGGTTGATGACGCCTTGGGTGAGCGATCCGCTTCCGGCAGAGTTCCCGATGGCAATAGTGTCGTTGACGACAAGCGACGATCCCGGAACGACGTTCAAGGTGCCGCCCACTGTATCGTTCACGCCATTTAACCCAAAGCTCAGCACTCTTACGTTGACGTCGGTCCCATCGGTCAATGTCACAGCGCCGCCGCCGGTAATCTGGATCTGGCCTTCCGGGCCGTTTGGATTGATGTCGCCATTAATGGTGGTCGTATTGCTCTTGGAGACGGTGAGCGTGCCGAGGATGGTCGCCGGACCCGTGCCGAGAGTTCCATCGACGCCATTGGTGCCGACCTGAAGCGTGCCGGCGTTGACGTTAAAACCGCCTGTCCAGCTGTTGTTGCCAAGGAGTACGAGCCTGCCGTCTCCATTTTTATTTAAGATAAACGAACCACCGGATTCAGTGATATTTCCGACCTGATTTACCACTGTATTACCCCCATTTACCGCGTAAGGGAGATCCGCCCGCATGGAGATCGGCGAATTAATCGTCCCACTCTGTCCGCTTCCAAGCTCAAGAATGCCGCCGCCATTGGCAACGATCTGCCGGGTTACTTTATCCGCGCCATTCACATAAAGGCCAAGCGTGCCGCCTGCATTGAGGGTGATGGTTCCCGCGCCCTGGGCAGTCGTTTGCCCCTCGATGCTGAAGATGCCGCCGTTAATGTCGATATCCCCCGGTGTGATAAGCACTTCGACCGCGCTGACCTGATTCCCACCCACCTTCGTCAGCTTATGACCGGCAAGGTCGAGGAACTCGCCCGGCGTGCCCGAGGTGCGGATATCCCAGCGGCCGGAGCCGCCAAAAGTCGCGTCGGCGGTCAGGGTCACTTTATGAAGGTTTAAAATCGTGCCTCCGCCATAGTTCACGATCGCGCCGTTATCGCCCACGCCGGTTCCAGCGACAAACACCTGCTCCGCACCGAGGTCGACGTTGTTCACATCTAGCGTACCGCCATTGGTAATCGTGGTGGTCCCGGTAAGGGAACCAAGCGACTGCACCCCAAGCGCCTTGAAGGTGCCCGACGAGATGGTGATATCCCCATCGTAAGCAGGCTGGTTATTCACTCCGATCACCTGTGAGGAATCACCGGCAATGACGAGCTTTGGCGTCCCGGCGAAAACACTGGCTGCCACCTCAAAACTGTTTGCGCCGATGGTTCGCACGGTCCCGGTGCCGCTGGTCGGCGAAGCATAAGCCCCGCTTAGATTTAATTCGAGCGTGCCGGCCGCGCCAACCGTGACCGGTGAAACCGCATTGATTGAGCCGCTGATTCCATCGCCGACCTGAAGCGTTCCCGCCCGGATATCGGTTGGGCCGGTATAACTATTTACCGTGCTGAGGATGACGCGGCCCGTCCCCTGTTTTAACAAGCCTGTCGCTCCCGCGATCTCTCCGGAGCCGCCAAGGGTGTACGTCTTTGTGCTGTTATTAAAAGAGACCGCAGCGGGAGTAAATGCAGCCGCAAGATTGATCGTTGTGCTTCCAATGGCGGTGTCATCGAAGAGGACCGCATCCTGATTCTGATAATTGGTTGAACCGCCTGCATTCACCAGTTTCCAATTTTGAGTCGTGCCGTTCCAATTGGCATCAATTGCCCCCGTCCATTTTGGGAAATCGATGGCGGTGATACTCAACTTGATAGCCGTGTCGGTACCGCTGTTTATCAAACCGCCCGTCGCGCGGGCCGGCAAACCGACCAGATTAAAGCTTCCAAAACCGGCGCCGCCAATCGTCCCGGCGTAATCAATCAAAGTATAAGTGCCGGCGGTCAAACCAGCCGCGTTGATCTGAATCGTGGTGGAGCCATTGGCGACCAGTCCATTGTTGCCGGTGACCACGAGCTGCGGAGTCGTGGTGCCAACGGTAAATTTAAGCGTCTGCGTATCCCCGGCGCCCGCGCCGAGGGTCAGGGTGCTGGCTGTGAAGTTTCCAATACCGCCCACTCCGACTTCCAGAGTGCTTCCCGACGAAGCGCTCACTGCCCCCAGCGTGCCGGCAACCCCGAGGGTTGCTCCGGACGCCACGGTGGTGGCAAGAGAACCGCTCACATTGCCCAGCCGCAGGATTCCGGCATCGACGGCGACCGCGCCGGTCCCGCTGACCGCGTTGGCAAGCACCACCACAGTCGTGCTATTGGAAGAAAGTTTGGCGCCTGAAGCGATAAGAGTCGCCCCCGTGCCCACTGTGCTGCCATTGCTCAGTTCCACCGTGCCGCCATTGATGGTGAGTCCCCCCGCAAAGCTGTTCCGCCCGCTGAGCTGAAGTGAACCCGCGCTTACTTTGGTGATACCGCCCTCGCCTACCAGGTTGTTTGTAAGTGCGACGGTATTGCCGTTGGTATCAATCTTGATGCCCGTACCACCACCAACGACGTTCATTTCAAGATTGGAGGTAAACCCTGCGGTGGCGCGAAGAACGCCGCCCGAAAGGCGCACTTCATACGTGGATGTATCAAGCGCATTCTTTTCGCTGACGATGCCGTTTGCACCGACATTGACCGTGCCTCCATTGATGGCCAGCGTGTCTTTTCCCGCCGTGGCCCCGCGGTTATCAAGCGTGATCCCCTTGCTGGTGAACGTTCCACCGTTGATGGTCAATACACCGGTGCTGTCGATCCCAAGAAATACATTGCCGCCTTGTCCTTCATCAAAAGGATTTGTCGGATCGCCACTGACTGTCACGGTTCCCGCGTTCAGTGTATAGCTGCTCGCGGTGCCGGCGCCGACATCGGCCTGCGGCCAGTGGCCCACCCGGAATTGACCGCTCACATTCACATCCCCGCCACCCTGGAGCACCTGGCCCGTGCCGCCATCCCAATCCCCGACAAAAAACTGCCCGACATTAAGCGTCGTCCCGGCATTGATAAATGCGCGGCCAAACCGGTTTGTTGTCGGATTGGGCCCATTGTGCGCTTCGCCCACCGCCAGAAATCCGATATTTGTCGTTCCACTGCCAAACGTAAAACCGCTCGTCAAAACGTCCGGGGTTCCCGTCGCCACAAATACGTTGCCGCCATCAAATGCTGGCGCCGACACATTCCCGGTCGGCCGAACGAAAATATTGTCTCCGGCCACTGGCACTCCCGAATCCCAATTGAGCGGGTCTGTCCAGAGGCCCGGAGTACCAAGCCCTACCCAGGTGCGGTCTGCTGCGGAAACGATGCTGGGCAGGGCGAGAATCACGGCGATGCCGGCGGAGAGAATACGTGGTTTTTTCACAATTTTGGGGGGTCTGTGGAGTGTTAAGTGCCAAGGGATTTGAATCCCCGGGGTGGTATTGGAAAGCGATCTGAGGAAAACTTCTTAGGCGGCAAGGCCTATTTTGTCGCGCTGGCGCGAAGAAAGCGGGGAGCTTGGTTTGCGGCGGTTTTGGAGCGATAAATAGCCTGCTCAACTCCGTTTGAAAACGTGTTATTTGAATCAAAGACACCTGTTATTTTCCAGTCAATCAGATTATCCGACTCCTCCACGTTCCAGACGATATCCAGAGCGAGATGCCGTCGCGTAAACAGAATGCCCGGATAGTCGACACCTTCAACCGTGACAACCGTTGCCCTCGGCGGCAATGCGGCGTCTTTCACCCTCGGATTCTGTCCGAAGCAATATTCGGCAAAATTGCTCATTCCATCGCCGTCGGCGTCGTCAGCGGGATTGACCAGGGCGCCCGAGGTGCTGAGTTCCTCCAGGGTCCAATAGTCAAAACGCCAGCCATTGTAACCGGAGCTGAAATCGGTGTCGGGCATCGCGGGCGTGCCACCGGGGGCCGCGCTCAGCGCCCAGACCGCTGGCAGTGGGGCTGAAGCGGAGCCGTAATCGCTCCAGTTGGGCGCCGCGCTGCGGGTTACCAGGGTGCGGCCAAGCCCGTTGCTTTCCGGAAACCAGGAAGGTTCATAATGGAATTCAAGCACCTCTTCACCTTGCGAGTCGAGAAGCTGGAGCGTGTCGCCGCCATCGTTAAGATTGCCGATATATTGCCCGCCAACTGGCACTCCGGCACCGTAACGGGCAAGAAACGCCGCCCGATTGCTAACCAGGATCACGCGGCCTCCCGCGGCCAATGTCGTGCCAAGCGGGAAAGCGAACTCGATTCCTTTAACGAACTTCACCCCGCTCAGATTCAAAGCTGTCGTCCCGATATTTGTCAGCTCAAGAAACTCGAAGTCCGAGGCGCTGACCCCGGGAATTGCCGCCATCTCCCCGGTAGTCGGCGGTGCCGGCGAATAGTTGAGCTCTGAGACGCGAAGTTGATTTTGCGCTGCGGTAGAGGCAGGCGCCCACGATTGGCTTTTTAAGAGAACGCCGCCTGGGTTGCGCAATGCCAGGGTCTCGCCCCGGGCGGAAAGCGAGCCGGAATACGGGCCGACAACCAAACGGTATTGTCCGCCGGTTGCGCCTTGGGCGCGGACCCGGAAAGCGGCGGGCGATTTCGCAACGTAAAGAAGCCCGATGTTATCCGTGCCATTGGTATAAGCCGGGATGATTGTTCCCCCGTGAAAGGTAAAGTTCACCGCTCCCGTGATCTGCCAGCCGGAAAGATCGACCGAGGTGCCACTGGAATTTTTTATGACAAAAAATTCCTCGTCCTGATTGCCAGAGGCGGGATTAAAATCGATCTGCTCGATAGTAAGCACGGGAATGGAAGGCTGCAATGGAGGAACCCCAAGTCCATTGCTGTTTGGGTTCGCTGTATATAGGAAAGTCCTGCGTCCCCGTAAAAAGGAGGCTGTCGTGTTGCCGAGTTCCGGATTTGCGGTTGAGGAGGGGTTGGGCGGTGTGGGGTTGGCACTCAGGATGCGAAGCGCTTGCTTGCGAACACCATGATCGTGAACGGCCGCATCGAGTGTCCCGCTAAATAGCTGGGAGCCGCTGCCATCGATCCAGTAGCCCCATTTTTGAAGTTCGCGATCGGCGTCGGTAAGATAAGTGGCGCCGGGAGGATCGAGTTGATCAACAAGCTGGGAAATGCGCGTTTCAAACGGCCCGGTTGTCGCGGCAGCCGAGCCGAGGTATTGATCCATCAGGGTGCGAATCCGCCTCACGAACATCTGGTTAAGTTCGGGAGCCGCATAGACAAGGCTGACAAGGTAGTTTCCCGTGCCGCCAACCACCAGTCCGCCCTGGCTGCGGATATCGTCATCAAAGTAGCCTTGCGCGCCGGTGTAACAATGCCCGAAGCTGAGATCCTGATCCCAGGGAATCGGCATCCATTCCTTGGTGCCTAACGTGTCGCGGTAGACATAGTAGTTTTTATGTCCCCAATCGGTATTGAGGATCATGGTGTTGACGGCCGCGAAATTGATCAACGCCGGGATATCGACATTGTCGTATGCATATTGCCGCCGTTGGGCGATCGACTTTGTGCCGGGATTGACGCCGTCAATCAGCGCCTGAAGATCCGAGACGTTTTCAAACTCGCGCGTTTTCTTCTCGGCGCCGCTGGTCGACTCCAGCGAGTTATACATCTTATAAAGCGCGCCGTTCTCGTCCAGACCGCACCGGGCCAGGAACTCTTCATTCCCGTCTTCGACCATGTCGTAAAGGCCATAAAAAGCGGCGGCCGGCGCGGTGCCTGTCGCTTGCCGGACATGCAGTAGATTGGAGAAATGCGAAGCCGGATGCTGCATGCTATGCCATGTCTCATAGGCCATTGTATTGCGGACCTTGGATTTATCCGCGTAGTCGGAAAGAAGGTTGACGCTCCGGATCTCGGCTTCACCCGGAGCCCAGGCAAACCTGTTTCCTTTGTTAAAGGAAAGGTTCAAGCTCTTTTTGGGGAAAGACTGTGTCGATTGGCCATGAATACTAACACCGACATAATCATAGAACCTGTCGCGGTAGAAGATGCTGCATTGCGTTCCCGGGCTGATGCCGTTGGGGTTCTGGACAAACCAATAGAGGACCGGTAGCTGCGTGTTATAGCCGCCTTCCTGAGCGACCGTGCCGAAGTATTGGTCGGTGTCGGCTCCTGCCACCCCATCAAGGTTAAGAAAAAGCGGGTCGGTCGATTGTGTATTGGCTGTATCTTTTGCGATGATCCGCCACCGGAGCATGTCGCCCGATTTCAGATTGGAGGTCGGAATCTGAGCACTAAAATCGCCGTTGGCGCCTTGTTGCATGGTTACAAGCAGCTCGGCTCCCCACATGACCCGATACGCCAGTTGCACCGAAGCAACCGGGCCAAGGCGCGCTTGCACCCGCGTTGTGATCAGGAGCGGCGCGCTGCCGGCGCCGCCAACAGGCCGTGCCGGATTGCTTGTGGTGCGTGAGATATGCGGTCCAAGCGCCGCAAGCCCAGCGCTATTTGCGCTGCCCGGCGTCGGAGCAACAAGGTAGCTGCTTGTGCCACTTCCAAGCGGCAATGCATCCAAAACAGGCCGGAGTAAAACGTTGGGATCGCTGGCCGAATTGTTTAAAATCTGAAGCGCCAGGACGTTGGCCCCGGCCTTGAGTCCGCTCGCGGGAATGGTGACCGTCTGAAGCCGACTGCGACCCGGATCGTGCGCTCCGGTGGCGATACTGTCCCAAAGCGGAATCGCGGGGGCATTGAAGGAAGCGACCTCCGTGCCGTTAATCCACGCTTTAACCCCATCGCAAAAACGCACTGTAAGCCGCACCCCGCCGAGCGTGGCCGGCGCGGACGCGGTAAAAGGAATCCGCACATAGGCCGACGAGTTAACCGAAGCCATGCCGGCGAGTTGTGTGGAGATATCGGCCGCATCCACTCCGGTTGTGCTGAAAAGGGACGTGCCCATGAGCGAATCAGCGCCTTGGGCAATCTGCTGAATTTCCGAGGGAGTTAGGAGCCGGCTGTAAAAGCGCACATCGTCAAGAAGCCCGGTGTAGCGCCGCCAAAAAGCATCGTGGGAGCGTCCAAGCTCGATAGCCTGCGCCGTGGTCCAGCTCCAGGCCGCCGTATTATTGATTGAGCTATCGAGTTCGCCATCGACATAAACCGCGACAGGTTCTCCTGCGCCTTGATTAATGGTCACCGCGACGTGATGCCATGCGTTGTCGCTCACGTTGACGGCGCCGGATAAACTTGAATACGCGTTATTGGATTGAAGCCCGATCTTTCCGTCGTCCTGCTGAATAATCACAAGGCCGGCCGTGGCATAATCAGGGCGTCGATCCCAAAGCATCGCGCCCGCGTTGCCGGCACCGGCCGGCAAATTGGCTCGCAACCAGAAACAAACCGTGGCCGATGCCGCATTGTAGGCTGAATTGGCGGGGATACTTACCTGATCGTTTTCAGCGCCTATAAACTGCATCACGCCGGCACGTTTGAGCGGGGCCACGCTTGAGTCGGTATCGGAGAGTAAAAAAGCGGCGCCGCTGGAGGTCGCGTTGCGTCCGGCGCCGGAACTATCATACCCAAGAGAGTTGGTGGTGGAGTTGTAACGATGCTGGAGACTTTCCGCGCCGACAACCGGAGGTGGACCCGCCAGCCCGAGCGCGGCCACGCCCGTACTCCAACCGGTTTCAGTGAACGGTTCGTTGGCTCCGCGCCACGTCGTGTCGATGGCGGGTCCGGTTGTTGAATTTGGCACCAGCCATTTTACCGCCGATCCAGCCGAGATGAGATTGGCAGAACCACCGGTCTGCACGAGTCCAAACGAAACATCGGCGGCCTGAGGCAGATACTCGTTCCACGACTGCACCACCGTGGTTCCGCCATTGGTTTCTCCTTTGGTAAGCGCGAGATATTCACCCCCGGCATCAAGGCCGAAATTTGTATGCAGATTAGCCGCCGGATTGCGCCTGTCTTTATTGGAAGCAAAAACGACAAGATACTGGCCGGGTTGAAGGATCTTGTCCGGAAACGCCCATTTGCGCAGCTGGCTTGATTTGTCGGTAAGATACCAGTCGCGAAGGCTGGCAGCCGACAAACCCGAATTATAGATTTCAATCCAGTCTTCGTGATTGCCGTCTTCATCGACAATTCCCTCGACGTTGCTGGCCACAAATTCCGAGATGACAAATTGCGCTTCCAGCCGCGTCTGAAGGACGCAGAGAGAGAGGAGCACGAACAGGGGGAGGAGACGGAGGGAGCCCACCACTGCTCGGTAGCGTTGTGCCCGGCGTTTCGCAAATCATTTATCAGCGAAATGCGCTCTCTTTTTACAACTCGAAAACGCAGGACGCCGCACAGCGTCCGATTTTTCCAACGCTCCGTCCCGGCGTATAGAGCAAGGCTTGCCGATCGTCGTACAACGGTATTTCACTGGCTGCATGATTCAAAACATCGTCATTCTTGGGGGAGGCAGCGCCGGGTTGCTCGCCGCACTCACCTTGAAGGCCCGCCTCCCGCGACTTGGGATCCGCGTTGTTTACAGCAAGGAAATCGGAATTATCGGGGTTGGGGAAGGGAGCACGGGCGATCTCCCCAACCATTTGCACGGATACCTTGGAATTGATCCGGCTGACTTTCATCAACGCGCCCGGCCGACCTGGAAACTCGGAGTCCACTTTGAGTGGGGCTCGCGGCCGTCGTTTGACTACACTTTCACGAAGACTTTTATCGGTACCACGCCGGGGCTCGCGCAACACCTCGGTTTCCATGCGTGGGAGAATTGCGATTCGCTCGATGCCAACTCGGCGCTCATGCACGAGAAAAAAGCGTTCCTGCGATTGCCCAACGGGGCGCCGCTCATTCGCCGCAACATCGCTTATCACTTCGAAAATGCGCATTTCGTCGCGGCATTGGAACACTATGCGACGATCCTCGGGATCCGGTTCACCGAGGGTAAAGTCCGGCACGTTGAACGAGGTCCGGAGGGAGTCTCCTCGCTCGAGCTCGATTCCGGGGAGAAATTGACCGCGGATCTCTTTATTGATTCATCCGGGTTCCGCTCCGAACTGCTTGGAGGCGCGCTTGAAGAGCCCTTTAAAAGCTTCGACGATTCCCTTTTCTGCGATCGCGCCATTGCGGGCGGGTGGGAACGGACGGGCGAACCGGTCCTTCCATATACGATTGCCGAAACCATGAAAGCGGGTTGGGCATGGCAAATTGAACACGAGCAGCACATTAATCGAGGATACGTCTTCAGCTCCGCCTTTTTGTCCGATACCGACGCCGAGGCGGAATTTCGCAATAAAAACCGGAAGGTTAAACAGACGCGAATCGTGAACTTTCGCACCGGGCGCTACAGGAGGACCTGGGTGAAGAACGTCGTCGCATTGGGCAACAGCGCCGGGTTTGTCGAGCCGCTTGAAGCCACCGCGCTTTTTGTCATTTGCAATTCCGCCCGTGCTCTTGCCATCGCGCTGGCGGACTGTGAATGCGATCCGCAACCGACATTGCGCGATGTTTATAATTGCACCGTCACCAAAATGTGGGAGGAGATCCGCGATTTCCTTGCCGTTCACTACCGGTTTAATTCACGGCTCGACACGCCGTTTTGGAAGTTCTGCCGGGAAAAAACCGCCCTGCACGGCGCGGAACGGATCGTTAATTTTTACCAGGAAAACGGACCGAGCACCGCATTTGCAGGCGAGCTGCTCACACCTGAAACCAGTATTTTCCAGCTTGAAGGTTTCTACGCGTTGTTACTCGGGCAAAGAGTTCCTCATAAACGGGTCCGGGCTTCCAATGACGAAGAGTCGCGCATTCTCACCGCCTTGCGCAGTACCAATACTAATGAGGCCAAACGCGGTTTCAGCGTCGAGGAAAGCCTCGTACTTGTTCGTGGTCCGCACTGGAAATGGAACCCGGATTTTTACAAGTAAGCCGCTTCGCGACAAATTCAGCCTATTGGACAGCGTCCTTTACCGCGTCTTTGGTCCGTTCCGCGGCCTCTTTAATGGAGTCTCCCGCCCGTTTCGCCCCGGCCTCAATCGTGTCGCCAATGTCGCGCGCTTTCTGTTCCGCTTTTTCAGCTCCGGTCCGTGAATCAACCCGCACGCCGGGGAGCTCCGTGGAGTTTGCGGGCAGTTTGCCAAACCGCGCAGCTTCCGAAGCGCGGTAGGCTTGCAGGTTACGCAACTTGGCGTTGGCTTCTTCGCGCTCAACGCCCTTGCTTTTCGCCACAAACAACTCAAGTTCAGCCACCTCGCCATCCAAACTGGCAAACCGCTTTTTCACCTCGGCGCCCGCCTCCGGATTTGGATGCGCGGCATATTCATCAATTGCCTGGCCCAATTTATTTGTTTCACGAGTCCTGGTTTTCGCGTCCGAATCGACTCCGGCCAGATCCTCCGCAGGATTTCCCTGAATAATGACGACCGGGGCTTTGCGTTCACATGCCGCAATGCCAAGGGCGCCGGCCATGGTGAAGATCAGAAGACGATTTTTATACATTGAATAAAGAGTGGCTTGTTTCCGAGGGAGGAGACCGATTCGCCTTACTACGTTGCCCGACAGAAAAGCGGGGGTATTTCCAGGGCGACTTGCGTCACTGACATTGATTTGCATCCCACCAAGCCATTGCGCGCTCCCGATTCAGCCTCTACTCCCCCTGCCCAAAAATGCCCGCATCCACCAACAAAAACATCGCGTCCAATTCTCTTGCCGGAATCTGGACCATCCTTTTAATCGCGTTTGTCATCGCGTTTCTTTATTTTGGCCGTGAAGTGCTCATCCCGATGGCGCTGGCGACCTTGCTCACGTTTCTGCTGGCCCCGCTGGTTACACGCATTGAACGCTGGGCAGGCCGGATCGGGGCCGTGCTCATCGTCGTAGCCCTCGTCCTGGTGACTTTGGGCGGCACAGGCTGGCTAATCACACGCCAGGTGCTCGATCTGGCCGGCAAGCTGCCGGACTACCAGGTCAACATTGAGAATAAATTGCGCTCGGTGCAAATGCCCGAGGGAAGCACGCTCAAACGGCTCTCCAACACCATTGAACGGCTTAAGAAGGCGATTCCTGAGAACAGCGACCCGGCGGCTCAAGCGGGCCAAAGCGGTTTGCCTGCGCCGCCGGCGGTTTCAGTGCGGGTGGTGGAGGCTGCCTCTTCGGGTCCGCTCGTGTTGATCAAAACATTGGTGGAGCCGCTTATTGCACCGTTGGGTATGATGGCGCTGGTTTTGTTATTATTGATCTTCATGCTGCTTAAGCGTGAAGATTTGCGCAGCCGTATCATTCGTCTTATCGGCCAGGGCCGGATCAGCGCCACGACGCATGCCATGGACGATGCAGGCAGGAGGGTTGCCCGCTACTTGTTAATGCAGCTTATTGTCAACGCAAGCTATGGTGGGCTTGTTGCGCTGGGACTCTATTTCTTAGGTCTCCCCAATGTCCTGCTATGGGGAATGCTGGCGGCGGTGCTTCGCTTTATCCCGTATGTTGGTCCTTGGATCGGGGCGGCTTTCCCGCTTGTCCTATCGCTTGCCATCTCCACCTCCTGGTCGATGCCGATTTTAACATTCGGCCTTTTTGTTTTCCTGGAACTCGTCAATTCCAATGCCGTGGAACCGTGGCTTTACGGCACGACAACGGGCGTCTCATCTGTTGCCCTCATTATTGCGGCCGTCTTCTGGACCTGGTTGTGGGGCCCTGTTGGGCTGGTGCTTTCGACCCCTCTCACTGTCTGTCTGGTGGTTATGGGGCTGCACGTGCCAAAACTCGCGTTCCTTGGAGTGCTTCTTAGCGATGAGCGAGCCCTGGCTCCGCACGAGGAGTTCTATCATCGCCTCATTGCGCTTGATCCGAACGAAGTGAGCCAGTTTTCGGAGGCTTACTTAAAGGCAAACTCCTTGGAGGTTGTCTATGATACGGCGGTAATTCCGGCCCTTATCGCCACCGAAATGGATTATCGAGCCGAGTCCCTCGACGCGGAACAGCGCAATACAATTCTTCGCGATATCCACGATCTCATCGAAGATTTTGGTCAACGGCCAATTGTTGAACCGGTCGCTGAGGATAAACAGGCTGATCCGGCTGCGCCTGATAAATCGGTTACTCCTGTTCCTGCCGCAGCAGCAAATTGCCGTGTCCTGTGTCTGCCAGTAAGGGAAGAGCGCGATGAGCTCACAGGCCTTATGCTGGCCCAATTGCTGGCACGAAGCGGGTTCCAGGTTGAAACTGCCAGTGCAAAACTAATGACGGGCGAACTTCTCGAACTGGTGGCCGAGTCAAAGGCGGATGCCGTTTGCCTCTCAGTGGTCGCCCCGTCCACCGTCATCCATGCTCGTTATCTGGTCTCCAAACTTCGCGCCCGCTTTCCGCAGCTCAAAATCCTCGTCGGCCTATGGGCCGCGACAGAGGAGCTGGTTGATGCTTCCACCAGACTCCGCGCTTCCGGTGCCGACGGCATGGTTACGACGCTGGCCGAAGCTGTTATCGAGCTCGGCAAATTTTCGATTCCCTTAACTGAACTGATGGCCGCCCCGGCAATTCCCGCCAATGAAGAGCAGCGGCTTGAGGAACTTTCCAAACTTCATCTCGTTGATTCAGAACCCGAGCCCGTTTTCGACCGGATTACAAAAAAGATGGCGCGCGCTTTTGATGTGCCGATCGCCATGGTCAGCTTTGTAGATAAAGATCGGCAGTTTTTCAAAAGCCAGGTGGGCCTTTCCGGAGAGTTGGCAAAAGAACGCGGCACCTCGCGTGCGCAGTCGATTTGCGGTCATGTCGTATTCAGCAACGACGCCCTGGTAGTTGAGGATCTCGCCAAGGATAAACGATTTGCCAACAATCCGTTCGTGAAGGAGCAAAGTCTCCGTTTCTATGCCGGCATCCCATTGCATGGCCCAAATGGGCTGCCTATCGGCTCGGTCTGTATTCTCGATACCAAACCAAGAGAATTGAGTGAACGCGAAAAACGCCACCTGACAGTCGTCGCGGAAGAGATCAACGATGAGATTGCCGCTCGCGCGCCAAACGAGATCCCCGCGCAAACGCCGATCGTGGAAAATCTGTAGAAAGCCGGTTAACCTTGGGCACTCAGATATTCAATCACCTCGCGGCAGCGCGGGTTGTCGAGCATGGCATCACAACAAGCACTTTCAACAATCTCCCCTGCCCCATCGCGAGTGCAGACACACGCAAGCCAATCAGTCACACGGCGTGCCTGGGCTATATTGTGGGTAACCATCACGATGGTATGGCGTTGTTTCAATCGAACAATGAGCTCTTCGATCGCCTGCGTTGAACGTGGATCAAGCGCGCTGGTCGGCTCGTCCATCAGAATAATCTCAGGCTCCACAGCGAGCGCCCGAGCAAGGCAAAGACGCTGTTGCTGGCCGACCGATAAAGTAAGGGCGGAAGCTTTAAGTCGATCCTTTACTTCCTCCCAAAGCGCGGCCTCGCGCAATGCGCTTTCAATTACAACAAGCCGTTCGGATTTATCGATGGTTCGGAGCCGTTTTGCACCAAACAACACGTTCTCGGCGATGCTCGCCGGGAAGATCACCGGTTGTTGAAAGAGCATCCCGATTCGAGCGCGCAACGCATTTACATCCACGCCCGGAGCATAAATGGACGCACCGTGGAAAAGGACATCGCCTTCCACCTTCAGCCCCGGAACCAGGTCGTTGAGCCGGTTCAAGCTCCGCAGCAGAGTGCTTTTTCCGGCCCCGGACGGGCCGATCAATCCGAGCACCTGGCCGCGTTGAACATCGAAGGTGATGTTTTGCAAAAGGACACGGGCACCGGCTTTGACCCGCAACTGACGGACGCAAAGCGGCGTTTCAAGGATCCTCGTTTCGGGCAGGCAACAGGTTTCAACCATGGGTAACTCTTTTCAATCAATTCCGCCCAGGGCAGCGGTACGTTTTAAATATGCGCGGCATGGCATACACACTCCCCGCCAATGACGCAAACGCTTTGTCAGTCCGGCAGCTGATCCATCCGAAACGTGCAGCAGCCGAAGTCGAGCGTCGTCCCCTCACGCTCGAGGCGCCGCCTGAACGTTGTTGCAATAAAATACTCGCGGCGCTGCCCGATTGCCCGCAGATCGACAATACCCGCAAGTTTTAATACACGCAGATGCTTGGAGGTATTATATTGGGAGATGCCGAGGCGCTCGGAAAGTTCGTTTACGCCAAGATCGTGAGGAAGCAACGCCTTGACCAGACGTTGCCGGGTCCGATCGGCGAGGGCTTTAAGGATGTCGCTGCAATCGGCGGTGGCCATTCCCGAATTTGCCTCATCTCAAAGGTTAGCTCGACGAAAAAATGAGCGGAAGCGGAGCGCATTAATTTTTGCCACTTGAAGAGGCGCGCGTAGTTTCTTTGCCGAGTGAAAACAACGCCCGATCCCCGCCTATTTATCGGTTGCGCCGGCTGGAGCCTGCCGAGCCAGCATCAGCATGCCTTTCCTGAATCAGGCACTCATCTGGAACGCTACGGAGCACGGTTTACAGCCGTTGAAATTAATTCGAGCTTCTATCGTCCGCACCAGAGGAAAACCTACGCCCGTTGGAGCGAGTCGGTTCCCGACGATTTCCGGTTTGCGGTCAAAGTGCCGAAAACGATCACCCACATCGAGCGTCTTAAAAATGCCAATGAACTGCTCGAAACGTTTATTTCCGAAGCAACCGGGCTGGGCGAAAAGTTAGGCTGCCTGCTTGTCCAACTCCCGCCAAGTTTACGATTTGAAGCGGCACACACTGAAAGCTTTTTCAGATCGCTGGCTGCCCTCACATCGGTCCCAGTGGTATGTGAGCCGCGTCATGCGAGCTGGTTTACCCTGGAAACTGACGCGTTTCTGTTGGACTTGCAGATTAGTCGCGTTGCGGCCGATCCGGCGCCGGTTGAAGCCGCCGCCCATCCCGGCGGCTGGCGTGGCCTCAGTTATTACAGACTTCATGGTTCGCCTCGGATTTATTACTCGGCTTATTCGAAGGAATTTATTTCATCCATAGGCCGGCGCATCGAGGCCGATCGTGCCGAGGGCCGGACCGTATGGTCTGTTTTCGACAACACCGCTGAAGGCGCAGCGGTCGCCGACGCCTTGGAGTTAATGAAGTATTTCGAAAATTAGACCGGCTACTTGGCGTTTTGGGAAAACAGCTCTTCAGACAACACTGATGCGAGCCGTATATATTGAGGCATGCTGTTGTAAAGCTGGGCGGAAATGCGTAGCAATCGCCAGGAAGAAGCCCACCGGATGACCGGGACCTCGATCTGATGTTTCTCCAAAAGCGCGTCCTGGAGTGGATCAAGATAGAGCGGAGCCTTGTATTCAGCGGTCGCCAACGTGGCTGGAAGTGGAATGGAAGCAAGGGAACCAATCATCTCATCAGGACACGGCCGCCCGATTCCGAGCGTTTTGCAAAGGAGCTCACGGCCGGCCAGTGCCAGCTCATGATTGTGCCGCATCACGGCGGGCCAGCCTCCGGGCACCAAACCCGCAATGGACCGGATTGCTTCCGGCACGCTCAGGCAGGCAGATGGATCGCCCGTGCCGGTCCAGCCAAATTCGATCTGCAACTTCGAGCGGTCGCTGCGAGGCGAGTTCGCGCCATGGCTGATGATGAGCGGCCGGACCGCGGGCTGAAGGTCGGGCCTGATGTAAAGAAACGCGGCGGTTTTCGGTCCGCACAGCCATTTGTGACAATTCCCGGTATAATAAGCGGCGCCGAGCGCGTCGAGGCTAAGCGGCAGCATGCCCGGAGCATGGGCGCCGTCTATTAACGCATCGATTCCGTGCTCGGAAAGCAGATCAACAAGGCGTTTGACTGGAAAAATGACGCCGGTCTGGCTTGTGACATGATCAAAGAGGGCGAGCCGCGTTTTTTCCGTAACAGCTCCCATCACGGCCTCGACAATCTGATCGGGTGATTGAAGGGGAAAAGGGATCTTGGCGACCACGACGCGCGCGCCGGCTCGTGCCGCGACAAAATCGAGGGCGTTGCGGGAGGCGTTGTATTCGTAGTTTGTTACAAGAAGCTCGTCCTCGCGTTCAAACTCCAGGGAGCGCAGCACCGTGTTGACGCCGGCAGTTGCATTGGGAACAAACACAAGATTTTCCGGTGTCGCAGAGAGAAACCGGGCCAGTTCATGGCGCGCATCATCCAGCAACGGCTCAAGATCGCGGACAAAAAACTGCATCGGCTGCCGCTCAATGCGTTCGCGAATTGCGGCCTGAAAATCGAGCACGGCCCGCGGACATGCGCCAAACGAGCCGTGGTTCAGATAAGTAATGGTTTCATCCAGCAACCAAAGTGCGGGATCACAAGCAGGTTTATCGGCTGGCATGGTAAAAGGGAGCACCAAATTATTTACTTCACCACCATGCTGCTAAAAGGTGCAACATAAGCCTGAAGATAGACAAGGACGCCCATGAGGATTGCCAGCGCCAGACTATGGAAAAAGACATAGCGTAGAATTGCGCCTTCATGCCCATACCAATTGGTGGCTGTGCTTGCCACTACAATACTCTGGGCATCGACCATCTTGCCCATCACGCCTCCCGAGCTATTGGCAGCTCCCATCAGGATCGGGCTGATACCGAGTTGCTGCGCGGTAATCTGCTGAAGACTGCCAAAAAGCACGTTGGATGCGGTATCCGAACCAGTTAATGCGACTCCCAGCCAGCCGAGTAATGTGCCAAAAAAGGGATATAAAAACCCCGTGCGCGCCAGTGCCAGTCCAAGCGTGGCATCGGTGCCTGAGTATTTGGTAACATTGCCGAGCGCAAGCATTGCCGCGATGGTGAGGAGCGAAAAACGGACCCTCCAGATAGTTGCCAGATAGGTGCGCAACAATGCGCCCGGGCCAAAACCCATTGCGATGCCGGCGACTATCGACGCGCACAAAATTCCGGTGCCGGTGGCTGAAATGACATTGAGTTTGAACTCCGCACTTTCCGGGGCGGCGTTTTCAGGGGCGACCGGCGGCATGCGTTGGACGAGCTGATGCAGGTGAGGCACGGCAACCTTGGGTGAACCAAGTTGATCGAGGCGCGCTTTAAACTGTGGCGTTCCCCAACATAGAATAAAAAGGGTAAGAATTGCCCATGGCATCCAGGCTTGAAGCACTGTTGGCCTTTCCCCGGCCGGCAGCTCTGTAATCATTGGCTTGGGGGCCGCAGGGCGGGGACCGATGTTGCCTTCCCCATCAAAACTCCATCGGGTCGCGGGCTTCCAAAACCGCAGTAATGTCACCGTTGCCGCAATCGAACAGGTGCCTGAAACGATATCCACCAGCCACGGGCCATGGTAGTTGGATACAAGGAATTGCGGCACGGCAAAAGCGAATCCCGCCGTCAGCGCGGCTGGCCAGATTCCTAGCATTCCGCGCCAACCGGCAAATGTGGCGACCACCCAGAATGGGATGCAGAAAGAGAAAAACGGCAACTGGCGTCCGACCATGGCTGAGACCAGTCTCACATCCAGCCCGGTGACTTGCTCGAGTGTCGTAATTGGGATTCCAAGTGACCCAAACGCCACCGGTGCGGTATTGGAAATGAGCGCCAGGCCGGAGGCATGAAGCGGCTTGAATCCAAGTTGGATCAGGATTGCCGCAGTAATGGCCACCGGCGTCCCAAACCCTGCCATTCCCTCAATGAACGCACCGAAAGAAAACGCGATGAGGATCACCTGGATGCGAGGATCGGGCGCAACAGTAGCAAGACTATCCCGAAGCACATCGAATAGGCCGCGCTTGACGGTGAGCTGGTAAAGAAAGATCACATTGAGCACAATCCAACCAATAGGAAAAAGCCCAAACGCCGCGCCATAGAGAGTCGTTGCCGCTGCGGCATCGATCGGCATTCCATAAATTGTGATCGCGATCACCAGTGCCACGATCAGGCCGACAAATGCGGCGAGATGGATTCTAAGTCGCAGGACGGCAATCGAACCGAGCAGCACAATCACCGGCACGGCGGCAATCAGCGTGGAAAGGAAAACATTTCCAAGAGGATCGTAGTTCTGAGTCCAGGGAGTCATCAGGGTGGAGGAATGGTTGGCACTCAGCGGGGTCTACCGCGTTTCCTTTTCGAGTTCAAAATGCAGCGCCACGGCGGTCAATGGACGAATCGAAAACGGGGAGGCTTGGTTCATAGGGGAGTTTTTAGAGAAACAGAGCCAGACCTTCGGTGTCCAGCCGTGGAGCTCACCGCAATGGAAAATCGACGACTCCCACCCAAAGCCGGCGAGTAAACCTGGCACGCGCATCCTATCCCCGGTTCCGAAATTGATGACGCCGGTTGCAAATTGACGCCGGATTCGGAAGGGTGGATGCGGTGCAAAAGTCTCACGAGCCCGAGGACGGCGTTGCCGGCCTGATTGAACGCGTCACCTTTCACAACGAGGAGACCGGGTTTGCCGTGCTCCGGGTTAAATCGAAGGGACACCGCGATCTGGTTACGGTGGTCGGCTCGCTTGCATCGGTAAGCGCCGGGGAATGGATCACCGCGAAGGGACGCTGGGTGCGCGACCGTGATCATGGGCTGCAGCTCAAGGCCGAGACGATTTACTGCACGGCGCCTACTTCCAAAGAAGGGATCGAGAAATATCTCGGGAGCGGCATGATCAAAGGGATCGGGCCGGTCTATGCAAAAAAACTTGTCGATAAGTTCGGCGAATCGGTCTTCGGAATTATTGAAAGCGAATCGGCCCGGCTGGAAGACATCGACGGCATCGGCCGCGGGCGCCGGCAACGAATCAAGCTCGCGTGGAGCGAACAGAAAGCCATTCGCGAAATCATGGTATTTCTTCATTCGAATGGCGTCAGCACCAGCCGCGCGGTGCGGATCTACAAGACCTACGGGGACGCCGCCATAGAGACCGTCCGGGCGGATCCATACTCGCTAGCCAAAGACATTAGTGGGATCGGATTTAAGACGGCCGATCGGATCGCGGAAAAGGTCGGTATCTCAAAAGAGTCGATCCTTCGGGCGCGCGCAGGGCTTTCGCACACGCTTTTGGAAGCGACCAACGCCGGGCATTGCGCGCTGCCAAAAGAGATGCTGATGATGAAGGCCGCCGCGTTGCTGGAAATTGATGGCGTGATTGTTGAGGAAGCGCTCGCCGGGCTTCTGGTCAAGGGCGAGCTTGCCGAAGAATCAATCGGTGCGCATCAGCTTGTCTATCTGCCCGGACTTCAGCGCGCCGAGGAGGAGATCGCGGCAAAGATCAGCGAGTTAAGTAGTGAACACTCCCTTTATCCTGCCATGGACCTTGGGAAAGCGATTGAATGGTGCGAAGCGAAGACCGGTAAGGAACTCGCTCCAAGCCAGCGTGCCGCGATTACCATGGCGCTCAAGCACCGTGTCGTGGTGATCACCGGTGGACCCGGCGTTGGCAAAACAACGCTGCTCAATTCTTTGTTGCTGATCCTGCAAGCCAAGAAGGTGCGTCCCCTGCTTTGCGCCCCGACGGGACGCGCGGCCAAGCGCTTGAACGAAAGCACGGGACTTGAAGCGCGCACCATTCATCGGTTGCTCGAGTTCCAGCCCGGCTCGGGCGGCTTTACCCGGACCCCGGAGCGGCCGCTCGATTGCGACCTGCTCGTGGTGGATGAGATGTCGATGGTTGATGTGCCGCTCATGCACAAGCTGCTCAGGGCTGTTCCTTCCTCGGCACATCTCATTTTTGTAGGCGACAGGGATCAACTTCCCTCGGTAGGTCCCGGAATGGTGCTTTCCGATTTAATTGAGTCCAAACGGGTGCCAACCGTGCAGTTGACCGAAGTATTCAGGCAAGCCGCCACCAGCCGGATCATTGTCAACGCGCATAAGGTCAACGAGGGCAGCATGCCAGAGACCTCCGATAAATCGAGCGACTCGGATTTTTACTTCTTTGAGCGGGATGAACCTGAAGCGATTCAAGCTACTATCCTGAAGCTTATCCGTGAGCGGGTCCCTGAAAAACTGCGATGCGATCCGATCGTGGACGTGCAAGTGCTCTGCCCAATGAATCGCGGCTCGCTTGGTGTGCGCGAGATGAACCGGATCCTGCAGGAAGCATTGAACCCGCTCCGTAATCACGAGGATTACGTTGAAAAATTCGGGTGGCAATTTCGGCCGCGCGACAAGGTGATCCAGACCCAGAACAACTACGACAAGGAAGTTTTTAATGGCGATATCGGCCGGATCAAGTCGGTCAATATCGAAGAACGCGAAGTAACCATCGAGTTCGACACGCGGGCGGTGATTTACGACTTCGGGGAACTCGACGAGGTATCACTTGCCTACGCGATTAGTATCCATAAGTCGCAGGGCTCGGAGTTCCCGGTCGTGATCGTGCCGGTGGCGACCCAGCATTTCCTGCTCCTTCAGCGCAACCTCATCTACACCGCGATGACACGCGGCAGAATGATGGTGCTGATAGTCGGCCAGAAAAAAGCGCTTGAAATGGCGGTTCGTAACAATCCGACAAGCGAGCGATTTTCCGGCCTGCTCGAACGGCTGCGCAACCGGCCAGGCGCGGACCCCGAATGAGCTACTTTTTCTCCACGATCCAGATGTTACGGTAAAAGACGGGGTTGCCGTGGCCTTGCAATTGGATTGCACCGGGCTCGGGCGACTCGGGCTGTCCGCCGCCGGTCGATCCCGTAATCTCCTGGTTTTCGTGAATGGTTACGCCGTTGTGCTTAATGGTGGCGACAGCGTTTTTGGTCTTCTTGCCGGCTGAATCGAACTTGGCGGCCGTAAAGTCGATGTCGTAGGTCTGCCATTGAAGCGCGGGCAGACACATATTGATCTTCGGCGCGGTCTGGCGATAGATGCCGCCGCACTCGTTGAACTCACCTTTGAGGCCATAGGAATCGAGCACCTGGACTTCATACCGGTCCTGAAGATAGACGCCGCTGTTGCCGCGCTCCTGGCCGCGCGCCAAAGGCTTGAACGGCAGGATGAATTCCACGTGCAGGGTGAAATCCTGGAACTTTTGCTTGGTCTTGGGACCGCTCCAGAGAAGGTTACGATCGTCCAACTTTCCGTGATCGAATGCATCGGCATTGGTGCCGTCGAAAAGAACGATGGCACCGGCGGGAGGCTTTGCGCCGGCGGTGGGCGACTCGCGGACAATGCGGGTTAGCTTGAAGGTCTCGCCTTCATCGCTGCTTCCAACAAGCTGGCCACCCGGCAGAAGTTCGCCATGCCATCCTTTGATCTTAAACGGGATCTTGTCACCCTCGCGGGTTCCCTCAACTTCAACGGTCTTTTCGGCATCCGCGGCGACGCCGGGCAATCCGTTGCTCCAGCCGACGACACGGAACTTGTTATTGCCAAGCGCGATGACCTGGGCGCCGCATTTATCCCCTTGGTAATCGCCTTGCACGGCATAATCAGGGCCGGCCTCCGCAGGCGTGAGAAAGGTTTGCGGGTCAGCGGCACGCGCCGTCAGGGCGCAGAAAAAAGCCAATGGCAGAGTGTAAAGGAGACGGGAGATCACAAGGTAATTGGGTTAAGGGGATGAGATCGCGCGCCCATGGGGCCGCGGGATTTCACTCTTTAAGCCCAAAACGCTCATTCCCTTAGCGTCAAAATCTGAGAGCGAAGGAAATGCCGGGAACCATAAAGGGAGCCATTTCACGGCGGCAACGCTTCCGCTCTTGCCGTTGGCGTTAGCTGAAGGCATACCGTGCGGGCGGATGCATGAGCGAGCCTACAGCTGACCCATTTTTACCACCGCAGGTGAGGCCGGCGCCATCTGATAAAACCGCATTAACACAAGTCTTACGGAAAATCGATCCCGGACAACTTGTTTTTAAACGCTTTCATTTGGAGCGTGAACTGGGCGAAGGCGCCATGGGCATTGTATGGCTTGCCCGGGATGAAAAAGAACGTAACAAGCGGGTTGCGCTCAAATTTCTCAAGGGTTTTGACGCCGAAGCGCTGGCCCTCTTACAGCGAAACGTTCGCCGTCATCGCGGATTAAATCATCCTGGCATCGTCGCCATTTATGATTTCCATGAAAGCCGCGGGGAACATCTCGCGGCGATCAGCATGGAATGGATCGACGGGCCGTCGGTGGCCGATATTCAAGCCGAGCAGCCGGATCGCAGCTTTGAACCCGCGGAGTTGCTTCCATGGCTCAAGCAGGTTTGCGATGCCCTTGGCTATTTGCATCACGAGGTGGGAAGTGCCCATGGTCACCTTAAGCCGGGCAATATCATGATCGGCGAACACGGGCATCTAAAGCTTGCCGATGCCGGTTTTGGTGACGCAGTTAAAGGGACCGAACCGAACCAGCCACGCTCCGCGCTTGCCTATTTGAGTCCGCAACGGTTGACGCAACAGCCGGCCGAGCCGGCGGATGACATCTATGCGGTGGGCGCCATTTTTTACGAGCTGCTCACGGGCACGCCGCCTTTTCACCAAGGCTCCGTTGATGAGGTGATCTTTCAGATCGCCTACGAATCGCAGCCATCGCTTGCGGGCCGGCGTGAAGAACTCAGGAGCATCGGCCGGCCGGCGATCGCGGTTGAATGGGAAAAACTGGTTGCCGACTGCCTGGCCAAGGAACCAGGCGAGCGGCCATCGGGTCCTGACGCGATCGCCGCGCGGCTTATCGAGCCGGGCGATTCGGCGGCCGGCCCGGGAAAAGACGATCTTTTTGGAGAAGGCTCAAAACCGGAGGCATCGCCAAAGCAGCGCTCCTCGAGAATATGGTTCGGTGCGCTCGCTTCCCTGCTGGTAATCGGCGTGCTGATTGCCATTGCCACACATAGGCAGCCGATTAAAAAGCCTCTCCATCGATCCGATACCGCCGGGTTGCCGGCCGAATCGCGCCCGCCCAGCCCGCCGACTCCAGTCACGCCGCCGGTTCCAACCACCCCTCCTCGTCCCGTGGAGCAAAGCGAGCCGGTGGCAGTTGCTGAACCAGCGCCGGTTCCGACACCTCCCGTGGCACCAGTATCCCCTCCGGGGCCTTCGCAGCAGCAGCGAGCGGCATCCATTAAGCAGGCCAACGAGAGCTATATAAGAAAAGACTATGCAACGGCATTAAAGCTATACAGCGATGCCGCGGAATGGAACGACGCGTGGGCCATCTTTCAACTCGGGAAAATGTATTCGGAAGGGTCCGGGATCGCGCGCGATAAGAAAAAAGCAATGGAGCTTTACCAGGAAGCCGCCGCGCAGGGAAACGCGCGGGCATTGAGCTATCTGGGGCAGATTTATGAAAATGGCGATGGCGTAAACCGGGATCTTAAGAAAGCCAAGGAACTGTATCAGCAGGCGATGTTTCTTGTGCTGCACGACGCGGCGAAAGGGAATGCTCCCGCCCAATACGACTTAGGCGTGATGTATGCCACCGGGCGCGGGATTGCTAAAAACCCGGCGAAAGCCGTGGAACTCTACGAGAAGGCGGCCGCGCAAGGCGACGCCGATGCGCAACTCGATCTTGGCCTGCTCTATGCAAGCGGCCGTGGCACAGCTAAAAATCCGGTGAAAGCGGTGCGCCTTTTGGAACAAGCTGCTGTCCAAGGCAGCGATGTTGCGCTCTATCATCTCGCGGCGATTCACGAGACCGGCCAGGGCGTTCCCGAGGATGAACGCAAGGCCGTGGAGCTTTATTTGCAAGCGGCCCAACACGGCAACCGCCTGGCGATGCGCGCCCTGGCTCGCTTTTATGAAAGCGGCCGCGGCGGCCTGCCTAAAGATCTGGCTAAAGCGCGCGAACTCAGGCAGCGGGCAAAGTAATCCGGCACGCTTGGTTAAGGTAATTGCACGACCCGCTGGCGCGGTGCCAAACTCTTCATACTCGACAGATGGTTCTCCGGCATCAACGGACAATGCCGCCTGATCACGTCGCACTGCTCCGGCACCAAAAGCGACCGCAAGACGATGCGGCCGCTTTTTCAAGGAACTCGCGATCGCAGCGTTTGGTGCTGACGACGGCGACATTCACGGCGTCACGGTTCTTTTTGCTGGCGTAGATAAAGGAGGAGATCGCGCACCTCGGGTTCACTAAGGGCGTTGAGCAAACCTTCGGGCATCATCGACATCGGGCTTACCTCGCGAGAGACAATTTCCGAACGCGCGATCGTGACCGGGTCGGCCAGCGTCTTGAGCGTCACCGAACCTGTGTCCTCACCCGAAACAATTCCGGCATGCAACTGGCCGTCCCTGGTGGTGATAAAGGTTTGCTGATAGTCCTTGCCGATGACCGCGCTGGGATCGAGCAGGTTGGGAAGCAGATATTCGAGGTCGGTAAAGGAGCCCGGCAATTCCGGCCCGATCTTGCCGCCTTTGCCAAAGAGCGTATGGCAAACCGCGCAGGTGCGCTGAAAGATTTCGCCCCCTTTTTTCACATCAGCATGAAGGATCGCATCGGTGCCCAGGAACTTTTTGAAATGCTCGATCTCCTTGAGTTTGTCTGCGGAGCTGGTCTTGAGGGCGCCCCAGTTTTTCTCGAGCCAGATATTAAACTCATCAACCTTGTAGCCTTGCACGAGCCGGGCAAGCGGCGCGCTCAGATCCTTGCGCGGGAGACGGCCCGCATCCATAGCGGCGAACAATTCCCGTGTCCATTGGACCCGTGCGACAAGCGTGTTGAGCGCCTCGCGTTTTTCCTCGGCGCTTAAGCGATCGTAAAGATTGATGAGATGCGGGGCGATGCCGGGTTCGTCGTACACCGCGAGTGCGCGCAGGGCGGATGCGCGCAGCGGGCCAGCCTCGCTGGAAAGCGCCTGCAGTGGTTTCAGCGAGCTGCGGTCGCGTTCAGCCGCCAGCGACTCCAGGGCGGCCCGGCGGCTTGCCACAGGCGCGTTGCCATTGACCAGCACCGTCCGCAGTTCCTGGAGCGCCGCGGCACTTCCAAACACCAGAGCAATGGCACGGCTTTGTTCGCGCACCGCAGGATCGGTATCGGCGGAAAGCTTTGAATAAGCAGCATCCCAACCCCGCGGGGCGGGAAGATGCGGATGCCCTTTCATCGCCGCCAGCATTCCGCGCAGCATATCACGCCGCACCGGGGCGGCGGCATCGGCGAGCGCGCCGGAGAGCGCTTCCATGGCGACCTCGGCCTTGAACGGCTCTTCCACTGAGAGCGCCGTCACGCGGCGGGCGATGAACTCGTGCAGCTTGGGGATGGCCGCGGTTCTTAATAAGGAAACGCCGCGGACCGGGTCGGCGGCAACAGCACCTTCCACCGCATACCAATCCATCAGGGGCAGGTTTCGATCACTGGCATCCTCGGAATGGCGCGCGAGCGCATCGAGCAGCGGCCAGCGTTGATCTACAGCGATGCGTTGCGCGGCCGAGGCCAGACGCCGGCGGACCAATGGGGAAACGTCATTGGCGCTCAGTTCGGCAAGACGCGCGACGAGAGCGGGTGAAGGAGCGCCGTTTTCACAAAGCAGCGTCGCCGTCCAGCCACGCACATGGGGGGAAGCCGCCGAGAGCGCTTTCATCGCGGTCGCTTCGCTCAACGCATTCTGGCTGTGCAAAGCCCAGAGCGCCCGCAACTGCCGGGTATCATCGGGGTTTTCAAAAAGAATTTTCTCGAGAGCGCCGGTGGTCTCGGGTTTTGCACCCCGCTCCTGAAGGAGCCGGCGGGCATGACGCACATACCAATCATTTGGATTGAGCTGAAGAGTGACAAGCTCGGCATCGCTGGATTTTGAAAGGTCAACGCCAACCGGCTTGACCGCATCGGTGACAACTTTGTAGATGCGGCCATTGGTTCGATCGGTAAAAGCAGCCTGCTGATGGCACGGCACGCGGTCATACCAATCATTGATAAAGACTCCGCCATCGGGACCGTATTGCGGGGAGAGCCCGCGGAACCAGGCATCGGGGCTCACAAGAAAATCCGCCTTGCGCTCACTGCGAAACCCGGACCCATCGGGCAGCATCGTTTCACACCGCATTTTGTTCATGTGGATGTCATGAAAGAAAAACTGGTCACGCCATTGCGCGGGAAACACGCCTCCGAGATAAACCATCGCGCCGCAGTAGGCCGCCTTTTCATACCGGCCCCAGGCGATCGTCTTGATATCTTCGTAAAGGTGCGGATTCACATGGGCACCCGACTGCCGCTGGTAATGGGCGCCTTCCATTCCATGCCACATGTGGGGAATGACGCAGGCAGCCAGAAACGCCTCGCCGTGATCGTTCCAATCGATACCCCACTGGTTGCTGATTCCTTCACACCAGCTTTCAAATACTTTCCTGGTCGGATGAAAGCGCCAGACTCCCGCGTTAAATGGAACACGCTGGCTGGCCGGTGTCCCGGGTTTGCCAATGTTCGACTGCGTAAAAATCCCTTCGGTGCCGTACAACCAGCCATCGGGCCCCCAGATAAAGTCGTTGAGCGTCTCGTGCGTGTCGCCATTCCCCCACCCGTCGAGCATCACCTCCGGCTCGCCGGCCGGCGCGGTTTCACCCTCTTTTACCGGGATAAAAAGAAGGTTGGGAGGCGAGCCAAGCCATACGCCGCCAAAGCCGACGGCTATACCGCTGGTGAAGGTCGCCTTGTCCCAAAAAACCGTGCGCTTTTCAAAAGTCCCATCGTGATCGGCATCTTCAAAGACGAGCACCTTGTCCTTGGGGACGCCGGGACAGTTTGGATAGTTCGTATTTTCAACGACCCAAAGCCGGCCGCGGTCATCAATGGTATAAGCGATCGGTTGGAGCACATCGGGTTCGCCCGCGATGACCTCCACGCGGAACCCGTCCTGCATTTTCATTTGAGCCGCAGTTGCCGAGGCGCTCAGGGCCGCGGTGTGGGCAACGGGACGGTTCGGATCGTCCTGGGCAAAGAGCGCTGAAGTGAGAACCAGCGCGCAACCTATAACGCGTGGAAACAGTGGGGGGAGGAGGAATCGAGACATGACGATGGGGATCCCTTAATTGCCCGATCCGCCTCGCGATGAGAAGTTTTTCCATCGCGTAATTTCAACGGATCAATCGGCGTTAGCGCCAGCGGCTTCCCCTCCGCCGTCAGCTTTCACGAAGCGGCGCGATCGTCGGCTTCAAGCAAATCAAAGAGCGAGCTCTTCAGAGGATTGAGACCGATGCGGCGGCATTCCTCGCTGAACTCCAAGGCGTGCTCGGGATCGTGCGCCGGGCGCAGCGCCTCGATGGAATCCGACCATGTCTTGATTTCTTTTAGTGTCTTTAACTGCCCACTTGCCTGCAGCCAACGACCTACCTCCTCGTAGGTCGACAACGATTGCACCGCGGACTTGAACTGCTCGGCCGAGATCTCTTTAAACTCGAACAACATCTTATCCAGGGGGCCGTCAAACTGGTAGTCACCCACGGTCCCATCGAGGCTGGCCCGGCATTTGTCGACCGCGCGCGCGGCGATGACAAATCCGCCGAGCCGCTCGCGGGGGCTGTGCGGGGATTGCCTTGTTAGATTGCGCGGCAGAATGGGAGTTATGATTACGGCGCTCATTATTATTAGACTTCTGCCGGCTCCATTTCAGCCGGGGCATGCGTTTCCTTAAGCTCAAGGTTGCGAGCCGCCGAACGGTGGTCCCGCGCAATAAGCATATAGATTGAAGGGAGCACAAAGAGAGTAAAGGAAGTGCCGATAATCATGCCGGAGACCAGCACAATACCGATGCTGTTACGCGATCCGGCGCCCGGGCCGCTTGCAAGAACGAGCGGAAAATGTCCGGCCACGGTCGCCACCGAAGTCATAAGGATCGGGCGGAGCCGCGTGCCGGCAGCTTCAACGACCGCCTCCAGCTTATCCATTCCCGACTCCTGGAGTTTGTTGGCAAACTCCACAATCAGAATGCCGTTCTTTGAAACCAATCCAACGAGCGTAATCAGCCCGACCTGGCTGTAGATATTCAGGGAGGTATAGCCAAGGAAACTAAAGAGCAGCGCGCCCGACAATGCGAGCGGCACCGAGCCCAATAGAATCACGAACGGATCGCGGAAGCTCTCGAACTGGGCGGCCAGAACGAGAAAGATCAGGATAAAAGAGAGCATCAGCGTCGTGCTCATGTGATTCCCTTCCACGCGCAATTGGCGGGCTTCCCCGGCGTAATCGACCCTGAAGCCGCGCGGCAGAATCTTGGCGGCTTCTTCTTCAAGCACCTTGAGCGCTTTATCCAACGTAATATGGGGAGGAATGGCGCCCTGGATCTTGGCCGAGTTCAACTGCTGGAAGCGGTTTAAGGTACGCGGCTCGGTGGTTTGCCTAAGAGAAGCAAACGTGGAGAGCTGCACGAGTTTTCCACCCGGGCCGCTTACATAAACGTCCTTCAGCTGCTCGGGATTGAGTCGTTGCACCCGTTTTAATTGCGGGATCACCTTGTAACTGCGGCCCTGGATACTAAAGCGATTGACATAGTTGCCGCCAACCATGGTGCCCATGTCCGCACCGACCTGCTGCAGGTTCAATCCAAGCGAGGCTACTTTGTCGCGATCAAACACCACCTCGGTCTGAGGCTGGTCATACTTCAGATCGCTATCGGCAAACATAAAGATGCCGCTCTTGCGCGCCGCCAATACCAGCTTGTCGGCAAACTCAAGAACCTCCCTCGGCTCAGCCGTGGAAGCGATCACAAACTCCACCGGGAACTGGCCACCGCCGGGCAATGGGGCCGGAGTGGTTGCAATAACCTGCACCCCGGGAACACCCGTGACTTTGCCGAACACCTCGCCCACGATCTGTTCGGTCGATCGTTTGCGCTCACTCCACGGCTTCGTCACCATGCCCGAGAAACCGCCAAAAGGCTGTGTAATCTGGAAGGTGGTCGTCGTCTCGGGGATCGATTGGAAGACGTCGTTCACCTTCTCCGTATAACGGCTGGTTTGATCAATGGTTGAGTTGGGTGCCGCCTGCACGATGCCAAGCACCACTCCCTGGTCCTCTTTTGGCGCCAGCTCGCTTTGCGACATCATATAGAAAGGCGCCATTAACAGAATGACAATGACCGCAAGGGTCAGCGTCACGGGCCGCCACTTCAGAGTATTTCCCAGCATCCGCACATAACCGTTGCGCAGCGCATCAAAGCGGTTGTTGATCCAGCCCGCGAAACCGTGATGCGAGTCGCCGGCCCGCAACAGCTGCGAAGACATCATCGGCGACAATGTAAGGGCCACCACGCCCGAGACCACCACCGCGCCGGCCAGGGTAAAGGCGAACTCGCGGAAAAGGGTGCCTGTCAGCCCGCCCTGGATACCAATTGGCGCATAAACGGCCGCCAGTGTGATTGTCATTGCGATAATCGGCCCGAACAACTCACGGGCGCCCTTCATCGCGGCATCAAATGGCGAAAGTCCTTCCTGCAAATGGCGCTCAACGTTTTCCACCACCACAATGGCATCATCGACCACCAGACCGACTGAGAGAACGATGGCCAGCAAGGTAAGCAGATTGAGGGTAAACCCAAAGAGCATCATCAGAAAGAGCGCGCCGACCAGGGAGATCGGAATGGCGACCACCGGGATAATGATCGAGCGCACGGAACCAAGGAAAAGAAAGATGACGACGACTACAATCAACAGAGTCTCAACCAATGTATGAACCACCTCGTGCAATGCGTCGTTGATATACTTCGTGGAATCATAGGCGACCCGCACTTTCATTCCCGCAGGCAATTGCTTTTCAATCTCCGGGATCTCGTCCCGGATCGCCTTGATCACATCGAGCGAATTGGCCGTCGGCAATACCCAGATCCCCATGAATGTCGCTTTTTGCCCGGTAAACCGGACATCGGTATCGTAATCCTCGGCTCCGAGCACCACGTCGGCGATGTCGCCCAGCCGCACGATGGTTCCCTTTTGCTGTCGGATCACCAATTGCCGGAACTCGTCCGAATTGCGCAAATCGGTATTGGCAACAAGGTTCATTGAAATCATTGAACCTTTGGTGGTGCCGAGTGCGGAAAGATAGTTATTGGCGGCAAGCGCCTTGCGGACTTCCTGTGGCGCAATGTTCAATGCAGCCATGCGGTCAGGCTTAAGCCAGATCCGCATTGCAAAAGTGCGTGCTCCGAGAATATCGGCACGCTGGACCCCGCTCACGGCCGTGAGCTTGGGCTGGACTACTCGGGTTAGATAATCGGTAACCTGGTTAGGGTCGAGGTCATCCGAGTAAAAACTAATATAGGCGGAGGCGAACTGGTTGTCGCTCGTCTGAATCTCAATAATCGGCGACTCGGCTTCGGGCGGCAGATCGTTTCGAACCTGGGCAGTCTTACTCTGGATCTGGGTGAGCGCGGCGTTGTTATCGTAGTTGAGCTTCAGATGCACCGTAATGATGCTAAGGCCCTGCGCGCTCTGAGACTCAATGTAGTCAATCCCGTCCGCGCTTGCAATGACACGCTCAAGCGGTGTGGTGATATAGCCGCGCACCAGATCGGCATTGGCGCCGATATAGCGCGTCTTGACGCTGACGACCGCGATATCACTGCGGGGATACTGCCGGACGTTGAGCGTCCGGTAAGCCTGAAATCCCGCAAGCAGGATGATCAGATTGACAACCGTCGCCACAACCGGCCGGCGGATAAATAGATCGGTAAATTTCATCGCTGCTTTGTAATCCTAAGTATCGGCCGGTTTGGGGTTCAGCTCGTTGCTCGGCTGGACGCTGTTATCGACCCTCACCGCTGATCCGCTGTGAAGTTTGAACACGCCCGAGGTAACAATCTCATCCCCTTCCTTGAGTCCGGAAAGAATCGATACCTGATCGCCGCGAGTCGGCCCCAGCTTGACAAACTGCTGCTGAACTTCCTGTCCCGGCTTGCCGTCCGCGCGGCTCTTAAGAACGTAAACAGAGTCACCATACGGCGCGAAGCTGATCGAGGAAGAAGGGATCGCGACCACATCGCCTTTCTCGGGCAGGAGCACCTCCACGTTTACAAACATGCCGGGACGCAGCTTGCGCTCCGGATTGTGCGCGGTGCCCTGGACCATGATATTGCGCGTGCTCTCGTCAACTTGCGAATCGATCGCACTGATCTCGGCTTCAAAGGTCTCCCCCACAACTCCCGTGGTCGTCAGGCGCAATTTTTTGCCCACTTCCACCGTCGCGAGCTGCTGTTGGGGCAACGCGAATTCCACATAGATCGGATCGAGCGATTGCAGCGGAACAATTCCCATCCCGGTGTTTAAGTATTGCCCGGCATTCACCATCCGGATCCCAAGCACCCCGTCAAAGGGCGCCACGATCCGTTTGCGTGCAATCACCGCCTTGGCTTGTTCCACTGCGGCGTCGGCATCGCGAAACTGACCTTGCGCGTTGTCAAACTCGGAGGAGGAAACCGCCTTTTTTGCCACCAGTTCCCGGTTCCGCTCAAGGGTCAGTTTTGCCAGGTCGCGTTTGGCTTCCGCCGAGTGCAGCTGGGCTTCCTCCTGTTGTGTATCCATGGTCAAAAGGAGCTGGCCTTTTTTAACCGCAGCGCCGGATTCAAAGCCGATTTGTGACACGATACCAGCCATGTCGGTGCTGATAGTGACGCCATTGACAGCCTTTAGCGAACCGATCGCGCTGAGCACCGGCTGCCATGTCTGCGTCTTAACCACCGTGGTCGTCACGGCGGCGGGCGGCATCTGCGCAAATGCCGCACCTTTGGCGATTCCCGCCTGGATCTGGCGGAATTTGAGAAAGGCGATTCCCGCGATCACGATTATCGCGAGGCCCAGCATTACCAACATTCGTTTAAGCATAGGTATTATTTCAGTATCAGCGCACCGATTTGAACGCGTTTGGCTTCCCCTTGCGTGTCAAGGGGTCATCGAATGTCTCCTGATACTGGGTATCGGACGCTGCCGCGCGGTCATATTCAGCTTTTGCAAAATTGTAGTCGTAGCGAGCTTGTAGCTCAGTTACTTGGGAACGAGTCAAGGCTGTGCGCGCGTCGAGTACCTCGAGCTGCGTGCCGGCGCCTGCATCGAGCCGTTCGCGTGCCAATCGGAGCGCTTCCTGGGCTTGCTCGATAGTTTTACCCTGACTGGCAATCAGTTGGCGCGCCTCATTAACTTTTGCAAAAGCCTGCTGCACTTCAAGCTCCACCTGCTGAACGCTGTCGAGATAATTAACCCGTGCCGATTCCAACCGCGCCCTGGCCTGGATGACTTTGCCGTGCGTTTCCAGACCATCGAAAATGTTCCAGGTTCCCTGGAACCCAAAAAACCAGCCGTTCACCGTATCATCAAGGTCCTGGGAAAGACGTGAATTCTGCAATTCGTAGCCGGCGTTGGCAGTCACCCGCGGCTTGTAACCGGCAAGGGCGACTTTGATCTGCTCGGCTTCAAGCAGCAGGTTCTGACGCTGCACTTTGAGGGAGGCTCGCTGCGCTTTTGCATGGGCAAGCGCTTGTCCAAGAGGCAGTGGCGCTCCGTTGCCGAGAAGCTCGCCGCGCGCGTTGACCGGCGCGGCATCGGGCGTGCCCGCGGGTTCCAGGGCGAGCGTCTTCGCCAATTGCAACTGCGCGATCAGGAGGTTGTTGCGTGCCCGGATCAGCTCCGGAACGACGTTGGCGAGTTCCACCTCGGCCCGGAGCACATTGAAACGGGGCACCGTGCCGGCGTCAAACCGGCTGCGTTGATCGGCCAGCTGGCTCTCCAGCAATTTGATCGATTCCTCCTGCACCACGATGAGCGAACGATTCAGCAGGACCGCATAAAACTGCTGGCGCACCTGCGTGATCACGCGATCCACCGTGTCCCGAAGCGTGTAAAAGCTGCTTTCCTGGGTCAGTTTTGCAATGTTCAATGCCGCCCGTACCTGGCCACCCGCATAAAGCACCTGTTTTGCTTCAATCGCCACCCGCCAGCTTTTGTCATGCGACCCCGCGCTCGATCCCCCGCTCGACGATGCGGCGTTGGAGGATTGCGCGGTTCCTGAGCTCTCCCCCGTTACGCCGCTGATTGAGCTCGATTGGCCGCCGCTTTCAAGGAGATTGCGATCCTGCTGGGTGTAACTGCTTGTTGCCGCCACCAGCGGCAGCGCCTGCGCGCGCACTTCGATCACCACGCCGCGCGTCCGTTCAATTTCCTGCTTGGCACGGCGGATATCAGGATTCTGCCGCAGCGCAACCTGCACCGCTTCATCCAGGGTGAGTGTCTTTACGGCGGGAATCGCTTTTTTCACCGGGACAACCCCCGCCCCCGATGCGCTGGAACAAAACAGGGCCGCCGCCGCCAGGGCGCAGACGGCAGGGAAACCGGAACGGGTTCGGAGAAAAAACTTCATAAGCAGGGGTGGTGAAAAAGAAGCAAAAACCGCACAAGTGAACGCTTACTAACTTACAGGAGAAATAAAAAAGGCTAGAGCTGAAGGAGCGCCAGCGCTTTGGGATTAAAATGCGCCTTGATCGCTTCATCCCGCAACCCGATCCCGCGAAGCACAAACCAGCACGCCTGCGCAACCACTTCCTGGATCGCCCCTTCATGAGGGAGCGGTTTTTTGGGCAAACGCACGTATGCCAGGATCGCCCCGAGATGATGGACAAACCAAAACCGGTTGATCGGCGCGCCGGGACCATCGACAAAGTCGCCCGCCTCCTCGGCCGCCTTCATGCTGGCTTGAAAGGTGGGATAAGTTAACTCCATCACCCGGTCAAAAACGAGCATCGCGAACTCGCCGTCCTCAAGGAGTGAGTTCAACATCAGGCGGTGCCTTGTTTCCCAGTCGGGATGCGTGGCGCCACCTCCAAGAACCAGGCGATGCATCAGGATATAAATCACATGCACCAGCGTCGACGTTGAAGCTTCCAGCTCATGCACCCGGGCCAGAATTGGGTCGCCGGTTTTGCAGCAGCTCTGAAGGATCTCCTTATAGATGGCCTGCTTGCTCGGAAAATGTTTGTAGAGAAGCGCCTCGGAGACGCCGGCCGCTGCGGCGATATCTTTGGTGGTCGTGCCGGCGAACCCTTTGCGTGCGAAAAGCGGCGTAGCAGCCTGCACAATCGCCTTGTGTCGCTGTTCGGTATTAAGGCGAATGTCGGCCATGGAAGTCGAAGTAAGTGAGTATTCACCGCCTTCGTCAATCCTCTTTTGCAGGAAGCCGAAATTCAGCGCCCATTTTTTCCGGCCGCTCAGCCGCGGACCGTTGCCGGATCAGAAAACCTTATTTGATGGCGGAAAGCGGCGGCAGCCGTTGTTTAAGGCGAAATACCGGTTCGAAAAGATCGCCTTTGGTTTTCACGCGCCGCAGCACGTCCGCGCTTGTGAAAGAGAGGCTGTCAGCTTTTTGATTTTTCAGCGCCTGCTCCACTTCCTTCCACGCGACAGGCGTGGAGACTGTTGGCGACGACTTGGCCCGGAGCGAATAAACATTGATGGTTGTCTTATGCTCATCATTTTGGCTCCAATCGATGAGCACTTTCCCTTTCCGCCGGGCCCTTTGCATCTGGGAAACGACCAAGGTGGGGTTTTGCTTCTCGAGGTTTTCCGCCAGGAGCCGCGCGAATTCCTTGGTCCGTGTATAAGTCACGGTGCCATTGAGCGGCACATAGACCTGCAGCCCTTTGGAGCCGGAGGTTTTCGCGAAGCTTTGCATATCGAACCCGTCAAAAAATGCCTTTAATTGAAGCGCCACTTCGCAGCAGTGAAGGATGTTGGCGGGCGCTCCGGGATCGAGGTCAAAAGCGAGTGCGTTGGGCCGGCTGATTGCGGGGGCGCGGTGAAGGAAAGTATGCAATTCGATGTCCGCGAGGTTGGCAGCCCAAACCAGCGCGGGCAGATCGTTCATGACGCAGTAACTGATTCCCTCACTCTCTTTGCTCGGCACGGTCGCGGTCTTCACCCATTCAGGCCGATGCGACGGGCATTGTTTTTCATAAAAGAAAAAGCCGTCCACGCCATCCGGGTAGCGCTTAAGCATGATTGGCCGGTTTTTCAGATACGGAAGCAGCACTGGAGCAATCCGGATATAATAGTCGATGACGTCAGCCTTCGTGAAGCCTGCCTCCGGATAGAGTATCTTCTCGAGATTTGAGACCAGCAGCGTTTTCCCGCCGACTTGAAGCTCGGTTTTTTTGCTCATACAAGGCGCTTTATAATCCAGCCTGAATAAGTGTCGGGAGTTTAATGAAGCTTCGCTGGAAGTTCCCGCACGACTTCGCTCGCTTCTTTATCTTCCCGCAATCCGAGGAAGACAGGATGCCGCAGCTTGCCGTCATTGGTCCACTCGGTGAACCGGATCTGACAAACCAATTCAGGCTTCACCCAGTGGCATAGTTTCATTTCAGCAGGCGTGATATTCTGAGCCCAACGGCCCTGCTTTTTTTCGGGAAGATCGCTGAATGGGCAGTTCTCCTGTTCGATCTGCTTGAAATCGCGATGAAGCGCCCCGAGCAGGTCCGCATTAAATCCGGTGCCTACCTTGCCGACGAACCGGAGCTTCTTTTTCTCAAATACCCCAACCAGCAACGCGCCAAAATGTTTGCGAGCACCATCCGGCGGAGTGTATCCGCCGATCACAAATTCCTGCTCGTGAACGCACTTCAACTTGATCCACGACTTGCTGCGACGGCCGATTTCATAAACGGACTCGAGTTGTTTGCCAATAAGCCCCTCCAGGCCGTGCTTGCGCACTTCCTCAAGCAACCGTTCAGGCTGGCCTTTGAGACTGGCGGAAAATCGGATCGGTTCGGGAGCATCCTTAACGATCGACTCCAACTGGGAACGCCTTTGATGGAGCGGTTTTCCAGTCAGATCGATTCCATTGCAGCTGAGAAGATCGAACAGATAAAAGGCCATGGGTGGCTGTTCGCTGCTGGTTTGGGAAGCTTGAAGAAGCTGGAAAGAGGGCCGCCCTTTTGCATCCATGGCGACGATCTCCCCATCAAAGATCGCGCTATTTACCGGCAACCCGGCAATCGCCTCAACCATATCGGGAAACCGCCGCGCAAAGTCTTTTGCATTCCGGGACATTAGATGAACGTCGCGCCCAACTTTAAGCGCAAGCGCTCGGTACCCATCGAGCTTGATTTCGTAAATCCATTCACCGTGCGATGGAACTTCATTAACAAGCGTCGCCTTCATCGGCTCAACAAACTTCGGCTTCGATGGGGCACGCGGCTTCGCCGGTTTTGGCTCCTGCACGGCGCCGCGTTCCGTGGCGATGCCTGCCATCGTGCGGCCTGTAAGAGCAGATTCGTTATCGCGCTTTTTTGAGACCGGCTTCATATCTTCGCCGCTCTTGATTAAAAGCCATTGGTTCCCTCGCCGTGTCTTAACCAGAGTCCACTCGCCGCTTAGCTTTTCACCTTTCAAGGCAAAATGCAGTTTTCCCTTTTCAAGCTCTTTTAAAGGATCCTCGGCAAGCGCTTCATAAGTGCCGGTATCCCAAACCATCACTGTCCCGCCACCATACTCGCCCTCCGGTATAATTCCCTCGAAGCCCGCATATGCCACGGGATGATCTTCAACCTCCACAGCCAGCCGTTTATCCCCTTTTTTGAATGGGACCCCTTTCGGGACCGCCCACGATTTCAGCGTGCCGTCAAGCTCAAGGCGAAAATCGTAATGCAGACTTGATGCCTCGTGTTTCTGGATAACAAATAAGCTTCCGGAACGCGGCGCCTTCTTTTCTTTTCCTTCCGGCTCGGCCGTACGCTGAAAGTCCCTTTTCCTGACGTAGTCTTGCAACGACATACATTAAGACTTTCCACCTTTTTTGGAGGACGCCGTTTTGGGTTTGGTTTTCCGCGCGGCGCCGGCGCCGGCGCTTTGCTCAAGGCTTTTCTGCAAGACCGCTACAAGATCGACAACCCGTGTTGGTCTTCTGAGGCGCACACTTTTAGCCGGCGCCTTGTCACCTCTCTTGATTTTTTCCTCAACCACCTTTTCAAGCGCATCTCGGTATTCATCAACATATTCAGCCGGATCCCATTCCGCCGACATGGAAGCGACAAGCGCCTTTGCCATTTGGAGTTCCTGTTTTGCAACCTCCTTGGTTTCCGGCATCTTGAACTCATCGACGTCAATGAGTTCAGTTGAAAAATGCATGAGTTCAAGCATAAGCCCTTTTTCCTGGGGCTTGACGGCTGCGAGGTGCTGCCTTGTCTTGATAACGACCTTTGCGATGGCGATCTGATTACTTGTCCGCAATGCCTCGCGTAAAAGGACATAAGCTTTGTCCCCTCCCTTTTGAGGTTCCATATAGTAAGGCTTGAAGAAGTAGATGGGATTGACTTCCTCAAGCTTGACGAAATGGATGATGTCGACGGTTTGAGTAGCTTCAATGTCAACCCGCTGAAAGTCTTCATCCTTCAAAATGACAAACTTGCCCTTCTCGTGCTCGTAACCTTTAACTATCTGGTTCCACGGAACCTCTTTCCCGTCCACCTCAGCTACCCGCTTATAGTTGACAGGACTATGATCGCTTTCGCGCAAAAGCCGGAATTTAAGTTCCTCGCTTCGGGTTGCGGGATAAAGAGCGATCGGGATATTGACCAGCCCAAAGCTGATTGAGCCTTTCCAGATCGCCCTCATACGATTGGATCTGGTTGCGTGGAGCTGAACATCGACAGGCGGCATTTCCTAAAATAAAACCGCCGATGGTGATTATAGCTCCTGCAGAGGGGATAATGAGTGGCATGCATGGCATTGCATTTTCGTGATTCAAGCAAGCTTTGCGCTTGTCGCCAGCCGCATAGCTGGCCGATTCATTCGCAGATACCTTTCATCGTCCTCGCGCGGCATCCAAAAAACGGCCGGTTTGAGCTCGCTGAAAAGGAGAAGATGGAAAAATGAATGGAGATGGCCAGCTGGAGCCGCTTCATGAACCAAGCGAGCTCGGGCCGGTGTTGCGCCGCCACGTTTCGAGTCCGGCGGCCGCGTGACCGATTTCAGCGCGGAGCTCCAGCCGGCTCCTTTTCACGACCGCACCAAAGTCCCTCATCCGCGTGGTCGCTGCCGCGGGGGACAACCTCTCCGGTGGATATATCGTGCAACTCAGCTCCCCTGCTCCTCCCGCAGAACGACGCACGATTTTCAGGTCTACGGATGCGACGCGGGACGAGGTTTTCAGCCGCCGTCAGGCGCGAAGCGATTGAGGGGAATCAGCGGGCCGCGATTTTGGGGCCACAAAAGATCAAACAATCAACTTATGTATATTCCTTGCCTCCATCCTTCCCATGGCGGACGACGCACTGGAGGCAAGCTTCCGGCCGACAGGGCAGAGCAAAACAGAGACCCGCTGCTACCGTTACGTAATCAACTGCACGGGTCCGGAGTGCAACTATCACAAGCTTACGGATCCCCTCATTGAGCGATTGCGGGCGCGCAAACTCATCCTGGCCGATTTGCTCCGGCTCGGGCTCGAAGTTTCTCCAAGCGGCATCCTCAATAACGGCTGCGGCGTGACTGAGCAGATCTTTACACTGGGGAGCGCCCTCAAAGGCCGTTTGCTGGAAACCACCGCCGTACCGGAGTTGCGTGTACAGGCAGAAGTCCTCGCGCAAACAATCCTGGCAGACTTTGCCGCCTCCTCTTTGCCCGCGTCGGCCGACGAGCTCGAACCGGACCCCGCCTTCGCTTACGAAATCTGAACCGCAACGCCATGTTTGAAAAACGCTGCTACGTCGAAGGGCTCACGCATGCATCGTACCTCTTCGGTGATGGCGGCGAAGCTACCGTCGTCGATCCGAAACGGGACGTCGATGATTAGCTTGAAGCAGCGCACGCTGCCGGACTGAGAATCGTTATCCGCGTTGGCCCATTGGAAGTCCTCGTTCTGGAAACGCCGGGGCATTCTCTGGACAGTGTGAGCTGGTTGTTACGCGAGCAAGCGCATCCAAGTGCCGTTTTTACCGGCGACACCCTTTTTGTCGGGGATATCGGCCGCATTAATCTGCGCGATGGCGAGGAGAAACCCGAGGTGCTTGCCATCGCGCTTTACAAGTCGCTCTTCGACAAACTCTTCACACTACCCGCTGCTGTCCGCGTGCTTCCTGCCCATGGCGCCGGCTCGCTTTGCGGCCGCAGCATTTCCGCGGATTACAGCTCCCGGTTGGAAACGCAGACAAAAACGTCCCGGAGCGCGCAGAGTTGCGGCTAATTCATATTAGTTAATTGATATTCTTGTTCTGATTTCTCTGGCACGCGCTATGGCTGGCGTTTGACACCAAGCGCGTTTTCGAGTGTCTGATACGCAGCCACCGATTTTCCCTCCTTCAGCTCTTTCATTGCACGGCGGACCAGGCGCGTCAGGCGGGTTAAATCACTTGTGACATCCTTTTTCGGAAGCGCTTCGGCCGGCTTGATCTGGTCTACATGCGACACGTCGACCGGCTCGTATTTTGGAAATGGATGCCGGAAAGGTTTGGGAGACCGTTTTTTGGGGGGCGTCGGAAGAACCGGGACGGACGCTGTCGCCGGTGCGGACGTTAAGAGTTCATATTTTACGCCAATGATGCGGCGCCCTTCAAACGCTCTGAGCGACTTCCCAAACAGGAGCAGATTACCCTGCTTATCCTTGGTGAACCCGACCTCGCCGTAGTCCTTTTTCGAGCCAACGGTTTCCTGGTGAATGGTCATGACACGATGCTCTTTAAGCGCCTTCTGAAACCGCTTGTCGCTCTCCGGCTTATTCCAAAGCGTATATGGCTCGGGTGCCCCGCATTGGGCCGTGACTTGGGAGAAGCGGACGGTTTTCATTTTTTTAAAGGATTCGTGGCCCGGTGGGCTTGCGGTTAAAACAAAGGCGCAAAGGCCTCTGTCATTTCTCGAAATAGAGCAGGAAATCCGAAAAATCTTTGGATAGCCTTGCCCAAATGCAGACGCAAAAAAACTCTTCGACTCCTTTTTGGGAAGGCGTGTTCCCGGCTATCACCACTCAAATGCACCGGGACGGCTCGCTTGATATTGAAAGCACCGCCCGGCACTCGGAGGCGCTGATTGCGAGCGGCGTGAGCGGGATTGTTTATCTCGGCTCCCTGGGTGAAAACCAGGCGATGAGCGGCGAGGAAAAGCGCCTGGTCTTTAATGAAATGATCAAGGTGGTTGCCGGGCGTATCCCGGTCCTTAGCGGCGTTGCGGAAACCAGCACGGCCGAGGCGGTTCGTTACGTGCGCGATGGCGAGGCGGCGGGCGCCGACGGATTCATGCTCATGCCGGCAATGAATTACAAATCACCCGATCCCGAGGAGACTCTTGCCCACTTTCGCACGGTTGCAGCCGCCACCGGTTTGCCAATCATGATTTACAACAACCCGATTGCCTACGGGAACGACATCACTCCCGAGATGTTTGCGCAATTGGCCGATACCAAAAATTTCGTGGCGCTCAAGGAAAGCAGCGGCAACACGCGGCGCATCACCGATTTGCATAACCTGCTCGGCGGCCGATACGCCATTTTTACAGGCGTTGACGATCTGGCGCTCGAATCGGCTGTGCTCGGGATTGACGGCTGGGTGGCGGGAACCGGCATTGCGTTTCCTCATGAAAATCAGCATCTCTGGGAACTGATGAAAGGAGGCGAATGGGCCAAAGCGGTCGAGCTTTACCGCTGGTTTACGCCGCTCCTGCACTTGGACACGCACGTGAAATTTGTCCAGTATATCAAGCTTTGCGTGCAGGAATGCGGGCTTGGCCAGGAATGGACCCGAGCGCCGAGACTCCCGCTCTCAGGGCATGAGCGCGACGCGATCTTAAAAATCATCCATGCCGGAATTGAAACCAGGCCTGCATTGCCAAAGAAAGCCGCATAGAGCCTCCGAATTTTATGCGCCACGCTTCTATTGATCCCCTGCTCTTTGTTGAGAACCGCCGCCGCCTCCGCGAGTTGATGCTTCCCGGCTCGGTTGCCGTCGTTAACAACAACGATTTATTGCCGACCAACGCCGATGGATCGTTGATTCTCCAGCCCAACTCCGATCTCTTTTATTTTACCGGAATCGAGCAGGAGGAATCGGTGCTGGTTTTCTTTCCCGACGCGCACGATGAGCGCAACCGGGAGATCCTTTTTTTGCGTGAACCGATTGCGCATCTTGAAATCTGGGAAGGGAAAAAACTTTCCAAGGAGGAAGCGATCGCCATTTCCGGAATCAAGCGCGTGGAATGGTTGAGCGCGTTTGACGGTATATTTCGCGCGCTGATGTGCGAATGCGAGTCGGTTTACCTCAACTCAAACGAGCACGCACGGGCCGTTGTGGTGGTTGAAACACGCGAGGCCCGTTTTGTAAAAGAATGCCGGCAACGCTATCCGCTTCATCAATATCATCGACTGGCCCGGCTCATTCACCGGCTCCGTGCGGTGAAGTCTGAAGCGGAAATCGGCCTGATCCGAAAGGCGTGCGAGATTACCCGGGACGGATTGGTGCGGGTGGCGCGTTTTGTAAAGCCGGGCGTGAGCGAAACCCATGTCGAAGCCGAGTTCGCCCATGAGTTTATCCGGCAGAACGGGAAGTTTGCCTATTCGCCGATCATCGCCGGGGGAGCGAACGCGTGCGGCCTCCACTACAATCAGAACAGCGCGCCTTGCCGGGATGGCGACCTGCTGCTGCTGGATGTCGGGGCGGCTTATGGAAATTATAACTCAGACCTGACGCGCACATTGCCGATCAATGGGCGGTTTACCAAACGCCAGAGGCAGATTTATGACGCCGTCCTGGGCGCCTATAAAGCGTGCGCCGATGCGCTGAAACCGGGATTGCTCGCAAGCGACTGGCGCAGGATCTCCGAGGAGGTGATGGAAAAGGCGCTGGTCGACGTCAAGCTGCTCAAAGCGTCCGAAGTGCGAAAACAAGGCCCGGAAAAATCAGCTTTGAAAAAGTATTACATGCACGGAATAGGCCATCCGATCGGACTCGATGTCCATGACGTGGCGCCTCTGAACGAGCCGATGCAGGCCGGGGCGGTGGTCACCTGCGAGCCGGGAATTTATATCGCAAAAGAAGGGCTTGCTGTCCGTCTGGAAAACACGCTCCTGGTGACCGAAAAGGGCGCCATCAATCTGATGAACGACATTCCCATCGAGGCGGCGGAGATCGAAGAACTCATGAATAACTCCAAAGCCGCCCGCCGCCGATGAACGGAACGGCCTCGAGACAAATTCGAGTGATCGACTCCCACACCGGCGGCGAGCCGACACGGGTGGTGATCGCAGGCGGACCGGAGCTGGGCGGCGGGACGATGGCCGAGCAACTGGCCCTCTTCGAAGACCGTTACGACGCTTTCCGTTCAGCGATCGTCAATGAGCCGCGCGGGCACGACGTGCTCGTTGGCGCCCTATTGAGCGAATCGTCCGAGTCCGATGCCGGTATCCTCTTTTTCAACAATGTCGGTTACCTGGGAATGTGCGGGCACGGTCTGATTGGGGTTGTTATTACGATGGCGCATCTTGGCCGGATCAAGAAACCGGGCACCATCCGTTTTGAGACGCCGGTGGGAAAGGTTCACGCGATCTGGCACGGCGGCAATGCGGTCTCGATCGTCAACGTGCCGAGTTATCGCAAGGCGGCGAACATTACCCTCAACGTCCCGGGAATCGGTTCTATCACCGGCGATGTCGCATGGGGCGGCAACTGGTTCTTTCTCGTTAAAGAACATGGAAAAACGCTCGCTTTGAAAAACGTTGAACAGCTGACCGATTTGAGCTGGCGCATCCGGCAGGCTCTCAATGCGCAGGGGTTTCCCGAGGTCGATCATGTTGAGCTTTTCGCAAAAGGCGAAGCCGGCGGCCATTCGCGCAACTTTGTCCTCTGTCCGGGGAAAGCGTATGACCGTTCCCCATGCGGGACCGGCACGAGCGCAAAACTCGCGTGCCTGGCAGCCGACGGGACGCTGGCCGAGGGCGGGCAATGGATTCAGGAAAGCATTCTTGGAAGCACTTTCCGCGGCAGCTACCGGTGGATCGACCGTGCAAAAGGAATCATTGAGCCTTCAATTCATGGAACGGCTTTTGTCACGGCCGATTCGACATTGATCCTCAACGAAACCGATCCGTTTTGCTGGGGGATTCGATGAAACAGGTGGTCATCCTGGGTGCCGGGATTATCGGGCTGAGCGCGGCCGCCGAATGCGTGCGACGCGGCCATCGTGTGACCGTGATTGAGCGCGAGCCTGCCCGGCGCAATGGCTGTTCTTTTGGAAATGCCGGGATGATCGTGCCGAGCCATTTTGTTCCGCTTGCGGCGCCCGGGATGGTCGCATTGGGACTCAAATGGATGTGGAACCCGGAGTCGCCCTTTTACATCAAGCCGCGGCTGAATTGGGATTTGCTCCTGTGGGCCGCTCGATTCTGGAGGGCCAGCACGCCGGGCCACGTCCTCCGCGCGGCGCCGCTGCTGCGCGATCTGAATCTCGCCAGCCGGGAACATTATTCGAGCGAAGTCGAAGAGTTCGGCCTGGTGAAAAAGGGACTCCTGATGCTTTGTAAAACCGAGCATGCGCTCGAGGAGGAGGCTCAAATGGCGGCAAAAGCCAACGCGCTGGGGGTACCGGCCGAGGTGCTTGATGCCAAGGCAACCGGACGCCTCGATCCGGATGTGACGATGGAGATCGCCGGGAGCATCTATTTTCCAAAAGATTGCCACCTTCAACCCGAGCGTTACATGGCTGCTCTTGAAAAACGGATCCGCGCCGCCGGGGGCGAATTCCTTTTTGAAACGGAAGTGACCGGCTGGAAGCGCGAGGGCGGCCGGATAGCGGCACTCAAAACCACGCACGGCGAGGTTGAAGGCGACGAATTCATTCTTGCCGGTGGTTCCTGGTCGCAGGAAACGACCCGCGAACTCGGCCTGCGGATCCCGATGCAGGCGGGCAAAGGATATAGCGTTACGCTCCCCGCCCCGGTTCAACTGCCGCGGATTTGCGCCATCTTCGCCGAAGCCCGCGTCGCGATTACCCCGATGAACGGAGCGCTTCGATTTGGCGGAACGATGGAGATCGCCGGATTGAACCAAACGATCAACCCGCGCCGTGTTGAAGGGATTTTGAAAGCCATCCCGAATTATTATCCCGCGTTCCGCCGCGAGCATTTTGATGGATTGGCACCGTGGCGCGGACTGCGGCCGTGCTCGCCCGACGGGCTTCCCTATATCGGCCGGACAAAGGCGGCTTCAAACCTCATCGTCGCGACGGGGCATTCTATGATGGGCGTCAGCCTGGCGCCGGTGACGGGCGAACTGACCGGCCAGCTCGTTGACAACGAACCGCCCCGGTTTCCCCTCGATCTCCTCAGCCCGGACCGATACGCCTGATTAATTCATTTGCTGTCAGCGGCCGCGCACCGGAGAAAGTAACGGGATGCAACACCCGTCCCCTTTGTCCCTCTCCGACCTGATTCCCGGCGAGACGGACAACGACTCGCTCCTGGGCCGTTTTCTTGATTATGTCCAGAGCCGGCGCCTTGAGCTTTATCCCGCGCAGGAGAACGCGATCCTCGAATTGTTTGAGGAAAAAAACGTCATCCTCAACACGCCGACCGGCTCGGGCAAATCGCTGGTGGCGGCCGCGTTGCATTTCAAATCGATGGCGCAGGGCAAACGCTCGATTTACACCTGCCCGATCAAGGCGTTGGTTAATGAAAAATGGCTGGCGCTCTGCCGCGAATTCGGGGCGAAAAATGTCGGTCTCAGTACCGGCGACGCTTCGGTCAACCAGAATGCGCCGATCCTCTGCTGCACCGCGGAGATCCTGGCCAATATGGCGCTCCGGGAAGGCGCCCTCGCCAATGTGCAGGATGTCATCATGGATGAATTCCATTATTACGCCGATCGGGAGCGCGGCGTGGCGTGGCAGATCCCGCTTTTGACCCTGCCCCAAACCCGGTTCCTGCTGATGTCGGCCACGCTTGGGGACACCCAATTTTTTGAGGAGGAACTTACCAGGCTAAACAAACGGGAAACCACAACCATTTCCTCCAGGCTGCGCCCCGTCCCGTTGGAATATTCATATTCGGAGAAACCGCTCGCCAAGGCGCTTGAGGAGTTGGTTGCGGCGAATAAATGCCCCGTTTACGTCGTCCATTTCACCCAGCGGGAAGCGGCGGAGAGCGCGCAGGACTTCACGAGCATCAACGTCTGCACCAAGGAGGAAAAAGCCGCGATCGCAACCGAGCTTGAAGGCTTCAAATTCAGCAGCCCGTTCGGACCCGAAATCAAAAAGTGGCTCCGTCATGGGATCGGGCTGCATCATGCCGGCTTACTTCCCAAATACCGGGTGCTCGTTGAACAACTCGCGCAAAAGGGGCTGCTCAAAATTATCTGCGGTACCGATACACTCGGTGTCGGGATCAATGTCCCGATCCGCACCGTCCTTTTTACCAAACTTTGCAAATACGATGGCCAAAAAACCGGGATCCTGGCCGCGCGCGACTTCCACCAGATCGGCGGCCGGGCCGGACGCAAAGGGTACGACGATTGCGGCTGGGTGGTGATCCAGGCGCCCGAGCATACGATTGAAAACCTGTTGCTGGAGCAAAAGCAGGCGGGCGGCGGCAAGAAATTTGTGAAACGCAAACCGCCGGAGCGCGGATTTGTGAACTGGGATAAACAGACCTTTACGCGGTTGATTGGCGCTCAACCTGAACGGCTCGCCGCGCAGTTTCAGGTCACACACGGGATGCTGCTGAATGTGTTAAGCAGAAAGGATAACGGATGCGATGCGATGCGGCATCTGATCAGCCGCTGTCATGAATCGCCCAAGGTAAAAAAAGCGCTGATCAAACGCGCCTGGCAGCTTTTTCGGGCATTGGTCGACCGCAAAATCATCGAGATTATTCCGGAAACAGCCGAGGGCGCTTATCTGCGGGTCAACGTCGAGTTGCAGGACGACTTTTCAATGAACCAGACGTTGTCGCTCTATGTTCACGACACGATTCCGTTGATGGATCCGGAAGCGCCCGATTACGCGCTGGTGCTGCTCACTTTGGTGGAATCGATCCTCGAAGACCCCGATCTGATTCTGCGCTGTCAGCTTGATAAAGTAAAAGACCAGGCGATGGCCGAGATGAAGATGAACGGCGTCGAATATAACGAACGGATGGAACAGCTGGAAAAACTCGAGTATCCAAAACCAAATCGCGAGTTTGTCTACTCGACCTTCAATGCGTTCGCCGACCGGCATCCGTGGGTGGGACAGGAGAATATCCGGCCTAAATCAATCGCCCGTGAGATGTTTGAAGAGTTTCGTTCGTTTGCCGACTATATCAAAGGCTACGGGCTGCAACGGGCCGAAGGGCTGCTGCTGCGGCATCTTTCCAGCGTGCATAAAGTGCTGACGCAAACCGTCCCCGACTCGGCCAAAAACGACGCGGTGCGCGACATGGAACTCTACCTGAGCGGCATGATCAGGCAGGTCGATTCGAGCCTGCTCGATGAATGGGAAAAGATGCGGGATCCGAACTATCAGCCCAAGGAAGAGGGCGCGGAGGTGCGTCCACCCGGGGCGGAGGAAGCGCTTCAGGATATTACCCGCGATGCGAAATCGTTCACGGCGGCCATCCGCAATCGGATCTTCACGTTCCTGCGCGCATTGGCAAGCGGCGACTATGAACTGGCGCTCACGACATTATCGTCGCGCGACCAGCCGGACGGTGAACCATGGACAGTGGAACGGCTGCGCCAGGCAGTCGATGCCTACCATGTGGAGCATGAGCGGATCTGCCTGGATCCGGGAGCGCGGAACTTGCGTCATACCTATGTTATCAAGTCCGAGGATAACAAAAGCTGGAAGATTCAGCAGATGCTGGTGGACCCTGAGGAAGCGAATGACTGGGTTGCCGAGTTTGAAGTCAACCTGGCGCAATCGCGTGAAACCAAGGAGCCGGCACTGCGATTACAAAAGCTTGCAAATCTGGTATAGACGCTGTTTCCGGTGCGTTCATTTAATAAAAAAATGCGCCTAACAGGCAGCGCCGACATTGAGTCAAAATAAGCAAGGCAACTCGCCAATTCCTAAGTTTGGAGTGGAAGCAAGGTCTTCAGAATGCCGATAATTCGGGAAGCTGCGGATCTTAGTCATCCGATTAGCCCCCATCGGATAAAAGTCCACCACCCCGCCAAGCTCCCTCATGTCTCCAATTGCCGCATTCAATCGTTCTTCTAAACACGCCTTAGCCAGCAGTATCGCTTCGTTTTTTGTACTTTGTACGCCTCTGATGGCGACTGAGAATTTCTGGACCGGAGCAGCAATCAGCGGCGACTGGAATACCGCGGGAAACTGGAATCTGGGACGCGTGCCGGCCGCTGTTAACAACCAGCCTGCTCCGGCCGATTCCTATGACGATGCGGTGATTAACCAGCTGAACAATTTTCCAAGCATCTCAGATAATCTTTCAGTCAGTCCTCGTGACATCCTGGTTGGAACGGGCGCCGGCAACTCCGGACGAGTCGATCAAAACGCGGGATCGGTTTCCACCGGGCTCAACAACTGGTTTTTGGTTGGGCGCGATGGCGGCACAGGCACATATAACCTCGCCGATACATCGACGACGGGTGGCACTTTGACCGGATTCGGTTTGAGCTCCGGAAACCTCACGGTGGGTGGCGGCTCAACCACCGCCGGCCGTGTTTATGTGGGAGGGGCGAATTTTGGACCAGGGGGCGTCGGCACGTTCAATGTGAACACCTCGGGCACGCTCCAGATTGGAAATGATCTGACGGTGGGATCGGCTGGCGGCACGGGCGTGATGAACGTGGACGCAGGCACCATCACCACCGGCGGCTGGAACTTTTTCGGCAAGGAAGAATCGACCCCGGGCGCCAACGGGACACTTAACATGAGCGGTGGCACCCTGACAAACGCCGGACGAACGTATGTCGGCGCGATTGGTTCCACCGGTAAAATGGTGCTCTCGGGTGGGACCTACAAAAATCCCAATGATCTTTTTTCGATTGCCGACCGTGCGGGCAGCAATGGCACGGTGATTGTAAACAACAGCGCTTCCCTGCTGCAGCTCGGGGAACTCTGGGTTGGCGAGAGTGGCCAAAGCAATGGTTCCATGAACCTGAGCGCAGGCACAGTAACGGCAACAAACTGGATCGCGGTTGGGCGTGAGGGAGGCACAGGCGCGATCGACATCAGCGGCGGCACCTTTACCAAGGCAGGTGGCAACGGAAGCCATTTTATCCTTGGAAGCCTTGGCGGTGTAGGGACAACCAATCAAACCGGCGGAACCGTCAGCACGGTCGGCAATGGCAACCTGCTTCTGGGTGAAAATGCCGGAGGACGCGGCACGTGGAATATCTCAGACGGCACCGCCAGTTTCGATTCGGCACGGGTAGGCTGGGCCGGGGGCGGCCAGGGTGCCTTAAACGTAAGTGGCACCGGCCAGTTCAGAGTTGCGGAGCTCGATATTGCCGAGAACGGGAACGGCGTCGTGACACAAACCGGCGGCACGGTTTCAATTTCCGGCAACCTCGATGTGCAGGCCAACGGAGCCGGCGTCTACAACTTTTCCGGAGGCACCCTTTCAGTCGATGGCGCAATCGATACCAGCAACGGCACCTTCGACTTCACGGGCGGTAAATTGACCCGCTCCGGCGCCGGCGTCATTACGGTCAACGGCAGCCTGCTCATCGGCAATCCCGCCGCGGGACTTAAACTCGACGACAATAAAACCTTCGATATCAACGGCACTTTTAATATCAGTGCCGGCGTAACATTGGACCTGACCGGGCTCACTGTTCCCGCCCTTGCCACAACCGGTCCGAATACCGGCACTTTCACACTTGGTACCGTCGACGCGATTGTTGGAATGTTCGAGGAGACAACCACCACGGTCCTCGGTTTTAATAGCGGCGGTGCATCCTTGATCTCAGAAACAGCGGGCGAAAACGGCGCCTATAACGCGGATAGTCAAAGCGTTTACTGGATTGAAGAAAACGGCGGGACCGTGAACCTGAAGTACAGCGTTGTGCCCGAGCCGGCGACTTTCGGTTTGCTAACGTTGGGCGCGCTTGGCCTCGCCGGCCGCCGGCGCCGCAAATAAAGTTGCCTCGTTCTCCGGCTTGTTTTAGATGCGCCGTCTTACCCGCGTAAGGCGGCGTATTTTCCCACCCCATGATCAAAAAAATCTTAGTCCTCGGCTCCGGCAGCGCTGGTTTGATCGCCGCCATTTCCCTTAAAAGAAAAATCCCGCAGCTCAGCGTCCATGTGGTGCGCAGCCCGGACCTGGGAGTCATCGGAGTTGGCGAAGGAACCACGCCGAACTTCCCAAAGCACCTTTTTGACTACCTCGGGATCAGCCGGAAACGGTTTTACGAACTGGCCGAACCAACATGGAAACTCGGGATCAAATTTCTTTGGGGACCGCGCGGACGTTTCGACTACACGTTCAACCAGCAGCTCGACACCCATTGGAATGACCTGCCAAAGCCCACGGGCTTTTATTGCGACGACGATTTTAGTTGCGCGAGCCTTCCCGCGGCGCTCATGGCCAACGGCAAGGCTTTTCCACGCCAAGCCAATGGCTGCCCGGATATCCAGCCGTGGCATGCGTTCCATATTGAGAACAAGAAATTCGTGGACGTGCTCGAAATCGTCGCTCGTGAGGTGGGCGTTGAATTTACCGACGGCAAAGTCAGCGGTGCCGAACGCGGTCCGAACGGGATCTCCGCGGTGATGCTCGATGATGGCCGCCGCATCGAGGCCGATTTTTTCATCGATTCAAGCGGCTTCCGCAGCGAGCTCCTCGGCAAAGCGCTTGAAGAACCGTTTATCGGTTTTGACCGCTCCCTTTTCTGTGATCGCGCGGTGGTCGGTGGCTGGGAACGCACCGATGAACCGATTCTCCCTTATACAACCGCCGAGACGATGGACTCCGGCTGGGCGTGGCAGATCGAGCACGAACACCACGTCAACCGCGGTTATGTCTACTCTTCCCAGGGGATCTCAGATGATGCCGCCGCGGAAGAGTTCCTGCGCAAAAACCCGAAGGCGCCAAAATCGCCGCGCGTGGTTAAATTCCGCTCTGGCTGTTACCGGCGGCAATGGGTGGAAAATGTCGTTGGAGTCGGAAACGCGAGTGGCTTTGTCGAACCGCTTGAAGCCACATCGCTGATGATCGTCTGTTCGAATATGCAGACACTGGTCGACTTCCTGATTCACAGCAAGCTGGAGCCGCCTCCAACGATGCGCACCCTTTACAACGATCTGACGGCCGCCACATGGAACGACATTCGCGATTTCCTTGCCCTTCATTACAAGGTGAATACGGCGCTTGAGACTCCCTTCTGGCGCCATTGCAATGCCGATACCGACGTGTCCGCCATCGCGCCGCTCCTGGAGTTCTACAAAGAGAACGGGCCGACCGGCTTCTGCCGCTACCGACTTCCCCGCACTGAAAACGATTTCGGGCTGGAAGGTTACCTGGTCATGCTGGTGGGAAATCGCGTGCCTTACAATGTGCGCCATACGCCGACCTCGGCTGAACAGGCTATCTGGAATCGGCACAGGAGCGAGTTTGTGGCTGAAGCCCGCAAAGGATTGGATGTGAAGGAATCGCTTGCCTATGTCCGGCATCCGGGCTGGCAATGGAACGCCGAGGCCGCTCCGGCCGCCCGTTGAAACTGCCGCTCATACGAACAACATCGGGTTGTTAGCTTGCCAGCAGCTTGATTCGGCAGCTTACATCGGGTTTATGCGTGTTCTTGCCGTCGTTCTTCTCGTGCTGGCAGCGCTTTTGGCTGCTTCCTCAGTTCGCGACCAGAACCGCGGCATCGCCGAAGCTGTGGGCGCAAAAGGGATTCAGGCTACGGCCGTGAAAGCCAAAGATCCGGAGGCATTCCGCGCCCTCATGGCTTACGAATGGATTCGGGTCACGGTCTGCGCCGGAGGAGGAGTGATATTCTGGCATCTGGCCAATCGCTCCCGGCAACTTGATCCATTCACGCCTGATGCCCGCTAAATCTTGGCGCTCTCGCTGACGTTAAATCTCCCGAAGCGCATGATTCGGAGAACGTTGATCATCTTCCTGTGCGCGCCAGTCGCCGCGGCTGCCGCCCTCTTTCTTTTTCTTCCCCGATACGCGGCGACTACAGCGACCGCTGAACTCAGCGAGAACATGAGCCGCCTCAAATCGGTTGCTACAGCCCTGAAAATCTACTCTATCGACATGGATAAACCTCCGGGATCGCTGCGGGAGCTGATGCCTAATTACATAAGTAATGAACAATTCACAGCCTCGCTATATTGCGATGTGGTCTCCAAACGGCCATACGACTGGCTTTACTTTGGAAACCTGAAGCTTTTGCCTTCTGATACCACAATCATTGCCGCCTCACCTTCAACCCAGATCGGCGCCAGGCAGATGATGCACCATCGCATCATTGCCCGTGCCAATACGGCTGTGGAGATTATAACAGAAGAGGACTTTATTGCAGAACTCAAAGTGCAGAATATCGGGCAGTTCAAATGACAGCCAATGCCGCCTTTCGAAATACCCAGCCATGTTCGAGCTTGATTCCCGAATCGCCATTAATGCCGTAGCGGACGACAATTTACTTGTTTGATTGAGGAATGGCCGAATCGCGCAGCTTGTAGTTCAGACACCAAAAATACTCTGATTCTTCCATACTGATGGAATCTGCATAAGGCTGAACCAAGGCCGATAGCTCGGCGGGTTTCGGGAAATTTTTCAGAACCTCAAACGTACGTCCGTCATCAAGATGACGAAGCTGGTAACTATTGCCCGCGGCGTCGGTTCGTGAAATGGGCGTGCTGTTGCCAGGCACAAAACGGTTATCGGCCAACACCACGCGTGCACCAGACGCAAGCGCGGTGTGAATGGCTGCGAGAAATGCGGGCAACCGGTGCTTCTCTATATGTGAGACGAAAAATGCGGCGAGACATGCCGTAAAACCTCCTTCGACCTTTGGCGGATTCCACGCATCGCCGAGCGCGAACTCGACTTTATCGGGCGTAATGGCTTTGGCTCGCGCAATTCGAAGCACAGCGTCGCTGGCATCGATAGCCATCACCGATTGCGCGGAATCGGCGATGATCGCCGTCCAGTAACCGGTGCCGCATGCCAATTCGAGCACGCGTTGGTCAACAAGCCAGCCGCGCAGCCGCACTCCGAGCTCTGCCAATGCCTCCTGACGTTCAGGCTTCTCGTAGATGCGTTCGTATTCGGCAGCGCGGCGCGAGTAATAATCAACCAGGGGAACACTCTGCATGGAAGCAAGCCTCCAAAATCCCACGCCCGATTGAAAGCCATGCTTCATGTTCGGGGCATTCTCATTGCCTGAGGATTGAGGGGCGGTTTATCAATCGGCGGCCGAATCATGCCTTTTCTTCTCTGCCAATTGCTCTGCCTGCTCCTTCTTTGCATCACGGCAGGCGCGGAGGCCGCGATGAAGCCGCTCCCGGCATTTCATCGGATCCTCTTCCTGGGCGACAGCATCACCTATTCGGGAGAGTACGTGGATGATTTTGAGGCGTTTCTTTTTACCCGATTCCCCGAAAAACGGTTTGAAGTCATCAATGTCGGATTGCCCAGCGAGACCGTGGCGGGATTATCGGAGCCGCGGCACGGCGGAGGCAAGTTTCCCCGGCCCGCTCTGCATGAACGGCTCGACCGGATTTTATTAAAAACCCGACCAGATCTTGTGTTTGCCTGTTACGGGATGAATGACGGCCTTTACCAGCCTCTGGATAAAGAGCGGTTCGCGAGGTTCAGGGAAGGTATCGCTCTTTTGCGAAAAAAAGTCGTTCGCGCCGGTGCCGTGATCGTCCATCTCACTCCACCCGCTTTTGATCCCGGGCCGTTTCTGCAGGCTGGCAAATTCAACTACGACCAGACTCTCGGCGCATATTCAAAATGGCTTCTGGCTCAGCGGAGCCAGGGCTGGCACGTAATCGATTTTCACGGCGCCATGAACCGGGAGCTGACTTTAAAGCGCGCAGCCAATCCGCGCTTTCGCTTTGCGCGCGACGGCGTGCATCCCGATTCAACTGGACACCGGGTGTTGGGCCGGGAACTTTGGCGCGCATTTAATAATGGAGCCGCGCCCGACGATTTGTTGCATGATCGGCGGTATGCAAAATTGCTCAATGTTATCCATGCGCGCGGCCGGATTCTTTGCGACGCGTGGTTGAGAGAAACGGGACACAGACGGCCGGAAATGAAAACCGGGCTTCCATTGAATGAAGCAAAAGAAAAAGCCGCCCGTCTTGAACTTAAAATCCGTCAGCTGAGCGCTGCAATCACCCATTCATGAGCGAGGAAGAACGACCCAAACGCCGAGTCCGTTACAGCGGCAAGAACCCGCGGTTATTTCATCAAAAATACAAGGAGCAGCAGCCGGAACGCTACGGGGAGGATGTTGAGAAGGTGCTCGCCAGCGGAAAAACTCCGGCTGGAATGCATCGGCCCATCATGGTGCGAGAGATTCTCGACGTGCTCGCACTCAAGCCGGGCCAGACCGTGGTCGATTGCACCGTTGGTTATGGCGGGCACGCCGCTGAAATGGCGCGCGCCATCCAGCCCGGCGGCCGGCTCATTGGACTGGACGCCGATCCGATCGAACTGCCTAAAACCGAGGCACGCCTTCGTGCAACCCTCGGTCTTGAGGGCACAGACTCGCTTCTACTTCGCCGAATGAATTTTGCCGGCCTGCCGCAATTGCTGGCCACTGAAGCGCCCGGCGGCGTCGACGCGATCCTCGCCGATTTGGGCGTCTCCTCCATGCAGATCGATAATCCGGCCCGGGGTTTTACCTTTAAATTCGAAGGCCCACTCGATCTGCGGATGAATCCACAGCGGGGACAGCCCGCCAGTGCGCTCCTGGCCAAGATCAGTGCAAAAGAGCTTACCGCGTTGCTCAAGGAGAATTCCGATGAGCCGTATGCGGAACGGATTGCGCTGGCGGTGGTTGAAGCGCGCAATCGGAACGCATTAACCGGGACAACGACTGGACTGGCGCGTTTTGTGCGTGAGATCTGTCCCGGCAGCGATGACACCGTGCGACGGGTTTTTCAGGCTTTGCGAATCGCCGTCAACGAGGAGTTTAACGCGCTTAATATTTTTCTCCGGCAACTTCCGGAGTGCCTCGCCGCCGGAGGGCGGGTGGCGATCCTTACGTTCCATTCCGGAGAGGATCGCCGGGTAAAACACGCGTTGAAAGCGGGTCTGAACGCGGGTTTTTACTCGAGTATCGCGCCGGATGTCGTCCGAGTTTCAGCGGAGGAATTGCGCGCAAACCCGCGCTCCAGCAGCGCAAAGTTACGGTGGGCGGTCCGTGCGTAAGCTGTTTTTCTGGATAATCCGTTTGCCAAACGGAAAATCCGCAAAAGCCCTTTGCCACTTAAACCGAAACGCGGTCTATCGCTGAAAAATGCGAGAGGAGTTCAGTAGCCGGAGTGTTCACCAGATCCGCGTGAATCGTTTCCTCAGCCAGCTCCCGGACTTCGGGCCGGAGTTCTTCAAAGATCGCGTGTTGAATTTCAGCGGGAGCGGCAAAAGCCCAGTAGCCCGGCTGTTCCTGGCGCAAGATTTCGGTAATATGGGTCGCCAGTTGCCGGATCGTGCGCCGGTCGCGTTCAATATCGAGATGGCGCTCGCCCGCCGAATTGGGATGCCTTCCGCCACCTTCAGACATTTGGAACGAGCCGGCTTGATCAGTCATCGTCTCCCCCAGGCGCTGATGAGGATCGACCAATGAAAAGCCTTGAACAAGCTTCACACGGGGAGGCCGCCCCTCGACGATGTGTTCAAGCCGGTATGCCTTGACGTTTCCCCGATCGGCCACAATGAGGAATGAACTTTTCATAAGCGGGATCTGCTTGCCGCGAGCCGCCGCAAGCAACCCGCGTGATTGTGAGTCTCTAATAAAAAATCGCCTGTTCCATTCGGTTCGGCCGTTCCACTCAACGGCATTGGGCAGGCAAAATCAGAACCCTGCGGCATGCAGCGCATCCGCCATGTTCTTCTTCCCGCCGCTCTCGATCATTTCGCCATGAGCCACGATGATTCGTTTGAAATCCCATTTCATCATCGCACGCGTGGACCGGGAAAAAGCGTCGCGATCCTTGATCATCCGCCGGAAGACGCGGCTCATTCCGGGAAACCGCTTCAGTCCGGCGCCAACCCGCAGCAGGAGACGGGTCCATCCCGAGGCATCCGGGGCAATATTAAACAGCAAATCGCCTACGATTAAAGTGCGCGATGGACGATGGAAAAAAACGTGTTCCTCGGCTTTCGGCATCCCTTCAAGCCGCAGCACTTCCAGCTCTCCGATCCAGGCTGCGGGCGGGTTTTCCAACGACTGGCTGGGAACATGCGCAATCTCGGCAAACCCGGGCGGTGCAAGATAAAGCAGGTCAGGGAATGCGGCGTGCCCCGCCGCGGCATAAGTATCATGATAAAGGGCGGCCTCAACGAGCCAACGCGGGGTTCCAAGAGCGCGAATGGCGGAGACATCGGCTGAGGTGAAAGGCGCGGAGGAATGGATAAAGAGCTCGCCTGTGCGCAAACGAATCACCGTCACTGCCCGGCCCACGTCCGCGCCGAGCAGACGGAGCGGAAAACGCAGCAGCCAAATGTTTTCGGCGATCGCTTTCATCGTCTCTGGATAGCGCAATCGTCAACCGCGTACGATTGGGAAAGTCGCTTCCAGCGAGCCATCCGCAGCATGCACCGCAATCTGGCTGGCCCCGGTGTCGGCGCCTGCCTGCCGGGCTAAATCGACCGCGGCGGCCTGATTCTCCGCGTCGGCAATGCTGGCACCGTTTTCGTCTTCGACAATCCAGCGGCCTGCCACGAGGGAGACCTTCAGGTCCTTGTTTTCAGGCGTGCCTGCTTGGGCGGGGGTTTCATTTTGAAAGCTCATATAATCAATTCGAGCTGGCGAATGGAGATGGTTGGTTGCGAACCGGATTGAGCTGCGGGGCGTGGCGTTTATTTCGGCAGCGCAAAGGCCACGTAAGCATCGCCCGTCGGGCCGCCCAATTTTCCACCACCCGTGGCCGGGATGACCACGAACTGGCGGCCATCCACTTCATAAGTGGCCGCCGCGGTGGTCCCGTGAAGCGGCAGAGGAGCCGACCAAAGTTCGGCTCCGGTGGCGCTGTCGAAAGCTCGAATCTTATTGTCACGTGTCCCGGAACAAAAAACGAGTCCGCCGGCAGTCACCATCGCGCCGCCAAAGTTCTCGGTGCCAGTTTTGGCAACGCCTGCCCGGGTCAGTGCCTGATATTCGCCCAGGGGCACTTTCCAAAGAAGCTTTCCGCTGTTGAGATCAAGGCAGTTGAGCGTGCCCCAGGGCGGCTTGCTTCCAGGATATTCCTCGTGATCGAGCACCTTGCGATAACCGCCGAATGAATAGCGGGGCGGCGCATTCAAATCAGTCGGCGGCTGGACGCGATCGCGGACAAAAAGGAAGTCGAGCAACGCCTTTTGCTGATCCTCGCTCATTGGAGGGGCGGGCGGCATCAGATTGCGGCCTTTTTTCCAAATCTCACGGACCTGCTCGTCGTTCATGCGATGACGCAATCCCCGCAAAGGCGGCGCCACTCCAACGCCAACCAGGTCCGCTCCGTGACACGCGGCACACGTTTGCTGGTAGAGTTGTTCGCCGGCGGTGGCAGGCCGCGCCGCGGGCGCATCATCATCGCGAAACACGGTGATGATCCATGGCAGCTCGTTGGCGGTGACATAAAGCCGGCCCGAGGCGGGATCAAAGGCCGAACCGGTCCATTCCGCACCTCCGTGCAGTCCATAGAACGCGGTTGGTTTTGACTCTTCAAACGGTTCAAACCACCCCATGTTTGCACGCGAAAGGAGTTGTTCGATAAATGCGCGCGCCTCCGGGGTGCGATCGGTGATATCGGCACGCGAGAAAACCTGGCGGGCAAACGGCTCTGGCAATTGAACGTCGGGCTGATAGGGCCAGGTAATTTCCCCGGTGAGCCTGGAAACCGGCGCACGGTGCAATCGGAACGGAAAGAGCGGTTTGCCTGTGACCCGGTCAAGCAGGAGCGTATTGCCGATTTTTGTCACCTGGGCAACGGCATCGACCCGGCGACCCTCGTGCATCACGCTCACCAGGTTGGGCGGCGCGGGAACATCGAGATCCCATATATCGTGCCGGATTTCCTGGAAATGCCAAAGCCGTTCGCCGGTGGCGACGTTGAGCGCGATCAAACAGTTGGCGAAAAGGTTTTCACCGGGGTGCCCGCTTCCGTCGAAGTTCGGCTTGGGCGATCCGGTGGAGACATAGGCAATTCCGCGACTTTCATCCAGTGCCATGCCGCCCCAGCAATTGGCTCCCTGGCCGGGGCGTTGCCATGTCTCGGCGCCAAATTCGGCTCCCTGAGGAATGGTGCGAAAGCGCCACTGCAGTTTACCTGTCCCCACGTTGAAAGCGAAAACGTCGCCGTTGAATCCGGGCACCACGAGCGTCGTTTTCCAAACCGCTCCCGCCACCGTGCCGCCGGTCGGCAATTCGACACGGCCACCCATGCCAAACGATTCAATGGGCTCGCCCTTTTTTGGATTCAAAGCGTAAATCCAATTGCCTGCCGTAAAAAAAATCCGGGGAGACGTTTCCCCATTTCCAGACCAATAAATCAGTCCGCGCCGGGCCGGCGCATCTTCCAGGCGGTTCGCCTTTTTTTCCGGTTTAAAGCCCCACAACTCCTGGCCGGTCGCGGCATTCACGGCGACAATCCGCGCCCCGGCGGTCGGAGCAAACATGACCCCGTCCACGATCACCGGATTACACTGGATATTGCCGCTTCCATCGCCGGAGTGATACGTCCAAGCCAATTCAAGCCCCTTGACGTTCTCCCGGTTGATTCCTTTTAAAGCAGAATAACGCGCCGAGGTGGCGTCACCGAGCGAACGCGGCCAGTCCCGTGCATTCCCCCGCCCCGCGGCTCCATTGGCGGCAGTCAATTCCTCAACCGCCGCGGCCGGGATCTCCAAAAACTCGGGCATCTGTGCGCGCACCACGGGATTCTCCGCATCCGGGGTGGCTGCCATGATTTCGTCCCTTTCAAAATAACGCGCCTCGACGCCATCCGCAGGCACTTCAGCTCGCGCGCTCCAGACAATCCCGTTCAGGATAAACCTGCGGAAATCGGCATTTTGCCAGTTGTCATAAAAATGACCGCACGTGGTGCCAAACCCGCGGCCGCCATCCTTTCGCTGGCGGGCCCAGGCGACGACATTGCCATCGCTCTCGCGGCCTTGAAGTGCCGGAACGCTGAGCAGATGGGTAAGCGCGGGGTCGCCGCTCCCAAACCGGATATTATAATAGAACTCCTCGCGCATCCGGAACGGTTTGACGCCGCGACAGATCGAATGACCAGGCGACGGAAGTTCCACCTGGGCTTCTTTGATGGTGATGGCGGAAAACCAGTCGCGTTTCCCATCTTTTTCCCAATCAAAATAGCCGCCGTTCCAACGGAGGATCTGTTCACCGTATTCGTCGGGCGCGAACGTGGAGAAATGAAACGTCACGAGGCCGCACCCACGTTTCATCTGCCGTTCGATCAGCGCGACATGCTCGGCTGAAGCGAGGTGCGGCGCCTCCTCAAACTTGTCGCCGTCGCGCCCATCCGAAAGGATCATGATGGTATCGGCATCCTCAAGGCTTGTTTCATCTTTGGGCCAGCCATCGGCGTGCAGCTCCACTCGGACCCGGTCGCGCACATTGGAATGCTCGATCATGGTTTTGATCAAACGCGCCGACCAAAGATAGTCGTGGATCCGGTTGCCTTCGGGTCCGTGGCTTTTCTTCCCCGCAAGCAGCACGACTTTTTTTAAAGCGCCCGGCGGCTCTTCTTGCGCGCCCAACGGAAGCACCAGCAGGAACCAACAAAATAAACGCAACAATGGAGGGGAAAAGCGGCTCACGCAGCAATAACTCTCTCGGTCCCGCTTTCTTGGCCAGCCCGTTGCGTGCGCATAGCGACAGGTCATGGAAAAACGAACCCCGAGTGATGGGGAGCGGCTATGCCAGCCGCTCCCCTCACCCAGGGGTGGAAATCAACAAATCCGAGCAACTGGGGGGAATTGGGGGGGAACCGGGGGGGAACTTCGGGGAACTGGAAACCCCGCGAACGTTAAATACGGGTGATCGCTGCTTTAGGTTTGCGCAGGATGACGGCGCCCTCTTCCACGGCGCATTGTGGAACCCTCACTGTGATTTGATCGTAGCGAATAAGAAGGGTCCCGCCTTCATTGCGCAGCAGGTCAACAAACGTGCCACGCGGCAATTGGATCCAGCCGTAATTGTTTCCTTCGTGAATGGCTGGAAGACGAACCTGACGATAAAGCACGTCCGCCGCGATCGGCTCGGAAGCGGCGATCCGCGCATCGCGAAGCGCTTCAACAATGGAAGGTGGCTCGGCCGGTTGCGGCGGTTTTTCGCTCAATGAAATCGCAATCGACTGGAAGGTGTCAGACGCCTTCTGCCGGATTTGTTTGGAATCCGTAAATAACAAGGCGACCGCGCAGGCACCGGCGAGGCCGAGGGTGATAAAAAGTGAGTTAGCCGATTTCATTAGGCAAAATTGCCATCAAAAATCGGCCGCGCAAGAAAAAGATAGAAACTTTATCTACCGCCGCACATCGGTTATCCGCCCGGGCTTTTCTCGCGCAGATAGTCGCTCAAACTCTTGCTCAACGTCACGAAATCCGAAGGAATCATCAGGATGGTGGTGCTGTTGTTTTCCGAACCGATCTCCGAGAGCATCTGCATCCGGCGCAATTCCAACGCCGCGGGGTTCTCCGCCATCTGCGCCGCGGCAGCGGATAATTTGTGGGAGGCCTCAAGCTCCGCCTCTGCTTTGATGATGCGCGCCCGTTTTTCGCGAATCGCCTCGGCCTGCATCGCCATGACCTGCTGCATGGCTTCGGGCAACTCGACATCCTTCATTTCAAAACGTTCCACTTCAATTCCCCATTGGGCTGTCGAGTCGTAGATCCCTTCTTTAAGGAGCGAATTGATCTTGTCGCGTTCCTGAAGCACTTCATCGAGATCGTGCTGGCCGATGATATTGCGCAGGCTTGTCAGTGCGAGTTGATAGACGGCACCGGGCGCATCCCGGACCGCAATCACCGACCTTGCCGCATCGACGATCCGATACCAGAGCACCGCGTTCACTTTGATTGTGACACTATCGCGAGTGATGGTTTCCTGCTGTTCCGCGGAGACGGTCGACACGCGGATATCGATAATCACCGCGCGCTCGATTCCGAGCGGAATAATCCAGAACAACCCGGGCCCTCGTATCGACGTAAAGCGCCCAAGCCGGAAAACAACACCTCGCTGGTATTCCTGAGCAACCCTCAGCCCTGAAAGCAAAATCACTCCAAGAATGAGGAAGGCAAGAGTCACAGGCGAAAAGACCATAAGAGACGCCAGACTACTGTGATGCGCCTTGAGGACAAGTCTGTCAAAAAGCCGCTGATCTGAAACCACCGGGGTTTTGAACGCGCCTTATCGCATTTGAAGCTTTCGCCCAAAGAAAGAGTCGGGCATTCGTCTTTACCACACATGAAATCCCCTTTCCTCCCAACTCTCTTCGCCGTCGCGCTGGCCCTGAACACAGGCTCGCTCTTTGCCGCGGAGGCGGTGAAACCGCTCAAAGTGTTGCTGATCACCGGCGGCTGCTGCCACGATTACGCCAAGCAAAAGGATATTTTGAAAGCCGGGATCGAATCGCGCATCAACGCCGTCGTCGACCAGGTTCATACCGATGACAAAAGCACCAAGCCGCCGCTCGCCATCTATGGCAACCCGGAATACGCAAAGGGTTACGATGTGGTCATTCACGACGAATGCGCTGCCGACGTGAACGATGAAGCGGTCGTCAAAGGTGTTCTCAAGCCGCATCAGGACGGCATTCCGGGCGTGAATCTTCACTGCGCGATGCATTGCTACCGCATCGGCAATCCCGGCGAGGCGACGACCACGCTTGGGACGCCGCATTCGTACTGGTTCGAATACCTCGGCCTGCAATCAAGCGGCCACGGTCCCCAGGAACCGATCGCCCTCAGCTTTACCGACAAGGAAAACCCGATCACCAAGGGGATGAGCGATTGGACGACCGTTAAGGAGGAGCTTTATAACAACGTCAAAGTGTTTGAAGGCGCGCACGGTGTTGTCAGCGGCAAGCAGATCAGCCACGACAAGAAAAAGCAGGCCGACGGCACCGAAAAAGTCACCGACCGCGAGAGCAACTCAGTCGTGGCATGGACCAATCTTTACAACGGCAAGACCCGCGTTTTCAGCACGACCATCGGCCACAATAACGAGACCGTCGCCGATGCCCGTTACCTTGATCTGGTGACCGGCGGATTGCTCTGGGCCTGCGACAAAATCGACGCCAACGGCAAGCCCAAGGCCGGTTACAGCAAGTAAACCGCGTTCCATTTCCGCGGCCGCGCCTCCGGCAAAACCGGGTGCGCGGCCGCTTATTTCCCCCCCATGCTCCCCAGAATTTTATCCGCTTTATTGTTCCTCTTCGCGGCTGCTCTATTTGCCGAGGAACCAAAACCGCTCCGCGTGCTGATGGTGACCGGCGGATGCTGCCACGATTACACCGCCCAGAAAAAAATTCTCAGTGAAGGGATCAGCGCCCGAGCCAACGTCGAGTGGACGATTGTCCATGAAGGGATTCCAACCGCCACCGACGATGGACGCAAACATCGGGTAAGCATTTACGAAAAGCCCGATTGGGCAAAAGGCTACGATCTCATCCTTCACAACGAATGTTTTGGGTTCGTTGATGACGTCGGATTTGTGGAAGGGATTGCCGCCGCCCACAAAGCCGGGGTGCCCGCGGTCATGTTACATTGCAGCTCCCACAGCTACCGTGCGGCAGCCACCGATGAATGGCGGATGGCGGTTGGCATCACTTCGCGCAGTCATGAAACAGGGTGCGATCTCAATATCGAACGAGTCAATGCCGAACACCCGGTCATGGCAGGCTTTCCCGAAAAGTGGCTCGACCACGGGGATGAACTTTACAAGAACGAAAAGCTCTGGCCCGACGTGATTCCCCTCGCCAAGGCGTATGGCAAAGAGACGAAGCAGGATCACGTTTGCATCTGGTTGAATACGTATGGAAAAGCGCGTGTTTTCTCCACCACGCTTGGCCATTCCAACCAGACGATGAGCGATCCCGTTTATCTCGACCTCGTCACGCGCGGGCTGCTCTGGGCGTGCGACAAACTCGACGACAACGGCAAACCTCGCTCCGGCTACGAAAGCAGGCCACGGTAGACGGCCCGCTCTTTTTTCGCTCTCTTTGTAAATGCTTACCGATACCCACGCGCATCTCGACTTTCCTGAATTCACGGCCGACTTCCACGAAGTCCTGGCCCGGGCCGAAATGGCCGGGGTAAATCGGATGATTACAATCGGGACCTCGGTGGAAGGGAGCCGGCGAGCGGTCGCACTGGCGGAAGCGTTTCCCAATGTCTACGCGGCAATCGGCGTGCATCCGAATTCGGCGATGGAATGCGAGGACGATTTTATCGAGGAGTTGCGCGAACTGGCCCGGAGCCCGCGGGTGGTTGCCATCGGCGAGATCGGCATCGATTACCATCGGCTGCCGGGTCAGGCGATGATGACGCCGCAACCGGTCTGGCTGGCTGAGATGCCGCTGAACGATCCGTTTGAACCATCCGCCGCCATCCGGGATGGGGCGATCAAAGCCCGGCAGGCGATCGTGTTTGAACAACAGCTCGATCTGGCCGTGGAACTTGGTCTCAATGTCGTCATCCATGAACGCGATGCCTGGGAGGAAACCGTCGAACAGCTGGCGCCTTACGAAGGGAAACTGCGCGCCGTATTCCATTGTTTTGGGAAAACAATCGATCAGGCCCGGCATCTCCTTGGGATGAATCATCTCGTCTCTTTTACCGGGATTGTGACCTTTAAAAACTCGGCCACCGTGCAGGAAACCGCCGCGCACCTTCCCGATCACAGTTTTATGGTCGAGACCGATTGTCCGTTTTTGGCTCCCGTGCCGAACCGGGGCAAACGCTGCGAGCCTGCCCATACACGATTGGTGGCCGAAAAGATCGCGCAACTCCGGGGAACCAGCCTGGAATTAATCGCGGCGCAGACAGAAGCCGTGGCGAACAACTTCTTCCGGTTTCAGGGTTAAGCCTCCGGCAAATCCGATCTGTTCCGGGCGAGTTTGTTATAGGTCGCGGGATCTGCATCTTTGCAGTATAAGGGTTCGCCCGCATGCCCGAATCGCCATCGCTCCCGCCCCGACGTTTTGTTTTTCTTGATCCACAAGGGCTTCGCTGGCCGCGTCTGCGCCGGGTGATCGGGATCTGGACGGTGCTCTGTTGCGCGGCATTGATCTGGTTTATCTGGTCGATCGTGGTGCGGCCCGAGCTCAAGCTGCCGCGTGCCCTGCGCGATATGCGAGGGACACTCAAAGCCACGGCCGAAAAGGAAAGCAACGATCCGAACGGCATGAACTGGCAGAAGTATTACGGCGAATCGCAGGCCGCCCAGGAACGGCTCGCCCGGGTGCGTGCGCAACCGCGCAAACCCAAACAGACCAACGGCAAGATCCGGCTTGGATTTTATGTCGACTGGGATTCCAACAGTTTTGCTTCCCTGGAGGAACACGCCGGCGCTTTAACCCATATCGCCCCGGAATCGTTCTCACTGGTTGAGACAGAAGGACGCCTCATTTACGAGCCGGACACAAAACTGGCGGCGTTTGCCGCCGCCCATGGCCTTACCGTCATGCCGATTCTGGATAATCTTTTGCATGATGAATGGCAGGCAGAAGCGGTGGAGAACCTCGCGAATGGGCCGGCCGATAAACGCGAAGCATTCATCAATGAACTGGTCGCCCACGTCGTGCAGAGCAAGGCGGGCGGCGTCATTGTCAACTGGGAGCAGGTCGATCCCGCCTCCCGCGATAAACTGACCGAGCTCCTAAAAAGCATGACCGACGCCTTGAACACAGCGGGCAAGGAGCTCTGGTTCATGGTCGCCCTCGGGGACGATTTCAACACGTTCGACATCGATGCCCTGGCTGAATTTGTCGACCGATTCGTCGCCGTGCTGCACGATGAGAACTCCGGCAGCGATGCGCCCGGACCGATCGCCGCCCAGGAGTGGATTGAAGGGTGGCTTGCCGTTCTGGCCGATTACGGCGATCCCGAACAATGGATCGGCGCGCTGGGCGCTTATTCCTACGATTGGAATCGGACCCTCAAAAAAGCGGAAACGATCAGCTTTAAGGACGCGATGAGCCGTGCAAGCTACGCGGGCGCGGACCGGGATGGCGCGTTTGTCGACGTCGCGGCGCCTGGTTACAACGGCCAGTTTTCCTTCAGTGAAGGCGAGGACGAACACACGATCGTATTTCTCGACGCCATCTCTTTTTACAACAGCCTTAAGCTTGTTCGCGGAGCAAAGCTTGGCGGCATCGGCATCAACCGGCTCGGCAATGAGGATCCGCAAATCTGGGACGTGCTTGAACCGCGCGGCGCGCTTCCCGAAGCGACGCTCAAAGCGCTCTCCGTCCTGCACGCCACTGACACCATTACGCATGTTGGCCGGGGCGAAATCGTCAGCGTCAATAAAAACCGCGACGATGGCAGTCGCCTCGTTACCCTCGATGCCCGCGGGTTGCTGCGCGCCAAATACGTCGATTTCCCAACCTACCCGATTCTTTATCATCAGGGCGCCGGTAGCGAACACGAGGTGGCGATTACTTTTGATGACGGGCCCGACCCGGAATGGACACCAAAGATCCTCGATATCCTCAAGGCAAACGGCCTCAAGGCATGCTTTTTTGTGATTGGCCAAAATGCCGAGGATTATCCCGGACTTGTGGAGCGGATTGTGAGGGAAGGCCACGAGATCGGCAACCATACGTATTCGCACTCCAATCTGGCATTGATGTCGGAGTTCCGGATGCGCCTGGAGCTCAACATGACCCAGCGTGTAATCGAAAGTATTACAGGACGTTCCACCACGCTCTTTCGTCCTCCTTACAACGCCGATTCCACTCCGGCCAATCTGGCGGAGCTGGCGCCGCTCGCGTTGGCCCAGGACGAACTCAATTACACGCTGGTGCTTGAAAAAATCGATCCCCAGGATTGGTCGCAACCGGGCGTCGATGTCATTCTTGAACGGGTGCGGGAACTGCGCAGTGAAGGAAATATCGTCCTGCTGCACGACGCGGGCGGCGATCGCTCCGAGACGGTGGAGGCGCTGCCCAAAATCATTGAATACCTCCAAACCCGGGGCGATCGGATTGTCTCCCTGGGCGAATTGCTTCACATCCCGCGCGACGAACTGATGCCTTTAAGCAACACGACGCAACCGGTCGAACGAATGGTCGCGGGCACCGGATTTCGGATCTGGCACGGCATCGTGGAGTTTTTCTGGTCATTCATGATTTTCGCCACGGCGCTCGTGGTGATCCGCACACTGGTGGTGGCGTGGCTCGCGCACCGGCATCATGCCAGGGCGCCCGGCGCCGCGATCGGCAAAGAGCCGCCGCTCAGTGTGATTATTGCCGCATACAACGAAGGGAAGTTGATTCAAAAGACCGTGCGTTCAGTCCTTGATACCGATTACCGCGGCGACTTTGAAATTCTGGTGGTTGATGACGGTTCCAAAGACGACACGGCAGCGCAAATTCAGCTCCTTGCCGATACCGAGCCGCGCGTCCGATTGCTGCGCCAGTCCAACTCGGGAAAGTCGGGCGCGCTTCGCCATGGCCTGGCCGAAGCCCGCCATGCCATGATCGTTTTTTTGGACGCGGACACCCTCTTTGAACCCGGGACGCTCGGCGCTTTGATGGCGGCCTTTGAAAATCCCTTGGTCGGCGCGGTCAGCGGCCATGCGCGTGTCGGTAATCTACGCACCTTCCTTGCACGCTGCCAGAGCCTTGAATACATCTGCGGATTCAACCTCGATCGGCGCGCTTACACGGCGCTTAATTGCATCACGGTCGTGCCCGGCGCCATCAGTGCGTTTCGAAAAAGTGCGATCGAAGCGGCCGGCGGTTTTTCGCACGATACATTGGCCGAGGACACCGACCTGACACTGACGCTGCACCGGCTCGGTTACCGTATCGAATATGCCCCCGATGCGGTCGCCTGGACCGAGGCGCCCGAAACGTTTGCGACGCTCGCCAAGCAACGGTTTCGCTGGGCATTCGGCACCATGCAATGCCTCTGGAAACATGGCGACCTGCTTTTTAGCAGCCGTTTTCCGGGGCTTGGATGGTTTAGTCTGCCGAGTGTCTGGTTTTTCCAAATCGCGCTCGTGGCGCTGACCCCGCTCGTTGATTTCATCCTCTTTTACTCCGTCTTTCTTGGGCACGCCGGCGCCATCTGGTATTACATCGTCATCTTCTTCGCCCTCGACATTTTCCTGGCGACCCTGGCCTGCGCGATGGAGGGAGAACGGTTGCGGCAGGCTTTTCTTATTATACCGATGCGGCTGGTTTACCGTCCCCTTCTGGCATGGGTCATCTGGAAGTCGATTCTGCGTGCGCTCAAAGGCGCGTTGGTTGGCTGGGGCAAACTTGAACGCACCGGCGCCGTGCCGAGTTCAGGACTTGAAATGCGGAAAGTGGAGTAACCATGAATTCACGTTTTACCCGAGCGGCCCTGGCACTTTTTCTGTTTTTTTCGCTGGCATCCTGTGGCCGGCAACCGGCGCCGGGTCTGCAAGCCGCGATCGCCAATCCCCGGCTCTCGGTGCCGGCCCACGGGATTTACACCGGTGCTTACATCGACTTTGGAGACAAGGAGGAGAGCGTCACGCTTGAAGCCATCGAGAAGTTTGAGCGGATGGTGGAAAAACATCAGGCCATTGTCGCGAGCTCAAGTTACTGGGGCGAACAGACGTTTCCCGAAGCGAATGTGCGCCTGATTTCCCGGCACGGTTCCATTCCGCTCATCTTCTGGTCGCCATGGGACAAGCCGTATGTGGAGAGCCGCGGCATTGATAAGTATTCGCTAACCAGCATCATTGCAGGCGAACACGACGCTTACCTGGATATGTGGGCCGATAAAGCCCGCGAATTCGGGCAGCCGATGATCGTCTCGTTTGCCAATGAAATGAACGGCTCGTGGTTCCCATGGAGCGGCGTGCTTTATGGCGGCGAGAAGGTGGTTTCCATCGATCCCCCCGTTGATGGCAAGCCGGAGGTTTATCATTATCAAGGGCCGGAGACTTTCAAAAAAGCGTGGCGTCATGTGGTCGACCGGGTGCGTGCCCGGGGCGCCAGGAATATCCAATGGGTGCTCCATTTGATGGTCTATTCGGATCCTCAGGAAGGCTGGAATCTGGCTGAGGAATATTATCCGGGTTCCGAGTACGTCGACTGGCTCGGATTAAGCCTCTATGGGTCGCAATTTCCGGGTGACAAGGAATGGGCGCCTTTTTTCCCGCTGCTCGACTGGCCTTACACGGAACTGACCCTGATTGATCCGGATAAGCCAATAATGCTCTGTGAATGGGGCGTTGCGGAATTGCCCCACCTTGGCAGCAAAGCCGATTGGTTCCGCGACGGATTAAGGCTGATGAAAACCCCGAAATTCTCGCGCTTGAAGGCGATTGTTTACTGGCATGAACGCTGGCAGAACGGAAAGGACGATCTGGCCGACAACGCCGGCAAATATTCCAACCTGCGGGTCAACTCCAGCCCCGAAGCACTCGAGGCGTATCGGCAGGAAGTCGCCGATCCATTCTATCTCGATCGGCCGATCCTGGTGCCCGGCCCAAGCCTGCCGGCCACTCCCTGAACAATCCGTCCCGGCAAAAGCCGACTTTCCACTTTCCACATTTAAATTTCACCCGTAGATTTTCGCCCGCCATGCCTGAAACCGCACCCGTTGGTTACGACTCAAAAATTGAAGGAAACGTGATTATCACGCGGCTCGACGCCTCGATCAATTGGATGCGCAAGAACTCGCTCTGGCCGATGCCGATGGGACTTGCCTGCTGCGCGATCGAGCTGATGGCCACCGGCGCTTCGCGTTTTGACATTGCGCGATTCGGTGCGGAAGTCATGCGGTTCTCGCCCCGTCAAAGCGACGTCATGATCGTGGCTGGCACGGTGACGTATAAAATGGCGTTGGCGGTCAAACGCATCTGGGACCAGATGCCTGAGCCCAAATGGTGCATTGCCATGGGCGCCTGCGCTTCAAGCGGCGGCATGTATCGCAGCTACGCCGTGCTCCAGGGCATCGATCAGCTGATTCCCGTCGATGTTTATATCAGCGGGTGCCCGCCCCGGCCCGAAGCCCTTATTGAAGGCCTTATGCGGCTTCAGCGCAAAATCGATACCGAAGGCTCGTTCCTTGAGCAGAAAAAGGAATTGATCGCCCAATACCGAGCCTAATTTTCCCAATGCCTTCGACCACCCTCAATCCCGCCCTGGCCGCTCTTGAAGCGAAGTTTAAAGTCATCCGCAAGCCGGAGTTCCGAGGCGAAACGACGCTCCTCGTCGAGCGCGACCAGATCCATGCCATTGCGCTCTTCTGCAAGGAAGAACTCGGATTTATCTATCTGCTCGATATTACCGGCGTCGATAATTTCGGCGATGAACCCCGCTTTGAAGTCGTCTACGAACTTTACCAGTTTGAAAAAGGCGATCATCTCCGGCTTAAGATCTTCGTCTCGGAAGATCTGCTTGAAGTACCGACCGTCTCGGACATCTGGCGCACGGCCGATTGGCATGAGCGGGAGCTCTTTGACATGATGGGAATCGAGTTTACCAATCATCCCGATCTGCGCCGGATCCTGATGTGGGATGGATATCCGTTCTTCCCATTGCGCAAAGACTTCCCGCTGGCCGGACTGCCAAGCGATATGCCCGATGTCGCGTTTTCCAATAAAGCGCCGCTCGCTGGCGGACCTTTTGTAACACTTCCTTCCACCGCCACGACCAAGGATCGCGAACCGCGCTCCCGCACGGCCGAATAAGGAATTAAACCGGAACTCCGAGTTCCAGCAGTCGCATCAGGCTGCCGGAGGCATCATGGCCCGTCGCCAGAACGTCGGCGTGGCTGAGCGGTTGCGGGCTGATTCCCGCCGCCCAATTTGTCAGGCAGGAAAAAGCCGCGAGTTCAATTCCAAGGGCGCGCGCCTGAATGGCTTCCAGCACTGTCGACATGCCGACCGCATCGGCCCCCATCGTCCGCAGCATGCGGATCTCGGCCGGTGTTTCGTATTGCGGGCCGAGCACGCCGGCATAGACCCCTTCATGAAGCGGGATGCCTTCGGCTTGCGCGATTTCTAAAAAATGCCGGCGCAAAGGCGCTGAATAAATCCCCGTCATATCGACGAAGTTTGCCGTTCCCAATAGCGGCGAGGTGCCGGTTAGATTGAGGTGATCGCTAAGCATCATCCAGGTACCCGGTGGAAACGCCAGTGTACCCGCCGCATTGGTAAGGATGAGCCGGCGGATGCCGAGCGACGCCATGAAACGGACGCCGGCGGTGACCTCAAACGCACTCCAGCCTTCATACAAATGAGTCCGGCCTTGGGCGATCACGACCCGGGCTTTACCAAGATGCCCGAATACAAACTGCCCGGCATGCCCCGGCACTTTGGAAACGGGGAGCCGGTCAATGTTCGTAAACGGCAGGGTGAATGCCACTTCAACCCGGTCCACCAATCCCCCAAGACCGGAGCCGAGAACAATCGCTGTGGTCGGTGCAAACTCTTTTGCCCGGCTGTCAATTTCCTGAGAAGTCATCGGGCCGTCAGCCGCTGAAGCAGGCGATATACTGTTTCGAGGCGTCCCATGCCAGCCCCCGCGGCAACCCCTTGACGCCATGGCTCGCCCCAGATTGCTTCGACCTCCACCGGACGTCCCAATTCCCAATCGATCATGCTTGAAGGTTTATACGGCCCCATGGTCGCGCTCCGGGTGATTTGATAATCGGCAAACTCATCACGGATGTCATGTCCGAGGCGGCGGGCGGCGTCGAGCACTTCATCCATGAGGTGGCGGGCCAGATTGCGCAACCCCTCGTCAGCGAGCACATCGGAGACCGTGGCACCCTGGGCGGCAATGGAAAGGCCGTTAAAAGGGATGTTCCAAAGCAGTTTGCGCCACCGTTCCGTTAAAAGATTTTCAGCCACGTTCGCATCGATTCCCGCGCTCTTAAAAGCCTCGACAATCGAGCGGGTGCGAGCCTGGGACGGTCGCTGAAATTCACCGATTGAAATCGAGCCCTGGTCGAAATGCTCAATCACACCCGGCGCGGTCCGATTCAGGCAGACAAAACAGAGCGCTCCCATGACGCGGGCAGCGCCCCATCTCTTGCAGAGGAACTCCTCGTTGCCGAGGCCATTCTGCAGGGTCAGAAGCGCCGTGTCCGGCCCGATGAGCGGAGGCAACAATGCTTCAAGCGCCTGGTTTCCCGTAGCCTTGAGGGAGATGATCACCAGATCGCAATGGCCTATCTCCTTTGTGGAAGCGTGCGCTTTGACATGGGGAATTTTCAGTCTCTCGCCGCCGGTTTGAATCGTCAGCCCATTCGCCCGAACCGCCTCCAGATCCGAGCGCATTAAAAAATGCACGTCCTGCCCCATGCGCGCGAGCATCCCGCCATAATAACAACCAACGGCACCCGATCCAATAACGGCGATTTTTTTCATGAGAAAATAAGCGGGTTCCAGTCTGTGAAAAGTGGCGGAAAAATCGAAGGCAAAAACAGGCCATCTCAATCATGATTGAGACAAATAACAGGATGCCGGTTCGGAGCCCGCAAATCAGCACTTGCAACCAATTCTCTTCCTTATTGTCATGGGATCGACACAACTGGCGATTTGGCGCATAAACGTCTCCCCTCCCTTCCGCGATGCACACCCATGTCTCCCAGCCGCAGACTATTTTCACGCCGATCCGTTTTTCGGCCAGAAAAACGGCCGCGGCGAGATCCAGTTTCTGGCCGGCCTTCTGGCTAGGCGTGGCGCTCTTTGGCACGAAAGTCTATCGCGTATTTACTCCTGGTTATCTCGGTTGGGAAGAGTTTGAGCGTTACATTTTGGAGGTCTGCATGGTGGCGGCTGCGGACGTGCTTTTTGCCCTCGTAACCGGACTCCTGGGACAAGCCCTCTTTCTGGCAATCGGGAACAGGCCGCGCCTCCAAACGATTGCCTACAATTCATTTGTTGTATTCTGTACAGCGTGTGTCGTTTACGCTGTTTTGAGCATGGGACTCTATGATGTGCTGCATATGCCACTTACTTATCCGCTCCTCTGCATTGGAGCTGATATAGGAAATATGCGCTCTTCAGTAACGGCGGCCCTTACAAAAGAATTCCTGGCCACACTCTTTGCGCTCCCAGCTTTGTTCCTTGCGTTCACGTTCGGATGCGCTCGCGCTTTTCCCTGCAAACGAACGCCATTTATCCGGGCAGGACAGGCAGCCGGGATACTGGTCATTCTCGCCTCCTGCGCGACAGCCCATGTTCGGATTCGGAGTGAATGGGGACAGCGTTATCACATGCCCAAGATCTGGGATAACCCGCACTACGATCTCATTAGCTCATGGATTAGCGACCTGTTCCATCGTGACACCGGCGCCCTTCGGCGTGACTATCCAAGCGAGTTTGCCGCCGACTTCCTTCCGTCCCAAAGCGCGGTGCCAATTACGCAGGGAATAGCTCGCGGGCCGAAGAACGTTATCGTTATCGTATGCGAATCGGTCGGCAGCTATTACCTCAGTCTGTATGGAAGCCACTTGAAAACCTGGCCGTGCATGGAAGCCGAAGCCGCGCACAGTTTGGTATTCGATCATTATTACTCGCATATTGAAAATACATCCGACGCGCTCTTTGCCATCACGCTCTCGCGTTATGCGCCGTTGACGTGGCGTAATGCCACCGCCACGCACCCCCGCGAACCCGGCGCCACCGTAGCGGAGATTCTTAAGAACCACGATTATCGGACCGCATTCATTTCCGGCGGTGATAACAAATACGCGATGCAAGCCGACTTTCTAAACGGTCGCGGCTTTGATCTGATACAGGATTGCCACAGCGCCAATACGCCCTCCTCATTTTCCTGGGGCCTCGATGACAAGTCGACGGTTGATATGATCCTTGAGTTCGCGGATCGGGACCGCTCCAAGCCATTCTACGTGCTTTCGTGGACCCAAGCCACTCACCACCCTTTCTATGTACCGCCGGCTTATGCGGAAAACGATTTTGTTCAAAACGACACCGCCCTGACTGATATTCCCGAGGATCTGAACAATTATCTCAACGCGCTGGCCGAGCTTGACCGCCAGCTTGGCCGGCTTTTCCAGGCACTTCGCGAACGCCACCTCGCCGACGACACCATTGTCATTGTCACCGGCGATCATGGCCAGGCATTTGGACCTCCCCACCAAGGTTATTTCCATAGCGGCAATGTGTATGAAGAAGACGTGCACGCGCCTTTTTTCATCTGGAGTCCATCGCTCTTTTCCAACAGCCCGCGCTCTGACGCCATCGGAGCGCATATCGACCTCGCCCCGACTGTTCTTGATCTGCTCGGAATCGCCGCGCCGGCAGGCTGGCAGGGCCGCAGTCTTCTAAAAACCGGCGATCGCCGCGCCTATTTTTTCGGCATGCGAAACGACTTTATCTTTGGAGTCCGCGAAGGGCGTTTCAAATATATCTTCAATTCAACACAAGGCCGGGACGAACTCTACGATCTTGCGGCCGATCCGCGTGAGCAACTTAATCTTTCTCCCAACGAACCCGCATTGCGCGAGCGCCTTCACCAACGCCTGGCCGCGTGGATGGAGTCCCAAAAAAGTGCCACTCGCGAAGCGGGCGCTGTGGCCAAACAGATGCGGCCGGTTAAAAAACCTGACCGAAGTTAACAAAATCAGCTTAGGTTCAATCCCATTGGCTGACACCTCCACTTCTTCCCCCCGATGAATACAGATATAGTTTCGCCTCGCCTTCCCGTTTTCAAGCTTTGGCTTGTCGTTTTTGCCGCCTTATTCTGCACGATCAACTCGCCTGCGGACACAAGCTTTATCGCGCCAGGCAGTGTATGGAAATACCTGGACAACGGCTCCGATCAAGGCACCGCCTGGAGGGCATCCGCCTTTGATGATTCAAGCTGGGCCTTTGGACCCTCCGAGCTCGGCTACGGCGGGTCCGATGAAGCCACGCCGATCAGCTTCGGTTCGGATCCCGAAAACAAGCATATTACGACCTACTTCCGCACCAGCTTTACCGTGGCGGATCCGAAAGCTTATACTTCACTCCTTCTTCGATTAAGCATTCAGCCCGGCGACGGAGCTGTCGTTTATTTAAATGGGGTGGAAGTGCGCCGCGATAATCTGCCTCCCGGTCCAATCAATTCGACGGCTCTGGCAGTTACCTCGGCACCTCAGGAACCGCCTCCCGCCGGGAACGGTCCACCGCCCTCCAACGAGCCCGGGTTTTATCAGTCGATCCTTTTGCCCGACACGATCGTCGCTGGAACCAACGTGTTCGCGGTCGAAGTCCATAAAAGCTCGGTGACAAGTCCTTCGATGGAATTCGACATGGAGTTTGTCGGCATGGAACCGCGCCTGATTACGCGCGGACCATACCTCCAGGCAGGGACCCCTGAAAGCATCGTGGTGCGGTGGCGCACCGACGAGGCCACCGATAGCAGGGTCCGTTTTGGGATCGATGCGGCCAATCTGGATGCCGTTCAGGACGACAGCACCCTGACGACTGAACATGAGGTCAAATTAACCGGGCTTACGGCCGATACTCATTACTATTATTCCATCGGCACCAGTGCTGCGACGCTTGCAACCGGCTCTGAGTATAGCTTCTTCACGCCGCCGCCCGTCGGAGTAGGGCATCCAACAAGAATCTGGGTCCTGGGCGATTCCGGCATGCCGAATATCGCCAGCAAGATTGTGAGGGATGGCTATACAAGCTTTACGGGAAATCGCTACACAGACGTATGGCTGATGCTTGGGGACAACGCGTATCCGTACGGGACCGATGCGGATTATCAAGCCGCCGTGTTTGATACCTATCCAGGTTATCTTAGGCAAACCGTTCTCTGGTCAACCATTGGCAATCACGACACGGCCTTCTCCTCGGCTCCGGATGTTACCACCACCCCGTTCTTTAAAATTTTCACTCAGCCCACAAACGCCGAGGCCGGCGGCGTTCCATCAGGGACGGAAAAATACTACGCGTTTGATCATGGGCGGATCCATTTTATCTGCCTGGATTCCATGTCATCGAGCCGGCTTCCGGGAAGCCCGATGTTAACGTGGCTGCAGGCCGACCTGGAGTCGACCACACAGGATTGGATCATCGCTTTTTTCCATCACCCGCCGTATACAAAGGGCTCACATAACTCGGATCTGGAGTCCGATCTGATCGAGGTCCGCGCCAATGTGTTGCCAATACTCGAAGCGGCCGGAGTCGATCTTATCCTCGCGGGACACAGTCACTGTTATGAGCGCTCCTTCTTGATTGACGGGCATTATGGTCCATCGACGTCTTTTACTGACGCGATGAAAGTCGATGGCGGCGATGGCCGGGAGGATGGCAGCGGCGTCTATGACAAACCAACAAATCTCGCGGCCAACCAAGGCGCGGTTTATGTGGTTGCCGGCAACGGCGGGCACGTGACCTTTTGGAGCAATGGGACCGCCGAAACGCTCAATCCGGTACCGCATCCGGCAATGTATCTATCGCTCCTGCACGTCGGCTCGCTGGCAATCGACATCGATGGAAACCGTCTAGAAGCCAAAATGATCGGCGCCACGGGCACTGTGGAAGATCATTTCACCATTACAAAAAGTGTCCCGAATATTGCCCCCTCCGTTCGCATACTTTCACCAAATCCAAACGCCTCAATTCTCTTTCCTGCCACGGTCCCCATTACCGCCGAGGCCGCCGACTCCGACGGGAAGGTTGTACAAGTTGATTTTTACGCAGGCAGCAAGCTAATCGGCACAGCGACCTCGGCGCCTTTTGCTGTGACGTGGAAAGCGATGGCACCAGGTAACTACGCTTTGACGGCGTCGGCCACTGATAACCGGGGCGCGACGACCACATCCGCACCCGTCAATGTGCTGATTAAACCGTTGCGGCGGCCGCAGCCGCCCACCGGCTTAAGCGCCACCGCAGGCGATGGGAATGTCATGCTAAACTGGGAGCCGGCCACGGGCGCCAGCAGCTACACAATCCGGCGAGCCGGAATAAATTGCCGGCCATTCACGAAAGTAGCCAGCGAGATTTCGACGACCAGCTTCACCGATTCCACCGTCAAAAACGGCTCTGTCTATTATTATATGGTCACAGCCGTGAACGCGATCGGCGAAAGCGGCGCGTCCAAGCTGGTTCGTGTTATTCCCCAAGTGCCTCCTTCAACTCCCGCGGCGCCAACCAACCTCGCCGCGGTCGCCGTCTCAAACTCACAGACACGGCTTCTTTGGACGGATAACGCGCAAAATGAGCTCGGCTACAGGATTGAGCGCTCGAAGGAAAACGGTCCATTTGCGCCGATCGCGATTGCCGGACGCAACACAACCACCTTCCTGAGTGCGGGATTGAAGCCTGGAAAGAGCTATTCTTATCGCGTCCGTGCCTTCAATAACCAGGGCGCATCGTCTTACTCAAATGTAGCGACTGTTGCGAACCCAAAGTGAAGGCCGCAATCCATCATTTGAAGAGTCAAAGAAGTTTGCCGCTGCTTGTTTTTATCCTGAACGTGGCACTCTGCGCCACGGCACTTGCCCACGGCGATCTGCACGAACAAATTGACGCCCTCACCCTCCAAATCCTCAAGGGCCCCGAAAACGCCGGGCTCTATCTAAAACGCGCGGAACTATTCCGCATCCATGAAGATTGGCCGGCTGCGGCCGCCGACTACGACCGCGCCGCGATCCTCGCCCCAGCCTTGCCTGGCATTGAATTCGGCCGTGCCCGCATGTTATTTGCGTCGGGCCATGCCGGCGACGCGGAAATTATCCTCGCTCAATTCCTGAAGAGAAATCCAAGGCACGCTGAAGGTTACGCTGTTCACGGCCGAATTGAAATGAAGCTGGGCAATCCGCTCGCCGCGGCGGACGATTTTGCCAAAACCCTTGAATACTCCGCGCGGCCGGATCCGGAAATCTATCTTGAACGAGCGCACGCACTGGCGGCTGCCGGCATTGGCGAGCACGGAGCCAAAGCAGTCGAGGTGTTGAGGGAAGGGATGAAACTACTAGGCAATCTTCCTACGCTTGGTCTTTACGCAATTGAACTTGAAGCCGCGCAAAAGCGGTTCGACTCCGCGATCACGCTCCTCGATGAGTTAAGCAGCTCAGCGCAGCGCCAGGAGCACTGGCTTGAACGCCGTGGCGATCTGCTATCCCAGGCGGGACGCCGGGATGAAGCGGGCAAATCGTATCAGGCCGCGAGCGACGCAGCGGCACGGCTTCCGGAACGCATCCGCACAACCAAAGCAATGATGGAACTCCAGTTGCGCCTGAACAAAAAGGTCAATGAATCACAGCCGGCTGCCAATTAATTGCCTCCGCCGCCGGGCCCGTCAATAAACGCGGAAAAACCCCGGGGAAAAGCCCCCGGGGCATTCTCTGCCGGATTACTTTAAAAGCGTGACGGTTGGCCACGGGCCTTTACCGCCAAGCTGGAGCAAATGCGGATTCGCGGCTGCCAATGTCTTAATATTGGCAAGGTCGAGTCCTTCCTTGCGGATGCTGAGGCTTTTGCCCGGAGCAACCGCCAGAAGCTCCTTTAGCTCCTGCAACGGAAGCGACTTGCCGATCCGTTTGCCCGCACGCGCGCGGGTTCTTTTGCTTTCAGCCGGTTTACCTGAAAGATGTGCGATTTCGGCGTCGATAGCAATAAGCTCCTCGGCCAGCGAGTCACGGCGTTGCTTTAGTTCATTGAGCGCAGATTGTTCCAGGGAAGCAATTTCAGCTTTGAGTTCCTGGATTCGATCTATCGCGTTTGGTTTATTGGCCATAAGTGGGCGGCGAAAATATGGGCTCGTTGGTTAGAGTCAACCTTTCTGTGAAAAATAGAGCGTATTAATGAGTTGAATCAGCGGACAAGAACCGCGTTATGGAACCTCTCCCAAAAACGCCATTCTAATAATGAGATGGTTATGACGGTTACACTCCGGGAGCGTCGAATGCATAGTGCGCTCAAATAGAATACGAGCCTGCGCGCTCCATGCCGCCACTCTGCCGCAGAGCATCGGCTTCCAAACAATGGCTTTTATTTAAAACAAATCAATTATTCGCCATGGGAAAATAGATTTCAGAAAAGATCCGCCACTGTATTGAGGTTTTTAAAAAGGGATCGCTCCGCTTCAGCCAGTGGGTATTCGGAAACGAATCCAGAATGCAATGCCGCCTTAACAAAATATTGCATTGAACGATCAGGCCCTAACAGATGTTTCTCAATAAGCGGCAGACACGCTCGCGGATAAATCGCAGCAAGCGGCTGATACCACTCTTCATCACGCGGTACAATCCCCTTGCCGTGGCGATTGGAAGCGGCAATCAGCCGGAAAAGAAATTGCGCTGTTATCAGCGGTAAATCGATCGCTAAAACTAATATAAAATCAAAGCGAGCCTTCTGCAAAACGGCCGCAATCCCGCCCAGCGGCCCCAGATCCAAAACGGTATCATGGATTAAAATGATATTTTGTTCGGAATCAAAATACCCGGAGCCGGGCCGGCACGACACAAGCAATTCGTCTGGATTTACGGCGCGCAGCAAAGCGAGTTGCCGGCGCCACAATGGCTCTCCGGCAACGATCACGCCGGCCTTGTCGACACCCATCCTGCTCGATTTTCCCCCGGCCAAAAGGGCGGCGCTTACTCTTGGGCTATCCGCGGTTTCTTTCATTAGCCGGCGCAGTCTGCGGAATGAATAAGTGCGGGCATTTCCAGAGTATTCAGGCAGAATAGAGCTGTGACTCCTGAGACGCTGCGGATCAAACATCTTTATACTTCGCCCGGCCACAATTTCTTTGGACATCACGGCAAACCACCCGGCCAGCATACGATGATTGAACAAGCGGAGATCCGATGCCTGGCAGGCCGCGGGATCGAAGGCGACCGGTTTCTGAATTACAAGCCGGGTTACAAAGGCCAGATCACTTTTTTCCAGTTGGAAATCTACGAGCAACTCTGTGAGAAGCTTTTGATAAGCGATAAGACACCCGCCGTTTTCCGGCGCAACGTGATTACCGCCGGAGTCGATCTCAATACGTTGATCGGCAGGGAGTTCGAAATCCAGGGAGTGCGTTTTCGCGGCGAAGCGGAGTGCGCTCCGTGCTACTGGATGGATCAGGCTTTTGCGCCGGGTGCGGAAGCACTTTTAAAAAACCGTGGAGGGCTGCGGGCGATGATTTTAAACGACGGCTTATTGCGAGTTAGCGGGCAACCCGGTTAAGCGGCACAAAGTTCGCGATAACTTACCGCACTCCGAAGTGCTAACCCGAGCAAACATTACCCGGCAATTTTCGGCAGTCGTCTCGATTCAATTTCTATGAGATCGTTTCGTATCATTTGGTCGCTTTGCCTGGGGATGAGTCTAACGGCAACGGGGTTAAGCGATCATAATCGCGTCGACAGGGGTGATGGAGTCCGCGCCGGCAGCCGGGGGGGGCTTTATTCATATGGGAGTGAACGCAGCTATCAAGTTGCCCGTTATTCAAGACACTCATCCCAGCCGTGTTTTGTGCGCCCTTATTCCTACGCGCATTGGACTTACAATTATCCCGGCTTCGAGCCCGGGCGCGGAGTCAGCTATCATCACGTGGAAACTTATCCTGACTGCAGAACAAGCACGGTGACTTACGCAAGCCGTAGCACAAGCAGCCGAGGGAACCTGGGAGTGGAGGTGCAAAACGCCTTGCAGGAACTTGGATTTTACCAGGGTGCAATCGACGGCAGCGTCGGGCCGGAGACGCGCGCTGCCATTCGTGCTTATCAGAGCGAAAACGGACTTAGCGTTACAGGGCGGATTGATACGGCGTTGCTGCGTTTGCTCGAGGTCGGATAGTATTAAGGCGGCGAACGGATGGAGCGCCGTGGGCAAGGCGTCGTTTTTGGCCACTGCCGTAACTGCGCTTGTGCAAGAAAGGTGCTAAGTGCCTTAAATGGATGATTCGGGGTATAAATCAACCGCGTTATCCGCCGGTGCTCCGGCGCAGGGAGTCAGAAACGGCATTGGGTTCGACGCAAATTGACACGTCGGCGCTCTCCCGGAATAGTTGCCGCCTGTGTTTCGGAACATTCTGGCGGCTACTCTTCTCGCGCTTATCGCTCTCAAAACGGCGCGAGGAGCCGGCGTGCCCGCGGAATCAGTCGTCTATTACACACAGCGATCGGAAGCGATTTCGCGGCTGGAAGAGAACCCGCGCGTGACTCGGCAAATGGTGGATGAGCTGATCATGGCCGTCACCGGACAAAAAAGTGTTGCTGCAGGATGGCGCTCGCTTGTGACGCCAAAGGATCGGATTGGGATCAAGGTTTCAGCGGCTGGCGGACGCTACTTTTCGACCCATCTCGGCGTCGTTGAGGCGATTGTGGCCGGGCTTGAGCAGGCGGGCGTCCCGGCTGCGCAGATTATTGTTTGGGATCGGGATGCGGAACGCTTAAAAGAAGCGCGATTTATTAACAGACGCGGCGGCTATACGGTGCGCAGCATTCCGACATCGGAGAGTTACGATCGGGCGACTGAACTGGTTGCGCCCGTGCTGGGGAAGCTGATTTGGGGCGACTTGCTTTTTCAGGAAAAACAACGGAAAGCGTCGCTGTTCAGGGCTTCCGAAGCGGAGATGCTTAGTTCCACGAGCCACCTTGCCACGGTGCTAAGTCGCGAGGTTACGAAAGTCATCAATGTGCCTGTCCTGGCCGATGAATCCGCCTGCGGAGTGGCTGGCGCCCTTTACAACATGACCATCCCCAATATCGACAACTGGCGCAGATTCCTGCAAAGCGATATTTCCGGCGCGGATTCGATCCCAGCGCTTTACGACGACGAGCATATTGGAGCAAAGGTGGTCCTGCATATCCTGGACGGACTGGTCGCCCAGTATGCAGGCGGTCCCAGCGGGAACCCCAACTACGCTTTCGCCCACGGCACCTTGTACGCCAGCAAAGATCCGGTTGCCATTGACACGGTTGCGGTGCGCCAGCTTGAAGCGTGGCGGCATGAAGCGAGGTTGCCGCCCATTGGCGCCAGGGCCGAATGGTTGCACACGGCTTCCGAGCTGGGGCTTGGAAACGCGGAACACATTGACTTGAAAAAAATCACTACGGAACCATGACCACATCCGATCTTGGAGGCCCGTTGCTGGCCTCGGTTTCGCGTTCGTTTTACCTGACCATCCGTCTGCTGCCAGCCCCGCTGCGCGACCCGATCGGCCTCGCTTATTTGCTCGCGCGGGCAAGCGACACAATTGCCGATTCGGCCCAGGCGAGCGTTTCAGTGCGGTTTGAAGCATTGACCGCGTTCAACGAGATGATTCGTACTGGCGTTACCGACTCACTCCCGGCTCTTCAAGAGGTCATTCATTCCGAAGACAAAGGAGAAAGTGAGCTGGTAAAGAACCTGGGCCGTTGCCTCCAGTGGCTTGAATCGCTCAAAAAAAGTGATCGGGACGAAATTGTGCGCGTGATGGAAATCATCATTCGCGGACAGAGACTCGATCTTCAGCGGTTTGGCGAGACGGGCCAGATTATCGCCCTGCAAACGGCCGCGGAGCTCGACGAGTATACTTATCTGGTTGCCGGATGTGTCGGTGAATTTTGGACCCGGCTTTGCTTGTTGCATCTGCCGCGCTATTCAACCATCGAGACTGAAAAGTTGTGCAGGATCGGGTTAAATTTCGGCAAGGGTCTTCAACTGGTTAATATCCTGCGCGACATGCCTGCTGATTTGCGCGCAGGCCGTTGTTATCTGCCGGAGGATGAATTGCGCGCTGCGGGCCTTTCACCCGAGTCGCTTGTCAATGCGCCGCAATCTGCGCATCCCGTTATTGAACGCTGGCTCATTCAGGCGGGAGATTATCTTCAGGACGGCCACCGTTACATTGCCTCGCTAAACTCGGGACGGCTGCGCGCGGCCTGTTTTCTGCCGTGGTATCTGGGACTGAAAACACTCCGGCTCATGCGCGAACAGCCGCCGCTTGAAACCGGGCGAAAAGTGAAAGTCCCCCGCTCCACGGTTCGCAAAGGGCTTTTGCTTGCGCTGCCGATCGCCTTTTCAAATCGTTCATTGAACGCGCTCGTTCGAACCTGAGCGCAGGGAGCAAGTCACGCTTTCGGCAGGAAATAGCCTTGTTGTTTTGCCGAGACCGGGCGGCCGAGCTTTTCAATGACCAGCAGCATATCCTCCCAGACCTTCCGCTTTTCGCTCAGCGCCTGATTGCGGACCAAGTAGGTGGGATGATAAGTCGCCATGAGCGGGAGTCCCTCAAATTCATGCCAGCGCCCACGCAGTTTTGCCATCGGCTGGGATTCGCCCAATAAGCCGGCCATGGCGCCCGCTCCCAACGCCACGAGCACCCTTGGCTGGATAATCTCAATCTGTTGCCTGAGAAACGGGAGAGCTGCTTGCAATTCACCTGTGGAAGGCTTGCGGCTGTCGGGCTCGCCGTCGGCCAGCCGTTCCGGGCGGCATTTGATCAAGGTAGTGATGTAAACCTTGGCTCGGGGGAAGCCCATTGTTTCAATGATCTTGTTTAAAAGCACTCCGTCGAGCCTGCCAAACGGTTCGCCGGCCGGGTCTTCCTCACAACCGGGCACATCACCAATGAACATGATCTCCGCTTCCGCGCTGCCGAGGCCGAATACAATCTGAGCCGGCTTGCTTGCGAGCGAAGGACAAAACGCAAGGATGGCGGCCGGTTCATGGAGTGCGGCCAGGCGGGCTTCACTGCTTTCCGCGCCGGAATTGTTCGCGCGTTTTTCCGGCGCCACAACCGCCCGGGGCGCCTCAACGAGAGCCGGAATGCTCTCGGATACCTGTGGCGTCTCAACCGGCGGATTCCAGACCGGACGCCTGGCTTCGGGCTGTGCCGGAGCCGCTTTGGCAAGGCCATCTGCAAGCCTTGCAAGCGAGGCGCTCGAAGCACGCAGCTCCACACCTTGCTCGTGAAGGGAGCGGAGCGCGGCATGGACAACATCGAGAGCGGACAGGAAAGAATTCATGGCAAAGTTTTCGGCACTCCAGCTTCCACAAAATCAAGCGGGATGGGCGACTCGAAACTGAGGCGTTCGCGAGTACGCGGATGAGTAAAGCCGAGCCTCCATGCATGGAGCATCTGGCGATCATAACCGGCGCGCTTTCCGTAAAGTTCATCGCCAAGCAGCGGATGGTTAAGGTGCTTTAAGTGCACCCGGATCTGATGGGTGCGGCCGGTATGCAACGTGCATTCCACCAGCGACGCCTTGCCGATCTCGCAAATGACCCTCCAATCGGTGCGCGCCAGGCGTCCGGGCATCCCCTTGGCCACCACCGTCATCTTTTTGCGATCCACCGGATGCCGATGGATCGGCTCGTTGATAATCCCCCGCGGTTGCGGAAAATGACCCGCCGCCAGGGCCAGATAAATTTTGGTAACTTCGCGCCTCGCGAACTGCCCCGAGAGCCCTTGATGCGCCAGATCGTTTTTGGCGGCGACGATGCAGCCGCTGGTTTCTTTATCGAGCCGATGGACGATTCCGGGACGTTGCTCGCCACCGATTCCCGAAAGGGACGTGCAATGATGCAGCAGTGCATTGACCAGGGTCCCATCCCAATTTCCCGCGGCGGGATGCACAACCATGCCGGCCGGTTTATTGAGCACAATGAGGTCATCGTCTTCAAAGAGCACATCCAACGCGATTTCCTGTGGCAAAGTATCAACCGCGGCCGGCGCCGGTTCGCTGAAAAAGATCTGATCCCCGGCTTTCAATCGCGCGTTTGGCTTGGTAACAGCCGCATTGAGCGTCACGTGGCCGGACTTGATCAAATCCTGAATGCGCGCCCTGGAAACCACGGAGGCGGCAAGTTGCGCAACCAGATACTGGTCAAGACGCGTGCCGAGGCTTTCGGGCGGGACGATAAATTCTACGGATTGCACCCGTGAGCACTTAACCTTGGAGCGGCCCGGATGAAACACACATCTGGAAAAGATGCGGCGCACCCTGCCTTGCATTCGGGATTTACCGGGACGCGAGCCTCGACTAAACCGTCCCGCTCCTATGGCTTTTCTCAACGATAACTACCTCAAGCTTCGCGCCGGCTATCTCTTTCCGGAAATCGGCCGCCGCGTCACGGCTTTCTGCAATGCCAACCCTGAAGCCGCCAAGCGCCTGATCCGTTGCGGAATCGGCGACGTGACAGAGCCGTTGCCCGAAGCCGTCCGTGAGGCGATGCATAAAGCGGTCGACGAAATGGGCGCGCGTGAAACCTTTCGCGGATACGGGCCCGAACAGGGTTACGAATTTCTTCGCACCGCCATTGCCCAGCACGATTACCGCGACCACGGCATGGAGGTGGCCGACGACGAGATCTTTGTTTCCGACGGGTCGAAATGTGATTGCGGCGCGATCCTGGATATCCTCGGCGCGGAGAACGTGATTGCGGTCATGGATCCGGTCTATCCGGTTTATGTCGATACCAATGTCATGGCCGGACATACCGGCGCGGCGGATGAGACCGGCGCGTACGCCGGGCTGATGTACCTGCCTTGTAACGAAGCGAACGGGTTTGTCGCTGATGTCCCATCCGAGCGCGCGGATATTGTTTATCTTTGCTTTCCCAACAACCCGACCGGCTCCGTTGCCACGCGCGTCCAGCTTGAGGCATGGGTCGAATATGCGCTCAAAAACGACACGATCCTCCTCTACGATGCCGCTTACGAGGCTTACATCAGCGAGCCCGGCATCCCGCATTCCATTTACGAAATCCCCGGCGCCCGCGAGTGCGCCATTGAGTTCCGCAGTTTTTCAAAAAACGGCGGATTCACCGGGACACGGTGCGCATTTACAGTGGTGCCCAAATCGCTCATGGCACGCACGCGCTCAGGAGAAAAGCATGGCCTCCACGCGCTCTGGAACCGGCGTATGAGCACAAAGTTCAATGGGGTCAGCTATATTGTGCAGCGGGGTGCCGAGGCGCTCTATTCGGCTGAGGGCAAAGCACAAATCAAGGCCTTGCTATCTCATTACATGGGCAATGCGGCGATCCTGCGCGAAGCCGTCACGAAAGCCGGCCTTAGTGTCTGGGGCGGTGTCAACGCACCTTATATCTGGGTGAAAACACCGGCCAATACCACCAGCTGGGAGATGTTCGATCGGATGCTTAATGAGGCCAATGTCGTGATTACACCAGGCAGCGGTTTTGGCAGCGCGGGCGAAGGCTACTTCCGGATCAGCTCATTTAACAGCCGCGCCAATGTGGAGGAAGTCGCCCGCCGCATTCTTGCGCTGGCCTAAATTTCCCGCGTTTCGGCGTTGACCACGCGCGAATCGCAGCGGGCCGCCAGCTGGTTCTTTCTGGAAGCAATAAATTTGCGCGACTCCCCTCTTTTGCCTCGCGTGTTTAAAGAGGGCCGCCTATTTCGTCACGTCACTGAGGCGGCGACAACGCGTAATGCTGCTGACGGAAGAAGCCATGCGAAAAACCCTCTTTCTCTCGTTACTTGTTTTGTGGCTCGGCCTGCCCGCACTGCTGAGTCTGGCTGTCGACGAGAACAAGGCGCCCGAACCTGCCACGGGAAGCGGGCCGGCTATTTCTCCACAGATCGCCCCGGCGGAAGTCATGCCGGAGAAAGCCGGAGAGGGAATCGGGCCCGAGACATCCACAACCAACGAGCCGCGGCTTGAACTTATCCCGGACTCGACCGGGCTTGGGCCGCGCACTTCCGGCAAGATTCCACCGCCACCGACGCGTTCCGGTGTGAAGCGTAACTGGATTGATCAAACCCAGGAGGAGGCCGATCGCAAGAGTGTCGGTTGCATGGAATGCCATAAGACAACCGACACTCACACGATGCACGCGTCCCCGAGCGTGGTGCTTGGATGTACTGACTGCCATGGTGGCGATCCAAAACGTGGACTCACGCTCGATAAAGCGCACGTCATGGCCAACAATCCGGAGCTGTGGCGCAGTTCCGCCAATCCGCCCAACGCGACGGTCATCCTCAATCACGAATCGCCTGAGTTCATCCGATTCATCAACCCGGGCGACCTGCGCGTTGCCGCCAAAGCGTGCGGACTTTGTCACTCGGACATCGTCAATCGCGTGGGCCATTCGATGATGAACCATGGTGCCATGCTCTGGAACGCTGCCGCTTACAACAACGGGGCGATCGATTCCAAAAACGCCATCGTTGGCCAGTCGTATGGCGCGGATGGCGTACCACTTAAACTGGAAAACCCGTTTGTGCCCACCGCGGAAGAAACCCGCAAATACGGCATCCTTCCTTACCTGGTCCCGTTGCCTCGCTGGAATCGAAGCATGCCCGGCAATGTCCTTCGTATTTTTGAAAAAGGCGGGGCGGCTCCCCTTTCATTGGGGCTCTCCACGTTGGACGAGCCTCCCGGCAAACCGGAGCGCCGTCTTTCAGATCGCGGACTTGGCACCCTCAACCGGACCGACCCGGTTATTCTCGGCGCGCAAAAAACCCGGCTTCACGATCCGATGCTGGGATTCATGGGATCCAACAACCGGCCCGGAGATTATCGCTCGAGCGGCTGCACGGCGTGCCACGTGGTTTATGCCAATGACCGTTCCCCGACCAATTCGGGCTGGTATAGCAAGTATGGCCATCAGGGCCTGAGTTTCAGCAAAGACCCGACCATTCCCAAAAACGAACGCGGGCATCCGGTCAAACATCAATTTACCCGGTCGATCCCTTCCTCCCAGTGCATGAACTGCCATATGCACCAGGGCAACCTCTTTGTGAATCCGTTCCTTGGATACACCTGGTGGGACCAGGAAACCGATGCCGACCTCATGTATCCCAAGGTCCAGCACGACCCGACCGATGCCGAGATGGTCAGCGCCACTGTCTCCAATCCCGAGGCCGCCGCCGCACGTGGCAACTGGGGCAAGCTCGATTTTCTTGAAAAAGTTGCCGAGCTCAATCCGCTGCTCAAGCACACGCAATTTGCCGATTACCACGGCCACGGCTGGGTTTACCGTGCCATCTTTAAGCAGGACAAAAAAGGAAACCGGCTCGACCTTGACGACAACATCATCGCACACAAGGACTTCAAAAAGGCCGTCCATCTTAATGACATCCATCTCGCCAAAGGGATGCAATGCGTTGATTGCCACTTTGAAATCGAGGTCCACGGCAACGGCCTTCTTTATGGCGAACCGCGCAACGTGACCACCATCACCTGCGTCGATTGCCATGGCACCATCGACCAGCGGCCCACCCTGATTACCACCGGCGCGGGCGGTCATTGGAATGCCAAGGAACGCAAACAGGAACCGGTCGATCTGGCCAAGGGTTCCACGCCCTGGAAACCACGTTTTGAATGGGAAGCCGGCAAGCTTTTCCAGAACTCGACCATGTCGCCCGATATGCGCTGGGAAATCCCGCAGACGGTCGACATCATCAATCCGCTCTCGCCCAAGTACAATGCCAAGGCCCGTTACGCCAAGACGCTGCGGCGCGACGGCGAGACCTGGGGCACCGTGCCCGATTCACCCGAGAAATGCGCGGCGGAACTGGCCCACAGCAATAAGTCGATGGATTGCCAGATCTGCCATACCTCATGGGCAACGAGCTGCTTTGGCTGTCATATGCCGATGAAGGCCAACCAGCGCGTTGCCATGAACAAGTACGAAGGCGTCACCGACCGCAACTTTACAACTTACAACCCGCAGGTTGTTCGCGACGACGTCTTCATGCTCGGCATCGATGGCACGGTGAAGAAAAACCGCATGGCGGTCCTCCGATCCTCCAGTGCGGTTCTGGTAAGCTCGCAAAACTCAAACCGCGAATGGGTCTATTCCCAGGCTCAAACCGTCAGTGGCGACGGCTACAGCGGTCAGGCTTTTAATCCGCATTTTGCCCACACCACCAGCGGACGCGGCACCACCAAGTCGTGCACGGAATGTCATCTTTCCAAGAACAACGATAACAATGCCTGGATGACCTCGCTACTCGGCTTCGGCACCGGCACGGTCAATTTCTTTGGCCGTTACGCGTGGGTTGGCGGCGATCATGAACTCCATGGCGTCATCTGGACGGAAGCCGAAGAACCTCAGGCGCCGATCGGCAGCACATTCCAGAGCAAAGCGTATCCGCGTAATTATGCCGAGCATTTGGCCGCCGGGCGCGTGCTCAAGACTGCTTACGAGCATCATGCCGATGAGATCAACGACATCACCCTGCACGGCGAATATGTCTATACGGCAAACGGCGAGGGCGGTTTTGAAGTCTTCGACGTGGCGAACATCGACCAGAAAGGGTTCTCTGAACGTTTCCTGAGCTCACCGGTCTCGCCGCTCGGCCAGCATACGATCGTGAAAACCAAGTTTGCGACTTCTGCCGCGCTGGCCAGCACGATGATGAATGATCCGTTGCGGATTCAAAACCCAGCCAACGAAGAGCAGCCGATCCATCCCATTTACGGCACCGCTTTTGTGACCGATCTGGAAGAGGGTCTCGTGATCGTTGACATCAATTGCCTCTACGATGGCAATCCGGAAAACAATTTCCTGAAACGGATGCCATTGCGCGACGGGAGCGGCGCTGACATCGGCAATCATTACAATCCTGAGGGCAAACTCACCGGCGCCACTTACGGGGTCTGCGCAGGCCATCGTGTTTACATTACGACTAAACGCGGCCTGGCTGTCGTGGACGTCAATAAACCCAACCAGCCGCGCCTCGTTGGTGAACTGGCCGACGGATTTCTCAAGCACCCAAAATCGGTCGCCATTCAATTCCAGTATGCCTTTGTGACCGATGAGGAGGGGCTCAAGGTAGTCGACATCAGCGAGCCCACCCGCCCCAGGGCGATTCCGGGCGCGGTGGTCCGGCTTCGCGATCCCCACAAGGTTTACGTCGCACGCACCTACGCTTATGTGGCGGATGGACGTGATGGGCTGGCGATCATTGACGTGCAGAATCCGACCAAGCCGAAGCTTGATCAGATGTTCAATGCCAACGGCGCCCTCAACGATTCGCGCGCCGTGCAGATCGGCTCGGTTGCCGCTTCAATGTATGCGCTCGTCGCCGATGGCCATAACGGTCTCCGAGTCATCCAGATGATCTCGCCGGACTCAGTGGAAGGCGCATCGGGCTTCAGCCCAAGGCCCGCGCCGCGTTTGATTGCCACCTTCCCGACCAAACACGCCATGCTCGCCGTCTCACGCGGGCTCGATCGCGATCGCGTCACCGATGAAACCGGCGGACAGACCGTGGTGTTCGGGCGCCGCGGCAGCCGGCCGTTCCATCTTGATGAAATGCGTCCGTTCCTGAGGCATGCCAATGGCGCGCTTTACAAAGTCGACGACGTAGCGATTAAAACGGTCAGCGAAGAAAAAATTGACGAGAAAGGTCAGAAACAAAAGATCATCCGCACAGCGCTCTTTACAAAATCAGGCCGCGAGATCGTCGCTCCTCCGCTGCCTGAACCGCCTCCCGGGACCGAGCCCCCTCCAAAACCGATTGATCCCGGGATTGATCTTCTCAGGCTCCTTGAACTGCGCCCCGCTCCCAAGCTGGAGACGCCCAGTGAAGATTCAAAAAAATCGCAGTAACGCCGGTACTAACACATTGATCTCCTAAGCGGGATCTTCTAGGCAGAAGCCATGGCCGATTATTGTTCCAAAGTTCCCGAAAACGTTCCTGGTCCCTGGTATGTGGACGCCACCTGCACCCCGTGCCGGACCTGCCTTGACGTCGACGGCGCCGATTCACTGATCAAATGGAATGACGATGAAACCTACGTCTATTTTCACGAGCAGCCGATCGGGGATGCGCAGGTTGCAATCGCTGAAGAGATCATGGCAGTCTGCCCGACAGCCGCAGTCGGGAGCGACGGCGAATAATCGAGCCGGTTACAAGCTCGACGGCTTGAGCAGATGCCGGATTTCGGCATCCCACCGATTCCAGTCCGTTCCGAGATCTTTTCCTACCAGCAGCCCAAGATTGTCGCGGGCCTGCCTCGCAAAAGGATGCGTCCCATTTCGCGCAATCGACAGGAGCGCAGGAAGGGTGATCTCATCGGGACGTTCCAACAGATCGGCGAACAGAACCTGAAGCACACGGCCATGTGTTTGCGGATTGATCAAAAGCCCGAGTGCCGCCGCGAATTCCTTGTCCGGAAGCCGATTCACCGCCTCTTGTGTGGCAGTTTCGAGTCCTTCCTCCGGGAACGAAACCAGGTTGCGCAATAGTTCCCGCGCCTTTGCCCCCTCGGTGAGTGTTGCGGACTGCGTGATCGCCGTTACTCGATCTTCCCAAAGAAGCGATCCAGTTTGAAGTTCAAGCCGTGGCGCCAGATTCAGATCGGGATACGTTTCCTCCGGCACAGTTGCCGCCGGCGCCGGTTCCTCCCTGGCGCGAGGAGCCGCGATTGGGACTGGTATTTCAACAATCACCTCCCTCCGCACCAGAGGGGCCGGAGTGCGATTGAAAATCACAAAAAACAAAAAGAGACCCAGGCCAAAGGCCAAAAAATATCCGGCACGCATGAACGCCATATCCTAATCAGATTGAGCCGGCACGCGACCTTGCAATTTTCCCGCCTTTCCGGGCTCCCATCTTCCTACCCCACCCCACTCCGTTCCGCCCCACCCACCCCCCAGAACCATGCTTGAAGAAACTGTGCTCATTATCGAGGACGATCCGGCCATGCTGCGCGGGCTCAAAGACAACTTTGAGTTTGAGGGATACCAGGTAAAGACGGCCATCGATGGCGATGAAGGGTTAAAAGAAGCCATTCGAATCCAGCCTGACCTGATCATTCTCGATCTCATGTTGCCGAAGGTGAATGGATACGAGGTCTGCCGGTTTCTGCGCAAGGAAGGGCTCGAGATGCCGATCATTATCCTCACGGCCAAAGGCCAGGAAGCCGATGTGGTGCTTGGACTAAAACTGGGGGCCGACGACTACGTCACCAAGCCTTTTAGTATCAATGAACTGCTCGCGCGGGCCGATTCCTTTCTTCGGCGGCGGCGCAGCGGCGCGATCGTGCACGACTTTGGCGACTGCCGCCTCGATGCCAGGTCACGCGCATTGGTGCGTGCGGGTGCCGATGTGCCGCTTTCGCCCAAAGAATTTGATTTGCTTCACTATCTGGTCAGTCATTCGGGCACGGCGCTCAGCCGGGATACGATCATGAACCGGGTCTGGGGTTACGATTGCATGGTGACACCGCGGAGCATCGATCGCTTTGTCAATTCCCTGCGAAATAAGATCGAACCCGATCCGGCTCAACCGCGTTTTATCAAGACCGTCCGCGAATTTGGTTATAAATTCGACCGATGAATCGGCATCAAACTCCGGCATTGCCTCCCGGCCTTGCGTGCCTCAGATAAGTCCTTTCCTCGTCCCCCAACCCTCTGCTTAATTGCCTCCCCCATGAGAAAAACCGGTATTCTCCTCCTGACCGCCTTTGCCCTTGCCACTCTTCCCCAGAAAGGATTCGCCGACAGCGTGACCTTAAAAAGCGGGGAAAAGCTGGAGGGAAAAATCACGAAAGAGACCGATACAGAGATCACTTTGGAGCAAAAGATCTCGGCGGGAATCACCGATTCCCGCGTGGTATTAAAGGCGGAGGTTGCAAAAGTTGATAAGGAGCAGCCGGATGAAGCGACCTGGCAGACCTTGAAGAATTCCAAGCTTGGGGCGAACTCTTTGCCGCCTGCCACCTACGAAGGAGTGCTTCGTTCCATCGAAGGATTCAAAAGCGCGTTCCCGGCCAGCACGCATCTGGCCGACGCCCAGAAAATCGCCTCGGATTTTGAGCAGGAAAAAAAGCGCGTCGACGCGGGCGAAGTCAAACTCAACGGCGCATGGTTGAGCAAAGAAGACGCGGAAAAAGAGCGCTACCAGATCAGCGCATTGCTCGCTTTCAATTACATGAAAGACCAGAGCACCGGCGGTGACCTGGTTGGTGCGCTCAATACTTTTGACGCCATCGAAAAGCAATTTCCCGGCGCACGCATCTGGCCCGACGCGGTGGAGTTGGCCCGGCGCATTGCCACTTCTTTAAAAGCGGAAGTTGAGCGCCGGCAACCGATGGTTGCCACGGAAGTAGCCGACCGGGCCAAAGGCCTGCAGCTCGCCTCAATCACCCAACGCGCCGAAATGGAGGCTGCTGTCAAACGCGATGCCGCCGCCGCGGACGCCGCGCTCGCGGCCGCTGAGAAACGGGGCCTTCGCTGGCCGCCGTTGCTCGTGCATGAGCCAAAAAGCCTCAACGCGCTTCAGGGAAAACTCGCCTCCGAGCTCCCTCGTTTAAACACCATCGACATCCCCAGGATCCGCCAGTCGCTTCAACTGAGCGAGAAAGCCCAAAAAGCAATCGCCGACAAAGACTTTGAAGGTGCCACCGTGGCGTTGGGGAAATCGCGCGAACTCTGGAGCGCAAACGAAGTGGTTGAACGGCTCAACCCGATTGCCGAAGCCGGAAAAACAGCCGCCCCTGCCGTTGTCGAGGCTGCGCCGGTTGAAGAAGCGAAGCCTGTGGAAACAGCAGCTGCCCCGGTGGCGGAGGAAAAAGCCCCCGAGGTGACGACAGCGAGTGAGACCAGTGAAGTGGAAGAGCGCTCCTTTTTAACGACGCCCGTTGGCATCATCATCCTCATCGCCGTGATCGTGGGCATTATCGCCGCCGTCTCAGCCGTTCGCAAACGCAAGGCGCTTTCCGAAGAAGCTGACGAATAATAAGGATTTAAATGGACCGCCAAGCGCACATTGACCGCAAGACGAATGAAACCGCGATCCGCGTCGACCTTACCGTCGATGGCCGCGGCCGAAGCAGCATCGAGACGAAGATCCCGTTCTTCGATCACATGCTCACGCTTTTTGCGCGGCATAGCCTGGTTGATCTTGACCTGAAGACGGACGGCGATATCGAGATCGACTTTCATCATTCGGTTGAAGATACCGGCATCGCGCTCGGCCAGGCGTTCGCCCTTGCGCTGGGCGACAAACGCGGCATCCGCCGTTACGGGTCCGCTTACGTCCCGATGGATGAAACGCTCGTCCGCGCGGTGATCGACTTCAGCGGCCGTCCGTTCCTGGAATATCGTGCCCCGCAAAATGTGGTTTCCATCGGTGCCTTTCCATTCCAATTGGTGGAGGAATTCCTGCGCGGCTTTACCGTGCACGCCGGAGTCAATTTGCACGTGGAAATTCTTTATGGCCGCGATGCGCACCACATGGCCGAAGCGGTTTTTAAAGGATTGGCCAAAGCGGTGGATGCGGCCTGTCAGCGCGACGCGCGTGTTGAAGGCATCCCAAGCACCAAAGGAACTCTCTAAATGATCGCGTTGATCGACTACGGCAGCGGCAATATCCAAAGTGTGCTGAACGCGCTTCGGCACGAAGGGGCCGATGTCGAACTGGTTTCAACCCCGGAACGGCTCGCCGCTGCCCAAGGCGTCGTGCTCCCGGGAGTCGGCGCGTTTGGCGATTGTGTGCGCGGCCTTCAATCGCGCCACCTCTGGGAACCGGTTCAGGAATGGCTTGAATCGGGCAAACCATTCTTTGGGATCTGCGTCGGCTACCAATTGCTTTTCGATGAAAGCGAAGAATCACCTGGTGTCCGCGGATTCGGCCACTTCAAGGGCGTGGTCAAAAAATTCAACGTCCCGGGGCTTAAAGTACCGCAGATTGGCTGGAACAATTTGGAGCTCACCAATCCGGCTGATCCACTTTGGCGTGGGCTGCCCGCCAATCCGCACGTCTACTTTGTGCACTCGTATTTTCCCGCGCCGGAAGATGAAACCATCATCACCTCGCGCTCAACCCACGGGGAAACCTTCGCCGCCAGTGTCGCCCGGGAAAATGTGGCCGCCGTGCAGTTTCATCCCGAAAAAAGCCAGGCGGTCGGTCTCGGCATCCTGCGCAATTTCATTTCCACAACCCACTAACGAGCCGCCTTTCCGGCCGCCTCTCTCCGCCACCCTGCCCACGCTCCGCAATGCTCCTCCTTCCCGCAATTGATCTCATGTCGGGCGAAGTCGTCCGTCTTCGCCAAGGTAAAGCCGATCAGAAAACGGTTTATTCCAACGATCCCGCCGCGTTCGCAAAAAAGTGGGAAGCCGAAGGCGGCGACTACCTTCATATCGTCGATCTCGACGCGGCTTTTTCAGGGGAACAACGCAATCTGGAAGCGGTGCGCGCCATCACGGAGGCCATTTCAATTCCGTGTGAACTCGGCGGCGGGATGCGTTCCGAAGCAGCTATCCAACGCGCTTTTGATGCTGGTGTTTCAAGGGCCGTCATTGGGACACGCGCCGCCGAATCCCTGGAGTTTGTCCGAGACATGGCGAAAACATTCGGCAGCGAACGGATCGCGGTCGGCATCGACGCCAAAAACGGCATTGTCTCGGTGAAAGGCTGGACGGAAATGTCCACCCTCAGCGCCCTGGATCTTGCCCGCCGGGCCGAAGACGCCGGCGCCGGCACGATCATCTATACCGACATCGCCACCGATGGAATGATGCAGGGACCGAACTTTTCCGAGATGGAAAAGATGCTCGATGCGCTTCATTGCCAGCTGATTGCGAGCGGCGGAGTCTCATCGGCGCAGGACGTCCTGCGCCTGGACAAAATGGAAGGTCTTTACGGCTGCATCATCGGCAAAGCGCTCTATGACAAAGCGATCGATCTCTCTGTACTCGTTGCTTCCCGTTAATTTTTCAGCTTCTTAAAAACTTCATCATGCGTGTTCTTTTTCTCGACTGCCTTTCCGGTATCAGCGGCGACATGACCGTGGGAGCCTTGTGCGACCTGGGAGTCAAACCGTCCACTTTTGAGTGGGAACTCTCCAAACTGGAGATCGGCGATTTCCACATGCATTTCGAGCGCCAACAGCGCAAGGGCATCGAAGGAATCAAGTTCGGCATTCATGCCGGTGCGACCCATTCCCATGACCAGGATGAAGAACCGCACGCCGGCCATTCCCACGAGGACCATGTGCACGGACCTGAGTGCAATCATGGCCACGCAGAACACGTGCACGCAGAACACGTTCATGGACCTGAATGCCATCACGTGCACGAGGCACACGTTCATGGACCGGATTGTGACCATGGTCACGAAGCGCATGCGCATGAGCATAAGGAACATCAGCATGGGCCTGATTGTGATCATGCCGAACACGTGCACGGCCTTGATCACGATCATGGCGATGAAGTCCACTTCCACGAAGCGCATGCGCACGACGACCATGAGCATGGAATGAACCATCGCGCCATCCGCGCACTCATCGCTTCAAGCGATCTCTCGCCTTTTGTCAAAGAACACGCGTTTGGCATTTTCCAGCGCATTGCCGTGGCTGAAGGAAAAATCCACGGGCAACCTCCCGAGGACGTAGAGTTTCATGAGGTCGGCGCATTGGATTCAATCGCGGACATCATTTGCGCATGCGTGGGAATTGAAGCGCTCGGCGTCGAGAAAGTTTACATCTCGCATCTCAATGACGGCCATGGCGTCATCGACTGCGCCCATGGGCGCTTCCCGGTGCCGGCACCGGCCACGTTGGAAATTCTGAAGGATATTCCGCTTGGCCAGATCGACGAGCCGCATGAATTGATCACGCCCACGGGCGCCGCGATCGCCGCTGAGTTTGGCGTTTCATTCGGACTCATGCCGCGGATGAAGATCGAGAGCATTGGTTACGGCCTTGGCTCGCGCGACCTCGAAGCCCGCCCGAATGTCTTGCGGGCTGTCATTGGCGAACTCGTTCAGGAGTAATTCGCGATGTCAGGCGGCTACGAGACCGACACCGTCACGCGCCTGGAGACCAATCTCGATGATCTCTCGCCCGAGATCACCGGTGCGGTCATGGAAAATCTCTTTGCCGCGGGTGCCCTCGATGTCTGGTTCACACCGATCCAGATGAAAAAGAGCCGTCCCGCCGTGCAGCTTTCGCTGCTGTGCGATGAGGCGCATATCGAGACTCTTTCGGAAATCATCTTTCGCGAAACCAGCGCATTCGGGCTCCGGGTTGAAAAAGTGATTCGGCTTAAACTTCAGCGCCGGTTTGAACAGGTCCTAACTGAGTTTGGCGAAGTTACAATCAAGCTCGGGTTCAAAGGGGATGAACTTCTCCAGATCGCGCCCGAGTTCGAATCGTGCCGGGCCGTAAGTAAAACCAGCGGCCAGCCATTACGCGCTATTTACGCCGCGGCATTGGCGGCATTTCCAGGAAGCTAAACGTTTGCGCCATCTGGAACCCAGAGGCAAGGCTGGCGCTATCGCAATGGAGATACGGCACCGACGGATTCTTTCGACCGGTCGAGTTCCGTCTTGTAATAGTTCAAATCAATCCGTTGCCTGCGGCGTGAAGTCAGACATGGTCGTTCGACTAAAAACCAGCTCATTGCCGCGATCGGAAATAAAATGGCGATTGAAAGCAAAATCAAAGTATACGGGTTAAGCAGAGGCGCCAGGAAGAGAACCAGGATTTGTTGTACGGGAAACCCGTAGAGATATATTCCATACGAAAAGTCACCAAAATGGCCAAAATCGCGCAGGCGAATGAATGGATTATATGCAAACCAGAACACCAGGTAAGCAAAGGGAACAGCTGCAAGAAACGCACTCAATCTGGGGAATGGTGTAACTTGTAGAAATACCATCAATACGAGAGCCACAGCAGCCAAACTATGCCGGTAAGGAACCCGATGTCCGTATAAATACATGCCCGCTCCAATGGCGAAAGAAAACCATAACCGCAGGGGCCAGTCCGGGTTTGCTATCGAAGGAATATAGGGCCTGAGCGCTGTAAGGAATGACTGTCCACTTGTGGTAAAACTGATTTCGAGCGCAGACGAGATCAAAGGCAGAATCAATAACATGAGCATTCGATGCGCGGTGCGGCGCAGCTGAAAAACCAATGCCAAAAGAAGATAGCACGTAAATTCGGGACGAATCGTCCAGAGCGATGCATTAAAGACAGAGATCGGATTTGAGGAAAAGGCAAACGGCGGCTGATACGGCGTAAGAGTCATCGTACTAACAAGCGCCTTGCCTGCCTCTTTAAGAAATTCGCCGGCTGGCATTTGATATGCACCGGCCACATAACCAAAGAATAATGTAACTCCAACTGCGACTATGAAGCCGGGATAAATCCGGCGAATCCGCCGACTCAAATAATCGAAAAACCGAGGGCTTCTAACGAAGCTTGCAGCGATTAAGTAACCGCTGATTATAAAAAAGCCATTAACAGCTAACCCACCAAACAAATAACGCCCATTCGATAGCCTTGCAAGAGGCTCTTCATTTTTTCCCAGTGTAGCAAAAGAATGACTGATGATAACTGCGACCGAAAATAAAAGCCGCAGGAAATCAAAGTTGTTCCTGTTGCGCCGGGCAGGATCTGACCAAGCTGGAACATTGCTATCACTGACCGCCTGCTGGGCGTATACTTGGGGGCAATTCAAAGTAAGAGGCTACGCTCGCGAGTAAGCGGGGTGACTTCGTTTCATCAAATCTGCTCCTAACTTCCGCCGCGCACGGTCCGCAGCTCAACTTCTCCCACATCGATTCCGAGCGCTTTCTCGGCAACCCGCAGGAAACCGTCGGTGGCATCGGTGGCGGCCACGCGCAAATTTCCCCTGTGATTTACCGGCGCGAAAAGACCTTTCTCCTGAAGTAAATCGCGCACAGCCAGGGCGCAGTTCGCGGCAGAATCAACCAGCGTAATCCCGGGGCCGACAAACCGCTGAATTGCCTCCCGCATCAGAGGGTAATGCGTGCAGCCAAGCACCAACGTATCGATGCCGTTGCTGACGAATTTCTCCAGATAGCGCTCAATCACGGCATCGGAAATCGGATCATCGATCCAGCCTTCCTCGATCAGCGGCACCAGGATCGGGCATGACTGGCTTGATACCGTCACCTTCGCATCGAGCGCATAAATGGCGCGCTGATAAGCTTCGCTGGCAATCGTGCCCCGCGTCCCGATGACTCCAATGCGCCCATTTTGAGTCGCCCTCACCGCGGCCTCGGCTCCCGGCTGAATGACCCCGATGACTGGTACATGCAATGTTTCCTTCAACCGGGGCACGCCAAGCGCCGATGCCGTATTACAGGCGACGACGATGATTTTCGCGCTCTCGGCCAGCAGCAAATCGCTAATCTCCCGGCTGTAACGCTGAATGGTGGTGGCGCTTTTGCCGCCATACGGGACACGCGCGGTATCTCCGATATAAAAAATGTCTTCGCCCGGAAGGAGTTGCCGCAACGCGGCGGCGACCGTCAGTCCACCGATTCCGGAATCGAATACTCCGATCGGATGCGGTTCTTCGGAAATGGCTAACGAGTCAGGGGTGAGTTTTCTCATTCAACCTAAACGCACCTCAATAGGCTTTAGTTGCTCGCCGGCTCAGAGACAGGCGCAGGCGGGCTCGCAGGGACAGCGGTCGTCGGGGTGACCACGACAGGCTCCATGCGCGACTGGCTTTGAATCGCCGCTTCGCTCCGGCGCGCGGCTTCCTTCGATTCAATACTTGCGGCTGAACTGGCGGCCGAAGCGACACTGATCTGCTGCGGAGCGAGCGCACGGCGGTAATTCTGGACCGCCTGCACAATGGACGCCGCCATCTGCTGCCGATACTCAGGCATGTTGATCATTTTGGCATCGAAACCGTTGCTCAAAAAACCGCCTTCAATCAAAACGCCGGGGATGGTGATGTCACGGATCACCACAAAACGCGCCCGCTTAATCCCTCGATCGTACATCCTCGATTTCACCACAAGCGTGGCATGGGTCGCGGTGGCGAGCGCCATGTTTTCGGCGTCGTGGCCATTGCCGGGGCAAGGATCAAGATCGGAAATCCGCGGACCGTCAGCCATCATCGAAGGGACGCCGCGCGGAGCGAGGGTGTAGGTCTCCAGGCCCGTTCCGGCGCCGCCGGAATTGAAATGCACACTGATAAATAGGGCGTTTTCGTATTGATTGGCTATTTTAACGCGCCCTTCAAGCGGGATGAATTCATCGGTGCCGCGGGTTAGCACGACTTTGAACCCGGCTTGTATAAAGAGTTGCTTGGCACGCAGCACGGTATCGAGCGTGTACTGTTTTTCCCAGCCAAGCGGACTGTAAGCGCCGTTGTCGTGGCCGCCATGGCCGGCATCAAGCACCACGGTATCAATCTGATCCGCTTTCGCGATCTTTCCGGGACGCAACACCGGCTCGATGAGCTTGGTGAGATCCATGCGCGAAATGCAGAACTGCCCATCGTGCTCAACGATCGGATAGCTCAGATTGAATTTTAAATTGTTAATGTAAAATTCCACCGAACCGCCCTGGCCACGCAATTGCCGGGCGCTGGAACGCATGGTAAACGTGTTGCTGACTTTCTGCACTCCTCCGAAACCGTAAAACTGCGCGACGTTTTTTAATGTCACGTGATCGCGTCCGCCAATCTTCACGAGATCCCAGTCGCCCCCCGAAGCCGCACCGGCAAATAAAACGAGCGCAAGCAAAGATAGTAGGGTCCGACGCATTGAGGCGCGTAGGCTACTCTTGAAAAGTCAATTGGCAAGGCGTTTTGATGAGCCAGGGATCGGGGATTTCGCAACAACTCTTGCGAACCCGACGAGGACGCGCAGAGAGGAAAATCAGGTGGCGTCGTCCGGGATTTCTTTCGCTCTCTTCAATTTGCCTTCGCCCATCGGCTCTTCTTCGCTTTCGTTCGCGCTCTTGCCAAATGCCCCGAGGTCGGAAACATTGCCGACCCTTTTATGTCCGAGCTCCCGAAGACTTACGAACCGCAAGCAATCGAAGAGAAGTGGTATGCCCAATGGATTGCTGAAGGTTGTTTCACGGCCGACCCGCAATCGCAGAAACCGGCGTACTCCATCGTCATTCCCCCGCCCAATGTCACCGGGGTGCTTACTCTCGGCCATGTTTTAAACAACACTATCCAGGATATCCTCGCCCGGCGCGCCCGGATGCTCGGGAAAGAAGTGCTTTGGCTACCGGGAACCGATCATGCCGGTATCGCCACGCAAACCGTTGTGGAACGGACCTTGAAAAAGCAGGGCGTGATCAAGCACCGGGACGATTTAGGCCGCGAAAAGTTCCTCGAAAAAGTCTGGGAATGGAAGGAAAAGCACGGCGGCATCATCATCCAGCAGCTCAAAAAGCTTGGCGCATCGTGCGACTGGAGCCGGGAACGTTTTACAATGGACGCCGATTACTCGCGCTGCGTTCAGGAAGTCTTTGTTGATCTTTATAATAAAGGCCTCATTTACCGAGGCAAACGGATGGTCAACTGGTGTCCCGTGTCGCTGACCGCGCTGAGCGATGAAGAAGTCACGATGAAGCCGCAGAACGGCACCCTTTATTATTTTAAAGTTGAGGTGGCTGAGATCTCGGGTACCTGGCTCAGCATCGCCACCACGCGGCCTGAAACAATCCCCGGCGACACAGCCATCGCGGTTAATCCCAAGGACCCGCGGTATGCCCATCTCATCGGCAAACACGTGGTGCGTCCCCTGCCCATTCACCTCCCGCGAGCCGAGAAACTGATCCCGATCATTGGCGATGAGCACGTTGATTTTGAATTCGGGACCGGCGTTTTAAAAGTCACGCCTGCCCACGACAAAGCCGATTTCGAAATCGGCCTCCGCCACGGACTCGAGGTGGTCGACGTGATGAACGCCAACGGCACCATGAACGCCCTTGCCGGCGAATCGCTAACCGGGCTCGATCGCTTTGAAGCGCGCACCGTTGCCGCCGACCATCTGCGCGACCTTGGAGTCCTTGAAAAAGAGGAGCCGTATCAAAACAACGTCGGCTACAGCGAACGGGCCGATGTGCCAATCGAACCGCGCCTGAGCGAGCAATGGTTTTTGAAATACCCAAGCGTCGATCCGTCGCGCGCCGTGGTGGCCGAAGGCGGCATGAAATTTTATCCGGAACGCTGGGCCAAGGTTTATGAACATTGGCTAAGCGGGATTCAGGATTGGTGCATCTCGCGCCAGCTCTGGTGGGGGCATCGTGTCCCGGTCTGGTATCGCAAATCCGGGGACGACGATGAGGCTCCGAAAATTTACGTCGGAATCGAAGGCCCGGCCGATCCGCAAAACTGGGTCCAGGATCCCGACGTGCTCGACACCTGGTTTTCCTCGTGGCTCTGGCCGTTTGCCACCATGGGATGGCCCGCCAAAACCGCCACCCTGGCAAAATTCTATCCCACCACCGATCTCGTCACCGGCCCGGACATCATCTTCTTCTGGGTGGCCCGGATGATCATGGCTGGATTCGAGTTCATGGGCGGGATGCCGTTTAAGAACGTCTATTTCACCGGGATTATCCGGGATAAACAGGGACGCAAGATGTCCAAGAGCCTCGGCAACTCGCCCGATCCGCTGGACCTCATCGCCAAGTACGGCGCCGACGCCCTCCGCTTCGGAGTCATGCGCAGCGCGCCGCTCGGCCAGGACATTCTTTTTGATGACAAGAACGTCGAGCTCGGCCGGAACTTTTGCACCAAGCTCTGGAACGCCTCGCGATTCCGCCAGATGCAGGGAGGCGAAACTGAGGGCGAAATTACGCCCGGGCTTCTGACCAATGACGACAAATGGATTCTGTTGCGTCTCGACGGCACGATCCGTGAAGTCTCCGCCGCTCTGGATCAATACCGCTTCAGCGACGCAGCCGCGACGCTCTACCGGTTTTTGTGGAACGAGTATTGCGACTGGTATCTGGAAGCGAGCAAGGCCGCCCTCAATGGGACCGATCCCGAGCGCAAGGCCAACACCGTGGCCGTGCTCGACTTCATCCTCGGCCACACGCTCCGGCTCTTTCACCCGTTTCTCCCGTTCATCACGGAAGAACTCTGGCACGGGCTCGGTTACCAGAACGATCTGCCCGAAAACCAGGGAGGCCGCACCATTATGTTCGCCCATTGGCCGGAGCCGTTTGACGACGATTTCCGCGCCCATTACGGGCTGACTGCCGAAGATGAAGCGGCCGCCAATGCTAAATACGAGAGTGTCACCCTTGGCCGCAGCCTGCGGCGCGACTCCAACATTGCTTCCAATAAACGGGTCCGGTTTGTTTTAAAACCGAGCGCTCCCCTGCCCGCTCATGAGGCCGAAGTGCTTAAGATTCTCCTCAATGCCGAGACGCTTGATCTCGACGCCGATTTCGCCCCGAAACGCGGTACCCCAAGCGCGCTCACTCCGTTGGGCGAACTTTTCCTCCCTTTGGAAGGCCTCGTCGATGTCGAGGCGGAGCGGGAACGGCTCACCAAGGAGATCGCCAAAGTCGCCCAGGAACTCGTTAAGGTGCGCGGAAAACTGAGCAGCGAAACTTTTGTCTCAGGCGCGCCGGCCAAGGTGGTGGCAGAGCATCGCCAGCGGGAAACCGATTGGCAGGAGAAAATCGCCCAGCTTCAGCGGATGCAGGAAGCATTGGCCGAGTAAGGCGGTTTTGATCGCGTCAGTTCGCGGGATCAGACGAGGATCTCGCGAACGACGTTGCCGTGCACGTCGGTCAGCCGGTAATCACGCCCGCTGTAACGGTAAGTGAGCCTGGTATGATCGAGCCCCATCAGATGCAAAATGGTGGCGTGCAGATCGTGGACATGGACCCGGTCCTGGACAGCGTGCCATCCGAATTCGTCGGTCGCCCCATGAACGATCCCAGGTTTCACACCGCCGCCGGCCATCCACATTGTAAAGCCAAAGGGATGATGCTCACGCCCGTCGCCGCCTTCGGCTGTTGGGGTGCGTCCGAATTCGCCGCCCCAGACCACGAGTGTATCCTCCAGTAATCCGCGCGCTTTGAGATCTTTGAGCAGGCCGGCAATCGGCTTGTCGACTGACGCGCAATTATTGGGCAGTTCCACTTTCAGACCGCCGTGCTGATCCCAGAGCTGGCAGCTCGAACGCTTGGAAGTGCTTGTATGATAAACCTGCGCCATGCGCACACCACGCTCGGTCAGGCGCCGCGCCATCAGGCACTGGCGGCCAAATGTTTCAGTGATGGGATCATCGAGGCCGTACAGTTTTTTTGTCTCGGGCGATTCGCTTTCAATATCAAACGCTTCGGGCGCCTCGGTCTGCATTCGAAACGCCAGCTCAAAGGATTCAATCCGCGCGCTCAAACGCGAATCCTCAGCCCGTTGCGCGGCGTGGAGTTTGTTCAGTTCATTGAGCGCATCGAGCTGGGCGCGCTGTTCAATGCTTGAGAACCTGGCATTGCCGAGATTGGAAATCGGCTTCTTCAAATCGTTTACCAGGGTGCCCTGATACGCGGCCGGCAGGAAACTCGAACTCCAAAGCGGCGCGCCCTGGGCCGGTTGCGCGGGACTGATCACCACAAACCCGGGCAGATCCTGGTTCTCCGAGCCAAGCCCGTAAAGCAGCCACGACCCGAGGCTCGGCCGGGAAAACGCCTGCTCGCCCGTATTCATCTGAAGACATGCCCCGTTATGATTGATGTTATCGGCCACCATCGAGCGGATCACGCAGAGGTCATCAATGCACGATGCCGTATGCGGCAATAACTCGCTCACCTCGATTCCGGATTGGCCATGCTTTTTAAACGCCCAGGGTGATCCGAGCAGGTTGCCCGTCGGCGTCCGTTCCAGCTTGGGTTTCTCAAAGGGCAACGGCTTCCCATTCTCCTTTGCCAGACGCGGCTTGGGATCAAAGAGATCGACGTGCGATGGACCACCCGACATGAACAGAAAGATGACCCGTTTCGCCTTGGGCGAAAAATGCGGCGGCTTGACCAAAAGCGGGCTCCCGGTTTTCTCATCGGCGAACGCGCTTTCGGCGTTTCCGATCAAGCCGGCGAGTCCGAGCATTCCGAAGCCGCTGGCGAAACGCTGCAATACCTGGCGCCGGGAAAGATTAATCGACATAGCTGAATTCATTGGAACAGAGGAACACCTGGCAAAGCTGCTCCCACGCGTTGGTTTTAAGGTGAGCAAGCGCCCCGGTGGCAATCCGGAGTTCGTCATCGGTTGGGAGACGGGCAAAAAGCCGCTCGTAAATCCAGGCAATGCGTCCGGCTGAATCGGGTGGCGCTTCCCGTTCCATGCGGCGCATGAACGCGCTGGTCTGAGCGAGCGCAAATGGACTGTTCAGCAGCCAGAGCGCCTGCGGGGCGACCACTGAGTCCGTCCTTTTATCGACAATGCCCGTCGGATCGGCGCCGTCAAAAAGCATCTGATACGTGGCCCGGTCCGAGCGAATCGTCGTGACGTAAAGAGTCCGCCGAGGCGTGTTCAGATCGCCAATCGACAGCCCGCCCACAGTCCGGTTGAGCGTTCCGGATGCCACCAGCAATGAATCGCGCAATTCTTCGGCGCTCAGGCGGCGCCGGTTCTGGCGGGCAAACCATTGGTTCTCCGGGTCGGCGTTCGCGGCGCTTGCCCGCTGATAAGCCGCACTGCGCATGATCAGCCGATGCATTGCCTTCACGCTCCAATTGTTTTTTACAAATTCCAATGCGAGCCAGTCGAGAAGCTCGGGATGGGTCGGCGCGCTACCGAGTTTCCCGTAATTATTCGGCGTTCGCACAATCCCGTCGCCAAAATGATGCTGCCAAATCCGATTCATCATCACGCGCGCCGTCAGCGGATTTTCAGGACTGGCAAGCCAGCGCGCCAGTTCGATCCGGCCACTTCCTTCGGTGATCTGTGAGTCGTGCGCGTCACTGAGCAAAGCGGGGAATCCGCGCGGACGCACTTCCTTGAGCCGATCGTAACGGCCCCGGACATGGATGCGCGCATCGTGAATGCCGGCGTATGCGGTACCTGGAATGCCGCCTTCCTGCAAACCCTGGCACTGGCGCAAAACGGCAAGTTCCGCGGCGAGCTGCTTTTGCTCGGCTTCGAGCGCGGCCACATTCGTGGAATCCTGGCCAAGCCGCGCGCCTTCTCCTGCGCAGATCCACCAAAGATTTCCGTCGCCCTGGGTGGCGCCGCCAACGAGGGCGTCGCGCAAATCCCAGACTTGATCCCCTTTTACGACAAACTCGCAGACCGTGGAGTCGCAGCTGTATTCGCCTGCCGGGCTGACCACCAGCTCCAGCAAATCGCCCGCTTCCACAGCCACCTCCCTTTCCGGGAAATCAGACGCGCCGCCGTTCTCCATTTTACCCGAGGCAAGTTCCTTCGCCCCGTGCCGAATTGCCCACGCGATTCCATCGCCGCAATTCGGATCCGCATCGCGCACTTTTGCGCTGACCCGAACCTTTCCCGAGACCGGGCTGCGCCAGACCGCCGTGGCCGCCGTTTTTGGTCCGGGATGCAAGACAATGGAACGCGCGGGCAATCGAATGGTTGAAAACGCGATTTCGGCCGCGGTGGTGTTGATTAATAACGAAGGATTTTCCGCGCCTTTTCCGATCCAGTTTATCAAACCGGGAATCCCGTTCAGGTCGCGCTTTACTTCCGTCAGTGGCCGCAGGCCGCCGGCCAGTTGCGCGGTGATTGCCGCCATGCGAGCCGTGGCGATTTCCCGCGCCGCGCGTTCAGCGGGTGTCAGCACGGAGATCCGCATCATGTTTTCGCCCTGGCCCTTCGGCGTGAATTTCTCAAGGATATGGCTGCTAAAAAAGATGCCCGCCAGCGAGTAATAATCCGCCGTGGTGATCGGATCGAACTTATGATCGTGGCACCGCGCGCACGCCAGGGTCAGGCCGAGGAAAGCGCGCCCGGTGACGTCGATCTGATCGTCGACAATGTCGGTATAGATTTTCTCCTTGTCCGCGTCGCCGTTGCCCCAGTTGCCAATCGCATAAAGACCGGTGGCGATGGTCAATGAAGGGTCCGCGCCTTTTGCCGCGAGCAAATCCCCGGCGACCTGGTATGTTACAAAGTCGTTATAAGGAAGATCGCGATTAAAAGCGTCCACCACCCAGTCCCGGTAACGCCAGGCATCGAGGATGTCGCCTTCCCTGCCACCGGACCTGGCATCGAGCGAATCGGCATACCGGGTGAGATCGAGCCAATGCCGGCCCCATTGCTCGCCGTAATGCGGACTGGCCAGCAACCGTTCGATCACTTTTTCAAATGCCCCGGGCGATTCATCCGCGACGAACGCCGACACTTCCTCCGGAGCCGGAGGCAGGCCCGTGAGATCAAATGTGGCGCGGCGGATCAAAGTCCGTTTATCGGCTCGCGGCGCCGGGTTGATGTGGGCGGCCTGATATTTCGCGGCAAGAAAGCGATCGATCGGATCGGCTTCCGCGCCGTCCGGGACGGTTGGGAGTTCGGGTTTATGGAATGCCCATTTTTTCCGTTCCGCCGCATAATCAATTTTAACGGCCGGCGCTTCGCCCGCGGCTGCCGCTACGACGGCGGTGCGCGGATCCGGCGCACCCATTTTCACCCAAGTCACAAAATCGTTCACCACCGCCTCGGGCATCTCGAGTTTGGGCGGCATCGCCAGATCCTTGTCCAGCCGCCGGATTGCTTTGATCAGCAGGCTTTCCTCGGGTTTGCCGGGCACGATTGAGGCTCCCGATTCCCCGCCTTTGCGCAATCCTTCCCGCGTATCGAGCAGCAGTTCGCCTTTGATTTTCTCGGAATCCGCGGCGTGGCATTTATAGCAGTATTCCACCAGCGCAGGCCTGATCCGGCTTTCAAAAAACGCGTCCCCCTCCTCCGCAGCGATGACTCGAGTCACAAGCGGCAAAAGAAGAAGAAAACAGATGACTCGATGAAACCGGATACAACCGGCCGACGCGGAAAACATGCAGTAATAACCGTCGCACCACCCAATCATTAGCAGGGGCGGGAGCCCCCTCCGCTTCTTACTCTTAATCGTAATCTTAATCTTAATCCCGTTTCCCTCCCGGAAGTACGGAGGAGATTAAGATTAAGAGTAAGAAGAAAGTTAGGGAATGGGTGGTGGCGAGCGTACGCTCGTTCTAATCCATTTCTCAACATGCGCCCCCTCGTTCCTGTTCTCCTGCTATTTCTCTTTCTCCTGACTCCCGGTCAGGCAGAAGAGACATCCGCTCCCGGGCCCGGAGTTGTTGTCGAGCAGATCGCCAAACGGGTCCGCGTAACCTGGCCCATCTCGGCAAAAGAGAGAGGTGAAGCGGTCTTTGATCTCGATCCGGAAAAACCGCTTATCGAATCGTTTGGGATCGCGGCAGCGGGGCAGCCGGTCAAAACGATCGCCACCGGCTTGAACCCAATGACGCTGCTGACCATCGGCAGCCGGGACCTGGCAAACCCGGCCGGCTGGGTGGCGTTTTTTGATAATCCGCCGCTGCGCCCGCACGAGACGTATCTGGTCATGCTTGGCGAACGCCGTCTTCAGGTCATCCGGAACGGGACCCATACCACGGTCAGCCTGGCGGAAGCTTCCGCGGCGTCGTTCCGAGGCGATGTGCGGTTTACCTTTTACAATGGCTCCCCGCTCGTCCAGGCCGAGACCGTGCTTCTAACGAGCGAAGACGGCTGTGCGATCATCTACGACACCGGATTAACGAGCGCAAAGCCCGACTGGAAATCAAATGTTTGGAAGGACCCGGCCGGCATGCTCCAGCGCGTCCGACTCGATTCCGATCCGGCCGCCGCCCCCGTCGCCGTCACAGGACGCACGATTGTTGCGGAAAGCGGCGCCGGGTCGCTGGCCCTGTTCCCCGCGCCGCACCGGTTTTTTTATCCGCAGGACGAAGCGTATAACCTTCAGTTTGTCTGGCATGGACGCAACTACGGCGGAGAGCGGGACGAGCAAGGCCTCGGCATCCGGCAATCGATCAGCGGCGACAAACGGTATGTCCCGTGGTTCAACGCGCCGCCCGACACGGAGCAGCGGCTCGGCGTCTTTTACCTACTTACACGCGGCGATGGCGCCCAGGCACTGGATCAAGTGGCCCGATACACCCACGGCGACCGGTATAAAAAGCTACCCGGCTACCTGACTTTCACCAGCCACTACCACATGGAACATGTGCAGGAGCTCCTGAAAAAACAAAAGGCTCTCGGCATTAACACCGTGCCGCCCGAGCTGGAGCTGCCGTCCTTTGTAAAAACATTCAAGGCGCGCGGGGTCGATATCGCGCATCTGGCCGAGTTCCACCTCTTCATGAACACCCCCAAGCAGGAAACGGCGGACCGTTTGGCGATCTTGAAGAAGCTTCATGAAGAATGCGCCCGGCTCTCCGATAATCAACTCCTCGTGCTGCCCGGCGAGGAACCGAATGTGCACCTGGGCGGTCATTGGCTGAGCTTGTTTCCCAAACCGGTCTATTGGGTGCTCAACCGGCCCAAAGGCAAACCGTTCGTTCAGGAACTGCCCGGCTACGGCACCGTCTACCACGTCGGCAACTCGGACGATGTGCTGAAGTTGATGGAGAAAGAAAACGGGCTCATGTGGACCGCTCACGCCCGCATCAAAGGATCCATCGGGTTTCCCGATCAATATAAGGAACGCGACTTCTTTCGCTCCGAACATTTCCTCGGGGCCGCGTGGAAACAAATGCCTGCCGACCTTTCCCGGCCTACCCTGGGCTGGCGCGTCCTCGATACGCTCGATGAGATGATGAACTGGGGCTTGAAAAAACAAGCGCTTGGCGAGGTCGATATCTTCCGTGTGGAACCGGAGTTTGAGACTTACGCGCACATGAACATCAATTATCTGCGCCTGGATAAACTGCCGCGTTTTGGCGACGGCTGGCAGCCTGTTCTCGATGCCTTGCGCGGCGGCCGGTTCTTCACAAGCACGGGCGAGGTCCTGATTCCTGAATTCACCGTGGGCGGCAAACGCAGCGGCGACACTCTCGAAACAAAGGGCGATCCTACTCCGCTCCTGGAGGCCAGTTTGGATTGGACGTTCCCGCTCGCGTTTGCCGAGATCGTTTCCGGCGACGGGAGACGCGTTTACCGGGAGCGCATCAACCTTTCCGAGAGAGGCAGTTCTCAAAAGATCAGCCAGCCGGTCGATCTCAAAGGCCGCACATGGGTCCGGTTCGAAGTGTGGGATATCGCCGCAAACGGCGCATTCACCCAGGCCGTATGGCTGGACGGCGAAAAACCGGATGCCCCTTCTCTCATCCCTGTTCCCCCCGTTCCCCCAGTTCCCCCAGTTCCCCCAGTTCCCCCAGTTCCCCCCCAGCCGTCCACCGGGGCACGTTTCGTTCCCGAGCGGAAGGACGATTTTGCCTGGGAAAATGATCTGGTCGCTTTTCGCGCGTACGGCCCCGCGATCCGGGCGGTCGGCCAGGTTCCAAAGGCTGGCGATGAAGAGAGCGGCATTGACTGCTGGTGCAAACGAGTCCCCTACCCGATCATCGACAAGTGGTACGCGGATGAAGCGCGCGGCCTGAGTTATCATCAGGATCACGGCGAAGGAAACGACCTTTATAAAGTCGGCAGCTCACGCGGCTGCGGCGGGACCGCGATTTGGAAAAATGGCCGGATGATCATTTCGGGACCGTTCAAGACGTGGAACATCCTCTCCCTTGAGCGGGGTCAATCGACCTTTGAACTCACCTACGACTACGACGTGGACGGCGAGGCTATTCACGAGGTCAAACGGATCACCATCGCATTGGGGCAACGTCTGTTCCGCTCCGAATCGACCTTCACAAAAAACGGTCAACCGGCGGCACTCGACATTGCGATCGGCGTGACAACCCACGACGGCCTGGCAAAAGCGACGTTTAACCGGAAACAAGGCTGGATGTCGTGCTGGGAAACCATCGAGGGGAACGGCCTCGGCACCGGTGTCTGGATTGCGCCGGGCCGGATCGCTAAGATGCTCGAATACCAAACCCCCGGCTCCAGGGAGAGCCATGCGCTTCTAATTGCGCATACCGATGCCGCCGGACAGGTCACGCATTTTGCCGGGTTCGGCTGGGAAAAAGCCGGCGAGATCAGATCGCCCGGGGAATGGCACGGTTACCTGGGAAAGTTCGATCCGAACGCAAAACCGGCCATCCACATAGCCGCCGCCGGTTCCGAGCCGAGCCGGTTGCCGCTTACCAGGGAACAGCTTTCGGCCGGGTTCACCGACGTGATTCCCACCGCAGCGAAACGCCCGGTTATCTGGCGCTGGATCACCACGCAACCGCCTCCCAACTGGGCGCAGCCCGACTTTAAGGATGATGATTGGGCGGAAGGGAAATCGTCCTTTGGGACCGCGGGAACACCGGGCACAAAGGGGACCTTGAATACTCTCTGGAATACAAAAGATATTTGGATCCGGCGCGAGGCTCAGCTTCCAAATGAACTCGGCTCCGGTCTGCATCTCATTGTTCATCACGATAACGATGCCGAGGTCTACATCGATGGGATCGCCGCCTGGCGCTCAGAAAACGTCGAGACCCGTGGTTACTCGGTTTTTGCCATCCGCCCGGAGGCAGTGGCCCGGCTTAAACCGGGTGCCAAAATCACGATCGCAGCCCATGGCCACAACGGGATCGGCGGCCAGGTCCTCGATGTCGGCCTGGTGAACCTTAAAACGGCCAAATGAGTATTAAAACCAACCGCACGGCACTCCCGTATGCATTGCCGGTTATCACTGACATTTTATGATTCTTGATCGCTTTAAACTCGATGGAAAAACGGCGCTGGTGACCGGCTGCAAACGCGGCATCGGCCGTGCAATGGCTGAAGCGCTTGCCGAAGCCGGAGCCGACATTATCGGAGTCAGTTCCACGCTGGAACTCAGCGGGAGCGAAGTCGAAAAGTCGGTGCGCGCGACCGGACGCCAATTTCGTGCGTATCAATGCGACTTTGCCGACCGGAGCGCCCTTCATCCGTTTATTCAAAAAGTAAAAGCCGAGAACCCGTGCATCGATATCCTGGTCAACAACGCGGGCACCACGCGCCGCCAGCCCGCCGTCGACCATAGCGACGAGAATTGGGATCACGTCCTTGAAGTGAACCTCAACTCCCACTTCATCCTCGCCCGTGAGTTCGGCCGCGAGATGCTCGCCAGGCGCGCTGGAAAGATCATTTTCACCGCGTCACTGCTCAGTTTTCAGGGCGGGATCACGGTGCCGGGATACGCCGCGAGCAAAGGAGCCATCGCGCAGCTTACCATGGCGCTCTCCAACGAATGGGCCGGGCAAGGAGTCAACGTCAACGCAATCGCCCCGGGCTACATTGCCACCGATGTCACCGCGCCGCTGATGGCGAATGAGACACGCAATCGTCAGATCCTGGAGCGCATTCCCGCCACCCGCTGGGGCGAACCGGATGATTTAAAAGGCGCGGTCGTCTTTCTTGCGAGCGCCGCCTCCAATTACGTCAGCGGCCAGCTCCTGGTTGTCGATGGCGGCTGGCTCGGACGCTGACAGTTTCGATTGCATCGTCTCGCCCGGGTCCGTCCATTCACCGTTTCGCGTAAAGTTTTACGCCGACGATTCGGAAATCGCCGTCCCCTGATCGCGCACCGCGGCGATCACCATGATCGATTTTTCCGTGCCGAACATCACGCCGCTCGAATTCGCCGCGCGCGTGCGGATAAGAACAGTCGTGCCGGCCGAAAATGGCCCGATAAATTGCGAGGGGAGCTGGACCGGGATGGAATGCATAAAGTCCGCCTCGCCCGCCAGGCGCCATTGCAATTCCAGTGTCGTTGCATGATGTCCACCCTCCGGCAGATACTCCACCCAGATCCGCTGATCGGGTTGTGGATAAAGCGCGGCGATTTCCTGGGCTGAAGGAACCGGGGTTCCCTGCTCGGTCGGGATCTGCGAGCGGGCGGCATCGCCTTCCTTGGTTCCGGCCAGATGGTTCTTAATCCACGCCTTGTACCAGCGTTTGTTATTCTGATCGACCTTGCTTTCAAGCAGCGCCAGTTCGGATTTCACAATGCTCAGGTCGCGCTCCGCATTGGCGAGCTTCTGCTGCGCCTGCACGCATGTCTTTAACAAGAGCACCTCAAAGCCAGCCACATCGAATCCAGCCGAGCCATTTTGCCGGAGCACAAGCGGGCTGCTCCCTTGCGGCATCTGCTCGTTGAACTTGCTCCATAGCCCCAGCGTCAGCCGGCCCCGGCGCAGCGCGCTTTCCTCAGTAAAGGAGCTCGATACATTGTAAATAAGACGCAAATGACTGTGCAGATCGCTCTCCGGCTCGAGCATCCCTTCAATGACACCGGGCACGCGCACGATCAGTTCCTTGAGCTGATCAAACGCCAGATCACGTGCGCTGCGCGCGGCGGAAAGCAGCACCTGTTGATCGGCGCGCGCGCCCGCCAGTTCATCGAGTTGGGCGACCTGCATCTGATGATTTTTCAGACTCAGATCGCGCAGGGCGAACTTCGCGTCCAAAGCCCAAACCGAGACCGTTGCAATGCCGCGTTCACGAGTGACCTCCCAGAATTCAGTCATAAAAACTTACCGTAGAATCCGAGCCGCCGGTTACGCATCTGGCGCAAGCTTTAAAGCCGCTCGATAAAAAGAGCGTTATCAACAACCCGCTATTCTCACCCAGAGCAAAACCCCGCCTGAGCCCACCACCGGGGCCGCTCCTGAACAAGGCCACAAGCCAGCCCGCCCCGCCTCCCGGGAAACCGCGTCACCACCATTTCCTCCTTACCGCGTGATACTTCTCCCCGCCGCCCCCACTCGGAGACAAAATCAAAAACAAAAGCCAAACTTCCGATATAGAAAGTAGACAAATGGCTTGCTCCGGACGCCGAATGACGCGCGCCAGCCGCCGGATCCGTTACGGGAGACGCCGATTCGATTGCTGCAGGTGCCAAATCCGCGCTCGCAGGCGTCCATTCGCCTCTCACAGCCGTCTGAACCGATCAGCGAGCTGCTACGGATACCGTATTGATCGACAGCGGTATCCGCCGCCCGTTAGTTATCCGTATACGGCATTCGAATTCTTCCTCACGACCCTCCGATATCTAATATGCAACCTGGTGAAAATCATCAATTAGCCGGGATTGATCGCCAAACGGCGCCGGTTGCGCCAATTGCGCGGGTGATCCGCCGGACCTTACAGATTGGATTGTTGGCGATGCTTTGCCTGGGAAGAAGCGAGGCGATTGAACCGGCGTATAAACGGGTGGTGCCGCCATGGCAGGTCGAAGCGGTGCTGGCAGCGATTCAAGATCAGGATCGCGAAGTAGGGCGGCTGGTTCTTGGATGGGTGGCCGGGCAGAGAACGTCGGATCCGCGTTTGGTTGAGCCGCTGATGGACTGCATCCGTGGCGACGAGAATCTTAGAACCGAGGCGGCCACGACTCTGGGCGGCATGGGGGAAGCGGCCGGGAAATCAGTCCCCGGGCTCGTGGCGTTGCTCAAAGATCCCAATCCCGATATTCGCTCTGTGGCGAACTCCATATTGGAGAACCTGGGGCCCGTGATAGAACCGGCTGCACCCGAAGTTGTCGCGTTGCTGACAGATCCGGACGCTAATGTGCGTGCTTTCGCTGTATCCGTCTTGGGGGCTCTGGGAACGGAAAGAAAACTCTCGGAGCTGATTTTATTACTGAAAGATCCGGATGCCGAAGTTCGCGATCGTGCGGCGAACGCACTCGAAAAAATGGGTCCGCAAGCGGCGGAGGCGGCACCGCAGCTTGTGGCATTGCTAAGAAAGGAATGGGAGGTAAACGGAAGAGCCGCGCAATCGGCATTGCAGACCATGGGACCGGCGCTGAAGAACGTGTTGCCTGACATTTTCACGCTGCTCAAAGATCCGGAGCCAAGGGTTCGCATCTATGGAATCAAACTTCTGGGAGGATCATTTCATCGTGATTTGAGCGTTAAACCAGAGGGCCTCGGGGAAATGGCCAGGCCGGCCGTGCCTGAGCTGGTCTTGTTGTTGCAGGATCCTTACTCCGATGTCTGTCAGACGGCCATGATTGCACTCATTAATCTGCGGGAAACAGCGCCCGATTCGCTTCGCGAGCTTGTGCGATTGCTCAAGGATCCCGATTACGAAGTCAGCCGCTTTGCTCAATTTGCGCTGGATAGTATGGGAATGGCAGCGGGAGCTTTGGTGCCGGAATTAAAGGCGCTTCTGAACGATCCCGATCGTTCCGTTTGCAATGCGGCGGCCTCGATTTTGGGGAATCTCGGGCCGGCAGCCGAAAGCGCGGTGCCGGATCTCGTGAGGTTGCTGAAACGCGTGGACTTCAAGTCAACACCGACAGTGCCGAGATTGCGGTTACCGAGAATAATCCCATCGGATGGGGAGCGTGACGGCCACGTGGACTTGCGTCCCAACAATGCCGCGGCGCTTGCCCTTCAGCGATTGGGAAAGGTTGCGGAGAAAGCCACTCCGGAACTTGTGGTGCTGCTGAAGGATCCAAACGCTGGGATACGCGAGGCTGCCAGCACGGCGTTAAAAAAACCGGATAGGTCGGTTGCGGGCAGATGCGACGCTCTGCTTGATAAAATAAAATCTTCGGAGAATTGGGCTTATCGGTATCACGCTATTCTTGATTTCAAGGAACTGGGAGCAGCGGCCAAAGCAATAGTCCCAAAGCTGGCGGGCATGCTGAAAGATCCGGCTGGCGAGACTCAAATGATTGCGACGGCAATCTTATGCGAGTTGGGTTCTTTCGTGGAAGAAGCGCTGGATGAACTGATGATATTGCTCGCGGCGTCAGGGGATTCGCCTGCCCGTACGTTCGTCATTTCAAACTTGGACCATAACCGGCCCCTTGCACTGAAGGCCGCATCCATGCTGCCGGCCCTGTTAAAGGATCCGGCCCGTGAAACCCGCATTGCCGCCGCTCGTGCGCTGGGAAATATCGGTCCCGCCGCTGGAAACGCCGCGCCGGCCCTGATTGCAGCGATACAGGATCCATCCTATGAAGTCCAGGCAGCGGCCGCCCTTGCCTTGGGAGGATTTGCCGGAGCCGCGGATAAATCGTTCCCTTATCTTGCCGCGCTTCTAAGTCATTCGGATGCCCAGGTCCGTTTTTCAGCGGAAACCGCGCTCGAAAGACTGGGAGCTTTGGGCGTCAATATTGAGCCGGCCTTCCTGCGCGCGCTTTCGGGCCGATCAGTGGAAGGAAGGGCATTGGCATCCGCGCATTTCCGATATGCCTCAAAGCCGGTTCCCGCGGTTGCCTGGCTTTCCGTTGAAGCCGCCCTCGCCTCTTCTTACAAGCGTCCTGAACGGCTGGCTGACGCGTACCTGACCTCGGAGATGACACCGTTGCGCCGGGAAGCTTTGCGTTGGCTTGGAAAACGCGTCCTGGGGCAGATCCCCGATACGGCGCACTTAACGCCCCCGGCACGCGAGCTTGCCGTCCAGGCGTTGACGGCGGCACGCGGAGAAACCAAGGCGGCTGAATCGCCACGCTTTCATCGCGAGATCACAGCGCTGCTTCAACGCCTTGCCACCGAACGCTGAACGGCTGACTGCCCGCGCTCGGAAGGTTTAAGCTCGCGGTTTATCCTTTGTTGCTTTGTCAGCGGCGGCGTCGGCTATCACCTTTTCCAATTCGGCAAGGTCGGAGCGGCCTTCCTCGATCCGGATCCCGCTTTTGTCGGAGACAAGCAGTTCAATGAGGGTGTTTAGCAGGTTGAGAGAGTTCCCCTCGCCTTCCTTGCCGCCGCCCTGGCCGCTTAGGAACACGCGCTCGGGAACGAGCGGCTGCGAGCTTTTGCTGAACTCGCTGGCCAGATGATTAAGGGCGAAAAGGCGGGCATCGCCGTAGGCTTTGATCTTTTGCAGGAAGACGGCGGCCTCGGCCAGGCCGGTCTTGGTGATCCGCGAGGCCTCACCTTCACCGAAGAGTTTTTTGGATTGCGCCTGGCCTTCGGCAAGTGCCACATCGCGTTTGGCCAGCTGCTGGGCTTCGGCAAGCTGCGCTTCGCCCCGGTTGCCGGAAATCTCGATCTCGATGCGCGATTGGGTGAGCTCGCGTTCTTTTTCCGCGGCGGCCTCGTGTTTGCGGAGTTCCTTAAGATGCTGCGCGGCTTCCTGCTGCTTGCCGTAGGTCTCGCGTTGTTCCTGCGCCAGACGGCGGACACGGAGCTGATCAAAGAGCGTTTCAATCGGATCAACGCCGCCCGGGTGGATCCGGCTCGATTCGGGGCGGCCAATGAGAACCGCCACGCAGTTGATATCAAACTCGGTAAACCGGCGTCCGAGTTCGAGCGTGGCGCGTTTCTGGATCTCTTCACGGTGGGTAAGCAGATCGAGCATGTTGCTGCTTTGCGCCACATCGCGGAAATAGGCGGTCAGCACGGGATCAAGGGTCTGGGTGATCAGCCGGCGCACATCGCCAAAACGTTGAATGACACTGGGCGCTTTTTGATAGTCGATATGCAGGACCAGTGAGAGCGGCAGCATCGGCTCGTAGCCGTCGGCCGTGATCATGGCTATGCTGGCGAGTTCCTTGTCGTATTGATGCGCCTCGGTCTGGCCAGTGATCCAGCGCAAAACAAAGTTCACGGTCGGGACATGCTCGACCTTTAATGCGTACGGGTTCAGCGCGTATTTGCCGGGCGGCAGCGCCTTTTTCCAGACACCACGTTCGCCGGGCTCGACCTGTTCGCCATAGCGGAACTCTTTCCCGGTGACATCGGAGCCCTGGGCGCCGTAGTAGCTGACGACCACACCGACAAAACCAATCGGGATCAGTGTCTTCGGCTTGATCTCAATGCTGGCAAACCAGCGGTTGATGAAAAAGGTGCCGTCGGTGAGCACCTGAAGCTGGCGTCCGCGTTTGCCGCCAAGTTCAAGGAACCGTTCGGTATCCTGGAAGTAGTTGTGATCGGATTCGCCAAAAGGCGCGACGATCTCGGGGGCGATGATTTCCCCCGAAGCAATGGTGGGGCCATCATGGACGGCGACGACGCCGACCGTGTCGGACGCGAGGAGTTCGGCTGCCTCGCGGGTTTCTGAGGGAGGCAGAGAGGTGGCCGGCGGCGGTGGCACCGGCTGGACGGAGCGAAAGTCGCCGCGCCGGGCCGCGCCAATGACGATGGGGCGGAAGCCGTCCATGGCATGGAGTTCCTGTTGCCAGAGCACATACATGTCGAGCCGATCGCCCGGCCCGACATAAACGCGGTCCTCGGTCAGGACGACGAAGAGCGCGGGATTGATCGCAAAAACGCCTTCGCGCAGAATGGCGCGTTGACGGCCGCGCTGTCCGCCATTGCGGATAAAAGCGTCAGCATCCTGAAAGTAGTTGGATTCAACCACATGGCCGAGGGTCTGGGTCGGCTGCAGCGGGGCGCCGTCCCTGGCATAGACATAACCGATCCGGCCTTCGGCAACGGTCACAAGCGGCATTTCGTGAATGCGAAATTGCCACGGGAAAAACCGGAACTGCATGCCGCCACGCAGGATGCGGGTTTGGAATCCGGCCTCGCCATTGGAGGCAATGATGCGTCCTTCCTGCAGCGATCCCCGGCTCGACCAGAGCTTTTCAATGACCCCAACCTTTTGATGCGGGATATATCGTACCCCAGTCAGCCAGAAAGCGGTGAGGAAAGCAGCAACCCCGACTCCGGCCCAAATAAGCAGCATAGTCATACTTTTACCCGAGCATGTTCCTGTGGGGAACAAATGCAAGCATCAGCAGTTCCGGGGGGGTTCCGGCGGGGTTCCGGGGGGGTTCCGGGGGGTTCCGGGGGGCGGAGGGTTCGGGGGGCTCGGAGGGCGATTAAGATTATGATTATGATTACGATTAAGATTACGGAGGGGAGGAGGAAGTGATACTTCGGGGAGTAACTTTGCGATGAACGAATTGTTTTACTACTTGAGCGATATGGACAGCGTCGGTGGAGTTCTTAGCGCGCTCTTTGCCGCCGCCATGTTCGCCTTCTCGGCCTGGATGATAATCGATTGCCTGCGCAATCAGCGCGAGTTCTGGTGGCTCTGGGTCATCTTCATGACAGGCGGGTTCGGCGCTTTTATCTACTTTTACATGCATCATTGGGACGGCTCGCTGATGGATGGTTTCCTTGGCGGAAACGCCGCCACCCGGCGCCAGCTCAAAGAGGTGCAGGGCCAGGTCCATTTCTGCCCGAACGCGGCAAACTACGAGGCGCTTGGCGACGTGTACCGAAACATGGGGAAATTGCGCGAAGCGGAAGGCGCTTACCGAACGGCACTCGCCCAGGCGCCCGATGCGTTCGATATCAAGGCGCACCTCGGTTATGTGATCCTCGGTTTAAAAAGACCGGAGGAAGCGTGGGCGCTGCTGGAACCCGCCTTCAAATTGCAGCCGGGCTTTGACCGCGATGAATTGCTCTGGCAATGCGCCAGGTGCCAGGTCGCGCGCGGCCAGTTGGAAGAGGCGCGCGCTCTTTACGAGCGGTTCCTTGACCGGCACAGCTTTTATGAGGCGCAGGTGGAATACGGGGCGCTCCTTTTGAAGATCGGCGACCGGATGGAAGCGGCAAAGGTGGCGCGGGAAATCATCGACGATTTGCGGAACAGCCCGGCGTATATCGTGCGTCAGAACAAGCAATGGTCGGGGCGGGCCAAAAAGCTGTTAAGCGCTTGCAACGTGTGATGGAACGGCGTTTTGCACGCTGCGCACATTCAAAACCTTGAAGTTCCCCTCCGGCTTCGCCATTGAATGGCGCTCCTAGAACCATGCAAATCATCCGCTACCAGTCCTCCCAAGGCGTCATTGGCTACGCCGCCCAACAATCCGACGGCACACACCTCAAGCTACGAGGCGAACTTTTCTCCGGGCTAGAACCAACGGAAGAGACCGCCGACGTCGCCAAAATCCTCGCCCCGCTCGATCCTGCCGTGATCCTCTGTATCGGTCTTAATTACCGTCAGCACGCGGTGGAAACCAATACGCCGATTCCGGTCTATCCGGTGGTGTTTATGAAGAACCTCGCGTCGGTGCAGAATCCGGGCGACCCGATTGTCCTGCCACACTGGATGGAGAGCCGGAAAGTCGATTTTGAATGCGAGCTCGCCGTGATTATCGGCCGCGCCTGCAAGAACGTCTCACGGGCCGACGCGCTCTCCTATGTTTTCGGTTACACCTGCGCGAATGATGTCAGCGCCCGGGACTGGCAAAAAGAAGGGGGCGGCTCCCAATGGTGCCGCGGAAAGAGCTTCGATACGTTCTGCCCGCTTGGACCGGTCATCGTTACGGCGGACGAGATTCCCGACCCGAATGCGCTCCGGATCCGGACGGTGGTCAGCGGCGAAGTTCTTCAGGACGCTTCCACCAGCGACATGATTTTTGATATCGCCACGTTGATCGAGTTTTTAAGCGGCAGCACCACGCTTCTGCCGGGCACCGTAATCCTGACCGGCACACCGCATGGCGTCGGTGTCGCGCGCACTCCTGTGCGGTTTTTATTGCCCGGCGACCTGGTCAGCATTGAAATTCCCCAGATTGGGTCGCTTATTAATCCGGTCATAGAAGAACCGGCCTCGGGCTCAGGCTCGAGTTTCAGTTTGTATTGACCGGCATCAACCGAATAATTGCCACATGGAACCGCTGCAAACTCTAGGGATCGCCCTTGGACTGGCCACGCTGGCTGGTCTGAACCTTTATCTGACGGTTTTTGTCACCGGCCTGGCCATTCAGCAGCAGTGGATTGACGTCAGCACGTCGCATCCTGATCTGGTCATCCTGGGGCATCCGGCGATTGTGGCAATTGCAGGGACACTCTACGTCATCGAGTTTTTCGCGGATAAAGTGCCGTGGGTCGATTCGCTTTGGGACGTGGTCCATACGATCATCCGGCCGGTGGGCGGCGCGCTTCTGGCCATCCGCGTGCTCGGCAAGCCGGACCCGGTTTTTGATGTGATCGTTGGGCTGCTTGGCGGGAGCGTGACGATGCTCGTGCACACGGTGAAGTCGGGCACGCGGCTTGTGGTCAATCATTCGCCCGAGCCGTTCTCCAATATCGCGGTGAGCCTGACGGAGGATGTCGCGGTGCTTGGCGGCCTGGCATTGATCAAGACCGATCCGACTCTGGCGTTTGTCGTGTTCGGCATCGTGCTCCTGCTGATGGTCTATTTCGGTCCCAAGATTTACCGGGCGGCCAGGGTGCAGATCTGGCTTTTGTGGAAGAAGATCGGTTCACCGGCGAGCGACAAACCGATTATGCAGCTGGGGACCAATCTGCCACCCGACCTGCACATCCTTTTCCATAATCATAATCTGCTGGGAGAAACCATCGTCTGGGCCGCGCATTGCGTTTGCCGTTCGGCTAAAGGCATTCCCGCCAATGTGTTTGGTTACCTGATCGCAACGGCGGAGGAACCAGGCAAGATTTGGTTCGTCTCCCGGGGCAGATTCAGGAAACTGGCCGTCTGCCTCGATCTTGCCCATTACAAGATCTCCCAGGAGCCCAAGTTTTTAAGCGAATACCTGATCTTCTACAACCTGGAGAAAAAAACGAAGCTCCTCTTTGTCTTTGATCGGACGCAAAGCTCGGTGGCGGGCGCCGTCACGGCGTCGCTGCGTGAACGGCTTGCATCGGTTGAACCCGCGTCGGCGCCTGAGCTGGTGGCGTAAAAAAACAGGCCGCCGCGGGCTCTTTTAGTGGAAAGAAAAGCGCGCCGTTGCATCGTTAAGCGATCCCCGGCAACCTCCCTACTGCCTTGGATACCGCGACCACCTCGCCGATCTTTGATTCCGCTTTTCTCTCAAAGCTCGAGCAACTCTATCTCCTCTCCCGAAAACTCTTCCGGGGCGAGCATCGCGCCGAACGCAAAAGCAAACAGCTTGGCTCCAGTCTGGAATTTGCCGATTACCGCAATTACAGCGGAGGCGACGACCTGCGGATGGTCGACTGGAACATTTATGGCCGGCTCGATCGGCTGGTGGTGAAGCTCTTCGAGCAGGAACAGGATCTGCATATCGATTTCCTCATTGACGCGAGTGCCTCGATGCGATGGCCCGAGACCTCCGACGGATCCCCTTCGAAACTCGATGCCGCCTGCCGGATTGCCGCTTCGCTCGCTTATATTGGCCTGGCCAATCTGGACCGCGTCAATCTTCATTGGTTTGGCTCGAGCCTCCAGGGCGACATGGGGCTTTCCCGCGGTAAAAGCCAGTTTCACAAAGTGCTCGAATTTCTGCGCCGGGTGCCGGAATCGCCGGGACAGACGGACCTGCGCACCACTTGTCAGACCTTTGCGAGGAGGATCAAACGGCGCGGTCTGGTCTTTGTTTTAAGCGACCTTTTTGACCCGGGCGGATATGAGGAAGCGCTTGGCTTGCTGCGGCACAATCAGTTTGAGCTCCATGTGGTGCAGGTGCTTGATCCCAGCGAACTGCGTCCGCGAATGACAGGCGATCTGCGGTTGGTTGAAGGCGAAAGCGGGATGGCATTCGATGTCACGGCGAACGAGTCGCTGCTGCGGCGCTATCACGAGGAGATTGATTTGTTTATAAAGGATCTGGGCGCGTTCTGCCTGAAGCGCGGCATCGGTTACGCGCAGGCTTCCACGGCGATCCCGTTTGAAGATCTCGTGCTTAAAGTGCTCCGGGACGGAAGGATCATTCAATGAAACGCGGCACGCCCAGGGCCCGTTTTAAGCCCCGCAACGGATGACTTTTCTCGCTCCATGGGCGGCGTGGTTTTTGGCAGGGATCCCGGTGATCGTGCTGCTTTATCTGTTGAAGGTAAAACGGCGGCAGATCCCGGTTTCCACCCTCATGTTCTGGCAGCGGGTGCTTCAGGAAAACCGGCAACGGGCTCTCTTCCATCGGTTGCGCAATCTTTTGTCGCTCCTGCTCCATCTGCTCATTTTCCTGCTGATCCTCACCGCGCTGGCCAAGCCGACATTGGACGCGTTCCTGGCCGCCGGCTCGGACACGGTGCTCATCGTCGATACCCGGGCGCGGATGCAAGCCGTTGAGGATGACGGCGAATCCCGGTTTGACAGGGCGCGCCGTCTTGCGGCGCCGTATGTGAGCCAGGCCAACAGGCGCAGCCAGGTGGCGCTCATTTTCGCCGGTGCCGCCGCCGATGTGGCGGTGCCGTTTACCGGGGATGTAAAACCGCTCGAGGCGGCGCTCAAGGCGGCCAGTGCCACCGATGCCACCGGCAATCTCGACTCTGCGGTGCATCTCGCGCAGACACTCCTTTCTTCACGAAAAGGCAGGCACCGCATCGTTGTGCTCACCTCCACACCACGCTCCGATACCCAGCCTGTGGTCTACCTGGATTCCGCCAATGCCGCGTACGAACCGGCGGTTTCGTATGCGTTCACCGGAACGGCTCGCGATAACGTGGCAATCACCCGCTTTTCCACACGGCCGCTGCTTAACAGCCCGCAGACCAGTGAGGTATTGCTCGAAATCCGCAACTTCGGCACGGCACCGGTAAAAGGAAATGTCGAGCTTTCACTCGATGGCCGGCGACTGGAGATCAAGCCGTTTGAAATTGAAGCGGGAGGACGGAAACTCGATTTTTTCCCGATCCTGCCGCGCACCGAGCGCTCGGCGCGTGGCTGGCTAAAAGCGCAGCTCGATACGGCCGACGCGCTTCCCCTCGACAACACGGCATACGCGCTTGTGCCAACGCCGCAGCCAGCGCGTCTGCTTTTGGTCACCAAAGGAAACTGGTTTTTGGAAAAGCTGCTCGCCGCCGATCTCCAATTGCGCTTTGAGCTGCTTACTCCCGATGCGTTCACGCTACCGATGGCCGAGAAGTTTGACGCCGTCCTTTTCGACAACGTGCTCCCGGCTGAGTTCGCCTTCGGAAAAACCGCCGGCAACTTCCTCTTTTTCAAGCAAACCCCCTTTACCGCATCCGGCCCAAGTCTCGAACAGCCAATCCTGACTGAAATTGATAATCAGCATCCTCTTCTGCGGTTGGTCGATTTGCAAAACCTGACCATTGTGCGAGCCAGCCCAATGCGGCTTCCTTCCGAGGCACCGGAGTGGACATTTCAAACGCCGCTACGCGCGTTTGACGAGCCGGTTCTGATTGCAGGAAGCCGGCGCACCACCACGCCGCCGGGAGAACAACGGGTCGTGGCACTTGGATTTGATGTGGCGGAATCGGATCTGCCATTGCGCATCGCGTTTCCACTCCTGATCAGCAACGCCGTCCATTGGCTTGCCCACGAATCCACCCCCCTGCCCCGCTCCATTTCCACGGGTGAAACGCTGGCGCTCGATCCCGGGCAAAACGTTTCAACCGAGCCTGAGACGGATTTCCCCGCGAAACCGGGGGCGATGGCGCGCGCGTTTTTCCAGCCATCGCGGCAAGGCTATTACCGGCTCGATCCACCGGCGCCCGGCGGCGCCAATTGGGTGGCGGTCAATATGTTCAGCGAGGCGGAATCCGATTTGCGCGCCACGGCAACGCAGGTCGCGGCAACGACTCCAACCGCCGTGGCGATGCCCATGATGCAGCGTCCCCTCTGGCAGTATCTGGCAATCGCCGCTTTGCTGCTCTCCACCATGGAGTGGTTTCTTTTTCATCGGAGACGCACCGAATGAGCACTTCCATGTTTGAACTGACGTATCCACTCAGTCTCTGGTTTTTGCTGGTGATCCCGTTGCTTTTTCTGGCGATGCGCGGCTCGCTTGCCGAACTGAGCCGTCCCCAGCGGGCCGTCTGTCTGGCATTACGCGCGTTCCTTCTTTTGCTGCTGATATTTGCGTTGGCTGAAGTGCGGATTTTGCGGCCTTCCAACGATCTGGCGGTCCTCTTTGCAATAGATCAATCCGCCAGCCTTTCTCCGCAAGCGTCGCAACAGGCTCGCGATTTTACCAATACAAGCCTCGCCGCACAGCACTCGGGCGATATGACGGGGGTTGTCGGGTTTGCGCAAAAGCCGGTCCTTTTGCAGCCACCGGTCCAGCATGCGCGGATTGCCCAATCATGGCCGGAGCCGCCTCTGGAAGAGCGTAAACAGAGCGATCTCGGCGCGGCCATGGAATTTGCGAGCGCGTTTTTCCCCGCTGAAAAAGCCAAACGCCTTGTCGTGTTGACCGATGGCGCCGATACCGATGGCCAGGCCGCGCAAGCCGCCCAACGGCTGGCCGCGGCGGGGATCGAAGTTTTCACCGTTCCACTGCGCAATCCGTTTACGCCGGAAGTGCTCGTGGAGAAGGTTGAAGTGCCGCGCCGGCTCAAGAACGGCGAACCGTTTGATCTGAGCGCCAGCATTCAGAGCAACCTCGAGACAACGGTGAAGGTCAAAGTTTACCAGAACCAATTCCTGCTCGAGGAAATCAGTCTGGCACTGAAGAAAGGGAATAACCTTTTTAAAAAGGCCAATCTGAAGGCCGACGGAAAGTTTATTTCGTACGAGGTTGAGATCGTGCCCGAGCCGGGCGCCGACACGTTGAGTGAAAACAACCGGGCCCAGGCAACCGCGGCCCTCCGTGGCGAACCTCGCGTCCTGATCGTCGATGCGGATGAGAGCCGCAGCCGGCCGCTGGCCGAGGCATTGAGGAAGGAAAAGATCACGGTTGAAACGCGCGGCCCGCTCGGCGCGCCCAAAACGCTGGAGGACTTGCAGCCGTTTGATCTCTTCATGCTCAGCGACCTGTCGGCGCTTACGCTGGGGCGTGAATGCATGGAGTTATACCGCCGCTGGGTCCAGGACTTTGGCGGTGGATTTGTCATGCTCGGCGGCGACAACAGCTTTGGCGTCGGTGGTTATTTCCGCACCCCGATAGAACAGATGCTCCCGGTCCGCATGGAACACGACGACCGCCAGGATCTTCCCAGTGTCGCTTTGCTCGTCGTGCTCGACCGTTCCGGCTCGATGACAGCAGTGGTGCAGGGGCAAACCAAGATCGCACTGGCAAACCAAGGCGCCGTTTTTGCCCTCAACGTGCTTCAACCGAAGGATTATTTCGGCGTGCTGGCCGTGGATGTGCGCTCACATGTGGTCGCGCCCCTTCAGCAACATCCGGCCAAGGCACCCGTCGAGCAAAAGATCCTGAGCGTCACAGCCGGCGGCGGCGGCATCTATATTTATACATCGCTGGCGGAAGCCTTTCAGCTTCTGCGCGATGCGCCGGCCCGCATCAAACATCTCATCCTTTTCTCCGATGCCGCCGATGCCGAAGAAAAAAATGCGGGGGAAATGAGCGACGGCTCGAAAGGAAACGGCACCTCATTCGATCTGGCCGCCGCCATGCTGGCCGCCAAAATCACCACCTCGGTGGTCGCACTCGGGCTTGAATCCGACAAGGACACCGCGTTTCTGCGCCAGCTCGCCGAACGCGGAAACGGGCGATTTTACCTTACAAGCGATGCCACGACGCTCCCGCAGATTTTCAGCACCGAGACAATGAAAGTGGCGCAGTCGAGCCTGGTGGAGGAACCGTTCCAGGCGGTGCCCTCCGGCAAAAGCGCGATCATTGCCGGGATCGATTGGGCGCAGTCGCCGCTTCTTCTTGGCTATAACACCACGAAGCCCAAACCGGGCTCACAGATTCTCCTGGCAACCGAACGCGGCGAACCGTTGCTCGCGACCTGGCGTTACGGACTCGGGCAGACCGCCGCATTTACCTCCGATGCAAAAAGCCGATGGGCCGCGGACTGGTTGAACTGGCCGGGATTCAACAAGTTCTGGCCGCAACTGGTGCGCGGGCTGATGCGGAAAAGCGATCAGGCCAGCTTTGGAGTGACAGCAAACGAATTGGCCGGAAAACTGACGGTTTCCGTCGATGCGTTAAAACCAGATGGCGCTTTCCGCAACGCGCTTCCGCTCGAAATCAATGCCGGCCCGCAAGACGGCGCCACTCAACGACTCATTGCCCGCCAGGAAAGTCCGGGCCAATACAGCGCGACGTTTGATCTGCCATCCGAAGGAACCACGCTTTTCCACCTCACTTCACCGGATCTTCCCGATGGCGGTTACGATTTCGCCCATACCCAAAGTTATCCCCGCGAGTTCCTGACGTCTGAAACCAACGAGTCGTTATTAAGTCAGATGGCGCAATTGGCTCCGGGTAAATTTAATCCGCAACCGGCCGAAATTTTCAGCGCTCCAAAAAACCCGGCCGTGTCACGCTACGATTTAAGCAGCGCTTTTCTCATTGGCGCGCTTCTGCTCTTTCCTCTCGATATCTGGCTGCGGCGTCGAACATGGGGATGAAAAAACGCAAACCGCCGAGGCACGGGATTTGCCGGAAAACTTCCCGGCATCACCAGCACCTCGGCGGTTAAAATTCTGCGAAAAAGAAAGCGCGCGGTTATTCGTCCGGCTTGGTCTTCTTAAGGCCGATCACTTTATCGCCGGCTTTGAACTGGCCGCGCTTTTTGAGCACTTCAACGCGCTCGAAACGCTTCAATACATTGCGCTTGGCGGCGATGGTGCTGGCACCTTTAAGACTGGGATGTTGAGACATAAAAGTAATTTTCCTATTTGAGAAAGGGCGGGCACTATAGGGGCGAAAGCAAAAGTGGGAAGGGGAAACTGCGGGCAACTCCTCTATCCGTTCACTTTTCATTCATCGAGGCCGAATTTCGAATACCGGTCGCATTGCCGCCGGCCCGCGATTTGATCCATCCAATAATGTCGCTGATCACCTGCTCACGCCCAATGTCATTGTGGGTTTCATGCAGCATCTCCGGATAAATCCTGAGGGTTTTATCCGAAGAGCCCAGGGCCGAGAAAAATTCGCGGGTGGCTTCCACGCTGGTGACCAGATCCTCTGCACCGTGGATTAATAAAAGCGGCACTTTCAAATTGGCAGCGCCCGCCAGGGCACTCAGCGCGCCATTGCGAATTGCATGATACATCCGGGCAGAAATCAAATGATGCGTCAGCTCCGGATCGGGGAAAGAGGCCAGATGGGCTTGATCCCGGGAAAGCCGCTCCCAGGGCAACGGCGTGGGCTGGGTCAAGGAAGGCCAAATCCAGCGCGCGGCTCCGGCCAGAATCAAGCGCCACCGCGGCGGCGTATACGCCAATCTCAGATAAGGAGAGGCAACGATCGCACCGCGTCCGTCGAATTTTCGCGATTGAAGGTAATTCAACGTGATCTGTCCGCCCAGACTATGGCCAAGCAGAAAGATGGGCGCCGTGGTTTTTTCTTTCACGAAACCAATCACGCGATCGAGGTCATCCAACAAAGCCGAGTAGGCAGGCAGATCGCCGCGCACCCCGCCGGATCTGCCGTGACCGCGCAGATCGTAACTCCAAAGCCGCAGCCCGTGTGCGGCCAGGGCTTTGGTCACATGGCCATAACGCCCCGAATGCTCGCCGCGGCCATGAGTAAGAATCACCTCGGCGTAAATCGGCTCCTGGCACAGCGGTTCTTTCAGAAAAAGAGGGCTGCCGGATGCGAGAAGATGCTCGTGGTAATCCATATAATAGAAAACGCCGATCGGAACCCCCATACGAGGAGAATTTCGGTTGTCAACCAGAGGGAGTTCGGTAGGGTGGCAGGAAAGGTTTCCCCTCCTATGACTTTGCACTCCTCTCTACCTAATTCCCAGCGCGCCAGCTCACGAGCTGGATTTACCCTCATCGAACTTCTCACTGTGATCGCCATCATCGCGATCCTGATGGGACTCCTCTTTCCGGCTCTTGCTTCCGTCAAGGAAAGCGCCCGCAAAGCGCAGGCCAGGAACGACATTGTCGGAATCATGACTGCCGTAAAGCAGTACTACACCGAGTACGGCAAATACCCGCCGCTGGTTGATCCTTCGGCCTCCTCCACATCGGCCACCGGCGCCGCCGTGGAAGACCAGTTTGTAGGCGATCTGACCCAGACCAAAACCAAGGTCGAAAACAGCATGGTGATGAATACGCTTCGTTCAATCGATGCGTTGCCGAATGAGAAGTTTGTTTATAACCCAAAGCGCATCGTTTTTCTTGATGCAAAAGCGGTTTCCAATCCCGAAGCGCCCAAGGCTGGTATTCTTGAAAAAATCAAGGCCGGCGGCGGCGCAGCCAAGGTCGGCATCCCTGCTTCCAACGGCTGCTTCCTCGATCCCTGGGGCCGCCAGTATTTCATCATGATTGATACCAATCACGATGACCTCCTTGATGTCGGTCAGCTCTATACTGATTTCACGGATTCCGATCGTCCGCATACTTCCGTGGGTGTATTCGCCATGGGTGCCGATAACGTGATTGGCTCGGAAAAAAATCCGAACGCCTACCGCACCAAAGGTGTGGTTTGCGACGACATTATCTCTTGGCAATAAGCCGGTTTGTGCTGTAACAAAGCACCTACTCTGCGGGTGTAGTTCAATGGTAGAACGGCAGCTTCCCAAGCTGCATACGAGGGTTCGATTCCCTTCACCCGCTCCCCTCTCCGACAGGCGCTTACGAAGCAGCGTAGTAAATTAGCCCCTTTTCAGCCGGCATGCGAGTCTCCAGGACTCCTGCCGGCTGTGTCGTTTTTTGAGAAGGCCATCACAGCGGGCCCGGCATCCTCTTTTCGAGAAGGTTGGTGAGGCACTTTCCATACGGTTCAATTCATTAAAGCCGTGACTACCGCCGACTGAGCGGCAGTTCGGGCAACACGCCGAATTTACCTGACATCACCGGCTCCCGCCGCGCTCGGTAGCGAGCTTCTCGATTTTTTCGCGGACGCCTGGCGTGCTTTCCAGAAGTGCGGCGAAGTGCTCGCGCGTGAGCGTCAGAATCAGGCAATCGGTTTTCGCGCTGATCGTTGAATTGCGCGGCTGATTGCGCAGCAAGGCCATTTCGCCAAACTCGTCGCCTTCGCTGAGCCGCGCAATTTCAAGGTCGTTTCCGCCGGGGTCAACCCGGGTCACCGTCATCGTGCCGCGCACAATGATGTGGAAGTGATTACCCTGATCTCCCTGGCTGAAGACAGGCCGCCCGGCTGGCACTCGCTCGCACACAAAGCGTCTGGCCAGCGTTTGCATTTGCGCGTTGGTCAGCGGCATCAGCAACGGAATTTCGCGCAGGCGTTCAATCGTTACTTCGGCAACGGCGCCGTCGTCGCTGACCGTAAAACCATGCTGCTTGCGCCAGAGTTCAGCATATACACCATCCTGTTTGAGCAGGCTGCCGTGATCGCCGGATTCCACCACAGTGCCGGCCTTGATCACAAAGATGCGGTCGGCTGCCGTGACTGAGGCCAGCCGGTGAGTGACCGATATCGTGGTACGGCCCTGACGCGCACGCAGTAAGGTTTCGTTGATCGCCGACTCGGAGACCGGATCGAGCGCCGAAGTCGCTTCGTCGAGCAGCAACAGCGAGGGATTGCGTATCAGCGCGCGGGCGATTGCCACACGTTGCCGTTGTCCGCCCGACAGCAGCGCGCCGCGCTCCCCCACTTGTGTGTCATACCCGTCATGCAGTGCCAGGATTGCATCATGGACTTCAGCTGCCTTGGCGGCATCCTCGACCTGGTCATCGCTCGCGTCCGGCAATCCGAGCCGGATGTTTTCCCGAATCGAGGTATTGAACAGCAAGCTCTCCTGGAACACGAAACCCATCCGGGCGCGGATCGAACGCGCCGTAAACTGATTCATGTCGCAGCCGTCCACCAGCACCTGGCCGCTATCGGATTCATACAGGCGCGCCACCAGGTTAAGTATCGAACTTTTTCCGGAACCGCTGGGGCCAACCAGCGCCACGAATTCACCCTGCGCAACGTGGAGCGAAACCGCTTTCAGCACGGGCGGGTGTCCAGGATAGGAGAACTGAACCTGTGACAGCGCGATGCTGTGCGCTACCGGCGGCATCTCAAGGTTTCCTCGCTGTTCGAGCGGGTCTTCGGACTGGCTCAGAAGGTGTTCGATGCGGCGCAGCGATGCCACCGCCGAAATCGAAGCGGAGGCTGAGCGCGCCAGCACCACGATCGACCATCCCAGGCTCCAGAATACCGTCAGGAAAGCGATGAAAGAGCCGACCGACAAGCTGCTGTCGTAGGCCATGATGGCGCCTGCGCTCAAGGCAGCGAATTGCAGCACATAGATAGAGATGACGGTCGAGCGCTCGACCAGCGCGCCAAGGAATGCCGCGCGTGCCAGGCCGGCAGAGAGCGGCGTCAGCGTCCCCAGAAAACGCTGGCGCGTGAAGGAATCAAGACCGAACGCCTTGACCACGCGGTGCGTGCCAATCGCTTCTTCAACGGTGCCGAGCAAGGCCGTTTCCTGTCTCTTTTTCTCGTGGGCAGCATCGGCTGCGCGCGGGGTGACCAGGCTCGGAATAATCAGGACCAATGGCCAGACCAAGGTGGCAGCCAGCGCAACCGGCCAGTCGAGCAGAGCGAACAGGAGGCCCACGCCCATCATGACGCTCAGCGCCGGCAGGATCAGGCTGCCGAACGCGCCGGTCACGAAGTTTTCAACGACGGCCAGATCGGTGGAAAAATAAGTCAGGATGTCGCTGGCTGAACGGCCCGCATAATAACTGACCGATAGCCGCTGACTGTGCGCGAAAACGTGGGTGCGCAGCCGGCCCAGCATCTCCGCGCTTAGCCTCGCATAGAAATGGTCGCGCCAGAACGAGCCAACCGAGGCCAGCACGACCAGCGCGGCCAGGATGCTGAGAATCGTCAGCAGCGCCGTCCGGTTGTGCGGTGTGATCGCATAGTCGATCAGGAATTTGTAACTGAGCGTCAGGGCGCCATCGAGGGCGACCTCCAGCAAGCCGAGCGGAAGCACAACGAGCAGTGCGGGCCAGAACGGGCGCAGGTGAGCGGACAGGCGTCCGGCCTTTTTCAGCATGGTGCAGATCCCGGCGTTACGCGTCGCGGTGGCATTGAAGAATGAGCCGGGAGTTGCGCGTCAGGTCATCGTGACAGAAACTTCGGCCGTCAAATCCACCCAGCAAGTCGACCCGTGCAAAACCGGCTTGCTTGAGCAGGGCCAATTCCTGTTCCAGCGAGATATTGCGGAAACGGATGCGGACCACCAGCCGGCGCGCCACGCGCTGGTCCGCATTGAGCCAGTCGATCAGGTCGTAGCGCACACTCAGCGGCTGGTCGGCGACATCGATCACGTTCGTCATCAGGCGTACCGTCATGCCGGTTACGGTGTCGTGGGCGGTCCGGTAGAGATCGAGCGTGCTGCCGTCGGATGGTCCGGCCAGCCAGCCAGGCATGTCGTCAAAAAGGAAGATTCCGCCCGGTGCCAGATGCGCGTGAACATTGCGAAATACGGCGAGGCGTTCGGCATCAGTGTGAAGGTGAGCGACCATGCCGTAGGGAGCGATGGCAAGCTTGAAGCGCTCTGAAAACTGCATCGATTGCGCATCGATATGGACCAGCCGGGCCCGCTCTTCGTAGCGTGCCAGCCTGAGTCTGGCACGCTCGAGCATGCTGCCGCTGGGCTCGACGCCAATCAGATGATAGCCGGCCTCCAGCAAAGGCAATGTCAGCCGGCCGGTTCCGGCACCCAATTCCAGGATCGTGCCGCCCGCTGCGGCCAAGCGCGCTGCCGCCTGTACATAGAACGCGATATCGACGCCGAAATCTTTAAAGAGCAAATCGTAGACCTCGGCATACTTGATGTATTCTTCGCCGGGAAAAAGCTCATCCGTTGGGGGCCAATCCAGATTCATGCGTATTTCATTCGCAACAATATCACTCCGGTTTCCAGACAGCGGGGAGTTAAAAAGCGAAGCGTCATCCTGAAAAATTGCGCCGTTGCGCAACTACCGACACCCGGCTTGCGGTGCGCAAAAAAGCAAGCCCTTATCCGTTCCGTGCGCAGAAGAAGCAAGCTCTTATGAGGAGCCTAACGTTCCATCACTCCAGGAGGCATCAGGATCGCTCCCTTATCGGCACTGGTTACCATGTTGGCGTAACGGGCCAGGAATCCATGCGTGATTTTCCGGGGGCGGGGTTTCCAGGCTGCGCGACGCTGCCGGAGAATGTTCTCCTCCACCAGCAGCGCCAGGCGGCGCTCCGGGATATCGATTTCGATGAGATCGCCTTCCTCGATCAAGGCAATCGGGCCCCCGGCAGCGGCTTCCGGTGACACATGGCCAATCGCCCCGCCACGCGTGGCACCGGAGAATCGCCCATCGGTGATCAGCGCCACGGAGTCCGCCAGGCCACGGCCCGCGAGCGCGGAGGTGGGCGCGAGCATTTCCTGCATGCCCGGACCTCCCTGCGGCCCTTCATAACGGATCACCACGACATCACCCGCTTTCACCTGACCGACGAGAATGCCGATGCGTGCGGATTCCTCGGATTCAAAAATCACCGCCGGGCCTCGGAAAGTCATCATGGAGGGAGCCACACCAGCCGCCTTGATCACCGCACCATTGGGGGCCAGATTGCCGAACAAAATGGCCAGCCCTCCGCGCGGGGAATAGGCCCGGTCGAGGGAGCGAATCACATCGTCATCGCGCACTTGCGCGGAGGCGATGGTTTCACCGAGGGTGCGGCCGCTGACGGTCAGCGTGTCGGGATGCAGCAGGCCGGGCCTTGTGCTGAGCGTTTTGAGAATGGCGGAGATGCCGCCGGCGCGGTCTACATCCTCCATATGATAAAGGCCGGAAGGCGCCACTTTGCAGATATGCGGAACGCGGTCCGAAATGGCATTGATCTCGTCCATCCGCAGTTCCACCCCCGCTTCATGCGCCACGGCCAGGGTGTGCAGGATCGTATTCGAAGAGCCGCCCATCGCCATGTCGAGGGCGAGGGCATTCTCAAAGGCCGCGCGAGTGAGAATATCCGAGGGGCGGATGTTCCTTTGCACGAGGTCGACAATGGTGCGGCCGGCTTGTTGGAAGAGCGCGTCGCGTTGCGGATCGGTGGCAAGAATCGAGCCATTGCCCGGCAGGGCGAGTCCCAAAGCTTCGCACAGGCAGTTCATGGAATTGGCTGTGAACATCCCGGAGCAGGAGCCGCATGTTGGACAGGCATTCAGTTCAATCTCCTCCAATTGCCCCTCGGTGATTGTGTTTTTGGAAAGCTGGCCCACGGCTTCAAAAACCGACGCGAGATCGAGCGCCTTGCCCGTGGTGGGATTGCGGCCGGCGCGCATCGGTCCGCCGGACACAAAAACGGCGGGGATATTCACCCGGGCCGCCCCCATCATCATGCCGGGCACGATCTTGTCGCAGTTCGGAATGCAGACCACGCCGTCAAAGCAGTGCGCCCGCAGCATTGTCTCGATGGAATCCGCAATGATCTCGCGAGAAGGCAGCGAGAATTTCATGCCGCCGTGCCCCATCGCGATGCCGTCGTCCACGCCGATGGTGTTGAACTCAAAAGGGACGCCGCCCGCCTCGCGAATGGCCGCCCGCACCTTGCGTCCCACCACATCGAGATGGGCGTGGCCGGGAATGATTTGCACAAAGGAATTCGCCACGGCGATGAACGGTTTGTCCCAGTCGCTTTCGTCCTGAATGACGCCGGTAGCCCGCAGAAGACTGCGGTGTGGTGCGCGCAAAGTGCCGCGCTTGATCGTGTCGCTGATTGCCATGGCACCAGGATGGCAATCCCATCATCATAACAATAATACCGTTTTTTGACGTTTCTGATACCATTCTGATATGGATTACTCCCTGCGGGAATTGGAATGTTTTATCGCGGTCGCGGAGGAATTGTCATTCACCCGGGCAGCGCAGAAGCTGCGCCTCGCGCAACCTCCCCTCTCCCGGCACATCCGTTTGCTGGAGGAAAAGCTCGGAGCACCGTTATTTGAGCGCTCCGCACGCAAGGTTTCGCTTACCGCAACGGGCGCGCTTTTTTACGAGGAGACGCGAACCGTGCTGCCGCAACTCCTGCGTGCGGGAGAAACCACCCGGCGCTTCGCCTCCGGGGAAACCACGCGGCTGCGGCTCGGCTTTGTGAGCGCCGTGCTGAGTCCGGAACTTGTCAATGTCCTGCGAACCTTTCGGGAGCGGCATCCCGCCGTGCAACTCATTGTGCAGGACTACCCGCCCGCGGAACAGCTCGCGGCTTTGCACCGGGGCACCCTGGACGGTGGCTTCGTCGGATTGCTTCCCCGCGAACGCACTCCTGGCATTCAGTTTGTCCCGTGGCGCCGCGAACCACTGGCGGCGTTTGTTCCCTTCGGCCATGCCCTGGCGATGCGAAAACAAATCGACCTGCGCGAGCTGGCTGGTGAAGCCTTCGTGGCGGTTTCGAGCGACGCCGCTCCCGCCTTTTCATCTTATTGCCGGGAGGTTTGCGCGAAGGCAGGATTTCGCCCCCGTATCGTGCTGGAATCCTCCCGCGCCCAGGCCGTCGCCGTGATGGTCGCCGCCGGCACGGGCATTGCGCTACTGCCGGCGTCCCTGGCCCGAGTGGTGGACAATGCCGCCGCCGTGATCGCGCTCAAAAAAGCCCCCGTGATCGCGCACGTCTTTGCCCGCGAGGCGGGCCGTCCCACGGAGGCCATGCGGCAATTTTTAAGTCTTCTAAGCGTGTAACCGAGCCCCTCGCCAGGCCAAATGCACGTGCGAAAACCGCGGTCTGATGCGCGACGGTGAAGTCATTCAGCATTCTTCGGCCCGTGCGGCCGGATGATTTCAATGACGCTTAATCGATCGCCGCTTAGCCATCGAGATGCACCGACCGAAGCCGCAGCGCGTTGGTAATCACGGAGACGGAACTTAAACTCATTGCCGCGCCCGCGATGATCGGACTAAGCAGCCATCCGAAAACCGGATACAACAATCCAGCTGCTATCGGGATGCCGAGCGCGTTATAGACGAACGCAAAGAAGAGGTTCTGCCGAATATTGCTCATCATCGCACGGCTTAAAGCAATGGCACGCACGATGCCGTTCAGATCGCCTCTAAGGAGCGTGATGCCAGCGCTTTCCATCGCAACCGCCGTGCCTGTGCCCATTGCAATGCCGACATCGGCGGCGGCCAGCGCGGGCGCGTCGTTAATGCCGTCGCCTGCCATTGCCACGATTTCACCATTTTTGCGCATCGCTTCAATGCGGGCATGTTTGCCACCTGGCGCCACGCCCGCTTCCACATGGTCTATTCCAAGCTGTGTGGCAACCGCCTGGGCAGTGTGCTCATTGTCTCCCGTGAGCATCACGATTTTTAAGCCCAGCTTATGCAGCGCCTGGATTGCCTCCATTGCCGAAGGTTTGATCGGATCAGCGACGGAAAGTATCCCGGCTGCTTTGCCCGCAATGGCAACGAATATGACGGTTTGACCGAGCCGTTGAAGCGGGTCAGCTTTGGCGGCAAGAATTCCGGCGCCGGTGAGACCCCGTTCCTGCAGGAATGCAAATTTCCCGACAACAACCTCGCGCCCGTCTACCAGGCCGGTGATGCCTGCGCCGGTAGTTGATTCGAAATGCTCCGGCGTCCGCAGCGATAGGCCGCGCTCCTTTGCTCCAGTGACAATCGCCGCACCGAGCGGGTGCTCGCTTTGCTGCTCCAATGAAGCCGCTGCGAGCAGAAGCGCGTTTGCGTCGCTTCCTTCAACGGGCAGGACTTCAACAAGCCGGGGTTTACCTTCCGTAAGCGTCCCCGTTTTATCGAGTACGAGCGTGCCAACTTTCTCGATCCGTTCGATGGCTTCAGCGCTCTTTATAAGCACCCCGGCCTGTGCTCCCCTGCCTACTCCCACCATGATCGACATCGGCGTCGCCAGTCCAAGCGCGCACGGACACGCAATGATTAATACAGCGACCGCATTTACGATGGCGTGGGCCAGGCGCGGTTCCGGTCCCACCCAGCACCAGAGGGCGAATGTGATCAAGGCAATACCGAGCACGGTTGGCACAAAATATCCGGCCACCCGGTCCGCCAGCGCTTGAATGGGCGCGCGGCTGCGTTGTGCTTGCGCCACCATTTGCACGATCTGAGAAAGCACAGTCTCACTGCCCACCCGGTCAGCGCGCATCAGGAAACTGCCCGTCCCGTTAATTGTTCCACCGGTTACCGAATCGCCTTGAGCCTTGGTTACCGGCAGCGGTTCTCCGGTCAGCATCGATTCGTCCACGGCGGATTTCCCTTCCAGGAGCACGCCGTCGACGGGCACCTTTTGGCCGGGCCGCACACGGAGCGCCGCTCCCACCGTTACTTGCTCAAGTGGCACTTCCTGCTCCGTGCCATTTTCCACGATACAAGCCGTGACCGGCGCCAGATCAAGCAGAGCGCGAATCGCACTACCAGTGCGGCTGCGGGCACGGAGTTCAAGCATTTGTCCCAGCAGAACAAGGACAACAATCACGGCGGCAGCTTCAAAATATATGCCTACTCCTCCCTCATGCTGCATCGCATGAGGAAACAATCCCGGTGCCAGCATCACAACCACGCTATAGAGATAGGCTGCTCCAACGCCTATCGCGATAAGGGTGAACATATTGAGATGCCTTGTAAGCAACGATTTCCAGCCGCGCACAAAAAACGGCCAGCCTGCCCACACGACCACGGGAGTCGAAAGTGTAAACTGCACCCAGCGCGAAGCCGTGCCGATGATCCAATGCGGCGCATTCGGCAATAGATGGCTCATTGCAAGGAGGAACACCGGGATAGCCAGGATGGCCCCGATCCAAAACCGGCGGGTCATATTCCGCAATTCTCCGTCATCTTCGGGCTCAGCGGTCACCGTTTTTGGCTCAAGCGCCATCCCGCATTTTGGGCAGGTTCCTGCATGATCCTGCTCGATCTCCGGATGCATCGGGCAGGTATAGATTTGTTTCCAGAGCGAGTTGCGCTCCAGGGCCATCCCGCATTTAGGACAATCGCCAGGCTTGCCTGACTCCACGCCTGCGCACATGGGACAGAAGTATTTGGCCTCTTTCGATGGAGCCACCGTCGCTGCTCCGCCATGCTCAGCCCCATGCTGACAGCACGACTCTTTTATTGGTTCTGATCCGCAGCAATCCGCCGTGACCTTTACTTCGGGTTTGTGTGAACCACAGCATCCACCTTCGCTCTCAACCGCCAAAAGCACCGGTCCTGGTTTTAAAAAAGCCACCGGATTTTCATCGAACTTTTTCTGACAATGCGCGGAACAAAAGTAGTAAGCCTCTCCTTGGAACTCACTCTGCGCGGGAGCGGAAGCCGCCTCGAGCGTCATTCCGCAAACGGGATCCCGGTAAGTCGTGGAAGAAATTTCAGCATCCATTTTTAAGTCTATTTTAGAAAACGGGAGAGGGCTGTGCGGAGTTCCTCCATCAGTTCCTCGCGTTTCATCGGTTTGGCTTTTGCGTGCCGTTCATCGCTCCCGCATCCAACGACGCAGGTTTCAAGATGACCCGTCAGCAGTTCAATGCCCAAGCCGTCGAGCGCGGAACGCACGGCGGAGATTTGATTAAGAATGTCCACGCAGTAGCGCTCCTGTTCGATCATCCGCTGGATGCCATTAATCTGGCCGACAATCCGTTTGATGCGGCCTTCAATTTTGGGTCGGGCTTCGGTCTTCATCCTTGAGCATGCATATACCCCCTATGGGTATCAATCAAGCCCGTTTTTCCGGGTGCACTCTTTCTTATGCGGAGTGTCCCGACGCAAACATTTTGGAACCGAGGCCCGGGCAAACGCGAAATAAGAATGCCAGGCACGCCACTCCGTTTCCTTTTGGATCATCCGCATCAAGGGCTCAGGTTTTCACCCCATAGGCTGACTTCCCCACCGCCGGCAGAGTTGCTTTCTTCATTTGGTTCTTTGCATAAGAGCCCGGCCCCTCGCGATGAGGAGGCCGGGCTTCTGTTTTTCATGCCCGTTGACGCGTTATTTACCCGACGAGCGAACATAGCGGAGCGACTCCCTGCCATGTCACAAGGTGAGGTTCAGTGATGCTGCGCCAAGGTTGGCAAGTAACGATCACATCTCAATGGACCAGATTGAGATGAATCCCGGCGGGCCAGCCAGCAGGGTAACGCTTGTCCGACGCGCTCGCTCTTTTGTACCAAACCAGGTTCGTATCGGTTTCGGCGGAACCGAGGAGTAAAGGTCCAGTGAGCAAACCTTTCCCGGCGTAGAGCGGCACGAATATCGGCAACTCATTTGTTCTTGAAAGCGCGTTGCTGTAGCTCAATGCCGCGCCGTCGGCCAACCTTCCCACGAGCCGCACGCTCCCGTTTGCGGCTACCCTTGTTCTTACCCACCCTTCACCCTGCGGAAGATTTCCTGCACCGGCCGCCGCCGACATCAGCGCCCTGTAATGGCTGTTCGCCCCGTGCGGATCGAGCAGTGTGACGGGCACATTCATCAACGGCGGGACCGGATCTTTTTTTGCGGTATGCAGTGCCCGGTCCGCATGGTCAATCAATGCGATGGTAGCGGTGTTACGAGTCAATGCACCGCTGATGCGCTCCGTCCCAAGCGTCGTGTCGAGTGTCAGTGAGAGTCGCCCAAGGGAAACGCCTGCGGAGGCACTTTTTTTGATCAACTCCAGGCCGGGCGCATTGGTCTTGTCAAAACGCGCATGGCCGTCCTTTAAAAAAATGCCTCGAATTGGAAAGCTGGTGTCACTGAGCGTTATTTTGCCTGTGAAAACGCCGCTTGAAAGCACCGTGATTCTCACCAACCCCTCTTCATCAATTGCTCTGGGTGAAACGGAGGTCGCTCGCAGCAAGCCATTATAAGTTCCCGCAAACTCAGGACGCGAACTTACAAACGTGAACGTGCATGTGATTGGTAATGACGGATTGTTAAATAAACCGTAAGCCTTCACAACCGCCACATTGGGTCCGTTTTCCGGGACGACTGAAAGCGTCCAGGCAAAATCCGATCTGAGAGTGTCAGGCGCGACGACCTGCGGCACCCCTCCGTTGATTGTCACCTCCACCCACGCCACGCCACGGCCCTCGCTTGCGTGTCCGCTGAAAACCACCTCGCCGCCGGTCACCTTTTGACCTGCGTGCGGGCTGATCAACGTCAGGATCGGCGCTGCTGCGCCGCGAACGGTGACTGTAAAACTGTCGCTGCTGCTGTTGCCGGCCGAGTCCGTGGCGGTGACCCGCACCGTGGTCGTGCCGATCGGAAAAGTGCTGCCGCTTGCGGGAACCGCCAGCACGGCAGGCACCGGATCGACGCTGTCTGCCGCGCGCGGGGCCGTATAGTTTACGACGGCACCGGCCGCGCTCGAGGCGTCCACAACGATGCTGGCAGAGATTAGAAGCGAGGGGGCTGTTTTGTCACTTACGGTGACCATGAAAGTGGAGGTGGCGACGTGGCCGCTCGTGTCGATGGCGGTGACGGTGACGCTTGTCGCCCCGATAGGAAAAAGGGCGCCGCTTTCTTTTGAGTAAGTAACTATGGCTGTGCCACCAGGCATCTCAGTGATGCCTGCAGGCGCGTAGGTCACAATGGCTCCATCGGCACTTGCCGCTTCCGCGTACACGCTGACATGGGGGGCAATGACGGGCGCTTTTGTATCAGCGACTTTCACGGTGAAGGTTTTCGTTCCGACGTTGTTAGCCGCATCGGTGGCCATGATAGTCACCGTCGTAACTCCGATTGGAAAAAGCGACCCACTGGCTTTCGAATACGTAATCGCAGGATTTGGTGTAACAGCATCAGTCGCAATGCCAGGCACGTACGCGACGTAGGCTCCAGCGACACTCGAGGCCTCCGCCGTGACATTGACATGAACACTCACCACCGGTGCGGTTCTGTCGCTGACAGTTACCGTGAAATTCGTACTGCTTGAGTTGCCCGCGGCATCGCTGGCGACGACATAAACAGTTGTCACTCCGAGGGGAAACATGGTTCCGCTTTTCCTTGAATAAACAATAGCAGGCGGCAGCTGCGAATCGTCTTTTGCAAAGACGGGTGCATAGATCACTTTCGCTCCCTCCGCACTCGATGCTTCCTGGGTCACGTTCGGGTGCAACATGAGGACCGGGGCTGTTGTGTCCATCAAGGTTATGCGTCCCAAGGTACCATTTGCCGGCGCCAAGACGATCCAGGGACCAAGCATCAGAAGGGCGACCACCAAAAGAACGCGCAATCGGGCGAGCAGGCGCCTGCCGCGGTGATGCATAACACGTGCAACAAAAGTATCGCATAAATGAACATTCATCGAGTGACTCGATGGCCTTGGGCACGCGGTGAAGACAACGATCCGTGGGAGAATTGGCATCACTAATAAGTAGTTTCTTTGTGAATACAAAGTCAATACTCAATCAATACTTCGGTGAATTTGAAGCGTGTTGAGGGGCGTTTAAGAGACAGTTTGATGGTTTGCCGGACGCGCTTTTGCTCCTTAATTAAAGGACGCCCGGAAAGGCAGCGCTCAGAGGCGCCTCCTTTCAGCGGGAATGCCACCTTTTCACCAAGTCCTAAGCGGCTGTTTTACAGCGTGGCAGCATCGACGCTAATCCCTTTTGGCCAGCCATCGGGGTAAAGGTGGTCCGGGGATCCCGCCGGTTTATACCACTTTAATTCCCCTTTAAACGCCTCATCCGCATTCAATTTGCCGCGGATCAAGCCTTGTTTACCATAAAGCAAAACGAAGATCGGAAATTCGTTTTCTTTGGAGAGCGCATTGCCATAGCTCACGGGCGAGCCATCCGCGAGTTTTCCGAGAAGGCGCACTTTGCCAGTGGGCGCCACGGTGATCTTTGCCGCCCCGTCTCCTTTTGGATAATCAGTGACTCCATGGTTGGGCGCAACGCCGGCTCGGAACAATAGTGTCGCGTGGTTTGCAGCCAAAATCGAGGCCGGGACGTTCATCAGCGGCGCGGCGGGATTTTTGCCCGCAGTATAGATGGCCCGATCGGCGTGATCGAGGCGTGCAACAGTGGTGCTGCCAAGAGTCAAAGAGCCGATGATCCGATCCGAGTCCGGAGTGGTATCAAGGGAGAGGGCGAGCTGCCCCAAACTGATCTCCACCGGCGCCGCTTTTTTAATCAGCGCCAACAGTCCATCGCCGTTTTTGCCAAAGCGGGCCCGACCGTCCTTTGTGAAGACGCCCTTGATTGGAAAAACAATCCCGCCAAGGGTAACTTTTCCTGTAAAAGAGCCGGTCGGGAGCAGCGTGATAGCGACCAGCCCCTCGTGATCAATTGGCTTTAATGAATCGGCCGTCGCCTGCATCAAGCCATTATAATTACCGGCGAATTCGGTTCGGATTTGGATGAAGTTAAATTTACGTGTTATCGGCAATGAGGGATTGTTAAAGAGATCATAAGCGGTGATTACCGCGGTATTGCTCCCTGTTTCAGGCAGTGTCGAAAGCGTCCATGAAAAATCTTTACCGACACTCGACGGCGTGACGATTTGCGGAGCCGCTCCGTTTAAAACGACTTTTACCCGGGCCACGGCCCGGTCGTCGGTTGCATGTCCACTGAAAATGATCTCTTTGCCGGTGAATTTCTGACCCGGCTTTGGAGTGCTCACCAGCAACACCGGCGCGTTCCCATCATGCACCGTAATGGTAAAGCGTCCCTTGCGGCTGTTGCCCGACGCGTCACTGGCGACGACTTGCACGGTTGTCATGCCAATCGGGAAAGTGCTTCCACTTGGGGGGATCGCCACAACCACCGGAGTCTTATCAATCAGATCGATTGCGCTTGTCACAAAGGTTACCACGGAACCGGCGGCGCTCGTTGCTTCAACCGTCAGATTCCCTGGAATAACGAGCTCGGGAGTTGCCGAATCCCTGACGGAAACCACAAAAGTTCGGGTCGCCTTGTTTTTAGCGGTATCGATGGCTGTTACTACTACTGTTGTGTCTCCAAGTGGAAACAAAGAGCCGCTCGCTTTTGAGTAAGTGATTGCGGGGATCGGAGTGACCGCATCGCTGACTGTTGCGTCCTCATAGGTCACTACGGATCCCAAAACACTTTTAGCCTCGACGAAAACGTCTTCATGAGCGGCGATAACAGGTGGTTTTGTATCGGCTACAGTGACCGTAAATGTAGATCTGCTGGTATTTTTATATCTATCCGATGCAAATATAGTGACCGTAGTTACTCCAATCGGGAAAAGCGTGCCGCTATTTTGCGAATACCCGGCCGTTACATTCCCGTCGGTTTCGTCCACCGCGCTCGCAGGCGCATAACTTACCATGGCGCCGGCTGCACTCGTTGCTTCCGCCGTCACATTGGCATGAGGCGCAATCACCGGAGCCGTTGCGTCCCGGATCGTTACCAGGAATCTGCTGGTTGCCACGTTGCCGGCATCATCGGTTGCGGTAATTGTCACCGTTGTCGTGCCGACAGGAAAAAGTGAGCCGCTCGGCGTCGAATAGACGATCGCCGGCTTGAGCGTGACGGAGTCGAATACGGTGACCGGAGTGTACTCGACAAACGTCCCCTGCGGGGTTGTTGCATTCGTACTGATGCCAGAGTGGTCGGAAATTGTTGGTGGTTTTGTATCACGCACGAGTACGTTGAAGCTCGACGTGGCTACATTGCCTGCGGCGTCGGTAGCCGTGATGGTGACAGCCGTTTGCCCCAGCGGAAATGCGCTCCCGCTGTTCCTTGAATAACGGATTGTGGGCCGCGAACTCGAATCGTCTGTCACGATGGCCGCGGAGTAAGCGACCATGGTTTCCTGCGCGTTCTCGGCTTCCACGACCACGTCGGCATGAGGGGCAATGATCGGAGCCGCCGTGTCGACACCAACGCCGTTCAGGGGGATGTCGTAAGCCGGCACCGTGCCGTCGTTGCTAAGCACGCGAAGCCGTGTAATCCGATTGCCTGAATTGGTCGGCGAAAATGCGACACTCAATGTCGTCTGGCCTCCGGAGGGGAGAGTCGCCGGCAACCCCTTGGCATCGAGAATGAAATCCCCCGAATTTCCTCCTTCAATCGAGGCGCCTTGGATGCTCAGCGGCTCAGTTCCGGAATTTTTGAGAGTGAAAGTTTTGATCAACGGGCCGCCTGCCACGTTTTGATTACCGAATGAGATCGGAGCCGTTGAACGCAGCAGCGCGGCGACATGAAGAGCTCCCGCCGCAATGGCTTGCGCACCTGATAACGCCGGGGGGATGATTCTCTGACCGTAGTCGTTGTTGCCCCATGCTACGACGGTTCCATCGCGCTTCAACGCCACGCTGACATAACCGCCCGCCGCGATGGCGATGACATCACTCAAACCGGCAGGCAGGGCCGTCGCACCAAACATGTTGGATCCCCAGGCAACCACCGTCCCGTCCTGCTTTAAAGCGACCGTATGATAAGCGCCGGCACAGACGGCCTTCACGTTTGAAAGACCGCCCGGCACGGTCGACTGGCCGGCGTTATTGGCGCCCCAGGCCACCACGGTGCCGTTGCTCGTGAGCGCCACGCTATGACTATCGCCCACTGCGATGGCTGTCATACCACTCACACCAGGGGGCACATTCAATTGGCCAAAATAGTTATTCCCCCACCCGATGACTGTTCCATCGTTTTTAAGCGCCAGTGTGTGAGATAAACCGGCGCTTACCGCCTGGATGCCCGACAAGCCGGGTGGCACATCGGTCTGGCCCCCATTGTTTGAGCCCCATGCAACGACAGTCCCATCTCTTTTCAGCGCCACGCTGTGAACCGTACCCTGCGTGACGGCCTTTACGTTAATCAATCCGGCAGGCACCGTGGTCTGGTCTCCCCAGGCGACAACGCTGCCGTCGCTCCTCACTGCCAGCGTTTGAAAACCTCCCACTGCAATCGCCTCGACATCGGTCAACCCGGCAGGCGGCATCGCCTCGGCATGGGCGTGGTAGCCCCAGGTTGCCACAGAACCGATTATTACCAACGGCGTTCCCGCCGAGTCCTCTACGATGAGCCTCGCTGCTCCCTGCGCTGCCGCGTCATTTCCAAATAACAAAGCGAAAACGAGGCATAACACCTGGAAACGTGTTAACTGAAAAGCGGGGGAAACTTTCATCCCGCGTTATTCAGACAATCAGAATACTATGTCAATACCAAAACCATACATCCATCTATATCCGCAGTATTCAACGCCACGTTCACAGCGAGTCGATGTTCCGATCAACCGCGCCGGATCTGTGACCCTTTAAACCGGACACTAAATCGAAAAACCTTTTTCAACCGGCAATAAATCTCACCGGTCTGAAGATCAAATCGATCGGGAATCTCCACCCGATGCAAATCGACCGTGGCATGGAAACCGCGCTCCGAGAATATATCGATAAGAATGGTTAACGCTTTGGGATCGTCAAAAAGGGGATCCTCGGAGTTGATGTCCGCACGGCCCGAGATGGCATGCCGCGCGACGATTGGCATCATTTTCAACTCGATAAAATCGACGACTTTACGGAGCAGTTCAGGGTTTTCGACTTCGTAAAGGTCGAGCCGCCGCACGAGATCCTGGCGCGCATGGCGGACGATCTCGCTGGCGAGCGGCAGTTTTCGCAACAGATCGAATGTGCGCGGATCGAGCTCGAGCGAACTTTGGTATTCGAGCTCGCGAACGATGTTCTCCTGCACCAGTTCCAGCGGCGCCTGGGCGTTGATGAAATGGTAATGGAAAATCTGTTTTAGCGAAACGAGCGCATCATACGTTTGCGCCTTAAAAACAGCATACCGGTTCCGGGCCAGCGTTTCATTAAAATCGGTTGGCCGCTCTTCCCACAGCTCCCCCACCCCGGAGCGCGCCACCTCCTGGTTATGGACGATGACCTCGCGTCCGCGTTTAAGCTGCCGTGCAATGCTTTCGGCCTCATCCACAAAAAGCACCATGATATGAAAAATGGGCTGCTTGAAATGGGCCGCATCGGGCGTCTCGGAAAACTCGCTCCGCAGGGCCGTCATTTCATCAAAGAGCATCTTAAGGCATTCGACCTGCACTTTGGTGCGGGGAAATCCGTCGAGCACAGCTCCGTTTTGCTGCTCGGGTTCGAGCAGCTTTCGAAACAGGATGCTGACCACTTCACGGTCGCCGACCATTCCGCCCTGGGACTTGATCTGGCGCGCTTCGGGGGTGTCGAGAAGCTGGCTGACGACAATCGGGTGCGCCGTGATATCGCGGAGAGTGCGGATGAAATCGGTGTTGGTTCCCTTGCCCGCTCCCGGTGCGCCGCCCAACAGAATCAATTCTTTGGGGAACCGCAGCTGCGCGCGCCCGTAGTCGCTTTCGAGCTGTCTCCAGACACGATTAAAAATGAGCTGCGCATCCTTGATTTCAAGATCCGGTGGAGCGGCGGGTTTGGAGGGATCGCGGTTGGAGGGATACATTTTTTTACCAAGCTAGACCGCCGGACAATCCATTGGCGAGCAAAGTGGTTTAATCCCGTTTACAGGCAGTTCCGGATCGGCCGGTATTTAACGAGGTGCAGGCACAACTTTCACTGCTTTGAGAGTGAGTTGCGGAGGGGTGGCGGCGCCGACCTCAAAGGAAACTTCCGCTTTCTTCCATCCGGGATAGCGGCGGCGGCCAAGGTCTGGACCGCGCGCTTCCTCACTTGAATGCAACATGAGTCGGTATTTGCCGAGCGGGAGGTTTCGCATCACTATTTTGTGTTCCAGCCAGACCCAGCCGGAATCTTCGTCTTCTAGGGGAAAGTCAAACACCTCGCCATTTCGCATGAGTTGAAGGATGCCCCACAACCCGCCAAAGGTTTGTTCTCCAATGCGGTGAATGAGCTGCGGTTCAAGCGCTTTTGCGGTTAGCTGCGCAGGCCAGTCAAGTGGCACCGTCACTGTTGAACCAAACAAAACCGCCGGCTCAAAAACGGTGGCGGTTTTATTCACCGTAACCGGCTGCAGGCTTTCCACAACCGATCCAGGCACACGCATTCCCAGCAAATACGCTCCGGGTTGAACCATTGACAAAACAAGAGGTTCACTCCCTTGAACACGGTAAATGCGCGTCGTTGAACGGGAGTGAGCCTCATCGGCGGCCCAGCCAAACTCCACTTCCGTGGCCATTCTCGCATATTCGCTGTCCGGACGCGGCAAACGTGGGCGAATCGTCACCTCCACCGTCTCGGCTTTTAACTCGGTTACCTGCCCGAAGCGCGGCGGCAACGGGACGGAAGCGCAAAACCACGGATCGGCTGGCGAAGGCACCTCGCTTGGCAACGAATAGATATAAGCGCGTGAAATGTCGCTGGGCGGAATGAAAGCGCCGTCGCTGTTCGATATTATGCCTTCGCCGTCGACGCGTGCATTCCACGCCATCCCCGGGGAATTTGCTCCCGGATAGCGATTGACGTTGAATTTAAGACCCGAAAAACCTGGCTCTCTTTTACTTCCCCACTGTTTGCCGTTGAGCAGAAGCCGGAAACGCACCGACTCCGACAACTCAGTTTTCAAAGTCCCCTCGCCGCTCGCCACCAAGACTTGTTCGGCGCATTGCCGCGTATCATAGTCCCCATCCAGGAGCGCTACGCGTGCAATGGGTTTGAGCCATTTCAAACCGGCAGCGGGCTGATTGCCCAACCAATAGCGGGGCGTTCGAAGCCCAACCTCCTCCGAATTGATGAATGCTGCGATCTCTTCCTTGGCCGCCATGCTTACGGCGGTGGTGGGACGAAGCAGATTAAGCAACTCGCGTCCTGGAACTTGCGGTTCCACCGTTTTGCGAAACTTGCTTTCTGTGTGGCCGGCGCCCAATGCAGCCACCTCTTTCACATGCAACTTCGCCCAGCGCAGAATCAGCCTTGCGCTCGCATCGGTTGCATTCTGGGAGAAGGTTTCAAGCGCAGTCGGGTTCCCATGAAGCCACGCGCCAAGGAGGATCTTTTGAGAGTCGAATCCGAGCGCTTCCACAAAGCTCATAAATCCTTTTCCCAAGGTGCCGGATGCGGAAAGCAATTCGAAGGCATCTCCGAATCGGCGGTTTCGGACGCAGGCAAAAAGCAGTCTCATCCTGTTGTTATAAGCTTCAAAATTAAACGGCTCAGTGCCGCACCAAAAGCCTGAGACGTATTTAAGTTGCGGAAAATCCTCTGGTTGTGAGAGCGCTTCGTCGTCACTAGCTTTTCGAAGCAACCGCGCGTAACCCGCCACCGCATCCGCATCGTGTGAGCGAATATCCAAGCCCCACTGGTCCGGGACGAGCTTCTTGCGAAGCGATGCCGCGCGCCGGAATTCGCGCCATGCGGCCACGAATTCGGGTCCCGCAGCCTCAATCATCGGGGGCGGCTTCTGCTCCGGCTGCAAGTCAAAATCGGCCTCCGATAATCGCAGGCCACCGGCCTTGAGCGTCGCAATTGCCGACTCCAATTTTGGGAGCACAGGATCCGGGCCGCGCAGCGCCGCGATCTCCGCCTTCAATTCCGCGAGCACGGCATCATTGGCGGTTTGGCCATGCGCAACCCAAAGCAATGCCGCGCCGAAATATCAGGCAAAGAGAAAGACGCTTCTTCGAGCTTTGCTGAAAATCATTGTCAGGGAGAATTGAACAGATTGTTTAACGCCCCTGGCGTTTTCCAGCAAGGTTTGTAATGAGTTATTCAATAAATCTTACAATCCGAGAGAGCGCGAGTAGACGGCAGCGCCGGAGTCGAGTGAGAAGGCAGGCTGCTCCTCGGAAACCGACGGGTAAAACGCGCCGAGCTTCTCCGAAATCAAACGGTGGCCGGAATTCTTCAGATCACTTTTCCAATTCCCTCGCCGCCGCTCTTCACCGGCATCGCTATTTCGGGCAATACTCGCTTTCTCATCCACCCGCCGGACTACCGATGGCGGGTTCGGGCTCAAAGAAGCAAACCGCGGCGAGGGGAGGAACGCGCGGCTAAAAGGCAGTTCCCTCGAAGTCTGCGTAAATGCGATGCGTGGCGGCCCCACCAAAGCTTGAGCGCTTGAGGCTTCCCAGGCAGCAATAAAGGGGACCAGCGGTTCACGAGGCAGCTCCAGCGGCCCGTTATCGAGGGTGAAATGGAACGACGGCGCACTTTGACGGGCTTGAGGATTCGATTTCCAGGGCGCACTGACAACAGGCCACAGGAGCCGCATCGAGACGCCAACAATCACGCAGGCCGCCGCGGCGGAGAGTAAAACGGGGCGTTTCCAAAAAGGAAACACAACGATCGGCCGGTCGCGGCGTTGGGCGGCCTCAAATATGGCAGCGCGCTGGCTGGCAAGAAGCGGCGCACTTGGAGCGGCGCGAAGCTGTGTCCGAAGATCGGCGGCAAGAACGCGTGTCGCATTGATTTCAGCGAGCGCGGCGAAATCTTCATTGAGAAGCTCTTCAAAGGCCGCCTGCGCTTTGGGATCGAGGTCGCCCAGGGCGTAGGCAGTCAAAATCGGGTCGTCGGAATTCATAACGTTTGGCGGAGAGGCAGTTCAAAAGCGTGTTCAGGCGTTTCACTCAGCAGGAGACGCAATTTTTTGAGACCGGTATGGAGAAGAAAACCGACGTTCGTAACGCTCAGCTGGGTGATGTCGGCGATCTCTTTATAAGAAAGGTCATTCTGGAACTTAAGCCGGATGACTTCGCGCTGGTTGGCTGGGAGCGACTCCATCAGGCGCAACAACGAGCCGGCCAGTTCCCGGCTTTCCAACGCGGCCGCGGGCCCGGGCTCGTCGCTCTGGCGTTCATCCCGGAACGAATTCAGGGGAATGATGCGGCTCAGTTTGCGTTGATGATCAATCGCCCGATTGCGGCAAACAGTAAAAAGCCATGCCTCCGTATGCCGCCGGCAATCGGCGCCTTCCTCCGCTACCGGACCGCGCCCTTCAGCGAGTTGAATAAATGCCTCCTGGACGACATCGCGCGCGCTTTCAAGATCGCCCACGATGCTTTGGGCATATCGCACCAGAGGCCGCTCGTAGCGATCGAGCAAAAAACGAAGTTCAATGGCGTCCGGGGGCATGGGGTTCACCGAGCATACGGCTCTCCCCCGCTCTTTCTTAGAAAAAAGCGGCGCACCCTTCGGCCCCAATCCGGGGCTTCTTAGAAGTCGTTGGACTGCAGGCGTTTGCGGCGATCAAGAAGGTACACCACCCAAATGCACGACTCATACATCGCAACGATCGGGATGCTCAGGGTAATGAAGGTCATCGGATCGGGCGTCGGCGCGATCACGGCCGAAAGGACCAGAATGAGCGTGTAGGCATAAGGCCGGGTCCGGTTTAGCAGCGAGAAACTGACAAAACCAAGCAGCGCGAGCACGATCACGATGACTGGCACTTCGCACATGAGGCCAAACCCAAAGCAGAGCCATGCCGAGAACGAGAAATAAGCGTTCCAGGTCCACATGGTTGTAAATTGCATTTCCTGGGCGTCCTTCCAGAAAAACGCGATCGTCGCGGGCAAAATCACCTTATACGCAACCGAGACGCCCGTTAAAAAGAGAAGAAAGGCGGTCAAAATGCCGGGAGCCAGGAATTTCCGCTCCTTGCGGGTAAGCGCCGGGAGAACAAATTCGGCGATGAAATAAACCAGAAAAGGGAAAGCGAGGGCGATCCCGGTAAAAAAGGAGAGTTCGAGGGAAATGATGAACGAATCCGCGATACCGGTGATGATGAGTTTACCGGGCAAAGAGGGATCAACCTTGGCCAGCGGCAGCTGAAGGATATGGACAAGATCCTTTCGGAAATAGAACGCGATGATCATCGCCAGCACCTGGACGACCACCATTTTGATGATGGTCCAGCGCAATTCCTCCATATGGTCGAGAAACGGCTTCACGACTTCACCGTCGGATTTTTCGCGGAACTTAAAAAACTTCGTGAGCCAGGACATGGGGCGGGGAAGGTAGAAGGAAGAATGGGAAATGCAGAAGGAAAAACCTTCTTCATGAAGAAACCATTGAACTAAAGCGTGCTCGACCCGTTGAAAAAAGCCGAAGAGGGAGCGCGATTTGGGTATCGGAGACCGGCGCGTGATTTGGCAAAAGCCGAGGGAGGAGAATCGATTTGATCAACAAAAAGGATGCCACGCGGAGGCAATTTTATGCCTCAAGCGCGGTTCCCGATAGATATTAAGTGATTTCCCCTTGGCCACCTCCGCGTGCCAACTTATGTTCAACCTACTCATGAACCCCGATATCCAAAAGGCCGTCGACGCCGGCAAGTTGACTCCACCGGCCGGCGCTGCTCTCGCTCAGCTGCAGCCCGGCACTTACGTTACTCATAAAAGCTGGGGCTTTGGACAGATCGATTCGATTAATTTTTTGGTCAATCAGATGACCATCCAATTCAAGGGCAAAAAGGATCATTCCATGCAGCTCCAGTATGCCGCCGAATCTCTAATCCCGATTCCCCCCGACCATATTCTCGCCCAGAAAGCCTCTAACCTACCCAGTGTAAAGGCGCGCGCAAAAAACGATCCGGTCGGATTGGCCCGCCAGATTCTCACAAGCTTCGGAGGCAAAGCTACCCAGGATCAAATCGCACAATCCCTCGTGCCCGATGCGATGACTGAGAGCGAATTTAAGCGCTGGCTGGAGGCGACCAAAAAGGCGCTCAAAAAAGACGGTCATTACGCAATCCCATCGAAAAAGAGCGAGCCCTTTGAGCTGCGCGAAGGCCAGATTTCGCACGCGGATGAGTATATCGCGGTCTTCAACAATGCCCGCCAGGTCAAGGATCAGGTCGCTGCGCTGGAACTTATTCTTAAGAATCTGATCGAATTCACCGATCCGGTCACCCAGCTCACCCCGCTGCTTCGCTCCGCCGGCGATACCGCCCGCAAAAGCCATCGTCTCCATACTTCGCTGGCGCTGAGCCTCCTGCTCTCCCGTGATGAAATCGCGGAACGCGCGGGCGGCCTCGATAAAGGAGCGGACGCACCGACCGTGGCCGACTTTCTTCAGGCGGGCGAACGTCAGTTGCCTGCTTTGCTGAGCGAAATCCCCGCGGCAAAACTCAAGCGGGTGCTTGCTGAACTGCCCGGTGCTTTTGAAGAACAATGGTCAGCAAAAGCCATCGACCTGGCTCTGCGCGGCAATACGCGCATTGTCGCCGAAGTAGCGCGGCTGCTTGTTGAAAAAGGAAAAAGCGATGAACTTCGCGCCGCCCTGGCACGCGCCATCAGTGAACATTCCATCACGAGCGAAGCGCTCCATTGGCTTTCCAAGGAGCGGAGCGGCGAATTCCGCGAATTGGCCGGTGTGCGATTGCTTGGTGCGATTGTTTCGGCTCTCGAGCGCGAGCAATTTGGAGAGCGGCGCGATCGCAAACTGCATGATCTTCTATTGAGCGACAAAGAATTGCTCACCGACCTTATTGAGGATGCGACACCGGAAGAACTGCGTGAGACTATGCGCCGGATCATGATGGCCACGGTGTTCGAGGAGCTGAACAAACGCTCCCTGCTTGGCCGCATCATTCGCCAGTATCCCGATCTTCAATCGATGATCTCGGGCGACAGCACCGAGAAACAGGAGTCGCTGGTCGTCTCGTGGACAAGTTTGGAAAAACGCAAAGCCGATTACGAGGAGCTCGTTAACAAACGCATCCCCGAAAACATCAGGGAAATCAGCATTGCCCGCGAGCACGGCGATCTTCGCGAAAACTTCGAATACAAGGCCGCCAAAGAGATGCAGCGTGTTCTCTCCCGGCGTCAGTCAGAGACCGAACGTGATCTGGCCAGGGCGCGCGGAACCGATTTCTCCAATCCGGATATCTCCAAAGTAAACATCGGCACGAAGGTGACCTTGCGTGATCTGGCGAACGAAAACGTCGACATCTATACGATCCTCGGTGCTTGGGACAGTGTTCCTGAAGAAGGCATCCTCAGCTATCAGACCGCGATCGCACAGGCTCTGATCGGGCACAAAGCCGGCGAAAAAATTCAGCTGCCATCAGAGCATGGCGAACGGACCGTCGAGATCGTCTCCATCGAGGCGTATCAGGCAGCCGTCCTCGAGCCGGCGTAAAAAATTTGCCACTCCGACACACCGGGGCCGCGAAATCGTCCCCGGTGTTGTGTTTTATTTGGGCGGTCCTGGATTATGGACGGCTGCGGTTTGCATTGATCGGGTTTCGCAAAAATAAGATTGCGGAGCCCGCGCGCCGTCACTATTTCACAGCGCGCGTTTTACGTGGTGTTCCGCCCAAAAATCACGGCGGCGCCATCTCTTAACTCACTTCTTTTTATTCATGTCTCTTACCACCATCATCGACATCCGAGCCCGCCAGATTCTTGATTCGCGCGGCAATCCCACTGTTGAAGCCGAAGTGCGGCTTGCAGGCGGCGCCATGGGAACAGCCGCAGTCCCGAGCGGAGCGAGCACCGGTGAACACGAGGCATGGGAATTGCGCGACGATGTGAAGGATCGCTGGCTGGGAAAAGGGGTTACCAAGGCGGTGGCCAACATCAACAAATCGATCGCCAAGGAACTCGATGAGATGGACGCAACCGATCAGGTCTCCATCGATCGCGCCATGATTGAGCTCGATGGCACTCCGAACAAAGCCAAGCTGGGCGCCAACGCCTTGCTGGCTGTTTCGCTTGCCGTTGCCAAAGCCGCCGCGATCCAGGTCGGCCAGCCGCTTTTTAAATATCTCGGCGGACCCAACGCCAAGGTGTTGCCCGTGCCGATGATGAACATCCTCAATGGCGGCGCCCACTCGGATGCGCCGATTGATTTCCAGGAATTCATGATCGTTCCCAAGGGCGCGGAAAGCTTTTCGGAAGCGCTGCGTTGCGGCACCGAAATCTTTCATGCCTTAAAAGGAGTGCTGAAAAGCCGCGGACTTTCCACCGCGATCGGCGATGAAGGCGGTTTTGCTCCAAAACTGGAATCGGCCAATGACGCGCTCGAAACCATCGCTGAAGCGGTTAAAAAAGCCGGATACAAGTTCGGCACGGATGTTTTCATCGCCCTTGATGCAGCCGCGAGCGAGTTCTACGACGCGTCGAGCAATCTTTACGTTTTCAAAAAATCGGACGGATCGAAGCGCACCGCTGCGGAACTGGTCGCCTACTACCTTGAACTTCAGAGCAAGTTCCCGATCATCAGCATTGAGGACGGCTGCGCGGAAAACGATTGGGACGGTTGGAAAAAACTGACCGATGCCATGGGCGCCAAGACGCAGATTGTCGGGGATGACCTTTTTGTGACGAACGTTGATTTCCTGCGGAAAGGAATTGAACGCGGTGTCGCCAACTCGATTCTGGTGAAGGTCAACCAGATCGGCACGTTGACTGAAACCCTCGACGCCATTGAACTGGCGAAGGAGAACCGTTACACGGCGGTCATCAGCCATCGTTCAGGTGAGACTGAAGACACGACAATTGCGGATATCGCCGTTGCCACCAATGCCGGCCAGATTAAAACCGGCAGCCTCTGCCGGACTGATCGGGTTGCCAAATATAACCAACTGTTGCGCATCGAGGAAGAACTTGGTGACAATGCAGTTTACGGCGGTAAGATGCGCTAAGTGAGCGCCTCGGTTTATCCTCCCCTTGCAGCACCCGCGGGAATCTGGCATTCCCTCAACCGCCTTGTCCTCACGTTGATCGTGTTGATCGGGGCGGTCCCGATCGGTTACTCGTTCCTGCCGGAAGTTTCCAAGCATAAGGAACAGGAAGCGCGCATTGAGGAGCTTAAAGCTGAGATTGAAAAGCAGCGGATGACCTTGGTCCGCCATCAGCGCGAAGAAGATCTTCTTAAGCACGATCCTGAGTACGTTGGCATCATCGCCCGCGATCGGCTCGACCTGATGAAAGAGGGCGAAACCATTTTCCGGATCGCCCCTTCCCTTCCCGCTCCTTCCCAGATGCGGCTCAACCGCTGAAGCCACGCGCGCGCGCGGCTTCAAAGCCGGATTGGCCCTTCAATTGCGCCGGGCTCGCGCTTAGATTTGATCGTTACCTTTCTTAAACCGCATGTCTGTCGATCTTCATTTTATCAACACCTCCGAGCTTCAGTCCCGCGTGGGCGAGCTGCGGAGGTATCTTTGACTTTCCCAAACTTCAGGCCCGTCTAGCTGAGCTGGAAGGGCAGATGGCAGAGCCCGACTTCTGGACAAATAAGGAACGCGCTCAACAGCGGGTGGAGGAGGTTTCAATGTTGCGCGGGAAGATCGCCCCGCTCCTGCAACTGGAGAGTCAAACCGAGGACCTTGCTCTCCTGATGGAACTCGTCGAGGCCGAGGACGATGACTCCGCGGCCCAGGATGTGATTAAGGAACATGAGACGTTGCTCAGGAACCTTGCCGAGTTTGAGCTCAAGATGCTCCTCTCCGCGCCGAATGACAACGCCAACGCTTTTCTAAGCGTGCAATCCGGAGCCGGCGGTACCGAGGCATGCGACTGGGCCGATATGCTGCTGCGGATGTATCAGCGCTGGGCGGAACGCCGCGGCTTTTCTGTTTCAATCGTCGATATTCAAGGCGGCGATGAGGTCGGCATCAAATCGGCGACTATCCGTGTTGCTGGTGAATACGCGTTTGGCTATCTGGCAACCGAACGCGGCGTCCACCGGCTTGTGCGTATTTCCCCCTTCGATTCGAACAAACGGCGGCACACCTCGTTTGCCGGCGTGGATGTCGTTCCCGAACTACCCGAGAGCACACCGATTGAGATCAACCCCGCGGAGATCGAATTTGATACGTATCGGAGCGGAGGCAAAGGCGGGCAGAATGTCAACAAAGTTGAAACGGCTGTTCGAGTCCGCCATCTTCCCACGGGAATCGTCGCCGCCTGCCAGAGCGAACGCAGCCAGGCGCTTAATCGGGCGCTCTCGCTTCGTATGTTGCAAGCCAAGCTCCAGCAGATTGAGACGGATAAGAAGCTGGCGGCAACCCATCAGGCTTACGGAGAGAAAAGCGAAGTTGCTTTCGGCAGCCAGATTCGCAGCTACGTTTTCCAGCCTTACCAGATGATCAAGGATCTGCGCACCGGTGTGCAGACCAGCAATATCCAAGGAGTCATGGACGGCGAAATTGATCCGTTTATTGAAGGCAAACTGCGCGGGCTTCAGATCAAAAAAGGCGCCGTAGACGACCTCGACTAAGGGCTTTCTTGCGGAAAGCTTCCCTCCTTCCCCCCACTTGCGCTGCCTTTGGCGAGTTGCCTAAGTAGCGTATCATGAACAGGAACAATGGGTTGGCATGGGTCGTGGCATCGACGATTTTTTTTGCTCTGCTGAACGTGGCGGAAGCAACCGTGGTGGTTTACAAAGGTTCAGGCACTCGAACCAGCGGTAACGGGATCGCGGCAACGCGTACCGTTTGCCAGATCTATTTTGTCTTCGATTTCGACACGCTGGCCGGCAATCTCATCATTGCCGAAACCAAAAATAAAATCGTTTTCGACAACGGCAGCCGCAATTACGGGATCGCGGAGCTCAACACGCTTCCAAAAGATACAGTTTATCTTACAAGCAGCGATTCGAGCTTCAATGGTCCACGAAATTTCGCCATGCGCCATGTGCGTTTTCAAGGAGCCAAATCGCTCATCCAGCTGTTGCCGGGCGGCGTGCAACCCGGCAATCTGCCAAAGTCACTTTCCTGTTTTCATAGCGACACGTTCGGATCGCCCTTCGCGTTTGTGGCCGGCTACCAGTTGACGTACGACCAGGACCGGACGCAATCCGCCAATACAGCGGGTAAAAATACCGCCGCTGTATCCGCCGATATCCGCACGGATTTTGTCGCCCGCCTCCATTTTACCGACACGACCGGCCAATAATAATGGAGGCGCGGCAAGGCAAAAAAAATGCGCGGGCGCCGATCGAATGATCAGACGCCCGCGCTGTTCCCCCCAGAACAAGGCGAACCTTATCCGAGCTCTTTTTTAAGGCAAGGGGATTTTCAATCTTTTTTACAAATCAATCCACCGCGGATCACTTGGCAAACGCTTTGTCTTTGGGATTGCCGGCTGACTGCACGTAAGCAAGCAGGTCAAGCAACTCCTCGGAATTGAGCGTATTGATCAGTCCGGGCGGCATCATCGATACCGGGTAGACAGCGCGCGATTTAATATCGGCAGCGTTGATCGTCATTTGCACATCGGGCGTCATCGGGCTCGTCATGACGGAGAGCTTTCCTTTTTCCTCCGAGGCCACACGGCCAATGACGAGGCTGCCATCCTTCAGTTCGATCTGCTCGCTGCCGTACTGGTCGCTGATTACCTTGGAAGGATCGACGATGTTTTCCAGCAGATCGCGCACACTGTAGCGGCTCCCGGCACCCGTGATATCGGGTCCGACATTGCCGCCTTCGCCATTAAAATGATGGCACGCGCTGCAAAGCGTAGAGGTAAACATCGCCTTCCCCTGCTCGAAGTTGCGGCCGTGAAGTCCATCCTTGGCCAGCGCGACAACGTCATCGACCGTATAATTTTTGCCGGGTCCTTTTGGGATGACAAAGTTAACGGGGGCAACGGGAGGCGCTTTTTTGGAGAGCTCATCCATGGCGGTGCGTTCGGCCGAGTCGCTTACAAAATTTGCGAGCGCTTCGGTGCGCATATTGTCGAGGAACTTGGAAAAGCTATTGCCGCCTTTCCATCCGCGCGTGGTTGGGAACCAGCCAAAGAAACTCTTCTTCAATTCAGGATTCCAGCCAACCTTCGCATTGCGCAACGCATAAACGTAAGCGATTTGCTGGCGGTTGGGGCGGCTCGTGCTCGTCTCGGAAACCGCCGAAGCATAACCGCTGTTGCGAGCCAGGAGTGCTTCAGAAGCGATCTCCTGGTAATCATCGCGGCTGGTGCTCAGGAGCGGCACGGTTTTGGCGACGACAGTCGGTGAATCAAGATAAACCAGCAACGAAACCAGTTCGCGGTTCACGAAGTTATCATTGCTCGGGAAGAGCGGATCAAGCTTGGCAACCACCTTTGCGCAGACCGCCGGTTCCGGCTTGCCCATGCGGGTGAATGCCAGTTCCCAGGCGCGCAAAAGCGGCAAACGCAAATCGGCTGGCAGCTTCGCAAAATCGAGCTGGCCCAGCGCTTCAATCAAACGCCCTTGCATCGACTTATCGCCCACCCGAGCCAGCGCAATCAGCGCTTCGATGGCTGCCTGCGGATTCTTTTCGCTCAATGCGCGATCCGCCCATTTTGCCGCGGGCTGCCGTTCAATCGCCGCGCGCGCAGCAAATCGGATGAACCGGTCCGCATTGCCAAGCGACGGCCAGGCCTTATCGATTGCCTCCAGCCCGGTCCCTTCCTCGTGCAGTTTTTCAAGTTCATGACGCAAGCCCGCTTCCTTGGTCGGCTCGATCCGAGACGCCGGAGTGGTCGCTTCTTTCCCGACGTAGGTCACACGATAGAGCGCCGATTGGGTCCGCCGTCCGCCGACCGTAAAATACATCGCCCCGTCCTTGGGATGAATGATCACGTCGGTCAACGGCAACGCTTTGCCCGAAACGAACTCTTCCTTCACACCGCGGAAGCTTGCGCCGTCCGGAGTCAAATGGATGGCGAACATTGTCCCGTAGGTCCAATCGCATCCGAAAAATGCCCGTTGATATTTGGCCGGGAACTTTGCCCCGGTGCCAAATACGACGCCGGTTGGTGAACCAGGTCCTATGTCGACCACGGCCGGCAAGCTGTCGGCGTAATAAGCCGGCCAACGACCCGCGCCGCTGCGCCAGCCATAATCGCCGCCATCGACGCTATGATTAATCCGTGTCGGCAAATACCACGGCGAACCCATGTCCCATTCCATGTCGCTGTCGTAGGTAAAGAGCTCGCCGTTCGGGTCAAACGCAATGTCGTAGTGATTGCGGAACCCGGCGGAAAAGAGTTCCACCGTCTTGCCATCGGGATCAGTCCTGGCCGTGTAACCGCCGGGCGCGAGGATTCCCTTCGCATGTCCATTGGCGTCCCACATCCGGGGCAGGAGATGATCTTCATTAATCGCCACGGCTCGCGATTTTTCCATGTGATCGGGGAGCTTCGTATGGTTGCCGGCCGCGAAATAGAGCGACTTGCCATCGGGCCCAAGGACAACGTTATGCGGGCCGTGCTCGCCGCCTCCGGGAATCTTGCGCAACAACTCGGGCGCGGCGAAATGATCATTGCCATCGGTGTCGCGCAGCCGCCAGAGGCCGGTCTCCGCCTTCTCGTTGACCATGACGTAAAGGCTGTTGAAAGCGTAAAGCAAACCGTGCGCTCCGCCGATCGGGATATTGATCGGCTCCACCTTGATTTCCTCGGAGGAACCGATGGGAGGCGGTGTAATCAAATAAAGACCGCCGTACTGGTCACCCGTAATCAAGCGTCCTTTGGGATCCACCGTCATGCTGACCCATGAGCCCTGCACCTCTTTGGGCACCGTGTAAAGGAGCTCAACCTTAAATCCTTCCGGCACGTTAATCTCCGCCGGATTGGGCGCCACGCCCGCCGCCACCTTTTTTCCGCCGTCTCTAAAGACATCGCCCCACGGTGCCGCCCCGTATTTGGCAATCGCCACCGCCGGTTTGAATTCAGAAGTGCCTGCGGCTGCGACCTTCCAGTCAGGACCGGTCTCGATCACCTCTTTTTTGCCATCAGCGGTTTGGATCGTGAGGATCGCGACCAGGGCCGCCACGCCATCGATATTGCGCCCATCAATGCGGAGTTCGTTCTGCCCGGGCTTAAGCAATTTGGTGACATCGTTTTTCACCGGGGAAGACCAATCGGCATTCTCCGCCGCTGTTTTTCCGTTGATGAACGCCGTCGACCCGTTGTCGCAACTGAGAGCAAGCGTGGCTGATTTGACGTCGCCGGCAATGGTAAAGGTGCGCTGGAAAGTCTGTTTTTCGTTCGGCTTTGCCTGGGTGGAGCTCCAGATCCACTGTGGTTCAGCGTGCAGTGCCAGGGGGACCAGGCCGATGGCCAGGGGGGTAATTCGGGAAAGGAGGAATCGTTTCATTCGTTGGGAAAATTCAGCGGGTAAGAGGGGCGTCTTTTGATTGGCCGGACTTCGGCTTCTTGTCGAGTCTAGGAGCGCCTTATCAATTAGACGGTTTTTGAAAATCCGCGCCCGTAATCCTCTCCCACGCTTATTTTTCCGCCAATCCCGCCATGATCCCAAAATGAGGGTCGGATTCGACAATGTGCGGATGAAACCGGCCACATCGACAATTTGCCCACGGGCGGCCACTTCGGGCCCGGCGAGCGATTTTTTTTTGGGGGGGGAGGAAAAGGAGGGGTTATGTGGATTGTCCGTCTAGCGCTACGCCGCCCGTATAGTTTTACGGTGATGGCGATTTTAATCGTTCTGCTCGGGATTGTGACGATCTCGCGGATGGCAACCGACATCTTTCCAGCCATCAACATTCCTGTTGTCAGCGTAATCTGGAGCTTTGCAGGCGTGGCTCCCGAGGAAATGGAAAAACGTTTCGTGACCGTCACCGAACGGGCCATGACGACCACGGTCAATGACATCGAGCATATCGAGTCGCAATCTTACAATGGGGTGGCGGTCATCAAGGTCTACTTCCACGAGGGCGCCAAAGTGGAGGCCGGAGTGGCGCAAATCACCTCCATTTGCCAGACCCTTTTGCGCACGATGCCGCCAGGGAGCACGCCGCCTCTGATCGTGCAATTCAGCGCCTCCAATGTGCCGATTCTGCAGCTGGGCATCAGCAGCAAAACCTTATCTGAGCAACAACTCTACGACATTGGGTTAAACTTCATAAGAACCCAACTGGCCACTGTGCAAGGGGCGCAGGTGCCGTTGCCATACGGAGGCAAAGCGCGCCAGATCATGATCGATCTCGATCCGCAAAAGCTCTTTGCCAAAGGGCTTTCGCCTTCCGATGTGAGCGATGCAATCACCGCACAAAATGTGATTCTCCCCGCTGGCTCGCAGAAGATCGGCGAACGGGAATATAACGTGCGCCTCAATGGAAGTCCGTTGCTCTTTGAGGCGCTCAACGATCTGCCAATCAAGCAAGTCAATGGCGCGACGGTTTATATGCGGGATATCGGGCATGTCCGGGACGGTTTTGCGGTGCAGACCAATATCGTGACTCAAAACCGGGTCCGTTCAGCGCTTCTGACCGTGCTCAAAGCGGCGAATGCCTCAACAATCGACATTATCAAACGGGTGAAAATCGCGTTGCCCGCCATTGAGGCGACGCTCCCGCCGGAACTGGAAATCTCGCAGTTGTTTGATCAATCGCTCTTTGTCCGGGCCTCGGTGAATGGGGTCCTGCGGGAAGGGGTCATCGCAGCCTGTCTGACCGCGCTCATGATCCTGCTCTTCCTGGGGAGTTGGCGCAGCACGCTGGTGGTCGCCACCTCGATCCCGCTCTCGATTCTCTGTTCCGTCATTCTTTTAAGTGCGCTGGGGCAAACGCTCAACATCATGACCCTGGGCGGCCTGGCCCTGGCGGTCGGCATCCTGGTTGATGATGCAACCGTTGAGATTGAGAACATCCATCGCAACCTCGCCATGGGCAAGCCGATGGTCCGCGCCATCCTGGATGGAGCGCAGCAAATCGCGGTGCCGGCGTTTGTCTCCACCCTTTGCATCTGCATTGTTTTCGTGCCGATCTTCTTCCTGAGTGGCACCGCAAAGTTCCTGTTCCAGCCACTGGCCATGGGAGTGATCTTTGCCATGCTCGCATCGTATTTCCTTTCCCGGACTGTGGTGCCGACCATGGTGAAATTCCTGCTCCGGGCTCATCCGCATGAAGAGCCGCACCGCTCTTTCTTTGGCCGTATCCATGACCGGTTTAACCACGGCTTCGAGCGGATGCGGGACCATTACAGCGATGCGTTGCTTTGGTCGCTGCACCATCGGCGCCTGGTCGTTTTGCTTATGGGCGCGTTGCTGGTTGGCTCTTTGGCGCTCGTGCCGTTTCTTGGCCAGGACTTCTTTCCGAGTGTTGATTCCGGCCAGTTCCGGCTCCATGTGCGGGCACCGGTCGGGTCGCGCCTGGAAGCCACCGAAGCCCGCTTTCTTGAAGTCGGACGCGCTATTCGGGAAACCATCCCGGCTGACGAAATTCATACTATTCTCGATAATATCGGCCTGCCAAACAGCGGCATTAACCTGGCCTTCAGCGATAACGCCACGGTTAGCGCCGCCGATGGTGAGATTCTTGTCGCGCTTAATCCGGAGCACCACGGGCCAACCCGGCACTATATGCAGATCCTGCGCGTAAAGCTGCATCGCGAGTTTCCCGACATGGAGTTCTACTTCGCGGCGCCGGACATTGTCAGCCAGATCCTGAATTTCGGGCTGCCCGCGCCGATCGATATCCAACTGATCGGACGCGACCCCGGCAATTATGCGATCGCCAAGCAAATCGAGGCGCGGGTGGAAAAAATATCCGGGGCAGTCGATGTCCATCTTCATCAGCAGGTGCACGGGCCGGAATTGCGCGTCAACGTCGACCGCACGCGAGCCGACCAGATCGGACTGACGCAGCGCGGAGTCGCCGGGGCGGTCCTTATTTCACTGAGTTCAAGCGGACAGACGGCCCCGAACTTCTGGCTGAACTTCCAGACCGGGGTCAATTACCAGGTCGCAGTCCAGACGCCCCAATACAAAATGGAGACCCTGGATGCGTTGCACAACACCCCGGTGACAGCCTCCGGTCTGGCCGCGCCGCAGTTGCTTGGCAACCTGGCCACCTTTGAGCGCGGTGAATCGCCGGTCATCGTCAATCATTATAACGTTCAGCCCGTCCTCAATATTCTCGCAAGTGCGCAGGATCGCGACCTGGGCGGGATCGCGACTGAAATCGAAAAAGTGCTGGAGGAGATTCGCCCGCATCTTCCGCGCGGCTCCACCGTCACACTACGCGGCCAGGTCGAAAGCATGAATCGTTCATTCCTTGGGCTCGGGGGCGGAATCCTTTTCGCCATCGTTCTGGTTTACTTTTTGATGGTGGTCAATTTCCAGTCGTGGACCGATCCGTTGATTATCATCACGGCGTTGCCCGGCGCCATTTGCGGCATTCTCTGGATGCTTTTTGTCACCGGCACCACGATCAATGTTCCATCGCTGATGGGTGCCATTATGGCCATCGGCGTGGCCACTTCCAACAGCATCCTCCTGGTGACCTTCGCCAATGACGAGCGATGCGAAGGGAGCAAGGATGCCATGGAGGCGGCGCATTCGGCTGGTTATACGCGACTGCGCCCGGTGCTCATGACAGCGCTTGCGATGATGATCGGCATGCTGCCGATGTCGCTCGGTCTCGGGGAAGGCGGCGAGCAAAATGCGCCGCTTGGCCGGGCCGTTATCGGCGGTCTGCTTATCGCGACTTTTGCCACCCTGTTCTTTGTGCCTGTGGTTTACAGCGTCCTGCGAAAAAAGGAGTTTTCGTGCGATCAGGACGAGGAATTTGAACGCGAAGCCACACAAGGCCTCGAGGAGGCAAAAGGATGAGCAAACCTCTCAATCAATCCAACAAACTTCATCCGCCTCAGCGACGGATTGCGATCTGGCTGCCGCTGCTGATCGTCATGGTGCTGGCGGCCTTGATTGTGGTCGGCGCATGGCGTCATGTGCAATTGCGCCACGCACGCAATCGCTTCTCACAGGGAATGTCCCAGACCACCGTCAACGTCATCAGTGTGAGCCGCGACGAGCAGCCCCATTCTTTACTGTTGCCAGCCAATATCCAGGCGTATGAGCAAACCACCATCTACGCGCGAACAAACGGGTATCTCGGTCGTTGGCTGGTCGATATCGGCGATGAAGTAAAAGCCGGCCAGGTCCTCGCGCAAATTGAAACGCCGGAAGTCGACCAGGAACTCGCGCAGGCACGAGCCACCCTCAGGCAGCTTCAGGCCAATCAGGAATTGGCCCGCATCACCGCCCAGCGCTGGAGCGAAATGGCGCAAAAGCGAGTGGTGGCTCCCCAGGAAAACGACGAAAAGCAATCGACTTCGCAGGTATCCATTGCCAACACGGTGGCAGGTCAGGCCAACGTCGCGAGGCTTGAACAGTTGCAGGGATTCAAAACGATCGTGGCGCCCTTTGCCGGTACCATCACCACCCGGCGGCTCGATGCCGGAGCACTGGTCTCCGCCGGAAGTGGAACCATCGGCACTGTATTGTTCAGCCTCGCGCGCACCGATCCTCTGCGAATCTATATCAACGTGCCGCAATCCAATGCCGCATCAATTCGGGAAGGAATTCCGGCTGCCGTTCTCATTCAGGAACTGCCGGGCCGCCAATTCAACGCCAAGGTTGCCCGCACGGCCGGGGTTCTGGATCCCGCTTCACGCACCCTCTTAACCGAGGTTCAGCTGCCCAATCCTGATCGTCTCCTTTATGCCGGAATGTACGCGCAGGTAAAGTTTGTCCTCAAAGACGAAAGTCCGCCCATCGTCGTCCCTGCTAATACGGTCCTGTTTCATTCCGAAGGTCCGCAGGTCGCCATCGTCGAATCCGATCGCCGGGTGCGCTGGCAAACCATTCAGATCGGGCGCGATTTTGGAACCAGTCTCGAAGTGATGGCCGGTCTGCAGGAAAAAGAATTGATCGTGATGAATCCGAGCGATGATCTGCAGGATCGCATGCTGGTTGAGCCTAAGATGACAGGAGCATCTCCTCCGATCCTGCTTGGCGCACAGCCCCCGAGCATTAAGCCCGTTTCGGAATCTCGCTGACACGTGTTCCACTCAGCGCCGCAAAAAGCCACCGGACACAAATACAATCGCGATTCCGTTTTCAGCTTGGCCAGCCTACGCTTATTCCTCTGTAATCTGAATTCTCCCCTCTTTTTCGGCAACAGCCCCTCCCCAAAAAACCGATCGATCGCTCATGTGGTCTGCCCAATGCTATAAAGAAATGCGATGAGAGTTTCATGGGACATAGATCGTGCGAATCGGCGTTTGTATACCAGGCACACCGGACGCATCGGCTTTGCCGAGATCGCGGAAATTCTCGCTGACTCAGCCAGGCACGGCACCCTGCACTTCCAGCTTCTGGCCGACGCCACCGAGGCTGTTTTTGATCTTCTTCCCACCGATGCCCAGCGTTTCATGGAGCTCCTTGCACAGATGGGAAAGGAGTCGAGCCTGGGGCAGACGGCTGTCGTGACATCGGGCGACACTGCCAACGGCATCATCCATATGCTCGCCCAGCTCGCCGCCGGTTTTTGCAGCATCGCCGCATTCAACGATCACGTCGATGCCGAACGCTGGCTCGGATGGCGGATTCCATAAACGGGCAGGGCCCCGAATTTCGCTATCGATCTCATGGACAGCCCGGAGGCAGATTGGCCACCCATGTTTATCGATCCTCCCGTTTCATGTTCCCATCGGATTTCCGCCTTGCGGGTTTTCTTACTCGCACCGTTTCTTCTCAGCACCCTTTCCATCGCCGCTCGCGCGGAAGAACCCGCCATCGCCTCGCGGCTCCAGCCTTTTGTTGAAAAACAGACGCTCGCCGGTGCCGTCACGCTGGTGGCGTCCAAAGAAAAAGTGCTCAGCCTTCAGGCGGCCGGTTATTCGGATATCGCCGCGCAAAAGCCGATGCAGACGAGCGCCCTCTTTTGGATTGCGTCGCAGTCCAAACCCATGACCGCCACCGCCCTCATGATGCTCGTGGATGAAGGCAAAGTGAACGTCAACGATCCGGTGGAAAAGTATTTACCCGAGTTCAAAGGCCAGATGGTGCAACAAGATGCCAGCCACTTGCTTTCACCGGTCCATCCCATCACGGTTAAGAATATCCTCAGCCACACGAGCGGCATGGCGTTTTCATCCCCGATGGAAAAGCCGACGCTTGATGGCCTGCCATTGCATGAGGCAGTGCGTAGTTACGCCATGATGCCGCTGCAGTTCCAGCCCGACAGCAAGTATCAATACTCCAACGCGGGCATCAATACAGCGGGCCGAATCATCGAAGTAGTCAGCGGCATGAGTTATGAGGCATTCATGGATGAGCGCCTCTTCAAACCGCTTGGCATGAAGGAGACGACGTTTTGGCCCAATGAGGAGCAGATCGCCAGGATCGCGAAATCTTACAAACCCAGCCCCGAGAAAGACGGTCTCGTGGAGACGACCGTGACCCAGCTAAAATACCCGCTTAACGATCGAACCCGCCAGCCGGTGCCGGCAGGCGGCCTCTTCTCCACCGCCTCCGACGTCGGGATATTCTGCCGGATGATCCTTAACAACGGCATCCTGGACGGCAAACGGTATCTGTCCGAAGCATCAGTTAAACAAATGACCAGCAAACAGACAGCGGAAGCGCTTAAAGACGGTTATGGTTTTGGCTGGTCGACCAGCGGTGATTCCTTTGGCCATGGCGGCGCATATTCCACTAATATGAATATCAATCCCAAGAGCGGTTTGATCACTCTCTTCATGGTGCAACATGCGGGATTTCACGGCGACGGCGGCCAGGCCCAGGGCGTCTTTAACAAAGCAGCCATCGAAGCATTCGGAAAATAAACCTCCCCTGCCGCCCAAACCATGTGCGCTCAAAACAGGCTGCCGCGTCCGTTTCAAGCAAGCCATTCTCCTAATCGCATGAAGTTAACCTTCGGAAAATTTCTGATCCAAATTTGCACCGCCCTGGTGCTCGCCATTTCCGGAACCGGTTTCTGCGCGGAAGAAACCGCCGTCGCAAGCACCACGCATCAGGTCCGGACCATTGAAGGCTGGAGCGTGCGGGTTAACAATCAACTGCTCCGCGATAGCAATGGGCTCACTGAAAAAGCGCTTGATCTTCTAACTATACAGCTAAAGGAAATTGTTCGTGTCGTCCCTGCCCCGGCACTTTCCAGGCTGCGTGAAGTAAAACTCTGGATCTCTCCCGAATATCCGAATATCGCGCCACGGGCCGAATACCATCCAAGCCCTGGCTGGCTTGCCGCGAACGGACGCGACCCGGCAATGGGAAAAGGAATTGAGTTCACCAATGTGCGGATCTTCGAAGCGGAGACAATCAGGATGCCATACCTGGCCTTGCATGAACTTGCCCATAGCTTCCACGACCGCGTCATCAACTTCGACCAAGCGGAAATCAAAGCTGCCTATGAGCGCGCGAAAGCCAGCAAATCGTATGACGCCGTCGAACGCTGGCACGGCAACGGCCGGCCTAACACAATCGAACGCGCTTATGCCATGATGAACGCGCAGGAATACTTCGCCGAGAACAGCGAGGCTTATTTCGGGCACAATGATTTCTTCCCTTTCACACGCCCTGAGTTGCAAAGCCATGACCCCGCGATGGCTGAGCTTCTCGGGCGTTTATGGAATCCAGCTGCTCCGCTGCAACCGCCGCCCCCTGAACTTCACGCTCCCGCCTTCTATAAAAAATACATCGACGCGGATGGGTATCCCATTGTCGCCTCCGAGAAAGTAAACGATTACGCCCTCCGGGAAGCCGCTTACCTGGTTAATCTGATGCTGGCCAAACGCCCTGATGTGCGCGCGGCAATGATCAAAAGCGGTTCGCGTCTTTGCATTATGGCGCACGATGAGTTCACGACCAGCCTGCCTGAGTGGTCACATATGGAACCCCGGGATTTTTGGGATGCGCGCGCCCGGGGCATGGGCGGCTCTTTAACCGATCCTTTCTGCTCGTGCGCCGAGGAAAACCTGCTCGCATTCCCCGGCGATCCGTACGCGGCGGAAAACATTCTTATCCACGAGTTTGCTCACAACATCCACCTGCGCGGCATGGTAAATACCGATCCGACTTTCGATTCCCGTGTAAAAGCCACTTACACCGCCGCGATGGCAGGCGGTTTGTGGAAAGGCAAGTATGCCTCCGTCAATCACCACGAATACTTCGCTGAAGGTGTGCAATCGTGGTTTGACAACAATCGTGAGAACGACCACGACCACAACCATGTCAATACGCGGGTTGAGCTTCTTGAATACGATCCGGGCTTGGCGGCCCTCTGCCGCGAAGTCTTCGGCGACACCGAGCTTAAATACACTCCTCCCTCCACTCGCCTCTGCAATCACCTTGCCGGGTATGATCCCTCCAGCTCTCCCGGATTTACCTGGCCGGAACAGCTCAAAAAAGCCGGCGCTGAAATCCGTCGCCAGGCCGAAGCCCGCAGCCGCGCCTCGCAACCGGGAGCTCCTCAATAAGAGGCCTGCCCAACAGAGCGTTGCGATCGAGTTACGGAAGAATGCCGGACGGTGACATCGGCGGAAAGAGATGCTAGTTTTGAATGACCCAGCATCACTCTTATGATCCCACAATCCCGCTCCGCACGGCTCCATGCGTCCACCTTCGCCGCCGTCCTCCTTGCACTTTCAACTTTCACTCCACATGTCATGAGCGATCCAGCGCCCGCCACTCCAAAAACTGAATCAGATAAACCGGTGACCAAAGCAGCCATCCCAACGGATGAAGAGCTGCGCAAACGCCTCACACCGTTGCAATACGCAGTAACGCGCGAGAATGCCACCGAGCGCCCATTTACCAACGAGTACTGGAAGACAAACGAAGAGGGCATTTATGTGGATATCATTTCCAACAAGCCGCTCTTTTCCTCCAAAGACAAGTTCGACACGGAGTGCGGCTGGCCCGGTTTTGCAAAACCGATCGACGCGGCCGAAGTTAAAGAACTCTCCGACAGAACACACGGTATGGAGCGTGTGGAAGTCCGTTCCGCTACCGGTGCCGCTCATCTTGGACATGTCTTTAATGACGGACCAAAGGAACTCGGCGGCTTGCGCTATTGCATTAACTCCGCAGCAATCCGCTTCATCCCAAAAGCGAAAATGGCGGAAGCAGGCTATGGCGACTGGCTCAAAATCTTTGAGCCAAAGAAACCTGCCGCAGCCAAGTAAACCGTCTATCGACGGCGTATCGCTGAGCGATTGAGTCAGGCGGCTGCAAGCAAGAAATTTCCACCCCGACCATCTGCCAAGAGAATACCGGATCGCGGAAGCCGGGGTGCTTCAATAGAGAGCTTCGGTTGCTCTAAACGAGCAACCAGCGCGGCGGCTGCCTAAATTCTCCCTGCCCGTATCGGGAGAGCTGACCGCTTATCGCACCTTGGTCAAAACGCGGGATTTGCGGTGCTCCGTTTTCAAAAACAGCCCACCACCTCCCTCCCGACATATTAAATAAAATTCTAATTCAGAACAACCGCTTCAAAATATCGCAGCTACCTTTCCTGCCGCATCAACGGTATTCATAAAATTATAGAGTGGTTAACGTACGATCTGAACGGCTAAATAATCCGATAATTATCAATTAATCGGTTATTGTCGAAAAACAATCACCGCAATTTTTTTGTCAAAACGATGTTTTCCTGACGTCCTGATAATTATCAGTTAACTATTTCCGATAAGATGAAAACATCACATTCGCTTGATTTCGGGGCTGTTTATTTCATGCCTGTTGAATATTTAAGTGGCTCCATTCACACCCCCAATCAGAAGGCTGACATCGACAGGGGCAGGGCGGCGCGGCTTTTGGAGACGCCTTGTAACGTCGATAATCTCGGTGATTGGCCGCGCGTGCATACCGCTTTTCGGAAAGGCGGAGTATTTGTCGTCGAGGCATCAACACCCAACTTGCACGCTACTCTTCGCTTTTTTCCGGAGCGCCCGCATACGGGCGACTACGAGATTCATAATCGGCTCAACCACAGAGTGGAGCGCGGACGCACCATTACAGTGAGACCGGTGCCCCTCTCTGAACCGGATCAAATCATCTCGATATTGGCGCCATTTCCCACACGTTATGCCGTTGTCACCGCAAGCAGTGACTGTCCGCCCAGGCGCCTGATGTGGCTTGTCGGGCTCAAAGCATTTCGGAGTCTTAATGAAACCGACGAGTTGAACAACGACCCGCTTCATCCGCAGCTCCGGCTTGACCAGCGTCTTTTTGGCCTCAGAAAAAATCCGTGGCAGCCGATGTGATGGGGTCATAAAAGCGCTTGAGCAAATCACGCCCTGCAAACTTCTTCCCAAAGCCGATCGTCCGCCATCCACCGATTTCGCCCCGTCTGGCAGCCACACTTTGATTGAGAAGGCGACCTCGACGACATCCCCATAGGTTTGTGGCCGAGGATATCGCCTCGTTCCATTACGATCAGCGTTTAGAACGTCGTAATAGGACGTCCGGCCGACTGCCCTTCCGTCGTGGTGACAAAGCCGGTTTCCATCACTTGCTTAAACCGATGAAGGTCCTCCATAACGCGTTGTTCGGGCGCCTTGCCAAAAACCCTGGAGAACATTGCGCCGAGGCTGCCCCCAGGCGGATTGCAGTTCATCTCCACGCGCACGATCGTACCGCGATTTCCGGTGGCCGGTTCAAAGCAGACCGATCCGAAAGTCTCTACTGTGGAACCTTCCATTGAACGCCACGAGATCGATTTACCTGGCTGATCTTCGATAATTTCCGCGTCCCATTCCACCTCGGCCCCAGTGGGCCCCTTGGCGACCCAATGGGACCGGTTGCCGCCCATGTCACGCACCGACACAAGGCCTTCCATAAACCGGGGCAGATTTTCAAATTGATGCCACGCGTTATAAAGTTCTTCCGCGGATCGGTTTACAATAATGCTGCGGCTGATCTGAATAGTCGGGCCGGAGAATTGTTCAGATTGCCGGGCACAATAGGTATCCACAGCGGCAATCCCGGCCAGCGTGGCGACGGTTGTTCCGAAGCGCCTGGGCGTGGTGCGCCCCGAGAAAAGCGTGCCGGCGAGCAACCCCAGATCCATCATGTCGCCCGAGACACGTGTCCAAAGCCATCCGGGCACATTGCGCCGGCTCAGGAGACCGGCCCCGGAGGCGACCTCGCGCAAGCCGATCATCCGGATTAATAGTGGGTGCGCCTGGATGCCCATCAGCTGGCAAACGCGCCGAGGCATAAAAATGCTGGCGAGTCCAAGTCCGAGACTAAAACAGCCGAGGGTGGTGGCGAACCGGTTTTGTTTATCGAGATGCGATTGATCCTTTGCGAATGCATTCATAAGAGCTCCTTGCTTTAAGCGGCTCAGAAAAAGGCCGCTGTTGCTTAAAAAACCATTTCACCGAATCGGGACGAGCCCAATGGCGATTCACTCTGAGCAAGGCATGGGTCATCTGCCTACTTGCCGGCCGGGCCGCTACGCTCAGCCAGCTCGACGCATGAGGTTCGACTTGTTAAAAATTGCCCCCTTCCATTGAAATGACTTTATTCTCCATCCCCGCCTTTCCTGCGCGCTCCATCGTCTGTCGCACGCATCGTCCCTCCCGATTGCCATGGAAAAAACTCGCCTGTTTATGGACAAGCCTCGTCCTCAGTTTTACGGCAGCCTCCAACGCGGCGGCGGTGTCGCCGGAACTTTCGCGGGAGGCGCTACATGCCCTTGAGACATGGCTGGGAGCGCCTTCAGAAAGCCGCCCTGCGTTTGGGGATCAATCTTTTGGCACCGTTCCATTAACAAAAGAAGATGCCGCGCGTGCCGTGGAACTTCTTTGGAAAGAGCACGCCAGCTTGATTCGCGCGAACCGCGATGCGGAATTAAAAGCCAAAGTCATCGAGCTTGATGGGCACCGGATGAAATTCGAAACCGTTCGCTTTGGAGAAAAAATCCCTCCTGGTGGACAGAGCCTCTTTATTTCGATGCATGGCGGCGGCGGCGCGCCTGCCGAAGTCAATGATTCGCAATGGCGAAACCAGATCAAACTCGCAGCCGGCTATCAGCCCCGCGAAGGCATTTACGTGGCCCCGCGGGCGCCCACCGATACGTGGGATCTCTGGCATCAAGCGCATATCGACGGGCTTTTTTCGCGGCTCATTGAAGACCTGATCGTCGTTGATAACGTCAACCCAAACCGTGTCTACCTGCTTGGTTATTCAGCGGGTGGCGATGGCGTTTATCAGCTTGCTCCACGCATGGCCGACCGCCTGGCCGCTGCGGCGATGATGGCCGGACATCCAAACGACGCCTCCCCGCTTGGACTTCGCAACATCGGCTTCGCCATCCAGGTTGGCGCAAACGATGCCGCGTACAACCGAAACAAAGTGGCCGGCGAATGGGGAAAGCGCCTCGATCAACTCCAGCAAAATGATCCGGCGGGATATGTCCATTTTAGTGAGTTACACGAGGGAAAGGGGCATTGGATGGAGATGGCGGATCGAAAAGCCATTCCCTGGATGGAAAAACTGACGCGCAATCCGTTGCCGGAAAAAATTGTCTGGCATCAGGACGATGTCACCCACCCGCGGTTTTACTGGCTGGCCGAACCGCAGCCACGCGCCGGGGATGAGATCGTAGCGGAGCGCCATCAGCAAACGATCACCGTCACAGCGCCCGAGGGGAGAACCGTGATTGTCCGCCTGAACGACGCCATGCTGGAGCTGGATCAGCCGGTTACGGTTATTTACAATGGAAAGCCGGCATTTGCGCAACGCGCCGCTCGCACGATCGCCACGCTTTTCAGCACCCTGAATGAACTCGGCGATCCGGAGCTGATTTTTTCAGCCGAGATCAAACTGCCTGAAAACGGCACGCCGCGCTAAGATTGCGCCGGCTCAAGGTGCCGCAGAGCTTCACGGATGGCGGGAATGACCAATGGAAGACATTCCCCGATGGCCCGCGGGTTGCCCGGCAGATTGACAATAAGCGAACGGCCGCGAGTCCCGGCGGTGGATCGCGAGAGGATGGAGGTCGGCACTTTTGAAAACGATTGGATCCGCATGATTTCGCCAAACCCGGGCAACTCGCGTTCAATCACCGCCCGGGTCGCTTCCGGGGTGACGTCACGCGGGGAAGGACCGGTGCCGCCCGTGGTTAATACGAGCACGCACCCTTCCTGGTCGCAAACGCGGCGCAAGGCGGCCTCAATCTGAGGTTGCTCATCGGGAATGACGACCCGCAGCCATTCGATCGGTTCTTTGGAAAATGGATGCTCGGCCAGCACCCTTTCAATTTCCGGACCGCTGCGGTCTTCATAAATGCCGGCACTCGCCCGGTCGCTAAGGGTAAGGCGCGCGATTTTCATGCTTCCTTGCGCTTCTCTGTGACGCGGATGCCGCCAATAACCATTTGCTTATCAACCGCCTTGCACATGTCGTAGATGGTCAATGCGGCAACGCTGACCGCGGCAAGCGCCTCCATTTCAACGCCGGTTTTTGCGCTGGTGGAAACTTCCGCGCGAATTTTAACCGCCTCGTCTTCAATGGAAAAGCTCACCTCGACGCCGCTCAAAGGGAGTGAGTGGCAAAGGGGGATGAGCGTATCGGTGCGTTTGGCGGCCAGGATTGCCGCGATCTTGGCGACCGTCAGCACATCGCCTTTGGGAAGTGCCTGCGCGCGTAGCGCGGCGATCGTTTCCGGCCGGCAGCGCACTTCGCCTTCGGCCACGGCCACGCGGCGCTGTTCGGGTTTATGACCGACGTCGACCATCCGGGCGTTTCCATCGGCGTCGAGGTGCGAAAATTTTAAAGAGACGTCATCCATGGGAAAAGTGAAATCAATGCAGCAAGCGGCATCTTACATGTGTACCGGCGGCAATGGGACCGCTTCCGGCAAGCCTTTCAATCAATGCATTGGCGCCGGCCAGGCCACACAGATCGCCCGAACTGCGCCACGCCAATGGACGCACATGAAGCCGGCCCTCTTTGGCATCCACGCGCGCCGGCCAATAAGTATCCCGCGGTCCGGCCTGATCGGAGAGCGCGTCAATGATTGGTAAATCAACAGGGCTCCACTCCGGCTCCGCATTTTCCAGGCACTCGAGCGCGAGCCGGATGGCGGTGTGGAAAACCACAAAATGCGAGACCGGATTCCCGGGAATCACAAAGGCAACCTGCCGGCCGCGAGTGGCGAAGATCATCGGCTTGCCCGGGCGGAGATTGACCGAGCGGAAGTGAATTTGAAATCCGAGTTCAGTCAGCGCGCGGGCTCCAAAGTCGTAATCGCCAACACTCGCGCCTCCTGAGATCAGGAGCAGATCCCAATGCTCAGGCGCGGCACTGACTTCATTGACGAGCAATTCAAGCGTGTCGCCGCACCGCGTTTGATGGACAAGCCGCGCGCCGGCTTCGGCCAGCAGCGCGCCGACCAGCGTGGAGTTTGAATCGCGGATCTGACCCGGACCCGGCTGCAGGCTTGGATCGACCAGTTCCTCGCCGGTGGCAAGATGCATGACTCGCGGCGCCGTGATCAGGGGGGGCGCGATAAAACCGGCCTGCGCCAGCAGCGCCAGCTCGGGTGCCTGCAGCCGCGTCCCTGCCCGAAGCAGGCGATCGCCACGGCGCGCATCTTCTCCACGGCGCCGCACATGCGACACCGCCGCATCGAGGCGAAGCGGCGTCATGAACTCCCCTTCCCTGGCGGCGTCCTCCTGCATTACCACGTGCGAGGCGCCGCCCGGCAACCGGCCGCCGGTAAAAATCCGGGCGCATTCCCCGGGATGCAATTCAAAATCGGCCCGATCCCCCGGACGCACTTCGGCCAACACCCGGAAGCGCTGCGAGGTATCGCTGCCGCTTATTGCGTAACCATCCATCGCCGACCGGTCAAAAGCCGGAAAATCCTCAGGGGAAATAATATCGCTGCCAAGGACGCGGCCCCGCGCTTCAGTCAACGGCACGGGTGATGAGTCCAAAGGCGAGACTTGCGCGCAAATCGTCGAGCGCGCTTCCTGAAGGGAGACCATGATGGGGCGGCAAAGTATCCGGGCCGGCAAAGATTGCGAGATTGATGTGATCGCCGGCATTGCACCCGGAGTGCTGGGCGGTTAGACGAACTCCAATGCAAATCAAGCTTTTGGCATTTGCCCAGGCGCACGACCTGCTCGGATTCCGCGAACGGGAGATCGAAGCCGCCCCCGAGGAAACTCCCCGGCAGTTGATGGCGCGCCTGGCACCGGAATTTGATCCAAAAAGCGCGAGAGCCGCCATTGATTGCAATTACCACGACTGGGATGCACCGATTGGAGCAGATGCCCGCGAGCTGGCCATCATCCCGCCGGTCAGCGGGGGTTAATGAATATTATCAGCGATGCACAAGAGAATCGTTTCAATGCTTGCCGGAAATGCGGATTGAGCCTGCCATGAATGCCGAAATTGTTTTCACAAGGGAGCCAATCGTCATTCCGATCTTTGCGCCCGTTTCCAAAGAGATCGGTGCGGTGGTCGAGTTTCAAGGCCTTGTCCGCGAAATGGAAAACGGGGGTACGCTACGCGGGCTTGATTATGAAGCGTATGAGCCAATGGCATCGCGCCAGCTGGAGCGCATTTTTGATGAGCTCGCCCGGACGTATCCGATCGCGGCCGTTACGTTTATCCATCGGCTTGGATGGGTGCCCGTCGGCGAGGCGTCGCTTTTTCTCCGGGTGCAATCGGCGCACCGGGGCGAGGCGCTGGCGTTTTGCGGGCATGCCATTGACCGCATGAAATGCGACGTGCCGATTTGGAAGAAGAGTTAAACGCGGAGCAACGCACGTTTCGTTGCGCAGGCGATTGGCCGCACTATTTGAGATCCATTTCGGAGCTCGACTTATGCGTTCGTGTGAATCAGAGAAATAAAGTTATTTGCTTAAGAGCCGCTTCCGGCGATGAATGGTTCAACCCAATTGTAGTCCCCCCCCGACCCCAATGAACTCTCGATTCTTTCAGTTGTTATTAGTTGCCGCAGTGCTGCTTACCGGTCGCTTATACGCCCAGGACGTGCGTATCACCGAATTCCTCGCGACGAATACGACAGGGATCACGGATACAGATCTTACCAAACAGCCGTGGATCGAGCTGTGGAATCCGAGCACGACAGCCAAAGTGCTGCTCAATACCACTTACGCGCTCTCAAACGGCACGACTTCGTGGATCTTTCCGGGAATTGAAATCATGCCCGATGAGCACCTGATCATCTGGGCGTCGGGTAAGGACCGCAAAGTTGTCACGGCTCCTTTGCACACCAATTTCACCCTGCCGGCAGCAGGCGGCACTCTCACTTTGACACGCTCGGGTACGGTCATCTCGCAAATTGCTTATCCCGCGCAAACGGCCGACATTTCCTGGGGACGAGACGAGTGGGACATCGCGGCGATCCCGACACAAATCGGGTTTTACACCAAGCCAACTCCCGCCGAGCGCAATAATTTTTCGGGTACCGGCCTCTCGGGCAAAGTGCTGATCGACGTCCCCAGCCGGGCGTATCCTTCCACCGCTCCTTTAACGGTAACCTTGACGCAGGCGGTACCGGATCCGGCTGCCGTTATCCGCTATACCACCAACGGGACGGTGCCTACCGCAAGTTCACTGCAATACAGCACACCGCTGACAGTCACGACAACACAGGTCCTTCGCGCTCGTGTTTATAAGACAGGATTGCTGCCGGGTGAGACCGAGACGCGCGGATACTTATTGCTCGATACAACGACCGCCTCTTTCAGCTCCGCCATGCCGATTGTTGTCGTCAGCAATTTCGGCGCGGGCCAGCCGCCCGATTTAACCGATCAATCCTCCTTCATGTGGGTATGGGAGCCGACCGTGCCCGATAATCGCGCGCGCTTTACCAATCCCCCAACCATTGCCACGCGCAGCGTGATTGACCGGCGCGGATCGAGCACGCTCGGTAACGCGAAGTATAATCTCAATATCGAGAGCCGTAAGAGCCGCGATGATGACGATAATTCGATCGGGCTGCTTGGGATGCCGGACGGATCCGATTTCATTCTAAGCGGACCTTTCGACTACGATCATTCGGAAGTTCATAACCCCTTCATGTTTGCCTTGAGCAACCAGATTGGCCGGTATGCGCCGGCCACCCGGTTTGCCGAAGTCTTTATAGAAGTAAGCGGCGGTGCCCTCAACTTCACGAATGGTGGTTCTGGTGATTACTACGGGATCTACAATATTCTTGAAAAAATCCGGCGTGACAAAAACCGGGTCAATATTCAGAAACTCGATACTTACGACAACGACCCTGTCGGGAAGACCGGGGGATTTATCTGGAAAGTGGATCGCCTTGATACTGGTGATAACGGGTTCACTGCCGGCGGCCAATCAATGGCGTATTATTATCCGAAGGAACTCGAAATCAAATCGCCTCAGCGCGATCCGCAGGAGCAATTTTTAACCTCCTATATCAACAGCTTCAATAACGCGCTTCAGAGCGCCAACTGGAAAAATCCAACCACCGGCTATGCTCCTTTTCTGGACGTGCCTGCCGCTATCGATCATCACCTGCTGGTTACCTGGCCGATGAACGTTGATGGGTTACGCCTAAGCGGTTACTGGTTTAAGGAACGCGGCGGCAAGCTTACCCCGGGCCCTATCTGGGACTTTGATCGCGCTCTCTCTTCCACAGACGGGCGTGATTCCAATCCTTCGGTCTGGCGTTCGCCGGTGTCCGATTTTGGAACAGACTTTTTTAATTATACTTGGTGGAACCGGCTGTTTTTAGACCCGGATTTCTATCAAAAATATATCGACCGCTGGCAGTCACTACGACGCGGCGCCTTTTCACCAGCCAACGTCAACGCGCTCCTTGATAGTCTAAACGGCCAGATGAGTGCCGAGGCGATCAATCGTGACCTTGCTCGCTGGAGTAAAGCCAAACGCTCCTGGACAAGTCCATTTTCGCCGTTCACAGCCTATCCGGCCAATCAAACCGCCGAGATTCAACGGATCAAGGATTGGCTCCAACAGCGCGCCAACTTCTTTGATTCCCAATGGGTCGGTCCTGTCAATGCATCGCTGCCTGCTGGAAATGTCGCCCCTAATACATCGGTCACCCTGACTGGGCCCGCCGGCGCCAAGATTTATTATACTCTGGATGGTTCCGACCCGCGGCCAAACGGGGGCGCTGATGCACCCGCCGGAACCCTGGTCTATACAGCGGGCACACCGCTGACGATTAACGCGACTACAAAGATCCGTGCCCGCGCCTACAACGCAAGCTGGTTGACCAATAGCGCCGTTCTTATCGGCGCCAATAACCCGCCGCTTCGCAGCGCGTGGAGCGGTCTGACAAGCGTTCGTTATTCAACAGATACCCCGGCAATCGCGGCGAACCTAACCGTCACGGAAGTCAACTATCATCCCGCAAATCCATCGCCGGCTGAACTGGTTATCAATCCGGTTTTCCATGATTCGGATTTTGAATTTGTTGAGTTACGGAATATCGGGCCGGTGGCAATTGATTTGGCGGGAGCCCAATTCACGGCGGGAATTTCATTCACGTTCTCGGCTGAGAATGCGCTTTCTCTTCCTCCTGGCGGATACGTGGTCGTGGCTGCCAATCCCGCTGCATTCGCGGCCCGATATCCCGGCGTTGGTCCGGTCGCGGGCCCTTGGACAGGCGACCTTTCCAATGGTGGCGAACAGATCATTCTGAAATCAGCAAGCGGCGGGACGATCTTCGATTTTACTTACGATGATCTCTGGTATCCAACCACCGATACCGGCGGACGCACTCTGATTGTTTTTGATGAAAACGCCGCCCCCGAGGCCTTTAGCACCGCAGCAAACTGGCGGGCCAGCGCGGCGGTTGCAGGTTCTCCTGGGTTGACTGATCCGGACATTACCGCGCCGGTTGTGGCAGGTCCGTTTACACCGTTGACTATCGTAACAGGGATTGATGGCACGGCTGCGCTTCCAAACTATGTCCCGATGGCAAATGCCACGGATAAGGTCGGCATTGCCAGTGTCACACAGACTCCAGCGGCCTTGACTGCACTGCCGGTCGGCATGACCCACGTGATTGTTACCGCAACGGACGCCGCCGGAAACGCCGGTACCGCGGCATTTGATGTAATCGTCACCGATGGCACCGCCCCTGTGATTACAGGAACATTCATTCCTGTGAGCATCAGCACTGGCGCCACTGGAATGGCTACGGTTCCTGATTACGCCGGGCAGGCTCAGGTGACTGATAACATTGGCGTCACCGGTATCACTCAATCTCCTGCCGCCGGGGCTCCGATTAGCGCTGGCAATCAGAGCATCACCATTAGCGCCATCGACGCGGCCGGAAACACCGGCACGAAAGTGGTGCCATTGGAAGTTCTCGATGCGACGCTGCCGGCCATTGGTGGGACATTTGCGCCGCTAACCATTGCCACGGGTGCCGCGGGGAGCGCAACCTTGCCAAACTATACTGTTCAGGCGGAAACTACGGATAATGTCGGCGTTGTGGCAATTGCTCAACTGCCCGCTCCGGGGACGCTTCTCAATGTGGGTATCACCACTGTGACGATTAGTGCTGCCGATGGCGCTGGAAATATAGCGTCCACCACATTTGACGTTGCCGTCACCGATGGTACCCCACCCGTGCTCGGCGGAGTATTCGCTCCGCTGACCCTGAGCACAGGTGCGAATGGAACGGCGGCAGCCCCCAATTACGTTACGCAGGCGACCAGCACCGACAATATCGCGGTTACAAGCGTGACCCAAACGCCTTTGGCCGGGGCGCCCCTCGCTGTGGGCACCTTCCCGATTACGGTTACAGCCGCGGATGCGGCGGGCAACATCGTCAGCACGAGTTTTGATTTGAGCATCACCGATGGCACGGCGCCGACCTTCACCAAACCGGCCTCAGCATTTACGCCACTCACAATCACCGTGAACTCCGGCGGCAGTGCCCCGTTGCCTGACTACAGTGCGCAAGCTACCACCGCCGATAACGTCGCAGTTACCAGCGTTACCCAGACGCCTGCAGCCGGGACAATCTTAAGTTCCGGACTTACTTTGATTACCCTGACCGCGCATGATGCGGCGGGAAATACAGCAACATTGACCCTGAATGTCACGGTCGTGGCTGGCGTTGTTGCCAAGGGAGATGTTGTACCGGGCATCCCCGGAGCGGTATTCAGCACCTTTGGGATTCCGTCAATCAACGATGCCGGTGCTGTGGCGTTCTTCGCCAAGTGGACGTTACCGAAGGGTGCGGGTATCTTCAGTGGCAATCCGGCGGCGTTGCTCGTCCAGATCGGCGACCCTGTGCCGGGTATTGCAGGTGCCACGTTCAAGACCTTCTCGGATCCGCTGATCAACGCGGCCGGCAAAGTGGCATTCCTTGCAACGATCAAAGGTGGTGGCGCTTCCGGCGCGAGCGATACCGTCCTTGTCACAAACGCATTCACTGGCGGAGCTTTGACGGTTGCCGCCCGGGAAGGCGCATCGGTTGGCGAAATTGACCTTGCCACGATTGGCGCCTTCCGAAGCATTTCCATTCAGGGCGCGGAATTGCTTTATGTGACTACTTTGAAAGGCGGAAAGCCTGCTGTTAAGAGCACGACTTCCATGGCCGCATTTCGCGTGACAGATGATCTGACACCGCACCGGGTTGCCCGTGCCGGCCAAGTATTCGGCAATACAACCATCAAGAGCTTCCAAATGCTCGCTGTGGTGGCGGGTTCTCCCGGCCAGAACCGTTCACACTCAGAAGGGACCGCGACATTCCTGGCGCTCCTGGGCGATGGCACCCAAGCGCTCATCGATTCCACCAATGGCGAATTGACGCCACTGGCGGCAACAGGCACCGCAACCAATAGCGTCACCATTCCTGCCAGCACATTTAAAAGCTTTGGTCCGGTGGCAGCTGATCCGGTTAATGTCGCAGTGGCCGCCACGCTCAATGTCGGTGCGGGCGAAGTCACAACCGAAAATGCGAAGGCGATTTTTGTTAACTCGGCCACCGGTTTTGAGCCTGTTGCACGGCTTTTGCAGATTGCCCCCGATACCAACGGCGCGACTTTCAAGTCGCTGGGCGACCCGGTGCTTGCTCCGTTGACGGGCGCAATCGCATTCCCCGCCACTGTCACCGGATTGACCTCGGAAGATGCCACCCTTTGGTGGAAGCCAGCCGGTGGCGCACTGAAACTCCTTGCCCGCGAAGGCGCGCAGCCTCCCGGCACGCCCACTGGCGCCCGCTGGAAAACGTTCACCTCCCTTGCGCTTCGTGGTGGTGTGAATGGCGCCCCGCTTTTCTACGCTCAACTCGCTTCCGGAAAAGGCGGCGTCAATGCAGGGAATGACTTCGGCATCTGGGCGGTCAACAGCTTGGGCGAACTTCAGCTGCTGGTCCGGGAAGGCGACATGATCGGTGACAGCAAAATCAAAACGATCACTGTGCTGACCGCTGTTTCCGGATCCCCGGGCGTGACTCGCAGCTTTAACAACGCACAGTCAGTCATCTATCGCGCGACTTTCACCAACAATTCGCAAGCGGTCCTGACTGCAACAGTCCCCTAATCTCCACGCATTCCACATGATTCGCGCTGTGATATTTGATGTTGATGGCACTCTCGTCGACTCAGTCGACCTTCACGCACGTGCATGGCAGGATACACTAAGTGAGTTTGGCAAAACCATCCCTTTTGAGGATGTCCGCTTTCAGATCGGCAAAGGCGGAGACCAGCTTTTGCCTGTGTTTTTGAGTCCGGAAGAAATTGCAAGTTCGAGCAAGGAAATTGAAAAACGGCGCGGCGAAATTTTTAAAGAGAAGTATTTGCCGTTAGTAAAAAGCTTTCCCATGGTGCGCGAGCTTTTCATGCGAGTGCTTGCTGACGGCAAGCGGATCGCGCTCGCTTCTTCAGCAAAGGGTGAGGAGCTCCAAGCCTACAAAGCCCTTGCCAATATCGACGATTTGATCGAGACGGAAACATCGAAGGATGACGCGGAGAAATCGAAGCCATTCCCCGATATCTTTGAGGCAGCGATTAAAAGGCTGGGCGACGTAACCACCGAGCAAGCGATCGTTATCGGCGATACGCCGTATGACATTGAGGCGGCTGGACGGATCGGCATCCGCACAATCGCTCTCCTTTGCGGCGGCTTCCCTGCGGATACTCTTGGCGGCGCGGTTGCGATTTACCAGAACCCAGCGGATCTCCTGGCGAGGTACGATCTTTCGCCATTGGCCTAAGATCAATACTCTTCCGGGATTGTTGCCCGGAATTGAGAAAGCAGCGGCGTAAACCCGGCCATGACGGTTTAAAAAGCTTCGCGTTGCGTCGGTTCCGGGCGAGCTGGAATCGCACAACCGCTTATGCGATTGGCCGCACTCAGGCACGCGTCCGGTTTGCCACAATGCGCCCCGGATCTTAGAGCGGCTACCTCTATGGCGTCAGCGTGGCGCGGAGGCGCAGGAACTGTTTACCACCGTCAAACGGCTGCACGCTTCGATAGGTGACGGTCTCGGTGCTATCGGAATTTGTACGGACGCTTGCAAGCACGGCCGCATCGGTACTCCAGCTTACGAAATCGCTTGTACTCTCCACGACGTAAGTAACGTCGTCAGCCACCAGGCGGCGAGTGAAAGTAAATGTCGTGTAGATGCCCGGCAAACCGCCCAGGACAAATGTGGCAGTCCCGATACGCGGCAATCTTATGGAATCCTGGGCAGTCAACGAGCCTCCCAGGATATACTCCATGGAATTGGTCAATCCGTCTTTATCCGTGTCAGCATTGTCGACAGTAACCGCATTTAAGGTTTTCCATGCTGCGTAGACCAGTGTGTCGCTTGTCCCAGGGTTCCCGCCGCTGGCACCGCTTACACGCCAATTCGTTGAAATGTCAGGATCAGGATTTGAGGAAGGATTGCGCAGAACAAGACTAACCCCTTGTCCATCCGCTTCCGCCGGCCACGGCGCCAACGGGGAATAATTCAAACTGCGAAGTGCCACGGAACTCGCATTAAGCAGAGTGATCTTTTCTCCCCCGTTATTAAGACTGCCGCTATACTGGCCCGCTACGGGAAGCGTTGTACCGTAACGTTTCTCAAAGGCGGCTTTATTAGCTACAAGCAGCCAGCGCGCACCGGGTGGAATGACGCGGCCCAAAAGCGAGTTTTTGAAGTCAAAGTCGATACCGGCAGAAAAGTAGAGTCCATCCACGTCCACCGATTGCGTGCTGATATTCGTGAGTTCAAGATATTCAAAATCGTCGGAATTATCAAATCCGGCTGCGATTTCAGCCGCGCTTGGATTGCCCGGATGATACATCAGCTCGCTAATCACCAGGTTGGCGGCGCTCGCCGGAAGGGTGTCGACCAGGAAAAGCGCATCGTCAAGCGCGCTCCATTCGACGCCATTGAGAGCCCGCACACGCAACCGTTTAGGGCCGCTTCCAGTAAGGAGAAGCGGGGTGGCCGTCTGTGTTTTGGTTGCCGTAAGGCTCATGCTAAAACTGACATCGCTGCTGCTGTTGGCAGCCTGATGCACTTCAGCCGCGATTGTATTGGTTCCCTCTACAAGCAGCGCCTTGTTAAGGTCAAAGTCATAGTAGGCGGTTTCGTCCGGCGTTCCGGCAGCGTTATCGGTAAACTGGTTATATGCGGGATTGGAAGACATGTTTCCGGTCCTCATCGCTTCCACTCCATTGATATAAATAATCACGCCGTCATCATATTTAAGATGCAGACTTAGCGCGGTAATGGTCGGAATCGCGGTGGCTGTAAATGAACGCCGGAAATAGGTCGTCGCATTCTTCTGCACGCCTGCCGTGACAGAGTCCGCGTCGACAAACGGCGTAACGGTCGCCTCATCACCATCTCCGTATCCGAATTCGCCGGGACCCGATGACCATGCAAAGTCGTTGAAGTCGGACGCGCGCCAGGCGGTGCCTTGATTCGAGCCATCCCCCAAAAACTTCCAGACTCCGTTAAGCGGGATCATGACATCGTTTGTCGTGGCGCTGGTATAAACCTGCGCGGCTGGATTAAGGCCACCCCCAAGCAAACGCGGATCGGACCCATCCAAAGTATAATAGATCGTGCCGCCGTAGCCGGTCATCCGCACCTCGGCGCCGTTTGCGATATATCCACCAAACTGGTTTAAGGTTGGCGCATTGAAGCTCGGGAAAAGGCCGTCCGCACGAAGCTGACTCAGCACGGAGGAGCCGCGCACTGGCACATAACTATTCAGCAGGTAATCGCGCGCGGTTTTCCAATCAAGGCGTGTAAAAGGCGCCGCTCGCTTGGCGTCCCCCCAACGGGCTGACTCAGCGGCGATCACGGAGTCAACGGTTGCGGCGCGCACCCCGATTCGCGCGATAAGACTGGCTGGCGCCAAGACCCCGGAATGGAACATGTGCCGCTGCACGTGATCTGCCCAGCGTATCCTGTATTCTGAATTCGCACTTAGATCCTGATGCAGGAACATCGCGTTGCTGTAAGCAAAGTTGCTTAAATTGGCCACGACAAATGGCCCGGTGCGATCCTCGGCAACATTAAAGTAGGTATGCTCAAAATCGTGCGCAAAGAAACGGAATCCCTGGTTTCCAAGACGGTTCCGCATTCCAAACCAGTTATTGGCTTTATCGTTGCCAAGAAAATTGGAGGTGCAGCCATCGAGGTTGCCTGTCCAAAAGGTAAGAAGCATGTAGTCGATCAGATTATCGACATCGAGCAGGACCGGATCGGCCGTGGGTGTCACCCCATCGGCGGCCTTGCCCATCATCTTGAAGTAATTGGCATTGGTGGGACTCGCGGCGTGCGCGCGGCCTTTGTTCCACAGATCCTGCCAGGCATTGAGGTTCCCGTCGGTTGCACCTGTCGTGTAGCCGCTGTCCTGTTCCGCCTTGATCACGTCGTAATCGGCTTTGTCTCCGCCGAAATAGGTTTCCCCGAAACTGGCTTCCGTGCGCTCGTCCGAGTCATAGAGGCCCCAGTAATGTCCGTTGATATAGAGATGATAATAGCGGCAATGCGAAGTCGGATTTCCCATCGCACCCTGTAGTTCCCGCGACGTTTCCTCCCGCAGGAATGTATTATTGCCGTCCCCGCCAAACGACCACGAGTAGTTCTCGGCGGTCCGCAGATCAATCTGGTCGAAGGTATCGGCGCCTTCCCGGCCAAACAATGGATACTTCAACTTCGATTCGCCGTAGTCGCTTCGAAAATAGATATGGAACCCGTGCTTTGGGTTGTCTCCGCTGCGGCTGAACCCGCCGCGGATGCGCACCCCGGCGTTGGCTTGGAATCCACCGCTTGCCGAATTCTTATCCCCAATCAGTTCAATCGAACAAGGCCGCTCCCATTGAAAGCCGCGTCCACCAGGATTCACGTAGATCCCGCCTGAGGCGGAGAAAAGGTTGGGGAGATCCGTGACGATGGAAACCGAAGGGATGGCCGAGAGCGCATTTTTGATCGTCGTAACGCCGCCGATCTCCGGGTTGGTATTATTGACAATGTCGGGATCCATTCCGTAATCGAAAACCTGTCCATTGACCGTTGCCGACTGCCAATTAGGTCCGGGAGGAAGGCCCGTCGGCGACTGATTAATGATATCGCTGAGGAAAAAATAACTCTGCGTATCGAGATCAGTTGGCTGATAGCCAGGTTTAAACGCCGCCGCACGCACAATGGTGGTGCTACTGATATTCAAAGGACCGGTGTAAATCAGGCCGCTGGTCGCCGTGGGAGTGGAACTATCCAGAGTATAACGGATCTCAGCACCTGGCGTAGCGCTTGTAATTACTAAGCTAAACGGCGCGGTGAAAAATCCGCGATTTACGCTGAATTGCGTATCTTCGACTTTCCCATAGACCGTCGGCGCACCATTGGCCGCGCCCGGAGTCGCAGTGCGGCCCGCCGGTCCGGCTGTAAAAAAGACAGGGTCCCCGCCAAACAAGCCGCCACCGAGCAGTTCAGGCAGAACCAGGAATGATACATTGGCGGCCGTATTATTCATCCCGTGAATGGCCAGCACGTTGTTTCCATTTACCAGCAGGTTCAAAAACGGCGTGATATCGATTGTTTCCGCCGCAAGCGAAGCCGCATCGGTCTGGGAGGCCATGGCGGTGGAATTATAAACAGGAGAAGCGGGCGCATTCCGGGAGACAATTTTTGTGCCGTTCAGGTATGCGACGAACCCGTCGTTATACCGCATTTTAAGAGTAAGCGACGTAAACGCCGTAACATTGGAAGCAGTGAAAGGCACGCGAACATAACAACTCGCGTTGACGTTGCGCATCGCAGAATCAACATTGGTGCCGATCGCCCCGCCCGTCGCTCCGGCGCTCAGCGGTGGAGTGGCCACGGCCAGTGCGCCCACGGCACCCACCAGCTTGAAATTAGTCGCATTCCACGCCGTTAACGCGCCGGGCGCGGCAAAAAATTCGACCTCATCACCGCCGCCGCCTTCCCACATGATCACTTCAACTGAATGCACGCCCGCGGTCAGATTAATCGCTCCGCTCAGATGATCGCTGGCACCATGATTGGTGTCATCAATCATGACCGCGGCCCCGTCAATCCTGATGCGTCCGCCGTCATCGGAGTTCAGTCCGAAAACATAGGTTCCCGCCGTGGGAATGGTAATGCTGCCGGTCGCCTTGATGGCAAACGGCTCGGCGCCGCCATTGGGAAAATTGAGGTTTGACGCGTAATGGCCATCGCCTCCGTCGCCAAGCAGATTTAACTGCGCGACAATGGCGGTTGTTTCACTGGCAATTCTTGCATCCCCCTTGGGCAGTGCAAAAAGGGCATCCGCCGTGGCGATACTATTGAGGGCGCCAAAAGAGGCGGCAGCCGCCACCTGGCGCACGGTAAACCCGGGAGTTGTCAGACCGAATCCGATGCCGGTCAGGCCGCTGGTCCAGGCGCCGTCATTAAACGTGGTCGTTGTCCAGGCGAGTCCAAGCGCCTCGCTCGAGGGAACCATGTAGCGCGCGGTGGCCCCTTGGAGAATCAGCGGGGTTCCCGTGAAATTGAGTCCGTAACTTTCATCCGGCTCAAGGGAAGGAAATGCGGGAGAAAACTGTTGCTCAATCGTGATGCCATCCGCCCGGACCAACGCCACGTATTCGCCTTTGTTATCGAGCGAAAAATTCGTGTGCAGCGGCTTGCCTGGGACCCGCCTGTTTTTGCCCGAAGCCCACACCACCATAAACTGACCCGCACCGAGCGTGACGTCCGGAAAACGCCATTTGGTCAAATTGGTGGAATTATCGGTCAGGCACCAGTTAACGAGGCTAACAGCCGTTGCGCCCGGATTATAAATTTCAATCCAATCTGAATATACCCCGTCCTCATCCGCGATGGCGGTGACGTTGTCGGCCATGATTTCCGAGATGACCGGATTGGCACGAAGCGAGCCGGCGCACAGGGTGGTGAATAAAAAAATGAACGCGGCAAAGCGGCAAATGGGGGGCGTGAACATTAATATGAAGGGGGGAATTGTGGGAGAACGTTCGGGGGGCTTCCCCGGATGCAGTTGCCGAAAAAAGCCCGGATAAGGGGCGCTCGGTTTAAAAAATGCGGCAGGTCTGAATACCCACTCCTAAGATAATTATTAGAAATGGATAGGCAAAGTTTCAGACCGTTGTGTCAAACCGCACAGGAAGTCTGGCCCGACCGCAACGCTTGGCACCGGTTTGGCCCGACCTCTTTGAAGGCGGCTACGATTTTGATCACAACGGCACTGGCTTGTGACTGGACACCGAACCGGCCGCCAATGAAGTTCGGCACACGTGAAAACCCGCATCGAGACCCTCATTTCCCAAATCGGCGAAATCATTGTTGGCAAAAACGAGGCCGTTCAATTGTCTGTTGCGTGTCTGCTTGCCCGCGGACATCTGCTCATTGAAGATATTCCGGGCGTGGGCAAAACCACCCTTTCCCATGCGCTGGCGCGCTCAATCGGGCTGCAGTTCCGGCGCGTCCAGTTTACGAGCGACCTATTGCCAGCGGACATCCTGGGCAACTCGATTTTTGATCGCGAACAGCAGCGGTTTGTCTTCCACGCAGGACCGCTTTTTTCCCAGGTCGTGCTGATTGACGAAGTCAACCGCGCCACTCCCAAGACCCAAAGTGCGCTGCTGGAAGCGATGGAGGAAAATCAGGTTACCGCCGACGGAGCCACGCATCCGCTGCCGGAACCATTTTTTGTCCTGGCCACGCAGAACCCGCAGAATCAGATCGGCACATTTCCCCTGCCGGAATCGCAGCTTGACCGGTTTTTAATGCGAATCGGCCTGGGCGTTCCCGATCGTGCCAGCGAACGCGCATTGTTGCTTGGACTCGATCGGCGCCAGCTTTTAAAGGATCTCCAACCGAGTCTCAACGCGGAGACCCTGCGTGAGATTCAACACGCGGTGCAAGAGGTCCATGCTTCGGCCGCGCTGCTTGATTACCTTCAGGATCTTCTTGAAGCGAGCCGACTTCGTCATCGCACCGGGCTTTCCCCTCGAGCGGGCCTTGCCATGCTGCGCGCGTCGAAAGCATGGGCGTTGATGCAAGGTCGCGAGATGGTGTTGCCTGAAGATGTCCAGGCGGTCGGCATCGCGGTAATGGCGCATCGGCTTGGACAGGATCTGGAATCAAGCGGCGAATCGGGCCGCGCCCTGGCGCAAAGCCTGCTCAAGACAGTGCCCGTTCCCTGAGCATGAGAACTCCTCAAAGTGAATGCTCGCATTGAGGAACCTTCAGACCGGTCCCACCGCCCCAAGCATTTCATGAGACGTTTTCGTCTGCGCCCGAACCGCAACGCCCTCGGGCTGGCCGCAATCCTGATTGCGATGTGGTATGCAGCGGCCAGCCAAAGTAATTCCGCAGTCTATCTGCTTGGTTTTGTCCTGGCGAGCCTGGCGACGGTCTCGATCGTTCACGCCTGGGTCAATGTCTATGGTGTCGCTTTGAGCGCCGAACCGATCGCCCCGGTTTTTTTAGGCGAGGATATTGGCATCCCATTGGTGGGAACCGCGCGGCGGCGGCGCCGGCACGGCCACCCGGGCCTGCGAGTCACCAGCGCGACCGGCCATCAGGCGGCGCCTTTTGATGAAATTCGATTCGAATCGCCGCAACGCTCGCTGCTCTGGATCCGGGCCGAGGAACGCGGCCGGTTTGAAACGGTCGAGGTTGAACTCAGCACCATTTACCCGATGGGCTTTATCACCGCGATCCGTCCGGACCAACTCGTTCAACTTCATTTCGTCTATCCGAAACCCGACGGCAATCTGCCGCTGCCCCAGTCCCAGTCGCCCTCAAAACATCTGCCCGACGGCATCCGCAGCGATGGCGACGATTTCTCGGGCACCCGCGCTTATCGGCAGGGAGAATCGCAACGCCACATCGACTGGAAAGCGGCCGCCCGTGGACAGCCCCTTTTGGTCAAACAATGGGCCGGCGACACGGACGATGTGATACGCCTCGACTGGCACACTCTCGGGGCGCTGCCTTGGGAGGCGCGACTGAGCCAGCTGACGCGTTGGGTCATCCAAGCCGAACAAAGCGGCGCCACCTATTCCCTGACGCTTCCCAAGCTGACGGAATCCTCCACAGACTCCTCGGGCAGTTCAACGATCCGGCCCGATCATGGACCGGCGCATTTTCACGAATGTTTGCGTGCGCTCGCCGCCTTTCCACCATCGCTTACGGAGCGCGCGGAGCCACTCCCTCCTCGAAGCGAGCCGGTTCCCCTGCCCCGTGCCAATGACTTACGCAACCCGCATTCGGTGGTCCGAACCGACTCGCTGGCGGCGATTTGCTTGGGACTCTTTCTCGGTGCTGTCCCTCTCCTGGACCGGATGCCGCCGGTTGCAACCGCGATGTTTTTCGCCGCGCTGATCACGCGGCTTTGGATCAATGTAAAAGGAACGCGGCTTCCTTCCATGCCGATCAAACTGGTTTTGCTGGGCGGGGGCCTGGGAGTGATCGGACTTATCTACGGCTCAATGGTTGGGATTGAACCGGGCCTTGGGATCCTTTTCGTCCTGCTTTCCCTTAAGCTGCTTGAAACCAATACGATCCACGATTTCCAGGTCCTGGCGATGCTCGGGTGGTTTGTTGCCCTATGCGGGCTATTTTTTTCCCAGGACCTCCGCAGCTGGCTCTACGTCGGCACGGTCGGCCTGATCCTGACCGCCGCCCTGATCCGGTTTCACCGGGGTCCCGGCTCCGCCGAGAATCCGCTTAAAAAGGGAGGCCGATTCAAGGGAGCGCGCGGATTTGGCAACTCGGTGAAGTTAACAGGCACGATGTTGCTTCAGGGCTCGCCGCTCATTCTGCTTCTCTTCCTCTTTTTCCCGCGAACTTACGGCGGCTACCAGTTTACCTTCAGCAACGGGATCACCAATCAGCGGGCGATGAGCGAAAAGATGGAGCCTGGCAGCGTGGCGACTCTTGCCCTGAGCGACAGGCCGGTTTTTCGGGTGGAGTTTCCGGATCAAAACATGCCGTCCACCTCCCAGATGTACTGGCGCGGCGGCGTGCTCTGGCGCGGCGACGGACTGACGTGGCTGCGCGGCGGGCTCCGTCTTGAGGCCGACAGTATCCCGCTCACCGGACCCGCCATCCGCCAGCAAATTGTGATGGAACCGCATGGCGGCCGATGGATCTTCGCCCTTGACCGGCCCATGAACGAGGTTTCCAAGACCACGCAGGAAGCGGGCGGTTACCTGCAAAGCATCAAGCCGGTCAATAAATCGCTGCGTTACAGCGTCGTGTCGCGGCCCGAGAATCGCGAGACGAAACTTTTTCCTGAACATCTGGTAGCCGCTCTCCAAAAGCCGTCCAACGTTTCCCCGCGCATCCAGGCGCTCGTGGCTTCCTGGGTAAAGGGGTCGGCAAAAGAACAGGGCGTGGTTGAAAGCGCATTGAAATTTTTCCAAACCGAGAACTTCAGCTATACCCTCACCCCGGGGCGTTACTCGGGCGATGCTCTTGACCAATTCCTTTTTGTACGCAGAAGCGGTTTCTGCGAGCATTACGCCGGAGCGTTTGCCTCGCTTATGCGGATTGCCGGTATTCCCGCGCGAGTTGTCATCGGGTTCCATGGCGGCGAGTTCAATGCCTTGGGCGGCTACGTCATCGTGCGCCAGTGCGACGCCCATGCCTGGTGCGAAGTCTGGCTCAATGGCCGGGGCTGGGCTCGCGTCGATCCCGTCGATGCGATCGCGCCGGGGCGCATCCAATCGGGGCTGACTTCTTTTCTTGAGTCGCGTTCTCGCGACGATGATTCCCAGACCAGGACCGATTCAACCAGTTTTACGGGCCGCTTTTTAAGCCGCCTCCGCCTCGCCTGGGACAGTCTCAATTATCAATGGGATCTGCGCGTCCTAAGTTTTGATGAAGAAAGCCAGCGATCCCTTGTCTCGTTCCTTGGGTTTGGCGAGCCGAGCTGGCTTTCCCCGCTCCCGTGGATTGCGATGACGGCCGGTGTCTGTTTCATCATCCTTTCACTGCGGATCCGGCGTCCCTGGCCTCAGGAAGATGTTGCGGTGCGCGAATACAGCCGGTTTTGCAAAAAGCTGGCCGCCTCCGGGCTTCCCCGGCCCGCGTTTGAAGGCGCTTCGGACTTCACCGAGCGCGCTGCGTGCCATTTTCCCGCGCAGGCAGTTCTGATCCGAAAAATCGGCGCGCTTTACGTGCAACTGCGTTACGCCAGGAGCGCCCCGGCTCTTGCTGATTTCTTAACCGAGATAAAAGCGTTTCAAAAGGAGAAGCTCTAGCGAAGCGCGCGCTTCGCACCGGCTCCGGTGCAAAGGCCGCCCCGATACGGGAAGCGATGGAAATTTCACGACGCACCTCCCCTCTTGCAGCGTTGCGATGGACGCTCTAAAGCTTCTGGAATGCACCTCCGATCCATCCTTGCCGCCGCACTGCTCACCGTTGCTTTCACTGATGTTCGCGCGGACGATCCCGCCACGTTTGACGTCGGCGCACTGAAGTTCCAGCGCCCGGCTTCCTGGAGCTGGATTCCCGTCAATTCGCCCATGCGCAAGGCGCAGCTCAAAATTGCCGGGAAAGAAAAGGATCAGGCGGCTGACATTACCTTTTTCCATTTTGGACCAGGCAGCGGCGGCGGTGTCGATGCCAATGCCAAACGCTGGATCGCTCAATTCCAAAGCAAAGAAGGCGCGGCAAAGGTGGAGCCGCAGCAGATCAATGGCACAAAAGTGACGGTCGTATCGACCGAAGGCGCCTTTAACAGCGGAATGCCCGGCGGCCCGACCACGACGCTTTCAGATTACGGACTGCTGGGCGCCATCATCGAAAACCCCGAAGGCGACGTTTTTGTCAAAATGACCGGTCCGGCGGCTCTGGTCAAAGAGCAGCACAAGGCGTTTATGGACTTTATTGCGAGCGCCGTTGCCCCAAAGAAATAAGCAGTAACGCCGCCGCCATCGTCGAAAGAATTCATGCATTACTTTGTCACCTCATTTATCTCGATCCTGCATTTCATTAGCGACGACTTGTTGCAGTGCGATTCAAGCACCACGATCGGGGAAATCTTCTGCGACGAATTCGACGATCTCGATTTTGAACTGGCGCTTTCCTGCTTTGAAGCCACGCACAAAGTGGCTTTTTCGGATAAACTCTGGGAAGTTGATCCCGAAGATTACGAGGATCTCTCCATCGAGGAATTCATCGAGATGTACGTCGATGGCAATGAACAGCGCGATCCGCTCTTTGTGACCAAACGCTTTTTGATGTTCCAGGAATCGCTTACCAAAGCGTTGACCGAAGAAGCCGACGAGCCACCTTCCTCCGACAATTACTGAAACAGGAAGGCGTTTTCAGGCCATCGATCGGATGGCGTCTCGGACCTGCTCCATTTCACGATCGAGCGCCCTGAGGATGGAGCCGGCTTGAGTCATGGCTTTTCGATTCCCGGCGGATTCAAGTTGCTGGGTGAGTTCAAGCGCCCGTACCGCGCCAAACTGCGCCACGGAATCCTTCAGGCAGTGCGCGGTTTTTTCCAGGAGCTCGGCATCGTTTGCAGCAACCGCTTCGCGCAGTTTGACAAGCAACTCGGGCGTGCTTTCGAGAAAGATCTCGACGATGCTTTCCAGAAGTTCCTGATCGTCTCCAAGCTCTTCCAAAAGCACGGCGCGATCGACAACTATGCGTGCGAGGACCGGTTTATTTTGAGACACGCCATAGCCAAGTGTTGTCACAATGCGATGCAAGTCGCGGGTATCAAACGGCTTGGAGATATAGTCATCCATTCCGCCCGCCAGGCAGCGATCCTTGTCGCCTTTCATTGCATGGGCCGTCATTGCCACCACCGGCGTGCGCACGCCGGACCCGGCCTCTTTTTTGCGAATCGCGGCCGTCGCCTCGAGCCCATCCATTTCAGGCATCTGGATATCCATCAGGATCAGGTCAAAATGTTCACGCGCATGAGCCGCCACGGCTTGAGCTCCATTATGGACGAGCAGCAGGCGATGCCCCCATTTCTCCAAAATCGCGCGGATCACTTTCTGGTTCACCAAATTATCCTCCGCCACCAGAATCCGTATCGGATCACCGCTTGATGCTATTCCCGCGATCGGTTCCTGGCGCGCCAGCGCTGCCTTCACCGTGGCATTATCCGAAGCCGGCAACCCAAACCGCGCGGTAAACCGAAAAGTGCTTCCCCTGCCCACTTCGCTTTCCACCGAAACCAGCCCGCCCATTTGCTCAATAATTTTGGATGAAATGGTGAGTCCCAGGCCGCTTCCACCGTAATGCCGCGTCGTCGACCCATCGGCCTGTGCGAACGGTTCGAAAATGCGGCGTTGATTCTCGGGCGCGATCCCGATGCCGGTGTCCGAAATGGAAAACTCGAGCATCACGCTTTTTGCTTCTCTGCGGAACACGGCGACCTGCATCTCCACCTTTCCTTTTCCCGTGAATTTGATGGCATTGTCGATGAGGTTCAAAACGATCTGCCGCAAGCGGGCCGGATCGCCTGTCAATGTTTCGGGCAGCTCCCTGTCGATCTGCCAGGTGAGGGAGAGTCCTTTGGCGGCAGCCAGCGGGGCCAGAAAGAGATGCGCGTCTTCCAGACAGCTGCGAACGCTGAACTCCGTGCACTCCAAATCAAGTTTGCCGGCTTCGATCTTCGAAAAATCGAGAATCCGATTGACCAGCGACAAAAGCGCATCGGCCGATGTACGCACCAGAAGCAGATACTCCCGCACCATCGGGGAGAGTTCCAAATCGAGCACCAGATCGGTCATTCCAATAATCCCATTCATTGGGGTGCGGATCTCGTGGCTCATATTGGCCAGAAATTCGCTTTTGGCGTGATTGGCACTCTCGGCCGCCTCCTTGGTTTTCTTGAGCTCGGCTTCGATCCGGCGGCGGTCGGTGATATCGCGTCCAACCGTCAGGTAGCCGCTCACGGCGCCATCCACATCGCGGATCGCCGTCACACTCAACAATGCCGGGAACCGGCTCCCGTCGTTGCGGACATAGGACCATTCATTTTCATCGACCAACCCCATGCGCGCCTTGGCCGCCAATACTTCAAATCCAGGCTCAATCGATTGTTCGAGCTCTTTGGAAAGCTGCCGCGCCCGATTCGCGATTTCTTCCGGGTCGTGAAAAAAGAGGGCTCCGCGTTTTCCCACCACATCGGAGCGGGTATAACCGAGGGAATGGACTGCGCGCGCGTTGAACGTGCGGATCAGCCCGCGGGAATCGGTGGAAATGATCGAATAATTGGCGCTGTCGAGGATGGCGCGCTGCAGGGTGGAAGTCTCGCGCAGCTTGCTTTCGACTCTTTTGCGTTCCGCGACTTCCGCCTTCAGAAGTTCATTCGCCTCGGCCAACTGCGAGGTCCGCTCCCGCACACGATCGCCCAGCTCGTCATGCCCTTTTCGCAGCGCTTCCCCGATTTTTTTCTGGTCATCAATGTCGGTGCAGGTGCCGATCCATTCGACAATTTCGCCGTTGGAATCGCGCAACGGAATCGCCCGTGCCAGATGCCAGCGGAATGTCTGATCCGACGCGCGGCGCAACCGATATTCCATCTCAAACCGCTGACCGCTTTCGAGCGCTTCCTTCCAGCTTTCGATTGAAACGTTCACGTCGTCCGGGTGCAGCGCTTTTACCCAGCCTTTACCCAGGCTTTCCTCCAGCGATTGACCCGAGTAATCCCACCAGCGCCCGTTGGTGTGGGTCAGCGCGCCGGCCGGATTTGCCGTCCAGACAATCTGCGGCATCGCCTCGGCTTGAAATTGGTGCCGCTCCTGGCTAAAACGTAATTTGTCGCTGACCGATTGCCTCTCGTTATCAAGTTGATAAACCGATTGGGCTCGCCGCCAAAGCGCCACCAAAAGCACCGCAGCATTTAAGACGGCAAAAAGCGCGACTCCCGATTCGGTGCCATAGAATCCCTGGCGTTGCCCCCACAAACAGAGAGCCCCCACGAGAGGCGGCGCCAAAAGCGCGGCGGGAACAAGCCGGCGCGCCATGACCGCGCTCGCTGTCTGATTGCTGAACACCATCATGATGCCGGACTCCCAGCGGCTGCTGATCACTCCGGCGCCCAGAATCAGGAAGGCGAGCGCGGTATGAAGCGCCATGGCCGGCCGCATGCTCGGCAGAAAAAGGATGGGTGCATGGTAACAATATCCAAGCAGGATCGCCATCGAACCAAGCACCGCGATCAGACTGAGGGCTTGCGCCAGGGCAATGGAACGTCCGCTCTGAATCAGCCAGAGCGCGGTGCCGAAAAGAAGGAAAGCAATTGAGCTGAGCAACGCCATTCGTCCGCCAAAATGCGGAGCCCCATTGGGATCGCGCACGATGAGCTCATCAATTCCCAGATTCCATCCGGTCTCATGCTCAACCAAGGTGATCGCGCCAATCACGATCACGAGCACCGCCGCCAAACGCGCGGCCACGACTCCTGGATTCGAACGCGACTCGGCAAGCCAGAGCGAAAAACCGCACAGAATCAAACAAACTGCCGTGTTGGCCTTCATCGATTCAAGCCCGGGCACCACACTCTTTAGGATCGCGCTATCCAAAGCCCATCCAAAAAGTACTCCCGCGCCAACAACCATGACGACGATCGCCGCGATACGCGCGCAGTTGGCCGAGCGCGCATTCGGTCCGGTGGGTTGGGATTGGAACATGGGATGCGGCATTCGCAGCAGGGATCAAGCCCATGGCTCTCCTCAATTGCGATCCCGGCAAATTATGCCCCTTGCATTGCCTTTTTCCGCCGGTCGCTCCCTCCTTTCGCCGTAATCCCGCCACGTTGGAGCTAAGAAGTAAGGCGTGTGGCCGGTCACTTTGACTCACTCAGTTGATTCACCCTTCCAAATCCTGTACGACCGCTGTTTTCCTATGAATTTTCCCTCCTCCTATCGTCAATTCGCCTCCTGCTTCCTTGGAGCCGCGCTTGCCATGGCGGCACTCAACGGCACCTCAGTGCTCGCCGAAGTGCAGCCGCCCACCGGGTTTACCGCGCTTTTTAACGGCAAAGACCTCGCCGGATGGCGCGGAGGCAGCACGTTCGATCCTCGCAAACTGGCCGCCATGCCCGAAGCCCAGCGCGCCGCGCAGATCGAAAAATGGACCTCCACCATGAAGGCCCACTGGAAGGCTGAAGGCGATGAACTCGTCAATGATGGGCAGGGCGATTACGCCACCACCGAGAAGGATTACGGCGACTTCGAATTGCTTATCGAATATAAAACCGTTCCCCTGGCCGATTCCGGCATCTACCTCCGCGGCGCACCGCAGGTTCAAATCTGGGATTCGACCGAGCCTGCCAAGTTCAGCCTCGGCGCGGATAAAGGTTCGGGCGGCCTTTGGAACAACAGCGCGGGCGCTCCGGGCAAAGATCCATCGGTCAAAGCCGACAAGCCATTTGGCGAATGGAACAAGTTCCGGATCGTCATGATCGGCTCGCGCGTGAGTGTTTGGCTCAACGACAAACAGGTGGTCGACAACGCCGTTATGGAAAACTATTACGACCGCGCCACGGCGCTCCCGGCACGCGGCCCGATCGAACTCCAGACCCACGGCGGAGAAATCCGCTGGCGCAACGTTTTCATCCGTGAAATCGGCAGCGAGGAGGCCAACAAGACGCTCTCGAGCCGCGCCGAGGAAGGTTTTAAACCGCTTTTTAACGGCAACGATCTGACCGGCTGGCAGGGCGCCGTGGAGAACTATGAGGTGAAAGAGGGCGCGATTGTCTGCAAACCAGGCAAAGGCGGCAACCTTCTTACCAAGGACGAATACAGCGATTTTGTCGCCCGTGTGGAATTCAAACTGCCGCCCGGCGGGAACAACGGCCTGGCGATTCGCTGCCCGCTCGATGGTGATGCCGCTTACCAGGGAATGACCGAGCTTCAGGTGCTCGATGACAATTACGAGAAAGTGCGCGGGGCAATTGATCCGCGGCAGGCGCATGGCTCGGTTTATGGAATGGTCGCAGCGCAGCGCGGCTACCAGCATCCGATCGGCGAATGGAATTTCCAGGAAGTCACCGTCAAAGGTTCCACAATCAAGGTGGAATTAAACGGCACCGTTATCCTCAATACCGATCTCAGTAAAATCGACATGGCCAGCGTGATGGGCAAGAGCGCCCATCCCGGCAAGGATCGCTCCACCGGCTTTTTCGGATTCGCCGGCCACAGCGATCCGGTGATGTTCCGCGCCGTGCGGATCAAGGGCCTCTAAAAGATCTTGAGTTCGAAAAAGCGCGGAGCAGCCCACAAGGTTGCTCCGCGTTTCTTTGTACCATCGGCTTGCGTTGCACGATTCCTCGCGGTGGTTCTCAAAATTCCGTGTTTGCGCGGCGCCGATCCGTGGCTAAGAACTCCGCTCCCATTCTATGAGCACCGAGACCACTGCCGCCCCGCCCGAGCCCTCCGATTTCATTCGCGACATCGTTGCCGCCGATCTGGCGGCTGGCAAATATGCGCAGGTTGTCACCCGGTTCCCCCCCGAGCCCAACGGCTACCTGCATATCGGACATGCAAAAGCGATCTGCCTCAACTTCGGCATCGCACGGGAATTTGGCGGCGTCTGCCATTTGCGGATGGACGACACCAATCCAACCAAAGAAGAAGTCGAATACGTCGACTCGATTACAACCGATGTGCGATGGCTCATTGGCGGCTGGGCCGATGAGTTCCTCCGTTTTAAGAAAAAAGGGGACATAGACGCTTGCGAAATCCTTGCCACCGATCCGGAGGCCGAGCCGTTCTACGCGAGCGATTATTTCCAAAAAATCTACGATTACGCCGTCGAACTCATCCGCGCCGGCAAGGCGTATGTCTGCGATCTTTCCCCCGAAGAGACTGACAGATACCGTGGAGGCCCTGATCGCCCCGGCATTCCAAGTCCTTTCCGGGATCGGCCCATTGAGGAGAGCCTCGATCTTTTTGCCCGGATGAAGGCTGGTGAATTTCCCAATGGCGCCCGGACGCTCCGCGCTAAAATCGACATGGAAGCACCGAATGTCTGGCTGCGCGATCCCCTGCTCTATCGGATCCGGCACGCTGAGCATCATCACACTGGCAACGCATGGTGCATTTATCCGATGTACGATTTTGCGCATTGTTTAAGCGATTCAGTAGAGGCCGTTTCGCATTCCATCTGCACGCTGGAGTTTGAAGTCCATCGGCCGCTTTACGATTGGATCCTCGGCAGCCTGCCCGTGCCCCAACCGCCTCCACGCCAATACGAATTTGCGCGGCTCAGCCTCACCTACACCATCATGAGCAAACGCAAGCTCATGCAACTGGTTAAGGAAGGAGTCGTGAGCGCCTGGGACGATCCCCGGATGCCGACCATCTCCGGGATGCGCCGCCGCGGTGTCACGCCTGAAGCGCTGCGCCATTTTGCCTATAACATCGGCGTTACCAAATACAACGGGTTAACCGACGTCGCAGTGCTCGAACACGCCATCCGCAGCGATCTCAACAGCCGCGCTCAACGCCGCCTTGCTGTGCTGCGCCCGCTGAAGGTTGTCATCACCAATTATCCCGAAGGCCAGGTGGAAGAACTCGATGCCACCAATAATCCCGAGGATCCCTCCACCGGCACTCGTAAAATTCCTTTCAGCCGCGAGCTCTACATCGAGTCGGACGATTTTATGGAAGTGCCCGCGCCGAAATATTTCCGGCTCCGGCCCGGTGGCGAGGTGCGGCTCAAGTACGCCTACATCATCAAATGCGAGGAAATCGTGAAGGATGATGCGGGAAATATCGTTGAACTGCGCTGCACCGCCGATCTCGATTCCAAAACAGGCGGCGCGAATTCAGGCCGCAAGATCAAGGGGACTATTCACTGGGTCAGCGCGCAGCATGCCATAGAGGCCGAGGTGCGCCTTTACGACCGGCTCTTTACCCACGCGGAACCCGATGGCGACGGCCGCGATTTTTTACAGTTCATCAATCCGAACTCGCTCTCCGTGGTCAGCGCGCGCCTTGAACCGTCCCTGCTCAATGCGGCTCCGGCCGATCGTTTCCAGTTCGAGCGGCTCGGTTATTTCTGCCTCGATTCCCGCGACACCGCGGTCTTTAACCGCACGATCACCCTTCGCGATAACTGGGCGAAATAACCAAAGCGATCCATCCGGGAAAGGCGATATATCCAACCGCGAACCGCGCGGTAACCAATTGGGAACATTTCCCTGTTCTGCTCGTGCCCATGAATGACGCAATTCCGCGGCCATTCATGAAAAACACGAAATCCACAGAACATGAAAATCTCCCATCGTAAATCGCCGGCATTCACCCTGATTGAACTGCTGGTTGTCATCTCCATCATCGCGATTTTGGCCAGCATCGCGAGCCCGGCACTGATCGGGGCGCTTAAGAACGGAAAGATCTCGCGTGCGACCGCCGATGCCCGCCAGGTCGCCCTTTCCTTGCAGCTTTATGCGCAAGACCACGATGGCGCATATCCCTCTGAAAGAAGCGATACAGGCGAAAACATCAGCAGCGCCAACGACGCTTTCCGCTGCCTCTTCCCCAACTACCTCAAAAACGAGAAGATTTTCTCCGTAGCCGGCTCGCCGGTGGGAAAATCGGCTGACAACAACATCTCCTCGCCCGCTGAAATCCTGAAGGCAGGCGAGAACCATTGGGCTTACGTTGCCGGATTAAACACCACGTCGGACTCCGAATGGCCACTGGTGGTTGATCACACCGATGGCGGCGGCACCTACGGATTAAAAGAAACCGAGGCTGGCGGCACCTGGGGCGGAATCAAAGCGATCGTCGTCCACGTCGACACCAGCGCCACGGCGGTGCTCCTCGCCGGCGCAGGCAGCCGCCGTTACATCGCCCGCACCGACGACAAATCCAAAAACCTGCTCAATGTCTCGGATTACGCCGGCAAAGGCTCCAGGCTTCTTGAGCCGGTAAAACAATAACCCAATCCGAGGGCGGAGCGCCCCTCCGCCCTCGGCATCGTTTCCCCTTTCCGATGTCCCACGAGATCAAACCCAAGCAGCTGCGCGCCCTCCTTTTGCTCCTTGTTCTCGTCCCGTTGATCCCGACTGTGCTGATGATCCGTTTTGTCATCGACGCAATCGATAGCGAACGCACTGCGGTCATCGAGCGGACGAGCAACGCCTATGGACAAACCCTTCTCCGGGCGGACGCGGCGTTGGGAAAACAAAACGCGGCCCATGATCGTCCATGGACCGCTCCTGAGATATTGGCCCACTACAAGTCCCTTCTCGATCCACAGGTGGCCGTGCGCGTCGTGGACGAAAACGGCCGCTTCCTTGCCGGCGATTTCACCATCCGCGAAGGGCATTCCACGCGCATTGCCAAGTCAATCCTGCATGAAGTCTCGCTTCCGTGGAGCGTCGAAGTCTGGCTGATTGAAAAGACGTTCATTGATGAAAGCCTCAGGGACCATGTCGTGACCTATTCCTGGATGGTCGGTATTTCGATCGTGGCGATTTTCTCGATCGCAACCGCGGCCGCCGCGGCCGTCCAGCGCCAGCTCACGCTCGATCAGCTTAAAAATACGTCGGTCGCGACCGTTGCCCATGAACTTCGCACCCCGCTCGCTTCAATGCGCATGCTGGTCGACACCCTCCGCCAGGGGCGGTATCGCGGCCCAAACCAGCTCCAGGAATACCTCGATCTGATCGCAAGCGAGAACCTGCGCCTGAGCCGGCTGACCGACAATTTCCTCACTCTATCGCGCCTTGAACGCAACCCCCAGGCTCTTCAACTTCAACCACTTTCTCCGGGGCACCTCGCTGAGGACGCCGTGCAGCTCCTGCATTCACGACTCCATGAGCCTGGTGTCCAATTTGAACTCCTCCTTGAAGAACCGCTTCCCGAGCTTGCCGCGGACCGCGATGCGATGCTTACCGTCCTGAGCAATCTTCTCGATAACGCCCTTAAATACAGTGCTGATCCCAAGCAAATATCGTTGCGCGTTGCGAGCGAAACAGCCTCGGTCATCTTCAGCGTCACCGATAACGGGATAGGCATCGCACGCGCCGATCGGCGCCGCATTTTTGATCCGTTTCATCAGGTTGATCAGAAGCTCACCCGATCGCGCCAGGGATGCGGCCTTGGGCTAAGTCTCGTCAGCCAGATTGTCGCCGCACATGGAGGCAGGACCACTCTCGTCAGCGAACCTGGCAAAGGGAGCACCTTCTCTGTCAGCCTCCCGTCCGTTTCGTAACCTTCCGCGTCGCACAATGGACGGAATCTTTGCAAAAAGATCTTGTCAAAGCGGAGTGGGCGAATAGTTTGCACGCCCACACGTTCACCGGACGGTGTTCGTAAGAGAAAAGCGCGGTTAGCTCAGTGGTAGAGCATTACCTTGACACGGTAGGGGTCGGGGGTTCGAAACCCCCATCGCGCACTCTTTCTCTTTCCTGAGGGACTTACACCGATTTTCTCGGTTAAGTCATAACAAAGCGTAGAGGTTCGACGATATCGTGGATATCGCAGGCGTTAATCTGATTGCCGGAAGAAGGTCGGTTCCTGACGTCCAATTTAAGCAACTCCGGGTTCACTTGAGTCATTTCCCATGGTCTCGCGCCGGAATTTTTTGCCATCACGGATTCGAATAGGCCGGATAAAAAGCAACGGACGGAGTCGATAGAATCTTTGATGCACATTATTTTGCTCAATCAGACTTTGTCCCAATTGAGCGACAGTAGGTCCGCTTTCGATTGGTGCATGCCTTAGCTCCCAAAACACTGGAAATGTTATCCAAGGACTTGGAGCCGATGCCCACATGCCAATGTGTTTCTGCAATCGCTCACACATATTTGTTTCGACGTGCATTAATCGAAAGCAGGCAGCTGATTTTTAATTAGCAGGTCGTCGGTTCAAACCCGTCTGCCGGCTCCCTCAGTATGAGGGACTTACGAAGATTTTAACTCTTATTCGCAGTGATCAGCAGGTCAATTGTAGGCCACAATTCTCAGCGGATGTAAGGTGCTTATTCCAGGCGATGATGTCGCAGCCCTGCAATTCTCAACGGCTTCCTCCCATGCTCGCCGGGCACCTCGCGCTTAAAAACCCTCCGGCAAACTGTGACGACTCCCCTGAGCTGACGTGCCAATATCGTCTCCAAGCAAGACCGCTGTGTTCTAAAGAATACGCTAACCTTCCGCGAGGGAACCCGGGAGAGTACGGGACTTGGCATCCGCGGTTGCAGAAAAGCGCTCGCGAACACTGTGGGGAGCTGGTTCAGAATGATCGTGGGAAATACCGAGTGAGTAATCGTCACAAAGAGAGAGAGCAAGCCACGCAGTTGCGGCGCGCGGAATAGCGGTGCGTGCGGTCTCTCCACCGCAATTTACTCAAGGAGAAAAGATTGATGAAGGTATCATCACTCCAAAAAACCGGAACACCGCGAGCAGGATTCATTGAAGGGCTGAAGAATCTTGCTCAAAGGCAACCCTAATAGTCTGCCGCCAGCCGCTCGAAGGCGGCTGCCGACGCATACAATCTTCAGAGTTGATGGTTGCTGAGCCGGCGGCGGGCGATGGAGCTTCCAAACCGCGAAAATCCTCAGCCTCGGTGGTCCAGTAAAGGGGGCGGGTCAGCACCCTCACCTTTTTCGACTCCAAAGGTGTCCACGAAAGCGGGGCAATCCCAGTCGGCGCCGAAGCCTCGATTCTTTTGCCTACCTGCGTGAGGTGCTCACCCGGTTGCCGGCAGCGACCACCAGTCAGATTAAAGCTCTCACGCGTGAAGCCTGGGCCCGCGCCCAACGCGGCGAAATGCGCGCTGCCGCGTAGCGCCACCGCAGCAACGTGCTCCGGCCACCTTCACGTGCTCCCTCAAGAGGTGGCTGGGCTTACGCTTACGACGCTTCGGCATTGCTACAGTTCAGTTCGCCGCCGTCGAGGTCGAAGCCACAGTCACGCCCTTCGACAATGGCCTCGGTTGCACACTCGGCGTCCATCGCGTCGGCAAGCCGCGCGGCTGGCAGGGCGTGGCGCCGTAAACGAAAGAGCGGAACCGTGCTTCAATCGTCTCTTCCGGGCCGCTGGAATTGCTATTGGTGCATCAGTATTTCGGAAAGATGGCCGGGGTAGGGAAGCGGTCTTCGGGGCTGGAGTTGCCATCGCCCAGATATTCCTCCCGAGGGACTTGCACTTGGGGCCAGCTCGCAGGACGGACACGGACGACTCTCATGGGGCGGATGCCTTCGATGATGAGGTCCGTGTCAAAACGGATTTGAATGCCGCTGCTGCCTAGAGGGGCATTTCCAGATGCCTTTATGACGTCGAGGATGGTGCCTTTGGAGGCCATGTGCGCAGGGCCATATTCGCCTCCGGCATGCTTCAAGGTATTCTCGGCCCCGTTCATCAGCACCTGGCTGTCTTTCTCAAAGTCGGCGTAGAGGGAGGCGTCCATGCCACCGAACAGGGTCGCGGTCACAGTGGCGCGGCCAAACTTGCCGTAATCGACGGCATCGATCCACGCGGGCATCCAGCGGCTGCGGATGAAAGCCTTGTGCGTCTCGGTTTGCATTTGCGCGGCGCGTTGCGTGGCCGTCTCATCCAACCAGATGTCGGAGATGTGGAAGCGGGTGAAGACGCCATCGGGCGTGGGCTTCCAGGTGATTCCCAGCAGGACGGCTTGACCGTCGAGCGACTTCCTGCCGCTGGCGGGCCAGGTGCTTTCCGCGACCAAGTCGGCAATCCCAAGACGTTCGCGACCGCGCCAAATCGCGGTGGCGGCGTCGAAGGTCAGCTGTTCCTCGGCGGCCTTGCCATCGCCGCCGGACTTCGAGTCGCAGGTGGCAGTGATCATCCCCGCGTTATTTTGGAGATCGACTTCCTTGAGCTTCCAAACGTTGCCCTCGCGCAGACAGTGGCTGGGCTCGTCTTCGAGCAGGAGGACATGATTCTCGGCCGGTGCCACGCCGGTGCCGCTGTAGCCCGCGATGTTATCTTTGTTATCGACCGGCAAAACCGGCACGGCGGAGAGCTTCGGGTCGGGAGGCAGGAACGCTCGGAAGTGCAGCACGGTGCCGAGTGGGATATCGCGGAGATCCGCCGGCGCACCGTGATAGCGGACGACGGCATAGGGCAGCAGTGCGAACGGTTGCGGGGGATTGCGGAAATACGTCCCCCCCGCTCCCTGCACGCGGACGCTGCCGCGGCGATTGACATGATCCACGAACACCAGTTCGCCCCGGTAGGAGTGCGCTTTTTCGAGCGGAGGAAATTTGCCCGCCTCGGGACGAAAGGGCTCTTCCCTGGCCGGTACGACCGTGGCCGCCATGGCGCACCAACCAAGTGTCAGGCACCAAGAACTAAGAACGGTTAGGAAGCACGTCATCGTGTGAGCAAAAGGGTGAGGAAATTAGTATTTCGGGAAGATGTCTGGAGTCGGGAAGCGATCGCCGAGGCCGGACCGAGGATCGATAAGGTATTCCTCCCGGGGCGCGGCAACGTGGGGCCAGCTCCCCGGTCGGACACGGACGACCCTGCCGGGGCGAATGCCCTCGATGATGAGGTCGGTCTCGAAGCGGATTTGAATGCCGCTGCTGCCAAAAGGTGGCTCTGCGGCGCTCCGGATAACATCAAGGAAGTTCCCCTTCGAGCCGATGTGCGATGAACTGACAATGCTCGACCAAGGCTTCAAGGTGTCCTCGGCTGCGACCATCACGCCCTGCTCCCCTTTTTTGAAGTCCGAGTAGAGGGATTCATCCATGCCCCCGAACAGGGTCGCAGTCACGGAGGCACGGCCGAACTTTCCATACTCAACGGCATCGACCCGGGCGGGCAGCAGGCGCGTGCGAATCAGAGTCTTGTGCAGGCCCGCCTGAAGCTTGGTGCAGCGCTGCATAGCCACGTCGTCCAGCCAGAGATCCGTGACGTGGAATTGATTCTCCACACGGTTTTCCCAGGTGCCCGCCGGCAGCCATGAAAGACCGAGCACGACGGCCTGACCGCCGAGCGATTTCTTTCCTTCGGCAGGCCACTCGCCCCCGGCGATCAAGTCGGCAAGACCAAGGCACTCGCGGCCCCGCCAGATCCGGGTGCCTTCATCGAGGGTCATGGTTTGCTCGGGCGCCTTGTTGTCTCCGCCGGCCTTAGGTTCGAGCGTGGCGATGATCTTCGCCTGGTTTTTCTGCAGGTCGATTTCCTTCAGCTTCCAGACCTTATCTTCGCGCAGACAGCGACTGGGCTCGTCCTCCAGCAGGATTACGTGGTTCTCGGCGGGCTGCTCCACCGATGGCTTCTGCACGACCGGCACAGATGAATTTTTCGGATCCGGCGGGAGAAAGGCGCGGACGTGCAGCATGGTGCCCAGCGGGATGTTCCTGAGATCGGCGGGCGCGCCATGGTACCGGACGATGCCATAAGGCAGCATGGCGAAGGGCTGCGGCTCGTGTTGGAAGAACACTTCGCTGCCGCCCTGCACGCGAAGGCTGCCACGGCGGTTCGCATGATCCACAAATACAAGTTCGCCCCGGTAGGAGCGTGCCTTTTCGAGATCGGGAAACTTCCCAGGCTCAGGCCGGTAAGCTTCTCTTGCTGGGGCTTTGTTCTTCGTTCCCGGTTCTTCGCTCGCAGCGATCGAACCAAGAACCAGGCACCAAGAACTAAGAACAAAGAACCGCCTCACAACGCGACCACCTGATTACTGTCGCCAAACTTGTCGATCTGCACACCCATGCGCTGGGCCATGAGGAGCAGCAGATTGCTCATGTGAGCTTCCGGGTCCACGGGGCGGCTGCAAACCTGGTAGTGCGCAGAGGTGAGCGCTCCGTCGGCGCCGATCGAATAGCCTGGGAATGCTTTGGCAGTCTGATTGAAATCGAGATGTTCGCCATGCTTGAGGCCGAGCTCCGAGCCGCCGGCAAGGACCAGCGGGAGGTTGGCGTTGCCGTGGCTGTGGCCGTAGGACATGCCGCTGCCGAAGAGGGCCATCGTCGTGCCGAGCATGGACTTGCCGTGGAGATCATTCGTCTCCGCGAGGCGAGTGAGGAAATAGCTGAATTGCTCGATGGCGAAGGCGTCGTAGTTGGTGAGCTTTTCCATGTAGGCCAGATCGCCGCCGTGGTGACTGAGCTGATGCCGCGATTCCGTGATGCCGATTTCCGGGATGGCGATGGCCTGCCCCTCGCCGCCGAGGCTGAAGGTGGCCACACGCGTTACATCCGTCTGAAACGCGAGCACCATGAGGTCATAGACCGTGCGGAAATAATCACCCGCCTTGGTGTCGGAGATGTCGCGATTGGTGCGTGTGCGATCGGCTTCGGAGATGACGGGCAGCGGTGTATCCAGCCACGCGTCGGCCCGCCGGGTGCGGATCTCCGCCTCGCGGACGGAGGTGAGGTATTGATCCATGCGACCCTTGTCTTCGGAGCCCATCCTTTTCTCGAGCCGGCGCACTTCGGCGAGGTTGTCATCGAGGACACTGCCCTTGCGGCGCAAGGCACGGCGCTGGGCGGAGACGCCGCCTATCGGTTCCGCAAACATGGACGCGAAGATCTCGCTGCAACGGCGCATCGCGGGCAACCGGACGCCGTCCGCGGTCCAGGCGAGCGAGTCCTGTGTGATCGCAACCTCCAGCGACGGGTAGCGGGTGTACGGCGCAGTCACTTCGGCTATCTTCTGATCCACCGAGATGGTGTTGCGATCGGAAGGCCCGAGCTTGCCGCCGGTCAGCCATACGTTGATGCAATTGTGGTGCTGACTGAGGCTGCCCGGGTGATGCATACCGCTGATAGGCGTGATGACATCGCGGTGCCTCTCCAGCGGCTTGAGCGACCGGGAGAACTTGTAGTCCTTGCCTGCCGTCGTGACCTGGTAGTTCAGCGAATGCACGCCATTCGCCAGGTAGATGAAAGCGCTGCGCCGCGGGGTGGCGGTGATTGCTGCTGCGGCCGCCGCGCGGAGCGGGACCATGCATTCCAGCAATGGCAATAAGATGAACGTGCCCACCGCTTTTAGAGCATGACGGCGGTCGATCAGCCAAGATTGGGATAGGTAGTTGCTCATAGGATTAAGTGGGGGATGGATGGGGGCTCGTCAGCGTTTGCGCATGAGGTTGGAGAGGGCAACGGCGCGAACGATGTCCTTGACCCCGGATTGATTTTTCTTCGCTTCTGCCGCGATGGCCTTGATGTCGTCCTGGTCATCAACGGTGAGCACGCGACGGAGGCCGTAGGTGCAGAGGTGTTCGATGAAAGCTCGCACGAACTTGTCGCGGTCCTCGATCAGCAGGCGTTTGAAATCGGTGGCATCCTTGAACGGACGACCGTCGGGCATCTCGCCGGCGGGATTGACCAACGGGTCTTCACCGACTCCCGCCGGGACCTTCTCACGGGTGCGCCATTGGCCAATGGCATCGTAGTTGTCCCAGGCGAGCCCGAGAGGGTCGATTTTCGCGTGGCAGGCGGCGCAGTTCGCGTCGCTGCGGTGCGCCTCGATTTTCTCGCGAAGGGTGGCCTTGGCGCTTTTCGGCGGATTGGGTTCGATGGCGGGCACGTTGGCCGGCGGCGGCGGGGGCGTCTTCCCCAGAATCACTTCGCTAAGCCAGACGCCGCGGTGCACCGGGCGGTGGCGCGTTCCGTCCGAAGTCAGCCCGAGCGACGCGCCCATCGTGAGCAGACCGCCGCGATGGTCCTCGGGCCTGAGCGAGACGCGCTGGAATCCGTCCGCCTTCGGCTCTGGCAGTCCATAGAAATCACTGAGCCGGGAATTAGCCATCGTCCAGTTGGAATCGAGGAAGTCATCCATGGGCAGGTTGTTCACGAGCATCTCGCGGAAAAACTCCACCGGCTCGTCCCGCATGCTCGTCTCGAGCCACGCATCGTAGGTGGGGTAGAGCTTCTTGTCCGGCGGGAACGTGCCCACGCGGTGCAGTTGCAGCCACTGCCGGGAGAAGTCGTTAATGAAGCGGGTGATCCGATTGTCCGCCAACATGCGGTCCACTTCTTTCTTTAATCCTTCGCCGTTCACGGTGCCGCCTTTGGCCGCGGCGAAGAGGGCGTCATCCGGCATCGAACTCCACAGAAAATAGGAGAGCCGCGAAGCGAGTTCCCAATCGGTAAGACGTTCGCGGGCCACCGGCTCGCCTTCGACGAGGTAGAGGAAGTTGCGGGAGGTCAGCACGCCTTGCAACGCCACCCGATAGGCGTCGGCCGGCTTTTCGCCCGCTTCGCGTTCGGCGCGGTAGGATTTCAGATACTCGTCCAGTTCCTCCCTGTTAACCGATCTCCGCCAAGCGCGTTCGGCGAAGCGTTGCAGATGCTGCGCGACCACCTCGGGGGTCGCGTCATCGGAGGGCACCAGACCCGTGCGCCGGGACTTTTCCGCGTCCGTCTCCAGCGGTCCCTCCCATTCGATCCAATCGAGGAGCACCGTCGAGAAGAGGCCGTTCCCTTTGTCATCGAACATCTGCGGGGCGTTCGGGTTCAGGAGCAGAGTCTCGCTGCTATGCGTGAAAATATGCCCGCTCCTGCTGCCGAGCGCATTGCGGAAAGCAGCGCCGCTCCTTCGGTCCACCACATCGGTGGCCACAACGCAGAAGTCCAGCGTCGCGGGCATCTCGAGAAACACCTCGAACTCATAAACCTGCGGACGGTCCTCCGGGGCCGTGAGATCAAACTCGATGAGGCCATCCACCGTCTCCTCTCCGGTGCGCTTGCCGATGCTCAAGTGCGCAGGCTGGCCGCCGGGCGGACGGATTCCGCTGGCTTGGATGCGCACTTTGTAAAGCCCGCTCTGCTCCGGCCCCATCTTTCCCAGCCAGTTGGGTGAGAGTGCATTCTGAACGGTGCCGGGGAAGAGCAGGTAACGCAGCGGATGCTTGATGCCGAACCTTTCCAGCACCGCCTGTTGTTCCTTCCCGCCGTCGTAGCGCAATTCGGCCGCGGTCTTGCGGACTTTGCGAGCCTCGCCGGACGCGGCAGGAAAGGCGCGGTCGAGCACGAGTTCCGCCGCGCGGTAAAAGCGATCGACATGCGATGGCGAAAGCGTCAGCTCCGATCCGACACGCTCAAAACCATGCCACCGCGTGTCTTCAATCAATTCCCCCGGCTTGGCCGGATCGTAGCGCACGCCGAGCAGGTCATAGACTGTGTTTTGGTATTCCTTCCGGCTCAGGCGGGAATGCACCACCGCCGGCCGCGCCGCCATGCGCACCGCCCGGCCCTCCTTGATCCGCGAGTCGAGATTCGTGACGAACGCCGCGATTTCGTCCTGCGTGGGTTGCTTCTCCTTCTTCGGAGGCATCTCGCCGGAATTGACCTGTTCGATCACATCCGCCCAACGATAGGCGTCCGCGCCCAACTTGAAATCGCGCGAGAGCTGGTCGATCCGCAAGTCACCCTTCTCTTTCTTGGGGCCATGACAGCTGATACAGTGTTTCTCCAGGAAGGCGTCAAACGGCTCGGCTGCGCGGACGGCATCGGCAAGCCCCAGGCTGGCGACTACGATGACTGGAAGGCTGAAAACGAAACGGGTCATGGGATTTTAGTGCAATATTGAGGACGGCAAGTAGCAAGCGGATCCAAGCTCAAGGATTCTAAACGGATCGCTTTATGGTCCTATACGTGATGTCCGACGGCGCACGGCCCAGGATCGGTCGAACCGCTAGCCTTACAAAGCGACTTCGAGCTCTTCAAGCCGGAAATTCGGCGCCGCTTCGGGTGGTTTTCAGCATCGAAATTGAACCGAGGCTGAAATTGAGCAAACGCTGCATGTTCGGCTCACGCATTGCTGGCAGCAAAGAGAGTGAAACATGCTAAATGCAAACCTTACCTTCTAGTAAGGAGACTTCCTAAGCCCCTTCTGCCAGGAAGACCCTCTTCTTAACACGGTAGGGGTCGGGGGTTCGAAACCCCCATCGCGCACTCTTTCTCTCTGTAATGGAAGTGGTTTTGGACGGGAATTGATTGCCGGTGCGACAGTGAGAAATTGGCGGCATTTTCCATGCTTACCCTTCTTCGGCGGCAATCCACTTGGATTGGGGCACGGCGTTGAGAATGTAATCCCGAATCAGATTCTCCGGCACTCCATCGATCTCCCCGGTGTCATTGAAATTGTCGATAATCACATCGGCTCCGCCGGGCACCCATTCGATAAAAATGATCTCCTCCTCGGGTGCTTTCAGATGCACCGTAAAATCGTCTTCAACCTCCACCTGGGCATGCTTGATCTCGTTTGAACGGTTCTCGATCGTGGCGATGATCTGCACCAGGCCTTCCTCCCGAAAAGCGTGGCCGATGCGGATCGTGCGGTGCGGGTCGATCTGGAACGACAGGGTGAGCGGATGCGAATCGCCCGGCCTGATGTAGACCTCCTGGAGTTTAAGCCCCTGCGGCGTCTCCATGACCGTGCCGATGAACCGATTGAAAATCGGTTTATCCGGTAGCGAATGAAACCGGATGTTATCGCCAAAGCGGAAACGCTGGGCGCCGAGCACGACCGCCAGTTTATCCATGTTGTTATGCTTAACCAGCGTCAATGAGGAGGGCCAGACATCGGAAAGCGTGCGCACATGATGGGGCGGCACATGGAGATGTTCGGCAGTCAGGGCGCGAAGAAACGGCAGACGGGTTGTTCGGCCACTGAGCACGATGAGATGTGGCCGGGCGGATTTTTCCTCCAAACTGCAGGCGAGATCGTGCAGGTAAAAAAAGATGTCCATAAAGCCCGGCTCGTTATTGGACTCCGAACATTGATGGTCGTTTCGGACCCAGGCGCACAGCGTCTCCTGGCTGATAATCAGCCGGGGGGCCGCAGCCGCACGAGCGGATGCCTTGGTGAAAGCGGTCTCAGTGAAAAGCGGTTTAAGCGCCCTGAGAAGAGCCTCTTCGTCCTTTGGCGATAGCTGCCAGGCAGAAGCATCCGGCTCGGCAAGGGCAGCCTTGGCCGCTTCAGCCAGCTCGAAGATTTTGGAAATGACCTGGCGTTTGATCCGCGGCGTGAATTCGAGGGTGCCGCTATGTTTAAGCGCCAAGGATTCACTGATCTCGTATTTGACGCGCAGAAACTCCCGAATGGCTGTTGCGATAAGATGGGAAAGGCGATCACCCGCACGGTTAAAGCGCATGGAATCAACAAGCTGAAATCGTACATCGACCGAGCGATCGTTTTCTTTGACCGCCCAGTTCACCTCCACCACCGCGACATCGGTGGAACCGCCGCCAATGTCGATTACCAGCAGGCGAACTGAATCGCGCGCTGCCGCCTCATAATTGCCCAGAGCAGTCGCGAGCAGATTCAAATTGGAGGAGCCGAGATGGAAAAACGCCTCCCAGAGAATGTAGGCCGCCACGGCGACCGGCTCGCTGCAAATAAGGTCGACCCGGAACTTCGCCTTCCATTCATCCCGCAGAGAGAGTTGCCGGTGGGCGATTTTTTCGACCATGCTCCGGAAGAGTTCCTTATCGGGATCGCGCCACGTCAGCGGGTACGTGGCCATGATCTGATCAAACTGCGGATTGATCTCCGGGACGTGATGGCGGTAACGGGGGTTGGTCAGGGAGGCCAGCACACTTTGGAGCATGTGCCGGATGGCCTGTTCGACAAAGTAATGGCTCGATTGCTGGCCGCTGCGCGAGCCAAGCAGGCCTTTAATCGGAAAAACCGGCTGGCGTGTCTGCAAGCGCTCCGGCCAGTCGCGAACGTATTTCTTTGGAGCGGAGACGAAGGTGGCCAGCGGCTCGACGAGGATCAATTCCTCGGCCCGGGAACCCATGACCGCCCAGGGATCCTCGCATTCGTTGTCGTCGACGCGCAGGAAGGTGAGATTTGATCGGAGAATGTTCGACTCCTGCTCCGGACGTTTCTGGTAATTCGGGTCGAAAGGATTGAGGACCTGAAGGATATCGCCCTTGGTGGCGCCGGTGCCGGACCTGGTAAAAACAAAGGCGCTGCCGGAATTACCGAAGTCCATAATCAATGTGCCGACCGCATCGGCCTGGGGCCGGTCAATCCGGAAATGCGCGGGTTCGTACGCCCGGCAGAGCCGCGGCATCAAGCGATTAAGCAAGGGATAAAAGCGCGGAGAAACCAGCCAGGTGGGGAGCACCGTCATCGGTCCGCCGTAAATCAGGCACGGAAAGGCATTCGGCCGGGAGCCGGCTCCCCGCTCAGTATCCAGGAGCAGATCGACTTCAATCTCCTCTCCTGCCCGGAGGAGCCGGAAAAAAGCGAACTCACCGGGAGCGCAGCGAATCCAGCCGGTGGCCTGTCCCTTCTCTTTAAGATTCTGCCGGCAGGCGACATGTTCCTCCAGGAGTTTGGCCACTTCGTCGTTGCCACTCTCCATCCGGCCCGCAGCAAGCGAGGCGGCGCGCCAAAGATCCTCCTGCATCGAACGGACAGCAGTGGGCAAAGCGAGGTTGCGATAAATCTGGATGCCCGTATGGGCGTAAACGAGAAACTCGTGGCCACGGAGGGCGGGACGGTGCGGGCGTTTCATATTTTAGACGGAAACGGAATGCTCACGGCAGAGTTGCTCGGCAAGGGTGATTGCTTCCGTCAAAGTGCGCATCAGTGTGGCCAGCTGCTGCTTTTCGGCTTCGGATTGCTCCAGAACGCCGTGCTCTGCCGTGGCGCCTCCAAGAAGGAGCTGATAAAGCATTTCTCGCGCATGCAGCTTCAAAAAATGGCGTACGAGCCGATCGGTCTTCTGCGCCCGCTCCAATGGATTTGGAAGACGGGCCGAGTCATATCCCCACTGTTCCGCCCAGCGGTCCGTGCATCGTCGAAAATGAACCGCAAATTCCTCGCTGATCGAACCTGTGAGGCCGGCACGCAATGCCAGCGTCCGGCTCATTTCCGCGCACATCTGCCGAAAGGCCGGGCCGACCCACGCCTCATCGACACGAGCCCTCGGCAAAAGCCGGCTGAAAGTTGGTGCGCTCGAAGTGGGGAGAGGATCGGCCGCCTTCCCGACCGGGAGCCGATCGATCATTGGATCAAGTTCCGTGCGGGCAAATTTTTCCAGGCCGGCAAACTGGCCGTTCCCATCCGCCGCTGCATGTTCACTTGAGGGTGTAAGGAGAAAGCCGAGGCACTGTTGAAGCCTCTCGGCCATGGCTTCATCGCGCACGGCGCCGGATTCATCATAACAAAAAGTCAGCAGATCCCGAAGCTGGCGCAATCCCGCTTGGAGGCCGGTGCGCACGAGGTGCCGTTTTAGAAAAATCGCAGGGCCTTTATGCGAAACGAACTCGATGAGCTCGCGAATCAAAAATCCTTGTCCCCGGTCGTCCGGATCGCAAAGCGCCTCAATATTCTGCGCGAATTTTTCGTGGAGCCCCAGTTTCCGCAAGGTCTCGTATCCCACGCCTCCCGGAGCCAGTGCCTGGGTCAGGCGCGGCTTTTGTTCGTTGTAATAAGCCTGGTAATTGGAGGCATTGCCTTTGCTGACGTGCTTGATGCAGTCGATAAAACAAATTCCAGCGGGCCGCACCTCATCGCTTGAACCCATCATTTGCAGGATGTTCGTGCGCAGGCTGATGCTAAAAGGATCCCCTTCACTGGCGGCATTTTTCGTCTCCCAACGCCGCCGGAGCGCCTCTTCTTCAAAGAGACGATTTGCTCCGTTTACCACGACAAAGAGCCGCTCGCGCACCAGACTTTCGGTTTCGGAGCGCCCGCGTTCCCGCACGAGTGCCTGCCAGAGTCTGCTGAAGTGAGATTGCTGCCCGCAAAGGACAAGATGCAAAACGATGTCGAGTTCATCATCTTCGAGCAACTGCAGGACAATTTGCGGGCTTTTTTCGGCCAGAATTTCCGAGAGCACCTCGTCTTTGGTGCTGGGCCCGGTCCCAAGCCCTGGAGTGTCGACAAAGACCAACCCGCTCACGTCGGCGGGCTCTCCTTTTCGCGCGCCGAGGGCAGCCAGCCGCTCGAAACCGTCGTGCAAGGTCACGTCCTTTACCACCGCGCGAAGTTGCAGCGAATTATAAGAACCCGACGAGCTGTTCAAGACGGCTCCCGACTCCAGATTATCGGACTCTTCCTTGATCGTCAGCGCGCGCACGAATTTAGGGTCCGCGGCCTCGGCCTCAGTTACCCGGTGATCGGAAAATGCGCGCAGTTCCTGGCGTGAAGAAAATTTCAGTCCCTTGCGGCCGAGCGCCCATTTGGTTCCGTCCACAACAACGCCGTCCTCGCTGTAGATGATTTCGATATCGGGACTTTTGTTTTCCGCGGCGGCCTGAGCGAGCTTCTTGATTTCCGCTCCACCCCAGGAATGGACCACGACCTCTGTGGCCTCGGGAGAATCGGGCGCCGCAAACTCGATTCGAAGCGATTGCGAAGTGGTGTCCTTGGTGTCGGTAATCAGCCAGCCGCGCCGGGCGAGGTTGGGGAAAAGCTCATCAAGGGTGGAGGTTTTACCGGCATTGCTGTCGCCTACAATCGCGCAGACGATGCGGCCATCGCACGGCCGGCGGAAGCGTGGGCTGCTCCCGAGCGCTTGGAGTTTCCGCCACTCCTCCCGGAAGTTATTCGCGGCGCCATTGAGGAGCGATTGGAAGCTCGAGCTCTGATCGAGGATCTTGAAAGCATTTTCAAATTCCGCGCGAATACTCTGGATCTGGTGGATGAGGCTCTTTGGAATCATGTGGTTTTTAGAGTGCCGGCTTTGCGGCGGGAGCAGGACCGAATTTGCCGCCAAATGCCTTGCAGAGCGTGGCAAGCGCCTCTTCGGCGGAGCCTTGAGCGATGGCGGGTTCCGCCTTTTTAGAGCTCAGAAATCGAGGTGCTATGGCGTGGATGACAACCGGCACCCCGCCAAATTTTCTCCTCAATTCGTCCGGATTGGCGGCCATTTCGTCGAGCCCCTTGGCCACGCCATCCGTGAGCAGCAGCAACGTGGTCGGGCGGCCGTGTTTGACGATTTCCGCCGCCGCCAGTTCCATCGCGAACGTGAGATTGGTGCTATCCTCGGACTTGATCAGGCTCAGTTCCCGGTTGAGTTCGAGGCTGTTTTGTTGATTCAACGGCCGGAGCTCGCCGAATACGGGACGGGCGGTTCCAGCGAAAAAGATCAGATCGGCTTTGTCCCAACGTCCTTTTTCCGCGATCAACCGGCGTGCTTCCGTGCGCACATTTTCCAGGAAAGCGTCCATCGAGCCGCTATGGTCGACGATGAGGATGAAGTCAGTGCGGATCGGCACGCCAAATGGCGGAGGCGACGAGCAGCGCCACGGGATCAGGAGCAACAGGGGAAGGAGCAACAGCCATAATAAAGGGCCGGGACGCCACTTCGGCGCCAGACGCACTGAAGCCGCCCACGATTCAAGTCCTTTCATTCCCGTGCCCGAGTCAAAGCGCTCCGGATGAAGAATCCGAAAACCGGCCCGGCTAAAGGCGCGCTCGATCCGGCGATGGCATCGACGGGCTGCGAGCTTGTCATCCTTTTCTCCTTCCTCATCCCGCGCCAGGCCAAAGCGCACGCGCATCCCATCGTGCCCCAGTTGCCGCCCGCGGAAACTCTCATTGGATAGGACAACACTCTCCCAGCCGGGCGTCTGCCGGAGTTTTGAAATACCTTGGACAAGATCCGCCGCATCCGTCTGCACGTCGCGTTCCCTGGTCGAGCCGGGTTGTTTAGGGTCGGCCGCGTATAATCGCACCCCGGAAATCTCGGACGGAGGTTTCGCGTGTCGGTTGAGCCGCAGCCGCGATCCTTCCCATTGGGAGATCTCGGGCGGCAGGAAGAGGGCCGGCGCAACGCCGAGTTTCGCCAGAAGATCCTGAAAGGCGCGCGGGTCCCCTCCGCCCGGAAGATCGTTTCCGGCAGTTTCCCCTAACTGCCTCTCAGGGCTTCTCGCTCGCATTTGCGAGGAGTTTGCATTTTCTAATCAGAAGGCAAGCTCGTTGTCTGGCCATGCGCAGGTGTATCAAAAATATGAAAACAACCATTACTTTCACCGCCGTTTTCCTGATTGGATTTTTATGCCGGCCCGTCCATGGACAAAACAGTTATGAACGGGAGTTCAGGCAACTCACCAACGAACGCGACCAGGCGCTGACTGATACTGCCGCCCCGATTAATGCCCGCTACATCGCCGGCCTCGAAAAGCTTTTGCGGCGCGCAACGCAGAACAATGATCTTGAGACCGCATTGAAGGTAAAAGAAGCGCTGAAGGCACTCGGGGTTGAGCCAGCCGCCAATATGCAGGCAGGGCCGGAACCGATTGGAAGATGGGCATGGACATCGGAACGCATTCTTACGATTCGCGGAGATGGCCTGTTTGTTGCCGACAAAGGAGGCGGCGGCACGTGGCGCTGGACCAAACGATCCAGAGGAGAATTCACGATGACCTGGGATCACGGCGGCTTTCGCGATACTCTTGTCATAAGCCCGGATGGAGTGCGCATTACCGGCTCCAATAACAAGGGCGACAAGGTGAGCGTAATCCGCCTCCAGTAACGGCCTGGATTGAAACGGCCTTTAGTAACTTGTATGAACGATTTCCTCGTATCTCACACAATAGAAGGCAGACCCTCGAGCACTTTATCCAAAGTCAGCGGATAGTCGCGCAGCCGAACGCCGGTGGCGTTGTAAATCGCATTGGCGACAGCCGCGCCTGCGCCGCAGATGCCGAGTTCACCGACACCTTTGGCTTTCATCGGTGAAGATTTATCGTCAAGTTCCTCCAGGAAATGCACCTCCTGGTTTGGGATATCGGCGTGCACAGGGATGTGATATTCAGCGAGGTCGTGGTTGACGAAGTAGCCGAAGCGTTTATCGACGACCAGTTCTTCCATGAGCGCGGCGCCTACCCCCATCGTCATTGCGCCGATTACCTGGCTGCGCGCGGCCTTCGGATTCAGGATGCGGCCCGCGGCGAAGACTCCACTCATGCGCCGGACACGGGTTTCGCCGGTCACGGCATTGACGCCGACTTCGACGAAGTGCGCACCAAAAGAGGCTTGCGCGAACTTCTTCTGCATGTCGCCAAACTCGATCTTATCCTCAACTGTAAGGCCATCCGGGCCCGCCGCCTCTCCGAGCGAAATATTACGGCCGCCAGCGCGAATCTGACCGTCCTCGAAGACGGCTTCATTCACATTGAATCCGGCCTTTTTAGCCAGTTCGCCACGCAGCTTCATGCACGCAGCATAAACACCGGAGGTTGAACTATTGGCGCCCCATTGTCCGCCGGATCCTGACGAAACCGGCGCCTTGCTATCGCCGAGCTTCACTGTGATGCGCTCGATCGGCACTCCCATCAGCTCGGCGGCAGTCTGGGCGATGATGGTGTAGCTGCCGGTCCCGATATCGGTCATGTCCGTCTCGACAGTGATCAAACCTTTCGCATCGACGCCGACTCGCGCGGCGGAATCCTGGGTCGGGCTGTTGCGGAATGCGGACGCCACACCCATACCGACCAGCCAGTCACCATCTCGGACCTGGCCAGGTTTGGGGTTGCGCTTTGCCCAGCCGAAACGCTCGGCGCCGACGGTCAGGCACTCGACTAATTTGCGGCTCGAAAATGGACGCTCCGGCCCCTTCTCAGGGTCATGCTGGATGTCATTAAGAATCCGGAGCTGAACCGGATCGATGCCGAGTTTTTCAGCCAGCTCATCCATTGCGACTTCAAGCGCGAGGTGGCCAACCGCTTCACCCGGGGCGCGCATGGCATTGCCTTCGCCCAGGTGAAGTGTGGCAAGACGATGCGCGGTCATGCGATTCGCGCCGCCATAGAGCAGACGGGTCTGGAATGCGGCGGTTTCGATATCGCCATCGGGAAGATCGCCCGACCACGATTCATGCGCGATGGCGTCTATGCGACCATCTTTTCCCGCGCCGATGCGCACACGCTGGATCGTCGCGGGGCGGTGCGTGGTGTTGTTGGGAATCTGCGGGCGTGAAAGCGCGACTTTGACCGGTCGCTTCGCCGCCCGCGCACCGAGTGCAGCCATGATCGCATCGGCGCGTACCCACAGCTTGGCACCAAAACCGCCACCGATGTAGGGCGAGCTGACATGGATTTTCTCAGGCGCGATAAGCAGCGTCTCGGCGGTATCGCGCACGGCCCAGGCGATCATTTGGTTTGAAGTCCAAAGTGAGAGCTCGTCACCGTTCCAGGCGGCGATGGTTGCGTGCGGCTCCATCATCGATTGGCTTTGATCGGGGGTCGAATAAGTCGCATCGACAGTCACCGCCGCCCGTGCAAAAGCCGCCGGGAAGTCGCCCGTTGCCGTGTCCGCCGGACCAACCTGAGAATCCTTTTTGATTGCGTTCTCCTTCTCAGCCGCAAGATCGAACCGGCCTTTGTTCGGCGCATATTCAACGCGGACCAACTTTGCAGCAGCGCGGGCTTGCTCGAACGTCTCGGCCACAACCAGCGCGACGGCTTGATCGTAATGCTGCACGTCCGGCCCGGCCAGCATGCGCGCGGTGTGCGCCTTGGCTTTCGCCAATTTGCCCGCATTTTCGTAAGTAACGACGGCCAGCACGCCGCGCGCTGCTTCGGCCTCCTTCGTGTGAATGCGCACGATGCGGCCGGTGGAAATCCCTGTGCCGACAATCCAGCCGTAGGCCGCGTTGGGTGCAACGTCATTGCGCTCATATGCATACGGCGCGGTGCCGGTGACTTTGGCTGGTCCATCAATGCGATCCGTCGGGCGGCCAATGACCCGGGTGCGGTCGATCGGATTGTCGAGGGCGGGCGTGTCGAATTTCATGCGGCGGCTTGGGCGAAGATGGATGTGAGCACTCGGGTGATGAGCAGCGTCTTGAAGGCGTTCTGCGGGGTGGTATGCGCGCCGGCCAGCACGGCTTCCGCGACCGCCGCAGCCGTCTCCTTTTTCTCTGCCTCCTCAACGCGCCATGGCTTGTGCGCCAAGCCGCCAAACGCGAAGCGATTGCGACCGTTCTTTTGCATCACCGCGGCCACCGAGACGACAGCAAAGGCGTAGGAGCTACGGTCTCGCACCTTGCGATAGATATGCAGGCCGCCCAGAGGCGGGGGCAAAGTGACCGCGGTAATCATTTCATTCGGTCCCAGCGTCGTCTCGATGTGCGGCGTATTGCCGGGCAGCCGATGAAACTCCGCGATAGGGATGGCGCGTGTGGTCCCGTCGGGTGCAACCGTTTCTATTACCGCATCGAGCACGCGCATCGCGACCGCCATGTCGGAGGGATGCGTGGCAATGCACGCCTCGCTCGTCCCCATGATCGCAAGATTGCGGGTAAAACCGCCGATCGCCGCGCAGCCGGAGCCGGGATCGCGCTTATTGCACGGCTTTGTTGTATCGTAGAAATAGGGACACCGGGTGCGCTGCAACAGGTTACCCGCGGTCGTGGCCTTGTTGCGCAGTTGCGCCGATGCGCCGGAGAGCAGCGCGCGCGAAAGGACGGCATAATCGCGGCGGATGCGAGAGTCGGCGGCCAGATCGGTATTGCGAACGAGCGCTCCGATGCGCAAGCCGCCTTCGGGTGTCGGTTCAATCTTGTCGAGTCCGAGACGATTGATGTCTACCAGGTGTTCAGGTGTCTCGATCTGCAATTTCATCAGGTCGAGTAGGTTGGTGCCTCCGGCGATGAACTTGGTATCGGGCCGCGCGGCGAGCGCTTTGACGGCGGCTGCAGGAGTGTTTGCCCGCTCATAAGTAAATGCTTTCATGCCTCCCCTCCGGTTTTATCGCCCGATACTTCGCGGACCGCCGCGATGATGTTCGAGTAAGCGGCACATCGACAAAGGTTGCCGCTCATCCGCTCGCGAATTTCTTCCTCGCTCGCGGACATTTCGCCAAGCAGATCGGCACTGACGTGGCTGGGAATGCCGGCCTTGATTTCAGCCAACATCCCTACTGCTGAACAAATCTGCCCCGGCGTGCAGTAGCCGCACTGGAAGCCGTCATGTTTGACAAATGCCGCCTGCATCGGATGCATCGCGGCGGGTGTCCCAAGTCCTTCGATTGTCGTAATCTTATCGCCATCATGCATCACCGCCAGGCTCAGGCATGAGTTGATGCGGCGCCCCTCGACGAGGACCGTGCAGGCACCGCATTGTCCGTGGTCACACCCCTTTTTGCTTCCAGTCAGTTGAAGATGTTCGCGCATGGCGTCCAGCAGCGTGACCCGGGGATCGAGCCGCAGCTTGGTTTGCCGGCCATTGATCAGCAGCGTCACCTCCTCCTCGCCGCCGGCCTCCCCACCGCCGGCCTCGGCCTGGACAGCAGCCTGCGCATCCGGCCCGCTAAACAGACCGTGTCCCAGTGTAACTGCCGCGCTTGCTCCGGCGGCTCGGGTTAAAAAAACACGTCGCGTTGTCGGATCGCAGAAAAACAGCGGATCGTCGGGAGGACCGCCGGTTGGGGAGGGAGCAGGTTCGTCAGGCATCTTGGGTAAAATGTGGGGAGACCACCCTATATCGCAGACGCTTTGTTCCATGGCCGGACCGCTCTCCGCTCGCATATTTCACGAAGGTATCCAATTTCAGCGGGAGAAAAGAGTCCCTTTCCCGGCGGCGTTGACTTGAAATTAACGCACTGCCAACGTGCCGCATGATCGTCATTCAGTCCGGCCATTCTTTAAGCCGCCGATTTGCCACGTGCCAAATCGGCTGTCTGATTTCGCTTTCACAAGTGGCGTCATGCTGAATGACCCCTTGATGCCCAACGGGCTGGAGGCTCTGGAAATAACCGAGTGGTCCCGCCTGCAGCATGCTTACGGGCACGCGACCGACACACCGAAACACTTGCGGGCGTTGCTGGAAAAGGATGCCGAAGCGCGCAAGGAAGCGATCTTTCATCTCTGGTCCGCTGTCATTCACCAAGGAACGCCATGGACGGCGACGGCTCCCACGGCAGCAGTGGTGGCCGGGTTGCTCTCCGATGAACGCATCGACCGCGGCGACCGTGCTAATCTCCTCTCATTTCTGGTCAGTGTGGCGGAAGTGGCGGCACAGCCCGACCCGGCTGAAGAACTCGTATTGCAGGCTGTCGTCGATATCGGATCGCTGCCCGGCGCGGACAACGAGGAGGCGATTTATCAAAGCGATGAAGAGATGGATGCGTGTTACGCCCGTGCGATTCTTGGCTGTATTCAAGTCGCGCCTCTTCTTCTAAGAACGATGCTGCGGGAATTGGACGACAGTAATGCGGCGGTCCGCATGCGGGCGGCGATGGGTGCCGTGGTTCTCATGAGGGTCAACTCACTGGGCAATCGCACCGGGGAGATCAAGTCGCGCCTGCTTTCCATGGCGCAGGCGACCCATAACAACGATGAGCGCGGCGCGCTTTTGTTATCGATGGGAGAACTTGGATTTTCCCCCATCGACTATCTCGCCGATCCGTCCGGGGCCGTTCGGATGTGCGCGGCGCTTGCTCCCGGTCTTGCGGAGAATCCCGCCGCAATCGATGTGCTGATCGAGATTCTTCAAGAGCATGCGGGATCGATCGAAGAGTGGTTTATGGAAAATCCACCGCAGTTTTCGATGCATCCACGATTTGCCGTTGTCCGGCGGCTGCTCGATCAGGTGCGCGATTTCGAGCGGCTCGCAGGCGCCGCCGTTGCGGTGCTCGAAGTAACGGCGAAATACTCGGTTGATTTTGACTGGGGACCGCTCCTGGCCGCCGCGTTTCCAGAGGGTAACGGGAAACTCTCAACCCACGCCCGATGCCGGTTTTTGAGTGCGCTGGTGGAAAAAGAGGAGTTCTGGGATCCCAACTTCGGGAATGCGTTAAAATGGTTCCAGATGGCGGGCCTGCCGTATAACCGTGACGAGTGTGCGCTTCGAGTAAGCAGCGGGCTGAACTAACGCGTTTGCATCAGTTCATGGAGCGGGATGGCAGTGTCCGCCTCAAACTGGCGTCGGCCACGAAATCTGGTTCCTGGGATTGCCTTGCCTTTGTGGTCGCGACGCTCAGGGGGAACTCTTTTTATCCGCTTACTTCGCCAATAAATCGCATCGAGCCGGTTCAGGCAGAGCAATGGAACAGAGCCTTGCGCGAGTGAGTTCCTTGGGCAGATTCAGGGCTTACGCAGCGACGCACGTGGCGCCGCAAGACCCGAATGATGCATACGCACCGCACGCGCTTAAAAAGCATCGGGGAGATTCTTCTTCTCGGCACCCTGTACTATCTCCTTGCCCGCCTCGGCCTTTGGTTTTCGGTTGCCGATAGCAACGCCTCGCCGGTGTGGCCCGCCGGAGGAATCGCGTGGGCGGCAGTGCTGATTTTTGGTCCGCGCGTCGCGCCGGGCATCTGGCTGGGCTCTTTTGCGATCAATCTCCAGTTTTTGCTGCCGTTGAAGGCGTGGAGTGTGGCTTCCGTGGCCACGGCTTCCACCATTGCGCTGGGCTCGGCTTTGCAGGCGCTCGTGGCTTTTTTCCTGATCCGGCGTGCCATTGGCTCGGTGCCACGAAGCCCGCGCGAAATTTTCCTCTTCCTGGCTATCGCCGCAGCTTCCTGCGTGATGACGCCCAGCCTCGGGGTGGCGGGCATGTGCTTCAACGGGATCATTCAGTGGCAGAATTACTGGGATCTTTGGCGGCCGTGGTGGTTTGGAGATTTCAGCGGGGTGGCGATCGTCACTCCCCTGTTATGGACGCTTGGCTCTGCTCCAAAGCGCGGCTTGCTGGCCGGCGCGCTTTTCCCACTCACCTGCCTCGGAGTGGGAGTCTCGCTTCTGGCCTTTTTCGGGATCCGTCGCATAGGCGACAACACAATCGCGGAGACGTTTGCCCGCAATGGCGCGGACATTGCAAACACCATTCGCCGCAGTGTGGATGCCCGGATGAGCGATCTGGGACTGATCGGGGCGTTTCACTCCGCATCGAATGCGGTCGAGCGGAGTGAGTTTCGGGATTTTGTCGAACCGCTCCTTACACCAGACAAAAGCATCACGACCTTTGCCTGGGTGCCGCGGGTGCCCGAATCAGAGCGGGAAGCTTTCATCGCGGAAGCACGGCGCGACGGATTCGCGGATTTTGAATTCAAGCATTTCGCGGCCGGGAAGGAACGAGCGCCGGACTCCGACAGATCGGACTGTTTTCCAATCTATTTTATTGAACCCGCCAAGGGGAGCGAACCCGAAATCGGCTTAGATCTCGCCTCGGATCCTGAACGGCGGCGCGTGATTGAAAAGATGCGCGACCTTGGCAAGGCGGTGGCGGCGCCTGCGATGCGCGAAGGAGTGGAAAAGACGGGAGCGAAAGGTATCGCCTTCTACTGGCCGGTCTATCATCGAGGCGTATCGGGAAATTCGCCGACGCGGCAGCGCGAGGAGCTGAAAGGATTCTACATGGTCTCCTTCCGGATCGGCGATTTGATGGAAGATGCATTGAACTACCTGAGTCCGATGGGCATCGATGTTTACCTTCTGGACGAGTCGGCCGGCCCGGAAGGGGAGCTTCTTTATTCCCATCCTTCCCGGCCGGACCGTTCTCTACGAGTTCAAGAGGCAGCCAGCCTGCGGATTGGGCCGCAGTATATGCAGACATTGAAGGTGGGAACCCGGACATGGTCGGTTCTCTGTAAGCCGGGTCCGGATTACTTTCCTAACCGACGTTCCTCGCTGCCGTGGGTCGTCCTCATTTTTGGATTGGGTTCCACCGGCCTGCTGGGTGTATTTATCAATAACCAGCAGCGGGCCGAAGCAGCATTGCGCAGGCTGAACAAAGACCTGGACAGACTCGTTCAGCAGCGCACCGCGGAACTGGCGGTTGTGGAAACTGCCAATTACGCAATCGTCTCTGCCGACAGCAAAGGCAGGATCATCGGCTGGAACAAAGGGGCGAGCGCCATCTTCGGCATGGAGGAGGAGGCAATGAGAGGAAAGGAACTCACCGTTCTTATCCCTGAACGCCACCGGGCAGCCCACACCCGCGGGATGGAGCGTTTCATCGCCACTGGCGGGGCCAGCATGATCGGCAAGACCGTGGAGCTCGATGGCCTCCGCAAGGACGGAGCGGAGTTTCCGGTGGAAATGTCGCTTTCAACATGGAAGCTGGCTGGAGAAACCTACTTTTCTGCCATCATGCGCGACGTCACTGACCGCAAAGTGGCGGCGGAAGCATTGCGCAGGAGCGAGGAAGAGCTGCACCGCGCACTGGAGTTTCACCAGGCCGTCATCAACAACATGGGCGAGGGACTGTACGTCGTCGATTCCCAAGGCTTGGTTACCTATATAAATGCCGCAGCAGAGCGACTCTTCGGGTGGTCCGGCGCGGAACTGATAGGCCGCAACCTCCATGAAATGGCGCACTACAAGCATCCTGACGGCAGGCCGTTTCCTGCCGCGGAGTGTGCCGGCCTGCAAAGCCTGATCAGGGGAGAAAACATGGTCGACTATGAGGATGTGTTTATTCGTAAAGACGGGATATTTTTCCCTGTCGTTTACAGCTCTTCGCCAATCAAATCCGCTGACGGGATCGTCGGCTGGGTGGTTGTTTTTCGGGATGTGACGGCGCAGAAGGAGGCATTCGCAGCGTCGGAAGAAAGCCGCGCACGCCTGGCCGGCATCGTTGGCTCGGCGATGGATGCCATACTTACCTTCGACGACGGGCACCACATCATCCTTTTCAACGCCGCGGCCGAGCAGATTCTTGGCTGCCCGGCCCGGCATGCGATCGGCTCCCGAATCGATCGATTCATTCCAAGGCTTTGCGGCGAGGCCGATCATGAATGCGGCTTTGACAAAACCGACGGGGCGCTTTGTTCGCTCAGCGCGGTTCGCCTGAACGGAGAGGAGTTTCCGATTGAGGCCTCCATTTCCCGGGTCAAAGTGGGCGAACGAATGCTTTTTACAATCATTCTGCGCGATATCACCGAACGAAAACGGGCACGTGAACAGATCGAGGCCGCGCTACGAAAAGAGATGGCGCTTAGGCGCGAGGTCCATCATCGGGTAAAGAACAATCTCCAGGTTATTTCCAGCCTGCTCTATCTTCAGTCAAATCATCTCACTGATGCCGGGACGCGGGAAGTGCTGCGTGAAGGACAATCTCGCGTTCATTCCATCGCGCTGATTCACGAGAATCTTTACGCTTCCAACGATGTCAGGAAAATCGAGTTATCCGATTACATCCGACAACTGGCCGCCGATTTGTTCCAGACGTATAAAGTAAACCAAAACAAAATCGTCTTAGGTGTGAATTCCGACAAGGTCTGCTTCGGTCTGGACGAGGCGATCCCGTGTGGACTTCTGCTCAATGAACTGGTCTCCAATGCGCTGAAGCACGCTTTTCCAAATGGCAGAGCCGGCTCGATTGGCGTGAAGTTGCGGAGCACCGGCAACGGCTATCTCCGGTTAAGGGTGACCGACGATGGCACCGGTCTGCCGCGAGATTTCGATCCGGAAAAACCGACCACCTTCGGGTTAAAGCTGATACATGATCTTACCCGGCAACTCAATGGAACGATCCGGTTCGAGACTGATCATGGAACCGCCGTGACAGTTACCTTTCCAAGCTCCGAGAGCGTTGGCTGTTCATAAACTGTCAGTCGAGTAAGTTCAGCTTGGACGGGTAACAGGCGGTTTGGTTCCGGGAGGTTTGGGCGCAACGGGCGCTTGTGCTCCAGGCTGCACAGGTTTGGGTCTAGGCGATGGTTGCGGCTTGGGTGGCGGCCGATACGCGCCGGGATTGATGGGAACAGGCCGGGGCCTGAGAATCAGAGGATCGGCAGGGCTGCTACCATCTTCAAGAGCCCGATCCGGACTTTCATCCGCTCGCAGCCTATCGTCATCCGGCCCGGCTTCCTTATAGTTCCAAGCCGAGGCCACGGGCACAGCCTGAATGAAACCGGCGCATCCAAGCACGGTGACAAACAGACCAGCTGCGGTAAGTTTTCCAAGCAGCAGCATAGGAGTTAGGGAAGGTGGATCCGCATGATTGCCTGAGTGTGGTCGGTGAAAGTGGCCCGAAATACCAGGTCGCCCGTCGCATTGTAGCTTCTTGCCTGGCCGGGTGAGCCTGTGACTGCCCCAAGAATCGTAATGAGGCTCAAGGTTTTCGGGACGCCTCGGACCTGAAGCTTGTCGCCCGTGCGCACGAGCAGCCGGCGCGATTTATTGCCATCGACAAACCAGATTCCCACGTTATTTGCCGCCACAATGTCGCTTGGCAAACCGGGCGTGCCGCTGCCTGCCGCAAGTCTTGCCAGGAAAACCGGGCCCGCATTGTCAGGCAAAGCGAGGGTGATGAAGGAATCCCATTTCGCGGCGGGCATGGATGGCACATCGGAGCCGGCACGCGCCACCAGCGAAACGCCAGTAGAGGTGTTCCACCATAAACCGGTCCGGTTTTTTGCTGTCACACCGGCTCCGCTTAGAGTGGCGAGAAAGGCGGTATTGGATTGGGCATTGTAAACCGGATCAGCAAAAGTGGCGAAGTTTGCGGGAGCAACACCGGGTGCCAGGGTGCCAGTGCGCGCGACAGCCGCGAGCTTCAAGTCTCCCGAATCGGCTAGAATCACCGCCATGTGATCGCTTGATTTAGCCAGGAAAGCAGTGGTGCCTCCGCCACTGATACTTGGCGCTCCCAACTCCGAAATCGATGCGGGGAACCCGGGAAGCTGAAAAGGAGTGGGGCCGATCACCACCGGCTCGACTCCCGGTGCAAGCTGCACGATTGCCTGGGTCCGGTCGCTCAAAGTCACCCGCGCGGTCATCGTGCCGCTGAAGTAACTTCTCCCCTGCCCCGTGGAACCTTGCACGGGGCTAAGCGCCAAAATCGACACGATTTTTAAGGCCCCGATCATGTCGCCACTGCGGAGAAGCAGATGACTTCCTGATTCATCAAAAGCCCAAAGTCCTGTGTTGTTGGAGGAAGAAATTCCCCCGCCGGCGATTTTTCCACCGTAAAAAACCGTGCCGTTTCCGCTCATTGCATACGAGGTTATCGAAGCAAACCGGGCGCCATTTATCCCTGGCGCATCACCGCCTGCCCGCGCCACTTCGCTCATGGCGCCCCCGGCGTTGGTCCACAGTCCGGAACCAGGTTTATTCTGCAACAGGATACTGGCGGCAAACGCCACCCTCCCCGACGCGTCGCACACGGGATCCTTAAACGCTGTAAAAATTGCCGTAAGTCCCGGTGTCGAAATTGGAGCCGCGCTTCCTTTGCGGGCAACAATCACCGGCGGATTACCCGTCAGGATTGCAGTCTCTTTTCCCGTGGCTGTCGTTAAATTAGCCATAACCGCGACGGCTTGATTATCCGCAATCGACGGGACGCCAAAACTGGTGAGAACAGTCGTATCGGGTTCCTGATCCACACCGCCACCGGCGGAGAGAACCTCGATGGAGAGCGCCCCGGTTGTGAAGGTTTCGTCATGGCCGTAGACCGTCCCGCTGCTATCGGTAAGCACGGTGCGGAAGGAATAAACCGTATTTGGCAGAAGCCCAACCAGATCGGCCGTTATCACGGTTTCGGCGGAGCCCGCGGCCACCGATTGGTTTGGAGTTCTGCTATCGTAACTATCCACCCCGTATTCAAAGTACATGGTGCCCGCCAGTCCGCCTGGGTTGAGTCGCGCGCGCAGATGAGCAGCGTCAGGCATCACCGCGACCGCCTCAGCCTGCTCGGTCGCTGTGCGCATACGGAGACGGAAGATGGCTCCCGCGCCGAAACTCCCGCCTCCCGAGGTCGTCGTATAGAGGTTGCCGTCGCTTCCGAGCACAAATCCGTTTTCCGGATAACCGCCATCCTTGTAATCAAGCTCCGCCAGCGTGGTGAGCACTCCGTTTAAAGTCATCCGGAAAGCGGTGCCAAATCCCTTGGCTCCGCCGAAGCTGGTGGTTCCGTAAAGATTGCCGTCGCTCGCAGCGAAAAGGGCACCGATCGGATACGCGCCCCGGTTCTGGGGGCGGTTCCCGGTAAATTCAACCAATGTCGAAAATCCTCCGATCGGCGTGATGCGGAAAAGAGTCCCGTAACCCGTTGCCCCGCCGGTGGCCGTCGTTCCGTAATAATTGCCATCGCTCCCTTCCACGAGGGCGGCTTCAGGAAATGCTCCCCTGACTCCTGCCGGATCGTCCGCAAACTCGACTTGCGTTGTGAGCAGCCCTTCCGGGGTCATCGAAAAGATGGTGCCAAATCCCTTTTCGCCCCCTTTCTCGGTGGTCCCGTGGAAATTCATATCCTTTCCAAGAAGGAGTGACGAATTCGGCGAAGCTCCCTTGATGGCACCGTTTCCGGTGAACTCGACCAGCGTTGTGAGCGAGCCATTCGCTTTTAAGCGGAACACGGTGCCGGCATTCTCAGCCCCCCCCTCAGACGTGACCCCGTAGAAATCGCCGCCGCCCGCCTGGATCAATGCCGCGCGCGGCGAAGCGCCTTTGTTCACCGCGCCATTCCCTGTAAATTCCACAAGAGTCGTGAGCACTCCCGCCGGCGTGATTTTGAAAATCGTGCCGAAATCAAATGCCCCGCCTTTGAGGGTAACCCCGTAAAAATTCCCGTCCTCGCCTTGCAGAAGCGGCGCCCGTGGTGTGCTGCCGCTGTTTGTTGATCCGTTGCCCGTAAACTCCGCCAAAGTTTTGGTGACGCCGGCAAGAGTGATTCGGTAAACGGTTCCTTTGCCCTGCACACCGTTTGCCGCCGTCACACCGTAAAAATTGGTATCTTTTCCCCGAATGATGCCGCCCTGGAAGTAGGAGACCGGATTGACTCCGGCAAATTCCAGAACGGTGCTGAGCTCGCCGTTTGCGCTCATTTTAAACACGGTTCCGGCGTCTCCCTCGCCGCCCCGAAACGTCGTTCCGTAAAAATAGCCGTCCGCTCCCGCAAGCAGGCTGGATTGCGGTTGCGAACCGCGGTTCCGGAGCCCTTTGCCGGTAAAATCGACGAGCGTGGTCAGGTTGCCGCCCGCAGTCACTTTGAAGACCGTGCCTATGTTATCAAGTCCGCCGCCAAAGGTCGTACCATAGAAATCTCCATCGGGCCCCGCGATTAACGCGGCTTCGGGCAATGCGCCGCGGTTTTTGCCGCTGCGTCCCGTCAACTCCACCAACGTTGTTAAATCGCCCGCGGCAGTCATCCGAAAGATCGTCCCGAAATCCCCGCCGCCGCCGCGCGCGGTAGTACCGTAAAAATTCCCATCCGCACCCACGGTCAGCGATCCATACGGCGCCGAGCCTTTGTTCTTTGGACCTTTGTCGGTGAATTCCACCAGCGTCTCCACGGTCCCGTCGGTTGAAAGTGAAAAAAGCGTGCCGTCGTCGCTCTTGCCCCCTTTGGCGGTGCTTCCATAAAGGAGACCGTTGGCTCCCCTGACCAAGGCCGCATACGGGTTGGCCCCTTTTGCACCGGCCAGTTTGCCGCCAAACTCGAAGAGGGTAATCAGGCTGCCGTCGGATTCCGAAACTTTGAAAACGGTCCCGGAATCGTACAGCCCGCCCCGGGATGTCGTACCGTAAAGATAACCATCGCCCCCAGCCAACAGCGGCGCATACGGCTGAGCGCCGCGGAATTTTTCGCCCGCACCGGTAAAGACCACCATCGTGAGCGCGGTTCCATTGGGCAATAGCTTGAAGAGCGTGCCCATGCCGTTCGCTCCCCCTTGAACATTCACCCCGTAATAGCTGCCATCGCTTCCAAGCACGAGCTTGGCAGCTGGCTGGGCGCCACGCTGGGCTCCGGTGATGCCGGTAAATTCGACCAAATTACGGGCCGCCCCATCGCTCCCAATACTGAATACCGTGCCGGCTCCGCTCGCACCACCAGCGGAAGTTGTCCCGTAAATACTCTGGTCGGTTGTCTGCACCAATTCTCCCAAAGGACCAGATGGCGGGATGGGAAAATCGAAGATTGCCTCGGAAATCGACCCGGCGGCAGCCAGTGCGTTAACTGGCGCCGACAACACCCAGAAGATCACTGCGAGCAACCAGAAAGGTCGAGACCAAAGAAAAGCCATCAATAAACGGGAATGGAGCATCCGGGATTCAAAGCTTAGTCGCGGCAAAGAACGCGGGGAGGTCAAAGGATTTTAGCAACGCGCGCGGCCCGGCGGCGCCTCAGAGTAAGGACCAGTAGACTGCCAGACATTAAAAGCGCGCTTGAAGGCTCGGGAACTACGGTGGCGGTCGTAATGAATCCGTAAAAGTTGGCATCGTCCTGATCAAAGTAGTTAGCCCCGCCAATCGCCACGGAGTAGCTGCCCGGTCCCAAAGTAAAGGAACGGCTCACCGTCCCGTCAGCCAGGCCATCACCGAAGATTCCCGCCGCGGGGCCGTAGTTCGCAGCTGTGCCGTCGGCTGCGTTATCCACATAAGTAAAGGTGCTTAGATCCGCGAAGGTTGTGCCATCGTCATTGCCCATCTTCCAGGTATGAAGTGCGTCGAAAGCGCCTTCCTTCGGAGGGCCGGGCAGTGAGGCGAGGTAATCCTGGCTGATACCCGTCTCATCGTAATCGGGCGGCGAGGTATGGCCAAGTCCGCTATAGATAGAAAAGGCAGGCAGGAATTTCGACGGATCGAGCGCAGTAACAGTAATCGTGATGGTAAGAGTCTTTTGGAGCGTGAACTTGAAATACGATTGATAATGTTGCTCCGCGAAATCCGCATCGGTCCCGTCGGCCCACCCATAGGTCGTTTCGACATTTTGATTGCTGATGGTTTTGCCCTGTAAACTTCCGCCCGTAAAGGTCCCGTAATCCCGGCCAATATAACTGAGATGAGCGGAGGCGGTCAGAACGCCTGCAAAAGAAAACGCAACAAATAGAAGAGGCCGGAAACAAGACATAATCATCGGAAGCGGGTTCAGGCCATTCCGCTGGCACAACGGCGGCGGCGGATCATCCCGAAACTTAGGAGTCCCAATGCCGCAAGCAGAGCGGACGAAGGTTCCGGCACGGCACTCACTGTGGCGGTAAATCCACGCGCGGTCGCATCGGTTTGTGTAGTGTAGTTTGCTCCGCCTACAACCAAGGTATAAGCGCCTGCCGGAAGTTGGAAAGCAGCGGTGACAAACCCATCAGCCAGCCCATCGCCATTGATGCCCGGCGCCAAGCCATAGTTGGCAGAGGTTCCATCCGCGGCGTGGCCCATATAAGTAAGCGTGACCAGATCAGCGAAGGACGTAGCCGGATCGTTTGCGATTTTCCACGTGTGCAAGGCATCAAAAGCGCCTTCCCTGGTGGGGCTGCCCAGCGAAGTAAGATACTGTTGCGTAATAGACGCACCATCGTAATCCGGATTGTTAGGATCAGTGGCGGCATGGCCAACCCCGGAGTATAGCGAGAATGCCGGAAGCATGTTTGCCGGATCCAGCGATGAGATGGAGATCGAGATTGTAAGAGCCTCGCCCAGCGTGAATTTGAAATATCGCTGGTCATCCTGATGCCCAAAATCCGCATCGGTTCCATCCGCCCAGCCGAAATTTTTTGTCATCTGGCCGGTGATGGTGGCCGTTCGCGGAACTGTGCCGCTGAAAACTCCAAAATCGCGCGCGGCGGGATACGTCAGATGAGCGGAAGCGGTAATGGCACTTAGAAAAGGAAGAACCGAGAGGCAAAGAAGAGTAAGACGTGGCATTAAATAAACGCTGAAATTGTAAGTCGTCGTAGTGGATTCGATCGAACCGGCCCCATAGCACTTGGCGCGCCCAAGCTTTTACAAACTGACCGGCGGCCTGATTTCCGCAGGAAAATCTTTCTAAAAACGCCCTTTAATCGGGTCGGCGCACCCCGCCGCTTTTCATCACCTTGTGACCCTAAAAAGCCAAACTGTATATTCCGCCACAGAAACACTGCATTGGATTTGCCCTACTTTGCAGGCGGAATTCGCATCGGCTCAGCCAAAAGCAAACCGGCGGAAACCAAGGGCAACACTGCTTTGGCCAATTCCTCGGCCGAAGTGGATCGCGTCCGGCTCCACTCCAATACCGTCCCGCAAATGGCCCAGCTCCCCGCGGTGGCTCTGAGTTCAGCGTCCGAACACGAAGTCACCTTCTTGCTATGGCGCAACCCTTCAAGAAGGAAGTTCCGCACAACCGTGCGCACTGTCGATTCCACGATCGGCTCAAAAGGCCGGTGCTGTGTTTCGTCGGAGGAAATGAGCGAGCCGAGATAATCGCAGACCGCGAGGATTAGTTGCCTTACACCTTCCTGACAGGTGCCCGAAGCGCCGCTCATTCGCGCCTCAAAAGTGGCTTGGAACTTCTCTTCCACCAGCGCTGCAAGGAGCGCGAATTTGTCCTTAAAATGCGCGTAGATGGTTCCACGATTCACGGTGGAGCGGTCGGCGATATCCTGCACTGAGATCGCGTCGAAGCTCTTTTCAGCCAGCAATTCCTGCAATGCCTGAAAAAGCATCTGCCGGGTGCGCCTGATTCGGGGATCGGTTTCGTCAGCCATTGTTCAAGGCAACACTGCCTTAAGCCGGGGCATTGCGCAACAGGTGTCCTTAATCAGACATTTGTTCATTTTCTGGGTTGACGGTTCTATCTGGGCGGCAGAAGCTGAACACATGTCGCTTAACCGTCATGCGTTCTTCATCCCAATCCGGGATCTGATCACGCTTCCGAGCGCATTCGCCATCGTTTGCATGCAAAGTGCATAAACTCCCTCACTCAAGCTGACTTTCCATCGCAAAAACCAAATCCAAAAAAATATGAGCATTACCGCAAAAGACCTCACCAAAGAAGCCGCCACCAGTCCGCGCCAGCGCACCGGAGGCTATGTCATCCTCTCGCGAATGAACGATAAAGCGCGCGCCGATATCGCCGGCCAGATCGGCGAGTATCATACCGACTGCCCGCTTGATCACATGCTTCTGGACTGGAAGGGCGTTGAATACGCGGGTGTCCGCCAGGCACTTGAAGCGGGCGCGACCGACGAGGAAATTGTCGCGTATCTGAATACGCACGGCACATCCAAGACGCCCGAGGAGATCCGGGAATGGTCGGATGGCATGGAGAAAGTGACCATGCATGGCGATCCCGAGAAAGGCAGCTGGTTTGACGAGGAATGTCAAAAACTGGGCCTCGATCCTGCCAGCGCATCGCTCTTTGATTGGCTGGAAGCCGACGACCGCGCAAGCTACGGCACGAAGTAGCCGCGAGACTGGCTGGATCGGTTGCAGGAGAGTCAATATTCATGGCCGAAAACGGCGAGCGCGGCTGAGACGGGATGGTTATGGTGCCGTCGCCAATGAAGCTGAATTTTGACTGTTACCAAGCGCTGCTGGCGCGAGATGCGCGCTTTGACGGACGGTTTTTCGTGGCGGTAAAGACAACAAGGATTTATTGCCGTCCTGTTTGTCCGGCGCGGCCGCCGCTCAAGAAATCATGTCTCTTTGTGGAGACGGCGGCGGCGGCGGAGCGCGCGGGGTTTCGTCCGTGCCTGCGCTGCCGCCCCGAGCTGGCCCCGGGAGTGCCCGCTGTTTCTATTGAACAAGCGCTTTTTGCGGCAATCCGGGCCCGGGCGATCCAGGGCCATTCGGTGGATGAAGTGGCAAAGCAGACCGGATACAGCGCGCGCCAGTTGCGGCGGCTCATGGTGCAGGGCTTTGGAGTGACACCGGTGGAAATCATGCAAACCGAGCGGCTTCTTTTTGCAAAAAAGCTTTTGCAGGAGACCGATTTGGGTGCGTTGGAGGTGGCGTTAAGCGCGGGCTTTGGCAGCGTGCGGCGCTTCAATACGCTCTTCCGCACGCGATATGGACAAACGCCGACAACCTTGCGCCGCCCGCGCCGGGGCCCCGAACGGGCGGACGTTCTGCACTTGCGCCTCAGCTACCGGCCCCCGCTGGCGTGGCCGGAGCTGCTCGATTACCTGGCACGGCGCGCGGTCCCCTTGGTTGAGGCAGTCTCCCTGGAGCAAGGGAATTACGCACGGACGGTGGCATACGGCGGGCAAACGGGCTGGTTGACTGTAAGCCATTCTTCAGCCGGGCCATGGCTGGACGTCATTTTGCCCGCGGCGCTTGCGGAAGTATCGTGGTCCATCCTGACGCAGTTGCGCGCTCTGTTTGATCTTGATGCCAGTCCCGCCTCGGTCGACGCGCAACTCGGCGAGGATCCGCTGCTTGGCCCAGGCGTGCGGCGGCATCCCGGCCTGCGGGTGCCGGGCGCATGGACGGTTTTTGAGCTCGCGGTCCGCGCGGTATTGGGCCAGCAGGTGAGCGTAAAAGGGGCTTCAACGCTTGCGGCACGGCTGGCAGCCAGATTCGGCCGGCCCGTCACGACCCCTTTTCCGCATTTGAGCCGGCTCGCCCCGTCGGCGAAAGATATGGCGGCGGCGAGCCTCGACGAGATCGCGGCCATCGGTCTGCCGCGGGCGCGGGCGCTTGCGTTGCACGAGTTGGCGGCGGCGGTCGAGCGCGGGGAGCTAAGCTTTGGACCCGCAGCGTCCGTCGAGGAGGCCATGACGGCGCTCCGTCGTGTGCGCGGCATTGGTGAATGGACGGCGCAATACGTTGCAATGCGGGCATTGCGTTTCCCGGATGCCTTTCCGGCGGCCGACCTCGGCGTGCGCAAGGCACTGGCCGCACCGGGAAAGCCGTTGCCCTCGGAGAAACTCGTCCTTGAGCGCGCCGCAGTCTGGCGCCCGTGGCGGGCCTATGCCGCCATCCATCTCTGGCAAACCATGCACGATGCGCTTCCGGAAAACTTATGAACACCACTTATTTCACTGAAACAGAATCCCCTCTCGGAATGCTTACGCTGCGAGGAAGCGAACAGGGGCTGACAGGACTCTATATGCAGGATCACCGGCACGGGCCGGAGGAACTCCAGCGCCGCGGCTGGCAGCGTGATGATCACCGCTTCGCTGAGCTGCGGGCTCAACTCGGCGAATATTTTGCCGGAAAGCTCATGGTATTCACCGTGCGGATCGATCGCGAAGCTTTGGGCGGCACGGATTTTCAGCGCCGGGTATGGACGGCCCTGGAGGCGATTCCGTATGGCGTCACGATTTCCTACGGAGAGCTTGCCCGCAGGATCGGGCAGCCGGCAGCCGTGCGCGCGGTGGGCCTGGCCAATGGGCGCAATCCTTTGTCGATTGTCGTCCCCTGCCACCGGGTCATCGGAGCAAACGGAAAGCTAACAGGCTACGGCGGAGGAATGGAACGCAAGCGTTCGTTACTGGAACTGGAAAAACGCGACCTCTTCAGCCGCGTTTGAGCGGGGACCGATCGCGCTTGGCGCAAGATCATCGCGTTTTTTTGACGGGGAAATTTGTTGTTCTTTTCTACCAACTGCCCGTTATTTGGGATAAACATTACGCTGTTTATAATTCAGCTAAAAAATCTCAACCTGAACAGTCGCATGAGAGACACATTTAATGAACTCTCCCAAGCCTCAATGATGACCGCCGCGAAAGTAGCGCTCTGATCGAAAACCGGCTCAGCCCGCCTTACCACCATGCCTGCGCTTGCCATCCCTACCCGACAGATCCTGCTTTCTTTTCGCGCAGCCATCGCGCCTGCCGGAGCGGAGCCGCCGGAAACCGACGAAGAAAAATCAAAGGAAACATTTCGGGGGAGCCTTTCGGCCATCGAGTTTGCCGATGGAGGAAGGACGCTGTTCCTTGGTGGCGATGAGACGGTGGAGGCGTCGCCCTCCCTGGAACGATTGGTGCAGGAGCAGGGAGCGCGCTTCGGAGGACAGATCTCGCAACGGGTCGATGCGTTTCTCGATTTGCCAAGCAACACCGTAAAAAAAGGTCGGGTGCAGGAGATCGACATCGAGGGATTGGCGTTTGAAGGCGAAACGCTCTGGATGGTCGGTTCGCATTCGTTAAAGCGCTCCAAGCCGAAACTCTCCAAGAACCTGGCAAAAAATCTGGACCGCCTCGCGACGGTGGAAGCGGAAGGAAACCGTTTTTTTCTTGCCAGCATCCCTGTTGGCAAGGACGGCCTGGGGAGGTCCGTTTTGCCCGCCAACAAGCTGAACAAACCACTTCCCGCGCGTCTGGCCGACGAAGAGGGCGAAAGTATCCTGATGAACGCATTAAGAAAAGATCGCCATCTCGGACCTTTCCTTCAGAGCTGGTCAAACCCTGTTAACGGCGAACCGACAATCCTGGGCATTCCGAGCAAGGATAACGGTTTTGATATCGAAGGGCTGGCCGTTGATGGCGATCGGCTATTCCTCGGGCTGCGTGGGCCGGTTATAGGGAAGTACGCGATTGTTTTAGAGATTGCGGTGACGGCGGGCGCAGAAGCGGGTGAATTAAAACTAAGGCTCGTTACCGATACCTCATATTACATAAAGCATTTTGTAAATTTACGGGGCCTCGGCATACGCGATCTTTGCAAGGACGGAGACGATCTGCTTTTGCTGGCCGGTCCGACGATGGCTCTCGACGGGCCTTCGTCCATCTTTCGCTGGAGCGGCATTCTCGCCACCTCGTCAAAAGGCGACAGTCTGACCGATGAGACCTCAGGCCTGCTGGAACGCCGCCTGGACCTGCCCTGTGGGGAAGGATGCGATCACCCTGAGGGAATGGCGCTCCTGCCTCGCCAGCAGGGACAACCCCGGGAGATAGTCATCGTCTATGACTCGCCCGGTCCACTGCGCCGCGTAGGGGCCACGGATGTATGGGCTGATGTCTTTTTGCTGACGTAAACTTCCTTCATCACGATCTCCGGCTACGATCATCATCCGTTGCAAACACGCCTTCGGCCTTTCCTGCCGGCGCGGAATTTTGCACGCAGATCACCGGGACGTACCGGCCATCGCCTGGCACGCATTTGCGCTTTCATTGACTTTATCGATTGCCCCTTTTCGAAAGGACACGATTTTTGGGGCGCATTCATTCATGCGTAAGCTGCGTTTATGTCTTTTGAACTTTCCTCCTCTTCTTCTCCTTCTTCTTCGATGGCCGGCTGGCGTCTGGAACATTCCTACGCTCGTTTGCCGCGTATGTTTCATACCGCTGTCGCTCCGACGCCGGTGCGCGCGCCGCGCCTGGTGGTATTGAACCGGCCGCTCGCGAAGTCCCTGGGCGTGGAAGCCGACACTCTGGCCGGAGCGGATGGCGCGGCAATTTTCGCAGGCAACCGCCTGCCTCCCGGTGCGGCGCCGCTGGCACAAGCCTATGCCGGCCACCAATACGGCAATTTCACCAAACTGGGCGACGGCCGCGCGATCCTGCTGGGCGAGCAGATCACGCCTGCCGGCGAACGCTTCGATATCCAGCTCAAGGGCGCAGGGCCGACGCCGTTCTCCCGGCGGGGCGACGGCCGTGCGGCGCTTGGCCCGATGCTGCGCGAATACATTATCAGCGAAGCGATGCACGCGATGGGAATCCCAACCACGCGCAGCCTCGCGGTGGCGGCCACAGGCGAGGAGGTGTGGCGCCAGGAACCGCTGCCCGGTGCGGTGCTCACACGCGTGGCGGCCAGCCATATCCGGGTCGGCACGTTCGAATGGGCGGCGGCTGCCGGCGACGAAGCGACCCAGCGCGCTTTGGTTGATTATACTTTGCGGCGGCATTACCCGGAACTCGCCGCCCACGAGAATCCATCGCATGCGCTGCTCCACGGAGTGATCGAGCGTCAGGCCGCCTTGTTGGCAAAGTGGATGCTGGCCGGCTTTGTGCATGGAGTGATGAACACCGACAACATGGCGCTCTCGGGCGAGACGATCGATTATGGCCCCTGCGCTTTTATGGACGTGTACGATCCGGCCACTGTGTTCAGTTCCATTGACCAGCATGGCCGCTATGCCTATGGGAATCAGCCCGTGATCGCGCAGTGGAATCTCACGCGGCTGGCCGAGTCGTTGTTGCCCCTGCTGCATTTGGAGGAAAACCATGCGATCGCCATGGCCGAAGAAGCCCTCCAGGGATTCGCCGACCGGTACGAGGCACACTGGCTTTCCGGCATGAGACGTAAGCTCGGTTTGTTAACCGAGGAGCCAGGAGACGCGGCGCTGATCAAGACGCTGCTGGAATGGATGCAAAAGTCGAAGGCGGATTTCACCAATACCTTTGCCTCGCTATCAAACGAGGCGCGAATTGAAGACGCGTGGCGCAACGATACGGGTTTTTCCCTTTGGCATGAACAATGGCAGGCGCGCCTGGGATCACAGCCACACCCGTCCGCCGAATCCGCGGAACTTCGCCGCGCGAACAACCCCGCGTTTATTCCGCGCAATCATCTGGTGGAAGCGGCGCTCGCGGCCGCCCAACAAGAAGATATGGGCGTCATGGAGCGATTGCTCGAGGTGCTCGCCGCCCCTTACAACCATTCCCGGCCCGCGCCCGAGTTTCGTTTGCCGGCGCTGGCCGGTGATACCTGTTATCAGACCTTTTGCGGCACGTAGACCGTGTGGCCAGCCCTTCAGCTTATGAGCAGCAAGCGCGCAGGCCGGCCGGGAACGGTTTCAGGCGCGCGATGGATACACGGGGGGACGGGACTGCCGGGATAATCGACCGCGATGCGCCAGAGGTTGCCAAGGCCAAAGGAAAAAGGCCGTGCCTGCGGGACGGACGCGTAATGGAGGTCGTAGCAGTTTTCTTTTAAGAATTCGAGAAAGTCGTCGTCATCGTCCCCACTGAAAATTTCCAGAAGTTCGGCGCGGGTCTCCGGGACGTCGATACGGCGGAGAGCCTCGTCATTGCGCAACCCTTCGGAGGACGCCTCGTTGTAACTGCAAAGGTAGGTGTCGGCTTCAACCGTGGCGCTGTCGGCGTGGAAGGAATAGACGTCGGTGGAGACGCGGTCATCGTCGCGAGGATAGGCGTGAATGCAGTCGAGGATCGGCGAGAGACCGACTGTTCGCAGGAGCTTCTGATCTTCGAGGAGAATTTCGACAGCAGCTTTGCCTGCGGCACTTAAAGGAAGGGCGTTGAGCCGTGCTTCGTCGAGGGTGGTTATCCCGTCGCGCACATCAAGATGTTCCACCACTTCGCTGAAATTTCCCTGTAAGGTGCGCTGCCAGCAGAGGGCGTTGACGCCGTCTCCGAAAGGAGTCGTGACAAGTTCATGAAAGCTTTTCACCACTTTAATGCGGTGATAGCCGGGAGACGGATCAAAAAGAGGCATGCGCGATCTCATGAGGGAGCCTGGAACAAAAAGCAAATCTCCTGATCCTTCCAGCGCAGCGCAGGCATCCCTTTTCTTGACGCATTACGGACCACCCAGCAGTTTGAGCCGGTGATACGCACCCTTCATTCACTCGTGCTTTTTGCCACGTCGCTGTTGATGATAACCTCCGGTTACTCTGCTGATCCGGAAAATGCCTGGCGAATCGGCGCGCCGATTGTCAGCTATTTCGCGGGCCCGGGTTTTCCGGGAGGATCTGAACTAAATGACGCCTCAGCGCAGCAACTAGCCGAAGGAGGCTGGAATCTGGTTTGGTGCCGGGAAAAAGAATTGGACGTTTTAACCCGGCATGGACTGCGCGGGCAGTTGACCGATCCGATTCTTAACCCTGACAGCCTTGAAAAGCCGGAATCGCGGGCGGCACTTGACGCATTTATCGGCCGGGTGCGCCGGCATGCGGGACTCTACGCCTACTATCTCACGGATGAGCCGGGCACGACTCTCTTCCCGGCCTGGGGAAAACTTGTTGCCTACTTGCGCGAGCATGACCCGGAACACCTCGCTTATATTAATCTTCTTCCGGTGGGCGCGACGAATGAACAACTCGGCACAACGGGCAACGTGGTTGATGCCTATAAAGCTTACCTTCGACAATACGTTGATCTTGTTCGACCGGCTCTGCTTAGTTACGACCAATACCAGTTTAAGAACTCCTGCGATACCTCGGGCTACATTCAAAATCTCGCGTTAATGCGCGGGAAGGCGATGGCTACAGGGCTGCCATTTATCAATATCGTGCAAGCCTGCTCCTGGCATCCCGGGCAGTCGGCGGTTCCCATGGCGTCGCGGGTTCCTACCGGGAACGAAATGCGGTACCTTGCATACACGACTCTGGCATACGGCGCGCAGGGGATCTCGTATTACGTTTACTCATATCCCGGCCACGTGGGTGGAATCGCGCTGGCCGATGGGTCCCCTACTCCGCTCTATCATGCCCTTAAAACAATCAATCGCGAATTCATCGCCATAGCAAAGGAACTCCAGCCACTAAAATCGGCTGAGGTTTTTCATGCCGGAATGCAGCCTCCGGGAGCCACGCCAGTTCCGGCAGACTTCCGCTTCAAAGTAGATCCGCCGGTTCCTGCTATCGACTATGTTGAGGGAGGACGCGTGCAAGGAATCTCATTCAGCACTTTTGGCGCAGACGAAGCAGCACCCACCCATCTACTGGTGGTGAACCTTGATTATAAAATCAAACAAACCATCCGTCTAACGGGTCCATCGATGCTCGAAGTCTTCGATGCGTCGACCCGCGAGTGGTCCGCCAAAGCTTCGCCCTATATCGACCTCCAACTTGCGGAGGGAGAAGGCAAACTCGTTCGCATTCATCAGTGAGTAAGATGGCAGCCGGGCAATAAGCTTGCGCGGAACAGCGCAGGAATCGATGCCGCGGCCCGGCTTTGGCCACCTCGAAATCTTGCGATAAAACCGCTTAATTAATTTACGGATCGGGGCCATCGTATTCGAGTCATGAACGAACCACACGCACACGACGAACAGCTCGATACGGTCGCGCAAAAACCGACGCATATCGGCGCGGGCGCCCCGGTTTCTCCGCCGGTGGATCGCGCTGACCTTGAACAACACGATCCAACCCCGGGCGCGCAACCACCGCTTGAACCGGAAGAAGCGACGATTACCGAGCGGCATATGGTGGCGGCCGGGCTGCCTGCTGTCTATCAAACGATGCGATTTACCTTGCGCGAAATGGGTCTTGTTCGCGGGGTCAGGATGCTGCTGGATGTCAATCAGAAGGCCGGGTTTGACTGCCAAAGCTGCGCCTGGCCTAGTCCGGACAAAGAGCGCCATGTGGCGGAGTTTTGCGAGAACGGCGCGAAAGCCGTAGCGGATGAAGCTACCACAAAACGGCTCACCTCGGAATTCTTCCGGGTTCATTCGCTCGATGAGCTGCGTGAAAAAAGTGATTTCTGGCTTGGGCAACAGGGCCGGCTTACCGAGCCGCTCATCAAACGCGCCGGTGCCACCCATTACGAGCCAATTACTTGGGATGACGCTTTTTGTCTGATCGGCACCGAACTGAATACGTTACCGAGCCCAAATGGCGCGGCCTTTTACACCAGCGGGCGCACCAGCAACGAGGCCGCGTTTCTCTGGCAGCTTTTCGTCCGCCAATTCGGCACTAACAACCTGCCGGACTGCTCGAATATGTGCCACGAGTCGAGCGGCGCCGCGATGAATGAAACGATCGGGATCGGCAAGGGATGCGTCACGCTGGCGGACTTTGAGCAAGCGGATGCAATCTTCATTATTGGACAAAATCCGGGTACCAATCATCCAAGAATGCTGACCAGCTTGCAGAGTGCCAAACGCAGCCGGGACGGCAAACCGGGCGCAAAGATTGTCTCAATCAATCCGCTGCCGGAAGTCGGAAATTTTCGATTCAAGAACCCGCAGGATTTCAAGGACATACGCCGGGCCGCTTCGGCTCTTTTTGGGGCCGGCAGCACGCTGAGCGATCTCTGGTTGCCGGTGCGCATCAACGGCGATATCGCGGTCATGAAAGGGATCATGAAAGAGATGCTCGCTGAAGAAGAAAAAAAGCCGGGCACCGTGTTTGATCTGGAGTTTATTCGTGAATACACGGTCGGCGTCGAGGAGCTCATTGCCGATCTGCGCGAGGCGAGCTGGGAGGATATTCTGGTAAGCAGCGGGCTTTCGCGGGAACAGATCCGTCAGGCGGCTGAGGTTGCGATGGCCTCAAAACGCATCATCTGCTGTTGGGCGATGGGATTGACTCAGCACAAGAACGCCGTGGGCACCATTCAACAGGTGATGAATTTCCTGCTGCTTCGTGGCAACATCGGCAAACCCGGCGCCGGGCCATGTCCTGTGCGAGGCCATTCCAATGTGCAGGGCGACCGCACGATGGGCATCTGGGAAAGGATGAACGACAAGTTCATGGATAAACTCGGGCAGGAATTCGAATTCAATCCTCCCATCGCCCATGGAACCGATACGGTGGAAACCATCAAGGGGATGCACCGCGGCGAAATCCGCGTGTTTATCGGCATGGGCGGCAACTTTCTCTCCGCGACGCCCGACACCGAGTACACCGCGAAGGCGCTGCGCAATTGCCGGCTGACAGCGCACATTGCCACCAAGCTGAATCGTTCCCATCTGATCACCGGCGAGATCGCCCTGATTCTTCCTTGCCTGGGTCGTTCGGAAATCGATCGGCAACAAAATGGCGAGCAGTTCGTCACGGTTGAGGACTCCATGGGAATCATCAATTCCTCGCGGGGCTCGCTTGAACCGGCAAGCGCCCAACTGCGCAGTGAACCGGCGATTGTTGCGGGACTCGCCCGCGCCACGCTTCAAAAACGAACCCGCGTTGATTGGGAAGGATTGGCCGGCGATTATGGTCGGATTCGCGATCACATCGAACATGTCATCCCCGGTTTTGAACGGTTCAACGAGCGGATAGCAGCAGACGTATTTTATCTTCCAAATGAAGCGCGCGATAAGCGCAAATTTAATAACGGGATAGGAAAAGCGAAGTTTGTTACCCATCCCATTGCGCGCAATGAACTGGCGCCCGGTCAGTTCATCATGATGACGATCCGCTCCCACGACCAGTTTAACACGCACATCTACGGGTTGGATGATCGGTATCGCGGCATCTATAATGGCCGCCGTGTTGTCTTCATGAACCCGGAGGATGTGCGGGAAGCGGGGCTTCAGCAAGGCCAGCCCGTTGATCTTACCAGCCATTATGGAGACGGGGAAGAGAGGCTTGCGCAACACTTTTTTGTGGCGCCTTACCCGATTCCGCGCGGCTGCACGGCGACCTATTTTCCTGAAGCCAATGTGCTCGTTCCTATCAACAGCGTTGCGGAGCGTTCCAATACGCCGACGAGCAAATTTGTGATCATTACAATCGCCCCGTCCCCGGATCTTGCGGCAGCCATGGAAGAAGTCCGGGTCACCGCGAGCGAGCCCCAATTTTTCCGCAACCACGCTGTACCCGGTTAGGCAGTGGTATTGCCCGTATTATCCCAATCTTAATCGTTTCCTTCCCTCCCCTCGCTCTGGTGTAATCGCGCTTGTCCTTATTCCCCCAATATGGCTTTCCTCGACCGCGAACATTCCGTCGCAGACTCAACTTTCACCCGGTGGTTGGTTCCTCCTGCCGCGCTCGCAGTGCATCTTTGCATAGGCGAGATCTATGGGTTCAGCGTATTCAACGTTCCCCTGACCAAGTTGCTTGGAACTACACAATCCGTGGCGGGTGACTGGACAATCCCGCAAGTAAGCTGGCTTTATTCCACCGCCCTGATTTTACTGGGGCTCTCGGCGGCGGTCTTCGGCAAATGGGTGGAAAAGAATGGGCCGCGAAAGGCGATGTTTACCAGCGCCTGCTGTTGGGGAGGCGGTTTTTTGATCGCAAGTCTTGGAGTGAGGTTTCACCAGTTCTGGATGGTGCTCCTTGGATATGGAGTCATTGGAGGAATCGGACTGGGGCTTGGATATATTTCTCCAGTATCAACCTTGGTAAAATGGTTTCCCGATCGACCGGGCATGGCGACCGGGATGGCAATCATGGGCTTTGGCGGAGGCGCGCTCATCGGAGCCCCGTTTGGAAGCGAGTTAATGAAACGATTCGCCACACCCACTTCCACCGGCGTGATGGAGGCGTTTCTTGTCATGGGCCTTGTTTACTTTTGCTTCATGGTATTCGGCGCGTTCACAGTGCGCGTCCCCGCGCCCGATTGGAAACCCGAAGGTTATGTTCCATCCCTGGTTCAGAAGAAGCTGGTCACCCATGCCCAGGTTTCCGCCGATGAAGCTATCAAGACACCGCAGTTCTGGCTGCTTTGGGCGGTCCTTTGCTTAAATGTCACGGCCGGAATCGGCATTCTCGGACAAGCCTCCAACATGTGTCAGAATATGTTCGGGGTGCCAAAAGCGGTCGGAGACGGATTTGCCGGATTTCTTAGCATCTTCAACATGGGCGGCCGTTTCCTCTGGTCGAGTACAAGCGATTATATCGGACGCAAGAACGTCTACTTCATCTATTTCCTTTTGGGGGCACTGCTCTATTCGCTGATTCCGTTCACGCAACATCTGAACAACGTCACTCTATTTGTGGCCATTACCGCCGTCATCATCTCAATGTATGGCGGCGGGTTCGCCACCATACCGGCTTACTTAAAGGACATGTTTGGGACCATGCAGGTCGGCGCCATTCACGGACGCCTCATCACTGCCTGGTCAATGGCTGCCGTACTTGGACCGCAACTGGTCACCTATATCGCTGAATATCAAAAAGCCCGCCATGTTCCAGCGGCGCAATCCTACAACTTCACCATGTATCTTATGGTAGGCCTGCTGCTGGCCGGGGCGCTCTGCAACTATCTGGTTAAAGCCGTCCACACGCGCCATCATCATCCAGGGACGTCAACCGTCCCTTTAACCACCATACCGAAGCAACCGTAAGGGACCTTTTTTTGACATGAAAAATTCCAATCTCATCAAGCTCTGCGTGGCGTGGATGGTGGTCTGCATTCCCCTTGGATGGGGCGTCTATAAGTCGGTTGAAAAGTCGATGCCGCTCTTCAAGGGACGAGCAAGCCCGCCAGCGGCTGCTTCCGGGCGATAGACGGCGCGTGCCGTTACTTTGCTTCTTTCTCCGGAGCGTCGCCGAGCTTAAGTGAAGGGGCTTTGGCACTGGGACTTACATCGAGCGCCACCCAGTGACCACCCGCCGCATGGGTTGGAAAACCGCATGCCAGCGCGTAGTCACCCGCTTCGCTTGCCACAAAGGTAAACGTCGCCTTGCTCGTGCTCATGCCGACAATGGGATTGGGCACGGCGGCGCCTTTGAAAGCAGGCTCGCCGAGTTGCACCTTTTTTGTCATATCCCGCTCCACGACAAGCGCGCTATGCGGCACCGGGCTGGGATTAATGAAGGTGACTTCAACCGTCCATCCCACGGGGATCGTGTAGGTCGCTTTACCATGGGAATAGCCGTTGAAATTCATTCCGTAGTTGGCGTCGGTAAAGGCGGCCACCAACGTGATCTTCGCCGTCTTCGGCCCGGCTCCGAGTTTTAAGAAATCCGCCTCAGTAATGCCCGCGATCAGCTCCTTCTTTAATCCGGCCCCGGCATGGACCGCAGGATCGTGCGGTGCGGCAGGCTCCTGGGCAACTGCCGGCGAGTGGAGACTGGCGGCGGCAAAAAAACAGAAAAGCGGACGGACAAACGTGAGTTTCATAAAAGCAGTCTAGCAGAAACCGGGCGGCGAAAAACTCCGGGATTCGGCTGTCCGAATCCCGGATTAAAAAACAGCGGTTTACTTCGCCTGCAGAGGCGCTGTCACAGCACCGGCGGGCACCTTGTCAGCGGGAACGATCTTCCAAAGCGCGCCCCGTTCATTTTGATACGGGTCGACCGCGCCCCCATAATTGGCGGATGCATGAGTGAGATAGAGGTTCCCCTCCTCGTCCTCCCCGCCGCTTGTTGGCCGAAGCGGCGTATCGAGATCGAGCAGTTCCTGCATCTGCCATTTGCTGGCATCATCGCGCTTCATTCCCCATACCTTGCCGCTGCCCCAATCGGAAACAAAGTAGATGCCATCAAGCGAGGGAAACTCTTTTCCGCGATAAACACCAAGTCCGATCACGCAGATTCCCTGGTCGACATGGCTGTATTCGGCAACCGGAAGAATACCGATGCGCGGCGCGCCTTTCTCGAGTTCAATCGGGAACGGATGGCTGCCGCCCATAAACTTCCATCCGTAGTTCTCGCCGCCTTTGCTTGCCGCAGGCTGCATATCGACCTCCTCCCAATGGTTCTGTCCGATGTCGGCGATATACAGATCGCCTGTTTTCCTATCAAACGAAAAGGTCCACGGATTGCGGATGCCGAACGCCCAGATCTCGGGCTTGGCGCGGGGATGAATTTTGGAGAACTGAAGTTCACTGACGCCAAAAAGCGTCATCTGCTGCAAGGGTGTGATAAAGGGATTGGTCTTGGGAATATTATAGGCGCGATCCGGAGAACTCGAGTTCACGTCAATGCGCAGCATCTTGCCCAGCCATGTATGCAGATCCTGTCCGGCACTAATCACATCCCCTTCCCAGCCACCATCGCCGACCCCTACATAGAGGTACCCATCAGGGCCAAAAGCAACCTTGCCGCCGTGATGATTACAGAAAGGATAATCAATCTGCATGATCACCCGCGCGCTATCAGGATCAAGTTTGTCCGGGTTATTCTTGGAGACGTGATACTCGGTGACAAGCGTGGAGCCATTGAACCAGAGGTCGGCGTAGCTCACATAAACAATCCCGTTTTCTTTGAACTTCGGATGGAACTCGATGCAATAGAGTCCCTCTTCAAGAAAAGAACTTAGCGTCTTATCCTTGATATCAAGAAACGGCTTATCAAGCAGCTTGCCGTCTTTGATTATCCGGATGACGCCGGGCCGTTCGCAGACAAACAACCGGCCGGAACCGTCCTTCGGCGCGGTGACATGAATCGGGTCGACAAGGCCATCGACTACTTTGACTAGTTTGATAGCCACGTTACCTGGCAGCTTGCCGCCAGGTTGAACCGGGGGAACTTCGCCTTCGGCAGCGATAACAACAGGAGCCGATGCAGCCACGGCAGCTGCGAGAAATGAAAACGCGAGATGCTTCATAGTTTGGGGATCCCGGCAGTGAGGTTGGGGACCGCTCGGGAAATAAAGGCTAGGAGAGCCGATGGCAGTTTGTAAAGGCGCGTTTTAACAGGCGATCAGCAAGCCTGCCCGAAATCCGAGCTCAACCTTTCCGCTTTTTGACATGACTTGGCCGCGCCCCCCCCGATAGTTTTGCTCATGCAGAAATCCGATGGAATGAATTATGCCCCTGAAGGCAAACCGGTCCCGGTGGTCGATCGCGGCGAGTTTGTTTTTGCAGCCGCGGCGCTTGATCACGGTCATATCTACGGCCAATGCAAAGGGCTCACTGAAGCGGGCGGCGAACTGCGTTATGTGTTTGATCCCGATCCCCTGAAAGTAGAAAAATTCTGCAAGACTTTCCCGAGCGTCCAACCAGTTGGTTCGATTGAAGCGCTCCTTGAAAAGTCCGAGATAAAACTGGTGGCTGCAGCGGCCATCCCAAGTGAGCGCGCCCGGCTCGGGTTACGGGTAATGGACGCTGGCAAAGATTATTTCACAGATAAAACGCCTTTCACAACACTCGAGCAACTGGCAGCCGCACGGAAGAAAACGGTTGAGACCGGAAAGAAATACATGGTTTATTTCAGCGAACGTCTGCATGTCGAATGCGCCGTGCGCGCCGGGCAACTCATCGATCAGGGGGCAATTGGGCGCGTCATCCAGGTTTTAGGCCTTGGACCGCATCGCAGCTCTCCCAGCACGCGTCCGCCGTGGTTTTGGTCAAAGGAAAAAACAGGCGGAATTCTCTGCGATATCGGGTCACATCAGTTTGAACAATTCCTTCATTACACCGGCGCAAAGAAGGCAACCGTGATCAACGCGCAGGTGGCCAACTATAATCACAAGAGCTTTCCGGAATTTGAAGATTGGGGCGATGCAAACCTCCTGGCCGAAAACGGCGCGACCAATTACATCCGCGTCGACTGGCTTAATCCGGACGGACTTCGCACCTGGGGCGATGGCCGCACATTTATCCTCGGCACGGCAGGCTACATCGAGCTGCGCAAATACACCGATGTCGGCCGTGAAGATGAAGGCGACCAGCTTTATCTGGTCGATCACAAGGGTGAACACCACATGCGCTGTCATGGCCAGGTTGGCTACCCTTTTTTCGGAGCGCTTATCCTTGATTGCCTCAACCGAACCGAGCATGCCATGACCCAGGAGCACGCATTTCTCGCCGCCGAGCTTTGCCTTCAGGCGCAGCAAATGGCCACGCGAATCGAATAACGCATTAAGGAAGGAATCCCCCCCTTGCCTCACAAAGTCTGAAGAAACTTGGTGAGGTCGTCCAGGCCCGGGCTCTCGGCGTGGCGCACGTAATATCCTGAAGTTGCAACGCCGATCTGCAGGCATGCGGAGATATCGAGTCCGAGAATGCGACCGATACAAAATCCCGCATTAAAGTGATCACCGGCGCCGGTGGTGATCTTTGGTTTTAAAATAAAAGGCCCCACGACGTGCGCCGACCCGCTCGCATCGGATGCCGACGCAAAATGGGTCGGATGGATCACGACCGTGTCGATCTTGAGCAGATCACGAATTTGCGACGCGTGATGGGTAACGGTGCCGTAAGTTTCCTCCACTGTGCCAAGTCCGAGCACCTCACCAATCTGACGGCTCTCCGCGAAATTTAATCCCAGCACGACGCGGAAATGTCCTTCAAACTTTGCGATCTGTTTGAGCGCGGCGGAAATGTCTTCACGCGAACGCTTTGCCGGATCGGCCAGATCGATGAAAAGCCAGCGCCGTTCACCTTCGAGCCTTGGGGCAATGTGACTGAGAATTTTTTCCCAGATCGCCGTCATCTGCGTCAGCATCGTCCAGTTGACGAGCGAGATGAGCGTCGAGTCGGAAAATAAAGCAACCAACTCATCCTCAGGAACATGCGCGATGAGGGTCTCCCAACTCACGTCCTTGAGGCTCTCATGTTTTCCAAACATGAGCTTGCCATCATCAAACTCGATTGCGTCGGTGTAGCCCGGTTCGGCAATTGAATAAACTTTTGCCCGCTTGGTTAGATCACTAAAAACCGGGTGCGGGTTCGGCGAGCCGAGATTGCCGATATAGGTCAATGGCGTGCCATAGCTGACCAGGGCATTTGCCATGATCGGCCCGTTGCCCCCAAGTTTAACCATTTGTGTAACGAACTCAAAGTTCGCGCTGTGGCCGGCCGCCTCGCCGATCCGCCCGGAAAAATCGCCCATCCTGTCCATGCGCGAATACTGGGTTGTCGACTCCCGCTGAGCCACCACGTGGAGGATGGTGTCCACGAATCCGTCAAAGCCGACGAGCACCCTGGAGCGAGCCAACCGATCGCGGGCGTCGTGGAGTTGCTCGGAGACCTGAAAAGCGGGAGACGTCGTGGACATTGTCAGCAGGTTATAAAAGTGCCTGTTGAACACTGACGAGTGGAAAGTGCAATCATTTCGCACCCGCCCTCCTCCCATTTGAAGAGTCAGGAAGCCAACCTTGCGCGCCGGCCTGTAAGCTCGGAAAAAATTATGCCGCCGACATCCGGGTGATGGCAGACTTTGAAGGCGGCGGCGGCGTCTCGTTTTTCTCGCTCGGATAAGCCACGCGGCTGTGAAGCATGCTTTGGAGGGTATATTTGAAGCTCTCGGCGATCACTTCAATTTCGCGCAGAGTGATATCGCAATCCTTCAACTGCCCATCAAAAAGCCGCTTTTCAATCAAGTCGCTAATCAGCTGATCGATTTTCTGCGGGGTAACACGTTCCAAACTGCGTGACGCGCTTTCAATGCAATCCGCGAGGCTGATGATTCCGCATTCCCTGCTTTGCGGACGCGGCCCGCTGTAACGGAAGCTCTCCTCGCTTACCTCCGGGATATCCTCGTCGCGAATGTTCATGATCTTCCCACCCGCGCGTGCATCTTCCTGCTGCTGAAGCGCGCGTTTGAAAAAATAGTAAACCAGGGAAGTGCCGTGATGCTGCTGGATGACGTTGATGATCTCCTGGTTGAGCCCATGTTTTAAGGCAAGATCGACGCCCTCCTTCACATGGGCGATGATCACCAAAGCGCTCATCGTCGGCGCCAGATCGTCATGCGGATTGCGATCATGCCGGCTGTTCTCGGTAAAATATTCCGGCTTCACCAGTTTGCCGATATCATGAAAATAGGAGCAGACCCGCGCCATGGTGGCATTGGCACCGATGGCCTCGGCCGCTGCCTCGGCCAGGTTGGCGACCACAAGGCTGTGATGATAAGTGCCCGGCGCCTCAATGGTCATTCGCTTGAGCAGCGGATGATTTAAATCAGCAAGCTCAAGCCAGGAAATATCTGTGGTGATTCCAAAAAGCCATTCACACACCGGAACCAGGCCGCCGCCTACAATGAACGCCACGACGATCGGGCTCCCGACCGCGACCAACGTTTGCCAGCCGACCATTCCCCAATGCGTGCCACTGGCCGATTCCCAGACAATCGGCCCGATCCATCCAAAAATGACGGCCAGAATCCAAGTGGCAATTCCCACGAAAAAACCCGCTCGCACCAGGCGGCTGCGGCGGCGTACCTCGATGGTCACAAATACCGCGACAAATCCGGTAATCAAACTCATCACCAGGAACTTCGCGTCGATCTCTCCATAGATGATTGAGCCCCATAAACTGACAAAAATCGCCGCGTAAATACCGTGATTTTTGCCAAGCAGAACCGAGAGCGTCAGCGGTGCCAGCACAAAAGGCAGAGCGAGCCGCCAAAGATGCTGCCGGTCGCTTAAACGGCCGAAGTCAACAGTCCCGGCTTGCAGCACAGGATGATTCGCGGCTGCCAGGACCATTTTCACCGCAGCCAGATGCACCAGAAAGATTGCGAACATCAGCAGAACCCGCGAGTTGCGAGGCCACGTATTTGGATGATTGATCCAGAGTTGCGCAATAGCCGTAACGAAAATCAGGAGCCCAATCAGGACACGTTCCGTCGGCTGCGGCGCGGAGTCCGAATAAATTAAAAACCAAAGACCGAGGATAAATCCAAGGAATATGGCGACCTTGGCGCCGACCCCGTACTCCAGCGTTTGGAAAAGCTCGCTCTCGGTCCTCCGCCGCCGCGTTTTGGAGGAAGCGAGCCCTTTTTTAATCAGCCGTTTACGTTCAAGAAAATCGAACATAGACAAATCGCGATTTTATCCGGTCTGGCTACTCCAGCACGTCTTAAGGTTCCGTCTCCCCAATACCGCGGTAACGCCGATAAGCACGTACGATGGATTGCACCAACTCATGCCGGATAACATCGCGCTCAGCAAAGTGGCAAAAGGAGATCCCTTCCACGTCGCGCAAAGCCTGCAGCGCCTCAATGAGGCCGGAGCGTTTATTGGATGGTAAATCGATCTGCGTTTGGTCTCCGGTCACAACACACTTGGACTCCGCTCCAAGCCGCGTCAGAAACATAAACATCTGCTCGGTCGTGGTATTCTGCGCCTCATCCAGGACAACGAAGGCGTGATTTAATGTCCGGCCACGCATGTAAGCCAACGGCGCAATCTCAATCACACCACGTTCCATCAAGCGTTGGACCTCCTCGGGATCGAGCATGTCATGCAGCGCATCATAAAGAGGACGCAAATAAGGCATGATCTTTTCCTTCAAATCGCCCGGCAAAAACCCAAGCGCTTCGCCCGCTTCCACCGCCGGCCGGGTCAGGATGATCCGCGTGACGAGTTCTTTCTTTAGCGCCGAGATCGCCATCGCCATGGCCAGATAAGTCTTGCCGGTGCCGGCAGGGCCAATCCCGAAGACCATGTCGTTATTAGTTATCTCGCGAATATATGCCCGCTGCCCCGCGGTCTTGGGAATGATCGGGGGCCGTTTCGGGGAGCACAAGATCCGCGTGGCAATCAAATCATCAAGCCCGCCATCAGCCGGCTCCTGAAGTGCGCGAAGGGCGTATAAAAATTCGTGTTTACGAATGCTCACGCCACTCTGGCGGGCACGCTCAAGCTGATCAAAAAGCTGGCGAGTTTGTTCAATTCCCAATGGCTCACCCTCCACGCGCAACCATCCATCCCGGGCCGTCACCTTGACGGCAAGCTCATCTTCGAGATTTTTTAGCAATCGAAGATCGTTGGCGTGTAACAGAGCGAGCACGCGCGCATTTTCAAATTGAAGGGTTTCTGCTTCGCTCACTGAATGGACCTGATGGTAGTTGACCTACTAAAGAGCAGGACCATGTTCAGCGCCTTAAAAAGTTTCGCCAAGCTCAAAAAAGAGGTGGACAGAGACTCTGCAATCGCCGCAAAACCGGGAGTCTTTGTATAAGAAGTCTTCCCTGTCTTGTGGTCCATCCTGGCATTACGATCAACGGAACCCGTAGGAGAGCGACCAGTAGGTGCGCTCATCGGGGGATTTTTCGATCTCAACCATCAGATAATAGGAACCGGTTTTCTTTGGAACAACACGGCAGGCCGCCATATGTGGTTTTTGCCATGCTTCCACCTCAGCCAGATTGCCGTCGCTATCGTACACATGCACCGAGATTTTGGCGACTTTCTGGTCGGAACCCATCCAGAACCAATATTCGTTTCCCTTGAAGAGCTGATGAACGATTGCTTTGGTTTGTTTTACCGGAAGATCGCCCCCCCAATAATCCTCGCGCACTGTGAAACCATCTTTCACATAAGGGTCCGCCGCCTCCAGAGCGAAGGAGAGAGAGTCGTCGATGGTCGCATGAACCGGAGCTGTGCTAAGCAGCACACAAAGCAGGGCAGCAATGACAGAAGTAAATTTCACAATAGAATCCAGTTAGTTCGCTTTTAAATTGATCGCTTTGACCAGGCCGCCTGCGATGGCTTCGATCTCTTGGACGGTTTTTTCCGAAAGTTCGCCCCCTTCGCCCGTACCGATGAGCTGCCGGATTTCAAGAAGCCCCTGGCGGACCTTGAGCACAAGCGGGGTCTGCCGCCGCGGATTCATGGTCGAGACCCGCTTGTCAAAGTAATCAAGCAAGACGGGCTGATGAAGGAGTTCCGCGCCGTCTTTGGAAAAATTCTTTTTAACCACGGTGCTAAGCGCTTCGGTTCCGCGGAGCCAGCCACCCAAGCTTACCAGCTGGGAGAGCTCTTCGCTCCTAAGCTCAATCATCGCGTCTTTGACATCAGAAAGCGCTCCATCGAGCTCACGCCGCACTTTCTTCCAATCCTTCTCATCAGCCGCGTCAATGATGCTCTGACTGCGGCGCTGGACCGCTTTTTTAACGCCAATGCCTTCCGACAGGCTCAGCACGCTTTTCCCGATTTTTTTAACTTCCTCCGCTGTCTGGGATTCGACAGCGATAAAACCTTCGGCAATCACACTGCCAAGCATGAGCGCGATCTGTTCGGCGCCGCCGGACGGTTTCACCACTCCGGTGGAGCGCCGCAGGATCTCTTCCCAGTGCGGCTGCCCAATTTTATCGAGCACCCCGAAAACTTCACTTGGCACTGGAACGATGACCTCATCAATCATCCTTGCCTGGCTGGGCAGCTGGCTGACGTCAATCTTCGCTGGAGGTTCAGCCCAGGCGTTTGGAGTTACCACGGCCAGGGCAAGCAGGAAGAGTTTGTTCATATCGAAGAGCAGTCTGGTAGACAATTCGAAACTCAACCTAACAGCGGGTGCCGGGCAAGCATTCTTTTCCCGCAAGCGCGGAACTTCCCTGATACAAATGGGGGCGTATTCGCGCCGCTTTTATAATGGGACTCATGGAGGTCGCCTCACTAAACGCTTGTCCCTCCCCGCTGATTCTGTGTTTTGTTCGCACCCAATTTATGACTCCCCGCAAAGGCATTCTCGCAGCAGGCAACTGGATTATCGATCACGTAAAGGTCATCGACACGTGGCCCGCCCAAGACGCACTGGCCAACATTTTCAGCCGCTCACGAGGCACAGGCGGCTCGCCTTACAACATCCTGGTCGATCTCGCGCGAATGCAAACCCCCTTCCCGCTTGAGGCCCTCGGCCTGGTTGGCGATGATGAAGACGGCGCGAGCATCTTTGCCGATTGCGCCCAGCGCTCCATCGGAACGGTGCAATTACAAAAAACGGCTGCCGCCCCGACCAGTTACACCGATGTGATGTCGATCCAGGGTACCGGTCGGCGCACGTTTTTCCATGCGCGCGGCGCGAATGCGTTGCTTGACAGCGAACATTTCGACTTTTCCAAATCGGCCGCCCGAATCTTTCATCTTGGATATTTGCTTCTGCTCGATCGCCTCGATGGCCCAAGCGCCACACACGGCACAGTGGCGGCTGAGATTCTTTCCCGGGCCCAATTGGCCGGACTGAAAACATCGATCGATGTGGTCAGCGAAGATAGCGATCGGTTCGCAAAAATCGTTCTTCCAGCCCTGCCTCACGTTGACCTTTGCATCATGAATGAATTTGAGGCCGGACGCGTCACAGGCCGCCAGATCCGCGTTGGCGACGTGCTCGACCGGACGGCATTGCGCGAAGCGATGGCGGAACTCATCGCCGCCGGGGTACGCGAACGCGTCGTGGTCCATTTTCCAGAGGGCGCCTGCGCGCTGGGAGTCGATGGCGCCTGGCACGAACACGGCAGCGTCCGCCTTCCCGATGGATACATCAAAGGGGCAGCGGGTGCCGGAGACGCTTTTACAGCGGGTGTGCTGCTTGGATGGCATGAAGGCAATTCCATTGAGGAATGCCTCCGCTTTGGTGTCTGCGCGGCTGCAGCCAATCTCAGCGATGCCACATGCACCGGCGGCCTCAAGCCTCTTGATCAATGCCTGGCGCTCGGCAGCGAATTTGGATTCCGCTAAAGCGCGTTCCTCATCGGCCGCTCTACGCGGCGAGGCATCGGGAGATCGCGCTGCGCAATGTATTCATTGTGAAGGGCTTGCTGACGATCAGATCAACGCCCATCGGTTCATCGCCCGCGCTTTCCCCAAAGCCGGTCAGTAAAATAACGGGCTGCTTCGGGTTCCTTCGCTTTATTTCAACGGCAAGCTGCTCACCGTTCATCTCAGGCATCGCGCGGTCAGTCAGCACGACATCAAAGTTGTCGGCGTTGAATTTTTCGAGTCCCTCCCGGCCATTGCAGGCGGTCGTGATGATGTGATTATCTTCGCCGAGATAAATCGCGATGACTTCACGCACCAATGGCTCATCATCGACCACCAGAATCCTGAGGCACTGCGGGGCCGCCACCGGCGGGATCTGAGGCAGGACTTCCGCGTTTTCCTTGCCATCCAGCGGCAGGGAAATCGTCACGGTGCTGCCATTGCCGGGCTCGCTTTCGATGTGAATTTCGCCGTTGTAACGGTCGATCAGGGAATGAACCCCATCAAGGCCCGAACCGTGGCCTGGCTCCAAAAGACGCGCCTTGAACTCATCGCTCATTCCGATCCCGTCATCGGTGAAGGAAAGGAGCAGGTGATCCGCGCAAAGGCCCGTTCGAATGGAAATCGTGCCTTGAGCTGGGATCGCTTCGAGCGCGTTTGAAAGCAATCCTTGCAGCGCATCGCGCCACTCCGCCTTGCTGCCTGCAAGCGCGGGCACGGAACTCAATTCAGTCTTCACATCGATCCGTGGCGTGGAGACTCGCTCATCATGGCCGGCGCGTAGCCCATTGGAAGCAATGACCTGTTCCACCAGCGCGTTAAGAGCAACGACCCCGGATTCCTCTTCCTGGGGCTGACGGTTTTGGAACTCCCGTAACCTTTCAACCACTGCCGCGCTCTCCATCGCACTGCGCTGAATAAGCTGCACGTAATTCTCCACCTTCAACGGATTGGCGAGGATTTGCGAGTCGCTCATCAGAAGTTCGCACGAGGCGAGGACCGGCAGAAACGCATCGTTAAAATCGTTAAGAAGGTCCCCCGCCAAAGAGGCCAGTTCGTTCATGCGCGAATGTTCGGAGGATTGGAGCCGGGTGACGTGAAGCTGGCCAAGCGCGGAGGCCAACTGGCGATTGCTTTCCAAAGTTTCTTCCTCGGCACGTTTGCGCTCGGCGATCTCTTTTTGAAGACGCGCATTGGCCTGCTGCAACATTCCCGTGCGCTCTTTGACGCGGCTTTCAAGTTCGTCGTAAGCCCGCTTGAGCTGGAGCTGGCCACGTTTGCGTTCCACCGCATACTGCATTGAGCGAATCAAAAGGTGATTGTCCAGATGTCCCTTGACTAGGTAATCCTGGGCTCCGAGCTGGACGGTCTCCACCGCGAGCACCACATCATCGGTGCCGCTCAAGACGACGATGGCCACTTCCGTGGCAACCTCGGCGACGCGCACAAACGTCTCAAGGCCGCTGCTATCGGGCAAACTCAAATCAAGCAGGATCAACTCAAATGCTTGGCCGGCCAAAAGGGCGAGCCCGTCAGCCAGAGTTCCAGCCGTATGCAAACGAAACTCAATCAGCGCATCTGAGTTGCCCAGCAACTGGCGGAGAAAGACGACCTGGTCAGGATTATCCTCAATCAAGAGAACGTCAACAATCGCGTGAGTCATAGCTCTAACCGATTGTTTGCGCGAAAATAAACATCCGCTTTGAACCGGGGCCCTTCAAAAGATCTCCGGAGGTTTGCAAAAGCAAATAAGCGGCGATTGCACTGGCCGCACTGGCCGGCAAACCGTTCAAATTAAGATCCATAGACGGCATGTGAGAGCAGGAACCCTTCCGCGCAACGCCGCATCCTAATGAATTTGCCCTACTTCGCTCAGAGCATGGTGCGCCGGTTCGCGTGCGCCAACCCATTGGACTTCCACACCGACAAGGCAGACGTCATCGACAAATCCCCCGCTGAAAGAAAAGCGGCGCACTTCTTCCAACGTTTCCTCAAAAATCGAGTCACTGCCGTGCTGAACCCGGCGTTCCACAAATTCCAACAAGCGGCCCTGATCGTAATAATCGCCGTCCGCTCCTTCGACTTCATACAGGCCATCGGTATAAAGAAGCACCAGATCGCGAGCCGCCATCGCGGCATGATGAGTCAGATACTGCGAATCTTCAAAGACACCCAATGCCGGCCCTGGACGGGCGTTTTGTCCGGTTAGCAACGCAACGGAATTCTCGTCGCGTTTGAAATGCAACGGACGTGGGTGCCCTGCGTTGGCATATTGCAAAGTGGCGTCTTCCACGTTGACCAGCAGGTAAAACGCGGAAACAAACATCGGACTGCGAGTACGTCGCAGAATTGAGAGCAGCGAAGCATTCATCCGGGTAAGAAATTCTCCGGGACGATCGGCGAATTCGACAAGCTCCTCCACGAGCGCGCGTTGAATGGCCGTTACCAAGGCAGCCCGCACACCGTGCCCCATCACGTCGCAAATAAAAATCCCCGCCTGCATTTCGGATACGGGCAGGATATGGAAAAAATCGCCGCCCAGGGTGGTTGTTGGCAGATATTTGCTGACAAATGCGAGAGCGCTCTGCGAAGCAGGCAATTTGCGGGGGAAACTTGGAAACTGCTGGGGCAGGAAGGCTTGTTGCACTTCTCTCGCCATATTGAGGTCATCCTCCATCTCCGCGTTTTTTTCACGCAGTTCCTCCGTGTAAAGGGCCAGTTGCGCTTCCGCATCCTTCCGTGCCGTGATGTCGCGACTGATACCAATGATTCCCGCAATCTCCCCATCGACATCGCGCAACGGCACTTTCGTAGTCGAAAGCCACAATTTGGACCGGCTCCCATCATCCACGCATTCGTGCCGGTTGATGATTGGCCGGCCAGTCCTCATTACGCGCTCATCATCGGCCTGGAAGGCGGCGGCGGTGTGCGCGGGGAAAAAATCGATGCCCGTTTTTCCAATCACCTCTTCGAGAGATTTGGCCCCGATCTGCCGCATGTGAGCCTGGTTATCAAGCAGGTAACGGCCTTCAAGATCCTTGACGTAAATGGAGTCGGGCAGGTTATCGATCACATTGCGCAATAGCGCGCGTTCCTGCTCCAGGCATCGCTCAGAATCCGCTCTTTTGATCGCATACCGGATCGAACGCACCAGCAAAGGCTGATCGAGCTGGCCTTTGACCAGATAATCCTGGGCGCCTTCCTCCACGGTTTGAAGCGCCAGTGATTCATCATCCAAACCGCTTAGCACCACGATGGGCACTCGTGCCGGATGAACTAACAGACGGTGAAATGTCCCGATCCCCTGGCTGTCAGGAAGGGAGAGATCACTAAGCACCACATCAATTCCGCCACGATCAAGCCGGTCAAGTGCTTCACTTAAACGACTTACCGATTCGATCTCAAAACGGATCGGCGCATCGCGCAACATCTCGCTTAAAAGGAATACGTCCCCAGGATTGTCTTCAATTAACAAGACTCGGATGAATGCCTGCGGCGCTTCCGACAACGGTGCCATATCTACGAGTGCCACGGTTTTAGAGGATACGCCATCACGGAACTCGGGAACATTTCGTTTATAAAAGCTTTGCAATGAACGCACCCCGCGAGGTTCACGCCCGTTGGCAATTCCAGCAAGCTTTACAAATTTCCCGCCTGCGTGCCGTTCATTTATCTGGAGCCTTTGAAGAACAACTTTCAACCTGCGTACATGCAAACCGCCGAGTTTCATCACTTCGAAATCCCGCAGCGTGTCAAATTCGAGGAGGGCGCCGGTGGTCTTCTCCGCATCGCGGTCGATACGCCCCTTGCCTCGGCTCACGTTTATCTGCACGGCGCACATATTGCCCACTACCAGCCGGCGGGCCATTCGCCGCTACTTTTTATGAGCGCCGCGAGCCATTTCTCGCCCGGCAAAGCGATTCGCGGCGGAGTTCCGATCTGTTTCCCCTGGTTTGGACCACGAGCAGGCCATCCCGAATCGCCTGCACACGGGTTCGCCAGAACCACGGCGTGGGAGGTGGAATCCGTAGAATGCGCCGCCGATATCGTCACCCTGATATTGCGCTTGAACGCCACAGACAAGACCCGGGCACTCTGGCCTCACGATTTCGTCCTCCGCCACCGGATCACGATTGGCGCCACGCTTGAAATGACGCTTGAGACGCAAAACCTATCAACGACTCCTTTTGACATCGAAGAAGCGCTTCACACTTATTTTGTCGTCAGCAACGCGCGCAATGTCTCAATCAGCGGGCTTTCCAATTCCGCATACGTCGACAAGGTCGATGCCGGCGCCCGCAAAGTGCAGGACTCCGCGCCGATCCGGATCACCGGGGAGACCGACCGGGTCTATCCCTCCAGCCAGTCGGCCTGCGTGATTGAAGATCCCGGGCTGCAACGCCGGATCACAGTTGAAAAAAGCGGCTCGGATACAACCGTTGTTTGGAACCCGTGGATCGCCAAAGCCAGCTCCATGGCCGATTTCGGCGACGACGAATGGCCGGGAATGCTCTGCGTGGAGACGGCCAACTCAGGCGAAAACGCAGTGACGGTCTCCCCCGGCGAAAGCCATTCAATGACGGCGAGCATTTCGGTCAGCTAGACCGCAAAAACAGCTCTACACAAACGTCTGGCCCACCGAGTCGGCCATCAGCTTGCCACTGCGCGTCAATACCAGATTTTCCCCTTCAGCCTGCAGGAATCCGCCTGCCTCAAATTGCGCCACTTCCCGATTCCACGACGCCATCGCTTCGCGCGAAACCCCCCGATTTGTCCGAAGCCCAAACGCGATCCGCTCACTTTGCCGGATCTGGTCGGAAAGCGCCTCGGAAAACGATTCCGCCGACTCCGTCTTGCCGATCCGATCGCAGTAGATGCTCGTGTCGGCAACGTTCTGCCAGCGGCGTCCCCCGATCGTGGAAAAAGCGCTGGGGCCAAGCCCGAGATAATCGGAGCCGAGCCAATAAGCGAGGTTATGCAGGCAATCGCGCCCGGGTTTGGCGTAATTGGAAATCTCATATTGGACAAAACCCGCACCGCAAAGGGTGTCCATGGTTGATTCAAAAAGGTCCGCGTCCCAGCCACTATCCTGGGTTAGTTCGCCACGGGTAAAGCGGGCAAAAAAATCGGTATCCTCCTCGTATGTCAGGCAATACGCGGCGATATGCTCCGGCTGAAGCGCGATGGTTTTTTCCAGGCTCGCCTGCCACTGCTCACGGGTCTGGGTTGGCACCGCAAACATCAGGTCGAGATTGATGTTATCAAAACCGGCCTCGCGCAAAATAGCGTAACTCCGCTCTGCCTGCGCCCCGGAATGCACCCGGCCGAGCACCTTCAGCAATCCTTCATCCCACGATTGGACGCCCATGCTGATCCGGTTGACACCAAGACCACGCAGGAGTGAGGCTTTTTCAAGTGAAACGGTCGCCGGATTCATCTCCAGCGTCCACTCCCGAAGCCGGCTTAAATCGAGCCGCTCTCTCAAGCCGCTCAATAGATAATCAAGCTGCGGAGTGCTCAGCGCGCTTGGGGTGCCGCCGCCAAAAAAAATCGTCTCCGGCCGCAAATCAAACTCGCGCTTCCGCTGATCGAGTTCTTCAAGAACCGAATCGAGGAATCGCTGGGTCTTGTTCCGATCGCTCGCTTCTTTATAAAAACTGCAATAAGGACAGACCTTCGGACAAAACGGGATATGGACGTAAAGATGGCGGATCGTGGCGGGCATTGGAATATGGACGAGTCCGCGAATGCGGATCCGGTGGAAACTAGCGGCTCGCGCACACGCCGCAAGCTCCTCAATGCTCGCTGGCTTTTTCGGCGCCCAAACCGGTGTTCGCACGCACGGTCAACTCGGTGAAAAGAGCTTCCGCACTCGGCTCGCGTGTCAGTAAGGTGCCAAGGAATGCGCCGAGAAATCCAAGAGGAATGCTGATGATGCCGGGATTGGTGAGCGGGAAAATCGCGTCGTGTTGAATAAGGTGCCGCTTGGCGATATCGACCGTGGCCGCGTCAATTCCCATGATGCTTGGGCTGATGATGATGAGCCCGATTGAGCTGATCAAACCGACCCCCAGACCAATCACAGCGCCACTGGTGTTAAAGCGCTTCCAAAACAAGCTCAGCACAATCACCGGCAGATTCGCGCTTGCCGCGACCGCAAAAGCAAGCGCCACCAGAAACGCCACGTTGACCGACGCCAGCTGGATCGCCAGCACGATTGCCACCGCGCCGACTACAAACGCCGTGATCCGGGCCACTTTGACCTCCTGCCCGGGCCGGTGCTCTTTCCCATGGTGTAATACATTCGTATAAAAATCGTGTGCGAAGCTCGTGCTGGCACTGATCGTTAATCCGGCTACCACTGCCAGGATTGTGGCAAACGCCACGGCGCAGATAAATGCGAAGAAAATTTCGCCGCCCAATGCCTTCGCAAGCAGCGGCGCGCTCATATTATCGTTCGGGATCGCCGAGGGAGTCAGAATGGTCGCAGCACCAAAACCAAGGAAGGTCGTCATGATGTAGAAGAGCCCGATGATCACCATCGCCCAAACCACACTGGCACGCGCCGTTTTTGCATCAGGCACGGTGTAAAAGCGAACCAGCACATGCGGCAAACCGGCCGTTCCAAAAACCAGCGCCAATCCCAGGGAAATCAAATCGAGCGGCCCATACCCCTTGGTGACTGCGGCGCCGTATTTTAATCCCGGTGCAAGGAAGTCTTTTGTCACTTCCACGCCGCTCTTGTCCTTGTAAGTCACGTGGCTGATCGCCTCGAAAAATTCGGTGAAGCTGTAATGAAAATGTTTCATCACGAGTACGCTCAGGAAAATGCTGCCGCTCATTAGAAGAACCGCCTTGATGATCTGCACCCAGGTGGTCGCGAGCATGCCGCCAAACACGACGTAAATAATCATCAGCACGCCGACCCCGACAATCGCGATATTAAACGGGACCGTAGGGAGCAGTAATTTGACCAGCGAACCCGCCCCAACCATTTGGGCGATCATGTAAAATGTGGAGACCGTCAGCGTGCTCAATGCCGCCATCGCCCGCACGGGCCGTGCGCTAAGCCGGTAGGCGAGCACGTCGGCCATCGTGTATTTGCCGGCATTGCGCAACGGTTCGGCCACGACAAGCAGCACCGTGAGGTAGGCAACCAGCCAGCCCACCGAATACATAAACCCGTCATAACCGTAAAAGGCGATCATGCCGCTGATGCCAAGAAAGCTGGCCGCGCTCATGTAATCGCCTGCAACGGCCCATCCGTTTTGCCAGCCCGTGATCCGGCGTCCGGCGGCAAAATAGGAACTTGCGCCGGAAGTCTTGCGGGCGCTGAAATAAGTGATGATCAGGGTCGCGGCCACAAAGGCCAGGAACATTCCGAGGGCGGGAGTCATGGGGTGCTGAAAGGTAAAAAAAGTAAGAATTCGCGATCCGTAACGTTTAACGGCCGGCAAAGCGCCGAATCAATTCCGCCGCTGTCCGATCCCAACCTGCGGCGACAAAGACATAAAGAAGCGCGATTCCCCAAGCCATGAAGAATTGCGAGAGGGCAAAAAGATAAGCGATATTGATGCTGCCCCAGACTTTCTTCTCCATCAATTGCGGCTGATAGCCGACCAGATACGGCAACGCAAAGTAGTAGACGACGAAGAAAATAGTCGCGGGAACAATGAACCGCACCTTGGCACGCAGCAACGCCTTGAACTCCGCGCTGGCCGCGATCGCATCCCAATGCGCCGCATTGATTGGCCCATCGGGCAGATTGGCAGCGCTCTGATTTCCACCTGGAGAAACGCTGGCCGCCGCGCTGACGATCGGCGTCACATCATTGGCATTTGGGGAGCTCATGGGCGCGGACGCTACCCCTTGCTTATGGGCCAGTCGAGGAGAGAGTCGCCGCGCGTTTAAGGAAGAATTTTTATCACCAACAAACGCGCCGATGATCCCCCGTCGCATAAACCCTCATCGTCCGCGCCCGCGCATGTCCAAGATTGCAAAAACGATGCGGCACACCCGCCGGGATCACCAATACATGACCCGCCGGCATCCGTGCCCGCTCCTCGCCAAACTCCGCGAGAACTTCGCCTTCAAGCACCAGAAAAACCTGATCCTCGCATCGCTCGGATTCAGGTTCCTCAGCACTAAACTGTCCCGGATCGAGATTCATCACAGAGCTGTCAGCGCGAGAGTTGGCTTCAAGAGATTGAAACCATCTCTCTTTCGAATCGAGCCGGGAAAGGAACATATTGGGGGATATTCGTAGCCGAGTTCTCGATAAATCGCGCATCGGGTCCCAGCCGGATGCTTAGCTCCGGTAATCAAGCCGTCCAACCACGGGAACATCCCCTTTTCCCGTGCTCCGCACACCTTTTTAACTCTCAGGTCCGCGTTTAAACCTTTCGCCCGAATTTTTTCTCAAGTTCGCCGTAACTCATTTGTATCATCGTTGGCCGGCCGTGTGGGCAACAATACGGCAGTTCACACGCCAGAAGATCCTGTACCAGTCGAACCAACTCGGGCTCGCGCAGATAATCATTGGCCTTGACCGCATGCCGGCAGACGGTTTTGGCGATCATCTCTTCGCCCAGACGCAACTTGGAAGTCTGGGTGCTTGTATCACGCAGATCATCAATGATGTCGCGCACCAGCTGTGAAGGATCGGAAGCGCGCAAAAAGGTCGGCAGTGTATCGATTTTAAAGGTGCAACTTCCAAATGGCTCAAGGGCAATTCCCGCGCGTTCAAGCACTTCCAGATGCCGAAGCAACCAATCGGCGTCGCGTGGAGTCACCTGCATGGTCAAAGGAATGAGAAGCCGCTGGGAGGGGACGCCCTGCTCTTCCATGCGCCGGCGCATCTCTTCAAAAAGAATCCGCTCATGGGCCGCGTGCTGATCGACCAGCACCAGGCCGCTCGCATTTTCCATGAGCAGATAAAGTTTTCCCAGGACGCCGAGAATCCGGAATTCACCCGCGGCAATCGCTTCCTGCGGCGCGGCTGGCGCCATCGGTGCGGGCGGCAGAGCCGGCGTGGCGGCCAACGCTTCCACGGCACGGACCGGTGGCGGCAAAGGCTGCGACGCCCAGTCGTGCCGCAGACTGACTTGCGCGGATTGAGGAATTGGAAGCGACGCCTGGAAAGGTTGTGTGGGAATCAGCGGCTCAATGGCAGCTCCTGGCGACGCACGGAAAGTCTGTGTCCATTGGGCGCGATCAGTTTCGATCGTGCGCCGGACCGCCTCCGCCACCGCCTCGCGCACGTTGGCCGCATCGCGAAAACGCACTTCGCGTTTGGCGGGATGCACGTTTACATCGACCGCCGCCGGATCCATTTGAATAAAAAGAAAGGTGACCGGGTGCTGCCCTTTCATGAGCGCGGTATGGTATCCCTCGCGAAGCGCGAAACTCAGCGTGTTATTTTCCACCGCCCGCCCGTTCAGAAAAACAAGTTGCTGCTGCCGGGAGGAGCGGCTCATGCCGGCCTTGCCAATAAAACCGCGGACCTCGATCCCCTCGCCCACAAACTCGGGCACTTCGAGCAGTTCCGTGGCAAACGCGCCTCCGCAAAGATCCCGGATCCGTTCCCGCAAGCTGTTGGTAGGTGGCAACTGATAAACAACACGGTCATCCTTGATAAAAACAAAGCCAACCCGCGGATGCCCTATCGCCTGCAAATGCAACTGATGTTCGACGTGGCTTGCCTCCGTGTTCTCGGTGCGCAGAAATTTGCGGCGCGCGGGCAGATTATAAAAAAGCGAGCGCACTTCGATCTGGGTGCCCGGCGCATCGCCGCCATCGCGAACGCTCTCGATTTTGCCGCCCGAGACGATGACTTCACTGCCGGCCAGCGCTTCCCGTTCCCGCGTGGCAAGCCGAAATCGGGAAACGCTGGCGATACTCGGCAATGCTTCGCCGCGAAAGCCGAGCGTGGCAATGGCGGCCAGATCATGGCCTGTGCGGATTTTGCTCGTGGCGTGCCGTTCCAAACAAAGCAGCGCGTCGTCGCGATCCATTCCGACTCCGTTGTCGACCACGCGCATGTAAGAGATGCCGCCACGCCGCACCAGCACCTCGATTCGAGTCGCCTCGGCGTCGATGGAGTTTTCCACAAGCTCCTTGATGACGGAAGCCGGGCGCTCGACAACCTCGCCGGCGGCAACCTGACTGGCAACTTCTTCGGCAAGCAACGCAATACGGGACATATTCGAGGCTCCAAGATCGGATGCGCAGTGCCGTCCGCCAAGCTTTCAAAACGAAAAACGTCCCCGAAAATTCGTTCCTTTTGGCAGTTTGACTCCCATGAGCCGCACCCATAGGTTTCCAACGCGATGATCAGCCTCACCGATTCTGCCGTCAAACAGCTTCAAAACCTCGTCCAGGGACAAGAAGACCAAACCAAGGGCCTCCGTATTTTCGTCGAAAGCGGCGGCTGCGCCGGGATGCAATACGGGATGACACTTGATCATCCTCAGGAGGGAGACGAAATCGCCGAGCGCGACGGCGTCCAGGTGCTCGTGGACCCCGCCAGCGCCCAGTATCTCAAAGGCGCCACCATTGATTACGCCGATGATCTGGCCGGGTCGGGTTTCCGCATTCAAAACCCGAACGCTATTCGCAGTTGCGGCTGCGGCACATCGTTTGAAAGCGGCGAGGGCGCCGAAGGCCACACGCATAGCGAAACTGCGGCGCATTAATTTTTAGGCGGAAACCGGCTCGGATTTCCGCACGCTTAAGATGGCCAACGATTTTTACGGCTACGACGATGATGAAGCGCCGCCTAAAGGGCGCGACAACCTCTTTATCTGGACCGTCTTCATTCTGCTGCTCATCGGGCTGGCGTTCGCCTGCTGGCTGGGCAGTTTTTACATTTTTGGCCACCCTGAGCAGCCGCGCGCATATCGGATTTTAAAGAAGCTCCATAAAATCGAAAAGCCCGAGCGCTTTAAAGTCACCGCCGCGCCGCCCGGCGAGTTTATCAGCGCGCAAAAGCTTTTTGATAAGTACGGGAAATCGACGCGGCTTGAGCTCGAACGCGAAAACGCCGAGCTGCTGCGCAATTACATCACCAATTACCGGGAACCGAGCAAGCTGGTCCCTTACATTCGCGGCAAATTCAACATTCTCGATTCTTACGAACTTAAAAAGACCGATATTTTCCCTTCCGGTGTAGTCGCGCTGGCGCAAGCGGCCGATTTTCCACAAATGCTCATTGAGCATGTATACCCGGCCGCTTTGAAGGATGTGCCGCTCCAGAAAAAGATGCTTCAAACCGGGCTCGACATGAGCGTGGAGCGCACGATCGATCTCTCGGCGATCATCCACGTGGAGCGGGTCTACAACGGGCGCCTTTTATTTACCGTAGTCCCCTTGCTTTACGGGACTTACGCACTCAAAGGCGGCCAGGGAACCTTTGGATTGGAACCGCCCGAGGATATCAATATCGAGGCCGGTGTGCCAATCACCAAGCTGCCTCAGCTTCAGGAAGGTTTTAAGAGATTTGCAGAGTATCGAAAAGGCCATCCAATCACGGTGGTCGACGCCGGCAATCCCGCGCCACCGAGCGCAAAAGGTCCTGAGCTTGTCCGGATCGACTCGGTTCCCGATGGCGTCGAGATTCCACAAACAGGCGCGCTGCCTGAAATGCCGGTGGCAACTCCGGTGCCCATCATTGTAAAGGCAGCAACGCCAAAACCGGTTCCCCCGGCGCCCACCCCGACTCGTTTGGTGCTCAATACCACTCCGCCGCCCGCCACGCCGCGGCCGGTGCCGGTGGCGACTCCCCTTCCAAAAGTCTCGCCGCAGGGGGTCCCGCTCACTCCATTCCTCGCAGCCAATCCGTCTCCCGGGCTTCCGTCTGTCGGGGGAGGCAGCTGGCGCGTGTATGGCGCTGGCAAACAGCCGCCCGGACGCCACATCACTCCGCCGGAAGCAGCTTCAATCGCCGACCGTGGCGACCTTGGCGAACGGGTCTATTTGCGCGGCCAATTTCTTGTCACCGCGGCCGGTGAAGGGAAGGCGGTCCTACGGCCGCAAGCCGGGGCCGACGCGAAACGCGGCACTCCCACCCGTATTATTGTCGAGTATCCGGCCGGATCGGTTCCTCCCTCGGAAGGAACCAGTTTTGCACGCGATGAAGCGAGGGCGTTTGAAGTGCGCGATATTCGCCGCGGTGCTGATGGAGAACTGAATATTTACGTGCGCGAGGTGACTTCGCCGTAACAAATCGGGCCTCACCGCAAACCAAAGGCAGATCGCGTTTATGGATTTTGGGTTTGCGCTTTCTCAAAGGGTGCAAAGAATCGCGTCCCTTTTTCTAAATCTATGTCCAAACCAAAAGTTCTCGTTGCCGATCCGATCGCTGAGCGTGGAATCCAGGAGCTCTCCGTCGGTGGCGCGCTCGACGTGACCGTTAAGCTCGGTCTCAAAGAAGAGCAACTGCTGGAGATTATCGGCGACTATTCCGCGCTGGTTGTGCGCAGCGAGACCAAAGTTAATGCCCGCGTCATTGAAGCGGCGCACAATCTCAAAGTGGTCGGCCGCGCCGGAGTCGGCGTTGACAACGTCGATGTGGAAGCTGCCACCAAGCGCGGCATCATCGTCATGAACACGCCCGGCGGGAACACGATTTCCACCGCCGAACACGCTTTCTCCCTCATGGTCTCCATCGCCCGGAGCATCCCGCAGGCCGATGCCTCGGTCAAAGCCGGCAAATGGGAGCGCAAATCGTTCCTTGGCGTTGAGCTTTACGGCAAGACCCTCGCCATTCTTGGCATGGGACGGATCGGCACCGAAATCGCCAAACGCGCCCTTGCCTTCGGGATGCGCGTCCTTGCCTACGATCCGTACCTCTCTGCCAGCCGCGCGCGTTCCCTCCAGGTTGAACTGGTGGAAACTCTCGATGCCATCCTGCCCCAGGCCGATTTCATCACCATGCACATGCCGCTGACGGCTGAGACGACGCACATGCTCAACACGCCGCGCCTGGCGATCACCAAAAAAGGGGCACGCATTGTCAATTGCGCCCGAGGCGGACTCATTGATGAAACCGCGCTGCTTGAGTTCCTTAAAAGTGGTCACATCGCGGCAGCCGCACTTGACGTATTTGAAAAGGAACCGTTGCCGGCCGACTCGCCGTTGCGCGGGGCGCCAAACCTTGTCTTCACTCCGCACCTTGGAGCCTCGACAGCGGAAGCGCAGGAAGGCGTTGGCATCGAGGTTGCCCAGCAGATTCGCGCGGCGCTCCTTGAAGGCGAGATCCGCAATGCGGTCAACATGCCGAGCATCGACGCGAAAACGCTCGCCATCATCGGGCCACACCTTGATCTGGGCGAACGTCTGGGCCGGTTCCTTTCACAAATCTCGGCGAAACGGTGCGACGGGTTGAACATCAATTTCAGCGGCAAAATCAACGAAGTCGATACCACTGCGATTACCCGCGCGATTTTAAAAGGGTTTTTGCATCAGGCCGGCGGAGGCGATGTAAATGTGGTCAACGCTCCTGCGTTCGCCGAAACCATCGGGCTGAAAATCACCGAGTCGCGCGAAAGTGCGCTGGGCGATTTCACCGAACTGGTTGAACTGACCGCCGCTGGTGAGACGGGGTGGGTCTCGGTGGCTGGCACCTTCTTTGGAAGCACGCCGCGTATTGTTAAAATCAATGGACGGCACGTGGAAGCAAAACCCGAAGGCGTCCTCTTTCTGCTTGAGAACAGCGATCGCCCCGGAATCGTCGGCCATGTCGGCACGATGTTCGGCAAGCACGGGATCAATATCGCAGGCATGTCGCTCAGCCGAAACGAAGTCGGCGGCCAGGCGCTCACCGTGCTGAATCTCGACTCGGTCCCGGGCCCAGATCTGCTCAAGGAGCTCCTCGCCATCGCTGACATCAAATCGGCACAAGTCGTCCAGCTTTGAAGATCTCCTTCGACGCGCTGCCGGCTAAGCCCGGGGAAATCGCCATCCGTTTCGTCACAAGTGATCGGCGGGGCGAAATCGTCCCGGCCGTTCCCGAGCAGGAGTTTTCCGGCCAGCCGAATTCGATCCTTTTTTTCCGGGAACAGGAGACGCTCTACATCGGGCTTGGTTCGCGTGAAAAAGTGACGGCTTCAACGCTACGCTCCGCGGCGGGCACCGCGGCGATGTTTCTGAAAAAGATCGGTCGCAAACAGCTTGCCGTGCACCTCGAGGAATGGCCTCAGTTCACAGGCGCAGTCGTCGAAGGATTGATCCTGGCCGATTACCGGTTCGAACAGTTCTCGAGCCGAAAAACGTCCGCCATCGACACACTCCGTGTGCTTGTCCTTGCCGGTGATATCAAAGCCGCACGACGCGATGGCCCCCGTGGCGCCATCATTGCCGGGGCGGCCAATCTTTCCCGCGAAATTGGCAACCAGCCTGGCAACCTTCTTTACCCTGAAACCCTGGCGGCGCGGGCGGTAAAAATGGCCAAGGAAAATGGGCTCGCGATCACCGTCTTAAACGAGGCGCGTTTGCGTGCGGGCAAATTCGGAGGGTTGCTTGCCGTTGGGGCCGGGAGCGTGCGCCCACCGCGGCTCATTGTGATTCATCATCGCAAAGGCCCAAAAAATCAGGCGCCGATCGCGCTCGTCGGCAAAGCGATCACCTTCGATACGGGTGGCATTTCGATCAAGCCGGCCGCCGACATGGAGAACATGATCTTCGACAAGTGCGGCGGAATGGCCGTGCTCGGAGCGATGGCCGGCATCGCGAAGCTCGGGCTTAAGCGCAATGTCGTTGGGATTATCGCAAGTGCGGAAAACATGCCGGGCGCCGGGGCCTACCGTCCTGGCGACATTGTGACCGCCTACGATGGCAAATACATCGAGATCATCAATACCGACGCCGAAGGACGTGTCGTGCTTGCCGATGCGATCGCTTACGCGCGCAAAACGTGCAATGCCGCGGCGATTGTCGACCTTGCCACGCTGACCGGAGCTTGTTGCGTGGCACTGGGCGAACATGCCGCCGGCCTTTGGAGCTCGGACGAAACGCTCGGAAAACGCGTCCTCTCGGCCTCGGAGAAAAGCGGTGAACGCCTCTGGCCGATGCCGCTTTATCCCGAATACGACGAGCAGATCAGAAGCAACGTGGCATTGATCAAAAACTCCGCGGGACGTCTCGGTGGGGCTTGCACGGCCGCCGCATTTCTAAAAACGTTTGCTGAAAAAACGCCGTGGGCGCATCTCGACATCGCATGCACCGCCCATCGCGATAATGACCGCCCCGACATGGCTCGCGGCGCCACCGGATTTGGCGTGCGGACATTGATCGAGCTGGTGGAAAGCTGGCAATAACGACCGCTTAATTCACCTGCATTACTGAAGCGATCTCGCAGAATCGCAGGATCCTGCGGCCGATCATCAGCATCAGCTGGTTTTGATCCTCGAAAAAGAGCTGATCTTCAACCACCGAGAGTTCACCTTTAAGCACCGTGCCGCGATAAAGCCGTGCCTCCACGCGGCAATTCAAGGGCAAACCAAAACGGCCGCATAATTCCGCGGCACGGCGATCCCATTGAGCGCGCCATGACGCCGCTTGTGCGGAGTCAGAAGCGGTCTGTTGAAAAGAGAACTCGAACTGTTCTGCTTCAATCATGCGAAGGAACGGTCATCTGGGAAATCTCAATTCAAGGAGAACAGCACGTTTGTAAAGAAAATCTTACCTAAACGTATTGAAGACCGTCGATATCAGCCGCTATGAAGCCGTGTTTGCTCAATAGCGCACGGAATTTTTCAATCGCCTCCTTTTCCGCAGCTCCGAGCTGGAACCGGATGTAACTCGTCAAATAGCGGTGCCTGAATTCCGCGTCATGAAAGGTTTCACTCGCGACGATCTCCGCGATATGCGCAAGTCCATGGCGCTGAAGGGCTCGGAACGCATCGCCGATCGCGCCGAGGTTTTCCAAATCCGGCCGCAGCAACCAGACCGCGAACACAAACGGCAATCCGGTGCAGCGTTTCCATTCCTCCCCCAGATCGAGAAATTGATGGGTGCCGGGATTCGCCAGCCGGAAATCGATCGCCTGGTTTCCTATGAGAAGCAGCGCATCAGCCTCGCCGGTTTGACCATAAAACGGCCGCAGCCCGTGGTATTCAGCCAGAAGCACCTGAAGCAGGTGGACCGAAGTAAGCGAGCCGGGATCGAGCGCGACAGTGCGGATTTTTTCCAATGGACCGCGGTATGCCAGGAAAACGCTGTAAACAGGCCCATCACACGCGATCGCAACTCCATCGGCCACCGTGTAGTCGCGGGCTCTTAGAGCTTCAAAAATCGGCACCAGCCCCGCATCGAGGCCGCCCCGCGCAATATCCCGCGCCAGGGCCGACGGATGATCAAAAACCACCGGGCCGTCGTAGCCGTAAATGAGCGGCCTGGCATTGAGATATTGGACACACCCGATTCTCAGGGAATTCAGCGCAGCCCAGGGACTCACGATTTTAAGGCGAGTTCAGGCGGCTGCGCCACCACTGCCGTGGAGCTGATCCGCCGATACCAGGTGTCGCGCTGCATCGGTTCACGGCCCGCTTCGCGGATCGCTTTTTCCATGGCCGAAATGGTCTGCGCCTGAGGAGTGGTGGCGCCGGCCATGTGAAAGATTTTTTCTTCCCGGATCGTTCCGTGAAGATCATCCACTCCGTAATTGAGCGCCACCGCCGCCAGTGGCAGCCCAAGGCTCACCCAGTACGCCGTGATATGATCAAAATTATCGAGGTAAATCCTGCTCACGGCCAGATTCTTGAGTGCCTCATGAGCTGTCGCATACGGAATATGCTTCAGCTCGGGACGGGCGCCTTCAGGTTCAAATGCAAATGGAATAAAACCGGTGAACCCATTGGTTTCATCCTGCAGCCCGCGCAGCCGCCGCAGATGATCGACCCGTTGCGCATGGTTTTCAATATGCCCAAAAAGCATGGTCGCCGTGCTGCGCATGCCGAGTTCGTGCCAGATGCGATGAACTTCCAGCCATTCCTCCGCGCTCTCCTTGCCACGGCAGATCTTGTCGCGCACCGCCGGATCAAAAATCTCCGCGCCGCCACCGGTAATCGCGCCGAGCCCCGCTTCTCTCAGCATCACGAGCGTGTCGCGAATCGGTTTCCTGAACACGCGCTCGGCCAGATGCCGGATTTCGACTGCCGTAAACGCCTTGAGAAAAAGCGCCGGATCAAGCGCGCGCAGTTTTGTAAGAAGCTCAAGATACCAATCTCCGGGCAAAGTGGGATGCAGGCCGCCCACCATGTGCACCTCCGTGATTCCCGTCGTCAGTCCGGCCCGCACCTTTTCCACTACTTCATCAATGCTCAGCTCAAAGGCATGCGCATCGCGTTTGCGGGCGCCAAACGCGCAGAACTGGCAGGCGAGGATGCAGACATTCGAATAGTTGATGTATTGGTTGTGAATGTAAGTGGCGACATTGCCATTTTTGCGCTCCCGCAAAATGTTAGCAATGGAGCCAAGCGCATTTAAATCGTTGGAAGCATAAAGGAGCTCCGCGTCCGAATCGGTGATCCGTTCCCCTTCGAGAACCTTTTCGTAAATGGGACGCAGCGACAGTGGAATGAGCTTGGCGGCAAATGACATCGGAAGCTCGCAGGCTAATGGCGGCGCCTTCAATTGCAAGAAACCCAATGCGCATCAAGGCGCGTGAAACTCATTGCCTCCGCAGGTGTTAATTTGCATCGTGGCCAGCCCCGTGCGCGCTTGGAAATTGAGCGGCGCCCGTTTCCCCGACTTCATGAGCGAAGAATCGCACTTTCAGACCGATGTTTCGCCCGACGCGGCGGCGCGCGATCTTCTTTGGATGACACGGATCAAAACCGGCGACACGGTGGCGCTCGGTGAACTGATCGAGGCGCATCAACAACGGGTCGTCGGGGCCGTGATCCGGATGCTGGGCGACGATTGCGATGCGCAGGACATCGCCCAACAGGTCTTTATCCGGGTCTGGAAATCGGCGCCACGCTACGAGCCGACCGCGAAATTCACCACCTGGCTTTATAAAATCATGCGCAACCTCGTTTTTAATGAGGTGCGCAGGCGCAGGCGGCATCCCACCAGGCCAATCGAGGGGATGGCCGAAGAAGGCGCCCGGCCGCTCCAAACCGCCGATGTGAATGCGAAATCGCCTGCCACCACCATGCTCGACGACGAGATGCAGGCCGCCATTCAGAATGCCATCGAGGAACTTCCCGAGGTGCAGCGCATGGCGATCGTCCTCCGCCGCTACGACGAGTTTTCTTACGAGGAAATCGCCGATATTCTCGGGCTCTCCGTGCCGGCGGTTAAAAGCGTGCTTTTCCGTGCCCGGACCGATCTGAGGGAAAGACTGCGCCGCTATCTGGAAGCCTGAGGCCCCGGTTCCTCAAGTTCTTGCAGAGGGGGGAAGAGACGGGTATCGAGCAGGGCGCCGAGAAAAACCGCCTTGCGGCACCACCCGCAAAGGGAGTGCCGATCGCTCCCGGCATTGAATCCATGACTCCTTCCCGATTAAATTTCCGGCTCGAAGCCCAGGCCACAAGTTCGCGTGCCCGCGCGGCGACCTTCACCACCCTGCATAACGAGGTGCAGACTCCGCTTTTTATGCCCGTTGGCACGCAAGCCACCGTCAAGGCGCAGCTCCCCCAAACGCTTGAGGATTCGGGCTCCCAGATCCTGCTCGCCAATACCTATCACCTCTTGCTGCGCCCCGGCCCTGAGGTGTTCCGCAAAATGGGCGGCATTCACGAGTTCATGACGTGGAAACGTTCAGTGCTCACCGACTCCGGCGGGTTCCAGATTTTTTCCCTGCCGCACTCGCGCTCAATGACCGAGGAAGGCGCCGCGTTTCAAAGTTACCTCGATGGACGCACCATCCTGCTGAGCCCGGAGGTGAGCATCGAAACTCAGAAGGCAATCGGCAGCGACATCATGATGGTGCTCGACCAGTGCATTCCTTCCACGGCCGATCTTTCCACGGCACGCGCCGCCCTCGGGATCACGCATCGCTGGGCGGACCGCAGTCTGGCGGCGCGCGGCGGCTCCCCGCAGTCGATGTTCGCGATCGTGCAAGGCGCCCTTTATAAAGAACTCCGCAGGGAGAGCGCCGACTGCCTGTGTGGCAAACCATTTGATGGGTTTGCGATCGGAGGACTGGCTGTTGGCGAGGCAAAGAGTGAGCGGGAAGATTTGTGCGAATTCACAGCCGCGCTACTGCCCCACGACAAGCCGCGCTATCTCATGGGAGTCGGCACGCCGATTGACATTCTCGAAGCGGTCCATCGCGGCGTCGACATGTTCGATTGCATCATTCCAACGCAAGTCGCTCAACGCGGCGGCGCTTTTACCTCGCGCGGTTTTCTTCAGCTGCGCCGCAGCGTCTATAAGTTCTCAAACGAAGCACTCGATCCCGGCTGCACCTGCGCCACCTGTGCCCGCTATTCACGCGCTTATCTTCATCATCTTACCAAAACAGGCGAGACCCTTGGCTGGCAATTGCTCGGCCTTCATAACATCCACTTTTATCATCAGCTCATGCGCGAGATCCGGGAGAGCATCCTGGCGGATCGTTTCATGGAGCTTTACAAAGAAAAACGCGTTTTTCTACACGAACCCGACCTCGACAATCCGACTCACGATCCCAAACATCGGACCAAGAAAAAGCGGCCCCTCACCCTGGGCGATTACGAGGTGCACACGGCGCCCGAAGGGTTCTCGAGCATCCGCCAGATTACTTCGGGCGAGATCATGCATTCGCGCACCCCGCCAATGGAAGAGGCGCAAAGCTTATACATCGGGCAATCGAACCTGGCGGAACGGCTCGCGCTCCTTGACAGGGAACTGGTCATTTGGGATGTTGGCCTGGGCGCGGCAGCCAACGCGATGGCGGCGGTCCGTTGTTATGAAGAGCAGGCAGCGAAAGGTCCTGTTCGTCCCATGCGGATCCTTAGCTTTGAGAACGATCTGAACTCCCTTCGCTTGGCATTCCTGCATGACGACCGCTTCCCGTATCTGCGCCACAGCGGCCCGGCGGGCATTCTCAAGGAAGGCCAATGGCAGTCCAAACAACATCCCGGCCTCAACTGGAAGCTGATTTCAGGCGACTTCCTTTCCACGATGGAAGAGGCCCCCGCCCTGCCCGGCCTGATTTTCTTCGACATGTTTTCAAGCAAAACCTCGGCCGATCAATGGACCATCGAGGCGTTCCGCAAGCTTCTCGCTGCATGCCGCGGCGAGCCGGCCGAGCTTTTCACCTATACCTGTTCAACCGCCATTCGGGCGGCCCTGCTTGCAGCCGGCTTTCATGTAGCCAAAGGCCGCAATGCCGGGGAAAAACTCGAGACCACCATCGCCGTTACTCCCGAATACACGCGCCTTAAAACCGAATTACCGCGCGAAATGCTTAGTCTCGACTGGCTGAAACGCTGGTCCCGTTCAGGCGCCAAGTTTCCCTCGGATCTCGCCCCCGGCCAGCATTCCGCCTTTGAACAAACAATCCTCACGCATCCTCAGTTCTGCCGGCCCGTTTTGCCGACCGAGTTGTCCATGCCGATTTAAATGCCGGCAAACATAGTTGCCATCCTCCACCCGTGCGGGCCTACAATTCGTAATCCCTATGAACAAACGCACATTCCTTCAGCTCGCCGCCGCCGTCACCCTCGGCTTCTCTCTGACGTCCTTTGGACAGGAATCCAAACCGATCCGGGTATTGCTGGTGGACGGCCAGAATAATCATTCCTGGAAGGCAACGACGCCGCTTCTTAAACAAGCGCTCGATAGCACCGGCCGGTTTAACGTGGAAGTTTCAACCACTCCCCCGCAGGGCGCCCCGGCGGATGCCTGGGCTGCATGGAAGCCGGTCTTCACAAGCTACGACGTGGTCCTTAGCAACTACAACGGCCAGCTCTGGCCCGATGCCGTCCGCACTGACTTCGAAAAATACGTCGAGAATGGCGGCGGCTTTGTTTGCGTTCACGCGGCCGACAACTCATTTCCCGAATGGCTCGCATACAACCGGATGATCGGCATCGGCGGCTGGAACGGGCGAACCGAAAAGAGCGGTCCCTACCTTTATATTAAAGATGGAGAATCCGTTCGCGATCTAAGCCCTGGCGCGGGCGGCTCACATGGGGATCAGCATGAGTTTGTGGTTGAAGTCATTGATCAAAAGCATCCGATCACCGCCGGCATGCCGCCACACTGGAAACACGCCAAGGATGAACTCTACGATTCACTGCGCGGTCCGGCTGAAAACGTGAAGGTGCTGGCCTATGCGCACAGCCCCAGGAGCGGTCGCAATGAACCGATGATGATGGTCATCGATTATGGCAAAGGCCGCGTATTCCATACCCCGATGGGGCATGCCGATTACACGCTCAAATGCGTTGGCTTTCAAAGCACGCTTCAGCGTGGCACCGAATGGGCCGCCACCGGCAAGGTCACCATCCCTTTGCCAAAAGAATTTCCCACGGCCGAAGCGGCGCTTTCCAGGGAATAGCTCATCTCTCCAGGCCGGAAAGATGGCGGCATGCTTTGGAGCAGTATTCCGCGTCTGGCAGGCTCCAATGAAGACTTGCGTGGGAATGCATCCTCAGCTTCTTTCCGCGCCCTCTTCCTTAGCTTTCTGAATGAAAATCAAATCGCATTTCCGCGTCCCGCTTCTCCTTGCCGCCTGCCTGCTTTTCCACTCCGAAATACAAGCCGCGTGGTCCACGCCCGATGTCATTCAGGAACTGATTCCCTCGGGCCGATACGGACGCCGAATCTATCGCCCTTTCAGGCCGACTTACATCACCATCCATTCCACCGATAACACTAGCCGCGGGGCCGATGCGCACAGTCATGCGGTCTATCAAAAATCGGGCAAATCAAAGGGCCGCCATAACATCATCGGTTACGTGGCGTGGCATTTTACCGTCGATGACCATTCGACCTACCAAAGCCTGCCAACCAACGAGCGGGGTGAACACGCCGACTACGACGGACCCGGCAACCAAACTTCCATCGGCATTGAGATGTGCGTCAACCGGGACGGCAACCGGCAGGCCACCATCGATCGCACCGCCCGGCTGACGGCATGGCTCATGCGCAAGCACCGCATCCCGCTTAATCATGTCGTGCCGCACATGCATTGGCGCCAGATCCGGCACGACGACCATAAAGATCTCGGTTACAAAAAATGCCCGTCGATCCTGCTCGATCGCGGGCAACTTGGCCCGAAATGGGCCGCGTTTATCTCCAGGGTGCGCAGTTACTATTGATCCTCACGGGGGGAAGCCGAAAGAGAGCTTCACCGCGGCGTATTCGGGATGCACGTGGCCGTTGATCTGCCGGATAATCAAAGCCGGCTCCACCCAGGTCCGCTGCCGCATTGCCTCGGGCAAATCCCCGGCACGCACCATGGCAAAAAGCGTCAGAAGCGGCGGCTCGCCTTCCCTCAATACAATGGGCCGGCGCCGCACGATTACCAGCCCGCTCTCGCGCGCGGCGGTTTCGACACGCGCCAGTTGTTCGGTTGGAAAGACGCACGCAAACCAGCCGCCCAATCCCAAATGCGCCGCCGCCGTCGCGCAGTAATGGGCAATGTTGCCGCGCACCTCAAACCGGCACGCTACTTTTTGCGGATGATCCCCTTCAATCCCGCTTCCCAGAGGAAAATAAGGAGGACTTCCCAGGACCAGATCAAATGTGCGGCCGGGTTCCAGGAGCTCCGGATCGCGAAAATCGCCCTCCCTGATTTCATACCGTTCTTCGAGCCCGTTGTATCGGCGTGACTTCCTGGCGAGCCGCACACTTTCGGGCTGCGCTTCAATGGTGACAAAATGGGCGCCGGGAAGCCGCCACGCGGCAATCATCCCGACTGAACCAATTCCGCTGCCCAAATCGAGCACAGTGCGAGCCGTTGGCGCCCACGAAGTCCCATACCACGCGGTCAAAACGTCATCGGTGGAAAACCGGTGCCCTTTTTTCAACTGATAAAGCCGGAAATGGCCGCTGATGGCATCGAGCGTTTCCTCAGACTCAAGCTCTTCTTGCCAATGCTGCCCGGCGCCCGGCGGAACAGGTCCGGGTTTTGCCCAGCCTTTAAAAAACGGTTCGCCTGGCTCGGCTCCCGTGATGTGCGGTCTCTTCATTTCGGCAGCGTGGCAGAGCGCACCCGCATTTTCCAACTCCCGGGAAGATCGAATTTTGCGCGCTTCCGCGGTTGCCATCAGCCGGGGAGCCGCTTGTATAGACGCCCTCATGCGCAATCTCCCATTGGCACGTCTTTTCGCCGCTTGTTCCCTGGTGCTGGCCCCCTGCCATGCCGCTGATAAAACGCCTCCGATCAATCCCGGCAACTTCGATTCAAAAACCAAACCGGGCGTCGATTTCTACCGGTACGCCAACGGCGGCTGGATGGACAAAAATCCAATCCCGGCCGAGTACAGCCGCTGGGGCGCTTTTGACGAACTAACCGAACGCAACAACGCGATCCTCCACGAGATCCTGGATGAAGCCGCCGCCGGCAAAGCCGCCAAAGGAAGCGCCGCGCAGAAGATCGGCGATTTTTACGCAAGCGGCATGGATGAAGCCGCCGTCAACGAAGCCGGGATCAAACCGTTGCAAGGTGAACTCAATGCCATTGCGGCAATTGGCAAATACAGCGATCTGCCCGTGGCCATTGCACGGCTCCATCAACTCGGGCTTGGCGGACTCTTCCGGTTCGATGTCGATCAGGACGAAAAAAACAGCCTGAACCAAATTGTGCAGATCGGCCAGGGCGGCCTCGGATTGCCCGATCGCGACTATTATTTCAAAGACGACGCCCGCTCAAAAGATCTTCGCGCCAAATACGAGGCGCATCTTAAAGCGATGTTCGCCCTTCTCGGTGAACTGCCTGAAAAAGCGGACGCTTCCGCCGCCTCGGTCATGAAGTTTGAGACCGAACTGGCCAAGGTTTCCAAAACCCGCGTCGCGTTGCGCGATCCGGAAGGCAATTACCATAAAATGCCGCTCGCGCAGCTCGACCAGATCGGGGCCGGTTTTGCCTGGAGCGGCTACTTTCTTGCGCTTGGCGCCGGCCAGCCCGTCGAGATCGATGTGCGCCAGCCGGAATTTGTCACCCACGTTGGCGAGCTCGCTTCCGAAAAAGGCCTCCCGCTTGATGATTGGAAAACCTATCTGCGCTGGCATCTGATCCACAGCGCCGCCGCCGATCTGAGCGCGCCTTTCGTTGAGGAAGACTTTCGCTTTTATGGCCAGACCCTCACCGGAGCGAAGGAGTTGCGTCCCCGCTGGAAACGGATTTTAAAAGAAACCAACGGCGCGCTTGGCGAAGCGCTTGGCCAGCTTTACGTGGAAAAAACCTTCACCGCGGATTCAAAGCAACGCTGCCTGACCATGGTTGAAGATCTGCGAACCGTCCTGGGCGAGCGCATCCGGCAGCTCGATTGGATGGGGGCGGAAACCAAAGTCGCCGCGCTTAAAAAGCTCGTCGCATTTACCGTAAAGATCGGGTACCCGGACAAATGGCGCGATTATTCAAAGCTGGAGATCACCCGTGGCAGCCACGTGATTAACATCCTGCGCTCCAATGCGTTTGAAATGGGCCGGGCATTGGCAAAAATCGGGCAACCGATCGACAAGACCGAGTGGCATATGACGCCGCCAACGGTGAACGCATACTACAGCCCCAACCGCAACGAGATCGTCTTTCCGGCGGGCATCCTCCAGCCCCCATTCTTTGACGCGGCAGCCGATGACGCCGTCAACTACGGCGGAATCGGCGCCGTGATCGGGCACGAAATGACGCACGGCTTCGACGATCAGGGCCGCCAATATGACGCCGATGGGAATTTGAAAAACTGGTGGACCGACGAGGATATGAAACGGTTCAAAGAGCGTAGCGAAGCGATCGTGAAGCAATTCGACGATTACGTCGCCATTGACGACCAGCACGTGACCGGCAGCCTCACCCAGGGCGAAAACATTGCCGATCTCGGCGGACTCAAGATCGCCTACAACGCATTGGAGAAGGCGCTGGCCAGAAAGCCGGCCGAGGAGCGCGAACAGAAAATCGACGGGTTCACCCCGCAACAGCGGCTCTTTTTAAGTTGGGCGCAGGTCTGGCGAAATAACATCCGCCCCGAGGCGCTACGGCTACGGTTGAATACCGACCCGCATTCCCCCGGCCAGTTCCGCGCCAACGGTCCCCTTGGAAACCTGCCTGAGTTTCAAGCCGCCTTTGGCATCCCGGCCGGGAGCCCAATGCTCCGTCCCGGCAACCAGCAAGTCCAGATCTGGTAAGCAGAAAGACGCGGCAAGCTCCGGGTTTGCCGAACCGAGTCTTTTTTCAGGCCATCTCAGGCACGGCGGCGACGGCCGCGCGCTTCCGGGCGCGTCCGCGCCGCCACTCCACGAGGTCGTCAAAGAGCGAATAAAAGACCGGCGTCGCCAGGAGCGTCAGCAGGAGCGAAAGCGACTGGCCGCCGATGATCACACCCGCGATGGTGGTGTTCATACTCGCGCCGATCCCTTTTGCGAAAATCATCGGAATCATCCCGGCGACGAAAGCGGCCGTGGTCATAAGGATAGGCCGCAACCGGTCTTTATTTGCCTGAAGGATGGCGTCAAGGCGCGGCAGCCCATGGGCGCGGAGCTGGTTGGTGTGATCGATCTGGAGGATCCCGTTCTTCTTGACCATGCCAAAGAGCACGAGCACGCCGAGCATCGAGAAGATGTTGAGCGATTCGCCGAAAATCAGCAGCGAGAGGAGGGCAAACGGGAGCGTAAGCGGTAGCGCAAGCAGGATGGTAAAAGGATGAATCCACGACTCAAACTGCGCGGCCAGCACCAGATACATAAATACCGCGGACATCAGCATCGCAGTGATGAATGCGGAGGCGGTGCGGTTCATTTCCTTGGAACGGCCTACCGCGCCGGTCAGGTAGTCGGCGGGCAGGTTCTGCTTTTTCACCACCGCGTCGATCGCGGCGAGGATCCCGCTTTCACCGACACCCGGGGCATTGTTTGCCGTGATGGTGATCTCGCGGCTGCGGTTGGCGCGGTTGATCTGCGCGGGACCATTGCGATGCTCAAAGCGCACAAGACTCGAGAGCGGCACCGGACCCGCTTTTTCCGAAGGAACCGTAAGCAGCCCAAGCGCTTCCTCCCGGTCGCGGTGGCGTTGGTCGGCACGCAGGTGGATGTCATACTGCTCCCCGTTTTCGCTAAAGGAAGAGACATCGGCGCCGCCCACCAGCAGCCGGAGCGTGGACGAGAGATCCGCAATGTTGACTCCCATCTGGCCGGCCTTGCTGCGATCAACCACCGCGGTCAATTCCGGTTTGCCGCTGATAAATGTGCTGTCCACATCGCGGATACCGGGAATCTTTTTCGCTTCGATAAGGGCCGCTTCCGCCGCGGCGGTCAGCTTCGCAAGATCGGGCCCGGCAATGATGTATTGCACGTTCGCGCTCGACTGGCCGGTGGCGAACGCGGGAACCAGCATCACTGTCATCCGGTATTCAGGCGGATACTTCGGTACAATCTCCGTGCGGACGAGGTCCATGACGGCTTCCTGGGTCTGTGCCCGCCGCGCCGGATCAACCAGGCGCACATAAATGCTGGCCAGGTTCGGCGTGCGCTGATCGCTGTCGCCGATGGTTAGGAGTGTATATTCCACGCCGGGCATCCGGCGGATATCGCGCGCGACACGTTCGGCGGCCAGATCGGTCACGGCGAGGCTGGAACCTTCAGGCGTGCGCAATGAAACCTGGAATTGCGCCTCCTCGGTGGCTGGCAAAAGCGATTTCTGCACGTGTTTCATCAGGAAACCGACGCTAAAAAGCGCGCCGAAACAGGCAAGCACGACGAGCCAGCGATGACGCATAGAAAACCGCAGCATCGCCAAGTAGCCGTGCTCAAGCGGATGGTAAAAAACGTTCACGAGCCTGGCCATGCCGCGTTCGAGCCAGTTCGGGCGCGTGATCCTGAGCACCCGAGCCGAGAGCATGGGCGCAAGGGTGAAACTCACTAGCAACGACACGGCGATGGCAAAGGACATCGTCAGCCCGAAGCTGCTCATGAAACGCCCCACCATGCCGCTCAGAAACGCAACGGGAACAAACACCGCCAGCAGCGAAAGCGTCGTGGCCATCACCGCCAGACCGATCTCGCGGGTCCCGTCAATGGCCGCGTCAAAGGGCGATTTTTTCTTTTCCTCCAGATGCCTGAAAATGTTCTCCACCACGATGATGGCGTCGTCGATGACGATTCCCACGGCGAGCGCGAGCGCCACGAGGCTGATCATGTTCAGCGTCACATTGGCGATCCACATAAAGCCGAAGCTGGCGATAATCGAGGTGGGAATCGCCAGCGCCGAGATGATCGTGGCGCGGCCGTTCCCGAGGAAAAACAGCACAACAAGCGCGGCGAGAATTGAGCCAAGCATAAGGTGCTCCTTCACCGCGGCAACGCTCGTGCGGATGACCAGCGAGTTGTCCCGCACGACCTCAATCTTGTAACCGGCCGGCAATCGCGCGCCCAGGGTGTCGAGCCGCTCCTTGAGCGCGTCCACGACCGCAATGGTGTTTTCCCCGGACTGCTTTCGGATGGAGAGGACAACGGTCGGCACGCCGTTGCGGCGGGCGCTGCTCTGCGCATCTTCCTCGCCATCCTCCACGCGCGCCACGTCCCCCAGCCGCACGAGTCCGCCTTCGTGCTCGCGCACCAGAAGACGGGTGAGCGCCTCCACGGACAGCACCCGCCCTTCCACGCGCAGCCCCGTTTCCCGCGCCTCGCCCTGCACGGTCCCGGCGGGAATCTGCACATTTTGCCGTTTGAGCGCCTGTTCAACATCGAGCGCGGTGAGCTTGAATGCCCGCAGCCGCACGGGATCGAGCCACACGTTGATCTGCCGCTTGCGTCCGCCTAACAGCGTCACCTGGCCCACGCCGGCGCTGCTCTCCAACTGGCGGCGCAACACCTTGTCCGCATACTCGGTGATCTCGCGCACCGGACGCTCGGCGATGAGCGCCACATTGAGCACCGGCGCGGCATCGGCATCGAGCCGCTCCACGCGCGGCGCATCCGCCTCCTCAGGCAGATCGTTGAGAATCCGGTTGATGCGATCGCGCACTTCCTGTGCGCCCACCGAGCCGTCCTTTTCGAGAAGAAAGGCGATGATGACCTGCGAAATGCCCTCGCTGGAAGTGGAGTGCAGCTCGTCAATTCCGCTGACGGTATTGACCGCTTCCTCAATCTTGTTGGTGATTTCGGTCTCCATTTCCTGCGGAGACGCCCCGGGCATGGAGGTGGTTATCACCACCGTGGGAAAGTCCACCTTTGGAAAAAGATCGACCGGCAGCCGCGTGTAGCCGAGCACCCCGACGACAACGAAGATCAACACGAGCACCGTCGCGAACACGGGGCGCCTTACCGAGATTGCAGCGAGCCATTGCATCGGAAATTAAGGTTTTGAAACGACCTTGACCCCGTCAATGGCGGCGGCGCCCGGCGCAACGATTACCGCGTCCCCTTTGATTACTCCCCGGCAAATCTCGACCATATCGCCTTCGGTCTCGCCAACCTCAACGATCCGCTCCTCCACCCGCCCGTCCCGCACGACAAACAGCTTGTGCGTGGAGCCCACGGTTTGCAGCGCGCTCAAAGGGACCGTCACGGCGGTTTCTTCTCCGAGCACCAACCTTCCTTCGGCAAACATGCCAGGCTTCAGTTTGCCGTCCGCATTGTGAACCTCAGCTTCCACGATGAGATCACGCGCGGATTCCCGCAATGCGGCGCCAATAAACTTCACCGTGCCTATGAACTCCGCGCGCGGAAAAGCAGGCACCACGAAGCTGACACGCTGTCCTTCACTAACGGAGCCCACGGCGGTTTCCGGGACATTGAGCATCAGTCGCAACTGCTCCGTGGCAACAAGCTGGGCCACTCCCATGGTGCTGCTCACAAACGCGCCGACATCGGTAAGCCGCTCCGCCACTGTGCCGGCAAAGGGCGCTCGCAGAACCGTGTCGTCGAGCGCCTTTTTCGATTGGTCGCGACGCGCCGTGGCGGCGGCCAGCGCGGTTTCGGCAGTCGCCTGGTTAAGGGTCAGGCGCTCAAATTCCGCGGCGGAAATCCCGTGGGATTTCGCCATCGGTTCGCTACGTGCGCTCTCGCTCCGCGCCCAATTGAGCTTGAGCCGCGCATCCGCGAGGCTCGCCTCGGATTCCTGGAGCGCATTTGTTGCCGCGCGGTCATCAAGTTTCAGGATCACGTCGCCTTCACGCACCATCGAGCCGCGCTCAATGGGGGCAGCCACCACTTTTCCCGATGTATCCGGTGCCAGCATCGCTTGCTTCGCCGCCCTGAGTTCCCCCGTGACCGGCAGGTAACGCGGAATCGGCCGGTCCTCTGCCAGGCTCGTCATGACATTGATCAGCGCCTGTTCTTCTTTACCGCCTGGCGCGGGAAGGCTCGCCGCAGGGCGTGAACAGGCCGGAAGCAGGAGTATGAGACCCAAAAGCTGGGTGAGCTTTTTCATGACGCAGGGGTGAAAGGGGTGTTATGCAAGCAAGCACTTGCATTCGTGCGGCACGCATCCGCGCGCGTCAAGCGCGTTCTTGGACACGCTCAGGATTGGCAGCCCCGCGCAACCGCTGCACGCTTTCCCAGTGAATTCGGAAAGGCGGGACCGTTTGTTCCGGGATCGGCAAAGGGTCCGCCTTCATCAAGCGAAACGGCGCACTATTCCCGCGAGTCAAAAACTCCAACGCAATCCGGCACTAATCGTCTGCGAACGATAATTTCTCCTGCCAAGTTCCGCATCATAGGCGGCAAAGGTTCCCAGAGTTGGGCTCCAAATGAAGTTCACACTGCCGCCAAGAAGAATGCTGTCGCGGCCCGTGCGCGGCCCTTCAACCTGAAAGCCGCCGCCCGTTGGAAAACCCGCTTCAATGGAGCGGGACGCCTCAAGGTATTCATGCTGCCAGAGAGCTCGAATCTCGGGCCGAATTCCAAACCGGCGAATATTAACTCCCAGCCGCCCACCAAGCTGACTGCGCAACGAGGATGTCTTGTTTTCGAAAAGAGCGAGGGGTGCCAGTGAACCGCGTTCCTGAAAGCCATCAATGCTTTCGTAACCGTATTGTATGGCCGCAGTCGGACCAAACTCCCAGGGGTCGGCGTGGCAATCGTATCCACCGCTAAGCAAGGCATGGAACTCGCCGCCCTCGGTATCGCCATGGGCGTGGCCTCCCAGTCCGCCCCGGCGAAGATCGTAAGAATTGGCGCCGCCGCTTATCAACCCGTTCAGATAAGCTTTGGGGCCGAAGATCGTCGCATAAAGGCCAAGCTTTCCCCCGTCAACCCGGACCCGTCCCGCGTCTGCGAGATCCACGGAGGTTCCCACATAACCGGCGAGCACGCCCAATGCAAAATTGCTTGTGACCCGGTAATCCGCGCCCAGGGTAAAGCCGCCCGTCTCCAGATTAAAGCCGCGGGCATTTCCATCACCGTTAATATCGAGCCATTCGCCGGTCCCGTTGAGGAAAACAGTCCAGCACTCACCCGGTCCGGACGCCTCTTTTCCATCGGGGGCATTGGAATGAGTGCCGTCTGCATCCTGAAGATTTAACCCGCTGGCACTAAAGCCGGCCGCCCCGGCCCGGACTTCACTAAGATGGCGATCCAGATTGGCCGCCTGAATGTTGGCGCTGTTTAAGCCAATCTCAAAGAGTGCGCCAAACTCTTCCGGCGCAATTTGATCAAAAGCTTTGGGCAGCGCGGCAAATGGATACGCCTGCAACGATTGCACGAGGCCAGGCTGGGCGTCGGAAGCACGATCGAGGGCAGCGGCGATTTCGCGTTGGTTATGGCTCAGATGCAGATCTGAGAGCGATTCAAGCCGGCCAAAAGCGCTCGTCAGATATTTGAAAATCACTTCGTTCCTGGCGTAAACAATTTCGCCACCAAGCAAGCTTGATTGAATCACACGGCTGAAGCGTCCATCAATTCCGCCAGCCGCCGTAATTACGGCAAGTTGCGATCCCGGCTTCAAACGAGAGCCCGCAACGATTTCCAGCGTTCCATTGAGATGTGCGCGGCCACCGATTGCCAACTGGTCGGATTGTTCGGCGCCATCGAGTTCAAGCCGGAGACGGCCCTCCGAGGTCTGCGTATAATCGCCATGAACGGTCAGTGTTCCGGGAGAATTCCCGGGGCTGATCATGCCATTATTGCGCAAATTGCCGCCGACGATTCCGTGGCCTGTGAGCCGGCCGGCAAGCAGTGTAAGATTTCCCGCAATGGAACCGGCGAGTTCCACTCCCCCTTCCTCCACCTGCAACGTGCCGGCAAATGGGTTGTCAGCGCTCAGCGTGAGAAGACCGGAACCGATCTTGCGTAAAAGTACATTTGCTTTGGTGGCAGGGAGGATGATCCCGCCGGGGGGGATGACAGCGGGGCTGATGCCTGAAAGCCTGCCGGTGATTCGCAATGTCCTGCTGCCTGTATCGAGCGTCGAAGCGCCTGTGATCACGACCGGACGCGCCAGATCAACAGATTCCAAGGTCTTTAACACGCCGCCCGACATCCAGAGGGGCTCGCCTGCCGCACCAAGGTTTGCATCGCTGTGGATGGCCAGGATTCCCGCTTCAATGGTTGTGCCCCCATCAAACGAATTTTTGCCGCTTAAAGTCACCATTCCGACGCCGATTTTGGTGAGCGCACCGCCTTTTCCCGAGAGTGCGCCCGAAATCGTCCCGGCAGCCACGGCAAGCGTCCTGTCACCCAAAAAGAATCTCCCGGCGGCATCGATCGCATTGACGGTAAAGGTTGCACTTTCCAGGCCATCAATTGCGACAAGCCCGCCAGGTTCGCTGCGCAAATTGGAAGTCCTGGGATATGCGGTGCCTTCAAAACGCGTCGTGGCTCCGGAGCGGGTTAAGATCGTGCCGTCGCCGTTCCCTCCATCCCGAAAAACAAGCGAGCCGGCATTATCAATCGAATGAAAGCCAAGCGATCCGCCATTTTCAAAAAGCCCATCGCCGCCCGCTTCGATGCTCAGCTTCACGGGAGAAATCCCCTCGCTGCCAACGCGGATTGCCGCACCGGATCGCACCGTGATTTGGGGAACACCGTCCGCAACGCTGGTTTCCAAATTGAGCGTTCCACCACGCACCTCGGCGTTAGCGGCAACGAGTTTGGCGCGGCCATTGAGGGTGAATGTTCCTTCCCCTTCCTTGACGAAAATGTTGGAGGTGAAAAGTTCTCCGGAGAAAGTGCCTTCCTCGACAGTCAGGTCTTTGAAGGAATGAACACGGCCTCCTCCCTCCAGATTTTTAATCGAAGCCAGGCCATGTTGAAAGTCGATGGCCGCTTCTCTGTTTACCGTGGTCACCGATGCCGCAGCGGTCAATTCACCCAAGGCGTCTGATCCTGCTGAAACAGAACCGCTAAGCACGGTGATCGGGCCAGCTACACCAAGTGAGATGGCGGAAGCTGCCCGCAATTCAATCGACCCGGAGCCCGATTTAAAAATCAAATGGTTGCCCGCCTCTCGCGTGAGCGTGAGTGGAAGCAAGGTGAGTTGCCCGGAAACCGAGGAAATAACAGTGGTCGCGTCCGCTCCAAGAACCAGGGCTGGATTCGCTACTTCAACTGAGTTTATCCCGCGTAATTCGCCGCCCCGGAGCACCAGCGGACCGAGTCCTGAAGCTTGCGCCGCCCCGATTGCCAGCACTCCGGATTCGAGCGTCGCACTCCCGGAAAAATCATTTGCACCAAGCAGTGCAACGGTGCCGGCACCCAATTTCACCAGACTTCCGCCAACTCCTGTGATCCGGCCGGAAAACACGCTGTCCGCTCCGCCAGCACCGACTGAGAGCGTTTTATCACCAAGATCCACCTCGCCGCTTCCGTTAAGCGCACCGAGCGTTATCCCGGCAGTCTCCAGGCTCCGGATATCCAAACGGGATCCCGGCGTTCCCGTTAGTTCCGCAGTCCCACCCGAGGCCGCGCCCATAAAGAAGATCACACCGCTGTTCACGATCGCCGCTTCGCTTGCCGAACTGCGATCCACAAATCCAAGACGTCCTCCGGAAGCAATCACCAGCGTTGCTTTCGCGGCGCTGGAATCATTAAAAAACGTCATCTCACCGGTTACCGCCGCCGTCATCGCCCCGCCACTCGCCTCGCCGATAAACTGGGCCAAACCGTCTACCTGCAGATGGGCGTTACCGGCGCTTGATTGGTTGTGAAAACCAACAAATCCCGTGGCCCCGACTGCGATCTGAGCATCTTCTGCATGCGCGGATTCCAGGAAGACAATTTGTCCATTTTGGCCGGCCGCAAGCCGGGTGTGCGAAGCGCCGGCATTCCCGAAAAAGCTCAGGGCGCTTGCCTGACCGGTTACCGTAATCCCGCTGGTAGCCTTCGATAGGATGCCCGCTTCAAGCAGCTGCAAAACGCCGCCTCCGGAGACGGTTATCTCGTATGGCGTGGCTGAGTCATTAAAAGTAAGCCGGCTGATTCCTGCGAACGAAGAGAGCGAAATTGCATGAATGGAAGATTCGCCAAACTCCGCAACCTCACCTGCGGTATCCGGCACATTGCCGGAAGACCAATTCGTGGCCGTTGCCCATTCTCCGGAAGCCGGCTGAGTCAACCATGTGGCTGCGCGCAATTCATCAGAAGCATTCAACGTAACTGCCACCGCCAGAATCATTTGATTTAACCACACCCCTCTCTTTTCTCGCATAGGCGGCGGAGCATAGAAAATCGTGACTCCGTTACAACGACGGATTGATAGCAAAGCAAAGGAAGAACGAAGTGCCCGGCTGGCATTCGTGGCACTAATCTTTTCCCTAAGCGCCCCGCTTGGCGCGGCATCCTCATCCGTCCGGGCTGCATAGGAAGCAACTTGCGGACGCCATTGGAGCCATTGCTTTTGCGCAGCCTGCCTAAAAGCCGACAGCGGCGAACCTTGCTTGAAGCCACTGAAAGCTAACTGGCACGGATTTTAATTCATGAGTGCCGCGCGTGAATAACGTTTCCCGCGGATTCATTCAGAGAGCGCGGAGTTGTCTGCTGCTAGGTAGAGGAGGCATGCATGAATTAGATTCATCGTCCGCATCAAAAACTCGGAGTTCGTTTATGCGCCACTTCCGGCAGGCATGGCACATCGGTAGCTAAAGCCGCTCCCGCAACCCATTTGTCGCCACTCCTGCGCGCACGCTCTCCACATCAGCCGCCACTTTTATGAATAACCCTTTTGATTCCGCACCGGCTTCCTGCCTGAACCGCCGGCGTTTTCTCTCCAACACCGTCAAGGCGCTCGGCGCCACCGGGCTGCTTGGCGGATTGCCGCAAGGCTGGGTTGGCAGTCTCTATGCGAGCGACGCGCCGGAGACGGCCACCATGAAATTCGGCATCATCGCGCTGACCGATTGTTCGCCGATCATCATCGCCCACGAAAAAGGGTTGTTTAAAAAATACGGCATCGATTCCACGGTTGCCAAAGGCGCCAACTGGGCGGCGATCCGTGACTCCCTTTCCACCGGCGACAACCAGGCCACGCACATGTTGTTAGGCATGCCGCTCGCATCGAGTATGGGTCTGGCTGGTTCACCTAAAAAACCGATGATTGCGCCGTGGATACTTAATCGCAACGGCCAGGCAATTACCTTGAAGAAGGAGCTTGCAGGCAAAGTGAAGGAAGATCCCAAGGCGCTAAAAGCCTATGCCGATGCCGCCAAGGCCGCCGGCACGCCAATGACCTTCGCGATGACTTTCCCCACAGGCACCCACGCAATGTGGATGCGCTATTATCTCGCCGCCGGCGGAATCAACCCGGGTGATGCGCAAGGCGGCAATGCGGATATTTCGCTGATTACCATTCCCCCTCCGCAAATGGTGGCGAATATGAAGGTCGGCAAGATGGATGGCTTCTGTGTGGGCGAACCGTGGAATGCGCGCGCCATCGCCGATGGCAGCGGATACACGGCGATCAATACACAGAACATCTGGAAAGATCATCCCGAGAAAGTGTGCGCTTTTACAGCTGAGTTCGCTGAACAAAATCCCAAGTCCGTGAAGGCAGTCCTTAAAGCGCTGCATGAAGCGAGCCTCTGGCTCGACAAGATGGAGAATCGCGCCGAGCAAGCCAAAATCGTCAGCGCCCCGACCTATATCAACTGTCCGCCCGACATCCTGCTTCCTCGGTTGCAAGGAAAGTACGACATGGGCGATGGCCGCAAGATCAAGGATCCCAACTACATGATCTTCAGCGATCGCGGCACCAACTATCCGCAGCCCAAGTTCGGCAAATGGTGGCTGACGCAGTTTCGCCGCTGGGGTTTTGTCGAGGGCGCACCCGAATACGAGAAGGTCGCCAAACAAGTCCTGCGCGCCGACATCTACGAGGAAGCGATGAAAGAGATCGGATTCAAACACGGCGGCCTGGATGATAAACCGGAAACTTTTTTTGACGGCAAAATATTCGATCCCAAAGCCGACTGTGAAGCCTACGCGAAGAGCTTCGAAGTCAACACATTGAAAGGTTAACTGATATGGACTGGATTAAACGTTTCCGCATCGACACCTTTGTCTTCCCGCTGATCGGCATCGGACTCTGCGTCCTCATCTGGTATTGCATCTCGGGCAGGGAAATCAGCAGCACGGTCAAAGATGACTTTGGCGACATGGTCACGGTGACCAAGCGCGTCGGGCTCTCGGAAGATCTCCCCACGCCCGCTGAGACATGGGCCGCCAGCAAGCCGTATGTAATCAAGCCATTTGAAAAACGGGGCGAACTCGACCAGGGGATGCTGCGTTTTACCTGGCTTTCTCTGAAGCTCGTGGCGCAGGGTTACTTCATCGCGCTCCTGTTAGGCACGCCGATCGGGTTCTGCCTTGGTCTTTCCAAGACGTTTACCAAAATCTTCGACCCGATCATCCAGATCCTGCGGCCCGTGTCGCCGCTGGCATGGCTCCCTCTTGGCATGGTGCTTTTTCTGAGCGCCAAGTTTACCGTTCACATCCCGTTTGCAGAAAACGTCACCTATACGGCCTCGGAACTGGCCGCCATCTTTACCATCGCGATCTGCTCGATGTGGCCCACGGTTTTGAATACCGCGGTCGGGGTCCGTGCCATTCCACAGGATTACATTAACGTGGCCCGGGTGCTTAAGCTCTCGCGTTCCAAGACACTCTTTAAAGTATTGGTGCCCGCCACGCTCCCCTACATGTTCACCGGCTTCAGACTCTCGCTCGGCATAGCGTGGCTAGTCATTGTCGCCGCCGAGATGCTCACGGGCCGGCCCGGCATCGGAGGCTTTCTCTGGCAGCAATACAACGCGCTGAGTTACGCCCACATCATCCTTTGCATCCTGACAATCGGCATCATCGGTTACGCGCTGGACCGGCTCATGAGCATGGTTGAAGCCCGCTTCAAAACGATCTGATCCCATGCCATTCCTGCAATTAAAGAACGTCAACAAAGGCTTCGGCCCCCGTGACAAACGCACCAATGTGCTCCGCGACATCAATCTTGAAATCGCCCAAGGCGAGTTTGTCGCCATTGTCGGTTATTCCGGTGCGGGCAAAACGACACTGATTTCGTTGATTGCCGGGCTCCTCCAGGCTGACAGCGGCACGGTCAAACTGAAAGACGTGCCAATTACTGAGCCAGGACCGGACCGGGGCGTGGTATTTCAGAACTATTCACTGCTGCCGTGGCTTACGGTCTTTGAAAACATCTATCTCGCCGTAGACCAGATATTCCCGAACTGGGTGAAAGAGAAGAAGCGGGCGCACACCGAGAAATATATAGCGATGGTCAACCTCACGCCGGCACGCGACAAGAAGCCGGGTGAACTAAGCGGAGGCATGCGGCAGCGGGTATCAGTGGCGCGGGCGCTGGCCGCCGAACCGCAGATCCTTCTTCTGGATGAGCCGCTCGGCGCGCTCGACGCACTTACACGCGCCACGCTTCAGGATGAGATTGTGCGGATATGGGAGCAGGAAAAACGGACGGTCGTTCTCATTACCAACGATGTGGATGAAGGCATTCTTTTGGCCGATCGCATCATCCCGCTGAGCGCGGGCCCCGGCGCGACACTGGGGCCCTCAGTTGCCGTCGACATTCCGCGTCCGCGCGATCGCAAAGCGATCAATCACGATCCTCGCTACAAAGAGATCAGGCGCAAAGTCATTGGTTACCTTCTTGGCGAGGGCGGCAAACCGAAGCTGGTTATTTCACGCAAGCTTGTCCTCCCGGATCTCATTCCCGAAGACCTGAACGTCGCCCGGCCTCCGATGTTCGCAAGGCGCGCTCCGAAACGTCGCGCCGAAGAAAAACGCGAAACGATTGAACTGGGCTAAGCGCCTTCAATATCCGCATTCCCGATGAGCCATTATCTCGAACTTTCCAAGCTTAGTAAAAGCTATTCCACGCCCAAGGGGCCCGCCATTATTGTAAAGGACTTCAACCTCAAAGTAAGCCAGGGCGAATTCATCTGCCTGATTGGACATTCGGGCTGTGGCAAATCGACCGTGCTTTCCATGATCGCTGGCCTTAGTGAAGTCACCGAAGGAGTCATTGTCCTGGCAGGCAAGGAAATCACCGGCCCCGGCCCCGACCGTGGAGTGGTCTTTCAATCGCCCTGCCTGTTGCCATGGATGACTGCGTTTGAAAACGTCATGCTGGGAATCAACCAGGTCTTCTACACGGCATCACGCCAGGAGCGGGAACAAATCGCCGAGTATTACCTGACAATCGTCGGGCTTGGTGACTCCATGCATAAAAGGCCAGCTGAACTTTCCGGCGGAATGCGCCAGCGGGTTGGCATCGCGCGCGCCTTTGCACTCTCGCCCAAGATGTTGTTGCTCGATGAACCTTTTGGGATGCTCGATTCACTGACCCGGTTCGAACTTCAGCAAGTCCTGATTGAACTCTGGCGCAGGGACAAAAAGACCGCCGTTATGGTTACTCATGATGTCGATGAAGCTCTCTTTTTATCCGATCGCATCGTCATGATGACTGACGGTCCGGAGGCTGAAGTAGGCGATATTCTCGAAATCAACTTCCCCCGCCCTCGCGAACGCCAGGCTGTCATGGAACATCCGGACTACTACCGGCTCCGGGAACATCTTATCGAGTTTCTTGAGATCCACGCCCACAAGAAAAAGCCGGTTCAGCAAGTAAGCGCGCCGGTTGCACCCGCGCCGCCGCCCGCTCCAAAGAGTGCCTCGATTTCGGTCTGATCGAGAGGCGCCGTTTTCCCGGTTTAAACCTAACGGCAGGATCACTTGCTCTCCGACGCTGTCCACTCAGCGCCGCGCTACTCCGCGCCCTGATTGGGCTGCCTGTCAATCGGCACCAGGCAAATTATTCCGGGGCTATTTCCAACCAACAACCACCCATGCTTCCAAAATACCACCCTGTTCCTCATCGAAATACCCTGGCTGCCGCGCTCCTTGCAGGCAGCGCGCTAGCCGGAGTGGCCGGCGACATTGTTAAACCCGCCGATGGCAAAGAAACAAAAGCCATCATTGAAAAAGCGCCCGAAGCGAACCCGCTCTGTTTCCTGGACGGCAGAATCTGCTTCGATGTGCAGGAACGCCTGCGGATTGAAGTGCGCAATAACAACTTCGATTTTGACGACAGCCTCAACTCGTTTACCGATGACACATGGCTGCTTCAGCGGTTCCGCGTAGGCGTCCTGGTCAAAGCGACTCCGTGGCTTAGGATTTACGCCCAAGGCCAGGACTCCCGTGAGTTTGAGTCCGATCGCCCGAACATCCCGGGCGCGCTGGCCGCGGAAGGTGACGATAACTTCGATTTACGCCAGGCTTACATTGAAATTGGCAATCCGAAATCGTTTCCGCTCACATTGAAAGCCGGCCGCCAGCTTCTGAGCTATGGAGATGAACGGCTCATTGGCGGCTTTGACTGGAATAACTTCGGACGCACCTTTGATGCCGCGAAACTTTCCTGGAAAGCGCCTACCTGGCAACTCGACCTTTTTGCCTCTTCCGTTGTGGTGATCAGACGCGATGAGTTCAACAAGTCTGACTTGTTTAATGGGAACGAAAACGATCGCGAGCAGATCTTCAGCGGCGCTTACTTTACGATGGGCGATCTGGCCTTTGGATCGCTCGAGCTTTACGCCCTCTGGCTTAGCCAGGCCAACGGCACCACGGCGAGCCTTCAAGGCGCCGTCCCGACTATCCAGCCCAAAGGAGCCGGTCTCCTTGCCCAGCACTCCAGTTTCGGCACTTATGGCGGCCGGGTTAAAGGAAATCCGAAGAAGCTTCACGGGTTCGAGTTCGAAGTTGAAGGCGCTTATCAAAACGGCGAGGTGTTTGATCAGGCACTTAGCGCGTTTGCCGTTCATGCCGGCGCGGGTTACAACTTTGATTCGGCCTGGAAACCGCGGCTGTGGGCCGAATACAACTTCGCCACCGGAGACAAGGATCCCGCGGACAACGATAGCGAGACTTTCCAGAACCTCTTTCCGACCAACCACAAGTTCTATGGAATTATGGATCTGTTTTCGTGGCAGAACATGCACAACCCGATGATCAGCCTGCGCGTTTCTCCGGTAAAATCGGTGACCGCCCAGCTCGACTACCATGCATTTTGGCTGGCCAGCACCGACGACTTTTGGTACCGCGCCAATGGCCTTACCCCGGTCCGTCCGCTTACCCCAGCGGCTCGCAATGCAAGCAACTTCGCCGGACAGGAAGTCGATTTCGTCGTCACCTGGAATGCGACAAAATGGCTCCAGGTTCAAGCGGGCTACAGCCATTTCTTCGCCGGCAGCTATCTTGCCGATACCGGTCCGTCCGACGACGCCGACTTTGGTTACCTCCAGGCAACCATCAACTTCTAGCGCGCACCGATCACGGTTAGGTTATATCAGGCCCGCCGCATGGGATCCCATGCGGCGGGCTTTTTTGTAAAAATCGCGAAACTCCGGAAAGACGAGAGCTGTTTGTCGATTCGCAAAAGCTTTCCGGACCAGCAAAAACAAGTTTTCGCCTGAAACTTAATGCGCTTTAAATCAAGCAGGCGATCAATCGTCTGAGGGAAGCCGGAATCTGCCTAGTCGCGGCGACGTCGACCGGGCTCGGAGCCGTCGCGCGCCCTATATTGCAATTTAACATTTCCGACCCCTTGCCTTTCTCTTACCGCCTCCAGAAGAACCATCCGCGGATATCGTCTTTACTCGGCGTTGTTTGCGCTTTGCTGCTGACCTCCTTTCAGGGCGAGGCCGGCCAAAAGCGGCCTCCGTTAAAAGTGCCGATCCTGCTCGATCTAAACGGGCAGCCGGCAGACCCCTTCCGTGATTCGACCGCGAAATTGCTGGCTTTTGTTTTCACCCGGACAGATTGCCCTATTTCCAATACCTACGCCCCGGAGATCCGGAGTTTGTCCGAGAAATTCGCGCCGCTTGGCGTTGTTTTTTACCTTGTCTATCCCGGCGCCGACGAATCGGCCGCCGCAATCCGCGAGCATCTCAACAGATTCAATTATCCATTGGAGGCGTTTTGCGATCCTCAACATATCTTCTCAAAGAAATCGCGCGTTTGTGTGACGCCGGAAGCGGCGGTTTTCAGGCCAAACGGCAAACTGCTCTATCACGGACGCCTCGATAATCGGTATGTCGATTTTGGAAAAGCGAGGCCGGAACCAACAGTATACGATCTTCAAACAGCGTTAAAGCAGGCGCTCGCGGGACAACCGGTGACACCCGCTTCAGAGCCCGCACTCGGATGTTTTATCGAGGAAGTGAAATGAGTTGGCGGCTTGCTTTGGTTGCATGGATGTTCTTCGAAATTGCCGTCCATGCAAAAAGCCCGCCGCCGGGGAAATCGCCGACATTCAACCGTGATATCGCGCCGATCATTTTCGAGGAATGTGTGGTATGCCATCATCCGGGAGGAGACGCTCCGTTTAGCCTCGCAACGTATGAGGAGGTGAAAAAGCGGGCGAAGCTGCTGGCTCATGTGACGGCGAGTCGTTATATGCCGCCCTGGCCGCCGGAAGCCGGCCATGGCGCGTTTGTTGGCGAACGCCGCCTCACCGCCGCGCAAATTGATCTGATCGAAAATTGGCGCAAAGGAGGTGCCCCGGAAGGCATCGCTTCGGAGTTAAAGGTAAAGCCGCAGTGGAGCGATGACTGGCAGCTAGGCGAGCCGGATCTGCTGCTCGCCATGCCTGAGCCGTATACCCTCCCCGCTGGCGGCAAGGACGTCTATCGCAACTTCGTGATCCCCCAGGTTGTCCCGGGAAATCGATACTTACGCGCGGTCGAGTTTCGACCCAACGTAAGAGGTGCCGTCCATCATGCATTCATCCTGTTTGACGATACCGGAGAGGCCCGCCGGCGTGCGGCCCGCCAGGACGAGCCGGGATTCCCAGGGATGAACGCGGGCCAGGGCGCGAGGACGCCGGATGGGATGTTTTTTAGCTGGCAGCCAGGCAAACGGACTTTGGAAGCGCCCGCCGGCCTGACGGAGGTGCTTCGAAAGAGCACGGACATTGTTTTGCAACTTCACATGCGCCCGACTGGCAAACCGGAAAAAATCCAGGCCAGCGTCGCGCTTTATTTTACTGATCAACCCCCGACGCGAAAGGCGTTCCGGCTATTGCTTCGTTCCGTTGAGATCGACATCCCGGCAGGAACGACCGATTACGCGATCGAATCGTCCTATAAACTGCCGGTTGAAGTTGAGTTACTGGGCCTCCTTCCGCACCTTCATTACCTTGGCAAGGAAGTGCATGGCTGGGCCGAACTTCCCGACGGCACAAAGCAGGAGCTGATTTCCATCAGGCAATGGGATTTCAACTGGCAAGGCGACTACCGTTACGCGACTCCCCTGGTTCTTCCAAAAGGGAGCACATTGCGGATGCGCTACACTTACGACAACTCAGCCGGCAATGTGCGAAATCCAAATCCAGTGCCCAAGCGTGTCATTTATGGACTCCAGAGTTCGGATGAGATGGGTGAGCTATGGCTCCAGTTATTGCCGCGCAACCCGGCTGACTTCGATCTGTTATCCAAGGATTATTTCCAAACCTGGGCGCTGGCTGATAAGATCGCGCTTAATAAGGCGTTGCTTAAAGCCGATCCCAGTGATGCCGAAGTCCGCACTGAACTGGCGGTTGCCCTCCTCATGTCCGGACGTGTGGTTGAAGCGCGGCAACACTTAAAGCAAGCGATCTCGGACAACCCGAAAATCCCGCGTGCATACACGACTCTTGCCGAAATGTTCCTGCGCCAAAACGATTTACCAAAGGCGTTGGAAGCGACCAAACAAGCGGTGGAACTGGATCCTGAAAACGCACAATTGCAGAATAACCTCGGCTGGCTGCTGATCACGGCCGGCGACAGCGAGGCTGCGATCAAGCATCTGGAGATAGCGCTGAAGCTCGATCCAACGGATACCCTGGCGCGACAGAACCTTGAAAAAGCGAAGGCGATGGATCGAAAACCTCAGGGCGAGAAGTGACGCCCCGGCGCCACGATTTATCCTCCGAGCGAATTGATCCGCCGAGATCAACCGCCCCATTCGCAGAGCGACTCGACATACGCGGCCGATCCATCGCGCAGCCAGCCGTCGAGCTGCGCCTGATCTTTTAACTGTTGCCCGCGCAATCGAGGAACCACCACAAAACGCGAATCAATTTCGCTCAGAGCCGACATGTCGCCCCATAGCTTTTCAAATTGGGTGACGGGAAAGATATCTTCCTGGCCATGGCCCCACCGCTTTTTCACTTCTTTGAGCGTGATATAGGTTGGCATCTTGGCGGCCAGCGCGCGGATGGCGGTGGCGACTTTTTCTGAGTCACCCAGATCAGCGCGGGTCAGTGCGAAAGCGGCAAACAACGCATCCAGATCGATCCAGGTCGTCAATGTGTTGTAATAGCTCAGGTCAAACTCGGCATGTTCATTGGGCATCGCGAGTCCTTCCACGAGCCGGACCTGGCCATTGACCCGGGCCAGGCCGCCGCCGCGATCTTCCAACCTGCGGCCAATCATTTCAAAAGTCAGGCCCGCGCCGCTTTGAATGTGCCGGCCTAGAAGGGACGGATCGAGATTCGCGCCAAGCGTGTCGATATTATGCAACAGCAACCAGCGGGTCTGCGGCCGCTCGGCAAGCAGGTTCGCCAGCACGCCGTTGCGGAAGAGATTTGCCACTTCATACCAGTGTCCAACCGGGTGGAGGCACTGGAGCGGCAGATTGTCTGTGTAATCACTCGCTTCCCCGGCCGAACGCGCCCAGTTGATCAGCGCAGCTCGAAGACTTTCCCGGACTTTTTGTTGCTGTTCATCGAGCAATTGCTGCGAGATTTCCTCCCACGCAAACCGCAGATCGCGCTCGGTCGGCACCATCCGTAATCCAACCGATTTACCGGGCGAAAGAATCAGAGGCCCTTCATATCCATAGTTCTTCTGCCGGGCGAGAAACTCGGCGGTTGGCTCGTGGGTCAGGTAACTGGTGGTGAAAATATGCGGCACCGCGGTTCCCGCCATGCGCGAAATGCGCCGGCTTTTAGCCAGATGCGTCTCGATGAAAGTGCGGTGGCGTCCGCTCAGCTTGGAGAAGGGATGAAGCGCCTTGACCACCCCAGCCCCTTGGGTCCAGCGCGAACCGGCTCCGGCCGCGAGCGAAATGACCGCCACCTCACCATCACGAAGTGCCGCCAGGCCAATGTCGCTGTATGGACCCGAGTCGGCTGGATAAGCGTGATGAACCACATCCTCGGGGCGGACATCTTCAATCACCGCGTTTGCCGGAAGCCGGTTTTGCGCCAGCCCGATTCGGCCTTCTCTTAATTGCCCCCGGATCTGGTCATGGAGTTTTGGATCAAATCCGTGGGACTCCAAAAGCGCGCCCAAGGTCTGCTGATCGCCCGACTCCGCTTTTCCTTTCGGCAGCATGACATCAAAGAGCGTCTGCACCATTCCCCGCAACTCGGGTTTTGTGCGGCAGGCGGCTCCGAATTTATCAAGTTCCGCCCGGCGCAACGGGGAAAGGGTGCGCAACTCCTGGCGCAACAAATCGGGCACGGTCAGGGTGTAATAGGCGGGCGGCATCAGCGATTCGGCGCCTTCAAGCAAATCGGCAAATGTGCCGTTTTCGTTGATGGCAAAGTCGTAGACGACCGGCTCCATCGCGAAAGGAAGCGCGTGTTGCAACTCCCGTTTGGTGGCGCTCATGATTGCTTGAAGGCGTTGCTGCGCCTCGGCCTTGCGATCCGGGGCGAAAATAAAACCCATGCCGCCGCCCGACATGCCGCCCAGCATCCAGAATCCCCAGAAGTCGGTGCCGAATTCAGCGCGCACCTTTTCAATGAGCTGTTCGGTATAATAAGTGGATGCCCAGGGAATGATGGTCTGGATGGGCCCTTCGAAGTTGCGCGTCGTCACGGCGCCGACCTTGGGAATGTCGCCGTCGCGAAGGGCATCGAGAATCCGGTCCAGAATCCCGAGCGCTTCCTGGCGTCCTTCCCATTCGGCCTTGCAGCGCAGCAGATACTTTTCGGTCACCATCTCCAGGATCGGCCCGACGTTTTGCGCCATGCCGCCGTGGACGAGCACGAGGGAATCCTGAAGTTTGCGGCGCGAGTCCTCCGAAATTTCCGAGCGCGTAAACACATGATGCGCCGGCATCAGACGTCCGCGGCTGACCTCCACGTCGCCGGGTTGCGCAGCCACTCCTTCAATCAATTTAATGCCCGGCCAGACCCCGCCCGAATCCTGCCAGCCGCCACCCGATCCCCCAAGCCATTCCCCCAAAAGTGCCCGTGCAAGGACAAGGCGCCGTTCTTCTTCCCGCAACGATCCCGTCAACGATTCGGCCTGGCCGGTCGCCCGCATCAGGACGCTGATCAACGCGGCGAGAAGATTCGTGGAAACAGCCAGGCGCGATCCTTTTGGGATATCGTTCACGGAACTGACCAGCTCAAGGCCGCGGCCTGGTCCAAGCATTTGTTCAAGCAGATCGCCCAACGATTTGCCCGAGCCTTCGATGCCGGGCGGCACAAGCCCCGAGGCGATGACCGCCGCCTTGAGCAGCCCCAGGTAATCTTTTGCGAAGTCGAACACTTCGGCCAGGTTGGAAATGTCCGCACGCGCACCGAGATCGACGCTGACAAGCCGCAGCACAGGCTCTTCAATCACTCGCAACCAGGCGGATACCGGCGGTTGAGGCGCCGCATCCCGGCCATGAACGGCAAGGTCGATTGAAACGTTAAGCACCCGGGCGCCTTCGGGATAATCCATTCCCAAAAAGAAAATGTCGCTCCAGCCCGAGTGCGTTAGATCCATGCGGACCGGCGTCTTTTCCCGAAGCACCGGATACGAGCCGTCAATGGGATGGGCGGCAAGGAGTTCACGCCGGATCCGCAATGGCTGATCCTTGGGATGCCCCATGCGGAACATCCATTGGTTGCCGCGCACCGAACGCACGCTGCGCCGGACCTGATTGGCCAGGGTTTGAAATGCGAGCCGGTAATAAGCCGCGGCCAGCGCACTGCTCAGCGCATCACTTGGACCAGCCGCGCGCTGGGTGGAAAGGAAAAGCTCGATGGCTTCCTCAAAACGCCTCTGCAGCAAATGCTCATGCCCCTCGAATGGCACCAATCCGTTCAGACTCAGCTGCGCGCGGGCAGGCAAATGGAAACGGTGGATCGCATGGAGGAAAAAAATCGCACGGACGCGTTCATACAGATTCTCACTGCGATGGCGGAATTCTTCGAGCGCATCACATTCGGCCAGCAACTCTTCAAAAGATGCCGCCGTGCAGATTTCCTCAAGCGACCGGTTGCGGGTGGCCGCGTCGGCAGCTGTGATGATGGCGATGAGACGGGAGATCATGGCCTTTATTTGATCTTGTTGGCGAGCAGCTCAACCAACCCGCTGAGCACTTCCTCACGATCGGTGCCGGAAATGGCCAGGGCAAGCTGCGCGGTCAGCAACCCGTATTTGACGCCGAAATCGTAACGGCGCCCGCCCAGTTCGCACGCAAGGTAACGTTCATGATCGGCGACCCGCGCCAGCGCCGCGCGGAAATGCACGGAGCTTTCCCGGCCTTTTGCGTTGGCAAAAAGTTCGCCCAGGATCCGCTGCACCGCCGGGGTAAGGACGTGCATCCCAAAAAATCCAAGATAATAGCCGGCCCGCAATCCCGGCACGTCGATCTTCTGCTCGGCCTCGGTCGGTGTCGGCTTTTCGAGCACCGTATCGATCTGGTAAAGATGCTGGGCCGCATTGACGAGCCGGCCTCCGACGGCGCCATAATACGGAAGCTTGCTTTCGTGGGTCGATTGGACGGCGGAGACCACGCAATTTTCCATGCGCGCGATGTCGACGAGCTGTTGGGCGCACCCTTTCTCCGTGGCGCTCAGATAAAGGTGATCGCCAACCAGCAGCAGAAACGCGTCGCCATCGCAAAAACCAGCCGCGCAATGGATGGCATGCGCGTAGCCCAACGGCTCGTTTTGTTCGATAAAAGTCAGCCGGGAAGCATGTTTGCCCGCAGCGGCCCGATACGCCTCCTGATCGCCCGGCGCGATGACAATGCCAATCGTCTCAATGCCTGCCCTCAGGATTTCCTCCACAATAATCGCAAGCGCGGTCTTGGTGACGCCGTCACGGTCGACGAGCGTCTGAAGGGGGAGCGTGCGTTGCGATTTTCCGGCAGCAGTGATGAGAGCCTTGTTGATGTCCATTGCGAGAGGCGGACTTATAGCGGCTCGAAATTCCATTTCGACGCTGAAAAGAAAACTTTTTTTCAACGGGACGCGCCCGCAGAAAAAGAAGCGCTTAGCTCTTTAATCCAAGCCCAATCACCTCGCGCAGATACTTGATGGAGCGGGCCAGTTCCGCCTTCTGATAATCCTGCTCGGCCACTTTTTTATCGACGCCCTCGGGCGCCTTGAAACCCGGGATGGCGTGACCTTTTTTCGCCAGCGCTTCAAATTTGGCAAGCACCTCGGGACGCTTGTCATAGTCTTTCCAGAACTCCGCCTTTTTATACGAAAACCCGCGGGAGAACCCGGAGATGGTCTCGATTTGGATCGGCACGGAGGGACAAAGCAGACTCCAGCGGGCAACCCACTGTTTCCAGTCAAGAAGCCCCTCGCCGGCGGCGGTCCAGGCAATGGAGGCGCCCTCGGACGTTTCCCAGATCATATCGTCGCGCAGGCTTGAGCAATTGGTGTAAGGGCCGAGGCGCTCAAGCAGATCGAGCGGATCCTCAAGCGTCCAGGCCGCATTGCCCGAGTCGATATTGACGCCGACGAAATCCTTGCCCGCTTCCTCCACCAAATCGACCAGCTCCCAGCTGTGCATGTCGCCGGCATGATTCTCGATGGAGATTTTCACATTCGCGTCCTTGGCCTTCCCCTCGCACGCTTTCAAAACCTTGACCGTGTCGGCAATCCGAGCGCGGATGCCGCCGGGCGTCTTGCGATCCTCGGCCGAACCGAGGACCACGCGGAAAACAGGCGAGCCGAGCGTTTTTGAGACCCGGATGCCGGTGGTGAGATGTTCCTCGGCGGTTCCCCAATCTTTTCTGAACCGGGTCGAACTTGGGCAGATGCTCCAGGAACCGGTATAAAGTTCAATCTTCAGGGCGTCGGCTTTGGCTTTCACATCGCGCAGATAACCCTCTTCAAGGGAGTCAAATGCTTCGAGGTCCGAGATGAAGAGTGTGTCGAGTTTAAGCGAGTCGGCGTAATCAAGGAGCTGCGAAGCTTTCCAGCCGAGGGCGCGCACGGAAAAATTATCCATGCCGAGCTTGATTTTTCCAGCGGCCGCCTCGGAACGGAACGGTGCGCCAAGGGCCGCGGTGGCGGCGGCTCCGGCAACGGTTTTGAGAAATGCGCGACGTGGCAGCAAAGGAATATTCATGGGGAAAGAGGCGTTGATACAACCGGCGGCCCGGCCCTGAGGTCAACGCGAAACAGAGGGGCAAATCGATACGAAGCGAAGATTTAAAAAAGCGCAGGCAAAGAACCGTCGTTGTCCCTGAAACCTGCATCTCATACCTGCTCCATCTTGCCGGTTTGAAAACGGTGCCCTAGCGTGCCCGCCACCATGAAACGTCGAATGTTGTGCGCGGTTTTTTATACGTTGATTCCCTTCATACCGTGCGCCTTTGCGGGCGAATCGGTTGAGCCGGGAAAAACAATGGTTTCAGGCGATGCGGAGAAAGCGTCGCGCGATCTTTTTTTATTCGAATCGAAATATACCGGCGGCAGCAACTTTGAACGCGGCGGGCTCGGCGAACAGGATGCTTTTTCCACTTCGTTCGCTTATGGGCACCGGTTCCGCATCGCAGGACAATGGTTCTTGCGCACCGGCATCGGATACGAACGGACCGATTTCGGCGCTTCCCGGGCGCCCGTGCCAACCAAACTGCAGGCTTTCTCGGGAACGCTCGCCGTCGAATACGTGATGTATGACTACGCCGGGGCAGCCCTTGAACTTCATCCGGGCTTCTATTTTGAAAACGAGATCCGAGGGAGAAGCTTCGACATTCCGTGGGATCTTTTTGTCACCATCCCCATTACAAAAAAACTTTACGGTGTCGTCGGAGCCGCCGGCGCCGCCTTTTACAGTTACCCGGTGATCCCGATCTTTGGCGCGATCTGGCTGATCAGCGATAAGGTGCGCCTGGAGGCCGTCTTCCCCAAGGCGAGCCTTGTCTATAACCAGAGCGACGACTGGGAGTTCCGCATCGTTGGGGAAGCCTACGGTGGCGGCTTTCGCGTTGATCGAACCCCGGCTACCGATCCGCGCCTTCGCGATGCGGTTGTCCAATACGAGGAATTCCGCGTCGGTGCCCAGGCCACTTACTCGCATTTCAAGCCGTTCGACCTCGTCATCGGGGCGGGATACAATTTTGAACGCAACTTCGATTTTCACCGGGTTGGCGAGGAGTTTAAAACCGAAGGCGCGCCATTTGTCCGCGTCGCGATTGAAGCAAAGTTTTAACGCCCGCCGCTATGGCTGATTTTCGTCGGCCTGCGAGGCGTCAAAACGGCCCCACCGCCACGCGAGCGCTGGGAGGACAATGAGATTGAGCGCGGTGGAAGTAATCAGGCCGCCGAGAATGACAATGGCCATCGGCCCTTCAATTTCGCGTCCGGCCTCGCCGCTGCCCATCGCCAGGGGAAGCACTCCCAGCGCCGTCACCAGTGCCGTCATCAAAATCGGCACGAGCCGCTCGCCGGCGCCGCGCGCGACCGTTTCCAGCGACCACGGCGCGCCTTCAACCCCGACAAGATGCTCGTAATGGGAAATGAGCATGATGCTGTTGCGAGTACTGATGCCAAAGAGCGTCACAAACCCAACCCACGAGCCGATTGAAGTCGAACCGCCGCTCGCGAAAACTGCCAAGACGCCGCCTACCAATGCAAAGGGAATATTCGCCAGCACGAGGGCGACGTGGTTCATTTTGTTAAAAACCAGTGAGAGCAAAAGGATGATTCCGAGCACTGCGAGGGAAAAATGGATCGCCAGCTCTCCGCGCGCCTTTTTCTGCTCCTCGGCGGCGCCGGTCCATTCCAGATAAACGCCGCCGGGAATCTTTACTTTTTCAGTCACCCGCTTGCGCGCCTCGGCGACAAAACTTGTAACATCGCGCTTTTCCACATTGCAGGTGACTGTCTGCCGCCGGCGCGCCCCGTCGTGTTCGATAATGGGGCGTCCGTTGGTGAGCTCCACATCCGCGAGCTGACGCAGCGGCATCCGAAGTCCGTCTCCATTGGAAAGCAGCAGATCGCCAACCGTTTCCGGATCGCGTCGCGCTTCATCAACCAGAACGACCGCCAATTCGTGGATCCGATTACCGCTGACCATCTGGGCCACATCGGTCCCCTGGAACGCGGTTTCGATTGCATCGAGCACTTCAAGCGGGCGAAATCCAAATTGAGTGAGCCGCTCAGGACGCAGGTTCACCGAAAGAACCGGCGCGCCGGGCGGAGCCTTGACCTGCACATCGGCGTTGCCTGGAACCGCGGAGAGCTCTTTTGAAACCAGCCGCGCCGTGGCGTCGAGTTGATCGAGGTTTTCGCCAAAAACACTGACAACCACCGAAGCTGTCTCCCCGGAGATGGTCTCCCCAATTCGATCGCCCAAGAAGGTAAGCACTTCACTCTGGATTCCGGGAAAATCCTTCAGCATGTCGCGCAGGAATTCCTGCACCTCGACCTCTTCCGCTGGGGTGGTGCCGCGCTTGAGTTCAACGTGAAATTCACTCTGGTTGGGGCCCCATGTGTCCTCGCCGGATTCCGCCCTTCCCACCTGCTGCTCGACCGTGGCAATGTGCTCATTGGCAAGCATCAGTTTTGAAAGCTGTTTGCCCACGCGCAGCGATTCCTCAATCGACATTCCCGGCCGTGCTTTGACTCCGATCACAAAGTGGCCCTCGCGAAATTCAGGCAGAAGTTCGCCTCCAAAAAAGGGCGTCAGGGCACAGGAACCGGCCACCAGCAAAACCGCTCCAAGCGCCGTCGCGATTGGCCAGCGCACAAAAAAAAGGAGCCAGTCTCGGTGGATCACCTTAAGGGCGCGAATCCAGCCCGGTTCCTCGTGCGCTTTTGCGTGGCCCAGAAAAACCAGGCACATCGCCGGGGTCACCGTCAATGCCACCCCAAGCGAAGCGAGGATGGAAAGGATGAACGCCACGCCAAGCGGCCCGAAGAAGCGCCCCTGCAATCCGGACATGGTGAGCACCGGCATGAAAACCACCGCCACAATGAGTGTCGCGTAGACGACCGCCGTGCGCACCTCCACGGAAGCTTCCAACACGACCCGCCAGAGCGGACGCGGCGCTGCCATCGCGGCATTTTCCCGGAGCCGACGCAGGATATTTTCCACGTCGATAATCGCGTCGTCCACCACGACCCCGATTGCCACCGCGAAGCCGCCCAGCGTCATCGTATTTAAAGAGACGCCCCACCAATCGAGAATCAGCACCGCGGTCAGCAAAGAAAGCGGGATTGAGACAAACGAAATAAAGGCGATCCGCAGATCGAGGAGGAAGAGCAAAAGCACAATGCCAACCAGCGCCCCGCCGATGATCAACGAGCTCTGCACGTTGCCGAGCGCGGTTTCAATAAACGTCGCAGGCCGATGCAATCGTGGGTAGAGCTTGATTCCACGGCTCTGAAAAATGGGGTTCAATTCCGCAAGTGCCTCTTCCAGGGCGTGGGTAACAGTGAGCGTATTGGCGCCATACTGGCTGCTCATGGTAATCAACACCCCCGGACCGCCCATGATCAGCGTATCGCCAAACTTCGGTTCGCTTCCAAGCTTTACGGTTGCCACGTCACGCATCCGAACCACAGGCTCCCCTTTTCTCACCACCACTTCCCCCAACTCCTCCGGCGTGAACATCTGGCCCTGACTTTGGATGACAATCCGCTGGGCGGGCGTGTCAATAAACCCGGCTCCGCGCACACCGGTTGCCGCCTTGGCCGACTCAAGAATATCGGTCAGCGTCAGGTCGAACGCGGCGAGTTTTTCAGGACTCACCTGCACCTGGAGTTGTTCAATTTCACCTCCAAATACATTGGCATGCGCCACTCCCGACACCGCCAGCAAACGCGGCTTGAGCGTCCAATCAACAAACGTGCGCAAGTCGCGGCCAGACATCGTTTTTGAGACCAGGCCGATCTTGAGGAGATCCATCGTGGACGAGGTTAATGGGGAAAGAGTCGGTGCGCGTACTCCGTCGGGGAGCTGGCGCGTCAGGGTGCCGAGCTTTTCAGCCATCGCCTGGCGGGCCGTATAAATATTGGTGTTTTCTTTAAAAACCGCTGTCACGACGCTAAGTCCCTGAATGCTCTCCGAGCGGACTGAATCAAGGGCCGCCGCGCCGTTGATTGAGCTTTCCACGGGTCGCGTGACGAGCACTTCGACTTGCTCCGCAGAGAGACCAGGGGCCTCGGTCTGGATGGTTACCTGCGGCTGGACAAATTCCGGAAATACATCGAGCGGCGCACGCGAAGCGACGTAACTGCCCCAAACCAGCAACGCAACGGCCAGCACCATCACTATCCCGCGGTGCCTCAAGGATACTCTGACAATCGAGGAGAGCATCAGTCCGGTTCCCCTCCGCCCTGCGCTTTCAATTCTTCCGATAAAAGCGATTGCGATCCTGTAACGACAATCAAGTCGTCTGGTTTGATCCCGCCTCCTTTTTCGGCGACAAACCATCCTTTTTCTCCGTCCAACGGAGAGCCAAGCGTGACCGGCTTGCGCACAAATTTCTCCTCCTCTTCCTGCACATATACCCAGGCGCGGCCATCGTGGCGGAGAATGGCCGAACGCGGAATGGCAAAGCCCGGATGCGGCTCCTCGGCGAGTTCAAGCCAGGCGGTAAGCGCCATGCCGGGTCGTAAAGGAAAGGGCGGTTTGTCGACCTCAAGAATAAAGCCTTGCGCCTGTGTTTTGATATCGACGTCGGAGGCCGTGGTAATTGCCTTGGTCTCAATGGGTTGATCCTCGCGTCCCAGCACTACCAGTCGCGCGCTTTTTGGCTGTTCGGCGAGCACATCGCCCGGAAGAATATCGACGCGAACCAAAGCCCGTTCACCCCGCACAAATCGTTCCACATACTCATGTCGAGCCGCGGCGTCGAAGGCCGCAAAATCGGGACCCCATGTCATCAGGGCGCTACGCCGCAGACCGCTTACCTTGATTTCATCCGCGCGGAACTGCGCCTGCGCGGTTTCCAGGACCTTGCGGGCAACATTTTCCCCGGTTTTAAAGAGTCCCTGCGTGCGCTCAAATTCAGATTTGGAGGCGGCAAGCGCGGCGTCGGCGGCAGCCAGTTCGCCGTCAAGGGTGACAATCGGCGAGGGATCGAGCACGCGCCCAAATGCGATGCGTTGCGGTCTGAGCATGGCCTTCTCGGGCTCGGCCTTATCGATATCGAGCGCCACCCATTTTTCCTTTTCAAGCTTAACAACAAAATCCTCCGGTTTTTCCTCCTCCTTGCCCGCCTCTTCGGGCGCGACTTCTTCGATTCCGGGTTTTTCCTTTTGTTTTCTCACGCCCACCCAAAGCGTCCAGCCAAGTGCGGCCAGGACACAAAACGTGAGTAAAAAATGAGCGATTTTCTTCATTTAAGGGGTGTTTGCGTTGCTTCTTCCAGCGCGCCCAAAGCGGACTGAAGTTCAACAAGGGCATCGAGGCGTGAAGTTAAAGTTGTCGCGCGTTCCACTTGGGCGCTTAACAGGGCGAGCTTGTCGCCTTCGCCCGCGGCCACCATGCGCTCTTCCGAAGAAATCTGGCGAGCCTGCTCGGCGAGCAGGGTCTCAGTGACAGCCACCTTGGCCCGCGCGGCTTTGAGCGAGGCCACCGCGCGATCGCAGTCAGCAAGCACCTTCGCCTGGACGCCATAAAACTTCACCTCCGCCTCCTTGCGCTTTGCTTCGGCTTCCCCAATCGCGCCACGGTTTTGATTGAGGATAGGAAGTGTGAATCCCAGTCCGAGCGTCCATTTGTTAACCCCCTGATCAAGCTGATAGCCGGGATTGAGGTGCAGATCGGGATATTGCCTGGCTATTTCAAGCCGCAACGCCCCTTCGGCCGAAGCATACTCTGCCAATGCCGCCAGCACATCGGCCCGATGCGTCAATGCTTCGCGCCGTGCCGAGGAGGGAATGGATGGTTGTTTTTCAAAAGCAAAATACGAAAACCGCGCACCCGCCAGACCGTTCACGCCCATCCCAAGCGCCTCGGCAAGCGACACCCGGGCCAGCGCCAGGCTTCTTGATACATCCGACGCCTGTAACCTCAACTGCGCCTGCAAAAGGCGCGGTTGCGCCATGACACCACGCGCTTCTTCTCCCGCGAGAATTCGTTGCTCCAAAACCTTCAGCAAGTCGTCCTGCCTGGTCACCGCATCAGAGAGCAGCCTGGAACGCTGTTCAGCGGCGTAAAGTTCGAGAAAAGCTTTTCGCACCGCGGCGCGAACGCTCCATACGGCTTCCACGACGTTCGCCGCCGACGCCCGGGCGTTCGCATGCGCGATTTCGGAACGCCGATTACGTTTGCCCGCCGTTTCAATGGTCCAATCAAAGTCCACCCCATACGTGCCCGCCATCAAGCTTGTATACGGGGTCACAATTTGTGGAGTCAGGGCAATGGTCGGGTTGGGCATCTCACGCGCGGTGCGGATTGCCGCCCGTGCCGTCTCATACCGCGCCTCGGCCAGTTGGACGGTAGGATGAGTGCGTGTTGCCTCTTTCTCAAGCGCCTCCAAAGTCCAGACTCTCTCTGCAAGCCGGCTTGAACTCAGCCGCGCGGCACTCGCCAAAGGATCCACAGGATGCGGCATAAATGGCACGCATCCGGCACATCCGAGAGCCAATAACAGAGTCGTAAAATGTCGGCGGTTCATCAAGTGGGAGAGTATGCAAGAGGATGGCGCGCCGAGGTGAGTCAAATATGAAACGCACCCAAGCGGGATGGACAGATTTGGCTAAAAAGGAATATTAATTCCGGGCCGGAAATTAAGGAGGTGATCGCTGTCATAACCAACGCTCGCAAAAGCATTAAAATGCTTCCCGAACTGATATTCCGTGGCGATAGCGCCGGCGAATGTCCCCTTTTCTTCTACGGTCGGTTTGCTGTTGGCAAATACTTCCGCAAAGACACTCCAGCTTTCAGTGATTTTGTATTCCACAGAAAAATCGTAGATAAATTGGTTCTTCAATCCCTCCCCAGCCGGAGAAGTGATGATATCATAGCCAAAGTTCGCGTTGAACACCCAGTGCCCATAGCTCTTCCCGAAGATGACATAGGGCTGATAGTCAAATCTGCCTGTTCCGATGTTGCGGTTTTTAGCAGTCGGCACCTTCAACTTAAACGCCAGTACGATAGCTGGCACGTACGGCTTCTCCAGGACCACCATGTAAGAAGGTGTGATCTCCAGATCTCCCATCCCGCTAAACCGCGCTTCACCTTTTGGCCGATCCCACTCCTTAAAAAAGGGTTCGATTAGAATTTCGCCACGGTCGGTAACTGCATACTCAAACTGGTTGAGGGTGAAAATCGTCCGGCTGCCGTCTTTCTCCTTCTCAAATTGCAGTGCCATGCTGAAAAGCCCCTCGCCTTTATGGCCAAGCTCGGCAGTCTCGGTTTCAAGAACCAGATCCGCTCGGACTGGCATCAGGAAGGTTGAAGTCAGAAAAAGAGCGACCAGAAAGCCCGGGAGTTTGGAAGGGGTGCGATACATCTTGGCACAGAGTAAATCGTGTACCTGCTAACAAAGCGGCCGATTTAGGATGACATTCGCGTCATTCGCATCGTGCGATGCATCCATCTACCTGCCAGCCGTCAGAATGCTCTCAAAGATGCACTGACTCCCGATTCAGACAACCAGTCATTACTTCTCTTCGGGCTTTAGCTTGCCGTCCTCAAGATACTCCACCTCTGTCTTCTTTCCTTTCTTAACGTAAAGAGCCTCAAACGTCACCACACCCCCCGCACGTTTAATCTTCTGAACCCGTTCAATCTTGCTCTCCTTTGCGCCGGCTTCAATCGCCTTGCGGACAGCCTCCGGAACTTTTTCCATCGGCACGGTTTCCTCCTCGGCATTAATGGAGCCATCTGCCTTGACAGAAACCTCGCGGTTAGGCTGGCCAGCCTCCACAAGTTCCACTTCGTAGATTGTAACTTTACCGTCCTTTTCGATGGCCAAGGTTTCTATCTTCGCGCTTCCCGCTGCTTTTTTCAGCGCTTCGGCGGCCGGAGCCGGGATCCTGGCCATTTTAGCGGCCACAGCAGCGTCATCAGCATGCAAAAACAGGCTGGAAACGGCTAATGCAGCTACAGCAAAAAATAAGGTTTTCATGAGGATTTAAATTGGAGAGCGCATACAGCCTGGCAACAAAAGGCCGAAGCCGGGATGTGGCGTAACCTTAAAAACAAGCAGTTAGGGGGAACAATAGCCACTCTGGCAGCATGAAATTTCTGTCAGAATCAACCAATTGGATTCCATGCAACGCAAGAGTTGAACTCTCTGCATGCGCAGAACTTCATCCGCCCCCCCACCCCCCAGGGAATGGTTCCAACCTGCTAAAAACCACGCAACCATGCCGCCAACCGCAGAAATCCATAGATTGCCACCAAGAGCAAAGCCAAATACAATTCACCACGCGCAGGCTCCCAATTTACTCTTCCAACGCGTGCCTCGGACCACGGTTGCAACCGGGGAAGAAGTCTAGGCACGGCAAAGCAATAGCGAATATACTCAGCCCCGAACTTCTGCCGTAAAAATTGCTCTTCCGCAGGGATGATCCCGAAGTAGAGCGCCGCAAATGTGATCGCGCACAGAAAAAGCATCCGAGGGTCACCAATCAATCCGACCATTCCAAGTCCCAGAATGATAGTTCCCAAGTAGATCGGATTCCGCACCATAGAATAAGGTCCGCCAGTGACGAGCGCCGGAGCCTCAATATGAATCGTGCGCGTGTGGTCCCCTGCCCTCGATGCTGCCCACGCGCGCAATCCGAGCCCTCCGATGACAAGCAGTAATGAGGTTGCGATGCCGACAGCCTGGTACTCACCAAAGTAATTCCCCGGCTGCACAATAAAGGCCGCCGGCACCACCGCGAACAGCCCAATAAGAAGCCTCCGCGGGAAAAAACTGCGTCCGAGGCGTTCCAGCTTCGGACTGATCGATTGCGTTTCCGCCCTTGGAGCGGAGTCAAGTTTTAGCATTGAAGGGGTGGATGGCAGATCTGAAAACAGTGACAGATTGCGAGTCGCTGAAAATTGCGCCCGTTCATCGCTGCCGCGGTCAGTGGCGTCAAAATAAATCGTCGCCGCCAATCAGCAACTTTCAAGTGAGCAAAATGGAAGGCACTTCGTGGCGACGAACTCTGACAGATCTGTCATTGGGATGAACTGATTCTGTCATATCTCAAGTGCTAAAGCTTGAGCACTCGGCATCCTTCCCCGTTTATCAGTGCCAAATATCGCTGACGCTATGCACGACCGTGCCTCCGATGGCGGCTGCTCATCTTGCAAATCAGTAATGCAGCTCGACGCAAACCTACGCTACAACTTCAGACACCGTCCATTCATCGTTTACTTCCAATTTTTTGTTCTACACCAAGCAGGCCGATTTCATTAGTTTGAGCCCGCAACTTTCTGCGAACTGGCGATGCCCGAAAGACCTGTCATATTCGCCCGATCCCACCCCTGCCATGCGTGTCCTGCTTGCCGAAGACGAAAAGAAAGTTTCCAATTTTATCCGAAAAGCGCTTTGCGAAGCCGGCTATGTGGTGGACGAGGTATACGATGGCGAGAGCGCGTTGCATCTCGCTTCGTCGGAACCATATGATGCCATCATCCTGGATGTCATGATGCCGGGCCGTGACGGGCTGAGCGTTCTTAAACTTCTGCGAGCCAACCGGATCTTTACCGCCGTTTTGATTCTGACGGCCCGCGGTGAAGTCTCCGAACGGATCGAAGGATTGGAACTGGGCGCGGACGACTACATGGCCAAACCATTTTCGATGCGCGAATTGCTCGCGCGTATCGCGGCGTTGACGCGACGCACCTCGCCCGAACGAAGCACGCTGCTGAAGGTTGCTGATCTGACGATGAACGTGCTTACAAGAGAGGTCATCCGCGCGGGACAACCAATCAATCTTGCTCTGCGCGAGTTCGCGTTGCTGGAGTTCTTTATGCGCGCGCCGGGAATCGTGCATTCGAGGACGAGTCTGTGCGAACATGTTTGGAACTATCACTTTGATACGGGCACCAACGTTGTTGATGTTTACATCAAGCGGCTCCGGGAAAAGGTTGATGCGGGTTACGAAGTCCGATTGCTACATACTTCCCGCGGTGTTGGTTACATGATGAAAGCACCTGAATGAAACACTGGCCTCTCCGAATAAAACTGGCCGTTTGGTCGGCACTAACGGTTGGCGCTGCATTGTTATTATGCGGAGTGGCCGCCGGTCTTTTTGTTAGGCACGAACAGTTTGAAGCGCTGGATGAACAGCTTCAAAATGAGGCGCATATCTTTTTTGGCGAGTATTCACGGCGGCATGCACCCGTTGATTGGACCGTTTCCGGCCACGTCAAAGAGATGCTGCCGCTAACTCTTACCGAAAGGTATGTCGAAATCGCCAGTGCCAGCGGAAGCATTCTATATCGCTCCACCAACATGGGGAACGATGCCGTGCGCGGTGCTCCCCGCGGATTCAGCAACGTGGAGATCGCCAACGATGCGGTTCGGCTCGGTGTTTTTAAGGATAAAGGGCTGGTCCTTTACCTGGCAGCCGACCTTGATGAAATAGACGAGGATACCGGCCGCATCCTGATTGGGTTCCTGGCCGGATCTCCCCTGTTGATCGCGACAGTGATCTGCGGCGGTTGGTGGCTTTCCAAAAAAGCGCTTGCGCCGGTAAGCGCCATTACGAGCGCGGCGGAAGAGATTACCGCCGAGCGTCTTGATCGACGCCTGCCTGTGCCCGTTCCTCCTGATGAGATACGACGCCTCAGCACGGTGCTAAACGCGATGCTTGATCGGCTTGACGTGAGCTTTAAACAGGCGATGCGATTTAGCGCAGACGCCTCTCATGAACTCAAAACACCCCTGACCCTGTTGCGTATCGGAATTGAAAATCTCATCGAATCGCCCGGACTCCAGCCGTGCGATCAAATCGCCGTAGCCGCGTTGCTTGAACAAACCAGGCAATTAACGTCGATTACAGAAAGCCTTCTTCTACTTTCACGCGCCGACGCAGGCCAGCTCCGGCTCGACTTCTCCGAAACCAATATCGTCGAGATCGTTCGCGCATGCGCCGACGACGCCAGCATCATGGCGGAAAAACATGACATTTTGATCGAATCCGATCTGCCGGACACGCTTTATGGGAAGGTGGATGGAGGACGCCTGACGCAGATCCTTCTCAACCTGCTCGATAATGCGATCAAGTATAACCACGCCGGAGGACAAGTTAAGATTTCCGCAAAGCGCCGCGGCGATGCGGTCAATATCACAGTGGCTAATACCGGGCCGGGCATTTCTCCTGAACACGGCCCGCAGCTTTTCCAACGCTTCTTTCGCGCCAACTTAAACGCGGGCATTCCAGGCCGGGGTCTCGGATTGAGCTTGGCGCGTGAACTCGCAAGAGCACACGATGGAGGCGATTTGGATCTGCTTGAGTCGGACGCGGAATGGACCGTTTTCAGTGTCCGTTTGACCGCCGTGGAATTGTAACCTGTGTTTACCGTCCAGGAGTCTGATTTATTACCTGGCGGAGAGCTGTAAAATATAACTCTGCTCCTCGTCAGCGTAAGCCACCCATACCGAATGGGTCTTTGGATCTATAGCCAGTGTCTTTGCGCCGACAGCAGTTTTCACATCGGCCAAGGCAGCTATCCCGCCGTCGGATTTCTCTTCAACAATGGAGAGCACTCCAGTGCGGCTTGCGCAGTAGATTCGTTTGGTTTCAGGATCAAACGCGATTTGATCTACTCCCGGGGCGATATTCACTGAGCCGACAAGCTTACCGGTGGTGGAATCGATCGCGGCAAGTATCCCGTTGCCACCCGCGCAAAAGAGCCGGTGCGATTTCCCATCAAAAGCAAGGCCGTGAGGACTCTTGGCGGGAGCGGTCGGCCACCTCTCTTTTACGGCGTTGGTGACCGGATCGATGACAAGCAAAGAATCATTGGATTTAATATTCTGGAATAGACGATCCGTTGCTTCATCGTAAATAGCATACTCGGGCGCTTCAGATATTGAGATGGAGCCAACTACCTTTTGCGCCGCGGGATCGATGACCCATAACTCGCTTCCATCATCGTGCCCGACATACACCATGCGGTTTTTTGAATTAAAAACGAGCGCATCTCCAGGCCCCGAAAGCTTTACCTCCCCGGTTTTCTCCATCGATTTCCCATCGACAATGACCATGAGTTTTTCCTTGCTCACACTCACATAATATTTGTCATTCGCGAGATCAATGGCAACTCCCTGAGCCGCTCCCGTGGGCACCTGCTTAAGGAGTTTTCCCGAATCCAGGTCGAATATATCAAGCGTCCCGTTGCCTGTGTGATCCGCTAAAAGGCGCCGATGCACCGGATCAACCTCTAAAAAATCAAATCCGCCTTTGGAATCTGCGACCTGGATAGGCACCCCGGCCGTTAGCGGCGAAGGTGCGCCATAGACCGATGTGGCAAATACCATGCATGGGATCCAAAGGATGGCGAGCGGGCGGAGAAGAGTCATAATGAGGAAACCAAACGATATCAGGCCAGGCCATGTTCGTAACGGAACATGCCAGGGACAACTGGATGTAACAAAATGGCCTGTGGAAGTCACATGTCAAAACCGTCATAGAGCGCACATTGACACAGGCAACGCGGCCGTTAGCGTGACGCAAACGCCACACGTTTGCCGTCTTATATGCACAAGCTCAGCTCGTTAATTGTTACTTTCCTGGTTGCATTGTATACCCCCGCGGCGTTCGCAGATGAGTTTCAGGATCTGGCAACCGGTTTTGGCACCGCCACAACGCTTGCCGGCATTGCCCACTCCAGCACCACCAATAGCGACGGCACCTCCATTAATTTCTGGAACACCTCCTCTGAAGGCGCTCAGGCCAGCATCACATCGCTATCCAACCCGCACATGGCGGCTGCGGACGCATTTGGCAATATCTACATCGCTGACAAAGCCAGCCATGCGATTCTTGAAATTACCACAGATGGAAAAATCCATACCTTTGCCGGAACGCATGCTGCCGGATTCAACGGCGACGGACCCGCTCCCGCTACTACCCTGCAAATTTTCAGCCCGAATGGCCTCTATGTTTTTCCTGACGGAACGGTCTACTTGCTTGATCCGGGCAATCATCGTATCCGGCGGGTAGATAAGAACGGAATAATGACTACCGTCGTTACCGATCCTGATCCGAATTGGTATCCGTCTGGACGCGCTCTTTGGGTTAGCCGCGATGAACAGCTTATCTATTATACCAATGAATTTGCTCCCGTGCCGCCAAGTATCATCGCGGATGGAGCCACCGTTAAAAAATGGACACCTGGGGGAGGGATCGAGATTGTCTGCAGTAAATCCGTCGGCTTCCGTAATCCCGGAAATATTGCCGTCAATCCGATCGACGGCAAGCTTTACGTCACTGATCGAGCCGAGGACGATTCATCCAAAATGGCGACCGGGGTATGGCGGATAGACGGAATCGACCAGCGCACGCGCGTGACCGGCAACATTACGCAACCACTCCCCCTTGATGGACAATTGGCGCTCAACTCCTACATCGACGGCGTTCGGGGAATCGCATTTCTTTCCAATGGCGCTTACTTCCTATGCGGCCACAAGGACGGGAATATCTGGTATGTAGACAGCGGCGGAGTATTACATCGCTATATCCGAGGGAAGGGATCCAAAGACACTTACCTTCTCGGAAACGGGCAGCATCCCCCAATCGCGGCTCAGGATTATCTTTGCCAACCTCGCGCAGTCACCCTCGCTCCGAACGGCAGTCTTTTGGGCGTTTGCAATGACAGTGGTTACGTTTTTGAGGTCAAAAATATTCTTTCACAGCTTCTGCCTCTCGACTTGAAAGCCGTGCGCCGGGATCCGGAAGGGCTCCATCTGAATTGGAAGGGCGCCCTCAATCAGGCGTATGTGGTGGAACGCACACAAAATCTCCAGTCGAGCCCGTGGGAAATCGTGGGCGCGACATCGGGGAATGGTGGTGTGACAGAGTTCATTGATCAGACCGCAGGAACGCTTGGGCACACTTTTTATCGGCTTTCTCGGCCCCGATAAGGCGGGTGTGCAGACCTGTAGGGGAAGGAGGCCATATTTGGCGATGGCGAACCATCGTCGATATGATAAAATAGTCACCCAGCTGACATCCCCCCGCCGCAAATGATCGGACTTTTCTTTAAAACCCTCCTTGCTGCAGCCCTGTTTGGACTGACTGGCGCAGTTGCGATTGCCACCACGTTTCAGGATTTTACGGCCGGTTACGGCACGACGACAACGATCGCGGGCGTGCGCCAGTCTGAAACAAAGGATGGCAGTGGCAATGCGATCAATTTTTGGGTTCCAGCCTTTGAAGGCGCGCTCGCCTCTTCTGTGACCCTTTCCAACCCTCACATTGCGGCGGCCGATGCGTTTGGGAATATCTACATTGCCGATAAAGCCAGCCACTCGGTTTTAAAAGTAACCACCGATGGCCGAATCCATACTTTTGCGGGCACGCACATGGAAGGCAACAACGGGGACGGACCGGCATTGGCTACGACACTTCACCTCGATGGCCCAAATGGGCTTTATGTATTGCCCAATGGCGTAGTTTACATTCTTGATCCGGGCAACCACCGGATCCGCCGAGTGGATACCAGTGGGATCATGACGACTGTCGTCAATGATCGGGATCCGAACTGGCATTCTTCAGGACGCGCATTGTGGGTAAGCAATGACGAACAGCTTATCTACTACACTCACGAGTATATCTTTGCTCCAAGCACCACGACCGATGGTGCCACCGTCAAAAAATGGACGCCTTTTGGCGGAATCGAAATTGTATGCAGCCGCGCAGTCGGATTTAGCAATCCAGGCAACATTGCCGTCAATCCTATCGACGGCAAACTTTATGTAACCGATCGCGCCGAGGATGACAGCGCCAACAAACTTAAGACGGGGCTCTGGCGGATAGACGGCCCTGAACAACGCACCCGGATGACGGGAAACATCTCGCAATTCCCTGCTGCAGATGGACGACTGGCCATTGCCAGCTTTATTGATGGTGTGCGCGGCGTCGCGTTTTTGGCGGATGGCTCGTATTTCCTATGCGCGCATACCGAGGGGAGCATTTGGTATGTCGACACGGCCGGTGTGCTTCACAAGTATCTGCAAGGCAAAGGAACCAAGGATACTTATAGCCTTCCTAACGGGCAGCATCCGCCTTTGGTTGGAAATGATTATTTCTCGCAACCACGCGCCGTGACAATTGCTCCAAATGGCACGCTGATAGGAGTCAGCAACGACAGCGGATTTGTTTTTGCGGTCAATAATATCCTGCCCAAAACGTTGCCGACGAATCTCACCGCGGCGCGCCGGGACGCGAATGGATTGAAGTTAAACTGGAGTGCCGGATTAACTCAAAGCTATCTCGTTGAGCGCTCGCTTCAACTACAGGCTCCGCAATGGGAAATCATCGGGGCAGTCGGTGGCGCGGGCGCTTTGACTGAGTTTACCGACGCGGATGCGATCACTTTTCCACGCGCGTACTATCGACTCTCGCCGCCAAGATAAAAATGGTCTCTTCTAACGGACGCGGCTGCCGAGGGGACGCAATTTGGCATTAATCACGTCGGTCTGGAATTTATAGATGGCGCCTGTCGCGGCATCGAACGCGATGCCTGGTACAATTCCGGTCGCCACGTTGCCCACTTCCCATGCGCTGAGTCTGCGGGTCAAGCGGACGTGGTAAGGCGCATAACCGGCAAGTTCCACCGTGATGTCGTGATCCGAACGTGTAGAGGGATGCAGTATGGCCGGAGTAATGGCACGGGTTTCACCGTCAAGCTTGACGAGTGCTCCGGATGGCTCGCTTAGAACGCGGAGACTCTTTTGCGTGCCGGAAACGACACTGGCACATGCGGAAAGAAAAGCGATTGCAGCAACCGGCACCGCCACGCGAAGAAGATTCATTCCGCACCCTGAGCAACGGGAGAAGCTTTCGTCAAGTGAGGCCCGGCATTTCAAAAAAAGGGTCTTTTGCATTCTTTTCCCAATGGATCGCTGAATTTGGCACTTGAGTCTAGCGTTCAAGTCGGGAAGAGATGGAGGTATAGAATGAAGCTTTCAAAACGCGGAGAATATGCGCTGCGCGCGCTGATCGATTTTGGCATTGCCCATGAACTGGGACGTCCCCTGCTGAAAGTCAGCGAACTGGTGGAAAAAGAACGGCTGCCACTCAAGTTTTTGGAACAGATCCTGGGACAATTAAAAGCCGCCGGTTACATCAATACCAAGCGAGGGAAAGAAGGCGGCTATTTTCTGGCCAAGGCGCCCATCGATATCAGCCTTGGAAAGGTGATCCGCCTGATCGACGGCCCGCTCGCTCCGATCGCCTGTGTGAGCCAGACCGCGTATGAACGATGCACATGCCCGGATGAGGAGCATTGCGGGCTGCGCATGCTGATGCTCGATGTGCGAAATGCCATCGCTCGCATCCTTGATCGCTATAATCTGGCGGACATCGTCGAAATCACGTTGCGTAAATTGAAGCGCGACGGGATTCCAATGCCGTTTATCCTCCAAAAACTGATGGCTCCGACTCCAACGGTTGCCGGGGATCCGACGTTTGCCGAAGAGAATCCCGAGGGCGGATTTTTGGCGGAGCTTCTTAAATCCCAGCCGGTGCCGAAAGCGGCTAAAAAGAAAACAGCGATTTAAAAAACGAAGGAAACGGATTTCCCTGGCGGCATATCCGAGGCTACTCGGGCTGGCGCTTGAAGTGAAGTTGCACCACGCGGCGGCCGTCTGTTTGGGTAATGGTTACCAGATAATCCTCAATGCGTGTCTGCTCACCCTGCTTTGGAAGATGCCCGATAAGGTGGGTGACATAGCCGCCAACAGTGCTCACATCGGCGCTTTCGAGATCGAGTCCGATAAGATCATTTAGTTCATAAAGGCCCAGCGAGCCTTCCACGATAAACTCGCCTTCGCTGACACGGCGCAACTCAGGTTTATCGGCATCAAACTCGTCCTGAATATCGCCGACAAGTTCAGCGAGAATATTATCGAGGGTCACGATACCAACCGTGCCGCCGTATTCATCGACCACCAGCGCGAGATGCCCGTGCTTGCTTAGAAAAAGGGAAAGCAGCTTTTCAAGCGGCATCATTTCCGGCACCGGAAAAATATCCCGCTTGATCTTATGCAGGTCGGGTTGCGGCTCGCGCATCAGAGTCAGCAGATCCTTGATGTGGACGGAGCCGACCGTGTTATCGAGATGTCCCTGACAGAGTGGAAAGCGTGTGTGCTGCGATTCCTGGGCGACTTTGAAGTTTTCTTCAAACGACTCGTCGGTATTGAGAAAAGTTACTTCCCCACGAGGCGTGGTGATATCGCGCACAACTCGCCGCCGCATATCGAGCGCGTTAATAAGGATCTCTTTGCCGATCGGAGTGACTTCCTCGGCGCTGGCATTTTCAGCCAGGATCAGCCGCAACTCCTCTTCGCTATGAGCGAGTTCGTGCTCGCTGACAGGCTCGATTTGGAATGCCTTGCGCAGCAGGGTATTGGAGGAAACGTTCAAAAACCAGATGGCTGGTTTGAAGATAGTGTAGAAGAATACTAGCGGGCCGCTGACAGCCAGCGTGGCGGCAAGGGCGCGACGGATCGCGAAAATCTTCGGCGCCTGTTCCCCAAGCACGATGTGCAGGAAAGTAATGCCCGAAAAGGCAAACGCGAAGGAGACTGAGCGGACGACGGCTTCAGACGTCACACCTATCTGCATAAATGCAGGCTGGATCATCTGCGCCAGAAACGGCTCGCCCACCCAACCCAATCCCAGACTCGCCAGGGTAATTCCAAGCTGGCAGGCCGAAAGATAGGCTTCCAGGTTCTGCGTGATCAGCTTGGCGCGCACCGCTGATTTGCTTCCTTCCTCCGCCAATGCCTCAAGCTGGCTGCCTCGGATCTTGACCAGCGCGAATTCCGCCGCGACGAAAAACCCGTTTAGAAATACCAAAACCAGAATGCCCAGGATTTTAAGCCCGATGACTCCCGGCGCCTCCCAATGGGCAGCCACGCCTTCCGCGGATGCCAGCATAAGAAGGGAATTCACAGTGATGAAGACAAAATAAATCGAGTCGCGGAGTAATACCCCGCGACTCGATCAAAAGTTGAAGATCGGGCAGTTACCAGCTCGACTTGGTCACGCCGGGAATAAAGCCGTTTAGGGCCAATTCACGGAATGCAATACGGGAAAGTTTAAAGCGGCTGATGAAAGCGCGTTTGCGGCCAGTCACCTGGCAGCGGCGGCTCAGGCGCACAGGACTCGCATTGCGAGGCAGAAGCGAAAGGCCAATATAGTCACCCTTGGCCTTCATTTCAGCGCGGACAGCCGCATACTTGGCCACGGTGGCTGTTTTGGTTTTCTCTTTTTCTAACGAGCTAGTTTTTGCCATACGAAGGGCGTGGAAAATAGTGAGCTTGCGCCGCATTGCAAAACATTTTTTCCTCGAATCTCGGTTTTGAAAAAATAAGTGGCTGCCCCCAGCTCCCGGCCGTTGGCTTCAGGCGGATTTTTAGCGTTGAACCCGGCCGCCGTGCCCTCCGGCTGCAAGCGTTTCAACCTCGCCAAGTGTCACTCGATTATAATCGCCAGGTACCGTGTGCTTGAGAGCGCTGGCAGCGACGGCAAACTCAATGGCGCGCTGCGGATCGTCTCCGCGCGATAGCGAAAAGATGAGCGCCCCGGTAAAGCTGTCGCCCGCTCCGACGCGGTCGACGATTGCGATATCGTGCCGGGCTGAAGTAAAGACGCCGGTTTCTGTAAACAACATGGCGCCCCAGCGCGTTTGGTTGGCGCTATCCGCGTGGCGCTGAGTCATCGCCACCATGCGGAATCCGAAGCGCTCCTTAAGCCGCGCGGCAACCTCCGCTTCAGACTCGCCTTCAATTCCGAGCACGCCACGCGCTTCCTCAAGGCCACACACGCAGAGATCGACATGTTGCATCAAGGGAGTAAGCACCGCGCCGGCCTCGGCTTGAGTCCAAAGCTTGGTCCGATAGTTCATATCAAAACTAATCGTCATTCCTTCCGCCCGTGCCGCCTCGCAAGCCTCAGCTGAAAGCGCCGCCGCGGCAGCCGAAAGCGCCGGTGTAATTCCCGACCAATGGAACCAGCCCGCACCGCTGAAAATCTTTTTCCAATCAAAATCTCCCGGGCGCGCTTCGGCGATGGCGCTGTGGGCACGGTCATAAATGACTTTCCCAGCCCGCTGACTGGCACCCTGCTCAAGGTAATAGACACCGATTCGATCGCCGCCCCGCACAATCCCATCGACCCCCACCCGAAGTCCGCGCAGCTCATCGATGGCGCGCTGGGCAATGTCGTTGTCGGGCAACCGCGTGATGTACTCTGCCCGTCCTCCCAACTGCGCGATCATGACCGCCACGTTTGCTTCCGCCCCGCCAAAAGTGATTTCAAAGCCAGGTGCCTGCGCAAAACGTTGATGCCCTGGCGAGGTGAGCCGAAGCATGATTTCTCCAAAAGTAATAACTGCGGGCATAAGCGCGCGAGAATGCAAAACCGATCCCCCAAAGAAAAGCAGGAAGCCACGGCGCCAATTGACGGAATCCACTTCGCCGCCGGGAGTTGCCACTTGACCCGGTGCGCCTCCGGCGCGGACTCTGGGCAAAGTCATGCCGTCCGTCGATTTATCTCCTTCCAACACGCAATCCGGTAGTCGATGGCACGAAGTGCTTGGGCCGGACGGCAAACCTCGGCCGCTTTACGCCAAGTTGCTTGAAAATCTTTGCGGCATGACGCCGCCCGTGATCCGGAATCTCGAGGACCGAATGTCGGCCACGCTGCGGGAGATGGGGGTTACTTTTGACATTACCCGCAATGAGCCGTGGGGGCGCCAGCCGTGGACTTGCGATCTTTTGCCACACATTTTCGCCGGGGCGGAATGGGAACTCATCGTCCGCGGATTTCGCCAGCGGCTCAATGCATTTGAACTCTTTTTGGATGACGTTTATGGCAAACGCGAAATCCTGCGAGCCGGCGCGATACCGGTGCAGATTGTCCTCGGCAGCCCACATTATCAGAATGCCTCAATCGGCATTCCCCGCCCTCGGGGCGCTTATCTGCACCTGAGCGGTCTTTGCGTGGCACGCGATGCCCACGGCGCGTTGCAGGTCAAACAACAACATTTTGCCCACAGCACCGGCATCTCTTACATGCTCCAGAACCGGCGCGCGCTGGCCCGGATTGCGCCGGAGCTTTTTGGGGACGCCTCCATCCAGTCCCTGGCCGAATCGCCGCTCCTTATTTTGGAGCAATTACGCGACGCGGCCGCTTCCTTTGATGGCGAGCCGACTGTCGTTCTCCTCTCCCCCGGAGAAGACCGGACCGCTTCTTTTGAACAGAGTTTTCTGGCCCGGCGGATGGGCATTCCGATGGTGGAAGGGGGCGATCTGCTGGTCCTCAATGATCGTGTGTATCTTAAAACCGTGCGCGGCTTGGAGCGGGTGGAAGTCATCTGCAACCGGATTGCGGATTCAATGCTCGATCCGTTGGTATTCAGCCGCAATTCCATGCTCGGTGTGCCCGGGCTGGTGCATTGCTTAAGAAAAGGGACGGTTGCCCTGGTCAACGGGGTCGGCAGCCAGCTTGCCGACGATCGCTCCCTTCTGGCGTTCTCCCAGCAAATCATCCGCTTTTATCTGGGAGAAAATCCGATCCTGCCGACCGTGGCAACACTCTGCATGGCCGACATCGACCAAAGGGAACACGTTTTTGAAAACCTCGATGACTGGCGGATCCGGCCGATTGTCAGCGATTGGCGCAGCGATGTTTCCTCGGCGCGCGACCTCGGCGCCAATAGCGAGAACGAAGCCTCCATTTTAGTCGAGGTGCTTAAGCAGCCCAACCTCTTCATCGCCCAGCCGAGGGAACAGGGCGCCGCCACAGTCTGCTTTTCAAACGGAAAGCTCGTTGAATATCCTCAGGATCATCTCGTTTTCGCCGTGCGCACAGGCCCCGGCTTCGACGTGATTCCCGGCGCCTTGACCCGGGTCCATTCCCGCTCGGATGCCGCCGGCGATTTTGGCACGGGCTGGACGAGCAAGGATACCTGGATCTTAAACGACGAAATCACCACCGAGCTTCTGCCCCGCCTGGCGACCCGCGTGCCCGACATCCATCTGCCGCCCCGCCAGGTTACAAGCCGCGCAGCCGAATCGTTCTATTGGATGGGCCGCTACCTGGAGCGCGCGCATCACCAGGCTTACCTCCTTTCGGTTGTTGAGACCCTGGAAACCGAGGAACTGAATTCCGCGGAGCGAAAACACTATCGCCCCATGTGGAGCAAACTTTTGCCGCCGATTGAAAAAAGCGCGGGAACCAGCCGGCGCAGCATCTCCAATCCAATTGACCGTTACCGTCTCGCCGTCCTGCCGGAACCGGGCTCGATGCTTAACACCTTTTTGCGAGCGGTTACCAATGCCGAGTCGATCCAGGACAGTCTCAGCCCCGAAGCGTGGGCGACCATCAATAATCTGCGCAGCCGGCTCCATCGCAGCCGTTTCCGGGAAGGGCTTTCCGAAGTTGCGGCCGTTCGGGTCACCCGGCGCGTTGCCGATTCGGCCATCCAGCTTATCCCGCAATTTTTCGCCATCGCCGCCAATACAATGCTGGCCGATGACGGATGGCGTTTTTGCGAGATAGGCAAAATGCTTGAAAGGGCGGTTATCACAGCCAATTCGTTGATTTCAATCAGCGGCTCCCTTGCCGCAAACAAACAAACCACTTCACTGCATGGCTCAGAGATTGAACTGAGTGTGTTCTTGCGATTACTCGGTTCACGCGACGCCTACCGCCGCATCTACCAGATGCGCGCCGAGCCGATCCATGTGCTTGAATTGCTTTACCAGCATCCGCAGGTTCCGCGCAGCTTGTTGCATTGCCTGGAACGGTGCCGTGAACTCCTTTGCCAATCCGTCGCGCCTGAAACGCTCCCGGGAGCAAAAGCGCCCGCCGCCATGGAAGATCTTATCCACCGGCTCCGCCGCACTGAGTGGCGCGCTTATGTAAAAATGTCCGGGGATGAGGAGATCGCCATTCCAGCACCGCAACCGCCTGCCGGCACGCTGCCCGGATTTTCCTTGGAACCTGCTGCTTCGATCGGCGAACTCGAGCCGTTGCTCAGGCAGTTCCTTGGAAGCACACTCGAACTCCACACCCTTCTGGCCGACAGCTTTCTCAATCATCAGGCCAGAATCGCGCAAGTTACTCAGCCGCGGTTCAAAGGTATTTAGATACGTCAGCGGCTCTTCCAGGGGAAGGAAGGCGGGATGCTTTACAGGCGGCAATATATAAAATAGCTGAATGTTTTTAGACGCCGATTAAGTGGAAAACATTAGATTTAAGTAGTGATACACAAAGGATTGTGCGTGAAATTTTTAACGAAATAAGTCCTTTACTTCTTACTATCGCCTAACCATAAACCGCCCCCGGACGCACAAATGCGGCCAATTCCAAAGGTTTTCACCCAAGGAAGTCGAATATTCGAAAAAGAGGACTCAAATCTCTTACTATGGGGAACAAGACGTCTCCATGAGAATAGGCCGCTTTCTGATCGTTCGTACCGCTCACCAACACCTGCCAACCTATTATCCTGCCCATGATTTTTAGCCTCAAAAACACCGTCGCCGCCCTGACTATCGGAGTCTCCGCGATTGGCCTCTTCTCAAGTTCCGCACTGGCCGTTCCGGTCTATAGCGAGATCTCCATCACAGGTAATTATGTCCTCAACGCAGACAGCACAGGATTTGATTCTATTAGCGGAGTGAAGGTTGGCGGGAACACGCAGGGACTTTTCTCAGGAACTGCCGGAAAGAGCATCGCCACGGCTCCTTATGTGGTTAATTTTACGGGAGGCACTAACTTTTTTACTTATGCCGAGCCCCTCGCCACTCCTCCAAGCGCTCATCCGTACAATCCTGAATTAAACCTCTCAGGGGGAGCAGGCGCCGGGACGTTTACGTTCTCGGATGGCACTTACAACTATTCGATTCAGATCAATTCAATCGGTTCCGTAACAGCCGACGACGAAGGCGGGCTCGCATTTACCGGAACTTCGACAGCCTCAGGCACGCGGTTTAATTCATCCACGGAAGCCGATAGCTTTGACTGGACCCTCCAAACCGGGACAACGTTCTCGGCTACCTTCGCCTATTACCAGTTGGAACCCGCCAGCGTGCCTGACAGCGGCTCGACGGTTGCCCTTCTGGGTGCCACCGTTGCCGGAATGGCAGCCGCCCGCCGGAAGTTTTTTCCTGCCTTATAAACAATCTCAACAGTAACGGGCGCCGTTAACGCGCCTGCGACATTTGTGCTCCGGCCTTTCAAGGCCGGAGCATTTTTTTTGTCCCGGTGGGCTTAATCGGCAGAACGACGGCGATTCTAAGAAATTGATCTTAGAATCACGCATTTCGGAGCGTGAAAATGCCAGACGAGGAGAGCAGCAGCTCTTCACAAATCAGCCAGGAGAGCACTTTGACCGGCATTCACGCCGGTCAAACAAGAAGCAGGCCAGCGCGTTATATTTCTGGGTCAGAACGAATCACGTTCAACACGAATTAAGATCGGCGTGCTCAGATCTGCCTCAGAATGAATATGTTACTGATATATTGCAATCTGTTAATACCGGGATACTTATTTGAACTTTAGTCGAAAGTTCATAAACCATGCCACTCTTTCAAATACCCCTAAAATAGGCATAAAATAGGGCGATTTGGCCAAAAACCGCCCAAAATCATTGTTCGAATTCTTAAAAGAAAGACTTTACTTCTCAATTTTGGGAATGCATAAAACGCGCCAGTGAAGGGCATTTATGTTTTCCGCGGGCTTGCACCCAGGGAAACGAAATAACCCGCACCGAAAAATCCTGATTCCCATAATTAGGAATGGCTTTCTCACAAACGAGAGTCCGCAGCGCTTCTTTTTTGCAATCATGCCATCCTCGCCGAGCAAAAAATCGGCGGAATCAACGTCAGTCGCCACGTCTTAGTCGGACGCAAAACCGCAACCCAACCAAATGAGTTCCTATTCCATCAAATTTAAAGCCATACAGGCCGCCTTGGCGGTCTGCCTGGCTTTATTGAGTTGGAGGCCTTTGACGGCTTCCTCCGCTCCTATTGCCGGCGAGATTTCCTTCGCCGGAACCGCAACGGTTGATCAAACCAACCTTTCCCTTGCAACCCGGGTAACAAGTTTCACCGCAGTGACTGTCGGCGCTTCTCCTACCGGAGATTACAGCGGAACGACGCTGATCCCTGTTACGATTAGTCCTTTCACATTCGCGCCATTTTCGTCGCCAATCACCCCGTTATGGACCTTCAAAAAAGGGGACGTTACCTATAGCTTTGACCTTAACACATCTACCATCGGCATCCGCAGCACCAGAACGCTCTTTCTAAGCGGCACCGGAGTCGCCCACATGACCGGCCACGAAGATACGCCCGGCACCTGGACTTACTCGATGCAGGGACGCACGACGTTTACCTTTTCAGCGAGCAGCACGGCAGTAGCACCCACCGGATTAATCGGTGATTACGTTTGGAGTGACTCCAATCGGAACGGTGTTCAGGATAGCGGCGAACCCGGCATTGATGGAGTAACAGTCATGCTGCTCGATAGCCTGGGCAATTTGTATGATCAGACCATCACGAAAAACGGCGGTTACTATGAGTTCATTCAGCTATTTGCCGATACATATTATGTAGTCGTCGACACAGCTTCCGCACCCCTGGCTGGCTTGCTGCCCTCGAACACAGGCGCTGCAGCATCGGACACGGACAGCAATTCGTCGCTTCTGCCGGTTTTCCTGGCTACTGACAATTCAACGGATCGCACCGTTGACTTTGGCTTTTATGCTCCTCTGCCTCCGAGCGGCCAGATCGGCAACTACGTTTGGAAAGACAGCAATCAAAACGGCGTTCAGGATGATGGCGAACCCGGCATCCCCAACGTGACCGTTAAGCTGCTTGATAGCGCCCGCAACGTGCTTTCTTCGAAAGTAACCGGCGCCGACGGCTCCTACCTCTTCGACAAGTTGATCGCCGGCACTTATGTGATCCAAGTCGACACTGCCTCTGAAACGCTTCACGGTTTCATTCCTACTTTTGAAAACGCTCCCGGCAGCAGCACGGAGCTTGATAGTAATGCGGGACCATTCTCGGTAACACTCGCAAATAACAACTCCTCGGATCTGAGCGTTGACTTCGGATTCATCCCTGCTCCGGCAGGCTCCATCGGTGACTATCTCTGGATGGACCTTGATGGAGACGGCATCCAGGATTCAAGCGTTAATGAACCCGGCATTCCCGGCGCCGTTGTCGAACTTTATCAGGGCAATGTATTGAAGGGCACCCAGACAACTGGCACCGACGGATATTACCTTTTCACTGAACTGAGCGCCGGGACCTACACGGTCAAAGTCGCCAGCACCCAGACGATCGGCGGCTACGTTTATGCGCCGACAACGGCCAATGCGGCTGACAGCGCCAATGATAGCAACGGGATTCCAAATGGCGACAACACCGCCATCGTCGCAACTGTCACGCTCCCCTTAAATACGTCGGTTGATACGAGCATCGACTTCGGCTACTCGCCCGTGGCGGCAAGCCGCATTGGTGATTTCGTTTGGAACGATCTTAACGATAACGGCATCCAGGATCCCGGCGAGCCCGGCATTGATGGGGTGACTGTCACGCTCAAGAGCGGCACCGACGTGGTTGCCACGACAGTGACCTCGGGCGGCGGCGCCTACTCGTTCATCAAGCTGCTTGCGGGCAACTACAGCGTGGAAGTGGACCCAAGCACGTTGCCTGCTGGTTTTATCCCAACACGCGTTACGACTGCCGGCGTTAATCCGAACGTGCTCAGCGTCACCCTTCCAAGCAATACTTTCACCGATAACAGCCTCGACTTCGGCTACGTTGTGCCGCGCGGTTCAATCGGCGACTTCATCTGGAAGGACACCAATCAGAATGGCATTCAGGACGCTGGCGAACCCGGCATCGCCGGAGTGAGCGTGATACTGATTGATTCCGATGGCAACCCGGTCGGCGCCCCGAAAATCACCTCTTCCACGGGAGCGTATAGCTTTGGCGGCCTGCGCAAGGGCACTTACACGGTGGTGGTCAACGAGACAACACTTCCGCAAACAACTCCTGGCTATCTTCCCACGGTTGCAACCGCTTCGGGCAGCAACGAGGCCAATGACAGCAACGGCAGCTCGGTTCCGGTCATCGTCACCCTCGCCAGCAACATCGCGACCGACGACACGATTGATTTCGGCTACATTGTCCCATGCGGCTCGATTGGTAATTTTGTTTGGAAAGACAGCAACCAGAACGGTCTCCAGGATGCCGGCGAGCCCGGGATCAACGGAGTGACTGTGAAGCTCTATCTGGTCACCGCTTCCGACGTTCAGCAGTTGATTGGGACAACGTTGACCGCCGGCAACGGCGCCTATCTCTTCAGCGGTCTGCAGGCAGGCACCTACAAGGTCAGTTTGTCGGATGGCAACGCCACCGCACTCAGTAGTCTCATTCCCACCACACCGAACTCCGTGGCAGGCAACGCGAATAACGACAGCAGCACGACTCCCGTCACTGTGGTTTTGGCAGCCAATAACTCGAGCGATACAAGCGTCGACTTCGGATTCATCCCAACTCCAGCCGGATCAATTGGTGACTCCGTGTGGAACGACTCCGATGGGAACGGAATTCATGGCGCGCTTGAAAACGGAATTAGCGGTGTCACCGTGCGCCTCTACGGATCGGGTTCAACCACCGTTCCAATTCGCACGGTTGTGACTGGCACGAGCGGCAATTACCTCTTCACGGGATTGGCCGCCGGCTCCTATACAGTGGTATTGGATACCACCTCCGCGGCCCTGGCCGGATTTATGCCAACCGTCATCGGCGCATCGGGCAGCGATTCGACTACCGACAGCAATGCCAATAATTCGGTCGTAACGCTTGGAACCAACTCTTCGTCCAACCTGACGATCGATTTTGGTTACTTCAAACCCGCGCCGCTTACCCTGACATGCCCGGCAAACACGGGAATCACCGGGACCAGTTATTCCTCGGGACCGATCGCTTCGGGCGGAGTAAAGCCATACCGCTTTGCACTCGCCTCGGGCACCCTGCCAACCGGCCTGACGTTGAACACCACGACTGGAGCCATCACCGGAACGCCAACCGTTGCGGGAAGCTACAACTTCGTCATCCGGGTAACCGATGCGGTCGGAGTCACTGCAACTTCATCGGATAGCGGCTGCTGCGGCGGAGGCACTGTAACATGGACCTTCAATTCGCCCTCCGGCGTGCTGGGAAATTCCCGCGCTTATACAGTTAATGGAATTAGCGTGACTGCGTATGGATTCAACAGCACAGGCTCGAGCAGGGCGCTCTATGGCCGCAATCAAGGCGGCGACCTGAACGGCCTCGGCATCTATGGGTCGAACTGCGACAATGAAATCGATACATGCACATTCGTGCAGCTCGATTTGGCGAACCTCATCGCCGCAGGCGGATCAAACATCCAAATGCTCGTGAACAGCGTGCAGTCGACAACGAGCTATAATGTCTATGGTTCCAATACTCTCGGCAACATTGGAACGCTGCTGGGTGCCTCCAACCGGACACTTGGCAATACGTTCTTCACGATCCCGAGCGTGCCGACCTATCGCTACGTGTCGCTGAGGGCCTCGCGTTGCGAAGTGCTCCTTGGCGCGATCAGCTACTCGCTTGCTGATGGCTGCCGGATCGCGGTGACGCCGCCTCCTTGCACCGGAACGATCGGAGACCTGGTTTGGAAAGATACCAATCGCAACGGAATTCAGGATGCGGGCGAACCCGGCATCTGCGGAGTAACCGTGAAGCTGTTCGGAGCCAACAACGCCCTGATTGCCACGAAGGTAACGACCAGCAACGGCAGCTACCTCTTCACTGGCCTGGGCGCCGGCACTTACACAGTCAGCGTGGTGAGTTCCTCATCGGCACTCAATGGCCTTACATCGACGACCATCAACGCGTCGGGCTCCACTGTCAGCAATGATAGCAATGCCAACCCGGCATCGGTCATCCTCGCAAGCAACAGCGCTTCGAACCTCACGATCGACTTCGGCTATCGCACGCCAACCTGCTACCGCCCTTGCACCACTTACAACAAGTGCAACTGGGGCACGAAGCCTGCCTCAGGCTGGGATAGCCGCTGCGGGTATGACGACGGACGCTGCGATGACTACCGCAGCTGCGACCGGGACGATGACCGCGACTGCGATCATAACAACGACCGCGATTGCGACGACGATCGGGACCGGAACTACTGCTTCTCACGCTATGATCGCGATCAGGGATGCCTTGCGAAAAACTTCTCCAAAGTCTATCCCAACGGCCTGAAGGTAGGCGGCGCTTGCTCGCTCACCTTTACCTGCGCCAAAGCGATTGAGAACTTCCTGCCGACCAGTGGAACCTCCTGCGCCATCCGGCAGCAATATGTCAATCCCACCGTCCGGCTTGGCGCCTTCGCCGGCCAGGTTGTCACCCTGCGCATCGGAGTAGACTTCTCCAATGCGGCAATCACCGGAAGCGGTCTCTCAAGCTACAAGCTAAAAACCGGCAAGTGCGCTGGCAAAACAGTCGGCCAGCTCCTCACACTTTGTGAGTCTGTGCTTGGCGGTGCTCCGCTTCCTTCCGGGATCAGCTGCAACGACCTAAGCGCTGCCTGCGCGGTGGTTAACGACAACTTCGATGGCGGCCGCAACTGCGGCAACCTTTACCGGTAAACAACACAAACGCCCAGCAGTGGGAGCATAGATCCAATGCCCCGGCCCTCACAGGCCGGGGCATTGTGCGTTTTAACCGATCCCCTCCCTCGGGCCTGCGTCAAAAATCAGGGAGCATCTTGCCAACGTATTTGGTTCCCGTGAAAATTCGGTGTTCCGCGATGCGCGATCAGTGCATACAAACGGCACCCTTCAAATGCGCACCTCCATTCGACGCTTTTTCCTTTTTGCAGCCGCGGCACTTTCTCTCACTGCCCGCGCCGAGGAGCCTTTTTCCTTTGAAAAAACGCCGGGACAACTTCCCAAGGATATCATTCCCCGGCACTACGCCATTCGTGTTATGCCCGATCTCGTGGCAGCCGCCTTTTCAGGAAGCGAAACGATCGACGTGGAGGTTAAGGCGCCGGTTCGAAAAATCGTGCTGAACTCCCTGCAGCTTGAGATCGGCAAAGCGACGCTGCGCACGAACTCAGGCGCAATCGCGCTGGTTCCGATTCTCGACCCGGAACATCAGACCGTGACTTTGCCTTTGGAGAATGAATTGGCACCGGGCCGCTATCAGATCGAGTTTGAATTTCGCGGCAAACTCAACGAACGCCCGCAAGGCCTTTTCTTTACCCGGTACCAATCCGGAGCCGTTGAAAAGCGGGCGCTCGCGACCCAGATGGAAGCCACCGATGCGCGGCGCATGTTTCCGTGCTGGGACGAGCCGGTCTATCGCGCGACTTTCCAACTGACAGCGACGATTCCCGGCGCGTTGGGCGCTCTTTCAAACATGCCTATTGAGCGCGAGCAGACGATCGATGACGGCAGGAAGGAAATAGCTTTCGCGACCACGCCTCCGATGGCGAGTTACCTGTTGTTTTTTTCGGCCGCCGAATTTGAAGAACTGCGGGATGAAGTCGACGGGATCCAATTGCGGATCCTTACCACGCCGGGCAAACGCGAGCAGGGCCGTTACGCGATGGAAGCGACCAAAAAGATCCTCCCTTTTTACCATCACTATTTCGGCACACGTTTTCCGCTTCCAAAGCTCGACCAGGTTGCCCTTAACAACACCGGTGCAAGTGGCATGGAAAACTGGGGCGCGATCCTCTATAATGAAACCGCGCTTCTTTTTGATCCGGCCACGAGCGCCGAGTCGACGAAGGAACGCGTCTTTGAGGTCGTTGCCCATGAGATTGCGCATCAATGGTTTGGTGATCTGGTGACAATGGCGTGGTGGGATAATCTTTGGCTCAATGAAGGGTTCGCCTCGTGGATGGGGACCAAGGCGACCGCGCAATTTAATCCGCAATGGAAGCCATGGTTGCGCGCGGCCGGTTTCAAGGAACACGCAATGCACCTTGACGCGCGTTCCACCACCCACCCCATCCAGCAGCCCATCGCCAACGAATCGCAGGCCGGCGATGCATTCGATTCCATTACTTATTCCAAGGGTCAGGCATTTTTGCGCATGCTCGAAAGCTGGATTGGCGAAGAACCGTTTCGCGATGGAATCCGCAGATATTTCGAGCGTCACGCTTACTCAAGCACTACGACAGCCGATCTTTGGGCCGCGCTTGAGGAGATCTCTCATCAGCCTGTGGCCGAGATGGCCCGCGGCTGGACTGAGCAATCCGGATTCCCTGTCGTCCATGTCAGCTCCGATTCAGACGGACTCCGCTTTAGCCAGCGCACCTTTACCATTCATCAGAAAAGCCCGGCCGTGCGCAGCTGGAAGATCCCGATTGTTTTAGGCTCGCTCACCGCCAATAAAACCAGATTCCTGCTGGAAAAAGAGACCGATACATTTGCGGCCACCGGAATGCCTATCAAGGCCAACACCGAGGACGTTGGATTTTACCGTGTCTCGTATGAACCGGGCCTCTTTTCCGCGTTGCTCAAGACCGTGAATCAATGGAATGAAGCTGACCGCCTCAATTTGCTCAACGACACGTGGGCGCTGGTGCAGGCTGAGAGCGTTCCGGTCAGCGCTTATCTTCAATTGGCCCAAACCGTCATGGCGGAGGAAAGCTCCTACGCGGTCCTGCAACAGATTATTGGCACCTACGGGTTCATGGATGAATTGCAACGCGACGATTCCAATGGCGCCGCGAATTCTCCGTTGCGCGAAAAATTTCGCGCCTGGGCCTCGGCACAACTTCGTCCGCACCTTGCGCGCGTCGGCTTAAAACCGGTTTCAGGCGAAGAGTCGCTGACCGGATTTCTGCGCACCTCACTCATTCAAACCCTGGGCGCGTTCAATGACCCCGGTGTGTTGGAAGAGGCCCGAACCCGATTTGCCGGATTTTTGGAAAAGCCGGACACACTCACCGGCGACCTGCGCGGCGCGATCCTCGATGTGATCGGACGGACGGCCACCGAGGGAACCTGGGAAACCCTGCATTCACTTTTAAAAGCTGAACCATCGACTGAACAAAAACGAAACCTGCGCCACGCGATGGCTTCCTCGCCGCGTCCCGCGGATGCGGCAAAAACCCTGGCGCTGACGCTGACCGATGAACTCATTCCGGCCGATGCTGCGCATTTGGTCCAAAGTGTTGCGGGATATCAGACTGCGGTGGCATGGGACTTTGCCAAAGAGCATCTCGACGTTTTGCTTTCAAAAGTCGCCTCTTTCGGGACGAACAGTTATGTGCCGGGGATCTTTAATGCGTTCAATGAAACGGCCCGTGCAGACGAACTGAAAGAATTTGCGCGAAACCGTCTACCATCCGGCAGCGCCTACGCCGTGGCCAAAACCGTCGACGAGATCTGTTTCAAAGCAGACCTGAAAAGAGTGCTCCTGCCAGCCATCAATCAGTGGCTCACAGACGCAAAATAGACGGATTCATTCGCATTTTGCCTTCAGCCCTTGTTCGCGGCGGAGGTGCTTGGACATTCGCTTTGCCACTTTGAGGTTCGCATTGAGGGCTTTCGCAGTGGCGCATTGCATTGGCATAGGCTAACACCTGCGCCCGCGAGCAGGACCACTCCCGCCGCACGCCTGAGATGGAATTCGAGATCACCCACATTACCCGATACAAATACGGTCATCCCGCTGCCGAAGCGTACGGGGAGGCACGACTCACTCCGCCCACCCTGCCCTCGCAGACGGTGCTCAGTCACAAACTCAGCATCGATCCCGACGTAAAATCGTCGACCTACACCGATCATTTCGGAAACCAGGTCGACTTTTTCTCGCTTCCATTCCGGCATCATCATCTCGTGCTCCAAAACCAGGCCGTGGTCCGCACGCACGCGCCGAAGCTTCCCACCGACAGTCTTGAGCTCTGTGTGCAGGAAGCCAAGCAGGTCCTCGGCTCCGCACTCACCGATATCTTTGAGTTTCTTCAGCCGACGCCGGTCGTCGGGACAGGACGCGAAGCGGTGCAATGGGCCAAAAAATATCTCCCCGGCCGCGCGCCTCTGGGGGAAGCGCTCCAACAACTGAACGAGGCGATCCACAACGAGTTTAAATACAAATCCGGGGCGACTGAAAACAGCACGCCGCTCTCGGCCATCTGGAAAATGAAGATGGGAGTGTGCCAGGATTTTGCGCATATCGGCCTGAGTATCCTTCGGACCGCCGGGATTCCGGCCCGTTATGTATGTGGCTATATCGAAACTGATCCGCCCGCCAACGGGAGCCGCATGACCGGGGCCGTGGCGACGCACGCCTGGATCGAGGTGCTCGTGCCCGGAATGCGCTGGGTGGCGATCGATCCAACCAATCGCCAATGGTGCAATGAGCGCTATGTCTCCGTCTCCTTTGGACGCGATTTCCGCGATGCGACCCCGCTGCGCGGCACCTTCAAAGGAAGCGGCGGTCAGATCATGAAAGTGCGTGTCACGATGAAACGCCGTCCGGAGAAAATCGCCGTATGAAAATTGAGATCCTCTATCAGACCCAATACGCTTACGCCGAACCGGTCAGCCTCTCCTCGCATCTCTACCGTTTATTTCCAAAAGCGGACCGGGACATCGTCGTGCGGAAGGTAGATTTTCAAACGAACATCGGTGCCGTGATAGGATTTCGTCGCGATCTTTTCGACAACGAAGTCGCGTCGGTGTTTTATCCCGGCAAAACCGCGCTCCTCGGCGCAACACTTCGTCTGGAGCTTGAGATCAGCGAAAAAAACGCGTTCGGGTTCCTGCTCGATACTTACGCACTCAATCTGCCGTTTTCCTATAAACCCGAGGAACAAGCGGTGCTGGCTCCGTATTGCAGCAGTGCGGCGCCGATTGATCTCCCATTTTGGAAGCCGCCGATTTCTCCGCAACCGACCGTATCGGTCCTGGTGGAGCTTAACAGTGCGATTCACGAACACTTTGCTTACGAACGCCGAGATGAAGGCGAAGCGCGCACCCCGGCTGAGACGCTGGCGTTGGGCAGCGGCGCGTGCCGCGATTTCTCACTCCTCATGGCCGAAGTGCTGCGTGGAATGGGTCTCGCCGCGCGGCTGGCGAGCGGCTACCTCTGCGAGTTCGGCGAAGGTGAACGCCGGGCGGAAGGCGCCCTGCATGCCTGGATAGAAACGTATTTGCCAGGCGCGGGATGGGTCGGATTCGATCCGACCAACGGCACGCTCTGCAATCACAACCACATCACCGCGGCGGTCGGACTGACTCCGGCCGACATCTCTCCGGTGTTGGGCAGATACTTCCACGACACGCACGTTCCCGCCCAGATGCACGCTTCTTTATATCTCAATGAAATCGTCTGATCCGATCGAGGAAATCACTGCAAAGATCGAAGCCACTTTTGCCCGGCACAAAGTCAAGCTCACGCTTGGCGGCGAGCCAACCTATGTGCCTGTCGACCCGACAGGGGCCGAATGGAGCATCACGGCGCTCGGTCCCACCAAGCTCGGATACGCTTATTCGCTGGCCGAGGCGCTCATTGCTGAGGCAATTCCCAACGCGGCGATGATCTATTCGCCGGGTAAAACGTATCCCGGGGAAGTCAACCCGCGCTGGACGATCAACATGGTATGGCGCACCGATGGCGCCCCCCTTTTTCCAAACACGCCTCTTCCGGCAAATCCGATCGACGAAGCCGCCGTCGAGGTTTTGAAAACGGCGCTTCTTCGCGCACTCAAACTGAGAGCGCCTTGGCTGCGCGCCAAGGATCCGCTTGATCCCAAACGCCCCGCCGTCTGGGTCCTTCCCCTCGATCACGATGGCAAACGCTTTAAGAGCGCGGATTGGAAGTTTAAGGGTCCTATCACGCTTCTGCTTGCCGAAGGGCCGGCCGGTTTGCGCCTGCCACTGGCCGATGTTCCCGCCGAGGTCAGCCGTCGCGCTCTGACCATCGAGATTCGCAACAAACAGCTTCATCTCTTTGTCCCACCGCTCCTGCAGCCGGCTTTTGTCGAACTTCTTGCGCACATTGCAACTGCCACCGGCAAGGCAAAGTGCCAGACACCGCTCTTTTCCGGTTATCTCCCGTCCGATACTGAAGAGATCTGGTGCAAAATGGGCATTACGGCGGATCCCGGCGTGCTCGAAATCAATCTACCGCCCTGCCCCACCTGGCGCGATTATGAGCGCTGGATGGCCACGCTGGAAAAAGCCGGCGCTGCCATCGGATTACGTTCTTTCAAGCAAATCAGTGCCGATGAGCAATCCGGCACCGGTGGCGGCAACCATCTCCTTTTTGGCGGGCCGAGCCTTGAGGAAAATGCGCTCTTTACGAACCCGAAATGGGTCACGTCGATCCTGCGTTACTGGCAGAATCACCCGGCGCTTTCCTACCTTTTTACCGGCGTTTACGTCGGCCCCTCCTCGCAGGCGCCGCGGCCCGATGAATCGGCAAGCGCGCTTTACGATTTGGAGATGGCGTATCGGCTTTTGGAAGAGCTGCCACCGGGCGATCACCGCGGGATTCTAAGTGAAACATTGCGGCATCTGCATACCGACGGCACCGGCAACACGCATCGGAGCGAAATCAGCTTTGATAAGTTCTGGAACGTCTCCTTTGATGGCGGCTGCCGGGGACTGATCGAGTTTCGTGCCATCGAATCATTGCCACACGCCAAATGGATGTCTGCCATCGCGCTCCTGTGGCAGACACTGGCCGCCTATCTGCTCGAACATCCTTTCACCAAGCCGCTCATCGACCACTCGGACGCCCTTCATGACGGGTTTTTTCTTCCGTCGCATCTTTGGGCCGATTTTAAATCGATCCTGCGCGATCTCAAAAAAGCGGGGTTCAACCTCTCTGAATCCGTCTACAAAGAGCTGGCCGCGTGGCGGTTCCCCACGATGCTCGATTATGCCGATACCGGCGCCACGCTGACGATCCGAAAGGCACACGAAGGGTGGCCGCTATTGTGTGAAACGCCGTTGGAAGGCGGAAGCACGAGCCGTTTTGTCGATACTTCCATTGAACGCCTCGAGTTCCTTGCCAATGGAAAATTTGCCGAATCGTGCCGTATTCATGTCCAGGGGCGCCGCCTGGAGTTGCAGCCGTTTCCCGGAAATAAGCTCGGTGCCGGCCTGCGATATCGTCGCACGGCGCTTTATCCCTCGTTGCATCCCGGTATCCCGGCCCAGATGCCTCTTTTTGTAACGATCACCCGTGGCCGTTCCCGGACTGTTTACAAGCTCGACTTTGGCAGCCGAACATTTGAACCGACGACCGAGGATGCGCCGGCACAAAACAGCCGGCCGTGCAAAAAGCTCAACGCCTCGCTGGTGACGTGCGACCTGCGGTTGCCGTAACCATTGGCTGATCCAAACCGCGAGAACGGACATTGACGGAGCTTGCCCCTCGACGCATTTTCCCCGCCCACTCATGGCAATTGATACCGATAAACTACTGACCATCCTTACCGCGGCCCAAAACCCGGCGTTTAAAAAGCTCCTTGAAGAGCGCACAAAAAAGCAGGAGGAAAAAGCGAAGATCGATGCGGAGCTCTCCGCTCTGGACGAGAAGATCGCCAGTTCGATCCCGCCTGAACTGCTCACTTTGCTGAGCCCGCTTGCGAAGCCTTCCGACGCGCCAAAAACGCGCAAACGCAAATCCAAGGACGAGGAACCCGTCGCCGAGCCGATGGAGGAACCCGCTGCTGAAATCGTCGAGCCGGTCCCGGCCGACTCCAAGGCTTAAGCCGTTTTCAAGCCCCGCCGGCCTCACCGCCCGCGGGGCTTTTTGGTTTTCCTGCAATAGACGGGGCAGGAAGCGGATTGTATGAGTTAATGCTCCCCCCGGCCATGCGCTCTCCTTTTTTCCCCCGGTTCTTTTTACTCTTTTTTGCCATGGTCGGTTTGGGCACGGCTGGAGAAGTCGGATTTAACCGCGATGTGCGTCCGATTCTTTCGGACAAATGTTTTTTCTGCCACGGCCCGGACGCGAAAAAGCGGGAAGCGGATTTGCGGCTCGATGTGCGTGAAGCCGCGCTTCAGCAGGAGGCATTCGTGCCGGGCAAACCTGATGAAAGCGAACTGATCGCCCGCATCCTGAGCACGGATAAAACCGAGCACATGCCGCCGGCCAAATCGAAGCTTGCCGCGCTGACGCCTGAAGAAATCAACACGCTTAAACAGTGGATTGCCCAAGGCGCCAAATACGAGGCGCATTGGGCATTCATTCCGCTAAGTCCCCTGGCGCTCGAAGATCCTGCCGCGTCGCCAATTGATCTGGCCGTCGCCAAAGGACTCGCCTCGCGCGGCCTTCAATTCCAACCCGAGGCAGATCGCACCACGTTAATTCGCCGGGTCAGCTTCGATCTCACCGGGTTGCCGCCAACCCCGGAGGAAGTGGACTCTTTTTTAGGCGACCCGGCATCGAATGCGTATGAGCGGCTGGTTGATCGCCTTCTGAAATCCGAACGTTACGGCGAGCGGATGGCGGTCGATTGGCTCGATATTTCCCGATACGCCGACAGCTTCGGCTACCAGGTCGACCGCGAGCGCGATGTCTGGCCATGGCGCGACTGGGTGATTGGCGCTTTTAATAAGAACCTGCCGTTTGATCAATTCATCACTTGGCAGCTCGCGGGCGATCTTTTGCCCAACCCCACCGATGACCAGATGCTGGCGACAATGTTCAACCGGCTCCATCAACAGGAAGCCGAAGGCGGAAGCGTGGAAGAAGAATACCGGGTTGAATACGTGTGCGACCGGGTGCAGACATTTGCCACGGCGTTTTTGGGGCTCACGTTTGAATGCGCCCGCTGCCACGATCACAAGTTCGATCCGATTGCGCAAAAGGAGTATTACCAGTTTTTCTCGATGTTTCAGAACATCGACGAGGCCGGGCTTTACTCGTTTTTCACGACTTCACCACCAACGCCTTCATTTGGTCTGATCGACGCCCCGACCAAGGAACGCCTCGCCGCGCTGGATCAAAAAGTCGGTGAACTGGAAAAACAAGCCACTGCGTTGCGAGCCGTAAAAGAGAGGCCGTTTACCGGCTGGCTGGAAACACGTTCGGGCCAACCGGGCATTCCCGGGGAACTCGCCCGGTTTGGTTTTGACACGGTGGAAAATGGCAAGCTTGCCAACTCAATTCGGGCGGACCAACCGGCGACTTTGCGGGGCGAAAACAAGCTTTCACCCGGTGTAAACGGCAACGCCATTGAATTTACCGGCGATGATCCCGTCGACCTTGCTCTCGGCAATTTCAAACGCAACGAGCCGTTCAGTGTGTCACTTCGATTAAAAACCCCGGATCTGAAAGAACGCGCTGTGGTATTCCATCGTTCCCGTGCGTGGACCGATGCCGCGAGCCGCGGTTACGAATTGTTGATTGAGGAAGGAAAACTCAAGTGGTCGCTCATCCATTTCTGGCCCGGAAACGCGATCTCGATCCGTGCCAAGGCCCCGGTGCAGCTCGATCAATGGACGCAGGTCACCGTCACTTACGATGGGAGCAGCCGCGCTGACGGGCTCCGGATTTATATCGATGGAAAAATCGCGCCTGTGGAAGTGATCAGGGACGGTCTCACCAAGGAAATCACCGGTGGCGGCGGCGATAACATTGCATTGGGCGAACGTTTTCGGGATCGCGGATTCAAGGGCGGCATGATCGATGATTTCCGCGTCTTCAACCGTGATCTGACAGCCATTGAAGCGCTGGCGACCTATGAGGAGGCTGCCGCGAACGCCCTTTTCTCAAAGCCCACCGCCGATCTAAGCGCGGCTGATCGCGCCGCACTTTTTGATTATTACCTGGCTGCCGCCGACCCCGATTGGGCTCTCCAAATGGCGGCGCTCAAGGAAACCCGCGGTGAATGGATGAAGATCCAAGATGGCGCCAGGGAGATGATGGTCATGCGTGAACTGCCTGAACCGAAAAAGGCGTACGTTCTTCTCCGTGGTCAATACGATCAACACACGGAAGAGGTGCATGCGGGAACACCGGCCGCGCTTTCGCCTTTTCCCGACGGAGCGCCCAAAAACCGGCTCGGGCTCGCGCAATGGCTTACCGATCGGCGGCATCCGCTCACCGCGCGGGTGACGGTGAACCGGTTCTGGCAGGGCATCTTCGGACGCGGACTCGTCAAGACCGCCGAGGATTTCGGCAGCCAGGGAGCCCGCCCGCTTTACCCGGAGCTGCTCGACTGGCTCGCGTTGCATTTCATTGAAAGCGGCTGGGATACAAAGGGGTTGATCAAAACGATCGTCATGAGCCGCACCTACCGTCAGCGAAGCATCGCCGATGGGAAGACGATGGCGGACGACCCGGATAATGAATGGCTCGCGCGCGGACCCCGGTTTCGGCTTAGCGCGGAAATGATCCGGGACAATGCGCTGGCTGCGGCCGGGTTGCTGAGCGCGAGTTTGGGCGGGGCGCCGGTCAACCCGTATGAAATGAGTGAAGCCTTCAAGCCGGCTGCTCCAAGTGGCGGCGACGGGGTATATCGCCGGAGCATTTATACCAATTGGCGAAGGACCGGACCGCCGCCCGCCATGGTCGCGTTTGATGCGCCACGCCGGGCGGTCTGCGCGGCAAAACGCGAGCGGACCGATTCACCGCTCCAGGCGTTGATCCTGCTTAACGGGACCCAGTATGTGGAAGCGGCGCGTGTGCTTGGCGAAAAGCTGCATCGGGAAGCCAAAGGCGACGTCAATGCGATGATTGAGCAAGGGTTTATGCGATGCCTGAGCCGTAAACCGGATGAGCGTGAACGCACCATTGTGCGGCAACTTTATACCGAACAACTTGCTTATTTTTCCGCGAAACCCTCGGAAGCCGCTGAATTGTTAAAAACCGGCAACGCCAAACACGACGCCGCCATTCCGCCGGACGCGGCGGCCGCCGCCACGGTTCTGGCACAGGCGCTCATGAACCACGACGCTTGCATCGTTAAACGTTAACCAATCCTTCGCGATGAACATCCCCCTCATTTCTTCACAAAGCGCGTCCCGGAATCCGTTCAACCGCAGGGAGTTTCTCGGCCGTTTTGGGATGGGGCTCGGCGCCATCGCACTCGCTGACATGCTTCCAGGCGACGCTTCAGCGGCATCGGATCACGGCGTCCTGGGCGCGCCGCATTTTGCCCCCAAAGCAAAGCGGATCATTTATCTTTTTATGTCGGGCGGCCCCTCGCAGCTCGATTTGTTCGATTACAAACCGCTTCTCAAGGAGCGCAACGGCGAACAGCTGCCCGACTCGATCCGTGGCAGTCAGCGGCTGACCGGCATGTCCGGCAATCAGGCTTCCATTCCGCTGGTGGGTTCGCCTTTCAAATTTTCCCAGCATGGAAAATCGGGCGCATGGTTCAGCGATCAGCTGCCGCATACCGCCGCCATCGCCGATGATATCTGTGTTGTGCGCTCCATGTTCAGCGAAGCGATCAATCACGGCCCCGGCGTGACGTTTTTGCAAACCGGCTCGCAGATTCCCGGCCGCCCAAGCATCGGTTCATGGCTTAGTTACGGGCTTGGGCAGGAAAACGCGAATCTCCCCGCGTTTGTGGTCCTGATTACAAAAAACAAAGGCGGCCAGCCGCTGGGAGCCCATCTCTGGGGGAGCGGATTTCTGCCCGCGCGCCATCAGGCCGTTCTTCTGCGAGCGGCAAAAGATCCGGTGCTTTATTTGGGAAATCCTGCCGGAGTCAGCGACACCAGCCGGCGCCTGATGCTCGATCGGCTGCGCGAATTGCATGAACACCAATTGCAGGAAACCCCCGACGTCGAAATCCAGAGCCGGATCGATCAATATGAGATGGCGTTCCGGATGCAGACAAGCGTTCCGGAAGTCGCGGATCTTTCCGGCGAATCGGCCGAGGTACTCGATTCGTACGGAGCCGATGTCAGGACGCCGGGCACGTTTGCCGCCAATTGCCTTCAGGCGCGGAGACTGGCCGAAAAAGGGGTGCGTTTTATCCAGCTCTATCATCAGGACTGGGATCACCATGGCGGATTGCCAAGTGCATTGCCTGCGATTTGCAAGGAAACCGATCAACCCGCGGCAGCGCTGATAAAGGATCTTAAACAGCGCGGAATGCTCGAGGATACATTGGTAGTCTGGGGCGGCGAGTTCGGACGCACCAACTATTGCCAGGGCAAAATCTCCACCAATTTCGGACGCGACCATCATCCGCGCTGTTTCAGCATCTGGATGGCAGGCGGCGGGATTAAACCGGGAAGCGTATTTGGGGAAACCGATGAGTTTGGATACAACGTGGTAAGCGACGGGGTCCACGTGCATGACTTCCACGCCACCCTTTTGCATCTCCTTGGGATTGATCATGAGCGGCTCACCTATAAGTTCCAGGGCCGCCGTTACAGGCTGACCGATGTGGAGGGAAAACTCGTGAAAGGCATTCTGGCATAGGCAGTTGGAAGGAAAAACAGAGACGTTGGCGTATTGCCTCGCGGTCCATTCGCGTTTATCCGGCGGCTGCCTCTTTCTTGAAGACGACACGGCGGCGTTAAGGCATGGTGCCGCGGCTTTTTGAACGGCACCACCCAATGACTTTTGTTTCCGGATTTTTTACGGCATTCATTTCCACCTCGCGCGGTAAAAACCGCGGATTCCTTTTCGCTTTTCCACTCAGGAAATGGGGCGCATGCACGCTGCTTTTTTTAAGCGGATTAATTGATGCCGGCGCCCAGGCAAACGGCGATCTGATCGCGAAGCTGCCGCAGCTTTTACCCGAACGCTGCGCGATGCAGGCGCCCGACGCGATGCTGGCCAAGTTGCTTCGGCAGGAACCGGTGCCTGAAGGAATCGGCAGCTGCGACGCATGTGTGGATCACTTTTACGAGGTCTATGCCGAACAGCTTTCCAAAAAAACCGACAGCGAGTTTCCCGACACCAGGAAGTTCCGGGGAGCGCTGCTGGAATGTTTTCAGACCTGCTTCCAATACCTGGCGGAAATCCACCATCACAACGGAGTCAAACATTACTCCAGCCGGATCCCGGGCCAGCTGGAGTGGATTCTTTACCATGCCGCCACGCAGCAATACAGCGGCTACACGGAGTTTGGAGAAAGCGACGTGCTGGCCAATGCCTGGATGGATGACGATTCAAAATATACGCCCGTCCTCATTGAGCAAATCGCGCTCGCCATCGGAAAAGCCAACGCCCCCTCGCGGCTGGATCATTTCGACAAGACGATGTATCCGATTCTCAAGCGCGCCTTAAGTCATCTGGCAAAAGCCGAGGAGTCGATGACTGAAGATCAGAAGCTCTATTTTCGCCGGTACCTGGCCCTTTTCATCACCCGCTTTCCTTAGACAAGCCGTCTTGCACGTTTCTTCCCCCAAAACATATGAAACTTCGTTTCCTCCTCCTCGCCTTATTTTGCGCCCTGAGTCTCCCCGGCCGAAGCGATCCACCAACCCTGCCCAAGGAGGCGCTCCGCGTCATGAGTTTTAATGTGCGCAACTCCGGCGCCAAGGATGGCGGCAACGACTGGAAATCCCGCAAGGCGCTCTTTGAAGAAACGATCCGCAAATTTGATCCCGATCTTCTCGGTCTGCAGGAGGTTCTCGCCGATCAACATGATGAAATTGAGGCCATGTTTCCTGATTACACGATGGTCGGCGTCGCGCGCGATGACGGGATTCGCCAGGGGGAATGGTCGGCGATCCTTTATCGCACCAGCCGTTTTGAGCCACATCGTTCGGGCAATTTCTGGCTCTCGGATTCTCCGGAGGAACCGGGCAAAAAAGCCTGGGATGCCGCCTGTGTCCGCATTTGCACGTGGACAGCGTTGAAGGACCGGTTGACCGGCGGAGAACTTTTACACGCCAACACGCACTTTGATCACGTTGGAACCGTTGCCCGGATTAATTCCTCCAAATTAATCGGCGAGCGGCTTTCCAAACTTGCCGGGAAAGAGGCGGCGGTGATCCTGACCGGCGACTTCAACTGCACCGAAGACGATGCCGCTTACAAACTCCTTACCCACCGCGACGACGGGTTGACCCTCGCTGACAGCTATCGCGAAATCCACGCCGAGCGATCCCCAGACGAAGCGAGTTTCCACGGATTCAAACCTCTCATTGCGGGCTCACGCATCGACTGGATCCTCCATACTCTGCAGTACAAGGCGCTCGATGCCGGGATCCTTCGATCCGAGGGTAGCCGCCAGCCTTCCGATCACTATCCTGTGACGGCAATTCTCCAGCGGCTTCCCTGATCGCTATCCAAGCACGGCCATCGGTTGCCCGGATCACGATGTAGGGGGCACAGACCCAATATGAAAACCTCCCACATTTTCACCCTCATCACCGTTGCCACCCTCGGATTGGTTGGCTGCGACTCCAAACAAGAAAACGCTCGCGAGAAGGCCTTGGAAAGCAAGGCCGACGCGATTGAAAACCAAGCCGACACGGTCCGCAAAGAAACCAAGGACCAAGCAAAGGCCGTTGAAAAACAAGGCAAGCTCAACGCGGAAGCTGAAAAAGATGCTGCTATAGCAAATGACGAGGCCAATAAACGGGCCGCCAAGCATAACGCCGAAGCCGAGAAAAAAGGCGCGGAGCAGACCGCTGACAGCATCAAGAAGGCAGGCGACCAGGAAGCCAAAGCGATCGAAAATCAGGCTGACAAAGTCCGCGACCAAAAGTAACCCCCTTTCTCCTGAGTGGTGGCTGGCGGAATCCGCAAGGGTTCCGCCAGTTTCGTTTTTATGGAGAAATGCTTCATGCATCGGGTGCTGTTGAGGAGCCAATGGCTGGAGCGAATCCGATACAGGGGCATGACAAACGAAACCCCACTTAGCCGTGAACAAATGGTTGCACTCCTAAACGAAGACCTTGCGCGGGAGTACCAGGCGATCATTGCTTACGTGATCTATAGCAAGACGATCAAAGGCGCCAAATATACCGACATTGCCCGCGAACTTGAAGCGCACGCCGGAGAAGAACTCAGCCATGCCCTTCTGATTGCCAATCAGATTGATTATCTGGGCGGCACACCGATCTCCACCCCGAAGGAAGTAAAAATTTCGTCCGACTCGGAGGCAATGCTCCGTTTTGACCTTGAGAATGAGCGCCAGACAATCGGCCATTATCGCGACCGGATTCGCCAGGCCGAGGTGATGGGCGAGTTTGCCCTGAGCGAGGTGCTGCGCACGATTATTGTCCAGGAACAGGAGCACCTGACCGATCTCGCCTCCGCTCTTGGAATTGACGCACCCGAAATCGGGAACTGATCGTCCGATGCCTGAATGCGAGTAACCCAAGGATTGACAGCGTGACGGATTGTCCCCGGACAAAAACGTCATGAAACCTTTCGTCTTCCTCCTTCAGGCCGCGCTTTTTCTGGCCACCCTTTGCCGCCCGCTTGCTGCGGCGGAAACCGCGTTTGGACAAAACGTGGAACTACGCGGTAGCCTCACCAATTCACAGGCTCAGTTTGAAAGCCGTAAAAAAGGGCACGTTGCCTTCATTGGCGGTTCCATCACGGAAATGAACGGTTACCGCCCGATGGTATGCGAGTTCCTGAAAAAGCGGTTTCCAAAAACGGAGTTCAAGTTCACCGATGCCGGTATTTCTTCGACCTGCTCAACCACAGGCGCATTTCGACTGGAATCCGATGTGCTTGCGGCGGGGCCTGTTGACCTGTTCTTTGTCGAATTCGCCGTCAACGATGATCAGGACGCCGCGCATAGCCGGGCGGAATGCATCAGGGGGCTTGAAGGCATTATCCGGCACGCGCGCCGGTCCAATCCGAATGTGGATATTGTCGTCACATTTTTTGTGAACGAAGGAATGCTGAGCACGCTGCAAGCCGGTGCGACTCCACTCACCATTGAAGCCCATGAGAGCGTTGCGAAGCATTATGCCGTCCCGACCATCAATCTTGCAAAAGAAGTAGCCGGGGAAATCAGCGCGGGAACTTTGACTTGGAAACAGTATGGAGGCGTGCATCCGGCTCCGTATGGAAATGCCATCTGCGCGCGGATGATTGATGAGCTTTTCAGCCGTGCATGGCAAACACCCAAGGAAGTGGTGGCGCACATCAACCCGGCAACTCCCCTCGATTCCTTCAACTACGAGTCGGGACGATTCATCGACCCGGCCCAGGCACAGATTAAGGGTGGTTGGACTCTTGGTATCCCGGATTGGAGTCAGATCCCAGGAAGCAAACGCGAACGCTTTACTTCGGTGCCGGTCCTTGCGGCGACTGAACCCGGCGCGGAAGCGAGCCTTCGATTTGAAGGGACTGCCATCGGCGCCTATATAGTTGCCGGGCCCGACGCCGGGATTGTGGAGGCCAGTATTGATGGCGCACCGTTCCACGACGTGGATCTGTACCACAGCTTTAGCGCCGGCCTGCATTACCCAAGAACCGTTTTGTTTGGCACGGAACTCACCCCCGGCAACCATGTGTTGAACCTGCGAATCTCAACCAAAACCAATCACTCAGGGCATGCGGCGCGGATACTGAAATTTGTCGCCAATTAATCGAAGTTTCCGTTGACAACCATGTCGGTCAAAAGCACCTTCTCGCCCCCTCTAAAAAATGGCAATCGGAGCTGGTGCTTTGGCGGATGATAGCCCGTCTGTAGGTTCGATTCCTGCGTTGCCACCTTGATTTCATCAGCGTTCCCGGGCGATCGGCTAAAACGGGACGACCTTTTTCGAAAACCGCCAGTCACGTGGCAGTTTCTCCTCGATAATCCGGCCTTGGATAAGGAAATTTACTCCGTTAAAGGAGGATGATTTAAATGCCAACACCCTTTTTTCGTTTACCTGCCTTTGGTATCGCCAGCCTTTGTGGTTTTTTCCTTAATGCCACTACCTCCCAGGCTATTTTAATTGATACACAAGCGCTTGCACACAGCCTCATCAGCCCGTTTGGCGAATTCGGAGTCAGCACTTATGGGCAGACCGTAACGGTGCCGCTCAATGAAACGGTCCTGGAGAGCTTCTCCTTTAAATTGGATCGCTGCTTTAATCTGGTCACTTTCGCCGCTTACGTCGCGGCTTGGGATGGAGCAAAGGCAACAGGACCGATTCTTTATAGCAGTGAGGCGCGGCAAACCGGCAGCACCGGACACGCCGAGGAATTCAAGTTTACCACTGGCGGTCTTCCCCTCGCTCCGGGTTCGCAATACGTGCTAATTCTTAGCGCTTCAAATTTTTTCAATGGCGTCCAGGATATCTCTTCGCTGGTGATTTCCAATTTTGAGTCTTACCCAGGTGGAAATCTGGTCAGTTTACAAAATGGAAGTGACTTTGCCCTGCTGACCGACCGCCGATGGACGGTTTTTCCTTACGACGCCGGCTTCACCGCGGATTTTTCTTCCTCAGTGCCTGAACCAACCCAGTCGCTGGTTGGCATCTGCCTCCTCTCTGTTGCCAGCATTTCGCGCCGACGGCAGAGGGGCAAAAATTAAGTAGTTACGCCCGCACTGATCCGCCGAGAGGATCCGTTCCCATGAATTTGGGATCTGTTTACGTGTAACGGACGGTATTGGGCGACCCCGATTTCAACCTTTCTATTTGAGTCCGGGAATCAGGACGGAATGCATGACCGAGCTTAACAAATTCATATCGCATTGTAATCCGGCATACAGACTTTACCATCGGTTCCAACATGGCTGACACCACGCTAAAACAGAGCGCATTTCTTAAAGGAGCAAGAGAAGTTACCCTTAACCCTGACGATTCGGTTCTTGTTAAAATTCGTCACAAGGGAACCTACACTGAATACTCTGTTGCCCTCAACGCATTGGATGACTCCCCTTCAAGAACTCAACACGGAGTTGCGAAGTCGCTTTTCGCGATAGGGTCGTTCTCATTACTTTTATTTGGTTCGTTAGGCGGCGCGTTCTTTGCCAGTACCGAGGAGTCACGCGTGACACTTGGAGTATTTTCGGTGCTCTTTGTATTTCCATTCATATGGGCTCTTCATCGGATGTGGGCGGGTTCCTATGACGTCTTGACTTTCTTTAACCGTTTTTCCGGACAGGCCGTCTTCAATCTTTTTTATGACAAGCCGACCCCGGACGCTTTCAAGCCATTCATTGCCGCTTTGATCAAGCAAACCAAACGGGTTCAAGCTGAAACAGCGGAAGCGGAGAACGTGTCGATCCCAAATCAAATTCAAGGATTCGCCCGGTTGCGAGATCAAGGAATTCTCACAGCTGAAGAATTTCAGACAGTCAAATCCCGGTTACTGGCTACTATCGACCAGGGGACAGGAAGAATTGGTTTTTAATTACCTGCGGCAATCAGATCTGGCTATACGACTGGTTAAGTTGGCTCATTTAATCGATCCCCGTTTGGGATGGCTTGCGCCGGGTTGTGGCACTTAACGGAAATCAAGGTGCGTGGAAGTAAAGCACTTAGCGTTCAGTCGAATGCTTTCTTTCCTGATTACCCTGCGATGCCTTGCATTCATCGGACTTTTACTTCTTGGTATAGACTGGTGGTGGCCAAATCGACCCAGCCGCATCGTCGTCTGGCGGAACCAATTCCCATCCCTATCGGCATCCGGAAAAAAACAGCATCATGTCCAATCCCACTGAAATCTCTTCTCCCAAGCGGCCTCATAAACTCGATCTCACGGTGCGGATCGGTTGCAGCTTGGTTTACGAGGCGAGCAGTTCAGCCATGCTGTTGCTTAATCTGCGGCCCCGCACCGACTGGCAGCAATCGTTGCAGGAAGAGCGGCTTTCCTTTGGTCAGAACCTGCCTTCCGAAGAATTTGCCGACAGCCATGGGAATCTTGTTTACCGGGTGATCCTTGAGCCGGGGCGCACGGAGATCCGTCACGACGCGCTGGTCTCCATCTCTTCCCTGCCGGACAATCATCAGTTTAGCGACGCCTCGCCCATTGCCCCCGGGGACTTGCCGCTTCATTTAATGCGTTACACGCTCCCAAGCCGTTACTGCGACTCAGACAAGCTTGGCAACTTCGCCTGGCAACAATTTGGCCATTTCCAGAACGGTCTGCCCCGCGTCCAGGCCATCTGCGACTGGCTGCATACCAATATCGAGTATCGCTTTTGCTCAGGCCGGCCCGACCTCTCCGCCGGTGACATCATTGACCGGCGCTATGGCGTCTGCCGCGATTTTGCCCATACCCTGGTTGCGTTGTGCCGCACGTTTAATTTACCGGCGCGCTACGTGACCGGCCACTTGCCTGACATCGGTTTTCCCGACCCGGAGAACCATATGGATTTCCATGCCTACGCGGAGATCTATCTTGGCGGCCAATGGCATACTTACGACGCACGCTTTAATACTCCGCGCATCGGCCGGATCAAGGTATCGTGTGGATTGGATGCCGTTGACGGCGCGTTCTCAACGATCTACGGCGCAGCCAATCTGACCTATTTCCAGGTCTGGGCCTATCAGGTGGTGCAAGGGACGGTATCGGTAGGCGACCCGCTTGATTTTACCAAGCGCATCGACAACCAATGGACGGTTCGACTGGCGTAACGGAGAGCGCATGTCCGCAATTGGAAATGTTGACTTAACAAAAAAGCATGTGCAGCTTCCGGCGCATGCGCTCGTTTAAACATTTCAGCCACACGGCGATCGCAATACTCTGCTCCCTTCTGAGCGCCATTTCAACGCGCGCCGCCGCGGAACCCGCCACCCAATGGAGCGTGCTCGGTGAATGCCAGATGATCGTTCTCGGACAAAAAGCGGCGCTTAAGCTACTGCCCGATCTTCGCGACGCGGAGAAAATCGAGGCGGCCTGCGTTCAGCTTGATGCCATGATTGAAAGTAACGAGGCAATACTTTCCGCATACTTAATCATCAGATCGTTTGATCAGAAATTGGGGAATGCCCGCGATGCGGAACTGGTGCGCTATCCCGCAGAGTTCAATCCTCCGGCCCTCCCACCGGCGTTAAGCGACATACCGCCGGAAAAACTTCTTGAGATTACGAAGGCTTGGCCGCTTTTTGGCGTCATTCCCGGGCAATTTGAAGAGCGCGAGATCGGTGCGACGCTTGATTTGACGGTTTCTGTTGAAGAAGGCGGCAAATTGCTCAACGTGGTGGCGGAGCCGAAACATGCACGGTTTTTGGGCAAAAGGATTACGAGATCGGCGTGCTCCCCACCGGCGACCATATCGGGTTCGAACACGCGCGCTTTAGTGTGATTAGCAACAAGGCATCGCTGAACATGGCAAACGGCCAGCGCGTCCTTCTTGGATTTCACAAGCTGATTGAACCTGCCGCAAAGTATGAGCTGATCTTACTCCGGGTCACCGCGGCCAGGCTCCAATGAACTCGGAAGCTTAAAATTCTGACTCTCAATGGCTTCCAAGACCGGCTTGTTGATCCGCTTCAGATTCGTGCTGATTTTGGTTGCGCTGATACTCGGCCCGGCAAACGCGCAGCAGGATGACGATTGGAACATCCAATTTGAGCATCAGATCGTCGCGCTGCCCGAGCCGATTGCAAGGTCCCTGATCAAAGATCTGCTCGATGGCAAGAAATCCGAGGCCGCGCACGCCCGGCTTCAGGCGCTGATTATTGAAGGCAAAGCGGCTCTGACCGCGTGGTCAACCATCAAGGTTAAAAGCGGGCAAAATGCCACCATCTCTGTACTGACCGAAGATTACTATGTGAGCGAATACGAGGACCTTCACATGGCTTCCCACGTGACTGAAAGCGCCGATCTCGTAGCAAACACCTACGGCGGATTAACACTTGAACTTACCACATTTGATCGCGCGCCGGCCAAAATCGAGTCAGCGAAACTGGGATTGGAACTGAACGCGAGGGCCACAGTATATAAAAATGGCGAGCTTATTGACGTAGCCCTCACAAGCAAGCACGTCCGGAAAAAAGAATTTTCCCTGGAAGCACCTGCCGCTGTGGAAAAGCTGGCGTTTACGAGAATGGAAAACAACGGACACTTTTATATTCGGAACAAACAATGGATTCTGACAGGCATCCACAAGAGTTCGGAGCCTCAGATTCAAATCCAACTCCTCAGAGTGGAAGCGATCAAAATGCATTGATTTGCGAATCTCATCCTCCGCTCGACCAGCTCCTGAATTTTATATGCGCGACTATACAAAGAACCGGCTGTTGCAATGGCTGCGGCCCGCTTCGATGATGGCTGTTTTTGCTGCCTGTTTAAATACTCTGGCAGCGCGGGAGCAACTGCTTCCCGCAGAAGATTCAGATGCCATTCACTGGAATATAGTCGGCGAATGCCAGATGATCGTCCTGGGACAAAAAGCGGCGCTTAAATTGATTCCCGACCTCAACGATCCTGCAAAAATTGAAGGCGCTTACTCACAGCTGGAGGCAATGATTGAAAAGGAGGAAGCCCAACTGGCCGCTTATCTCCTCGTGAAAACATTCGAAGGTGAAAAAGCGGAAACCGAGGAAACCGAGGAAATCCGTTATCCGGTTGATTTTGAGGTGACGCGGTTGCCGACTGAGCTTGGCAAATTATCTCCGGAACAGCTGCTTGAAGTTATCAAAGCACTCCCGCGCGCGCTCCTTGCGCCAACCCAGTTCGAGATGCGAAAGGTCGGCGTAATGTTCGAGCTCGCCGCAGCCGTTCGCGCCAATGGCAGCTGGCTGAGCGTCGAAGTTGCGGCCAAACATGTTCGGCTTCCGCAAATGCTCAAATACGATGCGGGCTTGCTTCCTTCAGGAGAGCATCTGGAAGTTGAGCAACCACAATTTTCAGTGATTGCCAGCAATTCGTCCATGCCGGTGGTCAATGGTCAGCGCATCCTGATTGGTTTCCATAAGCTAACTGAGCCCGCCGCCACGTATGAACTTTTCCTTCTGCGCGTAACCGCAACCAAAGTAAAATGAGGTACCGGTTCCGTGTAGTTATCGCGGCAGGCGTCCTTTTGGCAACACGACTCACTTCTCTTGCAGACGCCGACGGAGTTAAGTGGACGGTACGCGCAGAGGTTCAAATCACCAGCATTTCAACCAAGCAGGCCTTGTCATTGCTTCCGGAACTTTTGGATGAGGCCAGAATTGAAGAAGGCTTTAAGCGACTCCAGGATATGATCTCCAAGGAGGAGGCCTTGCTTCTGGCGTGGCCCATTTTCTGGTCGCATGCTGGCACCGGCGCAGATTCAAAATCCGTGGAAGAAATCAAGTATCCGGATCCAGAGGAGCAAATCCGCAGTTTTCCACAAAACTTTTCAATGATCCCCACGATCTCCGTGATGGCGGCAGCGATTCCGCCTCCTCGGGTTGAACTCTATTCGCAGGCGCGATTTAATCTCGCAACGGTTCCATTATACTACAGCATCCTTGATATTGGGCCGGATATTCAAGTCAGCCCCACCGTCGAAGCTGGTGGCAAAGTCATTGATGTTGGATTCGCTCTACGCAACCGCCGGCTACTGCGAGTTCATCAATTTCCCGGTAGCCGCTCTTATCTTGGCGCAAATTTCCCTGAGTCGACAGAGACTCAGTTCAGTTCCACCCTGCGTGTGCGCAATGGACAACGGGTTCTGGCGGGTTCAATCTTCGTGCCGGATCCGGAGCCGCATGTCGAGCTGCTGATTCTTCAAGTATCGGCCCGGCCCTCCAAAACTCCCGGTGCGGGGAAAAATTAAGACCATGAAACCGGCTGCTTTCCTCTTTATTCAACTATTACTTGGCATCGGATTTTCAGGTGTTGCATTGGCTCAAAATGATCCGCAAATGCAGGAAAATCGATCTGCTCCGGTTTGGAATGTTCGGATTGAACTTCAGCTGGTTTCGCTGCCTGTGCCGCTTGCAATTCCGTTGGTCAAAGAGCTGCTCGACGAAAAGAAAGCGGCTGCCGCAATGGCCCGGCTGGAGGCGCTTATGGTCGCGAAAAAAGCCACCCTGGTCGATTGGTCGATGATTGTAACCCACGATGACTCGATGGTTTCAAGCAACTCAGTTACTGAAGTCCGCTACCCGGCCCGGGTTCAGGCACCCTCCATCGGGTTTTACCTTGATCAAGGCTTCTCCGAGGGTAAAGGAAATCCGACAAGGCTCGATTTGAGCAAATTAGGCGTTGTCCCGGTCGATATTCAGACTGAAGAAGTGGGAATGACCCTGAGTATCGCGGCGCGGGTTGCTGCGAATGGAAGGATGATTGAACTCCAATACAATCCGAAATTTGTTCGCCTGATTGAAAATGGCGATTCAACTCCCAAAGAGAATCCTCAATCCCCGCCCCAGCCACCGCAATTTGAAAAGACAGGAACGTCGACCAGCCTTATGGTCCGCACCGGACAGCCGACCTTGGTAGGCGCCCATCGCATTGCGAATCCGCCCGACTCCATGCAACTTGAAATTGTCAAAGCTGAGGCCACTAAAATGGAATGAGGCAGCCTATGCATTAAAGTGCATACCGGCTCAATGGCGCACTACTTTCCCTGCAGCTTTTCTTCGTTAAACTCGAATGCGCCGAGATCCGGCGCGTTGCCGGCAAAAGGCAGGCCCGCATCAAGGCCGCGGTCGATCAAATCGCTGCCTTTAACCAGGTGCATGAAAGCAATTTCGGGCAGATCACCATTTGCCTGGCGCGGTCTCATTAACTCGGCTTCATCCAGCCCTGCAAAATCCGCGGCATCGACTTGGACCGGCAGGTTAAAGTAGTTATTGGCGGCATCGGACGCGGTTTCGTTTAGGTTGGAGAGTTCGGTGCGCCCCTTGTAGCCGAGGTTGTTCCGCAGCTTATGTCCGATCCCCGGGAGGTCTTCGTTTGCTTTTTCAACACTTCGACCAAGCATGTTGAAGTTGCTTCCATTGCGATAAGCCGTGTTATTTATCCAATTGATTCCACTGCCCGGCTGATGGTTGGCATAAAAACCGGAAGCCTTGTTTCCGACTGCCAGACATTGGCGGACCACGTGTCGCGGGATGATGGCGGCCAACTCCGAGGCTGGCCGGCGCGCGTAACCTCCGGCTTTAAATCCGTTGCCGTCTGCCAGGTTGGCGAACTTCGCATTGAAGCCGTTGTAAAAGGCCCAGCACTGCTCAACGGTGACCTGCTCAGCGGTGTTAATAAAATCAAACCCGTCGTCGCTGTTAAACCAGGCGCGGCAACCGCGAAAAATATTGTTCACACTCCCTTTTGGCACGTGAAACCCGAAGCCGTCGACATTGCCGCCGCGCTGATTTTCCGAAGTATAATCGTGATTTTGGTAAGCGTCGCAGTTGAGCACCAGGTTGTTTGAGCCGCGGCCAAGCCAGAAACCGATTGCCTGCCCGTCGCGCATGGTCAGTTGCTCGTAGCGATTGTTGTCGCCCTCATTATCGAAACAAATCGACTGGGTATGCCCAAGGATTGTGACCTGCACCCCCGTGACAGTTAACCCTTTCAAGTAAAGCCATGCGCCATCTACTTCAAACGCAGTCACCCGCAGGTTCGCGGGTTTGACTGCCGAAAAATCGAACACCGGCTGCTCGCCTTCATAAGCCCAGTAGCGGATCGGCTTCGCCTCACTGCCGCTTTTATTAAGCAAAGTAACACACGCCCGCCCGCGCCGTCGCTCGGCAATTTGCAACTCAGTCACCAGATAGGTTCCACCGCGAACCCATACCGTATCGCCCGCAGAAGCAGCCTGCTGTCCACGCTGAATAGTTGCAAATGGCGCTTCAAACGTTCCCGCACTCGCATCGTCGCCGGCCGGCGCCACATAAAACTCCGCGGCAAAAAGGGGGCTGGCAAAAGCAACGACCGTTGCGGCGTGAAGTAGTTTTATTGCGAGGCAACGCGGACCAAAATTTTTAGTGAGGAGGGGCATTTGAAAGAAGGCGAGCGGATCTATCAATCCGTGAAAAGACGTGGCCTTTGAGCCAACATCAGAAATCGTGATGCGATCGAGCCGCGAAATGCACGAAAACTTAGCCTTCCACCCCATTCTCCGCGCGTCCGTGTGAGACTTGTTTCTAAGGCGGCCCGATCGCAGAGGTTATCGCATTACCCCGATGAACCGCCTTCTCCTTGCGCTCGTAGTCGCCGTGATCCCCTGCCTTTGCGGCGCGGCGGTTGACGATTATTTCCAGGGCGAGGTCTGGAGCAAGGTTGGCGCGCAATCGTGCCTGGAATGCCATAAAAGCGGCGGGGATGCTGAGAGCAGCAAATTTCTTCTTCAAGATCCCGCGCGGGAAAAGACGCCCGGCAGTGCTGTGTCGTACAACCTGGCTGCGTTTACCAAGATGGCTGTCGCGCGCAAGGGCGGTCAATCGAGGCTGCTTGTAAAAGCAATAGGCGGGCTCGGTCACGGTGGCGAGGAGGTGCTCAAGCCCGATTCCACCGCTTATCGCATCCTGGAGGAATTCGTGCGCCGCTCCGACGCGCAGGTTACAACAGCGAATCCGGCCCGGGACGCTCCGTCATTTTTTGCGAACATCGCGATGCTCGACAACCGGCGTCTGCTGCGCCGCGTGACACTCTCCCTGGCGGCCCGGCTCCCGATGTCGGAAGAGCTGGTGGTGGTCGAGAAACAAGGGCTTCCAGCTTTTGGTCCGATTCTCGATGCGCTAATGAAAGAGGAAGCTTTCTACCAACGGCTCGCGGAGGCTTTCAACGACATCTTTCTGGTGCGCGGCTACGATGATGGCGCCGAGAGCGCGCTCTCCTACGAGCACTTCAGCATGACGCGGCATTGGACTGAGAAACATGATCTAAACCAGATCGCCGACGAGAAGGAGCGCCAAAAAGCCCGCTACAAGCTGGCCGATGACTATCGGGAGGCGCTGCTCCGGGAGCCGCTTGAATTAATCAATTACATCGTCCGCAACGAGCGGCCATTTACGGAAATCGTTACGGCCGATTATATCATGGTGTCGCCTTATACTTCCCGTGGATATGGCAACCACGAGGAGCTCCGTGAGCGCTTTATTAATCCCGACGATCCCTTTGAGTATATTCCGGTTCGTTTGGATTCACTCAAGAACCGGACTGGCAGAGATCATCAGCAGTCCGAGACCGGCTTTTATCCACACGCCGGAATGCTGAGCATCTTTCAGTATCTCCGGCGGTATCCTACAACGGAGACCAATAGGAACAGGCTGCGGACCCGGATGTTTTATCAGCAGTTCTTAGGAGTTGATATCCTGGAGCTTGCAGCCCGTGTTCAGGATGCGGCTGCGGTGACTGCAAAGTATGAGATTCCCACCATGCAAGCCGCGGAGTGCGTGGTCTGTCATCGAACGCTCGATCCCGTGGCCGGCCTATTCCAGGATTACTACAGCCTGGAAGGAGTATACGGACCGCGCAAAGAGGGATGGTTCAAAGATATGTTCAGCCCCGGGTTCGAAGGCGAGGAGCTGCCGGCCAGCCAACGGTGGCGCGCCTTGCAATGGCTCGGGGAACGAACGGCCCAGGATCCGCGATTCGCGACGACGATGGTCGAGCACGTCTATTATATCGTGACTGGCCGCAAAACGCTGCTGCCGCCTAAAGCGATTGATGATCCTTTGTTTGAAGCCAGGCAACGGGCCTATCAAGCACAACACAGGGAAGTTGAGCGCATCGCCGCGCGATTTACAGAAACGAACTTTAACCTGAAAGCGGTTTTCAAGGAGTGGATCATTTCCGCCTTCTACCGCGCCGACGGCAATAGCACCACCGCCGCGAACCCGGAACGACGGGCGGAACTTGCTGACATCGGCCTGGCACGGATGCTGATTCCCGAACAGTTGGAACGGAAAGTAAACGCCATTTTCGGGAAACCGTGGGGCCATTTGAATGACCCGGAGTATGCGCTGCTTTATGGCGGCATTGATTCAAAGGAAGTCACCGAGCGCGCCGCCGATCCAAGCGGCGCGATGGGGGCAATCCAGCGAACCCTGGCCAACGATGTTGCCTGCAAAAATGTCCCTTCGGACTTTGCGATGGAAGCGAGCAAACGGAAGCTTTTCCCGGGGATCGAACCGGACGTGCTTCCGGGCGAATCGCCTGAATCCGACGAGCGCATTCGCGAGACGATCATCCATTTGCACGAGCTTATTCTTGGCCGTTACGAGTCAATTGAAAGCCCTGAAGTGGAACGCACTTATAGTTTGTTTGCGGGAATTCTAAGCGATGCCGAGGAACGCTTTGGCATTGAGACTGTGGAAAACTACTCGTGCCGTGGTGCCGGCGAAGAGCGCGTCAAAGACTCCCATTACACCGTGCGGGCGTGGCGCGGTGTCGTCACCTATCTGCTGCGCCAGCGCGATTTTTTGTATGAGTAAGAACTTCCAATCAAGACGCGATTTCCTTCGATTATGCGGAATGGCCGGGCTTGGTGTCGCGGCCCCGATCTGGTGGCCTGACGTGGCGCAAGCCGGGGAGGAACATCCCTATGAAGGACCGTATTACGTCGTGTTCAACGCGTCGGGCGGCTGGGATACGACTTATCTGATGGACCCAAAGGGAGTCGGCGAAATCAACCGGCTCTATAAGGAGGGCGATATCCTAACCAAGGGAAACCATAAGTTCGCCCCGACAGCCGCCCACATTCAGGCAGGGATGAGCAATGAAGCCTTCTTCACTGAATTCGGCAGCGAACTCCTTGTCGTCAATGGAATTGATTATTCGGTTAACAATCATTCTCCCGGGGCGCGCTACATGGCGACCGGCAAGCTCGACAGCCTCGCATATCCAACTTTCGCCGCCCTGGTGGCAGCCTGCAAAGGCCCCGGATGCCCGCTCTCCTTCCTTACCTTCGGCAACTACTCGAATACCGGCAATCTCGTGGCGATGTCGCGGATTCCCTATCTGCCTTCGTTGCAAAAAATCGCCAACGCCGACAGTATAGAGGGACAAATGCGGAGCCCTTACCACGACGATTTTGTGGTCGATCGAATCGAGCGCGCGCTAAAAGAGCAAACCGACGCAGAGCTATCAAAAATGGTGCTGCCGCGGATCGAACGGGCCGAAAGTATGCTCTACGCGGCGCAGCTCAACTCCAAGGCGCTTCAGCGCGTCACACCTTATATTCCAAAGGAAATCCCGAAGGCGCGCCTCTCCCAGCAGGCGGAGATTGCGCTTGCCTCGTTCAAAGCAGGAGTCTGTGTCTCAGCGAACCTAAGCATCGGTCAATTCGACAGCCACGCCAATAACGACGCGGATCAAATGAAACTGCTCCCTGAGTTTCTCGAAGGGATAACCTACTTGGTTAGACGCGCGGAGGAACTCAATATTCGCGATAAGCTCGTCATCATTGTTCAAAGCGAAATGGGCCGGACGCCGACCTATAACAAAGGGAACGGGAAAGATCATTGGTCGATCGGTTCAATCATGTTTATGGGAGCCGGGATCCGAGGCAACCGGGTCATTGGCGCCACCGATGAGAAGCAGTTCAGTGTCCCGATCGACGCCGGCACTCTTCAATTGGATAAAGAAAGCGGTGTTCGAGTTCGACCCGAGCATCTCCATACGGCACTCCGGGAGTTTGCAGGCATTGACGCCCACTCGATGAGCAAACAGTTCCCGCTCGTGGTGCCGGAAAAAGAGAAGCTGCAAGGACTCTGGGGTTAAGCCCGGGGCCGCCAAGGAGCGGCTGTTTCCAAATCGCCGGATTCCGTGCGCGCTTGGCAGTACGTATGATCTGCCTCCAAGGCCGTGGCTATCGGCGCCGTTCTTTTTTACTATTGTTTCATAAAATACGTGTGGACAAATATTTTTCAGGTTGCATCTCTATAAACGACGGATAATTCGCAATTAGCGGGCTGCCTGCTGCTTTTTCGCGCGCTCGCATCCCCATGTTCGCGAGTGGGTTTTCCCCCTTTGCTCTTGCAAGAATGGTTTCAATGGCGAGGCTGCTCGCCGATGATCTCCTCCATCATCAAGTTTGGGACACGCGCGCTTTGGCTCGCGATTTGCCTGTCGGCAGCACTCCCCGCGGCGGCGGCAGCTATCGATATCGAAGCGGCGCGGCTCCTCTTGATTGCCGGCAAACACAAGGAAGCGATCGCCGCCGCATCCTCGGGCATTGCCGGGGAGACGAAAAGTCCGGAGTGGCCGTTGCTGCTGGCGCAAGGACTTGGTGAAGTAGGCGGTTACGAGGAGGCACGCGATGTCCTTTTAAAAGCGACCAAGGAGTGGCCCCTCAACCTGGAAATCCGGCTGGCGGCGTATGAGGCAGCCAAACACTCGGGATCGGAGAAGGAAGCGGGCGCGCAGCTTGAGGAGCTGGAACGCCTCGCTTCAAATCGCGCGTGGGCCTACCGGTCGCCTGCTGAACGCGTGGCGCTGGGCCGGGTGGCGCTTTTATTTAATCTCGATCCTAAAAAGGTGCTCGAACAGTTTTTCGATCCGGTAAGAAAAGAAAAACCCGAGTATAGGGAAAGTTATCTGGCCAGCGGCGAACTTGCGCTTGAGAAGAATGATTTCGCGCTTGCGGCCAAATCGTTTATCGCTGCGGCGAAGAAATTTCCTGGGGACGCCGACATCCAGTTTGGATTGGCGAGGGCGTATGCGCCAAGTGATGGTGAAGCGATGAAGAGCGCGCTCGATAAGGCTTTAAAAGCCAATGCAAACCATGTGGGCGCGCATCTCCTTTTGGCCGATCATTATATTGACGCGGAAGCTTATCAGGAAGCCGGCAAGGAGCTTGAGACAGCGCTTCAGATCAACCCGTTTCATCCCCTCGCCCACGCCTACCGCGCCGTGCTGGCCAACCTGCGCGCCGATGATGCGGCGGAAAAAGAGGCCCGGGCGGCGGCGCTGAAGAGCTGGCCGAAAAACCCCGAGGTGCCTCACCTGATCGGCCGCAAGCTTTCACAAAAATACCGGTTTGCCGAAGGAGCGGAGCTTCAAAAGGAAGCGCTGCGTTATGACCAGGGATTTGTGCCGGCGGCGGCACAGCTTGCCAATGACCTGCTTCGCCTCGGCAAGGATGAGGAAGGATGGAAGCTGGCTGAAGAAGTCCAGAAAGCTGATCCGTATGATGTGGTGGCTTACAACCTGACGACGCTGCGGGAGGCGATCTCGCATTTCCGCACCCTGACAAACGATCATTTCACTGTGCGCATGGATCCGTTGGAAGCGGACATCTACGGCAATGAAGTGCTCGCCCTGCTCGATCGCGCGTATGCGGCGATCACCAAAAAATACGGTTTGCAGCTCAGGCAAAAGACCATCGTCGAGATTTTTCCAAACCAGAAGGATTTCGCGATCCGCACGTTCGGGCTGCCGGGTGGAAGCGGTTATCTGGGAGTTTGTTTCGGTGGAGTGATCACGGCCAACAGTCCCGCGGCGCATCCGGGTTCGCCTTCCAATTGGGAAGCCGTGCTCTGGCATGAATTTACCCATGTGGTGACTTTGACCCTGACCAAAAACAAGATGCCGCGCTGGCTAAGCGAAGGGATCAGCGTTTATGAGGAACGCCAGGCGCGCGCTTCGTGGGGTGAACAGATGAAGCCGCGGTATCGGGCGATGATTTTGGGAGAGGATCTCACTCCGGTGAGCCAATTGAGCGGCGCGTTTCTGCAACCCAAAACGCCGTTCCACCTCGGGTTTGCCTATTACGAATCTTCCTTGGTGGTGGAATGGCTTACGCAGCGCTGGGGCCTGGAGAAGATGAAGAGCGCCCTGGCCGATCTCGCGCGCGGTGTGCCGATCAACAGGGCTCTCGCCAATCACTTCGAGCCGATTGAAAAGCTCGACGCGGAATTCGCCGAGCATGCCCGGCAACTCGCAAACAACACCGGTCCAAAACTCAATTGGGACAAACCGAAGCCATCTGATTTCGCCAACGAAAAAGCGGCGTCCGAATTCATCAAAGAGAATCCGGACAACTACACGGCGCTCACCGAGCTAAGCAAACGGCTGCTTCAGGAGAAAAAATGGATGGAAGCCAAGGCGCCGCTTCAGCGTTTGATTGAGCTTTATCCCGACGAACACAATCCGGAAGGCGCCCATGCGCAGCTGGCGAAGGCGCATCGGGAACTGGGCGAAACGGAGGAGGAAATTGCGGCGCTCACCCGCCTTACCGAGCTGACGCCCGATGCCACCGATGCCTTTCAACGTCTGATGCAACTCTCGGCCGATCGAAAAGAGTGGGCGAAGGTGATTGCGCAAGCCTCGGGCTTTTCAGCCGTCGATCCGATGCAACCGGCACCGCATCGTTTTACCGGCGAAGCCAATGAAGCGCTTGGGAACAACTCAGCCGCCATCGCCGCTTACCGGACCTTATTAAAACTCGATCCGCCCGACCCACCCGAGATTCATTATCGACTTGCCCGCCTGATGCATGAAGGTGGCGATCCGGCGGCCAAACGGCATCTGCTCATGGCGCTTGAAGAGGCTCCGCGATTCCGCGCCGCCCATGAACTGCTTTTGCAAATTAACGACAAACCTTCCCCGAAATCACGGGTTACACCCTGACATGAAGTTGCTCACGTGCGTTCTGGCCGGTCTTGCTCTTTTGCCTGGGAGCACCGTCTTTGCGCAGCGCGGATTCGGCCGAGGCTCGCGTGACGAGGATACGCCGCAATGGACCAATGCCGCCGGATTCGAAAAGGACGTCTTCACGTTTGTGCGAATCATTTACAGCTCGCGCTCGGGTCGCAACTGGGGCGGCTTCGGCGATGGCGGCGCGAAGTGGTCCACCGATTTCCCGGACGCGGATTACAACCTGGCTTTTCGCTTGCAACAGATGACTTCCATGAAGGTCGTCCGCGAAGGCCGGCAATTGGAAATTGGCGATCCCGAACTATTTCGATACCCCTTCATTTACATCGTTGAACCGGGCAACCTGGAATTCACCGAGCCCGAAGTGCCGATTCTCCGCCGTTACCTGCTTAATGGCGGCTTTCTGATGGTGGACGATTTTTGGGGCGAAGAGGAATGGGACAATCTGGCTGGTGAATTAAAAAGAGTCTTTCCCGACCGGCCGATTGTCGACCTGCCGCGTGACCACGAGATTTTCCATAATGTGTTTGTGCTGCCGGAAACCTTGAACCTTCAGGTGCCGAATATCCGTCTGGGAGCGCGCAGCGAGTTTACGGGAGTTACCTGGGAGCGGCCGGATGCGCACGACACCCATATCCGCGGCATTTACGACGACAAAAACCGCCTCTGCGTGGTGATCTGTCATAACACCGACAATGGCGACGGCTGGGAGCGCGAAGGGGAAAGCGCCTATTATTTTCGCGAGTTCTCGGAAAAAAAAGCCTACCCGCTTGGCATCAATATCATTTTTTATTCCATGACGCATTAGGCGTTCCGCCCTTTAAACCCTGTGCAAATCCCCAAGCCTCCCCTTCTCGACGCCGACGCCAAAGTTTTCGATCAACTCCAGGCCGCGCGGCCGCGGATCGCCGCCGAACTCAGCAAAGCGATTGTCGGCCAGCACGATGTCATTGAGCAAATCCTGATCGCACTCTTTGCGGGCGGCCATTGCCTGATCACCGGCGCGCCGGGCCTGGCCAAAACGTTGCTGGTCAAATCGATCGCGCAGATTTTCCATCTCGAATTCCGGCGCATCCAGTTCACGCCCGACCTGATGCCGACCGACATCACCGGCGTGGAAATTCTTCAGGATACCTCCGATGGACGCGCGCTGGTTTTTGTTCCCGGCCCGATCTTCGGCAACATGGTGCTCGCTGATGAAATCAACCGGACCCCGCCCAAGACACAGGCGGCGTTGCTGGAAGCGATGCAGGAACATCAGGTGACGGCGAGCGGACGGCGGTATGCATTGCCGGAACCGTTTTTTGTTCTCGCGACTCAAAACCCGATTGAAATGGAAGGGACGTATCCGCTGCCCGAGGCGCAGCTCGACCGTTTCATGTTCAACGTGGTGATCGATTACTTGCCTGAAGACGACGAAGTGGAAGTCGTCCAGCGCACCACGGCGCCGGCAAGGGAAGCGATCGAACCGCTTTTTACCGGCGAAGATGTGCTCGGTTTTCATGCCTTGGTGAAAAAGGTGCCGATCGCCGAGGATCTCGTCCGGTTCGCGGTGCGGATCGCCGCGGCGACGCGTCCCAACCAGGCCAACACGCCCGATTTTGTCACCAATTGGGTGAGCTGGGGCGCAGGCACCCGCGCCGCGCAGTTCCTGATCCTGGGGGCGAAGGCGCGCGCACTCCTGCACGGCCGCGCGCACGTGACCAAGGAAGACATCGTGGCGCTGGTCTCCCCTGTGCTGCGGCATCGGGTGCTGATCAATTACCGGGCCGAGGCGGAGGGGATCAGCGTGGGCAAAGTAATCGAGCGGGTGTTGGAAACTGTGAGCCGCAAATGACCGGCTCCAATCCATTCGCACAATCGGAAGTTCGATCCGGCTTTCTTAACACCGCCCGACACAGAACGATGCCTTCCTGGAGATGACGGTTTCTTCCCCGAGCAGTTTCCTCGATCCGGCTGCGCTCATGAGCATCCGCAATCTCGAACTGCGCGCGAGGACGGTTGTAGAAGGGTTTTCACATGGGCTTCATCGCAGCCCGTATCATGGTTTTTCGGTGGAGTTCACCGAATACCGCGCTTACACGCCGGGCGATGATCCGCGGCATCTCGACTGGCGGCTTGTGGGGCGCACGGATCGCTATTTCATCAAGAAATTCGAGGACGAAACCAACCTGCGCTGTCATTTGCTGGTCGATCAAAGCCTTTCAATGACATTCGGCTCGCGGGGAGTGACCAAAGCCGATTACGCGCGGACACTCGCCGCCACACTCGCCTATTTTCTGGCTCAACAAGGCGATGCCACCGGCCTGCTGACTTTCGATGAACAGGTGCGCGAATATCTTCCCGCCAAACATCGCCCCGGCCATTTGCGCCACTTGATGCTCGCATTGGAAAAACCGGCGGCCGGCCGTTCCACCGATTTGGCCGCGCCATTAAAACGCGTCGCAGAACTGACCCGCAAACGCGGTCTGATTGTGCTGCTGAGCGATCTGCTCGCGCCGCTCGAATCGCTTGAAGGCCCGCTGGCCCTGCTCACCGCGGCCCGGCACGAAGTGATTGTTTTCCAGATCCTCGACCCGGCGGAGCTAACGTTTGATTTTGAGACCGCATCCCGGTTTCTCGACATGGAAACGGGGCGCGATTTGTTTCTTGATCCGGCGGCCGCGCGGATTGATTACCGGGCGCGGATCGATGCGCATCTGGCCGGAGTGCGAGCGCTTTGCGAGCGGCTTGGGATCACGCATTTGCAGCTGCCTACTTCGCAACCGCTGGAGATTGCGCTCTTTGACTTTTTAAAAGCGCGTTCTTCCCGCGGCAAACTGATCCGGCGCAAAGGAGCGGCCTCATGAATTTTGTGGCTCCTTTGTTTCTTGTGGGCGGACTGGCGATTGCGGCGCCGATCCTTTTCCACCTGATCCGCCGGACGACACGCGACGTGACGCCTTTTAGCACACTGATGTTTCTGCAGCCGACTCCGCCGCGGATCACGCGTCGGAGCCGGCTGGAAAATTTATGGCTGCTCCTGCTGCGCTGCCTGGTGCTGGCGCTGCTTGCCGTGGGGTTTGGCCGTCCTTTCTTTCAACGCGCCGCCACGTCCACCCCGCCGGCAACCGGCATGGGCGGGCGCACCGTTTTTTTGATCGATACAAGCGCAAGCATGCGGAGGGAAAAGCTTTGGGACGATGCCCGGGCCAAAGTGGAGGAGCGGCTCCGCACCGCAACTCCGGCGGATGAGATCGCCGTGCTTACCTTTGATCAGAGCGTCCGCACCGTTGTCAGTTTCGAGGAATGGAAAACGCTGGATACCGAACAACGCATTGCCAGCACGATTCAGCGATTGGCTGATTTGAAGCCTGGATGGAGCGGGACCCGTCTTGATGCCGCATTGATTAAAGCCGCCGAGCTGCTTGATCGACCAGGAGAGGAGGAGCCGCGGCGCAAAGAGATCGTGGTGATCAGCGATTTGCAGGAAGGAACACGGCTCGATGGCGTGCAGGGATATGAATGGGGACGCGGCATCGAAGTGGTTCTGGAGCCGGTAACGGCGCATCAGGTTCAAAACGCGAGCGCTGCCTGGATCCCGGAAAGTGACGACTCGGTGGGCAAACCCGATGGAGTTGCACAGGTGCGGCTGAAGGTCACAAACGCGGCTGAGTCGAAACGCGACCAGTATACGATCCAATGGGCCGGCAGCGCGGATCGGCAGGATGTTTACGTTCCCGCCGGCCAAAGCCGGATGGCGCGCGCGCAAAAACAGGATGGCGCGGCGACTTCCCTTCTCCTGAGCGGCGATGACGTGGAGTTTGATAACACCCTTTTTGCCCTTCCTCCCCAAACAGTTACCGTCCCGATCCTTTTCGCCGGTCAGGACGCCGAGGATGATCCGCGCGGTTCTCTTTATTATGTGCGCCGGGCTTTTCCGAAGAGCGGCCGGCAGATCGTTGAGATCGCGACACAACGCACACCGGGCGTCGATCTCCAAAAAATGGAGATGATTGTCCTTGGCAATGACGTCCCGGACACGGTGCTCGATTCGGTGAAGGCGTTTGTGCGTAATGGGAAAACCGCTGTGATCGCACTGACTGCCGCAGCCGATGCCCAAACCATCGCAAAGCTATTTGATCTGCCCGGGTTTACCGCATCCGAAGCGGCTCCCAAGGATTACGCGCTGCTGGCACAGATCGATTTTCAGCATCCGATTTTCGCACCGTTTGCCGATCCGCGATTCAGCGATTTTACCAAAATCCATTTTTGGAAACATCGGCGGATGAATGCCGGAAATCTTGCCGGGGCAAAAGTCGTCGCGGCTTTTGATGACGGCGATCCGGCGATCGTACAAGCGCCATTGGGCAAGGGAAACGTTGTTATTTTCACAAGCAGCTGGAGGCCGGTCGATAGCCAGCTCGCCCTTTCCACAAAGTTTGTGCCGTTGATGAATGCGCTGCTCGAACAGAGCAGCCGGATGCCGGCTCAAAAGGCCCAGTATTTTGTCGGAGACGAAATCGCGCTGCCGCCGGGAACGCAGGCTGTCATCAAGCCGGATGGAAAAAGAGTGGAGGAGGCCGCCGCACGGTTTACTGAGACGGATGAACCGGGCATTTATACGGTGATGCCAGGGACGCTGCGTTACGCGGTGAATCTTCCTGTTGAAGAAAGCCGCACGGTGCCGCTGAGCAATGAGCGTTTCACCACGCTTGGGATTCCTTTGCACAAGAGCGCCGTCGAGACCCCGAAAAAAACCGTCCGGCAGGTGGCGGCAACCCAGGCGATCGAGCTCGAAGCCAGCCAGAAACTCTGGCGCTGGCTCATCGTTGCCGCGCTTGGCGTGCTTATTTTTGAAACCGTTTTCGCCGCCAAACTGTCCGGGGTCGCCAGCTCCGGCAACGTCTCGAACCTATGATCACTCCGTTGCTTCAATCCGCGCTGGAGCCCGCTGTCGGGCGGCATCGCTTATTGCATCAGCTCTTCTGGTGCATCGTTTTCCTGATCGGCGCCCTGCTCACGGTATTGGCATGCCGCTTCCTGACAGAATGGCGGATGCCTGGTTCGCTCGTGATTTTACTGGCGCTGATCGCCATCCGGCTTGGGCTCTGGCACGGCAACGCCTGGCAGCCCGATTACACCGAAATCGCGCGGCGCATTGAATCGAAGCATCCCGCGCTTCACGACATTCTGCTTACCGCGGTGGAGCAACGGCCGGATCCTGCGACCGGCACCCTCAATTTCCTTCAACTGCGCGTCCTGGCCGAGGCGGCCGGGCTGGCACAAAAAGAGCAATGGATCGATGCGGTGCCGCGCGGGAAACTGGCCGGCCACTGGGCATTGCTGGCATTCGCAATCGCCGGCCTGTTGACTGCCGGTTACGGATTTCGGCGTCCGGTCCAGCGCGCTGCCTTGTTTGCGCCCGAGACGGTCGAAGGCGTCGAGATCACGCCGGGCGACGTTTCACTTGAACGCGGCCATGGCCTGGTGATTCTAGCCAAATTTAATCCCGCTCTTTTGCCAAGCGAAGCGGCGCTGGTGATTGAAGGGGCAAATCAACCGGCCCAACGGATCAACCTGGTGAAAAACTTTGAAGACCCGGTCTTCGGCGGCGGCCTGCCCGAAGTCAACGCGGACCTCACTTACCGGATCGAATACGCGGGCCAGACAACTCGCGATTTCACGGTGAACGTCTTTGAGTATCCGCGCCTCGATCGCGCTGATGCGACCCTTCACTTTCCCGATTACACCAAACTGCCTGACAAAACCATCAACGACACGCACCGGGCTAGCGCAGTGGAAGGCTCCCGGCTTGATGTCTCTTTTCAGCTCAATAAACCGGTTAAATCCGCCGCGCTCGTTACAAAGGATGGCACCGCGATTCCGCTTCATCTCGATGCGGGCACGGCGAGTCTGCGGAAATTCGCGATCCGTACGAGCCAGACCTATGAACTCAAGCTGGTCGACGCCGAAGGACGGACAAACAAGGTGCCCGAGCAATTCCGGATCGAGGCATTGGCGAACCGGCGTCCGGAGTTGAAGTTTCTCGCGCCAAAGGGCGACCGGCGCGTTTCACCACTTGAGGAAATCGCTTTTAAAGGAGAGGCGTGGGACGATTTCGGGCTCATCCGATACGGCATTGCTTTTAACGTGGCCGGCACCGGGGAAAAAGAGATCGAGCTTGGCGCCGCCACGTTGCCCGATGAACGCAGGGCACTCGCGCATTTGCTGAAACTGGAGGAACTCGGATCCAAACCCGATGAACTCGTTTCATGGTTTATCTGGGCCGAAGATATCGGTCCCGACGGTAAATCGCGCCGCACTTCCACCGACATGTTTTTTGGCGAGGTGCGCCCGTTTGAGGAAATATTCCGCGCGGGCGACGGGAGTGAAGAAGCGCAAAACGACGAGCAAAAAGAGGGCGCGGCGGGAGGCAAACAACAGGCGGCGACCAAGCTGGCTGAGCTTCAAAAACAGATCATTCAGGCGACGTGGAATCTCAAACGCTCTGAGGACGGCAACACGACGCCGGAAAAGCTCAGCGAGAAATATATCAAGGACGAGCTTGTCGTGCGCGATTCGCAGTCCGAGGCCTTAACGAAAGCCGGGGCGCTTGCCAAGGACGGGGAAGATCCAAAAGCGGCCGCGTTAATTGCCAATGTCACCAAAGAGATGCAGGCGGCGTCTGAACATCTGATCAAGGCGGAGAAAAGCAGCGCTCCCCTGCCCGATGCATTGAGCGCTGAACAGGCCGCTTACAATGCGCTGCTTAAACTTGCGGCCCATGAATTTACCGTCAGCAAACAAAAGCAGAGCGGCAAAGGTCAGGCGAGCCAGCAAAGCCAGGATCAGCAGCAGCAGCTCGATGAACTCGAAATCAAGGACGAGAAACAGCGGTATGAAACCAAAAGCGAAGCCGAGCCGCAGAAGAACGAGGAACAGCGCGCTGAACTGGCCATTTTAAACCGGCTCAAGGAACTCGCCCAGCGCCAGCAGGACATCAATGAACGGCTGAAGGAATTTCAAAATTCACTCGAGGCGGCCAAAACAGAACCCGAGAAGGAAGAGATCAAGCGGCAGCTGAAACGGTTGAGGGAAGAGGAACAACAGATGATCGCCGACCTCGATGAAGCGAGAGAGAAAATGGAGCAGTCGCCGCAGCAGGCGCAGCTCGCCGAAGAACGCAAACAGCTCGAGGAGACGCGTTCCAAAGCACAACAGGCTTCCGAGTCGATGAAGAATAACGAGGCCACTCAAGCACTCGCAAGCGGTACCCGGGCGGCGCAGGATCTCCAGAAAATGCGGGAGGAATTCCGCAAAAAAACCAGCGGCCAGTTTAATGAAGGAATGCGCGAGATGCGGACTGAAGCGAGGCAACTGGCACAAAACCAGGAGCAGATCGCCGAGAAACTGAAACCCGAAACCGGCAAGCCCGAGCAACGCACCCTGGGAGGAGATGGCGAACGCGACAAACTGGCCAGCCAATTTGAAAAGCAGCAGGGCGATCTTTCAGCCATCACAGAAAAAATGAAAGCGATGAGCGAGCAGGCCGAAGCCGCCGAGCCGCTCCTTGCAAAGGAACTTTACGATACCCTCAGAAAAACCGCGCAGTCAGGCACCGGCGACACGCTTCAAATCGCGCAACGCCTTGCCCAGCGCGGATCAACTTCCCAAGCGCAACAGTTTGAACAAAAAGCGCGCGAAGAAATTCAGGAGCTGAAAAGCGGGGTGGAGCGCGCGGCGGAGAGTGTGCTTGGAGACGAGGCCGAAGCGTTGCGCCAGGCGCGCGCCGAACTCGACGCTTTGTCGAAGCAACTCAACCAGGAACTTGCGATGGGTCGCGGACCTGAACAACCCGGCGGACAACAACCCGGCGGACAACAACCCGGCGGACAGCAACCCGGCGGACAACAACCCGGCGGACAGCAACCCGGCGGACAGCAGCCTGGTGGTCAGCAGCCCGGCGGACAGCAACCCGGCGGACAGCAACCCGGCGGACAGCAACCCGGCGGACAACAACCCGGCGGCCCGCAACCCGGCGGCCAGCAACCCGGTGGACAGCAACCCGGCGGACCTCATCCCGGCGGACAGCAACCCGGCGGACAACATCCC
>JAQGOL010000007.1 GCA_028293625.1 Chthoniobacteraceae bacterium | reverse complement strand
CTTCCGTAAAGGAGCGTCGGCTCTCGGGGTTCTTAAGGATTTGGGATTGCACGGGGGTCTGTTTCACTTTCATTGGTATCTTCCAGATACCCGCCCCTTGTGTCCACTAAAGCGGAGCAAGCTCACTCCGCAGACGCGTCCTGGTTGGAGTTGAAAATAGACTCCCTGTAAAATGGGCAGACCGCGGACATCATAATAGATGCCGTCCAAAATTAGTGCGTCGCCGGAAGACAAAGGAGGAGGACGATATTTATGAGCGCCGTGGCGAGGGCAGGAATGGCAATCAATGCCAGGCGCGGGATCCGGAGGTTATCAAAAAGCGGCCAGAGGTTCTGGCGCTGAAGATCAATGCAGGTCAACGCGAGGGCGATCATTGAGGCGGCCAGCCCGGCGATAAATATCGTTCGGATTGAGCTCAGTTCGCACGCGCCAGGGCAGAAGATGATCGCCAGGGCTACCGTCAGGAATTGCGTGACATAAGTGCGGGGAATTATCAGAATAATGGAGTTTATCGAGGCCGTCCGTTCGCTTTTCTCTGCGGCAGCGGACATGCGCGGAATGGTTGACATAATGTTTCCCAAGGGTTGGTGATCGTTAGCGGGATGTGCACCGGGGGGCAAGTAACAAAGGAAACCTATCGTTTAAAAAGGCGCTATTCCCCCCAATTATTTACCCGCCTCTTCTTGTGGCGCATCCCTCGTAACAATTTCACTTTTTGTCTCACAAAAGTTATTCAAGCCTATGCGCTTCGAGTTTAGCGGTAACTTTAATCCTCCCTACGATACGTTTGTATTCGTAGTCCTCTTCACCGCCAACTTCACCAATACAGCCACCTAAGGTAAGTTTGTATGCACGGTTGTAAGGCTTTGATGGCGCGACGATCTCACCCGTTGGCGCAACGGCGATGCAATTTATGTTCAGCGGCTCCGCCAAAGGATACAGCAATTTCGCCTTGCGGTTCAAATCTTCTGCCGAAAGCGCCAGGCGACGCAGCGGCGCTTGTATCGTCCTGGACGGACTGGTTGAGAACCATAACTGCACCTGGTGGCTTCTCTTTTGACTGACGGGAGGCCTGCATCAGGCGGTTACGGAGCCCTTCCAGTTTTTCCCATATGCAAAGCCGCAATGCTTACGCCCAAAGGTTGCGATCCAGGGTGCGATATTGGATCGCTTCAGCGACGTGATGGGCGGCGATATCGGCGGCGCCTTCCAAATCGGCGATGGTGCGGGCGACTTTCAAAATCCGGTCGTAGGCGCGGGCGCTGAAGTGGAGTTCATTCATGGCCATTTCCATCAGGCCGGCGGCTTCCGGATCGAGGGCGCAGAAGGTCTTTATCATCCTGGAAGTCATCCGGGCGTTGCAGCGGACGTGGCCGTTTCCTGAGTTCCTGGCAAGGAAGCGGTTCTGCTGGAGGGCTCGCACGGCGTCGACTCGCTGGCGAATGGCGCAGGAAGCTTCGCCGGGTTCGTCGCTGGCCAGCTCGCGGTATTGCACGGGAGGAACTTCCAGATGAATGTCGATGCGATCGAGCAGGGGACCGGAGATGCGGTCCCGGTAACGTTCGATTTGCTGGGGCGAACAGCGACACTCGCGTTTCGGATCCCCGTAATAGCCGCAAGGACAGGGATTCATTGCGGCGACCAGCATAAAATCGGCGGGAAAAGTCATCGTGCCGGCAGCCCGCGAAATCGTAACGCGCCCATCTTCAAGGGGCTGGCGGAGCACCTCCAAAGTGCTGCGGTGAAATTCGGGGAGTTCATCCAAAAAGAGAACACCGTTGTGGGCGATGCTAACTTCCCCAGGACTCGGACTACTTGAGCCGCCTAACAAGCCAGCATCAGAGATAGTATGATGCGGCGAGCGGAATGGGCGCACGGCCACAAAGGCGTGTTCAGGATCGATAAGCAGCCCGCAGATGCTATGGATTTTGGTCGATTCTATTGCTTCCTCCAAGGTCATTGGCGGGATGATGGTGGCAATGCGCTTGGCGATCATCGACTTGCCTGAGCCTGGAGGGCCGATCATCAAAACGTTGTGGCCCCCACTGACCGCGATTTCCACGGCGCGTTTGACATGGTGCTGGCCGCGCACATCGGCGAAGTCGGCCTCGTAGTTTTGATGGCGGGCGAAGAATTGATCGAGGTCTTCGTTTACCGGTAAAAGCGTTTGGGCGCCCGTGAGAAATTCAAACGCCTCCCGCAGCGTGCGCACGCCGAAGACCTCAATCCCATCGACCATCGCGGCTTCTCGGGCATTGGCTTCGGGGACGACAACCCGGGTGCGGCCACGGCGGCGTGCTTCCAACGCGATGGAAAGCACGCCTTTGACAGGGCGAACCGCGCCCGTTAATGCGAGTTCGCCAACAAAACAAAAGCGCTCGATATCGGTGAGATCGATCTCTTCGCGCACGGCGATCATCCCAAGGGCAATCGGGAGATCAAAACTGGGGCCCTCTTTTTTGATGTCAGCGGGTGCGAGATTGATCGTAGTGCGGCTGTGCGGCCACTGGTATCCGCTATTGGAGACAGCCGTTGTGACCCGGTCGCGGCTCTCTTTGACGGCGGCATCCGGCAAACCGACGATGATAATTTTCGGGTCGCCGCCGCGAGCCGCGTTCACCTCGATCTCTACCTCGAAGGCCTCGACGCCGAAAACGGCGGCGGAATAGATTTTGGCCAGCACGAGAGGAAACTCGCAGAAGTGGGCAAGGAATCAAAAAAAGGATTGAACGGGCTTGAGAAATCCCTGTCGGAGAGAGGCAAATCCTTAACGAGGTTAACCGAAAACCGCCCCGCGTCTTTTTACCCCCCAGTTGATGCGTCGTGTACCGGGTTCAATGTCGGAGAAACTGGGGCACGTCCCGCTCTAAAGCTCCCCGACCAAATTGCATCCGGCCTTCGTAACCCTCTTGCAAATAACTGTTGAATAGAAAGTCAGAGGCACCCAAATGAACTATAAATCTGGCGAAGATTCCGATTCGGGGATCAAGATTTACCTGCGTGAAATTGGTCAGATCCCACTGTTGACACCTGAACAGGAGATCGACCTGGCTGCAAAAATCCAAAAGGGCGATAATCAGGCGCGTTCGCTAATGATTCGCTCCAATTTGCGGTTGGTTGTTAAGATCGCTCACGATTACGCAAACCTTGGTCTTCCATTGCTGGATCTTATTTCCGAAGGCAATATCGGTCTGATGAAAGCGGTTGAACGGTTTGATCCGGCCAAGGGCGGCAAGTTAAGCACGTATGCCGCCTGGTGGATCAAACAGTCGATCAAACGGTCGCTGGCCAATCAGAGCAAAACGATCCGTCTGCCGGTGCACCTGGTTGATAAAATTTCCAAGATGCGGCGTGTGGCGCTTCAAATGAGCGAAGAGCTCGGCCGCGAGCCGACTGATCAGGAGCTGGCCGATGAAGTCGGTTTGGCGGCGGGGAAAATCTCGCAGCTTAAAACCGTCTCGATTCGACCCGCTTCGCTCGATGCGCCAATCAGCGAGGACGATTCGACGGAGTTTGGTGAAATTGTCGGCGACATGGAGGCTCAAACTCCGTTTGAGCATTTGCGCGATCAAAACCTGCGCGATGAAGTCGGCGATCTGCTTGGCGTATTGGACGAGCGCGAAAAAAAGATCATCTATTCGCGCTTCGGACTCGATGGCGGCAAGGCCAAGACGCTCGAGGAAGTCGGCAAGAAATTCGGTGTCACCCGCGAGCGTATCCGCCAATTGCAGAACATCGCGTTGATGAAACTGCGGCGCGCGCTTCAGAAAAAAGAGAAGCCGATCGAGCATTTGTTGCCTTCAATGGCCGGCGTCTTTGAAGAGCAGTAAGCGGTGGAAGTAAATTGAGCAAAAGGGCGCATCCTCGGATGCGCCCTTTTTGTGTTTTCACCGCCGGAAACGCTCGGTTTCGCCTTGGTTTTCAGATTGGCTGGCAGGTAGTTTCCTCATTTCGATGATTGCCCGAATCCGCCGCTTTTTTTCCGCTCTCCGCATTCGTCAACGGCGTTCGGGATTTGAGCGACGCGTGGCCAAACATCATGCCGGGGTCTGCGCCGGATTAAAGACTGGCGATGTGGCGATCGATTGCGGGGCGAATGTGGGAGACATGACCGCGCTGATGGCGGCCACCGGAGCAACGGTTTATGCGTTTGAGCCGAATCCGGCCGCGTTTGGGGTGTTGAGCGCCCGGTTTAAAAACGTGACGAATGTGCATTGCCTTAATCAGGCCGTGCTCGATCGCAAAGAGACGGTTCGCCTTTTTGAGCATGTGCGCGCGAACGAAGACCCGGTTTATTGGTCCAACGGTTCATCGATTCTTGAATTCAAGGGGAACGTCGACAAAGGACGTTGGGCCGAGGTGGAAGCGATTGATCTGGCGGAATTTATTCGTTCGCTCAAGCAGCGGGTCGGGGTGTTGAAAATCGACATTGAAGGGGCCGAATGCGCGGTGCTCGAAAGTTTGATTGGTCAAAACCTCCACGAACTGGTCGACCTCATTTTGGTGGAAACCCATGACCACAAAATTGCCGAACTCCGGTCCCGGACCGACGCGTTGCGCGCGTTGATTGCCAGCCGCGGCCTTGGTCATATCCGGCTCGATTGGGATTAGCGCTGCTTTGGATTTTCAGGCGACGATTCGCAGCTGCACGGTGTCGATCCGTTCTTCGCCGGAAAAAATAAAACTGACAATGATAAGATGGTCGCCCAACTTGGCGAGGCCGCGTTCGACAAGCATATCCTGCGCGGCGCTGATGGTGCGCAGCGGGTTGGTATCGAACGCCATGCTGAAGGAAAACGTGCCCCAGTTTAACGTGGTGCGCCGGCAGAGTTCCCAGGTGGGCGCAAAGCAGTAAATGGGCGCCAGGAGCGGCCGCAGGCTCGACACGTAATCGGGCATGACGCCGCGCCTGGTGAAGACGACCATCTTGGAGTTGGGAAAAGAATTGGCGAGCACCACCGCCGCCTGCACGGTCTTTTGGCGATCGTTTTCAAGGAACGCTCCGGAGGCAAATCCGGCGCCACCGCTGCGTTCAATGCGTTGTGCGACCTTGTCGAAAACCCGCACGCATTCGACAGGATATTTGCCGACCGTAGTTTCGCCGCTCAGCATGATGGCGTCCGCCTGCTCGTAGACGGCATTGGCGACATCCGTGATTTCCGCCCGAGTCGGCACCGGGCTATTGATCATCGATTCGAGCATGTGCGTGGCGACGATGACCGGCGTCCCCCTTTGCAGGCAGCGTTTGACGATCTTGCGCTGAATGATGGGGAGTTCCTCCATCGGACATTCAATTCCGAGATCGCCGCGAGCCACCATGATGGCATCCGCGGTGTCGATGATGTCGTTGATGTTGCGAATGGCGATCTGATCCTCGATTTTGGCGATGATTCGGGCGCTGCTGCCGTGTTCACGCAATACGTTGCGCAAAACCAAAACGTCGCCCGGCTCGCGGCAAAAGCTCAGGGCCACATAATCGACACCCAGCTCGGCGCCCACCGCCACGTCCGCGAGATCTTTCTCTGTCAGGGGCGGGAGATTCACTTTAACGCCCGGTAAATTGATGTGCCGGCGCGAACCCATGACCCCATCGGTGAGCAGCTGGCAGCGGATCCGGTTGCCCTCCTTGGCGAGCACTTTCATGTGGATAACGCCGTTGTCGACCAGCACGGTGTCGCCGACGGCGATATCGTCAATCAGCCCGTCGTAGTTTACATCGACGGAATAGAGTTCTTCGCTGCGCCCGCCCCGGACTGTGAATTCAAAAATGTCGCCCGGCTTGAGGTTAAGCTTGACGGGAAGATCGCCGGTACGGATGGCCGGGCCCTGGGTATCCATGAGAATGCCGACCATAACGTCGAGTTCCTTGGCGATGGCACGGATGCGGGGGACAATGATTCGCACCCAGTCGTGGGTGGCGTGACTCATGTTGAGCCGGAAGATATTCGCCCCGGCTGCAATCATTTCGTGCAGGACCTCCGCGGATTCTGTCGCCGGTCCGAGTGTGCAAATGATTTTGGTTTTGCGCATGGTGTGGAAAAGCCGAGACGGCGCGCAAAAGCAATGTTAAAGCCACGGTAATTGCTAAGGGGTAGTCGGATCGACTTTCTGATAGATACTTGATGGGCTCGGTTTCGGCGGCAACGCGGGTTTGGCTTTTAATCTGCGTTTCCATGAAGCGGCCCGGGCGTGTTCCTGCGAGCCGCGGCTCAAGCGCAGGAGAACGATGGAACGCGCTTCGAGTTCAAGTTCATCGCCGGAGGCGAACTCCGCTGCAGTGGAGAGAAACCCGCGTTCGAGCCGGGTATCAATCAACATTTCCCAGCCGACATCCCGTTTGCCGGCGAGGAGAAATTTAACCGGCTTATAATAGGCATTGAAGAGCAGAAGAAATGTATCGTCCCTGACTGGCTTGCCGTGGAAATCGCGTATATCCATGGCATCTCCGCCAAGTATCATGCCGATGCATTTGACGTGGCTGGAGTTCCAATCGTGATCGCCCATCTCGGTGCCATCTGTGCTCATCCATATGATGTCCTTGAGATTTGTGCCGCGGATCTTGCGGCCTTGAAAGAACTTGGGGCGCCTGAATACCGGATGCGCATGGCGGAAATGGATCAGCCGCGCCGTGAATCTTTGCTGGGTGCGTTGATGCGCGGTCCATTTCCAATCAAACCACGTGAGTTCGTTGTCCTGGCAGTAAGGGTTGTTGTTGCCGTGCTGAGTTCGCGCAAACTCGTCGCCTCCCGATAGCATCGGCACCCCTTGCGAGAGAAAGAGTGTGGTGAGAAAATTGCGCATCTGACGGCGGCGCAGCCTGGAGATTGCCGGGTCGTCGGTGGGACCTTCAACGCCGCAATTCCAGGAGCGATTATCGGCGTGGCCATCGCGGTTTTTTTCGCCGTTTGCGGTGTTGTGCTTTTCGTTATAGCTAACCAAATCGTGCAGGGTATAGCCGTCGTGGGAGGTAATCAGGTTGATGCTGGCATAAGGTTGTTTTCCATCGCGCTGATAAAGATCGGAGCTGCCTGTCAGTCGAAAGGCAAACTCGCCTACTCTGCCGTCGTCACCCTTCCAATAGCTGCGCGCGCAATCCCGATACTTGTCGTTCCATTCCGCCCATAGCACGGGGAAATTGCCGATCTGATAACCGCCTTCACCTATATCCCACGGCTCGGCTATCAGCTTAACCTGCGAGATCACGGGATCCTGATGAATGATATCAAAGAAGGCGGAGAGCTTGCTGACTTCATGGAGTTCGCGTGCGAGCGTGGCCGCGAGATCAAAGCGGAATCCATCGACGTGCATCTCGGTTATCCAGTAACGAAGCGAATCCATGATGATCTGAAGGACCCGGGGATGCATCATATTCAGCGTGTTGCCGGTGCCGGTGTAATCCATGCAAAGGCGTTTATCGTCCGCCATCAGGCGGTAGTAAGCGCTGTTATCCACGCCCCGGAAACATAACATCGGGCCGAGGTGATTTCCTTCGCCGGTATGATTATAGACGACATCGAGGATAACTTCGATTCCCGCGCCGTGAAGGTTCCTGACCATCGACTTGAATTCGTCGACCTGCGCCCCGTCGCCGCCTGAACTTGAGTAGGTGGAGTGGGGGGCGAAATAACCAATCGAATTATAACCCCAGTAGTTTGAAAGCCCTTTTTTGATGAGGAACTCGTCGTTGACGAAATGATGGATGGGAAGGAGTTCAACCGCTGTCACTCCAAGGCTGCGAAAGTAGTTCAGTGCAAACTTACTGCCGAGCGCCGCATAAGTGCCTCTCAGCTTCTCGGGCAGATCTCCGCATAACTTCGAGAACCCTTTGACATGGGTCTCGTATATGACCGAGGCGGCCAGTGGCGTGTTAGGACGGCGATCGTCGCCCCAGTCAAATTGGCTATCGACGACAATGCACTTAGGCATGCACCAGGCGTTGTCGTGATAATCGCGGAAGAGATCCGATTTGTCGCCGGCCGCGCTGATTTCATAGGCGAACATCTCGGGTCCCCAGGAGATCAGGCCGTTGATCGCTTTCGCGTATGGATCAAGCAGCAGCTTGGAGTTGTTGAAGCGGTGACCCTTGCGCGGTTCATACGGGCCATAGACCCGGTAACCGTAAAGCTGTCCGGCTTTGAGCCCGGGAAGAAAACAGTGCCATACCTGGTCGGTCTGTTCGGTGAGGCGGATTCGCACGGTTTCCTCGAGCGCATCGGCATCGTGGAAAAGGCAGAGATCGACCGCCGTGGCGTTCTCGGAAAAGATGGCGAAGTTGACTCCCTCCTTCCGGAGCGTGGCCCCAAGCGGATACGAATCGCCCTGCCAGATTTTAACCGGGGTTGTCATTGTCATGGGATGATTTTCAAAGGCGGTCAACTACCGCCTTCGCATCCCGGTCTGACATTGGCTGCTCAGCCGCGCATCCCACCGAGCCGCCGCCCGATTGGCCAGCGTTTGTCGACGCGGACACCGTCGATTTTCCAGCGGTGCTCTTCATTGACCAATCCATAAAGGACAGGCACCACATCGCCGTCGCCGAGAACGAAATAGACCTGGATTAATGCGTGGCGTCCGGCGATCTGCGCGCCGCCAAACTCGACATGCTGCGCCCGGAGCAAATCAGGATAATCCGTGCGGACCAGCTCCGCGAAGGCCTGGATGTCGAAGCGTTCCTGGAAGGTGGTCGAGACCTGCTGGTAGGCGCGCGAGTAATCGGCGGTGCGAAACGCGCTGATCTGTTGCCAGACCACTTCATAGAGCTCGGCGGGGCGTGCCGGTTGCCGGGGAAATTCCAGGCCGCTGCGGACGACCGCCGCGGCGCCGCAAATTGCAAAGCAGCAAAACACCAAGCTGACTTTGCCCCGGCGGTTCATGCGGCGTCGGCGAGCCGTTTTAAAAACGGATATGAGTAGATTCCGGAGCCGTGCCCATCGCCCCAGGTCGGTTGCATCGCATAACCACCCACAAATTCGTAACCGCGAAGCGTGAAACTGTCCCCTGTGTAAGTCACATCAGGCCGGTCGACATTGCCGAGAATATCGGGCTCCCCCCCGCACGCGGCGCACGGGCAGGCGCGGCGCATCCGCTCGAGATTGATGAAAGATTCAGTGCCGTCGTTCCATGCAATGGCGATTTCGTCGCCGATGTGTTGGACGTTGTTGGGAAGCAGGCGGGTGGCCATGGTCAGTCGACTATTGCTGAGTCCGGCGCCGGGCGCCAGCCCTTGCCGCTGCGCGAGCCAAAAATCGCGCTTCCCACCCGCACCAGCGTGGCGCCCTCTTCGATAGCGATCGTAAAATCGCCGCTCATCCCCATTGAAAGCTGGGGCAGCGGCAAGCCAAACTCCTTTTGAACCCGATCCCGCACTTCGCGCAACGCGGCAAAATAACGCCGTGAATGCTCCGCATCAGGTGCCAGAGGCGCGATGGTCATGAGTCCGTCAATTTCCACCCGGTCGAGGGCCAGCAGCGCTTCAACCTGCGCAAAAAGGGTTTCCGGGGAAAATCCGAACTTGGTCGATTCGCCGGCGACATTGACTTCCAAAAGCACGCGGGGCCGTTCTGAAACCTCCTGCGCGATTCGGTTGAGATCGCGTGCGAGTTCCAGCGAATCGATCCCATGAAAGAGTTCAAAACCGAGTGCGAGCGCATGCCGGATTTTGTTTTTTTGGAGATGCCCGATAAAATGCCAGCGGGCCCGCGACGGCAAAAGGGGGATTTTGGCGCGCGCCTCCTGGATGCGGCTTTCCCCAAAGAGAGTCTGGCCGGCGTCGAGTGCTTCAAGGATCGCCTCCGGGGAATGCGTTTTTGAAACGGCAATCAACTCGATTTCCCGCGGCGCACGGCCGGCACGCGCGGCCGCCTCGGCGATGGCGGACTGAACGGCGGCAAGAGATTCAGTAACGATGCTCATTAGTGGGAGGCTTCTTCTTTGACAGGGAAATAAGCCGATCTTATTAAGGGCGCGCCGCGCGATGTATATCGAAACATTTAAAGTATTCTGCGATTTAGCCGAAGCCGGCAGTTTTTCCAAGGCTGCCGCGCTTAATTCGATCACCCAGAGCGCCGTAAGCCAGCAAATCCGCGCGTTGGAAGAGCGCTTTGAAGTGAAACTGGTGGAACGCGGCAGGCGCAATTTTTCTTTGACCTCGGAAGGAAGCGTTTTTTTGGAAGCGAGCCGGGAGATTCTTGAGATCTACAATCACTTGGGCGACCGCCTGCATGAGTTGCGCGACGTGGTGGCTGGCGGCCTGCGGATTGCCTCCATTTACAGCATTGGGATGCATGATCTGCCGCTGCGCTTAAAAGTCTTTCGGCAGGAGCATCCCAATGTCGAAGTGCATGTGGAATATAAACGTTCCGCCCATGTTTATTCGCAGGTCCTCAATGGCGAAGTTGATCTCGGGTTGGTGGCGTATCCGACGCGGCGGGCAGGTTTGCAGGTCGACATTTTTGATGAGGACCCGCTTGTTTTAATTTGTCATCCCAATCATGCCCTGGCCCGGCATCAGCAGGTGAAGCTTGGGCAGTTGCAGGGCGAAAAATTTATTGCCTTTGAACCCGATCTGCCGACACGCAAAGCCATTGACCGCCATTTGCGTGAACACGGCGTGGAAATTGTCCACGTTATGGAGTTTGACAATATTGAAACCGTAAAGCGCGCGGTGGAAATCGAGAGTGGCATTTCGATTGTTCCTTCCAATACCGTGCGGCAGGAAGTTCAAAGCGGGGCGCTCGTTTCGGTTCTTTTGGACGGCGAAAAAATATGCCGTCCGCTCGGTGTGATTACCAAACGCAACCGGCCGCGGACCCCGGCGCAGAGGGAGTTCCTGGCTGCCTTGCGCGGCGAACTGAAGGCGCAGGCGATTGTCGCTTTGTCTGCGCAGGAGTGAGCGAAGCGTTTGTAATCGGTGCTTTTCTTGCGCTGCGCTGTCGTCTAGCTCAACAGCCATGTCAGAACCAGCCATTGGCGTTATCGGCGGCAGCGGACTCTACCATCTGGAAGGGCTTACCGATGTCACAGAGCATGCGATTGAAACCCCGTTTGGAGCTCCTTCGGATCTCATTCACGGAGGGAAACTCGCGGGCCGGCAAGTCTATTTTCTCCCGCGCCATGGCCGGGGACATCGGATCCTGCCGCATGAACTCAACCATCGGGCGAATATTTTCGCGCTCCGATCGCTTGGTGTGCGGTGGATTATTTGTGTAACGGCGGTAGGTAGTTTGCAGCCGCAATATCCCCCAAGAACCATCGTTCTGCCTTCGCAATTTTTTGACCGGACCAGCCGCCGCCATGAGCACACGTTTTTTGGCGATGGTATCGCGGCGCATATCGCGTTTGCGGAACCGATCAGCAAAGGACTGCGCGACATGATTTTTCAGAGTGCGCAATCCCTTGGCTTTCCCGTCCACAATGGCGGCACTTACGTGAACATGGATGGCCCGGCATTTTCCACACGCGCTGAGAGCGACACCAACCGCAAACTCGGGTTTGATGTGATCGGCATGACCAATCTGGGCGAAGCCAAACTGGCCAGGGAAGCCGAGATCGCGCTCGCCACCATTGCGCTGATTACCGATTACGATTGCTGGAAGATTGATGAAGAACCGGTGACGGCTGAAGCGGTGATCAGTCATTTGCTCGCCAACGCCGAGTCGGCCAAACGCCTGCTGGCGGATGTGATCCCAAAAATTCCCCGCCTGGCTGATTGGCCTGAACATCGCGCCCTCGATTCGGCGCTGGTGACAGCGCGCGAGCTTTGGCCCGAGAAAACAACGAAACGGTTGCGTCCGTTGCTGGAGCGGTTTTTGTAGGCGCGAAGAGAAAATGGAGGCGGAGCGCCGCTTCTGCTTTTTCGAAGCTGCGGTTGTGGGAATTGGTTTTTTGCGATAACCACCATTTCGCCCACCTGCTTTCTGATTGAATTTCGTTCCTGCCTTCTATGTTTCGAGTATCCCTAATTGCTTTGCTCTCGTTGCCACTGGTTTCGTGTCTGGCTCAGACCCCGCCAGTAGCCGCACCGCCGTCCGCAACGCCGCCAGCGGCCGCACCTGCCACGGCGCCCGCGGCTTCAAAAACCACATACAGCCAATGCCATGTGGACGGGCCGTACATCGCGATGACGTTTGACGATGGACCGCATGCCGAAAACACGCCGCGCCTGCTGGACATGCTTAAAAAGCGCAATATCAAGGCGACATTTTTTGTTGTCGGCGAATGCGCCGCGCAATATCCCGCCATCATGAAGCGGATCATCGCGGAAGGGCACGAAATAGGGAACCATTCGTGGTCGCATCCATTGCTTTCAAAGATGGGCGAGGGAGCGGTGACCGAGCAGCTTCAGCGCACGCACGATGCCATTGTGAATTCCACAGGGGTGGTTCCGACGCTGATGCGGCCGCCATTTGGGGGATTCACTGCCAATCAACGCGCCTGGGCCAATAAAAAATGGGGATACAAAACCATCCTCTGGGACGTTGATCCGCTTGATTGGAAGGTGCGCAATGCCGCGCATGTGCAGAGTGAAATCGAGCGCCAGACCGTGCATGGCTCAATTGTCCTCTCACACGACATCCATAAAACGACGGTCGATGCGATGCCCGCGACCCTCGATAACCTCGCGGCAAAAGGCTTCAAATTTGTGACCGTTACCGAGTTGCTTGCGATGGATCGCCCGGTTGTCGCCAAGCCTCCGGCGGCAGCCAAACCCAAGGCCACTCCAAAAACCGCGCCTGCTCCGGTGGAGCCCGTTTCTGAACCCGCGCCGGCGCCTGTGCCGGCTACGACCATTCCTGCGGCCGCACCGCTCAAATAACGGCTTAAGCGCCCCACCGTACGAACGCGGTGGGGCGCGAAGCGTTCAGGTCAAGGCAACGGCTTGACTTCGATATTCTTGAAATGGACTTCGCTGGCCGGATCGTGTCCCTGAAGGGCGAATGTGCCGCTTGAAACCAGGCGCTTGAGGAACTGGCCTTCGCGTTTTGGAGTTGCCTCCTCGGTGTAATCGCTAATCACTTTGTCATTTACCTTGGTGACAATGTGTTTGCCTTCGACCTTGATCGTCAGCGTGAACCATTCATCGTCCTTGGCAGGTGCCGTGAAGTTATCCTGGATCCCGTAAAGGCCGGCTGTTTTCTTCGGGTCGGTATGGGTGTTGTTGACCTGCACCTCGTAGCCTTTGTTCGGAAAGCCTGTCTCCTGAAATTCGGTGTGAAAATAGACGCCGGAGTTGGCTCCCTTGCGGGTCATCACGTCGGTCTTGAGCTCGAAGTTCTTGAAGTTGTGGTTTAAAACCGGGCCGTCGTAGAAGAGATGCGAGCGGTCGCCGCGCACCACGATTTCGCCATCTTTGACACTGAAGGTGCCTGGCTTCTCGCTGATCTTCCAGCCATCGAGAGTTTTGCCATCGAAGAGGCTGGTCCAGCCGTCTTTTGAGTCGGCGCCAAAGGCCGGGAGCGCCATGGCGATGAGCGCTGTAATAAGGAGGGGTTTCATGAGGCGGGCAGGCTAGACGAGGCGCCGCCGGATGGGAAAGGGCAAAAGACTTCCGTAATTGCCGGTTTAAAAAGCGTGTTTTTTATTCCGGGCTCGGTGTTTCGCACTCCTCGTCTTCTTCCCGGCGCCGATCCATGAGCGCGAGAATGCGCTGCTTTTTTTGCGAGTAATCGAGGGAATGGAAATGCCGGATTTCATCGACACGCCGCGCGCCGTTGAGGGCATCGAGGCAGCGTGTATAGACTTCCGCCAGTTCGTTCGTTTCCAGATAGCGTCCCCTTAGATTGGGATCGGCATATGCCTGCGGATGATGCCGGGAGAAGAGGTGGAAACGCAGCCAGCGTCGGTCGACGCGGGAAATTTTCTGTGTTTTCCGGAAGAACCCGACAAAGAGCAAAAGGACGAGGTAAGTATCGACCTGCGCCTGGAGCTCCAGGTTGCGGATAAAATCCTCGCTATGGATGGCGTGAACACCGCGCTGGAATTGGAGCGCAGCATGGAGGGCGTGATTGATCTCTTCGACAAATGCAATGAGTTCAACGATGTTTGTGTTTGTCAGCGAGTTTCGCGGATCATTTTTTTCAAGCTGCTCAATGAGCCATCGCGAGTAGTAGATGCCGATGTAAAGCTGGCCGTTAGCCTTGCGTAAAAAAGTGCGCGCAAGCTCGCTCAGTTCCCGTGCCGAAGCACCCGCCAGCCGGCTCAGTTGGCCGCAGCGTTGCCGGTCAATCAGGCAATCCTCCAAATTGATGCCGACCTTTGCATAGGTGCGTTCAAAAAGGCGTTGAATCTCGCTGAAGAGCGTGGTGTTCATGGGATTAATGGAGGCCGCCATCCAGATGAATGAGAGTGTCGGAGAGTTTATTGAGCGCGAGCCGCATCTCATGGAATCCATCGGCGAGTTGTCCGTAAACACTGCTTAAAGCGGCGCTACGGGCTGCTTTATGCGAGGCGATCGCCTTGTAATTGGCACTGCCGATTCCTTCGTAAAAGCCGACATCGGGACCGCCGCGCTGTGAGCGGCTTTGCACGGTTTCGTGAAAGATCCCGGTGATAAAGAGCGAATAGTTTCCGACATGCGCCCGGATGAGGAAACTTTGGGAGGGCGATGCATCGCGCAGGGCGATGAGCATGTCGGAAACGTACTGGATCGGGCCGGTCATGCCGTTGGCGGGCGAACAGATGCGATGGGTTTGAGAAAAATTCTCAAGGAGCGAAGCGACGTAATCGCTGATGGCCCGATCGTTGAGGTCTGTCTCTTTCAAGACATGCCTGATCAAAAGATAGAAATAGAGCTGCGGCGAAATGCGCAGCGCGCCGGATTGCTCGGCGAGCGCGTCAACCAGACGCGGATGGTCGAGGATGGAGTCGCGCGCCTCGTTATCGGTGAGAAGCTTCACCAAATTCACCGAATCGCGCTCCGATTTGGAGAGTGTCTCCACGACGAAATCAAAATCTTCCGCCGTGAACCGATCCCGACAATTGGCTTTTATCATCGGAAACCTTTCATGAGCAGCGTCCGTGCCCGGAAACAAAACGCGTGCAGAAAATTATCAGACGATCGGTCGTGAGCGGCGCCGGAATGGCTTTTTTAATCGTCCAATCCAGATTCCACTGGCCAGCAAGGCGGCCGAGTCCGAAAACATGCCCGCATGCGCCGCATTGTTTTCTCAATTTTAGGACTGCTCCTGGCAGTTCTTTTGGGGGCGGGCTGGTATGCATATGAGAAGGGATTCACTAAAAAATGGCGCAGTTATGTCGCCGGGGAATTCCGCAAACGCGGCGTGGAGGTTTCCCTGCGACAGCTTGCGCTCGAGCCGTGGCGCGGTTTTGTGGCCCGCGATGTCAAAGTTTATGACACCCGCGACCGGCGCCGGACGGTGGCCGTGATCGATGAAGTCGTCCTGGTGATAAATTACGCCAATTTCTTTAAGAGCCAGCCGTTTATTGAAGCGCTCGATCTGCGGGAAGCGCGGCTCGCGTTGCCGCTTGATTCCACCAACCCGCGTGGTCCCGCCGTGGAGGTCAAAAACCTGAGCGGCCGGCTTTTATTGCCACCCAAGCAGCTCTATCTGAGCCGGTTTGAAGCGGATTTATACGGGGTGCGCGTCTCGGCGATGGGCCGCCTGGTCAACCCTGGTGAATTTAAAATAAAGGGAAGCAACGGGACGCGCCTGGCTGCGGCGGTCGCTGCGCGGCTGATCAAAGAATTGAAACTGGTCAAATTTGAGGCGGAAGCTCCCCATCTGGCGCTCCGTTTCAGCGGCGATCTGGCGGATGCGCAAAAGATTTTTATTGAAGGCAAACTCAGCGCGCGCCGTGCGCATCGCGATGGTTACCGGCTGGGGAACCTTGAATTGGAAGGCTGTCTGCGGGATGGAGTGGTGGAACTCACGCATCTTTCCGCAAGCGATAAAAAAGGGGGGCTTACCGCAACCGGGCGTTGGGAAGTGGCTTCAGGCGAAGCTTCCTTGCGCTTGCGTTCAAGCCTGGATGCCAAGGCAATTGCCATCGTGATGGGAATGCGCTCTTTGGTCGAAGAGTTCAGTTCGGATGCCGCGCCGCTTCTCGATCTGTCGCTTTCCTCGACGCTGGGTGAATTGCCTTCGCTGCGCGCAACAGGCCACGTTGCGTTGGGCCATTTTGCGTTTCGCGCGGCTCGATTCGAGCATTTGGAGGCGGACACTTCCTGGGATAACGGACGCTGGAGCATTCGTGACCTCCGTCTGGAGCACCGGTCCGGAGTGGTGACTGGCGACGTGGTGCAGGTGCCCGATGATTTTCGAGCCCGGCTGCAGAGCACGATGAATCCTCGGGCGATAGCGCCGATGCTGCCTCCGAGGTTCGCGGAGCTGGTTTCACAATTTGATTTTATTGATGCGCCTTCGCTCGGTTTTGAATTGCGCGGTTCCAAACCGGCCGCGTGCAGTGGCACGGCGCAAATCAAACTGGCGCGCGCAAGCTTTCACAATACGGCGGTGGAAAGTGCATCGGCCACGGTGCGATATGAGGGGCAGAAGGTTGTAATTGCGCCGTTTGAAATAAACCGCGCTGAAGGAACCGCATCCGGGGGAGTCACTTACGATTGGGGCCTGAACGAGATTCATCTCGATAAGATCCGCTGCCGCCTTCATCCGGCGGACGTGATGACGTGGTGTGTGCCGAGTTTCACCGATCTTGTCGCCGCGTTTCGTTTTTTAAAGCAGCCGCCGCAGCTTGCTATCGATGGACTCATTGATCTCGATCACGGCAAGGCTACTTCCGTCACGATCGCGGCCGAGGCGCCGGATGGGATGGAAGTCGCTTTTTGGAACAAGGAGCTGATCTTTGCGCCGATTTCCGCCAAGCTCATTCTGGGCGATCAACGGCTCAAGGTGTCCGAGATTTCGGCCGGGCTGCTCGGTGGGCGGCTTCGTGGAAAAGCGGGTATTTCACTGTTGCAAGGAAAGCCCGCCCACAATATGCAGCTTCATTTTGAGGAGCTCGATTTTGGCGCGTTGATGAAGCTTTACTTTAAGGACGAGAGTTCCAAAGGACGGCTCGACGGGAGTTGCGATATCAGCGGGCTCGGTGGCGAAGCGCGTTTTCTGCATGGCCATGGCGATTGGAAGCTTCACGAGGGCGATCTCTTTTCGCTGCCTTTTCTGAAGCCACTCGCGGAGATTTTAAATGAGACGGTTCCCGGTGTGGCCGAGGAAAACGTGCGGAAAGCGTCGGTTAATTTTACTTTTAATGACGGCGTGATTTCGGCCAGCGATTTCGCCGTCGATGCCAGCGGTTTTACGATGGCCGGCGGAGGCCGGCTGATGTTTCTCGAAGATCAGATCGATTTTAATTTGCGTGCGAATGCTCGCGGGATTCCCGGCTTGTTGCTCTCCCCGGACGGCAGTTTTTTTGAATACGTCGCGAGCGAAAAACTCTCCAAACCAAAATGGCGCCTCAACGTTCTGCCCCGTTGAATAAAACGGTCCACCCGCTTCTGGGCGCGCATGTGTCGACCGCGGGTGGAATGGACAAGGCCATCACGCGGGCCAGGGAAATCGGGGCGAACGCGATGCAGATTTTTGTCAAAAATAACATGCAATGGTTTGCTCCCGCGCCGCTTGGAGAGAGTGATATTCGCGCGTTCCATGAACATTCCGAGCGGGGAGAAATCCATTCGGTTTTTGGCCATAGCGGCTACATGATCAACCTGGCGGCGGCCAATCCGGAGTTTCTGGAAAAATCGCGGCGCGCCTTGGCGGAGGAGCTTTTACGAGCCGACCAGTTGCGATTGCCGTTTCTTGTCCTCCATCCCGGGGCGCATCTGGGGGCGGGCGTGGAAGCCGGCCTTGAAAAAGTGGTGGAAAGCCTCGATGCGGTTGCATCGCTGATACCGCAGGTGTCAGCCAAAGTGGCTTTGGAAACGACGGCCGGGCAGGGAACCTGCCTTGGGTGCGAGTTTGAGCAGCTGGCTTTTATTTTAAATCATGTCCGCGAGCCTGAGCGCCTTTGTGTCTGCATCGATACAGCGCATTTATTCGCCTCCGGCTATGACATCGCCACCGAGGCAGGCGCCAAGGCGGTGTTCGCCAGGTTCGACCGGATTGTTGGTTTAAAGCATCTTGCCGCGTTGCACCTGAATGACTCCAAAACCGCGCTCGGTTCCCGGGTCGATCGGCACGAACATATCGGACAAGGCAAGATCGGGATCGAGGCCTTTCGCTACGTGATGAACGCGCCCCGGTTACGGAAAATCCCGAAGGTATTGGAGACGCCAAAGGGAATTGAAATGGCCGGGGATGTGGAGAATCTGGCGCTGCTCCGTTCGATTATTCAGCAAAGCAGGCAAGGCAAAATCCCGCGGGTTTAAATTCCGCATTTGAACTTCGTGCCGCCTGCCCGCAGAGTGGCCGGCTAGCCGTGACGCGTTTTCCCGACGCCTCCCGCCCTTCACTTTCCATGCTTACTATTCGCGATCTCAAAAAAACCGTCGGCGGCCGAACCTTGTTTGAAAATGCCTCGATGCAAGTCAACTACGGCGAACGCGTGGCTTTGGTCGGACCCAACGGCGCGGGCAAATCGACGCTCTTTTCCATCATCCTGAAAACCGACGACGCCGATGTGGGCAGTGTTGAGCGCGACGAATGGACCATGATTGGTTATCTGCCGCAGGAGAGCCAGGTGCGCGGCGACGAAACCGTAATGGATGTGGCCACCGGACGCGCCGGCGAACTGCCGGAGTTGGAAAAACGTCTGCACGAACTGGAAACGGCCGGCACGGTCGATGGCCCGGAATACCTTGAAGCGCATGCCAAGTTCGACGCATTGAACAATCCGCAGGTGGAAGCCAAGGCGAAGAAAATGTTGCGCGGCCTTGGATATCGAGAAGCGGACTTTGACCGCCCGGCAAAAGAGATGAGCGGCGGCTGGGTGATGCGGGCGCATCTGGCCCGGTTGCTGGTGATGGAGCCCGATCTGTTGCTTCTCGACGAGCCGACCAATCATCTCGATCTCCTGTCGTTGTTATGGCTTCAGGAATATCTGAAAACGTATTCGGGCGCTTTGCTGATGATCTCCCATGATCGCCAGTTCATGGATGAGATTATCGAAAACGTGTACGAGATCTCCGAGCAAAAGCTCATCCCTTACAAGGGCAATTACTCCGAATTTTTGCGCCAGCGCGAGGCCCTCTACGAACAGCAAACGGCCGCGTATAAGAACCAGCAAAAGGAGATTAAAGCGCTGCAGGAGTTTGCGGATCGTTTTCGCGCCAACCCGTCAAAAGCCTCGCAGGCCATGAGCAAGCTCAAGCAGATCGAGCGCATGGAATTGATTGAAAAGCCGCTGGCGCCCCGCAAGCCATTCCGCTTCCAGATCCCGCAGCCGCCGCGGGGTGGCTCCCGGGCGGTGACGCTGGAAGGGTTGCACATGGCTTACGGGACGCACAAGGTGTATGAAGGGCTTGACCTGACGGTGGAACGTGGCGAACGCACCGTGCTGGTTGGCCCCAACGGCGCGGGCAAATCGACCCTGCTTAAGATTCTCGCCGGCGTCCTTGAATTTCAAAAAGGCGAACGCAAACTCGGGCATAACGCCAAGATTGGTTATTTCAGCCAGCACCGGGCTGAGTTTCTTGATCCAAACCGCACCGTGATCGAGGAAGTGCTTAATAGCGCGCCGACCATTCGCGAGGACGAAGCGCGCGGCATTCTCGGCTCATTTCTTTTCAGAAAAGAAGAGATCTACAAAAAAACCGAGGTGCTGAGCGGCGGCGAAAAAAGCCGGCTTAACCTTATTAAGTTTCTGGTCGATCCGCCGAACCTGCTCCTCATGGACGAGCCGACGACGCATCTCGACATTCATAGTGTGGAGTCGCTGACCCTGGCGCTTGAGAAATACGAGGGGACCCTGGTTTTTATCTCCCATGACGTCCATTTTATCCGGCACCTCGCCACGAAAGTGCTCCATGTTAACGGCGGCAAGGTGTTCGCATATCCCGGCGGTTACGATTATTATCTCGAAAAATCCGGCTCCGCAGGCGATGAACGCGCCGCCTTGACGGCTCAGTAAAAAGCGGAGTCCTCCGCTTGTTTCGCCACCCATTGCCACCCCATGCGGCCCATCCCCAAGACTCTTGCGTTAACCACGCTCACATTCATTCTCGGTGTTATTTTCAGCGACAAAGTGCCGCTTGTGCGCGACGTGCCGGCGATACGCAAAATCGCTTCCACACGAAGCGTCGCCAAGTCGGTGGAAGCGCATTTTTCCCCAAAAGGCGGGTGCACGGAAAAGATCGTTGAGGAGCTTGGCCGGGCAAAGAAGACGATTCTTGTGCAGGCGTATTCATTTACGTCGGCGCCAATCGCGGAAGCGTTGGTGGCGGCTTATCGACGGGGCGTCTCGGTGCAGGTGCTTTTGGACAAAAGCCAGCGCTCGGAAAAGTATTCGTCGGCGGATTTTGTCGCGCACGCCAGGATCCCGACCTACATCGACGCCAAGCATGCGATTGCGCATAACAAAATTATGATCATCGATAACGAGGTGATCATTACAGGATCGTTTAACTTTACAAAAGCGGCCGAGGCGTCCAACGCGGAGAATCTGCTGGTTATCCATGATACAGCCTTGGCTGCCTGTTATACCGACAATTGGAAGCTGCATAAGGAGCATTCGGAAGCGTACGCGGGGCGCTGAGACGGGTTGAGCGGTTTTTGGAGGATGAAAACCTGCGCTTTTTACTGAGTCAAAAAGGCGGGAGGATCGGCGGGCTGGCTCAGGCTTTAGCCTAGGGTTCAACGGGCGGCTGCCCCAATGGCGGGAGGCAGGGCGACTCGTCATTGTGGCGCCCCCCAGAAAGCCCGATGCCGGGTTTTGGCGGGGCTCACCAAAAAGCAAAAGCACACCGCAATGATTAGAACATTTGATCAGCCAACCCTCGATGGAAATGGAAACCAACATCCGGAATCGGGCATGCCCGTATCTCTCGTTCCAACGCCCACTCGGGCATATCGCGTGCATCGCAAAATTCGCAAAAACACAATGGAACCCGGCATCCCCGCGATGCCGGTCCCAATTCCAGTCCCGCTCCCGCTGCCGGGAGCGCGTGTGCTCATGTGGAAGCAAGATCCCTCGGTGCCCGAAATCAATGTTCGCAAGACTTTCCTCCCAGGTCACGTTTTCCCCGGACCGCGTGATGCCCGTTTAAGGAATGGAACCGGCATGGCGGCGCTTCCCTCGGTGAGCCCCAATCTGATGGGTGACTTTATTCAGACGCCGGGCACGGCTGCGTTTGATTCGGTGCACACGTTTTCAGTGGTGCGCGAGACGCTGACGATGTTCCAGCGCGCGCTTTCCAATCCTTGTCCTTGGGAATGGAATAATGCGCACAACGTGGAGCCGCTGAGCGTTTATCCGCACGGGCTGCCCGACGTGATGAACGCTTATTACAGCCGCCAGGAAAAAGCGCTGCGATTTGGCGACTTTGTGCAGCCGGGAACCACGCCTCCACAGCATATCTATACCTGCCGCTCTTTTGATATTGTCGCCCACGAGACAGGGCACGCTGTGCTGGACGGGATGAAGCCGGCCTGGCTTGGGTTTAATAATCCGCCGCAAACCGGAGGTTTGCATGAGTCGTTTGGCGATCTGACCGCGATCTTCCTGGCGCTTTCGCAGCTCGATCAGGTCGAAGCCGTGGTGGCCCAGACCAAGGCCAATCTGCACGATAAAACCTTCCTGGCCGATCTGGCTGAACAATTCGGGCTCTCTCTTGGCCGGCCCAACGGACTTCGCAACGCGGATAATGATCTCAAATTAAGTGAGGTCGGCAGTGAAGTGCATGCGCTTTCGCAGGTCTTCACCGGTGCAATCTACGATATTCTGGCCGATATTTTCCGCTTCGAACAGCGGCCGATTCAGCGCGATGATTCGGCGGTTCTCTACGAGGCGGGCAAATATCTTTGCGGCTTGGTCATTCGCGCCTTCCGCGCCGCCCCAAACAGCGCCGCCACGTTTGCCGATGTGGCCAACCAGTTGCTGATCCTTGCGGCCGCCGACGGCAAACCCACGGAATACCGCAACTTTATTCGAAACCGGTTCACCCTGCGTGAGGTGCTCGTCTCGCCAACGCCGCTTAGCGAGAGCCATATTGCCGGCCAGTATCTGGCGGCTAATATTCAGGATCCTCCCGGTGTGCTGCAGAATTGTGAAGGCTGCTGCGGAACGATGAACCACTTTGAATATAGCGGCGCTGAACAGAGCATGTGGGAGGAGCTCGAAGAATTAAAAAAATCAAGGGGCTGAAAAATCCCTTTTATTGAACGTAAAACAGCCCGGAGGCGATTTCTCCGGGCTGTTTCTTTTTGCACGTTTTCATGCATATTTTAATAACTCAATCCGGCGGTTTTGCAGGTCTTGTCCAGCGGGTGGCCGATGTCGATACGCACTTGCTCGACGCTGCCAAGGCGCAAAAAATCGAGGCTCTTGTTCAAAGCACGCAATTTTTCAAACTTCCCGCGCGCGTGGCCGGTGACGCCAAGGGCGCCGATTTCCAGATTTACGAAATCACCATCACTGAGAACGGCCATTCTTATCGGGTAGAGTTTCTTGACGATCAAAGCGCCGCCACCTGTCCGTTGCGCCGTTTGGTAGACCTTGTGGTGGATTAAATCCCACGATTTGGACCTTAAATTCAGGCCGCATTTGGCGGTTGAAGGCAATCATTTCAAATACCGGGAATTTTCGGTGTTTGCATTTTTGGGTGAGCCGTTATGTTTTCGCCCCTTTCAAATTTCCCAAACATGAACGTCGTCTACGAATCCCTTCCAAATTGCCTGGCCACTCTTCGCGTTGAGGTGGAGCCGGCGAAAGTCAACCAGGCCCTGGACGAACTTGTTAAAGCGTATGGGAAAACCGCCAAAGTGCCGGGCTATCGTCCAGGCAAAGCGCCGCGTGCGCTTGTGGAAAAGAAGTTTAAGAAGCAGATCCGCGAAGAGCTCGAAGGCAAGTTGCTGCGCGACAGCACCCGCGAAGCAATCCAGGAAAAGCAGCTGCGTGTCCTTCAGATCGCGAACGTGGAAGACGTGCAGCTGGCCGATGACAACACGATGTCCTTCACTGCGACCGTGGTCACCCAGCCGCAATTTGACCTGCCCAACTACAAAGGGCTCTCGATTGAACTGAAGCCGACCGAAGTCACAGATAAGGAAATCGAGGAATCGATCGAGAACCTGCGCGATCAGGCCGCGGATTTTGTCGATGTCCCCGCGCGCCCCGCTCAGCTTGAAGACTTTGTGGTGGTTGATTACGAGGGGACTGTGGATGGAAAACCGGTGCATGAGGTTTTCCCGAAAGCCGGCAAGCCGCTTTCATCCAATGAAGATTTCTGGATCAAGATGACCGATGAAGCTTTCTTCCCCGGCTATTGCGCCAACCTGGTCGGTGCGCTGCCTGGTGAGACGCGTGAATTTGATGTCGAAGTGCCGGTTGATTTTCCAGTCGAAGGGATGCCTGGGCAGAAAATCCATTACAAGGTGACGCTCAAAGGACTGAAGGAAAAAGTGCTGCCTGAGCTCGACGACGCGTTCGCCGACTCCGTGGCCAAAGGAAAGAGCCTTGAGGAATTGCGCGTGATGGCTCGTGAAGAACTCGGCCGGCAGAAAGAGGCCAATGTGGAATCGAGCAAGCGTGTCCAGATCATGAAGCACCTGCTTTCGGGCGTGGAATGCGAACTGCCGGTCAACATGGTGCGCAATGAGACCCAGCGCATTTTCAACGATATCGTTCGCGACAATCAATCGCGCGGCGTGACCGAAGAATTGATCAAGGAAAGTCAGCGCGAGCTCATCGGCGTCGCTTCCCAGGGGGCGCGGGAGAAGCTCAAAGGAGCATTCATCCTGTTGCGCATCGCCGAGCAGGAAAACATTCGTGTCAGCCGTGAAGAAATTTTCGGCCGGATCGCGGCCATGGCTGAGCATTACAAAGTGCCGTTTGAAAAGATGGTGAAAGAAGTGGAGAAAAATAATGCCATCGATCAGATCAACGAAGAGATCATTACGGCTAAGACCCTTGATTTCCTGATCTCCAAAGCTAGCGTGACCCACGTTCCCGAAAGCCAGGAGCAAGGCAGCGCGGACGCAAATTGACCCTATGATTATCCAGCCAAACAGCGGTATGCAGACTCCGCGGAATAACTATTACGTTCCAGTTGTTGTTGAACAAACCGGACGCGGGGAGCGCAGCTACGACATCTATTCGCGTCTTCTTAAAGATCGGATCATCTTTTTGGGCACGGCGATCGACGACGGTGTCGCCAATTCGGTGATTGCGCAGCTTCTTTTCCTCCAGATGGATGATGGGAAAAAAGACATCAGCATTTATATCAATTCCCCTGGCGGTTCGGTCACGGCCGGACTCGCGATCTATGACACCATGCAGTTCCTCACGTGCGACGTGAATACCTACTGCATCGGCATGGCGGCCTCCATGGGCGCGGTTCTGCTTGCGGCCGGTACGCGCGGCAAGCGTTTTGCGTTGCCCAACTCCGACATCATGATTCATCAGGTGAGCGGCGGGGCCCAAGGCACCGCAAGCGACGTGGAGCGGACTGTGGAATACATGTTCAAGCTCAAAAAACGGCTCATCAAGCTGCTTGCTCATCACACCGGAAAGCCGGAAGAAATCGTCAAGGCCGATTCCGACCGCGATTATTACATGACCGCGCAGGAAGCCAAAGATTACGGTCTTGTTGATGAAGTGGTTAAAAGCCGTAAAGAATTAAAAACGGCCGCCGACATCGTTGAGCAGGTCGAAGCAGAATCCAAGAATCCTTAGTCTCCCGTTTGAACCGACATGGCACGCGCCTCTAATCTCACAATGTGCAGCTTCTGTGGCAAAAGCCACGCCGAAGTGCGCAAGCTCATCGCAGGTCCTGGTGTTTACATTTGCGACAGCTGTATCACCGTTTGTAAGGGGATCCTCGATAAGGAGCTCAATGAGGATGCGCGCCGCCAGTCGACTGCATTGCGGGTCCCCAAACCGATCGAGATTCGCCGCCAGCTGGATCAGTTTGTAATCGGACAGGATCGCGCCAAAAAGACGCTCAGCGTTGCGGTCCATAATCATTACAAGCGGATCCTGCACAATCAATCGATTGGCTCGAGCACGGCTCCAGTCCAAATGGATCCGTTGGGCGATATCGAGATTGAGAAAAGCAACATCCTGCTTATCGGTCCGACCGGTTCGGGAAAAACGCTCCTTGCCCGTACTTTGGCCCGCGTGATCGACGTGCCGTTCTGTATTGCCGATGCAACCACGCTGACCGAGGCCGGTTATGTGGGTGAAGATGTTGAGAACATCATCCTGCGCCTTCTTCAGGCTGCCGATTACGATGTCAAACGCGCGGAAATCGGAATCGTTTACATTGATGAAATCGATAAAATCGGCCGCAAGACCGACAACGTCTCGATTACCCGCGATGTCAGCGGCGAAGGTGTACAGCAGGCGCTCCTGAAGATTCTCGAAGGCACCACCTGCAATGTGCCGCCGCAAGGGGGCCGCAAACATCCGCATCAGGAATACATTCAGGTCAGCACGGAAAAGATCCTCTTTATCTGCGGCGGCGCTTTTGTTGGTCTCGACAAGATGATCCAGAAGCGGATGGGTAAAAAAGTGCTTGGGTTCGGCGTCAACGCACATGAGGTATCCGAGGCGAGTCTCGCTGAAGTACCCGCCAGCGAGGCGATTCGTTTTACCGAGCCGGAAGATCTTTTGAGTTTCGGGATGATTCCGGAATTTGTCGGTCGTCTGCCGGTTGTCACTGCTCTTGATCAGCTTACCGAGGATGAGTTGGTGATGATCCTGACAGACACGAAGAACGCGATGGTCAAGCAGTTCACCAAGCTGCTTTCCATGGAAGGGGTCACTCTCAACGTCACCAAGGATGGCTTGCGCGCCCTGGCCGAACAGGCCGTTACCAAGGGGACGGGAGCCCGTGCGCTCCGTTCCATGATCGAAAGAATCATGCTCGATCTCATGTATGAGATTCCAAGCCGGGACGATGTGGCCGACGTGACCATTAATCGCTCAGTTGTGGAAGGCAAACGTCCTCCATTGATCCGCCGCAAGCAGGACAAAGACGCCGCGTAATAAACGGGCGGCCTTTTTAAGCGCCGCGCTTTACCTCATGCGGATCGCGCATCGCCTTAATTTACAAACGGGCGGTGGATGTTACTTTCGCCTCCATGAAAAAGCGCCTTCTCCATTCTGCTTGCGCTCTGCTTGTTGTCTTTAACGTGGCGGTGGGCCTGCGTGTTTATTCCTCGCGCGCTGCCGGCGAGGAAAAACAGGATGCCGGGTACACAAGCATGGCGGTGTTTGCGCGCGCCATGCAGCTGATTCGGCAGGATTATGTGGACGAAAAGAAAGTCAGCTACGAGCAGCTCACGCATGCGGCTCTAAAAGGCATGCTTTCAAGCCTCGACCCCCATTCGCAGTTCATGGAAGCGAGCGATTTCAAGGGGATGCAGGATGATACGAACAGTCGTTTTGGAGGACTCGGGGTGCATGTTGCGGTGCGGGACGGCAGCCTGATCGTGGTATCGCCCATGGAAGGAAGCCCGGGGTTTAAAGCCGGACTGCAGCCGGGCGATCAGATCATCAAGATTGACGGCAAATCGACCGAAAAAATGGAGCTCACCGATGCGATGAGCATGTTGCGTGGAGACGTAGGCCAAAAAATCACTCTCACTATCCTGCGCCCGTCCACCCGCGAGGTGAAAGATTACCCGCTCGTGCGCGAAAACATCAATGTGGCCAGTGTGAAGGATGCGCACATTATCGCCCCGGAAAATGGGAGCCCGTTCAAAGTCGGTTATGTGCGCATCACGCAATTTAATTTCCCGACCGCCGACGAGCTTGGCGCACGGCTCGATGAACTTGAGAAACAGGGCATGCAGGCTCTTGTCCTCGATTTGCGTTTTAACCCGGGTGGTCTCCTCGATTCCGCTGTCGATGTGGCTGGTCAGTTTTTGCCGCCCAAAACGTTGGTTGTTTACACCGAGGGCCGCGTTCCTTCCCAAAGCAAAAATTATCGGACCCGCGATACGGTGAAACCACGCCCCAACTATCCGCTCGCCATTTTGGTGAATAACGGCAGCGCAAGCGGGTCTGAAATCGTGGCCGGCGCGTTGAAGGATCTGAATCGCGCCATCCTTGTGGGAGAAACCACATTTGGAAAAGGATCGGTCCAGAGCGTGATCCAATTTGACGGAGGCTCGGCGTTGCGGCTTACCACTGCGAAATATTTCACCCCAAGCAAGCAGGTCATCCATGAGCATGGTGTTACGCCGACCATTCGCGCGACCTTGAGCACGGATCAGGAACGGCTCCTGATGCTTCAACGCCGCGAGGATATCGCGTCCGAGGCTGAGAAGAACGAACTGGTCAGTTTCCGCGACACCCAGCTTGATCGTGCTGTGGATGCCGTCAAAGGGGTTCTGATTTACGCGGAAAAGAACGCGGCGAAAAAGGCCGCGCTCTAATTACACGATGAATGAGCCAACCGTGATGTCGATTGAGACATCGTGCGATGAAACGGCGGTGGCCATCCTTCGAGGTGAACAGCTGCTGGCCAGTGAAGTCGCCTCGCAGATTGCTATCCATCAAGCCACCGGCGGGGTGGTGCCCGAGGTCGCCTCCCGCAATCATCTGCGCACGATCAAGCCGGTTGTCTGGCGCGCGCTCGAAGATGCGGGTCTGAGCATCAGCCAGATCGACGCCTTTGCCGCCACCTCCGGACCCGGCCTAGCCAGTTCGCTCATGATCGGCACATCCGCTGCCAAGGGCTTTTCAGTGGCATTGCGCAAGCCTTACCTGGCCATCAACCACATGGAAGGACACCTCTTGTCGCCCTTTTTTGGCAAACCGGGCGGTGTGCGCCCTTCCGTGGCGCTCGTTGTCAGTGGCGGTCACACGCTGCTCGTGGAGATCAATCAGTTCGGCAGTTACCGCCTTTTGGGACAAACCCACGATGACGCCGCCGGCGAGGCTTTTGATAAAGTGGGAAAGTTGCTTGGTCTCCCTTATCCTGGTGGTCCCAATGTCAATCGTCTGGCGGCGCAGGGGAATCCGGCGCGGGTTGATTTTCCTCGAAGCATGCTCGACTCGGGCGATCTTCATTTCAGTTTCAGCGGCCTGAAGACATCGGTGCGTTATCTCTTGCCGAAGCTTGGTGCGATGAGCCTTGCGGATGTCTGCGCCTCTTTTCAGGAAGCCGTAGTCGAAATCCTGGTGACCAAAACTTTGCGGGCAGCCCGGGCCACGGGGCATCGGGTGGTGGCAGTCAGCGGAGGGGTCAGTTGCAACACCCGATTGCGCGAGTTGCTCGCGTCAAGCTGCCGCGAGCGCGGCCTCGAACTCCTTCTCGCCGAACCGTCCCTTTGCACCGACAACGCCGCGATGATCGGTTACGTGGCCGCGCTCAAATTTGCCGCAGGCCATCGTTCGCCGCTTGCTGCCGATATTGATCCAAATCTCCGTTTGGTAGCCAGTTCCTAGCTTGCCGCTCCAATCTTGCGGAGCAGGTTAAGATGAAAACTGCCCAGGGGAAACTCATCCTCGTGGACCAGGCCAATCCATTTTTTGGGATCGGTTTCATCGGTGACCTCCCGGGTGCCCGCTTTCCAGCGTGAGGCAACATTGGGTCGCAGGTAACGCGCGATCAGATCATGGGCGGCGAGCCAGAAGCTCACTTTCGAGCAATCGGCGCCGAGTTTATAAAGCCCGGTGAGTTCCTCGCGAAGCGCGTGGATGCCGGCCGGCAACATTTCCCAGCGGACGGTCAGCCTGTTGTTTGTCCAGAGCAGCACGTCGTGCTGATGCAAAAACGCAAACAGAAGCTGGCCTCCCAATGCGTCGTAGTTGCGCACCCGCGTGCCGGTAATCGGGAAGCGGAAGATCCGGTCGAGCAGGATGGCCGCGCAGACATGGCGGGCAAAAGGAAATTGAGCGGCGGCCAGTCGCGTCGCTTCTTCAAAGGTGCGCAGGTCGACTCGCAGTTCTTCAAGGCCGTACATCCAGAACGGCGCGCGCTGGCGGATCATGAATGGATCAAAAGGAAGCTCGCCGAGACTGTGGGATGTATCGTGAATCAAATCCCAGAGCGCCATGGTTTCCAAAAGAAGCGGCATCGAGCCAAGGAGGCATTCGAGTTCGGGATAAAGCATCAGTCCGACGGCATCGGCGGCCCGTGATGCGTAACGCTGCAGGCGCCGCGCTTCCCGATCGCAAAAAATCACTCCAAAATGGTTCGATGCACGCGCTTTAAGCGAGACCGTCTCCGGAAAGAGCACCGCGCATTCACTCTCGTAACCGGCGCTGAATGCCAGGAAATGGCCAGGGACAAACTTTGGATTCCGATAACTGGTCTGTTCGAGTTGGGCGAGCCAATCGGGCCAGGCGGTGCGCATGAGCAGCGCCTCAAAACGGGTATCGCTCGACGCGTTGGGTGTATACATCGGAAAGAGAACCAGATGCGTGAGCCCGTCGCGGCGTTCCAGTTCCGGACGAAACACGCCCAGCGATTCAGCAAAGTCCGGCTTGGAGAATCCGCCGGTTATCCAGCGCTCAAGATCCCGTCCAAGCGCGTCGAAATATCCGTTTTGATGCGGGAACTCCGGCCGCAAAAGAGCCAGGGTTTCAAGAACCGAGCCGGCGTATAGCGCCGCGGCTGCTTGCGAAGCGGGCGCAACGCTTCCATCGCGTTCCTGCAGGATCCGGAGCTCATTGACCTTTTTAATGAGGCTCGTGGTTCCAGGTGAAACTTCGGCCCCGTTCTTTTGTGGGAGCTGCCTGGAAAAGCCGGGCGCCGCCAGCCAATAGAGCAGGTTGATCCAGAGCTGCCGGTGCTCAAAAGCCTCGATGCGTTCATCGCCAAAAAGCACCGAGTCGCTGACAACCGCCACCCGGCCTTTCCCAAGCCGCGCCAAGGCGATCACTCCTGCCTTGGGCGGATGCGCCGCCGCCGAAGCGTGCCAGGCAATTTCAGCCGTGGAGTTTTCAACGGCGGATTCGACACACCAGCCGGTTCGATAAAAACAGGCACGCTGGGCGAGATGACCAAGCGGCGAGTTTTCAGCCGGTTCAGCGATCAGCCATTCAGAGTTTTCGTGCGCGCATCGGGTCTTATCGAAGGCTTTTCCGTTCTCAATCCGGAGCCCGAGCGTGGCAAGAAGCTCGTTGAAATTGTCGCCGTATTTGTCGTGCTCGTATTCAGTGATTAAAAGCAGACCGCCGCCCCGCTGGACGAATTTGAGGACGGTCTCCAATTCCGTGGCGGAGAGAGCGGGGGAATGACGCGAGGTAGTTTGTTCCCATCTTGGGTCGCACGGATGAATGAGCGCCAAAACGTCGGCCTCGTTGAGCAATTCGTCATCGAGCGGCTTTGATATATTGCGTTCAAGGCAAAAATCACGCGCGGCCAGCAAATTGGCGGCCATTTCATACGATGCGTTGGCGGGATCGTCCGGTTGCATTTCCGCGGCGCGTGCGGCCGAAACAGACCAGCTCTCGCTATGGAATTCATCGAATACGATCCGTGCCAGCTTGCTCGGTGAGAGGTTCATGAAGGGATTCTCCTTTGGCACTTTACCTTGAGACCGCCAATGTGCCATGGCGGCATTTGAATTGGGCTCGGAACCTTGAAAATAAGCCACTTGGCGTGTGTCAAATGAGAAACGGCTTGTGTGATGGCTCGCAACTCTCAAGGGTGCGTGATCATGGAAATCGCAAAACAACTTTCCGTCTTCCTCGACAACAAACCGGGCACCCTTTCAAAGGTGTGCGACGCGTTGGCCGCCGCGAAGATTAACATCTACGCCCTCACCATCTCCGACACCATTGACCATGCCGTGGTGCGCATGGTGGTGAGCGATCCAATCACGGCCCTTCATCTCTTTGGAGATCGCGGCGTGCTTGTTGTCGAAAATGACGTGCTCATGCTCGAAAACAGCAACAAGCCCGGCGCGCTTGCCTCCATTGCCGAGAAACTTGCCAAGGCCCGCATCAATATCGAATACGCCTACCTGGCCACCAGTCCTGGTGCGAAATTGGGCTTGCTGATTCTGCGGGTCAAAAATCCAACCAAGGCGCTCGCTCTTTTAAGCGAGAAATAGGCGCCTTCTAAAACTCTCCAGCCACGGACGAGCCGCTCAACGGTTTGTCCGTGGCTTTATTTTTTTGCTTCAACCGCCACAGGTTTTTTAAGCGCCGCCACGTTGAGCCGGGCCACCTGCCACATGTAACTTGCGCTTGAGGAAGGACGCCGCCCTTCATAGACCGCGACCGCTTTTTTAAGATGTTCCCTCGCTTCATCGCGGCGCCCGAGCAGCTCTTCATTCAGCCCGATGTAATAGTGCGCGAAAAACTCGACATTCGGATTGCCGGCCAATCCCTTTTTTTCAATCTCCGCAAGGACTTCATCCCCCGATTTGCGGCCGGCAAGCATCTCGTAAAGCGATGGGAACGGCTCCCGATCAAACGCATCATACGCAAGCATCCTGGTGCGCGCCTTTTCGATCCCTTCCCGGCGGGCATCGGCGAGAAACTTCCAGATCCCGTTCTCGCGATCGTGGCCGTCATAAACGTGATACTTTTCAAACTGCTTCGCCGACTTCTCGAAGTTGCCCGCGAAGTAATAGGCGATCCCGAGCCTCCAATGCGGCGCATCCTGGCTTGGATCAAGGGCAATCATTTTCTCAAAATCGGCAACCGCCTCCGCGAAATGGCCGGTGAACAAATTGCAATCGCCCCGGTGGGAAAGGAGCGGGACCGAGTCTGGCGCCTTAACAAGCGCTTCCGTGGCGGCCGCCAATTCTTTTTCCGCAATGCCCGGTTCCTGGGCGAAAAGGGTGGAGATCGAAACAAAAAAGGCAAGGAAGAGGGCGGGGAATCTCATGGCGGGCACTGATTGTTAGCCTCCCGGAAGCAGGGAGGGAACACGGATTTTCTAATCGACTGGAGATGCGGGCTCGCTTTTGGCATCCGCGGCTGATGAAGGAATTGAGTTGGCGGGCCGGACTGTTAAGGTTCGCGCGTGCTGACGGACAAACTTAAAACCCCCGCCCAACTTGCCCTTATTCAAGCGCAATTTGCCGGCTCCACCCGCCGCCTTGTGTTCACCAATGGCTGTTTCGACCTGCTGCATGTCGGGCACGTGCGTTATCTCCAGCAAGCGAGGGCGCTCGGTGACGCGCTTCTTGTCGCTCTTAATGGCGACGATTCTGTGCGCGCGCTTAAAGGCCCCTCGCGGCCCATCAACACCGAGCTCGATCGCGCTGAAGTTCTGGCCGCTTTGGAGTGCGTTGATTTTGTAACCGTTTTCCATACCGAGCGCGTCACCGATCTGGTGGGCGAGATCCGGCCCGATGTCTACGCCAAAGGAGGCGATTATACCGTCGATTCGCTCAACCCGGAGGAAGTCGCCGCCCTGCGCGCCGCCGGAAGCGAGATTCGTATCCTGCCACTGGTGGCCGGTAAATCGACTACCGCCACCCTTGCCCGCGCCAGTCAGGGAGCGCCGGCCCGGTCCGCCGGTCCATTGCGCCTCGGAGTGCTTGGGTCCGGAAAAGGCTCCAACTTCCGCGCGATCGCCGAGGCGATCGAGAATGGAACGCTCGACGCGGAAGTGCGCATTGTGATTTCCGATGTGGAAGAGGCGGGCATCCTTGAGCTGGCGCGTGTCCGTGGGATTCGCGCCGAGCATATCGTGCCCGGCCGCTTCAAAACCAAACTCGAGCCGGAATCGGAAGCCCGGGTGGTGGAGCTGCTTCAGGAAGCGGATGTTGAGCTGGTTGTGCTGGCCGGTTACATGCGTATGATCAAGCCTCCACTGCTTGAGGCGTTTCCCTCGCGCATCATCAATATTCATCCTTCGTTGCTTCCAGCCTTTCCCGGGCTGCGGGCGTGGGCTCAGGCGCTCGCGGCCGGTGCTTCAACCGCAGGTTGCACCGTGCATTATGTCGATAACGGCATGGATACCGGCGAAGTCATCGGCCAAAGCGAGGTGCCGGTGCTTCCAGGCGATACGGACGAGAGTCTGCATGCGCGAATTCAAGTGGCCGAACACGCGCTTTATCCGGCTGTCATAGCCCGTGTTGCCAGGGGATTACGCGAGATATAGCGCGTTCTCACAGGTGGAGGCATCTCCTGAAAAAAAGAAGGAGAAAAGAAGGAAAAGATCTGGTGAAGGGCCGCGGAATTGCTATCTCGCAAGCTCCATGATTTTGACGCCCTTTTCCCGCCCCGGAGTGTTTGCAATTTGCCTTGCTGGCTTAATGGCAACTTCGGCCGGTGCGGAGATTTCATCACCTTCGGTTGGCACCAATGCCGCTTCGGTCAGTGTCGCCATCTCCTCGGGGCGCACCGTGGACGCACAGACAATCAATTTGCAGGAAGAGCGTGAGAAGCTGGTGATTGAGAATCAAGTGCGCGACGAAACTTTGCGCAAAACGCTTTTTGAAAACAGCGGCGAACTCCAGCGCCTCAAGCTGGAAGCCGAGCTTGCACGCGCCAGGGCCGAACGCGAGCTGACCGAACAACGGATCTCAATCGATAAGGCGCGCATTGAGGCCGAGCATCTCAATGCGAAGCTTGTTCTTGAAAACGCGCGCCGTCTTTTAGCCACCCAAAGCACGCTTGCGGACCTGCGCGCCGCCAAGGAACGCGCGGAACTCGAAGCTGAATTGGCCAGTGCGGCGTTCTCCAAAAAGAACAACGAACTTAGGACCGAGGAGCTCGCTTCCAATGCGCATCTCAATGAACTGCGCACCAAACTCGCCTTGCGCGAAAAGGAACTCGAAGAGAACGCTTATGCCGACCAGCGTCCAGTTTATCTCAAGGACCCGCTCAAGAGTGACGGCTCCCTTGTATTGAGCGATCGGCGTATCGCGCTCAACGGCCCGATCACCATGGAAACCGCCGATCAGGTCAGTGATCGGATCGACTATTTTAATAATAAGACCCACGAGTTCCCGATTTTTCTGGTCATCGATGATTCACCCGGCGGCTCGGTGATGGCCGGTTACAAGATCCTCAAGTCGATGCAAAGCAGCACAGCCCCGGTTTATGTCGTGGTGAAATCGTTCGCGGCGAGCATGGCCGCGGCCATTACGACCCTGGCGGAGCGCTCCTTTGCTTATCCCAACGCGATTATTCTCCATCATCAAATCTCGGCAGGATCGGCCGGAAACCTGACCATCCAGCGCGAGAGTGTGAAGACCTTGGAAGAATGGTGGCATCGTCTGGCAGCGCCCATCGCCGCGAAGATGGGCATCTCCATTGAGGACTTCATCAAGCAGATGTACGCTCACACCGCCACCGGCGACTGGAAGGAGTTCGCCGATAACGCCGCCAAGCTCAAGTGGGTCGATGTGGTGGTTGGCCGCTGCCAGGAAACGGCCTGGACCAAAAACCCCGATTTTGATCGGAGCCCATCCACCCAGGTAGCCGCCTCGGTCAGGGCAATGGAGAAGCCGACGGAGAAGATCGATGCAAAGGGGCACCCTTTCATGGCGTTGCCCCGGCTCAATCCGATCGACTGCTATTATCTCTACAATCCGGACGGCTATTTCCGGCCCGAATAAGGCGGGCCGGGCTTCAGCGAGGCCGGCGGTAAAAGCCTCACCGCCGCCCTTTTGCGCGTCCACGCTTAAATTCCGTGTTTCTTGCTTCCGTCCGCCTTGCAGGAAAAATAAATCGCTGCTTTGGTCGGGCCCGTTGTTTGACTCTCGATTCGACTTATGAAGTTTTCCCTTTTTGCCTTTGCCAGTGTCGCTGCCTTGTCGGGTTCGCTTTGCGCCGTTGAAGCGATCAAGCATGGCAGTGACAATATCAAAGCGGGTCCCGAGGATGACTCGAAGACCGCGATGAAATCGTTCAAGAACGACCCGGGTTTAAAGGTCTCTCTTTTCGCTTCCGAACCGTTGCTGGCCAACGCGGTGGCCTTCACTCTCGATGCCAAGGGACGCTGGTATATTGCCGAAAGCTACCGCCAGGAAAAAGGAGTTGAAGATGATCGCGGTCACGGCGACTGGCTCTCAACGGACATTGCCTCCCAGACAACGGCCGATCGCCTGGCGATGATGCACAAGTTCTATCCGGACCCGCAGAAGTTCGCCGAGAAGTTCACCGCGTTTGAAGAACGTATTGTCCGGCTGGAAGACACCGACGGCGATGGCGTCGTCGACAAACAGTCCATTTACGCCGATGGTTTCCGCGATCCGCTTGATGGCACCGGCGCTGGAATCCTCGCCCGGGGCAACGATGTCTGGTGGACCTGCATCCCGAACCTCTGGCATTTCCACGATGCGGATGACGACGGCAAGGCCGAGGTTAAGGAGAAGCTCCTAAGCGGCTTCGGCATCAAGTTCGCGTTGCGTGGCCACGACATGCACGGTTTACGGTTCGGGCCGGACGGGAAGCTCTATTTTTCGATTGGCGACCGCGCCCTCAACGTCGTGAACAAGGAAGGCAAGCAGATCGTCGAGACCGATACCGGCTCGATCCTGCGTTGTAATCCGGACGGGACGAACCTGGAAATCTTCGCCACTGGGGTGCGCAATCCGCAGGAACTTGCCTTTGATGAATTAGGCAACCTTTTTACCGGCGACAATAACTCCGATCTGGGAGACAAAGCGCGTTTTGTTAATCTGGTGGAAGGCGGCGATTGCGGCTGGCGAATGTCTTACCAATACATCAGCGACCGCGGCCCATGGAATCGCGAGATGTTGTGGGACGAAAAGGAAGGGCAGAAAGCCCGCTATATCATTCCGCCGATCGCCAATGTGGGCAATGGTCCCAGCGGACTGACCTACAATCCCGGCACCGGTCTGGGTGAAAAATATCAGGGCCGCTTTTTTCTTTCCGATTTTCGCGGCGGAGCAGGTGCGAGCGTCGTGCATCAGGTTGGGCTCGAGCCCGCCGGCGCCTGGTTTAAACTCAAGGAGCGGCGCGATTTCCTTCAAGGCGTCCTGACGACCGATTGCGAGTTCGGCAACGACGGGTCGCTTTATGTGCTCGATTGGGTGTCAAGCTGGAGCGGGATTGGAAAGGGACGCATCTACAAGTTCACCGATCCGAGCGCCAACACCGGCTTGCAGGCCGAAACGCAGAAACTGATCGCCGAAGGGATGTCGCAACGGGCAGAACCCGATCTGGTGAAACTGCTTGGCCACCCCGACATGCGCGTCCGGCAAGCCGCCCAATTCGCCCTCGCTGACAAGGGCGCCGCTCCGCTGCTGGCAAAAGCCGCCGCCGATCCCGGCTTGCCCCAAATCGCCCGTATCCATGCCATCTGGGGCCTTGGCCAGATTCAGGAAAAAACAGCCGGCGCAGCCGCCCCGCTCGTCGCGCTTTTAAGCGATGCCGACGGTGAAATCCGCGCCCAATCGGCCCGCGTTCTTGGGGACAGGAAGGTGACGGCCGATGGCTCCGCCGACAAACTCGTGATTTTATTAAAAGATGCCGCCCCGAGGGCCCGGTTTTTCGCCGCGCTGGCCGTTGGCAAGCTTGCCCACAAAGCGGCCGTTGAGCCGCTCTTCCAGATGCTGGCCGAGAACGCGGATCGCGATCCGATCCTGCGGCACGGCGCGGTCATGGGGCTGACAGGTTGCGCGAATGCCCAGGAGCTCGCGGCCAAATCGGGCGACGGATCGAGCGCCGTGCGCATCGGCGCCTTGCTCGCATTGCGTCGCCAGCATGATCCCGCCATCGCCGCGTTTTTAAACGACGCGGATGAAGCCGTGGTGCTTGAAACCGCGCGCGCGATTCACGATGTGCCAATCCAGGAGGCGATGCCGGCGCTTGCCTCACTCACCTCACGCAAAGGACTCAAAAATGCGAGGGTTCTCGAACGCGCCGTCAATGCTCACTATCGCCTGGGAAAAGCCGAGAATGCGCGCGCCCTTGCCGCCTTTGCCGCTGAGCCGTCCGTCCCGGAGAGTTCGCGCAAAGACGCCATTGACGCCCTTGCCAACTGGGCGGCCCCGAGCCAGCAGGATCGGCTGTTGAACCTTTGGCGTCCGCTGCCCGACCGGCCCGCCACCGACGCCGTTGCGGCGGTTGATTCCACGGTGGCCTCCTTGTTAAAGGATAACCCCGCGGGCATTGAAGAGATCGCGGCGAAACTCGCGGCCAAACTTTCCATTGCCTCCGCCGGCGAACCGCTTGCCCAGCTGGTATTGAATGAAAAAGCCGGTCCCGCTGCCCGGATCGCCGCCTTGCAGGCGCTGGTTTCCCTTAAGGATTCCCATACGGTGGAAGCCGCCAAAGCTGCTTTTGCTTCAAAGGATTCAAAACTGCGCAGCGAAGGACTTCAGATCCTGGCCAAACAGGATCCTTCGACCGCGGTGAGTCTGATCGGTGAAAGCGTGCGGACCAGTTCCGTCATTGAGCGCCAGGGTGCGCTCGCAGCTCTTTCGGATATCAAGCGTCCGGAGGCCGGCGCGCTTCTTGGCGAACTGATGAACGGCCTGATCGCCGGCCAGGCGATGCCCGAGATCCAATTGGATATCCTGCAGGCGGCTCAGAAAAGCGCCGATCCGGCCGTCAAAGAGAAGCTTGAGAAATATCAGGCCTCCTTTTCGGACGATCTTGCCCCTTTCCGGGTTTCGCTCGCTGGCGGCGATGTCGAGCGCGGCCGCAAGCTTTTCCGCGAAAAAGCGGAAGTGCAATGCCTGCGCTGCCACAAGTGTGAGATGGGCGACAGTTTGGTTGGCCCCGACCTGACGCACATTGGCGCCAACAAAGACCGCAATTATCTCCTTGAATCGATCGTCTTTCCCAACCGCAAAATTGCCCAGGGCTTCGGCATCGTCAGCCTGACGCTTACGGATGGCAGCATGGTCGCGGGCCGGCTCGTTTCCGAGGATCCCGCCGCCTTGCAGATTGAGACCCTCGATGCGCAAGGCAAACCACTCGTGGCCGGTGTTCCTGCCGGAAATGTGAAAGAACGCATGAACGCCCCGTCGCCGATGCCCGAGAACACCCGGGACAATCTCTCGAAGAGCGAGTTGCGGGATATCATGGAGTATCTCGCCACGAGAAAATAAGGGTAAAGCCCTTCCGTTCCGCCTCTTAATCTTACTCTTAATCGCTCTTTTCCGGAAGGCGGAGGATTAAGATTACGATTAAGAGGCGGAAGGGGAAATAGGAGGAAAGGCGCTGTTAAAACCAGCCGTGGCCGGAGGCGTTCCGGGAAAGCATGTTCAGCTTTCCGATGCTTGTTGCTGCCTAAAAGGCACACGGGCATGAACATCACTTGTGATTTAAATCGTACAAAAGATTGTATAAATCTGAGATAAAGTGATTTTTAGTTAAATCAGTTTCCTCGTTGAGTGGATTTCAAGCAACGGCCTTTAGCCAGGTTTCATCTTAAACACCATAACGTGTAAGGCACTTCTTACATCCGTTTGAGCGGTGTCGATGGCGCGATTTGGCCGGCGGATTTTCTGGATCCGGAACTGAACCGTGGCTTCTGGCGACTTTTTCCAGCGGCCCTGCACCTGCCTTTATGTCCCCCCAACCTCCCCCTGAAGCCTCTCAACCTGACCAACCTTCTCGCCTTTCGTTTGATGCGTTTTTAACAAAATGGCGTCAGGCCCTTGGCGTGGTTGCGCTGACGACCGGGCTGATTGCCTTCATCCTTATAGTTGTTTGGTTCTGGAAAGCCTCGGTGTTTACACCGCGTCTCCTTCTGATCGGACTGGTTTTTGGCGGATTGATTGTCGCGCTCATCAAGTTCTCCACCACCTGGGGCCGCTCACTCAGGGAGCGGAAGCTGCCCGATGCAATGTCTCGTACGGAGGCGCTGGTTGTGGGGACGGTTTTCGCGGTGGTGGTAGTGGGAGGTTGCATGGTTGAGGTGGCGGCAATCAGCGGCTCCGGCACGAACGGTTTTCACGAAGGCTGCACAGGGCTCATCGCGTCGTTGGCCGCGCTGATCAGTGGGGCTTTGGTAGGCTTCCTGTTTGGGATCCCGCGGGCGGTCGGAGGGGACGGCTCTTCGTTTAACGACAACTGGGAACTTAAACCGGGAAAGGGCCCGGCTGCCGGGACGAGGATGCGATTTGAGACCAACTCAAATCTGACGCTGATTTCCGATTGGCTGACCAAGATGTTGGTCGGAGTTCTTTTGGTGGAGTGGCGCGGCGCCCTCAATCTTTTCCAACAGGCAGCGCATGCCGTGGCGGCGGGCTTGCGCTCCTCAAGCACGCCGGAGGTTGTCAGCGCCAGCTTTGCCGCCGCCGGAAGCATTCTGGTCTTCTTTGGTGTCGCCGGATTTCTCAGCGGTTACATGATGACACGGATGTTCCTCGCAGGCGCGTTCATCCGGGCGGATACCGCATCCGACCTGCTTTCTGTCAGCCATTCGACGCTGCGGGATATCCCGCTTGGGGAGTGGGATTTAAAGAGTGAGCCAACCCCGGCTTTTCTGCGTCTGGCAGACGAAGTTACGATCATTCCGATGAGCGAACTTAAGAGCTGGCAGGAGCTTGATACATGGGGCAAGGCGCAGCTGGTTCTTGGGAAAACAGACAAGGCCCTTGAAGCTTACGTCGCAGCACTGGCACTCGAACCGCGGGACGCGGGGCTGCGTTTCAACTATGCAGTGGCGCTCTCGAAGCAGATCACCTATTGGCAGAAACCGATGAGTGAATGGCCGGAAGGCGACAGGACTCTGCTGGAACGCTTTATTTCGGCGCTGCGCGATGCGCGCGATCGACTCCAGGAAACCGACTGCGCGGAAGTGCGCAAAAACATCTTCAAGGCGCTCTCCTACGCCAGCCTTTTCCGGCCGGCCCCGGTCGGATTCGAACAGGCATTGGAAGCCGGGGAATCGTATACAAAAAATCCACGCAGTCTGCCCAGCGGTGGCATTTATGTGAACAACGCCTGCGGATACGGGCAGTGGACGGTCTGGCTTCTGGAAAATGCCGGCATCTCCGTAACTGACGATGATACTCTGAAACTGCTCTGGATTACCGGCGATGCGCGCGCCGCGATTCCCGAGGCGTTGCGTCCCAAGGCGGAGAAACTGTTTGCGGCTCTCAGCAAAATTACCGCAAAGTTTTCAACCGGAGAGACTCTGCCGATCCTTGAACTTCGGAACAAGGTTCTGGCCTCGATTCAGAGTGCCATAAAGCTCGATTCCGACTGGAAAACCAAGGTGCAACAACTCATGAAGATGGGCTCCGCCAGCGTGGCCGTCACCGATGATGACCTTGCGGTTTTCCGCTACGATAAAGAGATTCGGGAGGCCGCCGGCATGCTGCCGATTAAACTGAGTGACCCAGTCACACCATCGGCCATCCCGGCCTCCGCTTGAATCGCCGGAGAAACAGGGGAAGGGGAGCGGATGGCTATTTCGCGGGCACGACCTTTGTCACGAAATCGACCACGAGTGCGGCGTCGAGCACCGGCTTTAGACCGCTGGCGAACGCCTTATGATCGGGGTGCACGAGGTAAGCGTCGCGGTCGGCCGCGTTCTTAAAGCTCACGATCCAGCAATGGGTGAAGCCCTGGTCGAGGCCTTCGGGGCTGATGTTGGTGCCGTATTCAAGCGACTCGATCAGCGGGATCTTGGTGCGCAATGCGGCGAATTCTTCCACGACTTTCTGCACCTGCGCCTGGTCGGCACCCGGTTTGAACCTGAAATGGACGACGTGGCGGATTGGACCGTCGGCGGCGAGAGAGGAGGCGGCAAGCATGGCAATGGCAGCAAGGGTTATTAGGAGTTTCATGGGAAGAGGGAAGGAAACAGGCCAATCATTGAACAGGATTCCATGTTTTTGGGAGAAGTTTGAGCGTCCATTGGCGGTTTGCTTGGTTATTGATGGGCCTATCGTTTACTTGAGGCTTATGAATCCTCTTTCAGTGCTCCTTGAAGTGCCTGCCAGCGATCCGACCGAAATCTATCGGTTGCGCGACGGCCTTTACGGAGTCGACCTGCTTGCAGCCGGGGTCGTGCATCTCGATTTTTTCACCTGGCTGGCCGATCACGCTTCAACCCTCGGTGCGATCTGCGCCCATTTCGACCTCCATATCCGGCCCGCCGACGTGATGATGACCCTTTATACCGCGCTCGGCTTGGTGACGCAAAGCGGCGGCTGTTTTCATCTTACGCTCCGGGCCCGGGAACATCTCGTCAAAGGATCGCCCTGGTACCTGGCCCCATATTATGGGGCGCTCAAGGATCGTCCCATGACACTCGATATGTTGAAGGTGTTGCGCACCGGTAAACCAGCCAACTGGGGCAGCTACGATGCCGCCGCCTGGGCGCAATCGATGGAGAAACCGGAGTTCGCCGAGCAATTCACCGCCGCGATGGATTGCCGCGGCGTCTTTCTTGGGCAGGCGCTGGCCAAGAAGCTCAATTTGTCGGAGAGCACCTCGCTGCTCGATATCGCGGGCGGCTCAGGCGTCTACGCCTGCTCGATCGTGGCGCATCATCCGCATCTGAAGGCGACAGTCTTTGAAAAAGCGCCTGTCGACCGGATCGCGCGCGAGGCCATTGCCCGCAAAGGTTGCAGCGACAAGGTGGATGTCGTGGCCGGCGACATGTTCGCCCAGGAATTGCCCGGGGGCGCGGATGTGCATCTCATTTCCAATGTGCTTCACGATTGGGACGACGCCGTCGTGCGCGAGATCCTTTCCAAGTCCCACCGCGCCCTTGCCCCCGGCGGCCTGCTCATTATTCACGATTGCCACATCAACGCGGAGAAAACCGGGCCCTTGCCGGTTGCCAATTATTCCGCGTTGCTCATGCATTCCACTGAAGGGAAATGTTATTCGGTGGGTGAAATGCGCGCGTTGTTTGGTCAGATCGGCTTTGACTGGATTGAGTTCCAGCCGACCGCCGCCGACCGCAGCTTTATCCTCGCCCGGAAAGTTTGATCCGGTGATGAGATCCGGGGGTCCGCCTACGGGCTTGGGAGGGCCGCCTACGGGCCTGCCCGAGCCGCCGACGGACTCCATGGCGCTCCCACGCGTTCCCCCGGCCCGCCGCCGGATTTGCCCGCCTCTCCTACGCCGTTTCCTCCGTAATCTTACTCGTAATCGTAATTATCATCGTCTTTCCCCAGCACTACGTGAACGAGGGAATGGAAGGTCAGGCCCGGTAAACCGCCGCCGTTCCAATATTCAACCTCGCCAAGCCGCGCACGACGCTTGATCTTCGCCTCTCTCCCAACGAGTCTGCCTCCATTGTGTTAGCTCCTATGTTGCAACGCTTGATCATCTCCCTCTCCGCGTCGCTTTTGTTGACGTGCACCGGTCTCTCCGTCATCAACGCGGTTCCCCCGGATTACCTCGGCCGCGCCCAGGAAGCCATCGCCCGCAAAGATTACAGTGGCGCCCTTGCGGCCCTGGATGGCGCCGTGAAGGAAAACCCAAATAATGTGCTCGCTCGTTTGTGGCGGGGCCGGGTCCGGGCGGACCGTGGCGCGTACGATCGGGCATTTGAAGATCTGGATGAAGCGGTGCGATTGGCTCCGAAAAGTGCCGAAGCGCTTGCCTCGCGTGGATTCGTTCACCAGAAGCGCCGCGATTCGGATTCCGCCATGGCCGACTTCAATGCGGCCCTGCGGTTTGATCCCGCCAATGAATTGGCGCTTTATTGCCGCGGCTTGTTGTTTGGTGAATCCGGCAGCCTGCGCGCCGCGCTTGGCGATCTCGATGCCGCGCTGGCCATTAATCCAACCAATGTCGGCGCACTCCAGGCCCGGGGTCAGACCCGCGCGTTCAGCCGGAATTGGGATGGGGCGATTGCCGATTTCACCAAGTCCCTTGATTTGTCGCCAAACGACGCCGCCTCCTACACGGGACGCGGCGGGGCTTACCTTGGAAAAGGGGAGTTCCAGCGGGCTCTTGAAGATTTTGACAAGGCGGTTCCTTTACTGCCCGAGGATGCGCGGCCGTTGATTCAACGCGGATACGCCCTCACTGCAATGGAGCAGAATGAAAAGGCGCTGGCCGATTTCGAGGCCGCCCTGAAGCTCGATCCAAAGAATGCCGCTGGCCTGATGGGCCGGGCCTCGGTTTTTCACGCGATGAAAAAATGGGCCGAAGCGGTGACTGATTACACTGCCGTGCTTGCGCTCGATTCCGATGAACTCGCAGCCACCATGGGACGCGCCTCCGCTTATTATCTGATGGGCGAATACGAAAAAGCCGTGGCCGATTATTCCATGGCAATCGCCCAGCACAAAGAGTTTGCCCAGGCATGGAACGATTACGCCTGGCTGCTTGCCACCGGCACCAAAGACGGCCTGCGCAACGGCGAAAAGGCCGTGGAACTCGCCACGGAAGCCTGCCGGCTGACCGACTGGAAAAACGCCCCGTACATCGATACCCTGGCCGCTGCTTATGCGGAGAAAGGCGATTTCGCCGCCGCCCTGAAATGGCAGAAGGAAGCTGTCTCCCTTTCAAGTAAGGAAACCGAAGAAGTCCGCGGGGAACTCGAGGGCCGGGTGGCGCTTTATCAGCAGAAAAAGCCGTATCGCGAAGTGCCCAAGTAGGGCGTGATTATTCGTCGATACTGATCGTTCGGCGAATCTCCTCGGTTTTGAATCCGAGAGCGCTGGGCATTTGCACGCCGGGCAGCGCCACGACGTCATACAGTTCACGCACGATCCCGGTGATGGCGAGTGAATGGACGACGTCGCCGCTGCGCAAATCGACCACCATAAGCCCGCACCGCGGCTGGATGTTCCTGCTTGCCAGCATCTCATCAAGCGGCAGCCCGCTGAAGGTGCGATTCTCCCGGCAAGTCGATAACCCGATGATGGCGAATCCGCCGCTAAAGGCCAATCCACGCGCGTAGCCGGGGCAAAAGGCGATCGGTTCAAATCTTCCGGTCGCCAGATTGATTGTGCCGAACTCGCCTCCGCCGCTGTTAAGCACATAAAGCCGGCCTTCATGCCAGCGCGGCGAATGGGGCATGGAGAGGCCGCGGGTCATGATTTCATTGGTGGCGATGTCGATCACGACGCCTCCATCGTGCCGATGTTCGCGCCAGCCTTCATGCACGTCGGTGGTGCTGACCGCGGTGGCGAAAGCGGGCGTATTATCCCGCATCGCCACTCCATTGAGGTGGCAGCGATCTTCCGCCGCCAGCCGCGAGATAAATGGCGGTTTCCAGATTGGGCGAAAACTGTGGGTTTCACTCGGCGCGGCGAGGCAGGAGAAGAGGGTGTTGATGAACACCGGCGTAAGGGCGTCCGGAGCGGCGGCTGATCGCTTTTCCCGGGCAAGGCCAATGTCATGTCCGTCGATGTCGCCGGTCGTGTAGCCGAGCTGGGGGACATAAAGCCGATCGTATCCATTCGGCGTGCTCTGGCCGGCGGGCAGCGCGTTCTCAAAGCGCCAAAGCTGGAAGAGGCTGCTCATCCAAAGGGTCTGCAAATCGGCGCTGACGCAGAGCCCCATGCAGCGTTCAAAAGTGCGCTCGAAGATGGAAAGTTTGCCGTCCGGCTTGAGCCCGATCAGGAAAAGTTTGCCCGTCTGGTAGGTCGAAAACGCGAGGCTGAGCCGTTGTTCCTTTAACCAGGAAGTGAAGTTGCGCGAACCGGAGATTTCGAGCTGGGGCTGGTTCATGGGAGGCAGAGTTAAACAGCGCGTTGCGCGAGCCAAGCGCGGAGTCGCACAAATGCCTCGGCTACGATACTTCGCGCACGCAGAAGTCGTCGGTTGACCCAATGGCAAAGACGTCGCGGATCGCGCTGAGCGGCACCTTGACGTGCCCGATATTCACCGCGCCGATCGCCTGGGCCACGATGCCAAACTGGCCGCCGGGTTCAAACGTCCCGGCCGCGGTCCCCTTGATGAGCACCTTGGCGATCCTGGCTACAATGGAGGCGCTCCCACCCGCAATCACCTTGTCATCCGCATCTCCAAAAACGCCGTTATTGGCCAGAACCCCAGCCACCAGGTCGCTTGCAACGCAATCGCCGCCGATCGTCACGTTGCCGATTTGCACGTCGGCATTGACTCCGCCGGTGAGGTCGTATCCGGCCAGGATCTGCGATCGGGTCACGTTTCCGGCCACCGCCACGCTTTTGAGGGCGAGGGCTGTGCTGCCGCTGGCTGGCGGCGTGCCTCCATTAATTAAAAGATGCGCATCGATCAGATCACCACCGAGCGCGACCGCGCCCACCCGCCCATCGACAGCGAGAGTGACGCCGCGAACATCGGTTTGGACATTAAGCGCGCCGATATTGCCGTTGATCGAACTGATCGCGCTCGCTCCCATCGCCTCCTGGGTGCCAAGTCCCGCGAGCCCAAACGAATTGACCTTGAGCAATTTGATCGCCGGCAAATCGCCGCCAGTGCCGGCGTCGATCCGGCCAAGGTCGCCTCCGATGGAAACCGTGCCCAGATCGAGGCCGGCGGCATTCAAATAGCCGAGATTGACCAATCCATCGCCGCCGAGCGGACCGGGCGTGGCGATGATGGTCACGTTCGCGCCGGAAAGGTCCGCATGGAAGTTGAGCGTGCGAAACGTCGTGCCGCCAAGTCCGCTTGGATCGGTCACAAAGTCGGTTGCCAGCAACGTCCCCCTGTTGACCGTCACGGTGACGATATCGCCGTCCGCATCGGTCAATGTGGCGATTCGGCCGGTGGTCCCGATCGTCACGGGCACACTGGTCAGCACCGGAAATGTTGGACCAGTGGCTGGTCCGGGCACTTCGCGTCCCTGGAAATCGCCGGTGGCGCCAATAAAGAAGATCTCACCCGGCGCGGATGTGAGGTCGTATTTAACATGCCCGGCGGTGACCAGACCGATCGATTCGGCGACGATTCCGAACCGTCCGCCTGCTTCAAAGGATCCGGAAGCCTGGCCTTTGATCACAACGCTTTTGATGGTGGCGGGCACCGCCGCGCTTCCTCCTGGAATGAGTGTATCATCGGCATCTCCAAACGTGCTGTTGGTGGAACGAATCCCGGCAACCAGATCACTCGCGACCCAGTTGTCATTGACCGTTACCGCGCCGATCTGCACGTCCGCTTTGGTGGCAACGGTGAAGTCGTAACCCACAAGAATCTGTGAGCGCAAAACGCTTCCCCCCACGCCGAGGCTCTTGAGGGCCAGCGGACTGCCGCCTCCCATGATGTAAAGGTGGGCGCCGTCAAGGTTGCCTCCCACTTTGACCGCCCCGGCGCCGCCGCCAATCACAAGGGTGGCGTCCTGGATATCGGTCCGGACAGTAAGCGCGCCGAGATCGCGGCTGATATGGCTGATCAGAGAGGGAGAGCCAGGGTCTTGCGTATTGAGACCAGCCACACCGATCGATCCGACGGTGAGCGATTTGACAGCGGGTTGCGTGGAAAAATTACTCATGTTACCCGCGTCGATCCTGCCAAGATCGCCGTCGATAAACACCGTGCCGAGGTCGAACCCGCTGGCATTGAAATAACCAATATTCACGAACCCATCTCCACCGAGCGGGCCGGGTTTGGCCGTGATGCTGATATTTGCGTCTTTCAGGTCGGCGTGGCCGCTCAAGTCGAGCATTTCAAGTGTCGCGCCGCCCAATGAACTGGGTCCTGAAAGGTGCAGATCCGAGGGAAAGAGTGTTCCCTTGCTGACTTTGATTGTCACCAGGTCGCCATCGATATCGGTGAATGTGGCCGTCCTCGCCGCGGGATCGATCAGGATCGTCTGGCTGCCAAAAACCAGGTAGCTGGCACTGATGTTTTCCTTAAAATGCGGGGCGCCGATGAGGAGGTCATTCAGGCCGTCCCCATTGACGTCGCCGGCGCCGCTGACGGCAAACCCGGCGCCATCGGAAGCTGCCTCGCCGCTCAGCTTGTAGCCTTGCGTCCCGCTCAGTGTGGAGAGCTTGAGATTGCTGGTAAACCCGGTGCGATGGCCAAAGATCACGTAGCTTGCCCCGCTGAAACTGCCGTTTGCCGAATTGCCCTGCGCTCCAATAATGATGTCGTCAAAGCCGTCCCCGTTGACGTCACCGGTGCCGCTGACCGATTCGCCGGAGTAGTTCGTAGCCGCTTCACCGCTGATTTTAAATCCCGTGGTGCCGTTGAGCAAAGAAAGGGCAAGCTCTGACACGGTGCTCGTGCCGAAAATGAGATACGTGGCGCCGCTATGGGCACCGTTGGGTTGAGCCTCGGGAGCGCCTACCAGCAGATCGTCCAGGCCGTCGCCATTAAAATCGCCGGCCGCACCCACGGCAAAACCGGCGTTATCGCCCTTGGCCACTCCATTGATCCGGAATCCATTGGGCGCGGCAAGCGCCGATAACTCCACGGTGGCAGGAAAACCGGATGCCTTGCCAAGCACCACATAGGCGGCGCCACTGCTGATGCCATGCGGATTGGCGCCCGGCGCTCCAATCAACAAGTCGTCAAAACCGTCTCCGTTGATATCGCCCGCCGAACTGACCGCGTGGCCTGCATAATGGCTGATCCCTTCCCCGTTGAGTTTAAATCCATCGGTGCCGGTAAGGCTGGAAAGCGCGATATTGGCTGGAAATCCGGTTGCCTTGCCGAAAATCACGTAGCCTGAGCCGCTATCAATGCCATTGGAATCGGCCATGGGCGCGCCGATGAGGAGGTCTGAAAAGCCGTCGTTGTTAATGTCGCCCGCGGAACTGACCGCCCTGCCCGCATTGTCGCCGGCCGCCTCCCCGCTGATCTTGAAGCCATTGGCGCCGGTTAAGGTGGAAAGACCCACGCTCGCTGCAAACGGCGTCGCCTGGCCGAAGATCACGTATGCGGCGCCGCTGCTTTCCCCGTTCGGATCGGCGCCTGGCGTGCCGACGATCAGATCATCGAATCCATCGCCATTGACGTCGCCGGCCGCGCTGACAGCCGCGCCGAGGTTGTCGTCGACATCCTCGGCCATGATCTTGAACCCGTCGGTGGGATTGAGCGCAGAAAGATCGAGGCCGGGGGAAAACCCGCTGGCTTTCCCAAAGAGCACATAAGCCGCGCTTTGTACACCGCCAGGCGAGCTGGCACGGTAGGCCCCGATAATCACGTCTCCGAAGCCATCGCCGTTGATGTCTCCGGCGGCACTCACCGATGTGCCCAGGGCTGCGACGGTAGGCTCTCCGTTGATCTTGAAGCCGTTGATCGCGTTGAGGCTCGAGAGATTGATGACCGCCGCATTGGCAGGGGCCACTCGCGCTTCAAGTGGTTCAACGAAGCTGAAAAGTCGGGCACGATACGCTGAAGGAAGAGGAATCATGACGTTTAAGAGGTTCTGGCGTTGAAAGAACGCGTGCCTGTTATCACCCCATCGCGAACGGATGCCTACCGGACTGAAGTCTAGGGGGATTCCCGTTATACCCGGTCCGTCAGAACCCCGTTTTTCCGCGTGAATCTTCCCCTCCCGGTTTCAGGGATTGAGCCGGAATGGAGCAAGAGGAGGAGCGCGGCGGCGTCACTTTGGTTTGCGTAAAATTCGCGGTCTGCTTTGCTCACGCCCCGCATGTCCGGCTTCCGTCTTTTTGATCTCAATCCCGCCCAGGAACAAGCCGTTCGCACCATCGAAGGACCGCTGCTGATCCTGGCCGGCGCGGGCACGGGGAAAACGCGGGTGATCACGATGCGGGTGGCCTATCTGGTCTCCCAGGGCATTCCGCCTTCGGATATTCTGGCAGTTACCTTCACCAACAAGGCAGCCAATGAAATGCGTGAACGCCTTGCCACGCTGCTAGACAGCGATGTGGCCAAGAAGGTCACCATGTCGACTTTTCACGCGCTTTGCATGCGGATCCTGCGGCTCGATATCGACAAGCTCGGTTACAAAAAAAACTTTTCCATCTACGACGAAGGCGACACCACCGGCCTGATCAAAAAAATCATCACCCGCACCGCCGCGCGCGATGAAAAACTCGAGCCAAACGTTGCCAAGGCACTGATCAGCAAAGCAAAAAACAACGGATGGAACGCCCCGCAGGACGACAAGACGCTGATCGGTGCCGTGTTCGCCCGTTATCAGGCGGAGCTCAAGACGCTAAACGCGGTCGATTTCGACGATTTGCTTCTGCTGACGGTCAAGTTGCTCAATGAGCATCCCGATGTGCGCGAGCGTTGGAACAACCGGTTTCGCTTTCTCATGGTCGATGAGTTTCAGGATACCAACCGGCTTCAGCTCGATCTGGTGTCGCTTCTGGCCAAGCCGGTCAATGCGCCACCCGGCGCGCGCCCCAACGTCGCTGTCGTCGGCGATGACGATCAATCGATCTACGGCTGGCGCGGGGCCGATATGTCGAACATCCTCGAGTTCGAGCAGCATTTTCCCAACCCGGTGGTGGTCACGCTTGAGCAGAATTATCGCTCCACCAATACGATTCTCGGGTCGGCCAATTTTCTGATCAAAAACAACGCGCGACGCCGGGCCAAGTCGCTCTGGAGCGCGCGCGATGGCGGTGCAAAAGTGCGCATCGTCCAGATGCCCGATGACCGCCAGGAAGCGGAGTTCATTGCGAATGAAATTGCCCAGCGCATCGTGACCGAGCCGGCCAAGGCCGAGGATTTTGCCGTGCTCTATCGCATGAACGCCCAGTCGCGTTCCATTGAGCATAACCTTCGCGAACTGCACATCCCGTATCGGGTCGTGGGTGGCAAAAGCTTCTTCGATGCGCGCGAAATCAAGGATTTCCTGGCCTACGCAAGCTGCCTGCTTAATACCGAGGATGACGTCTCCGTTTTGCGGATCATCAACACCCCCGCGCGCGGCATCGGCGCCACCTTGATTGAGCGCGCCACGGAAATGAGCGCGGTTAAAGGCTGCAGTGTGTTTGCCATCCTCAGCGATCCCGAGTTTCGCGGCTCAATCAGCAAGCGCGCCACGGGGGCGGTCGACGCCTTTATTGAATTGCTCGATTCATTTGAAACCAAGCTGCACGAACCGCTTGCCGACCAGGCGGCCGTTGTGCGCGCTTTTATCCAGGAAACGGGTTACCTGGAGGATCTGCATCGCACCTGCAAGACCCCCGAGGAAGGTCTTAAACGGCAAAGCAAAGTGCTCGAAATGATCCGGTGGTTTGAGGAAAATCAGAAAAAATCGGACAAAGGCCTGCGCGGGTTCCTCGACGACATGATGTTGCGCCAGGAAAAACAGGAAGAGGAAAAAAAAGAGGGCGGCGATGGGGTGACACTCATCACATTGCACGCGGCCAAAGGGCTCGAATTCCCGCACGTTTACCTGATCGGCCTGGAAGAAGGGCTCCTGCCGCATGACCGTTCCAAAGTCGAAGGAACCGTCGATGAAGAGCGCCGGCTTCTTTATGTGGGAATCACCCGGGCGATGCGCACCCTGGCGCTGACCTGGTGCAAGAACCGTGTGAAATACGGTGGCACCATGCCGACGTTCGTCAGCTCATTTGTGAAGGAACTCCCGGCGGAGTTGGTGGAACACCGCGACGTAAGCCAGATCCTCAACGAACCTGTCCCCGAGACCAGTGTAAAAGGCCGGTTCGACAGCATGCTCTCCTTCCTCGACAAGCTCTGACATCAAGGGGCGGTTGCCGGCAAGCCGCTTACACGGCTACTTCCTGCGTCTTTGAACCACGTACCCGTATTGGAGCGGCCAGGTCGCTTCCTGGCCCAATACTGCCTCTGCCTTGAGCGCCCAATACGGTTCCCGAAGGAATTCCCGGGCCAGGAAGACCATGCTTGCCTGCCCCGTCGTGATGATCTCATCGGCATGAAGCACCTCGGTGATCAGGCCGACCGCGCCGGTTCGGATTCCGGCTTCCTCACGGATTCGCTGTGCGAACGGCACCTGGTATCCTTTGGCAACCGGGATTTTCGCATCGGGCGTCGTTCCCGCTGACGAGACATCAATCAGATCCACGCCGAGTGCTTTGAGCCGCCTGGAGAGCACGATGGATTGTTCAATATCCCATCCGCCTTCCACCCAATCGGTCGCCGAAATGCGCACAAAAAGCGGTAGCTGCTCAGGGATGGTTGCCCGCAGCCGTTCCGCCACCCGCAGCAGCAAACGCATCCGGTTCTCCAACGAACCACCGTATTGATCCGTGCGCTGGTTGCTGATGGGCGATAGGAACTCGTGCAAAAGGTAACCGTGGGCGGAATGGATCTCGATCACTTTAAACCCGGCTTGCAGGGCACGTTTGGCGGCGGCTTCCCATGCATTGATGATTTCTTCAATGCCTGCTTCATCCAGCGCGGTTGGAACCGGATCGCCTTCCTCAAACGGGATCGCGCTCGGCCCAATAACAGGCCATCCGCCTTCCTGCGCCGTTTTGAGACTGTCGCCGCCCGTCCATGGCTCGGCGCAACTTCCCTTGCGCCCGGCGTGCGCAAGCTGAATTCCCGGCACAGCACCCTGGGATTCCACAAACCTGGCAATGCGAGCAAGCGGCTCGATCTGTTCGTCTTTCCAGATACCCATGTCGCCCGGGGAAATCCTCCCCTGGGCGGTGATCGCGGTCGCCTCCACCATCACCAGGCTGACACCGCCCATCGCCCGGCTCCCAAGATGGACAAGGTGAAAGTCGTTGGCGAATCCGTCGGTGGCCGAATACATGCACATCGGGGCCATCACGATCCGGTTGCGAAAAGTGACGCCCCGCAAGGTCAGCGGGCTGAGCAGATCGACATCCGGAAATTCGCGATCGTGGCTTGAGGTGGCGCATCCGGCGTGGGCACCCACGTCATGGCTTGGTGGATTCAAGTTTACCGTGGTCATTGTTTTATTCCATTTGGTTATTTTTTGAGAGAAGCCATATCGATGACAAAGCGGTATTTCACATCGCTCTTAAGCATCCGCTCGTAAGCCTCGTTGATTTGATCAATTTTAATCATTTCGATGTCGCTTGTGATCCCGTGCTGGCCGCAGAAATCGAGCATCTCCTGGGTCTCCGCGATCCCGCCAATGAGCGAGCCGGCAAACTGACGGCGTTTGAAAATGAGATTGAAGGCGCTTGCGCCGAGCGGCTTTTGAGGGGCGCCGATCAGGGTCAGGGTGCCATCGCGTTTGAGCAGCTCAAGGTACGCATTGATGTCATGATCGGCCGAGACGGCGTCGAGAATGAAATCAAAGCTGTTGAGATGCTTTTTCATTTCGTCCGGGTTTTTGGAAATGACCACTTCGTGCGCTCCGAGCCGCAGCGCGTCTTTGGTCTTGCCGGGTGAGGTCGTGAAAAGGACGACGTGCGCTCCAAATGCGCTCGCAAATTTGACTCCCATGTGCCCGAGCCCGCCAAGCCCGACAATGCCGACCTTTTGTCCTTTGCCCACTTTCCAATGCCGCAACGGCGAGTAGGTGGTAATGCCGGCGCAGAGCAGGGGAGCCACCGCGGCCAGTTCGAGGTTTTCGGGCACGCGAAGGACAAAATCCTCGCTCACCACGATGTTTTCCGAATAGCCGCCATACGTAACGCCGCCGCTGTATTTATCCGGGCTGTTGTAAGTCTGGATCATTCCGGCCTCGCAGAATTGCTCGAGCCCTTCGCGGCAGCTCGGGCAACTCCGGCAGGAATCGACCATGCAGCCGACCGCCGCGATGTCGCCGGGTTTAAACTTTGTCACGTCGCTGCCAACCTTGGTTACGCGGCCGACAATTTCATGTCCCGGCACACACGGGTAAACGGTGCCGCCCCATTCATCGCGCACCGTGTGCAGGTCAGAGTGGCAGACGCCGCAGTAGAGAATTTCAATCTGCACATCGTGCGGTGTCGGCGTGCGCCTTTCGATCGTGGTTGCCGCCAGCGGCGATGACTTGGTTTGGGCGCCGAAGGCTTTGGTGGTGAAAATAACAGGGTCTTTCATGGTGAGTCTTTTAAGAATCGAAAGTGGTGGCCTGACTGCTTGATGCGTTCCGGATTTTACCAGAGGTAACCGGCTAAGCTCCCTGTCGTTCCCGGGTTGATCCCTGTGCTTCTTATGTCCCGCCCGCTTGCCTTCCTACTCAGTCTCTTTCTTGCCGCGCCGCTGGTCCGGGCAAACGATGCGGCCGCACTCTGGAGCGGCGGCGTCCAGGCGTTGTTGGATCAGAACTGCGTGAAATGCCACGGACCGCTAAAGCAGAAGAACAAGCTCGAGCTCGATACAGTTGAGGCCATTTTAAAAGGAAGCGAATACGGGCCGGTGATTGTTCCCGGCAAGCCCGAGGAAAGCTCGCTTCTTGAGGCGCTTGTTGCCGGCGCGGATCCGCATATGCCACCCAAAAAGCAGCTTTCCCCCGAGGACGTGGCTAAAGTGCGTGCGTGGATCGCGGCACTTGGCGAGTCCGCGCCCGTGGAAAAAGTGGCGAGAGCAGAGGTCACATTTACGGAGCCAACCGCGGCGATTGATTATTTTCTCAAGGAAGGGTGGCAGACCCGCGGGCTGACGCCGGCTCCCCTCTGCGATGACTCGGCTTTTGTGCGCCGGCTTTACCTTGATCTCGCGGGCCGGATTCCCACGCGCGAGGAAACCACGGCCTTCCTCATGGAATCGGCTCCGGACAAACGCCAGTTGCTGATCGATCGCCTGTTGGCAAGCGATGAATATCCGCGCGCGTTTCGGGAGATCTGGGATACGCTGCTGATGGGGCGCAATGCAGGCCGCCGGGAACAGCGCCGGCGTGAGAGCGGCTGGTTTGATTTCCTCGAAAGCGCCTTCAAACAGAACCGGCCGTGGAATGAGGTGGTTCGCGCCATGATTGTCGCGCGCCCTGAGAAGCCCGAGGACAAAGGCGCGCAATGGTTTGTTTTTGAGCGGCGCAACGAATTCCAGCCGATTGCCGAAGCCATCGCGCCTGTGATTTATGGGACAAAAGTCGATTGCGCCCAATGCCATGATCATCCGCTGGCGCGCGAGATCAAGCAGGGTCACTACTGGGGCCTGGTTGCCGCGTTCAACCGCAGCAAGAACGTTGAAAAAGGCGCAACCGTCGTCAATGAATCGGCCATTGGCGGTTTCGTGAATTTTACGAACCTCAAAAAAGAGTCGCAGCCCGCGGTCATCATGCTGCTCAATGGCCGTACGGTGAAGGAGGATTGGCCCGCCGCCGATGCGAAGCAGGAGGAGACTCAGGAAAGTTACGTCGACGGGGGGCCGCTGGGCAAAGTCCCGAAATTCTCCCGCCGCGCCGCCCTGGCCGATGCCGTGACCCAGGAGAATCCGCTGCTTGCCCGCGCTTTTGTAAACTACACGTGGGCCATCCTGCTCGGGCGCGGCATCGTCAATCCGGTTGACGAGATGAATTCGAAAAATCCGCCGAGCCACCCCGAATTGCTCGATTGGTTGTCGAGGGATTTCGCGGCGCACAACTATGACATGCGGCGCCTGATCCGGGCGATTGCCTCCAGCCGCGTCTACCAGCTTGCCTCCTCACGCGTGCCGTCGCCGCCCGAAGCGTTTGCCGCCGCCCATGAACGGCCGCTGACAGCTGAAACGCTTGCCCGTTCCGCACGCCTTGCCAGCGGCCGGTCCGCCGAAGAGACAGGGCTGCGCCAGGCGTTTGCCGGCGCATTTCCCGACGTGTTGCCGCGGGTCCAGCGCGCCACCATCCAGCAGGCAATGCTGCTGGCCAACAGCGAGCAACTCGCCGGCTTATTCAAACCCGAGCCGGGGGACGCCGCTGAACGCCTCGGGGCTCTCGAAAAAATAGAGGAGCGGGTCCGGGAAGCTTTCCAGATGGCGCTGGTCCGCGAACCTGACGCCGATGAGCTTGCCCAAGGGATCGCTTATTTGGAGACTCGCGCCTCCCACCCCGCCGACGCCGCGGGACAATTGCTCTGGGCGCTGGTGACCGGCCCGGAATTTCTGACGAACCATTGACGCCATGAACTTTACTACGCCGCCACCCGGCGATTGCACGCCCGATGAGCATCGGTTGCATCGCCGTTTATTTCTAAAGGGACTTGCTGCTTCGGGAGCGGCGGCCGTGACGAGTTTCACGGGTCTTTTCACTAATCCGGTTTTTGCCGAAGCTGCGCAGAAGGCTCAAAAGAAAGTCATCCTTCTCTGGCTGTGCGGCGCGCCGAGTCAGTTTGAAACGTGGGATCCGAAGCCGGGCCGTCCGAGCAGCGGCCCGTTCGGCAGCATTCCCACATCGATTCCGGGTGTTCATTTTTCCTCGCTCATGCCGCGGTGTGCGAGCATCGCGCACCATCTCAATGTGGTGCGTTGCATGCGGACTGCGCAGTCCGAGCATCTCCAGGCCATCAACCTTCTCACCCGGGGCAACCCGGCGCGCGCCGGGTTTAACCGGCCGACGTTGGGAGCTGCCATTTCATCAGCGCTCGGGCAGCTCGAATCCCGACTGCCGAACTTCACCCTTCTCGACCCCAACCCGGAAGGAAATGAGTTCAAGGAATATAAGGCGAGCGATCTGGTCGGCTGGCTTGGGCCTGAACATGCGCCCGTGCGGCTTGGCGGCAACTACACCCAGCTCGGCCGCGCCACCGACGCGCTCTCCGACGACCGCGAATCGCGCGATGCATTACGCCGCTTTTTTGCCCGCAAATATGAGAACGATCTCCGCAGTCCGGCCGCGGCCGCGCAGAACGCGATCTTTGAAAAAGTCAAAGGCCTCATGTCGAGCGCCGACCTTTTTGACCTGAGTAAACTCCCGGAAAAAGATCGTGCGCGATACGGTCCCGGGACATTCGGCCTGCATACATTGATGGCCCGCAACCTCGTTGAGCAGGGTGCGCCCTTTGTCATGGTCGCCAACGGAATGCCTTGGGATAACCATGTTTTCCAGCATGAGATTCATCAGATGCTCGTCCCGGAACTCGACCGTATCCTCCATTGCCTGATCACCGATCTGGAAGAGCGCGGCCAGCTCGATAACACGCTTGTCGTTGCCATGGGCGAGTTCGGACGCACTCCGTGGCTCAATGCGGCGCGGGGCCGCGATCATTATCCGAATGCGTGGAGCCTTATGATGACAGGGTGCGGACTCAAACGCGGTGTCGTTGTTGGCGGCACCGATGCCGATGGTGTCGATCCGGATGGTCATTCTTATAATGAGCAAAACCTCTTTGCGACGATCTTCACCGCCCTCGGCCTTGATCCGCATGCCGAATATGATCTTCCCGGAATGCCGACCTTCCATCGGGTTGAAGACAATGCCGAACCGATCAAGGAGGTGCTCGCGTGAAACTCGATAAACCGCGCGATTTAACGCTGCCAACCGGCGTCCTGGGCCTCGCGGCCTTTCCCGATGGCTCCCGCCTCTTTGCCGCCTGCATGGATGGCCAGCTTTTTGAAGTCAATCCCGCCAGCGGCGCGACCCTGGTTTTCTCTGGAAAACATGCCAGCTATGCCTCGGGCTGCGTCCTGTTGCCGGATGGCAAAACTCTCATTTCCGCCGGCTACGACGGCTGCCTGATCTGGCACGACGTGGAAAGCCGGAACGAAATACGGCGAGTCCAGGCCCACGATTTCTGGTCATGGCAACTCGCCCTTTCACCCGACGGCAAACAGGTCGCCACTGTCTCGGGCCAGTATCTGACCGGCGGCGAGAAATATGAACCTGCCCTGGCTCCCGAACCGACCGTCAAGGTGTTCGATGCCCAGTCCGGCGAGCTGCTCCATTCATTCGAACATTTGCCCCCGGTTCTAAGCGTCACATTCAGCCCGAACGGAGAACATCTCGCCGGCGCGAACATGATGGGCGAAGTCCGGGTCTGGAACATCGCTTCCGCTCAAAGCGCCGCTCAATTCTCCTCCCCGGATTTCACGAGTTGGGGAATCATCAAAAGCCCGCACTATTGCGGTGGAATCTACGGCCTCGCTTTCTCGCCCGATGGCCAATCGCTCCTGGCCTGCGGCATGGGACCGATGACGGATCCCATGGCCGGGAACGGGAAAATGACGTGGCAACGATGGGCGTGGTCCGACTCAAAAATGCTCGCTCAGATCCACGATGGCGAGCACGGCACTGGCCTGATGGAAACTCTTACGCATCTCCCCGATGGCAGCGCCTTTCTGATGGCAGGCCGCCAGGCGCAAGGCACCTGGAATGTCGCGATTTTTTCCGCCACTGACGGGAAGTTGCTAGCTTCGCTCGACACCAAGTCGCGTGTCACACGGAGCCTTTTTGCCGCCGATGGCAAAACCCTCTTTCTGGCCGCCGCTGCCGGTCAATCCAAACCCGACAAGCAAGGCAAGTGGCCCGACTACGGCCGCATCCACGTTGTTCAAAGGGACGCGAGCTGACTGGAGAGTGGAGGGCCTTTGATCGCGATATAGATTGTGCTGGCTGAATCGCGTTCCAGAAGCGGGTTCGGAAAACTGACAATTTGCGCTTCCGCCGAGGAAAAGACTTCACGGAGAATGGCGAGAAAGTCTGTGTCCGGAGGATCATCCGACCAGAGCGCGAAGACACCGTTTTCGTGAAGTTGCAATGAAAGCCGGCGAAGGCTTTCAGGATGGTAGAATGCGCCATGCCGTGCGTGCAGGAGGTTGCGTGGCGAGTGGTCGATATCCAATAAGACGGCGTGGAACTTGCGCGCGGGCGCTTCGGGGTCAAAGCCGATGTCCGGATCCGCAAGCTTGAAGAAGTCGCCATGCACAAAACGGCACCTCGAATCCGCGGTCAGTTGAAACCCGAGCGGGACAAGGCCGCGTTCGTGCCATTCCATGACGGCCTCGAGCGCTTCAACGACAAGGAGTGAACGCACCGCCGGATTTTTGAGCGCGGCGAGCGCCGTGTAACCCAATCCGAGGCCGCCAACCACAACATCAAGCTCAGCCGTGTCGAGGCCGGCGAGCCCAAGATCGGCGAGCGCGACTTCAACCTCGTGGAAGAGGCTCGACATCAGGAAAGCGTCTCCGAGTTTTACTTCAAAAACCTCCAGCCCATCGAGCGCGCGAATACGCCGGCGCCGCAGCGTCAGTTCGCCGAGCGGGGTCTGGCGGTGGTCAAGTTCAGCAAAATCGGAGCTCATTGACGCGATCCTGACAGGTAACGCGCCGGGAAAAAGAAAAGACGCGGGCGTGCTCTCTGTTCGTCAGCGCGGAAAATCAGTTAAGCAGACCGGCAAAAGCCTTGCGTCCGGCCCACAGGAGATAGGATGCCAACACAACGATAATCACTAGTGGCGGGACAAATAGTCCCTCTCCTTTCATGATGAAAGTATGGTAGGCAAGGATGTTGACGATGATCGGGCCAAGCAGAAGGAGGCCCAGGTTTCGGGTGCGAGGAATAGCGACCAGCATGCCGCCGAGGACTTCCAGAACTTTTACAAAAGTCAGGTAGCCGGTCGGACCAAACGCCCCCATGAACATCGCGGCGGGCGTTCCGTCGGGAAGCGGAGGCATGGGAACGAGATGGAAAAGCACAACAACGCCGGAGGCGATGAAGAGAAGACCAAGCAGGAGACCGGCGATGGTTGGAAAGTATTTCATATCTGTATGGAGCTGGACGGTTGCGAAATCGGATCTTTTGAAGCGTGTTAACAACGACGGATCAGCGGATGCGTTTTGGACAGCTCTGAATGCTTTTTTAAACCGCCGCCCGCAAGCCCGTTTAAGGTTCGCCGATAGTCGGATTGGGAATCACCAGCGCGCGCGAGCGAAGAGCGCGGGAAAGAACTTCCTTTCCTGAGGGTCCCCCTGGATGCGCCATTCCGTTGTAACGGATCGGCTCGTAGCCGAGCGCCAGCAGGCTGTTAAGGGGAGCTTGTTTTAAAGCCGGTTTCCAATCGGGTTCGCCGCCGGTCTCGTAAAATAAGATCCAGGAGTGATCCGGTTGCGCCCAGCCGGCAAACAAAAGCACATGCCTGTGCGGGATATTAAGAAGGTCGCCCGGCTGAAGCTCATCCGCGCTGGAAAGGGGATGGCAAACCGCGGGCAGTTGGACGGTGTCGTGGACAGTGGGAAGTTTCAGACAACGCGAAACAAAGCCGGAGCAATCGACTCCCACCGCGCTGGCGCTTACCGCGGCATTATCGGCGCGGCGTTTGGCAGGCGATGAGACATCACCGCCCGCAAGGCCCGAGGCGATTCCGCGGTCAAACGCGGCAGGATCATCAAAGCCACCCCATTTGTAGGGAATCCCCTGGTTTGCCTCGCCGGGAATCCACCAGCCCGCGCGTCCATCAGGCGGCTGGTAGCCGGTGTCGGGAGTATCTACGCGAATCCCGCGGGCATCAGCGCCATGGAGAATATTGCGGCCAAAAGGGCGCCACGAGTGCTTCGTATAAGTCACAGCGGTGGCCAGCGCTTCAGACGGCGTGACTTGCGACGGTGCGGACGACGCGCCGGGAATCAGCACGACTTTTGGTTCACTCTCTTTTTTAAGCGAGGCGCAGCCGCCAAGAAAAAGCGCCGCAAGATAAACGGCCGCGTTGCTGCGTCCTTTTTCCCGGCGAAACTTGGTGCGGAGGAGGGGATGTGCGAGCCGTTGGATCATCGGGTTGAAACTTGCCGCCATGCGGTCCTGGTATTCATAGTAGGCGCCGGGAGTGAAATGGAAGGCCGATTCCATTCTGTTCCCGCAGACCATGGTGTCCAAAATTTCCGTCCGTCTATCTCTTCAAGTTATCGCCTGGGTAATCTTTTGTTCAGACGCTTTCAGTGCGCCCGCCGTCAAACCGCGCACAGCCCTGGTCATTGGCAATGCCCGATACGAACCCGCCGCCGGGCCGCTGCGCAATAGCCGCAACGATGCAAGCGCCGTGGCGAAAACCTTGCGAAGCCTCGGATTCGCCGTCATGGAGCGGCACGATCTTTCCCGGGATCAACTGCTGAAGGCGGTCGATGAATTTCGAAAAACACTCCCGGGAGCCGAGGTGGCTCTTTTCTACTACGCCGGGCATGGGATCTCGATCGCAGGATCAAACTATCTTATCCCTTTGAAGTCAGGGTTTGATTCCCAAGGCGCCACCGATGTGACTTTGCGGATGCTTGCCGAGACGCGTCTCTTTAACGCGGAACAAGCGGTGGCAGACATGAGCGCCGCCGGGGCGGCGTGCAATCTGGTGATTCTCGATGCGTGCCGCAATACGCCTCTCGCCCAGACTGGCCGCACCCGGGATGCTTTGCCGCATGGAGGCCTTTCCGAAATGACGCCACCCGCAGGCTCGCTCATTGCCTTTGCAACCGATGCGGGCCAGACGGCTTTGGATGGGGAAGGCACTAATGGACTCTATACCAGCGAACTCCTTAAGCATCTGCAAACCCGCGGGCTCACGATCGAGCAGGTTTTCAAACGGACACGAGCCGGCGTATTAAAACGCTCGGATGGCGGACAGGTTCCCTCCGAGTATTCGCGCCTGATAGGCGACGACATTTATCTGGCCGGACCTGCTGAGGCGGAGCCGGCGGTTCTGGTGCAACGGGCGATCGCCGTTCCTACCCTCGCGCAACTCAACAAGCTGGCCGAATCAGGTCAAATTGATGAGTGCTTGAACGAACTTAAGCTTATTGCCAGTTCCCGCGGTCCAGGTAACTACGCCGCCAAGCCGTTGGAAGTTTTGCTAACTAAAGTGAAGGAAGATCTCAAACAACCTGACATTTCAAAAGCGAAGCTGCTCTCCGCAGTCACCACGTGTGAGGCTGTTTTGGAACTGCTGCCCCAATGCGTTCCTTCCAATGACCCCGCAGGGGCCGGGCTTGCAGGCAAAGCCCACAATCGCCGGGGAGACGCGCTCCTGCTGTTGGAGCGTCCGGAGGAGGCGATAAAAGAGTTCGACGCCGCCGCACCATTGGCGCCGGATGATCCCTACGTGCTTTATAACCGAGGCAAAGCCCGGCTGGCCCTGGGCCGCACGGATGAGGCTCGAGCAGATTTTACCGCAGCCTCGGCAGGGCGCTTCAGCCGGACGAAGGCCAAAAAGCTCGCAGAGCGCGCCCTGGCTGAAATGAAGTAGCCTGGCAAAAAAGCCAACCTCAGCCGCCAGCCATGGCACCGATAATAAGGAGCGGTTCGGCTCCATTGATAACTACGTCGGGTAGCAACGTATCGGGCGACTCGTGTGAAAGATCTGTTTTATCGGCAAAAAACCGGACAAAAGGACGGCGTTGCATGGTGCCATGGTCGCGGATTGTTCCGCGCAAAGCCGGATAAGTCGCTTCCAGGCTGTCGAGCACCGCGCGCAAGGTAACCGGCGGTTGTACTGAAAGTTGCACTTCCTCTTCCACGCTTGCCAGCGTGCGCAGATGATAAGGGAGTACAACACGAATCATGGCAGCGTTTGAACTTCAACCGATAATACCGCGGGAAGGTCGCGCACGATCGCCTCCCAGGTATCGCCGGAATCGCTGGACGCGTAAACCTGCCCGCCCGTGGTGCCAAAGTAGACTCCGCACGAATCGAGGGAATCGACCGCCATGGCATCGCGAAGCACGTTCACATAACAGTGCTGTTGCGGCAATCCCTTCGTTAAAGCTTCCCATTCATTCCCTCCTGTCCGGCTGCGATAGACACGCAGCTTGCCATCCGGTGGGAAATGTTCCGAATCGCTCTTAATCGGCACGACATAAATCGTCTCGGGTTCGTGCGCGTGCACGTCGATCGGGAAACCGAAGTCAGTTGGCAGATTGCCGCTGACTTCATACCACATCTCGCCGGCGTCATCACTTCGCATGACGTCCCAATGCTTCTGCATGTAAAGGACCTTCGGACGGGATGGATGCATCGCGATGCGGTGGACACAATGACCGACTTCCGCGTTTGGATCGGGAATCTCGTAGGCTGATTTCAAGCCGCGATTTGTCGCCCGCCAGGTCGTGCCGCCATCATCGCTGCGAAACACGCCCGCCGCGGAGATGGCGACAAAAATCCGCCGCGGATCGACCGGATCGAGAATGATGGTGTGAAGTCCCATGCCGCCTGCGCCCGGCTGCCACAGATGGCCTTTGGCGCCGCGCAGTCCGGGCAGCTCCAGCCATGTTTTTCCGGCATCGGTGGTTTTAAAGAGCGCCGCGTCCTCGGCTCCGGCATAGACGGTGTCCGGGTCGGTGAGCGACGGTTCAAGATGCCAGATGCGTTTGAATTCCCAGGGATGCTGCGTGCCATCATACCACTGGTGAGTCCCGGGAGTGCCGTCATATTGAAAGGCGTTGCCGACAGGTTCCCACGTTTTGCCGCCGTCATTTGAGCGTTGAATTTGTTGACCAAACCAACCGCTGGTTTGCGAGGCATAGATGCGCTCAGGCTCCACGGGCGAACCTTTAAGGTGATACATCTCCCAGCCGGCAAAGTGCGGCCCGCTCACATTCCACTGCTCACGTTTGCCGTCGGCAGTGAGGATAAACGCCCCCTTCTTAGTGCCAACCAAAACCCGGACTTTGCTCATAAGCTTCTTCCGTTGATTTAGGGCATCACACTAACCATCCAGCTCATGCCAAAGCGGTCCGATACGACCCCAAAGCATGGCGACCAAAAAGTCTTTCCAAGCGGCATCTGCACCTGGCCGCCATCGGCGAGTACGGCAAACAGGCGGCCGGCCTCGGTTTCATCGGGCATAGTAAGAGAAAGCGAGAACCCCTGGAAAGCCGTCTCGCAGTCTCCATGGCAGTCAGACGCCATTAGAGTTGTTTCACCGATCCGGAAGCTGGAGTAGAGTATTTTGTTCTCGTCGCCGGGCGCGCACGGGCCGGCCTCCGGGTTTTCTTTAAAGCGCATCAGAGTATCTACCTTCGCGTTAAGGGCGGTGCGGTAGAACTCCACGGCTTCTTCACAACGGCCATCAAAGTTCAGGAAAATTTGGACAAGGGGATTGAGCATATAGTTGGGTGTGTGCTTAAGACGACGAACGACCAGATGCGGTCAGGACCAGCCCGGACATTTTTCTGAAAAAAGAGAGAGTTTAAAAAATCAGCACTTACGCGCAGTCGCCGGCGTCCGTTTCCATCATTGCATCCCAGCGGCGCTGCATCTCAGCCGGAACGACCTTTTCGATTTCGTGTTGAACCATCCATTCGTGCCCAAAGGGATCCTTCACACAGCCGGCGCGGTAGCCGTAGAATTCGTCACTGGGCGGCCGTATTGCGATTGCTCCCGCGGCGATGGCGCGCTCAAAGGCGGCGTCCGCATTTGCAACTATCAGCACAAACTTTGTCGCGCTGCCGCCAAGGGTGGAGGGGCTTTTATTAAACGCGGGAAATTCATCGGCAATCATCATGACCTGCCCGCTGATAGTAAATTCCGCGTGCCCGATTTTACCGCTTCCCGAATCAGTCAAGCGATAGCGTTCAACCGCATCAAAAGCTGCTTTGTAGAATTCCAAAGCGGCGGCGGCATTGTTGACCGTGATGGCGGCGATGACTGGGGGATAGGGAATGGACATAATAAGGGTTCAATGGGTTGGGAATGAACTGCGGTTACAAGGTCTTGTTCATGGTTGCCTGTGCGCGTTTCGATCGACGCGGCACTTGCAATATTGCTGTCGTGGCTTGGTTGTAAAAACGACTATAGTTCTCAAGGAAGCAATCGAGTTAATAGAGAGTTGTTGGCTTGAAATTCAGAGCGTTTATCTTCCACCTGATTTCACCATCTCCCGCTTATGATCCTTCAAATATCGGCAAAGCTCGCGCCAGGCCCGCAATGGACCGGATTAAAGCGGTATCTTGCATGCATTTTCCTCGCCACGCTTTCTGGCGGCCTGGCAAAAGCGGCTGACTCCAGTCCTGTTGTCGTAATTCGGGGCGAGAACGATTCGCAATGCGCGCCGCATGGACGCGGCAACGTTTATGCACCGGAGATCGTGCGCTCGGCAAATGAACTTTGGATGTGGTACGGCGGCCAAGGCCGTGACGGACACGACCGGATTCATCTGGCGGTTTCCGCCGATGCCGTTCATTGGCGGCAATCAGGCGTCGTAATGGAAGATCGCGCTGCCAATCATTGCAACGATCCTTCGGTGGTGAAATCCAACGGTCTCTTCTTCCTCTTCTATACCCGGGCCGGCACCGGAGTGACCGATGAAATCGCAGTGGCGACCTCCGCCGACGGCGAACGTTGGGAGATGCGGGGCACGGCTCTCGGCCCCGGCAAACCCGACACCTGGGATTCCTTGTCTGTTGGCCGGCCCGCTGTGTTATGCGCGGATGGTCTTTTCAAGATGTGGTATGACGGGCGCAAAGATCTGCCGCCGAATGCTCCCGATAAAAACGCCCCGAAATCCAACAGTTCCCAACGTCATGTCGGTTACGCTACCTCCACCGATGGTTTGCACTGGGAGCGGCACGGAAGTAATCCCGTTTATGACCACGACGCAGGCGGCATCCATGTTTTGCCAATAGGAGATCATCTTGCCATGCTTTCCGAGTCACGTCTCGGCACCGAAGCTGCCGTAAGCCACGACGGCATCAGCTGGCGCAGGATCGGCCTTTTGGTCGAACGCGCAGCTCTACAGTCAGAGCGCCATGGCCATGTTACTCCTTTTCTTCTTCCCGATGCAGACGCCGGCGGTGCCACGCTCTTTTACGGCGCGGCCGCGGAATCGTCCTGGGACGCCAATAGTATCTGCCGGCAGCGCTTATCCAATGCGCAGTGGGCCTTGCTGGTGGAGGCACCCCAATAAAGGGAAGGCTAAAAAGAGCAGCTCCGCTTTTCTCAGGAAATTGATTCGGCAACGCACGGCCGCGAGCCGCGGCCAGGCCGGATAGAGGCACGCCGTTTATGTCGAACTCGAAAAAGCCCGTTTCAAAACCTTCGTTGCCCGCTGAGACACACCAGATGGTCACCGAGCCTGATCAATCATTAACCACCAATCACGGACTGGTTATCGCAGATAATCAGAACTCGCTAAAGGCCGGCGAACGTGGCCCCTCTTTACTTGAAGACTTTGTCCTCAGGGAAAAAATCACTCACTTTGATCATGAACGGATTCCCGAGCGGATCGTGCATGCACGCGGTTCGGGAGCGCATGGCTACTTTCAGGTCTACAAGTCGCAGAGTGACATCACCAAAGCGGCGTTTCTTCAGGATCCGAAGGTGAAAACGGAAGTTTTTGTGCGTTTTTCAACGGTCGCAGGCGGCGCGGGTTCCGGAGATCTTCCCCGCGATGTGCGTGGGTTTGCCGTTAAGTTTTATACTTCCGAAGGAAACTACGATTTGGTGGGAAACAATATTCCCGTCTTTTTTATTCAGGACGCCATCAAATTCCCTGACCTTGTGCATTCCGTGAAGATGGAGCCTGATCGCGGATTCCCACAGGCGGCCTCCGCGCACGACACGTTTTGGGATTTCGCGACGCTTACTCCCGAAAGTATGCACATGCTGATGTGGGTTATGTCGGACCGGGCCATACCACGGTCGCTCCGAATGATTGAAGGATTTGGAGTGCATACTTTCCGCATGATCAATGCTGCCGGGGAATCGCGTTTTGTGAAGTTTCACTGGCGGCCAAAGCTCGGCGCCGCCTCGGTGGTTTGGGATGAAGCGGTGAAGATTAACGGAGCGGATCCGGATTTCCACCGACGCGACCTTTGGGAAGCGATCGATAAAGGCGACTTTCCTGAATGGGAACTTGGATTGCAGGTCTTTGATCAAGCTACAGCGGACAGCTTGGATTTTGATATCCTCGACGCCACCAAGTTGATTCCTGAAGAAATCATTCCTTTGCGCATTGTCGGCAAGCTGGTGTTGAACCGCAATCCGGACAATTTTTTCGCTGAAACTGAACAAGTCGCTTTTCTGCCAACCAACATTGTTCCCGGAATTGATTTCTCAAACGATCCTTTGCTTCAGGGCAGACTCTTCTCGTATCAGGATACTCAATTGAGCCGTTTGGGCGGGCCAAACTTTCACCAGATCCCGGTGAATCGGCCACGCTGTCCGATGCATAATTTCCAGCGTGATGGATTGCGTCAGATGGATGTTCCGAAAGGGCGTGTCAATTATGAGCCGAATTCGCTCGATTCCGGCGCTCCCCGTGAAAACCCAGCTCGCGGGTTTGTCAGCCACCCGGAACCGATGGACGGGATCAAGCTGCGGCAACGCTCGGCAACTTTTGCTGATCATTATTCGCAGGCGCGCATGTTCTTCCGTTCAATGACTTCGCCAGAGCAAACGCATATAGCCAGTGCGCTTGCTTTTGAACTCGGCAAGGTGGAAACCAAAGCAATCCGTGAGCGAATGCTGGCCCACCTTCTAATCATCGATCCGTCATTGCACAAGACCGTGGCCAACGCGCTTGGTATGCAGACCAAAGATGAGAGCATTAAAGCCGCGATTGACCCGCGCGATGTGGCGCTGTCTCCTTCATTGAGTTTGATTGCAAAAGCGCCTGTTACTTTGGCGGGACGCAAGGTAGGCGTTTTGGTGACCGATGGATTTGATTCTTCGCTTCTCACCGCCTTGCGCACGGCTCTTCAAGACGAAGCGGCTGCTCTCTGCTTGATTGCACCGAAAGTAGGCGGCGCCAAGGATTCCTCAGGCCAGCTCGTGGAGGCTGACTTTGCCCTTTCAGCTGCGCCATCAGTTTTCTTTGATGCAGTAGCCATCCTGGCATCCGAAGCGGGCGCAAATGATTTGGCTACTCAAGCCGCGGCGGTTGATTGGGTTTCGGATGCATTCGCCCATCTAAAAGTCATTGGCCATGTGGCGGGAGCCGCTCCATTGCTCAAACGCGCCGGTGTCGGGACCGATTCCGGACTCGTCCCGATCCCCGGCGAGCAAGCGATTGCCTCCTTTGTTGAAGCTGCTAAAAAGGGCCGTCTATGGCAGCGCGAACCCTCGTTACGCCGGCCAGGCTAACCTTTGTCGTCTCTACAATCGCTTTCTTTAGGTGCCGCCGGCACATCGGAATCCGAATATAGGCAAAGCCATTCGGAGCAGCGAAGATAAGCAAAACGGGAATTTGACTTTGTGCTCAGGATTAGCGGTAACTCTTAATTCCAAATGAGAATCCCGCTCTGCCGGTTCCTGCAAATAGGTCTACTCTTTCTGTCGTTTGAGGGAGTGCTCATTTCTTCTCTTGAGGCACAGCAACCGGCTGCCACTGTGGAACGAAAGGCGGCTCCGGAGCTCTTCTCGCGAATTGTGCTGCTTGGGGCAAGTGCCACCGCCGGGTTTGATATGTCACAGCCTTTGGGCGGTCCCAAGGCGCTGGAATATCGGTTTTCAAACTTTGTAGAGGCGGCGCTGGCTGGCACCCATGAGCCGGTAATAACACAGGCAAGCGCCCTTCTGTTTCTCGATGCTCAGAATACCCTGGAACAGAAGATCACCGCGACAGTGGCCTCCAAGCCAACGCTCGTCATAGGTCTCGATGCATTGTTCTGGTTTTGTTATGGATCAGGCCTGTCGTCAGAACAGCGCTTGAGCCGCCTTGAGTCTGGATTGCAACAATTGGAACGCATTGAAGGACCTCTTGTGTTGGGCGATATACCTGACGCCTCCGGCGCGGTGGGCGGGATCTTGTCCAGGGAGGAGATGCCCGAGCGGTCAGTTCTCGAACAATGCAATGAGCGGCTGAAAAAGTGGGCTGCTGGGCGAAAAAATGTCGTCGTATTCCCATTGGCCTCGTTAATGGCAGTGGCCACTTCAAACGAGGAATTGATTCTGCCTTATGGAAAGTGGGACAAAGGCAAATCAACGGTGCTCCTGCGTAGTGACAAGCTTCATCCCTCTCGTCACGGCTTGGCGGCTCTTGCCGTGGGCGTTCTTGATGCGGCGGGTTCCCTGGCCACTCCACGTCTGCCTGAGTCAAGTATTGTGCGCGATCTTGATTTGGTCTACGCGACTGGCGCGGTGCAGGCACCGGCTATTGTCAGCCCGGTGCGGCTCCCGGAGTAATGCTTCGGGAGGTTCGGCTTTTCAAGGCAATGCAGTTTCCAATAACGAGCGGCAATCCTGGAGCCAGGTCAGGGTATCGGTGAGTATTTGTCTTGAGGTGCGCCGGGGGCGCTAGGAGGTCCGCGCGTAAAGCTGTGCGCAATCGGAGAGGTAGATTGGAATGTCCATCAGCCGGGGATTCAGATCAGCGGCAATTGGAACAACGTTCCCGGTCAGTTCCCGGCAAAGCGCCGTGGTCTCTTGTAGTGAAAGGCTTATTTGCCGGCCGCCACCTACATTGCCATTCCAACCATTCCAACCATTCCAAACCTCGGGTTCTTTAATCTGGAGATCTAAGAGAGTCGCAAGATCACGGGCATCAAGCAGATCGCGCGTTTGACGGCCGGTGCCATCAAAACCGATGTAGGTGAGTGGTTTTCCTTGCAGATGGCGCCAGAGCCAGAATGTGAAGATACCCTGATCCGGGTGGGCCATTTGCCAGGGACCTGCAAGGACGCCGCAACGGTTGATGACAGTATGGATTCCATAAGCGTGTCCGTATTCCTCGATGAGCAGTTCAGCGGCGAGCTTGGTAGTCCCGTAGAGTGACCGCGGACCGGTTGTGGGAAAATCTGCGGAGATCCCTTCCGGGCTGCAGCCTGGAAGAACTTGTTCCTCTGCAAAGGTAAACCTGGTGGAAGTTTCCACTATCCGCGCGGAGCAAAGGGCCCTGGTTGAATAAACTCGTGAGGTGGAAAGGAAGATGATTTGAGACTGGTGCTTACGGCAGTATTCAAGGCAGTTGATAGCTCCTGAAAGATTGGTCTCGAGAAGATAATTGGGCGCGCTGGAGTAGCCGGCCATTACACTCGGTTCTGCGGAACATTCCACGAGCACATCGGCTTTGAAGTCTTGCGGGAAATCGTGTGGATTTCGCACATCCCCGTGCAGGAAACGAATGCCGGCCGCCGCAAGTCCCGGAAGTGTGAGCTCACTGCCACGGCGGCCGAGATTGTCTGCCTGGACAATCTCGGAATCGGGATTCCGGTCTCTCAGAGCGCGGGCAATCGTGGAGCCGGCAAAACCAGCGCCGCCGGTAATCAAAATTCGGTTCATCGCTTTTTGGCGATCACGAGAAATTGCTCCCCCAGGAAACGCCAGAGAAGCGGCATTCTGAGGTAAAGCTCAACTATCCAAAGTGGAGATGCCTTTTTCCCTTCCATCGTGTAGGGAAGAAAGCCGGCGTGACATATTTCAATTTCAAACCCTCGGTTGCGTAGGGCTTCACAAAGAGATCGTTCTGAGAGAGCAAGGTAATGGTCCCAGAAATCCCAGTATCGGCCATGAACCTTGGCGATATTAGGTCCCATGGCAATGAGCCGCCCGTCGGGCGCCAGAGTGCGAACAATTTCATCGAGTGTGCGGCCCAGGGTTTCTTTATCCGGGAGATGCTCGAAAAAATTTGAGGTAAAGACGGTGGTCAGTGCTCCATCGGCGAGGGGCCATGGCGCGCTGCAATCCTGGGCCAGGAGCTCGGCATCGGAGGGGATGCGTTGCCGGCTCTCGGGGTTTAGATCCATTCCCCATTTTTTGCGTGCGGAGATGCCATGGAGAAACTCTCCGTAGCCGCAACCTAAATCAAGCAGCTGGCCGTCGAGGGGAATCCAGCGTTGGAAGAAGCGGGCAAGGATGTTCCAGATCTTCTGGCGATACTCGCTTTTGGCATCGAAACGTTGACCGTAGATGCGTTGTAATTCTTCGGGAGTGTGGGTTTGCTGGCTCATCGAGTGTCACGGCTTGCGATAGTCGCCACGGGAGAAATATTTTTCCACCCAGACATAAATGCAAATAAAGAGGTAGCGGCTCCCCATTTCCTTGATCTTTAGTTTGGAAACCCCTCCGCGCCGGTTTTTCCAGGTAATAGGAATAGTGGTCCAGGTATAACCACGTACGATGGCTTTAAGTGGCAGTTCGACTGTGATATTAAAATGCGGAGAGAGGATCGGTTTGATTCCTTCAATCACGTCGCGCCGGTATGCTTTAAAAGCGTTGGTGGTGTCATTAAGACGAATCGCAAAAACAGCTTGGATAAATAGATTGGCGACTCGGTTAATCACGAGTTTGAAGTAAGGATAAGCAATGGTGCCGCCCCCGCGGGTAAAGCGGCTTCCGAAGACGCAGTCGAACCCTTCATTCAGCTTTCTCCAATACTCCACGCAGTCGCGCGGATCATCGGACTCATCCGCCATCATGATTGTGATGGCGTCGCCTTCGGCCATTTCCAGTCCGTAGGTGATGGCACGGCCAAAGCCATGGCGCCCGGGATTCTGGAGGGGACGTAGTTCGTGAATGGTGGTTTGAAGAAGTTGCAGCCGCGCCCAAGTCTCGTCGGTTGAGCCATCATCAATCACCACAATCTCATGAGGAATGTGATGGAGCCGCAGTTCGGTTTGGAGGTGTTCAATCGTCGAAACAATGGAATACTCCTCGTCCCGGGCGGGGATGATAACTGACAGAAGCTGAAGCGGTGCGCGGGGTGGCATGAGGGGATGGTTTAATGCGGGTCCGGCGATGGAGACGTGCCTTCGCATTCTTTGTACCCAAAGGTTTGATTTAGGGGCGTTGAGGCTGCTTTCCTCGCATTATGCCTGACCCAATTCCAAGCCCCGAGAATACGCGCAACCGGTTTCTCCAATGGATGCCGGCGTTTTTCTCCTGTTTATGGATCCTGGGAGCCTTTGTTCCGTGGGTTCCTCCCTCCTGGGCGCCGCCTTGCAATAATGAGTGGGCGCTTGTTCTCCACGATGCATTTGTGCAACGGCTCCAATTCGGAAGCGACGTGGTTTTTACATTTGGCCCGTTCGGCTTTCTTTATTACGGGGTGGTCCCTGCCACGGCCTGGTGGACTTATCTGTCGTGGACGGCGATCGCGGTGGCTTTCTGGCAACTGGCTTGGGGAATCGGGAAAAGCGCGGGGTGTGCTCCCTGGGTGAGAGGCCTTTGGATTGTGGCAATCTCGTTGCCGGTTTGTTCGGTCGATGTTGTTGACGCCGAAGTCTTCCTTTTTGTTGGGCTGGTAGTGGTTCGCTGGTTTCTGAGCGGGGGAGAGCAGCGCTGGACTGATTTTTTCCTGATCGGTGTGCTGGCGCTTTTAAGTTCCGTGAAAATATCGTGGGCTCTCGTAATCGGGCCGGTACTTCTGCTTTTTGCCTGTATAGGGCTTTTGCGCCAGCGACGGCTGGGGGCGTGGCTGCCGCTTTATCTGCTTTTTTTAGCCGGTTTATGGCTTCTGGCTGGCCAGCACTTTATTGGCTTCCCCCGGTATTTGTTGCGAGCGATGGAAGTGGCCGGGGCTTTTGCAGAGGCGATGCAAAAATCAGCCACCTGGGAGCGCATTACGAGGAACCTGTTCATTGCTTTGGCGATTCAGTTGCTTGCAGGGGCGTGGTTCTGTGCCCGGAAGCGGGAGCGCAGCTGGCTTCCTTCCTTCGGATTTTTTGCGGGCCTCAGCTATCTGCTTTTCGTCGTATTCAAGGCTGGGTATATCCGCCAGGATCATCATGAAGTGGTTGCCGTTTGTTCCCTTGTTTCGTTCAGCTTGGCGGGCGTCATTTTCCTTCCGCTCAACTCTAATCGGCAAACATTGATACCCGCCGCTGCCGGGCTTCTGCCAGGCAGCGCTCTTTGCATCGTTGTTTTTTCCCTTAATCTGCCCAACCAGAATTTTCAACCCCGGTTTGCCTCCTTGATTAGTCTGGAAGGCTGCTGGGGACTCGGCCGGATGCTAATTGGAAAACCACTCTGGAAAGAACGCTACCCACAAGATATGAAACAGATCCGGGGCCGGTTTTGTTTTCCTTCAATGGAAGTGCCCGTAGACATTTATCCTTGGGGCGCGGCGAATTTAGTCAAGGCCTCGGGACTCCCGTATAGGCCGCGCCCGATCTGTGAAGGCTATGGTGCCTACACTAAAAATTTAGCGAAGCTGAACGCGGACTTTTTAAGCGGAGAACACGCTCCCAAATACGTATTTTTCAATCTTCGTTTTCTGGATGGACGTTTTCCAGCCATGGATGATGGCTATTCGTGGCCGGAACTCTGGACACGGTATGAAGTCGTTCAGGAACACGGCGCTTATCTCGGCCTGAAGCAGCGGGTTGCGCCGGGCAGCTTCCGCAAGGTGTCGCTGGGCGAGATAGTTGTTGAGCGCGGGATCGCGTTCCCGCTGCCGGAAGCTGATTTGAGCGGGCTCATCTGGGCGGAAATTGATTTACCGCTTTCGTTGCAAGGGCGTGTAAAGCGCTTTTTATACAAACCAGGGGTCATCCTGATGCGGCTGAATGTACCTGCAGGTCCCAAGACTTTTCGATTGATTCCGCGAGTGGCGGAGGCAGGATTTCTTCTTTCCCCCGCACTAGTGACAAAGGAGCAATTTGCCGCGGTTATGAGAGGAACTGCTTCTCCGGTCCTTGATGATGCCCGCGTTAAAAGCATGGTGTTGGGAGGCGAAGGCTCCGTTGAGGATGATTATGAGTGGTCCAGGGCACGGATTCGATTTTTTCGACTCGAATTGGCAATTCCGGCCGCATCAGCCACAGCTCGCGATGCGGCGCCGGCCTCATCGGTTGGCGCGGTTGATATTTGATGGAAATTTACAACTGCCTATGCGCTCAGCCGCGAAAATCGAGCACGGCCTCGATGACGCGCGCCTGGTCGCTTTGAGCGAGGCCATTGTAAAAAGGAAGCCGCAATAGGCGGTCGCTAACGTTCTCGGTCACCGGGCATTGACCAGGACGGCCGCCGAAGTTTAATCCCGCCGGGGAGCAATGAAGCGACTGGTAATGAAAAACGCTGAGGATGGAGCGGGCGCGCAGATGGGCAATAAGCGCCTGGCGGCAGGCCAGGCTCGGCAAAATGAGATAAAACATATGGTGCGTCTGCTCGCATTCGGGCGGCACATGCGGGAGTTTTACACCGTTTTCACGAGCCCAGCCGGCAAGGCCCTCCTGGTAAGCGTGCCAGACCCGGCGGCGCATTGCGGCGATTTCTTCGCGCGATTCGAGCTGGCCGTAAAGAATTGCCGCCAGAAGGTCCGACATCACGTAGCTCGAGCCAAGGCCAGTCCACGTATATTTGTCGACCTGACCTCGCAAAAACCGGCTGCGATCGGTCCCTTTCTCCCGAATGATTTCAGCGGCTTCGTTGAATCGCGGATCGTTGATCAACAAAGCGCCGCCTTCTCCGCAGGAAAGGTTTTTGGTTTCGTGAAAACTTTGTGTGGCCAGCGCACCGAATGTACCGAGCTGGCGGCCCCGGTACTTTCCAAAGAGCCCATGTGCGTTGTCTTCAATAAGCGGGATGCCGGCCGCCAGCGGCACGATGGCATCCATCGAGCAGGCGACTCCCGCGTAATGAACCACGACGATGGCCTTGGTGCGTGGAGTGATAAGCGCCGCGATGCACGCCGGATCGATGTTGAGCGTGTCAGGGCAAATATCGGCGAATACGATTTTAGCACCGCGTAAGGCGAACGCATTAGCGGTGGTAACGAAGGTAAAAGAGGGGACAATGACTTCATCGCCTGCTTGCAACTCAAGTAACAGGCCACACATTTCAAGTGCGTGCGTGCATGAGGTTGTTAAAAGCGCCTTTTGAGTCCCCGTTGCCTCTTCGATCAGCCGCTGGCAGCACCCGGTATAAAAGCCGTCCCCGGCCGCATGTCCGCGCTGCATGGCTTCCCCGATATACTCCATTTCGCGACCGAAGAACGAAGGCCGGTTAAAAGGAATCGCCGGGTGCACTTCCAGTGGTGTCTGTAGTGCGGGCAGCTGTTTTCGAGGAGAATCCAAAGGAGCGCCTGGGCTGTTGCGCAAACCGGAATATGCTATGGAGGGAAGGGCGGGGGAAAGTTCCATGAAATGGCGCCCATTGAGATTTCCATCGATGGCGTTGTAATGGGGCGCGTCTTGACGACTCGCAAAGTCAAAACAACGGGTATCCAAACAGGCGGGGTTGCCCTTTTCGCAGAATTTTCGCCGGCTTAACAGACTTTCAGACGCAAAATTCCGGCCGTTAAAAGCGAAGACGCTTTCCTACTTCAAAATCTTTACCGCGCGCAGCAGCCCTTCGCTGGCGAGTTCGTACAAGCCGAAGTCTTTAAAAAAGATTCCGAACTGGCGAAACTCATAGGCGCAAAGGGCACAGACCAGAAGCGCGGCGACAAGGGTGGCATGTTTGCCAAACGGACGCGCAAGCAAGCCGATTTGCGCAACGGCAAGCGCGCGCAATGGGAGATCCCAGATGGAGGCGTAACGCAGGTTCATGCCGAAGCGCACATTGCACATGATTAGGTAACTGATGCCGATGAAGAGGGTTAAGTAGAGAAGCGGTCGGCTTTCTTTTACGGAGGTGAAAAATCCGCCAATCGCCAGGCAAAGGACGATCGGGCTGACCAGCATGATGTCGACCAGGTACCGATACCAAGGCCCGTCCCCTGTCATGATGGCGTATTGAAGGTTCTGCGCTTTGCTAACCAGCAGTTTGTAGATTTCAATAAACGGACCGGCTCCACCGGCAACCCAGACCAGAATGGTCAGCCCGGCAAGCGGCCCGACGATCATCACAAGGAGCAACCGTGAGGTTACGATGCCAAACCTGGCCCAGCGGTTAAGGCCAACGATGGCCGCGAGAGCGACAAAGACAAAAAAAGCGTTTTCCTTAACCAGCACCATGAGCGCGAGGGCTACTCCGTGTGCCGCCAGCCAGCCCGTACGGCCGGGATGCTGAAGCACTTCCCAAAGTGTCCAAAGTGAAAGCAACGCAAAAAAAGCGAAGAATCCGTCAATAAGCGCATGCTGGGCCATGTGAACGGCAGTCGGCGCGACGCTCATAAGCGCCAGCACACCGAGTCCAGGCCAGACGCCAAGCATCCGGCATGCGGCGATGCCGGAGAGCCCCAATAACAATACGGCAAAAAGCGCCGAGACGTGATCGAGGGAAAGAAGCACCGGATCGGTTTGCACAAAACCCGGGGTCCTGGCCGATAACGCGGGAGCATCGCCAAATTGCGCGCGTTTCCAGGCCCAGCCACAAGCGATATAAAGAAAGCGGGTGGGCGGCAGTTTCGCCATGATCTCCGGGCGCCGTTGCTCGTCGATGTAGTTCTGGCAAATCGCGGGATAATTCTCCAGGCCGACCGCATCGACTTTGATTACATATTCCCGGTAAAGCGCTTCATCGAATCCGAACCCTTTAAACCCTGCCGATGGCTGGAGACGCAAAAAAATTCCCACCGCCATGATCAGCAACGCCGTTGACCACGCCAGCCACTGCATCTTGCGCCCGTGCCCGTTGGTGGGAAAAGATGAGGCGTCCACAATGCCCGACTCGGGTTCAATTAATTTCATGTCGATTTGGACTCAGCAGGCAGCGCGCCACCGCGAATTCATGCGCCGTTCCCAATTGTTTCCCGCACCGCATAAGGCGGTTTGTCCATCATCCTAAAATGCACTCGCGCAAGGTATTCACCGATGATTCCCAAAGCGAACATCTGGGCGCCGGAAAATAGCGCGATGATGGAGGCAAGAAAAGGGAAGCCGGGCACCGAGCCGCCATCAATCGCATAACGGCCGAGGACAAAAAGGAGGATCAGAAATCCGATTACGGTGAAAGCGAACCCGATCAGGCTGGCCAGTTGCAATGGAAGCGTGCTGAAGCCGGTCATCAGGTTAATGGCGTGAAAGATGAGCTTGCGGACGGTGTAATTGGAAGGGCCGGCGTGGCGCGGCTCGTGCCGGACGATGACAGCGCTGAAACGAGTCGTTGCCCAAGTCAACAGCACGTCGATTGAAACAAAAGAGCCCCGGTACTCGCTAAAAGCTTCACGCAGCCCGGTGCGAAAGATTCGGAATGCGCTGATATGGCGCGCGGTTTCCGCTCCCATGGCATTTTGAAGGGTCAGTTTGGTGACTTGTGAAGCCAGGTCGCGAAGCAGCCCATGCTGTTCAATAGCCGGCACACCATAGACGACATCGACCCCCTCAGTTAAACCGGCCAGAAGCCGCGGAATCTCCTCAGGCGGATTTTGGAGGTCATCGTCGAGGGTGATAAGGATCTCGTATCGAGCCCGGCGGATGCCGGCCAAAAGGGCGTTGTGCTGCCCGTAATTACGCATGAGTTCAATCACGGTCAAAAACGGAAACGCCTGGCTTAATCGCCGCGCCACGCTTCCGCTTTGATCACGGCTTCCGTCGTTGACGAAGATGACTTCATAGAGGCTGCTGATTTTGCTTAAAACCGGCAGCAACCTCTCGATGAGCATTTCGAGTGTTTGCTCGCTGTTGTAAACCGGCACAACGACCGAGATCGATGGAAGCTTTGATGCCAGGCGCTCGGCCTGAGGAGCGTGAAAAGTATTCAGGAGGGGCGCGGTCATTGTTGACGTTTTTCTGCCACAAGCAGGCAACTGCTTCCAAAAGGAAGTGCTGCCCCGCGTTCAATCCGCTTTTGTTCCAAATTGAGGAGATGGCCGGGGAGGCGTCCGGTGCGTGGTTGATGCAGCTTTTTGTAAGTGCGGGGAGCAAGGCGGCGGCGGCCAAAAAAGCTTGGCAGCGTGCGCAACAGAAAGAGAGGAAGAGGCAGAATCGCGAAAAAGTAAGAGGCAAAAAGCGGAGTGAACCCGGCCGCGCGCACCGACGCTTCCAATCGGTCAAGTGTGTAACGGCGGAAATGGCCGGCTGTCACGTCGTCGTGAGACCAGAGCCATTCAAAAGCGGGGACGGTGATATAAAGGCGGCCGCCCCGCATCACGCAGCGGGCAATTTCATTTAAGAAACCAGCCGCGTCGTCGATATGTTCGAGCACATCGAAAATCGCGGCGGCTGGCAATGAATCGTCGAGGAATTGGGCGCTTTGGAGGGTACCGCAAATAACGCGGGGCAGACCGCGACGGGCAGCGTTGAGGGCCCCGACCTGGCCGGGCTCAACCAGGACGCATTCAAACCCCGCTTCGATCAGCGAGCGGCTCACGTAACCGTTGCCGCCGCCGATGTCGTAAATGGCACCCGAGGGGGCAAAACGCTGCACGATTGAGGTAATGCAGGCGTTGCGGTGGGCAAACCAAAACGATTTTTCCTCCAGTTCAAAACAAAGCGCGTTGCCATCTTCAAGATAAGAAACCGGCTCGCGCCTCCCGGTAAACCAGACGCCAGCCTCACCGCGCGTTAATCCATGGCTGATTTTTCGAGGGTCAAAATCCATAGGGAGATCGAGAGGCATTTGGTTAAAAGCGTATGAGGACGGGGAAGCGGGGAAAAGACAACTGCGAATGAAAAGGCGCCCCAGCACTTCGCTGAAGCCCGCTTTGAATTCGAAAATGAAACTCCTGAAATTCGAGCTGTGCGGGCCGGCGTGGAACTCGAAAGAATGCGTGCCTGCCTGAGCGCTTTTAGTTACGGCACACACTTTTCAAATGGTTTCAAACCCGCCTTATTTCAACCGTGCCAACGTGCATTTGCTCTGGCTCACACTCCTAAGCCTCGTTTTAAGCTTCGGATGGTTCCTGCTTGATGGAAATATTGGCATCGATCTCGCGGACGAGGGTTACCTCTGGTACGGCCTTCGCGCGGTAAAGGCGGGGATGCTGCCAACTCGCGATTTCCAGGCTTACGATCCCGGCCGCTATTTTTGGGTTACCGCATGGAGTACGCTTTTTGGGGAAGGTTTGATTGGAATGCGCGCCGCCTGCGTGCTGTTTTCGTGCATGGGTGTCACGTGCGGGCTGCTGGCAGCGCGTCGCATTTCCACTGATTGGCGATTCCTCGTCGCAATGGCGCTCTGCCTCGTGCTCTGGATGTTTCCACGTTATAAATCATTTGAGCAATCGATCGCCTTGATGGGCGTTTACATGGCAGTCCGGCTTATTGAACGGCCCTGCTCCCGGCAGTTTTTTCTTTCGGGCATCTTTATCGGACTGATGGCCTTTATGGGGCGCAATCATGGCGTTTACATGGTTTTGGCATTCGGTCTTATCCTCCTGATACTTTCCCGTGGCGAATGGAGCGCGCTGCCAAAGCGTGTCCTGCTTTCCGGCGCCGGGATTGTCGTTGGCTACCTGCCTCAGTTACTCATGTTTCTTTTGGCGCCCGGCTATTTCCGAGCGTTTTTTGAGATGCTTGCCCGCGAACTTTCCCTTGGGACAAATCTGGGCTGCCCAGTGCCGTGGCCATGGCTTATCGGCCCGGAGAATCAGGGGCTTATGTTTATCTGCAATGCCGTCCAGCGCTGTTTTTACGTGGCACTTCCTCTGTTTATAGCCGCAACGCTTTTTCCTCTTCTTTCGTTTGGCCCTGCCAAAGCGGCGCGGCATCCGCTCCTGATCGCGGCTGCTGCGGTGACCATTCCATACGCTCATTTTACATTTTCACGGCCCGATTGCGTGCATCTGGCCCACGCTGTTCCGGCGTTGATTTTAGGTATCGCCGCGCTTTTTCACTGGCTGTCCCCGGTCTTTCTCCGCGCCGTGGCTTTCGGACTCCTCGCCGCGACGGTTGCCGGGCTGGCTTTGGAGACAGGGCTTGGTCAGAAAACAGTTTTCCCTGAAGGAACATTTGTGGAAATGAAGGTGCAGCTGGAGCGCCTCCACGTGCCGGAAAGAAACGCCGCGCCCCTGCTGCTGGCGCGGGCGCTGGCCAGCCGTCTTGCGAAACCGGGCGATCCCATTGCCTTTCTCGCGCATCTGCCAGGGCTCTATCCGGCCACCAACCGGCTCTCGCCGCTTAAGGCGCTTTATTTGATCTGGCCGGCCTCGCTATCCGAGGACGAAGCGCTTATCGCGGCTTTTAAAGAGAAGCAGATCAAATGGGTGTTGTTACAGGATGAGATGATCGATGGCCGGGACGATCTTTATTTTCATAATACGCATCCGCAAACATTCGCTTATATTAAGCAAGTATTTGAGCCGGTCGTCTTAGATATCTCCTGCAGGAACGTGACCATCTACCGTCTTCGGCAGGCGTCGGCGATTCCCGAGGTTCCTTCCCCGTAATCGGCTGCCAATTTGCCGAAAAATATTAACGCGAGCGTATGATATTTTGATGTAGCAAGTCTCATTTTATCAATGAGATACGCAGGTGTGACGCCCGTTTATTGCTTGTAGGGCCATGTTAACAAAGAGGTGAAAGTGTAAGGAGTGCATGCAATAGGGAAACAAGCCGACAATATACTGTCGCGATTTATAAATGGGGCGACTATGCGCTTGGCGGATAATTACTTTGATCAACAACTTCGCCCCGAATATCGGTGACAGCTTTTCCATCATGGTAAACGATGGAGCTGATACAGTTAATTGAAAGTTTAACGGGCTGTCGAATGGAGCGTCTGTTTTGATCGGGAATAGCACGTTTGCCATTAGCTACACTGCAAACTACGTCACCGGAGAATTTGTTGGCGGCAATGATGTTGCGTTGGTGATTCCTGAGCGGAGTGCCGCTGCGATGCTGCTTGCGGGTCTCGGTTCATTGCCCGGTCTTCAGCGCTTTCGCCGCCGCTCCGCGGCCTGCTAGGAGTACGGCCCCGGTCAGCTATTCTCGTTGAAACGCCTTGGCTTTTCCCGGAACTGAGAGCGCTTCAGAGCAGTCATCCCCGGAGTCGACGCTGACTCGCCACCTGGGCTCTGACAGCGAGGGCGCGAGCAGTGGATGCCGGTCCTCTTGACAACCCACAAAGGTGGCTCAGACTTCAGGATTGCGGCGGCCGTCAGCCTCAAAACGGGCTTTATTCGTGGCGCAAATCGGTTAATCGTCCGGCATTCTCCTCAGTTACAATAAAGCGGTTCTTATCCTTGAGAATTGTTCGCTATGCAACTTTCGTGCCGTTTATAGGCGTGTTTGCATTGCGCGTTCAAATCAAATCATTTACAACGAATCGGCATCGGCAGCACGTGATGGTATCCAAGCGGAGTGGAATCGCTGTTTTGCGAGGCGATGGTGGGATGTTATTCAGAATGTTAGTAGTTCGAGCCCGGCTATTAGGTAAAAAAGTTTAAATCGCAGCGAATTGAAGGTGGTGGCTTAAGGGGGAGCGCTTGAGAAATAGCAGCTATAAAAGCTGCCGAATAAGGTAATCGCAGGTGGGAAGTATTTGATTCCCAGTAAAAAAAAGAAATTTAGGGCAGGCTATTTTCTCTTTACGCAACGCCGGATGCTCCCCTATAGCTCGATAAGGGAATTTTATGCACCACTTAAACGATCTGACTTTGAAAACGACCCGCCGCGTTGCCAGTGCCTCGATCCTTGCCGCTCTGGGTGCAAGTGTCTTTTTTCTGTACTCTCCGTCGCTTCTTGCAAAAACCGCAAAACTGGAGATGCCCACACCTCCTGCGGAGAGCGCGCAACAGTTTCAGGCTGCCTTGAAAAAGCCCATCGCGAAGGCCTCCATTGAAGAGATCGAGAAAGCGCTCAGGGCTGCGATCATCGCAAATCCTCAGGAAGCGCCCAACTATGTGGCGGTCATTTTCAAATCTGATCGCCGTCACGTTTGCCCGGAGTCGGCCAGGATTGTGTCGGTGGCAATCGAATCTCTTGGCAAAAAGCCGCCAGCGGAACTCATTTACGCGATCGTGCGGGTCTCCATCCTTCTCGATGAGGAGTGCGCGCCGGTTATCGTCAAAGCGGCTATCAAGGCGGCGCCCCGGCCGTTTGCCTATCGAATCATGGAGGTGGCGGTCGCTTCATTGCATCATCCTGGCGACTTTGTGCGTGATGGAAAGCAGCTGAGCAATGTGACGATGGCTGAGGCTCTGGCTAATTCAACGCTTGAGGAGTTCCCTGATCTTGATCCGGCGCTTGTAAACGCCGCTGCGGGCCGCGGTCTGCTTGGACTGGGTGGGGATGGGCTTAACTTTGCTTCGGATAACACGCCTATTTTTAATACGGGCGGCGGTGGGTCACAGCTCAATAATCCCAATCCGGATACCACGGCAGACAGTAACTAGGTTGCAGTCACTGTTTTTTGGGCGTCGAGGTTAGACGCGCAATTGAGATATTCCATTCCGTCGCTTTTGGCCTGTGCCAAAGCCATGGGTTAACCCAACCAAGTTAAACTGTAATCGAAGTCAGCGTTAATGAGAAATTTACTATCACCCCTTTCGGCTCTGCGTTATCTCGCTGGAACCGCTGCAGTTCTTACCGTAGTGACGCCGCTCCTGGAGGCGCAGGAATCGATCCGCCCTTCGTTGGCGGGATCGATGGCTTCAGAGGCACGTCGCACTGCGGCACCACCATTCATTTATAACCTAAAGGCCGGCCCCGTTATCTTTGATCTGAATGGGAGTTTTGATATTGAGTTTAATGATAACATTAACCTCTCCGAGAATAATCGCCGGGCCGATATCATTCTGCGTCCCGGGTTGGAGTTGAATTCGCTATGGCAAGTAACACCGATCAATGCATTGCGCTTTGATTTGGGAATTTCCTATGCCGCTTATCTCGATCATTCAAGAAATAATCCGGATACGATCCTTATCGCCCCGAACTCGCAGCTCTCCTTTGATATCTTTGTAGGCGATTTTAAGATCAACTTGCACGATCGCTTTTCAATCCTGCAGGATCCTCTCGATGACATCAGTATCAGTAATACCGAAGATTTTACCCGGTTCCAAAATGACGCCGGCATTTCGGTCCTCTGGGATCTGAATGATGTTAAACTCGTCCTGGGCTACGATCATTATAATTTCAAGGCAATTGGCGGAGACTTCAATTACCTCGATCGTTCCGAAGAACAGTTCTCTTTTTCAGCTGCGTTTCGTTTAAGCGATGTAAATACGGTTGGTATCGATGCAGGAACCGCATTGATAGACTATGACGAATCGTTTAATAACGACGGAGTCACTTACCAGGTCGGAGCTTTCGTTGAAAGCACCCTCACTAATTATCTCCGATTGCGCCTCGCGGTCGGTTATCAGGGAATTAGCTTTGATACAGGCGCTTCCAATGGCGATTCCAGTGATTCGAGCAGTCCCTACGCGGTTCTGACGCTGGCTCATCGTCTCAATCCTTACGTCACGGAAACCTTGACCGCCGGCCGCGAAACGCGCTTGGGGTTAACGACGAATTCTATTGATTTGACTTTCGCCCGGTATACCGCGAGTTGGAGGCTCAACCCAACTATCACCCTTAATTTTGATGCTTTTTTTGAAGATGCCGACGAATCCGGTGGATTCTTCTCCGAGAACGCCCAGCGCTACGGCGGTGGAGTCTCGTTTGATTATCGGCTTACCCAGAAACTGGTTGTTGGAGTCCGTTATCAATATATTCTTAAGGATTCCGATCTTGATAACCGTGATTACTATCAGAATCGCGTGGGGGTCCATTTTAACTACAACTTCTAACAGTCCCCTGTTGTGATGTATCAAGGCTCAGTGAGAATTCTCATTCTGACCGTCCTATCCGTGGCCTCGCTTTCCTGGCCTGGACAGGCTGAGCCGCCGCCACCGCCGCGCGCGGAAAAAGCTCCAACTACGCTTTCTTCTTCATCCACGGTTGCCTATACCAATTCAATGGATGTGCTTGATGACAAGCGTGTGCTGGGAATCGGTGACAAGGTCAGCTTTCGAGTGGTCGAAGATCATAAAGAGCCGGTTATCTTAACGGTGACCGATTCCGGCGAGATGGAGGTTCCACTCATCGGCCGTGTTCCGGCAACCAGCAGGACTTGCAAGCAATTGGCTTACGCGATCAAAGGGCCGCTCGAAAAGACATACTTCTATAAAGCCACGGTGATTGTCGGCCTGGACATGGTTAGTGTGAAGTCGCGTGGCCGCGTTTATGTAACCGGGCAGGTAAAAAGTCAGGGACCGCTTGATATCCCTACCGACGAAGTTTTCACCGTGAGTAAAGCGATCATGCGGGCCGGCGGCCTGGCTGATTTCGCTCAAAAAAAGAAGGTAAAGCTGATCCGCAAAGTGAGTGGCAATCGGACCGATTCTGAGACGTTTATAGTGAACCTCGAGGAAATCATGGAAAAAGGCCGAAGCGATCTGGATCTTGTGCTTAAGCCGGACGACACCATCGTTGTGCCGACGCGATTGATTAACTTATAATGCAAGATTCTGACCACGAGGTTAAGAGCCCAAGTTCCAGCTGGCCTAAATTTTTAAATGCGCTTTATCGCTACCAGAGGCTAATCAAAAGCCGCTGGTGGATCTTGCTGCTGAGCATGAGCCTGGGGCTTGGCGTGGCAGCATGGTGGGTAAGTATTCAACCGCAACGATTTTCATCAGTCGGTCGGATTGTCGTCAGTGGAAAGATGAACATGCCCGAGGGCGCCGTATACAGCGAAGAGCTTAATAATTTTTACGGGACTCAAATTGAATTAATGCAGAGCGGCGAGGTCCAGCGGCGCGCGCAGGAACGGGTGGAGAAACTTCGCCCCGATCTTGCCGCCGGAGTCGCTTCTGAACGGGTTAAACTAGATGTGGCACAGATGCGCGGTGCGGCCATCTTTGTGCTCAAAGCGACTGGCGACCAGTCCGAATATACTCGCCTCTTCCTGGAGTCGACCATGGAGGAGTACATGAATAGTCGCAGAGAAATGCGTGCCGATAAGTCAGAGGGCACCCTCACCGCCATTACAGCCGAACTGGTGCGGATCGAAAAAGAGCTGCGTGCAGGCGAAGCGGAGTTGCTCGATTTTCAACGCATCAACAATGTCGGTTTTCTGCAGGAAGCGGGCAATAGCGCTGCCGCTTATGCTGTCACGCTCAATCGTCAGCTGGCTGATTTGCGCACGGAATACGATTTACTTAAACTTCTCGATCTTGATCAGAACCTTGAGCGGATTCAAAAGCGAAGTGCGGACACATCACAAGATAACACGCCTGGCTCGGAGTCAGTGCTTAAGAGCTTCGGGCCCGAGAGCGAGTACTTAAAAGCCCGGCAGCAACTCGAGTTGCTTAAGGCTAAGAAGCAGGATCTGTCGAAGGAATTGCGCCCCGCGCATCCTACCATGATTGATATTGATCAGGACATCTCGCGTTACGAAACGTTGATTAAGACTTTCCGTACCCAGAGCCTCGATCAGCTTAAAACCCGTCAGGACTCGATTGCAATTCAGATCCAAAATCTTGAGAAAAGTATTAAGGAGTGGGAAACAAAAGCCTTGGACCTAAGTCAGCGCATGGCTGAATACAGTCAGATTAAGGCCAAGGTGGATCGCGCCAAGGCCATTTATGAGCGGCTTACCGCTAACCTGCGGAATGTAGATGTAACCAATCGAATCAACCTCGATACAATCACGATTCTGGACAAGGCATCACCGCCGGTTTCCGTGCGTCCCGAGCTAATAAGCACGATTATCAAGGGACTTGTGATGGGGCTGCTGCTCGGTATGGGCATCCTCTATTTCCTCGATAAAATTGATGATCGGATGACTTGTTTTGGCGAATTTTATCAATACTTCGATGAACGGGTAATTGGACAGGTTGCACAGCAAGGGTTGAAAGGCGACCTCTCTCATTTGGTTAATAATGACGAGCGGCATGCATTCGCCGAATCATTTCGTGCTCTGCGTTCTTCGATCCTTTATCTCCCGGGAGATGAACGGCAAGCTAAAGTCTTTTTGATTACCAGTTCAATTCCAAGCGAGGGTAAATCTACCATCGCAACCAATTTGGCGATCACATTTGCCTTCGGTAACTCACGTGTTTTATTGATCGATACTGATGTTCGTCGGGGTAGGCTGCACACCGCATTTTCTCAGAAAATGCAGCCTGGTCTTGCTGAGATTCTCAAGGGAGAAGCCCGGGTGGAGGAGTGTGTAAGGCCAACCAAAATTGAAAATCTGTTCTTACTTCCGCGCGGTGAACTTCTTAATCATCCTGGCGAGCATTTTTTGAGTCAGAAGTTTGATGAGTTAATCGCCGCCGCTCGTAATAGTTACGACTACATCTTCGTAGATAGCTCGCCAGTCATGGTGGCTGATGACACCTTTAGTCTGGCGCCAAAAATGGATGCTTGTATTTATGTTGTGCGATTCTCCTATTCATCCGCTGCCGTCAGCCGGAAGGGTTTGGATCTGCTGCATAATCGTCAGGTGAAGGTTATAGGCGTTGTTTGTAATGACGTGCACGCTGCCATGCCCGAGTATTATCATCAATATCAGTATCCTGATTATTACGCAGTCGATTCAAAGATCTGACGGCATTTTGGTTATATGCGGTGCCTTGTCCTGAGTCGTGATTATACCAGAGTGATCTGACTCAATTTGATCTGTTTTTTCAGGCCCGCTTTTCTTTAGGTGGAGCCCGTCGATTTGGCTGCTGGCAGTGAAAAAATTCTAAATTGGAGCACTTCGATTCTACGAAGTCTGACCAAGGGCGGCAGCATGCCCTGATGTTTCTTTTCTTTATCCTTCGCTTCTTTGCAGGTTGAGAGGGAATTTTTGTAATTCTAAGGCTTCCTGTGTAATCATGGGCTTAAGAGACAAGTCTGCCAGATAGTAAAAATCCATACCGGTAATTGTTATTCAAAACTGGCTTGCTCGGTTGCTTTTTAATCAAAGCATTAGCTGAGATCCAATTCCGTTTTTTGATCCCCGGCCGCCTCGGCAATGCGTATACTGTTTCTTAATCAATATTTTCCTCCTGATCCTGCGCCTACCGGGATTCTGCTGCGCGAATTATCTGATGCCCTTTCCGCAGAGGGCCATGTCGTTGATTTTGTAGCAGCTCGGCAAAGCTATCGAACCGGTCAGCAACGAGGCCATCGCTTGTGGCGTGAATTCAAAGCGTTGGTCGCTATGCTTGTGGACGGTATTTTACGACCACGCGTTGATCTGGTTATATCCGCGAGTTCACCCCCGTGTTTGGTGGCGGTTGCTGTCCTGGTCGCGATCCGTCATCGCGCGCGATCAATTCATTGGGTGATGGATCTTTATCCCGAGATTGCGGTTGCGCTGGGTGAGGTGCGGCCTGGTTTGCCAGTCCGGATTATCCAATGCGTAATGGGCTGGTCTTACCGCTACTGCGACGCGGTCGTAGCTTTGGATGAAGATATGGCGGAGAAGTTAAGGCGCTACAGAATCCGTGCAGAAATCATCCGGCCTTGGGTATTTGAATCGCTGGTTGAATTCGCGCTTCAGAGCAAGGAGCATCGATCTTCAGCTAACTCACTTTCAAATGGGCACTCGGCACGGAGTGCTTTCCTTGAAGAAACTCGTGCGCTCGATAACTGGACCTGGATATATTCGGGGAATCTTGGGCGGGCACACGAGTGGGAAACGCTTTTGAGTGTTCAATCTCTTTTGGAGGAGTCGGAGCCAAGGATGACTCTGCTTTTCCAAGGAGGCGGTCCATCATGGCCGGCCGCACGTGCGCGTGCGCAGGAGCTTGGGCTCAAACGATGCGAATGGAAGCCATACGTGAGCGAAAACGAGCTGGCTGCATCGTTGCTGCGGTGCCACTGCTGCGTGATTACGCAGCTCCCCGCCACCCAAGGTCTATTGTGGCCAAGCAAGCTTGGGTTTGCGTTAACACTTCCGAGGCCTCTGCTGTGGATTGGTCCGCCTGACGGCGCCATTGCCAGGCAGCTCAGAAAAATTGCGCATGCCGGCGTGTTTGCTCCCGGGCAGGTGCGCGAAATTGCCAACTGGCTTCGGGTGATGCGCACAAATGAAGGAATGATCACAAACGCGCATCGTGATGATGCGCGCACTCATCGTCTCGCTTCCCTCGAAGCGTGGCGAAAACTAATTAGAGCCCTTGAGATGCCTCTGCATGGCGAAAACTGAAAGCCGAGATATGAACACTGCGATTGATCGTCAGCCGCTATCACGGCAACAGTTTCTTCCGAGCGCCTTTCATCATGAGATGAATCAATCGCATTCGGCGCTGCGTGATTCTCGATCAGCGTTGGAGCGCTTCGCCCCTGGCCTGCTACTGGTAATCGACGTGGTAGTCTGGTTATTTTCACTAGCTGGATGTATTTATTTACTTCCTCATAGTATCTCAAATTTTCCATTTATATGGATCGCGCCTATAGTTGGGGTTATCAGCCTTTATCTTATCGGTGGTTACGACAGGCGTACCGATTTTCTTGGCCTTGCCTATGTAAGTGAGCATCTTATTGGGCTCTTTGCGGGGGTGCTGGTATCCATGTTTTTGGTTTACGCATTCTCGGCTTATCACGAGGCCGTTAAGCCCAGCCGGGCACTCGTTCCCATCTTATTTTTGGTCTTCGCACTCCCATCCATTTATTTCCGGCGCGTATTTGGAGGCCATCTGCAACGCCACCATAGCAGCCGATCGCTTCTAATCCTCGGTGCCGGGTCGGATGCGCGCCAGTTTTACCGTGAATATGTTCAATCCGGCCTGGACTGGAAATTGGAGTTTGTCGATCCGCTCGGTGTTGCGGGTCAAAACGTAGCAATCGATGGAGCCGGTTCCCCCATCATCGCATCCGATGCTCCTGCCCAGCTTGCGAAAGTTGATGCCCGATATGCGGCAGTTTTGTTGGCTTGCGATGCCCTTAAATTACCTTCGCCGGTCCTGCAGCGTTTGATTGCAATGCACTGTTCGCATGTTCCGGTTTTGACAGTGGAAGCATTCCATGAAAAGCATTGGCGCCGCGTCAGCATCGAAGCAGTCGGACCCGACTGGCTTTTTGACTGCGAATTCCGTTTGGCGCGCGGTTCGCTCTTCAGCCATGTCAAACGCATCTTCGACATCGCTATCTCCTCCATGGGATTGGTTATGCTTAGTCCGCTATTGCTTTTTGCCGGCCTTGTTATTCGTCTCGAAAGTCCCGGCTCAGCGATTTTCCGGCAGGAGCGAGTGGGGCGTGATGGGCGGGTTTTTCTCATGTACAAACTGAGGACCATGCGAGAAAATAAAGGCGACATGTATACGCGCAAAGGCGACCAGCGCATCACGCGTTTTGGAAACTGGCTGCGGATTACACGATTGGATGAACTCCCGCAACTCTGGAACGTTTTGATCGGCGACATGAGCTTGATTGGCCCCAGGGCGGAGTGGGTTAAATGTGCTGAAATTTACGAACGCGAGATTCCAAATTATCATCTCAGGCATCTGGTAACCCCAGGAATCACCGGATGGGCGCAGGTCAAATTCAAGTATGGCGAAAGTGAAAGCGATACGATCGAAAAATTTCAATTTGACCTTTACTACATCCGATATTTCTCGCTTGAACTTGACGTCAGTATTGTACTGAAAACGATCCATACAATTATCACCGGAAAAGGGCGTTAACTGCAATCCGAAGAGATATCAATTTACCCGACATCGCTCTTGAATCCTGAAACCGTCACCGAGGCGCCATCTGTAGCAGCCAAAAACTCCTCCCGCCAAATTGATCAAACTGATGATGATTCTTTTGATCTTACTATCGAGGCAGGGCGGGCGGAAATTAATTACTGGTTTGATCTTTGGCGCTATAGAGAGTTGTTTTACATCCTCGCATGGCGCGACATCTCCGTTCGTTACAAGCAAACGTCCATAGGCGTCGCGTGGGCTCTGCTTCAGCCTTTCCTGACTATGCTTGTGATGACGCTTGTTTTCGGACGAATGGCGTCATTGCCGTCTGAGGGCACAGCGCCTTATGCGATCATGGTATTTGCCGCGATGCTTCCGTGGATGTTCTTTAGCTCCGCACTCTCCTCTGCCAGTCAAAGCCTTGTGGGTAATGCGAATCTCATTTCTAAAGTCTATTTTCCCCGCCTTATCATTCCAGGTAGCGCCATCGTTACCGCCTTGGCAGATTTCCTAATCTCGTTTGTCATCCTTATTGCTATAATGGGTTGGTACGGATTCGCTCCGGGATGGCGCATGGTGACGCTTCCACTTTTTGTGCTCATGGCTTTTCTGGCCTCGCTGGGACCCAGCCTTTTTATCACGGCATTGAATGTGAAATTTCGGGATTTTCGATATGTCATCCCTTTTATGGTTCAGTTTGGGCTTTACGTTTCACCGGTAGGTTACAGCAGCTCCCTTATGCATCAAAAGCTGGGCGATAATCTTTTCCTGCTTTATTCGCTTAACCCGATGGTGGGGGTTATTGATGGATTTCGCTGGGCGATTCTTGGTGGAAACGTCGAAATCTACCTGCCGGGATTTTTTCTCTCCTTGATTGTAACCGGCTTCTTCTTATGTCTTGGGATTATATATTTTAGGAAAACTGAGAAGAGTTTTGCTGATATAATATAATTGTAATTCATCGTGCAATCGTCACGTGGATATAGCCTCTCAATCTCCTCCGGTGTGATGAGAAAGCTGTTTGCAAAAACCACTCGCCTCTCTCTGTTTAATCCGGATCCGGCGCCTGCTCAGCGATTCAATGAAGCAGCTCGTAATCCATATCGATTACGCGACAAGCCGCCGGCATTTTAGATAAGGTCTGATTCCAATGGGTAATAATGTTGTCATTAAAGTGGAAAATCTCGGTAAATCCTACCAGATTAATTCTCGAAAAACAGAGAGTTACACTGCATTGCGCGATGTTGCCGCAAGAATGGCAGTTTCGCCTTTTCGGAAAATCCGCTCTTTGATGGCTGGCAACTCTTCCAATACCGGCGGGTTGCGGCGCAGCGATACGACGGCTGAAGCGTTTTGGGCTTTGCGCGACGTCTCATTTACGGTGAAGCAAGGTGAGGTGATTGGAATTATCGGAAGAAATGGGGCAGGTAAATCGACTCTCCTAAAGATTTTAAGCCGGATCACTGAACCTAGTAATGGCCGTGTGCAAATTAAGGGGCGTGTCGCGAGTCTTCTGGAAGTAGGCACCGGATTTCATCCGGAACTGAGTGGCCGGGAAAACATCTTTCTCAATGGTGCTATTCTGGGCATGAGCCGCGCCGAAATCAAAAGTAAGTTCGATGAGATTGTCGAGTTCGCTGAGGTGGAGAAATTTTTGGACACACCGGTGAAGCGTTATTCCTCGGGCATGTATGTCAGGTTGGCTTTCGGAGTCGCGGCGCATCTGGAGCCTGAAATCCTGGTCGTTGACGAGGTGCTTGCAGTCGGCGACGCCGAGTTTCAGAAAAAATGCATTGGTAAGATGTCGGATGTTGCCCGGGGCGGGAGAACAGTTTTGTTTGTTAGCCACAATATGGCTGCAGTGAAAAGTTTGACAACGACCGGCTTGGTTTTGCAGGCCGGGAAAGTCGCCTTTTCAGGTAGCAGTGATGAATCCATTGATTTCTATACTCGTTCTATAAACTCGCAAAACACGGGTCATGATCGCAATCTCGGTTCTGGTTCCCATACTACCGTTAAACAGGTTAGACTGCTGGATAACGCAGGCGTTGCCGTCAGCCATTACAACCCAGGTTCCCCGTTAATCCTTGAAATCACGTTTCAGACCGACGGAACAGCGGCCCTTTCAATCGAGGCTTTTCTCTTGGACTCGACCCGATCGAAACTTGCCCTGGCGTCGCTTCATCAATTCCATGGGACAAGTCTTCCTGGCCGTCCTGGTATTTATGTTTTTCGGCTGATACTGGAGCCGCTATGGCTCGCTTCCGGCCGCTATTCTCTCGATATCACAACATCATTGGTCAATAGCGGTTGGGATCATTACATAGAGGACGCCATCGATTTTGATGTCATTACTAGCAATCCGCTCGGTCATCCATGGGATTTTAAACAGTCTTACGGTTACGGCGCATTTGCTATGCTTTGCAGGGAATCACCCGTTTTCACGCAAATCGAATAGCGCTTGTCTTCAAGCCGATTTCTGAATTTTCCAAACGCGTTGTACCGGTTAACGAGTATTCCGGACCGGGTTAAAACTATTTTCTGTTCAAATCCTTTCATGGGCGACTTGCAAAAATCAGAGCTGCAAAATGGTGGACGATCACTCACAAAAATTGTGGTGGTCGACAAATGTCCTGGATGCGGATCGACAGATTTTCGACCGACTGGGCCGGAAGCGCCGCCTATCCAAGTAGTTCTGGATGAATGCGAGTTTTTGCAACCTTCGTATTCTGTATTGGAATGTTCCGAATGCGGTCTGCTTTACCGGTCTGCAAATTTATCCGACCAAGAACTTTCAGATTACTACGCCAGAGTTGATTTTCATAAATGGGTTACGCCGGGCTATTATCCGACCGAGATCGCGGCGTTGAAAATTCTGCGCAGATTACATAAAGGCGCAAGGATCCTTGATTTTGGATGCAGTTCAGGACGGTTGTTATCCGATTTGGTTGGTGAATACGACTGTCATGGACTTGAAATCAACGTGGAAGCCGCAGCGCGTGCGGCTGCATGTGGGTTGAAAATGCTCGCTTCCGATGACTTGGAAAGGTCGTTGCCCGGTAGTTTTGATGCAATCACCCTGATGGACGTGTTTGAGCATCTCTCCGAACCAACGGGGCTTCTTAAAAAATTAGCCAGACTACTCAAACCAGGCGGCCTCCTTATTATCGTAACAGGAAATGGCGATTCACAAGTATGCCGCCGGGATCCCGCTCAATTCTGGTATTTCCGTAATGTGGAGCATCTTTCCATGTTTACTCGCAGTTATGCCGAGATGCTCGCCGTAAAAATCGGCGCTACAATTACATGCTGGGAAGAGGTTTCTCACTATAAAATGACGCCATTGGTATGGGTGCGCCAGTATATTCAGGATTTTGCTTATTGGCAGTTTCGAAGTAGAACTGCGATCTCCAGACTTGTTCTGCAACAAATACCTGTTTTGAAACGTGCTAAGCATTGGCCCGTTGCGCCTGCGTTGACTGTGACTTGCGATCACGTGGTCGCTGTCTTCTCCGCTGGTCGCCAGGTGATAGAGCAATAAAATTCAGATTGACTTCATTTGAAAGATAACGTGTCGATATTGCATAGTGTGGAACCCCTTGGTGTCTTTCCTCCCTCTATTTTATTAGTAACAGGATTTGAACCTGACAAACGCACCGGAGGTGGCGATATTGTCAGATTCCTTGCACGCAAGCTTGGGCCAAATCAGCTTCGCTGGTTTAGCCTGGCGAAACCTGCCGCTCCTCTTGAAGAGCCGTTTAGGAGTCAGTGGATTGGGTCGTTGCCCTTGCGACGCTTAGGTGCGACCCGACTTGGACTGCGCGGATTTTGGGATTGGTTTGAGTCAACTATTTGGAGCTATAACGGAGCACTGCGAATCGCGTCGTCTGCTAAGAAATTCAATGTCAGTCATATTTGGTTTTTGTGTGACTATCCGATTGCGCCAATTTTGCCCTACCTTCAGCGATTGCTTCCAAAAGTGGCGATCCACGTCTCAGTGCATGATCATCCGGTATTTACGGCAGAGGCGGTAGGTCATTCCGTCCACTATATCGACCGAATAAAGAAAGCACTGCGGAAAATATCGCGGACTTCCGTCTCGATTGATACTATTTCTGAGGAGTTGCTCGCGACTCTCGGCGATACGTTTGGGCAACATACCGTGGTAACGTTAGCTTGTAACAAAGCTGATATTGCAAAGGATCTGCTCCCCGTATCGACGCAAGGACCCTTGAAAGTCGCTTTTGCTGGAAGCTATCTGGACGAAGAGCCATGTAACTCCTTTCTCAAGGGGCTTGATTTATGGAGTGCTCGGACAGGGCGTCCATGGAAGATGACCGTGTTTGGTCCGAATCTCCAATTCCGACATCCTGGCGTTCAGATGGCAGGATTTACGCAGCCCGATCGTCTTTCGGTCGAATTGAGGAAAGCCGATCTGCTTTTCCTGCCGCTTAGTTTCGCATCTAAAGCGTTGATGCAGTCAAATACCAGCCTCCCGACCAAGCTGATTACCTACCTGAATGCGGGGCGATTAATTGTTTTTGGTGTTCCTGGAGAGTCGGCCACTGCACGGATTGCTTTAGAGGGGCATCTTGGGCCGTTGATCACAAAGCCCACCCCGGAAATGTTTGCAGATGCAATTGATCAGCTGGCAGGGTGGGATATGAGTAAGGCTGAAACTGGCCGTCGCCAGTTGGCTGGGAACCGCTTCAATGAAGATCGTATATACGACCGGTTTTACGCAACGATACAGCGACGGGAGATTGATCTGGAAGCTGTTTAACTCGCTGGCTGGCATTCGACGGGATCTCAAAGTGCATCGCCATGAGCGCTAAGAAAGGAAAGATTGTTATCGTTACCGGGGTGCCACTCACGGGAAACCCGCGTGTCGTTAAAGAGGCAAATGCGCTGCATTCGGCTGGTTATGAAGTCGTGGTTCTGGGCGCTGGAGATGAATGCCTCCAAAACGCAGGCAACAAAAATCACGCCGTAACGAGCCGGTTCCTATTCCAGTCAGTCGGATCTATGCACGGTGGCACATCGCACTATTTTCTGTCCCTGTGGCAAAGGGTGCGAAGTCGCCTGGGTCGGGAGTTGTTTAGAGTCGCAGGTATCGAAAATCGATTTCAACTTGGCTATTTTGTCCCCGAGTTGCTTCGTGCGGCAATCGAAGCGGCCGGCGACTATTATATTCTTCACACTGAGCAATCGCTTTGGGTTGGAGCAGAACTACTGCGCAAAGGATACCGAGTTGGATTGGATTTCGAAGACTGGTATTCAGAGGACTTGCTTCCGGAAGCACGGCGTCTGCGGCCGCTTCGGATGCTACGGCGCCTGGAACAGCTCCTTCTTCGTCGCGCCTCGCATAGTTCGTGTCCCTCAAGTTCCATGAGTCAGAGTTTGGGTGCAGAATACGGAGCGCCTTTGCCAAAAGTGATCTACAACGCATTTTTATGGTCGGATCGACTTGCCTTGGACGGACAGATCAAAGACCGCAAGCTTCTCAATCGGCCATCAATCCATTGGGTATCGCAGACAATTGGTCCTGGCCGGGGGTTGGAGGATCTTTTCGGGGCCATTCCCTATCTTACCAAGGACGTTGAGATTCATTTGCGAGGCACGTTGGTCAATGGTGGCCGCGAATGGCTGGAAGCGATTATTCCCAACGAGTGGAGTTCGCGAATTTTTGTCCATGCGTTGGTTTCTGAAACGGAACTCCTTTCCCGTATTAGTGAGCACGATATTGGGTTTGCAGGCGAGATGAAGTATTGCCGCAGTCGTGATCTAACCGTTACCAACAAGATTTTGCATTATCTTTTGGGGGGACTTGCGGTTGTGGCAAGCGATACTGCGGGGCAACGAGAAGTCGCCACACACTGCCCTGACGGAGTATTCTTATTCCCAAGTGGATCACCCGAAAAATTGGCGGCATGTCTCAATTCCCTGTTGGAAGTGCCATCGAAGCTCTTGATGGCAAAATCAGCTGCCTTGGAAAGTGCAAAAACGTTTTTTTGCTGGGAACAAATTGCCCCTCGGTTTATCGAGGATGTAGGCCGCGCCACAGCTGATAGCCAGGTGTAATGAACTGCGTTCGTTGTTCAGCCTTGATCGGCAAAGCGGGAAGCAATCCCGTGCCATCGTCCACGGTTATGCGATTTGTTAATTGAGTTAAATTCTTTGCCTGCGACGAGGATGTTCCATCTTAATTTTTTCTGTAGTGTCCTAACTCTATGAACTGCCCTCTTTGTGCCGATTCCTCCCAAAGTATTTTCGCGGAGTGGTCAGACTACAAAATTCTGCAATGCGCTGCTTGCGAATTCCGCTTTATCAATACAGAAGCGGCAAGTTATCCGGTCGATGCGCAATACCACTACGATGAGGTTGGTGACTTCACGATTTGCCCAAACCAACCCCATTTGAAACGGAGGGTGAAAGATATCTTGGCGTTTAAGCAGCCTCCGGGACGAGCGTTGGACATCGGCTGTGGAAAAGGGGAGGTCGCTATTTTATTGGAACAAGCTGGTTTCAAGAGTGCCGGGATCGACATGAAAGAGCGACTGATCAAGCAGCTCCAAGACCAATACCCCCAGGTTGAATGGCGCGTCGCGTTAACTACTGATCTTGCCGGAAAAGCGGAGCGATTTGATTTGCTGACGATGTATCACGTCTTGGAGCATATCCCACAGCCGCGCAAGGTGTTGGAAACAGTCAAGGCACTTGCCAATCCAGGCGCATTGATTGTAATAGAAGTGCCCAACCCCGCCGGTTTAGAGGCCAGATTAAAGGGACGTCGCTGGCAGTATTACAAGGTCGACCATGTCAATTATTTCAAGCCAAGGCATCTGCGGCGTTTGGCCAAAGACTTGGATTTTGAGATTCTGGCTATTAAAGGATATCAGCATTTTTCCCATCCCCAGGATGTATGGTGGAAAGATTCGATCAAAGCCGGGCTGGCTAAAATCGGTTTTCAAGATGTGATCTCAATATTTTTGCGAGCCTGATCATCGGTTTCTGTGAGCAGTTCAAAGCCGGTTGCTGCAGCTTATTATTGAAATCTGGAAATAGAATTAGCGTGTGGTTACTAGCTTCGACATGCTTAGTCACTTTTTAGGGTATCGGATTTCCTTGGTCGTTACCGTTTTTGGTTTGATATGCTTCGAATGGCTATTGCTGGAAATTAGATTTTATCAAACAGATGCGCCGTCGCCGCTCGTGTAATGGGCAGGAAAATGGAGTTATTCCATTTATGCCATGCATTTGGTCTTGCCTGATCTCTTATCAAAGTCACGGCTGAATTATAAGGATGGCTCTATCTAATGGCCGCCGCTGGTAACTCTTAACTTATGCGGCTGGTACGTTTTTTATCTGGCGGTGGAAAATCCGTCGCGCCTCTTAGCTCGTTAGTTCCGACGGCTTAAACGCAAAAGGAATCCTCGTTTTCCATAAAGGCAGTCGCGAGGCTGTTTACAGTGTTTCTTTTCAATGACTTGTCCGATGGAAATTAGTCGAATCCGCAACCCGGAGTATTAATCTCCTGTTTTATCCTTACTGAACTCGATGCATCTGTTTCGCTACGTAAATTATCTTACTTGCCATTTAATCCTAGTGGTTGGGACTGCGCCATTAGATCTGCCAACACGGATTTTCCTCAATATATTTAAATTGAATCTGCGTTCACTGTCATGAGTGGTGCTAAAATTGAGCATTTGCATCCGGGCTGTAAACTGGCCTTCCCTGCGAGATGGCTAAACGTTGATGGCTTTAGGTTATTTCCGCAGCAACATGCCGAAACTCCATGGAACCGCAAAGTGGTTCGACTGGATCGAATCAAACGGCTTCCATTTTTAAATCAACGATCTGAAACGATCTATTGCTCTTGATGGACAGCGAATCGCGGGAGAAACCATTAGCGACTAGTTTAGCGATGAGTCGGCGAATTTTGATAGTGGGCAGCGCGCTCCCGCCAACGATATTGGCTGACATGCATCGCGTGCGGATGCTGGCGAATGACCTGCCTGCTGAGGGGTGGGAAGTCGAACTCCTGACACCTTGCCTTGGTTACCAGCACAATGAGTGGATTGAGCCCGAAGCAGAAATCCTTCGACCAAAGTCGGTGGTTATCCATGAGGTTCCATTGTGTGGGGATCGTTTGTTCCGCAAATTGAGCATGCGGTCCGTTGGTTGGCGGGTTCTTTGGCCGATGTTTCGCTTGGGATTAAAGGTGCTGAAAAGCAAACGTTTCGATCTTGTCTATATTTCAACAACTCAATTTAATCTTTTCTGTCTTGGCCGATTGTGGCTTGCATTGTGCGGGGTCCCTTACGTGCTCGACTATCATGATCCGTGGTTCCGCCGGCAGACCCACTATGTTACAACCCAAATTGGAATTAAATCTTGGCTAACTTCCGCTTTGGCCAAGCCTCTTGAATACTTTGCGGTAGGTAAGGCCTCCGGGATTGTATCGGTGTCAGAAGGTTATTTGGAGCAACTACGCGATAGTTATGGTGATCTCGATTGCCTCAGTGCGGAACATGCCGTTGTAATTCCATTTGGGGCTGCTGAAAATGATCTTATTGCTGCTGGCAGATCAAAGAAAATCTCCGAATTGGAATCGCGTAAATTGCTCCTTGAAGTAATTTACGTAGGTGCGGGAGGAACGATCATGGCAAAATCGTTTGACGCAGTTACTCAGGCACTGGGCGCGCTTCGATTGCACACTCCTGAGCTTGCTTCCCGGGTTAGGATCAAACTCTTTGGAACTCAAGGGCAGTGGCAGCCTGGCGATCCCAAAGTACTTGAAGATATTGCCCGGAAAAATGGCGTTGAAGATCTGGTCGAAGAGCATCCTTCCAGAATAGGCTATCTTAAAGCACTCGAACTGATTTTGATGGCAGATGGACTTCTGGTGCTTGGTGTGGACGATCCTGCGTATATGCCATCAAAACTGTTCACTTATGCCCTGACGGGAAAGCCGTTGCTGGTCAGCTTTCATAGCCGTTCCCAATCTAATGCTTATTTCAAAGCGATGCCTAACCTGGGGAAGCTTATCCAATTTGAGGCGCAGATCGACGCAGATATTCCGAATCAGGAGATAATGAGCGAATTCGTCGCAGAAATGGTGGAAGGCGTGGTAACGGACCGAAAGGAACTCATTGCTGCACATCTTTCTACGGCAATGGCCCGGCAACACTCCGCGTTATTTAATAGATGCGTTTCAAACGCTGGTTTAGTGATATAAAATTAAGCCCGATTGGCCGAATCGTCAGTTACGTCTTTTTTCTCAAGTTCTTTTTGATGAGCATTCTGTTTGGCCATCCAAGTGGGAATCCGAATTCTTACCATGCCGCTTTATCTCATTTTGAATCGGGACGCCTGGAGGCATTTTGTGTGCCTTGGATGCCAACGCCAAAAGAGCTCGATATTTTACGTTTGGTGCCCCGATTGCGCGCGGAGGTAGGACGATTGGAGCGTCGCTACTTTGAGCCATTACAAGATTGCCCATTGATTGAAGGGCGCGTGGGCGAATGGCTGCGAATGATTCGGCGCATGGTTGGTGGTCGTTTTGGTGGTGAACGACTCTCTTATCAAGCCAATGACTGGTTGATGCGAACTATGAGAAGAGAGCTTCATCGAATCAACGTCACTGCGGTTCATGCGTATGAAGACTGTGCTCTGTGGTCCTTTGAAAAGGCACGTGCGCTTGGAAAAATCTGCATTTACGATCTCCCAATAGGTTACTATCCAGCTTGGGAAGCGACTCAGGCAAGGTTGGTCCGGAACTCTTCAGATTGGTTGCCGCCAGGCGGACTGCCTTCAAGCGCATTTGTCCGGCCGCAACAAAAGGTGCGCGAGATGGAACTGGCGGATCTTGTTCTTGTGCCAAGCCGGTTTGTTGAGCGGACGATTGCCTCATTTAGTGATAAACCGGTTGCGCTCGCCGCTTATGGAGTCGACTCGGAATTCTGGCATCCCGCTCCACAGGCAAGCCAGGAAAGGCCGTTGCGATTTATTTACGCAGGACAGGCCTCCTTACGAAAAGGAATCCCGGAGCTTTTGCAGGCGTGGGTGAAAGCCGATCTAAAAGACGCGACGCTCGAACTTGTTGGAGTCTGGCATTTGGCGCCGGAGCGTCTTTCCGCCCTTCCTCTTAACGTCTCTTATTGTGGTCCATGTTCTGCGGAAGAATTACGAAATCGATATCAGGAAGCTGGTGTTTTTGTGTTTCCTTCTTTTTTTGAAGGGTTCGGCCTGGTGATACTTGAAGCGATGGCTTGTGGTTTGCCGGTAATTGCATCCGATGCAACGGCTGGGCCGGATCTCCTCGATGAATCGACTGGTCGGGTCTTCCCTGCGGGCGATATTGAGCAATTAATAGACTGCCTGCGTTTTTTTTCGATCCACCGGGATCGATTGCCAGCGATGAAGGCCAATGCCCGCAAAAAAGCAGAGGGCTGCACGTGGGCAAATTATCGTCAGAAAGTATCTGATGCCGTTGGGATGCTGGCTTAATCATATGGAAGCTAAGCGACTGGCATTTGTAGTTTCGCACCCGATCCAGTATTATGTGCCGCTTTATCGGCGTTTGGCTGCCCGCCGCGATATCTGCATCAAGGTTTTTTTTACCTGGCATGGCGGCGTGGGAGAAACTTTAGACCATGGGTTTCAACAAGCCGTAGCCTGGGACATTCCGCTAACCGAAGGATATGAGTTGGAAGTAATGCCCAATCGCGCAGCGGATCCCGGGACGCATCATTTCTACGGATTGCGCAATCCGACCCTCATAAAGCGGATACTGGAATGGCGGCCTGATGTGGTTCACCTGACAGGATATGCTTATGCCTCGCATTTGTGGGCGCTCTGGGTCTGTTGGCACTCTGGAATTCCGGTAATTTTTCGCGGCGATTCTCATCTGCTTGACGGCCAGTCAGGGTTGAAATGGGTTTTGAAGCGATTTTTGCTGGGAGCGATTTACAAGCGGACTGCCGCATGTTTGTACGTAGGCAAGGCAAACAAGGCCTATTATGAGGCGTTCGGAGTAGACGAAGCGCGTCTTTTTTACTGTCCTCACTCGATTGACATCGAACGGTTTTCGACCCCGCACGAACAACTAGAGGCCCAGGCTGCCGCATGGCGCGTGAGCTTGGGGATTGCGCCCGAGCAATTTGTGGTGCTTTTTGCGGGAAAGTTTGAAACCAAAAAACGCCCTCTCGAATTGATTCGTGCCATTCTTGCAAACGCTGACCCAAACATAGTCCTGGTAATGGTTGGTGATGGGCATCTGGGAAATGAGGTGCGTCAGCTTGCGTCGTCCAAGCCGGGACGGGTATTCATATTGCCGTTTGAGAATCAGAGTCGAATGCCGGTAGTCTATCGCTTGGGTGATGTCTTTGTTCTGCCATCGGCGTTTGGCGAGACGTGGGGGCTGGCTGTCAACGAAGCGCTCGCCTGCGGACGGCCTGCCATCGTTAGTGACAAAGTCGGATGTGCTTCAAATCTCATTGAAGCCGGAGTAAACGGAGCTGTTTTTCCAGCCGACTGTTGGGACGAGTTTGCGGTGGAACTGCACCATATTCAGATGGCGAGCTGGGCAAAGGACCAGCTTTCCATTCAACGAACTTGCGAACTATTCTCCATTGCCTCCACGGAAAAATCTTTGTCATGCACCGTTGCAGCCATTCTACATTCACGTGAAGAGTAAATTCCCACTTATCCTATTAGGCATACTGATCGTCTGGTCAAATAGGAATGCCCCGATATTTTCGTTTGATCTGAGCGAGATACTCATCTGCGTCGTGATGGGGATTCTGAGTATTAGGCCGGCATTGGGCTGGCTTACATCAGGAATGAAGGGGATCCCGGGGTTCGAGGCGTATTGCGCACTTCACTTCTTTTATTACGTGAGTCCTTATATACGGGGCAGTGTCGATTTCCTAAGATATCCATTGGCGACCCGCGTGCAGACAGGATTGGCTGTATGTTTGTTTCTTTTTTTTGCGCAACTTGCATTCGGGTATGCAATGAAGAATCTTGTTGGCTCGGTTGTGACGCGAGGGCGATTTTTCAATCGAAGTATTTCCGCGTTGCGGCATATGGAAATTCTTTGGGCGTTGCTAGGAATCTGGTGGATACTAACAGCTGCGATTACTTTGCAGGTTCTTCCAAATGTAGGGGCGGCTTTTAACGTGCTGCGATCGTTTCAAGCCTCGTCAGGGGCGATTGCAGTATTTTATCTCTTCGGTGCGCACGGAAAGAAAATTCTTTCGTCGGGTAAACTTGCCATCCTCTTGATAGCCGTCGTCAGTGGGATCTTGCTCATGTTCACGAGTGGGTTTCTTGTAACGGGCACCTTCATAATACTTATTGCAATCCTTGGCTTTACAATGGAGGCGCACCGCTTCCCGATCTTGTCAGCTGTGCTCTGCCTGGCATTCATCAGTTTTCTTCATCTGGGGAAGAGCGAGGTACGGGAGCGCTACTGGCAAGAGGGCACAAATTTCAGCGAACGCGGAGTTGACCCGATTGAGCTTTATTCATTTTGGGCAGCTTCCTCCTCGCGGCATTTCTTTGACAAAAAGCACGAGTCCGAAGAGCGAGCGTCGTTTTTGCAGAGGGCAAGCCTTATCCAGATGCTTTCACTCGTCGTCGACGAATCGCCGGGAAGACGTCCATTTTTAGGCGGAGAAACCTATTTGCAAATTCCAAAGCTTCTGGTGCCTCGACTTTTTTGGCCCAATAAACCACGCGGGAGTTTGCCAACGGAAACCCTTGGAATCTACTATGGCATCCAAACCCTCGAGAGCGTTGAGATTACGGCAATTGGACTCGGTGCTATCGCGGAAGCATGGGCCAACTTCGGGTGGTTGGGCGTTGTGCTCGTGGGCGTATTTTTAGGGTTCGTTTTTGCAGTTCCAGGAACGCTCTCTCGACGTCTGGAAACTGACAAGCTCGGATACGTTCTTGCCGTCGTCTTTCTGAGTTATAGCCTGGACCTCGAAAACGCGCTCGGAACATTTGTGGTTTCCGCGTTTCAAACGCTTTTCGTTGCCAGTGTAGGGTTCTATTTCATTTCTAAAAATGAGGCTCTGCCGACGATAAAAAAGGTAACTCGCAAGATCATGATGAATGGTCCCTCCAAAGGGCGGAACCCGTCGTCAGCGACTGATTTAAACCGGGCTTTGCCGTGAAAAAAATCGTTGTTTTTCGAACCGGCCATCTTGGGGACTCGATATGCGCCATCCCATCGTTCCGGCTGATTCGGGAGCATTATCCCGACGCTCAGCTAATCTTATTGAGCGACGAGACTGTTTCCGGAAAGGTCAGCGTTAATGAAGTAATCGCGGAACTTGGTATTTTCGATGAGCTTGCTACTTATCGGAGCGGTCGTGGATTTCTAAGTTATTGGAGAATGTTTTGGACAGTACGCCGTCTTGGACCTGACCTATTGATCGCTTTGCCGCAGGAACGGGAATCGCTTCGAACCCTCCACCGTAAGCGGCTTTTTCTTCGCGCGACCGGAGTTAACGAGTTACTCGGTTTTTCTGAAGCCAATCATATGCCTGAGTGGAGGGATAACGAGCCATCGCGGCTAATCAATTTGCTGCGCCAGCATGGAATTGAGGGTGGGACGCCAAAATATGCTATTCCCGTTAATGAAGCTGCCCGATTAAGTGTGAAAGCAGCTTTGATTGAAGCCGGTGTTGAGGTGAATTCTTCCTTTTTGGTGTTTTGCGGCGGCGGCAAAGTCTCAACTCAACGATGGCCTCTGGAACGTTACGCAAGTGTGCTTGATTCAATTAATCAGCAATTGAATTTGCCGATAATTGCTCTCGGCAATGCGAAGGAGTTGACTGCTTATCGGCAGGAGATAGGGGGGCGATTTGATCGTTTGATCTTTCTTAACCGCAATTTGAGTCTTCCTGAAATCTTTGAATTGCTTCGACTGGCCACTGCTTATATTGGCAATGACACTGGTCCCATGCATATGGCCGCGGCCGTTGAGTGTCCGGTGGCTGTGGTGATGAGCGCTCGCAACGCACCTGGTGCGTGGGATCCGGATGTTACTCGGCGCTTGATTGTGCGGAAGCGGTTGGCGTGTGAAGGTTGTTTCCTAACGGAGTGCGTGGATAATAACCATGAGTGCCTTGCGGGTATAGATGAAGAGAGCGTGCGAACGCAGGTATTGGGATTCCTTCAGGATCTAGTTGCAAATGGCAATCATTCCAGTCCGATCGGCATGAAAGAAGCAGTGTAGCCGGTCTCTTGTTAAGAGGATAAACAGAATGTGTGGGATCGCAGGCATAGTTAGTCACGAGTTGAGCCGAGAAAGTCTGGGGAGTATTGCTCGCAGCATGCGCGCGCTCCTCGAGCACCGCGGGCCGGATGATCACGGGGAGTTTATTTCGGATAATGGCATCGTCGCCTTGGTTCATACACGGCTGGCTATTCTTGACTTAAGCTCAGCCGGTCATCAGCCGATGAGCATCCACGCAACGGCTTCCGACACAGTTACTCCGCGCTATTGGATCAGCTTTAACGGTGAAATCTATAATTTCCGCGAGTTGCGCGACGAATTGGTCCAGTCCGGGATTCATTTTCATTCTGAATCAGATACGGAGGTCATTCTTCGGCTGTATGAACGGGATGGTGCCGCATGCGTTGAGCGATTGCGGGGAATGTTCGCGTTCGCGATTTGGGACGAGCATGAGCAAAGCTGTTTCCTTGCCCGTGATCCCCTTGGAATTAAGCCGCTTTATTATCATCAATCCACAAATGGTGAGTTGCTCTTTGCCTCGGAGTTGTGTGCATTACTTGGGAGCGAACGGATTCCCAGAACTCTGAACCCTGCCGGAGTGTTTAGCTTTTTCCAAACGGGCTCAGTTTCCGAACCGGAGACCCTTGTCGCAGGAATTCGTTGTTTGCCGGCGGGGCATCGGCTCTTTTGGCGCCGTGGAAGTATGAAAATGGAGCCGTTTTGGTCGTTCCGATTTTCCGCTGATTCTTCGAGTAGTCGCACGGTGGCGGAGGTGAGGGGGGCGCTGACCGATTCGGTAAGTCATCACTTTGTCAGCGACGTGCCGGTGGGGATATTTCTAAGCGGTGGAATCGATTCGACTGCACTTTTGGCATTGGCGCGAGCAGCCGGTCATGACGATATCCGGACGTTTTCAATCAGCTTTGATGACCCCGCCTTCAATGAAGGCGATGTAGCACGCAAAACCGCAGACCACTTTGGAACTCAGCATAACGACTGGCGCCTGGATGCCAGGATAGGAAGGAGCTTGTTTGACGAATTTCTTCCCCGTATCGATCAACCGACCATTGATGGTTTTAATACTTACGCGGTTTCAACCTTTGCTCGGAATCAAGGGATGAAAGTAGTTTTATCCGGCTTGGGCGGGGACGAATTGTTCGGTGGGTATCCATCATTCCAGCGGGTGCCGCGGATGGTGAATTGGAGCCGTCAGTTTAATGTGATCAAGCCGCTCCGTATTCTGGGAGGCAGGGTGCTTGCCCGTTATTCGCGAAGTGGTCCGGGCCGGCGGTTGGGAGATTTTCTTCAGCAATCGCCTACATTTGAAGCTGCATACCGTGCCTACCGAGGGATTTATACCCGCGACGAAGCTGCGCGGCTTACCAGTGCTTTTACCGGGACCGCTACGCAATTCTGTCAGCCTCTGATATTGAGAAAAGAAATTCAGCCGACTGCCGAAGATGAGGTAAGTGTGTTGGAGTTAGGTTCCTATATGCGTAACCAGTTACTGCGTGACAGTGACGTAATGAGCATGGCTTGCGGTTTGGAATTGCGGGTTCCTTTTGTGGATAGGCGCCTTGTTGAAGTTCTTAGCCAAGTGCCGGCCGTCATGCGACTGCAGCGAGGTAAAGGGTTGCTGCTACAAGCGGTGCCCGAAGTGCCTGATTGGGTTGCCAAACGTCCGAAACGCGGATTTTCGTTTCCGTTTGAGCAATGGCTGGCCGAGGACTGGAAGGAAGTTTTCAAGTCCGGTGGCGAATGCAATGGGGTGCGTGCACAGAGTTGGTATCAGAAGTGGAGCGTGTTCATGCTGGCGACTTGGTGCAAGCGAATGAAAATTGAGACTACTTACGAAGCGGGGTGACGGGTGATGCCGATTAAATTGCAAGTTCATGGCGCTCGATGTGAACGGTTGGAGCCGGCAGACTATTCTCCTGTTTTGATTTTCGCAGCCGCTGTTTCCTTCAACTTTTGCCCGCGGCTTTTCGCGGCCGTTACCGGTTGCTTCTGCAAGCACTTTCTGCAATGAAAGTTCTCCATGTTATTCCCTCACTCTCGCCTTCGCAGGGTGGGCCAAGCTTTGCGTTACCCATGATGGCGAGGGCGCTGCGCGATGCCGGAGTAGAAGTAGACATTGCAACAACCGACGACGATGGTCCTGGAAAACACACGAAGATGCCTTTGGGGATGCGGCTGGAGAGGGACGGTATCGGGTATTTTTATTTTTCCAAACAGACAGAATTTTATAAGGGATCGTGGCCGTTATATCGGTGGCTCAAGCAACATGTTAGTGATTACGATCTGGTGCATGTGCATGCCCTGTTTTCATTTGCCAGCGGGGCCGCAGCTCGGACCGCACGAGCGGCTGCCGTTCCCTATATAATTCGTCCGCTGGGGGTTCTGAACCGATGGGGAATGGAAAACCGGCGGCGTTGGTTGAAATCGCTTTCATTTCGTCTGGTAGAGCAACCGCTAATCAACGGAGCGGCTGCGATTCATTACACCAGTGAGCAGGAAAAAGCGGAGGCTGAAGCATCTGGTGTTCGCGCAGTCGCTGCAATGATCCCGCTTGGGATTGATGTTGAAGAGTTTGCCGTAGTGTCCGACTCGGATCTTCCTGGCGGCGGATCGCCTGAATCAAATGCGCATCCGCAGATCCTCTTTCTATCAAGATTGGATCCAAAGAAAGGCGTTGAATTGCTCCTGGCTGCTTTTGCCTGTGTGAGCAAACGGTTTCCCAATGGGCGCTTGGTGATAGCTGGAAGCGGTCAGCCAGCCTACATTGCAAGTTTGAAGGCTAAGGCTGTGCAGCTCGGCATCGCGAACGAAGTAATCTGGCCTGGTTTTCTTTCCGGGCGCGAAAAGCTCTCTGCGTTGTCTGCCGCATCCGTTTTTTGCTTGCCGTCGTATTCCGAAAATTTTGGGATCGCAGCCGTGGAAGCGCTTGCGGCAGGATTACCGGTGATACTTACAAAAGGAGTGGCTATTGCTGCCGAAGTGGAAACATATCAGGCCGGTCTTGTGGTTGAACCTTCCGTTGGCGCGCTTGCAGCGGCTTTGGATCGAGTTCTAAGCGAGCCGGATTTGTGCTCCGCTTTGGGGCGTAACGCCCGTCGATTGACCGTGGAGCGGTACTCGCTTGCCGCGATGGGAAAATCTTTGCAAGGACTCTACCTGAAAATTCTATGAGCGACTCGATCAGCAGCAACGAGGGTTACCGGGATTACGGGTTTGCCAACCAGGCGCCAACCCACATGCATCGGCATTTCCTGCCTGCGTTGTTCAAACTATGTCCGGAGCTAACTCACGGGACGCGTGTGCTGGATGTCGGGTGCGGCAACGGTTACACTGTGGGTAAGTTTTTGGAGCTCGGATGTGAGGTTGTGGGGGTCGATCTTAGCGAAAGCGGGATTGCCTTGGCGCGAAAGTCTTATCCCAAAGCACGATTTGAAATTCTTCCTGCAAACGAACAGATTCTGGATAATCTCCGCGAACAGCCGTTTGATCTGGTTGTTAGCACAGAGGTAGTGGAGCATCTCTATTCTCCACGGGAGTATGCCAAAGGTTGTTTTAAAGCGCTTCGTCCGGGCGGCCGTTTTATTTGCACGACGCCTTACCATGGTTTCCTCAAAAATCTGGCTATCGCTCTCACCAATCAATGGGACACGCATGCCAACCCGCTTTGGGATGGAGGCCATATCAAGCTCTGGAGCCGGAACACGCTCGGTGAAATTCTGCGCGAGACCGGGTTTGAAAACCTTCAGTTTCGGGGGGCGGGTAGAATTCCTTGGCTTTGGATGACGATGGCAATGGCCGGGGATAAACCAAAGAATCAGTAAGCATGCTAAAGCAGATCACCCCGCTCTTGCTTACCTTCAACGAGGCTCCCAACTTGAGGCGCACGTTGGAACAATTAAAGTGGGCATCGCGAATTGTAGTGATTGACAGCGGCAGCACGGACGAGACCAAGGCAATTCTCAACGAATTTCCATCTGTTCAGTGCCTTGATCGTGATTTTGATACCCATTCCGCCCAATGGAATTTTGGGTTGGAACAAATCCGATCTGAATGGGTTTTAAGTCTCGATGCGGACTATGTGTTAAGTGAAGGACTGATAAAGGAACTCGATGCCATGCGGCCGGATCCGGCCGTTGCCGCTTACTTTGCTTCGTTTACCTTTTGCGTTTACGGCAGTCCGGTCCGAGGGAATCTTTATCCCCCACGCGCCGTGCTCTTCCGCCCTGATGCTGCCCAATATGTGCAGGACGGGCACACGCAACATCTCGAGATAGACGGCGCTTCCACGCATTTGCGGAACTTGATCTTTCACGATGATCGCAAGCCGCTTCTGGCGTGGCTGATTGCTCAAGCGCGCTACGCCGCGCTTGAAGCTGACAAACTGCTTTCTCTCAACCCCGCACAGCTGAGTGCGCCTGATCGCGTCCGGCGTGCAATTGTCCCGGCGCCATTTCTGGTTTTTTTCTACACACTCTTTGCCAAAGGTTTGATCTTCGACGGCTGGGCGGGGTGGTGGTATGTTTTGCAGCGAACGGTGGCCGAACTCATCCTCTCGCTTTATCTCCTTGAACGGCGCTGGAATCAGAGCCAATCCAACGGCGCTGACCGTGGCCTGCAGTAAGCCAGTCGCGCGACTTTTTCTTTTCCCATGGTAAATATTTTAGGCATCAACGCATATCACGGCGACTCTTCGGCGGCACTAATTCAGGACGGTCAACTGGTGGCCGCCTGCGAGGAAGAACGTTTCAACCGAATCAAGCATTGGGCGGGGTTTCCAGCTGAATCGATTCGACAATGTTTGAAGCTCGGCGGCATCTCCGCCGGGGACGTTGACCATGTCGCGCTCTCCTTTGATCCGCGTGCAAACCTTGGCCGAAAGCTTCTATTCACTTTAAAACAGCCCGGGATGCTGCGACGCGCACTTGGACGCTTGCAGCGTCAGGCGAAGGTGGCGGGTCTGCCTGCGCAGTTTGCGGAGGCCGCTGGCTGTGCTCCTGAGAAAATTCGCGCACAGTTTCATCACGTCGAACATCATCTTGCGCACGTCGCAAGTTCCTTTTTTGTCAGCGGGAGCGAGAAATCTGCTGTGTTATCCGTGGATGGAATGGGCGATTTTACCAGCACTCTACTAGCGGGTGGAGAAGGGTTGGAGATTACTGAATTTGATCGGGTCTACTATCCGCATTCACTCGGATTGCTTTACAATGCGATCACTCTTTACCTTGGCTTTCCGGCTTATGGCGATGAATACAAGGTGATGGGTTTGGCGCCATACGGGGAGCCCGAGTATCTTGAGTTTTTTCGCCGGCTGATTTTCCCTCGAGGTGATACCTTTGCCCTCAATCTTGATTACTTTACTCATCATCGGCAGGGAATCGCCATGTCTTGGAACGGCGGAGTACCGCAAGTTAATCCGTTTCACAGTGCGCGCCTGGAAAAAGAATTGGGACCGGCGCGCGTGTCGCGCGCGGAGCTGACCAAGAAGCACGAAAACATCGCGGCTTCGCTTCAGGCGGTAACCGAGGAAATCGTGTTCCACCTTCTGAATCGGCTCCACGCCAAGTATCCGGTCGACCAGGTCTGCCTGGCAGGTGGTGTGGCTATGAATTCCGTCGCCAATGGAAAAGTCAGTCGAAATACTCCATTCCGTCATGTATTCGTTCCGGTAGGAGCGGCTGACAACGGGACGGCACTGGGTGCTGCTTTCCATGTATGGCATCGTGGACTTAAAAAACCGCGATCCTTCGTGCTTGATCACGCATACTGGGGAGATGAAGCGAGCGAGAGCGAATGCCTGGCGGCGATCGAAGGCGAACCTGTCAGAAGTGAGCGAATGGAACAAGCGCCTCTCATAGAAAAGACGATTGATGCGCTTCTTGAAGGGAAGGTCGTCGGATGGTTCCAGGGCCGGATGGAGTTCGGCGCACGCGCATTGGGGAACCGATCGCTCATTGCCGATCCCCGGAGGCGGGACATGCAGGAAATCATCAATCTCAAGATTAAGTTCCGGGAAAAGTTCCGTCCGTTTGCTCCAAGCATTCTTGAAGAGTATGCAGGGGATTGGTTTGAAGCTGCAGAGCCGTCACCTTCGATGGAAAAAGTATTAACTGTTCGGAGTGAAAAGCGCGATGAGATCCCGGCGGTGGTCCATGTGGATGGGACCGGCCGCTTGCAAACGGTCTCAACAAAGACAAATCCTCTTTACCACGCTTTAATTGAGGCATTTAGGAAACGGACTGGCGTTCCGATTTTACTTAATACTTCGCTCAATGAAAACGAGCCGATCGTCCAGACACCCAAACAAGCGCTAAGCTGTATGCTGCGGACTCGAATGGATGTGCTTGTGCTTGGAAACTTCTGGGTCGAAAGAGACGAAGGCAATTAGTCGGTTAAAGTATCCACCCATGAGTTCAATGGTCGCGAGATTTTCCACACTCGATGCGCTACGTGGAATTGCGGCTTTGTCTGTCTGTTGGTTCCATCTTACCAGCGGAAATCCGGCATTTTTACCGGATGGATTTTTGAAAACATCGGGCTTGTATGGGTGGCTGGGTGTCGAGATGTTTTTTGTGATGTCCGGGTTCATCATTCCGTTTGCCCTTCATCGCAGCCGCTATAGTCTCTCCGACTACGGTATCTTTCTCCTAAAACGTGTTGTGAGGCTGGACCCGCCGTATCTTATCACAATTCTTGCGATCATTATTTTAGGATTTGTCTCTACAAAGGTTCCTGGTTTTCAAGGCTCCCAATTCGAATTTTCATTTGCTCAGGTCTTTTTACATTTTGGATATATTAATGTATTTTTTGGATATCCGTGGCTGAATCCGGTATTTTGGACGCTTGCTATTGAACTGCAGTATTATTTGTTAGTTGGTCTGCTATTTCCGATTCTTGCTCACCGTTCCGTTCCTGTCCGCACCTCAACATTTGGTTGTTTGGCATGCCTTGCTTTTCTGGTTTCCCCGGTGCATTTATTATTTCACTGGCTGTTTCTCTTCATGCTCGGAATGGCTGCATTCCAATTCCGCGTTGGTCTTCATAAACGTAAGCAGTTTATTTTATGGATTATACTTCTAGGTTTTGGATCGTGGGCTGTTAACGGAGGGGTGATCGCTGGTATAGCAATCGCTACGGCGTTAATATTGGGGCTGGTTGATATTAACTTTAGTGCGCCATGGTTGTTCTTTGGAAATGTTTCTTATTCATTATACCTTCTGCACGTGCCGGTGGGCGGCCGAGTCATTAATCTGAGCCTGCGTTTCGTTCATACCATGCCCGGTAAATTGGTTGTGCTGGTAGTTGCACTTGGAGTGTCGACTGGAGCTGCATGGTTATTGTATAGATATGTTGAGCGTCCCGCCCAGCGATGGTCCTCTGGTATCCGTTACCGAAATAGGCCGATTGAAATCGCTAATAGTAAGGTAGACGGACCTGAGGTATTGCCGTTGCAGAGTTCATAAAGCCAACATCTGCTTCCAATAAGGTCTGACCACAAAATCTGCCGGATTAGTTTGCGTGGATCTATTCAAGGACTAAGACAAACTTTGCAGGCTTGAAAACCGTTCGCGCGAGAGGGCGACGGTTTTTTCTTACGGTGAAGTGAGTTGTTGGGCCGCCGGTGCCAACTTCTCCCACTCCAGCTCAACTGTACTTTCAGCAGGTGTGCTGATGTTTAAGGGAAGTTCTCGGATTTCGTCGCCGCGACGAAGGCGCCATAGGTAGTTGCCAGGTTTGATCTTGAAAGTAGCAGTGTCATTAAGGTCGGCGGTTCCGGCCTTGGTAAGTTGGGTATCGAGCAGATGGCGTTCCTGATCGCATAGTTCCGCGGTCACAACGATGCGGGTATCGACGCCTGGTTTCCGATGTGAAGTCACGCGCAGATGCAGTAGCGCGAGGCCGGCGGGCGCATCCGGTCCCTTGGATGTATAACGTGTGGTTACGTTGGCCGCGCCTACCGCGCGATCTGCGGGGTTCCAAACCATCGGAAAGCGTCCATCGACGGGTTTCCAGGAGCTGGCCCAAATGGCATGGGCAGCATCATTGGCGACAGCTTTCGAAGCGTCGCCGACAAACCAGCCGCGATTAAACCCTTTGGGGTCAAATTCGTCGGCGCCGGTAAACTTCCATTGGCCGTCCCAGATTTCCACCCAAGTATGGTTGCCGGGTTTAGTCGTCCATTGCGCTGTGCCAGCTACTCGGGCCGGGATGCCGACCGCCCGGCACGCATCGACCAGGAGGATTGCCAGACCTGTACAAGTGGCGCGGCCTTGAGCCATTGATTCAGCCGGACTTTGGTTCGGTCTCTGACGGTTCGTGTTGTAGTGGACGTTGAGAACGCTAAAGAGTTTCTCGTTGAGTTTTTGGGCCGCTTCACTTGCCGTTGTGCAATCCTTAACCAACTCCGCTGCGGTGGGGAGAAGAGTTTTGCGCCATGATTCGCGGGTTTCATCGAGCACGGCGTACGGAAGGACGTCGTTAAAAAAACGCTCTTCAGGCAGTGATTTTGCCCACGGGAATTTCGCGCGCGCCTCGAATGCCAGCGTGAGGTTTTCCATCAGGAACTCCGTGGTAAGGGTTTCCTGATCCTTCGATGGCATGTAGGCAAGTAGAAAGCCGGCAGCTTTCTCTCCCAGCGTTCCGTGAGCTTCGCCCGCTTTGTTTACAAATGCCGCGGCGTACTCCGAATCCTGGCCGTAAACCGTGGTTGCCAGAGCAAGGGAAAAAAGGATGGATGTCAGGCGGGGGGAGTTCATAGGTTGCTATGCCTTGTAAACTTAGTGGCGATTGAACTATCCGGGAGCATAAACTGCGATAAGTTTAAGCGGGCGAATGGAGGACATCTAATACTGTGCGAAGAATCGTCTCCTGGCTGTATGGTTTTTGAAGGAAATATTTCTCATTTATATCATGCTCGCTGGCCGGCAACCCGCTGGTGCTGATAATTTTCAAATGCGGATTTATTTCCCGGAGCCGCTGGATGGTAGTGGCGCCGTCCATGACTGGCATCATCATATCGGTGATGACAAGGGCGATGGTTGACCGGTGCAGATGATATTGCTTAATCGCGTCAGCTCCATTTGACGCGGTAATGACCGTGTACCCGAAGTTCTCAAGAATCTTTCTTCCGATTTCACGAATTGGCGCTTCGTCATCAATGATCAGGAGGAGTTCGCCTTCCGCCGGTGGTAACCCGTAATCGCTGGACCCCAGGGATAGAGTGGAGATAGCCGAATGGCTGACCGCAGCCGGGAGATAGATTTTAAAGGTAGTTCCTTTGCCTGCTTCGGATTCAACCTGGATAAATCCGCCGTGGCTCTTGATGATACCAAGGGAAGTAGAAAGGCCAAGCCCGGTTCCCTTGCCAAACGCTTTGGTGGTAAAGAAAGGATCGAAAATGTTTTCCAGGATTGAAGAGGGGATGCCCTCGCCATTATCGCGGACTTTAATAAGAAGGTAAGGGCCGTTGGGCGCGCCAAAGTCGCTGACAGTATTGCCGCTCTGAAGCATGATATTTTCAGCCGAGAGGACAAGCTGGCCGCCTTCGGACATGGCGTCGCGGGCATTGATGCAGAGATTAAGAAGCACCTGATGGAGCTGGGTGGCGTTGCCCATGAGACTCCAGAGCTCGGCGGCCACCTCGGTTATTAGCGCGATATTTTTTGGGAAAGTATCGATAATAATCCGCTGCACGTCCTCAAGGAGCAGAGCGGGGATGACCAGGAAACGCTCCCCGTCGATGCCCCTCGCAAACGCGAGCACCTGGCGCACCATTTCCACGCCGCGATCGGCGCTTTTTTCAATCATCTCCAACACATTGCAGCTTTCCGCATCAGGAAATTTGAGCTTCAGCAATCCGATGGCGAGGACGATCGGGGCGAAGACATTGTTTAGATCATGAGCGATGCCGCCGGCCAGCGTGCCAAGGCTTTCCATCCGCTGGGCGCGCAACGACTGGGTTTCAATCCGTTTACGCTCGGTAATGTCATGCGCGGTGCCGATGCTCCGCAGCGGCCTGCCGTGCGCATCGAACGTGGCGCGGCCGCGCGCTGCGATCCAGTGCACGGATCCGTCAGGCCACACAATCCGGTATTCGACACTGTACGCGGTTTTCTCGGTATGTGCGCGCATGATGGCGGCCTTTACCGACTCGCGATCCTCGGGGTGCACGGCGGCCACGAAGGCCTCCATGTCGTTTTGGACTTCGGGCGCGACTCCAAAAAGTGCCTTGCAGCGTTCGGACCAAACGAATTTGTTGCCGGCGATATCCCAGTCCCAGACGCCGAGATCGGAAGCTGCGATTGCGAGATTAAGTATCTGCTCGCTCTGGCGGAGGGCTTCCTCGGATTGTTTGCGCGCGGTGATATCCCGGATGATGGCAAGATGGATACCCGCCTCGATATGTGCGACCGCTCCAAACTCCACTTCCAGGGGCGAACCATCCTTGCGCAGCAGCTGGCATTCGCCTTGGTGTTTGCTCATGGCCAGAAAATCGTGCCATTGGGCGGATGTCAGGGAGCCGGCGATGAGGTCGGGAGCCGTGAGACAAAGGAGTTCATCGAGCGAATAACCAAGCATGGCGCACGCGGCCGGGTTGGCGTCGATGCAGCGACCGTCGTTGGAGGCAAGAAGAATGGCGTCGAGGGAATGCTCAAAAAGCGCCCGCGAGCGGCGTTCGCTATCGCGGCGGGCTTGTTCGGCGGTCATCTGAGCGCGCTCGGCCGCGGAAATTTTTTCCACGAGCACACGTTGATGTTGGCGGGCAAACTCTGAGACTTCGGGACGCTCCGATGGACTTTTTAGAAGAAGAACTTCCTCGACCGCACGTTGTACTTCTTCGCCCGTGGCCGGCTTGGTTAGGATGGTGCCGACCCCGGCCGATCGGGCGAGCGCCCTGACTTCAGCACGGTAAAAGGCTCCTGTAAAAAATATGACCCGCGTGGAGGCAATTGCTGGATCTGAGCGGATCTGAAGGACTAGCTCAAACCCGTCCATGACAGGCATCAGCAGATCGGTAAGCACCAGATCGAATCGCTCGGTGGAGAGTTGATTGAGCGCGTCGGCTCCTGTGACTGCTTCAGCAGTTATGTGACCATGTTCAGACAGGGTGCGACTCAAAAATCGCAGCATTGCAGGATCATCATCAACGAGAAGAACTTTGGCCATGTTTCGGAAGCAAGAGCGGCAGGATAGCGGTATTTAAGAACCCACTGTCAGCACGATTCATTCGCGAATTCGCTTAAATTCGTGAAGTGATTTCACGTTAAAGCGATAAAAAGAGAAAACTTGCCGAGTCCGGAGCCGGGATCTGCTCCATTGAATCGGATTTGCGCTGGCATCCGTTGCGGCGAACCGGCGGTTTCTGCCGAATCGTCCTTTGTCTTTGGTCAAACTCGGCCATACGCTGGATGGTATGGGATTAGGAACCAAAAACAGGCAGGCTCAGACCGCCGATCTTTGTAAGCAACACCTGCGCGAAACGCACGCCGACCAGCTCCTGCTGGTGGAGGAGTTTATCCGTGAGTTCGAAGGCTCGGGCAAAGAGAATGATGTGACGCGCTGGGGACGCTTCACCGATCTTAAGGACATTAAAGAAGAGGTGCTCGTGCGTCTTGATGCGTATTTTGAAGAGTGGCTTAATCCGTCCTGAGATGACCGCAAAAATTGGACTGTTTCGCGGCGTCGTCCCGGGGCTTTAAACCCCGCCTTTCGCAAGCACCGGTCTCTGTTGGCGCAGTTAGCTTTCCTTGATTCCGCCGTGCCGGCTGAAACCGGATTATTAATGGGAGCCGGCGGGAATTTGCGGTTGTTTTTGTGCATGACATCCGGTCGCGGATGCGTTCAATCGCGTTTGCCACTCTGCACCCCCTAAGAAAGGTTGCAGCATTGCACTTTAAAATAGCGTCTACCGATGAAAACCCCCCTTATTCTCTCCACCTCAATTGCTCTTTTCTCCGCTGCAGGCGCCTTCGCAGCCACGACCGCTAATTTCGACACGGCTGGCACTCCAGGAGTGGCCACGCAATCGGGCTCAGCTCCCACCGCGACCATTATCACGGAAGGGACCAATAACTTCCTCCGACTTATTACCGATGGTGCCAACGGCCAGAATAATCATTACAGCTTTGATGCCACCGATTTTGGTGGGAATTGGTCAACGCTCTCTGCCACGTATGATTTTCGTCTTGGCGGGCCTGATGCAAACGCGGATGGGATCAGTTTTCTGCTGATCCCAACCTCCGTTTATGGAGCCACGGGAGTTGGACCGGTTGGTTTTGTGGCGGAGGAACCGAATATCGCGAACGTATTCGGAATCGGTCACGATCTTTATCAGGACAATGCGGTTTCGTTGCATTGGGATGGAGCTGAACATGTCAATGTTTCGGCGAATGGGACTGATGTTATTAATTTTGGTAATAACGTTTTTAACCGGGCTCAGGTAACACTGACACAAGCTGGAAATGGGATGAACGTGGTGGTGAATGTCACGCGTGACGTGAATGGCGCTGCTCCCCAGACCTTTCAGCTCATCAATCAGGCGATCGCCATGCAGCCTGTTGAAAACCGTGTGCAATTTAGTGGGCGCACGGGTGGGCTAAATATGAACGGCGACATAGATAATGTGAATGTCGTTTACTCAGGGACTGCTGCAACGTTGCCCGCCGGGTCAATTACTGGGAAGACTTTCCAGGATTTCGACAGCGCCAATGCGACGCGTTTTGTCACCAACTCGACCTCTGGTAGTAAGAATAACCCAAATTTCGACGGTCCCCTGATTCAGACAACCGGCGGCTCAGGCGGCGGTGCATTTCTGCGCCTGGCCAAGGATAGCCAGGGCGATACGCTGACTGCCGTCGCGCTCGATCGCGGCGCCGATAGCGGTCTCGCTTCCGCGCGCCGAGTGGAGGTCGATTTCCGCATGGCCAATCCTGATGGCAGCGCCCCTGCGGATGGGCTCGGAATTTTTCTGCTGCCAACTTCCGATTTTGACAAGCATGGCAATGGCCCCTCCATTGCTTATGAAAATCCTTCGGTGGCCAATACCCTGGCCATTGGACTTCCGCTTTATAACGGCGGCGTTCCTGGCCTTAATCGGGTCACGCTTAAATGGAATAATACGGAGGTAGGTTTGGTTGACGTGCCGACTTCATCGATTGATTTCCTTAACAATCTTTGGAACCGCGCGCAGATTGAAATCCTGCCGGCGGACGGCGGAGCGAATGTGACTGTCAAGATTACTCCCGATGTGAATACAGCCGGTGCAGCTGCGGTGACACTCTTTGACAAACAATTTGTCGCGGGACTGAGCGCCTACGATTTTCGGCTCATGGCAGGTGCTCGCACCGGGGGGGCAACGGCAACCGTCGATGTGGATCGTCTTACTTCAACAACTCTGGACACCGGTTCGCCAACCGCCAGCACGGTGCAAAACTTTGATACCGTAGGCACTGGTTACCGTGCATCAGATATCAATGCCGCAGGCAATCTGCATCCAACCATCATCACCGGTGGAGTCTCCGGAAACGCATTGCGGCTTGCCCACGCTAACAACGGTCAGCTTTCCAATATTGGGTTTGAAAAAAGCATTCCCGATGGGCCGAAATCCAAGGTCGTTTCCGAGTTTGATTTCAAAATGAGCGCCGATGATGTCGCCAATAACGTCCAGCGCGCCGACGGTTTCCAGATGGCTCTTCTCGATACCAACCGTTACGGCAATAGCGGCCCAATCGATGACATCGGCCATGCCTACGAGGGCGAACTTCTCGGCGGGGCGCTCTCACTCGGTTTCCGTATCTACGATGCCGACATCAATACGCCGGAAGACTTTATCCGTATCGGTTACGATGGAGTTGAAGCGAACGTGACGACATTCAGCGCCGCCAATTTTGGCGCGAACTGGTTTGACCTCAACAGCGACGCGTTTCACCACGCCAAACTTGAGCTAACCAAGGTAAATGGTTCAACGTTGGCAACCCTCACCCTAACGCCGAACCTGACCGGTACACCCGTTATCATCTTCAGCGACGTGGTGATCGGAAACCTTGATCTTGATACATTTAGCATGCGTGAAGCGTTTGGCGCCCGCACCGGCGGACTCAATACCATTGTCGACCTGGACAATATAAGCCTCACCTCGGTTCCTGAGCCTTCCACCATGATGGCCTTGCTCGCAGGCGGTGCTTTCCTCGGGCTTCGCCGCCGCCGCCGCTGACCCCGCCAGGCTGCTAGCCGCCGCCTTTAGGTTTTGGCTTCTAATTAGCGGCCAGCTTGCCAGCGCCGCATTCATCCGGCTCAAGCAGGAAACTCATGGAAGGGGGGAAGAAATACGCTTCTCCCTTCATCGTGACGAATTCAGCAAAGGCTGGGCAGGTGACTTTTATGGTCGGCTTGCCCAGCCTGCGGGCCAATCGTGTGAGGCCTCCGCTGGCGCTTTCACGACCTCCTGGCCGCTTCGCGGCGCTTAAACTCTGGGATGCCCCTTTCCACCACTTGTTCACGGCTTGTGCAATAGGTGGCGGTTGCCCTTTTTTGTAAGCATTGACGATCAATACCATGACGCATATGCAATAGCCTGCCTCCCAACCGTAATATCAACGGAAGTTCCGGCTTTGCTCGTCCATTCTTTAAATCAGACGTCCAGGTTATGATTATCGCCCAAATCGCAAACCATACCACGCAAACGGTCACCCAGACCGGTATCAGCTTAGGCGCAGCAATTGCGATTGTATGTTCCTGGCAGCGGAATCGCTCAATCTTATGGGCTATCTTGGCGGGAATTCTGTCGTGGCTTTACGTCATTTATTTTGCCGCGACCCGTCAGGCCGATGAGACCAGATAAGGTACGAGGACGGTTGCGGCTTGAACTATCCATTGGCGAGGATAAAGGCGCCAGCTATACAGCTTGCCGGAATGGCTGATTTGCCAACGACACACGATTCTTCGGCCGTGTAATCAGGCGCCTTGGAATTCACCGTCCCACTCCGATGGCTTCCAAACTTCTGCTCCTTTTATTCCTCTCCGCTTTGAGCCTTACGCTGCAAGCGGATGAAATTGCCGACCTGAGGGCGGCGCTCGCACGCACCCCGGCAGGATTGCAGCGCGCAAACATTCTTATCGATCTCAGTTCCCTGCTAAATGCGACCGCTCCGGACGAAGCCACGCTTTTGGCCGAGGAAGCAACCCAACTCGCGCAAGCAGCCGGCGATCGGACCTCTCAAGCCAGGGCATTTCTGACCCTGGGCATCGCCCGCTATCGGCAGACGGATTACGATAATTCCCGCGTCGCCCTCGAGCAGGCCCGCCGGATTTTTAAAGAGCTGGGCAATCACACTGAGGAAGCAAACAGCGTACTAAATCTTGGGAACCTTTTTCTGGTGCGAAGCGCGTGGTCCGATGCTGTTGCCCTTTATGAAGAAAGCATGGCTTTACGCGGCGCCAATCCTCCACCTGCGGATGCTGCCATGGCTTACGCCAATCTCAGTGTCTGCTGGCTTTATCAGGGCGATTTGCTGAAGGCTGAGGAATACCAGCAAAAGGCGCTCGTGCTGCGCCGCCAGGCCGGGGACCGAGCCGCCGAAGCTGAGAGTCTCCTCAATCTTGGAGCCATCGCCTACCAGCGCAACGACTACTCAGGCGCCATCGATTCCTACACGGAATCACTCCGGCTTAGTGAAACACTTAACCAGCCCCGAAGTGTGACGGCCGCCGCTTCCGGACTTGCCGCGGTTTTTGTTGACCAGCGGCGGTTGGATGACGCCAGCCATTACACGGAGCAATGCATTGCTGTCTCGCGAAAAATTTCCGATCGCCCGCAGCTTGCTGTCAGCCTTGTAACTCTCTGCATTATTCGCGCAAAGCAGCAACGCTATCCGGAAGCCCGGCAAGCCGCCGAGGAAGCAATCCAACTGGCCACTGAGCTCGAGAATCCGCGGCTGCTTGGTGCTGCCCAGGCAAACCTCGGCGATACCCTCATGGATGAAGGACGTGCTTCCGAGGCGGTGCGGAACCTACAGGCCGCGGAACAGGCAAGTGAGAAGTCTGGCGATCCCAATCTTCTCTCTATCATGCGTGTGCGCCTTGCAAAGGCATACCGTCTCGCCGGGCAACTCGATGAGGCATTGCGCAGCACAGAAAAAAGTCTGGAAAATTCGGAGCTGAAAGCCAACAAACGTTCCATAGTCGCCGCGCTCGATGAACGGGCCAATATTCGCGAAGCAATGGGCGACAACGAGGGTGCTCTGCGGGATTCCCGGCGCGCTCGTGAGCTCGATCGCGAGTTGCTCGATGAGACAACGGCGCGCAAAATTGCCGAAGCCCAGACCCGCTACGAAACAGAGAAAAAAACCCGCAAAATCGAACTCCTTGAGCGTGATCGCCAGCTTCAGGAGACCCAGACCCGCCTGCAGGCGGAGCGCACGGGACGGCAGATTGAAGTGCTGGAAAAAGACCGACGTCTTCAGCGGCTGGCTCGCAATTCAGCGATCGTTGGCGCTCTTCTTTTGCTGGCGCTGGCTCTTGCCGCCCTGCAAGCCTACCTCATCAAACGCAGGTCCGCGGTCGCCCTTGGCGAGAAAATCGAACGCCTCGGCGAAGCAAACCGGATTATTACATTGGAGCGCGCCAAGTCCGATACTCTCCTTCTGAGCATTCTGCCTGCTGCGATCGCCGCCCAGCTTAAAGAAAAGGCCGGCATCATTGCCGAAAGCTATCCCCACGTCACCGTGCTATTTGCTGATCTGGTTGGTTTCACCCTCTTTTCCCAGACCGTTTCAGCCGAGGAATTGGTACGGCTTCTGGATATCATTTTTACCCGCTTTGACCGCCTCGCCAACAAATACTGTGTCGAGAAAATCAAAACGATCGGGGATTGTTACATGGTGGTTGCCGGCCTGCCGGAACCGAGCTTGCGGCATTGTGAAGATATTGCCCGCCTCGCCCTTGAGATGAAGGATGAACTGCATGCATTTAATCTTTCCGAAGGCCTCGCGATTGAGATCCGGATTGGCTTTCATACCGGCCCCGTCGTGGCGGGTGTTATTGGGCGGCAGAAGTTTATCTATGATCTCTGGGGGGATACCGTAAACACCGCGAGCCGCATGGAATCAAGCGGACTACCCGGCCGCATCCACCTTACTGAAAGCACCGTGCGCGAGCTTCCCATTTGCTTCCAATGCGAGCCCCGCGGTGAGATTGAAGTAAAAGGCAAAGGGAGTCTGATGACCTACTTCCTAAAAGGGGTAATTGAAAACGCTCTCCTGCCGACATGAGCATTGACCCGCCTGAAATACACTGAGTATCTGCGGTCAGCGTTGACTCGGCGGGAAACCGTGATGCATGGATAAATAGCGTGTGGATCTCAATTGCACGCACGATTGGGTGCTTCTCTTATTCGTTGCGAAGCTGGCCAACAGTGGCGCGGCCGTCCGAGAGCAAAACCAACACGTCGCACGTGACGTTCTCCGAAATCGGCCGCTCCTGCGAGCGCCGGGAAAAGGTGAGCCGGTATGCTGGATAGGCAATACCAAGCCGCCCCTTGCTGCGCTCAGCTCCCACGGAGAGTGTCTCCAGTATCCATGTGGCTTTGTCAGGATAGGCTTTTTCAAGCGCCTGCTTGGCGCGTTTGTAGGCAACGTCGGGAAGAATGATCGGCTCGCCCGAGCCCGGAAGCCATCCAACTCTCTCGTTGGTCTGCGCCATGGCACCGCAAGCCAGGATCATTAGGAAGACGAAAAAGACTCGGAGAATTGGATGAGTTTTCATGGAATGGCACGGTTTTCAGCTGAAAATAAAGCTCCCCCGTTTGGCGGACAAAACATTGTCGTATGAAAGGCGTCTCCTGGGAAACGCCTATTCGGTTAGGTAACTTGTGACCGCGTTCCATCGCCATCATGGCAAAAACATGACAGCCATCGAGGCAGATCGTGAAACTTTCTAGCCAGGTTGGGATGCATCCGGCAAGGCCGCTGGCACGTAAGCTCCACGCGGCGGTTATTGGCATTCAAAATGCTGAGGGCGGGCCGGTAAATGCGTTAACTACTTAATAATTATTTTCACACCTCTGATGCTAAAACTTTCATATCCAAAATTGGCGGCAAGTGCCGTCTTCCTTGGTCTGTGCGTAATGCCCGCCAAAGCTGATATTCTTCTTGGCACCGCGTTCTTTCCGATTGAATTCATCTCTTCCACCGTCGTCCTGAATCAGGCTCAATTTACCGCCACGGACGGTTTCGGAACGGACGCTTCGGTGACAATATTAAGCGATTCTCCTTTCTACAGTTCCGGCGACGCGCCCGCTTCGATCACTCTCCTTGTCGGCGCGGGTGGCACGACTGCCGCCAACGCCTTTGCTCATCTCCTGACTAATGGCGCCAATGACATGATTGAATTACGGGTTAGGCTCGGCAATACGAACAATGCCGACAGCGGTGGAACCTTCACGGATGTGAGCGAGAAAGTGCGCTTCAGCCTTGCCTCCAACGATTTTCAGGACAGCACAATCAGTAAAATCGTATTCAACGTTACTTCTCTTACATTTACTCCTTTTGAGGCCGGCACGCGCGCTCGTTTTGACGCCAACATTCAGATCTTTGCCATAGCTCCGGTGCCTGAACCCGGCATGCTGCTGAGCGGCATGGCGATGATCACCATGACGGCCTTCAGCCGGCCGCGCCGGCGTAAAGCTGTGTGAGTTGAACTCGTTGGTTGCATAGGCTGCCGCTTTTGGAGGGCGGGTAACTGTCTGAAAAAGCCCGGCGTCCTTATAGGAGCCGGGCTTTTATGCAATTGACCAAATACGGCGAAAGGCCCGGGAAACAGGAAGCGGCTTTCACACTCCGTTCTCAACTGGCCTTGCGTCGGTCCAACTAGTTTTTTTAACGGCGGAGCAGTCATCGGCCGCGACGCATATTTTCATCGCATGGACGTTGTGGAAAAAATAGCTAACGATTTTGAGCCTCGTCGATCTTCCTCCGAAACGAGGCGCAGTTAACGACTTTTTACCCCTGGACTCCATCATTCATCGCAGCTTTGCATTCCTTGTAACCGTTGGCCTCAGTCTCGTGACGCTCTCCGTCGCGATGGCGGGTAGCCCGGGTTTTGAAGATTTTGATCAGCGCGCTAAAGCAGGCGAACGGCTCAGCGTGGTTTTCTTTGGAGCCTCGCTTACGTGGGGCGCCAACGCCAGCGATCCCTTGATCACGTCGTATCGCGGCCAGATTGCCGCACGATTGGAGGCGGCTTATCCCAATGCACGGTTCAAATTCTGGGACGCCGCGATTGGTGGCACGAGCTCGCAGCTCGGTGTCTTCCGTTTTGAACGCGATGTCATGCGGCGACGGCCGGATCTCGTTTTTCTTGATTTCACCGCCAACGACGGCATTGGCGATCCGAACCAGGAAACCCTTGCCTCTTATGAGTCGCTGGTGCGCCGGATTATTCAGGATGCCCATGCGCCGGTGGTGCAGGTGGTGTTTCCTTTCATGTGGGATGTACAACGCGGGAACACGGATGGGTTTACTCGCCAGGCGGCGCATCATGCGATCAGCGATGCTTACCAGACAGCGATCGGCGACGCGGTGACGCTCGCTCAGCAACTCGTGAAAAACGGGGATACGACACTTCAAAAACTCTGGCCTTTTGATGGGGTGCATCCGGGCGATGCGGGTTACGGCGTCTTCGCGGACGCGGCCTGGCAGGCGTTTCAAGACGCGATCAAGGCGAAACAGGTTTGCGCGGTGCCGCCCAAGACTTTGTATCCTGACACTTACATGAAAAACGCGCGGGTGCGCATTTCCACCCTGGGCGCGTTGCCAAAAGGATGGCGCGCCGGTCTGCCCAATCCGGTGTCGGCTTACTTCGACATGCTCATGTCGCGCTGGCTCGACGACGAGGTTATCGCGACGGGAAAGAAGGATGAACCGGATGGCGTGGCTCCGCTAAAAGTGAAGTTCAGCGGGAGCATGGTAATGTTGTTCGCCGAATCGACGACCAAGTCGACGAAGTACCGCGTGATCATTGATGGGAAGCTGGTTGAGCATAAATCGGGCGACGGCAAACAAACGCTCACGGAGTTTGACGCGGGCTCACTGGCGAATGTGGTGAAAGGAAATTGTCATCATGTGCAGGTTATCGCCGAAGGACTCGATCCCACGGCCGCGCACACGCTTGAAATTCAACCTCTATTTGCAGGAGAAGGTGAACAGGAGATACGGCTTGAAAGTATCTGCGTGGCGGGTGGTGAGGCGCGTGTGCAATTGGACGGCAACTGATTCAGCGCCGGCCCTCATGAATTCCACGGTTTCAGCACGGCACCCTGCCACAGGAGGCAACGCCGCCGCCTAACGTTTTCCCCGGTAAGATTTTCAACCCCTTCTCCAAGCATTTTTTATTGTGAAACCTTCGATTGCCCTCGCCGCCCTCGCCGTTCTTATCCCTCTGGCCGTCCGCGCCACGCCGACGGAAAACGTCAGCTTCCGGGTTTTGCCGGTTCCATCTAAAATGGCCGTCGATGGCAAGGTGGACGACTGGGATTTGTCGGCCGGGATTTTCGCGTGCGACGATGCGGAGGTGCAGCGCGACCATTATGCTATCTGGCTTCACGCGCAGTATGATGCCGAGTACCTCTATCTGCTGGCCCGTTGGAATGACGATACGCCGCTGAACAATCCGGGCCAGACGATCGCCGATTACGGTTTTGCGGGCGACAGTCTGCAATTCCGCACCATCACCGGCGCGGGAACGCCGCTGGAACGCGGCCAGCATTTCACCGCGTGGCGCGGCCAGGACGGCGCGGATGTCATCAAGATCGAGCAGGGGAAGGATTTCAAGGAAGGGGTCGTGGAGGACGCCAAGAAAACCGGCGGCGCATTGCAGGCGTTCACTCTGAATGAAAACGGGAAGGGTTATGTACAGGAGTTGGCGATTCCCTGGAAATTGCTCACGCGCAACGGAGAGCCGATCAGAGCCGGAGGCTCGTTCACGCTGACGTTTGAACCTAACTTTACGATCGGCACCAGGGGCCGGGCCACGGTAAAGGAACTGTTTAAGGCCGGTATCACGCCCGACCGTGTTTTCACTTTCATGTCAGCCGGGACCTGGGGCACGGCGACACTTGAAGCGAAGAGCACCGGGAAAACACAATCGGTGCGCCTTGCCGATGCGCGGGAGTTTCCAGTCAAAATGGAGCAGGGGATTCCGGTGGTGAACTGGAATGGCCTGATCAAGTCGGAGGAACTCGCGGGCTTTATCCCGATTGAGTTCACGATGCCCGCGGACGGCTTCATCTCCCTGAACATTAAGAAAGCGGACGGCGAGGTCGTGCGCCAGTTGCTCAACGCCGCGTTCTTTACCCAAGGCAAACATACCGTCAAATGGGACGGACTCACGACCCCTTCGTGGACGCGTCCCGGCGTCCCGGTAGCGACTGCGGACTACCAATGGAACGCGATCACACACACCGGCATCGGATTGAAACTGCGCGGCTGGGCTGCGAACGGCGGCGTCGCACCGTGGGACAGCGCGGACGGCGCGGGAAACTGGGGCGGTGACCATGGCGTGCCGGTGGCGGTGGCCACGGAAGGACAACAGGTTTTTTTAGGCTGGAACGGGGCGGAGGCCGGCAAGTCGGTGCTGGCTTGCGACCTTGATGGCAAACCGAAGTGGGGCAATAACCGTGGCGGCATCTCCGGCGTAAAGGGACTCGCGGTCGACACGGGCGTGCTTTATGTCCTGGGCGGGAATGCCGGCCCGGACGCCGATGGAGCGAATCTTTATAAACTAAATACGAAGGATGGCAGTTATGTGGGATGGGAAGGCAGCGACATCGCGGACCTGAAAATCAAATCGCTCTGGGCCGCGGACACCGCCGTAAAGCCTGAGAAAGCGGACAATGTCAGCTTCAGATCCGGCAGGCTTGAACTCGCCTTTTACGAAGACGAAATGATCGCCGAGCTCAATCCCAGGACAGGCAAGCTGGTGCAAATTCGCCCGACGCCCGGCACAAAAGGCCGGAAGGAAATCGCGGAAACGGTTGCTCCTGACGGCTTGACCTATACGGCGCAGAACGATCCCGACAACCAGGTGCTCGTCCACAAAGGAAAAGAGACACTTTTAACCATCGGCCGCAAAGGCGGACGCGCATTGCTTGGGCCGTGGCAGCCGGATGGCATGCGGTTTATAAAAAGCATGGCTGTGGACGCCGCCGGCAAACTCTGGGTCATGGAATGTGATGGCGCGCCCAAGCGTGTCAGCGTTTGGGACACCAAAACAGGCAAGCTCCTCAATGAGTTTTTTGGCTCGACCGGCTACGGCGCACTTGGCGGCGCGATTTGCCCGACCGACCCCAATGTGATGATTGGCCAGGGTTGCGAATGGCGCCTCGACCCGCAAAGCGGCCGGGCGCGCGTCACGGCGGTGATCACGCGCGACGGCATGGAGAACTCACGCTTTGCCACCGGTTCAAATGGGCATTTGTATCTAGCGGTCGCCAGCAAGTGGGCTTTCGAGCCGGGCAAGGTGAATATTTTTGAGCGGCTCGGTGAGGGTGATTACAAACTGCGCTGCACCTTCCGGCCCGAAGGCAAAGATAAGAGTGCCAAAACGTTTTTATGGACGGACGCGAACGGGGATGAGCAGGAACAACCCGGGGAAGTTCAAAGCGTCGATGGTTCCGTGCGCTTCAGCGGATGGTATATGAACCTGGGCTCGGATCTCACCTTCACCTCCGCTGACCGGCTCTTCCGGCCCGACGGCTTCACCGCGTGCGGCGCGCCAAAATACGACTTGAACGTTTCTGCAAAGCTTCCCTCGCCGGGAATGGCTTCGGCCGACGGCTCGCTTCTCCTGCAACCAGGCAACTACGGCGAGACACATGCCGTGTTTAACTGCTTCGACATCAGCACCGGCAAAAAACGCTGGAGCTATCCGGATAACTTCGTCGGCGTGCACGGTTCACACAACGCCTGCCCGCCGCAGGTCGGAATGATTCGCGGCTCTTACAGCCCAACGGGCAGTGTGAAATTGTCGAAACCGATTGGCAACGTCTGGGTCGTACCGACCAACGTTGGCGAATGGCATATCCTGACCGAAGAGGGCTTTTATCTGACCCGGCTTTTTGAAGGCGATCCGATGAAAGTGAAGTGGCCCGCCGCCGCCGTCCCTGGTGCGGATATGTCGCAGTGCCCGCCGGGCATGGGAGGGGAAGATTTCGGAGGCAGCGTCACCCTGGGCACCGACGGCAAGCTTTACATTCAAGCGGGCAAGACCGCTTACTGGAACCTTGAGGTGACGGGACTTGAAACGGTGAAAGCGATTGCCGGCGCAAGCGTGTCGATTTCGGACAATGACGTGGTTGACGCGCAGAAATTTCATGACCAGCAACTGCAGGCCGCAGTCGGCATCCGGCGCCTTATACTTAAGAAGCTCACGCCAAAATCCACCGGAAACCTTGAACAGGATTTTGCTGGTGCCGAAACGATCAGCTTTCAAAAAACCGAGGCCAGCTCTGTCCGCTGCGCTGCCACATGGGATAGTCAAAATCTGTACCTGGCTTGGGATGTGCGTGATGCGACGCCGTGGGTAAATGGCGCGGAGCAACCGGAAAATTTGTATCTCAGCGGCGACACCGTTGACTTCCAGCTCGGCACCGATTCCAAAGCAGACGCAAAACGCGACAAAGCCGTGGTGGGCGATCTGCGGCTAAGTATCGGTAATTTCAAAGGCACACCAACGGCCGTGGTATATCGCCCGGTTGCTGACAACACCAAACCGCGCACCTCCAGGATCTTTAGCTCGGGTGTGATCCGCGAGTATAAGGTAGCCGATGTGGCAGTCCTAACCGATGCCAAAATCAAACTGACAAAGCGCAATGATGCCTATTTGGTCGAGGCGGTTATCCCGTTGGCGAGTTTGGAGCTCGCTCCGGCAGTCGGGCAAACGTTGCACGGCGATTTCGGTGTCACTTATGGCGATCCCGCCGGCCAGCGCACCCGCCTCCGTTCCTCCTGGAGCAACCAGCATACCGGGATCGTGGATGACGCCGTTTTTGAATTGATGATGGAACCCAAAAACTGGGGCGAGCTTCTCCTCGCCGAATAATGCCCCGCCTGCGAGATACCTCTGCCGGGTCAAGCGGCCGGGCCATCATTGAAAGCCCGCTCCAAGGCATCTGCGATCTCGCGCGCTGTTAAGCACTCGCGCATCATGGTTTGAGCGTGGCGGTTCCCGAGCGCATGACCAATCCGGCCCATGAAACGCGCACGTTCGTGACTGGGAAATCCGTTTGTGGGCAGAATAAAGAGAAAGATGAATTCAACTGGCTTGTCATCCAAAGAGTCGAACTCGATACCAGCTTGTGAGCGGCCGAACGCGACCACGGGTTCCGAAACTTCATCTGAAGTAATGTGAGGAAACCCGAGCCGAAAGCCCACACCGGTGCTCATCACCTTCTCGCGCTCGGAGAAAGCGGCGAAGATCTCCGGTTCCGCTGTAATTAAAAGGGCTCCCGCGTGGACCAGCCGGCGTAAAAGCTCGCGAATGGCGTCATACCGTTCGATCGCCTTCAGCTCAGGTTCAATATGCGCCGTCGGAATCCGCATAAACTACTCCACCCTAATGCTCTGCCACCAAGTCATTTTACCTTCGGAATGAGAAACCCGGAGCCTGTGATGGAATCAATCATGTTCCCTTTGATGACGATGTCCGGTTCATAGAAGGCAATACGGTCGACTTCCTTTCCATCCTGCAATTCTCTGGCCGTCTTCAACGAAGATTGCCACGCGTTTTCCAACGGCCCGCCTGGCGCGGCTTCAGCGCCTCGTTTGATTGTGAATATAGCCTTGTTGGAGATGACTTGAACTCTCGTGACCGGCATTCCATGCCATGTATCCCCGGTAAATGCGGGATCGTAATCCTCTCGAATCAATGTGATCCGCGTCTTCGCCTCGGTGACGACGATGGTGATCACACTTTCTTCGATGACGACTTTTTCCACTTTGATGAGGGTTACATCTGTGTCCGAAGCGGCGTGAATCAAGGGGGCTGCACAGACCAGGAGAACCACCACGGCTCTGAGAATTAGTTTCATAAAAACAAGTGTCAACCAAGTGCCGACCCGAGTTGTCATGTAAACGTAAGAGAATTGTAAAATTGCTCATCTTCACCCGGAGCAAGCAGCAGCTTCCGTATGGCTAATTTCACGGAGCCGCCAATTCGACTTCGTTCGGAGCTGGTTTCTTCGTGCCAGGTATCAATATTCAGGCAGCGGTGCATCGAAGAAGAGAGCATGAGCTAACTCTTTGTTAACAATCAATAGCATGTCGCTATGTTGCTTTAACCTGACACTGGTAAACTGCTTTTCACACTTTACCCGGCGCTCATTTCCTTCGTGAATCAGCGTCTCAAGGTGGTGCCCGGCACCCCTTTCAACTCGGCGAACTTCGACTCAATGACGGTGGAACTCCGGGCTACCCAGCTTGCCAATGCTGATCTGATAGATTCTTTTTACGCGGAAAACCACCTCAGCAGACGACGAGCTGCCGGGCATACCGCCCATTGGATACATCAAGAAGCCCAATCTCTTAATCGTAATCGTCCAGTGCCCTGAGGATAAAGGGTGGACGGGAAGGTGTTCCCAATGTTTTAGGGGGCCACACAGCGAATCGACAGTACACCATAAGCCGTGGACGGCATGCGGATGCCCCTGAAAAAGATCCCAGCGTGTAGCCGGCGTTCGAGTCTTCGAGACTGCCGGAACTGGGAACCCAGGCGTTTTGACCCTGGAAGGCGCGGTGTCCTTCGGTATGGAAGAATCGCAACATCTGCTGCGACGCCCTTTAGGTCAGGCTCTGCACAAAATTAGTTCCGGCGGGCTCGACCGGCCTGCTACAGGCTTTGAACCCTGCGGGTTCTCACCTGTCAGACTTCGGCGTGGCGAAGTTCCTGGCATGCAGCGCAACCGGTGGAGTGCCCTTTATGTAGGAATACATCCAATTGGCGGCACACCCGATGAAGGACTACGAACGGAGTAACAAAAAAACTTTTTTAAGTAAAAAAGCTAACTGCTTTTTAAGGGCGCCTATTGCTCGCTAACTGCGAAGAAGGCGGCCATTCTTTTTTGAACTACTCGCGCTTATACCATCGACGTATTCTTGCGCCTGCAGATCGATCCATTGGTGAACATCCAAAGCACCTCTGGAAAATTACACCGGAAAAAATGCACGCCGGCTTTGATGCGGAGGCAGACACGACAAGTCCAGCGCCCAAGCGCCCTGCACAAGTTTATTTGTGCAGGGCGATATTAATAGGGGCTTACTTTGACGAGCTACCACTACCGGATGTGCCTGTGCCTGTGCCTGAACCGGATGTGCCTGAACCGGATGTGCCTGTGCCGGATGTGCCTGTGCCGGATGTGCCTGTGCCCGATGTGCCTGTGCCCGATGTGCCTGTGCCACTGCCCTGATGCATGGATGTCCATCCCAAGCGAAACTCATCGCGACTGATCTGGCCGTCCCCATTGGTATCGAACTGTCGGAACAATGCCTCACCGGAAGCTACTCCACCAGCACTGGGGGTAGTGGATCCCGCAGTGCCTGTGGCTGAGCCGCTGGCGCCCGAACCAGATCCGGTACCGGTTGAACTTCCAGTTCCGGAGGTTCCACTTCCGGAGCTTTGGGCAAAGGTTGCAAGTGGGAGTAAGAGAGCTGCTGCGAACGCAATAGAATTTGATGGTAGCTTCATATATAGTCAATCCGGGCTCATATAATATCTGGACGCATCCGGATGCATATAATGCAGTAAATAAACATACGGGTATTTGAAATTAAATTAATTTCATGAATCAGTTTAATTTTCGAGTATTCGCCATTTTTTTCAGAAGTCTCCCATATGTTATCTAATGCGCTGTAAGTAATGATGATGTAATAATACTACGCTAGAGGCGTCGCGGAATTGGTATGTAACAATGGCAGCGGCTGCAGATGCGGGTCAGCGTGGCCGGAAGGCGCGGCGGACTATTGGCAGAGTTAGTGGCGTGGTTTTTTAGAGCAATCTGCTCAAAGCGCAAAAACGATAGTTGCCAGGGTCAATATGCGGTGTAGCCAAGCCGGTGCCGGTCTTCAAATGAGTCAGGCCGAACTCCTCTTTTAGTTTCCGAATTCCTCGGATTTGGTTAAAGTAGCCGCGTGGCTGGATTTTCGGAGCGGGTCGGGGAGGACGCTCGGGGAGAATTGTTCGCCGGCCTGCGGTGAGTGTTTGCAAGGTTCAGAGCGCCTGCGGAGAGTCCGCTCCCGGGTTCAGCGGAATCCGCCCCCTTGACTGGCAGATTGCCCCTGCCGCCGGGGAATCTTTGCCGGCTTACAGCCAACCCGTGCGCGCTGTCGTGGAGTTTGCCGGCAATGACAAGGAGTTCGCGGGCATCGACAGCGAATTTGCTGCTCAGAACAAGGAGTTCACCGTCTGTGCAAGGGAATTTGCGCGTGATAACAGGGAACCGAGCCGCTGCGGAATCATTTCTTCCAAGGCGGCTCTCCTCTCTCCACGGATCAACTCCTGAGAAAACGGAACCGCCAAAATCGGGAAGAAGAATGGCGGGCAATAGCAGCTTGGATATGCAGCGGCATTTTATCAGCTCAATATCAGAGGAAATTGTCGAAAGCGGATTCCTTGCCAGTTCAAGAAGACGCGTCAGCTCGCGGATGGACAGGACCCTTCCTCAGACGCGCGCCTCGAAGAAGCGATTATCCGACCACGTCGGGCGCGACAGCTGCCCTTGCTGGATTTTGAAACGTTTGACTAAAAATAAATCCGTTAAAGCGCGGCAAAACGGCATTCGCCAAAAGCATGTTTCTATACAACAATTACCTATAAATGATACCAACTACACGCGGATGGCTCAATACGCTCCAACTTGGTTTGCTGGTCAGCGCCATCGGATGGGGGATCTCGTTCTACTTTACGTTTGCTTCATGGAAGGTGGCGGCAGATGAACTGTACGGAATGGGCGCAGGGATAATAGCTTACCGGCCTATGTTCGATTACTGGCTTAGAATGGCATCCTCGGTCTTCGGATGTATCGGAATCGCTTCCATCCTCGCATGCGTGCGACCGAAGACGTTTGCCTCCTTGATTTATCTTCTGGGGCCTTTTCACTTCGTCATTGGGATCACGCTGGCAGCTGCGGCCTATAACAATCAGCTGAACACGAGAATGCACCCGACATTCGTTGCCGATATTATATTCTGTTTTCTGGCTGGGACACTTATCCAAATACCTCTGATTTATAACTGGAAAAGGCTCCGAAATATCGACTCGGCTGCCAGCCCGGGGAGCTTACCAGTTTCATCGGTTTAATAAGCATTGCTTCGCCTGTCGAGTGGCAGAACTCATAGTTCGGTAACCGACATCCTTGATGTTAAAATTCGAAGCCCATTGAAGCTTTGCGGAAAATTCACTAATTGCCTCTCCCAAGGCGGTTTCCCCCGGCGGCAACGCGGGATTAATACCGCCGAGTCGCAGCGCGCCGGCGGCCGGCAGGCACATTCGCGTAATAGTTCTCCCATTCCTTAGATGCGGTGGGCGCGAAGGAGTTGCCGTCCAGACAGGGGGAGCTGGTCTTCGCCAGCAAGGCTGGCATCACGGTTTCAAAGTGCGATTCGAGGATCTTGGACATTGAGGGGCTTTCAGGCTGCGGGCGTGCCAAGGCCGGCTTCACCGCCGATACCTCTCCACTCAGGAGCTTCGGCAGCAGCGTGTCGCGAAGAGTGGCGAGATCCTGGTTTTCAAGAGTGTTCTCCTGTGCAGATTCAAAGATTGAGCTGATCACTCGATCGAATAAGAGGGTTCCCGAATCCATTTCCATCACCGCATGTTAAATTGAGAGCGATGCAGCCGATGGGCAGCATCGGCTTTTGCAAGCGGCCCACGAAAGCCGGCATGCTGCATGTCAGCGCCCGCCACATCACTACTCTTCTACCGCCATTTTCGTTTTGGTCTTCGAGACGATTGTGTCGCCAAGTTTGATGGCAACCGTGCAAACGGCAAAGTCTGGCCTGACCGTCTTCGGCCACGAAATATCGATCCTTACACTCTCCTTCCCCGTGTAGGGATTTACAGCCTGTCCCGAGGAAATAAATGCTGGCACGCCGGGTGAGCAGATAATATGTGGCAGGCAAATGACGTGCTCCATGACTTTGCCGTCTCGCTCAACCAACTTCGAGACCCGAACAGCAACGGCGTATCTGGCGCTGTGTTCTTCTCGTGTCATGGTTGCCTTGGTGGAGTAGCTGGCCGCCATGGCGGTGCTCGCGAAGGCGAATGCGACGAGAATTGTGATGAGTTTGTTCATAGGTCTGTTTTCTGTGCGCCATTCTGCTTTGGGAGTGGCGAGGTGCAACGGATTTCTGGACCATTTGTGCGTTATTGTGCTGCGCGAATCCGGGCTTCGAACTGGCTCTGGTTTTATATCCGATGGAAGAATGTTAGCGATCGATGTTGTAGTAGCCCTCGATATATTCGAAGATTTCGGTGCGCGCGTCGCTGGCGTTTTCAAAAGCAGCCGTCCTGGAGCATTTCAAGTTACGGTTCCGATCGAGGTCTATTGTGCGCGTTGTTGTTGAGGTTCAGTAGTGCGACCTGAATAGATAGCTTCAAGCGGACTGTTGCGCTGAACTCTTGCAACCAATGGACAAAAGTATTGCCGCTCCCAGCATGATCTTGCGCACCTGCCTTCCGATACCTGAAATCGCTGCCGCTGCTGATTTCTTGGCCGAAGCAGTATCTGCTCATCTCGCCGGACGGTCAGCCGTAGCTGAAGAGCTGATCCGTCTTGCGGATATGCCTGCCATCAGGGAGTAGACCGAATCGCTTTGGGGTAGCAGTAGGCCGTTTGCGATTCATTATTTGCCTGTCCCCAAGGCGGTTTGCAACAAGAGCTGGAGCAATGGCGGCGGCTACAACATCATTTATGATCGAAGCCGGTCTCGAGCACATTACGACTTCGCCAAACGATGAAACCGACGTGGCAACGAATGAAGTTTTTTTGGGCGCTGCAACGCTCGCACGCCGAAGAAAAAGTTAATGCGGAGCGGGACCTAATTGTCTTTGTCGGAAAGCGTCTCGATGTCCTCCCGCTGTCCACCAAGGAACTCCTCCTCGACAACTGGCGGCGCATGGCCTTGTGGTCACGAGGCGATGACGAAGCATCGCCCTCCAGACCGCTGGATCTGTTCAAACGCCAACCGCTTTGATGCCGCAGGCTACTTCGGTGCCACCAAGCGCACGAGTTTCCCGCTGCCTCCCGGCAATTTCAGCTCCACGCGAGCGGGCGTCGAGGAACCCCACTGACGAGTCGCGGGATCGAAGATCTCCCAGGTTCCCGGGCCCTTCAGACCAACGGTGGACTCGGTTTTATAGTCAAGATTGACCACGACATAATGGGTGGCCTGGGAGGCGCCGGGTTTCGCGAATTGGCCAAGGAGAAAGCCGAGTACGCGGTCGCCGGGGTGATAGGGGATTTTCGCGATCGGGGGATCGAAGGTCACGGTGCTGTCGGCGGGCAATTCCGCAGTGGGCGGGGGGAGCATGCCGGCGTGGAAGACGCCCGTTGATTGGAGCGGCTGAAGTTCCTGGGCGATGGCGATGAATTCGCGGTTCAATGATTTCGCCCTCTCGTAAAGCGGCGTCGGTGTTCCCTTAGCACCCTCGTAGCGCATCATGGCGCCCTCGTGTCCAGGGTAACCATACACGTAATAAGAAATGGCCTGGGCCCCGTAGGCGAGGGTGGTGTAGGCGAGATAGCGCAACTCGTCGGGCGTGGGAATGCGGGGGCTGAGCGGGGAGGCGGCGCTCCCGGGAACCCAGTTGCACGCCTGCACGATATTCATAAAGGGCACGCCGGAGGCCTGCGCGGCTGTGCGGATCATCGCGAGGTTGGGGAAATATTCCTGCCCATCGCATGTCTGCCTGAGTTGATAGTGGTCGTAGCTCAGGAGTCCCGGCTTCACAGTCTGCATGTAGAGCCGCAGGTGCTCCGCATAAGCCTCCACGATGGGTCCGGGCACGCCGAATTGCTCGTTGTTAGCATAGATCGGCAGCACATTGATGTAGGCCAGGTGCGCCGGATCCCGCTCGCGCAGGAACTCCACGAGCCTGGCAATGGCCGGAAATGCGCCCGCCGCGGGTTCATCAACCAGATGATAGGCATACAGCGCTTTTTGCCCCTTCACGCGGTCCACCAGCGCGCTGAGGGCTTCGCGGCGCTTCGGGTCATCCAGGGAGGAAGGATCAAGCAGCGGATCGGTGAGGAGCGCCCGGAGATTATGCCGCTCGGCCACCGCCAGTTCCTTCTCGCTGGCCCAGACCAAATTCCAGCCCCCTTCCACCAGGCGAACCGCCTCCGTGTCATTCAGAGCCACTCCGCCCGGAAACCCCGGACCCGCCCAGTAACTCACCACGGGTTCCCCGATCTTCCAGGCCGGCTCCGCCGCACCGGCGCGCGGGATCATGGCCAAAAACGCGGCGAGAGAGAGCAAAGCAGGGAGTGGTTTCATTGGCGAAGCGTGGCGTTTTTCCATCCCATTGGAAAGATAAGTGGCTACTTTTCAGCGCCTGAAACCTCCGGTCCCCCACACCACCGGGTAATCGGCAGTTCTGCCTTAATGGCGACTTCGCACACCCTATGAATCGAAACATCCTCGTCCTCGCATTTAGTCTCGCTCTTGTTTGCGGTTCCAGGGCAGGCACACTCATTTTTACTTTTGTTCACCAGCCGCTTTCTACTCTCGGCACCGACCAAAATGCCGTTGTCGTCGGAGGCCAACTTGGAATGACTTGGACTTCCTCCTGGTCCCTGTCTCGCTGGAGGAACGGGCCAACCTCGCCGAGGCATTGCCGCCCTGGGTTGGAGCACTTTAACTAAATGCGGCTCGAAAAGCTTGCGGCCTATCAGATACGTAGAGTCTTGGATTTTTGAGATGTCAGGGTGACCTGATCGATTCATAGAGCTCGAAAATGGCCAAGAAGTGTCCAAGCAAAAAGAAGGGCACGGACAATTCGGAGTTTAACCTCCTGCGCAACTCTTTATTCCATAAAGAGTTACAGAGGGAGCCGGCAGACGGGTTCGAACCGACGACCTGCTGATTACAAATCAGCGGGCAAAGCGGGGCAAAAAGCTGTTCTCCTTGCTGGTGCTTGATTGTGAAGCCCTATTGTTTGCAATAGTTGTTGATGATTAAGGCAGTTCGGGCACCAATGGGGAATGGCTCGCGTTGCGAATTACGAGATCAAGCACACGGCAAAAGGGTGGGGGTCAATATTCCCGCCAAGCACTCCGGAACTGGTGTTCGGCAGCGTCGGTATTTCGAGACGCAGGCTGAAGCAGAGGGGTTCGTGCGCGCCTTGGGCGTGCAAATAGAAAATTACGGCCTTTCGGCACAACTCCTTAAACCAACCGAGGCGGAGCAAGCCAAAGCAGCAATTCGTCTTCTTGAAGATGCGGGTGAAGACATTGGACTCCTTCAGGTCGTGAAGCGCTATCTGGCAAGCGAGCGGCGCCGGCGGGAGTCGCGGCCGTTGCTGGAAGTGATTACCGCATTTCTCGCCTCCAAGCGCCGAAGCGAAAAGTATATCAGTTCCCTGACTCGCACGCAGACGCGTTTGAAGCCGCTGCATGAAGTCATGGTGGGAGACATCACGGCGGAGGAAATCGAGAAGCTGCTCTTAAAAACGGCAGACACTTACCGAAACTCTTTGCTTCGCGAGATCCGGGCGATCTTCGCTTACGCCGTTTAAAAAGGATGGTGCACAGAAAATCCTGTTGCGCGGCTTGATTTCGTGCGGGTGAAAATTGCGGAGAGGGAAATTTATTCTGTAAATGAGGCAACAGCCATGCTGAAGGCGGCCGACATGCACGACCCGCAGCTTCTTCCATTTGTCGCCATTGGACTGTTCGCCGGCGTTCGTGTTTACGAATTGATGCAGCTGGACTGGAAGCACGTGGATCTCATTGAAGGAAGCATTGATCTGCCCGCCAGCATCACAAAGCGCGAGCGTCGCCGATCTGTTCCTATCACTCCAACGCTGCGCGCGTGGCTGGAGCATTACATTTCAAAGCACGGCATCGGAAACGGTTTTGTCCTGCCTTTCCGAACTTACAACACGCTGCGCCGACATCTGCGCGAATTATTCAAGCAAGCCAAAGTGAGATGGCAGCAGAACGCTGCCCGGCATAGCTATGCCTCCTATTGGCTGGCCGAGCACAATGACCTGACGAAACTCGCCCTGTATATGGGCCACGTCGGCGGCTTGGAGGTGCTTCACATGCACTATCACCGGGCCGTAAAGAAGGCGGATGCGGCAAAGTTCTGGGCGATTGCTCCAAAATCGGAAGCGAGCAAGGTCGTATCAATTGAGGCGGCCGGATGAAAGCCAAACGCGAGTTATTGCGTTGTTCTTAAAGCACTTACGAAGAAAACGCCGCTGCAACCATTTTTGCCACGTCACTTCAATTCGAGTGAGGCGAGTTTCAATAGTGCATTCGTAATATTATGGCGTTCAGGTGAATACAAACGCCGGACACCGCAGGGGAAACGCAAAAAAGAAAAATTTCAGATTATTTTGAGGCGGGTTAATGCAGGGTTACTGCATAGTTAAGGCAAGTTCAATGTTAGGTTGCTGCACAGTTAAGGCAACTTAAAGGGCAGGAGGTCCATTGTCTGCAAACTCTGGTAAGAATGGGTAAAAATGAGCCTGCTATAGTGCCGACAAGTAACCCAAAGCACTCTATGGCCGATCTCGATTTACTAGACCCTGACCAACTCTGCGCGCGGCTGAATATCGGCCGGCGCGTCCTCGCTGACTTAACTCGGCGCAAACTCCTTCCTGTGTGTCGATTGGGACACCGCACGCTCCGATATTCACCGACAGCAGTTGAAGCGGCAATCAAGAAGCTGACCGTCCGGGAAGTCTCCGCATAAGACCGGGCCCATGACCACCCGCCCAAAGAAAAGGGCGGCATCCAGGTTGTGAAGCTGAAAGCCGCCCGAAGTGAAGGTTGGGACGGCACGAAGCTAACAGCGGAGCCGTTGAAATCAAGAGCTATCGCAGAGCCGTCGCTTTAAGCGCGGTTTGTGATCGGAGGGGACAGCCTTGACTATACACTATAAGGCCGGGGCGATGCGATCGCTGCCGCCGGGTATTGAAGCCCAGATCGCCAAGCAACCTGCCCGCGGGGACGGTTTGAATCTATGGATTTACAAAACCGCGCTGATGCTTCAAGGGCATCGCACGCCGGCGGAAATTCTGGAAATCCTTACAAGTGCGACGGCAGGCGAACCGCTCCAACCAAATGAAATTGAGCGCGCTATTACTCGAAGCGCTCGTCCTGGCCGCGACCTCTTGAAAGTTGGTTCGAGTCAGCAACACGCCGTGCGGCAATCTCGCTATGTATGGCCGGAATACGATCCGGCCCGCAGGGAAGCTGTAATTGCCACGATGGGTGCAACTGTTGCAGTCCTGCAGGAATTGAGCCCAGAGAGCACAGCCGATGCGGAGGCGATCCTTGATCTTCTCTTTCCTGGCGATCCATTGCTGTGCGTTGGTGAAAGCAAATCGCGTTTTGCTACGTTGTCACGTGAGGAGCTGCGCGGCGACTTGTCAAAGCTGGCGTTGATTGTTCCAAGTCCGATGACCGCGCGAACGGGCCTGACGCAGGACGGAAAGGAGTCGGCACACACACTCCGTGCAACCGGCCTGCGCCGGTTTTTGATTGTTGAGCATGACAAAGGCACCGCCGGCGAGCAGTTCCTTGTAGAGACCCTGCCGATCCTTTAGCGCTTCGAGCTTCTTCTTGAGCGAGAGGGCGCCGGACTTCTTCGCAGCAGTGTCAGCCTTAGGCGGCTCCTCGGTTTTGTCGGCCTCAGCCAGCTCGGCAAGGTAACTCTCAACCCTCGCGTCGATCTTCTCAAGGAGAGCTCGGAGCTTCTTCTGGCTGAAGTTGCGGTCCTTGGAGTTCTGGGCCTGAAACTTACTTCCATCGATTGCCACCAGTTCGCCCCCAAAGAGATCGAGCTTGCGGCAAAGGAGGGTAAACTGCCGGCACACCCCCTTGATGGCGGCGCCGTTGTCCTTGCGGAAATCGGCGATGGTTTTGAAATCAGGCTTGAGCTTGCGCATCAGCCAAATGACTTCAAGGTTGCGCCCGGCCTCTTTCTCCAACTGCCGGCTGGAACGCACGCGGTTGAGGTAACCATAAACATAGAGCCGCAGCAGATCACCCGGGTTGTAAGGCGGCCGTCCGGTGGCGGATATCTGGGCGTGCTTGAAGCCTTGATCGGCGAGGGAAAGTCCTTC
>JAQGOL010000038.1 GCA_028293625.1 Chthoniobacteraceae bacterium | reverse complement strand
GCAGGCTTTGGTCACGGCTGGCGCCGGCAATGTAGTTCATTGGATGCACTGATCTTGCCAAAACAAGGGGCAAATTGCTAGAAAACCACGATGGCTCCCGCCAAATACTTTTCACACAGTCTCTCGCACCAGCCGACAGCGTGGGCGCGAGAAGCTAGCCTCGACCGCAAGGTTTATAGCGCCCACGCTGCTGCTGTGCTAATGCGTTAGGCGACTCAGACGCCACCACGCTTGGCATCGCTATTATGAAGAACCCCTTATGACGGTATTTAACCTTGCGATCCTTTTGCTGCGCCTGGCCGCGGTCAACTCTTTCCTGATCGGCCTTATCAAAGTCGGTCCCGGTTTAGCCGCGATTTTTGCGAGTGTGAGCGGTGCCATTATCGGAACGGTGCTGGGGCTTATTCTGTTAGCTCTTGCGGTTAGCCTCTGGGTGCTAGCTCCGCGAATTGCAAAACGCATGAGCCGCGAGTGTGACGGCCATGTGACGTTTACCTCACTGACTATGTTCGACTGCTACACGCTGATTTTTTTCGGAGTCGGGTTGGTTCACTTCATCGACCATCTCGGCTCTGCGTTGAGTTGGCTTTACTTTCTTTTTGCCAGCGCGGGAACCAGCCGCGAGCACGACATAAACTTCTACACCGCGTTCGAGGCCATTTTCCCGATTTTGGTTAGTGTCCTTTTACTCGCCCGGTCGCAGCGATGGGCCAAGAAGTTTAGTGCCGCGCACATCAAGCAGGAGGAGCACCTCTGATGATCACTCATTCTGCGCTCAACAAGTCGCCTAACCAGAGCGGTGCAGCGAACTGCTCCGTGCGTCACGAGCCATGCTTCCAGCCTCCGCCTTTCCACCCACCATGCATAGCTCGCGCCGCACTCCGCAGTCGCTGACCTTGTTTCGTTCGGCGACTCGGAGTGGCGCTCTTAGATGAACATCAATACAAATCTATCAGGAACAGTTCGCGATGCATTCCTCGAAATACTCAGCGAAACCCTGCTCCTAATCAGAAGTGCCGCAAGCGACCAGGATCTCTTCCACGCGCTCGCAGACCATGCCCATAACATTCCCGGACATCTTCGCCACTATAAGTCTGATCTCCTCATATTTTACTGGGAGACCGAGCGCCCTTGCTTTCTGCACAATCCCGCTTCGCGCCGAATAGGCCAAGCATTTCAGGACGCTTGGCCTATTCTTGAGCTTGAGTATTATCGGATCAAAACACTCCCCTAACATGAACGAACGCCGCCGAACAAAGCACTTCTACGAACGCTGCCTGCGTGTCACGGTCGCTGCTTGCCTCGCGGAACTCGGCCGCCAGCCGCCGCGCCACACGGGCAGCGTCGCAGAGCTTTAGTCGTTGGGCGTTGCTATACGCAGTCTCCCGGAGTTAATGAAACCATCACATTCAAAGCCACTACGCCCTAATGGACAGTAAATCCCTCGTCACCCGCATCGCATTCCTCATTGTTGGCTTCTCCGTGCTGAACCTCCTTTTCTGGGGCATGTTCGTCGGCTCTCGTGGAATGGTCGGTAACATTATCGGGCTCGTGATAAATGGAGTCCTCGCGTATTTCCTCCTTTCGGGCCACGGGTGGGCTCGTTGGTGGATGGCCATTAGGTGCGGCATTGGAGCAATCACTTTACTTGCAGCTTGGAGCGACTTGGGGACCTACTTCAGCGTCGTTTCAGTCATCCGACTTTGGCTGCTTGGGGGAGCATTATTATCAGCAGGCATCGGACTTTATTTGGTTCTCTCCACACGAGTGAACGAACATTTCAACCCGAGTTCCGGTTTTTAGGTTTCCTATACTGATAACAGCAACGCCCAACCTCGCGCTCCTGCGAACCAACTGGGCGCACGCGTTTCCAGAGTTTAGAAAGCTTTACTCCGCCCGGCTGCTCGCAGAGCTTGGATGTTAGGCCACTAAGACGCTTTCCCTGCGTTTTCCACTATGAATGCCGATCGACTGCAAGAATACCTTTTGGAAATGGAGGATCACCCTAGTTTTGGTTACCTTACACCACCAATTACGGTGCGTTCCGAAAACGGCTGTGGTGACACGCCGCTGCACGTTGCAGTGAGGCGCGGGGATTTTGAAATTGTGTGTGACATGCTTGAGGCAGGTGCGGATATCGACAAGAGCGGAGAGGAAAGCTTCACGCCACTCCACTACGCCATCATGTTTGACGACGTTGCCATGGTGCGCCTTCTCTTGGATCGCGGTGCTCGCATCGAGACAATGAGTGGCTGGGGTGAAACGCCCTTGGAGTCTGCTACCCGCCGCGGAATCGCCGAGATCATCACGGCAATTCAAGCGCGTGTGGCCTAACAATGCTCGGCTGGACAACCGCTGGGGCTCTCTACTTTCTGCCATGATTTTCTCTAATCCAAACATCAACCCTGCTCTCGACGCGCAGTGCCGCCCCAGCGGGGCCAGCGCTTCGGTCGTTAAGCCTCTTGCGCGCATGATCCCGAAATGGCTACGAAGATTGCTTTTCGCAGTTGTAGCCGTCGTGCTTTGCGGCGCTGCGTTTTTTTGCTACGCATTTTACATGCAGCTTAAGCGAGCAGGATGGCTTCTCAGGTCTCGATTCTCGGAGCGGAAATTGACCACTATTTCGGCGAGTTGGATCGCGATGGCAAGCAACCAGACCTCGATGCTTTTTTAGCGCGAGTGGATGCACGAGGCTTATTTTCCCGAAATGGCTCTGGCCAGCTCATTGACAGTTATAAACGCCCACTCTTTATCCAGCAGATCGGAAGCGGACGTGCGCTCAGAGTCACCATCACAAGCACCGGCCGCGATGGCAAGCTGGGCACAAGCGACGATTTTTCAAGAGAGCTTACCTTTGAACGCCAACCAAATAACGACTAATGAGGCTTAACAATTCGGTCAAGCGAACCTTCATGAGCCGGCGTAACATCTTCTCTACTCGAAGCCTTCAGCGGCTCATTCCGTTCGCTTACCTCAAGGACGTTAGGCGTAGCTAACCGCTCACTATGAACGAGAGCTCTCCATATCGAGTCCGAATCATAGTCGATCCATCCTTCGGTGATCGTTTGATCAGCCTTCCCACAGACGAGCCAGTGTGGATCGTTCAGAGTCCGATCAACAGTCCCGTCGCGCAGCGCCTTTGGGCGGAGCGCCGCACCAGCACCCATCTTGCTGGCATCACGACTTTTCAGCCGGGCTCCATCGACACGCCCGAGGACAACTTTCTCTCGATTCTCGACACCGTTAACCTGCATCACGGCGAGTCTTCTGCCCAGCCTCCGTACTCAGGCATCGAGGTTATCGGCTGTGAAGCATCACTTCGTGTTCGTGCAGCCCTGGACGACTTTAGCTTTCACCTTGTCGCTCTCCAACCGGGCGGCTTCACTGCTTCCACGCCCGAGGTCCTATGACAATATCCGCAACGCCGAATCGGGTCGCCGAGAAGTTTGAACTCCCGGCTCCACACCACCGGACATACAGAGCAGCCCGGTGCGGGAAATCGGCACGCCGGGATCTGCAAAAGGGCTGTCGGGCAACCGGCAGTTCTACCTCTATGGCCGCTTTGTATGCCTGAGTGCTTAAAGTGCAAGAGTCAGAACGTGACGAAAGGGCGCATCGTCAGTTGGGACAGCCAGCAGTCTGCTGTCTTTCGCCCGCGGGGACTTCGCTTCCTCACGCTCGGCCAAGGGCCTCAGTTGGCAGAGGAGGGATTTGCTTGTTTGGATTGCGGGCTGGTTTGGAGTTCGACACCGCCAGACAAACTCGCCACTTTTATCCGCAAACACTGTGAACAAAAATCGGCCTAACCCTGAAGTTTCGTTCCGGCGCAATTCGGAATGAAAGTGGTTGTTGAGCAAGTCTCTTAAACGGTCGAAAGCCATGGTGAAGAAGACTGAACACAGTGCATTGACGGTCCTCCGGTGCCCCCGCAGGGCCATCAAAACGGCTTCTAGGCGATAGCGCAGCCGACTTCTACACTCGGAGTTTCTACCCCGATTACATAAAGTCATTTCCTCGATCCCTTGGCATTGTCGCCCTGGTCGCTTGCCTCGTGGCAGGTGCGTCCGCTATCCGCGAAAAGCTCCCGCCGGCAATCCGTGAGCTGATCCCAGTCTTTCACGAAAAGGCGAAATCGCCGTCGGCGTCGAAAGGCACACGCTCAACCCGGACCAAGGGCGGCGAAACGGTTCCGAACGATTCGCGCGAAACGTACTGGCCAGGTCTGCCTGTCTCGGCGCGGGAAAAGCTGATCAAGATCACGCACACCGGGCACACGGTCAGATATTCGACCAAAGCGTTCAGCCCGGCCTGGGCGCATACGCCATCAAGTCAGTGACCAATCCCGTCAGCGCCAAAAGACCTGATACCTTCATGCCAGATCCTGCGTTGCCCGTGGCTTACCAGGTTGCCACGAACGAATACACACGGATCGGCTACGATCGTGGCCACATGGCGCCCAACTGGGCCGTGAGCGTGAGCTATGGCCGGGAGGCGCAGATTGAGACGTTTTACACGTCGAACATCGTTCCGCAGGAGCCTGAGCTTAACCGCGGCATCTGGGAAGCACTCGAAAGAATCGAAGCCAACGACTACGCCAGGCGATACGACGGAGTCGTCTGTTTTGATAGCCCGATTTACGATGCCGGGTCCACCGCGGGTCTCGGCAAAACAACTATATCCGAATCCCCGGCGGATCTTATAAAATCATCGCGAGACGGGTGAAAGGGCAACAGGTGGCTCTCGAGTCAACCGCAGCAGCGAAGCCCACAGATTAGCTGCCCTTGGACGTCTTTTGTTAATGATTAAGGCAGAAGCATTGAGCGCATGGTGCGGAACCAAGTGCATCGCGATCGCCGGCCGATTGACTCGGCGGCAGGATGCCGGGAGCAATCGACTCTTTTTGCGTCGTCATCGGCGTTTCCCGGCGCGAGGCTTGATGAAGCCTTGAATGAAAAAGTTACGCTACCAACAAAAAAACGGAAATGGTGCTGTGAGCGACCTCCTGAAGAATTTGTGATGAAAATCTTCCGCAAACTCCCAAAGATGCGTTGCACGAAGGGCATCATTCTCGCCGGCTCGATCGGAGCGCTGGTAGTCACCGCGCTCCCCTCGCGCGCGGCTACTCTGACGTGGGATGGCGCTTGGGTGACTAGTGGTTTGTGGTCTGTCTTGGCCAATTGGGTCGGCGACTCCGCCGCCCCTGGCAATACCAGCGGCACGACCAGCCCCGAGGTAGCCATCTTTAATGCGTTCGGGGTCAATGCCTGGGGCAATGTAGCGGGCAATCCGATTGGGATTGATGCCAACAGCAACATCTTCGGGATCAACTTCACGATTACGGAAGGACTCTACTTCGTCGCCGCCACCGGTGGTAATGCGCTCAAGGTGAGCAGCGGCGGCGGCAGAGGCAGCATTGAGATTCTGAACACGTTGACGGCAACCAATGCAGTTGAGATCATCTGCGACCCGTTGCAACTCCAAGGGGATACTGATAACGGTAAAACCACGGTGACAGGCAGACCCTTGAGGCTGCTTAGCGGTAGTGAGCTGGTCAGCGGCAGCGTGACGATAGGAGCAAACACGGCCTTCAATTATCCGGCCGGCGCGGACACACCGCTGGTCATCGGTGGCGCGTTCAGTCTGACGGGCGGAGCGGGGACGAATTTGGACGGCGCGATCCGCTCCACGGCGATGAGTGCGCGGATCGCGGTGCCCGACGGCGGGGCCACTGCCATCGGCGTTGGCAGCCCCGCGGCCGCGGCTACCGACCTGAGCGCGACCGCCCTTTCCACCGCCTATTGGAAAGGCGGCCTGAGCGGAGCCCCGTCCACGTGGGCCGCCTCCAATGGGAGCACCCAGAGCAATTGGGTGGCGACCCCGGGAGGAGCGAACCAGGCACTGATTCCCGGCGCCGAAACCGATGTGATTTTCTCCAATACCACGGTCACGACTTCGCCGGCCAGCTCGAGGCTGGGGGCGGATATGACGATCCGCAGCCTGACCCAGCAGGATACCGCCAATCCCGTGAGTTTAAACGCCGACGGCTTTTCGCTGACCATCACCCCGGGCAGCCCGACGGCGGGTATAACGATGGTCAGCCGTACCGGGGATCTCACGATCAATTCCAGTGTCGTGCTTGGCGCAGCCCAGACATGGGCAAACTTCTCCTCTTCTGGCTACTTGACGGTCAACGGCAGGGTAGACAATGGCGCGAACCTGCTGACGCTTGCGGGCAGGTTCATCACGATTTCCGGAGCAATCGGCGGCGGCTCCGGAGGCCTGACCATGAGCGCCACCAATTTGAGGCTCTCGGGCGCGAATACGTACACTGGCGCGACGACGATCAACGATGGTGATGTGATGATTTTTGGGACGGGCTCAATCAGAGCCTCAACAAGCATTACCCTCAACAACAACGCTACATTAATGCTGTTGAATGGGTCTCCCGATGGGAGTTTTAATCGCATCGGAGACGACGCCTCTATCGCTTCCAATGGAGGAAACTTCATCTACAGCAATGACCCTGGCGCCTCACTGTCTTATACCGAAGCCGCGGGAACACTGGCCATCAATAATGGCCAGACGAATGTGAACCTGCTAAACAACATGTTGGGCGGCAGCAATACCCAGAGGCTGACGTTCGGAGGGCTCAATCAGGCGAACGCGGCCACGGTTAATTTCGCGGTGGCGCAGGTGGGACCAAACGCGGCGACCGACGTCATTCAGGTAGCGGGTGCCCCACCAACGCCAGCGGGGCAAATTATCGGTCCATGGGCCACCACCAGTTCCGACACGAGGACATTTGGTGTGGTGGATTACGCCACGTACGACGCCGCCGGCAAGATCCTGCCCGCTGGGATCGCGGCCTCTCCGGAACCGACATGGGTGCCGGCAACCAATGTCACCCTGAGTGACTCGGGCACGTTGACGGCAACGCGCACGTTGAACAGCCTTCGCTATACGGGGTTGAGCGGCATACTGGCCATGGGGGCCAATAACCTCGAGACTTTCGGGATCCTCGGCGGTGGCTTGAAGATCAACAGCTCCTCGGGCGTCGTGCGCCAACCGGGCACTGCGGCCGCCAATCTCTATGTCACCACCGGCACCAGCTTCTCCATCGACATCAGCGCCCCAATCCAGGATCACGGCGGAGCCCTGACCCTGGTAAAGGCTGGGGCCTCCACGCTAACGCTATCGGGTCCAAACAGCTTTACCGGAGGCATTGTGCTTAATGCTGGGACGCTGACGCTGAACAGCAAGACCGCGATGGGCACGGGCCCCCTGACAATTTATGGTGGCGTGCTCGATACGGATACGAATTTCGTGAACGCCAACCACAACGAGGTGATCTTCAATGGAGATTTCACCTGCAACGGCTATACGCTGATGAACCTGGGAACCGGCGCGATTTCGCTAGGCACTGCGGTTGGGACGACGCGGACGATTACCATCAATTCCAAGCGTCTCACACTGGGCGGGGTGATCAGCAATGGGACCACGGCCAACGCGATCTCCAAAGCGGGCAGTGGCACACTGGTGCTCTCCGGGGCCAATACTTATACCGGCGGAACCACGATGAATGGCGGCACCTTCGGTGATCCCGGGACCTTGATTGCACGCAGCGGCAGCGCCTTGGGTCTGGGCAGCGTGACGGTGATCGCTAACGGCATCCTGAATTACGAAGCCACGACGGATGTGCCGCTGGTTATCGGCGGGAATTTGGTTGTTACCGGCGGGGCATTTACGGCTTTGGGAGGCGCGATCGGTTCCGTGGCTACCAGTGCACAGATCGCGGTGACAGGCGCGGCGACCGCCACGGGAACCGTGAAACTCAATGTCTTCGCGGTACCCGGTGTCACGCCGCTGGCGGGTACGAATACTTACACGCTGGTTCATGGGGGTGCGGGAAGCAGCCTCAACGGTGCGATCTATTCCATGGGCCTCGTCGTGAACAACACCAACTTCACCGTCAGTACCCCCACGGTCACGGCCACGGATCTCACCGTTTCGGTGACCGGTGGGGTAACTCCTTTGAGCACCGCCTATTGGACGGGGGGACTCCCTGGAGCGATAAGCGTATGGGCTGCCTCCAACGGGAGCACCCAAAGCAATTGGGCGGCGACAAAGGGCGGAGCAAGCCAGCCCCTGGCGCCCGGCGCCACGACTGACGTCATCTTTACTGCTTTCAACTCCAGTTCATCGACGCTGGGTGCGGATATGTCCCTGCGAAGCATCACCATGCAGGGTGCAAGTGTGTTCCTTGACAACGATGACGGTCATACGTTGACAATCACCCCGACCAGCGCCACCGCCGGCATCACGATCGCCAATGGCGGTAGCTTGACGATTGAACCCAACATCTTGATGGGTGCGGCGCAGATGTGGAGCAACTCGGGTTTCGGCTTCACCGTCAAAGGCGATGTGGATAATGGTGGACACCTGCTGACGGTCGGTGGCGACACGGTCAGGATCAACGGAGCAATCAGCGGTGCCGGTGGCCTGAGCAAGAGCGGTGCCGGAGAGCTCACGCTGGCGGGGGAAAACAGCTACACCGGCGTGACAACGCTCAATGGCGGGTCCGTGTCCATCCATTACTCCGGCGGACAAGGTTCGGTCAGAGCCTCGTCGGGCGTTGTCCTCAATAACAATGCCGTCCTGACCTTGGACAACTCTTCTGCGTACTACATGGAGCGCGACCGGCTTGGCGATGGCATCCCGATCATCTCCAACGGCGGAATCTTCAACTACGACAACAGTGACTTTCCCGGCCCAACGGTATATGCCGAGACGATTGGAACGGTGACTGCCGCCAATGGTCAGACAATGGTTCAATTAGTCGAGGATATGAACGTTGGACGTGGAAGCGTGCAGACACTGACCCTCAGCGGCCTGAGCCAAACCAACGCGGCCACCGTCACCTTCACCGCAGCCAACGTGGGAGTCAACACGACGACCAATATCATCAAAGTGACGGGCGCGGCTCAGACGGCGGCGGGGCAAATCATCGGACCATGGGCCACGACTGCCCGGGGTAACACGCAGACGGATTACGCGATTTATGACGGGGCGGGCCGGATTCTACCGGCTGGAATTGCCGGTTCGACAGAGGATAATTGGATGCCGGGGGCGAATGTGACTCTCGCTTCCGGGACCGCGCTGACGGCAACGCGCACGCTCAACACCCTTCGATTTACCGGAGCCGGAACGCTGGCCTTGGGATCGAACAACCTGGAAACCTTCGGGATCCTCAATGGCGGTGCTTTTCTGACGATTACCGCTTCCTCGGGCGTCGTGCGGCAACCGGGCAGCCAACCAGCCAATCTGTACGTCAGTGGGGGCACGATCAATGCCCCGATTCAGGACCACGGCGGGGCATTGACCTTGGTTAAATCCGGTGGCTCGTCGCTGGAGCTCTCGGGCCTGAACACGTTTAGCGGTGGTCTTGTCCTCAATGCCGGGACGCTGGAGTTGAACGGCAACACGGCGCTGGGAAGTGGGCCGTTCACAATTTTCGGTGGCTTGCTCGGCACCAACACGAGGTTCGCCAACGCCAACGCCAACGCGATAAACATTTACGGGGATTTCGGCATCGATTTTTTCAATAGTGGTCCCATCGACTTGGGGACGGGCCCGGTAACGCTGGGCACCATCGGTGGGACTACTGTCATCGACTTCGGCACCCGGAATGACCTGTTGACTATGGGGGGAGTGATCAGCGATGGAACGACCGCCAGTGCCCTGGTTAAGAAGGGGGCTGGGACGCTGATGCTCACGGGGGCAAACAGTTTCAGCGGCGGGACCACCATCGACGGCTACTACTTTTCGGGATCGGTTTTGACAGTCCGACATGGGAGCGGCCTTGGCACCGGCCGCGTGACGGTGCACAAGGACGCCGCCTTGAATTATGCGGCCAGGGCCGACACGCCGCTGATCCTCGGCGGCTCATTGAGCATCACCGGCGGGGCATTCACTGCCTTGGGCGGCGCGATTGGTTCCACGGTGACCAGCGCGCGGATTGCGGTGAAGGACGCGGCGACCGCGACCGGTCCCGTAAAGCTCAATCTGTTCGCCGTGCCCGGTGCGACGCCGCAGGCGGGCACGAATTCTTATACGCTGGTTCATGGCGGACCGGGCAGCAGCCTCAACGGCGCGACCTATTCTCTGGGACTGGTTTTGAACAATACCGACTTCACCGTCGGCACGCCCACGGCCACGACCACGGACCTCACCGTTTCGGTGACGGGTGGGCTGACTCCTCTGACCACCGCCTATTGGAAGGGCGGGCTGAGCGAGGCGCCGTCCTCCTGGGCTGCCTCCAATGGGAGTAGTCAAAGCAACTGGGTGGCGAACTCCGGCGGAGCGAACCAGGGCCTTGTGCCCGGCGTGACGACCGACCTTATTTTCTCCAATTCCGCCGTCACGAGTTCACCCAGCGCCTCGATGCTGGGCGCGGATATGACAATCCGCAGCCTCACCCAGCAGGATTCGTCGAGCAGTGTGAATCTCGGCGTGGACGGATTTACCCTGACGATTACCCCCGCCAGTCCCGCGAACGGCATCAATATCATGAGCGGCACCGGGGGAGTCACGATCAACTCCGATATGGTGCTCGGCGCGGCGCAGACGTGGACGAACAACACCGACGCTGATTTCTTTGTCAAATTCCTCGTCGGCGGCCAGATATCCAATGGGACGAACCTGCTCACTATCGACGGGACCGGGAACACCACGATCAGCGGCGCGATCGGTGGTGGCGCCGGCGGTCTCACGAAGAGAGGTGGCGGCACCCTCACTCTGACCGGGGCGAATACCTATACCGGCGCAACTACGATTGATGGCGGCGCAGTGACGATTGGCGCGAGCCTGACCGGGGCGATCAACGGTTCGAGGGCCATCTTCCTCTCCAATAACGGCCGTTTGACGCTCTCGAACGGCGCCTCGGAAGGTGGCGTCAATCGTCTCGGGGACAGCGCCCTTATTACCTCCAACGGCGGCGCCTTCAACTACAGCAATCTCGCGAGAAGTGGCGTCGTTTATGCCGAGACCGTTGGCACCCTGGCGCTGGTGAATGGCCAGACGAATGTCAACCTGGTCTCCAGCATGGCCGACGGCGGAAACAGGCAAACCCTGATCATCAGCGGGCTGAGTCAGGCGAACGCAGCCACGGTCTCTTTCACTTCTCCCTCGGACCTGGACACGACGACTAATCTCATTCAGGTGCCAAATGCGGTTCAGACGGCGGCAGGGCAAATCATCGCGCCATGGGCCACCACCGGCCCCAGCACGGGCGGCCCGACGGATTACGCGCTGTATGACGCCGCGGGCCGGATTCTGCCTGCGCGGATCGCCGCTTCCGAGGAGAACACGTGGACGGTGGCGGACAACAGCTACACGCTAAGCGGCAGGGCCACGCTGACGGGGACCCGCTCACCCAACAGTCTGCGTTACACAGGGGGAACCGACACCCTGGCCTTGGGGACCAACAATTTGGAGACCTTCGGCATCCTCAATGGCGGTTCTGGTGTGCTGACAATTAGCAGCGCCTCGGGTGTCATCCGGCAGCCGGGGACCTCGCCGACTAACCTTTACGTCATCGCCGGCAGTAACTCGATCAGTCTGAGCGCACCGATCCAGGATCACCTCGGTGCCTTGACGTTGGTCAAGTCCGGCGCCTCGACGCTGGCGCTGTCGGGTACGAACAGCTTCAGCGGCGGGGTCGTGCTCAACGCTGGGACGCTGGAGTTGGATAGCAACACCGCGCTCGGTGCCGGGCCGCTAACGATTTTCGGTGGCGCGCTCAGCAGCCTCACCAGTTTCGCGAACGCCAACGCGAACGCCGTGGAAATCAACGGAGACTTTGCATTGAGCGGTAGTAATCCAATAAACCTGGGGACGGGAGCGGTTTCGCTGGGAACGCTCCCTGGGACGACTCGCACGATTAGCGGCAGTGGCAGCGCTCTAACTTTGAGTGGGGTAATCAGCAATGGCACGACGGCCAACGCCTTGGCCAAAGCGGGAACGAACATGTTGGTGCTCGCCGGCGCCAACACCTACAGCGGCGGGACCACGGTGAATGGCGGAACCTTGAGCGCGCGCCATGGCAGTGCCCTGGGGACCGGTAATGTGACGGTGCTCGCAAACGGCGCCTTGACCTATGTACCCACCTCAGACGAGCCCCTTACCATCGGAGCGGCTTTAAGTGTCAGTGGCGGGGCGATGGGTTGGGTGATCGGCGCCAGCGCAACCAGCGCGAAGATTGCGGTGACCGGCGCAGCGACTGCCACGGGCGCTGTCCGACTCAATATGTCGGCGGCGCCCGGGGCCATCCTGCCCGGAGGCGTGAATACTTACACCTTGATCCATGGCGGCACGGGCAGCAGCCTCAATGGCGCGACCTACACCCTCAAAGTCATCAACAACACGGATTATACCGTCGGAACTCCCACGGTCACCGCCACCGATATCGCGGTTTCATTGACCAGCGGGATCTCCCCTTTGACGACAGCCTACTGGACCGGAGGGCTCCCTGGAGCGACGACGGTGTGGGCCGCCTCCAATGGGAGCACTCAGAGCAACTGGGTGGCTGCCTCGGGCGGAGCGTCCCAAGGAATCGTGCCCGGTGTTGGGGCCAGCGTAATTTTCTCCAATTCCGCCGTGATGACTTCGCCGGCCAGCTCAACGCTGGGCGCGGACATGACGATCCGCAGTCTCACGCAGCAGGACAGCGTGAATGCCGTGGGCCTCAACTCGGACGGCTTTTCGCTGACCATTGCTCCGAGCAGCCCGACCACAGGCATTACCCTCTCCAGCGGTGCCCGGACTCTGACGATCAATTCCAACATCATACTCGGTGCATCCCAGATGTGGACCAATGATTCCACGAGTGGCCTTCTGAGTGTTGCAAGCAACGTGACCAATGGCGCGAATCAACTAAACGTCAGCGGCACGGGCAACACCACGATCTCCGGTGTCATCGGCGGCGGTCCTGGTGGCGTATCGAAGTCAGGGAGTGGCACCCTCACCCTTTCCGGTGCGAACACTTACACCGGAGAGACGGCGGTCATGGCGGGTACCTTGGCGGAAGGAGCCACCGGCGCGATTGCCAATACGAGCAATCTGACGGTGAACGGGGCGACGGCCATCTTCAATCTCGGTTCCAACCACAGCGACACGGTCGGCACAGTCACCCTGCAGGGTGGCGGCCGCATCACGGGAAGTGGCGCCTCCATGCTGATGGCGAACACCGGCCAAACCTTCGAGATGCAGAGCGGCTCGGTGAGCGCGATTCTCGCGGGCGCTGGGATTGCGTTAAACAAAACGACGGAAGGAACAGTAACCCTCTCCGGTGTGAACATGTACACCGGGCCGACGACGGTCATGGCGGGTACCTTGGCGGAAGGAGCCACCGGGGCGATCGCCAATACGAGCAATCTGACGGTGAACGGGGTGACGGCCATCTTCAACCTCGGTTCCAACCACAGCGACACGGTCGGCACAGTCACCCTGCAGGGTGGCGGCAGCATCACGGGAAGTGGCACCTCCGTGCTCGGCGCAAACCCCGGCCGCACTTTCGAGATGCAGAGCGGCTCGGTGAGCGCGATCCTCGCGGGCTTTGGGATTGCGTTGAACAAGACCACCGCAGGAACGGTGACTCTCTCCGGTGCGAACATTTACACCGGGCCAACGACGGTGACCGCCGGCACATTGCTCGTCAGCGGCTCCATCTCTTCCAGCGCGGCAACGGTGAGCAATGCCGGAAGCACCCTTGGGGGGACCGGAGCGGTGCGTGACGTGACTGTCGGCAGCGGAACCATCTTGCAAGGAGGAATGGGCACAGTAGCCTCCGGCACGCTTACTTCCGGCGGCGCGATCTCGTTCATCGACGGCGCCATCATCAGACTAACCCTTGGCGCCGATGGCACCCATTCCAGCCTGACACGCACCGGCGGCACGTGGGCCTTCGATAACAACCAGGCTTTCGACTTCACGATTATTTCCGGTGCCTCAAACACGACCTACAACGACGTGATAAGCGGCCTGAGCGGATCGGAGACCGGGCTGGAGAGCATCGGCTCGTGGCTCATCACGACTGCCGGAGTCACCGGCACCTTCAGCTACGACGGGGTAGGCGGCGTGGACCTTAGCGTAAGTATTATTCCCGAGCCGGGGACCATCGCGCTGCTCCCGGCTGGCCTGCTGCTCCTCGGCCTGCGCCGTTTTCGCGGACCAAGCCGCGAAGCATGGCTCCGGCTTTGATCGTTCCACGTGTCTGCTCTGCGAAGGCGCCGCGCTACGCGTGCTTATCAGCTCATGCGCCGACGAAAGCGCATTCAGTGCAAATTAAGGAGAACCGCTGTCTTTCAAGTCCCCGTCACCTCCGCCGGTGCCGGTCCATGGGTGAGTCTCTGTCTTGGTGGATGACCGGCTCGTTGCGCGGTAAAGACACAGCCGATTACCAGGCTGGCGGTGATCCAGTCGCTTCTGCTGACAGCTTCGTGCAGGAAGATCGCGGAGACTGAGAGCGTAAAGAAGGGTTGCATGAGCTGGAGCTGGCCCACGCGCGCCGTCCCGCCGCGATGGAGCGCCGCATACCAGAAGAAGAAAGCGCCAAATGCGCTGACCCAGGCGTTGTAAAGAAGCCCCACCCACGAACTCACGGCGATGTGGCTCCAGTCCGCCGGCAGCTTATTCCAGCAGAGCGCCACTGCGAAGGGAGCCGCCGCAATGGGCATCAGGCAGGCGAGCCGGCTTTGGCCGATCTCCGCCCCGAGCTTGGCGCCCTCGGCATAACCGATCCCGCAAGCCGCTGCCGCCAGCAGCAACATCAGATCCGCCGAGGTTAATATCCAACCGGATTTGGCTATCCCATAACCGGCCACCAGCATACTACCAGCCAGCGCCGCGCACCAGAAGCCGGGCGTTTGCCGCCGGCCGCCGCGCCAGGCCGCCATGAGCGCGGTGAAAAGCGGGATCGACCCGGTGACGATCGCCGCATGGTAGCTGGGCACTTCGCGCAGCGCCAGGGCGAGCAGAAAGGCGAATCCAAATCCCAGGCACGCCGTTACAAAAAAAAGCCGTGCCACCTGCCCTTTGCCCATGCGTGGCCAGCCCAGGAAAACAAGCACCAGGGCGGCGAGCGGTGCGCCGATGGCCAGCCGGCCGACGCCGACAACCGCCGGTTGGAAATCCGCTTCGGCCAGCCGCATCATAGGCATCGTGAGGCTGAAGAGAAACACCGCCAGCAGCCCGCCGCCCAAGCCGGAGAGTTCGTTGGAAGTAAAAGAAGGGCGTGAAGACACAGCCTCAAAGTCTGGCGGCCCCCGCGCGATTGAAAAGCTACAGTTGAGCGAAAAACCATCCAGTACACCGGCAGGGGTTCAATGTATCTTCAGGAAAAGCTCACCCTCTTGATCTTACTCTTAATCTTAATCTTAATCTTAATCCGCCGGCACAGGGAGATTACGATTACGATTACGATTAAGAGTAAGAGTAAGAGTAAGAGTAAGAGTAAGAGTAAGAGTAAGAAGGTGCTCCCAATGTTTTGACGGGCCATACTACCGGTTCTTCAGCGGCATGACTGCCACCTAATCATCAACTGGCAGCAAGAGAGAGAGCCGGGTCTGAAGAATGATTTGGGAAATCACAGCACAAGAGAATGTGGCACTGCGGGTTTACTTAAAGCTGTCCCGACCGGCGCTGAACCTTTCCTGACTTTTACACCTGAGCATCTATTCAATTCCGCAAGGCAGCGTCCCGGCTATCAACCGCCGCAAGTTTCTGCAAAAAATTGCCGCGGGCACCGCCGCCGCAAGCCTCCAGCCGCTCTTTGCCAATGCCGGCAGGCCGAAACGCGTTGCCGCCATCGTGACGCATTACACGCACAACTCCCACGCGGACGTCATTGTCAGCAAGCTGTTGCAGACTTACACGCTCGATGGCCGGGGTCCCCGCCCCAACCTGCAACTGGTTAGCCTTTATGCCGATCAGTTTCCCGGGAACGATCTCAGCCGGCAGCTTGCAAAGGAACACGGGTTCAAGCTCTGCGACACGATCGCCGAGACACTCCTCCTGGGAGGAAAAGAACTGGCTGTCGACGGCGTGCTGTTGATCGGTGAACACGGGAAGTATCCGGAGTCCGACACCGGCCAGATCATCTATCCGCGCCGGCGATTCTTTGAAGAGACGGCGGCTGTTTTTCGCCAAACCGGCAAATCGGTGCCGGTCTTTGCGGACAAGCATCTCGCTTGGAATTGGGAGGATGCAAAGTGGATCTACGATGCAGCGCACGAGCTCAAGATCCCGCTGATGGCCGGCTCATCGGTGCCGGGGACGTGGCGGCATCCCGCGTTGGAAATGCGATTGGGCGCCCCGGCGCGCGAGGCGGTTGGGCTCTCATTCGGTCCGTTGGAAGGCTACGGTTATCACGGGCTTGAAGCGATTCAATGCCTGGCGGAACGCCGGCGCGGCGGGGAAACGGGAGTCGCCGCGGTCCAATTTGTGGAGGGCGACGAGGTGTGGAACGCAGCAGGGCGCTTCGATATGGGGGTGTTTGCAGCGGCGGCAAATGCGCGGGAGGCAAAAAATCGGTTCAAAGGCGAACTCCGCGACGCACTGAAACCGGCCGCCTTTTTTATCGAATATATCGACGGCTTCCGAGCGGTGCTGGTGCATGACATGGGCGCCGCAAATAGCGAATGGGTGGTGGCTTGGAGCGAAGAGAAACGGGCCGAACCTGAGGCCACCGTCTTCTGGACGCAGGAGGCGCGGCCCCTTGGACATTTCACCTTCCTGGTTCAGGCGATAGAGAAGATGTTTCAGAGCGGCGTGCCGGAGTGGCCGGTTGAACGCACATTGCTGACAACCGGCATCCTTGCAGCCATCTTCCAATCGCGCAAACAAGGCGGCACACGCATCGAGACACCGCATCTGGCCATCGCGTACCAACCCACATTTACCTGGACTGAACCGGACTCCCCTCCAGCCGGACGCGCCTTTGATCAGCAGTAAGGCCGCTTAATGCGTCGGCGAACCGAATGCCGCGAGCACTTTCAATCCTCGATTTCTGCCAGCCAATCTGTGACATCATCCAAACCCCAAACTCCCCATGCGTCCCCTCCTCATCCTCTCCTGCCTGATTACCTCCACTGCGTTTGCCGCGGATCTGCCTCTGCTCCCTGCGGAACCAATCGCCAAAAAGAAGGAACTTCTTTTCTCCGACGATTTCCAAGGCGCCGTGCCCTCCCCTCTCTGGCATAAAGTTGTCCCGACCTTCGCGCTGGAAAACGGCACGCTTAAAGGGACCCAGACCCGCGACCAGAACATCCCAGCCGCCGACGGCAAACCTGCTGTCATGCCGCATGCGGCCGTTTATGGTCTCGAAATCCCGACCAAGGACAGCGTCATTGAGGTGAAGATTCGTTTTGAAGGCGCCTCGTTGATCGATGTCGAGTTCGATGACCGCAAGTTCACCGGCTCCCACTACGGCCATCTCTGCCGGGCTCAGGTCCGCCTCGACAAGGTTACCATTGTTGACGAGCGCGATGGCAACCAAAGCAACGCCCTGATCGAGCTCAGAAAAGACGCCGTCAAAAACAAGGAGGAAATCGGCAAGCTGCTCGCCTCGCACAGCGTCTCGTATCCGGTCAAGCTCGAGACCGGCAAGTGGTATACGATGGGGGTGGAAACCGCTGGCGACACCATGCGCGTCACCCTCGATGGCAAAGCCGCCGCCTTCTTTCAATCGCCCGGCATCGGCCACGCCACCAAGTCCAAGATCGAACTTGGAGTTGCCGGCAAGGATGGGTTCTTCGACGAGATCAAGGTCTGGAATGCGGAGCCCGCGAAGTAAAACCAACCGCGAAGAGAGAGGGCAAGTTTACTGGCCTACCTTTGTCCAATTGCCGCATTTTTCCCTGGCCGCACGGCGACACGTTGGATGCCATCCTGGCCGGCCGCCCGGTCCCCCCATGCGCAAACCAAGGCCGTGGATGTAACCTTCCCAACATCCCCAACGTCCCATAATGGAATGATAAGACCCATCCTCGCCCGATTCGCGGCTGCCTTCGCGCTTTTGCTCTCCTGTGCGGCCCAAGGCGAGCCCGGCACGCCGGCTGCAGTCACGTTCAACAAGGACATCGCGCCGGTTCTCTTCCGGCAATGCGTCGAATGCCATCGGCCCGGACAGGTTGCGCCGTTCCCGCTGCTGACATATGCCGACGCGAAGAAGCGGGCGAAGATGATCCAAAGCGTCACTTCCGAGCATATCATGCCGCCATGGAAGAGTGTTGAGGGGCACGGCAGCTTTGTCGGGGAACGGCGGTTGTCGGCCGCGGAAATTGACCTGATCGGCCGCTGGATGGCGCAAGGCAAGCCCGAGGGCGATGCCGGGGATCTGCCGGCCCCGCCTCAATTCACGGAGGGGTGGAAGCTTGGTCCGCCCGACATTGTCGTGAAGATGCCCGAGCCGTATGAAATTCCCGCGGAGGGCCGCGATATCTATCGCAATTTCGTCTTCACACTCGCCATTCCGGAGGGAAAATACATCAAGGCCGCGGAGTTCCGGCCATCCAATCGGCGGGTGGTCCATCACGCGGAGCTCTGTATTGACGTAACCGGACGTGCCCGCAAGCAGGACGACGCTGATCCCGCGCCCGGTTTTGCCGGGACGAGCACTCCCCCCGGCCAGCTCTTTCCCGGCAGCATGGCCACGTGGACGCCGGGCCGCGATCCGCTGCCGCTGCCCGAGGGCGTATCGATGCCATGGAAGCAGGGAGCGGATTTTGTGATGCAACTTCACCTGCATCCCAGCGGCAAGCCGGAGACGGAACAGTCGACCATTGGGATCTACCTGACCGATGAGCCGCCGCGGCGATCGATGGTCGATCTTTTGCTGATCGACATGAAGATCAATATTCCGCCCGGCGAAAGCGCTTACCACACGCGCGCCCAGCTTACCCTGCCGATCGACGTGGAGACCGTGGGCCTCTTTCCACACATGCACATGATCGGCCGCGAATTCAAGGTCACCGCCTACCCGCCGCAAGGCGATCCGTTCCCGCTGTTGTGGATCAATGACTGGGATTTCAACTGGCAGGTCTATTATCAGTATGCCGTGCCGATGAAGCTGACCGCCGGCACGCGGGTTGTTATGGAAGCGGTGCACGACAATTCGGCCGACAACATCCACAATCCGAATCAGCCGCCGAAGCGGGTCACGTGGGGAGAGCAAACCACGGATGAAATGTCCCTCGCCTTCCTTCAGGTGATGCCGATGCGCGAGGAAGATTTCGCCAAGCTTCGCGTGAATGAACAAGGCGGCAAGCTGGGCGTCATCCGGGCCGTGGAACGGAAGTAATCTATCTATACAGGGAGTCTGATCCTTCGGCTTACTTAAGGGTATGGCGCCGATTGGATCTACTTCGATAGATAGAAGCAACGGTTCTTACTCTCACTCTCACTCTTAATCTTAATCCCTCCGGGCACAGAGGGATTAAGATTAAGATTAAGATTAAGATTAAGAGGGGGAAGAGGGTATTGCCGGACGCCGTACATTGAATTAGGAACACCGACAGTAGTGAGCGTCTGAGGGGCATGAACCCGAGGTAGAAGCAGGCGGCGCACATCCGGAAGTAACCGGAGGCTCGAATCATGGGCGTCCATGAAGCATCCCCCAAGAACCAGACTCCTGCCGCGTGCTCATTGCCCGGTGTTTCTGGCCGGCACACGGTGGGTCGGGATGCTGGAGGCAATTCCCGCCAACTCACGGCGCGACCCAATTTCCGGGCGGCAACAATAGTCATCCCCTGCCCAACCGAGCAAGTAAGCATGCCGATCAGGCAGCGCTTCACCCACTACTTATGAATCCAAAATATATATTAACCGCTGCCATCTTTGCACTAGCCCTGCCTGCCATGGCACAACAAGGCGCACCGCCGGATCCGCAGATGAAAGCCGTGCTCGATGAACTCGCCGCGCTTGGGGGTAAACCGATCGAAACTCTCTCGCCTGATAAGGCCCGCCAGCAGCCCACCCCCGCGGACGCAGTGATGAAGCTGATGAAAAAGCAGGATAAAAAAGGGCCGGAACCAGTTGGTGAAGTGGACGATACTTCAATCGCGATCGGCGACCACAAGGTAAAGGTGCGTGTCTATTCACCCAAAGGAAAAGGTCCCTTCCCTGTGATCCTTTACATCCATGGAGGCGGCTGGGTGATTGCCGATCTCGATACTTACGACGCTACGCCGCGGGCGTTGTGCAATCTGGTCAATGCGATCGTCATCTCGACCGAATACCGTCATGCGCCGGAACATAAATTCCCAGCTGCGCACGAGGATGTTTTTGCAGTTTACCAAGCGGTGCTAAAGAACGGTTGGAAGCGTAATTACGACTCGAAACAGATCGCGATTGTTGGTGAGAGCGCGGGCGGCAACATGGCCGCCGCGGTCTGTCTGATGGCCAAGGAACGCGGCGTCGAGATGCCCCTGGCGCAGATTCTTGTCTATCCGGTTGCCGACGTAACGGACATGGATACGCCTTCCTATAAAGAAAACGCCGAGGCGAAACCGTTGAACAAGCCAATGATGGAGTGGTTTGGCAAACATACCGTGGCCAATCCGGAGGATAAAAAAAATCCTTACCTCTCCCCTGCATTGGCCGGCAACGCGCTGAAAGGGTTGCCTCCCGCGACAATTATCAACGCGCAGATTGATCCGCTCAAATCCGATGGCGACAAGCTTGCGAAAGCTTTCACCGACGCGGGCGTGAAGGTAAATCATAAGATTTATAATGGCGTGACCCACGAGTTCTTTGGAATGTCCGCCGTGGTGGATAAAGCCAAGGAAGCCCAGGAGTTCGCGGCAACAGATTTGAAGGCGGCGTTTGGGAAGTAAACTTCCAGGCGAACTGGAGGTATGAGAAGATACCTTGAAAGATGCGGGTTGGCCTGATTGGTGGTTTTAACCTGGAGGGTTGCCAGCTTTTAGCTATACGGTGCGCTTAATCGCAATCGGAATCCCCCTACATTCGGAGGATTAAGATTAAGAGGGACGGGGGAGGCGTTTCTAATGGCACACCCTTCCAGAATGGAAATATCGCAGCATTGAGTTCGCCGGCTCTCTTATAGAAGAACAGTTAATGGAAGTTCTTGTCTTCCGTCCCATCGCCCCTGCCAGGTTAAACCTGGTGATTGGACAAAAGCTTGGGTAAATGGAGCGATTCCCTTTTTGGATTCCAAGGCGCAGAATGGGCGGATCAAATCAATGCCGTGGTGGCGGATTGGTTGGCGATGACATCTGATTGCCAACGGATCGTGGTAAACAGGCAAGACGAGGATTGATTCCGGATGCGCTTCGCGCGCACACTTCGGGACATTTTTGTGGACACAATAGTGCCCGTAAATTTGACGATCCCTTTCATCCGGATCGCATCGCTGCTCGTAAACCACCACCTCATGCATACCGAACGCCGCCCCCGAACGATTAGCGAACGTTTTAAAAAGCTGCTACCGACACCCGCTTCCAAACGCCAGGGCCGCTCGTTTGTTGAAGTACTTGAACAACGGATCGCACCCGCAACGGGCTTGATCGTTACCACGACCGCGGACAGCGGGCCGGGGTCATTGCGGCAGGTCCTCCTGGATGCGGCATCCAATGGGACCACTTTGCTGGATACCATCACGTTCGCCATTCCGGGAGCTGGCCTGGTGAAAACCATCCAGCCCACGACTCCGCTGCCCGATGTGTCGGCAAATGTTTTTATCGACGGTTATTCGCAGAGCGGTTCCTCGGCCAACACGCTCGGTTTTGGCAATAACGCCCGGTTGAACATCGTGCTCGACGGATCACTCGCCGGGCCGGCCAACGGATTGCATCTCCTTGGGAATGACACGCTCAAGGGGTTGGTGATTCAGGGATTCCAGGGCACCTCAGGGATCGTCGGCAACGGGATCCTTATGGATGGCGGCCTGGGAAATAACACGATCAGCGGCAACTGGATCGGGGTCGATCAAACCGGCCTGATTGACAAAGGCAACGCGCAGGCGGGCATTGCTTTAAAAGACGCCGGGAACGGTAACGTGATTGGAACAAGCGCGCCGGCCGATCGCAATCTCCTCTCAGGCAATGCGGTTGGACTGGAGCTCACCGGCACGGCCACAAGCAACACATCCATTGTCAATAATTTCATTGGCACGGACAAAACCGGCACGGCGGATCTGGGCAATGACACGGAAGGAGTGCGCATTGCCCTCAGCCAGAACTCCACCTCGGGAAGTCTCATCAGGGAGAACGTGATCTCGGGCAACAACGGCAATGGGATTGTGTTAAGCAACACGGTCCCCGGCAATGTCGACGCGCATCAGTTGCTTAAAAATGCAATCGGCACCGATCAGGCCGGGACGGCAGTGCTCGGCAACACCCTTTCAGGCGTGGTGATTCAGAACTCTTCAGGGAACGTCATTGGCACCGTTTCGGGCGATGGCAACACGATCGCATTTAACGGCGGCACAGGCATCTCGGTGATTGGAACCCAGGCGAGGGCCAATACGATTCGGGCCAACTCAATCTATGGGAATGCCGGCATCGGAATCGATCTTGGCAATAATGGAGTCACGCTGAATGACAGCGGCGATGGGGATGCCGGCGCCAATAATCTCCAGAATTTCCCGGTGATTAACTCCGCGCTCCGCACGAGTTCTTCCAACATCGCCGGCACCCTTAATGGCCAGCCAGGTGCAACCTATACGATTGATCTGTTCTCCTCCCCGGCGGGCGATGCCTCCGGTTACGGAGAAGGCAAAAGTTATGTCGGCTCGCAAACCGTCACGGCTGACACTTCCGGGAACCTCAATTTTAATTATTCAACGACAAACCCGCTGACACAGGGCGCCGTCGTTTCGGCCACGGCGACCGACTCGGCCGGAAACAGCTCGGAGTTTTCAAAGTTCGCCCAGTTGGTGACCGACTTTACCTGGCAAGGTTCCACGAGCAGCGATTGGTTTGATCCCTCCAACTGGTTCCCATTTGGAGTGCCGGGCGCGAGCGATTCGGCCACCCTGAACAACTCGACGACGCTCAGCCTCGGCAGCAGCGCCACGGTGGGCGTCTTTTATCAGCTCAACGGCACGCTTACCGGCGCGGGCGGCCTGACGATTACCAGCAATTTCCATTGGTCGGGCGGGACGGAAACCGGTCCGGGATCAACAACTGTGTTAAGCAGTGCCACGCTTTCCATAGATACAACGGCAACGCATACCCTCTCAGGACGCACTTTATCGAATGCCGGTTCCGCGACCTGGAGCGGCGGCCGCATCACGCTTGGAAGCGGCGCCGTATTCCAAAATGACGGCTCATTCCTCGACACGGTGGACGAACATATCGGCTGGACTGGAACGGCGAGCGCGACATTCAACAACGCGGGCAGTTTTATTAAGAACAGCACCGGCACAGGGACTTTTATTGATTCATCCTTGGTCCGGTTCAACAACACGGGGAGTTTGGCCGTGCAATCGGGGCTCCTGAGCATCACCAGCCCGGAAAGCGTGGCGACATCGGGCACTTTTAATGTGCAGGCGGGTACCAAGCTGGTCTTTGACTCAAACCGCACATTCACCGGCAGCATCTTCGGTGCGGGCGACGTCTCATTTACGAGCGGCGTGCAATCTGTTGGCGGGACTTATAATATTACTGGCACGAGCGCATTCGGACCCGCGCAGAGCGTGACTTTCCTGGCCGGCGCGACCGTCACAAGTCTCATTGGACCGGGCAAAACGTTGAGCCACACCGGGGGCACCACCGATTTCAAAGCTTCACTCCCGAGTCTGGCCAGCAATCCGCTCGTGATCTCGGGTGGATCGATGAATTTCGAGAACAACGCGGTCAGCGTGCCGTCGTTTACCTTCACAGCCGGCGCATTTATCAGCAACGCCACGCTCGACATCAACAGCGCGTTTACGTGGGTCGATAACACCACCATGTCCGGCGCTGGCACAACCAATGCCAACGCGGGCACCACCCTTGCAGCCACCAGCGGCACTGAGTTCCTCACAAACGGCCGCGTGTTTCGCAACCCGGCGGGGCAAACGGTGGCATGGACGGGATCCAACAGCATTTCCATCGACAGTGGGGCGCTCTTTAAAAACGAGGGAACGTTTCTTGCCCAGAAAGATGGAAGTATCCTCACCAGCGCAGGCGGAGCCTTCAGCAACGACGGCACTTTCATTAAGAGTGGCGGTTCGTTCATTACCGCGGCCGGGGTCTTCAACAATAGCGGCACCGTCTCGCTGCAGACCGGCACCTTGATTGGGCAACAATTCACGCAAACGGCCGGCACCACTCAGTTAAGGGGCGGCGTCCTTGCCAGCGGAAGTTCGTCTCTGACTTTTCAGGGCGGCACATTGACCGGCGCCGGCACGGTGACCGGGAATCTTTCCAATACAGGGGGGACAATTCAACCGAACGGACCCGCCGCAGCCATCCCCTCGTTGCTCGGCATCGCCCCCGGAAACCCCGGCACGATCAATATCAGCGGCAATTATATCCAGACAGCTGGCGGCAAACTCGCGGTCGACCTTGGAGGAACGACGCAATATGACCGGCTCAACGTGGGCGGCAATGCGACCCTGGACGGCACGCTCGACATTGCATTCATCAACGGATTTGTACCGGCCATCGGCAACTCGTTCGATGTGATCACTTACACGGGGCACACCGGTTCATTCTCGTCTTTAACCGGAGCTTCCGCCGGGTTCTCGCAAAACGTCCAGGCGACCAAGCTCTCGATCGTGCGCGGAGTGGGCAGCTACGTTTGGGACGCGGGCGGCGGCACGGATACAAGCTGGTTTACGGCGGCCAATTGGAATCCCGATGGGGTTCCCGGCGCGACCGATTCAGCCAGCTTAAACAGTGCATTAACGATCACGCTCCCTTCCAATACGAGCGTCGCCAGTTTCCTTCAAAGTGCGGGCACATTCACCGGTGCGGGGACGCTCTCCATCACCGGCGGTTTTACCTGGAGCGGCGGCAATCAGACGGGAAGCGGTATCACCTCGGTGGCAGCCGGCGCGGGATTATCGATTACCGGCGGAAACAAACATCTTGAGCGCCGGCTGGATAACTCCGGCAACGCGACATGGAATTCAATTACTCCCATCGATAGCGGTAATGGCGGGATCTTTAACAACTTCGGTACCCTCGATTTTCAAAGTGACGGCGGCCTGACGTATGACCTTGGGGGAACCCAAACCATTTTCAACAACGCCGGCACCTTCACCAAGAGCAACGGCTCCGGCACGACGGCGTTTTTCAATGTGGAATTCAACAATGGCGGCATTGTAAACGCCAATGCTGGCACCCTTAGTTTCCCGGGAACCGGCCTCAGCACCGGCACGTTTAATGTCGCCAATACGGGCACGCTGAGTTTTGGCGGAAGCGGCCTGAGCCAAAGCCTCGGGGCGGCTTCGCAGATCAACAGCGCCGGCGCGGTGACATTCCGGTTCGGCACCATCAATCTGGCGGGCGGCTTTAACTCGGCCAGCACCACGATTTTCGCCAATAGCATCGTTAACTTCGATTCGGCGGCCGCCACAACCGAGACGCTGACGCAAAGCGCGGGCACACTGGGTGGCAGCGGCAAACTGACTATCACGGGCAACTTTGATTGGAGCGGCGGCATCCAGAATGGGAGCGGCATCACGGCGGTGGATGCCGGAGCGACATTCGCCATTACCGGGGCCAATAAACAACTGGAACGCCGCATCGATAACGCCGGCACCGCTACCTGGAATACCACCACGGTAACCGACAGCGGGAACGGCGGGATTTTCAACAACATCGGCACCCTCAATCTGCTGAGCGATGGCGGGTTGACCTATGACCTGGGCGGCACCCAGACCGTTTTTAATAACAGCGGGATCCTGACTCGCAGCGCCGGGTCCGGTATTTTTGCATTCACGGCCGCGGCCTTCAACAACAGTGGCACAGTGAATGCCAATACCGGCACGCTCAGCCTTGGCGGCGGCGGTCTCGGCACCTCGCTTTTTAATATCGCCGGGATCCTGAATTTCGGAGGAGACGGACGGACCCACAACCTGAGCGCCACCTCACAGATCAGCGGTTCGGGCACCGTGAACTTCGATCTTGGCACGGCGTCCATCGCGGGCGCTTACAACGTCGGGACGACGAATATTCTCGCCAATAGCACCGTCAATTTTGATGGCTCCGACGCCGGCACCGGCGTGCTCAACCAAAGCACCGGCACATTGGGCGGAACCGGCATGCTTACGGTTACCAGCAGCTTTGCATGGACCGGTGGCGCACAAAAAGGAAGTGGCATTACAAAGGTGGCGGCCGGCGGCACGATGACAATCAGCGGTGGCAGCAAAACATTGGAGCGCCGGATCGATAACTCCGGCAGCGTGATCTGGAACTCGCCCAGCGACATCAGCAGCGGCAACGGCGCGATCTTTAACAACTTCGGCAGCATCAATCTCCAGGGCGATGGCGGGATCGCGTACGATCGCGGCGGCACAGTCACAACCTTCAATAACAGCGGGACGCTTAGCAAAAGCGGCGGTTCAGGGACGACGGTTTTTGGCGGCTCATTTAATAACTCGGGCAGCATCAACGCAAAAACCGGCGTGCTGGCAATGAACGGCGTCTTTACCCAAACGGCCGGCGCCACGGCACTAACCGGTGGCGGGATCTCCGCGGTTTCGCCCCTTCTCTTCACGGGAGGCGAACTCATCGGCTCCGGCACGATCACCGGGAGTGTTTCCAATTCGGCGGCAACCGTGAAGCCTGGCGGAAACGCGGCCGCCGGGCTGCTCACCATCACAGGCAACTACACGCAAGGTTCGGCCGGCACTCTTGCCGTGGAACTTGGCGGCGGGGGCGCGTTGTCTGATCAACTCAATGTCGCCGGCACTGCCACGCTCGATGGCACTCTTAACGTGGCGCTCATCAATGGGTTTCTTCCACTTACCGGCAGCGCGTATAATGTGCTCTCTTACGGCTCGCATAGCGGCACGTTCCCAACGCTGAGCGGGGACACAGGCTTTGCGCAGAACTATCAGGCCTCGGCACTTTCCATTGTGCGCAGTTCCCTTGACTACGTCTGGAACGGCTCGATCTCAACCGATTGGTTTAATGCCTCCAACTGGACTCCGAACGGGGTTCCCGGCGCGGCCGACAATGCCACCATCAGCACGGCGTCAAATGCCGTGAATGTCTCGGGACAAAACGCCGCGATTCATGACCTGAACTTCAGCGGCAACACGCTGTTTGGAAATGCGCGCCTGGATGTCGGCGGCACGATGACGTGGACCTCGGGCATCATTGAGCTTAATACCTCCATCAATTCCGGGGCGCTTCTCAACATCAGCGGCGGCGCGAACAAACTGCTGAGGGGAAATAATGCCGCGACCAGCGGGATTTTGACCATCGCATCGGGCGCAAGCGCGGTCTGGTCGGGTACAGGCGATCTGCAATTCCAGAACCTCGCGACTATTAACAACGCAGGCACCTTTGAAGCGCGGAATAACCAAAGCTTCAGCTACATAAGCGGCGGCACACCGGTCTTCACGAATCTGGGCACGTTTACAAAGACAAATAGCGGGACGACGAGTATCCCGGCCGCCGTCAGTTTCGTCAATAACGGCACCCTCAACACGGCGGCGGGAGCAGTCGTTGAGCTTGGCAATTTCGCGATCACCAACGACGCGAAGTTCACCGGCCCGGGAATCACGCGCGCGATTGGAAACGTTTCGATCGCGGGCAATATCCATCTTGGAGCGAATGCGACGCTTGAATTGCAAACCGGCCAGCTTATCGGCTCCGGCACCTTCGACGGCGCGGGAGTCTTCAACTGGACCGGCGGAGAAATCAGAGGGCAGGTCTCGATTGCCGGCGGAAGCATGATGCTCATCAGCGGGACGGCGGATAAACGCCTCAATGGCAACAACGCAGGCACAGCAGGCATCCTCACGATCAATTCAGGAGCGTCCGTGCTTTGGAAAGACAGCGGCGATTTTCAATTTCAAAATCTCGGGATCGTCAACAACAGCGGCACGTTCAACGTGGCAAACAACGAGCCGCTTGCCTTCATCAGCGGGTCAACGCCGTTGTTCAACAACCTCTCCGGCGGGCTTTTTATAAAAACCGTGGCCGGCACAACCACGGTGGACGGCTCGATCAGCTTCACCAATGCCGGAACCGTCTCCACGGTCAGCAGCGCGACGGTGGATTTCGCGAATCTTACCCTCACCGATGGTGCGCTCTTCGCTGGGTCCGGATTAAGCCGCGTCTCCACCGGCACGGTCAAATTTGGCGCCGGCGCGAACGTTTCCATCGGCGCCGGATCAGTATTTGAATTGACCGGCGGCGGCACGCTTTCCGGCACGGGGAAAATCGGGGGCGCGGGGAACTTCAACTGGAGCGGTGGCACGATTGCCGCCCAGCTCGATATTGCCGCCGGAAGCACGATGCTCATTACCGGCGCGGCGGACAAACTGCTGCGCGGCGACAATGCCGGCACCTCGGGTAATCTCAACATCCTGCCAACCGCGGCGGTGCAATGGAACGGCACGGGCAACGTTCAATTGCAGAATCTCGCCGCGATCAATAACAGCGGCCATTTTTCCGTCCAGAACTCGCAAAGTCTGGCTTACGTCAGCGGCGGCGAAGGCCGCTTCAACAATGCCGGCGTGTTTGTAAAGTCGGGGAGCGGGACAACCATTATCGGAAGCTCAGTGCGGTTTGTTAATTCGGGCATGGTCGCCGTTTCCACGGCTGGCGCATTGGTCAACTTCGCCCTTCTCGATGCCAATGCGGGCGGTGCTTTTAACGGACCCGGCATCAGCCGCGCTATCGGAACGCTGAACCTTTCCGGTACGAATACCCTCACGGGCGGGCCGGTCCTGGAACTGGCGGGCGGCACATTAAATGGCACGGGAACCTTTGCCGGGAGCGGTCAATTCAACTGGAGCAGCGGCACGATTCTTGGAAACGTGGCGGTGGCGACCGGAAGCACGCTTTTTTTAACCAGCAGCGGCGGGAAACTGCTTGGCGGGAACAACGCCGGGACCAGCGGCATACTGACAATTTCAGTGGGTGCAACCGTGCATTGGCAGGATGCCTCGGATCTGCAGCTGCAAAACCTCGCGATGATCGACAATCGCGGCACATTCGAAGTGGCAAATAATCAGAGCATTCTTTCAATCAGCGGCTCGACACCGCTGTTTGAAAACCATGCCACGGGAGTCTTTACAAAGACCACTCCCGGACTGACGACAGTCGAGTCTTCGGTCACCTTCCACAATGAGGGAACAATCAATGCCGCCGCGGGGGCGACGATCGATTTTCAGACGCTCAGGCTTGCTGATGGCAACAAGCTGACCGGACCGGGCCTGAGCCGAGTGGCCAGTGGGAGTCTTGTGCTCGAACCAGGAGCGACGACGCTCGGCACCAATGCCACGCTCGAGTTGACCGGGTCGGCCACATTAAGCGGTGGCGGCAGCGTCGGCGGCGATGGCCACTTAAACTGGAGCGGTGGAACTATCACCGGCACGCTGATTGTCGGCGCGGGAAGCACACTCTTCATTACCGGGAGCGCGCCCAAGCTTTTAAACGGCAACAATGCGGGCACCTCCGGCCTTATCGGTATCCCTTCCAGCAGCACGGTGTTATGGAGCGGCACGGGCGACATCCAGCTGCAAAACCGCGCGGCCATCGACAACAATGGGCGGTTTATCGCGCAGAACTCCCAAAACGTCACCTACATCAGCGGGGGTGAAGGGCATTTTAATAACCACGCCGGGGGGACATTTATCAAGGCCGGCGCCGGGACGACCACGTTTGGAAACACCGTCCGGTTCGTCAATGAAGGCGAGGTCAATATTGCGACCGCTGGTGCCACGATTGATTTCCAACTCCTGGATGCCGCCGATGCCGGCACATTTACCGGCCTCGGCATCAGCCGCGCCATTGGGACATTGGCTCTTGCTGGCAACACTCCTCTCGGCGCCGGCGCAACGCTCGAACTGGCGGGAGGCACCCTCACCGGCTCCGGCACATTTGCCGGCCAGGGCAATTTCAACTGGAGCAGCGGCACGGTTGCCGGAAACGTGAACGTTGCCGCAGGAAGCATGATGCTGATCACCGGCGCCGCGGACAAACTTCTCCGCGGCAATAACGCCGGAACCAGCGGCATCCTGGCGGTCTCGCCGGGCGGCGCGATTGTGTGGAACGGAACGGGCAACCTGCTGACGCAAAATCAGGCGATCATCAACAACGCCGGTCTTTTTAATGCGCAAAATTCCCAGAGCTTCTCCTACCTCAGCGGAAGCGAACCTCTCTTCAACAACCTCTCCGGCGGCACCTTCACCAAGTCCGGCATTGGCACAACCAGCTTCGGGAGCAATATTCGCTTTATCAACAGCGGCTCGGTCAATGTCGCGATAGGTGGCGCCGCGATTGATTTTCAACTTCTTGATACAGCAAACGGGAGCGCGTTCACCGGGCCCGGACTCAGCCGCGTCCTTGGAACGCTTGCCATTGCCGGCACCACCACAATCGGAGCAGGCTCGATGCTTGAGCTGGCTGGAGGAACCCTCACCGGCACCGGCACGTTTGCTGGCACTGGCAATTTTAATTGGAGCAGCGGGACAATCACCGGCGTCCCAACCATTGGGTCGGGCAGCAGCATGCTGATAAGCGGCAACGGCACAAAACTGCTTCGCGGCAACAACGCCGGCACGAGCGGCATTTTGAACATCAGCAACGGGGCCGGAGTTGTCTGGGCAACTCCAGGGAGCATCACATTGCAGAATCTGGCGATCATCAACAACGCAGGGACATTTGATTCCCAAAACGATCATACATTCCTCTACGGCGGCGGTTCCGCCCCGCTATTCCACAATCTGGCTACCGGCACGCTGCTTAAGAGCGCCGGAAGCGGGGGCACAGTGTTTGAGGGCGCCACCAAGGTCGACAATGCCGGCACGATTGAAGTTCGCACCGGCACATTGGTTTTTAACTCGAGCCTCACTCAGACGGCCGGCATCACCCGGCTCAATGGCGGCAATATCGCGACGGCCGGCACCATCCTACTGCAGGGCGGTATTCTTGGCGGAACAGGAACCGTCGTTGGCAATATCAGCAACGCGGCTACCGTTGCGCCCGGCAATAACGGCGCGGGCATTTTAACTGTCACCGGCAATTACGCGCAGACCAGCGCGGGCACGTTGGCGGTTGAGCTTGGCGGCACGGCTGCGGGAACCGAACACGATCAGCTCAATGTTGCAGGCACCACCACGCTCGCAGGCGCCCTTAGCGTTGCTTACACCGGCGGATTCATCCCGGGCACGGGTGATCAATTCCGGGTGATCGCTTCAACCAGTAATCCCGGCATATTCCCAACGGCCCCCGCCAACGTTGCGCAGACGCCAAGCGCGACCGGACTCACGATCTCAATCATCACACCGAGTCAACCGGACCTCTCCTTGACCCAAGACGACGGAGTCACGGTCACGATGCCCGGTTCGATTTTAAGTTATACCCTCGGTTATAAGAACGATGGTCCCCTTCCCGCTTCAGGTGTGCAATTGACCGAGATCCTTCCGGACGGCACGACTTTTAACGCCGCAGCAAGCACGGCGGGCTGGACCGAAACCACTCCGGGAATCTACAAACTTTTCATCGGCACACTCGCGTCCGGCGCGACGGGCACGGCCATCTTCGCCACGGCAGTCAATTCCCCGGCGGCTTCGGGACTTACACAGATTACCGCCACGGCGAGCATTGCCGGTGCTGGCGGCGCCGATCTCACGCCTGCCAATAATTCCGCCACCGATTCAGACACACTTAACGCAACTCCTGATCTGGTTCTTTCAAAAAGCGACGGAGCTACCGAGACGACGCCAGGATCGCTGCTCAGTTACACGCTGAACTATCATAACGACGGAACTAGGGATGCCACCGGGGTCACGCTGACTGAGACGCTCCCGGCCGGCACCACTTTCAACGCGACAGCCAGCAGCCAGGGCTGGGTGGAAACCGCGCCCGGTATCTTCAAATTGAATGTCGGCGCGCTGGCGGCCGGTGGGACGGGCGGCACGGCGACTTTTGCCGTCAACGTGGTTTCAACCGCGCCTGCCGGCCTTGATACAATCTCGGGCACGGCTCTCATCGCCGATGACAACAGCAACGGAACGGATTTGAATCCGGCCAACAACACGGGAACTGATTCCGACCTGCTTAACGCCGCCCCGGATCTGGTCCTCACCCATGCGGACGGCGTGACGGCGACCACACCGGGCTCCCTTCTTACCTATAACCTGGCGTATCACAACGACGGCCACCAGGACGCGACGGGCGTCGTTCTGACTGAAACGCTCCCCGCCGGCACTTCTTTTAATGCGAACGCCAGCGACAGCGGCTGGATCGAGGCCACTCCGGGCGTCTTTACTTTCGCCATCGGCAACCTGGCTGCCGGCACAATCGGCGGCACGGTGAAGTTTGCCGTCAACGTCAAATCCCCGGCCGCCGCGGGACTTGACCAAATCGAGGCAACGGTGGCGATCGCCGATGATGCGTCCAATGGAGCCGACCTGACTCCTGGCAACAACACGGCTGCCGACTCCAATACGCTCGATGCCGCGCCCGACCTGCAAGTTTCGATCGCAGACGATCCGGCGGTAGCCAAGCGCGGCGGCATCACCCATTACACCCTCACGTACGGGAACCGCGGCAATCAGGATGCGGCCGGAGTTTTCCTGCTTGAGCAGCTGCCCGCCAACAGCACATTTGTTCCGCTCGAAAGCAGTTCAGGCTGGACCGAGACCACGCCGGGCTCGGGACTTTACCAATTGGCGATCGGGAACCTTTCAGCTGGCGCCACGGCTGGCAGCGCGACTTTTTCAGTCAGGCTGGCTTCGAATCTGCCGGTTGGTTACCTCGGGTTGACCCCAAGCGTTTCGGTCGATGATGACCATGCCAATGGCGCCGATCTCAACAGCCTGAACAATAGCGCGGTTAAAACGACCCCGATTTATCAGGGCGTCTACATCGTCGCCCCTGGCGTTGGAACACCGCGTGGAGCCACCCCGATTGTCCGTGTTTTTGACATCTCCACCGGCGCTCAAACCCTGGCGTTTAGTGCCTATGAGGAGAGCTATCGCGGGGGTGTCCGGATCGCGGCGGGCGACATCAACGGGGACGGCTTCGATGACATCATCACTTCAACACGTCTCGGTTCGGGACGGATACGGGTGTTTGATGGAGTCACCGGTGTCCAGTTCTCGGAGGTCTTTGGAGAGATCAACGCTTTTGTCGGACGCGCGGCGCACGGGGCGTTTGTCAGTTCCGGTGACGTAACCGGCGACGGCCGCGACGACATCATTGTCGGCTCGGGCCGGGGCGGCGGGATCGTGCAGATTTATGACGGGCAGACAGGTTCGCTGGTCAATAGTTACACCCCATTCGGCAAAGGCTTTAAAGGCGGCGTCCGCGTGGCAATTGGTGATGTCGATGGCAACGGCATCGACGATGTGGTGGTCTCCCAAGGCGATTCCGGCTCGCGCGTCCAGGTCTACAGCGGCGCCACGACCACGATTCTTCAGGATTTCAAAGCCGCCCCCAAATCTTACCGCTCCGGCATCTTTGTCGCTGCGGCTGATATCGACGGCGATGGAAAAGCGGACATCATCGCGGGACGCGACATCCACAGCGCGGCGATCGTGGAATCATTTAGCGGCATTGATCATCATTCGATCAGTCGCATCGTGGCCTTCGGAAATTCGTACCGAAACGGGGTCCGAGTCGCTGCCACCGACGTCAATTTCGATGGTATCGCCGATATTATAGCCACCTCAGGAACCAAGGGTGGCAGCCAGGTTAAAATCTTCGACGGCAAAACCAGCAATGAACTTCCCGGCTTTTCCGCGTTCCCAAATTTCCCGGATGTCTCGCTTTTCGCCGCCGCCACCACCCGCGCCCCCTCCGTCTCCTAAATCGTAATCTTAATCATAATCTCATTCCGGCCAGGCGGTTTTGGACACAGCGTTTCGATTACGATTAAGAGAATAGAGAGTTGACGCGATTCATTCCAACTTCAACTCTCCCGCCTGTGAACCACCCCAGACGACTCGCTTACACAGCGTGCAGCTCGTTGATGCTTGCGCTTGCCGCTTTCTGGCCTTCCACGGCTCCCCTGATTGCCGCCACTCCGTTTACCCAGGCAACCGTCACGCGGGTGCAAAACGCGGTCAGTTTCGGCGAGTTGAAAGGAAAAGGAGCCAATAAACGCCGCGCCGAGATCTCTGACATCATCCGCGCCAACAACTTTCTGCTGACCGAGTCGGACTCCCGCGCTGAACTCCAGTATGAAGACGGCTCGGTCGTGCGGGTCGGACAAAATACCGTCTTTTCCTTCGACGCCAGCAGCCGGACGCTTTCCCTTGATAAAGGAACGTTCATCTTTTTTATCCCAAAAGGTGCCGGAGGCGGCACGATCAAAACCCAGAGTCTTACAGCGGCAATCACGGGCACAGTGGGGAAGGTCTCCGACAATATGATTGCGATCCTGGAAGGCGAGGTAACGATCCTCCCCTCCGGAGACAAAGTCCCGGCCGGCTCCTTTGCGCGTCGTAACCGGAATGGGTCGCTTACCATTGCACCGTTTGACCTGGCGCTGGCAAACGACGGCAAGCTCATGAATTTCAACGGGCCGATGCCTGGCTATGATCAGACCCGGTTTGTGCGCCAGTTCACTCTTACTCCGCGCCAGGCCGACCCGCTTGAATCGCTTGAAATCGTCAATTCAAGCCCGAGCACGATCCGAAGACTTTTCCCGGAGCGCCCCCAGCCGCCTAAGCCACCGAGAAAAGAGCCTCCCGCACCAGTGGTGGCGCAGCCGGCGCCGCCTCCGCCCCGGCCTCGGATCATCATCCGGGACTGACGCCTTCTATCGAGGCATTGCGGCCTCCAAAAAGGCGCGCATTTTTTCCGGACACTTCCGGCGCGGATCAAGTTCGACTCCGCTGGCGACATCGACGGCGTATGGAGTGACAGCTTCCACGGCCTCAGCCACATTGGCTGAAGTCAATCCACCGGCAAGAATCAGAGAAAGTTGCGGATGGCGTTTTGAGAATTTCGCCGCAAGGACGAGGTCGATTACATGGCCTGTCCCGCCAAATGCACCCGGCACATTCGCGTCAACAAGCAGAAATGGGGTGGAGAAATCCGCCGCGTCTTCAATCGTCGTCGATTCACCCAGCCGGATCGCTTTAATGAATGGACGCCCCAGCCGCGCAAACTCCGCGCAATAAGCCGGATCCTCGTCTCCGTGGAATTGCAGCATGTCGATGGCCGGATGCCGGGCAAGTTGCAGGGCTTCATCGAGCGGCAGATTCACGAGCACGGCCACTTTGGTAACAAAGGGCGGCAAATCGCGAATCCACGAAGCATTTGATTCAAGGGAAATAAACCGCTTCGAGCCGGCAAAGAGATTAAATCCCAGCGCGTCAGCCCCCAATGCGATGGCAGCCTCCGCATCGTGCGGATTGGTCAGCCCGCAAATCTTCACCCGCACTTTTCCGGCGGAACGACGGTTCATGTAATCTCAAAAGCGCCCGGTTGCGGTGTCCCTGGAAACGGCAGGCTTGGCATTGCTTCCACCAGTTTGACGAGTCCGTTGCCCCACGCCTGCTGAATTTCGCGCAAATATGGGTCGTCGTGTTCGATCCGGTAACGTTTTTCAATGCAAAGCGAGTCGGCGCGATAAGCCAGCACATCAAGGGGCGGTCCCACGGCGATGTTGCTTTTCATGGTCGCCTCCATGGAAAGGATGCCGAATTTCACGGCTTCAGAAAGCCGGGTCTCGAAGGTGAAACCGCGGTCAAGGAGCGGCTTGCCGTATTTGGATTCGCCAATTTGAAGAAAAGGCGACTCACGGTTGGCCTTGAGCGAGTTGCCTTGGGGATAAACGTAATGGATCTCGGGGGGCTGCCCCGCGATCTGGCCGCCAATGAGCAGGTTGATGTTAAATCCGAACCCATCGGCAGCGAGCGCCGCCCGGTCGAGTCGATCGACCTGCCTCACTTTGGCTCCGACATAACGCGTCGTCTCATAAAGCGTCGGCTGATTCATCAGGTTGGGCCGGGTTGGCTCGTTTTTGGCAAGCATCAGATCCTCTTCGATCAGAGCCACAACCGACTGGGTAAGCGACAAATTTCCCGAAGTCATCAGGCAGATAAGGCGGTCACCCTCGACGGTATAGACGCGCATTTTTGGCCGGACATTGACATGATCGACCCCGGCATTGGTGCGGGAATCGGAGATAAAAACGATGCCTTCCTGGCAAAGAAGGCTGAGGCAGTAGGTCATTGGAAGGGTGCAAAGAATGCGATGGGAAGCGCTCACCGCAAGTCTCTTCGAAAGAAACCCGGCTTTGATTACTCCACCACACGGCCGCGCACCGGCTTCATCTCGGGGCGCTCAAGCTCGGTGCGGCGCGTGGTAATGACTTGGAACTGGCCATCGCCTGTTTTGAAAAAGGCGCTCAGAATCCAGCTCACGAAACTGACGATCAGCGCCCCGAAAAACGCCTGCCAGAAGCCGTCCACATGAAATCCCGGGACGATGCCGCCCACCATCCAGAGAAGAAACCCGTTAACCACGAGAATAAAAAAGCCGAGCGTCACCAGGATAAAGGGGAGGCTGAGCAAAAGAAGCAGCGGACGAACCAAGGCATTGGCTATGCCCAGGAGCAGCGAGGTCGCGATCAGGGCTCCGAATGTGTCGTATTGCATCCCGACAAGGTGCGCGGCGAGCGCAACCGCAATGGTGGTGCAAAACCAGCGCATCAAGAGGGATTTCATGGCGGCACATTACGCAGGGCTCGCGCACTTTCCAAGAGTGCTTGTCCAAACCCGCCCTATCGGCCGGCCCCGCGAGCGTTTTGTAAAAAAAATCGGTCGTGTTACGATTCTCACAGCGCGCCACTTGAAGAGCGAAAGTCGTTTGATAACATCGGCACGTGTCTTCCATTCGTAGGCTGATTTTCGCCCTGTTGCTGGCGAAAACAGCATCTCTTTTTGCCCAGCAATCCACGCCCCTCAATGATGAAGAAAAGCGTCAGCGCTTCCTCAAGGCGCGCGAGGAAATGCGCACCATCCCGATAACTCCAAAAAACGACGCCACCCCCGCGCCCAAGCCCAAACCAAAACCGTCGCATCCGACTGCCACCCCGGAGCCGAGCACTCCCAAACCCGCGCCGGAACCGGAGCCGCGCCCCAAGCCCGAAGCCACGCCGGTACCCAAGCCCGAACCCAAGCCGAGCACTCCCAAACCCGTCAAGCCGGCTCCTCCGCCTGTCGTTGTTGAACCTTCAACGCCCGTCCCGAGTCCGCCCCCATCCGCGCAGATCAATATTGAGCGATCGGGCCTTGAACAATCACAAGGAATGCAGCCAGTTCCTTTCAAAGGATGGTTCACGCGCTGGCATTATCTTAGCAAAGCGGTGCAGCGGGAGATCGATCGGGCACCTGTTTTAAAACATCGCTGGCGATATGTCGTGGTCCATAACAGCGGCACCCGCCAGGGAAATGCCAAGGCGTTTGAATATTACCATCTGCGCGTCCGTAAAATGCCAAATGGCCTCGCCTACCAGTTTGTGATTGGAAACGGGACCTCCTCCGGCGATGGCGAGATTGAGATTGGCAACCGTTGGATGCGGCAGATCAACGGTGGACACGTCCATAGCGATTACCTCAACAATATCGCCCTCGGCATCTGCCTTGTTGGAGATCTCAATCGCGATGCCCCAACAAAACGCCAGCTTGAAGCCCTGGAAGAGCTCATCCGTTATCTGCGACTTCGGGTCGGCCAGATCGATCACAAATTTGCCATCGTAAAGGCGCATCGCGAGATCAATCCGCCACGCTGGCCCACCGATTGTCCGGGCACCAATTTCCCGTATCAGTGGATGCACGGGAAATTCGATTAACTTTTATGAATATCGGCATTACAGGCGCGACGGGTTTTATCGGCCACCGCCTCATCGATGTCGCGCTTCGCCGCGGCCATGAAGTCATCGCCTTTTCACGCAACCCGGAGGCCCCGATTCCCGGCTGCGAGATGCGCGTTTTTTCAGAGTCCAAAGTGCCCGACATTTCCAAATGCGAAGCACTGGTGCATCTGGCCGGTGAACCCGTTTTTGGTCTCTGGACACCTTCCAAAAAGCGGCGCATTCGTGAGAGCCGCGTCCAGGGAACCCGGAGGATCGTCGAGGCAATCAATGCTTCGGCAACGCCCCCGGAGGTTTTTGTCTCCGGCTCGGCGATTGGTTATTACGGAGAGAGCGGCGAGCGCGAATTAACCGAGCTTTCCGCGTCATCAGATGGCGGGTTTCTAAGCCGCGTCTGCCATGAATGGGAGGCCGAGGCTATTAAAGCTATTTCCACACGAGTCGTTCTGCTTCGCACCTCCATCGTGCTCGGCAAACAGAGCGGCGCCTTGAAAATGATGGCGCCGATTTTTCGAGCCGGGCTGGGGGGCAAGCTCGGCTCCGGAGATCAATGGATGTCGTGGATCCACATTGAAGACGAGATCCGGCTCATTCTTTTTGCCATTGAAAACATGGACATCGCGGGTCCGCTCAACGCTTCTGCTCCGTGGCCTGTGCGCAATGCGGAATTTACCGAAACCCTGGCGCGCACTGTGCATCGGCCTGCCTTTCTTCATGTCCCGGCATTCGCATTGCTTCCGCTCGGAGAATTCCGAAGCGAACTACTCGACAGCAAACGCGTCCTTCCCGCCGTTGCCAGCGACCACCAATTCGGCTTCCAATTTCCCGAGCTCGGTTCCGCGTTGAAACACCTGCTCGGATAACGCGGCTTTACCGGGTTTGGGCCAGGGTCCACGCCGCCTGCTTTTTGAGCTCCCTGGGACGGTTGACCAGTTCCTCCCTCGCGCTTTGCACCACTTCCGCGGGCTGATTGCAGAAGAGAATGCCCATCAGGATATCCAACTGATAATAACGGACCACGAATTCTTTCCCGGCTCGATCCCCTTCGATCTCCACTCGGTTTGGCGGCTTTGAGAAATCGCCCAGGAAATCAAATTTCAGATCAAAGAAGGATAGCTTCCGATGCGGGAGCCATTCAAAACGCTGCCTCTTTTTCGCCGTCAGATTGGCACCCGCGAGCTGGCCCTGAGCGACAATTCCATCGAAATAATCGAGGCGCCGAGGCACCCCGAAATGACGGTCCGGATAAGCGGCCACGTCGCCGACCGCAAAGATTCCTTTCTCATCGGTCTCAAGGAAATCATTCACCGGGGTGCCGTGCGGATAACCCAAAGGGGTTCCGGCCACAAGACCGAGGTTAAGATCGACGCCGAGTGCGGTAACGACTCCGCCGGCCGGGACCCGCAATCCGCTCTTGGTCTGAACATTTTTGAGCACCATCCCGCCTTCAAACCCGTTGAGGGTTTCGCCCATCAACATCTTGACGCCTCGCGCCGTGAAATAATCAGTGAGCCATGCCGCGGTCTGCTCATCGAGCCGGCGTCCCCAAAGATGTTTGCCTCGATGAAGCAGCGTGACGCGCGCTTTGGGAAACTCGGAGAGCAACGCGGCACTTTCCGCGGCAATACATCCGCCGCCGACCACGACGATCGCCACTTCCTGTTCGGCAACCTCCCGCAGCGCAAGCACGTCGCGCGCGGTGCGCAGGTAAAAAATATTCCCCAGACTGGCTCCGGCCACGGGCAGGCGCCGGGCACGGCTCCCCATGGCAAGGCACGCCTTTCGAAATTCCACGGCCTGGCCCGTGCTTAAAACGGCGATGCGGCGCTCGATATCAAGCTGTGTCACCTGCGTGGCCAGCCGCACATCGATTCTCTCATTTTCAAACCACGCCTCCGGCAGATAAGCTGCCTCCTCGAGCTTTGGTGAGCCCCGGCCCAGACACTGCTTTAGAGCCATGGGCCGCGAATACGCCAGCACGCCTTCATTGCCAACCATCATGACCGAACCCTTTTTGTCGTATTGACGGATTCCTTCACACACACTGGCGCCGCCCACCCCTGCTCCGACGATGAGATAATCTCGACGAATCATTGCATAATTTAGCCCATCTCATGCGAGTGCGCCTGCGAGAAATTATCCATTTACACGTCCCCTGATCCTCCATGATTTCACTCACGGTTGAGACCCTTACCAAATCCTTCGGAGAAACCCTTGCCCTTGATCGGATCAGCCTGGAAGTCAAAGCCGGGGAGATCTTTTTCCTCCTTGGGCCAAGCGGCTGCGGCAAGACCACGCTGCTGCGATCCATTGCCGGTTTTTACATTCCCGAGCAGGGCCGGATTTTGTTTGGTAACGAAGACGTGACCCGGTTGCCGCCCCATCTGCGCAAGACCGGCATGATGTTCCAGAGTTATGCGCTCTGGCCGCATATGACCGTCGCCAAAAACGTGGCATTCGGCCTTGAGGAACAGCGGGTGGAAAAACACGAAATCACCCGGCGTGTCGGCGAGGCGCTCGATTCTGTTAAGATGGGCGGCCTTGGCGAACGCAGGATTGCCCAGCTCTCCGGCGGCCAGCAACAACGCGTCGCGCTGGCCCGGGCGCTTGTGATCCGGCCACGCTGCCTTTTGCTCGATGAACCGCTCTCCAACCTCGACGCGAAGCTGCGCCTGGAAATGCGCGGTGAAATCCGCCGCGTTTGCAAAGAATCGGGCCTGACCGCCATCTACGTCACCCACGATCAGAAAGAGGCGCTCTCGGTGGCCGATCGGATGGCGATCCTTGATGCGGGAGAAATCCGTCAGATCGGCTCGCCGCGGGAAGTTTATCGGCAGCCGAACTCGCGGTTTGTCGCCGATTTCATGGGCGAAACCAATTTCCTTGAAGGAAAGGTGACCGCGCTTTGGAGTGAGGGAGTCGCGGTTGAAACGGCGCTTGGCAGCTTTCAGGCTTTGGCCGGTTTGAATTCACTCCATCAACCCGGCGACAGCTGCCTGGTCTCCATCCGGCCTGAAAGCTGGAACCTCGCGGCCGAGCCCACTCCTTTAAACTGCGTCGCCGGCCGAATCCGGGACCGGGTCTATTTGGGAGAGATGGCCCAATACGAGTTCCTTGCGACCAGCGGTTTGCGGGAGCTGAAAATTTACGAACTCAACCCGCGTTTTGTCGATCTCAGCGAGGAGCGTGAAGTCTATGCGTCGGTCGATCCGCAGGACGTGGTGGTGCTACCCGATTTGTAGCCGTGGCCAAAAACCTTTTCCTCATCCTGGCGCTTATCGTGACCGTCCTTGTGCCGGTCGCCCTGCGCCCCAAACAGACAACCGGCTCGCAACCCGGCGCGCGCACGCTTGTGATTGTCACCCCACATAACGAGTCGATCCGTTATGAGTTTCGCCAGGCATTTGAAACCTATTATGCGGCCAGGACCGGACAAAAAGTCCGCGTCGACTACCGAACACCGGGCGGGACGAGTGAAATTGCCCGCTATGTAAGCAGCGAATATTCCGCCGCGTTTGAATACTATTGGACCAGGAAGCTGAATAAAAACTGGAGCAGCGCGGTGGAACGTGCGTTTGCAAATCCGAGGATTTCCACTGAATCGGGCGATTCAGTCGAACAAGAGGCCCGGCGCGCGTTTCTGGCTTCGAATGTAAGTTGCGGTCTCGATCTTTTTTTTGGCGGCGGCGCCCTGGACTTTCAATCCCAGGCCGGAGCGGGCTACCTCGTCGACAACGGATTTATCGCGGCGCATCCGGAGCTTTTTAACCAGAACAGCATCCCGCAAACGGTCAGCGGCGAACCATTTTGGGACCCGCAAGGCCGCTGGATCGGCACGGTGATTTCCTCCTTCGGCATCTGCTCCAATACCGATGCGCTCCAACGCCGTGGCATCGGCAAGCCGCCCGAGCGCTGGAGCGACCTGGCCGATCCGCGTTATTTTGGCAGCATCGCTCTGGCCAACCCGTCTCAAAGCGGGTCGGTCAATAAGGCTATCGAGATGCTCATCCAACAACAGATCCAGGAGGAGATTGAAGCGCGCCGTGTTTCCGGCGTTCCCGGTGACGCCGTTGCCGAAGGGTGGGCGCGCGCCATGCGGCTCATCATGAGGATCGCTGCCAACGCCCGTTATTTTACGGATCTGGCCACGAAAATTCCCCTCGATGTCGCGGCCGGTGACGCGGCGGCCGGAATGACCATCGACTTTTATGGCCGTTTCCAAAGCGAAGCGATGCGGCGCCCCGATGGCAGTTCGCCCGTGCAATATGCCAACGCGGCCGCGGGGACCAGCATAGGAGTCGATCCAATCGGGCTTTTTCGCGGTGCTCCAAACGCCGACGTGGCCCGCGAATTTATCGGGTTTGTCTTTTCGGAGGAAGGCCAGAGGCTTTGGAACTGGAAACCGGGCACACCGGGCGGTCCCCTCCACTATGCCTTGCGCCGGCTGCCGATTTTGCCCGCGCTTTACGCGAACGATTTCAAAAAATTCCGTAGCGATCCGGATATCAACCCTTACGAATCCGCACGCACATTTGTTTATAACGGAAAATGGACGGGGACCCTTTTCCGCTCCATCGCTTTTAGCGTGCGGGTGATGTGCATCGATTCCCACGACGAACTCGTTGAGGCATGGCGTGCCCTTATCGACGCGCGGTTTCCTCCGGAAGCGACAGCCGCGTTTTCGAATGTCGAGGCGGTCGATTATAAGGCGGCATCGGGGCCGATCCGGGAAGCGCTTGGTCCCAATAAGATCGCCGAAGTCCGCCTGGCCCGGGAGCTCGCGGACCGGTTTCGCGCCCAATACCGGGCTGTTACCGCCTTGGCGCGCGCCGGCCGATAGCAAATCCGACTTTGCCACGCCAAGGCGCGGCCGATCACCGGAGGGGCGCCGATTTTTGAGGGGAAGAGACTCAACGGGAAAACCCGGCAATGAATGCGTGCCACCCCGGCCGACGACAATGCCCGGTTATACCCATAACCGATCTAAAACGATGCCATTGACTCATCAACCTTTTGCGGAAACCCCACAGCTCGACGAAATCCGCCGCCGGCTCTCCCTGAATGTTTCATTTCCCGAACGACTCGTCTCGGTTCTATCCGGCGTCGGGTTGCTGGCCCTTGCCTCCCGCCAACGGAGTGGCGGCGCCTTTCTTTTGGGAGCAGCCGCTGTGGCTCTGCTTCATCGCGGCACCACAGGCCATTGCCCCGCCTATCGGGCGCTCGGCATCAACTCCGAGCAGCTTCAAACCGAGCGTGGTGTCCCCGGCAATCGTGGAACCAAGGTGGAGGAAAAAATCGTGATCCAGCGCCCGCGCCCCGAGCTCTTCGCCTTTTGGCGGAACCTGGAGAATCTCCCACGCTTCATGAAGCATGTGAAATTTGTGGAAGTGCTCGATGCGAAACGTTCGCGCTGGACAGTCGATGGGCCGGCCGGACGAACCGTTGCGTGGACTGCGGAAATTATTAACGAGCATGAGAACGAGCTCATTGCCTGGGAATCTCTGCCGGGCGCACAGGTCCGCAACGCCGGATCGGTCCGCTTTGAAGACGCGCCCGGAGGCGGGACATCGGTTAAAGTAAATCTTGAGTTCGATCCGCCGGCGGGTGCGATCGGTGCCATCATGTCCAGGCTGCTTGGGGAATCTCCTGAAAAACAGCTTCGTGAGGATCTTAGCTCCCTAAAAGAAATATTCGAATCGGGCGGCCGTCCAGTTTAGTTCCCGTGTAAGCCACCGCTACACCGAGCTATTATTTGAAGTTTAACCTCCGAAGCTGCCAACCTACCCGCCCGCCGCCATGGTGGCTCTCGATTCTAAAGAGGCCAGGGCGGCAATCTAAAGCTGTCCCGGGCTCCTACTCCAAATGACGAAATTGTTACTTTCCGCCCAAACCGCCGGCTGCATGTTACTGAGCCTGATCCTTGTAGCCTGTGATCGAGCTCCGGTAGTTTCCCAACCGGATACGCGAGGCAGCGCTCCTGTTGCAATTCCTTCCCAGCAACCGCGTGAATTGAAAGAAAAGCAGATGGCGTTTCTTAATAAGATCCGCGCGGCTGATCCGCAACAACGCACCATTGATCGCGCGCTACTGAATGAGGAAAATGAACTTGGTCTCGTTCTCGATCGCAGTGTCGACATGGACAAAATCCCGGCATTGATGAAGACGATGCTGACACAAATGTCCCGCGAATTTCCAGGCCAGGATCTGACGGTGATTGCTTATGCGCCGTCTACTCCACCTCGCAAAATCGGAACCGCCCGGCTTGATTCCCGGACTCGCGATATGACCTACAATCCCGCGCAATAAACCGCGTACTAACCAGCAACCTCCAACTAACAAATACTATGCCCGGAACTGTTGATGATTTCATGAACCGCTTTGGTTCGAACCAGACAATTGATGATCATGAAGCGGCTCAATACCATGATCGCTTTACCTCCACACACGAAAACGATCGTGAGTTTAATAACCAAGCCTATCACGAAGGGGCTACCGAGTATCTGGGCAAGCTCCCGGATGATCAATTTCATTCAGCTGCGCAAAATGCCGTCGCTCAAGCAGCCCCGCAGGAACGCCAGGGACTTCTTGGCACATTGATGGGTGCATTGGGAGGTCAGGCCGGCGGAGTTGGCGCGATTGCGCAACGCCTTGGATTGGGTTCCACCGACCCCAGCACGATGAATGAAAGTGATGCAGCACGGGTTCTTGATTATGCCCGGCGCGAACAACCCGAAGCGCTTCGCAAAACCGTGGAGGAAAAGCCTTGGTTTGTAAAAGCAATGGGAAGTCCGGTGGTGATGGGCGCCCTGGCAATTGCAGCGGCGAAGTTGGTTAGTAACCAGCGTAAGAACGCCCAGGGCCGTTAATTAGATCGCTTTTTAAGTCAAAGGAGAAACCGAGGGGTGCTTGGAAGTTGTCTTCCAGGCGCCCTTTTTTTTTGTACCGGGTGATCCGGCATTTTTGCGTCGAATTAACCGGCATTGATGTGGCGACTTGGCCGGCATGGTCAAATAAGACGCATCTGGGAACTGCTACAACCACAGTCGCTTCGGCAGCACTCTGGTGTAATCCGGTGAATTACGTTCTTAGCTTCTGGTGGGAAAGAGATGGCGTCTAAAGAAACCGGATAAAATTCGTGTTTAGTCTGCGCTTGTGGCATGCGACCGGCTGAGGGTGCCCCCAAGATAGACCCATTTGCCCAATCTTCATCGAGCTATGACGGCTCCATGGCGATTGTCAGGCGACCTGAAAAACATCCATGATCCTTTTGCAAATTGCTGCCTGTTTTAGAAGCCTTTCCGGCTCGCACGATTTGACACCGGAACAGTGCGTCCGATGAAACGCTGGTTTAGGAATCTGAAAGTGGCTCAGAAGTTGATGTTGATCAGCATCTTCTTTGTCATGCCCGATTCCCTGATGCTTTATCTGTTCATCACAGGCATCAACGCGAATATCCATTTTGCGCAGCTTGAGAAAAAAGGGAATAAATACCAGCGGCCCCTGGAGAAACTACTTGAGCTGCTTCCCCAACATCAGTTTCTCGCACAATCAGCGAGCGAAGGAAAATTGCCCGGCACCGAGGAACTCTCCAGGAAGGAAGCGGAAATCGACGCTGCATTTGATGACCTGCAGGGCGTCGATGAGCGAATTGGAGCGGACTTGCAATTTACTCACGAAGGGCTCGCCAAACGGAAGCGAGAACACTTTCGTGCGCCGATTGTTCGCAAGGAATGGCAGGATTTGGTCGCACGCCTTTCTGTTCTTGATTCGGCGGCACAAACAAGAGAGCACCTGCACTTAATTGCCGACATCCGGACGATGATCAGCCATGCCGGGGATCTCTCCAATCTCATCCTCGATCCCGATCTCGACAGTTATTATTTGATGGATGCGACCCTGCTCGCATTGCCGCAGACGCAGGATCGCCTGGCCACGGCAATGAGCTATGGCGGGACTTTTCTCCGGCAAACCACCATCTCTGTGGAGGAACGTCAACGGCTTGCCATCTGCGCCACTTTTCTCCAGGAGGCCGATTTGGACCGTGTCCGGGGCAGCGTACAGACGGCCCTCAACGAGGACCCAAATTTCTATCAAACCAGCGCCACGCTTCAGGAACGCGTGCCATCGGCGCTCAAAGAGTATACCGAAGCGGCCGAACAGTTCATCGCGCTGACCGAGCAGGTCGCCAACTCGGAAAACAGCGGCATATCGGTGGAAACATTTCTCGCGGCGGGAAACAAAGCGAGGCAATCAAGCTTTGAACTCTGGAGGATTGTCGATGAAGAGTTCGACATCCTCCTTGATAAGCGAATCGAGGCCTACGAAGGAAGGCGCTTGAGGAGCCTGATTGTCACCGGCTTCGCATTGCTGGCTGCCATCGGGTTTGTGTCATTTATCACGCGCAGTATCAGCGGCCCGTTGCGTCAGCAGGCGAATGACCTCCTGACGGTCAACGAGAACCTTCAAAATGAGATCGCCGAGCATAATCGCACCGAAGCTGAACTAAGGCGAAGTGAGTCACAGCTTGCGGCGGCGCAAAAAATCGCGCGGATTGGCAGTTGGGAATGGGACCTCATCTCTAATCAACTGACATGGTCCGATGAAAACTACCGGATCCATGGCATGGACCGGCATAGCTTTGAAGCGAGTTACGAGACGGCTCTCCAGCTGGCTGAGCCTAGCGACCGCGAACGATCAGACGCGGCATTCAAGCAGGCGCTTCTCAACGGGAAACCGTTTAGCTTTGAGCAACGCATTCGACGCCACGACGGCACCCAGAGGATCCTTCATCAGCGGGGTGACTTTGTCAGCAATTCCGAGGGAAATTTGATCAAGGTGTTTGGCACGGCGCAGGACGTGACCGAGCGCAAACAGGCCGAGATTGAGATTGAACGCATTAACAAGCAGTTGCTGGACGTGTCGCGGCGGGCCGGCATGACGGAGGTTGCAACGAGCGTTCTTCACAATGTTGGCAATGTTTTGAATAGCGTGAATGTCTCATGCTCAGTTATTGCCGAGAACGTCCGCAAATCGAGTATCAGCAACGTGATCAAGACCGCGGATCTATTAAAGCAACACTCGGGCGATCTTTCCAATTTTCTGACTGGAACGCCGATGGGACAAAAACTGCCCGCTTTCCTCGAACGGCTAGGCGAAAGGCTCGTGGAAGAGCAGACACTGGCGCTGGAAGAGCTGCGGCTTTTGGGACAAAACATCGAGCACATCAAAGAAATCGTCGCCATGCAGCAGAACTACGCGAATGTCGGCGGCGTCCGGGAAACGTTGCCGATTGAGGAACTCGTGGAGGATGCTTTGCGAATGAACGGTGCCGCCCTTATCCGGCACCGAATTGAGATTATCCGGGATTTTCAGAAGGTGCCGGACATTTTGGTGGAAAAACACAAGGTGCTTCAAATTTTGGTAAATCTGGTCAGAAATGCCAAACACGCACTAACCGACAGTGAACGCGTGGACAAGCAGCTCACACTTCGGATCTCCGCTGACGACGAACATCTGTCTCTGAGCGTCGTCGATAACGGCATCGGGATTGCGCCCGAGAATATGACGCGCATTTTTGCCCACGGTTTTACCACCAAAATTGACGGTCACGGTTTCGGCCTTCACAGCGGAGTGCTTGCGGCAAAAGAAATGGGCGGCAGCCTTATCGCGCAAAGCGATGGACCCGGCACCGGCGCCACTTTCACTCTCAAACTCCCGCTGGGAACACGGGAAACTCCTCTGGCCTTATCATGATCGCTCAAATTGCCGCCTCTCTTCCGATAGATCGCCGGTTTAAACCGGAGTCCGAATTGAACCACCGGATTCTGGTGGTCGACGACAACGAAGCGATTCACGATGACTTCCGCAAGATCCTGGGCAGCAACGTTTCCAAGTCGGCGTTTGAGGCGGAGGCCGCGGATTTTTTTGGCGAATCGGCCAATTCGCCGCAGAGGGCGCACTTCGAACTCGAATTCGCCTTTCAAGGACGTGAAGCGCTTGAACGGGTAAAGGCGGCCAATCAAGCCAACCGCCGTTACGCCATGGTATTCATGGATGTGAGGATGCCGCCAGGCTGGGACGGCATCGAGACAACACTCAAGCTTTGGGAAATTGATCCTGACCTCCAGATTGTGATTTGCACGGCGTACTCGGATTATTCCTGGGACCAGATGATGCAGACGATCGGTTCCCCGGAACGGCTGCTGATTTTAAAAAAGCCTTTTGACAGCATTGAGGTGCTTCAGTTTGCCCATGCCCTGACTGAAAAATGGGCGCTGCTTCAAGGCTCGCGTTCCAATATGGAATTGCTTGAGCAGACGGTGAACGCGCGCACGCGGGCATTGGAAGCGGCGAACAAGCTTGCGGCCCAAGCGCGCGACCAGGCGCTTGAATCCGCGGAGATCAAAGCGAGCTTCCTGGCCAACGTCAGTCATGAACTGCGTACCCCGATGAACGGGATCATCGGCATGACCGATTTGCTTTGTGACATGAACCTGGATCCCGTGCAGCGCGATTTCGCGGAGACGATCCTCCAAAGTGCGAAATCGCTGCTCACCATCATCAACGACATCCTTGATTTCTCAAAAATTGAGGCCGGCAAACTCAGGTTCGAGCTGCTCGATTTTAACCTGTTTGAGCCGTTGGAAGAGACGCTTGAGCTATTGGCTGAACGGGCGCAGACCCACCGGATTGAACTGATCAGTTTCATTGAACCTAACGTTCCATTGCGCCTGCAAGGCGATCCGGGCCGGCTGCGCCAGGTGCTTATTAATCTCGTTGGCAACGCCATCAAATTCACTTCCATCGGCGAAGTAACCGTGCGCATTTCCCTTGAGGAGGAAACCGACAACGACGCCAGCCTGCGGTTTGACGTGGCCGACACAGGCATCGGCATTGCATCCGAAATTCAGGCACAACTGTTTGAGCCGTTCAATCAGGCCGACGTTTCCACCACCCGCAAATACGGGGGAACAGGACTCGGACTGACAATCTCACGACAACTTGTCGAACAAATGGGCGGGTTCATTGGCCTTGAGAGTGTCGAAGGAAAAGGCTCGACGTTCTGGTTCATAGTGCGTCTGAAAAAACAACCGCCATGTGCAAAGCCTGTGCCACTGCCGGAATGTCGTAAACGGGTGCTCGTGGTCGATGACAATCCGACAGGCGCCGACTTCCTCCGCCGGCAGATAGCGGCCGTCCAGATCCGCGCCGAATCGGTCTGCACGCCAGCTGACGCCCTGCTTTCGATGGCGAAGGCGGTTAAGGAAAACGATGCATACTCGCTTGTCATCATTGATCAGGACATGCCGGAAATGGACGGACTTGCATTGGCGCAAAAAATTCGCGCGGATCCTTTGAATGAAGCGACAAAACTCGCGTTGCTGCTTAATTTCGGCTCCCGGACTGCGGACGAGACGCTGAGTAAAGCGCGCATTGCATCGTGCCGCTCGAAACCGAGCCGCCAATCGACACTGCACGACTGGCTTCGTCAGCTTCTTGACGAAGTGACAGCCGAGACCGCTTGAGTTTCCTTTTTACGAAATCCCATTTTCGTTCTTACCGGGCAATCCGGTCGCGGCGCCGCACAACGCAAAGCGTTACAGCGGCCGCAATGGCGCAGACAAGGGCACCGACCGCCATCGTTGCCGGAACCCCGACATAATGGGCAAGCAAACCGGCTTCCAAACTTCCAAAGGGCATCATTCCGCCAAACACCAGCGCCCAGACGCCCATTACGCGGCCTCGCATTTCATCAGGAACACTGGTCTGGAGCGCGGAATTTGAGGTGGAAAAAAAGAGCATCATACCAAAACCGGCACCCGCAAGGAGTGGTAGCGCCAGGGAAAAAGTCCGGTTCATTGAAAAGAGCGTCAGCATGGCGGCAAAGATCCAGACCCCGCCAAGAGCCATCTGACGTGGTTTAAACTTGTGGCCGACCGCCGCCACGCTCAATGCGCCGCAAAGTGCGCCAACGCCGCTGGCAGCCAGCAACGCTCCATACGCTCTTTCGCCCAAGCCAAGCACATCTCGCGCAAACGCCGGCATCAGAACCGAATACGACCAGCCAAAGATCCCGACCACGGCAAAAAGGGTGAGGATCGTCAGTACCCGTGGATTATTCCAAACGTAACGGAATCCGCCGAGGGCATGATCAAGTTTGGAGCCGGAGTGGGTTGGCCGCACATGCGCTGAGAGCCGCATTAGAAGCAATCCGGCGATAACGGCAATGAAGCTCAACCCATCAAATAGAAAACACATCGCGATTCCGTATTGAGCCATGAAAAGGCCGGCCAGTGACGGTCCAAGGATGCGTGCGCCATTCACCATTGAACTGTTTAATGAGATGGCATTGGTGAGATCGGCACGGCTGGTGATCTCAATCACAAACGATTGGCGCGCCGGCATGTCGAACGCCATGACAACTCCGCCCAAAACCGCGAGCGTGATAATCTGCCATGGCTGCACATTCCCGCTCCAGACAAGAAACGCCAGGACCAAAGAGAGAAGCATCGACACCAGCTGTGTGACCACGAGCACTGAGCGTTTCGGATAGCGGTCGGCGATCCATCCACCATAGGTCGAAAAAAAGAGCATCGGCCCCGAGGAAGCGGCCGCTACGACTCCGAGAAGCGCCTTTGAGCCGGTCAATTGATAAACCAGCCACCCCTCGGCCGTATTGTTCATCCAGGTCCCAACCAGCGAGATCAATTGGCCAACAAAGAATAGCCGGTAATTGCGGTGATGAAACGCTGAGAACATTCGCTGCCATCCCGTGGGTGTCACAGGAACCTCGCCTGGTTTTCCTGTAAAATCCTCGGGCAGCGGGGTGGTTTCACTCATGATAACCCTCTTCAATCGCATGCCCGCGCAGGGAGCGTCCATCAGTCGGGCGATTAATTGGCTGAAAATCGGATTTTCCAGCCTGTTTCCAAGCCAAGGTCCTTACCCAAGAAAAACTTTTCTATCCAAGGCGCGCTTCGTGACTTAAAAACGCCCCCTTTATGTTCCAAGGAACCTACACGGCGCTCGTTACGCCGTTCGACAACAACCGCATCGACGAGACCGCTTTCGAGCGCCTTATTGAATCGCAAATCGCCGGCCAGATCACCGGAATCGTGCCGGTGGGCACCACGGGAGAATCGCCCACGCTCGACCACGACGAACATCTCAAGGTCATCGAGCTCGCGGTTAAATTTGCCCGCGGCCGCTGCCAGGTCATCGCCGGCACCGGTTCGAATGCGACAACCGAAGCGGTCGAATTGACGAAAGCGGCGGAAAAACTCGGCGCCGATGCCGTCCTGAGTGTCGCGCCTTATTATAACAAGCCGTCACCCGAGGGGCTCTTTCGCCATTTCAAAGCGATCGCCGACGCCACCTCCCTGCCGGTGATCCTTTACAGTATTCCGGGCCGGTGCGGGATCGAAATCGGTGTGGATACCTGTGCGCGGCTTGCCGCGGAATGCAAAAACGTGGTTGCCATCAAGGAGGCAGGCGGAACGGTTGAACGTGTCAGCGCATTGCGAATGGCGTTGCCGGCTGAATTTGAGATCCTCTCGGGGGACGATTCAATGACCCTGCCGTTCATGTCGGTGGGCGCGGTGGGCGTCATCAGCGTTGCCTCCAACGTGATTCCCGGGCCCGTTGGCGACCTGGTGAAGGCCGCGCTCAACGGCGATTTCAAGGAAGCCCGCCGGCTCCACTTCGAGCTTTACCCACTTTTCAAAGATCTGTTCGTTGAAGCCAATCCCGTCCCAACCAAGCACGCGTTGGCACTCGCAGGCCGGATGAAACCGGATGTGCGCCTGCCATTGTGTGAGCTGACGGAAGCCAGTGCCGCAAAACTCGAGGGCACCCTGCGCCACCTCCACCTCATCCCGTAAATGAATCCGATCAACCTACTTATTAACGGGGCAAAAGGGCGCATGGGGCAAACGTTGATCGCCTGCGCCGCCGCTGATCCGGGCCAGTTTAAAGTGGTCGCGCAAATCGATGCGGGCGATGATTTCGCCAGTGCGGTGCCGGAGTGTGAAGCGATTATCGACTTCAGCCATCACGCTGTGCTTGAGCTGGTACTGGCGCGTTGCGTGCAGCATGGAAAAACCCTCGTCATCGGCACGACGGGCCATAGCGATCTGCAGGTCGCGGCGATCCGTCACGCCGCGGGCAGCATTCCCATCGTTTACGCGCCCAACTACAGCGTGGGCGTTAATACGCTTTTCTGGCTGACTCAAAAAGCGGCGGAGATCCTTGGGCCCGGCTTCGATTTGGAAGTGGTCGAGATGCATCATCGTATGAAAAAAGATGCGCCCAGCGGCACCGCCAAGCGGCTCGCCGAGATCCTGGCCGAAGCCCGTCAGCTTAGTTATAATAACGACGCACGACACGGCAGACACGGGATTGTAGGCGAACGCACCAGCAACGAGATCGGCGTCCATGCCATCCGCGGCGGAGATGTCGTCGGCGATCATACCGTCATTTACGCGGCTCAGGGCGAGCGTGTCGAACTTACCCACAAAGCGTCGAGCCGCGAAACCTTTGCCCATGGCGCCTTGCGGGCCGCCGTCTGGGCAACCGGGCGCGCCGCGGGCCTATATGACATGCAGGACGTGCTCGGGCTTCGCGGGTGAACGAGTAGCTCATTATGCGCTCCGGCATCGCACTCGGTTCCAATCTGGGGGAGAGGCTCGCCAATCTGCGCGCCGGCCGCGATTGGGTGATGGCGCTTCCGGGCGTCACCGGCCCCTTGGGTTCCTCCCGGATTTACGAGACCGAGCCGGTCGGATCCGAGCCGGATGCGGGCCCGTTTCTCAACGCGGTGATCGAGGTAAATTACGAGGGCCAGCCGATTGCCTTGATGGACGCGCTGCAAGAGATTGAAGCGCGCATGGGCAGGCCATCCAAACGGCCCCGCAATGCGCCGCGCACGCTCGACCTGGACATTCTTTACGTGGGCAACCTGGTGCTCAGCAATGATGAGATCGTTATCCCGCATCCGAGGCTGCACCTGCGCGGATTCGTCCTCACCCCGCTCAATGATATACGCCCGGATCTTATTCTCCCTGGCCAACAACGCAATGTGGCCGGGCTCCTTCGCGCTTTGAATGAACCGGCTTCCGTGGCATTCTTTTCGGACTCCTGGGACGCATGAATCCGCTCGCCTCACTTCAAGCCATGAAACAGCGTGGCGAAAAAATCGCTGTGCTGACCGCGTACGATTATCCAACCGCCCGTCTGTTGGAGGAGAGTGGCATTGACCTGCTGCTGGTGGGCGACTCCCTTGGAATGGTGGTGCTCGGCTACCCGGACACGACCCATGTAACGCTCGATGAGATGGTGCATCACACCAAAGCAGTGGCCCGCGGCGTGACCCGGGTGCCGATCCTCGCGGACCTGCCGATCGCCACATACGAAACCCCGGCCCAGGCGGTCGAGTCCGCCAAACGCTTGATTGATGCCGGCGCGCATGCCGTGAAGCTTGAAGGCGGCACTTCGCATGTCCCGCAAATTGAAGCGCTCGTTGCGGCGCGGATCGAGGTGATGGCGCACATTGGGATGATGCCTCAAAGCGTTCAGATCGAAGGCGGCTATAAGGTCAAAGGCAAAACCGAACTTGAAGCCGCGCGCTTGCTGGCCGATGCCATCGCAGTGGAAAAAGCCGGCGCATTCGGTGTTTTACTGGAGCTCGTTGTCGCCGATGTCGCCCGCCGAATCACCGAATCGATCAAAATTCCAACCATCGGCATCGGAGCGGGCACCGGGTGCGACGGACAGGTTCTGGTCAGTCACGATCTCGTCGGATTATTCCCTTGGTTCACTCCCAAATTCGTGACCCAGCGGGCTCGGATTGCAGACGATATTCGAGCCGCGGCGGCTGCGTTTATTTTGGCGACAAAAACCGGCGTCCGCTAGACCGATGCAGGGGCGGCTCGTGGCATGAGCGGCACGTTTCATCACAGCGTTTATGTAGTGCTGCTGGATAAAAAAACGGCAACCCATCCTTCGGTTCTGCGCGCCAACCCGGGACGTGATCCGGCAAAACCGTGCATCTATGTCGGCATGACCGGCTTGCCTGTCGAACATCGCTTTCAGAACCACCTGAACGGCTACAAGTCCGCTTGGGTTGTCCGAAAATACGGGGTCCGTCTGATGCCGGAACTTTTTACCCACCTGAACCCGATGCCGTTTGAAGCGGCCGCGCAGATGGAGCGCGACCTGGCGGAAGATCTGCGAAGCCTCGGCTACACGGTCACGGGCGGTAAATAAAAGCTCCGGCGTCCGTATCAATAGACGTCGCGCTTGTAACGTTTGGCCTTTTTCATGGCGGCGACGTATTCCTTCGCCTCATCGGGAGTTTTTCCGCCTTGAGTCTCGACGATGCGATGGAGCGCATTGTCGACATCGGCCGCCATGCGGGTTTTATCGCCGCAAACAAAAAACTCGGCGCCTTCTTCAAGCCACTTCCAAATGTCGCTGGCGTTCTGCTCCAGACGATGCTGCACGTAAATTTTCTCGGCTTGATCGCGGGAGAACGCCGTATCGAGCCGCAGGAATCCGTCGTTTGCGAGCTTGGTGAATTGTTCTTCGTAAAAGAAATCCTGGGCACGCCGTTGTTCGCCGAAGATCAGCCAGTTGGCACCTTTATGACCGAGCGCCTGCCGCTCTTCGATGAAGGCACGAAACGGCGCCACGCCTGTCCCGGGTCCAACCATGATGATGGGCGTATTGCCGTCGCTTGGCAGGAAAAAATGCTTTTGCTGGGACTGAAGGAAAATGCCGGCGGTGGTGTCGCCCGTCCAGCGCTCAGCCATGAATGTCGAGGCAACGCCCTTGCGGATGCGGCCATGGGCGGTGAAGCGGACTGCCGCTACCGTGAGATGCACGGAATCGGGATGCGCAAGCAGACTCGAAGCGATCGAGTAAAGCCGGGGCGGCATCTTGCGCAGATATTTCACGAACTCTTCAGGCGCGAAATGCAACTCCGGAAACTCGCGCAGAATGTCGACGTAATCGCGGCATTCGTTTTGGGCGCTCAGGTATTTTTTCAAGTCTTCGGAGCGTTCCGGTTGAAGGAGATCTTTCAGCTTTTGAATCCCCTTCTCGGCGGCTGCCTCGACAAACTTCTTCTCGGTAAAAGTAATCGCGTAGTCGCCAAAGAGCGCGGTTCGCAGCGGCTTGAGGGTTCCGTCGCGTCCCGGCACCAATTCTTCGCCGGTTGCATGGAGGGCCACGATGAGTTCCTGCACCAGGTCAGGGCAATTGGTCGGCTGCAAACCGAGCGCGTCACCGGCCGAATATTTGATGCCTGAGCCTTCAAGAGAGATCTCGTGATGCCGGGTATCTTTTTCGGAACCGCTTCCCGTAAGCATGAGGTTTACGAGATGACGGGCATGGAACGGATTTTTGTTCGAGTAAACGGGTGCGGCGGGAGCCGGTACAGATTCGGTGGACATAAAAACGCGGAAGAGTAATTGGCGCGCGTCGGAGATCGAGGAGAAAGGCAAAACCAAAGAGCGGAGCACAAAAAAAGCAAGCCTCCCGGCTTCTGCCGGAGCCTAGACGGCGGTGGTGCTTACAAGGCGCCTGATAAGATCTTCCCACGTCACCACTCCCACCGCATTTCCTTCGGGATCGATCACGGCCGCCAATGTGCCCCGGGCTGCCCGCAGTTTGCGTAACACGCTGAAAGCGAGCTCCTCCGGGCCAACCGTGACGATTCGGCGCTGAAACGTTTCAACGCGTCCACGCCTTGGACCGTCCAGGAGAAGATCAAACACATTGACGATGCCGACAATTTTGCCGTTTGAAGCCGTCACAGGCCACCGATCAATATTGGTGCGCCGGGCTTCCTCAAGCAGGGCGGCAACGGAGGAATCAGCCGCAATGGAATGCACTTTGGAAATGGGCACCATCACCTCGCGCGCTTTGATCGTGCGGAAGTCGACCACATTATGGATCATCTCCCGTTCGGTTTTGCTTAAGGTACCCGTACGCTCGCCCTCAATTGTGAGGTATTTGAACTCTTCACGCGCCACGAAAAGTTTGCGTTGCCGGGCCGGCTGGCGGCGTGACATCGCCTGCACCACTCCGCGTCCGACAAAATGCAAGGGGGCCAAAAGCACGTCCACGATTTGGAGCGGAGTAATTAATGCCGCCAATGCGCGATATGGGAACCGGCGAAAGAGCGATTTGGAAAGGAGCTCAATCAAAAGAAGATAAACGGGAAGCACCACGATCAGCGCCACCCAGTATCCACGCGTTCCCAACCAGCCCGCCAGCTTCTCGGTCACGAGCGTGATGGCGAAGATGTTCATCAGGTTGGTCGTGACAAGCACCCCAACCAGCAGCCGCTCGGGCTCAAGCAACAGTTTCTCAAGCTTGATGGCCGCGGCATCCCGAAGTTTGACCTGATGCTTCAGTCGAACGCGATTGACCGAGAGGATGCCGGCTTCAATCCCCGAAAAAATAAACGACCCCAGCAGACATAGGGCAACGGCAAGCCAGATCATACGAAACGCAGCGCGCTTGAGTTCATTCCTTCTCTCCCACAATGTGGTTTTGCTCAATGAGCACTTCTTCAATCCGCTTTCTGGAAGTACGCCGAACCGTGAGGGTCAACCCGTCAATGGAAAGGTAGGTGCCGGGTTTTGGCAGCGTCCCGAGGCGATTAAAAATCAGCCCGCCGATCGTGTCGATCCCCTCCTCTTCAAGCTGCACACTGAGCTCTTCATTGATGTCGTCGATCCGCGCGCTCCCATTGGCAAGCAAGCGTCCTTCGCCAAGGACCTCGATATAAAGAGCGTATTGCGCCTTGGGAACGGCATCGCTGATGATTTCCTCCACCAGATCCGCCAATGTCACAATCCCTTCGGTGCCGCCGTGTTCGTCGACAACGATGGCAAGCCCCTGCGGATGGGAAAGAAAGCTGCGCAGCAAATCGATTGCTTTCATCGTCTCGGAGACAAACGAAGGCGGAATCAAACGCTCGGTGTAATGGGCAGTGGGATCGAGCAGGAAGTCGCGCGCATCGAGCACGCCAAGAATGTCATCGGGCGTCTCGCCATAAACCGGCACGCGGCGATGGCGCCGATGCCGCAGTTTTTCGATCAACTCTTCATTGGTGAAATCGTCCGGCACCGCAAACGCATCGACACGGGGAGTCATGCAATCTTTGGCCGTTTTATCTCCCAGTTTGATGATCTCCTGAATCATCTCGCTCTCGGTCTCGTGTAACGCGCCTTCCTCAGCAGTGAGTTCAACCAACGTTTCAAGTTCCTCGTTGCTTAGCGCCTGATGGGGCTGAAGCCGTTCAGGCGTGATCGCATCGGCCATTCGTTCGCTGGCTCGCTGCAGCAAGCGGCAAAAGGGATCAACCAACGGCATCACGGTCTCCATCACCCGAAGTCCGAGTTTCGTCACACGTTCGGGCTGTCCAAGAGCGACGAGCTTCGGTGCCAGATCGCACACAAACACGATCAGGGTAAAAACCAGGAGCGCAGCCACCCAGAAGGGCACAAAAGGCGAAACGATTTCCCGCACCAGATAGAGAGCGAGGATGATCAGCGGCAGATTCACCAGCACGTCGCTCAGCAGGATCGCGCTCAAAAGCCGGCGGGGATTCTCCATCAATCTGGCCAGCGCTTCGGCCGACTTGGCCTTGCTCGCCTTCAAGCGCTCAATATGGAACGGCTGCAGAGAGAAAAATGCCGTTTCAATCGCGGAGAAAAGCGCGGAACTGACAAGCAGGATCAATAAAACGACCGCGACAAGGGCAAGCATCTACACAGGGGAAAGACGCGAAAACTCAATGTGAAGCAGCGCGGCCGGCGCGCAGAGCTTCACACTTATTTCGTGGCTTATGTCACTCGTTCTCACTCGCATCTTGTCAGGCTGAAGGCGGCGAAAGATAGTTTGCCTCGACGGCCCGTGCGATGAAAAAAATCGAACCGGGTCAAGTGCGTCACTTTGTTTCACCGCTCTTCCCAAAAACCCGCTCCGATGAACAAGTCAGATCGCATCAACTCCTTTGTCGGGCAGCTCGGTATCGAATCCGATACGGCGCTCGATCCGTGTTACCTTGGTTTTTTTAAATGCTTCAATGATCAACACTATTATGAAGCGCACGACGTTCTCGAACATCTCTGGTTAAAACAACGCGATTCAAATTGGGCCTTCTTCAAGGGCCTCATTCAAATTGCCGGCGCTTTTGTGCATCTTCAAAAGCAGTTTCTGCGACCTGACCATCCCAAGGACGGGCGGCGGCTTCACCCCGCCGTGCGCCTCTTTGAAATGGGAATGAGCAATCTGGAACCGTACCGGCCACTTCATCTGCAACTCGATGTCGATCGGCTCTCCGAACTTTGCTCAGGGCTCGCTACCGAAATTGTCGCCTCGGATTTTACCGTCAATCCGTGGTCTCCCAGTCATCCCCCGCAGATCGCACTGAGAGTTGCGGATTGAGCCAGAGACCGAACGCATCCAAGCTGCGGCTATCTTGCAGACTTTCCCTATCTCAGACAAAACCGAGCCACTCACTTTTGATGTCGTCATCATCGGCGCAGGCGGCGCCGGGCTCATGTGTGCCATTGAAGCGGGTAAACGCGGCCGGCGCGTCGCACTCCTTGATCATCAGGATCGTGTCGGCAAAAAAATCGCGATTTCGGGGGGCGGCCGTTGTAATTTTACCAATCTTGCGGCCGGTCCGGCCAATTACATTTCGCGGCAACCCGACTTCTGCAAATCGGCGCTTGCGCGCTACACTCCCGCCGATTTTATCGCGCTCATTGAAAAGCACGGCATTGCTTACCACGAAAAAAAACTGGGCCAGCAATTTTGTGATGAAAGCGCGCGCCTGATTATCGAGATGCTGCTTGAGGAGTGCGCGGAAAACAAAGTCCAGATACGCCTCAACTGCCGAATAACGGACGTTTCGAAAACCGAAGCATATAAAATTACAACAAATCAAGGTGTGTTTACCGCCCACTCCGTCGTGGTTGCCACCGGCGGACTTTCATTTCCGAAACTTGGCGCCACGGATCTTGGATATCGGATTGCGAAAAAATTCGATCTGCGTTTGACGGAAACACGGCCAGGTCTGGTGCCGCTTACTTTTGCCGCCGCCGACATGCCGCTCCATGAACTGAGCGGACTCTCTATTCCTGTCGTCGCACGCAATCGGGGACGCGAGTTTCATGAAAACCTGCTTTTTACCCATCGCGGTCTCAGCGGACCCGCCATTTTGCAGATCTCCTCTTATTGGGGGGAGGGCGAGATCCTGGAATTTGATCTTTTACCCGGAATTGATGCCGCAAAATGGCTTGCAGATGCACGCGCGCAAAAAGCCGACCTGCCTACATTACTTAGTCGGCACTGGCCCCGGCGATTTGCGGAAGCCTGGTGTGCGCGTCACGCGCCATCGAAACCAATTTCTCATTTCAAAGCACTGGAGGCGGCGGAAGTCGCCCGTTGCCTCAACCGCTGGCCGATGAATTTTTCAGGCACGGAAGGTTACGCCAAAGCGGAAGTCACCTTGGGCGGAGTCGATACAAACGGACTTTCCTCCAAAACGATGGAAGCGCGCAAGACGCCCGGGCTCTATTTTATCGGCGAAGTGGTCGACGTGACCGGCTGGCTGGGCGGTTATAATTTCCAATGGGCATGGGCTTCCGGTCATGCGGCCGGACAAGTTGTTTAAGTCACGATCCACAGAAGAATTCAGTCGCCGGTCTGGTCAATTCTTCGCATCACCCTTATAGTCTCCAATGGTCCGCCGCCCCACAATTAAACCAAACGACGCGATTGCCGCTGTCCGAGCAGTCTACGATGAACTGGAATCCAGACCAATCGAACGCTCCTGCACGCTCAAAACCGAGTGCTGCCAGTTCAAACTCACCGGCGCGATTCCGTATCTTACTGCCGGTGAGGCACTTGTAGCAGCCAGAGCTTTGCATGCAAGCGGGCGGAATAAATTGCCCAAAAGAGCGGATGGCGCCTGTCCCTTGCTCGATCCTGCAACCAGCCGTTGCATGATTTATGAGAGCCGGCCTTTTGGTTGCCGCACTCATTTTTGCCAGGGTGCCGGAGGTCCTTATACCCGGCGGGAAGTGGTCGACCTCATCCATCGACTTGAAGATGTTAACTACAAGCTCGGAGGCGATCAGGCAAGAAAACTGCCCGGCGCGATCACCGATATGCTCTTCAAATAACCGATTTTATTAATTTCAGCAGCCCACCGATTCAATGCGTCCACGCAATCTGACCAAACCTTTCACCATCGCCGGATTCGTTTTGGGCGAAATTTATATGCTTTTTGCCGCATTGGCTCCTTATCACGACGGAACTCAGATCCCGCTTATGGGAAAAGTGATGAGAATTCTCGGTACCGCCATCTTTTTCGGACCATTCGGAGCCGCCGCAGGCATGGGCATTGGCTTGCTGGTTGGGGCAATTTGGCAAAAAAAAGAGTAACTTTCCTCGGTTTCTGAGGCGAACTGGGGTTTCAGCCGGCTTTCAGGAAAGCCTGATGCGGACCGTAGGTACAAAAAAAAGGCCCCGCACCATGTTTTCACATGATGCGGGGCGTAAAACTGGCGACGTCCTACTTTCGCACAACCTATAGAAGCACTATCATCGGGGCTGCAGCGTTTCACTTCCGTGTTCGG
>JAQGOL010000031.1 GCA_028293625.1 Chthoniobacteraceae bacterium | reverse complement strand
GCACCTCGACAGTCACGGTCTGGAACCCTTTCTCCTTATAAGCCTGCTCGAGTGCGGCGCGTGCCTGCTCTACATCGATTGAAGTGCGGCCCGGTCCAAGAAACGGGTAGACCGCTTCTTCGACCGCGATTTTCGGCAAATGCCGCGCGCCCGCCACCCGGTATTCCTTAATATAAATAGGCCGCTCGACAGGCGTGGTTTCAGCCGCGTGGGCTTGCGACGCGGTGAGCGATGCAAGAATTGAAGCGATTGAAGAGAGAGGCAAGCGCCCGGAGAAAGGGTGGCGAGACATACGGCAAATCAGCTCACGCTGAAAAAACGGAAGAGATGAGAAGGCTCAATCAGTCAGGCGCGCTCCGAAGTCGGATACGGAATGAGATGCGAGCTTAAGGAATGGAATTGGTGCAAGTGAATGATGGATGATTGCTTGAAAGTAGACCTGATTAGTATGGATATGCTGTTTATCCCGAATCTGCCGGCTTCGGCAACAGGCAAAATTGTTTTTTTTCCATTCCCAATGCCTTTCCCCAGTGCATTTGCCTCTCATGCAGCATTCCGGACAGAAGTCCCGTGATCAGTGTGGGATGACATGGCTACCGGTGTGTCACGCATCGTTGGGGATCAATCTACGCAAGCAGAACCGCCCGCCATCCATGGAGCCGAGCCACACTTAACCGTGCCAAAGTGACCGTGGAACGGTCCAATAAGATTTGCATCTCCAAACAGTCCGCCATTCCCTGGATACAGCCGATTGGCCGACCCCTCCTGAAAAGCGAACCGCCCGGCAAACCCTTTTTCCGCCAGGCTCTGAAAGCTGGCGGATTGGGATTTGACCGGGCGGAAGTCGCTGGAATTTTTTACTAGCGGCGCACAAGAACCGAATGTCCGGGAATGAACACCCGGTGATGGTTACGCCAGACATAATGTCCGGGAACCCACACAGAGCGGCGCTTGTGGTATTTGCGGGACGAGCGGTGGCGGGAATCACCGTGATCATATGAACGATGATGTTCACTGTAGCCTGAACGGCCGGAGGTATTCCCTTCAACGCGCACGGTGATTGCCTGGGCCTCAGAGGTGGCAAAGCCAGCCCAGCAAAGGGCGGAGAGGGCGATAATAGTGAGAGGATGTTTCATAGGACGCCCCTAAATCGGCCTTGGTTAACTGGTTGGGCGTGCGGGCAAGTAAGGCTCATCAGTTCAGTACGAGCGCGCGTTTATCTTCCAATCACCATTTTTCCTTCAATGAATCATCAAGCGTTTTTCATTACGGCGCCGATCAGCATTTTAATACCGGCCGCGGAGAAAAGCAGACGTGAGTTTATCGACGATGTCGACTTCTTGATAGCTTCCTCGGCGACCAGATCCCGGTGATTGGGAAGAAGGAGGAGCTTGTGGCGCGATAAATGTTTCATTTGGCGGCGGGTGCACGCGCGTTTTTCAATATAAACTATTATTACTCAAATACATCCAAGCGATGATCGATTCCGATTCACGCTGTTCGGTTGCCAATCTCCCAAAACTTTTTATCCATGAAAACCAGAGCCATCATCTCCATTCCTTCGACACTGTGGCTCACCGGCAAAATTTGTCGAACACAACGGATTAACTCCTTTGCGGTCCTGACAGCTTGCGGCGCATTTCTCACTCTGCCTGTTGCAACCCACGCAACAACCGATACCCAGACCGGCGGTGCCGGCGCGGCAGGAGCCGCCGGTGCAAACGGCACGGGTGCATTGCCTGCCGTGCCGGGCGGCCCGGGCGCACCTGGAAGCGCTTCCACAGCGGATTCAGGTGTCGCTACGCCGAATACCGACGCGACCAACATCGCCACGGCGACCGGCGGAGCAGGTGGAGCAGGGGGCACCGGCGGCAAAGGCAATCAGGACGCAGCAACACCCAACCAGAATGGCGCGGCCGGTGGCGCTGGGGCCAAGGGTGGTGACGCCACGGTGCGGGCCGGAAGCAATATTCTCTCCGCAAACTCTGTCGCCACGGCGACCGCGACGGGCGGTGCGGGTGCGGCAGGCGGGGCTGGCGGTGCAGCAGGACCCTCGGGTGTGGCGGGGAACGGTGGGGCCGGCGCCAACGGTGGAAATGTCGGCGGAACGGCCATCTCCCAGTCGGCGGGTACCGTTACAGTCTCTGCCGCGCTTACCGGCGGCGCAGGTGGTGCGGGTGGCTTGGCCGGAACCGGCGGTATAGGTGGCCAGGGAGGTAACGGCGGTGGAGTCATGTCTGATTTCACAGCCAAGGGGACTTCCACCAACGGAGGCGCAGTCGATGTAACCGTAACCGGAAGCGGCGGCGCGGCCGGAGCCGCGGGCAAAAACGCCATCAGCGGCACTCCCGGCACGGGCGGTAGCGTGGTTCTTAGTGGAACCGCCACTGGCTTTACCAGCGGCACCCTTTCCCTGAGCCAAACCGCCACCGGCGGTGCCGGCGCGGGGAGCACGAATTTCGCTTCGGCCGGCGGCGCGGCGACCTCAATCCTAAACCAGACCGCCGTCGCACTTGGCGGAATCACGGCCACCACCCTGGCGACAGGTGGAGCAGGCGGCTCGCCAGTAAATATCTCGGCTCCGGCCGGCCTTGGTGGAAATGCACTGGCGCAATCGACGCTTACCGGCTCGGCAGCCGTCAAGGTGAATGCCACCGCCACGGGTGGAGCCAGCGGTGAAAAAGGCGCATCGAACTCTTATGGCTCGGGCATCGCGCTTGCGGCTGCCACAAGCAGCGGCGGAAGCCTTGCCCAGGCGACCAGCCGCATCATCGGCTCAACCGGCACGGGTCAATCGCGCGCGACTTCCCAAAACCCTGTCGCGGGCGCGGTGCGGTCAGCGCAAGCGGGCGGTAACCTGACGCTGCCATCCGTGCTTTTGGGTCAAGCTCCCTCGGAGACATTGCAAGCCTTCAGCACCGCTTCCATTGGCGGCGCCATGCCGGCCCGAACCCTTCTGACTCCCGCCGGGGGAAATAATACCGGCGCCATGATCACTGGAGCACCGACTGCGGCGGCAGTCTCCGGTGCGATCGGCGGACACGCCAAAGTAAGTGCCGTGTTTGGCCCCGGCAGCACGGAAAACCTCGCCCTGGCTGTGATGGCCGGCGGAGCACCTTCCTCGGCACCTGCCGGAACCTCGCAGACCTTTAGCAGCACCATTGCCCTCACGCTTGATAGAGCCGAGCTTGCGGGCAACGCCGGCAACTTGCAAATCGGGTTGCTTGATGCGCTGCAGAGCGGCGCCGGCTTCAGCACGCTGCATTTCCAGCTTCAAGTCAACGGCGCCACGCGCGAGGAGCAAACCTTTTTGACCGTCGCGATGGCCAACAGCTATTTTACTGACAACGTGATCAACCTTGGCGCATTTCCAGGCGGTATCTCCACTATCAACGCATTTTTGGATGTAACGACGGCCGCTGTCAGTGACGGCTACAATGTTGAATTCCTTGTCTCCAACGTGGCGATCATCCCCGAACCTTCCTCCATGGCGCTCATGGCTGGCGGGTTTCTGGCCCTTGCGAGCTTCCGCAGATCGAGGAACCACGCAAGCCGCGTCTGAGGTAGCCCTTGGAAAGCGGGCTCGGAACCAGGCGATGGAACGAAGTGTTGGATCAAAAGCTGCCCACCTGCTAGGCGCGACCCGTCTGATGCGCCATTAGATTCCCTGACTCGAGCGATACAGAACGGCAATGACGCTCCTTTGAAAAGTGATGGCGACTTTTTTGTTATCTTTTTGAATGGCGGTGCGGCACGCTCAATTAGAGCTTTGCCCGTCGGATTTGAAAAAGGTGGCAATTTTGAGCAGCAATGCCACAAAGTTGGGTCTGGAAGAGCCAATTCTCCTTGTAAACGAGCCTGTAGCTCAATGGTTAGAGCAGGGTACTCATAATCCTAAACGGGGATCTTTGCACCATTAAGTGATTGCCTAGGGAAAATGGCTTTTTTGGCGCGATGAAATTTTCTCCATTCAACGCGAGAATGCTGGGTTTTTAGTGAAAGGTAGCTACGGGTAGCGATGAAAAATATCCCTTGCCCTGAGTTGCGGCCCGAGCGGCACTCCCACTGATCGTCTGGCAAAGTAATTGGCTGCAGCCGAGTCAGCGCATTGCTTTGGCGGTATTCGCGTCGCGGGACTTCCTATCTCGGCTAAAGGAACTTAGGCTTAAATTGAGGCCCTCGCGGCAGCGCTTCCGATGGAAGGCGGAAGCGCGACAGTGAATGCGCCCACAGAGAGAAGGTGTGCAATAGCGTGCTGCTATGAGGAATGCGCCTGCGAGGTATTGGCCGCAATCTTCAGCGTGCCGGAGGTTTATCCCGATGGGGACGAATACACACGGGATCTTGATTGAGACGTTGCGTCAATCCGAGACGTTCGATGCCTATGGCCATGCCTTCGCCGAGACGACCGGCATGCCCGTCACGCTGCGCCCGATCGCGACGAAGCGTTTGCCGTTTCGCGGCAGCGCGAAGGAAAACGCCTTCTGCGCGATCATGGCCGAGAAGGAGGATACCTGCGCCGCGTGCCGGCGACTGCAGGAAAGGCTCGCGCTGGAGGCCACAGACCAACCGACCACGCGGGCGTGCGCCTACGGCTTGTGCGAAACCGCGGTGCCGGTAAAGCTTGGCTCTCAGACTATTGGCTTTCTGCAAACGGGTCAGGTACTGCGGCAAAAGCCGTCCGACGCGTCGTTCCGTTTAACCGTCGCGCAGGCGTGGAAACTCGGAGTGGACATCCGCAATCTGCGTACAAAGCGCGCCTACTTTGATACGCCGGTGGTCTCGCAAAAAAAGCTCGATGCGGCGGCGAATCTGCTCGTCGTCTTCGCCGATCATTTGGCAATGAAGAGCAACCAGATCCTCATGCAGGCGGAGACCGCGGAGCCACTGGTCATCGCCAGGGCGAAGCACTTCATCCGCGAGCACTTTGCGGAGGAGATATCGCTGACTCAGGTTTCCCGCGTCGTCAATACGAGCCTCTATCATTTCTGCAAGCTCTTCCGACGAAGCACTTCGCTCACCTTCACCGAGTTTGTGTCCCGGACGCGGATCGAAAAAGCGAAGTTGCTTTTGCTCAACCCAAATCTGCGGATCAGCGAAATCGGCTTTGCCGTAGGGTTCCAGTCGCTCACTCACTTCAACCGGATGTTTAAGAAAATCGAGATGCTCTCGCCTACGACTTATCGAGCCGAATTGCCCGCATCCACGGGCGCGGAACGGCCAGCGCTGCGTGCCCGGTCATGCAATATGGGGCGGACTGGTGACGGCATCCCTGCATTCGGCAAGCTGCGATCCGGTTACGGCGTTGGTGACCTGAAGATTGATCTACCCAATGAATCTCGCTGATCTACGCTCTGATTATCGGCGCGGAACGCTGGAACGTGAGGACCTCAACGCGGACCCGATCGCGCAATTTAAGGTCTGGATGCGTGCGGCCTGCGAGTCTGGCATGATCGAGCCGACGGCGATGAGTCTGGCAACGGTGGACGCGGACGGCGGTCCGCTGCTGCGCACGGTTTTGCTGAAGGGAATCGATGCGCGCGGTTTCGTATTCTTCACAAATCTCAAAAGCCGAAAGGCGCGGCACCTTGCCCACAATCCGCACGCTTCATTGCTCTTCCCGTGGCTGGCGCTCGAACGCCAGGTGATCGTCACGGGTCGTACTGAAAAGCTCTCGGTCGCCGAATCTTTGCGCTATTTTCTAACCCGCCCGCGAAATAGCCAGTTGTCGGCCTGGGCGTCGGCCCAAAGCTCGATCATCGCCTCGCGCAAGATGCTCGAAATGGAGTGGGCGCAAATCAAAGCGAAGTTCGGTGACGGCGAAATCCCGCTGCCTTCGTTTTGGGGTGGCTACTGCGTGGAGCCGCGAACGGTGGAATTCTGGCAGGGCCGGGCCGGTCGCTTGCACGACCGGTTTGAATACACGCGACAGCCGGACGACGCGTGGCGGCTGGATCGACTGGCGCCTTGAACCGGTGTCTCCGTAGATCCTGCAGCGCCGATCGAGGCGTGCGCATTCGCGCATAGCCCTCGGCTATCGGTCAGGTCAGAGAGAGGTATTGGTTAAACGCTGCGGCCATCGCGAGACTGGGCTCGCGATAGATTGGACGACCTTCCTTCCCGGCGAAAATGAATTTCCCCAGCGCGGCAAAGGGCTGCCCTCTACCGACGGGACGCATGGCGATTTGCGCGCCGTGGTGCATATCCAGATTCCGCCGCAGCTCACCCCGGAAGAGAAAGTCCTCTGGGAGAATCTAGCCGTAAGGATCGAAATTCAACTCGATGGAAAACCAATGAGCAACCCAGAAGTTCCATCCGCTTTTGCGCTGGTGCTGTTCCAGCCGCATCCCAAACGTGCTCTACAGCCTTGATGCGATCGCGCATCTCGCACGAGTGTCCCGCCGTGCGGTTTTGATCTACTGCCGCGCGGGCTTGGTGCGACCGGTCTTCCAACCGGCGTATGGGGTCATGGTCTTTACCGAAAAGGCGATCTATACCGTGCGACGTTTTGAGGACCTGCGGGCCGCCCACGGGATCGGCGTGACTTGGGTCAAAAGCATGTTCGACCTCTCCGAAGAGGTCGAACGGCTCCGCGGCGAGGTCCGCTTTTATCGGAACCGTTGAAGCCGGATAGCCGGAGACTATCGGGAAGTCACTGAGGAGGTATTGGCTGGATCAAGAAGGCGTTCGGACACTGAGGGACGTCAATAAAAGCAAGCGGGCGAAAGCGCCGCAGCACTCGCCCACCTCGCGGCGAATGCAATGATGCAGCCACCAATTATTCTATGTTACGAAGTCTCAAACAGCTTTATGGAAAATCACTCGACACATCCGAGGGCGAGATCGGCCAAGTGAAGGACTTTTACTTCGACGATCAACATTGGGCCGTCCGCTATGTGGTCGCGAACACCAGCTCGTGGCTGCCGGGACGTTTGGTCCTGATTTCTCCCCACGCGTTCGGGAATTTTTGCCAGGACGGCAATAGCTTGCTCGTCAGCCTGACGCGGAAACAGATTGAAGACAGCCCTGCGATCGAAACGCACAAGCCGGTCTCCCGGCAATACGAGGAAGAGTATTACCGCTACTACGGATGGCTGTCTTACTGGAACGGGGCCGAGATGTGGGGCGCGACCGGATTCCCCATGGTTCTGCCGCAGCATCTGGTGCCGATTATGGAAGAAAACAGGGGCGGTCCTTCGGTGAATGGTGACGATCCCCACCTGCGCAGCGCCAAAGCAGTGAGTGGCTATCACATCCAGACGCACGAAGGAACCGTCGGCCACGTCACCGACTTTATGATCGACGACCAGAGCTGGGCGATCCGGCAACTTGTTGTCGAAACAGGCCACTGGTTTTCCGGCAAGGAGATCGTGATTTCATCCACCCACGTGAAGCGCATCAGCTACGAGGAATCCAAGGTGTTCGTGGACGTGACGAAAGCGAGTCTCAGCGAGGCCGCGGAATACCACATGCCTACGCCGGTCTATCACGACACCAAAAACTTTGACGACTAACTTTATGACGACCATGCTAACATGCGCAGGCGCATGAATGAGGGGAAGTCGTATGTTCCAGCGTTCGAGTAGGGCAGACCGCTCGAAGGCGGTGAGGTCGGTGCGTCGCGCACGGATGAATTCAACGTGGGTGATGCGGTTACTTCAACTTCGGCTGGCAGGAATACTTCATCGCTTCGCCGCGAGATTTGCGGGGTCAGCCGCGAGGTTCAACCCCTTTCGGTTTACCTTGCTGCCCTCGGCATGACGAGTATGACCGTTTGGGCGGGGCTGAATCTGGTGGAGGTCAAAGCTGGCGACGTCATCTATATTGCGGGTGCGGTGGGGAAGGTGGCCGGGCAACTGGCGAAATTGCGGAGCTGTCGGGTCATTGGGGCGGCGGGCTCAATGGAGAACGCTTTCTTCTGCAGGACCAATGCGAGTTCGATGTCGCCATCGATTACAATGTCGGCCCGGTCGCTGAACAACTGAAGGGCGAGGCACCGGACGGGATCGACTTCTATTTCGATAATGTGGGAGGCACCACGCTTGGAGCGGCTCTTTCTGCTCTCCGAGTGTATGGCCGGATTGTCGCCTGCGGCGGAATCTCCACTTACAACAATGAGAAGCTTTACCAGCCCGTAAAGTCCGGCATAGCCTTTGCGCATGTCGGTGACTCCGCAGGCCAGGAAGACCCGGTTCGCAGCTCCAAGGGAGATCATTGCTTGCCTGAGGAAGAAGTGAGTTCCAGCAAACTGGCTTACTTCTTGTGTGCAAAACCACTCGAGATTTCCAGCTCCAGGCGCCTCCGATACTGAGCCGGTAGGAATCGCGCCGCAGCCACTCGCGTCCGTGCTTTTTTCGGATGCCGGTTCAGCGTGGCCAGGCAGATGCCCTCCTTCTTTACGAACTCGGCCTGGGTCAGTTGGCTTTGCTCGCAGCGATTGAGCATCTGCTCGATCTCCGCGCCAGTCCGCCGGCGTTGCGTTGGATGTCATTACTTATCTGCCCAAAATGCCCGTGCCTCAGCCCGTCCGGTAGATGTGCTTGCCCAGGGGCTTACGAACCACCCATGCGCATCTGAATGATGCGGAGCTTTCGGCATATCGCAATTACAATGACCGCACGTATCATGTTGAATAACCGTCAAGCTGTGCCGGCCACAACGATGATGGTGCTTATAACCAGCGAGAACCGACGCCGGCAGCATGGCACGTAGTCGGAGAATGCCGGGATCATGGTTGTCAATTTTAGAATAAAGGTTATCGAATGCTTCCAGTATCCACAGATTTTCCAATAAAGGCTTATTCGGTTGAATTTTAGTTTCGGACTGCCAGTTTCTCGTGAGAACGCTCAAAGCTGATCTCCTTGGCAAGGGACGCCCAAGACGCGTTGTCGGAGAACGGAATCGAGAGTAAAGCGCAGCTTGCTACTCCGGACGATTATCCTCAAGGAAGTGATGACTAGTTTTTTCCCAAAATGTTAGGCTGTACTCAATTGAAGACCTCTGGCATTCATATCCGTTTGGCACATCTGCCGGACAACCACAATAGGTGACAAGACGCGTCCCCACTGGCGCCCTCGCCAACTGGTTGGTTACATATACCGTATATTCCTCGAAAAGAGCGTCAGATCGAACGACAATTTCATCAATTAATCCCATGGCAAAAAGATTTTCCTCGAATGGGTTAAATAGATAAAAAGCATCATAGTTAGAAAAATCGATCTGAGTAATATTGGCATGAATGATCTTCGCGTTTGAGATTTTGGCTTTTCCGATCGTTAGGCGGGCCAGATCGCACAAGTGCTCGCGCTGTTCGACTCCCGTAAATTGCCCCTCCGTTACAAGCGCGCCTACGGTGCAGAACTTCCCCGGACCGCAACCGATGTCCAGCACACGGGTTCCCGGTTTGTTTACTAAAAACTTGGCGGCTTTGCGAGCGATGGACACAGGCGTCCAGTGTATGCTTGAAAGATCACGAATCTCCAACGGATAGATCAAATCAAAATCATCGTCGTCTAGCTCGGAAAGGTGGTCGGGGTGCTCAAAGCTATTCATTCAGCATCCACGTAACATTATCCGTGCCGCGTTCGACTCATCTTCGCTTAACATCGAGTCGATGAGGTAGTTAGAAGAGTTTTACCCGAAGCGTTAATGCGGATATTTCCGGGCGCTCACTCTGAAGTGTGCAAAAGATGCACTTTTCTGATGAGCGGTGGACAATATTTCACCGCTTGTGAAATCCAGCGAAAATTCACCTTCTCTCGCTGGATGTTGGAGATGTTGAGAATAGTTGACATGCCTTGAGGGTTCATAATCATAAATCGTGACGAAGTTGCGCCGGTTTCCTTTTAGCCAGGTCGCATCTGAATTATGGCAGGGTGTAAAGGCAAGAGCAGTGTGACTGGGCTGCAAGGGCAGCGTGACTCCCGACGTGATTCATTGTCGTGCCAAGAGTTGAGGGCGCCTCCGGCCCCATTAGCGTACCCTCAATTCCTCTCCCGATTTTTGCTTGCAGTCATTCCTCGCCAGAAGGTTTTGCACAGATGCGTGAGATAGATGGGATGGACGGACCGCGAGAGGAATGATCTAGGAACCGTCTGGGCTCAGACGCGGAGCTTTAGGTCGCAAGTCGGGAATGCGCACCAGATCGCCGTGACCAAGCCCATCCGCATTTTTTAGCAGACCCATACGTTGCGCAAAGGTGTCAGCAATTGAGGCAGCCCGTCCCTTTGCTTCCTCAGCTTTCGGGCCTGCGAAGTGAGCGTCTACCGTGTCCTGAAATAATGCCAACCAACGGACAAAGTGCTTCTTCTGAACCGGCAATACGGCGTGTTTTGGAAAAGGAGCGCCCTGGTAAGTAGCGGAGCCCAAAAGCATTGACTCCCAAAAGCGATACATGATTGGCAGATGCGTGCCCCAGTCAACCTTGGCAACATCGTTAAAAACTGGCGCGAGCAATCCGTCCCGACTTATCTCGTCATAAAAGGAATCGACAAGTTTCCGAATATCTTTCGCCGTGCAGATGTCAGGATGCATAGAAATCCGCAGCTAATCTTGGCAGAAAAAGATTTTTATGAAAGTATAGCATGCAGGTTAGGAGATCGAATCCGGTAGGCAAAGTGCCGCTACAACAAGGCTGTTGTAGCGGCAGAAAGTTGAAGGAAAACCCGAGTTAAGCTTCTTTAGATAGTGCTTTGAAGACTTCGTCTTTAAGATGGAGGCGCCTGGCCTTCAGTTCGTGCATGTGCCCGTCATCATACCCTTCCGGACTGGCTTCTGCGCGGCAGATGTGCTTGTCTACTTCTTCATACTGGTCCGCCAGATTGGCGAAGTAAGCGGAGGCGGCCTTCAAGGTGTGGAGGCGGTCGCGAAGCTCGGGAAATTCTGTGATTAAGGGATGATGGTCAACGTGCATCGAGAATTGGAGTTGGAGTGAGTCCGGTGAGGGAATGAATATTGAATGCCGTCGGCCCTGTGTGCGCACGTATCGGACCAGTGACCATATCACGGCATTTCGGCGCTGTCATTTATTTCGACGCTGATGGGCCAGACTTGCCGGTGAGAATATTAGCAACTCAGTTCAATCTACGAAATTATGTGTGCCGTGATTGGGAGGGGCCGGTGACAGGAGATACTCTGGAGCCACCTGTATAACTTCCTGGAGATATCGACAAAAATCGCTGAATCCTCTTAGCGAATGCGAATGATTTGATCGGAACGAAGCGCAATCCGTTTGCCAGCAAACCGATCGCCCGTCTCCACAACAACATGACATGGCGTCCAAGTTTGCTCGTCGATCACAAAGTCGATGATGTGGCTGATTTTTCCTTCGATTGTCTGAACGTGATAACCGATGGCAAAAGGAAGCCGCGCCAATACTTCGTTGGTTGGACCCGATGCTTCCCTATAGCTTTAAAGCATCAGGCCATGTGCAGCGAGGTATTGGCTTATCCTGTCCTCTGGTCGAGATTACTTCCATCAGAACTACGAAGCACTCGACAGCGTTAAAAAATGCTCATCATCAGGTTGATATGAAACCGGCGAAAGAAGACTTTAAGTCAAGCGCCAGAGTATTGCAGGTGCTCTCCGAATCGGAAATGTATCAGGACTATGAACGCGCCTTTACTGAGGGAACCGGACTTCCGCTTCGATTGCACGGGCTTGGTATGCTCAATATCGTCCGTTACGAAAAGGCGCAGGAGAACCCTTTCTGCTCACTTATGGCGAAGGCCAATCAGAGCTGCAAGGCCTGCTACGCGCTGCAGAGAAAGTTGGAGGAGGAAGCCCAACTTGCTCCTAAAACGATGAAATGTTTTGCCGGCTTGTGCGAGACTGCGGTGCCTGTCCGGGTCGGCGAGAATTTGGTCGCGTTTCTTCAAACTGGTCAAATCCTTCTGCACCGGCCGGACAAGGCGGGCTTCAATCGGGTGGCGGCGACCCTTATCGAGTGGGGCGCGGAAGTCGATCTGAAGAGACTTGAAGAGACTTACTTTAATACGCGGGTTCTCTCTCCTAAACAATACGACGCCCTTATTCGATTGCTTGATACGTTTGCCAAGCATCTTGGCTCGTGCAGTGAGATGCTCATTTTGCAGGCGGCGGAGGTCGGGTCGCCCGCAATCAGCCAGGCGCGCAGTTTTATCGCAGACCACTCGGACGAGGAGTTGTCACTGGATGCCGTGGCGCGGGTGGTGAATATGAGCGCGACCTACTTTAGCGAAAAGTTCAAGGAAGCGGCCGGTCTCAACTTTGTGGAATACGTCGCCCGCATTCGCATCGAAAAGGCCAAGGATTTCCTCCGCAACCCTGGCCGGAGAATTAGCGAAATTGGTTTCGACGTGGGCTTTCAATCGCTTTCGCAGTTCAACCGCTCGTTTAAGCAGGTTACTGGGAAATCGCCGACTGAGCACCGCCGGGACACCGCGCCAGCCTGAGCGCAACATTGCCTTGAGCCTGGTGGGAAGGTTCGCGAAACTTTGCGACGTCCCTTCGCGGGGTTAAAGTGCCACGCTGCTACCCTTTGTGGGCTTGAACAAGTTTCATCCGAGTCGCCTGCAATCGGTGACTCAAGAGCCCGGCAACTTGTTTCATCAATGCGTAACCATACGTCTTATCGGTCTCGCAATCCTCGCGCACCTGCGCGGCGGGGAAGGCGATTGCATCAGTGTCCTCTTCGGCTACGGCGTCGAAGTGCCAGCAGTAAGGAGGGAAGAGCCACGACCAGCCAAGGACTTCACCCGAGCCAATACTCTGGATTGGGACGGCATGTCCCGCTGAGTGCGCCTGAAGGCCGACCTTTTCACGCTGGATAAGATAGAAATGCTCTGCAGGACTGCCTTCGTGAATCACACGCGCGCCTGCGGGAAAGTGGACGTGCGCGGCCTTTTTCGCAAGCATCCGCAGATGGGATTCGCACAGGCCGCTGAGGAAAGGATGAGGATGCTGAAGGAAGTCGTCGAAGATCATGGAACGGGGTTGCCGGGGCTGCTCTCACGCTTTGATCTGGCAGAAAGCGGTAAAAGGTCCGTTGATGCGTTTCATTGCAGTCTATCTTCGGTGGTCCGCGAGCAGCCGGCTACGCATCTGCCCGGAAAGTCTGCGCATTTTCCCGGCCGGATTGTCTGTTGGTCAGCCGAGCCTGATGAAAGTTAGTGATTGTGGGCGCGTCCGGAACAGGCTCCATGCGAGGTTCGCGCTGGCTCCTCGGCAATGTTGCCGAACGAATCGCCGAAACCTCTTCGATACCTACGTTGGTGGTACGTGCGGCCGAGCCTCTCGTAGCCTGGGCGCGCGGGGAACGTCCTCTGCAGGTTTTCATCGCCGTGGACTTCACCTCAACAGGGGAGGCGGCGTTGCGCTGGTTGGCACAATGGCAGCAAATCGGGCTGTGCTGTATCACGCTCGGCTACATTCATCAAATTCCCGAGGTGCGTGGCGAACTAGGAGGCGTCAATGGGCTCGGCTCGGCCAAGCTCGTGCCGTATCTGAGGAAATCGCTGGAGGAGGATCGGCGCGAGAAGGCGCACCAACGGGGCGTGAAGGCTACGATCCGCGTGGAGCCACGCACCGCGCGGGTGGATTCACATTTGATTTCCTTGGCGACACAAGCGGGAGCGGAACTCCCTGCGGTGGCGGCCGTGCCGGAAGGATTGCCCGCGGTAATCACCGTGGCGCTTGGGCTGGGGTGTTGCGCATGTCGCGCCGGCGCGCCTTGGTCCGTAAATTGCCGGCCGTGGAGACCCTCGGGTCCACGACTGTAATTTGCACCGACAAAACCGGAACGCTCACCGTCGGCGAGATGACCGTGCGCGCACTTTACGTGGCAGGCCAAAGTTACGATATAACCGGTGAAGGCTACGAGCCCAAGGGCGAAGTGCGCTTTCAAGGCAAAGCCTTCGTGGAGTGCCACCGCGCGCTGTTGCTCGAACACGCAAACATTCTGATCGGCTGCAACAATGCCCATCTCCTGCAGGAAGAAGGCGTATGGAAAGTGATTGGCGACCCTACCAAAGGCGCGATGCTTTCGGCGGGTCACAAAGCTGGCGGGAGCAAGCAACAGCTCGACCGCGAAATGCCCGTGCATCATGAGATTCCCTTCGACTCAGACCGTAAACGCGCCAGCGTGATCCGTTGTTTGGGTGATGGACGGCTGCGCGCTTTTATCAACGGTGCGCCCCGATCCCATCCACTAGGATGTGATGAAGCAGGCTCCCCGCCCTCATCAGGAGCGCATAACCGATCGAGGATTTTTGGGAGCCATGGTCCTCACCGGTGCGCTGACCGCTGCGGTTTCTTTCGCCGTGTATTTTTACGCGCTGGATTCCGCGGCGCCCGAATTGGCACGCACTTATGCGGTTGCGACACTAGTGTTTTCCGAGTTGTTCCGATCTTTTGGAGCCCGAAGCGAGACCCGCCCAGTGTGGCAAATGAATCTCTTTTCAAATGTTAACCTGGTGCTCGTCGTCGCTGTGTCATTCAACATTCAGGTCTGGAGCCACCACAATGCCTATCTCGCCAAGCTTCTCAAGACGTCGCTGATTCCAGCCTCTGATTGTTTGATTCTACTTATCATATCAGCCGTTCCGATGCTGGTGTTGGAGGTGATTAAAGTTTTACGACAAGGTCGCAAAGCATCGCAACTGGAATGAACGACCCTGCCGGAAGCCAGATGAGGTTGCTCTCGCCTGGATCTCGGCCAGGCCCTTGGGAAGCACGGTTTGCTTGGCAACCGAAGAAATGCGCAGTGTTTCCGGGCAGATGCGTAGTCATACCTCGCGGCTTCCTTGAAAGTAGTGCTCTCGACAGACGATCGCTGCTCACAATTTCGCAACAGGCGGAACGTGTCAGACGCGCGCTGAATTGTTGTTCGCCAATTCCGATTTACGCGGTTCGGTTGCGAAGCTGATAAACTTTTTTATATGAAAACCAGAGCCATCTCCACTCCAGCGAAACTGTGGCTCACGGGCAAAACGTGTGGGACGCAAAGGATCAATTCCTTTGCCGTTCTTACAGCCTGCGGTGCCCTCCTCACTCTCTCCCTATCGGCCAGCGCAACCACGGACACCGAGACCGGAGGGGCCGGCGCGGCCGGAGCCGCGGGCGCCAACGGCACGGGAGCATTACCCGCCGTGCCGGGAGGCCCGGGCGCGCCCGGTACCGCTTCGACAGCCGATTCGGGCGTTACCACACCAAACACAGACGCAACCAATATCGCCACGGCGACTGGCGGTGCGGGCGGAGCAGGAGGTACCGGTGGTAAAGGCAATCAGGACGCCGCCACGCCTAACCAGAATGGCGCGGCCGGTGGCGCGGGCGCTAAAGGTGGCGACGCCATCGCAAGAGCCGGAAGCAACATTGTCTCCGCCAACTCGGTGGCGACGGCTACCGCCACTGGCGGCGCAGGTGCAGCCGGCGGGGCAGGAGGCGCAGCAGGACCTTCGGGCGTTCCGGGTAACGGCGGAGCTGGCGCTCCAGGTGGAAGTGTCAGCGGAACAGCCGTTGCCCAATCGTCGGGCACAGTCACAGTCTCGGCTGCGCTCACGGGTGGCGCAGGTGGCGCAGGCGGCATGGCTGGCACTGGCGGAATTGGCGGCCAGGGAGGCGATGGCGGCGGAATCATGCCCGATTTCACCACCAAAGCCACCTCCACCAATGGAGGCGCAGTGGATGTTACCGTGACCGGGAGCGGCGGTGCAGCTGGGGCGGCAGGCAAAAACACTATTAGTGGCGCGCCCGGCCTGGCCGGCAGCGTTATCCTTAATGGAACGGCGAATGGCTTTACCAGCGGCACCCTTTCACTTAGCCAGACTGCCACCGGTGGCGCCGGCGCGGGGACTACGAACTCCGCGTCGGCAGGAGGCGCAGCCACTTCGATTTTGAACCAGACAGCCGTGGCCCTTGGCGGGATCACCGCAATCACTCTCGCTACGGGCGGCGCGGGCGGCTCACCGACGAATAGTTCGGCTCCCGTTGGTCTTGGCGGCAATGCGCTGGCGCAATCCTCGCTCACCGGCTCAGCCGCAGTGAATGTTCATGCCACCGCCACCGGCGGGGCCAGTGGGGCAAAGGGCGCGCCGAATTCCTATGGTGCGGGCAGTGCGCTCGCCGCTGCCACAAGCAGCACTGGCGCTCTTGCCCAGGCTAGCAGCAGCGTCTTTGGGTCAAGCGGCTCAGGCCAATCGCGTGCGACTTCCCAAAACCCGCTGGCCGGCGCCGTGCGCTCAGTGCAGGCGGGTGGCAATCTGACGCTGCCGGACGTCCTTCCAGGCCAGGTGCCCCCGGAAATATTGCAGACCTTCGGCACCGCCTCTATTGGTGGCGCCATGCCGGCACGAACCCTCCTGACCCCCGCCAGTCACAATAATGCCGGCAGTCTGATCACAGGAGCGCCCACTGCGGCGGCTGTTTCTGGCGCCATCGGTGGACACTCTAAAGTCAGCGCCGTGTTTGGCCCAGGCAGCACCGAAAACCTTGCATTGGCTGTGATGGCGGGTGGGGCTCCTTCCAGTGCGCCTGCCGGAACCTCTCAGACTTTCAGCAGCAGCATCGCCCTTACCCTTGACCGGGCGCAGCTTGCAGGCAACGCCGGCAATCTCGAAATCGGATTGCTCGATCCGCTGCAGAGCGGTGCCGGTTTCAGCACCCTGCACTTCCAACTGCAGGTCAACGGCGCGACGCGCGAAGATCAGACCTTTTTGACGGTTGCAATGGCTAACAGTTATTTCACGGACAACGTGATTAATTTTGGCGCGTTCCCAAGCGGGGTATTCACGATCAACGCTTTTCTGGATGTGACGACGCTTGCCGTCAGCGACGGTTACAACGTCGAATTCCTCGTTGCCAACGTTGCGGTTATCCCCGAACCCTCCTCCATGGCGCTCATTGCAGGCGGAATCCTGGCCCTTGCAGGTTTCCGCCGAGGCAAGGGTAAAGCGGGCCGCGCCGGCCACTGAGCATCGCCTGCGTTGTCGGGAGCCGGGCAGTTTCTCGACGACGCGACCGGCCTCTCCGCTGCAAATCAATCCGATGGCGCGCAAGCTTTGTAGCAAGCTTTGATGCTGCTGCCATTTGCCCCGCTCCTCTGGTTTTCTCGAAACGTATGGCCGGCCAACAGCAGGGACGTCGACTCTGACTGAACCGAAACCGCGGACGAAAATGGAAAACAAAACCAACTCATCGAATTTTGGCGCGGTCGTCTCGGTGCGCGGCAGCATCGTCGATGTCCGATTTGATGATCGTTTGCCGCCGATTTACTCGATGCTGCGTGCCGGCGAAGAGGGGCGAATTTTAATTGAAGTCCTTGCGCAGCGGGATGCGCGCCACGTTCGCGGGATTGCGCTGACCCCAACGCAAGGACTCGCCCGCGGCATGGCGGTCGAAGACACAGGCGGGCCTCTGATGGCACCGGTGGGCAAAGGAATTCTCTCGCGAATGTTTGACGTGTTCGGCAACGCGATCGATCGGGAACCGGAGTTGTCCGACGTCCAATGGCGCTCCGTGCACCGAGCGCCGCCGCCGCTTGCAAGGCGTTCCACCAAGTCTGAAATCTTTGAAACCGGCATCAAGGTTATCGATCTCCTTGCGCCGTTGGAGCGCGGTGGCAAGGCCGGGCTTCTTGGCGGAGCAGGGGTGGGCAAGACGGTTCTTCTTACCGAAATGATCCACAACATGATTGGGCATCACGAGGGGGTGAGTATTTTTTGCGGCATCGGCGAACGTTCTCGCGAAGGCGAGGAGCTTTACCGCGACATGAAGGAAGCGGGGGTTTTGCCGCACATGGCGATGGTCTTCGCTCAAATGAATGAACCGCCGGGCAGCCGGTTCCGGGTGGGACACGTTGCGCTGACCATGGCCGAATATTTTCGGGACGACGAACACCGGGATGTCTTGTTGCTGATCGACAATATATTCCGCTTTATCCAGGCGGGCTCGGAAGTGTCTGGTCTGATGGGGCAGATGCCGTCGCGGCTTGGTTACCAGCCGACAATGGGGACTGAACTCTCCGGGTTGGAGGAGCGCATCGCCAACACGGATGCGGGTGCCATCACCTCAATCCAAGCGGTCTATGTGCCGGCGGACGATTTTACCGATCCGGCCGCCGTTCATACGTTTTCCCACATTTCCGCGTCGATCGTGCTCTCGCGTAAAAGGGCCAGCGAAGGGCTTTTCCCGGCAATCGACCCGCTCCAATCGAATTCCAAGATGGCCACTCCGGGCGTGGTCGGTGAGCGGCATTACAACCTGGCGCAGGAGATCCGGCGCACGCTCGCGCAATACGCGGAACTCAAGGACATCATTGCCATGCTTGGTTTGGAACAGCTTTCCCCGGAGGATCGCAACGTTGTCGGGCGCGCCCGCCGCCTGGAGCGTTTTCTCACGCAGCCGTTTTTTACAACCGAGCAGTTCACCGGCCTCAAAGGAAAGCTTGTCAGCCTCAAGGATGCGCTGGATGGCTGTGAACGAATCCTGCGCGATGAGTTCAAGGACTACCCGGAGAGCGCACTCTACATGATTGGGACAATTGACGAAGCCAAGGTTATCCCGCCTGCGCCTTCTGTCTCAAAACCGGCCGCCGAATCTTCGCCCGATGCGGCCGTCGAGACAGATCTGGCCTGAAACCTTCGGTCGACCGCTCATGAATCTTAAAATTCTCCTGCCGTCCCATATCTATGCCGAGAAGAGCGCTGTCATGCGCATCGTGGCGGAAACGCACGACGGCTCGTTTGGAATCCTGCCGCGCCGGCTCGATTGCGTAGCCGCACTCCCACCGGGAATTTTGACTTACGAGAGCGAATCTGAAGGGGAAGTTTTTGTGGCGGTCGATGAAGGGGTGCTGGTGAAGACCGGCGCCGACGTGCTTGTTTCCGTGCGCCGGGCGATAGGCGGGAGAGACCTTGGAAATTTGCGCGACTTGGTGGAGCAGGAGTTTCTAACCCTGGACGAGAACGAGCAGAGCGTGCGCTCAGTCATGGCGAAAATGGAAACCGGTTTTTTGCGCCGCATGGCAACTCTTGGCCATGAATGATAAACCAGCCGGAAAAAAAACCGGACAGGCCTTGGCCGGACAAATCGGCGGGAAGGCGGCTCGCAAACTCAAGGCTCGGCAGAATGCTCACCAAAGCGTCTGGTTTGGCTTGGGCATGATGGGGGTGATTGGCTGGTCGGTGGTCGTTCCGACGCTGCTCGGCGCGGCATTTGGTCTCTGGTTGGACAAATATCATTCCGGTCCGCATTCATGGACGCTCGCACTGTTGGCCGCCGGGCTCGTCCTCGGCTGTTTTAATGCCTGGTGTTGGGTCTCCAAAGAAGAACGCGCCATGCGGGAGACGCCGGATGACGAGCAGAACAAACCCAAAAAAAATGACTGAACCTCTAAACCTTGTGCTGGCATCGGTGGCGGGTGCGCTGCTCGGAACATTCTTTTTTGGCGGCCTTTGGTGGACGGTTCGCAAAGGCGTTTCGTCCCCGCAGCCAGCGCTTTGGTTCCTGGGCAGCCTGCTGCTGCGGATGAGCGTCACCCTGGCTGGTTTTTACTTTGTCTCTGGCGCTCACTGGCAGCTGCTTCTGCTTTGTCTCCTTGGATTTACTGTCGCGCGCTTTGTGGTGATGTGGCTAACCCGGATAGCGAAAAATAGCAGCCCCAGCCATGCGCCTTAGCCCCGATGAGATGATTTTCTGGCAGCACGGGTTTTTCAAACTCAACGCCACAATCGTGTTCACGTGGGGACTCATGCTTGTGCTGGCCGTTGGTTCAAAGCTCATCACTCGCCAGCTTTCCACCGGACTGGAACGATCCCGCTGGCAGAACCTGATGGAAATCGTCGTCACTGCCATCTTGAAACAAATCGAAGAAGTTGGCCTTCGAGAGCCGCGAAAATACCTGAGCTTTCTGGGCACGTTATTCCTATTCGTTGCCATGGCCACCCTCTGCACCATCCTTCCCAGCTTCGAGCCGCCAACGGGTTCGCTTTCGACCACCGCGGCACTCGCGCTTTGCGTATTTGCAGCGGTACCGCTTTTCGGTGTCCGAGACCAGGGCTTGGGCGGCTATCTGAAGTCGTACGTGGAGCCAACGGTTATCATGCTACCCTTCAATCTCATTAGTGAGCTTTCGCGCACGCTCGCTCTCGCGGTCCGTCTGTTTGGCAATATGATGAGCGGGGCGATGATCATCGCGATTCTGCTCACGATCACGCCCTTTATCTTTCCAATTGTGATGACGGCGTTAGGTCTGCTGACCGGGTTGGTGCAAGCCTATATCTTTAGCATCCTCGCTGCCGTATACATCGCCGCCGCCACACGCACCAAGGAGCCGGCGGAAAAATTTTTAACCAGCAACAAAAAAATTACAATCAATGGATAACATGACAGTTATTGCGGTCGCCTCAATTGTCACCGCCGGCCTCACCACCGGTTTTGGCTGCATGGCCCCGGCGCTGGGCGAGGGCAGGGCGGTTTCAACGGCGCTCACCGCGCTGGCACAGCAACCCGACGCGTCCGCCAGCATCACTCGAACTTTGTTTGTCGGTTTGGCAATGATCGAGTCGATGGCGATCTACTGCTTTGTGGTCTCGATGATCCTCATTTTCGCCAATCCATTCTGGAATCACGTCATCGCTGCTGCTGCCGCCAAATAGCCAATGCTCATCGATTGGTTTACGGTTGGTGCGCAAGCGCTCAATTTCCTGGTGCTGGTCTGGTTGATGAAGCGCTTTCTTTATCACCCCATCCTCCGTGCCATTGACGCCCGGGAACAGCGGATCGCCACTGAACTTGTCGATGCTGCGGCGAAAAAAGCGGAAGCCCGAAAAGAGAGCGACGAGTTTGCCCATAAAAACGCGGAATTTGACCGGCAGCGCGCCGACCTCTTTCTCAAAGCGGCCGATGAGGTGAAAGCGGAACGTCAGCGGCTTTTTGAAGAGGTGCGCCAGGCGGCCGATGCGGCAGAGACAAAGCGTCGTGAAACACTCCAAAACGACGCGCGCAGCCTCAATGACGCCATAAGAGTGTGCGCCCAGCAGGAAGTCTTTGCCATTGCTCGAAAGGTGCTGGGAGATCTCGCCACGACGAGCCTCGAAGAGCGGATGGGCGAAGTGTTTACACGCCGCTTGCGAGAGCTGGATGGCGCGGCCAAAGCGAGTCTCGCCGCAGCCATTACGAACGCGCCGGCTCCCGCGCTGTTGCGCAGCACCTTTGAGCTGCCCGCAGCACAACGCGCTGTGATCCAACATGCGCTGAATGAAACCTTTTCGGCCGAAGTGCGGGTTCGATTTGAGACCTCGCCGGATTTGGTCAGCGGCATCGAACTGACGATCAGCGGACAAAAAATGGCCTGGAGCATTGCCGAGTATTTTGTGTCGCTGGAAAAAGGGATCGGCGAGCTGCTCAATCACGAGGCGCAACCGTCTCATGCGAACAGCTCGGTCCCGGCGCTCTCATGAACCGTGCGTCCGAAAGCCTGCAAAGTCTCTTTGAGCGCACATTTGCTGAGATCGGCCAGGTCCGCGAAGCCTTCACTCCGCGGCTAACGCCTCGGGAAGTGGGCACCATTACAAACGTTTCCACGGGCATCGCCAAGGTGTCCGGCCTTCCCAGTGTGGGATCTGAGGAATTGTTAAAATTTCCCGGCGGCCTCTTTGGAATCGCGTTCAACGTGGATGAGGAGGAAATCGGCGTGGTGCTGCTCGGCGACTACTGGCAACTGCACGCGGGCGATGAGGTCGAACGCACGGGCCGGGTCATGGATGTTGCCGTTGGCGATGAATTATTGGGACGCGTTGTCGACCCGCTCGGGCGGCCGCTCGACGGCAACGGGCCGGTCTCTGCCAGCAAGAGGCTCCCGATCGAACGGGCCGCTGCGCCAATTATGAGCCGCGCGCCTGTTACCGTGCCGCTTCAAACCGGCTTGAAAGTCATCGATGCGCTCATTCCCGTTGGGCGCGGCCAGCGCGAGTTGATTTTGGGCGATCGGCAGACAGGCAAGACAGCAATCGCAATTGATGCCATCCTGAATCAGCGTGGGAAAAATGTGCTCTGCGTCTATTGCGCGATCGGCCAGCGTGCTTCTGCCGTCGCCAAAGCGATCGCCAACCTGCGCGAAAAAGGCGCCATGGATTACACGGTGGTTGTAGTGGCTGAAGGCAACGACCCGCCGGGATTGGCCTATATCGCGCCATACGCTGCAACCAGCATCGCGGAGCATTTTATGGAGGCGGGGCGCGATGTGCTGATCGTTTACGACGATCTCACCCAGCACGCACGTGCTTATCGTGAGCTCTCCCTTCTCCTGCGCAGACCCCCTGGCCGGGAAGCCTTCCCGGGAGACATCTTTTTCATCCACTCACGCCTGCTCGAACGTGCCACCCATCTGGCGAGCGAACACGGCGGCGGCTCGCTCACCGCTTTGCCCATTATCGAGACCGAATCGCAGAATATTTCCGCCTACATTCCAACCAACCTGATCTCTATTACCGACGGACAGATTTACCTCTCTCCGTCGCTGTTTGAATTGGGAGTGCTTCCGGCAGTCGACGTCGGCAAATCTGTTTCTCGCGTCGGCGGCAAGGCGCAACGGGCCGCTTATCGCGCAGTGGCCGGCGAACTCAAGCTCGCTTACGCCCAGTTCGAGGAACTTGAGACCTTCGCACGATTCGGCGCCCGCCTCGATGCAAGCACTCGCAAGATTATCGAGCACGGACGGCGGATTCGCGCCTGCCTCAAACAGTCGGAGTTTGTCCCGGTCTCCGTGCCCGAACAACTTGCGGTTCTGCTGGCATTGACAGCGGACCTATTTGACTCGGTGCCGCTGGAGCGGATGGCCGAGGCAGAGCGCGCCGTGCGTGAAGCCGCGGCAGCGATCCCGGCGGAGGTGTGCGCGCGTTTTGAAACCGCTGAGAAACTCGATGAAGCGGATCGTCAAACCGTTCTCCAGATCGCCCGCCAATCGCTCGCGGGTTTTCAATCGTTGCCCCAGTCATGAGCGAGACCTCGGCCAGCCTGCGGCGAAAGATCAGCAGTGCCGGAGACCTTCAATCCGTGGTTCGCGCAATGAAAGCCTTGGCTGCCTCACAGATCGGCCAATACGAAAAATCGGTTCGCGCATTGGCCGACTACTACCGGAGCGTCGAGTTGGGTTTGGGTGCGTGTCTCCGGGCAAACGATCCGGCAGTCTTAACAGGAGGCCTCGCAAAGCCAGCCCACGCAGGACCCATCGGCGCAATTGTATTTGGCTCTGACCAGGGGTTGGTTGGTCAGTTCAACGAGGTGATAGCGGATTATGCAATCAGCGCCCTTGCCGCTTTGCCCGGAAAACCCCAGGTCTGGGCCGTCGGAGAGCGAGTCCATGCGCTTCTTGCCGACGCCGGGCTGCCATTAATGGGCCTCTTCAATGTGCCAAATTCCGTTCAGGCAATCGCTCCGTTAATCGGGCAGATTCAAATTGAAAGCGAGGCTCATCGGGCAAAAGGAGAATACACATCTCTTTACGTCTTTCATAATCGGCCGCAAAAGGGGGCGCTCTATGAGCCGGCAAGCGAGCGGTTATTGCCGCTCGACGCGCAATGGCAGCAACATCTAGCGAAAATCCCCTGGCCAACCAGCTTGGTTCCCGAGGTTATGAGCAGTGGCACCGTCACACTGCGCGCGCTTATTCGCGAATATCTTTTCATCTCACTTTACCGGGCGTGCGCCGAATCGCTCGCAAGCGAGAATGCGAGCCGCCTCGCGGCAATGGAACGCGCCAATAAAAACATCAACGAACTACTTGAAAACCTACACAATAGTTTTCACCGCCTGCGCCAGAGTGGCATTGACGAAGAACTCTTTGACGTAATCTCTGGCTTTGAGGCGCTAACATTGCGTGACGCAACGCCGGCTATTTCGGGAAAGCTCAGGGAGCGCGTCAAATAACTTGGGCAATCCAGAGCGGCCCCGGTGAATGGTGTAGTTCCATTGACGATGGGCCTGAGCGCAAGCCATATGCAGCTTGCTTAGCTTTTCGTCACTGACATGGGCGCTTCTATTTGCCCGGCATAGTCCCCGACTATGACGCGGTTGCCGAGAAGGTATTGGCCGGAATGGCGTTGCAGTCCGATTTTTGCGTTGGTTCGAGACCAATGCCCCCTGTGTTCTTCGGATTCCAGACGGGCAAAAATGTACGAACTCATTCCACACTCAAATTCCAGTGGGGGAAGCTGTGAACGGAATCACGACTTTTGTCGAAGGATACGGCCGCACTGATCTCGATGGGCCGGATTCCGGCCAGACGCTCATCTCGGTAGCACCCGGCATTCGCGCCACCTTCGCCCATTGTCACATCCTTATGGCCGGCGTCGAGTATCCCATTACCGACCCGCACCCCTACGCGCGGATCGTGCGCCTCAGCTACATTTACAACTTCTGAGCCCAAACGTACCTCGCCACAGCAAGCGTCGGCCTGCCACCAAACCATGACCTCCAGTCACAAAACCACCCTGTTATGAACGCCATGCACACCGCCAACCTCACGTCCTGCGGCATCACCGTCGAGACCGTCCACCGCAATCTCTCGCCGGCCCAACTCTACGAGCACGCCATCCGCCATGAGCCCGGTTCCTCGATTTCCGACACCGGAGCGCTCATTGCCTATTCGGGATCGAAGACGGGCCGCTCGCCTCAGGACAAGCGCGTGGTCAAACATCCGGATTCGGAAAATGACGTCTGGTGGGGACCGGTCAACGTTCCGATGAGCGAGCACTCCTTCCAGCTCAATCGTGAGCGCGCCGTCGACTATCTCAATACCCGCGAGCGACTCTACATCGTTGATGGATTTGCCGGCTGGCATCCGCAGCACCGCCTGAAGATTCGCATCATCTGCTCGCGGCCTTATCACGCGCTGTTCATGCACACCATGCTCATCCGTCCAACTCCCGGGGAATTGGCCACCTTTGGCGAACCGGATTACGTGATCTTCAATGCAGGGCAGTTCCCGGCCAATCGGCTCACCGAGCAGATGACATCAAAGACCTCAGTCGACCTCTCGTTTGAGAATCGCGAGATTGTGATTCTTGGGACGGAATATGCCGGTGAAATGAAAAAGGGAGTCTTCACCATCATGAACTACCTTATGCCCAAGCACGGGCTGCTCTCCATGCACTGCTCGGCCACCGCAGACATGCAGACCGACAACTCTTCCGTGCTCTTCGGTCTCTCCGGCACGGGCAAGACCACGCTTTCGGCTGATCCAAAACGCCGGCTCATCGGCGACGACGAACACGTCTGGGGCGACGACGGCATCTTCAATATTGAAGGTGGCTGCTACGCGAAGGCCATCGATCTTACGCCGGAAAATGAGCCCGATATCTTCCAAGCCCTCCGCTTCGGCAGTGTGCTCGAAAATGTGGTGTTCGACGACGAAGGCCATCACGTTGATTTCCATGACACCAGCATCACGCAGAACACGCGCGGCGCTTATCCTATCGAGTTCATCCAAAACGCCAAGGTGCCTTGCGTGGCCGGCCATCCCACCGATATCATCTTCCTCACGTGCGATGCTTTCGGAGTCCTGCCGCCTGTTTCAAAACTCACGACCGAGCAGGCGATGTATCACTTCATCTCTGGCTACACCGCGAAGGTGGCGGGCACCGAAATGGGCGTCACGGAACCGGCGGCGACCTTCAGCGCATGCTTTGGCGCGCCCTTCCTGGTCTGGCATCCGGCAAAATACGCTGAGCTGCTGTCAAAGAAACTTCACGAGCATAAGGCTAACGTTTGGCTCATCAACACGGGCTGGAGTGGCGGCAGCCATGGCGTCGGCGCGCGAATCAAACTGAAATTCACCCGCGCGATCATCGACGCGATCCACTCCGGGGCGCTCGCCGACGCGCCCATGCAGGCCGACCCGATCTTTGGCATCCACACCGTTACACAGGTCCCAAACGTGCCAGCGGAAATCCTCATCCCCGAGCACACTTGGGCAGATAAAGCAGCCTTCGCCGCGACCGCCGCCAAGCTCGCAGGATTGTTCATCGAAAACTTCAAGAAATTTGAGTCCGGCTCCGCTCCAGAGGTCAAAGCCGCCGGCCCAAAAATCTAGCGCCTCGCTAAGCAACCAGGAAAGAGGGGCGAGCGCATAGCTCGCGGCTATGACACGCTTGCCGAGGAGGTATTGGTCGCGTCTGCGATGTGCCCGATGCTCAATGCAATTCGAGCCTTATACGGCAAAGTCCCGTATTCATCGGATCGCACGGACATCAATATGCACATCGTCCTCAGCAATTCCGGGCCCTGCACCCTGCCTTTACTCACTTGGCAACCCTAAGTCCCATGTTTATTAGCGAGATCATTGAAACCCGCGGAGAAGGCGAAGGCCAAACCGAAATTTGTGCCACTGCCGAGGCGCAGTATGATTCTGCCGGGCTTAAAGTTTCAGTCGCCCTCAATAGCTTTGTGCGGTGCGTCTGTCCATCTGGCAATCCGGAGAACCAAACGCCGTCATGGCTGCCGCGCGCCGATCACGTAAGCGAATACCTTGCCCATGACGAAGCGGACGCCTTCACAAAAGATGTCTTCCAAAGCTGGGTAAAAAAGGTGCGCGCCACCATCCCGCATGATTTGCCCTCGACGATCTAACATAAGAATTAACTATGAAAACGATTTCCATCATCATCCTTAGCATCGTCTGCGCGCCATGGGCTTTTGGCGCTACCGAGCCCAAAAGTTCAGCTCCCTCGCCGCCGTGCTGCCGGGAAGGATTGCCTCCGGGCAAGTATAGCGAAAAGTCCTTGTATTCACTCAACGCGCTCTGGACCTCGGACGTTGGCCGCGAAGTAAAGCTTGAAGTATTGCGCGGCCGGCCTCAGGTCATCGCGCTCTTTTTTACTAATTGCGAGCATTCCTGCCCGCTCATCGTTGAAGACTTAAAAGCGATCGAAAAAGCTCTACCGATCAACGTGCGCGACAAGGTGGACTTCCTTCTCGTGAGCATCGATCCGGAACGCGACACGCCCGAAGCGCTCCGCGCCTTCCGAGCCAAGCACGGGCTGCCGACCGAGCGCTGGACATTCCTGCGCGGGAGCACGGAGGCCACACGCCAGTTAGCGGGAATGGTCGGCTTCATCTATCAACCGGGGTCGCCTACGCAGTATGCACATTCGCTGCTAATCTCGGTCATGGATGAATCGGGTGTGATCGTCTTCCAGCAGGTTGGACTCAGCAGGCCACCGGAAGACGCCGTTGCCAGCTTGTTGCAGACACTAAAGACGCCATAAAGCCGCCGCTCTTCGAGAGTGCGATCGGATTCGCTATGAGGAAGACCACATGCCTCAGCCTATCTATCACGACTCTGAGAACTTCGACGATTGATTTCCCAAATCCTATATCTCTTATGCCAAAACTTGTGAGCCGTGAGATTCGGCTGGTTTCACGCCCGAGCGGGCTTCCATCCGCTGCTAATTTTACTGTGGCGGAAGTTGAATTGCCGGCACTGCAAGATCAGCAGGTGCTTGTGCGCAATCTCTTCATGTCGGTAGACCCCTACATGCGCGGCCGCATGAACGAGGGGAAGTCCTATGTGCCTCCATTCGAGCTGGACAAAGCCCTCGAAGGTGGAGCCGTCGGTGAAGTCGTCGAGTCGCAGACCGAGGCGTTTAAAGCCGGTGACGCAGTTACTTCCAGCTACGGCTGGCGAGAATACTTCGTCGCTTCACCAAACGAGCTGCATCCGGTTTGCCGCGATGTGGAGTCGCTCTCGATTTATCTTGGCGCGCTCGGCATGACGGGGATGACGGCGTGGGCTGGATTAAACTTGGCGGAAGTAAAAGCAGGCGAAATCATCTATATTTCGGGTGCTGCCGGCGCCGTTGGAAGTATGGCCGGACAACTCGCAAAGTTGCGCGGTTGCCGTGTCATCGGATCGGCTGGTTCGGCCGAGAAGGTCAAGTTCCTGCGCGAAGAATGCGCTTTCGATGTTGCCTTTGACTACAATATCAGGCCAGTTGCCGATCAACTAAAACGCGAGGCTCCCGATGGCATCGACGTATATTTCGACAATGTCGGTGGCGCCACACTGGAAGCGGCGCTCGCCGCGATGCGGGTGCATGGCAGGATCATCGCTTGTGGCGGCATCTCGGCTTACAACGCGGAAACGCCTCAGCCCGGCCCGTCCAATCTCTTCAATATGATCACCAAGCGGCTAACAATGAAAGGGCTGCTGGTTCGCGATTGGCTGGATCGTCAGAACGAATTCGATGAGGAGGTGGGCGGTTACTTTCGAGAGGGCAAACTCAAGAACAAGGAGACGGTCGTGCAAGGCATCGACCAAGCCGTCGGCGCCTTTATCGGGCTCTTTTCAGGAAAGAACGTGGGCAAGATGGTCGTTAAGCTCGTGTAGTTCGCCGCAATTAATGCACTTTTTGCCCGGGTGGAAGCATTCTTAACCGGTCCCGCTCCATTTTCGACTGTCTGATACGGGGGCCGATAGCTTTTAGCTATAGCACATTCGCAGAGGAGGTATTAGGCGGCCCCGCGTGGCAATCCTATCCTGATCGTGATCAAAAACTGACGCAGGGCGAGCCCGGTATCCGGCGGCTCCGCGAAAGGTTCGGTCTTCGAAATCACACTTCAAAAACAAATATCCTGAAATACATCATCCTTACCGCCATCTTCGCAGCCATCGTGGTGCATGCTGAAGACAAATCGTTTTCAGAGAAAGCTCGCGCTGCTGCCGAGGCCGTTGTTGATAAGACCAAAGAGGTCGCTCGGGATACCAAAGAGTTAGTCAGCGATGCCGCGCATCACGCACAGAGAACTGCGCGTTCGGGGTGGGCTAAGACCAAGGCGTATGTGAGCGATGAATTGCCGGTCTACCGCGCGGGTGCGAATGAGACTCTCGCTGCGCTTGCCAGGGAAATCCTCGAAGTAAAAGCAGAGACGCCGATTGCAGCTCCAGTTTACCTCCGCACGCGCATCCTGGCACTTGATGAGCAACATCAATATCTCTCGACGCGTCTGGCGCTATTGTCGCCCGAGCAGCTCAGAAACCGCTCGTCCGGACCTCGCTATAATTTTGACCAATGTGTTGGCGATCTCGAACAGGCCATTGATCAGACAAAAGAGAGCCTGGGCACCGTTTCAGGAAATACTCTAACCAACTGAATCGGGAGCGCATTCCGAGCTGGTTATTGCCGGGCGGCGGAGTTCTCCCAGCCTCCGTGCTATTCAAGCGCAGGCGAGACTGGGTCGTAGGAAAGGCAGTCAGAAAGTAAGAGTCACATGCAGGATTATTCATTGCGCTGGCAGAACTGGGTGGCACGGCAAACGCGAGAACGCCTGAGTGAGAGTGATGCGCCGTTGCGAGCCGAGCTGTTTAGCGTTGAACAGCTCGCCCACCATGCCCGGACCTTGGCGGCAGAGCACGAGATTGCCGCTCAGTATAGTTCCAACCGGCTTCTGGCTCGATTGGACGATAACGAGCAGATACTCCGAGCCTTTAATCGCTCGACGCTTGCTGTTGACTCCAAACGGCGCATCACGCCCGCGGCGGAATGGTTGCTGGATAATTTTTATCTGATCGAAGAGCAGATCCAACTGGCCCGCAGACATTTGCCAAAAGGCTACAGTCGGGAGTTGCCGCGCCTGGCAAACGGTCCTTCTGCCGGGTTCCCGCGTGTTTACGACATTGTTCTTGAACTAATCGCCCATGTGGATGCGCAGATTGAGGAGGGCCTGCTCACGGCATTTATTGCTGCCTACCAGACCGGCGCCTATTTAAAACTGGGCGAGCTGTGGGCCATTCCCATCATGCTGCGCTTGGGCTTGATTGAAAATCTTCAACGCGTCGCCACGCGGCTCACCATCGAGCGGCACGATCGCGATCTGGCGGACTTGTGGGTGGATCGTTTGCAGGAGATGGCGGAAAAGCAGCCGTCCCACCTGGTCGTGGTGGTGGCGGATATGGCCAAAGCGAGCCTGCCCATATCGAGTTCATTCGTTGCTGAGTTTTGCCAACGTTTGTCGCGGCACAGTCCGGTGTTGCATCTGGCGCGCACATGGCTCGAACAGCGGCTCGTGGAGCAAGGGATGACCATCGAGGAGCTTGTCCACATGGAAAGTCAGAAACAGGCGGCAGATCAGGTTTCCGTCAGTCATAGTATCGCGAGCCTACGCTTTCTAAGCGCCGCGGATTGGAAGCATTTTGTAGAGTCCCTGAGCCTGGTTGAGAAAACGTTGCTTTCCGATCCGGCCGGCGTTTACCCGGGGATGGATTTCTTGACCCGTGATGCTTATCGCCATTCGGTGGAGTTTCTGGCCCGGCATAGTCTGCTCACTGAGGGGGAGGTTGCAGAATGCGCCATCCAACTAGCCGGGAAGAATGCGGAGCAGAAGGGCAGCAGCGATCGGAGCGTTCATGTCGGTTTTTACCTGGTCGATAAAGGGCTTGTTGCGCTTGGGCGTTTGATCAATGTGCGATGGCCCTGGCGCACGATGATAGAGCGCGGCATTCAGCGTTTTCCTCTGACGTTTTATGCGGGCGGGATTGGAATATTAACTATCGCGGGCACGGCAATGGGAGTGGGCCGATCGTTTGAGCAAGCAAGCGCGCTCAATGTTTCGGGATGGAAACTGATTATTTTCACCTTGGTATTCATGCTTTGCGCAAGCCAGTTGGCTGTGGCGCTGATGAACTGGATCTCCTCGCTGTTGGTCAAGCCCCGCCTGCTGCCGCGCATGGATTTTTCGGCCGGCATTCCGCCGGATTGCCGCACGATGGTTGTGGTTCCGACGATGCTTACAAGCCTGGCAGGCGTGGATCGTCTCATCGAGTCGTTGGAAATCTATCATCTCGCAAACCGTGACAATCATCTCCGCTTTGCCTTGTTGACCGATTTTCGCGATGCCGCAGAGGAGATCCTTTCAACCGATCAGGAGTTGCTTCTTCGGGCACGATCGGGAGTGGAAATGCTCAACCGTAAATATCTTCGCGACGGGCAAAGCTTCTTTTACTTGCTTCATCGCCCGCGCCGTTGGAACGCCGGAGAAGGCCTCTGGATGGGATACGAGCGCAAACGTGGAAAGCTTGCGGAGTTCAACGCACTCTTGCTCGGCAGTTCGTTCGAGGCCTTTTCTGCGATCGTGGGGGAGCCGTCCATTTTTCCAACTATCAAGTATGTCATTACGCTTGATACAGACACGCAGCTTCCCAGGGATGCAGCCCGTGAACTCGTTGGAACGATGGCTCATCGGTTGAACAGGCCAGAGTTCGATCCAGTGCATGGGATTGTCACTGAAGGCTACAGCATTCTTCAGCCGCGGGTTGGTGTGAGTTTGCCGAGCGCCAGGCGATCGTGGTTTGTTCGGATTTTTTCCGGCGACGCCGGAATTGATCCGTATACGAGGGTGGTTTCCGACCTCTACCAGGATCTCTTTCAGGAAGGTTCTTTTATCGGGAAGGGGATCTATGATGTCGCGGCTTTCGAGCAGGCAATGGTGGGACGATTTCCGGAGAACACCGTTCTTAGCCATGACTTGTTGGAAGCGTGTCATGCCCGCTCGGCCCTGGTTAGCGATGTGGAGTTCTATGAAGAGTATCCTTCGCGCTACAATGTCGATATCGACCGGCGCCATCGCTGGATTCGCGGCGACTGGCAGATTACGCAATGGCTCCTCCCGCGGGTTCCTGGTTCCGACGCCAGACGCGTGGCCAATCCACTTTCTGGGCTCTCCCGTTGGAAGATATTCGATAACCTGCGGCGCAGTCTTGTTCCCGTCGCGCTTTTGCTAGTTATTTTAGGCAGTTGGTTCTTCCTTCCCGAATTCGATGGATTGGGCGCGCGGCTGGTTCTCTCGGTGATTTTAATTCCAGGTCTGCTTTCGGCCCTGGTCAATCTCTTGCGCAAGCCGGCGGATTTGCCATGGGCGATGCATCTGCGGGAGGCTGCCGGCGCCGGTGGCCGGCAACTGGGGCAGATTTTTCTGACCCTGGCTTTTCTCCCCTACGACGCATTCGTGAGCTTGGACGCCATTGGAAGGACGCTGCTGCGTTTGCTGTTCACGCGCAAACGGCTTCTTGAGTGGCAAACATCGAGTGATTCCGAGCGGACCACACGCGCTGATCTCACAGGCTTTTATGCCACCATGTGGATCGCACCGGCTGTCGCCGTGCTGAGTGGATTCTTTCTGATTTGCTTTCAAATGGCGTCACTGGAGCTGGCTCTGCCGCTGCTTTGGATGGCAGCTCCCTGGATCGCTTGGTGGATCAGCCAGCCCATTGAATCCGGCACTCCGGATTTGAGCACGGAACAATTGACCTTTCTGCGACATACCGCCCGCAAGACCTGGTATTTTTTTGAGACCTTTATTACCGCCCAGGAAAATTGGCTGCCTCCGGACAATTTTCAGGAAGTCCCCGTCCCAACAATCGCATCACGCACTTCGCCTACTAACATGGGATTGGCGCTGCTTGCCAACCTGGCTGCCCGTGATTTTGGCTACCTTTCGTTAGGTGGCTTGATTCAGCGCACGCAAGAGGCTCTTGCCACGATGGAAGGCTTGGAGCGTTATCGGGAGCACTTCTATAACTGGTATGAGACTCGCACGCTCAAACCTCTTCTCCCTCTTTATGTGTCGAGTGTGGATAGCGGCAATCTCGCCGGACATCTCCTCACACTTAGCTCAGGACTGCGCGAACAGGCTGATGCAAAGATTTTTACGCCCCAGATTTTTTGCGGGTTGCGAGATACCTTGGGAGTTCTTAAAGATTTGATGCGCGGCAATGCCGCCCTCAACGCTCTCGATACGGAATTGCGGAAAGCACCTTCTAATCTGCGCGCGGCGTTCTCTTTGTTAGAACTAGCCAAAGATCAGAGCACACGGATCGCGGCGGAGTTGGCGAGCGAGACGGAAGAGATCAAAGGCTGGGCTCAAACTTTGCAGCGCAATTGCGAGGAACATTTCAAAGAGATGCTTTGGCTCGCGCCATGGCTGATTTTACCTAGTCAGAGTTCAGCGGGCGAGGCGGCGCAAAATCCCGCGATCAGCCTTGGAGAGCAGCTGGACCAAGCGCCTACCTTGCGAGAGATGGCGGCGTTTGAGCTATCGGTCTCGCCACTGGGCCAAGCCGGCGAGCGTGCCCGTGAACGTCTGCTTGTTTTGGAAACGCTTGCCCGGCAAAGCGAAGTTTTGGCGGCGATGGATTTTACTTTCCTGTTCGACCCGGCAAGGGATTTATTTTCCATCGGCTTCAACATCAACGAAAGGCGATGTGATAGCAGCTTCTATGATCTGTTAGCCTCGGAGGCGCGTTTGTGCAGCTATGTCGCCATTGCTTTGGGCCAGGTGCCGCAAGACCATTGGTTCTCGACCGGCCGTCTTCTTGTTGCTTCCCAGGGCCAGCCCGTTCTCGTCTCGTGGAGCGGCTCAATGTTCGAGTATTTGATGCCTCTATTGGTCATGCCCAATTACGAGAAAACATTGCTTGATCACACCTGCAAAGCGGCAGTGCAGCTACAGATCGAGTATGGAAAACGCAGGGGCGTTCCCTGGGGCATTTCCGAGTCGGGATACAATAGGACCGATGTGCAGCTCAACTACCAATATCGGGCGTTTGGAGTCCCGGGGCTCGGTTTAAAGCGGGGATTGGCTGACGACCTGGTAATTGCACCGTACGCCACCGTGATGGCGCTGATGGTGGCGCCACGGGAAGCGTGCGAAAACTTGCAGCGGCTGGCTCTTGAAGGGCGCTCCGGCCCTTATGGCTTTTACGAAGCAGTCGATTATACACCGGCTCATTTGCCTCCGGATGAAGCAAGCACGACCATCTGTTCGTTCATGGCGCATCATCAGGGGATGAGTTTGCTCGCTTTGGTTAATCTGTTGCAAGACTACCCGATGCAACGGCGCTTTATGGCATGTCCGGTTCTCAAAGCTGCGGATTTGCTCCTGCAGGAGCGCGTGCCTCGGACCGCGGCAAGTGTCTTTGTTGAAGATTTAGCCTCGGAAACGTCGCACAAACTTGCCGGGGAAGGGGATGGTGAGATGCGGATCTTTACAAATCCATCTTCCTCGGCGCCTGAAGTTCACCTTTTATCCAATGGCCGCTATCACGTGGTAATTAGCAGCGCTGGTGGCGGCTATAGTCGTTGGCGGGAACTGGCGGTTACCCGTTGGCGCGAAGATGCCACGCGCGATTGCTGGGGAACCTTCGTTTACCTGCGTGACCTAAGAACCGGAGACTTTTGGTCAAGCGCATATCAACCTGCTTTGCGCAGGGTGGATGGTTACGAAGCCATCTTCACCCAGGCACGCGCGGAGTTCCGGCATCGTCATGCCGGCCTCACAGTCCACACCGGGATCAGCGTCTCTCCGGAGGACGACGTGGAGCTACGACGGATCACGCTCACCAATCGGTCCTCGATAGACCGCTTCATTGAATTGACCAGTTATGCGGAAGTCGTGATGGCCCCCGCCGCGGCTGACGCGGCGCATCCCGCGTTCAGCAATCTTTTTGTCCAAACCGAATTTGCAAAGGAGTCCTCCGCCATTCTCTGTTCGCGCCGCGCCCGTTCTTTGGAAGAAAAGCCGGCCTGGCTGGTGCATGTCATGATCGACCGTGGAGAGACTCCGGGCGATGTATCGTGTGAAACCGATCGCGCCAGATTTGTTGGCCGCGGCCGGACCATGGCGAATCCTGCCGCGATGCAAGGAATCTCAGCGTTGTCGAATACTGTCGGTTCTGTGCTCGATCCGATCGTTTCACTGCGCCGCACGGTCAAGGTGCCAGCCTATGGGAGCGCGATTGTTGATGTGCTGGTGGGCGTGGCCGAAAATCGCGAGAGCGCTCTGGCGCAAGTGGAGAAATATCAAAATAGCCGGATGGCCGAACGCGCCATTGACCTGGCGTGGACGCATAGCCAAGTGACCTTGCATCAGCTCAATGCCACCGAGCGGGAAGCCCGGCTTTACGGCCATTTGGCCAGCGCTTTGATCTATGCCGACCCTGCCCGGCGCGCCAATTCGGCTGTGCTCTGCAACAATCGGCGCGGCCAAAGCGGACTTTGGAGTTACGGTATCTCGGGCGATGCGCCGCTTATCCTGCTTCGGATCAGCGATTCGGAAAAGATCGAAATCGTCCAGCAGCTCATCCAGGCACACTCGTACTGGCGAACGAAGGGGCTGACTGTCGATCTGGTTATCCTAAACGAAGACGTTTCAGTCTACCGGCAGTCTTTGCATGACCAGATTACCGGTTTGATTTCATCCGGAATTGAAGCGCAGATGCTGGATAAGCCGGGCGGCATCTTCGTCCGGCGCCTCGAACAGATTCCCAACGAAGATCGTGTCCTGCTGCAATCAGCGGCACGGGTTGTTTTAGATGACGAGAAGGGAACTTTGGCAGAGCAACTGCATTACCGGCGTGTTTTGGAGCTTTCCATTCCGGCCCTGACTCCCACCCGCATCCCGTCTGCGGATTTGACCCCGCAGCTTCCACAGTCCGACTTGATTTTTCCAAACGGCTTTGGCGGATTTACCCGAGACGGCCGCGAATACGTCATCACGCTTAACCCCGGTCAGTCGACTCCTGCGCCGTGGGTCAACGTTCTGGCCAATCCCAATTTCGGTACGGTCATTTCCGAAAGCGGCGCTGCCTACACGTGGGCTGAGAACTCTCATGAATTTAGGCTAACTCCCTGGAGCAATGATCCGGTGCGGGACACCACAGGGGAGGCTTTTTATATTCGCGATGAGCAGACCGGACAGTTCTGGTCGCCTACACCGTTGCCCGCGCGCGGCGCAACGCCCTATGTCATTCGCCATGGGTTTGGCTATACAGTGTTCGAGCATACCGAAAACGGCATCACGTCCGAATTATGGGTTTACGTTGCGAGCGATGCGCCGGTGAAATTTTCGGTTTTAAAATTGCGCAATGTCTCCGGCCGCCCTCGCCGCTTGTCGGTGACGGGCTACTGGGAATGGGTGCTGGGCGATTTGAGGTATAACAGTCTCCTGCATGTCCAAACCGAAGTGGACCTCAAGACCGGAGCGTTGCTGGCACGCAATTATTACAATACCGAATTCCCTGATCGTATCGCGTTCATTGACGTCAACGACGCGACACGCACCCTCACGGGCGATAGGAAGGAATTTCTCGGCAGGAACGGAACCCTTGCACAGCCGGCAGCCTTAAAACGCCGTCGTCTTTCGGGCAAAGTCGGTGCAGGGCTCGATCCTTGCGGCGCGGTGCAGGTGACCTTCGATTTGGGAGAGGGAGAGGAGCGGGAAACGAGCTTCCGGCTCGGCGTCGGCCGCGATTCCGGCGACGTGCAGAATTTGATCCACCGCTTTCGCCGGGTGGACACCTGCCGCGTTGTGCTCGACGGGGTCTGGGAATATTGGAATCGAACGCTCGGCGCGGTGAATGTCGAGACCCCTGATCCCGCGGTCAATATCATGGCCAACGGCTGGCTGTTGTACCAGACATTGAGCTGCCGGCTTTGGGGCCGCACCGGATTTTATCAATCCGGCGGCGCGTACGGGTTCCGGGATCAGTTGCAGGATGTGATGGCGCTCGTGCATGCGGAGCCGGCCCTCACCCGGGAGCATCTGTTGCGTGCCGCGGCGCATCAATTCCGCGAGGGCGACGTGCAGCATTGGTGGCATCCGCCGGCCGGACGCGGCGTGCGAACGCATTTTTCCGATGATTATCTTTGGCTCCCGTATGTTACCTGCCGCTACGTCTCCTGTGTGGCGGATACTGGCGTGCTCGATGAGAAGATTTCGTTTCTTGAAGCGCGGCTGGTCAAACCCGAGGAGGAAGCTTATTACGATTTGCCCAATCATTCCGAAGAGTCGGCGACCCTCTATCAACATTGCGTATGCGCCATTGAGCGGGCACTCCAATTCGGGGAACACGGATTGCCGCTCATGGGTTGCGGCGACTGGAATGATGGGATGAACATGGTCGGAAAGGAAGGCCGCGGAGAAAGCGTCTGGCTGGCATTTTTCCTTTTCGACGTGCTAAACCAATTCAGCAAACTGGCCGAGGCGCGCAATGACCTGCCATTTGCCGGGCGGTGCCGTGCCGAGGCGCAGCGGTTGCGGGAAAACATCGAACTCCACGCGTGGGATGGCCAATGGTATCGACGCGCTTACTTTGACAATGGCGAGGCGCTCGGTTCCGCAACCAATCCGGAATGTCAGATTGATTCTCTTCCACAAAGCTGGTCTGTGATCAGTGGCGCCGGGGATCAGCAGCGCTCCAGCCTGGCGATGAACGCCGTTGACCGGCGTCTCATCCGGCGGGATGCCAAGCTGATCCAGTTGTTTGATCCTCCTTTTGACAAGTCATCCCTCAATCCCGGCTACATCAAAGGTTATATTCCCGGTGTGCGGGAGAATGGCGGCCAATACACGCACGCCGCGATTTGGACTGCGATGGCCTTTGCGCTCATGGGGAAAAAAGAGACCGCGTGGGAACTCTTCGCGATGCTAAATCCCATCCATCACGGCGGAACGCCCGAACAGATCAAAGTTTATAAAGTGGAACCGTATGTTGTGGCCGCGGATGTTTACGCAGTCGCGCCGCACATAGGCAGAGGCGGCTGGACTTGGTATACCGGGTCAGCGAGTTGGATGTATCGGCTCTTAATCGAGTCGTTGTTAGGGGTGAATTTGGAAGGCAATCAATTGCGTTTGACCCCGAGTCTGCCGGCTGCCTGGCCCTTCTTTAAGATCCATTATCGCTACCGGCAGACGGTTTATCATATCACAATTAGCCGCTTCGAGCAGGACGCGCCTGACACGGATCAGATCACCGTGGATGGAAATCAAATTGCAGGAAATGGTATTCCACTCCAGGACGATCACCAGGAGCATGCAGTTGAGATGAAAGTGCGCTGATTTCAAGGCCGGCTCGTAAATCCTCACATGCTATGTGAGAGATCTTTGACGATCTGAATGTAGTCGCTCAGTGGCACCGAAGCATTGTCGGCACGCCAGGCGATCGTTGCATCGCGCTGAAGGGCGGGCGAGAGAGGACGAAAAACAACTCCTTCGTGAGGCAGTCCCACAATTTGTTCAGGCATCAGGGCGACACCCAGCCCGTCGGCGACAAATTGAATCGCGGTTGGCTCGCCGTCGGCTTCCTGCAGGATTCTGCCTGTGAACCCGGCGCCTGCGCAGGTTTCCAGCAGCCATTCCCGTGCGCCAGGATGGGTTTCGGCCGACATCCCAATAAAGAACTGCGCCGCCAAGTCCGCCAGTTTGACGCTCGTTTTTTTCGCCAGCAAATGGTTGGCCGGCAGCGCGACCAATATAATGTCGTGCGCCACGCATTCTGAAAGCAGATCGTGGCCGGAAAGTGCCGGACGCAGACCGACAAATCCGATGTCGATCTTGCGGCCCTCCAGCGCCTGAAACTGTTCGGCACTGTTCATGTCAAAAAGGTTCAGGGTTACGCGCGGACAGAGCTTCCGAAAGGCTGCAAGCGTCGCTGGCAGTAGGCTGTAATGGATGTTGGAAACATATCCGATATTGAGCCGGGAAATTTCTCCGCGATGCATTTGTTGCACGGAAGCTATGCTTTCCTCGCACATCGCGAGCAATTTCTTTGAGTCGAAAAGAAAACGATGCCCTTCCTCCGTGAGCGCAACCCGATTATTCGCCCTGCTAAGCAGGCAAACATTGATTTCCTCCTCAAGATTTCGCACCTGCCGCGTCAGCGATGGCTGAGCGAGCCGAAGTTTTTTTGCCGCTTTGGTAAAGCTCAACTCTTCGGCAACTGCGACAAAATAGCGTAAATGACGAAGTTCCATTTTCCGCGAGCATTGCGGAGATCATAGCCAAAAGCTATGAGCAATGTCTGGAAACGGGCATTGCCCTGCGCCGCAACCGCCGTTGCCTTGTTAGTTCGGCATTGTTTTTAGTTATGATGCCGCACCCGCCCAAGCCGATGGCGCTCGGCCTCAGGCTTGCAGTCCAAGATGATCCAGCAAATAGCGGAGCTGGTCGAGATTGACCGGCTTTACGAGATGGGCAAAGAAGCCGGCTTCTTTGGTCTGCCTTAAATCGTCTTCCATGCCGTAGCCGCTCAAGGCGATGCCCGGAATAGGAGACCGGCGCTGGATCTCGCGCATTAATTCGAGCCCGCTGCCATCCGGCAAACCAAGGTCGCTAATAAGCGCATCGAAGCGTTCCGTGGCAACCGCAGCAAGCGCCTCTTTGATCGAGGAAGCTGTTGTAACCTGGTGTCCAATACGCGTGAGCAAACGGCTCAGCACGGTTCGCGTCGCCTCGTGATCCTCAACAATCAATAACTTCAGCGCTCGGGCTGGCATGGAGTGTTGGGCGGGCGCGTGCGCAGGCGGAGAGGGGGTATCACTGGCGGCGAGGGCGACGGTAAAGGTTGCGCCCCGGCCCGGCCCTTCGCTTTCGGCTCGAATTGTCCCCCCGTGAAGCGCAATCACTGCCTTTGAGATCGCCAGGCCCAGGCCCAGGCCGCCGTAGCGAAGCTTGCCGGCGACTTCTCCCTGCTCAAAAGCATTAAAGACGTGTGGTAACGCATCGGCGCCAATGCCGATCCCCGTATCCTCGATGCTCACGAGGATGCCGCCGCTGTCATTACGCGTGGTCACAGTCACAGTCCCACCGGTCGGCGTGAACTTGATTGCGTTCTTAATAAGATTCCAAAAAACCTGATGGAGGCGGGTGGGATCGACCAGCGCGTGATGCCGTGTTGCTTCAAGTTTAAAGATGAGTCGCACCTGTTTGCCGAACCCGTCGCTGTGGACAATCTCCGCGGTGTGGTCAAGAAGCAGATGCAGATCCGCGATAACCGGTGCTATTTGCAGTTTGCCACGGCTGATGCGTGTCAGATCAAGTAAGTCGTCAATCAAGCGTGCTTCAAGCTCGACATTGCGCCGCATCATTCCGAGTTGATCGCGCACCTCCTCCGGCAACTCCGGATCACTTTCAAGCGCCGTCGCCGTCATGAGCACGGGCGTGAGCGGGGTGCGGAGTTCGTGGCTGAGCATGGCAAGAAAATCGTCCTTTGCACGGGCACCACGGGCGATTTCCTCCGTCGCGATCCGCAGCGACTTTTCCGCCGTCTTGCGAGCGCTCACATCGCGAATTGCGGCCGTGACAAGGAGTTCGCCCTCGGTTTCCAGCGGGCTCAGGCTGATTTCGACAGGGAATTCGGACCCATTTTTGTGCAAAGCCCACAGATCCATTCCTGCTCCCATCAAACGCATCCGGGGAGCGCTCATGAAATCGTGGCGATTGCCGGCATGACCTTGGTGGTAACGAACCGGAATCAGGATTTCGATGCGTTTGCCGATCAGTTCCGCGCGGGAATAACCGAAAACTTTCTCCGTTTGAGAGTTGATGAGGACAATCTCACCGTTCGGGTTTGTGATCACCATTGCGTCCGGCGCAGATTCCAACAGACCGCGGAATTTGCGTTCAACCAGTTTTCGCTGAGTGATGTCGCGAATGTTGCATTGGATGACCTTGAGGTTTTCTTCATCGTAAAGGTTGCTCACGAATTCGACTTCGCGGCGTTCGCCTCCTTTCGTTTCAAGCGGCAAATCTTCGTAGCGGATGGAACCTTTGTGTTGCAGTTCGCGGAAAGCGGACTGGCTCGCGCGCTCGTCCTCCAGCAGTCCGATCTGCCAAAGTTCTCTTCCAAGCAACTCCTCGCGTGAATATCCAAGCAACTCCGTCATGAACGGGTTTGCGTCGGTGATTTTTCGGCTGATCGGGTCAAGCAGGAGGATTCCATCTCGGGAGGTCTCAAACAGGCGCCGGTAACGAATTTCTGAGCGTTCCATGGCGGCGCGTGACTCCATGCGCTCGGTGACATCCTCAATGGAAAGAAGGATGAGCGGACTCGAATTCTGGCCTTCCAAGCGCCTTGCATTGAGCAGCATTGAGCGCCTGCCAATGGAGGGAAAATCATGCACGATTTCAAAACCGTTGAAGGAGCGCTTTTGCGGCAGGATCTCTTCAAGCAGGGTGCGAAGTTGCGGGATATTCCATTGCCGGTTGCCCAGCTCGTAGATAAGCCGGCCTTCGGTTTCACCAAGAGTCACCCCGAAAGAATTGTAAAAAGCATCGCTTGCCGAGTTCACCCGCAAGTCGGCGCGCAGGATGAGAAACGGCACGGGCATGGTGCGCAAAGTTGCTTCGGCATACTCGCGTGCCGCGCTGATCTCCTGCTTGCTACGCTTGAGTGCGTCAATGTCATTAAGCACGAGCACGACGCCGTCGATCCGATTGTCGAGCGCCAGGTAAGGCCGCGCGCAGAGTGTATACCAGCGGCCGTCCTGATCCTGCACCTCGCGCTCGCGAACGCTAACCGTATCGATGACTTCGGCCGCCAGCCGCCCAAGGTCCGGCACGTCGAGGTTATGCCGAATGCTGCCAAACGGGCGACCAACATCACTGGCAATCAGACTGAAGATGCGGGCGGCGGGCGGCGTGAATCGCCGGATGGTAAGATCCTGCGCAAGCAACAGGATAGCTGTATGAATATTAACTTCGAGATTGCTAAGATCGGTATTGAGCCGGCTTAGCTCCGTGTTGCGGCTAACCATCTCGTCGTTGATGGTCATCAGCTCTTCATTGGTAGACTCAAGCTCCTCTTTGGAGGTCTCAAGCTCCTCATTCATACTCTGAAGCTCTTCGTTCGCGCTTTGCCCTTCCTCGCTCGATGCCTGAAGTTCCTCGTGCGCCGCTTCGTTCTGTTCTTGGATGGACTGCAAGTAGTCGCGTGTTTCGGTAAGTTCGAGTTCCAGCTCGGCAATGCGGCTGGATACTTCCTTTTTGCCCCTGAGTGATGGCGTGGCGCAGGGAATCGCACGGCCCGCGGAGCGCGAATTGGCCTCCTCGAAAAGAACGAGAAAATACGGCTCCTTCAAATTCCGCAAAGGAGTGACCTGCACCGTTATTTCCCGAAAACCGCCGTTTTCAGCAATGCGCACGGCGTCGCGGCTCGCCGGTTTATTTTCGCGTTTTGCCCGATTGATCGCAGCGCGGAGCGGCAGCATCAGCCCGTCGCGTGCCATCTTGAGGACATCAAAAGTGGCCTTGCCCGTGGGCGGTTCCAGATACGCACTCGTTCCGCCTCGAAACTGCACAACCTGCATCTCGCCGTTGATGAGAACGCCAGGGGGCGCAAATTGGCTGATCGAGATTCGATCGGCCTCGCGCTGGGCGTCAAGCTCGCTGGTGAGCCCCTTTGATTCCGCTTCCGCGCCGCCGCTGGGGATTGCGGGCCGTCGGCCGGCTGGCGAAGTTCGCATGCGCTCCCCGGGCAAGGGCAGGCGGAAGGCCTGCGCGGGCGCCGCTTTTCTCGAAAAGATTTTCTGCTTCTTATCGGCGGGTGCGAAAAGGTTTGAGAACTGTCCGATCGATTCGCTTGCGCCAAGAAAAAGAAAGCCTCCCGGTTTTAGCGCATAATGGAACGCGGGGATGATTATTTTCTGCAACTCCGCTTCAAAATAGATCAAGACATTGCGGCAGGTAATCAGGTCGATGCGCGAGAAAGGGGGATCACTCATCACATTTTGCCGGGCAAAAACCACTTGCTCGCGGAGAGCCTTGCAAACGCGGTACCCGCCTTCTTCCTCGACAAAAAAGCGCTGCAATCGTTCCGGCGAAATATCCTGCACGAGTGACTTCGGGTAGAGCCCGGCTCTCGCTGTGTCGAGCAGCGCGTTGTTGAGGTCGGTGGCAAAGATCTGCAGCTTGGGCGCGCCTGGGATCTCCGCAACGGATTCGGCAAAGGCCATTGCGAGCGAATAAGGCTCCTGCCCGGTGGAACAGCCGAGCGCCCAGATTCGCATCGGGCCGTCGCGGCCTTGCTGGGCGAGGAGCTTTGGGAATACTTTGCGCTTGAGTGTTTCAAAGGCATCCGGATTGCGAAAGAAACTCGTGACGCTGATCAAAACATCGGAGTAAAGGGCGTCTAGTTCAGTGATGTTGTCTTTTAAAAAGAGCGCGTATTCGGCAAGCGTCCCAGCCTTATTAAGGACCAGCCGCCGCAGGATTCGCCGTTGAATAGTGCTCGACTTGTAGAACGAAAAATCCACACCGCTGTGATTGCGGAGCAGAAGGAGGATCTTCTTAAATCCGTCCTGCCCGGAGGCTTGCTGGTCGGTTTTGATCCGCCGCGTATTTGCAGGCGCCGTTTCGAAAGGAACGGCCGGCGGCGTGTTGTCGTGGACGTTCAAGGGATGCCTGGCAATGCGTGCAAGTTCAGAGGCGATCTCTTCAGGTGAAAGCACGAAATCAACGCATCCCGCTGCGATAGCGCTGTGCGGCATGGAGTTATATTTGGCTGAGCCATCCTGCGCAAAAGTCACGCCTCCTTCCGCTTTGATCGACTCAAGGCCAAGGGTGCCATCCATCGCGGTGCCCGAGAGCACCACGCCAATGGCCTTCTCGCGCTGGTCGAGAGCGAGCGCTTCAAAAAACAAATCTATCGAGCGAGTCGCCCCGCGATCGGTTCCGCGCGGGGTCAGTTTGAGCACGCCCCCGGCAAGGGACATTTGGGTGTTGGGCGGGATGACATAAACGCAGTTTGGTTCAACGCGTAAGTTGTTTGTCACCTCGCACACTGGCATCACAGTGCCGCGCGCGAGCAGCCGCGTGAGCGCACTCTCGTGTTGCGGATCGAGATGTTGCACCAGGACAAATCCCATTCCGGTATCCGCCGGCAAATGCTTGAGCAATTCCAGAAAAGCTTCCAAACCACCCGCGGACGCGCCGACACCGACAATGGGAAATTGTTTTGCTTGGTGCGTTGTTGTCACCGGGCCGGCCGTGCCGCGCTTTGGTTTTGCGCGGGTGCGGGATTGTTTTGGCAGGTTGCTATTCGACATCAATTTTTGGGCTTCTCGGGAGGTTTGAGCCTAGTGGTGGGGTGGTGGGCGTCGAGAACCGTTGCACAGTTTTGGCCGCCTTTCCTTCAATTAGAATCAAAGTCGCCGTCCGCGGCGGCGGCCTTACTCGATCAGCGCGGACCAGACATTTGGCGACGTTCGGTTCCTGACAGTGACCACGCGCATTTAGAGTAGCGAGTCGGCGAGGCGGGCGAGGTTTTCCACTATACGTTGCGAGAGGGGGCGCTGCCGCCAGCTGCTCAGATCCAGCAGGTCGCTTTCGGCCAGATAGCCCTCCTGCACGGAGCGGAGTTGGGCGGTTATCGCGCGGTCATACACGATGAAGCTCACTTCGGCATTGAGCGAGAAAGAGCGGATGTCGATGTTTGTAGAGCCCAGGAGCGCGATGGTCTCGTCTACGCTCAGGTGTTTCGCGTGAAGAAAACGCGGACGATAAAGGTGGATATGGACGCCTGCGCTCAGCAGATCGTCGTAATAGGAGCGCTGAGCAAGCTGCGTGAACGGCTGATTTGCGTGCAACGAAACAATGAGCCGCACCTCGACGCCGCGTCTCGCTGCGCTGCGCAACGCCACGAGAAAAGGCTCGTCAGGCACAAAGTAGGGAGTGGTGATGACGACGCGCTGCCGGGCCGCATAGAGCAGTGCGATGAAAAGCTCTTCGGCATTATCGCGCTGGTAGCCAGGGCCGCTTGGGAGCAGTTGCGCGGTTGAGCTTCCTGCTGGAAGCAATTCGGGGAAAAGCGGGGGAATTTCAAACGTGGCTCCGGTTTCGATGAAGCGATCGGCGAGCAGCACGGCCTGGATCTGTGCGACGACCGGTCCGGTGACTCGCGCCACCAACTCCTCATTTGGGTGTTCAGGCACGAATCCGGGATCAATAATATTCTGCGAGCCCGCGTACCCGATGCGCCCGTCGATGACCGCAAGCTTGCGATGATTTCGAAGGTCGAAGCGCGCTGCATTGTGGCGGAAAAATCCAACTTGCAGCATCGCGATCACTTCTACCCCGTCGCGCCGCAACTTTGCGCCCCATCGATTCAGCCCGGCCCGCGAACCGACGGCATCGGCCATCACTCGGCATTGCACACCACGCAGGGCTGCGCGGCTTAGGGCGGATACAACGCGCTCTCCAGTGGCATCCACTGCGAGGATGTAGGTGAGCAGATGGACGTGATCGGCGGCCGAATCGATATCGGCTACGAGCCGCGAAATTGAATCGGTGTAGTCGGGGAGCAATTGAATTGCGTTGCCCGCGACGGCGCCAAAATCGCCCAAACGCGCGGCGAGTCCGGGGATGTGTGCGAGGTAAGATGGAAGCTCAGACTCACAAATAGAATGTGCGTTTTGTTGGAGTTGAGATTGAACGATCCGCCGCGAGGCGAGCAACTGCTGCTCAACGCGCGCCCGCGGCACCCGAATGCGGCCGAAGAGCGCGTAAATCAACAACCCAGGCCAAGGCAGTAAAAAGATGAGAAGAAGCCATGTTCGCGCCGCTGCCGCAGTGCGATGCTGCGGGACATAGACGAGCATGATCAAGCGGATTGCCCATGCACTCGCGATATATGGAATACTCCAGGACGGCATATCAGCTAAGAATGCATACGGCGACTACTGATCGGCAAGAAGGTCCAAGCTTATCCGAGAGATCGCGGGCGTGTCGTCGATCCACCTAATGAGGGAAAAAGTAAATTCTCAATTACGGTCAACTATTCTGCCGGTAAGGCACACCGGCGCCGAGGCAATCGACCTCGCCGCCAGCTTGAACATGCTTAATCGCCTCCGCGTGCGCGTTTTTAGGAAGTCCAGGAGCGCCGTAGTAATCCTTAAATTCAGCTGCCATGGAGAACTCCAAAAGATGGATTCCGATCATTTACGATGACCTTGGCCGGACGAAATACTGTATCGCCACGGTAGTAACCACGCTGGACTACTTCCAGAATAATATCGTCAGGTCGGCGTGGGTCATACCTAATGGCGACTGCCTCGTGCCGATGCGAATTGAACGGTTTTCCCACTGCGTCCACTGCTTCAACTCCATGGTGACGGAGTAATCCCCTTAACTGTTGCAGTGTCATCTCCACACCTTGGTAAAGCTGCTCATGTGAAGCGGTTCCCTCACTGGCAAGAGCGCGTTCCAGGTTATCAAGAACAGGCAGCAGATCGCGGATGAAAGATTCTTTCTCAATTGCAGCCTGGCGCATGGCATCACGCTGTGTGCGCTTTCTATAGCTGTCGTAGTCCGCGGCGAGACGCAGATAATCGTCCTTTTGCGCCGCTAGCGCCATCCGGAGAAGCGCGGGATCATCCACGGCGGAATGAGTGAAAGGCTTGGAAGAATCAGGCATGTCATTCACGGGGAATTCTCATTGGTGCTGATCTTTTTCAAATTTCGTCCTATTAGGCTTCGTGAGTGGAGTGCGCTCGGCTTCGCAGACACGAACAGGTGCAGCACGGGAGCTTTTGGCATCCATGCTGCACTCACTCCATCGGACTCGCTTACTTGCCTTTCATCATCTTCATGCACTCGGGATCCTTTGCGATCATCTCGCACATCATCTTTTTGGATTTCTCGTGCTTCATCATTTCCTCGCACATGGCTTTGCAGCCTTCTTCTGTCTTAACTGCCTCACGCACCGCTGCGCGCGACTGTTCAATTTGTTCCTTCTGAGAGGAAGTGGCGTCAGCAAATGCGGGCAGCGTTTGAGCAGCGAAGGCGCAGCCTAGGAGCGTCATTATTAATAGCTTTTTCATGGTGTTTTGTGTGTCGCTTTTTTGGTTCATTGGATCGCGCGAATCATTCGCGCGCCCAAAAGTGTTGGGGCCGCTTGCACGGGTCTAAAAGACTGGTTAAAAATCTGAATAGGTTCCACAAACCAATTCACAAAGCGGCAGCAGAACGCACTTCTATAGCATGTAATTAACGGCGCGAGGCACGCAGGGCCTGGGCTTCATTGGTTCATCTCGCATCTGAGATTACTTTCGGCGCAACGCACTTCGGCGGCCAATACCTTCTATGCAACCTTGCTATAGCTTAAATGCATCCGCGTCGAGCACGTCTGCGAATGGAACTGTTTTCAGCTCATACGCGGCACGCCGCGGGATTCACCGAAGATATGAAGGAGCACCATCTGGAGTTTTCTGCCGCCGCAGAGTTCACCGAACGCATTACGCTATTGCGCAACGACGTCGCGCATTTCTGAGTGCGCCACGATTTCTCTATTTACCCATGAGCAGGCATCCGGGCCATTTTGAGCAGTTTCCGATGCGCAATGCGGCGAGACTCTCGCCGCAGATTGTTAGGATCTGCCTGGAGTCAAAGAGAAAAAACGCCTGGCCAAGCGGATCGGCGCCGAGATTTACTTTGTGGACGAAAGCGTGGTGCGCAGTGATCACCATCGAGGGACCATATGGGGAGTCGTCGGCCAGACTCCCGCTGTTGAAGATAGCGGAGATCGTTTTGGCTTAAAGTTGATCTCAGCCGTGAGCCCGCGCGGAGATATGCGCTTTTCGGTCATCGAAGAAAGAATGAACTCGGAGAAATTCATCGAGTTTCTAAAAAAACTCCACCAAGACGCGGGCAAACCGGTGATTGTGATGGCGGACAACGCCAGTTATCACAACTCCAAACGGGTCCAGCAGTTCGCCCAAGACAACGATAACGCCATCCACCTTGGGCATCTGCCAAAGTATGCGCCGGAGCTTAATCCTGACGAGCAAGCCTGGGAGCATGCCAAGGCACGCCTCGCTAAGCTATTTATGGAAAGTGCCGGAACGATGAGGCGCAGAGTGCTTGGCATCATGCGATCCATCCAAAAGCAAACATCCCTTGTGCGTTCATTTCTCAAACTTGAGGGTACAATTTACGCATCGATTTAAGTGCAGGGATTTTCGCAACGATTGATAACCTTTCGAAGGTCTGTGGTGTACAGCCCCGGCCATGAAACGAGGAACGCCTTGATTATTTGCACCCTGTAATCTTTTGCACTAACCTTCGTTTTAACATTGCTCGACTCATTAAATTCGTAGGTCTTCAACGCATCGCCGAATGTCATAACGGAGGGAGATTTTCCTGCTCCAGAGCCCCTGGTTCCGCGGTGCTGGGCCTTTAAATCTTCGAGCCGCAATTCAGCAATGCTCCGGACGGTCGTTTCCAAGCTTTCCTTGATCGGTTTCCCTCCGGCCTTGAAATAGGCGTGATAGCCGCCGGTTGTAATGTAAATGCGGAGACCGGGAACAGATGTCTTTTTGTAGGACGATTCCAACTTTTTTGCTACCTTTTCGGGTAGCAACCGGGCAGGCTTGGGTGGAGTTTTGGATATCAGATTTTAAAAGGTAGCAATTTGAGGTAGCAATGCCACAAAATTGGACCTGGGAAAAAAGCCATTTCTCCTACGTAAACGGGCCTGTAGCTCAATGGTTAGAGCAGGGGACTCATAATCCCTTGGTTGTCGGTTCAAATCCGACCGGGCCCACTTTAAATGGCTTGTTTCAAGCCTGCCTGTCACAAGCATCCCATTGCCGGCGTTGAATAAAGGCCAAAAAATATTCGTGTCCGGAATGTGCGGGCGGTTCGTCGTATGAATAATGGAAGCGCAAAAAACCGGCGCTTTCGAACGCCACGCCACCCAAAATCCATATGCTCGAGAAACCTCAGATCACGCACATCGCCAACCGATTAACTGCCATCATTCGCCTTACTATTCCGCGGGAGGAAATTCAACAGGTCATGGGGGAGGGCGTCAGTGAGTTAATGGCGACCATCGCATCGCAAAATATCACCCCCACCGGACCGTGGTTCACGCATCATTTGAAATTCGAGCCCGGCATCTTTGACTTCGAGATCAGCGTTCCGGTCAGTGCGCCGGTTGTTTCTGCCGGACGAGTGCGACCTTCGCAATGGCCGGCGATGAAAGTGGCACAGGCGGTTTATCACGGAGAATATGAAGGGCTCGGCCAAGCGTGGAGCGAGCTCGATGAGTGGATTCTTGCGCAGGGGGAGACGCCTGCCGAGGATCTCTGGGAATGCTACGTGATCAGTCCAAAGTCGAATGCTGACCCAGCCACGTGGCGTACCGAACTCAACCGGCCATTGATTGGCTGATAAATGCCGGATAGACAATCAGCCACTCGCTTGGGCTTTTGAACGCTTTTGTTTGGGAGGAACTGACCAGCGGCTAATGGTGACTTCCATGGTGCGCAGCTGTTTTTTCTGATCCGAAAGTGCGCGTTCAAGCTCGCGTTGTAGCCGGGCGCGCAAGGCGGAGCGATCGGCGGCACGGGTGAAGTTCCAGGAAGGATCGCGACGCGCGGCCCGCAGGCTGCGACGGAGCGCGTCAATCGAGGCGCGCAGGTTTGCGATGACCGCTTTCATCTGGGAGACCGTTGTTTGTTCGCCTATTGAGTCGGATTGGATGTCGGTGACCGCCACGAGCATTTCAAGACGCTCGATATTCCCGTCTCCATACGCTTCCTGCACTTCGTGCCAGATGGATGATACTTCGACACTTGCATCGGCCCGGGTGTCGGGATGGAGCCGGCGAACCAGCAGCCGGTAGAGTTCCTTCACCCGGTCTCTGGCAGGCTCGACCGGCGCCGCCGCGCGTGCCGGGCCACCCATTCCAAATACGTCCGCCTGAAAGTCGGCGAACATTTTTTGGTAACGCGGCTCGCTCATCGCTTCGGGATCAAGCCCGAGGACGGTTTCGACAAACTCGTGAAAATATTGCCGTTGTTCCGACTCGGGAATGTTTTTGAAGCGCAAATCCGCATACGGGTCGGCTTTTTCCTCTTGCGGAGGCGGAGAGGATCGGAGCGGAGGATTGGCGCGGCGTTGGAGCACGGCCGCATAGGCAGTGCGATGGCTGCGTGCGCGTCCGGACTGCAATTCAATTTCGACCTCGTGGATGAGCGATTTTTGCGCGCGGATAAGCGATTCGTTTTCCCTTACCTGACTTAGCAAAGTGCCGAAGGTGGCGGCCATCCAGCGGCTGAATGCCGGTTTATCTTCCTGCTCAAAGCGTTTCCATTTGACGCGCCCCATCTCCAGGCGGGCCATTTCGCGGCTGCATTCCGAGGCCATTCTGCGGCGCAACGGTTCCTGATCCAGCGGCACCATGCGCCGGTCTTTGGAACGGGCGACGCCTTCTGGTGGCGCGCCTGTCTCGGGCTGCTTTTCTCGACGGGGTTTCATTGCCCCACCTTAATCGAATCCTTTGAAGAGGCGTCAACACGCGCCATTGCTTGCTAGCGGCTTTTTATTGGCGCATTCAGGCAAATGACGCGATATCCCGTTCCGCGTGAAACTTACCAATGGTTTGTTAGTAGTATTAGTTAGATAAACAAGCGTGTTTAAGTGAAGAAACGAGGCCGGACCGCCGGATCGTAGTAATAGGGTAGTTGGATAAATCACGTTTAGGATGAAAGAGGACGGGGGCGGGTTGGCGGTTTGAAGTGGAGTTCGTTTGATGAGTTGGGAGAGAGCCAATAACACCAATTGAAGTGGCGATTTATAACCTTCCTGTATGGTTGGTTGATTTCAGCAAGTGGCCCGCGGAGTGCCACAGGACTTATTCTCCGAGGGGAGACGGAATCATTTAACGGCCTGGCTCAGCAATTGCTAAGGGTCGACGAAACCGTTCCTTGTCAAGGGAACGTCAAAGCTACCAACCACCCTATCTAACTTATGAAATCGCTTACTTCGATCGTCTCCGTGTTGCTCTGCGTGGCCGCCAGTCAGGCTGGTGCGCAGTTGGTAAGTATCCCGGCCTTGGGTTGGAATCATGATATCGTTTATGGAGGCGGCGAATTAGGGCAGGGTATTAGCGGGAGCATGGACAATGGGCCGGGTTTTTTCGGGGCGAACTGGTATGGAATCGGCCGCAACTCGTCGGCATTGACAACCGGTTTGCCAATCGGCCCGACAGTCAGCGTCTCGACGCCGACAGATTTGTCATTCCAATTGCAGCCATTTGCGGGCGGACCGAATGCAGTCCTGTTGAATGCGAACCAAAGCGGTCTCCTTACTTTGACAACGCAGATGCCTTACTTTCGGCTGGCACTGATCGGCTCAACTGGGAACGGAACTGCCAATGACGCGATTGTAGTCAACTATGCAGATGGAAGCAGCGAGACCTTCGGAGGCGGCGCAATCAATCAGGACTGGTTTTTCAATGACACCAACGTCGCTTTCATCGCCCAAGGCAGAACCACAAGCAGCGACGGGTTTTCCTTTGATAACGTCAATAATAACCAACCGAGGCTCTACCAGGAAATCTATACGCTTGGTAATACGCTGAGTGAAGTGGTCTCGGTCGGCATCACCAACAACGGCGGCGGACATAGCGCCATTATGGCCATCAGCGGGGAAGCTGTGCCGGAACCAACTTCCGCTTTCCTGCTGCTTGCAGGCACGGGGGCCCTCGGACTTACCCGGTATCGTCGCCGCCAGGTCGGCTAAAGCGCTTCCGGCAAGGGCGTGCAGTGAGCATGTCCGGGTTATTTTTCGGTGGCCGCGTTGGGGCGGCGCGATTTGCGAATTGCCATTGCGTTCATCTTTTTTTGTAACCTTTGTGCGTGAAGCCGTGTAGGAGAGTGGAATTGCGGAACCCCACCTGACCACACCTTCCCTTGAACGCGCTCGTTACTGAACCCGCAGCGGCCCTAATAGGCGAACCGACGACGGACCCATTTATTATTGAGGCCGTCGGGCTCACCAAAGTCTACGGCGCGCAGCGGGCATTGTCAGATGTAACCTTGCGAGTGCCGCCGGGGACCATTGGGCTGCTTGGTCCAAACGGGGCTGGGAAGAGCACCTTTATCAAGTGTCTTCTAAACCTTGAGACGCCAACTTCAGGTTCCGCCAAGGTGCTTGGACGCGATATTCGCGCGAGGAACAGGGCATCAAGGGAGAAGGTCGGCTATAGCCCGGAACAGGATTGCCATATCGCCGGAATGGCCGGATGCGAATACGTGACCTATTGCGGTCAGCTTTCGGGAATGCCTTTTCAGGTCGCACGCCAGCGCACGCACGAGATTCTGGACCTGGTTGGGATGGGGCAGGAGCGCTATAGGCCGGTTGATACATATTCGACTGGAATGCGGCAGCGGGTGAAGCTGGCGCAGGCACTCGTGCACGATCCGGAAGTCGTTTTTCTCGATGAGCCAACCAATGGGCTCGATCCGTCAGGCCGTGAGCATATCCTTAATTTAATCGGCGCCCTTTGGTCGGATTTGGGGATCAGCGTGATTATGTCCTCCCATCTGCTGCGCGATATAGAGCGTGTCTGTGACCGGGTCATTATTATCGCAAATGGCCGGGTGGTGGAACATAGCAGCATTGAGGCGCTCAAAAACCGCCACAAACGGATTGTCGAATTAAACCCGGCTTCCGAGCCCGAGCGATTCTGCTCCGTGCTTGAACAGGCGGGACTCACAGTTTCCCGGCTCTCCAATGGGAAGCTGCGGGTGGAATCCGCCTCGGACTCAATTGAGTGGATGCTCGAGTTAATGCGCTCCCACAACCTGCCGCCCGCCGAGATCGTCGCCAATCCCGACGCCTTGCACGAAATGTTTATTAAATCGCTCGCCGCCGGCCATGGAAATCATACGTGATCTAAGCCGCTGGCGGGAGACTCCCCGGGGACTCTTTTATCGGTGGTGGACGATCGTCATCACGGGTCTGCGACAGATTGCCAAAACGAAGCTGTTTCGGATGCTGCTGTTTACTGCCTGGACGGGCGGTTTGGCGATCGCAGCCACCGGTTTTCTTTTTAGTCAGTCGGTATCGAGCGGCGGCTGGCTTGAATCGTGGGCGACCAATTTCAACGTGCGATTCCAGGCGATCGTTTCGGCATTTACGGCGTTTGTGCTGCTTTTCCCGGAAGTCTGCATCGGCGGATTTTTCACGCTTATTTTCTGGGTCCATTCCATGGTTGGACTCTTGTTAAGCATGGTGGCGCTCACGGTGCTGGTGCCGCGATTGGTAACTCAAGACCGGGCCACGAACGCGCTTACGGTCTATTTGTCGCGTCCCCTTACCTCCACTGATTATCTGGTTGGGAAACTTGGCATCATTGTCTCAGTCCTTGCTTTGATGTGGACCGGACCGCTTCTGGCCGGGTGGATGTTGAGCATGGTTTTCGCGCCGGATCGCGATTTTATCGTCTACTCGTTCAAGCCGCTTCTGCACGCGCTGCTTTTCAACGGAATCGGACTGGTATCCCTGGCGCTGATCGCGCTGGGCGTCTCCGCCGCGGGGCGCACTTCGCGCAACACGGTAATGCTTTGGCTTGGGCTTTGGATCGTCGTCGGCTCGATTGCCAAGGATCGCGAGATGCCGATCTGGATCCGGCGCGCGAGTTTTTCCCATAATCTGAGCGAAATCCGGCAGGGGGTTTTTAAAGTGGAAACGGTTTTTACCGACGCGGTTGCCACCTTGCCGCTCATCGACTCAAAAACCGTTAAAAGTCTCACAACGGCAGGACGCCTGACGAGCGCCACTGATTTTCACGGGGCGCTCTGGAGCCTGGGGGCGCTCTCCGCGCTCTCCCTGTTTGTCTTTTTGAGAAAACTCCGCACTGAATGAAGGCGATAATCGAAGGGGAAAACCTCAGCCGTTTCTACGGAATGATCCTGGGGTTAAATAACGTCAACTTCACAATCAAGCCCGGGATTACCGGCGTGGTCGGTCCAAACGGTGCCGGCAAAACAACGCTCTTTCGACTTCTGACAGGACAGAGTAAGCCCAGCTCGGGCACGTTGAAGGTGTTTGGCCTGAATCCGTGGAATAATCCGGCGGTTCAGGCGCGCCTTGCATATTGTCCTGAAAGCGAAGCGGTCCCTGCCGACATCGGCGCAAGCGACTGGCTGATCGCTTTGGGGATGATCTCGGGATTATCGGCGGCGACGGCAAAAGGGCGCGCTTTGCTCAATCTGGAGCGTGTGAAGCTGCCTTCAGCGCATTGGAAAAAGCGGCTCACCGCGCTTTCCAAAGGGATGCGGCAGCGGGTCAAGCTTGCGCAATGTCTTCTGCATGAGCCGGACCTTATCATTCTCGATGAGCCGATGAACGGGCTTGATCCGATGGGGCGCGAGGAGTTTGGTAATGTGCTGCGTGCTCTGGCAAACGAAGGTCGGAGCATCGTCATTTCCAGTCATATACTTGACGACCTGGAAGCGCTTTGCGCAGAGTTCCTTTTGTTGCGTTGGGGACGGATTCCGCATTCGTTGAATGAAGGAACGCGAGAAGCAAGAGCGAGGTGGCCTGATTCAACAAGTATCCGCTGCGAGTCGCCTGAGAAACTTGCGCGTTATCTTTTCGACCAGCATCTGCTGCGCGGATGCGATATCGCGACCGATACTCTCCATGTCCGCTGGAGCGAGCCGGAGCGTTTTTACGGAAAGTTCCACCACTACCTGCTCGAAAGCGGGGTGCGGATTTTTGAAGTCCAGAACACGGCCTCATTGCTTGAGAAAGCAATCGACACCGTTCCAAACCAATGAGCAGCTCCATTTCTCTTCCGGCGGTTCCCCGTGTGACGCCCAGTCCGTGGAACGCATTTGGCGGAATCTGGCGTCTGACCGCCCGGCGTTTTACGACGCGCAACTACTGGATTGGAGTGGCTGTATTGCTGTCGATTTTGGCTCTCTTTACAGGCGCAGTAGTAAGAAGAGAGGACGGCGCCACGCAGTTCTTTAGCCTCGCCAAGGTCGTCTACCTGACCATCATCCTGCCGCTCACCGCCTTCGTTTTTACAGCGGCGGCTATACGCGACGATTTGAAGCCATCCTCAGTTGACTACGTTTTTACCCGGCCAATACGGCGGACGGCATTCGTCCTTTTCAAATACTTGTCGCAGATGATCTGCCTGCAGATCGACTTCCTCTTGGCGTTCACGATTTTGTTTTGTACCGGGATATACCGGCATGTCCCCGGACTCTTTGAAGCGGCGCCGATACTCTTGTTCGCGCAGGTTCTTTTGGTCATGGCTTTTAGCGCATTCGGGTTCTTCTGCGGCGTGATCACTTCACGCTACATGGTCGTCGGCCTGATCTATGCCGCGGTGGTTGAGGTCGGCGTCGGCCAGCTTCCCACCCAGCTGAGTAAGATTGCAATGACCCGCCAGATTCTGGGAATGATCGAGCCGACGATGAGCCGTGTCGCCCCCCGGCTTTCAAATCATGCAGCCGAGGTTCCCGGCATTCTTGCGACGGTCGGGCTCCTTTGCGCGTTTACATTGGCGATGATCAGCCTCGCGGCTTTATTTTTCTCCCATCAGGAGCTCGCCGGCGGCAAATCGCCGCAATCGTAAGGGACGCTTTCAGTTTCTGGTGCTGCGAAGGCGCTTGGTAAAATGAGAGGCAGAAAAATGGGGCGCAAGTGTAACCCGCCGCATCCGGCCAGTGTATAACCCGCCAGAACCTCATCTCATGAAAACGATCTTCCGCCGTCTTACCTGCTTCGGCATTCTTATACTGGCAACGAGTCTGTCACGCGCCGCGCTTCCTCCCGTCATTGTGGGCGCGGACGCTCGCTGGGTGGTATATGCCGACTTTAATGCGATGCGCACAAGCGAGCTCGGCAAGGAGCTGATTGAGATTGCACGAAAATCGCAGTTTGAATCGACCGTTGGGATGATCGCCATCGATTTCCAAAAGGTCCTGGCAACGGTCGGCTCGGTGACAGCTTATGGCACCAATTCGTCGCCCGATGCCAAGGTGCTCGACGGCGTCATGGTTATCCAGGGCACCGAGGATCTCAGAAAGATCGCCGAAGGAGTGCTGGTTCACGAGACCGTTACCAATCCCAAACATGTGCTCGATGTCACCGACTTCCCATTTCCCGCCTATGCAATCACCGACGGCAAGGATGCGCAGCAGCTGGTGATCGCATTCCCTCCGGAGCCGATTATCCTCATCAGTAAGTCGAAACCGCAAATTACTAATGCGCGGAATGTCTTTCGGGGTGAAGCGGCCTCCCTGGCAAAGGTTCCAGCGGCTCCGCTTGGCCGGGTGCTCGCGGACTCCAGCAACGCTTATTTTTTTGGAGCCACCACCATGGAGGCCGGGAAGTTATTCGGCGAGATCAATGCCCAGGCGCGCATCCTGCAACTCGCCAGTTCAGGTTTGGTTTCGCTGGGCGAGCGCGACGGCAACATGTTTGCTCATGCCTCGCTGATCGCTCCATCCGAAGAGATGGCAGTGAAGTTGATGAAGATACTTCAAGGAATGACAGCCATGCTTTCCTTGGGCGAAAGCAACGACAAACAGCTCGCCGAATTTATGAACTCGGTCGCGGTGAAGAAGAATAAAGAAGCCGTTACTCTTGACCTCTCTTATCCAAGCGCCCGCATCGTGCAGATGATCAAAAGCTTTGAGCCCAACGCGGTGCCGCCCAGGGGCATCGCTCCCTCCGTGGCGGTCATTCCCCGTGTGCAGGAGGAGAAAGTAGTTTCTACCTGGAAGGCCGAGGCGCCGGCAGCAAGCGGGGTTGCTGGCGTTAGCACTCTTGCCTGGCATACGATTGAGAATGTGAAGCTCCTGACGGGTACAACCATTTCTTTAATCACCGAGCCTAACGGCCCTGGCAGCGTGCATCTTGATCGCATCGAAGTTTCACCCGCCGGCGCCGTGTCTGCTCCGATGGTGTTCCGCGCTGAATATATGAAGCTTAATGGCTACAGCATTGAGGATGCTCCCGATGCGTCCGGCGGGAAATGGATCAGCACCCAGCAACCGACCAACACTGCGCGACTTCAGTTCCGCGGCGGGAGTGGCCTCTATACGATGCGGATTGGTTATCTGGCGGATGCAGGCAGTAAAGCTTCCTTTTCCGTCGTGACAAAGGAGCCTTCCACCGCAGCTGAAAAGATGGAGAAGTAATGACGGGGTCGCCGGAGTTGCACATCGGAGAGTCGTTAAGTGAGCAGGCAGGCTCAATGGATGCCGCGCTGGTGCGTGACGCCTTGGCCGGGGACGCGCGTGCTTCCGAGCAGATCGTGGCGACCTATCATCGGCGCGTTTTTAATTTCATCCATCAGATGACTAAGCAACGTCAGGATGCCGAAGATCTTACCCAGCAAACCTTCATCCGCGCTTTCGCTAATCTGTCACGGTTTGAGCCCGGCCGGCCACTAATCAATTGGCTGCTGACCATCGCGCGTCACGGCACGCTTAATCATTTCCGGGCAGCGAGATCGTGGGAAGTTGTGCCGGAAAATATCCCTGCCATCGAGCCATCCCCCGCAAGTATCGCCGCGGGGCGTGAAGAGGCGGAGAACATTTGGGACCGGGCCCGGACAATCCTGCCTCGACGCCAATTTGAGGTTCTTTGGTTGCGCTTTGGCGAAGAATTATCCGTAAAAGAAACCGCGCAAGTCGTTGGGCTGACTCAGACCCACGTCAAAATACTGGTCTTCCGCGCCCGGCGGTTGCTCTTGAAAGGAGAATTGCTCTCATGAAGAACCCCGATGCAACAACACCGCGTCTGGCTTGCCGAATTGTCCGGCTCCACCTTTCGTTTTCAGACCTGGAAAGTGGCGGCGGATTTTCTAGCCGGCACATTGCTTCATGCGATTCGTGCAAGGGGTTTCTCTCCGCTGCGCGAGCGCTTGAAATGTCGCTTAGCCACGCCGCAAAAAGCGAACGTCAAACCGTTCCGATCGGCTTGGATCGACGGATCGTCAGCGCGGTATTCCACACTGCGGCACCCGGTCCCAAAGCGACTTTTTCGTTTCGCGGGCTCACGCTTGGAACCGTGCTTGCCCTGGTTATAGCGGCTGTAGTTATCTCGCGGAAAGCGCCCGAGCTTCCGCCTGTGCCTTCTCAAGCGGATATCGTAAGGGTGGCCAGGATGAGTCCGGACAATGGCTGGACCCGGCTTCGTCCGTCGGCCGATCGTTTGCTTGATGCCGCGCCTCTGCAAGCTGAAGCTGACGCGGTCTATTCCGATGCACGCTCCGCAATCGGATTTCTCGCCATGAACTTCCTTCCCGCCGCGCATCCGGCGGCTACACGAGAGCGCGAGGGCGCTCGCTAATAGCTTGGCACTCGCAGATCGCTGGCTCCTGCCGCAACGTGTCGTCCTGACTTGGGCGGATTCGGATGCCTGCGCGATTCCGGATCAGCGCAAGGTCCCGGCATCACCTATTCCGTTCCCGAAGACTTAGCATACCGGCGAGTGTCTGGGGCTGAGCGAAGATAGCCACTAGGATGAACAATTTGGCGCAGCCGGGCAGCTGATTCTTTTCCCGGCAATGTGCGGGAACTCAAAAACATCATCGAGCGGGCGATGATTCTTAGTGGGGGCGCATCCATTGATTGCATGCATCTCCAGTTGCTTCATGCGGCCGCCCCAATCGGCAGAAGTGGTCGGGAAGCCCTGAAACCTTCTCCGGTTGGATCCGAGCTGCCGCTTAACCTCGATGACGCGGAGCAGATACTTATCCAGCGCGCCCTGGAGTAAACCGGTGGCAACGTTGCGGAAGCCGCGCGCCTGCTGGGAGTCAATCGCAGCCGGATCTATCGCAGGTTCCCGCAAGTGGAGTCCCGTTGATCCTGCGGACTGTTCACCCCTTGAAATCACGACGCTCAAAAGTGGCGAGCGCGATAACCAGGCAGGTTGCATTGAGCCCAACCAAGTAAGCGTAATCCTCCATGACACGCTCCCAGGGAATGTGCGGCTGAAATACATTCAGCCAGGTCGACATATGGGTGGTGATGAAATAGGGCTGAAGACTTTCAAAGTAAGGAATATTCCGAAAGATCGAATCCAGGAATACCAGCGACAAGGTCGAGATCGTGGCGGTGGCCGGTTTGATCTTGAAACATGAAAACATGAAACCAATGCTCGATATGGTTGCCAGTGAAAATGCGAGCATTGCCAGTGCCCCAAAATAACGGACAAGCCCTTCCTGCAGTTTATATAGCGCAAAGATCTTTTCCAACGGCGCAAAGACAAAAAGCCCGCCAAGGCCGCGATAGCATATCCCGGCAATGAGCGCGGTTACTCCGATGAATCCAATCAGCACCCCGGTGTATCCCAGGCATGCGAGATACTTGATGATAATGATGCGCGTCCTTGCCACGGGACGGCATAACATCATCCGCATGGTGCCATCCTCGACTTCCTTCGCCACGACGTCCCCGGAAACGAGGCTAAGATAGAGTCCACCCAAGAGCAGCGTGGTCCATTCCAGCATGAAGAGGCCAAGGGTTAATCCCGAAAAATATTCGTCGAACCCATAACCATTCTTTTCAATCGTATGCCGGAAGAACTCCTTGGGCTTGGGAAGGTTCAGCAGGAAAAGAACCGCGCACTCGACGATCAGGAATGCCACGAAACCAATATAGGTTCGTTTCCTGGCGAAAAGTTTTTTGAATTCGTTGCGTAGTTGGAAAAGGAAAAGATTCATGCGAGGGGCAGGGGAACAGCGCCTTCTTTCTTAATGGTGCCGAGATACATCTCCTCAAGGCTCTGGCGGACGGGTTGCACCGCCTGGATCCGCACCCCGGCTTGAACCAGGGCGGCGATCAGATCGGCAATATCCGCGTTTTGTGTCAGCGAAATCGTGCCATGGCTCACGATTGCGGCTCCGAATTTGACGAGCACCGGCATGGCAGCCGGCCAGTTGTTCAGTTGCAACTCAAAATGATTGTCACTGCCGCGCAGATCGGTCCATGGCCCGTTGAAGATCAACCGGCCTTGATTCAATATGGCAACCCGCTGGCACATTTGCTCGACTTCCGAGAGGAGATGCGAGGAAAAGACCACCGTCATGCCGCGCTCGCGGTTAAGGCGGAGGATCAGTTCACGCATCTCGTGGATGCCTTCAGGATCGAGCCCCTCGGCCGGTTCATCCAGGAGCACCAGGTCGGGTCTTGGCAGAAGCGCTTGCGCCAGGGCAAGCCTCTGCCGCATTCCATGACTGTAAACACGCACGGGATCGTCGATTCGCTTGCTTAGGCCAACGAACTCCACGGTCTCACGCAGCTCCGCATCAGTGAGGCGCGCGGTATACCCTGTGAAGATCTTCAGATTGCTCCACCCGCTCAGGTAATCGTAGAAGGCAGGGGTTTCGAATATGGCGCCGATACCCTGCAATGCCTGCAATCGGTTGCGCTGCACTGAGACCCCACGGATCAATGCTTCGCCCGCCGTAGGATGCAGTTGACCGAGAATCAGTCCAAACGTCGTGCTTTTACCCGCTCCATTGTGCCCTAAAAAACCAAAGATTTCTCCGGCCTTGATTTCAAGAAAAAGCGGATGCAGGGCGCACTTGCCACCGAACGATTTGGTAAGTCCTTCAAGGCGGATCATGGCAGGAAGTTTAGATTTCTGGTGGCGTGGCCGTCAGCGTAAAGAATGTTCACTTTCTTATCTTCGTGAAGATGAAAGCCTTCCTTGTCTGCCAGAACAGGAATGCGGCTTTGCTGGTCGGCCAGGTTAAGAAAACTTAGGCTGGCGAGCGCCTGTCCATTGAGCGCGACATTCCAGTTGTAGCTGGTGCCGGTTGCCGCGGCGATTCCGCCCTTGTCCGCCGGGCATCTAAACAGAGCGGGATCCTTGATATAGGCATTCAGTACATTGTCAGGCACCGGAATATCCTCCGACTTGCTTCGGCGTCCCGCGTGCATGACGGGCATGGTCATGTTGTGGTCCGCGAGGTAAAAGCCGAGTCCGGCGCCGAGTTGGCGCAGATTGGAAAAGCAGGCAGTCGACCGGGAACTTTCCATGACTCTTGAGAAGCCGGCCGAGATGAGTGCCGCAAGCACCGCTGTGATCGCGATGACCACAAGAAGTTCGATGAGGGTAAAGCCGCGTTTCATCGTCCGCTCTGGAGGTTTCTCTGCATCTGTTCAATGAGCGGGGCCACATCGAGTTTTACTTCCGCGTTTGCGTCGTTGTAGAAGGCACGCATCCCCTCGTCAACCATGCGCTGCGTCATCCTGACGTCGACGGGAGGCGCGTCCGAAGTAGTTCCTGCCTCGCTCGCTTGCTTCTTCATATCTTCCAACGCTTTCTCCAGGATCCGTTTCCGGCGAGCCGGCTCCATTTTGTTGAAGGACTCCATCATCTGCTTGAAGCCGGCCGGCAGGGTGGCGTCGAGAAACGCCATCTGCTCCGCAGGAGTTAACTTGCGTACAAAATCGCGGGTCGTTTCCTGTCGGTGAAGTTCCTGGCGTTCTTCATAGGAAATACCATTGAGCATATCTTCGAGGTGCCTGATAGATTTGGCGCGCTCGTTCCCATTTTTAGATTCGATGTCGGTTGCCTGCACATAAGCGGTTACCGATTCAGCCGATGGCCGAGCCTTGCGCGCCCAGTAGATTGCGCCTCCGGCCAGCGCCCAGATGATTACGACGGCAAATGCGATTTTGGTCCAGAACCTCATGGGCCAAAGAATGCCATACCCGCCCATTGATTCCATTCTCAATTTGGCCGGGCCGAACTAAACATGCGGCAAAGGTGTTGCGCCTGTTGCGAGCCGCAACGAATGAAACAGCCGATGTCCGTAATGGCGGCTGGCGACCTGTATTATTACATCCTGACTGCGAGCATGATGCAGAAGACTAAGGTGCGTGGCATCGCATGCGCTAACGGCTGATGCACATGCCTTTAGCATGGCACACTAATCCATCCATACACAGACCACCCTGCATCGAATGAAAAAGTAATCATTGCTTGACTCCTCACGATCCGCACTCGCGCTTTTATCCATTGTGGCGGCCGGGACGATGGCCCAGCAAAGCGCGCAGGCCGGACCCGACGGGAAGACGCCGCTGGCCGCGGTTGTCGACGAGCCTTTCGGCGGCGCGATCCACGGATTGTTGAACCTTGAATTCTCCGATCACTACATCACGCCGCGCGGGTTGGTTGTGGAGAACCAAGAGCTTGTCTTCCAGCCGCTGCTCCTATTGTTCTGGGACCTTTACTCGCCCAAGGAAGGCTTTCTGAACGATATTACTCTGACTACGGGCGTCTGGAACAGCTGGCATACGCGCAAATCGGGAGCCACACCGCGGCGGTGGAACGAAATTGATCCAATTGTTGGCCTGACATTTAGGTTTGCTTATCCTATTTTTTTCTCCCGCTTTGGAACCCGACCCTGGCCCCACGTATTCACGAGTTGAACTTAAAGATTTGTTTTACATCGCCGAACATCAGGAAGAGGGCGCCTGGGAACCTTTCAAGGATGGCGTGGAGATCCATCGCCTCTATGGGGACGGAGTCAGCGGCCCGACCGCGGCGCTCCTTCGTTTCCGTGAGGCGGGAAATGTGCCCCTGCATACGCACGGCGGCTACGAACATATTTTGATTCTCGCTGGTTCCCAGCGCGACAATAACAGCACTGCCACAGCCGGAACCCTGATGATCAATCCTCCCGGGACACAGCGCAGCGTAGTAAGCGAAGCCGGCTGCATCGTCCTGGCCATCTACGCACTGCCGGTAAAATTCGACACCACGATATCCAAGGAAATTTCCCCATTATGACTGACAAAAATAAGGACGAGCCGTTGTTGTTAGCTGTCAATGGAACGCTAATGCGCGGCCTGGAGCTGAATCCAAACCTGATTGCCGCGGGCGCGGTGTTTGTTTCTGAGGAAGTAACCGTGCCCGCTTACCGGCTCTTTTCAATCAACGACCGGCATCCGGGAATGGTTCGAGTAACCTCGGGCGGGGAGGCCGTCGAAGTGGAAGTCTGGTCGGTGCCGGCGGCCGGCCTTGGGTCGATTTTGAGCAAGGAGCCCGCGGGTCTCTGCATCGGCAAAGTCACCTTGAAAAACGGCCTTGAGGTGCTTGGCGTCCTTGCTGAAGCCGTGCTTTGTGAGGGGCAGCGGGAGATCAGCTCATTTGGCGGGTGGCGAAATTATATCGCTTCGCGCTAAATAGAGACCAGCGCCCTTCCGCATCGCCTCCGTGGTTTCAAAAATGGGGCGGCCTTTCCGCACTTACGGCGGAAACTCGCCCGGATTTTCGAGGTCCGGTTCGCGGAGACCCAATTTTAATGCCACTATCCATCCAAGGATGGTCCAGCCAAGGAGCACATTAAGCGTGGCGATGGTGAAAACCTTTTCGTGATTGCGCCGGCTCGCCAGCCAGGTTGGCAAGGTGTAGAGGAAAAACCCGACAATAATTGACCCAAACGGCAGCTGGCGTTCCTGCAGATTGGCCAGCGTGACACTTTCATAGAGATAAAAAAGGGCGACGGAGATTCCCGCCGCCCATGCGCCTGTCACAACCCACCTTGGCATTCTGAACTCGCTTGGCGGTTCTACGGGAAAAGACGGTTCTTCAATTTGATCATTCATTGGATATGCCTTTTGGCGACGCCTCTCCGGGCGTCTGTTCCGGTATCAGCGAGCATCGGTTCAATTCCGCTTTACGGCTGTCTCCAATCCAATCGGCTTGGTTGGAAAGGGGAGGGCGTTAGTTAAATGCCGCCGAAATGCTACCGGTTCGTTATCTTCCAGGGCTAATTTCCCGCCGGTTCTTCGCTCGCTTTGGCCGGACTTGCCGGAAGCCGGAAAGCGCCGATGGAATCCGGGTGGCGCGGGTCGAAGGCCTGGACATCATCCAACAAAAGTTTAGCCAAGTGCGGGACTTTATTTCTAATTCCTTCAACGACACAACGTGCCAGTTCATAAGAGCCATATGCGTTGAAGTGGGTATCGTCCCTGAGCTCCCTCGGTTGGCCTGGGAAACTGTTGGCGGGGTAATGAACGAATGCTTTTTCTGAGATATCGGGTCCAAGAGTCTCAAACAGATCTTTGCTCATTACATTGAGATCGATCAGCGCCACCTGCTCTTCCACCGCGACTTGCCTCATTGCTTCAGGGTAATCACCGAGCGTTGGAACAATACGGCCTTGCTCGTCGAAGCGCCGGCGGTTCATCGAAGTGATCAGCACCGGGATCGCCAGCTTTTCCCGTGCCTGAGCGACAAAGAGCTTCAGGTCACGCTTGTAAGTGGTGAATGCGCCGACGCCTTCCCCTTTTTCCTTCTGGTCGTTGTGGCCAAACTGAATAAATAGATAGTCGCGGGCTTTGATGGCGCTAACAATCTTGTCGAGCCTTTTACTGGCAAGGAAACTCCTTAGCGCGAGGCCGGACTCAGCATGGTTGGCGATGGCGGCACCAGGTTTGAAGAACCGCGGAAGCATCTGACCCCAGCCATTCCACGGTTCGGCGACTTGGTCGGTTACGGTTGAGTCGCCGGCGAGATAAACGGTGATTGCGTCGTCGTTTTTCCTAATTTCCACGGCTGCGAGCGACGGCTGCGCATTATTAAATTCGAGGGTTAGTTTGTCGTCCCAATGCAGGACAAGCGGCGGCCCCGTTTCGCGCCCGTTGATTTTTACCGCGCCTCCTGCCGGAATTGCCGGGGTTCTCACGTTCACGGTAAAGGTGCGTGTCTCAAACTGGCCTTTCCCGGTATGGACTTCCTCCAATAGAAGACGCCGCGTCTCAGCTTTTACGGTCGTCGTCGATTCGCTCGTTTTATTGCCGAGGGTGACCGTCACGTTATAGTTGCCTTCGGGTAATTGCACCGAGAAAAAAAAGGGTTGATGACTTGAAACTGAATCATCCAGCTCCATGACCGGAGGGCCCGCTTCGAAGCCGTACCCGAGCTCACTGCTGTATATCATGTTGGCGGGCACAACCGTTGAACCTGCTCTTGCGGCATTGGTTCCGAAAGTGAATAAGAGCGCCTTGGATTCCTCGCTTCTTGCAATGGAAATAGAGAGCGCCATCAAGAAGAGAAGTACCAATCGGAAGCTGGGTGGGGAAATGGATTTCATCGGTAGGCATCATGGCCGGCGGGTATTAAGATATACTTGAGTGCTTCATGGAAGGCCGGAGCCGGATTGTTGCAGATGTTGCAGCGAGGACGATTGCAACACTCGAAAGCAGCACTCCATTGACGATCCCAACGGATAGAAAAATACGTAAGTTTCATGGCGGGAAGGATTTGCGTCTTGCCGAATGGAGATGGCATGGGACGCGCTAGACGCATTGAAGCCACGTCAAAAAAAGCGGTTATCCAACCAGCATCGCATCCGTTCCATGAAACTATCTCAATACTTGCCGCAACCGGGCGCCTGTCTTGCAGATCGCGTTATTTCAGAGTCTCGAAACCCGCCCCTCGATGTCGGCGCAGTATATGGAAAGGAGCCACGGTGAAGATAGATAAAGAGACGCTTCAGGTGCCGGCCGAGCCGTATGAGTTTGAGTTTTTACCCGGCAAGACCGCTTTGCTGATTATTGATATGCAGCGCGACTTCCTTGAGCCGGGCGGTCTCGGAGAGATGTTAGGTAACGACGTGTCGCAACTGCGCCGCACCATCGCGCCCAACCAGGCTTTAAATGAACGATACAGCAAAACCTAAAATATGGGTTTCAGGAGACTGGAACGCTTTCTTTGGATTTGGAACAAATATCCTTGTTAACCTTCTGGTGTTAACCGGGCTTCTCCGGTTCGTGCTAAAGATGCCCGATAGTCTCGTCTTCGGACGTATCCTTCCGGCCACGGGCCTGATGCTCTGTCTGAGCACGATCTACTATGCCTGGCTGGCGTATCAACTGGCTAAAAAGACCGGGAGAACAGACGTTTGCTGGTTTGGCGGAGCGCGCTATTACAAAAGGGATTCCCGCGGGACTCGTCGCTATCGCAGTTGGTTGTCTCATTGCATGGGGCTCCACCGCTTTCGGCCTTGAATACGGCGGAATGAGCCTGGCCAAGCTCCACGATTCGGTTTCCAATTTCGGCTTCACCCTCCCGCTCCCGGCTTTTACTCATCTCTTCTCGGGATTCGAATATCTGGGTGTGATCCTGGTCACGGCAATCCCGTTTGGAATTTATGACTTGGTTGAAGCGTTGGATAACGTCGAGAGCGCCGCAGTGGCCGGCGATAGTTTCCCAATTACCCGCGTATTGACGGCGGATGGGGTCGTTAGTTTGATTGGCTGCCTGATGGGCAACCCGTTCATCAACGCCGTCTATATCGGTCACCCGGGTTGGAAATCAATGGGGGGACGGATTGGATATTCGGCGGCGACAGGAATCATGGTGATCCTCTTTGCCTGGCTTGGAATCATTTCGGTTATGTCGGCCTTGATTCCTGTGGTGGCGATTTTGCCGATCCTGCTCTATGCCACACTCTCCTTCTTTGGGCTGATGCACGGCGAAAAAATAGGGATCGGCGAGTCGCCGGTTGTCCCTCTTAGTTACGTCATAGTTGCGTTCGTCCTGGGCGCTTGCGCCAAACTTGCAGTGACAATGCCTGAAACGGTTGAAGCCGAGCAGGATGAAGAATTTGCCGGGCTGGCTGTAGAGTAAACTGGCACCTGTTTCCGGAGGTTCCGCTGCCCGTGGCTTTTTTTATAATTGCCGCAGGCAGCGGTTCCTGTTTTGCCGCTGCACGGCCGGTTAATCCTCGGGGTCGCGATACACAGCGCGGCTTGCGATTTCAAACGCTTGTTCAAGGTTGCGGCGCTCATCGCGTGAACGCAGCTTGCGGGCCCCAAGCCGTCGGATCTTGAGCGCTGTCTCAGGCATGCCCGATTGAAACGCCGTTTCGATTCCTTCCGCATAAGCGGCGAATTCCTGAGGATGGTAGCTGATGATTTTTAAATACGCCTCGATTGAATCCTCAAATCGTGACTTCCGGCGGTAAAACCTCGCCAGTGTGTAATCGACAGGTGGCGGGTCCGAGTCGTTTGGAAAAAGTAATCCGTTGATAAAACTGTGAACCGGCGAGGAAACAAGGGTGATAATTTCCGGTCCAACCAATGCGCCGCCAAAAAGCAGCAGCGCCAGACCTTTTATCGCCTGCCAGCGGACGTCGGCGTAAGGACTTGCATGAGCTGCTGTGATCAGAAGCTTTAACGCAAGAAACTCAACCCATACTGCGCCTGTCCAGCGCAGCAGGACGATGATTTGCCGTATGCTCATTGAATAGGAAACCCTCTTAGGCATGATCTCAATTTGCAACGTGCAATTCACTGCCTGGAAGCCGTGACACCAGAGCCGCTTCTCCACGAGGCTGATGACACTCTTGCCGGTTTGGGATCGTTGGATCCCAGCAAGCCATCCGGGCCGACGCGCGACGCCGAATTCAATGGGGTGGCCTGCATTCTTCTAAGCAGGCGTCACCGTGTAATGTAATCCTGACACCGGTGTCTCGATACACGACACTTTTCACGACTGTTTTGCGGCTTCCTCTCTGTAGAACCGCTTTGGCATCCCCGTTGCTAAGATAAGATTGCGCAACGATCGCTTTTGGTCGGTGCCAGCCGGACTGCTTCTGCGGCCGACTTCGGCGCCGGACTCTAATCAATCAAATCGCATCATCTTTAACACAACCAACCGCCTCTCATGAACGCATTGCTCGAAAACCCAACTGTTTCCGTCTCCTCCGTATCTCGCGCTGTTGATCGCTCGCTCTTGGACATCACGGATGAAGAGTTGATGCAACGGATTCAGCAGCAGGACTCCACCGCGCTCGGAATTCTTCATGATCGCTACTCCGGCCTGATGAAGGGGCTGATTATGAAAGTGCTCCACGATGATGCGGCATCCGATGACTTGCTTCAGGAGGTTTTCATTGAACTTTGGAATCGGGCCGGCAGTTACTCTCAGGAAAAGGGCAAGCCACTTGGCTGGATCATCACCCTCGCCCGGCGCCGCTCGATCGACCGGCTTCGTAAACGGGATACCTATTGCCGCGTTGAGGATCGATTCGCGGAACAGACTCGCAATCAAGCACATGACTGGGTGGCGCATGTTGAAGAGGACGTCGCTCAAAGTGAAATGCGCACATTCCTGACACGCGCCCTTGCAACGCTCCCAGTGGCGCAGCGTGAAGCAATCGAGGCCGCATACTTCAAAGGAATGAGCCAGCGTGAAATCGCGGCCAGCACCGGGATCCCATTGGGCACCATCAAGACGCGGCTTGAGCTTGGTTTGCGCAAGCTCTCCGAAGACCTTCATGGTCTCGAAGATCTTCTCTAGGACCTGACGTAATTGGCAAAGGTTTGCCAGTTAGGGGCATGCGCTAGGGAAACGGCACTAAGTTTTCCTCCCCAAATGAGGTTAGATGCAGGTAATCTTACCTAGAATGTCGCACCACTCGCCGAACCTTGATCACCTTTTTCTAACACGCCGCGATTTCCTTCAACGTTGCGGGATGGGGATGGGCGCAATGGCACTCGGAAGCGTTCTGTCGGAAACTCTCGGCCTCCGCGCCAGTGCCGAAGAATCGCTTAACCCGTTGATGCCGAAGTTGCCGCATTTTCCCGCAAAGGCAAAACGCGTCATCCACTTGTTCATGAACGGAGGCCCCTCGCACGTCGATACGTTCGATCCGAAGCCTTCATTGACAAAATACCACGGCATGGCGCTGCCGATGGACCACCTTAGTACGGAGCGCAAAACGGGCGCCGGATTCGGATCGCCTTTTGCCTTCAAAAAATACGGGCAGAGCGGGATCGAGGTAAGCGAACTTTTCGCAAAAACGGCGGAATCAATCGACGACATTTGCGTGATTCGTTCGATGCAAGCCGATGTCCCCAATCACGAGCCTTCGCTTTTGCTGATGAACTGCGGCGATGCCCGGCAGATTCGTCCGAGCATGGGTTCATGGCTCACCTATGGGCTTGGCAGTGAGAACCAGAACATGCCCGGGTTTATCTCGATGTGTCCGGGCGGTTATCCGATTCAGGAGTCGCAAAACTGGCAGTCCGCATTTTTACCGGGTGTTTATCAAGGCACATACATCGACACTAAGCATACGGACGTCGACAAGCTCATTGAAAATATCCGCAACCAATCGATTTCCTTAAAGCAACAACGCCAGCAAATCGATCTGGTTCAGCAGCTCAATGCGGAGCATCAACGCCGCCGCGACGGCGATGCGCAGCTTGAGGCGCGTGTGCAATCTTTCGAGCTCGCTTACCGGATGCAGATGGATGCAGCGGATGCATTCGATATTTCAAAAGAACCGCAAAGCATCCGCGACATGTACGGGCCGGGAACACAAGCCCGCCAGCTCCTCATTGCGCGCCGCTTGATCGAACGCGGTGTTCGTTTTGTCCAGGTATGGCATGGCGAGGGGCAGCCATGGGATAGCCATGATGATATTGAAGTAAATCATCGGCGCTTGGCAAAAGAGTGCGACCAGGGTATCGGCGCGCTTTTAAAGGATCTCAAGCAGCGCGGGCTTCTCGATGAAACGCTCGTCATCTGGGGCGGCGAATTCGGACGGACGCCGACAGTCGAACTTCCCACTCCCGGCTCCAATGGAGGCAAAATCAACGGACGAGACCATAATCATTATGGTTTCTCGACGTGGCTGGCGGGCGGCGGAGTCAAGGGAGGTTATGTCCACGGCGCTACGGACGAGTTCGGGTTTAAGGCAGTCGAAAAACCGGTGCATGTCCATGATTTGCACGCGACGCTTTTACGCTTGCTGGGATTTGATCATGAAAAGCTCACGTATCGTTATGCGGGCCGTGATTTTCGTCTCACCGACGTTCATGGTAATGTCGTCCACGACATCATAGCGTAAAAGCGTTACGGATTCGTGGCCGGCTCCACGCCGAGACCGGTTCCAATCGGCGGGGAAAGGGTGCCCCGATTAAACCTCCAGCCTTGGAACGGGTCATCACCGAGGAGCCAGGCGCCATCGAGATCCGCGTAATCGGTCTGTTGGGCAACGACCGCGCCGGCGGCGATCAGGAGGCTGCTTTCCAGCATGCAACCAACCATTGTCTTAAGCCCGAGGGCATGACCGTGGCGTGCCATGCGCAGGGCAGGGGTGATGCCTCCACATTTATCCAGCTTGATGTTAAATCCGCTAAAGCCCGCCAAGGCCATCCGGTCGATATAATCCTCGGTAACGCAACTTTCATCCGCAAAAAGAGGCGGTCCCGATGCGAGCCGGGGCAAACGGGCATCCTGTTCCGGCGGAAACGGCTGTTCGATAAATTCCACTCCGATCTCCTTCAGCTCGACGGCCAGTGCGACAAGCCGATTGATGGAATCGTGCTGTCCCATTTCGACGGAGCTCCAGCCGCAATTGGCGTCGACAGCGACCCGTGAATTGGGGCTGAGCTGCCGGGCCGCACGGACCGGAGTCAGATCGGCATGCTGGTCGGACTTGATTTTGATCAATGGGAAACCGCGCAGTTCCTCCACTTTTTCCGCTAATTCATCGGGTGTGGAGAGCCCGATTGTGCAAAAAGTATTTACCGGTTTGGCGGCGATGCCCCACGCCAATTGGGTTGCACTCACGCCTTCGCGCTGAGCGAGCCAATCCCAAAGCGCAATATCGAGGGCGCATTGCGCCGCCCTTGAGGGCGCCACCAGCGGCCAGAGTTTTGCCCAAACCTCTCCAATATCCGTGACCGTCCGTATCTTGAGGCTGCTAAAAAAAGGAGCCGCGCTGGCAAGTCGCGCGCTCACTCCTTCCGCGGTCTCGTTGTAAAAGGCGTTCGGTGATGCTTCCCCGAGACCTGTGATGCCTTCCGACTCGAGCTTTACAAACACATTGCACAGCGTCCCAATCCTGGGTCGAGCGATACGAAAAGCTCGACGGGAATGCAGTTCCCGGGCAAAGCAACTGAGTTTCACAATTTCACGAACCCCTGGGCCTTCAACCAGAACAGACAATCAGCTGCCCAGGGATGAAGCGCACCGCTCGCGCGGCCGCCGCCAAGGCCGATCCCGTGACCGCCTTTTTGGTAGATATGCAAGTCAAACGGCACATTTGATTTGCGCAGCGCGGCGGCAAAATCGAGCGAGTTCTCAATTTTCACGGCGCCATCTTCCCAGGTGTGCCAGATGAAACAGGGGGGCGTCTGCGGTGTGACCTGTTTTTCGTTGGAAAGGAGCTCCACAAGCTCCGGGGCGGGATCAGTGCCGAGCAGATTGGCCTTGGACCCCTGGTGCGTTGTTGGTCCCATGGAGATCACCGCGTAGCAGAGAATGCCGAGATCGGGCCGCGAACTTTCGTGTTCAATCGGATCGGCGTCATTCGGGCTCCCCGCGTCGAAATGAGTCAGAAGCGTGGAAGCGAGATGTCCACCGGCACTTGAGCCCATGATCCCGATGTGTTTGGGATCAATCTTCCATTCAACGGCTTCGAAGCGCGTCATCCGCACCGCGCGCGCCGCGTCGTTGAGCATCGCCGGGTGCCTGTAACCGCCCGATCCAAGCCGGTATTTTAATACGATGCCGGCAACCCCGTTCTCCGCGAGCCATTCCGCATATCCAGCTCCTTCATGCGGCGCCAATCCTCCGTAACCGCCTCCGGGACAAATCACAATGGCCGCGCCGGTTGCTTTGGCCGGATCCGGCAGGTAAGCGGTCAGTGTCGGAATGTCCTTGTCCTCGGTGCCGAGGGCGCCGGGTGCGCCGCCAGGCCAAAGCGGAACCGGAGCCAGCGGAGCAGCGTGCAGGGTCGAGAGGGTGAGAAGCAAGGTGGCAAGGATGGCGCGCATGGTGGAAACGGTGGATTTTTAATGTCGCTGCTTACACTTTTTCCGGCACGATAAACGGCGCGCGGTATTCCCGTGTCAGCAATTGATCGGCCTGCGGATTGTCGACGAAACGCTCGGTTGCCGGGTCCATTTTCAGGAATTCCCCGAGGGCGAGCTGCTCGTTTTTGATATCGACCCCGTTGGCGTCAAGATGCGCGGCAAGCCGGTTGAATGAGTCGGCAGCCTCGGGGTTGCCTTTGATCTTTTCCGCGATGGCATCGGGGGCGAGCTTTTTGCCGAGACGATGCGAAATATTTCCCGTATGGCAAAGTGCGCTCGAGATGTGGCCATCGAGAATTTTCCCATGTAGGTCGGCCGTCTTTCGGCTGCGGACCGCCTTGATGAAGTTCTCGTAATGATTCTCCGAATCAATCGGCGAATCCGCGGTCTTGGAGAACTTTTTAATCTCCTTGCCGTCTTTGTCGAAGGCAAACGCGTCGTTGTAATTGGGGCAAAGAATATGGCCGCCTTCGTACTGCGCGATGACGCCGACACTCGCGCCGCGATATTTGTCCATCTCCTTGGAATTGGTTTTTTCCGGCAAACCACGCACTTCAAAGATAAGGGGCGCTTTTTCGTAATCGTGGAAAACGATCAGCGAGTTAGGCGTTTCCGCGTCGTCGACATAACCGACCCGGCCGCCGATGGAAAAGACTTTGGGGGAAAGGGCTTGTTCGCCTGTGAAACGGCGGGCGATATCCATTTGATGGATGCCCTGATTGCCGAGATCGCCGTTGCCGGTATCCCAAACCCAGTGCCAGTCGTAATGGAGCTTGGCACGGGTCAGCTCTTTTTTTGGCGCCGGTCCGCACCAGATATCGTAGTCAATACCCGCCGCGATAGCCGTCGGTCCGTCGGTCTTTCCGATGCTCGCACGGCGCTTGTAACAGAGTCCGCGTGCATATTTGAGTTTGCCAAGGTTGCCGGCATTGACCCATTCCAATGCCGAAGCGAGGCCGGCCCCTGAGCGGCTTTGAACGCCCATCTGCACGATCCGCTGATGCGCGTCCGCCGCTTTGACCAATTGCCGGCCTTCCCAAACGTTGTGGGACACAGGCTTTTCAACGTAAACATCTTTGCCGGCCTGGATGGCCCAGATCGCCGCCAGGGAATGCCAATGATTGGGAGTGGCAATGGAGACCGCGTCGATCTCTTTGTTTTCGAGCAGCTTCCGCACATCCTGATAGGTGGCGACTTCCTGCCCCTTGGCCTTGAGTTGCGCCGCCCCTTTTTCAAGCACATTGCTGTCGACGTCGCACAACGCCACAATGCGCACTCCTTTAAGCTTTAGATAATTGTCAATATGATCTAGGCCGCGTCCGTTAAACCCGATGATGGCAATCCGGATGTCCCCATTGGCGCCATCGGCCGCTGCCCGGAGCCGGGCTGGCAGTGAAAGGGCAGTGGCGGAAAGCAGGGTGCCTTTGAGGAAAGTACGACGGTTTAACGAGTTCATAGTTCTGGGGGCTGGGGAGCTTGGGGGCTTGGAGCTAAAGGAGGCTGGGGGGGCGCAGGTAAAGGGACACATCTCAAAAACGGATTCAAGATATAAGTCCCCAACTCGCTTGAGGCCGGTTTCCTTAGCCCCAGTTTTGTACCGCCTTCCGCGCGCGATTTTTTCGTGGCGAAAAGGGCGCCCGGCCCGACGGGTTTAAAAAAAAGCGGCGTCCCGAGACAGGTTTGTTGTTAACTCCGCGCATGAAGAGATTCCGATTCCTTATTGCCAGCGTATGCACGCCTCTCTGCTTGCGGGCCGCGGATCCGGATTCCGTTGCCGACTGGCGCGAGAAGATGCAGCCAATCACGCCGCGCGGTTATGTCAGTCATTACACAGCCGCGGCCATCGATATTGACGGCAAACTCGATGACGCGGCATGGACCGGCGCGGCGTGGACCGACGATTTCGCTGACATCGAAGGGACCCAGCAAACAAAGCCCCGTTTTCGCACCCGCGCCAAGCTGCTTTGGGATGACAACTACCTGTATGTGGCGGCGGAGATGGAGGAACCACACCTTTGGGCAACTCTGAAGGAACACGATTCCGTCATTTTTCATGACCCGGACTTTGAAGTGTTTATTGATCCCGACGGCAGCGCTCACAACTATTACGAGTTTGAGATGAACGCGTTGAACACGGGTTGGGACTTGTTTCTTCCAAAACCGTACAAGGACGGAGGTTCCGCCGATAACAGCTGGGACATTCCAGGGCTTAAAACCGCCGTCCACCTTCGCGGGACACTGAACAACCCGGCAGATACGGACCAGGGATGGAGTGTTGAGATGGCGTTTCCATGGAAAGTGCTCGCCGCCAGAACTCAACGCGCTGCTCCGCCGAAGGAAGGGGATCAATGGCGACTCGGGTTTTCCCGCGTGGAATGGCAGGTTCGGATTGTAGAAGGGAAATACGAAAAACTCGCCAATACCCCCGAAGAGAACTGGGTATGGTCGCCACAGGGCGTTATCGATATGCATCGCCCTGAACGCTGGGGTTACGTGCAGTTTTCCCGGGAACCCGATGCCCGGTTCGTCCCCGATACCGCGGCTCCGGCGCGCGACATTTTGCAGGAGGTCTATTATGCCCAGCGCGCTTTTAAGAAGAAAAATGGCCGCTGGGGAGCGACGCTCGGGGAGATCGGCGTCGCGCCGGGAACCGTTCTGAATGCCACAGCCACTGGCTGGGAAGCTGTCATCGACTGGCCTGGATCCAATGGCGGCCTGCGGAAATGGAAAATCCGCAGTGATGCGCGGATCGATGCCGTTCACGAATAACCTCCGATAAATCGGTGCGCGGGCAGCGGGGAAAAAGAGTCATTCACGGTTGACTCCGGGGCGGGTGAATCGGGAAGATTGCTCGCGCGCCGAGCCTCCGCAACTTATGTCATCAACACAATTTCAAGTCGGATGTGAATTAAACTATAACGTTGCTAGTCAGGGCGCGTTTATTTTCAATGTCAGTGTCATCAATAATGGCTTTCAGCGGATAGTAACTGAGAGTTTTGTCACCGAACCGCCGTTGCCGGTTTTTGAATCGCGCTCGCCGGTTGAGGAAAAGCGGCATCACCGCTTTCTGGCGCAACCGGGGCTTTTGAAAGTGCGTTACTCGGCGAAGGTGGAACTGATGCATCACCGTCAGTTGCCGGAGCTGGTTCCGCAGGTCGCGCCGGGCGATCTTCCTTCGGAAGTGCTCCCTTATCTCTATCCGAGCCGTTATTGCGAATCGGACAAATTAACGCGGCTCACACAGCACGAGTTTGGAAAATATCCGCCTGGATTTACTCAAGTCACGGCGATCTGCAATTATCTGCGCGACAACATTGAGTATTTGCGTGGAAGCACTAGTCCGAGCACTTCGGCTTACGATACGGTGACCGAACGGGCGGGCGTTTGCCGCGATTTTGCGCACCTGGCGATTGCGTTCTGTCGTGCACTCTCCATTCCAGCCCGATTTGTCAGCGGCTACGTGATCAACCTCGAGCCGCCTGATTTCCATGCTTACTTTGAAGCGTATCTGGGAGGGCGTTGGTATATCTTCGATCCAACCCGGCTCTCCCCGCAAACCAGCTTTGTGCGAATCGGCACGGGCCGTGACGCGGCGGATACATCCTTCGCGACGATTTTTGGAGCGGTGCAGTTTACTTCGATGAAAGTCATTATGGAATACATCGACGGCGCTCCTCCTGAATTTACAACGGATGCGATCTCCACTTCATGACACTGCATTCGACATTGAGAAACCCGATTCAGGATGCTGACTTATGATTAACGTAGGAATTGTCGGACTCGGGTTCATGGCGGCAGCTCATCTCAAGGCATACAAGCAGGTGCCTGAAGCGAGGATCGTAGCGTTGTGCAATCCCAGTGGCCGGCATCTTGATGGAGACTTCACCAAGGTGGCGGGTAATCTCGATACAGGCGATCCGTTGCGGCTTGATATGAGCAGCATCGCGGCTTATCGCAGCTATGAAGAGATGCTCGCAAATCCGGAGATTGATCTGATTGATATTTGCGCCCCTACAAGCACTCACCCGAGCCTTGTTATCGACGCATTGCGCGCGGGCAAACATGTCATCTGCGAGAAGCCGCTCGCCAGGACTTCGCTACTTGCCGCTGAGATTGCGCGAGAGGCAGCGGGCGCGGCCGGTTTTTTCATGCCTGCCATGTGTTTGCGATTCTGGCCGGAATTTGTCTGGCTCAAGGAGCGCGTGGAGGAGGGGAGTTATGGCCGAGTGCTCAGCGCCGGTTTCCGGCGAGTAGCTGAGCCGCCAGCCTGGGGACAATCCCATTTTCATAACGGCGCTTTATCGGGGGGCGCGCTTCTGGACCTTCACATTCACGATACGGATTTTATCCAATATTGTTTTGGCAAACCTGACCGCGTCTACTCAAGCGGTTACTCCAGATTCAGCCAGGCTATCGATCATGTGGTAACGCACTACCATTTTGATTCCCCTGTTATAGTTCACGCGGAAGGAAGCTGGACCATGTCGCCTGGATTCGGATTCAGCATGTCTTACTTCGCGAACTTTGAGCGCGCGACAGTCGATTTTAATTCCAGCCGCGGCCTGGAAGCGCTTCGGGTTTATGAGAGCGGAGTTCCGCTCAAAACCATCACGCTTGGAGAGCCCGACGGCTACGTTCGGGAGCTGGCTTATTTTCTTGAATGTATCCGGCTTGGCAAGCGACCAACCATCGTGACCGCCGAGGATGCGTTGCATTCCATCGAGATCTGCGAAGCCGAAGAGGAATCGGTGCTAACGGGCAAGGTAGTCAGCGTTACTCACTCCCATCCGGCGTGAAGTAAGGGTATCCGGATCAAAAAAGCAGGGCGTTTCCGGCAAGCGAGATGAATATAGTTGACCTTATTTTTTCCAAAGCGGACCGCGGCGCGGTTGCGCTGATTGCCGATGGAATCGAACTGACGTACGGGGAGCTGATAACACGTACTGACGCAGCGTCGGTTTCAATCGCGGCAGCGCAGGCGGCACGCATCGGGTTGGACTGTCCGAACGGGATTGCGCATGTGGTCCTCGCGCTGGCGATCGTGCGGGCGGGAAAATGCCTGGTGCCGATCGCAAGTGAACTGGCCAGGCCGGAACGCGCACGGCTGATTAAAGAGACGGGCATTGGCGCCATCGTCGATGCGGCGGGCCAGGTACGTGAAATCCCCTTAAATGGGGAGCTTGGTTTTGATGAGAAAACCTTGGAAGCGCTTAATCCGGCGTTCATTCGATTCAGTTCCGGCACCACCGGGCGCAGCAAAGGGATTGTGCTCTCGCATGAAAGCCTGCTTGCGCGGGTCACGGCCGCGAACCGCGGTCTTGGAATCACGCAGGCCGACCGGATCGTTTGGATACTGCCGATGGCGCACCACTTCGCGGTCTCCATCATGCTTTATCTGTTGCATGGCGCTACGACGATTATCGTCGGCTCGCATCTTGCCGAGGATGTCCTTGGCGCCGGACGTATCCACGGCGGCACTATCCTCTATGGCGCCCCGTTTCATCATGCTCTTCTGGCCGGGGATGCCAGCGGACTCCCGTGGCCTTCGTTGCGGCTGGCTGTTTCGACCGCCGCGGCCCTTCCGTTAGCGACAGCCAAGGCATTTGAATCCCGGTTTGGACTTTCACTCTCCCAAGGACTTGGCGTCATTGAAGCCGGGCTGCCAATGCTCAATCTTGATGCTCAAAAAGAAAAACCGGCTTCGGTTGGACGCCCGCTCCCCGACTTTTCCGTCGATATTCGGGACGGCGAAATCTTCGTGCGCGGCCCCGGTATGCTTGACGCATATCTTACCCCGTGGCGCACCCGTGATGAGATTTTGGAGAAGGGATGGTTTCGCACAGGAGATCTTGGACGGATCGACTTGGATGGGCACGTTTTTCTGGAAGGACGTTCCCACTCGGTGATCAATGTGGCGGGGCTCAAGTGTTTTCCCGAAGAGATCGAGGCGGTGCTTTGCGCGATGCCAGAGGTCCGGTTGGCGCGCGTCGTCGGGAAGACGCATTCACGAGTGGGCGCTGTGCCGGTGGCGGAGATTGTGCCGCGCGATTTTACGCACCCGCCAAAGCTTTCAGCCCTCGTGGCGCATTGCCGTGCGGCGCTGGCCCGGTACAAGGTCCCTGTGGAGTTTAAAATTGTTGAAAGCGTGCCTTTAACTCCAAGTGGAAAGATTCGGAGGGAGGAGACCGCGCCCGACCTGGCATAAAACCATCGATTCAGGGTGCCGGTATCGACTGGCATCTGGAATGGTCCTTGCGTAAAGGATACGGGTGCGCGAGTTCAACCCCTAATTTTTTCCCTATCAAACGTCTTCAGCATTTTCTCGCTCGGAAATCCATTCTGATAGGTTGCCTGGTAACGCTCGTTGCGTTGCTGGCGATTAATCTGGAATGCTATCGGCGCATTGTCAGCCTCACCGAAAGCAGGCACTTGGTGGAGAGTTCCTTTCAAGTGCTCGCCGACATTGCCCGCGCACAAGGCAGCCTCGCGCGCCTTCAGGAAAGTCAATACGCGCCAGGCGGGCCTGAACAGGGGAGCGCCCGCTTTAACGAGGCCAAAAAAGAGTTTGCCCTTGAGCTCAAACGGCTGGAAATCGCGCTTCAGCGAAACGCCAATCAGGAGCGCCGTGTTGCAGCCTTGGCGGTTTATTCTCAAAGCTGGACCGAGCCTCCCAACTACAGCGCGGGACCCGGAAAGCCGCCTGCGCTCCCGTCGGCGCGGCTGGCGGCCATCGACGCGGCGCGCGATTTACTCAAGGAGATGGACAAGGAGGAGGAGGAGATCCTCGGCACACGGCAGGCGGAGGCCGAAGTTTCCAGGCGCGCCATGCTTGCCACGGTGAGTGTCGCCAGCTTGATGCAACTTGCGCTGCTGACATTCAGCTATCGGATTCTGCGCCGGGATGCCAATCAGCTCCAGCGCGATGCCGACGAATTGGCCAAGGCTTTGGAAGAACGCAAACAGCTGATGGATGCCTCCGCGGATGGATTCTTCGGCATTGATCGCGAAGGCCGCTGCACATTCATCAATCCGGCCGCGAGCCGAATGCTTGGATTTGAGCCCGGCGAACTGCTCGGCGCGGCCATCCATCCGCTTATTCATCACTCCAGGGAGGATGGCAGCCCGTATCCGGTTGAAGAATCGCCCATCATGCAGACTGCGACCCGGGGGAAGGCAGAAAAGGAAGGCAATATCGATAGCGAAGTGTTCTGGAAGAAGGACTGGAAAGCGTTCCCGGTGGAATATAGCTGTCAGCCGCTCACGACTGTCGAAGGCGAGCTTTCGGGCGCTGTGGTGGCTTTTCGCGATATCGGTGAACGCCGTCAGATCAATGCGGAAATTCAAGGGGCGCGCGATCTCGCCCTTCAGTCAACCCAGCTCAAAAGCGAATTTCTGGCCAACATGAGCCATGAAATCCGCACGCCGATGAACGCCATTCTTGGCCTTGCGGGTTTGCTGGAGGAAACGCCGCTTGACGATCAGCAACGGGATTTCGCCCGCACCATCCTCAACAGCGCCGACTCGTTGCTTGCGCTCATCAACGACATCCTCGATTTTTCGAAGGGTGAAGCAGGCAAGCTCACTTTCGAATCGCTCGATTTCGAACTTCCTTCCGCGGTCGAGGGCGTGGTTGATCTGGTCTCCGCAAGCGCCCGCAATAAGCATCTCAAGCTTTTGTGTACTGTCGAAAGCAATGTCCCGCGGTTTGTGCGCGGCGATGCGGGCCGGTTGCGCCAAGTGCTCACCAATCTGCTCAGCAACGCGGTTAAATTCACAAGCGAAGGAACAGTCTGTCTGCGGGTGGAAATGAGCGGCCAGACCGTCGCCGGTGACAATGCCGGCACCTGTCTGCGCTTCTCGGTTCAGGACACCGGACTCGGCATTGATGAGGAGACCCAGAAAAAACTCTTTAAGCCGTTTACCCAAGCCGATGGATCGACCACACGGCGGTTTGGAGGCACGGGACTTGGTCTGGCCATTTGCAAACAGATCGTCGAGCAAATGGGCGCGCCTGATCCCGGCGCAAAGGCGCCTGAAATTCAGATTGAGAGTCGTGTCGGGGTCGGTTCCACTTTCCGCTTTGAGGTCTATTTTGCACAGGCGCTCTGCGAGGAAAAACCGCGTTTAAAAGGCAAGAGCGTGCTCCTGGTGGACGAATCAGAGGTCAATATCAAGGCTCTGCGAAACCTCCTTGAGTTAACCAACGCCACGATCCTGACGGCCAACAGTGGGCTTCAGGCATTGCTGCTGCGGCCGCCCTATCCATTCGACCTCGCCATTCTTCGGCTCGAAATGGCGCAAATGAACTCGATGCGTCTGGCCGAAGCGCTCATCGACGCGAACTCGAAGATCAAAATCATCCTGCTTACCGCCCGCGAGCCTTCGGATTCACGCGCCTGCCCCTTTCCAATCGTGCGCGAGCCGTATCCGCCCCGCGTCTTGTTCCAGCAGATCTCTCAGCTTCTTCCCATGCCCCCGCCTGTTATAGCCATGCCGGTTAGCGCGATTCCTATTACCAGCCCGGAAGTGAAGTCTGAGCCGTTGCCCTCGCGCAGCTTGCGAATCCTGCTTGCCGAAGACAATGTGACAAATCAGAAAGTGGCCTTGCATCAGCTTCACCGTCTTGGCCACAATGCTTACGCGGTCAATAACGGCATTGAAGTCCTCGAAATAACTGAACGCATCCAATACGATGTCATCCTGATGGATTGTCAGATGCCGGAAATGGACGGCTATGAAGCCACCCGCCAACTTCGGGTCCGGGAAATGTCCCAACGGGTTGCCAATGGACCAAATCCACACATGTGGATCATCGCCCTGACGGCGCATTCGCTGACGGGTGACCGGGAAAAATGTCTGGCCGCCGGCATGGACGATTATCTGAGCAAGCCGGCACGGCTTGAGGCAATCCAGGAGGCGCTCAGCCGCAGCCAAAGTGTCCATTCACATTCGGTGGTCGTTGCGGGTGAACAACCAAAGGAGCCAGAGGCCGCCGTGCTCCCCGTCAAGCAGGCGCTCGGGCAGATCCGCCTCGAATCGCTTCAGGAGCTGGAGGAGCTTTCCGCGGATTTTGTGCAGGTCATGACGGCTTCTTTTCAAAACGAAGTGCCGCCTTGCCTGGAAGAGATCCGCCGTCTGAGCGCGGGGAGCATTCTGACTGCCGCCGACGGTGCCGCGATTGCGCGCGCCGCGCATAAGATCAAAGGATCGGGCGCAAATTTTGGTGCCCAGCAACTCGGGAAAATCTGCGCGCAACTTGAATCGATCTCACGCGCCGAGAAGCTTGAAGAGGTGCGCCTCCTGGTGCCCGAGCTTGAAGCTGAATACGACGCTGTCATCGCTTCGCTTAATAAATACATCAAGGAGCGCGCGTCTGTCGCATTATGAAAATTCTCGTCGCCGACGATGACGGAGTAACGCGCATCCTGCTCAAGACGCTGCTGGAAAAAGATGGGCACAACGTTATCGCCGTCTCGGACGGCGTCCAGGCTATGGAACAATTGCGAAAGGAAGATCCGCCCCGCCTCGCCATTCTTGACTGGGAAATGTCGCCGATGGACGGCATGGAAGTCAGCCGCCGGGTGAGGGAAGGGGGTATGCATATCTACCTCCTGATGCTCACCAGCCGCACCCATCGGGACAGCGTAATCAAAGGCCTTTCGGGCGGAGCCGATGACTACATCACCAAGCCCTTTGATCACGAGGAATTGCGCGCCCGAATCCGAATCGGCGAACGCATTATCTCCCTTCAAACAAGTCTGGCCGCTCAACTGGCAAAAGCGCAGAAGGCTCTTGCGCAAATTCAGGAACTTAAAGAGACACTAAACGTCGCGCTTTAGTCTTCTCTCCTGGATTCGAAAAATACGCGCGCTCTCTTGGGTTGATTGCACACGATTACTTTCCGCACAGCGCAATTATTACAGCATAGTCTGAACCTGGATCTCTTCATCAGGTTTCCGTATAGCGGACTCCACCTGAGCCAAATCCCCCTTTTGGATCATAGGAAGCCCAAATGCTTCCCCAGCTGAAGGTGCCCAACTCAAAGCCCTTTTTCTTGAACCACTTCGCTGTATTTTCCGCGCGCAGAATTTCTTTTTCCTCCGACCAGTCATCCCAGCCGCGTCCGTAAAGGGTTGTATCGTCGTGGGCGATGGAAATTTCACGAAGAAAGCCGTCCACGAATCCCAGGCTGATTATCAGGCTGATACCTGCGTCCGGAAATGATGGCAATGTATACCAGACCCAGCCGGTCCGCATATCCCGGCGTTTGATACTGATAGACTCCTGAAGTTGAAGAATCACAGGCTCCTGCACTCCTTGTGTGATCAGCGGGCCGCCTGGATATTGTAATTCAAATTCACGCATTGGGGGAGCTTGTCAGGCTATGTTTGGATCCGCAGTAGCACGGAGAAGATTGGAACTGATTGTGCAAAAGCGAATCTTCTAAAACAGCTCACCGCTTCGGCATTTGTGGAAATCAAAACTTCACCACTTGCGGAACCACTCACAGAAGCCCGTCCAAAAGTGATCTCCCCACCAACCGGCAATCAGACCGCAAATCAGGGCGCCCAAGCCGATGTAGTAAAAGCCCGGTGTCATGGAAACTGAGGAGGCATGTGGTGATTTGGCCCAGGCGCCAAATCCGGCGGCGGCACCAACGAGAGCCCCGAAGAAAAAATGAACCACGAAACCAACCCAATCAAATGGCGATTTGGAACTCATTGAGCTGATTTTGTGACGGCAAACGACAATGCTGGAAGCAAAGCGATGAGTTTTAGAGCGGGTTGAAAGAGGGCGCAATCCTGTTCGGGCAAATGGAAGATGACGGCATTTGTTATTTCCGCTGCGACATGATTCCGACCCTTCGGAAGCAAAGATTACAAGCGTGGTTGATTGTTGACAGGCCAGAGCCGATTGCTACTCTCCGCCGGTCTTGCGAATAAGCAGCAGATACCCCCGGATAGTTTAATATTTGAATGATATTCGAAAAGGCCTGGTCAAATCATAGGCTTCAGGCATCCGGCGTCGTTTTCAATTCATCATCACAACGGATAGCCCGGTTGACGCTTACCATTAAGAACCAGGGTGGAAACTCGGCAAGTGGCGGTCCGGCATGCTTTTTTTGGATCTGATTTCCGACCGCGGTGGCTCACGACCTCATAGAAGGATTGTTTATATGCCTGGAAACTTAGATCTTCATAAATTTGTTCATTCTATAAATATAATGTTTTGCCCGAATTTTTCATTTTTGCGTGGTGTGTCCGGCAACTGTTTGCTTTTAAGAGTGTTTCTTTTGTTTTTCATCAGTTTCTGCACCGTATCGCCGTTGCCGGTTTCTGCTCAATCGCCTCATCTCATTGTTGAGCAACCAATTGGCACGCCACAGCCAGGCGGTGGGCCGGTGGTTGTATGGGGATTTGGATCTGATAGCGGCGCGACACCGCCCGGCGGATTGACTGAAGTCAAAATGATCGCTTCCGGAATCTATCACGCTCTTGCGCTCAGGAACGACGGCACGGTGGTTGCCTGGGGCGAAAGTGCCAATGGTCAAACAGCAGTGCCGCAGGGATTAAGTGATGTTCAAGCAATTGGCGCAGGAGAGGCCCATTCAGTGGCGCTCAAGAGTGATGGTACGGTGGTTGCCTGGGGACACAATGCTTATGGCCAGTCGACGGTACCAGCCGGGCTTACAGGCGTGCAGGCCATCGCGGCCGGAGGCCGGCATACTGTGGCGCTTAAGCTCGATGGTACTGTGGTGGCGTGGGGGCTGAATTCCGATGGGCAGACGACCGTGCCTGCCGGATTGACAGGAGTGAAGGCGATTGCAGCAGGCGGGGCTCATACTCTGGCGCTCAAAAACGATGGCACCCTCGTTGCGTGGGGCGCGGGTTTATACGGTCAGACAAATGTATTGGGTCTGACCGATGTGCGTGCCATTGCCGCTGGCAATAAGTTTACCCTGGCGTTACGCACCACCGGAACCGTGACGGCCAGAGGCGAGATGACTGTGCCCGCGGGGATTGCCGGCATCAAAAGCATCGCAGCGGGTCTCTATCATGTAGTCGCGCTCAGGAACGATGGAGGGATTGTCACATGGTCAGCCGATGGTTCTATTCTGACCAACGTGCCTGCCGGATTAAAAAACGTGCAGGCAGTTGCGGCGGGCGGTTCACAGAGTCTGGCGCTGACAACCAACAGTGCGGCGGTCGATTTTGGAGTCCAGAATCTGCGGATCGCAAGCGAGCCAAAGGTTTTCACCCTTAAAAACACCGGCACCACGCCGCTGCAAATTACCGACGTCTATACCAAGACGGGAAATTTCGTTTACTTTCCGGATTTCCGTGTCGACACCGAAGGGATGTCGGGCAGCGTCCCTGCCGGCGGGCAGACGACATTGCGTGTCATCTTTACGCCGAGCACCTTCGGCAAACGTTCCGCCAGCCTCTACATTTCCAGCAATGACACGGCCGGCTATAACCTGACTCTGACAGGGGAGGGGGTCGATACGCTGGCTCCTCTTATTTCCGAACATGTCAATGTGGGCCCGATCGAGGCGACAAGTTCCCTGGGAGCCAATGTGGCTTATGCGCCCGCAGAAGTGATGGACAATTTCACCACGCCGCTGACGGTGACTTACTCGCAAAACAGCGATACCCTTTTTCCTATTGGAGTCACGACAGTGACCATTACTGCGAAGGACGCGCAGAATAACACGGCGACAAAGAGTTTTACCGTGACGGTGGTAGGATCGCCTCGTCTTGTGATTGAGCAACCGGCGCGACTCTCGGTGACTGGAAGAGTCGTGGCATGGGGTTTTAACAATGACGGCCAGTCGAGCGTGCCGTCGGGATTGGTGGCGGTAAAATCGATCGCGGCAGGCGAATCGTTCACCGCCGCGCTCAGAAGCGATGGCGCTGTCATCGCCTGGGGAGAGAACCAGTATGGTCAGCTCAATGTGCCGGCCGGTTTAAAAGAGGTGCAGGCGATCGCTACAGGTGCAGCGCACACTCTGACTTTAAAAAGTGATGGAACGGTTGTTGCATGGGGGTCAAATTCCAGTAATCAGGCAACCGTGCCAAACGGGCTGATCGATGTGCAGGCGATTGCGGCCGGCGCAAATCACAACCTGGCGCTCAGGAACAATGGCACCGTGGTGGAATGGGGCACGCCCAATCCGCTTGGTTACACCTGGATGCCCGAGGGATTGGACCACGTAAAGGCGATCGCGACCGCGGGACACAGCGTGGTGCTCAAGACCAATGGAACGGTGGTGGCGTGGGGTTATAGTCCCTATGGCCAGGCGATCGTTCCAAGCGGGCTGAAAGATGTGCAGGCAATCGCGGCCGGGGGCGACCACACGCTCGCGCTCAAGAGCGACGGCACGGTGGTTGCCTGGGGTTCCAATTTGTACGGTCAGACAAGCGTGCCTGACGGATTGACAGGAGTCCGTGCCATTGCAGCGGGGCGCAATCACAGTCTGGCGCTCAAAAATGACGGCACGGTTGTCGCCTGGGGTTACAATGCCGATGGCCAGACCGACGTATCGAATGCAGCAATCGGCGTGCAGGCGATCGCGGCGGGCTTTGGACACAGTGTTGCGTTGGTGCGCGGAACTCCCGCCGTGGAGTTCAGCGACGGAAGCGGCATCGTAGTAAAAACTTTCGTTCTCAAAAACAACGGCTCCGTCGCGCTGAATCTTGCGGACGTGACGGTTGCGGGCGCGAACCCGGGAGACTTCAAAGTTGGCGTCGGCGGCCTGCCTTTGGTGATTCCAGCGGACGGAGAGACCGCTCTGAATGTTACCTTTACACCCGGTGGCAAGGGCCGCCGCGCCGCGATTTTGCGGATAAACAGTGATGATCCGTTTGCACCGATTTATGCCATCGCATTGAGTGGCGATGGCATCGATGCCACGGCCCCGATCATTACGGCGCATGCCAACATCGGGCCGATCGAAGCAACCAGTGCCGCAGGAGCGGTTGTCACGTATTCGGCTGTCGTCGCGACGGACGATTCGGGGAAGGCGCCGGCGCTTGCTTATTCGAAAGAGAGCGGTTCGATTTTCCCCATCGGACTAACCACGGTGATCGTTTCCGCCATCGACGACGCGGAGAACGTGAGCACCTCCACCTTTACAGTCGCTGTAACGGATACAACCGCGCCCAACCTGACTTTGCCGGCAGAGCGCAGGGTTCTGGCGGAAAGCGCCTTGGGATCAACGGTCACATTCACACCGGCCGCAACCGATGTGGCTGACCCGGAACCGGTGATTCTCTCCGTGCCGGCCAGCGGGAGCAGGTTCCCAATCGGAACAACAACGGTGCAGGTCACCGCGACGGACAAATCGGGCAACGTCACTCATGGTAGTTTTAAGGTTACCGTGCGTGATGAAGTGCCTCCGGAGCTCATTGTAATCCACCCGGCGGCCAATGGTAAGTTCGCGGGCGACGGGCTCCTATTCAGTGGGCAGGCAAAAGACGATCGGGCGGTGGAACGAGTTGAGATAGTTCTTAATGGCGGCGCGCCGCAGGTGGTCAGGCCATTCGGGGTGAGCAACAGTTTTGAATGGACCCTTTTAATAAAACCCGAACCAGGTTCGAACACCGCAGTTGTCACCGCGTATGATCTGTTTGGCAATCCGTCCACTTCGGTCACCCGCACATTCAACTTTGCCCTGATGCGTTCCGCCTTTGCCGGCAACTACAACGGGCTTTTCAAACCAACGGAAGCTTCAGTTCGGAGTATCGATCATCAGGGACTACTCGGAATCACCGTGCTGCCAACGGGAACCTTCACCGGAAAAGTGACTTTGTGCGGAACCGTCTTCCCGATCTCGGGAGTGTTCAGGAACGATGGAAGCGCACGGTTTGGAAAGAGCGGCACGGCGACGCTAGAGTTGAGCAAAAAAGAGCTTTCCATTGGTCAACTCGCGCTCGCTCTCGATACCACACCCGGCGCGGAACGGATTGCCGGCACGCTGAGCAAAGACGGCAGCGTGGTTTCTCTGCTTGAGCACGCCGATCGCGCTATTTATACGGCAAAGAAAAATCCGGACGCGCCTTTCATTAACGTGCCTGTGAGCCTCCTGGATCCGCGCACGGACAAAGGGTTCTATACAGCGCTTTTCCTTGCTTCCGATGCGCCTAACAATGGGGTGAGCGTGTTTCCGCAAGGGGACGGTTGGGCCAAAGTCAGTGTATCGGCGGGCGGGGCTGTGCGCATCACGGGCAAACTGGCCGATGGATCGCCGGTAAGTTGCAGCAACCTGCTTTCCAGGGCAAACGAGCTGCCTCTCTTTCTCCTGCTTTACTCGAACTCAGGGCTGCTTACAGGAACCCTCAGGTTTGATCCGACCCGCGAGGAGAGCGATGCAAACGGCGCCGGCTTTAAGTGGTATAAGCGGGCCAATGCCTCGGATACACTCTATCCGGCCGGTTGGCCCGAAGGGATCAATCTTGGAATGGTTGCTTCGAAGTTTGTGAAGCCTTTGGCAAATTCGGACTTAAACGTTTTCGGCGTAGCCGGCAAAACAGCACCGGTAATCAACGGGGAAGTAACGCTTTCCAACGGCTTGCTCGCGGCGCCGCTCTCCAGCGATCTTTCCATCGCGCTCAATAGCAAAGTGACTGTTGTGAACACAAGCGGCGACAGAACGGGTGGACCGAAAATCGTGATCAACCCGGCCGTTGGATCGGTCACGGGAAGCTTCACGCATCCCGGCGGTGGAAAAGCGGTATCTTTGAGCGGGGTGATTTATCAAAAGAGCCATTCGGCTGGCGGTTTTTTCCTCTTTTTCACGCCGAAAACAGCGACCTCCTCCCTTGGAGAGAGTGGATCGATGTCGATCCAGGCGGAGCCATAAAAGGTTCGAAGGGCCGCTTGGCGTGGCTGAAAGCGCCGTTGTGCGCGTTGCCACAAGCTCCGATTTTTGGGCAATGCGCGGCAAAAGAGTTGATTTGGTTGATTTGGTTGATAGCCTTAGCTCATGCCAACTCTTCTTAAAACCAAGGAGATCCGCGCCACAGGAGATACATTGCGGACGCCACCCAAGTCCGGTTCCGCCAGAAAGTCGCTTAAAAACGGGGAGCTGGATGTTGCGGGGATCGACGAGATTACCAACAGGATCGGCGAACAACTTAAAGCGCAGCTTTCCGGGCCTGCTGTTGGGGAGGGGCGGCGCGTGTTTGGCTTTAATGTGATCGTTGATAGAGGCCGCGTCCGTCTCGACTCCAGGCTGCACGAAAAAAAGGCCGCGATCTCGAAAAAGGAAGAGGCTGAATTCGATCCGTCTGAGGCGGGTCGCAAACTGGTTTTGCGGATGCAGGAAGCGGAAGGAGGGGCGTGGACCGGCCAGGAATTGATGGAAAAGTTCAATCTTACGCCGGCTGCGCTTCACAAGCGTCGCAAGGAATATCGGATCGTTTCGTGGCGCGATGCAAAGCATCAGTTTCATTATCCTCAATGGCAGTTCACTCCTGCCGGCGCATTGCTCACAGGGATTCAGAATGTGCTGCAAGCTTTCCGGAGTTTGGATGAGTGGCGAATCATGCGCTACTTTTTGGCGCCAAGGCACGATTTGGATGGGGGAACCGCTCTGGAGTTGTTGCGCGCTGGCGAGGTGGACAGCGTAGTTGTCCACGCGAAAGCGCATGCGGAAGAAAACAGCTGGTAAACTCAACGCGCCTCCCGCGCAGCAAGAGTTCAACCTTATCCGGCTGACAAGTCTGTGCCGTAAGGTTGGCGGTGTTTTCTATCGTCTCCATTCCACGGATCCCGGGACGGGCAAACCATGGCCGCCATTGCACTTCAGCCGGCGGGGGAATTCGCGTTTTGATTCCAGGGGCGGTGTGGGCACTCTTTGTATTGCCAGCACCCTTCCGGGAGCGTTGATGGAATTATTTGACGATCACTGGGGACCTGTGGGAAGCCTCGGGCGTAGTGTTACAGAACTGACGCTTGCTGAGACTTGGGTTTCGCTGGTCAGTCTGCCTCGCGTCACGTTATTGGACGCAACAGGAGCGAATCTTTCAAAGCTCGGCACTGATGCTCAACTGCTCACCGGCAACTATTCCACTACAAGAAAGTGGGCGGCGAGGCTCATGCGGCACCCGGATCAGATCGAAGGGATCCTTTACCGGTCACGTCATGATCCTGATCGGCTTAATGTCGCTCTGTTTGAGCGCGACATACTCTTGCCTGTTGCCTGCGATCCCGGTTTTACCCCGGAGATGATTGGCTCATGGAGGCGAAAAGCTGCGTATGGCTCGGGATTGATTTACGGGCCGGCCATGACGCTTCGTGATCATCCGAAGCTGAACCAATCTCTCGTGGAATTACAGGTCGCCCGGCTTCCATGAGCGTCAGTGAGGTGATTAAATCGCCCTTAGTCTTTCTTACCACGAATGCGTTGCACGGCCGTCACCAGGCCCAAGGCAATCAAACCTACCACGATGCCTGCCAATGCCGGCAGTATCATCGAAGTAAGACCGCCAAGGAGTTTGCCTGCGACAGACACTTGACCAGCCGCGGCAACCGCGTGCTTGATCGAGTGATGCAGCCAGGGAATGCCATGTACCAGGATGCCGCCGCCTACCATGAACATGGCGACAGTGCCAGCCCAGGAGAGCCCTTTCATAAGCCACGGAGCGGCAAAGAGAATGGCACGCCCAAGCTGCCGAGCGCCTCCCTGCCGCCGGTTTAGGTAGAGGCCCGCGTCATCGAGCTTCACGATGCCAGCAACCAATCCATAGACGCCAACCGTCATGATGATTGAGATGGTGGCAAGCACCAGCAACTGCCGCATAAAGCCGGCCGCCGCGACAGTGCCAAGGGCGATTACAATGATCTCCGCGGAGAGGATAAAATCGGTGCGGATGGCGCCTTTGATCTTGGTGCGTTCCAGAGTAGCCAGGTCGACGGAGGGATCAGCGAGCGCCTGCACGTGAGCTTGGTGCTCCACATCCCCTTCGGCTTTGCTATGCAGGAATTTGTGCGCGAGCTTTTCGCAGCCTTCAAAGCAGAGGTAGGCGCCCCCGAGCATCAGCAACGGCGTGATCGCCCAGGGGGCGACCCAGCTGATTGCCAGCGCCGCGGGCACCAGGATGGCTTTATTCAGGGCTGAGCCTTTCGCGACGCCCCAGACAACGGGCAGCTCGCGGTCCGGGTTCACGCCGGCAACCTGCTGAGCGTTGAGGGCAAGATCATCTCCAAGCACACCCGCGGTGCGCTTTGTAGCGATTTTTGTCATCACCGCCACGTCATCGAGCACGGAGGCGATATCATCGAGCAAAGTGAATAGAGTGCTGGGCACGAGGGAAGAAGCTAGGGGGCCTGAGAACGGTGGCGAGGAGAATTGGAGCGCTGCCAGGCGGGCCAATCATGCGTGGAGAGCGAGCCGCAATTCGCGTTCGCAATGCGTCCTCTGTGCTAATCCCTTCACCAAAGAACAATAAGTAGTCCAACCAGCGGTGTTTCAGGAATGGCATACGGTCGGATACCCGGGCGAAGTTTGCCGGTCCTGGGCGCTTTTCCGGGGGCGGCTCAGCGGTAAATTGGTTAAGGATGGCGAGGCCCGGCAACGGAGGGGGAGGTAGCGCAATGAAGATCCATGAAGCTGTTTTTGGGAACACAAGGTCGAACCGGCCGTCGAGGCGAATGGACCGGTATCTGGCACGGGTGAAACGATTTATAGCACTGCTTAGTTTGACCTTCGCCTTTCCGGCGCTCGTTGATTGCGCCGTGCCGGCACAATCGACGCCGATCGCCCTCTCAGAAGACGATACGCTGCTGGCGAGCGTCAATCCGGATAGCAAGTCGCTCTCGCTTTTCAATGTCTCGACCAACATCCCTAAAAAGCTGGCGGAGATTTCCACCGGCCTCGAACCAAGCAGCGTGGCGCTTCATCCCAACGGGCGCTTTGCCTATGTCGCCAACGCGGGGGATGGCACGGTGGCGGTAATCGATCTGGCCACGCGCAAAAAGACGCGTCTGCTCAAAGTGGGCGTCGAGCCGGTGGCTCTGGTGGTTTCGCCCAATGGAAGCCGGCTTCTGGTGGCAAACTCCTCTTCGAACAACGTCATGGTGTTCGATACGACGGCTTTGGTGCCGAATCTGATCGCCACCATTGATCTGAGCGCGTTCGGGAGCGCTCCGCGTGCTGTGAGCATCAGCAACGACGGCGATAACGACGACTCAAATGAAACAGCTTTTGTCGCGCTTTTCTTCGGCCAGCTGCGTGCGGGAAAAAGCGCGCTCGACGAGGGCCAGGACGATCAGCGTGAAGGCCATGTCGTAGCGATCAGTCTGGCGACCAACGCGGTGGTCGGTGCGCCGAATCCGGTGGTGCTCGGGCCGCTGGCTAACGCGGGATTCAACTCCAACGGCAGGCTTGCACCGGCCAACGGTCTGGTTCCAAACGTGGCATCGACCAATCCACAGACCTTCACCACACCCACGGGAGCGTTTCCAAACCAGCTTGCTGCAATCGCATTGCATCCCACCCAACCGCTGGCGTATGTGGTGAGCACCGGTGCATCGCCCAACGGCCCGCTCCGTTTCAACCAGATGGCGCAGGGGCTCGTCTCAGTCTTCAATGTGGCAAACCGTCTGGAACTCACGGCAGGTCAGAGCGACGCCACCTTTCGGCGCACCGCCCCATTGAATCTGAACCAAGGCGTGAATCTGGCCACCACGCCGGCGCCGCGTCTTTTTCTCACCAACCCCGTGGCAATGGCATGGCGTCCCAACGGTTCGGACGCCTGGGTGGTCATTCAGAATTCGGATCTGCTGGTCCGTCTGACGATTGATGGCACGGGCGTTCCGACCATCGGCGCGCCGCTCGTTGCCGGCCCGAGTGCGATCGTGCGGGTGGATCTTGAGGATATTTCAGGTGGCGGCATTTCGGGCAAAGCTCCGCGCGGACTGGCCATCAACACAACAGGCACGCGGCTCTACGTTCTTAACTACATCAGCCGCTCGATCTCGGTGGTGGACATCAGCAATGGGCCCGCGCCGGTGATCGTGGGAACCGCTCTTTCCTCCAAGCTGCCACCGCAAAACAGCCAGGCTGCTTTTCTGCACCTGGGAGCCGAGCTTTTTTACACGGGGCGCGGCCCCCAGGAACGGATGTCGAGCGAGAGCTGGGGCGGCTGCATTGTCTGCCATCCCGCCGGACGCTCGGATAACGTGACGTGGATGTTCGAGACCGGGCCGCGCCAGACCATCGGGCTTGACGGCACATTCGATCCAAAAGGACGGCGGATTGTTCCGCACCGGATCCTCAACTGGAGCGCCGTGCGCGACGAGGTGCAGGATTTTGAACTCAATACCCGCGTGATCTTCGGCGGACGCGGCCTTATCGATGACGACCGCCTCTTCTTCACCCTCGGTGGAGCAACCGGTGTGACTCCGACTGATTCGACCCTAATCGAACAATTCCAGCAATTTACCGGCGTGGCAGGCACCACCAACGATCTGGACGACGGCAATCCGCTGCCAAGCCTTCCCGATGGACGACGCGACTTTGGCGTGGCCACACTCGATGATGCGCGCGTGTTCCTCATCGGCGGCCGGATTGGGGCAGGGCAGGGAACGCTGGTAACCGGAGCCAATACCGTGCTCGTATTTAATCCCCGCACCAATGTGCTCAAGCCGCTCAGCTCCGCAGGCCTGACGCCACGCCATTCGCTGGGAGCAGCCGCGGTGCGCACCAGCGCCGGCTTTCGCATCTATGCCATTGGCGGCTACAACAGCACCGATGGCGGAGTCGCGCCCGTCTCAACGGTGGAGGAATATAATCCCGTGACCAACAAATGGCGCACGGTGAGTTCCCTGCCGCATGCGGTTGCCCAGTTCGGCGTCACCGTGGCCGGTGGAATCAACACCGCTGAACCGTTACAACTCATCCATGTGGTCAGTGGAAATGGTTCCTCGGAAAACACTCCTTCGGTGGCCACCGCCGCGCCGATCCAGCGGTTTGCGGCCGATCCGGGCGGTTTGGGGACCTGGACGACCTTTAATCCGGCGGGCATCACCTTGCGGCGCTACCTCGGCACTGCCACCGCCATCCGCGGTGTCACTTCCCGCGTGTTCCTTATTGGGGGAATCGACGCGGCAGGCAATGTGCTCGATACAGTCGAGGAATATCTTGCCCAGGCCGTGACCGTGGTGGCCACGCCGCACACCGCACTTCCCGAGCCGCGCGCCCGCTTTGGCATCGCCTTTTCGCTGAGCACCAACCAGATCTACGTTGCCGCGGGCATCAACGATTCCAACGCCGATACGACGACCCTTTTTGAATACACGATTGCCGCGAACGGCCCGGTGGCTGGTCCTCCCGGCACGCCCAGCGGCACTTGGGTCAACCGTGCCACGCTCTCCACCGCGCGCCGCGGTCTGCAGCTCTCAACCCCGCCCAGCGTCACCAACTTCCTGCCCGTGCAAAGCAGTGGCCGTGACGTCAGACAGGATGCAATCAACTTCTTCACCGATCGCGGAATCCGGGCGGCCCGCGCACCGATCAGCTTTAAAACGGCGGAAGCCGTTCGCGGCCGTCTCCTCTTTGCCAAAACGGGTCTCACGTCGGCCAACGTGAGTTGTGTGACCTGCCACGGAGGCCCCAAATGGACCCGCTCGGCGGTCGATTATTCCCCGCCGCCCTCGCCGGAGCTCGGCCTTGGCCTCGGCAATGAGCGGGTGATCGGCGCCGAGCTCAGGCAGACAAAAACACAGGGACCGCCGCCCGCGCAATTTCCCGGGGTGCTCACCAATGTTGGCACCTTTACCGCCGCCGGCCGGGTCAACGAAATCCGGTTCAATGGCGCCGACATTTCTCAACCGATCGCGGCACTTGGCGCAAACGGCATCAATATTCCCTCGCTTTTGAGCGTCCATGAAAGCGCGCCATATTTCTACAGCGGCCTGGCGCAAACGCTTGAGCAGGTTCTCGACGGTTCCCAGGATGCCAGCGGCGGCACACGGGTGCATTTTATCGCGGACCCGCAGCAGCGAGCCGATGTGGTCGCTTTTCTGTTGGCTATCGATGAGAAAACGCCCGCCTTCAAATAGGCCAAAGCGTCGCCGCGATCAGCGGAACTGAAACGCCACCGACGCGGGATAATCGCATATCTTCACCGGTTTTTGAGCCGGTCAACATCGTCATTCTCGAAGGAAACACCGATGCCAAGGCGTACCAAACCAGCTGACACGCTCATGTTTGTGTGCTGGTGGCGGTGAGAGGATTGAGAGTTATCGCCTTCCCATCCAAGAAAAAGAGTGATCATCAACGCTATAAAGCCCATCCATACGAAACACGCGGTCAGCCCGCTGAGTTTCGGCCAGGCCTCGATTAACGATGAGAAATTTTGCATCGCGCCAAACGCCAGAGAAGCCGTGTGATTGCAATTTGTTTTTGCATTACATTTACGCAATGCAGAAGCTTGGCGGCTTCGCTGCAAGGGGCTGGCCTTTGTTTACATGTTCATCACATCTGCGGCGGGCAGCACGCCTTACTTCTGCTAGCCAGTCCGCAAAGGCGCGTAAACGTGGAGCACGCAGGCCGCACAAGATTTCCACGAACTGACATCTGAGCGTGGTCCGATAGACTCCTTGGTTTTCATTTTGGGTATCAATTTTTGAAGCTCGATACTTGCCGGTATCCGGAGTCGACCTCAGCGCTTGGCAAGCGTGAGCTCCGCAATCTGAGCAAGTATCTGGCAGAGGGCGATTGCGACGTACCAACGCCAGAGCATGCCGAATTCAAAAAGTGAATTTGCCGGACTATGGCAAAGGCTGAGCCTTGGATTTCAAGGAGACGGATCCGGGTGGTTACTCCTGGCTTCTTCGGTGCGCCGGAGAGCCTCGATATAGGCAATCACGTCCCATTTCTGTTCAGTCGTAAGCTGCTCCGCGAAGCTCGCCATCGGTGTCCCATTAAGGCCGGTCATCAGCACGCGATAGATGTCGCGCAGCTCGCTGCCGCTGCGCAGATGAGGCTTTCGCAAATCGGCCGGTATGGCCGGATCACCCCGTTCATCCTTGAGTCCGACGGCGGCAGCGCCTTTGCCGTCTGCATTCTCGCCGTGGCAAACCGCACAATGTGCGATGAAAAGTTTGCGTCCTTCGGCTGCTCGGGGCGCGAGCGCCACCGGCTCACGCAGCCAGGCCGGCTCCGGCGGAATTTCGATCGGCATCGCATAATACTCCGGTTTTCGCCATTTGCGGGAGAACGACTTTACATATTCCGCAACAGCGCGCGTTTCCAAGTCGGTCAGGTGAGTGAACCTGCCCATCGCAGTGCCGGAGCGGCCGTCGTGAACAGTATGGAGGAGATCATCAGTTGTCGGAAGCTTGCCCCATGGCGTCGAGCGATACTTGAAGTCTCCGGTGCGAAAGGAGCGCGGCTTGATCGTCATCGGCGCGGCCATTTCGCCCTGGCCATCACCGCGTACGCCGTGGCAGACAACACAGTTCCGCTCATAAATGTAGCGGCCTTCCTCAAACAGCGAACGATCCGGCGGCGTGAATGCTGGATTTGCCGCCTCTGTTTCAGACTCGCCTGGCAAAGCCGTAGCTGCGCTCAGAAAAAGCAGCGCGATGCATCGGCCTTTCATTCGTCCGTATCGGGGATGAAGACGCCCGGCAGCAGCCGGATGCCCCAAACAAGCGCGGACGCCCTTCGGGGGATGCGCCAGCGGCTCGGGCTCGCGCTCCTGTTGCTGCCGGATGCTCCGGTGCTGCTGCTTAATGAGCCTGGGATCAGCCTCGATCCCGGGTGGCGCCACTAAACGCGGCGGCTTTCTTCACCCTGCAGCGACCTGGCCTTGTTAGGCGGTACTATCAAAATTGATTTGGTTCGTCGATCCGCTTTAAAGTGTTGCCGGAAAGCTCAAGTTTTCCGGTCGAGCGATGAAACACAAACTCAATCGATGCGGAACGGTTCTCAGTCCAATCGCGATCTTTACAGCCTTCTGTGGAGCTGTCGTAAAACGTGAAGCTATAGGTGCCGACAACGGTTGTCTTATTGAATTTCTTCACCTCAACCGCGTTGTCCTCCACGTCGTCAACCTCGCCACCGTTCGTACAAAACCGATCTAACGGAAGAAGGTAATGATGATCGCAAATTTCATCAATGAAGAGGTCCGTAAACTCTTTTACGCCATCGGCTGCGCAAAGGGCAGGGATGTGAAGAATCGTTGGCGGGTCTTTGGGGTTCATAATCATAAATCGTAAGGGAGTCGCGGTCGGCTTCCTTTTATCCAAGTCGCATCGGAATTATGATAGGTTGTAAAGGCAAGAGCAGTGGAACTGGACTGCGTTGCTCCCGACTTGATTAATTGACGCATCAGGAGCCGAGAGCGCCCAGATGATCTCCTGCGCCATCAGCATCCAGATTCCCCTGACTGATTTCTGCCTGCCAGTCATTCCTCGCCGGAAAGGTTTTGCGCAGGTAGGTCGATGGGCGGATCGCGCGAGAGATAATCTAGGAACTCTCTGGGCTCGGACGCGGCGGTCCAGGTTGCAGGCCGGCAATGCGCACCAAATCGCCGCTACCAAAGCCATCTGCATTCTTCAGCAAACCCATGCGTTGTGCAAAGGTGTCAGCAATTGAAGCAGCCCGTCCCTTTGCTTCCTTAGCTTTCGGACCGGCGAAGCGAGCATCTACCGTCTCCTGAAATAATGCCAACCAACGGACGAAGTGCGCCTTCTGAACCGGCAGTGCCGCATGTTTTGGAAAAGGAGCGCCGTGGTAAGTAGCAGTGCCCAAAAGCAATATATGATTGGAAGATGCGTGCCCCAGTCACGGCTGCGAGGATCACAGCCGCGACAAATAAAACGAGCAGTTGTTCGAGTTCTCTCCTTGAGAGAGGCCGCGCTTCTGCTGAGGGTTACTCCGCTTTCAAGGAAGCCATGTCGATTGAGAAGCGATACTTCACGTCGGACCTGACCATCCGCTCATAGGCTTCGTTGATCTTTTGGATCGGAATGACTTCAACATCGGCGGTGATGTTATGCTGGCCGCAGAAGTCGAGCATCTCCTGGGTTTCAGGGATGCCGCCGATCGGCGAACCCGACAGGCTGCGGCGTCCCATGATCAGGCTGAACGCCGAGACGGGCAGCGGTTTCTCAGGCGCGCCGACCAGGGTAATGTTGCCGTCACGCGTGAGCAGATTGATGTAGGCGTTGATGTCGTGTTCGGCGGCCACGCAATCGAGGATGAAGTCGAAGCTGCCCGCTTGCTTCTGCATCGCATCGGCGTTGCGGGAGACGACGACCTCGTCCGCGCCAAGGCGAAGTGCATCCTCCTTTTTGTTCGGCGAGGTGGTGAAGACAACTGTGTGCGCACCGAACGCGTGAGCGAACTTTACACCCATGTGACCGAGCCCGCCAAGGCCGACGACGCCGACCTTTTTGCCCTTTGTGACACCCCAGTGACGCATCGGCGAGTAGGTCGTGATGCCGGCACAGAGCAGCGGCGCGGCCCCCGCGAGGCTGAGGTTGACCGGGATACGCAACACAAAGCTTTCGTCCACGACGATGCTCTCGGAGTAGCCGCCGTAGGTCACCGGCGCCGTCCTGTGCTTGTCGGGAGAGCCGTAGGTGAGCACTTGGTTCGGGCAAAATTGCTGAAGGCCGGCCCGGCAATTGGGGCAGGTATGGTCCGAATCGACCAGACAACCAATACCGACGAGGTCGCCCTCTTTGAACTTGCTGACAGCCGAACCGGTCTTGGTAACCCGTCCGACGATCTCATGGCCCGGCACGCATGGATAGACAGTGGGCATCACGTCGTGCCACTCGTCACGGGCGTAGTGAAGGTCGGAGTGGCAAACGCCACAGAATAGAATCTCGATCTGGACGTCGCGATCGGTCGAATCCCGGCGCGGGATGGAGATGGAGGCCAGCGATGACGTGGCGCTGGCCGCGGAATAAGCTTTGGTTTTATACATAAATTGATGGCTCTGTTGGTCCATTTTGGACCGTAGTCAGGCTTGCAATTGTTCGCCCGTGACGAGCAGACGTGTGCAAAGCAGGCTGCCGATCCCGGCGAGCGCAATTACCCAGCCCATCGGCCAGGGCGTGCCGTCGGCAAACACGCCGACCAGCGCGGATCCAATGATGCCGCTGCCGTATTGGATCGCGCCGACCAGCGCCGAGACCGCACCGGCTCGTTTGGAAAAGCCCGCCAGCGCGCCAGTGATCGAGTTGGCGACAATAAAGCCGGTCGCTGAGATGAAGAGAAAAAGCGGCACCATCAGCCCCATAAGGCCGCCCCAACCGGTCGAGGCGGCCACCACCAGCAGAACGCCTCCGAACGCTGCCATGCTCGTGCCCCAAAGGAGCAGCCGATCACTGCCGAGCTGCGTTACCAGCCGGGAATTGGCGAAGTTGCTGGCCATGATGCCAACAACGCCGATGCCGAAGAGCAGGCCGTAAAGCCGCGGCGGTACATGGTAATAGGTGATGTAAGCGAAAGGTGTGCCTGCGATATAGGCGAACATGCCGGCGTAGAAGAAGCCGCCTGCGCCCGCGTAGCCGAGAATCCGGCGATTAAGAAGCAGTTCGCCATAACGGGCGAGCGCGCGAAACAGCGGCTCGTGGTTGCGCCGCTCCGCGGGCAGTGTCTCGGGCAATGTGAACAGCGCCGCCATGGTCGCCAAGCCGACAGCGACCAGCGTCCAAAAGATCGCGCGCCAACCAGCAAGCGCGAGGATCTGCCCGCCCAGGATCGGCCCAAGCAGCGGCGCGATCGCCATCACTGTCATTAGCGTGGAGAGCATCTGTGCGGCACGGTTGCCCACGAAAAGGTCGCGCACCATGGCGCGTGCGAGCACGACGCCGGCGGAGGCGCCCACCGCCTGCACAACGCGCCAGCCGATCATCGACCAGATATTGCCCGCGAGCGCGCAACCCGCCGAACCGATCACGAATAGTACAAGTCCAATTGCTACCGGCAGCCGGCGGCCATGCCGGTCACCGATCGGACCCCACAGTAGCTGGCCCAGGCTGAAGCCAACGAGGTATCCGGACACGGTCCACTCCACCGTGCCTGCGCCTGCACGGAGCGCCCGGCCCATGGCCGGCATTGCAGGCAGGTAGAGGTCGGTCGAAATCGACGCGAAGCCCATCAGCGCGCTCAGGACAGCGAGCACGCGCCACCCGTGACCGACGATTTCAGTGCGCACCGATGCGTCGGCCCCAACGACAGCAACCCCATCTGCAACAGCGCCAGGTAATAGGGGAGTGGTGGGGGTATTGAGGTCTTTGGCAGCCACAGTTCCTGAAGGGAAATGCTTAACGAACCGGTTGGATGGCAGATCAGCGGCCGGTGGTCGCAAGGAGGTGCGCGGGATACCGTTCACCCTCGACCGTGATCGCGGCTGCGGCGTGCTTGATCTCCGCGAGGTCAGCGGCAGTCAGTTCGACGTCGGCCGCACCCAGGTTCTCCTCGAGCCGGTGGAGCTTGGTGGTGCCCGGAATCGGCACAATCCAGGGCTTTTGAGCCAACAGCCAGGCAAGCGCGATCTGGGCGGGCGTTGCCTTTTTCTCACCAGCGATACGCTTGAGCAGATCGACCAGCACCTGGTTCTTCTCCAACGCCTCCGGCGTGAAACGCGGCAATATGTTCCGGAAATCGCCCTCGCCGAGCTTGGTCTCCTTGTTCATTGCACCGGTCAGGAAGCCCTTGCCAAGCGGACTGTAGGGCACGAAGCCGATGCCCAATTCCTCGCAGGCTTCAAGAATGCCATTGGTCTCCGGATCCCGTGTCCAGAGCGAATACTCGTTTTGAAGCGCGGTGACCGGCTGCACCGCGTGGGCGCGGCGGACGGTTTGCGCACCGGGCTCCGAGAGGCCGAAATGCTTTACTTTGCCTTTGGCGATCAGCTCTTTGACCGTACCCGCCACTTCCTCGATTGGCACGTTTGGGTCGACGCGATGCTGGTAGAAGAGATCAATTGCCTCAATGCCCAGCCGTTTGAGCGACGCGTCGCATACCTTTCGGATCTGCTCGGGCCGGCTGTCGAGACCCGCCTGCTTTTTCGTTTCTGGGTCGATATTGAAGCCGAACTTTGTGGCAATCACCACTTGATCCCGCATCGGCCTGAGCGCTTCACCAACCATTTCCTCGTTGGTGAAAGGGCCATAAACCTCGGCAGTGTCAAAGAAGGTCACTCCACGCTCTGCTGCCGCACGGATCAGCGCGATGCCCTCGTCTTTACTGAGCGAAGTGGCATAGCCGAAGTTAAGTCCCATGCAACCGAAGCCGATGGCTGAGACTTCCAGGTTACTGTTTCCAAGTTTGCGCGTTTTCATTTTGTGATGTCGTTGGTGTGCGCCTGAAGGATTCAAGCTTGGCAGGAGTATAAGCATCCCTTGCGGCTCTGCTCTCGCGATCGTGCGCAGTCTGTCGCGTTCCTGCGGAAATGGGCTTGAAAGGTTATTGTTCACTCCTGCCTCAGTCTCGATCTTCACCTTTGCGAACCCGGCACCTGCACGTTTTTGCACCGCAATTGACCTTCCAGAACAAGCGATCCATATCGGGGTGACGATAATTCCGGGACACAGCATTGATGCGGATGTTCTGGGAGGCGTAACCCGGGCACGAAATGAGTGATGGCAATTACCCTAACGGTGAGTGGTGTCCGGACGAACAACGACAAACAGAATTTCGTGATTAAACCGGCTTACCTCCTTGAAACGTTAGTATCCCACGCCTCGCACACCGCCTGATGCGCGGATCGACTCCCCCGTCACCCAGTGGGAATCATCCGATGCGAGAAATACTGCGAGCGGTGCAATATCCTCGGGTTCGCCGAAGCGCCCAAGCGGCGTTCCGGCAATCAGCTTCTCGCCGAATTCACCGGCGAAATGTCCGTCTGTCACCGGAGTGTTTGTGTGGCCGGGCCGGATCGAGCGCGGTCCGAGAAATCACGAACCTCCGCCTCACTGCGGGCTAGGAATCCGACATGAACGGCCTGTGGCGCGGGCGGGCCTTCACGCAGCCAGAATGACACGCGATTATCTCGCCCAAAGCCCTTTAGATCCGGATGATCTTCCGGGCCATCCTTGCCATCGTAATCGACTGCATGCTCGATTCCGAGCGGGGCCAGGGTCTTTTCGTAAAACGCGATCGAGCGCTGAATGTCCGCGACAGTTAGAAAAATATGATCCAGCATTTTGATTTCCTCTCTTTTGAGGCGTTCTTGCGGGAAAAACCCACATCAACTTTCGTGAATGATAATACATCGTCATTGTTGCGCGCTGCTTACTTCCGGCGATTGGCTGCGAAACGTTCGACGACGTAGTAGGTGGCCGGAATGAGGAAGATTGCGATGAGCGTCGCAGCCAGCATTCCGCCGATCACCGTGGTCCCCATCACTTTTCGGGCGACAGCGCCCGATCCTGACGCGGTACCGGGCACGCGGGTGACCTGATCGACCAGATTGATGTTCGCGTAGTTGGCAAGGAAGACACTGTCGTAGGCGCCTTTTGGCGAATGCAACGCGATGAGGAGCAATGGCGCGGCGGTCGATTTCTGCACTGTCACGCCGGAATTCACGACGTCGCTCGGCAGTTGCGAGCTGGCCTGATTCACCCGCATCTGCGTCAGGATGTGGTCCACGTTCGGATCCGTGCCAACCTGGAAGTTCACGGCCATGCGAATCGACCCGTTGGCGTTGACCGACTGGATGTAGTTGCTCCGGTCCACACCGCTCATCTGCTGCTCAATCGGCGCGGCGAGGAATTGCTCGATCGTTTGCGCATCGGCGCCGGTGTAGTTGGCGCGGACCTGGATCTCCGGCGGGACAATGTTCGGATATTGCGCGATCGGCAGTTGGAGCAGCGCGACCGCGATCGTCATGAGGATCGAAATGACGATCGCGACGATGGGGCGATTGATGAAAAAGCGGGACATCGTGTTGTGGTCTATTTGCTCGCTGCGTTCGGGGCAGCCGCCGGCGGGCTCCATGGTTTCGGGTTTACGACCGCCCCGGCACGTGCTTGATGGCTTTCATTCGCGGGTCAATCGTGGCCGCGCTGATGACAAGCTCCCGCTGCCGCAAATCCCAAGAACGCCAATCCGAGAGCTATCGACAAATGGTCTGGTGCCTAAAAAATCGACCGCAGCACTGAATACGAGGAGGCTGCACCAAACTTGTTGGGGCGGGAGTATACTGGCCGGCGGGTTTCATGATGACAGGCTTGTTCCGGCACATAAAGGTCAGCCAACTGCCAAAAGCGCCTTCCGGGGCTGGCGGGAGCCCTCGCGCACTGGCTGGCGTGTCGACACATTCCTGGCAACGAGAGCAACCAAACCAGACAGAACAAGGATGCCCGCACTTCCAAGGAAAGTAACGCTACCGCCCAGCGAATCGAATACTACTCCGCCGCCCGCCGCCCCCACGGTGATCCCGAGCTGAATGATCGCGACCATGAGGCCACCGCCCGCCTCCGCGTCCTCCGGAAGTGTCCGTGTCAGCCATGTCGACCATGCGACCGGGGCTGCCGTGCTAAGGATTCCCCACACGACAAGGAGCGCCGCCGTGATAACTGCCCATTGGAGCAGCGATGGCCGAGGCAAGTGCGTTGCCGGCGTAAATGATCGCCAGCCCCCGTGGAACAGACTCCGCAGGAACCAGTCGCATGATCATGGCGGCGGACATCGACCAGAATCCGCCGATCGTGACACCAAGCAGCGCGCGTCCCGCCATCAGCGTCAGGTAGTTGGGCGCGAAGGCTACCACCACCCCGGAGAATACCATGAGGCTGGTAAAAACGATCAGCACGATCCGCCGGTCTAATCGCCCTGCGATTACGGTGATGAAGAGGCTGGTGAGCACCGCAAAGATGCCGGAGATCGCGATTGCCTGGCCTGCCTGGCCCTCAGTGAGCCCAAGATCGTGGGCGATCGGGCTGAGAAGACTCACCGGCATGAACTCGGACGCGATCAGGACCGCGACGCAAAGCGCCATTGCAAATACTGCACTCCATCTCGGGCGTTCGGATTTGGTAATATCGTCGCTGCCATTCGTCACCCTGGGGCTGACGTTTATTGGATTATTCATTGTAAATTTTCTCATTGTCTCGCACCCGAACTTTCCAGGGCGTGGCACGACTATGGGGCATCAAATGCGAGGCTTCTCGCGCGGTCCTGCGCCGCCTGACGCATTCTTGCGGTGAAAGAAGCCAATGCCTCCTCTCTGCTCCGAACGATGCCACCGTTGCCTTGTCCCGGAGCCTCGGAGATTGGCCGCAGGCTTACATGCGTACCGGCAGATTCGCCGCGCCCTCCGAAGCGAAGGGTGGCTCTTATGGAGTAAAACTAGAGGGTGCTGCGGAACTCCGTCGGTCTCACTCCAGTCACGCGCCGAAAGACTTTCGCAAAATGACTTGGGCTCGTGTAACCGACCTCCAGGGCGATATCGATGAGACTGCGGGAGGTTTCCCGGATAAACTGCTGGGCGCGCGTGATTCGCTCGCGGGTGACGAACTGCAACGGCGTCATTCCGGTTGCCTGCTTGAACTCCCGGGAAAAATGGAACGGGCTCAGTTTCACCAGTTGTGCCAGCGCCTCGACGGAAATTTCCTCCTCGAGATGCTCGCGCACATGATCCTCCACCTTGCGAAGCTGCCGGATTGGCAAGCCGCCACGGAAGTCGGGTTTCTCGGAGGTGGCGTCCGTGTATTTTTCCGCGAGAAATGAAGCGATAAGCTGCGTGAAATCAGCGATGCGTTTGGACTTTCCGAGCGTTCCTGAGGAAAGCATCTCGGCGCACGCAAAACAGAGGTACGCGAGCGCTGCATTGCGCCCGAAAAAGTCGATCACTTCCACTTGTTCCCCCTTTCCCGGGTAGACGGTTTCCAGGGAAGCAAGCCAGTGATCGACCGCGACGTGGATTTGAATGATTTCAAGCTCTTCGCCAACGCGCGAACTGTGGCTCACTTCGTAGGGCGTCTTCGAGCGGGTGACAAAGATGTCACCGCGCCCGATCTGTCGCGTCACCCAGGTATCGCCAAACTCGCGCTCACGGAACTCCGCCGCCCCAGCAAGACCGCAGGAAATCAAAGGGTCAGGCGTGGCAGGCACGAGGAACCGATCCACGACGCGTGGAAACCGATAACGCCGCACGTAAAGCCCCGGCCATTGGAGGGAGGCGTTATCAGCGATCACCTTGCCGGCGGCATAGCGTGGAAATGCGGCCGCGGTCGTTCGGTCAGGAGTGTTCACAAAAAGATTGAAAGCCTCTATGCGTCCTTGAGTCTCGTTTGGCGCTTCGCTCTTTGGCCCATATAGGCCCTAATCCCATGCGCCGGTCGCTCCACTGCCGGCTGATCGGTCCGGCGAGTGTGGAATTAAGGTTCTGCGGCGAACTCGCGGACGTGGAGGTCGAAGCTGGGCCCGGCGAAAAGATCGTCGAGAAACCGGGTGAGCGGCACGGCCGTTGCCCCAAGCTTGAACGCACTAATCGTCTCCGCGGAAAAGGCAAACGAGGATGCCGCGTCGGTGGCGCGCACTGCGCCGCGGATGGTGATTGCCGCGAGCCGGGATAAAGTGTCCGTTTGCGCGCTAAGGATCGCGTCATCTGAAGTGCCGAACTTTCCATCCGCGCCGCGATCGATCCCGGCGATGAGACTCGACGCGAACCAGTCGCCGCGCACCGTCACCGGCCCGATGGCCACATCGCCCCGCACCGGCGCGCCGCCATCATAGCCGGCGAGAATCTCGGCGAATTGCACACTGCCACCAACGTGCAGACTTTTGATCGTGAGGGCGGGTGCACCGTAGGCTGGCACGCCTCCGGCTGCTGTAAGCCGTGCGGGATTTTCCTCATCGCCAACCAAATCGCCGCCGATGGTCACCGCGCCAATCGTCGTGGCCGCACGAACTGCTCCGTTCCTTAAATCGCCGTCAATGGTGAGCGTTTTTATGGCCCCGCTGCTCACAATGCTGCCATTGACCAGCGACTGCTTCACGTGGACGAAACCGATGTCCCCGCTCACGATGAACGCTGCGTGATCGAAGCTTCCCTTTACGAGGAGTTTGCCGAGTTTCCCTGCGAGCTCACTGCGCAACATTACATCCGCCGGCAGCTCGCTCGAATCCGCGAACTGGCCAAGCGACTCGACAGCCAAACTCTTCAAAGCAGGCATGCTGGCGATCCAATCCCCGGCTTTAATCTGGCCGAGAGCGCCCGCGATGCGCACGGCACCAAGATCGACACCCGTCGCGTCGATCACTCCGACATTGACCAAACGATTCCCGTCCTTGTCCCCGTCGCCGTCGACATCCTGCGGGTGCGCGGAAATGGTGATATTGGCGCCGGCAAGCCGCGCATTGGTGAGCCGAAGCTCCGGGAACTCAAAACCGCCAAGTGCGCCTGCGGGAACGAGAGTGAAATCGGCGGCATCCAACCGGCCTTTGCTCACCTTCACCGTGACGAGATCCCCGTCCACATCGGTCCATCGAGCGGCTCGTCCATTGGCGCTGATGGTGGGCGTGGCGTCGGCCAGATCGTCGTTGAAGATAGTGGCGACGGCGAGATCGGTGCCAATGATGGTGCCGTTCGCGTTGGTGAGCCGCACCGCAAAAGACTCGTTGGACTCCTTGAGCGAGTCGTTGACAAGCGGGACGATGATCGTCTTGGAAAACTCGCCGGGTTGAAACACCAGGGTGCCGACGGTTTCACGGTAGTCCGCGCCGGGCAAAGCACTGCCCTGGACCGTGGAATAATCGACCGTGACGGACTGTTGCGGAGTAAACGAGAGCTGCACCGTAAACACAACACCCGCCAGGCTGTCCTCGGCCGCCGAAGTTGCCGCGATCGTCAGCGATGGCGTCGCACCGGCAAGGTCATCGTCCTGGATGGTGCCGACGCCCTGGCCGTCGGCGATGGCCGCACCGCTGGCGTTCATAACGTTCAAAAAGAATGTTTCCGACAGCTCGTGCAGCCGGTCAGCCGTGATCGCCACATCAAGTAGCTTCTGCGTTTCGCCAGGTGCGAAAACCAATGTGCCGGAGAGCGCGCTATAATCGCTGGCCGCGTTGGCTGTGTCATCAGCGGTGGAATACGCGACGCTGACTGGCGCATCGGACGGCTCACTCAGGCGCACGACAAACCGCATAAAGCTAACGGTCTCCTCGAGATGATTGCCACCCTCCAGGACGCTGGCATCGCTGACCGTCAGAGCCCGCGGTGCGGCGATGGCAATGCCTCCTGAAACGACGTTGTTTGCCGTCAGGGATCCGACGGTCAGCTTCCCGGCGGCATCCGCGCTGACATGGATTCCATCCAGCCCGTTGCTCGCGATTTGATTGCCGCGGATGATGATGTCCCGAGCCGCCGCGCCCGTGACGAGAATCCCATGTCCATGGCTGTTCATGATCCCGTTTCCATCGGGATAGGCTCCCTCGCCGGCGAGTCCGCCGCCAATCTCTGTGCCCGGTGCCCCCAGGATCGAGATGCCGTTGCCCAGATTGCCATAATACGAACCCGAGGCGGAGCTGAAAGGATCCATGCCGATGTGATTGGCCGCGATCACATTGCCAATGCTGTTCGCGCCTTCAATCCGGATGCCGTCAAGGCCGCTAAACGCGATGGCGTTGTCGCCATTGCCGTTTGGCGAGTGGATGCCAATCGTGCTGTGGTCCGCGCCATCGATAAAGATGCCATGCAAGGCATTGCCGCCGATCCCATCGCCAAAGCGCCCGAAACCGACGTAATTTCCCCAGACTTTCGTGCCACTGGCGCCGCCGGAGAGGTGGATGCCGCTGCCATGATTGAGAGCGATGTAGTTTCGAGTCGGATCGGTCGGTTCGGCCGTACCGATGATCGTGTCAGTGGCGCCATCGATGAGAATGCCGTCTCCCTTGTTTCCAAAAATTTTCGCACCGAACGAATCGGTACCCACGTAGTTGCCGGTGAGCCGATTGCCATCCGACGCCGCACCTCTGACGACGATCCCATTTCCGCCGTTGCCGCCGACGATGTTGCCCCTGAGAATGTTGCCGGATGAGTTCTCGATTTGCAGGCCATCGCTCGCGTTGCCGATGGTTAGCGAAGAGAAATCGTTGTATCCGATCCCGTTGTCGAAAATGGTGTTTCCAGAACCGCCGCGCAGCGTGATTCCGCTGCCCAAGTTTCCGGCGATTTGGTTATTGGAAATCGTCGCGCCGATGGCATCGATTATTTGGAGCCCATCGCTTCCATTGGCGACCGCCATTTCGCCTTGAAACACATGATGGAAGCCGATGCGGTTGCCCTGAATCGTGTTCGCCGCGCCCGGGCTGTGAATCTTGATGCCCACACCTCGATTACCCTCGACAGAGTTCGCTGCGGTCGAGCTCCCATTCCCGCCGATGATGTTTCCGCTACTCGTCCCGTCAATCAGAATGCCGATCTCATTGCCAAGGGCGATTTGCCCGGTGCGATCCGTCCCGATGAAATTGCCCATCACCTGATTAGCCGAAGCCGTTCCACTGAGGTGCAGACCGTTACCCGCGTTGCCGGAGATGCGGTTGGCATGCGGCGAGTTATAGGCACCGTCGCCGCCGATTTGGTTGCGGTCGCCGGTGATGAAAATGCCGTCGCCGCCGTTGGGGCCCGCAGCATCGCCGCTCGCTTCAAGGCCGATGTAGTTTCCACCAATCTGGTTTTCGTTGCCGCTGATGAGAATTCCGTGGCCGCTGAAGCTGTGGATAATCAGCCCCTGAATGCTGCAACCATTCGCTGCGATGACCAATCCATCCGCAGCTCCGGCATGACTCCCATCAAGCACGATAGTCGGTGGATTGGCGTATTCGAAAGCCGGCGCAATGAGCTTCAACAGGTCGCTGATCACAGGCAGAGCGCTATGCAAAACAATCGTGTGGCTGCCAGCGGTTGGCAGGTCAAAAATGATTTCATCGCCTCCCTGCGCCTGGTTGGCATCGATGATCGCCTGGCGCAAAGAACCGGTTCCGGCGTCGGCCACGCTCGTTACGACAATTGTCGCCGGAGCAATGCGCGCCTCAAGGCATTCAATTAACATCGGGGGTAGAAGGTATAAACGGGAATTCAAGGCGGCGAAGAGTCCCACAGCGTGAACAACGCTTGCAAGCAAAGAGCTGATACGAATTCGCTTTTTCCGCGTAGCACGAGCTGTTTTTTGCACAGCGGCGCGATCTCAGCATGCCGCATCACTTTTTAGAAAGAATTGCTTTCTTCGCGGTCTCATTTCGGCCCAGCGACCACATCGCAGCAAGGGCGCTGACTTCAAGCTTCCAGAAGCGGACGCTGGAGTCGCTCATGCTTTCGGATGGCCCCGCAATTACAACGTTTTCCCAAAGCCAAAGTAGCACATTATCCATGTACGGGTATTAATCGCCGCGTTTGAAGTTATCAAAATATTTTAATCGAAGCGGCAAAAACTACCTAACAGGCCGATGTGGAACCCGCGAGAATGTCTCTCGGAGTTTAGAATGATCTGTGCAACGCTCGTTGATTTAACCTTTATGCGTTGTCGTTTTCGACATTTGGCTACAAAAACAGCAGAACTTTTATGAGCATCCGGATCTTGTTTCTCGTTTTTGCGGTTTGCGGACTAGGCGTTTGCGCCAGGGCCGCCACCTTTTCTGACAAAGCGAGCGATACGGTCCGCATCGAGATCGCGGACACGAATGGCGACCTGAGTTGGAAGACGAGCGCTAACGCGTTCACCGTCATGGCTTGGGTCAAGATTTCGATTCCGAGCGGGACGTTGCTGAGTGAAAACATGACGATCCTAGCCAACCGCAAGACCGGGGATTGGACGCAGCCACACGCGTGGCGTTTTTATTTCAATATCTCAACCGGCAATCTTGAATTTTCGGCCCAAGGCACGGCGGCGCTGGCGCCCATCGTACTGGTCGAACGGCCTTATCTGGATCGCTGGTATCACCTTGCCGTTGTTCGCAGCGGCACCAGCTACACTCCCTACGTTGACGGACGCGCCCTGACTCCTTCTCCGCAAAACATCGGCACCACCGCCACTACCGACGGCGTTTCCATCGGTGGGTTCAAAGGAAAGGAGAAATTCTGGGGTGAAGTGCAGGAGGTATCCATTTTTCAGACCGTATTGAGTGCGGCCAGCGTCAATTTGAACCGGTTGCGCGACATCCCACCCGCCTTGGCTGGCTTGAAGGGGTATTACAAGCTCGGTTATTCGACCCTCGCCTCCGATAATCTCAAGAACTTTGCCGCCACGCCGCCTACCGGAACGGACCCGGCCGTGACGGCGGGCACGGGAACCATCACCTATCCCGAAACGGACAAGCAGGGAGAGCAGTCGCTCTTTGATTCTCAAAAAAACCAGGGTCGCGATGCCATGGCTCCTCTCGGGGGTGGATTTACCTGGCAGCGCACTTTGTTCAGCCGCGCCACCGCCGGTCTCCCCTTTGAATTCCGGGTCGGCTACAATAGCGGTATCGCTTATAATTGTCAGGCCCTTGAAGGCGGCACCAATATGTTTGAGGCCGACGCGGTGCTCGGCTCCGGATGGCGGCACTCTTTTCAGACCCGGCTCATTCCGGGCAGTACCTTCCTGGTTGGTAGTGGTGGCTACATCGGGCTCCTGCTCTGGGACGGCAGCCTGGAAACGTGGCAACGTCAATCTGGTCAATACAAACCGACCCATGGCGAGTATCGCGGCGAACTGGCGGATGATCCAGCGACGGCCGATTACATGATCTGGATCACTCCAGACCGTACCATCTACCGCTTTTACCATCCCAGCAATACCGCCGACCCTTTGCTTGCCGGCAAACTCAAGGAGATCCGCGATTTCAACGGCAACGTTGTCACGCTCTCCTACGAACCCAATCAAGGGTTGCTTGATACCGTGACAGACACCGCCGGAACGGCATGGAAATTTTACTATAACGCCCAGAACCAGCTTACCTCGGTAACCGCCCTCGGCTGGACTGCGACCTTTACTTACAACGCTGAGAACAGGCTTTCCACCTTCTTTCACGCCGGCCCGGCCGACTATACTTCCACCCCGCCGCTCAGCACAACCTGGACCGCCGTCCACGGTGGCCCGAATAGCCTTCTCAGTCAGATGACCAATCCGCGCGGGATCGCCGATGTGACGGTCGTTTACGACAAATATGGCCGTAAGACGACCGAGGCCGATGGCAGCGGTCGCGCCACCTCCTATCAATACGGCATTCCCGCTTCACGCCAGATTACCCGCACTGACGGCGACGGCTTCAAATGGATGGAGGGCTTCGATCGCAAGGGGCACGTCGTTTCAAGGGCCGACCCGCTTGGGAACACCTTTCTCTATGAGTTCTATTCCGCTGGTGACAAGGACGCTTTTGGCAGCGCCATTCCGATCGTGGGCGTAATGAAGCGCCAGACCGAGCCGCTTGGCTCGATTACCACCTTCGATGCTTACGATGAACGGGCCAATCTTCTCCAGAAGACCGATGCCCTCGGCAATGTGTGGCGATGGGTCTATGCGAAACCCACCGATGCGTTGGGAGCAAATGGCCGGCTGACCGATCCCGCAGGTCTTGCTGCCTTGCTCAATCGCCCGCTCAAAGATATCCGCCCGCGAGTCACGGGTGAGGTGGCCGACTGGGAAAACCGTTATATCTACGACTCGCACGCCAACCTCCTTAGCCAGGAAGACAATCTCGGACTGCTGACCACCTACGCCTACGATTCGCGCGGGCTTGTCAAAACCAGCCGGGACGCCAATTACTCCGCTGACAATCTCAGCATCACGAAATTCTTCTATTTCCAGGACACCGGATTTCTACAATCCAAGACCGACGCCACCAACCAATCCACTACCTTTACTTACACCGAGTTGGGCTGGCTGAAGTCCACGACGGACCCGCTCCAGAATACCTTCAGCAGCGAATTTGACATCAACGGCCATGTCGTCCGCACGAATGCCCCACTCGGCCGCACCACCACGGCCACTTACGACGAAGTGGGTAATGCTCGCTTCGCCACAGATGCCAAGCTCCAGCAATCCGAAAGCCAATACGACGGCAGTAACTTGCGCGTTTGGGCTAAAGATCGGGCGGGAAGCGTTGCCACTTCCACTTATAACAACCGCTCCCTTGCAGCCTCCGGCACTTCCCCGCTTGTCCCGATTTCTCAAGTCACGGGCGCTCCCCAGCTCCAGAACATCACAACGAGCCGGACTTATGATGAGGCCGGGCGTTTACTCCGCGAGTTCGATCCCAACGGAAATTATACGGAGCATAGTTACGACGCTAACGGCAATGAGGTCACTACACGCGACCGGCTCGGACGCCTCTCTCGCCGACAATACGACCGACTCAATCGAGCGACAGTGGAGATAGACCCACTCGGGAACACCTGCACTTCCAGCTACGACGAGTCCGGACGACTCCTCTCCGTCACTAACCCTAAGGGAGCCACCAGCCGCAATGAATACGACGGGCGCGGACGCTTGAAAAAGTGGACTGATCCGATGGGGCAGGCGTGGATCTACCAATACGATGGCGTAGGCAACATCCTCGATATTGAAGACGCGCTCCACGGCCACTATGTTATGACCTATGATGTCCGCGGCCTGCGGCTCACGGAGAAGAACCAGGACCAGCTCGTCTGGACCTACACCTACGACGAACTCGGCCGCCTCAAGACCGAAGTCGAGCCGACTGGCATTACACGGACTCTGTATTACGACGCCGCTGGCCGGCTCTTTTACGCGCAGTTCTCTACCGGCCGGCAAAGCCTTCTCTCCTACGACAACAACGACAACGTCCTCTCTGTTACTCGCATTGATGGCCAGACGGGACAGTCGACCGCCACGAATCTAGGTTACGATGTCCTTGACCGTCCCTATAGCTCGACCGATGCCTTTGGTCAGACCGTCGGCTACGCCTACGACGCCTTGGGCCGTCTAACGACACTGACCTACCCGGGTAATCGGCCGCTGAGCCAGGAGTTCGACAATCTTGGCCGGCTCGTTCGCCAGTCTACCGCTGCCAATTGGGGCGGCCACGTCCTCACCTATCAATGGGACAAGGAAGGCCGCCTAACCAGCCAGACTTACCCCAACGGCATCTCGCGCACCGCCACCTACGACGAGTTGGGCCGACAGACCGCTCTTGGCTACACCGATGGAAAAGGAACCCCGGCCACCGCCGACGATTCCGTCCTCATTGCCCTCAACTATGCCTACGATCGCAACGGCAATCAAACTTCGGCGCGTGAGAAAGGCCTCCTTTCCTATCCATTCCCCGCCGTGCATGACGAAACCTCTGTTTACACCGCCGCCGGTCGCCTGAAGACCCGATCCGATGCAGCCGATTCCACCGGCGCGAAAAACTGGACTTACGAGTTCAAGAAAGCCGACGGATCAGAATCCTTCAACCTCTCCAAGGCCACCTGTCCCATTATCGGATCCCTCTCTCTAACCTATGACGAGGACAACCGCACGACCAAGCTCCTCTTCGATCCTCCCGCTACCACTCCGCCCGGCCAGGTTCCCGCTCTCAAAGCTCAAGTCCTGAATCGATACGATGCCCTGGGGCGCCGCATTTCACGCACCCTCACTACCGGGACCGGTGCCACGGCAGCAACCACCGAGACGCGTTATGTCCTTAGCCTGACCGGAGGAATGGAGCGCATTCTTGCTGACACTACATCGACCAACCAGATCACCGCCTTGTATCTTCATGGGCCGGACCTCGCCGTCAAAGTCGACCCAGCTGACCCCGCCAAAATCACCTGCTATCACGCTGATTGCTCAGGCAACATTGTCCGACTGACCGACAAAGACCGCGCTGCCACCGCCGAATACGCTTATTCCGACTATGGACGGCCTTACACAGCTTTTACCACCGCTGATTCCAATTCTTACCGATTTGTTGGCTCCCAAGGTGTCATGGAGGAACCGCTCATTCCCGGTCTCTATTTTATGCGAGCCCGCTATTACCTTGCGGACGCGGGTGTTTTTCTAAGCGTTGATCCAGTCAAGAACATCGGGCCGGGTTGGAAGCCGGAGGCTTATGGGTATGGAAACGAAAATCCTTCGAGATACTCAGACGTCGACGGACAGTTCGCACAAGCGGTGATATTTTCAAGCATAGCAGTCATTGGAACTACAGCGAAGATGAATTACGATATGCTCACATTTCTGGCAACCGACGGCGTAGCGGGACGCTCATACAGCGTCTCTCAAGTAATCGGAAATTCGGTCGGAGCAGCAGCTTCAGGAGCATTGTCGAGCCTAGCCGCACCACTTGCGTTGGAAGGCTTTGCAGCGTTCGCTGCAAATGGACTTGCAGGCTATGCCGGGGTCGCTGTCGCAAGAGGCCTCACTTCCGGTCTTGGGGGGGAGAACGAACAATCCCTCGCCGAAGACATTGTCGACTCTCTTGGCGAATCGGTGATTGGGGTTGGAATTGAGACGGGGACCGTAGGTATTCGTGGACGAGTGGGTTTGAAAACCTGGAACACAAAGGCGTTTGCACACGCTGCGTACAACACTGAGAAGGCAGTTGCCGGAGGAATCGCGATGTCCACTGTGTCCACTATCCGCGGTATTACAAGCAGTTACTCAACCGCTTCCGCCGGCAAGATCGCACAATCGACCTCCCTGACTAATTCGACGATCAAAAGCGGGCCAAGCATTTCCGTGCAGACGACCACTTTACCAACCATCGGCGCATCTACCTATACGATTCGGGCCGGGGACACTCTCTCATCGATAGCTGCTCGTTACGGAACAACGGTCGCAACGCTGGCGTCTACTAACGGAATAAGTAATCCGAACCTTATTCAGGCTGGCGGCAGCCTCAAAATTTCAACGGGAAGTGGAGGAAGTAGCGCCACCAAACCTGGAAGCGCTGCGAGCACAGGTGCCACAACCAAATCAGGCGCAACCAAATCCAAATAAACAAGCGCCATGATCACTCAAGCTATTCACGATGCGTTTCACGCGGCTTTTGATACTCCCGGCAGTGAAGCACGCTCCGAAGCGGGCTTTGTTCCGCGCAAGCGTCATCAAGCGCATAGCTTGGTGCTTTTGGGGATGATGTTTGGCATCTTTTGCAGTTTATCGTGCTTTACACGCGCTGACGACCAGACCATCCACCTCGAAAACGCCGGGGGCGTGGACACCTACGTGCGCTCCAGCTTGCCTAATGATGCCAACGGCGCCCTCGATGTCATCCGCAATGGAGGTTGGGGGGATGAATACCGACTGCTTCTGCGCTTTGGGACCGCCAATCTGCCAACTGGCATCACGAGCGCTCAACTTTACCTTTACTGTCATGACAATTCGGCTGCCGGCGGCGGGCAAGCTGTCTCGCAGACAGTCTATAAGATTACCTCCAACTGGGATAACAATACGACCTGGAGCAGTCAGCCTACGGGATCACTTGTCTCTACGCAGAACGCCGCCATGGCGGGACAGTGGATAAACATCGATGTCACCAGCTTAGTGCAAGGCTGGATGAGCGGCGACGCAAACTACGGCATTGAACTGCGTGCCAACGGGACAAATAATCAATGGAATAATTACCATAGCCTGGAGTATTCCGATGCCTCCTTGCGACCATATTTGGTAGTCAATTACGGAGCCCAACAATCAGCCTTGGACAGTGATTTGGACCAAATTCCTGACGCATGGGAAATTCAGAATGGCCTCGATCCGAACAAGGAGAACTTCGACATTGGGAATCGTTCGGATGGCAATGTCACGGTAGCAGCCGGACAGACTTCCTTTGTGAACGATACGCGCATCGGCATCACGACAGCTCAGATCGCAGGCAGCAAGGAAATATCTGGCGTGATTCCGCTCGGTCTCCAATCCGGCGATGTATTACTGCTTCACGTCACCCAGCAAGGAACGCCAGTGACCGGGGCCCCTGCAGGCACCTATGAACTGGTCCAGGTTGAAACCGTATCAAGCAATAGGGTCACCTTGAAGAAACCATTGGTCCATACTTATGATCCTGGCTCGGGGGCTAAAATCCAGTGCGTGCGGGTCCCTCAGTATCAAGATCTAATCGTCTCAGGGGCCATCTCGGCCAGGCCTTGGGATGGAGTCGGCGGTGGAATTGTTGCGTTTATAGCGGACACCGTTGAGATCCCATCGGGCGGGGTCATTACGGCAGCGGGGTGCGGATTGCGTGGTGGGCCTGCTTCGGCGACATCCAATACTGATGGCTATCCAGGCGAATCGTTCACGGCATCGACATGGCCCGTTGCGCGCTCCGTAGCCGCAAATGGATCCGGTGGTGGGGGCGGCGGACACGGCGACGGAAAATATGGGCCGAATGGGATTGGGAACGGTGGAGGCGGTGCAGGCCATAGTAGTCCTGGAGTTGCGGGTTCCGGCACCAACGTCGATCTTGGTGGCAATTTCCCTACATCGGCGGCGGGCGGAGCCGGGGGGGCAGTGGCAGGTCAGCCCGATTTGACGCAGTTCAACATGGGAAGCGGTGGAGGCGCCGGCGGAATGAATGCCAATCCTCAAGGGAATTTCAGTGATAGCGGCAAGGGGGGCGCCGGAGGCGGGATTGTGCTCATTATCGCACGCACAATTCATCTCAACGGGCTTATCGCGGCAAACGGTGGCGACGGAGATTCGCAAATTTATTTTACAGAACGACGTTCCTCCGGCGGAGGTGGGGCCGGCGGAAGCATCTATTTGGCGGCACGCCTGGATGGGAGCGGCCAAACTTTCGCAGGCGGTGGTTTAAGCGGCAGTCCGGGACGCGTGCGTTTCGATACAAGAGGGCTGTCGTCGGTGACCGGCGCCCAAACACCAACACCGTTGGCGAAAGACTATTGGACCGAGAGCAGTCTCAAAGCGTCTGTGTTTTATCAGGATCAAGACCACGATGGACTCAATGATCTTGAGGAGCATCTGGCCGGCACTTCGCCGGTGCTGACCGACACGGATGGCGATGGATTGCCGGACGCCTGGGAGGTGCGTTTCGGTACCAAAGCCACAGTTTCCGATCCGGGCGAGGATCCCGACAAGGACGGATTGACTAATCGCCAGGAGTTCCTCGCAGGCAGCAATCCCAATAGCGTGGACGGCGACGGCGACAGTATTTCCGATGTCCTGGAAATCGGCACGTATGGCACTAATCCAATGAAGGCTGACACCGACGGCGATGGCATGGACGACAGCTGGGAAATTGCCAACGGACTCAATCCCCTGGTTAATGACGCCAACGAAGACCGGGATCTTGATAGTCTGACCAATAAGGAGGAATACGATGTTCGCGCTCTCGGCTACAAGGCCAACGCCGTGAATTCATTGGCTGGACTTCCAAGTGACAACCACATGAGCGACTACCGCAGCCTCAAGGGCGAAGGCTGGGCCCACCGATACTACGATAAGAACGATCGTCTGGTCGCAACAGAGCGCGACAACGGGCTGGTCCAAATCTATGTTTACGATGGCAATGGCAACAAAATCCGCGATGTAATCCTAAGCAACTTGGACGCGGATGGAGACGGTCTTCCTGATGCTTGGGAGTTCGCGCACGGCCTCTCTTTTTCCGGCGCAGGGGCCGCGACGGGCGACAATGGTCCCAACGGGGATCCCGATCACGATCGGTTCACTAATTATCACGAATGGAAAGCCGGCACCGATCCGCGGGATGCCGCGAGCCATCCCTCGGAGCCAGCCTTTTCGGTAGGGAGTGGTTTGGAGGCAAGCGCCGCGTTCACTCCTACCAACTGGGTCATGGCGACTGGGCAACTGGATGGCTTTGGACCAGAAGAACTTGTAGTCGGATCAGATGGGGCCGTTGGCACAGCCCAGAACTCACTTCGGATATATTCTCATGGCCTGAGCGGATGGACGACCGAGGCGGTACCCGTTGGTAATGTCGGAATCACCTCGCTCTCAATCGGGGAAATAGAATCTACCTCAGGAACCCGGGTTCTTGTTGGCACGCATCCAGTCACCGGCGCTGCGGGCATTGCAAGTTTTTCCAAAACAACCGGCCAGTGGAACAAGGATTCCTTGGCGATTGTGGATGGGGCAACAGTTCTGGCAGCGCAAACGATTGGGATTTCGGTTTCAGAACGTCCAATTTCCCTCCTGTCTACAACTGGCCAAATAACAAGCGCCTGTTACGTCCAGGATTTGGTTTCTGGAAAATGGAGTGCCCCGACAATAGTCGATCAGGGCCCGGTAAGCGCCTCGTGGCCAATCCGTCGCCGTGACGGCGGAACCGCTTTCTGGTTGGGGTCTGGATCTATTCGCCTGTTCGATTCGACGGCCTTTTCGGCTCCGCGCGGATCAGTGCGCCGGGCGCCAACGACTTCACGCTACTTGCTTTCCCCGTCGGAGATGAGTTGGGGCGACGCGGAGCAGTATGCAATCTCTCAAGGCGGACACCTGGCCACCATCGACGATGCGGTTGAAAACGATTGGGCTCGGGCTCAATTCCGCGATGAGTTTTGTTGGCTCGGAATCTATCGCGACTCGGGCTCTGACACGAGTTCGTCTTCATGGAAATGGCTTTCCGGTTTAAGTTCGAGTTACCGAAATTGGGCACCCGGAAGCCCAAGTGGTGATTATCAAGGGCCGTATGGTTACCGAAGTCCTAACAAGGTATTATTTAATGGAAATGGCCAATGGATAACCATTACGGGGCTCGTTGAGTTTGTCTTTGGCCCTTACGCCGAAAAACATCCAGGTCTCATTGAAATTGCGGCGGCCTCCTCCAATGTCGATTTGCCTGTGCCCCCTGCATCATCCAAACTCATCTGGCGAGGGCACTCGCTTGCGTATGGGACACTGCGTGGCGCTTCCATCACCGGTGCTTCGCTCGTGTTTGCCTTCATCGATGACAAAGCACCGCCCGTTGGAGCTGGAAACGGGGACGAATTTGTCGTTGGCGAATACGACGTGAGCGGCGCCACTCCTGTGTTACGGACGTCCGTTCGCCTTCCGCTTAACGCCCCGAATACGTCCGGAGCTTACGGCATCACTGTGCTGCATCGCGCCGATGCTACCAAGCCTCAGGTGGTGGTTGTTGGCGAACCTGACGGCACGGTTTCCCTCTGGACTGCGCCTGATGCGACGTCGCCATTGGTCCGGCAGGTTTTCACCATGGAGTTCGGTGGAAAGACATGGCATCAACTGGAACCGCTTCGGGACGCGAACGGGCGGGAAGGTCTGGTTGGATTGCTCGTGGACCCGGCAACCCCTGCGCAGTGTCAGGTGATTCACTGGGGCCCGGATGACATCGAGGCCGCTTTGGCTGGCACGGGCTTGGTGCTGAACAATCTGCCCAAAGCCCGGGTTTTACCCGCGTTTTCTCCCGGCGGCCTGCAAAGCTTCATTGGGGTGCGGGTGTGGGATGCGGAAGCCGACGCTTCCACGCTTGTGCTCCAATTCCAGCTACCTGGGAGCACGACTTGGTCCGCGGCCAAGCTTCTCACCGCAGATGGAATCGCGATCGGGGCCGGCGCCTTATCGACTGCATCGCTTGAGTCATCGCCCGGTGGAGTGAGTCATTCGCTCGTGTGGGATGCGGGGACCGATCTGGGCTCGACCTTCAACAACACCGTCCTTCTCCGCACACAAGCCACCGATTCCGAGCCCGGCGGCTGGTCAGAGCCAACCCCCTACCTTGTAAACACCGCCGCTTCCACCGACACGGATCACGACGGCCTGCCTGATTCCTGGGAAATGACCAACGGTTTGAATCCAAAGTCCGCGACGGACGCCTTGGATGACGCATACGGGGACGGCGTTTCCAATATGCTGCGGTATGCGCTCGCCATAAATTCAGGCATGCCCGGGAATGCGGGTCTGCCGGTCGCAGGGCTCGATTACCTCCCCGACGGGCCGCATCTTACCCTGACCTACAAACGACCGGCAACCTCGACTCTTACCTATCTGCCTCAACGCTCAGGCAATTTGACTGATTGGTTATTCGGACCGTCCGTCCTTTTCGAATTTTTACCGATCGATAATTTAGACGGCACCCTAACTTGCAAAGTTCGTGATCAGTTACCAACGGTCACGCCGGCTCGTGCTTTTCTCCGATTAAAGGTAATTGTGCCGTGAAGGAACGTCCGTCCAAGTAGATCCGAAAGAAAGGCTCAATTCGCTCCGGCTACCCGCAGCGTCCATGGCGGAGCGCTCCGGAGAACCAGTTGCGCCCAGACTAAATTTCCTGGCCAACCGAGGCTCTGATGGCATCGACCGCGGCTGTGATAATCGGACGCACCCCGGCCAGACGCGGGTTCCATACAACGCAGATTTTACGCCGCTCAGCTGACATGAAAGGAAGTTTGAACTGCATCACGTTGGATAGATCAAAATCCTGAGCCGCGATATCCGGCAGAACGGCGGCGCAGGTTCCGGCCTTCACTGTGCGTGCGGCTTGTGTGAAGGAGGAACACGCTACTTGAATTTCCATTGGCCATTTGGCTTTCGCAGCCGCTTGTTCCAGAACCTCACGGAAATGACCTCCGATCGAGGTGGCCAGGGGAATGTCAGCGAGTCGCGCCTTGAGGTCTTTTTTGGTTACGCCTGCAGCAAGCTTGTCTGGTACAAAAACCGAGTATCCCAGTTCAAACAAGCGCCTGGCTTTGAGCGGGGCTTGCAAGGCGTTCTCTCGGATCAGACCGACATCGATTGTCATGTCGATCAGCTTCCTTACAAGGAAGCCGGTGCGTTCGCTGGAAAATTCAAGCGTCGTGTTGGGCAGTGCATTGCGCAGAAGTCCGATTTTCGGGAGCAGCACCCACTCCAGAATACTGTTGCCCGCAACAATGGAGAGACGTTTGGGCTGGCTCCTCGCTTCAGACTGAAAATCGGCGAGGCCCAGCAGGTGTGCCCGAGTCAGTCGTACCAATCGCCAACCGGCCTCGGTAATGGCCATTCCCTTGCCGTGCCGCCGCTTTAGTTCCACTCCGAAGAACTCCTCCAGTTCGCGGATCTGCCGGCTATAGAGACTCTGCTTACCTGGATCGCCTTCAGCCGCTTTGGCAATGCCGCCGGCTTCGGCGATTCGGCAAAAATTGGTGAGCCGATCAAGCGAAAGGCCGCGGGTCGAGAGGAGCGAGTTAAACATATCCATTCGGATATGGAATCTGTAATCTGCGCTCTATGGAGTCACGTCACAATTTGCCAGGGTGGCGGCATGAACAAGGACGAAATCAAAACAGAACCATTGAGGGAACCGATAACAGAAGAATCGCTGAAGGCCTTCCTCAAAAGCCTCCCGGGCCGCGTGCTCACGATCGGGGTCGTGCATGTCGAAGATGTTTACGAAAGGATTTTCGGTGACGGCTATTCTTCCTCGCCCCAGCGCGCCTTCCTATCCCTGATGGCGGCAAAACGGTGCGCCGAATGGATGAACCGTAGAGTAGCGATAACCCACGTCCTGGCTTGCGCAGAGGTGAGAGAGTTGGAGCTGCGATTGAACGCGTCGGATGCGCTCTGCCTGCCGGCAAATGAAGAACCGGGAACGCTGGAAGAGATCTTGAAGTTACTCAACGGCCGTGATTTCGGTTGGCTCATGACGTTGAAGCACGACGTGGGATGCGATGTCGCTGAGCCCGACTTCGAGAATACCAACGAGAATCTATGAAAAAATACGACATTATCGGTGACATTCACGGCTATGGAGGACCACTCAAGGAGCTGCTGGTCCGCCTTGGCTACGAGGAGCGCGACGGTTGCTATCGGCACACGGGGAGGACGGCGATTTTCCTTGGCGATTTCATCGATCGCGGGCCGGAGATTCCCGAGGTGCTGCGGCTCATTCGCGCTATGGTGGAAAACGGGGCGGCCCTCGCCGTCATGGGAAACCACGAGTACAATGCAATCTGTTTCCACACTCAGGATAAGCACGGAGGGCACCTGCGTTCCCATACCGAGGATAACGGGAAAAACGTCAGGCAGCACCAGGCGACATTGACGCAGTTTGTGGAGCGCCCGGAAGAGTGGGCCGGCTACCTCGCCTGGTTCAGGACTCTGCCCCTGTATCTCGATTTATCCGGACTGCGCATCGTCCATGCATGCTGGGATGCCGAGCAGATCAGCCAACTTGGTAGTATGCGCCTTACTGATGAACTTCTCTTTAAAGCCGCGGAACCCGCGAGCCCTGAAGGGAAAGCCATCGACATCCTCCTCAAAGGGAAAGAACTGTCGCTGCCTGAGGAAAGCACATTTACTGACAAGGAGGGAATTGTAAGGAAACAGATCAGGGTGAAGTGGTGGCTCGGTGCGGAAAAGCAGACTTATCGCAGCTTGTCTCTTCCCGATTCGGAGGATGCTCCCCGCATTTCGGTTCCGGTTCATCACCACGCCGAAATTGGCAATGCCTACCCGCAAAGCGATCCGCCCGTATTTGTCGGGCACTATTGGCTTCCGCCTAAACGTCCCGAAGCGCTGGCGTCGAATGTCGCCTGTGTAGACTACAGCATCGCGCAAGCCGGTGGCTTGCTCGTTGCCTATTCGTGGGATGGAGAAGACAAAATCGATCGGGAAAAATTTACCTGGGTGTCGCGCGAAAACCCCGGATTTCTTGTCGGCATGGAAGCGAGTCTTAGTGGGAGTGCTCCGCTTTTTCGGACACAGGAAACGGGTTAACTGTGTCAGTTAATTGATTTGGTTTTCGAAAGCAATCTGCGAGAGGTAGCCGATTGAACTATGGCTGCGCTGAGGATTGTAAAAGCACTCGATGAAGTCGAATACAGCGACCTTAGCTTCGGCAAGAGTCTTGAAGTGGGTGCGATCGACGCATTCGGTTTTGACCATGTTCCAGAAGGACTCGGCCATGGCGTTGTCATAACAGTTAGCTTTGCGGCTTTTTTAAAATCTCCTCCCGCTGCCGGAGTCGCAAAACTTCCGCTTTGAGGGCCAGGTTCTCGTCCTGCAGGGCGCCCAGGTTCCCGGGTGCTACAGCGGCTGCATCGACCGGAGTGCCATACTTGCGCTTCCACTCATAGAGCGAAAAGGCGCTCACTTCGAGTTCCCTAGCGAGTTGGGCGACGGCGCCCGCTATCCATCAACTCCACGGCTTGGCATTTGAAGGTTTCAGTCAAGGAGTGTCGGCTCTCGGAGTTTTAAGGATTTGGATTGCACGGGGGTCTGTTTCACTTTCATTGGTAGCTTCCAGATACCCGTCCCTTGTGTCCACTAAAGCGGAGCAATCCCAGCTTCGGTTCGGTATCGAACGCGGACATCTGCTCCGTCCATAAGGAAAAGAGGCTGATAGCGTGGATCATACGGATTCGGTAGCAGTCTGAACGCAGGTTGATCCGAAAGAGCCCGAGTTATATGGAGGATAATGAACACATTTTTCCGATTGGGCCGCGCCCTTCGGGCTACCTCCATGGCCAAGCGCATTTCTGATGAGCCAAGAATGAAGCATTCGGCCTCACTCTCACTTGCCTTGACTTCGACAAAATAGGTTCGATCCTTGAACGCGATCTCAAAATCACAGCCCCGACCATCATCCGGGCGGTTTTCTGGAAATACAATGTTGCCGTTTCCGGAAATCCAATTCTCTGGTCCCGCGTTGTAATGCTTTTTCAGCATGCGATATGCATGAATTTCGCCGGTGAGACCCACGAGGGCTTCCATCGCTTTTGACGACCGTTTGATCTTAATGGACGCACTCGGGGATCCGCTTCGTCCGGCTGAACTTGTCGTCGGAGTTATACTTGAGGGGATACTCGGGATGCGCAGATCGATTGTGGACATGTTGTCCATTTGCTCGTCGGGAAGCACCTTGCGGATATGCTCAAAAAGCTGCGTAAAATTATCTTCGGATGCATCGAATTCTTCGCCTCCAATTTCTACCAATCGCCCCTTACGGCGGACGTCTTCCTTAAATGCCCGGAGTTTTTCGTGTGCATACTCAAGCATTTCATCGGACAAGCCAAGCGTTGCTGTCAATTCTCTGAGGCATTGCGATTGCGACAGGCCGTTCCAAAAGTCCTCATCACCTTCCTCTTGAGGCAGATTCTGAAGCATAGCGAAAACTTCTTCATCCGACCATTTGCTGAGATAGCTTTGTGAGTTGAGTATGGAAGTATGACTCGTCAAGAATTGATCCACGCGACACTCCCATGCGGATGCATTTGCGCGATGTGTAGCCAGGGCCCAGGCGAGGCCGATTTGTTGTAAACGGTGAAGCGCACCTCGAAGTTTGTCCAAGTTAACTCGTGCTGTTTCCAGTGGATCGGATGAAATGTCTATTCCTGCCTGCCGCAACCCTTCCTCAAGGTCTATGCGGCACGTGGCCATCCGAATCGCCTCGAGTTCGATCGGAGAAGCCCCCCAGCGATCGAAATAGGGTAATGTCGTTACCATAGTGCGCTGGAAATCCACTTCCCAAAGCTCCCTCTCAAAATCAGGAGGGCAGCTCATCGCTTCCAAGTCGCGGTATAGCGTCTTAAAGCCTTGGTTCGGTACGTTCCTGTGAGCGATTGTGGCAAGAAGGCTACGAAGCGGCGATAGAGCCGTGCCGAGATGGAGCCGGAAGGCGGTAGCTGCTTCCCGGTTGAGCAAAACCGTTTCACCTCGCTCTGTCATGAGCGCATTCCACTTCCCCAGTTGCAGAGACTCGCCAAATTGGCGCCAAGCGTTCTGCCCAAGATCAAACATATCGGCGGAAGCTCGGCAGAGCTTCAGAATATCAGAGCTACTAAAGCGGGAGTTGTGGAGTTCATTTAAAAAATGATCCAGTTCCAAAGATGTCTTCGACTCCATCATTCTGCTCAAGTCAGCATCCGGACGCAGGAGGGTAAGGAGAGGGATAATCATCCGGAGAATCTGGTTGAGATCACCATTCCAGTGCTCTCGGACTTCCTGCAGGTGTTCCGGTAGAAGCTTTACGCGACGGAAGGCGCGCACTATATCGTCGTTTTCGGGTTCCAAATTGGTGAATCCCTGGAGGAGTAGTTTAATGGGAATCTCCAGGTCATCTTGGTCAATCAGGTGGGAGAGTGCCTCTCCTAAAAGAGCCGGTTCGATGCGACACTTCTCAGTCACCAATAGCACGCTCTTATCTTTTAACCAAAGTGCTTCTGTGGCAGGGGCCGCTAATTGATTTTCGCCGTCGTATAGAGCGGCGCGCAAATCTGCAACCCACGCAACCTTTGCAGCACGGAATGTTGCCATTTGTATTTGAAAGCGCTTGGATGAAAGGCGTTGGCCCCCGGTAAATGCAGCTAGCGTCAGGATTAAAGGCACCAAATGTCCAAACTCACTCTCGTATAGTAGACCTTCTCCCAAACCGCTCCATGGCGTGCGTCCTACCAACGGAACCAACTCAAGTGTCGATGTAGTACGAACGGCCGCTCCGTAAGCTTCAGTAAATTTGGCAGCGAGCCGCCGCGCATCGTTGATGTCGATGGCAAGCACAGGTAGATCGAACTGCTCGGCGGCGGCGAACGACTTCGATGAATTTGGAAGATAAATGGGCCGATCTGCGCTTGGAAGTTCTGCTGTTAGTGAGGTTCCGGCATGGCCGACGATTAGCAACGACGGAAACGGGCTGTCCTGTTCGGGATGAAAATTTTTCCAAGCGGAGCGAACTTGTCCCAGAAACACGTAAAAGTTTCTTTTAGTGGTCTCCAGCTTTTGCACAGCTATAGCCAGATCGTCAAGAAGCCGTGTATTGGCCGATGGGATCTCGGTCTCGTAACGTGGCATGTCCAATGACCGGAGCACCTCCATTAATGGAAGATTACTATCGAGTTGGTATGCGATTGCAGTCGGTAGCGGTTTTAAGTGGTCAAACTGCCATGCGTTTCCTCCCAAAACCTGAGCAGGAACGTGCCAACGCTCTCTGGGAAGAAACCATTCGAGACGTCCACCGTTGGTCAAACCAAGCCACGCGTGAGTTCGCAAAAAAAAGACGAGGGGTGACTCCGCCGTAGGAGAATCGCTATAACCTTCTTTCTTCTTGAAGGAGAGGATACTCCATGACTTTCCCCACGCGCCCAGACTGCCGAGGAGAAGACTCATCAAGTCCAAACGCGCTTCATCGTCCAATGCGTCACACAGAGCAAAACCAGAGAATGTGTATAGTGTTTGAACCTCATAAGAAAACCAATTTTGATAATATGGTTTTACTGCGGTTTCGATGTACTTGCGGTAACTAGCCCACAATGACCCGCCTACACCTGGGGGTGGGGTGGCGGGAAGCAGGAGGGTTCCCCAGCCACCCTGGAAGGTGCTATTCCAATCCTTCGAGGCGACCATGGACAGTCGCAAGCCATCGAAGACACCGGCAAGATGCATGAGCTTTTGATGCGCCAGTCCCGCCTGTTGCCAACGCGGATCGCTAGGCGGCAGTAAGAGTCGTGCTAGCGCATCCTTACTTTGTGGTCGCGGAAGGTTTGTAAGAAATTTCAGGAGAACGTCTCCCATCGTGCCGGGCCAGCCCGCCCCAAAAGACGACTCGTCAAGTTTTAACCAGCCACTTTGGCAAGGCACCGGCAAAGATATGAGCAGCCGAAACGACTTGTCGCCTTTTCCACGTTCCACCAAATGTGACATCAACCGAAGCCCCCATAGAAGGATGTCGTTACAAAGCGGGGCGAGCGGATCGTCGAGGGCAATTGGTAGCTGCGGTGTTTGCTTTAGGAGAACAGAGCGAAAAATGTCTTCGACGTGGAAACGATTCACCAATTTTCCCTCAAGAAATCTCCGGATTGGACTTTTAGGTCGGCTGCCCCTTTCATCGGAAACTGTGATTCGCTCGCTAAGGAAAGCAATATGTCCTTTGAGGGTCGCCGGCACTGAATCCGCGCCGGGGCTGATTTCATCATTATCGACGACGCCTTGGCGAGGGCTGAAAAAGACGGCGCATGTTTCGCTGCTGGCGTAAAGCTGCTCATCGTTTCCGAGCAACACTAGCTTTGTAAGAAGTGGGGTGCTATCGCCACCGAACAAGCTCTCAGCATCTGTCCAAAATCCATTCCAATCGGTTTCTTTTTGAACACGAAGTGATTGCGCCAAGGCTTCGACGGTGTCGGCAAGTTCGGATTTAATCGGAAATGCCGAAATGCCATAAGTTTTGGCCAACTCGCAGATCGATTGGGCCCTTGAATCAAGACCCGATACAATGCCTGCAAAAGTGGCGTGTTCCCGAAGTGCGTTTCGTGTAATGACGCTAGAACCTCGCGCATCCGGGATCAATGACGTTTCCGCCAGCGTCCGCCATCCTTGATCTGAAAAAAAGCAAGCGACGTCACCGATTGCAAACCTCGTCTCTGTGGCTGCCTCGTGACACGCACTCTGCCATCGCGAGCATGCTTCATTGTCGCTGCCTGCAGGTGCGAGCAGATCTACAATGACTCGAGCTTCATCGAGACCATTGCCGGCAAGCTCTTCTGCAATGAGTTGCAGAGCAAGCATGGACGCTTCCTTAAGCAGGAAATCATTGTAGCTGTTTTTGAAGTCGATTAACGTTCGGCTCATGTCGCCAAAGAACGGTGCATTGATGTTTGCACCGCATCCGGACTTCAACAACGTTGGAAGAAAGATGCTCAAAACGCCAGTTTGCGGCGCATCGGCCAGACGAACACCGAGGGTGATAGCAGTTTGCTGAAGCTGAGGCCATTTGCCGGGTAGATTCTTCAAAGCTTCCTTGACTGTGTCAGGGGAGTTGGAGATCACAATATTGCGGGTCCAGAGCCAGTAGCGTTCCGCCGTGCTGCTGGAGTTTCCAGTGACTATTACTTCAGTCCTGCCGAGCTGGCTTGAGTGACGCGTAAAAGACTGTCTAAGGAACTCACGACGATTGGTTCCATCGTCAACTATGAGATGCTTTGCTTTATCCAGAAAAACAAGGGTGGTGCCCTCAAGTTCATGGAGCTTCTCCTGCAAAACCTGACTTGCACTGGGGGCCTTCAACGGGAGCCGAACAACTGTGGCAAAGCCTCGCTTTTCAAATTCTGACACCATCGCGCCGCCGCCGTTGGGCTCAATAGGAAATGGAAGCAGATATGGTGAAAGATACTGGAGTTCTCGCCGCAGCCAAGATTCGCCTTTCTCGCCGACCGTATCCCGGAATTTTTTCCGCAATGATTCGTCCCAGTCAACCAAATCTCCGCAAGGTTCGCCCCTCAGCAGTGCAAAGATGGGAGCGGCAAGCTGCTCAATAAAAGAGGGGGAAAACTTGAAGCAGAAACCGTCAAAGACGTCGCTATCAGCCGCTAAACGCGAGTAGATCTCTGGGGAAGAGGTGATTTCCAGCACACTTCGAAAACCAATCCCCTTGTTCCCAATCGAGTTCTCCGGGTTTTTGTCGCTCTGGCCCAGTTGGGACAGACTTTCAAAATTCGACTGAGAAAAACATTTCCCATCATTTGCTACGTAAAGTGTTCCAAATTCGCCATCGTCCCGCTTTAGGACTATTTCAATGCGCCCCGTTTCCAGACCACCTGCAAGCGAAAGAGCGTCATGGGCGTTCTGAATTAGCTCGATGATCACCCGCCCGTGGTATTGGTGCTCAATCTGCTCCGTAAGACTGTGGAGACTCCGGTAATTGGTGATTCCCTCGGCGAGTTCGTAAAGAAAGCCGCGGATTTTTTTGCTCGTCTCCGCAATCACCTGAGCGGCCGGGGTATTCTTGTTCATTTACGAAGATGCGCAGAATGTCACGAACTAGACAAGCGACGGTAAATGATTAGCGGATTGAGGGCGCAGGTGGGCCACTGGGTGGTTACCATTGTCTGAATTGGTGCAGTTACAGTCGTTGCGAGAGCCAGCGTGAAAATGCTCGCAGCTGATAGGTATGAGGGTGATGAAGCCCGAGGGGCGCGATTTGGTTGTGCAACCCGCTAAACCCAACTTCGCGCACTTGAAGTAAAAATTTCTTGCAACTGAACGTCGTCGCCACGCAGCCAACGGCGTGATTGCGGCGGGTTAGTAGTACAGATCAATGTAAGCGTCACACCGAGCGCCACTATCCGAGGCGGTTGTAGATGTTGGAGGCTGAGGGTCTATGACATCTACGAAGAACGACGAAGGGCTTTTCGAAGTCCAATCCCTCAATAACTAATATTTCGTTGTCCGCATTGTCGGCTCGACTTCACTTACTTGGGATTGGGCGGGAGCACCGCGGTGGATGATGATCTTTTTCACGGTGGAGATATTCCCACTCTCGTCGGTGGCGGTAAAGATGAGGACATTCTTGCCCAAATCCAGAGCGAGTCCGGTGATGAAAACGTAAGTCCGCGCCATTGTTTGTCCGGGAGAAATCCCATCGTCGGGCAGGATCTCTACACTGTCGGCGGCGCTGAGCCCTGTGCGGCCATTGACCGAAAGCTGGAAATCGGCGAGGTAATCGAGATTGCCATCGTAGTAGTCGAGTTCGAGATCTTTTGGAACTAGGTTATTGAAGAGGAACTGGCGCTTTAGCACGGGGGCCTTAAAATCGAAGGCTCCAACCAGACTGGTCTTCCGCAAAGTAGGAGAACCGGGCAAACCGGCGTGCTCCTGTCTCGCCGCGCTCCGCCCGACAAAGTAGAGCGTCCGCGAAAATGAGCCGGCGCCGAGATGAATAGTCACATCGGTGGTATCGTCAAATTTTTCGACTCCGTAACCTGAAATGGTGTAGCTACTATCATCCAGAACGGCATTCGGCTTCAACGAGGTCAAGGTGAACGCGACCGAATAGGTTTTGGCGCTCCAAGCAAAGGTGATTGACCCGACATTGATGGTTTTGACGTTGTTGGGATCACCACGATCAAGCTCCGTGAGCGCAAACACCGCCTTCTTGCTCGCGCCAGCCGCGTAATTCGGGTCGTCTTTCAGCTTTGCAGCAAAGAGATATCCCCCGAGCTTCAGACCAACGCCGGTTTCACCGTTGAAGGAAGTGCTGTCCACCGCGCCGAGACCGGCTGTGACCGAGGCGGTGAATTTCCGATTCGTAACGGCGACGTAGACTGGAGGCGGCAAGCTTTCGTTGAAGGTTTCGTTCAAGGTCTGGGTGATCGTGCCCTTGGGTTTAACGGCCGTCTGAGGCGCGGCGAGGGCCAGACCGGAAACGCTGAAGAGGGCGAGAAAGGCGCCCAAGCCCCAACGGAAAATGAGTTTATTCATGGATAAACACCCATGCTATGAAACTGAGCATTCATTCTAACAAGGAAAAATTGTTGCTCTGCACGAAATCGAAGCGTTATAGAACGTGTTTATCGGCGAGCTGCCGCGCAAGGAGGGGTGGGCCAAAGCGCAGGCTCAATTCAAAGCTCCTGCCGCGCTCGCAGCCTAAAGCCGCGGCACTTCGCCGCCGATTCCAGACTTCAAGCGCCCGCTGTCAAGAGGTTCGCGGCGTGACGCTTACAGATCAATCAAGTTTTTACCGCTGAATCTGGCGTCCAATTCAATCGAGGTTCTTTGCGTTGCTCCAACATCAGAGCAGGGAACGGCGGGCGTCGGGGTAGAATCGTGCGCGATCAAAGAAGCTTATGAGCGCATGACGACCAACTTTCCAAAAAACTGGAGTGAAGCCGAATTCATCGACAGAAAGGAGCTGCGACGCAGGCTTAGCCTGCGTCGGTGCGGATGGTCGATGAATTGATGCGACGGCGAAAATTCCGTATGTGCGCTTGGAAGATCGGACGGTGCGGTTTTCCTCAACGAAGGGGCTGGCAGCGATTTCGCGATTGGAGCGCCGGACGTTTGGGAGATGGTGAAGGCGAGTGCGGAAGCAGACGGTGAGATGCGTTCAGAAAAAATGGGGAGAGAAGCCGGGACCAGCGCACATGATGTAAACAGCGAGTCTGAACCGTCCACGGAGAATCGTTGAAAAATGCAAATTGCTCAATTTGGCAATTTTTCAAGCAGCGGAGTGAGGCGGTTCCGGTAAATCGCTGTAAGGGATCGCCTTATAATTCCCTGCCAATCTTATAACAGGCAACCAAATATAAATTTTATCCGTTTAAGATCGACTCACTCCTCTATAACTTTATCAGCCGGCGCCCTTAATGAATGACTTGGATAAGATGCAATGTGTTTGCTGCGACATTATTACGCTTAATCGGTGGATTTTCCCGGACACCTCGGGCTCTGTCCATCTTTGCCACGAATGCGACCGACCGGGATGGTTGGTAATATGGATTGCCAAGCGGCGCCGGGATCATGCGGTGGCATCAAGCCTTCGGTCGGAAGTCGACGAGTTCAGCGACGATGTGTGGGTTGCGCCGTAACGCCCGTTATCTGACCTTTTATTTTTCTTAATATGGGTTGGGTGCTTACTGCCATATCCCGGTTTATCGCTGCTTGTCTCCTTGATTCACTGGAGCTCCACCGAAAGCCTCATTCGAACTCCTTCAAAACGAATCGGATTTTCTGCCCGATTCGATTCCTGAAAACCGGTCCGCTTCGGGAGGCAGGCAAGTCGATTTCTCTGACGAGCCACGCGTATCAAACCGAGATCCGCTTTTGCCCGGCAGGCGATCCGGCTTGCAAAGCTGTCTCCGCTATCCAGTCCGATACTTTGCCCGAGCGGTGCGTGGTTATTGGGCGATCGGGAATGCGCTGCACTGGTGTGACCGTCCAAGAAGACGAGTGCCAGGTTCGGAAAGGTTTGCGTAGCGGAAAACCTGGCCGCTCTCCGCCACATGGCGATTGATGCGCTGAAAAAGCGACACGCGATGGCCGCAATTCGTTTTCCTTTTAACGGGGAGGCTTCACGGTAATCAACGGGTATCAAAACATTTTTTGCACTGATTCTCTCGCTGATCATCGGATTTGCCGCCGAAGGGGCGCGGCGGCCGGAGCGGGCAGAGCAGGTGAGGGGATTGGTGCAGCAGTACGGGCGCGATGATCAACGGCTTGCGGGAGCGCGGCATTTCGCGCGCACCGGCGGGGAGAAGGATGGAACCATACGGCAGGAAGCGTGGGTGCCGGAGACGGGCGAACTGCTGAAGGTTGCCCGGGAGCAGCGGCGAGCCAGCACCATGGAGCGCGAGGAGTATTCGTTTGATGCGCAAGGCGACGTCTACTTTGCCTTTCACCGCATGGATGAAAAGCAGGCCGATGGGGGCATGAAGGTTACCGAGCATCGCACGTATGTGGAAAATGGGAACGCGATTGCCATGCGGCGCAGAATTGTAAATCTGCCGGCGGGCGCGCCGCTGGAGCTGACTTCGCAGGAACTCAATGTGGAAGCGCTGCCGTCGGCGGAGCAGAAATTAAACATGGGAACTCAAGAGCAGGCGAAGGGCATTGCGGAGCGCGGCCGCTATGCGGTGGCAATTGCCCCAACCGGGAAGAAGATCGACTGGGCGGAATATCAGGACAAGGAATTGGGGAATGACGTGTACACGCTGGACACCGATGGCGAGGGCGGCGTGGACAATGTCATCGTCGATTTCCAGACACACCGCGTATTCGCGGGGAGCACGGATTTGTTCTATAAGCTCTTTCCTCGTAGGCAAAGAAGTCGAAGTCCGCGTGCTTCGCGGTGCCGGCCATGTCTTGACAGGCTACTCCGACAAATGCGCCGGTGAAACTCGAGAGCCCGGGCGCGGTGGCTTCGTCGGAGAGGATGCTGGCGTCGAATTGCTGCGGCAGCCACTGCCAGTCACCTTCGATGCAATAGGCGAAGCAGAGGCGTTCGTAATCCACTTCAACCCGCAAATGCACACGCTTCCCGGCGGGGATGGCGATGGGCGGGGTGAAGGCGTCGGCCATTGTCGAATCCGGCAGGGAGGACATGACGCACAGGTGTTTGCCCAGCCTCTCATCATGCGAGAGGTAGAGGTAGTGGAACTTGGTGCTGTTGTAGTAGCACACCAGGCCGCTCATCTGCTGGAAATGGTCCGGCTCGAACTCGATCACCGTGGTGGCGCTATAGCAGAACGCCTGCTGCCGCCGGGCGACAAGCGATTGCCTGAAGGTGGTGCCGATGGTTTCGCGGCCGAAAAGCCGGAGATGTCCCGGACGCGCGGTGAGGCTGAAAATCTCGTCCGGCCGCGGCGTCCGCAGCCATTGAAAATCGATCGGCAGTTGCGGTGCGTTGAAATCTTCGCGCACCGGAGCGGCGGGAAACGGATGGGCGGGCAATCCAGGTGCGGGCGTTTCGAGCGCCGCGATTCCCCGCCCGTCCTGCGTGCGCAACCAGCCGTCCTCGCCCCAGACCATTTTCTGGATCGCCGTCTCGCGTCCCAGCACGCAGCGGCCGCGATTGGCCAGCGGCCTGCCGACGAGATAAACCATGTAGGTGTCACCACCCGGTGTTTCGACCAGATCGGCATGGCCGGTTCGCTGGAATACCGAATCCGGGCGATGCCGCGCGGTCAGGACATGGGTGTCGGGATGGATTTCGTAGGGGCCAGACAGATTGCGCGAGCGCGCCAAAGTCACCGCGTGATTCCAATGGGTGCCGCCCTCAGCGGTCAGAAGATAGTAGTAGCCATCACGTTTATAGAGATGCGGGCCTTCAGTGATGCCCAGTACGGTGCCGTCGAAAATCTTCACACGGTCGCCGACGAGCTTTCGCTCCGCGACCGAGTATTCCTGAAGCACGATACCGGCGAAACGGTTGTGTCCGGGCCGATGGTCCCAGAGCATGTTGAGGAAATACTTGCGGCCATCGTCGTCGTGGAAAAGCGACGGGTCGAATCCGCTGCTGTTCACGTGGACCGGGTCGGACCATTCGCCGTCGATGGTTGGGCTCGTGACAAGGTAGTTATGAAAATCACACAAGGAGGAGCCGGCGGCACCGGCCATCGAAGTGCGGCCAAAGCGTTTCACATCCGTGTAGATGAGCCAGAACAAGCCGTCCGCGTAGGTCAGACACGGCGCCCAGACGCCGCAGGAATCGGGATTGCCGAGCATGTTGAGTTGGCTGGGGCGGCGGAGCGGGTGCGTGAGCAGACGCCAGTTCACGAGGTCGCGCGAATGGTGAATCTGCACGCCTGGAAACCACTCAAAAGTGGACGTGGCGATATAGTAGTCATCCCCGACGCGGACAATGGACGGGTCGGGATTGAAGCCGGGCAAAATGGGGTTGCGGATGGTCATGCGGACTGGCTTGAGGAGTGGCGAGGCGACGCACAGCCAGTTTGCGTCCTATCGCGTCCACTTACTTCGCTTCGACAGCTTTTTGGCTCAGCAACGAGAGCATCTTCTCTCCGTAGCGCTTTCCAAACTCCCTGGAACCTGCCGCATTAAAATGCATGCGGTCGGGGTTACTCGTGCATCCGGCCGAAGAAATGACGAAGGAATTGGGAAGCGTCTTCGGCAACTCCCCGAGAATCGTGTTGAACCCCGCACATTTTCCTTCCTGATCTGCGTTCACGACTTCACCGGCCAGCAGCGGCACTTCGTCTGCCTTCAGATCGAGGTCTTTAAGCAGATTCTCATAGATGCCCTTTACCTTATTCGGCCATTCCTTGTCGCCCGGGTTGGACTCTCCCTGATGTAGAAGGATTCCCTTAATCACGCCGTCCTTCTGCGCCAGTTTGGCCAGATCAACCAGATACTGGTAAGGGTTTCCATCGTATCGCTTGATATGATTCTGCATCCACGTCGCGGCGGTGGCCGCATACTTTGCGTAGGTATCTATTTCGAACATCTCGATCCTGGCTCCAGGCACGGACACCTTGATGACCCCGACCCGATTATTTTTCGGCAGGCCAGCCACCATCGTCCGCCCAAAGTAATCGACCAGGCAGATGCCGTTGCCCTTCGCCGCCAGCGGCGGGACCGCCTCATACCAACTGCCCTTCGTCCAGCCGCGGTTGGGAGCATCCGCATCCGCCATCACCTGAAAGCGCTTATCGACAGTCCGGTCCATCTCTTCCATTTTTCCCCCGCTCTCCAAATTCGATTGTCCGAAGCAGAGGAAGATGTGGAAGTTCCTGTCCTGAGCGGCGGCGTTTACTGAAAGAAGCAAACTCAGGAAAACGGCAACGTGGGGAAGTTTCATGCGAAGGGCCAAATGATTTAGCAAAATCATTGCTCACGGAGCCGTTGGTGCTTTGGGTAACTTCGCCACGGCATCGAAGGCGGGTTTTGGTTTGCCGTCGCCGTCGAAGAGGAGCGGGCGGCCGCGGCTGCGCCAGGAGTTGGCATCGTTGGCGCCCCAGAAGGTGACCAATTTCACAGCGTCGCGATGCTTAAGGAACGCACGAAAAATCCCGACATAGGCGTCGGTCAGTTTATTATCGGCTTCGGCGACGAGGCCTCCCTCGGTGGTGGCTGAATTGGCGCCGATGTCGGCTCCCGTGTTCCGTTGGCCACTGGTGGCACTATTTACGTCCAACTCGGTGATGTGAATGGGAAGGCCGAGCGTTTTAATGTCGGCCAGCGATTGATCCATTGTCTCAAAGGTGATGGAAACATTGAGATGAGCCTGTGACCCAATCGCCATGACGGGCACTTTTTTTTCCTGAAGCTCTTTGATCAGTGTGATGAGCTTTTTACGTTTTGCCGGATTCTCCAGCCCGTAATCGTTGTAGCGGAGTATCGCGTCGGGATCGGCCTCGTGGGCGTATTGAAAGGCTTTCTCGATGAAATCCGCTCCGATGATCACCGACCATGGAGACTTCCGCAGCAGATCCGGCCCACCGTCGGCGATCGCCTCGTTCACAACATCCCATACCTTAATTTTGCCTTTATAGCGACCCATGACGCTGTGGATATGCTCCCGCATTCTTTCGAGCAATTCTTCACGGGAGGCGCGAGGCCCATCGAGATTGAACCCGCGAAATCCACCAGCACCGCCGAGTCCTCTTCCTTCCGGGCCGCGTCCGGTTGATGGCGCGGCAACGGGCGGCGTCGTAGCAGCTGCCTTGTTTTCCTCACCCGCGGGTTTGGACTCCGGGTTGACTTCTGGCGGCAAATGGGTGCCTTCAAATACCCAGTTGGGAGTTTGGCTATGCCAGACCAAGGTATGGCCCGCCAACTCCATGTGGTTTTCCGTGCCGAACTTCACGAACGCATCGGATGCGGCCCAATCGTAGCCATCCTTTCCCGCACGCGGATGGATACTCATCCATTTCATCTCGTTCTCGGCGGTGATCTGGTTGAACTGTTCCTTTACGAGGGCAATGTCGTTGTTGAGCTGTTCCCCGGTTCGGCGGAATCCGGCGGTGCCGGTTGCTATGCTGCGATTAATAGCCGTCCCGACCGGGAAGTAATCCTTGAACTTGTCCTTCAAGGTAACCACCGTTTCGGCTGCTCCGGCGGTTAAACCAAGTAGCATTGCCATAGTCAGGCCGGCTCGCAGGTTGTGAGTTGGAGTTTTCATTTTATCCGGGGGGTGTTGGCTTCGCGACCGGCAGGCACTCAAGGCGAACGTTTGATTTTGAGATCCGTTACTGGTGCGCCCGATTTATCAAGAAACCGCATGGAACCCTGCCAGCTATTTTGTTCGTTGATAACCTTGAAAACGACGACGTTGACACCCTGGTTCAGGCGAACCTTCCCTTTGTCTATGTCAAGTTCAAGGGTACGCGCATCCTGGACGGCGTAAATGTCCTTTCCATTCAAGTAGAGGCGACCCTGATCGTTGCTTCCGAGCGCCATCGTCACATCGCGCATTTCCCTGTCGCACTCGATATAGGTGACCATGTAACCCGCTGCGTGGTCGGTGATGGTTTTCAATATGGCATTGAAATCAAAATACTTGGCTGAGGCCGTGATGTTTTGCCACGTCAGTTCTTTCCCGTTCACTTTGACAGTGTCGCCGGCCTTGGGTTGAAGGGCGGCTTCGTTACTGACCTGTTCTTCAACGATCAAATCGCCCGCCTGGCGCCCTGCCGGCAAAGAGATCGGGGCCAGCATGACCCAGTCCCGGATGTAACCGTCGGCGTCGGGTTTCAAGGCGTCCGCCGCCCTGGCATTTGGTGTCACTGACCAGGCAAAAATGGCGGCTATGAATGCGTGCACAAACGGTTTCCGTCCCAATTTGCGCCCGGCAAGTATGGAGAAAATAGCTGACATGTTACTTGGATTGGCTGGGTAGTTGCGCAGGCACCGTGACCCCATCTTTCGGAGGTGTGGTTAGTGTTTGGAGAAAAGCCAGAATGTCCGCGAGTTCCTGCTCCTTCAGCAGTAAGCCAACAGGCGGCATGGGGGAAACTCCAAGGTTCTCAAACCCCTTCGCCAGTTTCGCGTTTGGCTCCATGAGGCTTTGCACGATGTAATCCTTGTCGCTGCGGACAGCGACGCCATCAAGGATGGGGCCGATCGCGCCGCCCTTGCCACCAACCGTATGGCAGGTGGCACAGGCAGCCGTGGGGCTGGTAAAGAACAGATCCTCGCCGCGCTTGGGATCACCCGCCGCCAGCTTCACTTCGTTTTCCCCGACACCGGATACCTTGTGGAGGCGCCCCAGCAGAGTAACGGCGTCGTTCAGGTAACTGTCGCTGGAATTGACGGGAATGCGCGGGAGTTGCGCGACGACGGTCTGAATTTCCGGGATGGTGGGGAACTCGGCAAGTTTCACAAAGGCGACCTCGCGCGTGAGCAAATCCGGGTCCTGAATGACCGCACTGCTGAAGAACAGCTGGCGTCCAGCCTCGTTGGCAGGGAGGGCGCGTATCGCGTTGCGGCGAAGTGCCGGATCTTTGTCGAGCAAGGCCTTCTGATGCGTCTCGTTGTCGAGCGCGCGGATGCCTTCGAGGGCCCAGAGGGCATGGATCGCACCTTTGCCGTCGGCGCCCGAAGTCACGCGCTTTTTCAGCGCCGGAGCGGCATCGATCACCTTGTTGTCCACGATCAGGCGCTGGGCGGTAAGGGCCCAGAGCTGGTTGCCGCTGTCGAGTGCCTCAACGAGTCGGTCGGGCTTCGCCCCCGCGAGGGATTTGATCGAGCTTTTCGGCCCGTCCTTCCAGACCACGCGATAGATGCGCCCATGGACTTGGTCGCGCAGGTTCTCCTTGGTCATGTAGGCTCCACCTTGACCGGTGGTCGCCTCAACGCCCGCGGAGCGGACGTTCGGCGTCGGGTTGTGCTGAATGATGAAGCTGTAGAAATCAATCACCCAAACAGCGCCGTCCGGACCGACATCGGCAAAGATGGGCGACATCCATTCATCCGTGCTGGCGAGAAGGTTGAATCCATCGCTCGCCTTGTAGCCGCCGCCATCCGGCTCAATATTCATTATCCCAATGAGCTTGGCGGTCGGCTCCGTCACCAACGCCTTCCCCTGGAGACGCTCCGGTAGCGCATCGCTGACCATGAACGCGTGCCCCGCAGCCGCCGTATAGCCACCAAAGTTATCCACCATGCGCACATTCGGAGTATTCGGATGCATGCGCATGTTCCCGGCCATTGAGCGCGCGGACGGGAGGCGGCGAACCTGGACGGGGGCGTTAGTGTCACCGGAATCCGGGTTGCGAAATCCATTGCGCCGGCCTCCACCGTTGAGTTGGGTTGGGTTCAGGATGTTAGCGGGCAGATAGCCGTAGAATGACGGGTTGCCATTGGCGGTCGAGCCGAAGATGTCTCCATAGGCGTTCTGACCGAAACCCCAGGTATTGTTGTTGAACTGGTAGAGGAATTCCAGGGCAGACCCATCCGGTTTAAAACGAAAGATGCCCTGGCCGAACTGCAGCTCCTTGGCACCAACCTTGCCCCGAAAGTTTGAGTAACCCACGGCACCGTAGAGCCAGTTATCAAAGCCCCGGGCAAGATTGCTCTGCATCGCATGCGTATCGCTGATCCCCCAGCCGGGAAGAAGCACCTCGCGGACATCAGCCTTGTCGTCCCCGTTGGTGTCTTTAAGAAAGAGCATCTGGCGCGCTTCCGACACGACGATCCCACCGTTGACGAATACAAGCGCAGTCGCGAGGTTCAATCCGTCAGCAAAAACGGTGAACTTGTCGGCCCTGCCATCGCCGTCAGTGTCCTCGCAAATCTTGATGTCCGCCTGGCCGGGTTCGCTGCCGGCAACCAGACCGTGGGGATAATCCCGGGCCTCAACTACCCACGCCCGTCCTCGCTCGTCCCACGCCATGTAGATCGGCTTGATGACATCGGGTTCGGCGGCAAAGAGCTGCAAGTCGAAGTCTGCCGGCACCTGCGTGTAACGGATGCTCTCCTCCGGGTTGAGCGGAGCCTGCAATTGGACCGGCTCGGGACGACGTTCATAATTTGGCACCTCACCCGGCAGGCGTTGCAACAAAGGCCGGGATGCGACATAAGATTCCCAGGCGGATTTGGCACTCTTGCTGACACTCTCGAGCACTGCCTTCCGGAGATCAGTCTCCTCCGGCCGTTTGCCATCGGTGATCTTGATCAACCCATTGCCTTTGACACCATCGAGCAACTTCTGCTGCGCCGCCCCAACCTCGGGCATCGCCTGCACCACCGCGTCAAAGTGCTTCAGGTAGGTCTCCGTGAGCTTGGAGACATCGGCGCAATAATCAAAATAGATCGCCTCGGGTGCCAGTGTCTGACCAGGCAGATAAACGTAGTTGGTGCGTCCGCCCCCACCACCCTGGGGTCCTCCACCACCGCTACTGACCGGGCCGAGATAGAGAACATGGAGAGGGTGAACCTCCGCGGCAGACGTGGTCAGGACAAACAGTCCTCCCGTTAATAGAACCAGAACTTGCTTCAAGGATTTCATGCAGATGTGACCGTCAAAGGGCGAGCGATAAAGGGAGTGGTCGAGGTTTCGCAGTTCCTTCGATTTTTTTGATTCACCAGGCTTTTTGGGGCGGCACAGCGAATGCCGTTTTTTGAAGAGTGGAAGTGGCTCACTTGAGTTTCCAAGTCAGTTTGTCGCGGGTTTGAAAATGAGCTGGGCGAAGTTGTAGAGCGCCTTTTTCCAATGCTGGAAATCATGGCCATGATCATCCACATGCCAGACATGGGGCACATTTTTTTCCTTCAGATAACCATGCAGATCCTGGCTGATGCGGATGAGGCCGTCCTTGTTTCCGGCGGAAACCCAGAGGAGCTTCAACTGCTTTGTCGCGGCGGCGGCATCCGGCACCAACTCCGCGGCGGGCTTGGTATTCGGAGCGGAGGAAAATCCGCCGACCCACGCGAACGTATCCAGATGCCCGAGGCCGAAGTTGAGTGATTGACCGCCGCCCATCGACAAGCCAGCAAGCGCGCGGCTCTCGCGATCTGTCCTGACCGAGTATGTAGACTGGATGAACGGGATGAGGTCACCGAGCAGATCCTTGTCGAAATTGCCAAACGCCGGTGCGGTGCCCATCGCATTCGGGCCGGGGCGATCATCGGCCTGTGCGCGCCCATTGGGCATCACGATGATCATGGGCACGGCTTTTTTGTCGGCGATGAGGTTGTCCAAAATGGTCTCGGGATGTCCGCCGTTGACCCACTCGTGCTCGTCCCCGCCGATGCCGTGCAGGAGATAGAGCACCGGATAGGTTGTGGCCGAGGAATAGCCCGGCGGCGTGTAAACCTGGGCTTTCCGTTGATTGCCGACCGATTTGGAATCATACTCGACCATTTCCACCTTTCCGTGAGGAATGCTGTCCCGCTTTTTGTCAAAGCCCGCCGGCTCATCAGGCACAACCCGTTTGTCGTCCGGGCCGAGGGTGATTGGGCCGCCAAACGCGCCGCGTCGGCCTGCGCGTGCACCGGCAGCTTCGGGGTTGGCCGGTTCAGTTTGCGCCGCAGCGGGCGCCGCTTCGCGCTTGGCGACGATCTCTTCCTTGGCAAAGTCTCCTACCTCGCGGGTGAGCTTCATCTCATTTCCCGAGATCGTGCCGGTGTAGGCGATGCGAATCTCATTACCCTGAAACTCCATCGTCTCAACAAACGACACCTTGTCTCCGTCGACTTTGCCTTCCTTCAATTCGGCTTCGCGCTTGCGGTCGCCGATTTCAGAATTGGCTTTGCCGCTCAGATTGTTGCCATCCCGCTTCAGCAAGTAGGTATATTTCTGGAGGCCAATCTGCGAATCAAACTCCGTTTTCCAGACCCCGGAGATGGTTTCCTTATTTTCCTTAAACGCGATTGGCGAGGTTTCGTTGGCCGCTTTCGACGCGCTCGTTTTGGCGGCATCGGATGTCTTGAAAATCAGCGGGGCAAACTCGTGCAGGCTGCGCCGCCAGGTCTGCCATTCGTGAGCTGTTTCCGGGGAGACGTAGTAGTGGCTGTTAACCCCGGCTTCTTTGAGCGCTTCAGCGTTCCCTTCAGGCTCGCCCCCACGGCGGGGATTCTTACCGTCGACTTCACGGCTGCCGTAGCTGACAAAAACCAGCTTGTTCGCCTGCTTAAACGCGCTCATATCCGGGATATCGCCCGGACTGATGCTGCCGCCGCTGAAGAGGCCAATGTGCGAGAACTTCTCGGGATGCTTGAGGGTGATGGTCTTGGTTTCCATGCCGCCCATGGAGAGGCCGGCCATGGCGCGATTGGGTTGATCGGGCAGTGTGCGAAAGTTGGAATCGGTGTAGGGAATTAACTCGTCAACGAGGACGGTCTCGAACGTTTTGATGTCGAAGTTTCTGATGCCGCCGGGCTGAGTGTCATTGGTCATGCCGTAGGTCATCACGATAATGAACGGCTTGGTTTTGCCCTCGGCGAGGAGGTTATCCAGAATCAAAGGAGCAAAGCCCTGGACACCCCACCCGTATTCGTTTTCGCCCCAGCCGTGCTGCAAATAAAGAACCGGGTACCGCTTTTCCAGATCCTGATCATACCCCGGAGGAGTGTAGACGAAGGCGTGGCGCACCGAATTGGTGCTCTTTGAGAAAAAATGAATCTCCCGTAGCTGCCCATGGGGCACGTTCTTGAGCGCATAAAAGTCCTGATCCTTGGCCGGCACTTCGACACCGCTGCCCCAGCGATTTGCACCGAAAAAATATCGGCTGTTGGGATCTGGAACTTCCGCCCCGTCGATCTTGATGGTGTAATAATGAAACCCGTCGTCCAGGGGCCGCGTGTAGCCGACCCAGGCGCCATCGTCACCTTTCGTAAAGGTGCTGCTATCTTTGAAACTCACTCCGACGCTCTGGGCCTGCGGCGCAACGATGCGGAATCTGACCCGGCCTTCGGAGTTCACTTGCGGGTATTCCTTGCCGTTCTGGTTGGTCGGGGCCGGTTTCCAGTCATCGGCCGGCGGCGTCCCCTGGGCCAGGCAGAGCCGGCAGGCTGCAATCAAAGAGAGGTTGAGGAGGGATAGTTTGGTATTCATCTGGGGGATTGTTGGGATATCGGAACCGCTCGTTGGTAAAATTGGGAGTCTCTGGTCAGGGGCCGCCGCCTGCCCGCGGGCCATTGATCATATTTTAGAAGTGGCCGCCACGATTCGACCGAAATTCGTCGCCGGATTCTTAATTCCATCTCGGCGGCAATAATCATTCGCAATCAGCGAAAGCTGCTCCAAGGAGAGCTTGCCTGGCCATCCCTCCAAATGCCGCAAACGCAAATCGAGTTCTGCTCGCAACTCCCAGAGCACCAGCGCCAAGAGCTTCCGCTCGCTGCGCAGAAACCGCGAAAGAAACCGCTCCTGCGTCCCTGTGGAATTTCTGAACTGGCTCGATTGCTCTGATGACATGCTTGTTCTCATACTTCCTGCCGACTGCCGGTTTTGGACAAAAAAAATTGAAATTCTCAAACTTCCGTCACCCGCGGCTCTTTACCGGAGGTTCGCTGTGCCCCTGAGCCTTTCACCTTTGTGGCGGTTGGCATTGCCATCAAACTTATTGAAATGATGTTGCCTCCAAAGCGCCATGCATGCCTGGATCATGACAACCGGCAACACGATCCTCCGTGCGATGTCCGGCTGCCTCCGCGCCGCGTGAGCATCCGGTCCTCAATTTTCCCGTCACCACATGCACTCCATAAAATGGCTTCGTCTTCTGGCACTCATTGCCGCTTTGAGCTCCACGCGGGCCGATGAGCATTCCTTCAATTACTTCAACGACCTCTCCGGGGATGCGTGGGTGAGCGCCAATGCCGGCGAGGTGCAAAAACATTTCGACCGGTGGAAAGCGGCGCGGGGCCAGGAACGCCAGAGCGAGGCAGCGGCCGTAAAGTTTTACGCATGGCGTGGCGAGCGTTTGGAAGTTATTGCCGAGGTCATCGCCGATGGACGGCTCGCGGAGACCAGGGTGAAAGTGCCGGCAAAAGCAAAAACGGTAACCGTGGAGCCCAGGCGGGAAATCAAAAAGGGACCGAATGGCACGGGGCACATCGTGTGGCGGCGGATCACCCCGTCCCGCTTCGAAGTCTGGAACAGCGCACGAGGCTATCTTTTCGACGCAAAGGGGAATCTCGTTCACTCCGCCAAGCCGCCGCGCAAGGACGGGTACGGCCGCGAATGGCTCGGAGCGTTTCTGCCCGACGGCCATTGGATTACGACGGAGCTCCTGGAGAGCGACGGCCGCGTTTACATCTTCGACGCCAAAGAACACTGCACCCGCGAGATCAAGGCCGGCAATTTGTTGGAAGAGGGCGCGACCCACGGCAAGCCACTGCTCGTTCCCTGGGCGCGCTCCACGAAGGACGGCGACGAATGGCTCGTGCGCATCGGCTCCGAGGAAGGGCTCGGTGAAGTCTTGCTCAAAGCCGATGGCACCTCACGCCCGGCAAAAGCGCCGCCTTCCCTCTGGCAACGTTGCATGGCGCGTCAATTGGGAATCCGGCTCACGGGCGGAATCACCGGCTACACCAACGAGAGCGATGATGGGGCAGTGCAAATGCACAGCCAGCAGCCCGGGCACGGGAACGGCGTGGGCAATCCCGAATATGAGCTGGTTTCCGCAACCGACACGGTTGCGCTGGGAAACATCCCCAGTGATGGACGCATCTTCGGTTTTTGGCCGCACTCTCATGCGTGCCACGTCTTCAATGACCAGTTCACGTGGTTTTTCGATGCAAGTGGCAAATACCAAGGCTGGGTTGAAGGTCAGCGCGTAGGCGATGCCGCCGATGGGAAATTGATGATCTTTCGGCAGACCGACGGGGCTTGCATCACGGTTTCGCCGGATCTCCATGCGCTTGGGCGTCAACGCTTCGTCCTGCCCAACGGCCATCAGCTCTATCCCCTGGAGCTTCACCCGGATATTGGCCTCGGCGTGTTCGTGACCAAGGCGCCCGGTGAGCACGACGAGCTCACGGACAATTTGCTGGGCAGCCGGAAGGTGATCATCGGCCGCTGGAAAGCCGCTCAATGACCCGTCATTCTCACGGCATCCAAGCCAGCTTGATGCTATGACGATCTGCCGTACTCACATTGCCGCTTACCGCTTTGAGTTTTGTCCCGACACGCGCCCAGCTCTTGTTAAGTAAAAGGAATTCGCTAATTTCTGCGTCGGAAAACTCCTCCGCTGAATATCTGCGGTTTTCCGTTAAATAAAAATCGAACTTTTTCCGCCATCTCATTGATCCGCTCTCGCATCGCAATATGCAGCTGATCGCCTTCCTTGGACTCACGCTTTACAAAGGCCGATTTGCCATCGCGGGTAACCCAGGCGGTGGTTTTGATTTGAGCTATCGTCGTGCCGAGTTTGGGATTTTGCGGTTTCCAATCCGCGCCATTTAGCAAAAGGAATTCGCTGATTTGTGCGTCGGTTAACTCCTTCGCTGAATACCTGACTTCTACTGCGATTTTCTTGTCATTGAAGACAATCTCCGTGCGGATCAGAGGATTGCTATATATGCGGATTTCATTCTGATTATTGATGAAATCGTTATGAGTCTCTATTAAGCCGCCATAACGATCATTACACTTTTTAGGATCTTCGCCCAGCGCGCCAAACGCAACGCGATTAGCCGAGGCCAGACAAAGTAAGCCGCTTATGATCGCAGAGATTGTGCAGGAGGTTCGTTCACCAACGATCGTGCGGCGAGCGGCTTTCATTCGGGCTGCAGATTTTTTGTCGATGCACCCACCTTCCTGGCCGCCTCTGATTCTTCTTCGATCAGCCTGTTAAGCATGTACGCCGGTAAAGGATCTTGTTTACTCTTCAGCCGCTCTACTTCGGCTTTATCGAGATCCACTTTTCCGAGTTCTGGAGACTTGTTCAACGACGCTGGTTGATCGGCGGGCATCGAGGTTTGCCCAAAACAAAGCGATGGAAGTAATAAAGCTGTGAAGATTATCAAGCGGTTCATTTGATTCAGATTTTCGGATTTCACTGGACCGGCTTCTCTCTCAAAGAAAAGCTCATGTTCGCGGCATGCCACGGGGCGCGACACCATTGTGGGGGGGCACGTTCGGGTGCCATCGAAGGGAGTTGATCGGCGTTGCGTGTGGGTCGTGTCGATAACATTTGGTTAATTTGCGAATATTTAATAAATCTTCGTAGACGCTAAAAACGAATGCCACGCACATTTGGGGAGAAACCGAACGGGCTCTCGCAGATCCGAAATAGGCAATCACCCAAAATTTGCGAATGTGCGCTGCTTTACTATTCGCGAGGCCGGCCCGAGGGCCGCGAAATGCAAGCATGTTGAGGTGAACCGGGACCACGGATTTTTCCGCCGAATCAGAATTTCTCTGGTCTGATACGCAATGGATGTCACCCGGTGCGCAATTTTCCTGACCTATTACGCAATCGTAATCTCAAATTGCGCAATTGACGACCGTCGTTGCCCAATTGCGGTCAATAATTCCGCATCAGACGAGATCCATCGCGCAATTTTGCCTGGAAATCGTGCACCCGGACACGGCAATTCCGCAACAGACACCGCCAATTCCGCAACGGCATTCAATGGTTTTTGGTTTTCCGCCCGAAATTGCCCAGGGAGAGGGCCATCCTGAGCTGACTTGTCAGTAGTTACCCGACCCGTTCATCATGGTGCGACTCGATTGAAGCAGGCTGTACGCTGATCAACAATCGCCGCATCAAACCATGATCAAATCCTATTTCCCTCCTCAGCTCTCCCTTCAGGCCGCTTGGTATGACAATTTCGCCGCGGAATTTCCCAAGCTCGCCGAAACGCTCGGCTTCGGCGCCAAGGAAATTCCGGCTATTGTTAACGACTGCCTTTACGCGGTTTGGATGATCCAGAAGGTGGCACCGGCCTTTGATGGTTTCCGCAAGAGCATCACCGGCTACGTTCAAAATGTCCTGAACGGCCCGATTGGAACGCCTTTGCCGGCGTTACCCACGATCCCGGCCTGGCCGGATCCACCGGTGGCGATCAAGGATTTGCAGGTTGGGATCCATGTCCGCCGTGCGTTGTGGGTGGAACGCATCAAACGTTCGCCCGCCTACACGCCGGGTATTATCGGAGTGGTCTTGCTGACCGAACCGACCGGAAGCGCGTTTGATCCGGACTCTTATCAGGCGGAATTGCGTTCAGCCAATTGTGTTGGACCCAACCAGGTGCAGATCAAGTTCGGCAAAGCGGCTGGTGAAATCGATGTGGTGAAAGTTTCTTTCCGCCGCAACGGCAGTCCGGAGTGGATCGAATCCAATGTATTTGTAAACAGCCCCGGCATCGATCACACCCCGGTGATCGTCCCCGGCAAACCCGAGGAACGCGAATACCGAATCCGGGCGATGGTCGGCAACCTTCCCATTGGCATGGAGAGCGATATCGCCACGTGTGTCGTACGCGGGTGAGGGGCGTTTGCGGTTCTGAGTTCCGGGTTTCGGGTCTTTTTTATTTCCAGTTCTGCTCTTACGGCAGCAGGCACCCGTTCTGGCAACTCGAAGGTCACCAGCATTGGTGCGTTGCCTTCGACCACCGTTGCCCTGACTGATCCAAGGTAGACATTCGAAATCGGGGGAATTCTAACCTACCATGGCAGCTTCCTTTTGATGACGTGATCAAGCACATGCGCAATCACCAGGCAGCTTGCTCGCCCCCCGCGTGTCACTCTTCAGGAGATTCTCTTCATTTTTGGTAGATGTCATAGGTCACCAGCCCCTGACATCTACGAGATTCTCTGCCAGCAGTACTCGGCGTAACGCTGACGTCAGAATTTATACAAGTAAACGGTGGATTACTGAGCTTTGCACTCGACACACAAGGTGCATCATTTTGACTGAGAAAACGTGGCCGCCCCGCACTATTCCTCCCGTACTCCGTTTCTTGCTCCCGATTTTCCAACTGGGTTTGTTGCGCGGCCCGACGAATACGAGCCGCTTCTGAAGCTGCTTCTGGGGGATGAAGATCTCACCCCTGTTTCGATTACCACCGCTCTCCATGGCACGGGCGGCTACGGCAAGACTACCTTGGCCACCGCCCTCTGCCACGACCCGAATGTAAGGGCCGCGTTCCCCGACGGCATTCTCTGGGCCACGCTCGGTCACCACGCGAGCCCGGCATCCATCCAACGCGAACTCACTAAACTTTACGAGGCGGTTTCTGGAGATCGACGCACGTTCCAAGACGAAACCCAGGCGGGTATCAAGCTTGGAGAAAAGCTCGATTCCCTGCGCTGCCTGCTCGTGATCGATGATGTCTGGGAAGACGCGGATCTGAAGCCCTTTTTCCGGGGTGGAAGTGCTTCCCAGCGGCTGATTACCACGCGAATCTTCCATGTGGCGCCCAATGCCAGGCGCATTCGAGTCGATGAAATGACCGCAGAGGAAGCGGTCAAAATGCTCACGGGGCGATTGCTGGAACCGCCGGCCGACGCGACGCCCTTTGAACAACTGGCAAAAAGGCTCGGCGAATGGCCATTGCTACTCAAGTTGGCCGCCGGTGCCATCTGGACCAGCATGGAGTATGGCGAAAGTCTAGAAGGCGCTCTCGAATATGTGAATGCCGCGTTCACGGAGCGCGGGGTCATCGCTTTTGATCGCGAGGATAGCCGGCAGCGCGACGAGGCGATCGCAACGACTGTGCAACTGAGCACGAGCCACTTGAAGCTCGAAAATCGCCAGCGGTTTTGCGAGCTCGCCATTTTCCCGGAAGATACCGAAATCCCGCTCAGCACACTCCAGCAGTTCTGGGGGCTCAGCTTTGTGGAAACAACAAAGTGTGCGCAGTTGCTGGCCAATCATTCCCTAATTGAATTGAATTTAAAATCGCACATGGTGAGCCTGCACGACGTGATGCGAGTATACTTGGCGGGCCAGCTCCCGCACTCACAGTTAACTCACAGCCGTTTGCTGGAGGCATGGGGCGATTTTCTGCAACTGCCAAACGCATATGCGTGGCGTTGGGCGCCATGGCATTTGAAGCAGGCTGGCTGGGAGGTGGAATTTTCCACGCTCCTCTTTAATTTCGATTGGCTCCAAGCCAAGTTCGGAGCTACGAATGTTGACGCGCTCCTTGCGGATTTTGATTGGCTAAAGGAAGATGAAGATGCGCGCTTGGTGCAAAGCGCTATTCGGCTTTCAGCCCATATGTTGGCGCACAATCCCAAGCAATTGGCGGGACACTTGGTAGGCAGATTACTTGGCAGTGAGAAGCCGAGGATTCAGGGGCTCGTTGCAAAAGCCCAAGAGTGGAGGGGTGCCAATTGGCTTTGTCCGTTGCATTCGAACCTGACCTCTCCAGGGGGAGGTCTGATTTACATCCTTGAAGGTCATGTCGGCTCGGTCAATGGCGTGGCTGTAAGTGCGGATGGGCGCCGGGCCGTTTCGGCGTCTGATGATGAGACGCTGCGGGTGTGGGATCTGGAGACCGGGCGGTGCCTGCGCATCCTTAAAGGTCATTCCTTTTGGGTTAACGGCGTGGCTGTAAGTGCGGATGGGCGCCGGGCCGTCTCGGCGTCCGATGACGAGACGCTGCGGGTGTGGGATCTAGAGAGCGGGCGGTGCCTGTATACCCTTGAAGGTCACTCCTTTTGGGTTAATGGCGTGGCGATGAGTGCCGACGGGCATCGGGCCGTTTCGGCGTCTGATGATGAGACCCTGCGGGTGTGGGATCTGGAGACCGGGCAGTGCCTGCGCATCCTTAAAGGTCATTCTTTTTGGGTTAACGGCGTGGCTGTAAGTGCGGATGGGCGCCGGACCATCTCAGCGTCTTCTGACGAGACACTGCGGGTGTGGGACTTGGAGAGTAGGCACTGCCTACGCATCCTTGAAGGTCATGTCGGCTCGGTCAATGGTGTGGCAGTGAGTGCCGATGGGCGGTGGGCCATCTCGGCATCTGATGACGCGACGCTGCGGGTGTGGGATCTGGAAAGCGGGCACTGCCTGCGCATCCTTAAAGGCCATGGTGATTCGGTTAAGGGCGTGGCGGTGAGTGCCGATGGGCGTCGAGCCGTCTCGGCGTCTGATGACGCGACGCTGCGGGTGTGGGATCTGGACCCCGGTTATTACGTGCGCACCTTTGAAAGTCATGCTGGCTCAGTTAAGGACTTGGCGGTAAGTGCCGACGGGCGTTGGGTCGTCTCGGCGTCTGATGATGAGACGCTGCGGGTGTGGGATCTGAAGACCGGGCGTTGTCTGCGCACCCTTGAAAATTATTCTTTCTGGGTCAATGGCGTGGCAGTGAGTTCCGTTGGTCCCCGGGCCGTCTCGGCGTCTAAGGACATGACCCTGCGGGATCTGGAAAGCGGGCAGAACCTTCGCATCCTTAAAGGCCATGCTGGTTCGGTTAAGGGCGTGGCGGTGAGTGCGGATGGGCGCCGGGCTATCTCCGCGTCTTATGACGAGACGCTGCGGGTGTGGGATCTGGAGAGCGGGCAGTGCCTGCGTGTCCTTAAAGGCCATGGTGGTTCGGTTAAGGGCGTGGCAGTGAGTGCCGATGGGTGCCGGGCTATCTCGGCGTCTTATGACGCGACGCTGCGGGTGTGGGACTTGGAGAGCGGTCAGTGCCTGCGCATCCTTATCGACCATGCTGGTTCGGTCAATGGCGTGGCGGTGAGTGCGGATGGGCGCCGGGCTATTTCGGCATCTGATGACGCGACGCTGCGGGTGTGGGATCTGGAGAGCGGGCAGTGCCTCGCAGTTTTCAATGCCGAGGCAGACTTCCAGTCGTGCGCGATTGCACCAGATGGCCATACTATTATTGCGGGTGATAGTTCTAGCCGCGTGCACTTTCTGCGCCTGATTGAGTCTGCCAAGAATACCTCGCCCGAACCCCGCCCCTTGATTCCGTGTCGCAAAAGTCCGCCCGCAATGTCTACTTCCACCGCTATCCACACACACGACGTTTTCCTTGCTCACAATTCACAGGATAAGCCGGCTATGCGTACCATGAACGAGGCGCTAAAAAACCGCGGGTTAAAGCCGTGGCTCGATGAGGATGAAATCCCGCCGGGAACTTGGTTTCAGGACGTGATCCAACTCGCCATTCCGAAAGTTAAAGCCGCTGTCATCTGCTTAGGACCTCAAGGGTTGGGAGATTGGCAGGAAGCCGAATTGCGGATCCTCCTGCACGAATGTGTGAAACGGAAAATTCCCCTTATCCCAGTGCTTTTGCCAGGTGTGCACGAAGTTCCTCCACATCTTCTTTTTCTCAACCAACTGCATTGGGTCCAGATCTGTTCCCTCCCGCCGGACAAGGCGACGATGAATGCATTGGAGTGGGGCATTACTGGCAAGAAGCCTTAAACAGAACTGTGTTGATCCATGCCTGAGCCGGCTCCAAAGGTCTCATCAGCTATAGTCACGACTCACTGCAACATCAGGAGGCGGTGCTGGGGCTCCCCGACAAGTTGCGCGGGGACGAGATCGATTGCACTATCAACCGCGCGGTTTATCGGCAAGGGCTCAATCCTCAGTGCCTTTTGCCGTAAACAGTCGGGTATTTTCCTGTGAGAAGATCGCATCTTTATCAATGCCTGCCTTTAGGATAAACAAACGCCCGGTCAGCTTCTCACCGGCTTGATCTAGCTGAGCGCAAATCATCTGATCACCGTAGATACGGGCAATAACAGCTTTCCTAGTTTGTCCCTGGAGAACAAGGTGCCGGGTCTGCGAACGCTCCCAACGCAGGCCTATGTAGAACAAATAGCCTGCGATGGAAATCAACGCTAAGGTCGCGAGACACACGTTATGAACATAGCGATGAGTGGGCGAGACAGCTTTGAGATTGGCAGAAATTCGTGACACAATCCACATGGTCACTGCGAACGTTACGAAGAGGAGAGCCACGCTAAATAGCGCCTGTGTCCAAGCGCCAGTAGACGGTACAAAGAATGCAGAGACAGCGACCGCAAAGGTGATTCCAAAGAACACTTTGACCGGACGCTTCAAAACCTGTCGCTCGTTGACGACAACAGCGTGCATGAACAAGAACGCAGGCACTCCGAGCAGTGCTAGCGATGCGAGCGCAAAGGATAGAAGGGTCACTGAATCCGGCCGCACCATTACAGGCAAGATGCCATAGGTCGACGCCCTCCCGAGTTCGAACGCGTATGCGGCAAACGGACCAAATCCCGCTACGACTGCTCCAATAGTTAGCTCGACCCATTTCGAAATTGAGCTGTTTGCCTGTTCGGGAATCTCATTCTCAGCACTCACGTAAGCAAGCATTGCAATTGCCGAAAGAGCTGACAAGCACATAGTGTTGACGTTCTTCGTACGGTTCGGAGATGCATGAGCGCTCATGCCGAAACTATAGTCCTACTCCTAATGCGGGGGAGAACCGCACCAAATCAGTCGCTCGTGGGCTTTTCGTAGCTACCCCCGCCACAATGAGACCCAACGACCAATGAGACCCTAACCCTAGGGGCAGACACTTTCCGGGAACGAGGTATTGACCTGCCGTCGAAGCCAGTGAACGGTTTTTGGCATGCGATACGGAGGAGTCGGGCGGCGGTGGACGTGGAGGTTGCTTATTACCACTGCTTTTCGAGGGCGGTCGATAAGGCGACCTCTTACCTCTTGCATCGCACCAGCAGTTGAGTGAAGGAGTCGTTTGCGTCCGCCTCTGAGCCGGTGCTCGCCAGATTGTTATCCACCTCAATCGCGCGCAGCTTGTCCGGCAACCGGAACTCAATCCCGTTTTTCGTGCGCTTGATGGACTGCCAAAGGTCGGAGTCAGCGGCGAGATTTGAAATCACGGCCCGGACAACGCGCGCCAGGAAGATTCGCTTTTCCACGAGCGTGAGCACCGCACTCCCGCCAGCGCCCACTGCCCAGCGATTTCCGCCTGAATGCTATCACTTGCTAACAATCACGGGGCGCTGGCCCTCGCAGAAGCGGGCCCAGACTTCGGATATGCCGCCAAATAGGCGTCCTTGCCGTCAAGCTGGAGACAATTCCTTCGCAAAACTTCTATTGTAATCCGGTCATTCGGGAGGTTTGGTAAGGAATTGAGCGATTGCCGTATTAAGCCGGGCCGCAGATCCGTGGCCAGCCAGCCGGTTATCCAGGCGAATGGCTTCATCTTATCCGAAATTGTGACTGCGCCGTCTGGAGCCCGCACGATCACCGCCAGGGCCACGCGCTTTTCATGGAGAGTCATAACCCTTGCTCCCGCTCTCGGCTCGCTGACAGTTTGCATGAGGACTACTCTTAGCGGATTTCTCTTCGTGGCTCAAGGCGGCTTGAAGAGCTGGACACCCGGATTCGCTCACTCTCCTGTCCACTGCTTCAATTCGTCCACAAACATTTTCAGGCTCGGAGACATCGCGGCGGCCGCGTCCAGGTCTTGTTCTGCCGCGTGCCAGAAATACTCGTCGAGCGGCTTCTCGAGCGCGTCGGCCTCGAATTTGCATAAATCCTTTAGCTGCGGAGGGGGGGCTCCCTGGTAATAGTCGCGGGCGCTTCGTTGGTTACTTTCAGCAAAAAGCGGTAGCGTTGCTCGAGTTGGGTTACACAGCTGCAATACCCAGCTTTCAATCATTTCCACAGGTATTGCCACGGCTACCTTCACGGGCCATTCGGTACGGTTGGTGCCGAGAGCATTAGTGACCATCTCTAAAAGCAGAAGATATCGCGGCATTTTCCTTAAATCAGCGCCCTTTAAAGCGCGAGGATGAGGGGAGGATCCCGGATGGCCTGGTGCGCGATCGTTATCGATGGCGAGGATCACGGCGATGTCCTGCTGCGCGCTCCAGTGTTTGACGCAATTTAGCAAAAGGCGCCCTTGTGCCTGCGCCGTCTTCCAATTAGATCCGTTTCGCAGGCGGAAATTCGATGGTTGATCGAAAGTTTGTCCCGTTATTCGCTCCGCCAGGATCTGGTAAAAGAGTTCGTCTTTGTCGCCTTCCGAGAGGATATACAGATAAGCCATGGATCAATGCCGGACTTCTCGGCTGAGATTTTTAGGAGTGCCGCCGATTAGACCACTGTACCAGAGGCTGCCGAGCGGCATGTCCTCCGGATCCACCGTTTCATAATCAAGCCATTCAAGTTTGTTGTTCAGCGTGGTTAGCGTGCTTATACCATCCTTCTTCTCCACTATAATGACGGAGTCTTTGTAGTCCTGGAAGCAATCCACGAGATAGGGATTGTGAGTCGTCGCAAGAATGTTTATCTGGTTCCGTTTCGCGATATCACGCATCAAAGGCGCAATATACTCAAACAGTCGCGGGTGCATGCCTCGGTCAATGTCTTCCAACAGGATCACTGGCGGTGGAGTTTCCTGATGAAGGATCGTCAGAATGCAAAGAATCAAGCGGGTACCTTCGGATAACTCGGTTGCCAGCGTTGATACATTTAATCCCTTCTCTCGCACTTGGATCTGTTTTTTCCCCTTATCAACTGTTCGCAGACTAAGTTTTTCCACCTCCGGAACATATCGACGAAAGTTATCTTCGATTTTATCGAAAAGGTCTTCGCGGTCACCATTTTTCAGGGAATCGAGGACTTGCGCTGTGCCCTCGCCGGTGGCTGTTACTGAGGGAAACGGAATGGCAGTCTCCACCGCAGAAACCTTGTCAGGATCAATGTTGAAGACGGTGAGACCCTTACCTTGCCAGGGCAACCACGGCTTCCGAAAAGTTATTGCATGTGGCCCAACTCCCGTCGCGCTCGTTACCACCGATCCATCTATTAGTGCTTCAAATCCAACGGGCTGTTCAAGGGCATTTTGATGTTTTACCCAGTTTGGTTTTTTAAGCTTAAACGGACCTTGGTATTGATCCACCTTCAACACCAAATCATTTCCGAGATCATCCGTCGCGCTAAGTTCACCAGAGATCGCGCCAAAAAACTTCAGCAAATTGCTCTTCCCGCTCCCGTTCGCCCCCACAATCAAGGAGAAGGGCTGCAGATTGACTTCAGCCTCCAAGAATGAGCGGAAATTTTGAATTCGGATGTGAGTGATCATGGAACTAAAGATGATTACTCATTCTCGCAGCGTAATGCACGCGCATTGCCGAAAGGCTTCCGATGGAACCGAGGCGCTGGGTCTCTTCGACGTTGCCTTGGCGTGACCATCAATGACGACTCAGATAACCCACCCAAATGACCTGCCCCGCTCCGAAATTCGAATTCAATTGATCGACGCTCTGCGGACATGCGCGCTACCTTCTTGCTGCGGCACAGGGATGGTTGATTACTCACCGCCGAAAGTGGCCGAACTCAAACCAATGGCGCGAAACTTAGCCCCCCTTTTCATGCGCTTACCATACCGCGATCAAACGCGGGACTCCACAGACTTGCTTCGACTATTATCAAACTGTCCGATAGTTGCGTACATACGCCCAGTCTTGACGACTGACAGACGAGCACGCCAATGCGAGCTTTTTTCGCGGGAGGTGAGGTTGCCAAGTGGGCACGTTCGAAAATTGAAATGAAGCGAGGCGCTTTCATGATTCAGAATAGCTTTTTGTCAAAAGCCCAAAATTAGGAGCGGATCTAGGTTATTTTTTCGACTCTTTTCGTATTAGCGCTAAATCTCTCCTCCATTCAGTATCTTTCGGCGATAAAGAAACTGCTTTTTCCATCGTTTTTATACACCAACGAAAACTCGATTGAGCTTTTCCTCCGCATTGAATATCTCGATAAATTCGAGCACGATTAAGATGAGCTATCGCCAGATCGCGTTGGCAGATAACATAGCCCGGGTGGTGGTTTGTTAGATATTTGAGATGAGCTAACGACTCTGAGCAAATTAATAGTGCCTCGTCAAACCGTCCGTGCAGACGGTGAATATTGCAAATTTTCGATTGAGTGGCAGCAAGTTCGCGAAGCATGTGTATATTGGACGGATCGGTGGCTGAAAGCTGCTGAAAAATGGCAAGGGATTTATAGAAATTCGTTAATGCGGCATCTAATGCCCCTTGTAGCTCATGCACGCCCGCGAGTTTTGACTGATCAACAGCGAGTCTATATTGCAGGAATATATTGGATGGCGTTAGGGTCGCCAAGTGCGCGGAAATAGAAAGGGATTTATGAATGGTGATTAACGCTTCATCGAGAAGTTCCTTGGCGTGTTCTGTGAAGCCCCTATTCTGATAATCGCAACCTTGTCGCAAAAGGGTGTCGCCAACGTTGGCATACGCATCGGAAAGCGATGCTTGCAAAGCTGTATTAGAAACATCGGCGCAAGCGACTTCTTCAAGGCTAATGAGCGCTTGTCGGGATACCGTTAGAGCCTCACTTAGATTAAATCGCTTTGCGGATATGTTGATGATGTGCGATTTCACTAAGGCAAGTTCGAATTGCCATTTTTGATTGCCGCTAGCTTCAATCATTATGCTGGTGAAGATTTTTGAGCAGTTGCAAAAAGCTTCCCAAGCGTTATCCAATAGCCCTTTAGTTACCCAGAGATTGCCAAGTTTTAAATAGATAGAGGCGAGATGGCGCTGCTGCCAAAAAGTATCGGTGGATTCAGTTGCAGCGAGCTTCTGGCCTACTATAAGAGCTTCCTGTAAATATGTAAGAGCGTCGGCGTTGCGGCCTCGCGACTTGCAAATGTCGCTTAGCGCGCAATATGCGAAGCTTAATATGCGTAACCATTCGAGATTGGAGGGTTCACTTAAGATTTCCGCATGACATATGACAAGCTCCTCTTCTATAGCCTTAAAGGCAGCCTCGGAATATCCTTTTCCTATCAGAACGTTAGCAAGTAGCGATTTCGCGCGGACGATCCCGTAAGGGTACGACGCAACGCAGGCAATCTTTAACACCTCATTTATGGCATCCTCAAGTTTCGTGGCCTCATCGCGAGAAGCGCGAACCTCAAGCGGAACTAGCGATGCCTCTACTTGAGCGGAACCAGTCAGCCAGCCGGCGTTCGCTAATTCAGATAACGAAAGGGCTAGGGCGTGAATAGTCTCTGTCTGTCCCTCGTGATGGAATCTTAAATCAAGAGCTTGGCACTCGATTGCCGCGGCTGGTTGATCCGTTGCGAAGAGATGGTAAAGCGCTTCAATTTTAGCATGAGGTTCTTCGTTGCAACTTACATAAGTTCTAGCTCGTTCGGAAAGTGTCTTCCAGCGTTCGGGCTCAGTTGTGCGCAGATGTTCACGAAGGGCGAGCCGCGCGGACTCGTGAACGTTCAGGGCATCCTCACCACGAGCAGGGAAGGGCTCGATAATCGTAAGCGCTCGGAGAAATGGGATTAAGTAGTCGCAGTTTTCGGGGGTAGTTGCGAGCAGTGCAGCAAGCATATACCGGTCAAACCAATGCGGAACTGCGGCAGCAAGCAGAGCTTCTTTAATTCGCGCTTGGTCGGCTTTAGGAAGAGCGTGGTGAGCAATTTCCGCTGTGGCGAGGACGAGAAGCGCGGAATCACCTTGAGCACCTTTAAGAATGTGGAGTTGATCGGCGAAGTTCACGGCTAGTGGGGATGAGACGGTCCAAGGAATTGAGCGAGTGAGCTGCTGTTTGCGCCAAGCGCATGAGCTTTACGTATAAAATCGAGGTCAGCTTCAGGTTTATTACGCTGCCCGAATTCAAACCAATGCTCCGGGGTAGGAAAACGGAGTTCGATAGGCATGGCGCTGAGATCCTCCCATGCTTGTCCATGCGTTATTATCACCTTTTGCCCAAGGACAATCACACGCATCCACGGATTACGTGCTATTGGCAATAACAAATTATTTTTGAGCCACTGGTCGGCTTCGCCTGCCATCTCAAAAGTATCGAAGATTAACAGTGTGGGGTTTATAGTTTTTTTGAGGCAATCGTAAATATCCGCGAGTTGGTTCGAAAGGCCCGTCCCACGCTTAGGTACGTCTACGCTGAGTTGATTCGCGAAAGTGCGTAATTGGCTGTCCATGTCTGCTGCACCCTTGAAGTCAAACAGCCCATAGCGGAGGCTCGGGATTTTTGGTGCGTTTCGGAGGAACTGCTGTGCTAAATGAGATTTACCGGTGCCGCTGGCGCCATAAATTGAAAGAATTCGAGCTTTAGATGTCCGTGTGACGAACTGCGCAAATGCATGCTGCGCGGCACTGTGGTCCGCTATGCACCAGTCGAAATACGGGGCAACTTCCGGCCAATTTGGCTCTACTTTAATGGATTCAGTTTCAGGTAACCGTTCATTGTCTGCAAGGCGTTCACAAATAAGCGCGGCTGCTTCGATCGGTGTTATATCATCTAGATCAATGAATCCCCCGAGTCCATATAACCCTGCTCCGTCTACTCTGTCAAAACGCGAAAGCATAACCCGTTTTACTTCGCGTTTTTTAAGCAAACCGTAAATAGCGCTCCATTCAAGGCCGCACCATTCTTTATTTTCGTAGTTATTGCAAAGAATGGCTACTATCAGATCTGATTGTTCAAAATATAGCTTAGGTAGATGAAAGGCGAGATCACTTCGCGCAAATGCTGCTTGATGGAATTTATCGTAAAGAATGCACTCCTTTCCGAACCTCTCCGCGAGAATCTCGGCTACCTGCCTTACGAAATCTCTTTTTTCTCCCGCAAACGAGAGTGCAATGCGATACTGCTTCTTCATTTGATATTCGCGGAGTAGTCGCTTTTTTTGCTGCTAAATTGGTGCTGTCTACTTACCTGGAAAATCACGAGGCAGAACTATAGTGGACCGAAAATATGTGCAAGGCGATAGCAGACGTTAGCGAAAGTTGCATGGCTCTTCGGTTTCTCTCTTTGTGCATTGACCTTTTCGTGATTTTGGCGGAAACCGACGGCACTAGGGCAAGCCGCGGTCGGAAACTGAAGAAGTCAAAGTGCGTTTTTGATCGACTAATTCATTCACAAGCTGTTCTCTGCAAGCGGCTTGGAAGGGGTAATGAAGGGCTGAAGGCCTTTTTGGAAAAAACTAAAGCTTTTCATTCTGGCGGCGATCCGTCCGCTTCGGGTCGGGTTGCGGCGGCGCGGTCATTAGATCAGGAAGGGCATTCAAGGCTGTGCGTTTTGTTGCGTCATCACAATGAGTGTAGTTTGCCGAGATGGCAGCGGATTCGTGGCCGGCCGTGTCTTGAGCGATCGCTGAGCCGATGCCTGCGCTTTTTGCCATACTCGTAAAGGTGTGGCGCAAAGAGTGAAATCTTTACTCACTAAACATTCAGCGTGGAAATCCGGAATGTTCAGAGGCAGACGCATGCCGTCAGGGGGACGACAGGAACAGACACTTTCTCCGATCCAAAGTTTTCTGTCCCTGGGATCATCCAGAAACAAGCGTAACTTTTACGCATCATAAGATTTCGATTTATCTACATCCTATTTCCCAAGTTCCAATTTATGTTGTGATTTGCATGCTCCATGTCCGCCTTCTTTCAACGATTATTTTGTAATGAAAAAGTTTACTACCTTTGTGAAAAGCACGAGAAATATCATTATGTGCGTTACAAGAACAAATGAAGAAGTGGGTGGGTTGCAATAGACGTATACGAGTCCACTTGCGGCTACCAACTGCGCAACTATCTCTAAAGGCCTATTTGTGAGTCGATATGGTTTATGTGCCTTCGCTGAAGACTGACAGGCCCGCAAGGAAATCACCTCCACCCGCTGGCAAAACCATCGCAGAGACCCGCAGAGGGCAATTTTTAAATGCGCTAATTTCAAAGTTTGGAAAAACGTTAAGCTCTAGTTAAGCCAGCATAGATAGCGGCCTCCCCAAAGGCAGTCAAAATTACCCCGTTTCCTGTGTCCGGAAAGGCGGAGCAATCCCAGTATCCCAGAAATTAGGGTTGGTCGATGTCGCGCGATCTTTTGCAATCGTCGCACATGGTAATCAAAAATGCGGTGAGAGACCGTATGCTCATTATCTGGACACCGTTGCATTGATTCAACCCCCTATGGAAAACAAGCGCAGGTAATGCTTCCACGCTGCCCGAAAACGCATTGGGCAAGGCATGCACCTATGTGCTTGGAGAATGGGAACGGCTGGAGCGCTACGCAAGCTCCGGGCATGGCCAGGTTGAGATAGACAATCATCCGGCCGAAAACATGATGCGCACGGTGGCACTTGGCCGTAAGAACTGGATCCACGTCGGCAGCGAAGAAGCCGGGCCGAAGATCGCCGCGATCCTCTCGATCCTTGAAACCTGCAAGCGACCGAAAATGAACGCGCGGGAATATCTTGAGGATGTTCTGCCGCGACTGGGCGGCTGGAGCATCAACCGCATTGCCGAGTTGACACCAATAATGGCGTGGCGTCGTGCCCGTAATCAAGCTGCACAGCCATAAAGCGCTTCCAATGGAGCCATGCGCATCCCGGAGCGCACCTTGCCAGCATTGGAAAACCGTCGTCTGCACATCGCTCCATACTGCGACCTGCCCGGACGCAGGGTGGATGTGGATCGCCAGCGGCTTACAAAGCGCCGGTGGATTTGAAGATGGATTTTGCAAATCGTATTACTTGCGAAGGGCGGCCATTGCAGCGGTTTGCAATGGTCCCACTGCTGATCACACGACTTCCCTGGCCGTCAGGTCGTTTGTGAGGCCAAGCCGAAGCCCGGCGAGATCGTTGCCTGGACCTGCATGCAGCGCCTCCCTTCTTCCACTCAACCGGAACGCGCGGATCTGCTCGCTCACAAAACCGAAATGGTCGCTTCCGCCGTCGGTTCCCCTCGCATCGCCCTTGATTACCACGGAGGCGATTTTCGACACGATGGGAGTATCTTTGGAAATGGATGCATCGTCGCCGGTGCCAAACACGCCGTCCGCCCCCGCAGTCACTCCTGCAACAAGATTGCTGGCAAACCAGCTTCCCCCGACAAAAAGCCTGCCGATGCTTGCGTCGGCATTAATCGGCGTATGCATCCGATTGTAGCCCGCAAGAATCTCCGCATGATCGACCGTGCCGCCGATATGGATCGAGCCAATGGTCTTTCCACGGCCGGAACCGCCGAGAGCACTGATGGTAACAGGGCTGGACGAATCGGACGAAGTAAGCTCGTGAGCAATTCTCAGTGAACCGATTTTTCCATGGCTCTGGATGGAACCTCCTGACATGTACGCCTTGATCGATACGGAACCAATGTCGCCGCTGACAAACAAGTCGGCGTTCATCATCCCATCGGCGATCTTCAGCTTACCGAGCCTGCCTTCGATGTTACTTTGCAACGAGCCCTCCGGCCCCTGGGTTGTCACGCCGGACTGACCCATTGAGCCTGCCTTGAGACTGCCAAGGCCGCGGTGCGGTGTGGCGGAATCGCCTGCATCGATCCTTCCCAGATCGCCGTCGATCCTCACCCTGCCAAAGTCGATTCCCGCCGCATCGATATAGCCGACATTCACGATGCCGTCGCCGCCGAGCCGGTAATCGGCGGCAATGCGCAGGTTCGCATTGGCGAACTTTTCTTTCCCGCCGAAATCGACCGAGGCAAGCTGCGATCCCGATCCGGCGCCGATCAGGGTAAAATCCTCCACGGTAAGCCGTCCCTTGTTGACGCTGATGTTTACGATTTCACCGTCCGCATCGACAAAAACGGCATGATGCCGGCCAAGCAGTTTCACATCGTCGTTATTGATGGTCCCCACGGCAAGATCATCGCCGAGGGTGGCGTTGATGGGCCCCGAAAGGACCAGCGACATCGTCTCATTGGCCTCGAAGCGTTTGTCGCCCAGCAGGCCAACCATCACCGTTTTACTCGTTTCGCCCGGCGCGAAAGTCAGGGTGCCCGAGCCGATTCCGCTGTAATCGCGACCGGCCTTTGCGGTGCCGTCGAGCGTGTCATAGGTCACGGTCACCGGCAACGCGCTTGCGGTGGCGAGGCTTACGGTAAAGTTGAGCGTATTGGTGTTGGAGTGGCCCTCGGATTGCGCCGCGTCGCTGACATGGATCAGCGCGTCGTCATTGAGAATCGTGATCTCACGGTTCTCGGCATCCGTTGTTGCGTTAAAGAGATTGAAGATCTGAAGGACAAAGGTTTCGGACTCTTCCACCACGGTGTCGCCAAGCACCTCCACGATGATCGGCTTGGTGGTCTCGCCGGGTTGGAAAGTAACGCGCTCGTTGGCGCGGTTGTAATCGCTGAGGATCTGCGCGGTGCCACTGGCGGCAAAATAAGCCAGCTCAACCGGCAGTGCCGAAGGCTTGTCCAGAGTAAGAGGAATCACAAACTGCGTCACCCCGGAGTTGCCTTCGAGGTGATTGCCTGTGTCCCCGATATGCACCACGGTGTCATCGTTGAGGATCGTCGCGGTTCCTGTGGCGGAAACGAGAGCCGCGTGAAGAGGATCGGAGAGCACGAGGGAGAAAGTCTCAAAATCCTCGCTCACGGTGTCGCCCAGAATTTCGACGGAGATCGTCTTGCTGGTTTCGCCCGGAGCGAAGATCACGGTACTGGAAGCAAGGGGGATATAATCGCTTCCCGCGGTGGCCGTTCCGTTGGCGGTTGTGTAGTGAACCTCGACAGGCACTCCGGCAATGCTTGAGAGAGTGAGCGTGAAATCGACATTCTGTTTGCCGTCGCGTCCCTCGAACTGGGAGGGATTACTGATGGAGAGAAGCGGCGCGGCGTCGTTGTCCTGGATGGTCCCAACTCCGACTCCATCGGCAACGATGACGTAACTTGGATTCGAGAGCACCAGTCTGAAGGTCTCTTCCGCTTCGTGTTTCAGATCCCCGGTCACATCGATGACGACCGCTTTGCTTACCTGTCCGGGAGCAAAGGTGAAACTGTGTCCGGCAACGCCGAAAAAATCGCTCCCCACCTGCGCGGTGCCGTCCAGGGTGCCGTAGCCCACGGTCAAAGGAACGGTCAACGCCTCCGAGAGCGTCGCGGTAAAGGTAAGACCCACGCTGCGAATATCGCCTTCAAGGACAACGGCGTCGCTGATGGTCAGCGTGGGTGCGGCTTTTCCAAAGACGACATAAGCGGCGCCGATGTCGCCCTTGAAGAAACTCCCGTTCTCGGAGAGAACCAGATCGCCAAGGCCGTCGCCGTTCATATCCCCGGCGCCGCTGAAAGTGACGCCGGTGAAATCCGAGACAAGAACACCGTTGAGCCGGAAGCCGTTGTTGCCGTTAAGCGCGGAGATATCGAAGAGGGCGGGGAACGGCGTCTTTTTGCCAAAAATAACGTATCCTGTGCCGCTCAATTTCCCGGCGGCATTGAGACTGCGTCCGCCGATGAGGACATCATCAAAACCGTCACCATTCACATCGTCGGCGTTGCTGACCTGCAGTCCAAAAAAGTCGCCCTGTTTCGCCCCGTACATTTTAAAGCCATTGGAACCGTTGAGTCCCTCGACGTTGAAGCTTGCCGGAAATGGCCCGGCCTTTCCAAAAACCACGTAAGCGGCTCCGCTGAAGTTTCCATTAAACTGGCTGCTGGGAGCGCCGATCACGATGTCGTCAAATCCATCGCCATTCATATCGCGCGCGCTGCTGACAACGCGGGGAGCTCCAACACCGAAGCTGCCCGAGCGTGTTTCTCCACGGATCTTGAATCCAGCGCCACCATTCAGCGAGGAAGCATCAAGCTGAGCCGCGAACCCGGTTGGCTTGCCAAAAACGACATACACGGATCCCATGTAATCAGCACTGGTCGAGCTGATGAGCAGATCCTCAAAGCCGTCGCCATTGATGTCTCCTCCGGCAACCGGACTGCTCAAGGATTCACCGGTATTGCTCCCGCTTATCTTAAAGCCGTTGGCGCCGTTCAGCGCCGACAGATTGATCTGCGGGGAGAATCCGTTTGCACTCCCGAAAACCACATAACTGGTGCCCAACGATTTCCCATTGACCAACTCGCTGCCGCCAATGAGCAGATCCTGGAAATGGTCGCCGTTCACGTCGGCCGCTCCGGTTACGCCGATCCCCGTTACTGCGCCATCGGTCAGTCCCCGGATCTGAAATCCTTCCGATGCCTTGAGGGCCGTCAGTTCGACATTGGGCGAAAACCCGCCGGTTTTCCCGAAGAGCACATAGGAAATGCCAAAGTATGGCTCATGCCCCGCAGTGTCTCCCAAGGCAGTCAGGAGCAAATCGTCGACGCCGTCCCCATTGAGATCGCCGGGAGAATGGGCCGCGAACCCGACGCCATTGACGCCTTTTTCCGCATTGATTGTAAACCCGTTGAGACCATTCAGAGCCGAACGGTCGAGCGACGCCGGGAACCCGCCTGCCTTGCCAAACACCACATAAGCTTTGCCGGATGCCACGCCCGGGTCGCCGAGGACGATGTCGTCATACCCATCTCCGTTGAGATCGCCGACGTCGCTCAGATTCAGGCCGGGATCGCGAGGCCCCTCGGGATTGATCTTGAAACCATCGTTGCCGTTCAGGCCGGAGAGATCGATGACTGCGGCGAAAGCCGGGGCGATGCGTCCTTCCAGGGGTTCAATAACAGGATAGATTTTCGAGGCCATGAGAAAGGGGAGCGGAGGAAACAAACAGGAGAAAAAGCGCGGATTCTTGTTTTCCGAAAAAAAGGGGCATAGAGCAGCCGAAACCGCCGCCCGTGGCAACAACCATCCGATTTACCGGGCGCATGCTCTGGAAACCGCGCCGGGCATCAACGGGGACGTGCTGCTCGGAAGCCATCACGGGCACCCAAGCCGTTCTTGCTCATTCCATCGAGGATGCAGACAGTGGGAAGGAACGTGTAACGTTCGGAAACGCCGGCCATGGCGCTTCGGCAAAGATGGAAGGAGCTACGTGACGCAATGCCGCGCTGGAAAGCTCGGTGAAATTCCGGAGAGTATTGGAGTAGGGGGTAGTGAGAGAATTCGGGTATGTAATTATTCAAGTCCTTTTGTCACCGGGTCGCGGTTCAATACTGGTCCACAGAAACTGGAGGGGACGGGAATCATCGGGTCGACGTGGTGCAACTTTTCAATAACCTCTCATTATTGCAAAAGGGGTTTCAAGTGGGGGAGGAGCTCCGGGGCCGAGAAAATCAGCCAATTGGCCTCGGTGACTCAGCGGAATCCCGCAAGGCCTGCGCTCGATGCCAATCTTCGCGGCCGTGTTGGAACACGATCGTGGATTCATCCACTGCAAACAACTAGGAACTCGTGAATGCCTCATCCTTTGGTGTCCGCATTACGGGCACAACTTCAAACAATGGAAGACGAGTCCCATGATCAGATCAGGCACGTTGATTTTGGGAGGGCGGCCCCGTGTTTTTCTCACCAGAGCCAGTGCGCCACTCTTTATCCATCCTGAGCCAAATTGCTTGAACGCCGTTCTAAAATTGCCTGGCGCAAAAACGCTCGGATTGGATGCGGAAGCCATCCCAATGCTGATTTCATAAACCTGGGAATACTGCCAAGCCAAAGATCGTCATCATGGCCCCACAACTGCCTTGAAACCAGTGGCTTGGAGCGTTATTTCCGCTCCATTTCCGAATGGCATTGGATTAGCTCCACTTCCAGCTTCGCCGCCGGATGGTTTCAAGCGTCTGTCTCACGTCAAATGCGCGCGCGGCAGCTGCAGCGAAATTTTTTCGATGTTGCTGCCAGATGCGGCGCTCGCCTTCGCTTGGCGAATACGTTCGCCGATGCGGCACCTTTTGGCCCACGAGTAAGGCCAAATAGCCTTCAATTCTAAAGGCAGTTTGGCGCGCGTCGTCGCCCACCAGGGCTCCCTCCCACGTTCCTTGGAGAGGCTCCAGTTCTACAGCGGTTGGTTGATTTGCCGGGCCTTTGGCTTTGGCGGTGAGTGGTTCGCCTGCGTTAGCGACGAGAGAGGCGACGACGCAAACAAGGGTGATGATATGTCGAAATAGTTTCATGGCTTCAAGTGTCAGACGGCTGGTTGCCGAGGTGTCAAGAATTTGTAAAAAGATTGCAAATTGTCTGTTCATACGGGTGCGAGGAAAATTGTCCGAGTGTTTCCGCCGACTGGCAGCCACCTTCTTTAAATGGGCAGAGAGATGCCCAAGCACATGGACGGTAATGGGCAGCTTGTCAGCGGGTAACCGCTTTGCGAACTGCGTTCAAAGATAACCCTCATTCCCTCGGCCGTTCTGTGGACTCACACACATCAGCACATTTCCTCTGTGCAATCGCGAAACTCAATCGAACGAGCAAGAAAAGGATGCCCGCTGTCAGACAAATCATGCTCCAAGAAATCAGCGGCATCGTAGCAGGGCGCTCCACGCTGTCTGCACTCAAGAAGGCGAGAACCGACGATGCGACGAAAAGTGCCCCGGCACAGACGCTCAAAAGTTTGGTGAAGATGCGCATACCGAACATTAAGGTAGAATCAGCGGTTGCCCGGTGGTGTGGGAGCCGGGAGTTCAAACCTCTTGGTTACCCGATTAGGCGTTGCGGTCATTCGTGGAGGTATGGAATAAAGACGAACACGATAACCAAGAGGAGGAGCAACAGAATGTAGCCGACGAATACATATTGCTGACGTTTCCTTGTCCGGTTCAGTTCCGCGATTGCGTGGTTGTCGAAAGGCTGGCCGGGCAGAGGGGAAGGCTCGGTAAAAACTCGGGTAAGATCGACGCCTCCCATCAAATTGTTGACGATAGTGGAGGGCGTCCAAAACAAATCGGCGACGGACCACCAACCCAATGTGCCGCAAAAAACGGCATGCTTCAAACCAGCGGTAGTTCGGCTTGTGCCCGGTGGAACCCAATCGAAAACCGGATACGATCGCGTAAAAAGAATAATCGAAAAAACGCGCTGATACTCGACGATAGAGCCGCCTTGCTGACGAACTCTGTCGAGCAGTTCTTGGAGGTTCGGAATGGTGCTCCGCTCAGTCCAGTATAACGGAATAATCATGATTGAATGAGACAGCAAGCGACGCGATTAAGGCAGAACTCCCGGTTGCCCGACAGCCCCTTTTGCGAATCTCAGCCACGCTGCGCCGGAACGAAACTTCAGGGTTAGGCTCTATCTGGGCGTGTTGTAGCGTGGCCATTTTACCTTGGCTTGTGAGCTTGCTCCGCTTTAGTGGACACAAGGGGCGGGTATCTGGAAGATACCAATGAAAGTGAAACAGACCCCCGTGCAATCCCAAATCCTTAAGAACCCCGAGAGCCGACGCTCCTTTACGGAAGC
>JAQGOL010000023.1 GCA_028293625.1 Chthoniobacteraceae bacterium | reverse complement strand
AGTGAAGAGTTACTGCACGACCGCGGCACGTCTGCCGAGGTTGGAAGGGCTTCTTTGGCGGCCACCCTTGGACCGGTTAGTTCAGTCAACTACAATCCGGCCGGTTGGGCGCGTCGTTGCAATAAAGTCTCTGTCCCTGATCCGCAGACTTCCGGGCGCGTCGTTGCAATAAAGTCTCTGTCCCTGATCCTGATCCCGACCGCGGCAAGTCTGCCCTCAAAGCGGGAGGCAAGCTTGGACTTTACGATGCGTTGCGATGCCGGGTGCGCTATTTCTGTGACGGGATGGTTTTGGGCAGCAAGGCGTTTGTGGAGGAATTCTTTAAATCAAACCGCGCCCGATTTGGTGCACGGCGTGAGAGCGGGGCGCGACCCCTGAAGCGGCTTGATATGCCCGGCCTTTATACAGTCCGCGATTTGCGAAGCGGCGTGATCACGCCCTCCAAAGCCTGATGCCACGGGTGACAGCTGGGTGTTTCCCCGGCGTGTGGTTGATTTCGTGGTCGGCAAACGGGATCGGCTTGTTAAGTTCCCTTTGGTGCATCGATCCCGCCAGATGAGCGCCTCTATTTTATGAGTAGCGTTCTTCTTAAGTAACCTTCCATTATGGGCGGAAACATTGGCAGTCCGCCGCCGGGATGTCCCAAGGGAGGAGTCCGTGTGCGACAACGACACGTTTGCCAAGGCTAGAACGCCTTCGTTCGTAGCCGCACGCGGCAAATTAAGCTCAGGCAACTGCATCTGTCCGACTGGGCACGGCACTACAATAAAGTCACTGTCCCTGTCGTCCTCTCCGCCCCGGCCTTATAGTGTATAGTCAAGGCTGTCCCCTCCGATCACAAACCGCGCTTAAAAGCGACGGCTCCGCGATAGCTCTTGATTTCAGCGGCTCCGCTGTTAGCTTCGTGCCGTCCCAACCTTCACTTCGGGCGGCTTTCAGCTTCACAACCTGGATGCCGCCCTTTTCTTTTGGCGGGGTGGTCATGGGCGCCGATTAGATTGCGCGAATTTCGAGCTTGGCGAGCGCCTTGCGAACCTCTTCCTCTGAATAGAGAAATGTGCGGTATCCCAGTTTGATTGCTGGAATTTTGCGCGCGCGGCGAAGGTCATTGACGGCATTGACGCCCGAAAAGGGTATGACCTTTGCGAGCGCCTTGGCATTGAGTAGTTCCCGATTCATTTGCTCGGACGATTTACTACATTAGTGGTTAATCCAATCGAAAACTTGCTATTCGGGAAAAATAACTACTACTGTGGTTAATGCCTCGCCCTTCTCTTTCGAATCATCCGCTTGCCAAGATCCGCGAACTCCTTGGCTTATCCCAGGCGCAGCTGGCTGCTTCCATTGGTGTATCGCAATCGGCGATCAACGCCATCGAGAGCGGATCCCGCGAACTTAGCAAAAGCATCCGGATTGCCCTGCTTGCAACTTATGGACTGTGCCCCTGGCATCTTGACCCAAATAAACCGCCTTCATTCGGCCCTCAAGGGCTCACTGCGGAGCGCTTGAAAAACAACCAAGGCTACGCGAAGTACCTAAACGGAAACGCCACCAAAGACAGCGAACACCTGATTAAGAAATTCCGCGCGCTCGTTGAAGCCGCGCAATCAGAGCAGAAAGCCGTGGCACTGCTGGCTAGCTTTGATGATTGGATGAACGAAATGACCCAACACATGAACCTTGAACGGTCGTTTCATCGTGCAGCTATGAAGCGATTAGGGACTGCCGATGCAATCGAGCATGACAATTACATTGCGATAAACCAAGCTTATGAAGGGGAAACTCCAATCGTTTCGATGGGGATTTCAGGAGATATTATGGGGCAAGCTCCCAAAAAGCCGCGGCAGCCTTCGGCTTCACGAGCTCCCGGTAAGCGGAAAAAAGCTGATTAGGATTGTCGTGGCCCATCTCGAGAGAGGTGAGGGGAGCATTCTTATGGTGGGCGACGTGATACGAAGCGAAGCTGTGGCGCATTGCGTTCTTTGGCCAAGGGATGCCTGTTTGACCGTTCGGGGTTTTCTTTATCCGGAGACCGGCTGCCTTGCGTAAGCGTTCCCACGTATATGCGAGATCGTCCTGGGGAGCAATCGGGCCGTTTAGACGATTATGCGGTGCCAACCACGCCGCCAAGTTATCGGAGATCGTCACGTTTCGCCGGGTCCGAGTCTTGGCTTTGGCGGCTGTCACTTCAACGGTTCGCTCCGGGAGCGAGACCTCGGCCCAATCCAGCGCTGCCAGCTCGGACGCTCGCAGCCCGCAGAAGAGACCTATCGCCACATAGGGGAGCATCACGCCTTCCTCGAACTCGGCTGCGGTAAAGAGTAGAGTTGAGCACTGCTCAACGGTGAGGATGCCAGGTGGCGCGTCGTCCAGGGTGGCGACCTCGATTTTCTCCAGTGGGTTCACGGTCGCGTAATTATGTTTGATCGCGAAGTTGAAGAGGTTGCCCAGGTCGCGCCGGTAATTGTCACGGGTCCGGAGCCCCCATTCCTTTGCGTGCATCCAATCCGAAATCTCTTGATGACCGATCGTGTGAACCTCCCGTTCTCCAAACGTTCGCTCGAATACTCCGAGAACGTATTTTTGGACACTCAGATAATTCGCGCGGCGGCCAGCCAACTGTTTGGCCTTCAAAAACTCCGCAGCCAGGATTTTGACAGTCCGGGCGCCTGCCTTGGGGCGAGTGTGTTTCAAAAAGAAATCGGTAGCTTGATCCAGATCAGCGCCGACTTCGGCAAGTTTGGCGATGCACCGTTCAGCCATGATCCGATGCGACTCGGAAAAAACGACGCTGGCTTTGCCCTCATTGAGCCGCTTAACGCGTAACTGCTCCGCCTTGGTGTCCGCTTCGGCGGCAGATTTGTAGAACAAACGTTCGCCGATTCCGTTGATTCGAGAGTCAACGCGCCACGCGGTTACGCCGGTTGCTCGGGTAATTTGCCGCACTTTGGGCCATTTGTTCCGCTTGGCATCCGTCTTGGTGACCTGTGCGCGTGGAGTGCTCATTTTGGTTATTTTGGCACTTTCTTGGCACTCTGGAAGCGCCCTCTCTGTAAAAATGGCTGCCTCACTAGGATTTGAACCTAGACAAAGTGATTCAGAGTCACTTGTGCTACCGTTACACTATGAGGCAAAGCGGGACGCAGAAGCTAGTTTGCGATGCCGCAATGTAAATCACTTTTTGCAGGGAGCGGACGGTTTTTCTGCTCGGAGGATCTGAGGGGCGTTTGGATCACGCATTCCAGATCGGCACGTAGTTAAACCATTGCTCGGGGTGCTCGCGGATAATTGACTCAAAATAGGTCGCGACGCGCTGGGTGTTTTCCTGGAGCGCAATGCGGGGATCGCTGTTTGCCACAAGCTCGATGGTCGGATCGGCAAACGAGATGTAGCGGCCCCGGGGATTGCGCAGCACAAACGCCGGCACGACCGCGGCGCCGGTGTGTTGCCAGAGCAACGCGGGGCCGGTGGAGAAATCGGTCGCGTTTCCAAAAAGGGTCACGGGAATGCCGGTGCCCGCGTACGGCCTGTCGACGAGCATGGCGAGAATTTCATTGCGGCGAAGAGCCTGGATCATCTCCACGAACGCAAAGTCGTGGCCCGGGCCAACCGTGATCGTCTTGATTCCAAGCTGGCGGCGGTGTTCCTCGCGCCAGCGGGTCAGTTCGCTGGTCGGTTCCTCCAGCGTGATGATGCTCATTGGCAATCCGCGCAAGGCGAGCAGCGTGGCGCCCAGTTCCCAATTGCCAAGGTGCGCGGTCACCAGGATAACGCCTTTGCCCAGAGCCAGGGCGCTTTCGAGGTTTTCAATCCCGCGCCATTCCTCCAGCAGTTCGAGGGCGAGGTTGTGTTTGCCCGCGCAAAGTAAATAGTCGGCGATCATCCGGCTAAAGTGCGTGACATTACTGGCGCAGAGCTTGTCAAACTCTTCTCCGATTCGATCCGTCACACGCGCCAGGTTGGTGCGCAGCGCCTTCCGCCCGGCGTGGTTATGCCAGTAGCCGATTCGCCCAAGAACCGGCGCGATTGCATGTGCCATTGAACGCGGAAGCAGGCGCGCAAGAGCAAGCCCGGCTTTGAACGCGCCCAAACTATAAAACATCTTACCCATTATTGCCGAGGAATCGCAATCCGAGGCCGTGCAAGTGCCGGCAGCGCTGAGAAATCAGGGGACGCACGTCGGTTCCGGGACGGGATTGGCGGCTTGCGGACGCAATCCAAGCCGCGGGCAGAGCGGATAGAATTTTTGAAGGTAAACCACCAGGTAGAAGAGCTGCATCCGCCACCAGATGGCAAAGCCGCCGTCGAAATTCCCGGCGAGCACCGCGTTGATGGCGCCGGGCAGGTTGAAGCGTTCGGTCGGTTGAGAGAGCACTTCGGCAAACTCATGGCGATACCACGCGTTCACAAACCGAAGATAAAGATCCATGACCCGGTTGAGTCTTTTTTCGTATGCCTTAAAGAGCTTTGCCCGCCGACTTGGGTGATCGAGAATGACATTCAGCGCGTCGGCGGCGTGTTCTCCCGAGACGAGCGCAAGATGCACGCCGGTGCTGAAAACCGGGTCAATGAAACCGGCCGCATCTCCGGCTAGCAGCCAGCGTTCCCCGGTGAATTGGGAGTTGCGGTACGAATAATCGCCCGTGGAATAGACTTCCGAGACGCGCTCGGCGGCCGCCATCCGGGATTGGATGATTGGCTGTTCCGCAATGGCCTCTGTGAGCGCCTTCTCGGGGCTGCTTCGAAGCGCCTTGAAGTCCTCGATATCCATCACAAGCCCAATGCTCATCCGGGTTGCGCCCAGGGGGATCATCCAAAACCAGCGGTCATGACCACGCACCATCCGGGTCAGGGTGGCGTCTGGGCCCGGGTCACGCAGCACATTTTCGTAATGGGCGAAGACGGAAAATTTTTGAAGAGTGGCGTAACTTTTCTTCAATTTGAGCTGCGAACCGACAATCGTATTGCGTCCGCTTGCATCGATGAGATAGCGGGCATTGACTTCGCCCTCGCCGGCTGCGCTTCGTACCGACAACGAAACGTTTTGCTCCCCAAAATGGACTTTTGCGACGGTCACTTCCTCGCGGACCTCGACGCCATTTTCTTTTGCGTGATCAAGCAGGAGCTTGTCGAAGGTCGCGCGCTCAACCTGGTACGAAGAGGCGTGGTCGAGGCGAAACCCGTTCTTAAAGAAAAACTTCACGTTGCGTTCACCGCACGCAGTGGCCAATTCGGCGCCATGTTTTTTTAGAAAAAGCGCGTCGAGCCGATCGCGAATCCCGAGGCGCTCAAAGATCGACATGCTGTAAGGCAAAAGCGATTCGCCGATGTGAAAACGCGGGAATTTTTCCCGTTCCAAAAGCACAACCGAGCGCCCGGCCCGGGCGAGCAATGTCGCCGCGGTGCTTCCAGCGGGTCCGCCTCCAATAATGGCTACGTCGTAAATATTCTCCACAGCGGGTTGAGATTACACGGCGGTCAAGGGCGGACAATCCGGATTGCGAAAGAACGCCGCGATTTTCCGCGGCACTGCGGTAAAAACGTGGGATGGAGAGTTCGCGCTTCTGCCTGAAATCGAGGGGTGATAGAGCTCGCGTGCTTAATGTTGTTCAATGTTTACCGCCCCTGGTTGCGGCTGTTTTTACTGACAGCCAATCTTTTCGCGCCCGTATCCGTTTTGCTGAGTGATTTTGAATCGCCGTGGATCAACGCCGCGGCAGCGATTGCGCATGCGTCTCTTATTTACGCCATCGTGGCGCCTGGATGCGCCTGGTTGGGACCTGTGGTCACACGGTTTCATCCGCGCGGCAGGGAGGTGTGGCTCACCATTGATGACGGTCCCGCCGGCGCGGAAACCGAGTATCTTGCAAAAGAACTTCAAAGCCGGGGTGTGCGGGCGACATTTTTTGTCAAAGGCAACCGGCTTGAAGCGCAACGGGCGCAGGCCGATCAGCTTCACGCCGCGGGTCATACCTTGGCCAATCACACGCAGACGCATCCCGCCTCGATGTTCTGGTGGCTTTTCCCCTCCACTTTAAGAGAGGAACTCGATGCCTGCGACGCGGCGCTCCTCGGGGCCGGTGTGGCGGTGCGGCGCTGGTTCCGCGCGCCGGTCGGCCTCAAGCATGTTTTTTTGCATCGCGAACTTGCCGCCCGCGACATGCGCCTGATCGGTTGGAACGTGCGCGGCCGGGATGGAATCGCAAGCGATCCCGAGGCCGTCGTCAAACGCGTGCTCAGGCAGGTGCGCCCGGGTGCCATTGTTGTCCTGCATGAGGGTAAAAAGCGCAGTGTCGAAGGCATCCTGCGCGTCATCGAGGAATTGCAAAGTCTTGGATACGCTTTTGTCATTCCCAGCGATGAGCAGTTGATCTGAAATCGGATGGAATAGCCTCGAAATGGCCAATACGGTCGCAAATGAAGCCTCGAGTGAAGGGCTGTCTCTTGACGGCAATAATTCGCTGGGTTACACCACGGGGTTTTTCCACCTTGATGGCTAGTCAACCCAACTCCGCATTCGAATCACTTGAACATCAGCTTGTGAGCCTCATCAGCGAACGTTTGCTTGAAACCCGGCCCGATTTCAACGCCGATTCCAATCTTTACGACAACGGGCTCGACTCGATGGCGATCATGCAATTGCTGGTGTTGGTGGAAGAAAAATACCGGGTCGCAATTCCCGAAGGCGATCTGACACGGCAGAACTTCAGCACCACGCGCCACCTCGCGGAATTGATCCGGGAAAGCAGCGCGCGCGCGGCGTAGCCACTCCTTTGTTCCGAAAAGCGCTGGAGACCCTTCTTCCCGCCAACCCATTTTATGCACGTTTTTGATGTGCTCGTTGTGGGCGGGGGAAGCGCCGGGCTCGCGGCCGCGGTCAGTGCCGCCCGGCTTGGAGCACGCACTTTGTTGATAGAACGCGGCGGGTCGCTTGGCGGCACCGCTTCCGCGGCACTTGTCCATTCCATTTGCGGGCTTTATCGGTTGCCCGATTCGCCTGAAAATCCGCCGGTTTTAGCCAATACCGGTTTTGCCGCTGAATTTGCGAGCCGGCTCACGGCGTTGGGCGGTCCGGCGGGGCCGATCCGGATGGGACGTGTGGATGTGCTTCTTCAGCATCCAACTGCGTTTGCACGCGCGGCGGATGCAGTGGTGAAAGAAACGCCAAACCTGGAAATACGTTTCCACACCGAGTTATTGCAAGTCAGCAGCGATTTCTTAAACGCAACAATCTCCTGCCGGGGACGCACGGAATCGCTCAGCACACGAACCGTCGTTGACGCAAGTGGTGACGCCGCCGCAACCGTCCTTGGCGGCGGCGAGTCTGAGATGGCGCCGAGTGAACGGTTGCAGCGGCCCGCCTTTATCTTTGCCATGCACGGAGTCGAACCCGCCGTCCTTCAGGATGACGGCAGGCTTAAAATCGCACGCCGGATCGCCACAGGGGTCCAATCGCAGGTGTTGCCCAAAGGGGCGCTCGGCGCGGCCTTTCGCTGGAGCGGACGCGGCACGGAAGCTTTTGTAACCATCGATCTCGATGCACCGGACTACGATCCCCTGGATGCCCATTGCCTGACCAGATTGGAAATGCTCGGACGCGAGCTGGCGGGATGCGTTGCCGATTTTCTCCAACGTGAAGTGACCGGTTTTTCGCAAAGCTTCATCTCCGCGCTTCCGAGCCGGATCGGCGTCCGGGAAAGCCGCCGGATTGTGGGGAAGTATCGGCTCGAAACGCACGACCTGGAAACCGGCGCGCAATTTGACGATGCCATCGCGCTTGCAACCTGGCCGATGGAACTGCGCGAGACCAATCGCGGCCCGCGTCTGAGGTATCCGGATAATAACCGGCCGTGTGAGATCCCGCTGCGGGCACTGCGAGCGCGAGATCATGGCAACCTGTTCGCGGCAGGCCGTTGTATTGCGTCAAGCCATGAGGCGCAGGCATCGACACGGGTCATTGGAACCTGTCTTGCCACAGGGGAAGCCGCTGGCATGGGCGCCGCGCTCTTTGCTTTAAATGGCGAATGCGATGCGGCAGCGATCCGGGCGCATCGGGAAAAAATTAAAGCGTGAACCTTGCGCCGTGCAAGCCGGGCGCGATTCAAAGCACTAAATTCGTAGAAAGATTTTCCGCTGATAAAGAAACCGCACCAGCGAGAATGCGATCGCGATGCCAACGAGCGTCACCACCAATCCGCCAAAGCCTTCGGTGATGTTGGCATCGAGCCATTGCTTGATGTTTCCACCGACAAACCGGTTGGCGAGCTTGCCGAAACCTATCACGTTTGAAGCAAGGTAGATGGCGATGGAATTCATGCCCATCCAGAGTAAAGGCCGGCACCAGCGCTGATACTTCCACTCATCGATAATCAAGCTGAAGAGGCCAAGCAAGATCGCGCTGAATCCTCCGGCAACGAGAACATAGGAGGAAGTCCAGAGCTTCTTAATGACAGGAAATTGAAGCCCCCATAGCAGACCGCCCAGAACGCATGCTGTTCCCGCTATGAGAAGAAAGGTGACTTTCTGTTTGCCCGAGAAGCGCGGTTCTTTAAGCAGCAATCCGGCAAAAGCGCCAAGGAGGCAGGTGGCGATCGCGGGCAGGTTGCTTAGCACTCCTTCCGGGTCGTAATACCGGCTCAATCGTTTGCCCGGCAGATAGCGCCAGTCAATGTAGTGGGCGAGGTTATAGCCGGGTTCAAAGACCCCGCTGACGCGCTGGCTTGTGGCCGCCACAAGCGCTTCCGGTTCGCTGCTGCCAGCCTGGAGTGCGAGGGTTTCAATAGACGTGTTTTCCAGGTGGATATCCGGGAACGGCAGAAAGGTCATCATTCCCCAGTAACCTGCCAGCAGCGCACTGCATAAGATCACCAGTCCGCGCGGGCGCAGGCAGATGTAAGCGAGACCGGCAAAAAGATAGCATATGCCAATGCGCTGAAGAACGCCCGCAAGCCGCATTTCGGGCCATGGATTGCTGAATCCGCCGTAATAAAGGATGCCGATTGCGACCAATAAAAGCCCGCGCGTTACGACCCGTTTGGCTGCATCACGGCGGCCGGAGCGGGCGATGATTCCATCAAGTGAAAAGACCATCGAAACGCCTACCAGAAATACAAAGAGCGGGAAGATCAGGTCGTAGAAACGAAAGCCGCGCCACTCGACATGCTCCAATTGGTTCCCGAGAGTCTGGGCAAACGGAGTCCCACTCATTTTCGCGAATGAATGAGCCAGCGAGTCCGCTCCGATAATCCAGAACATGGCAAAGCCCCGCAATGCATCGACAGCCGTGAATCGCCGTGGCGGTTGCACGGGCGATACCTGCGCGGTTTGCGGACTCGCCGCTTCAAGCATTGTCATAGGAGTGGAGGAGGGAAAGTTACCTGCCGATTTCGTCCACGCTCCAAAGGGTCGCGCGTTCCTTATTCTGGCCGCGGATCGATTCCACCTCAGCCACACTCACCGGCGCGGCCTGATGACCGAAGTTGCCGCGAATATAGCTCAGGACCGCGGCAATTTGGGGATCAGTCAGTCCGCTGGGCGGCATTGAAAGCGGCGGATTCTGGACGCCATACTGCTGGCCGGCGACCGTGATCGGTCCGGTCAGGCCGTGGAGTAACATCCGGATCAATGCCGGTTTTTCGCCACCGACCCATTCGCTGCCAACCAATGGCGGATAGATTCCCGGAAGCCCTTTTCCATCAGGCTGATGGCAGTTCAAACAAAGGGTTTCGTAGATCACTTTGCCGGGACTCGGCGCCGCGGGAGCCGCATCGGCCAGCTTGCGGACATAAGCAAGCCGGCCAGGATTGTTTCCAAAGGTCAACCGGCCGGTGGCGAGCGCGGGCTGCCATTGCGGCTGAAGCGCGCGCAGGCTTTGCGCCAATGCATAGTCGATAAATCGGTCGCGCGGTTTATCAATGGCCTGGATAGCCACTTCGGCGGCCTCGGGCTTCTGCACATAGCTCGACGCGATGATTGCTTCCAAACGCACCCGTGGATTTTCGTCCGCGATGCTTTTACTCAGCAAAGCCAGCGGGTCGGGAAGTTGATCGGCCCAGTTGCCTGTCACCCGGGTTCCGTAAGCGCGAACCCTCGGATCTTTGGCCGCAAGCAGCTTCACAAGCAGCTCAGGCCGCGTCATCTCGTGCGCTTCAAAAACGCCGATGACTTCAAGCAGCAACCGTTCATACTCAGGATCTGCCGGCTTGAGTCCGTCCACCCAGCTGTCGGCCGCCTTCTCAACTTCCGGCGTTGGCGCGTCAAAGAGGAGGCGCTTGGCCTGGTAGCGTGTCCAGCGTTCCGGAGACCGAAGCTGATCAAGCAGCGCGCCCGGTTTCATGGAGGCAAGATCGGGCTGTTTGATCGGCGGGATCCCTTTCGCGCTGATCCGCCAGATGCGGCCATGGGATTTGTCGCGTTGCGGATCGCGATAGCTTGCCTGGTAATGGCCGATGACGCGGTTAAACCAGTCGGCCACGTAGATGGCGCCATCGGGCCCCACACTCACATCAACCGGACGAAACGCGCTCTCGGCCGTCTTAAGAAGCTTGGGCAGTTGCTCGGTTTTAAAGCCCGCGCCATCGTCTTTAAAGCGGTGGAGCTCCATGACGCTGCCCATGAATCCGGCGATTACGGCGCATCCCTGTGCTTCCTCCGGCAACCCGCGCGTGCCGATGATATCGAGCGAGGTGGTTTTCGGGTTGGTCTGAAAGAGCGACCCGATCGGATGGTATTCATCCGGATTGGAAAGGCGCACCATCCCGGGCACCGTGTAATAGCCATCGGGCCTGTCACCGGATTTGTGGAAGACCTGATTGTAATCGTCAAATGCGACGCCCCAGCAGTTGTGGGCAGCTTTTGCCCCGTTGAAAAACCCGTCGAGCCGCAGCGTGCGTGGACGCATCCGCCAGACACCCGATTTGTCGAGCCGTGCGAGTCCCCACGGGGTTTCGATCCGCGAGAATGCGTGAAGGCCCTGGGTAAACCAGAGGCTGCCATCCGGTCCGTGCGTGATTGAGTTGATAAGCTGATGGGTATCCCCGGTGCCGAACCCGGAAAAAATCACGCGGCGCTCATCCGATTTGCCGTCGCCATTGGTGTCGCGCAGATGGACCAATTGATCAAAATCGCAGACATAAAGTCCGCCATCGCCGACTTCGAGACCCTGGACCATTCCGAGCCCTTCGGCAAAGCGCTGGAATTTATCGGCGCGCCCGTCGCCATCGGTGTCTTCGCAGATCAGGATGAAATCGCCCGGTTTGGTGCCGGGAATCATGTGCGGATAGGTTGGCGAGCAGGCGACATAAAGCCTCCCTTTTTCGTCCCAGGTAATCTGCGTTGGTTTTACAATGCCGTCCCTTTCTGAAGCAAACAGGTTGACCTGATAACCGTCGGCAACGGTAAAGCTCGCAAGCTCGGCTTCCGGTGTCAGTTGCTCGGTTTCCGGCTGGACGGGCGGTTCCGGCGCCGGGATTGGCACCACGGTTTGGCCCGAGGCGAGAGCGTGGATGCGCGAGTCGAGCGCGGCAATGAGCGGTTGATGTGCTTCAAACGCGCCGCGCAACGATGGCGCGTCGCCGATTGCTTTCCCAAACAACTGCGAAACGCGGTCACCATATACAAATGACCAGTTCGCCGGCCGCCAGCAGTCAAACCAAAGCCGGTTCTTTTCGGCAATGGCCGTTTTTAAATCCTCGAGATCGATGGCCGGTTTGGGCTCGGCCCCGAGTTGTTGGGCAATGATCTCCGCCACGACGCGCAATCCGGCGGCATTGAGATGCATCCCGTTGTCAGTCAGGCGCGATGGCCCTGAGTTCTCCATGGCCGCCAGCGGTGTGAAAAGATCGACGTAAACCGCACCCCGCAGTTTTGCAATACCGCGAATCGCCTCGGCGTACGTGCGGACCTCGGCATTGCGCAAGGTCAGGTCGGGCGCATGCGGCAATGGCGATTTTTCAAACGGCATCGGCGAGACGAGAACAAGGCGCTGGGTGCGCGCGGCGAACTGGTCGAGCAGATGTTGATAAGAGGCGATGAACTCAGGCAGGCGGACAACCCCATCAAGCGCCTCAATCTGCCCGAATTGGGCAATGATCATCGTGGCGCCCGTGGCTTCCAACTGGCTGGTCCATGAACCGAAATTGAGATCGCGCCATTGCTCGTAAACCGTGTCGCCTTCCCATGCCATCGAGCGAAAGTGCGGCTTTTTGGAGGCGAACCCTGTTGCGAGGCGCGCCTCCAGTTCCGCGGCTTTTTGTTCCCTTACAAAGTTCGCCTGTCCGGCCAGCACCACCATTTCGTTTTCCTCGAAGCGCGCTTTGCCGGCGGTAAAAGGGGGAGGGACCGCAGCGGGCTTGATTTCGCCCAGCCGGCTTAGAATCTCAGCCTGTCCGGGAACGATGTCGGTGCTTAAATCGTCGAGCACGATGTTCCGAAACGCGACTTCGGCTTTGTTATTGCCGTGGATTTGCAGCGCGATCAGCCCTTCCTGTTCAATGCCGGGCTCGGTTTCTTTATAATCAACCGTGAGCTGGCCATTGACGAAAAGCCGGATCCGGGCGCCTTCCGCGCGGATCTCGTAACTGTTCCATTCTCCGGGCTTTTCGGCGCTCGCAATGAGCGCTTTATCGGCAGCAGCGAGCACTTTATTGCGGCGCGACTCGTCGTAGAGGCATCCGGAAAAACCGGCCCCGATATCCGCCTGATAACCGGACATCTCATTGGGCGGCTGGACAACGTGCCTGCTGCGAAACTGGACGCCGCTGTTTACGAAGCCCTCCGTGCCGGTCAGTTTGTATTCAAGGCGAAGCGAAAAATTCCGGTAGCTTTTCCGTGTGGAAAGAAATTCGTTGCGTGGATTGCCTTCCATCGAGCCGCCTACAATCGTGCCGTCGCGCACGCGCCAGACTTTCGTGTCGCCCTCCCAGCCGGCAAGCGATGCATCATCAAAAAGCCGGAGCGGAGCCGCGCCTGCGATGGAGAGCGTGAGGAAAAAAGCAGAGAGTAAGATGCGCAGTTTCATGGGCAAAGAGGGGTGGCCGGAAGCAACGAGTTGCTTCCGGGCAATGGAGTTTAACGAAGGCTGATCAGAGCCAGCCCGGCCGATAAGAGGCGCGTTTGATGAATTGATTGGCGGCGTCGTTGTTTGTGACGCGCATCGCCTTTGCATCCCATTGGATGGTCTGTCCGGAGCGAATCGCCAGATTGCCAAGTGATACAAACTCAGTGAGCGGCGCCGCGTAATCAAAGTTCGAACTTGGCGTGCCTCCGTTCAGAATGCAGTTGGCCCATTCTCCCTGCGGATTATCGGGAGCGGAACTGCGCGGCTCGGTCTTTTTGATCCGGCCGTCCGCCACGCTCTTTTTCACGTCGGCAAAACGTTCCTCAGGGTAGATGACCGGATTCGCGCAATACGATTCCTCGTCAAAAAGCACGCCTTCGCTGCCGATGAACATCATGCCGCTGGTCGACTTGTCGAAAGCCGCTTTTGGGAGGCGTTCATCGCGCTCGGGCTTGTTCGGTTTGCCATCATCGCCGACGCCATCGTGCCAGGTCACTTTGAGCGGGCCGTGTTTGTCGGTGGCGGCGAAGTGATAAGTGAGCCGGGTCCAGACCGGCGCGGTCAGATCGGTCACCTTGGAGCTCTCCACCTCGATCTTAACTGGAATCTGCTGCCCGAGGATGCTGAATGCGGCATCCATCAAATGGCAGCCCATATCGCCGAGTGCGCCGGAGCCAAACTGCCACCAGCCGCGCCAATTGAATGGATGCACCTGCTTGCCCTTTGCTGCGCCGGGCGGGAGATCGAATTCGAAATACGGTTCCTCCGCCTCGGTCGCAAGCCAGAGATCCCATTCAAGGGTCGCCGGTTTTTCCACGGCGGATTTAACCAGCGCGCCTTGCGGCCAGATTGGCCGGTTGGTCCAAAGCCGGATCTCCTGCAAAGTGCCGATTGCGCCCTGGTCGATCCATTCTTTTGCCACTCGCTGCCCCTCCATGGTGCGCCCCTGATTTCCCATCTGCGTGACAACGCCAGCCTGCTTTGCCGCCTGATGCAGTTCACGGATTTCCCAGATCGTATTGCAGAGCGGCTTTTGCACGCAGACGTGCTTTTTGTTTTTGATCGCCCACATCGCCGCCGGGAAATGCGTGTGATCGGGAGTCGAGACGATGACGCCATCAATGCCGCCGGCCATCTGGTCGAACATCTTTCGAAAATCGGCAAACAACCTTGGCGCCTGCGGGACTTCGCGTCCGGCATCGGTGTATTTTTTCGAAAGCGCTTTGCCCGCCGATTCGAGCCTTTTGCTGTCCACGTCCACCAGCGCGACAATATTGTGGGCAAGCGCGACTTTGCCCGTATCGACCTCGCCTTTTCCAAACGCGCCGATCACCGCCAGATTGAGCCGTCTGCCCGCCGTCTCCTGTCCACGTAGAAGAAGATTCGGTCCGAGAACGGTGGCGGCGGCAAGCCCTGCGGATTGAGTAAGAAAACGACGACGCGTGAGATGGGAATTCATGGGGAGAGCGGGGAGGGGGTTTGTGTTGATCAGTGAATATCAACACACCGCTTTAGCTTAGATGTCTCCTCCGGATTTTGAAATCGAAACCCTCGGCACGTCGCTGAGGCTCTTGCCGCGCAGCGGATTGATCGCTCTTCTCGGCGCGCCTTCGGCTACTCACTCTTCTTAAAGAACCATTTTCCCCAGAGCGCGGGAGTCAGCTCCGCTTCGCTTGGAACGTCGGCTGTTATCGCGGTCGCTTTGTTGTTCCAATAGACACGTTGAAGGGTCTGGAAGCCGTTGCCGCGCAGGATGCCGAGGTCGCCCTGGATTGAAAGTCCGTCCGTTGGCGGTTTAAGCCCGAGGCGCGCCAATGGAATCGAGATTTCATAATTCGCGGATTTGGTTTTCCCCTTTTCATCCCGCTCGGTTCCCATGGCGAGTTGCACGTCGACGCTGATATCTTCCACCTGGTCGATGGAAACAGTCCGCCATGGCGAAGAGAATGGGACGGGCTCGCGCGTTCCGGGCACCACGGCCCGGTATAACAGGGCCAGGGTTTTGCCTTTTATCTGGGTGATCAGCAGCCGTTGATCGCCGGCAACCGGCCGGGTCCGCTTTGAATCGGCGGCGTTATCCACCGTGCCAATCATCAGGTCAAGGCAGCCGCCGGTTTTAAACGGCGCATTCGCGGTTTCGCCCGAGTTTTTGAGCAACTCGGAATCCTGGGTGCGGAACGCGGCGTAGAGACGATCGCCTGCAATGGAAACCGCTGCGGTGACATCATACGGTTTGCTGTCGCTGTTAAAATTGGCCGCCGTGCCGCGCCGGTCGATCACCGCCCAATCCGCGCCGGTCCATTCATCGAGTTTGCCATCAACGACGATCGGCTCCGTTTTTAAAGCGACAGTCAGTTTTCCGGTGCCGCGGGCGAGCTGCCGTTGCGCTTCGGCCTGGACCCGCCATTCCGCAGCGCTTTTTAAGTCATTGGCCGTGACGCGCAATTCCTGGCTAGGAAGCCGATGGATGCCATCGAGCCCATCCACCCGAACCAGGCTGGTACGCGCGCCATCGACAAGATAGACGCTGCCATCGGCGGTTTGAGAAATGGTCGGGAAGAAATTTTCGTCGTGAAGGGTGAGTTCATTAAGACGCATCCCGTGCTCGGCTTTTGGCATGCTCCACGGTTTGCCAACACGCGCATCCTGAAAGAGTTGGGAAACAAAAAGGCCATCCGTCGTAAACAGGTACATGTTGCCCATGTTGCCGTTAACGCACCAGAGCTGGCCGGCGTCGCTGCTTTTTGGCGCCATCACAAGTCCGCCCAGCAGCCGCGTGGTTCCAATCACTTCGCCGGGATGACTCGGGACAGGCGCCTCATGGGAAGCATGGAGTCCGGGCCAGGGACTCGGATAACTCCAGATCGGTTCGCCATTTTTAATCCCCGCGACTCCTTCCCTTGCAAACGGCTTCGGTGCAACGGTCAGAATGCTCCAGCCGTCCGCACCGACGAGTCCCTGATCCCCGCCGGAGGAGCCCGGCGACTGCGCGCCATCCACCAGTGTCTCGCCGGCCGCCAAATCGTAGACCGGAACGCCAAGCTCGGTGAACCGTTTCGGCGCAAAACGCATCGCCTTGGTATCGACCCGGGATTCCACAAACGCGAGGTCAGGCATCACGGTAACGCCACCCTGGACGGCTTTTATCATCGTCACTTCGTCCGGCTGAACCTGCGCATCGCCATTGAGATCGCTCCAGGCAAAAAGCGCGGCGTTTTTCCCGTGATCACCCTTGAGATCAACACCCTGCGGCCAGCGCGGTTTAAACGCGTCCTCTTTTAGCAACGGCCACTCGTTTGCGCGTCCGAATGAGGCGGCGGGCACGGCGACATTCTCTTTTAATATCCAGATCGAGGCGATGTCGGTTCCGTTGGTAGGGCTGCTGTTGAAGCAGTTCGTCATGTATTGACGATTCTCGAAATAAAGCGGTGTCTCCGGCGGCCCGGTCCGAAGTTGTGAGCTGAGTGCGTCGGAGCGATGAAACACGGCGGCTGGCACACTCGTTCCTGCCTGCCAATCGAGTTTGAATTCGATGCCGTCGTAGTAAAAACGGTTCTTGTCGCGAGGATCGAGCGTGCCGCCGCCTCCGTAGCGGCCCGGCCCATACGCCGCGCGAATGAGCTTTCCATCGAGACTCCAGACGCTGACCCGTTTGGGTTGGAAATCGTTCTCGGCGACCCAGAGCTGTTGATTTTCATCAATGGCAAGGCCGTGCGGATTGCTCATCTGCAATGGATCGTAGAGGCCGGCTTTCGGTCCGCCCGCATGGCCAATTGTTGAGATCGGCGCGCCTTCCGGCGAGAAGACGCTGACCCGATGGGATGTGCCTCGGTCACTGACGTAGATCCGCGAGGCGGCATCGAGGGTAATGCCCTGGGGCTCTTGTAAACCGGCGGATACAAGGGTTTGCGTGGGCGGCAGATTCGCCGGATCGATCGAGTTAAACCGAACGAGCTTGTTTCCTGAGAGAACCAGCAGGCGGCCTTGCGAATCAAAAACAAGGCCGCGCGGACTTTCCAATGCGGTTTCGCCGAGCACTTTCCCATTCTTCGCATCGACAAAAAGCACGGTGCCAAGTTTTGAAAAGCTCGCGGCCAGGAGTCCGTCGTGCACGGCAATGCCGCCGAGCTGACCGATCCAATCAGCATCACCCTCGCTCTTCTCTTTTGCCGGCGGGGTGAACGGATATTTTAAGATCGGTTTATCGCCCTTGGCCGACAGGCCGGTGATCCGGAGTTCGCCGTGCGTTTTATCCTCATTTTTGTCACTGCTGGTCCATGTCGCTCCGACGTAGGCGTAAATGTCGGGAATCGCATTTTTCCCGGCGTCGCGTGCCAGATACGGGGCGGCGGTCCAATTGCCGCCAATCCAGCCGCGGCCGCCGACTTTTTTCCCATCGAGCCCGATCCACGCCAGGCCGGCGCCCCCTTCGGACACCGCGCTGCCGATGTAAACCATCGGTTTTTTGGCGTCAGGAACAAAGAGGACGGATTGCGGTGGCGTATGATTGGTCAGCCAACCCCCGGATTTGTCCTCGGTTTCCCAGGCGGGATTGCCGGCGTTGTAAACGGACAATTCGTAACGCAGGTCGAATCCATTGTGGAAAAGGCCGCGGACTTGGTAGGTCCCGGGTGCGACCGGTTGTTCAGGGATATGATAAAGGCCATGGCGGGCTGCGTCATTGTCGCGGCCCAGATCATCGGTACCGTCCCACCATGCGACATTATCGCCCGCTGGAAACCGGGTTTCCGACACGAGATTGCGAACGCGTTTCCCCGCGCTGTCTTCCACCACGAGTGTGACAAATCCCGCTTCGGCCAATTTGAACCGGATCGGGATTGGCGGATGGCTCTCCTCGGTTTTGGCCACCAGCGGCAGGGCGGTTTTTAGTTCCGCATTCCCCAGGGGTTGAAACGCCATCAGTTCTCCAAGCCAGACCCGTCTGCCGTCCTTGGTATTTCCTTTCAGATGCGAGTGCCCCTCCATCGTCACCGCGGTGAGCCTGAGCCGGATCGCACGCGCTTTCACTGGCTGCTCCCATGTGAGCGCGTTTGGAAAGAGCGGCAGCGGATAGCCGTTTTCCAGTTTGCCAAAGCTTTTAATGGCTTTCCAGTCGGACTCGGCGGCCTCGCGCGGATGTTTTTCGCCTGTGTAAACCTGCACATCCGCCGCTGAAAACCCCGCCCAGATCGCCTCCAAACCGCTCAGCAAAACCGCTTTCGGCCAGACCAGCATGATCGACTCGGGCCGCTCCGCGGACACCGCTTGGGCGGCGCCCTCCTTGCCATTATCCCAAGGACTCCATTGGTCATCCTTTGAATTAATGATTTTTGACGCCGCTTCATCCTGCGCATTGGCCGACGCAATCGCTTGCGGGGCGATATTGACAACGCGTTCGCTTAAAATCAGCGCGCCTCCCAGCCAGCCGGAGTATTTTGGATCGGCAGGTTGCGCCGTATGGGTAAATCGCAAGGCGCGCGTGATGGTATCCGGCGGCAACGTCCAAACGGCGAACTCTTCGCGCGCCACCTCCTCATGGGTGATAGCCTCCTTTTGAATACGTTCCGCCGGAAGCCAGTCGCTTTCACGGGCCGGGTCCCCGGGATAAACAGCATCGGGTTTGAGCACGCTCAGCTGGCCGCCGCCCCGGACAAGAACCGAGCCGATCGCGACGGGACTATTCAATCCAACTCGCAGATGCCTCGTGCCGGGATTGGCGGAATCGCCGAAAGTCACTCCACGGAAATCAGGCCGCGTTGAGCGGGTCCAAATTGCATGCTGCGGTTCTACTTTGGAAAATAGCGTGTCGGCGCCGTTCCATTCGGAGAAAGCGGCCCGGTCAAAATCCTCGGTTTTAAGCGGAGTCTGGGAAGTGCCCTGGGCGGCGGCGGTTCCCAATGAAGCAGTGGCAAGCAGTGGGATGGCAAGAATTCGGGCGATGTGCATTCGGAGGAGGGGAGGTTAAGATTTGGGCACGAGTTCCACGATCGGGCGCAGCGGTCCAAAGTCTGGAGGGAAATTATGAAGACGCCGAGGGGCCGCCTTTCCGGTGTAATTGCGGCCGGCTCCGCTCTTCGACGTCGATGCGGGAGCTGAATGTCTTACGGCTTGCCCATCAGTTCGAGGGCAACTTCAAGCTGCTCGAGCGCGGCGGCGAACTTGATCGAATCAAACTGCGCCTGGCCGCGGGATAATTCGCCGAGCACTTTTAAGGAGGCATCGAAATTGTCGGACTTGGCGGCGCCTTCCTTTTTCAACGCCACCCAGAGCCGGTCGATTGCCAGCAGAATTACTTCACCGCGGCGTTGTTGTTCAACCGGAGCAATGTCGATTTCACGGAAAGCAGCGGAAAGCGTAACATAATCGCGGAGTTGCTTGGCGGTCTTCTCCTTGCTCCAGGTAGACTTTGAAGCGTTGCGCGCAACGCGATCCGCGGCAAACTGGATGGCCGAGAACTCGGCTGTGTCGGCAAGGGCCGGCGTGGAAAACTCGGTTTTGCGTAACAACCAGGTAAGCGCTTTCCAGCGTGGGACAAGATCGTCGTCACGATTTTTGGAAAGCTTCCAACTAATTTCCCGCAGTGCGACGGCCTGGCCTGTCAACCAGGCGCGCGGCCCGATCCAGGTTCCTTTGTCTTTGTAATGGGGCGGCTCGGCGTTCATCTGGCCATCGAGCTCGAAGAACATCTCGGGATGATGCCCGACACTGACAAGCGCCGCATCGATATTCAAATGACAAGCGACGCAAGTATTGGCGCGGCCATATAGCTCTTCGAGCTCGCGCAAGCCCGCCGAGACACGTTGCTCATGGGTGACATCGGTGCGGGTATGAAAACGCAGCCACGGTTCCGCCGCTCCATGGCAGCTCTCGCAACTCACGGCTTTATCAGGCACGGCGCCTTTGACAAACTTATCGGGTGTGACCGCCGAAAGTGGCGAATGACAAACCGTGCAGCGCGCCGACTTGGTCTGGTCGTCAATTTTAAGCGCTTCAGCGATACGGACCGAGCGGTTGGTTGAAAGCGTTGCAAACGAGCGCGAATGCACATCCTTCTTCTCCCACGTCACCGACTGATCCTTGCCCACGCCGCCACCGTGGCAGCTTGCCGATTGGCACGTTTGTGACGCGGTAAACTTCGGGACCGTAAACGCGGTCTGCTCCTCGCCACGCGCCGCGATCAGCGTGCAGACCAGCAAACAAAGGGGGAAAACGAAGGATCGGAGCAAAGTGTCCACGGCGGATGTTTATACGGACATTTTATGCCGAGGCGGAAGCGCGAAATTCAGGAAGTGGAAACTCATTGCGCCAGAGACCGCTCTTTTCGTCCCGGGATTGAAAAGTCCCGCTTGGCGAAGCTGGAGAAAATTGCATAGATACTGCTCACACCGCCTCATGGACATCATCCCGGATAAGCTTATCTCAGAATGCGGTGCTAAAACCTCTGTTCATGACGGCCAATCCTGCCGCGTCGAAAATATAAGGTGCCGGAGGGTTCATCCCTCCGCTCGGTAATGCCCTGGCCTATCCATCCGCATGAGAATTGATCGATCGCATACTCCCTGGATTTTGTTTGTAGCTGCCGCGACAGCGGGAGCCACACTCCTTTTCATGGCGAATTTTTATCCGCAAAGCCTGCCGTTTAAATTCCAGCTTCCAGCTATCTTTGGCGAAGTTCCTCCCGCGAGGCGTACATTTGGGGGAACCCCGCTGGGACTTGTTTTTGGGACCATCGCCTTTCTGATTTTTCTATTCGCGTCAGCTCTCGGCATTCGAAAGAAAAAACGGAGTTGGAAGCTAGGCAACGTCCAGCTTTGGCTGAAGGCGCATATCTGGCTGACAGTCCTTACCATTCCGCTCGTGCTTTACCATTGCGGTTTTCATCTCGGCGGCATCCACAGCAGTGTGCTTTTTATCTTGTATAGCTTTGTCATGGGCAGCGGCTTCTTTGGACTCGCTTTGCAGCAGTTCATGCCGCGCCTGATGAAAGAGCGTCTCGCCCGCGAAGTCGTTTTTGAACAAATTCCTTTTGTCCGCGCCAGGATTTTTGAATCGGCGCTTGAGCTTTTGCGCGATGTGCGCGCGGCTTCCCGAAGCGAACTCGAAAAGCCGCTGCTGGCGGGCGCGGCAGTTGCGCATCCCGGTGCTGAACCGCAAGGGGTGGCGGTGGTGCTTGATGAAGATCCTTCCATTGTGATGCTTACCGATTTTCTTGACCGGGAATGTCTTCCTTATTTGCGCAGCGCCAACGGCAAAGGCTCCCAGCTCGCGGACCAGAAGAAAGCGACCGACTCATTTAGATTACTACGGTTAAGCGTGACCGAACGCTGGCAGTCTCAGGTGAACGATATGGAAGTGTGGTGCGAAGACCGCCGGTTGATGGATCTCCAATCAACCATGCATCATTGGCTGCACGGCTGGTTATTCATCCATGTGCCCACTTCATTCGCCCTTTTGATTTACACCGCATGGCATGCCTGGGTTGCCGTGCGTTACCTTGTCATTCTTCCTCACTAGACTTTTTGCGCCATGCCCGGTAGAGACCCAACCCAGAAACAAACCGCCGCGAAGTACAAGGGGAACCTGACTTACTTCAATAAGGGGCATTACCTGCGCCGATGGCGCGCTATCATTTTTCTCCTTGCCGTCATTATAAGTATCGGCGGCGCGTTGACTTTTCGTTATTGGGGTAAGGAGGAATACTTAAGCACCGGGCCGATTTCAGAAAATCACGCCCGGTTTGCGCATGATTGCCAGGTTTGCCATGAAGGCGCTCAAACCGATCTGCTCGCCGTGCTCCCATTTCATAAGGCGAGTAATCTGATTACCGATGCCAAAGGATTCTCGATAGACAAAGTCTCCGCGGCTGCCAACGATATTACTTTGCCTTCCCTCGATTCGCTGACGGCTTCAGGCGGGGCGATGTCGGAGAATATCGCCAAGGGGGTGCAGGATACTCTCAATTCGGATAACCTCCTTGCGCTGGCTAAAACAGGGATTTCTTACTCGTCCCTTTCCCTGATGGATAAGGCATGCCTGAAATGTCATCAGCCGATGGGACTGCATCAGCCGCAATCCGGGCCGATCGCCTTGCGCGGAGTGCTCAATGACATCCCGCTTGTGCATGCGACTTCCTGCACAAGCTGCCACCGCGAACATGTCGGCCATGAGCGGATGAAATTGCCAGGCAGCGAGACGTGCGCCTCCTGTCATAACGACGCAACCCAGCTGGCTGCCACTCGCAAATCGTTCCAGGCCGGCAACCCGCGCCCTGTTCCAGCCGGGCTTGCAGAGAACCGGAACATTGGCGACGGCCTGATCCGTTTTATTACTTCGCCCAAACCGATCCACGCCAACCCGTTCAAGACTTACGCGGAAGGTCATCCGCCCTTTGATTATGAGGCGCCAGGCCTGCGCGATCCGGCTAAAATCAAATACAATCACGCGCGCCATGAGCAGGGCGACATTCCCGCGCTCAATGGCCATAAGCTAAACTGTGTCGATTGCCACAAACCGGGCGGCAACGGTGTCTACTATCAGAAGGTTAAGTATGAGGAACACTGCTCGGTTTGCCATTCGCTGCATATCAATCCTGATATGCCCGAGATTAAGATCCCGCACGGCGACACCGAGAAGGTCCGCGACTATGTCCGCCCCAATTCGCTTCGGTTCCATTACGCCGCCGCTTTCCTGGCGCGCGGTATCAGCGACAACCTCGAGGTCCTCAAGAAGGTAAAAGAGCAACTCGATAACATGGAGTCCCGTGGTATGACGACGTCCGAGGAAATCGAACGCCGTGTCTTTTTTGCAGGCGATCCACCCGCGGATAAGGAAGGGCGCAACACTTCAAAGAGCAACATGACGCCGTTCTTCCCGGCATGCGCCAAGTGCCATGAGATGGAGCCCGCCGGTGCCGGCGCCCCGAAAGTGCGGCCGACCAACATGGCGGAACGTTGGGTTAACCGCGGTCCGTTCACCCATGTTCCGCATGCGCACATGGACTGTCTTTCCTGCCATGGGGCGGCCAAGACCAGCAAACTTACCAGCGACATCCTGATGCCCACGCAAAAGCTTTGCGCGGAATGCCATCGCCCGCTCGATAAGGCGAAATTCGAACTCTCGCAGGATACCCTCAAGCTGCGCTCTGAACTAAGGCCCGGCAGCCACGAAATGGCCGATGCCCAGCGCCGCACCGGCGGTGTGAAATATGACTGCCAAAGCTGTCATATCTTCCACGCCCCGCCTGCCGCCACCATCCTCATTCACCAGCAGCAGGCCAAAAAGTAGGGCGGGATCCGCCCATTAAGGGCGGGCCCCGGAGCCTTCTTTAGGCACACTCTTTTTTACCGGCGGCGGCTATCACCGGGGCTGCTGCTGCGGCGTCCTCCACCCGGAGTTTGCCTTTGTCCTCCTCCGCCTCCGCCGCGGCGCTGTTCGCCTCCGCGGGAATCACCACTTCGCGTGGAATCGCTCCGGCCAGTGCGGCCGGGAATAAACCGGCGCTCGCCCTGAGGCTCCATTGGCGGAGCCGCGGAAGTGTAATCAAACCCCTCGGCCTTTTTGCGAACGATACCACGGCCGATAAAACGTTCGAGGGTGCGTAGCGCGGAATAATCCTCCGTGGTGATAAAGCTGACTGCATCGCCGACTGCCTTGGCGCGGCCGGTGCGGCCGATCCGATGCACGTAATCTTCGCAATGCATCGGGAAATCGTAATTAACCACATGCGAAATGCCGTCAACGTCAATGCCGCGCGCCGCGATGTCGGTGGCGACCAGCACACGGACTGCGCCCGACTTGAAGTCTTTCAACGCGCGCAACCGCTGGTTTTGTGAACGGTTGGAATGCAGCGTCGCGTTGGTAATCTTGCAGCTGTCCAGCTTGCGCGCGATCCGATCCGCTCCGTGTTTGGTTCGCGAGAAGATAAGCACCGTGTTGTAACTCGCATCCTCAAGCAAATGGACCAGAAGCGCCGGTTTTAAGTGCTTGGGCACTTCATAGACAAATTGCGTGACCGTTTCAGCCGGATTTGAACGCCGTCCAATCTCCACCTTTTTAGGCGACCGCAAAAACTCGTGGGTAAGCCCCTCGATCTCCTTGGAAAGCGTGGCCGAGAAAAGCAGCGTCTGGCGTTTGATCGGCACCGCTTTGACGATTTGCCGGATCGCGGGAAGAAACCCCATGTCGAGCATCCGGTCCGCTTCATCGAGCACAAGGAATGAGAGCCCGCGAAAGTCAGCGTGCCGAATCAGGTCAAGCAGGCGGCCCGGTGTGGCGACAATAATATCCGCGCCTGATCTGAGCGCCTCGATTTGTGGCCGCTCGCCGACGCCGCCGAAGACAGTCGCCATCTTGATTGGAAGATGTTTGGCGTAAGCGCGCACGTTTTCCTCGATCTGCACGACGAGCTCGCGGGTCGGTGCGACGATCAATGCCCTGGTGCCGCGCCGGTTTCCGGGTGTGGCGATCATCTCGGAAATCTTCGCGAGGATCGGGAGGACGAAGGCAGCGGTCTTGCCGGTGCCGGTTTGCGCGATGCCAATCAGATCGTGATTCGCTAGAATCAAGGGGATGGCTTCGGCCTGGATTGGGGTCGGTTCGGTGTAACCAGCTTCCTGGACTGCTTTAAAAATATTGGCTCCAAGGCCAAGCGCGCTAAAAGGCATAAGTCGTCCAATATGAGGCTTAATCGCCCGATAGCACGCATTTTAGATCCGCGCAGCCGCATGCACGATTCCGTGGCGCGGGTTTCAGCGCCAGATTCCCGGAAAAGCTTCCCGTCAGACGCTGAACCAGGAAGCGATCCATTCGTGCAGCGGCACAAGATCCTCATCCTCCAACGCGGCGCTCTGATAGCTTTTATCGAGCTCAAACGCGCGCTGGAGCCGGCTCTTTGCCGCGTATAAGTCCGCAAGCTGGCATTCGTAACAAGCCAGGTTGTAATGGAAAGCCGGCTCATTCTTAAGCACCGCTTCGCCGGCAAGCAGGATCGGCTTGGCATGGGCGATATCGATAAAACGCCGCTTTGCGTACGCCGTCAGGATATAGAGGTCGCCTTCCTCCGGATGCCGTTGGATGGCCGATTGTCCCAGCGCGGTTGCCGCCTCCCACTTCTCAAGCTTGTTAAGCACGTGCAGCCGAAGAAGGAGAATCTCGGGCATCTCATTGAGTTCCGCCCCGATTTCCTCGAGCTGCTCCAAAGCTTCAGACGCCATTCCAAGCATCAAATAGCCTTCCGCCGCGCTGAGCTGCCATCTGACTTCGTAAAGAGCGGGGTTCATAGTGTGTAGGTTCTTGCTTTGAGAAATGAACGATGGCCGTTTTCGTCCGCGCACAGCACCGGTTTCAAAAGCCGGACTTGTCGGGCAAAAACAGGCACTAAAAAAACGTGCGGCTAACGGAAACAGCAGGCCTTCTTTCAACGGCGCGTTTGAGGCCGCCCCAATCAATGACACGGATCCGTCACGAAAAAAGCCCGGATATGACGTTGATGCTCAAACCGACAATGGCAAGGTTGAACCCAAAGGAGACCACCCCGTGCAACAACGCCCAGCGCCGGATCTGCCGCGAGGAAATCTGCACGTCGGAGACCTGCGAGGTCATCCCGATGACGAACGAAAAGTAAGCAAAATCGAGGTAATCCGGTTTCGGTTCCTCGGGAAATTGGAGGCCCAAGGACGATTTGCCGCCAACCCGCCGATAGAAAAGATAAGCGTACTGCAGCGTGAACAACGTATGCACGACGCTCCACGACAATACGACGGTGGAGACTGCCAGAATCACATGGCCTGTGCGTCCCGCCGCGGGCAGATCCTTGGCTGAGCCAAGAAGGAACGCGACGGCTCCCAGGCTTGCGCAAGCCGCAGTGAGGACAAATGTAAAAACCAGCTTGCGGCTGGAATGCTCAAGAGTCGCCACGCGGATTACCGTCGAGGGCAGCGCCGTGATGATCCGCGTCCAGGCGAGAAGCAGAAATGCCACGGCATACCCGTTCCACCCGATGATCATCCGCATTGGGAGGCCGAGCCGCATTGCGCAAATGAATGCGAGCAGTGCGCATCCAATACAAATCACCAGGCGATGGTGTTCTTCCAAATAACTGAGCCGCCGCGCGAAGGTTCTGAGCATCGAAAGATTCCGGGCAGTCTTCACGCCTCTTTTTTCGATTTCCGCAGAACGGCGATCAGGTAACAGACGATCGCGATATTTGCGATCAGAAGCACGATCCGGAGAATCGTGCGGTGCCTGACAATCTCGTAGATTTCAAAAGGGATGAACGAGGCGGTCGCAATGACACTCAGATACTCCGCCCATCGTTTGGCCAGAACCAATCCAACGCCCTCAGTAAGAAAGAGGCAGCCATAGGCGCCGGTCAATGCGCTGAGTTGTCCCAGTTTGCTGGAGTCGACCAGCCCAAGTTTTGCAAGCAGCGGCGCCACATATTCATTGTTGGGGTCGACACGGACAAGATCAATCCAGTGCGCGGCAATTTCCTGCAGGTTGCTATGGAGAAGCTTGATCAAACCGATGGCCGCCGCGACGAGGAGCGTGCCTTTGATGAGCTTGAATATGCCGATCAGCAGCAGACCTTTTCTGGAATGGGTAGGAGAAGACATGGGGATGGAAGGGGATACTGATGCCGTTGAGTCATATGGCAATCGCTCCTCAAAGCAACCCGGCGCTTTTTGCACAAAAAGCAGCTGTCATGCTTGGGAAGAGCCGATAGGGGAAGGAGTCCCGCGCTTGATTTTATCGGCGATTGCGAAACACTGCGCCGTGCCGTCACCCCGCGACCGGCTTGCCGCCATTCAAGATGTTAGCATCCCTACTCCCGCCGCCTCCCGAGAACCTCTCCTTCGATGCCGTCTCGCTTTGTTTTCAAGGAATTGACCCTGGAAATCCTTTGGTTGGTCTTGTGCCGTTCTACCAGTTCCGCATCCAGGTGGGCGGCATGTTTGACGTGGGGAAACTTAATTTCAGGGTCGGAGGCACCGAGCATGTGCGTCTGTATGTCGGGCACATTGGTTACGAAGTCCTCGAGCCATTTCGCGGACATGGATATGCGGAGCAGGCTTGCCGCGCGGCAGCCCCGCTTGTCCGTTTAATCTATCGCTCAGTGATCATTACTTCCGACCCGGACAACTACGCCTCCTTATCCACTATCGAACGGCTCGGCGCCGTCTTTCTTGAGGAAGTATCCGTCCCCCCCCGCGACTCCCAATACCTCGCCGGCTCCCGCCGCAAGCGCCGCTATCGCTGGACCCCATAGAACTTCTCTCCTCCTCCCTCTTAATCTTAATCGGGAGAGGCCGCAGTCGCCCGTTAAAATTGACGGCCTGCTCTGCGCGAACTTTATGCAAGGGATAGGCGCGCAGAAAAAAGCAGCGCCGCAAACCACGCCACCTCTGGCGTGGGAAATAGTAAGCAAAAAGTTCGTAACCCCGCATTTCAGCCCCGGCGCCGTATCCGTCCCAACCCAAGTAACGCGCTGAGACCATCGGCGAGCATTCCCATTGCGCCTGGCTCCGGGATGACTGCCACGACACCGCTGCCGGCAAAGTATTCGTCGTTCTTAAATGTCGCGTTACTTATTGAGCTGCTGTAAGTCCCGGTGGACTGCATCACCCCTCCCAGCATTAGTCTCCCTACAATTTCGGAAACTCCATCGCCAAGATTGATTGAGCCGCCGTCCGCGGTCCCGACGACGTCACCGCCAGTAAGGTTCAACAAGGCAAAGTTATCAATGGCATCAAGGACACCGGTTTGAATGTCGAGCTTGCCGCTTGCTTTGCTGCCACCCGTGCCTAGCGTCACTCCGTCAACCGTAACCGTCCCGGTTCCAAGATGCGCGGCAGGCGCGCCAAGGGAGAGTGTCCCCTGCGTGACTTTGGTCCCGCCAACATAGCTGTTATTGCCGCTAAGAAAGAGTGTTCCCTCAGTCCGCCTGGCCCGCTGATAGCTCCCTGCAGCGTTAGCGAGTTGGCACTGCCAGGAAGGTTGATCGAGGAAAAGCTCTCCAGAACAACCGGCTTGGGAATAATGACGCCGGCTAGATCGACGCGGATCGCACCGGGAAAAGCGGCCAGCCCCGTGCCGTTCAGGTTTAAAACTCCCGCCCCCATAATAAATGGTCTTTCGGTTCCCGTGAAAGTGATTTGACCTCCCGAAGCGACTGTCACGCTTGAACTCATCGTTGGCGCTCAAATGACTGATAGGCGAAGCCTGCCTCCTTGTACAAGAGTTGGGCCAGTGTAAGTTTTACCAGCACTCGCCAGGGTAAGAGTGCCGTTGCCGTCTTTAGTAAGACCGCCGGTTCCAGTCACGGCACCCGTTATAGTCAGGGCGCCGGACGGGAGAGGGTGCGGGGGGACGCGAAAGCTTCCAAGGCTTGGCTAATAACTAGCGGTATGTAAAGCACGGAATGATTGCAAACACGCTTAACTGGCGCATGCCAGATAGGAACATTGATCGATGCTAGCTTGAACAATTAGGCAGTAATCTTTAAATCGCGGAATCCGAGCACTCGTTACCGCTCGCCACACCTTACTCTCCCGGCGCTATGATGAGCCTGGCTTGTATGCCCTCGCAGAGTACGGCATTCGTCAAGGAGACGCCGGCTCAGGCGCGGCCAACCCGCCGGTGCGATCTTTAGGGGCTAAAACCGCGGTCAGCTTCGTTGAAGTTACAAATGATGAGTCGAGACAAATCAAGCTGGCATCAGGCGTCCGTCGAAGAGGTTTTGCAATGGGCTGGTGTGCAGGTGGAAACGGGTTTATCCGCCGAGGAGATCAAAAGTCGGCGAAACCAATACGGCCCCAATGTTGTCAGCGCGCGACCCGGAGTTCCCGCATGGCTTAAATTTCTTCGCCAGTTTAATCAGCCGCTCATTTACATTCTTATCGTCGCGATTGGCGTGACGGCATTTCTTGGCGAATGGGTCGATTCGGCGGTAATCTCCGGTGTTGTATTGGTGAACGCCATTTTTGGATTTCTCCAGGAAGCCAAAGCCGAGAAGGCGATCGAAGCGCTGGCCGGGATGATTGTCACCGAAATCACCGTGCGCCGGGATGGCCGCCCGCAGCGCGTCCATTCCGAGGCTTTGGTGCCAGGCGATGTCGTGCTGCTTCAGGCAGGCGATTGTGTCCCTGCCGATCTGCGGCTCGTGCGGATGAAAAGTTTGCAAGTGGATGAATCCGCGCTCACAGGCGAATCGCTTCCCGTCTTCAAGCACTGCGAGGCGCTCCCCCCGGATACAATCCTTGCGGATCGCCGCAACCTGGCATTTGCCGGCACGCTCGTGACCGCGGGCCAGGGCGAGGCAATTGTCCGGGCCACAGGCGATCGCACCGAAGCAGGAAATATCGCGCGGCTCATCTCTTCGGCGACCGAGACCTCCACTCCGCTCACAAAAAAAATCAAGCAGTTCAGTGAGCTGATTCTTTGGGTCATCCTCGGACTAGCGGCCGCGACTTTTCTCATCGGTGTCATTCGCGGGGAACGGGCGGTCGAAATGTTCATGGCTGCCGTCGCGTTGGCCGTCGGTGCGATTCCCGAAGGGTTGCCCGCCGCCGTAACGGTCGTGCTTGCCATCGGCGTGTCCCGGATGGCAAAGCAAAAAGCGATAATCCGCAAACTCCCCGTCGTGGAAACACTCGGGAGCACCACGATCATCTGCTCGGACAAAACGGGCACGCTGACCGAAAACCAGATGACCGTGCACGAAATTTTCGCCGGTGGACGATTCTTTGAAGTGACCGGAAGCGGATACGCGGGGGGCGGGGAAATCCGGATCGCCGGAGCGCCACAGGAGATCACAAACCATCCGTCGCTTGCTGAGGCGCTGCGCGCGGGCGTGCTTTGCAACGATGCCCAAATTGTGCGCGGCGACGATGGGCGCTTGAAAGTGCAGGGCGATCCGACGGAAGCCGCGATGCTTGTCGCCGCAGAAAAGGGCGGTCTGCTGGCTGCCGTCTTGCATAAAGAATCGCCGCGCATGGACGTCATCCCCTTCGAATCCGAGCAGATGTTCCGTGCCACGCTTCATGATGCTCCGACGGGCCGTGTAATTTACAAAGTGGGCGCGGTGGAACGGCTTCTGGATCGCTGCGCCGATACACTCGATGAACACGGCGAAATTACTCCGCTGAATAAAAAAGCCGTGCATGACGCCGTTGCGCAGATGGCGGCACGCGGTCTGCGCGTCCTGGCGTTTGTCCGGCTGCATGTCGATTCGCACCACGCGAAGCTCAATCCAGGCGACGTCGCGGCGGGCCTCACCTTTCTTGGCCTGCAGGGAATGATCGATCCGCCGCGCCCCGAAGCGATCGTCGCGGTCCGCAGATGCCAGCAGGCCGGCATCGCTGTAAAAATGATCACCGGCGATCACCTCATCACGGCGCGTGCCATTGCCACCCAGATCGGAATCATTGGAGATGAAAAAGAAGGGGAGCTTGCCGCGCTTTCCGGCGGCGAGTTGGAAAAAATTTCCGACACGGAACTGCCCGCGATAGCCGAGCGCACCGCTGTGTTCGCCCGCGTCGCCCCGGAACAAAAACTAAGGCTTGTGCGGGCGCTTCAGTCGCGGGGACATATCGTGGCGATGACCGGGGACGGCGTAAATGACGCCCCGGCGCTCAAGCAGGCCGATATCGGCGTCGCGATGGGCATCAGCGGTACGGATGTGGCCAAGGGCGCGGCGGCCATGGTGCTCATGGACGACAATTTCGCGAGCATTGAAGCCGCGGTCGAAGAGGGAAGGGGAGTATTCGATAATCTGACCAAATTTATTGTCTGGATCCTGCCGACAAATTTGGGAGAGGCGCTTTTGCTCATCACCGCCATTGCATTTGGATTGCCGCTGCCGGCATTGCCGCTGCAACTGCTCTGGATCAACCTCACCGATACGATCCTCGGTCTGCCGCTGACGCTCGAGTCCAAGGAGGCCGACCTGATGGGCCGTCCTCCGCGTGATCCCGCGCAGCCGCTTTTGACGCTGGCGCTGGTGATGCGCACCGGCCTGGTATCCCTCATCATGCTGGGAGGCGGCCTCGGTTTGTTTCTTTGGGAACTGCGCGTCGAGCAGGCCGGACTGACAGCCGCGCGCACGGCGCTCGTCAACGTCATTGTCATCATCGAGGCGGTTTATCTCTTTAACTGCCGCTCGCTAAATCACTCGGTATTCTCCCTTGGCCTGTTTAGTAACCGCTGGGCTGTGGCTGGATCATTGACGATGGTCGCCGTGCAGCTGCTCTTTACCTGCACTCCATTAATGAACAAACTTTTCCATAGCGCCCCCATCAGCGGTGGTTGCTGGCTGCGCATCTTCGGCATCGCAGCCGTTGTCTTCATCACGGTGGAGTTGGAAAAATGGGTGCGGTTTGCCCGGCAACCTAACAATCTCGCAATACCAGAATGATTGACTCAAAAAACAGAGCGACCGCGGCGTCAGCGGCAGGTAGTCCGGCTTCGCCGCGCGTGACCTTTTCACAGGAACTGCGCGATCTGGCTGCGGAGTTCGCAGAGCGCCCCGTCCGAGTTGGTGAAATTCTCGACGCAACCAAAGGCCGTGGATTTCACCTGCTGCTTGTGCTGATCGCGCTGCCTTTCCTGACACCGATCCCGCTTCCCGGATTTTCCGTCCCGTTTGGATTGGTGGTGGCGGTGATCGGGGCGCGAATGGCGCTCGGCCAAAGGCCTTGGCTGCCAAAAAAACTGCTGTCGCGTGAACTGCCTCCCGGGTTCCTTTTAAAAGTGCTGGCCGCCACGGGCCGCGTTTTAAAAATCCTGGAACGTTTCCTTCGTCCGCGTCTTCTGTTCCTGCACGAGCAGGTTCTTTATCGCCGTCTGGCCGGCGCACTCATCGCCCTCTCGGGCCTCTACCTTGTACTCCCTTTGCCGGTGCCGTTCAGCAACGGTCTTCCGGCATGGACGGTTCTCCTCTTATCAGCCGCGGCGCTTGAGCGCGACGGTCTCTGTTTTATTGCCGGCTGCGCAATGTTCCTGGTCGCCACCGCCTTCTTTGTCCTGCTTGCCGTCGGCGGCGCCCAGACCTGGGATTACCTGCGCCAGGCAATCATGGGCGCTTAGTCTGCCACAATGAATGATACAACTTTCACGGTACTGGTTGCGATGCCGTCAAAGCAATTCGCGGCAAATCGAAGGCTTTGCCCCGCAGAGATAAGCACTGTTGGATGAGTTCGCGATTTCACTGAAAAACCGTGGCAAAGAGGCTATGGAAGGGCATTCAGCGTCTTCGAATTAAGAAGTTGGCGGGTATAACCGTTTATCCCGCGAACACCGCCCCGACAATATCGCTGTCGGCGCCTACCTCATCATCACCAACCACTCCGCGCGCCATGTATTCGCGCTCCTCAGGCACGCCGGGTTTCAGCAACGGCGCCTGATCCTCAAAAGGCAGCCGCTTGCGTTTGATCGCAATCTGCCCCCACGCAAACTCCCCTTTGCGCCGCATATAGAGATTAACCGTCTCGGCGTAGTTCTTTGAACCATCAATCCTCACGCCACCCCGCTCAGCCGTGGCGGTGATCTCCGGCTTGATCTCGCTTCGGCCCGGCCGGGAGCTCGCTGAAAAAACCCGCATCGCCTCGCCCATGCCGTCGGTAAAATTGGGATTGCTCTTCAGCTCATTCACCAGCGCGCGCACCGCGGTGCTTTCCCCGGAAAAAAGATCACTCGCATCGGCC
>JAQGOL010000018.1 GCA_028293625.1 Chthoniobacteraceae bacterium | reverse complement strand
TACCCATCCAGCGTCAGTTTTCTCTGTGCGAAGGTTGTAATGTTTGTAGCGGCAGACATCGCAGCGGAGCCGGTCAAGGAGGCGGCGCGACTGCAAAACGTCCGCTTTGGCGGGCAAAAGAGCGTGGCCGGTTTCCGGGAGGGAACCGGCAGGGGGCGGATCATCGTGGCGATTACTGCTCTCATTTCCCGGACTCTCCCTCATGGTGCAATATATGTTCAGATGAACAGAAGGTCAAATCTGGTGAGAACGACGCGCTGGAAAACCTTTCCTGCCCGTGCATTTGGCATGTTGCCTAGGCAAATAGATCATTTGTCTACGTAAACATCGGCTATAGCCACACCACCCGAGTCAATGGCCGCGCGCCGGATTGGACCAGCCACGTCTCTGCTGACATTCGCCACGCGTCGGATCGAACTGGCCACGCGTCTGCTGGCATTTACCACGTGTCGGATCGGACCAGCCACGTGTCTGCTGGCATTGGCCACGTGTCGGATCGGACTGGCCACGCGTCTGCTGGTATCGGCCGCGCGTCGGATTGGACCGGCCACGCATCTGCTAGCATTGGCCGCGCGTCGGATCACACTAATCTCGCGGCTGTTTAGATCAGACGCGTGGCCAGTCACATTTGCCATGTGGCGGTTTGAACAGGTGCTGCGGCTTTTGGAAATCAATACCGTTAGTTCACCGATACAGCTAGGAGAGTCATGCATCGAGCTGGCTTCATTCAAAGCGCTGCACATGGGGAATACGGGATGCATGCTTCTGATCCTCTCAAACCAAAAACTGCCAGGGTCATGTCAAATGGTTACATCCCGACGCTTACAAAACCGGCTTGAATTCTTTACCAATCTCAACGGAGAGATAAAAACGCCCCGACGATCGGCCTGCCGGCAGCGAAAGTAACTATGCAGCGCAAAGAAGAGTTTGCGTGGGGGCAGATCGCGATCAAACGCAAGCGACTGCCGTTTGAGGATCAGGCACCGCTCCTGAAGCCCGGCGTGCCTGAGGAGCGCACAGACATGGCGCGCGGCGTGGTCGGTGATGATGAGGTACGCGCTGAAAGCAATATTGTCGGGGCGGTGTTCGCGGGGTAAACCGTTGTGCCGTCGAGGGATTCGGTTTTAATACTCTGATCCTTGAACCGACACGTTACAACCAGCTTCGCAGGTTGCGGAGTTAAGGTGGAAGGATAGAACGAATCATAAGGGGGTAAATAGTTGGTGTTCCTGGCTTGAGCTGGGGGAACCCGTTCCGCCCGGGGGCCATGAATAACTCCGTGCTCCTATACGGTGCGTTGAACGAGGCACGACCGGAAACCGGTTGGAAAAACGCCCGCACCTCGGGAAGCGGTGCCAGTGGTTATGCCATCGATGCACACGCTCTGGTATTTGCGGACATGAACCGTGAACTGTAATTATTCCAGCCTGGCACACTCGCTTTGCTGGCACCTCTATCGGGGTGCATCCGTGTTTTGATTGCGTTAATCCGGTGGCGGCGCTCGTGCCTCGCTTGGCCACCGGCTACATGCTTTCATCCTTGCGGGATGGCATGAGCAGACTAATGCAGGTAACCGATATTGCTTATAAGGTATCTTTTATTGCGTCGTCCATCCTGCCATGCTGCAGTCACTGGCTTCAGTGTACGTAACTGGCAACTCGCGTTACTCGTAATCTTAATCTCTCTGTAGGCTGAGGATTACGATTAAGATTATGAAAGAAAGGGTGAGGGTGTTTCCAATGTGTTGGAGCAATCCGCTTGTATCCGGCAACGGACACCGGGCGTCAGCTAGCAAAACCAGCCGCGTCTCAAGAGCTTGCTGATATTAACAGACCGAGTCCTGAACTTTCATTCTAATCATCGGGTTGCCTGCAAGGTTTCCTTCCATAAGTGAAATCCGGCGATTTCATCACCGCGCAATCCCCTCCTCCCATGTTTCGTAGCCGCCCGATTTTTTTCGTTCTTTATTTGTTTTCCTGCCTGACAATCAGCCGCGCTGCCGACGGCCCTGCGGGAAAAGGGTTTTTGGTCATCGCGCCCGAGCGCTTTCACGCGGCGCTCGCGCCTTATATCGAGCATAAACAGCGTCAGCTCCCGACCTTTCTCATTTCGCTTGAAACGGCGCTGGCCGGCAGCGAAGGGAGCGATGATCCCGAGAAGCTTAAGCGATTTCTTTACAGCAGATGCCGGGAGCGGAATGCAAGTTACGTGCTTCTGGTTGGCGATGCGGAAGTGCTGCCGGTCCGATATATGGTGCTCGATCGGGTCACCCCCGCTGCCTTTGATTACGCTTTTTATCCTTCGGACCTTTATTACAGCGATCTCGCCAAGGCCGACGGTAGTTTTGATGACTGGAATGCGCAAAAAGAAGGGTTTCACGGCAATTACTTCGGCGAAGTGCGCGGTGAGAAAAACAAACACGATCCTGTCAACTTCGATGCCGTCGATTACCGCCCGGATATCGCCCTTGGACGCTGGCCTGTCAGCAATCCCGGACAGGCCGCGCTTGTTGCCGCGAAGACGATCCGCTACGAAACCGGATTGATTGAGAACTCCAAGGCAGGCGCCCGGCGCGCGGCTTTCTTCGCGGTCGCCGGATGGGTCGACAGCCGTGGAGCCATGGATTCAGCTGCAATTTCGCTGGGGAAAACGTGGGAAATCGAGAAGCGTTATTATGCAGATCAAAAACGCGACGATAAGACCGATTTGCCTGATTTTTCGCACCTTAACGCATTATTAAATCAAGGTGCAGGACTGGTTATCCACGCAGGTCACGGCTCGGACAGCCAATGGGAGCGTTGCTTTTCCACCGCGGACATCGCAAACCTCGCGAATACGGATCGTTTGCCGATCCTGATGTCTGTCGGCTGTTCAACCGCGCGGTTTGCAACGCTTCCACCGTATGAGGCTTACATCGATTCCACGGGAAACCGCCACAAAGGAACCGACGCCGGGGAGACCTTTTCCGAACCGCCGCCGCCGCCCGCTCCTTATCAAAGCGGCGCCTACAACCCGTCCGGGTTGGGCAAGGAGCTTTTGCGCGGCGGCGAAAACGGAGCCGTTGCTTATATCGGATGCAACACGGGCAGCCAGCCGTGCGGGATGACTCTAATGGAAGGATTTGCACGGGCGGTTGGCGGCAAATCAGCTGCTGGCGAGCCGGTTCGACTGGGCGATTGCTGGTCGCTGGCGATCTCACACTACTACGAGGAAGAACATCTTGCTACTATCGTCCCGGATACCGGCTGGTATCCCGCGAGTATCTTCTTCCAAGGAATGAAGTTCATGTTGTTTGGAGATCCGACACTACTGGTCCCCCGCTAACTTCAGGGCGTCGGGTTGAGGCAGGGAAAAAATCCGCTGCAAGGGGCTTGCATTTTTTTTGGGTCTGATTAATTTGCGACCCGATTTGCGGCGGTAGCTCAGCGGTAGAGCGGTGTCTTTACACGGCATTGGTCGGGGGTTCGATCCCCTCCCGCCGTATCGGTTTGAGCGGTCCGGATTGTGCCACGCCATCATGGCGTTTAGCTAAACTGCCCCATTTGGCCTGCAAAACGTCCATTCGGAGAAGCAGCATGGACGAAATAACGAGACACACCTGTCGTCTTTCGTGAAAAAACCGTTATTTGTGGCTCCCATTCACCCCGTGCTTTTTACTCCCGGACCAAAGCGGGCGTACTAGTTGCTTAAAGGGAACGATCCATGAATATTTTGCCTACTGCGTATTTCGACAAGGTGCTCGAGACCATGCTCGAAACTGGAGGTCGCGGAACGTCCGATCTGGTATTTGTCGTGGGCCAACCGCCTCAGGTCGAGCTCAACGGTGAACTTACCGCGGTCAATATTCCCGGACTCCTCCCGGTTCTTCGCCCGGAGAACACTGCGCAGTTTGGAGCAATTCTCATTGGTGACAACGAGCGGCTGGCAGAGGACTTCAAGGAAAACGGATCGTGCGATACCAGCTATGCTCTGGGAACCATCGCCCGGTTCCGGGTGAATGTATTTCGCCAAAATGGCCGACACGCCATCATCATGCGAAAACTCTCCACTGAGATCCCGTCTCTCGAATATCTCGGATTGCCTCCGATTTTCTCAGAAATGATTAAGGAAAAGAATGGAATCATTTTCTGCACGGGCGCCACGGGTTCGGGAAAGACGACGACACTGGCGGCGATGCTCAATGAAGTGAATCAGACCGCCAAGGTGCATGTGGTCACGCTGGAGGATCCCATCGAGTTCATGCATCCGCAAAAGAGCGCCACTTTCAGCCAGCGCGAGTTGGGCCGGGATTATTCCTCGTTCTCGATGGGGCTGCGGGCAGCGCTGCGTCAGGCGCCCAAAGTGATTCTGGTTGGCGAAATCCGGGATCGGGAGACCATGGAAATCGCGCTGACGGCGGCCGAGACAGGCCACGTGGTTTACTCCACCTTGCACACTATCAGTGCCGGACAATCCATTCACCGGATCATCGGCATGTTTGAACAAGGCGAACAAGCCCAGGTGCGCGAGCGGCTTGCTTCGACTCTGCGCTTCATCATCAGCCAGCGGCTTGCCCCGAAGATCGGCGGCGGACGCCAGCTGCTGACCGAAATCATGGGAAGCAATTTGCGGACACGGGAGATCATCCAGTTGGGCGAAGGCGAGAGCCGGAGTATCCACGATGCCATTGAAGCGGGCATCACCTCGGGATGGCATAGTTTCGAGCAGAACATTATTCAGAACTTCGAGCGCGGGATCATCACAGAGGAAACCGCCATGCTTTACTCGGTCAATAAAGCGAAGATGCGCCAAACGCTTGACCTCTGTAAGAAGCGCACGGGTCTGGTCGACAACACGCCGCATGGTTTCAGGCTCGATTCGCGTTCTTCCTCCCCATCGCCAGGGAGGGAACATCGCGCTGAGCCGCCGCCTTTACCCGGCACGCTCAAACTAAGTCCCACCGGATAAGGTGCCTCCGGCAAAGAACCGCTGCTGCAGCAAACGGGAGTTGACCTCTTGCTTATGAGTTGCGAATAAACGCCGCCCAACATGGCAACCAAGTCCACACCCGACATCGTTTTCAGCTGCCCGCTTTGCCGCGGTTCGCTCGTAACACATTCGGGAGCGGTCGGCCATTCGGTCACATGCGCACATTGCCGCGAGACGATCGTCGTGCCGCTGGCGCCCGCTGTGACCGACGCGACGCTTGCGCCGGGTGTGCGCCGGGTAAACACCAAGATCAAAAAAGAAGAAGTGCTCAACCCGCTGGCTGCCGAGCTTGCCACGATGACATTGCTTTACTCTGAAACGCGCGCCCAACTTGCGGCCGTGCGCGAGGAACTTCATCAAACCCGGCTTCAGGAAGAGCAGGCAAACGTTCAAATCGACGCGCGCATTCGCGATCTCCAGCGCCAGCTCGACCGGGTCATCAACCGGCTGGCTGCCTCCCCAAAGCAGCCGCGGGTCTAAGCGTGGGCGTCATCAGTTCTCCTGCCCGGACACTCCCTGTAATCAGGGCACATTTTTGCCGTCGTAAATTCCAGGAGAAGAGCGCTTCAACGGCTGTTTGCCAGGCGGATCTTCCGCTCCAAACGCACAAGACCTAATTTTGCTCCCGGTGAACGCTTATCCCTCAGACTGCCTCCACAGCCCTCTCCGCGGCCCAACATCCCGGAGCTGAAACCGTGGAAGCGGCTCGACGAACGCCATTCAAACCCTCAGTAAAGTTCATAAATGAAACCCCCGATTACCTCACCGCTCTCCCGACGTTCATTCCTTTCCACTTCCACTGGCGCACTGGCCGGGTCCGCCATTCTGAGTGGCGTTCCTTTGATCGGGCGGGCCGCCGATAACAAAACGCTGAAGGTCGCTTTGGTCGGCTGCGGTGGCCGTGGCAGCGGCGCCGCCAGCCAGGCAATTTCAGCCGATCCCAACGTGGTTCTCACCGCGATGGGCGACGTATTCAGCGACCGGCTGGAACAGAGCTACCAGAACCTCAGCAAAATGCACGGCGACAAGGTCAAGGTTGACCCGGATCACAGGTTCGTCGGCCTTGACGCAATCGATAAAATCCTCGCGACGGATATCGATGTCATCATCCTCACGACGCCTCCCGGATTTCGGCCCGAGCATTTTGAAAAATCGGTCAACGCCGGCAAACATATCTTCTGCGAGAAGCCCATCGCCACCGATGCGGTCGGCGTACGGCGGTTCCTGGCGGCGGCGGCGGAATCCAAAAAGAAAGGACTCGGCGTGCAATCGGGCTTCTGCTGGCGCTCGCATTATGCGGAACGCGAGACCTTTAAGCGGATTGAATCGGGGATGATCGGCGAAGTCCGCGCGGCGTACGGCACGTATCTTGGGAGTACGCCATGGTCCAAAGAGCGCAAGCCGGAGTGGACGGATCTGGAATACCAGCTTCGCAACTGGATTCACATGAACTGGCTCTCGGGCGATCATCTCGTTGAGCAGGCTGTGCATACCGTTGACAAGATGCTTTGGGCATTTGGCGATGCGGCGCCGATCAGCTGCACAGGCCAGGGCGGACGCCAGCAGCGCGTTGAAGATCAGTTTGGCAACGTGTTTGATCATTTCACGATTGTCTATGAGTTCCCGAATGCGGCGCGCGGCATCATCGCCTGCCGCCAGCAGCAGGGCTGCGCAAGCGATGTCTCCGATCATATCCTTGGCACCAAAGGTGTTGTCCGCCAAACCAGCGGCCGCATGAACGTGATTGAAGCCGGCACGGAACGCTGGAAGTTCGAGGGCGAAAAAAACGACATGTACCAGACCGAGCACGACGAATTCTTCGCCTCGATCCGCGCGGGCAAGCCATTCAATTTCGCCGAAAAACTCGCACACACGACCCTCGTGGCGATCATGGGCCGCATGTCGGCTTACACCGGACAAACCGTTACCTGGGATCAGATGCTTAACTCGCAGGAAAATCTGCAACCTCAGGAAGCGCTCGATTTCAAAATGAAACTCCCGATCGCTCCAGCCCCAATGCCGGGCCGCACCAAGTTTGTTTAGGCGCCATCACGCAATGATGACTCGACGCACATTCATCGGGACGAGCGCCGCCGCATTGGCCGCAAGCGCTTTCGCCCAGGAGGCGCCTAAAAAGCAACGGCGCATTAAAAAGGCTGTCAATCTGTCGATGGCGCAGATCAAGGATGCCTCGGTCGCCGACCAGTTCAAGGCGATCAAGGACGCCGGTTTTGACGGAGTTGAACTCAATCGGCCTGATGCACTGCCGATGGACGAATTGGTCAAGGCGCGCGATCAAAGCGGGCTCGCCATTGCGGGAATCATTTGCAGCACGCATTGGGGCAAACCGCTCTCGCACAACGATCCGGCTATCCGCGAGCAAGGGATGCGCGGATTAAAACTCGCTTTGCAGGAAGCCCATGAGCTCGGCTGCGAGCGGATGCTGCTGGTTCCCGGCGTTGTCAATAAAGAGACTTCGTACGCGGATGCTTATTCCCGTTCGCTGGCTGCCATTAAAGAAGCGGTCCCGTTTGCCGAAAAAGCCCGCTGCAAGATCGCCATTGAGAACGTCTGGAACCAGTTCCTGCTCAGTCCGCTGGAGGCGGCACGGTTCGTGGATGAAATCGGCAGCCCATGGGTCGGGTGGCATTTTGATATCGGCAACGTCATCAATTACGGCTGGCCCGAGCAATGGGTTCGGATTTTAGGCAAACGCATTCTTAACCTGCACATCAAGGAATTCAGCCGTAAACAGCGCGATGAGCAAGGGCTCTGGAAAGGCTTCAGCGTCGAATTGGGCGAAGGCGATGTAGGCTGGCCTGATGTGATGAAAGCACTCGATGAGATCGGATACGAAGGATTCGGTATTGCCGAAGTGCCCGGAGGCGATGCCAAGCGGCTGAAGTTCCTTTCCGAGCGAATGGATCAACTCTTCAGCTCGTAACAAAGAGTGTCAGAAACGGATCGTCAATGTGCCAGCCGATCGTCGGCTGTCCACATCTGACGATCCGGGCCAGCTGAGCGGATCTCCATTTGCTTGGCTGAAAGCTGATGAAAAAAATAGGGCGTCCCCCAACGGTCAATCATTTCACCATTTCCATTCAGCTGGCTCCCAGCCGGAACGCTGAGTTGTAGTTGCTTCAAATTATCGCCGGTTAGCGTTTTAGTAATCTCCGCGTTGGTTCCCACCGGATTTTCGCCGAGCGCGGACCGGTAATCGCGGAACATCATTTGTACCTTCTCAAGATCAGTATCCGCAATGGCTTGGGGAAGAGCGGCGGCGGGAAGTGAAGCCGATGGCGGGCTGTTAACACCCGAAGAGACGGCTTCCGGCGGATCCTTGGGCATTTCAATTGGTTCTGCCTTTGGCGGCTGCGTAGGCTGGAGAACAGCCCTTTTGGGTTCAACGACCGGCGGTGTGATCACAGGGGGACGCGAGACCCACCAAATCACCAAGGCAGCGGTGGCAAGCGCAAGCAGACGTACGAGGCTTCGTGGATTCATCGGCCCCTTATAGACCGGATGACGTTCCTGGCAAAGAAGACCGAATGTAAGTTATCTCTTTAAACGAGCTCCTTTTTGGCTGCTCGTGCCAGAGGCGAGTCTATCCGGATGGAGAGTGGAAATGTGCGGCGGCTGCCATTTTATGGTTTCAGGAAAATATCGGCCTGCTTGCGCTGGAACTCGACCCACATAATATCGAGCACGCTCCCAGCGGGGCCGTCCATCTTGACCCGCACCTGTTGCGGCGCGCCGGACGTGGTGGCCGACGGCATTGGAAACAGGAACTCCCGCGGTTGTCTGCCTGATGCCGGGACCGGCGGCAGCTCCTGATGAACAAGCTCCAGGTCGCCGGCGAGAATGCTGACCGTGAGCGGTGCGCCGCCCTGCGGCCATGCGGTAAGCTTTAATTGCCCGAACTCCTGCAGTCGGATGCGGTCAAATCCGATCCAACCGCCGGGCTGAATGCGGGCCACGAGCCCACCCTGATCGAGATTGTCTTGAGCGGCGGCATTTTCGCCGTGGTCGAAACAGGCTGCACGCTGGCGCCGGCTTCGCAGAACGACTTCAGCTGATCCGCGGAGCGCTGGCAACGCGCCCGCGCCGTTGTCGGTCGCGCTCGCGGTAAGGAAGATCACTGTGTTGTCCGCGCGTCCCCAGCCCCCCGGGCTCATTGGCACAACAGCCTTACCTTCGGCGTCGTGCCGCAGCTTGATGATTTGGCGTTGGGAGAGTGAAAGGATCCAATCCACCATCAGCGCGGCTTCCGCGGGTGTATGCTGCGGGTGCGGCGGCATCGGCAGCGGGCCCCATACTCCCGCGCCGCCATTGATGATTTTCGCCTGGAGTTTTTCCCTGGCTCCGGGATCTGCGGAATACTTTGCGGCCACCGCAACGTAAGCTGGCCCGGCGCTTGGATCCGTCGCATTATGACATGCGAAACACGTTGTGCGCTTCATCAATGCGAGGCCGGGATGCATCTCTTCTGCCTGAGCGCGGTCACGCTTCTCCATCTGAATCAGCAGGCGCTCTGCGGGCAATGCGCCGTCTTCGGCATCGACAGCGCTCACATTCCAGCCGACTTCTTTTCCTTCCAGAAATCCGCCGTCAAGCGGAGCGATGAACTTCACCTGAGGCGCTTCATTTCCTGCTGCGATGGTTACCGCGGACGTCGCCGCCGCTCCTTCTGGATCCGTCACCGTGAGTGTGACAGGCCACACTCCCGCCGTTGTAAAAACATGCGTTGCCTTCGCGCCCTGAGCGCTCTTGCCGTCACCGAAATCAAACGCGAATTTGAGTTCTCCTCTATCCGCATCGTGCGAGCCGCTCGCATCGAACGTCACTTCCAGCGGCAAACCTCCGTCCGTGCGATTGGCGCTCAGCACCGGGTGCGGCGGGCGGTTCCCGCGGCGGTAAATCACGCGCGTGATCTGGCTTTCGGTATTGCCCGTCCACTGGTCGCCAACCTCCGCGATGTAGAGCGCGCCGTCTGGGCCGATCTTAAAATCGGTGGGCCGTTTGAAGATCAAATCTGCCAGTACACGCTCCGCCTGCACAAGCTTTCCAGCCTCATTAAAACGCGCCGCCGCCACCCAGTTGCGCATCCAATCGCCGAAAAAGTAAGCCCCTTCCCACTCGTCCGGCAGGCTTACTTCCCCCGCTGTATCCGGCTTCCGATAAACCACGCCGCCAATGATACTCCTCCCGCCACTGCCGACAAACGGCCACTCTTTCGATGCGAGATTGTTGTAATAGAACGCGGCGGGACGAGCTGGCGGCAACTCCTTCAGCCCGATGTTTGTCCGGCTGTCATTGATGAGCTTCGCCGGATTGAAATACTCTCCGGCCGGCTTCAGCGTCTTAGGATCGAACGGACGCCACGGAAGGTTGGGGCCGGCGCAAAACGGCCAGCCAAAGAAACCTGGTTCGCGTGTTACATTGATCTCATCGAACCCCTCGGGCCCCAGATCCAACTCTGTGCGCACATTACCGCCCACGTCTCCCCAAATGACAAAGCCGGTCTTTGGATCACATGTCACGCGAAACGGATTCCTGACTCCGAAGGCGAACACCTCCGGCCGCCCCTGCTCCGCGTCCGTGAATAGATTGCCAGTGGGGATGCCGTAGCTGCCGTCCGGCTTTGGGGTGATGCGGAGAATCTTCCCGCGGAGCTCCTGTGAATTGCCCGCTGTGCCCCGAGAATCACGACCGGAGTCTTCCGGATGAATCGCCGGCACATCCTGCGGCGCCATATTGTCTCCCACGCCGATGAGCAGATTGCCCTGCGGATCCCACGCAAGCCCGGCACCGCAGTGATACTGCTCGCTGCCGCTGCGCAGGGGAATGGTCAGCACCTCGCGCTCATCGGTCAGCCGTTCTGCCACGAGCGTGTGCCGGGTCAGCACCAACCGCCCCGTACCCTGCGCGGGCACGCGGATGGTATAAAGCTGCCCGCTCTTCTCGAAATCCCGCGCCAGCGTCAATCCGAGTGCTCCGGCGTCCCCGTTTGTCGCCGCGGGAAAATTTCCGATGGTCACGGTGCGGCGCGACACAGGCTCCCACATTTTCACCGCCCCTTTCCGCTCAACAAAAAATACCCGCCCATCCCCGGCGATATCCAATTGCAGTGGATCGCTGCAGCCCGCGACCAGTACTTCCTTTTCAAAGCGGGAAGCATCCTGGCCGAGGAGTGTGGACGACAGCATGAAGCCAAACAAAAGTGGCCTCAGGCGGCTCGCTCTTTTGAGTGCAAAAAAAGCCGAATCGTTGGCAGTCAAATCTTTGCTTATCATCATGGACAAATATGGCGGAGCGGTGGGCGAAATGAGAATGACTATTCAAGCGATGTGGGCTGGGCGTAGTGTCCCGTCACGATCCCGAGCGGCTTGGATTGCGCCGATTTCCAATCGTCGGGCACGGGGCTCTCCTGGGCCAGGCAAAGGGGGCCCGCTACCATCGCAGCGAAGAGGCAGAGGGATGGTTTCATCTGGTGTTTTGTGGAGGGATTGAAGGGGTCATCGATATTTCAAATTTCTCGTCAGGGAGCTGCCGCGCGCTCGCGCTGCGGCCGATCACTTGAATAGAGCGCGAGAATTTCGGCGGCGGGCAGCGCCCGGCCAAAGAGGCAGAATTCGTCCATTGCACCACTAAAGTTCCGGATCATGGAAGGATCATTGTCCGGGAATCCACGCGCATTCCAGTTCCCCAACTCCGCTGTGCCGATGCGGAAAGGTGGATGGATTTTGAGCATCTTTTCGCTCACGGGCCGACCGTTGACATAATGCGTCACCCGCTTTGTGCTTCCATCCAGTACCACAGCCAGATGCAGCCACATGCCGAACTGGTCAAGCCTGAGCAGTGAAGGAGTGGCCACGATCTGGTAATTGCCCGCGCCTGGACCAATCACCGTCAATCCAAGCACGCCATCGCCGCGAATCAGCCAATGCAGTGTGCCCGCATCGAAACTATCGCACATGAAGAGGGAATTGAACTGCCGATCCAATCCCTGGACACGCACCCAGGCCGCCATCGTCAGCGAGGTGAATTCGCCGGGCACGCTCAAGCGGACGCGATCGCTCACTCCACGAAACTCCAGCGCTTGTTTGGTCGGCCAGCGGCCCTCAACCCATTGGCAGCCGACGATGGTGCCGTCGGATGCGCTCTCGCTGCTCGCGTTGTGCAGTTGCCAATCCGAAGGCGTGGCATGTTCGAAGTCGAAATGGACGAGCAGCGAAGGGTCCTGATTGAGCCGGCGGCTGGTCACGCGCCATTGATCGTATTGCGATGACTCCGCTGCTTCCGACTTATCCTGCAAGTTGAACAGCGACGTGAACCGAGCCGCATTGGCGGAGATAAGACGTGGCGGGCGCAAATCCTCCGCCACCGCGCCGGAACCTTCCTGCAAACCCTGCATTGCAGTGCCGATGGCCGCCTCCACGCGGCCCTTGAAAACGTGCAACTCCGTCGTGCCCTCCCTCACGTCGAGACCGAATACCGTGCCCAAATCGGTCACGTTCATTTGCGGAGTCGCAATCCGAAACCCGCGCGCTTGCGGTGGAACCTCGGCCGTGAGCTTGCCCATGCGGCACGAAGCGTCGCCAGGCGAGATGATCTGAAGTTCGGCCGGCCCTTCGATCACCACCCGCGCGCCGCTGTAAAAGACAATCTGAGCCAAGCCCGATTTGAGCTGAAGCCAGCCAGGGTCCAAAGGGGCTCCCAGCCGCGGTGCTTCGGAACTCCACTGCGCATCCACCACCCGGTTCAGCATCGCGACAGCCTTGCTGGTGGTCCCCTTCCGCTGTGTGCGCCATCCCCACCACCCGCTTGCCAGCACGGCCACACAGGCAGCCAAGGCTCCCACCCAACCAAGCATCTGCTTTCGCCCGTGCCGTGACACTCGAAGCGGGACCACGTTTTGCGCGGATGCGCCATTGCTGCCCGATGGAGTGGCGCCCTCCTCCGTTGGCGTGCCGAGGAAAAGGTCGGGATCCGAAGCGAGTCGGGAATGCAATTCGACGCGGAAAATGTATTCATCGCGCGCCGCGGGATCGCCGCGGAGCAGTGCGTTCAATGCCCACACTTGCTCCTCGGAAACCGAGCCATGGCAGACCTCTGCCACCGCGTCATCGAATTCAGGCGAAGGAAAGCAGAGCTTCACAGGGTGACTCGCTCCGGCTTCGACGCGTTCTCGATGCAGGCCTGAAGAGCCAGGCGCACCCGTTGAAGCATCTTATAAGTGGCCGCAACGGTTCGGCCCGAATTCGTCGCCAGATTCTCAATGCCGTCCCGGCGGTAATAATAGCCCTCAACAAGCGAACGCTGCTCCATGGGCAGTTTGCGCAGGCATCCTTCCAAATTTCGTAGCCGTAAATCGAATTCCGGCCGCAACTCCTCGCGACGCTGCGCCAATTCCTCCGCCAGCCCGCCTTCCAGCAAGGCGTGCCATCGCTGGCGGCGTTCGAGCCATTGCCGCGTCTTGTTCAACGCGAACCGGCAGGCCCAGGGCGTGAATGGCTGGTGAAGGTCGTATGCCTCAAACTTCTCCCAGAGCACGAGCGCAGTCTGCTGCACGATATCCTCCGCGTCCGCCACATTCGGCACCAGAGCGGCCACGTAGCGAAAGATCTCCCGCTCGCTTCGCAGAAAGAGCGAAAGAAACCGCTCCTGCGCCGGCGGGGGATCTTCAAAATGGCGGGTGGGGTCTGATGACATGCTTTAGTCTCTGTTCTACTTCCAGCTAACCGTCAGGTTTGGACAAATTTTTTAAGAGGATTTCCGTCTCAGTCCGCATGAATCGTTCGGTCACAGGGTATTTTTGACGACGGCGGCTCAGGTGAACGCCATCGGCAAACGAGCGGCATAACGCGGATGCTTGAAGGCAGCCGCCGCTGCGGCGGCTTTGCTTCGGCTCGTAACTTCATTTTGAGTATCCCAGCAAAACGCGCCATTTATCCGCATCTGGCCAGCGCGCCTTCCCTGCTTGAAACCTTTGATTCAAACCGGCGGTGCCGGCCCGCCGGCTAAAAACATCAACCCATGAATCCAAGATCCGGCGTGGCAAACCGGCCGATATTCGGAAAAACGTTCTCGATATTGCCCGGGGTAACACCGAACCACCTGGCGAGCGTGGCCGAGTATTGATCCACTGAAGTTCGTGGAATCCAACGTCCGGTGCTGGTGTCATCCGGGCCATTCACCGTTTGGATTGGAAAAGAACCGTAAGTGCGCTGTCCGCGCACCGCGCCGCCCATGATGAGCTGATGATTGCCCCAGCCATGATCACTCCCCTGGCCGTTGGTCGGGAAAGTGCGCCCAAAATCACTCGCGGTGAACGAGGTGACATTGGTGGAAGTGCCAAGCTGTTCCATCGCGCGTTGAAACGCGAAAAGCGAGTCGCTCAGTTCACTAAGCAAATTGGCGTGCGAACCGACCGTCGGATCGGCCACGCCCGCAGTGAGTCCGGTCTGCGCGGTGTGCGTATCGTAGCCGCCTACCGAGCAGAAGAAGATCTGGCGTTTCATCCCGAGTCCGGCGCGGGCCTGGATCATTCGGGCCACCATTTTTAGCTGGTTGCCGAGTGTGGTATTAGGGAACGCATCGGCCCAGTAGGAACCGCCCGCGTACGGGCCGGAAACCGTCCCGGCGATTGCGGTATTAAGCAGGCTCCCCGTGGCGATAGCGTGTTCGACGACATCGGCATAGGCGTTGCGCTGAAGATTTGCATCCGGCAGCGCGAGAATATCCTTTACCGCCTGGAGCCGCGCATTGGTGACACCGCTCAAGGTCACGGCGCCGGCGGTGGAAACCTGGTATTGCTGGAATAGATTGCCTACTTCAAACGTGTTCGAGCCGGCCACCGAAGTGCATAAAGAGATTTTCGCGCTGTTGGCAGTCGGTGTCCCGTCGGCTTGCAGTGTATATTGTGAGGGATGGATAAGATCGGCCACGCGGCCACCCCAACCAGTGCGCGGCGGTTGATCCGGAATCGAAGTCTGCCACTGGGTTACCTGGTCGCTATGGGAAAAAAGCTGTGGCGGAGTTGCCACAGACTTCGTCTGATACTGGCTGCGCGTCAGCGGATGAAGCAACGTTCCAACGTTAAAAAGTGGTGCGAGCTTCCCTTCGCCAAAAAGCGTCTGGAGTTTCACACAGCCCGGATGAAACCCATAAAGACGGCCGTCGCCATTCAATGAGGTAATCGGCAATACTCGTGCCTCCGGGATGGCAAGGTTCTGGCGGATCGCCGAGTAATTCCCATACTCCGCGCCGCGTGGAATGATGAGGTTATTGGCGTCATTGCCGCCGGATAAAAAGATACAGACCAGCGCCTTGTAGTCGTTCAGAGTTCCCTGGCCGGCGGCGGTGTTGATGAATCGCAAATCGCGGATCGTGGTCTTTAATGCCAGCGTTCCAACCGCCGCGCACGCGGCCTGCCGCAGAAAGCCGCGTCGGGAGAGATGAGGAAAATCTTTGGGATCCATAACCGGTTATTTTTGGATGGCAAAATCGGGCGAGGTAACAATCAGATGAACCAATGCCCGGATGCGGTCTCGTTTGTTCGCATCGCTGGGTGTGATGTTGTTGTAAGCCAGGTTCGCCGTGTTCGAGATGTAAGCCTGAATAATGGACTTCATCGGAGCCGGCATCTGGCCGGACATCAGCAGCGTGTTCATCTGGTCGATCAACGCGGAGACATTTTCGTTGTTTGTCCACGGCTTTGCCCCGGGTCCGTTTTGCATCCACGGACTGAAGTCGAGCGCGATGCTGCCGTCGCCATCCTCGAAGCTGTTAAGCCCCGTTGTATCGCCGCCGCTGGTGCTTGAGCTGCTGCTGAAAATGCCGCCAAAAAGGTAATTCGAATGCCGCATCACGGTGGTATCCGAAGTCAATTGGAACTCGGGAGTCACCAGCCCGGCTGTCGCAAGCATCCCCGGAAACTGATAGTCGGGCACGAAGAAATTAAACACGGTCGGAGAGCGAAGCGGGGTCTGGGCTATCTCGCTGTCGGTATTACCCACGCTCCAATCGCTGTAAGCCGATGAAACGGTTCCCGTCCGGTTCAGCACCGGCGTGGAGGAAGCTCCAATCAATGTGCCCGATCGGCTGCTCGTGTAAGTTGTCGCGGTGACTGTAAATGATGAACGATCAACGATGGAGACCACGGGGAAAAGCCCGTCAAGAGGCATTGTCGGCTGGCCTGTTGTTGCCTTGAAATCAAGAGCCACAATCGCGCCCACGGAGAGATCGTTCGTGGTATTGGTCGTAATAGTCACCGTCGTGCTATTGGCGCTTTGACTATAACCGCCCTTGAAAAACGCAGTCGATACCGAGCCGGCTCGAGCCGCGACCGGAACAGTACCGGCATCGGCAACCGTAAAGTGGGTTGTATCGGTGACGGTAATTACATAAAGCCCGTCAGCCGGGTCGCCACCGATCGCTCCACTGAGATCGAGATACACCTTGTTGCCTGTGGTCAATCCATGGGCCGCGGCCGTGGTCACGGTCACCGTCGTGCTCGCTGCCGCCTGGGAGTAGGTGCCCGCGATCACATCCTTGGCCCGAACCGTAAATGTGGTGGGCGTTGAGGCTGGGGTAGAACGGATCGTAAATGAGCCGCCCGTGGCCGGACTCGTTGTGTCGGAGGAGAAATCGAGATAGACCGCATTGCCATTTTGCAAAACCGTCGGAGTCGAGCTGATGACTGAGATCAGTCCGCCTGTTTGGGTATAGGTTCCAGTAAACGCCGGGGGCGGACTAAATGCGCGCGCCAATGAAGTAATCCTAAGCACCGGCTCACGTTGTTTGCCGTAACCTTGTTGCGCGCGAGCTGTTACGCTGCGCGCCTCGTAATCAAGAAGGATGCCTTTTACCACCGCCTTCATGTCGCCGCGTATGCCGGCTCCGTTGTCATTGAATATCTGCGCCACCCGATAGACGTACCCGAGGCTCGGCGTGCTGGTGACCAATCGTTGAATCAGTTGCCGGCAAATAAACGGGGCCGTGTTCGGATGAGTAAAAATCGCATCGTGAGTGGCATCGAGTTCTTTGGATGCAAGCGCCTGATAAGCCGCGTCAGTGATCTGCGCCGCGGTATGCGTCGCGTAAGGATCCAGCGGTGCGCCAGCCGCGGCCGTCAATCCGGGAAGCACAACATTATTCAGGATCCGCTTCTGCCCGGTAAAATGATGACTCGGCACTGCCTTCATCGGATGGATATAGTCACTGCCCGGACTAAAGCTGGTTGGGAGGAATCCATTCACGTCAGCCTGATTGTAAGTCCATCCGGTAAAGGCATGCGCAAATCCCACAATCACGTCCTGATCGTAGGTGGGAATGGCTTCGCCTTTTGAGTTGAGGATCAGCGAGCCGTCAGGATGCATCCGATAAAGGCCGATTGAAAAGAGCTGCTGAATTTCCCGCGCGTAGTTTTCATTGGGATGCAAGCCTGTGGAGAGATTCGGCTTGTCGTTGCCGCGCATATCGAGAAAGACACCCATCGCAGGGTTGAGCGTCACCGCCTTGAGCAGATCGCGGAAGCTGCCGAAGCTGGTATTCAGGAGGGTATCGTAATAATAGGATACGGCACTTGCGCGGTCTTCGAGCACCCCGGAGGTCGAGAGCACGAGCACTTCGCTTAATGCGAACGCCAGACGCTGGCGAAGCTGATCGGGTGCGGTAATTGAGTTCTGCCACCACGCGTTGGTAGCCAGCGAGGTGGAGTATGTGGGATTGTTTGGATCCGTGCGATTTTTCTTCGATTCAACCACCGGCAGATGTGCCGTGGCGGGCCGTGCAAACTGATTATCGATCCACGCCGAGTAACCGAGGCTTTGCACAGAGGCTATGTCGGCCGTTGTCGGCCCGAATGTTGCCTGGGTAAGGAAACGCGCTGCCGCGTTGGCATCCGTGTGGTCGTCCGCAAACGCGGGCGCCGGAGGCGGAACACTGAAAGTTTGGGAAGCCGCCTGAAGCTTAAAGAACCCTTTGATTTCACCGGCCGGAAAAGTAGCCGTGTGCACATTCAAATAGAGGCTGCCGCCATTGAGATGTTGAACAATTTGCGCCGCTGTAAGATTGATTCCGGGCACATCGGCTATATCCCAGACATAGCTTCCGTCAGCACGCGGCATGGCAGCATCGAGATCAAAAACGATATTGCCGGTTGCCTGGAGCGTCCCGTCATGCACGTGTTTTCCCGTAACCGGTGATGTCAGATTGGTATAATTAAACGTCACGACGGCCTGCTTCTGGTCGGCACTCAACTGCAATGACGCTCCACCGGAGCCGTCGGTGACGGCGCCGCCTTGCGAGGAAAGGTTTGTTGTATACAGCGCGCTTTGACCTTCAATCACCGTGGGCGCGACATAGGAGGAAAGCGTATAGCCAGGCACCACCTCACTCGGGAGAATGCCGGAATCGCCAGGCTTTAGCCACCCCACGGAAAGATGATCGGTGCCGGCGCTCTCCTTGTGCAGAATCTCAATGTAATAGCGCTTGCCTACTTCAAGCCAAAGCAGCGGTGTCGCCGATCCTGCCGCCCAAGCCCGGAATCCGGTCGCGGCGCTTAATGTCGCACGCTTAAAAAGATTGGCCCGTTCGTCGTCATTGGAAATCCAAAGTTCCGCCACGTCGTCGCCTGTTAGCCAAAACTGGTAGGCTCCTGTTTGGGGCGCAGTGATATAACCGCGGATCCTGTCGCCGAAATTGTTTGCATCGGGCGAGCTTTGGCTGATCTCGAGCGAAGTCAGAGTGCTGGTACTCGTCGGCGCGGTGCCAATCGGAATGGAGCCGATGCCGGCCCCGGCAATACCAGACCAAAGTTCCCGCAGGATCGCGCCACCGGTCGAGGTAACGGTCAGCTCGAGAATCGCCGAACCGGACCCGCTGGCATTGGTGGCGCTAAGCGGAATCTGCCAGAAGCCGGCCTGAGTTGGTGAGCCCGTCAATGAACCTGTTTTGATGCCGGTCACCGCGTCGGTTACAACATTAAGAGTCCAGCCCGGTGGCAGATTGCCTGCCGCAAAAGCTGTCGGATAGCCGCTTGCGGCAATGTTGTAAGTATAAGGGCCGCTCCCCTTGAGCAGCGTCAACTCGGTTCCGCTCAGGATTTGCGGTGGCGCATTGGAAAAAAGGCGAGCCATCGGGATGACTTGCTTGATTTGATTTGCGCTTGCCCATGAAAGATGCGCGGCGGCCGTTCCGGTCGTATCGTAAGTCTCAATGACGATCGGATAACGCACGCCGCCGACCAAAGCGATTGTGGCACTGGCCTCCTTTGAACTCACCGTATCGGGACCGCCCGGCCAGTTGTTGACGAGCAATTGCCCATTAATCCACACCCGGCCGGCCAGATTCATGCCGAGGTAGAAACGGTAAATCTGTGAAAACTCGGGAAGCACTTCGCCCGTCCAGCGCGCCGAGAAATAGTCGGCATTCACTCCGGCGCCAGGCGAAGCGCTCCAGTCAATGTCGACCGTGGCATCCACACGGCTCAGCGCGGCGGCGCCGGAGAACTTTGCGGGATTTGAATTGGAAATCTGATTGGCTCCGGAAGCCGCTTCATTCCAAAACTGGACACGCAACCCATCGCCGCCCGCCTGCATTGCGTCGGAAATCAGTACGGCCGCCGTCGTCGGAGCGCCAAGATCGTATGCGGCATCCGGCGTTAAACTCAGGATAACGGATTCATTTGACTCAAGCAGCGCATCGGCCATCGGCGTGATGGTCACCGTCGCGGTGCGAACGCCGGCAGGAAAAATCACGGTCCTGCCAAGCGCCACGTAATCAACCCCTTGAAGCGCTGTGCCCGAAACCGAATAATGCGCGGTCACGGCATTCAGCCCGCCTTTTCTGGTCAGCGTAAAGACGCCGCTGATGAGGGCAGCTTCCGAAGCCAACGGGGTAGTTGCGCTCAGGGAAAGCGAGTTACGGGCAACCAACCCTTGAGCAATCGCAGTCCGATCGTCCGGCCCATCCAAACCGCCGCTGTGCGACGTGTTCGGATTAAACCCAAGCGTCAGTTCCTCCCAATCATTGACCCCGTCCCCATCCGAATCGATATCCTGGACCAGCACCCGGTAGAAATTCTGAGCCGGGTTGGGAATCGTAACGATGATATCGCCGCCATTGCCGATGGATTGCGGTCCGGGCAGGTTGATCCATGCTGGCGCTGAAAGAGTCGGCTTGGTCTGGATCTGATAGTTTTTTCCAAGAAGCGTCGGGAAAGTGAGGTTGAACCCGTAAACGTCCATCGCAACACTTGAAATCTTGATGATCGAATCCGCTTTGTTCGGGTCCGTCCCCGCCGCGGCTTCCTGCGCATTTGTATGTCCGTCTCCATCAAAATCCGCCTCCATGGCAGCCGCCGCCGCCGGATAAAGCATGGCCCAGATATCCGATGGGCTTCCGGAATTCAAACCGAGGCCGGCGTGGACGGGCATCATGATGCCAGGAAAGGCGAAAAAAAACAGCAGCAACAGCGAGCAGAAGCCGATCTGACGGCCCCTGCGAAAAGCACGGGGAATGTTCATGGCGGGGAAGGCGCGACGGCCAGGAGAGAAGCTCAAACTGAGCCACAGGGACGACCAAACGCAACAGTGGCTTCAGAAATATCTGCCTTGATGCGCGTGACTTATAAAAGCTCCAACTGCTGCTGATGCTGATCGCTTGGAGTGCGTCCGGCGAGTTCTTCGGAAGAGGGTGCGCTCACATCGAGTCCAAAGCGCTCGGCAAGGCGCCGGCTTGTCTGCGGGGAGAAGCCTTCAAAATGATTATTAGAATAGATCAGCGCGCGGCTTACCGAATCGAGCTGCTGGGCGACGCGTTCAACCCAGGTATCAAGGGAAGCATCCCGCGGCCAGAGCAGGCGCTGATAACGGTGAATCCGATTTCCGTCGCGGCCAAATTTGGTTTTTGCATCGCCCATCAGCCGCACGTAGAGGAAATCAGCGGTCCGCGGCAGAAATTCAAAAGCGCCTTCCAGGGAGTCGACCGGTGCGGTCAGATCATTCCATGCCCAGCAAACGTGATGGGACTCCAAAACGTGCGCGATGCGGGGCAGATGCCAGCTCGGATCACGGAACTCGATGGCAAACCGAAAATCGGAGGGCAATTGCGCGATAAACCGGCGCAGGGCGAACTCGTCATTTTTGAGAGTAAAATACGGTGGCAACTGAATGAGCACGCAGGCGAGCCGCGAACGCAATGGCGACATCCCTTCGAGAAACCCGTGCAGCAACTCCTCACACTCGCGCAGCTTGCGATCGTGGGTGATCTCGCGCGGCATTTTCGCACTGAAGATAAAGTCGGCGGGCGTCACATCGAGCCAATGCGCAATGGTTTGCGGTCCGGGCACGGCGTAAAACGTCGAATCAATCTCCACCGAATTCAAATAACGCGCATAAAATTCAAGGCGCTGGTTTGCAGGAAGTGACGCGGGATAAAAAACGCCGCGCCAGTCCTCGAAACTCCACGCGCACGTTCCAATGCAAAGTTTTCGCGCAAGGATTTCGGGCAGATGAGCCGAGTCGTGGGAAACAGGGAGTTCAGTCAATGGATGGATCACGAGATTTCGGGGTTTACCGCAGGGGGTGGTCAAATAAAAAAATCGCCGCGATTGCTCTGAACGCAAGTAGGCGCCGTGGTTCAACTTCCCTGGCCCGCTCCGCTTGACGCTCCCGGCCCGCCCGGTTAGCGTGCGCGCCCACATGAGAAAGCTCGTTCTTTTATCCACGCTTTCGCTGTTTGGCGTTGCGCTTTTGCAACCCGGCCGCGGAGCTATCGTTTACCGCTCCAGCGAGGGCTGGAGCGTGGAGGGCGATGCGAGCAGCAAAGTGGAAGGCAGCGCAGCCGAACAAATGCGCAAGGCCGAAAAATTCGAGGCAGACAACGATCCCAAATCGGCGCTGGCAGCCTATCGGGCGCTGGTCAAACGCTACGGGCTTTCGGTTATCGCCCCCAAAGCTCAGCACAAAATCGGGGTGCTGCTCGAGCGCGCAGGCGAATACGACGAGGCCTACAAGGCTTACGAAATCTATCTTACCAAATACCCGCGCGGAGAAGATTTCGAGTCGGTGGTCGATTCGATGTATAAGATCGCCAAACTCTTTCTGGATGGCGAAAAAAAGAAACTCCTTGGAGTCCGGGTTTCCAGTTCCATGAGCCGGGCACAGGAGATGTTCGAGGGAATCGTCAAGAAAGCGCCCTTTAACAAGACCGCGCCGCTGGCCCAATTTAATATCGGGCAGGCTCTGGAAAAACAGAGCAAGTTTCCTGAAGCGCTCGTGGCGTATCAAACCGTCATCTCGCGTTACCCGACCGACGCCATCGCGGACGATGCACAATACCAGATCGGCTATGTGCGCCTGAGAGAGTATCGCGAGGGGTCCAATGATCGTGCTTCAGCCCAGAAAGCACGGGAAGCGTTCGAGGATTTCATCAGCCGCTACCCGCAAAGCGAAAAAGTGCCGCAGGCCCAGGAAAATCTGAAGACGCTGGAGGGCGGTTCAGCCAAGAGCACGCTTGAAATTGCTAAGTTTTACGACAAGACGAAAAGTTATAAGGCGGCCGTCATCTACTATAACGACGTGATCAAGAGCCAGCCGGACACGCCCGAAAGCGCGTTCGCCAAGAACCGGATCGCGGAACTGAAATCCAAGGTTGGCGAGGATGCATTAAAAGCGGGCCCTGAACGGGCGGAAACCGGCGCCCGCGCCCAGAGCCGCCGCAAGCTTGAAGCCAAAGTCAACACGACCTCACGTCCCGATTACGTCGGGCCCCCGGTTGTCGTGCCGGTTGAACCGGACGAAGTGGCGCCGCCTGTGCGGCCGAAAATGCGCACCTCGCCACAGAATATCGGGCCTGTCCCGCCGAGTGTTGAACCGGCGCTTCCAGAAGCTCTTCCCCAGGACCCGGAACTTCCCAAGCCGCCCCAATAATGAGTTTCTCCCGGCTTTTCCTCCTCCCGTTGCTGCTTTTGTCGGGCTGCGCGGGTTACCATCTTGGCCCCGTTAAACCGAAGCTCTTCACCGATATCAAAAAGATCGCGGTGCAGACCTTTAAAAACGACACATTGGAACCTCGGGTCGAAGTACTTTTGGCCAACGCCATCATTAAACAGATTCAGCAGGACGGCACTTACCAGGTGGTCGATGAAAAGCAGGCCGACGCTCTTTTTGAAGGAACCCTGGATAGCATTGTGCGTAAGTCAGCGCGACAGGTGACCGGCAATGTCCTCCAAACCCGCGAATATACTCTAACCTTGCGCGCCCATTACCGGGTGATCAACCGGGCGTCGGGCGCCGAGATCGACCATCGCACCATCACGGGAACGACGAGCTTTTTTGTCAGTGGCTCAAATCCCACTTCCGCCGACGTCAACCAGGACGAGCGCCAGGCGATTCCGATCGCCGCCGAAGATCTCGCCGTCCGCGCCGTCAGCCAGCTTAGCGAAGGCTGGTAAATCATCGTGCTTTACCTCATTGCCACGCCGATCGGCAATCTCGGGGACATCACGCTGCGGGCGCTTGAGACCCTCAAACTTGTCGACGTCATCGCGGCGGAAGATACCCGGCACTCCGGCAATCTGCTGCGTCATTTTGAGATCAAAAAGCCGCTTCTGAGCTATCATGCTCATAACGAAGCGCGCCGCACCCAGGAATTGCTTTCCCGCCTCGAGCTGGGAGAAAAGGTCGCCATCATCTCCGATGCGGGCATGCCGGGCATTTCCGATCCTGGGCATCGGCTCCTGAGGGCGTGCATCGAACGCGCGATTCCCTACACCATCCTGCCCGGGCCGTCTGCGGTCCTGACCGCGCTCATTGGTTCCGGGTTCCCAGCCGAGCGATTCCATTTCGGGGGATTTCTGCCAACAAAAAGCGGCCAACGCGAACGCCTGCTTCTCGCCGCAAATGCCCGCGAGGAGACCTCCATTTTTTTCGAGTCTCCGTATCGGCTCATCAAATCGCTGGAAGTCTGCGCGGCGCATTTTCCTGCCCGGCCAGTTTGCGTCGCCCGCGAGCTGACCAAACAATTTGAGGAATTTCGAATCGGCCCGGCGCCTGAAGTGCTTGCCCATTACAGTGCGAGAACGGTCAAAGGCGAGATTGTGTTTCTGATTAGCGGAACCGATTAGACCTGCCTGAAAAGTGCGCTCCTCCACGCGAACAATTCAAAATGAGCATTAAAACGGTTGTCGTCCTCGGAGCCACGCCCAAATCGGATCGTTTTGCGTATCGCGCCATGGAAATGCTGCGCCAACATGGCCACAGGCCGCTTCCGGTGAACCCCGCGTTTGCTGAAATCCTCGGAGTGGCGTGTTACAAAAGCATCTCCGATATCTCCGAACCGGTCGACACGGTTACCCTCTATCTGAGTGCGCCCCGCTCCGAACCGCTTATCGGCGAAATTGTCGCCGCCAAGCCAAAGCGTATCATTTTTAATCCAGGCGCGGAGAATGAGCATCTCGAGCGGGATGCCAGGCTCGCCGGCATCGAAGTCGTCCACGGCTGCACGCTTGTCATGCTGCAATCGGGCACGTTTTGATGCCGACACAAAAGTCGCGCGGTCCGGTGATTTAGTGGCTGGCGAGTTCCGGCGTGGGCTGGCGGAACGGCGCTTTTTTCCCGCGATAAGTGGCGAGGAAAAAGAGAAGGATCAGTGCGACAAGGGTGGAGAGACCTCCCCAAAATAGCGTCCAGTTCACCTGGCCGGCCGCACTTGAAAAATTAAACCACCACCCGGTCCCCAGATAGCCGGCGAGATTTCCGACCCCGCTCGTCATGACGCTAAAAAGCGCCTGTGCCCGAACGCGCCACGAAGGGTCGACGCGGTGATCGAGATAGATCTGCGCGGTGATGTAAACAAGGGTAAATGAAAACCCATGCAGCGTGACACCCGCCAGGACTGGGATATGGCTGTCCATTGCGCACAAAGCGAATCGGATCACGCCAAAAGTAAGCCCGAGCGCAACGGTCCATTTGAGCCGCAAACGCGAGATGAGAGTGGCAAGCGCAAGCATGGCGATGATCTCGGTAACCTGGCCCAGCGTCATCCACGCCGCGGTCCGCTCAAGTCCCAGCGCTCTCAAATGGGTTGGCGCATACGGATAAAAGGCAGCCAATGGAATTGCAAAAAGCGCCGTGGTAAGAAACACGACGCGGTGATCATGACTTTTAAGAAGCACCAACGCGTCCCATCCAAGACGCTGCGGAATGGTAAGGCGTTCACTCGATTTGGGGGGCGCGGGGCTAGGCAGCCAGTACGTCAGCACGACCACCAACAGCCAGACCAACGCCGCGGTGTAGCAAGCGGTCGTGGAGGCATCGGCATGCAAGGCGCTCACCAGCCAGCAGCCGACCATCCAGCCGAGTGAACCGAGGGCGCGAATCGGGCCGAACTGCCGCCGCGAATCACTTAGGCGCCCGAGCACGATTGAGGTGGAAATCCCCCAGGTTGGCGCCGAGCAGAGCGAATGGAGCTGGAGGAAGGCCAGGATCAGCCATGGACTGGCGCCTCTGCCAATCGCCACGGCCGTCATCAGCATCGCTGCGGACGTGGCAAGCGCCAGCCAGCGAAGCACGCGCACCGGGGCGATATGCCGGTCCGCCATCGCTCCAAATATCAGCGGTGAAATGAAGGCCGCGATAGCCGAGGAGGCAAACGCGTACGGTTTAAGCGCGTGCAATCCATTCGAGTCGAGCACGGTGCCCAAAGGCACAAACCAAGCTCCCATCGCCGCGGCCTGAATTAAAAATAGGGATGATAACTCGACGAATTCCGCCGCTCTGGGGTTCTGTTGCACTCACGCCAGCAGACAGCCCGGTTTGAAAAAAAACAAGCTGAAGAGGGCTGCCCCTCATTTCTTCCCGATCCGATATTTACGGAATCCGCCGAACGACTTCTGCACCGGCACGTCACGTGCATTGAGTTCCCAGGCACGAGCAGACTACGGTCGCCGGCATCTATGAACAAGCCCGCCTGCCCGATGTGTGAGATGACCGATATTTTGGAACACCTTGACCGTTGGGAATGCCTGACGTGCGGCCACGAGTGGTCCCGTGAAGCGCAACCGGAGGAAGCCACCGGCCCGAGGGTGGTCAAGGATGCCTATGGAACCGTCCTCACCGACGGCGACTCAGTCACCTTGATCAAGGACCTGAAGTTAAAAGGATCCACGCAGGTCATCAAAGGAGGAACGAAGGCCAAAGGCATTCGGCTCGGGGATGGAGATCACGAGATCTCCTGCAAGATCGAAGGGAGCGCCATCGGGCTTAAAGCGTGCTTCGTAAAAAAAGCCTGAGGCGCCCAACGGCTGGATCAGCGTTTGAACAAACGCCTGAAAACCGGGTTGCGCCCGAAAAACGGCTCTAATGAACCGGCAGCGAGCTGCTTATCCGAAGGTTCCCGCCCGCATTTCCCCCTGCCCTCTTCTTTTCGTCGCTGTCCCCTCCTGATCCCATGCTTAAAACTTCGCTCGTTATTTTAACCGGACTGATCGCGGTTGGCGCTTCCGCGGCGCTCCCGGAAACCGTCACCATTCGAACGCTGGCGGCCCAGATGCGCTACGACACTTCGGACGTAATCATCAGGCCGGGCGCCCAGGTAAAAATCGTTTTTGAAAACAGCGATGATCTGCCGCATAACATCGTTTTTTTCCAGCCCGGCACCGATGTGGTCGCGGTTTCAAACAAGCAGATGGAAAAACCCGAGGAGGCTCTCAAACGCGACTGGCTTCCCGACGATCCCCGCATCTGGTTGCATTCCAAATTGGTTAATCCGAAGCAAAAGGACGAACTGACTTTTACCGCGCCGGATAAACCCGGCATTTATCCCTACGTCTGCACCTTTCCCGGCCATGCGCTAACCATGCAGGGGCGCCTGAAGGTTCTCGCGCCGGGACCCGGTTTATCGGATCTCAAGTTCCAGGTCTATCTCGGGGATTGGAAGAAGCTGCCGGATTTTAAGAGCCTCGTGCCGCACCGTGAAGGCGACCTGCCGGGAAACCTGGTGGAACTTAAATTCGACGATTATCGCAACCAGTTTGGAGTCGTCTATTCCGGCAAGTTGAACGCTCCAACCGATGGCGATTACACATTCTCCGTTGCCGGCGATGACGGGGTCCGGGTGCTCGTGGATGACAAAAAAGTCGTCGAGTCCGATGGCATTCATCCTTCCTCGGAGATTCGCGATGGAAAAGTGAAGCTCAGCGCCGGCACCCATAATTATCGGCTCGAGTATTTTCAGGCAGCCGGCGAGGCGGAAATTTATGCGGCATGGAGAGGGCCCGCTTTCACCAACACCACACTTTCGAAATGGGTTCATCCGCAGGCAGCCGAAGGATCTAAAATCCCGAAAAAAGACGACTCCGTAGGAATGCCTCTGGTAGTTGGAACCGAGCCGGTTATTTACCGCAACTTCATCTCAGGCGCAGGCAATCGCGGGATCGCGGTCGGCTACCCTGGCGGATTTAACATCGCCTGGAGCGCTGACCAACTAAACCTTGCCCTTGTATGGCGGGGCGCCTTTATCGACGCGGCCCGTCACTGGATTGATCGCGGAGGCGGTCATCAGGCCCCCCTTGGATACGATGTTTTTAAACCGTCCACCGAGTCCGCCCTCCCCTTTGCCGTGCTCGCTTCTCCCGATGCGGAATGGCCGAAGTTAGAGAAAGATCAGCGTGCAGCTGGCTATAAATGGCACGGCTACCGGCTCGATGAAAAGCGGTTCCCCACTTTTTCGTATGAGTGGAACGGCGTTAATGTGACCGAGCGGTTCGACGTTGAGGGCAATGCGGTGACTGGCAATGGCAGACTGGTCCGCACACTTAAACTCAGCGGAAAACTACCCGGTAATGCGACGTTCCGCGTGGCAACCGGCAATGCGATTCAACCTGTTGGAAACAGTTTCGTCGTGGATGGGAAGTTCGCGGTCGCTGTTGAAGGAGCCGCGCTCGCGGGCAAAAACCTCCTCGTGCCGGTACGTCCTGAAATCAAGCTTATCTATAGCTGGCCTGAAACCCTCCCCCAACACGCCAGCACCAACTAACCGCACGGTTCCCTCATTTCATTCCGTTATGAAACCCTTTCCCATTCTCGCAGCTTTATTTCTTACCCCGGTGCTGCTCTGTGCAGCGCCGCCACAGGAGAGCGATTACTACTCAATCACCACTTTCAATACGCCCGATGGCGCCGCGATGGAGGTCGGTTCAATTGAACTACTGCCCGATAACAAACTTGCGCTTGGAACTCGCCGCGGAGAAATCTGGACTGTCTCCAACGCGCAGGATGCCGACCCTTCCAAAGTCAAATATCAGCTCTTTGCGTCAGGGCAGCATGAAGTGCTCGGACTCGCTTACAAAGACGGCTCCCTCTACGCCACGAACCGTTATGAAGTTCTCCGGCTAAAGGATGAGGATAATGACGGCCGCGCCGATCTTTTTGAAACAGTGTGCGATCAGTGGGGCGTTAGTGGTGATTACCACGAGTATGCTTTCGGGTCGCGCTTTGATAAGAATGGCGATCTTTGGGTGACTCTCTGCCTGACAGGATCCTTTAGCAGCAACATTGATTTTCGCGGCTGGGCCATGCGCATCAAACCCGACGGCACCATGGTTCCCACCTGCAGCGGCATCAGATCGCCGGGCGGTATCGGTTTTGACGCCGATGGCGAAGTTTACTATACCGACAACCAAGGGCCCTGGCACGGCGCCTGCACCCTTCAACACCTGATTCCGGGAAGTTTTCAGGGCCATCCGGGCGGCTTTAAATGGTACGATAAAGCGCCAAACATGGGCCCCCGCCCTGTGCTGCCCCACGATAATAGTCGCATGGTTACCGAGCGGGAACGCATCAAGGAACTAATCCCCCCTGCCGTTTACATGGTGCACGGCAAAATCGGGAACTCTTCCTCCTTTATCGTCTGCGATTTAAGCAAAGGAAAATTCGGCCCTTTTGAGACTCAACTTTTCATTGCCGATCAAAGTCATTCCAATATTTCCCGCGTCTTTCTTGAGGAAGTAAACGGGATCAAGCAAGGTGTCGTCTTCCCATTTTTGAAAGGATTCAAATCGGGCCTTATCGGGGGACGCATGAATGATCAGGGACAGCTTTTCGCGGGTGGATCGGATCGCGGATGGGGCTCAAAAGGAGGTAAACCGTTCGATTTCGAGCGGGTGCAGTGGACTGGCAAAGTGCCGTTTGAAGTTCACGAAATGCACGCCAAACCCGACGGGTTCGAACTTTCCTTTACCGAGCCTGTCGACGAACGTAGCGCCGCCGATCCCGCCACCTATTCGATGCGCGAGTTTACTTACAGCTACCGCGAGGAATACGGCGGACCGGAAATCGCCGACGTCGTCCCCAAAATCACGAAAGCTGTCGTTTCGGCCGATAAAAAATCGGTGCGTCTGACCATCGAGCCTTTGACCAAAGGTCACATCCATGAACTGCATCTTGACGGATTGAAGTCCGCTCAGAATCAGCCTTTGGTGCATGCAGTCGGCTATTACACACTAAACGAGATCCCCAAAAACTAACGCCTCCTTCACCTATGAAATTCCTTATCACCTGCGCAACCCTCGCGATCGGATTTGCCATGACTTCTCCCCTCCAGGCCGAGGAGCCCAAGCTCTATTCGATCCCTCTTAAAGATATCGATGGCAAGCCAACCACACTAAAGGCATACAGCGGCAAAGCGCTCCTAATTGTCAATGTGGCTTCACAGTGCGGCAATACCCCCCAATACTCCAAACTCGAAGCGGTATCTGAAAAATACAAGGAGAAGGGTCTCGTTGTTCTCGGTTTTCCCTGCAACGATTTCGGTCAGCAGGAACCCGGCACCAATGCCGAGATTAAAGAGTTCTGCACCAGCAAATACGCGGTCACATTCCCGATCTTTGACAAACTCCACGTCAAAGGCGCCGAACAACATCCACTCTACTCTGAGCTGACCGGCGCGACCGCTCCGTTCCCAGGCCCGGTAAAGTGGAACTTCGGCAAGTTCCTGATCGGCCGCGACGGCAAAATCCTCAAACGCTTCGAACCCGGCATCCAGCCCGACTCCGCCGAGGTAACGGCGGCGATCGATTCCGCGCTTGCCGGCAAATAAGAGCGAACCGCAAAGCCAAGGTTTATCCGCTTTGATCGGCGGATAAACCTAAAGGCGCGGCGCGGCCGGCTTGATTGGTGGAAGAAAGCTTAAAGCACCTTTGACCTTCAGCTTGCGCTTAAAAACCTTGTCTCCGCATGTGGCAAACAGTGTGTCGAAGTCGCAACCGCCAAAGCTCAGACTGGCCACTTTCCCGTTAGGAGTAGGAATGATGCAGTTCACGCGGCCGGCCTGATCGCAGACCTGAATCCCAAGACGGGTGGCGACGTAGAGGCGGCCGTCGCGATCGACTTCCATTCCGTCGGCGCCGCTATCGTCAGCCGTATCCGGACTGTGAAGATGATAATAGCGCTGCTTATGAGCCAGCGATCCATCCGGCTGAATCTGATAACTATAAACCCAGTGACTCCTTGAATCGTCGACATAAAGAAGAGTCTGATCCGGACTAACTACTACCCCGTTTGAAAAATTCAGTCCGGTATCGACCACGCGCTCCTCTCCATTAGGACGGATCAGCCATATATTGCTTGGCTTGGAACCTTCCCAACCTGGCTCGGTTACATAGAGATTTCCATTGTTAAGGACCACCAGATCGTTGCCGCGGAAGCCGCCCGCGAGGTCAGCCGCCGTATTTTTTCCCTCGGCGTAACTCACCACCTTCTCATCGCCACCCGCCACTGAATAAAGCGCGCCGTTGGGACCGAACGCCTGGCCGAGACCTCGTTTCGAATCCGACACAAAGACGGCCGGCCTTCCATCGGCATCAACCCTGTAAATTTTACTTTCGGGAACATCGGTAAAAAACATTTCTCCCTGGGCATTGGCCGCCATCCCCTCCGCCGCTTTATAACCTTCGCCTACAAGCTGCCATTCCTCACCCGGGATCAGGATTTCTTTCAGAGGCGCCGATCCGGTTCCGGTTTTGACCGGTGCGGGCCATCCCTTCCAGAGCCAGCGCATTGCATCGGGAAATATCGCAGCTGACTGCTTCCCATTGTGGCCGCCGTCGCCCCAAACATGGTTTACCTCATATCCGGCAAATGTTAAGGCGCGTTCCATCTCCTGGTTGGCCATCCACCAATCGCCTCCATAGATATTTTGATCGGCGGATCCGTCCTGTAAAAAAATCCGGATCGGTTTCGGCTCAAACTTCCGAATCAAAGTCGGATATACATTGCCGCCACGTAAACCGACATAAGTCCCGATTGAAGAATAAACGCGGCTAAATGAAGAAGGTTGCTCCCACGCGGCAGTAAATGCAGCGATGGCGCCACTGCTCGAACCGGCTACCGCGCGGTCGTTGCCTTTGGACGAAAGCCGGATAGGCCGCCCGTCCGAGGTTGTTTTCTTTTGCACCTCGGGAAGCAGCTCATCGAGGATGAACCGGGCGTAAGCGTCGCCGAGTCCGTCGTATTCATAACTGCGGTTAAAGCGATCGAGCGCCTCGTTGTTTGGCGCCTTTACACGGCCCGGCGTGACAAACACCCCAATGGTGATCGGCATCTCGCATGATGCGATCAGGTTATCAAATACCACAGGCGCGTTGTTTTGAATCCCGTCCTGATTGACAAACACGCACGCCGGCATTTCGGGATCATACTGGCTCGGCACATAAACCCAGAAATCGCGGGTCGTGCCCGGGAAAATCTTGCTACCTTCAAAACTGTACTTGGTTACCTCGCCTTTTGGCACTCCCTCGCGCGGATTGGAATCGGGACCTGGCTGGTAATCATCGGCAGCCTGCATTGAACTAATTGAAAGCGCAGCGAGCGCGGAGACGGAAAGAGATTTCATGGAAAACAAAGGAGGCAATGAACGGTTGAATACCCCGGAAGCGCACCGCCTCTTAGTTCTTTTTAAGGCGTTCAAAGACGCCCGCCGCGCTGGACTATTTTCCCACGGAAATCAGATGGCTCGCCGTTCGCAGGTACATCCGTCCGCCACTGACGGCCGGAGTCGCTTCTGTTCCCTCCCCCAGGGGGATGCGTGCAATCTGCTGAAACTTCTCACCCGCGGCGAGAACGACGAGGTCGCCTCGCACCGTCATATTATAGAGGCGTCCATTGACGCTTACCGGCGATCCGTAATAGGGGCCGCTTACTCGCTCGCTCCAGAGCTGTTCCTTCGTTGCCTCACGCAGGCATGTAACCAAGCCATCTTCTTTCCACAGAAAGAGCAGGTCATTGACTGCAATCGGCGTCGGCACATAGCCGCCGGAGCGGACTACTTCATATAGTTTCTGCGCCGATTTTCCATCAGCGCCGGGCTGGACCGCGTAAACAAAACTCTCGCTGCGCCCCTCGCCGCACTGGCCAATGACGATACCGGCGGGAGTTACAAAAGGCGAAGCGACGCAACGTTTGGTCATCAATCCCGGCAGTTCCCACGCAATCGTTCCTTTGTTGACATCGACCGCGGTCATCCCATTGGTGCGGCTGGTTAGAATCGCCTGTGCGCTTCCCGTTTTTGGAGAGTAAATACATGGAGTCGATGCGGAATGACTCGTGCCGGGACGCTCCAGTTTCCAACGCTGCGCGCCCGTCCTGGCATCCACGGCCAGAAGGAAGCTAGTCGGTTCATCCTGGTCAAAACTCACAATAACCATCTCTTCCCACACGATCGGCGAACTCCCTGGTCCATGCTGCGAAACGTAGGGCCCGAGTTCCTTTTTCCAAATTTCATGTCCGTCCTTCTGATCCATCGCCACAAGGCCGGAACCTTCCGGCGCCGCCCAATGCAGGTAGACTCGCTCCGCATCAACAGCCGCCGAACCGGCTGAATAGTTGTTATCGGCGTGAAGATGATAGGCGGAAGTATCGAACTCTTTTTGCCAGAGCACTTTGCCATCCGCGGCATTTAGACAGGCTATGATGCGCTTGGCGGTTCCCTTTGGGGTTGCGGTTACAAAAATGCGGTCGCCCCAGATAACCGGCGAGGAATGGCCGGCGCCTGCCAGCTCGATCTTCCAATTGTAATCCTTTTCCGAAAACTCCGCTGGCAGATTAGGCGCTTTCCCGAGTCCCGAACCGTTTGGACCGCGGAATCGGGTCCATTCCTGGGCATGTACAAGCGGCCCAAGTGTGAGCGCTGCAAATGTGATGCCGAAAGTCAGGCGTCGCAGGGAAGCGATGCCACAGCTGGGGGAAGATGTGCTTTGCAAAACGGCGCAAGTTAGCGCCCAGTGCTGCTTCTGTGTCAAAGCTGAATCACAAACCGCGCGTTTTCATTTGGCTGCCGGGGCAATCGCTTGCAGGTCGGTCGCGCTCCCCTGGACTCGCATCGCTTCATTGATCTGCTCAGCAGTCACTTCATTCTCCCACCGGCTGATCACCACGGTGGCGACTCCGTTCCCAATCAGGTTTGTAATCGCACGGCATTCGCTCATAAACCGATCAATTCCCACGAGCAACGCCAGGCTCTCAATTGGAATGCGTGGCACAACAGCGAGCGTCGCCGCCAACGCTATAAATCCCGCGCCTGTCACTCCACTGGCGCCTTTGGAAGAGAGCATCGCAACAAACAACAATGAGATCTGCTGGCCCAGATCAAGCGGCGTATTGGTCGCCTGGGCCAGAAAAACGGCGGCCATCGACATGTAGATATTAGTGCCGTCGAGGTTAAAACTGTAACCGGTTGGAATCACCAATCCCACCGTGCCTGGGTTGCATCCAAGGCGTTGCATTTTCACAATCATTCCCGGCAACGCGGTCTCGCTCGAGCTGGTTCCGAGCACCAGAAAGATCTCTTCCTTGATATAGATCAGGAACCGGACCACGGAAAACCCGGCAGCATGGGCTATGATTCCAAGAACGATGAATACAAACAGCGCCGCGGTTAAATAAAAACCGCCCATGAGTGCAAGGAGCCGGTTGAGCGACCCAATGCCGTAGCTGCCGACTGTAAATGCCATGGCTCCCAAGGCACCGATTGGAGCGGCCTTTACCACCCGGCTCATGATACCAAAAAAGAGCTGCGCAATCAGTTCGATCCCATGCAGGATCGGCTTCCCGCGTTCTCCAAGCGAGTTGAGCGCAAACGCCGTAAGGATGGAAACGAGGAGAACCTGGAGAAGATCGCCTTTTGCGAACGCGTCAAAAAAAGTCGTGGGAATAATATTCAACAAAAAATCGACGGTGCTCAGCGAATGGGCTTGCGCGGCAAAGGCCGTTCCCACCTTCGAATCCAACGAAGTGGCATCGATATTGAACCCGGCGCCCGGCTTAAGTATATTGACGACAACCAGCCCCAGGATAAGCGCAAACGTTGAGACTATCTCAAAGTAAAAAAGCGTCTTGGCGCCAACGCGGCCGAGCTTTTTCATGTCCGACATCGAAGCGATCCCGTGTACAACCGTACAGAAAATGATCGGCGCTATGATCATCTTGATCAGTTTGATGAACCCGTCGCCGAGCGGCTTTAATGCCTTGCCTGTATCCGGCCAGAAATGCCCGATCAAAATCCCAACTCCCACGGCAAGAAGCACCTGGACGTAAAGAATCCGGTACCACGGTTTACTGGGGGAATCGACGGCGTTCATTCACCGAAGCTTCACTTCGAAACGGGGCCTCCAGCAAGAAAGGAAAAAACGCCCCCCTCTTTTGCTTTCAAATTTACCCCGTTTTACGGTTAAGCTTCCTGACCCCCTAAGTTTCCGCATCCTCGCGGAATCATTCGTCTTTGCATCTCATGAAGCCCACTCTTTTCCTGGCACCCGTTTTTCTTGCTCTCTATGCGCAGCTCCATGGCGAACCTGCCGCGCTGCCATCGATGCCCCCCGTAAAAGGGCTCAGCCCGCAGCAGAGTCTGGAGAGAATGCAGCTGCCGCCCGGCTACCACCTCCAGCTTGTGCTCAGCGAGCCGGAGATCAAGGAACCGGTGGTCGCCGCCTTCGATGGCAATGGCGCGATGTTCGTGGCCGAGATGCGCAGTTACATGCAGGACATTGAGGGAACCGACGAGCTGCTCCCGACCAGCCGTGTCTCGATGCATGTTTCCACCAAGCGCGACGGCGTGTTTGATAAGCACACCGTCTTCATCGACAAACTCCTTTTGCCACGGATGATTCTGCCCCTCGATAAAGGGCAACTCCTTGTCGGTGAGACTAACAGCAGCGATATCTTTCTTTATTCCGATACCGATGGGGATGGCGTCGCGGACAAAAAGGACCTTTGGTTTGCGGGCGGTCCACGCGGAGGCAACCTTGAACATCAACCCAGCGGACTTCTTTGGTGCGCCGATAACTGGATCTATACAACCTACAATTCGTATCGGCTGAGATGGACCCCGAAAGGCCCAATCAAGGAGCCAACCGGGAACAATGGCGGGCAATGGGGACTGGCCCAGGATGACAACGGCAAACCGTGGTTTACCAATGCCGGAGGCGAACGCGGCGCACTTAATTTTCAGGTGCCCATTGTCTATGGCGATCTTCGTGCCAAAGGCGAACTCGAAGATGGGTTCGAAGCCGTCTGGCCGCTGGTAGGCATGGCCGATGTACAAGGCGGCAATGGCCGTTTCCGGCCCGAGGATAAGACCCTTAATCATTATACTTCCACAGCCGGACAGGAAATCTATCGCGGCGACCGGCTCCCCGCGGAGCTGCGCGGCAACTTGTTCTTCGGCGAGCCGGTAGGCCGCCTGGTGCGCCGTGCCAAGGTCGAAGTAAAGGAGGCCGTTACGACCCTTTCCAATCCTTATCAGAACGAAAAATCGGAATTCCTGCGCTCGAGCGATCCATGTTTTCGCCCAACCAACTTGATTACCGCGCCGGATGGAACCCTTTATATCGTCGACATGTATCGCGGTATTATCCAGGAGGGAAACTGGGTGCGTCCCGGGAGTTATCTGCGTACAATCGTCGAGCAGTATAACTTTGATAAAGTCGCCGGGCACGGCCGAATCTGGCGCCTGGTTCACGATACAACCCGGCCCGGCCCGCAGCCTCAACTGTTTGACCGAACCCCGGTTCAACTCGTCGCTACTCTGGAACATCCCAATGGCTGGTGGCGCGATACAGCCCAGAAGCTCATTATCCTGCGCCAGGACAAGAGCGTCATCGCACCGCTGGAAGCAATGGCGCGCGGTAATAAAGAGCCGTTGGCCAGAATGCACGCGCTTTGGACATTGGAAGGACTCGACGGCGCCTCCCCTGCCCTTGTACGGGAGAAGCTAAAGGATGAAAGCCCGCAGGTGCGCGCCGCAGCTATTCGGGTCAGCGAATCGTTATTTAAAAAAGGCGACAACTCAATCGTATCTGACGTGGAAGCGCTTGGCACCGACAGCGACCCGAGTGTCGCCGCGCAGTCATTGCTCACCGCCAATCTGCTTAAGTGGCCGAACGCTCCAAAGCTTCTTGATGCTGCGCTCGCCAATACAGCGCGCGGGGTCCGGGAGTTTGCCTCCCAGATTCTTCACCCGCAGGTTTCACAGCCGGCAACCGTTGAACTGACCGCGGAGGAGAAGAAACTCATGACCGCCGGAGCCGAAATTTTTAACTCACTCTGCGCAACCTGCCATGGACGCGATGCGAAAGGATTGCCCATGGTGGGAGCGGCGCCCAATGCAATGCTTGCGCCGTCCCTCGCCGCATCAAAGACAATTAGCGGCCCGAGTGAAGGCCCCGTCTTTGTATTATTACATGGGCTTGTCGGCGACATTGATGGCAAAAAATACGAGGGACAAATGATAGCGATGGCTACCAACGACGATCAGTGGATCGCCTCGGTGCTGAGTTACATTCGGAATAGCTTCGGCAACCATGCCGGCTTCATAGCGCCCGCAGAGATCGCCCGTCTTCGCGTCGCCATGAAGGATCGCACCCAGCCGTGGACCACCGCTGAACTGCGCGCCGCGACGCCTCAGTTCCTCGACAAAAAAACCCTGAAACTAAGCGCCAGCCATCATACAGAAGCCGTTTCGCTCGCAATCGACGCCAACGCAGAGACGCGCTACTCGACTGGCGCCTCCCAAACTCCAGGTATGTGGCTTCAAATCGAACTTCTCGCGCCAACCTCACTCACCGGCCTCATCTTGGACACAAACAAATCGCCGCGCGATTATCCGCGTGGCTACAAAGTGGAACTCTCCGCCGACGGGCTGGCCTGGGGCAAACCTGTCGCGATCGGAAAAGGAACCGGTCCCCGGACCGAGATCCGATTTGAACCGGCTCCCGCAAAATTCATCCGGATTACTCAAATGGGCGCGGTCGACGGACTATTCTGGTCGATTCACGAACTGCAAGTTCTTGCGGCCCCTAAATAGGAAGTTGGAAGACCTCGAGGAGCGGTTCCGATCTGGGACTGTTATCAGAGTTGGTCTCCATCAAATCGCGCATAAATGCCCACCATCTCCGGCAAACGGCCGTCTGCCCGATCAACTGCCAGCGCTCCTCGCTCTCAACCTCCGCATAAGCAAAAAGTTGATACGTGCCGACATGGAGGAAAATGGAGTAACTTGTGACTCCATGGTCTCGAAGCGCCGCCTTCAGTTCAGGCCAGATTGGATCGTGTCTGCGCTGATACTCGTCCAGTTTCCCTGGGTGCAACTGCATCACAAACGACTTTCGAATCACGATGCCGTTTTCTTTGAACGACTTGCGCCGCCTACCTTACCACACCACGTTCAACTACAAAAAAGGTTGGATTCAGACCCGAAAGAGGCTCTCTAAGCTTCTCGATTTCAGCCGCCGGACCGTGAAACTCCAACCGAATGAGATCGGATAGTTTCAACATTTCGCCGAGCTCTGCGTTCACATTGGACAGATGTCCGAGAACACTCCTGGCGTCCGCGTATCCTTCCCGGCAAAAAATCTCATCGCCGTTGATCGTAAACTCATAATAAAAATTGTCATCCTCGGTCGCCGTCTTCTCGATAAATGCAGACAACAACTCCTTGATTGCCGCCATTTTCCCGGGATGCGCCTTGAAATAGGGATGGATGCTAACAACCGACGATGGGAGATTCATGAGGATGAGATTATGAAAGTAGCGTTTTAAAAACGACCACGTCAAACTGACCAATCACCGCCCGGAACTGCAAGGCATTATGCAAAGGAAGTTCCGTATTCGTTCGTTCGCCGTTATGGTCCGGCGTGCTCGCCGGAGCGATTAAACTCCTGGTAAAGAAGTAAAATTCCCCTCCTCCTTCGATATCCGGTGAATCACGTGAAATCCGCAAATGAAAGTTTTCCTGCAACTAAATGGCGCCACCGAGCGTTTGCTGCGGATGCAAAATCTTTTGTCATTGATCGAAGCGTGGCCGAAACTGAGCGGTGCGGCAGCGTGCCTCCTTTGGATGGGCTTTGTAGCGTTGATAATCCGCGTTTTTCTCGGTTGGGGAGTTGACACTTCTAAAACCTCTCATCACCTGCGCACAAACGTGACCTTGTCCGCAGGCCGTGCGCGCCTGGCGCATTGATCCATTAGCGGCTGCTTTGCCCAGTCACATTTGCCTGAGGGATGGCAGTAAAATCAAATTTATTGTATGGGTTACGACCCTACTCTCCGGTTATTTGCGAGAATGCCGTCTGTATAGCATGCAAGAGACGCAGATTTTTAATATGTTTAGGTGGACGGCCAAGCTGTAATCATTGCGGAGGTTCCGATATCGATAGCCGCTCTTCGGCACTGCATCGGACGCGTTTTCATTCGAAATACAGAAATAGCCCTCGATCTCCGCGAGAAGATCAATTGATTGATCGCGATAGCTTGCACGACATCATCATCTTCGTTCTCGGACGCCGGCCGATGTAACCTCCTTGAACCTGGGCCATCGCTGCAAACACGGCTCGCTTTTCGCGTCCCATCTCACCAACAGTCCATTCTTTCATAAATGTAATGGATTTCAGCCGCCGGGGCATGACATTGAGGTTCCCTATGGCGCTGGACGTGCTGCCAATAGATGCATGTCCCCTCAATCCCGTAGCAGCCAATGGAATTCCGAAATCTCCGATTATAAGTACATTAACATCTATCCACTCGTCGGGGCGATAGTCTGCCTTGGTTCCGCTTCCGCTTCGATTGCGGTCCTGATGTGGCTTTGGAACATTGTCATATCCTCATATTGATGGTGCCACGCTATTGATAAACCCCGGCCTATCCATAGTGATAATCGTTCACGACAGATTCCACGATGCTTTGGCACCACAAGGCCGCAAGATAATCAAGATTGCCTTGCACGAAGCCACCACGAAAATGAAGTAGACCGAATGAGCGAAAGCCAGGCATCCGCGCGCCTAACCGGGCACGAGACTGTGTGAAAAGTCGCGCCGGGCTCGGAATTTGACGGGGCTTTCCGGATTTCTATTTCCAACTCCGCGAGATTCGTTGTTTTCGCGGTGGAATGGTGGGTGCCGCCCCATTCCGTGCTTGAC
>JAQGOL010000034.1 GCA_028293625.1 Chthoniobacteraceae bacterium | reverse complement strand
GGAATTTTCTACGCCTTTCGTAGTGCGAGCGGAGACGATGCTTACCAAAAGGATTTTATCGGTGCCTTCTATAGTCCTTTGATCCTTCTGCAGCAGCGTTTGCTTGTTCCATCTATTCGCACCGTGGGAGAAAAATAAGGGACAGGTAAATAGTTGGGAGGGAACGGCGCCCTTTTAGACGGTTGATCCCGATTTCTAGTGTATGAGGCAAGCGCGGTGCAAGGCCGGGGAAGATTGGGAAGCCGGGTATTATCACTGTCTTTCGCGGGTGATTGAAAGGCGGTTCATCTTTGGGGTGGAGGAGAAGGAATGCTTCCTCAAACTGATGCGCGGTTACGAGGCATTCTGTGGAGTCCAGATCATCACGTACTGTTTGATGAGCAACCACTTCCATATCCTGGTCCAGGTGCCCCACCGGCCGGTGCTGGCCGCGCAGTTGCCCACTGACTGCCAGCTCGTGGAGCTCGCGCGTCTTGCCGATTATTCTTATAGCGCGCCCGCTCTCAAACAGGATCTCGAGCGGTTCCGCTCGCAGGGATCGGACGACGCGGCCGAAGAGTTGCGGGAGAGGCTTTTTTGCCGGATGTGGGACGTGAGCTGGTTTATGAAGATGCTAAAGCAGCGCTTCACCCAGTGGTATAATCGCCGGGTCGGCCGCAAAGGCCCGCTCTGGGAGGATCGTTTTCGCAGCGTGCTCGTGGAGGGGGCCGGTCCGGCGCTGGCCGCTGTTGCCACCTATATCGATCTGAATCCGCTACGGGCAGGGATTGTAAAAGATCCGGCCGCCTACCGCTGGTGCGGCTACGCGGAGGCGATGGCCGGGAACGGGCGCGCCCGGCTCGGACTGCGAACGGCCGTGGAGGCGCTCGTGCGAGAAAACGGACTATCGCTTGAGCGCACGATGGAAGAATACCGCTGTTACCTCTATTTTGCCGGAGAGGAAGTAGAGGAAGTGGTCACGGTCGACGGGCTTGAAGCGGCGCGCAAAGGATTCAGCGAGGAGGAGGTTCAGGAGATACTTCGAAGTGGCGGAAAGATCCCGCTGGTAGAAGCCATTCGACGCAGGGTGCGTTATTTTTGCGACGGTCAGGTGTTTGGGAGAAGGGCTTTTGTGAATGAATTCTTTGCCGCGCACCGCGAACGCTTTGGCAGGAAGCGAACAAGCGGAGCGCGGCCGCTGCGCGGGATTGACGCGGGCGACCTCTGGACAATCCGCGATCTGCGGTTGCAGGTGATAAGCTAAAGAGTCGCGACACACTGGAAGGGCGGCACTCTTCATTGGGATCGCTAAGTGCTCAATTTTGCGCGCCGAGTCCCGAATGAGGGCCTCCCTGATCGCGCCCTCTTGCTCGGGGCTGATGAGCAGATCACACAACATCGGAAGCTTTCCGTATCGCACAGTCCTGGGCGCCGACTCTGCCTCCCGCGCACAGCCTTTCAATCAATGAACCGATCGTTATTCTGCGCAACGTCCAGCTTTTCTACGTGCTCCTCGCTTTTAGTAAATCTGCCGTTCACGGTTCACCACCAAGCATGCCCCGCCAGTTGTTGCCTGCCATCCTACAGATTACCTGTCCCGAATGGCACACTTACAGATTACCTGTCCCGAATGGCACACTTGCACATGTAGTGGGCCAAAGCCTTTGCAAACAATGATTCCGGTTTTTCGTCGTGAAAAAACATTTGAGCGTCTACTTAGGATAACGCCATCACTTATGAGCACCACCATCCAATGCCTTGTCAATCCACCATCGCCGAATTCGGACCGCCTAGTCACCGGCGGCAAGAACCTCGCTGACGCCTTCGTAGGGGCAGCAATTGGCGGCATCGACATCATGGCGCTGATGGAAGACCCTAACATGGAGCTACCCGAGGGTTTGGACGAGTCTCTTTCCAGCCGGAACCCTTTCAATCCGCTTTCACCATTCATCGACAAGCAATCTGCCTTCATGGGTCAAGTCCCCAGCCAGTTCTTTTCGCCTGCAGATGGATTGGCCGCCATCGAACAAGTCATCGCTGCCTTACGTGGCCTCGACGGTGAGCACGCCGTCCCCAATCCCGACCTGCGCGAAGGGGCTATCTACGATTTGGAACAATATGCCGGACTCTTGCGTTCTGCCCAGCAACAAGGGGCTACCTTCACCTTCTACATGGAGCAGTAGCCAAAACTGATTCCAAATGAGCTTTACCCGCCCTCCAATTCCCACGATTAGCGACGCAGAACCAAGCGCTCCACTCCAACAGCTATGGTCGCCGGAGGCTCCCTCCACTGTGTTTGAGCCTCTCTTGTTAGCCGTTGCTGGCCACCTGTTGCTTTATTCGGAGCCGCTTCCTCGAACTGACGAAAGGCCGCTTCGTGCTAAAATCTGGGTCCGACACCGGTCCCAATCTTCAACCGAAGAAAAAGCCTCTATTCGCTGTCGTCGAGCGTGGCCGGTATCAAACGGACGGCTCGCGGCTCATTTTACTCGGGGACAACCCGATGCTGGCCGAAGTTTTGTTCTATCGAGCATCCTACAGATTACCTGTCCCGAATTGCACTCTCCGGACCTCTGGTCGATTGACGGGCAAGCTACAGCCATACGTTTACCCAATCCCAGTGAACTCAAGCCAATCGAGAATACCCGAAACGGCTAACCCGTCGGTCATGCTGACAGCCTCTGCGTTGGAAGCCAGCGCATCCTCGCAGGCTGGGAGCACATCGGCTTCCCGTGCCCCAGCTGCAGCATACCTCAAGCGTTAGCCGTCGCTCGCGTCCCGTGAGAACAAAGGTCTTCATCACTTTCATCAGCCTGCTCGCATTCCTTCCCGGCTGTGCGACCTCTCCCGCGTTCTCCGATCAGATTCCAGAGTTTCAGGCATGGTATCGGCGCGCTTTGGCGAATCCAGAGGCGAATCCCGCGTTTCGTCGGTTCCATGATGCCTGGCAAGGAGATGCCATTGCTTTGAGGGCCTATTTTTCGGACGCGCTCTTTGCAATGCGTTCACCGCACATCAATGCGGAGGCAGGAGAGACTTTATCGGCTACGCTCGTTGTGTTGGTTCGCAGAATCGGCGACGACAAATTCTCCTCGGCTCTTGGGCACGAATCGTCGGAGGTTCGCAGTGCCGTTGCCGCCTCCACAAATATTGCGTTATTCGTTCCGTACCCGGAGACACACAAAATTCTTGTTCGTGCGCCGCAAGTTGATTTTCCACTTCTGAAAGCCTATCGCCAATGATCCCGGCGGCTGACAAATCAGTCGAAAAGAGAGCGTGGGCGTCGATAGTTCGGACCGCATCGCGTTCCGGCCACGCTGCTGCTTAGTTCAACGGTTAGGCCGCAGGCACGCGCCATTTATGATTAAAAACTCAAACCAAAGAGTGATTGCATCACAGTGAAGAACGACGCGTCTACTATTTTAATTATTTTGGCTTTGATCTTCTCGATTGTTCGCTGGCAAAAGAATCGGACGCGCCTCGCCACAATATTCTCATTGCATCAGTTCCAGGTACCGACCTTACACGAGATCCAATCCGCGCTGCTTGCGATTCAGGATGAATGTAATACATACATTCTCGTCGCCGAGCGCGTGGCCAACATCTTGTTCTGTGGTGAGCGGGTTTGTGTCGTCAGCGGTTCTCTGCGCTATCTAGCTCCAAATATCAAGGGCGGCTCAATGTGGCGTCAGGAACACTCCGCCTACGTTATAGCCCGTGCTATTCAATCGAACTGGATGCAGCGTAAACAAGACGTTTTCACTCCCGCCGCAATCGACACAGATTGGACCATATATTTTGTCAAACTTGACAGACTCGTCGCTTAGTCGAAACGCCTTCAGCGAAGGCAAAGTTATCTTTCAGAAAGAACAAAACGATGTCAAAAAAGTTAAGCCTCGTAAAAGAGGCATTGCTGGCGCGGAAAGGGCATCAGCAACTTCTACGGCACAGGCGGGGCTCTTTCTGAACTCTGTGAGCATCGATTACTTCCAAGTGGCATTGCGCGCAAAAAAAAACGGCATCACAGATTACTTTCCCGAACGGCAGTCTTCCCAAACGGCAGGCTCGTAACGTAAAGATCAGATCAACAAATTCGGATTTGATAAACTTCCGCTTATCGTGAAACTGCCTTTTCTCCTTACCCTGTTTTTGACAACGACCCTGGCCGCCGCGCAGCAGGCTGAACTCAAAGTCACCGACTATCTCTCCATCCAGAAAGCCATCGATGCCAATCCGGGCCGGATGCTCTATGTGCCGGCGGGCGACTACGAGATCACCGAGAAGCTCCGGATTCACACCGACAACTCGGGTTTGCACGGTCCCGGGCGGATCATTCAAACCGCCCCGAACGCCCCGATCATCGAGATCGAGCAGGCAACCGGAGTACGCGTGCGCGACCTCACGCTCACACGGCCCGAGGGCAAGATGGAGACGAATGCCGACGGCATCATCGCCGTAAAGTGTCAGCGCCTGCGGATCGATGATGTGCAGGTGCTGGACAATCGCACGGCGTCTGCGGCCATCGCATTGCGTGAATGTCGGGACAGCGCGGTGCGCGGCTGCGTCATCGAGAACTACTCGAGAATTACTGTGGACGACCGAACCGCGAGCGCGCACTACGGCTATGCGTTCGACTGTATCAGTGGAACGGGCATATCCGTAAGCTACAGCAGCGGCATCTTGATTCAGGGCTGTCGTGTGGTGGAGCGGCACCTTCTGACGACAGCGGAGGTCCAGCAGAAGTTTGGGCTGGGTAAGTTCGTGAAAAAGAACCCGGTGAAAGGGTCCCTCATCAGCCAGAAAACGTGGGATGAAGGCCGCGTGGACAACTGGCACCAAGGCTCAGCCATTCTTATCGATTCGCCGGAGGCCAGCGACTACACCCAACTGCTAGGCAACTACATCGAGAACGCCGGCCAGGGCATGGACATCCATGCCGACCACGTCACCATTGCGCAGAATATCGTGAACAACGCCTTCATCGGTATGAAGGCTATGCATGGTTCACGCAATGTCATCATCACCGGCAATCAGTTCACGCGAAACGATCTCTGGGCCATCGGTTTGATGCCAGGCGCAGCCTCGCACCCGGCTCTGGAAGGAAAGCCAGCCAATGCCGACGGCGGTTCTATCATTGCGAATAACATCATCTCCGACTTCGGCCACGGCCATGCGCACTGGATCTGGGGCAGCGAGAGGTCGCCCCTCAAATTCGATTCCGGCCAGGAACCGGACGACCCGCCGCTTACCGACGTGATTATCCAAGGCAACGTCGTCCACAGCATCGACAGCCCGCGCTACAAGTTTGCCGTTACCATAGCTGGTGGATCGAATGCGCCGCAGGGCCTGCACTTCTCGAACAACATTCTCGCCCCGGGAACGGCCGGAATCGCAAACAAGGATTTGCCGCCGTAGCCGCGCTCCGGATGGTTAAACCTAACGAAACTAAGGGACGGTAGTTGGGGCGAAGCAATTCTGATTGTGAAGCATTCCCTAAAGCAGTGAAATCCCATGAACCAGCAAACGGCTGATGCTGGCGCTCCCTTGGCTCAGTCGCCCACCAGAACCCACGGTTCTAAATACTTTACTCCGCTTGGTTGGTCGGAGAGCGTGATGGTTTGGCGGTTCCTCGCACGCGATTCTTATGAAACAACTTTGTCTTTCTATCTGGTTCGGAATCGTCGGATGCGCCATCGCGTCGGCAACAGACTTTGCGACCGAGACGCTCGATGCGACATTCAAGCTCTTTCACAAGGATTCGACTGCCACATGTTTTTTCGTACGTCGGGGAGGGGCGGACCAGACCCTCTATCTTGTGACCGCAGCGCACGCGCTCGACCGGATCAAGGATAATACAGCCATTGCGGTCCTGCGTGAGCTACGAGCTGATGGTTCCTATCAACGACGCGACCATACCATCGCCATCCGCTGCAATGGCGATCCTCTTTGGCTTCGCCACGCTACCGAAGACATCGCCGTATTGCCGCTTTTTGAACCGCCTCCTGTTGCCGTCGGGGCGTTGCCGCTGGCAGCTCTCGCCGACGAGGCCCAGCTGACAGCCGCGGGATTGCACATTTGCAGTTCCGTCTTCGCACTCACGTTTCCCGAACGTTTTGAGGCAAACGACGCAGGCTTTGCCGTGGCCCGCCAGGGAATCATCGCCAGCCATCCTTTCCGTCCCATCCAGGCGCATCACACCTTTCTTGCAGATTTCACCACATTTGCCGGAGACAGCGGCGGCCCGGTATTTGTAGCGGACGGCAACGGTCACCCATTGCTCGTCGGCATGGTGCTCGCGCAGTACCGCCACGATGAGCGGGTGACGATGGAATATGAGGAACGCACCATTCATCACCCTCTCGGATTAGGCATTGTGATTCACGCTCAGTTCATCCGTGAGAGTATCGAGCAAGCGTCCAACCAGCATGCAGCCGGCAACAAATAATCAAATGGAAAGCATCCGTACGGCGTAGCTCGTGCGTGCTCCGAATGAAATCGCTCTGTGGGCTCATTACATAAACATAACAGCAACAAGCAGAGAGCCTCACGTTCCCTGCCGATTTATTGCACCGAAAGTTGGCATCACTTCGTAACGGGCCTTTGTCTGCTGGTTTGTGCCAGCATGATGGTCATGGGAATCGCCCGGCTTTTTGAGCTAACAGAAGAGCACATCGTCCCGGCGAGTTTGGGTGACTACATGAGGGCAAGTTTCTTTATCTTGCTTGGTATTAAAGGCTGCCGTTTTCTCATGCGACAGTTCGGACATCCGGCGTCCATGTCGATGGACAAGCACCGAGTTCCGAATGATCGTAATGCCAAATAAATCTTTCAAGCGCGAACCTCATGCCGATTTCCTCCTTTAGTCTGGAGCTATTGGTGGGTGATCGGCGTCGAGGCAGGTCAGCGTCTTGTGGTTTGTCTTCATCTGCCGTATAAGCGCGTCAGCATTAAATGCAGACCCTCCTGAATCGGTTGGGCGCATAGCACCGATAGCCGCTGGAGATCGCATGGACGTTCATTACTATTTTGATAAGAAATCATGTCCGAGATGGTGCCTCTGCGGCGGGCAGGGACCACTTATTCTTCTCTCATGCGAGGCATGCGGTGCAATTATTGCCAGCTGCGGCGAGCTCGATCATTACATTGGTATCTCTGGCGCTCCTTTGAGCCACGCGATCGAGCGCACGCCAAAGTTCCAAACAATCACCGATTACGCATGTGCAACGTGCGGGAAAAAGCAGCAGCAGCACCCTCGATACGCGACAAAGCGGGAACTAAAGGCTGCTGGTTTCACGCCGACAATCGTTGGCGAGTATTCCGGGGCACCCGGCTATTTCACGGAGTGCAAAGCCTGGTAATCCTCTCATGCCCTTTGGCGCACTATTTTTGCGGCGTGACGTCGCCTTGCGCGATGAGGAATGCGCACCCCTGCATGCCAACTGCCTTCTTTGCAGTCAACGCGTTCAATGGCAGGCTCCGCCGTTCTGACGTTAACCAATTGCCGAAATATCCGGAGAGTTCGTCCGCTGCCCATCGATTCTCGACTCCCGCGTGTTCAGCAATTACAAGCCACTCGCTCACGGCCAGCCAACAGCCATCAGTTTCACCCATTGTCCGAATCCCATGCCCGCCGGCCCGAAATTCGTCACCGTAACCAACAGTGACCAGCTGCCTTCCAATGAACCCGTTCCGATGCTGAGCGGCGGGTGTCCTAATTCGTTCCGGGACTTTAACGCGTCTTCCCGATGATCGAGCCGCAGATTTCAATCGTTACTGTCGAGTCCCAACGTGCCTTTTCACATGCTGTCCGGTTTGCGCTCGCGGTCGTTGTTCTCGGACTGTCTTACGCGAATATTTATCTTGCGTGCCGTGTAAGCACTTTCAAGCAGATCTATACAGAGATGCTTGGCAACAAGCCGTTACCTGGCGGAACAGGTTTTCTGATTCACTATCAACCGCTATTCTTGGCGTTGCTCGAGGGAAATTTACCTTCTCTCCGTTACTCCCGGCCGCGTCGAACGCCTGCAGTTACCGGATTACGTCCAGAACGCTCTCGGACGTGTCAACGCCACCGAGATTGATCTTCATTGCCTTTCGACACCGAAAAGCTGGACGGACGACGACCTTCTTTTGACGTTATATTTCTCGACGAGCACGCCTGAACGTGGACGTCGTTTCTATACCTCGGATGTTACCTTGCATATTATCCACGGCCAGAATATGGCTCCTTATGTTGGTCTGTCGAGCATCACACAGCCCAAGGAGGAAAAGGGTTAGATCAGCTGCATGCTGTACGGGTTTTGTGGAAGGCCCCTCCATAGTTTACCTGTCCAGAATGATACATTGCCGCTATGTCCGATAACACTTCGTCAGCCAGCGAACCTTCCAAACGGAGGTGGATCGGCGTATTGTTAAGCCTTTTTGTCCCGGGCTTTGGTCTTGTTCGCGCTGGGCATCCCATTCGTGGGGTCGCGTGGTTTCTTGCAATCCAAGTGCTCGGTGTTTTCGCGATTTTGCTTACTATCTGGCGGAGCATTCCTTTGTGGGGCGTATTTGCTGGGTTCGCTCTCGCTCTTGGTTGTCAGCTTTCGATGCTCGTAGACAGCTTCAGACCGGGCAGGCTCAATGCGCGGCTCTGGTTTGTTTTCGCGGCAATGCTTGTTGCGATATTCCTTACTCCGTCCGCGCCGCAAGTTTTCGCCCATACCTTCACGATACCAACCAACAGCATGGCGCCGACGCTGCGCGGCTTGTCATACGGCACCGGCGACCACATTGTCGCTGACCGCCTCTGCTATAAGTTTTCGCCACCGAAGCGAGGCGAGTTGGTTGTGTTCCGCACTGCTTCTATCCCCGAGATTCATGATGACGCATACTTCGTTCAGCGACTTGTTGGCCTTCCCGGCGAGAAGATTGAGATCCGCGACGGGCATGTTTTTGCGGATGAACGGCAACTCGGCGAAAATGATGGCATTCCCGACAGGCCTTACACGACTACACCCTTTCAAGCCTTTATGACCGGCCCGGGCGTTTATCAGGTCCCGCAAGACGCCTATTTCATGCTGGGAGACAACTCGCCAAACAGTTTCGACAGCCGCTACTGGGGCTATCTGCCAAGGGCAAACGTCTATGCCCGTGTCTCCCGGATTTATTACCCGTTCTCACGTGCAGGCGTTCCGCGCTAAGCAATCATTGCGTATGTTACTCCGGTCAACCAGCCCGTTCGATCGTTTGCCCATACTACCGCCCCACCGGTTGTATCCACCGTCATTTCGATTGCATCCGTAAGTGGCAAATTCCTCGGCGATTCCATCCGTCGACAACGTTGCACGCCGAGCTTCGATTTCGCCACCGCGTCGTCCGGGTTTGCCGGTGCGGACTCATTCTCATAGCGTCCTGCTTGCCGTTAGTTGTTTCCCTCTTTTACCCTCCCATAGATTATCTCTCCCGCTCATGCTCTTTGGCGTACTACTTTTTGGGGCGTGGCATCGCCTTGCGCGAACCTATCCAGACCAGCCGTTTTCAGTGGAGGCTTCGTTTCGATCTATTTCCGGTCATGTCGGCTGCACTTATGGTGCCGTTGAGCGGTGCCTGCGCTTGGATATCGGGCCGGCCGGACTACGCATCTCGACCTGGCCACTGCTTCGGGGTTTGCTGCCTACATTTTTTCTTCCCTGGTCGGAAATTACCGGCTGCGAACCGGCTTGCTACTATTTCTCCCCAGAGGGCGTGCGCATTGAACTTAAACATTCGCCCCAGGCGATCCACCTCTGGACACGCTTCTGGCGCGACGAGAACCTTCCAAACCTAATCGAGGAACGCTGGCGGTTTTTCAATCCGAGGGAAATTACCGGAAGCTGAAAAAATCATAGCGTGCGACTCGAACCGGAAGGCAATGATGATGGCAACCGAGGGCGACGCATCATTCATCGGTAGTCGTCTTTGTTTTTCCGAGCTTTTGCAGAAAGCCATGGCCGGATCGCTTGAAGCCGATCGCCATGGGCAGAGTGCCGGTGTAGTTGACGTTTTCAACCAGGGAGAGGACCGTTTGCTCACAGGTGATTTTCAACGATCCCAACGGCAGCCACCGTATAGGCGTCAACGTCGCTGCATAGGTTCTCACCTCGGCGTCCGCTCCTTTCCGAAATCGAATATGCGGGTCCGGCAGGTCATCAGGCAGGAGAACTTCCAGAAAAGCTGATCCCTTCCGGAAATGAACACTCATCACGCCTCCACTATGTTCATGGATACTATATGCCACCCGCATGGAATCAGCTGACCATACCAGCACCCCGCCGGGCAAATATCGATTCTCGGCAACCCCGAGATCAACCGCCACCTTGCCAGATTTTCGTTCGACGAGTTCAACCCGGGACGCGGTTGTTTTATTCGTATTTTCCTCGGTGAACCGCAGCGCAAAACGTCCATCCGGGGATGGGAAGTTGCGCAAGGGACTATCCTCGGCGAACCAATCGCGGCCCAGCCGAGTGAAAGCAGCTGGATAAGTAGTGCGCGAGCCATGGCAATTGCGCGGAGAGTGCCGTGATTCCTTTCTTTATGGGGCAGGTGCGAAGCGGAGAGTTCCCCAGGTGGAGGGGAGCAATCGCGCGCTTCCGGGTCGATCGACCACGACCCCCTCGCTGAGTCCGGCCCAGTGGGCGGCCCGTTCGCGACGGTCGCCCGCTTCGTTGGCCACGCCAACTGACAAGTCAAAACCGATTGTTTTGCCGACGGGATTGTTCAATCCCAGGCTTGCCAATGGGACCAGCAACTCAACGGTATAGCGGGTCTTGCCGGTTTTCGCGTTTTTATCGCCAACTTTGCATGCCATTTTCAGGCCGGGCACTTGGCCAACCTCATCAAAACGGATCTGCGCGGCAGGAGAGGTGATCGTTTGCGGGTTGGCGCCTCCGGCTTTTTTCTGCCAGAAACCGCGGTGGAAATCAGTAAACCCCGTGCCCTCTTTCACCCGCGCCAGGATGATCCTTGCGTCGCCTTCTCTGACCTCATCGCGCGGACCGCTCCAATCCGGAGCGAGGTAAAAATCGACGTAAGCGCCGCTCACAAACGCGCCCAGGGGGAGTTCGCTTCCGGAATTGACCGGCCCGTTTGGCGCCTGGACTTCATAGCCTAAATAGAGGTTTGTGTCGTCATACATGGCCCGCACTTGTGCGACCCGTTCGCCATCAAGGAGAACCTGCATTTCAGGGCGATACGTGCCATTGGTGAGATTCTCCCAACCCTCGCGGCCATCCAGCTCGCCGTTTACGGTTACTTTCACATTGGCTCCTAAAGGATGCATCGTGAACAGCGGTTTTTCAGTCGGGGCAACGCCATCCGGGTCCCACGGCTGGACCCGCGCGAGCAGATCCTGACCGAGGGTGACGGTTCCCGCGTTGAGCGGCGTGATTTGCGGTAGCTTGACCTCATGAATCGTCGCGCCGGTATCATTGGCAATAGAGAAGATCTTTCCGGTTTTCGGATCGGTATAGATTTCGGTGCCTTGCTGTTCCATATAGATACTATTGGCATCGGCGATCCCGCTGGCGGTATCGTTGTATAGGCGGCCCAGATAGAGGCCGTCGTTGTGCCAGACCCAGACAACCGCCATGGCATCGGCGACAAAGAGTGCGTTACCGGCCGCCCCGGCCAGCATGATTGGATTATACATCTGGCCCGGCTGCGCACGAGCTGGCGCGCGGCGGCCGGCCGCCCAGAGAGTCTCGCCGGTTTTTTTGTCAAAGCGCGCCAGTTTTTTGCGCCAATTGCGGCCGGCCCACCATCCCTCGCCATCAATGCCAGGCAGACGAAGCGGCTTCACGGCGCTAGGCTCGAGGATCGCATAAAAAGCGTCCGCGGTTTCAACCGGAACAGGCATCCACACTGAAGAGATTGCTTTGCTGTTGTCGCCGCCGCTGAAGTCCGGGGGCTGAAGCTGCACGGATTCCTGCAACCTACTCCAATCATATACCGGCGCTCCGTTGGCTAATATTTCCGTTGGCGATAAGACCGCATCCATCAGCCTCACATTCCCTTTCTCAACCACCAACAACTTCATTTGAATATTGAGTCCCTCGGTAAGACGGGCATCGCTTACACGCCGCGCATTTTCCAATAGAACCGGTTTCTCGGTGAAAATGGTTTCCTCCATTGCCATGCTCCCGTTGTTGTCCCGGTCAGCCCAGGTAAACCAATTGTTTGGGCCGTTGTCATAAAAGCCTTGGATTTTTCCGCCGCTCTTTTCGGCGCGGTGATAGGAGACAAGCGCCACCGGTTGCGGAGCCTTGCCAGCGGAATACATGTGGATCGCGCCTTCTCCATTTCCCGAGCCGCTAAGAACATAGTTGCGGCCCTGCCAGGTAACAAACGATGGGGCCGCGAAATCGAACATCGGCCAGCTTCGTTCGGGATGCCCGTTTTTCAGCGGGTTGCCAGGGTGCTGATGCGAAGTAAAGACTCCCTCCGCCGGCCGGTATGCCTTATCAATGGAGGTCTCGTAAAACCAGGATGGCTTCCAGCTTTTAGCGGCGATATCGATTTCGTAGGCATAAAGTCCAGGAGGCGAATCGTCGAATGCGTCGCGTGCCGAAAGCATTTCATTGGGATGCGCCGGGTTGATGACGTCGGCGACATGCTGGATTTTACGACTGAACCACTGCTTTTGCAGACTGCCCTCAAGGCTCCAGCGCGAGGTGCGCTTGAAACCGGTGGCCACATCCTGCGCCCACAAATTTCCGTCCGGCCCAATTGCAAGGGCCGTGATGATGCCAAAGCCGTCAGGGTCAAAGCGTCCCTCCCGCGGACTGCCGCCAGCTTTGCCGAGCCTGCGCAGCAACTCGCCCTCGGGAGAAAAGACCACCACCTGGCGGGTGCCGCCGTCAGATTCCGGATCAAGGGTAAAGGTCGCGCCCGAGTCTCCAACGTAGATGTGATGCTCTTTGTCTACGGCCAATGCATTAGGCGCGGTTAGAAGCCCTTCTTTGACCAGAGTGCGCTGAACGATTCCTTCAAAATCAAGCGCCAGAATCCGAACCCCGCTGACCACCAGCAACCGGTCTCCCAACACGGCCAGACCATGTGGATCGGCGATTTCAACGCGCTTGCGGATCGCACCCGTGGTGCGGTCGATGATGAACAGCGCATTTTCATGCGCCACAGAGGCGAAGAGTGCGTCGGCCGTGAGCGCCAGTCCGTCGAGGTTGGAAGTTTCACGCCCTTTCCAGCGACCGGATTTAAGCGGAATGGCCTTGACCGGCAGCGTGGCGAAAATCTTGCCGCGCGGTTCGCCCAGCTTGTATTGGGCGATCTCGGTTGTTTTCTTATCAAACGAATAGATTCCCAGGTAATAAGAACTCTCATCCATTGCGGCGGCCATGCGGAAGTCCCACGGATAGAAGGTAAAATAACGCGTCTGAATATTGCCTTCGGCATCGGTCTGCTGCACGCCGGTGATTTGGTTATCTTCCACCGCCGCCCAACCCATGATGAGACTTTTTGAGTTGGCGGCAATGGAAGTCCCATGCCCCAGATTCGCGCCCCAATCGCCGGCTCCGTCGGATGTGCGCCAAGGCGGGTTGCCGCTTTTGCCAACCTTCATGACATAATCAATAGCCGGCGGTTGAGTGAAAAAAATAGCTCGCGCTGTGAAGTCACCGGCTTTGGCTGGCAGACCCAGGTCTGTCGTGCCGTCCCACTGCACAACGCGGCCCCCTTTTTCCACAGGTTCCGCGTAGAGAAGTGAGCGGACCAGGTGATCGTTTTTGTCGTAAAGGCCAAGGCTGACAAATCCTTTCCCGGGCGCATCAATCGTGACAGGCAGACGCACCGCCATTGAAGGTTCAGACGCCAATAGATGCCGCGGCTCGAGAATGCCTGCCAGGCCAAGAATCAAAGCCAGCGCGGAATGGATTAAACCTTTCATGTGGCCTTCCAATAAATCTTAAGCAAACGGGCTAGAAGAAAAATCAGGGAGAAACTTTATTAGCTTAAAAAATAATCATTGAGAGATAAAATGCACCTTGCGCGACCGGCAGGAAAAAGGAACTCGCCAGCAGGCCTGGCGCTGCCAGTTTTTGACAACTTTCATTTCAGTATGCCCAATTCAGCTCCTGTATCATGCAAAATTACTTCCCTCCTATTTGCTCGACTGTGCTGGCCGGCCTCTGGCTTTGTTCGTTGAAGAGCCATGCGGCAAGCTATGAGGAGCTGGCCACTAAAACGGGTGCAAAGGAGAATAAAGCTCCGGATTGGATCAGGCACGGCGCCTATGTGTATCGAGTGGCCACTCCGGACGATTCGGAGATGTTAGCTTCCGCGGAGCAAGGATTTGCGATCACCTCGCACCTGCTTGATGGCTCGATCCGACAGATCCCGTTGATGAACGGAGTTATTGGCGATGATCATCAAGGCGGCTTCAACTGGGATGGAATCTGGCCGTACTGGAACCGGGTCTCTTTTCGTGCAAAAAACTGGGATTATCTGCGTGAGGTCATGAAACGGGCAGGGGAGCAGAGTAATACCTGGATTTCGTTTCACGTGAATCTCACCGACGTGAATGTCGGCCTCAATGCCACTGCGGAGACGCGGGCGTTTTTCAAAAAGCTCGTGGAAACTAAATCCATTTATCGCCGCGATTGGAATAAGGGCGCGAACAGGCGGGATGTCGAACCGCCGTATGTGCCCCACGATTTTCCGACCGCGGCCGATGGCAATGGAGGCGCAGAAAACCCAATCAACATTTTTGCGCTTGTTAACTATCAAAACTTTTGGGCGAGCGGTCTGGCTCGACAGATGATCGATGAGTTCTACGGCCATCTGCCATATCCGCCACCGGTCCTTTATGTTGATGTATTAAATCCGCAGGGTGGGAACTTTAGCACTGGCTATCCCGATGGTCCCTTGGGTGGGAGCGAATCGACGCAGATCGAGGGAATCCTCTCACTGGCCAGGTATCTGAAAAGCAAGGGCACGGAGGTGGGCACGGAAGGGGATCGGCCATTTCTTAATGAACTTGGGACCTACGGCTGGCTGCATTGCGCCCTGGGGGCTTCCGAACACGATTACCGCAAGATTCTCGGCGCAGTGGGAGGCGCCAGATTGGTTAAGCAGCATGTATGGGGCAATACCGGTTGTTTTGTTGTCTCGCCCATTGCCTTGACACCCGGCCGAATTATCAAAGTGCGGGCACATTACGCTGAGTTACTTGCCGGAGCGCCGAACAGCCGAAAGATGCCTGGAGTGGAAACCTGGCATATAGCCGACCGTGGCAGCGCCAACGATGAATTTAACATGTTACCAGGCGGTGGCGGCGACCCGTTTCGCGGCGACTGGATCGACCTCGTCAACGGCTTCTATCTTACTGGCATCCAGGAGCTTTACCACATCGGCAAGGGTAACGTGCGCACCTCCTTCTACGACACGATTGGGAACCTGCATGTCAGGAAATTCACGATGGTTGATCCCGATGGAAAAGAGACCGTGTTTCCGATTCAGGAGTGCCTGCCTTCCTCCTATCCCTCCTGGGGTGTGGAACAGGTTCGCAAGTCAGGAGTGGCAATGATGGAAGGTTCGTTTGGGTTCCATTTTCAGGCGGCAGCCGCCGGCAGCTATCATGTGAAGTTCACGGGTAATCCGGGGGGGCGAAACACGGGCGATTTGAATGTCTATGTGAATGGGAAACGCCAGTTGAAACTGACGGCCGTTCCCTTCCATGGAGGATCCCCGCAGGAGATTGACGCCGGCGAGGTCATGCTTGAGCCGGGTGAAAATGCCATTACTTTCGATTCAGGTCCGGTCTACGCCCGGTGGAGCGATGGGACTGAGGCGATTTGGGAAACGCCATCGCTCGGCAAGGGGTTTAAGGTGACCAATGGCAGCCTTACGCTGGCCGATGACTATCATCGCATGTGGCCGGACACCTGGAGCGGGCAAAAGAAAATCTACTTTTTTAGTTGGGATGGAACAGAGAGAGCCTGGAAGCTCCCGCCGGATTGGGCGGCCGAAAAGAATGCAACACTCTACCCGCTGACTCCGGATGGCCGGGGACCAGGAATTAAAATGAAAGTAACTGATGGCTCGGTAGCGCCAACACTGCTCCCGCAGGTTCCGTATGTGCTCGTCCTTTGAAACGGGGCCGAAACGTCTGCCATGAAATCGCAGTTCGTTACGCTGGGCGCGTTTGTCGTGTTATGTTTCATGGATGCGGGTCCGGTTTTTGCGCAAGGCGCTTCTCGAATTCTGAAAATTGAGCAGTCTCCAAAAAGGACGTTTAGTATAGAGCACCGGACAAATAGAAACGCCCGGCACGAGACATGGCTGGTATCGAGCCAAAGCCGAATTCTTCTATTCAGACCTTCTGAAACGGAGGCCGATTATGATCCGGAGCTTGTCGTTTCTCCTGATGAGGCATGGATTGCGCGTAATCAGAAGCGTGGAAGTAATTGCATTCTGACCATGCTTCACAGGCGCGAAGCTCCCTTGGTTTATTCGCAGATTATAAACTTGGAGCAATCCTCATGGAGGTATGCAGAAAAGGGTCTGCGGTTGGCCCCCGGGACCGTTCCTCCATTTCATCGCACCCTCCAGGCAGTTCGATGGCTTGATTCCTCCTCCTTACTTCTCCAGTTGAGCGGCGACAACCCAAACGGCTTGCGCCTTGGCACCTGGCACTGCGTTTATCACGTGAAAACGAGGGCGTTCTCGATCCCGGCGGAGTTTGCCGTCAGCAACCGACGCGCCCTAATCCGATGATGACGTCGTGGAATCCAATCGATACCATGGGGAAGCTGTCTCTGATCGGGAATCCTACGATCACTCTCCGACCGCGCCCTCGTTGAATATCTATGAAACTGCTTAGCTCCTCAATCATCGTTTTTTCAGGTGCCATTCTCATTACCGGCGGTTCGTTCATTCAGCACAGTGATACGAAACTATTTGTTCAAATCGTGGGCTGCGTTATTGGCGTGGTTGGGCTGGGTGGCTGGTTTGTCAGCTTTAAAGAGAAATAGCGTTTCCGTTCGGATAATTTCATTCGCGGATCACTTTATTTACTGCGATGAGACAGGGTTTGATTTTTAGATGCACGTGACCAATGTGCTTCAATGTTGGCGATTTGTTTTCCACGCCAGTTGTTGTCGTGCAAAGGAAAGATTCCAAAACCCTTCTTCGTTCCAATAGCCATGAGTTTTGTTACCCCCGTTAAGAGATATTGCTTCCGCAAGCCAATGCCGCGGATGATATGCCGCGTGCTGTTAGTATTGGGATGGCTGCTCTGTGCGGTTAGTGCAAGGGCTCAGATGCCGATCGAGGTTGGGCAGCGGAAACAGCTTTTCATTGATAAACGGTTCATTGCCGCGAGTCAGGGAGTTGAACTGCACATGAATCCGGCTCAAAAGCTTGGGCTCATCCTCAATGAAAAAGGGGAGCCTTCTTCAGAATCGGGTCACACCAGCCGGGTGATCGAGGAGGGCGGTCGGATCCGTCTTTATGTCGGGGCCGGAGATATGTTTGTTCTGGAAAGTGAAGATGGCATCAGGTTCAAGCGAGTCGGCACTCAGATCGGGCGTGGTGAACTGCCGACCATCTTCCTCGACAAGCACGAGCCTGATCCTGCGCGCCGATACAAGCTCTTCTGGCTGCAATCGCAAAATCCATTTAATCCGGAGACGGACGGAATTTTTGCGGGTTATTCCGCCGAGGGAACTCACTTCACCACCGCCGGCCGCGTGCTTCCATTCCTGATTGACAATCCGACCATCGTCGATTGGGACGAACGGATTGGCAAGTATGTCATTTTCACCCGCACCTTTTCTTATGATTCCGAGAACCAGCGCCGGATCACGCGCATTGAAACCGGCGACCCTTTAAAGCCGTGGCCTTACTTGCCGGGTAACCCGAAGCAGGAGCGATTGACTGTGACCAACGCGCCGGTTGTCCTGGAGGCGGACAAGGAGGATGATCCCCATTCCGATATCTACTATAACTCAGCCACGATTTATCCGTGGGCCCAGGACGCTTACCTGATGTTCACGGCGCAATTCCGCCATTTTTCTCCAAAACGGAATCCTTCCCTGCGCCCTCCGAATGGACACTGGGAGGACTTTGGCCTGCTGGAGGTTCAACTCGCCTCCAGTCGCGATGGGATCCATTGGCAGCGTGTCAGCCGGGAACCGTATTTCCCAACCGGCTTGGCCGATGAATGGGATCGTTGGTATGCAGTCATGGCCCCCGGTATCGTGCGCCGCGGCAACTATCTCTATCAATATTACTGCTCCACAGGCCGCACTCACGATTCCGCCATCCTGCGTCCCGAGTATGAAAAATCGGCGGCTCGAATGGGCGGGATTGGCGTGGTCCGGCAGCGGCTTGATGGATTTATTTCCGCCGATGTCGATCATCGCGGTGGATGGCTGGAGACGCCTCTGATGCTCTTCAAGGGGAATCAACTGCGGCTTAATATCGATACAGGCGCGATGGGGACGGCGTTTGTCGAATTGCGAGACGCCGACGACAAGCCAATCCCCGGCTTTACCTTGGCAGACTGCGAGGAGATCGGAGGCAACTTTGTCGACCAGCGCGTCTATTGGAAGGGCAAGAGCGAACTCTCGGCGCTCGCGGACCGGCCGATCCGTCTCTATTTCAAGCTTACTCGCGCGAAGCTATATGGATTCCAGTTTCTCATGGAATAAAGCAGGTTACTTCCGCTGTGCCGGAGTCCGAACCGCCGGCGCTCTTCTCCCGCTCCGGAGCTGGAAACTCTTTTGATACTTCAACGGAGTGACGCCTACATATCTCTGGAAAACTTCCGTGAAGGCGCTCTGACTGCAGAATCCGAATAAGCGCGCGAGCTCGCCGATCTGTGCATCATCCCTCTGGAGCGCTTCGCAGGAGGCTTGGATGCGCAATTTCATGATGAAAGTCTGTGGGCTCGTGCCAAATGCCTCCATGAACTTCCGATGGAGTTGCCGCTGTGAAATGTGCACGGCATGCGCGAGTTCCTTTACCGACACTCCGGACCGGAAATGCTCGCGAATGTATCCGATCGCACGGTCAAGCTGCATGTCGCGGTGCAGCACCTCGCGCCGTCCTTCGTAACTGTGCGCCATGCCCATAATGCCGATGAGGGTGCCGTGCATGTCCCGCAGCGGGAGTTTGGTGGTGATGAACCAATCGGGCACTCCTTGCTCGTTGAAGAAAAGCTCAACGATATTCAGCTTCGGTTCGCCGGTGCGGAATATTTCCTGGTCATCCTTGCGGAAGCTCTCCGCCAGCCGGGGCGGGAACAGCTGAAAGTCGTCCTTGCCAATTACTTGGGTCTCGTCGTGAAAACCGAACCGCTCAAGGAAGCGCTGGCTTGCGCACATGAGCCGGAACTCGTGGTCTTTCACAAAGAAAGAGATCTCCGGAAGGAAGTCGAAGAGACGATAAAACGGTGTCTCATGACTGATGCGATCGAGAAACCGCTTGCGGTTGGCCAGCACGCTTGAAGTCGAAGGGGACATGGGAATGAGAATGGAGCAACGAAGGAACGTGTCCCGTTGAAAGCATTGTCAAACGAAGCCGGCAGCGCAGGCAATGGCCAATTTCCGACAAAATATGTCCGATCGTCATCCTCGCGGTTTGCCTCTGGCGCGGGTCTTCTTGGCAACCCCTTTTCCCCATGAAAACTTTCCGTGCTGCTCTCCTTGTATCTCTCCTGACGCTGACCTCGGCGTCTGCCGCGGAGGGCCCACTGCGGATTCTCTACCTTGGCCAGGAGGAGGGCGCTTCTTCAAAGCAGTGCGCCATCCTGATGCAGGAACTGGGGCGTGAGGCCATCTGGTTTGACTACACCGCCGATGCCGCGCTCGCTACGCCCGAGTGGGTCGCTAAATTTGACGCGGTGCTGTTGGACGCTCCTGCCACGGCTTTTCCCATGCTGGCAGGCGTCGAAGCGAAGCGCGTGCTGGCGCTCGGGACGGCGGGTGAAATCCGTGACTGGTCGCAGCCCGAGGCGCTACGGACAATGCGCCGGCGAATCGTGGAGGGCGTCGACGAGGCGCGCCGGGTTGAGTGGCAGCAGTTTCTCTCGCACCGCGAGCCTGAGAAACGCGAGGCGAACGCGGACATCGCCAATTATGAAAAACGGCCCGAGCCCATTACTTTACAGCATCCCTTTACTGTAAAAGGGTCGATGGAACGCACACAGGTGCCGGTGGATATGCACCTTGAACTCTTCGCCGCCGAGCCGGATATCGCCAAACCGATCGCCTTCGCCTGGGATGAGCGCGGCCGGCTGTGGGTTGCTGAAACGCGCGACTACCCTCACGGCGTCGAGCCGGGCGGCGAAGGACACGACGATATCAAAATTTGCGAGGATACGGACGGTGACGGCCGCGCCGACAAATTCACCGTCTTTGCTGACAAGCTGAATCTCCCGACTTCGCTCGTCTTCGCCAATGGCGGTATTATCGTCTCCCAACCTCCGAGTTTTCTTTTTCTCAAAGACTCCAATGGCGACGATAAAGCTGATGTCCGCAACGTGCTTGTCGCCGGCTGGGGCATCAAGGATACGCATGCGCAGGCCAGCAATCTGCACTGGCGCTACGATAACTGGATTCACGGCTGCGTAGGCTACTCGGGCTTCAAAGGAACAGTCGGCGGGAAGCTGGCTGAATTCACGATGGGGACTTACCGCTTCAAGCCCGACGGGTCCGCCATCGAGTTCCTGCATCAGTTTTCGAATAACTCGTGGGGCGAGTCACAGAACGCCGCGGGCGACGATTTCGGCGGCACGGCAAACGGCGCGCCCATTTTCTACGGCGGCATCCCCGCGCACCTTGCGCCGGCTGGGATGCGGTTGATGAGCGCCAAGCGGATCAACGTGGAAGAGAAGGCGCATGCGATCACGCCGAACTACCGGCAGGTCGATGTATTTGGCGGATACACGGCGGCGGCCGGCAGCGCGTTTATCTATTCAAAGAACATGCCGGAGCGGCTGCAAGGCAAAGCGATGGTGTGTGAGCCGACGATGAAGATCATTTCGCTCATGGACGTGCAGCCGCAAGGTGCCGGCTATATCGCAAAGGACGCCTTCAACCTCGTCGCCAGCTCGGATGAATGGATGTCGCCGGTTTTCGCGGAAGTTGGCCCGGACGGCGCCGTCTGGTTTGCGGATTGGCAAAATTTCATCATCCAGCACAACCCGACGCCAAGCATCGAGCGTGGCGGTTACGCGGCCAAAACCGGTGTTGGCGGGGCGCACGAAAATCCGCTGCGCGATCACGCCCGCGGCCGCATCTACCGGGTGGTGTCAAATGGCTCAAAGCCGGCCGTGCTGTCGCTTGGGAACGCGGCAACGGCCCGGCTCGTGGCGGCGCTCGGCAGCGATCTCCAGGAACGGCGGCTCACTGCCCAACGCCTGCTGGTGGAGGGCGGGAAGTCGGATGCCGTGCCGGCACTCAAGCAACTGGTGACGGCAAATGACGGCGCAATCGGAGCCATTCATGCGCTCTGGGTGCTTGACGGTTTGAACGCCCTCGACGAGGCGACGCACCGGGCAGCGATGCTTTCAAAGGATCCGATGCTGCGCCGGAATGCCATCCGCGCACTTCCTTCGGATGCACGCGGGCAGGCACTCCTGCTCGGCTCCGGCACGCTCGCCGATGCAGATCCGCACACGCGGCTGGCCGCGCTGGTGAAGCTTGCGGAATTGCCTTCCACCGAGGAGATAAAGACGGTCACGGCCGGCTTGATGAACCTCCCTTTGGGCGATGAGTGGCTCGCCGAAGCGGCTAAACTGGCGGCCAGGCGGCACAACACGCTCATCTATCGCGAGGGCCCAAACTTGCTGCCGAACCCGGGCTTTGAGACAACGGGCGCGGATGGACTGCCCGAAGGCTGGAAACGCCGCGACTACGGCAAGCGCGAAGGCAACCAGACCGCTGAGTGGAAAGTGGTCGACGGACTAACCCACAGTGGCAAGGCTGCCGTCCGCTGCATCACTCGAGGCGAGGCGGATACAAGTTTTTTTGCCGAAGTAGAAGTAAAACCAAACACGCAGTACCGGCTCTCGGGCTGGATCAAAACGCACGCGTTAAAAGGCAAGGCGAGTTTGAACGATCACATTGGCCGCGCCGAGACGGATCAGGTTACAAAAGAAAGTGGATGGCTGCAGGTTGAGACCATTTTTAACAGCGGCAACCGCACGCGAGCCAGTATCAATCTTCTCCATGTTGCAACCGGCGACAGCTACTTTGACGACGTGCGCCTTTCCGAGGTGCTGCCAGGCATCGACCAGCAACCGAAACTCGCGGGCGATCCCATGCGCGGCGAGCAAATTTTCTTCAAACATCCCGCCGTCTCGTGCGTGCTTTGTCATATGCTCAAAGGGCAGGGGAGCACCGTCGGCCCGGCGCTCGATGGCATCGCGACGCGCGCCGATGCGAAATACATCAGGGAAAGCCTGCTTGAGCCAAACAAGGTCCTCGCAAAAGGCTTCGAGAAGATCGGTGCCTCACCGATGCCACCGCTTGGCCTCATACTCAAAGCGCAGGAACTCGAGGACATCGAGGCGTTCCTGCAAACGCTCAGGTAATCTCAACCTCCAACCCAATACCCGTGAGTAATCGCAAACTGAACATCGCAGTCATCGGCCTCGGCTTCGGCGCCGAATTCATTCCGCTTTGGCAAAAGCATCCGCATACGAACTGTTATGCCATCTGCCAGCGCAACCCGGATAAACTCAAGGAATGCGGCGACCATTGGGGCGTTGAGAAGCGCTACACGAGTTACGAGGAGTTGCTGAAGGATCCGAATGTCGATGCGGTCCACATCAACTCGCCGATTCCAAATCATGGCGAGCAATCGATTGCCGCGCTCAAAGCCGGCAAGCACGTCGCGTGCACGGTGCCAATGGCGACGACAGTGGAGGAATGCCTTGAGATCATCCGTCTTACTGAGGAGACCGGGCTTACTTACATGATGATGGAGACAGTCGTCTATGCGCGTGAATACCTGTTTATGAAGCAGCTGCGCGACGCCGGGGAATTGGGCAAAATCCAATACGTGCAGGGCAGCCATCAGCAGGATATGGACGGCTGGCCGAACTACTGGCCGGGCCTGCCGCCGATGCATTACGCCACGCATTGCGTCGGACCGGTGCTCGGGCTCGCGGGCGGCGATGCGGAATATGTGAGCTGTTTTGGCTCCGGCACGATCCGCGAGGAATTGATCAGCAACTACGGCTCGCCGTTTGCGGTTGAAACCGCGCACATCAAGGTGCGCAATTCCGACCTCTGCGCCCGCGTCATCCGCAGCCTCTTTGACACCGCGAGGCAATATCGGGAGAGCATCGACATCTACGGATCGAAGAAGTCGGTGGAATGGCCGCTCGTTGAGCATGAGCCGTTGATTATCCATACCGCCAAGCTGCCCGAGCCGGAAATTCCCCAGAAAGTGAAGAGTCCGGACTTTGCCGATCGGCTCCCGGAGAGTCTTCGGCGTTACACAACCAAGGGTGTCTATGACGCGGAGGAGACGACGCACCTGAGCTTTGCACAAGGTGCTGGCCACGGCGGCAGCCATCCGCATCTTGCGCATGAGTTCGCGATGGCACTTGTTGAAAAACGCCAGCCATTTCCAAACGCAAAGCAATCGGCAAACTGGACCTGCACGGGAATCCTCGCGCACCAGAGCGCCATGGAAGGTGGCGCCATCAAACATCTGCCAACCGAGACCCTTAGCTAACCTGCCATGTCCAACTACTTTCCCAGTATCAGCCGCCTTGCCTACGAAGGTCCCAAATCGCGAACCGCGCTCGCGTTTAAGCATTACAATCCCGACGAGATCGTCGAGGGCAAAACGATGCGCGAGCACCTGCGTTTCTCAATCGTCTACTGGCATACGATGTGCGGCCAGGGCGCGGACATGTTCGGCGGGCCAACGGCCATTCGTCCTTGGGACGAGGGACTTAGCGGGCTTGATCTGGCAAAAGCGCGCGTGCCGGTTTTTTTCGAAATCGCGGAGAAACTCGGGATGCCGTTTTACGCCTTCCACGATCGCGACGTGGCGCCGCACGGGCAGACGCTTCGGCAGTCGAATGAATACCTCGACACGATCGTGGCGCTTTTAAAGGAGCAGCAGCAGCGCACCGGCATCAGGTTGCTGTGGGGCACGGCACAGCTGTTTGTGCACCCGCGCTATATGCACGGCGCGGCTACTTCGCCCAACGCGGAGGTCTTTGCCTTTGGCGCGGCGCAGGTAAAGAAGGCGCTGGAGGTAACCCATGAACTCGGCGGCGAGGGCTATACATTCTGGGGCGGGCGCGAAGGCTATTCGACCCTTTGGAACACCGACATGAAACGGGAGGTGGATCACCTTGCGAAGTTCCTCCATATGGCGGTCGATTACGCGAAGGAGATCGGCTTCAAGGGGCAGTTTTACATCGAGCCCAAGCCGAAAGAGCCAACCAAACATCAGTATGACTCCGACGCGGCGGCGTGCCTCAATTTCCTGCGGGAGTATGACCTCTTGCCCCACTTCAAGCTGAACCTGGAGACGAATCACGCGACGCTTGCCGGCCACTCTATGCAGCATGAGATGGAAGTGGCGGGAGCCGCCGGGGCGCTCGGATCCATTGACGCCAACACCGGCGACCTTCTTCTCGGCTGGGATACCGACCAGTTCCCCACTGACATTTATCTCACCACACAGTGCATGCTCGTCGCGCTCAAATATGGCGGCTTTCCAACTGGCGGCGTGAACTTCGATTCAAAGGTGCGCCGGGAGAGCATCGATCCCGAAGACCTTTTCCACGCGCACATCGGCGGCATGGATGCGTTCGCGCGCGGGCTGCGGATCGCGGCGGCGATTCGCGCCGATGGCCGGCTGGCCGACTTCGTAAAGCAACGTTACGCCTCGTGGGATTCCGGGCTCGGCGTGAGCATTGAACAGGGGAGGGAGACGCTTGCTTCACTTGGAGCTTTCGCGTTGGAAAAAGGCGAAGCCCGGGCGAACAACAGCGGCCGTCAGGAGTTCCTGGAGAACCTCATCAACGAGTTCATTTAGCTGTGAAGATAGGAAACTTGTTTGAGGACGCGGATGCGCCTGTTGAAGGCGAACGGTTCGATCCGCTTTTACGGCACAAAAATCTGACGATTGAACGGATTGTCAGTTCGCTGCGCCCGGAGCTGACCGAATACAAGCAGGAGCAGGATGAATGGGTGGCCCTTCTTCGCGGCGAAGCGAGCCTGGTCGTCAATGGGCAACTCCTTGAGCTGAAAGCGGGCGACCATCTCTTTCTTCCCGCCGGCACACCGCACTCTGTGAAGAGCACATCACACGGAGCGCTTTGGATCGCGGTGCATTTGCATCCGTCGGAACCGTAAAGAGCTGCGCCTGCTCCGGGATCGATTTCCTCTGCTCACAAAAAACCGGTGGTATCAACCACCGGTTTTCAACTTAGAACCTTTCAGGTTCGCGACCTGCCAGAGACCGGTGGGTTTCCTACCCCATCGGATGCGCGGCACCTGCTCCAGGCCGTGCGCTGGGTGCGCTTGCCGACCTCGCTCGCAACCGACCTGGTTGCGAACGAGGAGCAATTGGATTCTTACTTAACTGAACGGCGGCGGCGGAGACCAAGCAGCATTCCGATGCCAGCGAACAGCGAGAACGCCGTGCCGGGCTCAGGGACGACAGCCAAGGTTCCGTTGACTCCAAGGTTGCTGGTGTCCCAGGAGAGTCCCGCACTGAGGCTGGGCAGATTCACGGTTGCGAAGCTGCCTTGGAAGGCCTCGGTGGAATTGAACAGGTCGAAGCTATCGCCAAAGGCGAGCGTGTTTCCGGTCGCGGTAACAGTCAGGTTGCCGCCCAGGGTGAGCGATCCGGCAGTGACATTTGCCAAGTCAGCAGTCAGCAGGCTTCCCGTCTTGTTGATCTCGAAGAGCGCCGTTCCCGCCAGGGTCAGCGAGCTGGCAAAGTTCAGTGTCCCGATTGATGGCCCAGGCGCAAGGATGCCGCCCGCGTTGATGATTGTGCTTCCCAAGGTGCCGCCATTACCGCCGAGCGTGCCGCCATTCACGGTGACAGCGCTGCCGGTGATGCCGCCGGTGACGAGGAGTGTTCCTTCATTCACAATTGTCGCGCCGGTCAGGAGTGGGTTATTCAGCGCGGCGATCACCATCACACCGTTGCCGGTCTTGGTGAGTCCGCCGTTGCCGAACTTATCGACGATGTCGCCGGTCACATTCAGATCCACGGCGCCGCCGCCTTTGGTCACGTTGAAGATCGCGTTATTGACGCCGATGTGCGTCGCGCTAAAGAGCGAAGCAGTGCCCGACGTGCTGGAAGTGAAGTTGTAGGTCGCTCCATTACTGCGGAGGTTGTAGCTCGCGTCATTATCGAAGCTCGTTCCAACGGAAGTAATAGTGCCTCCGATCGAGAAGAGATCGCGATCCATGGAGAGACGTCCGCCTGCCAGTGTGGTGAGCGTGGCACCTTCATTGAGGGTCAGCGTGTTATTGACAGTGTGCTTGTCATGTCCGAGGGCATCGACCGCGCCGCCTGCAAGGGTTGCGCCACTATTGACAACAATCGGCCCGTCGCCAGCAAGGGTTCCGACATCGCTGCCATAGCTCAGTTGAAGAGTGCCTGCATTCACCGTCGTGCCACCTGTGTGGTTGCTCGAGTTGCTCAGGTTCTGCGTGCCGGTGCCAATTTTAACCAGTGCGCCACTGCCGGTAATGACACCGGCAAATGTGGTGCTGCTGTTGTCGGCGCCGGTTGTCAGGGTTGCTCCACCGATCAGAATCCGGCTGGAATTGCTTCCGCCGCCTGCGAGCGATCCGACCTGGGTATCGAATCCTGCAATATCCAGGACAGCCGCTCCGTTGACACCGAGGACAATGGCGGAGTTGACACCAAGAGAGCCGCTTGTGTTCGTGGCTGTCGACGCGCCGGCTTTCAATGTGCCGGAATTAATCGTCGTTGTGCCCGTATAGGTGTTGGCGCCGGAAAGGATCTGGATGCCGTCGCCTGTTTTGACCAGCGCCACTGCACCGACTCCGTTGTTGATGGTGCCTGCGAAGTTGCCGCCCGTCAGCTCGTTATTGATGGTCAGGGTGCTGGCTGTGCTGAGATTATTAACCACAGCGCCATTGCCATTGAGCGCGCCCACCGATTGGCTGGTGCCGTTCAAGTCGACAGTGGCATCGGCCGCAATCGTCAATGCGTTGGTGGCGGTTCCGAGTGTTCCCGTTCCGCTTACCTGCAAGGTGCCTCCGAGGACCCGGGTGCCGCCGGTGTAAGTATTGGCCGCGCTAAGCACCAGTGTATTGGCGCCAAGCTTGGTGATCCCGATCGAACCACCGCCGGTGCCGGTCGAATCTTTAAGGGTGTCGGCAATGGTGAACGCGCCGCCCGCCACAAGGTTGCTGGTATCGAACCCGATCGACGTGTCAGCTTTGAGGCCGTTGTCAGCAACGGTGCTCAGGTTGGTCAGCAGAGTCGTGACGTTGCCGGCACTGAACTCGCCCGCGCCGCCCACATTGAAGGCAACCGTGCCACCGCTGTTGACAGTGATATTGGCTGGCGTCCAGCTCGCGACGTTTCCGTTATAGAGAGAAGCGACCCGATTGAACTTAAGGATACCGGCGTTGATTTTGGTGGCGCCAGTATAAGTGTTCGTTGCGTCCATGCTCAGCAAGCCCGCTCCGGCCTTGACGAAGCCGATGGCGGTCGCGCCGTTGTTTGTCACGGAGACCTCATGAATCCGGTAATCGGTGGAAGCATCGTTGACCGTGGCGAAAAGCTGGTTGCCACTGAGCGCGCCGGCGGTGATTGCTCCAGCGCCCGTGCCTTCCTTGATCCAATGACTTGAGCCGCCAATGATCAGGCCGCCCGTGGCGATGGTCAGAGTGGTGCCGCCGTCAATGGAAATGTCACCATCAACGGACTCAAGCGAGTTGATCGTTTTGTTGACAGAAACCGTCTGCTGGCCGGTTGAACGAATATTATGTGTATCAAGCGCAGTCGTAATGTCGCCGCCATCATACGTCACGGCTTGGACGCCGTTTGCCCCGTAGGTGGCAAAATGCGAGGCGGTGTCCGCATTGTTATTGGTGGAAAAGGTGGTGGCCCATCCTCCAATGACCCCATGCTGCGCAGTGACAATGTCGGCGATCGGCGAACCGTTCACCGTCGCGATGCTGACGTGGCCGACATCGGCCGTGTTGTCGCCGCTGCCGATGTTGCCGTAGGTACTGATGAACGTCACGGTGCCGCTCGCATTACGCTGAAGGTTGTTAACGGCCATCAGACCGCCGCCGGACTGCGGCTGCGCGGCAAGGGCGCCGCTGGTGACAACATTGACTGTATTAACCGCAAAGCCAGAGCCTTGTCCGCCGTGATATTCCAACGTGCCGCCATTGAGCGTCACGGTCGATGTGCCGATCGCGTTGCTCGAAGCGATTCCGTCATTCTGGACGGTGAAAACCGCGCCGGGCAGGATCGCCGAGCCGCCGTCATTCGGGCTCACCAGCGCGCCGCGTCCGCCATTGACCACGATGCCGCTGCTGGTGGCGATATTTCCGTTAGGATTAAGCTGCAAGCGGCCGGAGTTGACGATCGTCGCGCCAGTATAGGTCTCCGCCGCGTTCAACGCCAGAGTGCCCGCGCCATTCTTGATGAGCCCGCCGCCGGTTGAAACCGCATCGGTGAGCAGTGGCTGACTGACGGTAACGTTGTGGCCGTTCGTATCGAACTTCGCCCCGCCGGCTTTGATCGTCACGCTGGTAAGGCCCTGCATGAAATCGCCGCTGTCGACCCGGGCTTTCAGTGTACCGCTGTCGAAGGATAAATTGGTATTGCTGGTTGGGCCGCCGTTGTTGACCACACGGTTAACCAGCAAGGTGCCGCCGTTCAGATTGACTGTGGCAGTGGAAGGCTGGTTATTATTGGTCAATTCAAATGCTGAGCCGAGATCGATCGCGCCCTGGCTTACGACGCCGGTGCCACTGACGGTCAGAGTGCCGGTCGAGCCCAAACGGCCAACCGCCATCCAGCCGGCCGAACTTACCGTTCCGCCGCTTACCACCATGGTGCCGGTGGCGTTGGCGGTATTGCCAATATGCAGTTCGGAAGTGGAGAAGAGGAGAGTGCCCGCGCCGCTGATCGTGGCCGATCCCGTGCCGCCATTATCGCCAATATCCACGGTGTCGGTAGTGCCTGGCACAGTGCCGCCCTGCAAGATCGCTCCACCTGAAAGATTCAAAGTGCCATTTCCACCGGCGCCCCAGCCGATGCGCACCTGGCGCTGCACGTTCATGGTGCCGCCGGTCATCGTGACCGATCCCGTGCCATTATCGCGGCCCACGTTCAGCCAGCTGTTGATCTTCACGGTGCCGCCACTGATCACGATAGCGCCAGTGCTGTTGGCGCCGAGGCCGACAAAAACTTCTCCGTTGCTGTTAATGGTGCCGGCATCCATTTTCATAGTGCCGTTTCCGCCATTGGCACCAACATGCAGCTCATTGCCGACGTTGAGGCTACCCGTGGTATTGATGTTTACCGTGCCAGTTCCGCCCGCTTCATTCCCCGTGCCGCCCACCCAAAGATTGGAGCCGGCAACCGTCATTGAACCGCTTCCAAGGCCAAAACCGGTCAGGGTGCCGCCTGTCGTGGAGACATTGGCGAGATTGTATAGGCCGATGGAACCGGTGCCGGCTCCAACCGTCATCCAGTTGCCATTGCCGGTGGATGCCAGTCCGGCAGTCTGGTTAAGCTGGCCGTTTGCCCCGTTAAACTGACCGACCCGGATGTCTGTCGGGATGGAAATGATGTCGGCGGAAATCGTGGGGATATTCCCGCCGATGCTGAAAATATTGGCGTCCTGTCCTGGCCCGGGGACGGTGCCTCCATCCCAGTTGGTGCCGGTATTCCAGTCGCCGCTGGTGGAGCCATTCCAAGTGATGGCGGGGCTGGTTCCTGTCAGGAGGAATAGGGACGCAATACTGCGGACGAGGATGGCGGGGCGGATAGTCATAGGGAAGCGAAGGGCGGGGTGGCCGAGTTTTGGGGCATGATTTCCGGGGGAGGACGTCGCGCACAGGGGAGCCGGGCAGCGGGTTGCAGATAATAACATGATGAAGAGCCCTGTAAACCTAAAACTGAAGGTTCCAGACTCCTCGCAAGTAATTAATACGTGAATTTAAATGGGAGTATAGATGCAGCGATCGGGCATACCGTCGCGCAACCGCGGGTTCAAAAAACTCAACATAGGTTCTAAGTAAACGCAAACCGGCTGAAATCGGATTCCTGCGTGCCCAGCGCTTGTTGCGAATTACATCTCAGCGTGTCATACGGCCGCCAATGCAGTCCGGAAGCGTTCGCGCGGCCTGGAGTCCTCCGCGTGTGGCTTTCCTGCACGATTTGCACTGTGCCATATTTACCCGTACAGCCCGGTGAAGCGACTGGTTTGCCGCTTGAAAAAACGACCGGAATGACCCCGGTTTTTTACATCGGTAAGTTAAAAATAGTATCTATCTATATAGTACCGACGGCGTTTCAAATAGCTCTGGTTGAAGTTGATATTTCAAACGCTGAAAATGCGCGTGAGTAAACCGGGCTTCGGACTCAACGCCGTCATGAAAAACATCTTATTAAGCGGTTCTGCAACAGTCCGACTATTAATCGGTTTAATTCTAAGCTTTTAAATCTACAAGTGACCAAGTGGTGTGTGGGCAACACCATGCCCTATTTCCTTCCCTCCCGGATCCCGGAACTCTCCGGCTTCAACCGGCCTCAACAACGCTTTCTGTGGCGCGCGGCAAGTGAATTAATGAACCGTGACGATCCCTGGTTTAGTCCAAGCTTGCGTTATCTTTTTGCCGGAGCGGCTGGTTTGGGAGTTTATGCGGCCGTTAGTATTGGTCTGCTTTCTAACGGTGCGATCGGCTTGGCCGTTTGTGGAATCATCGCCTTTACCATCGCAGGCGGGAGCGGCCTGCTTTACACGCACTTGCTCTCTTCGCATATGCGACAATTCCTTCGGATAGCCATTGAGCAGCACGGAACCGAGTTGGAAGAGATTGGCTGACCTGCCAGTGGCAGTCGGTTCAGCGCGACCAGGTATCCGGCTGCATTACCTGACTGTTTCCCGGCTGCAACGCATTGGTTCTCATGTGCAAATGACGAATTCCGCGGTGGCACGGACAGAATCCTTGCTGCCGGCGTCAAATTCCGCGCCGTCCGGGAGTGATTCCGAACCGTCAGCGAGCAATTCCGGACTATCAGCGAGAGGTTTCGGCGTGTGATTGAGTGATTCCAGACGGCGCGTGATTAATTCCAGGCAGTCAGCGACTTATTCCAGGCTGCGAGCGAGTAATTCCGGAGTGTAAGAGACAGAATCTGCGGTGCGCGCATCGTATTCCGGGATGAACTCCTGATTTCCCAGCGGATCATATGGTCAGGCGCGGAGAACGCCGCCAGAGATGCATCTTTCCAGAGAGGGAAAAGAGCGGAAGGGGGGGGATTCGAACCCCCGGCAAGATTTCTCCTGCGTTCGATTTCGAGTCGAGTGCTTTAAACCGGACTCAGCCACCCTTCCAGAGAGGACGCACCGTAGCGGAAGCGCGCCGGGAGAAAAGCGAAATTTTCAGGGAATTACGGGCCGATGCGCTCGGCGGTTTTAAGGGGCGGACGCTCAGTGGAAAAAGGGGCGCCATCCGATGGGGGCGGCGCCGCCAGCGATGTAACCGAAGGCGGTAACACCAAAGGCGATCGGGGCGACTGCGTTGACTCCAAAAGCGGCGCCCAGGGCCACGCTGATCACTCCCAGAGAGAGGACGCCAAAGGAGATCACGCCGATGGCCACCACTCCGGTCGCGACAACCCCGCATGCAACGACCCCCACGGCGCGCTGCCCGACGGCCACGATCCCGCGGGCGGTGCGCAGTTTGCCCGCTTGATCAATTCCAAACGCCACATGGAGAAGGGGCGAGTCCATCCATGTCATGGCTGATTTATATTCGTAGCCCTCGCCATTCCATTCCGATCGCGCAGGACGCGGAGCACCGCAGGCGGGGCAGGTGACCGCGTCGAGGCTCACAGGTTGGCGGCAATCGCGGCACGGTGTGGTGTTCATTAAAAAAGTGGTGAGAATGGCCGCAGGAATTGGCGGGCGGAAGCCGGAATCTGCGCGCGCGCTTAAATCGATTCAAGCCGGAGGACGGGTAAAAGAGTTTGGCGGAGGCTCTAAGCATTGCAGGGGGCAGGGGGTCTTCACGTACGCCCCCGATTTCTCCTCTCCAAAGATTTTTATTCACCCATGAAAAACCCCGCCCGATTTATTCTCTCCGCCGCCATCGCCGCGCTTGTGGTTGCGCCGCTGGTTACGCATGCCGCCGAACCTAAAAAAGTGATCGTTGTCACGGTGACAACCGGTTACCGGCATAGTTCCATTGCGACGGCTGAAAAAACCCTTCAGCAGCTCGGTGACGAGTCGAAAGCGTTTACGATCGTCGATTTTGCACGGCAGCCCGAAGTGCAGGTATTAAAGAAGCCATCCAAACCGAACGATCTGAAGGCGGACGCGGATGAGAAGGCGAAAGCCAACTACGAGAAGGAACTCAAGCGTTACAGCGATGAGATCGCGAAGTGGACTCCGGAAATGGATGCCAAGGTAAAGTCATCCAACGACGAGTATAACGCACAGCTCAAGGCGAGCCTGGCCAAGGTTTCGCCCGAGAACCTTCAAGCCAAACATATCGACGGCGTCATCTTCGCCAATACGACAGGCGATCTGCCGTTGCCGGACAAGGAAGGATTCATCAAGTGGATCGAGGACGGGCACGCCTTCATGGCGATGCATTCAGGCAGCGATACTTTCCACGGATTTCCCGGTTACCTCGACATGCTCCAGGGCGAGTTCGAAACCCATAAGGCGCAGTCTCCCGCCGACCTGATCGCCGCGGATACGGACCATCCGGCCAATGGCGGGATCGGCGCGACATGGGACATCAAGCAGGAAGAAATGTATCACATCAAGCACCAGGACCGGAGCAAGGTCCGCGCGCTTTGGTATATGAAACATGATCCGAATGAAGTAACCAAACTCAAGTTCTTCCCGGTCTCCTGGGTGCGCAATGCCGGCAAAGGACGCGTCTTCTATACTTCCCTCGGGCACCGTGAAGATCTCTGGGATGCAAGCGAGAATCTCAAGGACCGTGTGAACTCGGTGGATGTCAGCAAAAAATACCAGGCGCACATCCTTGGCGGGATCAAGTGGGCGCTTGGCGTGGCTGAAGGAAGCTCGGAGCCGAATCCGAACGTTCAGTAAAAAACTTAATGACGAAGCTTCCATGGAATGACTTCCGTGGCGGCTGACAGTGGAAAGCGCCGTCCTCGGACGGCGCTTTCTTTTTTATGCGGCATCGGATTTAGTTCACCTCCACCCAGATCCCATGAAAACCTCCCGTTGTTTCCTCTCCCTCCTTACCTTGTTGGCCGCTGGCAGGATAAGTTCCCATGCTGCGGAGCCTGATCTTCTTGTCAGCGATTTTGAAGGAACAGACTACGGCGACTGGGTGGCAACCGGGGAGGCATTTGGGAGCGGTCCCGCCCGGGGATCATTGCCTAACCAAATGGCGGTGGAAGGCTTTATGGGGCATGGAGTGGTTAACAGCTATCATGGCGGTGACGGCTCGACTGGCACGCTCACCTCGCCGAAGTTTGTTCTATCGCGGAAGTTCATCGGCTTTCTAATAGGCGGCGGCGGGTTTGAAGGTAAGACGTGTGTGAACCTTGTTGTAGATGGCAAGGTTGTGCGCAGCGCAACCGGTCCAAATACCGAGCCCGGCGGAAGTGAACGGCTTGCCGCATCCGGTTGGAATGTATCCGAGCTTGTTGGCAAGAGCGCGCAACTCATCATTGTGGATGATGCAAAGGGCGGCTGGGGACATATCTCGCTGGATCAGATTGTGCAGACCGATATGGCGCCCCCGATTGCCGCCAAGGTGCTCAGCCACGTCAGCCGCGAGGTAAGATTGGAGAAGCGCTGGCTGCAGTTCCCTGTAAAGACGGGCGCCAAAAAGCGCATGGTGACGGTGAGCATTGACGGGAAGGCGGAGCGCCGGTTTGAGATTGAGCTGGCGGATGCCGAGCCGGACTGGTGGGCGCCGCTCGATGTCAGCGCGTGGAAAGGCAAGACGATTGCGGTGGAAGTCAATCAGTTGCCGGAAAGCTCCAAGGCGATCGAGTCGCTGCGGCAGGCTGATGAAATGGAGGGTGCGGAGAATCTATATGGCGAGTTATTAAGGCCCCAGCTGCATTTCTCGGCCAGGCGCGGGTGGCTCAATGACCCGAACGGCATGGTCTATTTTAATGGGGAATATCACCTTTTCTTCCAGCACAACCCGTATGGCTGGAACTGGGGCAACATGCATTGGGGGCATGCCACCAGCCGCGACATGGTCCATTGGAACGAACATGGAGAAGTGCTTTATCCCGATGAGATGGGGCCGATGTTCAGTGGCAGCGCCGTGGTGGATTGGAAAAATACAAGCGGGTTCGGCAAGGAAGGTAAACCGCCGCTTGTGCTGATCTATACAGCGGCCGGTGATCCTTCGGTCCAGGCGCTTGCTTACAGCACTGATGGCCGTTCTTTTTCAAAGTATGCCGGCAATCCGGTTGTAAAGCAGATCAGCAACGGCAACCGCGATCCAAAGGTATTCTGGCATGAGCCAACCCAGCGTTGGATCCAAACCTTGTATGTCGCGTTGCCCGATCCGACAAAGCCGGATGCCAATGGCAAACCTTCAAGCAAGGATACTATTCATTTCTTTAGTTCCCAGGATCTGAAGAACTGGACGCTGATGAGTGTCTCGGATGGCTTCTTTGAGTGTCCCGATTTCTTTGAGTTGCCGGTCGATGGCGACTCGTCAAAGAAAAGGTGGGTCCTGACGGCGGCCAGCAGCGACTATGAAGTAGGCACCTTCGACGGCACGCGCTTTACTTCGGAGTCCGGAAAAATCAAAGGGCACAAGGGACGCGGTTTTTATGCCGCGCAAACCTTCAGCGATTTGCCTGATCAGCGCCGGATCCAGATTGGATGGCTGCAGGCGGCGTCCCCTGGCATGGCATTTAATCAGGCGATGAGCCTGCCGCTGGAGTTAAGCCTGCGCACTACTCCGGAAGGTCCTCGACTATGCTGGCAACCCGCCAGGGAGGTGGAGTCATTGCGGGCCGCCACCCATCAATTAGGCGCTCAAAGTCTAAAGGAAGGCGGTGGCAACCCGGCAGCCGGCATCAATGGCGAGCTGCTTGAGATCCGCGCTGATTTTAATCCCGGGAATTCAACCGAAGTGGCTTTCAACGTGCGGGGAGTGCCTGTCGTTTATGATGTGAAAAAGCAGGAGCTTACCGTGAATGGACACCGCTCCGCCGCGCCGCTTCGCGATCGGATCCAGCGGCTTGTCATCTACTCCGATCGCACTGCTTTTGAGGTCTTCGCAAGCGACGGCCTTGTCTATATCCCGATGCCCGTGATCCCCAAGGCCGACGCCAGGTCGGTTGAGGTCCAGGTCAAAGGCGGGCAGGCGGATTTTTCCAGGCTCGACATCTTTGAGCTGAAGCCGGCCTGGGAAAAATCGCCGCGGTAATCGCTCCTCAATTAGCGCGCCATCGCGCCGCATGCCCGCCAGCTTCCGGTGGCTGAACCGGCGAGCTCAGAAGGTGTGGATGAAGAGACCTGAGCGGAGCTTCGGCTCAAACCATGTGCTCTTGGGCGGCATGATCTGGTTTGCGTCGGCAATTGCCATGAGCTGTTCGACCGTGGTCGGATACATGGAAAAGGCGACGGCGGCTTTGCCGGAGTCGACCAGTTTGACGAGTTCGCCCGGGCCGCGGATTCCACCGATGAAATCGACCTGCTTGCTCGTGCGCGGATCATCGATTCCGAGGATGGGCGCAAGGAGACGATCCTGCAACGCGCTCACATCGAGCTGCGCGATCGGGTCGGTTTCTTTCAAAGGCTGCCACGCGAGATTGTGCCATGCGGAATCGAGATACATCCGGATTTCGCCCGGTTTGGAAGGGGTGGCGGTCCCGTTCGGGCTCAGGTCAAACGCGTTGCCGACCTCGGCGAGGAACGTCTCCTTATCGCGGCCATTGAGGGTTTTGGCGGCGCGATTGTAAGGAAGGATCTGGAGCTGGCTGGCCGGGAAAAGCACGGCGAGAAACCAGTTGTAATCCTCGGCACCGGTATGATTGGGATTGGCCTCGCGGCGTTCGCGTCCGACGCGGGCTGCGCTTGCGGTGCGATGATGCCCATCGGCGACATAGGCGACCGGCACGTTTTGAAATTCACGCACGAAATTCTCGCCGCCCACCACGCGCCAGACCGTGTGTTGAATCCCGTCGGGCGCGGTGAAGTCGTAGAGCGGAGCGCCCGATGTCGCTTCCACAACCAGCGCATCAATCGCGGCAGTATCGCGGTATGTGAGAAAAACCGGGCCGGTATCGGCGCTCAGCGTGTTGATAAGCCGGGTCCGATCGTCCTCTTTATCGCGCCGGGTTTTCTCGTGCTTTTTGATGATATCGTTTTCGTAGTCATCGATATGGCAGACGGCGGCGAGGCCCGTCTGCACATGGTTGCCCATGCGCTGCTGGTAAAGATAGATGCACGGCTCAGACTCGCGAATAAGGGCGCCGTTTTGTTGCAAGGCCGTGAAGTTTTCCTTCGCCTTGTTATAGACAGCATCGGAGTAGGGATCGGTATCCGGCGGCAGATCAATTTCCGCGCGGTCGACCCGCAGGAGCGTGTTGGGACGGCCTTGGGCGAGGGCGGCCGATTCCTCGCGATCGACGACGTCGTATGGCACGCAGGCGACTTCTTCAACGAGATGCGGGGCGGGACGGAGACCTTGGAAGGCTTTGATGCGGAGCATAGGGGCGAAGAGGAAAGGGGATTCGGGCGGTTGGCGCAAGTCTCGGGAAGCGTCGCGTCGCCATGCGGATTTCCCATTCAGGCCGATTTGGAATAGCTGGCGAGCAATCGAGGAAGGAAATCGGGGGCGCTTTGAGCCATCGTGCTCCAGGCGGGGAGGGTGGTGGTGGTGGTCCGCTCTGAAGCGGCAATTGAAAGCTGGGCAGCAAAAAGTGCCACGATGGCGCGTTCGCCGGGTTCATCGAATGGGAGGCCATTGATGAGAGCCAGGTTGGCGGAACGATGCACGGCCACGAGTGCTTCCCGGCGGTACGCATCGCCGATGGAGGTTTGAATGGCGGAATCGAGCCCCTCGCGCGCGAGCTGATCAAAAAGCGCGCGGGCGATCCCGGCGCTCATTGTGGCCAGAGCGCCGGCGGCCGGTTGGTGTTTATGATCATACGCGCTGCCGCCCGCCACCTGGCAGACCTGGCGCGGATCAATTTCCCGGAACAATTCGCAAAGCATCCCGGTCTCAAGGCCCCAATCGCTGCTGAGCGCGAGGCGTTCGCCCACTTCCCGTTTAAAGGCGCATTCCCCGGCAAGCGGGTATCGAAAGCTTAAAAGGAAATCGAGGAGCGGATGATGCCCAGCCATGCGGACAATGGCGTGGAGAAGGGGTGAAAAAAAAAGCCGGCTCACGCGTCCGTAAAGCCGGTCCGTAGCGCGGCTGTAATACATCTTTGAAAACGCATAGCCGAGTTTGGGATGGGCGCACGCGTAGCAGAGCCGCGCCAGTGTGCCCCTTCGAAAAGAGACGACGTCGCAATCCTGGAGCGCCACGATTTTCACCCGCGCTTCCGCGCAAAGCAGGCCGAGCGCGCCCCAGACGTTGAGTCCTTTGCCCGGTGCGAATCCGGCCAGCAGCGCGCCGGTCTCAGGTCCATCATTCCAAAGGAAACGGACCGGCAGCGGGGAGAAGATCTTTTTTGCCCGCGCGACCGCCGCCGAATCGACGCCGTTCATGCTGACGATGATTTCCTGAAGGAAAGCCGCGCCGCGCAATTCGGCAACAATATGCGCCAGGGCCGGGCGATCGAGATCGGCCCCATGGCACGGGAGAACAAGCGCGATGGGAGATTCGCGAGCCAGCCCGGTCAGTTCTTCCTCCAACGCGGGCAGATGCGCCTCGTTGAGCTGTTGGAAGGTGGAGATGAGCCCGCTTTGGGCAAAATCACTCACGGTCCCGGGCGTCCGGTTGGATAAAGCGGTGGAATGTTACGCGCTTTGGACGGGCGTCTCGTCGTCCTCGTCTTCGAGTTCGTCCTCGATTTCCTCTTTCATCTTGCGGGAGAGGAAAGGGCGAAGGAACCCGTAGAGCAGGTAGGAAACAAAGATGACAAACGGCATCCATTGATAATAGGTGACCGTGAATCCGATGACCGCGAAGATCGCCAGGAACTTGGGCATCGAACGCGTGGTGCGCCAGTTGATTCCTTTAAAGCTCGGGTAACGAAATCCGCTGAACATCATCCAGGAGAGGAAAATGAGCAGCAGCGGCAGAACCCATTTCCAGCGGCCAAGCTCGCGTTCGCTTTCAGCCAGCCAAAGCATGAACAAGGTGAGCGAGGCGATGAGGCCGGCGGCGGCGGGAATGGGGAAACCGCGGAATTCCTTGTTGGCGGCGGCGCTATTGGCGGCGGCAAGGCAATTAAAGCGTGCCAGTCGAAGCGCGCCGCATACCAAATAAAGCGCGGCAATGATCCAGCCGGTGCGATCGAATTGATAGAGGACGATACGGTAGACCATCAGCGCCGGCGCCACGCCGAAGGAGACGATGTCGGCCAGTGAATCGAACTCGCGTCCAAAGGGGCTTTCATGGCCGCCGAGCCGGGCGAGCCGGCCATCGAGCAGATCGAAGATACACGAGGCGAGAATGAGCCAGATTGCCCAGTGAAACTTGTCCGCGGCGAGATTGGAGGCCAATGCCTGGGCCGCGGCCTCCCTGGGGGCGGCGGCCTGGATCAATGCGCCTTCAAGCACCTTGACGGCCGAGGCAAACCCGCAAACCAGGTTGCCGGCCGTCATCAAGTTGGGCAGGAGATAAATTTTGGGGGTTCCGTCGTCGCTCATGGATTAATTGAGTTTGGCGATCACGGTGGCGCCGCCGAGGACTTTGTCACCGACTTTGACAGTGATCTCGCTTGAAAGGGGGAGGTAAACCTCGGTGCGCGACCCGAAGCGGATCATGCCGAATCGTTCGCCTTTGGCAACCGTATCGCCCACTTTCGACCATGGAACAATGCGGCGTGCGATTGCGCCGGTGATCTGGCGGACAAAAAGCGTGGCGAGGGTTCCCTGGAACGCCCATGCCATCGCTTCATTTTTCACCGAGCATTCCGGCAGCCGGGCGTCGAGATAGAGGCCGGGATAATGTTTAACAAAAATGATTTTGCCCTCGATCGGCGCCCGGTTGACGTGGACATCGAAGACGGAGAGGAAGATGCCAACGCGTTTGCAGCGAGTATTCAGCACTTCATTTTCCTCGATCTCAATGATGTCGGCCACGGTGCCGTCGGCCGCAGCGACTACAAGATCCGGCTGCGAGGGGCTCACCCGATCCGGATCGCGGAAGAAGTTGATGCAGAAGATAAAAAGCAGACCGGCAATGACCAACAACCACGTCCAATGCAGTAGGGTGGCGACAACGGCTAGGACGAGGAGTGCCGCGAAAATCGCGCGGCCTTCATAAAGAGTTTGAAAACGCATCGGAGCGTATAGTCAGTGCCAAACTCAAGGCGTCAAGCGCGGGCGTTGTCAGCTTGCAAAGGGCAGGCTACGGTCTGCCCCTATCCATGACCGCTTTAATCGATCCAAACGTGACCATGCGCGATCTTCTGGTGCAGTTTCCCGGCGCGCAACGGGCTTTATTTCGCCGCTACCATATTGGCGGCTGCTCCAGCTGCGGATTTCGTCCCGAGGAAACTCTTGCTGAAGTTTGTGCCCGAAACGAAAACCTCCCCGTGGAAGAAGTCGTCGAGCATATCGTGACCAGTCACGAGGGCGATTTGAAGTTGCAGATCGCCCCGGCCGATCTCGCCGAGGCCCTCAAGTCCGATCCCAATGCGCGTCTGATCGATGTGCGAACGCGTGAGGAGTTTGATGCCGTGCATATCGAGGGGGCGATTTTTTTCACCCAGGAGCTTATGCAGGAAGCGCTCGGAAACTGGGATCGCAACGCGTTGCTGGCCATCATCGACCATCTCGGCGCCCGCAGCATTGACGCCGCGGCTTATTTTGCCGGGCACGGTTTTGAGAACGTCAAAAGCGTGCGCGGCGGCATCGATGCCTACGTGCAGGAAGTTGATTCCTCCCTGCCCCGCTACAGCCTCGAATAATTCTATTTTTTTTATGAGTGACGATCTTCAACAGCGCATCCAGAACGCGATTAAAAATCCGCAAAATATCGGCGAGATGGAAAACGCCGACTCGGTGGGCACCGTCGGCAGCCCCGAGTGCGGCGACATGCTGCGGATGTGGGTGAAATTCAAGGAGGACGCAAATGGCCGGAAAGTAATCGACCGCGCGACCTTCCAGACATTTGGCTGCGAGACCGCCATCGCCGTGGCGAGCGTTGCGACGGAATTGATCGCGGGAAAGACGGTGGAGGAAGCGCTCTCGATGTCGGGGAGCGATCTCGCCGCCCCGCTCGGCGCGCTGCCGCCGATGAAAATTCATTGCGCCCAGCTCGTTGAAGGCGCGCTCCGTTCCGCCTTGGTTCCCACGCCCGCCGCGGCTCCGAGCGTTCCCGCGCAGAAAACGGGCAGCTTGATTGAGAGCTTTGCCGGCGCGCCTGCCGGGAAAGTCAAAGTGGTTCTTAAACCGTAAACAAATCCGCAGGGCTTCTGGCAGTTTGCCGCAAAAGCCCGTTACTTCCTTTTTTTATGCACGAACAGACTGAACGCACCCTTCTTCGCGACTGCGAAGCAATCCGAATTCCAAGCGGTGAAGCCATCACGATTCCGAAAGGAACGCAGGTCCTGATCACGCAGGCGCTTGGCGGCAGTTACACGGTGGCCATCGATATCGGATTGGCACGGATTACCGATGCCAACGCGGATGCCCTCGGCCTGGTGCCGGTTGCCGCGGAATCCGCGCCGGTCGCGGAATCGAATGTCCCTGTGGATGAGAAAGCGGTCTGGGCGCAGTTGAAGACCTGTTACGATCCGGAAATTCCCGTGAACATTGTCGACCTTGGGCTCGTGTATGACTGCATCATTACGCCGAGGGAAGGGCAGGGGGCGCGGGTCGATGTGAAGATGACCCTGACGGCGCCGGGCTGCGGCATGGGACCGACGATCGCGGCGGAAGCGAGGCAAAAGGTGCTTAGTGTGCCGGGCGTGGCCGATGCCGAGGTGGAGCTCGTTTGGGATCCGGCCTGGAACCAGGCGATGATCAGCGAAGCGGGCCAGATGAAGCTGGGGCTGATTTAAACGCGCTTCTCCTTCCGGCTGCCCGGGTTGACGTTGGGACGTAAATCAAGCTGGCCGCGCCGTCATTCGGCTGCTTGATTTTCGCCCTATGTCAAAGCCCGTAGTGCTCATCATTCGTGACGGTTGGGGAATCAATGCCGGTGGCCGGGATATGGCCGAATTTAACGGCGACGCGACGCTTCTTGCGAAGACCCCGTTTCACGATCACCTCTACGCGACTTATCCTCAGGGCCGGCTCAGCGCGAGCGGCATGGATGTCGGGCTGCCGGAGGGACAAATGGGCAACTCGGAAGTTGGCCATCTCAACCTGGGCGCCGGCCGGATTGTTTACCAGGACCTTACGCGGATCAATAAAGCGGTCATCGATGGCGAGTTCGCCACCAATGCCGTTTTAAAAGCAGCGTATGAGAAGGCAAAAGGGGGCAGATTGCACTTTCTGGGCCTGGTCTCCAATGGCGGTGTGCACAGCCACCAGAATCATCTTATTGCGCTCGCCAAGGCGGCACACGACGCCGGGGTGACCGATATCCTGGTTCACGCGATCACCGATGGACGCGATACGTCGCCCACGGGCGGCGCCGATTTTCTTACCACCGTGCAGGCCGGCTTGGTTCCTTCCAACGCGAAGATCGCCACGGTCATCGGCCGCTATTTCGCGATGGATCGCGATAAACGCTGGGAGCGCACCAAACTTTCGTGGGATGCCATCGTGCTTGGTCGCGGCCAGCAGTGCGAGGGAATGCCCAGCGCCGCGATCTCCGCCAGTTACGCGAAAGGCGAAACCGATGAGTTCCTTCAACCGCTCATTTTCTCCCACGGCAATGAGCAGCGCATTCGCGATGGCGATGTCATTATTTTCTTCAACTTCCGCGCCGATCGCACCCGGCAGCTGAGCGAGGCGTTTCTGAGGCCTGAATTCACCGGGTTCGATCGCGAGGCGATGCCCGCGGTCCATTACGTGACGCTGACCGAGTACGACAAGACCTACGGCTGCCCGATAGCGTTCCAGCAGCAGTCGCTTGCGAACATCCTTGGCGAAGTGGTCAGCCAGGCGGGCTTAAAACAATTGCGAATCGCCGAGACGGAAAAATACCCGCACGTCACTTACTTTTTTAACGGCGGTGTCGAAAAGCAGTTCCCCGGGGAAGACCGCGTCATTGTGCAATCGCCCAAGGACGTGGCGACCTATGACCTAAAACCGCAGATGAGCGCTCCGGAAGTGACGCGCAACGTGGTGGAGCTCCTGCCAAAGTACGACCTCGTGATCCTGAATTTCGCCAACCCTGATATGGTTGGCCATACGGGTGTGGTGGAGGCCGGTATCGTGGCGGTGGAAACCATCGACGACGCGGTCCGCCAAGTGGTGGAAAAGACGCTCTCCCTTGGGGGTAAGCTCCTGATTACCGCCGATCACGGCAACTGCGAGCAGATGCGCAATGCTGATGGATCTCCCAACACGGCCCACACGACCAACCTCGTCCATTTTCTTTACGTGGCTGAAGACGCGCCGAACTTCAAAGTCGAAGACGGGATCCTGGCCGACGTATCGCCTACGCTGCTCGGGTTGCTCGGCGTGGCGTTGCCGCCGGAGATGACCGGGACCACCCGGGTCGTGCCGCGCTGACCGGCCGGGCGGTGAAAAAATGCGCGTTTTTACGATTGCCTCACGCGCCGGAAGATGGTTTCTTTTCCGCCCACCTCTTACCCGATGGTGTAACGGTAGCACAGTGGCCTTTGACGCCTCTAGTCAAGGTTCAAATCCTTGTCGGGTAGCCATTCACGGATCGGCCGGGGAATGGCTATGGTTTGACCTTTTGATCGTTGACGTAAGCTTTGATATCAGCCAGGTCGTAGCGAATCGCTTTCCCAATGCGGACCTGCGTGATTCCGAGCTTGAGGAAGGCAAAGCGGGAAATCCCGAGGAGTTGCGCCGCTTCGATATTTGTCAGGTATTTGGAGGTTTGCGGCTCAGTTTTGATTGAAACCGAGGGAACGGTGCTCTTTTCAAAGGATTCGAGCACGCGGATGTCGCCGTCCGCGGTGCGGAAGTTCAAGCGGCCGGTGCTGAACGAAGTCACCGAAATTTTTGTTCCCGCTTTTGCATCGTAGCCGGTAAGCCAGACGTCGATTGGGCGCGCGTTTTTGTCGTTGGGATTGAGTTTCACGCCGCTCACCAGAAGGCCGGTCTCGGTACGCTGCTTGACGGTGCCGTGAATCGTTCGCGGCTTGGGCTGTGCCACCGGCTGCTCCACGCTGGCCGGGGAGGGGATGGCTGGCGAAGTCGCCGGAGCAGATTCAATGATGGCCTCCGGTTTGGCGGCAGCGGCGGGAACACCGGTTTTCAGAACGAGCTCCGCCGCCATGCCCGCCTGCGCGCGCTGCCTGTTTTCCGCTTTCCCCACCGCCATCTCCGCCGCGTATTCGCGGGCTTTTTTCTCATCGAACCCGTATTTTTCCCGATCGTCAGCCGACAGATCCGCGAAGTTCAACTTCACGACGCCATCGCTTGTATTGAGCACGAGTCCGTCCGGCTCAACCCGGTTCAAAGTCGCGTCGATATATTCCACTCCGCTATTGGTTATGAAATCTTCGGCTGATGCATTGGTGTGGATCAATGCGACGAGCGCCAGGAACGGGATGAATCTCATAAGGTGTTTTGTCGGTCTGCTTTTGTTTGTCTCAAGCCGGTGGAGTTGCCGAATCCGGCCATGGCTTTCGCGTGGAAAATTCGCGGCGGAGAATGGGCGTGTCTGGGGTGTCAAGCTTGGCCGGACTTTGCCCCGGGTGACGTCTTTTCACAAGTAAGGAGTCGTTGAAGGTGCCGGATTCAGTTCCCGTCGCGGTGGAAACCGGCTTCCATCGCACATGCAGCGAGTGAATGGATTTGTTGTCGAAAACGCGCCGTCTGGATAGCCTCCGCGAGCATGTTCCCCAAACACACGTTTCCCCTCTTTCTTGCCATGGCCGGGCTCGGTTTTGCCGCAGAGCCTTCATTGCCTGAACCCTCTCAATTGCCGGTCCATCCTGAATTGCCTGACCTGCTTACAAGCCAGGATGGCAAACGGGTTGAAACCAAGGAGCAATGGACTACCGGGCGCGCCCCGGAGTTGAGGCGGCTGCTGCTCAATTACGAATACGGAGTGCTGCCGGCCAAACCCGAGCAATTCGAATCCAAGGTTTTGCGGGTCGATAAAAATGCATTCGGCGGCAAGGCGACGTTAAAAGAACTTGAGATCCGCTGCACAAAACCCGATGCCCGCGTGCATCTGATGGTGGTGGTGCCAAACAAAGCAGGCAAACCGGCCGCCTGTTTTCTCGGAATGAATTTCAACGGCAACTATGCCTTGGTAAACGATCCGCTCGTGCAGATGCCCTTTAACTGGACACCGCCTCCCGCCGGATCGCCCGAGGTGGTGCGTGGCAAGGAGGTGGAATCGTGGAACATCGAAAAAACGATCGACCGCGGATATGCCGTTGCCACCTTTTATAGCGGCGACGTGCTTTTGGATAAGGCGGAGGTCGCCAGGGAAAAGCTCAAACAATTCGTGCCGCCCGGTAAATCGGCCGATGATGCCGACGCGCCCGCCACGATCGGCACCTGGTCCTGGGGGTTTTCGCGGGTGATCGATTACCTTGTGACCGATGCCGATATTGATGGGAAACGGATCGCCGTGGTGGGCCATTCGCGCAACGGCAAGACCGCTCTGCTGGCTGCCGCCATGGATACCCGCGTTGCTCTCGCCATTCCAAGCCAGGCCGGATGCGGCGGGTCCGCGCCGTGCCGCATGGTCCCCGAGCTGGCCGCACCGCAAGGGACAAACGGCAGGCCGACCGCCGAGACGGTGGCGGTGATTAACAAAAACTTCCCGCACTGGTTTTGCGCGAACTTCAAGGCTTTCAATACCGCCGTCGATAAGCTCCCGTTTGATCAGCATGCGCTGGTGGCTCTCTGCGCGCCACGTCCGGTCCTCTTTTCCACCGCGGCCGAGGATTTATGGGCCAACCCAAGCGGCCAGTTCGATATGCTCTGCGCGGCCGACCCGGTTTACCGCCTGGTGAGCGGAGATGGCATCGCGACAAAAACGTTTCCTGAAATCGGCAAGCTGATCGACAGCCGGCTCGGTTATTTCATGCGGCCCGGCAAACACTCAATGAGCGGCGTCGATTGGAGCGCATGGCTCGATTACGCCGATAAATGGCTTAAATAATCAATGCCAGGAAACGATGTCATTGGAGCATTGCGAGCTCTGAGCTCCGTCTTCTCCCAGGCTCCAGGCGATGCCGCACACCAGAGCTTTGTAATTCCTGCTATTGCATTTCGGTCTGCCATCATGCCCGCCGATTATTCCATCCACGAAAAAACGCTGGTTATCCGTCCGGAGTTTTTAAACCACATCGGGACGGCCTTTGGCGGTTACCTGATGCTCTGGGCCGATGACATGGCTTATAACGCGGCGTCGCTGACTTTTCCCGATGCGGCGTTTGTGACCCGGCGTTTTGAGTCGTTTGATTTCACAGCGCCGGTGCGCAATGGCGATATCATCAAGATCTTTGCCCAGGTAAAAAAAATCGGGATCACTTCCTGCCAGGTCACGGTCTGGTGCGAAAACGCGCGGGATGGCCGCGAGGTTTTCCGGACCACAGCGGTGATGGTGAATGTCGATGTCGACGGGCAAAAGCGCCCGATCGCCTGAGCATACCGCTACTGCAATACTTTTTTAGCGACGCGTTTTTTAACCGGCACCGGCTCAACTAATCTGGCTGCCTTGGGAGTGGCGGTTTTTTGTTTGGCCGCGTTGAGTTCGGCCGCGACGGTTTGCATGCCTGCTGAACGCTCGGAGACAAGCTGGCGCATTACTTTGCCAGCCTTGAACTTGACGGTGGCGCGCGCGGGGATCACAAAGCTGCTGCCGGGCTGGTTGGGATTGCGGCCAACGCGCGGCTTGGTGAGGCGGACCTCCATGATGCCGAAGTTTCGGAGTTCCACGTTATTCCCCTTAGCGAGTGCGTCGGTAATGAGATCAAGGGTCCTTTGAATAACATCGAATACCTGATGTTGTACCAAGCCTGTCTCGTTGCTGATCTGAACGACCAGTTCCCGTTTGGTTAGTGTGCCCATAAAAAAGCCGATTTAAACAACGTCATCCGCACCGGGCAAGGATGGTCTGCCGAAATATTCAGGCGCCACCTCCGCGGCCGTTTTAAAGTGGGTTTTGGCCAGGCGATGCAGGATTTCGGGTCCATGGGCGCCGGCCAATTCCCTGGCCGTGGTTTTGACTGCGGCTGAAGCGCCTCGTGGAAATTCGCGCTGGAAAGTGCGCCCGTTCTTTTGAAGCCAGTCGATAAAGCCTTCGCGGGCGAGGATCGATGCGGCGGCGACGGCCAGATCGCTTTCCGCCTTGGTGCGTTGGTCGAGCGTGATGCCGCGTCCTTTTTCAAGAAGGGCCCGCTCGATCAATTTGGGATTGGCGAATTGATCGCTCAACGCCCGGGGACAATCGGGCCGGCGCTCAAGCAGGTTTTCAATGACGCGCGCGTGGCCCCAGGCCAGGAGCCGGTTGAGGTTGCCGAATTTTTCGTAAAGCTGGTTGTAACGTTCCGGGCCGATGACCACGACGGTGGGAATCGAGCCTGGCGTATGCCGGATCAGTTCGGCAAAATCGCGAATCTTTTTGTCGCTCCCGATTCGTTTGCTATCCTGGATGCCGGCCTGCAGGAAAGTGCGCGCGATCCCTCGATCGACATAAGCGCCGGCGATCACCAGCGGGCCGAAAAAATCGCCTTTGCCGCTCTCATCGATCCCGAAATGCGGTTCGAACATGGCCGGATCGCTGATTTCTTCATAGCCGAGTTTGGCTTCCCCGATGATTTCGGGTTCGAGGATGAATTGGACAAATTCGGCGGTCCCTTTTCCCTGGACGACAATCTTGGGGCCTTTTTCGTAAACCGCGACGGTCAGCTTTTCGTGTTGGGCGAAATAAAGCATGTAGGGCCGGGTATCAAACTTCCAGCCGCGCTCGGTGAGAAGGGCTCGTAAATGGGTGGCCTGCGCGGCGGTGAGCGGCGCCGTGTGGATGGTTTTAGGCGGCAGTTGCGGACTTGTCATGAGACGGGAACGGTATCATTGCTGCCTTTGATGAAGATCCCTGCTTCCTTTCGCGATCAAAAAGCGCACGCCGCCGAATTACGCTTCAAGCTCGCGCAATGGTTTCGCCTCAATGGACGCGATCTTCCGTGGCGCCGGAGTCCGGATCCATACGCGGTGATGGTCTCCGAGTTCATGCTGCAACAAACGCAGGTGGTGACCGTGATTGCCTATTTTGAGCGCTGGCTTAAACGCTTTCCCGATTTCAATACACTTGCCGCCGCGAGCGAGGAGGAGGTGATGCATGTGTGGCAGGGACTCGGTTATTATTCGAGGGCGAGAAACCTGCATCGCGCGGCAAAATGCGTGGTCGACGAGCATGGAGGCCAATTGCCCGACGATCCGGCGGCGATCGCGCGGTTGCCCGGCGTCGGCCGTTACACGGCGGGAGCCATCGCGAGTTTCGGATTTGATCAGGCGGCGGCCGCAGTCGATGCCAATATCGCGCGGGTGCTGGCGCGATTGGGCAATCTGCGCGAACCGATCGATGCGCGGGCCGGTTCCGACGCGCTTTGGGCGATGGCATCCGATCTTCTGCCCGAATCAGGAGGACGCGAACATACTTCGGCGTTGATGGAGCTTGGCGCCCTCGTTTGCCTGCCGCGCAAACCGCACTGTGCGCTTTGTCCGGTGCGCGACTATTGCGCGGCGCCGGATCCGGAACTCCTGCCGGTAAAAAAGCCACGCCGTGCCAGCGTTCGCATTGACGAGAACTGCGCCTGGATTGTGGAAGCGGGCGCGCTATTGCTTGAACAACAGAGCGGCACGCGATGGCGCGGTTTATGGAAATTGCCCGCCCTAAACGGTGAATCGCTGGGGGAACCGCTTTTTAAAATTGAATACCCGTTCACGCATCATGTGGTGACGCTCCGGGTTTACGGTAAAAGCGCGGAGGCGGAACTGATGCCGGGTCAGCGCTGGTTCGCGTTCAAAGAGCTGGCGGGGGCTGCATTCGCCGCTGCGCATCGCCGGGCGCTCGTTGCCCTGCTGCCGTTGCACGGGTTGCCGGCCTCGCTGCTCGATTCCTAGCTACCACGCAACGGGCAGGCGGCCATTGAAGAAACCGCCGGTCGGACCATCGGCCTCCAGGGTTGCTAGCCAAAGCGCAGTTTCAGCGCCGTCGGCCGCAGTGTGCGGAGCGGCTTCCCCTCCGAGGTCCGTGCGGCACCAATCCGGATCGGCGCTGTTGACCTTGATCGGAGTGTTCCTGAGCTCATGGGCCAAAATCACCGTAAAAGCGTTCAGGGCGGTTTTGGATGCGTTGTATCCAAGCGGCTTGACGTTGTAAAAAGGCGAGGCCGGGTTGCTCCCTTCCGAAAGCGATCCCAGGCCGCTGGAAAGATTTACGATGCGTCCGGCGGGGCTTTTATGGAGCAGCGAGAGGAGGCCTTGCGTGACGGCGATCGTGCCAAAGAAGTTGGTTTCAAACACGTCCCGGATCGTCTCTATCGGGGTCTCGCTTGGTTTAAGGCTTATGTCGTGGCTGATCCCCGCGTTGTTGACGAGAATGTCGAGCCGGCCAAACTCGGACTCCAGATATTCACTGGCGCGTGCAATCGACGGGATGTGGGTCACATCGAGAATGAGCGGATGAACGTCGATGTTTTCGGCCTTTAATTGATCGGCCGCCGCGAGGCCGCGATTTTTGTTCCGCGCTGCCAGAATGACTGTGACGCCTTGCTGGCCGAGGCGCCGGGCGATTTCAAATCCGATCCCTTTATTGGCACCGGTGACCAGAGCAATCTTGGTGATGGTAGACATTGGTTAAAAAAGAGGCGAATAAATTAGAAGGTGCTTGGCTCAGGTGAGGGATGAGTCGGCATCGCGGAATGGCGAAAATCAACCTTCGGCTTCGCCGCGCTGGCCGCCTTCTTCGAGGCTGCGCAAGACGTCGCTGCGGTCTTCGACTTCCTCCCATACGTCGCGGCTGACGTAGACCGGGGCGCTTTGCTGAATGGCCAATGCCAGGCAATCGCTGGGACGCCCGTCGAGCTCGATGATCTTTTTTTCAAAAAGCTCGTTGGCGGCGCTGATAATGAGCCTGGCGAAGTAGGTCTCGCTCTTGAGATCGTTGATGATGACGCGGTCGACTTTGGCTCCAAGGGCGGCCATCAGATGCCCCATGAGATCATGGGTGAGCGGCCGTTCTTTGGGAGTTCCGTTCATGAACATGGTGATGGCGGCCCCCACGCTTTCATCCACGTAAATGACAAACACCTTTTCCTCATTTCCCACAAAAACGGCGCGTCCGGAATTGAAGGGCAACACGGCACGCACTTGCACTTGGACGACGGCTTTATTCATTGCGGGGCAAGGCTAACCGGCTTCGATGGCAATGACAAGGTGCGGAAGGTGTGAGCAACAGCGGAAAGGATGTTTTTAAGCGCATTTTTTGAGTCCGCGCATTTCCGGAGGCGGCGGAACTGGCAGAAAGAGGGGAGGAAAAAAAGCAAGTCATCGTAGGAAGAATGCACTTTTTACGTATCGACTCTCGACAGGGGCGCTTGCGCTTCCATATTTCGCCCGCCATGCAGCAGCCTTGGGATATTCCTTCCGCCATTTCTCTCTACAATATCGATCGATGGGGTCTTGGGTACTTTACGATCAACGAGCGAGGTAATATCTCGATCTGCCCGACCCAAAATCCGGCCACGCCGATCGACATCATGGAACTGGTCGCCGAAGCGCGAACGGAGTATGGGCTCGATTTTCCGATGGTGATCCGGTTTCAGGATCTGCTTCGGCATCGTGTGGAAACGATTAACAAAGCGTTTATCGCCGCGATTGAAGAAGCGTCGTATAAAAACGTGTATCGCGGCGTTTTTCCGATCAAAGTCAATCAGTTGCGCGAGGTGGTCGAGGAGATCATGGATGCCGGCGCGCCGTATCATTTTGGCATCGAGGCAGGAAGCAAGCCGGAGTTGCTCGCGGCCCTGGCCATCCACAAGGACGCCGATTCACTTATTATCTGCAACGGATACAAAGATCCGCTTTTCATCCAGAACGCGTTGCTTGGACGCAAGCTCGGCAAACGGGTCATTCTGGTTGTTGAAAAGCTGGAGGAACTTTTTCAGATCCTCGCGGTCTCCAAGGAAGTCGGCGTGGAACCGATGATCGGTGTCCGCGTGCGGCTTGCGGCAAAGGGGGCCGGCAAATGGGCCACGAGCGGTGGAGAAAACGCCAAGTTCGGCCTGAGCACGGCCGACCTGGTAGCCGCGAGCACGGCGCTCAAGGCGGCCGGCCTGGCGCATTGCCTTAAGCTGGTCCACTTCCATGTCGGCTCACAGGTGCCCGACATTGGAACGATCAAACGTGCCGTGCGCGAGGCAGCCCGTTTTTACACCAAGATCGCCAAGATGGGGCACGCGCTTGAATATCTCGATGTCGGCGGCGGTCTGGGTGTCGATTACGATGGATCGCGCACCGCGTTTGAGAGTTCGACCAACTATTCACTTCACGAATACGCGCGCGACATCGTTTGGAACATCATGGATGTCTGCGATTCGGAAAAAGTCGCGCATCCAACCATTGTGAGTGAGAGCGGCCGGGCATTGGTGGCGCATCATTCCATGCTGATTGTCGAAGCCTTTGGGGCGATTGAAAAAGACAGCGGTTCAACCGTGGTGGTGCCGAGCGAGAGCGATCCGAAGTTGCTGGCCGACATCCTGGATGTGCTCCGGCTGCTTTCCCGGCAAAACCGGATGGAATCGTTGCACGACGCCCAGCAGATCAAGGAACAATCGCAGTCGATGTTCGACCTCGGTTTGCTGGAGCTTGAAAGCAAAGCCAAGATCGAAACCATCTACTGGCAGATCGCGCGCACCATCGTCGAGTTTTGCGCCGGAATGAAATATGTTCCCGAAGAAGTCAAACAACTCGAGATCGCCTTGTGCGATCAATACGTCTGCAACTTCTCGGTGTTTCAGTCGCTGCTCGATCACTGGGCGCTAGGCCAGCTTTTTCCCGTGATGCCGATCCATCGGCTCAATGAGTTTCCGGAACGCAACACGACGCTGGTCGATATTACGTGCGACTCCGACGGCAAGGTCGATCAGTTCATTGACCTCAACGACGTGCGCGAAACGTTGCCCCTGCATAAGCTCAAACCGGGCGAACCGTACTACATCGGGTTCTTTATCATGGGCGCCTACCAGGACATCATGGGCGATCTGCACAATCTTTTTGGCCGGGTGAATGAGGCGCATGTGTTCCTCGATGAAGATGAAGAGAGCGGCTGGTATATCGAGGAAACCATTGAGGGTTCCACGATTGCCGATGTTTTGAGCATGACGCAGTGGGATAAAAATGAGCTGACCCGCCAGGTCAAAGCCCAGGTCGATGCGGCGATCAAGACCGACCGGCTCAAGCCGAATGAGGCGATGAAGCTGCTCGCCAATTACGAGCGCGGCCTCAAGGGCTACACTTACCTCACATTCCCAGGCAATTCGGCGAAGTAGCTCCAAAAAGGGCGAGTTGGCGTTTTTGTAAAAGCTTCTTGTCTGCAAGCGCTTTAAACCGTTCTGCTCCCGCGCATGAGAAAGATTCTTGCTTTTGCCGGCAGCACGCGCGCCGGTTCGTTTAATCGCCTTTTGGTAACAATCGCAGCCGCCGGCGCGCGCGCGGCCGGGGCCGAAGTGACGGAGATCAACCTGCGTGATTTTCCAATGCCGCTTTTTGATCAGGATCTGGAAGCGGCATCGGGCTTGCCGGAAAATGCGAAGAAATTCAAAGCGCTGCTTCGGGCTCACGACGGCTTCCTGATTGCTTCTCCCGAATATAACAGCTCCGTGACGGGGGTGTTGAAAAACGCAATCGATTGGGCTTCGCGCGTCGAGGAAGAAAACGAGCCTTCCCTGGTAGCCTATACCGGCAAAGTGGCCGCGATTTGCAGCGCATCGCCCGGCGGGTTGGGCGGATTGCGCGCCCTCGTGCATTTGCGTTCGATTTTGGGCAATATCGGCGTGCTGGTGCTGCCTGACCAGGTTTCCATTTCCAGCGCATACGAAGCGTTTGAAGAAAGCGGAGCGCTAAAAGACCCGCGCAAGCAAAAGCAGGTGGCAGCGCTGGGCAAAAGCCTTGCTGAACTTCTCGCGAAGCTCCAGCCGTAGGGCGGCGGTCGAAGGAGGCGGTTCAGGCCAACGCGCTTACATTGATCAGGGCGCGCTGGAGCTGCTTCCAGTCGACCGGCTTTGTAAGGTGGATGCTGAATCCGGCGGCGCGGCTTGCCGCAATGTCGTCTTCCATTCCAAAGCCGGTGAGGGCGATTCCAGGCAAATGATAAGATTCATGGATTTGACGCATGAGTTCATTGCCGCTTGCGTCGGGCAAACCGACATCGCTCAGCAGGAGATCAAACGGATGTTCACCGGCGATCTGCAAGGCGTCGGCGACGGTACCTGCGGAATGCACCTCATGCCCGGCGCGCGTCAGGAGCTTGGTAAGCGTTTCGCGCGTGGGCTGGTGATCCTCAGTGAGAAGGATACGCAATGAACGGGTGCAGCTTTCCGCGCTTGGCCTGCGGCCTTTTTGCACGATTTTGCGTACCGGCGCCACGCGCAAACCAACCGTAAAGACGGCTCCCGTGCCATGGCCCTGACTTTCGGCCCGGATTGAGCCTCCATGCAAATCAATGAGCACTTTGCTGATTGCCAATCCCAGGCCAAGTCCTCCAAAGCGGCGGGTGATGGAGTCGTCGGCCTGTTCAAACGCGTCAAAAAGACGTGCCAGGGAAGGCGGTGCAATGCCGATGCCGCTGTCTTGAACTGAAATTTCGATCTGGCCGGATACAGGGTTGCGGGTGGTGATCGTGATTTTCCCTCCGTCCGGTGTGAATTTTACCGCATTGTTTAGCAGATTGGTGAAGACCTGCTGAATGCGCGATGAATCGGCAAAAACGTAATATCGCGACGCCTCGGCACGGAACTCGATCCGGAGCCGCTTTGAATCGATTCCCTTCGTGCAACTTGCGTCGATGGCATATTCGAGCAGCTCGTGGAGATCAAAGGTTTCCCGGTGCAAAACGAGTTTGCCGCGGCTGATCCGCGTCAGATCAAGCAAGTCGTCAATGAGATGCGCTTCGAGTTTGATGTTGCGATGAATCAGATCGAGGTCGTCTTTGAGTTCGCAGGAAATTTCCGGCTCATCCCGCAGGGCGCTAACCGTCATCAAAACAGGAGTTAACGGGGTGCGCAGTTCGTGGCTGAGCGTGGCCAAAAATTGGTCCTTGGTGCGGTTGGCCCGAATCGCTTCGCTTTGAGCGCGGATCATTTCAAGTTCGGCTTCCTTGTGCGCCGAGATATTGATGGTCACTCCATCAAAGCGCCATGGCTGGCCGCTCTCGTCGCGGTAAGTGCGTCCTATGGCATGGATCCAGATGATTTTTCCATCGGGATGAACGACTCGGTATTCAATGTCGTAAGGCCGGCATTCGTTCATGGATGCCGTCACCGCCCTTTGGACCCGGGCACGGTCATCGGGATGGAGCAGGGCGAAAAAGCGTTTAAAGCTCACTTTCTCCTCGTGCGCCACGCCAAAATGGCGCCGGCAATTGGCGTCCCAGGCGATATTTTTCAACGGCACATCGCAAAACCACATCCCCAGATTGGAGCTATCAAGGGCGAGATGCAGGCGTCTCTCGCTTTCTTCCAAGATGCTCTTGAGGCGTTTCTCCTCGGTGGTTTCCACGATATAGACTGAAAGCCCGGCATGGCATGGATAAGCGTGAAAGGAGAACCAGCGGTCAATTGGACCGTGGGAAAGCCATTCAAATTCAACATTGGAACAGCTTTCCATGGCCGCACGCAGCTGGCTTTCAATGTCGGTGCCGGCACTGTTTGGTAGGATTTCCCAGACATTTCTTCCCGTGAGCTCTTTGGGAAGCAGGCCGCAGATTTTACCGATTTTTTCGTTCGCGTAAACAAAGCGCCATTCCCGGTCAATCATGGCAAAAGCGTCGCCGATGCTCGCCAGCACCCTGTCCCGCTCCCGGACCAGGTTTTTGAATTCGAACTGTCTGCGCCGCGCCCTCAATGCGAGCTGAAGGGTGCTGACTAAGGTGGTTGTCTGGACGGGATTCGCCAGAAGCGTCACGTTGGCGTCCTGCCCGAACAATTCGAGAATGTGATGCCCTCTGCCGCCGGGCTCGCCCAGAACGACCAGGGGGAGGTCCGACCATGTATCTTGCTGATCGAGGGCTGCTTTCAAAGCCGCGCTGGCGCCATTGTGCAAAAACTCGCCGGCGACAAGCAGCGCGCCGCAACGGTCTCCTACTTTTCTGACCAGCTGCACAATGTCTGCGCAAAACTCGGAATGGAGGCCTGCTGTTGCAAGCGCAGCCGCCACCGACTCGGTTCGTTTTCCCGAAGGCGCAAGAATCAGAATGGTTTCCTCCCGCATAAAATGAGCGTGGCTGCGCGACAGCTCCGGGGGGCTTCCAATTCAAATTTTCCAACCATCACTCGATTGGTTCTTTCAACCTTCGAACGGCTCGAACGGCCGGTCAACGGGAGTTGGAACTAAATTTTCGAATCAAAATTTGTCTTATCCAAATACGCCGCTTCTAATGCCCAAGCTGCCTGCGGGTTAGCTCCCTTGTCCCGTATGCCTACTTCTTCCGCCTCTTTTTTTGCCATTACTGCTCTCTTTGGAATGCTCTCGGCAGGCGCCATGACTCCCCAGGAGACCGAGTTTTTCGAAAAGCAGGTGCGGCCGGTCCTCGCCGAGCGTTGTTACAAATGTCACGGAGCTGAAAAGCAAAAAGCCGAACTGCGTCTCGATTCGCGCGCGGCGCTGCTCAAAGGCGGCGATAACGGGCCGGTGGCCATTCCCGGCAAACCGGACGAAAGCTCGCTGATCAAGTCAATCCGTCATCAGGGCGATTCGAAGATGCCGGAAAAATCCGATAAACTTCCCGAGGACCAGATCGCCGCGCTGGCGGAGTGGGTTAAAATGGGGGTTCCCTGGCCGGAAGGGGAGGTTCGGCCACCGACCGCCATTGAGCTGGCGGCAAAGAACCACTGGTCATTTCAACCGATCCGCAAACCGGAGCCCCCGGCGGTGCCGACCCTCCGAATCAGCAATCCGATCGATGCGTTTATTGGCGCGCGCCTGGTGGCTGCAGAGATGGCGCCCGCCGCCGCCGCCACGCCCGGCGCGTTGATTCGCCGCGCCACGTATGATTTGACGGGGTTGCCGCCGACAACCGAAGAGATCGCGGCATTTGAAAGCGACACGGCGCCGGATGCATTTGCACGGGTGGTTGACCGGCTCCTGGCATCGCCGCGTTATGGGGAACGCTGGGGCCGTTACTGGCTCGATGTGGCACGGTATGCGGACACCAAGGGATATGTTTTCCAGGAGGAACGGCGTTATCCGTTTTCCTACACCTACCGCGATTGGGTCATTGGCGCCTTTAACAGCGACATGCCGTATGACCAGTTTCTGATCCGCCAGATTGCGGCCGATCAGCTCGACGAAGGCCCCGACTCCCAGGCCGCCCTCGGGTTCCTGACGCTGGGCCGCCGTTTTATCAATAATATCAACGACATTATCGACGATCGTATTGATGTGATTTGCCGCGGCACCATGGGGCTGACAACGGTTTGCGCCCGCTGCCACGATCACAAATTTGATCCGATCAGCCAGAAGGATTATTACGCGCTTTACGGGGTGTTCGCTTCCTCGGTGGAACCTGAAGCAAAGGATCTTCCCCTGCTGACTTCCCAGGCGGCGCCAAATGCCGATTATCTTCGCGAGCGAGGTGAACGGGAAGGGGAGATTCGCAATTACCTGGCCAAACGGGGTGATGAACTCGGACTCCTGATCAGCCAGCTCCAGGGTGCGCCGGTAATTCTGCCCGCAGCCGCCATCGAACCGATATTTTCAACCGGCCTCTTCACCCGCCAGGCCAAGGATGAGATGCGGGAATTGCGTAACAAACTGCTGGGCGTGGAGATCGGTTCCAATGCACCGGGCCGCGCGATGGCGCTTGTCGATAAACCGCAGCCGGTAACGCCGCGGGTCTTTATTCGTGGAAATCCGGGCCGGCCCGGGGACGAGGTGCCGAGGCGCTTTATTTCAGTGCTGAGCGGCGGGGATCCGAAGCCGTTTGTCAAAGGAAGCGGCCGGCTGGAATTGGCCAGGGCGATCGCCAGCAAGGATAACCCATTGACGTCGCGCGTCTTCGTCAACCGCGTCTGGGCACATCATTTTGGCAGTGGACTGGTTCGCACGCCTGGGGATTTTGGGGCAAAAGGCGAGGCGCCCACGCATCCGGAACTTCTCGACTGGCTTGCATCGACCTTTATGGAAGAAGGCTGGTCGATCAAAAAACTTCAACGGCTTATCCTGCTTTCCAACACCTACCGGCAGGCGAGCGACGTTGATGCAAAGGTCGCCCAGAGCGATCCCGAAAACCGCCTGGTTTCTCACATGCACAGACAGCGGCTCGACTTTGAAGCGATGCGCGACTCGCTTCTTTTTGTCTCCGGCCAGCTTGACCCGGCCATGGGCGGGCGTCCCGTGGAGATTACCGGGGCTGACCCGGCCAGGCGCCGCACAGTCTATGGGTTTATCGACCGGCAAAATCTGCCGGGTATCTTCCGCACATTCGATTTCGCCAGCCCGGATGCGACCGTGCCGCAGCGGCATGTGACGACCGTGCCGCAACAGGCGCTTTTCATGATGAACAGCCCCTTTGTGCTCGCTCAGGCACGCGCATTGGTTGCAAAGCCCGATTTTGCCAAGCCGGACGCGTCGGAATGGCAGATTCAGGATCTTTATAAACGCGTTTTGGCCCGCCGCGCCGAGCCGGCCGAAGTCGATGCCGGACTCCGGTATCTGGCCGCCCAGGCAGAGCAGGCGCCTGAAGCGCAGGAAACTCCGATCTGGCAATACGGCTATGGGAGTTGCGATGAGACTGGTAAAAAGGTGGAGTTTCATCCGTTGCCGGTCTGGACCGGAAGCGCATGGCAGGGGGCTAAAAAGCTGCCGGATAAGACGCTCGTCTTTGCATCGCTGAATGCCGGTGGCGGACATCCGGGCACCGATATGCAGCACGCGGTGATCCGGCGCTGGACGGCTCCACGGGATGGAAGCGTCTCAATCAGCGGCGAGCTTGCGCGCCCGAGCAAAGAGGGCGATGGCGTGATTGGCCGGGTCATTTCCAGCCGGGCAGGGGAACTTCTTAAAGTGGTCGCGGCACCGGGTGCCACAGTCCAAATGGCAGTCGCGAAAGTCGACGTGCGCGCTGGCGAGACGCTCGATTTTATCGTTGAACCTGGCGCCAGCGATAATTCGGATTCGTTCGCATGGATCCCGTCGGTCAACGGCGATCTGACTCGATGGGCTGCGAACGAAGGATTCGCCGGTCCGACTCCGCCGCAGGGCGCACCGCTCACCGCCTGGGAGAAATACGCGCAGGCGATTCTTCAGACCAACGAGTTTGTCTTTATCGACTAACCGGCGTCCGTCTCGGAAAGCGCTTCATCCTGCTGGGTGGCGCGGACGACTTCCTCGACTGTCGTTTTGCCTTCGAGAACACGGCGCCATCCGTCCTGGCGGAGCGAATCCATGCCATCGGCGATGGCACGCGCTTTCATTGCGCTGCCAGTCTCTTTTCGAATCACCATCCGGCGCAGGTTTTCGTTCACCGGCACGATCTCGTAAATGGCGGCCCGGCCCCGGTAACCGGTCTGGCGGCAGTGATCGCATCCGGCGCCATGGTAAAACTTCATATCGGCCGGCATCGGCGCGCCAATTTCGCGAAGGTAATCGACCGGATATCCCGTGATTTCCTTGCAGTCGGTGCAGATGGTCCGCACCAGGCGCTGGGCGATGAATGCCCGTACGACGCTTGCCAGAAGAAACGGTTCAATCCCCATGTCGAGCAGACGCGTGATGCCGCTCACCGCGTCATTGGTATGAAGGGTCGAAAAGACGAGGTGACCCGTCATCGCCGCGCGGATGGAAATTTCAGCGGTCTCGAAATCGCGGATTTCTCCCACCATCACGATATTGGGATCCTGCCGAAGAATGGCGCGCAGGCCGTTGGCAAAGGTGAGTCCGATTTCGGGTTTCACGTCGATCTGGGAGACACCGGGAAGCCGATATTCCACCGGTTCCTCCACCGTGATGATCCGGCGCGACACGGCGTTGATGCTCGAAAGAAACGAATAAAGAGTCGTCGATTTACCGGAACCGGTCGGCCCGGTAACGAGGATGATCCCATTGGGCTGGGCCAGGAGCCGCTTGGCGATGTCGACCTGTTTGCTCGTCATGTCGAGCCGGTCAAGGCCGAAGCTGAGCGAATCGCTTCGGCTTAATAAACGGAGCGAGATGCTTTCCCCGTTCACCGTCGGAATGGTCGAGACGCGCACGTCGATCGCCCCTGAATTCGTCGTCAGATTGATCCGGCCATCCTGAGGCAAACGCCGCTCGGCGATGTCCATGTGCGCCATGACTTTCAGGCGTGAAATAATGGCGCTCTGAAGCACACGCAATTGGGGCGGCACGGCGACTTCATGCAGGATTCCATCGATCCGATACCGAATACGCAGGTCGTTTTCCAGCGGCTCAACGTGGATGTCGGTTGCACGCTCGAAAATGGCTTCCCTGATGACCTGGTTGACGAACTTGACGACGCTCGCCTCGGGATCATCGGAAGTGATGTCCTGCGCCTGTTCCCGGTCGTCGACCGTATCGTAGGTCCGGCTCGTAAGCAGGATTTCCTCAAACGTTTCCGCGCCGACGCCATAGACCGTCTTGATGGCGCGCAGCAATTGGGTGCGTCCGGAGAGGACCCATTCGATTTTTTTCCCGTTTAGCTGCTGGGCGGCAAGCCGGCGGGCGACGTTATTGAAGACATCGTACGTGGCGAGACGCACCGTGTTTTCCTTCGAGGAGAGCGGCAGGATGTGGTGCTTGAAAACAAACCGGCTCGGTAATAAAGCGAGCGCGCTCCGTTCCACTTTTGCCGGATCGATCGTTTCCGTGCTCGATTTAAACACCCGGGCCAGCTCGGCGGCAAAGCGCGTTTCATCGACCTTGCCCGTGTTGAGAACTTCGACAGTCCACGTGCTCCCCGTCGGCGCGGCAAGAGTGACAAGTTGCTCTGCGTCCTCGTCGGTCACGCCGCTGGCCCGCAGGATTTCAATAAGCGGCTTGCGTGAAATCATTTCCGATAGGTGCTCGGGGCTGGTTTTTCCCGAAGGATCGGAGCAGTCGGCGCACGGAAAAGCGGATCAGAGCGCTTGCGAATGCCTTTGGGATAAATGGAAGCTTCAAGGTCGGGTTCGATCGCCATGAACTCTTGTTCGCGCTCGCGGGTTTGAATGATTTCCCCCGGATTGGTGCTCACCACGGGGCGGATAAGAACGACAAGCTCACTGCGCGAGTTGTCTTTTGAATGCGAACGGAAAAGCGCTCCGACAACGGGAATCTTGCTCAGATAAGGAATGCCACCGTTAGCTTTGGTGTTGGCCTGCCGGACCAGACCGCCAAGAACCAGGGTTGATTCATTGGGCATGGAGACTGTCGATTTAACGTAACGATTGGCGATGGTCGGGATCTTGTTGCCACCAACGGTCTGGTCGGCTCCCGGCACGATCTCGTCAATGACCTGGACGATATCAAGCGTCACTTCGCGATCCGAATTGATAAGAGGCACGACTTCCAGCTTGAGCTGCACCCGTTTGAATCCAACCGAGGAACTGACCGCTGCGTTGTCAGTGTTGACGCCGCCCGTGGTCAGCGAACTGAGCGTCTGCGTTGGGACGGCGATTTCCTGGCCCGAGGCGATGGTCGCTTTTTTGTTGTTGCTGGCAAAAATAATAGGCCGCGCCACGACGTGAAAGCGATTGGTGGACTGGAGCGCGTTGACCACGATATCGAGCGAGTTGCCCGCGGCGACAAATCCACTGAGCCCGCCCGCGCCGGCCGTGGCGATTTGCGTGATGGCTCGCTGATTAAGCAGGGAACCAAAGTTTAGCACCGGCGAATTGCCCGAGAACGTGACCGGATTGTTGACTGTCGTCGTCGTGCCGGTGCCGGTGCCAGTCCCAGTCCCGTTATCGGTGCTGGTGATCGTCGAGTTGGAGCCGAGCCGTCCGCCCCCTTTATGGAGGATGTAATCGAGGCCGAAAGTGTCTTTATCAGTCAAATCAAGCTGACCAATGACGGCGTGAATCATCACCTGCGGCGGACGCACATCGAGCAGATCAAGCAGTTTGAAGATCTTCTCTTTCACCTCTTTGTTGCCGATCACAATGATCTTGTTGGCCTGCGTATCGGCGATGATCCGCGTGTTGCCGACCGTGACCGCTTTTGGCACCGTATCGACTTCCTTGGCCTGAAGTTCCTCGGAAAACCCTCCCGAACCGCTGCCACCACTGCTGCCGCCGAAACCGCCGTTGCTTCCTCCGAAATTGTTACTTCCAAAACCACCCTGGCTGCCGGTGGAGCGGTTTGCGGAATTCTGACTTCCTCGCGTGCCTTGTCCTCCCGATGCGCCGCCGTCGTCCTTGGAGCCGGGATCCTGGATCGCTTTGATGACCGGCTCGAGCATGTCCGACGCCGTGACGAATTTTAAGGAGCGTTCCGTCGGTTCGCCAAACGGGACGTCCTTGTCAAACTCGGCAATGAGCGTCCGGATAAATTCAATGTTGCGTTGCCGCGTGACCACATGAATGCGGTTGGTGCGGATATCGGCCGACATTTTGATTTTACCGACAATAATCGAGTCCTCGGTCAGGGTCGGGCCGGCATTGATTTCAATGGAATTGTTGCCGGTCGCTTCGGCCGTCGTCCCGGGAGGCAACGGCGTCCCATCGGGTGTGGTGGCCGGACGGACAACGCGTGGCGCTGTGCCGCCGGTGGGCGCACCGGTGCTGTTAGGCTGCTTGTCAAAAATCTTCTCCAGCTTATCAAGCACCTCCTTGGCGTCCGCGCGTTCCAGCTTGATGAAATAGCTTTTAACCTCCGCCGCTGGAAGATCGATCTGCCTGATCATTTTGATCAGCGTCCGGATAATCGGTGTTGTTTCAGTAACCAACAACGATTGCGATTTGGGCAGCGAGATCACTGAACTGTATGTGCCGCCCTGGGATGAGCCTGCAATATACTGCGTAACAGTCGCCTGGATGTCGGCCGGGTCGGCATTGGCCAGTTTAAAAAGAAATGTGACCACCTCTTCCCGCTCCGGAAGCAGTTCCTCATCGGAGATGATCGGCACCACCGCGCGCGGGTTGGCACCGTTCCCGAAGACCTTCATGATGGTCGGATCCTCTGTCGGAATCAGGGCGAAACCGTTTACGAGAAGCGTGACTTCGATGATTTTGATGGCTTCCTCACGCGTCACCTCATCGTTAACCACGATATAAACCGATCCTATAAGGCTGTTATTGGGGCGGATCAGCCGTTTACGGGTAAGCTGCTCGTAAAGATCGAGGATGGTCTGGATATCTCCGTTTGGATATTGGAGACGAACAGTGGCCGGCAGCGGCGTGTTGTTTCCAAATGAAACGGGTTGTGTCAACGGCGCACCCTGGGGCAAGGGCGGCGTAATTTGAGCGAGAGCCCTGGAGGCAGATGCCAGGAGCAACAGTGCAAGGGTGAGGCGGAACACGGGGCGTTATCTAATGGGGGCGGGCGGCAAGGTCAATGGCCAGGGGGCACTCGGAAAGAACGGGTCAAAGTAACAGACACGAGCGGCGATCGACATCAGATCGCTCATTGCCCCGCCTTTGCGGCCGCAAAGGAAGCGCCGTGTGAATGGCCGGGAGCTTTTATTGCAGTTTTAATTCCGTATCGTAAACGAACACTTTGCCAATCTTTTCAAGCTCAGGCTGAATTTCTTTTGCTTCGCCAACAACCGTGATGGCGACGTTTTCAGTGCTTAGATGGGTTTTGGCCAGATCCTGGATCACGGCCGGAGTCACGCTTTCCATCCGTGTGGCGTAAGTCTTGTAAAAATCAGCCGGCAATCCGTAGAGATCGATATCCTGAACACGCTGGGCGGTGCGGCTGGTGTTTTCGAGGCTTAAAAGATAATTGCCGACATTGTACTGGCGCTGAAGTTCAAGCTCGGCTTCGGGCACCGGCTCGTCCCGCAACCGGGCGATTTCCTTCAGTGTTTCCGCGATCGCAAGATGTGTGACGGCATTCCGGGTTTCCGCATTGGCTTGGAACGCGCCCGCGTATTTGCGAAGGTCAAACGCGGAATAAGCTCCATAGGTCCAACCGTGTTTTTCGCGCAGGTTCTGGAAGAGGCGTCCCGAAAAACCACCTCCCAGCGTCGCGTTAAGCACATTCAGTTCCGGCACATTGGGGCTGTTGCGCGCAGGCCCCGCTTCACCGAGCACGATGTTGGATTGCACCGAACCGGGCCGGTTGACCAAATGAATATTCACTCCTTTGATCTCAGCAGGCGCGGGCATTTTAAAAGCTGGCAAGTCGCCCGGTTTCCAATCCTCCATTGCTTTCTCCACCAAGGCCACGATGTCCGCCGTTTTCACGTCACCCACGATCGCAAGCGTGGCGTTGTTCGGAACAAAATAGGTTTTGTGAAACTGCACAAGATCATCCCGGGTGATTGCCTGGACAGTTTCCGGCGTGCGATAAGCTCCATAAGGGTTTTTCGCCCCGTAAAGCACTTTCCCCGCAAGCTTCTCAGCCAGACGCGAAGGCTCCTGTTTTTCCGCCGCGAGCGCAGAAAGGGTCTTGCGTTGTTCTTTCGCAAATTGCTCGGCCGGATACGCCGGATGCAGAACCGCGTCGCTAAAAAGATCGAGGATCTTGTCCGTATACTTGGTCAGCCCGCTGGCGCTGACGGCTATGGCATCCGCGCCGGCAACCGCTTCCACATGCATTCCAATAAAGTCGCTCTCGCTTGCAAATGTGGCGGCGTCGCGTTTTGCCGTCCCCCGATTCAGAAGGCTGGCGACAAACCCGGCCAGCCCGCTTTTTTCAGCATCGGAAGCGGATCCCGATTTGATCAGGAGCCGCAATGTAAGGGTCGGTTTACGGTCGTCTTCAATGACAAAAACCTTCAGTCCGCTCGGAAGCGTTTTTAAAGCATAAGCCGGGAATGAGGAAACCGGCGCGGGTCCCGGTTCCGGTTTTTTTGTCCGGTCGATATCGGCGGAAGCGGCGGCCAGTGAGAGAAGGAAGGCGCAGAGAAAAGGTTTCATCGGTGGCGTAAAAATGGGTTTCAAAGCGGGTTACTTTTTCTGCAAGGGAACCTGGGCGGGCGCTTCGGTGACGGCAGGCACCGGGTAGCGCAAAAGATTGAGCCCTTCCGGGGTCAGATATTTGTTGGCCACGCGCTGGAGATCGTCGCGTTTAACCGCCAGGTACCGGTCCAGTTCGGTGTTAATCAGATTTGTGTCTCCATAAAAAACATGATACCGCGCCAGGTTTTTGGCCCGGCTGTTCATGGTCCCAAATGCGCTCGCAAGCTCGGTTTCCTTCTGGTTGAGCGCCTTTTGAAGTTCTTCCTGTGTGACGCCTTCGGATTTCACCCGATCAACTTCCTCGGTGATCATCGTATCCAGCTGATCCAGGGTGACATCGCGCTGGCCGGTCGCGAACACGCCGAGCATACCCGCGTTTTCCAGGAGATAAGGAAACGCTTCGACGTCCAGGGCGGCCTGCTCCTTTTCAACCAGGCGTTTGTAAAGCCGCGAGCTGCGGCCTTCAGAAAGGATGCTTCCAAGCAACTCGATCGGATACGCGTCCGGGTCAGTTTCCTTGGGCGCGCGCCAGGCATGCAGCGTGGCGGGAAGCGGCGTGTTCTCCTTTAAAACATCGAGTTTTTGCAACTCTTTCTGCGGCGGCAATTCCACCTTGGGCCGTTCCAATTCCGGACCGCGCGGGATCGGGCCGAAGAACTCCGCGACAAGCTTCTTTGTCTCTTCCAAATTAAAATCGCCCGCGATTGAGAGCGTCGCGTTGTTTGGAACGTAATGGGTTTTATAGAAATCGCGGAATTCCTGGATCGACGCCTGGTCGATGTATTGGAAGGAGCCGATTGGCACCCAGGAATACGGCGTGTTTTTAAAAACCAACGCCGCCAGATTTTCAAAAAGCGTGCCGTAAGGCTGATTGTCGACGCCGCGCCTTTTTTCTTCCTTAACGACCTGGCGTTGCGTTTCCACTCCGGCCTCGTCGATCTTGGCGTGCATCATCCTTTCGCTCTCAATCCAAAGGGCAAGTTTGAGCTGATTGGCAGGCAGATTCAGATAATAGTCGGTCTGATCAAAGGAAGTGCTCGCATTCAGATTGCCGCCTGCGCCGGAAATATATTTGTCGATCGTGCCCCGAGGGATGTTATCGGAGCCTTCAAACATCAAATGCTCGAAAAAATGGGCGAACCCGGTCCGGTCCGGCCGCTCGTTTTTGCTTCCCACATGATAAAGCACATAACTTGCAATCACCGGCACCCCGTGGTTTTCGTGAAGGATGACGTGCAGGCCGTTGGGCAGGTCATACTCCACATATTGGATTGGTTTTAAAATCGACTTGTGGGCCACGGAGGAAAGCGGCGCCGGATCGGCCTTTTCCTGCGCGAGAACGACTGAAAATGGCAGGGCAATCAGGCAGGCTAAGGCGGCGATTGGTGAAGTCATGGCGGCGTGAGACAAGAAGGTTGTTAAAACGTTCGAAGTTGCCAGGGTAGTCGCCGCGCAGGCGGGAAGTCTAGGGGCGAAATCGAGGGCGGAAAGGAGCCGTCAATCATCGGCCTCACCCTCGCTCCGGGGCGCTGTATCGCTCAGCCGGCCAGGCAAATAGACTGCCGGTCACACGCCCTAATCGTGCTTTCAAGTCGATGAATTTAGGGAGGAAAAATCTTATTATGATTACACCAAATGAAGGAATTGGAACCGAGACCCGTGCCGGCTCGATACGTGAGCCCGAAATGTTTCGCGCCACCGTCGACAAGCCATTTGCACGTGTTTCCTGGGGCGCGATCTTCGCCGGCGCTTTGACCGCGCTAAGCTGTTTGCTTGTACTGAGTTTGCTCGGACTCGGAATCGGTTTAAGCACATTGGATCCTGTCGGAGGCTCGACTCCTTCCGGCGACGCCATTGGAATCGGGGCCGTGATCTGGTGGGTGGTCAGCAGTCTTATCTCACTCTTTATTGGAGGGTATGTGGCGGGCCGGATGGCCGGCAATTTCAACGGCTATCTTCACGGCCTGGTAACGTGGTCGGTGGTTTCGCTCCTGACTGTCGTGCTTTTAAGCAGTGCGGCAGGCCGGATCTTTGCCGGCGCCAGCGGCCTCGCCCAGTTTGCCGTCCGTGCGCCGAGCATGATGCCGGGCCTGGTTGCCCCGCTGCGCGATTCCGCCCAGGGGGCAATGGATCGCCTTGAAGGGGCGGCGGCCGATCCTGCCACTCGCGCCCGCACCGAAGAGCAAACCCGTGATCTGGCCCAAAAAGCAGCCAAGGGAAGTGCGATGGGTTCCTTTGGAGCGGCGCTGGCGCTGATTCTTGGAGCGGGAGCGGCCAGCTTTGGCGGCGTGGTGGGAAAGCGGCGGTTTTTAAGTGTCGTGCCCGAGCGCAAAGAGTTCCTGTCGACCAGCCGCCTGTAGTCTTGGGAAACGGCGGTTTTTAAATCGCTGGCTCCTCTTCTTATTCAGCCCGTCAACGCGCCGCTTTTTCGCTGCCGCTGATTTCCAGATAGGTGGGAGTGCGATCCTTGGATGCGCCGGTGCCAAGCGTCTCGATCCGCATCTGTTTAAGCGTCCAGAAACCGTCGATTTTCTGTCCGCTGACAACCTTGAAGCGTTTGGAGAGTGCACCGGTGCGATCGTACGCTTCGGCCTGAAGCAGCGCGCCGCCCTTTTGCTCGATCCAGAGCATGACCCGGCTGTATTGGGAATCATTTTTGCCGGATGGTTCCGTGCGGACAATCCAGCACTTTTGAAGCAACAGGGTTTGCTCGCCTTCGACCGCTGCATTCGACCAGTAAAGAAATTTGAGCGCCAGATCCTCGTAGCTGATGTCGGTGTCGCGCACCTTGTCATCAAAATGCGCAGCCGTGATTTTCTCAGTTCCCCCTTTAGTAATCTCATCGAGACGCGAATCTTTCTCCAGAAGACGTAGCTGAAGCGTTTCGGCCGGAGCGGCAAACTGGTAGCGGATCACGCCGCCATCGATAATCAGCCGGAAAGGGACGACCTTGGGGCCGTTGCGCAACTGGCCGAGGAGTGTTTGATGCTGCGAGCTTTGAGCCTGGCGGACGACGCGCAGGATTTCATGTGCATCGGGAGGCGGCGCAGCGATGGCGAAGCGGCCCAGGCAAAGGGTTGTGAGGAGAATCAATCGTGTCTTTACAGCGCGGAACTTGAACATAACCTCGCGCACCCTCCGCCATCGCTGAATGGACCAAAAGCTTCTTTTTCTTATCAATCGGGAATGGACCAGCCCGGCGCTCGATTGGGTGATGACGCTCGCCTCGGCCTTCGACGTTTGGTTATTCCCGATTCTCGCGCTTATTTTACTGGTCGTAGTGTTTGGCAGATTCACCGGGCGCGCCTGCCTGCTGACCGCGGTCTGCATTGTCGGCATCAACGACGGATTGGTTTCCAATCCAATCAAGCATCTCGTTGACCGGCCCCGCCCATTCCAGTCGCATAACGATGTGCGCCAGCTCGCCTTGGCAAAGGCGCGGCCCCGCATTCTGGCAATCGGCCAGCCGCTCAAGGTCAAGCTATCGCGCAGCAGTCTTCAGGATGTCGAGGGCCGTTCATTTCCCTCCTCGCATACCATCAACATGATTTCCGTGGCGCTGGTCTGCGCCGTTTTCTATCGGCGGTTCGGCTGGCTCGCATTCGGCCCGGCATTGCTGGTTGGTTATTCTCGCATTTACACCGGGTCGCATTGGCCCAGTGACGTGATCACCACTATTTTCCTCGGTCTTGGCTCCACCTTGTTGCTGCTCGTATTGGCGGGATGGCTTTGGAGGAAAGTCGGAAAACGGGTTCTGCCGGACGTGTTTGCTCAATACCCGCGTCTTTTTGAATCCTTCTGAAAAATCAGAGCCGGCCACGACCGGTGGAATGTTCCCGCCGCATTTTGCCCTTGGCGGCTTGGACGCTTTGCGCAAGGCATAAGCGCGCATGACGCCGCGCCGATATTTTTACCTGTTCCTGGGAACGCTCACACTGTTGCGGCTTTTTTTTATTGCCCAGCCTGAGCTCACTCCCGACGAGTCGTATTATTACCTTTGGAGCGAACGCATGGACGTTTGCTATTACAGCAAGGGACCGGGTGTCGCGGCCGCGCTCTGGCTTGGCACCCATCTTTTCGGAGTGAACGAATTCGGCATCCGCTTTCTCAGTCCGTTGCTCTCTTTGGGAACCACGCTCTTGATGTTCTCCCTGGCGCGCCGGCTTTATGGCGAATCGGTCGGCATCTGGACCGGAATCATGATTAATGTGGTGCCGATCTTCAATGTCGGCAGCCTTTTGATGACGATTGATCCGCTCTCCATCTTTTTTTGGACAGCCGCGCTCTACACATTCTGGCTGGCGCTTGAAAAAAGCCCGCAATTCAGCCGCTGGTGGCCGCTGACCGGGGCGTTGATCGGGATGGGGTTTGTTTGCAAATACACCAACGCCATGGAGCTGCTTTCCATCCTGCTGCTCCTTCTTTTTACCCGAAAATATCGCAGGGAACTTCAGCGCCGCGGCTTTTACCTCATGCTGGCCGCCTTCATCCCATTCACTTTGCCGCCGGTCATCTGGAACGCACAGCATGACTGGATCACCCTGGCTCATCTCAGCGCGCGCGGCGGTTTGCAGAAGGCGTTCCACCTTGATTTTCCCGGGTTTCTCGAATTCATCGCACAACATTTTGGCGTCTACTCACCGCTGATTTTCGGCGGCATGCTCGTGGCGCTTTGGTGGGCGTTTCCGCTGGCGCATAATCATTTTAAACCACGGTTCTTGCTGGCATTCACCCTGCCGCTTTGGGGGCTCTATCTCTGGCTTTCCCTTAAACAATCCGGCGAGGCCAATTGGACGGCGCCGGCCATGATCAGCCTGGCGGTTTTGTCGGTGGCTCTCTGGCATGAGGCGGCCAGATTATCGCTTTGGAAACGCCGGTTTGCTATCGCTGCGCTCGTCGTTGGCGCCGGCATGAGCCTTCTGACCCTTGATCTTGATTTGATCCGGCGCGCTGGCATCCCCCTTTCTTATAATCTTGATCCAAGCAAACGGCTCCGCGGCTGGCGCACCTCCGCTGAAAGCCTGGAGAATGCGCGCGTTGGTTTTGAATCCAAGCTCGGCCAGCCGGTGTTTCTCATTGGAAGCAGTTACGGCGTGGCAGCTGATCTGGCATTCTATTTAAACGATAAACGCAAAGAGGGCGAGGGACATCCTGCCATCTACATTCCTGAGTCCCAGGCGATTGAAAACCAGTTCTCATTCTGGCCCCGGTACGATGAGCTGATTGATCTTCGCGAACATGCTCGCACGCTTCTGAAAAAAAATGATGGGCCGGAACAAGCGCAACGCTTCGCTCCGCTTCAAAGCGCCCTCGCCGCGTTGCCGGTCCCGACCGCCACCGGCGATGAAGCTGATCAGCATTGGCATAATTTTGTCCGCGCGTTGATCGCCGTGGCTCCGGATCTGCCAATCGATGAGTACGCCAGCAAGGAAGGGGGCGTAAGTCTTTTTGCCGGACGCAGCGCCCTTTACATTACCGATCGCGCCGAGGAACACGCCCCTTCCTCGATCAAAAGCGGGTTTGAGAAAGTGGAAATGATTTCCTGCATCGACCAGGTCCGCCGCGGACTTCCGTTGCGGCAATGGCGAATTTTTGCCTGCTCAAATTACCGCGGTGCCCAACTCTAGAAACCCAAACTCTCCCCTTGCACGATTGCATGGCACGAAGAAGCTCGTGCGGCTTGGGCTTGCGTGTCCCGGCTCCCTCCTGCTTTCTTAAATCGTCACCCCCTGCCAGACCCAGACCGCTCAATGATTTCCGTTGTAATCCCGCTCTTTAATGAGGAAGGCAATATTCATGCACTTCAAAAAGAAGTCGCCGCCGCGCTGGCGGGAATCGAGCATGAGCTGATTCTCATCGACGATTTTTCCAGTGACCAAACGCTCGCTCTCATTGAGCGCCGGCCCGAAGTGCGCGTTTTGGAGTTTGAAAAAAACACCGGCCAAAGCGCCGCGATGTTTGCCGGAATCCATGCGGCCATTGGCGAGGTGATCGTGTTGCTTGATGGCGATTTGCAAAATGATCCGGCCGATATTCCCCGCCTCCTGGCGGAAATTGAGCGCGGCGCCGACCTCGTATGCGGCTACCGGGCCAATCGCAAGGACACGCTTTCAAAACGTCTTACCAGCCGGGTCGCAAATTTCGTTCGCAGCCGTTTCACGGGGGATGGTGTCCGTGACACGGGTTGCACCCTCAAGGCGATGCGAAAAGAATGCCGCGAGGCGCTCGTTCCTTTTTATGGAATGCACCGGTTCATTCCGGCCCTTGTAAAGGGGATGGGTTACAAGCTTGTCGAACTCCCAGTTAACCATCGGCCGCGCGTAGCCGGGGTCAGTAAATATGGCTTCGGCAATCGCGCTTTTAAAGCAACAATGGACATGTTCGCCGTCCGCTGGATGCTCTCCCGCCAGCTCCGGATCCGGATCAGGCCGGAACGGTAATCTTCAGGTGCACGAGATCTCCAAAGCGTTATCTGCGGTTGGAAGTGCGCCATTAAAATCGCTTCGCCTTCACGGGCGCTTCTTTTAGGTTCCCGCCATGATTTGCCGCATTTTGCTTTGCGTTCTGCTCGTCACAGTTTTTTCCAGCTGTCAATCGCCTTACAAAAAGAAGGACAAAGAGGAGGCCCAGCCGCTGAAACATCAGGCTGGCGATACCACCTTTCTTGCGTTTGTGGGACGTTTGCGGATTGCCGTGGCAAAAAAGGATTTGCCCGTCATCCGCTCGATGATGGTCCCTGACTTTGCCTACCGGCTCGATTCCCCGGTTGAGCCTGAAAGCATCTTTGCGTATTGGGATACCAACAATCTTTGGCCGGAACTCAAGGCGCTTTTAAGTGAAGGATTCATTCCCAACGGCCAGGTCATGGTGGCCCCGGCGCGCATCGCCAGCGATCCATCTTATAGTGGCCGCGTCGTCGGCATGGCGCTGGTTGGCGGGAGCTGGAGATTCGCCTATTTTCTTCCCAAGGAATGAGCTCACTTGATCCCGTGGCGCTTGGGTTGCCGCATCGCGAGCCTTTCATTTTTGTCGACGCGGTTCTTGAAAATATTCCGGGCGAATCGGCGATTTGCTCTAAAATGTTCCCTTCGGAGGAACCGTTTTTCCGCGGGCATTTCCCCGGCAACCCAATTGTTCCCGGAGTTTTACTGGTGGAAGCACTTGCTCAAACGGCCGGTATCGCCGCCGGACAGCCAGGACGCGGCTTCCGGCTTAGTGCGATTAAGGGAATGAAATTTCCCGGCGCAGTTCTGCCCAACCAGGAGATCCGGCTCAGTGCCCGCAAAGTGGGCGCTATCGGCGGGCTTTGGCAGTTTGAAGTAATCGCGCGCGTGGGCGGGCAATCGGTCGCGGAAGGAATTGTGGTGCTTTCCGAAGCGTAAGCCATGGCCGGCCAATCCCGCCGCGCCTTATTCCACGTCGTCACCGGCGTTGGTCAGTTTTACCATCGGCAAACGTTCCTCCTCAATTTCCATCGGCGGATGGATCAGCTCCTCGAGCCGCAATTTTAACGCCAGAAATTCCGGGCTGACAAACTGCGCCACGTTGCGGGGACGCGGCACCGGGTTGTCAATGAACTCCACGACGCGTCCGGGATTGGCGCCCATCACAAGGATGCGATCGGAAAGGTAAGCGGCTTCCTCCAGGTCGTGCGTGATAAAAAGGATGGTCACGTCGACCTTGCGCCAGATTTGCAAAAGGTAGTTTTGCATCTGGCATCGGGTCTGGGCATCAAGCGCCGCAAACGGCTCGTCCATGATCAGGATCCGCGGTTCATTGGCCAGGGCCCGCGCAATAGCCACCCGCTGTTTCATTCCTCCGGAAAGCTCGTGCGGATACGAGTTCTCAAATTTGCCCAGCCCGACCATGTCGAGCCACTGCCGCGCTTCGATCTCCGCGGTCGACTTGTCTTTGCCTCGCATTTCGAGCCCGAACATGACGTTGGCTTTGACGGTGCGCCACGGGAAGAGCGTGTAACCCTGAAACACCATTCCGCGATCCGGGCCGGGGCCGGTGACGGCTTTTCCATCGAGCAACACCTCGCCACTCGTTGCCTGGTCCAGTCCGGCAATAATCCGGATCAGGGTTGATTTCCCGCATCCGGAGGGGCCGATTACGCAGATAAACTCGCGTCGATGGATTTCCAGGGAGACATGATCGAGCGCCGTGTGCATTTCCGCCCCAAAGCTCTTTTCAAGATTGCGCACACTCAGGATCACCGGGCGTTGGCGGATCCGCTCAAAACGCGCTTTCACTTCCCGGGCAAGTTTGCGGTAATCGGGAAGTGAATCGAGGGGAGTCGGCATGCGGTAAATAAGTGAGGCGGCGCGCTTAGGCTCGAACGGCGGCCGCGGCGAGTGTTGGTTTTGAAGCTCCTGATGGTGAAGCGGTCCGCGCGGTGCGTTTCCACGGAAAAATCAGCCGCCCGATCCATGCAAGAAAGAGATCCGAGGAAAATCCAATGATGCCGATCATCATGATCTCCGCATAGACGTTATCAAAGTTTCGATACCGTGCCTGTTGGTTGATGGAATAAGTAATCCCGGACATTGTGCCGACGACCTCCGCCACGATCAGGTAAGTCCACGCCCAGCCGAGCAAAATGCGCATGTCGTTATAAACATCGGTGATGGAGGCCGGGATGATCACGCGCCGCACGAGGTTCCATCCTTTGGCGCCGAGGGTCTGCGAGGCTTCAATCAACGCGGGATCTACCTTGCGCACCGTATTGGAGATCACCAGAACCTGTTGGAAAAATGTCCCTATAAAGATGATGGCAATTTTTGGGCCATCATCAATCCCCAGCACGGCGACTGCCAACGCTCCGAAAGCCGGCGCCGGCAGGTATCGGAAAAATTCGATGAACGGCTCCTGCAGCCGGGAAAAGAAGCGATAGGTGCCGCAAAGGATTCCCAATGGAAGGCCGAAGATCGATGAGATGAAAAAGCCCCAGAAAATCGTCCGAATGCTATGGCCAAGGCTTTCATGCAACCACGGTTCCCCGGGCAGCCGCGGTTCGGTTGTAAATCCTGTATAAAAAGCGCGGGCTACCTGATGCGGGGCGGGAAGATAGAGCGGGTTGACCCGGTAACCTTCCGGCACGGCGAGCCCCTGGGCGCGCATTTTGGCTGCTTCACTTTCAAAGTCGGCCCTGGGGAGCTCCATCTCCTCGGTGAAATAGTCGACATCGCCCGTGGCAGTAACCCGGATCGACGGATGCCATAACCACGGGATATAGCTGATGGCCGACCAGATCAGGAGCGGCAACAAAAACGACAGCAAGGTTAGCTGAAGGCGCCTCGCCCGCGGCAGCTCCATCTTCAGTCCCAGCCAGTCGCGGTGTGCCATTACTTCAACCCGAGCACGACGCTTGGGACGATATACGACTCCGGTTTCTGGGAAACCTTGTAGACCTTGTTCGTGACGTTGAATTTGTTGCCAATCGCCATTGAACCATACAGCGAGTCGAGTCCGTCGCCTTTCTTAAGCACATCCTTCGCCTCAGCCAATGTTAGGAAATGCGTGCCGGGGATGTTTTTAGCGTAGTCCGCTTCATTCGCGCCGACCTTCGCCGCCATGATCTTGATGGCGTCCGCCTGAGTCGCCGGATCTTTCACGTAATCGACGCACTTATAGTAAATCTGGACGATCTTGGTCCACTCCTCCTTGTGTTTGGCGAAGCTGGTCGGGTTGACTGCGATCACATCATAGATGAGCCCTTTGGCGTCAGCACTGCTGAAGAGTGCCTTTGAGCCGGCTACTTGTTTGAGAGCCTGACCCGAAACCGGATACCACGCTCCGATGGCGGCTACCTTGCCGGACGCGAGAGTCTGCGGGGTTTCATTCGTTGCGGTGTTTACCAATTTGACGTCCGAAATCTTCATGCCGTTTGCTTCCAGCGCCTTTAGCAAAAGCAAATGCTCAACCAGGGTCAGCTCCAATCCAAGCTGCTGGCCTTTGAGATCCTTGATCGATTCAATCCCGGGCTTGCCGATGATCATGTCGTTGCCTTCGCTGAAATCAATCGGCGCGATGATTTTACTCTTGGCTCCGTTGGCCCCCGAAACCAGTGCATCGGTATGAACACAGACTACCGAGTCTACTTTCCCCGCGGCAAAAGCATCCAGGGATGGCAGGTAATCAAACCAGAGCAGGTCCACATCGACTCCTGCTTCCTTAAACCAACCTTTTTGTTTTGCGACTTCAAGCAAGGTAAAACCCGGCCAATCGGAGTAAGCGATCTTGAGTGGCTCAGCTTGCAACGATGCCGCGAGGACGAGTCCAAGCGCGGTGGTTAAAACGGTCTTTAGTTTCATGGTATGGAGTTGTGGAGAAGGGTTGCCCAGCGCGCAAAAATCGCGCGGCCGATCGGTTCGACTGAAGGTAGGAGCGATTCCCCGGCGCGCAGGAACGCCTCGGGATCGACTCCGCTGGCACGCAACGGCTCGGCATCAGCTGCGATCATTTCGCGAAGCGATACGCGATCGATTTCGAGATGAAATTGCAGTCCGTAATGGCGATGATCGACATGGAAAAGCTGATTCGGGGTCAGCGTAGAAGAGGCCAGAAGTTCAGCACCCGGAGGGAGCGAAAACGTGTCGCCATGCCAATGCACCGGCGCGAACGCAGTCGTGAACCCTTTCCAAAGCGGATCGTCATTCGCGGCACTCGTGAAGCTCAGATCAAAAAGCCCGATCTCTTTTCCCTTGTTTGGAAAAACAGCGCCTCCAAAAGCCGCGGCCATCAATTGCGCACCGAGGCAAATGCCCAATATAGGCTTATCCGCGCTTCGTGCCGCCTGGATCAGCGTAAGCTCTTCTTTTAAAAACGGGTAGCGCTCGGTCTCATAGGCGCTCATTTCGCCGCCGCCCACGGCCAATCCGTCAAATCGATCAAGGGTAGATGGCAGGTTTTCGCCGCGCCAGAGATGCACGGTTTCCAGTTCGACCCCGCACTCGCCCATCGTCTGCGATAGGAGTCCTGGACCGTCAAACGGGCCGTGTTGAATGTATAGAATGCGATTCATCGGAAGTCTTTTGGAGCGCGGCGGCTTCTCTTCGCTTTTAAAAAGGGGCAAAAGCGGAATCAAGTTCCGGTGCAAAACGATCGACCGCAGCTCCATTAGCCAAGCGCATGCCACCGAGGCCGGCGCCGCCAAACTTCTTCAAAATCAGATCGCAATATCCCATTTGCCGCCAAAACCGGCACATTCACGCCTCATTTGGCGTAGTACGATTCGCTCGATTCTTCACACGATGCGCAAAATGCCGCAGCCCTAATGGGCGAATTTCCACTCCCAGCCGCTGCTGAAGTATTACGAAACCAGAAAAGAGTAATACTTCCTCGACAGCATGCGGGTTTGCACGGTAGCTGCTTGGAAACCGCATCACTCAATGTCATCTACACAAAAAAAATCGACTGCAAGCCGCATCAGCATTTCGCTGCCGGCACCGCTCTGCGATCAGCTTGACGCGATGGTGGTGGCACGCGGCCATGCCAGCCGTTCGGAAGCGATTTCAAAAATGATCAGCGAACAACTCGTTGAGCATCAACAGCAGCTTGGGCGCCAGGTGATGGCCGGGACAATCACGCTTATATTTGATCATTCCAAGAGCGGCCTTCAGAGCCGTCTGATGAAGATCCAGCATAAGTTTCTAAAGGAAATCATCTCCTCGCAGCATGTGCATTTGGAGAACCATCACAGCCTCGAAGTATTGCTTGTCCAGGGGCCGGGCATCCGGCTGAAGCGGATCGCGGACGAGCTGATCACCTGTAAAGGGGTCAAGCACGGTTACCTTAATGTAACTTCCACCATTTTGCCGCCGATCTATTAACCAAGGTCCTTTTCTCCATGCATTCCATTGATCCGACACTGATTCGCTTTGAGGAAACTGTGCCGCCCGCCTCAAACTGGTCGCACGTTCTTAAGCGCGGCACAACCTTGCGTATTACCGACGTGGAAGGCGGCGCGAATGTCTCTGCGCTCTTCTATAACTTCGAGTTGCGCTCTGAACGTTATAACATGCCCGATACGCTCAAGGCGCAGCATACAGCGAAGCTGACCAAGGGGTTCTGCCTCTACTCGGACATGGGGCGCGTGCTTGCCTCGATCACCGAGGATAGCTGCGGATGGCATGACCCGATCGGCGGCTGTTCCAACGCGCGGATCATCAGAACAAAGTATGGCGAACTGACTTATCAATCCGCCCGAAATGACTGTTTTAAGAACGGGCACGACAGCTTCCTCGTGGAGCTAGGCAAATATGGAATGGGGAAGGCCGACCTGGTGCCTAATGTGAACTTTTTCAGCAAGGTGACCGTTGACGATTCCGGCGCAATGACCTTTCACAAAGACCATTGTGCGCCCGGCGCATTTGTCGATCTGCGCGCGGAAATGAATACGTTGATCGTCCTTAATACTTGTCCGCACCCGCTTGATCCTTCGCCGTCCTACTCGCCAAAACCGGCCCATCTCATTGTCCGCTCGTCGCCGACTCCGGGTCCCGATGATCTATGCCGCGCATCGCGGCCTGAGAATGAACGCGGCTTCCTGATGACCGAGCGTTACTTTTTATGAGTGTTCTAACTGAAAGCGCATTGGACCCCGCGCACGCCATCTATGATTGCATCCTGCCCGCAGGCGAGTCCTGGATGCATTTGATCGAACAAGGACAAACCTTCCGGATTATTGATATGGAAGGGAACCAGGCCGTTGACACGCTCTTCTATAATGCCCATGACCGCACTGATCGTTATAGCGCTCAGGATACAATCCGAGGCCAGGGAAATATTTACCTGACCGCCGGCACCCGCCTTATTTCAAGCGAGGACAATCTCTTGCTAACCATCACCGCCGATACTTGCGGCCGGCATGACACCCTTGGTGGCGCCTGCTCCTGTGAAAGCAACATGGTGCGCTATTCAACCAGCAAACGCCACATGCATGCATGCCGCGACAGCTTCATGCAAGCCATCCAAGAGAAGGGCGAAGGGTGGGCCAAGGAAGATATCACCTGTAACATCAACTTCTTCATGAATGTGCCTGTTACGCCGGAGGGCAGGTTGACGTTCGAGGACGGAATTTCCGCGCGAGGCCGCTATGTCGAGTTGCGCGCCGAGATGGATGTCATCTGCCTGATTTCCAATTGTCCCCAATTGAATAACCCGTGCAATGGATACAATCCAACGCCGGTGCGCCTGCTGATCTGGAAATAGCCATGTTTTCCAAACTACTTATCGCCAATCGCGGCGTCATTTCACGCCGGATCACGCGCACTTTAAAACGGCTTGGGGTTGGCGCTGTGGCTGTCTATTCCGAGGCCGACGCCAATTCGCTTCATGTGACCGACGCCGATGAATCGGTTCTTCTTGGGCCCGCGCCGGTTGCCGAGAGTTATTTGCAAATCGACCGGATTCTTGCGGCCGCCAGGTTAACCGGCGCGCAGGCCATCCATCCCGGATACGGATTCCTAAGCGAAAATGCCGAGTTCGCCGAAGCGTGTGAGCGCGCCGGGCTTGCATTCGTCGGGCCGACTCCGGATCAGATGCGCGCGTTTGGATTAAAGCATACGGCCCGGGAGCTGGCCCGGCATCATGGTGTGCCGTTGTTGCCGGGAAGCGGCCTGCTGGCCGATAGCGGCGAGGCGGAGCGCGAGGCGGCGCGGATCGGTTTTCCCGTTATGCTGAAGAGCACGGCTGGTGGCGGCGGAATCGGGATGCGCGTTTGTTGGAGCGCGGAGCAATTGGAGGAAGCATTCGAGTCGGTAAAGCGGCTTGGCGCCAGTAACTTCAAAGATTCCGGCATTTTTCTCGAAAAGTTCGTCGCCCAGGCGCGGCACATCGAAGTGCAGATCTTTGGCGATGGCGCAGGACGCGTCGTGTCACTTGGCGAACGCGATTGTTCCGCGCAGCGCCGCAATCAAAAAGTCATTGAGGAGACGCCGGCGCCGGGACTTAGCGATGCGCAACGCAGCCTCCTCTGCGACGCCGCGGTAAAACTCGGCCGCGCCGTCAACTACCGGTCGGCCGGCACCGTGGAGTTTGTTTTTGATGCAGCCAGCGGCGAGTTTTATTTTCTTGAGGTTAATACGCGGCTTCAGGTGGAACATGGCGTCACTGAGGAAGTAACCGGCGTTGACTTGGTCGAGTGGATGGTGCGCCTTGCAGCCGGCGACGCCAGTTTCCTTGATGACTATGTTCATCATCCACGAGGCCATTCCATTCAGGTCCGTATTTACGCCGAGGATCCGCACAAAGGTTTTCAGCCAAGCTGCGGCGTTCTGAGCGAAGTCTCTTTTGATCCCGGGACACGCAGTGAGACGTGGGTTGCGGCCGGCAGCGAGGTGACGCCTTTCTATGATCCGATGCTAGCCAAGATCATTGTTCACGCCGAGAGCCGGCGGGCCGCGCTTGCCCGGATGAGCGCCGCCTTAAATCAAACTGTTTTTGGCGGAATTGAATCCAATCTTGTCTATCTGCGTCAGGTAATTGCTTCACCGACGTTTGCCGCAGGCCAGGTAACCACCCGTTACCTCGGCGATTTTGATTACTTGCCGCGGACTATTGATCTGCTTGAAGCAGGCACGCAGACTACCATCCAGGATTATCCCGGCCGCACCGGTTTCTGGGCCATCGGTGTGCCGCCTTCGGGACCAATGGATCATCTGGCTTTTCGATACGCCAACCGGCTTTTATGCAATCCGGAGTCCGCGGCGGGCTTGGAGATCATGATGACCGGCCCAACGCTCCGCTTTAATACGGCGGCCCGGATTGCGATCACCGGCGCGGATTTGCAGGCCGAACTCAATGGCGTTCGGGTGCGGCGCTGGTGTTCCATTGCAGTCAAAGCCGGCGACGTGCTGCGGATGCGCGCGGTTTCCGGTCCCGGTTGCCGTGCTTATCTGGCAATCGCCGGCGGACTACAGGTGCCGGCTTACCTCGGTAGCAGCAGCACCTTTACGCTCGGCAATTTTGGTGGCCATGCCGGACGCGCGCTTCGAATAGGGGATGTGCTGCATCTTGGCAACCTCGCCGAAACGAGCTCGGCCGCTGAACTTACGCTGCCCCAGGACCTTGTTCCCGTTTACACCAATGCCTGGGAAATCGGCGTCCTCTATGGACCGCATGGCGCGCCCGATTTTTTTACCGACGAAGACATCGCGACGCTTTTTTCCGCGGATTGGAAGATCCATTATAATTCGAGCCGGACCGGTGTCCGGCTGATCGGGCCCAGGCCGCAATGGGCGCGTGCCGATGGGGGCGAGGCGGGGCTGCATCCGTCCAATATTCACGACAACGCATATGCGATCGGGACGATTGATTTTACGGGCGATATGCCGATCATCCTTGGACCCGACGGCCCGAGTCTGGGTGGCTTTGTCTGTCCGGCGTGTATTGTGCAGAGCGAACTATGGAAGATAGGCCAGCTCAAGCCCGGCGACACTGTTCATTTCCGCCCGATGTCGATTGCGGAAGTTAACATGCGGGAACTCGACCAGGATCGCGAAATTGCCACGCTTGTTGAAGCTCCCTCACGGCGACTGGCTGAAGTATCAAAGGAAAGCGCTATCGAGCACCGCACTTGCGCTGAGCCCGGGCATCCGGACGTTTGCTACCGCAGGGCAGGGGATAAGTATCTTTTGGTCGAATACGGACCGCTTGTACTCGATCTAACGCTTCGGTTCCGCGTGCATGCTCTCATGCAATGGCTTGAACTAAACCACATTCCCGGCATTGTCGACCTTACTCCGGGCATTCGCTCCCTGCAGATTCATTACGATTGCCGGGTTCTTCCGATCAAGAAGCTTATGGCAGCACTTCTTCACGCGGAATCGGAATTGCCCGCGCTTGAGGAGATCGAAGTTCCCTCGCGTATTGTCCACCTGCCGCTTTCCTGGGACGACCCTTCAACTCGAGTTGCGATCGAGAAATACATGCAATCGGTCCGTGCCGACGCGCCATGGTGCCCGAGTAATCTTGAGTTTATCCGGCGAATCAACGGCCTTGAAAGCCAGGAGGAAGTCCGGCGCATCGTTTTTGACGCCAGTTATCTGGTTCTTGGCCTCGGCGACGTTTACCTCGGCGCGCCGGTGGCAACACCGCTTGATCCACGGCATCGGCTGGTTACTACCAAGTATAATCCGGCCCGCACCTGGACTCCGGAGAACGCGGTAGGCATCGGTGGCGCTTACATGTGCATCTATGGAATGGAAGGACCGGGCGGCTATCAGTTCGTCGGCCGTACCGTGCAGGTTTGGAATACCCACCGTAACACGCGCGATTTTGAAAAAGGCAAGCCGTGGCTGCTTCGCTTCTTTGACCAAATCCGTTTCTACCCGGTCACGGCGGAGGAACTGCTCCAGCATCGTAAGGATTTTCTAACAGGCAAGTTTCAGATCCGCGTGGAGGAGCAAACTTTCAAGCTCAAGGATTACCAGTGTTTCCTCGATCAGAACGCCGCTCCCATCGATGCGTTTCGCGCGACGCAACGCACCGCTTTCTCCGAGGAGCGGGATCGCTGGGCGGCGGCGGGCCAGCTTGTGTCATCCGCCGAGCCGGAGCTCGCTGCAATCGAGTCGCCGGCGGTTGAATTGCCCGCCGGTGGTTTGCTCGTAAGCGCGCATTTGCCGGGGAGCGTCTGGCAGGTATTGGTAAAGGAAGGCGATCAGGTGAGCGAAGGCGACAAACTGCTTATTCTTGAATCGATGAAGATGGAGACTGCAATCACCGCGCCTGTCAGCGGCAAGGTAACAAGCATTCTTTGCCGGCCAGGTTCAATCGTTGAAGTAGGTCAGGCGCTCGTCATTGTCGTTGAATGAGCCTATCGAAATTATTTGAAGGATCACAAAAAAAGGGGGGATCAAAATACCTTTTCCTCTCGTGGCAGTTAAGCAGACTCCGTGAGTGAACCTCTCCAATGATCGCGTTGTCTCGGCCAATCGGGCGCGCCATGCCATTTATACGCTCCTTTTCGCCACGCTGGTCTGCGTTGGGATGCTCGGGGCGCGCTTCATTTGCGCGTGGAACTTCCGATTCTCCGGGCTCATCGGGAACCTGCTCCTTGCCTGGATCCCGTTTGTGCTGGCACTTTTGATTCGCCGGATGCCTTCCGGCGGCAACCGTCTCCGGTTCTGGAGTGCATTGATTCTCTGGATACTTTTCTTCCCCAATGCCTTCTATCTGGTCACCGACTTGATCCATACCAAGAAGTTTGGGACTGATCACATTTTCCGCTGGTTTGATATGTTAATGACCACCTGTTTTGCCTGCGGCGGCATCTTCCTGGGCTCGCTCTCACTCTACTTGATGCACCTGTTTGTCGACGGGCGTTTTGGGGCGCGCGCAGGCTGGCTTTTCGCCGGTGGAATGCTGGCGCTCGGCTCGTTTGGCATCTATCTCGGCCGCACCCTGCGGCTCAATAGTTGGGACGTGGTGGCTCGTCCCTTTAAGCTTGTAGGCGACATCTCCGCACTGATCGAGCCTCAGAGCCTGAGGGAGGTCACTGCGTTTTCTGTCACGTTTTTCTTTTTCTCACTCGTGGTCTATACGCTGGTTGTCTCCGTCGCGCGGTTGCACGAGGAATAACTCTTTAATCAGGTACGCGCGTTGCAGCATCCCGCCATGAATCAGTTCCGGTTATTTCGCAGGCCTGTGGCTACACGCCCGGAGTAAGATGCCGCAACTTGTCCGGGTTAAGGATCAGGTAGATGTTCCGCACTCGCTGGTTTGCCAGATCAAACGAAAGCGCGCCGTAGATCACACCTTTCGAGTGCATCAGAAATCCGGAGCGTTCGTTGATGCTGGCGGGACGCCAGTCAGTATCGGAAGGAAGGCGTGGCCAGATACCGGTGAGAAAACGGCTGACGTGGTCGGCGCTGTAAATGGGGCGGCCCGCCGCCTTCACGCGTCCACCGCCATCGCTGTAAACCGTGGCATCCTCGGCGAGCAGCGCCAGCAATTTCTTCACTTCACCCGTCTCCGCGGCGGCAAGAAACTGTTCCGCCAGGCGCTCGGCCTGCGCGCTCGGCGGAGGCGATGTTCTCGGATTCGCCTGCAACTGCTCGCGGGCGCGCCGCACGATCTGCCGGCAATTCACCTCGCTTTTATTAACGATGAGCGCGGCGTCTGCGTAGGCATATTCGAAGACCTCACGCAGCAGGAATGCGGCGCGTTCCACCGGACCAAGCGATTCGAGCATGAGCATAAACGCCATGGTTAGTGAATCCGAGAGCCCTGTTTCACCGGCCCCGGTGTCCGTTGCGGCAATGAGCGGCTCCGGCAGCCAGACCCCGTAGTAATCCTCTCGCTCCCTTCGCGCGGACCGCAATTGGTCGATACAAAGCCGCGTCATTGTGGAGACAAGCCAGGCCTTTGGCGATTGGACCGTGGCGACATCCTGCTTTTGCCAGCGCATCCACGCCTCCTGCAGCATGTCGTCCGCATCTGATACGCGGCCCAACATGCGGTAGGCAATGCCGAAGAGCGTTTTCCGATGTTCGTTGAAGATCTCAATCACGATGCGCGGCAGAACATCGTTCGCCAACGGCCGCGTTGGCAAGCGCGCCGCTAAAGAAGCGTCATGGTGTCTGCTCGTCGATCGGTGTCGAGAGCGGCGCGCCTTTGGGATTCACAACAAACGCGATGATGACCACCTTCGCCGCGGGATCGGTATTTTTGGCGACCATGTGATGGCTGCCCGCCGGTTCAAAAAACGTGTCGCCCGCCTTGAGTTTCAAAAGCGGGCCGCCCTTCAGTTGAAACTCGAGAGAGCCCGTCTCGATATAACCAGTAACCATGCCTGGATGGGCATGGGGTGGCGCAGAAGCGCCTGGTCCAAGTTCGATCCGTTTGACAAGGATCTCCTTGCCGGCAAGCTCGGGATGGTCGCGCTTGAAGAGCTCAGTAATTTTTACCGGCGCGTCATCCGCCATGGCGGAGAGGGAGGCAAGGGCAAGTGACAGGATGGTGATCCGAAGGTCGATTTTCATGGTGGCGTTAGTTCGGTAATGAAAGTGGTTTGTCTGGAGTCGGCGTTTTCTTACTTCGCTGTTACGGGTTGGCGGAGCCAATCGGCAAAATGCGTCGGGCCCAGAATCGGGTTCTCGCCGGGCGTAAGGCTTTGGTCGTTTACTTCGGTGCCGAAGTATCCCGCGCCGGCGTCGGTGATCAGTTCGCGTGAATCGCCCTGCACTGTGAGGAATTGGCAAACCAATTCATTCATGCGGATCGGCTCGGGGCCAGCCAACTCGACGATCCCATTGAGGGGCGCCGCGATGGCGATATCGGTTAATGCCGCAGCGACGTCATCCGACACGATTGGCTGCATCATCGCGGGAGAGACCCGCACCGTCTGCCCATCCGTCGCTGCCTGCGCGATTGCACCGATGAACTCAAAGAACTGCGTCGCGCGCACGATCGTGTAGGGAATCGTGGCGGCCTTGATCAAAGTTTCCTGCGCCATTTTCGCCCGGAAATATCCGCTGGCCAGCATCCGATCCGTGCCCACCACCGAGAGCGCGATGTGATGAGTTACACCCGCCACCGCTTCTGCCGCGAGAATATTGCGCCCTGCCGTTTCGAAAAACTCCAGCACCGCCTTGTCCTCGAACGAAGGCGAATTCGCCACATCAACGACGACTCGCGCGCCCGCGAGCGCCGCGGCCAATCCTTCGCCGGTAAGCGTATTGACGCCCGAGGAAGGTGAAGCAGAGACGACTTCGTGACCAAGTTTGCGCAGATTCCGCACGAGCTTGCTTCCAATGAGCCCGCTGCCGCCGATTACGACGATTTTCCAAGATTCGGCTGCGTCTGTTGCTATGGAGTTTGTATTCATACCAGTCCAGACGATTGACGACCCGCTCCTGTGACAAATGCGCCGCGTAATCGCATAAATCTTCGTCCGACTGATTTTCCACGGGTCCGGATTCATGCCAGGACGCGTCCTCACGCCTATGCAGGATGAATCGTCCCGACGGGAGGATTCGTGTGTGGAATGGCAAATTGGCGCTTTTGAGCACCGCAATGGTTGCGGACTCCATCGCAGCGGCGCTCGCGGCCGGTCATCTGGAAGAAGTGCACACTGAAAGCGCGCACTTAATCGTAAGCGTAATCTCCATGTGTCCGGAGGATTAAGATTACGATTAAGATTACGATTATGACTAAGAGGGAGCGGGGGAGGTGTTCTCGATGTTATGGCTTCGTTCTACCCCGAATCAACTCCGCGCCCCATCAGAGAAGCTCGCCTCAATAGCCGTAGCAGTCTTGCAGCGCCAGAGCCAAGACTATTCCGGGATCCAGCGAAGGCCGTCTCGCTGGAAATAAGCTAACAAATAAAGACAGGATAGTCGCCAGCTATCAGCGGCTTACGCGGATCGCTGTCAACTCCTGGCCTTATCGTACTGTCCACGCCGCGATTGTAGCGCTAACGGCAGTTTCAGCCGCGCTATGATCAACATTGGGATCGTCCTCGGCGAGTTCCTTAAGAACAACACGTGGGATCATCCTGGTCAGTTCCATGATCAATGGCGTCACGTTTTCCAGGTTTTCAAGCGCGGCGACAGCTATCTTAACGTCGCGGACTGCGAGAGCCGTGGTATAAAGCATCGAGTAAGCCGTCGCAGTCAGGCTGAGCGCCACGTAATCGTCACGAAGCATCCGCGAGATGGGATGCTTGCGGACTTTGCCGTATAGGCCGGCCAAGGTGCCGGCAACAGATGTCACCGCTTCTTTTAGCGCGGCTCCGGCGCCGCCGCCCTGCAATGTTGCGGCGTGCGTTTCCATCACGGTCATACGGCGATGGCTGGCTGTATGAATACGCGCGAGCAGCGCGGCCACGCCGGGGTCGGCCTTTACGCGCTCGTCGGCGTTCTGGGTGACAATCGCCTCGTGAAGATGGCGCTCGAGCGCTGCCATGTCGTTGACATACATGCTCAGGTTTTCGGAGTGAGTTTCAGAGGTAGGCATAGTAATTAGGTAGGTGAGTTAAAAACGCGGTTGTCCCCGCCTCCGGCCGCAACTCATCCGCAGAAGAGTGTTTAAGCACCGATTGCCTCCATTGCCGCGAATGACTTCGTGCCTTCCCTACTTGGCAGGTCGCCGTTTTTCTTCAGTCAGCCTGATTGGCTCTACTCCTCTAATCCGATGGCGTCTGCCGCGCAGGTCCTGAACATCTCACTGGCATGGATGTCAGCAGTGCCACCGGGCCCAAGCTTCCGAACGCGGCAGTTTGATACTGCCGCGGCTGCTCTTCCTGCGCCCCTTTATCGGCGCGCACACTCTATTGCAGAGCCGCCGGCGTTATCTGGTATCAAATCAGCGCCGTGATCCGCGGCGGCAGGCGAGCATTCCTGCTCCCAGAAGGACGCTGCAAACCACGCTCGGCTCGGGTATGGCGGCTGCGTTTAGCTGGATGTTGTCAATTCGGGTTGAGTTCTTACCGCCGGTCGAATCGCTGACGGTCATCTTAAGAAAGACGGTGGGCGCGTCATTCACGGCCGAGAGCGTCGTGGGCATGCTGAAAGCGGTGTTGCTGATGGAGATGCCTTTGCCGGTGTCGATGCTGCCCCATGGGAGGAAAGTGTTTCCGTCGGTGCTGTAGCTAAAGCTAAAAAGGCTCACACCGTAGTCGCCAGCTGCGCTGGCGGGCCGTTGCACGGCGAAGGAAAACTGCAGATCCTGATACCCTGTCATTGCGAGGCGGAAAACCGCGCTCTTGCCGTCAATGCTGCCGCGATTAAAAAGCGCCACAGACCCAGCCCCGGCTGGCGTGTTGACCGCCTGGGAGAAGGTTGTGCCGTCCGTATTGGCAGTGATCCCGTTAAGGGCGCCAAGTTCGGAGTTGTCATTGGCCGTGCCGACAAAAAAGCTCGATGACCCGTTGGTGCCATCAAAAAAGAGATGCGAGGTCGCCTGGAAAACGCCGGCATTGGCCGTGAAATCGCGCGGGGTGTTTGGCGGCATCGAGATCGCCGTGCCGATCGGGACGGCGGCCGTCGTTCCCTGGAAATCCCAGCCCGCGACGAGCGCCGCTTCGGAGGTTGTGAGGGACCAGGTGAGATGGCAGGCGAGAATGAGGAGGGGGAGGGGAAGTTTCATTGGGGGAGGAACAATGTGGTAGACCGTTTTTCGGAGTGCATCAAGATACCTCGAAAATTTTCTTACAGCCCCCCTTGGTTAGCTTTGTCTTTAACGGACTTAAAGAAATCCGAATAGCAGCCATACGCATAATAAGCAGGCGTCCCAAACGGTTTGGCCAAGCCTGAAACCGGCGTCTTATTAATCTCATTTTGAAATTATGCGCGCAGGGAGAATGGATAAATAAAGGGCAAATACAAAAAGCATCGCCGGCAAAAATGCGGGATGTTTAAGCGTTGCAGTTTGATGTCATAAACAAAGGGCGCGAATCGTGTGCAGACTGCTAACTAAGGTAATAGCAGTGAATTGAGCGACTGAACGGTATTTTCATTGGCCGCTTTGTCAGCCTGACACGCACGGCTCAAGGCCTTCTCCGGAGGAATGGCAGCTTTTTGAGGGATTTTGCCGGTTTCAGACGATCGGTGGCTGACAAAGTGCTCGTTTTTCCCGTAGGAGAAACAAAGGGGAAACGGTTTCGCTTAATGCGGCACTGATTTCGCCTGATCCGCACTTTCTAATTACCAATGGACGAATCGCACATCGAGCAAGGAACCATCGAGGATCTTCCTCAACTGACCGATCTGCTCTTTGAGCTTTTTACGCAGGAAGGCGATTTTACACCCGATCGCTCAAAACAGATGCGCGGCCTTCGGCTGATTCTCGAGCAACCGAGCCGGGGTCGTATTTTTGTGCTGCGGCATCAAGGGATGATCGTAGGGATGATAAACCTTCTTTTTACGATCAGCACCGCGGAAGGCGGCTTTGTGATCCTGCTTGAAGATGTGATTATTCATCGCGATTACCGCGGCAAAGGCTTCGGGCGCAAGCTTCTCCTGCACGCGATCGATTACGCGAAAAAGAAAGATTTCTGCCGGATCACTTTGCTGACGGACCGGATTAACGATGAGGGGCGCAGATTCTTCATGGGCCACGGGTTCACTGAATCGGCGATGATTCCGATGCGCCTGATTTTATCTGGTGATTGCGAGGGGCAGGCGTAATGGCGGAGCGTTTTGTTGACCTCGGTTTTGCGCGGGTCGATACAGACCGGCCGCGCCGGTGCGGCTTCCCGGAAGTGGTTTATGGGGAGGGGAAGACGCCGCAGGAAGTTGCCGCGATCGGCCGCACAATTATCCTCCATGAAGGCGTGCTTCTGGTGACCCGTATTCAGGAAGCCCATTATCAGGCAGTCGCCGCCGAGTTTCCCGATGCAATCTGGCATTCCCGGGCCCGGTGCGTGACAGTGGAACGCCGGCCGTTGCCTAAAAAAGCCGGGACGATCGGAGTGGTTTGCGCAGGCACCTCGGATTTGCCGGTCGCGGATGAAGCCGCGGTGACGCTCGAGATTTTCGGCAACGTGGTTGAGCGGATTACCGATGTGGGTGTGGCGGGAATCCATCGATTGCTGGCCGAACGCGACCGCCTTGAATCGTGCAATGCGTTGATCGTGGTGGCGGGAATGGAGGGGGCGCTTCCAAGCGCGGTGGCGGGCCTCGTGAGCAAGCCTGTGATCGCAGTTCCAACCAGCGTGGGATACGGCGCGAGCTTCGGCGGGATGGCCGCGCTCCTTGGCATGCTCAATAGTTGCGGCAGCGGGGTAACGGTCGTGAATATCGACAACGGGTTTGGCGCCGCTTACGCCGCGGCGACCATCAACCGGATGCTGAATGAAGCGCGTGGAATGGCCGGTGTGGAATTGAAATCCGGGTAACGCGGCTTTTATTTTGCCGTGGGGAACTGATGCGCTACTTTGCGCCTCCTCATGCCCAAAGTTTTCCTTAGAACATACGGTTGCCAGATGAACGAACGCGATTCCGAGCAGGTATCGCGGATGCTCATCGAGCGCGGCTATGAAATGACTTCAAGCGAAAAGGAGGCTGATGTGGTGCTGCTAAACACCTGCTCGGTGCGCGACATGGCCGAACAAAAAGCGCTCGGGAAAATGGGATTGTTGCGCCGGTTGCGCGCCAACAAACCGGAGATGGTTTTCGGTCTGCTTGGCTGCATGGCGCAAAGCCGCGGCGCGGAGCTGGTGCGCGACATGGAGCACGTCGATCTGGTGGTTGGCACCCAGAAATTCCACAAAGTCGCCGAATACGTCGATGAACTGGTTAAACGCAAGCGCGCCCTCCGCGAGCAGCTCATGGATGATGTGCGCTTCTCCATCGTCGATGTGGAAGAGGAGAGCGGTTCACAGGAAACCATCCGCGAGCACGTGCTTGCCGAGCGGCAGGTGACGGCGTTTGTTTCCATCATGCAAGGGTGCAATATGCATTGCACCTTTTGCATCGTGCCGGCAACTCGCGGGGCGGAACGCTCCCGGCGCATCGAAGAGATCGTGAGCGAGGTCCGCGGCTTGGTGGAGCGCGGCGTAAAGGAAGTCACGTTGCTGGGCCAGATCGTTAATCTTTTTGGGCGCCACGAGTTTTCCGCAAACGAAGGCAAAAGTCCTTTTGTGCAATTGCTTGAAGCGGTGCACGCGGTCGACGGCCTGGAGCGCCTCCGTTTTACTTCACCGCATCCGATCGGGTTTCGGGCTGACTTGGTGCGTGCCTTTGCCGAGCTGCCGAGGTTGATGCCGCACGTCCATTTTCCAATGCAGTCGGGGAGCAATCGCATCCTCAAGGCGATGCATCGCGCTTACACCGCTGAGAAGTATTTCTCCTTGATTGAGCAGCTACGCGCCGCCCGGCCCGATATCGCGCTGACCACGGACATCATTGTCGGGTTCCCCGGCGAGACCGATGACGATTACGTGGCTACCCGCGATCTGTATGAACGGATCGAGTTCGATAACGCTTTTGTTTTTCGTTATTCGAAGCGGCGCGATACGCCCGCAGCCGAAATGCCGGACCAGGTGGAGGAATCCGTCAAGGAAGTGCGCAACCAGGATTTGCTTCGGGTGGTCGATGCACTGGCTCGAAAAAAGGGCGAGGCGCTTGTCGGCCAGCGGGTGCAAATCTTGTGCGAAGGAGTCAGCAAAACGAATGCCGAGCGTCTGATGGGCCGTTCACCGGGGAATAAGGTCGTGAATTTTGAAGGAAGCGCCCGGCACGTCGGCCAGGTCTTCGACGTGGCGATCACGCGCTCGAGCGGATTCAGCCTTTTTGGCGACCCCGCTCTCTTGTAAAAGCGGAAGCGCGCAGTTTACGGGGGTCACACGCCTCCTCTTTTCGCTTGAGCCACGGAGCCAATGGGCGTTCTCTTCCGGCCACTTTGTTCCCATGATCTATTCGTTCGATCTTTATACCGCCCTGCTTTTTACCGGATTACTTTTGATAGCAGCGCATCTGTTCGCGCTGATCCGAGGAGCGGCCGCTCAACAATGGCTGCGCCTTCTGCCCCGGTCGCAGACGGCGGGCTTCGTGCTTTTGATCATCGCGGCGATCTGGGCGTGGTTCCTGATTAAAACAATCGACCTCGGCGAATTCAGCAACTGGCGCTCCCGGGTGCTGATCATTATCCCTATTGTCGCCGTGCTGACTCTCAAATACGTCGACGAATTTCTCGCCGCGCGCGCCTTGGGGATGCTGGCCTTGCTGGCCGCCGAACCGCTTTTGGAAGCCGCGTGGCTGCGTCCGGAAAATGGCCGGCTCCTGTTGGTGGTCCTGGCTTACGCCTGGATTATCTTCGGAATGTTCTGGATCGGCACCCCTTACACGCTCCGGGACCAGATCGCCTGGGTGACAAAAACCGCATCGCGCTGGCACCTCGCCCTTTTCGGGGGAATCGCTTACGGCGTCGCGCTTATTTTTGTTGCCCTGACACTACATCGCTGAGCTTGAAGATCGGCAGGAACATCGCAACGACGATGCCGCCAACGATGACGCCGAGGAAGACGATCAGCATCGGCTCAATCAACGAGGTCAGCGCATCGAGCATGGCTTCAATCTCTTCGTCCCAGAAGTCGGCCATTTTTTCCAGCATCGCATCGATTTTACCGGTCGCTTCGCCGGCGCTCACCATACGGACCAGCATCGGCGGGAAAATCGGCTGACGGCCCATGGAGGCAGCAAGGTGCTCGCCTTTTTCGACATCTTTTGAAACGCCTTTAATGGCATCTTCAACCATGTGATTGCCGGCGGTTTCGCCGACGATTTCCATGACCTCAAGGATCGGGACGCCGCTTCGGATCAACTGGGCAAATGTGCGGGCAAACCGGGTCATCGCAATTTTGTGAACCAGCGGCCCAAACACCGGCATTTTCAGTTTCCATTGGTCCCAAAGCCGGGCGCCTTTATTGGTGCGCAGCGCGGCTCGTGTCCCGAAAAATACGGCAAGCATGCCGCCGATCAGGAAGTACCACTGGTTGGTGATAAACGCGCTCAGATCGAGCAGGAACTGCGTCGGCGCGGGCAGTTTGGCGCCAAAATCGGCGAAGATCGATCCGAACACAGGGACGATCTTGACGATGAGGAAGGTGGTGATGGCGAATGCGATCGTGACGACGATAACCGGGTAAGTCATAGCCGATTTGACTTTTCGGCGCAGCCGGGCCGCGTCTTCAAGAAACATCGCGAGCCGATCAAGCGTTTCAGCGAGCATACCGCCGGTTTCACCCGCTTTGACCATGGCAATATAGAGCCGGGCAAAGACGCGCGGATGCTTGCTGATTGCTTCGTTGAATGAATCGCCTTGCTGAACAAGCGCGCTGACCTCCCCAACGATGCGGCGCAGTCCTGCCTGCCGTTTGGGATCGGCTTGTTCATACAATGCCGTGAGCCCGGTAACTAAAGGCAAACCGGCGTCCACCATAGTCGCCAGCTGCCGGGTAAAGAGCACAAGATCAGTGTCGCTCACCTTGCCGCGCGGCGCCATTGTTTTACCTCCCGCCCTTTGCTGAATGGAAAGCACCATCAACCCGCGGTTCATCAGCGTGTTGATGGCATTCTCTTCGTTGAGGGCTTCCTGGAGGCCGGAAGTCATTTTTCCAGCGGGGTCACGGGCTTGGTAGGCAAAGGTCATCATAAGCGATAAAAAGGACGGGGGCTGGCCGATAGATAGCAAGCGTAGTGCCATCACGCACAACAGCTTGCCGGACAAAACGCCAAGTCGCTAGCAGAGTCGCTGGATCGATCAATTCCGGCGGCATCAAATCGATTCGATTTTGAAAGTTAAGAGAGGATTGAAAAAGCTGCCCAGGCGTGGTTTTCAATTTTGCGAACAAGTTCTTGCCAAGGCATCATTCGCGAGCATACTCCCGGCCCTACAAAAAAATTCGATATGACTGACACTCAGGACATTCAGGCGCTGCGGATGCACGACAAAGACACGGGCAGCGCAGACGTGCAGGTTGCACTCCTTTCCAAGCGGATCAACCAACTCACCGATCACCTCAAGAGCCACCTCAAGGATCATCATTCCCGCCGTGGTTTGCTTCAGATGGTGGCACGCCGCCGCAAGCTTCTCGATTATCTCAAGCGGACCGCTTCCGATCGCTATAAGAGCGTTATCGAAAAGCTAAATCTGCGGAAGTAATCCCAATAAAAGATTTCAGAGATTTGTTCGCCTCCGGCTCCCGGGGGCGAACTCTTTCTGTTTAACCCGCCGCGCTGGCATTTCCGCCGGCCGGCATCTCCCCCAACAACGCAGGCAACCCCGGCGCGTCTGTTTTTTCCTTCGGGTCTGGACTTAGCCCCGGCCTCTCAGAGAGTGACCCATCCCTTCGCATTACCGGCTTTTAGGCCAATGCGGCGCTTGGTTGCTCACGGAGAGGTCCGGGCTACGAGCTAGAACTCGGAGACGGCGCCGCCGGATTCCTACTTCTACTTAATTATGATCCATACAGTTACATGCCAGGTCGGTTCGACCAGCATCTCCATTGAAACCGGCAAGCTTGCCAAACTCGCAGACGGCGCCGTGACGGTCCGTTGCGGAGAGACCATCGTGTTGGTTACCGCCGTCTCGGCGACTACTCTCAAGGAAGGCCAGGATTGGTTTCCTCTCACCGTCGATTACCGCGAGAAGGCGGCTGCGGTTGGTAAATTTCCCGGTGGCTATTTCAAGCGCGAAGGCCGTCCTACTGAAAAAGAGATCCTCACCGCCCGGATGACCGATCGTCCGTTGCGCCCGCTTTTCCCAAAAGGTTATCTTTACGACACGCAGATCATTGCCGTTCTTCTGAGCGCCGATGGCCAGAACGATCCCGACATGCTCTCCATCAATGGAGCCAGCGCCGCGCTCATGGTTTCCGATGTCCCGTTTGCGGGCCCGATCGGCGCCGTTCGTGTCGGCCGGGTCGGCGGCGAGTTTATCGCCAATCCCACCCACGACGAGCGCGTCAACAGCGACCTCGATCTCGTTTATGTCGGCACCAAGGACGACGTGATCATGATCGAAGGAAGCGCCCTTGAACTTCCCGAAGAGGAGTTCATCAAGGCGCTCGATTTCGCCCATATCCATGCCCGCGCCATCATCGATGCGCAGGTGGAACTGGCTGCCAAGGTTGGCAAGACCAAGCGCAATGCGACCCTGATGCTCGTTCGCGAAGAACTCCTTGGAGTTGCATACAGCGTGGCAGGCGACCGGATTGAAGCCGCCATCTATACTTCCGGCAAAATGGCACGCGCCAAAGCCGTTGACGCCCTTAAAAAGGAAGTCTCCGACGCGATCATCTCCAAGTTCCCTGAAGCGACCAAGTTCGAGATCAGCCAGGCTTTCGATTACATCCAGCAGAAAGCTTTCCGCATTAGCATCCTTGATAAGAAGGTGCGCAGCGATGGACGCGGCGTCGGTCAGCTCCGTCCGATCAGCGCTGAAGTTGGATTGTTGCCGCGCTCCCACGGCAGCGCGCTCTTCCAGCGCGGTGAAACCCAATCGCTGGCTCTTGCCACTTTGGCTCCGGCTGAAGAAGCTCAGAACCTCGACGGTTATACCGGCGGCGAAACGGTTAAACGCTTCATCCTTCATTACAACTTCCCTCCCTTTAGCGTTGGCGAAACCGGCCGCACAGGCAGCCCGGGCCGCCGCGAAATCGGGCATGGCGCATTGGCCGAACGTTCCATTGACGCTGTCATTCCTCCGGTCGACAAGTTCCCGTACGCGATCCGCGTCAGCAGCGAGATCATGGAATCCAACGGTTCCAGCTCGATGGCGAGTGTTTGCGGCGGCATTCTTGCCCTCATGGACGCCGGTGTCCCAATCAAGGCGCCCGTGGCCGGCATCAGCGTCGGTCTGGTAACCGAATATGGCGCGGATGGCCAACTCGATCGTTACACGACGCTCGCCGACATTCTCGGCAGCGAAGATCATTACGGCGACATGGACTTCAAACTCTGTGGAACGTCCGCCGGTGTCACCGGTTTCCAGCTTGATCTTAAGCTTCCCGGTGTGAGCCATAAAATCATGGCTGAAGCGATCTTCCAGGCTCGCGATTTGCGCGGACAGATCCTTGAGATCATGCTCTCTGCTCTGCCTGCCTCGCGCACCGAGATGAGCCAGTACGCGCCTCGTATCGAAACCCTGCGCATCAGCCAGGACAAGATCGGGATGCTGATTGGACCTGGTGGAAAAACCATCAAGGGCATCGTGGCTGAAACCGGTTGCGAGATTAACATTGAAGACGACGGCACCGTGCGCATCTACTCGAATAACCCCGAGGGAATGGCACGCGCAAAGCAGATCATCGGCGGGATGACTCGCGAGATCGAGATCGACGCAGTCTATCAGGGCCGCGTCGTGACCGTGAAAGAGTTCGGCTGCTTTGTTGAAATCATGCCCGGCAAGGATGGCCTTTGCCACATCAGCGAACTGGCTGATTTCCGCGTCAACCGCGTCGAGGACGTGGTGAAAGTCGGCGACATGATCTGGGTCAAATGCATTGGCGTTGACGACAAGGGCCGCATCAAGCTCAGCCGCAAGGCCGCGATGAAGGATCGCAACGAAGTCGAATCCAAACCCGCTTCCGCCGCCCCGCGTGGACGCTCCAATGAGCGCCAGGAACGCACTCCTGAACCGATGTTCGAGTCCGTGCCTGAGGCTGAGGCAACTCCGACGGAATCCACTCCGACGGAGCCTACTCCGGAAGCATAACCGAGTAGTCTCTACTTTAAACGCCGCCCAGCAATGGGCGGCGTTTTTCGTTTCATATACTGCCTTTTTCTTAATCTTAATCGTAATCTTAATCCCGGTCCGTCTGAAGGAAGATTAAGATTACGATTAAGAAGAGAGGTTAGGCTGCTGTCACAAAGGCCTTGGGTGCAGGAGTTGATACTTTCTGATCAGAGTGGCCTCGAGTGCGGAGCTTCTCCATGTAGACGTAGATGACAGGCGTAATATAGAGAGTCAGCAGTTGGGAAACCAGCAGGCCGCCGACGACGGCAATTCCCAGGGGCCGCCGCGCTTCCGCTCCGGCTCCGAAGCCAAGCGCGATCGGCAGCGTGCCCATCAGCGCGGCCATGGTCGTCATCATGATGGGCCGGAACCGGACCAGGCACGCTTCATAAATCGCATCGGCCGGGGCGCGATGATCGTTTCGCTGCGATTCGAGGGCAAAGTCGATCATCATGATGGCGTTCTTCTTCACGATCCCGATAAGCATCAGGATGCCGACAAATCCATAGACGTTGAGTTCATACCCAAAAAGCTGGAGGGCGATCAACGCGCCGAATCCGGCCGAGGGGAGCCCGGAGAGAATGGTGATTGGATGAATGAAACTCTCATACAAAATTCCGAGCACCAGATAGATGACCAAAAGCGCCATTAGCAGCAAAAGGCCGAGCCCCTGGAGCGAAGATTGGAATGCCTGCGCGGCGCCCTGAAATCCGGTGCTGATACTTTGCGGGATATCCGCGTGTACGGCCGCTTCAATTTTGGGGATCGCATCGCCCAGAGCCATGCCATTGGCAAGGTTGAATGAAAGCGTGACGGCCGGGAGCTGGCCCAGATGCTGCACAGTAAGCGGTCCTATACCCGGTCCAATCTCGCTCACGGCGCTGAGTGGAACCAGCCGTCCCGAGGTGGAGCGGATATAGAGCGAGGTAAGATCAATTGAACTCTCCTGGAATTTGGGAAGCACCTCGACTACCACCCAGTATTGGTTGGTAGGGGTATAGATTGTAGATACCTGCCGGCTCCCATACGCGTTGGAAAGTGCCGTTTCGATCTGCGATGCCGTGACGCCCAGGGCGGATGCCTTGTCGCGTTGAATGTTGACCTTCACCTGCGGATTGGTGATTTGCAGGTCGCTGTTCACATCAATTAATCCGGGGATCTGGCGCATCTTGGCTTCCACCTTTGGCGCCACGCTATAAAGCTCCTCCAGATTCGGACCGAACAAGGTGTATTGATAAAGGCTCTTCGTTAGACTTCCGCCAATCCGAATCGACGGGACAATCTGCGGGAATACTCGCAGCCCCGCGATTTTGGAAAGCGCAGGCCGCAGCTCGGCAATAATCGCGTCGGCCGAAGGCCGCTCGTGGCGCGGCTTCAGATTCATGAAAAGACGGCCTGTGTTGCCTGTGGCATTGGGTCCGCCGGCTCCAATGCTCGACATAAACCCCTCGATATGAGGGTTTTTTAAAACGATCGCGGCGGCCTGCTGCTGGAGCTCGCTCATTTTCTCAAATGAAACGCCCTGGGCTGCCTCGGTAAAGGCGAAGATCTGGCCCGTGTCTTCATTTGGAATAAATCCTTTGGGTAGCAGGATGAAGAACCAGGCCGTGACCGCCACGCTGCCCAGCGAAACGAGAAGGACTATAAAGCGGTGTCGCATGGCAACCTTCAAGGTCCGCTCATAAAGGTGCAGCATCCCATCAAAGAACCGCTCGGATGCCTGGTATAGCCGGCCCGGTTTATAATGTTTGTCGTGCGGCTTTAGAAAGCGGCTGCATAACATCGGAGTCAGGGAAAGTGAAATGAACCCCGAGACCAGGATCGCGACGCCGATGGTGACTGCGAATTCATTGAGTAAACGGCCAAGAATGCCGCCCATGAACAAGACCGGAATGAAAACGGCTGCCAGGGAGATTGTCATCGAGATGATGGTGAACCCGATCTCGCGCGAACCTTTCAGCGCCGCATTCATCGGAGTTTCACCCAGCTCGATATGGCGCACTATATTTTCAAGCACCACAATGGCGTCATCGACCACAAACCCGACTGCCAGGGTTAATGCGAGCAGGGAAAAGTTATCGACGCTAAATCCAAGCAGATACATCGCCATGAATGTGCCGATGACGGAAAGCGGCATGGCGATACTTGGAATAATTGTCGCCCGCACGTTGCGCAGGAAAATGAAGATAACCAACACCACCAGCGCGATTGCCAGGACAAGGGTGAACTGCACGTCATGCACCGATTCACGGATCGAAATAGATCGGTCAAAAAGCACTTCCAATTTCACGGAAGGCGGGATCTGCGCGCGGAAAGTCGGGAGCAGCTTTTTTACCGCGTCGACGACAGCCACGGTGTTCGTGCCGGGCTGGCGTTGAATGGCCAGGACGATGCCGCGGGTATCGCGATACCAACTTGCAATCCTGTCGTTCTCGACGCTGTCAATTACCCGTCCGAGTTGTTCAAGCCGGATGGGAGATCCGTTGCGATAGGCGACGATGAGTTTGCGGTAATCGGCCGCGTCCATCAGTTGCCCGCTCGATTCCACCGTGGCGGCCTGGGTCGGCCCGGATAGCGTGCCGGTCGGCAAATTAACATTACCGGCCTGGATCGCGCTGACGACTTCATCAATGCCGAGTCCGCGGGTGGCAAGTTGCCGTGGATCGATCTGGGCGCGCACCGCGTATTTTTGCGAGCCGAATACTGATACCTGCGCGACACCCGGGGTGGTCGAAATCCGCTGGGCAAGCAGCGTCTCGGCAAATTCGTCGACGTCGGAAAGCCGCAGGGTAGGGGAGACCAGTGCAAGGTAAAGAATCGGGGCGTCGGCCGGGTTCACCTTTTTATAGGAAGGCGGACTCGGCATTTCGCGCGGGAGCAATCGTTGGGCGGCCGAGATGGCTGCCTGCACATCCTGGGCGGCGGCATCGATGCTGCGGCTCAGATTAAACTGGATGGTAATGTTGGTGATCCCAAGCGCACTGCTTGAAGTCATCGAGTCGATGCCTGCGATCGTGCTGAACTGTTGTTCAAGCGGCGTGGCAACCGAGGACGCCATCGTCTCCGGACTGGCGCCCGGTACCGAGGCGTTGATTTGCAGGGTGGGAAAATCGACGTTCGGCAGATCGCTGACAGGGAGGTTTTTGAACGAAAAAAGCCCAAACCCAAACAGCCCAAGCATGACCAGCGTGGTCATGACCGGACGCCGGATGAACGGATCGGTAATGTTCATACCGGTTTGATTTCAACTTTCGCGCCGGGGACCAGACGGGACTGGCCGTTGACGACAATGGTTTCATCCGCCTGCACGCCGGTTTTGATGATCGACTCCTGGCCAACTGCGCGCGTTACCGTCACATTTCGCAGCTCCGCGGTGCCATCGGCTTTGATTACATAGATCTGCTGTCCAGCCTGCCCAATACTGATCGCCGAAGTAGGAACAACAATCGCATCGGACTCCATTGAAAGGTGCAGCACCGCGTCGACATAAGCTCCAGGCCAGAGCGCGTGGTCTTCATTGGAGAAGGTCGCTTTCAGCACGATGGTCCCAGTGGCCATATCGACGCTATTGTTAATAAACGTAAGCCTCCCTTCCGCCAGCGGCGTATTATCCCGCGGATTAAGCGCCGTGACCTTGATCTCCCTGGCGGCCATGCCATTTCGCAGTTCAGTAAGAAATTGTTCAGGCAGCGCAAAGCTTACATAGATCGGCGCGATCTGGTTGACGGTGACCATCGCGGTGTCGGCCGAAGCTTTAATCAGGTTCCCCGCCTGCACTTGTAACGCGCCCGTGCGGCCGTCGATTGGCGAGCGGATCGAGGTATAGCCAAGTTGCACCCTCGCTATCTCCAGCATTGCTTCATCCGCTTTCACCGTCGACTCCAACGCCTCGGCCTGCGCGTGGGATTGTTCGAGCTGTTCCTTTGAGACCGCGCCCTTTGACCCAAGCTCAACGCTTCGCGTTGCCTCGCGCCGCGCATTGGCTGCCTGGGCGCGGTCCCGGGCGAGATTCGCTTCGGCCTGGGCCATTTGCGTGGCGTAAAGCTTGGGTTGAATGCTGAAAAGCAGGTCGCCTTTTTTAACTTCCTGTCCTTCCGCAAAGTTGACCGCGACCAGCTCGCCGCCCACCTGCGCCTTGATATCAACGGTCGAAATAGCTTCCACATTGCCGATCGCTCGCAAATCGAATGGCATTTCTTTTTTAATCGCCTTGCCGACATTCACGGGAACCGGCGCGCTCTTGCCTGCCGCACCGGTTGTATTGGGCTTTTTCCCGCACCCGGCCATCAGTGTAAGCAAGAGGATTGCGACCCCAAGGAGGCGCTTTCGGTTGAATTGATTGAACATGAGGGGGTAAGGTGCCGGGTGAATCAGCGCGATTCTGCGTGCTTCCCCAAGATTCAGTAAATCGGCTCGCTGCCGCTCTCTGAGAGCTTTTTCGACGAGCCGGTGGAAATCTTTCCAGCTTGTAATGAAAGCCAAGGCGATCGCTGCTTGGAAAACTATTCGCCCGATCGAAAATGCGGCGCTTTGGCAGGACCCGCCGTCACCCGGAGAATGGCGGCGAGCATCCATACGTATAGACGGTCCTTCAAAGCGTGCATCCTTGTAATGCGCTCTGATCAGCAGTTCTTTTAGAACGAGAACCTGGCCCTCAAAGCGGAGGTCTTGCGTCTGCGACAGCAGGAGGAGATTTAAAAAATTAGCCATTTCCTGTATTGAGCTTTGCTTGCTTGATGGCTGGCGCAACTAGGACCAGTGTGACCACGCTAATATCTAAACAAATATGCAGCAGGCTAATGCTGTTTGCAGGTATGTTGTTTTTATACGCTAATGCGAGTGGTTTTGTCTCGGCGAGCGTATCCAACTTCGAGATGACATACTGGGACAGGGCGACGAGCTTGTTCTGCTGTTTACTCATGGCGTGCCAGTTGCAGAAGGCAAAAACCGCAAAAACAGAGGCAAGAATCAAGCGCACCGCTCGAAACTGGATGGCCTCTTTCGCCGCAAAGACGTAGCCCAAAATCGCAAGTGCTACTGTTGAATAAATTGTCCAGTATGCGTTAACGCTCGCCACCCCACCTTCAAGGACTTCGTGAAGGGATTTAAGCTGGTCGGGTGTTATGGCGGTGTGGGATGAGAAAAAGCTAATATTGAGTGATGTATGCGGCAACGTAGCCGAATATTGCGCACAATAACAGCTGCTATAAATTTGGGCTACTGTGAACTTCGCTTATTCCACAGATGATTGCAGTTCCCCTATAACCCCTGTCTGAGCACGCTGAGCGCTACCCGTGACCAAGCCTACCCAAGCGCAAGATCCCAGGGACGAAGACCCGATAGGCCGACACTTTCTCGGAAAGAGGCATTAACCTCTATTTCCAAGTTTTCTTTCTGTCCGGCGTTTAGCGATGGAGGCGCTGTCGTCGCGCTGAGCGAAGCAGTGAACGCGGCGGCTTTCTTCATGCGCCACAATCCCTCGCAACAAGCGCCCATTGCGAATACCATTCCCGCAAGACCGATCCGACGATCGAGTGCCCATCTCCGAACGAACCCATCCATGTTTCCAGCTGAATTTGATTCCCCACAACGGTTGCCGAGAATCACCGTTGCCGATCACGTCGTTCCTGAGGGCGTGCGTTCGTGCCCGGAGTATTCGCTTCCGGCTGGCATGGAAGCGGAGTTCCGGCTTCTCGCGGATCTCAGCGGCATCACGTCCATGACGGCGGCCGCGGCTCCTTCTGTAGAACAAAATATGGAAATTTGCTTAGCGAAAGGGCTCGAACGCATGGTCAGAGTTCCCGCTATCGGGCCTCGCAGCGATACTAGGTACGCGTTTCCAGAGGATTTTTACTGTAGCCCCAAGGTGCGGATCGTGACCTCCGACAGCGCAGAAGAAGCTGCGCAATATTTGCCTGAATTAAGCACGACGTTTGGCGACGAGCAGAGCCTTAGTTGCATTGGCAACCGAGAGGAAAAATGTTGAACGCGTTTGGATCATCTGACCTGGCGATCGACCTCGGGACCGCGACCACGCGCGTCGCTCGAGGGCGTGAAGGGATATATTTGCGGCCTTCAACTTCCGACAGCGGCCGGGCGTTGAATCGCGGCGTGATCGTCGATGCCCGTGCGGCGACCGAGATTTTGCGACCGATGATGCAAAAGCGGCTGCGCGCCTCCCTGACGCGTCTGCGCGTGCTGGCGTGCGCCCCCAGCGATGTAACTCCGCTGGAGCGAACCAGCGTCCGAGCATGCATTCTTGAAGCGGGCGCATCGTCCGTGATTGTAGTGCCGGAACCGCTCGCTGCAGCCGTCGGCTCAGGGATCGATATTGGTTGCAAGTATGCCAAGTTCCTCGTCGATTTCGGAGACGGCGTCACCGATTGCGCAGTCATTCGCGATGGGCGAATCATTGCCTCGCTGGCCGAGCGCGTCGGATGCAGCGATCTCCGCCGGAGTATTCAAGGTTTCCTCCAAAGCTCTTATGGCGTTGTCATCTCCGAGGCCGAAGCGGAGCGCCTGCTCCGTAAAATCGGATTCCGGCGGCAAGGCGAGGAATTTTGCCGGGGAACGATTGACGGCAAGGCCGCGCAATTTCCTCTCTCTATCGCGCCGCTGCACGCGGAGCTTCAACCGGTCATTGGCCGGATGCTCGCCCCGATCAAAGCTTTGTTGCGCGACATTCCGGCTTCGATTGGGGCGGAGATCATCGAAGACGGCATCTTCCTCACTGGCGGCGGTGCTCTTTTGCCGGGAGTACGCGATGCTGTGGCAACCAGTGCGATCGACACCCGTGTCGTTGACGACCCGCTTGGCGCAGTGATTCGCGGCGCTTGGACGATGCTCCCTTTTGCCGCAACGCTCAGTTTGTGGAAGGCATGAAAGCGTCGCCAGCAGAGTAGTCACGCAGTAGTAACTGCACTGACCATCAGTCGCTTCCTCTCCTCCCTTAGCTGAGCCGGCGGGCAGAAAGGTCGATTACTACGGCCGCTGCGGCGTGACTTCAAACCAAGGTCACGAAAAGGAGACCAGGGGACAGACACTTTCTCGCAAAGAAGCGTTGGCCTGCCGTCGAAGCCAATGAACGCGCAAGCCTCCCTTTGCCACGTGAAGCTATCTGTTTTTAGCCAGTCTATTCAAGCATGGCGCCGCCAACGCCCAACCGGCTTAGTTCCTGTTGTAACGATCGAATAATGGCCTCTTGTTTGCGGAACTCGACTTGCCACTGGTAGAATTTTGTGGCCTGTAAATGTGCTTTGGTTTGGCGAGCGGCGGCGATTTTGGTACGGACATTGGCAATTTCCTGGGCTCGCTGAGCGCCGACTTGAACCTGGGTAGTCGCCACCGTTTGTTGGCTGGCTGCGTGTTGCTGCGCGAGTTCCCGTTGCTGGGCCTCCAATGCCTGAGCTTGAACCGCACTCGCTTGCTTGATCTTTGCCTGAACAGATTGGTCAACTCCCGTGACACGAGCCGCGACACGCAAATCATTGGTAATTTGGTCAGGTCGAAGCTCAATCAAATGTCCTTCGGCCAGGTAGCGGCCATCAGGCTGCTTGATTGCACGCGTTCCTGGACGCAGACCTGTAATGCCGTCGTCGGTCATGACAGATGTCGCGGCTGTTACGAAAAAGACGCCATCCGGGGCGAGGTAATTGGGTTCAGGTGTCGCCGGTGGAGGTGTTGCGGAGGGAACAAGGGGCGGAGACGGTTGCGATGTCAACACTGCAGGAGCCGGCTCAGATGCCGGGATCGGCTCCGGGGCCGCCTGGGAGATTGGCCGATCGGCAGGTTTGTTGCAGCCAGGAAAGCTGGCCGCCATGAGGAGCGCGGCTATTGACGCCTTGATTGGTGGAGAATGTTTTTTCATAAAGTGGTTAACGCCATCGAAATAGAACTGCCGGTTGCCCGGTTGGATTGGCCGCTTTTGCGCCACCGTGAAGGGCGAAAATGAATAGCTGGCCAGCTATATTGACCTGATACGAGCGTAGAAAACGGGTAAGGCCATCGTTACGCGCAGCACCGGAAGCCTGGGCGGAAAGGATGGTGCGCCGGGGCTTAATTGAAGCGGCGTTGGACCAAGTCCTCGAAGTCTATCATCTTGCCCGGTTGTCAAAAACGCCCCGGCTCTTGTCGAAATGAATCAGCTCGCCTCTAACGGCTTGGCACCAGTTGCGCGGTGATTTCGGTGGGGGTCAACCCGAACATAGCGCCGGTCGCAGGATCAATGATCAGAATGCCGACAAGACCGCCGATAAGTATGTTGCCAAGTGTCCATGGATTGGCTGTTGGACCAATCTTGAATTGCTGAGTCTGAAAGCCGGGTTTTTCGACAGTTGCGACGTAGCTTGCACCGACAAAAAATCCTGCGCTTCGTTTCAGATTGGCAACACATGGTGTCGTCAAAGCAGCTACTTCGCGTCCCTTCTTGTCCGCGACGCTAACGTGCGCTCCAGGTGGATTCGAGTTGATGGTGATATTCTTCCGAGGCCCGCTCATGATTGATGCGCAGCCGTTCATTGAAATTAGGAGAGTGAGCGCTATTGCAGTGCTTCCGATGAGATTTGGTTTGATTGGGGTGGGTTTCTATTAGTTGAAGAGAGCCAGGCTGATCCGCGTTGCCGGAAACCAGGATTTTCCGGAAATACGACGCGCAAAAAGGGGGAATTGCGTGCGAATGTCAAACTGGAAGAATCGAACTTTCGATTCACTGCTGCGCAATGTCGTGAGGAAGCGGGAAGCCAAACGTAGAATGGTTTCTTGGCCCGCCGCCGCAGGACGTAACACGCTGCTTTCAACGCAGGTGGATCCGCAATTATTTGGACTTGAGACGAAAGGGAGGCTCTGGGGAGGGGCATCATTTATATGGAACATCAACGTGAGGAAAGAGGCCCCGTTCGGACTGAAATTTAACGGAACGCGGTATCCATCGCCAAAGTAATCCGTCCTGCGGACGATGTTTTTCAACTCAAAACTACGCATCTGATTGCTTATTGACCGCAGGGTGCTAACGGCTTAGCCGTCCCCACCGTATCTCCTCAAAGTGTCCCAAATTCAGCTCCCCTGTGTATCCTGCATTGCGATGATTATCCCAGCTCATGATGCGTGTCGCCCCTCACCTTGTGCCCGTACAATCGTCGTGCCGCGGCTGTGTCCAATCAAAGGGATCTTCTTTCTTTTCGCACTGTTTTTCCTATGGGTACAACCGTGCGATGCCGACGTCGCCGCGACCTACAATTCGGCGGGCGATGTGCCCATCACTGAGGGTAGTTTCTCGGCCACCGGAGCGACGTTCAGCGCCTCGCTTAACTTCGCCCCGCCGACGGGCACGAACCTGACGGTGGTAAATAATACCGGCCTGGGGTTCGTCACTGGCACCTTCAGCAACCTCGCGCAGGGGCAGGCGGTGACGCTGACTTACAGCGGGATCAATTACCACTTCATCGCCAATTACTTTGGAGGCACGGGCAATGATCTTGTGCTCCAGTGGGCCAGGTCGAGGCCGGTCGCGTGGGGAGCCAACGACTACGGTCAAATCGGCGACGGCAGTACGACGAACCGACTCGTGCCGGTGAATGTGCTCTCGACCGGGGTGCTCGCTGGAAAGACGCCCATCTCCGTGGCGGCGGGACTATCCCACAGTCTGGCGCTGTGCGCGGATGGAACCGTGGCGGCGTGGGGAGCCAATGACAGAGGCCAATTGGGAAACTATAGTGCGACGCAAAACACCACGGTGCAAAGCTTGGTGCCCGTGGCCGTGAATTCCTCCGGGGTGCTCGCGGGCAAGCGAGTGGTTTCGGTCGCAGCGGGGCAGATTCACAGCCTGGCGCTCTGCTCGGACGGAACGGTGGCTGCCTGGGGATCCAATTATGACGGCCAGTTGGGCAACCACAATAGTATCTTCAGTATGGCGCCGATGGCGGTCGACATCACGGGAGTGCTTGCGGGCAAAACGGTTGTGGCGGTGGCGGCTGGGGGCGCACACAGTCTCGCACTCTGCGCGGACGGGACATTGGTTGCCTGGGGATCCAATTATAACGGCCAGTTGGGTAACGACAGTGCGCTGAGGAGTTCAATACCGGTGCGGGTCAATACCGCAGGCGTGCTCTCCGGAAAGAAGGTTGTGGCGGTCTCGGCTGGCAGTAAACACAGTCTTGCCCTCTGCTCGGACGGTACGGTGGCAGCTTGGGGCTCCAACTACAACGGGCAGTTGGGATACGATTCTTACTTTGAAAGTGCGATCCCCGTGGCGGTGATCCGCACGGGGCCACTCTCCGGCAAGATCGTTGTCGCTGTGGCGGCAGGCGATTCACACAGTCTGGCGCTCTGCTCCGATGGCACGGTCGCGGCCTGGGGAAATAACGAGTCGGGCCAGTTGGGCAATAATCGTTCGTTCAGAAGTATAGTGCCCGTGGCGCTCGAGACCGCAGGTGCGCTCTCGGGCAAAACAATTGTGGGAGTGGCGGCAAGCCAGGGTAGCCTCGCGCTCTGCTCGGATGGAACAGTCGCGACCTGGGGTGGGAACCAAAGCGGGCAGTTGGGCAATAACAGCACAACCAGCAGTTCCGTGCCCGTGGCAGTAAGCAGCGCTCCGCTGGCCAGCGGGGAACGCTATGTGGCCGCCGTCAACGGCTCCCATGGCAGTCACAGCCTCGGCCTCATTGCCTTGCCGGCTGTCCCTTTGGTCACCACCTTTGCGGCGACCAATCTGACCGCAACCAATGTGACCTTAAATGGCTTGGTCATTCCCAATGGCCCCGCCACGACGGCGCAGTTTGAGTATGGCACTACCACCAGCTACGGAAGCCGCGCCAGTTTGGTTCTTTCCCCCAACAACGACTTCAGCGCCCAGAATGTGAGTGCCAACCTCACAGGCCTGATGCCGGGCACCACCTATCACTACCGCATCACCGCCACGGACGCTTTCGGCACGTCCGTGACGCCGGACGCCACTCTCACCACGGTGCCAGCGCTCACCGATCTCGTCCTTGGCACCGGGGCTCTCAGTCCGCTTTTCTCAAGCGACATCACCACTTATACGGCGAGCGTGACTTCCGGCGCGGCCACGTTCAGCCCGACGGTGGCAGGAGGCTCGTCCACCGTGAAGGTCAACGGCGACCCCGTTGCGTCCGGCGACGCCAGTGGAGTGATCGCCCTTGGATACGGGGTCAATCTTGCCGTGAACATCGTCGTCACTGCGCAGGATGGCATAACAACAAAGATTTATAATGTCACAATCACTCGCACGGCTCCGAATCCATTGGCCGTCAGCTATGCGACCGCTGCCGACGTACCGTTTACCACCAACGGTTACGCAGCCACCGGTATTACGGTCTCTCTCTCACTCAACTTCGCCCCGCCGACTGGCACGACCCTAACGGTGGTGAATAATACCGGACTGGACTTCATCAACGGCAAGTTCAGCAACCTGGCGCACGGGCAGTTGGTGACGCTGAGCTATGGCGGGCTCAATTACCGTTTTATCGCCAATTACTACGGCGGCACCGGCAACGATCTCGTGCTCCAGTGGGCCAGGTCGAGGCCGGCCGCGTGGGGAGCCAACGATTACGGTCAAATCGGTGACGGCAGCACGACGAACAGACTCGTGCCAGTCGATGTGCTTTCGACTGGGGTGCTCGCGGACAAAACGGTCATCTCCGTGGCGGCAGGGCGCTCTTATAGTCTGGCGTTGTGTATCGATGGAACTGTGGCGGCTTGGGGTTCCAACGACGGCGGCACATTGGGTAACAACAGCACCACCTCCAGCCTGGTGCCCGTGGCGGTCAACACTGACGGCGTGCTCTCTGGCAAGAGAGTCGTGGCAGTCGCCGCAGGGGCAAATCACAGTTTGGCGCTCTGTTCGGACGGAACGGTGGCGGCTTGGGGATATAACGGCGATGGCCAACTGGGAACTAACCTCGTCCCGAGTTCGAGTTCGGTGCCAGTGGCAGTGAACATGGCCGGCGTGCTTTTCGGCAAAACGGTTATCGCGGTGGCAGCAGGCGATAACGACAGTCTGGCGCTCTGCTCCGACGGCACTGTCGCAGCTTGGGGACGAGGCTATTATGGCGAGTTGGGTAACAACAGCACCATCAGCAGTCCGGTGCCGGTGGCGGTGAACACGGCCGGCGTGCTCTCCGGCAAAACGGTTATCGCAGTGGCCGCAGGCCGTGCCCACAATCTGGCTCTCTGCTCCGACGGCACGGTCGCAGCTTGGGGAGACGGCTCTTATGGCGAGTTGGGTAACAACAGCACCACCAGTAGTTTGGTGCCGACGATGGTGAATGCCTCCGGGGTGCTCTCGGGCAAGACCGTCGTGGCGGTGACCGCAGGCAGCCTTCATAGCCTGGCGCTCTGCTCGGATGGCACCGTGGCGGCCTGGGGCCACAACGGCTATGGCCAGTTGGGTAACAACAGCACAGCACAGAGCAATGTGCCGGTGCTAGTGGGCACCGCCGGCGTGCTTGTCGGCAAGACCGTTGTCAGCGTGGATGCGGGAATTTACCATAGCCTCGCGCGATGCTCGGACGGTACGCTCGCGACGTGGGGATTCAACGGATCTGCGCAGCTTGGGAACAATAGCAGGATCAATAGCTCGGCACCGGTGGCAGTGAGCAGTCCGACCATTAACGGCGAATGCTACGCGGCTGTCTTCAGCGGCGCCGACGCTGACCATAACCTTGGTCTTATCGCTTCGCCGGCTTTCTTTGTCGTCACCAGGCTTGCTGCGACCAATGTGACCAAATCGAGTGTGCTCCTGAACGGCATCGTCAATCCGGACGGCAGCGCCGCGACCGCGCAGTTTGAATATGGCGCCACCACCGCCTACGGGAGCACCGCCGCCGTCACGCTTGTCCCCAACGACGGTCTCAGTGCGCAGAAGGTGAGTGCCAACCTCACGGGCCTCCCCCCTGGCACTACCTACCACTATCGGTTTACCGCCACCAACGCCGCGGGCACGGTCAGCACCACGGACGGCACTTTTAGCACCTCGAGCGATGTGGCTGCGACTTACCTTTCGGCCTCCGACGTACCCGTCACGGCGGATAGATTCTCGGCCTCAAGCGCCACTTTTAGCGCCACCTTGAACTTCGCGCCGCCGACCGGGACGAACTTGATGGTGGTGAAGAACACCGGCCCGGCTTTCATCAATGGCACGTTCAGCAATCTGAGCCAGGGACAGGCGGTGACGCTGAGTTACGGAGGAATCAATTACCGGTTCATCGCCAATTACCACGGAGGCAAAGGCAACGATCTCGTGCTCCAATGGCCTGCGAGCGGGCTGGTCGCGTGGGGTTACAACGGCACCGGCCAAATCGGCGACGGCAGCACCACGACCCGGCTTGTCCCGGTCAGTGTGCTCTCAACCGGCGTGCTTTTGGGCAAGACGATCACCATTCTGGATGTGGGCTCGAGTCACAGTCTGGCGCTTTGCGCCGACGGGACCATTGCGGCATGGGGCGACAACAGCTCCGGCCAATTGGGCAACAACAGCACGACCGCTAGCACAACGCCGGTGGCCGTAGAGAAAGGGGGCGCTCTCTCGGGTAAAACCGTCATCGGCATCGCTGCGGGAATAAGCCACAACCTCGCACTCTGCTCGGATGGAACGGTGGCGGCATGGGGCGACAACAGCTCCGGCCAATTGGGCAACAACAGCACGACACAGAGCAAGGTGCCGGTCATGGTGGATACCTCCGGGGTCCTCGCTGGTCAGACCGTCGTCGCGGTGGCTGCCGGAAATTATTACAGTCTGGCCCTTTGCTCCGATGGCTCAGTGGTTGCGTGGGGATCAAATTCCTCCGGTGAGTTGGGCAACCACTCCACCTCCAACAGCCAGATGCCGGTGGCCGTGGACACCGCGGGCATATTCTCGGGCAAATTCGTCATCGCGATAACGGCTGGGGGTTCTCACAATCTGGCGCTCTGCTCGGACGGAACGGTAGCGGCTTGGGGATCTAACAACTATGGTCAGTTGAGCGAAGTGCCGGCGGCGGTGAATACTCTCGGCGTGCTCTCCGGTAAGACGGTCATTGCGGTGGCCGCGGGCGGCAGTCACAGTCTTGCGCTCTGTTCCGACGGGATAGTTGCGGCCTGGGGATACAATGAGGACGGTAGGTTGGGCAACAACAGCTTGATCTCAACCAGCACGCCGGTGGCGGTGGATACCGCTTCAGTGCTCTTCGGAAAGCGGGTGCTCACAATCGCGGCCAGCCCTTCTCAAAGCCTGGCCCTGTGTTCGGACGGCACGATGGCAGCCTGGGGCTCCAACTCCTTCGGCCAGTTGGGCAATAATACGACTATACAAAGCAAGGTGCCGGTGGCGGTGAGCAACAGTCCCCTGGCGACTGGGGAACGCTACGCGGCCGCGTTTAGCGGATATGCCCGTCATAATCTCAGCCTCATCGCCTCGTCCCCGTTCCCTCTGGTTACTAGCCTCGCGAAATCAAACCTCACCCCCACCAGTGTCACCCTGAGCGGCACCGTCAATCCCAACGGCAGCGCCGCCACTGCTTACTTCGAGTATGGCCTGGATACCAGCTACGGGAGCATCGCCGGCGTCTCCCTGGCTCCCAATGATGGGATGAGCGCGCAGACTGTGAGCGCCGGCCTGAGCGGTCTCATGTCCGGCACCACCTACCATTACCGGCTGACCGCCAAGAACCCCCTCAGCACGCCCAGCACTGCGGATGGCACTTTCACCACGCCCATTATGGTCGCCGCCACTTACAATTCGGCCTCCGAGGTGCCCGTGACGGCCAATCCCGCCATCGCCGAAGGCGGAACGTTCGACGCCACTCTGAACTTCGCGCCCACGCCTGGCACGAGCCTGATGGTGGTAAAGAACACCGGGCCTGGTCTCATCGTTGGCAGGTTCAACAATCTGGCGCAGGGGCAGGCGGTGACGCTGAGTTATGGCGGGGTCGATTACCGGTTCTTCGCCAATTACTACGGTGGGACCGGCAACGACCTCGTACTCCAATGGGCTGTGACCCGGCCGGTTGCGTGGGGTTACAACATCAGTGGCGAACTCGGCATTAACAATTCGATGGTTGGCAGTTTGCCGGTCGATGTCTTCTCGAGCGGGGTGCTCGCTGGCAAGAGCGTGATTTCCGCGGCGGCAGGGGCGCGTCATAGCCTCGCACTTTGTATAGATGGAACCGTGGTGGCCTCGGGGTCCAACGGCAGCGGCCAGTTAGGGAACAATAGCGCGATCAGCAGTAATGTGCCGGTGGCTGTAATCACTTCAGGGATTCTCGCAGGCAAGACGGTCATCGCGCTGGCCGCGGGACAGTCTCACAGTCTGGCGCTCTGCTCAGATGGCACGGTGGCCGCCTGGGGAGACAACGCCCTCGGGCAGTTGGGAAATAAAAACAGCAGTATGCCCATGAGTCAGGAGCCGGTGGCTGTGTCCACCTCGGGCGTGCTTGCAGGCAAGATGGTGGTGGCAATCGCCGCAGGCCATTTTCACAGTCTCGCGCTCTGTTCGGATGGGACGGTTGCGGCTTGGGGATTCAACCGCAACGGAGAATTGGGTAACAACAACAGCAACAGTGGCAGCAGCAACAGTCCGGTGCCTGTGGCGGTAAACACTGCCGATGTGCTCTCAGGCAAGGTGGTCATTGCGGTGGCCGCAGGCGGCAGTCACAGTCTCGCGCTTTGCTCCGACGGGACAGTGGTGGCATGGGGGGCCAACACTTATGGATCGCTGGGAAACAATAGCCGATTTTCTTATGCTGCGCCGGTGCGGGTCAGCACAACGGGGATACTTTCCGGAAAGACAGTCATCGGGGTGGCTGCGGGCGGGAGTCATAGTTTGGCCCTCTGTTCGGATGGCACCGTGGCGGCTTGGGGTGGCAACCAGTACGGCCAGTTGGGCAACAACAGTGTCGTATACAGCCTGGTGCCGGTAACCGTGGGCACGACCGGTCTGCTCGCCAGCCAGACGGTCATCGCCGTAGCCGCGGGCAGGAATCACAGTCTGGCTCTATGCTCTGACGGGACGGTAGCGGCTTGGGGATCAAATTTCGCCTTCGCCCTGGGCAACAATACTCCGGAAGGACAAAGCAACGTACCGGTGGTGGTGAGCGGCACCCCTTTGGCCACCGGCGAACGTTACACAGCCGCCTTCACCGGTCCAGCCGGAGATCACAGCCTGGGCCTTGTCGCTTCGCCGCCTTTCCCCGTGGCTGTCACGCTTGCGGCGACGAATCTCGATAGCGGCAGCGCGATCCTCAATGGCACCGTCAATGCCGCCGGCGGAAGCGCTACGGTCTTTTTCGATTATGGCCTCGACACCAATTATGGTAGCACCGTAACCGGCGTGCGCGCAACCGGCGGCGGCGACACTGCGTTCAGCGCCAATCTCATCTACCTCACGCCGCTTACCACCTATCATTTCCGGGTCCGCGCCACCACCGCCGGAGGCACCACCAACGGAACGGACCTGACCTTGACCACGCCCGCCGACATCGTCCCTCCTGTGGGCGGGACGTTGACGTTAACGCCGGGTTTGCCAATGAACGCGGGTGCCGCGTTGACGGCGGCTTTTGCCAACTGGACCGACACGAGCCTGCCGCTCACCTACGCACTCCTGATTGATGACGTCCTCGTCTCCGCGCCGGGAGCATCCGCTTCCATCCCTCTGACCTGCCCCTCGACCGGGGGCGTCCATATTTTGAAAGGCCGCATTTATGATGCGCTCGGCTATTTCACCGAAGTGACGCAGAATTTCACGATCAACACGGTCCCGGAAAGCTGGCGGATGCTTTATTTCGGGACCGCGGAGAATGCCGGGGCCGCAGCGGATCTGGCCGATCCTGATGGAGATGGGACAAGCAACCTCCTGGAGTATGTCTCGGGGCTGGTTCCGACCAACGCGCGCTCGCGTTTCAACGTGCGGGTCGAGTTGGGGGCGCGCCAGCCGGCGATCATCTTCAGCCCACTAGTCGCTGGCCGCACCTACAGCGTCAAATACAAGGCGACGCTGACCGACCCGGCGTGGACGCCATTGGCTGATTTCACGGCAAACGATAATGGCACCGAGCGGACGGTTACCGATCTATCTCCGGGGAGCGGACAGCGTTTCTACCAAGTGGAAATCACATTGCCATAGTGTTGCTGCGCGATTTGTGCTCCGGCGCTTGTACTGCCCACATGTGCCGGAACATTGCGGACAACAGATATTTGATTGTGGGCACCGGATGGAAAGGGGCGTGGGACGGCAATTTGTTTGCCGCGCGCGGCGGAAGGAGTGCGGACAACGGCGGGAGTGCCGCGGACGCCAGATATATGATCGCGGACACCGGATGGAGAGGGGCGCGGCACGGCGATGCGTTTGCCGCCTTCGGAGGACCTATCGCGGACAACGGCGGAAGTGCGGCCGCGATGGGATGGGTCACCGCTACCACCGCCAAGCATGCGGCTGGGATGAGTGCTGCTTTGCCTGGCCCGATTATTGATCGGAGATCCGCACCTTTGGCAGGACGCACCAGCCCCAGAGGATGGCGGCGAACATCCAGAGATAAGAGGCATAACTGAGCAATGAACCGCGATTTGCCGGGATAAAATCGCCTGCCACGCGAAGAATCATTCCTGCGAGGAGCAGGAGGATTGTATTTTTGAGAAAAGGGAGGCCGGTCGTGAAAAGATGGCTCTGGCCGCCGTGCCCGAGCACCACGCGCGTGGCGACGGTGAGCGTTAATAGAGTGAATCCGCCGATAAAAACCATGTGATCAGCCGCGACCCGCTGGGCCGGCCAGAGCGCCGGAAAGACCAGCCCGATGACGATGAAAAAAAGCGCGGCGAGCAGGCCAGCCGTGAGTGTCAGGCGCGGGATGACGTTGCGATGAAACGGAATTTGCGTGAATAGAAAGGTGCCCGCCAGGATGGCGCGTGTGAGTGCCATCCAACGCGGCGCCCAAAGGTCGGCCGCGAACGTGGCCAGCAGCAGGAATCCAATGGCGAGGGCAAATGCGGCGCGCTTATTCCATTCCGGTGAAGGTGTGCGCGATTCAGGAAATTCAGGCTCGGGTAATTGCAGGAAGCGCGGCAGCAGGAAGCCGCCAACGCCAAGCACCAGATAGAGAACAAAACCCTGATAGAGAAGTTGAGTGCCGAATAGTGCGCTGTGCGCAGAGCCTTCGCCGAGGCTGCCATGGATAAGGAGCGCCGTCCCCGCAATCGCATTGAAGAAACCGAAAATGACCAATAGGAACCCTGGTGGCGGCAGATCTGTGCGCCGCGTAAATCGCTTGCCCATCAGGAGGGCAAACGTGATCAGCAGCGCGAGGAAAATGCAATCGGCTGCCAGGTAACGTTCCGCGATGTGCGTGCCGACCGCGCCGATGTAGAGGGCAAGCAGCGTGGTTAATTCCAAGCGCGAAAACGGGCCGGTGCCTGTGAGCCGCGGCATCGCAGTGCCGAGAAAACCGAGGACAAACGCCCCCAGAAACCCTTCAATCATCATGCGGGCGTGCATCACTCCGGGATAGAACTTGTGGAGCCCGGAGAAGTAGAGCGGCCAAAGTGATACGCCTGAGATTCCCACAAGCAGGCCGAGCGGGAAAAAAATGCGGAATGGCTCAGCGCGGCAGAGTTCAAAAAAGGAGGGGGGACGAACCATGGACATCGGCGTCAGCAGTCAGATTGCGCATCCGATATCGCGGGATCGGGTTTTGCGCCAATCAACTGATTTACTTCCGCGGAATAGCGGGCCAGGTCCTGCACCGTGAACGAGTCGAGGACTTCAAAGAAAGCACGCCGCGCCTGAAAAAGGATCGACTTGAGCTCGCAACAGCGATGAATCGGGCAGCTGTTTGTAGCCGGATTAAAGCACTCCACGAGATCCGTGTTTTCAGTGCATCGCACGATTTCCCCGATTTTTGCACCGGGCGTATGGGCGGCAAGCATGAGGCCGCCACCGCTGCCCCGGGTTGTCGTCAGCCATCCGGCTTTGGTGAGAGCTTTGGCGACTTTGGTGAGATGATGCAGCGAGATTCCGTAAAACTCGGCCATTTCCCGGGTCGTGACGCAGCGGGAAGGGCGGCAGATGAGATAGGTAAGCAACCGCAGTGAGTAGTCGGTGTGATAGGTGAGTTGCACGGGCGAGAATCGGCGGCCAGGAGAGGGAATACGGTATTTGATGGGCGGACGAAAGAAATCTTGCCGTTAATAGGTAAATTAAATACCCATTCAGCATGTTGACCGAATCGACAATCGCAATTGTGAAATCGACCGCTCCGATTCTTGAGGAGCACGGCGAAGCGCTGACCCGCCATTTCTATCGGCGGATGTTTGAAAAGAACCCCGAGGTGGCTCCCTTTTTCAATTCGGCAAATCAGGCGGCCGGGGCGCAGCAAAAAGCGCTCGCAGCGGCGATTTGCGCGTATGCGGCGAACATCGATAATCTGACGGTGTTGGGCGGTGCGGTGGAATTGATCGCCCAGAAGCATGCATCGCTGCAGATCAAGCCGGAGCATTATCCAATTGTAGGGAGCAACCTGCTCGCCTCGATCCGCGAGGTTTTAGGGGAAGGAGCCACCGATGAAGTAATCGCGGCATGGGGAGAAGCGTATGGGTTTCTAGCAGACATCTTCATTGGCCGGGAGCAACAGATTTACCACGAGCATCGCGACATGCCGCATGGATGGGAGGGATTCAAAACGTTTCGTGTGGTGAGAAAAGAACCGGAGAACGACGTGATTACTTCCTTCTATCTGGAACCAGCGGATGGCAGTGGCGTGCCTGCCTTTAAACCAGGGCAATACATCACGGTACGGGTGCCGAGCCCGTGCGGGCATACCACGATGCGAAATTACAGTCTTTCGGACAAACCGGGCCAGCCTTGGTTTCGCATTAGCGTAAAACGGGAACTGGCGATCGAGGCGAGCAAGCCCGACGGATTCGCTTCCAACTATCTTCATCAGGCGGTGCAAGTCGGAGCCCATCTGGAAGTGGGACCGCCGTGCGGGGAGTTTATCCTTGATCCCAGCGAGCATCATACGCGGCCATTGGTTCTGCTTTCAGGCGGAATTGGAATTACCCCGATCATGAGCATCCTTTTGAGTGCTTTGGAACAGACTCCCGAGCGCCAGGTTGTTTTCATCCATGGCAGTCTGAATGCGGGGACGCACGCTTTTAAAGGAACTCTGGATGCGCTGGCCAAAGCCCATCGGAACCTCGTTGTTCGTTATCGCTACAATGACGCCACCGAAGAGGAACTTACCGCGGATCAGCGGCTTAGCCTCGGGTTCATTGATGCGGAGCTAATCGAGTCGCTCGTGCCGGATCGCGATGGGGATTATTACTTTTGCGGGCCGCAACCGTTCATGGCCGGCATCTACCATCAGTTGCTCGCGTGGGGAATGCCCCCGGCCCAAACGCATTTTGAGTTTTTTGGTCCTCGTCAGGAACTTGAAAAGCCGCGGCTTAACCGATGCCCGGTTTGAGAACGCTGTTTTATTTCGCGGAGAGTGCAGGGATTCGCTTAGGGAACAAAAGCGCGAGGCTCGTTGAAATGGGGCAAATTAAGTGAAGCCCTTTTTGACGGGCAACGAGGGATGGGTTAACCGGTTGTTCTCGCTTTTCAGGATAAACGGATCGCACGGTGCGGGGTGGCGGCAGCGTGATTTGTTCTTCCTGCGAAAATGTTACCGAATCTAATTTCCAGGCTTTCTGCCGGCGTTTCACCGGCCAGCCTTCATTCCATCGAGTTTTCCCCGCTCCTTGCCGAGATGGCAAAGGTCGAGACCGCGGAGGTCTTCAGTCGAATGAAAACGGCGCCCGGCGGATTGAGCAAAGCCGAAGCGGCGAAGCGTTTGGAGGAAACCGGCCCAAACGTTGTCGTTTCAGAAAAACACCGCGGATGGCCGTGGCGGCTGTTGACGGCGGCGCGCAATCCGCTGGTCATCCTGCTGATGGTGCTCGCGGGCATTTCATTCGCCACCGGGGATGCGCGGGCGGGTACGGTCATGGCGCTCATGGTGATCCTTGGAGTGACTTTGCGTTTTGTGCAGGAGCTGCGTGCCGATGCAGCGGCGGCAAAATTGAAAGAGATGATCACGGTGACCACCGCCGTGATGCGCGGGGGCACGGTGGAGGAAGTTCCGCTCAAAGAACTGGTTCCGGGCGATATCGTCACGCTTTCCGCCGGGGACATGATTCCCGCTGATGTGCGGGTGATTGCCGTCAAGGATCTCTTTGTCACCCAGTCGGCGCTCACGGGGGAATCGTTGCCGGTGGAAAAATTTGAGATTCGGGAAACGCGCGCCGATCTGCCGCCGCTTGAGTTTTCCAATCTCTGTTTTCTTGGAACGAGCGTGGAGAGTGGCGCCGCGACGGTGATTGTGCTGGCAACGGGTGCGCGGACTTATTTTGGGAGCATGGCGGACAGCATTGTCGGCGATCCGGTGGAGACGAGTTTTGATAAAGGGTTAAAGGATTTTACCTGGCTCATGATCCGCTTCATGGCAGTCATGGTGCCGCTGGTTTTTCTCATCAACGGATTTACCAAGCACAACTGGCACGAGGCGTTTTTCTTTTCAATCGCGGTTGCCGTGGGGCTGACTCCCGAGATGTTGCCGATGATTGTTTCGGTCTGCCTTTCAAAAGGGGCGCTGGCGATGTCGCGCAAGAAGGTCATCGTCAAGCAGCTCAACGCGATCCAAAACTTCGGCGCGATGGATGTCCTTTGCACGGACAAGACCGGCACGCTTACCATGGATCAGGTGATCCTGCAGCGGCACTGCGATGTGATGAAGAAGGAGAACGAGAGCGTGTTTTTTGACGCGTTCCTCATCGCCCATTTTCAGACGGGCTTAAAGAGCGTCCTGGACCGTGCGGTCTTGAATCATCAGGACGCCAGGCAGGAGCGCCTGGAGGGTTATCGCAAGGTCGATGAGATCCCGTTCGATTTTGTGCGCCGGATGATGTCTGTCGTCGTGGAAAAACCTGACAAGGATCATCAGCTTCTCACCAAAGGAGCGCCCGAAGCGATCTTTCCCCGCTGCACTTTCTACGAACTTGACGGGGAGGTATTTCCATTGGAAGCCGAGCGGGCCGCCGATCTCACTCTGCATTACCAGGAACTAAGCGCCGACGGATTCCGAGTGCTGGCCGTTGCCCACAAGCATTTCGGCGAGCATCCGCACATTACCAAAGACGACGAGTGCGACCTGATATTAAAAGGTTACATCGCCTTTCTCGATCCGCCGAAAGATTCGGCTGCAAAAGCAATCAAGGCGCTCCAAGCGCATGGGGTCACAATCAAGGTGCTGACAGGGGACAACGATCTTGTCACGCGCAAGGTATGCTGCGAGGTCGGATTAAATGCGGACAACATCCTGGTTGGCAGCACGGTGGAAGCAATGAGTGAAGCGGAGCTCGCCGAGGCAGTGCAGAGCGCACATATTTTTGCCCGGCTGTCGCCCGCCCACAAACAACGTATCATCCGCGCACTCCAGCAAAAGGGGCATGTTGTCGGGTTCATGGGCGACGGCATCAACGACTCGCCCGCGCTGCACGTCGCGGATGTCGGCATCTCAGTCGACTCGGCGGTCGACATCGCAAAAGCCGCAGCGGCGGTCATCCTTTTGGAAAAGGACCTCATGGTGCTGGATGACGGCGTGATTGAAGGACGCAAAGTGTTCGTCAATATCCTCAAATACGTCCGCATGGGCGCCAGTTCCAACTTCGGCAACATGTTCAGTGTGCTTGGCGCCAGCGCGTTTCTTCCATTCGTGCCGATGGCGCCGATCCAGATCCTCACCAATAATCTGCTCTACGACTTTTCACAGGTCCCCATTCCGACTGATACCGTTGGCCCGGAGCAGACCGCCAAACCGCGGCCGTGGCAGATCGGCGATATCCGCAAGTTTGTTCTCTTTATCGGCCCGATCAGTTCGATCTTCGACTACACCACTTTCTTCGTGATGCTCTATCTTTTCGGGTGCTGGGATCCGGCCCGCGCTTCGCTTTTTCAAACAGGCTGGTTTGTGGAATCGCTCATCACTCAGACCCTGATTATCCACGTCATCCGCACCAACAAGCTGCCGTTCATTCACGGACGCGCAAGCTGGCAGGTCACCATGACGACCATCCTCGTCATGGCGATTGCAATGTGGCTCCCATTCTCGCCCGTGTCCGCCGCCCTTGGCTTTACTCCGCTCCCGGCGCTTTACTGGCCGATCCTATTGGTCACGGTTTTGTGCTATGTGGTCCTGACACAGGTTGTGAAAATGTGGCTTCTGCGCAAGGCATTGATTTAGCGGCGAGTCGATAGACGAAAAAAGGGAGATCTTCAGGCGGGCGCCGAAGCTGTTTCGTCTGCTACTGCGCTGGCAGACGGCGAACCACGGGGACGGCCGGTTTAAGAAGCTTTTCATAAGTGGCGCGGGCGTAATCGCCAAAAGTGCCGGGCTGCCGGGTTTGAATCCAGGCATCGGCGGCCTGGGGATTGGTTTCCCTCCAGCGGCGCAGGACGCGTCCCATTCCGGGCCAGGTCCCATCAGTCGGAGAAGGCGGCAGGTTTGCCATCCAGCCGAGCGCCTTATCCGGATCGCGGTTGGCGAGCCATTCAGCCATCTCGCCATATTGCTGATCGCCGCGCCAGGGATTGGAGGCCTGGGACGCGAGCCACTCGGACGCCACTTCCTGACCCGCATGTTTTTCGCGCCAATAAACATGGCCGAAAGCGGCTCGTTTAAGTGCGCCGTCGCCGTGGTCCGGCAGTCCGTCATACCACGATTCCATTCCGCGCAGCTGTCCCTGGCGCACGGCGGCTTCGGCCAGCGATTCGGCCACTTTGCCGATTGCATGATGGTTGGACGGCACCGATTCGAGCGCCATTCGGGTGGCTCCCTGGAGATCCTGGCCGGCGAATCCCGCGACATATCCCAGAAAAGCGGAATCAAAATTAGGCGACTCCGGATGCGCCTGCAGCCAGGCGGCGGCAGCGGCGGGATCGCGTGACGCCCAACCATTAAATGCATCCTTCATTGCGCCCGGAGCCCAACCGACGCCGGGATCAGCCAGGGCATGCTCGATTGCGCGGGCAGGATCGACCTGGCCCCAGCGCTGATAAAATGCGCTCCACTCATAGGGAAACTCCATTCCTTGCCTGTCGAATTCGCCAAAGAGTTTTCGAACTCCGTCGGCGTCTTCAGGAGTGAGGTTCTCAAGTTCCTTTAAAAAATCGGCCTGCCGCCGGAACGGAGAGCCTTGGAGCATTGCGAGTCCAAATCGAGTTTTGATCGTATTCGCTTTGGCGCTTGAGGCTGCCGGAATGGGGCGATCTTTATCTGCTTGGGCAATCGCCGCTTCGGCTCTGACAACCGTGGTTTTGGCCGGGTGAGGGAGGTTGCCCGATTGGCTCACGGTCCCGGTTTTTGCAAACCACCCCGCAAAAATGCCGGTAAACAACAAGCCGGCGCGCGTGATCCATTCTTTGGAGGAGCTCATATGGTTGAAATCAATGCCGCGCATTTTGATAACGCAGAAGCACAAAATTCTAACATGAGCGAAACCGCTGGAACGACTGCGCATGCCGCCACCGAGCCACCATGGCGGTTTTGGCCGCCGAACTTTGCAAATGACTGTGTCTCTCTGTGCCGTATAATGCGCTGCTAAGCTTGATTACGGTGAGTGGACAGAATGGCGAACAACTTGCCATGTTACGACTTGACTCCGGGGCTTTATGTAGCGTGAACTCGACCCTCCCTGCGTGTCCCCCCGCGCTCCGGTTCCACCAACCAAATGAACAAACACCATTTTCTTGTCTCCTCCATTGTTACTCTCTGTGCGCTTGGGATTGGCGCGGCGCTTCACGCGGCACCCGTTTTCACCACGGATGGACCGGGCGGGGAAGGGATCACCACTGATATCTTTGATATATTGCAGGGCAACCAGGTCATCTTTTCGACTCCGCAACACAATGGCGCCGGCGAGTCGGATCCGCGTTCGGCATTTGGTGGAATCAGCGGTTTTGTGGAAACAAACCATTCGCTTTTTTCGGATGGCCCCGGCGCGGGCACGGTCGATTTTATTGAATGGCAGACACCGGGCTGGATTAATCTTTCAAGCATTGACCTGCATTTGCAGCAGGATGGCGCAGGCAATGCAGTACGAGGCGCATCTTCGTATGCCCTTTTCGCCAGCCAGGATGGAGTGAATTTCTCCGCGGTTTCAAGCGGCACAATCCCAAGCGATGTGAACGGTGCCAACGCCAATATACCGCTTCTCATTCACGATGATGCGCTCACGGGAACCACGAACGCCGTGCGCGCGTTTCGCCTTGAAGTCACACGATTGACAAACCAAGGCGTCCGCGTCCTTGAACTTGATGCTTCCGGGTCGGCTGCGGTGCCGGTTGCCGCCACTTACCTTGATCGGCTGGCCTTTAATTACGCTTTGAATACGCTCACGGGCCGCGGTGCCGCGCAGTCCGATGATCAAGGGCCCGGATTGATCACCGCCGGCGGAGCGAGCCCGGGAATCGGTTCCGATTCCCCGATCGATGCCGTGGGCAATAACAATGGAGCCATTGAGCCCGAGGATTATATCTTCGCCGACGGAGGCGCCGTGGATAATGGCAATGCCGTTTTTGGCGACGAAGGCGAGGCGGTCGACTTTATTGAATGGCACACTTCCTCGCCCGTGCGGCTCGCCGGTTTTAAGCTCGGCCTCTCGGGCGATGGGACGGATCCAAACCGTGATACCGAAATGGTCCGCTTCCTGATTGAAGGCGTTGAGGTCGATCTTTTTGATAACAACGGCTTTGATGGCGATGTCTCCCGGCTTTTCGCCGGGGGCGCGGTCACCGGCGATGATTTCCGGATCGAGTTCACGCGCACCACGCAGAGTGGTGGACGGATTTTTGAGATCGACGCGATCGTGGCAGCCGTTCCTGAACCGTCCGCGCTTGTCGCGCTTTTAAGCGGCGCAGGTCTTCTCGCGTTGCGCCGGCCACGGAGGTAATATCGGCGCTCTGAACCACCGCGCGGAGTTGATCGCAAAAACCCCGTGAACGGTTTGCCCATGCCGCCGATGCGATCCGTGCTGAAAATTGTCCTGTTCGCCCTTTTATTTGCGGTCTCAAAAGGTGGCGCGGCGCCGGTCTTCAGCACCGCCGGAGGCGAAGGCGTCACGAGCGATCTTTTTGATATTTCACAGGGGACCCGCGTCATTGTCTCGACGCCCTTGCACAATGGCGCCGGCAATGCGGACCCGCGCTCTTTACTCGGCTTTTCGACAACGAATGGGTGGGTCGAGCCGACCCATGTGATCTTTGCGGATGGGGTGCCGGCCGGTGCGCTTGATTCCATCCAGTGGCAGACGCCGGCGCCGGTCAATCTTGCGAGCATCTCGCTGTTGCTTTTTCAGGATAATGCCGCAAGTCCTTCCAGGGGCGCCGCTTCGTTTCGGCTCCTCGCAAGCAGTGACGGAATGACGTTTTCCCAAATCTCCGGGGGGACGATTCCGGGAGGTCCGGGAGGCAATACCAATGTGCCGCTCTTGATCCAGGAGAGCGCGTTTGCCGTTCCCGCGACCAATCTGCGCGCATTCCGGCTTGAAATAACGCGTGCCTCAAACGCCGGCGCCCGTTTGGTCGAACTCGACGCGGAGGGGACAACGGGTGAGCAAAACGGCAACTTCCTTGACCGGATTGCTTTTAACGCGGCGACAAATTCAGTGACCGGACGGGCGGGGGCGGCGCTGGATGACGAGGGGCCGGGGCTCTCCTCGGTTTTTAAAGTGAGCAGCCGCGTATCGGGCAGCGACTCGGTCGAAGACGCCTTTGGAAACAACAACGGACCGGTCGAGCCGGAGGATTTTATCTTCGGCGATGGGGGCGTTGCGGACAATGGCAACCTCATTATGGGCGATGGCGGGGAGACCGTTGATTTTATCGAATGGCACACCAGTGAGCCATTGACGCTTTCCGGGTATCGCCTCGGACTTTCCGGCGATGGTCCAAGTGCGGAGCGTGACACTGAGTTGGTGCGCTTTTTTGTCGAAGGAACGCAGGTTGATCTCTTCGATAACAACGGTTTTGACGGCGATGTGACGCGGATTTTTGCTGATGGTGCGGTGGTTGGGGACGATTTCAGGATCGAGTTCACGAGAACCAACTCAACCGGGCCACGCATTTTTGAAATTGACGCAATCACCGGCGTATTGACACCGCTCAACATCGGAGTGGTCCTTAACGAAGTTGTTTCGGTAAATAATGATTCGCTGCATGATGAAGACGGTGATTCCTCCGATTGGATCGAAATCTTCAACGGCACCAGCGCACCGGCCCCACTTGCAGGCTGGGGGCTCTCGGATCAGCCGGGGATGCCGTTTAAATGGATATTTCCAGCGGTCACCATTCCGCCGCGCGGTTACCTTGTTGTGTTCGCCTCCGGCAAGGATCGCAAAGGCGCCGCCACGCCGTTGCATACGAACTTTTCGCTCAAGTCGGAGGGCGAATCGCTCACGCTGACCAAACCCGACGGCACGCAGGCCGACGTATCGCCCGCTGTGCGCCTGGCGCGCGACACGAGCAGCGGCCGTTTCCCGAGCGCGACAGGAGCGTGGAAATTTTTTGCCGAACCGACCCCGGGCCGCTCGAACACACCGGCGGCGCCTTACGAGAGCCTTGTTTTTGACGCTCCCGGGTTCTCGATACCTGGCGGATTTTACGGCAACACGCTTGCGATTGCGCTTTCAACCACCGAGCCAGGCGTGACGCTTCGCTACACACTGGATGGTTCGGAGCCTGGCGAGGCGTCGGCGGCGGTTACTGGACCGTTGACGATCGCAAGCCGTTTGGGCGCGCCGAATGGGATTTCGATGATTCAAGGCACCGCGACGGTGAATCAGCATACGGATGGTTGGAAACCGCCCGTGGGCGAGGTGCGCAAAGCGACGGTCGTCCGGGCGCGGGGCTTTCGGGCCGGCGGATTGCCCGGACCCATTACCACGCACACTTATTTTGTCGGCGCCGATGCCACGCGCTCGGATGGGTTGCCAACGCTTGCGATCGCGACGCCGCCGGCCGGGCTTTTTGACTACGCGAGTGGCATCTATATGCTCGGCTCCATCTTCGACCAATATGTCGCCACACATCCGGGCGAGGCGCTTACCGGGCATACTCCGGCGAACTATACGCAACGCGGCGGCGCCTGGGAACGCGCGGCGCATCTTGAGTTTTTTAACGCAGACGGATCGCCCGGCTTCGCTGAGCCGGCCGTCATCGACATTCAGGGGCAGTCGTCGCGTTCGTTCCGGCAGAAATCATTTGGCATCAAGGCGCGGGGCGAGGAATCGCCTGAGGATGCCATTGCGTTCCCGATCTTTGCCGGCCTGAAAAAACTTGGGGACGGTTTGCCGCTCACTCTTTTCCGCCATTTGCGGCTGCGCAATTTTGGAAATGATTGGGATGGCGCGATCATGCGCGATGACTTTGCCGCGCGGTTGGCGGCCGGCCTCGGAGTCGATCTGATGTCCTCACGCCCCACCTCGATTTATCTCGATGGCGAATACTGGGGCGTGCTCACCCTGAGGGAGCAGCAGGATGCGCGTTATGTGCAGGCACATTATGGCGTTGATGATGACGAGGTGGTGATTCTTTCCGGCGCGGGCTCGCTCGACGAAGGCCAGCCGGGAGACGAGCAGGCATTCATCGACCTGCGCAATTATGCGGAGACTCACAATCTCGCCATCCAAGCCAATTACGATTACGTCCGCGCCCGGCTCGATACCGACAGTTTTCTTCATTACCAGCTCTGCGAGATTTTTTACGCCAACGCTGATTGGCCGCAGAACAACACGCGCGTTTGGCGGCGCCGGCTTGCCCAACCGGACGCCACGCTGGGTCGCGGCAAGGATGGGCGTTGGCGCTGGTTTCTCTTCGATGTCGACCTTGGGCTTGGCCACATGTGGAGCGCCGGGGTGACTGAGAACACGCTCGCGGTGGCTATTTCGCCAACCGGCCGATCCGGATTCAATAATGCGTGGGGAACGGCGTTTCTGCGGCGCTTGCTGACCAATCCGGAGTTCAAGCGTGATTTCATCAATACAGCCGCGGATCTGTTGAACTCGTGGTTTCAGCCGGCGCGCGCGACGGCGTTGCTTGATGCGATGAAGGCGGAGCTTCAACCGGCAATGGCTGAGCATCATCGCCGGTGGCAGGTCAATGGCGCTTCCGTGGCGACGTGGCAAAGCCGTGTGCAGGTGGTGCGCGATTTCGCGGCGCTCCGCTCCGCCAATGTGCGTCAGCATTTCATTTCCACCTTCGCGCTGGGAGGCAGCTTGCCGCTTACCGTCAATGTCAGCGACCCGGTCCGCGGCTCCGTGCGCGTCAATCGGTTGCTGGTCAATTCGCAGCTGCCAGGCGCCAATGCCCTCTCGCCTTATCCGTGGAGCGGCACTTATTTCCAGAACACGCCGATCACCCTTAGCGCGGTACCGGCTCCGGGTTATCAGTTTGCCGGTTGGAGCGGGGTGCCCGGGCTTCCGAATAATGCCACCATTTCGCTCGCGCTAAGTGCCGCAACGAGTGTGACCGCCCGTTTCATCCCGCAACCCCCGACGATGCTGGGCATCCTTCGTGAGGCTGCCCAGGTTCGTCTTTCGATCCGCGGCACGCCCGGCGCTCCTTACATGCTTGAAAAATCGGCCGACCTTATCGGTTGGAGCGAGGCGCTTGCTTTTACGATTGGAACCGACGGTCGCGCAGAGTTGGTGGTGCCCGCCAGCGCAAATGAAGGGAAACAGTTTTTCCGAGCGGTCTCGCATTAATCCCGCAGAGAACGGGATAATGGCCGGGCGGTTTTTGCCTATGGCACGGTTACTTTTAGGCGCAGATATTTCTGAGAAGCATTGCCGGTGAGTGTCCACGCGATAGGAAAGGGGCCGGCGCCTTGTGTGACACCAACCGTCGTCCAGGTTTCGAGATCCGTGGAGGTTTCCACCAGATAAAGCACGTCGGAGCGGAAGCGCCGGTAGCTTAAGGCAAGAGCTCCGTTGAGAAGCTGGTTGACTGGCAATCCGTCAAACTGAGGGCTCTTTGGGTCGAGCCCAAGCGCATATTCCATGAGGGTGCTGACTCCATCCCCATCGCCATCGGAGCTGTCCGGTTCCGTTGTCGAGAAACCGTAATCAAGTTTCCACTGGCTATAGAGTGAGAGCGTTCGTCCAGCGAGATTGGCGGAGAACGGAGAGTTGCCCGCGGAATTGGACGCGCGCAACCGATAGAAATATTCGGTGCCGGCGATGCGTCCAGTATCGGTAAAGGTGGTGGAATCCCATGGGAGGTCCGCAATGGTGTTCCAGCCGCCAACGCCATCGAGGCTGCGTTCCAGATGATACGAGAATTCGCCCGCGCCATCCTTCCAGGAAAGCCGCAGGCTGCTGCTGCTGGGCGATGTGGCGAGCAACGGTTCGACAGCGGGCGGGGGAGCCGCGTTGCCGTCCCCTTTGAGATAGACAAGATAATCATGCGTGCTCTCCCCAAAGGAGGTGAAACTGCCAGCAACCAGCAGTCCCGTATCGCCGAGGACGGCCATGGCGCCGATGCTGCCGCTGCCCGGGCCGGCACCCGGATCGAACGTGGCATCAACGGAGCCGTCAGCATTAAACCGGGCCAATTTCCATCGTGTGACATTCCCGATCTCCATGAAGCTGCCGGCCACAATGAACTTGCCGTCGGGTTGAGCGGCAACGAAGTCCGAAGTCCCATCGAAAGCGGGGGCGGAAAAAGCGGGGTTGGGCGTGCCATCGGCATTCAATAACGTCGTTCCATTCCGTGGAGAACCTGGGGGGCCGGAGGCGTAGGTCGTGACAAGAATGCCTCCATTTTGCAGTGCAATAATGTTCAGTATGCTTGTGATATTGGCCTTGAAATCCGTGTCCAGGCTGCCGTCGGCATTGAGCCGGGCCAGATGGCCGCTGAAATCGATCCCATTGGCGCTGCCAAAGAAGCTTGTAATAAGAAGCCGGCCGTCAGATTGCAACGCAATGGCGGAGGGTATTGTGGAGAGGCCCACATTGTAGGTCAGATCAACGGACCCATCGAGATTCAGCCGCACCAGGTTGTAGTGCCCGGTTCCATTAAAGCCGCCATCGAAGCCGCTGAAACTCCCAGTGACGAGGAGCCTGTCATCCGCACCGATGACCATGTCGTAGGTGCCAGAGGCTCCGTTGCCCGCGTTAAATGTCGGATCGAGCGAACCATCGGCGTGCAGTCGGGCAAGGCCGGCGCGGTTTACGCCCGAAACGATGCCAAAGCTCCCTTGGATATAAATTCGTCCATCCCGAAGCAGCGCAATCCGGTTCACCGCATAGTCCGGGCCTGTGCCGGGGTTAAAACTTGGATCCAGAGTACGATCAGGGAGCAGCCGCGCGATCGATTGCCGGGCAACACCAAGAACATTTTTAAAAGAGCCTCCCAGAAGAATTTTCCCATCAGGCTGGGGCACGATGGCGTAAATAACGCCGTCAGTGAACCCCGCGGCGGGCAGGGGCTCCACCGCTCCCGCGCCCTTCCATGCGGTGGGATTCGTGTTTGCGCTGACGACTGGGGAAGCCGCGCTACTGCCGTTTGAATTGGTGGCGGTCACCCGATAAAAATAAGCGGTTCCGGGTATCAAACCGTTTTCATAGCGCTGCGTGTTAGCCCCTGTGTAAATCTGGCTCCAACCCGTTACGCCGTCGGCACTGCGCTCGAGCGTGTAAGTGGAGGCGCTCAGGCTGGCGGACCACTGCGCATAAATCTGAGTGTTGCTGAGGGTGCGCACAACAAGGCCGCCTGGAGCAGCGGGAAGTTGATTTCCTGTGTCGCTATAAAGCCGGACGACGGGGGGCGTGGCTACACCGGCAAAGGTGGTAAACGCACCGCCGGCCAAGGCTTTGCCATCATTGGCAACCTCGATCTGATAAACGGTTCCATTAACTCCATTAGCTGAGCCATAGCTATTATCCAAATTCCAATAGCGGGTGGTGCCAATCGGAGACTCCAAAATAAAGCTCAGCCTCGCGATCCCGCTCCGGGGCTGGCCGTTGATGTTGGTAAAGTCCCCCCCGGCATAAACCTGGGGATTTGATAGGGTGCCGGTCACGGCCAGACTTCGGCAGATTCCATCGATCGAGAAGTTGAATGCCGGGTCCAAAATCGTTGGACTCGCGCCAAGCTGAGTGGTTGTCCAGCGAGCGATTCGGCCGCGATTAATTGCGCCCACGCTGGTGAAATCGCCTCCGAAGTAAAGCACGCTTGAGTTGGAGCTGCCCATAAATGCCAGCGAATAGACCGGGCCATTGGGACCGCCAGAAGCATTAAAGGTGGAGTCCACCGTGGCGGAAGTTACCTTGGCAAGTCGGTTTCGATTCACGCCGCCGAATGTGGTAAAGGCTCCACCGGCGTAGAGTGAAGTGCTTCCCCCAATCGCTTCATTTACAGTAATCAGCGCGTAAACTGCTCCGTTAGCGCCGCCGGTTATGTTGGTCGGGAATAAGGCGCCCGTGAACGCCAGTTGCGCGATCCTACTCCGGCTGACGCCGTTGAACGTGGAAAAATCGCCTCCGGCGTAGATGCTCAGTGTGCCCGTGAGGGCGTAAACCGGTCCGTCAAAACCAGTGCCGGGGTTAAAAGAGGTGTCGAGCGCGCCAATACTGCTGAGCCGGGCGATGCGGTTGCGGCTGACGCCATTGTATTTAGTGAATTCTCCGCCGATTAAAATTTTCCCGTCGGCCTGCACCAGGATCGCGTGAACGATTCCGTTGGCAGTCCCGTTAAAATCGGAGTCGAGCGAACCGTCACTATTGAGCAAGGCAATGCTGCCATGCGGATTCCCATTGATGGAAGTGAACTCTCCGGCGATCAAACTCTTGCCTGAACTAAGCACTTTCACTACGCGAACGGTTCCCGGGACCGTCCCATTAAGCACCGTTCCTGCATTAAAAGCGCTATCCAAACCGCCAGCCTGAGCAAATAAAAGCCGCGGCAGAAGGATCGCTAAAAACAGAACGATCGGAGCGCGACGGTGACAAAAGAACATAAGGCAGAGCTGTAGGGATCAGGGGATCCAAAACAGGGTGCCGGAAAATCGTGGGTTTGCAACAATGCAAACAAAGTGATGCATGATCGCTGCCGTCTGATCCAATAAAACTGATGCCGTGCATGATAAACGGCATCATGTGAACCTGCCAATCAGTGCGCCGGGAAGGATTGGGCTATGCTCCGGGCCAATTGGCTCAGGAGACGGCTTTGGGCGGCCACGATTCCATCGTATCCTTTTTGAGTAACCGGCTCGGTGAGATTGGCCGCCTGGCGGCGGAGGACGGCGCCGGATTGGCCATCTTCAACGGCCCAAGAGGCTTCAAGGACCGCGTCCCCGCCGGAACGGGCGTGAAACTGGCGCACATCAATGCGGACCTGATAACGGAGCGGTGTGCCTGGAGGCCACGGATAGGTGTGCAAATTTCCGGTGCCAAGGCGGCGAGCGAGGTTTGTGGCCACGACCCGGGTGGTGGTATCGCGCAGGGAACCGGTCCAGCGTTGTTCATACGGAACCTCGAACTTGGTATCGGAACTTTGGAAGACAAGCTCTCCGCGATCTATGTAATCGGGAAGGACAACCGGGCCAACTCCAAGCGAAAAGCCGGAGCCGGTCGCTGGGGCAGGACCGTCGGCACTGAGACGGTAATAGTGCTCGGGAGTGCTGCACCCGGTGAGGACTAACAGGGCGAAGAGTAGGCTGGGTTTCATGGTGTTGTAGTCTCTTAATCGTAATCGTCCGGCATTAGCGCGCCGTGGTTTCAATCACGAAGGCAGGAGAGATTACGATTAAGAGGAGGGAAGGGGGGATTAGGGTTTGGCTCGGGGAGGAGAGACGTTTCCTTTTGGATTGCCCCAGAGTAGCGAACTCGGTTTGCGTTCGATGGTGGTTGCAAGGGAGTCGATTGCCCGCAAAGCGCTGCTTAGCTCCTGGATGGTTGTCGCCAGATCACGGTAGACAGAGGAGTTCTGGTTAAATCCATCCAATGTTTTGCGCAGGGAAGTGAGCGAACTTTTTAACTCCGCGGGAAGCGCTTGCGTTTCTTTAGATGCTAACAGTTTGTCAAGATTCGCGGCGGCGCCATTGAGTTCGGCAACTGTCCCTTTTGCAACGACGGCCATGTCTTTGATTTCGGCCAGAGCGGTGTTGGCGTTTGTGACGGTTTCATTGAGGGGCAACGCCTGAAACTTGTCGAGTAAGGCCGTGACTTTGTCCTGGAGCTGGCCCAGGCCGGAGGAAATGGTGGGAATGGTTCTGTAACCCTCCACCATCACAACTTCGGCTGAGGGGCCTTCTTTTTGAAAGTCGAGATCCACGAATAGCTGGCCGGTAAGCAGGCTGCCCGTCTTTAATGTGGCGCGCAGCCCGGTTCGCACACTCTGTGCAATTACGCCCGGGCCGGCGGATAGATCGTCTTTTGGCAAGTTCCCAAGCACGGATGCGTCGAGTTTGATAAGAACCGGCACCCGATGCTCAGGATCGTTGGGTAGAAAGTCAAAGGAGATGTCTTCCACGGTGCCAATCCGTATGCCACGGAACTCAACAGGCGCCTCTTTGCTAAGCCCGCGGACGCTATCCTTGAAAAGTAACAGGTAGGTCAGGCGTGGATTAAGCGAAGTATCCTCGGTATCGTCGTGGCTTTTATAAAGAGGAAAAATGAAGCCGTCCCCAGCTTGTTTGGCGTGGATATCGATCTCGGCGGAATCGAACGCGACGCCGCCCGCCACGAGCGATTCGAGCGTGCCGGTGCGCAGGCGGACGCCGGCGGCGCTGACATCAAGATCGATGCCGCTGACATTCCAAAACCGGGAACGTTCGCTTACCAGATTACCGAATGTGCCTTCAATAAAGGCGCCGTATTCGACCCGGCTTTTTTGAGTATTGAAGACGCGGCTCTCTATCTTGCCTACTTTAATCCCTTTATAAGAGATGGAAGAGCCAGGACCAAGCGAGCCGCCTTCATCGGCTACGAGCGTGATATGCAGGCCGGGGACCCCCTGGGGAGTCACCGGCGGGTTTTCAAGTCCGATGAACTTGCGTGCCGTCTGTTTTGAGAGACCGGGATCAAGTTCAATATAGGTGCCCGAGACTATCGTGCTTAAACCGGAGATCCCTGTGCCGCCAAAGCGCGGCCGGACCACCCAGAAACGAGTATCGCTCTTCAACACATTGGCCGCCGCGTGATCGATCCGGATGGTCGTGATAACGCCTTTCATATTCGCGTCGAGCCGTACTGTTTCCACGATGCCGACGCCGACACTGCGGCACATGATGGACGTTTTGCCGGAAACAATTCCTTCCGCAGTTTCAAACTGCACTTCCACGAGCGGTCCTTTGGCGGAAAAATGCTGCCAGACAAGCCAGAGGCCAAGACATGCCGCGACGATGGGAATGATCCAGATCGGCGAGAGTTGCCGGCTTTTTTTAATGATAACCGCCTTGGGAAATACCGGCGGAAGAGTGGGCGGAGGAGAGGTTTCGCTCATGGCTGAATCGTGGGACGGTTGGCCGCGTCCCAGAGAAGGCGCGGATCAAAGGACATGGCTGCAAGCATGGTGACGACAACAACTCCGGCAAATGCCACCGCTGCCGGGCCGGGCTCAATCGACATCAGGGATCCCAATTGCACAACGGCAACCAGGACGGCCACAACAAAGACATCGACCATCGACCAGCGGCCGATGAGTTCTGTTAATCGGTAAAGCCGGGTCATTGCACGAGGCTGCGAGCAGCTCCGGGTGGAAAGGCAAAGCGTCACGATGGCAATTAGTTTAAGGATCGGAATGACCACGCTTGCCGTGAAAATGATGATCGCAACGGGATAAGCACGGTGTTCCCAGAAAAGCACGACCCCGCCCAGAATCGTTTTTTCTTCGCCGCCGCCAAATCCGGATGTGCGCATCATCGGGAGCAGATTGGCGGGCAGATAAAGGAAGATGGCGGTGACGGTCAGCGCCCACGTGCGTTGCACGCTGTGCGGTTTGCGCAGATGCAATGTGGCTCCGCAACGGCCGCAATGGATGGAAGCAACAGGTTGGAGTTTGTCGCATCCATGGCAAATGGCAAGTCCGCGGGCGGCGGCCGATTCGCTATGAAAAACGGTCACGATCTGAGCGTCTCCAGTCGATGCCAGAGTTCATGCCGGTCGATGGCGGCGAGCGACGCGGTGAGGCAGATAATGAGTCCGGTAAATCCCCAGAACGAAATGCCGAGTGTGACGGTGGCAATATCGCCAAGTTTCATAAGGCTAACGAGCACGCCGAGCAGGAAGACTTCAATCATGTTCCACGGATCGCTGCCGTAGACCCAGCGGCAGACGTGAATGGCGCCCGGAAGAGTTCGGCCGCGAAGCAGGGGAAGCAAGACGTAGAGAATTCCGCAGATGGAGATCGTCGGCGCCCCAAGGATGAAAACGGCAACCGCGAGCGCGAGCCATGGGCTGCCATGGGCCTGAAGGGCCGAAACGCTTTGAGCGAGAATGATGCGCGTGCTCTGGCCGCCGGCTTTGAGTTCAATAAATGGAAAGAAGTTGGCGACAAAAAAGAAGGAGGCCGCGCTGACCGCCAGCGCCGCGGAACGGTGAAGCGAATTGGGGCGAAACGTTTGGAGCCTGGCGGCGCAATGCGGGCAGATAACACTTTGGCCCACCGCAAGGCCGGGCATCTCAAACAGCGTATCACAGTCATGACAGGCTATGATGCGGGACGCATGCGCAGATTCCGCCACCGGCAAGTCGGAAGCGGTTGCAGGCGCGCCCGGATGGCAATCGCCTTCAGCTGTCACGACTTCACCAGGCAGATTGGGATTCGATGGGGTGGAGAGCAAGCCTGACCTTTGGCGCGGTTGGCATCGGCGTCAACCCGCAACCATGAGGGACCCCAAACCGGTTACTTTGGCGCGCCCGGTTTAAAATGTGGGTTTTCGATAAGCCCAACGACGTTTTCATCCGCATCCAAGAGCGACGCCACTTTAATCCCATCACCGACATCAGTAATCGGGTCGAAAAGTTGGTGCCCGTGAGACTCCAGTTCAGCGGAGGCGCTCAAAATGTCCCGCACACCCCAATAACTAACGGAACCCTTTTGAAGGCGCTTTGTGTCGGAGACGGGCATGAGTCCAAGCTCATAACCGGCGACGTTGAATCCGACGTAGAATGGCTGATCAAAATATGGAGCCTGGCCAAGGAACTGCATATACCACTTTTTGGCGCGAGCGAGGTCATCAACGTAATAGATGGAGGTATAGAGGCCAAGGAGCTGATTTTTCATCGTGGAAAGGTGGTGGCTGGCGGCTGAACCTTGTAACGCAATCCTCGATTGAGAGTCGATGGAGGAATGAAGCTGCTCTGCGCGCGGCGATCGCACGGTGCAGTCTCGCCGTTTGTTGTAAAGTTCAGTGCGTCCATGCGCCGATCAGCAGCGGCCCGGGGAGGCGCCTCCCGGGTTTTGCTGATATCGGAATGGCAAGGCAAACCAGAACCGCGAACCTTCTCCCTCAACGCTCGTAAAACCAATCTGTCCGCCCATTTGCTCGACTAGCTGGCGGCAGATCGTCAGGCCAAGTCCGGTGCCGCCGTATTTGCGCGTGGTGGAAAGATCGGCTTGAACGAAAGGTTCAAAGAGTTGCGGTTGCGCGGCGGCGGCAATCCCAATGCCGGTATCCGTGACACAGAAATGCAGAGTTACGTGCGTGTTTGTGTCGGATTGCAGGGAAACAACAAGGGTTACTTTGCCGGCGGGGGTAAACTTGATTGCATTGCCCACGAGATTGACCATCACCTGCCTCAATCGGTCAGGATCACCTTGCAATTGGGTCGGCACTCCAGGTTCTATCAGCGCCGTAAGTTCGATTCCGTTACGTTGCGCGCGTTCACTTAGCAGCTTCAGAGTAGCGTTGATAGGATCCATTAAATCGAACTGGATGACTTCAAAGCTCATCTTGCCCGATTCACTCTTTGAGAAATCAAGGATGTCGTTGACGGTGGTAAGAAGCGAGCGCGCGCTCAGTAAAATCATATCTACGAATTCGCGTTGTTTCGCATCGAGATTCATGTCGCAGAGCAAGTCGGTCATTCCGATGATCCCGTTCATCGGGGTCCGGAGTTCATGGCTCATATTGGCGAGAAAACTGGCTTTGACCTTTGCCGATTCGAGCGCATTGTCGCGTTCCTGGAGGGCGACTTTCATCGCAGCTTCGAGCGCGCTGGTGCGGACACTGACAGTTCTTTCAAGCAATTCCGTATTGGTGCGGGCGGCTTGAACAAGCGACCATTTTTCAGTCAATGCGTGGGCGAACTGCAAGACTTCGATGCCGTCAAACGGCTTTTTTAGGATAAGAAGTCTCTCCGGCGTTGTGATCATCCCCATCATCTGTTCCCAGGAATAATCCGAGTAGGCAGTGCAGATGACGATTTGAAGATCAGGATCGATCTTCCATAGTTTGAGTGTGGTTTCCAAGCCATCCCATCCCGGCGGCATTCGGACATCCATGAAAACCATGGCAAACCGGCGATTGTTATTAACGGCGGTTTGGACTTGTTCAAAAGCTTCCTGGCCTTGAAAGGCAAACTCCAGTTCAAAGGTGGCGCGGGTGACAGTTGGAAGCGGAGCCCCGAAAAACGCGGCGGCCTTTGCCTGAAACCTGGTTTTGACCTCATTAACGCCAAGGATCTTTCGAAAATCATCGTGAATCGCCTCGTTATCATCAACGAGCAGGATGCGCCGGTTCACATTGAGAGCCTCGGGCTTGGTCACTTCAAGCAAGGGCATTGATAAATTCGGAGGAATCAGAGGAGGTTCCATTGAGCACATTGGGAAGTTCAAGGGTGAAGGTGGCGCCGGTGCCCAGTCCGTCGCTGAGGACGCTCAGCCGGCCGCCCATTTCTTTTGCCGCAAGCACACCGCTGTGAAGGCCAAAACCATGGCCGTCTTTTTTTGTGGTGAAGCCGTGAGCAAAGATGCGGGTCAGGTTTTCCGTGGCAATGCCGATCCCGTTGTCGCTCACACTTACCGTCAGCCATTGCGCGTCCCCGGCAATGCGCACAATCAGCCGCTTATCGGCCCGGGCTGCGTCGGTCAGTGCGTGCTTTGCGTTCCTTACCAGGTTGACGAGGATTTGCAGAACTTTATGCTTCTCGATGGAAACTTGAGGCAACTGCGCAAACTGACGGATGATTTCAATTCGGTGCCGGTCGAGTCCGGACTGGTTAAAGCGGATGGCGTCTTCAACAACACTCTCAAGCGTCATTTTTTCGCGGACCCCGCCAACCGTGGCGTAGCTCTGCTGCATGGCTACGATTTGCTTGATATGCTCGATGTTTCTCCCAAGCTGATGAAGTTCGTCGAGGGTGGTTTCCTGTTCTTCAATGAGCTGTTCAGACAGGTCGCAAATGAAGCCTGGAAGTTCTTTTCCCTGCGGGGTTGTCGTGAGAAATGATCCGATATTGTCTCGCTGCGCGCGCAGCAGGGCGGCGACACTGGCTACGTGCTCGATGCTCGAACCCTGTATATTCTTTGAGATGATCGAGTAAGAAACATTGACGCTATTAAGAACGTTTCCGACGTTGTGAATCACGCTTGTGGCGACCTCCGTCATGCCAGCCTGGCGGGAGAGATCAAGCAGCCGCCCGTGAATATGAGCAAGCTCAGTTTCGGCGCGTTTGCGTTCAGTAATGTCACGGGAGTAAACGCACGCCACCTCGCGATCAAGAAACGTGATGCGATTAATTGTCACTTCCACCGGAAACGTCCTGCCATCCTTTGAGCGGTGCTCATCTTCGAATTTGTCCTTTAGGTGGCTTCCCTTCCACAGATCCGGCCACTTCTCCATCGTGCTGGCCGGGGCAATATCAGGGAGTCTAAGTTTCAGCAGTTCCTCGCGCGAATAGCCGACCGATTTGCAAGCCGCTTCATTGACATATACAAAGCGCGCTTGCGGATCGAGCCACCAGACAGCGTCGACAGCGCGTTCAACTGATAGCTGTGTCTGCCTGAGGTCGTCTTCGATGCGTTTACGCTCGGTCACATCGCGAAAACTCCAGACACGGCCCGCGCTCCGTTCCTCGATGCGTTGGGGCTTGGAATAGCGTTCGAAAACCCGGCCATCCTCAAATTCAAGGAGATCGAATGTCTCCAATTCCGGGTCCGAGTAGAGATCGTTTACTTTGAGAAAGAAACTCTGTGGATCTTTCAATTGCCGGCTGCCTATTTCAAGAAAAGGCTGTTCCTCGTCGGACTCGGTGAGGTGGCGTGGCATACGCCACATCTCGAGGAATTTTTCATTAAAGCCGGTTATTTTTCCATTGCCATCGGTGGCAAGGATGCCGTCGGTGGTCGACTCCAATGTTGCGCGGGTCAATGCCAGCGAGTTCGCCAATGCCTCGGTGCGGTCGGCCACTTTTTGTTCAAGCGAGGCATAAAGCCGCGCATTGTCGAGGGAGACCGTCAGCTGTCCGGCAATGAGCATGACGGCGTCGAGCCGGTCGGTTGAAAAGGCTCCCCGGCTCAGCCTGTTTTCAAGAAATAAGAGTGCGCGGGAGATTCCCTGGTTGAGGATCGGCACGAGCATCAACGAGCATTGCTCAAGGCCCGCCACATATGAGTCATGGGCAAAGCGGTCATCGCGCGTGGCGTCTTCTACGAGCAATGGTTCCTGAGTCCGCTCCGCATAACGGAACGCTGAGAGCGGGAGCAGGCCTCGCGCACCGGCTTCTTCGACTGAAACAAGTTCTCCGCTTTGATCCGCTGTGGCCGGCAGGATCCATTCCGAAGCGTTATCCTCGCGCAAAACGACCAGAACTGTCGTGGCCCCTGTCATCGCACCAAGGAGTTCAACTACTCGGCGTTTAAGTTGAAAGAGGCTTGTCTCTGAACTCAGCGCCTGCGAGGCGCGCACGACGGCAAGCAGATCGATCGCTTCCGCTGATACGGAGCTTGTGCGGTGCGGGCCATTCGGGCGCCGCGTTGCTGAATCCCCGCGCAGGAATGAATGATCCCGCTTCAGCTTCAACACTTTCGCGGTCGCACCCCAGTCTTCATAACGACGGTAAGCTTCGGCCAATAGATTCCGGCCCGCGTGCTCCATTCCATAGGCAATATGAAAGAGCCCGGCACGCTCGGCGATCAGTGCCTGATGCCACGGGCGCTGATGTTCCGTAAACTCTCGTTGCGCTGCGTCAAAAGCAGAAGCCGCTTTGCGAAAATCGTCCACTACCCAGGCGCGCTCGGCGTCGACCAAGTTCAGCAGGTTGAGGAAATTCTCCGGAATGTCTGCGGCGCGATGGGCGATCCATTCACGGCATCGATCGAGTTCAGCCAGGAGCGGAGTCCGTTGTTCAGGAGCGCCAGCCCGTGCCCGGTCTGCCAGAGTAATGGACTGGAGCAGATTGGCCGTGCTGGTGTGATAGAATCCCTGCACGTAAGGGAGCAGTGGCATCGCCGCCGCGGCGTGCTGCTTTAGTCCATCGGCATCATCAAACAGCACGGCGGCCAGCGCACAGTTGACATGGAAAACGGAAGCTGCGAGCGGATTGGCTCCAAGCGTTCTTAAGTGCTCCAGCTCATTAAAAGTAGCATCGCCCAATCGGCCAACGATCTCGGTTTCTCCCCGCAGGGCCTTTATTAGTTGCCGGTAGGCTATAAAGCAGGAGGCAATGTAATCATTGCCGGTACGGGCGGCAAACGTCAGCGCGGCTTCTACTTCCGAAGCGCAGTTTTCAAGGGTGGGCGCGCAATCAAGCAGTGCGGAGATTGAGGTGTAATGGGTAAAGCAGGCAAACTGCAGGTCGCCTCCATGAAGCAGCCCTTCCCGTGCGCGCTGCGCCTGCTGCACAACATGCTCCAGCGGCTCAAACCAAGGGATTGCAAAAAGTGCGAAGCAAAATCGCGCCCAGGACGTTTCCGGTTCGTATCCGCGGCTCTCGCCCACCGCCAGTGCGCGCCGTGCCGCGATATAACCTGTGCGAAAATCCTGTCGCAAAGCAATGGTGACCGAGCCGACCGGGCTGATATTGGCCACAAGGGCCGCGCAAGGGCCATGCTTTGCCCAAAGCCGCTGGCTTTCAAGTATGAGCCAGGCGAATATGGACGGGTTACTGAAAAAGGCGGGCGCCATCATGCGGTTGGCTACACGCGCTGCTGACAAGACCAGAGGCCCGGTTGCTTCGGAACGACGCAGTTCCTCGGATTGGGCGTCCTCGGCGATCCAGCGATACAGGACGTCTAATTGTGCATCGAGGGCTCCGTTGTTGTTATCGCGGGGCGGCTCCAGTCCCAGCTGCCGCAATAAATCAAGCCCCAGTGCCACGGCTTCCTGATGGCGCCCCCTGTTGCAAAGGCTGTTCATCTGCACGCCGGCGGCATCGGCCAATTGTCTTGGATCGGAAGCGCGGCGCTCGATGGAAGCGTAGACGGCATCGGCCTCGTCGTGGCGTGCGAGGCTGTATAGCGCGGCGTGATGCTCAGTTTCGAGCGTGATGTGGAGCAGTTTTTCGTCCGGTGCGAAGACTAAAAGTGCGATCGAGGCCGCCAAAAAGCGTTCAGCCATGACATAGTTGATCAGGCGGAGATTGGTTGCGGCGTCGCGGAAGAGCGACAATACGCGGCGGCATTCCTCCGCATCGGAAACGGTTTCGAATGCAGGCAGATATTGCTCCGCCGCTTCGGCTCCGAGTGCGGGAATGGCGGCGAGTCTTCTTGCAATGCCAAGGTGCAGCGTACGGCGCGCCGCCGGATCCATGCGATGGTAGGCAGCTTGCTGGACACGATCGTGGCGAAAGCGGACCGCGTTGCTGCCGGTCTGTTCCATGATTAACAAGCCATCCTCAAGAGCGGATGTCAGGTATGTTTCCAGGGCGGCGCTTTCGACGCCGCTGGCGGCTTGAAGCAAATCGAGTTCCACCTCGCCGCCAAGGCAGGCCATGATTCCCAGAAGCGAGCGGGTCTCAAGAGGCAGCATTTCCATGCGCGCCGCAAGCAGGTCGACGACATCGCCCCGGCCGATATAATGACGAATTGTTCTTGGATCCCAGCTCCATCCGTCATCGCCTGGCACCAATGTTCCGTCGCGCCGCAATGCGTTGACCATTTCGACTGTATCGTACGGGTTGCCGTCGGTGCGGGTCCCCACCGCCTCCGCAAGCCTTGCCGCATCGCGCGGCCGGAGCCGGAGCATTTCCTCCAGCAAAACTCCAAGATAGAGAGGAGGAAGATTCTTTAAGCGAATAGAAAGGGGTGCTGAACCGAGGCGTTCCCAACGTGGCAAAACAGTTGCCAGAGGATGGGTTTCATCCACTTCGCTCTCCCGGTACGCGCCAACCAGCAACAGGCCTCGAACGCGGCCGTCCATGAGGATTGATTCAATAAAATGAATGGGAACCGAGCCGGCCCATTGAAGATCGTCCACAACCATGACAAGCGGACGGCTTGGCGAGACAATCGAGCGAAGCAACTCAAGCACGGTCAGACGCAACCTGACTTCGGTCTCAACCGGATCGCCTGTCGCGGTTTCAGGAGAAATGTTGAGCAGAGTAGAGAACTCTGGCAGCAGCGCGGCGATCAACCCGGCATTTGGACCTAACGCGCGCAGAATATGGACCCGCAAAACTACCAGCTGTTCCTCCGGCTCGGCCAATAGAAGACGCCCCAATGCGCGCAATGACTGCCGGACGGCATCCGCGGATTGATCGCGCCGGTATTGATCAAATTTCCCTGTCACAAACCAGCCTCGCCGCGCGGTGACCATCGGCCGCAGTTCATTAATCAGCGCGGTCTTGCCTATGCCCGGAGCTCCCGTTACCAGCACACCGCGGCCCTGATCGTTCAACGCACCTTCAAAGGCGGACCGCAACAAATCGATTTCCACATCGCGTCCAACAAGACGCGACGGCGCCGAAAGACGAATGGGGAAATCACGTTCGCCTAACTGGAAAGGATCCCCGCCGCCGCTCTGCAGATCCTGGGATAATCGAGAGAGATCTCGCGCCAATCCCTCGGCGCTTTGATAACGAAGATCAGGTTCCTTTTCCAGCAGCCGCAACATGATGTCGGAGAACTGCCGCGGAATCCGCGGATCCAATAGGATAGGCGGTTTGGGCCGGCGGGCTGTATGATCGTGGATCAGTTGAAGCGGATCGGCGCTTTCAAAAGGCGGATGGCCGACGGCGAGTTCATAGAGCGTCGCGCCGAGTGAATAGAGATCAGCCCGCTGGTCGACAGTACGGGCGGTCCGGCCCGTTTGTTCCGGCGCAATATAGGCAAGTGTGCCAACGATCTCGTGATGATGGGCAAAGCCGGGATGCTCTTCGGCGAAGGTGGTGGCGATGCTGAAATCAACAAGCAACGGGCTTTGATCGCTGCTGTGAATCAGGATATTGCCCGGGTTAATATCCTTATGAATAATCCCGGCGCGATGAACCGTTGCAACAATGCGCGTCAGACGCAGTGCAAATTCCAAAAGCTCCGCAGGCTCCAATCGCTTGATACAAACCGCTTCCACCAGCTGTACGCAGTCGCTATCGACCATTACTATCGTATTGCCGGAGACCGGCCCGGAAACTAATTGCGGCACCCCCTGGCATCCACTTAGACGCTCAAGAATTCGAAGCTCGTGCCGTTGCCGCTTAAGCGCTTCAGCGCCGAGAAATTCCTTGCAGATGACCGCTGTGCGCGCCGCGTCCTGAAGAAACTTGCGCACCACGCACGTCTGCTCACTCTGGTAAAGCAGCTCGTCCTGGCGGTTATCCGAAGGCAAAGCGGCATTTTTAGTGGGCATAAAGTCTGTAACGCGGTTTTGTGGTTTGCTGTGGGCAGCCTAAAAAGCGCAGTTGTAAGTGCTGCAGGCGCAAAGGGGAGTACAAAAACGGGTGCTGCCGCGGGCTGCCAAAGCGAATGAAAATCAAATGCTAACAACTATTTGAAAATAATCGCGCGCCGAAAATTCGATGCTTAAAATCGTGAATTGTTGGATATTTATGGAAAGCATTTTTTACTTCCTGAGGAATCAAAAAATATCGGTCATTCTATCGAAACGCGATATCGTGCAGTGGTAAAGCTGCCGGACACCGGTCCGATAAAAAGCAGTGCAGCCAAGTGATCTTTGCAGAAGGATGATGGTTCCGAAGAAGGGCCCAGGCTTATGCGCCACTATTTAGCTATTGCGAGCATGTAAAGCACTCTTGGTCGATACTTGGGGAATCGCAATTGAACGCCAATCAAGGCAGAATCCGCAAGCTCAGGGAGCAGAATCTTTGGCTGAAATGCGCTGATTCGCGGCTATTCCAGCAAATGGGTTAGCTAACTGGCGTTGTTTACAGCCGCCGGATAGGTGACTTTGCTTCCGCTAATCCTGAGGATATTTTTGGCTGCCAGAGCTGCAATCAGCTCAGCAATCTCCGGCATGGCGCATCGATTCTGCAGCATCGAGCGGATCGAATTTGCCAGGGTATCCACGGTGCCGGGCTTGCAAAATTTAGCGTTTTGAAATTTTGCGAGGACGATCTCGAGCATTTCTTTAGTGCCCGGGGAGGCCAGCGGGATTTCCGTGATGGCTTCGCGACGGGCGGCAAAGATCTTCTTTGTCTTGAGATGTTGAAGGAGCGGATCGAACCCTGTGTCCTTGGAAATGATATGGAAAAAAGCGTCCGGATCTGCCGCCGCGATCTGCCCGATGTAAAAGGCAATGTGAAAGTCGAGCGCGTTGGAACCGTGGCCGCAGATTTTGACATATTCGGCTTTGGTTCCCATGCATTGCATGGCGGTGGCAATCTCAAACGGCACTTTAGCCTGGCTGGCACCAACAAAGACGAGGACACGGAAGTGCTCGTGATTGAGGTGGGCAAGCGTTTTAGGCTGCACGCTCTCAAAGTCGATCAAGACGACATTTGTTCGCGATCGCCTTAAGGGAGCGGCCAGGTTCTGTGAAGCCAGAGACGAGGGAAGGGAGGAAGTCGTGTCGTGCACGGTGGCGATTGGGAAAATCTCAGAATGTTTTAAAACCGGTATGAATTACCAGTCTGATTATCCATTTAAACCACTGCGGAACGTCCGTAATCGGACGCGTTATGCGGTAAACAGAAGCGGCGGGCCAATCGAGGCCCGCCGCATCCGCACGCATAAATAGTTTGCCCGCTACTTGCCGAACTCGATAAAGGAAACGCCGTAGTCGCCCGAAGCTTCCCAAAGACCGCGCGCCGGATTGGCGTCCGAGTTTTCAACGGTGGCACTATATGAGCCGGCGCTCGTAAAAAAGCCGAGGTCGATGAGTTTACCCGGATCAGTGACGTCGTAGAGATGCTGGGCGGGTCCCCATCCGAGTAAGGCGAGCCCATGGAGAGTAACGAGGTTGCCGTAGGAATCGGTCTCGGTCGTGCTCGCAAGCTGGAATTTGCCATTGCCGTCAATGGTCCAGGCTTGGATGGAGGGCTTGGCTGCCGGCGTGGTTTGCCCGGGTAGGTTGACCAAGGTAGTTTCGCCGTCGACTGCATAACCGCCATTCGACAAGGGAAGCGGGATCTGGCTGATGAAGTGAGCGGCGGCGCCGTCAAATTTGCTGGCGTGAATGGCGCGGTCGCCGGAGGGTTTCAACGTGTCTGTATAGAGCGGCCCGGACGTTAAGAGCATCGTGCCTAATCGCGGAACTCCGATCAGCCGGCCGGGGATATTGATTTCAGGGCCAATGAGCGGTTTCTTGGGTCCATCGAAGCCAACTACTCTCATGAACTGGCGGCCGGCTCTCGGCGTCACGGTGAGATCGGTGCTGTTTAGTTTAGGATCGACGACTTCGGCATTCGAATAGGCCATGGAGCTGACATAGAGTTTGCCATCGCTGACAAAAGGGTCGCTCCAGTCTGTTGTTGCGCCGGTGCGGAGATCGAACGTGGAGGCGAAAACCGGCGTGTTCGGGGAACTTACGTCGAATACGGCGGCTTCGGTGCCGCCCTGGTCGCCTTGATAGTAGGGATACCAGCGGATCGCTGGGAGGATGAGGCTGCCGGCGATGATTGTATTATTGCTGGCGAACGCGGATGCGTTGGAGAGAGAGGTGTCAGCGGCGGAAGTCAGTAAGCTGCTATTGGCAACGCCCAGGTTGGAAGAAAAATTATTGTAAACGATCCCGCCCCACCAGTAGTTCCAGCTATCCTGTGGCCGCATCCAGACGAGGATTCCGGGAGCAGGCCAGACGGCTTTGAGCTGCGCGCCGTAATTGAGATTAAAACCGACCTTTGTGGTGGTTTTTCCAAGAAGAGTAACGGCGGGAAGCTTGGTAAGGTCGTAGACTGAAACAGTGAAGTCATCGGGGGCGAGCGTCACGCCGGCCGTTGCAGTAGTTGTCAGAAGAGTAATATAGCCGTTGTAATACGATCTTGTATTCTGCTGCGCGATGTAGAGCCGTCCATCCCGCATGGCAGAGCCAATCACCGGAATCTTATCCAGATCGATTACGTTGAGGGACCCGTCCGGCGCGGAAGCCGTAGTCACGGTGATGGTTGGCTGGCTGCCTGGATTCCAGCCCGTGGCATTCCCAAGCTCCACCAGATAATTGTCGGCGAGAAATACACGATCAACATGCCAGGCAATTTCCACGTCAGATGTGACCTTGGGTTTGTCGCGATCCAGGAAATCGACTGTCACAAGGTTTGAGGAAGAGATGGCCAGCAACCGGTCGCCTACCACCGCGGTGCGCCGCGCGGCAAAAGGATGTTCAATGATGCCGCGTTTGGTCAACGCGTCGCGGTTTAAGTCAATGAGCTGGACGCGCGAGGCGTAGCCGCTGTTGGCATCGTATCCTGAATAGGGAACTACGATCAGGTTCTCCTCGGGCACCACGTTGACGGCCTTCTCGTTCCAATTCGCTTCGCTATAGGAGTATGACCCATCGCCGAGCGGGATCTGGCTCAGGGAGGCGGGATGCGCCGGATCACTGACATCGAAAAGGGATACGGCAACCCTGCCATTGACATTGCCGATGGCGACAAGCCGGTCGCCCAGCGGCTCGATGTAGCTCGAAAAGCCGGGTACTTCAAGTTCCCCAAGTAATGCGGGGCTTTTGGGAATTGAAAGATCGACAACCCAGAGCGGATCGATGCTAAAGAAGGTCACTACATAAAGCCGGTTACCGTCAAAACGTGTGGCGCGAACCGATTCGCCGATTCCAAGGTTAATATTGCCGAGGGCAACAGGTGCGGCCGGATTTTTCAATGAAAAGGTCTCAACCGCGGTCTTTGAATTGCGGACCGTGATATTTCCTCCATTCTCCCACACTGTTCGCCGGGAAATCGCCGAGACGACCGTGAACGTATCCCCTTTGAGCTGCATCTTGAATTTGTCATTCACGATGCCGGCGGTGGCGATCGTGCCCGTCTTTTTTATCGCTCCGATGGGCGAGGTAATATCGATGATGTCGACAAGCGAATGATCCCAGTCCGTCTCCGAGTAGCGTGTTACGAAAAGAAACCGATCGGTTGCGGTGATGACGCCGCCATAGCCGCCGAGGGAGAGCGTATCGCGTTTGATCGGATGAGCCGGATCGCTGAGATCAAACGAAGTAACCTGCAGCGCCGCGCCCGAGTTATAATAAGATTCCGAGACGACATACAACACCTTGCCCACCAGCCGGCTTTCCCTTAGCCATCCGGGGTAGGTAGCGTTTCCAATTTTCTTCGGTCTCCCGGTCGATACATCGGCCAGGATAAGGGAGCTGCTATCGACGTCGAGACCAGATGGGGAATGCGTGAGCAGGGCGACATGGCCGGCATCGAGCAGATACATCTGATCGCCGTAGCCGTTGGCGCGAAGTTGTCCAAGAAGCGCGGGGGAGTCCGGTTCGCTAATGTCGAAGACCTGTAAACCGCGAAGTTCGTTGTAGAAATAGAGTCTGTCGCCTGAGACGCGCCAGATATCGGATTCAGAGACAGTGCGCGCCTCCTCGCCGCCGCTTTTGGAGTCCGCAGCGAAGCTGTTTGATGAAAGCAAGGCGTTGCCGGACGCAAAGGCTCCGTTGGCCACTGCCGCGGGATCCGCCAGGAATATGCTTGGCCCGGTCTGAATATCCTCGGCGACAGGTGCAGTGGCTTTCGCGTTAACTCGAAGAAAGCGGCGGGAGACAGCGCGCTCAAGCTTGAACTCAACGACGCTTGCGAGGCTGGCTGTCGCCTTGGTGCCGACCGGTTTCCATTCAGCCCGCTTGAGATTGGTGCAAACTTCCAGTGTCACGGAATCAAACCCCGGCGGCACATTGACTTTAATCAGACGCCGGTGAACCGGGCCGATTGTGAAAGTGGGCGTGGTCAGGGAGACTTTCGCCGGAGCCGCTCCGAGCGAAGTGACCAGGACGGCGAGCACCGAGTAGGAAGTTAATAGAATCCGTTTCATGAGGGAGGGTGAGTGCAGGGTTCGGAGGACTTTGCGGTCCGCTTCAGGAAGCTTTACAACAATCGAGCGCGGACTCTTCGCAGAGGAAACGAAGTGCGTGGAAACTTTTGTCTAAAGGATCGGAAGGAAAAATGCAGCCATTCAAAAGCGGCCGTCTGATTGCCGGCACGGTTACATTCGGTGCTCGAGATGAATGGCATCGAGCGCTTTTTCCCAGAGCCAGCGCGCGGCGGGAAGGGTGCCGCAATCGAGCCGGGCGCGTCCGCTCAAACCTTGTCTGAGCCGCGGATCGGCCGGTTCGACAATGAACCTGCTCACATGGGTGACTTCAGAGGAGAAAACTTTGCCGCTTGCGTCGACCGTGATATCGCCCCCGGCCAATGCCGTGAGAGCACGCGGGAGATCGCCACCCTTGATCCGTAGTGGAGCCGTGCTGATGCGGCCCGTGAATTTTGATTCTGAAAACGCCTTGGCACGAAACTCCACCCAAGCCCCTTCCTTAACACGGCGCGCTTCTTTCTCGGTCAATGGGAGCATGATTTCGCGCGTATTTTCCGGAGCCACACTGATGACTTCTTCGCCGGGACGGATGAATTGACCGTGTTTGCGTTCCAGCAGCCGGGTCAGCACGACGCCGTCGCATGGGCTCAAAAGCTCCAAAGTGCCGCTGCGCCGCGCGGCTTCCAATTCGTTGGCCCGTGCCTCATTAAAACGGCGCATCCCTTGCTGGACATGTCCCGATTGATTGCCGCCAACCGCGCTCATGAGGGCGACTTTGGTTAATCCGACCTCGATCTCAGCCTTTATTTTCGTAAGTGCAAGGGATCGATTTTCCAGCCGCGCAAGAAGTTGTCCTTTTTTGACGCGTTCTCCCTCGCGAACGAGAACCTCCTTTAAAAAACCGGCCTGCGATGCGCGGACAACGCCAGCCGCGGCCACCTCCACCACACATTCGCGTTCCACGCGGATTTGCAACGGCATGAACGCGGCAAAGATCGCCGTGGAAATCAGGCTGGCCCAGACCACGATGGGACGGCGCCGCTCCGGGGCACTGAGCTGCAATGTATCGCGGATGATTTTGCCAAAAAAGCCGAGCAGCGGGAGGAGCATCGAGCAAAGCCACGCGGCCAACAGAACGCGGCCGCCCGCCTCCAAGCCGAGAGGCGCCAGAAGATGTCGTAAAAAGCCGCCCACCGCGACTACGATCCAAATGAGGTAGGTAGTGCTCAGGATGCCGTAGATCGTAAATACGGTTTGATGTTTTTCAAAAACGACCGGCACGAGTGTTTTACCAAAAAAGAACCGGCGGATGGTGAGCCCGATCGAGGCAAAGGCTTTCTGGCGCAACCGCGGTTCGCGCAGCAAATCCGCGAGCATGTGATAGCCGTCATAACGCATCAACGGGTTGATATTAAAAAGCACGGCGCTCACGCTGGCGATGAACATGAGGTTCAGACAGAGATCGCGGGCGAACCCGGGAGAGAGAAGTCTCCAGAGCCAGAAAAGAAACGCGGCGGCGATCATTTCGGCGCCGAATCCAGCCGCGGCCACTGCGATCCGCCGGCGCCGGTCCGGCCACATCCACGTGTCGGAGACATCGACGAAAAAAGTGGGATGAAAAACGAGCAATTGCGCACCGACTTCATGCACATGGCCGCCAAGCGTTTTACAAACCAGCGCGTGCCCGCTTTCGTGAACGACCTTCAGAACCAGGATCCCGAGGTAAAGGGCCGCGAGGTTCTGCCAGATGTGAAACCATTCGGCGTGAAATTCCATCTCATCGAACCGGCTGAGGGCGGCAATCAGTGAGACGATCACAAAGACCGAGGCGAGGAAGAGCGCGGGAAGGGAAAAAAGCGGGCGCCATCGAGCCACGATTTGCGACAGGAAAGCATCGGGATCAAAAAGCCGGATGCGAATGGCCATCGGGGCGCCAATCCAACGGACCCACCGCAGAAGCCATGCGCCCCAGCCAAGCGCCGCCGGTGTCGCGCGGAGTGGTCCGCTTTCTTCCACGAGCCCGAGCCGTCGTGTAGCGATGCAGAGGCGTTCAGCCCGCCGCTCCAGCGCTTCCTGTTCGATTCCATCACACAACTCGGGAAACGAGCGCCGCCATTGCTCAACGATTTCGGGCGCCGTGCCGCCGTTTTGAACCGTCATGGCAAGCTGGTAATCGCTCCAGGCCATCTCAAAAAAACGGAGCGAATGCGGATCTTTTATCACCGCGCGATCAATCCCATCGCGGTGCTGGTGGGAAACCTGAAGGTCGTTTCGCAGCTTGAATCCAATCCGGCGTTCCGTCGAATTCATAACCACCAGTGAAGCCTGAGATATTGCGCCAGTCGCCGGGTCGAAATGAGCGCCCAGGGACGCCGGTGCCCCTCGATTCGAGCCCGGCCCGAAAAGCCCGGACGCAGATCGTTCAAGAGTTCCTCCGGGATCTCCACGCCGGGAACGGTGATATAGATCACATTTTTCCCATCCATCGGGTAAGCCATTTCGCTGATCTGCCCCACCGAATTTACCTTGGCTGCGAGCGCCACGCTCGACCCCGCCTTGAGCCGATAAGCGATCGCCAGCTGCCCGTTTTTTTGAAGCGCGTGCAAAAACGCGCTTAGATCCTCTTCATTGAGCGCGACCTGAAGATTCCACGCATTGAGTCCGCCTACCTCACAAAACGTGTCACCAAGCCGCAGGACGGTTCCTTGTTTCTGAGCCAGATCTTTGGTGAGCACTTTGCCGTCGATGGGGGCGAGAAGCGTGGACCGACGGATATCCTCGGTGAGCGAGGCGGCTTCCTGGGCGTTCTGCTCGGTTTTCAACTTCGCAAGCCGATAGCCGGTCATATCCTGAAGTCCCTGGGAGCGGCGGGCTTGCGCTTCCTGTTCCATGACCTGTTCGCGAGCGACTTCCAATCGCGTTTTAAGCGTGCCGACTTCGAGTTGCCCGAGCGTTTGCCCGGTATGAACCAGCGCGCCTTCCTGAACGTCGATGGATTGGATGCGCCCCTCGACTTCAGCAACGACCGCGAAACGCTGGGCCGGCTGGAGTTCGCAATCGCCTTCAAATGTCTCCACCACCGGAATGCATCCGGCAATGAGAAACAAGGTCGCGAGCGCGGCGACCACCCAACGGCTGGCCTTTGGTGAGGCCGCGTTTCGCTGTTCCAAAAGGCGGCGGGAAATTGCCAGCCGCCAGCCTCGGATCTGCATCCGTGGCAGCACGAGACCGCCGATGCGCATCACGTCAGCCAGATTTCCCACGACCGCATCGGTGGCGGCATGCTTTTCAAACTCCAAAAGCGCGCCCCAGCCGGGGGCTGCTTCAAAACGCAGCGCAATGATCGGGTGCTCGGCGTCCCCGGTCGATGCGGCCCGCTTTGCAAATGCTTGTTCAATCGCGCGGGATTCGGCCGTGCGGCGTTTTACCTCAACCACGCCCGAGACCGCCATCATGCGCCACTGGCCGTTTTGTTCGTGTAAAAGACTCGCACGCCAGGCCCCGCTTTTTGTGCGCAAATGCGAGGCGAAAATTCCCGGCCATTCGGCGGAATGCGGGCTCGCCAGCAACGCATTGGCGAGATCCGGGGCGGGCGTGACGGGCTCGGGCCGGCGCAAATGCAGACGCGTGGCCCAGCCTGCCAGCGTGCCCAGGCGCGTGATCTCCTCGAGACTCAGGTCCGGCCCGCTGACGAGGATAACGCCAAGGCCGGTTCCTTCCCACACAAGGGGAACAAAAATGGAAGGCGTCTTGGGGAATCCATTGGGATTGGCCGGGATCACGAGCGGCCGCCGGGAAGTGATCAAAGTGCGGACCTGTTCCTTCATCCAGCCGTTCCACGCAGGTTCGGTGGAAGGATAACCGCGGCTGGCTTTGTAAGAAAGCCCGCTGCCACGCGCGGTTTGAACAATCAGCCAGATGCCCGCACCGGTCGCTCCGCTTTGAACGATGAGATGGGCCAGAAGCTTTTCGAAAAAATCCGGCGTCCCCGAATCGAGGGCAATTCCGAGCCAGCTTGCAGGCAGATCGATTTCACTCCGGAATTCCGGCAGTGAAGAGCGTTGCGCTGGGGAGTCGCCGGCAAGAAGCATAGGGAGTTAGAAAAACCGAAAGCGGCAAATGCCACCGGGCTTCTCCCTCTTCAAGCAGCTTTTCAGCGAGGAGTTGCAAATTAGTCGCGTTCGTTCCGTCTACGCGATTTTTCTTCGTTACTTAATAGAATGGAACCTGTTGCGGCCATGGCAATTGCGCTGCCGCGGAGAGGCGGTGTGGTCCACGCGCCCGGATCCGCGATATCAAGGGGATGTTTTTCCAATTGAAGCTCGATGGGCTCGATACGGTGGCTGCCGAGGTCATCCGGGATGGCATCGCCCGAATCGTCATGAACCGGCACCCACTGGTCAACCGCGACCGGGTGCTGGGCAAAATCGGCAGGATGCTGCTCCACGGGATTCGGCGCGGGATCGAGATCCAACGAAACAATCGGATGCTCGGAATGGGCATGCCAGGAGACGCCGGTCGCTGGTTCTGGCAAATCAACTTCGTGAACGACGGGAGGCGCCGTCTCGGAATGCGCGTTCTCAGGGTGCTCGATCTGGTGAAAATCCGTCACCTGGAGACCGGGCTTAACTGTTACTTCCTTAGAAAGAACCGTTGGGTGGTCAAGAACCGGGGCTGCAACAGTTTCGTGGGTGGCCACAACTATGTGTCCCGAATGCGGTGCTTCCCCCGAGGATTCATTGGTATCCTCCGGCGTTTCCGGCATCGTGGTTTTCAGATCGGTATGCTCTGCAACGGTATCCGAAGCGGGGATCGGCTCGGGCGCCGGATCGCTTTCGTGATTGGCAACCACCACGGTCAGCTTTCCAGCGTCGTTGACCGTCGCCAGTGTGAAAGAAGCGGTGTTGTTGACGGTTAAATTAAACGAGGAGAGAAGCGAACCGCCGTTTCCGGTCAAAACCGTTCCCGTGGTAATTGGCTGATCCGAAACATGCCCGTCATCCGCCGGGTTCAACAAAATCTGGTTATGGATCAATTGGATCTGCGCGTTGGCAGGCTGAAGCGTCTCCATTGCCCAAACGATGTCATGGTCGCTGGAAGCGGCGGGCGCGCTTTCTTTGCCCACGGTTTGCATCACATGATCAAAAGTGATGGGAAGATGCACGTTTGTGGTGTCGATATGGAGGAACGCCTCCAGATGCGCATCGTCAAAATGCGGGTCGTGCCCGTCAAAAAGCGGCTCGATTTCCTCAATATGATCTGTCTCCGCCGGGTGCTCCATCGAGTGCTCGATTCCTTCCTCGTGCGAATGGTCATCGGGCATGGGCAAAATCGGCAGCGCAAAACCCGCCCCGGTCGCCGAGGGAACCCGGCGCGCTTCGAGCGGCTGGATGATCGGCTCCTCGAAACGATGGAATGGATTCCTCGGTTTTTGATTCATGGCAGGGATGGCTTTTTGGACGGCGCTCGGCACGAGGTCTTCATAAAGGTAACGAAGACGCTCGCGCATTTTGTCTAATGCATAACGGTATCGGCTCGCGGCCGTGTTGATTGAAATCCCGAGCTCGCTTGAGATCGTCTCGAGTGTTTGTTTTTTCCAAAGCCGCGCATGGGCTACCGTGCGCTGTTCAAGAGGCAATTGAGCCAGCGCATCCGCCAGCGCATCGCGCAAAAGGGGATTGTCGGGATCTTCGGCCTCGGCAAATTCGGCCGGTCTCAACGCATTGATTTTTTCAAAAACCCGTTCCCTGGCCTGATGCCGGCGCACCTGGTCGACAACAGTATTGCGGGCAAGCCGCAATAAATAACCGCGCGGTTCCCCATGCAGTTTGTCAAGCAACTCAGGCTGACGCGCGAGCCGTGAGAAAAGATCCTGAAGAAAATCGCTCGCGTCGGCCTCATTTCGGGTGAGGTGCAGCAGATAGGCGTAGACCGCTTTCGCGTGCTCGTCCCAAAGGGTGCGTAACTTTTCGATGTTCATCCTGCTCGAAGCACGAAGGAAGGGGGCGTTCTTGTCTGAAAATCGAGCCCGTAGCAGGTCGATTTTTTTGCGGGGCGCTGCGATTTTAGCCCTGGATGAAGCGGGCGCAAGCGCGGACCAGCCGCTATCTTGATTCACTTCCCGCCGTTTTCGCGGTTTCATCCACCGCAAAGGCCACTTTCACCGGCAGGCCGGTCGGAATGCGCAGATCCGCGTTTGGCATTTGAAGCCGTACCCGGGTAAGTCCGCTGCCGGGTTCCACCACGGGATCAACCATGAGCGCCGTGGCGAGAGCCGGGAGTGGACCGACGGCGTCCCCGGAGATATTGGCGCGCTGGCCGGGCCGGACGACGTTGAGATATTGCGCATCGAGATAAACGTCGATGTAGATGGTCGAGTAATCGATCAGCTCGATGATTTTTTCCCCGCGATTGGCCGTCTCGCCCGCGCTTTTTAAGAGACGCAATACCTGGCCGTCCCACGGCGCGAACAGGGTCTTATCACGCAACTCGGCCCGGGAACGGCGCAGTTCGATTTTCGCCAGTTCAAGATCGACTTCGGCGCCGATGAGATCGAGTTCGGCCACTCCATTGGTCTCTTTCAACTTCAACTTGGAGCGGTGAATGACTTCGGCGCGTTTAAGCTGGGCCGCCGCGCGTTCGCACGCGAGTTCCTCCGACTCCGTATAGAGGATCGCAAGGATGTCGCCTTTGTGAACGGTCTGCCCTTCCTCCACATGGAGTTCACGCACGCGTGCCTCAACCGGGATGCTGAGGTTGGCCCGGTTGCGCGGCAGCATGATTCCGTCGGAAACGGGCACTGCCGAGGTGGGCGGCGCCGCGAATCCGGCATTCAAGAGAAGATGCACGGTTGCCAAAAACACGCACAACAAGCCTCTCCACGCCGGAACCAGTGCGGCAGACACGTTTGTGTTCTGCGGCAAGAAATGGCGGCGGGGGACGTGGAGGATCATAAAATGGCCGCTGCCAGGGAGATTCAACAGAGCACGGGCTCTCTCCAGGCCGGACGAGACCGCACTTTACTGGAATGATGCGCGTAGTCGAGGCCCGGAGGGACTGATCCGGCTCTTAGCCCGCCTGAAGCAGCCGATCGATTCGTTCCAGGACGGCTTCAGGTTCGAAAAACCAGTCGCGGCCGAGGATGAGCGTCGTTTTCCAGCCAAACGCGCGAAGGATGGATGGCTGGGTGATATAACGTTCAAGGATATCGGGATTTGAATAGTGCGCCTTGGAATCAATGAAGATCCCGAGGAGATATTCGGTGCCGCCGGGTTTGCTCACCGCCATGTCGCAGCGGAAACGGGATTGGCCGACGTGAAGAGCGACCGTATGGCCGCGGGCGCGCAGGGCGGCCGCCAGTTGTTCGATCACCGTGTCGCGCGTGGCGATGCCGGAATTGAGTGTTTTCCGGCTGAGTGGGTTAAGGCTCTCCAGGAGAAGCTGCGCATTGGCACGATCGCCGCGTGAAGTTGCTTCGGCGTATTGCAGGTAATTCTTCAAGGCATGCGCGCCGTCGTTGAAATCGTTGGTAATCGCTTCATAACCGATGCTGCTGATGACCGCCATGTGATGCTTGGCGCGGCTGAAGATGACGTTGAGCCGTTTCTCGCCGCCGCGCTGGTTGATCGGCCCGAAGTTCATGAGCATCCGGCCATCTTTTGCCGGCGCGTAACAAATGCTTAACACGATGATGTCGCGCTCATCGCCCTGGACATTTTCAAGGTTCTTAATAAAGAGCCCGCAAAACTGCTCATCCTTTTCGCGAACCATCTCCGCTTCAAGCAACGCGCCAAACTCGGTGTCCTCGCCTGCCAGGGTTTCAAGCGCGGACTCGATTTCGCCTTGCTGGGCTTCGCTGAACGCCACGATTCCAAGGCTCAATTCCGTGTTTCGCCGAAGCAACTCCCGCACAAGCTCCGCGATATAAGCGGCTTCCACCGCATTCCGGCGCTGCTCGTAAACACCGCGTTCCATCCGATGAAAACTGATGCTTTTTGCCAGAAGCTGATCAGCTCCCTGCACGGCCGGCGTGGCGGGGAGGGCCGGGGGCGTTTCCTGCAAATCGACCGCGATATGCCGGTCGGGGATGGTAAAGAGGTTGCCCGCGTAAAACGCCGCGTTGCTGAAACTGATCAGTGCTTCAGACCGGCTCCGGTAATGCCATGCAAGCAAGGTCGACGGGAGGTTTCTCGCGCTCTGGGTTAAAAAACTGTCGGCATCGAGCGGGATGCTGATCTGTTCGCCGGCTTCCTCCACCTCGACGCTCTCTTCATCGGCACCGCGGGCTCCGGCAAAAAATGTGGTGGGAGGAAGCTGCATTTCGTCTCCAACGACGATGACCTGCGCTGCGCGGTAGAGCGCGGGAACGGCTTCTTCGACGGGCACCTGGCTTGCCTCATCGAATATGACGACATCAAACGCATTGGTTTCAAGCGGCAGCGTGTCCGACACGCTCAACGGGCTCATCAACCAGATCGGTTTAAGATCCCAGACAACCTGCCCGGATTCGCCTGCCGCCAGTTCGCGGATCGATTTGTAACGCATCGATTTGCCGAACTCGTGCTCAAGGGCGCGCCGTCCCGCCGTGTAGCCCTTTTTAAACAACTTCTCCTCGGGTGTCAGACCGCCGGCTGGTTGAGAGGAGATCTGCACGTTTTCACGGAAACGCCGCCGCACTTCGGCCCGGAGCACGGTGGCGTTATGGGAGAAATAATCGTTCTGCAACGATGCCGCCCGGTCCATGTGCTGGGAAATGACGCGTCCATCGCAGCGCGACAGCCAGCGTTCGCTTCGATAGAACGCGTCGAGGCTGCGCCGGGCAGCCGCGGCTTCAATCTGATCGGGCGTGAGGAAGAGCTGCCGGAGCGCATGGGAAAACGCGGCCGGCGCTTCGATCAATTCGCTTAGCACAGGCAGCAGATCGGGCAGATCGCCGCTTGCCTCATCCAGATCGGTCAGCGCCTGACCCAGTGCCGCAAAACCGTGCTTTCCGTAATCGTGGACAACTTCCGAGAGCGCTTCGTGAAGCTCTTCATAGCGCGGGGCAAGATTCGCGAGCCGGACAACCGTTTCATCCGCATCCGCGGACTGAAGAAGCAGTTGCCGAAACGCTTTTGCCACCGGATCGGCCGGACGCTGAAGCTCCGCAAGTTCGGCCGCCAGTTGCACGGGGAGTGTTGAATCGAACTTCGCGCGAATCTCGTCATTCAATGCCGCAAGGGAAGCCTCCGCCTCCAGTTCGGCCGCCAGCTCGCTGAGGATTTGCGAAAACAGCGGCCGGATCGCGTGTCTGGAGAAATCGTATGCTCGCTCGATCGTCTTCTTCAGCTTCCACCATGCCGGTTGGAAAAAGCGCCAGAAGGAGGTCTCCATGGCGCGCGCCTGTGCGAGCGCGGCGGGGACGTCGCCCGGGGGGATCGTGGTTTTCCAATCGCCCCAGCCGATGGTTTTTTCCTTCGCCAGGGTGACCAAACGGGTGCGTGTTTCGATTTCCCGGGTCAGTTCAGCAAACGAATGCGCCAGCGGGCTTGCCGGATCGAGCAGGGTAAGTTGATGGCGTGCCGCAAGCGGTTCAATCCGGCGGGCGAACTCCAGCAGTGTCCCGATTTTTTCCAATACATCCCACTGTTCCTCCGGCAATCCGCTATCGGTTAAAGCCTGCTCAAGTTCCTCGATCAGTTTGCGTGCGTGGGCGATGCCGGATTCCAGGGTCTCCAGTGGCCGCTCCGCGCGAATGACAGCCTCAGCCAGCCAGCGGAACGAATGCGCGGCAAACATCGGCTCATGATTCAGCTCGCCGAGTGCCGCGGCGAGCCGGTGCGCCAGCGCGCCGTGCCTGAGCCAAAGCGCGTAGTCGGGCAGATGCTCGGCGGTCCGGGCATCGAGCGCTGTCTCATGGGCGCGCAATTCGAGCAACCTGTCAAAGAGCCTGCGAACTGTGATGCCGGTCGGACTTGGCACCGTGACCATCGCATTGGAAAAACGCTCGAGCCCATCCAGCTCGCGTTCGATAGCCTGGACCGTAGCCATACGCCGATCGCGCGCCATTTCGCCGTCATCCTGTCCGGAGAGCCAGCCTTCATAGGTTCGGCGCAGGTTTTGAATGAAAGCCTTTTTGTCGGTTTGCGAATCGTGAATCAGACAGCAGAGTTCATCGAGGCCCTGCTGTTTCAGACGGTAATAAACCACGTCAATTGCCGCGCGTTTTTCACAGACAAAAAGCACCCGTTTACCCCGGGCCACAAAATCGGCGATCAGGTTGGTGATTGTCTGCGATTTGCCGGTGCCGGGAGGGCCCTGGATGATGTAACTGGCGCCCGTGCGCGCCTTGGCGATCGCGGAGGCTTGCGTCGCGTCGCTTGGAACCACGAGCCATTGATCCTCGATCGGCACAACGCCTTGCACAGCCTCGTCGTCAGCGAGCGATTTCGGATCGAGCGAGAATGTCCGATCGAAAGCCTCACTCGCCATGTCGCTATCGATGAGCCGCGCGTAATCGCGCACCAAGGTCATCTTGCGATAATTAAAGTTGCCCAGCGTCATCGAGCAGAGGTCAAAGTCCCAGACGTAACGATTGGCGCCGCTTCCTGATTTTAATGCAAAGGCGTCACGGCCGGTTTCGCGTCCGGGCGCCGCGACGATTTGCGGCAAACGCGGTTTGGGAAGTGCGCCCGCGGTTTCCCGATGCGGCAGGGGCGAAGGCTTGATCTTTTGTTGAAAGATCTGGAGGCCGAGCGGCTTGAGGTTTTCCCGCTCGTAACTGTAATCGAAGCGTTCGTGCGGCTGTTTGCCCGCGTCCTTCAATTTCTGCCGTCGCCGGAATTGATCGAGCCGCTGCTTGGCGCGCTCGTGAATGAGTTCAATCTGCGGTTTATCAATCCTGTTAAGGGTAACGCCCGGTTCACTTGCCTGGATCTGCGCTTTTAGCTGCTCGTGAAAGGCTTCCATGCTCGTTTCACGCAGGTCGACCGTCTCGGGCAGCTGCAAGTTGTAGACTTGGCGCAAATGATGCCGAAGCGCCGGGTTCACTTCGGCTTCGCTTGTGCCGGGAAGCAGCACGTATTGATCGCGCACCCCTTTTTTGCGGCTCAACTCAACCGGCATCAGCAACAGCGGCGAGATGATCCGTTCCTCGGGCGATTCCTTCAAATTATGCCAATGCAGGAAACAAAGGACCAACCGGAGCTGGGCAAAGCCAAATTCGGCTCGGTCCCGGCGCGCCTCGGCGATCAGTTTATCGAGCACACCCGGCAAATAAGGCTGATCTTCAAAGCGCAGGTATTTTCCGAGTGCCATCGGTTTGCCTTCCACGATCTCCGAGGCAAGCGCCGGGTGCCAAACAAAGAGCTGCTCAAGCCGGACACTCCGCAGATCGAGCACCATTGGCACCGAGGCGACCGTCAGGTTGAGCGTCTGGAGCGTGGGCCGGAAGTAGACCAGGCGATTGCGACGCGAGATTTCAAAAAGCCGGTCGCGCAGATGGGATTGAATGACTTTTCGCCGGCCCGGCACACCTGAATCAGCAAATCCGGGGAGCTGCCGCAAATCGACGTTGACCGGCTGATCCCTGTAGTTTTCCAGCCGCTGGATGAGCGTTGGCAGATCGGGCGAGCGCCGGTGCCGGTTGAGCTCGGTCATCTCCGTAATCACCGCCGCGAGCACCGGATGCAGCCGCGAGTTCAGCTTAAAAAGGTCGTTCCGGTTGGAAGCAAAAAGATTGAGATCGTCCGGGTCGGTAAAATCGAGTCCGCATGCTAGGCTGGCTATCAGCATCCCGAGGGAGAAAATGTCGGTGAGCGCGTCGTGATGCTGGAGCATCTGTTCCCATGCGACGTAACCCGTTAAAAAAATCGGGTGAGTCATTCCGGCTCCCTCGTCCTGGCCCACTTCCAGGTTGGTGATGGTGGCAGAGCCTGCCCCCACTTCAGTTGTTACCCTGGCTTGCCCGACAATCTGAAGCGCCGTGGTAACCGGGTTTTGCACCGCCTCCACTCGCGCCTTTTGATCAGACGGCTCTTTCGCTTTTTCCGGGTCGAATTGAAATGTGCCGTTTTCGCTGAGCGTGATCGAATCGAGCCCTCGCAGGGGAGCCACTTTGCCATCATCGTGGGTGACTTGCACCTGGCGCAGGAGCGGCAGGACGATTCGCAGGACGTCGTCGGTTTCAAATCCACCGTGTTCGAGTCCGGCGCGCAGCAGGTTGAGAAATGGAGGCATGATAGTATGGACCGGAGCAGCGGCTTATTTTGCGTCGAGCAGCATCCCGGCGGCTTCCTTCTTGAGCTTGTTAAAGTCGCGCGCCTTCAGCTTGAGCTCTTTGCTGGCGAGCTTGTCGAAGAGTTCACCGATTCCAATGCGCCGGCTCCATTCGATGGCCGCCGCCAAAGGCAGATCTTCGAGCTCGGGATCGATCACGGCGAAATCGAGAAGCACAAACCCGAGGTATTCATTGAGCTTGGCATCGCGCGACTCCAGAAGTTTGGCGAGATCCGGGTCATCCTGCGACGCGGGTTTAAAATCAGGGTAAAAAAGCCGGGCGTGGCCGAGGGTGAGGGGAGTTTGAAACCAAGCCGGCCGAAGGAGCTGCTCAATCAGGCGCCGGGTGAGCGCACTAAGGCGGGTTTGGGTGGGAAGATCGAGTTCCTCAAGACGCGGCTCGCCTTCGATCATCGCGACGATCTTGCTCTCCATCTCCGGGTCGCGCTCGGCCCAAAGCCTCAAAGCGCGTGCCCGGATAAACGCTTCGGGATGACTTGTTCCTTCGCTGCGCGTCTCGCTTCCTTCAAAAATTTCGTCCGCCTGGCGCAAATAGCTGGCGCCGCTGGCCGATGCGAGCCCGGTATGCACCTTGACAAGCGCCGCGACGGTTGCATTCAGGTCGCCGGTGGATTGCAACGCACCGCGATCGGCGAAAATCTCCGTGTAAAGCTGGTAACGGCGCGCCGTTTGGGAATGGGAAGCCGAGGCAAGCGGATCCAGGGACCCCAGAAGTTGGTCGGCAATGAGGAACTCGCCACCATCCCGGTTCCAGAGATGATAATGCGCGAGTTCATGGCCAAGCACCGACTGCATTTCCATCGGACCGAGCAGGGTCAGCAACGGTCCACTCAGGACTACGTGCGCTTCGCCTGGCAAATGCAGAAGCGCGGCGTTGAGTTCCCTCGATTGCGTTGCCTGATAAAGCGTAACCGGGATGGAAAGCCCGAGATTCCGGCACGCTTCGCTTGCCCATCCGTAAAGCTCCGGGTGTTCGCCGGGTTCGAGCCGGTATGTTTGTTTGAGCAACTCCAGACGCAGCAATTCCGCGTGACCGGTCTGGGCTTCGGCGGAGGTGAACCATTTCCAAAGTTCGCCTTCCTCCGCTTTGAAATAATCGACAATTTTCTGGTGATATGGCAGCGGCTCAAGCGGCTCGTGGACAGGGGCGATTTCAGAATTCACGCGGATGCTCATTCAACATCGAACATATGTTCAAGGTCAATGACGGCGCTGCTTGTTCCTTCACTCCGTCATGATTGGTCGCCCGCGGGGCGTGGAGCGGAACGGCGATTACGATTACGATTACGATTAATAGAACGTTGACAGTTTGTTGACCTGCCGGTGAGTTTGATCCGATGAATGCCCGTCCGTCAGCGATCTATCAACTTGGCCTGGCGCTCGTGACGGCCGCCATGGTGATCCTGCCGTGCATTTACGCCGCCCTGACCGCCCTCGCTTCCTACGGCGTCTATTACTTTGGGGTGCATTATTTTACCGCTATCTGGGAGTGGCCGACCGGCTACTCGAAGGGAGGATTCATTATCAAGGTCATTTGCTCGGCAACGCCCCTGCTGGTCGGCAGCTCGGTTGCGTTTTTTATGATCAAGCCGCTCTTTGCCCGGCGCGCGCCCAAAATGCAACCGCTGGCGCTTAATCCACTGGTTGAACCACGCGTTTACCAGATGGTTCAGCGTGTTTGCCGTGCTGTCGGCGCGTCCGAGCCGCGAAGAATCGAGCTCAATTGCGATCTCAACGCATCAGCCGGTTTCGATCGCGGTTTCAGCGGATTTTTCGGCAACGGCCTGATTCTCACTTTGGGAATGCCGCTGATTGCCGGGCTTTCCGAACGCGAGCTGGCCGGTGTGATCGCGCATGAATTCGGGCATTTTCGACAAGGGGCCGGCATGCGCCTCAGTTATTTGATCCGGAGCGTCAATGGATGGTTTGCGAGGGTCATTTACGAGCGCGACGCCTGGGATGACGTGATCGCTTCGTGGGGGCAGACGGAGAATTCATGGGTTGGCTTTATGGTTGGATGCGCGCGATTTGGCGTCTGGATTTCGCGCGGCGTGCTTTGGGTTTTAATGATCATCGGACATGCCATCAGCGGGCTGCTTTTGCGCCAGATGGAGTACGATGCGGATCGGGTTCAAATGAGTGTTGCCGGGAGCGCGGCACTGGAATCGACGATGATCAAACTGGGAGTGCTCGGCAAAGTACTTGGCGAGATCCACCGCGAGATGGCCCGTGTCTGGCGAAAGCAACTTCAGTTGCCCGATAATCTCCCGGTGCTGATTGAATACCGGACGGCGCGACTCGCCCCGGAGCAAATTGCAAAAGTCGAACTGGAGATCAGCGCGTCGAAAACAAACATCTTCGACACTCATCCCAGCGCCGCGGACCGCGTAAAATGCGCCCGTCAAATCGGAGTGGCCGGCTCGGAGCTCAGCGAGACACCGGCGCGCGTGTTGTTTGAGAATTTCGACATGTTAAGCCGCCTGGTCACGCTGGCCCATTACGAGGACGACCTCAACGTGCCGATAACAGCCGATTTTCTCATTCCTCTTGAAAAACTGCTTAAAGCCAAAAGTGAACCTGCGCCCGCCGCCCCGGTGCCCGCCGCGCCCGCCATCCCGATGATGGCGTTCAACCCGAGCCGATTCAGGGCTCCACTCGAATAAGGCCGGGGCGGTAATGAAAGCCTCGCCGCGTAAAGTTGGCCGGATGCACTCGTGAATGCAGGCGCCTTAACGCTCTGCTGGCTGGCCTGGAAGGACAAACATCTCCGCCGCCGGCGCATTGGGTCCGAGCAGATCTGCGTCAGTCCGAGCGGTCGTGCGCCAGGTTCGAGCAGCCTGTGCATCATTCCGAGCAGTTGTGCGTCGGGTTTGAGCGGCTGCACATCAGTTCGAGCGGTCGTGCATCGGGGTCGAGCAGTCGTGCATCGGGTTCGAGCAGTCGTGCGCCACGTTTGAGCGGTCGCGCATCGAGTCCGAGCAGTCGTGCATCGGGTTTGAGCAGTTGCGCACCGGTTTGAGCAGTTGCGCACCGGTTTGAGAGCATCTTGTCGGCGATATGCTATCCCATGAGCGCAAAGGCTTGGTGCGTCTTAAAATTCCAGAAGCAAAATTCCATCGCGCGGCGCTCGCCTCGTTCGAGCGGGCACAAGCCATGGTCTCGGCGGCTGGAATCACGCCCGATATCAAAACAACAATGGGTTTTGCAATCGCGCACTGGTGGCTCGGATCCAAATCCGTTCAGGAATCGAAAAAGTAGCCGCTTGACCTTTTACTCGCGCAGTTTGGCCAGGATGCTTTCCACGTCGTAAACGCAGCCACCCCACGTGCCGCCTCCGAGTTGCTGGAGCGCGGCCCAGAGCCGGGTGTCATCGGGCAACGCGGTGTGCGGGGCGAGATCGGGACGGATGGCACGCATGGCCAGAACGCGGCTCCCTTCCTCGGGAGAAAACCGGCGTTCGCCTTCGCCTGTAAAATCGACGGTGCCGTTCATATTGATCCGGTCGACCACGATCGAGATCCAGTCGCCATCGAGCAGCTTGCCAATCGGTCCGCCCGCAAGCGCTTCTGGTCCGATATGGCCGATGCATGCGCCGGTGGAGACGCCCGAAAAGCGGGCGTCGGTGAGAAGGGCGACGGTTTTGCCAAAGGGAAGATGTTTAAGGGCGGAAGTGACCTGATAGGTTTCCTCCATGCCGGTGCCCATCGGTCCGACTCCGGCCAGCACCATGACGTCGCCGGCCTGGATGCGTCCCTCGCGGATCGCGGCAATGGCGGAGGCTTCACTGGGGAAAACGCGGGCCGGCCCTTGCTTTCTGTAAACCCCATCGGCATCGACCACGCTTGGATCAATCGCCGTGCTTTTGATCACACAACCTTGCGGGGCGAGATTGCCGATGGGAAATACGACGGTCCCGGTCAGGCCTTTGGCACGCGCTTGTTCCGGAGACATGATAACATCCTCAGGATTGACGCCGTCCTGTTCCTGCAGGATTGCGCGGAACCGGAGACGGCGCTCGGAGCTTTCCCACGCCACAAGATTTTCCTCCAAGGTAAGCCCGGTTGCGGTGAGGACGGAGGTGTCGAGCAGCCCGAGCTTTCTCAAATGCAGCATCACTTCCGGGACGCCGCCTGCCAGGAAAGCGCGAACGGTCGGATGATGCTGCGGCCCGTTGGGCAGGACATCGACCAGCCGGGGCACGCTGCGATTGACTGAAATCCAATCTTCCACCGTGGGCCGGGGCAGGCCGGCCGCGTGCGCGATGGCGGGAATGTGCAGCAGTAGATTGGTTGAGCCGCCAAAGGCCGCGTGCACGACCATGGCGTTCCGGATGCTCGCCGGGGTCAGGATGTCGCGCATCGTGATCCCGCGTGCTTCAAGCTGGCTGACATCCTGGGCGGCGCGCACGGCGAGATCAGTCCAGACAGGCTGGCCCGAGGGCGCGAGGGCGGAATGGGTCGGCGCCATTCCAAGCGCTTCGGCCACCACCTGCGCCGTCGCCGCAGTGCCAAGAAACTGGCAGCCGCCCCCGGGGGAAGCGCACGCCCGGCAGCCGAGTTCGGCCGCCTCGGATAGGGAAAGAAAACCGCGGGAAAACCGGGCGCCGATGGTTTGCACAGCTCCGGCATCCTCGCCATTGGTCGGTGGCAGGGTAACGCCGCCCGGGACGAGCACACATGGCAGGTCGTGCATTGCCGCCAATGCCATCATCATGGCAGGCAATCCCTTGTCGCAGGTCGCAATTCCGATGACCCCAACACGCCGGGGCAGGGAACGGATCAGGCGCCGGAAGACGAGGGCGGCGTCATTGCGAAAAGGGAGGCTATCGAACATTCCCGTCGTCCCTTGGGTGCGGCCGTCGCACGGATCGGAACAATACGCGGCAAAGGGGACGGTCCCAAGTTTGCGCAGCTCGTCCGCGGCGGCCTTCACCAGCAAGCCGATCTCCCAGTGCCCGGTGTGATAACCGAGCGCGATGGGCTTTCCGTCCGGCGCGCGCAAGCCGCCCTGGGTGCTCAGGATCAAAAATTGTTTGCCCGCCACGGCGCCGGGCTCCCAGCCCATGCCGACATTTTGCGTAAGCCCGAAAATGTCGCCGCTTGGGCTTTGGCGCAGCATTTCATCGGTTAACGGCAGGGCGCCCACCGGTCCCGGGGCGCGAGTGATGATTTGATAAATCGATTCCGGGGAAAACATACTGGCGAATACACGGGGCCGTGAGATCAGCGTCTATACATATCCAGCGTCACATCGCGTTCTTTTGAATGATCAACGATGGGGAGGGGATAGTTTTTGGCCAAAGCAATGCCGGATGCGGGCGGCGCGTAAAGCCTGGCGGGAGCTACGTCGCGCAATTCCGGCACCCAGCGTTTGATGTAAGCGCCTTCGGGATCAAACCGCCGTGACTGGCTCCACGGATTCTGGATTCGGAAATAAGGCGCGGCATCGGTGCCGGTGCCTGAGCTCCATTGCCAGCCGCCATTGTTGCTTGCGATCTCGCCATCCACCAAATGTTGCATGAACCATTTCTCGCCGGCCTTCCACGAGAGATGCAGGTCTTTGACCAGGAACATCGCCACGATCATCCGGACCCGGTTATGCATGAAACCGGATCCGAGCATTTGCCTCAAACCGGCATCCACGATGGGGAATCCGGTCATGCCCGCACACCAGCGGTCGAAGTTCTCCGCGGATTCGCCCCACGTCATGCCGCGATATTTTTCCTGAAACTCGTGATCAAGCACCTGCGGGAAATGCCAGAGCACCTGCATGTAAAACTCGCGCCAGATGAGTTCATTAATGAATACGGCAATGCTGCGGCGCCGGTCCGCGGTTGTATTGAGTGCCTGTTCGCCACAGCGGGCGTAGATTTCACGGATCGAAAGGAGTCCAAACCGGAGGTCCTGCGAAAGCCGCGACGTGCCGCCTTCGGCTGGAAGATCGCGCCGTTCCGGATATTGGAACACAGGACCGTCGAGAAACTGCTGCAGCCGCCGGCGCGCGGCGGGTTCACCGGGTTCAATGATGATGATAGTCGCGGGTTTTTCCAAATCCCACGTGGCGAGCGTCGGCAGCTCCAGGCTTGAGAGATTTTCAGGCGTGGACAAACGTTCAATGGCCGGGCCTGGCGCGGGCTTGTCGAGTTTGAGCCACGCTTTGGAGTATGGGGTGAAAACGCGAAACGGCGTGCGCGACTTGGTTTGAACCTCATCGCGCTCGTGAATGGCAGCGTCCTTGCAGGCATGGACCTTGAGCCCAAGACGGATGGCCATTTGTTCCACTTTTAATTCCATCGCGCGGCCGAAAGGGTCGGGATCGCGGTTGAAATAGATGGCGGTGGCGCCGGATTCGCGTGCGAGTTTCTCCAGTTCCAGATCCGCGGCGCCCTGGCGAATCAGAAGCCGGCCGCCTTTTTCCTTAAGGCCGCCCGCCAGTGCGCGCAGTGAACCGCAAAGGAACTCCTGACGGGGCGCTCCGGTCCATGCATGCTCTTTTTTCCAGGTGCTGAGGATGTAAACCGGGACCACCTGGTTGCCGGTGGCTCGCGCGGCATAAAGCGCCGTATTATCGTTCAGCCGGAAATCGCGACGAAACCAATGGATGACAACGCTCATAAAAACGCCTCGGCGTTTAGAGCCGGGTCCGGCCCGAAAGCGCCCGACTGATGGTGAGTTCGTCCGCGTGTTCAAGACCGCCACCAGCCGGGAGTCCCTGTGCCAGCCGGCTGATCAGCACCGGCGTCTGCCGCAGCAGCGCGGCGATATAGTTGGAAGTTGCCTCGCCTTCCACATCCGCGCCGAGGGCCAGGATGATCTCGCTTGGTTTTTCAGTCCTGACGCGCTCAATCAATGCGTCAATGCGCAGGTCTTCCGGTCCGACGTGATCCAACGGCGAGATCCGCCCCCCGAGCGCATGATATTTTCCACGAAACGCGCCGGTGCGCTCCAGGGGAAGAATATCGGTGGGCTGTTCCACTACGCAGAGTGCGGTCGAATCGCGTTCCGGATCCTCGCAGACCTCGCAGACCGGGCTGATTGAAAAGAAACCGCACTTTGAACAAGGCTGAATGGTCTTGGTGACTTCCGTGATGGCCCGGGCGAGCTCAAGGGAATGGGCATCCCGAGATTGAATCATCCAGAGCGCGATCCGCTCAGCGCTGCGGGGTCCAACGCCGGGCATCCGCTTAAGTTCACCGATAAGGGCCTTGATAGTGGGGGGGTATTCCGCGCGTTTCATGGAAGGTTTATTTCTCGCTTACTCTCAGCTGGCTTCCAGCGCCGGCAATCCCTCGCGGAGTTGTTCAATCCGGCGGATGTAAAATTCCACCGGGCCATCCGAACCGTCCGGGCGGCGGGCACTATGGAAAAAGGTGAGCGCTTCATCCCAGAGCTGTTGCCGGTAATAGATGATCCCTTTCCAAAAAAGATCGCGGCGCGCGTGTTCTTCTTCGCTGAGTTTCCCCTGGAGCCCGAGCAGTTCGTAAACCTCCTCACGGCTGTGATCGTCCGGATAGCGTTGGATTAATTCCATCGGCCGCACTTCCACGAGGGATTCCACACTGCCAAGAGTCGTGGCGCCCATCAGCAGGCCGGAGCCGTAGATCGTGTTCGCGGCGCAAAGCCGGCGCGCAAACTCGACCGGTTCGCCCGCCACGCTAAAGCTGCCGAGCCGGCTCGAACCGTAAGCGGCCACCACAAGTTCGCCGGAGTTGATGCCGATCCGGAAATCAAAAATCTGATGCCAGATCCGAACGCACTCGCCATTCACGGCATCGAGCCGTTCGGCCAGCGCCAGGGCAGCCTCGCAAGCGGTGGCGGCGTGCTCCTCGTCGGCCAGCGGGGTGCCGAAGACAACGCGGAGACTTTCCCCATCGCACTCGTCGAGGTACCCGCCGCGATCGACCAGCAGATCGGCCGCGTTACGCAGGAACGCATTGTGCATCGCCACATAATCAGAGACCGGCAACGCCTCGGCGAGGGTCTCGTGGTTGAAAATCTCGCATACGACCACGCTGGCATGCCGCTTTTCGCCTTCAAATTTCAGCGGCATATCCGAGTCGACGATTGCACTTAAAGTGCGTTTGGAAATGCGGTCACCGAAGATGGCGCGCGCCACCCGTTTACGCATCCCGGCTTCACTGCATGAATAGGCGAATCCGAGTACAAAGCTGCCGCTGATGGCCAGGAGACTGGCGCACGGAGAAAAAACGATGCCGCGCAAACCGAGCACCCAGACGGCGGCCAGAACTTCGATAATGGCGCCCGCCGCGATCACGAATTTGAGCACGGGCCGATTGATGTCGATGGTCGTCCAGGCGATTCCCAGGCCAAAAAAGATGGCCAATGCATATTGGACAGCGCGGTCGTCACCGGGGAATGGAGCGTTTTGCGCCAACAAGGCTGCAAGCCAGACGTCGAGCCGATGCACCATGCCCGTTTCGTACAAAGCTACGATGCCGAGGGTAACGAGAATGCCGATGAGAATTGAAACCTTAAAGTAGCGCACAGGGGTGAAGGTCAATCTAAACACGCACTCGCCAACTCACGCAACCGCCGTTCTGAGAAGGCGGGAAAGGCGGGCGATTTAGTTTCTCTGGCTGCGCAGGGCATTTCGGCAAGCGCGTGGGAGGGTTGATTCCGCGTTTCCGGGCCATTGCCAGCAGGTAAGGCGCGCCCGAGGATTTTTAATCGCCACCGCCCCGACGTAGCCTGGGGCGGGCGCCAGTGAATGAATCGCCCAGTCAGCGGCCGCACCGGCATCGCCTTCGAGGCTCAATAAACGTGCCTTTTGCCCGGGGTGCAATGTCACTTCCACTTGCGCGGCGCATTCCGTAATCCCGATGCCGCGAGCCTTGAAGTATGCCTCCTTCCGAGTCCAGCAGCTCAGGAACGCTTCCAGCTGGAGCTCGGGTGAAAGCGCCCGAAGCTCGGCATTTTCACGGAATGAAAAAAACTGACTTGCAATAATTCCGGCCTTTTCAAGCTGCCTGAGGTATTCCACATCGATGCCGATCTCGCGATTCTTTGTGATCGCATAGAGTGCGAGGGAGCGGGAATGCGCGATGTTGAATTCAAGGCGGTCGCCATTTTGGTTGGCCAGGCACGGTTTTCCCCGACGGTCATAGAAAAACTCGATTTGTCTTGGCGGGATCGCAAGGTAACGGCTCAGAATTTTTCGCATTAATCCATGGGCGGCGATAAAACGTTGCCGCAGGATGGCCGACGGGATTTCCTGAAGGCGGCCCAATTCATCCAGGGAGAGGGTCTGCTCCAGTTCCCGGAAGGAGCGTGTTGGTTGATCAAGGATGCCGCACCAGACGTGAATATCGTCGGCTTCCAACACGGGCAAATTGGGCGGATAACGCCAGATCTGTTCGGAATCAGACATAAATCAATGGAGTTGAAACGCTCACGAGCCGCTCCGATGCTTGGCAGTATAGCCGGGCCGGTTCCCGCTTGGAAAGGGGGTCAAGTTTCGCGGGAAAACGACTTATACTTGATCAGGCGATCGGCGTATTTCTCACAATCCGCGCTCCCTCCGGTTTCACCTGGCAAAATGCGACGGCCTCTCCGGGCCATGTCGCGCCTTTGCTTCAATAGAAGGCTGGCACTGTGAAAGTCGCGCCGCCATTGTGGCGCGGGTTCCCTGATGAAATTTCCCCTCCTGATCGCGACCATGTGGCTGATCGCTTCGGCATCCGCCCAGCAAATCAACCTCATTCCAAACTCCGATTTTTCGGATCCGGTGCCGCTTAAAGGGTGGCGAGTCGATTTTCCGTATCAGGATTGGTATGTGAAAAATGTGACCTACGTGAGGCAGACGACGATGGATGGCAAACGTTGCGCCGTGATCGAGCTTCCAGCCGGGATTGCCGGGAATGAAGGCGGCAAGATCGAAACCGCACTGGTTCCGGTGGTGCCCGGCGCCACGTATTTGGCCGAGGTCCAATCGTTCCTGCCCGATTTTGGCGTGAAAATTCACGCGGAAGTCTATGCGGTCGACCCACGCAACGAGCTGGTGCGCAAGGACGTCGAAAGCAAAGGGGTCAAAATCACCATCATGCGCATTCCGGAACAAGACGGCCACCCGGCCCTGGTCCAGATTTATCGCGCGCAATTTCCCGATCCTCCGAAAGGGAATAAATGGTCGAAAACGGTCCGCGAATTCACGGTGCCGATGGAATGGAAAGTCGGCGGTCAAAAGGTCAAACCCGCCTATATCACCATCAAGGCGTATAGCTTCGAAGGAACGCCCAATGCCGGCAAATCGTATTTCACCAGCTTCAAACTTTTTAAAATCAAGGAGCCCGGCGCGGTCGCGGCGCCGCAAACAGGGATTCTACGTTGATTTGACCGTAATGAAGCGAGCGTATAAGTAAGCAGGAAGCCCCGCCCATGCCGATTACCTCCCAGGCCATTCACGAGCGGCTTCAATCGACCGCCCGAAAGTTTCGTTGGGCGCGGAGTGCGCGATTTTTTATTGCCGGTGCCGCGCTTTCGCTTTTTTTCGTCATCCTTTTCCTCACTCTCGACGCGTGGGTGCATTTTGAGCGGACCGGCCGCTGGGCGGGACTGATTCTGATTGTCACCTCTCTTGCCAGCGGTTTTGGCCTGGGATTGCGGAGTTGGAAAAAGAAAATCTCCGAGGAGGCATTGGCGCGGCGGATCGAGGCGGCATGCAGCGGCTCGGGCAACGTGCTGATCAGCGCCGTGCAATTTGAAAAATCGCTGCCGATCGATTCACCTCTTCGAAGCGCCATTTTCAGCGAAATGCGCGACCCTTTTCCCAACGTCAAATGGGAGCTGGTTTTTGATTCGTGCCTCCTGAAAAAACTCGCGATTGTCCTTGCGGCTGTCGTCGCCGGTCTGACCGGATGGGCAATTTTTAAACCGGATTATTTCGCCAATTCAGCCGCGCGCATTTTTTTCCCGGCAGGCAACATCGCGCCACTGACCCGCACCAGGATCGAGTCGATCATTCCAGGGAACGACACAGTCGTGCGCGGACGGGACGTATTGATTTCGGCAACGCTTGGCGGCGATTTGCCGGCCTCGGCCTGGATTCATTATCGGGAAGCCGGTTCGAGTTGGCAGAAAGCGCTCATGGATCGAGAAGCCGGCCAGCCGTTGTTTGGCCTTAAATGGAAAGAGGTGCGGCAATCGACGGAATATTATATCGAGGCGGGAGACGCCTTCTCTTCCGTCCAACGGCTTGAAGTGCGTCCAAGGACGGCCATCAAAACGCGCACAGCGCGAATCACGCCGCCTGGTTATACGGGACTGGTTCCGGTCGAGTTTGCCGATTTCAGCGTTCTTCAAAACGTGATTCCCGGTTCGACCGTGGAGATGACATTTGAGTTTAATAACGAGCTGGCGGCTTTCAAAGCCGCCGCTGAACACGCCGCCCCCGTCACGGTTGAGGAAATCAGCAAAAGCCGTTGGAAGAGCGTTTCAAGAGTTTTCACCAACCAGACCCTCAAGCTCGATTTTACCGACACGCTTGGCACGGCCGATACCGCCCCGGTGCAGATCGCGGTTAAAGTCGATGAGCCGCCGAAAATCACGATTAGCCAGCCGGGTGAAGGACGGGATCTGGTGGCGACCTGGGATGCGACCCTGACAATTCAATTTACGGTTACCGATCTTTACGGACTTGGTTCCGTGGCGCTCTATCAGAGTTCGAATGAAAAAGAAGATGCCAGGCTGATTCAGGCATGGAGCGATGCGGATGGGAAAAAATCGTTTGAAGCGAGCGCGCTGATTTCGCTGAAGTCGTTTGCCCGCGAGGAGCGCGTTACTTTCCGGGTCATTGCAAAGGACAAAAACGATGTCACCGGGCCGGGCATCGGTATATCGAGACCGATCGTGGTTTCGCTTAAGTCAACCGAGAAACTCGAAAAGCAGGTCGATGACGCGGCGTTGAAATTGCAGAAAACGCTTGAAGCGCTCATTAAGCTTCAGGAACTCAACCTGGATCAATCCAAGGTTGCCCTGACAAAACAGGGAGCCGTCACGCCGCTTCTGGAGCGGCAGATCGAAATCGCCGAGTCCGCCCGGCTCATCGTGGCGGCGGCCGATGGCATTTCCCCCGATGTGCGCAACGACATCCGGGCGCTCATTAATAAAGAGATGAAAGACGCCGTGCTGGCTTTGCGCAATGCAGCCGCCCCCGACAGTCGCACTCAATTTCTCAATGGTGCGGTGGCGCTTGAAACGATGATCCTGGCACGGTTGCACGGCTCGCCAATTGCCGCGGCCGAGGAGACAAAAAAAGGCCAGGTCGCCGATCTTATCTCAGGTCTTGAAGATCTGCTTAAGCGGCAGCGCATCCTGCACAAAGAATCGACCGGACTCGTTGTCGGGAAAGCACCCGCCCTTGCCACTCAGCAGGATGCGCTTGCGGACAAGGCGGCCGTTGTGAAAAAAGGGATCGAAGCCGACAGCAAAAACGCGACGATTGGCGATGAAGCGTTCCGTCAGCGGCTCGGGAGAATCTCGGGCATGTTCACCAGCCTAAAGGTTTACGAGGAGATGCTCACCGCGGCTGAGCATTTGCAGACACAAAAAGTGGCGCCTGCCGTGCAGGTCCAGCAGCGTGTGATCGCGAATCTTTCCAGGATGGTGGAACTGCTTAATCAATGGCAGGTGGCCGAGGCGGAGGAGAAGGCGAAGGAGTTAAAAAAGGAAGCCGAGGAGATCAAGGGGCGGCTTGATAAGATCGCGGAGATCCAGCGCGAGATCATTGAGAAGACCAGGGATATGGCTCGCAAGAACGAGTTCCGGGCCGAGGACATTGCGACCGCCACCGAGATCCAAGAGCAGAAGGATTTGATGAAAGAAGTCATCGAGCAGATGACCACGGATATGCACGCGTTTCCGGACATGAAACCCGGCAACGAGATGAAAGCGGAACTGGTGAGCATCTTCGAGGATGTCCAACAGACCGACAAACAGGATGTGGCCGCCGGCAAACTCAAACCGACCGAGTTCGCCGTGCAAAAAGAGCAGGGGATTCTCGATGCGATTGAAGCCGCCAAAAAGATCGCCGCTGACATGGAAATGTTTCTGCCCAACCACACCGAGACCGCCAAGTGGCTTCTCGAGAATTTTGATAAAACCGAGATGCCTGATATTCCCAATCTGCCGCTGGCGGACGCGATGGAGGATATCGTCGGCGATCTGCTCGATGCGCAGCAGGAACTCGATAATCAGGATGCCGCTTCCAATCAAGCGTTCGCGATGAACCCGGCCAATGGCTGGGAGATCATGGACGGTCCGCAACCCGGGTTCGGCGCCCAGGGAAAGTCGGGCAACGAGAAGCCGAATCACAACGAGCAGATGGGCCGTTCAAGTGGTGGCCGCGAGGGTATGAGCGATGGCGAAATGGCCGGAGGGGAGGCGAGCAATCTTAAGGGAGATAAAGTGGATGCGCGCCGGACAAAAGATCCGCTTCAACAGGGGCAGGTCAAAGACGATGGCGGCATTGGCGAAACAAAAGCGACGGGCGGCGGCAAAGCCGGCGGATTCAGCGATCGCCAGGGAATGGAAGGCAACGCGCCGTTGCGGGCGGTGAAAGCACCGCCAAATCCCGCGGCCAGCGCGCTAGCTGTCAAACAGGCGATGCTCGCGGAGAAAACCGCCAGGGCGGTCGGACAGGCCAGCCTGCTTTATATGCGCAGCGACCGGCTTGCCCAGGTGTCCCGGCTCATGGACGAAAACCAGCTCGCGTTGAAAGAGGGCCGTATGCGCGATTCGCAAGGATTGCACCAGAAAATCATCGGCCGTTTGCGTGAGATCAAGAGCGGGGTCGCCAATGGGGAGGTTGTTAGTTTCCCGATGAACGATTCGGCGCGTATCCAAGATAAACAGCTCCTTGGCGGCCAGGACGGGGATGCGCCAGTCCAGTATAAGGAAATGGTCGCCGACTATTTCCGAGCGCTTGTTGAAGAGAAATGACGAGGCTTGGAATACGCGATGGCGCGCCGCGAACCGTGGCGGCGTTCGGAGCACTGCTTGCACTCGCACACACCGTGTTCTGCGCCGGAGCACCCTGGGCCGTGCCCGATGCGCCGATTCGCGCGGTGGTGAAAATGAAGGATCAGCCCTCGGCCCCGGAATTTGGTTTGTTAATCGATCTCCCTGAACTTGGCCAATCGATGCCGGGAATGGGCGATGTGATCATGCTCGATGCGGCGGGAAAAGATCTTGCCGTGAGCAAAGTTTGGCGGGGCGAAGGGCAGCGGTTGCTGCTGCTTGCCCAAAAGCTTCCAGCCGGCCAGGAGTGTTATGTCTATTACGGCGGCAACCTACATCGCCGTACGACACCGTGGTTCTCCAAAACCAGCCTGTTGCTTGAAACACGGCGTCTCCCGGCCGGGACAAAGCTCGCCGATTGGAAGAGCTTTGAAACCGCGTGGAAATCCGCGAAGGAAGTGGACGGCGCAGGATTCGTCGACGCAATCGATCACGGCGTTAACCCATTTGGCGACAGCGCCAACTTCATTTCCCATTACACAGGCTGGCTCAAGTCGGAGCAGAAAAAGCCGGTGCTTTACACTCTTTCCTCCGACGCTTCGTTCGTGCTTGTCGGCGAGAAATATGAGTTCGGCTGGCCCGGACAGCATAACGCCGTTGCCAATGCAAAAACCGCAATGCGCAAGGAAATCGCGATGCCGCTGGCCGGTGTGCGGGTTGATTATTACCACGCGAAAATCGGTGACTCCGAACCGGCGATGTTGCTTGGCTGGCTCAGGGACGAAAAACCTGTCACGATTCCCGCCACGGCGTGGGCGCATCCGGGGATAGCCGAATTGCAGCGGATCGAGCATATCCAGGGCTGGCCGGTGCCGCAGGCAGACATATCGTTCCAGAGCTACATCGGTTGGAACGGCCTTTGGCTCTATGAGGCGCATGCGGTTTTAAAAGGCGATCCGCTCCCCGCAGGTTGGACGGCAACCTGGGAATGGAACGACGGCGCCGTGGTTGCCGGGGAAAAGTGCGAGCGGATCCTCCCGGGACCAACGCCAGTCCAGGTCGTGATCCGGCTTAAAAGCGCGAAAGGCGAGGTACGCGGCCTCACGAAAGTGACCTTTGGCGGCGCGCCGCCCCGCCAGGCTGAGACCGTTAATCCGGTGGATCTCGCCCGGTATCTCGATCTGTTGAATCGCGAAGAGCCGGAAAAACTGCCGAGGGAACGGCTCGGGGCGACCCTTCCGTTCCTGGCCGAATTTGGCAATGATCAGCAGCTCGGGAAATGGGCATTCGCGTGGCTCGCTAAAAATCCCGGCGCCGACGATCCGCTCTGGCTTAAAGCGCAGCTCGCCCGGCTGCGAGCCCTTGCGCAGGGCAATCCTCGGGAGGCGCTGGCCGAATTGCGCAAAATCGATCTTGCCGCTCGGAAAAAATACGCGGCCGAACTCGCGATGTTCGAGTTGGAACTCCAGGTCTTTTATCTGAAAGATGCCGGCGCCGTGCAGCTGGCGAGCCGGATGATTGCCGAGAATCCCACCGGTGAACCTGCGCGGCTGGCCAGTATCCGTGTCGGCGACCTGTATCGTTTGCTAGGCCGGGCAAAAGAATCGGCCGCCCAATATCGTGGGGTGCAAAAGACGATTGAAGACGAGACAAAGGGCCGAAAGTTTGCCGCGCAGGATCGCAGCTTTTCCATCACGATCGCCGATTTGATTTCCCAAGGCTACCGCCAGGAATCGCTCGCCAAGCTTGCCGAATGGGAACTTGAACATCCGATGGGTAAATTCGAGAGCGATTTCCTGCTCCTGCGCGCCAGGGTCCTGATGCTTTACGGACGCTGGAACGAGGCGTTAATGGAGATCGATTCCTATCTCCGGATCAATCCCGATAGTCCCTTTCAGATTCCCGCCGATTTTTATCGGGCTCGCGCACTCTTCGAACTTGGGAAAAAGGACGAGGCGCACAAGATCTGGGAGGAAATGGTTGTCAAATATCCCAGGCACGAACTTACCCCCGAAGCCGAGAAATGGGCGCGCCAATGACATTCACAAACCTCCGATCCGGTTTGCACTCGGTTCTTCAAATAGCGGCGCTCTTCCTCTGCAGTCGGCTTAGTGCGCAAACCACGCATCTTTACACGGCGCCCGTGGCCCAGGCGGCAGGCGGTATTTCGGCCCGGGTCGATCAGCCGCTAACCCATGCGCTCGCCCTCAATCGAGACCGGCTCCGCTGCTTTCGGGCGCAACTCTCGGAAGGCGGTAAATCGATCCGGTTCACCGGATTGCCGACCGGCAAATACGATCTGGTGCTCGTCACCATGAGCGGCCGCGTATTTGAAGGGGTCGAACTGGGCGCTGACGCGGATAAACTGACCGGTGTCTCCTTGAAAAATTTCGAGAAACGGGTGGCGGCGGCCGACACGTTCTTTAACAGGGTCAGGATCCACCGGTTCGGACTGTTTGAGGACGGCGAGAAAGCGCTGCTTTTTGTTGAACGGATTCGCGATAAGCTGATTTTTCAGCAGTCCGGCGATCAGCTGAAATCGAACCTGCGCCGTCTGGAGATCATCGATTTCGAAAGAGCAGCCGACGACTGGACGGAGGTGACCACGCGCCACATTTACCGCGAGGAAGCGCCGCTGGGCGATGGGATGGCGTTCCTTGGATCTCAGTTCGTGGCCGGGCTGGGCGGTGTGAGAGTGATTGACACCCTCAAAGAGCTCGGCAATCTGCCACTCCCCAAGTAATCGCCACTCCGTTCAGGCGTTCCCTCCCTTATCACCCCTTCCAGAATGGCTCAGATCCGCGTCAAACTTGGCTTTAATGAGGGGAGTGTTTTTCCTCTCGAACGACGCGCGATGATCATCGGCCGCGATCCGGCAAGCGATATCCCGCTTAATATCGAATCACCCGCTTCGCGCCGTCACGCTTCCATCAAACCTCTGGGGAATTTCTGGCAGATTGAAGACCTCGGCAGCGTCAATGGGACCGAACTCAATGGCGCCCGGGTCAGCGACACACGGCTCGGGCACGGAGACGAGATTGTCATTGGCGATTCGGTCTTCATTTTCGAGGACGACATGCCGATCGCGTCGGTTGAAACGGGAAAAGGCGCTTTTGTTCCGCCAAGTTCACCTGAAGTCGTGGCGCTTATTCAACAAATGAGCCAGCGGACCCGGCTGATTGAGAAAGAAATCGGCAAGGTCATCGTCGGACAGCACGAGATTATCCGCGAGGTGCTCACCGCGATTATCTCCCGCGGACACGTCCTTTTGATTGGGATGCCGGGTTTGGCAAAGACCGCGCTGGTAAGCACCATTTCCAAAGTGCTCGACCTGAAGTTTCGCCGAATCCAGTTTACGCCCGACCTGATGCCAAGCGACATCACCGGCACCGACATTCTTGAAGTCGACGAGCAGACCGGCAAAAAGGAATACCGATTCATCAAAGGCCCGATTTTTTCCCAGATCCTCCTTGCTGATGAAATCAACCGGACGCCTCCCAAGACGCAGGCCGCCTTGTTGGAAGCCATGCAGGAATACCGGGTGACCGCGTCGGGCCAGAGCTTCGATCTTGAGCCGCCCTTTTTTGTGCTGGCGACGCAGAACCCGCTTGAGCAGGAAGGGACCTATCCGCTTCCGGAAGCGCAGCTCGACCGGTTCATGTTCAGCGTCTATATCGACTACCCAACCGAGGAGGAAGAGGAGGTTATCGCGCGTGTGACCACCTCAGGCCAGCCGAAGCCGCTGAACAAGGTTCTTAACGCCGCGCAGATCATTGAACTCCAGGAAGTGGTTCGCGAACTGCCGGTAAGCGATCACATTATCAAATATGCCGTCCGCCTGGTGCGCGCCACCCGGCCTGGCGATGCGCGCGCGCCGGAGTTTATCAAAAAATGGATTCACTGCGGAGCCGGTCCGCGAGCCTGCCAGAACCTCTTGCTTGCGGCAAAGGCGCGTGCCGTCATTGATGGCCGGCTGCTTGTCACGACCGACGATGTCCGTGCCATCGCGCGCCCGGTTTTGCGGCATCGCATGTTCACTAATTTTACTGCCGACTCCGAAGGGATGGACACGGATAAAATTGTGAAAAAACTCCTCGAAGCTGTCGAGGAGCCCGGTGAAAAAGATTACTAGCCCGACCCCTCCGTTTTAAAATGAAACCTGTCATTCTCACCTCCCTCATCTACGCCCTCTCGGTGCCGCTGCACGCCGCGCCTCCTCAGAAACTCGATCTTCAAAAAGGAGATCATATCGCGATCATCGGCAATACGCTGGCGGATCGGATGCAGCATGAGGGAACTCTTGAAGCGCTTATCCATAAGAGCTTCGCCGAGCACGACCTTGTATTTCGCAACCTAAGTTTCTCAGGCGATGAAATTGTTACCCGCCCGCGCCTGGACGGCTTCGGCACGCCCGAGCAATGGCTGACGAAAGTAAAAGCGGATGTTGTTCTGGAGTTCTTCGGGTTTAACGAATCCTTTGCCGGATATGATGGCATCGAGAAGTTCAAGGCTGATCTCACCAAGCTGATCAGCACCGCGAAGGCGGCGAGTTTTAATGGCAAATCGGCGCCGCGCCTGGTGCTTTTTTCCCCCATCGCGCAGGAAAAGATGGCGGATGTGAACATGCCTGATCCGGAGAAGAACAATACCAACCTCCAGAACTACACAACGGCGATGGCCGAGGTAGCCAAGGCAAACGACGTGCAGTTTGTCGATCTATTCACACTTTCCCAAAAGCTATACAAGGAAGCCAAAGAGCCGCTTACTTTCAACGGCATCCATCTCACGATGGAAGGTTACAAACAACTCGCCCCGGTTATTTTCAAGGCGCTTTTTGGCGCTGATGCCCCGGCCGAGGACGCGTCTCTTGCCACGCTTCGAGCCGCCGTGCAGGAGCGGAACGAGATGTGGTTTAGCCGGTACCGCACGGTCGATGGTTATAATATCACCGGCCAGCGAGGACATATCCCTTATGCGCAAGGGGCCGCCAAGGATGCGTCGAAGCTGACCAACGCCGATGTCATGGAGGAAGAACTCGCCCAGCGCGATGTCATGACTGAGAACCGCGAAAAGCGGGTTTGGGCCGTTGCCAAGGGCGGCGACCTCAGGATTGATGATTCCAACATCCCGCCGGTGCGCGAGGTTCAGAGTAACAAACCCGGCGACAAGCCCGATGCTTCGTTTACTTACCTAAGCGGGGAAGAAGCAATCAAGCACATGACCGTGCCAAAGGGAGTAAAGGTTGAGCTTTATGCAAGCGAGGCGGAGTTTCCCGATTTGGTAAATCCTGTGCAGATGAACTGGGATACCAAGGGACGCCTTTGGGTTTCAGCTTGGAAAAACTATCCTTCCCGGACTCCCACCAGCACGGTCGGCGACAAGCTTCTTATTTTCGAGGATGCCAATAACGACGGCAAAGCCGACAAGTGCACCCCTTATCTGGAGGGCTTGAACTGCCCGACCGGTTTCCAGTTCTACAAGGACGGCGTCGTGGTGATGGAGTCGCCGGACCTTTGGTTTTCGCGCGATACCGATGGCGACGGCAAAGGGGACGCCAAGGAGCGTGTGCTCAGCGGGCTTTCCGCGGCGGATTCGCATCATGAGACCAACTCCATGGCGATTGAACCCGGGGGAGCGATCTACCTGAGCGATGGTGTATTCCATCGCACCGAGGTTGAGACGGCCAATGGCGTCGTGCGGAATGCCGATGGCGCGATCTTTCGCTGGGAACCGCGCACGGCGAAGTTCGAACGCTATGTGCCGTATGGCTTCGCCAACCCGCACGGACGCGTATTTGACTACTGGGGCAACGATCTGATTACCGATGCGACCGGTAACGCCAACTACTTCGGCCCGGCGTTTAGCGGCCATATTGATGCCCCCGGCAAACATCCTAACTTGAACGAGTTCTGGCGCCGGCCGTCGCGTCCATGCGCTGGCACCAACATTCTTTCCAGCCGCGCGTGGCCCGAGGAGTTCAACAATAACTTTTTGAACTGCAACGTCATCAGCATCCAAGGCATCTTCCGCGTGAAGCTGAGTGAGGAGGGCTCGGGTATTAAAGGCGAGACACTCGAAAACCTGGTGACTTCGGATGATCCAAACTTCCGGCCTTCCGGTGTCAGTGTCGGGCCCGATGGCGCTGTTTATTTCATGGATTGGTCCAACGCGATCATCGGACATTTGCAGCATCATTTGCGCGATCCGAACCGCGACCATGGGCATGGCCGGATTTATCGGCTGACGTATGAAGGAATGCCGCTTCTCAAGCCGGCCAGGATCGCGGGTGAACCGGTCGAGAACCTGCTTGATCTGTTAAAAGAGCCCGAGAACAACGTGCGCGAGCGCGCCAAGGTGGAGCTCGGTGGACGCGAAACAGCCAAAGTGATGGCGGCGTTGGATGCGTGGGTGGCCAAACTCGATAAGTCTGAGAAGGCTTACGAGCATCACCTCACCGAGGCGTTGTGGGTTAAGCAATACCATAACGTAGTCGATCCGGTCTTATTAAAGCGGATGCTTCAATCGCCTGATTACCATGCCCGTTTCGCTGCGACCCGCGTGCTTTGTTATCAGCGGGATCGCGTGCCTGAAGCGCTCGCATTGCTGAAAGTGCAGGCTGCCGACGAGAGTCCCCGTGTCAGGTTGGAAGCAGTCCGCGCGGCCAGCTTTTTTACTGGCGCCGATGTTCCGGCGGCTATTGATGTCGCGTATACGACACTCAAGCAGCCGAGCGATTATTACCTTGATTATACCTTCAAGGAGACATTGAAGCAGCTGCAGTCGCTCTCAAAAACGACCATTCTGCCCACCGACCCGCAACTACTTGGGGCGCTCATTGAAAAGATGTCCGACAGCGAGCTAAGCAAGGCGCCTGCCGTGGAAGCAGTGCTCGTGGCACGGCTTGAACGCAAGGGGACCGACATGCTTGGCCGCGATAAGGCGCTCAGCGATCTTGCCAAACTTCGCAAAAGCAACCGAGTCACCGAGCTGGTTGCGGCTCTGCAACGTGCCGATGCAGGCGGCAACACGGCTGCCGATGAGCTTGGAAAAATCCTGGCGGGTTCTGAACCAAAAGAGCTCGCGGCATCGCGCGCAGCATTAACGGCGCTGGCTGACAAGGCGTCCCAAAGCGGCGTCCGACGCGCTGCGTGGAGCTCCCTGGTGCTGGCCGACGCCAACCCGCAGATAACATGGGCGGATGCAAAAAGCGATTCCGCACGACAGAACCTGATTGACGCCCTGGCGACTCTGCCTGATCCGGCTGCTCGCGCCAAATTTCAGCCGCTTCTTAGCGCCACTCTCGCCGATGCGGGCGTGACCGGCAGCGTGCGTGCTTCCGCGCTCAAAGCGCTCCCTTTGATGGGCGCCGAAAATGCGAAGGCCAACTTCCCTGTTCTTGCCGCCGCGATTCGCGGCGGGAACGATCGAACCGCGGCCGCGCGCGCCATTATCCAGTTGCCGCGCGATAGCTGGGACGCTGCCTTAGCGGCTCCGGTTGCCGAGAGTATCCTGGCATGGGCCAGGAGAGTGCCGGGCGACAAGCGCAGCGCGCAGGATTTTGTGGAGACGGTAAAGGCCGGCACGGAGCTGGCGTCCTTGCTGCCTGCCGCCGATTCGCTCCGCATAAAGAAAGAACTGCGCGGACTCGGGGTGAGCATCTTCTCGGTGAAAACAGTCCGCGAGCAGATGCGGTATGACACGCCCCGGATGGTGGTTGAAGCCGGCAAACCGTTTGAAGTCATCTTCGAGAATGTCGACATGATGCCGCATAACCTCGTCTTTGTGGAACCAGGGAGCCGGCAGAGTGTAGCGGAAGCCGCGCAAACGATGAAACCGGATGCGCTGGACAAAGAAGGCCGCGCTTATATCCCGGCCAAGGACAAACGCGTGCTTGATGCTTCCAAGCTCATTGAGGCCGGCCAAAAGGAAGTCCTCAAGCTCAATGCTCCGAAAACGGAAGGCGATTATGAATACGTCTGCACTTTCCCCGGACACTCGGTACTGATGTTCGGCCAATTAATTGTCACCAAGGATGTCGAAGCCTATCTGCAGGCCCATCCCGATGGCGCCGCGAAGTAAGTCAATCCTCTGAAGATTCAACGCGCGGTCTCGGACCTGTTATCGGTCCGGGGCCGCGCTTTTTTTTGCACTGAAAGGCGGAGATCTTCCAGGGCGCAGGCTTGGAACATGGACCGCTGAGACGATGAACGTCATTTCTTCCAAAGAAGCGCGAAGGCCGCGAGTTTATCATCTACCCGAGTCTCCCTCTTATGAAACCGATCCTTTTTTCATCCATTTTGTGCGCCGTGGCGCTTCCTTCCACGCTGCTGGCGGCTGCTCCCGAAAAGTTGGAGCTTAAAAAAGGGGATCACATCGCCATCATCGGCAACGCGCTGGCCGACCGCATGCAGCACGAGGGGACATTTGAGGCCTTGGTGCATCAGAAATTCGCGGCCGAGGACCTTATTTTTCGCAACCTCGCCGTCGCGGCTGATGAAGTAACGCTTCGCTTGCGCTCGGAAAGCTTCGGCACTCCGGAGGAGTGGCTGACACGGGTTCAGGCCGATGTGGTGTTCGCGTTTTTTGGATTTAACGAATCATTCGCCGGTTACGATGGGATTGAGAAGTTCAAGGCCGAGCTCGATAAAACGATCAAGGAATCGAGGAAAGCGAACTTCAGTGGCAAAGGGGCGCCACGGCTGGTGCTCTTTTCTCCGATCGCGCAGGAGAAGATGCCGGATCCGGCGCTGCCCAATCCGGACAAGAACAACACCAATCTGCAAAACTACACGGCGGCGATGGCTGAAGTTGCCAAAGCCAACGATGTCCAGTTTGTCGACCTTTTCGCCATCTCCCAGGAGCTTTATAAAACGGCGAAAACCCCGCTTACTTTTAATGGCATCCATCTGACTGAAGCGGGCTACACGCTGATGGCGCCGCTCATTTACAAGAAGGTTTTTGGCGCGGACGCCCCGGTGTCCGATGCGGCGCTTAGTAAAATCCGCGCCGCGGTTGAGGAAAAGAACGAGATGTGGTTCAGCCGGTACCGGACAGTCGATGGTTACAACGTCTACGGCGGACGCTCGAGCCTGAGCTATCAGTCGGGCAAAGGCGGCGGACAAATCACCAACTTCAAGGTGATGCAGGAAGAGATGGCTGTGCGCGATGTCATGACGGCCAACCGCGACAAACGCATTTGGGCACTGGCCAAGGGCGGCGATCTGAAGGTGGACGATTCCAACGTGCCGCCGGTCACGGAGGTGAAAACGAACAAGCCGGGCGCTAATCCCGACGGTTCGCATACATTCCTGGACGGCGAGGAAGCGATCAAGCATATGAAAGTGCCCCAGGGGGTGAAGGTGCAGTTGTTTGCCAGTGAGAAAGAGTTTCCCGAGCTGGTCAACCCAGTCCAGATGGCGTGGGATACCAAAGGGCGGTTATGGGTTTCCGCGTGGCGCAATTACCCGGAGCGCACACCGTGGAGCAAGGAAGGCGACAGCCTGATTGTGCTTGAAGATACCAATGCCGACGGGAAGGCCGACAAATGCACGACGTTTCTTGGCGGCCTTAATTGCCCGACAGGATTTCAGTTCTACAAAGGCGGCGTGCTCGTGATGGAGTCCCCGGACCTCTGGTGGGTTCATGACATTTTTGGGAAAACGCATACCAAGGAACGTGTCTTAAACGGACTTTCCGCGGCTGATTCCCATCATGAGACGAACTCAATGGCGATTGAACCCGGCGGCGCCATCTATTGCAGCGACGGAGTCTTCCATCGCACCGCGGTCGAAACCGCGGACGGCCCGGTGCGCAATAGCGATGGTGCCATTTACCGCTACGAGCCGCGCACGGGTAAGTTTGAGCGTTATGTTTCTTATAACTTCGCCAACCCGCACGGACGTGTTTTTGACTACTGGGGCAACGATCTGATCACCGACGCCACGGGCAATCAGAACTACTTCGGGCCGGCATTCAGCGGCCGTCTTGATAACGGCAAGCACGCGAGCTTGAAGGACTTCTGGAATCGTCCATCGCGGCCTTGCGCCGGCACGGGCCTGCTTTCAAGCCGGGCCTGGCCCGCGGAGTTCAACGGCAATTTCCTTAACTGCAACGTCATTAGCATCCAGGGAATCTTCCGGGTTAAACTCAGCGAAGACGGTTCCGGCTTAAAAGGCGAGACTCTTGAAAACCTGGTGACCTCGGATGACCCCAACTTCCGTCCATCCGGTGTGAATGTGGGTCCTGAAGGGGCGGTTTATTTCATGGACTGGCACAAGCCGCTGATTGGGCATATGCAGCATCATCTGCGCGACCCGAACCGGGACCAGGATCATGGCCGGATCTATCGGATGACTTATGAAGGGATGCCGCTTTTAACGCCGCCAAAGATCGACGGCGCGCCGCTGGCCAGTCTGCTTGATCTACTTAAAGAGCCCGAGGATAACACCCGCGAACGCGCCAAGATTGAACTCGGCGGACGCGACACGGCCGAAGTGATCGCAGCCGTGGATCAATGGGTAGCAGGGCTCGATAAGACCGAGAAGAACTATGAGCACAACCTCACCGAGGCGCTCTGGGTTAAGCAATATCACAACATCGTCGACGCCGGCTTGTTGAAGAAAATGCTTCGCTCGCCCGATTATCATGCCCGGGCCGCGGCAACCCGCGTCCTTTGTTATCAGCGTGATCGTGTGCCTGAGGCACTCGCTTTGCTAAAAGTGCAGGCCGGAGATGAGAGTCCCCGGATCCGCCTGGAAGCGGTCCGTGCCGCGAGTTACTTTGAGCAATGGGAAGCCGCGGATGCCGCGCTTGTCGCCTTAAAACAGCCGACTGACTATTACATCGACTACTGCCTGGGCGAGACGATGAAGCAGCTTGAGCCGTGGTGGAAAAAAGCGATCAATGCGGGCGCACCGCTTGCCTCCGATAATCCGGCCGGGATCAACTTTATTTTGGGTAGCGTCAGCACGGCGGACCTGGAGAAATTGCCTAAAACGCCCGGTGTCTATATGGCGATGCTGACACGTTCCGACGCGCCCGACGTACAACGTCTCACGGCTCTCGGAGAACTTTCGACCCTGAACAAATCAACCGGTGCCGCCACGTTGCTGGCTGGATTGGAGCCAATCGCCTCAAAGGATGGCAAGGCGTCCGGCGATCTTGCCCGGTTGATGCTGATCCAACCGGCGGTCGATCTTAAAGCGGTTCGGGACCGGCTGGCCAAGCTCGCTTTGGGCCAGGCATCCGAAGCGGTTCGCCAAAGCGCGCGCGCGGCGTTGATCGTGGCCGATGGGACGATTGATACGGCATGGGTGGAGGCAGTCAAATCGCCTGTCACGCTGACTGAGTTATTAAACTCGCTTGCACGCGTGCCGGATCCCGCCCTGCGCGCGACCGCGTATGAAAAAGTGAAGCCGCTTCTTGGCAGTTTCCCTCCCGCGATTGAGACCGCGCTCAAGGATAAGAGTGCCTCAACCGGCCGCTATATCCGGATCGAGCTGCCTCGCAAAGGCACTTTGACCCTGGCTGAGGTCGAGGTCTTCAGCGACGGAAAAAACATCGCTTCCAAGGGAGAAGCCAGGCAGTCGAGCACCTCAAACAGTGGCGAGGCAAAACGCGCCGTTGATGGCGATACAAACGGCGCCTACGGATCGGGCACGCAAACCCATTCGGTTGAAAACGAAGATCATCCGTGGTGGGAGCTCGATTTGAAAAAGGATCAACCCATTGACGCCATTGCCATTTGGAATCGGACCGAAGCCAACGGCACTTATATTTCCCGGCTCGAAGGGTTCGATCTTACCGTGCTCGATTCCAACCGCCGGCCGATCTTTAAGAAAGCCGCAAATCCAGCGCCGAAAGTATCGAGCCGATTTGAGTTTCAGGGTGACCCGGCCGGAGCTTTGCGGCGTGCTGCGATCCGCGCGATTGTGAGCACCGGGAAAGAGCCGGAAACAGTCTTTGCTTCGCTGGTTGATTTGATCGGCCGGAACGAAGAATTGAGCAGCGCGGCACAGGCGATCATGCAATTGCCGAGGACCGCGTGGAATAAGGCGTTCGCCGAAACGGCGGTCGGTGCGTTGACAAAGTGGGCAGGTGAAGTTCCCGCCACGAGCCGCACCTCGCAGGATTACATCGAAACGGTGCAGGTGGCGACCGAACTTGCCGCGTTGCTTCCCCTTGAAAAAGCAAATGCCGCCCGCAAGAGCCTGCGCGAACTTGGTGTAAACGTTTATGTGATCAAGACCGTGCGCGAGCAAATGCGCTACGACACGCCCCGCCTGGTGGTGGAAGCGGGCAAACCGATTGAGATCATCTTCGAGAACCCGGACTTCATGCCACACAACCTGGTGTTTGTGCAGCCAGGCACCCGGCAGGCGGTGGCCGAATCGGTTCAAACCAACAAGCCTGATCAATTCGACAACAAGGGGCGCGCTTACGTGCCATCCGGCGGAGAGAAAGTGTTGGCCGCCAGCAAGCTGGTGGAAGCGGGGCAACAGGAAAAACTTCAGCTGACCACGCCGTCCAAGGAAGGCGAGTATGAGTATGTCTGCACATTCCCCGGCCACTGGCCAATCATGTGGGGCAAGCTGGTGGTGGTCAAAGACATCGACGCTTACCTTCAGAGCGGGAAATAAGACCGCCCGCACCGGGTCTTGGGCGATACGGTGGGCGGTTTCCAGCCGCGCCACCGTATTAGCCGGTCCCGGGTTTAGCGCACTTCAGGTTTCTGCCAGCGCTGCCCTATCCGGTGGGCGCTGCCCCGTGGTGGATCTCGACCGGCTTCGCGATATCATCAAGCCAGAAGGCATGGAGCATGACTGCCACCCAATAAAGCGGCAGAAGTAGCAGGCCCCAAAGCGCCGTGGCAGTCGCCGCCACGACCGCTCCGATGATGGCGATCGCAGTTCCGGCCATCAATACGGCACCGAGCACTTTATACCCTTTAAAGATGTGTCCCAGCCCGGGTATCAGACTGAGCACCACGGCCGCGCGGTCCCGGACACTGGATGTTGGTTTTTCCCTCTGTTCCCGGTAACCGGCCACCCAGTCGCACATCGGGCATTCAGACGGATTGGCCTGATCAAGCAGGGCATTGCAAAGCGGACAATGGGTGCGCGGTTCCACGGCAGGAATTGGGCCGGACCGGGTTGTCTGGGTATCGGGCGTCTTTGGAATAATATTCATAATGAAAACGCTGCCTCACTGACTCGACTTTACTATTAGGCAAATGATTGCCTGAATCAACCGGCTATACCGGGGCTTATGACCAAACTTCGAGAGATTATTGATTACACGGACGGCTATTTGAGAACGGCTGAAATCACTGACTGGACCAACGCGTGGAACGGGTTGCAGGTGGAAAACAGCGGTGCCGTCAGCCGGATCGGTGCCGCGGTGGACGCCTGTGAGGCGGTGATCTCGCAGGCTGCCCAAAGCGGGGTAACGCTGCTTGTTGTTCACCACGGCCTCTTCTGGAGCGGAGTCCAGCCGCTCACCGGCGCGGTTTTTCGCAAAATAAAAACGGCGCTTGGCCACGACATGGCCATTTACAGCGCGCATCTGCCGTTGGATTTGCATCCCGACATCGGCAATAACGCGTTGCTGGCACGCGCGCTCGGTTTTGGCGATGGCGAACCTTTCTTTATCACCAAAGGCCGGCCGATCGGACTCAAGGTCAGAGCGGTGCTTTCACGCGATGTGCTGGCGGCCCGGTTAAAGGAAGTGCTGGGAGGCGCTGTGCATCTCGCTCCCGGTGGCCCCGAGCAGACTGCCTGCATTGGGATTGTCACCGGCGGTGCCGGCGGAGAAGTGGGGCAGGCGGCCGCGGAAGGCGTCGATACGTTCATTACCGGGGAAGGACCGCATCATTCTTTTACAGCGGCGGAAGAACTCGGCGTGAACCTGTTTTACGGCGGCCATTACGCCACGGAGACATTCGGCGTAAAAGCGCTCGCGGCGCATCTCGGCGAACGCTTCGCGCTGCCATGGGAATTTATTGATCATCCAACCGGGCTTTGAACGCGCGGCCATGCGGCTGCGATTAAGAAGGCGATGATCAAAGATTTTCTACCCCGCACGTTTTTCCAGGTCCACCCGCTTGAATGCGCCCGCGCGTTGCTTGGCTGCGAGTTGGTATGGAACGGATGCGGCGGGCTGATCGTGGAAACCGAGTCGTATGCGGTTTTTAACGATGAAGCCTGCCATACTTTTTCACGGCCGGCTGCGCGCGCATTTGTGGAAAAAAATCGTGCCGGCACGGTCTATGTCTATCTCAACTATGGTGTGCATTGGCTCATCAATGTGCTCGTAAAAGGCGGACCCGAGGATGGGATCATCCTGATTCGCGCCCTTGAACCAATCCGCGGAATCGCGGAGATGGAGAAACGGCGCGGCACGAACGATCCGCGCGCCCTTTGTTCGGGGCCTGGCAAGCTGACCCAAGCTCTTGGGATTACCGGCGCCGACCACGAGCGCGATTTCTGTTCAGGCAAACAGATCGGCTTTCTGCCAAGGCGACGTCCGATGGAAGTCGTGGCCGATACGCGGATCGGTATCCGGCGCGCGGCGGAGTTCCCGTGGCGTTTTCTTGAACACGAGAGCGCATTTGTGAGCGTGAAACCGGGAAAAGGAAAAGCAATGCCTGCGACTCGAAGGAAAAACAAACAAGGCCAGACCGAGTAGATCGGCCTGGCCTTGTTATTACGTTCTCCGCGTAAGCGGGAAAGTTGAACTACTTGGAGTACCCAGTGCTCGCGTGAGTCGAGGAGGTGGAGACTTCAGCCGAGTGGTCTTTGGCGCAGGCGCCGAAACCGATAGCTGCAACAGCAAGAGCGAGGATTGTGAGGTATTTCATATTAATGTGTTGTTTTCCTTTTTGAGTCCGGAGGGCGCGAGTGTGGATCATGCCGATTTGCGGGACTCGCACAACGTTTTTCCCGCGTGATCTCCCCGGTGCCGTCTTCATTCGCTACGTCTGAATCTCAACGTGGGTCCCGACTTCCACCAGGTCGTAAAGCGCGATGACATCCTCGTTGCTCATTCGCACACAACCCATGCTCGCGGGCGTCCCAAGCTGCGACTCAGCGTTTGTTCCGTGGATATAAACATAACGTTCATACGTGTTCGCGTTTTCCTCATCCAACCCTTCCAGCCATAGGATCCGCGTCTGAACATGGTCATGCGGGTCGCCCTCCTCCCCATGGATTCCGGTCGGCACGCGGCTGATGAAAATCTCGCCAGGCTCGGCGCCAGCTCCGATTTTTTCCGCGATCCGAAAGCGGCCGGGCGGCGTTTTGTTGCTGCCGGGTTCGGTGCCGATTCCAAAGCGCGATGTGGAGATCACGTAGCGCCGTTGAAGGGTGTCGCCCTCAATTAAATCGAGAGTCTGCGAAGGAACGTGGATGCGGATTTGCATTGTGGTCCTGAGCTTATAAAGTGCGCCCCCTTTTTTATGAGCAAAAATTTGCACGTTGCCATCGTTGGAGCCACCGGAGCCGTTGGGGTCGAAATGATCAAGACTCTGGAGAAACGCCGGTTTCCCCTGGGTAAACTCACTTTGCTGGCCTCCGCGAAATCGGCGGGCAGGACGCTCTCCTACCTTGGAAATCACGTGGAGATTCAGGAACTGCGTGACGATTCATTCCATGGCGTTGACGTGGCGCTTTTCAGCGCGGGCGGCTCCATTTCCAAGCATTACGCTCCGCTGGCAGTGCAGGCCGGGGCGGTGGTGATTGATAATTCAAGCGCGTTTCGAATGGACGAGCATGTCCCTTTGGTTGTCCCTGAAATCAATGGCGCGGATGTGGCATTGAGCCGCGGCATTATCGCCAACCCGAATTGCACGACGGCGATCACGCTCATGGCGCTTTATCCCTTGCACAAGGCATTTGGTGTAAAGCGGCTTTTTGCCTCCAGCTACCAGGCGGTCAGCGGAACGGGCGCCAAAGCCATTGAGGAATTAAGGGAGCAAGTCGCCGCGATCGCGGCAGGCGTGGCGGTCGAGACTTCGGTTTATCCGCATCAGATTGCTTTTAACGTGCTTCCCCATGTCGATTCGTTCCTTGATACCGGCTACACGAAGGAAGAGATGAAAATGCAGAATGAAGGCCGCCGTATCATGCATCATCCAGGATTCAAGGCCTCGGTGACCTGCGTGCGGGTGCCGGTTTATCGCGCCCACAGCGTGGCGGTGAGCGCCGAGTTTGAACAACCGGTTTCCATCGAAAAAGCGCGCGAAGTCCTCTCTAACGTGCCCGGACTTGATCTGGTTGATGATCCTTTCAGCAATCTTTACCCGCTCCCATTAAACTGCGCTGAAAAGGACAACTGCGAGGTTGGCCGGCTCCGGCTTGATTGCGCCATGGATAATGGCCTCGCGTTCTGGGTGGCCGGCGATCAGCTCCTGAAAGGTGCCGCGCTTAACGCGGTGCAGATCGCCGAGCTGATTTAGGGAAGCCACTACCGGGTGGGCCGCACGTTGCCGGCACGCTGTAGCTGCCTTGTGAACCGCGCGTAAAATCCAGGTGTGGCCCTCCCCACGGCGTTGGGATAAGTTGCGCGGATGCCCAAGAATTGCACTGTGCAACAGCCCGCGGAACTTCTCGCTTATCTTTTTGCCTCCTGGCCGGAGGTAAAACGCAAGCAGGTCCGCACATGGCTCAAATTTCAAGCCATCCTCGTCAATGGCCGGCCCGTCACGCAGTTTGATCATCTTTTAAGGCCCGGCGATGTGATCGAAGTGCGCGCCGATCAGTTCGGTGCGGCGCGTGCCGGCTTGGGACTCGGCTTGAAGGTGCATTTTGAAGACCCCTCCGTCATCGTGATCGATAAGCCCGAGAACCTGCTCAGCGTGGCGACCGAGGCTGAACAGGAGAAGACGGCATTTTTTCAGCTCACTGAGTATGTCCGGCGCGGCAAGGAAGACGGCGTGCAGCGGGTCTGGAGCGTGCACCGATTGGACCGGGATACGTCAGGACTGATGGTTTTTGCGAAAACCTCAGCCGCCGCCACCACGTTGCAGGCCGGTTGGGAAAAGGCGGAAAAACATTATGAAGCCGTCATTGAAGGGAATTTGCCGGCCGAGTCCGGAGTGTTCGAATCGTATCTGGATGAGACGCACCCATTCCGGGTCTTCAGTGCGTTGCCAAGCTCTTTGACGCGTCATGCCCTGACTCGTTACCGTGTCCTGGCACGGACCAAAAATCGCATGCTGCTCGATCTGACATTGGAAACCGGCCGCAGAAACCAGATCCGCGTGCATCTGGCCGACGCAGGCTGCCCGGTGGTGGGGGATAAAAAGTACGGGGCAAAGACAGATCCGGCCAAACGCCTTGCGTTGCACGCATGCGGATTAAAGTTCCCGCATCCTGTTACCGGCGAGATGCTTTGTTTCGAATCCCCGTTGCCCAAGGATCTTGCGCGCCTGGTCGAGAGCCGGGCGCCGGCAAGGGGCGATAGCCGTTAGAGGACTTGGCGGTCATTGAGTCCCGGCGTTTTTGAGCGAGCCGGATTGCGCGCGCGCCCAGATAAATCGCCCGTGACATCTGACTTATAATCTTTTCTCCCTGCACAGCCTTAGGATCTCTGTGGCTTTGCTCAGGCTTTTGCCGGGTTTCCTGCGCACGATTCAATCATATATATCATGAACTGGATCTATTTTTATGACGCTGTGGGGCCTTATGGAAATCTTTCAAATTCCTCACCGCACCCGCTGCTCCTTGAAGGCCGATTTTGGGTGACGGTGGAACATTATTTTCAGGCGCAAAAGTTCACCGATCCTCAGCATCAGGAAACAATCCGAAACGCCGTTTCGCCTGTCAGCGCGGGCCGTCTGGCGCGCAAATTGGCCGATGCGGTGCGCGCCGATTGGGAAGAGGTGATGGAGAAAGTCATGCGGGAGGGACTCATGGCAAAGTTTACCCAGCATCACGATCTTCGGCGTTTTTTACTAAGCACCGGCACTTTGATGTTAATTGCCCATACTGAAAGTGACTGGTATTGGGGCGATGGCGGTGATGGGTCCGGACTCAACCGCCTTGGTTTTATGCTGATGGAAGTGCGTGAATCCTTAAAGAGCGAATCCGCATTGAATGTTTTCCAGTAGCGGGCCTTGTTGTTGAGGCTCACTTATTGACGTCCGGCAATGAGCCATTTGAGTGCGTGAACCCGGGGAATGACAAACCAAAGCAGGACGATGATTGCAAACAACGCCGTCGCCAGGATCGGGATCAGGAGGCCGCTGTAGATAACTTGTCCGACAAGGTAGAAGTCAATGCAGAGGCTGATTGCAAGCGGCCCCATGCTTGCAATGAGAAGCCGCGTCGCCACGCGTATAAAATGCGCGGTTACTTCGAGCGGATCGGTTTGCCGGTGATAAGCTGCCGGGCTCATGACCAGTGCGATAGAAAGCGCCAGGAGTCCGATGGCGGCGAGGTGAAGGTGTTGCTGGGCGGCGCTTAACTTCTCGGAAAACGCCGGCTGAAATACCACGGTGAGTTGAAACCCAAAAAGCGCCTGGATGCCGGGCAACACCATTCTGCATTCCTCAAGTAAAAACTGGGCTGCCTTCGATAATGGAAGTTCCTCCCGTTCCTTGGAAAGGTTGGGTTGTTCAGCCATCCCTTTACACTGAAAAAGGTGCGGTCAAACGGCAACTTAATTAAACCGGGTTGTCGCGGACCTGTATGATTTTGATCCGATTATTCAAGGTCTGACACCCGGGCATGTTGCCAACCGCGTATTAAGGCCACTCTATGAAATTCCTACTTACACTTCTCGCAGGACTCGTTATCACCAGCTTCAGTGCCTGTTCAACCGGCGCCAGTATGCATGCTGAAGCGAACGCTGACCAACCTCATGGCGCAGCCCATACCCACGGCGGCGCAAGCGGCGGCATTGGCGGCTCAGCAGGCGGCTCCGTCAGCCGATAATCGAATTAACCCGGACAACGAGCGGCAACCAGCAATGGGCGCCGCTCGTTTTTTTATGAGGCCTCCTCTGAGACGCTATTTAGAATTAATAAAAACAATCGGCTCAACGAAAGAATCTAAGTGCGCATTAATCGCGTGTTTTTTTGAGCGATCCTCGTTTATTAAAGCAATCCTGATTGCATTTGGCGAAGTTCGAGGCACCGTCCGCGCGGCGTGCCCGCAGACTGTTCTAAAGGAACGCCTCTACCACCCCAATGTTTTCCTTTTTCCTTTGGTCCGCTCTCGGATTTACCTCATGGCTTGTAGTCTGTTCATTTTTTGAATGGACTCTCCATCGTTACGCCATGCATCGGCCGCTCAAATGGTGGCGTTACCCCTTCCAGGCACATGCCGTGGTTCATCATCACACCTTCAAGGGCGATCATACTTATCACCTTAGCAACGAGGCCGACAAACACACCATTCCGATGGCTTGGTGGAATGGTCCGGTGCTCATTGTAATTATCACTGCCCCGATGGCATTGGTCTCCTGGATTACCGGGATCTGGGCTCTGGCTTTTGGCGCGCTACTTTCCATCAGCTTCTATTATTGCGTCTACGAATATCTCCATTGGTGCATGCATTTGCCCAAGGCGCGCAGGTTGGAGCGTTCGTTCATTTTCCAAAAACTGAACGGGCACCACATCCTGCATCACCGTTACATGCACAAGAACTTCAACGTCATTCTGCCGATCGCCGATTTTTGCCTCGGCACGGCGCTTTGGCGTTCCAAGATCCGGTTTGCGCAACCCCAGGGCCCTTCGGTGCCCAATCTGCAGCCGCGCGAACGCGGGATGGATGCACCGTTTGAGGGCCGTGTTTCCACGGCCACAGGCGGCAACTGAGGCGCTGCAATCCGGTGCGATTTCGCGCCGTCTGCCCGGTTCATGGCCGCTAAGATTTCTTTCCAATCCGGATGGATCTACAAACGCAGCTCGACAGCTTCGCGACTTTTTACTTCCGTCCCCTTTGTTCGTGTCCCGCCCATGAAATTTCCCGCACTCTTCATTCCCTCCACGCTCCTTTGGGCGTTCTCGTGCATTGCGGCCGATGAACCGGTCAAACCGCTCTACAGCAATGATTTTGAATCGGCGGAAGTGGAAAAGGTGCCGCAGGAGTTCATGGTGATGTCGGGCAGCTTTGTGGTGAAAGAGGAAGCCGGGAACAAATTCCTCGAATTGCCTGGCTCGCCTTTGGATACGTTTGGACTTCTTTTTGGTCCGACCACAAAGGAGGAGGTGAGTGCGACGGGCCGCTTTTTTGGAACCAAACAGGGGCGCAAGTTCCCGGCGTTTGGAATTAGCCTCAACGGGGTGGGGGGATACCGGCTCCAGGTCAGCGCAGCAAAGAAGACGCTTGAGATCTTCAAAGGCGACGAGGCAAAAAGCAGCGTGAATTTCGAATGGACCTCCGGCGCGTGGACCAAGCTTCGGGTGCAGGTGCGTAAAACCGCCGCCGGAACTTTCCTGGTTGAAGGCAAGGCGTGGAATGCCGAGGGACAGGAGCCCGCTACGTGGCAGATCTCATTTGAGGACAAAGAGGAAAGCGCACCGGGCCGCGCCGGTATTTGGGGCAGCCCATACTCGGGCACTCCGATCCGGTTTGACGATATTTCGGTGACTCCGCTTGCCGCTTCCAAAAACTAATTTTCCCCTCCATCCATGAATACGCCCCGCTGCATTCTCACCACGTTCATCACTTTGGCCGCGCTCCCGCTGCAGGCCGCTGACTGGCCGCAATATCGCGGCGCGACCACCGATGGCATTACTGCGGAGAAAGTGCTGAAGCCATGGGGAGGCGCCAAGCCCAAGGAAGTTTGGAAAATCAGCAGCGAAGGGGGTTTCAGCTCGATTGTGGTCGGAGGCGGCCACGCCTTTACCCTTTCTTTAAAAGCCGTCGATGGCGTCAAACAGGAGAGCATCGTGGCGCTTGATGCCAATACCGGAAAAGAACTCTGGTTTGCTCCGCTCGCATTTCCCAAATACGACGGCGGCGGCGATTCGGGCACCTCGGATAATAAAGGCGGTGACGGTCCGCGCTCCACCCCTGCTATCGACGCGACGCATGTTTACGCGCTCTCCTCGCAACTTGTTCTGAGCGCTTTTGAAGCGGCTACCGGCAAACCCGCATGGTCCCATGATCTCATCAAGGAATTCGGAGGCCGCAATATCCAATGGCAGAACGCGGCCTCGCCTTTGATTGATAACGGACTGATCTACGTGGCGGGCGGCGGAGCCGATCAATCATTGATCGCCTTTAATTCGAAGGACGGCAGCGTGGCGTGGAAGGCGTTTGATGAAAAAATGACCCACGCCACTCCGGTGGCAACGACTCTGTTGGGCCAGAGGCAGATCATCTTCTTTACCCAATCGGGTCTGCTAGCGGTGGAGCCAAAAACCGGCAAAGAACTCTGGCGGTACAAATTCCAATACAACGTCTCCACCGCTTCGTCCCCGGTCGTTTGGGGCGACATTGTTTATTGTTCAGCCGGGTACGGCGTCGGCGCCGGTGCGGTAAAAATCACCAAACAGGGCGATCAGTTTGCCGCCAACGAGATTTACCGGGTGCGCGGCAATAAACCGCTCGCCAACCATTGGAGCACGCCAGTCGCAAAGAACGGGCATTTCTATGGAATGTTCCAGTTCAAGGAATACGGCGACGGCCCGATCAAATGTGTCGATGCCACCACGGGAAATGTTGCCTGGGAAAAACCCGGATTCGGGCCCGGGCAGATGATCCTTGCCGGCGATCAACTCGTCGCTCTCTCCGACAAGGGCGAACTCGTCCTTATTGAAGCCAATCCCGCCGCTTATAAGGAGCTCGCACGCGCCGATATTCTTGATGGAAAATGCTGGACGACCCCCGTGCTCGCCAACGGCCGCATCTACGCCCGCAGCACGAAGGAAGCCGTTTGCGTCGACGTCTCAGGCCGCTAGGAGCGGCGGTTTCCGAGCCGCTGCGGATTGACTGTGAAGCGTTAAGGTTCCGATTCGGAACCACCCGTCATTTGCCGACGTAGATCGCTTCATCCGGCCAGTCTTTGCGGATATAGCCGTTCTGCATGTTGACGGGCAGCACGTAGTTTCGCATGACGCGCACCGGGGAAAGAATCCGGACGGTGGAAACCTCTTCAATCGAGTTTTCGCCGTGGTTGCGCAGCAGGCTCGGCATGAGCTGCTCCTGGACGGTCTGGACAATGTCCGTTTCGCTCGCGCCGTCGATGAAGAGCAGCATCGCCAGTTTGCCGTCAATCTCCGAGATGTGGCTCTCGAAGATGATTTCCGTAAAGATCGAGCGCACAAAAGGCTCCCGTTTAATATCCTCAAGAAGCTGGTTGTACGTAACCCCGATCCGGAACTTGATGATGTAAAGGTGGCGGGTTGTGAATTGGCCCGTGCCCGGCGTGGAAAGATCGAGATTGGTAAAGTAGGAGAGGATGCCGGCTTCCTCCATCCGTTGCCGTTTGCGGCCGACCGTGCGCACATTGACGCCGGTCGCTTCACCAACGCCGTTATCGGACTCGCGCGGGTCTCGAATGAGTTGGCGCACGATAAGCCGTTCCTGATCGTCAAGTTCTTTCATGTGGGGAAAAACAAAAGCTGAGCCGCAAAGGGGACGAAATCAGACACAGGAAGCGGCCATTGGCGACCATTTTCTGCCAATAAACCTCAAATTACGCCTTAAATAGGACAGGCACCCTTTCCGTCCACGCGTTCGCGCCAGCTCCGGGAGATTTTGATAAAACCGCTTTTAACCAATCCATGGTTTAACGCAAATCCCACTCCAGTGCACCTGAGGTGGTCAAATATCGCCAATACGTCCGAAATTGGGCATGTGTATGGTTTATTTTGTCATGAAATCTTCACCGAATCCGGAAGTCTTGTCTTGAATTCGGCAGTGACGCCTCTAATTTTGCCGTCCGGAATTTCACCCGAGGACTCTCCTTTTTTAAATGAACCACGTCATCCTTGATCAGACCCAGCACGTCAAATCGCTCTATTCTCCTGACCATGAGCACGATGCGTGCGGAGTCGGATTCATCGCGCAGATTAGTGGGAAACGTTCCAATCAGGTTCTTCGTTATGCGCTTCAGTCGCTCTGCCGCCTTGCCCATCGCGGCGCGGTCGATGCCGATGCCAAAACAGGCGATGGCGCGGGAGTGGAGACTCAGATTCCTTACAAGCTTTTCGCCCCGGAAGTCGCAAAGCTCGGGCACAAACTTTTTCATGAGTCCGATCTGGCAGTCGGAATGATTTTTCTGCCGCACGACAATGCTTATGCCCAGGCGCACGCCAAGGCGATCATTGAGGAAGTATTGGCCAAGCGCGGACTTTTCCTCTTTGGATGGCGCGAGGTGCCCATCCACATCAAGCTTCTGGGTGAAAAGGCGGCTTCCACATTACCCCGGATCGAGCAGGTGCTGATCGGCCGTCCGCACGGCCTGACTGCCGAGGCTTACGAACGGACCCTCTTTCTTTGCCGCAACGAAATCGAAAAACGCGCCGCCGAGGATCAGATCCGGCACTTTTACATCCCATCGTTTTCGCACCGCACAATCATTTACAAGGGGCTCCTTGTTTCGCCGTCGCTTGAGAAATTCTACAAGGATTTGCAATCGCCCGACTATGAGACCGCGCTTTGTGTTTATCATCAGCGGTACTCGACCAACACCTTCCCGACATGGCCGCTTGGGCAGCCTTTCCGGATGCTGGCCCACAACGGCGAAATCAATACGCGCCGTGGTAATGTCAACTGGATGCGGGCTCGGGAAGCGGAACTTGAAGCCGATTTCTGGGGTGCGGATATCGATCTCCTAAAACCAATCATCCAGCCCGGCGGCAGCGACAGCGCTGAACTCGACAACGCCCTGGAAGCGCTTGTGATGAGCGGCCGCGGCGTGCTGCATGCCATGACCATGCTGGTGCCTCCCGCCTGGCGCAACGACAAGTGGATGTCTCCGGAGCTGCGCGCTTTTTACGAGTATCACCGCTGCTTTAATGAACCGTGGGACGGTCCCGCCGCGCTCGTTTTCACCGATGGCATCACTGTGGGCGCCTGCCTCGATCGCAACGGTCTGCGCCCTTCCCGCTACAAGGTGCTCGAAGACGGCATCGTCAGCCTCGGCTCGGAATCGGGCACCATCGAATTTGACGACTCGGAAGTTCTCGAAAAAGGGCGGCTTGCTCCCGGCGAAATGATCGCCGTGGATACCGCGCGGGGCGTTTTGCTGCGCGACCACGAAATCAAGGAGGAACTGGCCGGACGCCGTCCCTATGGCGAGTGGATCAAATCAAACTTGTTGAAGCTCGAAGATATCGTGGCGGCCGATCCGGTTGAACCGGCTGATCCTCTCGACGTGCTGACCAATACGCAGCGGCAGCTTGCCTTTGGTTATTCAAGCGAAGAAATCGAGATGATCCTGCGGCCGATGGTGCAGATTGGCGCCGAAGCGGTCGGCTCGATGGGCGATGATACGCCGCTTGCGGTGCTCTCGCTGCAGCCGCGTCTCCTTTACACTTATTTCAAACAGCTCTTTGCCCAGGTCACCAACCCGCCGATCGATCCGATCCGCGAGAAGCTGGTTATGTCGGTCAATGTCGTGCTCGGCTGGCGCCGCAATCTGCTCGCCGAGACGCCCGAGCATGCCCGCCTGGTTCAGTCCGGTTCGCCCATTTTGTTTGAGCACGAACTGGCTGCCTTGCGCGATTTGGAAGGCAAAGGATTCCGTTCCGCGACTATCGACGCCACCTGGCTTTTATCAGAAGGCGAGGAAGGCCTGGCCGCTGCCATTGAACGCATCTGCGCCCAAGCTGAAGCCGCCGTCCTTGAAGGGGCTCGGATTATCGTGCTGAGCGATCGTGCAACCGATCACGCGCATGTCCCGGTGCCGATGCTTCTGGCCACGGGCGCCGTTCATCATCATCTCATCCGCAAAGGCAAGCGGATGAAAACCTCGATCATTTGCGAAACCGGCGAAGCGCGCGACACCCATCAGGTCGCCTGCCTGATCGGCTACGGCGCCAGCGCCATTTGTCCATATCTCGCGTTCGAAACCGTGCGTGAAATCATAGATCAGATTAAAGTAAGCGCGCGCGCCAATGTGACCAAGGCCGGCGCAGATGCCGACAAACTCGCGAAGGCCGAAACCGCATTGAAGGAAGCCGATGCCCTCACATTCCCGGTCGCGGTGAAGAATTTCAAGAAAGCGCTCGAAGACGGCCTGCTCAAGATCATGTCCAAAATGGGCATCAGCGTGCTTGGCAGTTATCATGGCGCGCAGATCTTCGAGGCGATAGGGATTGGCGAATCGGTCATTACCCAATGTTTCCTGCGCACCCCATCCCAGGTCGCCGGAATCGGCTTTATTGAGATCGCTCGTGAATCGCTCGCCCGTCATCAACGCGGATTCGAGGCGGAGCCCGCCGAGGCGCCCAAGCTCACCGACGCCGGGGTTTACCGGTTCCGCCGCGCTGGCGAACGGCACGCGGTTTCGCCGCCGGTCATCCAGTCGTTCCATAGTTTTGTGAAGACGAATAATCCGGACGACTACAAAAAGTACGTCGACCAGGTGCGCGCCTTTCAGCCAATCAGTTTCAAAGACATGCTCGATGTCGTCCCGCGCTCCAGCGGCCCTATCCCGATTGATGAAGTTGAAACCGTGGAGGAAATCCGGACCCGGTTCACGACCGCGGGGATGTCGCTTGGCGCGCTTTCGCCCGAAGCCCATGAAGCGCTGGCCATCGCGATGAATCGCATCGGCGGCAAATCAAACAGCGGCGAAGGTGGCGAAGACCCCGAGCGGTTCAAGCGCCGTCCCAATGGCGATCTTGCCAACTCAGCCATCAAGCAGATTGCCAGCGGACGCTTTGGCGTGACGGCTGCCTATCTGGCCAGCGCCAAAGAGATCGAGATCAAGATGGCGCAGGGAGCCAAGCCTGGGGAAGGCGGTCAGCTGCCCGGTCATAAGGTCAGCTCCATCATTGCCAAGCTGCGTCACACCGTGCCGGGCGTCATGCTGATCAGTCCGCCGCCGCATCACGACATCTATTCCATCGAGGATCTTGCCCAGCTCATTCACGATCTTAAGGAAGTGAATCCGCGTGCGAAGGTTTGCGTGAAGCTCGTGGCGGAAGCCGGCGTCGGCACCGTGGCCGCTGGTGTGGCCAAGGCGCACGCCGATATCGTTCTGGTCTCGGGTCATGATGGCGGGACCGGCGCTTCGCCTCTCTCTTCCATCAAACATGCGGGCGCCCCGTGGGAACTCGGCGTGGCGGAAACCCAGCAGGTACTCATGATGAACAACCTGCGTAACCGGATCATTCTGCGCACCGATGGTGGGATGCGAACCGGACGTGACATCATCACGGCGGCGATTCTTGGCGCGGAGGAATTTAACTTCGGCACCACGGCGCTTATCGCGATGGGTTGCGTTTACGTGCGCCAATGCCATCTCAACACCTGCCCGGTCGGCATCGCCACCCAGGACGAAAGACTGCGCGCCAAATTCAAGGGATCGCCCGATCACGTGGTCAATTTCTTCAATGCCGTCGCCCAGGAAGTCCGCGAGATCCTAGCCAGCCTCGGTTGCCGTTCGATCACTGATCTGATCGGGCGCCCTGAGTTTCTCAAGCAGCGCCATATTCCCGATCATCCAAAGGCGAACACGGTCGACCTCAGCCGCCTGCTGGTTGACGTTGCCGCCAACGACCCAAGCCAATCGCGTTATTGCACCCGGGAACGCAACGATGGCGTCCATGGCCAGCCTCTCGACGATATCGTGCTTCAGGACGCCAAGGACGCCATTACCGAAGGCATCAAGATGGCGCTTTCATACAAGGTCAAAAATACCAACCGCTCCATCGGCACCAAGATCAGCGGCGAAATCGGCTATCAATACGGCAAGGCAGGCCTGCCCGAAGGGACGCTTACCTTGAACCTGGAAGGGTCCGCCGGCCAAAGCTTCGGCACTTTCCTCACGAGCGGCCTGCGGCTGGTGCTGACCGGCGAAGCCAATGATTACGTCGGCAAGGGAATGAGCGGCGGCGAAATCGTCGTGCGTCCTTCCCCGGATGCAAAGTTTGATCCGCGCAAAAATTCGATCGTTGGCAATACCTGCCTTTATGGAGCAACGGGCGGCGTCCTGCTGGCAAACGGTTGCGCCGGTGAACGTTTTGCGGTGCGCAACAGCGGCGGGCTTGCCGTGGTGGAAGGCGTCGGCGATCACGGCTGCGAATATATGACCGGCGGAACCGTGGTGGTTCTTGGACGCACCGGAAAGAACTTCGGAGCCGGCATGACAGGCGGCAGCGCTTACATCCTCGATTTGGAAGAACGCTTTGCCGACCTCTACAACCCCGGCCTGGTTGTGATTGAACGGTTGACCGAGGACGACAAGACAGAGCTTCAGCAGCTCATTTATCGGCATCTTGAAGCGACCGAAAGCAGCCAGGCCAAAGAGATTCTCGCAGACTGGCCGCGCTTTGAAGGGAGCTTCTGGAAAGTCAAACCGAAGCCGCCCGCCGCCAAGCCTTCCGAATCGAAGCCGCCGGCCAGCAGCGAAGCGGTCATCAGCGAGAACGTGATCGCGACTCAGCCGTAACGCCCGGGATCGATTCCCGTATTAAAAATCAACAAAAGCCGCTCCTGATCAGGAGCGGCTTTTTTGTTTTCAGCGCGTCACATGGATGCGACGTGGATTATAATCCTGCTCCTTATTGGGATTATTTTTACTTGGTGGATTTAAACAAAAATTTTACGGTATTTTTGTTCCTATAGCGGACCGCTTTCCCATCGCCGCGGCGCCCCATTCCAACCCATCTCTTTCCCAGAAGAATCACGTGATGAAATCCTTCTCATTTCTTTTTGCCGGTTTCCTCCTATTTCCGGGCTGCGTCTCCGATTGGCATCAGAAAAATCTCCCGGTGCCTCCCGGCAAAGCGGTTCTCGGCACGGACTGGTATGGCGACTCCGCGCGTCAACTCGTCTGGCTCGATCAGGGATGGTCCCGTGGCGATAGCGACTGGTTCTACAACACTCCACAAGGCTCGGAGTTGCTCCCGTATTCCTACTTCCTCGCCCTTGAACAGGAGCGCGGCGGGGAGCTGTTTCGCGACGTGCGGAACATGCAGAAATACCGTTACCTGCCACAAACGGCGAATGCGGCAAACCCCGACGCGCTCCCTCTTGGTTTCGTCAAAGATGGTGAAGCGCTCGGGCTGACCTGCGCTGCCTGTCACACCACGCAGATCAACTACAGGGGAACCGCCATGCGGATCGATGGCGGACCCGCGATGGCCGATTTTGAAGGGTTTCTCGCCGACATGACCTCGGCGCTCAAGGCAACAAAAAGTGAGGATGCGAGATTCAACCGGTTTGCCAACCGGGTGCTCGGCAGCGACGCCGATCAATCCCAAAGAAAAGAGCTGCGGGCATCCCTCTCGCAGGTCGCCGCCAAACGCTCGGACTACGACCGCACCAACGCTTCAAATAATCACTACGGCTTCGCGCGCCTGGACGCTTTCGGGCGGATCTTCAACAACGCATTAACCTTGGTGGATAAACGCAATGGAGTGGTTCCCAATGCGCCTGTCAGTTATCCGCATCTCTGGGATGCGCCCCACGAAGATTACGTGCAATGGACACGGGTCAGTTCGAACGACGGTGTCGGTTCCCTCGCGCGCAATGTTGGCGAAGTCATTGGCGTTTTTGCCAGGATTCATCCAGGTAACCCGCCCCCTTCCGCCCTTGGTTATAAAACCTCGATCCGGTTAAACAACCTGCTCGCCCTGGAGACCCGTTTGAAAAAGCTCGAGTCGCCGCGGTGGCCGGAAAACATCTTTGGAAAGCTCGATGCCAACCTTGTTCAGCACGGCAAGGGCTTGTACGACATCAACTGTCGCAGCTGCCATCATGACATTGTTCGCAACGATCCCAACCGCCGCGTCGTGACCGTGGCCACGCCAATCAGTGAGCTCCAAACCGATCCGCTCACGGCCGAAAACATTCTCAGGGGACGCGGAAAGACCGGCTTTCTGGAAGGGACATTTGAGTTCATCGTGGCCGGGAAACGTTTCGGCCCCGAAGCGCCTGCCGTGCAGATTGTCGGCAACACGGTGTTGCGGACGCTGGCCGGCCAGTTGACCGAGGTAAAGCCCGTCCAGGGGGCCGAACATCTTTTGAAGATCAAAAGCGCGGCATTCAACGGGACGATTGACGCCCGGAAAATGATGGGGCGTCCCGATGAAGGTCCGCGTCTCCAATACAAGGCGCGCCCACTCAATGGGATATGGGCAACCGCGCCATACCTGCACAACGGCTCCGTGGCGAACCTATACGAGCTAATGCTGCCGGTAGAAAAACGCAGTCGCACATTCGCGGTCGGCCGGCGTGAGTTCGATCCGAAGAACGTCGGGTTCGCAACGGCGCAGGTCCCGGGGGCGTTCAATTTTGATACGTCTCTTCAAAGCAATCATAATACCGGCCACACGTATGGTGCCGGCTTCAGCGAGCCCGAGCGTCTTGCTGTCCTGGAATACCTCAAATCAATCTGAGCGCTTTTAAGCAATCAGCAGCGCCCCTCCCGCGAACCGGTTCAAAATCGCACGCGCATCGCTGAACTTAGCTTCAAGCGCGCCTATGCCGTGAAGCCCATCAAGCTTTTTAAGCAACGCACTTTCTACAACGCCGAGGACGATATTTTCATGGCGCAAATTGGTCACGCGCGAGCTTCGGCCAGCCTGCCAGCGCGACAGTTCCGTCGCCATCGGGAACTCCGAGACGAATGTGCAAAATTGCGGCGGGTTGATCTGGAACTCGATGGCGCGCGAAGTGGCGTAACATGCAAGCAGGCAATTGCCGAGCGCGACCGCGGTTCGGTTCTCAAGGGCGAGTCCGGCGCGCACACACGTTTTTTCAAGCAGATCGGTAAACCGAATCGCCCGCGGCCAAACCTCGCGAAGCTCAAGCAGCATGGCTTTTGTCAAAGGATCCGCCGCCTGGATGATCACACCATCCGCGTCACGAAATTGCGCCGGGGTGTTCGGGCGCACTTCACCACCAATCAGTTCCGCCGATGACGCTACATGGAAGTCGCGAATGCGATCCGGGGAAATCGCGCGTTTTAATTCAATTCCCGAGTGGCAAAGCAGCGTTTGCCTGAATGCACGGTTCTTTAGAAAATCGCCATACTGCTCGGCTTCCACCATATTTTTCGCCATGCCCTGAAGGCCGCTTCGGACCGATGATGAAAAGCCCGAGGCCGACATTGATTGCATTTCCGCTTCGCCCAGAAACTGTAACCCGTGCTGCTCGGCGATTTCGATAAACTCATGAAAATAACACGGCTCATTGGTTTCTTCGAGATACTCGTGGGCAATATAGAAATCCTCGGAGTTCGCCGCTTCGGAGACTTCTTCCCGCATGCTTTGGCCATAAGCATCATTGCGCTCCTTCATGGCCAACTCAACAAACGCAAAGAACGACCGGGTCTGACTGATTTGCTCCACTGGATCCGCGAGTTTCCGGGTGCGGAACCGGACCATGTTCCTAAGTGCCGCGCGCGCGCTTGAACCCGGAAACGTGTTGTAGCTGATATAAGCGATCCCACTTGGCGCAAGACGGCTCTTACAAAGCGCCATGAGCTTCTCCCTGACCGGAGCCGTCACCCACGAGTAAATGCCGTGCGCAATGATATAGTCAAAGCTGCCGGACATCTCGCCAACTTCCTCGAGTCCACCTGCATGCAGTTGCACATTGCCGAGCTTCAAGGCATCAACGCCGGCCCTGGCATCGGCAATGTGCCTTTCAGAAAGGTCAATCCCGACAAACTTACTTCCCGGATACGCGGCGGCCAGCGGCAGCAGGTTGCCGCCGCTCGCACAGCCAATCTCCATCACCCGCGCGCCATCGAGCGGTGCCGGGCTCATGGCAAAGAGCGTTGCAATCGTGGCCAGCCTCCCGGGATGCGACTGCGGATAAGAAAAACTCTCGTAAGGAACGGCGTGATAAGGATCTGTGCTGGCGCTCATGGAATGAACTCCATCCTATTACCCCCTCCGACAAACGCGAGCCGCCGCGGCATCCCTGAATTACCAAAAATTCGGCAGCTTTACGAGAGCGGCGTGATTGCTGAGCGCATTTGTCGGAAGCCGGAAGACGCCATAGGTTCGCGTGATTGCGCCACCGGATGCGCGGAGCGCAAAGTTTCCGGCCTTAGAAAGTGTTGTCTGGTGCGTTATTTTGAAGCAGGCGGTTTCACGCCGCGGTTGGCTTCTGCATTTGAAAGCCGGCTCCGTCTGCGGGGAGAGCAACCCGGTTAAAATCCCGCGCCAGATTTTGCAAAGCACCCTTCATTTCCGCACCTTTCATAGCGCGACCATGGCCGGTAACAACAAGGTCCGGCGCGAGCGCGGCCAATCTCTCAACTGACGCCCGCGCGGAGACCCAGTCGGGCGTGAAGTATTTAGGCGGTCCGTGCATCTCGGGTTCCTGCAGAGCAACCGCGTAGGCGGATTCCTGCGCCGTAGTAATAAATGCGTCGCCGACTATTAGCGCACGATCCTGCTCCCGCCAAAGCGAAACGTGACCTGGCGTATGACCAGGAGTATGTAGCCAGCGCCAGCCGGGCATGCCAGGGACCTTCCCATCATCAGGTAAGGTGCATAGCTGCCTACCGACGTCGATCGGCTTGCGGGGAAAAAGCGGCGCAAGTAGCGGCATGATCCCCCCACCAGCTTTGGTATCGGGCGGCGGATACTCGGTGCTGCCGTCAAGAAACTGCCGTTCCAACGCGTGCGCGAAGACCGGCACCTCCCATTTCTCGGAAAGCTTTTCCAGGCAGCCGACGTGATCGAAATGTCCATGCGTAAGCACAATGGCCAACGGACGAGCGCCTTCCCCGAAGCGTTCGCGAGCCGCGCGCTCAATCCGTCCCGTCATACCGGGCAACCCCGCGTCGATTAATACCCAGCCACGATCACCGCATTGTGGCTGGCCGAAAAATACGACGTTCACCATCGCCAACCGACAATAGGCAAGGTCCGCGGCGATCTCAGTCGTGCCGTCGTCGGGATGAGGGATACTGGCAATCGCCTCTGGCGTGAGCGGAATTTGTTGAGCCATGATCGCGACCGTTATCCTTTATCCTTTATTTCATCGCGCGCCGCTTGCAGGTGTGTCTTGATCAGGGGCAGAGCGGTTGTCGCTACTTCCTTGAGTGTCGCGTCCTGAGCTTTCGACTGCACCTTGCTCATCGTCTTATCGAGCTTCTCGTGGCCCTCTACGCCACTTTGCTCGAGATATGCATGGTCAAAGTCGGCACCGGACTTCGCGTTCAATTTTTCGACCGCCTTCTTGATCTTGTCATCGGGTGTCTCCGGAAGGGTAGCGCCTTTGGCCATGGCGATTTCCTTGAGCTTCGCAGCGAGCCCGGTCTGTTCGTCAACTTCGGCCTGCGCATACGCTTTTACATCTGCGCTTGTAGCCTTCGCAACGGCAGCCTTGCTTAACTCGAGCTGCATCATTCCACCTGCCGCGATCTCAATCATCAGTTTTTGGTCAGATTCCGAGAGCTTATCACTACTAGGCTTGATGGCCTTCAACTTGGCACCGGCTTCCGTATTGATTTTCGTCCATTCGGCAATGTCGAGTGTGCCGACTTTCCCGTCGTGTGCTGCAAAGGCAGAATGTGTGAGGAGTGCGCCTGCGGTCGCGAGTGTCGTAGTCGTAATGAAGTTGCGTCGATTCATAACTTTAATTTATGGATGGTCTGTTGTGGTTTTTGCGTGAAAGTATCCTACCCTGGGTGGCTCAGCCCGTCCCATTCGCGGGACCATATACAGCTGCTCTTTGCGGCGCTGATGAAGGCGTTTCCGCCATTGCCAGCCTCAATCACGCCTGCGGCGTCGAGAAGCAGCTGCGTATCCGCCATATATCCGATGCCGGAGGAAGCGCCGGTGGCGATTGCGAGTAGACGGAGGGTGGTGCTCATAGCTGGGTGGCGCTTGCGCGGTAATGTGCAAAACAAAACGGCGGGCGCAGATATATCGTTGCAGATTGTGAAGCTGCGCGTTTGTTCTCGATCCCCATTTTGCGCCATGCGCTCACAGTCCGGCGTAAAAACAGCTACCCTAAGAAACCTTCTGATAAGAGAATAAGTCGGCCGCCTACTCGCTCTCCTGTTCGAAGTTTTGCGTCAGCTCTTTCCTCCGCCCGTCACCACCTATCTTAGCCCCCCTGCAGGGATCGATACGCTGAAGAGGCTCTGTCTGCTTACAGTTGGACCAATAGTTGTCGGGCGCGATAGCTTCCTCTTACTCGAGATACGGGCGAGTTTGCCCGGCGCAGCTTGTCTTTCGTTTCCTGTGGCTTCCCATTGTGGGGACAAAAAAGATTGACCCAACCAGGGAAATTGCAGAGTCCGCTGCAATGCAGAGTGTATCCAACGCGGTATTGTCGGTTCGGGCAGTCTCAAAGAGCTTCGGAAGCCTGAAGGCTGTGCACGACCTTACCCTGACAATTGACGCAGGCGCGTGTGTTGGGTTGCTCGGCCCGAACGGCGCCGGTAAGACGACCATCATTTCCATGATCACGGGGCTTTTCCCGCCCGATGCCGGGGAAATCAGGATCCGTGAGCATTTGGTGAAATCGGATGTTTCGCCCGCCAAGAAGCTGCTCGGGCTGGTTCCCCAGGAACTGGCGCTTTATGACGAGTTGAGCGCGTGGGATAACCTCCGTTTTTTTGGCGCCTTGTATGATCTTGCAGGAGAACAACTCTTTGCAGCCATGCATACTTCATTGGAGTTTGTGGGTCTTGCAGATCGCGCTTCTGACAAGGTGCGCAATTATAGTGGGGGAATGAAAAGGCGCCTCAACCTCGCCGCCTCGTTGTTACATGACCCGGAAATCCTCCTGCTTGATGAACCGACTGTTGGCGTCGATCCTCAGAGCCGCAACGCGATTTTTGATAACATTGAACTGCTACGGAAACGCGGCAAAACTATCATCTACACCACTCACTACATGGAAGAAGTCGAGCGGTTGTGCGATCGGGTTATTATTATGGATCACGGCGAGGTCGTTGCCGACAACACCCTCGGAGGGCTGAAGAAGGAAGTGGAAAAACAGCGTCAACTCCTCATCGAGATGGAGAGGCCTGTTGAGGAAAACGTGCTGCTTTCGCTTTGCTCTCTCCCCGGGGTTGTCACCGCGAAAGCTACGGCCTCACGGTTGAGCGTTGTAGTTGACGAGCTGGAGCCTGCCACCTCGGCAGTGCTTGAATACCTGGCAAGGGCCGGTTGTAAATGGATTCAAATCCATTCTGAAGAGCCGACTCTCGAATCGGTTTTCCTCAAATTAACCGGAAACAAACTGAGAGACCTATGAATGTGGTTCTGGCAATTATCCGCAAAGACCTGAAGATCTTCTTCAATAACCCCAAAGCGGTAATCATTACCATTTTGGTGCCGATCGCGATCGGAACATTTATGGGCTCCGTAACGGGCGGTGCCAACGGGCGCGCTCAGCCCAACCGTGTGCCGGTGTGCGTTGCCATGGCAGACGAGGGAGCGACTGCCGCAGCCATCCTTGTTAGTTTTGAAAAGGATCCTAACCTGCGTATGGAATTGGTTGATGAAGCTGCCGCTCGGGACCGGGTCTTGCGAGGTAAAGTAGGCGTCGCGGTGATTATCCCCAAAGGTTTTGGGAAAGATGCAACCCGAGCGATGTTTGGTCCCGGTAAGAAACCTCAAGTCACGATTCTCAACGATCCATCCAAGGCAATGGAATTGAGTATAGTAAAGGGAGCGTTAACTCAGAACATCATGCAAATCGTGAGCCGGGATGCGTTTGGTGGAGCAGGCGGGCAAAACTTCATCGAGGAGTCATTAAGTAATTTATCGAATCAGACCGATTCCGCGAATACGGAATTGTTCGCGATGCTCAAAAGCGTCCAGAAGTTCATGGATCGTCCTCGGGCGCCGGGCAGCGATAAAGCATCAGGAAATGGGCTTGCCGGAGGGATGTCAGTGCCGTACGAGACCATCACCGAGAACATGACGCAAAAGCGGGGGGCGGCATACAATGGGTACGCGCATTCATTTGGGGGCATGGCTGTCCAATTTGTCCTTATGTTTTCCATCGAAACGGGAGTCGCGTTACTCCTGGAAAGGCAAAGAGGGCTTTGGAAACGTCTTCAATCAGCGCCGCTCTCAAGAGCCGTATTACTGGGAGGGCGCGCCGCCAGCACGACGCTTATCTCCCTCTTAACGCTCGCGGCTTGCTGGGCCTTTTGTATTGTGGCTCTCGGTGTAAGAGTCGAGGGAAGCTGGATCGGGTTCCTGCTTTGCAATCTGATTTTCGCGCTCTTTGCTTCGAGTGTTGGGTTGTTGCTCGCCGCGATAGGCCGCAGCCCGGAAGCAACTCGTGGGATCGCGATATTTGCGGTCCTAATGCTCGTAATGTTAGGCGGCGCGTGGGTGCCATCGTTTCTTTTCCCCGGCTGGCTTCAGCAAGCAACTCTCTTTGTTCCGACTCGATGGATCGTGGATGCTTTCGATGCAATGACTTGGAGGGGCCTGGGGTTCAACGCGATCGTGATGCCGTCTCTGGTTCTTCTCGGGTATACCGCGGTCTTCGGAGCTCTATCCGTCCTCAGATTCAAATGGGAGGAGGCATAGCCGGTGAATATTTCAAAGAGGATGCCACAGAGCATCGCGATATTTAAAGAGGCCTCGCGCCAGACACGCATGATAGGAGAGTAGAACGGGTTCTAATGGAGACACCGAGCGCGTGCAGCGAAATGACCAATGACTTCGGGACGCTGGAAAATCGCGCTTTGACTTTGGGCTGTTTTGGCGGCTAGTGGCGGATTATGCCCGCCAGGAACAAAGCTAATCAATCGCCGCTTGCCGGGCCGGCATTGATCAAGGAAGTGTGTCGCCGCATTCGTGTGGCGCGCGGCTACTGGGATGCGCATAACAACCGGGCCTGCCGGGGCGAACGCGAGAAGGCCATGGTGCTCTATGAAAGCCTGAGCGAAGCCGAGCGCGAGAAAGTGCCCCAGGTGCTGCGCGTTTGGCTGCGCTATCGTAGCGAGAAATATTTCGGAGCCGACCGTACGCCTCCCGGAGGAAAACCGTGATGAACACGGGAGCTGGAAAAACCGGGTTACATCCGCGCAACCGGTATCGCGGCCGTTACGATTTTGCGCGGCTCATTGCGTGTTGCCCGGCGCTGTCGGCCTTCGTGGCGCCCAACCTCTACGGGGATGCCTCCGTTGATTACGCGAATCCCGCTGCCGTCAAAGCGCTCAACCGCGCGCTGCTTGATGACGGCTACGGCTTGAAAAATTGGGACGTCCCGCCCGGCTACCTTTGCCCGCCGATTCCTGGTCGCAGCGATTATGTGCACTACCTGGCCGACCTGCTCGGGGCGGGCGCCAAGATTCCGCGCGGCCGGGCGGTGGTGGTGCTCGATCTCGGCACGGGCGCCAATTGCATCTATCCGCTCATTGGCGCGAGCGAGTACGGCTGGCGATTTGTCGGCTTGGACATCGATCCCGTCGCGCTGTGTTGGGCGCGCACTCTGGTGGCCGCCAACCCGGGCATCGCCGACCTGATCGAGTGCCGGCTTCAAAGCTCGACGATGGAATGTTTTAAAGGGGCCATCCAGGCAGGCGAGCAATTTGATCTGACCATGTGCAACCCGCCCTTCCATGCCTCAGCCGAGGAAGCCGCGGCCGGAACGCGTAGGAAGATCCACAATCTCGGCGGCAAAAAGCGGTTGACGCCCGTGTTGAATTTCGGCGGCAAAAACGGCGAGCTTTGGTGCGCAGGCGGCGAGCTGGCCTTTGTCCGGCGCATGATTGTCCAAAGCGTGGCGGTGGGCCGGCAATGCAAATGGTTTACGACCCTGGTTTCCAAAAACGCGCATCTTCCCAGGTTGGAGCAGGCGCTCCGGCACGCCCAAGCCGCCGAGGTGAGAGTGATCGAAATGGCGCAGGGCCAAAAGAAGAGCCGCATCCTGGCGTGGAGGTTTTGGTAGAAAAAGAATTCGGCATTTAAATTACGCTAACAGTGCAGGCCGTGCACGGGTGGAAGCTGGCCCGGAAAGGATTGCGCATTGCCATCCAGGCGCGTTTTGGTGAAGAAATTCCCATGGGAAAAGTGATGGCCTTTTATCGGAAGTATCTTTTTGAAGAAGGCGTTGAGCGGTTGGCCGGGGAGGATGGCACGCCGGCGCGCCGCAGCTTTAGCGAGGCTGCGGTTGAAGAAGTTCTTAAAGCGGGAGGCAAGCTTGGACTTTACGATGCGTTGCGATGCCGGGTGCGCTGTTTCTGCTCCAGGACAGATCCAGACAGTGGCTCAGTGGTTCTTTTCCAGATCCTGCTTAAAGTCCGCGAGGTCTAGATCGGCCCCGGGGGTGAGTTTGGCGAAAAACCAGTCGAGGTCAGCGGCGCCGCCGGTGAGCGTGTCGGAGTCTGCATCATCGTGAACAGTCGCCGAGGTGAGCAGCGTCGCGCCGTTTAATCCGCCACCAGAGCTGAGATGAAGGATGCGAGCGAGATACGCGGCAGGGGAACTCCACTCTTTTGAGATTGCCGCGAGCGCGAGCGGGACCGCATCGAAGTTCGTGCTGCCCCCGATAAGCAGATCTTCGCCCGCGCCGCCGAGGATGGTGTCGGCTCCGTTGCGCCCGATGATGACGTCGCGACCGGCGCCGCCGTCGAGGATGTTGGAGAAGCCGTCACCGACCAGAAGGTCATCGCCCGCGCCGCCGGTTGCATTTTCAAATTTGGTGATCCCGCCGGCGATGTTGGTCGCGGTGCTGAAGGCGAGGTTCACTTTGACCGGGCCGGTGTAGGCGCTGTAGTCGAGCGTGTCATTGCCCGCGCCGCCACTGATATCGCCGGTCACGCCCTTGGAATTGGCGAAGGAAAAGCGATCGGTGCTCGCACCGCCGACAAGAGTTGCGATTTTGGAAAAGCGGACGTTGGCGTTCAGTGTACCGGCATCGGTGGACGTGATATTCCAGAGATTGCTTACGGCGGGGCCATTCAGTCGATTGGCGCCCAGTCCGCCATCAATCGTCACGAGCGTGGCGGGGAGGGCGTTGACGTTGAAAATGTCATACCCTTTCCCAGCGAGCAGCTGCGTGGCTTCCAGGGTGGAATCGAAGTTCGTGATGCCAATCCCGCCGTAGGTAACCGACTTGGCGTTGATGCCAAAGGCGTTTGCGCCAGACGCCGCCTTGTCGTCGACCACGAGTGTATCGATGCCCGCTTCGCCAAAAAACGTGAGAGGCGAAACGACGGAGGCAACGAGGTGGGTGGCACTGCCCACCGTCACCGAATCGTTGCCCGCGCCGCCGCGGATCGTCGCGGGCAAGGTGAGCCCATTGACATTGCCGCGGTCATTGCCGCCGTTGCCATTGAGTAAGATAGTCGCGGCGGGCGAGTTGAGGGTAACGGTATCATTTGCATTCGAACCATCGATCGTGATCGCAAGTGTGCCGTTGGTCGCAGCGTACTCCACGGGCGTATTATCCGCCGCGCCGGCAAGGCCGAGCAGCTGCGTAGCAGTGACAATCACGTTGGCATTTCCATTCGCGTCGCCGGAATCGACAAGTTGCAATTTGTTCGCGCCCGCGCCGGCGTCGATTTTGAGGGCGCCAAGGATGGGATCGAGACTCCCGCCGTAGCCATTGGAAGTAGCCCCGAGCTTTATGGTGTCGTCGCTTACCCCGCTGAAGACGAGTGTGCTGGCGCCCGCCGGGAGCGAGACGATGAAGATTTGGTTCACGTATTGCGTGGCTGAGAGCAACACGTTTTTGAACGAACCGCCCGTCGCCGTGAAGTTGACGCTCGGCACCAGCTGGCTGTGAAACTGCGTGCTGCTGAGGTCGATGGTGTCACCCGCGACCGCTTGGCTTTCGTTGAAGAAAATCGTGTTCTTTCCCGTCCCCGCGTCGACGTTGACGCCGGCCAGATAATCCTTGGGATTGAACGGGTCGGCGGGGTTGTTCGGGTTGCCGGGATTCTGCGCCACGATCGTGAAGCTATCATCACCCGCGCCGCCGAGGATCCGGGTGGGGCCGGTATTTGAGAACACGGTGGTCTGATCATTGCCACCGCCGGCGTTGTAGGTAAAGTTGTCCGCCACATTGGCGAGGCGCACGGTGTAGGTCGGCAGGCCGGTCAATTTCATCACCCCCCCGACGAGGTCGCCCTTGCCGTCGGGCGAGTAGTGGATTTCCACCTGCTCAGCACGGATCTGCACGCCATCAACCGCGGCCTGGCCATTCACGTCGATGATGTCGATCGCGCTATCGCCCAGTTTGAGCTTCTCTTTGAGCACGTCGCTCAGGTTGAGCCCGACATCGTGCACAGGCGTGCCCGTGAGCGGATTTACCGTGAGATGGTCGGCTCCTTCGCCGCCTTCAATGAAAAGGTTGTGGATGCTCTTGGCCAGGAAAGAGAACTGTTGTCCGGGCAGCAGCAGCGCCACCTGCACCCGCGTATCCGCTCCGTTTTTGGTGAGGGTGACGGAATCGTCCAGGGGGCTGCCTGTGATCTCCAGGGAGTTGTTTTCCCGCGCATCGTTGCCGCCGTCCAGAACGACCGGCTTCCCGTCGCCAGCCTTCCAAAAGATGCGGTCATCGCCAGGCCCGCCGTAGAAGCTCGCCATGCCTTGGCTTGCGGCGAGTTGGTCATCGCCTTTGCCGCCTGTGAGCACATCGCCATTGCTTGGCCCGGCAAAGAGCATGTCATTGCCATCGCCGCCATCGAGCGTATTCAAGCCGCTGCCGCCGGTCAGAACGTCATTGCCGTTGTCAGTATAGGTGACGCCGTTAAGAGTGAAAACACCGAGATGATTTGCGCTCGCACCTCCCGTGAGATGATCGTTTCCTTCGCCGCCATTGAGGTAATTTGGGCCGTCTCCGCCGATCAACGCATCGTTTCCAGCGCCGCCGAGCAGCCTTGCCTGGCCCGTGCCATGGTACGTGATCTGGTCATCTCCATCGCCGCCGTCAATCTTCACATCCGCGGTGAGCGGAACATCCTGGTTGAGCGATTGGATATTGATCGAGTCGTTGCCCGTGCCCGCGTCGGCGATGATGTGGTTGATGCCCGTGAAGGTCTGCGCGAGGCCAAACGCCACCACCACGACTTCGCCTGGATTCGCGCCGGTGTAGACTTGGTAACTCTCCGAGGTGACCGCTTCGGAAATGCCGCGCTGATTGGCAAACGAACCGACGTTCAAGCGCAGCGTGCCGTCGTCCGCAATGCTCGGATCCTCGGCGTGCGTGGAAGCCAGATGCAGGTTCGGCGGCGGACTGAACGGGTTGGCTATGCAGCTCCCGAAGTCGAGCAGCGTCACATGTGCGATATCGAAGGTCTTCGAGATGCTGAATGGCCCGATGCCGACTTTGGCCACAACGTCCAGGAAGGCGCTGACGCCGCCCGTGACATCGAAGATGCAGTCTTTGAGCTCGCTGCGGAAATGGATTTTGGAAGGATCATTGTCCGCGTTGTTCACATCAGCCGCCGGATCGAGGTGGAGGCCAATTTGCACGCCGCCTTCCACTGTGATGCTTGCAATCACGACATCGAGTCCCGCTGTCGCAGCAATCCCGGCATCGAGGTAAGCATGCGTCGTCGTCGACATATAGATGCCATCAAGAAGGTCGATCGCGAGTTTCCCGACATCCACGTTTCCAACGCCATTCGCGAGGTTTGCCGAATCCGCGATGAACTCGCGCAGCCCGAACGTGTCGTAGCCAAGATGCAGTTGCAGGTCCGCCTTGATCTGGCCCGCAAAGCCTACCTCAAAACCGAGCGGCAACGGGTAGCTTTTGGAAAAATCCCCTTGCAGCTTGAGCTTCGCATCGAGGCTGAAAAGAGTGGCATCGCGCCCGAGCAACAGTCCAAACACGGCATTGGCCGGGTCGGTGAGGAACGGGATGGAGTACGTGATCCCGTTGGGATGAATGAACTCGTCGAGGGTATCTTTGAGGTCCTTGACGAGCTGGTTGTCCTTGTCGAGTCCGGCCGCGTCCAGAGCCTTGTCGATCTGGTCGTTGATGTTGAAATCGGGCGAAACTCCGCTTGCGATCAGCGTGGACAAATCCTTGTGCGTGGCCGCGCTGCCCGCGCTTTGGGCCGCCGGCGCCGCTCGCAGATCCGGGGCGAGGGGATCTTCGTTGGCAGCGAGGAAATCGCCGACCAGGAACGAGACCTGCCCGAATTCGGAGGTCTTGAACAACTCGGAGAACTTAACAACTTTCGCCGCCGTCGAAGCGAGGACGAAGAGTTCCTGGTAGCCCTCGGGAATCTCACTCTTGGCCGCGTCGGCGATCCCGAGCAGCGTGATGTCGCCGCCGCCGATCACGTGGCTCAAGTCGCTTAGGACAGGAATTGGCGCGGTCACAAAATCGATGACCGGCTGGACCGGTTTAATGACCGAATCAACCACGTCAAGAATCGGTGCTACAAAGCTGCTGATCGCCCGGCCCAGGTTCACCCGCACATTTTTGAACTCCACGGTCGGCGCCGTGGCGGCCTTGCCGGACGGCCCCATCCAATGCAGCTCGAAGTCCGCGCCGATGCCGGGGAAGTCCGGGCTAAAATCGGCATCGACTTTGAGATAGACCTCCGCGCCGCCGGTAAAGGTGAAATTCGAGACACCGCCACTGGAGTTTACATCGACGCTGAATCCCGCATTGAGGTTGGTGTGTTTGCTCGAATCCGCCGTGCTTCCGTCGCGGAGCGTCGCCTTCAAAAAACCGAGAGTCGCGTCGATGTGGGAATTTGCGTGCAAGCTGGCTTGCACATCGAGCGTCAATTCATTGACTGCGGAAGCGTCGAAGTTGAAGCCTGTGTTTTCCCCGAACCCGAACTTTAAATGCTGATAATCAAAGCCGAATGTCACATCGACGCCGCCAGTTCCCGAGACTTCGAACGGCAGCGATTTCAGGCCGATATCGAAGCTCTTTTCGCCCGCCACGAGGAGCGCCTGGCGATGAAGATGCAGGTCGATGGAAATGTAGGCTCCCCGTTCGTTGATCGATCCCGGAATGGCATGCGAGATCACCACGTCGCTTTGGTTGATTTGCGCATCGCCATTGTTGTCCGCGAGGAGATTGAGCGGAAGGAGGACGTTGAAAAAGGCGCTTTGAACCTGCGAGTCACTCGGGCCGTTGCCAAGAAGGCTCAGCGCCGAATGTAGCTGCGCCGTGAAGTCGTCGAAGAGTTTGGCAGCCTTGGTGACTTCGCTACCCACGATCGGAATGGCGCTGGTCACCAGCACCGCACTGTCCACGCTCGTCTGAATCGCAGTCAGCTTCGAACTAATGTCATTGGCGAATTGCGGGAACGAAAGTCCGGCCGGAGCGATGCGGGACTCGAGCGGTTCGACAAGTGAGATCGATTTCATGGTGTGGGAATTCAGTGCGGTTTCGGAAAGGCCAGGCATCTCTGGGTGGCAGCGGCGGGATGGCCTGTGGTTTGGATTTCAACCAAATTGCGAAACAGCAATCTGTTCGCCATCGTTCCAAAATCGGATGAAATCGTATATACTCCGATGGGAGTATTCCATTGCACAGAGAGATGATTCCGGAAGCAGACCTTTATCGAAAAGACGCATCAACCGGGCGTCGTGATGGATAAACGCTTTTTGGCGTGCAATACGCGCGGTGACAGACGCGGAGGCAACCTGTTACCATTGCTTTTTGACCGCAGTCAACAAACGCCTTGCCCTGCAAAGCCCGAAGAAGGAGCGCTTTGGCAGGTTTTTCCGCGCCTATGAAGGCAGGTGCGGGTGCGGACTGTGACTCTCGATGTGATGAGCAATCATTTCCATCTCCTAATGGAGATGCCGCACCGGCCGGTCCCGGATCTTCTGCCCACCGATGAAGGACTTGTCAGGTTGCCGGCTGCAGTTATGCTCTGGACCAATGACGTTAAGGAATTCGTCAACACGCTTGGTGATTGAGGAAAATTTATTGCCTGCCCTCGCCAACCTGAAGGGTTGCGAGCTTATAACCGGTGCGGTGAGTCCGCGAAACCGCCGGACTTAGGTCGGAAGCAAGATCGAGCTCGAGCGGGTCGCCGCATGATCATCTTCCTCAGCAGTCGCAGCCGCTGTAACGCCTTTCCGGGGCCGGATTTCCCCTTTGCCATGTTTAGCCCGGTTCCAAAACGCTCCTCAAACCGCGGAAAAGCGCGACTTGGAGTAGACCCTAAGTCCGCTTTTCGCGCGGCGTGACTACCCGGAGACTTTGCCTTCAGATTAAGGAACCATCTTCCCAACCGCATCGCTCCATGGACCGGCCCCTTTTGTGCCGATCGCGCGGATGCGGATCCAGGAGCGCTGGCCGCTTGCAAGGCCGTTCACGGTTATGCCGGCGCGAAGTGCGGTGGCGCGGTGAGTCCAGTTGCCAGCCTGATTTGGATCCTGGGAGACAAAGACTTCATAACTCTTGGCGCCTTCCGTGCGGGCCCAGCGCGCGTCGAGTTCGCCCGCGTTGTCGCCGGATTCAAGCTCCAGGCCGGTGACTTGTTCCATGTCGCGAGCGGGATGCTGGATCCCGTCGGAGGGCTCGTAACCAGTAGTTAAGATCTGCGCGGGATCGCCACCCGTGGCGCTTTCCACGGTGCTGGCCTGGATTTCCAGCGCGGCCATTACCGCATCAAGATCGCTGTCACGTTCCACCAACGCTACCTTGAGCGTGGCTTTTAGCGTATCGACATATCTTTCAGAGCTCTCGGCTTTTTCAAAAGCCGCCTTGAACTCCGGATGCGCCGGTTTGGGCGCCGCCACATGTTCGTTATTCTCAATTTTTTCAAGCACGTTCCTGGCAAATGCCAGACGCTCCTTGACCGGCAGCCTGATCCAGTTGCGACGAATTTTCATAGTATGAGGAGGGATTGTGTTAGGCGAGCGCATTGCAGGGGGAGGTGCCCGCCGGATGCGTTCCCTGAGCCAATCGCTTTGATTGCGCAATCGGGCTTAAGTTTTTGATGCATCAGTGCCGTGCCGCCACGCGCGCCGTTCGTGATCCCGGGGAAACATTTCAAACCATCGCGGTATTTTATCGTGCGGCAGCGGTTTCAAATTACGCATGGGCACCTCACTGACAAACAAAGGCGGCTGCTTAAGATGCAAGAGCGCTTGCTTAACTTTCGGGTGCTCCCGCACATCGTGAAAGCCCGCCCGCATGATAGGCATTCCACGATTTCACAACCTGCAAGGGGACTCGCACGATGTTTTGGCGCATCTTCACAAAAAGCCGATGCGGAATCCGGTTATGTTTTCGCAGTCGCGTGAAGTGTACTCGAGCGGGAACGGCGCGCATCTTGGAGCCATCGGAATGGGCGCAGTTCAAACTATTTGGAGGCGCCGGTTTCCTCTTTAGTAAGCACCTATACGGTTTGTGGGCAAGACGATGATAAGCGGTACACGTCATGCGGATGATCCTGCACGATCCGGCTGCATTGCCTTTATGGTCATGGAGGCGGTTTTCGACATTCCATTGATGGTCTCAATCGCCAGTGTGAGAGCCACCTTATGGTCAATCGCTGAAGCGACCATCGTCAGGATCTCCGCCAGGCTTTCAGTCGCTATCCGCAAACAGCGCGGCTTGTCATCGCGGATTGAATGAAGGATCTCGTCGACACGGACCCGGGTTTCGTAACCGACGCGCAATGGAGGAATAAAAGGAAGATGCGCTTCTCCTACCGACAGCGGGACCTTCCCCCAATCAGCGGCTGTTCCAACGTAAGCCGCATAGTATTTGAATAGGTCAGATAAGGCGGGGAAATCCGCGTCGGTATAGACCCGGGCATCCAACCGGCTGCGGAGCATTCCGACGATTGAGTCTTTTGGAATCCGGTTCACGCCGCCCTCCGCTACATCGCCACAGATCAGTTTATTTACCTTCGTCGAAAAAACACGGGAGCCGGGCGTGAACTCATGATCCCGCAGCGCAAAATCGCCGGCCGCGTCAATACAACGTTCGCCGACAACGGTCGCGGCGGCACTGATGGCGTCCTCGGCGTGGATGCGTCCATCCTTGTCAGTGAGGATGCCAAGAATCAGATTCACCAGATTCTGGCGCAAAGAGTGATCACCGGGCTCCAGCAACTGATTGGCGGGTTTTTTACGAAAGCGATCCAGGAAGCTCATGGCGCCATAGTTTGCGTCAAACAAAGCAGCGTCAAGACGAGGCGCTGCCGGGGCTTTCATAAAAAACGCCGAGCCGTGACAGGAATGGGAGGGAGCCTTTTTGGCGCCGGTTAGTTCAGGTCGTTTTCAAGCACGATCCGGTAGCGCGCTTTGCCCGAGCGCAAGTGCTCGAGTGCGTCGTTTACCTTGGACATTGGGAAGTGCTCGGTGATCGGCGCGATGGAATGGCGCGCGCTGAACTCAAGCATGGTGCTGATCGCGGTTGGACTGCCGGTGGGCGACCCGGAGATCGACTTCTGGCCCATGATCAGGCCGAAGGCGGGGACCTGCATCGGCGGGAGAATCGCTCCAACGACGTGAAGGCGGCCTTTGGGAGCCAGGGCGCCGAGCAATCCGGGAACATCAATCGGAACAGCGATAGTGGAGATGATGAGGTCGAGGCTACCTGCAAGTTTGGCCAATGCTCCGTCCTGTTTTGTGTTGTGGACGTAATGGGCGCCCAGTTGGCGGGCTTCCGCTTCTTTGCTGTCGCTGGTGGTAAAGGCATGCACTTCGCATCCCCACTTATTGGCAAACTGCAGCGCCATATGGCCAAGGCCGCCGATGCCGATCACTCCAACGCGCGCGGTCGATGAGATATTAAGTTCAAGCAGCGGCGAAAAGACAGTGATGCCGCCGCAAAGGAGCGGACCTGTTTTGGCGAGATCGAGCGCATCGGGGAGCGGGCGTGCCCAGGTCCACTGGCAGCGGAGGCGGTCGGCGAACCCGCCATTGCGGCCAACGATGGTGCCTTGAGTATTCGCGCAAAGGTTATGCGAGCCGGAGAGGCATTCATGGCAGGAAAGACAGCTATAGGCGGACCAGCCGATGCCGACACGTTGTCCGATTTGAAGGCCTTTGGCCTGCGGACCCAAGGCGACAACCGTCCCCACCGCTTCATGGCCTGGAACAAAGGGGAAGTTGGACATGCCCCACGCGTTTTCAATCATCGAAAGATCGGAATGGCAGACACCACAATGGGTGACCTTGATTTCGACCTCCTCGGGGCCGAGTTCGCCTGCGTCGAAATCAAAGGGTTCAAGCGGGGCGTTGGGCGCGGTGACAGCGTAACCGTGGAAGATAGACATGGTATTTTTGTAAGGGTTAGGTTTGCGGAATCAGGTGGCTGCGTGTTCATCAGCATGGCTGGCTGATGTTGGTGAAGTTAGTGATTAATAGCGTTGAGTAGAGAGCTTATTTCCCAGAGTATTCGCTCGTCATTTGCCGCAAGGTTCATGGGTGAGTTAATGGGCCTCGGTGGCGGCGGCGGCGGAAAGCGAGGCGGGGCGGCGGAGCAGGGGAATGAAGAGGAGCGCGCCAAAAAAGAGAATCGACATTACCCGGAGTACATCCGAGAAGGCCATCGTCGCGGCTTCACGGCGCAGGATCCGGGCGAGGGTCGCAATCGCGCGCTGGTCGGCGGCATGCGGATCGGATGTCCATTGTTGCAGGTAGCCGGAAGTTTGAACAAGCCACTGGCCAAGTTCCGGGCGGCCCTCGGGAAGATGTTCGCAGAGCCGCAGCCAGTGCAGATTGGTGCGGCTGTTCAGCCAGGTATTGATGCAGGCGATGCCGATGGCGCCTCCCAGATTGCGCATGGTGTTAAAGAGCGCGCTCGCCATTTTCAAACGCTCAGGCGGCACGGAACCGAGGGCCATGTTGGTTGCCGGCACGATGCAAAGGAGCATGGAAAAGCCGCGGATAAATTGCGGCCAGAAGAGTTCGATCCCCGTCCATTTCGAACTAATCGGCGTGAGTTGCAGGAGTGAAAAGGCGAAGAGCGAAAGCCCGATGCCGATGAGCAGGCGGGGATCGAATCTTCGGGAAAATTTGGCGATGAGCGGCGCGGAAAGGATCATCGCCAGTCCGGCGCTCACGACGGCCCCGCCGATTTGCAAGGCGTTGAAACCGGCGATCCGCGCCAGGAAAAGCGGCAACAGGTAAACCGCGCCGAACAGGCCGAACCCGGTCACAAAAATAAAGAGTGTGGCGATGGCGAACGTCGGATTTTTCAGCGCGCGAAAGTCGACGATGGGGCTGGGATGCCGCAGGCTGCGCCAGACAAAAAGCCCGCCCGCGATGGTGGCGATCCACGAGAGATGGAAGATGTCGGGATCGTCCATCCAACCCCAACGGAACCCTTCTTCAAGGACGTACTCGAAGCAGGCAAGCGCGACGGCGAGTAAACCAAGGCCGGCCAAATCAAATTGCCGCAGGAGCGAAGGATTCGGGTCATCGACACGGCCAAGAAACGGGATGGAAGACGCGATGACGAGGCCCGGCACGACGTTGATGAAAAAGAGCCAATGCCACGAATAGGTCTCCGTGATCCAGCCGCCGAGCGTCGGTCCAATCGTCGGCGCAAGCGAACCGGACATGCCGAGGATCGCGGCTATGATCGCCTGTTTTGGTCCCGGAAACAGCGCGTAGCCGGTGGCAAAAACGGTGGGAATCATCGCGCCGCCAAGGAATCCCTGAAGCGCCCGCATGGCGATCATCGTCTCGATGTTGGTGGCAAAGCCGCACCCAATGCTTGCAAGCGTAAATCCCGCGGCCGACGCGGTGAACAGCCAGCGCGTCGAAAACGCGCGGGAGAGCACGCCGGAGAACGGAATCATCACGATTTCCGCCATCAGATACGCAGTCTGAATCCATGAGGCTTCGTCGGGCGCCGCGGCCAGGCCGGCGGAAATATCGGCCACGGAACTGGCGACGATCTGGATATCGAGCAACGCCATGAATTGCCCGAGCGCCATGAGTAGAAAGATGAGAAGCTTTTGCCGCTCCGGCATCGTGGCTGGGTCGATGGAGCTCATAAGGTTAGCGTTGGTCCACGCGTGCGACGACCGATAAACCAGGCCGCAGTTTCGCGAGCTGCATCGGGTCGCCTTCAAGGCGGATCCGGACCGGCACCCGCTGCACGATCTTGGTGAAATTGCCGGTCGCATTCTCGGGAGGCAGAAGCGAAAACTCGGCGCCCGTGGCCGGCGCAAGGCTTTCCACGCGCCCTTCAAGTTCAATCCCCGCCAGCATGTCCGTATTCACAAGCACACGCTGCCCCGGACGCATGCGGGCAAGCTGGCTCTCCTTGAAATTTGCCTCCACCCACAGGCCGCTCGTCGGCACCACGGAAAGGAGTTGCGATCCTATGGCGGCATACGCACCCACCCGGGCATGCCGGTTGCCAACCACGCCGTCGATCGGCGAGCGGATCTCGGTGAACTCCAGGTTGAGACGCGCCAGTTCGAGTTCCGCCCGGGCTTGCGCCAGCGCGGCAGCCACCTGTTGCTTCTGCGTGACAATGACCGCGAGCTGGCGTTGCGCGGCGACGAGCCCGGCCGCGGCCGCCTGATCGCTCGCGGCGGCCTTCACTGCAACCGCATCGAATTGTTGAAAATCCTGCTCCGACACCACCCGGGTTTTCACGAGATGCCGCGAGCGTGCCGCATCGGCAATAGCGCGTGATTTCTCGGCCGCCGTCGCATCCGTTTGCGCACGCGCCTGATCGATCATTGCCGACTGAAACTCCGTTGTTGCGTCCAGATTCACGAGCGCCGCGTCCTGCGCCGCGACCGCCGCCTCCGCTTTCAAAAGGCGCGCACGGTAATCGCGGTCATCGAGTTGGACGAGCAGGTCCCCGGCGTGGACGCGCTGGTTGTCGCCCACCGCCAGCCTGACTATTAAACCGGGCACCCGCGAAGCAATCATCGTGGTCTCGCCACCGATAAACGCGTCGTCGGTCTTCTCCATAAAACGCCCGGTCTGCCACCACTCAAGCAGCCGCGAGCCGGCCACAAAAAGAATCGCGGCACCGATGGCCGTGAAAAGGAGCTTCTTCCGCCATCCTTTCGGAGAAGGCGCCGTTGTTGGAAGCGACGGTGGGTTTGCGGCTTCGTTCGTGCGCGAGATGAGCGGGGCAATGACACGGCCGCTGGTGCCCGATTTCATAGTATTATAAGCATCATATTTCATGGCAAAAAAAGAGCGGCCGACGAATCAGAGGGCGCCGCCGGCGTTGATGAGCAGCAGGCCGAGACGGAAGGAAGGATTGGCGGACGGCGTTGGATTTGCATTCATAAATCGCGAGTGACTTCCGTGAAAGTTATAGTATGATACTTATCATTCAATAAGAATCTCATCCATGCGCTACGACAAGACCCATAAAGAAACCACCCGGCGCCGTGTCATCGAGGTTGCCTCGGCGCGCTTTCGCAAAGAAGGGATCGACGCGGTCGGTGTTGCGTCGCTCATGGGCGATGCCGGGCTTACGCACGGGGGATTCTACAGTCATTTCCCCTCCAAAGACGCGTTGATCAAGGAGGCGATTGCGCACGCGATGGAAGGGTCGCTGGCGCGGCATCAAAAAACGATTGAGAGCGGCGATATCACAACCTTTATCCGTGCTTATCTGCGGTCCTCGCACCGCGATCATCCGGAGAGTGGCTGTGTAGCGGCGGCCCTTGCCTCGGAGGTGGCGCGTCATCCGGCCGAGACGCGCACGGCTTTCACGGAGGAGTTCAATCGGTTGGTCGACTTTATCACGAAGCTTCTTCCAGAGCACGATGCCGCGATTGCACAAGCGATCCTGGCCACGCTGATCGGCACGCTCCAACTTGCGCGCGCGGTGTCGGATCCCGTGCTATCCGATGCGATCCTTGCCGCGGGTGAAGCCGGTGCTCTTGCCCTCGTGGACTCGAAGCGGCGGGATTAATAAGCTGTGCACCGTCGAGCCACGCGGGACGTGAGCCGTTGCGTCCAATCAGCGGGTGCCGGGTTGCTATTGCAATGATTCGAGCTAGACGATGGGCACCCCCAATGAAGATTTATTTGCTGATGCTCGTTGTTGCCTGTTGTGTGGAACCTCCTCCTCTGCCGCCGGCTGGGCTGGAAGCGGCAAGCCTGGAGACCTCGGCATTTGCGCAGAATAAGGGCGGCGAGAAGATTGACCTTGGGCAGATTGATTCCGACTTGCTTTCGGCGGCGATTTTTCACGAGACAAACAAACGGCGGCAAATCGAAGGATTGCTGCCGATGCTTGATCAACCTCAGCTCCGGGCGGCGGCGCGGATGCAGGCGGATATCATGGCTGAACGCGGCTCGGTTTCACATGTGAATCCCGGCTTGGTGGGAAAGGAAACCGTCGCTGATCGATTTCTTCTTGCCGGTTTGACTCCCGGTTTTTCGGCGGAGAATGTCGCGACGACTTTTGGTCTGAAGTATCGCGCTGGCGAGCCTCTCTATACTCGGGAAGTAAATGGCAAAAAACTTTTCAGCCGTGAAAAAAACGGCGACCCGATTGAGATGCACACGTATTTAAGTTTAGCCGAATCCGTGCTTAACCAATGGATGGCTTCGCCGGGGCATCGGGCGAACATCGTCTCAAACGCGCGGTTTCTTGGAGCAGGCTGCCAGGTCGCGATGAACAGTCTTGGAATGCCGGTGTTCTACTGCGCCCAAACCTTTTACACGCCGCCGAAGTAAGCTGGAATAGGCGATGCCATAAGAACGGACGCAGTTTGCGCGCCCGCAACGATGGGCCACTTGATCTGACTATTTGATTTGCCCGCGGCTTCGTGTTCAGGGAGATGCCTCCAAGTCGCTTTCGGCATGATTAAAACAGGTGACATCTCCTCGCTGTTTTTGCCTAATGGCCCAGTGATCAGCCGCCGAAATACTGCCCCCCGTAGGTTCTCCCGTCCCGTTTTTTTGGTCTGTTTAATCGCCCTGACAGCAGGTGCCGTGGCCGACGATTGGGGACAATTGCGCGGACCTGCCCGCAATGGCATATCGACCGAAAAAGGTTGGACAGACAAGTGGCCGACGTCGGGTCCTGCGATCCTTTGGAAAGCGAATGTCGGGCTCGGTTTCTCCGGTATCTCTGTCGCGGGCGGAAAGGCAGTCACCATGGGTAATGCGGAGGAGAAAGACACTGTTTTCTGTTTTGATGCGCTCAGTGGCAACCCGGTGTGGAAACAGAGTTATCCGGCCGCCCTGGGGGATAAATATTTTGAAGGGGGAACGACGGGCACGCCGACCATCGACAAGGAGCGGGTCTATACCTTGAGCCGGTGGGGCGACGTTTTTTGTTTTGAACTTAACAGCGGCAAAATCCTCTGGAGCCGCAATGTGCAAACCGATACCGGCGCCCCGCTTCCCGATTGGGGTTTCAGCGGTTCTCCGATCGTTTATGAAAAGTTGCTGATCCTGAATGTAGGGGAAGCCGGGATGGCCTTGGATAAGGATACAGGCAAGACAGTCTGGGAAAGCGCGAAGAAAGCGGCCGGTTACACGACGCCGCTGATTGCGAAACGCGCGGGCCGGCAGGAGCTCATTCTTGGATCGGGCCAAGGTTTTCTTGGGGTTGATCCTTCCACGGGTAAAGAGTTTTGGCGCACGAAATGGCTTACTCAATACGGTGTCAATGCGGCCGATCCCATTGTGGTTGATGACGCGGTCTTTATCTCTTCAGGATATGGAAAGGGCGGCGCTTTGTTTAAACCAGGGGACAATCCCGAGTTTTTGTGGCAGACAAAAATCCTGAGGACCCAGCTAAACGGGGCAATCCTTTATGGGAACCATCTTTATGGCGTCGATGGCGACACCTCGAATAAGGCAACTTTGCGATGCCTTGAGCTGGCGACCGGCAAGGAAAAATGGGCGGATACAGAACATGGAGTGCGTTCACTCATCATTGCAGACGGACAGCTCATTCTGGTGAGTGAACGGGGTGAATTAATGGTGGCGCCCGCGAGTCCGGATTCGTTTAAGCCGACGGCCCAAGCCCAGATTCTGGGAGGGAAAACGTGGACTTCGCCCACCCTGGCCAATGGGATCGTCTATGCGCGCAATTCGCGCGGTGATCTTGTCAGTGTCGATATGCGAAGCAGTCCGGTTAAATAACGTCGCGAAAACAGAAATCCCCCATTTCTTATGAATCGAAGGCATTTTATCAAAGCAGCGGCCACAATCGGAGTGCTATCCCAAGCCCCTTTTATTCTCGGCCAGGAGGCGGGAAGAAAATATCGGGTTGCGCTTATCGGCTCGGGTTGGTGGGGAAAGAACATCCTCAGGGAGGCAATCGCTTCAGAAAAATGCAGGATCGTTGCCGTGTGCGATGCCGACACCAACGTGATGGAGGTTGCCGCTGAACAGGTCAGCGACCTCAATGGCGACAAACCCAAAAGCTACGTCGATTACCGGGAACTCCTTGAGAAAGAAAAACCGGATATTGTCATCATTGCGACGCCGGATCATTGGCACGCGCTTCAGACGATTGCCGCGTTGAAGGCGGGATCACACGTTTTTGTCGAGAAACCGACCGGCCATACCGTGAATGAAAGCAAGGCGATGCTTAAGGCGGCGCGGGAGAGTGGCAAGGTGGTCCAGGTTGGGTTGCATCGCAGAATTGGACCGCATCATGTCAGTGCCATGACGTTTCTGAAATCTGGCGCTGTGGGCGATGTTGGGATGGTCCGGCTCTTTGCGCACAGCGGAGGCGGCCGTGAGAAACCGCAGCCTAATAGTCAGCCGCCCGACAGCATGAACTGGGATCTTTGGTGCGGACCCGCGCCGCTGAGGCCGTTCAACGGGAAATTGCATCCGGGCGGATGGCGGAACTTTTTGGATTACGCCAATGGCACCCTTGGGGATTGGGGCGTTCACTGGCTCGATCAGGTGCTTCTCTGGACGGACGAAAAATATCCCAAACGCATTTATTGCTCCGGAGGAAGGCCCGTCGCCGGACCGGTTGTTCTAAATGAAAGAGAGCAAACCACGGATACTCCTGATCACCAGGTCGCCGTGTATGATTTTGAAAAATTCACCTGTATTTGGGAGCACCGCCATTTCGCTGAGAACAACGCGGAAAAGCATAAAATCGGCGCTTACTTCTACGGGACCAAAGGGACGCTGCACATCGGATGGCAGGATGGGTGGACCTTCCATCCAAGCCGTGGAAGCGAGAAGGAAATCCATGAGGATTCCCAACTGCAGCAGCCCGATGGGCATAATCTCAAATTGCTTTGGGCCGATTTCATGACCGCCATTGAGGATAAGAAAAATCCGGCGGCCGGAATTGAAGCGGCGCATCGATCGTCTGTGCTGCCGCTTCTGGGAATGATCTCCTATAAGACCGGGCGAAGCCTCAATTGGGACGGTGAAAAGGAACAGATCATTGGTGACCCGGCGGCCAATGCGATGCTCAGCCGCCCTTATCGCGCTCCGTATATCTATCCGGAAATTTAGTCGGGCTTCAGGTCAGTGCCGGGCGCCATCGCTTTCTGCGCGGCCGGATCCGAATGGCAATTTTTTCATCAGCTCCCTTTATGAAGCACGTGTCAGAACAAAATCGGACAACCCAAATGTGGCGGAGGATTCGTGCGATCCGGATTACCGCGCTTTGTTTTACGGTCAGTTGCGCCGCTCCAACGGTTGCTCGGGCGTTCACGGCAGCTGACGCGGACACGCTGTTTGAAGCACACGCCGCGGCGTTTTACCGGGTCGAGGATGGCCGCGCCTGGTTCACAAAAAGCACGGAAGGCGGCAAAGCGGATTTTTGGATGCGCGCTGAACAGATGGAGATGGTGCTGGACGCTTACGAGCGGACCACCGATCCACGGCAGCTCGTGATGTTCACCCACCTGTTTCACGGATTCCTTGCCGATCATGGCGCGAACTGGGCGCATAACGAATACAACGATGACATCATGTGGATGGTCATCGCGTGCACGCGGGCGTATCTGCTCAGCGGCACCACGGAGTTCCGCAACGTGGCACGGACGAACTTTGATCTTTGTTACGCGCGCGCGGCATCGCCGGACCTCGGTGGCGGCCTTTGGTGGAAGGTCAATAATCAGTCGAAAAATGCCTGCGTGAATGGGCCGGGGGCAATTGCGGCGTTTCTTCTGGGCCAGGCCACGGGCGAGGAAACTTACTTCACAACGGCCAATGATCTTTTTCTTTGGGAACGCGCCACGTTGTTTGATCCGGTAACGGGCCGGGTTGCCGACAACATTCATATCAACGGACGATTGAGCCGCTTTGCCCTGACCTACAATCAGGGGACCTTTATCGGCGCGGCAAACCTGCTTGGTTACACCGATGAGGCCCGGCTGGCCGCTCTCTTTACGATGAATCAGTTGTGCAGAGATGGGTATTTGCCCGCGTCGGGAGAGAAAGGCGACGGTGGCGGTTTTAACGGGATTGGCGTGCGGTGGATCGTGCGATTCATGAACGATCGCAGTGAGCAGGCGACATTTGAGCCATGGCTGCAAAAGAACGCGGAAGCCGCGTGGCAGGCCCGCCGCTCGCCGGATAATCTATCGTGGTGTCGCTGGCCGCAGCCGACGCCGCCCGATCTCCGATACTCGTGGGGTTGCAGCAGTGCGGTGGTGATCACGCAGCTGGTTCGCCCGCCGGAGCCGCTCAAACCGGAAACCTCAAAATGAGACGTGCGGCGCAAGGCTTGATAGACCGGCGGTGGGGAAGAAATTTCCTGATCCGGGGCATTTCGCCGCTGCTTTGGATGATTTGTCTGTGCGCGTCGGTTTTGACTGGGCACACGCAACAAGAAACGAAGATTTGGTGGTCGTTGAAGCCTGTCGTGCCTCAGGCAGTCCCCAATGGGCCCGAATCGAATCCGATTGATCGTTTTATTAATGCAGAACTGAGGAGCCGGGGGCTTAAGGCGGTTGGCGCGGCGGATAAACCTACATTGCTGCGACGGGTCTCCCTGGACTTGACTGGTATTCCACCGTCTCCGGCCGAGCAGGATGCGTTTCTGGCGGACAATTCAGCGGACGCATACGAGAAGGTGGTCGATCGGCTGCTTGCGGATGAACAGCATGCGGTTCGTTACGCGCGGCGCTGGCTCGATGTATTGCGTTATGCGGATGCGGACGAACGGATGACGGCCGCGCCGGGGATTTATCTCTGGCGCGATTGGGTGATCAACGCCCTGCATGACGACGTGCCGTATGATCAGTTCGTCCAAGTCCAGCTGACGGGCCGCCGCACAAACGAGCGCACGCAAATGTCAGCAACGGGTTATCGTTCGCGCAAAGAACCGCGACCCGGCGATCAGTTTGCCCTTGGCCTTCTGGCACGCGGCACCGGAGAAAACCCGCAGGACCTGGCGATCGCCGCCGTCGACACGGTTTCAACCGCGTTCATGGGAATGACGGTCGGTTGTGCGAAATGTCATGACCATATGTATGACCCGATTTCCCAGAAGGATTTTTACGCGATGAAGGCTCTCTTCGATCCGCTCGTTTTGCGCAAAGTCACACTGGCGAGCGCCGCTGAATTGTTCGCGAGTGGAAAAGCGATGGCGGAAGCGGAGAAGCGGCGCGCCCCATTGGAAAAAGAGCTCAACGATTTTATCGCGCCTTATAAGGCAAAACTTTATGAGGAACGCGTGTTGATGCTGCCTCTGGAAGCGCAGGTAATTATTCGCAAGCCCGAACGGCAGCGCACAGTCGAGGAACAGAAAATCGCGGACGATTATTTTCCAATTCTGCGCATCGACGGCGACAAGCTTGGCGAGGGGATGCCGGAGGAAGCGCGCGGGAAATACCAGGAACTGCAACGAAAGTTGGACGCGGAGGAGAGTGGCCGCCGCGGGCCGGCATTGCCGGTTTTTTATACCGTGGAAGTAGATGGTCTGCGCGAGCAGGAAAAGAGTTATGTTCTTACGAGCGGCGATCCATTGCGCCCCGAGAAAAAACGGGAAGTAAAACCCGGATGGCCCTTCGCAAATTCGGAGCCCGATTTCAGAGATGGGCGCATTGAGGCGTTTACCGATTGGCTGACGGCGCCGGAAAATCCGCTGTTCGCGCGGGTTGCCGTCAATCGGTTGTGGCAGTGGCATTTTGGCGAAGGCCTGTTGAAGAGCACAAGCGATTTTGGCGAGCTTGGCGGCATGCCATCAAATCCGGCTCTGCTCGATTGGCTCGCTTCGGAATTTGTGCGGCGCGAGTTCAGCATGAAACAAATGCACCGGCTGATAGTGACATCCGATGCTTACAGGCGGGCGTCGGAAACAGGTATTGAATTTGCCGGGAACCAGAAAATCGATCCGGTTGACACCGCGCTCTGGCACTTTCGATTACAACGTTTGGAAGCGGAGCCGATTTGGGATGCCATGCATGCCGCGGCTGGTGGCCTTGATTTAAAAGTGGGTGGACCCTCCTTTGATACGCGCGAAGGCGGAAACCGTCGTCGCACTGGCTTAGCCAAAAATGACGATATGAAACGGCGCGGCGCCTATCTCGTCCGCGGATATTCGGCCAGCCGCGATGTGACACCGAATTTCCTGCAGGCGTTTGATGTGGACGATGGCCGCGCGCCGTGCCCGTTGCGGACGCAAACAGTCACGGCTCCGCAAGCGTTGTTTTTAATGAACAGTCCGGACGTTGAAAAGGCATGCGCCGGGCTGGGCGTGCGCCTGCAAAGAGAAGCGCAGGGCGATTTGCCATCCGCGGTCGATCTCGCGTATCGGGTCGCCCTCTCGCGAGCGCCTTCCCCGGCGGAAAAAAACGATGCGCTCGCCTATCTTGAAAATGACGCCGCGCGGCTCAGTCAGCTCTCCTGGTTGCTCTTTAATTTGGACGAATTTATTTATGTCAGATAACCGGAGTCCTTTGGAGACCTACCCGTGCGGGCGCTTCGGGCGGCGTGATTTCATCCATCAGCTCAGCGGAGGATTTGTGGGCCTGGCGTTAGGGGGGCTCTGGGCGGAAGCAGGCGAAAGTCCGGATGCCGAGATGGGTTCTGACCACGTTGCAAAGGCCAAGTCCGTCATTTTTCTATTCATGTGCGGCGGCGTAAGCCATATCGACACATTCGATCCCAAGGACAACAAGTGGGCCGGGACAATTGTCGATGCGATTGGATTTGGCGACAATCTGGCTGCGATGAAACGCCCTGTTATTCCGTGCCTGCGCACTTTCACGCGGCACGGAAAGTCGGGCATTCCGGTTTCGGATTGGTTTCCTCATGTTGGCAGCGTGATAGACGAAATCGCCGTTGTGCGTTCGATGTGGTGCCACGAAGGAAACCATTTTCCGGCGGTGATTGAAACGTCGACCGGTCATCGCGGACGGCAATTTGATCATCCCACTTTTGGAAGTTGGATTTCGTATGCGTTAGGGAGTGCCAACAAAAACCTGCCGACATTTGTGAATCTTGGGCGGCCATCCTCGCCGATGCAGTTGACTGGTGGCTATCTTGGCGCCTCCGTGGCCGCCACTCCGTTTCAGGCGGGCGAAACTCCGATTCCGAACCTGTACCCACCCAAAGGCGGATCGAGTGCGGAACGCGACAGGCAGATGCAATTGCTGCAAACAATGAACCAGGAGTTTCGCGAGCGTTACGCGATCAACTCAGATATCCAGGCGCGTGCGCGTGCTTATGAGCTCGCCGCGCGAATGCAGCTCTCGGCACCTGAAGCGGTCGATTTTTCGAGTGAACCCGATCATGTGAAAGCCCTTTACGGAATAGACGAAAAAGAGACGGAAGAATTCGGCAAACAGCTTTTGCTGGCGCGCCGCCTTGCCGAAAAAGGAGTGCGCTTTATTCAGGTGTGTCACGCGGGCGGCGGCAACGGCGCGTGGGATTCGCATGGCGACATGAAAACGCATGCGCCGCTTTGCCGCGCAACAGACAAGCCGATAGCCGGATTGCTGAAGGACTTAAAGCAACGCGGCATGTTGGACGAAACACTGGTGGTTTGGACGAGCGAATTCGGGCGCACGCCATGGTCCCAGAACACCACGGGTCGCGATCATAATCCCAAGGGTTACACATCGTGGATGGCCGGCGGAGGTATCAAAGGCGGCATGGTTCACGGCGGTACCGATGAAGTGGGATACAAGGCCGTCGATTCGCCTCATTACTACAGCGACCTGCACGCCACGATCCTTCATCAGCTCGGGCTTAATCCGAAAAAGATGGAAGTACAAGCCCTCGGCCGAACAATGCGTCTTGTCGAAGAAGGCGGCGCGATCAGGGAAATTATCGCCTGATTGCAGAGGGGAGGGGATGCCCGGTTATTCAACCCCGGCTTCGAAATTTGGAAAATCGATCCGCATTCTTTTCGGGCAGGAAAACCGGCGCGTAGACTGTTTAGGATCTTGACCGGCTCCGGGCAAACTCCACTCTTGGCAACCAAGTGAAAGTCCTCCCCCGACATCTTCTCGTTTTCTCACTGGCATTGGCATTTCAGAAGGGCGCTGAACTTCCGAGCCTGGCCGAGGCGCCAACACCGGATGCTTACCGGAAGTATGCGCTAACTCACGAAGGTGATGTTGAGCGCGGCATGAAGCTTTTTAATGACCCTCAGAAGCTTGTCTGTTGGACCTGCCACTCGGTTGATGGCCAAGCCAGCAAGGCGGGTCCCGATCTATTCGCAATAGGTGACAAGTTCGGGCGGCGCGACCTGGTTGACGCAGTATTGCTGCCCTCCGCCATCATCTCTCCGGGCTATGGCACAATCATCGTTGAAACCAAAGGCGGCCTCGACTTTTCAGGTATCCTGAAACAGACGACGGATGCCGGAGTGCAACTGATGGGCGCCGACGGCAAGTTGGTTTCAATTGCGGCGTCCGAAATTAAGGAACAACGGGGGAACTCTGTTTCGCTCATGCCGGAAGGCCTGCAGGCAGGCCTCACACTCCAGGAGTTTACCGATCTTATTGAATATCTCGCAACGTTGCAACAGCCCGAAGCCACGCTCGTCAGCAATCACGGCATGCCGAGTCTCCTCGCTCAACTCGCGAAACCGGTGGCTGTCCGTCCGTTCTTCACCAATGAATTTAAACTCCCACGTTCGCGGGTCCAGACCGGTCTGACTTCTCTTCGCCAGATTCCCGGCGCCGGGGCTGTGTTTCTCGTCCTGCATCAGAAAGGAATGATTTGGCGAATTGAGAAAACCGCGGCCGGCGAGGAGAAGAGTCTGTTTGCCGATCTTACCGGTGAAGTATTCAGCGAGCGCGGTCCGAACGGATTGCTCGACGTGGCGTTCCACCCGCAATTTCATCAGAACAGGAAATATTACCTCTTTTACCAGGTATTCGTGGATGAGAAAGTCACCACGTATATCGTCGAGAAGCAGTTTGACGCAGACTTCAAAGGCGACTCAGGCAAGCCACCCCGGCGGCTCATGGAGATCACCAGCGTGGCTGAAGATCACAGCGGCGGCTGCCTGAAGTTTGGGGCCGATGGCTTCCTTTACATCGTAATGGGCGATACCGGGCCGCATAACGATCCCAACGGACACGCCCAGAACCTGCAGATACTGCTTGGAAAAGTAATGCGCATCGATGTGGACCATGAGGAGGCGGGCCGGCCCTATTCCATTCCAACCGACAACCCCTTTCTGGGGCAGGCTGACGTGCGGCCTGAAATTTGGGCTTATGGTTTCCGCAATCCCTGGCGCTTTAGTTTCGATCGCCTAACCGGGGATCTCTGGCTCGCTGATGTCGGGCAGGATCGCGTGGAAGAAGTCGACATTGTGCGCCGCGGCGACAACTACGGCTGGAACGTTTACGAGGCTTTCGAACCGTTCTCCAAACAGTTCAGACGGGAAGGCCGCACTTACACCACGCCCGTCTTTGCCTATCGACGAAAATACGGCAATTCGATCACGGGTGGATACGTCTATCGCGGCGACAAAACCTCATCCTTCTATGGCGTCTATATTTGCGGCGATTACACGACCAGGCGCATCTTCGGCTTAACGCAGGAAAACGGCGTTCTGAAAACCGCGCGCCAGATCGGCGTCGTGCCGCAAGGGCTCGTTTCGTTCAGTGAAGATGAAGCGGGCAACCTTTACGCGGTCGGTTTTGAAGGTGTGATTTATCAGATCGATTTTTCAGCTGCCCGCTTTGAGTAAAGACAACTTAGCCTGAGCGAGGCTTTTTAGACGGCTTTAGTAAGCACCCTTCACCCGCATTTTAACGCCATAGACTTTCTTGCTTGCGGTAATGAAGAGTAATTGACGGTCTTTGCCCCCGAATGTCACGTTGCCAGTCCAGGATTCAGGGATCGGGATGTTCGCCAGTTTTTTTCCCGTCTTGTCGAATACGGTCACGCCACGGCCCGTAAGGTAAAGGTTCCCTTCGGCATCGATCGTCATGCCGTCCGAACCCATTTCGCAGAAAAGCGTTTTGTTTTCCAGCGCACCGTCCGGCTTGACTGAATACGAATACGTTTTGCCCGCGCCGATGTCCGCGACATAAAGTGTCTTGCCATCAGGTGTGCCAATGATGCCATTCGGCTGCTTCAGATCGGTGACCACCGGGGTCGCCTTCTTTGATTGCATATCGAAGAAGTAAACGTGTTGACCAGCCTGCTGCATCGTCTTGTCGCGCTTCCAATAATCGCGCTGATAAAGCGGATCCGTGAAGTAGAGATTGCCGTCCGGGCGAATCCAAAGATCGTTCGGGCCATTTAGTAGTTTGCCGCCGAAGTCACTCGCCAGCACCGTGATTTTTTTGTCCGTCGAGATCGACCAGAGTTCGTTTTTTTCGTCCGCGCAGGCCAGGAGATTTCCCGCCGCGTCGAAACCGGTCCCATTGCTGCGTCCTGAAGGTTTAAGCCAATCGGAAAACGAACCGTCAGCCGCGTTGTATTTTACAATGCGATCATTCGGCTGATCGGTAAAGAATACGTTTCCTTCACGATCGGCCGAGGGACCTTCCGTGAAGGAGTAGCCTTCACCCAAAATTTCAACTTTCGCGCCGTCTGCAATGAGATCGGAGGCATGCGCAACAAAGCCGAGGGCAAAAAGGCCCGCGAATAGAACAGGCAGGGGATTCATGGCGGAAGAGTACCAATCGTGCATGGCGACACAAGCTTTCCGAGCTTATTCAAAGCTGTCAGTTATCGAGGATGCAAAAGTGAGCGTTTTGCCATGCACACGGAAATATTTTCATCTAGCAGAGACAGGCCCGGTAAATTAGGAACCGTCTCATGCAAATTTCTTTCCGGCGACTGGCTGTCATTTTCCTGGCCGTTTTCGTCTTCCTCGGATCGGTCCAGGGAGAAATCTTAAGAGGGATTGAGCAGGTTGACTTTGGAAAAACCGAGGATGGTTCCGAAGTTAAGCTAATCACCCTTCGGAACTCCAAAGGGATGAGCGCCCGGATCATTACTTATGGCGCAATTATCAAAGAGCTCAATGCGCCGGATCGGGATGGGAAGTTCACAAACATTCTGCTCACGACTGATAGCCTGCAGAAGTTCGAGCGCGGCTTTAACGGTGCCGCAGCGGTCATTGGCCGGGTGGTTAATCGGATCGGAGGGGCGCAATTTGAATTGGATGGAACGACCTACAAATTGGCGGCAAACGAAAAGAAAAACACGATTCACGGCGGGCGCAAAGGATTCGCCCAATCGGTCTGGACGATCGAAGAGACTCCGGCGAAAGAGAACGAGTCGTCGGTGAAACTTACTTACCTGAGTAAAGACGGCGAGGAGGGGTTCCCGGGCAATCTAAAGACCTCCGTCATCTATTCCCTGACGGAGAATAATGAGCTCCGGATTGATTATGAAGCCGAGACCGACAAGCCGACGATTGCGAACCTTACCAATCATGCCTACTGGAACCTGGCCGGGGGCGGAAGCTGCCTTGATAACATCCTATGGATACCGGCCGAAAGTTACACGCCGTCGGATGCCGATTTGATTCCTACGGGGGAGATATTGCCGCTCAAGGGCACGCCGATGGATTTCAATCAGCCAACCCGCATCGGGGATCGTATTGAGCAGTTGAGGCCGAGAATGAACGGCTATGATCACAATTACATCCTGGGTGAAGGAAAGGCCATGAAGCTGGCGGCTCGCCTTCTTGAACCCAAAAGCGGCCGGGTGATGGAAGTCCGGACCACACAGCCCGCGGTGCAGCTCTACACAGGGAATCATTTGGGAAATACCGCCGTTTGCCTGGAGACGCAGCATTACCCCGACGCAATCCATCATGAGAACTTCCCGTCGATTGTAGTCAGGCCAGGCGCGCCATTGAATGAGACGACGCTGTTTACTTTTCTTACGAAGTAAGTCCGGAATTGCGTTTCCGCTCTTTCGAGCCGGCTACCGTTGAATGCCTGAATACGCGCCGGCTGCCGCGTGCATTTTCAAGCCCGGGATTGGCCGAGGGAAGGATGGCTTATGGCTTGACTGCCAGTGGTGGCGGGCGGAGTTTTTTGGAGGAGGTATGAGCTATGAGTGAGCAAAAGTTCGTAAATAAAATCAACGTCGACGAGTTGATGGAGACTATCGGGCGGGTCCGTCAAAATCCCGAGCTGGGCAGGAGCTGTTTTCGAGTGAAGAACCGCTGGCTGGAAGGGGGACATAACGAGACAAGCATTCAAGGTTTTTACATTGCCGGTCAGGAGGATGACTCTCGCGATGAACCCTTTGTGCTCGAGGCCGACGAACCGCCTGTGTTGCTCGGAGAAAACCGCGGCCCAAATCCGGTCGAGTATCTGCTTACCGCGCTGGCGGGGTGCCTCACCTCGTCAATGGTTTATCACGCTGCCGCGCATGGGATCCATATCGAGGAATTGGAGTCTGAGGTGGAAGGAGAGATCGATTTGCGCGGCTTCCTGGGTATCGAAAAGGAGGTTAAAAAGGGTTATCAGAATATCCACGTGAACTTCAAGGTCAGGAGTGACGCCTCGCCCGAGAAGCTGAGGGAACTCGCCCTCTTCTCACCGGTTTTTGACACGATTACATCGCCCGTGCCGGTGATGGTTCATGTGGAGAAAAAAGAGCCCGTTAGTAAAAACTGGGAGTCGAAGCCGGCCGAGGCGGGCGTACTGTAGGGAACGCATCAAAGAGAGAGCCATACGGCGTGAGCCCTGTGCCGGAAAATCAAGCGCGCGGTTGTTCGGCTATCGTCGGTTGATCTGGGAACACGATGAATTCAGCCGGCACAGATTCGGTCAGCCAGACGCCGTTTTCCGAAAGAAAAAATGCGTGGCCGCGAGTCTGCATCTCCGCGGTCCGTACAATGAGCACAACGGGTTTGCCGTGGCGGTGACCCACTTTTTGGGCGGTCTCAGCATCGGAGGAAAGATGGACATGATGCCGCGCGCCTTTGCAGAGCCCTTCCTTGCGGATTGCGTCGAGGAATCGAGTGGCGGTCCCATGGAAAAGCTCGCGGGGCGGGGGCTGCGGCGGGTAACCGAGCGCGACTTCAACAGAGTGTCCCTGGCTGGCGCGGATTTGCCGGCCGTCTTCGCTAAAGGCAAAGCGCTTTTTTTCGTTAGTGGCGACAACTTCTTCCAAGTCCGCTTGTTTAAGCAACATGCCGTGCTTCCGGCACGCATCGAGCAGCATCTCGACCCCGATCCACCCACTTTGATCAAGTTTTAACCCGATTCGCTCCGGTTCATGCCGCAGAATCAGACTCAGGAACTTGCTGGTACGGATTCGTTGTTTCTCATTCATAAAAGGGCGGTGTTAATAAGACGGAAAAAGCCTGCGAAACCCGTGCGTGAGAACGATTTCAGGGAAGGCAAGGTTTCGAAATGGAATCGCGGGCCGGAAGTAACGCAGCGGCGCGTGCATGAGTTGTTCGATTTCATTGTTCGAGGGGAAGTCTGTTGGCATAATTGAACAGTGAGGCCGCAATAATGCGGCGCCTGGTATTTCCCTGAACAGCCGGCCGCACACCGGGTGGCAGGAAGCCGGTTGACGGCTTGATCGATCTTTCTCAAAGCGCCGCTTTCAACTCGGGATTGCGGCGTGGCGTCCGCTCCTTTAACAAGACTTTCTATGGCAACTTCCTGGCGGCCCCTTCTTCAAGCTGAAACTGACAAAGATTACTGGAAGACTCTTCAGAGCTTCGTTCGCACCGAGCGCGAGCAACACACCATCTTCCCGCCGGACAAAGACGTGTTCGCGGCTTTGCACCTCACACCTTACGAAGAGGTGCGCGTCCTTATCCTTGGCCAGGATCCTTACCACGGTCCCAGGCAGGCGCACGGGCTCTGTTTCTCGGTGCAGCGGGGAGTGTCGGTGCCGCCTTCGCTTGTCAATATCTACAAGGAACTGCGCGACGATTTGGGATGCTCCATTCCGCGGCATGGCAATCTCGAGCATTGGGCCAGGCAAGGCGTGTTATTGCTCAATGCCGTGCTGACCGTGCGCGCGGGACAGGCAAACTCACATCAGGGCAAGGGGTGGGAGATCTTTACCGACGCGGTCATCCGCGCCGTCAACGACAAGCCCGATCCGGTGGTTTTCGTGCTTTGGGGCGCCTACGCGCGCAAGAAAGCCCAGCTGATCGACCGTACGCGCCACATCATTATCGAATCGGCGCATCCCTCGCCGCTTTCCGCTCACAACGGCTTCTTCGGCTCGCGGCCTTTCTCAAAAATCAATGAAGCGCTAAAGAAAGTGGGCAAGCCGGAGATCGACTGGCAATTGCCGGAGTAAGACCCCTCGGTCAGGATTTCCAAATCGATTTAGAGATGTTCGGTGTGCCGAGCGGCGCCGTCCCTACTTTGGGCGTCCTACAATCCTTTCCCACAGTGCCCGCTGCAGAAATTGGCCGTTTCCCTTTAACGTCCCGCGCCTCCAGGAGGCGGTGGGAAGCGCTGACATTGCAGTGAAGCGGCCGCGCCGTTCCAACTCGTAGTCAACCGCGGCAACCGCCTCTTCGAGTTGGGAAAAACGCGCCATGGCTTTGTCATCCATCAACACCTCCCAAACTTTGCCTCGCCCGGGCCGCTTCAACACGACGACTTCACCGGCCTTGCCCGGGGACTTTTCAAAATGGAGGCCGAGGCCGTGACGGCCGAGCGAGAACCATGCGTTGCCCGAGATGGCGCGCACGTCTTCGTGAACCTCCAGTGTGAGCGGATTGAAGGCCGCCGCGCGATCCTGGATCTCGGGAAGGGTAAGCGCGCCGGCTTCCAATTCGAATCCAGGGTGATCAACAAGGATCTGCTGCCATGTGCGGCGGGCGTCGCTGGCATCGCCGCCCATCAGATTCAGATTTCGCGGCACGCCGAATAATGAAGGCAAAGTGCATAAGCTCAGTGTCGAGAGATCGACGAAATCAAGGATAAGGCAGTCCTTTTTGCCCGGATGAAGCCGGGTGCCGCGTCCCACGCATTGCGCATAAAGCCCTTCGGAACGCGTGGGGCGCGCCATGGCGATGCAGGAGACGCCCGGATCATCAAATCCTTCGGTCAGCACGGCGACATTGGTGAGCACCTGGGTGCGGCCGCTGCGAAAGTCAGCAAGCGCCTGTGCTCGAACATCCGATGGCATCTCTCCGTAAACAATGCCCGCACGCACGCCCAAAACATTGAGTGACCAGCAAAGGTTGCGGGCGTGATTGACCGTGACGCAAAATGCGATCGTGCGGCGATCGCGCGCGAGTTCCTGGATGGAGCGCGCCACAAGTGCGTTGCGTTCTTCAATATCGACCGCCTCGGCCAGTTCCTCCTCCTGAAAATCAAGTCCGCCGGGCGAAAGCCGGGTTAGATCCGCGGAGGTCGATATCCGGAAACCGCGCAGTGGCGAGAGGTAACCATCATCGATCATCTCGGGCAGTTCGCGCGAATAGACGATCCGCTCAAACACCTTGTTAAGGCCTTTGCCATCGCCGCGCGCGGTGGTGGCGGTGAACCCGAGCAGCGTGCCGTTCCACCCTTCATCGAACGCTCCCAGCTGCCGGAGCACGCGCAGGTTGTCGTCAGCGGCGGCGTGATGGCATTCGTCGTAAATAATCAGGCCCACGTCGCGCCCGCGCAGCACCCGGGCCAGGCGCTCTTCGTGCAGAGAGCGCACGGAACAGACCAGCACCTTCGCATCCGCCGATGCGCGCTCGGCTCCCCGCTCAATGGAAACGACGTGCTCCATGGCGGCTTCCAACTTGGCGCGCGCCTGCCCCAGCAGCTCTTCCCGGTGGGCCAGCACCAACACCTGCCTGCGGGCCATCCGCGCAAGTTCAGAGAAGATCACAGTCTTGCCGGCCCCCGTGGGCAGGCAAACGATCATTCGACGCACGCCTGCGCGGCGCGCCGCAAGCACGGCATCGATTGCCTCTCGCTGGTAGGGACGCAAAGTGACGGAAGGGCGGGACATGAAGGAAGGAGGATGTTAGGGGCGTGAATAACGGCGTCTTGATAATCGCACGGGAGTTCGCCGGCCTTTGATTTTTTGCCAACGATTGCACTGGGTGGCGCTTTTGCTACGCTCGGTGCGCATGAACGAGGACTGGAATCTGGAATTTTTTAACGTCTGGGAACGCGCCACCGCGGCGTGGAAGGCAGGGCGCAAGTCAGCGCAGACGATGTTCACGCCTGCGGATCTCGGGTTTCTCTCAGAAATCGGCTGCTCGGCGCAGGAGTTGTTCGATTTTGTGGACGACTCGCTCCGCTACGATGACGTCGATTTTGAGACCGTGCGCGACGTGACGGCGATCCGGCGGGAATATTTCCTTACCGTGATGCATGGCAAACCAACAGGTCAGCTGGTGCCAATGAGCGAACTGCCCGCCAAGGCCGCCAAGGTCGATGGCATCGCATGGCTTCCGCGACTTATCGCCAAGGCGCGTCTTAAGCTGCGCGGTGAGATGGACCCAAACCTCATGTACGGCTGCGGCGGCGACCGCCCGTTTCTGCGCCGCCATCACATGACGCTGCCGCAATTCCTGCAGCTCGTGCGGGATAAAGGCGACGATGACCGGGCAATCGTCAACGCGGTAAAAAAAGCCGCGGCGGCGAAAGGATAAAACCTGGGTGAATGAGGCTTTTTTGGCCCATTCATTCTGTCAGATCTCATTGGTGCCATCGGGGCCAAAGTTGCGGCTCCTTTGCATCGCGATCATTTCAGGAGTGTAGGCGCCATCGGGTTCGGAGACGATGAACGCCGGTTCTTCTTCAATGGGACCCGCCCAATCCAGTCTCGCGCTATAGAGCGAGAAAAGGGCGGGTCGATCCCGGCGCGGAAAAACATCGCGGATCGTGACAATCCGAAAGCCAGTGGCGTGCACCAGTTCGATACAGCGCGCTTTTTGTTGAAACGGGAAACAGAAGACGAAGAGCCCATCGGGAGTCAGGTGGCGTTTCGCAGCTTCCGCGTAGTTGCCGACATGCCCGCGTAATTCAAACCGCGCATGTGCCTTCTGGGTATCGGAAGGGAGCGTGCCGCCTTCGATCGGGAAATACGGCGGGCTCCCGGTGATGAGCGGGAACTTCCGAGGGAGGTGGAGCTCTCGAATGTCCCCGTGAATGGCCTCGACGCGTGAATCGAGATTGTTGCACGCGACATTTGCCCGAAGGAGCCCATAGCTCACTTCCTGTGCTTCGACGCAGGTGAGCGACGCGTTTTCGCCCAAGCCCCAGAGCACAATGAGCCCCACGGTCCCCACACCGCTCCCGAGGTCGAGGCAGGCCGGCGCGGAAGGCGCTTTTTGAAGGGCATACCAGGCCGTGGTGGCGTCATCGATCGAGTGGCGATGCCCTTTTATCCGTTGGAAGATTCGAAGCGGGCCGGTCAGGCCGCTGATTGAAACAGGAAAGCCGACCTCGGTCTCAAGGGCGGCTTTTCGGGCGGTGAAGTTTTCGTGGAGAAAGGACAAGGATGAAGGGAGGTGGAGGCGCGGTAACGCCGGTGAATGCGTTTCGCGGATAATTGCTATTTCTGGTAATAACGAATCTCCAGGCGGACGTAAACACGCGCGCAGCCTTTGGAATCCGGATTAACCAACCAGTTTGTATTGACCTCATGACCACCCCGCACGCCAGCATCCCGTCTCCTCATTTGCTTTCCCCCTTTAACCTGCGTGGATTGCCGCTGCGCAATCGTGTCGTCATGGCACCGCTGACTCGGGCGCGGGCGGGAAAAGAGCGGGTGCCGAACGACTTGATGGTGGAGTATTACACGCAGCGCGATTCGGCGGGATTGATCATCAGCGAAGCGACCACGATCTCCGAGCAGGCCAATGGGTGGGTCGATTCGCCCGGCGTATATACCGATGCGCAGGAGGCGGGTTGGAGGAAAATTGTCACCGCATTGCATGAACGGGGCACGCCGATCTTTTTGCAACTTTGGCACCTGGGGCGCGCTTCGCACAGCGCCTTCCATGGCGGCCAGCGAGCGGTCTCGGCATCGGCGATCAAAATCGACGGCGAATATATTCACACACCGATTGGCAAGCAGCCGTATGAGGCGCCGCGCGCGCTGGAGACGGCGGAAGTGGCGGCGGTCGTGGAGGATTACCGGCGGGCGGCGGAGCGGGCGAAGGCTGCGGGGTTCGATGGCGTCGAGATTCACGCGGCCAACGGTTATCTGATTAATCAATTCCTCGACTCAAAGACGAATCAGCGCACCGATGGTTACGGCGGGAGTGTGGAGAATCGGTATCGTTTTCTTAAAGAGGTGACGGAGGCGATCCTCACCATATGGCCGGCCGACCGCGTGGGCGTGCGGCTCTCGCCAAATGGGAATTTTAATGACATGGGAGCGCCGGATTTTCGCGAGACCTACACGCACGCTGCGGCGCAGCTTAACGGCTACGGTCTGGCTTATTTGCATGTGGTGGACGGGCTGGCATTCGGCTTTCACAAGCAGGGGACGCCAATGACGCTGTCGGAGTTTCGCTCCGTGTTTGACGGGCCGCTGATGGGCAACTGCGGCTATACGCAGGCAACGGCGGAAGAGGCGATTACCAGCGGCGAAGCTGACCTGATCGCTTTTGGCCGCCCGTATCTGAGCAATCCGGATCTGGTGGAGCGCTTCGCAAACGGCTGGGAGCTCAATCCGCCGGCGGACATGAAGGCGTGGTCGGCACCGACGGCGGAAGGCTATACCGATTTCCCATTTTACCAGCAGCGGTGACGCGAGCGGCGGCCTGATGAAGCTGCACGCTTCGGAGCGGATGAGGGTTTTGCTGTGTCGCAGACAGGCGATCGTGTCCGGTGAATGGGTGATCGTGTTCGGTGAACAGGCGATCCTGTTGGCTCAAGTGGCCATCCTGTTCCACGAACAGGCGATTCTGTTCCATCAACAGGCTGTCGTATTCCTCGAATAGGAGTGGGTGTTGATTGGATGGGAAGTCGCCTGAGGGGAACAGGCGAGGGGATTGAAACAATCCGGACCGTTGAGTGTACCCATGCGCCGGAATCGTTTTTTATGGATACCCGGGAACCTTCAAGCGGCTGTTTGCGCCCCAATTGACGATTCTTATATAAAGCCTCTTCAGCGATTGGAGAGGCCGTGGAAACGCAAATGAATTGAGGAATCGGATATGTGTGCATTGCATGTAGAGCAGGCAATGGAGAAGAAGCAGTTGTCCAAACCTGAGGAACGGCGATCCTTTGAAAAAGGCGAGGTGCAGGTCGTCACCCTGGGCGGCGTCACTTTTGGCCGGGCTACCCTGCAACCCGGTTGGCGTTGGTCGACGTGCGTCAAACCTCTGGCACAGACGGAAAGCTGTGAGGCGGAGCATCTCCAATATCATCTCTCAGGCCGGCTTCGCGTCCGGATGGACGATGGCGTTGAGGAGGAGTTCGTAGCCGGAGACGTGGCGAATATTCCACCAGGCCATGACGCCTGGGTGGTTGGCGATGAACCGGTGGTCATCCTGGATATCAGTGGAATGGCGGATTTCGCCAAGCCGCACTAATTCCTGAAAAACCGCATTCGGGAAAGGTGGTCATCTCCGCCGGCGCTTGCGGCCCCGCAAGCCGGCTGCGGTGGATCCGAGCGATCCTGAGCGGCGGCTCTCGGGAATCTTTGACGTCCCCCTCTGCCGCATGAGATCCTGGCGTTGCTTTGCCACGAGGCTTTGTCAGTTGAGCCCAGGCAAAGCACCCTCCATGTCTCCGAACCTCTATCGCCGTGTTAGTTTCGGTTGCGCGCTGCTTACCGCCATTCTCGGTACGCTGACGCTGATCAGCTGGGTGGCCGGACTTGAAGCGCTGGCCGGTCTTCGGCGCAATTATATCCCCATGGCTCCGAGCACCGCGCTCGGCTTCACCATCCTTGGTGGTATCATGCTTGTTCCGGCATCGACCTCGCCGAGGCGGGCGGTTTCGCGGGCATTGATTGCCTTTGTCGCGCTGGTGGCCTTCGGAAAATTGTTTGAGTTCTTTGGCGGCCCCAGTCTCGGGTGGGAAGAGTGGCTTGTCTCGGATCCGGCGATGTTCGGTGCGGTGCAGAAAGGCCGCATGTCGCCGATTACAGCGTTCAATTTCCTGCTTATCTGCTCGGCGATCTTCGCGCTGGCCGGTTCACGGTGGCGGTCATGGGCAGGCCCGGCTGCCACGCTGACCATGGGCACTAGTTTTGTCGTGGTGCTTGGCTATATGTACGGAACGCCGTTGCTCTACGGCGGCCATGTCATCCCGGTGGCGCTGCCCACGGCAGCGGCTTTCTTCGCTCTGGGCAGCAGCGTGGTTGCGGGCGCGGGTCCCGGCTCCTGGCCATTGAAAGCGTTGCTGGGCGATTCCACGCGCGCGCAACTGTTGCGCTGGTTCCTGCCGACAGTTACTGCGGTGGCGCTTGGCGATGGTTTCGTTCGTGCGCGCTTTCTCAGCGGGACTGAGCTTAATCCGGCGTTCTCCTCGGCACTCTCGACGCTCCTTTCCACAATCGTTGTTGCTGCCGTCATCTATCAGGTCGCCGAATTGGTTGGCGGCCGCATCGACCGCGCGGAACGTGAGCGCAACGTGGCGCGCAAGGAACTGGAGTCGCTTAACGAAGAGCTCGAAAAGCGGATTGCCGACCGCACCCTTGAGCTGCGCACCAAAAACGAGCAGATGCAGGAAGAGCTGACCATGGCGCGGGAGCTTCAGTTTGCGCTGCTGCCACAAAATTTCCCCACCGTCCCGCATTCCGTCGCCCCGCAGGAAAGCGCCCTGCGGTTTTTCTCCCTCTACTTCCCGACCGGCGGCGTCAGCGGTGACTTCTTTGATGTCTTTCCGGTCTCGGAGTCGAGCATCGGCATCTTCATCTGCGATGTCATGGGACATGGCGTGCGCGCCGCGTTAATCACCAGCATGATGCGCGTCCTCCTCGAGCAACAGAGCGGCTCAGATCCTGGCAAGCTGCTCGCCGAGATGAATCGCCGTCTGCACTCGCTCTTGAAAAACACGGAGACGACGCTCTACGCCACGGCTTTGGTGATGATTGCCGATGTGGCGCGCTCCGAGCTCTGCTTTGCCAGCGCCGGTCATCCCAAACCCGTGCATGTGCGCCGCTGGATCGGCGAAACCGTATCACTCGCCCCAGCCGGCCAGAGCAGTCCCGCGCTGGGGCTTTTCCCCGAGGCAATCTACGCCACCGGACGCAGCCCGATGGCGCCCGGCGACATGATCATGCTGTTCACCGACGGACTTTTCGAAGTCGAAGCCCCTGACGCGCAGCTCTACAGCCAGGAAGCTCTCCTCGAGGCGATCCGCAACCGCAGTACCCTGCCAACCCCGCAAATCCTCGAAGAGGTTCTGAGAGAAATCCGCGACTTCGCTCAGCGCCCCGATTTCGACGACGACGTTTGTGTCATTGGCATGGAAGTCTGCGGCAATGGCGCGCAACGCGGCTGAGGTTTTTTGAGGATCTCAACGCCGCGACATCGGGTTGCGGCGGCTCATTGCCATAAGGTGACCGATCATGGGCAGCCCGGGTGCGTGCGTGAATGGCGAGGGGTACGTCGCGCGATTTATGTATACTCTCTTAGTCGAGATAGTATAGGGTGCGGGTCCCATGCTTTACCCCGCACTTTTCCTCCTTGATCCCTCCGCTTCAGCCCAGAAATGTCAGTGCGGTTTCCGGCCTCTTCCCCGCAATTTCGCCCTGGAGGTGCAATGGGAAGATTAGACACGCTGGCGCCCGGCATCCTTACCGTCGGCGCTTACGCTGCGTTCGCGCCCGTGACATGGAACGAAGGCGGAACGGCCCGCGGCAAAGATATTGAGTTTTTGCGGGGGTTCGCCCGGGCGCATGGGCTGGAGGTAAAAGTGCACTTCTTTGAGTTCGACCGGATCTGGGAAAGGCCGGGCCGCGGGGAGATCGACATTGCGGCGGCTGGTATTGCTCCTTGGGACGCTCGCCGCACCCCTGGTGTGATTTGGAGCACGCCTTATCACACGGTGCAGAGATCTTTGGTGGTGAGGGCGGCGGATGAACCTCTCTTGCGGACGATGGCGGATTTTGGGGGCAGAACCATTTCGGTGACCCGTGGTTCCACCGCGGATCTGGATACCAGCCGGCGGAAGCCCGGCACGGCCAAGGTCGTTTTTTTCGAACGGCAGGAAGATGCCATTCGCGATCTCCTTGCGTGCCGGATTGATGCGTTTGGCACAGGCGATATTTGCAGCCATCACGTCGCGGCGCAGAATGTCGGATTGGCTGTGACCGATATCCACGAGATGAAAGATCCCGAGCATTTCGCTTTTGCCCTGCCCGAGAGCAGTGAACTGGCGGCCTCTCTTGACGGGTTCATTCGTCAAAATGCAGTGCGCTATCCGACGGTTTCGCCGACCTGCGATTGGACTGACTATCAAATCTGAGCGATTGCCGGGTTGCCGGATTGTGGCCGTCTATGGCCATGCAAAGCCGGGATACTTTGCCTTGATGGTTGCGCGATGTTTCGGGTAATTGGCGGCCTTCCACTTCGGGAAATCCGTCGTTGCCTCGAGGCGCTTGCCATCCGGGAGCAGGAGGCAGAGCCGCACGGGCACCTTGCCTTCGCCAAGCATCGGATGCTCCTTAAGCCCCCAGGAGTCGTTGAGCTTTACCTGCGCAGTTGGCCACCCGTCGTCGTGGTCCGGTTCGGGATAGGTGAGTTTCAACTTCCTGCCATCCGGCCAGGGGATGGAGAGCGGGAGAAGTTCATCGAGCCACTCCAGTTGTTCCGGGGCGAGATGGCGGCGGAAATGAGGCCGAAGTTCCACTGTCTGCGCTTCCTTGAGCAGGGTCTGCCCGGCGAAGGCACGTGTCAGCGCGGCGAGCAATGCCGGGGCGTCGAACGGCGGAAACTCCAACTCCGGGAGCGCCGCACAGATAAGGTTCACCCGCGCGATGAACTGCTTTACGTCGTGACCGAGATTTGGCAGGTCAAACCAGCCGTTGGAAAAAGCCTCCGCCAGTGCATGTCCTGAAGCCGCCGGCTCGACTTCGCGCTGATGTTTCTGTGTGATGACAAGTCCCAGGCAGCGTTCCTGCCGGATCGCGGCGACCCGTTTGTGCGTGCGATCGAAGAGGTGTTCAACGGTGGCCGTGAGGTGCTGCGGGAAGATTTCCTTTATCCACTCGGGCTTTACCGCCGTGGCCAGGCTCAGCAAAGTCATGCGGCCGCCGCGGCCGTCCACCTCGCGAATGCCGGCGATCACAGCGAGCGGCGCGTCCACGACGCTTTCGCGCGCGAGTGTGCCGATGCGGCCTTCCGTGAGCAGGCAGTCACCGGTTTCGTGGCGCACCGCGAGTTGATCGATAAACCCGGCAAGCAGGCATTTTGCAAGCGCCTCCGGATCGAGATTCGCCATTGTCGTTCCCTCCTCAATCAGGCGCTCGCGACGGGCGATCTGGAGCAGCTGGGAGAACGTCTCCTCCACCTGCCGTGCCGTCTGGGCATGGACTCCGGCCCGCTGACAGGCATTCAGGTCAAATTTGCAGCTTCTGGCGAACTCATGGGCGCGCATCAGCGTATGAAAGTCGCTCTGCGTGCTTTCTTCGAAGCGTTCGCGCGCCTCCTTCAACTGGGTATCGTCCTTGCCCAAGCGCATAAGCAGGTCGCGTCCGCTCACCAACGCGGCACATTGCGCGGCCTCGGCAACGCAGCCACGCCGCGAAGCCTCAAGCAGCATGCGCGAAAAGCGCGGGTGCATCGGCAGCCGCAGCATCTGGCGGCCGACGGGGGTCGGGGCTCCACCGGCCAGGGCGCCGAGGATGGTCAGCAGCATTTCCGCGCGTTCGACGGCTTCGATGTCCGGCTGATCCAACCAGTCGAATTCGACCGCGCGTTTGACCCCAAGAGAGTGGAGCAGGAGGACGGTTTCCGCGAGGTCGGCGCGCTGAATTTCCGGCGTATTTTTCGCGGGCCGGGCAAGGTGGTTGCTTTCAGTCCAGAGCCGCCAGCAGGTTCCCGGCGACGTGCGGCCCGCGCGGCCGGTCCGCTGGTCGGCACTGGCGCGGCTGATCTCCTCGACGGCCAGTGTCTGGATGCCACGTTCGGCATCGTAGCGGGCGATACGCGCCAAGCCGGCGTCGACGACGTGGCAAACTCCATCAATGGTGACGCTCGTCTCGGCGACGTTCGTGGCGACAACGATCTTGCGCATTTCGGCGGGCTGAAAGGCGCGGTCCTGCTCAGACGGCGCCAGGTCGCCGTGCAGCGGAATCAACAGGCACTGTTCGTTTAAGCGCGCGCCGCGCAGGGCGTTGATGGTCGAGTTGATCTCACCCATGCCCGGCATAAACACAAGGATGTCGCCCGGATCTCCATTGGCGATGATCCGTGCAACAGCTTCCGCTGCGCGCTCAGGCGCGGGCCGCTGATCTCCATATTGCGCCCAATTGATCGAAACGGGGAACGTGCGGCCTTCGGAAACGAGAATCGGAGCCGCGTCTTGTCGATTCTCGGCGAGATAACAGGCCACCGGTTCGGCTTCGAGGGTGGCGGACATCACGACGATCTTTAGGTCCGGACGCGTCGTCCGCTGGAGCCGTTTTACCAATGCCAGCGCGACGTCGCTGAGCAGATTTCGCTCGTGAAACTCGTCGAACATCACGACGCCCACACCGCGCAGCTCATGGTCGTTCTGCAGCCAGCGCAGGAGAATCCCTTCCGTGACGAAGCAGAGGCGCGAAGCATCGGAGAGATGCTCCTCAAACCGCACCTGATAGCCCACTTCCGCGCCGAGCCGGCCTCCGCGTTCCCACGCCACCCTGGCCGCCACGGTGCGCGCGGCGACCCGGCGCGGTTGCAGGATCACGATGCGCCCGGCTCCGGCAACTCCGGCATCCAAGAGCATTTGCGGCACCTGCGTCGTTTTGCCCGAACCAGTGGCGGCTACGAGGATAAGCTGGTTGCCCCTCGTGAGGATGCGGACAATGTCGGGGTGAAGCCGCCAGACTGGCAGAGTATGATTTGGCATGAAGAGAATCGTGAAGATGAAGGACTACGGAGACTTTTCGGGGTTATTGCCTCCTAGTAATAAATTCAGGCTTTCTTAACCTAAGTATCCGTTATGAGGAAGGTCATTGCGGTAAATTCGAGAGCGCTGGAAAAGGAGGGGCGGAAGCGCATTTTACTAATTAATGATGATGTCGGTTTGGGTGAGCTGCTGCAATCGATACTTCAGGGACGTTCGTATGAGGTAACCATGGCGCATACTGGAGCTGACGCGATGAAGGCGATACTCAGTGGAGGTTACGACGTGATCGTTTATGATGGCGCAAATCGCATTCCGGTGGAGAGTTTCCATTTCGCGTTAGAGCGGACGAAAAAAAACCTCTGCCAATGTCTTGTCCTCATTACGCCATCCGAGAGCGATTCGACATCAACTCAACTATCCTGCCCAGGCGGGATTCGCAAAGTTTACAAGCCGGTGATTTCCAGTGATTTAATGGCGGCCGTAGGAGCAGTTGTCAATGAAGCAGGAAAGCCGGATACGTCTCAACTCGGGCGGATGGGATGCGGCAACGGATAAGCCGGAACGGGGCTGAAAGAAGCGCGTGCACTGGTTAGTGTCTGGATGCAGGTGGTAAAAGGTTGAAGCGACATACATCAAACGATATGCCGTCATAAGTCGATTATAGGATATAATGGCCTGTATTTTAGATGGGCCAATTCCAATGGAAAAAGCATCGAATCTCATATTCGTGCAGTGATCGCAGTCACGGGAAGGGGAAAGCATGGAAAAATTCAGTGGGAATGGCGGGGCTTACTACAGGGTAGTAACGAAAATTAAAGGCAAGCCACCTCTGACTAATTGGCTTACAAAAAATCTTGAAGACGCTGTGCGGGCACAGAAGGAACAAGAGCTTTCTCTAACCTTCCATCCGGAGATTTGGACGGTGGCAATTGAAGTGGAAAAGTTAGATTCCAAACGCGCATTGATCGCCATGGATGCAAAGAAGCCGATAAGGTGGATATCTCTCAGACTTCGTCGCCCGGTCTCTCTGCTGCGCGACTTGCTCTTTAAGCTGTTCGCGTTGCTTCTTGTTTTGCTGCCGTTGTTGCCAAAGCTGAGGACAAAGCTTGGTATCTTACCCGGAATGCGACGGGAGCCCAAACAAAGTTTTGCCTCATCGGAGCGGCATCGAGAAAGGAGCCACGTTGTATCGTCAACTGCGGGAGCAACACTCGTTGAAGCGATAATTACGACGGCAATTGTCGCATTGTTTATGAGTGGAGCTTTTGCTGTAAATGGCCACTTGCTGACATTACTGCGTAGCACCAAGGATACCAGCGCGGCGGAGCTCTGCATACGGGATCGGCTTGAAAGGGTCCGTAATGCCCCCTGGGAACGGATGGTTGATCCCAATTATCTTCAAAATACAGTTCTCTCCCCTCAGGGAGACGCTTTCCCAAGGCTGTCAGAGCTGATCGTGAGCGTCGACGTTTCGGCGTTCCCTCCCTCTGAATCATCGCCTGGCGCCGCGTCGATTATTGTGAGAAGGGACGCCAACGGCATCGTCGGCATTTTTGCCCCCGGCGATGGAAATATGGAGAAGGAAAGAACGGTCAAGGTAACCGTCACCGCGTCGTGGCAGGCGCCAAATCGAATCAGAACAAAGGAAGCCTATTTGTTGGTTAGCCGGGGCGGAATTAGCGGAAGAAACAAATGAAATTTTCTATCAGTCAATCCGTTCAGTGCGGTGCGTTCACGCTTGCCGAGGTTCTTATCGCCACAGGAGTAAGCAGCACAATCGCGGCGGCTTTACTCACAGGAGTCTGCACACTTCAACGCTCCTTTCAGGCTTCCGAATATTACGCGGCTGCTCTCAATGACCAAACCCGCGCCCTTGATTATATCGTGCGGGATTCACGCGGCGCCCTTTCTGTGCAGGTTTCGGCGGACGCTAATACGCTTACTATTACATTGCCCGATTACTACTCCTCTTACGATGCTCAGGGGAATCCGAATGGAATGCCGGTGACTCCACTGCTTGGAACCAATACAGCCATTTACAATGATCCTGGAAAGCCTGTAACGATATCCTACTTTGCTGAAGGCCGCTCTTTAATGCGCCAAGTCACAATCGGCAGAACCGGCAGTACGAGCAAAGCGGTTATTGCGTCCGATGTGGACAACTTCACGTTCACCTTTGGTGCCGTTGATTCCACCGTAACGGCGAGCCTTACTTTTTCGCCGAGGTTCCAAGGCATTTCACCTGCCACCGATCAGAGGACAAAACGGACGGCCGTCATTTATATGAGAAATCATAAGAGCGCATGATCTATGGAACTTAAAATCAAATTGTGGCGACTCAAAAATACCGGGAGCACGATCCTCACCGCTCTGGGAGCAATGACGGTGCTGACATTGCTTGCCGGGGTCGCGCTTACTCGGATTTCCGCTAGCTATCGGGTAACCTTCCAATCCGGGAGTTGGGAAGAAGCGCTTCGCGCCGCCGAGGCCGGAGCTGAACTTGCAATGGCCTCGCTAAATGAACTTTCGGTTGATTCCACAACGGCATGGGCGGGCTGGAGTGCAGCCGACGCCAGCGGAGTGCGCACCAGGGTCTACAGTGCCTCGAGCACTCCTCCGCTGCCCGCTCATACTGGCGAAGGGAATACCAAAATGTATGCCTCGTTGCGAGTAGACCCGATTACAAATGGGAGCCGGACTTGGTACCGAATTCGCTCAATCGGTACCGTAGAGGTCCCAGGCGGGCGTGCGATGACTCGGGAGTCGGCATTAAAAGACGTGAAGGGCACCAAGAATGCCCGATCCATGCTGCGCAAAATCACGTTTCTTACCGACAGGACCGGCTCAACTCTCAAGCTACCCCAGACCTCGCGTGCAATTGAGCTCGTTGCCCAACCAACTGCGGCTCCGCTCTTTCAGCGCGGGTTCACCGCGCAATATGCGCTTACTATGTCCGGGGGCGTTTATACTGATAGCTTTGATTCTTCTGATGCATTGAAATCCACGGCAGGTCGATATGATCCGCTTAAACATGGATCCAAGGGGAGCATTGCAACCAACTCCATCGGAGACCTCTCAGATCTTGGTGACTCCTATGTATGGGGGAGTGTCATGAGCAACGGGGGGGCCATCTCCAGAATAAACAATGTCCAGGGGGAAATTATCAATAACTTCAAAACCGAGCTGCCAGCGGTTACGGCCCCGAAATGGACGACTATCATCTCCAATCCATCAAAACTCACCGGTGTTCAAACCCTTGCTGCTGGAACTGAAGCCGCCCCATCCCGATATAAAGTGACCAGTATTGATCTCGGGAGCAAAGATCGGCTTACGATCGCCAATCCAACTCCGGGTCAGGCAAGCTATGTAGAGATCTGGTGCACCGGTGATATGAAAACGAACGCCCAGGCGGTCTTTATCTTGCAACCTGGCGTATTTGCGAAGTTCTTCGTAGAAGGCAATTTTTCAATCGCTGGCGGAGGCGTCGACAATCGAAGCAGCAACGCGGCCAATTTTCTTTTATACGGAATCTCGCCGACGGACGGCACTTCCCGCCAGTTCAAATTAACCGGCGGCGCAGACTTTACGGGAGTCATCTATTGCCCTGGATATGACTTTGTATCGACCGGAAATGGCAGCTTTCAGGGCGCTGTTGTATGCAAAACAGGAACTATCAAGGGTAATGCCGGCTTCCATTACGACGAGGCTCTTAAGAACGTCGATAGCGACGCAGTTGGCGGTTATCAGATGGATAGCTGGGTTGAAGATATTCGCTAGGCGATCGAGAGACCGTCCTGATAGAATAAGGACGCTTCGAGTTCGAGTAGTGCTTTGGCCTGTGCTAAATGGCAGGTTAAACAGAGCCGCCGGGCGCAGAGAAAATTGCTTAATTTACCGCGCTGTGGAAGCTGCTCTTGTGCGTAATTCGTCTTAAGGCATTGAAAGCGCGTGCGTGATTTGCCTCTGGAATCGCCCGCGCAAGGCCTGGGATGAATTAATCTGCGCTAAAGTCAGAAAAAGCTCAAAGATCCACTCCTTGCGGGGAATCTAACATGATGTCCCAAATCATTATTGCCGAAGACAACGATGAACTCAGACGCTTGATCTTCAAAGTTCTTCAGGCAAGTGGTCACGATGTCGTTCAAACGCGTGATGGCAACGAGTGTTTGCGCGCGGTCCAACTTCAAGAACCGGACATCGTGCTCACCGATTTACTCATGCCCGAAACGGAAGGTTTGGAACTTATCATGCAATTACAGCGTAAACTCCCACGGATCCGCATTATCGCCATGTCCGGCGCCAGTAATACGAAATATCTTGCTGTCGCCACCACTTTCGGGGCCAGCGCGGTATTGATCAAACCGTTTGAAATGGCCGATCTTCTGACAACGATTGCCGACGTGATGGGACCGGCCAAAGCGGCGTGAACCAACGGTGCATCTCGCGGCCGGCGTTATGCTCGCTGTAAGTCGTTCAAGTAAACGGGAGCGCCATAAGGCAAGTCCGATGGCGAGGTTCGTACCGTGGCCCGCAGCCGGCTTAAGAGACTGTAGAGCCCGAAATAGGCGCGATTGAGATAGATGCTCTCGGCTGAGCCCCGGCGGCCGCGCATCGAGCGCAGCTCATCGTCCTGGCGGTTGACTTCGCCGAACTCGTAAATGGAGGCCATGAAGGAAGGGTCGCCGAAATCGAATGTCGCGGAACGAAACGGCCGCGCGAGCAGGTCAAGTGAGCGGACGCAAAGCGCTGTAAGCCGTTCGCATCGCTTCACGTCATCGCCGGCCAGCAGGATATCAAGAGCCCGCAACGCTTCGTCCAGGCGTGCCGGGTCATTTTGAAGGGCCGGGTCGAGAAGCCGGAAGAGGTTGTGATAAAACGTTTCGCCGATCGCTTTTGTGCAGCCAAAATCGAGCACCCAAAGCTGGCCTTCGCGGATTAGGAAATTGCCCGGATGCGGGTCGGCATGAAAGAGGCGCAACGCGTGGATCTGATGGGCGTAAAAATCCCAAAGTGCCTGGCCGATCTGATCGCGCTCAGCCTGGGTGGCTGGTCCGTCCGCAAAGCGGTCAAGCGGCATCCCTTCCACCCAATCCATCGTGAGGATGCGGCTGGAGCAAAGTGCTGGGTAATAGACTGGGAACCGCACATTTTTCAGATGCGTCGAGGCATTTGAAAGCGCTACTGAACGCTCCAGCTCGAGGACGTAATTGGTTTCCTCCAAAAGCCGCGTTTCGACCTCTGCAAAATAAAGGGCCACATCGCTCTCGCGCAATCCGAGCACTTGGAGTGCGATCGGTTTGATCAGGCGCAGATCGCTTCGAAGACTGTCGGCCACGCCCGGATACTGCACTTTGACAGCCAGTTGCCGTCCATCGAGCTGCGCCTTGTGCACCTGTCCAATGGAGGCCCCGTGCGCGGCCTGGCGGCTGAATTCGTTGAACATTTCCAGCGGTTCCTTTCCAAACTCGCGCCGGAACGTGCGGGTCACCAGCGGGTAGGAAAGGGGAGGCGCTGAATATTGAGCCTTGGAAAACTGCCGGGCATAAGCGGGCGGCAAGAGGCCCTGATCGATGCTGAGCATCTGGGCCAGCTTAAGCGGACCGCCTTTCAGCTCGCTGAAAACACGAAAAACTTCCGCTGCGTTCTTTTCCTGCAACGCATCATGGTCCGCCTCGCCTGAGATCGCCCGTTTGCCGTAATGCTTGAGATAATTGATGCCGACTCGAGCGCCGGTGCCCGCCAACGCGGCCATGCGGGTCAGGCGCGTGGTTGAAATCGAGTCCTGCTCGATCACGCGGCTTTCCCGTGGCGTTGGGCAAAAAGAAATCGGGCGAGATCGAAGGCGGAATCAAGCGCCTGCGGACGCAGCAGATCAAAAGCAAGACCCACGCTCTTTTCAATAAACGCGTCCGTTCGCTCAAAGCGGGCGCTCTCGTCTTTGAGTTGAAACTCGATGACCGAGCGGAAGTGAACGTAGAGTGCTTCGGGATAAAGCGCGCCGACCATTCCGTGTCCGGCGATTTCTCCATCCGCCATCCCGTGCTCGATCAAATCGCGGGCAAACATCTTGAAGCGCGATTCAAGCCCGCGCAGAGAAGCGGGCCGGGCCAGGGCCCCCAGCGGGGCAATGCGGCTCAACATCAGTGAGCGGTGGTTGAGGGATTCCTCGGCAAAAGCGAAGTGAAAGCTAAGCAAGCGTTGCCGCGCGGAAAAAGATTCCCATTCAGCCCCGGATTCGAGCGCGCCAATGACCCGCGCCAGCACGTCCTCCCAGAAAGCGCTTTCCACCGCGTTAAAAGAAGCGAAGTCAGAAAAAAACGCGCGCTCTTCGATGCCGTTTTCCTTGCAGAACCGATGCACGGTAAGCGGCGGCCTGCCATGTTCGCGCAGGTATTCAATATAAGCCGCGATGATCTCATGCCGGGTTTTCATAAAGTAACTTGGATGGGCGGAATTCTTTACGAAGCAGTAGGCGCAGCGGTTGCACCGCGAGTCAATACCGGCCAGCGGTTCCGCTTAATCTCCAAACGCAGGATACTTTGCAAACTTCGGCAACGCGGGATTCATCTGGTCCCATGGATGCGCATCTGATGTCCAGACATCCACCTGCGGCTTGAACCAACTCGGATCATCGAGGCTCGCACTCCTGATCGCAACAATCTGCGGGGCCGAGTCGGGCCTCGACTGGATGGGCGAGCCGCATTCAACGCAAAAGCCGCGACGGTTCCTGCCCCCCATCTCGCTGGGCGAGGCATGGAAGCGCAGGGAGCCTTGCAGGAGTTTGAACGCATCCGCTGGCACGATGACGAAAGACGAAAACGGACCGCCGCTCGATTGCTGGCAATCCCGACAGTGACAGTGAAGCATCATAACCGGTTCGGCTGTCGATTCGTAGCGGATCGCGCCGCAAGCGCATCCTCCTGAGAAAGGTCTGATCATATAGGATTGATGAATGATTGGTTGAGTTTATCCGTCGTTTTGATTGGAGCTTACTGCTCCACGAACATCTTGAGTTTGTTCAGGGCGTGATCCCATTGCTGCCCGATCAGCTCAAGGGAGCGCCGCGCTTCCTCTAATTGAGCCGGTTCAAATTCCCAAAGATGTTCGCGTCCGACTTTGATGTCGCGCACCAGGCCGGCATCGGCGAGCACGCGCAAATGTTTGGTGATTCCCTGGCGGCTCATGGCCGTTCCAGAGGTGAGCTGGGCAATCGATAACGCCCCGCCGGCACAGAGCGCGGCAATGAGCCGCAGGCGCGTCTCGTCACCGAGCGCTGCAAAGATCGCCGCGGAAACAGTCAGGGCCGTCTCCTTCAAAAGCCCCTTTTCCGAAAGTGCGTTACGGCGTGGCGACATGGCTTTCGATGTTCTTCATCTGTTCATCCCAACCGCCGCTGTTCATGCGGAACGCTTCCATGCGGCGCGCAATCGGAACTTTGTCAAAACCGGATTCGACGATGCTCAGCAAGGTGCCATCCGTGGTTTCCTGGAGCTTAAACTCGACCAGCGTGGTCGCTTCCTGGGAATAATCAATGGCGGGATCGGCCGGGTAAGGATGCCAGCGGAAGGAGAAGAGCTCTTCCGGTTCCATCTGTGCGATCATCACTTCAAAAACGAAGTGCTCGTACCCGGGATGAGTGATCTGCCCCTGCATCCGTTGACCGGCGGCAAAGGTTTTTCCCTTGAGCGCCACGCCAAACCAGGTGCCGAACTCCTCGGCATTGGAGAGGGCGCGCCAGACACGGGAACGCGGTGCTTTCAGGAGAATTTGTTTTTCGATCCGATCGGTTGAGGAATTCATATTATGCTACCTTTCGGTTGCATAATGTCAGGCCGGGCACAATACGCTACCTTTTTGTTGCATTTATTGTTTCCCGCCCCTTCATCGGACTTCTCCAGGGTCCAAATAGAGAGAGCTCGGGAGGCTTGGACCCGTCCCCTGATATTTTTTCCGGAATGCCGTTTCCTTTGCACTCTTCCATTTTGCCCGTTACGTGAGCACGCTGCACGGGTGCTGCTCGGTTGATGATTCGTTTTCTGCCAATCGCCTGGCGCGAACCCACGCAGCCAATCTTCCGCCTCCGGTTTTTAATTGCCCATGTCTTTTTCTTCTCTTGGCCTCTCGCAGCCTCTGCAACACGCTGTCGCCGAGCGAAATTATTCATCTCCGACCCCGATTCAGACGCTTGCCATCCCAGTCATTTTGCGCGGAGCGGATGTTTGGGCCTCCGCGCAGACTGGTTCCGGCAAGACCGCGGCATTCGTTCTTCCCATCCTGCAGTTGCTAAGTGCCGGTACCCGGCCGCATGGGCGTTTTGTTCGTGCCCTGATCCTGGTGCCGACTCGCGAACTTGCGGCTCAGATTGGGGAATCGATACAACGTTATGCGCGGCATCTTTCCGAGCCGCTCAAGACTTTGACACTCCATGGCGGCGTATCGATCAACCCGCAGATGATGGCCCTGGGCCGCGGGGCCGACATCCTGGTTGCCACGCCGGGCCGCCTGCTCGATTTGCTCGATCACAACGCGCTCTCACTCTCCGCGGTGTCGATCCTTCTCCTGGACGAAGCTGACCGCCTGCTGGAGCTTGGATTCGCCAAAGAGTTTGGCCGGATTCTCGCCCTTCTGCCGGCATCGCGGCAAAGCCTGCTCTTTTCGGCAACCTTTCCCCCTGAGGTGCAAACCATCGCGCAAAGCCTGCTGCGCGATCCGGTGCGTCTCAATGTAGCGGCGGAACCGCAGAACAAGCCCGATATTCACCAACGCGTGATTGAAGTGGATGTACCCCGCCGCACCCAGCTTCTGCGCCATCTTATTGAGAAGAATCAGTGGACCGGTGTGCTGGTATTTGTCGCCACCAAATATTCCACCGAACACGTCGCGGAAAAACTTCGGACCGCCGGCATTAAAGCCACGGCCCTCCATGGTGAACTCAGCCAGGGGGCGCGGACCCAAGCGCTTGCCGAGTTTAAGGCAGGCAAAGTGCAGGTTCTTCTTGCCACGGATCTCGCCGCCCGCGGGCTCGACATCGTTCAGCTTCCAGTCGTTGTGAATTACGATCTGCCGCGCTCCGCGGTCGATTACACGCATCGCATTGGTCGCACCGGCCGTGCCGGCGAGGCGGGCATCGCCATCAGTTTTGTAAGCGCCGGCACCCACGCTCATTTTCGGCTTATTGAAAAGCGTCATCGCCTCGGCCTGCCTCGCGAGCAGATTGAAGGATTCGAGCCGACGGAACTCGCGGTTCCGGATGCGGCTGGCGGGATCAAAGGGAAACGCAAAAGCAGGAAGGACAAGCTGCGGGAAGCCGCCGCCCGGTCTGGGAAGCCGCCACAGCGTGCGAAGCTTGACCCGTAGCCCGCGGAGAAAGTGTGCTTGAATAAGCGCTTTGCCACCGGGGCCGGGGCGTTTAGCTTCCCCGCTCCGCAAGACCCGAAGGGGTCACGGTTTCCGGTCATGGCAGACCGGGGAGTCACTTGATCTATATTACATTGAATACTTTTAAAGCATTAGGCGTTCGCGAGGACCTCATCCAGGGACTGACCGAACTCGGAATCAAAACGCCGACAGCAATTCAGCGGGAGGCGATCCCGTTTTTGCTCGCCGAGGGCGGGGATTTTATTGCCCAGGCCCAGACCGGGACGGGGAAAACGGCGGCCTTCGGCATTCCATTGCTGATGCGGATCGACCCGGAGAACCGGGCAATCCAGGTCGTGGTCGTCGCGCCGACCCGAGAACTGGCCAAGCAAATCGGCAAGCAACTTTTTCGTTTCACCAAATACTGCGCTCAAAAAATCTTTGTCGAGGTGCTCACCGGGGGCGACAAGATTGACCGCCAGGAAACTGCGTTGCAGCGTCCAACCCATGTGATCGTGGTCACACCGGGCCGCCTGGTCGATTTATTGGGCCGCAAAACGTTATCGCTCGAAAGCGTAAAACTGCTGGTGCTTGATGAGGCCGATGAGATGCTTAATCTTGGGTTTCGCCGGGAAGTTGCGGAGATTTGCGCGAAGACTCAAGCGCGCCAGGCCACCTGGCTCTTCTCGGCCACCATTCCGGGCGAGGTGCGCAAGCTGATCACCGACTACATGTCGCCTCAGGCCCAGAGCCTGAAGATTGATCAGAAGCATGTGGTCAACCGCGATATCTCGCACCATTACATCGTTTGCCATACCGCGGAGAAAACGGACCGGATCGCGAAATTTCTGAAGCGCCAGGGCGAGGATCGGGGTGTGATTTTCTGCCGGACCAAGGCGGGAGCGATCCGGCTCTATGAAGAGCTCGAGGAGTGCGGCTACGCGCTTGGCATCTTGCAGGGCGATCTGATGCAATCCGAGCGGGACAAAGTGCTCCGTTCCTTTCGTAAGGGACGTTTCCAGTTTCTGATCGCCACCGATGTGGCAGCCCGCGGGATTGACGTTGAAGGACTCGCTTTTGTCCTGCATCACCAGCTTCCCGAGCAGAACGACTATTATACCCATCGCAGTGGACGGACTGGTCGCGCCGGCCGGCCTGGTGTCTCCATCGCGCTGATTTCCTCCAGGGAAAAACAGGATATTGCCAAGCTCGGCCTCGCATTGGGCCTGAAATTCGCCGAGATGCGATAGGCAACCGCGTAGTTAATTCCGCGCGAGACCCGAACTAACTCCCGCCCCGGGGGAGTTTGCCCGCGATATAGAGCGCTTCCAGCATGCTTTCCAAATCAGAAAGCGGCAAAGCCTGCGCCGAGCCAATGGTAGCCAATCGTTTTTCGGCATCTATCCGGAACTCGAACTGTGATGGAGTATGATCGCCGGGATAACGGCGCACCTGCATCACCACGACAGATTCGGTTAGCCACTTAGCTTCATCAAGTGACCAATTGGAGTCGCGGAATCGGAATAGGGGAGCCGCCATGCCCACCTCAATCAGCTCCGGAGACTCGATCCAAAGTGACATGCGCGCTTCCCACGGATAAATGTGGAAAAGATATTTCCCATTCGGTGATGGATACTTCAGTTCACGATTCATACAGGCGCAAAAGCTATTACGGAAGAACTCGGTGAATGGTGACGGGGATGCCAGCGTGGCCGCTATAGGCCAGGCGGCCTGGAATCAATTGGTCTATCTTTTGAATAACCACAAAAGAATCGCCATGAAAACCAAGAGGGTGACGATCACGCTTGCATGGGACATATGCGGAGCTCCGGGACGTCCGTTGCTGTGAGGAAATGCCGGAGCATACGTTCTAACGATTAAAACCGAGGGCATGGTCGAGAGTGGCATGAGATACCGTCGTGTTATATCGACTAAAGCCATTCCAAAATGCTCCCAGACAATTACCGGAAGGCCTGCTGCGTCGATCTAACCGGGATCGAAGCCTCGCTCAAAGCGCATCCTTTTTCGCCGGAGAGGAGCCGCGCTTCGATCTATTTGCGACGGTTATCTCTCCCGTTCATTTCATCGAATATCGCCAACTTCTCGAAAAATGGTGTGAATTGCACGTTCCGCAGTCTGGCCTTCTCGAAGTGCATCTTTACGTACTCGTTGCAGCCAAGAAGAAAGAGATAATCCGAGCAGGCGAAAATCGCGGGCCGATCCGCATCCGGAGCAAGCATTTGTCGTGGAACGATTGTCCTTGGGATGAATGTTCGGTAAACGGGCGGCCCTTTCTTGATTAGGCTCTTGTTGGCTTCATAGGTCACCTCCGCTGGCTCAGAGACGTTGGCTTTCGGGTCGTAATGCCGAAGAATGTCGATCGCGGCCTGGCTAAAGAGAAGCTTCGGCACTCCACCGCCGTTGGCGGAAACATCCGGCCACGTGCGGCCGCCCTCAAATCGAGCCCGGGGTGTCATTGGAAACCCAACCAGTTCCTCCCTCCCGTCGGGCAATCGGCGGCACATATAGCGCTTGTCACTCAGCGACGAACACCATGCGTAGGTACGATGATGGGGGCCTGGAATGTCGGCTTGAAGGGCGTAGAGCATAACAGTGTGTGGTCAGGCGCCATTTACGCACAACTGCCGGTTCCCCGACAGTGCTTTTCCAACCCGGGCTCCTCTCAATTTCCAAACGCAATGCTCTCCGCCAAATGAAAGCGCTATTCATATCAAAGACGCTTTGAGGTTGATGGCCGCCCTTAATAATCCCGGGAGGTCCCGCTTTATTTTCCGCTTTGCACGTTCGCTTTTTTGAGAACAGGCGTCGTTTTTTGCTACACAGCTTTTGATTTTTTCAGCAAAGCTCTTCCTTTTTTGACTTCAAGCCTTCGTGTTTTGTCATGGCCCGGAGTTGATTTCCTCCCGGCGCCCGCTTTTTTGTTAGCAGCTGTTGCTTTTCCCTACACGGTTCTTTCTGATTTGATATCTGCTGTCGATTTTTTGTCATCAGGCTACGTTGGAACCTTGTCAGCCCGCCCTGGAACCATTCGCCGGAAATCGCAGAGCCTGGAAAACCCGAAGTAAATACTCTTCGCCAGAAGGATTAACCAAAGCCGCAAGCTTCTTTTCTTCGCGCTCTTTTTGTCCTCCCTGACCCCTTTCTAGGGCGTTCACTCCGGTTGCGATTTCCTATTAGGGAGCAAGCACGCCCGTGCCATCAATACAATGAACAACGACCTCCAAAACAAGCTCAACTCCCATCATGCCGTTCTGCGCGTTGGCGAAGCCAATGAACCGATCTGGAAAGACAAGAAACCAAGGGCTTTCAGTAAGAAGATGGCGGAGTTGATCTCCGGCGTGGCGGAGTTTGAACGCCTCGCCGCCATCCACAATTCCGACCTGGCGGGGATTGTCCTTGATAAGGATGCTGCCCAGGAAACCCTCATCGGGTCCATTCTCAATGTCGCAGGCCCGATGTGCAGCTATTTTGCCGATAAGAAAGACAAAACCAGCTTAACCAAAGTCAACTTCACTGCGTCCGATCTCCGCAACTCGCGCGATGCCGCCCTTTCCCAGATCGCGCAAATTGTCCTCAGCCTGCTGAAGCCGCTGACCAGGCAGAAATCGGCGCTCGATGACGACTACGGCATTAATCCCGCGACCTATAGCTCGCTGGAAACCGACCTCAAAACGTATGACGAAGCATTGGGCAAACCGCGCGCCGCACTCGCCAGCCGCAAGAGCGCCACGGCAAAGTTATTGCTGCGCTCCTCCGCGCTCGACGCGCTTTATGATGAGCATCTCGACCACCTGGTCACCAGCTTCGCCGTCACGGACGAAGGCTCCACATTTGTAAGCGACTGGTTCAACGCCCGCAAGATCATCAACCTGGGCCACGGCTCAAGCGCCCCCGATCCGGCCGAACCGGCGCCGCCTCACGCACAGGCATTACTCCAACCGGCTGCGTCAACTGCCGCCGCACCTGAATTGTGAGTGCGAAAAAGCGAATCAGCGATCCAGCTCAGATTTCATTGTACTATTTGCTCCTATCCCGCAGGGATAACAGCTGGTAGCCGGCCGCGCTGCGACCCGTTCCCGGGCTCAATGCCACCCACTCTCTGGGCGGGAGTAAGCGTTGAACACGAGGCGTGTTCGACTGCAGCGCCGTTACGCTTTTTCGGGAGACACGTCATACCGCTTTAAAGGTGTAGCTTAGATATCCCACAAGCTCGCGAATAATCGAGTAGAGGTCTCGCGCCTCGAAGTGACGAGCATGTGCTGAGTAAACCGTGCTGATCCCGAACCGTCTCATCGCAAGCTTCGCGCGTGACATATGGAAATACTGGGAGACCACCAAAACGCTCCGGAGCCGGCGCAACTTCATCAACGCCTTAGTGTTCTTCGCTGTCGCAAACGTTGTGCGCCCGTCGCTATCGACAATAACTTGCGTCGAGGGAATGCCGCGCGAGGTAAGATAGTCACGCATAACGGATGCTTCGTCATGGCCTTCCTTGCCGAGAGCGCCACTGACCAGGACCAGTGGGAAAGCTCCCTGCCTATATAACTCCAAAGTCCGGTCGAGGCGGGCCGCCAACCGTGGGGATGGTGAACCGTCGATGTTTACAGTATTGCCCAGAACCACGCCCAGATCGGCGGTGCCGATTTCATCGTGAAGGCCGTCCCAGATGAGTGCGCACGCGGCCAGCAATATGAACGCTGAGCTGAAGAGGATGGTGCGAAGCAAATATTTCCATAAACGTGTGGAGGTCATAAGGAGATGTTCTGCAAAGTTAATGAAAAAAGCTTACTCACAGCGAAGGGAGCCTCCGGCGACTGTAGCTATTGAGGGATCAGGCAACTTCATGTCATTACGGGTCAAGGTGCGTTTCCAGTTCCGTTTGGCAAAGCGGACAATACGTACGGAAAACCGCTAGTGGGAACTCGTCACTTCGTACTAGGCTCTCAAAGAGCGTGAGGTGGTTCGGATAATAGTTCGCCCAGCGACGCCACCCGGGGTTGGGATAGACAAGCGGGAGGGGAGGGGACATTTTGAATATCTGGCCTGTGATAAGCGGAATGCGGTGACGGGAACAGAGTCGCTCGCTTGGCGAAGTCAAGATAGCGACCGAACCATGCCGTGGCGTCACACATCCGCCGAGAATCGCGAGCAGGATCAAAAAGCAATACGTGGTCTGCCACGCCCTGAAGATTGTATGTGCCATTACGCGGATTGCTCTGTGGATTCATTTACGACTTCTGTATATTGCTGCGCGAATCCGTGTTCGAGTCTCGCGCGCGGCCTGAAGCGTGATTGGGTCCAGATTTCCACACAGCTCGCGAACTCGCGGCATCAGCGTATCAAGCATTGGTCGTATCTCCTGACGTTTGCCTTGGAAAGTCACGTGATCCGGTGTGCGTCTGATAGCAGCAAGTGTCTCGATAACAACATCGCTGTCAGAGTCAGCGAGGAGCTTCGAGTAGGAGGGGGCAACTGCCTGAACGCCAAGAGTCCGAATGAGGTCCGGAAGCGCAAACGCGGCTGTCACTCTGTCATTGGCCGCGGTCGAATGAGCAAGTCTCAACGTCTCTTCAAACTGGCTGGCAGCCTGCGATAGAGATGCGAAGACACAGAAATAGAAGCTAAACAATGCTGCTTTCACAAGAAACGGTTTGGGTTGGCTCGCCCATCTCAAAAGAGAACAATTCCGAGGTCCGTTGGTTGTCTTAGATTTTCTGCGCCAGAAAACGCAGGAAAATCCCGCCTTGGGTATAGGTCCGGGCGTTTGGCACGGCGTGTTCCGAGATCACAGTGACTTTGTAGTCACGTTCGCTGAAGAAACGGATTAGATCGTCCTTGTCGAAAATATAGCCATACGGGTTTACGCCTGAGACAAAGCTATTTCCTTCGACGTATTTCTTCGCCTTGTACGATTGCCCCTCATAATTCAAGAGAGTATAAGGCACGTCGGGCCGGGTTTCCGTCGCGCAGAAACCACCTAGGAATATGTTGTCGGAAAGGGACATCAAATTCCGCAGGAACAGAAATGGCGCAATGCTGTGGTAATAAACGCCATGGGCAAAAGCGAGGTCATAGGTCCCGTATCGCACGGCATCGACATTGTGGAAATCATCCATCAATACGCGCACATTCCTCCATCCAAGCGCATGCGCCGCCGCCATTGTTTTGGCGGAGTTTTCCGCGCGCGCTTCGATGCAATCGACGCTTCGCGCCCCGTAGTTGACGATGCCCGCCGTTTGGCAGCCATCAAAAGGGCCAAACTCAATGACGCGCCGGTCTTTTAGACTATAAGCCTGCTCCAACTTGGCGAATGGCGTAAAGTCGGTCAGTCCGAAGTAATAGCGGATAATTGCATCAAAAGATGAGACGAAGTAATTCAGCCGTTTCTGCAGGAATGCGATGTTGGTGAAGGGAAGGAGCAATTCGGTAATGGTGACGAGCCGTTCGCCGTGTGTTTGCTTGAGCTCCGAGATGGTTTCCCACTCTTCCGGCCGAACCGCCACCCGGCAGAGGACAATCGTTTTATCGAGCAACTCTTCCCGTTCTTTGAGGGAGATATTCCAATCCCATTCAATAGTCTCAAAGTCCACCGTCCGTATGGCAGCGCGCCATGATTCAAGTTGAGCTCGGTCGCCCAGCAGAACCGCGGTTCGGCCGGGAAATCTTTTGAGAACGTAATTCATAATCTCGGGCAACGTCTCAGCCTCGAGGATGTCGCCAATGACGGAATTCGCCGCTTCATCTTCTCCGGAAACGGCCATGGTTTTCCGGTTGTCGCCCGAAATCAGGGTCCGGAGTTGTTGAAAGTTATGTTCCGGACTGTTGTGATAGAACGCAGTAGCGATTTCAGATATTTTCATGAGGTCCAAAGCAGTGTTGGCATTGCTGTAATCAAACGTCAACCCGCTGCAAGCACGCTCCATTTTTTTCACTGCAATCGAGCAATCGGTTCCTGGCAGTCGATTGAGCAGACGAAGAGCGGCATGCTTTTCTCCGACCTCGTTTAGGCCTGATTTTATTTAAGCCGGATCGTATGAATCAATGCATCGATTGCTCCACGATGCGTTGGCAGGCTGGCCTCCTCGGCAACAAGGAAGAGCGTGGCATAACCGTCCGCAGCCGGTAGAAAATAGTGGATCTCGCTCCGCGCAGGGCGCGTGTTTGGATTGCGGAACTCGAGAACCAACCACTCCTGGCCGGCAATAGATTCTCTGCGCTCGCGCACGAATTCAGCCGGATCTCCTCTAAATTTTTGGGCATCAAGCACCTCCTGTTTAAATTCAGCTTCCTTCTTCGGTTCGGGGTGGCTGGTTATCGTGATCTCTGCCCACTCGGTGCTCTGAAATGCCCAGGTCATCGATTGAAACGCACCGGGTTCCGGCCTTCTGAGAGGCGCCAGGGGCTTCCATGTGCCCGGATCGTAGCTTACGGTAAAATCCGGGCCGGCTGTCATTTCGACTGTTTCCCCATGGATTACGCTATGCAGGCAGGTTAACAGAACGACGGTGAAGACGATGTTTTTCATGGAAACAGTAGCCTGACAAGAATCCATGTTTGGTTAATTCACAAGATCTCCAAAAGCTAACCGAAATCGTAGAGCGCCGCGTTTGGCGCGACCGGGACATTTCTTGTAACAAAACGACCATTCAGCGATCGCTCGGAATGGCGCAAAGTGAAGGCCCAAAGTCCGCTCGGTTTTCCGGAGAATCCGCGAAAACTCGGCGTAAGTTGGCGATACTATTGCGTGGCTTCTATGGTCACTGCGCCACTCTGGGTGGGTCCAAGGAAAAAACCGGAGCCAACCTCCTGCTTTTGCAAAATCACTCCCCGAAACTTGGTTGCCAGTTGCGTCTCCGGATAAAGGAAACTGCCTGAAAAATAGCCGTTGCGGTTAAAGTTAATCTTCAACCGCTCGGCTCCGGGCGTAATGACGCTCCCGACATTTCGCCGACTGATGCTGATTGCTTTGGAAAGTCCGCTTTCAGGCAGCCCGCCGCCGGCAAGCATGAGCTCAGCGGTGCTGTCGGGAAGGGGGAAACTCGCATTCTCATTGGAACGCGCAGAGGCCGGCATCACGAATTTTGAACCGATCAGCTCCGTTTTTAAGCCGTCAGCCCAACCGAGCGGGTAACGTTTCGCGCCTGGCTGTTCCGGACTAAACCAATACAGGTTGCGTCCGTCCAGATCGTCAGCTGCCGGAACGTCCTGAAACTGCACATATCCGCTGATTGATCCGTCTCCCCGGGCGAACGCCGCGTAGAGGGGCCATCGATTGTTTTTTGAAAGCGCGCTGGCGCAGGAGATGGGGGTGCCATCTGCGAGCGTTCCTGCAAGGCGGACGCTGCCGTCGGAGCGAACATTTACAGCGGCTATACCGTAGCCATGAGGAAGCCGAGCCGGGTCGAGTGCGGATTCGTTGACAGAAAACCGGACGGTGTAAGGCCCAGCCAGTGCGTCCGGCAGACGCAAATAAGGTGGTGATGCATTTTTGTCTGCAGTGTAAAGAGCCCGGTCTGCCTCCACGACAGCGAATGGCGCGGACTCCTCGGTCACGATGCCGAGCAGCTGGCCGGTATTGCCGGCGACGTCGAGCTGAAGTGTGAGTGCGAGCCTGGGAATCTTGGTTAGGACAAGTTCCGTGCCGGCGCCTTTCCTAAAATGCGCCGTGCCGCCCTGATCGAAGTAGCCGCGCAATGGAAAAGCGTTTCCGGCGATGCGCACAACGCCGCTAAATAGACCGCCACGTTTGACTGCCAGCCGGATGACTCCCGCTCTTTTGTTAGCGGGAGCAACGGAAGGATCTGCCCGCAACAAACCGGCATAGATACCGGACTCCTCCGCGTTGCTGGTAATCGCAATATGAAAGGTTTTTGGCGAGCTTGTATCGACACCGCCGTTGGCCGTGCCGCCATTGTCGATGATCACCACCTGAACAGTCGCCGTGCCGCTGCCATCCGCAGCCGGCGTAAAGCGCAAGGTGCCATCAGGCGAGATCGTAGGTTGTGCACTGAAAAGATCGGGTTGATTCGCAGTGACAATGAATTGCACGCCCTGGCTTGCCTCGTTTGCCGGGCCAGGCGTGATATCACCCGCCCATTCCGGAAAAATCTGAGCCCCGGCATCACGCGCCACAAAGAGATCTGCGCCAAAGAGAAAGCTGGGCGCGTTGTTGATCGGCGCCACGCTGACGCTGAAAGTGCGCGATAGAGTATGATTCGAAGCCGCACCATCGTCGACGGTGACCGTGATTGTCGTGGTGCCGTTTGCGTTGGGGGCGGGCTTGAAACTAAGAAGACCGTTAGGCTCCGCGCTGGTATAGGTCACGGATAAGTCAGCAAACAGAGAGGGATTGCTTGAAACCGCAGTCACCTTCAGCGTTTGCGATTCATTCGACGCACCGGTGGATATACCCGAAAGCGGAATGATTCGTGTATCTGCGTTCTCACTAATCTGAACGTCCGGCAGGGCCGATAGCGTCGGCTCGTCATTGATATCCTCGACCGAAATGGTGACGGTGGCGGGATTTGAAAAAGTCGACCCGTCACCAACCTTAAAGCTAAACGAATCGCTTCCACGGTAATTCAACTCCGGAATGTAGTTGAGATTGGGCGCGGTCCCGCTAAGGAAACCATGTTGAGGCTGCGCAACAATCTGATAATTCAAATAGGAACTGTCGACGTCGCTGCCCGCGAGAGTAATCGCCTTGGCTGTATCTTCGTCCGTGGTGAGGCTTTGGCCAGCCGACAAGGGAGTGTCATTGATCGAGACGACGTTAAGTATTTGCGTGACGGATAGTCCAGATGTCTGGTTATCGCTTACCGTAAAACTGATTGCTCGGATTGACGTGCCAGGGCTTTCCGAGAGATTTGTGTAGGTAACCGTCCGCAGCGCGGCCTGCCATTGGCTGGTGGTAGCCGTCGCGCCCGGTGAGCTTAATGTGAGCACACCTGTCCCGGAGTCGAAACTGCCATCAATGTTCCCCATGGTGGCCTGGTTATAGGTAAACCCAAGAAGATCCTCGGAGCTCAGGTAATTCGTGCCGATGGCAACCGTCCCACTGGCCAGAGTGGAGTTATCGGGATCGCTCACCAGGATGCCGCTGCTGACAAGGACCGGATTGGAAACAAAATTGTTTCCTTCAATAAAGGAGATGATTCCGCCCGGTGAACTTAAAGCCGGTGCATCATTCACGGCGGCGAGCTTGACAATGCGGAGAGCCGTGGTGCTTAAACCAACTTGGTTTATCAGGGTGAATGTAACGATGCGCTCCCCGGGGATTGGATCGTTGGACGAGTTGCCGAAGGCGATTGCCCTGATCAGTTTTTGTACCCGGCTATCGTTGGCATTGCCATTAAAGGTCACAGTCAGCGTGCCCGGTCCTGTGAGCACGCCCCCATTGGTATTCAGGCTGCCGAAGAGTATGCCCTCATCAAAGAGGCTGTTTGCAATTACGCTCAGGCCGTCCCCGGTCTTGATTGAGAGCGAGTCCTGGCTGGAAACGTTGGCGCTGATGCTCACTTCCAGTCTGCCTTCATTCCAGGCGGCATCAGCTGCCGATCCGGCAGGTGCAATTGCCAAGGCAGGACTGTTTTCAGAATAAGCCAGGCTGCCTGTGCCCAGGGTGAGGACAGGCGCACTTGTAGCGATCCTGACATTGAAACGTTGCGCGGAAACCGCAGGATGACCAAATACGTCCTGATAAGAAAGCTCGACAGTGTAGAGGCCGTTCGGGATGGCAGGCCCGCTGGCGATCATGGGACTGGAGGTCGGATTGGCCGACTGAAAGCTGAAGCTGTGGGTTCCTGCTACTTCTTCTGAACTTCCCAGCGTTAAAACGCGCGTCGCGATCCCATCGTTGAAGGTCAGTTTAAGGGAACCTGCAAGCGCTGCTTCGGGAAGGCTGAAGCTTACTGGAATCGGGTCGAGATAAGCATGATTGGCGACCGGATCGGTGAGGGTAAGTGGGCTGGTTACCAAATCCTCTTCAAAAAGCGCTGGAATGTAACTCCCAATGACCGCTGGCACAGCAGTGCCGTTGGGTCCATTAAATATCGCGCCTTCCGCCACATAGGCTGTGTTGCCTCCGGATGTGAGGGCGGTAGGTCCCAGGGTGGCGCCGGCCGCGACTAAGTAGAGGTTGCCGCCGCCTGCGGTTCCCGAAAAGCTCGATCCGGCTTCCATCAGGCATATACAGCTGCCGGATCCCCAGAATACAATGTTAGCCCCCGCTTTCGCCACGAATAGCTGGCCGCCATTTCCGACGGATGTTGTGCCGTTCAATCTTTGGGTTTCAGGCGCAATTGTAATGGTCACGCCCCCGGCCGCTTTAATCATTACAGCCATTTTCCCAGAAGAAGGATTGGGCGAGGGGACAACGACCTCAATGACGCTGTCAGAAATCTCCCGGAATGAAGCAGGCAAGTAGACGCGCCCGGGAAACTGCACAAAAGTCACTTGCTCAGTTCCGGTAAAGCCGTGGCCTCGGAGCAGAATTTTGGAACCAAAGGGAGCCTTGGCCGGATCGAGAGCAGTTATCTCAGGGACGGCAGCGAGCGCCCGCATGCTGAGAACGAAGAGAGAAAGAAGCAAAATCCAGCGCTGAACCACGGGATGGCCTTTTAATGAGCGGCAGGCGGGAACTGCGGCACCTGTTGAGGTTGCAAACGCAAACGCGCCGGCTGCGTCAGGCTTGGACGCACAAGTGAACCTGCCGGCCGATGGGCTGGCCGTGTGGTTGCGTTCAGAGTGGGAGCTAAGCGGGGAGATAGGAATGGACAAAATAACGATCTAAATAAGCAGACTGATAAAAAAGGGCACTCTATGAAATGAGGCTCGCGGTGGTCTACGAAAAAGAGGCCTATCGAATGTATGCAGGCCATTGGGCATCTTTTTGCCAGGAAACGGTATTTGCATTTCAACAGCGCGATTGGAGGTATCATGGCGTGCCGCGTGGTATGAGACCAATCGATGGCATAATAACCCGGGCCTTTTGTTGCGACTCCTCGCAGTCACGACCGGATGCCAAAACTTTGTTTCTCAGCAACTTGGCGAACTCAACGCGGAACTCGCGCGCAGCAATGAGGAGCTCGACGCGTCCGCCTATGTAGCCAGCCATGACTTGAAGGAGCCGTTGCGCGGCGTCTCCAATTACGCGAATCAACTGCTGGAAAGGGCCGCGGCCGTGGATGGCAACAGTCGCAAACGTCTCGAGGGGTTGATGCGGCTGACGGTGCGGATGGATATGCTCCTTGATTCCTTGTTGCACTTCTCGCGGGTCGGCCGGGCGACGCTCAATTTTGAACCTGTCAATTTGCACGAAGTTGTCGAGGAAGCCGCGGAGATCGTAGCCGCGCGGCGTCAGGAAGTGCCAACGAGCTGACCATCCTGCTGCCGCTGCCGATCTTAAACTGCGACGGATTCGCGCGCGGGAAATCTTTGTTGTCCTCAGTACGTCGGCGGATTCGCGCGATCTCGAATTCTGCTCCGCCACGGGCGTCGACGCCTATCACACCAAGCCCGTTGCTTACCCCGCGCATATGCAAATCCTTCGGGAAATTTCCGACGGCTGGCTCGGCGCCGGCGTCCCGCCGCCTATCCCGCCACTGCGCCCATGAGTAAGGCCTTTCACGTCCTGATCATCGATGACCGCGCGGATATCCAGCAGATGTTACTTAAAGGCTCGAGCCGACATTTGCGCTATCATCGAAGAAGGTGGCAACAAAGCAAAATCAGGCATTGTCGCGGCCGGATCGGCGGATAGTCTGCGCCCGGAATTGCCGCACCACTTTGACCTACCCGCTTCTCAATCCAAGGACATTGGTCATCAGCAGCCAGACTCCTTGTGCCTTGGTTTCGGCAATTGGTATGGCTCGGGCTCGAAATGATCGATGAAGCCGCACTCCCTTGTTGAGCCGCAGCATCTGCGCGACTTTTTTGCCTATGTCGCGGCGGCGCGAAAATGGGCGCGCATTTACTCCGAACTACGGGCGGAGCCGGACATCCGGTGCTTGCGCGAAGCGTTCCCTGATGACTCGGACGAGCCCGCTCGTTTTGTCGAAGGGCAGACGTTTGCCGACGTCGCGCCGAGGACGGCCGAACAGCTCGCGTTGGAAAGAAGTGAGGCCCGTCTGCGCCGGGTGTTTGAATCGAACGTTGTCGGCATGATCCGCTGGGATCTCGACCGAAGCCTGATCCTCGACGCCAACGAAGAGTTTCTCCGAATGACAGGTTACACGCGGGACGACATCGCGGCCGGCGTTGTGAACTTTCGGACCTTGACGCCGGCCGAATGGACGCCACGCAACGAGGATGGCATCCGTGCCCTTCGGGAACATGGTTTCGCCCCGGCTTACGAGAAGGAATATTTTCGAAAGGACGGGTCGCGCATTCCCCTGATCATCGCCGGGACGCGGTTTAATGATTCGCCGTCGGAAGGGATGTCCTTCCTGATCGACATCTCCAGTCGCAAGCGCGCGGAAGCGGCCGCGCGCCAGAACGCGGTTCTGTTTTCCACCCTCATCGAGCAGGCGCCCATGGGCGTATACGTCGTCGACGCGCAGTTCCGGCTGCAACAGGTCAACACCGAAGCGATGCCGACTTTTGCCAATGTCGATCCGTTGATCGGCCGCGATTTCAACGAAGTGATGCAGATCATTTGGGGGCCGGAAATCGGGCGGCAATGCGCCGCGATTTTCCGGCACACGCTGGCGACGGGGGAGCGTTACATTTCGCCGCCGTTCGCGGAACAGCGCCACGATCTCGGCGAAGAAGGGGCCTACGAATGGCAAACGCAGCGCGTCACCCTGCCCGACGGGCAGCATGGCGTGGTCTGCTATTTCCACGAAGTGACGGCGAGCGCGCGCTCGGAAGCCGCTTTGCGCGCGAGCGAGGAAAGAACGCGCCTGGCGACCTCTGCGACAGGAGTCGGGATTTGGGAGTGGAATGTTCTCACCAACAAGATCAGGTGGGATGCCGAGATGTTTCAGATTTACGGCGTCACTCCGACACCCGACGGGATTGTGCCGTATGCCACCTGGAGCCAGGCCGTCGTGCCGGAAGACCTGCCGCAACGAGAAGCAATATTGCAGGAGCTGGCAAGAGTCGGTGGCCAAACCAGTCGCGAGTTTCGCATCCGCCGGGCGAACGACGGCCAATGCCGGCACATCCGGTCGGTGGAAACCGTCCGGGCAAACGCTCACGGGCGGCCCGAAAGGGTGGTGGGAACAAATCTCGACATCACAGAAAGCAAGCAAACCGAGGCCGCGTTGCGGGACGCCAAGGAAGCGGCGGAAATCGCCAATCACAGCAAAGATCGTTTCCTCGCCGTGCTCAGCCACGAATTGCGCACGCCGCTCACACCAGTGCTGATGACTGCCGCAGCCTATCGGAGCGACGAGCGCATTCCGCCCGAGATCCGCGACGAGTTCAGGATGATCGAACGCAACATCTCTCTGGAGGCACGACTGATCGACGACCTGCTCGACCTGACACGCATCGTGAATGGCAAGCTCACCGTGCGCGTCGAGCCATGCGATGCCCACTCGCTCCTTGGCCTCGTCGTGGACATGGTCCGTGGGGATGCGCAGGCAAAACAGATCGCCATCCACCTCGAACTCACTGCGGAACGCAGTCATCTCACCGGCGACCCCGCACGATTGCAGCAGGTATTTTGGAATCTGCTCCGTAACGCCGTCAAATTCACGCCTGTGGGCGGACGCGTCGATATACGCTCATTCGATGGCGTCGATGCCACGGATACCGCGAACGAATCGCGAGTCTGTATTGAGGTGGGCGACAACGGCATCGGTTTCGAGCCTGCGGCGGCTGCCTGCATCTTCGAGCCATTTGAACAGGATCGATCGGGCCAACGTTTCGGCGGCCTGGGCCTGGGGTTGGCCATCGCTCGCGCGATTGTCGACATACACCACGGAGCGATTCGCGCGGAAAGTCCCGGTCCCGGGCAAGGCGCAAAATTCACGGTCGAATTGCCCGGCACCATTGACACCGATGGGCAGGTGGCCGCTTCCACCCGGGAGAGCTCTCAGGGACATGTCGACTCTGAGCGCGAAATATCGCTGCGGCTTCTTCTTGTCGAAGACCACGCGCCGACGCTTCAGGTGCTCACGCGCCTCCTGAGCCGGGCCGGACACCAAATTGTCACCGCGCAAAACATCGCCGAGGGCCGTGCCGCCGCGGCGAGCGCGTCTTTCGATCTCGTGATATCGGATCTTGGTCTTCCTGACGGCACGGGGATTGAACTCATGAAAAGCCTGCGCGCGTCATACGGCCTCCGCGGCATCGCGCTGACCGGCTATGGCGCCGACGAGGACGTGCGCCGTTCGGCGGAAGCGGGTTTCATCGCGCACCTGGTGAAACCGGTGCAAATCGACGAGTTGCGAAGACTCCTAAGAGAGCTCGCAGTGCCCAACGCTTAGTGGGCGGCCCCAGGGTTGCCGGATTTGGATGGCCAACCAGCTGGCCATGGTGGCAAAGCCTGTCGATTTACCGGACCATTCGCTGGCGCAGATAACCGCACCAAATGATTGATCCGCTGTTCCCTTCACCGCCGCCGCCGCCGCGCTAGCAAACCTGCCGCTCCGCCGCTGATTAGCAGGGCGGAGCATGGTTCCGGGACAACCGTCACCCTATACGCGAGAAACATCGTATCGTTCTCCGTCGTGGCGGCGACAGTTGCAGCGGTGGGAACACGATTCGCCGCGTAACCATTCGACCAGGCATCATAGCTTTGAATCGTCCCGTCGGGACCGACCATTTTGCCTGTGCCGGTAAGGAAGTCGTTATCATTGGCGATGAAAAGGAAGTAGTCATTGGGAGCGAGCGGATCGTTGGCCGAAACAAGGCTCATTCCCTCCCATTTTTCACCGAGCGTGAGCTTGGTTATTTGATTCGTTCCACCTGGGTCGAGATCGATGTTGAACTTAGAGAGCTGCGCGCTGTTTAGAATATTAAGAGCTTCCGTCCAGCTCAGCGGCGTGATGCTCGAATCGAGGGTTCCTGGACTTGCCGTTACCGTCGCGCCAGTCGCATCGTGAGCCGTGCCTGCAATGTTGGTGGGCGTTCCGACGCTGAGATCCACCAACAGCACACTCTTATACATCGAAGGATTCGTCATGAGACTTCCTTGCCCGTTCGCATCGCGCGAAAGCACCAGCAACCGATGGTCGTCAATTGCTATGATCTCACTTTGCGCGGCGGTGGCGTTGACCGCACCGCCATTGCCGTTTGCGGTATAAGTTGGAAGCTGGATGACATACTCAGCGACCGGCGCGTCCGGCAGTGCATTGCCGGCAACGTCATAGACAAGCATGCGCGTGTTGGTGCGCGTACCCATCGCGGCCCCATTGGTATCCTGCACTGCGGCGCTTTGCAGCAGCGCGAAGAGCCGTTTCCCATCCGGACTGAGCGCGACACCTTCAAAGCCCTGATTGTTCCTGCGGCCATTGTCAGGAGGTGTCGTTGAATTGAAGTTCAGTGGGCTTCCGGTGCCCTTATGCGGCCGGAGCGCATCCGGAGGGGTGATGACACCGACAATCTGTTTATTCGCGTTGAAGTAATAAATGTTCGCTCCGTATTCGTCGCCGACATAACCGGAACCGTCCGCCTTCAGCACCAGAGCCTCTGCATCCAAGGCGAGCTTGTTTATGTCCGCGTAAGTTGTGTTGGCAGTCGCGCCGGGAAATGCCTGTCCGGTATAGTTGGAGACATACGGCAGACTGTTTCCAAAAAGCGTGCTTTGCCCAGCGGCAGGATCAAGTCCGCTCGTGAATGCAAATCCGTTGCCGGTATTCGGATCGGCGTAAGTGAACTTCACCCCGGTGATGGGCGAAGTAATGGTGATCTGGTTTTGTGCCGCGATGCGCGAGCCGAGGTCCGAACCACCAATGCTTGCGGAGCCAGTATACGGCGTGAAGCTGAAGTCCATCTGCTGGATTCGCGCTGCGTAATCCGAGAAAAAACCGCCGGCGTTATTATTGTTGTAACCGCGGTCCGGCAGGATGTTGAAAGTGCCGGTGTAGCTTCCACTCGCATTGCTTGTCCAGTTCGTGACTTGCAGGCTGGAAACCGAGCCAAACGTCTCGCCGAAAATGTCAAGTGCGCTACCCGAGATTCGCCCAACCCCCTGAAGTCCGTGATTGATGAACGTCGTTTCGCCCAACGTTGCGGAAACTTCGCCCGGGGTGGCGATCACGTGCGGAGTGGTAAACTGCGCCCGAAGCGGGACGCCGGAAAATAGCAGGGCGGCGACGGTTCCACGAAGGACTCTACGACAGATTTTGTGCATGGCTTCCGTTCTGGAGATCCTATGTGGCAAACGGAGGAACTCCTGGTTAAAAGCACGTGCCAAAGTGGGGAAACGCGCATCATATTTTCGCGTGTATGCCGAAGAAATAGCTCCTTGACGAAAACGACACGCTTATCGGCAATGAAACGCTCTATCCAGCAGCTGCAAATAAGGGCGGCTCATCACAAGTCGTCCGAGCTCGAAGGAATTGATCCAATGCCGTAATTCCGTCGCCTTTACAAGTAATCTCAATATCCGGTTTTAGCCGAAATCCAGATTTCCAAAGGCGCGAAGTATGATCCGACGCTCTTGCCGAACCTGTCGGCAGTGGGGAAGTAGCTGGAGTAAGAATCCGGCCGATTGCAAACCGGAATTACTTCCACGCCGGGTGCTACTCTGCTGGCGCTCTGAGGCGTGATGCGAGCCAGTGGCAGTTGATGACTTTTTCCACAAGATCATGCGGGATGTAGTAATACTGGTTCGATGCCTCAAAACCGATGCGGGAATCGCGGCTTTGCAGCGCATGCAGTTGGATGGCGAGCCTGATTTCAGCGTCGCAAATCCGGGCCAGCGTGGCGTTCTCTTTGGCCTCGCGGGCAACGACAGCCCGGGCTTGGTTTGCGACGCTGGCAAAGTGGAGCGCGGCTACTTCAGCAAAGAGAAGTTCTTCGGCAAGCTCGGGCGGTGGGATGGCGACGGCTGCGCGCAGCTTGGCAATCGCAGCGTCGAATCCGGCGGCGACCTTCTCCAACTGCGCGGAAAATATCTCTGCGGGATAGATAGCACGCCAGGCATTAAGATCATCATACGGGATGCCGACCATGCACGCGCTATAACCCGTGGGAGCCGCCCAGAGCGGATTGGCCGGCCCCATCTGAAGCGGAGCCTGATACACCACGCTGATGTGATATGGAAACTCGCGGAAGGCGGCGCTGCATTCGCGCCAGAAGATGGCGGCGGCGGCGGCATTCGTTTCGCCATGGCGTTTAATGGCCAGCGTGTCGAGCGTGCCGCCGGCGTTGATTTCCGAAATCGCCTCGATATTCGGCGAGGGATGGCAACCGGTTGTCCAGCCAAGCATGATGTCTTTGACTCCGAGGTCGCGCAACGCCGTTGCATGGCGCGTGATGTTTTCCAGCACCGGCAGATACGGCACGGCGGAGAGTTCCCATGTGTTGCCGCATTGAATTTTCGCCACCACTCGCAGACCGCGCTTCTTTGCCGCCTGCCAGTGTCGTTGCGCGCGTGGCCCGGGCCCGATCGAGCTAATGCTGTATTCGCCGACAACCGATTTGACTCCGCCGCGCTCGATAGGAAGGCTCCACTCGCTCACGCTCTGGAGTTCAACGCTCGTGGGCAGACGCTCGATGACATCCAGCGCCCATTCATCGTTCCAACCCCAATCCCACGCAATGTATCGCTGCCTGCCGCCTGCCGCACGGATCCCTTCATCGATCGTCGCGCTAACTTCGGCGATGACTTCGGCGGGCGTGCGCTCTTTGCAACGCGGACACCTGGCACCCTGGCCATGGGACCAGCAGCTTGTGAGATTCTCGGAGGCGGTGATCGTAAAAAAGCCGCCGAGATCGGGCACCGCGCGGCAGAGGCCGGCGATGCCATTGCGGATCGCCGCCCGCACTTCCGGGGCGCTGGTGCAGACGGAATTGAATCCATTCTCTTCAACACCACGCCAGTCGGGATGTTGGTTAAAAACCGGCGATGAGGTCGGCAACGAACGCGGCTCGTTGAAGTAAAGAAAGATCTTTATGCCATGCGTTGCCGCGCGCGCGACCAGCTCACGCAAGGCGTCAAGCCGCTGCTCAATATGCTTGTTTTGCGCCCATGGCACCGGCGCGAGATGGCTCAATTCCACGTGCAGCCAGACTGCGTTCTCGCCCACCGCCGCGAGCCGGGCAAGAAGTCCATCTGGATACGGATCGAGCGCGGGATCGAGCAAAGGATCGCCGCACAACGCGAAGTAAGAGTAGCCCATGCGCAACGGCGCCTCATTGTCCACGACGGCGCCAGGTCTGGAGGCCGGTGCGAGCGGCGCTTTCAACGTCTCGATGAACGTGAACAACGGTTGCTTGCCCTCCAGCCCGCCGTTTTGGAAATGCTCGCGCACAATCTGTGCGATCTCTTCCGCGCGCGCGCTTTCCGCGGCCGTCGGAGCGGCCCAGCGCAAGGTAGAACTCTTCGGCTTGAGCTGCCCTACTTTGTGAAAGAAAAAATCATCCTCGCGCAAGGTGTAAGCGAGCTGCTCGGCGGTCCAGCCAAGCAAAGTAAGGATCTGGTCATAGGGCAGCAGGTGCCAGTTGCGCCGGATGATGGTTAGGTGCGCCCGCCGCCGTTGCGCCTCGCTCAGGCCGCGGGGCGGCTCCAGTCCCATGCTGCGGCCAATTCCCGCGAGATCCTCCGCCTTGGCACCCACCACGGCGGCCATGCGCTCCAGCGACACAAGCGGCCAGTTCCTCCACACAAACGCATGGACGCGACTAGGAAACCACGCGGCTTCCAGTGGCACCGGTGAACCGCCGGCCGGCAATATTGGTAAAGCATCCTCCGCGAAGAGCGACCTTGGAAGGAAAGAGAGCGAGGCGATGCCAAGGGTTGTCCTTGCGAGGAAGTCGCGGCGTGAGGTGATCGGGTTCATGGGGTATTTTCAAAATGCCGTGACGTCGCACTGCGGTGCAAGCCTGAGTCGATACAGGTGAAGGAAAGCAGAACGCAAAGCCTTGGCACCAGGCTGGAAAATCACAGTTCACACCGCGGAAATCGCGCATATTTGAGTGGTTTGGGGCGGTCTGGCGCGGTTCGAAAGTTTTCAACGCACTCGATTGGATAAGCGCGGAGCTCCCCGCGGGCCAAAACGAATTCGAGACATAAACCCTCAAGGTCGAAAACAATAATTAAGCAATATGACAATTTTAATTGTCAATGGCCGCAATTTAACAATAACACAAATCGATACATTTTATCTTCGGAGTTTGGCTTCGATAGTCCGATGAAACAAACAAAATTATTTATCAGGCACTCATAATTCAATGTCTGAACAATCACGCTCCGGCAGCCTGATGGCTCCCGTCGGTTTGGTATGGCTCATCAGCCTTTTGGTAGGAGTCCCGTTTGTGGGCATTCCCAAGCCTGCGAGCCAAACCTCAGCAACCGAAAGCCGTCGATCAACGTCCCCCGGTGAGGTCCTGGACCAGAAGACCTCCAGCCGCCTCTGGGAAGACCCCCTCGAAGCTACCGGCGCGCTGACTTATCTGCCTTTCAAAGGTTCGATTGCAGAGGCGGCTAATGGCGAGCCAGCCTATCCGGATGACGATAAAGCTCCGACCGAAAGTGAGAAGGCCAGGATCGCCAAAATTGGGACAACCATTTTCGTTCTGGTTCGGGGATTTCGTTATGCTGACATGGCGGAGTGGCGGCGTCAGCAGCGTTATGCAGTACAAGCAGCGCTTTGGAGTAAGGGCTATTCGCCACTCCACGGAGATCAGCTTTTTTATCGTGACCTTTCGTTTCGAACCATCTTTGGCGATGACGGTAAGCAGTTGGTCCGCCCGGGTTCGGAATGGTATATGCGAGTGCCTTTTGAGGACTTTAAGTATACTGAAAAAGAGGAGGGCAAAGGTTCGGCAACCAGAGTTCGAGTCTGCTATATCAATACCAATTTACTTGATGACAGGTCTCTGAGCGCAGTCTGTCGTATTGCCGATATCTTAGGGCTTACAGGGGACGGAAGGAAGGTGTCGATTACCAGCCCACCTAGCACCAATTGGCTGCAGGCCATGCTGGCGGAAAATGTAACAGACTCAACCGACCCGAATAAATCTCCTCCGTTTTCCGAAATTGAAGTCTTCAATACTTTGGCAACGGGCGAGCTGAAAGAATTTAAAGACAAGGATGATAAACCCAGAGATTCAATAGTTATTCACGTCAACACGTCGAAAGAGAAGGTAAGGCCAATCAGGATCCATCAACTCATTGAGCCTGATGGCGCCACAGTGCGTTCAATTCTGACGGAAATTAACTTGCGTGGCAAAGAGATTGGAACGGGAAACTGGCTTGGAGGTGGTGGCGGGGCAATCGCATTGGTATCCGAATGGGGCGCCAGCTTTTCCGAGCTGTTTGCTGAGGAGATGAGGAAAGAGTCGGGGGAAAATAATGTGTACCGGTTTAACTATCTGAGAGGACTCAATGGGCTTTCTCCCGATGGGCGTTCTGCCGGCTCGGCCCCGGAGATTCAAATTGCCGGGCAAGCCGCTTTGGAGGCCCGCACTCCCGGCGAGGCGCTTAGCCGTTCAATTGAACCCTCTCCACTTCCTGTTCCATTCGGAACAACCCAGTTCGACTACATTGCCAGATTAGGTGAGCAACTGCGTTGGGAAAATTGGAATCGACGCGCCAAGGGGGCGGGGGCAATCCGAGCGATAGGATTAATTGGCAGCGACATTGACGACAAGCTTGCGTTGTTAAAGGTATTAAGGCCGCGTTTCCCAGACGCTTTGTTTTTTACCAATGAAATGGATGCGGAATTTCTTCAGCCTGAGAACCATGCCTTTACCCACAATCTGATCGTAGCCACCCGGTTCGGCATTGATGGCCGGCACCCGGTGAAAATAACAGGTCACGGAGGACGAATGCCGTTATTTCGCACAAGCGCGCAGTCGGCTCTGGTCTATTCCATTCACGCCGCTTTCAACGCCGATGATCGCAAAACTGTCCGAGTGCGCCTTTACGAAATGGGTTTGAGACGCGCACACCTGTTGTCGGCAAGTAATTCACCGGACTTTGCTGACAAGCCCGCGGCAGACGCGACTTTGAACGCTTCTGCCGTCGGGCAAGCGCAAGGTGTCAGGCCGGTCTGGCGCAAATTCTCAGGCTGGATTGGCGATCAGCCCATATTCGGGCTTTTTGTCATTGCCATTGCATTTGGAGTCTCCTCACGACTTTGGTGGGCGAAGAGCGGTCGCCCTAACGGGTACAGAGTAATTCGCAAACGTCTCTGTTCTGACTTCGGAAATCTATGGAGCAGTTCCAGTCAGCCGACAGCGAGTGGCGGTCAGGCAACCGACTCCAAATCCGGCACAAGAATTGACGTAGCGTGGTCTAAATTGTTTCTGGGGAGCCGCCGTCCCGCTTTTGAATGCAACGCTGTGCGAAAATTAAGGCGTGGAGAGTGCGGCCCATTTAAGGAGATTACAGCTACGCCATTGAAGGAATCTGATGGATGGTGGTTTTATGCTGCCTTGCTAGCCATTTGGGGAGTAACCTGGTGGGTTCTGATTCCGTGGTGGAGTGGAGTAATTGTAACGGTAGCCGGCATCCTGGCGCTTGCCTGGATGGCGCTTCGGCCGCGAGAGGATCATCAGCGCGATGCATGGTGGATATTGGGGTTTGCGATTACTGCCTTGGCAGCCATGTTTATCGGCTCGCATTTGCCGCAGCTCTATCGTCTGGACCCTTTGGATTTGGCCGACGGCGTGAACCTCTGGCCCGCCGTAAGCTTGCGGCTTTTGGCGGCGGCGATGGCTCTCTTTTTTACGCGTTCAGCATGGGGCGATCTATGCGCGTTACGCGATCAGCTTACGGTTCGGTTTTTTCTTGAACGCGAAGGTCGAAAACCGGGCGGTATTCGGCATGTGAATGCTAATCAGTGCATTCCTGATGGATGGAACGGAATGGGACTAGTGCCCAGGGACTTCCCTTCCGTCGATCAAATTGATCAAGGGAGTAACCCCAACGCAGATCCAAAGATTGCTGAAGGTGACGCGCCTAATGAGGCAGTTGAATGGGATCGCTACCTTGAAAAGTCTGATCCGCAAAATCCGGAGTGCATGGCTCGGTGGATGCGTCTGACTCTGGCCATGCTCTTGATTGCCGTGGTCGCGATGGTGTTGACAGACTTTCCCTCGGCGAACTCACGCGGGTTTTTCCCCAGGGCATGCGATCGTTTATCACTTGCCATTGCTCTTGGTTGTTTAGGAGTGCTTTGTGTTTTTGTAGGTGATCAACTCTGGCGGTGCCGCAGCTTTGTACGTCTTATTTGGGGCCATGGCACAACGGCATTCGGGTTTGAACTCGAGGAGTCGCTTCTTCTTGTTGCAAAACTCACCGGCGGCGTTGGCAATCTGCTAATCTATCCTTTCGGAGTTTGCTTCGTTTTGATTTGTGCCCACTCCGGTTTTTTCGAACAGTGGTTGGGTTTGTCAGGGCTTTATGCTGTAATCACGCTCGCCCTGGGGACGCTGGCATTGATTGCCTGGAAAATGCAGCGTATGGCACATGCGGTTAAGGAGCGCACGATTAGCCATCTTCAGCTTGCGCTCGCCGAGGCTATGTGGATGAAACGGCTAATTCTTCAAAATCTCGATTTCGTAGACTCCGAGGGATTTAAGAAACCCGCGGAAAAAACCTGGTGGGAGTATACTGTGGAGCGCTTGGGCCGGCACCTGACAACTCCTGAGACGCCCAGAACCTTGAAGTGGTTGTTACTTCGGCGAGCCAATGACGGGCCTGAATCCCCCGAGCGCATTGCGGAGCTCGAACACGCGCTTGACGCTGACGTAAAATTCCAGGATGCCCGAGTCCGCCGCGTTGAGCAACTCATCGTACTGGTTCGAGAAATCAAAGAAGGCGCATTTGGAGGAATTCACGAAAACCCGATTGTCCGCGGAGTGCTTATTCCTGGAGCTGGCCTTGGCAGCCTTGAGCTTGTTCAGCGGTTGATTTCTGGCTGAGAATCGTCCTCGCTTATTCCTCCCATCCTAAGTGCCGAAGGTGCTCCTTTACTTACAAGCCCCACGAGCGCAAATTTGAATTCTGTTGCGCAGAGGCTATCTGCGAAGCCGCGGGAATACTGGAACTATTACGGGTCATCGACAACACGATGACTCTGAAGCGCTGCTGGAAAGAAGTGCAGAAGATTCCCTGGAGATGGCTTGACCGCCGCAGCCAGCGAAAGAGTAACCGTAGCCAAGGATTCAATATGATGTGGGCAAACTGGGGACTTCCCAAACGACGAATTGTTGAAGGCCCATATAGACTGCAAACCTTCCTTCCACTATGGATAGAAATCTCATGCAACACAGAGCCTTGCGTCATAATGCGCGTTCTTCAGAGGAGCCCAGTGCGGGAAATCCGCACGCCGGGATCTGCAAGGGGAGTGTCGGTTCTATCTTCTGTCGTTCTTCCGCAAATGCAGCTGCTGTTCATTAAAACGTCAGGCCTTCTACTGCGTCGCTCGTGAGAACAAAGCTCATCCAAGGCTCTCGCATTGCCATCGGCATCGCATTCATTGCCGCGGGCGCTTTAATGCTTTTCGATACGGTGAGGGGCGCGGTCACGCGCGTCGATAGCGATTGGTCGTTTCTCCTTTTTCTCATCCCCTTCACGCTCCTTTTCTGCGGCGTCTTCTTCGCCAGCGGCTATTTGCTTCTGTGCGGCCGTTATCGCTACTTCGGCAGCATCTGGGTCGTTCTCGCCGCGTTCGGCGTATTTGGGCTAATCAGTGGAGTGCCCCGCCACGTTCAGAATCTATTTAGTCTTCAGAGCACCGATTGGCGAATGGGGCTGCTGCAAACCATCTTCTTATTCGCTGCATTCTACGTGGCGCGATGGTTTCTCCATGCCACATACCGCCTTCTACCTCGTGAGCCTCACCATGCGATCCCAATGGCCTAACGCTGACGTTAAGGGCGTGATGTGGAAGGTGCTCTTAAACCGTTCCCCTCACGACGAGAGTCCCATCGGACCGCTACGTCTTCATCGCCCCGTTGAGACTGCGTTCAAGCGTTCGACGCCGGCATCGCCCCAAGTCCATGAAAACTGATCTGCACATCAAAAAACTTCGCTGGATAATGCTCCTTGTGATGATCTTCGATTTGACCATCACTTTGGTGGGGCAGCCGGCAGCGTATTGGATGACGCCCATGGCTGCTAACGAGGGCGATCCGCTGGTTCGTTATTTCATGCGCCAAGGGCTCGTGCCACTCCTGCTCATTTCTGTAGTGTATGCCGCGGTCATTGTTACTTTGGTATCCATCTTACCGGCAAGAATTGGCCTGGTCCTTATTCTTTGCTTTACTTTGTGGCATTACTTTGGCGCATGCACGTGGCTGCATTTTCGTTTCGATATGGCCTACGGCGCATTCGTCTATGGTCTGCTTCTTTCAGGGTTACTTGTCACTTTTGGACTGGATAATCGACCGACATTGCCACCCCCCACATGAACACGGCTCAAAAAGGCGCCGAACCCTGAAGTTTCGTTCCGCCGCAGCCCGGCGAATGCTTGTATGAAAATCGCATTTAGACGGTAACAAGCCATGGTGAAACAGATTGAACGCGGTGCATTGACGATTCTCCATTGAGCCCGAAGAGCCATCAAATGGCATCGGTGCGATAGCGCAGCTGACTTGTATACTCAGAGTTTCTACCCCGATTACATGAAGTCATTTCCTCGATCTCTTGGCCCTGTCGCCCTGGTCGCTTGCCTCATGGCAGGCGCGTCCGCCAGCCGCGAAAAACTACCGCCGAAAACTGGCTGAGGAATTCGAATACCTGATTCTGCTGGTCCTTCGGAGGTGCTTACTTGGACGTTATCGACGCCATCAAGCTCGAAAACGACCTGCTTGGCGTCGGATCGAAGAGCGATCCTGATAAGTTCGGATATCACACTCAGGAGCTCTGGCTCAAGGTCGCCGTAATGATAGCCAGCAGAACAAGGAGTGCGAGAGCAACGCCAAAAATGATGAGAAAGACGCGGGCAATCCGTGCAACCGGCGTCCTGTGAGGGAAGTCTTGTCCGCAACTGCTGCAGTGATACCGCTGTGGAGCGGATGCTTGGTGCAACAAGGCAAACGGCAGCCCAATAATCGCGACGATGCCTAACGGATAAAGCCCACGTTGCTTGGGGTAGCCTTGAATGTCGGTGGAACAGCAGATCGGGCAGGTCATGGCTTTCATTCCCACCGTGCGCCCGCCGGATCAACGTAACTCTGTCGAAGCGTTTGATATTCAGATCGCTACCAGAACCGTAAAAACGTCCAAGAAGTGGCCAAGCAGATTATTTCGCGTTACTTACTTACTTACCGGGCGACGCAGTCGCCCGTACGCCGCTTTCTCACAAGATTTGTAAGAAATGCACCCGCCGTGACTCGAACACGGAACCTTCTGATTCGTAGTCACTGTAGGCACCAGCGTTGTCAGAGTAGGGTCGGTTTTTTTCCCATAATCTGTGACTCAAACCTTTAGCCATTCATTAGCCGCCCTCAAGTGGAGTTTGGCCTGAGCTGACCTCCCTCGCTCTGAGGAAGAGATCGTCAGAGGGCGGGTATTTCTCCCATCAGCAGCGCTCCTAACTCAGCCAACTCAGTCAGGATGGATAAAGTTCATCCGGGTCGTTTCCAGGAAGATCAAAGGATGTCATTTCACTATGAATCTTGGACATCTGTGCCATTTGTTAATTGTTTGTTTTCGAGTGTAGTTTTTATACAAAAACGTTTCCCCGTGCTCCGGGACTAAAGCAATGCCGCCAGGGGCAGCATTTGGAGCGAACCCAGGGCTTCGCCCCACTATGAAAATCGAAATTCTTGAAGCGCGTATCGCGCCGGCTACGGTGCTCAGTTTTACCGATGTGGACGGCGATTCGGTGGCGCTCACGGTCAGCGTAGGTGATCTCAGCGGCACGGCCGCCTTTGTGCCCGTGGGTGTCGGGCAGCAACTTGTCCTGCTCGATTTAAGCGACCCTCAGTTTGCCGGGGCCGACTTTACTGCAAGCGTGAAGCGCGGAGTCAATGGCGACGGGTTGGTTAATATCGGACGCATCAACGCCGGCGGGCACGGACTCGGGAAGGTGAGTGTCAGCGGGGATTTGGCAGCAATCGACGCCGGGGTAACCGGATCGTTTTCCCTTGAGCGCTTGAGCGTGCGCTCGATGGGACTCTTCGGGCTGGCCACGCAGAACGGGGCAGGCGATCTGGTGAGTGATATTTTTGGCAGGATCGGCGCGCTGGTGGTTGCCACCGACATCCAGGGCGCGTTTTTGAACGTGGAAGCCGGAGCCAATGGGGAAATCGGCAGTATCATCATCGGCGGCTCCCTGGTAGGCGAGGCGGCCGTCAACAGTGGCTCGATCATTTCCAGCGGAGACATCGGGCCTCTCAAGATCGGGCACGATATTGAGGGCGGCAGCGGCGATCGCTCGGGACAAATCCGGGCCAGAGGCGCGCTGGGGACGGTGACGCTCGGCGGCTCTCTGGTGGGTGGTGCCGGCAATAACAGCGGGGAGCTTCTAAGCGATGGCGACATGGGAGCCGTGACCATTGCGCATAATCTGGTGGGGCGCTTGGGCGTGGGCTCGGGCTTAATCGGGGCAGGGACAATCAAGAGCCTCACGATCGGCGGTTCGATGCTCGGTGGTGAAGGGGATTTCAGCGGCTCGGTCTTTACCACAAGCGATTTGGGGCCGGTCAGCGTCAAACACAACATCAAGGGCGGCTCCGGCAATGTCTCCGGCAAACTCGACAGTCTCGGGGCAATTGTCTCACTCACCGTGGGCGGTTCCCTGATCGGGGGCGCGGGGGATGAAAATACTTTTTCGGATGGCAACGGCATCTCCCACTCCGGCCAGGTTTTTGCGATTTCAAAGATCGGGCCGGTAAAAATCGGGCACGATGTGCAGGGCGACGCCGGCGATTATTCCGGCACGATCCACGCGGGGGGCAATCTGGTCAGCGTGCGCATCAGCGGTTCGCTTGTGGGCGAAGTGGGGTTTGTCAGCGGACGGCTTCTGACTGAGGGGACAAGCGGGCCGATCACCATCGGGCACGACATGGTAGGCGGACGGGGGACGGTTTCAGGCGGAATTTCCGTGGGCCAAACGCTGGGCGCGATCAGCATCGGCGGCTCGGTTATTGGTGGGTCGGGCGATTTTGGGGGCTCGATACTGAGCGGAGACGTCACGGGCGGGATTCGGGTCGGCCATGATATTCTAGGCGGCACGGCTTCGGGCTCGGGCTCACTAACCGTGGAGGGTAAACTGAGCAATCTGCAAATCGGCGGTTCGTTAATTGGCGGCACCGGGTCGGACAGCGGGAGCGTTTTGGTCTCCGAGCTTGGGCTGGTGAACATCGGGCACGATCTGGCGGGCGGCAGCATCGCGGGGACGACGGCCACGCTGGATTCCAGCGGGCTGATTCGCAGCAGCCAGCACATCGCCGGCGTGACCATCGGCGGTTCGATCATTGCCGGGATCGACAGCAGTTCCGTCGGCGAGCTTCTCAACAACGCGAGCATCCGCGCCGGGGGTTCTCTTGGTTTTCTCAGCGTCAAAGGCGGGCTCATCGGCAACGTGAGCCCCACCGGCAACTCGATGGTCATCGTCAGCGCGCTCGCTCAGACCGGCTCCAACCTGGCCATTGGGAAGATCACCATCGGCGACCGGGTGGAATTCGCGAAAATACTGGCCGGTTTCGTGCCCACGCTGGCGGCGCTCAATGGCGATGCGCAGATCGGACCGGTGAGTGTGGGTGGCGATTGGGCTTCAAGCAGCCTGGTGGCCGGCGTTGAGAATCTTGGGGCCGACGACGCGCCGGGCGGCACGGGAGCCAATGCCGACAATGTGAATTTTGGCGATCTCCACGACCGTTTGATTACGGGCGGCACGCTTTCAAAAATCGCGAGCATTACCGTGGCGGGGCAGGTTTTTGGAACGCCTGATTCGTTCTCGAATTCGGTGAATCACTTTGGGTTTGTGGCCGGTGAGATCGACTCGCTCAAAGTCGGGGGGCGCTCCATCGCGCTCAACGCGGGGCCGGGCAACGACGGATTTGTATTGGGACGGATGCTCAATATGACCCTGCACGAGGCGGACTCTCTCATCGGTTCCACGCTGCCGGGGGTGGTGCCGGCGGCCAAACTCCTCAACGGGAGTACGCTCACTTACACCGATGTCGATGGTGATTTTGTGACCGTGAAACTTTCCCGCCCGCTGCTCACCGTCGCCAATGTGGACCGCGTTTTTCAGTTCGACCGGGGGAGCGTCACCGGGGGCGAAGCCGAGCCGCGCCAGTTGCAGGTGCTCGATTTGAGCAACCTGGCCACCAGCGGACTCAGTGTCACGCTCAGCGTCAAAGCACACGGGCGGCTTTCGGACGGGCTGGTCAATGTCGGGTACCTCAATTCCACGGGATTCAACCTCGGGTCGGTGATTGTTCAGGGCGATTTGGGCCGAATCGATGCCGGCACGAGCACGCTGGGCGACACGGGGCTCCGGGCGCTCAATGTACGTACCCTAGGCCGGCTCAGTGTGGATACGCAACCGGCCGCGTCGATGATGTTCGTGCCCAGTCTTGAGAGCACCATCCAGGGCGACGTGGGTTCGCTTTCGGTTAAAGCTGATGTGGTCGATGTGTCTTTCCAGGCGAGAGAGGCCCTTGGGAATGTTTCCATTGGCGGATCGCTCATCGGTGAGAATGGTGCTTCAAGTGGGGTGGTGGTGGCCGTTTCCACAGTGGGACCGGTGAAGATCGGGGCGCATTTGCAAGGCGGCGCGGGTCTGGTTTCGGGCCAGATTTACAGTGGTGTGAAAATCGTCGCGGTCACTGTGGGCGGCTCATTGATCGGCGGCGCGGGCATGTTGAGTGGACGCCTGGTGACCATTGGCGACATTGGGCCGGTGAAAATCGCGCACAACCTTTTGGGCGGGACACTGGATCAGTCGGGTAACATAGCCGGAGTTAATCTGGGAGCCATTACCATTGGCGGCTCGATCCTGGGCGGCGCGGGGTTCTTCAGCGGAAATCTTACCAGTTACAGCGGCGACATCGGCGTCGTGACGATCGGGCACTCCATTCGGGCGGGTGCCGCAACCGGATCGGGTAAAATCGATGCCGGCACGCAGCTTCTGGGGTTGAAGGTGGGCGGCTCGTTGATCGGCAGCGCGGGCGACCAGGCCACAAAGGATATGAACAATGTCTCTCGCTATGGGCAGGTGTTTGCCGCAGGCCGCATCGGTCCAATCAGCATTGGGCACGATCTGGTGGGCGGCTCTGCGCTGTATTCGGGCATCGTGCGGAGTCTTTCCTCGATAGGCAACGTGAACGTGGGCGGTTCGATCATCGGCGGCTCGAACCTGGATTGTGGCGGGATCGAGGCCTTAGGAAACCTGGGCACGGTAAAGGTCAATCACGACGTGCATGGAAGCAGTGGGAACGTCTCGGGATTTATCAATGGGCGCGGCACCATCGCGGGCATCACCATCGGCGGCTCGTTGGTGGGCGGCTCCAACAGCACCACCGGCGCGCTTTTCTCCGCTGGATCCATCGCCCGCGTTTCCATCGGGCAGGATGTGCTCGGGGGCAGCGATTCGTTTTCGGGCTACGTGCAAGCCGGCAGCAAAGTCGGCGCCGTCAAGATTGCCGGCTCCGTCATTGGCGGAACAGCCACGGTCACCGGGCGGCTTTTTGCCTTTGAATTTGGCAGCGTCAGTCTCGGTCACGATTTGATCGGCGGCAGTTTGCTTGGGAACGGGTTTGTGGATTCCACCGGCGAACTTCTCAGCCTCGGGCGGATTGGGAGCGTGAGCATTGGCGGCTCGGTCATTTCGGGAATCGATAGCAGCGCCCCGGGGTTCATCCTGCGCAACGGCACAATCCGGGCCGGGGCGGACATCGGGGTGCTGAGCGTGCGCGGAAGTTTAATTGGAAACGCGGGGCCCAACGGCATTTCGGTGGTGCTGATCTCGGCGCTGGGTCAGAGCGGGCCGGAGGCTGGGAATGACGTGGCCATTGGCAAGCTCAGCGTTGGAGGGCGCGTTGAGCGGGTCCTTGTGCTGGCCGGGTATGATCCCGGCGTCAACGTGTTCAACTCCGCACCCAGTGCGCTCGACGGCAATGCACAGATCGGGGCAGTGAGTGTGGGCGGCGACTGGATCGCGAGCAGTCTTGTGGCAGGCGTCGCGGACACGGCCAACAATGGCTTTGGCAACGCGGACGATTCTTTCATCAACATCGTGGCCGCCGCGCGCATCGCCTCCGTCCGGATTGCGGGCACGGTGGCCGGCACGACTGCGCCCGGGGATCACTTCGGGTTTGTGGCCCCGGCCATCGGGCTGTTTGAAAGCGCGGGCCTGACCGTGCGCTTTACTCCCAATAACGCAGCGCCGGTGGAGCTTTCCCTCGTAACCGGCGACGTCACCGTGCGCCAGATCTGACCGCCCCGATTGAGCGTTCACTTTCAGGAGGGGGCCGATAGGCGCGCTATTGGCGGAGGCGTGACTTCTAAGCAAATCAATCGCTGACCAGACGTGCCGCAACAACGCTCTCGGATAATCTGGCTCTGGCCGCGCCCATGGATTCGATGAAGCCGCAGGCGCGTTAAGGCCCTTGTTTAAAGGATGGGCAAACGGCCAATCCGCATGGCCGCATGGTGAATCTCCGCTGGACAGGCTCCACTCCCAGATTCCTCCAATTTGATTTCGTTTCGTCAGAGTAGGATTGTGAGGGTTAGAGGGTCCACCGATTCAATCGCTGCACGCCGACTCTGTGTCCGAGTGCAGTGTATTCGAGACAATCGCGTGCATGGAATCCGGGATTGTTTTGCAGTGCATTTGAAATTCCCCTACGCAGAATGTTTTTCCTGGCCATTTTGCCGTTTCGAATACTCCGCAAAATGCCGTGTGAAAACCGTTGAAACCCGGGAAAACGCTTGGCAAACGTGCGCTGAATTCGAGAAAACCTTAAAGGGTTGAATTCCAGACAGTTCAGGAAATGGATTTTTGTGCCCAGCCGGCGTTTTCCTTTACTTCCCTGGTCTTCACGACGGCGCCGTCATCAAGTTTGAAGGTGCGGCATGTGGAGATGCCTGAACGACAACCCCACCGCCCATGCAGCACCATCACACTCTCAAAACCCATGCCCAGGCCCTTCGCATGTCCGGGCTGCTTAGCAGTCTGGAAGTGCGCCTCCAGGAAGCTGAAGCCAACTGGCTGCCCTACGCCTAGTTCCTCGAACTGCTCTTCCTGGACGAAATCAACCTGCGCAACCAGCGCATGATCGCCCGGCGCAACAAGTCGGCCGACTTTTGGGACACCCGCACCCTGGAGCGCTTTGACTTTGGCTTCAACGCCTCGATCAACCGCGCTCAGATCTACCAGTTGGCCGCCTGCGGCTTTATCCGCGAGCGACGCGACGTGCTCTTTGTTGGCCCGCCCGGAGTGGGCAAAAGCCACCTGGCCCAAGCCATCGGCGGCGAGGCGGTCAAGACGTGCTTCGGCGTGCTTTAACGCTCGATCTTCGACTTGGTGCGCGACCTTCTTTGCCAGGAAAGTCAGGCGGGCGAGGCGCGCATGCTCGCCAAATACCTCAAGCCCGACCTGCTCATCATCGATGACATGGGCCTCGGCTATCCCGTGGAAACATCCGTTAACGCACCGTAAGACTCGAACCCGTCCGGGCGCCACGTCCCAAAGAAACCGAGCAATCGATATTGACTTATTATATCATGCACTATCTAATAGTGTGCGTGCAGAACAGCTCAAACATCAACGGACGCAGACAAGTGGGGCGGCAGCTTTCGTTTGCCCTCTACAGCGCGTCGAACCGCGTCATTCGGCTCCATCGGCCCTTGCTTGAACCCTTGGGGCTGACCTATCCGCAGTTTCTGGTCATGCTGGCTCTCTATGAGAGCAAGCCGCGCACTGTCGGCGAGTTAGGGCTGGAACTCGGTATGGACACTGGCACTTTGACGCCTCTCTTGAAGCGCCTTCAAAGTGCGGGGCTGGTAACGCGCACCCGTGACGAGAAAGACGAACGCCGCGTTCTGATCGACCTCACGCAAGCAGGCGAAGCACTCCGCGAAACGGCAGTCGCCATCCCTGAGAAGATCGAGACAGCTTGCTGTCTCACTGATGAAGACCTCGTTGAACTGCGCAACACCTTGAACGGGTTAGGCATACCTCGTCAGGCCACTGAATAACAACAAAGTAAGGCAGGGCGCTCACCCAACCGGCGCGGCAACACAATCACTAAACACGCTCATGGAATTGCGATACGACCCGTCACACACTTTGTCTTTTGAAGAGACCGTCCGCGAGCGCCGCTCCTTCCGCTCCTTTTTGCCTACTCCCGTTCCTGACGCTCAGATTCTGCAGGTTCTGGAAGATGCGCAGCGTTCTCCCTCGAACTGCAACACGCAGCCCTGGAAGACCCACATCGTCTCAGGCGCCAAGATCCAAGAGTTAGGGCGCATACTAACCGAGCAAAACGAAGCGGAGAATTTCACGCCGGATTTCAGCTTCGATATGGAGTGCTTTTACGGCGCCTATGGTGAACGCCGAATCGAACACGGCAAAACTTTTTATGAGGCGATGGGTGTGGCGCGTGGCGACAAAATCGCGCGACATAAAGCTGCTGCAAAAAATTACACCTTCTACGGTGCGCCTCATGTCGCTCTGCTCTTCATGCCTTCCTTCGGCGATAATGTGCGGGTCGGCGGCGACATCGGTATGTACGGTCAGACGTTTTTGCTGTCATTGACAGCACGAGGCTTAGGCGGCATTCCGCAGACTGCCATCGGCTTTTTTGCGCAGACCATCCGCGAATACTTGGGGATTTCCGACGATTTCAAGTTGATGTTCGCCATCGCCTTCGGCCATCCCGATTTCAGCGCCCCAGTGAATAGCGTCAAGATGGGCCGTGTTCCCGTCTCCCAGAGCGTGACTTTTCACGAGTAAAAAGCATTCACATCAGAAAAGGGAAACTTATCATGAAAAATACAAAAGACCTAAGCATCGGCATTTTAGGTGTGGGTTCCATTGGCAAGACTTTGGCGCGCAAACTGGCACAGGCTGGACATCACGTGAAAGTGGCTAACTCGCGTGGCCCAGAAACCATCGAGGCCGACACGTTAGAGTTCGGCGCGCGTGCCGTCGAAGCCGCCGAAGCTGTGAAAGACGTTGATGTTGTCATTCTCTCCATCCCCTTCCGTCGCATTCTGGATGTCGCGCCCCTGGTCGCGACCCTACCCGCCGAGACTGTGATCATTGACACGGGGAACTACTATCCATTTCGTGACACCACGATTGAACCCATCGAAGCGGGGCAGGTCGAGAGCGTGTGGGTGGCCGAGCAGTTGGGCCGTCCCATCGCCAAAGCGTGGAATTCCATTGTTGCTGATTCTTTCGCCAGAAACGGCACGACAAAAGGAACTCCGAATCGCATTGCTTTGCCCGTTGCGGCAGACCGGGAAACGGATCGCCAAGTGGCCATGGCCCTCGTTGAGGTCACCGGTTTCGACGGTTTCGACGCCGGTTTACTGGCCGATTCGTGGCGACAGCAACCCGGTTCGCCGAGCTACTGCACCGACCTTACCACCGAAGAGTTGCCCTCGGCGCTGGCATCAGCCGAGGCAGCGCGTTTACCAAAGCGGCGCGATTTGGCCATAGCCGCCATCCAGGAACGAGCCGGAGATAGCGCCACCAATCTTGATGCGGAGTATCTGGTTCGCCTGACTCGTGCCTTGTTCATGTAATACACGCCAAGTTAGAGTGCAGGAGCAAGGTGCAAGAGATGGATCGCCTTGCTCCTGCAATTTCGTGGCGGTGCTAGTGTAGTCCGCCGTAATTAGCGAGACATAAAGCTTTCCTATAAGTCTCGGACTGAGTAGAGGAGTTGAAATGCGTGTTGCTCCTGCTGTCGTGCTCAGTGAATCGGACAAAGAATGGATGCTCAAACAATCCAGGAGCGCGGTTGCACCAAGGCGTCTTGGAGAGCG
>JAQGOL010000030.1 GCA_028293625.1 Chthoniobacteraceae bacterium | reverse complement strand
CACAACCACGCTCCGTCACCGTTTATATGGACCGCCAAAGCAACCGACATCCTTATGAAAGTAAAACGCGCGCGCAAAAAGCTCCCACTCCGGAAAAAAGTGCATTAATTGCGGCGGACTACACTAGCGCCCTGTCCTCTGGCTGGCATTTGCCGGACTTATGCTAAAAGCGCTTCTGCCACAAAGTTAATGACAGACTCTAAAGTCTCTGTCCTCTGCGGGCACGGTTGGAGGAAATCCTCGCAACGCCGGAGGAGTGAGCACGCGAATCACCGACAACTGACATTGCTTTCCCAAGATCGATACTACCAACTGGAGGCCCATGAAACTGACTGCATTCATCGTTAGCTTATCGCTGCATCTCGCATACACGAGTTTGGCTCAAGTGCCGGGCGCTCCGACGCAACTCCCGGAACTCGACGCTTTACGCGTCCCCTACCAGAAGAACTTGGCAGCGACTCAAGCATATCGGGAAACCAAAATGGCTCCGGTTACGAGCGCGTATGCAGCCGCTTTGGAGAAACTCGAAAAAGACGCTACAACCCGCGGGGAAATCGTGAACGCCGGCAGAATCAAAACCGAACGAGACCGGCTTGAGTCGAAAAATGAGTTGACGGCGGCAGAGCGGGACCAGATGCCGCCACCGCTGCGCGCCGTTTACGACAAGTATCAGAATGACGCAAAGCCGATCGTGACGATGGTGCAGCAGGAGGAGCGAAAACAGACACGCCAATACCTAACCAGTCTCGAGAGTCTCCAGCGGCATTTCACCGCCCAGAAGGAGGTCGCAAAAGCTGCTATCGTGGATACGGAACGCGCGGCCATTCCGCCTGCGCTGCTGGGAGTATCAGCACCCGCGCCAGACAAAAAGACCGTAGCTACCTCCACGGTAATCGTGAATGGAAAACTCGACCCTGTGCTCGCGGATAAGATTGCGGAAGTAGTCAAGAACGGTTCAGTGAAGATTACTGAGAGTTCCGGCAAGCCGGGCGGGAATCGTGATGTTCCTGAAACCGGAGCGCTATTGGTGGGCTTTGAATTTCAGGAAATGAAATATGCCAAGGGACTGTATATGCGTTCGCTCCGGCCATATTTTATGACGCGTGAAAAGATCGTCGCGGGAATCGACCGAGGTAAGGTTGAGACGGTCAGTGAAAAAGTGATGGCGAGAAGCGGCTACGCTGTGGCCGGCTTATTGACTGTGGCAGGTGGTAAAGGCGTAAGAGTGATCTTCATGAAGATCGATCCGGTTACAGGCCATTTCGATACGGCCCCCAACAGCACTTACATGAGCAAATGGATCGGAACAAAGAATCGTGACACTCCCATCCAAATAGGAGGAGATGGGCACTTCATCATTGGCGTTTACGGGTTAACGGGCGCAGACGCCGACACGATAGGCTTGGTCGAAATGCCGTAAGGCGATAGGGACACCCACAAAGGGGGCACCAGGGACAGGCACTTTCTCCAAGGACACACAAATGGGACACCAGGGACAGCCACTTTCTCCAAAGACACCAAGCCAAAGCCTATATTCAAGCGATGAATCATGAACACATCCTCACTACGTAATGGGTCCTGACGTGACAAAGTCACTCGCGCAACTGACTGGGGTCGATTGGGGCATGGCCCCGGAAAAAGCCAGCTCTTTGGTTCGAGATCGCCATGAGTTCCGGCAAACGCCCATGGGAAGCCTCTCGATTCCAGCATTAACCCGGCTACTCGCCTTGGATTTTCAAGGTGATTGTGATTATCTTATTCCACACTCCCTCGACAGACTCGCCCTTTTTCCACTAGAGGACGCCAAGGCGATTTCGCAGCATTGCATTCTTCTACTTGGTGTGCTGCGCAATGAACACTATAACTGGATGCAGATGCCAGAGTTAGTGCGACAGGCTCGACGGCTGGTTGAAAAAGCTTGTTACACGCTATATTGTGATAGCGACGAGGCCGAACAAACCAGCGACTCACTAGAATACTACAAAGTGCTGCTCCCCAACACGCAAATGGAAAGCTCGCTCTACGAGGCGCTAGTTCGTTTCGAGCAGCGTTTGTCAAAAGTCGAGTCGGGCACTGCACCGGATTAAGTCCGCAGTTGGTTAGCTGATTATTGCTACTTGAGGGCCTCCTATCCAAATACCACGAATACTTACGTCGCGCATCGTCTTTTTCCGGCGTCAGCCTCTGCCACGGTTTCCAAACACCACTTCTGCATTCATGCCCGCGCCTAACCGATATGCATTTCTTGGTAAGAGTGCTGCGGTGGATTACCTGCCGATCGCCTCAACTCTGGCTGAACACCTTGATTAGGATGCCGGCGCCGGAATAGTTGGCGCGGAAATTTTGCCCGTAGACAAGCTGACCGTCGCATTGGTCAAAAACAGAAGTATTAGCGTCTGGGATTTGGTGAAAGCGCTGAACCAAGTGCGCGAATTGTTCACGGCAATCGGTGGCATTTTGCCGCCTGCAGGCGGGCTATGAACTGAGGCGATTTTTATCCGCGCTTGAAATGATTGCGCCGCGCAGAGAGTCCCAGGAGGGAAGTGCCAAGCAAGAGCATCGTGGCGCAGGTAGGCTCGGGCACCACGGTATAGGTGACGGTGAGCTGGGGACGGTTGGCCACGGTCGCGGCTTCCCGGCTGCTAAAGCGCACCGCGGTATTACTCAAGGCCTCGTTGCCGCCAATGAGCCAGCCAAAGTTCAACGTGGAAGTCGTGGTCCACGATTGCACATCCTCGACAAGCCCGGCGCCGCTCCATGAATAAAAGCCCGATCCGGTGTTTTTGATCAGCGTCACTGCGCTTGGTTGCGGATCGAAATCGCCTCCCGGTTTGGACCACAAGCTGGTACTGTAAAATCGGTGCAGCCAGGTAGCGTCGCCGGGTTCCGCCGGCGCCGGATTGCCTGAATTATTAAGGGATGCGCCTTCGCCCCAGGTGGATGTCAGTGCAAAGAGGGAAACGTTTTTGGCGGGGGCTGCGAAGCCGGCTTTTACCACAAAAAGGGTCAGCGTGACGGCGGTGATTGTCGCGTCAGGCGGGAGGGCTGAAGTGTCGAAAGCTATTAAGGCGCGCCGATTGTTCGGACCTTCAAATGCGCCGGTCCGGCCGGCGTAGATGGAGTCGCCAGTACCGTTGCTGTCCGCGCCGGCCGGTTCTTCATAGAGCGTGTTATCTTTGCTGGCTGAGAGGCTGACGGTCAGCGCCAAGCATTGGTGAGCGGCCAGCAGCATTCCGGCTATGCCAAGTAATGATTTCATTTGCGTTGGCGACGGGTTAACAGCATTGCGCCAGCCATGACGAGCAGGCATGCGGAGGGCTCGGGAATAATCTTGTAGGCCGCGCCGGTGGTGCCGCTCGGGCCGAGGGTCGTGCCGGTCAGAACGTAGATTTCGCCGTCCTGATCGAGTCCCATTCCTTTGACAAAGAGGCCAAGCGGCCGGTCGTTTGCGCCGATCATCAACTCGCGGATCTCAGCCGTTCCAAGGTCGGCATAGAAAAGCCGGCCGCTCGGAGCGCTGAACCCGGTGGAGAAATCGCCGAAGATATATTTGCCTGCCAGATCCGGCAGCAGCGCGCCGTGGTAAACGAATCCGCCAATGATCGAGGTCCCTTCATCGTGGTCATACTGGAAAATCGGATCAGTAAGCCCGGCCGGCACTCCGGTCAGATCACTTGAAACCGAGCCATCCAAATTGAACTTGAAAGTGCCCTCCTTGTAACGCCAGCCGTAGTTCCTGCCGAGCTCCACCGAGTCAAGTTCCTCGATGTTGTTCTGCCCGACATCGGCCACGAGCAGTTGGCTGCCATCAAAGCTCATCCGGTAAGGATTCCTGAAGCCGGAGGCGAAGATTTCTTTTGCTCCACCACCTCCGGCAAAAGGGTTGCTCGCCGGGATGCCATATTTTCCATTGGCCGAGTTGTTCCCGTTGGGATCAATCCGAAGGATTTTGCCAAGAAGGATCGAGTTATCCTGTCCGTTGCCGATGATTGGGTTGTGTCCCGGCGGAGCGTCGTTGGCGCCGCCGCCATCGCCTTCACCGATGTAAAGCAACCCATCCGGGCCAAAATTTATGGCGCCGCCGTTGTGGTTGGCTTGTGGATGCTCAAAGCGCAAAATTTCCTGGCGCGAGAGGGGATCGACATGATTCGGATCAGACGGATCGACTTTCCATGAGGCAACGACCGCGTGGCTGTTGGCAGGGCCGCTTAGATAGGGGTCGGTGAAGTCGGGAGTGCCGCTCGCGATTGGCTCGTTGGTGTAAGTAAAAACACGGCGGAATCCCGGGCTTAGCGGGTTGGAAAAACCGGGATCAAATGCGAACCCGAGCAGCCCGCGTTCATCGTATCCGGCACTCAGCGGTGTGAGCCGCGAACTGGCATCGAGAAACGGGGTTGCCTGCACAACCCCGTTATCGCGCACGAAAATTTTGCCCGGTTGATCGATGATAAATTGCCGGTCGGTTCCATCGGCAGGCGAAATGAGCAGGTTTGGAGCAACCAATCCGGTCGCAATGGGCGCGAGTTCGATGGTGATGGATCCATTGACGATGGAGGTTGGGATGGGACCTTGAGCCAGGGCTGACCCGCAAAAGGTCAGCGCGACTGCAGCCAGGGGTGAGCGCAGCATAATTTTAATTCAATCTCACGGCGTGCGGTAAAGGCCAGCCGTGAGCGCAAAAAGCTATCGGTTTGCCGGTTGCAATCCAAGCCGCAACCGTCTGGCTGCTGCTTTTTTTAGGTAACCAAATTGTTACGCTGCAGTGAGGATTCCGCGCAGAAGGCAGCGGTTCCTATTTGCAAATATAATCCCGGGCAAATGGCAGAAAGTGTAACCGTTTGGTTACTATTCGCCGATTGCCCATTTCTGAGCAGAGACCGATTACTGCATCGGTTTCCCCACCAAATTTATGAAGCTCAAAACTCATTCTCTTTCTATTCTCGCCACGCTCATTTTGCCCGTATCGGTATTTGCGGGCAATTCGTCCGTGGTCCGTTCGCCGCTTGAAAATACCGCGGTCGATGCTGACGCGTTTGGGACGGTGCTTTCGATGCTGCAATCGAGCCATTCGCTCTTTGCTGTCGAACTTGGCCGGCTCGATGCAAAACAAAATTATTCTTTAAAAGTCGGCCAGATCGTCGAGGCGCTCTTTACAACCGATAGCAAAGGCCGGGCGCGGCTGCGCTTTTCAAGCGAGGTGGAAAAAAACAAGCCGCTGCTCGATTTTGATCCGCGCGGCAAAACGGTTGCCGTGCTCGATGCCAACGGCGTGGCCGTGCTGCAAGCTGTGATTTCAAGCGAAGGCGAACCCGTGGGCGTGTCGGTGGACGAGCGGGCAAATCTTTTGGCTGCAACCGGAGCCAAAAGCAAAGGGGCCGCCCGTTACACGGCGCGCAAAAACGGCAGGCGCACTTTTGAAATTGCCGTATCCGGGCCGGCCGCGGCAGGCCTTCATGTTTATGTCGACGGGATTGATCGCGGCGAGGCTGAGTCGCGCGGGAGAACCGGAAGAGTCGAGTTCAGCTCGGAACCAAAGGTGTTCCAGAATACACTCGACTTTGATCCGCGCGGCGCGCAGATCGACATGATTGACGCGGCCGGATTTCTGCAGTTTTCCGGCAAACTCGAAGCCAAGGCCAAGGGAGTGAATATGGCGACCCGCGCCACCAAGCAGGTTCTTATTGCTTCGACAGGCGTCGATCCCGATGGACAGGCTTTGGCGTCGTTGCGGGTTCGTGACGATGCGCGCAAAGATTTTTCGGTCGAATTGGAAAACGTTCCGGAAGGCGTTTATGAACTGCTGGTCAACGACATCGTACAAGGGACGATCACGGTAACGGCGCGCGCCGACGGGGGAACCCAGGGCGAAGTGGAATTTAGCGGAAAGGCCGATGATGATGCTCATGAACTGCCGTTAACCTTCGATCCGGTTGGCGCGACTCTGAGTGTTCGCCAGGGGACCACCGTCTTCTTCACGAGCCTGTTTAGTCCGGGCAACGAATTGCCTGTTTCTGAAGCGGGCGCGCTTATCAGCGAGGTGCTTGCTTCAACGGGTCTCGATGCCAATGCGTCCGGAGAAGTGGAGTTTTCCACGCAATCCAATGGTGAAATGGAATTTGAGGTGGAGATCGAGGATGTCGATGCGGGCGCTTATCAACTTTTTGTTGGTGGCACCTTGCGCGGCACGATTTCAGCCGTGCCCGATGCCAATTCGCGTGTGCGGGGGAAGCTCAAATTTGAAAAAGAAGGCGTCTCTCAAACCATCGTGCGAAGCTCAAAACGCGGTGGCGGTGGTGATGACGCAGGCGGTGACGATCACGGCGGCGGCGGCGGCGGTTCTGATGATCCGGCGGGTGACGAGCATGGCGGCGGCACCGGTGGTGGAAATAGCACAGGCGGTGGCGCTGAAGTTCCAAAAGCGCCGCTTACCTTTGATCCGCGCGGTCAACTGATTGAGATCCGGAATGCAGCCGGAACCTTCTTTTCCCACGTTCTCGGCGATGGCTCGGCAGCGGAAGGGAGTGGAATGGTGACGGTTCCGGGCGAAATCGCCGTGGCTCTCATTTCCACCGGCGCCGACCCGGATGCAACGGCGCATGCGGAATGGGAGCGCAACGATCGCGGCGGCGAATCATTTGAAGTGGAAGTGGAAGATCTTGCGGCCGGTTCTTACGAGGTTTTGGTTGGTGAAATCGTGCGAGGCAGCGTCACTGTTGTGGCAGCGGGAGACGGCACGCGCGGAAAGATCAGGTTCAACGACAAGCCCGGCGAACTTGCTCTCGACTTCGATCCGTTAGGCCAGACTATCACGCTGCGCAAAGAGGGCGTGATCTACTTCCAGCGCACCTTTCCGAGCGGGAGTTAATGGCGCCGCGGCGTTTGCGTTGAAATTCCCGAACGCCATTAAGCTTAAGTTCCGGCGATCTTTGTTGTAAGTGCTCTGCCGTAATATGCGCATCCTCGTAATTGAAGACGAACCGGAACTGGCGCGGCATATTACCCGCGCATTGATCCGGAATGGGCATTCAGCGAGCGCAGAGTACGATGGAACAGCTGGTCTGCAAGCGGCTCTTGCATTTCCGCCCGATCTGCTAGTGCTCGATTTGAATCTGCCTGGGCTAAATGGATTGGAGGTTCTCGGCCGGCTGCGCGACTCCAAGTCTGCCGCGCGCGTCCTGATCCTCACGGCGCGCAGCGAAGTGGAGCATCGGGTAAAAGGTCTTCAGGCCGGCGCGGATGATTACCTGACAAAACCTTTCTCGATGGATGAGCTGGTGGCGCGGGTCGAAGCGCTCGGCAGGCGGGGCGGGACCGGCGTCGGGGAGATTCTGGAGGTGGCCGATTTGCGAATGGATATGATCCATCGGCGGGTTACCCGCGCGGCCAGGGCAATCGCGTTGTCGCCGCGGGAATTTGATCTCTTGCAGTTGCTCATGCAGGAGCCGGGCCGCGTATTTTCGCGCACGGAACTTTGCGAGCGAGTCTGGCAGCGCAGTCACGAATACGACACGCGCACCGTGGAAATCTTTATTGCGCGCCTGCGGAAAAAAGTGGACGCCGATTCTCTGCCGCCGCTCATTTACACGATCCGCAGCGTGGGCTACACGGTTCATCCGCCTGAATGAAGAGCTCTTCATCCCCACGTTCGTTTATGCATTTTACCTGGTTTCTTCCGCTTGCCTTGATGTCCGTTTCAACGGGTGCCCTGGCTCAGGCGGTGATTGAAGGCCGCGTGCTGCTCAGTGAGGCACGCTCCGCGCCAGTCATGAACAAACGGTATGAGATTGTCTCAAAGGGCGGCGTGCTGGCGACCAATCCGCCATTGGCCGTGGTTTATCTGGAAGGCGATTTTGCCAGGGCGATTCCTGCCCACGATAAAAAGGTTGAGCAGAAGGAGATGGCCTTTTTGCCCGCGCTTTTGCCGGTTCAGGTCGGCACCCGGGTCGAGTTCCCGAATCTGGATGAGACCTTTCACAACATTTTTTCGTTCTCGCCGGCCAAACGTTTTGATTTGGGCCGATATCGTCCGGATGAGCGTCCCATTCCGGCTCAGATTTTTGACAAGCCTGGCCTGATCACCCTCCGCTGCGATATTCACGAGCATATGCGCGGGCTGATTTTGGTGCTGGCCACCCCGCATTTTGTGGTGACGGATCCGGACGGCCATTTTCAAATCAAAGGATTGCCGCCCGGACGCTTCAGATTAAAAGCGTGGATGAGCAGCAAGACGACGCTCGAAAAGGAAGTGGAACTTAAGAACGGCTCGACCATGCGCGTCGATTTTCCGTGAACTCCACCCACTCCGGCGTTGCCGGTTTCCGGGCGCGGCTGGCCATTGCGATGACCCTGCTTGCCTTGGTCATTACCGGGAGCGCGCTTTATTTCGCCCAGCAAAAGGTGGCGGCCGAAACCGAGCACGATTTCCAAACCGATTTTCATAACGAATTGGCCGCGCTGCATGAGGTGCAGGAAATCCGGCATGCGGTGCTGGCCGAGCGTTGCCGTTCCCTGGTACGGCGGCCCCGGATCCACGCGGCGCTGGAGGATAATGCGCTCGACCTCCTTTACCTCAGCGCCCAGGACGAGTTGCGCGATATCATGGAGCAAACCAATATTGCTGATCCGCTGCCGCAGGTTCTGCAAGTATGCTTCTACCGTTTTCTTGACGCAACAGGCGCGGTGATCTCGCCCGAGGCAGAATCAAGCGCCGGTGCATTGGAGGACGAGTTCCGGCTAACCCAAAGCAACGGGGTTGCAAAGCAGCAGCTCGGCTATTTAAAACGCCGCGACTCCGATGGGTTGATGGCCATCATTGAAGTGCTCGCCATGCCGATTATTTCAAGCGAGACCGGCGAGCCAATCGCGGCGCTGGTGCTCGGCTTCAGACCGGTGGTGGCCGCCAAAGCCCAGGCGCGTGGAATGAAAAGAGGCATCTGGCTGAACGCGGAGTTGCATTTGCCGGAATTAAATCAGTCCGCACGGGAAATCGTCGCACTGGAGTTGCCCAAGGTTGTTTCCGCCGCCGAGTTTTCGCAGGTCACTCTTCGAATTGAGGGCAAAGCGTACCGGCTTTTCTGTAAATGCCTTAACCCGGACTCGACATATCCGGCAGCTTACGAGGTTTGCCTTTATCCGCTGGGCGATTTGCTGGCGAGGCAGCGGCGTCTGATTTGGCAGGCAGCGCTCGCGTGCGGGGCGTTAATGTTGGGCGGCGTGGTTGCCAGTCATCTTTTGGCGGTCCGCCTCTCGGCGCCGGTTGAGAGGCTGGCGATTGATTCCGAGGAACATCGCACCCTGCGCAAGCGTGCGGAAACCGCTCTCGAGATGACCAGCGCCGAGCTGCAGCGCGCGGCACGTTTTTCCGCGGATGCCTCCCACCAGCTGAAGACCCCGGCGACAGTATTGCGCGCCGGCCTGGAAAACCTGCTGGCCCGGGAGCGGCTTTCCCCGGAAATACGCGAGGAATTGGCGGCCCTGGTGCATCAGACTTTTCGGCTTACCAGCATCGTGGAAGATCTGCTTTTGCTCTCGCGAATGGATGCGGGCCAGCTACGGATCCATTTCAGTTCGGTTGATTTGGCTCACTTGATTGATGGCCTGGTGGATGATTTAAGCGCGCTGCCCGACTCAATCGACGTGGCCGTGGAGACGGATTGCGAATCAGTCTTTGTGGCAGGAGAGAAATGTTACGTCGCAATCATCCTGCAAAATTTACTTGAGAACGCCCGCAAATATAACCGGCCTGGCGGCCGCATCCGTCTTGTCTGCCGCAAGCACGCAGAGTGGCTCAGCCTGACGATTGGCAACACCGGCGCCGCGATCCCGGCAGAGGCGCGCAAACATATTTTCGAGCGCTTTCATCGGGCCACAAAAGGCGAAAATGTGCCCGGACACGGCCTCGGACTAAACCTTGCCCGCGAACTTGCGCGGCTTCATGGAGGCGACCTGCGGCTTGTCGAATCGGAAGGCGACTGGACCGCATTCGAGGTGCGCTTCCGCCTTGCGGATATTCCTGCCCCAGCCTATGAACCGGCGTGAAATCCCTCCCCCTTTCCGCCATTTTCTGGCTCGCCTGCGCGGCGGTCAATGGCGCCGAGGAGTGGTTGGATCGCCTGGATGAAACGCTGACGATCAGTGCCTTCAACGACACCGTGCGTGCTCGTTTGAGCGGCACCATTGAACTTGAGGCGTATTATTTTTCGCTTCCTGCCGCCGGTTTGATTGAGTCGGCCTCCGAGACCCTTCTAAACCCCCGGTTTACTCTTTTTCTCGACGCCCAGGCAGGTTCGCATATCTACTTTTTTGCCCAGGCGCGATTGGACGGCGGTTTTGATCCAAGTGATGGCGGCTTGGAGATGCGGTTTGATGAATATGCCCTCCGTTACACGCCTTGGGAGGATGGCCGGCTGGCGTTGCAAATCGGGAAATTCGCCACCGTTGTCGGACGTTGGAACGAGCGGCATCTTGCCTGGGATAATCCGTTCATCAACGCGCCGTTGCCTTACGAAAATGTCACTGCCGTCTCCGATCTCGAGCCACCGGTCTCGGCACGCGGGTTTGCTACCACCCGGATCACGGCTGCGGAGAAATATGATTTCACTCCAATCCTTTGGGGATCCGGTTATTCGAGCGGTCTTTCCGTCGCCGGACGTCTCGGGAAATTTGATTACGCCGCCGAGTTGAAAAATGCCTCCCTCAGTTCGCGACCCGAATCGTGGGATATCGCGAACAGAGGCTTCAACCGTCCTACCATGAGCGCGCGACTCGGGTTTCGACCAAATCCGGCCTGGACATTTGGCCTCTCCGCCAGCCGCGGCGCCTATCTGGAAACCGCCGATGTTCTCCCGCGTGGCAAGAGTCTTGGCGATTACCATGAACTTGTTTTCGGCCAGGATGCCGGTTTTGCCTGGCATCATTGGCAACTATGGGCGGAGGTTTACGAAGCGCGCTTTGAAGTGCCGAATGTGGGTAATGCCGATACGCTCGCTTACTACATCGAGGCCAAATACAAGTTCACTCCCCGATTTTTTGGCGCGCTTCGATGGAATCAGCAGTTTTTTGCCGATGTGCGCGATGGAGATAATCGGACCGGTTCATGGAGCGAAGACGTTTGGCGGATTGATGCCGCCACCGGCTACCGTTTCACGGCCCATACCCAGCTCAAACTGCAATACGACCTGGGCCGTCATGACTCGGGGCGCGCCGGTTATGGTCATCTTTTCGGGGCGCAGTTCATGGTGCGTTTTTAGGCCGCACCGCCGTGATGGAGATGACACCATCGCTCGTATTTTTGGCGGACGCCATGGACGATAGCCGGAGTGCAAAAGGAACTAAGAACTCGTGAGCTCGATGGTGGTCAGATTGGCGGCCGGTTGTAGCGCCTTTTACCCCCCCTTCACCTGTGAATTTCCGCTGCCTGATCCGCCATCTGTTTTTGTTCCTGGCAAGCGCCGGAGCACTCGATGCCGAGGAGCCGGTTCACCCAGGGGCGCGCATTTACGAAAAAATGTGCGCGGAATGCCATGGCAAAAATGGAGAGGGCGTAGCGGAGGAATATAAGGAGCCTTTGACGGGTGATCGTTCGCTCAAAAGTCTGACCCGGCGGATTGCAAAAACGATGCCGGACGACGACCCGGGCGCATGCGTTGGTGAAGATGCAGCGCAGGTTGCCGCTTACATTTACGACGCCTTTTATTCGCCGGCGGCGCAGATCCGTTTGCATCCGCCAACAATCGATTTGGCGCGCCTGACCGTCCCTCAGTATCGCACCGTGGCCGCCGATTTAATCGGACAGTTCCGCGGTGGCTTTCAGAATCCGGCAGACAATAAGCATGGGTTGAAAGGGCATTACAGTGGCCCGGCCATTGAGCAGCCCGCTCCGGAGCCAGGGCAAAAGCCGGGCGAGAAAAAGAAAAAGACGCAGTTCGATCGTGTCGATAAACAGGTCGTTTTTTCTTTTGGCGCTCAAAGTCCGGACCCGGCTTCAATGGTTGCCGAAGAGTTCTCCGCTCGCTGGGAAGGTTCGGTTCGCGCCGAGGAAACCGGCGTATACGAATTTGTCATCAGAAGCGAGAACGGCACGCGGCTTTGGATCAATGACACCAAAACGCTGCTGATTGACGCCTGGGTAAGCGCGGGAGCCGAGGTTCGCGAGGAGAAAAAGAGCCTCTTCCTGCTGGGCGGCCGCTCTTACCCGCTCGTGCTGGAGTTTTTTAAATTCAAAGACAAGTCGGCTTCCATTGAGCTGCAATGGAAAACACCGCACGGCGTGCTGGAACCGATCGGGGAACAGAATCTCTCGCCGCAACAGGTTCATCCGACGATGGTGATTAATACGACGTTTCCGGCCGATGATCGAAGCGTTGGATACGAGCGCGGCACCGGGCTTTCCAAAGCGTGGTATCAGGCGACCGTAAGCGGTGCCCTTGCCGTGGCCGATTATGTCGAGGCCAACCTCGGGGAGCTTGCGGGAATCAAACCGGAGGCTCCCGATCGCGTCGAACGGCTCAAGGATTTCTCGCGGCGCCTGATTCAGACGGCATTTCGCAGACCGTTGAGCGAGGATCAAAAGCAATTTGTCGACACGCAGTTTGCCAACGCCAAGAGCGCTGAAATCGCTGTCAAACGCGTGGTGCTTTTCACCTTCAAATCCCCTCGTTTCCTTTATCCCGGGCTTCACGAAAGCGAGCAGCCGGACGATTTCGACGCCGCGGCTTCCCTCGCCATTTCTCTCTGGGATTCGGTGCCGGATGAGACTCTGTTCCGGGCAGCGGAATCCGGCAAGCTCCACACCCGGGCCGAGATTGCCGCGCAAGCGGCCCGGATGCTGGCTGATCCGCGCACCAAAACCAAGGTGGCGGGCTTTTTCCATGACTGGCTCGATCTCGACCGCGCGGAGGCAATTTCCAAAGATCAGCAAGCTTTCCCGGGATTTGACCAGGCCGTGCTGGCCGACCTGCGCACTTCGCTCGCGCTGTTTGTCGAGGAAGTGGTCTGGAGCCCGCGATCGGATTATCGTGAACTGCTCCAGGCCAATTACCTTTTCTTAAACGCGCGTCTCGGCCGCTTTTATGGAAAGGACGAGGTTGGAGAAGGTTTCCAGCGGGTCGATTTTGATAAAAATGAACGCGCCGGAGTGCTCACGCATCCCTACCTGATGAGCGCCCTGGCCCATGGCAATTTGACTTCCCCCATTCACCGCGGCGTTTTTCTCACGCGCTCCGTGCTCGGCCTTGGTCTCAAGCCGCCGCCGATGGCCGTGGAATTCGAGAACAGCAAGTTTGATCCGACCTTTACCATGCGGGAGAAAGTCACTGAAATGACCCGCAACACCTCGTGCATGGGCTGTCATTCCGTTATCAATCCACTCGGGTTCGCCCTTGAGCACTACGATGCCATTGGCCGCTGGCGCACCGAGGATAATCACAAGCCGGTCGATGCCGCCGGCGAACTCTCCTTCGGCGATGGCGAGCCGCTGAAAGTCAGCGGCGCCCGCGACATTGCCGAGTTCGCTGTTCAAAGCGAGAGCGCGCAGAAGGTCTTTGTGCGCCAGCTCTTTCATCATGTGGCAAAGCAGGAGCCGGCCGCGTTCGGACCCGACACTCTGGACTCACTGCGGCGCTCTTTTATTTCCTCTGAGTTTAATATCCAAAAACTGCTCGCCGAGATCGCGGTGATTGCCGCATCCGACGGACTTCCAACCGCCGCCGCGCCCCTGGCGCAGAAGTAACCTCCCATGGCCAACCCCTTCCTCTTCAATCGCCGCGAGTTCCTGCGCAACCTTGGTATTTCAACCGCGGCGCTCCCGTTTTTGTGCGGTTTGCCGAGCCTGACCGGGGCGCCGTTGCCGCAGCGCCGGCAGCGATTGGTGATCATGTTTTCGCCAAATGGCACTTTGCCGGATGAGTTCTGGCCCGAACAGGAGGGCGAAAACTTTGAGTTCAAATCGATACTTAAGCCGCTTGAACCGTTTCGCGATCGCACGCTGCTTCTCAATGGCATCCATAATAAAGTGCGCGGCGACGGCGACTCCCACATGCGTGGAATGAGCTGTTTGTTAACCGGAAGCGAATTGCTGCCGGGCAACATCCAGGGCGGTTCGGATACTCCGGCGGGCTGGGCCGGCAGTATTTCGATTGATCAGGAAATTAAGAACTATCTTCAGGGCCGTCCCGAAACACGGACCCGGTTTGGGTCGTTGGAATTTGGAGTGGCGGTTCCCGACCGTGCCGATCCCTGGACGCGGATGTCGTATGCGGGAGCCAACCAGCCGGTTGCTCCGGTCGATAATCCGTATGACATGTTCGGCAAGTTATACGGGCAGATGAAAGACAAGGAGAGCCTGGTAAGCGTGCTCGATGATGTTCGCGATGATCTCAAACGGGTTAGCTCCAAACTGAGCGCTCGCGACAAGATGTTACTTGACCGGCACATGGCGCTTGTGCGCGATCTTGAACAGGAACTTCAAAGCCACGATGGCGATGCCCAGCTTCAGCATCCTGTTCCGGAGCTCGATCCAAGTATTGAACTCGTCAACGACAACACCCCGCAGATCAGCCGGATGCAGATTGATCTTCTGGTTAATAGCCTGGCCAATGATATGACCCGGGTGGCGACTTTGCAGTATATGCGCTCGGTCGGTCAGGCCCGGATGCGCTGGCTCGGAATTGAAGAAGGCCATCACTCGCTTTCCCATGATCCTGATGGCAACCAAGCTTCACAGGAGAAGCTAAAACGCATCAACACCTGGTTCTGCGGCGAGCTGGCTTACCTCGCCAGGCGCCTCTCAGAAACGCCCGAACCGACGGGCGAGGGGAGCATGCTGGATAACACCCTGATTGTCTGGACCAATGAACTTGGCAAGGGCAACAGCCATACCCTGAACAATATCCCATGTGTTCTGGTCGGCGGCGGCGCCGGCTTTCAGATGGGCCGCAGCCTGAAGCTTGACAAGGTGGCACATAACCGGCTTTGGCTCGCCCTCGCCAACGCCATGGGACATCAGATCACCGCCTTCGGCAAACCGGCCCTTTGTGAAGGCGGCCCGCTCTCACTTTCGTAAGTCCGGGAGCTTGTGCCGGAGGCCGATAATCGACGGCTGAGTTTACCTGGCGGAACTGAAATAGTTTGCCTGCTCGATGCCGTATGCCGCGTCACTGTGAAGTGACGGGATACGGAGAGATCTGCCTTCTACTATTCGCGACGGCGGCGCACCATCACCAGGGCGCCCAATGCGAGAAGCGACACGGCGGCAGGTTCCGGGATCTGGGCCGCTGCATAAAGTCCTTGTGCCTCCTCGACGGTAAGGGCGCGGTTAAGCCAGATCGCGGTATCGTCGATGCTGCCGTTGTGATTGTGATCACTGCCGCCTTCATCGGCCCGCATCCCGAGGTGTGCATTACTGCCCGTCGTCCCCCATGTAGCATCTGTAGGCACCAGGTTGCCGGTGAAATCATTTCCATCAATTACAACCCTCATACTGCTGACATCGTCTCCTGCCCGTGCCACCACCAAATGATGCCACCGGTTGTCCTGAACCGGCATGATGTTCGTGGGAATCGCCAGCTGCATGTCCGCCTCCTGTCCCACCGCAAATACAATCCCCCACGGGCTTGAACTATTCGGCAGCGTAATCTGAAAACTGTCCTCCGTTCCGCCGGCAAGACGCTCGACATTGTTCGTAAATAGCCGATCACCGACATTTACTCCACCGGGCGCCAGAAACCACATTGCAATTGACATGGAGTCCGTCGCAAAGCTGGTGCCAGGTCCGAGGTTTACTCCACCGGCGTTATTGCTGCGAAGGGCCCGGTTGTCGTCGCCAAAGCCCGGCAACAGAACGCCGGGAGCGCCTACTTCTCCCGGAGGAAAATTCCCCTCGTGGGCGGCGGCAAACGGACTGATCCCCCTGTCGATAACGACCCCTTTGGTTGTCTCGTTAAGCTCGTAGTAGTGAGTTGGGCTCAGTGCCAGAACACCGCTGGAATAGTCGACGACGGCAGCGTAGGCGGGTGCCAGCCAGAGGGAAACGAGGCCACAGGTTGCTGCGAGTTTCATTGGCCACGGACGAACCTTGATAGTTGAATACATAGATAATCTGTTTTTATTAGGGGTTTCTTTTCGAAAGTATATGTTAACACAATAGAAAACTCCGTGTCGATGGCAATATGTTGATCTGCTTTGTCCTCAATGACTTATAAGGAGCCTTTGCCTAAGATGCTGAAGCTGCCTGCAAGGCGGCCGGGCCTATGACTATCCAAGCGCGAATACCAATGGTTGCCTGGTCGATAAAGAGACCGGCATTACAACGCATCGATCAAAGCCAGATCGAGCCGGATTGCAGCGACCAATAAAAATGCATTCGCGATTACGCGCCGGAGTTACTTTTCTTCCACTTCAATTCCCAGAGTATTTAGCTTCTCACGCAAGGTAAGCCGGGCAATGCCGAGCCAGCGCGCGGCTTTGGTCTTGTTCCCTTCCGCCAGCCGCATTGCCTGCGAGAAGAGTTCGCGCTCGGCTGCTGCGTGGAATTCGGCATAGACGCCTTCACTCTCGCCGCGCTGCGCTGCATCGAGGAGTTGGCTGGCGTATTCGGCAAGGGTTTGGCGTGCGGCGGTTTCGGTTTTTGGCTCGCGCATTACTTCGCGCAAATCGGCTTGCACGATGGCGTATCCGCGCGCGGCGAGCAGCGCCTTGCGCACGACGTTCTCCAGCTCGCGCACATTGCCGCGCCATGGCTGTTGCTGGAGAAACTCAACCGCGTCGGGCTGAATCGAGGGAGCGTTGATTCCGAGTTCAGTTCCGTAGCGGCGCAGGAAGTATTCGATCAGCGCGGGAATATCCTCGCGATGCTCGCGCAACGCCGGGAGCAGGATCGCGACCACATTGATACGGTAAAAAAGATCCTCGCGAAAGAGCCGTTCCTGGATTGCGGTTTCAAGATCGCGATGCGTGGCGGCAATCACGCGCACGTCGATGGCGACTGGCTCCTTGGCACCCAGGCGCTGGATCGATTTTTCCTGAAGTACGCGCAGCAGCTTGGCTTGCGTTGAAATGCTCATGTCGCCGATTTCATCGAGAAAAATGGTGCCGCGATCCGCTTGCTCAAAGCGCCCGATGCGCCGCATCTCGGCGCCGGTGAATGCACCGCGTTCGTGGCCGAAGAGTTCGCTTTCAAGAAGTGTCTCGGGAATGGCGGCACAGTTGACCGCGATGAATGGCTGGCCGGCGCGGTCGCTATGCTGATAGATGGCGCGCGCGATCAGTTCCTTGCCGGTGCCTGTTTCTCCGCGAATCAGGACGGGAAGAGTGGTGGCGGCTACGCGGCCGACCTGTTTAAAGACGTTTTGCATCGCGCGGCTCTGGCCGATGATGGCGTCCTTGGCCGCGCCTGTTTCGCCGAGCGCGACAGGCGACGTCATGGTTCGGCTGCTGGCAACCGCGCGTGCTGTCATATCGAGGAACTCGTCCATCTCGAAAGGTTTAAGCAGGTAATCGTACGCGCCGAGTTTGGTTGCCTCGATGGCGGTCTCGGTCGTGCCATGCGCAGTCATCAGGATGACCGGCAGGCGCGGATGCAATGTGTGGAGTTGCCGGACGAGCGCGAGGCCATCCATTCCCGGAAGCTTAAAATCGGTAATGACGACATCGTATGGCTGGCCGCGCGTAAGCTCGAGGCCGGTATCGCCACGCGTGGCCACCGTCACTTCGTATCCTTCTTCACCCAGGACCTGGCGCAACGCGGCCGCGGCGTGCATGTCGTCTTCAATGAGCAGGATTTTAGCGGGAGATTTCATCGTCTTGGGCAGCGGGGAGCAGGACGCTGAAGATCGTGCCACGCTCGATCTGCGTGCGAAACTGAAGCGCCCCGCCGTGTCTTTGCACGATGCGCTCGGCAATGGCGAGGCCGAGCCCGGTCCCGGCCTCCTTGGTGGTGAAAAAGGGATCAAAAAGCCGTCCCTGAACCTCCGCTGGAATCCCCGCGCCGGTATCCTCGACCTCAAGCGCAATGGCCGGGAGACGCCACGGCGCAAAGGGAAGGAGCGTGGCGCGTGCCCTCAAGGTGATGCGCCCGTTACGGCCGATGCTCTCAGCCGCATTGCGGATCAGATTGATCATCACCTGCTTGATTTGCGCGGCGTCCATTTTGAGCCACAAGTTTTCCGGCGTCTCAAGGCGAAGGTCGATCCCGCATGGCGCGAGGTCCGCCGCCATCTGTTCGCACAAACCATGCAAAAAATCTGCGGCTTTCACCGGCGCAAGCCCGGGTTCGCCCGGACGCGCAAACTGAAGGAAATCCTTTACGATTTGTTCAAGCCTGTCGATTTCGGCGTTGATGAACAGAGCGTCCGCGTGCTCGGGTGAATGGCGCTGGAGCCGTTTGGTTTGCGAAAAAATCCGCGCTTTAAGGGCGGTAAGCGGATTGCGAATCTCATGGGCGACGCCGGCCGCCAGGACGCCAAGCGAGGCGAGTTTTTCCTGGCGGGCGATCACTGCATGACTCTTCACGAGCTGGCTTTCAAGCGGCGCGATCATCCATCGCTGGATGCTGTAGGCGAGCACCACGACGAGCACGAGCAGGCTGATGCAGGAGACCAGGAGCCATCCCCGGAACGCGCCGAGTGAGGTCTGCGCTTCGGCAAGCAAAGTCTGAAGCGCCTGGTGATCTTCCACGGGCCACTGTGCGCTCTGCGCCAGGATTCGGAGGAGTGCCGGCGAGTGAAGCTGCCTTTGGAGTTCCGCGATTTCCTTCCAGCTCGTGTATTCCGCCCAGCCAATCCCCGCCACAAGGGTGGCAACGATCAGGAGCGGAAAAAGCAGGTGTTTGTTCATGGTTAAAAAACTTCGCCGGCACCGGTTTCTTTCTTACCGGGACCGGTCAGTTCCTGACCGGTTGCGCCAAAGAAACAGGCACCGGTCTTCTTCTTTACCCAGGGCCGGGTCCTCCGGCCAGCTTGGGCATGGCCGATGCTAAAGGGCGCAGCGTATGAAATTCCATATCGTTCCTCATCATTTGCAACTCACCGAAGCACTTCAGATCTTTACCGAGGAAAAACTTTCCGTCCTCGACGAGATCTCCGCCGACGTGCAGTCAGCCGAGGTTGTGCTCGCGCAGGATCTGGGCGTAAACCCGGAAAAGCGGTTCACGGTGAACGTGCGGCTGCCGGTGCCCGGCAAGGACGTCTACGCCAGCAACACCGGCGCCGATCTGTATGCGGTCATTGATGGAGTTCAGAGCAAGCTCGCCCGGCGGTTGCGCAAACGGAAGACGCATTTTGCCGTTCGCCGTCAAAAGTTTCAACGCAGTCTTGAGCGGCTTCGTCAGTGGGGTGGTCCCGGCTTCATTGAACCCGCTTCGATCTAACCAATGAATCGATTGCTGCAAAGCCAGCCACTTCCCTGCGAGCGTCTAAGAGCTCAATTCCAGAGCGCTCGCGAGCGTCGGCTCCGCCAGATTTCCACGGTGCATGATACGCGGCCGACGCGTTACTTCGGAGTGCCCCGGAACTTCCTTAACCACCACGATCTATGTTAATTCTCCTGCTGATTTTCGGATTCACGATGGGCATTTCACTTCTCGCCATGATGCGGGTCAAAAGTGCATATGCCAAATATAGCAATGTGCTCGCGGCGTCCGGTTATACGGGCGCCGAAGCCGCCGAGCAGATACTTCAGGCGGCGGGCATTTACGATGTCGAGATCGTCGAGCACGAAGAGATGTTAGGCGATCATTATGATCCGATGCATAAACGGCTGGTTCTTTCCTCGCAGAACTTCCGCGGGCAGTCGGCGGCGGCGCTCGGCGTGGCCGCGCACGAGTGCGGTCACGCTATTCAGCACAAGATTGCCTACGCACCGTTGCAATGGCGGATGGCCTCGGTCGGAGTCACCAACTTTGCCAGCCAGATTGTGATGTGGCTGCCGCTGCTCGGTATGTTTACGGGGCTGCTTTCGGGCTACACCGGCGCACTCGTGATGACGCTCGGCTGGGGTGTCATCATGGCCTTTAACCTTGTGACATTGCCCGTCGAGTTCGACGCTTCAAACCGCGCGAAACTGATTCTGGGCCAGATGGGCTTCATCAAGGAAGGCGAAGAGGCGACCGCCGTGCGCAAGATGCTGGATGCGGCGGCATGGACTTATGTCGCGGCCTTTATTACTTCGCTTGTCTACTTCCTTTGGCACTTGGTGCCGCTGCTCACGGGCAGGGGCGACGAAGAGTGATAGAGCTCCGGGAAATGCCCGGAGCTTTTGGAAAGGAAGCGTTTTCCCGGTATGTCGTATAGGTAAACCGTTCCAAGAGAGGGAGGTCAGTGCGATGTCATGGGCAAAGCCGGTTGTTATCGGCAGGCCTCGTTTGCTTTACCGGAAGGCGAGCCTTTGCAAAGCGGGCCACCTATTTGAACCGTTGTCTGCTTGACTCTGTGCGCCGGCCCGGACAATTGAATCTATGACGGAATCTCCTCCGACCGATCCGGTTGCGCCGTTGCGCTTGCAGCCGTCCCGCCGGCTTTCGATGGAGATTGACGGACTGCTTGCGAGGCTTGGTGACCAACCTGTCACATTGCGCGAGATGATCGCTGTAATCAAAGAACGCGCTTATACTTTGCTGCTGATCTTGCTTTCGCTGCCATTCTGCCTGCCAGTGCCGCTGCCCGGTCTTTCAATGGTGCTTGGTTTGATTATAGCACTGATTGGCGTCCGCCTTTCGTTGCGGCTTGAGCCATGGCTTCCCATGCGATTACTTGGCGCGCAAATCGCTCCGCGCCATATCGCTCGAATCCTCACCGCCTCAAAACGGATTGCACGGACTCTCGAAATATTGCTTAAGCCGCGCTGGAGTCTCCTTATCGATTGCCTGCTCCTTCATCATCTCTATGGCGCGATGATCTGTATTAGCGGGCTGCTCCTGCTGCTCCCGCTGCCCATTCCGCTTAGCAATCTTCTGCCTGCCCTCACAATCATCTTCCTTGCCAGCGCGCTGCTCGAACGTGACGGCTATTTCGTGGTTGCGGGACTTGCCATGTTCGTCATCACGCTCGTCTTCTTCGCCGGTCTTTTCCTGAGCGGCTTTGTTGTGCTCAGCTGGATTGAAGATTGGTTTGGCAACGTAATTGGGGCGCAGGAACCGCGCGCCATCAATCCTTTTCGGCCGGCGAGAGAGCCGATCTAATCACGTGCCGGGGACGCACTGGCAGGTTGAGGCAATGCGAATATCAGCCGATGCCCACGCTTTGACAAAGCGTGCCTCGACCGATGGTGCCTCGGGGTCGCCCTTTTGCCGGAGCGCGCTGGCGAGGCCAAAAAGCGCCCATCCGTTTTCGGGATATTTGGCCAGGTCTTCGCGATAAACCGTTTCCGCTTCGGCTGCGCGGCCCGCCTTGAGGAGCACCGCGCCGAGCGTATGGCGCACGGGCTGAATCCAATCGGGTGGTTCGTCGTAGCGCAGCGTATCCTGAATGCGCACGGCTTCGCTTAAACTGTTGATGCTTTGCTCGAGGCGACCGTCGCGTGCCGCCATTTCGCCCTCAATGACCAGCGTGGCGATTGCAAGCAGGTCGGTGGCGGAGTTATTGCCAAATGTCCACTGCTTGGGGACCGCCGCCGCGGCAACCAGAAAAGCATCGCGCTCAAGCCGGGCATCTTCAGGCCGGTCGAGCGCATTGAGCGCGGCGGCCCGGGTAAAATGCCAGAGTGCGTTTGAAAGCGGCAGGCCGGCAGGCGGACGCGGTTCGGCGAGCACTTCCTCCCAGCGTCCAAATCGCAGGAGCACTTCGGATGGGAAAATCACATAACCATCGGCAATCTGTGGATAATCGCGTACGAAATTCGCGGGCACGCCTGCCGCCATCGCACGGGCGTTCTCCAGAGCTTCCGCACCACGGCCGCGCATCATCGCCGTGTAAGCCAGGAAATGTTGATTGTGCGCCATATAAAGCGCGTAAAAACCCGGGCGCAAATACGTGGCGCGGTAAAGGAGATCGGCTGTGATCGCTTTTTGATTTGCCAGCGCGGCGTCCTCCCAGCGGCCCAGGCGTGCGTAAATGTGCGCGGGCATATGAACGGTATGGCTGGCTCCCGGGACAAGGCCGCCCAGGCGGTCGGCTGCGGCCAGCGCCCGCTCAGGATGCGCCGAGGCTTCCACCGCGTGGATGTAGAGATGGTTGGCGCCGGGATGATTGACGTTGAGTGCGATCGCTTGCTCAAGCGCAGTGACGATTTCCGGCGTCCACGGTTGCGGCCGTCCGTCATTCAGCCAGAGATCCCAGGGATGCAGATCCATCAAGGCTTCGGCGCATAACGTGGCCACATCGGCATTTTCCGGATTCGATTTCCAAACGTTGCGCATCGCCTCCGCGTAAGCTTGATCCAACGGCGCGCGATCCTCGGGTTGCGGATAGCGATAACGCAGGCCGAGCGCCTCAATTAATTCGTGTTCGGTTTTGCCGGCAGCAGGCGCAAGCTCCCGCGCTTTGGCGACAGCTTCGGTGGCAATTTTCGCCCGTTCAGCCTGCACCGCCGGGACGTTGATATGGGGGCCATTGACCAGCGCGATGCCCCACCATGCCATGGCGCATTGTGGGTCGGCCTCCGCGGCGCGGCGAAACTCCTGCTCGGCCGCCAGATGGCTGAATGCATAGGCAAGCGTCAGCCCGCGATCAAAGGCACGCTGAGCTTCCCCGGACCGGGTCGATACCTTGAAGGAGTGGCTTCCAAGATCCAGTTCGGCTGGTGGTGAAGCGGTTGGATTGGACTGCACAGGTTCCTTCGCGGAGCCCGCGGTTAAAAAAGCGGTGCTTACCAGAACGGTAAAAACCGCAAGGCGATGAGTAACGGACTTCATGGCGGTTTTCCCGGAACGCCGATTCCTTGCAACACGACCAATTCTCAGCCGGCTTTTTTTACCGGACAAGGAGACCTCCATTCCAGATGAAGTCACTTTACAGGGAGGTTGATGGAGCGTCAACGGACCAATGGGCTACTTTTCCGGGAAGCGCTCGCCCTTGCGCCAACGGATTGGGCTCGGCCTTGGCGGCACGAAAATGGAGACTGAAGTAAGCGTGCGCAATCTGTCTGTTTCCAACCCGCCATTCCTCCAGTTCGGGACGACCGGAGGGAGCATCGCTGAACCGGGCGCCGCGACGAGCCTGATCCCATTTTCAGCGGCACCCGTGGCATTGCTTCAAACCCGGGAGGCGTGACCGACAATGCGCGCCGCACTTTCAGGATGATCACCGCAACGCTTGGAGAGTATATGGTGGAGCGCGGCTGGATTGCCCCGGGGCGAATTCAAAAACCGAAAGCTTTCCGGCACTGACAATCGCTCTTTAGGAGAAGCCGGAGCGGCATCCTTTTTTGATGCGGGCTGCCGCACCGCCGCGTTAGCCTTGCCGGGTGAGAGTCATCCTTTTTGCAGCGCTGCTTATTTTTTTGCCGGCCTGGGGCAATGCTCGCGAAGGAGTCATATTGCTGCACGGCCTTTGCCGCGGCAGCGCCAGCATGGGCCGGATGCAATCGGCATTGGCAAAGCAGCATTACATCGTAATTAATTGCGATTACCCATCAAGGAAAGCGTCGATAGCGGTTTTGAGCGATGGAACAATAGGAGCTGCTTTGGCGAGCTCTGAGTTAGCCTCCTGCAACAAGATCCATTTTGTGACCCATTCACTCGGGGGCGTCCTGGTAAGAAGCTATTTTGCCCGGCATCGTGAGCCGAGGCTTGGACGGGTGGTCATGCTCGGACCGCCGAACCAGGGGAGTGAGGTTGTTGACAGGCTCGGCGGCTGGAAGCTTTTTCAGCTGATCAATGGACCCGCGGGAAATGAACTCGGCACCGGCAGCCAATCCACGCCCAATCGATTGGGGAAGGTCGGTTTTGAACTCGGAATCATTGCCGGTGACCGCTCCATCAACTGGATAAACAGCTGCATGATCGCCGGTATTGACGACGGCAAGGTATCCGTGGCGCGCTCCAGGGTGGACGGGATGAAAGAGCATATCGTGGTGCATTCGGCGCATCCCTTTTTGATGCGCAATTCCACGGTAATAAAGCTTGCCTCACATTTTCTGGCGTCGGGCTGTTTCAACCCGGAAAGGATTTCCAGGTAGCAGCGCGGTGTATTCCAAGGGTAATGCGCTCCTTGCAATGGCGTGCTTGTCCGCTGCTATACTTTGGTGGTAAGTAGTCAACTTGCGTTATATCGGATTATGACTCCTATGTAGTCGCCTTCAATGTGCGATAGCTATTGCTTCATATTGGTCATGCTGCGCGGTTAGATACAGCGAATTGTCTATAAGTTGCCAGGGTGGAAGGCGCTTTTAGTCTCCTAAATAGTTCATTGCTTCAGGTGGCCGATTTCTTCCGGTAAACCGCCGATTTTTATAGGCATTTTAAAGGGGACTGCTAACACGTGCGGAGAGCATCCTGCTTCTTTTGGCCCTATCGGCAGAAGCGTCTGATTTTGAAATGATCGCCTTTGGAAGTCTGAACTTATGATTAAGAAGTTAATTACCATCTGTCTGATTGCAGGTGCTCTTAATCGTGCTCTTGAGGCAAGCTCAGCCGTCTGGATTTCCGAAGTTGAACGGCGGAATCTGGCGCTTGAATGGCTTGAAGAGGCGCCGCCACTTGAAGAAGCTGCAGATCCTTTTGGAGAGTATGTCGCGGATGTAATGAGCATCAAGGCGAGGCCCATTCCAAGGCCGAAGCCCGTTCCCAAGCCGGAACCTAAACCGCAGCCCAAGCCGAAGCCGGCACCCAAACCGAATCCCAATCCCGCACCCATTCAGCCGCCCAGCGCGCCGAATCCGCCTACCAAACCGCCGGTCACGCGGCCGTCGTGAAGCCGGCGGCCCGTCTTGGTTTTCAACCACCCCGCATGCAAGTCCGTTTGTACTCCCGTTCCATTGCCCGCACCGTTCGACTTTGGGTCATCATAGGCGCGCTTTATCTTGTCATTTGTTCGACCCTCAAGGCGGAAAGCTTTTTTGATTCGCGATATCAATACTACCAGGAGGAGGATGACAGGATCCGGGTCGACTCCAATTACTCGCTCTTTAGCATTGATCTGAATGAAACGACCGTGATCGATGGTTCGTTTCTTTATAGCGCGATTTCGGGCGCGTCACCGACCGGGCTGCCGCCGCTTGTAAAGGGCGATCCGGTGCCATCGGTCTACCTGGAGGACGAGCGTTACGCTTTTACCCTCGGTCTTGGCCGGCAGATAGGAAGTCATGCAGTCAAGGCCGGATTCGCCTATAGCACGGAGTCCGACTATACTTCGTTTGGATACTCGCTGCAGGATACCATCTCTTTTAATCATAAGAACACCGAACTGGTTCTCGGATTCGCTTTTACCGATGACACAGTCGGCGCCAATGGAACCAGCCTCGATGCGCTCAAACGCAGCTACGACGCGATCGTCGGGGTAAACCAAGTGCTTAGCCGCAACGATCTGGTGAGCTTGAATATCGGGCTTGGGTGGAAGCAGGGCTTTTTAAGTGACCCTTACAAGCGCGTTCTGATCAATGAGTTTTATGTCTTTAATGAAAAGCGCCCGGACCAGAAATTTGAGCAGCTTCTTTTTCTCCAGTGGACGCACTATTTTTCGATGCTGAACACCAGCATGGAGACTTCCTATCGGTTTGGTCATAACGATTACGGAAGTATCTCGCACACGGCCCAAGTGGCGTTCTACAAGCGGTTCTTCGGCGGACGTCTCACACTTCGGCCGAGCTTCCGCTATTACAGGCAATCAAAGGCCGATTTTTACGACACAGAGTTTACGGGTCATCCTGACTACTATTCCTCTGATTACCGGGTCTCGGCGGAGGAAACCTTTAACCTGGGAGTTCAGGCACGCCTTTATATCGTGAAGGAAAAGCTGGCGGTCGACGCGGGGTATGAGCGGTATATCACGCGCGGCCTGGATGACAGGACCTCGCAGTCGGCGTATCCGGACGCGCACTCATTTACAGTTGGTTTGCATTTCCAATTCTGATGGCTCCCGGTGAAAACGCACTCAGGCTCCGAATGGCGGAGGCTTTCTTAACGGAAAGTGAGGACGGCTTTTATGCGGTCTCCTTCTTTGCGTTAGGCTCGCAATGCCAGTTTTTCTTTCAGGCGGCTTCTCCTGAAGCGGCGGAGCATTTCCGCCAAATCGCTTTCAATTGGCTGCTCGAATTTGAGCTGCGGTATTCACGATTTCTGGAAGAGAGCGAAGTAAGCCGAATCAACGCGAGCGCCGGGATTGATTGGGTGACTATCGAGCCGCAGACTGAGCTGCTTCTTAATCTTTGCGAGCAATCGCATTTTTTGACCCAGGGCGCTTTTGATGCCACCTCATTGCCGCTAAGCCTTTTGTGGGATTGGAAGCGGAGCCGCCAAACGCTTCCAGGCGCGGATGAACTGGCCGCTACTCGCGAGCTGGTAGGCTGGAAAAAAATCGAGCGCAGACCCGGCGCAATCTTTCTGCCTGTCCGCGGAATGATGCTCGACTTCGGCGGGGTGGGAAAAGAGTTCGCGGTCGATTGTGTGAGGCAGCTCGCGCTCGGCATGGGACTTAGGCGGGTCATGGTCGATTTGGGCGGAGACATTGCCGTGCAAGGCGATTCGCCCGAGGGCGATGGCTGGCATGTCGGAATCGAGGACCCGGCGGACCCGTCAAAGTGTCATTGCGCGATTCGACTGAAAAGTGGCGCGGCGGTGGCTACTTCGGGCGACTATCGCCGCTGTTTTGAATTTGAAGGCCGCACGTATGGGCATATTTTGGATTGCCGCACCGGCTGGCCAGTCGCCAATGGGACGCGTTCGGTGACAGTCATCGCGCAACACTGTATTACGGCGGGGCTTCTTTCCACTTCAGCGATGGTATTGGGCGGCCGGGAGGCGATCGCCATGCTGGAACGCACGCCGGGCGTTCAAGGTTGTCTCTGGTGCAATGGGTTGCTCTACGAGACCCGCGGCTTTCGCCAAGCCATTCTTCCTCAGCTCCTGCAAGACGCATGACTAGCTTTTTTATGAACCGTTCCCTGCTTTTACGAAATCGCGCCGCTTTGTTCGCTGTATTGCTATCGATGACAACCCCGCTCTTTGCAGCCGGATGGAAAGAATCCGCGGTGTTGCCCGCGCTGGGTGGATTCGCGCTGGAAGGCAGCCTGCCGAACCTGAAAGGGAAGGTGGTTTACGTCGATTTCTGGGCTTCCTGGTGCGGACCCTGCAAAGCATCGTTCCCCATTCTTAACCGATGGCAGGAGCAGTTCGGGGCCAGGGGATTCACCGTGTTGGGCATCAGCGTGGACGAGACTGCCGCCGATATGCAGGGGTTTCTGAAAAAGACAGCCATCTCATTTCCCGTGGTCCGCGATGCCGCGCACAAGCTGGTGGCAGCCGCGGATGTGAGCGCCATGCCGACCTCTTTCCTGGTTGATAAGAAGGGGGTGATCCGCCATGTCCACAATGGGTTCCGGGTAAAGGATGAGCCGGCTTTGGTGGCAGAAATCGCCGCGCTTCTGGCTGAAAAATAGGTGCGCATTTACTTTCCATGAAAAGTCTCCGCCTCTTCCTGCTCCTTTCCGCAACCGGGCTTTGCACGGCATGCACGACCGTCAAGCCATGGGATCGTGGTCATCTGGCTGATTATACGATGCGCCCGAGCCGCGATCCGGTGACAGATTCAATCTCCGAGCATGTCTGGTTTACACGGGAAGCCTTTGCCGGGGGACGCGGCGTTGGTGGTGGCGGCTGCGGTTGCAACTAAGTTTGTTTGTAGGCGGAAGCAGTATTTATGATTCCAGTAATCTTTTCCCGGTTTTCCATGGCAGTTGGCCGCGCTCTTCCAAGCCGGCCGATGGTGCCGCTCTGGATCATGCTCGCAGCGGCGCTGATTGGGTTTCCGAGCACGCCACTTCACGCGGCTCCGGCGCTTGAGAGCTTTTATCACTTTGCCGTTCCGCCTGCCAATCCGATCGGCGAATTAGTGGAAGCGGCCGACGGTGTTTTTTACGGGACAACGTCCATCGGCGGCACGTTTGGAGCGGGAACCATCTTCAAGCTCACGGCGGATGGCGGCATCAGCACGGTCGTGGAGTTTACCGACGCGGGGCAGACCAATCGGGGCGCCAGGCCGGGTGCGGGACTCGTTCCCGGCCCGAACGGCGCGCTTTACGGAACGACCGCAAAAGGCGGTGCTTACGGCGTAGGCACTGTTTTCAAGCTTTCTCCCGACGGCTTGTTAACCACCCTCGTGGAGTTTAGCGGCAATGGTTCTTTCAACCGTGGCGCTTCGCCGTATGCGGCGTTGTTTCTATCGCCTGATGGTAATTTTTACGGCACCACTGCTGATGGAGGGAATGCCGGGAACGGGACGCTTTTCAGGATGACGGCATCCGGTGAACTCGTCACGCTGGTCGACTTCACAGGGAACGGCACTGCGGCCAAAGGCGAGTCGCCGTACGGCGGACTGTTGCAGGATGCCGATGGATTTTTATATGGAACGACGGCCAAAGGGGGCGCGAAAGGATACGGCACTATTTTCAAATCAAACCGTTCCGGAGTGCTAACTACCCTGGTGGAGTTTAGCGATAATGGAGCGCTTAATAAAGGGTCGGCTCCTTATGCAACCCTTGCCTGGGGAGCTGACGGCAATCTTTATGGCACAACGGCCAAGGGCGGCATCAAAGGAAACGGCACGATCTTTAAAGTGACGCCCGCCGGTCTATTAACGACGCTCGCTCATTTTGACGGGAAAGGTGCCTTGCCCGAGTCCGCGCTTGTAGCCGGCCCGGATGGCTCGTTCTACGGCACAACCTTTGGAGGTGGCCTTCATAAGGCCGGGACCATCTTTAAGCTGGCGGCCGACGGCACACTGCACGTTCTGGTCGACTTCGCCGGCAAAGGCGGCCCCGACAAAGGGAGTATCGCCCAATCGGCGCTTATCATGGGCCAGGACGGTGATCTGTATGGAACAACTTTCAGCGGCGGTAGTGACGATGCCGGGACGCTCTTTAAGCTGACAACAGACGGCAAGCTGAGCACGCTGGCTGAGTTCCACGCAGCTGATCCCGCATCCAATTCGCAACCGGGTCTGGTTGTGGGAAGCGATGGGAATTTCTATGGCGCCACCACGGGCAACGGAGCCGGCGGGAAAGGGACGCTTTTTAAGCTAACAACTGCCGGCAAGTTCAGCACACTCGTGGAGTTCACAGGCAATGGGTTGATTAATAAAGGGGCAGCTCCCATGGCGCCGCTTTCCCGCGCAGCTGATGGCAGCTTATACGGAAGCAGCTCCGGCGGAGGTTCAGCGGATTGCGGCACAATATTCAAGCTGGCCGCCGATGGCAGTATCTCAACCCTCGTGGAGTTCAGCGGCAATGGCGCAACCAACAAGGGAACCGCCCCCATGGGCGCTCTCCTTGAAACGAACAATGGCGATTGGTATGGAACCACTTCCAAAGGAGGAACGCACGACTTGGGAACGATCTTTAAGCTGTCAGCCGCCGGCGTCCTGACCACGCTTATCGAGTTTACCGGCAACGGGGCTTCCAATAAAGGAGCCTCGCCGCAGGCCGGGCTGGTCAAAGGCGCCGATGGGAATTTCTACGGCGCCACGCTTCTTGGAGGAGCTAAAGATCTCGGTACTCTGTTTCGGCTTACTCCGGATGGCGCTTTAACAACTCTTGTTGAGTTCGCCGATGTGGAGTCGGGCAGGATGGGAGCTTATCCATACGGACCGCTTCTGGCGGGCGGGGACGGGTTTTTTTACGGCACGACTTCCACGGGTGGCGTCACTGGGAACGGCACGGTTTTCAAGCTGGCCGCAAATGGCGGATTAACCACTTTGGTTGAATTTAGTGATAATCGCGTCCCCGCCAAAGGCAGCTATCCGCAAGGCGCTCTGTTTTTTGGCAGTGATGGTTATCTGTATGGCACAACCAGTTTCGGTGGAGCTTCGCAGGCTGGCACGGTCTTTAAGGTATCTACGAGTGGAGCGCTTACGACCCTGGCAGAGTTCAGCGATGGAGGCGCTTATCCGGAGTCCGGTCTGATTATTGGGGCTGACAGCAATCTGTATGGAACGACCTCCGGAGGCGGCGACAACGGCGCGGGGAGCGTGTTCCGGCTTCGGATCCGCGCCTTGCCAATCCCCGGGAAACCAGGCGGCGTGCAATCGCATTCAGCACGTTTGAATGCAACAATCGACTCGGGAACCATCGCTGGAAGCGGCGCGTTTGAGTATGGCCTGACTTCCACTTATGGGAACCTGACACCGAGCCAGCCGGTGGCGGCCGGTTCAAGCCGGCTGACCATGCCTATCAGCGGGCTGCTACCAAACGCGACTTACCATTATCGCACCACCGTCACTGACAGCCTCGGCGCGGTCTTCGGCGCGGATCAAACCTTTACGACGGAGCCGATGCCTTATGTCGATTTTGGCACAGGCGACTTGATCGGCGAGGCCCCGGACGCGGCGCGGATCACCGGCTTCGGTGTGCCCGCCATTGACGATGAGGCAGGGGTTGCGGTTGTTGCAATGAACGAAACCGGCATGGCTATCATTGCCGGCAATCCGCCCGTGGTCGTGGCGCGCAAATCAGATCCGGCGCCGTTGCCTGATGGTTCAACTTCGCCAACGCGACGGTTTGTCAGCTTCAGAGATCCGGTTTGCGGCCAGGCGGGAGCGATTGCTTTTATGGCGACGATCGTCGACGGGAAGAAGTCACTTATTGGACTCTGGAGCAACGCATCGGGGATTCTTAGGGAAGTTGCCGTGACCGGCGGCGCGGTCGAAGGCGTTGCGGGCGCGCAGTTTAAGATGCTTGGTTCAATTGCCATGAGCGGCACCGGGACGATCTTCCACACCGGTACCTTTATTAACGGCCAGGGAGGCGCCGGCATGGGGGTATGGGCTTGCGACGCGGACGGAAATCATTTGTTGCTACGCCAGGGCGCGCCGTTCCTGGAAAGTTCGGTAAGTTCTTTTAATGTGCTTGGCGCGGTTGCTGGCAGTCCGGGCCAGGGCCGCGGTTACCGCGGCTCCACGCTTTCGGCGCTTGTCACCCTGGCAAACCGAAAACAAGCCGTTGTTCATTTTCGTGCCGGAATGCTTCCTGAAGTGGTGGTGGCGACCGGTGATGAAGTGCCGTATCGCTCCCAGGCAAGCCAGCTGCTCGGCTTTGGCATTCCAAGCGTGGCGGAAGACCGGGCATCCGCTTTCCTTGCGCGGCTCCTGTTGGGGCCGGATGGCGTGACAAAGCTGAGTGATCAGGCGATTTTTGCCGATACCGCGAAGGTGGACCTTGGGGAAATCGCGCGGAAAGGGGCCGTGGCTCCGGGCGCGGGCACCGCCACGTTCGCCGCCCTGTCTGATCCTGTTTACAATGCGCAATTTGGAATCGCATTCCAAGCCAGGCTGACAGGCGCCGGTGTGACGGCAAAGAACGCCGCCGGCATCTGGTGGACGTCACCCACCGGCCTGTCGCTCGTGGCACGGACGGGAAGCGAAGCGGCCGGCGTGGCAGGTTCAACCTGGAGCGCCTTCAGTTCGCTCGCCCTGCCCGACGGCGCCGGGCCGGTATTTGTGGCCAAACTAAGCGCCGGCACAGGCGGCACGGCGCTTCCCGACGGCGTGAATGCGTCAAACAATACCGGCATCTGGGCCGTGGAAGCCGGAGGCGTCGTGCGATTGGTTGTGCGCACCGGCGATCAGGTGAATGTGGAGGGTCTCCCGCGGACCATCAGCCTCTTAACCGCGCTCGATCCCGTGCTTGGTTCTCCGGGAGAAGGCCGTGCTTACAATACCAAGCGCCAATTGGTTTGCCGCGTGGCGTTCACTGATCGCACCCAGGCGATTGTTCGTTTTTATCTTCCATAAAGGGCAAGCCTCGCTCAGCGCCTGGCTACCGGCTGAATCCCTCGTTCAGCACCGATTTCAATCAGGTTAAGTGCCGGTTTCGGATGATAAAAACGATGCGTGACAATGCTCCTTGCCCCTGAGGGGTTCCTCGTGGATACTCCTTGGTCTTCCTGGCTGGATATTGCCGACGGCAGCCGGCATGTCACCCATCCACGGCGCGCTTGTCGCGAAGATGTCAGGACGACCAACCCGGACCCGCCTAGCGGTGGCTCCACTTAACTTTTTTTCAAATCATGCCCGTCTCCGAACGCCGTCCGACCCGATTTTCCCGTACTAATTTTGATGAGTGGCTTGCTCAACGCCGTTTAGAAGAGGGACTCGCCCCGTTCGTTCCGCGTGATGGCGAGCTGATTTTTAAATCGTGGTTGCGTGACCATTGGAAATGGATTCAGGAGCTGCCTGAAGCGAAAGGACTTAGCTTGTACTGCGAGCGTGATGTCACGTTTGTGGTTTGCGAACACGCGGAGCATGTCACCCTGGACGGCCAGCTGCATGCGGTGACTGTCTTTGATATTCTTCCGTTTAATCGTCCAAAAGATGCGCCTACTCTGGCGATCCGGTTGCGGCAGCTTTCCAGCGATGCAATCCGGCGCGTGCTGGCCCTTAAGCTGGAGGTGCTCAATCAGATCCCCAAAATTGAGCATGCGATCAGTCACAACAAGGATCGGCTCTCAGCGAGCGATATTGAAAGTGAATTGCGCCGGTTTGAGGGGCGGCTCTCAGTTCGGGCGTTTCGGGAACGAACCACGCGGATTGTAAAAGAACTTAGTTTCCGTGCGGCCAACCATCGCATGGCGGAAGGCATTGCCTTACATCGTTTCCACGAGACCTTTCCCGCGGCCCGTGCCCGTGGCAGGCAATTGCTCCTGGTGGCCGGGCCGACCAATTCAGGCAAGACTTACACCGCTTTCCAGAAGCTGGCGGCGGCAAAAAAGGGAGTTTACCTGGCCCCGTTGCGTTTGATGGCCGCGGAGTTCTGGGATCGGATGCAGGCGGCGGGTGTGCATTGTTCCCTGATTACAGGGGAGGAACGCATTCTTGATCCGTATGCCGAGCATGTCTCCTCGACGATCGAGATGCTCGCCACCGATGCCGAATACGACGTGGCGATCATTGATGAAGTGCAGATGATTGCCGATAAAGACCGCGGCTGGGCCTGGACCCAGGCGATCGTTGGCGTGAACGCCAAGCTTGTCATCCTCGTCGGATCGCCCGATGCCGAGAATGTGCTGCGTGAAATCGCATCGCGCCTTGGAGAACCACTCGAAGTTCAATACACCGAACGGTTGACCCCGCTTGAAGTGGCTGACGCGCCGCTTGATCCCGACAAAAAGGCGGAGGAAGGCTCCGCGTTTATCTCATTTTCGCGGCGCGATGTTCTGGCATGGAAACAGACGCTTGGCGCCTCGGAATGCGCCGCGGTTTACGGATCGCTCTCGCCTGAAGTGCGCCGGGAAGAAGCCCGCCGGTTTACAGCCGGGGATGCGAAGCTGGTTTCTGCCACGGACGCGATCGGGATGGGGCTCAATTTACCCGTCAAGACGGTCGTTTTTACCACGCTGAATAAGTGGGATGGTGAGAAGGAGATTACCCTTGGAGCATCCGCCATCCGCCAGATCGCGGGCCGCGCGGGCCGGTATGGAATGCACGAAGTCGGGACCGTGACCGCGCTTAATAAACGCGATCTGGCGTTGATCCGCGCGGCGATGGCCGCCCCGCCCGAAGCATTGCCGGTGACGGCTCCGATTGCGCCGCATATTAAAATGCTCGAGTTCCTGGCGCAGGAAACCGGCAAAAGCGATCTCCCCTCACTCCTGGACTGTTTCGCCGCGTTGCCGGGGGACACGGATCTTTTCTGCAAAGCGGACGTTTCCTCCATGCGCGATCTCGCAGGCGAAATTGGCAATTCAAAGCTGCCGTTGGATACGCAGTTTGCGTTGTGCGCCTGCCCTGTCGATGTGCGCAATGGTGATCATTTGCGGGTTTGGCGCCAATGGGTGGCGGCGGTTGCAAAAGAGCTGCCATCGCCCATGCCGCGCGGGATGCGGTTTTCAGCTGAGGGCAGCACCAGTTCGGCCACTGAACTCCAGGACGCGGAGATCCGGGTGCGTTTGCTGGCGGCTTACCGCTGGATGCATCACCGGATGCCTGAGCTTTTCCCGGACATTGAAGCGGCATTGGCGGTCTGCGCGGATACCAACCAGTATATTTCCAATTCGTTGAAGGAAAAAATTGTCCGCCGTTGCCGGCGTTGCGGCCATGGGCTGCCGGAGGAACACAAGTATGCGATTTGTGAACCGTGTTTCCGGATGCGCTTTGAAAAAGGCGACTGAGACCGGGTATTTCAGTTAATCCCTTAAAAAGTAGGGGCTTTCCCCCCTTCCTCGGCGGTTGCCCGTTGGGAGGGTGTTTCTTAGGTTCCGCGCATGAACCAAGGGAGCGTCAGTGCGTTTGTGGTGCCACAAAGCCGGGAAGTTTCGCGGGCAGCCCTTTATCCGATCAGCCCGGGACAGCTTTCTGTTCTTCGGCGCAATGAAGGCTGTCATGTTGTTTACCATCAACAGCGTTATTGGATGGAAGCGCCGCGTGGATTTTATCAGCCCATCCATTGGATGGCGCGTCACGGGATTGAACAGGCCGTCGCGCCACGGCGTTGGGCATGGGGCTTCAGGAGCTCTTTAAATGAGGAGGCCGCCGCGACCCAGAGCAATGGGTCGGTCCCGGTGCATCTGCTTGCCGATCTCTCCACTTACACTTTTGATAATTTCTCCTCGGGCCGCCGCTATCATTTGCGCCGGAGCCGCAAACGGGCGGTTATTGTTGAACTGCTCGGGCCCGCGCTGCTTCATGCGGAAGGATTTGCGGTGATGCAATCGGCCCGGGAACGGACCGGGTATGGAGAGATCGGTTCCAGGGACGATTATGATGCGATGATCGAAAAGCACGTGGACCCCTTGCGGAGGCTTGTGCTGGCGGGAATGGTGAATGGGAGGCTGGGCGGTTATCTGGGGGGCATCGCTTGTGGGGAGACGGCTTATATCGACTATGTGCATATCGCCAACGAAGCGCTTTCAAGTTCGCTTGGCACCGGTCTGGTCTACGAATTTGTCGAGGCGTGCCGGCGCAGCGGTTTCATTAAAGAGATCGTTTACGGGCTGCATACTCCCGAAGATCCCGCTCTTTGCACTTTCAAGGCCGGTATTGGATTCCCGGTTTGTCACATCCACTCCAAGGTGCGCATGAACCCGGTAGCCGCCCGATTTGTCCGGATGCGTTATCCGCACCGTTTTTACCGGCTGATCGGTGAAAACCTTGGGTCTCGCCCGAGAGCGTAAGCCGTTATTTGGCCTGGGAACTGACCCGCACCTCGGCACCGTCCACGAGGGAATCCGGGGGATTGGTTACGACACGTTCAGTGGCTTCAACCCCGCTCAGGATTTCCACCGCCGAACCGAAGTCGCGTCCGAGATTGACCCGGCGAAACGCGACATGGTTATCGGCTCCCACGATCCCCACCAGCGCCCCTTCTGCGCGGAAGAAGAGTGTGTTGGAAGGAAGCGTGAGCGCGGCATCGGGTTTTGCTTCTGAAAGCCGCACCTGGGCGTAGCTTCCAGCCAGCAATTCCTTCTGCGCGTTGTCGACTTCCAATTCAGTGAGAAGTGTGCGGGACGCGGGATCGATCGCGCCCGATGTACGGACCACCTTGGCTTCAAAGGTGCGGTTGGGAATCTCGGGAAGAAGCAGCTGCGCGCTCTGTCCGACGCTGACAGCCCTTGCGTAACTTTGAGGCAGCCGTACAAACACGCGCATTTTTTCAGTTTGCGCCAACCGGTAAAGTTCGTTCTCAGTCCCCGCGGCGACAAGCTGGCCGACATCGAGGTGCCGGGCGGTGACCGTCCCGGCAAAAGGGGCGGTGATTTTCGCAAAGCGCTGCACTTCTTCAAGCTGCTGCACTTTTGCATCCGCCGATTCGACCGTGGCGCGTTTTAATTCAACGTCGCTTTGCTTTTCCTCCGATTCCTGCGGGCTCACGGCTTTGGTGCCAAGGAGCTGGCTCCAGCGTTTGGCTGTCGTCTCGGACATTTGGCGGCCCGCCTGGGAGCGTTTCAATTCCGCGCGCGCCTGGGCAAGTTCGCGATCGAGATCCGGCGTATCGAGTTCCGCCAAAAGTTGGCCCGCTTCGACCTTGGCCCCGATATCGACCAGGTAGCGCCGCACATAGCCGCTCGTGCGCGCGTAAATGACGGCTTCGGCCATCGCTTTGAGTTCTCCGGAAAGAAGCAGCGGCGGCGCGGCTTTGGCTGGAGTCGGATTCACGACACTCACGCTCAAGGTGGCCAGTTCGCGGGTGTCATTGACCACAAGCGCTTTTTTGTGCAATCGCGGCATCAATCCAGCCCCGACTCCGATGGCGAGGATGACCACGACGCCGGCCATCAATTTACCCAAATGCGGCGGCGACGGCTCCCGCGTGTCCCGGCGATTGTGGGAGACCGTGGGATCGTGGGCCGATTTTTCATCGCGACCATCTCCCCGATTCGCGTGAGTAACAAAGTCATTGGTGGATGCGTTCATGGTCAGACGGTGGCAAGTGCCGCTTCAGGCGCGGGCTGTGATTGAATCGTGCGCCGATGGAGCACGCTGAAGACTGCGGGGACAAAAAAGAGGGTGGCGAGCGTGGCAAGGAAGAGTCCGCCAATGACCGCGCGGGCCAGCGGCGCATTTTGTTCGCCGCCTTCACCCAGTCCGAGGCTCATGGGAAGCATGCCGATCATCATGGCAAGCGCAGTCATCAGCACCGCGCGCAACCGGGTCGACCCGGCTTCCAGCGCGGCATCGTGGGAAAGCTGTCCGCGGGCAAGGCTGTCCCGGGCAAAGCTAACCACGAGCACCGAATTGGCGGTCGCAACGCCAAGGCTCATGATTGCGCCCATCAGTGCCGGAACGCTCAGCGTGGTTTGGGTTAAATAGAGCGCCCAGACCACGCCGGCCAGCGCAGCCGGCAGCGCGCTGATGATGATAAACGGGTCAAGCCAGCTTTGGAAATTGATCACCAAAAGGAGGTAGACAAGAACCAGCGCCATAACCAATCCGACGCCCAGCCCCAGGAAACTGCTTTCCATCGTATCCGCCTGGCCGCGCAACATGATAAAGCTGCCTCGCGGCAGTTCTTTTTTCGCAGCTTCCACCAGCGGTTTGATATCCGAATAGACGCCGCCCAGATCGCGCCCGCTGACCCCGCCAAAAACGTCGACCACAGGCGACACATTGTAATGGGAAACCACCGCCGCGCCCTGGCCGCGCTGCACAGTAGCCAGGTTTGCAAGGATCTGGCCATCCGCTTCCCCGGTGCGGCCAACGCTGATTGGCAGGCTTTCCAGGGCCGTCATTGAATCCATCGAGTATTCCGGCACGCGGACATTGACCAGATACTGGATTCCGAGCTTTGGGTTGAGCCAGTAAAGCGGCTGTACCTGGCCGCTGCCGCTTAAGCTCAACAAGACCGAGTTGGCCACATCGCGTTCTGTCAGCCCCATTTCAGCGGCTTTGTCGCGGTCAACCGCCAGCTGCAAACGTGGTTGATCGGCCGGTTGCTGCACGCGCACATCGACCGCTCCAGGCACCTGCCGGATCTTCTCGGCCAAACGCGCCGCCACGGCCCGGTTGCCGGTTTGATCTCGTCCATAAATCTGCACATCAAAAGGGGCCGGCAATCCGAGGTTCAGCGTTTGGCTGACAATATCGGCAGCCAGGAAATAGAATTTGGTGCCTGGATAATCGCGGTTGAGCTTCAGTCGAAGCGCCCGCACATAATCGTCGGTCGGCCGATGCCCTTCCTTGAGCGAGACTAGAATATCGGCATCCCCGGTGCCAATGAGGCCGCTGTTGGAGTAGCTCATGCTGATGCCCGAGTTCGGGAACCCGATATTGTCGAGCACTCCGGCAATCTCATGCTCCGGCACCACATCACGAATGGACTTTTCCACCGCATCAACCAGGCGGGCCGTCTCCTCGATCCGGGTGCCGGTGCGGGCGCGCACATGCAACCGGATCTGGCCGGCATCGACATTGGGAAAGAAATCGCGTCCCAGCAAAGGAACCAGCAGCAAAGAGCCACCGCAGAGCGCCAGAAAGATCCATCCAAACAGGGCGCGCCGGTTCAGCAACGCCACAAGCAAGACGCGGTAGTGGGCGCGGAACCTGGCAAAACCGCGTTCAAAACCGCGATGAATCACGGAAAAAGGGCGCAGGAAAACCGAAGTGTTGGGAGCCGGGGCATCGAGGTTTTCTTCCCCGGTGTGATGGGGCGCATTCCGGTAAAACCACATGACGAGCGTTGGAATCAGCGTCCGGGAAAGGACATAACTGGCAAGCATCGCAAACACCACCGCCTCGGCCAGCGGCACGAAAAGGTAACGCGCCACACCGGTCAGGAAGAACATCGGCACAAAAACGATGCAAATACAGAAGGTCGAGACGAGCGCCGGCAACGCGATTTCCTGGGCTCCGGCAAGAATGGCGTCGTGCAAGGGTTGGCCCGTCGCCATCTGGCGATGCACGTTTTCAATCTCCACGGTGGCGTCGTCCACCAGGATTCCGACGGCAAGCGAGAGACCGCCAAGCGTCATCAGATTAATGGTCTCGCCCAGCGCGCTCAGGATCGCAACGGAGCTGAGCACGGCCAGCGGAATGGAAAGGGTGATGATCAGCGTGCTCCGCCATGAACCAATGAAAAGCAGGATCATCACGGCGGTCAGAGCCGCGGCAATCACCCCTTCTTTTAAAACGCCATCGACGGCCGCTTTCACAAAGAGCGATTGATCGGCAAACTCCCTGACCTCGAGATCCGAGGGATGTCCGGCGGCATCGGGCGGCAGCCCCAGCATGATCCGGGGGAGTTCGCCCTTGACCCGTTTGGCGACTTCGAGCGTGGAAGCCATGCCGCTTTTTAAGACGGTGAGCAAGGCGCCGCGTTGGCCGTCCTGGCGCACGATATTCTGCTGAGGCAGATAGCCATCGCGCACCTGCGCCACGTCGCGCACCGAAATGGTCGATCCATTGACGCGTTTGATTGGCAGTTTGTTAAGCTCATCGAGGATCGCCGGGCTCCCATTGAGCTCCACGCTGTATTCGGTCTCGCCGATCTTGGTTGTGCCTCCGGGAAGGATCAGGTTCTGCGCGGCGATGGCTTCCACCACATCCTGCGGTTTGAGATTGCGCGCCTTGAGGGCCGCCAGATCGATATCGACGGAAACCACCCGCGTTTTTCCACCGTATGGCCACGGCAATTGCGCTCCCTGAACGGTCGAAAGCCCGAGCCGGATCTGATTTTGACCCATGTCGTAAATCTCCTGCTCCGAGAGCGTCTTGCTGGTCATGCTGTATTGCAGGATCGGCACCGTGGAGGCGTTGTAACGAATCACCAGCGGCGGGGTCTGGCCAGGCGGCATTTGACGCAGAATGGTTTGCGCAACCGCGGTGATCTGCGCGACGCCGGCATCGACTGAAGCGCCCGGACGCAGGAACACCTTGATGATGCCCACGCCATTGTAGGCATTCGACTCGACATGCTCGATATCGTTGACCGTGGCGCTGAGTGCCCGCTCGTGGGTGTAAATGATCCGCTGCTCAAACTCCTGCGCGTTGAGTCCCGCGTTTTGCCAGATCACCGAGATGACCGGGATATTGATGGCCGGGAAAATATCGGTCGGCGTGCGCAGCAACACAAAAGGCGTGAGCAGCAACAGGATCAGCGATAACACCACGAAGGTGTAGGGACGGCTAAGTGCAAGGCGGACGATCCACATGGGCGGTGTTTGCGCAGGCCGTGGGGGTCAGGCCTTTTTTTGACGCGCCTGACGGGCGAAGGAATGAGACGCGTAAATGTTCAATGAGCGGCAGAGGCTGGCAGACAAATACCGATCCGCCTTGAACGTCCTTGCGCGACTCGGAGAACGCGCTTGCTCCTTCTCAGTGCGGATGGGCGTCCGCGAAAACACGTGGCGTCACCCCAAGCACCCGCCGAAAATGCCGCGCCATGTGGCTTTGATCGGCGAACCCGCTTTCCTGCGCGATGGCGGCCATGGTCCATTCGCGGCCCTGGGTTCGGATCAGTTCCTTGGCGCGATCGACCCGGAGCCGGATCAGGTATTCATGCGGGGGATGGCCGGTGGCGGTTTTAAATTGCCGGGCGAAATGGAACGGGCTCAACGCGGCGACGTTGGCAAGTTCCTCCAGGGAAAGCGGTTCGCAGAGCCGGTTGCGCATCACTTCAACCGCGCGCAGGACGGCGGCGGGCGGAGCGGCCTTGGGAAGTTTGCTCGGTGGCAGCCGGTCGAATTCGCGCAAAAGCAGGACTGCGATGGCGCGGGCGAGTCCTTCAGCCACAATCGGCGCGCCGGCGGCGGCATCGAGTTCTCCGGCGAGTTGCTGCACGAGCATGCAGGCCCGGTGTTCGGCTGGGAGTTTGCGGCTGTTGGCATCCATGGTCAGGAGGCCGGAGGTGCCGAGCTCGGCAGCAATCCTTTGTAAAAACCACGGCTCAAACCCGAGGATCAGCACCCGCACTTCGCCGGTCCATTTAAATACCACGGGCAGCCCGGCCGGCGTGAAGCGTCCTTCGCCTTCCTTGTACGACATCGCTTTCGTGCCACTGGGCGTGGTCACGTCGCTATTCAGAGCATTCAGAAAGCAGTAAAAAATATGCTGCCGGTTGCCGGGAAGATAATGGACCTCGCCGGATCCACCGCGGCGTTCCTGCAAAAAAAGTCCATGCCATCCCAACGAGCGCCTCACAACGGTGATGGCGGCCGGCACAAACTTCTCCACATCGATCAGTGGCAGGCTCGGTTTTAACTTGGTAACCACATCCCCATTAGGCCGTGTGCCGTCCTCCACTGCAACAACGACGCGGCACGAAGTCTCCTATTGGAAGCCCCCCGTCAGAAGGATAAAAGGAGGCCAATAAATCGCGCCGGCCGCATAAGCGCTATTTTCCGTGTTCCCACGGCGGCAATCTGTGGCTAAGTGCCCTCGCAATGTCTGAGATTCTCCTAACCACCCTCAATGCCCGCTACATCCATGCGGCGTTCGGTCTGCGCTATCTCATGGCCAATCTTGGAGAACTCCAGGAGCGCGCAGCCATTCAGGAGTTCGACATTAATCAGCGGCCGCTTGAAATCGTCGAGGCCATTCTCCAGCACTCGCCGCGCATTGTCGGGTTTGGTGTTTATATCTGGAATGTGACGCTCACCTCCGAGGTCATTGCGGTGCTCAAACGGCTGCGACCGGAAATCATCATCATCCTCGGCGGCCCGGAAGTCAGTCATGAGATCGCCGGCCAGCCGATCGTTGAAATGGCCGATCACGTCATTACGGGCGAGGCGGATATCAAATTTGCGGAAGTCTGCCGTGCTTTGCTTTGTTCGGAACCGGGCGTTTCGAAACCGGCGAAGATTATTGTCTCCGAATTGCCGACGCTCGATTCGCTCGCTTTCCCATACTCGCTTTATTCCGACCACGATCTGGCGCATCGGGTTCTTTATGTCGAAGCCTCGCGCGGCTGCCCGTTTACCTGCGAGTTCTGCCTCTCCTCCCTCGATGTGCCGGTGCGCGCCGTGCCACTGGAACCGTTTCTTGAAGAACTTGGCCGCCTGCTCGAACGCGGCGCGCGCCAGTTCAAATTTGTCGATCGCACTTTTAATCTTAATCTCAATACCAGCCGCGCCATCCTGGAATTCTTCCTTGCGCATTGGCGGGACGGCCTTTTTGTCCATTTCGAAATGGTGCCGGATCGTTTGCCGGAGCAAATCCGGGAAGTCATCGCGCGGTTCCCGGCCGGAGCGCTGCAGTTTGAGGTCGGCATTCAAACGTTCGATGAAGCGACTTCGCGCAATATCAGCCGGCGCCAGAACCTGGTTAAGCTTGAAGACAACATCCGTTACTTGCGGGAAAAAACCGGGGTGCATATCCACGCCGATCTTATCGTGGGGCTTCCCGGCGAGGACATGGCCAGCTTTGGGCGAGGGTTCGACCGGCTTGTCGCGCTTGGGCCCCAGGAAATCCAGGTCGGCATTCTTAAACGGCTCCGCGGCACTCCCATTGTGCGGCATGATCTGGAATGGGGGATGGTTTACGGGCCGCAGCCGCCTTACGAAATCCTTCGCAACAAGCTCCTCGACTTTTCTTCGCTCCAACGCATGCGCCGGTTTGCGCGGCTTTGGGATTTGGTGGCCAATAGCGGCAATTTCGCCCTGACCACCCCCCTGATCTGGACCGCCTCCGAGAATGACGAAAGCGCGCCTTCTCCCTTTGTGGAGTTTCTGCGGCTCACCGATTGGATGGTGGTGCGGCTTGGCCGGCTGCATTCGATCGCGCGGGCGGCATTGGCGGAAAACCTCTTCCTGTTTTTGACGAGCGAACGCCTTCTCCCCAGAGAACAGGTGGTGGAAGCGCTGGAGCGCGATTGGCACGGCGGAGTGCGCAGGGAAAAACTCTCTTTTCTTGAACCAGCCGAGGAGAAAAAACCGGCTTCGCGGGCGATGCCGAGCCAGCCGAAACGCCAGGCGCGGCATCTGGTATGAGAGGTAAGGGGAAATAAAAAATGCGCGGGCGCTTGCCGAATGGCGAAACGCCCGCGCTGTTCCCCCCAGAACAAGGCGAAAGCTATCCTGCTTGGTTTGGCAGGCAAGCACGATTTTTGATTAAATTGCGTGCTTCATTAAAAGGGAGCGCTGCCGCATCAGATTCTGAGAATAAAGGCACGCCGGTCCGATACATGCTCCGAACAGGAATTCCGATTACCACCCCCTTATGAAAGATTGGACTATTCGCAGCCGCATTTTAGCGAGTTTCGGCGTCATTCTCGCCTTGATGGTGGTGATGTCGGCCCTCGCTTATACCCGGCTGATCCATATCAGCGATGAAACCGAGGACCTGAGCACCAACTCATTGGTTGGCTTGGAATACACCACCGATATGCGCATTGAGGGGGTGGGCAACTATTCGTTGCTGGAAGCGCATATTCTTCAAAAGGATCCCGCGAAAATGGCGAAGCTCGAGGAAACAATGCAGGCCACACACAGCCGTATTGATACGCAGCTGGAGACTTATCTAACCACGAGCGTCACCGATAAGGATAAGGAGCTTGCGAATAAATTCAAAGCGGCGCGTGCCAACTATATCAAAGTCCGGGAAGAGGTGCTGAAGGAAAGCCGCGTGGAGGCAACCAAGCCGGAAGCGATCCGGCGCAATGAAACCGAGTTAAAACCGCTCTTTGATGAGATGCAGAAGGCGAGCGGGCTGCTTGTGGCAAACGATCAGGCAGAAGCCAAAGAGTCGATCACCGCCATCGCGCAATCGGTTCACCTGGCTCAGATGGGGATTGGGATCAGCCTCGGTATTGCCCTGCTGCTCGCCGCGATTTGCGGCTATTTTCTTTTCCAATCCATTACGGGGCCGATGGGCCGGCTGCTTGAAATTCTCGATGTGATGCGCACGGGCGATTTTTCCCGGCGCCTTGAGCTTGCGCGCAACGATGAGTTTGGCGTTTTGGCCGGCGGCTTTAATCGGATGACCGACGAGATCACGATGCTGGTCGGCCAGGTGCAGCAAACCGGCATCCAGATTAACACATCGGTGATGGAGATCGCCGCGACGGCCCGCGAACAACAGGCCACCGCCAGTGAGATCGCGGCCACGACGACGGAAATCGGCGCCACCTCCAAGGAGATCTCGGCGACTTCGCGGGAGCTGGTGAAAACAATGGATGAAGTCTCCACGGTGGCCGAACAGTCGGCGATCCTGGCGGGAAGCGGGCAGGTGGGGTTGACGCACATGGAAGAGACCATGCGGCATGTCATGGAGGCTGCCGGTTCCATCAATGCAAAGCTCGCCGTGCTCAGCGAGAAGGCCGGCAACATCGGCCAGGTGGTCACCACCATCACCAAAGTGGCCGATCAGACAAACATGCTCTCCCTCAACGCGGCAATCGAAGCGGAGAAAGCCGGCGAATACGGACGCGGATTTGCCGTCGTCGCAACTGAAATCCGGCGCCTGGCGGACCAGACCGCGGTGGCCACTTACGACATTGAACAGATGGTGCGCGAAATCCAATCGGCCGTCTCCGCCGGAGTAATGGGAATGGACAAGTTTTCCGAAGAAGTGCGGCGCGGCATGCAGGAGGTCCAGCAGGTTGGCGGGCAATTATCGCAGATCATCCAGCAGGTGCAGGCGCTGGCGCCGCGCATTGAGCTGGTGAATGAAGGGATGCAGGCGCAAACCACCGGTGCGGCTGAAATCACCCAGGCACTCGGGCAACTGAGCGAAGCGGCCCAGCAAACCGTCGAGTCGCTCCACCAATCAGGCGCCGCCATTGATGAGCTGAACAAAGTTTCAAGCGGGCTCGGCTCCGCGGTATCACGCTTTAAATTGCGTAAATAAACCAACCGCGAGATGAGCAGAAACTGGACTATTACACGGCGCCTTAAAGGAATGCTGGCCTTGATCATCGGCCTCGTTCTTTGTAGCGACTTCATCACGGCGCGCGTTGATCAGAAGGCGTCCAAAATCGACAGCGACGCCGCGGCGCTGCAGGAGAAGCTTTTAGGCACTGCCCAGCGCATTCGTTTCGACATGCTTCAGATGAGCGATGCGTTGCGCGGCATTCTGATGGATCCAAAGAATGAGTTGGAAAAAAAACGCAAACTCGACGCCGACGCGGATCTGGAGCATGCGGCGGAGGAGCTTAGGCCGTTGGTGAGCCAGCTGCCGCAATTGCTCAAGGCGCTTGATGCGGTCGCCCAATACGACAAGCTGACCTTGAACGAGCTGGAGAATCGAGTCATGGAAATGATCGCTTCAGACGCGAGCGCCGCCGGGAAGTTCTATACCGAGAGTTACCTGCCCGCGCGCCGCCAGCAGGAGAAGCTGGTGGATGCGTTTGTCAGCGAAAGCAATGCAGCGGGGCTGGCGGCGGTTGAGCAGGCGCATGCCAGCAGCCGTTGGTGGCGCTGGGCGATGTATGGCAGTGACGGGCTTGTGCTTCTGGTTTGCCTCGGAGTCGGCCTCAGCATCGCGCAACTGACCACGGCATTGAAGGCCCTCCTTGATCGCGTGCAGGATTCCAGCGTCACGGTGAGCACTTCGATGAATGAAATTGCCGCGACTTCCAAGGAGCAACAGGCGACCGCCAGCGAGATCGCCGCCACGACCGCCGAGATTGGGGCAACCTCAAAGGAAATTTCCGCCACCGCCCGCGAACTGGTGCGCACCATGGATGAGGTCTCCGAAGTGGCTGAACACTCGGCCACGCTGGCCGGAAGCGGCCAGGCCAGTCTCAAGGAGATGGAGGAAACCATGCGCCTGGTGATGGAGGCGGCCAGTTCCATCAATGCCAAACTGACCGTCCTGAGTGAAAAAGCCGGAAACATCGGCCAGGTCATTACCACCATCACCAAGGTGGCCGATCAGACCAATATGCTTTCCCTTAACGCGGCGATTGAAGCGGAAAAAGCCGGGGAATACGGACGCGGTTTTGCGGTGGTGGCAACCGAGATCCGGCGTTTGGCGGACCAGACCGCGGTCGCCACTTACGACATCGAGCAGATGGTGCGCGAGATCCAATCGGCGCTCTCCGCCAGCGTCATGGGAATGGATAAGTTTACCGAGGAAGTGCGGCTTGGCAGAAACGGCGTCGGCCAGGTGAGCTTGCAACTCTCGCAAATCCTGATGCAGGTGCAGGCACTCGCGCCCCGGGTGGAATCGGTAAACGAAGGAATGCAGGCGCAAACCACCGGCGCGGAGCAGATCAGCCAGGCCCTGATGCAATTAACCGAAGCGGCGCAACAGACCGTGGAATCGCTTCGCCAATCGACTTTGGCCATCAGCGAGCTCAATGAGGCCGCCGGCAGCTTGAATACCGGCGTCGTCCGGTTCCGCTCCCAGGTCTGAACCCTTTCCATGCTTTTCCTTCTATTTCACCTCGGCCCGGACTGCTACGCGCTCGAAGCCGGGCAAGTGGCTGAGGTTGTCCCTTTCCTTAGTATCAAGCAAATCCCGCTGGCTGCCGCCGGCGTCGCCGGCATACTCAACTATCGCGGGGATATTGTCCCGGTCATTGACTTGAGCGCGCTGACTCTCGGGCGTCCGGCAGCCGTCCGCCTGAGCACGCGCATCATTTTGGTCAATTACCCCGATTCCCATGGCGGCACGCGCTTGCTTGGGTTGATCGCTGAAAAAGTGACTGAAACCGTGCGACTTGAACGGTCGGACTTTGCCGACCCGGGCATCGCCAATCGCGCCGCGCCGTATCTCGGCCCCGTGGCGGCCACTGCCCGCGGCATGATCCAATGGATTGAAGCCGCCAAGCTTTTGCCCGGGTCGGTGCGTGAACTCCTGTTTCAAGAGCTCTCCCAACGCTGATGGTTATTTTTGAAGAGCTATTAAATAAGACGATGGGGATGGATGCCGCCTCCATCGGGCCCTCCATGATTCGCCGCGCCGTGTCTGAACGGAGCGCCGCATGCCAGTGCGCGGATCTCGCTACGTATTGGGATTTTGTTTCCCAATCCCCAACGGAACTTCAGCAGCTCATTGAAGCGGTCGTTGTGCCTGAAACATGGTTCTTTCGCGACCGTGAAGCCTTCGCCACGCTTGCCCGGGTCGCGGTCCAGCAGTGGTGGCCGGCCCATCCTGAGAAAGTCCTGCGCCTTTTGAGTCTCCCGTGTTCCACCGGCGAAGAACCGTTCACCATGGTCATGGCGCTTCAGGATGCCGGCCTGCCGCTGAGTAAATTCCGCGTGGATGCTTTTGATATCAGCGAGCGCGCCCTGGTTATTGCGCGTCGAGGTATTTACGGTAAAAATTCATTTCGCGGCAAGGACGTCGTTTTCCGGGATCGTTTTTTTGAACCGCACGAGGGCGCCCACCGGCTCAGCGAATCGGTGCGTTCCCAGGTCCGTTTTGAGCAAGGCAACATGCTGCATCCTGGTTTTCTGAGTGGCGCGGAAACCTATGACATTATTTTTTGCCGCAACGTGCTCATCTACTTCGACAGGCCGACGCAGGAGCGTGCCATCGCGCTGTTGAGCCGGCTGCTGGCTCCCGGTGGCATCCTCTTTGTCGGGCCATCGGAGAGCGGGCTCCTTTTAAGCCACGGGTTTGCCTCGGCAAAAATCCCGCTCGCATTTGCGTTTAAAAAAGAGACTCCGGCCGTGCCGGTTGTTAAAGCGCCGCCGCGGGAGGCAATCGTCAGGCGGCCGGTTTTCGTTCCGCCGGTGCGCCTGGGAATGGCCAGCCGTCCCGCGGTAAAAACCGTGTTGCCCCAGCAGGCCGCGGTTGCCACATCGCATCCTCTTGAAGCGGCGACGCGTCTGGCTGACCAGGGGAGACTTGGCGAAGCGGGCGTTCTTTGCGCGGCTTACATGAAAACGCATGGACCGTCCGCCCAGGTCTATTACCTGATGGGTCTCATTCACGACGCCGCCGGGGAACTCGATGAAGCAATCGGCGATTATCGAAAAGCGCTCTACCTGAATCCAAGCCATCACGAATCGCTGCTTCACCTCGCATTTATTTTGGAGAAACAAGGCAATGCGTCCGGGGCACAAGTGCTGCGAAACCGTGCCAGGCGGCTCTGAACCAGCTCCGTATGAACGATCGCGACAATTCAAGCTCCCTCCGTGGAGAGGCATCCGCTGCATCAGCAACCGCTGGATTTCAGCTCAATGATTGTTGGAATAAGATTGGTGTCCGCGGCGACCAATCGTGTCCCGAACTGGCCGCTCATGTGCATTGCCGCAATTGCCCGGTTTATTCAAAGGCCGCCACCGAACTCCTTGATGGCGAGTTGCGCGCCGAGCAGCGGGCGGATTGGACGCGCCATTTTGCCCGGGAAAAAGAGGTAAGCGAACCTGGCCTCCATTCGTTGCTCATCTTCCGCGTAGGCAGCGAGTGGCTCGCATTGCCGACCGTGCTTTTTAAAGAAGTCGCCGATCTGCGTCCGATTCATACGCTGCCGCATCGGCGCAACAATGTGGTGCTCGGCCTGGTTAATGTGCGCGGCGAATTAACGGTCTGTGTTTCCCTCAGCCACGTGCTCGGGATGGATGCCGGCGATGAATCGGGCGCTGGGAAAAATCCGGCCCGGGGCAAACGCCTGGTGGTGCTTCAACGGGAAGGAAACCGTGTGGTTTTTCCAGTGGATGAAGTCTTCGGCACGCATCGATTTTCCTCCTCCGACATCAAGGCTCTCCCCTCAACAGTGGCAAAGGCCACGGCCACTTATACCCATGCCGTTGGGATTTGGCGGGAGAAGTCGGTTGGACTGCTCGATGCCGAACTCCTCTTTTATACCTTAAACCGCAGCCTCTCATGAGCGATGACGACCTAAGTCAGTTTTCAATGCTCGATCTTTTCCGTCTTGAAACGGAAAGTCAGAGCGAAGTGATGACGGCCGGCCTGCTTGCCCTGGAGCGCGAACCGACCGCTGCCGTCCAGCTGGAAGCTTGCATGCGCGCCGCCCATTCCTTGAAAGGCGCGGCGCAGATCGTCGGGCTCACCGTCGGGGTGACAGTCAGCCACGCGATGGAGGATTGTTTTGTCGCCGCTCAGGAGGGCCGGGTTGTTCTCGCTCAAAACCAGATCAATCAACTCCTTCACGGAGTCGATCTTCTAGGACGCATCGCCAGGACCCCGGATGCCGATGTCACTCAATGGACTGAAGAAAAAAAGCCGGAGATTGACGCGTTTCTCTCGAAGCTGGCCCGGCTTCTGGAGGCAAAGGATGAACCAGGGGATTTGCCGGCCACAGTTTTGCCGGCGTCGATCACTGAAGATCCCGTGGAGATTTCCCCGCTGACTTCCACGGCCAAGGAAAATGCGGACCGTGTCCTGCGCGTGACGGCGGAAAACCTGAACCGGCTGCTTGGTCTTGCCGGCGAATCACTCGTCGAATCGCGCTGGCTAAGGCCGTTCTCCCAATCGCTGCTTCGTCTTAAGCGAATGCAGTATGAGTCAATCCGGACGATCGAATCGTTGCGCGTCGCTTTGTTGGAGGAAAAGCTGAGTGAACAGGCCCAGACCGCGTTGAACGAAGCGCGGCGGAGCGCTTTGGAATGCAAACAGTTTTTATCCGATCGCCTCATTGATTTGGAAATGTTCGATCGGCGCTCGGGCTGGCTGGCGCGCCGGCTCTACGATGAAGCACTCGCCTGCCGGATGCGTCCGTTTGCCGACGGGGTGCAACGGTTTCCCCGCATGGTGCGCGATCTTGCGAGCGCATTGGGCAAACAGGTCCGGCTGGAGATTGTTGGGGAATCGACGCAGGTCGATCGCGACATCCTGGGAAAACTCGATGCGCCGCTTGGACATCTCCTGCGCAACGCCCTTGATCACGGACTCGAAACCCCGCGCGACCGCGTGGCAAACGGCAAGCCGGCCGAAGGAGTGCTTCGCCTGGAAGCACGCCATAGCGCAGGCGTGCTCCAGATTATCATCGCCGATGACGGCTGCGGCATTCCGCTTGAGAAAGTGCGCCAGGCCGTCATTGCGCGTCATCTCACCAGCTCGGAAGCGGCTTGGAATTTGAGCGAGGCCGAACTGCTTGAATTCCTCTTTCTGCCCGGCTTCACCATGAAGGATACCGTCACCGAGATCTCGGGTCGCGGCGTCGGACTCGATGTTGTCCAGGACATGGTCAAACAGGTGCGCGGCACGGTGCGCGTCTATTCCGAACCGGGCAGGGGAGCGCGTTTTCAACTGCAATTGCCGGTCACCCTTTCAGTCGTGCGCGCGCTTTTGGCCGATATCGGCGGCCAGCCGTATGCATTCCCCCTGGCTTGCATTGCGCGCACTCTCAAGGTTCCAAAAAAAGAGATCGAGATGCTCGAAGGCCGGCAGTATTTCAACTTTGGGGGAAACCCGGTCGGCCTGGTCACAGCCAGCCAGTTGCTGGGCGGAGAGGGTTCGCGCCTTCCCGATGATGACCCTGCCGTTATTGTCCTGGGGAATTTAAACGGCACTTATGGCCTTGTTGTTGATCGCTTTATTGGTGAACGCGAGCTCGTCGTCCAACCGCTTGATCCGCAGCTTGGCAAAATCAAGGATATCTCCGCCGGCGCACTCATGGAGGATGGATCGCCGGTCCTGATCATCGATGCCGAGGATTTGATTCGTTCGGTGGAAAAACTGATCGTTGGCGGGCAGCTGAGCAAGGTCTGCACCGGAGCGGCCACGGCCGACACCAAGCCCCGGAAACGAGTGCTGGTGGTTGATGACTCACTCACGGTGAGGGAGTTGGAACGCAAGCTTCTTGGCAGCCGTGGTTACGAGGTGGAAGTGGCCGTCGATGGGATGGATGGCTGGAACGCAGTGCGGACAGGTCATTTTGATCTTGTCGTTACCGATATAGACATGCCTCGAATGGACGGTATCGAACTGGTCACGCTTATCAAAAAAGATCCCAATCTCAAAACGCTCCCCATGATGGTGGTTTCTTACAAAGACCGCGAGGAGGACCGGCGCCGCGGGCTTGAGGCGGGCGCGGATTATTATTTGACCAAGGGAAGTTTTCACGACGAGACATTGCTCCAGGCGGTCGTCGATTTAATCGGAGAGGCAAACGAATGAGGATCGCGATCGTCAATGATGTGCCGATGGTCATTGAGGCGCTGCGGCGCGTGGTCACCTCCAAACCCAAACATCGCATCCTTTGGACTGCCACAAGCGGCGCCGAAGCGGTCGAGCTTTGCGCCAAACAACCTCCGGATCTCGTGCTGATGGATCTTCTCATGCCCGGCATGGATGGCGTGGAGGCTACCCGCCGGATCATGGTCAATTGCCCATGCGCGATCCTGGTGGTGACAGTCAGCGTTGGGGCCAATGCATGGCGGGTATTTGAAGCAATGGGCCACGGAGCGCTCGACGCTGTCGATACCCCGACCCTGGGCGGAAAAAATCCGAAGGCCAGCGCCGGGGCGTTGCTGACCAAGCTTGATATTATTGAAGGGCTGATCGCCGGAAAACAGGAGAGCCGCGCGCCCGGCCTGCAACGCAGCCTGCGTTCAGCCGCCTCCGGGCGAAACCGGCTGGTGGCGATCGGATCTTCCGCTGGCGGTCCCGCCGCGCTGGCCAAATTGCTTGCAGGTTTGCCGAAGGATTTTCCGGCCGCCATCGTGCTGATCCAGCATGTTGATGCGCAATTTGCCGCAGGCATGGCCGAGTGGCTCGGAAATCAATGCCCGTTGCCGGTCCGGGTGGCAAAAGAAGGGGAATCCCCAACGCAGGGCGTCGCGTTGCTGGCTGGCACGTGTGATCATTTGAGCCTGACCGAAGCGGGCCAGCTCTCTTATACCGCTGAGCCGGTCGATTATGTCTACCGCCCATCGGTCGACGTTTTTTTCCAAAGCGTCACTCAGTTTTGGCATGGGGAAGTCATCGGCGTGCTGTTAACCGGAATGGGCCGGGATGGCGCGCTCGGTTTGAAGGCGCTGCGGAACCAGGGCCATTTCACCATTGCCCAGGACCAGGCAAGCTGCGCCGTTTATGGCATGCCAAAAGCCGCGGCAACCGTCGATGCCGCGGTTGAAATTTTGCCCATAGATCATATCGCGCCTAGACTGATTCGTGCTTTGAATTCCGATCCCCGATAATGCTGTTTCAATGAGTGAGTCTGACACCCCTGCGCCAATGAATGCCCCGCCCTCCCATTATTATGGAGTCATGGTATTGCTTGTCGACGATCAGGCCATGGTCGGGGAAGCCATCCGTCGCGCTTTGGCCAATCAGCCTGATCTCGATTTCCATTATTGTTCAAACCCAATGGAGGCCGTCAAGCTGGCCGAGCGGCTCAAGCCTACGGTTATCCTGCAGGATCTCGTGATGCCGGGCGTCGATGGACTGACTCTGGTGCGGCAATATCGCGCCAACCGTGCCACGCAGGATATCCCGATCATCGTTCTTTCCACCAAGGACGATGCCGCTGTCAAAAGCGAGGCATTCGCCGCCGGCGCCAACGATTATCTGGTCAAGCTGCCTGAGCGGGTCGAGTTGATTGCCCGGCTTCGGCATCATTCCAAGGCTTACCTCAACCAAGTGCAGCGCGACGCCGCTTATCGTGCGTTGCGCGAAAGCCAGCAACAGCTGGTCGACAGCAATACGGCCCTCATTTCCCTCAACCAAAAACTGGAGGAAGCCACGCGCGCCAAGTCCGAGTTTCTGGCCAACATGAGCCACGAAATCCGCACCCCGATGAACGGGGTCATCGGCATGACAACCCTCCTGCTTGACACTGCCCTCAGCAATGAACAGCACGAGTTTGTTGAAATCATTCGCAATTCAAGCGAAAGCCTTTTGACCATCATCAACGACATCCTCGATTTCTCGAAGATTGAATCGGGCAGGATCGAACTTGAAACCCACCCTTACAACCTGCGCGAATGTGTGGAGGAAGCGATGGAACTTCTCGCCTCCAAAGCCGCCGACAAAGGGCTTGATCTTGTCATCCTGATTGATCCCGGCGCCCCTGCGGTTTTTATCGGGGACGTGACGCGGCTGCGCCAGGTGCTCGTCAATTTGATTGGAAACGCGATTAAGTTTACCGAGCACGGAGAAGTTGTGGTTTGCGTCGACGCCAAGCCGGCGGCGCACGCGGGGGAGATTGAGATTCACTTTACCGTGGCCGATACCGGCATTGGCATCCCGCTCGATAAGCAGAACCGGCTCTTCAAATCGTTTAGCCAGGTCGATAGCTCTACGACACGCCATTTTGGAGGCACTGGCCTTGGATTAGCGATCAGCAAACGGCTCGCTGAACTCATGGGCGGCTCCATGTGGGTGGAAAGTGCAAGCGGTCTCGGTTCCAAATTCCAGTTTACCATCCTGGCGCGGCCGGGCGTGGAGGAAGCACCTGCATGGAAACAAGGGCCGCTGGCTTCCTGCAAGCGCGTGCTCATGCTTGAAGACAACGCCACCCAGCGCACCGCGATGGCGCAGTTTGCCGGGATATGGGACTTCACGTTGGATGAAGCCGAAAGCCTTGACGCCGCCTCCAGCATGCTTGCGAAGGAAACGCCGGGCTACGATCTGCTCCTGCTCGATTACGAATTGCTTTGCCTCGAGGACGACGTTCCGCAGTTGATTGGCCGGTTGCGCGCCCTGCCCGGCGCCCGCCATGCTCCCTTGCTCCTGCTTTCTTCCAATCGTTTTCGCCCTGGTGAAATCGAGTCTCTGGCCGTCAGCGGATACGTTTTAAAACCGATTCGTCCCGCCCAGTTGCTGGAAGGAATTGAACGCGCTTTGAGCGGCGGTTCGCGCCAGGAAAAACGTGCCCCGGCCGCTTCAATCTTTGAGCGCGATCTGGCGGTCCGCCTCCCATTGCGATTGCTGGTGGCCGATGACAGCGCGGTAAATCAGAAGGTGGCTATCATGCTGCTTGGCCGCCTCGGTTATACGGTCGATACGGTCGCCAACGGGCTCGAAGTCCTTCAGGCGCTCGAATCCAAATCATACGACATCATTTTTCTCGACCTGCAGATGCCGGAAATGGACGGAGACGAGGCCGCGCGCCGGATTTTGGCGGAATGGCCGGTCGATGGCCAGCCCCGGCCCCGCCTGATCGCCATGACGGCCAATGCGATGCAGGGCGACCGTGAGCGTTGCCTGGAAGCCGGCATGGACGATTACATTTCCAAACCGGTCCGGGTGGAGGCCCTCAAAGCTGCTCTGGAGCAATGGGGACCCGTGCCCGAAGCCGTGCATTAAATCGAGTGGATTGCATCGTCCTCCTTCCTCGGCTATGACCGGCGGGACTATGGTTTGTCCGGTCATCCTTTTTTATAAATACGTTCCGATTGCCGATCCCGACGCTTTCGCCGCCGCGCAACGCCTCCTCTGCACCGAGCTCGAACTCAAAGGGCGGCTCCTGATTGCGACCGAAGGAATCAACGGCACCCTGGTTGGTGAGGAGCGAAGCGTGGAGCGTTATGTGGCCGAATTGCGGGCCGACTCCCGATTCTCCGATATCGAAATGAAAGTGAGCGCCGGCACGCCTGCCACTTTTTCAAAGCTCGTCATCAAGGTGCGTCCCGAGATTGTCGCCTTGAAAGCCGGGCCGGAAATTGTCTCCGACCACGATAATCATCTGAGCCCGGCGGAATGGAAAAAAACCATCGAGGAGGATCCCGATATCGTGCTGGTCGATGTGCGCAACTCGTATGAATCGACCGCTGGCAAGTTCGAGAATGCGGTGGTGTGCGACATCGAACAGTTTCGGGATCTGCCCGATTACCTGGGGCGTCTTGAGCATCTCAAAGAGAAAAAAGTGCTCATGTATTGCACGGGCGGCATCCGATGCGAGAAAGCATCCGCGCTCTTTCGCAATCGTGGATTTAAAAACGTCTTTCAGCTCCACGGCGGCATTATGACTTACCAGGAGCAGTTCGGAAACGAGCACTGGCTGGGCGAATGCTTTGTCTTTGATCGCCGCATGACCGTGCGTGTGGACGAAAATCTTGTCCATATCAGCCGCTGCGCGCATACCGGCGTTCCGTCGGCCCGGTTTGTCAATTGCCTGCATGATCTCTGTCATCGCCTCGTGATCGTCGATGAAGAAGCTGAGGCGAAAAATCCGGATTACCGCCTCTGTCCCGAGTGCCTTGCCTCCGGGCTCACCTCGGACACCGCGGTTTATAAACGGCCCGAACCCGCGGTTTAGTTACGCCAGATCGAGGCGGCCCGTCGAATCCCCGTGCTTTTCGAGTTCCCGGATTCCCATCCGGTCGCTCATGTTTAAGAATAGATTGGTGAGCGGCGCCTGCCTGGCTTTCAAATAGCGGCCCGATTTGAAGCCGCCGCCTCCGGACCCCGCTAGCAGGATCGGCAGGTTGGAATGGGTATGGCGGTTGCCGTCCGCGTTGCCGGACCCGTAGACAATCATGGAATTGTGCAGGAGCGACTGGCCGCCGGTTTCCTGGATGGCATCCATCTTTTCCAAAAACTTCGCGAGCTGTTTGACATACCAAAGATCGATTTCTTTGACCTTGTCGACCATGTCGCCCCGGTTCTGATGATGCGTCAGATTATGGTGCCCTTCGGAAAACCCAAGTTCGGAAAAGGTCCGGTTGCTTCCCTCGCCGGCCATCAGCATGGTGGCGACACGCGTCGAATCGGTCTGGAAAGCGAGCAACATCATGTCGAACATCAGCGCGATATGTTCTTCAAAATTGGCCGGGATCCCCGCCGGACTCTCAGTCTCCGGGTTGACTACCGGCATTCGCTCGGTTTTTTCGATTCGCTCTTCAATCTCGCGGACACTGGTTAAATATTGGTCAAGTTTCTGCCGGTCCCTGCCATTGAGTTTGCGTTGCAGGGTGCTGGCATCCTGCAGGACAAAATCGAGGATCGAGTGCTCCTCGAATTGCCGGCGCTTTAGGTTCTCAACGCGCTCGCCCCGAGTGCCGGCGCCAAAAAGCCGCTCAAATACCAGGCGCGGATTCGGCTCGGGGGAAAGCGGCTGGGTGGCCGAGCGCCACGCCAGATTGTATTCATATGCGCAGGAATAGCCCGAGTCGCAATTGCCGGCCTTGCGTACCGCATCGCAAGTGAGTTCCAACGAAGGAAACCGGGTCAGATGCCCGATCCGCTGGGCCACCAGCTGGTCAATTGAAACCCCTGCGTGAATATCCGATCCCGCCGTTTTTTTAATCCGGACCCCGGTCAGAAATGTGCCGCCGGCGCGCGCATGATCGCCGGCTCCATCGGATCCGGGTTCGGCGCTTTTATCTTCCAACCCGCCGATCACCTGCAACTGGTGCCGGACTTTTTCAAGCGGCGCCAATGTGCGCGACAGCTCGAAGCCGGTCCCGCCCTCCCCGCCTGGCCACCATGCGCCGGGAATCGTGCCGTTTGGAATGTAAACAAATGCCATGCGCACCGGCGCAGCGGCTTCGCCTGCCGCACTGCCGGATGCCATCGCACTAATCGGCCGCAGCGACTCAAGGGCTGGCAACGCAAAACATGCGCCCAGGCCGCGAAGGAAATTACGCCGGCTCAGACTGGCATGTCGTTCTTGGAGAGAGTTTGAGTTCATCGATTATTCGGTTGCGGGAGATTTTTTAAAGGCGGCCTCAGGCTCTGGGTTGATCGCCAGATCGCTCGCCTGGATGCGCATTTTTTGAAAAGGGACCGACTCAATGATTCCTGTCAGCAGCGCCAGAATCCGGCCGTTTTCCTGGTCAAGCTGGCTCACGATCTTATCGATCGTCTCCACATCGTAATATTCAACGCCGCGTCCAAGCGCATATGTGAGCATTTTTTCAGTCAGGCACCGGTAGAAATCGATTCGATGGCCAGTTACCAAAATGTGTTTTAATTCCCGTACGCTATTGAACGACTCGCCGGTGACCAGTTTGCCCGCGGTTTCAATCGGCTGTTTGCGTTCGCTTTCCCGCCACATCCCCAGCGCGTTGAAATTCTCAAAAGCGAGCCCCAGCGGGTCCATGCGGTCGTGGCACGATGCGCAAAGCGGTTTTTCCCGATGCAACGCCAGCGTCTCCCGCAAGGTCGGCTCGTGATCCTTGAAATGCTGTTCGGATGCCTCCAGCGCCGGGATGTCGGCCGGTGGCGGCGGGGCAGGGGTGCCAAGGATATTGTCGAGGATAAAGAGACCGCGTTTAACGGGTGACGTCCGATCCGGATTTGAGGTCACCACCAGCACGCTGCCATGGGTGAGGATGCCGCCGCGCGCGCTCATGTCGGGCAAAGTGACCCGGCGCATCTCGGCCCCCGTGATTTTCAACTCGCTCAAGCCATAATGAGCGGCAAGCCGTTCATTCAGAAACGTGTAATCGCTTTCAATCAATTCCAGCACGCTGCGGTTGCCATGCAGCAGATACGCAAAATACATCTCCGTTTCTTCCCTCAAAGCGCGTTTGAGATCGCCGTCCAGTTCTCCAGGCGGCTTTTTGTTAAACTGCTGGCGTCGGCGCGCAAAGATCTCCTGAAGTTCCGTTTTCTGCTCGAGCGTGCGTTCCTCCTCCGGAATCGCATTGAGTTCTTCAATCCGGCGGCGGATCGCGGTGAAGTCGCGTTGAGTGCCGTTGTCGCGTGCCTGCACCGCCCGTGCATTGATTTCGGTCCCTTCCACATCACGGGTTTGCAGCCATTGTCCCGGGAAATTCTGGATCAGGGCCGAAGCGCGTGAATCCGCCAGGAGGCGCTGCACCTGTGCCGGTAAATTTGCGCGAAGCTCGCCGCGCGCCGCCAGTCCGGTCAACTCGTCGTCGGGCATGGTTGACCAAAGAAAATAGGAGAGCCGGGATGCGAGACTATATTCGTCGACCGGAGCATAAGGACCGGGACTCGTTTCCGCCTCTTCCAGGCGCAACAGGAACCGGGGCGACGCCAGCACCGCCTGCATGGCATGCGCGACCCCGGCTTCGAATGTTTTTCCCGGCTGCTTATAATATGCCTCGGCAATCGCCGTCAGCCGGCCGACTGTTTCTTCATCGACCGGACGCCGGAACGCTTTGGTCGCGAACCGTCGCAATACTGTGCCGGCTTCCACCCGGCGCTCTGCCGGATCTTCGGGCGCCTGGCGGGTAAAAAAGCGCTCGTAATTCCTGGGCCGAATCCAGTGCGCCTCATCGAGCGGACCATTCACCTTGACGGAAAGAAGCCGCATCTCGAGCGAGTTCAGCTTCTTTTCCACCGGGACGAGCGGCTCGACTTCCATCGACATCCGATGCTCGCCCGCCTCCCATTTCTCGTCAAAATCGAAACGGAACAGCTTGCCGTCATACCAGCCAAACTCTTTTTGCAGCAGCTCGCGGCCGTCAATCCTGAAGACCACCCGGCACCGGCCTGGATCAAAATCAAACTGTCCGTTTGCCGAGAGTTCCAGCGTCACCCGATAGCTGCCGGCACTCTCTGCTCTAAACGCATAGCTGCCTGTTCCCGCCTCGTAGTAAGAAAAAGCGGGTGCGGTTGCCTTCCGGTTTGTTCCGCTTACAACGTCGCGAAACTGGTTCCCGGGAATCGTCGTTTCCGGGATGATCCTGGAAGTCAACGGGACCGCCTGGGCCACGATCGTTTTGGCCGCCGCCATGTATTTCTCCAGCAACATCGGCGAAACCGTCAGCACGTCGCCAATGTTATCAAATCCGTAGCCTGTATCGTCAGGCGGGAACTCGATTTCGGAATGAAACTCCACCCCCATCAGATCGCGAATCGTATTGCGATACTCGACACGGTTGAGCCGCCGCAGAGTGACCCGGCCCGGATCGGGGTTTGCGGGATCGTTCTTTAGCGCCGCCGCCTTGATCCACTTTTCAAGCCGCTCTTGTTCTCCGGCCGAGGGACGCGCTTTTTTCGGTGGCGGCATCAGTCCAGCGCGCACATTTTTCAGCACACCGAGCCATAGCTCATGGCGGTCGAGCATCGCCGCTTCAGATGGAAATTCATCAAAAACAACTCCCCCTTTTTTTGTGCCGTCGGCGTGGCAATCAAAACAATACTTTTCAAGGATTGGCTGAATGCCTTCCGTGAATTCCGGGGCGGCCTGTGCAGTCAGCGTTATCAACCCGCAACCCAAAACGCGTGCAAGCCGGCCGCTTGTCACGAGCCATTGACCAATTGTCTGTGGGCGCTGCCATTTCATAAGGGAAGGCGATCGCTTGAAGGGAGCTGCGCCGCTGATCAGTCTAGCGAGGGCGGCAAGTGGCTTCTTGTAAGGCTGCGACAAAAAATTGCAAAATCCCGACATCCTTCGCCATGCAAGAACCTCCTCCGTACTTAAAACTCCGAGACGAGTTCTTCCGTGCAACGGTCGAGTCGAGGCAATGGCTTCAACCGTTTGAATCCATTCCGGGTCTCCTTTATTTTGTCAAAGACGCCCAGAGTCGCCTCATGGCAATCAGTCCCGGCTCGGTTGCGCGAATGGGATTTGCCAGCGAAGAGGAAATCATCGGGCGTTCCGTTCACGATTATCTGCCGGCTGATCTTGCTGACAAATACATAGCCGATGACCAGTGGGTGCTAAAAAACGGGAAGCCGCTTCTAAACGTGCTTGAAATTTTCTTCAACGCACAAGGGTTGCGCGATTGGATGGTGACCAACAAATATCCGCTTAAGAACCGCCTCGGCGAGGTCATCGGACTCATCGGCACCATGCACGGCTTTGAAGCGCGGCGCAAACAACTCGCCCATCTTGGCCCCGTTGGAAAAGCGGCCGATTTCATCCGCGAAAACCTCGGCAATTCGATGTCGCTGGCCGCGATCGCGCGGTATGCCGCGCTCTCGGAGCGCCAGCTTCAAAGACTGTTCAAAAGTATCTTCGGCATGACGATCCAGGAATTTATCATCCAATCCCGGATCCAGGGCGCCATCCGCGAGCTGACTCACTCCGACCGCGCCCTCTCCGACATCGCTTTTAAGTTTGGGTTCAGCGATCAAAGCGCCTTCAGCAACCGGTTCAGGAAAATCACCGGCCTGACGCCCCGCGCCTATCGGCTTCGCTACTCAGGCGGCACGGGTTCGTGAATTCTTTTCGTGAGACATTTCTATCCGGTTTTTCATTAAAATGGATTAAATCTATCCCTGTCCGGGATCACCTTTTTGCCGGCATCTTCGAGTCACCCAGGTAAAAGCAATTCCATGAGGGTTGGCACGCCTTTCGCTAAGTGCGCCCCCGTCTGCGCCATGCAGATCCCAACCATCCCCACCATGATTATCCGAAATCTTGCCCTGCTCCTTTTATTTTCTTCAATCCCGTTAATTGCCGCCGAGCCGGCCGCGCGCCTGCCTGAAACAACCACGACGGCGTTTAACTCAGTTCTCCGGGAAGAAACACCCATTGGTGTCACAAACCGTCCGGAATGGACCAGCGCCCGGCGCTTTACCGGCACCCGTGTCTATATCCAAAAGGAACCATGGGAAGTAGGTGTCGAGAGCTGGTGGCGGATTAAGCATCACCGGGATGGAACTGTCTCGCACCGGTTGCTTGAAGAAGTAGAGATCGGACTGCCCGGACGCCTGCAACTTGATCTTTATAATGATATCGAGGGTAATGAAGAAGGCCGTTTCCATTACCAGAGCTTCAATGTGGAGCTAAGATGGGCAATCGCCGACTGGGGCAAGATCTGGGGCAACCCCACTTTGTACGCGGAGTATAAGTTCGCGGACGCTACCTGGGGGCCCGATGTCTATGAACTTAAATTGTTGCTAGGCGATCAGCTGGCTCCGCGCTGGCACTGGGGCGTCAATTTTGTCTGGGAAGCTGAAATCGGCGGCGAACGCGAACAGGAATTCCAGGTAACTGGCGGTCTTAGCTATAGCCTCGTCGATGGCAAAATAGGAGTTGGCATCGAGATGCTTTACGACCGCGACACGGTGCGCAATGCCCGTGGTAATCCGGATGATATCGTAGCTGTCGGGCCAAGCCTTCAATTCAGGCTCACTGATCACATGCACGTCGATTTATCGTGCATGTTCGGTGCCAACAGCGTTTCCGATCGCCAGATCGGTTTCCTGATTGTCGGCTACGATTTTGGTCCCGGTGGCCACTCCGAACGCGCCTATACGCCTATGAGCGGCCAGCGGAACTAACCTCTTTGGCATGCCGCGAGCCGCCTTCCTTTTCTCGCTGCTCGTGCATGCCGTCCTTTTGGTCACGGTTGGACTGAAGCGATCTCATCAGATCGTCCTTGACGGCGATCCCGGTAATCCCGGGGTCGCCGTTTCTTTCCTGGCTGAACAAAGTTCGCCCGCTCCGGACATTGCTTCGTTTACGCCGGCGGAACCGATTCCGGCAGAGCCAACTCCTTTGGAACCGGTTGAGCCTGTGCAAAGTGTTCCCGCATCGCCGATTCAACCCGCGCCGTCGCAAATTACCGCGGCGGTCAAAGCGCCTTCCAAAACAGCTCAGGCGAGTTCTGCTAAGTCGAATCCCGCGCAGACCCGTTCCGCGGCGCGTGCCCGGCCAAACGCCTCCGGCCATGCGCAAGGTGCGCAGGGTTCCGGCATTTCGGGAAACGGTCTTGGCTATACTCCGCCCCGCTTCCGGACTCGATACAAGCCGCCTTATCCTGAGGCGGCCCGGGCGCAGCGGCTTGAAGGCACGGTGACTCTCCGGGTTTCCGTCGACGCGCGAGGCCGGGTCGCCGGCGTTGGCATCCAGCTCAGCAGCGGTCACGCCATCCTGGATCGTGCCGCGGTAAATTCCGTGAGAAGCTGGCAATTTGAGCCTGCCCGATCGAACGGAACGGCTGTTGCCGCGGAGGTGGAACTTCCAGTCCGGTTCCGTTTTGAAGAGCGCCGCGCCTGACCTGGGCGCGCCTTGCCGGGAGCACCGCCGCGGGCACGCGGGAAGGCCGGTTCATCAGGTTATACTTGAAGTTCTGCTCCTTGTTTTCGCTCCCGGCAGGACGCCTGTCTAAACAGTGCGCACACCGGTGCCAATCGCGCGTTCGGTTCACATTGGAAATGTGAAAATAAGAAAGCAGATCGATTGTCTTTTCTGGCTGGCGTTCAGCCAGTTCGATTGCAATGCTCCAATTCCTTATGGGCGATAAATCACCGAAAGCGACAAACAAAAAAGCTGCGCAGAAGCAGGTTAACACCAACAGCAACCAGCAGAAGAAGAGCAACGCGGCCGCCGCCAAACAGACTCCTCCGCCGAAGAAGAAGTAGTAGCTGTTGTTCTTTCCTCGCTGCCGATAAGGACGAGCGTTGGAGTAGCTTGTCTCCTGCAATGGTTGCGTTGGAAACTTGGCGCTGAGGCGGAACCAATGGTCCGCCTCTTGTTAGCTTGATCCGCTTTACTAGATTAAGAGGGGGAAGAAAGCGCGAAACGGATCGCTTCATCCGGGGCTGAGGCGCGGCCCGCGGCCCATGCGGCATTGAATTCCTCCCGGCTCGTTTGTGCGTGCATGCGATCGACCATCTTTTTGTAAGTTGGCCGTTCGGTAGGCGGAATCGGGATCCCCAGGCGATCGCGCAGGACTTCCGCGGTCCCGAAAAGATGAGCGCCTCGCGCTCCCTGTTCCTGCTCCACAGCAATCTGGCCGAATCCTTCGAGCACATATGGAATGAGCCATTCATTGCCTAGCTGTTCGGCGATCGCCGCCGACTCGCTTAGTATCGAGCGGGCACTTTCAAAATCCCGTTGCGCGATCACCACGTGGCTCAGACTCCAGTTGATCAGGCTGATGATCCATTTGTCCCCAATCTGACGATACGCGGCGAGGCTCTCTTCTTTGAGCGCGCGCGCCGTGGCATAGTCGCCCGCGTGATTGGCGAGTGTGCCGAGCCCGCTTAAAGCCGTTGCCAGGATTTGTTTGTCGCCAACGCCCCGGGCATACTCAGCCGTTTCAAGGAGATGCGTGCGGGATGCAATGTAATCGCCCGCAGAAGACTCGACGATGCCGAGTAATGACTGGAAAAGCATCGCTTCACGCAGCTCGCCTATTTCGCGGTAGATCTCAACGCATTCGATTAAAAACTCCCGGGCGATTGAATCGTCGTCCTGGCACCAGGCAAGCCGCGAGGCGCCCGCGAGCGCCTTGGCCCGGGCGGCATTGCGCTCGAGCGCTTCGGGGCGGGCCAGCAGGTCCAGATAATGTTCACGGCCTTCTTTAAAATGACTTCGCACCTCCCAATAACGCCAGAGCGCCCCGGCCAGCCGCAGCCCGCGCTGGACCGCTTCGGAAGTGGTCGCACTCCACTCCAGGGCAAGGCGCATGTTGATATGCTCGGCTTTGATTTTCTCAATCCATTCCGCCTGCTCGGTGCCTCGCAATTTCGGCTCGGAGTCCTCGGCAAGATGCAAAAAGAAATCGAGATGCCGGCTGTGGACCCGATCCGCTTCGCCAGATTCAATGAGCTTGTTCCGGGCGTATTCCCAGATCGATTCGAGCATGAAATAGCGCGAGCTCCCAAAGTCGGTTTGCTCCGCGCTCAGGAGCGATTTGTCGATCAGCTGTTGGAGAAGATCCATCACTTCCCATTCCTCGATGCCGTCCCCCGAACAGACCGTTTCCAGCGCTTTAAGCGTGCGTCCCCTGCCAAAAACCGAAACGCGCCGCAGCAACATGCGTTCTTTTTCGGAAAGCAGGTCGTGGCTCCAATCAATAAGCGCCGTGAGGGTCTGCTGGCGCGGCATCACCGTGCGGCCGCCGCTGCTCAAAAGGCGGAACCGGTCATCAAGCCGCCGATGAATTTGCTCCGGCGTGAGCATTTTTACGCGGGCGGCCGCCAGCTCAATGGCGAGGGGAATGCCGTCCAGGCGCCAGCAGATTTTTGCAAGGGTAAGGGCGTTTTCCGTGGTTAACTGGAAGCCGGGCTGAACCGCGGCGGCCCGTTCCACAAAGAGCCGCAACGCTTCAAATTCAGAAGCCCGCGCGATGATTGATTGGGCCGACCAGCGTTCGGAAAAAAAGTCGGGGAGCGAAAGCGAGAGGACCGGGTAAGTGCTTTCCCCTCCAATGCCGAGCGCTTCGCGGCTCGAAGCCAGGATCTTGAGATTTGGTGCGCTGCGCAACAGGCGTTCGGCAAGAGCCGCGCAGGTGGCAACGAGATGCTCGCAGTTATCCAGGATGAGCATCAGCTTTTTGGAACGCAGGTAGCCGAGCACCGTTTCATCGAGGGTGCGCTCGGCTTCCTCGCGCAACCCGAGGGCCGCCGCGACGGTTGCGAGCACTTCGGCGGAATCCGAGACCGTGGCCAGTTCCACCAGCCAGATGCCGTCGATGAATTTTTCGAGCACTTCGGCGGCTACTTGAATGGAAAGCCGTGTCTTGCCCGTGCCGCCCGGTCCGGTCAGCGTCACCAAACGAAACCGTTCGATTGCTGTTTTGATTTTCACGATGTCCTGCTCACGACCGATGAAACTGGTGATTTGCGCGGGCAAATTATTGGGAAGCACTTCCAGGGAGCGCAACGGCGGAAACTCCGAGGGCAGCCCGGGACTCACCAGCTGGAAAATGCGTTCGGGCAACGTGAGATCGCGCAACCGGCGTTCGCCCAAATCGCGCAAACTGACTCCTTCGGGCAGGGTCAACCCTTCCTGGGCCGCGCGCGAAAGGAGGGTCTGTCCGCCATGCGCGGCGGCCAAAAGCCGTGCAGTCCGGTTCAAAGTCGGGCCGAAATAGTCCGCGTTGCGTTGCTCGGCGATTCCTTTGTGAATGGCGGCGCGCACCTTGATTGGCCGGGCGGTTTCCCATTCCGCTTCAAGCATAGCGTGCTGCGCCGTGATCCCGGCAGCCATCGCACTGGTTGTTTCAGGAAACGCCACGCAAACCGAGTCGCCCATCATTTTAAAAACATGCCCGCCGTGCCGGGTGAAGACGTCAATCAGCAGCGAGTCATGCCGTGCAAGGGCGAGGGCCATCGTGTCCGGGTTCTCCTCCCAAAGCGCTGAACTCCCTTCTATGTCCGTAAACAGAAAAGTAAAAGTGGCGTGCGGCTCGATCATGACTTTGGGGCGGGCCACACTATTCAAACCGGTTCGTAAAGCGAGGACGAGCGCCGAGGAAATGATTTCCGATCCGAAGAATCGATCCGTGGCTTCTGGCTAAAACCGCGCACGCGCTTCCTTGAAGCCTTTCAATGCCGTCTGAATGCAATGCTTTGAGCAGCGCCCTGTCCGTGCTGACGATTTTTATGCAGTGCGCACACGCCGGATCGACGCGGTTTCAGAAATGAGAACGCTCATTGCCTAGGTAAAACCGGACCGTTGTTCGGATGGCATCATCGCTGCTAACGCCCAAATGCCACCACGGCCTGGTTCCATCCCTGGCTGTCGAATTCTATCCATCACCCCATTCATTCGGACTTCATCATGCACCGACGATTTACTCTCGCGGCCTTTTCAGCCGCCGTTCTGCTCGCATTTATCGGCTCCACGCGAGCGCAGGCGCCCAACCCGCCGGCCCCTCCTGTAAACATCGAGCAGCCTGCTTCGACGGAAGCTCCCGTCAGTACGACTGACCCCGATGCGGCTTCGGAGTCACCCGCGATCACCATTCCGGTTAGAAAAGCGGAACGAATGGTAACGCAGCCGGCTTCCTCGAAAAAGCCGGCTTCCAAATCCGATGGCAATTCCAAAAACAACGCGCCCAGTGTGCGGAAGTCGAACTCCAAAACCGATACTTCAACGGCCCGGAAAACCAGCGGCACGCGCGCTTCTGCCCCCGTCCATTCATCGACGCCGGTCATTGAGGAACCGGGTGCCGGGGTTGCTCCTTCTGGTGCGCCGGCCATTGAAGCTCCCGCCAAGGAACCTGAAAGTCCGCCTGTCAGTGAACCGATCGTGGCACTCCCCGAGCCCGTCGCTGCTCCCGCGCCACCTGCCGAATTGATTGTTGCCGCGGCGGTTTCCGAGCCGCCAACGCCGCCGGTTCATGCTGAAATCCCCGCTCCGAAGGCTGAGGCCGCGCCCAAGCCGGCTCCGGCACCAGCGCCGGATCCCGTCGGTTATCCGCCCGGTTTGAATGCTGGTACCGCCATTGATCTCCAATGGCCAATCCCCGCGGATCTCCCCTCAGTCAATCCGGAAGGAAAAGGGAAAGTGACCTCCGATGAAGTCATCGCAAACCTCGCCCATAGCAAGATCGCCATCAACCTCGCATGGACCCTGATTACCGGCTTTCTGGTGATGATCATGCAGGCGGGTTTTGCCCTGGTGGAGACCGGCCTTACGCGCGCAAAAAACGCGGCGCACGTCATGTCCGTCAGTTTTCTGATTTATCCGCTCGGCATGCTTGGTTTCTGGTTTTGCGGGTTCGCCCTGATGTTCGGCGGCTACTGGAACGGACCCGTGGCGATTGGATGGCAATCGCCACTCGGGCAGGGGCTCCAAATGTTAAATCAGGAACTCACAGTCACCATTTTCGGGAAAACGATGGGATTGATCGGCATGAAAGGTTTCTGCCTTGGATCAAGCGTGTTTGACTCCGCGATTTTCGCGCTTTTCCTTTTCCAAGGCGTTTTCATGGTTGCCGCCTCCAACATTCCGCCCGGCGCCTTGGCGGAGCGTTGGAATTTTAAGAACTTTGTCACCTACGGTTTGTGGATGGGGACATTTTGTTACCCGATCTACGGAAACTGGGTTTGGGGTGGTGGCTGGCTGGCGCAGCTTGGTTTCAACTTCGGTCTTGGCCATGGCCATGTCGACTTTGCGGGATCCTCGGTGGTTCACATGACAGGCGGCGTGGCGGCTTTGGTCGGTGCCTGGTTGATCGGCCCGCGGCTCGGCAAATACAGCCCGACTGGCAAGCCGCGTCCTATTCCCGGGCACAACGTCACCTACGTGATCCTCGGCACGTTCATCCTCGCTTTTGGATGGTTCGGATTCAACCCGGGTTCAACGCTGGCTGGCGCGGATCTGCATATCTCCGTGGTGGCGGTAAATACGATGCTCGCCTCCGCCGCGGGTGCCATTGCCACCATGCTTGTTTTCTATTGGCGTGTAGGCACGCCCGATCCAACCATGGTTTGTAATGGTATGTTGGCTGGATTGGTCGCGATTACCGCTCCGTGCGCATTCGTGAACTCGATTGCGGCGGTTTTGATCGGCGCCGCCGCAGGCGTGCTCGTTGTGTTTGCGGTTTTATTTATTGAAGGAGAACTAAAGATCGATGATCCCGCGGGCGCCATCTCGGTTCATGGCGTGTGCGGAACTTTCGGCGCGCTTTGTGTCGGCCTGTTCGCCAATGGCTCTTATGGAGCAGGGTGGGGCGGCGTGCATACGCTCGTCAAAGACGGTGTTGTCCAGACGATTATCAATGACGGGGCACCCGTTACGTTGACAAAATTCACCGACCTCCTCGCCGCCGGCTGGGTGGATCAAGGGGTAACCGGCCTCTTCGGACCGCTCTTTGGGGGTGCCTATTGGGATGGCAAACAGCTCATGGCTGATTTGATCGGTGTTCTGGTCAATATCGTCTTTGTTGGCCTCTTCTCCTTTGTTTGGTTTAAGTTCTCCAATCGAATCTTTCCGTTGCGTAGTTCGCGTAACGACGAACTCGACGGCCTTGATATTCCGGAATTGGGTGTGGAAGCCTACCCTGATTACGAACTAAACGATCGCAGTTCTCCGCCAGTTTAATCAAACCCGAGGGCCCGGTCCGGCTGCTCTCAGCGGCCGCCTTCCTTTTCGAATGCTTACTCTATTATTTCTGATCGCTTCCCTGGCCGTGCTCGTCTTGGGCAGCCTCGCGGGGATTCATACCGGCAACAAGTCGGTCTGGGCCAATACGGCTTTTGCCAGTTTAGCCCTGCTTTTTGGCGCGCGTCATGCCTATGCCGGTATCAATCTGGAGTGGACCGTGATGCTTGCGTTTTTTGTCACCATGATCATCGGCGGGCGCGCCCTGGGGACGTGGTTGCGCAGCCGGCGCGAAAAAGAGTTCCGCACCCCGGCCTGCCTTCTGATTGCCGCGGCGGCTTGTGCCGGTGCGGTGACGATTCAGGCGTTTTATACCCTGTAAAAGAAGAGCGGTTCGGGAAAATCGCCCGCGGTCCGGATGATACCGGGCCGCGTATGAGATACGGCCGTTTTCTCTCTTGGCGCGGCACGCGAGTGGTGCAAATCTGAGGCACTCCCCGATGATCTCCTCCCATCACCCCTGACTTATGGGGATTTTTGCGCCAACACTGGTTTTGTTCGATTGCATATCGGGAGCGCATCGGATGGTGGACAAGACGCCGTTTACGATTGGGAGCGGACCCGATTGCGACTGGCGCATTGACGACTATTCGGTGGCGGAAGAGCACTGCGTGATTGAACGCAAAGGGCGTGCATTCCACCTGCTTGCGGCCAATGGATCCGTGCTTCTCGATGGTCTGGCCGATGCGGGCGGCGAACTGGCTTCCGATACCGATCACACCCTCTCCATCGACGGTCATCTTTTTGCGCTGCACGAATCCGGCAATGCGCGCGAGTGGCTGGGCCGGATGAATCACTCCGAGTGGTTTATTTTCAAGAAGTCCGAGTCGCAAAAATACGGGCCGATCGACTTCCCGGTTCTCGCGGAGGAGCTTGAGCGGTTCCCGGCTCCGTTGGACGACGTGGTGGTGCTCTGCCGCGGCCTCACCACCATGGGCTTTTACGCCGAACAAATCCTGCCATGGCTGCCGCGTTCCACGCCGGCGCTCTCCGACGGTCCCAGGGAGGAAGAGCCAACAGAGATTGATATCGAGTATGGCGAGTTCACGTGCCCGGTTTGCTGGCTGAAGTTCGATCGTGGCGATGCGATGAATATTGCCGTTCATGCCTCGCTGCGGGGCGATCCGATTCTTGGCGAAGAACATCTCCAGCGGTTCCACGCCACGCGGTTTACCGATCGCGGCCAGGCGCTCGATGCCATGAACATTCCGGCTCCCGATCTTGCCTGCCCGCATTGCCGCCGAAAACTGCCGCAAGGTTTCCTCGACATGCCGCACCTGATCTTCTCGATCGTCGGCGCGCCTTCCTCGGGAAAATCGTATTACCTGAGCGTCCTCGTCAAAGTGCTTCAAAGCGCGCTCTTTAAAAATTTCGGCATCACCTTCCGCGACGCGGATCCAAGCGCCAACGTCATCCTTAATCAGATGAAAACGCAGCTCTTTTCCGCAGCCACTCCCGAGGATGCGTATCTGGCCAAGACGGAGCTTGAGGGAGCAATGTATGAAACCTTGCCGCGCCTTGGGCGAAAGGTGCCGCTGCCAAAACCGTTCATCTTCAACCTCTCCAATCCGCGCGATCAGGGAGACGATTTTTCGGTCGTCTTTTACGACAATGCCGGCGAGCATTTTGAGCCGACGCGCAACAGTGCCGACTCGCCTGGCGCCCAGCATATCGCCGCGGCATCAGGCATTTTTTTCCTTTTTGATCCACTGCACAACGAGGAGTTCAAAAAACGGCTGACGGGTCTGCGCGATCCACAAGTCGATTCCCGCCGCCTCGATCAGCAGGATATTATTCTCGCTGAAACCGAGGTGCGAATTAAGAGCCTGCTCGGACTCGATGCGCGTCAAAAGATTGCTACTCCTTTTGCCGTCATCGTCGGCAAGTCGGATACATGGCTGCATCTGCTCGGCGGGGAACCGATCGAGTCGCCGGTACGCGATGGGCGGCTCGATCACTCGATCGTCGCCCGGAACTCGGCCCGTGTGCGGGCGTTGTTGATTGAAATCTGCCCGGCCATTGCCGCCAACGCCGAGGCGGTTTCCTCCGACGTCATGTATTTTGCCGCCAGTCCGCTCGGTTGTTCGCCGGTGGAATTTACCGATGCGCGCGGCGTCACGTTGATTGGTCCCGATCCGCAGCGGCTCAATCCCCAGCATGTCGAGATCCCGACCTTCTGGGTGCTCTCCCGGGTCGCACCGGGTGTGGTGCCAAGCGCTGAAACCGATTGAAAAATGGCTTGGCAACTCATTTACACCAGCGCGCCGCGCTCCCTTGAGGCAGGTCGCTCGGGCTTTGGAACCGTGGCGCGGCATCGCGCGATCAGCCCGCTGCTCGTCTCGGCAATCGAGCGCGCCAGCCAGTTTTCCCGCCTTCCGGGAGCCGATGCCGGGCGCGTGATTTTTTGTTACCGGCTGATCACCGTGGCAGGCGCGCGTTATCCTGTTCTGAGTGCGATTCGCGACGCCGGTGCCGATTACACGGGACGCACCAATCATATTGCGCATCATTTAATCGCCGATCCGCGAGAGATCGCCCAGCTTGGCGCGAATGGCCCGTCGCCGGCCGATGTATTGCTTGCGATGAAGTGGGCCGCCTCCTGGAACGAGGCGCCGCGCTATTTTGAAACCGCGGAGGAAGTGTCGCTTGCTGCGATCCGCCCTCAATCGACTGGAGCCGGGTGGGCGCAAATTGCCGGCAACGCCAATCACGCGTGGCTTCTCGCATCAGGCGACGCGAGCCGTGGTGCTTATATCATCCAGCCCGATGGGATCGATCTTCGCGCGTTATTTGCCGAGTCGCTGCGGCTGATGCCTGAGCGGCTCTGGCAAACCTCGTTTACGACATCGCTTCAGCCCAGTGATGAACCCGGCGATTTTCGATGGATAGGCATCGAGGAACGCTCGTCCCTGCGTTCTCAAATTGAAACCTCGGGCCGGCCAATCCTCAATCTGGCTTCCCCGGATAGCCTGCCGAGCATTGAGGGGGTTGTCCCGGCAAACGCCAATCCGGTCCGCCAGAATGCGTCGCTGACTCCATCCAGGATCGCAGGCCGGGAGGCGGCGCCCGCTACAACCCCTGGCGCAATGCCTCAGCGTCCGGAAGGGACAATCCGCGAGCCGGTTGAAAATGGACGAGGTGATGAGCGGATGCCGCGCAATCGACGCACACGATGGCTCCTGGCGGCAACTCTGATTGGTTTGTGCGCCGTTCTGGTGATCGGATTGCTCTTTGTAAAGCCGTGGGTTCAACGCCGGAATGCCCGCAAGGAAGTGGCCGCCATCTTCATGAGCAGCGGCTATTTTCCCAACGACGCGTGCCTGGGCATGGCGGCGGCATTGGTTCCCGGCCCCGATGCCTCCTACGCTCTGCGGCTTGCAACCGCTTCAACCAGCCTGACTAGGAAGTTGTTGGAGGGAAGCGTTGCGGGGCTCGATTCCGAGGAAACCGCAGCTGAACTCGAAGTGCTCGAACACCGCGGCGGCGCGCAGCTGCCCGAAGAACTTGGGGAGTTGCGCGAAACCATCAAACACGCGCGGCAGCTTTCCCATCTGCCGTCCGGCTTCGATCAGTCGCGCGATACCGCTGCACAAGTGCGCGGCATGGATGAGCGCCGCGATGAGATCTCAAAACTGCTTCTGTTAAAAAAACCGCTCCAACGCCTGGTGCAGGAGCTCCAGCTCAATGCGGATCGGCAACAGGCGGCGGCTTTGCTTGCGACGCTTGAGCAGCGGTTGCCACCGCCGGAGGGAGCGGCGTTTGAACGCGCGGTCGAGAGCGTGGCCGCAAAGCTCACCGACACTCAGGCGTTGCAAACCATCAAAACGATCAAGCAGATCCTGCGCGATAAAAGCAGGATAAAAACCGCGGGTCCAACGCCGACGCCGCTGCCAGCCACGGCGGAGCTTCCGCCTCCGGAAGAAAAGCCCGAAGCTCGTCTGCAAGTGCCTCTCTACTTCCTAAAGGGAAAAGAAAGCCTTTCGAACTTCCATATCAGGGAACTCGGCCCCGGCCTGAAGTATTTTCTGAAACTCAATCCCGCCGCGAAAACAATTGAACTGATCGATCTGAATAAGAACGGAACACTGCGGCGTTCCGTGGCAGGCGGGGCTGACTTCGAAGTAAACGAAACCAAAAAAGAGATCGCCTTGGGCAGTGGCGCGGCAAGTCTAACGCCTCCATTCAGGATTTCAGGACAAAGCAACACTGAGCTGTTCCAGCTATGGATTTGTGCCACCGCCGGCGGCCCGCTCTTTCCTCCCCGCACTGAAGGGATCAGGCGAAAAGGCAACCTGCTCGAACTGGCCCCCGCCTTGTTGGGATTTACCGGGACACCGAGGAATCCACTTTATATTAAGCTTCCTGCGTCGTGCTCCGCGACAAAGGCAGCCTCGGATCTGCTTCCATTGATAAACTGGTCGGTCGATCTTTCCTCCGCGCGAAATGCGCTTGAAGCGCAATCGGTACAATGGGAGCAGAAGCGCGCCGAGCTGGAGCAGAAACTGGCCGAACCGCCGAAAGATGAACGGGTCACGTTCGCGGAGCTGGCAGCGCAGGTGGAAAAGGAAGCGAAGTTTAATGACGTCGACAGAAAACGTGATTTTCCTCCCGCCAATTCCTCAACCCGGCAGAAGTGCGGGGGATATCTTCTGGCGATTTCCCGCCTATTAAATAATGGAGGCGAGCCGGTGTTTAAAGCTGGGGACGCTTTGAAGGCATTAAATCCTGATACTTCGAGCAGAATCGATGGGGAGGTAATCAAATCGGCAACGGTTGCCGTTGATGACGCCATTCGGATGCTCAGGACGAACGAAGAAAAAAAAGCGTATGGCGCGGCGCTGAAAGGACTTCAGCAGATGCTCGCGCTCCTGCAGCCCGAAACCACCGACGCCAAGGTGGCCCATGCCGCGTTAATTCAGGAAGCAAAGAGGACGATCGAATCGCTGAATACAAAACTCTCCCAAATCCATCCTTTGGTTGGCGAACGGGTTCCGCCCGGTGACTATCAGGTTTTCGCCAGGGATGGAGGCGCCGATCTTTTGCTGGTCGAACTGCGGATTCCATAAAAAACTCGATGCAGCCCGCCCTCAGACTTGTCAGGCAAATTCGTGAAGCTCTCGCCTCCGACTGGAACAACGCGCCGCTTGAAAGTCTGGCCGCGGACTATGCACGGCTTTGCCAAGAGGCAAATCAGCGCCTCGAATCGTGCGCGGCCATGCTTGAAAAAGGAAGCGAGTATCAGGCGCTGCAACTGGCGGAAAGCGAGCCGGTCCTTCTCGATCTGATCGCCACCCTTAGTTTTGCCGAACTTCCGGAATGGTCGGCGTGTTGCCTGGTGGAACAACTGACAATGCCGCCCAGGTTCGACACGAAAGCCGTGCAGGCGCTCGACCGGGTTTATGCGAAAGGAATCAGCGCAAGCCATCCACTCTATAAGGATTACCGCGCCGCGATAACCTTGCGCGACGACGCAAAGGCCATCCACATCATCCGCTCAATTGCCAGGCTGAATCCCGGCGACGCAAACGCTGCATCTGAACTTGCACGGATTGAAAACAAGCTCTTTCAGCGCAAGCTCCAGGAGCTGCGGGCCGCGCTTCCGCAGACTGATGAGAATACGATTTTTGCCATCTTATCCGAGCTGGAGCGGCTGGCGGAACCGACGCGCTTTACTGAACTCCCGGAGTATGTGCAAGCCAGCGGCATGCGGCGCAAGGCGGCGCGGAATGAAGCGATAGCGGTTGCTGACCGGCTTATTGAAGCGCTCGATGAGGAACGGACCGCGGGTGCGTGGCGCATGGTTGGCGACCTGCTCGCCAGACTCAGGACGCTGCAATCCGAGCACGATTTTACGCTTACCGATGCACAGCTGGAAAAGTGCTCGGAGATGCAGAGTTACGTTAATATCCGGCGCTCGGAAGTTGATGAAGCCGCCCGTTTCAGCCACGCGCTCAGCGCACTTTCACGTCTTGCCGAAAGTGTTGATTCCCGGCTGCTCACGCGCTCGACGCTGGCTCTCGGCGAAGCACAAACTTTGAGTGGTGAACTCAGTCGTTGCCTGAAGGAAGTGGAGAATTTTCAGCATCCGATTCCCGAAAACGTTGCTCAAAGCGTCCGGGTTGGGGTTGATGCATTGGGCGCGGAGATTGATCGATTGCAACGTCAGCGCAGAGTTAGGCTGAGTGTGGCAGGCACGGCGGTGCTGGTCGCTTTGGCGCTGGCCTCGTGGTTTGCTATCGGCGCATTCCGGACCCGGGATTATGCGGCGCAGTTGGCCGGGCTGCGAGCGGCGGGTCAGGTTGAAGCGGCGGAGAAAATGATTGTCAGAATCCAAAAAAATGACGCCGCGCTTGCAAAAAAACCGCAGCTCGCCGCGGGTATGGATGAAACCGATCGCTGGGCACGCGACGAGCGAACAAAGCTTGCGGAAATCCAGGCACGCCTGGCCGATTTGGAAGGAACATTAAAAGATGCGACGGCTGATCCGGTCGCATTGGCGGCCCGGCTCGAGTTCACCGGCCAGCTCATCGAAGCCGTGGCCGTCGGCTTGCGCTCGGAACCGTCAGGCCGGATTCTCGCCTTGCGCACCCATTTTGAGGCGCGTCTTTTGACTCTTCGCGAAAGTCTCGTTGGGCAGGCCGAACTGGAACTGACCGGATTGGAAAACCTGGCCGGTACAAAGCTCGGCTACGACCAGCCCAAGGAGGGTGTCGCGCAAGCTCTGGAAACAATCGAACCGGCTTTGAAACTCCTTGAAGGCCGCATGAAATCCGCGGTTGCCGCGCTTGAGCTTCCCTCCGGACAGCAAGCGCGGGTGGTTGCGTTGCGCAAACGGACGCAGCTTTTCCGTGAGGAACTCAACTTGCTGGCCGGTGTGCACGAAGCGGTGCTTCAAGCCACGACACTGGAAGGTTATCTTCAGGCTCTCGCCGGATACAAGGCATCCCGCCTTTCAGAAAGTGCTGAAGTAGCCAATGCCCGCGGATTATTAGCTGCTTTTCCAAAAGCAGACGATCTCCTGGCCAGTCTGTTGCTGCCGGGCGATCCGTCCGGTTGGGCCGCTGCCAAGGCTGACACATCGGGTCCCGCTTTTACTCCAAGCAATGTGCTTCCTGAAGAAATCAGCAGGCTGGTCGCGCTGCGCGATGACAATTACCTTAACGATATCTGGGAAATCACTTTCGTCGATTTCCGCCGGAAAAACGAGCGGCGCGAACTCTATTCGCGTGGCGACTTGAAAAAAGAAGGACCCAACCAGGCAGGGGATGTGCAGACTACACGATGGATCGGCGCCATCTACGATCCGGCATTTAAAACGGAAACCCCTGCGTTTGCGGCAACGACTTACACTTCGCAGCGTTCGAGCTTTGGCGTCAATGGCGACGGCGAGGTCAGTGCGAAACGCCTGAGCGCCGGCTCTGATTGCCTGAATCGCCTGGAACTTAACCGCATGACCGACGCCGACGGCTTGAAATTCGAGCGCCCGCTGCTTCGTGTCTTTGATGAGTTGCTACGCGACAAGTCCGCTAGCCCGCTCTTTAAAGGGTATCTGATGCAGCAGCTGGGGGTTGTAATCAATGTGCGGCGCTATCCATGGGGCCTTGAGTATTGCGCGAGCCTTCGAGCGGATCTTGAGGAACTTAATCGGCTTTGCGATGGTGCGATGTTGCGCAGCCAGGATTGGTTGCTTGAGCGGAAACGTTCGCAGTTTAACTCGAAGCTCTCGGCGTTTTTTGCACGCTTGCAAACCCGGAGCTATCTCGCCGAGGCGCGCTTAAATCGCGAGCGGGTGCGCGCAGGCTTGAAATCCGGTCTTCAGTTTGGCGGGTTTATAGACAGCACCGCGCAGGCGCACGTTCTCGGCGAAGCGCGTAACGAGAAATCGCTATGGGTGCTCGCCGCTGGTACCGGTGAACTCACTCGCTATATTCTCCCTGATGCAGCCGGTCAAAATCCCAGGCCACCGCCGGCGATTTTCTCGCCTATCTTGTTTGTTGCGTTTGGCGGCGACTCCCTCCTGCCAGCTGCAACCGGCAGGTCTGCCATCCCTTCAGCGATTCAGCACTCCGCGATTCTTGAGGCTCCATGAGCAACTCTGACGAACAGCGCTTTGAATTGCTCTGGAAAGGCCGCCAGTCCGGTCCGTTTTCCCTGGCTGTCATTCGAGAAAAACTCAGCGCCGGAGAGATTAGCCGGATGCATCAAATCCAATTTGATGGCCGCTGGATGGTGCTCGATGAATTTCTTGAAAAGCATGCCGGCACCGATCCTTTGGCCCCGCGGCAAGCGGCCCTGGCAAAACGAAGGGAACGATTGCGGGGGACTTTTGAGAGCGGGCTTTCTGTCGGGCGCCCGCCAGTCGATGACTCCGGCGGCGAAGCGCCACGCTCGCCGCTTTCCCATTTGCTTCCGCGGCCGCCGCATCCCGCGCAGGAAGAAGAAATCTCTTTGCCTGAAAGTGAACCAATCGATGCGATCGCAAGCCCGTCGCGCACAAGTTCCCTGGCCATTGTGTCGCTGGTAATGGCGCTCTGTAATTTTGTTCCTTACCTTAATTTTGTAACGTGGATCGTCGCGCTTTTTTGCGGTCACATGGCTCTTTCCCGGATGAAGCGCGACCCGGAGTTAGGGGGCCGCGGAATGGCAATCGCGGGACTGCTTATCACTTATTTCCTGCTGGTAATGGGACTCACCCTTGCCGTGCTGCTGCTTAGCCACAACCAGCGGCTTAATTAGAGCACGTTCCAGGCATCTGCTTCTACTAAGAAATTAGTGGACAAGCTACGAGAATCTTAGTAGGGAGGTTGCATGCCGCGTAAAAGCCTCTCTTCCTCGCAGCCGCCGCGTCCAACCGATGCCGAACTCGCCATCCTTCGGGTGCTCTGGAGCCAGGGCCGCAGCAGCGTGCGCGAGGTCTTTGATACACTGAATGCAGGGCGCGCCGAGCCTTTGGCTTATACAACCGTGCTCCGCTTTTTGCAGATCATGCGGGAAAAAGGACTGGTCAAACGCGAGGAAGAGGAGCGCGGACATCTCTTCGCGCCCGCGGTGCCGGCCGAGCGCACAAAGCGCCAGATGGTGGGCGATTTGGTTGACCGGCTTTTTGGCGGCTCCGTGCACGAGCTGGTGCTCCAGGCGCTGGGAACACGCAAAGTTTCAGCAAAAGAGCTGCGGGAAATCCGCAAGGTGCTCAAAGAGGCAGGCGAACCATCAACCGACAAAACCTTGGAATAATCGTATGAAACTCTCCCCGGAACTTTTCATGGCGCTGGCCCAAAGCCTTGGCTGGACGCTGCTTCATTCCCTCTGGCAGGGCGCGCTGGTCGGTTGCGCGCTCCTGTGGGTGCTGCGGCTTCTCGCGCGGCGCAACGCCTCCCTGCGCCACGCCGCATGTATGCTGGCGCTGGTTACGCTCGCCCTGCTTGCCGTCTTTACGACGATCCGCGGTTTGCCGTCCACTCGCGGGAATCCGCCGGCATCCATTTCCTTTCAATCAAATGGCGCGGCTTTCGGCGCCGCCGGGTCGGTGGCATTGTCAACAAACCTCACCGAGACCCCGGCCTATTCAACGATTGGAACGCCGCAGCGTCACTGGCAGGAAGCCGTTGAGGCGCTGATGCCATCGATCGCGGCAATTTGGTTCTTCGGGATCGTGTTGCTTTCAACCAGGCGCATTTTTGCGTGGCGCACTTTGCATGGATGGAAAACGCGCGGTTTGGCGGCGCGCGCAGGTCTGCAGGAACAGTTCTCGCGCCTGCTGCAACGCTTCGGAGTGCCCGGAGGCGTTTATTTACTCGAATCGGCAGAGGTCGCGGCGCCCTTGTTGGCAGGGATATTCCGTCCCGTCGTTCTGCTTCCGTTGCGTGTGCTCACGGGATTGGGTGAACGCGAAATCGAGGCCATTCTTGCCCATGAACTCGCGCATTTTGTCCGGCACGATGCATGGTTTAATCTCGCGCAGATCGCGCTCGAAACGCTTTTTTTCTATCACCCGGTGGTCTGGTGGATGGGCCGCCGCGCCCGCGAGGAGCGCGAGCATGCGGCCGACGATCTGGCGCTTGAGCTTTGCGATGATCGCCTGGTTTATGCCGGCGCCCTGGGCCATCTCGCGGAACTGAGTGTCGCGTCCACGTATGCCGTCGCAGCCAATGGCGGCAATCTGCTTGCCCGGATCCGCAGAATTCTCAAGCCGGCGGAAGTTGAGATGATGCCGGGTGGCTGGAGTGCCTGGATGCCCATGTTCATTTCTATTCTAGGCATCTTCCTGTTGGTTCATGTGCAGGCGCAAAATACAACTACACCTTCCACCCAGGAACTTGTCATTAAAGCCTACAATGATGCCAAACTATGGGTGGCAGATGCTTTCCAGCTCGATGATGCCGCGAAACGGCAGGCCGCCGTCGAGCGTATTCGCCAGGGCATGAGCAGCGGCAATGTGGATGAGGCGCGCGCGGCCATCACCGCGTTTACCCAGATTGCGCCCGTGGAGTTTGATAAGGTCTCCTTCCGGCCTGCGGTGCGTGCGTTATTAAATTCGCCGGACATTGCAACGCGCGCCACTGCCCCGAATGCGTTGGTGATCACCGGCGCTGAACCTGAGGATCTGGAGCGGGTATTGGCGATGGTGGATGACCCGGCACCGGAGGTCCGCTCCGATCTCTCGGGGGTGATCATGCGACTGCACAACGGCGATCTAACCGGCCGCGGCGGTGAGGCGGTGGTAAAGCTGCTCGCGGGTCAGCAGGCGCGTGAAGCCTTGCGCGGGATCTGGGGTGCCAGATTTTCACCCGCATTGGAGGCGCGTGTCATCGAGCTTTCGAGGACTCTCGAAAATGCCAGGGGAACAGGCTACGACGCGATGTATTATGCGCTCTCAACCCAAGCCAATAAAGGCGAGGCAAGCGTCAGGCGGCTTATCGAGCTTCTGGCTCACCCGGATATTACGAACGTGGCTGGACGGAGTGCGTGGGGTCTCCAGCAAGGGGTTGCCCGCGAGCAATTCGGGTTGATTGCCAATGCCATGGTCAAGCTGCTGGAAGCCAGAAGTGAAGGAAGTCTGCGCGACGATGCAATGCGCAACCTGGCTCGCTATGGCAGCGCGGAGCAGGCGCCCGCGCTCCGGGCGCTGCTTGCCAAGCCGGGCGTGACCGGTCCGTTCCGACTCGAATTGGAGAAGACGCTCGCCGGTTTGGAACGCTCGCCTGCGGCGGCGGTCCCGAGTCCTGGCAAGATTGACGCGGCCACGGTTCCCGAAAAAGTGGCGGAGTTGGAAAAGAAGGTGGCGACCATTGAAGCGGAGAAAAGCAAGGAAGCGCAGTTTGCGGAGATGGTAGCCAAAAACCGCCAGGCCGCGCGGCGGCGGGCGGAAGCAGACCGGCAGCGTTATAACCCCGAACAGTTGAAGGAAATCGAGACGCTCTATCAGGTCGCCAATACAAAAGGCAAACGCAGCGAGGAAGCGCGCGAGAGCTTGAAGCAACTCCTGGAGCGTTACGATGGCGCCAACCGGACCGGCTGCGCGCTACTTTATCTCGGACAAGCGAGCGAAGGCGAAAAGCGCCTGGAGTATCTCACTCGAGCAGTGGAGAAGTTCAGCGATTGTTATTACTTCAATGGCTGCCAGGTCGGCGGGTATGGACGTTATGTCCTCGCGCTTACTCTCTGGGAGAAAGGGGAAAAAGATAAGGCACGGCAGCTATTCGGGGAGATCAAGACCACTTACAAGGAAGCAACGGATCATCGCGGCCGTCCGATGCCCGAGTTGGTGGAGGAGGCGGAAAAAGAACTGGCAAAGCAACCGTAGATCAGTGGTTGTGAACATGCCATTTATTGATACAAGACAGGCGCCGTATTGTATTAAAGCGCGCTTGTCGTTGCGTCGAGGATGACAAGCTATAGTCCGTGTTTTTCGGTGTTTCTACCGGCTTTTTTCGTCCTTCAATTCGCCGCTTGATCGACGCCGTTTTATTACTTCATCCGCATCGGCACGCCACATTGGGTGGCCAGCTTCTGCGGCCATGACAAAACATGCTCCAGTAAGCGTCCTCGCCCTTTTCTGCACGCTCGCAGCCGTCAACGCCGACACTCTTCTTTTCACCGATGCGTTTGAACTAAAGGTTCAAAACGATGGATTGCTTTCAACCTTGGGAGCCGATGTGCCCGGCTACTTCATCGACGGCGGCACGGCCGCCGGAGACAGCGCGCACGCCTATGACTTCATCCGGTTTGAAAACCTGTTTGGTTCGGGACCCGGCCAGATTCCTGAGGGTGCAACCATTCTCGATGCATCGCTTACGATGTGGACGGCGGTGCGCAGCAATGCCCAGTCAGGCGGCCCGTTTGGCGTCGCCCCGTTGCTGGCGCCATTTGCCGCCACGAATGTCTATAGCGACTACTCCGGTTCGGGCGTCGGCCTGGAAGCCGGTCCGAGTTATTTCAATCAGCATACGGGCCGGCCTGCCGGAGGATTTTCCGCTCTTACCCAGGGAAATGCCTCGAGTGCGGACGTGACACTCGTGCTTCAGCAATGGACGGCAAATCCAACCGCCGCGTTTGGATTCGCCATCCAGGCGCGGACCACGGATGGCTGGTATCTGGAAACGACCGGTTCTTCGACAGTGGAACATCGACCGTCGCTCACGGTCAACTACACCACCGTGCCTACCACGACATTCCATTTCCAACAGGATATGAACGCCTACACGGGCACCACCACGGCGTTGCTTGACGCAAATGGGGTAACCACCAACGGCGCCATCCTGGGCAACGCCGCTTTCGTGGATGGACCAAACGCCGCCGGAGATTCACGCGATATTCAGGCCTTGTTGAAGTTTGATAACCTCTTCGGCACAGCCGATGGACAAATCAAACCCGGCGAGACGATCCTGCGTGCTTACCTGGTTCTTACCACTGGAAGCAGCACCGAATCGCACAGTGGCGGCATGTTTGATGTGCATCAGATGCTCGTGGACTGGGACACAACCTCGACCTTCAGCACGTTTGGCGGCGACGGTCCCACCGTGGAGCAAAACGAGATCGGGTTGCCGCTTTCGACAGTCCATGGGATGACTCAGAATTCCCAGGCGTTGTTCGATGTCACCGATGCAGTGCGCTCGTGGCAGTCGGGCGCGGGTAATTTTGGACTCAATGTCCAATCCAATACGACGGATGGCTGGAATATGTTTTTCAGCGGCGCGGCCAATCCGGCAGCGCGTCCGGAACTCGTCGTGGTGACGGGAGTGCCCGAGCCGGGCAGCGCCGCGCTCGTTGGGATCGCCGCCTGCGGATTGCTTGGGTTGCGCCGCCGTCGCGCCTGATTAAGCCGCCTGCCGCTTCAGCCGCGGGCTCCCGTTTTTTTGATTTTCATGATCTTTTCATTCACCTTCCGAGTGCTCGCCTTTCTGCTGATCGCTGCAGGCCTGTTGTTTACAGCACCTCGCGCGGTTGCCGAACTCGGCAAGGGGCTCGTCGCGTATTATCCATTTGATTCGGCCGGAGCCACCCAGCCGAACCGCGCGACGCCGCTGACCGGAGAGAGTTTTCCAAACGATTCCGTGACGCTGATTCAGCAGGCAGCCATCACCGGGATCAGCACACGCGCCGGGACCGGGGCATTGTTGCTTGATGGGAATGGCGATTACGCCGACATCGTTGGAAACCCGGTGAAAATCAATGGCGACTGGACTGTCTCCGTCTGGTTTCGTCCCGATACCGCGGGCCTTGGGCTGGATGGCACAAAGCGCTTCCAGGTATTTGAAACCAGTGGCGGCACGTTCCCGATTTCCTACAGCCTGCGGGGTGAGGGCGGCACCGCGGAGCAGACCAGCTTTGAGATGACTTCCCAGGCCAACACGGCCAGCGGCCTTCCCAGCAGCTACTTGCTGGCCGACAGCCAGACCGATAGCTGGCACCATATCCTTATTACCTACAATAGCGCGACGAAGGTAATGCGCGGCTATCTCGATGGCGTTTCGCGGCATCTGTTTTCAGTGGAAGGATTGCTCGGCTACACAGGCTTTCACCTTGGCACTTATCGCACCGCGAATGACCGGTGGTTCAAAGGGCGCCTCGATGAAGTAGCCATCTGGCAGCGCGCGCTTTCAGGCGAGGAAGCCGTGCAGGTTTGGACACTTGGCTCCAACGGGCGTCCGCTTTTTATCGATAGTGATTCCGATGGGCTCTCTGATAGCTGGGAGATCGATCAGTTTGGCAATCTGAATGAAACCGCGGACGGCGACCGCGACGGCGACGGGCTTACCAATGCGGAAGAGTATGCCAATAACAGTTCGCCCACCGTGGTCGATACCGATGGCGATCAACTTTCTGACGGCGCGGAAGTCCATATTTACGGCACGCGTCCCGATCTTTTTGATAGCGATAACGATGGGCTCGGTGATGGCGAAGAACTTGCGCGCGTGCCGGCGAGCAATCCGAACAACCGCGATACCGATGGCGATGGTTTAAGCGATGGCGAGGAGGCGCGGGCGCAAACCAATCCGACTCTGGCCGACAGCGATGCCGATGGCTTTACCGATTTTGTCGAGGCGGCTGCGGGAAGTAACCCGCTCAATTCAGATAGCCACCCCAATTCGGTCCCGATCAGCGGACTTGATCACGTGATCATCAGCGAGTTTGTAGCCAGCAATTGGAATGGAATAAACGATGAGGATCTTGAGTCGTCGGATTGGATGGAGCTTTGGAATCCGACCGCGACCGCCGTTGATCTCAGCGGCTGGCATCTTACGGATGACCTTGGCCTGCCGATGAAATGGAGATTTCCATCGCGCATCCTTCAGGCGGGCGGGCGGCTGATCGTGTTTGCTTCCGGCAAGAATCGCACGCCGGTTTCGGGCAATCTACACACCAACTTTGAGCTTTCAGCAGGCGGCGGCTCTCTCGCGCTCACCAATGGCGCCGGTCAGCTTGTCAGCGGTTTTGAAAATTATCCCGAGCAGCGTGTGAATGTCGGATACGGATTTTTCGGCGTGGCGCCTCCGCTTGCCGCCGGCTGGCTTGGTCTGCCGACTCCCGGCACTGCAAACCCGCCGACGGGGCTGATCGAGCGGGTGCGCGACACGACCTTTTCCGTGCAGCGCGGCCTTTTTCAGGCGCCCTTTCAGGTCACGGTTACGAGCTCCACGCCGGGAGCGACGCTTGCCTACACGACCGACGGCACGCTGCCCGGCGCCACGCACGGCACTCAGTCGGCGGTTTCAAGCGCCGCTCCGTCCATCACGCTCACGATTTCGACCACCACCACGCTGAGGGTCGTGGCGCATAAACCGGGCTGGCTCGAAACCAATGCCGACACACAGACCTACGTTTTTCCAACAGACGTGCTCCGGCAGTCGGGGCCGCCCGCAGGATCTGAAACCCTTCCGTGGGGCCGGCTTGGGCCGGATTGGGCGATGGATCCGGATGTCGTGACAAGTGCCGATTCCGCCGTGCGCATGGTGGCAGGCGATCTGGCGGCGATTCCAACAGTATCACTCGTGCTTCCGTTTGCGGATATGTGGGGAATAAACGGCATCTATCCCAATGGCGAAGGGATCCCGCGCGACGCCTCGTTTGAACTGCTTAATCCGATTGGATCAAACCGCGCATTCCAGGCTCGCGGACAGGTCCATATTTTCGGCGGCTCAACGGCGGTGCGATGGAAAATGGATAAGCTCTCGATGAGGTTCCGTTTTTCCGATGACTTCCATGAAAAGGTTTTCACGGATAGTCCCGTCGAACATTTTAAGACGCTCGTTCTCGATGCGCGTTCCAATAACACATGGAATCATCCGATTGCCGAACAGCGGGTGCGCGGCGATTACACGCGCGATGAGGTGACGGCCGATTTGCAAAACCTGATGGGTGGCTTCGCGCCGCATAGCCAGCACGCGCATGTTTATATCAACGGCCTTTACTGGGGCGTCTATACGCTGCACGAGCGGCCGGATCATCATTTTGCCCAGGAATATCTCGGCGGATCCGATAGCGAATTTTCCGCGCAAAAACACGATGCCTCCGATGTGGTGCGCGGGCCGGTCGTCAATGGCGTTTTAACCAATGCCGACTATGTCGCGCTGCTGGCCCTGGCAAACGCCGACTTATCGATCCGTGCAAATTACGAGGCGTTGGCGGCCAGGCTCGATATCGAGGATTTCATCCGGTACATGGTTATCAATTACGTGGCGGGCAACTGGGATTGGGCGAGCCACAACTGGTATGCCACTTACAACCGCGTGCGGCCCGAGGGGCGCTGGCGTTTTCATTCATGGGACGCTGAGCACACATGGCGCGATCTTGGCGAAGATTCGACCGTCAAGAACGATCCGCAGGGGCCGACCCATATTCAGCAGCAACTCGCCTTGAATAGTGAATACCGGCTCCGGTTTGCCGACGCCGTGCATCGGCATCTTTTTAATGGTGGCCAGCTGACTGGCGCATCGATTCAGCGCGTTTTTGAAGCCAGGCTCCGCGGTATCAACGAAGCCATCCGAGGCGAATCTGCGCGGTGGGGCGATACTTACGATATCACTTTTCCTCGAACCCGCCGAACCTGGCTAAAGGAAGCGGCGCACATTCTTGGTTATGTACCGCCATTTCCAAATAATCCGGAAACGAGCGTTCCTGCCGTTACGGTCCTTCCGGGCCAGCCGAACGCGCTCCTTGCGCATCTTCGCACACGCGGCTGGTATCCGGGAACGGCAAACAGCTGGAGCACTGAAGCGCCGGAGTTCAACCAGCACGGAGGAAGTGTGCCGGGCGGTTTTGTGCTTTCGATCGGTAAAATGCCTGCTGCCGCGCCGGGCACCGTTTATTTCACCATGGACGGGAGCGATCCGCGCGTTGCGTTTAGCGGCGCGCCTGGCGGTTCGGCGCGCGTCTATGCGGATGCCATTCCACTCAGCACATCCGTCACGGTAAAGGCGCGTGTCCTTAAAGGCGTGGAATGGTCGCCGTTGACCGAGGCATTTTTTACGGTGGGTGCCGATCGGGCGGGAGCCATGAATCTGGTGGTCAGTGAATTAATGTATCATCCACTGCCGCCGACGAGCAGTGAGGCGGCGGCGGGATTTTCCGATGGGAACGATTTCGAGTTTATCGAGTTGATGAACATCTCAGACAAGACGATTGATCTTGGTGATGTGAGCGTCAGCGGCGGTGTTGTTTTTAATTTCAACACACTGCCTGCCGCGTCAGCGCTGCTCGCGCCGGGAGCCCGTGTTGTGCTGGTAGAAAATGCCGCGGCCTTTGCCGCACGCTACGGGAGTGGTGCCAACGTGGCCGGTGTCTATGCCGGCAATTTGAAGAATTCCGGCGAGCGTCTCACGGTCTCGGGCAAGGACGGCGCATTGATCTGCGAGTTTGATTATTCCGATGCCGAACCGTGGCCGGCTGCCGCGGATGGCGTCGGCTGCAGTCTTGTATTAAATAATCCACGCACCGGCCCGGATCATCGCCTGCCGTCAAGCTGGCGTGCAAGTGCCTGGCCGGGAGGCGCCCCCGGCTTGCCGGACTCGAGCCCGATGCCGTTGCAACCGCTCGCCGACGATGACCGCGATGGAGTCAACAACCTGATCGCGTATGCCACCGCGGGAAATCCTGCGCCGGCGCTCGCAGCAGAATGGCTGGCACGCGGCTCGGACTCAGGCGAGTATGTCATCGTCTATTTTCACGTCAGCCGGGCGGCGGACGGATTCATCTGCGAACCGGAACTGAGCACCGACCTTGTCACCTGGTCCGCCGGTGCCCTTGAGTATCACCAGACAAAATGGAATGCCGACGGCACGGCCACCGTCGCCTGGCGCAGCAAATCGCCGCGAGCCGCATTGGGCTCGCAGGTTTTTGTCCGGCTCGGAATTCGAGTCGTTGCGCCTTAAGAGGCCTTCTTGTTATTGGCGCGTTATGCGCGCTTTACGCCGGGCCGGCCAGCCTCAACCACAAACGAAGCAAGGCGGGAGGTTTGTCCGCCGGGTTTCAGCACCTCTTCGGTGACCATGTATTCACTCTGCCACGTAGCAGGTGTGACCGTGCACCGGACATAGCCGCGCTGGCGGTTGTGAAAACGAAGCCCGGCATTTTCGGCAAACAACGAGTCGATCGCTTTGGAGGTGCCATTTCCGCCGCTGGTAATGGAAGTGCCGACAAACTCGGTGCCGACCACGGGAGTCTCGGGCTGCCGATCGTCCACTCGCAAATCGTTGACCCAGTTGGAATGAATATCGCCCGTCAGCACGACCGGGTTTGTCACGCGCCGCTCAGCAAGGAACCTGACAAGGTCGATCCGTTCCTGGGCGTATCCCGGCCATTGATCCATGGAATAGCCATGCTCGTCGCCTGGCACGTGGTCGATCATTCCCATCATGACTTGCTGCGCCAGCACATTCCAGGTGGCGGGGGAGGCGGTGAGCGTATTTTGCAGCCAGCTCTTCTGCTCCGCTCCAAGCATCGTCTGAGTCGAAGCCAAAGTTGCGGCATTCAACTCTGAGCGCTTTCCCCCGTTCGGCTGGAAACTGCGATACTGCCGCGTATCGAGCAGCATCAGCTCCGCAAGCTGGCCAAAGGATGCCTTCCTATAAAGCAGCATGTCCGGACCATGCGGAATGGATTGCCGGCGCAACGGCATCATTTCATAATAAGCCTGATAGGCGCAGGCGCGTTGAGCCAGGAACCCGGCGGGATCGACACCGTGGCGTTGCGAGAGTGCTCCCGCATAATTGTTCTCAACCTCGTGATCGTCCCAGGTCACAAACCACGGGCAGCGCGCGTGCATTCCTTGCAACAATGGATCAGCGCGATATTGGGAGTGCCGGATACGGTAATCCTCAAGCGTCATCAGTTTCGGGCCGGCATGCCTGCGCACTCCAGTGGTGCGGCCGGCACCTTCATAGATGTAATCGCCAAGATGGAAAACGAGATCCAGCTCGTCTTTGGCCATTTGCTCGTACGCGGAAAAAAAGCCGGCCTCAAAATGCTGGCACGACGCAAATGCAAAACGCAAACGATCGGGCCGTGCGCCTGGCTCAGGCAGCGTGCGCGTGCGGCCGATCGGACTTGTGGCGTCTCCGGATTGGAAGCGATACCAATACCAGCGGTCCGGTTTGAGATGGCTTACTTCGACATGGATTGAATGGCCAAAAAGCGGGGTCGCGGCGAGCGTGCCGCTCCGGACAATCGAGCGCATTTCCTCGTCCTCGGCCACTTCCCATCTTACCTCCACGGCGGCTTCTCCCATGCCGCCATCGGGCTCGAACGGGTTCGGTGCCAGACGCGTCCAAAGGACCATGCCGCTCTCATCGGGATCACCGGAAGCCACTCCAAGCGTAAATGGATCGGCAGTAAAGCCGGGCCTGCGCTCCACGGTGCGCGCCTGTTGCGCCAGCGCGGGGAGTCCGGTCAGCGCGGCTGCATAGGCAAGGAAAAGCCGGCGGCTGAGACCGCCTTCGTGGCGAACCGCGGAATGGAGGGATTCAAGCAGGGGTCGATTCAAAGTGGCGGGAGGTTCGGGATATAAGGCGCACCGGCGGGATTCGCCGTGTGTCTATAGCCGTACTCCAGCCACGATGGAACCGTCGAGCCGGCGATTGTGACAGTTAGCCACCTTCCCCAAAAACTGCCGCCGCCCCTGAACCTTGTTAATCCAACGTTTGCCCTCGCCATGTGCGGCGCGGACGCGTCTCGACAGTCGGCGGGGCAGGAGGGAAAACCTGGCTCAAATCGGCAAGCTTGACCTGGCTGCTGATGGTGGAAATTGCCGAGACTACTTTATCGCCAAGATGGCGCATCGCCACGTTGCTTGCCATTTTCAAAGCGGGATAGTTAACCGTTTCCTCCGCCAGCACGTTCAGTGTGTAATGCGGGGTCCGCCGGCTTAGAAGCCAGTATGAATCAAACTTCACGAGCATCTCACTCATGCTGGGCACTTGTGGATCAACCGCGTCGGCGATGCCATTGAGGCGGCGCCCGATTTCGGCGAAAATGTCATCGTTATAGATGGCCGGCATATCGCGCGCTGCCAGCGTTCCATCGGGCCAGAATATAAAACTGCCGAATACTCCGGGGATGTCTTTAAAAGCGACCAGGGTGGAAATCATGGGTTAGCCAGTTTTTTTGCCAGGTTGGTGAGGTTGACTTTGGAGGTGGTTACAGCCGCGGTTGTTTTTGCTTGCCCGCTTAAGCAGAGCGCGCGATTGGATGAGCCAATAAAATGAACTTCGCGGACTTGCTCGGCCCCGAGCGCCGTGCCGACGTGCTGCAAGAGCTGCGTGATATAGGCAAAGGTGCCCTGAATCGTCTCCGGATCATCGCCTTTTGTCTCAAGCAACGTCCCATCGTCTGCCATATGGATAGCATTCAGAATCTCGGGGTCTGCAAAAGCATCGGTGATGAATTTATGCGGCATGACGACAGGTTCAGTAAGCGGAAATGCGGTGACTGTGGTGTTAAGCCCTTGCTCATCATTAATGTGGGCGGCTTCCATTAGCAGACTCTCCCATGGGCGGGTGATGGTTTCTTCAATAGCACGTACTCCTTCCTCCATGTGAAAGACCCCTTTCTGCCAGGATAGAATTTCAAAAAACGCATCCTCGCCGGTGATTGAGCCGACTTGGGCATGCACCGCCTGGCCTCCGGCGAAATAGATGCGCCCCGACGCATCGCCCCGGTCCACATGCACAACGCGCGCGTGCATTCCAAGGCATTCCATTTGGATGATGTCGTTAAGACTTGCTGTCAGAAAGACGCCCTCGAATCCACGAGGCTTAAGTGCGATAGCGGAATTCATTGGTGTTAAACGGGGTGGTAACGCAGGCAGGATGCTGTTTGTTAATGTGCCCGCTTAGCAGCGATCGTACCACACGCCAGCAATCACTTTTTTCACAAGCCCGTTTCCCGCGTTTCTCCCTCGTTGTGCATGGTCTTTTTCAGATCAATTAAATTTTTCCCCATGCGTCTATACTCGCATTTTTGACTGCCGGGATCTGTTGAGAATTCGCCAAGCTGCTTCTCCTTAGCCACATCTCTCATTGCGGGCCGGGTTCCACGGCGGAAAAGTGCGTTCCCGGGCTTTTGTATTCATTTTCCGCAGGGCGGCTTGCCAGCGCGAATGCCATGGCGCGAATCTCCACGATGCTCTTGGCGAGATAATTGTCAGATACCACGTTTTTGAGTCGCATCGCGCGGACCGTGGCCTCGGCCGTCGCAGTTTCCGCAAAATCAGTCTCGACCGCATGCGCCAGCGTTTCCAATGCCTCGCTGAGATCGCCGACGGCGGACGGCCCGATTTGCGGCGATTCCTGAAGCCCATCGTGACGGTGGACAGCCATGGCACTCAGCGCGCGGGTCAGACGCTGATTATAGGCTGTCAGCGTCGCTGAACGCTGCGGATTTTCATGGCGCCGGTTGGGTTCGCCCAGAAGTCGTTGCAACGACGCCGCGGCAAACCGGTTGGCGTTCTCCGCCCGGCGTTTCACCATGAGCCATTCTTCGGTTTCCGGCGCTGTTTGAGCAACCAGCGTCTCAAGATAAATCCGGTTGGAACGGATGGCGGCGGCGAGCAGGGCGGTGAATTTTTCGCGTTCCCAAAGGGGCCAGAATATCAGTGCCGATGCCAGGGCGACCGCGCCGCCGAGGACGGTGGCGGCCAGCCGCTGAACAGTAAAGTCGAGCCCGACAGGCGACATCGTTTCGGTCATGAGCACCAGGAGCAGCGTGACAAAAAAGACCGCCAGCCCGTACCGGCTGCGGAGAAAATAGGCAAAGAGGAACGCCATGATCGCCGCGCAGCAATCGAGCAAATAGAGCGGCATTGGGATCCAGATAAATACACTTCCAAGCAGGCTGCCCGCGAGCGTCCCTCCGATCCGCTGCCCTGCCCGAAGCCGGGTTGAGCCGTAATCCGGCTGAAGCACGACCACGATTGTAAAAACAATCCAGTAACCGCGCGGGATGACGAGTCCTTTGTAAAGTGCCACCGCCAGCATTGTGAGCAACGCCATCCGCATTGCGTAGCGGACCAGCACCGGATCAAGCTGCGGAGCCCGATTGATCCAGGCTGAAAGGGTGCGTGCCGACCGGCCTCCAAGTTCGGGCAGGCGCGCGGGAAACGTGATCGGCGCGGAGCCCGGATCGAGGGTCTCTTCCAGACGTGCGCGAATTTGCGGCAGCGCTTGTTCGATGCTGCCCAGCGCGCCTTGAATCTGAGGGAGAATGGGACTCGCAGGGATCGAAGCGAGCTGTTCGTCCAGGACCCGGATCAGGTCGCCACAGCGGCGCAACCGAAGCGCGGAGGCGGCGAAGTTTTCAGAGCGATGCGTGATCAGCGTGATGGCGGTCGAGCGGCTTGCGTCGCCCAACGTTTTAAGCATCGAATCCGTCACTGGAAGAATTGAGGCGAACTCGGCTTTCCCATTGAGTTCTTCGAGCACGGTGTTGAATGCCATGGCGCGCACAGCCAGGTGAACGGCTTCGCGGCGCATTGCTTCCAAATGAAGCAGCAGCGCCGTATGCCGGTGGCCTTTAACCGCGCCGAGGATGACAAATGTGCGGTCCAAAGTGGCGCGCAATTCGCGTTCGTAACCGGTAATCGCCTCGTGCGTTTTTCCGTTAGGACTGGGCCGCATGCTGTCGATCAAATCGGCAAGCGCGACCCAGCTTTCCGCGACCGCAAACCGCAACGGGTGGTGGGGGCGAAACGGCCAGAAGAGCACGTGAAACAACGTCGCGCCGCTTCCTCCCATGAAAACAAGCGCGGCCCTGTGGAGTGCCTCCGGAGCGTCCGCCGGGTAAGCAATTCCAATTAGAAAAAGCAGCGCTGAGGAGATCCCGAGCGCCGGGCCGTAATCGGCGCTCAAATGCCGCCAACCACCCGAGGAAAGCGCGATGGCTCCCATGGCGATGGTGGAAAAAAACACGCTTTCACCCACCAGCGTTCCGAGCGCCGCCGCCACGGTGATGGTGAAAATCATCGTGCCCAGGATCGCCAGCCGCATTCCATATGCGCCGCGCAAATCGGGCAACGCGATGGCTTGCGCCGCCATCGCCACAAACACAGCTTCATTTCGGCGCCCGAGCGCGTGGCAAATCATCAGTGCCCCGCCAAATACCACCGCCACCCGAAGTGCACGCCCGCTATCGTGACGTAAAAAGAGAGGTGCAAGTTCCACGCCCAAACCTCAGCGCACCGCCTTCTCCTTCGCAATCCCGAATCCGCGTTCCCTCGCATTTGACATCGTCATCCCGCTTTTCCAAAGTCGGGGCACATGTTGCCCCCAGCCCCGATCGGGCGCCGATTCCTGCACGCCTCGGCCGCTCTCTTGTTGATTTTGTCCGTCGCCAGCGCGCGTGAATCTCAGACCATCATCGTTTCCACCAAGGAGAAAGTCGGCAGGATTGGGGAAAACCGTTATCAGACCCCTACCAATCAGATTCTTACTCCCGCCGGCGTCCAGGCTCCCTTGCCGGGGCTGCGTCCGCAAGCCATCGCGTTAAGCCCCGATGGCCGTCTGCTGGTTACTTCAGGCAGAAATCCGGAGATCCTTGTCCTGGATCCGAAAACGGGCGCAACCTTGCAAAAGGTGGTTTTTCCAGGAAAACCGGTTCCGAGTGAATCGCCTGAAAAAGGGATGGAAGCGGCCAATGTTCAGACCAAGTCCGACGGCGGCGCACAGCTGAGTCTGACAGGCTTGACCTTCTCCAAGGATGGCAGCCGGCTCTATATTGCCAACGTCAATGGCGACGTGAAGGTCTTCTCGGTAACCGATGGAAAGGTTGCCGCGCTAAAAACAATTACTTTGCCCGATGCGCGTGCACCTAAACGCAAAGCCGAAATCCCCGCCGGACTTGCCGTATCTAGTGATGGCAAACTTCTTTATGTGGCTGGCAACCTCAGCAACAAACTTTTTGAGATCGACGTGGAAAGCGGAAATTACGTGCGCAGCTGGGATGTGGGGGTGGCGCCATTTGATGTGGCGCTTGCCCAAGGCAAGGTTTACGTCAGCAACCTTGGTGGACGGCGTCCTAAAAAAGGCGATCTGACCGGACCCGCGGGGCGGGGGACAGTGGTGCGTGTCGACCCGGTGCGCCATATCGCAAATGAAGGATCTGTCAGCATCATCGACCTGAAATCCGGCCGTTTTTTAAGCGAGCTGATGGTCGAGCTGCATGCCGGCGCATTGGCGGTTTCTCCAGGCGAAAAACACGTCGTTGTGGCCAACTCGGCCAGTGATACCGTTAGCGTCATCGATACAAGGACCGATCAGATTATTGAAAGGATCTGGGTGCGCGAACCTTCAGAACTCTTTAGCGCCACGCCCAACGCGCTCGCCTTCGATAAAACAGGCAAATGGCTCATGGTTTGCAATGGCACCCAGAACGCGGTTGCCATGGTGAAGTTTGATCCCGCCGACAGGGAATCCAAGTTAATGGGGTTGGTTCCCGTGGGCTGGTTTCCCGGCGCCATTGCATACGATCCATTCCGAAAGCAAATGTGCGTGGCGAACATCAAGGGCATTGGCTCGACAAGGCTTCTTAAGCCGGGTGAGAAACCCAAGTACAATTCCAAGGACTATTTCGGCACGCTTTCCCTCGTACCTGTCCCCTCGGAGAAAGAGTTGGCGGTCCACAACGCCAACGCCCTCATCAATATGCGTTATGGCGCGCTTCAGGCGGCCAGGTTCCCGGCACGCCCCGATCAGCCTGCGCGTCCGGTACCTGAGCGTGTCGGCGAGCCGAGCGTGTTCAAGCACGTGATCTATGTGCTAAAAGAGAACCGCTGTTACGATCAGGTCCTCGGCGATGTCAAACGCGGCAACGGCGATGCGAGCCTTTGCATCTTTGGCGAAAAGTACACCCCAAATCAGCACAAGCTTGTCCGGCAATTTATCCTCCTCGACAATGCCTATTGCAACGGCATCCAGAGCGCCGACGGCCATCAGTGGAGCGACAGCGCCATTACCAATGACTACACCGAGCGTCAGCATGCAAGCTGGCCAAGGAGTTATTCGAACCTCAAGACTGATGAAGCTTTTGATGCCCTGGCTTACTCTTCCGCGGGATTTATCTGGGATAACGCCATCCAGCATGGAAAAACTTTCCGCAACTACGGCGAAGCGTGCATCTCAAGTTCAACCTGGTCGGATCCCGCCAAAAAGAATAAACCCGGTTGGAAGGACTATTACCGGGATTTCGTCAATGGAGCTTCGCAGACTACTTTGCGCTGCAAGCCTGGGATTGAATCGCTGCGCCCGTATTCGAAACTTGATACCGTTGGTTGGGATATGAATGTCCCCGACGTGATGCGCGCCGCGGAGTTCATCAAGGAACTCAAAACCTTTGAGCAGAAAGGCGGCATGCCCCAACTGAGCTTTCTTTTCCTTCCCAACGATCACACAGGCGGAACCAGCCCTGGTGGACCGACTCCCGGGGCTCAGGTGGCGGATAACGACCTGGCGTTTGGCCAGGTGGTCGACGCGGTTAGCCATAGTTCGTTCTGGAAAGATACCTGTATTTTTTCCGTTGAAGATGACCCGCAGAGCGGCGCCGATCATGTCAGCGGTTACCGAAGCACTTTTTACGTGGCCAGCGCTTATACCAAACGCGGCCAGGTGATAAGCACCCAATATAATCAAACCAGCGTGCTTCATACAATCGAACTCATCCTTGGCCTCCCGCCCATGAACATCATGGATGCCACCGCCACGCCGATGTCCGATTGTTTTATGGAGACCGCGGATCTCTCCCCGTTTACCGCCGTGCCGAATCAGGTTCCACTTGATCAAGCCAATCCCGAGCCTAAAAAAATCGCCGATCGCCAATTGCGAAAAGACGCGATTGCTTCAAGTAAACTAAAGCTCGATGAACCTGATCGCTGCGATGAGGACGTGCTCAATCGTATCCTCTGGCGCGCGATGAAAGGCACACGTATCCCGTATCCGGACTGGGCCATTGCAAAAGTCGAAGACGACGATGATTGACCTCTTGCTCTTAATCGTAATCTCCGGGCACAGGGAAATTAAGATTAAGATTAAGAGCGCGCCTTCAGGGTGGGCTTCTTCCTGAAGCTACATCAGCATTACACCCTTTGTATCGCCGGCGTCGCTTAGAAGAGCCGAATCGCCGTTACTGCGATGCGACCGCCAAAACAGACGTCCACGTCGGCGCCTTCGATCCGTTGCCGGGTGTGATAGTTGCCATTGTAATAGAGACCGCCATCCTCTTCATGCCGGTAGCTGAGTGGCAGCGGATGCGGGTCGAGCGGGCAGAAGACCATTTCCGGGTCCGGCTCCGACGGGTCGAGATGCGGCAGGTTTACATTATAAAAGAGGCCCGGTTCAATCGGCCTGCGGATTAATTCTCGTAGAACCGTTGCCACCCAACCGGCCGCGCGCTCCCAGTCGAGCTCGATGTTTTTGCGCCGGTAATGCGAGAGCGCTACTCCGGGCCACCCGTGCAGGACACCTTCCCGTACCGCCGCCACCGTCCCCGAGTAATATACATCGGCGCCGAGGTTTCCGCCGTGGTTGATGCCGCTGAGCACCCAATTGGCGTCCGGCACGATTTTGAGTAATCCGATCCGGGTGCAATCAGCCGGTGTGCCGGCGATGGCAAATTGGTTGTGCCCGCGTTTTTCAATCCGGAGGACACTCTCGGCGGTGACTGCGTGACTGACTCCGGATTGAGCGCCCGCTGGCGCCACCACCACCGGCTCACCAATCGTACGCGCGGCGCTTAGCAGGGCCTGGAGTCCGGGCGCATCGATCCCATCGTCGTTACTGAGAAGAAACTTCATGCCATCACGCTATCCGGCAGGGGGGCAAGGAGACATGACTTTTCTGCAATTCCGTTGACTTCGAGCTTTGCATGCCGCATTCCATTTCTCCTCCATGCGCCGCCTTTTTTCCCAACCGATTATGATCATTGCGATCATTATTAGCTCCCATTCGGGGCAGGGATAGACACGCGCTTTCATCGCAACTCTTTTTTCCGAAGCCCTGAGTTCACCGCTCAGGGCTTTTTATTTGCCCTCATCATGAAAACCCAATCCACCGTCTCCCTCTCGGCAATCGTCGCCGCGCGTCTGCGGCTCAACGACGCGGTCGCCCGCACGCCATGTGTCGAGTCCGCGGCGCTTAGCGAACTGACCGGGGCGCGGATTTTTTGCAAACAGGAGCACCTTCAACGGACAGGAAGTTTTAAGGAACGGGGCGCGCGCAACGCTCTTGCACAGCTGACATCCGAACAGGCGCAGCTCGGAGTGATCGCCGCTTCGGCTGGAAATCATGCGCTCGGATTATCGTGGCACGGCCGGTTGCTTGGCATTCCAGTGACGGTCGTGATGCCGCGATTTGCGCCTCTGGTAAAGGTGGCGCGTTGCCGGCAATTTGGCGCCACCGTAATCCTGCACGGCGATACCTTTGATGAGGCGCGAAGTGAGGCGACCCGGCTTTGTGAGGAAGCCAGGCTTACCTATATTCATCCCTTCGATGACCCGCACGTCATCGCCGGACAAGGAACACTTGCATTTGAAATCCTTGAACAAGTTCCCGATGCCGACGCGATCCTCATTCCGGTGGGCGGCGGCGGCTTGTTAGCCGGGATGGCGACCGTGCTGCGGGTGCTCAAGCCCGATTTGCAAATCATCGGGGTGGAGCCGGCCAACGCGGCTTGTTTCGCAGCCGGACTCGCCGCGGATGCCCCGGTGCGCATCACCACGAGGTTTACTCTCGCCGATGGTCTGGCCGTGGCGGAGGCGGGCCGGCAGACCCTGGCTATCGTTCGCCCGTTGGCGCCGCGCATGGTAAGCGTTGGCGAGGAGGCGCTCGCGCTGTCGATCCTGCGGCTGGCAGAGCTGGAAAAATGCATAGTTGAAGGCGCGGGCGCTGCGGGCCTCGCGGCGCTGCTGGGCGGGAGCCTGCCTGAGCTCCAGGGCAAACGCGTGGTGCTGCTATTGACGGGCGGCAACATTGATCCTCTGGCCCACAGCCGCGTGATCGAGCGTGGCCTTGCCGCGGATGGCCGCATCTATCGTTTTGATGCGCTGATCAGCGATCGGCCAGGCGGCCTCGCCCATCTATCGAGCATCCTGGCCGCCGCCGAGGCGAACGTGACTGAGATCGTCCATAACCGCACCTTCGCCGGACCTGACCTATCCCGGGTTCATGTCCTCTGCACGGTTGAGACGCGCGACCGCGCCCACATCGCCGAGGTGCAGCAACGCCTCGCGGAGGGCGGGGTGGAATTAGGATAATCGGGTTCCTCGCTCAAAGGATGTGTTATTGCCTCGTGCGACATTTATTTGGTCACACACGATTCACCGGAGGTGGCTGGCAAACCGGAGTTCATGGCAAAGGAATCGGGCGGCTTGTCGATTGGACCATGGAATCTTCCAATGATGGGATTCCAATAGCAGGCACGTTAAAGCGCTTAAAGCGCGGCGACTTTGTCTTTGCCGTTAACTTGCGCAACGAGAGCGCGCTCGCTCGCATTTCAGTTCGCTGAGCGGGCGACACCGCGGAAGCCGCCGTTCTGGGTGAAACCAGGAAGATTACTCTCAAGGGCGGGCTCTTTACTGACGCATTTGCACCTTATTCGGTGCATCTCTATCAGCTCACAAAGCCCAGCTAGCGTTCGCCGCGAGGTGATCCGCACTTGCCGGCTTTGATTGGGAAAGATTGATGATTGAGACGGCGGCATGCAACGCCTTGGCCAATGCGCCCCGGATAAATCCGGTGTCCGGACTGCACCAGTCACCGGCGGAATAAATTCCCTTGATGCTGCGGCCTTTGGAAAAGTGGGAATCGTAGTTACCCTGAAACGGATACCATTCATCGAAAATGGACGACATGCGGAAAGCTTCCTTCCATGTCTTGATATAGAATTGCCTGAGGGCGACAAGATTCTCGAATGTATGACTAAGGACCAGGTACATTTGGTCGGCTAGCAATTGGTCGGAAAGGCTGGCGCACGCTTTAGCTTCGCTGCCCCATGAGTAGCCCATAAAGATCACGTGGTTGGGGGTGACCTGCTGGATGTAAAGCTCGCCGATTCCAAAGGTCGCAAACTTCTGCCGGACTTCCGATTCCATTAAGCATTTGCCCTCAAAGCGCGCCAATTCCGAGTTGTTGTGCTCGACGAGAAGAAACTTTTTCCTTGAGGTAGTCAGGTGAATGCCACTCGAAGGTTTGGGTGGAGCGGTGTCGATCGCGTAATCAGTATGAAAGGTTTGTTTTGAGTCATTGATCAGAATGATTCGCTGATCCGCTGATTCACAAAAATCGATCGTGGAATTGAAGTTGAACTCCACCCCGGCGCGGCGGCCTTTCTCATACAATGCCTGAGGTAAATCAATCATGTCCCGCAGGCCGATCATTTCATCGGGAACACATCCCGGATAACACATCAGTTGATCCCGGATGATTTCAAAAGCCGCGACATTCCCACCCATGGCGGATTCCCAGCATTTGTAGCCGCCGAGGCCAAATCCCTGGGAGAGCCAGCTCTCCACGTTGGATTCATTCCAGCCTTTGCTTAGCAGGTATTGTTTTGTTGTTAACTTATGCAGTTTTTTATCCTGAACGATATCTATCCAGTTTGTGCCGCTATCAAGTTGGGACTTTATTTCATTCAACTCATATTCCCACAATTCAGATAACCTATTGTTGAATATCCTGCTCGCATGGATGTGGGGAAGGACCCGGCCTTCATTGATGATGATGCACGAATCCGCGGTTTCGTTCTTAAATTGTTTGATCGGCAACCCAAGGCGCCCAATGAGATGCTTTGTAAACTCATCCGGGATCCGCATCGCTCCCGGGGCAATGGTGTGTTTGCTGCCTTGATGCTCAAAATCAAACGTGTTGCATCGGCCGCCATCGAGACTGCCGTTTTTCTCGTGGACGACCACATGGAAACCAGCGTGGGCAAGCAGCCAGCCTGCGAATAATCCGGAAATGCCGGCTCCGACAACGGCGACTGATTTTTTTTGCCGTATCTTGGGGGAATCGGGATCGAGGAGGGCTGAAATGGCCAAAATGCACTTCTGTTCCAATTGAGGCGACATGCCCGGATGCTCAGCGCCATAGCGATTCAAACTGGATTCGATGTCGCGCAACAAACTAAACGTGTTGGTCGACTGATGACAAAAGCCGTTCATGAGAGCGGCATTCATTGCGATTCGCCGGCTTGATTGCAACTTTGGAACTCCCGCCGCTCCGCATCTGCCATTAAGTTTAATAACATATACAACGAGTGGCTATTTACAGTTTTATTCCAATGAAAGCCGGTCGCTTTCCGCCCGCGCAATCAGGCGATAAAAGCCGCAGGTTAAAGCAGTCCATGTCCGGAAGCGGCAGGCTATGGTCGGTATTTGCTCCGGCTTATACGCAGCGGCTCCGCCCTCTGGAATTGGATAGTAAAGTAACCGGCATTGGATGCTTGCATCGTCTGACAAAATGAACGCACATATCGCGCCAAATGCCGAAAATTGAGGAGTCCAGGAATGTGCTAATTGAATGCCCGGCCACGCCATATACTCGGATTGTTGCAACCTGTTTTTTTATTGCTCCCATAAATTTGACGGCACGTTGTTTTTTTCATGAGTAAAAAATCGATTCGTCCGCTTCCGGAAGGGATAGTGATCGGTCTGATCACCCTTATTGCGATCAGCGTGAACGTGAATTGGACTTATCAAAGAGCGCGCGAAGCGCTTGAAGGAGAGATTAAGGAGGGGCTCTTAAGAACCGTCTCCGCGACGGCGCGCATGCTCGATGGGCGGCTTGCCGAACAGCACAAGGATTTTCATCCAATCGAGCGCGCGGGAGCGTGTGACTACGCTTCGCAATGGACAAGGCTCCAAACTGACAAGGAGTTTATCGACTGGCGCGCGGCCACCATGGCCACGCCTACCTATGCGGAATGGAAATTACGCATGGAGGAGGTTCGCAAAGCCACCGCCCATGTGCGCTGGCTCTATACCTGTGTCCTTATCCGCGAGAATGTTTACTTCGCCTTTAATGAGGCGACGCAGAATGATATTGCCAATAATATAACCGGAGAGGCCAAGCCCGATGGCTTGCTCGATCCCGCGCCGAATCTGCTTTGGCCTTACCCGGATGCTGGTGAGTCCCAAATCAAGGCGCTCCGCAACGAGATTGCCTGCGTCGATTCGCAGCCTTACACGGATACCTGGGGCACCTATTACAGCGGCTACGCGCCGTTCTTTGATTCAAATGGGAAGATGGTCGGCACGATCGGCATGGATCTGGAGACCACGGGATTTAATGAGCGCATGGCGCCCGTTGTCATTGCCTCCAAGCGAGCCGCGGTCACCGGCCTCTGCGTCGCGATTTTATCCGGGGTAGTCGTCTGGTTCGTGCGCCGCCTTTGTTCGCATCTCTGGATGCGGGCGGGAAGCAGCGATGGCGCTCGCGGGCAGGACACGGCTTCCTTGCAAAACGCGCAGTCGGCATATGCAGCCCGTCTTTTACAGACTTTCTATCTCGGGGCGGACGGGTCCCAACAGCTGGTTTCCCTCCACCGCGTCGTGGAAAGCGGCCGCGCGATTGGTGCGAACGAGAATACCAATTTCCAGAGCGCGTCAATTGAAACGCTCATCCGCGATCATGGAGAGACTCTGGGATTCGAGGTTGAAGTTACTTTGGACCCCGAGCTTCCCGAGCTTCTTCACGCTCCAACGGAACGGCTTGCGGCGGCGCTTGTCGACTGCTTGGAGGGACTCAAGGGAGCGGGCCTGCATTTGCGCATCTCAATGGAGGAAGAAAAAATCCAATGGCTCACTTTGGTTGCGCGTTTTTCTCAGGCTTCAAATGAATACAATCGCGGACCGGAAGGCGTTGTTGATTGCCTGGCTGAAAATCGAATTGAATTGGCCAGTGCCCAGGCTCACGTCCGGGCAATGCGCGGCGAATTAATCGCGCGACGCAGTGCGCAGGGCCTTGAAGTGTTGCTTCGTATTCCGATGCGTAAATCCCAACCCGTTCCACAGGAGGCATGAGGTGAGTGCTTATCGTTTTCCTCTTTTAGGCCTCCTGGGGGTGCTCGCGTCGGCCATTGCGCTCATGGCTGCTTCGGGGATCAACGCGGTGCTTATCCCGGTGCGGCTTCAGCAGATGGGTTTTTCCAATACCATGGTGGGCCTCTGTATGGCGGCGGAGGTCGCCTCCGTGGTTTTGGTGAGTCGTTATGTATCGAAAATTGTCGCCATCCTTGGTTTGCCTATCACGCTTTTTGCCATGGCGGCGATCCGATTGGTTAGTCTTCTGATCATGGCCAGGGTTGCCAGTTTCCCGGTTTGGAGCGCGTCGATTTTCTTTTTTGGAATGGCTTCCAATATTTTCATCACAGCCATCATTGCCTGGCTTTCCGCGCTCGACCTCGGCAAGCACGCGGGTCTCTGCAATGGACTCTTTTCCAGCGCGCTTTCCCTAGGCACCGCGCTTGGACCGGTCGCCGTGAGCTTCAGTGGGTTCGAGGGATCCAAACCTTTTCAGCTTAACATGCTCATTGTGGCATTGGCCATTCTCCCTGTCGTTTTGCTTTTTGCCCGGATTCCCAAAATTGCTCCAACCCCGCGTCCGCGAATCGGATATGTCATCCGGCTTTCTCCGGCGGTGGTGCTTTCGGCGTTCATCGGCGGAATTACATTTTTTGGCTTGCCCGCGTTTTTGACCTTATATGGAACCCAGAATGGTTATCCAGTGCAAAGGGCGGCGTGGTTCCTGACCGCTTTTATGCTTGGGTCGGTTTCATTGTCACCGTTGATTGGGATTTTGTCCGATTACATTGACCGGCGTTACGTCATTATTGCCTGTATTGCGGTTGGAATGATTTCAGCCATCTATCTGCCACTCGCAAGCGTCGGATATAAAGCCGCACTCGGGGTGCTGTATTTTTGGGGCGGGGCGGCTGGCGGCATTTATGCCACAAGCATGGCGTTTCTTACCGGGCGTTTTCGTCAGGAGGACCATGTATCGGTCGGCGTCACCTATACGTTGATGGATTGCTTGGGAGGCACTGTGGGAGTTGCCCTGATTGGGTTCGCCATGGATCTGGACCGCGACGGCTTGACCTACGTGATCTCTCTTGCGGCGATTGGATATTTTATTTTTGCGCTTTCCCGCTACAGCGTGGTGAGATCCCTTCAGAGCAATTAATTTTCCATGTCATCTCCAGACAGCGCCCCTGCAAACCTGAAGCAGTCCCGTCTCCGGCTCGGTCCTCTTGGGGAAGCGCTGCTTTTCATGATCCTGGTGGCGATCGCTATTTGGATTAGTCTGACAGTTATTTATTCTCTCTCCAATCGGGCAATGGAAGGCGAGATCAAGGCCGGACTTAGCCGCCAGGTATCGGTTGTTGCCCGGATGCTCGATGGCGAACTTGGCGATTTGCACCGGCAATTTACTCCGGAGAAACTCGCATTGGCGCCCGATTCCCTTCCGAGGCTTGCGGCTATTAAATTTAGTCGGGAAAATGCGGCGGCTGTCTATACTGGTTGGACGGCTCGCCTCGCCCAGGATAATGAGCTTCGGGAGTGGCGCGATTCGATGTTAGCCAGTCCTGCCTATACGGATTGGGCGGGACGCATGGAACGGGTACGGCTGGCAGCGCAGGATACACGTTACGCTTATACGAATGTCAGGATTGGTGAGCGGATCTACTTTGGGGCAAATATGACGCTTCAGGGCGACGTCGATGGTGATGGCAAGATTGACGATGCACCGAGTTTGCTTTGCCCTTATCCCGATCACGAAGCTGCGCTGATCAAAGCACTCGATACAAAAACCACCCAGGTAACTCCGCATCCTTACACGGATATCTGGGGCACTTATTATGGCGGCTATGCTCCCTTCTATGATAGCGCCGGGAATGTGGTTGGAACGGTCGGCATGGATCTCGAACTCAGCAGTTTTAAGGCGCGGATGCTGCCGATCACGCGCGCGGTTTATATCTCGATGGGCGTCGGTTTGGCTCTTGCCCTCTTTTGCGGAGCCCTGGTCTATTTCTCGCGGGTTCGAATTGCCCGCATCACTTATCAGCTAGAAGTGGACAGGTTGCTGCTAGCCAACGCAAACGCTGAGATCAAAGACCTAAACCAACAGTTGAAAGGGGAAAACATCCGCATGGGGGCGGAGCTCGACGTGACCCGCCGCCTGCAGATGCTAACCCTGCCCAAGGAAGAGGAATTGCGGGACGCCGCTGACCAATTACAGATTGCGGCGATCGTTAAGCCGGCCAACGAAGTTGGGGGCGATTATTATGACGTCATCCGGGATAAAAATAACGTCCGGATCGCCATAGGCGATGTCACGGGGCATGGGCTCGAGTCCGGCATGGTAATGCTGATGGCTCAAACCGCGATGCGAACACTCATCGACGCCGGCATTAAAGAGCCAACGGCCGTTCTTCCCGCGGTGAACCGCACTCTCTATCGGCAAATCGCCCGGATCGGTTGCGATAGAAACATGACCCTGGCCCTTATAGACTATCATAATGGACAGGTTACCGTTTGCGGCCAGCATGAGGAATTAATCGTCGTGCGCGCCAATGGCGAGGTTGAACGGGTGGATACCTGCGCGCTAGGGTTCTATGTGGGAATGATTGAGCATATTGACGACATGGTTGCGACCGCTGAGCTTCAACTTCAGCCGGGCGATCTTCTTGTGCTTTACACCGATGGCATTCCTGAGGCGGCTGCTCCCGACGGTTCGCTTTATGGACTTGATCGGCTCTGCAACATCGTGCGCGATGCGCGCACTCAATCCGCCCAGCAGATTAAAGACCTGGTGATAAGCGATGTGGAAAGCTACATCGGGACCCAGACAATTTTCGACGATATCACGCTTGTCATTTGCAAGCGGATTGAAGCGTGAGCCGCCTTGAGCAGGCTAAAAGGGGAAGGCGGTGAACAATTCTTCACCGATTGAATGAATCGCAATTGGCGGGTATTGTGTCGATTGTTACCCGGTATTTCAAAGGCGCACCTGACTCTGCCTTCAGTTCTTGCGCATTGTTCAACAGTAGCTGTTGACTCAAATCAAAGAATTCGTTATCTGGGCTCCCAATATGTCTCCCCCCCGCCTCGCCCGGATTCTTCTCACCGGAATCGTCTCCACCCTCACGCTCACCGCAACGCCGGTTAAGGCGCAACAAATTTATTCCCAGGATGCAAACGGGCTTTGGAATGCATACTCGGTCGATATCACGGCGCGGACTTGGGATGCGGCCCGCGTGAACGCAAATACCCAAATGTTTGGCGGAGTTGCCGGTAATCTGGCTGTCATGACGTCGGCGGACGAAGATTTTCGTGTATTGGGAATCGCCGGCGGTGGACGCCGCGACGTTTGGTTCGGACTGACGGATTCGGATGTTGCCAGCACGATTGATGGATTTAACGCGGGCACTGTCGTTGGCGCTTCCGAAGGAAACTTCCGCTGGGTAACCAATGAACCCTTTGTTTACAGCAATTGGAACACCGGCGAACCAAACAACGTGGGAGGAGAAGATGCCGGGCAGCTCGGCACCAACGGAAAATGGAATGATAACCAGGCAGGGAGCAGCCTTGGACAGGCTGATACGGCTTTTGCTTCCGTTATCGAATTCCGACTTCAGCTTACCACCGCGCAGGTGGCGCAGACCAATTCGCTCAAGGTTGTAGTGTATAAGTCTGGCTCGACCGAAGTTAGAAACCTCGCGGTCGCTGATGCGCTCATTGCCGGGAATGATCAGGTTCGGAAAACGACTTCCTATTATACCCGCTCCAGCATGACCGATTCGGGCGGTGAAGGTGATTTTGGAGCTGATCCGGGCGTGGTCGGTGCCGCCAATGAAGACCAGTTTGCGGTCCTCTCAACCGGTTATCTGGTCGTTAAGCCAGGCGAGGACGGGAACTACGTTTTTCGCCTGAATGCGGATGACGGTCAGCGTCTCCGCATCGATACAAACCAGGATGGCGTTTTGGAAGATATCATTGTCGATGATGTGCTCTCCGGGCCCCATAATGTGGACAGCGGCACCGTGACGCTCGCGCCGGGCAGCTATGCGCTTGAATGGACCTGGTTTGAAGACGGCGGCGGAGCCGAGGGCGAGCTTTCCGCCTCACGCGCCGGCGGTGCATTTGTTCCTCTTGGTGAAACCGGCGGATTAGGTCTATCACAAGTGCCAGAGCCATCGGTTGCGTTGCTTGGCGGTCTGGGCCTCCTTGGGCTGCTCAGTCGTCGCCGCAGGGCGTGATATTGTCCGGCTCGCGCATCGCGCCGAAGAGCCGGCGCCGCTAAGACTTAAATAAAGCGACGCAATGGTGCGCGCGCTGAAAGATCTGACTGCCGGCTTCCCGTGAAGCCGGCAGGCTTCTGTTCACGCATGCGCGCGGATTCGCTGCGGGGGATGTGCGTTGACGGAAAGGCATTCCGTGCGCACGTTGCGTTGTTTCGCTCAGGACTCCTCGCCATATGTCGGCGAGTCACCGGTCGCTGCCATTGTGAGGTGCTCGAAATACTCGATCTCGAACCCCAATGGGCAACACATTTCATACCAGGCATATTGCATTTCTAGGCGATTACATCCCCCGGCGTTGCGGGATTGCGACCTTCACCGCAGACATTTGCGAAGCGATCGCGACGGAGTTTCCTCAAGCGCAGTGCATTGTTGGCTCCGTGAACGATCGGCCCGAGGGATATGATTATCCGGCGCGGGTCCGGTTTGAAATCGCCGAGGAAGAACTCGATTCCTACCGGCGGGCTGCTGAATTCCTGAATATCAACAATGTGGAGGTTGTTTCCGTTCAGCACGAGTTTGGCATTTATGGCGGGCCGGCGGGAAGTCATCTGTTGACATTTTTGCGGGAAGTCCGGATGCCGGTCGTGACGACGCTGCACACGGTGTTGCGCGATCCAAACGACGAGCAGCGTGAAGTCATGAAGCAGCTTGATGCACTCTCAAGCCGGTTCATCGTCATGGCGGAACGCGGTCGCGTTTTTCTTGAGACCGTTTACGGGGTGGCGCCGGAGAAGATTGATCTGATTCCGCATGGGGTAATCGACATGCCGTTTATCGATTCCAATTTCTACAAAGACCTCTTTAACGTGGAGGGAAAGACGGTGTTGCTGACATTTGGACTCCTTTCGCCCAACAAAGGCATTGAGCATGTAATTGAAGCAATGCCGGCGATCCTTGGGCAGCATCCGAACGTTGTTTATATCGTACTCGGCGCGACCCATCCCAATCTTCTCGCCGCTGAGGGTGAAGCCTATCGGCGCAAACTCGAGCAGCTGGCCAAAGAGCGCGGCGTCGCCGGGAGCGTTATTTTCGACGATCGGTTTGTGACGATCGACGAGTTGAAGGAATTTATCGGCGCGGCGGATATTTACATTACGCCTTACCTCAATGAAGCACAGATCACTTCTGGAACACTCGCTTATACTTTTGGCGCCGGAAAAGCGATCATTTCGACCCCTTACTGGCATGCGCAGGAACTGCTCGCCGAAGAACGCGGCATACTTGTTCCATTCGCCAATGCGCAGGCAATCGCGGATGGAGTAAATCACTTTCTTTCCAATCCGACGCAGATGACAGCGATGCGTAAGCGGGCATGGAAATGTGGCCGGGAGATGATTTGGCCGGTGATAGCCAGGCGTTACATGGAGAGTTTTGAGCGGGCACGCGCGAGCCTGAGCGTGCCCACCATTGCGATGGTCGCCGCGCAATCGCTCCAGCATCTCGACTATCCGATGCCGGTTTTGAAACTCGATCATTTATTTAAGATGAGTGATCACACAGGCATCTTCCAGCATGCCATCTATAACGTGCCTAATTACCACGAGGCTTATTGCACGGACGATAACGCCCGCGCCTTTATTTTCACGGTGCTTTTGGAGGAGATGAATGGGCCGCAGCAGGAGATCGATCGCCTCGCCAGCACCTATCTCGCATTCCTCTGGTATGCGTTTGACGCGAATACCTGCCGCTTCCGCAACTTCATGAGCCACGAGCGCAAATGGCTTGAACTGCACGGCTCCGAGGATAGTCATGCGCGGGCATTGTGGGCCGTCGGCACCGCGCTGGGCAGGTCACGTAATGAAGGTCATCGCAACCTCTGCGGGCTTTTATTCCAGCGCGGCCTCGGACCGGTGGCTCGTTTTAGTTCTCCCCGTGCATGGGCTTTTTCAATCATCGCCATCCATGAGTATCTCCGCGCCTTTTCGGGCGACCGCGTCGTTAGCCAAATGCGCGACATGCTCACAATCATGCTCGCCGATTTGTTCCGCGCGAATTCGGCGCCGGATTGGAAATGGTTTGAACGCATTGTTACCTACGACAACGCGAAACTCTCCCATGCAATGATCCTGAGCGGCTACTGGACTTCCCAAGGCGAGATCCTTGAAATCGGGCTGGAATCGTTGCGTTGGCTTCTCGAAGCTCAAACCGCGGAGGGCGGGCACTTCGCGCCGATTGGGTGCAACGGCTTCTGGCCGCGCGGCGGAGAACGGGCGCGCTTTGACCAGCAGCCATTGGAAGCGCACTCGATGGTTTCCGCGTGCCTGGAAGCATTCGCAGTGACTCGAGATGAGTTCTGGCGCAATGCGGCGCGTCGTTGTTTTGAGTGGTTCCTTGGAAGGAACGATCTTGGCCAGTCACTTTATGATGCCACAACCGGTGGCTGCCGCGATGCGTTGTTGCGGGATCATCTTAATCAAAACCAAGGCGCGGAATCGAGCCTCGCCTTCTATCTGTCGCTCGCGGAGCTGGCCCGGGCAGAGGGGACGCAGATCGGCATATAGTAATTATGAGCATCCTGACAATTCATCCAACTAACATCACGCTTCGGCCGGATAGCTCGCGTGTTTTAATGCGCCCGTTTATCCCAGGCGAAGTGGCGTGTGTGATAAATATCATCGGACGCGCGCTTGCGCTTGGCGAAAGCGAGACTGAAGACGAGCTCGCTTCTGTGCTGGCCGACTTTGAAGGCCGGCATACAGACATCCGAAGCCTCTGGCAGCGTCACTTTCAACGTGTGCAACCGCATCTGTTTAGCAGCAAACCGCTGTCGGTGGCGCGGCAGCTTTATATCGGCGCGCTTTTCTCCGGGGAATACGCGCTTGAATCGGCGGCGCTATTTAACCCGTCCATTGTGGCGCATCCGGACCAGGGCGGCGTGGCGGAAGGAGAATTGCGCTTCATTCTCAGCCTGCGTGCGACTGGCGAAGGCCACATTTCTTCCATTGAATTTCGTTCCGGCACGATCGGCGCCGATTACGCAATTGACCTGGAAGGCCCGACGCGGTTTGTCAACGCGCCCGAGGTCAATCCGAACCCGACATTTCTGAAATCGATCTTTCTCCACAAGATCTCGGAGATAGGCTCTGAGAACGAATGGTCGAATGCGGTAATGGATTCCCTGGGCGATTCCTTTACTCACAGCGAGTTGGAAAAAGTGATGCGTGATGCGGTCCCGGAAATGCCCCTGTCTCGTGATGTGCAGCGGACGATGGAATGTATGCGCTGGCTGGCGGACTCAAATTATGAGGTCGCCTTTGACGAGTCTATGGCTCTCTCGGAGCGGATTATTTTTCCAGTCTCACCAAATGAGAGCAATGGAATGGAGGATGCCCGGTTTGTCCGCTTTGTCGACGACGATGGGAGCGTTACCTACTACGGCACCTATACCGCCTACAACGGCCGCGCGATCCTGCCTCAGCTTCTTGAAACCACCGACTTCCTACGGTTTCGCGCAATTACCCTCAATGGTCGCGCGGTGCAGAATAAAGGCATGGCCTTCTTCCCACGGCGCATTGCCGGGCGTTACGCCATGATTTCGCGTCAGGATGATGAAAATCTTTACCTGATGTTTTCCGATAACCCGCATTTCTGGAGCGATCCGCAGTTGCTGCGCCGGCCAGCGCAGCCATGGGAAAACGTGAAGATTGGAAACTGCGGCTCGCCGATTGAAACCGAAGCCGGCTGGCTTGTGATAACGCATGGAGTGGGACCAATGCGCAAGTATTGCATCGGGGCGATCCTCCTTGATCTCAACGATCCTTCCAAAGTAATCGGAGCACTCGAAAAGCCGCTCCTGGCCGCCGAAGCGAGTGAACGTGAAGGTTATGTTCCGAATGTGGTTTATACCTGCGGCGCATTGCTTCATCGCGGCCGGCTTATTCTACCGTATGGATTAAACGATACCGCTATCAAGATCGTGACTGTGGATATTGACGAGTTGCTGGCCCGGCTTTTGGAATACCGCGAGTAAGGGCTTTACGGTGGCGCAAGCTATGCGCGCTGCAAATTAGATTGCATCGCTTTCGCGGATGCCCTGGTGTAAGCCACGCGCTCTCATTAGCCTCGGTCTCCCCCTTAACAATGATGCAAAGCCCTCCTCCCCACTCCCGGTCTGCCACGGTTCAACCGATGAACCCGCGCATCTTCTACTGGGCGATCACGTCGGCGCTCGCCGGTTTTTTATTTGGATTCGATACCGTGGTGATTTCCGGTGCCGAACAGACGATCCAAAAGCTTTGGAGTCTGAGCCCGGGAATGCATGGAGTGGCCATGGGTGTGGCGCTTTATGGCACCGTGCTCGGTTCGCTCATCGGCGGCTGGCCATCGGACCGCTGGGGGCGCAAGGCGACTCTGATCTGCATCGGCGTGCTTTATCTGTTGTCAGCGGTCGGCTGCGGTTTTGCCTGGGATGTCTACTCTTTCATTGCCGCCCGGTTTATTGGCGGAATCGGCATCGGAATCTCCACGGTGGTTGCGCCGCTTTACATCTCGGAAATCGCGCCGGCCGCACATCGGGGAAGGCTTGCGGGAATGTTTCAGTTCAATATCGTGTTCGGAATTGTCGTGGCGTTTGCTTCCAATGCGTTGCTAAGCGGCACCGGTGAAAATGCGTGGCGCTGGATGCTCGGTATCGCGGCATTTCCGTCGATTGCGTATACTCTGATGTGCCTGGGATTGCCGGAAAGTCCGCGCTGGCTGCTAACCCGCAAAGGTGATCGTGAGCACGGACTCAAAGTACTTGAGCTGATTGAGCCCACAGCTACTTCCGAAGAGCTTCGCGAGCATGCCGACGAAATACTCGCTTCGGCTTCAGAGCAGACTCACACGGCGGGTTTCTGGTCGGCACGCCTGCGTGTGCCAATCCTGCTCGCGTTTCTAGTCGCGTTTTTCAATCAGCTCTCCGGCATCAACGCCATCCTCTACTTTGCACCGCGCATCTTCGAGTTGACTGGACTTGGAACCAAGGCCGCCCTCCTTCAATCTGTGGGTATCGGGATAACAAACCTTGTCTTTACCTTTGTCGGACTCGGACTGATTGACCGGCTTGGGAGGCGGACACTATTAACGATCGGTTCCTTTGGCTACATCGCATCGCTGGGCCTCTGCGCATGGGCCTTCTTTACTCATCACTTCGCGATCGTGCCGGCCTGCATTTTCGCTTTCATCGCCGCCCACGCGATCGGCCAGGGGACAGTGATCTGGGTGTTGATCTCGGAAATTTTTCCTAATAAATACCGCGCCACAGGGCAGTCTCTTGGCAGTACGACGCACTGGGTTTTTGCCGCGCTTTTGACGACCTTGTTTCCTGCGATGGTAAACGCTTTTGCGCCGGGCTATATCTTCCTGTTTTTCTGTTTTATGATGCTGCTCCAGTTGGTCTGGGTAAGAACCATGGTGATAGAAACCAAAGGGGTGCCGCTGGAGGAGATTCAGCAAAAGCTAGGCATCGAAGCATGAAGACCGAGTTCATGAAACTATTTGGAATTGGCGAAGTGCTTTGGGATCTGCTTCCCGGCGGCAGACAAATGGGAGGCGCTCCGGCGAACTTCGCCTATCATGCACGAGCCCTCGGTGCAGACGGGCGTGTAATCAGTCAGGTTGGAAATGATGAACCTGGGCATGAGATCCTGGCGCGTTTAAAAAAACTCGATGTTCCAATTGACGGCATCACCATGGACCAAGCGCATGCCACCAGCACGGTTAGTGTCGACGTTTCGCCGGATGGCCAGCCTTGCTTCACTATCCACGAAGATGTCGCATGGGATCATTTGACGCCCCATCCTGCTCTTTTGGCCAGTGTCAAAGATGCGGATGCGCTTTGTTTTGGCTCTCTTGCCCAGCGCTGTGAACCGTCGCGCGGCACGATCCTTCAACTGGTGGCCCACTCACCGGCATCCGCGCTCCGCGTTTTTGACGTGAACCTTCGGCAACACTTCTATTCACGCGACCTTCTCCATACGTCGGCGGGGTTGGCGAATGTGATTAAACTCAACGATGCGGAGTTGCCGATCGTAAGCGCACTTTTTGGTTTTCGCGGATCTCCCAAAGAGCAGATGACAGCAATTTTTGATCACTACGAATTGCGGCTGCTGGCGTGCACCCGCGGATCGGAGGGAAGCGTGATTTACGATGGCAAAGAATGGGGCGAGTTTGCCGGCCTGCCTGCCAGGGTCGTCGATACGGTGGGTGCTGGAGATTCGTTTACGGCCGCGCTGACCGTCGGCATGCTTCTTGAATGGAGGATTGAAAAGCTTGGCAGAGTAGCCAATGAAGTAGCCGCCTATGTCTGCTCGTGCGCCGGCGCCACGCCGCCTTTGCCCCCGCATCTGCGTGCTCACTTTCAAGCGAGGCCGACTCTGTTGCACTCACCCGGGGCGGGTTGGAAAGACTAAGATTCATCCGAGCGAACAGCCAGGCTTCGGTTTTTTACCTGGCTCGTACGCCGAGCTTGTTAAAAGCCGATCGGATTTGCTTCATCAGGTCGGCCTCAGAGCGGCCATCAAGCAGGATTTGGAGCGTCTTTTTTTGAAACGCCGCACGAGCGGCTGGCGTGGCGACAACTTCGGGAAGCTTGGGCGGAGTAAGAGAGCTTGGGTATTGAAAACCTCCGTCGTCATCGACAACGACACCGGGGAGCTTCTTGAAGACCGCAAGCAATTTCTCGTAATCCTCAACTTCCTTGCGCACTGATCCAACCTCACGGAAGTAACGTGTGAATAGCTGGGCGTCACCCTTGCCGTCGAGATGCATGAAATAATAGACCAGCATATAGGAAGTGAAATACATCCGATGCGAAGCACGCGGATCTTGCGCCAGCACTTCGGCCCATTGTTCATTGGTGATCGGAAAAAGCTGCTCCAGCGGATATGGCTCGGGCACACCTCCGACGGTTCGCTTTTTTAAATACTCGGCATAATCCTTAAGGCCGCTCTTGGCGGCGGAGACCCTGAAACTGCCGCCGCGCAGCGGAAGAACGCCCGCATATTCGGCGGTTCCTTCAACTACCCATTGGGGGAGGTAATCGAGCCAGAAATGCATCATCTGGTGCGTGAGCTCGTGCACCATCGTATGCGTTTCGAAATTGTCGTCCTTCGCATAGCTTTTGCCGACAATCTTCACGCCGATGCTTTCAAATGGCACCATAAAGAGCTGTTCGCGCGAACGATAAACGCCCCCGCTATTTGCCATCCCGCCTGCCGCCATGTAAGAAGCCCGATCCTTGAGCAGGCGAGCCCGGAAATACTCGCCCGAGGGCGGCTTTGGCCCGACGTTCCATGGCAGCGCCTTGAGCAATTCATAGGTCGCTTCGAAATTTCGTCCTACCTCGCGTAATAAGGTCTGGGTGAACTTCCCCTGCGACTCGAATTCAAAGTGCGTGGTGCGATAGACGTATTTGTCGGCCGCCGCATCTTCGTTGACGACCTCAACCTTGATCTGAGCCGCGTCAGCAGTCACCACGTCCGGCATGACGACTTTAATGGGCTGCCGTTTCAGCCAGTCCGCCAGGTATTGCTGATCCGCTTCGCTGAGCTTTGCTGCCACCACCTGGCCGCGGCTCCCTGTGGGGCCGCGCAGCTGGGCAGTTGTGCCATCAAAGGCCGTGATCGCAGCCTGAAACGTTTTTCCTTCAACAAGAGTCCATTGCCGAATCGGTTCCTGCGCAGGAAGCTGGGCAAAAAGCCCGGGCATGGAGGTCCACAAAAGGAGGAGGGGGAGAGCCAAACGACGCATGCTGGAAGCGTAAGGAATGGCCGCTGCAACGCAAGCGGCGATGCGCCCGGATGATTCTGGAATAAATCCCGGTAAAGTACCGAAAAGCTGTCACTGTGTAGTGCCCGTGAGCTGCCTGGATTTCATGGACAAAACCTTTTGTTTGTAAGTTTGCACTCTTCTTTTTCTTGGAAGGTATCCGGATGCATAGTGGAAGCCGGTTCACCGAGGCAAATGTTCGCCGCGTTATTCGGCCTTCTTTTTACGGCATCGTGCTCTGCGGCGTGATTGCCCTCCTTGGGGGCGTGCATGAAAAGAAAATGGAAAGCCGCGGCCGGATTTTCGCAGCCCTGGCCGGAGTGGTCGGCCTTATCTATTCTCTATTATTGCTCGGTGATCCATTTGTAAGAAAGCCGATAGCCATCCATCAGGTAACAGGCAACTACTCCATTGATATGGATTTGTCTCAGGCGCGGCTTTCCCTGATGGGATACGAGAACTTGAGTGGCCGTATTGCATTGAGTGTAAATGGTGACTTCAGCGGAACTTAAATCCCAGCATGCTGCGTTCACGGCTTGGATGAATTGGCTTACCCATTTTCACGGGGATACTACAATCTTTCCGGAACCTGGAGGATTTCGAATTCATCCGGCGTATATCTCTTGCAACTTGCATTGTCTTCGGCGGATTTATCTGGTGAAGTGCCGAACAGGACCAACATGCCATTAAAGGAGAGGGTGGCTTCCCGCGACCTTGAGGTTCAACTGATGAAAGGGAGTCCGCCCGCCCTCGGTTTTCCGATTTTTACCGGCGGCTTTAATGACATCATTTTCATCCGCTCCAACGGTGAATAAAGAGAAGGTGGCGCGAGTTTGGTATTTCGTTTCAGCCGTCGGCGCGTGCGATTTCCGCGATGTCACGCGAGCGCCTGGCAAAATTGCCGGTAGACGGCAACGGTTGTGGGTGTATTAGAGAAAAGATCCCGCCGCGGGCTCAACCGATTCGTCACAAACCGATCCGCCATAATATCCATCCTTAGCGCCGTCATTTAGTCAGGAGCCTTCCAATGTCGAAACCTCTCGTTGTTAATATCCCGCATGATCTGGGCCGAATTGAAGCTCGTAAACGTTTGCAGGACGGCTTTGGCCGGATTCAGGAGCAGATCGGTGGCAAAGGATTGGCTTTTGAAGAGCGCTGGGAAGGCGATCGGCTCTACTTCAATGCCGGCGCCCTCGGGCAAAAGGTCTCCGGACAGGTCGATGTGGAGGAACGTAATGTCCGCATTGAAATTGAACTTCCCTGGCTTCTGGCTGCAATCGCCGGACAACTCCAGGGCCGGGTTCAGAAGGAAGCGCAGTTGCTTCTGGGCGGGAAGCAAGGAAAGTAGTCGATCGTGCCTCAATAAGCGCTCTTTCAGCGGGATGGTTGGAAGTGTCCCTGGAACTGGCATATTGATGCCGCCGATAACTGTGCGCCGGCTTTGTAATGCACTTTTCTATTCCCCCTCTCTTTGTTCTGATGTCCCTGGGGGTGATTGTTTCTCCCGGTCCTGATATCCTCTATGTTCTTTCCAAAGGAATTGCGCACGGCACCCGGCCCGCGTTGATTGCCGCACTTGGGTTCGCCTGCGGGTTGTCGGTGCATACTTCGCTTGCCGCCGTTGGGTTGTCCGCGTTGTTGATGGCCTCCACGATCGCTTTCACCATGGTTAAACTTAGCGGCGCGGCTTATCTGTTCTACCTTGGGATCAAAGCGTTCGGATCGCACCGCTTGGTATCCGTGCAGCCGGGAGGGCAGGGGAGTGGAGGTTGGCTGATCTTTCGCCAGGCCTTTGTGATGAATGTTCTCAATCCGAAGGTCATTACTTTCTTTCTGGCGTTTCTATCCCAGTTTACTCGTCCTGAGCTCGGAAAGCTCTGGAGTCAGCTTTTGATATTAGGCGGCTGCTTTGCGTTGCTGGCATTGGCGCTCTTTTCCTTAGTAGGAATATTCAGCTCCATGCTTGGTCCTTTCATTCTTGCACGTCCGCGGTTTATCCGTGCACTGGACTATCTAGCCGGGAGCTTCTTTATGTTGATCGCGATCCGGCTGATTCTAACCGGCAATCAGCCCCCGCCTGTGTAAGTTCGCTGAACTCCTCTGCTGTTTCAGTGCGTCACGGCAGGCGTTATCGGAGCGGCGGGAGCCACTGCGACCGGAGGATTGCGGCGCTCTTTAAACCACATGATTACCACGTAGAAGACCGGGGTCAGAAAAAGGCCGAAGAGTGTTACCCCGAGCATGCCGAAGAAAACCGCGGTTCCAAGCGCCTGCCGCATTTCAGAGCCGGCGCCCTTTCCAATGACAAGCGGGAGCACGCCGAGGATGAACGCGAACGAGGTCATCAGGATTGGGCGGAGACGCAGCTTGCACGCTTCCACGGCGGCATCAAAGCGGTTCTTCCCGTCGCGATCCTGGATCTGTTTGGCGAACTCAACAATCAGGATAGCGTTCTTACAGGCAAGCCCGACCAGCACAACGAAACCGATTTGCGTAAAGACATTGTTATCCATGTCCCGCAGCCAGACGCCTCCGATGGCGCTCAGCAGGCACATCGGAACAATCAGGATGATGGCGAGCGGCAGAGCCCAGCTTTCGTATTGCGCGGCCAGAACCAGGAAGACCAGAAGCACGCAGAGCGGGAAGATGTAGAGCGCGCTGTTGCCGGCAAGTTTTTCCTGAAGCGCCATTTCGGTCCACTCCGTGGTAAAGCTGGTGGGAAGATTCTCTTTCGCCAGTTTTTCGATGGTCTGCAAGGCCTGACCGGTGCTGTATCCCGGCGCGGGCGAGCCACTGAGATCGGCGGCCGGGAAGAGGTTGTAATGCACGACCTTGTCGGCGCCGCTTACTTCCTTGACGGTGGCAACCGCGCCAAGCGGCACCATGCCACCGGAAGTATTGCGGGTCTTAAGCTGGCGGATATCATCGGGTTGCAAACGGAACTGCGCGTCTGCCTGCGCCATGACGCGGTAGGTGCGTCCGTAAAGGGAAAGGTCATTGACATAACTCGATCCCAGATAGGTCTGAAGCGTGCCGAAGATGTTATTAAGCGGGACATTCATGCTCTTGGCTTTGACACGATCCACATCGAGCCATAACTGCGGCACGTTGGCGCGAAAGGTTGTCAGATTCCCGGCAAGACCCGGGTTCTGATTGGCTTTTGCCATGAGGTTGGATGCTTGGGCCTGCAGTTCCTCCAGCCCGGCACTCCCCCGGTCCTGGATCTGCATTTTAAATCCGCCCGCGTTGCCGATGCCGGCGATCGGCGGTGGCGGAAAGACGCCTGTAAAAGCCTCGGGAATCTCCGCGCGAAACCGGGCATTTAATTTTCCGATGATCGCGCCCATGCTTTCATCCGCTGATTTGCGTTCGCTGAATTCCTTAAACGTCACAAACACCGCCCCGGTATTGGATTGGTTTCCGCCAAAGAGGTTGAACCCGGCAATCTCCATGCTGGCGAGCACGCCCGGGGTTTCACGGGCAATCCGGCCCATTTTATCGATCACCTCCTGGGTGCGATCGAGCGAGGAGGCGTCGGGCAATTGGCAAAAGCTTACCGCGTAACCGCGATCCTGGGTGGGCAGGAAACCGCCGGGCACCACTTTAAACCCAACAACGGTGAGCGCGAGGAGCCCGCCGTAAACCAGCAATACGATGGCAGCAAGCCGGGTGAAACGGCTCACTGTCTTGCCATAAACATTCGTGCTCCACGCAAACATCCGGTTGAAGCCGCGAAAAAACCAGCCGAGCAAGCCGTCGATCCCTTTTTGGAACCAATCTTTTTTAGCATCAGCCGGTTTGAGCAGGATGGCGCCGAGCGCGGGGGAGAGGGTGAGCGAATTAAGCGCTGAGATCGCGGTCGAAACGGCGATCGTGAGCGCGAACTGCCGAAAGAACTGCCCCGTGATCCCGGTCATAAAGGCAGTCGGCACGAACACGGCCCCAAGCACGAGCGCGACGGCGACAACGGCCCCGCTGACTTCGTCCATCGCTTTTCGGGCGGCATCGCGCGGCGACAGACCGTTGGCGATGTGATGTTCGATATTCTCAACGACCACAATGGCGTCGTCGACCACGATCCCGATCGCGAGGACAAGGCCAAAGAGCGAGAGATTATTCAGGGAAAACCCGAACACCTGCATCGCGGCGAACGTGCCAATGAGCGAGACGGGGATCGCAATGAGTGGGATGATGCTCGCCCGCCAGTTCTGGAGGAAAATCAGGACCACCAGGACCACCAGGCCCACGGCTTCAAACAAAGTCTTTTCAACTTCATGAATCGACTCGCGCACGGAAGAGGTCGGATCGTAGGCGATCGTGTAATCCAATCCGGCCGGGAACCGTTTTTTGAGTTCCTCCATCTTTGCCCGCACGGCATCGGAAGTAGTCAGCGCATTCGAGCCGGGCCGTTGGAACACGCCGATCGCGGTGGCGGGCTGGCCGCTGAGCTGGCTGTTGCTCGTATAATCGCGGGCCGCAAGCTCCACTCGAGCCACATCGCGCACGCGGGTGACCCGGCCTGCCGCCCCTGTCTTGACGACGATTTCGCCAAACTCCTTTTCATCGGCAAGCCGTCCCTGGGTGCTGACGGTGTATTGGAATGCAGTGGCCCCTTTGGGAACCGGCTGCGCGCCCACCACGCCCGCCGCCACCTGCACATTCTGCTCCTGGATCGCGAGCACCACGTCCTGGGCGGTCAAGCCGCGCGACGCGACTTTTTCAGGATCAAGCCAGACCCGCATCGAATACTCGCGGGCGCCAAAGACATTGATATCACCAACGCCATCCAGCCGGGCAAGTTCATCGCGGATCTGAAGCAGGGCGTAATTGCTCGTAAAAACCGAATCGAGCGAGCCGTCGGGGGAGAGCAGATGCACGACCATCGTAATGTCGGGCGACTGTTTTTTGGTCGTCACACCCCCACGCTGGACATCCTGCGGCAGGGTGGGCATGGCGGTGGCCACCCGGTTTTGCACCAGCACCTGCGCCGCGTCCAGATCGGTGCCGAGCTTGAACGTGACGTTGATCATCATGTTGCCGTCGCTCGTGCTTTGCGACGACATGTAGAGCATGTTCTCTACCCCGTTGATCTGCTGTTCAATCGGTGTTGCCACCGTCTCAGCCACAACCCTCGCATTCGCGCCAGGATAGTTGGCCGTGACCTGAATCGTCGGCGGCGCCACGTCCGGGTATTGGGCCACCGGCAACGTCGCGAGCGCAATCGCGCCCACGATCGTGATCACAATGCTGATCACTCCGGCAAAAATCGGCCGGTCGATGAAAAAATGGGCGAAATTCATGCGGCGGCGTTACTTCCCTTCTTTTGCAGCGCGTTCCGCCGGCTTGGGCGTTTCAACGACCGGCATCACTGGCATGCCTGGCTGCAGCATTTGCAGGCGTGTGGAGACGACTGATTCTCCGGCCTTGATCCCCTCCCGCACAATCCGCATTCCCTCGAAAAGCGAGCCGGTCTGCAAATTCCGCCGCTCGATTGTGTTGTCGGGCTTAACGACATAAACAAACTTCACCCCCTGCTGGGAGCTGATCATTTTGTCCTCAAGAAGCACGGCCTTTACTTTCGGGCCTGCCGGAACGCGCATCCGGACAAAAAAACCGGGCGTTAAAAGCGCATCCCATGTTTTAAAAACACCGCGGATGCGAAGGGTGCCGGTCGTTGGATCAATCCGGTTGTCCGCGAAATCGAGAGCTCCCTCGTGCGGGAAGTCGGTTTCGTTGGCAAGCTGGATATAAGCCGGGACCTGTTCCTCGCTCATACTCTTGCGCGTGCCCGCCGCATGCGCCTGCATGAACCTGAGGATGCTGTTCTCATCGGCATCCGCATAAACATAAATGGGATCGGTCGAAACGACGGTCGTAAGGACGCTGTCGGTGGCGGAGCCGGCCTGGACCAGGTTGCCGACCGTCACGCGCTCGTTGCTGACCCGACCGGCAATCGGCGATTTGATCTGCGTGAAATCAATGTTCAGCGCAGCGGAATCCTTGGCGGCTTTTGCCGAACGGCCAACGGCTTGCGCCTGTTTGAGCGCAGCCGCTTTCTGATCAAATTCCTCGGGAGATAAAACCCCTTTCTGGCGGAGTTCCTGCGCGCGTTTAAAATCAATTTCGGCCAGTTTTAACTGCGCTTCTCCACGCTCCAGATCCGCCGTGGTACGATCGAGATCCGCCTGGTAAGGACGCGGATCAATGACAAAAAGCAGGTCGCCCGCATTGACGAGCGCACCGGCTTTAAAGTTAACCGATTGCAGGTAACCGCTCACCCGGGCATGAATATCGACCGATTCGACCGCTTCAGTGCGCCCGGTGAATTCATCCCATTCGGTGACTTCTTTTTCCACCGCGGCAATCACATTGACCGGCAAAGGGCCTTGTTTCTGTACAGGAGGAGTTTTTTTGCATCCACTGCACACAAGCGCAACCGGCAGGGCGCCGGTCAGGATTGCGAGCAGGAAGCGCCAGGGTGGTCGTGCCAACATTTGCGGAGAGTAAGATCAGATCGCGGTAATTGCGAGTGGAAGTCAATGTGGCGCCAGGGTGGCGTCCGGCGTGCCGGCATTTTATGGAGGGAGTTGCCGGTTGCCCCGAAGGGGCTTTGGAGATTAGCCCCGGGCGTCAAGCCCGGGGGATCGTGCAAAAATGGGTCGCGCCCCGGAGGAGGTGCCGGAAAACAGTGCTGCTCTTTCCTGTCGAGGTTTTAACGCGAGTGTGGAAAGAGCCGCGGCAACCGGTGTATAAGGTGGCGCGCCAATCCACCTTTACTCTCATGCCTCTCCCTGAATCCCCAAATCCGGAAGCTACCCTCGACCAGCCCGTCGTTCCAATCCTCCCGGAAAACGCGACACCTGAGCAGATGGACCGGCATTGGTTTGAGCACACATATCAGGGGGACAACCAGCGGCAGCTTACGGTGCGCGCAGTGTTGATGGGTGGTGTGCTTGGGATGTTCATGTCGCTTTCAAATCTCTACACCACGCTCAAGCTCGGCTGGGCGTTCGGGGTGGCGATCACGGCCTGCGTCCTTTCGTATGTTTTATGGAATGCAGTGCGTGCTCTTTCCGGCGGCCGCCTTTCCAAGATGTCGTTGCTTGAAAACAACTGCATGCAGTCGACGGCCTCCTCGGCGGGTTATTCCACTGGCGGAACAGTCGGCACGGCTTTTGGCGCACTGCTGCTGCTCACCGGCGAACATCAGCCCTGGTATGTGGTGACGCCGATGGTGCTGTTGACCGCTGCCCTTGGAGTCTTTGTCGCCATCCCAATGAAGCGGCAAATGATCAACTACGAGCAACTCCGTTTCCCAAGCGGGATCGCGGCGGCGGAAACCTTGCGCAGTCTGTATGCCCACGGTGCGGCGGCGATGCACAAGGCCTACTCGCTCCTGGCCGGTCTTGTCGTCGGCGGCGTGGTCGGCTTTTTGAGAACCGCGAGCACATTGGCCGAACAGCTTCGATTAACCGGCCGCCCGCAGGTCTGGCTTGAAAAGTTGTTGGGCGGAATCGGCATCCCCGAGAGTCTCGCGTTTCCGGCAGCAATTAATCCGGTGAAAGGAATACAGCTGGCCGGATTTTCATTCGAGCCAAGCGTCCTGCTCATCGGCGCCGGAATGATCGTCGGATTGCGTGTTTCCCTCTCAATGCTGCTTTCCTCCGCGTTGCTTTATTTTGTGATTGTCCCGCAGTTGGTGAATTTCGACGCGGCACATGCCGGAGTGACCGGTTATGTCCACTCGCTCGCAGTTAAAAACGGAATGATCAACCCGATGCGCTGGGCGCTTTGGGGCGGCACTTCGATCATGCTTTTTTCAAGCCTGGCCTCGGTGGCGCTGCAATGGCCGACCCTGGTCCGCGCGTTTAAATTGAAACGAAAAGCCGGTCCGGCCGTTGACGATCCGCTTGCCCGCCTTGAAGTGCCGGGTTCGTGGCTGATCATCGGATTGATCCCGATCACCATTGGACTCGTGCTGCTGCAATGGCTCGCCTTTCACGTCGCCATTCCGCTCGGGTTGCTCGCCGTGGCGATGTCGTTTGTGGTCGCGCTCGTTTGCTGCCGCGCCACGGGCGAAACCGATACCACCCCGATCGGCGCGATGGGCAAGCTTACACAGCTTATCTATGCCACGCTGCCCGGCTCGGCCGGCAATGCCACCATTAATCTCATGTCGGCGGGCATGACGGCCGCCGCGGGAGCCAGCGCCGCCGATCTGCTTACTGACTTGAAAAGCGGCTACCTGCTTGGGGCAAACGCGCGCAAACAATTTATAGCGCAGTTTTTGGGCGTATTTTTTGGCACGCTCGCCGTCGTGCCGGCCTGGTATGCGCTTGTGCCCAATAAGGCGGCGCTTGAGGCCTTTAATCCACCGGCTGCGAACATGTGGAAGGCGGTGGCTGATCTGCTTACCCAGGGCATCCATATGCTCCCAAAGACCGCGATCGTGGCGATCGTGGCAGGGGCATTCATTGGCGTGCTCCTGCCGTTGCTCGAACGCTGGTTGCCGCGGATTCGCGTATATCTCCCCTCCGCGATGGGACTTGGCCTGGGCCTGGTTATTCCATTCCAAAACAGCATCTCATTCGCCCTCGGCGCCCTGATCACTTTCCTTTGGGAAAAGAGCAATTCGCGCCAGGCCGAAATGTTCAATGTCCCGATTGCCTCGGGTTTTGTCGCCGGCGAATCGCTCGTTGCTGCCGTGATCGCAATCCTTTGCACCGTCGCCGGATTTCTTGCCGTAAAATAAAGCCGGTACCGGAAAGTGGCGCCTTAACCCTGAGGTGCAACGCTCCGGCTTTTGGTTGCAGTCACGCATCCGGCGGCCGCGGCATTTCTGCCGGCGGTTGCAATCGTTCCGCCCGGTGCCGGAGATGAATCGCTGTGCCATGCCCGTCACCATCCGTTGGCCGCAATCAAATATCCGGCGGTTGCGGCGTTCCAGCCGGACCCCGCCCTTCAAGCTCCATGCTCGGCAGCACTCCGTCCGTTGGCCGCGATGAAATATCCGGTGTCCGCCGGACTTCCGCCGTGGTCCGCACCGCTTCACCCATTCTCCCCACCCCTGGCGCCAGACCGGAGTAAGGGCCGGTTCGATCTCTTCAAGAAGCGACGCTTTCCAAACCGCCGGCTTCTGTCTCAGCATGAAGCGGGTTTAGCTGATGATTTGTTCAGGTGTTTAAATTGCCTCCGGCCGCGCTGCCTGGGAGCGAACGCAGAGGCAACATGACTGAACGCAACTTTTCTTTCCCTCTCTCCGTTCTCATCCACCAGGGGAACGTATTTCACCGCGCGCTTATCGACGACGCCTATGCCGCGCCGATGGCCGAACGCCTCGACCAGGAAAAAGAGACGGCTAATTTCGCCACCCGGTTTAGGGCAAAGCTCGACCAGCTCGGCAGCGGCAGTCTTGATCACGCTGGCAAGCGCGGTGCAGTCGGCTCACTGACTCAGGAGCAAGCCGCCGCGCTCAAAGAGGTGACGCGCCTCACGGCCATGGCCCGGCACGGTGCAAAGATCACTTTTAAAGGAGAAAGTGTCAGGCTCCGCAACGAGTTCCAGGTCGGGATCAACACACCAAAAACGCTCGCCGCCATCCTGGAACGCAGCCGCATTATTCTCGGCTCGTGCAAGCGTTACGCCGCGGAACTCAAATCAAACGGCTGGATAGCGCGCGATACCGAATTGCTGGAAACGACCATCGCCACCTTCGACGACATCGGCCTGGCCCAAGGCGCGGCCCGCAGTGAGCGTTCCGGTATTTCCGGAGCCAAAACCCGCTTTGCCAACGAGGTCTACACCGATACCTTAAAAATCCAGAACGCCGCCAGCCTCCAATACCCCTCTAGCGAGCCTGGCAACGAAACGGCCCGCGCCCGCTTCCTTCTTGACGAATATCCCCCGCGTTTACGTTCAGCACGCGCCGTCATCCCGCCCGCTCCGGCGCCGATTGCACCGCTTTCGTCCATGGGCAGCGCCCCTGTCTTTCTATTACCGCCTAATACGATACCCTTGGCTGCCGAGCCTGTAGCGCCGATTGAATCCCATGAATTAAGCAGGCGCGATGGAGCTCTCGATTCCAAAAAGGATGGCAATAACGACTCCGGCGGCCCTCCAATCCGGCTGCCCAAGCCGTGAGCACCTTTGCGGGTTGGGTGCGCAAGCAGCCGTCGGCGGCCGTTCGCAGGCTAGAGTTTCGAACCCGCCTCCGATGCTGGCACTCCGGGCTATTGCCAGGAAATCACGTCGTCAGACACCTTGTCTTTGCTGCGGTAAACACCGGGGCTTTTCTCGGTCCCGATCACATTGTCGGCGCCCATGGAAAAAACTCCCACGCTGGTATGCGGCCGTTCGAAGCCAGTAAAATCACCGTAGAGTTGGCCGATATCAAGGAGGTCATCATGATTTGTGTCGATCATGACAAAATACTGGCGGCCCCACGGATCAAGAAAGCAGCCATTGGACACGGGCATTCCAGGCTTTGCCACGCTGCTGGTTACCCTCTCAAGAACTCCGCCATTGGGCGCTTTTGGATTCCTAACCGCATCAGTGTCGAAAAAAACAATGTGTTTGGGATTGCTGACATACTTCTCATTCGGGAACGCATCGATTGATCGAAGGGTGTTCATGAGCATGCTGTTTTCAACCTTGGTTTTCCCCTGGGTCAGATCGCCGACAAACTGATCTGGTGCCGCTGGACTCAATGCGATCAAAGGATCCGCCAACGGCGGGTAGTATCCGTATTCAGTATAAAACTGCTTAACCGCCGTCATGATTCTTGCAATGTCGTTTTGCGCCCGGGCTTTTTGGTCAGATTGCCGTCTGGTAATAAGCGAAGGATAAAGCAGCCCTGCCAGCACCGCGATAATTGCAAGAACGGTGATAACCTCAAGGAGGGTCAATCCAGCTCTGAGACGCGGAGCGTTTGAGGAACAGGCAGGCAAAATCATAATGGGAAATAACGGATCCTTTTAGTAAATTCTTGGGTGAATCGTGTCCGGTTTAACTGTTAGGATGCCGGGAAGACGCCAAACGATAGGTTGCCGGAGCGGGCGACAGAAGCTATCAATAAATTTAATCCAACTGTTATTGCCGCATAAAACCGGTTAGCACAGCCGTATGATTCCTGTGCTCGCGACATACTCGGATTTCCTCAATGGGTGGCTGGTGGCCACGGGCTTTCTTTTCTTTATCTTCTTGGGCTTTCTCTCGGGCACAATCCGCGCCATCCAATCGCGTTCCTGGCCGCAGGTGAAAGGGACGGTGCTGGAATCGGTGGTGAAAGAAAGATCCCAGCCATCTGCATCAGGGTCGTCCCGCCGGGACATTTCGTATGAACCAACCGTGCGTTATTCCTACGCGGTCGATGACAAGCCGCACGAAAGCAAGCAAATCGCCACCGGTGTGGTGATCGGCTCACGCGAAGCGGCTGAGACGGTCTGTGGCAAATATCCGACGAACTCCGAGGTGACCGTCTTTCATCATCCACGCCGCCATTATCTCGCCTTTCTGGAACCTGGCCGTTTCGGACTCCCGCTCATGGCAACATTGCTCGCAGGGTGCGCCGTCTGTTTCATTGGCGGGGTCTGGATCACCAAATCGCTTCATTCCGGCGTCCGGAACCAACAAATTGTGGCTCCTCAATCACCCACCCAAATCCCGGGTTGATTAACTAACCGGCAGTAATCTTTCATTACCGTCCCATCGGAAATCTTGAGGATGCGCCAGAAGGTGGGCCGGCAGCTCTTACTTGGCAAAAATGACATTACTTGCGGCAGACTACACCAGGAGGCTTTTTGGACCGTTTCGGCGAAGTAGTTCGCAACTTAAGCGGACTTCTGACGTAATTGGATCGATGGCGATGAACGAATGTCGGCCTTTAGAAACCGCTTCATCTGATGAATTGCCCCACGGCGCGCGGTGGCCGTTTCCGAAGCAATGCAATCACTTGGAACGATGACTTCATAGTCGCGCATGTAGGCGTCGTTAGCAGTAAAAAGCACGCAGATGTCCGCGGCAAAGCCTGTAATGATCAGCTTGCGGGCGCCAATGGACTTGAGGAGAATGTCGAGAGAGGTGGAGAAGAAGCCGGAATACTTCGGTTTCAGGACGAAATAATCGTCCTCAGATGGGATGAGAAGACGGGCCACAGCGGCGCCTGGCACGTCGTTGCTAAGGCAGCGTTCAACCTGTTGTTTAAAATCGGATCGCCACCGTCCGAAATTATCGTTCACGTAGATTGCAGGGATGCCACGCTTGCGCAGACGTTTCTTAAGCGCAGCGATCCGTCGTGCGGCAGGGAGCGCGAAACGCAGCAATTTTTGTCCTTCCGGGAAATCCAAATCGTTAATGACATCGACAAGCAACAACACAAGTTCCGAGCGTTCGGGAGTAATCTCGTCTGAATGGCGCGGCTTCATGGAAGCTTCAGGAATGGGATCGGCTGGTTGCAGTTAATAACTGGGTTGCCACGGGAAGACTTTGGAAATTAGCCGGTCATCGCACAAAGAATGGGCTGCGCCCGGAACGGTGCCGGAAGCATCGCTGCTCGTGCCGAGGCGCAACCTGGAAACCCCGGGCGTAGTGCCCGGGGCTTCACCTCAGGTAGCCCGCCAGGTTCAAAATTTCATGAATTGGGGCGGACCGGAGTGGTGAAAAATCGCGCTGATTACCTATTTGAAGCGCTTTACGGCGGCTACCATTTCAAGCAACTCAGGTGTCAGTCCTGGCGCAAATTCCTCGGGCCGTTCCGGCAAATCCATCGCAGGTGCGCCTTCAGGCGCCGTCTCAGTCGTCTCCACTTCCGAGCCATCATTGGCCGGCGATTTGCCATTAAAGATTTTACCCATTTCTGAGCCATCAAGCCGGAAATGGTGCTGCTTAAGGTGGACGCCGAGATCCATCAGCTTTTTTACTTCGGGATACTGCGTCGCATCGAAATTCGGTATTGGCAATACCTTGCCCCAGTTTACTCCAAGGGACTCGAGTGCCTTCGCGAAGACCAGTTCGTGGGCATGATCGCGCGCGATCAGAAATGCCACCGTGCTGCGAAGAGTCTTGTTGTCGGACATCTCGTAAATCCGGCATTTCTGCAACCGCCCGGTCGATTCAAGCATCAGGTTATACATCAGATCGAGAACCAGGTTCCCACTGGCATAAACATAGGAACCGAGCCATGGGTTCCCTGCGGCGTCGACCGGCAATGCACATTGTGGAGAAACTATAAAGTGATGTGGGTTAGGTGCCAAGGGCGCGATATCAAGCGGTGTGGTGCCCCCTGCGCCCGGTTCCGTTGCGCCCTTATTCTTTCCTTTCGAGTCTTTGCCTTGGTAACGGGGCGAACCATCGAGCAGCATGTTGATCGTCGTGGTAATGAGTTCGACATGGCTGATCTCTTCAATGCCAACGCCCTGAATCAGGTCTTTGAATGGCTTCGCATCGCCTCGGGCATTGAAGCTTTGGAAGAGATATTGCATCATCGTTCGCATCTCCCCGAACTGTCCGCCAAGCCCTTCTTGAAGAATGTTTGCGGCCGCGGGATCTGGCTCGTCCGCGATAATAGGATTAATTAGGTTTTGGATGTGGAAAAACATGGCAGGATAAAAATCGGGGTTCGTAAAGGGGGTGGTTGGCCCGTTGCCCGCTTTGCCGGCCGATAGTTGCCCTGAACGCCTTAGCTCTTATAGATGCAGAAAGAACTACTCAGTTGGAGTGCACTTAACGATACTGACTCCGACACCGCTGAAATAGTCAAAACACGCGCCAAAGGAGTCCGAAAACAAGCTATCGCCGCTTAGTCCTCGTCGCCCGTCTGTGCTATCGACGCGGCAACCGGTTTGGATTCCGGTGAACCGCGCTGGCGCAGAAAAATTGAAAGGACCACCATCGCGCCCATCGCGAGAAACTCACTCTGCCAGTTTTGTAATGATTCAAACCAGAAGCGGGTTGTCTGTAAATATTCGCTGAAGCAGATCGCCTGCTTACCCAGGGCGATCTGCTCCTCGTTATAAAGGCGGACACCGCCGGCCGCATGCATTATTAACGCTCCGATAAAGAGGGAAGCGAAGGCGAGCACCAAGGAGTTTTCATAAATTTTGAGCACCCACCCGCCCCGGTGGACAGGCCATGGGGCGTCGGGTTTGTTTTGTTCCTCGCGTGGATCCTTGTCCTGTGGACTTTCCTCATCAGGGTCTTTTGATTCGGATGAACCCTTCTGGAAAAGAAAAGCCGTCAGGAAGACGTAGGCGCCCATTTGCAGAAATTCACTCTCCCAATTTTCCCCGGTTGCCTCCCAAAAATGACTCGAGTGCAGGTATTCGTTCATCGCCAACGCGGGTAGTCCGCGGTCCTCGCGTTCTTCGTTGTATTCCAATCTTCCGACAATGGCCTGGCCAATCCAGAAGCTCAGGAAGAAAAAGAGGAGAACGATCGATAAGCCGTAATTGCGCAATGTGAATTTCATTTGTCTGGGTCACATGACTTCGTATTTGGCGATCACTCCGAGGGTTGATAGGGAACCAATACTGAGAAGTGGCCGAACTGCCTGGCTGCGGAATTCATTGCCGATAAAACTCAAGTGCGAACAGATCAGCACGCGGCGCGCGCAAAGAAAAACAGCTCCGCACGGACTTAATCGTTCGTGCGGCGGGTCGAGCACCAAAACCGCACTTTAAGTGGGCAACGCCTGATTTTAAAACAGATGATATAAAATCGTCCGGTAGCGTTCTCACCTAAGTTCGGGCCGCTCGGTGCGGGTGCTGGAAGACTACACTGCGAAGTCGGAACACGTAGTCCATCCTCTGCTTTCGCAGAACGTTCAGGAGTTTAAGGAACTTCAATTGAAATAAGCTCCATATAGCCTCGGAAAATTTGGATTCGCCACGGGGTAACTTCACTTCTGAACTATGGGCGACCGTAATTCATGGTCGCAGCAGGCTACCACTGGCATCGCTCCTGTTGCGTCCGTTCCTCTGCAAAGCCATGCCAAACAAGGTAAGCACAATCGAGGCACCAAGAAATACAAGGTCAGCGGTGAGTTGATGCGGGCTGCCTGCAATCACATGATGAATTCCAAGCAGGTGATGATCGATGATCCCTTCAATCAGATTGAAGCACCCCCACCCGACGCATATCGAGCCGAGAAAGGCTTTTGTACTCGGTTTAACGGCAGAGTGCGCCATCCCTCGGAACAGTAACCCAATACCAATAATGACCGTGATCCACATTGCGAGATGGAATAGGCCGTCTTGAAATGTCTGCCTTTTGAAGGCGGCGAGCGTGTGGACCTCGCATGTGGCGGTCGTACAAATCATGTGATGCCATTGGAGGATTTGATGAAGAATGATTCCATCGGCGAAGCCTCCGAGTCCAACACCCAGGACGAAGCCGGCACGGTTGAGTGGATCTATTTTCACCCCTATATTTCGCGACCGGGAGAGAGCGCGGGCGCATGGTCCCGCTCCTCTGAAAAAAACGGAGAAGACCTCAGTGATATGGAATCCAGCAGCTGAGGCTAATGCGAATTGGAAAATATCGGAGATTGCACCGCGCTTTTTTAATAGGGGTGCCAGGAGCATCGCCGATGCACCAATAGAATGAGCCTTAAACTCCCACCCCAAGGAGCAGTGCCGGCCCCACATGGCGTCAACTACCGCATCTGGGCTCCATTAAGCCGCACAATTGAATTGGAAGTATTTGAATCGGGCCAGAAACGCCGGTCGGTATCACTGTTAAACGATACGTTCGGTTTTTTCTACGGGCTCGATATACACGGACGGGCCGGAAACCTTTTCAAATTTCGACTCGACGACGGACAAAGCCTGCCGGATCTGGCTTCCGATTGGCCGCACCGGCCAAAGCCTGCGCTCAACCAGGCGGTGCGGAGCACCGCAGTAGGCGGCCGCGATGTCAGTTATGACGACTTCTCATCGAGTTGGGAACTCCGGCCTTTTGCATGACATTGGACACCCGTTTAGTTCATTTGACGCGATTCTTATTTAACTCACCCTTATATTATGCCTGACGTTGGCCTCTTCACCGCCACAGAACCTCTGTCCAAGGACATGAAGGTCGTAATTAAATACTCTGTTGAGGTAAATGGGTTGCCCGTTTACTCAGAATCATATGACGTTGATACGCTTGCCGAGGAGCTTGAGAAGGATAACGCGAAAGCGGTAGATTATTGGTCGCGTCGAATCAAATGCGTAGTGGCATGTCGCAAGCGTCACGGCTTTAGCGGATGCGTGACGCGATGCCTGACTGATGGCGAGGCTTGCGACTGTGGCCACGAGAATTGTCAGCCGCTCAAGGATTCGTGATGACAGAGTACGAAATCTATCTTCCGACTACGCAAAACGACGGGTCGCCAATAGATCCGGCGCAGATCGAACAGCTAAAGTTAGAGTTAGCAAAAGCGTTTGGCGGTTACACGCACCTCCGTCAGCGCACTGAAGGATCATGGAGCGTTGGCGGTGTGACATTTCGGGACGAAATCACGATCGTTCGCGTCTTGGACACCGGTGGCGCGAGCTTCGATATGGCGGCGTTTAAGAAATCGACCGAGGAGGCGCTCCGGCAAGAAAATGTATTGATCGTCGAGCGGACCGTGAGAATCGTTTCATGAAACGATATTTTAATACCAGCTGTGGGTAGCTGTAGAGAGCGGTGGTGCTATATCGCGCCCACCTGCGAAACCGCAAGCCCCTTGGGCAAGCTTTTCAATTGCCGGCAAGTCAGTTGGACAAATCGGGTGATGATATAAATACCTCTAACCGGACGTGCTGAAACGCTTGGAGGACCGCGAAAAACGGTCATCCTCTTAATGAAGATCATCAGTGGATCGTGGCACCCGCCGGCTAAACTAATCATCTGGCGGGCATGTCCCGACTTATAGAGATCCAATTAGGATATAACCTGGCCTTAAACCTGTGGCTAATTGAAAAGATGGCCGGTGGCTTACTATTCAATTGCTCTTTATTGAAGAGGTTTCCGAGCTGCAGCCAGAGTTCAAGTTGGGTTGGTGGCTCAAAAGCGCTTACCCTTTCACGCAGCAATCGTTGTGTCCGTCTTTGGCATCATCAAGGAAGCGCTCGGCTTCCGACGCTTTTTCTTGCGCGAAGTAGGAGCAGGAAATCGTGAGCTTGGTCCATTCCGGCCAGGAGACCGCAGCCGATGCCGCCGGGCAATTCAGCGTGCATCCGGCCACTGTTTCGCGGATTCTGAACCGTGGCGGTGTTCCTTGAGCGAGTTTTCGGTTCTCATTGCGCCCCAACACCCTTTAAATCAAGCAGCAACGCGTCAGCGGGCGTAACACGATCGATCCGCAGCAACAGAATCGATTGCATCCGAGGTGAAGCCGACCTCATTTCGCGCGTGCTGCACTATTTCGTCCGCGCGTGTATAAGGGGGGAACAACGGCGTAAACGTGCGTTTATTTATCACTACGATTGAAATCGCTTTACAAGCGGGACCCGCTGCTCTGTCGTCACGGTGGTTGGATTGAATCTCCTGGCCGTCGCTTGTGGCAGGGCCGTCGACCATCCACCATTAATTTTAACGCTCAGAAAAACACTGCCACTCATGCTCCCCCCGATTTCCCAAAATAATTCCCGATCGCTCAGGTACAGACCGATGACACTCTCTTGCCGTCTTGTGCTGATTCTATCCGTGATGTTCGCCCTGCTTCCGGACCGGGCCTTGGCGGACGATGTGGAGTGGCGCGACGCCAGTTCGTTTGAGATTGAGGGCCGGGGCTGGGAGAAGACTGCAACCCCCTATGGCCGGCTCCCTGATTCCGCCGAAAGCAAGGTGAACTGGCTGGCGTGGGAACTGAGCAACAATAATCCTGGTATCTGCATCCGGTTCTTAACCGACGCGCCGGTCATCAAGGTCCGCTGGTCGCTCCTCAAGGGGAGCCTTGCCATGCCCCACATGGCGGCGACCGGGGTTAGCGGTGTGGACCTTTATACGCGCTTCGGCGATGGCTCATGGGTGTTTGTCGGGAACGGCCGGCCGGGTCAGCAGGAGGGCAACGTCGGCGAATTCCAGTTTCGCGGAGAGGAAAAGACGGAGCACGAGTGCCTGTTGTATCTCCCTGCCTACAACGGTGTGAAATCACTGGAGATCGGTGCGCCGCAGGGGGCGCGTCTGGAGAAGCCGGTGCCCCGCCCGGAAGCGCAGCGCAAGCCGGTCGTGGTCTACGGCACGTCGATTGCCCAGGGCGCCTGTGCGTCGCGGCCTGGAATGGTCTGGTCGGCGATCCTGGGCCGGATGCTTGACCGGCCCGTGATCAATCTGGGGTTCTCGGCCTCGGGAGGAATGGATCCCCGCATCGGGGAGGTGCTGGCCGAGATTGATGCCTCGGCCTACGTGATCGACTGCACTTGGAACATGAGCGATGATCCCGCGCTCTATCGGGAGCGCGTGCCGAAACTCGTCCACGCGATCCGCCAACAGCGCCCCGGCGCGCCCATCATTTTTGTCGGCCAGTCGGAGATGCGGCCCGAGTCGCATCCCACAAAATTCACCCAGGGGCAGGAAGCGGCGGTGCAGGTCTTGCAGTCGGAGGGCATCAAAGGACTCATCACGGTCCCGGGGACGGATCTCATTGGCAACGACGGCGATGGCACGGTGGATGGCGTGCATCTTTCCGATGTGGGCATGCTCCGGCAGGCGCAGGCGTTGTTTCCGGTCGTGAAAAAGGCCGTGCATGGACCGTCGAAGCCGCATGTTTACATCGACACCGACATGGCGGCTGAAATTGACGACTCGTTCGCCGTTTACCGCGCACTGATCGCTCCGGAACTGAACGTGGTCGGCGTCTCCTCCATCGGCTGGCAGGGGCCGCTCGATTTCCCGGTTAACACCCAAGCCAGCCAGAAGATGATTGAGGACGTGCTCGGGCTCCTCGGGCTGAAGGAGCGCATTTCGCATCCGATCGGGGCGATGAACCCGATGCCGGAGAAATACAAGCCGGTCGATTCGCCCGCCGCCCGCGACATTATTGCGAAGGCAAAAGAGGTGCCTATCGGCGAAAAGCTCCAGGTGTTTGTGCTTGGGGCTTACACAAATGTGGCTTCCGCGCTGCTGCTCGACCCGGGCATCCGAGATAATCTGACCGTTCACGTGATGGGGTTCCGCTACAACGACGCCCGACTGACGACTAACGAATCCAACTGCCAGGGCGATCTGCACGCCGCCGCCTGGCTGCTCGAAAGCCGGGTCGAGTTGAAGATCATGCCCAGCAGCACCCTGCGGCAGTTTCAGTGGAGCAAGGCCGACGTGGACTCTCACTTCAAAGGCAAAGGCGGAGTGCCTGACTATCTGGTTAAGCGTTGGGAAGCGTATGCTCCCAACTCCACTGAGCACACCCAATGGGATATCGCCGTGTTCGAGGCCTTCCTGCGTCCACAGTTGGCGACCCTGTCAAAGGGCGTCCACGACGACGACAGGTTTCAGATCTGGACCGAGGTCGACATCCCCGGAATGAAAGCCGACTACTGGGCTGCGGTGGCAGCATACGCACCCGAAGCAGCGAAATCATCGGCCCCCGAACCCGGCGGCGTGGCCAAGCGTGAACCGTCGAACCCCGACGTTTACATCGACACCGACACGGCAAACGAGGTGGACGACCCCTTCGCCATCTACCGGGTACTGCTCGCCCCCGAGTTCAATGTCGTAGGCTTGTCCTCGGCTGGGTGGGGTGAGCCGCACGACTTCGGGACCAATACCCAGGCCAGCCAGAAGATGAACGAGGAACTGCTTACCCTGCTGAAGCTCGGCGATCTTCTCCCGCATCCAATCGGAGCCCTGAAGCCGATGCCGGCCGCCGCCACGCCGGTCGATTCCCCCGCCGCCCGCGACATTATCGCCAAGGCGAAGGCGATGCCGGACGGGCGGAAATTACAGGTGTTTGTGCTTGGGGCTTACACCAACGTCGCCTCCGCGCTGCTGCTTGATCCGGGCATCAAAAACAAGATGGCCGTGCACGTCATGGGCTTTCGGTACGATGACCAGCGGCTCACTCCCACTGAATTTAATACCTTGGGCGACCTGCACGCTGCCGCCCACCTCCTCAAGAGCGGCGTCGAACTGAAGGTTATGCACAACAGCACGCTCAGCGACTTCTTTTGGAGCAAGGCCGAAGTGGACGCTCACTTCAAAGGCAAAGGCGGGGTGCCCGACTATCTGGTCAGGCGTTGGGAAACCCACAGCCCCAAGAATACCCAGCGCGTCCTTTGGGATATCGCGCTCTTTGAGGCTGTGCTGCGTCCGCAGCTGGCGACGCTGCAGGAGATCGATCACGAAGGTGCCAAGCTTCACCTTTGGTCCCGGGTCGATCTGGCGGGCATGAAAGCCGATTACTGGGAAGCGACGAAAGCTTCCGCACCCGCGGCACCGCAGCCGACAGCGTCGGTCGACCCCATCGTGATTTCCAAAGGTGAACAGGCACATTCGTATCAAGCCTTCCCCGACGCCTGCCGCCTCAAGAACGGCGACATCCTTGTAGCCTTCTACGCGGGCTATAATCATGTCTCCCTCGCGACCGACGATTTTCCGCTCGGCGGCCGTCTCTGCTTGGTCCGTTCATCCGACGAAGGCAGCACCTGGACGGCGCCGACCGTGCTCTACGATGACGCGGACGACAACCGCGACGCCCACCTCTCCCAACTCGACGATGGCACGGTGGTCTGCACCTTCTTCTCCATCGCCGAAAAGAACCGCCGGCGCCTGAAGACGCTCAAGGACCCGAAAAACTACGAGTTACCGAGAACAGAGACCGGCGTGCAGATCATCCTCAGCCGCGATAACGGCAAGACGTGGGAGCCGCAGGCCCGCGAAGCCATTCCCGGCTGGATTTGCTCCGCCCCCGTCCGCCAGCTTCCCGATGGCATTTGCGTGCTGGGGCTTTATCGCGGCGACGAAAAGACGGGGCTCAGCATCGCCGGCACCGCCCGCTCCACGGATCGCGGCCGGACTTGGGAAGCTCCCGTTGCAATCAAAGCCCCGGAAAGTGTCGGACTCAACGCGGAGACCGACGTCATCCGCCTCGCCGACGGCCGGTTGTATGCGGCGATGCGTTCCTTTACCGACGACATGTATTACGCGGTCAGTGACGATGAGGCGAAGTCATGGACCGAGGCGAAAAAAGTCGGCTTCCCGGCCCACGCCCCGCACCTGAACCGCCTGAGCGACGGCAGGATCATCCTGAGCCATCGCCTCCCGAAGACGTCGATCCACGTCAGCAGCGACGAGGCCCAAACCTGGCAGGGACCGTTTATGATCGATTCGTGCATCGGAGCCTACCCCGCCACGGTTGAGCTAAAGGACCACAGCATCCTCATCGTCTATTACACCGAAGGCGGCGGCAGCGCTATCCGCGCCCGCCGCTTCAATCTGAAACCTGATGGAATCGAATTCCTGCCATTATAATCAGGTCACGATGATCTCTTTCGCAATTTTTCAGGAGTCATGCGACGCCGGCTTCGGCCGCCCGGTTGATGATAAGAGCGCTTCTCGCGTGACCGCGGCTTTTTAGAAGTTTGGAAGCACGAAAGGATGCCAATCAAAACAATTGGCGCTCAGACCGTTTATCGGGCGCCAGGTGGCCATGACAATATTGATCCCGGAGGCAAATGGAGACCGAACGATTCTTCGAGTATCCGGCTGAATTCAGCTGCGCTCTGAACGGTTTCTGTTCGCGTCCTGTCCGGCTCGACAATGGAATACTCGCGACCCCGCAGCATGTGTCGCGCGGATTGGGAAGCCATCTGCGCCGTCAATGTTTGCACAAATCGCGAATCGGGATGAGTCGAGCAGTAGTGGTTCGGCAGCTCATAATCGACGGGCAGCTGCGGTTCGAGGTTAAAGACGTACTGCGCGCCACTCTGCGCGCTTCCCATTCCTGTCTCGGGACATTGCAACACCCAATGCGCACCTTCGCGCTCAAGCCGAGAGGTCCACATCCCTTGCTGATAATTCCTGCCTGCGATCAGCGGAATGGGTTCCAGTAATCCCCAGCCTCCGAATCCTACGTCCGCCAACCACGACTCGCCTCCGGCTTCAACAAGCAGCGTCATGTGCGTGCGGGGCATGATGCGGGTGCTTCCAAGACGAACTCGCGCGGCCAGTCGCGTAAGGTTGAAGCCGAGCTTTTCGAGCACTGCGGCAAACAATCCATTTTGCTCAAAACAATAGCCGCCGCGCCGGTCTCGGACAATCTTCGCCTGAAGGCTGGCCAAATCGAGCCGGATGGGCCGGCCGAGGAGCACGTCCAGATTCTCAAACGGGACATGGGTCACGTGAGCCAGATGGAGAGCGCGGAGGGTCTCGGGTGTTGGCTCCCGGCCACCGGAATAGCCAATGCGGGCGAAGTAAGCCTCCAGATCAAGAACAGAGTCGGATTCCATGGGATTCAGGCCGGATTGGTGAGGGGCGCACCCTTTCCGCCGATCATAAACGCGACGGCCTTTGCCGATTCGGTGGCGCTGGGATTTCGCGCCACCAGGTGGACCGCACCGGCGGGTTCGTAGAAGACTTCGCCGGCATGGAGAGTTGTGAGCGGCCCTCCTCCGATCTGAGTCTCCACCGTCCCGGCCGTCACGTAGATGAAGACCGGCCCGGAATGCCGATGTGGCGGCGAACTTGCTTTTGGGGAAAACTCCAGCAGGACGAGCGTCACGGTTTCCTCGGGATGCCCGCTGAGTTCCTCATTGAGCAGCTTTGTTACCTTAACCCCTTCCTGGGATGCGGGCTCATGGGCGCGGCTTTCGTTTCCCGGGAAGCCGGTTGCCACCGCCGCCAAACCAGCGGCTAGTTGCCGTAGCATTCGACGCCGGCTTGACAGATCCGCGGAGGAGGGTGCCTTCATTGGGCGCTCCCTTCCGGACCCCGGCGGAAACTGATCGCCAATCGGTTCCATCCATTGATGGAAATGATGGCGAGCGTCAGGTTTACCAGTTCGGTTTCGGAGAACTGCTCGCTGGCCTGCTCAAAGAGCTCGTCGGGAACGTGCGTTTCGGCCACGAGAGTCACTGCTTCGGTCCAAGCCAGCGCGGCGCGCTCGCGAGCGCTGAAAAAGTGCGTCTCACGCCATGCGGCCACAAGATGCAGGCGCCGCTGGCTTTCTCCCGCAGCGTGCGCCTCGCGCGTGTGTAGATCGATACAGTAAGCACAGCCGTTGATCTGCGACGCGCGCAACTTGACCAATTCGAGCAGAGGCGGTTCCAGCCCGAGGCTGCGGACGGTGGCTTCGAGTGCCAGCATGGCTTGGAAGGCCTTGGTGGAAGCCCCCTGGTAATTGAGGCGTGGCGGGGAGGGAAGAGCTTCGATGGCTGTTTTCATGAGCTGCAAAGTTGCGTTGGTTTTGGCTCGCCCGGAAGAGCCATATACGCGATTCTTACCGGACCACTTTCCTGCCATGCCAAAGAGAGAATCCTCGCAGGGCCTTGCCTTGCGCCCACCGCCGGAAGGCCTCCCGCTTTTTCGCTGGGTTTACGAGGAACTGCGCGCCGCCATCATCGAAGGACGCCTCAAACCCGGCAGCCGGCTGCCTTCGACCCGCAGTCTCTCAAGGCAGCACGGCGTCTCCCGTGGCACCATTGTGAGCGCCTTCGAGCAATTGATGGAAGAAGGATACGTCGAAACCCGAGTCGGTTCAGGCACCTCCATTTCCAGGAATCTGCCGGACCGCTTTTTTCAAACTCCCCGGTCCGCTCAGGCCGATGCAAGGAGAGTGCCTTCTTCGGCACGGCTCTCGAAGTGGGCACTGGCATTGGCCGCGCCTTTTTCCGTCCTCCCGCCGTCGCAGATCAGTCAACCCTTCCAGCCGAATCAACCGGCCCTCGATCTCTTTCCGATCGCATTGTGGAGCCAGCTCGCGGGGCGTCGTCTACGGGGTGCCTCGCCGCGGATGCTCACTGGCGGCGATCCGATGGGCTACGGCCCGCTGCGGGCAGCCGTCGCGGCGTATCTGGGCTCCGCTCGAGGGGTCAAGTGTGCGCCGGAACAGATCTTTATTGTTTCGGGCACTCAACAGGCTCTTGATCTCACCGCGCGGCTGGTGCTCGATCCCGGAGACCAGGTCTGGGTCGAAGATCCTGGCTACCCTGGAGCGGTCGCCGCCTTTTCCTCTGCCGGAGCAAAGGTCGTTGGCGTCCCGGTGGATTCGCACGGACTCGATGTCAGCCAAGGCCAGCGACTCGCCCCAGAAGCCCGGCTGGCTTACATTACCCCAGCCCACCAGTTTCCCTTGGGAGTGAGTCTCTCACTGGAGCGCCGTCTGGCACTTCTTGGCTGGGCGCAAGGGGCGGGAGCCTGGATCTTTGAAGATGATTATGATGGCGAATACCGCTTCTCCGGCCGGCCATTGCCTGCCGTGCAAGGCCTGGATACCACCGGTTGCGTCATTTTCGGCGGAAGCTTCAATAAGATGCTCTTCCCGGCTCTTCGGCTTGGGTACGTCGTTGTGCCACCGCAGTTGGTAGAGGCATTTTCGCGAGCCCGCTCGCAGACTGATCGCTTTGCTCCAGTGCTCGACCAAGCCATCCTCTGTGATTTTATCACCGAAGGGCATTTCGGTCAGCACATCCGCCGGATGCGCGAAGCGTACGCGGAACGTCTGGCCGCCTTGCATGGCGCGGCCGATGGACCGTTGGCGGGACTGCTGGAGATCGTCCGCATCCAGGCCGGCCTGCAGACCGCCGCCAGACTTCCGGCCAACATCCCTGATCGCGAGGCGACAATAGCGGCGGCGGCGCTTGGGATCCACGTCGATTCTATCTCCAACTTCCAAATCAGCCGTCGCGATATCAATGGACTGATCCTTGGCTTTGCCAGTTCCCCACCGGAACAGATCCGGGAAGGAGCAAAGCGTCTGGTCAAGGCACTCAAAGGGTTTTCTGCGGTCTGAGCTTGCCGTCCTTGGCTGATTTTTTAACCGACACGAATGTTATGCGCTATTACGCAAGCCCACTGAACGGGGGATGATAGGCGCCCAGTCCCGGGTGTCAATAAACCGAAAGAATCCGGATCTGGATGCGATTAGTTTATAAGGGAACCTCCTCGACTCGAAGTGAGTTTGGAGATTCTAAAGATATAATTGAGGAGAGACTATGATCATCAACGAAATATCCGGCGTAAAAATTCCCGATAGCAAGTTGGCGCGCGAAGCGACGCAGTTCATTCGGGATACTGAAAGCGACCTTCTGTTTCAGCACTCCACGCGCGTCTATTTTTGGGGCGCCTTGTCTGGAAAGCGTAAAGGTCTGAACTTCGATCCAGAACTATTCTATACGGCAGCCATGTTCCATGATATCGGCCTGACAGCAGGTTTTCGGGAAAGCCGCCTGCGCTTCGAGGTGGATAGCGCGAACGCCGCACGCGATTTCCTGAAAAGCCGTGGCATTTCTGAAGCTGATATCGAAAGAGTCTGGCTTGCGATCGCAGTGCACACGACACCAGGAATTTCCGCGCATCTGCACCCTATCGCCGCGCTGACTGCCGAAGGAGTCATGATGGACCTCGTGGGCTTCGGCTATGACGAATTCACCGACGCGCAGCGGGATGCTGTCGAGGCGACCTATCCGCATCCGGCACAATTTGCGGAAGACCTTCTGCAAGCCCTTTACGACGGCCTCGAGCATCGGCCTGAGACTACGCAGGGCACCGGCCTCGCCGATGTACTTGCTGACAAGGACCCCCATTTCCAGCGCCGGGACTTTTGCAGCCTCATGCGAAATTCCCGATGGAGCGCCGAAAAATGACCGGAGTATTTGGATCGAGCCGGAGGATCGTAACGATTCACAATCGCAGCGATGCCAGGCTGATCGTGGGAGCAGAGAGATCCGAAGGGCCGGGTAGAGGGATCAAAGCCACAAATTAAAATCCGCCCGCGTTACAGAGAGCCGGCACGATACATTTGCCTGCACGCGGAGTGTCTGGAGCAGACATGGTTGCGATTCGGCCCTTCTGCGTGCCTATCTCAATAGCTGGGTAGGATCTCTTTTAATTATTGAAACAGCCCTCATTCATCTTGTGATTGAAGAGTGGCGTGTGAAGGCATTCCTTAAGTAAGGTCTATCCTAAGTATCAATTGGGCTTTTCTGGAGTTGATAAAGCGACTGATCTACGAATGACGCGAAGTTTTTACGCGGATAGCTACTTCGGTTCAACACCGCCATTGGCCCACGCTTTCCATGCCTCGAAATTTGCGCGCGATTTCCACGGGCGTGAAGGCGCGGGCTCGCCGACCTTGGCAAAAAGCTCTCGCGCGGCCTCGCGCTGCTTCGCTTTGCAAGCCATCCAGCAGTAGTTAAGAAGGTTCCAACGGTCAGGGTAAGTAGCAAGGATGGCTTCAAACCCGGCACTTAATTTCGGCCAGGATAGGCCGCCACTTCCAAAGGGGTCCTCCGCGAAATAAGGGACGTTTGCCAGGAGGATACGCGCGTAGAGTTCCGGCTGCTTTGCGCGCTCAGATGCCTCGGAGGCAAACTGTTCCCATTCGCCAGGCTGGCCGTGCCAGCGCGGCAGCAGGTAATAAGCTTTTGAAGTATAAAACGGCGTGTAGCCCGGCTCGAAGCGAATCGCCTCCTCGAAAAGCTGCTCATACTCCTCTCTTGTCCAATCCGCGCCGAGCGCCACTCCCTGCATGGCGCTAAACCAATCGGCGTCCTTGTTCGGCAGTTCACGGGCGGATTCCACTGCGGCGCGCGCTTTCAGCAGCCGCTCAGCCATCAGTTTCCACCCTTCATCGGTAACGGTATTCACATACCCGGTCCCGCGGGCGGCCCAGGCGTATTTGATCCATGCGTGGCCGAGGGCGACGCGCGGTGTCGCGGAATCGGGCTGCTTTTTCTGCCATTCTTCAAGCTGAGCCAAATGCGCTGCCCACTCCTGCGCGGTCGGTCCGCGCATCCGGGGCACCGCCAATTCCGCATAAAAAGATGGAAGGAGCCAGTTGCCGGTGACGCTGCGTCTCTTGTCGGTCCGCAATCGAGCCACCATTTTTTCCAAGCCATCGAAATCGCCACGCGCAAAAAGATCCCGCACCCGCCGCCCGATCGGCTCACTCCCATCGTCGGTATCGGTGGTCGATTGCGCCCATTTTTTTTGCGACTCAAAAAACGCCTGCGTGACCCACATTTTTTTGCTCCAACGATCATTGAGGCGCTCGAAAAGTTCCGCGGCCGTTTCGCGATCGCGTGCCGCACAGGCATACCAGCAGAAGGCATTGAGGTTCCATAGCGATCCAGGCGCACGCTTTTCCAGATCGAGAAATCCTTGTTTGACCATGGGCCAGGAGGCGCGGGTCTGATCAAAAACGTTGAAGCCGGCTTGTGCCTTAAGAGCCCAGACAATCCGCGCATAAACCTCCATGCCGAAGCGGTCGGCCGTTGCGTGTGCTGCCTCCTCCGCATACTGCTCCCATGACTGGCTTTGCGGCTGCCGTTGGAGCCATTGCGCTTTAACCAGGTAATACTCCAAATACTCGGGATCAAGCGCCAGTGCGCGCTCATGATACTTGTCAAACTCCGGAGGCTTGGGTCCCCAAAGCAGCGCAAGGTTCAGCCGGGCGCGGAAGAACTCAGGATCTTGCCTCAGCGCCGGATCTTTATCAGAAAGCTGTTGCCTGGCCAGGTTAAGGTAGCTGCTCCAGAGGTTGGCTTCGCCGCTCAGTTGCGCCGTGTTGAGGTAGTAGTTCGACGCCGAGAACAAGGCATTCGTACGGGCGATTTTGGCCGGTGCCGACTGCGGCCGCGCCGCAATCCACGCATCGAGTTGAGCGAGAAACTGCACTCGTTCTTCCCGGCTGATCTTGCCTTCCGAATTGGCCGGCGGCGCGCTCAATGCATCAAAGAAGACCGGAAGCTTTCTGGTGCCTTCCGGAAATTGCTCCTTGGAAGTCCGCAACGATTCCTCCAGGCGGTCGAGTGCCTCGTAATCCTTGCTGGCGAAGAGCGCGGCGACTTCCTTAAACAAGGCTGCCCGCGCACTGCGTCCATCATCGGGTAGCGGCTCCAACGTTTGACTTCGCGCAGTCACGCAGAATATCACCATCATCATAGTGAGATGCAGGCCGGGGAGGAAACGCATATATAAAATGCTGCTGAATAGTCCGGTCTTGTGCAACCCTCAAAATGAACCGCGAAAAGCCACGGGAAACCAGTCCGGAAGCGCCGTTACTTCGGCTGCGCGGCGTCTGCTGCAGGAATGAGCTTTAGCGACGAAAGCCACTCCATCGACTGTAGCTGCCATGCGTCCCACATCGGTCCCTTGTATCCATCGAGACCGTGACCGCCGGAGGGGAGTTCCAGATATTTGGCCTCCACGCCGTTTGCCTTTGCCGCCTCATAGAACATCCGGCTGTGGTCCGGGTGCACCGCTTGGTCGTCCAAAGCGTGCGCGAGAAAGGCGGGCGGGGTATCGCGAGTGATCTGTTTCTCATTTGAGAACAACTCCATCAGTTCAGCCGTGGCGTCATTGCCGAGCAAATTGACCCTCGATCCGGCGTGACCTTTCTCTCCCATGCTGATGACCGGATAGATCAGAATCATAAAGTCCGGACGGCAGCCGACTTGCTCGACGGAATCTTTTGCCTTCGGATTGCCCGCGTCGAAATGCGTTCCCGCGGTCGACGCCAAATGCCCCCCCGCGGAGAATCCGATAATGCCGATTCGCTTCGGATCAATGCCCCATTGGCTGGCTCGCGAGCGGACGGTGCGGATGGCGCGCTGCGCGTCAAGCAACGGCACAAACGCTTTCCCATTCGGAAGCCGGTATTCGAGCACAACACCCATGATGCCATGCCCGTTGAGCCATTGTGCGATGCCATGCCCTTCGGCCCCTGTCACCAGACCGCCATAACCACCGCCCGGGCAAATGATGACGGCCGCACCGTTTGGCTTCGCGGCCCGATGCACGGTGATGGTCGCATCGGCCTCTTGAAACTCACCGTCACCGACGGGTGCGTGATTTGCCCAAAGTGAAATCCGTTCAGGAGCGTCTTGCGCAAAGATGGTAAGTTGGGTGAGCAACACGAGGGTGATGAAGAGGGATATTTTCACAGGCTTGGTTGGATAAATCAGGAGCGTTTTATGAGTTCTTATCACCAGCTGCCAGCAGCAATGCTAGTCATCAAGATGAGGCGGGCCCAAGCCGTCCCTTTGTAACCGTTTGAAGGCCGTATCCGTCCACCCTCTTAATCTTAATCTCCCTGTGCCCGGAGGATTACGATTAAGAGTAAGAGTAAGATTAAGAGGGTGGGCGGTGCTCTGCCTGCGCTTTCAACATTAAGGCGCCGCAGCTTTCAAGCTTCTTGCACACCCGCTTGTTGATCTGTTGCAATATTCTCTATGGAATATCCCCCTTTTTTCCTCGGGTTACTGATGTCGGCCGTATTTGCCGTTGCAACCGGCTCCTTTGCCGCTGGCCAGGAACCGCCGGCCAGCCCGGAAGAGACGGCGGCCATGCAGCCTTATCTGGATAGTTATAAGCTGGCAGGCATCATCGGCATCATCGCAGACAAGGAAGGCACAGTGCGTTTTAAAAACCTGATGGGTTATGCCGATGTCGAGGCCAGGAAACCAATCAGCGAGGAGAATCTCTTCTGGGTGGCTTCAATGACGAAGATGTTCGCCGGCGCATCCATCATGATGCTGGTGGACGAGGGCAAGGTGAGCCTCGACGATCCAGTGACAAAATTTATTCCGCAGCTCAGCAACTGGATGGTGGTTGACGAGCACGATGCGGATCACGTTTTGCTGAAGCCCGTGACGCGGCCGGTCACGATCCGGCATCTGTTAAGCCACACCAGTGGTCTTTCCGGACAATCCGAGCTGCAGCAGGCAACCGGCGCCGATAGCACGCCGATCAGGATGCGCGCCCTGAGTTCGGTAACCGGTCCGCTCCAGTGGCAGCCAGGAGACAAATACCAATACGGCAATCAGGGCATGAACATCGCCGCTCGCGTGGTCGAGATCGTTGGCGGCGTCTCCTATGAGCAGTTTGTGCAAAACCGCCTTTTCGATCCGCTTGGCATGACTGAGACCACCTTCTGGCCAAGCGACGCGCAAATCGCCCGGCTGGCCAACGCCTACGGTCCGAAAAAAGACAAGTCCGGCTATGCCAAAGGCGGTATTAATTTCCTCACTAAACCTTACAGCGATCGTGTTCATCGCTTCCCGGAGGCGGGCGGCGGATTGTTTTCCACCACGCACGACATTTTCCGCTACGGCATGATGCTGGCCAACAACGGCGTGCTGGAGGGCCGGCGCTATCTTTCCCCGGCCGCGATGGATCAATTGAGGAAAGAACAAACCGGTTCGACAAAGGTGAACTACAGTCTGGGCTACCATTTGCGCAATGGCATGTTCGGCCACGATGGGGCCTATGGAACGGATCTCTCGGTTGATCCAAAGAGCGGCATGATTGCGATCTTCATGGTGCAATGCAGCGGCGGCGATCAATGGGAAGCGCGCGATCTATTCCTCAAGACCGCCCGCGAAGTTTTTCAAAAATGATCACAAATGCACCTAACTTTTGCGGCCGGTATTTGGATCATGACGCTTACAGTTCCGACAAAGTGCGTGATCCCCTGGAACTGCCGGGCCTCATAAGGTTTGCCGCGACCAATAATCTATACGATTCCTTGAATGCTCTCGCTTTCTACTTCGTGTAGGCCGGAGGGCTCCCCTGAGATTAGGCGGTGACGTGAGTCACCTGAATAGGCCCCTCTCCGGAGTGGCGGCTGAGGAGTTTCATCACAAATGCCGCGAGTTTTTTGCATCGATCTCTGTCGCCCCGGCCGGGGCGAATCCGTTTGCCAATGCTTTCGGGTGGTTCCGCTTCGCTGCACCGCCGGCTAATCTCCGGGACGCCTTCGGCGTTCATAAGAGATCATGCAAATCGTATGATGCGCTTATACAAGTCAGATGGCAGGGTCTCCGACGCCGTCAGGGTTGTAGAAGATGAACCGTTGAAGTCATACTAATAACACCGCCACGCGATTACCAAGAAACAAAGCCGTATGACTCTTCCCGCCAGGGCCGCATTTCTCGCAATTGTCTGCGAGATTTTACTATCGCCTTGTTTATTCATTTGGCCGCAGGCATTACCGCTAACCCATATGCCGGGCTTTTTTCTTATCTGGGACCGGGAGCCACTTTTCGATGTCAGCGCGGGTGGCTACGCTGTCATGGTGCTCGCCAATCTTGCCGTGCTGTTCGTTGCCTGGATCCTGGTCCTTTTTCTGCTTCGCGGAGTTTGCTTTTTCTTTCGGCGAGCCAGGCGTCATCCATCCACCATTGAATAATGACCTCGGGCGGCATCTCGCTTAAAAGCACGCGACCTTAAGACTGGTTATCACGCAACCACTGGTGCCACGGCTGTTCTATCGGAGTATTTACGGGATAGCTTGAACGCCTCCATGCGCCGGTGGTGATTTGGAGACGAAAAATCGCGGATTGTCCTGTCGCCGCTTATCTATTCGACTCGTGTTTCTGAATCGCCGCCAGGATTGCATCGGCAATTGCACGCATCCCTTTGTCGCCCGGGTGACGCGCCACCCCTTCGTGTGAGAATTTTCTTTCCGAGGACGCATAGTTCGACTCGTCTTTTCCGAGCGCACCGATCTCCACGAAGAGACCGCCCGCCGCGGCGCATGCCTCCTTAAGCAGGCCGTCCTTTACCGCATCGGGCCAAAAGCAGCTCCGCACGTACAACGCGTTTTGTTTCGTTCCTTTCGCCAAGGTCAGCAGTTGAATCACGCTGGCTTTGAACGCGGCTTTTGCCTCGTCGGTTTTTAATTCCGGCACATTTTCTCCGATCGCCACAATCACGGTGTCCGGTTTGAACGCCAGTTCTTCCTTGAGCTTTGCCTGCAAATCAAAACCTTCATAGCCGCGCTCAAACTCCGCCACATTCGCCACCTTGAACTCCGGCTTCAAGCCTCGCATCTTGGTGAGGGATTCCACCATCAGATGGACATAATCCTTTGCTTCGGTGCTCGCTGCCATGCCCCAGTTGCCGCTCCACCCGATGTTCTCCGCCGGTCCATGCAGTGTAATGCTATTGCCAAGAAAAAGCACCCGCCCGGCTTTGTTCTCCTGTGCGCAGCTAAGGCCGGAGCAGAATAGTAAGAAGGCAAGAACGAAGAAGCGGCGAGGGGATTTCATGGGGTTGGGATTATAGAGTCTGCGCTTAAGAGTGTTTTCATGGTGCGCGGTAGCAGGAATGGAATGAGCGGCTAACTGCTTTGATAGCAAGCGTGATCGTCATTTGCCCCAGATATCTTTAAAGATTTTGCGGAGGGGCTTGTAGGCTCGATCCTCGTGGTTGAAGCCAGCCGTGTCGGATTGTGCTCCGTAGATATAAATATTGGAGCAGCTGAAGCAAATGCTGCAAAAGAAGAGCTTCCTGCCGTCGCGATAGAACGTGATGCCGTATGCGGGGTCGTGGCAAGAGGCGCCGAAGCCAACCCAATCCTGATCACGCCAAAGTTGCGCTATGCGTCGCGCTTCCGCGCCAGTGAATCGCCTGGTATCTATGATTTTCGTCTTGAGTGGGTCGCGTCCTGCATTCGGGCCGGGTGGAGGCGGCTCGAATAGATGCAGTTCAACAACATCCGGGTCGGGGAGATTATAAGTGCAGGGGGCAATGTCGCGCCAGTGCTTTGCCCGCCAGTTCTTGGGCAGTGGTTCAGCGTGGCTCGCTGAAAGAAGAGCCAGAAGCAGAAGGAATAGAAGCGCCTGTTTCATGAAGCCAAGGTATCCCATTACAGTTTCCAACCATTACGCCAGTTTTTGAAAACGGGATGACAGAGACGGGACGACATGGAAAGGGAACGACACTTTATTGTAATCACGCGCGCAGTCAGCCAGATTGTAGTTGACTGAGCTTGATCTACCGAGCGTGGCTGTGAATGAAGCCGTTCTCGGCCTCATTGACATTCGGTTAGGCTGGAACTTAGCCTCAAAACTCACGGGTAATTGAAAGCGGCGCAGGAACGTCGCTCTTCCATGGCCTCCCGAATTTTCAACTGATCACCTGCAACCGCAGATCGCGGATTGTCCAGAGATTGCCTGCGTTAATCCCGCGCAGCGGCCGCGCTCCGCTTGTTCGCTTCCTGCCGAAGCGCTCGCGGTGCGCCGCAAAGAATTCATTCACAAAAGCCCGGCTCCCAAACACCTGACCATCGCAAAAATAACGCACCCTGTGTCGGATGGCCTCCGAGAGAGGGATCCTTCCGCCACTTTGAAGTATCGCCTGAACCTCCTCCGCGCTGAACCCTTTGCGTGCCGCTTCAAGTCCGTCGACCGAAACCTCCTCCCCCTCTACTTCTTCCCCGGCAAAATAGAGGTAACACCGGTATTCTTCCATCGTACGCTCAAGTGATACCCCGCTTTCTCGCACGAGCGCCTCCACGGCCGTCCGCAACCCGAGCCGGGCACGCCCGTCCCCGGCCATCGCTTCCGCGTAGCCGCACCAGCGGTAGTCAGCCGGATCTTTTACAATCCCTGCCCGCACGGGGTTCAGATCGATATAGGTGGCAACAGCGGCCAGCGCCGGACCTGCCCCCTCCACGAGCACGCTGCGAAAGCGATCCTCCCAAAGCGGGCCTTTGCGGCCGACGCGGCGATTATACCACTGGGTGAAGCGCTGCTTTAGCATCTTCATAAACCAGCTCACATCCCACATCCGGCAAAAAAGCCTTTCCCGCAACTCTTCGGCTGCGTCGTCCTCTCCCTGCAAGCGGAAGCGCTCAAGATCCTGTTTGAGGGCGGGCGCACTGTAAGAATAATCGGCAAGACGCGCGAGCTCCACAAGCTGGCAGTCTGTGGGCAGCTGCCCGGCCAGCGCCGGCCGGTGAGGCACCTGGACCAGGATATGGAAATGATTGCTCATCAAACAGTACGTGATGATCTGAACGCCACAGAACGCCTCGTAACCGCGCATCAGTTTGAGGAAGTATTCCTTCTCCTCCACCCCAAAGATGAACCGCCTTTCAATCACGCGTGAAAGACAGTGATAATACCCGGCCTCCCAATCCTCTCCGGCCTTGCACCGCGCTTGCCTCATACACTTAAAATCGGGACTGATTGTCTAAAAGGGCGCCATTCCCCTCCAGCTATTTACCCGTCCCTTCCTTAATTTCCCGCTTCTGCTACATCGCACTCATGCGTCTCCCCATTCTACTTTACGCCCTTGCTTTCATCTCCCGCGTAGCCTTTTGCGCCAATACGGGTCCGTGGGATCTCGCGGAGCTCAAGAAGACGCCGCGCGCGGAATGGGGAGAACGCGCGGGATTGACGCAGGAAGTCTTTTACGAAGGTGAGCCGCTCGCCGGAAAACCCACGCGCATTTTCGCCTATCTCGCGCGACCGGAAGGCGAAGGACCGTTTCCGGCGATCGTGCTCGTGCACGGCGGTGGCGGACAGGCATTCAAGGACTGGGCCGAGCATTGGGCAAAGCGCGGCTACGTGGCGCTGGCCATGGACACCGCAGGACAGGCCAAAGATAAGAGTCGGTTGCCGGATGGCGGACCGGATCAGCATGACCCGATCAAGTTTCGGGCGTTCGAGGAAGACGAGGCGCGGGAAATGTGGACGTATCACGCTGTCGCGGCGGTAATCCGCGGGCATTCTCTGCTCGCTTCGTTGCCGGAAGTGGACCGCGAACGCATCGGCGTCACGGGCATCTCCTGGGGCGGTTATCTCGCCTGCATCGTCGCCGGGCTCGATGACCGCCTAAAGGTCGCAGTGTCGGTTTACGGCTGCGGCTCCCTCGGCGACAACAGCTATTGGAAGGAGCCGATCCTCGACAAAATGCCCGCCGAGCAGCGCGAACGCTGGCTGCGCCTTTTCGATCCGAGCAGCTATCTGGCAACCATCCGCTGCCCGATCCTCTTTTTAGACGGCACGAACGACGTCGCCTACCCGCTCGACAGCGTGATGAAGACCTACATGTCGGTACGTTCCGATTTGCGAAATATATCGATCATCATCGAAATGCCGCACGGTCACTTGTGGACGTTCTCCGAGGTTGATGATTTCGTCGATGCCGCGTTGAAAACGGGGGTGCCGCAGATCGCTCGCCTGCGGATTTCCGAGGTTGCAAATGGTTATGCGATTTGCGTTGGAGTCGACCCGGACGCTCCGAGGCGACCTGATCTCCCGATCGTCAGGTCCGTTATGGTAAACTATACGGTCGATTCCGGTCCCTGGCAGAAACGGGTTTGGCGCACTGTTTCTGTTGAGGAGAAGGATGTGGTTGGCTCAACAATTTCAGCGAAGCTTCCGATGAGTACGACTGCGTTTTTCTTTAGCGGGCTCGACCATAAAAACCGTCGGACGACGAGCCCGATGGTGGAAGTTCCAGTCGGGCGTTGAAGTTCAAATTGCTTCCTGGATCGGGCATGCTCTTCAACTATTTACCCGTCCCTTAATTTCCGCCGCTTAATTTCGCATTCTGAATGGAAACGCTGCCTTGCGGGATGCAGCCAGCATATGTAGCGGAGGCCGCTTCTTTCACGCATTAGCTTTACGTAGACGTACCTTTGCCTTCAGGTGTGCTACACAGTGCCTTGTGGCCGTAAGCGCCGCTGGCTGTTCCGCCCCTCCTTTCCATGAACAAAAAATCTCTCACCGAGGCGGACATCCGCACCAAGTTCATTACACCGGCGCTCGCCGGTCTCAGCGGCAACAAATGGGACGTGATGACCCAGATCCGGGAGGAATCCTATTTCACCAAGTGCTCATCAACTATTTACCCGTCCCTTAATTTCTTCTTAATTTCTTAATTTCGTTTTTCGAGGCCGATTGCGAACGAGTGTCTCCATAGTAGTGTCGTGCGCTGCGATCATAACTCCATCGCAAATACCAAAATGCCGTTGATGATCCAACTTGCGATCGTCACTCGCTTGAGACGCCGCGCCACTCTTCGGTCGCCGTCGAGGGGCTTGCGGCGGCAAAATAGCCAGAGAATGAAACCAAGTAGCGGGCAAAGCAGCGCGAGGAGGTAGCGAAAACCTGCGCCGAAATAACTGATCGACCGTGGCTCGCCTGAGACATTCGGTGACAGCTTCGACCAATGTCCACTTAGCTTCTCGGCTATGGTAATGACGCCGATAAGGATCGCTACCCCTGTGTTGAGCATCAGCATCCCGGCAGGAACCTCAGATGCGGCTAGGATGGGGAATGCAATTATGGTGCTGATTAGGGTTACTTGCATATTCAGTGAGTTCTTTGGGTGTGAGTGACGGTAGAAGCGCCTAACGAAAGAAGCTCACTCGCCGCGCAGGGCGAGAAACGCTGGGATTGGAACGGGCGCTTCCTCGCCCTGCGCGGTTGAGTGGAGCGCTCGGTTCTGCGTTGATAGCAGTGGGATACATAGGGCGGGTGAAGCTCATTGCGACGGAGCATGCGGTAGTCGAGTGTCGGATGAGATAGGGACCAATTGAAAGCGGATGACGAGTATCCTTACGAACTCTCTAGAAAGGAAATAAGGGACAGGCAAATAGTTGAAGTGCTAGAAAGGAAATAAGGGACAGGCAAATAGTTGAAGTGGAAGCCTAGTCGCGAATGGCAGTTTGGTGGCTTCAGAGTAGTCATTTCGAGTTGAATTCGGCGAGGAAGCGTTCCAGCCAGGAATCGTCTTCGGCGGAACCTCTGCGAAAGGTCCCGTTGTCTTGAATCCATAACTCGATTGTATCCGCGTTTTCCCGCAGTTCAGCAACGCGCGGTTGAGTCCCTCCGCTCTCCTGGAGTTTTGCGAGCGCTGCCTTCGGGAATTTGGTCACACGCCCATTCTCGATTTCAATACCAGCTGCGGTTTCGAGCTTGCGCGTCACTCCGTTCTGAGTGCGTGTGCTCGTCCTGTAGCCATTGGTGGTCGAGTCGCTTGATGAAGTGTTGTTGCTCCAGCTGCTGGAGTAGTGAAATGACCTGGGCTTGCAACCCGTGAGACAAAAAACGGTAAGAATGAACATCACGGCGTTTAGCCGGAAAATAACCGTTGTTTGTTTCATTCAGAAACGTTGACCGGATTGAATAAGAAGGAACAGGCAAATAGTTGGAGAGGAGCGGAGACTGTTCCGGTCGCTAAGAACACAGGCAGAAATGGCAGCCTAAAGGAAAGCCCGCCTTTTTATGAGAATCTATCCGTTAAAGGGCCGGTCAGGCGGGATTTCAAAGGCGCGGCGGATCGGGGCGTTGTCCGATTCCGTGTAAGGCCAAAGCGCATCGGCGGCGTGCTGGATGGCAATACGGCGCGCATTGATCTTTTTAATCAGCTTATCACGCGTGATCCGGTCCTCGGCGGTTTCCTGCTCGCGCTCGTGCTGAGTAATGGTGGCGCGTTTGAACCCCGCAATGGTCGCTTCAATGTCGGCAAGGGACTCCGCGGTTTTATAGCCGGGAAGCGCGTCGGCACCCGCTTTGGCTGCGAGGGTGGCGGCGTTTTGAAGCAGCGTGGCGCGATTCGCATTGAGCGGCAGGCCAATCAAATAACCATCGGTCGCGAAGGTGGCGTCCTCCTCCTCCAGCATCCGATGCTTTTGCTTGGCGGCTGATTGGATGCCTTGAAGGATTGTAATCAGGTCGCGTTCCGCATCGGAGGCGTTGAGGGTGGCGGGTTGCTGGCCGCTCTGTGCCTGGCCGGTCCCGGCGATTTTCAAGCGCGCCATGGCAATGGCTGATTCGAGCCCGGCCAGATAGTCCTCGGTGATTTCCCTGCCGGCGAGCGCATTGCTGTGTCTGGCATTGCGGGCGGCTTGCAGGATCGACTCGGCAAGTTTGATGTCTTCAAGCTGACTTTGGTTGAAGTAGCCGCGCGGCTGGATTTTCGGAGCGGGTCCGGGAGCGGGCTCAGGAGGAACGACGGGTTGTTCAGACATAGCGAAGTTTACAGTGGGTTAAACACCCCTCTTTCGAGCGATGTAAGAAACGTGCGCGGCAATATCTGCAAATTTTAGTGCATTGTTTGCCGGTCCGCGGTGACTGTTCGCCAGTTTGAGAGCGCCGGCGGGGAGTTCACGGCCGGTGCCAGCGAAATCCGTCTCTTTGAGAGGGAGCTAGCGGTTCTCGCCGGAGAATCTTTACCTGGCTACAGCCAACCCGTGCGCGCCGCCGGGGAATCTGCCTTTGTCGACAGGGAATTCGCGCGTGGTGACAGGGAGTTTCCTTGGGATGACAAGGAATTCGCGCCCGGTGACAAGGAATTTGCGCGCATCTCAATAGCCGGTGGCTGAGTCCACGATACCACCGGAACAGCGGGCGTCCGCGCGGATCGACCCCAAAGGCGGTCGCAGGGGGGTGGCGATAAAAAACGCGCGCACACGGTTCCGGAGATGAGTCGATTGTATAACTATGCGCCTGCTGCGACCCGCTCCGGGGTCGATCATATGCCTTTTTTAGACCGGTGGTTTCGCGGACTCAACACACCCGTTACAAGCTGAGAACCCTCCGGGTTCAGAATAGCCGTCCCCCGTGGGAAGTCCCGCCACTCCGTTGAATTTAAAACGGATAGGCACTATTGGCTTGAGGTCGGCGCAAGGCCCCGGTCGGCGCTGCCGTTGAACTGATTGCCTTCCCTTTGCGTCAGGCTGGCTCCGTTTGTCAGTTTAAGACCGCCGCCATCCTGGCTGATCAGTTGTCCGGCGTTGCGGCTCAAAATGCCGCCACCATCCTGACTGATGAGACCCCCTCCGTCCTGGCTGATAAGGCCGCCACCATCCTGGCTAATGAGCCCTCCACCGTCCTGGCTGATCAGCCGGCCTACGGTGACAAAGCCACTCCCGCTTACCACCGTTACCACGCCCGCGCGGCTGGAAAGGAGGCTTTCGCTGAAGTTGCCTGCACCACTCGCAACGAGATTGCCGCCGCCGCTCGCAATGAGATTGCCAGCGCCGCTTGCAACCAGATTCCCGCCGCCCGAAGCGATAAGCCCGGCATCGTGCGAGGAGATCGCGATGATCGAGCCGCCGTCATTGCTGATAACACCCAGCCCGTTGTCTGAGATCACATTTCCCCCGCCGCTTGCGATCAGATTGCCTGCACCGGATGCGACAAGCTGATTTACGGCAAAATCGGTCAGATTGCTCGGGGAGCAAACGCCAATTCCCGCGAAACTCATCGAGGCGCCCGTGCCTTGCACAACGATATTTCCTGCCCCACTCGCGACCAAATTTCCGCCACCCGAGGCGATCAGGTTTCCACCACCGCTTGCGATCAGATTGCCCGCACCGGAGGCGACAAGTTTGCCGCCCTGGTTGGGGATGAGCAAAATGCCGTTGTTGAGCGTGATCACATCGGCGCCGCGAATCGTGACGCTCACGGCATTCCCCTTCAGCCCCTTCACCGATTGATCGAGTTGCGGGTTGCTGTTCCCAAACAGGTTTGCACCGATCCCACGCAGCACGGCGCCCAAGCTCTGCCAGGCACCGACTAACGGCGATTCCGAGAGGATCAGCGTACTCGCCACGCCCGGCACCACGCCGTTTGCCGGGGCGTTGGTGGAGGCGACGAACGCGGAGTTCTCATTGAGCGTGTCATCTTTGTAAACCGAGGTTTTCAGCACCTTCACCACCAGAATGGCACTGCCTGCACCATGCCCGGCCAGCGGCCCTGTGCGCCATGAAACAATGCCTCCGTGCAACGCGTAACCGGGCGTCGTATCCGCCGGCACAAGTTCGGTGCCGAAGGGAATCTGGATCGCCGCCTGGATCCCGGGCAGCGCGTCATCGCCGCTATTTCCCCAGGTGAGCTGGTATTGCAGCTTCTGCCCGGAATAGACGAAGTTCGGATACGACTTCATCGCCCAGAGGTGGGCGGCCGTGGGTCCCTGCAGCACCGGCGTCTGCTGCGCATCGGCCAGCGAAGTGACCAGTTGCATGGCCGGCGCGGCCAAACGGCCCGTGGAGAACTGCCGCGCCACCGCTCCGGATTGGTAAAACCCTTTCGCCACCGGCTTCAAATCGATGTGCGACCCCGGTACCTTGAGCGAGGTCAGCAGCGGGTTGTTGACCGTCACTTTGAACTGCACGTTCCGATGCTCGCCCGCGGGCAAATCTCCGGCGCTGAAGAGGAGAGCCGAGTTCGCCCGGCTTGGAGCTTCCACAGAACCGCCCGTCACAGGCGTGTGATCATCGGCTACAAAAATGCCCGAGTTCGTCACATAGGTTGTCCCCGCCGGAATCGGAACCACGACGGCTGAATTGAGCGCCGGCACGCCGCCGTTGTTTCGGCACGTCACCGTGTAGGTGAGCGTCTCGCCGGCCCTGACCCGCGACTTGTCCGCCTGCGTTTCAAGCTCAAACGAGATCGGCTTTACCACCATCACCGGCGCGACGGCCGGCGAGCACTTCACTGGCATCGTCAGGCTGGCCGTCCACATGCGGGCGTCGTTCGCCACGATGATCGAGCCAACCGGCGCGATGGCCTGGGTCTTGTAGGTGAGATCCAACGCCTGGTTCGCGGCGATCGCCCCGACATGGAATTCCAGCACTTTGACCAGCTTCAGATCCGCGGCCGCAATCGGCGAAGGGAGCACCGATCCATCCGCCTTGCGCGCCACAAGCTGGTTTGGGAAAGGGTCATGGCCAGCGATCGAGATAAATCCCGCGAACTGCACGCCCGTGGCGATTTCATCCTGCACCACGCCATTCAAAGCATCCACATCCCCATTATTTTTGATGTGCAGCGTGTACTTCACCAAATCATTCGGCAGCACCGTGGGGAGATCCACCGGCTCGCGCGTTGTTTGCACGCGGATCTCGCCACCGGCGTTCGCGCCTTCGCTTATCGCGTGTTTCTCAAAGCGAAAAAATGGAATCGCCGCCGGGTCGAAGCCGGTCACGAGCGTCCGTGTTGGTCCTCCCGTTGCATTTGTAATTGTGCCGCCCGTCGGCGGCGTCGCAGTCAGCGAGTATCCGCCGTTGTTGATCTCCGTCGTATGCGAAACTCCAGCGGCATCATAGAAGGAGGTGGCCAGATCGTTCTGCACCTTCACGGTGTACCGAATGGTGCGCGTGCCGTGCGCCGGGATCGACCCCAGCGTCCAGGTGATCTCCTGTTGCTTCCCGTATTGGAAAAGCGGCACGGATGGATTTCCTCCCGGCGCTGACGCGGTATTGATCGGCAGGCGCGTGAAGTTCCCGCTCGTTCCCTCCTGGTCGTTCACGCCATAAAGCGCGGTCCCCGCGGGCACGGTGTCTTTGAATTTCACCTCGTTGAACGTGAAGTTCGCGTGGTTCGTGATTGTGAATTCATACTGAATTGTTCCGCCCGTGCTCGCGATATTGTTGCTATCGGTTGAGGTCGTCGTGGAAACCAGCACATCCAGCGGATTCGCCACGACCGCCGTCAGGCTGGCCGGAGACGCTGCGCGGCTGATCACGCCTTGATCCTTTGCGGAAAGACTTGCCCCACTCCAGACGATCCGCTCGTTAAAGGAGGCGGTCTGGTCGCGCGCATTGTATTCCGCCGCCGAAAGCGTCCCCAGCACCACTGTCACAAAATCGGTCTCTCCCGCCTTCAGGGTCGGATAGACGTACTGCGCCGAAAACACTTCTGACGGATCGCTCGTAACCGCACCGCGTTTGTTCAGCAACTGCAGGCTCGCCCCGGCGATATTCGGCTGTGTGCCTGCGAGGAAATGGTTTTTCAAACTGGTCGGGCGATTTTTGGCATCAACGAAATACGAAAGCGGGATCGCGAGAATGACGTTTGTGGCATCGCTGTCGCCGGCGTTCTTCACCACCAGACTGTAGTGGATCTCGTCCGAGTTGTAGGTCGTGACCGTCGTAGTCGTGAACCTGGCAGGATCCGAGGAATCCCCCTTTGGCGCCTGTTTGGCGGTGAGTTGCAGCTTCGGCCCTGGCACCACCGCGTAAGCCGCGGTGGTCCGTCCATTTGTATCGAGCAGTCCATTGGCCGAGGAGACCGTGCGGAAAAAGACCTTTTGCCCTTCAGGCATATCGCTCGTCTTGCCTGACCAAACCACGCCGTGCAGCGGCTGAAGATCGAGCAGATCCGTCCACGAATCTGTTGTGGCCGAGAGCGAATACTGCACCTTCACTTTAACGCCGGAGCTCAGCGGATCTGACGGCTGCGTCACGGTAAAGGTCCAGTCGCTGCCATTGCGGCCCACGGCGGCGACCCCGAATCCGCGCAAATCCGCGGCGGAACGCTTGATGACATTGCTTGGCACCACGATGAGTTTCCCTGGCGCTTTCACGGAAGGTTTCTGCGTGTCCGTAATGGTCAGCGTATTGAGTGTCACCTCGCCCAGCACCTGCGTAAAAGGCGTCACGGTCCCCAGCAAAAACGTGACGGTCTCATTGACCTCCTCTCCCGTGCTCGCCGGAATGGTGACCTTGATCGTCTTGGTTTGCTCCGCGGCAGTGAAGGAGATGGAGCCCGCCTTGGTCGCCGGGTTAAACTTTACCTCCGGGTCACTCGTATCGATGGAGAAATCCGCCGCCTTTCCGTTCCGGCCGTTATTCACCGTGGCCGTGCCGCCGACGGTGAACGAGACGCTGAACGCGCCAGCGGTCGATGTCCCGCGATTCAACACGACGTCGGCCGTGCCGCCCTCAGTCACCGTCTCAGCGGCCTCTGCAAATTCAATGTTTACCGAAGCTGTACCACCACCGCCTGAGCCGGCGCTGTTGGAATAGAATTCCCCAGGCAAATCGACATCGCTATTGGCCACGAAAAGATCGACGACTCCGTCTCCGTCGAGATCGCCAATCTCGACCGATCGCGCGCCTTTTGCCGCGGCCAGTGTCGTAGTTAATGCATAGAATGAGTGGTTCAGTGCCTGCAGAGTAGGATCGACGGTCAGGATTGAGATTTGATCATCCAACGCGTCAGCCACCACGATCTCCCCCGTCGTTCCATCTCCATTCAAATCTCCGATGGCCACATTGCCCCTTACCGTCAAAGGCGTATCGGAGCTCACGGTCTTCAAGCGCAGCGAGCCATAGCTGCTCATGGTGCCTGTGCCGTTGTTATGGAAGAGCGTCACATAGCTCAAGGTCGCCGGCTGCCCGTTGGAGGTGCCGGTTTGGCCGGTCAGCGCCAGGATATCGCGCGCACCATCGTTGTCCGTATCGCCGATAGCCAGACCCGCCACGCCACCCAAAGCAAACAGCTCGGCCGGCACGGAGATCGTCGGTGAGATCGTGCGCGTGCCGCCGCCATTATCCATATTCTTCAAAACCAAAACCCGCCCGGTGATCGCGTCTCCCGTCACGATGTCGGTAAAGCCGTCGTTGTTCAAATCGCCCGTGGCGAGGAAACTCACGCCGCGCTTCATCCGCAGGTATTCCGGCGCATTGCCCAGCGTGCCGTGCCCATCGTTGTGAAAATGCGCAAGGAAGCCGTGGCGCGAGGATGAATCGAGCGGATCCCCCAGCGCCACGCCGGCAACGATATCCGGTGGCGTCGTGGCTGCTTCCTGGAGATCGATCTGGATCGCGGCCACGCAACTGAAGCTCAGCAGCGAGCCGTCGTCCGGATCACGCCCTTCGCGAATCACCGGAGCGGCAAACGACGGAACCTGCGTTGGATTTGTCGTCGTGTTCTGATCAAACGAATTGATGTAAACCACCAGCCGCCCGCCGCAGACTACCACCAGATCCGGCAGACTGTCAGAATTGAGGTCCGCCACCGCCAGATCGCTAATATGCCCCGCGGAAAGTTCCGCTGGCATTGGCAAATCGATATCGGGCAGCGCGGAGGTGCCAACCGGGCCGCGCTTGATCACCACTTGCTGGTTTGCGTCATCCGCAATCACCACGTCCTGTGTCGTGCTGTTTGTGAACGAGATAGAACTCCGTTTATCGACCGTAAGATTCGCCGGGTTCTGCGCCGCATTAACCCGGCTTCCAACAACCTTCACCGCTCCAGCCCCAAACCCTGCCACCACCTGAGGATCGCGAAACTGAGGAGCCGGCGGAGAGGCTGCACGGCCGGGAACTGAAGTAGCTCCCAACAAAAGCACGCTTAAAAGGGCAAAACCTGACCGAGGGGTGAGTAAATGTCGCAGCATACGCAGTTCAAATCAAAACCGCTGCGACGCTAGCATGGCAATTACAATGGTCAAAAAGACACCGCGATTATTAATGCATTTTAACAAACCCGGAAAACCAGCATGACTCAGTTACTTACGAACCAATGGCATTATAGGTTAGCGTTATGCTCAATCGCGTGTCATTTCCAGACCGGACATAGTGCCGGTGGAGGTGGCAAACTTGTCAGCTTCCATTCCGAGCCGTTGAAGCATCGATACAAAGAGATTGGGGAGGGGATAGTTCTGCTTTTGATCAAAAGCGAGATGCTGTCCATGGCGAAAGCCACCGCCGGCAAGGAGCACGGGAAGGTTTGTGGTAAGATGACCGCTTGCGTTGCCGAGGTTGGAGCCAAGGAGAATCTGGGTTCGATTGAGCAGGGTGGAAGAGCCATCGGCACTTGAGTTCAGGGAGCCAAGAAAATCAAAAAACGCCGTGAGTGTGGCCCGCTCGATAAGTTCAAGCTGGCGCATCATGTCAGGATTTTTGCCATGATGGGAAAGGCCATGGTAACCGAGTTCGACTCCTTTGATGAGGGGAACCGTGCCGTATCCTGGTCCGCCCAGTGTGATCACACGCGTGGAGTCGGTTTCGAGCGCAAGACGGATCACGTCGAAGTGCGCGCGGAAAGTGCCTGCTAGATCGGCACCATTGTAGGAGCCGGGCGGCGGCGCGGCTATTTTGGGTCTCGGCGTTTGGCTCCATGCCTGGGATTTGACAAGGCGCTGCTCGGTTTCGCGGACGGCGGTAAAGAACTGGTCGAGCTTCGCGCGGTCCGCACCGGAGACGGAGCGCTCCATCGACTTCGCATCTTCGAGCACAGTATCCATAATGGAGCGGCCGTCCTCGAGTTGACGTTGCTGAGCGGCGACCTCCTTTGCGCTGCCCGAAAGGAAAAGCCGGGCAAAGGCTTTGGCGGGCGATTGTTCGGCGGGGATGGCGACACCGTTGGGTGACCACGAGAGGGAATGGTCGCCGAGGGTCAGCGAGGCAAAACGGGTTTCGCCTCCAATCTGGCGCGCGATGAATTGGTCGAGCGAGATGCTGTTTTTAAAAGTGCGTGAACCGGGTGAAGGGCAGGCGGTTAAAAAGCTCTTTTCCGCCGAGTGCCCGCCATCAACGCCCGGATGCGAGATCCCGGAAAAGATGGTGAAGTTGTTTTTCAACGTCTCAGCCGGCGCGAGGTATTCACTAAGCGCATAGCCCGCGCCCGACTGTGTGGGGAAAAATTTCTCGGGAAGGAACCCAAGCGGGATGTTGATTGCAACAAGTCGGCGAGGCGCGGTTGCAACCGGCGTCCCGTTGACCCGGCACGGCAGCATCGCTTCAAGCAGCGGCAAGGCGAGGCAAACACCGGCGCCGCGGAAAAAGGTTCGACGGGAAATTTGGTTCATGAAGGGCGGCAAAAGGTAACGATGAGATGCCTGCCGGGCGAGCTGTAATGGCAGATGACAGGGTCCGCTTTTTTATTTCGGAGTTGTAAACAAAGGGGGAGTTTGGAGCGGGCAAAGAATCAGCGCGTGGTGAAGGTTTCACTCTCAATGATGGCATGGATGAGTGAGCGCAAGCCGCCGCCGTTCGCGGTGGTTTGCTTGACGATCAGATCGATCGCCTCGCGGTCGCTGAACCCCATTTCACGTCCCAGACCAAACGTCAGAAGCTTGGCCGTGAGGCAGTGGGCGAAGGCATCGGAGCGTGCGAGGATGAGTTTTTTAAACTCGCGAATGCCGGTGAACGGTTCGCCCGTGGCAAGCCTGCCGCTGGCATCGACAGGGGCGCCAGTCTTCACGCTGCCATAACCTTCCTTTTCGTTGTGAACAACCCAGCGCAGGTAAGTCGTGCGGAAGTCGCCGATCGGATCGAAGCTCTCCAAGGCAAAGCCAGGCGGATCAATTTTGACGTGGCAAACCATGCAGCTTTCCTCGTGGCGATGTTTGTCGAGTTGTTCGCGAATGGTCGTGGCGCCGCGAATATCGGGTTCGATGCCGCCGGTATTTGGCGGCGGCGGCGGGACAGGCTGGCCGAGGATGTTTTCCATGACCCAAACTCCCCGGAGCACAGGCGATGTGGTGGTGCCATTGGCGGTGACTTTTAATACGCCGGCCTGTGTGAGCACGCCACCGCGCACCGAATCGGACGGGAGCTTCACTTTTTGCAAGGCAAGTCCGCGCACGCCCGGCACACCGTAATGCTCTGCCAGGCGCTGATTAAGCATCGCCCAGTCAGAGTCAAGGAAGTTGGTGATGGGAAGGTTTTCAGCAAGAACTTCGCGGAAGAATCCTTCGCCCTCGCGCACCATGCTTACTTGCAGAAGCTCGTCGAATTTCGTGTAGAGTTTCGAATCGGGCGTGGTGTCGTTGATTTGGCGCAGCCGCAGCCATTGGCCGGTGAAGTTTGTGACAAACGCCTCAGCTTTCCCGCTGTGCAGCAGGCGTTCGACTTGTGCGGCGAGCACTTTCGGATCGCTGAGCTGCTCATTTTCCGCCAGCGCGAGCAGCTCCGCGTCGGGCATGCTGCTCCAGAGAAAATATGAAAGACGTGAGGCGAGCTCGGTGTTGGAGATGCGGCGTGTGCCGGGAGGCGCATCCTCGCGGAGATAGAGAAAGTCGGGCGAGCAAAGCACGGCGATGAGACCGGTGCGTAGACTTTCGTCAAAGGTGCGATTTGCCTCCAGCTTTTTGCGAACGAGTGAGGTGTATCGCTGAACCTCGGCCTCGCTTACGGGACGTCGGAAGGCTCGCGGAAGGAATCCGCGGAGGATCGTCTCCGCGTCGGCGAGCGTGCCGCCGGCAAGTTGCACGGGTCCAATCAGACGCGCAGTGCTCTCCGGGGGCCATTGATCCAGGAGTGGGCCGGTGATTTCCACGGGACCAAAGCCGACGCCGGGATGCCGCGCGCCCGCAGCCTTTTTAATATAACCGGGCAGGCCGAGTGCGAAGAATTGCACGGCGACTTTTGCATCAAGTACGGCCTCGATTGTAAAGGTCCTGGGCTCCGGTCCGACTTCAAAGTAGCCGAGGTTTTGAGCCTTTGATGCCACGCCGGCAAAGTTCGATGCCGAAAGGGTAAAGAAGCCAGGCTCGGTAGTATTCTGGGTGGCTGCCTGGAATTGGAAACGATACCTGCCTCGAACTGGTGTGCGTTTGGCTCGCGTGGAGATTTTAGAGTAGTCGGATTGGTCAGCCACATAAGTGACAATGCGACCATCTACGTAGCCAAAGTCGCCCGCGTCGATATACGGCTGCACCTCCGAGAGGGAGTCCGTTGTCCAAGTCTCGGTCGTCGGCCGATCGCCGGTTACTAGCGCCATGTCGACCGCCGCGCGCGCCGCGTCGAGATAGCCCTGCATTGCTTCGGTGGAGAGCGCAAGCGCATCGCCGTTATTGTCAAAACCGCCCGCCTGCTGGTCCTCGGGAAGAAACGCTTTAAGCTCGATCTCAATCCCAAGAAGATCGCGTATAGTATTCTCGTATTCGGTGCGGTTGAGACGGCGTTGAACTACCTCGCGCCGCGCCCGATCCGTTTCAATCAATCGCGGCCGGATCGCCGCAAGCAGTTTTTCCACATCCACTCGCGCAGGCCGTGGCTCCTTGGGAGGCGGCATCTCGCCGCTGGCGAGGCGGTCAAAAATGTGCGCCCACAGATCGGTCTGTTCCGTGCCCAGCATGGCGGCGTCGGCCTTTTCCAGATTTAACCCGCCCTTGGTTGTGCCGCTTTCGTGGCAGTCAAGGCAATGGGTCTCAAAGAAGCTTGTTGCGAGCGTTTTGAAACCAGCTGGGTCGGACTCCGGCGCAGCCTTGATCCGTGCAAGGGGAAAAAGCACGCCAAACGCGATACTGATGAGCAGGAAAGGGCGGCGCATGGAAACGCACATGTTCCCTGCCTCCTCTTGAAAATGCAATCGGCAGCGCGGTGAAAATCATCGGTCGGAAATTGCTTTTTTACGGGCCTTTGCCCAAAGCGCCGTGTGTCACACCATGGGAGGGTTGTCTTTTACGACAGTTGAGAAGACGAATTCCCGAACCGCCTTGGCGTATTGGTGGTGATGTTCAATAAGCCCAAGATGTTTTGCCGGCGCTAAAGTAATCAATTGTGAGTTCGGGATGGCGGAATGAATTTCCTGGCTTGCTTCCGGCTTTGTCGTGGAATCCTTGTTTGCGGCAACAACCAGCGTCGGGATTGGAATCGAGTGAAGAGCACTGGTCGCGTCGTAGCGCATCATGCCGAGCATTCCCCTGGCAAGCACCGCGGGGGGCGCCTGCGGTTGAAATTTCGTGGCGAAATCAATCTGCTCCCAGGTCTCGGTTCCGCCAAATGAACCGCGCTTTGTAGAGAGATGTGCAGACCCGTTCCAATAGCTCAGCCAGTTCATCAGCCAGACAAGCGGCGAAAGCGCGATTGTCAGATACATCAGCGGGACAAGTACCGGCTTTTCGATGGCAGTATAAAAGGCCGCTCCTGAAGCGGTATGCACGGGGTCGGTCGGGGTGGTGTGAGTCAGTATCAAACCCGCGACACGGCTTCCAAGAGATTGCGGGAAAAGCCGGCAGAAGGTCAGGATGGTCATTCCACCGATGCTATGTCCGAGCAGGATGGCCGGTTTGTTTCCGGCAAGGGAGAGTACGGCATCCAGATTATGCGCGAAGGTTTCAAGGCTATAATCACGGTTGGCCGGAGCGGCAGACTTGCCGAGGCCCGGTTCATCCCAAACGATGAGCCGAAACTGTTCGGAGAGCTCTTGTTTAAGATAGTTCCATTCGCGGCTGTCAAATCCCCAGCCATGAGTCAGGACGATGGGAGTAGCATCCTCGGGTCCATAAAATTCGACATGCAACTCCGATCCATCCGGCCGGCGCAACCGCTCTTGTGAAACAGGTTTGGGAGAGTGAAAAGGACTTTCACCGGGAGCTGTTTTTTTCTGGCTCGTTGCGCGAAGTATTCCCCTGACGATTCTCCCGCCCGCAAGCGCGATGATCAGAAGCGTAATTGCGCCCGCAAGCATTGCTGTTTCTGCGTTCCAACCGAGGGTTGGATTGAAAAACGATCGCTGTGCCACGGGATCCCACACCCACGATCGTTGCTGCCACTCGTGTCCCAAATAGACGGTTCCGCCGATGATACCAAACGAGATGAGGCCAAGTAGCCACGTGTACAGGATAAAGATAGGGATCATAAAAATGCGGGATTCACACTCCTTATCGGAATCGCAACTGCTACGGTTGTGGCAATAAACGGTGTGAAAGTGCGGTGCTAACTCGCTTTAGGCCGGGCGAGCATCTAAAGAAGGCACGGTTCTCTCTGAGAGAATTCAATCGGCAGCGGCGAGCATGGCGATGCGACGCCTAAGTTTCCGGTGCGGAAATAGTTGAATTCAGCACGCCCTCCCGGAAGAATGGGCGCTTCCTAAAGGCCCGTTGCAATCGCGTTTCCAGCAGGCTTTTCATTCCAGTAACGGATCCTCAACCGCCATCCTCCCTTTACACAATGCATCGCCGCGAAGCCATTCAACGGGTTACCCTTCTTTTGGGAGGAATCCTCTCCGCCCAATTAACAGCCGGGCTATTGGGCGAGGTCATCCATACCGGAGCCAGCGTCGCGGTAAGTGCCGATCAGGAAGCGCTGCTGGCCGATCTGGCTGAGATTATCATTCCAACGACGGATACTCCCGGCGCGAAAGCGGCGGGCGTTGCGCAATTCATCGTCCGTATCATGCGGGATTGCTATAAGATAGACGAACAGGAGCAATTCTACGCGGGCCTGGAGAGACTCGGCAGCAAAGGGTTCGCCGGATCAGATCCTGTCCGGCAGGTGGAGCTTGTAAGAGCCGCAGCGACGGAGGACACCGCTTTTTTTAAGCTTATGAAGCAGCTTACCGTGGCCGGCTACTTTACCTCGGAGATCGGTGCGACCCAGGCATTGGCGTATCTTCCGATTCCCGGAAAGTTCGAGGGAAATGTGCCGTTGAAACCAAACCAAAAAGCGTGGGCCTTGTAGTCACCTCTTAATTAATTTCATCAAGCTCCCCCTTCAATGACCAATCTAAATCTCAATGCAGCCGCGGAAATAACTTACGACGCCATCGTGATTGGTTCGGGGGTTTCCGGCGGATGGGCCGCAAAAGAACTAACCGAAAAAGGTTTGAAGGTTCTGATGCTTGAGCGCGGCAAGCAACTTGAACATATCGTTGGGTACGAGAATGCGATGAAAGCCCCTTGGGAATCGAAGTACAACGGCCGGCTTACGCTCGCGCAGGTTGAGTCGCACCCAAAGCTTTCCCGTGACTATCCGTACAACGAGATGACGGAGAAGTATTGGTTTAATGACGCCGACTCCCTTTACAAGGAGGAAAAGCGCTTTGATTGGTTTCGCCCGAATATCGTGGGTGGAAAATCGATCATGTGGGGCCGTCAATCCTATCGGTTAAGCGATATCGATTTTGAAGCAAATCTAAAAGACGGGGTCGCGGTCGACTGGCCTATTCGTTACAAGGATATCGCCCCGTGGTATTCGTACGTGGAGCGGTTCGCAGGGATTTCCGGAGAGAAGTTAGGATTACCTCAATTACCCGATGGCGAGTATCTGCCTCCGATGGAGATGTTTTATGTTGAGAAGGAAGTAAAGCAGCGCCTTGAGAAGATGTATCCGGGCCGGAATCTGACAATTGGCCGGGTCGCCAACCTTTCAGAAGCAGCCAAGGAACAGCTGGGAGTGGGGCGTGGCTCCTGTCAGTTCCGGAATAAGTGTGCGCTTGGATGTCCGTTCGGCGCTTATTTCAGCACGCAGTCATGCACGTTGCCACCCGCGGCCAGGACCGGACTTTTGACCCTGCGCCCCGATTCGATCGCGACGGAAATTGTTTACGATGAGGCCATGCAGCGGGCCAGCGGAGTCCGGGTGCGGGACGCGGTGACGATGCAGGATCGGGAGTATTTTGCGAAAATCATCTTTGTTTGCGCGAGCGCGATCAGTTCGGCCTCGCTGCTTATGAACTCTGTTTCAAAGCGGTTCCCGGATGGAATGGGCAACGATTCCGGGCAACTGGGGCGCAACCTGATGGATCATCATTTCCGGACCGGAGCGAGCGGTGTCTGGGAAGGGGATTTGGATAAGTATTATTATGGCCGCAGGGCCAACGGGATCTATATTCCGCGTTACCGCAATATTGGCGCGGACAAACGGGAATACTTGCGCGGCTTTGGCTATCAGGGAGGCGCGAGCCGTCAGGGGTGGCAACGCAACGTGGCGGAGCTGGCCTTCGGAGCCGATCTGAAGAATCAACTCACCCAACCGGGCGATTGGACGATGGGACTCGGCGGGTTTGGCGAAACACTTCCTTATTACGAGAACCGAATGTATCTCGATAAAACCACCAGGGATAAATGGGGAATGCCGGTGGTCGTATTCGATGCCGAACTGCGTGAGAACGAAAAAAAGATGCGCATCGACATGGCCAATGACGCCAAAGAAATGCTGGAAGCCGCCGGATTAAAGAATGTGAAAACCCATGATTCAGGTTCTTACCTCGGAATGGCGATTCATGAGATGGGAACGGCCCGCATGGGACGCGATCCCAGGAGTTCAGTTCTCAATGGCCACAACCAGATCCACTCAGTGAAGAACGTATTTATGACCGACGGCGCCTGCATGACGTCCGCCGCCTGCGTGAATCCTTCGCTGACATACATGGCGTTGACCACCCGGGCCGCCGACTTCGCAGTTCAGGAAATGAAGAAGCTCAATTTGTAAGTTGAGCGGTGGCGCGAAAATTGACGACACATGAATACCGAAACAAAACTGGCTGAATTCGTCGTCGCTCAGGCTGCAGTATACCATCAAGTCTGCGGCGAGTTGACAGCAGGCAGAAAAAAGACCCACTGGATCTGGTTTATCTTTCCTCAGATGGCTGGACTCGGGTTCAGCTCGATGTCGATGAAGTTTGGAATTGCTTCAAAAGCCGAAGCTCAAAGCTATCTGAAGCATGCCGTGCTTGGGCCGCGTCTACTCCACTGCACAGCATTGATGATGGCGCTTCCTGATCAGAATATCCGCTCCATCCTCGGTTCTCCGGACGATCTGAAGTTCCGCTCGTCGATGACGCTTTTTGCCGCCGCAGCTCCCGAAGAACCGATTTTTGCCGCCGCTCTCGTGAAGTTTTTTGAAGGAGCGGGGGATCCTCTCACGATCAGGCTGCTTCGCGAGCAGGGGGAAGAGTCAAAATGAGTCGAAGATAAGGTTTCCCCGCGGGCAGGAATCTTTCCTCAGCCGGGCGCGGATTATTCAGTTGCAATGGACCGTCTCGGCCGCGCTGACCGTAACCGGGCTCTTTTTAACAATGCGTTTAAGGGTGGATAGTGCAGTGGCCACAAAGGGATGAACCCCATGATGAACCGGAAGCGGCGGCGCCTTCGGCATCGGCTTCGGGGCAAACCGGGCAGGCAGCGGGCGGGGCGCTTCTTCCAAAAAAGTGATTGAAAAACTGATGGGCTCAACACTTTCCCCACTGTCATGACGCCGCAAAAACTCAAAGCATGCCGATGGAAGTGGGATGAGAAATTCCCGCCCCAGGTATGCGCAGGAAATGAAATTATACCCGACTTCGTGGACCTCCACGCCTTCCGCTTTTAATGCCAATCCGACCGGGCAGGTTGTGGGCGATTGCCGGGAGCTTAAGCGAATCATGTCGTTGGTAATAAAAAATTCGCGGGTCATATCAGGTATTCGTCAGGAAGGTGAATACCTGACCGTATGTGAATAAATTTTAAAAGTCAGTCAGCCTTTTTTTGGGCGACCGCCAGTTCGGCCTTCCTCTCTCAAAGCGCGCCATTAATCGCCTGCATCAACTCATCCAGAAACGGGGCTTCCATTTCCACCAGATGAGAGCGCTCCGGGAAGCGGCCTTCACTCACGTCGGCGATGTATTCGCGGAAGGCGGCGATCCGTTCCTGCTGAAGGCGGCGGTGTTCTTCGGCAAAATTGCGGTAAGCCTTGGCGTGCCGTGGCGGGCGTTCATCGTAATCGCCGAGGATGTCGTCGGAAAAAAGAAACTGGGTATCGCATCCGCTGCCTGAGCCAAGCGACATGAGGATCAGCCTGGTCTGCGAGGAAAGAAAGCGTGCGAGATTGTGCGGCACCACTTCGAGTTCGGCTGCGTAAGCACCCGCATTTTCCAATGCTTTCATGCGGCGATGAAGTTCCATGGCCTCCGCCACTGTGCGGCCGATCGCCCGGTATCCGGTCCATGTAACATGGCGGGGAACCAGGCCAAGATGGCCGACCACGGGAATCCCTTCGCGTGCCATTGACTCGACAATGAACGGGCTGGCCGAGCAATAAACAGAACTGGCACCGATTTCGAGGGCGCGAAACGCGACCCGGATCGCCTCTTCCGGCGATGCCAGCCCATGCGGAGTCGCCACGGAAAGAAAGCTGCGCGGAGCGGCGGCGACGAGGGCCGGCAGACGCGACTGCGCCTCGGGAGTGTCGAAGCTGCAACTCATCAGGTCAACTCCGGCCTCTTCCGCGGCGGCCGCTTCCTCCGGGGATTTAACGTGGATGTGCGTGAGGCAGCGTTTGCCCTTGAGCTGTTGGAGATCGAAGACGGTGTATTTTTTGCGCGGTCGAAGCATTGGACAGAAAGATTTATATAAGCGGTGGTAATCTGTGAACTTCGTTTTTTGAGCGCTTAATGACTTCTCCGTGTAACCTGATTGAGACCGCCTGACCTTGTTTAAGGGAAGGCGTTCGGAGGAACGTCCCGGCATGGGAGATGCTTTAAGCAGCACCCTACTAACAGACAGTCGTACAAACGACTGAAGACCTCCAGAAATATGCCCAGCCGTTTCTCTCCATTTCAAAGCGCAACCACGGCGATGATTTCCACGTGGGCGCTGCTCTTTGGCATCGTTTATTCACTACAGGAAGAGCTCTTTGAAAAGTCCTCTTTCAATTCCCACGCACAGATTCAAAGCAGCCTGACGGGGTGGTTGATTGTGGGATTTACCGTCTCGCTGGCCGTTTTTACAAGCCGACTGGCACTGCAAAAGGAGCGGCCCCGTTGGTTGGAGATCTTATTCTGGATTCCGATTTTGCCACTGGCCGCCTACATCCTCGCGCAATTCTGTGTCCATTGGTATCTGATTGCAGCGGCACCCTCCGTATTGCTTTTAATACTTGGATCGGCAGTCCCCATCGCAACGCTTCTTTGGGGCGCTTTTCAATTGCGATACTCCAATCGGCGCCGGGTGTTTTCTGAAATACTCAATCTCACCGGCGCGGCCTTCTTTCTAACGATCGTCAGCCTCTGCTGGATCGGGATAACTCGCTACATGGCCAGAGAGCTCATTAAAAAGGCCGAGGCACGCTGGGTTGAGATTGGCCATTCCATGACCGATTACAAAGCGCGCCTTTATCGGACAGAGGAGAACGAGGCATTCAAGCTTCTCATGGCCAAGGTAAGTCCGCTGGGAATCGGCAGCCTGTATAAGCGCAAAGAGGGCGAACTTAATCTCAATAGCGGGCAGGCCAACGCTGCGGGAGAGATAGCCTATCTATCGATGGCCATGCCGCCCGCGGACGAAGTGCCCGCGCCGCAAGTGGCATTGGTTGATTCCACCGTCTGCAGGAACGAGTTGAATCAGCTTTATCGAAGCATTCTTGAAAATCCCGCCCCTGTTTGGAGTATCAACGAAGCCGAAGGATCTGAGATGCGCGTTCCCAACTTTCTGGCCTTGCGCAAGCTTTCCCAACTGGTGGTCGGTGACAGCCTTCAGCGTCTGCACGAAAACGACATGGAAAGCGCGATGCTGGCCAGCAGCTCCATTCTATTGGCCAACAAGAATACCAGGGAACAACCGCTGCTGGTTTCCGTGATGATCAATTGCGCCATCGAAGCGCTCTTTGCAAAGATCACTGCGCGTCTGCCCGAAGATCCGAAGGCGTGGGATCTTCTGGCAGGCAAGGCCGAGGCTTTCCGAAACGGACTAAAAAGAGCGATCCAATGCGAAGCCTGGCAAATCGGAAACCTAAAAGGAAACCCAGAGATCTTCTACGGAAATGGGAGCCCCAATGAAGACCGAAAAGCAGCGGTCAGCCACATTCTCATCAGGACATTTCAGCGGCTCAACGGCACCCTATACCGGCAAATCGGCGAGGCATCCTTGATGGAAGCAGAAATGGTGCACATCCTTGAGACGGAGAAGAATTACGCACGAGGGGATCTGGGTGCAAAAGCCATTTCCGAACTTCTCGATCAGTATCCGGACAACTCCTTCGCACCGAATATAATCAGGAGTATCAAACGCCTGAACTCCATGCTCATCCTGCTTGAACAAGCCGAGATGATCCGTTTTGCGCGGGCCCGGATGAAGGAAGGCGTATTGGAAGCCAAACATGCTTCGGTGGTCGTTCCAGGGCTTACCTGGGAGATGAAAGGAGATTTGGAAACCCACTCCGCGCTTATAAAGCTCAGCAGCGTTCCTGAATGGCTGGCAGACAATGATGTCACCGGAGACGGCTTTTATCTGCTGCCATTTGATGGCAGCAAGGCGTGGACCTGCCGCAATTAGCTTGTAAGGGCCTCCTTTTCTTATTTTCCACTAAAGCCAAACTGAATAGAGCAATGTTTCATTTCATACAGCATTGGCACAAATTCATGGCGGCTCGATATTGAGCGCTCCGGCTTTGCCTCTTGACTGGCCGCGCCGGGCCGGGCAGATGCAGGCGCCATGAACGGCGCGCTTTTTCAAAGCTTTATTTATCTGGCCGCCGCGATCTCGGCGGTCCCCCTTGCCAAACGCTTTGGGCTCGGCTCTGTACTCGGATACCTGCTCGCGGGAGTGATAATCGGGCCTTATCTGCTTGGGTTGGTGGGAGGTGGCGGCGACGTGATGCACTTTGCCGAATTCGGCGTTGTGATGATGCTTTTTTTAATCGGACTCGAATTACGCCCGGCCATGCTATGGCGGATGCGCGGTCCCATCCTCGGCCTGGGCGGCCTGCAAGTGACCGGAACGGCAGCCGTGCTTGGCCTCGGGGCGCTTTGCATTGGCTTGCCGTGGAAACCGGCGCTTGCGGTGGGCCTCATCCTTGCGATGTCGTCGACTGCGATCGTGCTGCAATCGCTTGGTGAAAAAGGGCTGCTTAAGACGCCCGGCGGCGAAGCGTGTTTTGCTGTCCTGCTCTTCCAGGATATCGCTGTCATCCCGATCCTGGCGCTGATGCCGCTTTTGGCCGGCCAACCAAACGGAGGAGGAGCTGCCGCGCATGGCGACGGTTTGATTGCCAATTTGCCGGGATGGCAGCAGGCATTGCTGGTGATCGCCGCCGTCGCCGCGATTGTCTTTGCCGGCCGCTTTTTATTGCGGCCATTTTTTCGCTATATAGCCGATACAAGGCTGCGCGAGCTCTTTACGGCGACCGCGCTGCTGATCGTGATAGGTATTGCGCTTGTCATGCAACAGCTTGGGCTTTCCCCGGCGCTCGGCACTTTTATAGCCGGAGTCGTGCTGGCCGAAAGCGAATACCGGGTGCAGCTTGAGGCCGACATTGAGCCATTTAAAGGATTGCTCCTGGGACTCTTCTTTATTTCAGTCGGCGCGACCATCGACTTCTCGCTAATGGCGCGACAACCCGGAGTCATCGCGCTGCTGGTCGCCGGCTTGTTGCTTTGCAAGTTTGCCGTGCTTTTTGTCCTGGGCCGGAAGTTCAAAGCCAATGACAATTTCCTTTTCGCCTTTGCATTGGCCCAAGGCGGCGAGTTCGCCTTCGTCCTCTTCTCGTTTGCTACCCAGCAAGCAGTATTAGCCGCGGAAACCTCCAACCTGCTGATCTCAGCGGTGGCGTTGAGCATGGCCGCGGCGCCCCTGTTGCTGGTTATTAATGAAAAACTGGTGCAACCCCGGTTGGAAAAAGTAAAGCCGCGGCGCGAAGCGGATGAAATTGATGAGCACGACAATCCGGTGATCCTGGCCGGAGTCGGCCGTTTTGGGCATATCATTGGCCGTGTATTACGGGCCAATGGTTTTCCCACCACTGTGCTCGATCACGATGCGGACCAGGTTGAGATGTTGCGCCAGTTTGGTTTAAAATCGTTCTATGGCGATGCGTCGCGGCTCGACTTGCTTCATGCCGCCGGAGCGGAGCGCGCCAAGCTCTTTATCCTGGCTATTGATGATGAAGTAAAATCGCTTGCGATCATCAAAATGGTGCAGCTTCACTTTCCGCGATTAAAGATCCTGGCCCGTGCAACGAGCCGGCAGCACGCATACGAACTGCTTCGACTCAATGTAAGCCAGGTCTATCGGGAAACCCTTGGCAGCGCTCTCTACCTCAGCGTTGATGCGTTGCTTGCCCTTGGAATGGAAGAACCGCGCGCCCGGCGAGCCGCTGAAATTTTTCATCAGCACGATGAAGCGTCGATGCGCGACATGGCTCATTTTCAAGGCGACACGGTGGCCTATGCATCGCGGGCACGACAGCACATGGAGAATCTTGCCAGCGTCATGCAGTCGGATTTGGAGATGCCCGGATCCCGCCATGCCGTGGAAACGGAAAAGTAAACCCCGGGCCAGAATCGAGCCGTTCGAGCTGGGCGGAAAATGCATTTGGGTTCCTGCATGAAGCTGCTAGGACTTTAAAAATGGATCTCAATTTGCTGGTAATCCCAGGGATGATTTTGGGTGGACTGTTGGCTGTGATTGGCACCGTGATGTTCATGGTGGCAGCATTTCGCCAAGGTATTCTGTGGGGCCTGGGATCGCTCTTCGTCCCTTTTGTCAGTCTGATTTTTGTGATCGCTCATTGGGCCGAGGCCAAGCGCGGTTTTTTACTCAGCACGGTGGGCAGTTTTATGATCATCGGCGCAGCCTTCTGCTCGCCCGACTTCATCAAGACGATCGCAAAGGAGTATCCCTCGCTCAAATCGTTGGCGGGCAAAGGCGAGAAAGCGGAAGATCTGACTGCGGCGATCCAGCAAAAGCGTGATTTGCTGGAACAATTGGTTCCCGAGTTGTCAGCCACAGGCGCCAATCTTGCCCGCGATTTCAAAGAGCTTGAAGCGCGGCGCAAAACCCTTAAATCCGGGGACGCGGAGGCGATTACACGCTTTAACGAAATGGCCGCCACCTACCAATCCCAGAATCTCCGCACCAAAAATCTTCAGATCGAGATCGCGACGGCAAATGAAGATTTAAATCTGCTTCTGGCCAAGCGCTCCAAAATTCAGGTCGTCAGCCCGGGTGGAGGCAAACAGATTGTGATGTATACGACGGCGAGCTGTGGCGCGTGCAAGGCGGCCAAGCAATACTTTGCACAAAAAGGAATCCGTTATGAGGAGTTCGACGTTGAGCAATCCCGTTCTGCGATGGCTGAGTTTCAACGGCTTGGCGGCCGCGGCGTTCCGCTGATTATCGTGGGCGAAAAGCGGCTTGAAGGGTTCAGTCCGCAAGCCCTTGAAGCGATTCTCTAAAGCGGGAGTTGAACTTAGCGAGCCAGGCCGCGGATCATCAGCAGGAGCCATACACCAAGGAAAATCGGTGGCACCAAAAGCGGCGAGGCGAGCCCTGCGATACGGGTTTTGTTGCTGCCCTGGATTGGGGGGAAAGCGGCGGTATTCATCTCCAGGGTGCAAATGTGGCGGGTAAGCCCGTGGAGGTTAAAGAGCGCGACGACGCCCGCGATAATGCTGATATAAATCAGAGCCGTGGACGAGACAGCAAGAGCGGGAATTGCGGTCAGCAGCCAGCTGCGCTGAGTCACAATAAAGGGCGTGAGCGCCAGTTCCGGCCCGTTCAACACGATGCCGTATCCGCTGAAAAGGAAGGCTTGTGAGGCCATAAGCCAGGAGAGTCGCTGGGTAGTTAGATTGTCCTCGTGCTGAAGTTGATCCCGCAGGATGTGATAGCGTTCGAGCGCGGAGAGTGTTGAGCGACTTGTGGATTGATATTCGTCAGGCATGAAGAAGAAGGCTTGCGACGATCGTATCGGGAACCGTCCCTGCGCCAATCCAGAAGCGCCGCCTAGCCTGCAACCGATGCCGAGAGTGATTTATTTTAGTTCGGTTTCCGAGATGCGCAGGTTGCGATAGGCAATGGGGCCGTGGTCGCCCTGAAGGAGAAGCGGGCCGGCCGGTTTTTCATCGTTGAAATGAGCGGACCGCGTAGGTCCTTTCACCTCCACATTTTCGTGAATAAGCTGGTCGTTGTGGAGAACCTTAATAAACCGCGCATTTTCGGTTTTGCTGCCCGCCGCATCAAAACGCGGGGCGCGAAAGGTAATGTCAAAGCTTTGCCATTCACCGGCGGGTTTGCTTGCATTGAGGTTGGGCGCCCGGCCTTCCACTCCCTTGCCGTCAACAACCCGCTCATAAAGCCCGCCGCAATCGGTGAAGTTAACATCCTTTTTGCCGAAACTATCGAAAACCTGCACTTCATAACGGCCCATGAGATAGACACCGGAGTTGGAGTCTTTGGGCACGCAGAACTCAACATGGAGCTGGCAATCGCGATGCTCCATTTTAGTAAGCGCATCGACTGTATGACCGGCGGCGCTGTTGAGCAGGATTCCTTCGCCGGGTGTGGAAAGAAAACTTTTCGAGGAGGCGGGATCGAGACTGACTTTTGAAACGGCCGCCCATGTCCCAGCCGGTTGCTGCCACCCGGCAAGATCCTTTCCATCAAAGAGAGCGGTTTCAGCCGAGGCGGAGTAAGAGATGGCAACAAGGGAAAGAAGGGGGAGGGAAAAAAAGCGTTTCATCGGGAGGAGTGTGGATTGTTCAGGAAAGCGAGGCCATCGAGACAATGGCCGGCCTGTATCGTGCAACTCCGGTGTCCGCTGTTTTGTTAGAACGGATTGCGTTCCTTGAGGCGTGAAAGCTCAGCTCGCAGATGCGTTACGCATTGGTGGAGAGTTGCATGAGGCTTCCAAACTCTTAATCTTAATCTATTCGTATATTAAAATGATCGTTGGCTTTTGATTAACAAGAGCTGGAGATTGCGATTACGATTAAAAAGAGGAAGGGGGTTCCCCCCCTTTGAAGCAAAAGCGGACTCGGGTTTTGCTCGACTGATCAAAGCCGGCTCTTCACGTTCTTTTTTCCAGGAATGTGCCAACCTGCGGGAACCTGTTTTTCGCAAGGAAACCGGGATCTATCCCGGTGCCTTTTCGGCCGAGCAAAATGAGCGACTTATCACCCCCTGACGATTCACGAAGATTGGATCTGTTTTTGCAGGCGCTGGAAATGAACGATCCAATTGAGCGCGCCTCTTTTGTCTCCGAGGCATGCGCCGGCGATGAGGCTTTGCAGCTATGGGTGGAGAATGAGTTGCAAAGCCAGACATCGCCGGAGGACGAGGCGGACCGCATTGTTACAGCGGCGTTGGAGTCGGCTCCTGCTGATGTGCCTCTAAGCCCGGAAACCGAGGCGCTTCTTGCGGCGCTGAAGCCGGAGGAAGCCGGGGATCAGATCGGCGTTTACAAGTTGATCGAGCAGCTTGGGGAAGGGGCGTTCGGAATGGTCTGGATGGCCGAGCAGCAGAAGCCGGTGAGCCGCCAGGTGGCGATCAAAATTCTCAAGGTGGGAATGGATAGCCGGCAGATTGTTGGCCGTTTCGAACAGGAACGCCAGGCGCTGGCGATGCTCGATCACCCTGGAATTGCGAAGGTATTTGACGCAGGGGCCACAGATACGGGGCGTCTCTTTTTTGTCATGGAACTGGTGCGGGGCAAGCCGATCACGGATTACTGTGATGAAGCGCGGTTCCCGATCCGGCAACGGCTTGAGCTTCTGATGCGGGTTTGTTACGCGGTGCAACACGCGCATCAAAAGGGAATCATCCATCGCGATCTTAAGCCATCGAACATTCTGGTGGCACAACTGACCGAAGGGCGGCCGACGCCGAAGGTGATTGATTTGGGATTGGCCAAGGCCACGCAAGGCCTGGCCAGTGAACACACAATGATCGTTACTCAGGGGGAGAAGATGATTGGCACTCCGCTTTACATGTCGCCCGAGCAGGCCGAAGGGAGTTTTGACCTCGATACACGCACCGATATCTACGCGCTCGGCGTTGTGCTTTACGAGTTGCTCACCGGACGCACCCCGCACGATCCCGATGAGATCGCGCGCGGTTCGCATGAGGAAATCCGGCGCGCGATTCGTGAACAGGAACCGCCGCTTCCCTCCAATGTGCTCCGGACCCTGGCCAACGGGGCACTTTCCACGGTTGCGCACCGCCGTGGAACGGAGCCACGGTTTTTGATTCGCACTGTTGCCGGAGAACTCGACGCTATTTGCATGAAAGCGATCGAGAAGGATCGCCGCGGCCGTTATGCCACCGCGGGCGCATTAGCGGCGGATCTTCAGCATTATTTATTAAATGAACCAATCACCGCGAGGGCGCAGTCCCAGTGGTATCGGGCGCGTAAATTTACCGTGCGCAATCGCCGGGTTTTGATTGGCGCATCGCTTATCGTTGTAACGATTTTAACCGGTTCGTTTATTAGTATTCGCGAGACGCTGCGTGCCCAGGGAGCCGAGCAGCAGGCGATCGCGGCGCAGACCAAAGAGGCGGAGCAACGGCAGCGCGCCGAGTTGGAAAAAGAACGTGCCCGGCTCAATGAATACATCGCCGACATCGGGCTTTCCCAGCAATCGCTAGCGAACGGAAACCTGGGCCGCGCCGTGCAACTTCTGGAAAAACATCGGCCTGCCCCCGGAGAGAGCGACTTGCGCGGCTGGGCGTGGCGTTACCTTTGGAAACTTTGCCAGGGGGGAGAGCTGGGCACTTTTCCCGATCTTGGCGCGCCTGCCAATGCGATGACTTTTTCTTCAAAAGGCGATCTGCTGGCGGTGGCGGCCCGGGAAAAAGTGCTGATATATGATGTCGCCACTCGGTCGATTATAAGCACGCTCTCGCCGGGTGCGGACTCGATGGCGTTCCTCCCCGATGGCCAGACGCTGCTTACCTCCGGTCCGGGTGGAGCCCGGGCATGGCAGCGAGCGGATTGGACTCGGAGCCAGTCGTGGCCCGGCGATTCCGGGCCGCTTGCGCTTTCGCCCGATGGCAGCCGCCTCGCCATCGTCTGCCGGGAAGGGGTCCGCATCTGCGAGACGGTGACATGGAAAGAAGAGCGGCTGATTCCCGGAGCGCGTCCGCCGATTGCGTTTGCACCCGATAACCGCTCGTTGGTGACCGAGACCCGCGATGGCGTCGCTCTCTGGCGCGACGATGTGCCGCAGCTATTTTCCGACTCCGGCAAACTCTTCTCAAGGGAGGAGGGCGGGATGCCGCGTTCGACCCAGGGATTTGCTTTTTCACGCGATGGCGAGTCGCTGGTGACGCTGCAAAACGGCCTTTCTGAGCGTGGGATTTTTCTCCTTCGCATCTGGGATGTGAAAACCGGGACCGAAATCGCGGTGATGCCTGAAGATGTGGAACGTCCCGAACATACCGGCGTTATTCGCGCGCTCACGATTTCCCCCGATGGCAAAACGCTGGCCACGGCCAGCATGGATCACTCGGTGCGGCTCTGGGATCTTGCACGGCGCCAACGAGTCGCCATTTTACAGGGACACCGCGCCGAGGTTGGCGCGGTTGCTTTTGCCCCGGACGGCGAGACGGTGGTGAGTTGTGATCGCCTCGGCCACGTGAAGCAATGGGCGGTGCGGCGTGAAAAAACCGAGGATATCATCTCTGAAATATTACGTCCGCTCGGCTTTTCAAGCGATGGCCGTACGCTTGCCGCGCTTACAACGCTGAACACGGTGGTTTTTTACGATGCGGAAACCAAGGCGGTGCAAAAAGAGTTTGCAATCGACGCGGTGCGCCCCGGGCTGGCGGCGTCGGTGGCAATGAGCGCCGATATGCGCACCCTGGCGCAGGCGCTCGATGATGGCCATGTCCGGATCTGGAACGTGGAGACGGGCGAGGTCAAAACGGTGAAAATTTCCGAGCGGGCCGTGCGTCTGATTGCGTTTATGCCCGATTGCCAGACGCTTATTACCGGCAGTCGCGGCGAGCATTTGCGCACGCGCGATTTGCGCACCGGCGCGGAGGCGTCGCTCCCGTTCGCAGCCGACCGGATTATCATCTCTCCGGATAGCTGCACTCTCGCCGTGTTCCCGCCCGGAAGTCGTTTCCCCGGATTCCCATCCAATGGGCTCGGCGGTCCGGCTGGCCCGCCCGAACGCATGCCGCCGGGAAACGAAAATATTCTGATGTGGGATCTCCTCGCAGGCACAGCGCTGGCGCCTTTTTCTGTCTCCTCGCGCTCGACTCTGGACGCGGTGTTTTCGCCCGATGGCTGCATGTTCGCGACCGCCACCACCGACAACACCATCGCGCTTTGGGATACAAGGAGCGGTACGCTTATCGGCACTTGCGCCGGTCACAAGCAGCTCGTCCGTGCCATCGCTTTTGCCCGGGACGGCCAGACACTGGCAAGTGCAAGTGATGACAGCACGGTGCGCCTTTGGAATATCGCCACCCAGCAGGAACTCCTTTCCATTCTGCATCTCGGCGACAATGTCAGCAGTCTCCTTTTTTCGCCCAATGATCGCACCCTGGTGGCCGGGCGTTCCCACTCACGCAGTCTTCGTTTTCACCGTGCCCCGTTGCTGGCGGAAACAGAAGAAACGGACGGCGAACCAAGTGGCGTGAAGTAAGCGATTCGATTTCGCCTCCCGTTGAGGTGCCCCGTCTTACTTCTTTAACTGGGCTTCAGTGACACTGGCGGGCACCGATAAGGTGCTCATCTGCGGCTGCGGCGCAGGAGTTCGCATCTCGCTGTAGCCGGGTCCAAGCGGAAACTTCATGCCGTAAATCGCGGCAAGCAGCGCGACTGAATTATCGTTCCAGATTCCACCGTGATCGTTGATGATCTCTTTTGGAACCTGAATGAGCCAGTAAGGAGTCTGGGCCGTGTTCTCAGGACGAAGGATCCATCGAGTCCGAGACGGGGCGGAGTTCCACGTTTCCACACTGCCGCCTTCGCTTTGCTTTTGCCCCTTCGCGCTGGTGAGAAAGGAGAGTTGCCCGGCAACGGGTTTGCCTCGCAGGTTTTCCTGAAACGCGCTCAGGGAGGATTGCGGCAGGGTAGCTGTCTTTGCCGCCGTGAGATTATGGAGATGGCTCTCATTGGCGGGCGTGTGACGAAAAAATCCGTTCTCGCCGGTCTGCCGTTGCGTACCGGCGGCAATCTGGGCTTCGGTGGCGGGGATATTGACCTGCTGACGGCCTCGCAACGGGTGGGTGATTTGCCAAAGCCACGAAGCAGCCGGGAAAAGCATGCCGGTCGCTTTGTCGTTTTGTGAAGTAATGGAGACGACCGAAGGCTGGTCAAAGCGCGCGTAGTGGCGCGGAGCGGCTTTCCCGGCCTCCGCCCGGATCACGTACTCATTGCGCCGGCTGTCAAACCCAATGCGTTGATTGAAGGTATCCACAATCTGGCGGGAGAGAATCGACTCGGTTGCAGGATTGAGCATCACCACAAGGCTGTCGTTGAGGATGACGTTTCCATTGAAGGGGGATGGGTCGGTGAGCGCGCTTTTGATGGCACGCTCAAGCACCATGCCTCCAAAGGAATGTCCGACCACTATGGAACGTCCATGGTTGGCGTGCGCCGTCCCCACCACACTTCCAATGGCGTTCAGGCAGTCGTAGTTGTTTGCCAGACGCTCACCCGCTTCTTTCCGTGTATAGTAAGTCAGTAAAGAGTTGATAACCGGAATGGGGATCGCTTCCCCGCGCCACCCAAGGTAGATTCCCACCACATCGCGTTCAGTCATCGTTCCAGCCAACATCCGCAATGCCTGATTAAAGTGCGCCAGGTCCCGGTCCTTCGGATTGGCGTTATGATGCCAGCCGTGCAGGTAGACAAATAAAAGCGGTTTTTTCCGGCTTCGAATCAACTGATTGGCAACGGTCAACTGCGGCGGATCAAAGTAAGAACCTTCCTCGCCAAATTCGATGAATGCCAGGTCGTACCTGGTCGCTTCACTGCCTTCGAGAATGGTCCCACGCCGCTGAATGGATTCAGCATTTCTCCAGGTCAATTCCATCCCTTGACGTTGAGCCAGGCTTTTATTGCGATGATACGCCCGATTTGTTGTGCAGGCAGTCGCGACAAGACAAACACCTAAGCACACAAAAAAACCTGATTTCATGGGGCGACGCCGGGGTGTGAATAAGGGAACAGGGGGACGCTTCGATTCGTTTCCGCTGCATGCGATCGCGGCGCGAGACAAATTCGAAGCGCGTTAAGAACAGCATGCCGATCGCCCAAGGGATATAGGGGCGCTCCCGTAGTTATCCTCTTGTTTTACCCCAGGCGGTTATAGGGGCGGATGATAAAAAGTGCTTTACGCCGCCGGCTGCCTTTGCGGCTTTAGAAAGTTGCCACCGGTGGAGCGCTGGAGGGTGCCGGCACACTCGGGAGGCGCAGAATGAAAGTCGCGCCATTGCCGGGTTCACTTTCGCAGTGGACGCTGCCGCCCATTGTTTCGGCCAGGCGTTTGACGATGGAAAGTCCCAGGCCGTAAGAGGACTCGCCGCCGGTGGGCCGCGCGCTCAGCCGGGTATGTTTAAGGAAAAGCTTTTGCTGATCTTCCTTCGTGATTCCCGGGCCTTCATCCTGAATGGTGATCCCGCTCCAATGCGCATCCGTATTCAAGCTAAGGAGAACGCGGCTTCCGGGCGGCGAATATTTAAGCGCATTGGAAACCAGGTTATCAAGAATCTGAATGGTCGCTTTGCGATCAGCCTTGGCCCAGCAGTCGGGCCCCTCATCGACATCCAGGATAATCTGTTTGCGTTCGGCCGCCGCATAATGGTTTTGGGCGCTGATGACCACAAGAGTGCGAAGATCGTGCGCTTCAATCTGCGCGGCGTACTGGCCTGCTTCAATGGCATTGGCATCGAGCAGATCGGTGATTAGTTCCAGCATGCGGCGTCCCGCTTTTCCAATGCTGCGGCCCATTCTCGCCACCTTTGGAGTGGTATCGAGTGAGAGGAGATCTGAGTAACCAATCACCGCGGTCAGCGGATTGCGCAGATCGTGGGCGGCAATCCCGAGGAACTCGGTTTTTTCGTTATTAAGATGGGCGAGCTGCTGGTTGGATGCAACGAGCGCGTCGAGCGAGGCTTGCATCCGGTTAAATGCGGCGGCGCGGCTGGTTTCAAACACGAGTCCCAGAGCAAAGAGAAAGAGAATGATCCCGAGGTTGCCGGCGGCATCGACTCCATTATGCCAGCGCGGATCGTAGATCGATTTGAACTCGAAACCGAGGAAGGTTGCCACGCTGATGCTTGTGCCCGCCAGAAAACAGACCGCAGCCCAGAAGGTGGCCGGCCAAATTCCAAGGATGAGCAGCGCGCAAAGCGGGACCGAAGCGAGCCAGACGATCGCATGGCTGTGAATGCCGCCTTCCATGAGCGAAAGCGTGGTAAAGCCGGTGGCCATCGTGCCAGCCAGAAGATGCCCGGCCAGATCAAGCCGTTCGCTGAAACGCAACAGCCACGGCATCCCGGCAAAAATCGCGCTGCACACGAGGATTACTTCAGCCCCGTGCAGATGCCCGATTTTGTAATAAAAGAGGGCATAAGCGGCGCCAAAGAAGGTTCCCTGGATGCCGAAATGGGCAATGAGCAGCGCGCGCCGGGCTACATCGGGATCCCGGCGGCAATCGGCCGGAACAAAGGTTTCAGCCAGCCGTGTGATTGCACGGAGCAGAGCCGGGAGGAGTGCGCGAAAGAAGGAGCGCGGCGGAGAGGGTGTGTCCAAAGTAGAGAGCGACAGATGCCGGTGTATTCCTCCGGCGCGTAATAAGCAATCTGCCGCATCTCGGAAGTTCGGGGTGCCAAACACACCGATAACTAAATATCAAATCCTAAATGAATCGGCATGGCTGAAATCCTTTAGCCAATGAAAATTGCGTCCACCTCGATTTGCCGTGATTTCCGTTTTTTATTCTTCGGTTTGATGCGCGTTTATTCGCGGTTGTTTAATCGATGCAGCGGCGTCGATCAGTCGGCGGGTAAGCTCGCGCACGGCATCGAGGCGTTCGCCCAAAAGGGTGGAGAGTTCGCCCGGGCCGGCCGGTTTATCGGTCGGTGGCGTGGAAAGGAGGTGAAGCGCTTCGATTGCTTTTTCGTAAACGCCGAGCATCTCGTGATCGATCTCCAACTGTTGAGCCAGGGTATCTTGAATGATGGAGGCGATTGCCTCGGGGCGGACGGAACATCCAAGCAGATCATCACCATAGATCGTGCGTAAGATTTCCTCGGCGGCAACGTGTGCTGTGGCTATCTGACCGGCATCAGTTTTCATCTTGGTCAATGCTTTCGGTCCAGTGAACTGGTTTACAAGCCCGAATTGGTTGGCGCGCTGTCTTCGTTGAAATTTGAAATTTACACGTCCTTTACAACTTTTGGGGCTGTTGTGAATAAAGGCTTAACCAACCCCGGCTTTGATGCGGGAACGAAGCGATTGCAATGCCTGCAATTCTCGGCCGGCCACGGGGACAAAAAGGTTCCCGGCTGATTCACCCACAAACTGAAAAAAACCAGAATGAAAATTAGTATCATGGCTGCCTTGTGCGCCACCTCACTCGCCGCATTCGCCCAGGATGCTCCCCGCAAGGATGGCCCTCCGCCCGAAGGCCCGGGCCGCCGTCCAGCCCCGCCTATCATGGCGGCGCTCGATACCAACAAGGATGGCGAACTCGACGCCGCGGAAATCGCCAACGCTTCCGCCGCCCTCAAAGCCCTTGATACCAATGGCGACGGGAAAATCTCCAATGATGAGCTCCGTCCCCCACGCGGTCCCGGCGGTGATCGGCCTCCCGGTGGGGAACGCGGCCCTGGTGGCGAGCGTCGCGGCCCTGGAGCTCCTCCCGGCGAAAAGAAATAGAGGGAGTCAGAAGGACGGAGTTCCGTTCAAGCCGGCTCATGGAAGCTGGCCGTGGTATGCGGCCGGCTTACTTTTTCTCAGGCGCAGCCGCTGGGAGCACCGTGGCACGCGAGACGCGGCCACGGCCAAGATATTCTTTGGCGAGCGCGTTGAGGTCGGCAGTCGTGATGCTTTCCACGTCGCTCAGCCGGGTCCGGGTCCAATCGAGCGTTTCCGGTTTTTCCTGTGCACGCGCCAGAACGCGGCCGAGCCAGTAGGCATTGCTGCGCAAGGAATCTTTCATTGAAGTCAAAAGCGGTTGGCGCGCCCGGTTGAGTTCATCCTCGGTAACCCCATTGCTTGCGAGTTCATCAGCCAGGGTGATCACCAGGTCCGAGATTTTGCCTGCCATGGCCGGATCAACGTCGATGCTGGCCATGATGTAGCCGTAGCCAGGAAAGGTTTCGCTTGAACTGCTGTAGGCGTTTGGACTGTAAGTGCCGCCGATTTCCTCGCGCACTTTCACCCGCAGCCGGTCGTTGAATACCGCCGCCAGCATGTTCAGCCGGCGGCCGCGCTTCACATCCATGCTGTCGGTGGTCGGCCAGAAGAGGCTCAACGCGCCCTTGGGGATCTCGGTTGGAATCAGGTAATCCTTGGCAAACGGTTGCGCGGGAAAGGTGATCTTTTTCAACTCGTCAAGCGCGGGCCGGGGATCCCGGGACGGCAGCGCTCCAAGGGTTTGCGCCGCGGCGGCAATGGTGGCGTCGATGTCAAGATCGCCGATAATGCCGACTTCAATCGCCCCCTTTGAAAGCTGGGGAGCAAGCCACGCTTTCACTTCATCCAGATTGCGCGCCATCATCACTTCTTTTGCGGGAAGGCCAAAGCGCGGGTCGCCGCCTGCAAGCAGATTGGCCACTTCGGTGGAAAGTGGGCCGTTGGGAGTATGCTCAAGGGAGAGGTAAAGCTGCTCAATCCCTTTGCGGGCCTGGCGCAACGCCTCGGGACGGTAGCCCGCATCGGTGATCTGCGCGCCAAGCCATTGAAGCTCCAGCAACAGGTCTTCCCGTGTCGTTCCCCCTGAAAAACCGAATGCGTCGGATTCGCCCCGGAATTGGACGCCGACATTTTTCCCGGCGAGAATTTTGCGAAGATCATCGGTGCTATGTTTTCCAAGGCCTCCCGCGCCGAATGTGCTCGATGCGATGGCGGCGAGACCGCGCTGGTCGGCCGGTTCGGTGATCGTGCCGTTGCCGATGCGCGCACTGAGTCGAATGCGGCCTGCTTCGAAATCGGTTTTCTTCAAGTTCAACCGCACGCCGTTTGAGAACGTGACCAGTTCCAGATCGAGGTCGGCGATGTGCTCGCGTTTTGTGACCGTTCCCGGTGTGCCAAAACTCACATATGCCCATTCGCTTTCCTGCTCCGCAGTGGGGGCGCTGACTGCAACCGAGCGTGCGCTCTGATAAGCCGCGGCAATGGTCTCCTCTGCTTTCCCCTCAATCTTCGCATTGCCGGTGACAAGCAGATAACGGCCATTGGCGGCGAAATTGGCGCGCAGCGCAGCAAGACAATCGGCCGGCGTGATGGTTTCAAGCGCCGGTTTAAAGAGCGCAAGGTCGTCGGCCGGTGTGGTGAAGACTTCACGCGAGAGCAGGCTCTCGGAGAGTTCGCTCGCGAGCTGGTTTGAATGCCGGGTGCTCGCGGTTTTCACACTTTGCTCAAGCGAATTTGTGAAATTGGCGACGCTTTCCTTGAGCTCCACCGCCGTGAATCCGTGTTCGAGCGCGCGCCGCAATTCCTGTTCGCCCACCGCCATCGCCGCCTGCCATTGATCTGGCTTGCACGAGACGTCAACGCTTGCCTGCCGCAGAAAATCAAAACTCTCGGAGACCGATGCGCCCGCTGAAACAAATGGCGCATTCTCTTTTTTGGCCAGAATGGAAAAGCGGCGGTTGAGCATCGAAAGCGCCATCGAACGGGGAAGGAGTTTGAGCTGACGCGCCGCGGTATCCGGTTCCCGGGAATACGGAGTGAGGCTCGTCACAGAAATACTGGTCGAAGGCGCTTCGGGTTCCGCGTGGAAAACGGCGCGTACTTCGTCAAATTTTGGCAGGGTCCCCAGCGAAGGCTCGGGCCGGGCCGGGGCGCGGGCCGTCATTCCTGAAAACGCGGTGGCCACCATTTTTTCAACCGCATCGGTATTGGCAAAATCGCCAACCACCACGACCGCCATTTTTTCGGGGCGGTACCAGGTATCCCAGAAGTCGGTGAACTGCGCGCGGCTCGCTTTGCTGATGACGTCTGCCAAACCGATCGGGATCCGTTTTGGCAAAAGGGTGTTGCCAAGCATGGCGTCAAACTGCGCGATAAACGTGCGGTATCCCACGGAGTCGCTTACCCGCTTTTCCGAAAGAATGACGCCGCGTTCCTTTTCGATTTCCGCGTCGAGGAGCAGGAGCCCGCCCGCGTAATCGCTGAATACCCGCAGCCCCTCGGCGACGGTGGCATCATCGGAATGCGCCAGTTCGAGCAAATAGAGCGTGCGATCAAAACTGGTGCTCGCGTTGGTGTCTCCTCCAAAGCTCATCCCCATTCGTTGGAAAAACTCGACCAGCGTGCCCGGTGCGTAATGGGTGCTCCCATTAAATGCCATGTGCTCAAGGAAATGGGCCAGCCCGCGCTGCTCCTCGGTTTCATGTAGCGATCCCGCAAGCACCAGCAAGCGCATCGACACCCGGTTTTTCGGCTCGTGATTGGGAAGCACCACGTATCGGAGTCCGTTGGCAAGGGTGCCAAAATGCGCGGCCGCATCGGGCTTCAGATCACTTCCTTCATGGGCAAAAGGAAGCACTTCGGCCCCGCGCACCGAGCCGATAAAAAAGAGCAGCGAGACAAAAAGGAGGCGTAAGAGATGCATGGCAGAGGGAGGGAGGGTGCTGAAGAATGTTTAAATAGGCACAGGAATGGAAAGCCCAATTTTGGCAAGCGATGAAAAGGGTCTGCATTTGGAGACGCGGCAATAGGCTGAGAGAAAAAGGCTTGAACAAAGTGAAAGAGCCGCCAATACTCTTATTCCCCATTAGATTTATAGACAATGACGCTTCATGCTGGTGAAATTTCTCCCGAAGAGGTCCGCGATCTCGCCGCTCAATTTGAGTCGGCCCCGCTGACCGACATCCTGCGTTGGGCGTGGGAGCGCTTCGGCGCGCGTGCGGCGATTGGGACCAGTTTCCAGGGGGCCGGTTTGGTGATGATCCATCATGCGGTGGAGGCTGGGCTGCCGTTTCCGATTTTCACGCTCGATACGCAGTTGCTTTTCAAGGAGACCTACGAGCTCAAAAACCGGCTTGAGAACTTTTTTGAAGTGAAAATCGAGAGCCTTCTCCCGGATCAAACTCCCGATGAACAGGCTGCCGAGCTGGGAGCGAACCTGTGGGAGCGCAAACCGGATCTTTGCTGCACACTAAGAAAAGTGGTGCCATTGCAGCGCAAGCTCGAACAGCTTTCAGTCTGGATGACGGGTGTGCGCCGCCAGCAATCCGATACGCGGGAGAAGACGAAAATTCTTGAGCTTTACCATTTTGACGTGCTGCGGGATCATTACATTTTGAAGCTGAATCCCATGGCGACCTGGTCGCGCGAAGCGGTCTGGGATTACATGAAAAAGCATCAGATCCCGTATAATCCGTTGCAGGATCAAGGGTTCCGATCGATCGGCTGCTGGCCCTGCACGAAGGCGACCGCTGTCGGCGAGGACGAACGCGCCGGCCGCTGGACCGGATTTGATAAAGCCGAATGCGGCATTCACACCTTTCTTGGCGAGAGCATCTAATCGCCCGTGGGCGCCGGGCCGGTGCCCTGACTCTTTCAATCGCAATTTAAAATCCGCCACCCGTCATGCATCTTCACCCTGCCTACGCCGGTCTCTATCCGGCGCCGCCCTTGGACGAACCGCCTGCGTTTTTTCCTGAAAAGATTTCACGCGCCGACAACGAGCATTTGGACGCGCTGGAAGCCCAGAGCGTTTTCCTGATTCGCGAAGCGTTCCATTATTTCAAAAACATCTGCATGCCGTGGTCGATGGGCAAAGATTCCAACGTGCTTATCTGGCTTTCGAAAAAGGCATTTTGCGGGCACATCCCGTATCCGCTTTTGCATATCGACACGACGTATGAGTTCCCGGAGATGCTGGAGTATCGCGAGTGGGCGGTAAAACAATACGGGCTCAATCTGATTGTTAAAATCAACGAAGACGCCCGGGCCGGCCGCGGTGATTATGCGACGCGCGGACCGATTGGCTACGACACAACCGATCCGGTCACGGTGACCCATGAGCTAAAGACCGTCGCGTTGCAGCAGGTCATGGCGGAACACAAGTGGGACGCGCTCATTACCGGAATTCGCCGGGACGAAGATCCGACCCGGGCCAAGGAGCGGTATTTCTCTCCTCGCACCAAGGATTTCGAGTGGGATTACAAAGATCAGCCGCCGGAGTTTTGGAACCAGTTCACAACGAGTTGCGCGCCGGGCGAGCATGTCCGGGTGCAGGCACTCCTCGATTGGAGCGAACGCGACATCTGGATGTATATCCAGCGCGAGGGGATCCCGATCCCGAAGATGTATTTTGCCCGCAACGGGAAAGACGGTAATCGGTACCGGTTCCGCTCGCTCGGCTGCTGGCCAATTTCCGGACCGGTGGAAAGCGACGCCGATACGATCGACAAAATCATCGACGAGCTTGCGATCACCAAGACGAGTGAACGGGCCGGCCGCGCCCAGGATCACCACGAGCGCAACGCCATGCAGAAGCTCCGCGCCAAGGGCTTCATGTAAGAAGTGCTTTTTGCCCGCGACCGGGCAGCCGTCTCCACCACGTTTTTTTCCGGGGTTTTCCCGGACGCGACCTTTTCCAACCATTCCATGCAAAAGTCAGATTCCCTTTTCGCCGACGACGCTCAACGTTTGAAAGTTGTGTTTGTGGGCCATGTCGACCACGGCAAATCCACGCTCATCGGCCGCATTTTTTACGACACGAAATCGTTGCCGGATGGCAAGGTCGAGCAGATCCAGGCGGCGTGCAAAGAGGAGGCGATGGAGTTTGAATACGCCTTTCTTCTCGATGCGTTGCTTGAGGAGCAGGAGCAAAACATCACGATCGATACGACGCAGATTCAGTTTAAAACTGAAAAACGCCCGTATGTGATCATCGATGCGCCCGGGCATAAGGAATTTCTCAAGAACATGATCACCGGCGCGGCGAGCGCCGATGCCGCGGTGCTCCTGATTGCCGCCAATGAAGGGGTGCGCGAGCAATCGCGCCGGCATGGCTACCTGCTGAGTTTGCTCGGGATCCGGCAGGTTGTCGTCGCGGTTAACAAGATGGATCTGGTCGATTTCAGCGAGGACGTTTTCAACAGCGTGGTCACCGAGTACAAGGCGTTTTTAAGCCAGATCGGGCTTGAAGCGCGCACTTTTGTGCCGATCTCAGCGCGCGGCGGATTCAACGTGGCGGAGCACGCCGCGGCCCAGATGCCGTGGTATCAGGGGCCGACGATCACGGATATGCTCGACCAATTCGAGTCGCCCAAGACGCTGACTGAACTGCCGCTGCGCTTCCCCGTGCAGGACGTCTATCGCTTTGACGAACGCCGGATTATCGCGGGCCGGATTGAGTCGGGCACGATCAAGGTGGGCGATCGGCTGGTTTTTTCTCCCAATAACAAGACGAGCGTCGTGTCGAGCATCGAGCGCTGGAACGCGCCGCAGACCGATTCCGCCACCGTGGGCGAAAGTATCGGGATCACCCTGACGGAACAGATTTTCGTGGAGCGCGGCCATGTGGCGTCGCACGAGACGGAGACGCCGATTGAATCGAACCGGTTCAAGGCGAATCTCTTCTGGATGGGCAAAAACCCGTTGCGTGTCGGGGAACGCTACAAGTTGAAACTCACCACGCAGGAACTCGATTGCGAGCTGGTCTCCGTGGATCGCGTCATCGATGCGTCGACCCTGGAAGCCGTGGCTGAGAAGCGCGATTTTGTGGCCCGCAACGATGTGGCCGAGATCACGATCCAAACCCGGGCGGCGTTGGTGATGGATAATCACGACCGGCTCCCGATCATGGGGCGGTTTATTATTGTCGATAACCGGCATGTGGCCGGGGGCGGCATCATTTTTGGCGGCACCTATACCGATCGCACAAAGATAAAATCGCAGAATATTTTCTGGAGTGACGGCGATGTGACCGCAGCGCGGCGGACTTTGAGGAATGGCCATAAAGGCGCCGTTATCTGGCTGACGGGACTCAGCGGCTCGGGCAAATCGACCGTCAGCCGCGCCCTGGAACGCGAGCTCTTTAATCTGGGAATGCACACCTACATTCTCGATGGCGATAACATCCGGCACGGCCTCAATTCCAACCTCGGTTTCTCGCCCGAGGATCGCGAAGAGAACATCCGGCGCGTGGCGGAAGTGGCGCGCCTCATGGCTGATAGCGGCCAGATCGTGATCACGGCATTCATCTCGCCTTACCGTTCCGACAGGCGCCGCGCCCGGGAAATTGCCCTTGAAGGGGGAGTCGACTTTATTGAAGTCTTCATCGACGCGCCGCTTTCGGTCTGCGAGGAGCGCGACCCGAAGAGTTTATATAAAAAGGCGCGTGCCGGAGAGATCAAGGAGTTTACCGGAATCAGCGCACCGTATGAGGCGCCCGAGAACCCGGAGCTTACCGTCCACACTGACCGGCAGTCGTTGGAGGAGACTGTGGCGAGCGTGATCGAGTATCTGCGGCCTCAGTTAAAGTCGGACTCGGAAATCGAGATCTGAGCGGCCCGTTCGGCGCGAAAAAAGCACGCGATCAACGTGACTGGCGCCGGCGTTTGCTGAGCAAAGCCAGACCGCCCAGGAGGGCGAGGGATGTGGTGCACGGCTCCGGCACGGCGCTGGTTGAAAAGCTCGCCAGATAACCCTGGCGGGGCTCGCTGCTCGTCGAGATCGATTTGCCGCCGATGGCGATCGTGTATTCACCGGCTGGCATGAGCATGGTCGCCTCGATGACGTGCGTGCCATTCGGTTCCAGGTGCGTGAAGTAATGCGTATCCTCGGCCCATTCGATATCGCCGCGGTTGACATACGAATGCCAGTTGTCGGTGGGCGTTCCTTCGTTGTTTGCATCCGCAAAAGACTGAGGCGCCAGATCGTTATCCCAGCCCGAGTAAATCGTCATACCGGGATACAAATTGGCAGGCGCGACTGCATTCGGATCGAGTGAAGTGGGATTGGGGACACCGGCTATGTTGGAAAGCCGAAAAGTCACCAGCGCAGGGAGCTCCAGTTTGAGAGCCACCCACTCTGAATTATGAGTCCAGCCGACCGGGGTTTCGCCGGAGCCAAAGAGTGAGCTGTCCTGCCATGCCCAGGCACCGACATGCCGGCTGACCGAGGCGGAATCATCGGCTCCCAATGAAACAGTCCAGCGGTAGATGATACCGCCTGCCTGCGGGTCGGTTTGGGAAACGGTGCTCGCTTCGGTTGCGGAATAACCAAGCAGGCCGGCGAAGGCGGCCAGGCAATATCTTTTTTTCATAATTATAACGGTCAGGTTGTGAACTTACCAGGTGCGGCGGAGTCGGAAGAAACCCGATGAAGCGCCCAACGGGTCGTAATTGACCCGCAGGAAACCGCCTGTGTGATTGAATGGAAGCAGGAGCGCAGTCCACGGGCCGCCTGGAGCCGGCGCGCGTTCCAGAGCCCAGCCACCGGGCGTCTCAGGCCAGGCGACTTCCACCGCGGCAGCAGTGGCGCGGTTTAAATTGATGCCGGGTGGCGGCTCATCGGCATCCAGGACGCCATTGCGGTCGCGATCGCCGCCCCGGCGCAAACCCTGGCCAATGAGGGTGCCGCTGAAAGTCACGGCGTCGGTTGTTCCGAGCGCGGCCAGCAACTGATTGCGTGTGAGAGGGGTTTCGTCGGCCTTGTCGGAGATGTAACGAAAGGTGGTTCGATTGTAGAAAAACGAGCGTGATTTGCCGCTGATAATCCCTTGCACCACAAGATCATTCAGCGAGGAGATCGACTGGCTTTCCAGCAGCGTGATGTCGGCAAGCACAGCGCTTTGGGTCATGTTCGCAGCGGTCACCGTGCGCGCGACCGCCGCTGATTGCGGTGTCCCGGTGTCGAAACAAAGGACATACGCTTTGACATCGGCAAACTCGGCCGCTGTTTCCAGCATATCGAGATCGTAAAAATGAATCGTCGGCAGGAAATTGGCGGGCCCGGTGCCGTTGCGTCCCAAGCCATACCCGGAGATACTTTGCGAGCCGGCAGTCCGGTTGAGAAAGAGACGCTGATAAACCGTGCGGATGGGCGGTGTTTTCACCTGATCGCGGGAATCAGTCAGCCGGAAGTCATCGAGATTGTTATTGGATCCCTGCGCGCCGCCATGACAGGTGACGCAATGGCTTTTGACATGATCGTCAAAAAGCGTTTTGCCCGCCGCCGGGTTCCCGCCGGCAAACGTCGTCGGCAGTGTATTGTTTAAATTCTTATTTGGATTTGGGTGGTGCCGCAAAGTGAGCAGATAAGCGGAGAGCGAGTTGATGTCCGCGACCGCGAGCTGCGAGCCGGCCATGAGTTTGTCAAAAGTCGGGTTGAAGCTCTGAAGCGTCGGCTTGTCACCGCGCCAGTGGAAAGGCGCTCCGGCTTGCATGCCGCGCAGTGTCTGCGTGGTGAGCGGCCCCTTCATGGGATGGATTTCACGGGCGATCAGCGTGGTCTGATGGGCCGCAGCGTTTGCGCCCATGACAGTCACCATGGCTCCGCCCGGATCACCCAGATCCCATGCGATGCCATCAAGGTCGGCATCGACGTGGCAGGTGGCGCAGCTCATGGTCCCATTGCCCGAGAGGCGCGCATCAAAAAGGAAACCGCGGCCTTCCTTAATATTGGCAGGCATTGGATCGTAGCCGCCGACCGCCGTCTCGGCCAGGACCGCCCCTGCGTTGGTATCAACGACGCTCACGGTATTTGAGAGCTTGTTCAAAACGTAAATCCATGTGCCGGTGCCATTCCATACGAGGCCGCGTGGCCCGCGCATTTTTCGGGACCCATTATCGCCGCCAGCTGCGGGAGGTGTGCGCACGTCGATCCGATTGAGCACGGCGCCGGCGGTGCTGATCTTGGCGAGACGATCGCTGGCAAAGGCGGCGATCCAGAAGCTGGCGCCGTCGGGCGAAAAGAGGGCGGAGGTGGGCTGCGCGAGTGCGGTAGCTTGGGCGCCGGGGCTGGGGAGCTCCGCGTAGTTTACATTCGGATTCAGGTCGAATGGCGAGGCAGTCGCGTTGGAGACCAGAAGCCTGGTGACACGGTTATCAGCAAAATGCCCGCGCAGCACCGGTTCGAAACGGACGGTGTTGCGCGCCTCGGTGTTCGGCACCCAAAGATCGCCGGTGCCGGGTTGCACCGCGATATCGAAAAGATTGGTGCCCGCGCCGGTGAAGTAGCGGGTAACCGCGTTGGTTGCGGTATTGATCTCGGCCACGTCGTTATCCAGCACGGTGTAAGGAACGCGAGGATCCGAGGCTGCCACGATAAGGCCGGTATCCGGGGCGGCCGGCAAGGCGGGATTGGTCGGTGCAGGCTGCGGCGGAGCCTGATCGGCGGTCAACACGGTGGTGCGATTTCCCGAGTAGAGGAAAGCGGCATAAACCTTTGTTCCGTCGGCGCTGGCTGCGAGTGCCCTTGGATAAAGTCCGGTCAGGGCGATGGTTGAAAGTTCAGCGTGGCTGGTGACATCGAAAACCTTGACGGCGTTGCTCCGGGCGCAGCTGACATACGCCTTGCCACTGGTAAAAAGAATGTCTGCCGGTTCATCCGAAGCGCGCAGCGTATCGGTCACCACCGCGCGGCTTAGCGAGACAATGGAGACGCTGTCGGAGACTTCATTAACCACCCATACCTCGTCATTGGTTCGGGCACGAACTGAGACCGGCTCAATCCCGACTGGTATTTCAGCAATGAGCACCGGCTCGGGGCTGGCACTGTTTGAGACATCGAAAACCGACAGACGGCCTTCCGGAGAGTTCAGTGCCAGCAACCGTTTGCCGTCCGGGGTCAATGCGATCGGATGGACCTGGCGGGCTTCAAAATGCGCGAAGGTTTGTGCGCCGGCTTGTGCAGCGCCGAACATTGCAACGCCTGCTCCAAATGCGAAAATAACAAGGCGGCTAAAGGATTTGGAAAGAAAAGAAATGGGCATGCGGGTCTCACTAAAAGGAGAGTGATAAAAGCAGCTCATTGCGGGGAGGAATGAGCGCGGACAGATGGATGGTTTTGTGAGACGCGACCCTTAGCACCGTCCATGCCAGCACGGGAGGATGGGGCAGGAAGCGGCGCCGCTCCTTCGGGTAATCTGCGCTCTTCAAACAAATTCGTCCGGCTAGTTAAACCGGGGAAGTTGGGGCGATTTTGTCTGGGCGGCTTAATGCAGACACCTAAATGTTTTATTAAGCACACTTGGTTCCGGGCGAGCTTGCCGGATAGCCCAGGGCACGGAGGTAGATGCCCATGGCTCCCGCGAGCAGTAGAAGGTCACGTACAAGCAACTTCCAAAGCGGCTCAGCGGCAGCCGCGCCAAAGCACGAGCATTCAATGCTGATTCCCCGGGCCGAGGCTGAAAGGAGAGCCACTAGAAAAAGCGCGCAAAGCAGGGCGATCCCAAAGGCTGCCTGCCGTTTCCATCGACCGGCCAGGAGAGCAAGGCCGCACAGCATCTCCAGCGGTGGCAGGCCAAGCGCCATCGGATGAATTAGAAAGCTCGGCAGCATTTGAAACCGCGCGATACTGGCGGCAAAAGCGGCGGCGTCGTGGAGCTTCATGAGCGCGGCGTAGAGAAAGATACCGGCCAAAACCCAGTGTAAAAAAGTCCAGCAGCGCGCCTGCCGATCGAGGTGCCGCTTTTTCACGGGACTGTCTCCACCGGATGTCCGGCGGCCTCCCATTCTTCAAGTCCTCCAGGGAAGAGAATCAGTGGACCCAGGCCGCGCTTTTGTAGTTCATGGGCAACAATCGCGCTATCCTCGCAACTCGCATCCGAGCAGTAGACGAGCAAGGTATGTCCGGGGACGCGCAGCTCCTTTTCAATAATCGCGAAGTCGACGTCAAACTGTTCACGGGAGAGGCTGCGAGCACCTGGTAAATGACCCAGCTCGTAAAAAATGCGGGGCCGCGCATCGAGCGTGATCACGTCCGGCCGGGAAACGAGGGCGCTGACCTCCTCCACGCTCACCATATTGATTGGTGCCTGGGATCCGGGCATGGCCAATACCCGTTGCGCGGCCGTCTGGTAATGCCAGCCCAAAGGCGGATGCCGAAAGAACCGGTCACCGACCATTCCCATCCCCAGCGCGATGAGCGCAGCGGCTATAAACCAGGCTGCGTCAGCCAGGAGCAGCCGTGTCATACAGCGCGACGGGATGGAGCGTTGTTACCGCACCACAACATAGATATTCATACGCTTAAGCTGGCCGTCGGCGAGTTTTGCCTCTACTTCCACATACTGGGCCTGCGGTTGGTCGGAGCGTTTGGGCAGAATCTGAAGGGTGTAATTACGGCTGTTCTCAATCGGCGTGATCGTCGCTGTCCAAAGCGGATTGATGGGACGCACACTGAAATCGGTCATCGGATATTGTTCATCGACAACAATTGTCGCCGTCTTGGGCCCAAGATTCTCTCCCTCGGCCCATTTCAAGAAGATAGGATCCGGACGAATGATCTCGGGGATCTCAACCTTAAGATAGAGGGCCATCTTGGTCTGTTTGTCGTCGTCGAACAGCACGGCGATCGGGCGTTTTTGGTTTCCGATGCGAAATTCCGGGGTGAATTTCACGGTGACTTCACCCGTTGTTCCCGGAGGGACCACCATTGTGCTCACCGTAATTGACACGCAACTGCACGCGCCCTTGAAGGCTTTGAACTTAACCGGCTCAGTTCCTTCGTTTTTAAACGGATAATGAGCCACGACCTCCTTATCAAAAGGGGTCGCCTTGAGTTGGACTTCTTTCTTTTCCCAGACTAGCTCGGCGCGGGCCGTGAAGGAAGTAACGAGCAATGCCGCCGCAAAAGCAGGCTTGTAGAGAGACCTGATTGAAAAATTCATAAAGGCGCCTTAGCGTGTGCGTTGTTGTTTGCCGCGATTGCGCCGGCGCAAGCCGAGAGTCGCCATCCCGATGGCGGCAAGTCCAAGAATGCCCGGCTCAGGAATCGTGGTGACGGAAAGTATTCCCGTAACCGGATCGAATGCACCCGCGTAATTTCCCGAGGAAAACTCGATATTCGCAAATGTGCCGGAGTAGGAGCTATAGCCATTGAATAGGTCAAAGGTAAGACCTTGCGATGGGACAAACCCATTGAGCATGTCGATCCTCAGGGTTCCTGCGTAAGCCAGAACGCCGGCAACGTCCACTGCGTCAAACTGGGTTCCGCGAACCGTGCCGCCGAGCTCGATCTTCACGGTACTGGTGGAGGAAAGGCTTAAGTCGCCCCCGAACTTCAGGATGCCTGTGGCTATACCAGGCGAAAGTTTTCCTTGAATGGTCGTTTTTCCCTCAAGAAAGCCTGTTCCACCAAGAGTGCCATTGGCAGTGACCAGCGTTTCACCCACGGTTCTCTCCTGCATCAGCATCTCGTCCACGACTACGTCCGTGACGCTCCCCATGATCCTGCCAGTGACAAGGAGGGTTCCTCCGGAGACCGTAATCTTACCAGCCAGATTGCTTTCCGGCGCGCTCAGGACCGTCGTGCCCGAGCCTTGCTGGATAATATTCAGATAACCACGGACGGTTTGAACGCCGGTAAATTTGGTGGCCACGGTAAGCGCGGCATTGCTGTGATTGAAGATCACAGTGGCCATACCTTCGCCGTTGTAGATTTCACTCGCGCTCAGCGTTCCTGCTATTCCACCGTTGCCAATCGACAAGGTTCCTTCCGCAAGCGGATGGTCCGCGAGCTCAACTCTGCCCAAGCCGTTGGCCACTGTAAGGCTACTGCTGTTTTGTAAAAAAACAGTGCCAACGCCGTTGCCGCCGATCACCATTTCCGCGCCCGTTACTTTCCAGCTCGAGCCGGCGCCATCGATGGTCGCGATGCCCACGCCAAGATAGTCGCTGCCGATCGGACCACCGAAGCTGGTAAGCTTGCCGCCGCCGGTGATATTGAGTTTTCCCGTCGCGTTCAAGGCGCCGACAATCATCGTCGTAAAGTTCGCTACACCGCCGCTGGTAACTTCAAGTGTCCCGCTGGAGTTTTGCGCCGAACCGAGAAAAACATAAGGGATTGTATCGTCGGACGCGGTGTTGATTCGGACAATTCCGCCATTGTCGATCTTGGCGTCGAGGTTGGTTCCGGGAGAGCCGAGGCTCCAGTTGCTTGAATCAAAGAAATCGCCGGATGCGGTTGTCCAAAATGTCGCGGGACGATCCGCATACGCGGTCTTAATGAGGCAACCAATCGAGACCAGAGTAATCAATCCATTCTTCACGAGTCGTCTCGCGGAGCGGCGGGATTTGGTTGTTTGCAGGGAAAGGGGTGAGGAATTCATTAAATAGAGTTGGAATTGGGAGAGAGGTGAGCAGGGGGGATACGGCCGATCCGAAATCAGGGCGGGCTTCTGCTCTTCAAGAGAAACTTATGATTTTGGCAGCACTTCGAACTCGCCCATCATCGCGAAGTCCTCGTGCTCCAGATTGTGGCAATGAAAGACGTAACGTCCCGTATATCCGCTGAACTTGATCAGGAAAGTGACTTCACTTGCGGGAGGCACCACAAAGGTATCTTTCCACCCGAACTCGGAGGCCTCCTGAGGCACCCCATTGATGTTCACTATCTGGAACTGCACCAGATGGAGGTGCATCGGATGGGGATGATTGGTCGGGTTAACGAAGTTCCAGTGTTCGATAGTCTCGATTACCGGCTTTGCAAGGGGCGGATTCGCGGAATTATAGGCGTATCCGTTAATTGTCCAGGTAAGCGCGCCATTGAGGGTTTGCCGGGCAAGATTAAACTGCCGAAGTATCACCGATTTTTGCTCGGGCAACTCCTCCCAGGGTTGTAGAAACTCGGGAATGCTTTTTGATTCCGTAACGCGTTTTGCCACGTCAAATCGCATGATCTGAGCCGTGGAATCCGTCCCATTTAGGTTCTCAAGAACAATCTTCGCACCAACCGGCAGCTTCGTGAAATCAATGATGATGTCGCAGCGTTCAGATGGAGCAATTTCAAGACTGGCCAACTCCTTTGGACGCTGCAGTAATCCACCATCGGTCCCAATCTGAATAAGCGGGTCGCCATTGCTTAATGCCAGCTTATAGATGCGCGAGTTGGAACCATTAAGGATGCGAAACCGGTAGAGTGCCGTTTCCACCGCAAGGAACGGCTGGACAACACCATTGACGAGGATGTTGTCTCCCTGGAATCCCATCTCGAGTGTCGCATCGTCGAGGTTATAGATAAACTGGCCGTTCGCGGCAAAACTCCGATCCTGAATGATCAATGGGATTTCGCGGGTGCCGCTTGGAAGTTTAAGCGGAGCTTCCACCGAAGGATCGCGCAGCAGATAGAGTCCGGCCAAACCTTTCATCACACGCTCTCCGGTCATGCCATGAGTATGGTCATGATACCAAAGCGAACAGGCGCGTTGCTGGTTGGGATAAAGGTAGTCGCGTGTTCCTCCGCCAAAAGCGATGCCGTCATTTGGATGTCCATCGCTGCCAGGCTCAACAAGCGCGCCATGCAGGTGGACGGCAGGCAGCATGTGCGTCATCTCGCCACCGTCATGCGCCATTGGCAGATTGTTGGTTTGCTTGATGGAAACGGCGCGATTTTTCGTCGCCACGATAGTGGGTCCGGGAAAGATGCCATTGTAGCCCCAGATCTCGGTTGCAGGCAGATCACGGTGGCATTTGGACATTCCGCTCTGCATGGTGAGGCTGTAAGTATCGACCTTGTTGACGATCTTTGGCTTCAGCACCGGCGGGATGCGCAATGCATCAACAAACGGGGCAAGTCCCGTGACAGCGGAAGTCGTAATGCCGGTGTGCGCGTGGGTCTGTGCCAGAAGGCGCACCCGAGGCAGGCAAAATGAAGCGCCTCCAAATGCGGCGATTGCGCGAAGGAATTTGCGTCGAGGAAGTGGAATCACGGTGTGGGAAAAAGGCGGGCCTGCGGGACAACTTCGAGCGGCTGACTTAAGCTCGACCAGCGCAGATGCATGGAAGCATTGGTGATTGTGTCAAAGTATTGGATGCGGATCGTGGCCGGGATACCTGCCTCCAGCGCCACCGTGCCGCTGCGATAGAGAGTAAACAACGCCACCACGGGGTCGTTGATGATGATCTGCCCATTGATCCAGAGGCGCACGCCGCCATCGGCCTTGATCCGGAAGCGATATTCCTCCGAGAACTTCGGCAGGATGTTTCCTTCCCAGTAGATGAAGAAGTTGTTGGCGGGAGCGGAAGGATGCGGTTTTCCAAGGGCCCATTCAAAATCGAGCACCGGATCGAGGCGTGTGCCCACTTGCTTTTTAATGATGTCACGCTTGGCGTCGTAGGCGAAGTAGGTGCCCGTCAGCCCGGTGCCGGCGCCGGCATCTTCCGCCACGGTAAATTGCGTCGGGATCGAGTAGCCGCTCCACGCGCCGCGGTCATCCTGATAACGCACCTGCCAGGAATAGGTGATCGAAGCGGTGAGTCCCGTGGCGCGCAGCTGCGTAAGGTTCGCCGTATCCACGCCTGAATCGAGGATAATGGTGTTGCTTTCGACGATGCGAATAAGCCATTGGCTGGCTGCGTGCTTGTCATCGATGTCGGGATCGCCAAAAGCCGTCGCCTGCAGGAGCGGGCTGTTGGAGACACCGGTTGATCCAGCGGCTGGTGTCGAATTGAGCGGCGTCTCAGGAGGCGTGTTAACCGACGGGTCCGCCACGCGGATGACGCCTGTCATAACATCATCAGGCGTACTGGAAATTCCGATCCCCCTTGCCGCAAGTGGTTTCCCGTGAATCCGGCAGTAGTAATGGTTGATCCCGACGGTGGGGAATGTGTGGGAAAACGTGGCCCCACTTGACAGCGTGACGGTATCGGGCTCGGGCGAGGAATCGAAGCTCAGGTCATCGGCAGTGACGGTATGATCGGGCGCGCTTGCATGCCAGACCACCGTATCTCCCGGCGCGATAACCAGCGTGCTGGGAACAAACTCAAAGTCAACCACATCGACGTCATAGGTCGCCGCCTGAACTCGATTTAGTAGAAATGAACTCAGAAGCCCGGCTGTCAGCAACGCCAATACTTTGCAATGCCGCAAACGGACAGTCATGCGCGTCGGTTTTGTCATTGAGCAAGCCAAGGGTCTGGCCATGGATTACTTGTCAGCGTTTTCTGCCACCCACTTGCGAAGCGGCGCTTCCCACTGCGAAGGCTGCGGACCGTAATCTTTATCGAGGTAAGCTTCGAAGATTTCGCGGATTTCCTTTTTTTCCGCTTCATCCGTGGAAGTGCGCAGCATCTCCAGCAGGTTTGGCAGGCGCAAATCCTCTCCGCGTGTGAGTGAATCGTTCATGACGGTCTCCCTCATCTCCGGAGATTTCGCAAGTTGAAGCAACTGGCCGCGGTAAGTAAGATAATTGGTGTCCGGGATCAGCGCCGTTGCGTTCTCCATGGCCAATGTCTGCGCATCGGGCGGCAGATTCGGAATCATGGCGAGCAGCCGCTGCACCTTGACCTGATCACTCACTCCGCGCTCGGCGGCCAGGTCAAGCACGCCTTGTTCGGCCGGATCGCGCTTTGGATTGCTGGAGAACTCCTCCATCGAGGTGGCATCGGGAGAGAGCTGACCGCCAAATGTCTTGGGTGGTGTGGTGACGGTTTCCATCACCCCCAGTGCCGCATCTTTGGCCGGTTGGATTTCAGCGGGTTTGACCGGCTCGCTCGTGGCTGATGCGATAGGAGGCGGAAGCGGGCCCGGCAGATTTAAATAATAAACAACGCCGAGGATCAAGCTGATGACAGCGGCAAAAAGTGCGCCAATAGAAAGTCTGTTTCGCATGCAAAAAAAAAGTGGTGGAGAAATAGGTGGGGAGACCAAAAAACGGGTGGAAATAGTGGAGCGGCCTTTTGACGGGCCGCTCCACTCAACTTACACGGGGCAAGCCCCTTGGTTGTTTACTTGGCGGCAGTCTTTGCCGCTGTGGTCAGCAGATTGGCTTTCTTGAGCGCTTTGATGCGCTTGTCGATTTCCGTGCCGACGACGGTCACCTTGGCGATGCTCGGAACACCCGCGTTGTCGAGGATGAACAGGTAGTAGTAACCGCCAACCGCCGTGGCGGGAAGTTTAGGCGGATAGACCGTCAGGTTTACCATGTTGTTGACTGTCTTGCCGGCCTTGAACTCCACCTTCACGTAGCGCACATCGGTATTGAGCGAATGCGACATCGATCCGGTGCGGATCAAGGTAACTGCTTTAATACCCTTCTTTGTGAGAGCTGTTACCGGGAACGGTTTTCCGTAGGTAACCGAGTCAGGACCGCTCAGGATGACCGGACGCTCGGCGGGCTGGCCAGTCGCGGGATCAAACAGATACGGAGGCGAGAAGAGCTGGCCGCAGGGAACGCCCAGATCGGAGTCGCCCAGGGGAGCGGCAGGATCGCCTGCGCGCACCAAGCCGTTCCGGTTCTGGCCACCGAGGTAAACCCGGCCGTCCGGCATAAGCTGAATGATGCCGTGCTCATCACGCGGAATCAGCGATTTGGCGAGTTTATTGCACTGATCCATATCAGCCATCGCCATCGGGCTATCGCTGTCGCTTGGGATGAAGTGCTGGAGATGGAGACTCCATGCTTCGATGCCAGGCAGGGTTCCGCCGTTGCCGCCCAGAAGCACCGTGGTGCCGTCAGGAAGCGGTGTGCCGTAGTTTTGGCGGCCGGGCTGGTAAAGCGCAGGCACCAATACCTTCCACGCAGGAGCGGCTCCCGGAGTCGGATCCTTCTTGGTAACCGCCTTGCTCATTCCCTCGAAGCTGATCTGCTCAATGTCAGCCGAGTTCCCTGTCGTGGCATGCTGGCCGCCGAAGTGGGTGAGCTTGTGGGAGAGGACCTTGCCGAGCTTGTCGAGCTTCATCAGGTTCGAACTGCCGGTGAAGGAGGTGTGGCTGTTTGCGGCTTCACTAAGCAGCTTGAGGTATTTGCCTTCGCGCACCTGAGGCTTATTGACGTCGGGATCCTTGAGAGCGCCCTGGACGTCGAGCAGCCACATATTGTGGAATGCACGGTCAGCCAGCGAGCTGTCAGTTACACCGTTGGGCACGTCTTCCAGAAGCTTGCCGTCATTGATGCCGACCTTCCAGTCGTCACGAAGCGGGCCGGTTTGGACGACAAGACCGTTGGGATACCAGGCTCCCGTGAAGAGGCGCGCGTTTTCAAGCGCCGTCATGGTGTCGCGGGTGCCATCGAAGATCTCGGGCACAGGCTGCTTGACACGAGTGCCGGCAAAGTCCGTGTCGCCGCCCGCTTTCATAAAGCCGGCAAGCTGCGCCGTCGGCGGCAGATCGGGGTAAAGACTTGGATTGAGCGCCTTGGCGTCGATGAAGGGTTTCATCGCCAACGTTGAAGCGTCGGGAGCCCGCAGCACCGGTGGCGTGCCCGTGGTTGGTTCCGACGGATACTTGGATTCGTCGCGATCCCAGCCCGAGTAGATCAGAAGGCGATTGCCCGGGAGGGCGACCTGCCCTGGATACCAGCGGGCATAACGCATATCGGAAGTCAGTCTGCCGGGCTGAGTGACCGTGCCGGTCGCACCCATCAGACGGATCTTCTCATACCCTGGGGTCTTCGAATAGTCATCGGCACCGAGGGCGTGCGGATCGCAATCAGGAAGATAGAGTTTGTAGATATCCGTAGCTGGCAAACCCGCGGCGGCGAGCCGCTGAATTTCAGCCTGATAGAAGTTTTCGAAATAGGGATCGGTTGGATCCGAGCCGTAGAGGTCGCGCATGCACGACACCGGACGATTTGCCCAGCCTTCGAGATCTGGGTCGTAAACCTGGATGCGATACAAGCCGTTCTGGCTGTTCATGTCGTGGCCGCCGGCGAATACCGCGCGCCCGTCTTCGAGCGTGGCAAAGCCGGGGCAATACATGTCGTAATACAAGCCCTTGGAGTAACCCATGTTCTTGAATGCCGCCAGGTTGACTTCGGCGTCGGAGTTATCGAGCAGCGCCGCGGAATGAATTGGCGCGCCGAAATTATACTTAAACGCGTCCGGGTGGTTCATGTCCCAGAGCTGGGTCATCTCACGGGTCTGGTCGACACGGATACGAGTAGGCACGCTCTGGCTGACATCGTGAATGATGTTATAGCCGCCGTAGCAGAGCTGCTGGAACGAACGCCGCATCGAGGAGTTGAACTGGTTCGCCGAACTGGAGAACGCAGTCAGACCCGTCGTCGGATTCGGGTTATCGATGAGGAAGTGAATAACAGCCGGGTTGGCCACTTCATCGGCGCGATAGGCCGAGTGCCGGTGGAACATGAGCATGCCGGGCCACTGTGCCCCGCGTTTCCAGACCAGCGTATTATGCACGCTCATTGTGTGCATTGGGAGCAGCGGACCGACTACGCCATCCTTGGTGGGATCTGTTTCCGTATCGGGAAGCAAGCCTGATTTGCCGACCGGGAAGATCTCCTGCTTGATGATGTTACCATCGTGAGCTTGCACGCTGTGGACTCCCGTCAGCGTAGTTGCAATGGCGGCAGTGAGGATGAACTTGGTGAACTTGCGCTTGCCGGGGGGAGCGCACTTACAGCTTTGGCTTTTCATTGTGGTTTGTAACTGCATGTTTACTAGGCGAGAGGATGGTTGGTTGTCGCCGGATGGGTGCGGTTGGCACGTGCGACGCCGCAGTTAGCCGATCCCGTGCCACGCAACTTTGCGTCACTCACCTACCCTGTGAAATTGATGTTCCAACGAGGTTTTTGGCGGCGAGCCGGCCTACTAGCGCTAAACAGTCAGGGCCTCGATTCGGAACGTTTTCGCGCATCGGGATGGTTACTTTTGCGCAGAATGCCTAATAGTGTAGCAATCGGGTTGCCTATTAGAGTTTCAAAGCTGCGATTGTTTATTCCTTTACTCCAGCTGTATATAGTGGCGTATGTAGGTTATCCCTTTCAATTGAGGGTGCTAATAATTGAGCCGCGAGTCTCCGGCAATCAATCGAAGTAGTCGTGGAATCGCCGTCCATTTAGTGCCGTTTTGCTCATCGTGAGCAAATGGCAGAACCAAGGTGGTCATATATATGCGCCTGCTCGAAGTGGGCGATCGGGCGTTTCCTACCGATATCCGGACACCGGTGTCATGCAGGCCAAAATACACGGCGCCAATCAGCCGGCCGAGGGCAGCTGAAAGAGGGATCAATTGTGAGCTGATTTTCCGTTTTATGCTGATCGGCCGCCATCGGAAGGCGAAGCGCCGGAGGATTGACCATTCAGGAGCTTTGAGACGCCACGGTTTGGAGCGTGGGAACCAAACTGGGCTCGATCAGCGCAAGGAAGCAAAACGGACAAAATGCGCCCGCGTTTTTTTAAGTTGCGCTCAATAAGGGACAACGGACTTATTTTCGCGCGTCTTCTTCACGACCAACGGGCACTTAAAAGGCGAACCGGGATCAAGGAATTAAAGAAAATTGAAATAGGTCATTTTTCAAATCCCGGAACGCGACATGATGGTAAAACCTGAAGGAACATTGAATGACACCGAGATTAATGGTCGTCAAAAACGCATTCTTATTGTGGATGATCATCCGTTATTTAGACATGGAATAACTCGTCTCATCGGATCACAAACTAAATTTATGATATGTGGTGAAGCAAGCGACGCATTGGCAGCGCTTGATTGCATACGCAGTCTGGAGCCCGATCTTGTACTGCTCGATATTTCCTTAAATGGCACGAGCGGGATTGAGTTGATCAAACCGATGTTAACCGAACGCCCAAGCCTCCTTATCGTGGTTCTTTCAATGCACGATGAGTCCGCTCATGCACTGAAGGCCATGCGGACCGGGGCGAGGGGATTTGTGGTAAAGAGCGAGGCTGCGGCCCAGATTGTGGTTGCCCTGGACAAAGTATTCGATGGGCAAACATATATCAGCCCGGTAGTCGCTACACGTCGTGTGTTTAAAGAGATCGAATCACTTGAGAATGGTTCGGCGTCTCCGCTTAAAAAACTTTCCAGTCGCGAGCTTGAGGTTCTGCTTCTTTTTGGCAAAGCGCTTCGGACCCGGGAAATTGCCGGACGCCTCGGTTTAAGCGTTAAGACAGTTGAAACTCATCGTATGCATATTATTGAAAAGCTGAGATTCAGAGATGCATCGGAAATGGTACGATTTGCTGTCGATTGGGTATCGCAGCAATTAGCCGAGTAATTAAAGGATGGAGGGACCCCTCGCTTAGGAGTGAGTCCCGATTTCATTCCGATGAATTTTTCACGAAGCGTAATCGATATTCCGTCATTGGAAGGAACCGTAGAGCGGGATATCTCCCGCTGCGCAGAGGGCGTGTAATCCATGTTAGGCGCAAAAATTATCGAGAATGGGGTGGAATATTGCGCGTGGGCGCCAGGCAGACGGCTTGTTGAGGTGGAGATTGAAGGTGAGCCCTGGCGGCGCTTAAAGCTGGAGCGCGCGCCCGACGGCTACCATCGGATTTTAGATCGGGAAGGGAAGGCGGGAGACAATTACCGGTTCCTGCTTGATGGCGGCGAAGGATTTCCGGATCCCGCTTCCCGGGCACAGGCGGGTGGGGTCCATGGTGCTTCCGTTGTCGTCGATCCCGATCGTTATCAGTGGAACGATGCGTCCTGGGCGCGGCCGGCATTTCGCGATTTGGTGATTTATGAATTGCATATCGGTACGTTCACCCCTGAAGGCACTTTCCGGGCGGCCATCGGCAAACTGCCGCATCTGCAGCGCCTCGGTGTCAGCGCGATTGAATTGATGCCAATCGGCGATTTTCCAGGGTCACGAAACTGGGGCTACGACGGGGTGCTCATTTATGCGCCGGCGCGAGCTTACGGCACGCCGGATGATCTTCGGGCATTGGTTGATGCCGCGCACGCGCACGGGATCGCGGTGATCCTGGACGTCGTTTACAACCATTTCGGGCCGGACGGCAATTATATCGCGCAATACAGTGCCGCTTTTTTTAACGAACAGGTTCACACTCCGTGGGGAGCCGCTTTTAATTTCGATGGCGAGTTCTCCGAGGAAGTGCGCGATTTTTTCGTGCAAAATCCGATTTACTGGATGGAGCAATTCCATGTTGATGGATTCCGGCTCGATGCCACCCATGCGATAAGCGACACGTCGCAGCGCCATATTCTGGCCGACATCACCAGAGCGGTTCATGACCGGGGCGGTTATGCGATCGCCGAAGATGAACGCAATGATGCCCGATTGCTTACCGGCGAGTTGGAAGGCGGGCACGACTTTGATGCCGTCTGGGCGGACGACTTTCATCACGCCATTCGAGTGAGCCAGACCGGCGAACAGGCCTCCTATTTCAGCGCGTATCGGGGGACCTTGAAGGAAGTCATTGAGACGCTTGAACACGGCTGGCTTTATCGAGGAGAGCGTCCGCAACCCGGCACTCATCAACGTGGCAGTGAGTGCATCCATTTGCCGCCCTCCAAATTCATTCATTGCATCTCAAACCACGATCAGGTCGGCAACCGGGCGTTGGGCGAGCGGATCAGCCACCGAATCAGTCCGCCTGGTTACCGCGCCATCTCGCTGCTGCTTTGCCTGAGCCCTTATACCCCGATGCTTTTTATGGGCCAGGAATGGGCCGCTTCCACTCCATTCCTCTATTTTACCGATCACAATCAAGAGCTTGGGGCGTTGATCACGGAAGGGCGGCGCCGGGAATTTGCCGCCTTCCCGGAGTTCACCAACCGGCTCTCGCTTCTCGAAATTCCTGATCCCCAAGATGAGGAGACGTTTCACCGTTCCAAGCTCAACTGGAGCGAAGTCAACCAACGTGAACATGCCAAAATGGTGGCCCTTTACACCGAGGGTTTGCGGTTGAGGCGGGAAAGCGGCGCGTTTCGCCCGGCCTTGCGCGAAAATTGGGAAGCCGGGGCGATGGAATTCGGTGCCGGGGCACTCCGCTTTGAATCGCACGACGGGACATATCTTTTGATCTTCGATCTGCGGGGGGGCCATCATGGCAGTCTGGACACTGAACCGCTTGCCCGGGCTGTTTCCAAATGGGAACAGGTTCTTTGCAGCAACGAAAAGCGTTTTGGCGGCGATGGCGAACAGTCTTTTAACGCGCAGACGCAAAGTTGCAGTTTTCGTGATCCTGGGGCGATCCTGCTTAAGAGTTGTCGCTGAAGATCCGGGAAGCTCGTGGCGCTTAACCGCCAGGTGAGCAAAGCCTGAAAAATCGCAAGAAGTTGGGAAAAGTTTATCTGTCCGGTTCCAATCCGGCTGAAAGAAGGGGTGTTTGACCTGGCTGACAAAGTCTTAAAGGCGGCGGAAAAAAGGAAAGATAAATTATTGATCTTAGCCGTTGCCTCGTTTTGTCTTCTCTTTGTAATCTGCCGCTCGCATGAAATTTGGGGCGCTTATTTATTACTCTGCATTGGCCATTTTCCTCCTTTTTGGGGCCATCGCAAAAGGCGATGTGGTCATCTCTGAAGTGATGGCCGCGGGCCAGAGCGTCATTGCCGATGAAGACGGGGAGTTTCCGGACTGGCTTGAATTGCATAACACGGGAGCCACGTCGGTGGCCCTGGCGGGCTGGCACCTCAGCGATGAACACGATACGCCGGCCAAATGGACTTTCCCGGCTGTTTCAATCCCGGCTGATGGCTATCTTGTCATCTTTGCGTCGGGAAAAAATCGGGTTCCTACCAGCGGAAATCTGCATACGAATTTTGCCCTGAGCGCGGGAGGAGAGCGGCTTTCCCTGACACCGCCGGGCGGAGTAGGTGGTTTGGAGGTTAGCTATCCGCAGCAGTTGCCGGACGTCTCATTTGACGGGATTAGTTTTCTTTCGCAGCCAACGCCCGGCGCGGCAAATTCGGCAACGATCGCGGTGGCTACGCCTCCAACCTTCAACCGGGCGCATGGATTCCAGGATCAACCGTTTGCGCTGACGCTCACGAGCAGCACTCCCGGAGCGAGCATTCACTATACACTCGATGGAACTGAGCCGGGGGCAGCCAGCGCGCTTTATACAGGACCCGTAATAATCAAGACAACCAGTATAGTTCGGGCTGCGACCTTTGCGCCGGCAATCAAGGCATCACCCGCGGTCACACGAACCTATCTTTTTACAGGGGACATTATTCAGCAGTCGGCCAACGGAAAAGCGCCACGCGGCTGGCCGGCTACATGGGGAAGCGCGAAAGTCGATTACGGAATGGACCCGCGAATTGCGGCCAAGGCACCGTATTCGCGCACAATCGCCACTGATTTGCGCACCATTCCTTCTCTGAGCGTGGCGATGCCGCTGGATGACTTGTTTAATCCTAACGACGGTATCTATTCGAATCCTTCTGAAAAGGGACGGGAGTGGGAGCGGCCTATGTCGTTGGAATTGATTGATCCGGCAGGCACGCCCGGTTTTCAGATTAACGGCGGAATCCGCATCCGAGGTGGGGCAAGCCGCGACTCGAATAATCCGAAGCATTCCTTCCGGTTCCTTTTTAGAAAAGAGTATGGGGCGAGTGCATTGAAGTATCCGCTTTTTGGCCCGGAGGGCGCTTCCAGGACGAGCTTCTTTGACATCCGCTGGGATCACCTTGATTCGTGGAATTACGTGGATGACTCGAAAGCGCTCTTTCTGCGCGACATCTTTGGACGTCATTCGCAACTGGCGACAGGCCAGCCCGCCAAGCGCGGACAGTTCTACCATCTTTATATCAATGGAGAGTATTGGGGACTCTATAACACGGACGAGCGGGTTACTTCCAACTACTGCGTTGAATATTTCGGAGGGAGCGAAAACGATTACGATATAGTTAAGTTCGATGCCGAATCGCTCGGCGGCGACGGATTTACCGATGGCACACTCGGTTCGTGGCGGCGCTTGTTCGACGCGGGCCTCCGCGGATTTGAGAACAACGCGGAGTATTTCAAAGTGCAGGGGCTTAATCCGGATGGTTCACGCAACAAGGATTTTGAACGGCTGCTCGATGTCGACAACCTCATCGACTATATGCTCGTGGGAATTTACTGCGCGGCAACCGACAACCCGCCAAGCTTCGGCACCCAGAACAACTGGTATTCGGTCCGCTCGCGAAAAGACGATTTCGGGTTCCGTTTTTTCGTCCACGATTTCGAACTCTCGATGCTGACCAAGGACGATAATATCGTTGAATCAGAGCCGGTGGAAAATCCGTTTGAGTTTATCAACTCCGACAACGCGAACCCGTGGCATTACTGGCAGGCAATGCGGCACAATGCCGAGTTCAGGCTTCGCGTGGCCGACCGCATTCAAAAGCATTTCTTCAATGGCGGCGCGCTTTCAACCGAAGCGAGCACTGCGCGCTGGCAGGCGCTCATGGACCAGCTCGATCGCGCCATCGTGGCTGAAAGCGCGCGCTGGGGTGACGCGGCACAACATAACTCAAGGCCGGGACCAGGTCCGATATTTGGTGCGCAGAGTCTGGCGGCTTGCCAGGCGCTTTTTGAAAAGCGCGATGGCATCGTGCCGGGTGAACCTCCTCCGCGCCCGGGCCCAAAACCCGGCCCTCAACCGCATGTGAAAACCAAGCCTCATACCCGCGCGGAATGGCTGGCCGCATGCAACGCCATGCTGACGGATTATTTCCCCAATCGCACCGGGATCGTTTTTGAACAACTCAGCCAAGCGCATCTTTATCCGTCGGTGGCAGCGCCGGAGTTTCCCCAGATTCTGCGGGCAAACGCCTTGGGAACTACGGCAACCGATGTGCAGGAAAGCGGCCTTCAGATTGTCAATCCAAACGCAGCAGGTCAGATTTTTTATACTATCGATGGCAGCGATCCCCGGCGCATCGGCGGCACCGTGGCATCGAGTGCGATTGCTTATACGAAGCCGGTCAACGTGGCCCGCGCCTCGCTGGTGCGCGCCAGGATCCGGGATGGCGCCATATGGAGCGCCCTGGTGGAAACCAATCAGGTTCCGGCTCCGGTTTATGACGGGCTCAAAGTAACTGAGATTCATTACAATCCGCCCGCGGTCGAAGGCGCCACCGGCGATGATGGCGAATTTATTGAGATTAAGAACACCGGCACCATTCCGCTGCCACTTAGTGGAGCCACATTTACGGCCGGTATTGAATTTACTTTCCCCGCCAACACCATATTGGCGCCAGGCACGTTTTTTGTCATTGCCCGCAACGCCGCTGTTTTTGCCTCCCAACATCCCGGGGTCGCACCCAACGGAATTTTCGCCGGCAAATTGAGCGATGATGGTGAAACCCTCACACTCACCACCGCTGAACGCGCCACCCTCTTTTCGTTCACCTATGGCGATCACGGATCGTGGCCGGTGGCCGCCGATGGACTCGGGTTCTCACTTGTGCACTCCGAGGATGGGAAAGGGAATGAGCCTTCCAACTGGCGTGCCAGCGCTGAGCGTGGCGGTTCGCCCGGGATCGATGATCCGCAACCGGCCCTCTTTTCCAAGGTGTTCGTTAATGAGGTGCTTGCGCGTCCGGAGGATGGAGGCCACGCCGGGATTGAACTCTTTAATGCAGGCGCCGCACCCGCCGATATTTCCGGTTGGTGGCTTAGCAACGAGCAGCAGGTTCCCAGGAAATTCCGGGTCCCGCCAAACACCGTGATTGCTCCCGGTGGCTATCTCGTTTTCGACGATGCTCAAATTGGAACCGCGTTCGCCTTCACCCCAACCGGCGGCGCCGCATGGCTTTTCTCCGCGGATTCGACGGGCGCACTGACCGGTTACGTGCATGGATTTGGTTTTGAATCGACGCTGAAGGGAATGAGCGTTGGGCGTTACCTCAATAGCGCCGGAGAGGAACAGTTTCCTTCGCTCTCGGCGGCCACGCTCGGGAGTGCAAACGCTTCTCCTCTTGCCTCGTCGTTGCGTATTGTAGAACTCCATTATGCACCCGGCTCGGATGGGGATGAGTTTGTCGAAATCGAAAATGTCTCCGATCAGGCAGCATCGATTGAAGGCGCCAGGCTCCTCGATTTTCTCTTCCCGGCCGGCGCGGTGATCCCGGCTCATGGACGGGCTTTGTTGACGGCGCTTGCGCCGGAGGTTTTCCGCACCAAATACGCGGTGGCTCAAGAAGTGCCGATCTTTGGACCAACGCCCGGCGCGCTTGACGACGAAAACCGAGTTGTGGAATTTCAGCTGCCGATGAGCATTGGCGGAGTAAGCGGTTTTTTCACCGCCGAATCTTTCCATTATCAAAGTCGCAAACCGTGGCCGACTGGCGCGGCCGGGTTTGGCGCCTCGCTACAGCGCATTCATTCGGCAGCCTATGCCGATGAGCCGTTGAGCTGGCTTGCCGCCGTGCCGACACCAGGGGCAGGGAATACCGTCAATGCGCCGCCCCGGCTCACGCTGACCTCGCCTCTGGACGGCACATCGACTTTGCCACCGAGCACGATCATGTTTGCCGCCATCGCCAGTGACGTGGACGGCGTGGTGGTCAAGGTGGAGTTCCTGGTCGACAACCTCGTTGTCGGCGTAAGTCAAAAGGCGCCGTTTGCCTTTGAATGGAAGCCAACTCCCGGGTTGCATGATCTGAGCGCGCGCGCCACTGATGATGGCGGTGCCACGAGCGAAACCGACTTCGTCACCGTAGACGTTGATGCCACTCAAAATGGCACCGGTCTCGGGCTTAAGGGCGAGTATTTTGCCAATGCCGAGCTCGCCGGTGAACCAATTGTGCGCGATGACGCGACGATTGATTTTGACTGGGCTGAGGCGGCCCCCATGCCCGGCATTCCCCACGAACATTTTTCCGTGCGCTGGAGCGGCAAGCTGCTGCCACGCGCTTCGGGCGAACACACGCTGATTGTTTCCACGGCGGGCGGTGTCCGGCTTTCAGTCAATGGCAGCCTTCTTATTGATCAATGGGGCGAGGTGAAAAGTGGGGGCGTCTCCGATTTTGAAGCGGTTGTCTCGCTTGTGGCGGGCGAGCCGGCCGATGTGCTTCTTGAATACGCCGAACGCGACGGATTCGGCCAATGCGCGCTTCGTTGGAATGAGCCGGGCAATTTCAGCGGGAGCCCCATTACTGAAACGCAGCTTTATCTGCCGGGACAGGATCCCGACGCGCTGGGCATTTCCCTGGCAAGTAAATTGGACGCGCGTCGCGTGGGCCGGGCATTTCAAACCAAGCTTGCCGCTTCCAATGGGGCTCCGCCGTATGTTTGGACCATCGCCGCCGGCGCGTTGCCGCAAGGCGTGACCCTTGATGGCAGCGGATTGCTTGGCGGAGCCGCGCAGAAAGCGGGTGGCTTCAACTTCACCCTGCGGGTGCGCGATCACGACGGGGCGACCGCCGAGAGAGCGGTCACGCTGCGCATTGTCGATGGAAGTCATCCCGAGTGGCGTCCCACCGTTAAGATTTTAACCCCGGCGAATCGGGCGAGTTTTGGCGAAGGGAACGTCAACGTCAGCGGAACCGCCACCAGCCGGATCGGTTTGGATACCGTCCGATACAGCCTTAACAATGGACCGTGGTATACGCTCAAGGAAAACGCCGCGTGGAGTCTTTTACTCGATGCGGCGCGTGGGTTGCGGGGCGGTGCAAACCAGCTTCAGATCATTGCCACCGATGTCGATGGACGTGAATCGGTGCCGGCGGCCGTGAATTTTAATCGAGTGCTGGTGCGTCCGCTTACTGTCAGCGTGACAGGCGCAGGCACAATCAGCTCGGAGTTCCTGGGAACCACCCGGCGCATCGTTGATCGCTCCTACACGATAGTTGCAAAGCCGGCTCCGGGATGGGTATTCCAGGAATGGCTCGGCTACGGCGGGAACGCAGAGCGGCTTCAGTTTCAGATGATGGAAAACTTGGAAATTACCGCCGTGTTTGTCCCCAACCCTTACGCAGACAAAGGCGGTTCTTACACAGCACTCATTGGCGAGGAGCTTTTGGAACATGCCAGCCGCGGCGCGCTCGTCCTTCAGCTTGGCCGCACTGGTGGGTTCACGGCAAACCTCGACCTGGCCGGTCGCCGGTATCCATTGCGTGGAAGTTTCGATGTGTTCGGCAATTACTTTGCGCAGATTGGCGGTAATACAAAGGACGACTTCATTTACCTCTCGCTCCAATTTAACCCGGAGACCTTCTCGATCGCTCTTCAGGTTAATCAATCCCGGGGCGGCGAATTCTCGGAGTCAAAAGGGTTGGCCAGACGAATTTCATGGAGCGCACAGAAGCCGTGTCCGGCCGCCGGTTCATACACGATGGCTATCATGAACCCGGTCGATCAAGGAGTTCAGAGTAATGGGTTTGCCACGTTGAATATTTCGTCGGCGGGCGGCTCGCGACTGATCGGCGCGCTTGCCGACGGAACTCCCTGGAGCAGTAACGCCACCCTCGATGACGACGCCGCGCTGACTCTTTACACGGCGCTTTATAAAGGAACCGGTTCGATTTCGGGCAAACTAACCTTTACTCTCCAGCGCGGCGCGCGCGGCGATGGCCGGCTGGTCTGGTGCATTCCCGGAACTAAAATAGCCAAGCCTCTGAGCAGAACTCTCGAGGCCAGCGCTTTGCCATATCAGGTTCCGGCCAGCGGCGAGCCGGCACTGGTCTATACCAAAGCCCAGATCGACCTGGATGGCGGCGGTCTTGAAGCGCCAATCGAAAAGCTCGCTTCCCTTGATGGCGGCAACCGGTTCGTTTTTGATTCACCTGGCGCCGAGAATCTCCAGATCGTCATCGCTCCGGCCACCGGCATTGTCAGTGGCACGTTCATGCATCCTGTCCAAGGGCTGACTAAAATCCGGGGAATCGCCATGCAGCCGGGCAACCGGATTTACGGATTCTTTATAGGAAAAAACGGTCCAGGCTCGTTAACAGTAAGGGAACATATCATTTTCCTGCCGTGACCGCCCGGGAAAGGAGAGGATCCGGCTATTCGGAGACTTTGATCATTGGCAGTTCCGCGATGTACTCGCCCGGGAGATTAATAGTGAGAATCGCGGAGTTGTCGTCCCGTTTGCGGGCGCTGATTTCCACCGAGGATGGTTGTTTTCCCGTGGCGCTCTTTTGAAGCGCGAGGTGGAGGAGCGGCTCGTTCTCTTTGCCAAACACCAGGAGCTCCGGAAGATCGTGAGCATTTTTTGCAACCCCAAGCAGGAAGAGGGAGAGCTGGCGGCGCTCATCGCCTTCTCCCACCGAAACGACCCGCAGCTTCTCTTTTTTCACCGCCGCGCCGCGATCTTCAATTGCGACTTTTAATGCCCATAACTCTCCGACAGGTGTGATCGTTTTTCCCGCGGCAACTAACGCTTCACTGCTGATCCGCTTGTCGGGCACGATCATGACGCCTGAATCGCCCCCTTTGATCGCGCGGGGTTTATCCGTGTCGAGTTCCAGCTTGAAAGGAGCATCGGCGGGCAGGGGATAGAGCTCAGTCAGCTTGCGGGCCGCGTTCCGAGCTTCTTCAAGAGGAACGGCCTCCTGGGCGGCAGCAACATGGACAAATGCGAGCGCCGATAACAAAACGCTCATGGAGGGGATTCTTTGCATGCCACTGATAACGCCCGGATGTGGCGCCGGGTTACAACGGCAGCAGCTACCTGGCGGGACGGGCCTTGAGCATGTCAAGAGTCGCCTCGTGGTGTTCGGCCTTGAATTTATCAAACTCCGCGCGCTGCTCGGGCAGGATCTCTTTGTCAATCTCCACAGTGAGGCGTTCGATGACAGTGTTGGTGCGTGCAATGGCATCGAGCCGGATTCCTTTCATCTCTTCCACACCGCTTTCGAGAATCGCCTGAACTTTAGGCACCTGTTCCGGTGTCAGTTTCAACCGATTTTGCAGCACGCGCATGGCAATCTCGTTCCACGCAGCCGGATTGTTGTGCCGATGGATTGCGCGCTGCGTGATCTTGGCGCCGACCGCCGCGCCGCATAACCCGCTCACCAGCACGATGCCAAAGAGCAACAGAATGACTTTCCATTTCGGCTTCATAAAAAACAAACCGCATCGGCCACCGCGTTCTCAATCTCGGGCTGCAAAAGCGTGGGGCGCGGCGACGTGAGCGCATCGTAAGCGACCAAAACCGCCAGAAGCATGGTCAGCATGCCAAGTAATCGGACCGCCAGCGCCTGCCAGAGCGTCGCAAAAGAAGGCTCCGCGCGCGCCATCTCAAGCCAATCCGCCACGACGCGCGTGGCGAATCCAAACGGCGCACTCTCCGGGGCTTGGCCGGCATCGTCCCTGGCGGCGATTCCCATTTTCCATCTGCGATCAAACTCGTTCATAGCTTTGATTCCTTCTGCATTTTGAGCGCATGCTTGCGCAGCTTTTGCCGCGCCCGGAATGCGCGCACTTTAATTCGAGAAATACCCCAGCCGGTCAAGGTGCCAATCTCGGCGAGGGTACGTTCCTCGAGATCCAAAAGGGTGATGACAAGTCGATCCTCGGGCGAAAGAAGGGCAAGCAATTTTCCAACCGCCTCGCGCGCACCGATGGCATCAGTTGGCAAAGGGACCGATTCTTTGGCCGCCCAAAATTCCACCCACTCACGTTCGCCATCGCTCAAGTCGGCCCAGCGGTACTCCGGACGGCGCTTTTCCGCGCGCAGTCCATCCAGGCAGGTTGTCACCGCAATGCGCGAGAGCCAGTGCTCAAAGGGGACGCCGTTGCGGCCGTGATATTGCTCAAGCCGGGTGAACATCTTCAGGAAAATCTCCTGTGCGAGATCTTCTTCGGCCAACCGCCGCGATCGATAGGAGCGCACAATTTTAATGACCAGCGGAAAGAGATGCTCCACCAGCGCCCGCGCCGATTCCGCATCATGCCGGCGCACGCCGTCGAGACACGTGAACACGTCAAAACTGGCATCTGGGGGCATGATAACATTGCATCGCCGCTGGTAACGCTTCAGGCAAGCTTTCGGTTACAATCGGGTCAAATCTTTGCTGTCCGCCTTCGTGGAAGCAATGCTCTCTTCAGGAGCATACGGGCGCGTCGCCGTGCAGGGTCACGCCATCGCGGAATTAAGATAAGAACAATATTTATATATCGTTCTATTTCCGTAATTTAACGGTTTCTCTATTCAGATTTTATCGCGTCTGGCCCGACTCTCGCTAACTCAGGAGCGTCCATGAAACCTGTTCTGCCCCTTGCAGTTTTGTTCCTGCTCACCACCTCCGCCTTCTCCCGTCTTGGTGAAACGCGGGAGCAAACGGAAGTCCGCTACGGATTGCCCAAACGGGAGTTATCGGCTGGCACGCGGCTCACTTTGATTGAAGGCGCCCTGGAATTAAGTTTCAAATTTGAAGGGTGGATTATTCGATGCGCCCTGCTTCCCGCGACGGACGGCAGGGAGTATATTGTCAAAGAAGAATACCGCAAAGACCCCGCATTCGTCGTCAGAAACAGACAGAATCCCACCTGGATTCTTGATGAGGAGCGGGATGCCGTTCTCAATGCCCAGGCCGCTTCGGATGGCTGGCATTTGAAAACCGTTGGCCAGCCCGAAACCGATCCGCTGCAGGTGGCCGTCAATCAACTCGGACGCTCTCATTCACTTTCCGGCAACCTGTTGGTGCGAAGTGATCGCGCGATCGGGCAGGTCGCGTGGGATCACATCACTCTTAGTCTGCCGCAGGCTTTCTCGTATGAAGCCCAGATTGCCGCCATCAAACAACAAAAGGCAAAGAGCGCCCTGCCGAAGTTCTGAAGGAATGCCGGTTTTTTCCAAGTCGGAAGGCGGGGATTTTAATTTACTGAAATACCGCATCATTATGCTTTTAGTAAATTAAAAAATAATAACCGTTTGCAGGCAAAATTCGGTGGACAAAAATCAGGAAAACGCAGAACCATTTCCTCTCTCTGTTCCGAAATAGTGCCGACGATGAGCAACATTATATCACCTACAGATCTTACTCCTGCGATGACTGAGGCCGATCTTCAATCCTACGAACTCCGGGCGCGGAAGCAAAACGATCTCGCTTTTTTGCGAGTCATTACTGAATTGCGCCGGGCTTGGAAAAGAGCTGACGCCATTGAATCGGGGGACACCTCCTCTCGGGCGCAGGGCATGGGCCGTTTTTGGGAGCGCTCCAAGGGATAAGACGCGGTATTAATCTCTCCTCGCTCTGTCGAAGAGTTCCCCTCATTAGCTGGGACTTAGGCGAGATAGATCCCCCCTGGCGCCTTTCACTTCCCCCCGGAAATCGCGCAAGATCTGCGCATGCGCTGAATGTGGCGACCGATTCAATCGGCCGCGTTGGGCTGCTAACGTCGCTCGCAAGCTTTAGGGTTGTCTACTTAACGGGCGGAGCTTGATCAAAAACAGCAGCGCTGATGGAGGCGCGGTTTGGCTGTGCGTTCCTGTCGATCAACCATCCATTGCCTCTCAAAGAGTAGTTGGATCTAACTTTTTAAAGATTCTTGGTTGACTATAGTTTCCTGCCGACCTAGTTGTCGCCCAAGTCCAATTCCGATGCGTTCATATCTCATATATCCAATCCAATCTCAAGCAACCGGGCGGTTGCGGGGTGATGGTATGACATCGCACATCGGCAATCTCGGGCGCGGCATTAACAGTCACCTCAAGGAGGCGGGCAGGTAGTTCACGATCGTAATTTAGATCTACGATTTTTGAAAACCCTGTTTGCCTTGCGGCAGACAGGGTTTTTGTTTTCTGCCGCCCTAGATAAACCGCCAATGGATGCCAATCTAGGTGGCGCTTTATCCTCATACCCGTGATTTGGATCACTGCCGCCTATATTTATCAGCGTATACTTACGGCATATATTAAGCCGCGATCTATAGTCTTATTAGTCAAATAGAAAAAGGAGGTTTCCATGAATGGAAACAGTTTAGAAAAGCGCGTCCGCGACCAGCTCGCCCGCGTGGAAAATGAATTCAATGTGCGCGTGCTTTTTGCATGCGAAAGCGGCAGCCGCGCCTGGGGTTTGAGTCAGCCGATAGCGATTATGATGTGCGGTTTCTTTATGTTCATCAGCGCGACTGGTATCTCTCTGTTGAGGCCCGGCGCGACGTGATTGAGCGTCCGCTTGCCGATGAACTGGACGTAAGTGGTTGGGAGCTCCGCAAAGCTTTGCGGCTGTTGCGCAAGAGTAACCCGCCCTTGCTTGAATGGCTTAAATCGCCCGTCGTCTATCAGCACGATCCGCTCTTTGCCGTCGAGTTCGGCGCGCTTGCCGCGAAGTTCTACTCCCCGCGTCGCTGCTTTTCACACTACCTGCACATGGCATCGGGCAACTGGCGCGATTACCTTCGGAACCGGGATGCGGTCAGCTTGAAGAAATATCTATACGTCTTCAGGCCACTCCTTGCATGCCGCTGGATCGAGCGCGAGCTTGGCCGGGTGCCGATGGTGTTTGAAACCCTGGTCGCCGGCGTGCTCGATGAACCCGCTGTGCGCTCCTCCTTACTGGAGCTTGTTGCACGCAAAAAATCGGGCAGCGAAGTTTGCACCGCACCGCCGGTTGAGGCGCTATCTATCTTCATCGAAAATGAACTGACCCGGCTTGGTCGCCTGGCCAGGCCCGTGGATGCCAATGGAGAAGTGGACGAACTTGACCGCTTCTTCCGCCGTTACGCGCTCGCCAGTTAAATATACGCTTCCGAGATCCAGGCATTTCTGCCCGCACCAACATGGAACTAATTATACAATCCCCAGGTTCCTAAGAACCCACTCTATTATGAACACGAAAGACCTTATCCGACTTGGCGTCCCTTCGGGCGAACCAGTCAAAATTGCCCATGCATTTATGCATGAGTTTGTAGCGAGGGGCCACGATGGCGCCCTGCTTGAAGCCGAAATAGGCGAGCTGGTTTCCAATCCCTCAGCCTACTTTGCCGATGAGCTGCGCGCGCCGCTGGCGCGTGCTATCTATCGCCCTCCATTTACACCGCGCGCCCAGCTTGCCCCGTGGCGCCAATGGGGCGAAGGACTCGATGCCGAGGCCGTCAAGCAGATGGCCAACTCGTGCGCGCTGCCCGTGGCGGTTGCAGGAGCGCTCATGCCTGATGCGCACGTCGGCTACGGGCTGCCCATCGGCGGCGTGCTTGCCACCGACAACGCTGTCATCCCATATGCGGTGGGCGTTGATATCGCATGCCGAATGAAACTCACCGTCTATGAGCGCAAAGCAAACACGATCCCGGGCCAGCGTGACCGTCTCGCGAATCTCATCGAAGACGAGACCCGCTTCGGAATGGGCTGCTCTTTTAAGCAGCGGCGCGATCACTCAGTGATGGACGAAGACTGGAGCGTTTCCCCGATTACTCACCGGCTGCGTGACAAGGCCTGGTCACAACTTGGCACCAGCGGATCCGGCAACCATTTTGTGGAGTTCGGCGCGTTTGTCATTAAAGAGCGCGATGCAAGCCTTGGACTTGCCGCTGGCGAATACCTCGCCCTGCTCAGTCACAGCGGCTCCCGCGGCACCGGCGCGCAGGTTTGCGATTTCTACAGCAAACGCGCCATGTCCCGTCACGAGTATCTTCCCAAGGAACTCAAACATCTGGCCTGGCTTTCCCTTGATGATGAAGACGGGCAGGAATACTGGGCTGCTATGAACCTGATGGGGCACTACGCCGCCGCCAACCACGATCTTATCCATCGTCACATTGGCAAGAAGCTTGGCGCCCATCTGATCCTCGACATCGAGAACCATCACAATTTTGCATGGAAAGAGCGCCACGTTATCCAAGGTGTGGAGCGTGAGGTGATTGTCCATAGAAAGGGGGCAACGCCGGCCGGCCAAGGCGTGCTCGGAATCATTCCGGGTTCCATGGCGTCTCCGGGATATGTCGTGCGCGGCAAGGGGCTTCCAGAGTCCCTTCAGAGCGCCTCCCATGGGGCCGGCCGCGTCATGAGCCGCACCAAAGCGCTCCAAACCTTCACCTGGAGCAAAGTGAAAAAGCAGCTGGCTGAGCGCGGAGTTGAACTCCTTTCAGCGGGCCTTGATGAAGTGCCCGGCGTCTACAAGGATATCGATACCGTCATGGCGGCGCAGACCGATTTGGTTGAGGTTCTCGGCAGGTTTGATCCGAAGATCGTTAAGATGTGCCCGCCTGGCGAGCGCGCCGAGGATTAGCTTGTGTCCGGTCCATCTCATTAATGAAAAATCGACGCGCGTGGCTTTGTGTTTTTATTGCCGGCCGATAGATCGTATGCCTGCGGCAATTGAAATCAGCCGCCGCGTCGATTGTTTGATCTTTATCCACCGTGATTACTCGGTGCGCCTTTCTTTCTCAAAGTGCTTCTTTGCCCTTTCCTTGATTCTTCTTTCCGATCACTCCGCGGCGGACGAGCCGCGTGCCATCGGCCGTCACCAGAATGTTCACCAGGACAAGTTGATCAGAATTAGAAGAATTACTTCAGGTTAGGGCAGTTTTCCAAGAGCCTGCAAACAGCCTCTTGCAATGCGCAGCCGCTTTGGCGCGTCTTTTTCCTCTGCCATATCAATATTCAAGGCAAAAGGATAAGATCCTTCTTTGGCGTCAACCCAGCCGACTATCCAGCCAACATGTGGTTTTGTTGAGGTGCCCCATCCGGTCTTGTAATGAAAATCAAATCGTTCTTCATGCTCCCGCAGCGTGATTTCTCTGACTGCCTTGAGCGCTTCGGCATTGACGGGCAGAGTCCCGTTAATCAGCCGGGCAAGAAATTGAACCTGCTCAAAAGCGGAGATTTCCAAAGGGCCATCGAGCCAGAACCGATCAACTCGATCGCCAACGGTTTGATTTCCGTATCCGAGCGCCTTGACCCCTTCGGTCATTTTCTGAAGGCCGATCCGTCGCGCAAGCTCCTGATAGATCGGTACGGCGGATAGTTTGATAGCCTCCCGGAGTGGCATGTCGTGCTCCCAATCTTTGAAAGGTTGCGGTTCTCCACCATACGGCAGGACTTCATCCACACTCTTCACCGCGCCTGTATTCAATCCGATCAGACTGTTGGCAATCTTGAAGGTCGATGCCGGGATAAACCGCTTTACGGCCCGGGGGCGGTTATAAAAGCGATAAGTATCAGCAGGCAGATCGAACACGACAAAGGTTCCAGTCACATTTTCGATGTCAAAAAGCCGGCCGAGTTCCGGCCTTTCCTGCTCCAATGGCCGCTTCTCGGAAAGAGAAGATGGATCGGCATGGCTTGAGCTCAGCCCAGTGGCCAGAAGTAGAATAACGACAATAAGTTTCATCTTACCACCTCGGTTTATTTTAACTTTACCAGTTGCAAGGACTCCGCCTGAAACCAAGCCTCGCCTTTCGCCGCGCGCAGTTCCGCCACGAGGATGGCATCTCCGCCGGAGCTCTCGAATGTGATGCTGACAGGTTTCCAATCGCTGTCTCCCTCGAGGAACTGTTCCGCTTTGGTTTGGTTTCCTGAAACGCGTAAATCGGTGCCTCGGCCCTTTGCATCGTTTGTGGCGATCACTCCTTTGCACTTTGCGAGCGCTTCAAATCGATATTTGCCAGGCAGCAACTGGATGGTTGTCCGCCAGGACATTGCAGAACTGTTTTCAGCGATGATATGAAAAGTGCGTTTTCCATCGATTTGAACTTCATCGGTGCGCGAATTGCCGCCACCGCCATCGACCCCCATCCAGCCTTTGGTTAGTTTCATCACGCCGCCGGCATCAAAGACCGGAGGTTTGGGCGCCATGGCGAGTTGCTTGCCCACCATTGCAATCCGCTGCGCCACGCGATCCCGCGCGCTGTTGATCTGGCCCTGGTAATCCTTGCCAAGCTGGGGGTTTTTGGCGGCAAGCGCGGCCTGCACTTTTTTCCCTTCCTCCACCACGCGGCTCGGCCAATCGACTGCGGTAAGGACGTCCGTATAAATTTTTTCGACCCGGTCGCGATAGGCGGCTTTCCATAAAGGATTGCTGAATACAGCGTTGCCGACCATTGACCCTGAGTCACGGATTACTGGTGCGTTGACGTCGCCGAACATCTGATCCATTCCGTGGAGGAAGAAGACGAATTTGCCCGAATCGGCATTAAGATAGAGTCTGTAATTATTACGGTTGAAATTATAACCATCCCAATGGCAGAGGATTGACTCCATTGCCATGAAGCTCAGGAACGCGTCGACATCGAGAATCTGATCAAGTTTTTCCCAGCGTTTCTTCACGTCGCCCTCGCCACACGCCTGCATGAGTTGCTTGATTGCGGCTCTATCGGCAGGATCGCCGTGATCCTTTTCCATGTTCGTATCGATCTCATGGCAAAATCCGCCGTCATAAAGGTCGCCATCGGTCTTTTTGAAAAAGTGGGCAAGGAAATCCGGCTCAAACCCTTCTTTAACTACATAGATTCCAAAGTCCTTGCCGTGGAAACTGACAAAAGCATGGGTGCATCGTGACGCCGGCACCCCGGCCATCCGCGCCATCTCTCCTGCGATCTGCTCGTTAAGATATGAGTTATCCTGGGCCCCGTTGTTGAGATGGAACTTCCCAATGCTGCGCCATGGCTCTCCTTTCTTGTATTTCTCCATGCTCACCGACAGGCCCGGCTTATCTTCAGGCCCGCGGAAACTGCCAGCGGACCCCTTGAGTTTAACGGCGACACCGCGCCAGATTTTCTCCGGGAACTCCACGTCCGTCATTTCGCACTCAGCATAGCGACGGTTCTCCTTTTTCAGATACTCCCATTCTTCCGGCTTGCTGAAATTAAAACTCAGTGTCGGAATTGGTCCGTTGGAGGCAAAGAATTTATCTATCTCTTTCCTCGCGTTGGCCTTGATTTCCGCTTTGGATTCGGCCTTGGGTTCAGGCTTTAGTTCAGCTATTGTTTCAGGCTTGGTTGCCGTAGCAGCCGCTGCCGTTTTTGGCGCCGGGGCTTCCACTGCGGGCAAAAGCGACATCAGCATCGCGACGGCCGCCATTGTTGTGCTGGAAAGATTCATCATGCGGTTTTGCGTATTGGAGAGCAGGTTCGCCGCGTTTAAAATTCATGCAATCTCCAATCCGCGCGCCTGTGATTTTCATTCCACATGCCTGTTTTGTTATGAACCGCGGTTCACTTTCTTAATCAAGGGATGGGCGGCAGAGGCACGGCATGACGAGCTTTGCCGAGTTCCATTTGAATTGAGGCAGCTGCTTTAGAGGCGGCGGTTGCCCATGATTCTCCGGTGAAGGTGGCCTCCCATTCCATCACGCCGCCGTAGACTACCCCGTAACGTCCGCTGTTGATTACTCGATAGCTGACTCCTTCGGCGCTGGCTTGTCCGTTTCTGGCCGGTTTAAGCGTTACCCACTTTTCTCCGATCCCGATTCGAATCGCGGTGGTGAACACGGAAAAGGCATCAAATACAGTAACGTTTCCCAGGATGCGAAGCTCAGGCGGCCGCCTGGCGCCCGGATCGCGCACGAGAGTGGCACTGGTAATTTGGAGTGACTGGGCGCCCTCAGGCAATCCGAAGAACGCTGCCGCAGGGGCCCGGCTTACACCCGCCGAGCCGCGCGGATGCACTACCATGCGTGAAAACATACCCTCCTGCATGTGCTCGGCGACATGACAGTGGTAGAGCCATGTGCCTGGATTATCGGCAAGCATGTCGGCCACTTTCATGGATGCGGGGAGTAGTTCAATGACATCGGTGCGCCGGCGATTTTCTTCAATCACCCGCAGTCCATGCCAGTGCGCGGTGTGCATATCCTGCTCATCGCCAAGGCCAAAAAGATACCAGCGCACGCGTTCGCCTTCATTAACTTCAAGGCCGGGCAGATTTCCGAAGATATATCCATTGATCGCATACCGGAAACCGAGCTCCCGTTCTTCCTGGCTCTCCGCCCAGCTCTTGATGGCTGTTTGGGCGTTACTTGCACTTCCCGCAACTTCTGCCATCTCGGCGGCTTCTTCATCGTAGCCGCTTTCGCTAAAAATCATAAAGAGCGAAGCCATCTCACGGTCGACATCGTTGGGAGTGCCATCAGGCCGGGCGCGCGCCGGGTCGGTGACAATGATGAAGCCTACAAGGCCGAGATTTGCTTCCTCATCGCCGCTCACATGGCTGTGATAAAGCCAGCACTTTGAACTTGGTTCTCCGGGGAGCGGCCCGGAGGCGTCATCGAGATGCCAGACATAGGTAAACTTCGCTCCGGCGCCAACTGCGGAGCCCAGCCCCGCACCGGGTGAATAGAAAGCGCCTTCGCTATCTTTGTCATACTTCACGCCATGCGGATGCATGGAAAGCGGGAAGTCGGTCCGGTTAAGAAATGTAATCATCAAGTATTCGCCGACAACACCCCGCAAGACAGGACCGAGAACGCCAAGCCTTGGGGTCTGCACCAATTTCGCAGTGAAGGTCTCATCAGTGTATTGGAAGTAACGAATCTTCATCGCGGTATGCTGCGCCACCACCTGGGCCGGCACGGGCATGCCGCACACGGCCTCCAGCTTTTCGGGAGCGAAGTCCCACGCATCGACCTCCGCGGCGATATAATAACGGCGGACCCTGGCCGGATCCGGCACGAGGCCAAAAGCTTTTCCACCGACGTCGCCCATCTCCTTTGTTACAGTTGGTTTGATGTGGCCGGCATGCGCCGCCCACGCCTGGATGGCGGCATCCGCGCGCGGTTCAGGAGCCGCCGTCAGCGGCTGAATCAGCAGGGAGAGAAAACTGACAAGCGCGAGGCAAAAGGTAGACGGGGCAGTCATCGGTGAAGAATGGTCTGGAATTGAAAAGTTGTCGAACGAGTTGGCACTCTTGCTCTCTCTTGACCGGCGATTCATTCGTGAAACGGGAATGGCTTGCGGTACAAAGGATTGGGGGGGCTTAATCAGCCATGCTTCGCCTCTTCCTGTTGATTCTTTTCGGCACGAAGGCATTGGCACAGACGGTTCTTGTGGCCCCTTACTTGCAACCCGGCAACGGCAGCGGGCTTGATGGAACCGATGTGAAAGTGCTCTCGTGGGTGACGGACCAAAAGCCCGCCGAGTTCAGAGTCGAATATGGAGCCGAAGGTGGAGTAAGCCGGCAAAGTAAACCGGTGCAGGTGAAGCTCGATTTCGGTTTGCCAAAACCGAAGCCTGCATCCAAACCGGCTGCGACGCCAGTCCCTGCCAATGCAGTCACTCCGGTGGCGGGCGCGGCTGCCCTGCGCGATGCGCCGACTGATCTTGATGAAGTTAAAAAGCAGGCGGCTAAAGAGAGCGCGGTGGCCGTGTCGGATAAGGAACAACATTATTTTACCTACTCCGCGAAACTTGAAGGCCTCCCGTTCGATAGCATTGTGCGGTATCGAGTCAGCATGGGCATGAAGGTAATTCGCGAAGGGAGCTTTCGGACGCGTGCTTCCGCCGGAAAACCGATTCACTTCGTGGCGGTGGGCGACCTGGCAAACGGCAAGCCGGAGCAAAATGCGATCGCATGGCAGATCGCGCAGAAGCGTCCGGAGTTTCTGGTGGCGCTCGGCGACCTGGTCTATTCGCAAGGCCGGGTCGGCCAATACATGCATCACTTCTGGCCAGTTTATAACGACGTTTTAAAGTCCTCTTCCAAAACCGGCGCGCCGCTTTTAGGCACGATTCCAATTTACCCGGTGATTGGAAACCACGATGCGGACATTGCCAAGCTGCCGGATTATCCCGACGCTTTCGGGGCGTATTATTTCTTTCATGTGCCGCTGAACGGGCCGGGCGCGGGTGGATGGAATTTGCCGTTGGGAAAAGAGAAAGAGGTAGCCGATCGTTTTCTGGCGAACGTGGGCGACACCTATCCTTCGCTCAATATCTATTCATGGGATTATGGCCCGGCTCATTTCGTGGCGTTGGACAGCAACAGCTATTCAAAGGTAGATGATCCGAAGTTTCGGGCCTGGCTTGAAAACGATCTTCGCACTACAAAACAACCTTGGAAGTTCGTCTGCTTTCACGCGCCGGCATTTCATACTTCACGCGAACATTACACTGAGCAAAAGATGCGTTTGCTGGAGCCTATCTTTGAACAAGCCGGGGTAGACGTGGTATTCGCCGGACATGTCCACAACTATCAGCGCTCAAAACCGCTCAAGTTCACTCCCGAAGGCGGCCGTGACAAGCGCGGCAGGGTGAACGGCGAGTTCGTGCTGGATGAGGCCTACGATGGAATAAAGGATACCACCCCCGAGGGAATCATCCATGTGGTCAGCGGCGGTGGCGGCGCAACTCTTTACAAGATCGACCTGGTGAAGACAATCGAGGGATTAAAAAAGGATCACGGCGTTAACTACGTCCCGTTTACCACGAAATACGTCGCCGACACGCATTCCTTTTCCATGATCGACGTGAGCCTGACTACTTTTGAATTGCGCCAGATCGGAATTTCCGGCGAGGAGCTTGATCATTTTGTGATTACCAAGGGCGCGAAATAAAATCCGCTGCTGTGTCTCCCGCATGGATGAATCTAATGTTCCTCATCATCGTTTGTGAATACAAACGCGGCGCGGCGCGGAGCCGGCATAGGACTATTGGCGCCGCGGATTGACCGCCAAATCATTTCATTGAGTAGAAGATCGTCGGCTGCGTCTTCTGTGGCGAAATTCATGGTGGCGGTAAGATCGGCCCCCCAGGCGGTCCTTGTATTTGTTTCTTCCAAATTGACGGTAGATGGCAGGGCGGTGAAGGGGCTCAGGTCGGCGGTTGCCTGGAATGTGGCGAACATCGGCATGGCGGCGGAATCAAACTGCGACATCGGTTTAAGGCCAAGAATGAGTTCCATGGTACGTAACATCGAGCTGGTCGAGTAGAGGGTCGAATCGACACTGCCGCGTTTGACATAAGGACTAATCACGTAGGCAGTGGTCCGGTGGGCGTCGACGTGGTCGGCGCCATTTTGCGCGTCATCTTCAACGATAAAAATGGCTGTTTGCGGCCAGAACTTCGATTTGCTGATTGCTTCCACGACCTGTCCGACCCCGAGGTCGTTGTCGGCCACATGCGCGATTGGAGTTGGTTTGCCGGGACTGGCGCCGCTGGTGTGATCACCAGGCATCCGAACAATTTGGAGGCGCGGCATCTCGCCTTCAGCCTCAAGGCGGTGCAGCTCCGAGATGAAACGCTCGGCGCGTTTTACATCGGAGTATGCCATGTCGAAACTGCGGAACATCGGATCAAAATGATCGACGAGGGCCGGAGTGATGACAGTGCCGGGATCGGAGGGCGTTTTGCCGTTGCGCACCCATTCGCCATAGCTGCGGTAGGTGACGCCCGCGGCTTTGGCGCGATCCCACAAGTAGCCGCCTGCGGGTGTGGCGATAGGGAAAGCGCCTTCGGAAGGGTATGGAAACTTCTTGTCGTGTCCGTAGTTGAGCGGCCAGGTCTTTTCGACAAAATCGGTCGCATAAGCGCCCATGGTCCATTCATGTCCATCCGCGCTGACTTCAGATTCGACATAGAAGTTGTCGAGCAGGACATAATCGCGGGCGAGGGCATGGAGATTTGGCGTGATAGCTTCCGGGAAAAGACAGATTGAAGGATCGCCGTTGCCCTGTTTCATGTCGCCGAGCACCTGGTCGTACGTGCGATTTTCTTTGATGATATAAAAAACGTATTTGATGGGGCTTGGTTCACCAAGGGCACGCGGAATCGGATTGCCTTCGAGCCGGGAGGCGGCGATTTTGCGGGCGGTTTCAGGCACGCATTGGAAGGCAAGCGCGCTCCAGGCGGCCAGTTGTTTCTCAAACTTATCGCCCTCGGGAAGGTCGATCACACTGACTGTTCCCTGGAAAAGATCGCCTATATATTCGGTTATCCCGGCGACTCCCGCCCGGCCGGGTATCGGCCCATTCCGGTTGGGCTTTGAAATGAGTCCCTTGCCATTGGCTGCAAGCAGTTTTTTGCCGTCGGGAGTCAGCCGCACACTGGTCGGATACCATCCAACCGGGATGAAGCCGAGGCTTCGGGAATGGCCGATTGTTTCGACATCAAATACAGCGATCGTGTTGATGTTGGCGTTGGCGACAAACAGCCGTTCCTCATTGGGTGAAAGCGCCAGCGAGTTGGGTGTATTGCCAGGCGCCGCGCCGGGTTGAAGCTCCGCCACGAGGGTTTCCGCAATGCGGCCATCGGTGGTGTCAACGATTGAAACCGAGTTGCCATTGGCATTGGCGACAAAGAGATGCGCGCCGTCTTTGCTTAATAGCATTTCGTTAGGATGCCCTTCCACTGGCCACCGGTGTAGGAGGCGGAATTCCTTTGTATCGATCACCGCGACGGCGGCCTGCGCCCAGAGGGTTACATATAGGCGGTCCCGCGTTTCATCGAGAATAGAGGTATAAGGAAACGGAGCGGTCGAACTGGTTTTTTCCAAAAGCACATCGGCGCGCTTGGTAATGGAAGGATCATCGGTGCCGGCGGATCGTTCCGGGGCGTCAATGGGAGCCTTGTCGTCAAGGAGCAAATCGACAGGGGTAAGCGAGCCATCCGGGTTGACGCGCAAACGGGTGATACTCTGACCCCATAGGTTGGCGACGTAGAAGGTGTCGTGCGCGGCATTGAAAGAAAAGCCGGCGGGAACTCCCCGTTCTTTGACGTCGCGCAATCGCAGCTCTTCGTGGTCGCCAAGGGCGCCGTTTTTGAAAGTGAATTGATGAAGCACTTCGCCGGCACTGCCCGAACAGTAAAGTTGTTCGCCTTTGAGTGAAAATCCCAAGCCGTAGAATGCTTCAACGACGGCGGTGCGCGACGCTATCTTGTTGGTCTTCAGATCCAGAATGACAATTTCATGCTGGCTATATCCGCAATGGAGAACCGCGGCGAACCGGCCCTCGGGATGCACGGCGATATTGACTGGAAAATCGCCAACAACGATTTGTTTACCTACAGGTTTTAGCACCCATTGGTTAGGCAACAGGACCGCGCCGTCGGCTCGCTGACCCGGTTGCTCTCGTGGAGGCGGCGTCACGGCTTGAAGGGAAGCAGTCGAGACCAGTGCGGCAATCAGTGGAAGGAACAATCGCATGATGCCGCCCATTTATCGCCGCTAGGCGCAAATGAACACCAGAATCATCCGCGCAAGGAACGACCCTGGTAAGGAGGTCCGATTGAGGCGATGCGCAGAAGCCGGTTGCCGTTCGGCAAAACCTTCCCTTAATAGGATGGCTTACGGAAAGAGACTGCGAATGAGCGTGACAGCTCCGATAATGACGAGCACGACGGCTCCGAGCAAAAGCGCGAGCAGACCGATGACAAAGAGCCAGTCGGTGGAAGAGGCAGTGCGACGCTGGCCGGCGTGTTTGCGCAACAGCGCGTAGTTCATGTTGTTGGACTTGAACCAGAGCGAGAAGAAATCGCCGATCACGGGCACGGAACCGAAAATGGTATTGAGCAGGACATTCAGTGCCATGCGCGCCAAAACAATTCGCGGCATGCCGTAACGAGCGCTTTGAAAAATCAGAAGCATGGAGACCACGGCACTGGCGGTGTCGCCAACGCCTGGTATGAGACCAATAAGGGGATCCAGGCCAAAACGGATCTTGGTTCCTGGCAGGGTAAATACGGAATCCATGAGCCGGGCCACGAGCGCAATGAGCGGGTCGTCACCGGACAGGGATCGGTTTTTAGGGAGCACCTCAAATTCGACTTCGCGCGCTTTTTTCATGGATGAAATGGGTTTGAGCCTAACGTTGCGCAGCTCTGGCCATGCATGGCTGCCTTCGGAACCAAATAGAGCGCCTCTTTTTACCCGACTCCTACAGAGGGAGCTAATATTGCTTTCGCATGTTGCTCGGCAGAATGTTGAGCTCTGTGCGGTACTTGGCCACGGTGCGTCGCGCGATCGGGATGCCGCGCTGGCTGAGAATCTCGACGATTTCTTTGTCACTAAGCGGCGATTTTGTCGCTTCGGTTTTGACCAGTTCGGCAATGGCGCCTTTCACACTGGTGTTGCTCATCGATTCACCATCGGCGGTCTGGTAGCCGGGCGTGAAAAAATATTTCATCTCAAAGACACCGTGCGGAGTGGAGATGTATTTGCCTGAGATGGCGCGGCTGACGGTGGTTTCATGCACTCCAACAGCATCGGCCACCTGCACCATTGTCAGCGGTTTGAGCAGGCTCGCCCCGTACTCAAGAAACTCGCGCTGCCTCGCCACGATCTCGTGCGCGATATTGGAGATCGTCTGCTGACGCTGATGGATGCTCTTGATCAGGAATTTGCCGCTGCGGATTTTGTCGCGGATGTAATCTTTGACGTCATTGCCGTTTCCGTCGTTGGCCATCAGATCCTTATAAGTGTTGCTGATGCGCAGGTGCGGAATCTGATCGCCATTAAGAGAGATCATCCAATCGCCCAGGATCTTTTCCACGGTCACGTCGGGCAGGACGTAGTTGTTCGGATCGGAAGCGAAGATCTGGCCCGGCTTGGGATCCAGGGTAGCAATGAAATTGGCGGCTTTTTGCACCTGCTCAGTTGTGGTTCCGAGCCGGCGCGCGATTTCGGGAAAGCGACGCTTGCCCAAATCGTCAAGATGCCGCTCAACGATTCGAAACTCGAGGCTCTGGTCTTTGCCAAGGCGCTGGAGCTGAATGAGCAGGCATTCGCGCAGATCGCGAGCCGCCACGCCGACTGGATGAAAAGTCTGAACGATCCCCAGGACGCGGTTAAGGTCTTCAGCGTCCATGCCGCTGTTGTTGGCGATGTCCTGGGGCGAGGATTGTAGAAAGCCGCGCTCGTCGATATTGCCAATGATCAGTTCGGCAAGCTGATGATCGTTTAAAGCCAGATCGCAGCTCTGGACCTGTTCAAGAAGATGCTGTTGAAGGGTTTCCTCCTTAACCAGGGAGTCGAAAAAGAACTGCCTGCGCTCCTCGTCCTCGGCGGAGCGGGCCGAGTAGCTCGAGCTTTGAGCCATATAATCGCGCCACTCATCGTCAAGTTTTGAAAGCCGGTCAAATTCCTCCTGAAATTCCTCGTGTTCGCGCTGTTTATCCTCAAGAGACGGCTCGGTGGTCTCCATCTCGATGGTCGGATTGGTTTCAATCTCCTGTTGGATGAGGTTACGCAGTTCCAGCATGGGCACTTGCAGAATCTGAAGACTCTGCTGGAGTTGCGGGGCAAGGACTTGGTGCTGAGAAAGGGTCTGGGTTTGGGATAGTCCCGCCATAGGGGAAGAAGATAGGTTGGGGGTCGTGGCGCGCAAGCAATAAGCAAGCCATTGACCAATGGAGATTTTCCTGCACAAACCGGCACCCTTTGCGCTCTATTGGGCTTCGTCATGAAAACCAAGCCTCTCTTTTTGTATGGCCTCGGCGCGATTGCGCTCGCCGCGGGACTCGCATGGCCGGATAGCATTCACGGGCAGGCCGATGGGGATCCGGCAGGAATCAATGGAGTGCTAGTTGAACTAACGGCTCAGCAAACGCTCATCACCGAAAACCAAACCAAGATCGACGAAAAAATTGCCGCTATCGGGGAAGATCTGCGGATCTCCCGGATTTTTGCCGCACGCGGAGGCGGAAAAGCCAAATGAAAAAAATCCCATTCCTCGCGTTGTTGCTTCTGGTTTGCGTGGCCTGGACAGGCCGGCTTCATTCCCAGAACACAGTCAAAACGCCTTTGCAACAGCTTCAGGCGCTTAAAATCCAGAACCAGCAACTGCTTGAGAAGCAGGCAGCCACTTTAACCAAGCTGGGGGAAATGGAAAAGGAAGCCCAGCAACTCAAATTCCTGACCAAACGCTCGTAGCAGAGCGCCGGGCTTAGACTTTTTCCATCGCGCGCTTAAGCTCAAGCTTCCGGTAAAGGGTCGCCATGCTGACTCCAAGCATCTTGGAGGCTTTTTCGCGGTTGCCGGAATTGAACTTGATGGTTTCCTCGATATAACGGCGTTCCTGTTCGCGGATGTATTCGTCGAGCGTCTGTCCGATTGGCAGGGCGCCGGGCAATTCCAATGGCTGCGCGGTTGCCTGCCTCACGACCTGAGGCGGCAGGTCGCTCACGTGAATGATACCCTCGTCGCAGAGCGCGCAGGCGCGTTCGATGGCATTTTCGAGTTCACGCACATTGCCGGGCCAGCGATATTTCTGGAGCATCTCGACCGCTTTCGGGTCGATTTTTTTGGCCTCCGTGCTGGTCTGGTTGGCGTTTTTGTGAAGGAAATGGTGCACAAGGAGCGGGATATCCTCGGTTCGCTCGCGCAACGGAGGCATTTCCACAGGAATCACCGCGAGCCGGTAATAAAGATCTTCACGAAAAGTACCCGTCTTGGTTTTTTCAAGGAGTCCTTCATTGGTTGCCGCAAGGACGCGCACATTGATTGCGAGGCTCTTGGTGTCGCCAACCCGGCGGATTTGCCGCTCCTGCAGTACACGCAGCAGCTTGGTCTGAAGCGGCTGCGCCATGGAGTTGACCTCATCGAGGAAGATCGTTCCCATTTCGGCTTCTTCAAAAAGACCGATTTTGTCCTGAACGGCGCCCGTGAAGGCCCCTTTTTTGTGGCCAAAGAGCTCGCTCTCCAAAAGGTTTTCCGGGAGCGCCGAACAGTTGATCGCCACAAAAGGCTGATGCTGCCTGTTGCTGTTAAAATGGAGGGCGCGGGCGACCAATTCCTTGCCAGTGCCGCTCTCGCCCTGAATGAGGATGGTTGAATCAGTATCGGCAACCTTGGCGATCAGATTGTAGATTTCCTGCATCCGGATGCTTGTTCCGATGATGCTTTCAAAGCGGTATTTTTCTTTGACGATTTGCCGCAGGTTGCGGTTCTCACGGACCAGACTTTGATTATCGAGGGCGCGCTGAATGGTAAGCTGGAGTTCATCAACCTTAAACGGCTTGGTGATGTAGTCGTAAGCGCCCAGTTTCATCGCTTCGAGCGCACTTTCCACTTTGGCGTATGCGGTGATGAGGATCACCGGGGTTTGCGGAAGTACTTCCCGGCATTCCCTTAAAATATCGAGCCCGCCGACCTTATCCATTTTGAGATCGGAGATAACGAGCTGCGGAGCCTGGATGGCCAGATTCTCAATCGCCTTTTGACCGGAGTTATAAGCTACAGTCTGGTGGCCGCGTTCCTGACAGATGTCAGAGATGACCGAGACCATTGCAGGGTCGTCGTCGATAATAAGGATTCTTGCCATGATGAGTGCGAGTTATAGGGGGGTGGTGAATTCGCGAAACTGAGAGTATTGCAGATTTGAGAGTTCGAGAAAGTGCAATATCCATCCAACCCCCCTTTTTCCTGACAATCACCCACTCGTCATGCCGCCATGTCGCGTTTACCAATTTCGCGCGACTCAAAACCGATCGGTTTTGCCCTCTTCGCAATCAATGTTCGCCGCCCGGCGGATGCTCGAGCCCGTAGGTGAGCAGCGACATGCTGTCATCCCAGATGCCGGGTTTGTCGGTGTGCATGACCACGGCGATCACTTCGCGCGATTGACGTAATGCGGCGCTGACGAGGACTTGCTGCGCAGGAATGGTGTAGCCGGTTTTAACGCCTGTGCATCCAGGATAGCGTGCTAAAAGCCGGTTGTGATTATGAAGTTCACGCACGGTAAATTCAGTAACCCACGGCTCTTTCTGGGTGGAAACGATTTGGCGAAATAGCGGCTGCTGCATCGCTGCCCGCGCGATCAAGGCCAGATCGCGGGGCGTGGTGTAATGCTCGATGTGATGAAGTCCGTGTGGATTCATGAAATGCGTGGAAGTCGCCCCGAGTTCCTGGGCACGCAGTGTCATCTTCTCGGCAAAAGCCGCCATGGTCCCGGCGTTGTCGCGTCCCAGGGCATAAGCCACATCGTTGGCGCTTTTAAGCAGAAGTCCGTAAAGCATCTGGCGCCGCTTGAAATGTTCGCCTGCCATGATATTCAGGCTGCTCTCACCCACTTTGCTCTCCTCGGGCGTGATCTCGACTTCTTTTTCCAAATCGCCTGCTTCGATGACCAGCAACGCGGTCATGATCTTGGTCGTGCTCGCCGGATACTGTTTTTCGTCGGCGTTTTTTTCGTAAATCGATTTTCCACTCAGCGCGTCGATCACGATTGCGCCACGGGCTCTTAATGGCGGCTCGCCCGGTGCCAGAGGAGGCGGATCGGGGACTTTCGGGAGGGCCCGCGTGACGATCGCGGGGCGGATGGCAGGGGTGGTTTTTTTTCGCTGTGCGGCGTGGACGTTCAGTCCGGTCAGCAATGCAAGGGTGAGCGTCGTGATTTTAAGAAATAATTTGCCCATTGATCATCATCCAAGGAACGGGGTTCGCATACGCGATGACCGCCTCCAGCACGTTTGCAAATGCGCCGGAGATGGGAAATGCGATCAAATCGGCGAGCGCACCGGGGATGATTCGGCCCAAATCAAGTGAGCGATTAAGAGCGCGAGCCGGATTAACGGTAACCGTGCAAAGAAGCTCGCGCGCGCTCAGCCACGGTTCGTTTTCGCGCACTTTCCGCAATTCACAAAAAAGGCTGAGCGAATCGGTGCTGGCCAGGCTGTCAGTGCCAATGCAAAGGTTGAGACCAATTTCGTGAAGCCGCCGGAAAGGAAACCGGGAATGTTGAAAGTATTGGTGGCTGCCGGGACAATGAACAATGTGCGGACCGCCCTCTTTTGGAAGTGATTCGAGCAGGGCAAAATCCTCTTCGCTCAGCTCGTTCATGTGGGCAAGGATCCAGCGGGCATCGATGGCCCCCTTTCGCCAGAGCAGCTGGAATGGAGTGACATCTCCGCAGTCATCCATTGGCCGGTCGAGGGCCCTTATAAAATCATACATCGGTCCGCTCGCGTGCTGAAACATGGCGAACTCCTCCCGCGATTCCGCGACGTGCGTGGTGAGCGGCATCGGCTGGATCGAAGCGCATTCATCCGCAAGCTGATAGAGCGCGGTGGAAGCGGTGTAGGGAGCGTGCGGACTTAAACCGAACCCACCAAGGTGGTTGTCGAGGTGTTGCTGGAAAAAAGTGAGCGCTCCGGCAATCACGTCATCGGTGGTGATCCGATGGCGGATATCAATCATTTCATAAAACCACCAGGTGCGGATCGGCGCCGAGGGCATGAGCGCCATCAGTTCCGGGAAGGATTCAATGTTGCAGACTGTAGTGGTGCCCCAGCGCTGGAGTTCAGCAAAACCGCGCGCGATGGCATCGAGATAATCCTCGGAATCGAGGCTGCGTTTGAGGGCGTTAATGCGACGAACCCAGGCGGTGAAACTGGCCGGAGGCGAGATCGCATGGCGCATCATCGTGTAATCGAGATGGCAGTGCGCGTTTATCAGCCCGGGCATGAGCACAAAATCGCCCAGGTCAATCAGCGGCCCCGTATCGGAATGCTCCAGATCCGCCAGCATCCCGGTTGCCACGATCCGATTGCCTTGAATGACGACCACCCCATCCGCAATCGGCTCGCCTTCCATTGTCACCACCGCTTTTGCCTTGAGGATCATTCCGCTACGGGGACCTTTTTAACGACTTCACGCGCGGCTGCCACGAGAAGGTTGCACGCTTCGGCGCACAACATCGGCAGGACCGGCAAGGCTGCCGGAATCTGGGAGACGGCGGGGTTGAACTTTTCGGCCGGCAGCGAAGTCACGGGCCGATCCGGGGCGATCTGCCACAGAATGGTCTTCAGGCAGCCATGGGCTGAATTGCAGACGGTTTCAATCAATGCGTCCGCTTGGGGATCAGTGATTTTTTTCGTAACCGCATACATTCCACTCTGGCGGCCCAGTGTTTCCCTCAAATCCACGGGGAGAAGTTCATTGCGCTCATGGCTGAGCAAAGAACCGAGCATGGCGGGATAAAAAAAATCGAGCGCCGTCCGCAAGCTTTCAAGATCCGGCAACTGGAGCCGCCAGCCGTGGCGCAGGGTGGGAGCCGTTTTAAGTGGGCGAAACTCGCCAGCGTCGCTGTAAGTGGAAATGGCGCGCGCCTCGACCGGGTTGGAATACAAAGCAAGATCGTTGCGGCCCGCATCTTCAAAATGGCGCAGCTCAAAGCCCGGGGCGGATTGTTGAATGACAATCTGGCCCATTTGCCGAAAACCGGCTGCCAACCAGGAATTGAGTGCGGAGAGAAGATGACGGCTCACTCGGCATCCTCTCGATGGAGCTGATCAAATGCGGCGACCTGATCGAGGATGACATTGGCAAAAAGCGGTTCGGTGCCGATGGAACTCGCATAATAGAGGGTTTTGCCGCGCAACCGGTAAGGGTTGTTACGGAAAATGCCGCGCTGACTGGCCGCGGCCGTGATTTCGCTCTCAATTCCCAACAGCACCGGGATGTCTTGGTAACTGTGGAGTCCATCTGAAATAAAAAACGGGACCACCACGACATTCTTCTGGGAGGCAAGCTCGTCCCATTTGGAAATCAGCGGCTCTTCCTCCATGTAAGCGTTTAGCACTTCCGCATACAAACCGCGCTCGGCGATGAGTTGCACCTCGCGTTTGGCCGCGACCGCCGAGTTGTCATTTAAATTCGTGCCGTGACCGACGATAAAAAGGGTCGTCTCGGAGGGAGGCACTCCCGGTGCCACTTCCGCCGCGCGGCGCAGCAACAGATCGGTCATGCGCTGATGGCTTCCCGCCGGGTCGCAATATTTGATCGTGCGTCCGAGCCGATGCGTGATCGGGCCGGTCAATTCGAGTTCCCGTGGAATAACAGTGCGTGTGAAATAGCCTTCGCTGATAAAATTGGGAACAACGTAAATCTCGTCGCTGTCAATGAGATGCAACGCCTGTCGCAGGCTCGGTTCCTCTTTCCAAAAAACGCAATGGACTTCGTTAAAAACGCCTTGCCTCACGATTTCATCCGCATGGGCAAAGGTCGGTGTGCTTGAGTCAGGATTAACCGTCGAGCCGTGTCCGACGATTAAGAGGGCGCTGTTGGATTTCATGGAAACGAGGTGTGCAATATCGACAGGCTCCGGCGTGGAGTCGAGCGCTTCTGAATTGGCCTTCAGGGAGCGGATGCCGCCAGCCGTTGAATCAGGGCAATTCGTGCCCTGGCTTCGCCGGCGTGCACATCGAATCGCATGGCCTGCCGGAATGCTTCGATTGCCAATTGGGGTTGATGCAAATCGGCAAGCAGATCGCCCAGCAACTGCCATGAGTCCGCTCGGAACGGTTCTTTTTCAAGGAAAGCGCGCAGCTCCCGGGCGGCTTGCTGACGGCGGCCACTTTGCTCGAGCGCCGAGAGATAACGCATTCGAATCGGCCACCGACTCGGGGCAAGATCGAGCGCGGCACGGAGCATGTCGGCGGGATCGCGCCTCGATTCACGAAACTCGAGCGATGCGCGCAGCTGAAGGCATTCAGGGGCAAGAAAAGATTCGTGTTCGGCCCGCCCGATCAAGTCGCGGGCGGCGGCATAGTTGCCCCGGCGCACCTCGGCCGAAGCCATGCCCATCAATGCAAATGCGAGCTCAGGCGTGCGTTTGAGCGCCTCGTTATATTGCTCGATGGCGAGCTCCGGGTGCCCATCGCCGGCTTCGATGTTGCCCAGGTTGACGCGCATCCGGGCCGAATCACCGCCCGCCTCGATAGTGCGCAAAACAAAAACACGTTGTTTTAGCCAGTAACCTTGCTGGGCGTTTGTGGAAATTCCCAGGTAGATGGCCCACGCACTTAATGGAATTAAAACAAGCCAGCCGCGTTTTTTGAAGAGCTCCGCGACGGTTGCCGCTCCGGCCAGCAATAAAAACGCACTTGGAACATAGAGCCAGTGCTCGGCGATTGTCGCATTGAGCGGGATCAGATTGCTGATTGGCAAATAAGCCGCCGCAAACGCAAGCAAGGCAAGACCGGCAACCGGGGCACGACGTTTTGCCCACCAACCCCATCCGCACAATCCGGCGGCCACAAGGAAGCCGAGTCCGGTTTTAAACCGGTTGTCAGGGGATTCATTTCCCGGGCTGGCTGCGCGCGTGGAGACATCGCGTTCCATGTGCAGGTTCTCCGGCGCCACAAAAAGACGCGCATAATCGCCCAGCGCCCTTGCGGCAAGGATCGGGGCCGGCGTCTGGACTGCGGACGAAATGCTCTTTGGTGGCGGCACTTTTTCCGCGCTTAACCGGATAGCGGTGTAACTGGTTAAAATGAGAGCAGCGGCGAGCCCCCAGCGCATGAAAACGGCTCGGGATTCCTTGCGCCATATAAGAATCAGCAGCCAGACGATCAGGGCGAACACGCCGCTTTCTTTGGAAAGCAGGGCAGCAAGAAAACAAACCGAGGCGCCGGTCATCGCCAGGATGGCGCGGCGTCCGGTGCGCTCAAAGGTAAGGAGTCCGAGGGTGATCGCGCTGAATCCAAACAAAGCAGCGAGCGGATCGGCGCGGCCGGCAATGTAAGTCACTGCCGACGTGTGCAGCGGATGAACGGCCCAAAGCAGCGCGACCCCGAGAGCGTAAGCGCGGCGATAAGGAACGGCGGCCAGCAGCTTTTCCACTAAAAGAAAAAGCGCGAACGCCGCCCCGATATGGACGTAAATACTGCTGAGGTGGTAGCCGGAGGAGTTCCGATCCCAAATGGCGTAGTCGGCCATGAAGGAAAGCCGTTGAAGGGGCCGGTAGAAATTGGAGGCCGTCGCGTCGATAAAAAGGAAGTGTTGGAAGGCCTCGGGAATCAGCCGCCAGCTTCGGATCAGCGGGTCGCGCAGGATCAAAGCGGTGTCATCCCAGACAAATCCATTGCGTTGCGCGGGCCAGTAACCGAGAAAAACGGCCCCGATAATAAGTAAAAGCGCTCCGAGTCGCTGGAGATTTTTCAAGTTTCAAATCATGCGTTCCTCTTTGCCCCTCTTCAAGTTCGCCCTCGCGTATTGGCTGATTTTAGCCTTTTCATCCGCCCACGCCGCAGGGATCGATCCAGGAGTTAAACAACTCATAGTCAGCATCGCGCCAGATTGGAATTCAATGACCGGCCGCCTCCAGTGCTTTGAGCGGGAGGGCGATAAATGGAAGCCGGCAGGCCCCGCGTGGCCGGTTATTTACGGAAAAAATGGTCTTGCCTGGGGACGCGGCATTCTTGGCAGCGATCAGCCGGGGCGCCAAAAAACAGAGCGTGACGGCCGCGCTCCCGCCGGAGTGTTCAAGATCGGCACCATTTATACTTACGACACGGCGTTGCCCGCCGGTGCCGACTTCCGCTTCCATACTGTCGGAGCAGGGGACGCTTGGATTGATGACGTGAATTCACGCGATTACAACCGGCATGTCGTCATTCCCGATCCGGCCAATCCGCCGGCCTGGTTTCAGAAACAAAAGATGCGCCACAATGATTTCGCTTATCGCTGGCTGGTGGAGATCCGGCACAATTCGGATCCACCCGCCGCCGGGATGGGGAGCGCGATTTTTTTCCATATCCGTCGTGGGCCGCAGCGTCCGAGCGCAGGCTGCACTGTGATGGAAGAGGAAAACCTGGTGAGGCTGATCCGGTGGCTGCGAGTTGAAAAGCAGCCGCACTACGTTCTTTTGCCCGAGAGCGAGTATGGGTCAAAATGGAAAGAGTGGGGGCTTCCAAGCCCGGAGCAGGTATTGACGCATTAAGCGGCGATTTTTAAAGGAGGGCTGCGATTGGCTCTAAGTTGCCGGGCGGCATCGGGTGATAGAGGTTGAAAGCCGGGCCTTATTTCAGTTTGTTTTTCCATCCCTCTCCCCGGTTCCCATCCAGAATGCCCGTTGCAAGTTTGCACTTGGGGTGTTAGTTCAACCCATCACCGCTATGAATATTCTCGCCTCACTTTTCAATCTGGCCGGACCGGATTTGATTATTATTTTGTTGATTGTTCTCCTCCTGTTCGGGGCGAAGAAGCTGCCTGAATTGGCGCGCGGCATGGGCCAGGCCGTTCGTGAGTTCAGCAAAGCCAAGGACGAGTTCGAGCGCGAAGTGACACGTCCTGTCATTCCTGAGCCTGCCAAAATCGAGGAGCCTCGCACTGAGATGCCTCGCACAGACATGGCCCACGATCTCCATGAGTTCCATCCCCGGGTGGAAACTCCGAAGGTGGAGCATCCGCTCGATCAGCAGAATCACACGCCCCACGTTTAGGATTTTCCTGTAGTTACATTTTTGATTTGGGCTCGCCTGACCGGCGAGCCCTTTTCGTTTGTACAGGAATGAAGCGTATTTCTTTCTTCGCGTTGCTCGTGGCGTTCGGAGCGGCGGCCGCGCTGTTGAGGAGTGCTGAACCGCGCGGCATCGTGATCTGCCATTACAATCTCGAAAACTATGTTGGCGAGGATCAGACCGCTCTTGGGGAGCGTCGCGCCCGGCCAAAATCCGAGAAAGAAATCGCTGCCCTTATCCGTATCATCAAAGAGATTAATCCCGATATTCTCGGCGTGTGCGAGATGGGTTCCCGGGAAAGATTCGTTGATTTCGCGGCCCGGCTTAAAGGCGCCGGACTGGGATACATTGATTCCGAATACGTTGATGGACCTGATCGCGACCGGCATCTTGCCTTGTTCAGCCGGTTCCCAATTGTCGGGCGGCAATCGCTGGTCGACGTGCCGTTTAGCATTGGCGGAATCCCTGAGAAAGTGAGGCGCGGATTTCTGGATGTAACCATTCAGGTCAACGGCACCTACCAGCTGCGCATGATCGGGGCGCACCTTAAATCGAAGCTGCTTGCCGCTGAAGATGAAGCGATTATTCGCCGGCACGAAGCTCACGAATTAAGGAAGCATCTTGATGAGGTTTTGCGCGCCAGCCCGGATGTGAACCTTGTTTGTTATGGCGATTTTAATGATCTTAAGAACACGCCCGGGTTTCGTGAAATCAGCGGCGAACGCGGCTCGCCCGGTTACATGGCGGATCTCTGGGCCAGTGACGCCGAAGGGGATCGCTGGACGCATTTCTGGCGTTCAGCGGATCTCTACAGCCGGATTGATTTTATCCTGGTCAATAACGGCGCGTTGCGGGAAGTGGTCCGCGAAAAATCGACAGTCTATCGTTCGTCGTATTGGAATGAAGCCAGTGATCACCGGCCGGTTTACGCAACGTTCATGCCGGTGGAAAGGCGATGATGCTGCTCCCTTCCCAGCCGGGGAGCGCAAAAGAACCGGAAGATTGCGACTAAGAAGGGAAGGGCGGACAAAATCAAAATCACGCATAGAGTGACGCCTCCATGAAAACTCTATTTACGTTTGCTATCGCCCTTGTGGGGCTTGCCGCCTCCTCGTTTGCCAAGGAAGGCTGGACTGAGGATTTTGATAAAGGACTCGCCACGGCCCAGGCGGAAAAGAAAATTGCCCTCGTTGACTTCACCGGTTCGGACTGGTGCAGCTGGTGTATCAAGCTCGATAAAGAGATCTTCTCACAACCGAAGTTCAAGGAATACGCGGCAAAAAATCTAGTGCTCGTCGAGATCGACTTCCCGCAGATCAAGGCGCTTCCCAAGGAACAGAAAGCCCAGAACGACAAGCTCGCCAAAAAATATTCCATCGAAGGCTACCCGACAGTGGTCGTGCTGAACTCTGAAGGAAAACAAATCGCGCAACTTGGTTACATGACCGGTGGTGCCGAGGCGTTTATCGCGAAATTGGAGGCACTCGCCAAAAAGTAACCGCTTCTTTTCCGCGTCCCGCCTGGGAGTGGTTTTTTAGGCGGCCGGTTGATCACGAGCGGGCTGCAAAGTTGGCCGTGATCGCCGGTTGCCACGGCAAGCGCTTTCGTGGAGGTTGCCGCTTCTGCCATGGCTTTCCTTTTCCCCAATTTGTCCCGCGCGACCGCGCTCGTGCTTGGCTTTGCATTCATCCCACACGCCATGGCGGCCGAGGTGGAAGAGGATTGGCGCCGCATCACCACTCTGGATGCCGGCCCTCAGGTGCAGACGCGTTCGGCCACTGAGGGGCGTGCCGCCGCCCTTGCTCATCTCGATCTGCAGGAAAAAGCCCTTCGCGCATTCCTAATCGCGCATCCAAAAGATGAACATGCTTTTGAAGGGCGTTTGCGTCTCTCCCGGCTGCTCCAGATCCGGGGCAGCATTCAAGGTTCAGTAAAAACAATCGAGGAGGGAAAGCGCCTGCTCGATCAGCTCGACGCCAGTCCCGTCACTCCGGAGCAGCGATCGGAATTGGATTTTTCCCGGATCAGTTTGCTCATGCGCGGCATGCGGGGATCCACTCCCGAGTCGCGGGAACGGCTGCTGAATGCAACGCGCAAGTTTCAGCGAGCGCATCCCGACGATCGCCGGTTGCCTGCCTTGCTTGTGGAAGTGGCCGGATTGTTTTCGCTTCAACCCAAAACCATGCGCACCCTTTTGAGCGAGGCGGAACCGAATGCCAAAGAGGATGATCTCAAGGCGCGGATTGGCGACGATTTAAAACGGCTCGACCTACTCGGGCATCCACTCCCTTTTCAATCCGTGACCCCGGATGGAAAACCTCTCGATATTGCGCAATTTCGCGGCTCCGTCGTGCTTTTGGTTTTCTTCGCGCGCTGGTCCCAGCCCTCCCTGGATGCGCTCGATGTAATCAAGCGGGCCGCCGCCCAGTTTCCCGGCGCCAGCGTGCAATTGGTTGGGGTGAGTCTTGATCCGAAACCGGAGATGCTCGCGGAGGTGATCAAAGAAAAAGCCATCACCTGGCCCGTCGCCTTTGACGGCAAAGGCTGGGAAAGTCCGCTGATTCGCTCCCTGGGAATCAACGCGGTCCCGACGGTCTGGCTTCTCGACCGGGAAGGCCATCTGCGCTCTCTTAACGCGCTTGAATCGACCGCCGGGCAGATCGGCCAGCTTACAGGCCGATAAATCGTTTAGCCGCCGACTTCCGCCTTGGCTTCCGCCGCAAGCGCAGTCGAAAGGTAGCGTTCGCCAGTGGAACAGGCGATTGTCACGATGAGCTTGCCTTTATTCTCAGGACGTTTGGCCAGTTCAATCGCCGCCCACACATTGGCTCCCGTGCTGATTCCAACAAGAATGCCTTCTTCCTTGGCCAAGCGCCGGGCCATGGCAAAGGAATCATCGTTGCTGACCTGAATGCACTCAGTGATCTGGGGATGTCCCGCTTCGTCCTTAAGATGAAGATTGTTTGGAATGAATCCCGCGCCGGTCCCCTGGATCTTGTGCGGTCCTGGCTTGATCGGTTCTCCGGCGAGCGTTTGGGAAATCACCGGGGAATCCTTGGGCTCCACCGCCACGGCCTGGAAGCTTGGCCGGCGAGGATGAATCACCTCGTAGCAACCGGTAATCGTGCCGCCTGTCCCCACCGCGGAAACGAGGATGTCGACCTTGCCGTCGGTATCTTCCCAGATTTCCTCGGCCGTTGTGGTGCGATGGATCTCGGGATTGGCCGGGTTGTTGAACTGTTGTGGCATCCAGGCGTTGGGCGTGTTTTTAACGAGCTCTTCAGCACGCGCGATTGCGCCCTTCATTCCTTCACTGCCGGGGGTGAGCACCAGTTTTGCGCCGAGCATCGCCAGGAGCGTGCGGCGCTCCAGCGACATGGTTTCAGGCATGGTGAGGATCAGCTTGTAACCTTTCGAGGCCGCCACAAACGCCAGCGCGATGCCGGTGTTGCCGCTGGTAGGCTCCACAATGACGGTCTCTTTGGTCAGAATTCCGCTCTTCTCGGCTTCCTCGATCATCGCCATGCCGATCCGATCCTTGACGCTGCCAAGGGGATTAAAAAATTCGCATTTAAGGGCGATGGTGGCGTCGAGACCCGCGGTCACGTTATTAAGTTTAACGAGCGGGGTGCGGCCAACGGTTTCGACGATATTATTGTAAAGTTTGCCCATGAGTTGTGGTCGGTAAAGTGTGCGATGAGAGTTGGAACCGAACGTTTTTCTATACACGGCCATCCGGCGGGACAAGGCCGATGTTTGGCGACCGAGGCCGGCAAACTTTGCGTTTTCAATACAAAGGACCGGTGCTAGGTCTGCAAACCCGCCAACCCAAATCCAAATCTCATTATGGCTGATCTACTCAATTCTCAAGACATCAAAACTTCTCTTAAGCGCGTGCCGGAATGGGAACATGAAAAAAAGCACATCGAGCGTTCTTTTGAGTTCGACGATTTTTCCGACTCGATCGATTTCGTCAATAGCGTCGCCGAAATCGCCGAGGAAGACGAACATCATCCCGATATCGATATCCGCTTTAACAAAGTGCGGCTCTCTCTTTCTACCCACAGTGAAGGCGGTTTGACCGAGAAAGACTTCGATCTCGCTGAAAAAATCGACACGCTGGTGGAGGTTTAAGCGCCAGCAGAATGCCAGAGCTGCCACCTCAGCATCTCCGCGCGGATTCTTCCCCGGAGCCGCTTCCCGGCGAAGTGTCAGCCGTTCCCACCCCGTCCGAGTGTGAGCCGGGGCGCGCCCGGCTTTTTCTGAGCGCGCTGGCCGTTGTAGCCTTTGCCATCGGCTTGGGAACGTGGATTGAGTGGCGAAGCGCCCCGCCGCCACCACCACCGCTTCCGAGGGATTCCCCGCCAGGCGGCCGTCCCTGACCGAGGCGCATGGATCCAAGTTCCGCACATCTCCAGCAGCCGGTTGCCGCTTACGCCCGCACCGATTTCCCGTTGCTTAGAGTGGAGATGGATGTGGAGGCCGCCCTGCGCGTGATCCGGGAGAAGGGGATTGGCGAGCGGATCGTCTACTTTTACGTGGTCGAAGCGAACGACCGCCTCGCCGGAGTGCTTCCGACGCGCCGCCTGTTGGCCGCGCAAACAAACACACCGCTTACCGAGCTGATGATCCGCCGTGTGGTCGCGATCCCGCAAAGCGCCACGCTGCTCGATGCATGCGATATTTTTGTCCTGCACAAATTTTTTGCGTTACCCGTGGTCGATGAAAACCGCTGTGTGGTTGGCGTGATCGATATCGGTGTTTTTACGCAGGAAGTGCTCGATATGGAGGAACCTGAGAAGGTTGACAACGTGTTCGAAGCGTTGGGGTTTCATATTTCCCAGGTCCGCGGCGCTTCTCCCTTCAAAGCATTTCAATACCGGTTTCCGTGGCTTTTGACCACCATAGGCAGCGGCACAGCGGGCGCTCTGCTGGCTGGTGCTTTTGAAAAAACGCTCAGCCGCGCGCTGGTCGTCGCCTTTTTCCTCGCGCTGGTCCTGGCATTGGCTGAATCAGTCAGCATTCAGTCGATGACCCTGACCCTTCAGACGCTGCGCACGAGCCGTCCGACCTTGCGATGGTTTGCACGCACCGCCAAACGCGAGTTGCTCTCCGCCCTGTTGCTCGGAATCGGATGCGGGACCGTTGTTTTTTTAATCGTCTGGGTATGGCAACGCGCTTTGAACTCGGCCCTGGTAATCGGGTTCAGCGTCGCCGGTTCTGTAGTCATTGCATGTTTGGCTGGTCTCGGGATGCCATCCCTTTTGCATGCACTGAAATGGGATCCCAAAATTGCAGCCGGGCCGGTTACGCTCGCGGTCACCGATGTGGCGACTTTGCTGCTCTATTTTTCCCTGGCAGCTTGGATTCTTTAATCATATCGGCACTCCGGGGGCGGCTTTTCGTCGCTGCCTCCGGCGTTGAGCATTGATCGTCCCGGCGCTTTGCAATAGTCAGGCGTCATTTATGAATCATTCCCTTGTGGTTGCTCCTTCGATCCTGGCCTGCGATTTCGGGCGCCTCCATGCTGAGGTGCTCCGCGCGGAAGTCGCCGGTGCCGACTGGCTTCATCTCGATGTGATGGACGGTCATTTCGTCGACAATATTTCTTTTGGATCCGCTTTTATTGATGCCATCGCAAAGGTGGCCGCCGTGCCGCTCGATGTGCATCTGATGATCTCGCGTCCGGATCATTATTTCCCGCGCTATGTGCGGAGTGCAAAAAACATCACAGTGCATGTCGAGGCGGATCATGACGTATCGCGCACGCTCGCTGCGATCCGATCCGCCGGTTGCCAATGCGGACTTTCTCTTAAGCCCGGGACTCCTTTTGAAGTGGTTGAGCCTTACCTCGACCAGATTGATTTATTGCTGGTGATGACCGTGGAACCAGGGTTCGGCGGCCAGCCTTTCATACCGGAGATGATAGCCAAGGTCAGGACGGCCGTTGAAGCAAGGGCCGCCCGCGGACTCAGTTACCGGGTCCAGGTCGATGGCGGCATCAACGCTGGCACAGGCGCCATGGCCATCAACAGCGGCGCCGATACGCTCGTGGTTGGAACCTACGCTTTTAACGCTCCCGATATGAGCCTGGTGATCAGGCAACTGCGAAGCGCTGTCTGATTCCGGCCATCAATTTCTATTGGTTGCTCTTCTCAGCAAGGGTCTGGCTCAATCCAGCCAGCGCTTCGCCTATCAGGAAGAGCGATCCGGTCAAAAGCATGCGTTCAGGCCGGGGCCGGGCTTTGGCCAATGCGGCCGCCAGTTCGGATTCGGCGGAGGATTCAACCCCGAACTCGCGAAAAATCTTCACGACATCGTCCGGGTCGCTGGAACGTTCATTTTTAACCGGCAACACGATGACACGCGCTGCGATCGGCAAGAGTGCCTGGCAGACTCCGCGCACGTCCTTGTCTTTCAAAATCCCGACAATCAGCGTGGCTTTTTCTTCTCCGTAAACTTCGCGCCAGGTCTGCACCAGACGCTCGATAGCCGCTGGGTTGTGGGCGCCATCCAGGACAAGGCGATCATCAATGTGCTGGAAACGACCGGGCCATTCCACGTTACGCAGACCGTTGGCGATGGCCTCGCCGGAGGCTTTAATCCCGGCGAGCTCGATGGCCTTGATGGCGGCCGCCGCATTCCAGCGTTGATGACTTCCCTCAAGCGCCACTTCCAACCCCGTTACCGGCGCTGTAATGGAATAAAAAGGCGCGCCGCAGCGAAGCGCCGCTTCTCGAAGGGTCGTTTCCGCCGTTGGCTCCTGCGGCGAGATGACCACCGGCACGCCCGGCTTGATGATCCCGGCTTTTTCCCCCGCGATCGCCGCGAGTGAATCGCCCAGCCAAAGGGTGTGATCGAACCCGATCGGGGTGATCACACTCACGGCAGGCGTTACGACGTTGGTGGCATCGAGCCGTCCGCCCATGCCGGTTTCCAAAACCGCGACATCGACACCGTGTCTCTGGAAATGAGCGAGTCCGAGCGCTGTCACAATCTCAAAAAATGTCGGCTGCTGGTCCCAATCGGCGCTCATTTCCCTGATCGCCTGAAGCCCCGACACCACTTCTTCCTCGCTGATCATTGCGCCGTTGACCCGGATCCGCTCCCGAAACGTGATCAGGTGTGGCGAAATAAAAAGGCCGGTTTTTAAGCCCGCCGCCCGGCAAATGGAATCGAGCATCGCACAGACCGACCCTTTTCCATTGGTGCCGGCCACGTGCAGAAACTTTGGCGCGCGCGCTCCTTTGACGTGCAGACCAAGTCCATCAACCAGCGCCTCGATCTTGCCCAGGCCGAGTTTGATGCCGTGAAGCTGCATGCCATAGAGCCACCCGACGGCGCTTTCAAAGTTCCGATCCATCCGATTCTCAGGGCTTCATGCTTTTACCGGCGGCGCAAAATGACCAATCAGATGGCTGAGCGTGTCGCGCATTTTTTTGCGATGCACAATCAGGTCGACCAGGCCGTGCTCCTCAAGAAACTCCGAGGTTTGGAATCCCGGCGGCAAATCCTGATGGGTGGTTTCGCGAATCACGCGGGGACCCGCAAATCCGATCATCGCCTTCGGCTCGGCAAGGATGACGTCGCCCACAGTGGCAAAACTGGCGCTGACACCGCCCGTGGTGGGATGCGTAAGGATGGAAATATACGGGAGGCGCGCCTTGGCATGCAGGGCGAGGGCGCCGCAGGTTTTGGCCATCTGCATAAGACTGAGCACGCCTTCATACATTCGCGCGCCGCCCGAAGCGGAAACGATGATCACCGGCAACCGGTCGCGCGTGCCGCATTCAATGATTCGCGCGAGTTTTTCGCCCACGACCGAACCCATGGTGGCCGCGATAAAATTGAAATCCATGACCGCGATGGCGACGCCGCGTCCCTCAATGGCGCCGATTCCGGTGATGACAGCGTCTTTGAGGCCGGTTTTTCTTTGATAACTCTTGAGCCGGTCGGTGTAGCTGGCCATCCCGGTGAACTTAAGTGTGTCGACCGAAACCATGTCGGCGTCGTGCTCGGTAAAACTTTGCTCATCGAGGAGTTGTGTGAGCCGTTCGCCTGCGCCGATCGTAAAATGATGATCGCACTTGGGACAGACCGATTGGTTTCTCCTCAGTTCAAGGGTGTGAATGACTTCGCCGCAGCTTGGGCATTTCTGCCAAAGCCCTTCAGGCACGTCGCGTTTCTTTTCGGAGGTAAAGGTAGGTTTCGAGAAAATTCCCATTGGGATGTGAGGTTGGTTTTAGCCGCGGGCCACGGTCACTACGCGCACCGAGGCGGCGCCGGCATGGCGCAGGACGCAGGCGCACTCCTCAACGGTCGAACCGGTGGTGAGTACGTCGTCCACGAGAATTAAGTGGCGGCTTTGCACACGCGAAGTTTGTCTCACCTCAAACGCCCCGCGCAAGTTTTCCATGCGCTCGTGTCGATCAAGCCGCGTCTGGGTGGAGGTCGGCCGGATCCGCCGCAGGCAGCCAAGCACAGGAATCTGTTCCCGTTTTCCCACCAAACGGGCGAGCACCTCGGCCTGATTAAATTCGCGTTCCCGCTTCCGGACGCTGTGCAGCGGCACGGGGACAAGGTAATCCGCGCGGCGCCCACGGATTCGGTCATCTTCAAAAGCGGCGGCCAGCCACGCGGCCAGATGATGCCTCAGGTAAAAATGCCCGTTGTATTTAAAACGGTGGATAAATTCACGGACCACCCCCTGGCTTCGATACCGCGTCACGGCACAATCAAAATGGAACCGGCGATCCCCGCAGTTTGAACAAACAAACGTCCTTTCTATCGCGCCATCGAATGGCTGCGAACATTTCTCACAAAACGGCGCGGCAATCTCTTTTACCGTCTTCGCGCATTCAGCGCACAGATGCGATCCGGCCACCGTCTCCATTCCGCATTCGGCGCAATGGGGCGGATAAAAGAGCGAAAGCAGCGCGCTGCCCGACAGGCCAAATCCGCGAAGTATCACTCTCCTGAATCGGTTTGCCCGGCGCGTTTGCTTGCGCTTTGAGTCTCCCGCAATCCCAGCCAAAGCACGACACCTGCCAGGCAGAGCACCGCCACCGGGACGAGCCCGATCTGAAGTTCGCGCCCGATCCACGGCAGCGCTTCCAGGTCGCGCTTGGTAAACTTGCTGAACCCCATTTTCACAAAAACCACCCCGGCATGAAGCCCGATGCTCATCCAGAGGGCGCGCGTCCTGAGCGTTGCATAGCCGAGCAGCCAGCCAAGAACGAAAAGCGTCGAGAACCCGGCCAGCAACGCCGCCGGTTCGGCAAACTGATGGAAGGTGTGCGGCAAAATCTCGAACCCGGAAAGCCAGCCGATCTCCCCCATTTGCAGATCTTCATCGGGTTTTAGAAAATGCAGGATCGCAAAGAGCGCGGTGACAAGGAAGAGCGCCGGATAAGGCCGCAATGTCCGGCGAAACAGCCCGAAAATGGCCCCGCGAAAGAGCGCTTCCTCCAGCGCCGCCACCACCAGCGCGCCAAACGCGATCTTGGGCAGGCTCCCCCACGGCAGCGCCGGTTTTTTCCAATGGTAAACCTCAAATTGAATATAACCGGCGGCCATCACGCCGACCGCCACCGCGGCGATCAGGAAGCCGATCAAAAAGTGCCGCACCCAGCGCGGGTCGGGCTCAAGCCCAAGCTCGCGCACGCCCCGGATTTTTAGGGAACGGATGGCCGGCCAGAGCAAAGCCAGCGCGGCAATGAGGACCGCCCGGTTAAAATACTTCTGAAATTCCGTTTCGCCCAGGAACGAAAGGACGCCGCGGGCCGCCACCGCGTGGCCTCCCCAATAAAGCGGCGGCGCAATCAAAGCCCCCAGCACAATGACGGCGATGAAATAGGTGAGTATTTTGGCGAGGTCTTTCAAGAAAGGCTGGTATTCTGGCCAACCTTTTTCACCTCACGAGCTAAATAACATGCGCAACAGTCACCGATGGAAAACGAAAACCGCTGATGGAGATAAACGCGAAGTTCGCGCCGAGAAATTCGGCAAGAAGTGGCGTATCCAGGCTCAATTGGCCAGCGAAGGGATGTGGGTTTACTACGATACGCCGCTGCTTGAAGATCTTCTCGAACTTCACTCAATCCTCTGGAAAAAATATCAGCGCAAACATCTCTCCTATGAGGATTTTGCCGCTGTCGGCAAACTGATCGAGGATGCCGGGGGCGAGATCCCGACCTATGATTGAATGGGGCGCCGCCGATAAAGCGCATTCCTGGCATCCGTTTACTCCGATGGGCGATTGGTGCGCGCCGGGACACGAACCGCTGATGCTCGCCTCCGGACAGGGGGCGCTTCTGCGGGATACCGAGGGACGCGAATACATCGACGGCAATTCTTCGATCTGGACGAATCTCCACGGCCATCGACATCCCAAAATCGACGCCGCCCTCCGCGCGCAGCTCGATTTGGTCGCGCACACGTCGTTCCTCGGTTTTTCCAATCCGCCCGCCACCCGCCTCGCTGCGGAGCTGATCGCGCTTTGGCCGGAAGGTCCCTTAAACCGCGTTTTTTTCTCCGATAACGGATCGACGGCCATCGAGGTGGCTTTAAAGATGGCGGCGCAATTCTTCCAGCTCACAGGCGAGCCGGAACGCAGCCGGTTTGTCGCTTTTTCAAATGCCTACCATGGCGATACGATGGGCGCGTCGAGCCTCGGCGGGATCAATGCGTTTCACGGCCGCTTTTCCGCGTGGCAATTTCCCGCCACGCACGTTGATGGCATGCCAGCGCTTCAGCAGCTTAATCCAAAGGAGATCGCTGCCGTTGTCATCGAGCCTTTGGTGCAGGGCGCCGCCGGGATCCGGCTCTGGCCCGAAGGGATGCTCGCAGCCCTGCGCAACTGGTGCGACCTGCATGGCGTGCTCCTCATTGCCGATGAAGTCATGACCGGGTTCGGACGCACCGGCTCCATGTTTGCCTCGCAAAAGGAAGGGGTCGTCCCGGATTTTGTCGCCCTGGCCAAAGGACTCACCGGCGGCTATATGCCCCTCGCCGCGACGCTCACCAGCGAGCGCATCTTCGCGGCATTCCTTGGCGGGCCCGAGCGGACCCTCTATTACGGGCACAGTTATACCGCCAACCAGCTCGGATGCGCCGCTGCCCTCGCCAGCCTGGCGATCTTCCGCGAGGAAAACGTTCTGGCAGGTTTGCAGCACAAAATCGCACGCCTTTCCGAGATGCTCGCTCCGGTCCGCGCGTTGCGGCATGTCGCTGATGTGCGGCAATGCGGATTTATTGTCGGGATTGAGCTCAGGCGCGATGGCATCACGCCGTTTCCGCCGGAATCGCTGACGGGCGCCCGGGTTTGCCTGGCGGCGCGCCAGTTTGGATTGCTTACCCGGGCTATTCGCGACGTGATCGTTTTGATGCCGCCGTATTGCATCACCGACGCGGAGCTGCAGTCCGCCGTAGACGCCATTTTAAAAAGCATCACCATCACGTTGCCGCAAGACTGAATTCTCAGGCTTGCCGTTTAAATCAGGAAAGGCACCTTCTCTTTCATGAATCCAAAACTGGTTTTCTCCTCCCTGGTTCTCCTGCCTCAGCTTCTTTTTGCCGAAATCAAGACGCAGGTCGTCGAATACAAGGATGGCGCCACCGTCCTGGAAGGACTTGTCTCCTTTGACGACGCCATCAAAGAAAAGCGCCCCGCGGTACTCGTTGTTCACGATTGGATGGGGGTCACCGATCATACCCGCACCATCTCCGAGGATCTCGCCAAGCTCGGTTATATTGCTTTTGCTGCCGACATTTATGGAAAAGGGGTTCGGCCAGCCGATGCAAAAGCCGCCGGTGCTGAAGCCGGCAAATTCAAGGCTGACCGCGCCCTTCTTCGCAAACGCGCCAATCTCGGTCTGGAGGAACTCAAAAAGCAGCAGTTCGCCGACAGCGGAAAAATCGCGGCGATCGGATTCTGTTTTGGCGGAACCACCGTGCTTGAACTGGCCCGCAGCGGCGCGCCGATCGCCGGGGTGGTGACATTCCACGGCGGCCTCGATTCACCAACTCCAGCCGATGGAAAGAACATCAAGGCCAAGGTGCTCGTCCTTCACGGCGCCGATGATCCTTTTGTCAAACCAGCCGATATCACCGCCTTCCAGGACGAACTGCGCAATGCAAACGTCGATTGGCAGATGAACTATTACGGCGATGCAGTCCATGCGTTTACGCAGAAGAAAGCCGGCACCGACAAAAGCAAAGGCGCCGCTTACAACGAGCCCGCCGCCCGCCGTTCCTGGCAGGCGATGAAAGATTTCTTCGCCGAAATCTTCGCGAAGTAGAATCGATTCGCGCTCGTTTTGCCGTTGAGCTCAGGTCGGCTCAACGGAAGTCAGCCCCGTCGTAATCGTCCAGGCGTCGGCGGCGGGCATCCGTTTGAGTTCGTGGCCTGCGCCCCAGGAATCCGAGTAAAGGATCTCTTTCTTGGTGGTGTTGTAGCCGATGATCAGGCGCATGTGGCCGCCGGCGCTTTGCGGGATGCCGGCTTCGGGCGCCATGCCCAGCTGCACAGACCAGAGCAGGGGAATACCGAGATCGATGTGGGTTTGCACCGAACGCTGGAAGCGGGTCAGGTCGCCTGGGTTTTTTGTACGCGCTTCCTTCAGCACGTCGTAATTCATGGAATGGAAGATGGAACCAAGATCCATGCGCATGCCAAGATCGGGGATCTCGGTTTCATGCAACCGTTTTGCCGCGCGATTGTAGTCTTTGATCATGCCAAGCACGCCTTTGGTGTCCTGCTGTTCAAGGGTGCGCACCCGGACTTTAAACCGGGACGAGATCTTCTTTAGCGCGCTGTTCATGCTATCCAGGCTGGTGCCCGCCGCCGCGTCGCTGTTGGCAATCTGCGCAAGTTCGTTGGCATCCACCGGGTTGCCGAAATACCGCATCACCCGTTCCGTTGATGCCACCACGCAGTACCCTTTCTGGCCTTGGTCGACCATCGGCACATCAAAGAGCCAGACGTCGCCCGTTGCCGTGTCACGTTTAAGATGAGTCGGGCCGGTGAACTTCGGTTTGGCCGCGACGCTTGCCAAAAGATTCAATTTAGCTTCCGGAGGTCCGATTTCGAGCCGTACAAACTCCGCCCGGAATGGAATGCCGCGCGTTTTGACTTCCCTGGTAAAACTGTATTCCAAGAGGTAATGCGCGATGGTGTTTTGCCACGTCACCCCGTCGGCCCGGACCGCATTGGTGGCGTCCTTCCCGCGAGGCGTAAATTTGGTGCCGGTAAATTTCGTGATCGCCTCGCTGGCGCTTACCACCAGGGCGTCGAATTTTTCCTTTGGAATGCCGCCCGCATCGCCCCGGGCATAAAATGTCGCCGTGATAAGCTTAAGCTGTCCGGCATCAAAACGCGCGATGACTTCATACACGGGCAATTCAAAAAGGGTCATCCCGGTGGAAGCCGCCCGTGCCGAATCCTGGGCACTGGAAGTCCATCGGAATGGGAGTCCTTTGGTGGCCGCCTGAAACCCGTCCTGTTTCAGGCTCCAAAGTTTGTCGACGGCAAGGATCGGGTCGAGAGCTTCAGCAAACGCCGAGCATGAAAACGCAACAGCGCACAACAACGTAAATAAACGGGGAAACATCGGAGGGAAAAGTGAGGCAGGCGACTCAACCTTTAACCCTGGATTTGCAGAGAGGAAACAGAGATTTCGGAAACTTCTCTCTCCTGCTCTTCTTCTTAATCTTAATCGTAATCATAATCTTAATCTCCCTTCCGTTGCGGTAAGTCGCACCTCAGAAGGGCGGAGGGATTAAGATTACGATTAAGATTAAGAGACCGGCCCGCCGGGCGCTCTAGACCGGGATGGCTGGTTGCTGCTGGGTCAGGCAATGGAATGCGCCGAGGCCCCAGATCAGTTCGCGGCAATCAATGGGGATCACCTTCCGAGTCGGGAAGACCTTTTCCAAAACCGCAATGGCCCAGCGATCATTCGAATCGGCGAACACCGGCAGGAGCACCACCTTGTTGCCGATATAAAAATTCGCGTAGCTGGCGGGCAACCGCTGGCCATCGCGCATGATTTTCGATGGCATCGGCAAAGTGAGCACCTGGAGCGGATCGCCGTCTTCGGCATCCATGGTCTTTAAGAGCTCCAGATTGGCCCGAAGCGGCTCGTAATTGGCGTCGTTGGAATCTTCTTCAACAACCGTCACGATCGTGGTGCGATCGACAAAGCGCGTGATGTCATCGATGTGTCCATCGGTGTCATCGCCCTCGATGCCGTCGCCGAGCCAGAGGATATTTTTGACTCCCAGGAAATCGCGCAACCGTTGTTCGATCTCCTTCTCGTTTAGATCGGGATTCCGGTTGGGATTGAGCAGGCAGGAACGGGTGGTCAGAAGTGTCCCGCTGCCATTGACATCAATGGAGCCGCCTTCAAGAACCATCTGGGGGGAATAAATCGGGAGATCGAGCTTGTTGCCGATCATCGTCGGCACCACGTCATCGTCGTCGAACGGCGGGTATTTCCAGCCCCAGGCGTTGTAATCCCAGTCAAGGATGGCAAGCTTTGGAGTCTCATCCCGGGTCAGGAAAATGGGGCCGTGATCACGGCACCACGGTTCATTGGTCGGGATATGGAAAAACGTGACGTGATCCATTTTTGCCCGCGCCTTGGAGAGCTGTTTGCGCACGTCGGCCTCATGTGCCGCGTCGCAAACGTTGATGTTCACCAGCTCCGAGCCGGCCAGCGCGTGGACCATTTTGGCCAGCGTCGGTGTCACCTTGTCGTAGGCGCCTGGAAAGCTGATTCCGGCCCGGCGTGGCCAGGAAAGCCAGGTGGCGGTATGCGGTTCCCATTCGGCGGGCATCCGGTAACCGAGTTGGGCTGGCGTCATTCCTGGGGTGGTAGTCGTTGGAGCTTCCATCTTTAATCAATAAACCGCTTCTGAATGTCTGAGTATGCGTCGATGCGGCGGTCGCGGAAAAACGGCCAATGCGTGCGCTGGGTATCGAGGGCGTCGAGATCGACTTCCACCACGAGAATTTCCTCTTCATTCGAAGAGGCCTTGGAAATAATTTGACCGGAGGGATCAGCCACAAAGCTCTGTCCCCAGAACTCGATGCCGGGACCGCCATCGGGCGCTTCGTGTCCGACCCGGTTTGGGACCGCCACATAGCAGCCGTTTGCAATCGCGTGGCTGCGCTGAATGGTCTCCCACGAGTCGTGCTGCCGTTTGCCATACTCGGCTTTTTCCCCGGGATGCCACCCGATCGCGGTCGGATAAAAAAGAATCTGCGCACCGCTTAATGCCGTCAGCCGCGCCGCCTCGGGATACCATTGATCCCAGCAAATGCAGACGCCGATCTTGCCGAACTTTGTCGTCCAGGTACGAAACCCAAGGTCGCCCGGTGTGAAATAGAATTTCTCGTAGAAGGCCGGGTCATCCGGGATATGCATTTTCCGGTATTTGCCCAGATAAGTCCCGTCAGCATCGATGATGGCGGCCGTGTTATGATAAAGACCGGCGCTCCGTTTTTCAAAAAGCGAGGCAACGATCACCACCCCATGCTCGCGCGCGACCTGGGAAAGCGTCTCCGTGCTTGGCCCGGGAATTTCCTCGGCCAGCTGGAAGTATTTATGATCTTCGATCTGGCAGAAATACTGCGAGCCAAAGAGTTCCTGCAGGCAGATGATCTGCGCGCCGCGCCCGGCTGCTTCCACGCACTTCTGCACGGCTTTTTGAAGATTCTCCTTCGGGTCGGCCGAGCAGCGCATTTGCACCAGGGCGAGATTGACTTTGTGAGGTTGAGCCATTTTGGAAAAAGGGGCGTGAGGGTGGCGAATTTGGCGCGAGGCGCCAGCGAAAAATTGAAGAAGCCGAAGCCGGGGGGTAATCTCCCCCGGCTTTGGCGACAGATTCCGCTCTTACAACAACGGACTCGTTGCGAAAAGCGGTTCCCTTAAGGCGAAAGACGCCCCTTATTTAACCGAAGCGGCAGGCACAATCTTGATGCTCTCCACCACCACTTTTTCCAACGGCCGATCGTTTCCGTCGGTGGCCGTCGAATTGATTTTTTCAAGGACATCGTCGCCCTTGATCAGCTTGCCGAACCCAGTGTATTTGCCATCCAGGAAAGTCGCTTTGTCGTGGCAGACAAAAAACTGCGAGCCGGCCGAATTGACGTCCTGCGAGCGGGCCATCGAGAGGACGCCGCGCACGTGGGATTTGGCATTAAATTCCGCGTCGATCTTGTAGCCCGGATCGCCGGTGCCCCAGCGCGCCTGCTTGCTGTCGTCCTTGGTAAGCGGGTCGCCGCCCTGGATCATAAATCCTTTGATGACGCGGTGAAATGCCGTGCCGTCATAAAAGCCTTTTGACGCGAGCTTCTTGAAGTTCTCGACAGTCTTGGGCGCCACATCGGGCCAGAATTCGGCCACCATTTCGCCTTTGTTCGTCTTAATAACCGCGACTTCTTTGGCATCTTCGCCCCGTGAGGAGGGGACAATCAAAACGCCCAGAGCGCACGTGAGCAGGAGAGAGGAAACGAGCTTTTTCATAGGGGCGGCACATTTGCCATGCGTTCGCGGCTCTGTCACGCGGAGAAATGGACGAAGGCAGAGCGCGGGCATCGCCGCAACCGCTCCCTGGCGGCTTTCGCTCTTACTCCTCGTGCGGCGCGACTTGTGCCGCCCTGGCCGGGATGGGCGTCTGGCCGTTGGAACGCGGTTCCGCTGCCGGGCGGCCCGTGGTCGGAATAAGCGCCCTGAGCAGTTCCCCGATCTCGGTTCCTTCTTCAAAAACGCTGGTCGCCTCCGCATACCAATCGACCGCGTCGCGTTCAACCCGGTTTAGCAGTGCGCTCACCCGGCCCACTTCGCGACGTTCCACGGTCAATTTGTCCGAGTGATCCTGTTTAAGGGCGCGCAGCGAGGGAATTCCTTGCTTTTTTCCATTGGCCGCGACTCCGTAAATGAGCTCGCGAAACGCGTCATGGGTGATCTTTGGGGCAGGGACGAATGCCGGCCCGGCGAATTCCTCTTTCCAGGCGGAGATCAAGGCGGAAGCTTCATCCTCAATGCTCCGGCGTGAATCGCCCCGCGCGCTTAAGGCATCGACCACATCGCGCAGGCCCGGATCGCGCTCGGCCCGGACACGCATCACGCCGACAACCAATTTGGTTTGGCTGTGAATCAGCTCCAGGCGCGCATCGAGCAATCCGCGCGAGGACGACATCCGCGTGGAGGCGGAGATGGCTTTGGCGGCCACGGTTTCCTCCTGCGATTTATCGAGCTGGATACTGTCGTTCTGCCATTCCTTCAGCGATTTCAGCGGCCAGATCCAGATGGGAGCGATCTCGGTCTGTACGCTCAAGGTTTTGTCGACGCGTTCCTTTAGAAAAGCGATGCTGGTATTGATGTCGAGTGACATGGGGGATTTATGGGCGATTACGGTTTCGTTTCGGGGTTACGACAGACGATCGCTTCCTGCCCACGATTGGATTGATCAATTTTAACCAGAAAGGTCCGCCTACGGGTTCAAGCGCCCCGCCATGCACTTGTCCATGCCACCCACAAACTCATCCTTCACGCTGACGCACTTGATCGGCACACCTTCGCGCTTCCCCTGGCTCCGTCTCCTGTTGATCGGCCCGCCGCGCCCTCAGGATGGCCACCTTCGCGCCCGATGCGAGTCCCTACGCGCTCAGGAGCCGCTTTTTCCCTGGATAACCAGTGAGCGGCCGTTTTCGGACAGCCGCAGCCATCGCAGTTGAGGCGGATGATTCGAAAATCATCTCTCCTTAAATGCCCTTTAAAACACCAGGGGGACGCCTTCGGTCATGACCGAGATCTGATGTTCAATCGCGTGGATGCGCGCGCAGGTAAGCAGGCGTTCGGGCGGCTCGTGCATCGGTTCATAACTGAGCCGGAACGTGCCGTAATGCATCGGGATAAGGCGTTTGGCGCCCAGTTCCATGAACGCCTGGATCGCTTCCTCGGGATTCATATGCACCTCGCGGCCGCTTGGAGGGTCATACGCCCCGATGGGAAGCAGCGCGATGTCGATGGGATGCCGTTTTCCAATCTCTTTAAACCCGTCAAAGTATGCCGTATCGCCGCAGTGGAAGATTGAGCGTCCGTTGACTTCAATGATAAATCCGCCAAAACCCCGGTGGGAATCGTGCAGCATGCGCGCTCCCCAATGATGGCACGGAGTCAGCGTGATTTTGAGGGGACCATGTTCGTAGCTTTCCCAATAATGCAATTCATGCACGCTGCGGAAACCGAGGTCATGTACCAGGTTGCCGACTTCAAAGGGAACCACGATGGGCTGATCGGCAGCCACTTCGCGCAGCGAGGTGCGGTCGAGATGATCAAAGTGCGCATGGGTCACAAGCACGATGTCGATGGCGGGCAGATCGTGGATGTGCATGCCGGGATGCCGTATCCGCTTGATGACTTTGAGCCACTTCGCCCAGTTGGGGTCGATCAGAACACTGTGGCCGCCCGCCTGGATCAAAAAGGAGGCGTGCCCAATCCAGGTGATCCCGATCTGATCGCCGCTCAGTTCGGGAAAAATCGGGGAAGCGTGTTCGCCCGCGCGTTTGGCAAAGAGCGAAGGAATGAGCACGCTGGTGAGGAAATTTCGTTTATGCCAGTCCGCCTTGGGTTTAAGCCCGACTTTGCGAGTGGCAGGCGGGGAAGGCGTCAAAGGAGTGGTTCCGTTGGTGCCGGCGGATTTTTTAATCTCCGCATTCGGCTTGAGGATACGGTGGAAGGGGTTGGCCACGCGTTAATTCTACAGCCGTCAGCGTGCCCGGCGCAAAGCTTTCTCGCGCTTGCCATGCATTGGCTCAAAGCCGTGTAATGGGTTGATGGAGAGCAAAGTTCAAGTCCGGCAGCGGATCCGGGAGGCACTCAGGTTTCCTCCGGAAATGGCGGCCGCCAAATCAGGGCTGCTTTGCGCGGCTTTGGTGGAGGATCCCGCCTGGTCAAAGGCCTGTACCGTGGCCGTATTCGCACCGCACACAGGCGAACCCGATATTGAACGGCTCGCTCCGCATGCGCTTTTAAAAAAAATCTGCTATCCGCGGGTAAGAGGGAATGAACTCGATTTTTTTCGCGTAACCGATCCGGCCAAGCTGGTGGTGTCGCGCTGGAAATTGCGGGAACCGCTTTTTGACTCCGCCCATGCCGTGGCCCTGGATGAAATCGACCTGATCCTGGTCCCGGGCGTGGCGTTTACCCGAAGCGGCGCACGGCTGGGACGCGGCGGCGGCTATTACGATCGGTTGCTTGGCAATCCGGCCATGCGCGCCCTCAGGATCGGGGTTTGTTTTGAAGTGCAGATTGTCGAGACCTTGCCAGGCGAGCCGCACGACATGGGAGTGGACCGCGTATTGACCGAGGCCGGGCTTTTTTAAAAAGCCTGTTCAGAGCCTCGGGGTGCGCATGGTGAAGGTCGGGATGCGCGTAAAAACAGGGAGGCCGCCGTCTGTGAGTCCGAAGAAGGCGCCCTTGGCCACCGAATCGCTGCTGATGACGTGGTAACTGTTGTACGAAAACGATTCGCCGCTTTCAAGCCGCGGACATTTTCCAACCACGCCGTCGCCTTCCACCACCACGCAATGCGCTTCCTCATCAGTAACCACCCATTTGCGGCCCTTGATGGTGACCGTTTCCATGGAGTCGTTATGAATGGTGATGAAATAGCCGTATGGATGCGGCTTGTCATCGGGAGCGTCCAGGTGCGGCATGTACACCACCCGATCCACGGTAGCGCGGAGGCCTTCAAGTTCGGTGAATACGGCGGACATGATTTTTGGATTGGTAAATTTTGCCTTTCGTGAGACTTGCGACCAAACCGCCTCACGATTCGAATGCAGCTTCTACCAAAATTCAAAATCTGAAATGCAAATGTCTTCGCTTCCCGTAGTCCTTTCAATCGCCGGTTCCGATAACAGCGCGGGAGCGGGCATCCAGGCCGATCTTAAGGCGATGAGCGCCATGGGGGTTTATGGCGTGACCGCCGTCACGTGCGTGGTTGCCGAAGTGCCCGGCAAAGTGAGCGCCATTCAGCCTATCGAGACGCATATTGTCTCCGAACAGATCCGGCTGCTCTTTGAGGCGTTCCCGATCGTGGCGCTCAAAACCGGGATGCTTTACTCGCGGGCGATCATCGAGACGGTTTGCGGGCGATTGGAATCTGAATTGGCTCAGGCGAACGGACCGCGTCCGTTTATCGTCGTTGATCCGGTGATGGTCGCCTCCAGTGGCGCATCCCTCCTGGTTGGCGATGCGATCGCTCTTTATATGGAGCGCCTTTTTCCGCTTGCCACCATCGTTACTCCAAATCTCGATGAAGTCCGTGTCCTGGTGGGCCGTCCGGTGGAGAGCCTCGATGAGATGCGGATTGCCGGCGCGGAATTGGCGGCTCGTTTTAAGACGGCGTTTCTTCTCAAGGGGGGGCATCTGCGTGAGCCGATTGCCACCGATCTCCTGTTTGCCGACGGCGAAGTGACTCCGTACAGCGCGCCATTTGTCCCCGATGTCTCCACGCACGGCACCGGATGCACCTATTCCGCCGCCATTGCCGCCGGCCTGGGCCGCGGTCTCCCATTGCGCGAGGCCGTGGGCGAAGCCAAGGAGTTTGTCACCCGCTCAATCCGCGGTTTTCTTCGCTGGGAACGCAACGGCCTGCAGACAGACGCCCTTAATCACTTTGCGCGCTAAGGGAGGCGTGGGAGCAATGCCGTTCAGGAATTTCTCTTGGGTGGATAAGAAGAAGTCCACGCAGCGCTCCTGCCAATCCGAACGGTTTATTATCCCTGCGGGATGGAGCGAAGCCTTGAACTTCAAGGTGGCCGTTTGCCGTAACTTCCGTAACAACATTGGGCTTAGGAACGCGCAAGTGTGGAAAGAGTTGTTGTTGGTTTCCCCGGCATCCAAAGGCTTGCCAACGCCCGGAGACTCGCCGATTCTCCCCGGCCGCCCTGCATGACACCCACCCAAATTGTATTTCTTCGCCGGCTTGGCAGCTCGGTGGCGCTTTGGACTGTGGCGCTTTCCATTATCCTGACCGGATTCGAGCTCGGCTTTATGTTTTTGATCGGCGGTCTCGGGCTGCTTGGGCTCTGGGAGTTTTACTCGATGCTCGATGTCAAGAAGCTGCCCAACTTCAAGATCATCGGGATGGTTTGCGGGGCGGTATTTACCACAGGCAGCTTTTATTATTTCAGCCGGGTGGGACCCGAGCATTCGTACGATTTTGAGATCGCCACGCTGCTCCTCTTTCTTCTCGTGGTCTTCTCGCGGCAGATGTTCCAGCGGACCCGGGACATTTCGCCCCTTGAGACGATGGCCTATACCGTCTTTGGGTTGCTTTATGTTGTCTGGCTTTTCTCCTTCGTAACCAAGATCGTTTACCTGATGCCGCGCGATGCCGCGGGCCACGTGACCGGTCACATTTATGTGCTCTGGCTCGTGCTTGTCACCAAGTTCAGCGACATGGGCGCTTACATCACCGGTTCCCTTATCGGCAAACATCCGCTCGTCCCGCATATTTCGCCGAAAAAGACCTGGGAAGGGTTCTTCGGCGCGCTGGTCTTTTCAACCGGAGGCGCCTGCGGGCTGCTGGCGTTGATCCCGCAGCGGCTCTCGTATCTGACTCAACGCGATGCGCTCATCCTGGGGCTGGTATTGGGGTTTGCGGCCATCATCGGCGATCTGGCTGAGTCGATTGTCAAACGAAGCGCCGGGGTCAAGGACTCCGGCAGTTTCCTCCCCGGCATCGGTGGCGCCCTTGATCTGATTGATTCCATTCTCTTCACCGCGCCGCTGCTCTTTTTCTACCTGCGCTTTTTTGTTTTTAATTCATGAGACGCCGCCGCGTGGTCGTCCTCGGGGCGACGGGTTCCATTGGTCAAAGTGCGCAAAAGGTTGCCCGCGATATTCCCGAACGGATGGAGATCGTCGGGATGTCGGCCCATTCCAGTGTTGAAAAGCTGCAGGCCGCAGCCAAGGACTTTCCCGATGCCCAGATCCGCATCTCGGGTAACGGAAACGAGGAGGGACTCCTTGAACTGGCCACGCTGCCGGAAGCCGACCTGGTGCTCATCGCCATTGTTGGCACCGGCGGATTAAAGCCCGCGCTGGCTGCGATCAATGCCGGCAAAGATATCGCGGTCGCCTCAAAAGAGATCCTGGTGATGGCGGGCGAAGCCGTCATGGAAGCGGCCCGGCGAAAAGGGGTGAAAGTGCTGCCTGTCGACAGCGAGCACAACGCCATCTACCAGTGTCTGGAAGGACGCGATCCGGCGGACGTAAAACGGCTGATCTTAACGGCAAGCGGCGGGCCATTTCGCAAGCTGCCGGCGGCGGAGCTTGAGAACGTCACGCTGGCGCAGGCGCTCAAGCATCCGACCTGGGAAATGGGCCGCAAGATCACGATCGACTCGGCGACTCTCTTTAATAAGGGGCTCGAAATGATCGAGGCGCGCTGGCTTTTTGATGTGGAAATGGCGCGTGTCGACGTGATTGTGCACCCGCAGAGCATCGTGCATTCAATGGTCGAATTCATCGACAGCTCGGTGCTTGCGCAGCTTTCGGTCACCGACATGTGTTTTCCGATCCAGTATGCCGTGACCTGGCCTGAGCGCGTCCCAAACCGGCTCCCTTCCATTGATTTTGCCGCGCTGGCGAAGCTGGAATTTGAAGCGCCGCGCTGGGCCGATTTCCCCGCGCTTTCGCTGGCACGCTGGGCAGGGGAAGCGAGCGGCACGCTGCCAGCGGTGCTCAATGCCGCCAATGAAATCGCCGTCGCCGCGTTTTTGGAAAGCCGCTGCGCGTTTCCCGCAATCTGGCGCACCGTTGAACGCGTGATGCGCGAACATACTCTCATTGCCGCGCCGGAACTCGATGCTATTTTGTGCGCCGATTCCTGGGCGCGCACGCGAGCCGGGGAACTGCTCGGCGTTTGAACCTTCTTCGCTCCCCAGAGTCTACCTAACCCACATGGCCATCCTGAAAATCATCGGCATCCTCCTTGAAGTGGTGCTTCTCTTTAACTTGCTCATCGTTGTGCATGAGCTGGGCCACTTTCTGGCCGCCAAATGGCGCGGGCTGGTCATTGAAGGCTTCGGGATCTGGTTTGGAAAACCGATCTGGGAGAAAAAAATCAATGGCGTCACTTACAGCCTCGGGAGCATCCCGGCCGGCGGCTTTGTCAAACTGCCGCAGTTGATGGAATCGTCCATCGAAGGCGACAGCGAATATGCCGGCAAAGAACTGCCTAAACTCAAGCCGCTCGACAAGATCATCGTCGCCATTGCCGGCCCGGTATTCAGCTTCGGGCTGGCGTGCGTGTTCGCGTTCCTGGTCTGGCAGGTCGGCCGTCCGGTGACGGAATCCGAACGCACCACGATTGTCGGGTTTGTTGCGCCGGGATCGCCCGCGGAGACCGCCGGGTTTAAAGCCGGTGATGAAATCGTGGCAATCGACGGACATAAAGTCACACGCTGGGGCGGGCAGAGCGAGGATAGTGTGATGTGGCGCATTGCCGGCAGCGAAGAGCCGACCATCCATCTTGATATCAAGCGCGATGGGGAACTGAAATCGATTGAGTCGACGCCCAAGGTTGAGCCGACCAAATGGTATCAACGCCGCGGCCTGCGTCAGCTTGGCCTTGGGCCAATGAGCCGCCCGATGGTTTTTAAAACCGTACCTGGCAGTCCTGCTGAAAAAGCCGGCTTCCTTCCAAAAGACATTCTTACCCGTGTAGGCGGCGAGCCAATCTATGATGACAGCAGCATATCGATGTGGGTGGCGGCTCATCCAGGCCAACCCATCGTCATCACTGTGGAGCGCGGCGAAAAGAGCGTGGATGGCAAGTTGCCGACGGTGGATCTGACGTTTGAGCCGCGCGGCTTTGTGGCCGGGGAAGTCTTTCCGGGCAGTCCCGCTCAGCAGGGAGGGTTGCAAAAGGGCGATCGGATTCTTTCCGTCAACGGCAACCCGATGCAATTCCCGGAGCAATTCGTCAAACAGATCTGGGCCAATGAAGGCAAACCGGTCGAGCTCGCCGTGGAACGCGGCACCGAAAAAAAGACCGTTACAGTCACCCCGGAAGTGCCGGTTGAAGGGCCGACCAAGCCGAGCATCGGCATTGGACTCGACCGTGGGGACGGCTTTGAATTTGATCCGCGCGGCAGGATGTGGCCCATCTATCCGACGCCTGGTGAACAGATCAGCGAGGCGACGGGCACCATCTATCAGACCTTCAAAAAGCTGAGTCCGACTTCCAACAGCAGCATCAGCGTCCAGCACATGGGCGGGCCGGTAATGATGATGCGCATCTACTATTTGCTCTTTGAAAGCCCGCAAGGCTGGCGGCTCGTGCTTTGGTTCAGCGTCGTGATCAATGTGAACCTCGCGTTGATGAACATGCTGCCGATCCCGCCTCTGGATGGAAGCCATATCACACTGGGAATCGTCGAAATGCTTCGGGGCCGTCCGCCCGGGCCGCGCACCCAACGCATTGTTGAATACATTCAGACCGCGGGAACCGTGCTCGTCATCGGGTTCATGCTTTTTGTGACGCTCTTTGATGTGCAGGACCTTTTTGGCGGCGGGAAAAAACCGTCGATGCGTTTCAAACCGCGTCCCGCGGCAGAGCAAAGCGCGGCGTAAATCCGGCTGTTTCCTCCCATGAACTACTGCGCCTCGCCATTTCATTATCAGCGCCGCCTGACGCGGGTCGTCCGGGTGGGTCAGGTTTGCATCGGCGGAGAGCATCCGATCCGGGTGCAGTCGATGATCACCTGCGACACGATGGATACGGCCGCCAGTATCCAGCAGACGCTTGAACTGGCCGAGGCCGGGTGCGAGATCGTCCGGATCACGGCGCCAACGGTCAAAGACGCGGCCAATCTTGAGCAGATCGTCGCCGGATTACGCGCTCGCGGCTGCCAAGTGCCAATCGTGGCCGACATCCATTTTAAACCTGAAGCCGCGATGGAAGCGGCGCGCTGGGTGGAGAAGGTCCGTGTGAATCCCGGTAACTACGCGGATTCAAAAAAGTTCAAGGTCATCGAATATACCGACGCCCAGTATGCGGCGGAGCTGGAACGGATCCGGGAACGGTTCACGCCGCTCGTTGAGCTGTGCAAGGCGCGCGGTGTGGCGATGCGGATCGGGACCAACCACGGCTCGCTTTCCGACCGGATCATGAACCGATTTGGCGATTCACCGCTTGGCATGGTTGAGAGCGCGCTGGAGTTTGCCCGGATCGCGCGCGATCTCGATTATCACGAGTTCGTTTTCTCGATGAAATCGTCCAACCCGAAGGTGATGATCGAGGCTTACCGCCTGCTCGTGGCGCGGCTCAATGAAGAGGGGCCCGATTGGAATTACCCGATTCATCTTGGAGTCACCGAGGCGGGCGACGGCGAAGATGCACGGATCAAAAGCGCGATCGGCATCGGCAGCCTGCTTGCGGACGGAATCGGCGATACCGTGCGGGTCTCTTTAACCGAAGACAGCGTGCATGAAATCCCTGTGGCGCAGGCTTTGGTGGCCCCTTTTAATGCGCGATCCGCGCAACCGAACTCCGGGGAGGAAACGGCGCTTTCGTATAATCCGTTTTCGTATGAACGGCGCGCCTCGGCGGAGATCGTGCGCGGCGGGATCAAACTGGGAGGCGAACAGTTGGTGCGGGTCCTGGTGCGTCAGGCCGGTTACGAAAAGATCGCGCATAAGATTGCTCAGATGGGCGATTACAAGCCGGAGATTGTTTTTGAGCAGGCGGCCGTTAACGAGATTGATCCGCGCGATGACGAGGCGATTGGCCGGCTCAACGCGCTGCTCGATCCGCAGTTTGTCACCGTGGCCGATCTTTCCACCGATAAGACCGGTCTCTCGGTGATCGCGGCGTTCCGGCTCCTGGCTGCGAAGCTCGATCCCCGCCATCCGATTCTTTTAAAAGACACCTTTGCGCCCGTTGCCGAATCCGGCGATTTCCTTCGGACCCTGCTGACGGCGGCGACGCATATCGGTTCACTCCTTTGCGATGGGATTGGCGATGCGATCCTGGTTCAGGGCGAGGAAGCGCCCGGCCAGGCGTTGCGGCTCAGTTACAATATCCTGCAGGCGGCTGGTTCGCGTATTTTCAAAACCGATTACGTGGCGTGCCCAAGTTGTGGGCGGACGCTCTTTAATCTCCAGACGACGACCGCCCGCATCAAGGCGGCCACCGTGCATCTCAAGGGCGTCAAGATCGCGATCATGGGCTGTATCGTGAACGGCCCGGGTGAAATGGCGGACGCGGATTTCGGCTACGTGGGCGGCGCGCCGGGCAAAGTGAATCTTTACGTGGGCAAAACCCCGGTGAAATTCAACATCCCCGAAGCGCAGGCGGTGGATCTGCTGAAAGAGCTTATCCGCGAGCATGGCAAATGGGTTGAGCCGATGCCGGAGCTGGCAGTGGCCGCGGTTTAAGCGGTGTCGGGAATCACATCGTCCTGCGATCGGATTTTATTACGGCTCCAGCAAGACGGTGCCGCTTCGGGTGGATACTGGTGATCTTGGGGATCACGCTGTTGGCGGAATCGGCGACATAGACGGTTCTGCCGCCATTGACTGCCGCGCTCATGGGAAAGGGGAATCACGCGTCGTTTTCAGTGTCATCCGCAGTGCCGCGGCCCCGGTTGATCCCGCTCGTTGCTAAATCTTGCATGCCACCCGGCGTGGGCGAAAAACCCGGATGCCCGGCTGGTTCCAAAACGGTCTTTTATGCCGCTTGGAACAGAATTGACGCTGATCGGAACGGTGATAAGAATTTTTTTATATTATGGGAACATCAAGGTTGGGAGAGATTCTACGCGGACAGGTTGCTCTGCGTGGTGCGGGGATTCCGGGGGGCGCGCGGGCAAAAAATCTTTTTCAAGCGGTCGCCTTAACGATGCTGATGGTGTTTCAATCCGCTCTCAGCCAGAGCGATGCCCCGGTCCACGAGGTCGTTTGGAACTTCATGCCGCCGCCCTCCTTTCCCACTTCGGAAGTCGTCGAGGGCGTTGACGGAAGTTTTTATGGAACCACAAGCAGCGGCGGACTCCAAGGCTTTGGAACGTTGTTCAAGCTCACGGGCACGGTGCGGACAACGCTGCTGGAGTTTACCGGCACTGAAGGCGGAGCAAAAGGGGCGCAGGCCAGCGGCAGGCTGCTCCTTGGTAAAGACGGGAATTTTTATGGCGTGACCGCCAACGGCGGCGCAAAAAACTTCGGAACGATCTTCAAAGTGACTCCAGCCGGTCTGCTTACGACCTTGGTGGAGTTCTCGGGCATCGAAGGGAGCGCGCTGGGCAGGAGCCCTTATGGCGGGCTGATCGAGGGAACTGACGGCAATTTTTATGGAACGACGAATTCCGGGGGAGCAAATTCCAACGCCGGGACGGTATTCAAACTGACGCCTGGTGGCGCGTTCACCACCCTGGTCTCTTTTACAGGAAGCGGGTCTCCTTTCTCAGCGCTTACCCAAGGAAGCGACGGGAATATCTACGGCACGACATTTTTTGGCGGAGCGAAGAAGTGCGGGACGGTGTTCAAGGTAACGCCGAAGGGCGTGCTTACCACGCTGGTGGAGTTCAGCGCAAATGGGGCGATAAACAAAGGCGGCAACCCGCTTGGCGCGCTTGTAGAGGGGAGCGACGGTAATTTCTACGGAACCACTTCGTGCAACAAAACGGCCGAGGTGGGCGTGTTACTTGATGGCACGGTTTTCAAGATGACTCCCGCAGGAGTCCTGACCACGCTGGTTGAGTTTAGTGGCAATGGCCCGGTTAATAAGGGGTCCCATCCTTATTCCACGCTGGTTGCCGGGAATGATGGCAGTTTTTACGGCACGACAAACCTGGGTGGGGCCAATGGAAAGGGTACGCTCTTTAAAATGACCTCGGCCGGCGTGCTCACCACGCTGACTCATTTTACAGGTAAAGGCGTGGAGAATCGAGGCAGCGCGCCTTCCAGCGTTATCAAGGGAAGCGATGGGAATCTGTATGGAACGACACGCAATGGCGGCGTGGAAGACTCCGGGACGGTATTCAAAGTCACTCCGACGGGTCTGCTCGGCACACTAAGCGAATTCGGCGGCAACCAAGGCGAGCATCCTCAAAGCGCGCTGCTTTCCGGAAATGACGGAAACTATTACGGAACGACGCAATCTGGCGGAACCGATAAGTTGGGAACGATCTTTAGGATCATTCCAGGCGCTCCACTGGTGACGCTGGTTTCATTCACTGGCAACGGCGGTAACAGCAAAGGGAAAAGCCCCTCCGCGGAGCTGATTTATGGGAGCGATGGCAGTTTTTATGGAACGACTTCCGCCGGCGGCGCGAGCGATCGCGGCACGATTTTCAAAATGTCGTCCGAGGGAATATTGACCACGCTCGTCGAATTCACGGGGAACGGTTTTACCAACAGGGGAGGGGAACCCAAAGCAGCGCTCGTTGAAGGGAGCGATGGGAGTTTTTACGGGACAACGTATGCCGGCGGAGAAAGAAATCTCGGCACAGTCTTTAAAATGAGTCCCACGGGCGCATTGACCACCCTGGCGGAATTCACGAGTAATGCGCCTGAAAACAAAGGCGCGTATCCAATCGGCCGTCTTGTTCGGGGAACTGACGGCAGTTTTTATGGCACAACATCAGCCGGCGGTTCAACCGCCTCTTATTCCATTGGAAATGGAACCGTATTTAAAATTACGCAGGAAGGCGTTCTGACCACGCTGGTCGATTTTTCCGATACGGCCGCCAGAAGTCCGTATGCCGGGTTGATTCTTACCGGAGATGGCAGTTTTTATGGGTCAACCCTCGGAGGTGGGGCGCTGGGCCGAGGCACTCTTTTCAAAATGACTCCGGCTGGCCAGGTGTCGGTATTGGCGAAATTTACCGGCGGCGCGCCGATTGAAGGAGTGGCTCCGCAGGGAGAACTTGTGGAGGCAAATGATGGGCGCTTTTATGGGACAACCACGGGAGGCGGCCGCGAGGGCACGCTCTTTCAAGTCACAGCCGGTGGCGCTTTCAAAAGTTTGGTCGATTTTGCCGGGAACACGGGCGATCACCCTGGTGCATTGCCCGCCAGCGCGCTCATAACCGGTTTGGATGGCAATCTATATGGCACCACTTTAAATGGCGGTCGCGGCGGGCTCGGCACAATTTACCGGATCCGGCTGGGGCCAGTGGCGCTGCCGCAGGCTGGCAGCGTGATATTGAGTGCTTCCGTTAATCCGCACGGCCAGGAGACCAGCGCATTTTTCGAATACGGTGCCACTGCCGATCTTGGGAGTCAGACACCGGTTCAATCGCTTGGAAGCGGCCTCACTGGTGTTGAGGTTACTGCGACCCTGAATGGATTAAAACCGCACGCGCTCCGGTACTATCGATTAGTCACTTTGAGCGGCGGCATCTCGACCATTGGCGAAACTCATAGCTTCACCGTGGCCAACAATTTGCCTGTTATATCCAATGATACGATTTTTTGCGCCGGAATGCCAGTCACAGCCGAGGTCCTGGCAAACGATACGGATGCCGATGGCGATCCGGTGATGCTGCTTGGTGCCACCAACGGACACCAAGGGACCGTGGCGATTTCAGGCGATAAACAGTCGATTATCTACACGCCGGCCGCCGGGTTCTCCGGTGCTGATAGCTTCACCTATAGCGCCACGGATGGATATGGTTCAGCGCAGGGCACGGTCACCGTGACGGTTGGGGCGCCGTTTGTTACGGCGCTCCTGGCAACTCATACGGCGCTTGTCGGGGAACCGGAAACCACTCTGATCAGAAGCTTCGGCGTGCCCTCCATCAGTTCCGATGGCGTGATCCTGGTGAAAGCCACACTCTCCACGAAGGCTGGGATTAAAGGGGCGATCATTGGTGGCACCCCGCCAAGAATCGTGATCCGGCAAGGGCAGCCGGCACCCGACCCGAACGGATCGCTCAGCGAGAGTCGAGTCTTCATCGGCTTCAGTGATCCGGTCTGCGATGCATTCGGGCATGTGGCTTTTGTCGCAAAGGTCCTGGACGGCAAGCGTATCCGAACCGGCCTCTGGAGTGACGCTTCAGGCGTTCTTGGCGAAATTGCATTGATTGGCGGTGAGGTGCCCGGAATTGCCGGCGCGTATTTCAAATCGATCAACTCGTTTGCCATTAGCGAGTCGGGCCAGCTCTTTTACACGGCGATTCTTAATGGTGTCGGCATTACTGCCGTAAACGACATGAGCCTTTGGGTGGCCAATCCAGCGGGCAATTTCCTTTTGCTTCGTGATGGCGATCCTTTTGAAGGTTACAAGGTTGGGTCATTCGCCACGCTCAGTGCCGTGCCCGGATCTTTAGGACAAGGACGGAGTTTTTACGACGACGCGGTCATTGCCCGCATTATTTTCACAGAAAATACCGAGCTCATAGCAGCGTTTCGCGCGGAATCTGTATTTGATCTCATCAATGCCACTGGCCAGCCTCCTGAAGGACTTGTTCAGGAAAATACGATCGGCGGCTTTGGAATCCCTTCCCTGAGCAGCGAAGGCAAGGCCGCTTATCTTGCCAGGTTTGTCCCTGGCGCCGGAGACGCGACCTCCTTGAACGATCAGGTAATCGTCGCTGACATGAAATCCGGAATTTGCGTTCAGGTGGCAAGAGAAGGTGATCCGGCTCCCGCAGCCGATGGCGCCAGATTCGCCGCTTTGAGCGATCCTGTTTACAGCGCGCAATCCGGAAGCGCCTTTCTTGCCAGGCTGATCGGAACAGGCGTCACCGGCAAAAATAATTCGGGCATTTGGTGGAAGTCTTCAGCTGGGCTGAATCTTTTGGCGCGCACGGGCGGCGAAGCGGCGGGCATAGCCGGTGCCAGATGGAGTGCGTTTACGTCGCTGGCGTTGCCGGATAAGAGCGGCCCGGTTTTTGTCGCCAAGTTGGAGCCCGGGGCCACGCGTTTTGCGGGCCGCGTTAATGCTTCGAATAATATTGGAGTTTGGGCGCTTAACAGTGCTGGAGCGCTCGAGTTGGTTCTGCGCACCGGCGACCGTGTGCAGGCTGGTGGCAAATTGAGGAAAATCAGTCTGCTAACCTTTCTTGGACCTGTGTCCGGATCGCCCGGGCAGGGACGCAGTTACAACGATGCTCATGAACTCGTTTTCCGCGCCACCTTCACAGACCACACCCAAGCCATCCTGCGGGCGCGAGTCCCATGAGAGCCGTGGAACCAAGGCTGATTTGACCGCGCTATTTCATTTATTCGTATTAAGCGCGCAATCTCTGGTTTTTTCACCTTTCGCGGATGGAAGTGCGGTGGTAGGCATGCTCCTGAATGGAAACGCGAGAACTAATTGTTGATGGAGTCCACGTAGTCGCTCTTGGTGGCGACATCGATATGGAGGTTTCTCCGGATCTACGCCTGCTGCTGGCCGGGCATACCGAAGCTCAACGACGCGCACTCGTGCTCGACTTTTCCGAGGTGAATTATGTCGATTCCTCAGGTCTGGCTACCCTTATTGAATACGTCCGCAACGCCCAGCCCTTTCAAGGCAAGCTTGCGCTCGCCAATCTGAGCGAACGCGTCCGGACGGTTTTTGAACTCGTGCGGCTGGACGAATTTCTCCCGATCCATCACACGGTGGCTGATGCCGCGGCGTCCTTTGCCGGGGCGTCGCCGCCGACTGCGTGAGCGATTATTTCGCCCTCAACGCCAGGATCCTTTACTGGGCGTTGATCGGCCCCCTGCGAGGTTCCCCTTTTAAGCTTGGGGAAGTTTTCCACCAGATGGTGCTTATCGGCGTCCGCGCCCTGCCGATGGCCTCTCTGACCGCATTCAGCATCGGGCTCACGCTTGCGATGCAATCTGCTCATCAGCTTCAGAAAATGGGCGCGACGAGTTTTGTGCCCGATCTGGTGGCCATCTCGCTGCTGCGCGAACTCGGCCCGTTGCTCATGGCGGTGATCGTCATTGGACGCAGCGGTTCGGCCGTGACTGCTGAACTGGGCACGATGAAGGTTTCCGAGGAAATTGAGGCGCTTGAGGTGATGGGGATCAATCCCATCCGATTCCTGATCGTGCCGCGGTTTTTGGCGATGCTCATCATGCTCCCGGTGCTCACGTTGTTTGGCGACTGCATCGGGATGGTCGGCGGCTGGGCCATCTGCGCGCTGACATTCAATTTCGGCATGGCGAATTATGTTGTCCGTTCCCTCGAGCACGTGACCGCCTGGGATCTTTATTCGGGCCTGATCAAAAGCGTCGTCTTTGCATGGCTCTCAGCCACGATCGCCTGTCACATGGGGTTGCGGGTTGAAGGCGGTGCCGAGGGGGTGGGCCAGGCCACCACCGGTTCCGTCGTTTGGTCGCTTCTGATTATGCTCGTAGCCAATGCCCTTCTTACCGGGCTTTTCTTTTTCGCCGGTTAACGCCGCATGGAGACAGCCACCCCTGATTCCAACGACGGGCCCATTATCGAAGTCACCGATCTGGTGCGCGAATTTGGCAGCCGCAAGGTGCTCGATGGCATTTCATTCAAGGTCTTCAAGGGCGATACGATGATCATCATGGGCGCTTCGGGATGCGGCAAGTCGACGCTCCTGCGTCACATCATCGGCGCTATGAAGCCGACCTCGGGTTCGGTCAAACTTTTCGGCGAGGAAATCTCCACGATGAAAGAGGCCGAGCTGGCCCGGGTCAGGAGCCGGTTTGGCATGTTGTTTCAAAGCGGCGCACTCATGCAATCGATGACCGTCGGCGAGAACGTCGCGCTGCCGCTTCTCGAACACGGCAAGCTCACGGCGGACATCGTCGATCTTATTGTGAAGATGAAGCTCGAGCTCGTCGGGCTGACAGGGTTTGAGGATCTCAAACCGGCCGAGATCAGCGGTGGCATGAAAAAGAGGGTCGGCCTTGCCCGGGCCCTGGCGCTCGATCCCGAGCTGCTTTTCAGCGATGAACCGACCGCCGGGCTCGACCCGATCATGGTTTCAGTCGTCGATACGCTGACTCGCGACCTGACTTTAAAACTCGGCATGACCGCCGTGGTCGTGACCCACGACATGACAAGCGCCTTCCGCATCGGCTCCAAGATGATCATGCTCGGCACCGGCCCAAACCAGGGGAAGATCGTGGCGAGCGGCACCCCGGCGGAGATTCGCGCGCATGAAAATCCGGAAGTGCGCCAGTTCATCAATGGCGAACCGGACGGTCCGGTTCCTCTCAAACTTTCAAAAGACGACTACGTCACTCGGTTGCTGGGGCATCCAAGCTTCCGGCGAAGGGAATGAGCTCTCCAATCGCATCATGAAGAAAAACCTTTCTGATTACCTCGTCGCATTCGGAGTGTTGATATGCAGTGTCGTCCTGCTCGGCGCGCTGACCTATGCGCTTACCGGTTGGCGGCACAAAGAGAATGGCCGCACCCTGCAGGTCGATTATCCCGACATTACCGGGATTCGTGTCCACTCGGAACTGCGATATGCCGGGGCGCCTGCCGGGGCGGTGACCGGTGTCCGTCTGCTGACTGCCCAGGAGCGTCTCGCCGCGCCGGCCGATCGCAAGGGAAATGCGGTCCGCGTCTCGCTGCGGCTTTTTGAAGGCGTCCCTCTCCTGCCTGCCGACGTAAAGGCGTCCCTCGGCTCGGATACCTTGTTGAGCGAGAAATTTATCGCCCTTTCCGCCGGAACAGCCGATGCCGAAAAGCTGGGCGACGATGCCATTCTTCAGGGAAGTGGCAGCGGTTCGATCGATAACCTGGTCAATTCAATCGGGCCCATCTTGCAAAGCGTCGATACGGCGCTGGCCTCGATTCAACCGCTTGTTGCTTCCACGACTGTTGCAGTTGAAACCTTGAAAACCGGGTTCACCGATCTTTTCCCGCGAATCAATACGGTTGCCGATTCAGCCAAAAGCGCGGCCGCGGCTGCCGAAGCGGTGCTCAAACGGGCCGACAAGCTCATTGCCGACAATGAGGGAAGTGTTAAGACCGACTTGGAGGCGGTCAAAATGGCACTCACCCAGCTCCAGCTTTCACTCAAGCGGTTCGACGGATTTGTCGGCAATACCGACAAACAGGTTGCGGGCCGGATGCAGGAACTGAGCAGCGTCCTGCGGAACCTCGAAGTGGCCACCGCCCAGATGAAGACGTTCACGAGAGCGATCGCTGAAAAACCGTCCCGCGTCCTGTTCAGTAGCAAACAGCCGTTGCCCGACGATGAGGCGATTCTGCGCGCGCCAAAGCCAGTGCCACGAGAGCGGCGTTGATGGCTTAATCGAAATACGTGTCTTCGTGGGAATAAGGCGGGGCGCAGCAGCAGAGAAATCGCAGCGCGCTGGCGGCGGTGATCGTGTGCCAGGCGCCGGCTGGAATCAGAATGGCATCGCCGGGCCCGACCTGGCGTACCTCCCCGTCAATCTCCATCAAACCGGAGCCTTTAAGGATGAAGTAAAATTCCTCCGCGGCTTGATGAAAGTGCCGCTGTGTGGCGCACCCTTCGGGCACGGTCGCTTCGGCCAGGCTCTGGTTGGCGACAGGCGCGTTGGTGCGATCGAGGATGCTGCGAATAGTCGAGCCGTCCTTGGTGGTAAACGGCGTTTGCCCGGCAATGTTTAAAATGGTCACGGACGCGATCACAAGGGAAAGGGGGAGGGGGCTGACAAGGCCAATTTGCGCCTGCCGCACTCAGGCCGGCTTCCTTTGATCGTCTTATCGCGATCGCAACCGGCGCTGGAATTGCATCCACTTTGGCGCCGCTCCCGTTTACACGTCCCATTCATGATCAATTTTACGGGCTGCACGGTTCTGATAACAGGCGCTTCCTCGGGCATCGGCGCCGAACTTGCCGTCCAGCTCGCTCCGCACGCGAAAAGCCTGATCCTGGTGGCGCGCAGGATTGAGCGGCTTGAGGAATTTAAAAATCGCATCGACCGGCCCGGACTTGCCATTCATTGCCTCAGCGCCGATCTCGCCGACGAAGCGTCGATCAGCGAACTGCTGAAAAAGATCGCGGCGACTGGTGAGACGATCAATTTTCTGATCAACAATGCCGGGCTCGGCGACCATGGCTTGTTCGAGGCGAGCGATTGGTCGCGGATCAAGGCGATGCTCGATGTCAATATCACGGCGTTGACCCGGCTTACCCACGCGCTCCTGCCGGGCCTTATCCGCCGAGGAAACGGCGCGATCTTAAATGTCAGCTCGATCGCCAGCCTGATGCCGGTCCCGAAACTCTCGGTCTACGCCGCCACAAAGGCGTATGTGACCGGCTTTTCCGAAGGACTCCGCGCCGAGCTCCGTGGCACCGGTGTCTCAGTGACCACTCTTTGCCCCGGCCCGGTCGATACCGAGTTTTTTGCCATTGCTGAGCGGGGCGACCCGGATGAAACGATCCACACCCCCGAGTTCTTCAAGGTGCCCGTTGGTCAGGTCGCCCGGGAAGCTCTGCAGGCCGTACAACGCGACCGGGCGCGCATCATCCCCGGCTGGCTGGTGGCTGTGGTAATGACGCTGGCGACGCTTGTGCCGCTTTTTGTGCTGCGCCGTTTCCTGCCCGGCAGAGACCGCTGATACAATAAATCAGGGCACGCTACTCCCGCGCCGATGCGGTTTGCTGCGATTGGCGGGCATGATCAACTTCAAAGATTGCACCGCACTTATCACTGGCGCCTCCTCAGGCATTGGCACGGAACTCGCCCGCCAGCTTGCGCCCCAGGCCAAGTGTCTGTTGCTGGTGGCGCGCCGCACCGATCGGTTGGAGGAACTCCGCGTCGAGCTCGGGCGACCCGGTCTCGCAATCCACTGTTTTACAACCGACCTTGCCGATGACGAGGCGACCGGCGAACTTCTGGTACGAATCGAGGCGACCGGCGAGCGTGTGACGTTCCTTATCAACAATGCCGGCCTCGGCGATCACGGCCTTTTTGACCAGAGCAATTGGGCAAAGGTGAAGGCGATGATCGACGTGAACATCACGGCTTTGACACGGCTTACCTACGCGTTTGTCCCACAGCTTGTCGCGGCCAGGCAGGGGGCCATTCTCAACGTCAGTTCAATCGCAAGCTTGATGCCGATGCCAAAAATGGCCGTCTACGGCGCCACCAAGGCGTATGTCACCAGTTTTTCTGAAGCGCTCAGGGTCGAGCTTCAAGACGCTGGAGTCACCGTGACGGCCGTATGCCCCGGCCCTGTTGACACGGAGTTCTCCCAAGTGGCCAACCGCGCCGACGCGCCGCCGGTCGGTTCCGGTTCTTCCGGCAAAACCGGCCTCCTGAAAGTGCCGCTTGAACAAGTCGTCCGGGAAGCACTCGACGCCGTGGCACGTGATCGGGCCCGAGTCATTCCCGGCTGGAAACTCAACGGTATCATGACGCTTGCTTCCTCGGTGCCGGCCTCGCTCCTGCGGCGGATGCGCTCCGGAGTAAAAAGGTGATGGCATTGGTGGCAAGCAGGCGCGCGTCCTGGCCCGGACGATTTCCACGAGAAAAATTTCCTCCCTTGAACTGTCTCCTGGCTCGCTCCATCCCCTTGTCTTCTTACCTTGCGCGCCCTATCAGACGCGGATGCAAATTTTCTTTTACGTGTTCGGGGCCGTTACCATCGCGGCCGCAGTGCAGGGTGCGGTGGCCGGAAGCATCATTTCGTTGATTGCCGGCGGCATCCTTGGCGCACTGGTGCTGGCTGGCGGTTACCTGCTGCCCACCCAACCGACCACGGCACTTATTCTGGCACTGGTCGGTTCGATCGGGATCGCGGGTAAATTCGTGCCCACTTATCTGAAGAAAGGGCGCGCGATCTGGCCGGCTGGCATTTTGGCGCTCCTGAGCGTGATCGGTATCATCGTGGCGATCGTTGGGTTTGTTCAGAAGTAGAAGGTTTTTGATCCGGGCAAGCGGCTCTTTTGCGAGATGAAGCGTTTTTTTATCCTCATGGTTCTGGCGGCGGCGCTGGCGTTTATTCTCAAGAGCTGTCCACGCTCCGTGCCGATACTTCCTTCCCCGGAGAAGCTATTGGTGCCGGCAACGCCGGTTCCTGTGCCTGAACCGGCTCCGACTCCGCCCCCGCCGCCCTATGTTCCAAACAAGCGGCTCGAAACGGGCAAGATCTTCAACGGCATGCAATACAAAGTCTTTTTGGAGACTGAAGTCGGCACCAGCGCCACTGCCGACCGGAATGATCCTTCGAGTTATGCCGCGGAATTGCGTGTGAAGGTAAAGGTGCCAAAGCCGCACAAGGATCTCACCCAGATCGTCAGCCTTAACGCCCAGCTTCCCACGCTTTTGCCAGGGCTGCCTGCGTTGCTTGACTCAGCCAAAATCTCGCCTTTTTACGACGATCTTTACCGGCTCAAAGTCGCCAATCTGCAAGCCAGCCTGAATCGGCTCGATAACCTGCTTACCCGGCACAATTTCTTCGACACGGAGACTGTGCTTGAACTTCAGGACCCGCTTACCAAGCGGCGCACGCTCTTTATTCAGTCCGACATGGATGTCGACGAGGACGGCTCTGACAGCGACCGCGTCCCCGAAGTAGACGGCTCCTCAGTTACTTTCCAGCCGTTCACCAGTTATAAATGGAGCAAAAAAAGCGAGCTGCCCAACTCGTTCACTACTCCGCGCGAGGTGCGGATCAAACAATACGAACAGGAACTTGCCCTCGCCACGCCGGGACGCAGCCGCGAGTTAAAGGAAACCCTAAACCGGCTTCGCTCCGAGGTTTCGGATCTTAGGAAATACAGTTATCTGGTCGCTTCCACTGATCCTTATATTGTCCTGCCCGGCTCGATGTTCGGGAAAAACAAGGGACCTTTCGCTCCATCAGTGGGCGACTACTGCGTGGTGATCTTTGGCGGCACGCTGTACCCGGCGATCGTGGGCGATGTTGGTCCGGCGTATAAATCGGGCGAAGGCTCTACCCGCATCTGCCAGCAGCTGAATGCGCGTTCGAATTCCAATAATCGGGCCGTAAGCGACCTTAAGGTAAGCTACCTAATCTTCCCCGGCTCCGCCGATAAGCCCTTCGATGCGCCCGATCTTCTCAAATGGCATGACCGCTGCGCGCAGCTCCTGGCTGAGATAGGCGGTTATACCGGCGACCTTTTTACCTGGGCCGACCTGATTAAACCGAAGCTTCCCCCTCCGCCGCCGGCGCCACCCGCCCCCACGCCCCCCGTACCCGCTGCGCCCATCCCCGCGGCGCCCGCAACGCCGGTCCCCGTGCCGCCGGCGGCCACCCCGCTACCCGTTCCTTAGCGCTTACTTCCAAAATGGGGCCGGCCGCCCATTGGATCTCTCTTCCGGAAGAAGCCCACTCTCTTAATCTTAATCTTAATCCTCCGGACACAGGGAGATTACGATTTCGATTAAGAGGGGATCGGCAGGGGATTGGAGTGGCGACAGACTATCTGGTATACGCTCTGCTTTGCTCAAGTTAGTTCCATGATCAAACGCACCCTCCTGATATTGACCGCATGCTCGATCACTGCTCATGGCGCGTTTACCATTCAGTTCGATTATTCGTATGACACAGGATTTTTTTCCGGCCCCAACGTCGGGCGCAGGGCGCTCCTGACAGCTGCGGCCAACGTTTTCACCAGCCGGCTCACCACCACCACCCTTTTGCCGGTCACGCCAAGCGGATCGGATTTGTGGGATGTGGCTTTTAGCAATCCGGCGACCGGTGCGACGGTCAACCTATCAAATCCAACGATTGCCGCCAATATCCTGACGATCTATGTCGGGGCGCGCGATTTACCAGGGATCACGGCCGGCGAGGCGCAGGGCATCGGCTACTCCGCTTCGGGCAGTGCCGCATGGCTCAGTCTGTTCGACTCGAAGGATTCGGTCACTCATTATGAGCCGCTCGGCGGCAGTATCACTTTTGATTCCACCAACGACTGGTATTTTGATCCCGATCCCCGGACAGTCGAACCGTTTAGCCAAAGCTCCGATTTCTTCAGCTGCGCCCAGCACGAAATCGCCCACCTGCTTGGATTTAACGCGAGCGTCAACGCTTTTGCCGCCCACACTTCGGCCGCCGGGCTATTTATAGGCAGTCACGCGCTCAGCGTTTATGGAGGACCGGTCCCGCTCAGCGACGATGATTCCCACCTGGAAGCTGATCTTCAGTTTGAAGCGTCCTTCTTAACCATGGATCCTGCTTTGCATTATCAAACCCGGACCCGCTTTTCGAACCTGGAATTCGCGATCCTGCAGGACATCGGATATGGCACTCCACTCCTTCCGTCCACGGAAGAATTTGGAACATTGTCGGTCGCAACCGGCGACTCTTCGCGCGGGACCGTTGCAGTCGCTTATCGAGGGAGCACAACCCAGGTAGTCGGCAGCAAGCTTCTTATTCAGGCAACGCCGAAGCCGGGCTACGTCTTTTCTTCATGGACAGGTGACGTCGCGTCCACCGCCAATCCGCTTTCCGTGGTAATGCGCGATGGCCTGACTATTCAGGCGAACTTCATTGTTTCTCCGTTCCTGAACGGGGTTGGTTCCTTCTATGGCGTCTTCACCAACGGAATGAATTGGCAGCCAAACGGGACATGGCGCCTGAGTGCCAATGAGTTTGGCGCCTTCAGTGGCTCGCTTCTCCTGAACGGGCGAAAGATCGCACTCAAGGGAAAGTTCGATCTTCATGGATATTACTCCGCGACGGTAAAGACAGGTCTGCCTGCTCCTCAAAATACGGCGCAGATAAGCCTGCGTGAAGACCTGCAGACCGGCGCGCTGAGCGGGAGTCTGACAACCAATAACGCGAGCCTTACTTTCGGCGGCCGAAAACTGCCCGTCTATAACAAGCTAACTCCTACTCCGCTGACCGGCGCCTATACCATAGCTTTTCCGGCCGAAGTCCCCGCTTTATTCCCCTTGCCTCCCCAGGGAAGTGGATATGCCCTTATGAGCGTCGATCTTCAAGGCGCGGCGCGCATCGCCGGCAAGCTGGCCGATGGGACGCCACTGCTATTTACCGTGCCGCTGAATGATGAAAACCAACTCACCCTCAGTGAGCCGCTCCTCGCGGGGAAAGCTTCCTTGTCGGGAACCCTGGCATTTCCCGATGCTGAAGTAGAAGGCGATCTGCTTTGGTCACGAGCCGGCTCAATCAAAAATGTTCCTTGGAATAGCGGCTTCATCACTCGGCTGACGACTGTTGGAAGCCGGTGGATAAAGCCGGCCACTGGTGCCCGTGTGTTAAGTGCGTTGGAGGCAAATGCGGGCGGGATGGATGTCACTCTCGGGTTGATCCGCGCGACGGCAATCGTCAGTGAGAGGAATCGCGTTCAGGAAACCCCTGTAAGTCAAAGCACGCTGAGCCTCCTTATTACTCCGAAGACAGGTCTCTTTACAGGCAGCTTCCGCGATAACGCCGGAGCTCGCCGAAAGTTTGCCGGCGTCTTTTTACAAAAGCAAAAGCGCGCGAATGGATTCTATCTTGACTCATCAACACTGAGCTTCCCGGTAGCCCTAACGCCCATTCCGTAGTTTGCCATCGAGGATAGGCGACACGGTTGAGCTCAGAATCGGAACGATCCAGACGCCTCTTGAGGAGATGCGCCGCTCTGGTAACCCGATTCCGCTTCCCAATAGCGGGTGTCACGCCGAAGGAAGGATGGGCAAAAGCAAGCAACGGCTGAGTGCGAGGCTTTAGGCCACCGTCGCCGGTTTTAGGGAAAACCACGGTTCTTCCGCGGAAACATCGACAATACCGGGTTCTTCCGCGTTGGCCGGAGAGAGAATAGCGAGGAAGACGAGTTTTTCCGGGAATGGATTGTATGTGCCATGGACTTCGCCCATCGGGATAAATGCCATCTCCCCGGCACTAAGGATGCGCTTGGTCTCTCCCACCCACTGTTCAGCGCGGCCGCTCACCACGTAGATGATCTCTTCGCGCGTGGGATGTTTATGGAAAGGATGATCTTTGCCAGGCTCCATATTTGCCCGCACAAGCATTAAATGCTCGTTGTTGACGATGTCGGAGCGGCAAAGCCATTCCTCCAAGGTCCACGGCGATTGAATGTCGATTTTCTCCGACTCCGTCACGAACCGGCGGTTAAGGATGCTATCTGAACTCATAAAGGGTGAGCAGAAATGGCATCAGCTTTCCTGAAGGTCGATCTTCTTTTCGGCTGCTTACCCTTCAGCTTGGCAAAGTTTTATCCACGCTGCCTCTTTCCAGCATCCGGCCCGCCACGCGTCATCGTGTCTATTCCTTGACCGTGTTCTCGAACTCACCGCGTTCCCGTGTTGCCTCCCCGGCGGGAACCTCCTCGTAAAACTTCTGGTTGAGCCTTGCCTGGGCGCCCTCGGAGAGGAGCCGGCGGGCGGCGACCAATGCCTTGTTCATTCCGCCTGGAACAATGAAGAGCTCTTTTTTCATTAACCCTTCATATCCGGCTTTTGCCACATCCTGTGGCGCCGACACGCTTGCGCTTTGAAAGGCACGCGTTTCCATCATGCCTGCCTTTGGGAAAAAATCGGTATCCGTCGGGCCCGGGCAAAGTGCGGTGACCGTCAGGCCGGTTCCTTCCAATTCGACCGCGAGCGCCTCACTCCAGGAGAGAACGAATGCTTTGCTGGCATGGTAGACAGCGAGCAATGGACCAGGCTCAAATCCAGCCACTGATGCGGTATTCAAAATACGTCCCCGGCCACGGCGCAGCATCGGTTCAATGAACAACTTGGTCAGCCTGAGCACTGCCTCGATGTTCAGCCGGATGACTGACAAATCGTCCTCAATGGGGATCTGCCATGATTTGCCGCGGAAGCCGTGTCCGGCATTATTAACCAGAATTTCAACCGCAACGTTTTCACCTTGCAGGCGATCAAATATTTCAGCCGCGGAGTTTGGCAGTTCAAGGTCTTTGGCAATTACCAGGACGGTGACGCCGAATTTGGAAGTGATTTCATCCGCCACCGCACGCAGCTCGCTTTCCACCGGGGCAACGAGCACCAAAGGATGGCCGTTCTTTGCGAACTCGTGGGCGAGATGCAAACCGATGCCGCTTGAAGCTCCAGTAATAAGGGTGGTTTCAGAATTCATAATTTTAAATCGTGAAACGCTTCAAGGCTGGCTGCTAACCCTGAAAAAGGGATGCTCTACACACGGTCGTCATCACGAATCACAGTGACGTCGCCTTGATTATGATAATTTCGCGTGCGGCTTGCCCCGAGAATGATCCCAAGGCCAAGCAGGATGACTGATCCAATCTCCACATAAAGGACGGGAGCGCCGAGTTCGATGGCGCCCCAGGCAAGACCAGCGATTAGAATTAGGAAGCCGATAATGTAAGCGAGGAGTCTCATAGGGGTTTCCTACAGATCGTGATTGGAGCCGCCGCCGCTCCCTTTAAATCCGGGGATAGTTCCGCCTTTTCGAAAAAGAGCCAAATCCGTTCCGGATACTTAAAATGGGAGTAAGCTGCGCACGATGCGGCGCACGGGTTTGGTCACTTTCCTGACAACCGTTGGAACGCTCGGAACCACCGCGCGTTCGTTTGAAGTGGTGGATCGATGGCGTATCACAACGGTCGAGCGTTCCCGTTCAGGGGGCCGCTCACGAGGGAGCTCTTCTTCGCGAGTCACTTCAACCCGCTCCTGACGCGTTACTGCGATTCCTTCCGGTCTGGTCGTCTCAACCTGTTCCGGACCAGGCACCTCTTCATCCAAGGCGGCTGCGTCGCTTCGCCTGATCTGTTCCTCGGTTTTCCGTCCACGCTTTGAGACGACGTTGTTCTGGGGCTCAACGGGAAAGCCGGTGCGTGATATGATCTTGCCGGCATCGGCTGAAACAAGGAGCGCTCCGAGTTCATCTCCATTGGCATCAAGGCAGGTTACCGCCCAAAACGGAGCTGCCGCCTGGCCTTCCTTATGCATTTCATAGTTGACCGAGGCGATGGTTACATTGTTGGCGAGCGCATACTTTTCCGCCATCCCGGCCAGCTTGCCTGAATCAATTTTCAACGCGCGCGCCCCGATGACATCGCCTGGCTGAAGCGTTTCGGCAAATTGGGAAATATCGCGTGTTGCAACGATCTGTTTGCCCGCCACCACGTATTCACGCAGTCCGTTGGCGGTTTCCGGATCGTAAACAACAAAATGCCACTGTTCAGGACCGGGAGTTCCTTCCCGCGCTTCAATGCGGGCCAGTCTTTTGGCCGCGTTTTTGGGCAAAAGCTTCAGAGCGTCGAGCGCGCTTTGGGTTTCCGCGTGGATTGAGCCCGCTGCAAGGGAAAGAAAGATTAGAAGGAAGCGCATAGCCGCGGCTGAATCGGCTCTGATCACTGGATTACGCTTGGATCAGGGCATTTTCATCAGCGCGCTTCACCATCTCCCTTCGAATAGCCGGGCTCGCCTTTTTTGCGCGGCGCAGCCTAAGTGATGGCTCAATGCGCTTTTTGAATGTTGTTTTTCTACTAGCTTTGGCTGGCTGTTCGCGCCGCGCGGAACCGATACTGCGCTTCGAGCTTAAAGCCCCGGCCCTCGTTTCTTTCGAACTCAGCGGACCGGACCGAAGGGAGCTGCTGGAAAATGAACCGCTTAAGAGTGGCGCGCATCATATTGAAATTCAAAACGGCAGATTTTCCCTCGATGGTGAGATGCGCGGGGACGTGCCGGCTGGAAATTGGGAGTGGCGCGCCTTCTCGCATACCGAATTCAAACCCGTGATACGCGGCCAGGCTTGCCAGCCGGCCGGCATTGCTGCGCAAGGGAGTAGTCAATGGCGCGCGGCGGATGGGGTGCCAAGCGCGGTGGCTTGCGATGCGATGTCTGTCTATTTGGGAAGCAACGCGGGGCAGGGCAGCGGCTCTTTGGTCGCGCTCGACCCGGAGGGCAATGTGCGTTGGACCCATCAGCGTAAAGGCTTGGGAGTGCATGCGCTCGGTTGTGATCACGAAGCGGTCATTCTGCTTGCCGATAGCCAGGGGGCTTCCGGTGGCGTTGTGCTTTATAAACTCGATGCCAAAACCGGCGTCCCGCTACCGTGGGGTGCCGCGAAGGAGTTTGACCTGCCTATCGCAAGCCTGTGGCCCGCCACTTCGGACGTTCAGCCTTACACGGCGGACGCGATGACCGCCGGCAATGGCCGGATCTATCTGAGTTTCACGGATCCCGGATTTATTGCGGTGCTCGATTCTGGCGACGGCCATTATGTCACCACGATTACTGGTCCGGAACCAAAATACATGTCGGTTTCGGCAACGCCGATGCGCTCCGAGGATGGCCAGCAAACCGTTGCCGATTTTGGAGTCGCGGTGCTCGGTGAATCGGCACTGACTTATTTTGTGATGCCGCATGATCCCCCCTGGGTCGCTTTCAACACGACACATCTGCTCGCCGAGGATGAAAAAATCACGGCTTTTACGATGGCCGCCGACACGATGAAAAGCAGTGAAGTCGATCTCTATGTGGCGCTTGGCCCGCCTTACTTTCAGGTGCAGCGAAAGCGGGTGGATGAGGTTCGTGGATTTAGTCTCAGCGCCGGCAAAACCGGAGGACGCGCCAGTGCGCTCGGCCCCTGGGATCCCGATGCGCTTCGCTCGATTAAAGGCATAGGCATCGATGCCGGAGGAAACCTCTGGATAGCGGAGGGGGACGCCTGTCCAAAGCGCTTCAGTGTCTGGAAAAGCAAGGGAAGTCTGGCAAAGCTGGAGCGCGAATTTTTTCCGCCGGTTGAAACGCTCAATCAGGGAGCCGCGTTGTTTCCCGAAGAGCCCGACGTGCTTGTCGCCGCGGGGTGCGAGTGGAAGATCAACGCCAAGACCGGACAGGCTGCATGCCTGGGAGTCATCACCGGGGACGGGATGCAGGAGGCTGGTTTTATCAACGTCGAAGGACGTCATCTGCTGGTGGTGGGCACCTCTCCCGCCATCACGATTTACGAGCGGGCCACCCCGGGGAATTGGCGTCTGCTTTCCCGGATTCGCGGCCTGGAGGAAAGCACGCCGATTTATTGGGCTGACATCAATGGAGACGGCCTTGAGGATCCTTCTGAAATCGAGGTGTTGGTGATGCTAAAAGGAGGCGTTTCAGAGCTTGGACTTGCAGGCTATCCAATCAAGGGTTGGACCGCTTGCGGTGCCCCTCTCTTCAATTGGGCACAGCCGTTTGACCGCGCTCAGACCAGTTCCGAAAGCCGGTTGCTTGCCATGACTCTGCCGGAACGCGATCGTTCCACATTGGTCCGGTTCAACGATGGACGCGCCTTCTATATTGGAAGAGAAAATGGATTCAGCGTCGTGGAAATCACCGGCGCCGCCTCACTTCGCAAGTTAGGCGAAGGGGCGGTGAAATAGTCGGAGTGGCCTCCTTGTTTGAGGTGCTTTCTAGAAATGCAGCCTGCGGGCACGGGCAACGATCGGCCAGCAGTCAGTGACCTGGCCATTGCTGACAACCTGGGCTTCGGCGTGCAGCGCTACCGTGGGACAAATGTGCCACGGAATCGCATGAAGGGTGTCGCCGATTTTAAACCGCTCCGCCTGCGCGGTTTGAATCACCAGATGCTCCTCATTATGCATCACCGCCACCGCATCCGGAAGCGCGGGGAAGAGCGCACGCGGCTGCGGCATTTCGCTCGCCACGGATTTGTGCCCAAGATCAAGGGTGAGATACCTTGGCCCCGGCTTGCTGACCACGCGTGTCAGCAAGGTCACGGCGGGAAGAAAGTCGAGATCCGGCAGATTTGATCCGTACCCGGCATCCCAGAGCACACAGGTGCCCGGACTGCATTCTACGTCGCCGGCCTGAGCGTGAAACGGGAAGGTCGGGGTGCCGCCCGCAACGATGCGAGGAACATCAAAGCCGTGCTGGCGCAACGTTGCCGCCAGGGCGCGCACCGGCTTAAAAGCTTCCTCGCACGCCGTGCGGCGGATCACCGGGTCGCGCTGATGAAGATGACCATCGTATGCATGAAGACCGCCGGGTTGCACATTCGGCAAACCGGCAATAAACGCGTAAAAGGTTGCCGCATCCTCATTAGGCGCGATCCCGGTGCGATGCTGCCCGATATCCAGATCAACGAGCAACGCGATATTCGTCCCGGATGCCGCACCGGCGATCTGCCGCGCGGCCTCCTCATTATCGACCATGGTGGAGAAGCGGGCCTGTGGAAAGGCGCGGGCAAGAGCGGCGAAACGGGCGACGTGGGGTCCAACCAATTGTTGCGCCAGCAGGATGTCGTGCGCACCGGAGCGGGCACATAATTCGGCTTCCGCGATCGTGGCGCATTTGAATTTTGTAATGCCAATCGCCATTTGCCGTTGGATCAGCGGTCCGAGCTTGTGCGTCTTTATATGAGGCCGCAGCTTTTCGGGACCGCCGGCAAGTGCCACCATGCGCCGCACATTTTCGTCCACGCGCTCGCTATGGAGAAGGAGCGCGGGAGTGGAAATGGCAGACTCGCCGGCCACCTGGCACCACTCGCTCATACGAGTTCGAAAATGGCTTCAATTTCCACGGCGATATTGCCGGGAAGCGGTCCCATGCCGACCGCGCTGCGTGCGCCGATCCCGGCATCGGCCCCGAAGACTTCCGCGAAAAGTTCGCTGCATCCGTTGATGACTTGCGGATGGTCATAGAAATCCGGGGCGCTGTTGACCATGCCGAGTACTTTGATGACCCGTTTAACGCTGTTTAGCGAGCCGAGCCGTGCCCGCAGGGTGGCAAGAATGGCGAGTCCCACCTGCCGGGCAGCGGCGTGTCCGGCGGCAAGATCGAGATCACGTCCCACGACGCCTTTAATGAGGGTGCCATCGGTCTGCACAGGACCGTGACCGGAGACGTAAGCCAGATTTCCCTGGATCACGAGCGGCTTGTAGACCGCGACGGGTTCCGGGGCCGGTGGCAGGATCACACCAAGTTGGGTAAGGCGTTGTTCAAAAGTATTCATTGGATTTAGGCAGTTGCAGTTTGCTGCAATCAACATTCACGCTTTTGCATCGGTCCATTGGCAAGTCTTTGATAAAAGCGGGAGCCACCTTTTCCTTCTTTTCTTCCGGGTCGTGCCCGTGTCTCTCTGATCCCGACAACGCAGGCCGGCCAACTCATTCCCTCCAATCGCCGTGGTTAAACTCCCTTTCATCCTTTTGTCCTTTGCGCTTGCCGCGACTTTCTGGCTTTCCGCTGCCCAAGCCGCGCCGCTTGAATGCCGTTGGGCAGCAACTCCTCCGCAGATCGATGGTGAGGGTGGCGACGCAGTCTGGCAGCAGGCTTCATTCGTGGAGAATTTCAGCCAGCCCTGGCTCAAGGAGGCGCCGGCTATCAAGGAAGGGACCCGCGTTAAGCTGCTTTGGGATCGGGAATGGCTCTATTTTTACGCCGAAATGAAGGATGCCGACGTCTGTGCGGATGTCTTCACCCATAACGGACGTCTCTGGGAAAACGATGTCGTTGAACTCTTCTTCCGGCCTTCCAAAAAGCATGCCGGTTATTTTGAGTTCGAAGTCAATCCGGCCGGCGCGGTCTTCGATGCGTTTTTCCCCAAAGCAGGGAGCTGGCGCGATCCGGAACAGGTTGGGCGCGGCGAATTTCATGTGGAAGCAAAGGTCGCCATCAACGGGACTTTAAATCGGCACGGAGACACCGATATCGGCTGGACGGTCGAAGGCCGTATCCCGTGGTCGGATTTTAATCCGGCTGGCGGGCGGCCCGTGCCGGGGGAGATCTGGCAGATGAATCTTGCGCGGGTCAATGGCGCCGCTCCCAATAGCGAGCTTTCAAGCACGGCAATGCTCAAGGAGCCGAGCTTCCATCGCACCGATGAATTCACGCCGATCCGATTTGTTGGCCCGGAACCATTGACGCGGATTCGCTGGGAAAATGAGCGGCTTGTTGGCACTCCGGATGGGCCGCCAAAATACAGCGTGCAACGGGCCTGGCCTCAGCTGGCGGCGCGCTCGCTGGTTGCGCTGGCGTCCGCGCCCGGCGGCGAATGGACTTGGTTTATCGAGCAGGAAACCAATTGGGACGGGCCAATGAAGCTGCGCAGGTTCCGCACGGCTGGCGATGGAAGCGACGCCGAGACGTTGTTGGAACTCGGCGATTGGACTTACAACATCCTGTTCCATCCGAATTTCAGCGAGAATGGGTATCTGTTTTTTGGAGCAAACGGGCCCGAATCGAAGTCTTCGCGGGCGACCCGGGTGCTCCGTTATCGGGTCCGCGATGGACGTCCTGATCCGGCCTCCCGCACTGTGATCATTGAATGGTCAAGCAACGGGCATAACGGCGGCGGAATCGCTTTTGATTCCAACGGACTTCTTTTTGTCACGAGCGGGGATGGCTCGGTGGATAGTGATGCGGATCAGGTGGGCCAGCAGGCAGCCGGCCTTCGCTCCAAAATCCTGCGCATCGACGTGGATCACCCGGCAAACGGAAAGCTTTACTCCATTCCTCGCGATAATCCGTTCTTTAACGATAACCGGTTTCCACCGGAAACCTGGGCATACGGCCTGCGAAACCCGTGGCATCTGACGTTTGATGCCATCAGCGGACAGCTTTGGGAGGGCGAGAATGGCCAGGATTTGTGGGAATACGCGCGTCTTGTGCGGCCCGGTGAGAACTATGGGTGGAGCCGCTTTGAAGGAAGTTATCCATTTCGGCCGGAGCTGGCGCCGGGGCCGCATCCGGTGACATTTCCGACAATTGAACATTCCCATAGCGAGTTCCGATCGCTGACAGGCGGTGTGGTTTATAGAGGCAAACAGTTCCCGGAACTTGCCGGTGCCTATATTTACGGGGACTTTAATACAGGCCGTCTATGGGCTGCCAAACATGACGGGACCCGGCTTGAGTGGGATCGCGAGCTTTGCGATACTCCGCTTGCGATCACTCATGTCGCCGCCGATGCGCAAGGCGAAGTCATTCTCGCGGATTACGGCACCGGCAACGGGGGCGGCATCTACAAGCTGGCCGCGGCAAAGGCGGTCGATCCCAGCCCAATATTTCCTGATAAACTGAGCGAGACGGGTCTTTTTTCCGAAGCCTCCAGCCTAACTCCGGCAGCCGGTGTCTTGAGCTATCAGATCAATGCGCCCGCCTGGCACGATGGCGCATCCGCCGAGTATCATCTTGCCATGCCCGGCGACGGCACCATTGAAATGCGCCCTTCAAAAAGCTGGCAGGCTCCCGATCAGACCGTGCTTGCCCAAACGCTAACAAACGCGGGCCGCCGAGTGGAGACGCGGATTTTACTCAAACAACAAAACGACTGGGCGGGATATAGCTATATCTGGAATCGCGAACAGACCGATGCGGTGCTGGCGCAAAAAGCCGGCGCCGATATCGAGTTGCCTGACGGTCAGCCGTGGCGAATCCCGAGCCGCGCTGAATGCATGATGTGCCATTCAAGGCAGGCCAACTTCGCTTTGACCCTCCATGACGCGCAGCTTAATCGCGCCGATCAGCTCACAAAATGGGAGCGCCTCGGGTTGCTCCGTGTCGACCCGGTCGGCTTCGGACATGAGCGCCCGCTTGAAGACGCACGGCCGGTTGGCGTGGAACCCAATCAGCGCGGATCCGCCCTTTCGCCGCTGCTTCCCTGCGACCCGTCGCATCTGGCGCGTTTTAACGCGGTGAACGATCCGCACGCCAGCCTGGAGAAACGGGCCCGCAGTTATCTCGGCGTCAATTGCGCCCACTGTCATACGCTTTATGGCGGCGGCAACAGTGTCATGGATTTTGACTGGCTCGTGGCGCCTAAAGCGATGCACGCGTTGAATCAACTCCCGCAGCATGGCGGTTTCGGCCTGCCCGATCCCCGCGTGATCGCTCCCGGATCCGCCGCCAGGAGCGTCATGATTTCGCGAGTCAGTACGCGCGGTCCCGGTCAGATGCCGCCGCTTGGCACCCGCGCTGGCGACCCGGACGGCGTCCGGTTGCTTGTGGAATGGATTGAATCATTGCCAAAATGAGCGCCTTCATCACCGCAGCTGCTTAAACAAGTTGGCCAATCCAGCCCGCAGTGCCCGATGAGCTAGACGACAAGAAAGCTATTTGTGCCATCTGACAGCTGTTGCCTGATGAAAACGGCGGTAATTCGTCGGATCGGGTGGGAATAACCGAAGAAAAACGCTGGTTACGGGTTGGTCTTCATGCCGCGCACGGCTTCCCCTTCCATGAACCTACTGTGTCATTTATTCGCACTTATTTTCCTGCTCACTCATGGCGTAGTGTTTGCAGAAGCACCGGTCTACGTCCCGGCTACGGCGTTTTACATCATGCCGGAGACAACGAGTGAGGAATCAGGCTATTTCTCGCTTTCTGAATCCCTTGATGGCGCCATTCATATCGGGACAGCCAAGTATAATCACAACGCCTTTCTCGTGGAGTTCGATCCGAAGACCGGCAAGCAACAGATTGTCCTCGATACAAACAAAACGTGCGGTCTGAGCGCGAGCGGTTACGCGGCGCAAGCCAAGTTGCATACCCGTAATTTTGTCGGGCCGAGCGGCCGCGTTTATGTCGGCTCAAAACAGGGGTATCGTGCCAAGGATGACACCTCGGATTATCCGGGCGGCTACGTGATGGTTTACGACCCGCGTTCCGGCCATTCGGAAAATCTTGGAATGCCACTTCCAGGGCAGGGGATCATCGATGTGGTTGCCGATGAGTCGCGGGATCGGATCTATGCGGTTACCTGTGAAGAGCAGCACTGGATGATAGGCAAGCTTGCTGGCACGTCTTGGAAGGAACTTGGTCCGCTGCTTACCCCTTTTGCAACCACCCTGGTCGACTCACGCGGAGTGGCCTCTTCCATTACCAAGGAGTTCGAACTTGCACAGTATGATCCGGCAACAGAGCGAATTACTTCGCGTCCTATCATGGTGGGTGGTCAGCGATGGACGCGGGCTGACAACAATGCGATTCCCATCTGGCAACTCGATCCCGATGGAAGGCACGCCTGGCTGACCTTAATGAATGATCCAACGCTCCTTTGCATTGATCTTCAAAGCGCCGGAGAACATGCCAATGCTGAAAATTGCGGCCGATTTATAGAAGGCAAAAATCCGGATTGCCGCAGCGCCCTGACTATTCATCCCGATGGCCGGATCTACGCGCTGGTGCGGATCGATAATACCACGGGATTCGGCACGGGTTACCTGCACCATTTGGTTCGCTACGATCCGGTGGCCCGCAAACACGAGGATCTTGGTGTTCTCAAAGTGCGGAATCCGGATTATTTTGACTGGACGCCAGGTCCGGACGGAAAGGCAAAGCCGTGGACACATGGCTTTCATCGGTTGCCGGATGGCACGTTGACCCCGCTGCATGCGCACCTGGCCTTGCTGGCGGCGCGCGATGGCACCCTCTATGCCACGGTGCTCTATCCGTTTACTTTGCTGAAGATCGACTCTTACAAGCTTCCTGCTCCGGCGCCAGGCGCCGCTTCCCTTTATCTCGATGCGCTCGGGAAAAAACTCGATGCCGCCGCTACTCGTATCCCGGAAATCTCGCAACTTGCCGAGCGACTTGCGGAGCGGCATTTGCACGGCGGCATGATTGGTTTTCCCTGGATTGGTTCAACCCTGGAACAGGAGCTGGTTGGACGCAGCGGCGGATTGATGAATGTCAGTTTCGATCGGTCCTGGAAGAAGGAGCGCACAGCGGAGGAAAAAGCGAACGATATGATGATCTTCGCCTGGGACGACGCGCCGAAGCCTGGCGATCTGAAAAGACTTCAGGAAGAGAAGGGCAAGGGTTTGTTCATCATCGGGTTCGGCGCCCGCAAATCGCCTTTATTAACCGAGCATGTTGCCGCGTGCGATGCGTGGATTGATTCCGGCGCGGACGGCGAAGACCGCGTGGTTCCATTGTCCGGTTCCCGGCTTGCAGGTAAAACGAATCATTTTACCAATGCGGTGAATGGCTGGCTCCTCATGGGTGAATTCGTCGGCGCCCTGACCCGCCATGGCAGGATGCCGACCATGTGGAAAAGCTGGTCAACGATTGATGGCCACGCCTGGTCGGATCGTTACTCAGGGAAGATGCAGTTTCACGACGATTTCACCGTGGTGCCCGTCGCGCCGGGGGAATTGGGCAAACGTTATCTCTCGCGGATCCGTTATCTGATTGCCCGAATGGAACGGGTTGATCTTCCTTCTCTTCAAAAAATGGCGGAGCAAATCGACGCCGAATTGCGCGAGGGCCGCAAGACCATTGTCGCTTCCTCAGGCCATATGGCGATGAACTATATCGGCCGCTTTGATGATGCAATCTGGGCAGTCAATAAAGAGGTCCACGGCAGCGCCGAGGCGCAGATGCAGGATTACGAAAAGACACCCGAGAACGCACTCGTTCTGCGGCTTGGCGAATGGGGGCTCGATCGTTCCCTTCACGATCTCTTTCAAAAAAAGCATCAGCGCGTGATGATTGTCACCGGCGAGAACCCGCGTCCCGAATTCGCGGTTCCCTCCGGTTACAGTTTGCAGGCCACTTACGGCGCGAGTTTCGGCGATGCCTGCGTCTGGCTGGAGGGCTATCCGATGCCTATTCTGCCTCCAAGCGGGGTGATGCAAATTGCCGCCTTTGAAAGCATCAATGTTGAAGTGCAACGCCGCCAGCTTCCCTGAACATGCACCGATTTGCCTTATTCATCGCCGCGTTTCTTTCGTTTCATTGCGTTGCCTCCGCACAAGTCGCGGGCAAACACGGTCCGGACGATCTCCTAATAACCAAGGGTGGCACCCCGCTTGCAACCATCGTGGTCGGCTCGGATGCGGGACGCTGGGAGAAACAAGCCGCGGCGGATCTGCAGAAGTATATCGCTCAAATGAGCGGAGTCAGGCTCGAGTTGGTCGATCAGCCCGAAGTCATTGCGGCGCTATTGAAGTCTGATAAGCCGGCGATCGTTGTCGGAAGGATGGCGATCCAAGCGCAGCCTGCCTTGCAATCCGCCCTTGAGGCGGTGGTTAAGAAAGAGCCTGTATTGCGCGGCGACGCCGTGGCGATCAAACGCGTGGGAAACCGGCTGTTCCTTGCGGGAACCAATGATGAATCGCATTATTTTGCCGCATCATGGCTTCTGCAGCAGTGGGGCTGCCGCTGGTATTTTGCGGGGGAGTTTGGCGAATGCATTCCATCACAGCCGGCCTTGAGTATCGGAACGCTCGATTTTGCCTACGCGCCACCTTTTGAAGTCCGTCATTACTGGCTAAGCTGGAATGCGGACTCCACCGGCGCGGAGGAGTTTCAGCGGCGTAACTTTATGAGCAGCGTGAAGCTTGCCGGAATGGGGCATGCGCTTGGACAATATACCGCCAAGCTAATTCCCCCGGGCAAGTCGATGTTCAACGTGGCGCTCTCCGATGATGCCACAGCAGAGGAAGTCGCAAGGCGGATCGAACCGGAATACGCTAAAGGCGTTGAGGGCATCTCGCTTGCCATCGAAGACGGCAACTACGTGAGCGAATCGGCGAGCGATCGTGAGTTGCAGGCGGGACTCAACGACAAATACGCGCTTCAACCTTCCAATACCGACGCGATGATTGCCCTCTATAATAAGGTGGGGAAGCTGCTCCGTTTGAAGTATCCAGCGAGCAGGACGCGGCTGGGTGGCATGGCTTATGCCAATGTGACATTGCCGCCGCAAAAAATCACTGCTTTGGAATCCAATGTGGTCATGTGGCTTGCGCCCATTGACATCGATCCTAATCACGGCATGGACGATCCGATTTCGCCGCCTCGCCAGGAATACAAGGAAATGCTTTTCCGCTGGGCGCAACTCACGCATGGCCGCCTGGCCATTTACGACTATGATCAGGGACAGCTCGTCTGGCGTGATCTGCCAAACCCCTCTCATTTTGTTTTCGCCCAGGACGTAAGGAATTATGCGAAGGCGGGCATCCTCGGCATTGGCACTGAAAGCCGCGGCGCAACCGCAACGACATTTTTGAATCTCTTTTTCCGCGGCCAGTTGATGTGGAATCCGGAAGTGGATGTTGCGGCATTGCTGGACGAGTTTTTTCCAAAGTTCTACGGCCCGGCCGCTGTGCCGATGTCGGCATACTGGCGCGCGATCTTTGACGCGTGGCAGCAGACGCTTGCAACCGAGCACGAGTATTTTGTCGCGCCGATGATCTATACTCCGGAGCTGGTGAATTTCCTCAAGGCGAAGCTGGAAGATGCCCGCAGCGCCATTGCGCCGATTAAAAGCAGCGCGGCGCGCGAGCAGAAGCTCTATGTTGATCGGCTTCACTTCACGGAACTGAGCTTTGAAGTGATCGATAGTTATATGGCCATGCAGCGTGCGGTGAGCAGCCTTGATTTCAAGGCGGCTGTTTCCCAGGGCGAGCGCGGACTTGCCGCGCGAGAATTGCTCACTACCATGAGTCCGGCTTTTACCACCTACAAAAATATTGGTGAACAAGGGGCGGCCTGGTGGCCGGGCGAAGTACAGCAATATCGGACGCTGATGGCGTTAACGGACGGTTCGCGCGGGACGTTGTTAACGAAGCTCCCTTTGGAATGGGCTTTCCGGCGTGACCCACACGATACCGGCCTGGCGCGCGGTTGGGCTTACAAGCCGGCCGATCTTTCGGCATGGAACGCACAGGGAAAATCGCTCACGGCCGATCTGCGCAAGGATTGGCCTGACCAATGGGAGATGCTCCGCAGCGATCTGTATATTCAAGGCCAGGGTATCCGGCACGCGGACAGCCAGAGTTACACGGGTCATTTTTGGTATCAAACTGAAGTGGATACTTCCGAATCCCAATGCCGCGGTTCCGTGCATGCCATGTTTCCGGGACTCTTCAATGATTGCTGGCTTTACTTAAATGGAGAATTGATCGGCCACCGCGGATATTCGGAGCCGTGGTGGCGCAACGACTACAAGTTTGAGTGGGACGTCGATCTCACCGGCAAACTCAAGGCCGGCCGCAACCTCATTACGCTGCGCGGTTTTAATCCGCATCATTTTGGAGGCATGTTTCGGCGTCCTTTCCTTTACCGGCCCGCGAGCCTTTAATCGATGATGAGCTATTTCAATGCGTGGCGACCCGAAGGCCCGACGCTTTCCTTTCATGGAAAAAGCCGGTGCCGATATAATCAACCTGTAATCGCGTGAGCAGGGCAGTGAAATTGCCGATGAGGTTGCTGCCGTTGCTCCTGTGCGGCATGGGCCTGAGAGCAAACGGCGCGGATTCCCTGGCTGACCTGGAACAGCGGTTCAATCAAACCGTGCATCCGTTTCTTGAGACCTACTGCTTTAAGTGTCACGGCAATGAAAAGCCAAAGGGTGACTTTGATCTGCGGCCCTTTGTGACGATCCGATCAGTGATTGAAGACGAGCGCCGATGGAAAATGCTTCTCGATCAACTTGGCTCCGGCGATATGCCGCCCGAGGATGCCAAGCGGCAGCCTTCCAATGAGGACCGTGCCGGAGTGGTTGCATGGATAGAACAATTCCGAAAGGAAGAAGCGTTGCGCAATGCAGGCGATCCCGGCGCAGTTCTGGCACATCGCCTCAGTAACGCTGAATACGATTACACCATCCGCGATCTTGCCGGAGTCAATATCCAGCCCACTCGCGAGTTTCCCGTCGATCCTGCCAATCAGGAAGGATTCGATAACTCCGGTGAATCGCTCACGATGTCGCCGGGTCTCTTTAAGAAATACATGGAGGCCGCCCGATTTGTTTCAGAGCATCTGGTGCTGAAACCTGACGGTTTGGCATTCGCGCCGCATCCGATCATTGCCGATACTGACCGGGACAAATATTGCGTCAAACGAATCGTCGAATTTTACCGGCGTCAGCCAACTGACTGCGCCGATTACTTCCAGGCGGCGTGGACTTATAAGAACCGCGATTTACTGGGAAAGCCCGGCGCCACTCTTGATTCCATTGCGGCCGAGTTCAGGATCAGTCCGAAATACCTGGCGCGCATCTGGCCGGCACTTTCTGAGCGTGCGGAGTCAATCGGACCAATCGCGGCACTCCAGGCGATCTGGCGAAACTTGCCGGCCTCTGATGAGGCAAAAGTGGTGCGGCAAGGTTGCGAAAGCATGCGCGATCTGATGCTGAAGCTGCGGCAAAAGGTGAAGGTGAACGTGCCTAACCTTACGGTCCGGGGCGTCAATCCCGGGGCGCAAGCGCTGGTTTTGTGGAAAGATCGCCAGATGGCCGCAAACCGCCGGACCTACGGCGGCGGCGCGCTTCAGCTGAAAATGGAAGGGCTGGCGACTGAAGCTGTGGAACCACTGACCGTTCCCGGGGATGCAATCTCACAAGAACGCTATGAGCAGGCTTTTAAGAGCTTCTGTGAAATCTTTCCCGATGCATTTTACGTTTCGGAACGTGCCCGTGTATGGCTTACGGAGGAAAGCGAGAAAGGCAACGCCGGCCGTCTCTTAAGCGCCGGCTTTCATAGTCAAATGGGATACTTTCGCGATGATGCGCCGCTTTGTGACTTGATCCTCACTGATAATGAAAGGGAGGAGCTTGATCGGCTCTGGCAGGAACTCGATTTTATTACTCTCGCACCTATTCGCCAACTTGTCGGTTTCCTTTGGTTTGAACGCACAGACTCCGCTTTTTTACGCGGGCCGGAGTTTGATTTTGCGCGGCCGGAAAACAAAGAGATGGCTGCAGAAGCCAAGATCAAGCAACTCGCGGAAGTCTACACGAACAAAATCCGGAACTCGACTTCGGATACCACAACCATCAACGCTGTCATCGAACACTTCGAGCGGGTTAATGCGAGCATTCGCTGGGTCGACCGGACGCGGGAAGCCGCGGAACCGAGCCACCTCAAGGCGCTTCAATCTCTTGCGGAACGCGCCTACCGCCGGCCGCTTGCAAAGGAGGAAGAAGAAGGTTTAATCAGATTCTATTGGCAATTGCGAAAGGAAGACGGGTTGCCTCATGAGGACGCCGTGCGCGACACGGTGGTTAGCATCTTCATGTCGCCAAACTTCGCTTATCGTATCGACCTGGCAGCGGATGGCGCGGGTGAACAGCCGCTGAACGATTACGCGCTGGCAAGCCGGCTTAGTTATTTTCTCTGGTCAAGCATGCCTGATGCGGAGTTGCTAAACCATGCGGCCTCCGGCGATCTGCACCAACCCGAGGTGCTCGTGGCGCAGGCTCGCCGCATGCTCAAAGACGAACGGGTTCGCGGCTTTGCAACGGAATTTGCGGGCAACTGGCTCGATTTCAGGCGTTTTGAGGAGCATAACGCGGTTGACCGCGAACGTTTCAGTTCATTCACCAATGAACTGCGCCAGGCAATGTTCGAGGAACCACTCCGCTTCATTACTGATGTGGTTTCAAATGATCGTTCCATCCTCGATCTGATTTTTGGAACCTATACCTTCGTCAACCCGCTGCTTGCCCGCCACTACGGCATGCCTGAATCAACGGCGGGTCCCAATGATTGGGTCCGCGTCGATGACGCGGTTCGCTATGGACGCGGCGGTTTGATGCCAATGGCTGTATTTCTTACAAAGAACGCGCCCGGACTTCGGACCAGTCCGGTCAAACGCGGCAACTGGGTCGTGCGCCGAATCCTCGGAGAACAGATTCCGCCGCCGCCCGCTAAAGTGCCCGAGTTGCCCGCGAATGAAGAACAACTCGGCAGCCTCACGCTCCGTGAAACATTGGAACGCCATCGTCAGGATAAAAGTTGCGCCGGCTGCCATGCACGGTTCGATGCCATGGGCCTTGTATTTGAAGGTTACGGCCCGGTTGGCGAACTCCGTGAGGTGGATCTCGGGGGACGTCCCGTCGATGCGCATGCCATCTTTCCGGGAGGAAGCGAAGGAAGCGGTATTGCGGGGTTACGGGAATATATCGGTGCGCACCGAAAAGCCGATTATGTGGAAAACCTTTGCCGCAAATTACTCAGCTACGGACTTGGACGCAGTTTGAAGCTGACCGATGATCCAGCCATCGCTGCCATGCGCGCAAAACTGGAATTAAATGGTTATCGATTTTCGAGTTTAATCGAAAGCATCGTGACAAGCCGGCAGTTCTTAAACAAACGAGGCCAGGAGAGCTTCACCTCCAATTAAACCATGACAAATCCCAATAACCGAAATATCTCCCAGATTTCGCGGCGCACTTTTCTCCGTGGAGCAGGCGTTGTGATGGCATTGCCTTGGTTGGAGTCGATCCCGGTCTGGGGTTCCACTCTTGTGAAAGGCGAGGTGCCAAGGCAGTATCCCAAGCGGTTCGCGACACTCTTCTGGGGCAACGGAGTTAACGCGAATCATTGGTGGGCAAAAGGGAGCGGCGCGCAAATGGAACTGGGTAAAAGCCTTGAGCCGCTCGCTCCATTCAAGGCGAAGCTCAACTTTATTACCGGGCTCTTTAATAAATCGGCGACAGGCGTGGGAATTCATCCAGGACAGACCGGAAACATGCTTTCAGGCGCTGCTTTGCAAAAGGGCGCGGAGTTAAAAGGAGGGATTAGTCTCGATCAAGTCCTTGCAAACCGGATAGGTGAGCAGACGGTGCAGCCCTCAATGGTGCTTGGATGCGAACAGCCTACCACGGGCTATCACGAGACCAATTTCTCGATGGCGTATAGCTCGCATATCTCGTGGCAAAATCCGACCTCGCCGGTGCCGATGGAACAATATCCATCCCTCGCATTTGACAGCCTGTTTGATAACCGCGGCGATAAACGCCAAAAAAGTATTCTCGATCGCGTCAAAGAAGAAGCCGCCGGTCTCAATCGCAAGGTGAGCAATGCTGATAAAGCGAAGCTCGATGAATATCTGACCAGCGTGCGCGAAGTTGAAAAACGCGTCGAATCCGCTCGCGCCGCCAAAGATGTCGCCGATGAGAAAGCCAAAGAGAGCGGGCCGTCCATCTTCACCATGAAACGTCCCGATAACGGACTTCCCGAGGATCTTCGAGAGCATATGCGCCTGATGTGCGATATCCTCGCGCTCGGTTTTCAAACCGACAAGACCCGCGTCGCCACGCTGCTTTTGTGCCGGGATCTTTCCGGGCTTTGTTATCCGTTTCTCGACGTGCGTGCGGCGCATCATTCCGCTTCCCACGATGATCTATCGGATGCGTTTGAGCGGATTACCCGCTATTATTGCAGCCAGATGGCTTACCTTGCCGCGAAGCTTGACTCCATGCCGGAAGGTGAGGGGACGGTGCTTGATAATTCCTGCCTGATGTTGATCTCCAACATGTGGTCGGGCAGCAAGCACGATTCATCGAAGGTCCCTCTTGTGCTCGTAGGCGGCCTTGGAGGCTCGCTCGAAACAGGCCGCGTTCTCGACTATTTGGACAAGGGCGACGAAAATCGGAAGCTATGCAGCATGTATCTCTCAATCATGGATCGCATGGATGTGAAGCTTGATCGCTTCGGAGACGCGGATACCCGTTTGGCCGGTTTGTAATGCTTACTCGAATTTTTCGATTCGATAAAATCGATTATCGGCTCGTTTTTTTGAAAAGCCTCTGCTTCAAAAGCCGCCACCAATCATGAACCGTTTTTTCCTCACCCTTTCCATTGCCGCTCTCGCTGTTTCCGCCTCGTGGTCCACTCTGGCTGCCGATAAAGAGTTTGAACCAATCGAGAAGGCGATGAAGTTCGCGCATAAGGCGCCTAAAGGAGAGAAGAAGGTGTCGGATCGCATTATCGATGGCACCGCAAGTGAAGAGGAGTTGCAAAAAACGCTCGTCCTATACAAGGCCATGGCAGATACCAAACCTCCAAAAGGCGATGCCGGAGCGTTCAAGGATAGGGTGGCAAAGCTAATTGACGTTACCGAAAACGTCGTCGCGAAAAAAGACGGCGCAACCGCCGCCTACAAGGAAGCTATCAATTGCAAAGCCTGCCACAGCGAGCATAAGGCTGACTAATCGCCGAGCTCAGATTCCGATTTATTCAAAAGGAGCGTTGCGCAAGCGGCGCTCCTTTTTTTGGGGTAGCTGATCCGCAGCTGGATTCTTTAAGGTTTTGCTGGAGAATGTTGACGCTACAATGCCGCTCACTTCCGAGTGTATCCGGAACACCTCATTTCTCTCCCCCTCGATTTTTCATGAAGAACATCGCCAGATTAATTTCGCCGTTTCGAGGTGCCACGGCGCTGTGGTTGCTGGGATCCGCTTTGGTGCACGCCGCGCCTTCCGAGGGCAAACTTACTTTTAACCGCGATATTCGTCCGATCCTGTCCGATAAATGTTTCGCCTGCCATGGGACCGACGCGAAACACCGGGAAGCCAAGCTGCGGCTCGATCTGGCGGAAGGCGCTTACCGCGAGAACGAAGGAATTATCCCGATCAAGCCCGGCGATCTGGAAAAAAGCGACGCTTGGGCGCGGATTATCAGTGACGATAAAGACGAAGTGATGCCTCCACCGAAGTCACACAAGCTCCTTTCGAAAGAGGAAAAGGAACTGATCCGGCGTTGGATTGTGCAAGGGGCCTCTTACGAAAAACATTGGGCGTTTGAACAGCCGGTCAAAGCAGATAATCCACCTGTTAAAGCAGCTGAACGGGTGCGGAATCCTATCGATGCCTTCCTGATTGCCAGGTTGGAAGCCGAAGGTCTCTCTCCATCGCAGGATGCCGACAAGCCGACGCTTCTGCGTCGCGCAACTCTGGCTATCACCGGGCTGCCTCCGACTCCGCGCGAGTTCGATATGTTCATGGCCGATGCGGCGACGAACGCGTATGAAAATTTGATCGACCGGCTGCTGGCATCACCGCGTTTTGGCGAACATATGGCGCATTGGTGGCTGGATCTTGCCCGTTACGGGGATACGCATGGTCTGCATCTCGATAACGAACGGCAAATGTGGCTTTATCGCGATTGGGTGATCGACGCGTTTAACCGCAATCTTTCATTTGATCAGTTCACCATTGAGCAGCTGGCCGGTGATCAACTTCCCAATCCGACTGTTGAGCAAAAAATCGCGACGGGTTTTAACCGTTGCAACGCAAGCAGTAGTGAAGGCGGCGCAATCCCGGAGGAACTTCGGTTCCGCTATTCATTGGATCGCATGACCACCACGGTTCAAACCTGGCTGGGGCTGACTGCGCAATGCGCGACTTGCCACGATCATAAGTTTGATCCGATTACACAAAAGGAAGTCTATCAACTTTACGCTTTCTTCAACAGCGCCGCGGATCCTGCGCTCGATGGTAATAAACTCAACGTCGAGCCGATCGTGCCAAAACCAACTGAGGAGCAGCAGAAACAGCTTGCCAGCCTGGCCGGGCGGATCGCGGCAGCTGGAACGAAAGCGAGCGATATTTTGGCGTCTCTTAGCTATCGTGATCCCGTCGAGGCGCCTGAGATTGCAACGCCGCGCCTGATTGAAGAGATTTGGATGGAGGATGGTTTTCCGTCTGGCGCGACTCCGCAGGTCAATGCCGGCACCGCGCCTCTTACTCTAGCAGGTGGTGCGGAGACGCCGGCTGCAAGCGGCAAGCTGGCGATCAAACGCACAGCCAAAGGGATCGGGCAGGATTTTTTCAATGGCGGTGGAGTGAGTTTCCGCGTGCCCAGGGACGGGATTATTTCAGTGATGGCGCGCATTGATGGAGCCCGGGCCGTCATGCTGCAGTTTCATGTCAACGATTGGGAGCATCGCGCGGTCTGGGGCGAGCAAGGGGTCATCAGTTATGGCACTCCCGGTACGCCAACCCATTTTCTTGCAGGAGACTTGCCGGCGGCCGGACAATGGACGGCACTGAAGGTGCCGGCCGAAAAGCTTGGCCTGAAAGCCGGAGACAAGATCGACGGATACAGCTTCGCGCAATTTGACGGCACGGTTTACTGGGATCGCCTGACCATGAACGGCGTCGATGATCCGGCCAACGATCCTGCACGCTCGCTTGCGGCCTGGCTAAAATCGGGAGAAGGCCGGGATACGCCCGGAGTGCCTCCGAACCTCAATCTGTTGCTTAAAAAAAGTGCAGGCCAGCGCATCCCGGAAGATCTCTCAAAACTCCGCGATTATTTCCTGCAGAAAGTGTGTGTCACGACCCGCGGGTTGTTTGAACCGGTGGAAAAGGAGATCGCGGCGATTGAAAAAGAACGCGCCGATCTGGAGTCAGCGCTTCCTTCTACATTTGTCATGGGCGACACAGAGACTCCTCGTGATTCGTTTGTGATGGAGCGCGGTCAATACGATAAGCCAGGCGAAAAGGTGCAGCCGGGCACACCGGCGATCCTGCCTGAACTGAAAGCGCCCAATCCAAGACGGCTCGACCTGGCGCGCTGGCTTGTGAGCGGTGAAAATCCGTTGACTGCCAGGGTGACAGTCAATCGTTTCTGGCAGCAGTTCTTCGGACAGGGGCTTGTAAAAACGTCCGCCGACTTTGGGTCGCAAGGCGAGGCTCCAAGCAACCCGGAGCTGTTGGACTGGCTGGCAGTCAACTTCCGCGAGACCGGCTGGGATATGAAGCTCCTGATCAAGACGATGCTAACCTCGTCCACGTGGCGGCAAACGTCGCGGGTCACCCCTGAACTGCTCGCGCGCGACCCGGAAAACCGTCTCCTTGCCAGGGGGCCGCGCGTGCGGATGAACGCGGAAGCGATTCGCGACGAAGCGCTTTTTGTATCCGGATTGCTGGTGGAAAAGAGCGGAGGACGCGGAGTCAGAACCTATCAGCCGCCAAATATCTGGGAACCTGTGGCTTACAAGAACAGTACAACGCATACTTACAAGCAGGACACAGGGGATGCCTTATATCGCCGAAGTATCTATACATTCCTGAAAAGGACTGCGCCGGCGCCCTTTTTAGCCAACTTCGACGCGCCTTCAAGGGAAGGATTTTGCACCCGCCGCGAACGGAGCGATACGCCTCTTCAAGCGCTTCAGCTGCTGAACGATGTCCAGTTTTTCGAAGCCGCGCGCGTATTCGCCCAGCGGCTGCTTGCCGGGGCTGGAACAACCGCTGAATCGAAGGTGACTGAAGGGTTTAAAATTGTCCTTGGACGTTTGCCTGAGCCGCGCGAAACAGAAAGGCTGCTGAAGTTGCTAAACGAGTTTACCGCCAGATACCAGGCGGAGCCGGACGCGGCAAAAGCGGTAATTGCCAATGGCGATTCCAAAGCGCCCGCCTCGCTCGACCCTGCTGAGCTGGCGGCATGGACCCAGATCGGAAATCTATTACTCAACCTCGACGAAAACGTCGCCATTAATTAATTGCCATGCACCCGTTTATTCAAAACGAAATCAACCTAACCCGGCGGCAATTCTTTGGTGATGCCGGTCTGCGGTTTGGCGGCGTTGCCCTTGCTCATTTACTGGGTCAGCATGCAATGGCCGATACCAATGCTGTGCAGCGTGTGCACACAGCCTTGCCAGGCCTGCCTCATTTTGCGCCAAAGGCAAAGCGTCTCATCTATCTGCACATGAATGGTGCGCCTTCACAGATTGACCTGTGGGATTATAAGCCGGGACTTGCCGATTACTTTGACAAAGAGCTTCCCGAGTCTGTACGCGGCAACCAGCGTATCACGACGATGACCTCAGGCCAAAAGCGGCTGCCTGTTGCGCCATCAAAATTCAAGTTCGCACAGCATGGTAATTGCGGACGCTGGGTAAGTGAGCTTCTTCCGCATACTGCCGGCATCGTTGATGACATTGCGCTGATCAAGACCGTCCATACGAATGCGATCAATCATGATCCGGCTTGTACTTTTCTTTTTACCGGCTCCGAGATTCCCGGCAAAGCGAGCCTTGGATCATGGCTGGCTTACGGGCTGGGCAGTGAGTCGGACAATCTGCCGGCTTTTGTGGTGCTTACTCCAAAATGGCCTGAAACCTCCGATGGACAGGCGCTTTTTTCGCGCATGTGGGGGAGTGGATTTTTGCCGGGCAAACATAGCGGAGTCGCTTTCCGCAGCGGTGGCGATCCAGTGCTTTACCTGCAGAATCCAAACGGAGTGGGACGCAACGATCGGCGTGCCTTGCTCGATGTGTTGGGTGAACTTAACCAGCGCCAGCACGAGCGACTGGGCGATCCCGAAACCGTCACGCGCATCGCGCAGTATGAAATGGCGTTTCGCATGCAAACGAGCGTGCCTGACCTGGCTGACTTTAAAAATGAAGACGCCGCCACGCTCGAACTCTACGGGCCGGACGTGCATAAGCCTGGTTCATTTGCGCAAAGTTGTCTGCTGGCGCGGCGGCTGGCGGAACGTGGTGTCCGTTGCGTGCAGCTCATGCATCGCGGCTGGGATTCGCATTCAAACCTGCCGCGCGACCTTGGCAATCAATGCGCCGATACCGATCGCGGCTGCGCGGCATTGGTCAAGGATCTCAAACAACGCGGTTTGCTTGAAGATACGCTTGTAGTCTGGGGCGGCGAATTCGGCCGCACCGTTTATAGCCAGGGAACGCTCACCAGGGATAACTATGGCCGCGATCATCATCCCCGGAACTTCTGTATGTGGATGGCCGGCGCGGGAATCAAACCGGGAATCAGTTTTGGCGAGACCGATGATTTCTCCTACAACGCGATACAGGATCCGGTGCATCTTAACGATATCAACGCAACCATCCTCCATTGCCTCGGAGTTGATCATTCGCGGTTTACCTATAAATTCCAAGGGCTCGACCAGCGACTTACGGGAGTCGAACCCGCTGCTGTGGTAAAGGGCATATTGGCATGAGTAATCGTTCCGGACGAAGCACTCTTCTTTAGAAGAGCACATTGGAAATGAATTTGGTGAGGTGCTCGGGAATCTTCCCGTGCCGCTTGGCGACGACCACAAGTTCACGTACAAACCGCGTTTCCATCGGCAAACGCAGTATGCTGCGTTTCCGACCATACAGCGCCAGCTGTAAGAGGCTTGGCGTAGTCTCCCGAGAGACTGACCTTCTCTTCTTTGCAATACCAATCCGCCTTGATTTTCGGCAGATTAAAAGTGTGCTGTTGACGGCTGCCAGGTTTCACCACGCGCCTTTCGAGAAAGGCGTTCAGATCTCCTGACTCGTGAATATAGCCTTCCCTGTCAGTTGGTTGGGGCCGATCCGCGCCACGGCTTTCATGGATGGCACTTACAACAGACAAGGTGAGCACTATGGCGATTGACCGGCGGACAGCGAAGTTGGCGGGTTTCACGAACTCCAAAATTACCAAACAAGAGCCGTCGATTTTGTCAGAAAATCGCCGATCTCTGGTTCCGGAATGAGGCGCATCCACTTTACAGGGAGCGGATTTTCAACCGATAAAAATGCCGTGCCTGGCCGGCCGGCAGCGAGATGGTCTGCGTGCCGGCTTGGCCCGTAATTGTTTGTGCCACACTCCAGCTAATCAGATCGATTGATTCCTCAATGTCGTAGGCCAAGCCAGCCTCCGCGGTAAATGTGAAAACGGCGGTGGCACCATCCGGGCTCAACGCAGGTGGCTTAATGATTGGCAGCGGCACAACGTTGATGATCGCCCCGGCGCTTGTCGCGCTGCCGGAGTTGTTTGTCACGATCGCTCTATAACTGCCGCCATCCGAAGTGGTTGCAGTCGGAATTTGAAGGGTGGAGGCAAGCGCGCCCGGAATATCCTGCCCATTTTTTTGCCACCGGTAAGTCAACGGCGCCGCGCCGCGCGCAGAGACACCCAATGAAATCGGCCAGCCGGCGATGACAGTTTTATTCGCGGGAGAGATGGTGAAAGTTGGCAATGAGAGATCCAGATCAGCGTCAAGAAGCAGATCAAAACTGATATCGCTGCTATCTGCGCTGGACTGGTGAACTTCGACCGCGAGGACGTTGTTTCCTTCAATCAGCAATGCCGGATCGACGGTGCCGCTCAGATAGGCGCTCTCGTCGGCACCTGAGAGGGAGGAGTCGGCGGTTTGCGTGGAGAGCGCGTCGGCGGCGAGGTTATCGAGGAAGACGCGTTGCCCGTTGAGGTAGACCGCAACGCCGTCATCACGTTGCACGGCAAGTCGAAGGGCTGTCACGTTTGCCGCGTTGGCGACCGTAAAACTGCGCCGGAAATACGTGGTGATATAACGATTTGTATCGGCAGCAGTATAGCCAGGTGTGGAATTGTCTTCGACACGGGTGGCTTCGTCATTGTCTCCGTAACCGAGGGGCGAGATCCCAGTGAGCCACGCCGCGTCGTTGTAAGAGGGAGCGCGCCATGCGGTGCCAAGATTGGCTCCGCTGTCGTTGTATTTCCAGACGGCCCCGGTGCTTACAAATGTGACAGGGAAAAAGACTTTTGCAGCCGCCACGGCCGACGTGCCAAAATCCATTCCCACGGTTTCAATTTCAATCGGGGCAAAGGTTTCCGCTGTGGTATGCTTAATCTCGGGAACGAAGTAGGCATTGTTCGGAGTTGCCCCAAGCCAGGTCCGGCTGTTATCCGGATTGCGCCGATAGACGTTGTAATAGTAGACCGGATCAGGCGAATGCGTCCACTTTAGGCGGGCCGTGGCGGTTGTTGCATCGATGGAAGACGCCCCATCCACGGTCACGAGCGAAGGCGGGGCCGGAGAGGAAATCGGTCCGTTGTAAACGGCGATTTGACCTACACGGATCGTATAGTTGTTAACAGCGTTTGCCGATTGAAACCGCAAACCAAGGACTGCCAGCTTCTTTCCGGCAAACGCACCAAGGCCGAAAGTTTTGGTATTCCAGCCCGCACTGGTGGTTGCGCCTAAATCCAGGAAATGAAAGTCAGTTGGACTCTCTTCAAAAGAGAAGGCGGCTTGCATGGATGTAGCCACTCCGCTCGCACCCATTTTATAAGCCAGTCGCAGGCTGGTATTGAAGCTAACCGGGAGGCTTGTCTCAAAAAGCTTCAAGTCGTTCGTGGCTGTGATATTTCCGGATACCTTCAGCGATGTGCCGCCGTAGTAGGTATCGCTAAAGCTGAAGTCCGGAATGAGCTTCTCCCCCGTGCTCTGGACGATCCAACGCCAGGTTGGAAGCACATCCTGCAAACTAAGATTATTCCATTCGCCTGTTCTTAAGGTCTGGCCGTTGACGGCAAAGCGGCTGCCATGGCCTGTATTGAAATTGGTTACAAAGGGCAGCTTTGTGATTGGTGATTTGGCAGGGATATAATGGGCGACCCCTTTCCACGCGTCGGTTGTGGCCGTATTGCCGGGATCCCGATTGGCACCGACCCAGAAACGATTGTCCCGGACGTAAAAGTCCACAACGCTCGAAGAAGAGTTACGTGTCCACTCGGGCCGATAAAATCCAAGCGACATCACGTGCGCGCCGGTTTCGGGGAAAATAGCGGACCAATCGAGAGATTTATTATAGCCACTCCCCTCCACATCGACCCCGGCGAAAAGATCATATGAACTGCGTGCGAGATTTTGCGCGCGTGTCCTCGAGCTTGCAAGACCGCTGGCTGACCAGGAAAAATTGAGGAACATCTCATCGGATACCATTCCGTTGTCCTGAAGGAAGAGATCGTTGGAGCTGGTCAGCGCGTTTTGCCAGCCGACACTTCCGGATTCAGACATAGCGTCATACCACATCACGCGGAGGCTGGAGTTTGCCTGGATATATTTGATAAAATCGCGCATTGCGGTGGCAGTCGCCGCATTCCCACCCGCGGTTTCCTGATTAAGGAACCAGCCATCAAACCCGTAATACTGCGCCACTTGGATAAGTTTGTCGGCCACGGGAAACGTTGACCCTGACTTCTGAAGAAAGTCGGTTACCCATTGGAACTGGCCGCCGTAGGCGGTTGGCGGGAAAAAAACGTTGCCCAGTACGGAGACTCCGTTGCGATGAGCTGAGTCGATGACCGTCGGGTTTGGGGCCAGGATGATTCCTTCACTTGCGGATCCTCCCCAAAAAACCAATTCGTGCATGTATTGCCAATAATTGGGCGCGTAATAAGGCATCGTCACTCCACCTTGCGAGGGGTTGCCAGAGGTGGAGGCAAACGCAACGAGGCTGACAACGCGGGCTTCGTTCAACCGGGCATGCGAGTTGACGTTCAGAGCCGGGTTTACAAACGTAGCTGCCAGCGGTGTATTGGATCGGTTGAAAGGCGCATCCGGATCGGTCGCCGGGCTCCAGGCAAGCAGCGACGCGGGATGCCAGTATGAAGCAAATGGCTGACCCGGAGCAGCCGCTTTGACACCGGGTGCGGAAATGAGGGCGGCCAGGAAGAGGAACGCCATTGCAAGGCGCATAAAGGACGGGGGGACGGAAGACATGATAAGGCCGGGATCAACCTGTTTATCGGCCAAACAAATCGCCGCCGCAACCCATTGCATCGACCCCGCGCTTCATGCCCCGTTTAACTTCCTAACGCGTTTTCACGCAGGCAGCGGTCACGGTTTCAGCGAAAGATCGGAACTCAGACCACTTTCAAAGTAGAAGCCGAGCGCGATATTTTGCTTATCCAACACGATGCCAAAAGCCTGCGATGCCGTCGTTCCAGCTGCTGTAAAGCTGCCTTTGAAAAGGCCGGTTTTCTCGGCGAAAGCGCCGGAGATTTTATCCGTGCCCGTGTAGCTAAGCTGACTTTTGTCATTGAGCGTGGAAGCATGCGCGATTGCGTGGCTCCCAACGGCGGCGCTGGTGGTGCCAAAATCAATCGTAGACTGTGCGGTGCCGAAGACGTTCTTTCCTTTTTCAGGCAGATGATACACCGAGGCAAGGCTGGTAAGCGCGGTTGAGAATCCAGACGCATAAAGATGAGGTTTGCCATCGTTGACGGCAGGCGGGCGGATCCAAAGGAAGTTCGCCTGGATATCCGTATCAGCGGGATTGTTGTTTGAAACAATCAACATGCTTGCGGTCAGCTGGCCGCGCGCCTGAGCATAAAGCGGCTTAAACAAGATAAAGCCGTTCGTGCCGGTAATCGGACCGGCAACCGAGAAGGTTGTTCCATCAGCAAGGGTTCCTGTGACTTTCACGGTGCCGGACGACGCCACGGAGAGGGTGGCAACTCCATGTCCTCGGGGCGAGGTGGTCTCACCCGGCTTTGGCACAAGTGACATCGTGTAAAGGCCCGCCATGGGAGCGGGATGTTTCGCACTGTAGGCAGCGCGCCCGGCCGCCAATGTGAAGACATTTGCGCCGACCTGAACTGTGCCGGTAATAGTCCCGCCGGCAGCTGCACTATGCTGAAGCTCAATGAGCAGATCGAGCGCACCTACTTTGCTGCTGCGCGTGTAATGGCCGCTTGCAGTGAAAGTGCCGGTAAAAGGGAGCTTAGCTCCGAGAACGGCCCGCAGGGCGGCGGGACAGGCGATCGACCCTGTGAATGAACCGGTTTCTCTCAGTGCCATAGTCACGAGTGAAGGATCGATGCCGGCGGCTTCTGCTTGAGCGAGGCCAATGTAGCTTCCTGAAACCGCAAGGAACGGGTTCAACACGAAATTGGCCGTGAGCGAAAGTTCCGGCGACATCGTGAAACTTAGCTTGGCGTTATTTGAAGTGATGCCGCCTGTCCAGCCGGCGAAAATATATCCAGCCGCCGGAGTCGCTGTAACAGTGTATTTCGTGCCGGTATTGCGCGGAGTCTGACCCAGAAAGCCCTTGGTGACACTGCCGGAGCCAATGGTCGCGACGGTCAGGCCCATCAGTCCGCTTGGGCCATCATCAATCGTAACTATCTCCGAACTATTCTCGCCGAGCTCGCCCAGCGATGGATCGCCGAGCACAATGATCGCGGTTTCAGCAGGATCTGCCACGGTATCGCCAAGCAGTTGAAGCTGAATTTGTTTGCTTATCTCTCCGCTTGCAAAGTGGATCGGGGAACTGACGTTCACCGTATAGTCTTTATTTTTAATGGCCGTGCCCTCGACAATAAAGGGGACATTTGCCGCACCTGCTGAACCGCCTGTGCGATTAACTGTGAGTGTAACGGCGGAACCTTCAACCGCCGAGACGGCGCTTTCCGCCAGTTCGAATATTCCCGGCAGAGAGTCGTCATGCGTCACGGTGACTGTAGCGGCATCCGTGGGGTATCCTCGCCCGGCGTATAATAAGAGATTAAACGTTTTCATGCTATTGCCAGCAGCGCCGGTGGCAATATTGAGGTGAATCGTTTTGGGTGTCGCATCCCCATCCCCGAATTTCACGGTGGACTCGTCAAATGAATAATCCGAACTGCCCGCGGTTCCGGGATTGTAATCGAAATCGACTCCAACCGAAACGAAAGTGTCGCCGGTGGTTCCGCCGATGCGTTGAATAGTCAGGTCGACTCCATTTCCATTATCCACCGCCGCGAACTCGTGTTGGGCAAATGAGAAAAATCCTTCGGGGGGTGCGTAGTTTTTGTCCCGGATAATCAACAGGCCATCCTGGTATTGAACCGGAGTCTGGAGATAGAGAAAGACGTTCTGGTCCGGCAATGAATCGGAATTATCCAAGAGGGGAACGGTGACGGTTTTCGTCATTTCAGTCGCGCCAAAATGCAGCACTTGCGGCACATTGGTAAACCGTGCTGGGATGGTATCCCCGGGAAGCATGCTAAAGGATACATCCTCCGGGAGACTGCCTCCGGTGCGCTGGACCGTAAGCTCAACGCTGCCTTGATTCCCGAGAACCAACTTTATTCCGGGTGTGAAATGAAACCGTCCGGCCAAGGCCGCTTCGTCATCCGAGATGGTAATATAGCTTGTGATGGGGCTGATCGAATAATAAGCGGCTTCGCCGAAGTCAGCGCCACCAGTCGGGTTGCTGAGCTCAATGGCGAAGGTTTCGGAACTCTCAAGAATCGCGTCGTTTAGAACCTGCAAAGGAATGGTTTTTAGCGTCTCGCCGGGGTTGAAAGTCAGGGTGCCGGCGGGAAGGGTGAAATCGGCTCCTAATTGAGCCTCTCCCTGTACGCCATAATTGGTTGCTCGATACTCGACGGTAACCGTGCCGTCGCTGCCGCCCAGGCGCGAAACCGTGACCGCTCCCGGAATCGATATGCCGGACGCTTCATTGATAGTATAACCGGGGGAGGTGAAGGCCAGTTGACCGGGCGAGGAAATGGAGAAGGTTGTCGCAATTTCGTTACTGATATTTCCGGCATTATCTATGCCGGAAGCGATGATACGGTAGCTGCCCGTTGGCATCAGTTCCGGTGGAGGCAAATCATATTGGCTCGCCGCCCATGGACGGAGCACTGAATTGTTCGGATCTGCTGTTCCCACGTTGCCCGGAATCAAGCCCTCCGTGGTACTCCATTTGTCGGCAGCAATAGCCGCTGGATTCCAATACTTGTTATCGGTGAGCCGCTGCAGTTTTAGCATGACAAGAGCAGGTCCGGTGGAGGAGACGCCGGTGTCGTCTATCGTGCCGGAGATTTTTAGCAGCTTGCGCGTCGTCTGTGCCGCTGGATCGGCTATGATGACGGAGGGCGCTTTTACCTCAGGAGCGCCCGAGATAAAGTTGGCCCCCCAATTCACTTGATTGACGCCATTGCCAAAAAGCGGCTTTGAACCGGTGCCATCCACATTCATCGTGCCGAGTGTCTGACCTTCCAGAAAAGCGAACTCTGTTCCGTCAGGGCTAAAGGAGAGACTGTCATAAGTTCCCACGCTGCTCGAGAGAATGTGATTGGTCACCGGAACGACATCTGATCCGTCCGGATTGGACATCAGAATATTGGAGCTAACCATGTAAGCATAATTTGCGCTTTGGGGGCGACGCCGTTCCGTGCGCACCACTGCCAGCCTTGTGCCGGTGGGATTCCAGGCCGGGCTGCCGAAGTAAAGTCCGGTTCCGCTCTGATTCTCGGCATCGTAGCTGTTTCCCTCAATTTGATTAGTAAACAGAACAGCGCTATTCGATTGCGCCCCGTAATTGATGCCGATGCTGCTTTCCAGGTAGGCGGCTCCTTGAAAGAAGGCGATGGCCCCGTCCGTACCGTCGGAGGCAGGTTGCCAGGCCGGGGTTCCGTAACTCTTGGTTACGGCCGGTATCTCAGTATCGCCGCTCCCATCTACCTTAATGGTATGAATGCGCTCGTGGTAGTAGAACGGGCTTCCGTCCTGGAAGGTGAATGCGAGCGCGGTGCCCGCGGAATTCCAGCTCGGTTCCACGGCGTATCCAGCTGTGAGATGAGTTACCTGCTGCAAGTCGGTGCCATCGGCTGCCATGGTAAACAGGTTTTGATGGTCATCCATGGCAATGCGAGTGCCAGCCTTGTTCCATTTCGGATGATAGAAAGGGCCGACCGGGGCACCCGTGGGAGAAACAGGCTCCAGTCTTTGCATTCCCCAACCGGTTGGGTTCATTGTAAAAATCCCATCGTTACCTTGCAAAACCAACCGTCCGAACCCTGTCTCGGCCGTCGGAATCGGGACCGTTAATCCTGGTCCACACGAAGGGAAGTCATCGGAGCCAATGGCGCGGGTTAATTGTGTCAAACCGGTGCCGTTAATGTTGGCTGTATAGATGTGATAGTGATTGTTGTTATCGTTCCCGGGAAAATTGCCGGAAAACACAACCTTTTGGCTATCGGCGCTGAATGTAATCCTGCCTAAAGCCCAGTAGTTCAGGTGGCCAATTACCGCGGAGTCAGCCGTATTATGAATCTCCAACGATTGCAGGCTGTCGAACCTGATATATTTGCTGCCGTCCGGACTGTAGAGGGGCGGAGCGGTGAATTCGATTTGCTGCCCGGTTCCATCGGGCTTCATTGTATAGGGATAGCTCCTGGAGATGCCTCCCGAAGTTACCTCGCGGCCGGCATACCGGATGAAATCTCCGGAGGGCCTGTGATTCCATGTTATGTCAATATAACTGGCATCCGCCAACATCGTTGGAGCTCCACCCGTTGCACTGATCTTGTAAACATGGGTCGCTTCCGCAGCGTCACGCCCGACATAGGCAATCTGCGTGCCGTCCGGGCTCCAGACCGGGTGCCCGGTAACCGTGCCGAAATCTGTGAGTTTTCTCAGACCGCTCCCGTCCACATTGACAATATAGATCTCCGATTTTTCCCGGCCGGTGCTGCCCGGGGTGCCCGCCGGGATTTCCAAACCGCGGCTTGAGACAAATGCCACTTTGGTTCCATCGGGGCTCAGAGCAGGCTGAACGTCCTCCGAGGTATCGTATGTGAGCCGCTGGATGCCGGTTCCATCCAGGTTCATCAGATAGATATCGGTATTTAAATCAGCGCGAGTGGAGGAGAAGACGATTTTTCCCGCCGTTGCGCTCTGCGCGTTTGCAGGGATGCCTGGCAATGCCATCAAGCCGGCGAGCAGAACGGCAAACATCAAACTTTTCGAAACAGCTCTTATCCCTTTGCCGTTCCGGATTTGGGAGTGGAGAGCATTCAAATCGAACGCAGTGTACGATGGTCGGAGGAATCGCATGGGCACAGGGATGGAGAAAATGAGGACCGCTTATTATTAATAACCACAGATTAGCCAGGACCAAAGCTTGTTTGAAATTTTTCAATCCGATTAAGCGTCATTACCGTTTGAACGCGAACGTGATAACAAATCGTGTGTCACGAATTACCTGCAGCTGCGTAACCTAATTTTTAAGATTTAAAAGCGGTTAATCGGCCATTTTTTAAAATGCTCCGGACCGGTGTTTGGCCGCGGATGAAGAAACTTGAAGATTAACGAACCCGCCGGCCTAACAGAAACGTAAGGGTTGCAATTAAACTCCTTCCTGCGCCGAAGTCGTCGTGGATGGGAGCTCTTTCCAATGAACTCCAAACCACTATCGACTCCGCGTGTCTGGCTGATTACGGGCTGCTCTCGTGGCATGGGATTGGCGCTTGCCAGCCAGGTGCTCGCTTGCGGTCAAAAAGTCATCGCCACCGCGCGGGATCCATCGACGCTTCGGAAGCTTGCCTCACTTTATCCCGATACATGTCGCGTCCTGGCGCTTGATGTAAGTAATCCGGCGCAAGTTAAAAGCGCCGTCGTGGAGGCAACCGCGGAATTTGGTCGTCTCGACGTGGTGGTTAATAACGCCGGCTATGGACTGGTTGGAGCATTTGAAGAATTCAGCGAGGAGCAGATTCACCGCATTTTTGCCGTCAATTTCTTCGGCGCTCTTGAGGTGATGCGCGCGGTGTTGCCGGTTTTGCGCGAGCAGAAAAGCGGTCACATCGTGAATATCTCCGCGGCGGCGGCGATTTCCAATTACGCCGGGCTTTCAATTTACGGCGCCACAAAATGCGCGCTTGAAGGTGTTTCCGAATCGTTGGCAGCCGAACTTAAACCGCTTGGGATCGAAGTAACGATCGTGCAACCGGGACCATTTCGCACAGGCTTCATTGGGCACTCCCTGGAGCGTGCCGGATATCATCTCGGCGACTATGACAGCAGCAGCGGCCGTTTCCGGCATTTTTTAGAGTCGATGGAAGGAAAACAACCCGGCGATCCGATGAAGGCGGCGACGGCCATTATCGCGGCGGTGGAATCCGGGAAGCCTCCAATGCGTCTGATACTTGGGAAATATGCCACGGAAAAAGCGCACAAAAAAATCACGGTTTCCGAGAGCGAACTGGCTGCCTGGCGATCGATTGGCATGCCGACCGATTTTAATCCATGAAACGTTCCACCGCATCCTTCCTGTTGGCGCTGCCCGTTGCGCTTTCCGTATTCTGGCTGATCAGCACGTCCCGCGCGGCTACTGAAACGCCGGATTACATGGTTGTGCGCGCCGAGGATAAGTTTGAGATTCGTGATTACCCGAGGCTTGCGGTTGCCACGACGCCGATGGAGGAAGGGGAAATGAACCGCGGTTTTAGACAGCTGTTCAGCTTTATCACCGGGCGCAACGGAGACACGCAGAAGATCGAAATGACCACGCCGGTTCTTATCGATCCTGAAATGAAAACGATGAGCTTCATCATGCCCAAAAAGGCTGTGGAAAATGGGGTGCCAAAGCCAACCGATGAACGCGTAACGCTGGGCAAGCTGGAGGCGGCACGGTTTGCCGTGTGCCGGTTTGCCGGAGGCCGCACCCAAGAGAAGGACGCCATCGAGAAGCTCAAAACCTGGATTGAATTGCGGAAGCTCTCTGCAAAAGGGGCTCCACTATTTGCCTACTACGATCCGCCATGGACACCGGTCCTTTTGCGCCGCAACGAAGTGCTGATCCGTCTCGATAGGCGGCAGGACTAAGGGGCGGAGTTTTTCGATAGCCTTCAAAAACCGGCTTACTTGCCCGCTCTTCCCCCCGTTCCTGCAACCGATCTCTTACTTAACCCAATCCACAAAATCCCATGAATTCCATCCAACTTAAACACCTTAGCAATATCTGCTTTGTCCTCGGTTTTGCCTCTATCCTCGGCTCCATCGCAATCTGGTTTCTATTGGGCGGCCCCAACGTCGATCTACAGCCCCATGCGGAACGCTTCGGCATCTTCGTCGGGCTCTGGGCACCAACCTTTTTTATCCTTTCAAACCGGTTTGATCGGTACGCGGAAAAAAAGCATGATTCCGGCAGCGGTCGACAGAAGGGCGATTTCCAAAGCGCCATGTAAAGCGCCCTAAAAGTCAGCCGCCTTTATCCGAGGATCTCGCTTACCACTTTTCCATGGACGTCGGTGAGGCGGCGGTCGATGCCGGCATTGCGGAAGGTAAGTCGGGTGTGATCGATGCCAAGCAAATGCAGGATTGTGGCATGCAGGTCGTAGCAGAAAGTTTTTCCCTCCGCGGTTTGGAAGCCGAGATCGTCACTGCGGCCGTGGGCAACACCGGCCTTGATTCCGGCCCCTGCAAGCCAGGTTACAAACGTGCCGCCGTTGTGATCGCGTCCCAGGCTGCCTTGGGCAAATGGAGTTCGTCCAAATTCGGTGGTCCAGACGACAAGGGTATCGTCCATAAGACCGCGCGCTTTGAGATCGGCCAGCAATGCGGCGATCGGCTGATCGACGCTGGCTGCAATGAGCGGCAGTTCAGTTTGAATATTGCCGTGATTATCCCAATTGTTGGCAGCACCCTGCGGACCGCTCCAGACCTGGACGACCCGCGTGCCGCGTTCAATCAGACGCCGGGCCAGCAGGCAACGGCGGCCGAAATCCTCTGTCACTTTATTGCCAAGTCCGTATCCGGTCCGGGTGGCGTCGGTTTCGCGCGATAGATCAAACGCTTCCGGCGCGCTGAGCTGCATTTTGGCGGCCAGCTCGCACGATGCAATTCGCGCTTCAAGATTCGATTCGCCCGGGTGCGCGGTGGCATCGGCGCGATTGAGTTTTTGCAGCAAAACCAAGCTGTCGCGATCGGCGTCACCGGTGGCAAACAGATGGCGGGCATCGGCAAAAAGATTCGGCACAGGCTGGGAGGAGGCCGCGTTGATAAGCGTGCCCTGATGACGCGCGGGAAGAAAGCCCGGCCCGAAGTTGCCTTTCTGATTATAAGGAAGTCCGCGCGCATCGGGCAGGACAATAAACGCGGGAAGGTTATCGCTCAGGCTGCCAAGGGCATACGAGATCCAGGCGCCCATGCAGGGAAACCCCGGCAGGATGAAGCCGGTGTTCATCATGTAACTCCCGGGACCGTGCACGTTGGTTTTCGTGGTCATGGCCATCAGAAACGCCATCTCGTCGACACACTTTGCCTGGTGCGGAAAAACGCTGCTCACCCAGCGTCCGCTCTGGCCATGTTGTTGGAATTCGAAAGGGCTTTTCATGACCGCTCCGACGGCGCCGGTCTGTCCCTCGGGCTTTTCTTTTGGCCCAAGCATCTGGCCGTGGAGGCGCGCCAATTCCGGCTTGTAATCAAAGGTATCCATCGGGCTGGCCCCGCCGTTCATGAAAAGCTGGATGATCCGTTTGACCTTGGCCGGATGATGCAGGCCGCCGTTGAACTCGGGCCGCGGCAGAAAAGCTTCGTCACCCAGGCTTTCCCGCCCGAGCAATTGGGCCAGTGCAATGCCGCCCAACCCGCCGCCCAGATTCCAAAGAAAGTCGCGGCGGCTGCGGGCGGAAGAGGCGCAATGCAGATTCATGTTCAGTTTAGAAAGAGGAACTCGTTGCTGTTGAACAAGACCCGGCACGCGGCTGAAAGCGTGTATTGATCGGCGAGCTTCGTAAAATCGGCAAGTTCTCCGGGGTCCGGCTCGCGAAAGTATGCAAGTCTGAACGCGGCCCGGATGCGGTCGCCGGTGCAGGAGCCAAGTTTTTCTATTCTGGCCGCAAAATGTTCGCTTTGGCGGAGGACAAACTCGTTGTTAAGCAAAGCAAGCGCCTGCAGGGGCGATACAGAAAATCCGCGCACCGGCGCAAGAAGCGCGGCATCGGGAAAATCGAGGGTTTCCATAAACGGATCGGCGATTCCACGCCATACCACCCGGTAAATGCTGCGGCGCGACGCACCGGGGCTGTCCCAATCGAAGACCGAATAATCGAGTGACGGCGTCGCCTGCGGACCGGGACTTGATTTAAAATGGGAAATGCCGGGCCCGCCTGTCGTGAGATCGAGCCGTCCGCTGGTTGAGAGGACGGCATCGCGCAATTCGTCGGCGTCGAGGCGTGAACGATTCATCTTCCAGAGCAAACGATTGTCCGGGTCGATCGCGGAGGCGCCGGGGTTCTCTGCCGAAGCCTGCCGGTAAGCGGCGCTGGTGCAGATGAGCCGGTGCAATGCCTTGAGCGAGCCGCCGTTTTCCCGCAGCTCGGCTGCGAGCCAATCGAGCAGTTCAGGGTGCGACGGGATGCCGCCCATGTGTCCGAAATCGCTCGGCGTATCGCAGAGTCCGCGGCCGAAATGGAATTGCCAGACCCGATTGGCAATGCTGCGCCACATCAATGGGTTCTGCGGGTCGGCCAGCCAGTCCGCGAGCGCGGCGCGGCGACCGGCTTCGTTTTTGACTTCAAACCGGGCCTTGAGCGGCGTAATGGCTGAGAGTGCGCCGGGAGTGGCCTCAGCCTCGGGTTTATCCAGGTCGCCTCGTGTGAGAACCCGGATGACGCGCGGTTCTAATAACGTGATGACGCCGCGTTCGTTCTCGGCTGCGCTCGACGCCGCGTAAACTTTGGCCCGCACGGGCAGCCGCGCCAATTCCTCCTCGGCGCGTCGTTTTAGGACAAAAGCTGCGAGCACTGTCTGCTGTTCGAGAGTTCGCTGGTTCGATGGAATGGCCAGCACTTGTTCCACTGTGGAAGGGAGTGCAGTGGCGACATTGCCCGGCGAGCTCGTCATTGAGAGACGGAACCGGCCAATGATATGGGAAGCGCCGTGAAGTTGTTTGAGCACAACGACCAGCTTTGACCCCAGCTTGAGGACGGTTTTTTGCTCCAGTTCAAAAACCGCATGATGTGATTCGCCAACGCGTGGATGGATGCCCCACGCCGTCTTCAAATCGCCATCCAGAGCTCGTGCGATGCCCCAGTCGGTTTGGTCAAAATCTGCCGATGCGCGGCTGAACTTCAACTTCCGTGGCTCGGTGGCGCCCGGCTCGAACAACGCCGCTTCAAACTCGCTTAAATGCAAATTGCCATTGTCGGCCCGGCCGGGTCCTTTCATCGGCAACGAGTCGTCGGCGAGCACGTCAAGCCGAAGCGCGGTGATCTCAGGCAGCTTGCCGGTCCCTGAAATGGTGCAGGTCTCGATTTCCGGACGCGGGCCATTTGATAAAATGGAGGCGTCAGGCTGCCGGGTCAGCACGGCGCCATTGGAGGAGAGGAAAACGTCGGCTTCGAGTGGCTCCCAGACCACGGCGCCGCCTCGATCGGTTTCCCATTGTGTGACAAGAGGCTGTTCGGAGAGCAGCAGGGCGCTGGCCGCCGTGTTGGCGGCGGCAAGAAGCGTGTTCCAGCGTTTGCGAGCCGTCGCGACCACGGGATCTTCATCAAATGGGATGTCGCCTTTGCCGATTCCCGCGAAAACGGCCTGGAGCGCGAAATAGTCTTCCTGCGTGATCGGATCAAACTTATGCGCATGGCAGCGCGCACAATTGGCCGTCGTACTGACAAAAGCCGCCATGGTCTGCGTCACCAGATCATCGCGATCCATGTATTCAAAAGCTTTCGGGGCCGTGCCCGCGGCGCTCATGTCGTACGGGCCGGCTCCAAGAAAACCGAGTGCCACGGGCGATTCATCCGGGAAGAATGTGTCGGTGGCGAGTTGTTCGCGAATAAAACGGGGCCATGGGGTGTCGCGGTTAAAGCTCGATATTACATAGTCACGATAGCGCCACGCATTGGGGCGGAAAACGTCATGCTCAAAACCGTGGGTATCGGCAAAATGAATGACATCGAGCCAATGGCGGGCCCAGCGTTCTCCGTAACGCGGGGAGGCGAGCAATTGGTCGACCAACTTGGGATAAGCCTCCGGGTCGTTTGAGCGGGCAAATGCTTCCACTTCCGCCGGAGGAGGCGGCAGCCCTTGCAGATCGAAATAAAGCCGCCGTATCAAGGCATTGCGACCGGCTTCCGGGGAGCGGGCGATGTTTTTTTCCTGAAGTTTTGCCGCGATGAACGCATCAACGGGATGTCCGGAGCCTGGCACCGGCGGCCGCGTAAGCGGTTTGAGAGACCACCAATCCGTTTTTTTCTCCACCGCCACGGCTCCTCGCGGATCCGGGGCGCCACGTCTGACCCATTCCTCCAAAAGCGCAACCTCCTCGGGTGGCAGCTTTTCCTTCGGCATTTTGAGATCGGGATCGCCGTGCCGGATGGCGCGAATTAAAAGGCTCTTTTCGACATTGCCGGGTAATACGGCCGGACCGGATTCACCGCCTTCGGCCCAGCCGCTGCGGGAATCAAGCGTCAACCCGCCTTTCATTTTCCCCGACTGATGCGAGTGGCATTTATAGCAGCGGGCTTCAAGCAACGGCGCGATCTTCTCGTTGAAAAACTCGGCCGAGGCCGACCGCGTGAGAACCAGCATGAGAAGCAGCCAGCGGGAGCTCATGCGCGTTAAACAAGGCAGTGCGCGGCGGACGAGCGCGTGGATTTTTCGAAGCTTGGATTTGGCATGAGCGAACTGCAAGAACACCCAGGAAGGGCCTCCTTCTTAGTCCGCTTGCCTTTGAAGGAAAACCTTCGCTTGCGATTCTAGCCGGGCTCGCTGGCTTTGAGCTTTGCACCGAGCATCGCCTGCATTTCATTGACCTGCTGAACAACGTCTGGTCCGCGTGAAAGAACCGTTTTCGCCAGTTTCTCGTAATGGACCGGGTTGCGTTGGGCCAATTCAGAGAGCGCCATGATCACGGCGAGGGTGTTATTAAGATTGTGCTTAAACTCGCGGAAATGATTGAAGAGAAGTTCAAGCTCTTCGCGTGTCATTTGGAAAGCGGGTTCAGACATTGAATTACCTCTGGTGGCTATGGGTTGGTTCTGCTTTGGTTCGAACTTCGACACCTCGGGAAAAATGCCTGCGCAAACTATCAAAATCACCGGGGCACGCCAGCACAATCTAAAGAACCTGACCCTCGAAATCCCTCGGGAAAAGCTCGTTGTGATGACGGGAATGAGTGGTTCCGGAAAGTCCTCGCTTGCCTTTGACACCCTGTATGCCGAGGGACAACGCCGTTATGTGGAAAGTCTATCCGCATACGCGCGTCAGTTTCTGGATAAACTTCAGAAACCAGATGTTGATTTCATCGAAGGTCTCTCGCCGGCGATCGCCATCGAACAGCGCACCTCGGGCGGGAGTCCGCGCTCAACTATCGCCACCACGACTGAGATTTACGATTATTTGCGCCTCCTTTATTCCTCGGTGGGTCAGCCGCACGATCCGGCCACCGGCGAAGCGATCTTCAAACTGACCCCGCAACAGATCGTCGATCAGATTCTTGAGCTGCCGGTTGAAAGCCGCATCGTATTGCTCGCCCCGATTATCCAAAGTGAAGTAGGCGAGTTCAGGGATGTGCTCGAAAAGCTCAAACGCGAAGGATTTGTCAGGGCGCGCGTTGATGGCGAGATCGTCGAGTTGGGAGGCGCCCAGCCCATTAAATTAAAAAAAGGGGCCTCCCATGTCATTGAGGTCGTAGTCGATCGGCTCGTGATCCGGGAAGGAATCCGGACCCGGCTGGCGGACTCGGTCGATACGGCGCTTAAGTGGGGGAGCAACCGCATCGTGGTTCTGCGGCAGAACGAGAAGCAATCGAGTGAGACTCCGTTCAGCACCGATTTCAGCAACCCGGCCACGGGCTACACCCTGCCGCCGCTCACACCCAAACATTTTTCTTTTAACAGTCATTTTGGCGCGTGCCCGGAATGCCACGGAATCGGCACCGAGCAGGTATGCGATCCGGAGTTAATGATTCCTGATCCGTCAAAATCGCTGGAAGAGGGGGCGGTGGCGCCATGGGCCAAGGCGAGTCCGCGGATGCAGAAGTTTTACACCGGTATGCTCACGGCGCTGGCCGGCACATTTAAAGTCAGGATGGATGTCCCGTATTCGGAGCTCCCCGCAGCGTTTGAAAAAGCGCTCATGTTCGGCACGGGAGATCAGCCGATCGCACTGGCGGTTTCAGAAGAAGGCAAGGCGGGCAAGGTTGAAAAGCCGTTTGAAGGACTCGTGCGCCAGCTTCAGCATTTGTATGAGACCACCGAGAGTGAATTCTCGAGGCAGCGCATCCGCCAATACATGAGCCGGCGGACGTGCAGTGCATGCCAGGGGGCGCGCCTGAAGCCGGAGATCCTGGGAATCACGGTGCAAGGTGACTGCAGGAAGCGGGAGGAGAAACCGGCAGCCGGCTCGCAGGCCCTTAATATTCACGAATTTTGCACGCTGACGATTGAGGCGGCCAAAGCGTTTGTGGACGGGCTGGAATTCAATGCGCAGCAGCTTTTCATCACCACGGAAGTGCGCCGCGAGCTGAGCAACCGGCTTTCGTTTCTGGTCGAAGTCGGGCTTGGGTACTTGAGCTTGGATCGGGAGAGCGGTTCGCTTTCCGGTGGCGAAGCCCAACGCATCCGGCTGGCGACGCAGATAGGTTCGGGGCTCGCCGGTTGCCTTTACGTGCTCGATGAACCAAGCATCGGCCTGCATCAACGTGACAACGACCGGCTCATTGGCACCATGCGGCGCCTGCGCGATCTAGGGAATTCAGTCATCGTGGTTGAGCATGACGAAGACACCATCCGTGCGGCTGACCACATTATCGATCTCGGTCCGGGCGCGGGGGTGCGCGGAGGCCAGATCGTGGCGCAGGGGACTTTAAAAGATATCCTTGAAACGGAAAACTCGCTCACGGGCCAGTATCTGAGCGGCCGGGCCCGGATTCCGGTTCCAAAACATCGGCACGAACCGCAATTTGTGGCGCCTGAAAACGGGGAATCGGCCGCAACGCGTAAGGCCGCGAAGGCGCCTGCGGGCAAACCTTCCAAAACGCGTCCCGGCTGGCTGACCGTGGTTGGCGCGACGGAAAATAATCTGCGCGATGTGACCGCTGAATTTCCGCTTGGCTGCCTGACTTGCGTGACCGGCGTGTCGGGCAGCGGAAAGTCGACCCTGGTTGACGACATCGTGCGCCGCGCGCTTTTTCGCTATTTTTACCGGAACAAAGAGAAGCCGGGAAAACACGAGCGAATTTTGGGGCTTGAACAGATCGACAAGGCGATCGTGATCGACCAGACGCCGATTGGGCGCACGCCGCGTTCCAATCCGGCCACTTACACGGCGGCATTTGCGCCGATCCGCGAGCTTTTCGCGGGACTGCCTGCCTCGCGAATCCGTGGATATGAGGCTGGCCGCTTTAGTTTTAACGTCAAAGGGGGGCGTTGCGAAGCGTGCGAAGGCGATGGGATGAAAAAGATCGAGATGCATTTCCTGGCCGACGTCTATGTCGAGTGCGAGGTATGCCGGGGCCGGCGTTATAACCGCGAAACCCTTGAAATCACTTACAAGGGGAAAAACATTGCCGATCTGCTCGACATGACTGTCGATGAAGCGGCGCGGTTTTTCCGCAATGTGCCGCAGGTATCCGACAAGCTGCTTGCCCTGGAGGATGTTGGGCTCGGTTATGTGCGGCTGGGTCAATCCGCCACCACGCTTTCCGGCGGCGAAGCGCAACGGATCAAACTGGCGGCTGAGCTCGCTAAAAAAGCGACCGGACGCACGCTTTACATCCTGGATGAACCGACCACGGGACTTCACCATGCGGACATCCACAAGCTCCTTGAAGTGCTTCTCAAGCTGCGGGACGCCGGCAATACCCTTCTTATTATCGAGCACAACCTGGAGGTGATTAAGTGCGCGGATTGGGTGATTGACCTTGGGCCGGAAGGGGGCTCGGGTGGCGGCACGATCATCGCGCAGGGAACACCGGAAACCGTCTCGGTAATTGAGCAAAGCTATACGGGGCAATATTTGCGCCGCATGTTATGAGTGCCGCGCATACGCCATGATTTTGTTAAGCGCACGATCACTTTTTTTGGGAATCAGGAAGCTGGCCCCGGCTTTGTTTGTATGTCCGGGGCTGCTTTTTGGAGCGGATCGGGCATTGCTTGAACAAGCCGGCGAGGCGCTTGAGGAAGCGATTCCCCAGGTGGCGATCCACAAACTGACCGCCTTCCTTTCTTTTAAAGACCTCTCTGAGACCGATCGTGCCGAGGCGGTGCGCAAATTGGGAGAAGCACTCTTTGCCGCCGGTCAGAATGCGGAAGCGCTCACAGCGATTGAGCCGCTGGTGAAGAACCTCGATGTTGAGGCGCTGCTGTTGCGGGCCGGCATTCTCGCCGCGGACAATCGCTGGACCGAGGCGCTGCCGATTTATTCCGCGCTCGCGGCGGCTCCCTTGGCGCCGATGGCCGCGCGCTTGGGTGAAGTCGAAGGGTTGAATGCGACGGGCAAGCCTGTCAAAGCCATCGCGTTGCTGGAAGGGCTGGTGAATGAAGCCCCGGTTGCCGCCCGGCTGCGGCTGGCAAGTCTTTATGCCGAAGCGGGCGATGGGAAAAAGGCGCAGGCCGCGCTCGCCCTTGCCGAGGCGGTGCGCGACGAGGATGTGAAGTGGAAAAAGTATATCGAAGGGCGCGCCCTCCTGTTGGAGGAACAACCGGCGCCGGCGCTGGTGATGTTCCGGGAAATCCTGCGCGACTCCAAGCACCTGACAGAGAACATGCAGGTGGCCGCGATGTTCGGCATGACGGACGCGACCATCATCATGCAGGGATACGAGACGGCTGATGGCATCCTGGAAAATTTTCTTGGGCACAACCCCAACAGCAGCCATCTCGGGCAGGTATTCCGGCGGCTTGACGATGTCTATTCCCGCGAAGACGACGCCTCGGAGAGCGAACTGCGGGCGCTTGCGCAAAAGCCGCCTGAGGCGCGCGCATTCATGGCGCGATTTTACCTCGCGCGTCTTCAGATGCGGGCAAACAAGCTGGAGAAAGCATCGCGCACCCTGGAAGTGTTCGTTCAGAACTGGAAAGCATTTGTCAAAGATCATCCGCAGGATCCCTTGCCGCTGCCGGCGGATCCGTGGCTGATCCAAGTCTACCAAACGCAGGCGGAATTGCTTTTGAAAAAAGGGGAGTTTGCCAAAAGCGTGGCAGCGTTGGAATCGGCGGAACGCGAAGTTAAAAACGGCGAATCGCGCGCTCAGATCGAGCTTCAGACCGGTTTGGTGCATTATCAGGCGGGCGAATATCTGCTTGCGGCAAACCTGTTCGATATCGTGGCGCGCCGCTCGCCAAAGCTGAAGGAAACTGCCCTTTACAACGGGGCGCTTGCCGCGCTCAACCAGCGCAATCCGGCGCGTTTTTCCGAGCATTTCCGGGAGCTGAGCGCGCAATTTCCGCAGAGCCCATTGCGCAGCGAGCTCCTTCTTGAGCAGGGATTGCTCCAGGCTCGCGTGGGAGATTCACGCGCCCGGGAATCGCTCCAGATTTTTTTGCGCAATTTCCCGCGGCACGCCCGCGCGGCGGAGGCACGGCTGGCGGTTGCGGAGTTTGCCATGCAAACGAATGACCCTGCCTTTGAGGAGAATTACCGCAAAGTGGTCAACCAGCCGGGCGCCTCCGCTGAGATAGACGATCAATCCCGCGTGCTGGCGATCTTCCTTGCCGATGGGCAAACGCCCCGCCGTGACGAGGCAGTGATCGAGTTGGCGCTTCAATTTATCCGCCAGCGCGCCGATTCGCCGTTGCTGCCCGAGGTCTGCATGAAATTGGGCGAGGTTTATTTCCGGCAAAAAGATTTCGCCAATGCCGAGACGCAATTGGTGAACATGGCGCGGCAAAGTCCATCAAGTCCATATGTGGAGAGCGCGTTGTATCTGGCCGGACAGGCTGCCATGCAGAGCATCAACACCGGATCAGAAGACCGCGCGCTCGCGCTTTTTGTGGAAGTGATTCAGCGCGATGGACCGCTTAAACTTTATGCCCGGCATCAGCAGGCGATCGTCCAGAGCCGGCTTGGCAAGGAGAGCGAGGCAATCAAACTTTACGACATCATTTTAAATGAACCGGCCGCGTTTGATTCGGAACTTGGTTTTGCCGCATTGATGGGAAAAGGGACCAGCCTGCTTGCGCTCGGTGCCCATAAAGAGCCGCCTGATCCGCGGGAAGCCGAATACCTGGGGGCTGCGGCGGCGGTTTTCGGGCAGTTTGCCATGCTGCCAAAAGTGCCGGCGCTATGGCGTAATCAGGCATTATATAAAAAGGCAAAAGCGTATGAACTCCTGGGGCAGATCCAGGAAGCGCTCGCCTCCTATTACGACGTGCTGGCAGCGACGACGCCGGCCGACCGCGAATTTCTTTGGTTTTACAAAGCGGGTTCTGACGCGGCGCGAATCTTTGAAGCCCAGGGACAATGGAAATCGGCCGCCGGTATTTACGAGAAGATGTCGAAGCTGGAAGGGCCGGGTGCCGCGAAGGCCAAAAGCGATATGAAACGGCTTCGTCTCGAGCATTTCCTTCTCTGGGAGGAGTAGTTTGTGATTTATGCTTTTGAATTTTTGAATTAAGACCCGCGGTTCTTTTCGCTGCGTATCGGGCGGAGAGCCCACAATTATCCCACTCCATTCATGGCTTCGAAGCTCTACATCCCTGGTCCCATTCAAGTTTCCGAAAAAACATTCCGCGCGATGTGCTCGCCAATGATCGGTCATCGCAGCGGCGATTTTAAGAAGCTTTACGGGGGCATCCAACCGCAACTCAAAGAGCTTTTTGGAACCGCTCAGCCTGTATTTCTTTCCACCTCGTCCGCATGGGGCGTGATGGAGGGGGCAGTGCGTAACCTGGTCGGCAGCGGCAAGGTGCTCAATTGCATGTGCGGCGCCTTCTCGGACAAATGGCTCGATGTTTCCAAAAAATGCGGAAAACAGGCCGAGTCGCTTCAGGTGGAATGGGGCCAGCCGATCCGGGGCGAACAGATCCGCGAAAAACTTTCCCAGGGCGGATTTGAGGCCATCACGGTTATTCATAATGAAACTTCCACCGGTGTGATGTCGCCGATTGGCGAGATTTGTGAGGTGATGCGTGAGTTTCCTGAAGTGCTGCTGGTGGTCGACAGTGTCTCCTCGTTCTCCGTGGTGCCCCTTCCAATGGATGAACTTGGCATCGACGTGCTCCTGACCGGTTCGCAAAAAGCGCTCGCGATGCCGCCGGGACTCGCCCTTTTCAGCGCGAGCGAAAAAGCATTTGCCCGCGCCGAACAAGTCAAAGGACGCGGCTATTACTTTGATTTCATCGAATTCAAAAAAAATCAGGCCGAGGACATGACGCCGAGCACGCCGAGCATCTCGCACATCTATGCGCTTCGCTCGAAGCTGGAAGATATTTTCAACGAAGGTATCGCCAACCGGCACGCCCGGCATGCCGAGCTTAATGAAATGGTAGGCAGCTGGGCGCTCCGCAATGGATTTGAGTTTTTCGCGCCGGAAGGCTTCCGTTCCAAATCGCTGACGTGCGTGGCCAATAACCGCAATATCGACGTTGCCGAGTTTGTGAAAAACCTCAAGGAGCGCCACGGCATTCTCATCGACGGTGGCTACGGCAAGCTCAAGGGCAAGACCTTCCGCATTTCCAACATGGGCGATGAAACCCGCGAAACGATCGGGGAACTGATCGCCGCTCTGGACGACTCGCTTCCGCAGTAAACGCCCGCCTTTTCAATGGAACGGGTTGAACGCGATAACAGTTTTACCTTCCTGCGGCTGATTTTCGCGTTGTCAGTCGTAGTCGCCCATTCTTTTGCTCTCGGGCGTTTCGGACTCGATCCGTTGCAACGTGCCAGCCATGGGCAGACGGATCTTGGCTCTCTGGGAGTCATCTGCTTTTTCATTGTCAGTGGTTATCTGATTACCGCTTCCGCCTTGCGCCTGCCGATCCGGCGTTTCGCCTTCAACCGGTGTGCCCGTATTTTACCCGGCTTTATTGCGGTGCAATTATTGACGGTGTTCGTTTTGGTCCCCGCAGTGATTCAATGGACCTATCCGGGGGTGGCAGAGTATTGGGATTGCTTCGTTCTGGAGCCGGATTCGGCGGTCTCGTATCTGACCAGGAACGCGTTCCTTTTTATCGAGCAGTATAAGATCTCGTTTGTATTCACAAAAAACCCCGGAAATGTGGCGGTCAATGGGTCACTCTGGTCGCTTGGCCCGGAGGCGTTTTGTTATCTTTGCCTCGCGCTGCTGGCGCTTTGTCATGGGCTGCGGCATCGCTTTGCAAGCGTTTTGGTATTTGCCGCTGTGTATGCAGCGCACGTATTTGCCACGGCGAATCCGGCCGCGTTCATGAAGCTGCTTCTTCCTTTGGGAGAAGGACAGGTGCAGATGCTCAATAGTCCGATCGTACGCTCAGCCTTCCTCGGCTTTGCAGCCGGCATGGTTTTTTTCCAGTTCCGCGAGCGTGTGAAGTGGAATGGGTGGCTCTTTGGTGGTGCGCTGCTGGGGCTTTGCGGCACGCTTTTCCTGAAAGGCTTTTCTTATACATGGCCCTTCTTTCTCCCGTACATCGTCTTTGCCCTGGCATTTAATCTCCCCTTTAAAAGGATGGAGCGATGGGGCGATTTTTCGTACGGGATCTACATTTATGCATTCCCCATCCAGCAATGCCTTGCACTCCCTGGACTGTTTCCACAGGGATTGCCCGGCCTTGGCGTCGGCCTGTTTATCACTTTTTCCATTCTGCTTTCCTGCCTGGCCGGTGTAGCCAGCTGGTATTTAATTGAAGCTCCCGTGCTGCGATGGGCGCGTTCGCGTGATCGTTCTACCGTGCCCAAGCCGAATGGAGCCGCCGAGGCGCTGGTTTCCTAAATGAGCGTGCCCGAGAGTATCGACGGTGCGCCCCCGGTTCGACGTCGGCTTCAGGTAATCGGGCGTATCGTCCTGCTGCTGGTGGTCTTATGCGGCGGATTGCTTGTTGCCTCCAATCTCTGGGTGATCGTGCGCGGTGCCGGATGCCTGGAGCACGATTTCAACCAGTTGCCCGTTAACAAAGTAGGGCTCGTCCTTGGCACTTCCCCAACGATTGGCACCCGCGTAAACCAATTTTTCGAGGGCCGCATGGATACCGCTGCCCGCCTGTATAAGGCTGGCAAGGTGCAACATCTGCTTCTTAGCGGCGATAATCGGCGCAGGAATTATGACGAACCGGCAGCCATGCGCGCCGCGCTGATTGCCCGCGGGGTGCCAGGAAAGGCGCTTGTCATCGATGCGGCCGGTTTTCGCACCCTCGATTCCATTGCACGGGCGCGCGCCGTCTTTGGGTTGAAAAAAATCACGATTGTCACCGATAATTTTCATCAGGCGCGCGCTCTTTTTCTCGCCCGCGTCTATGGAATCGACGCGGTCGGCTTCGCCTCCAAACCGATCTCGTGGAGACGCTCGGTTAAAACGCGTGTCCGCGAATGGGGCTCGCGCTTAAAGGCGTGCCTCGATGTCTATCTCCTTGGGACGAAGCCGCGATTTTACGGTCCGCGCATCCTCATTGAAGAAGAGAAAATGCCTCTGTGAATTCCTCGACAGCGTCACTCATAGAATGCATCAGTTCTTAAGACGATGAACCGATGCGTCTAGCTCCCCCTTGCCGCCGTGACTCCTGTTGCTACCCAAACTCCGCGTAAAAAATGGTTGCCGGTTCCGGTTTTTTTCCGGCAACGGCAGGTATGGATGCCGACCTGGCGGGCGTGGGTTCTTGTTTTACTGATTGCCGGCACACTCGGCCCCTTTGGGTTGAGGGCGATCCATGATTTTCTTGCCGTAAACGCTCCGGTAATTGGGACCGAAACACTTGTGATGGAGGGCTGGGCAAACGATGCGACGGTGGCGGCAACCATCCAGGAATTTAACCAAGGTCATTATAAGCGTCTTTATGTAACCGGCGGACCCATTGATAAAGGCGCACCGCTCTTTAAATACAAGACGTATGCCGAAGTGGGTGCGGCGACGCTGGTGGCTTTTGGTTTTAATCCGGCGCTCGTGCATGCCATTCCCGCACCGGAGATGATACGGGATCGCACCTATGGTTCCGCGATCGCATTTAAAGAGGGCTTGAAGGCCGGCCCGGTCAGCTCCTTCAATGTCATCTCCACGGGACCGCATTCCCGGCGGACCTGGTTGCTTTATCAACGGGCATGCGCTGCGGATTGCGAAGTTGGAATTATTTCTGTGGACGATTTGATGTTTGATCCGCAGCGCTGGTGGGCATCGAGCATGGGCTTTCGATCAGTCAGCGATGAACTTCTGGCCTACTGTTACGCCCGGTTTTTTTTCAAAGCGGAGTGATTGAAATGAATGTGTGGGCGTTAACAGCCTCCAGCGGATTGATCGGCGCCCTTCTCGGTGTTCTTGGAGTGCGCCACCGGGGGCGCCACCGTTTGTCGCTTGTGGCCGTCGACCGCGAACGCGCACGGATCGCACGTGATTTGCATGATGATCTCGGAGCGATGCTGACTGAGATTACCATGCTGGCCAGCGGCAGGACGGTCCGTAACGAAGCGCCCGAGCGGGTTGAACAATCATTTGCCGCGATTGCCAAAAAAGCGCGCGCCTCGGTGGAAGCACTCGACCTGATCATCTGGGCCATCAACCCGGTGCAGGATACTCTCGAGTCGCTTGTTAATTACACCGTGGCTTTTACGCGCGAATACCTTGAGAATGCCGGCATCGTATTGCGCATCAAAATTAGCACTCCGCTTCCCAAACGCGTGCTTGATTCGGCCACACGCCATCATCTTTTTTGTTCAATCAAAGAGGTTCTTAATAACGCCGTGCGTCATGCGAACGCCACCGAGATCGTCCTTTCAATCGAGAGTAAGGAAGAGCGGCTTCAGGTCTCCCTCGCTGATAACGGACGCGGATTTTCTCCCACGTCCATTAATCCCGGAAACGGATTGCGCAATTTGCGCGCGCGAATGGCGGAGGTTGGCGGCTCATTCACGGTGCAACCCGGACCGGCCGGAGGAACAGTTATACTTCTTACCCTTCCGTTGCCTTGCCTATTGCCTCTGTAAACGTTCCTTTCGTCTCATGTCGGCCCCCCCTGAATTTTTCCATGCCCACCGGCTGCCGTCGTTATGATCCGCGTTGGCATTATCGAGGATAACGCCATTGTGCGTAACTCGTTTAAGGATTGGATTGACTCGGAGCCGGGTTACGAATGTGTGTGCGCATTTGCTTCCGCGGAAGCGGCCCTGGCGGGTGTGGCGCAAAAACAGCCCGAAGTCATCCTGATGGACATCCATCTTCCAGGCGCCTCGGGCATTGCCTGCACCGCCCAGCTTAAGATTCAGCAGCCGCGCCTGCAGATCATCATTGTGACGATTTATCGCGACCACGATCTCATTTTCCAGGCGTTGCGTGCCGGCGCCTCGGGGTATTTGTTAAAACGCTCGGAGCCGCTTGAAATTATCCGCGCGATCGCCGAGGTGCGTGTTGGTGGCGCGCCGATGACTCCCGAAATTGCAAGGCAGGTGGTTGAGTTTTTTCAGAAACCGGGACGCATCGAACGTGCAACCGAGCTCCTCTCGGCTCGGGAAGAAGAGCTTTTGGCTTTGCTTGCGGAAGGGCTCTCCAACAAAGAAATCGGCGCGCGCCTGAAAATTAGCTACGACACAGTACGCAATCACTTGAAGCACATTTACGAAAAGCTGCATGTGCGCTGCCGGACTGAAGCCGCGCGAACCTACCTGCAGACACATCGTTACGACGTCGGGTAGCTTTGATCGGATGCCGGTTTTTCATAGCATGCCGGCCGGGCATTTGCGCCGCCGCTTCGCCAGGCGCAACCGGCACGGCGCGAAAATTACTGCCGACTCCGCATGTAATCAATCGCTTCGGCCTGCGTCAGCGCAGTGGTAACAACGCGGTTTCTGATCTTGATATACTGCGCCATATTCTCCTCGATCTTTTTCGGGTAACGGGACATTCGCACGAATCTGTCCGCCACTTCGGCGCGCAAAAAACCGAGCCCGGCGAGCATTGGCGCCCAGATCACAAGCCCGGTGGTCAGGCCTGCGAGCTGGGTATAGGTCGGCGCGAAGTCTTCGCGCACGGGAAAGGCGTAACGCCATTTTTCCATCCGCGCGGCATTGGCCGATGTGATCGCCGAGGGCTTTTGGTAGTCGCTCCAAAACTCGGTGTCCGAGCGGCCGGTGCGGTAGTGGAAGCTAATGAAATCCACGTAGTCGTCATACGCAGCCGTGCACAATTGGTTGTATTGAGCAGCCATCACTTTTGCTGAATCCGTGGAGTAAAAGGGGAGGAATAACTCAGTCAGCAACCGGATCTGCACATACATGCCATGAATTGTCGAAGCTTCCAGAGGCTCGGAAAAAACACCGGCCAAACCAATCGTGCAGACGTTTCCAATCCAGAGCTTCTCAAATCGACCGGGTGAGAAATGAAGGATTCGCGGACTTTCGCCCAGATCGACCCCGGTGCTCCGAAAGTCGGCGATCGCTTGCTCGTCACTGACGTAGCGGGAAGAAAAAATGTAACCTCTCCCGAGGCGGGATTGCGTGGGGATTTGCCACATCCAGCCATGAGGCATGGCGGTCGCCATTGTATAGTTGGGAACCTGCTCTCCATTGGCATACGGTACGAAGCTCGGGATCGCGGAATCGACCCGGATATGATCGGCATAACTTTTCCATTGCGGCCGATAGGCTTTCTCAAAAAGCGTCCGGTGGAAGCCTGAGCAATCGATGAAAAAATCTCCGGCAATTTCGTGTCCCGTGCATGTGCGAATTTTTGTGACGTGCCCGGTTTGCGGGTCCTGCTCGAATGATTGGAGGACATCGTCGACATGATGCAGGTTCGCACGGCGGGGTCCCACTTCCTGCAACCACGCGGCGAACTTCAGCGCGTCAAAATGACAGGAAGCGAATGCGAATTCGGAATTCACGGTTCCGTCAGCCATCCGGAAATGATCGGTCAGACCATTTCTCATCAGCAGGCCATAGTGCAATAACTCACTTATATTGACATTGGAGGCGATTGCACTCGCATAAAATTCTTCCATACAATTATCATAATTGTGTTTAAAGAAGAGGCTGGGCGAATCGATCGTGGAAAGATACTCAGTCCCGGGGCCGTGCCAGTTTTTATACCAAATTCCGGTCTTATAGGTGGCGCCGCAACGGCGGAACATCTCCCCCAGACTTAATCCGTGCAGCGGGTCGGTGACGAAATTAATGACCACTCCGGTGACACTTTCTCCAACGCCTATCGGGCCAATCGCTTTCGGGTCGATAATTGTAACTTGCATTTCCGGAAAACGGGCGGAAATGGCGATGGCCGCCATCCAACCTGCAGCGCCACCACCTATGATAACGATGTTCATGCGCGCGAAGGTTTACTAAAAGAGTAGCGACGCAAGCCAGTAGCGAAATTTAAAAAAGGCGAACTCGGGGAAGCTCGAAAGGGAGCGCCGCCCGGGGTGCTCCGCATTTGATAAAATCAATTCGCCGATTGTAGGGAACCAGTAAACATGCCTCCGCCTTCTGTCGCGGAATCGCGGCAAAGCGTGCCCCTCGATTCGGGCGCTTATAAGCTTCCGTAGAGGGGCCAGCGGAAAGCGCCGCCGCTCATTGTTAGGTGCTGTGGAACGATAATGACTCAAATGAGCTATTTGAAAAAGGTTTCATTAATGATAGGAAATTTCCCTGGTTCACCCCAATCCCCCCGAATCGGCAGTTCCTCCCTCTTTCCCCCATGAGCTCCATCCTATCGTCATCTCACAAACGCCGCGTAAACACATCTACGGGACAGCAGATTCCGGCTAGTCCCGTCCGCAATCGTTCCAAGGCGCCGTCCCTGCGCCTGGCCTGTACGGATGTCATTGCAGGGACGTCCGGACGCGGTGGGTTGGGATTTATGGCTATCGCCGCAACCGCTGCACTCTTTGGGCCTCTTGAAGCCGCGCGGGCGCAAGGCGACAATACAGGATTGCTTGGCCAGTACTTCAATATTGCGCCGGCCAATATCAATGGTTCGGACCCGAATTTTAATACGTTCATTAGCCTGCAGACGCATCTGAGTTCAGGCGTGCCGGCGTTGATCATCGATAATTCACCGACGTTGAATTTCCAGACAAACGGCAGCGGGTTTCCAGCTCCGTATAACGTGAATGCCGTTAATGTGGAGAGCTTCTACTCCGGCTTGCTGAATATCGGCACGGCGGGACTCTATACGTTCAATACAAGCAGTGACGATGGCAGCATGCTCTTCATTGACGGCCAAACGGTTGTCAATAATAACTTTTCTCAAGGAGTAACAACCCGGACTGGAACAATCACTTTATCCGCCGGCTATCATAATATCGCGGTCGGTTATTATGAGGGCGGCGGCGGTTTTGGTCTTAATGCGCAGATCAGCGGGCCGGGGGATACGGCCATGGTCGATCTGGATGTGAACAATCCGAATGCAAAGCTAACGCCTGACATCGTCCTGCAGACGCCGCTTTCCGGCGCTACGCCCTTGGCGTTACCTACAGGCAATATCATTACCGGCCAGGATAACAGCGACACGACTTATAGCGGGGTCCTTTCCGGGATTGGCGGAGTCACCAAGTGGGGCACCGGAACGCTGACACTGACCGGGGCGAATACTAACACCGGTGCCAGCATTATCGCTGTCGGCACGCTCATTGGCCACACGGGAAGCTTGAAGGGGAATATCATCAACGCGGGCGCCCTCATCTTTGATCAGGCACTTTCCACTCCGGCTCCTGCCTCAAATGATTACGCAGGGGTAATCAGTGGCGTCGGATCCGTGACCAAGGTGAACGCGGGCACTGTGAATTTTACCGGTGCAAATACGTATACGGGGCCTACGGTTGTTAGCGGCGGCACGCTTGGTTCCAATACGGCAGGTCTTGCCTCCACGAGTCGTGTAACGATTAATAATGCGACTCTTCGCGCGGCAGCCGGCGGGCTTGGGCTTCGCGCGCCGGTGACGGTGACCGGTGTGGGCACGATCGACACGAATGGCAACGACTCCAGGGTGTATAGTACGGTCGATGGTGCGGGAGGGTTCGTAAAGAGCGGGGCGGGAACGCTCACGCTTTCGGATATCAGTACCTATACCGGCCCGACAACGATCACCGGAGGCACCCTCAAACTCAATCCGCTTCAACCGGGCCTTAATGAAGGGCACCTGCTCAATAACTCGTTTGATGTTACCAATCCCATTCCGCCCACCAACATCACGCTTGGCACTCCCAAGTCTGAGAGCAATGCGGCTCCGGATTTTGTTGATAACTCGACCTGGGGTTATACCGGCTACATCCTTAACCCTTCCTCCACGAACGTAACATGGACATTCGCCGAGAACTTCGACGACAGCGTGCTCCTGAAGATCGATGGCGTCACGGTGCTCAATGATACGGCGTGGAATTCTCCGACAAAAGCCAACTACACACTGACGCCCGGACGGCATGTATTGGAGGCCCGCTTTGGGCAGGGCGGCGGTGGCGTCGGGCCAAGTAATCAGGGCTGGTTTACAGGTGGAATCGGGTTCGGTTACGATTCACTGGGCCGGAATGAAGCGGTGGCAACCAATTATGTTCCGGTGACTGACCCGGGCGATGGCAGCTTGTTGAACCTCGGCTACGGTGCGCTGCCCGCGACATCGGCTGTTGTGATGTCAGCCAATACCACCCTTGATGTAACCAGTGCCGTGCAGACCATCGGCTCGCTGGCGGATTCCGCGGGCGGGGCAACCGGTCAGACGGTGATTATCGGCGCTGCGGCCCTGACCATCGGCAGCGATAATACCTCCACAACGTTTTCAGGCTCCATTACCGGTGCGGGAACGCTGACTAAAATCGGCACGGGAACACAGAGTCTTGGAGGCGCGAGCAACTACACGGGCGCCACCACGCTCAATACGGGCGGCCTGAACCTGAATAACCCCTCGGCCATTGGAACCGGCCCATTGGTTATCAACGGCGGCAGCATTGGGAGCACGGGCCTTTCCGATGTGACGCTTACCACGAACAATGCTCAGACGTGGGCGGGGAACTTCAGCTATACCGGCAACAAGAATCTCAATCTGGGAACCGGCAATGTTACCCTGACCGGCACCCGTCAGGTTACAGTTAATTCCAATACCCTGACTGTTGGTGGTGTGATTTCCGGCACCGGTGCCGGTTTGACCAAGGCTGGTCCGGGCATCCTTATTCTTAAAAGTCCAGCAGCCTACACTGGCAATACATTGGTGTCCGGGGGCACCTTGAAACTCGAAAATGCGGGCACGAACATTCTGTCGAGCTCTCCAGTGCTTACTGTCGGTACGGGTGGGACTCTTGATGTCACCGGTTTGAGCGGAGGCGGAATCACCCTGACTGGCACCGAGACGCTTAATGGAAACGGCACAGTGCTTGGAGGGGTGACAACTGTCTCCGGCAGCACGGTCTCGCCGGGCACCGGTAACATTGGTGTCTTGACGGTTGGCAATCTGACGCTGGTTTCCGGCGCCAAGCTAAGTTACTGGCTGGGCGGGTCCACTTTCGGCGGTGTCATTGCGGTCAACGGCAATCTCGTGCTTCCAAGCAGTGGCCTTAACCTCCTTCTCTTTGATGATGCCAACGCGAGCGGCAAGGGATCAATTCCAGCGGCGGGAACCTATACGCTCTTTACTTACACGGGCACGGCCACCGGCTTTAACCCGGCAACGACCTTCGCGACGCAGCCGGGAAGAACCTATACGTTTACCAATACGGCAAACAAGATTACCTTGACGCTTGCCATCCAGTCTTTGACCTGGACGGGACAAACCGGCGGCAATGGAGCTGCCAATTCGATCTGGAGTCCGGTGCCGACGAACTGGGCCAACGGTTCAGTGGCCACAAGCTATAGCGATGGCAATATTGTGGTATTCCAGGACACGAACCCGGCCAACGGGAACGCGCCCATCACCAATGGCTCGGTGACGATCAATACGAACGTTGCTCCGACCTCGATCACCTTCAATAACAGCGCAGTTCCCTATACGCTGAGCGGGAACGCAGGCATCACGGGCGGCGCGTCGATTACCAAAACGGGGACTGGCCTTGTGAGGCTGCAAAACGCCAATACCTTTACAGGCGCGGTGGTCATCAACGCGGGTGCCATCAATATCTCCAACCCGGCTGCGCTTGGCACTTCCGTGGGTGTTACCGTAGCGAATGGAGCCGCGTTGCAGTTGGAAGGTAATATTTCCACACCCGCTATTCCCTTGATTCTCAATGGGGCGGGCCTTGCGAGCGCTGCGGCGGGCGCGCTGAATAACGTGAGTGGCACCAATATCTATGCCGGACCCATTACCCTTGGCAGCGCTTCTGCCATTCAAACCACAGCCGGCTCGCTTGAATTGACCGGTGGCATTGTTAACGCCGGCTTTAATCTGACAGTAGGCGGCGCCGGGAACACGACGATTAGTAACGGGTCCATCACGGGAGCCGGCGGGCTTTCCAAAACGGGAACAGGAACCCTCACCATGAGAGCTCCAAACTCCTATACGGGTGGCACAACCATTTCTGCGGGAACCGTGGAAGGCACCAGCGCAAGTCTGCAAGGGCTCATCACCAACAACGGCACATTGATCTTTAATCAGGCGCTTGCTTCACCTGCGATTACGACGGGCACGTACGCCGGTGTCATCAGCGGAACCGGCAACGTGGTTAAGAATAATGCGGGCGTGTTGGTTCTTACCAGCGCCAATACGTATACTGGCGGGACTACCGTCAATGGCGGCACTCTTGCACTGGCTGTCGGCGGCAATACCGGAACGCTTCCGGCCGCTTCGGTTGTAACTGTCAACTCGGGAGCTGCCTTGCGCCTGGACGCGGCTGATGCGCTGGGCTACGGAAGCGGTAGTGTGGCCCCGGTTACTTTGAATGGCGGCACCCTGACCATTGCCCCTGGCATTCATGCCACCTTGCCTGCAATCACCATGACAGCAGGCAGCCTCGCGGCGGCTGGCGATGGCGATGGCCCTGGAAACTATATCCTGGATGGTTCAATCACGACGGGCGCCAGCGCCGATCCCTCGGTTATCAGCGCTCCGAAGATCACGCTCCGTGGCGGAGCGGTGACAGGCAGCCCGGTGGAGTTTAATGTCGCCCTCGGCACAGGGGCGGTCGATTTGCGGGTTGCCTCCACAATCAGCGACGCCGGCAGCGGCTTGGTGAAGACCGGCACCGGCATCATGGTGCTGGCCAAGGATGGCAACTATACCGGCGGCACAACGATCAACGCGGGAACTGTCGTGGCGGGCGCCCGCGCCTTGGGCACCGGCGCGGTAACTGTGGCTGCCGGGGCGACACTCTCGGTCTCGCAAACCGGGAGCGTAGGGCTGCTTGGCCAGTATTTTAACCTCGCGCCGGCGAATCTGAGTAACACCAATCCTAACTTCGTGAGCCAGGATAAACTGCTCGCGAGCGTTGCATCCAGCACTGCGACGATAGTTGGCAATGCCACCACGCTCAATTTCGAGCTGACTGGCAAAGGATTTCCGGCTCCTTATAATATTAACGCCACCAATCTTCAGACTTACCACTCGGGAATGCTTAATATCCCAACGGAAGGGCTGTATACATTCAATACAACCAGTGACGATGGCAGCGTTATCTTCATCGATGGCAATCTTGTTGTAGACAACAATTTCTTCCAGGGCCCAACAACCCGAGCCAACTCCGTCGCGTTGGCAGCGGGATTACATAACATCGCGGTCGGCTTTTATCAGGGAGGCGGCGGTTATGGCATGAATGCCCAGATGAGCGGTCCAGGAGATAACGTCATGGTCGATCTCGGTTCTGCTGCCGCCAGTGGCCAGATAACGCCGGATCTCGCGATCTCCTCGCTCTCCGGCGCGGGTAGTGTATCGCTGAAAACCGGTAACCTTGTAGTCGGCACCGATAACGGCAACGGAGCCTTCAGCGGCGTAATTACCGGAATCGGCTCCGTCAGTAAATTTGGCACCGGGACTCAGACCATCACGGGTGCGAATACTTACACCGGCGGGACCAACGTAATCGGCGGCACTCTGAAGATAGGTCACGTTAATGGATTGAGCAGCGGTCCTGTAACGGTGACTCAGGTCGCTACTTTAGACCTTGATGGGTTCAATCAAAGTGTCCCCTCGATTACCGGTAAGGGAAATGTCGCTCTTGGTTCAGCAACACTCACTGTAGGCTCCGACAATAGCTCGACCAGCTTCGATGGCGGAATCGGCGGCACGGGCGGCCTCACGAAAGTGGGGAGTGGGACGCTGACGCTGGGTGGAACCAACTATTATTCCGGAAAAACCGAAATCACGGCCGGAACTATCAAATTGCCTGAAGCAACCGGAGTATCGCAACCGGGTCTTTTTGAAGGACGGCTTGCAGCTGCCTTTGATGAGACAAATCCCATCCCGCACGATGGCGTGAAGCTTACGACGGAGCGGGCCAACAGCACTGATACCGGGGCGTTTATAGATAACTCCACCTGGGGTTATACCGGCAAGATCCTCAACGGCACCAGCTCTCCGGCTACCGTGACGTTCTCCGAGAACTTCGACGACAACGTGCTTTTGCTGATCGATGGTGTCCAGATCCTTAGGGACACAGTGTGGAATGCGCAGACTACAGGCAATTATAACCTGACGCCGGGCTATCATTCGGTCGAATTGCGCGTTGGCCAGGGCGGCGGCGGTGTGGGACCGGCCAATGGTGGAGTCGGCGGATTTGGTGTGGCGTATAGCCTTGATGGCGGCACGAACTGGCTCCCTTTCACGGACCCAGGGGATGGCTCAATCCTCACCACTGGTACCGATGTCTCAAGCGGTGTGCCAAGCAACTCCGCGGTGGTTCTTTCCAGCAATACCACCTTCGACATCAGCAGTAATGCCATCAAAGTCGGCTCAGTCTCGGATGCTGCAGGAGCTGTTACAGGCCATCAGGTTTTGCTGGGTTCAGGCACCCTCACTGCGGGCGGCGACAACACCAGCACAACATTCTCTGGCGTGATTTCCGGCACCGGCAATGTCACGAAGGCGGGCACCGGCGCCTGGACATTAAAAGGCGACAGTACCTACACGGGTGCTACTAACATCAATGGCGGAAGTTTGTTGGTTGGCGGCTCACTAAGTGGGACGACAGGCGTCAATGTCGCCAGCTTTGCCACGCTGGGCGGCAATGGCACCATCACCACGGCCATCAATGGAAACGTGGTTCTGGCCGATGGCGCCAAACTCGCCCCGGGCCTTGCGGGGACCGGCACCCTTACGATGACGCTGGGCGGAACGGGGGGGCTCAAACTCGCCGATGCCGTCAAGACGGCGGGCTCGCATGCGCTTCTCTTTGATCTGGGGAACGTTGCTTCAAGTGACAAAATCGTTCTTACGCTCGGCAGCCTCGACATCGGCGCCGGGCTCCTTGGCATTGATGATTTTACCTTCAGCGATGCGGGAGGTCTTGCGGCCGGCAATACCTATACGCTCTTTGATACCAGCAGTCCGATCGTTGGTACTTTTGGCGCCAATCTCTCCGGCTCCTTTAATGGCTTCATAGGTACTCTCAGCTTCGCTGATAGCGGCCACGACATTATCCTCACTGTGGCAGTTCCAGAGCCCGGCTCGCTTGCTCTCCTTGGCGGTGCCGGCATCCTGCTGGGCCTTAAACGCTTCCGCCGTTCCATGCGCCGTATCTGACCGCTGCCTTTAATTAGGCATCGCGATGGAAAAGTGAATGTTGCATTGGGGTGCAAGTTGCGCCGTATAACTTCCCCCAATGCACATTTCCTTCCACGCGGCTTTGAATCGTTGCCGGCTTCCGGCGCGTCGAATGTGCAGCCCGGCATTCCCCTGGACAGCCGCCGTGCTTCTGAGCTTCGGACTTGTGCCCCATGTCAAAGGGCAGGTGGTGATCAATGAAATTTTCTATGATCCCGCCGATAAGACAAAAGCCCTTGAATTTATCGAGCTCTACAATGCCGGCGATGCTCCGGTAGACCTTGGCCAATGGCGCTTTGTTAGCGGAATCAAGTTCAGTTTCCCTGACAAGACGCTTGTCGCGTCTAAATCGTCGGTTTGTGTCGCCACCGATCCGAAGCTCTTTCAGAAGGAGTTTGGGTTCACCCCACTGGGTCCGTGGAAAGGCAAACTCAAAAACGAAGGCGAACTTCTTCAACTGGCCGATGCACGGGGCGCCGTTGTTGATGAAGTTAGATATGCGGCAGGCCCTCCATGGCCTGCTCAGGCGGCAGGCGGCGGACGTTCGTTGGAACTCATCAATCCTGCTTTTGATAGAAAATCGCCCGGCTCATGGCGGGCGGGCGGACCTACTCCAGGAAAGCTCAACTCCATCGCGGCCGAAAACGCGTCTCCTTTTGTTACGGAGGCAGCCCATTCGCCGCAGGCACCCAAGGCGGGAACTTCCATTTCCATTGCCGCCCGTGTCAGCGATCCCGATGGAGTCAAGGCGGTGACGCTTTTGTATCAGCTCGTGGAGCCTGGCGCATATATTCGCCGCACCGATGCCGCGTACGAAAAGAGCTGGATAGAGCTGCCGATGCGCGATGAGGGAAGTGATGGGGATCTCAAAGCCGGCGACGGCATCTATACAACAAGGCTTCCTGCAACAGATGCCGTGCACCGGCGGCTGATCCGGTATCGAATCGTGGCGGAGGATGCAAAAGGAATGCGAGGCCAGACGCCGGATAGCGGCGATCCGGTGCCTGATTTTGCGCTTTACGTCTACGACGGCGTGCCGGAATGGAGCGGCGCCTTGGAGCCGGGAAAGTCGCCGATGGTAACTTACGGGCCCGCCTTGCTTACTTCCCTTCCGACGTTCCAATTGCTCGCCAACGCTGATGATATCAAGCATTCGCAGTGGGACAGCGGCTGGAATCATCGCAAATTCCCGGGTACGCTTATCTTTGAAGGCCGGGTATACGATCATATAGCCTGTCATATTCGGGGGAGTGGTTCGACTTATAATACCGGCAAAAACAAGTGGGCATTTCAGTTTGCCCGTGGGCACCCGCTTGTCATGCGCGACCCGGCCGGCCGGGCAATTGTTCGAAGCTGGGGCTCATTTTCGATGAACGCCTGCGCAAGCCCATGGGTGCCCGCGCACCGGGGCATGGCCGGACTTGATGAATGGTTTTCCTCGCGAATTTTCGAATTGGCCGGAGTGCCAACAGCGCGTCATATCCCAGTTCATTTTCGGGTCGTGGATCAGGCTGAAGAAACCAAGAGCCAGTTCGACAGCGATTTTTGGGGATTATATATGGCGATCGAGAACCCGGACGGCTCATTCCTTGATGAGCGTGATTTGGGCGACGGGAGTATTTACAGCAGTGAATCCGATAAGAAGGAGCACCAGGGGCATTCCCAACCTACGGATCGCTCGGATCTCAATGCGTTTATGAACCAATCCCGGGGCAATCAACCCGAGGCCTGGTGGCGTGCCCATCTTAACATGCCGGTGATGTGCTCCTTTCGTGCCGCCAACCGAATCACTGGCAATGTCGATCTACGCGAAGGCGCCAATCATTTTCTTTACCACGCGCCCGATGAGCGATGGGCGCCAATCCCCTGGGATCTCGATATGATGCTGCTGCCAAAGACGCATCAGTCGGGCCGCATCGATCAGGATCGCTGTTTTTCACTGCCGGGTTTGCAGGTTGATTACGCCAATCGAAGCCGCGAACTGCTCGACTTGCTCCTTGCCGATACCTCCCCCACAGGCGGGCAAATCGGCCAGTTGATTGATGAATACGCAACCTTGATCAAGCCCTCGGGTCACGCCCAATCGTGGGCCGATGCGGATGCCGCACTTTGGAACTTTCATCCGCGAACCACAGGCAAAGGAGTTTTTTACAAAAACCCGATGCAAGACAATCGCATGGGTGGCAGCTGGGATCGAAAGCTTGCGACCCCCGATTTTGCCGGGATGTGTCGCTACGTGCTCGAGTATGCCAGCGATTCGCGGCCTGCAACGGCGCCTCCTTGGAAATTGAACGATGGCGACCCGCGCGGTTATGGCTTCGGCTACTTGCGCGCTGATGCCGCGGATCCCAATATTCCGGAGCGCCCCACTCTTAGTTACTCCGGCCCCGCCGGATTTCCCGCGAATGCACTCGGGTTTCATTGCTCGGAGTTTCACGATCCGCAGGGAGCAGACTCCTGCGGCGCTGTGCAATGGCGTCTGGGCCAGATAGCTTCGCCGGGAGTGGCAGGCTGGACGGCGGGCCAGCCACGGCGTTACGAAATAGAGCCGCTCTGGACTTCGCCGGAGATAGCGCCTTATGCCAACACCATCCGGATTCCGGCAAAGCTGGCCAAGCCCGGGCTTACCTATCGGGTGCGTGTAAGAATGAAAGATGTCACTGGGCGTTGGAGTCGTTGGAGCGAGCCCGTAACGTTTGCCGCAGGGGCTCCTTTATGAATCGCCGCACATTTCTTCGAACAACCGCCGCCGCCGCTGGCGGCACTCTGATTACCTCCCGCGCTGCCGATTCGCGGGGAACATTAGGCCAGGGCGAATTCCGTTATCGGGTTGTTCCGGACTGGGGCGTTCTTAATGCCGAGACGCCGGTAAATAATTGCCATGGGATGGTAAGCGACCGGGAAGGGCATCTTATTCTGCTAACCGATCACGTGAAAAACAATGTGATTGTCTACGATAAGCAAGGCCGGCTGGTGCATAAATGGGGTTCCATCTTTCCCGGCGCTCACGGGCTTTCCATTGTTGATGAAGGCAGCCGTGAAGTTCTCTACATCACTGATCTTAATACGCATCGGGTAGTAAAGACCACCCTCGATGGCGAGCTGCTCAACGAGTGGGGATGGCCCTTAAAAAGCGGCAAATATACCAGGGAAGACGATTACCGGCCTTCCTGGACCTTGCATTTGCCCGATGGCGGCTTCTTTGTTCTTGATGGGTATGGACGCGATTACATTATCCGATACGCCGCCGATGGAAGTTTTCAGGAGATTCTTGGCGGAGCGGAAGGCGGGATTGCGCATTGGGGCCCGCATGGGGGAATGATTGATGGGCGCAATGCGGCCGCGCCCTCCCTGCTCATTGCGATGAGCGATCAACAACATCTCCTCCGTCTTTCACTGGCTGGGGAGAAGCTTGCCCGGATTCAGCTGCCCGGAGGAAACCCGCGCCAGATCCGGCTGCACAAAGGGCATTTCTTTTGCGCGCATCTGGCTGATAACTGGCCTAAAGACCGCGAGAGCCGCGGTTTTATCTCCGTGCTCAATGCCGACTTGCGAGTGGTTTCAAATATCGCCGGCACGCCCCCTGTTTACGACGCCGCAGGCGAGCTTCTGCCGATGCATCACCAAGAGGAAATCTTCCATCATCCGCACGACTTGGTGCTCGATCATGAGGATAGCCTCTATGTGGCCCAGTTTGCTTCCGGACAAACCTATCCAATCAAGTTGGAGCGTATTTGATTTGCCCTTGCTCGGTTTCCTTTCGCAGGAGTTCGGTTGATTGATACGTTGAACGGACCCGGTTGCTGTGCGTTAATGCATTACCCCGGGCGAAGTCGCGAAAACAGCTTGCCCGCTTCCTCCCATGCCACTCTTTCTCTCCCTGCTGCTTGCCTTTGCCTTGATGATTCTCCCGGCGGGCGGGCAGGTCGTTATTAACGAGATACACTATCATCCCGTTGAGAAACCGCGATTTGATGCCAATGGAGTTTCCGTCTACTCCGATGCGCCGACAATCGTGGCGGATATCAGTGACGATGTTCATGAGTTCGTGGAGTTGCGCAATGCGGGAGCTGCCAGTGTCGATATCGCCGGGTGGAAACTTGGAGGCGTTGATTTTACTTTCGCGGCCGGCACTTCGATTCCCCCGGATGGCTACCTTGTCATTGCAAAGAATCCTGCGCGGATTCAATCCGTTTACGCCATAACGGGTGTGCTTGGACCATACTCGGGAAAGCTCGGGAACGGCGGGGATACTATTGAGTTGATCAATCCAAGCGGCACGATTGTCGATTCAGTGAGTTACGAGGCGCGTTTCCCGTGGGCAATCAGCGCGAATGCGCTTGGGGCGGATGACGATTTCACCGGACTTGATTCAACCGCCTATCAATACAAAGGACGTTCGCTTCAGCGGGTGAGCGACACGGCTTCTTCGAACGATCCGGCCAACTGGGTCGCTCTCCGGGCCGCGGGCGCTTTGCCATTTGCCGATCTTCCCACGCCGGGCGCTGCCAATATCGTTACGCGTCCTGCTCCCAAGCCGGTGGTGGTGGCCTATTCGGCGGTCCGTTCCACTGACAACGCGCCGGTTATTCGCGCCGGAGTCTCGGTGAAAGTAACTTGCACATTTAGCGGCACCGATTCGCTTTCCAATGCGCAGGTCGAGTATTTCCTCGATAACATGAATGCTTTTGGGGAAGCGCGGCTCACGGTGGCGATGACCGCGCTTGGCAATAACCAATATGCGGCAACGTTGCCGGGACAAATCGATCGCACCATTGTCCGGTACCGCATCAAGGCGGACCGTGGGGATGGAGTGGAAGTAGTCGCGCCGCGAGCTGACGATCCTGCGGTGGTTCAAACCGGCGGTCCCACCTATACAGGTTCGCCATTAAAGAAGAACCCGGCGCCGCGCGAGCCATGGTATGCGTATTTTGTGACTCCGGCTCGCACTTCGCTAAAGCCGATCATCGATATCATTGTGCCGACGGATAACTCGGTGGTTGACGACAATGCGTCTACCAATACGACGGCCTTTAATGGAATTAATGGATTCCAGTCAATGGGATACAATTGCAAAGGATCTCCCAAGCGCACGACTGCTGAAAACACGGCGAACAGTTATCCACGCGAAACCCCTTATGTTCCGGTAACCGACCGGCTCTGGAACGACGTTGTGCCGGCGATTTTCGCGAGCAACGGGGTTATTTATGATATCCAGGTCCGCTTTCATGGCAGCCGTTGGAATCGGAGGCCAAGCCGTAAATCGTTCAAGGTCTTTTTTCCTGAATACCAGCCGTATAAAGATGGCGCGGGCAATCTTGTATCGTCCATTTTTGAAACGGATAAGAGCGACTTTTTTCTGACCGCTCATGGGCTTCATCAACGGGCAGGCCTGCCACTTTCCACGGTCCGCTGGGTTGACTGGTATTTTAATAACGACTCGGCGATTCCACGGGTGGAGCAGGGAGAGTATGATGATGAGCTGCTGACGTCTTATTTTGAGAAATTACAGCGATTGAATCCGGGTTCTGTAAAGGAGGCTAACGGTGAATACTATAAATCCGGGGGATATATTGTCTCAAGCAATGCCACGGGCGAGGGACCTTACGGCAATGGTAATGAGTGGCTTCTGCCAGCGGCAGGTTTCTGGACTGAGCTGCAGCGCTATGATTATACTTATGCGTTGCAAAACCATGCGTGGAAAGGGGCGGCGCCAGTTCGTGACATGATCAAGGGAATGTGGGCCGCGCGCGGCGACACGTATACCTCGCCCAATCCCAAGCTGGCTAATCTCAAGGCGTGGCTTCAGGCGAATTGGGATATCGATACCGAGTTGACGTCGATGGCGCTTGGGAACTGGATGACGCCATGGGATGACACGACTCAAAACCACTTCCTTTACCGGCGCGCCAATGGGAAATGGTTTCGCGTGCTCTGGGATTTTGATGCGATGTATGGCACCGGCGACAGTACCGGTTCAGGCTCCTCGATTTATCTCGGCGAACAAGGGCTTCCATCCGCTTTTCCCGGAAATAACTTTCGAGGTCCGAACTACGTCAAAGATTCATTTATCAAGGCCTTTCGAAAAGAGTATAACCTGCGGCTTTGGTTTCTCAATAATACATTGCTGGATCCAGAGAACCTACAGACGCTCACTTACCCGACATCGAGCGGCGGATCGGCCACTTATTACTCGTTCATTAATGCGCAGAACGGCGGATTCGCGAGTGCCCGCTTCACCGCGGTCAATTCGCAGGTTAACTCCAACACGCAGCCAGCTCCTGGTATCTTTTACAAACCGCGACGCCCCGCGCACACGGCGCCCTCCAATGCCTCCGCGGTTTTGCCGGGCGCGAATCTGACTGCCTCGGCCTATCTTTACGATGCGGCTTCCACCCACACCGCCGCCCCGTTGCCCAGCCCGCATACCTCCTCCAAATGGGAGATCCGCGCGGCCAACAGCAATTACGACTATCCGGTTGCGGTTATCACGAGCAGTTCCAGCAAGACGTCATTGCCGATCCCGTTTGCTCAGCTCGATTTTGGGCAGACTTACTACTGGCGGGTAACCTATTACGATGCAGACGCACATCCTTCGGTTACTTCAGCGGAAACCTCCTTCTCATTCGGTCCAACGTCCACGACTGCCGGCAGCATCTCACTCAATGAGATCATGGCCGATAACAGACGGGCAATCCTCAACGGCGGTTCGTATCCGGACTACGTCGAACTAAGGAATAATACCGGAGCTGTTATCGACATCAGCAACTGGAGTTTAAGCAATGATGATTCGCTTCCGAATAAGTATCTGATCCCCGCCGGCACGACGGTGCCCGCCAATGGCTATCTGGTTATCTGGTGCGATAGCGAGACGCTGGCACCCGGATTGCACTCCGGCTTTGGGATCGGTGCCAGTGGCGACCGGATTTTACTCAGTCAAAATGGCGTGGTCCGCGACGTGGTTGCGTTCGGCCCGCAGGCGCCTGATCTCTCAATTGGCCGCCTGGTCGATGGAACCGGGACGTGGACATTGAATACTGCTTCGCCTGGTTCCACCAATGTGGGAAAAACGCCTCTTGGCTCCATCGCCACATTAAAACTCAACGAGTGGATGGCCGATCCGTTGACCGGTTCGGATTGGTTTGAACTTTATAATCCCGATCCCAATCCGGTCGCCCTCGCCGGTCTTTATTTATCGGACACGCCCGGCACGCCCAATATCACGCAGATTCCTGCCCTCTCATTCATTGGAGGAGAAGGTTTCACGAAGTTTGTAGCCGACAGCAGCACCGCCGGATTTCAGCATGTCAACTTCAGCTTAAAGGCCGGCGGCGAGTCGATTATCCTTTCCAACAGCAACGGGATCACGGCCATCGATTCGGTGACATTTGGTGCTCAGGATACAAATGTTTCCGCGGGCCGCTTTCCAAATGGCGCGCCAACGCCGGCGGGAACTCCTCCGAGCTGGACCCGGTTTCCGCAATCCGGGTCGCCTGGAGAAAGTAATTTCCTCCCGGCATCGATCGTGATCAACGAGGCGTTATCCGCTTCGACCTTGCCGCTGAGCGATACAATTGAACTCTATAATCCGACAGCAAATGCCGTCGACATCGGCAACTGGTGGTTAAGCGATGACAAGAGCTTTCCTAAGAAATATAGGATCGCAGCGGGCACGACCATTGCCGCGGGCGGATACAAGGTATTCACCGAGTTGGATTTCAACGCCGCCCCCGGGACGGAAGGCAGTTTTTCGCTCAGCTCATTTGGCGACGAAATCGTCCTCTCGGCGGTGGATGGAGCCGGTGTGATGACAGGATTCCAGTCGGAGGTGAGTTTTGGCGCCGCAACCGATGGGGTCTCATTTGGCCGGATAGCAAAAGCGAATGGATTCGAGTTTTGGCCGCTGATTACGCGTACCTTTGGCGCGATCAATGCCCCGCCTAAGAACGGGCCGCTGATCATCAACGAGATCATGTATCATCCGCCGGATCTTGGGACGTTTGATAATGTGCGGGATGAGTTTGTTGAACTGCACAATGTCACGACCACTCCTGTCGATCTCACGGGATGGAAACTGCGGGGCGATGCTGACTTTGTATTTCCCGCGGGCAGCAGCATTCTTCCGGGAGACTATATTCTATTGGTTGGATTTGATCCCGCCGATGCTCCGACCTTGGCTGCCTTCCGCAACAATTACGCTCTGGGCCAGAATACTTCGATTTTCGGACCCTTCACTCCAAAGCTGGCTAATAGCACCGCCAATATCGAACTGGCGTATCCCGATGCCGCTATCGGCGGGATTGTTCCGTATATCCGGGTTGATAAGGTCGAGTATTCGCAGGTCGCCCCCTGGCCGGTAACGCCGGACGGCACGGGACCATCGCTGCAAAGATTAAGCCGTGCCGTCATCGGTAACGATGCGGCAAACTGGGCGGCTGCGAGTCCAACCCCCGGGAAAGTAAACAGTGGAGAATCAGCGATCGCGGACAGCGATGGCGACGGGATCCCCGATGCCTGGGAAAACGCGAGTGGTCTCAACCCGCTCTTCGCGGGCGATGCGGCTCAGGATGTGGACGGAGACGGCCAGTCGAATGTGGCCGAATATCTGGCTGCCACCGATCCTCGCAACGGCAACGACGTCTTTCAAACCGAGATCACGCGCGCTCCTTCGGGATTCACGCTCCGCTTCACCGCCCGTGCAAACCACTCTTACACGATCCAGTTTAAGAATGCGCTTAGCGACGGGGTCTGGCAACGGCTTGCCGATTTTCCCGCGCAGCCCGCTGATCGCGTCGAGGAACAGATTGATACCTCCGCTCCAGCCAGCCGTTTTTATCGTGTAATCACACCGCAGCAGGCGCCATAAGACGCTCCGCTGCCAGACGCGTCGTTCAGATCGATTTGCGGCCTTGGAATTTATCCAGGACGGATTTGGTATTGAGATCGCGGCGGTGCTCGTCGGCGGAACGCGGATTGCCGTTTTTAGGCGCACCCGGTTTTCCCGTGGCGGCTGGTGTTTTCTTTTTGCTGGGGCGTTGAGGCATTGGGCACGGTGGCACGGAGGCCCGGAAGGGGCGAGCGACATTTTTGAAAGCCCGATTTGATCCGCTTCCGTACCATTGACCGGTCCGGAGCGAGCGCTTAGCCTCGCCGCTTTTCTTCAAATTGCCTTTTGTCCGATGAGCCAGAATTACAAAGAGACCCTTCACCTGCCCAAGACCGATTTTCCGATGAAGGCAGACCTTGTTAAGCGCGAACCGGAGCGCCTGGCACGGTGGGAAGCCGCCGGCCTTTATCGGCAGATTCAGGATGCGCGCAAGGGTGCGGAACTCTTCGTGCTGCATGACGGCCCACCCTTCGCCAACGGCGATGTGCACATGGGGACGGCGCTGAACAAGATCCTCAAGGATCTGATCGTTAAATCGAAGTCGATGGCCGGTTTCCGGGCGCCGTTTGTGCCGGGATGGGACTGCCACGGGTTGCCAATTGAATTTAAGGTCGTCAAGGAATCGCGCGGCCTGCTTCCGGCCGAAGTGCGCAAGCGCTCCGAGCAATACGCCCGCAAGTTCATCGATATCCAGCGCGGACAGTTCAAGCGGCTGGGCGTGCTGGGGGAATGGGAGAACCCGTACCTGACGCTGGCGCCCGGGTATGAAGCGGCGATCCTGCGTTCGTTCGCGCGGTTTGTGGAGGAAGGGCTCGTTTATCAGTCCAAAAAACCAGTCTATTGGAGCACGGGCGCTCAAACCGCGCTCGCCGAGGCGGAGGTCGAATATGCCGAGCGCGAGGACAAGGCAATCTTCGTCAAGTTCCCGATCGTGACCGGCCCGCTGGCGGGGGAGGCAAGCATGGTGATCTGGACCACGACCCCGTGGACGCTTCCGGCCAATGTCGCCATCGCCGTTCATCCCCGGCAGCGTTACGTAGTGCGTTCATTCCGTAAAAAGCAGGAGGAAGGGCTGGCGGCCGTGCTGCTTGATGAAGCGCCCAAGGCCGAACTTTTTGTCATTGCCGAGGCGTTGCTGCCTGCCTTCCAGGAAGCGGCCGGCTTTGAGGAAGCCGGTTATTCGTTGCGCGCAAAAGAAGAAGAACAGGCGGAAGTGGTGGGCGACTGGCTGCTCTCGGGCATGACGGGTGAACAGCTTGCCGGCAGCGAGGCGCAGCATCCCTTTTTGCCACGGACCGCGCGCATCATCACCGCGGAATTTGTCACGATGGATACCGGCACGGGCCAGGTGCACATCGCCCCGGGCCATGGCGCGGACGATTACGTGGCCGGAGTCCAAAATGGGCTGCCGATCCTTTCCCCGGTCGATGAGCATGGCCGCTTTACCGAGGAAGTCGGCATCCCGGTCTGGGCGGGCAAATACGTTTTCGACGCCAACCAGGAAGTCATCGAGCATCTGCGCGGCAATGGCACGCTTTTGGGCGCGCAGGTCTACAAACATTCCTACCCGCATTGCTGGCGCTCGAAGACGCCGATTGTTTTCCGCGCGGTTGAACAGTTTTTTATTCGCATCGACGCGTTGCGCGGCGCGGCCCTCCAGGCGATCGATCAGGTCGAATGGATCCCGCATTGGGGGCGCAACCGCATCTTCGGGACGGTGGAATCGCGGCCCGACTGGTGCATCTCGCGGCAGCGCTCGTGGGGCGTGCCGCTTCCGGTCTTTTACGATGAAACCGGCAAGCCGATCCTCGACGCCGATATCGCGCGCAGGGTGGCCGATATTGTCGAAAAAGAGGGGACGAACCTTTGGTTTGAAAAAGACGACGCTTGGTGGGCGAATGCGGTTGCCCTGCCCGAAGGGACGACGCGGCGCAACGACACGCTCGATGTCTGGCTCGACTCCGGCGTTTCCCATGAAGCGGTTTTGCGCACGCATCCCGAGTTGCGCTGGCCGGCCGACGTTTACATTGAAGCGACCGATCAGCATCGCGGCTGGTTCCAGTCTTCCTTGATCACCTCGATGGCACTCAACGGCGCGGCTCCTTATAAGACCGTCGTCACGCACGGGTTTGTCGTCGACAAGGATACCCGGAAAAAAGTCTCGAAATCCGAGCAGGGGACCTATGCGAAGCCGATGAACGCGGAGCATTTTGTCGGCAAGTACGGCGCGGACATCGTGCGGCTTTGGGCGGCGAGCGTCGAGTTCACCAATGAAGTGCCGTTCTCCGAGGATTCATTTACCCAGCTTGCCGATGCGTATCGGCAGTTCCGCAATATTCTCAGGATCCTGCTGGCCAACCTGCACGGGTTCGATGCAACGATGCAAGTGGCCACGGGCGACCTGACGTTGGTCGATCGCTGGGTGATGTCACGGTTGCAGGAAGTCATCGGTACCTGCCGCGAAGCGTATGCCGCTTATGAATTCCGGAAAGTATTCCAGACGCTTAACAACTTCTGCGCGGTCGATGTGAGCGCGCTTTACGTCGATATCACCAAAGACCGGATGTATTGCGATGCCCCTGGTTCCGGCCGCCGCCGGGCGACCCAATGGGTGATGCATCGCGTGTTCGATTCGCTGGCGCGTTTGCTTGCCCCGGTGCTTGCCTTTACGGCGGATGAAGCCTGGGAGTTCTTTGGAAAAACGGGCTCGGTTCATCTTGAAACATTCCCCGAGGTTGATGAAGCGTGGCGCGATAAGACACTCGAGGCGCGGGTGACCGAACTGCTCGAGTTGCGCGGTGTCATTGGTCAAGCCGTTGAACAGGCAAGAAAAGAGAAATTAATCGGCAACGCCCTTGAAGCTTCGGTCACCCTTGAAGTGGCAACGCCAGATCTGGCTGACGCGCTTCAACCGCATGCCGCCGAGCTTGAGGAGTTCTTTATTCTGAGTGATTTGACAATCGTGAGCGGAAGCCAAACCCAGGCGCGCCTGGTTCGCAATGAAGACAAAAAGTGTGCCCGCTGCTGGCGCTTCCGCCCGACGGTGGGCCTGAACACGTTCCATCCCGAACTCTGCGAACGCTGTGCTGAAGTAGTCACCGCCATCGAGGAATAACCCGATGAAACTGTTGCTCTCCCTTGCGCTGCCGCTTTACGCCCTTGATCAGGCAACCAAGTGGTGGGTTTTCAAAAACCTGCCATTTGAAGGGGAGCCGCAGATTGTCATTCCGGACTATTTTTACCTCTGCCACTGGGGCAATACCGGCGCGGCGTTTAGCTCGTTCCATAACAGCAATACCGCATTTATGGTCCTCTCGATGGTGGCGTTGATTGGGCTTGTCACGTTCTATGTCCGCGGCGCTTTTGTGGACCTGCCCAGCCGGGTCGCGGTCGGACTCCTCCTGGGCGGGATCCTGGGGAACCTGACGGATCGGATCATCCACGGCCATGTGATTGATTTCCTGTTGGTCGATCTGCACGTCCGGTTTGCCCACCCGTGGCCGGCCTTCAACGTGGCCGATGCCTGCATCTGTACTGCCGCGGGGCTTTTTATCCTTACCTCGTTCCGCGCGGAGAAGAAGCCGGTGCCGGCGTAAAGGCCGGCTTGCTCGCGTATCTCAACAACTCGCGACAGTTTGGTAGGGGTCGTTTTGCCAAAGAGCGCAGCGGTATTCCAACCTTGTCTGGTTTGGGTTTTTTCCGTTGCTGTTTATGCACGACAGCAAACGTTCCCCTGCGTTAAAACGCTGCCCATGCCCCCCTTTCACCCTTCCTCGTGGTCCTGGCGCGCTCCAGGATTTGAGCCGTGCGATTCGATCCCGATCTCTGATCGTGGATTTCGCTATGGAATGTCCGTCTTTGAAAGCATCCGGCTCGGCGCCGGCTCCGGGCCGCAGTATCTCGAGGAGCATCTTGCCCTCTTAAGCGCGGGCTGCGCGGAGCGGGCATTTCCGCTCGATCAGGATGCGTTGAATGCGGCGGGTGAACTGCTGAAAAGCTGGAAGCCATCCGGAGAGCACGGCGGCGACGCGTTCGCGCGCATTTATGTCACCGCTGGGGATGGTGCGCCGACCGCTCCGGTTGTTAATGGGCGGATCTTCATTTTTATCGAGCCGCGCGAGCGTCCGGTCAAATCGTCCTACGCCATCACTATCGCTGAGGACGTCTGCCATCCGCCGTTTGGAGGGATCAAAACCGGCAATTACTGGATGAATCTGGACGTGCTTCAGCGTGCTCAGAAGCGCGGCAGGGATGAAGCGCTGCTTTTTAATGAACGCGCGGAGTTGGTATCGGCCTGCGTGGCCAATGTGTTCCTGGTGCATGGTTCGCGCATCCGGACCCCATCGATTGAGTGCGGGGCGCGGGCGGGAGTGATTCGCCAACGGGTAATCGAACGATTTGCCGTCGAGCAGTGCTCCCTTTTTGTGCAGGACATCATCAACGCGGATGAGATTTTCTTAACCAACAGCTGGATTGGAGTCATGCCCGTCGCTTCGGTGCGGGAACGAATGTTTCCACCTGCTGTTTTCGCTCCGCAACTCGCCGATCTGTAAGCATTGCCTTTCATTGAGGGCTGGTTGAAGTTTCGGCCCCGGCCGGATTGGAATATTTGCGCGCAAGGACGCGACGATTGCCGGATCCACGTTTTAGCCGTTGACCGCGCGGTCCGACGCGCACCCTTTTTTCAATGTCATCACCCGACCTGCTCGACCTCATCGGCCGCTCCCCGGCCATGGCGCAAAAACTTGCCCAGTTGCATGCGGGGGCGGAAGTCGTTTTTGAGCACGTCAACGATTCCGCCCAGCCCTTTCTTGCGGCGCTCATCGCGCGGAAGATCAAACAACGCCTCTGGATTGTCTGCGCCAATATGCGCGCCCAGGAAAGCTTCCATAATGAACTGAGCAACTGGTTCCCCGAGGCGCTCTTTTTTCCCGACTCAGAAGGAGTGCCCGTGGAGGGCGCCATTTCAGACCCGGAAAGCGCGGCGGAACGACTGGCGATTATCGAAAAGCTGGCGGGAAAAGGGCGTCATATCATCGTGCTCACGCAGGCGAGCTTGAATGCGGCGGTTCCCTCGCCGGCAGCGCTTAAAAAGCTTGAGGTCAAGCTGACGCGCGGTGCCAGGCTTGATCGCGAAAAGCTGATCCGTCAGCTCGACAAGGCGGGCTACGAGCATGTCGCCCAGGTTTCCGCGCGCGGCCAATACGCGTTGCGGGGCGGGATCATTGATGTGTTTTCCTTCCATCACACCCTTCCGGTCCGTGTGGAATTATTCGATGAAGAGATCGAGTCGATCCGGCAGTTTGATCTAGATCACCAGACTTCTGTCGAACAGCTCGATCATTGCACGCTCCTGCTTGGCGATGCCACCGATTCGCGCGCCACCGCCTCCACGGTGCGCGATTATATCGACCCGGCGGATATCACGATCGACGCCGGTGGCAGCGGCTCCGAGCCGGTTCGTGTGCGATTGCTTGAACACGCCGAGGGCGTCGATCTGCAGGAGGATTTCAGCACCGCATTTCACGACCACGGCCTTGGGGAATTCGAGGCCGGTGACTTTGTGGTCGATGAACTCAAGCGCGAACGGTTTTTTGGCCAGCTGAAGGAATGGCGCGAGCTCGGCTGGAGCGTGCATGTCTTTTGCAACAATGAAGGCGAGATCGAGCGGCTGCGCGATCTGGTGCCGCCCGTGGAGGCCGACGTCCTTGTTTTCACCATCGGCTCGCTCTCGCGCGGCTTTGCGTTTCCTTCTGCGAAAGTCGCCGTGCTTTCCGATGCGGAATTGTTTGGCCGTTATAAAAATACGCGGGCACGCCGGCTCGCGCTCAAACGGGTGCGGGAACAATCGAGCCGTGCGCAGATCGATTTCAGCGAGCTTGGCGACGATGATCTCGTTGTCCATCTCGAACACGGGATCGGCCGGTATGAAGGGATGAAATCATTGCCGCGCGGAGGCGACGATGGCACTCCCTCTCAAATGGAAGAGGTGCTCGTGATCGCATTTGCCAACGACGCCAAGCTTTACGTGCCACTTGATCAGTCGTTCCTGGTTTCCAAATACGTTGGTGTGGGCAAACGCAACCCGCCGCTAAGCACGCTTGGCGACGGCAAATGGGCGAAGGCGAAAAAGAGCGCCGAGAAAGCCGTGTTTGATTATGCCGCGCGTCTCCTCACGGTGCATGCGGCACGGGAAACTGCCAAAGGGTTTGCGTTCCCGCCCGATAACAAGTGGCTGCGCGAGTTTGAGGCTTCCTTTCTTTATAAAGAAACCGTCGATCAGCTCTCGGCCATCACCGCAACCAAAGCGGATATGGAGTCGGAGCGTCCAATGGATCGGCTGATTTGCGGCGACGTCGGCTTTGGCAAGACCGAGGTGGCGATTCGGGCGGCGTTCAAGGCCGTCATGGGCGGCAAACAGGTGGCGATCCTTGTGCCGACCACGGTGCTCGCCCAGCAGCATTATCAGAATTTCCGGGAGCGCATGTCCGATTATCCCGTCACCGTTGATACGCTGAGCCGGTTTCGTTCGCATTCGGAGCAACGCAAAACGGTGGAAGGATTGCGCGACGGCTCGGTCGACATCGTCATCGGCACGCACCGGCTTATTTCAAAAGACATCGCTTTCAAGGACCTTGGCCTGGTGGTGATTGATGAAGAGCAACGGTTCGGCGTGTTGCACAAAGAAAGATTTAAAGAACTCTTTAAACTGGTCGACATGCTCACCCTGAGCGCGACCCCCATTCCCCGCACCCTTTATCTCTCGCTGATGGGCGCCAAGGACATGAGCACGATCGAGACCGCGCCCGCGAACCGGATCCCGGTGGAAACCTTTATCTGTCCGTACGATGAAAGGGTGATCCGCGAGGCAATCAATCGCGAGCTCGGCCGGCAGGGGCAGGTTTACTTTCTCCATAACCGCGTCCAGTCCATTGAGAACATGCGGCTCAAAATAAAACATCTATGCCCGAAAGCCCGGATTGTCGTCGGACACGGCCAGATGGATGAAGGCGAGCTTGAGGAGGTGATGCAGCAGTTTGTTTCGGGCGAAGCCGACGTGCTCATTTCCACTACAATCATTGAGAGCGGCCTCGATATTCCCAACGCCAACACCATCATCATTGATCGCGCCGACCGGTTCGGACTCGCCGACCTTTACCAGCTCCGCGGCCGGGTCGGCCGTGCCCAAAGCAAGGCTTACGCTTACCTGATGCTGCCACGCGACATGCTCACCGTGGGGGAAGCACGTAAACGCATTAACGCCATCAAGCAATACAGCTCGCTCGGCGCCGGTTTTAAGATCGCCATGCGTGACCTCGAAATCCGCGGCGCCGGCAATATTCTCGGCACCGCCCAAAGCGGCCACATTGTCTCAATCGGTTTCGATCTCTATTGCTCGCTTCTCAAGCAGGCCATTTCCAAGCTCAAAGGCGAAAAGGTCCGCGGCCGGATCGATGTGCTTCTACGGCTCGATTTTGTCGCGACCCGCGAAGCCGATTTTCTCCAGAAATCCGCTATTGAACGGATCCCGGCGTTTTTGCCCGTCAGCTACATTGCCGAAGCGCAGCCGCGGATTCAGACATACCGCCGGCTGGCTGAAGTGACCACCCACGAGCAACTCGCCACATTGCGAAAAAACTGGCGCGACCGCTTCGGCCCGCTGCCGGAGGCCGTCTCGAATCTCCTGGCGATGACGGAGATCAAGTTGATCGCCGCGTCCCGGCAAATGACGGTGGTGGACGTGCGCGACAACAAAGTCATGCTGACCCGGGCCGGCGATTACATCCTGATTGGGGGCAAGTTCCCGCGTCTTACCGCGTCGGACCCGTCCAAGCGACTGCCGGAACTGGCGGCGTTGCTGCGGAGTTTCTAAGAGGGCTTTTTTGGGGTGCGCGCGGCTTGCCGCCGCTTTGAAGGGATCCCCAATCGGTTGGCGGACATGGCCCCTCCCGGCGACTTCTGTTAAATAAGCAGTGCAGTTGCGCCGCCTTGCAGCATTCCGCTTTATTCTCAACCAGTATAAACAAGCGGAGGCTTGTCATCTCTGATGAGGAAAAGCGTCAGTCAATCAATGAGTATCGAGAATGCTCGTTGAATATGAGCAAGAAGAAAAACTTATGAAAACGAAGTTGACGCATCAAGCTTCAATGGACATAAAACTTCACTGCGAAATGTTTTTATCCAAATAGCCAATTTTTATTTGTTTGAAAGCATTTTCATCGTGGATCGTTGAGGGGTCGCAAGGGAAACCTAAGGGATCGTTTTTCAGCGATTTCATGATCATTCACGCCCATCGCTGGCCTCCTGTTTAATCAGAGCCTGCAGCTCGGCTTCTCTATCCTCCTGTTTTGATTTTCTATGAACAAACCATCTAAGTGCTTTGTGCCGCGATGTGCTGACTCCAGGCTGTTTTTATTGTGGCTGATAGCCATTTTCAGTGTGGCCTTCGCGTTGCCGCAATCGCATGCGATACTCAATGCAACTCAATTTAGAAAAACGATCGCAGCCGGTGCCCGGCATACCCTGGTTCTGCGCGATGATGGGACTGTATGGGCGAGCGGGTCGAATGCCGAGGGGCAGCTCGGAGCGAATCCGGCAACATTGGCCTCGTCAAAAAACCCGGTCCAGGTCGCTGGGTTGAGCCAGATCGTATCGATCGTGGCGGGTGACTACCATAACCTTGCGCTCTCCTCGACAGGCCAAGTCTATTCCTGGGGCCGAGCTGCTGAAGGTCAACTCGGCCGCGCAGGCATCGCTTACACTCCGGCAGCCGTTTCCGGGCTGGCCAGTGCATCGGGTATCGCCGCCGGTGACATGACGAGCTTTGCGATCCGGAGTTCCGATGGCGCAGTATTGGCATGGGGGCAAAACTCTCTGAATGCCTTGGGTCTTGCTTCGCAGGCGATCATATCGACTCCCGCGCAGGTGACGATTCCAAATTTGCCCGCCGCTGCCAAGGTGGTGAGCGTCGGCACCCATAGCCTTGTATTGACGACTAATCACACAATCTACGAATGGGGATCAGTGATACCTCCAGGGGGCAGTCTTCAGCTCACCGCTCCAACTCTTCACGCAGCTCCATCAGACGTGTTGGATGTGGCGGCAACGGATGGACAGAAGGTGTACTATGGTGCGAAGGGATTTCTGATTTGCTCTGATGGTGTCAAACACTGGTCGATCGGCGACGCGACTAACTACAATAACGGGTCTGTCGCGACGGATCCCCGAGCTACCATTGTCGGAGGGCACGGCGATTTTGTTAATATATCCGCAAATGACAACGTATATTATACCAGCACTGGCTGGGGGAATGTGCTTCCTGTGCTTGGTCTTCGTGCGATAGAAATTGCGAGTGGAGGTCAAGTGCATGAAGATTCTTCAAGCGCAGGTAGGGATAGGGGAGTTCTGTTAATCCGTGATGCCACCGGCGCAGTCTACGCTCAAGGACTCAATGATGACTCACAATTTGGTGACGGCACGAGTTTGATCCGCTCCACGCCAACCCCCGTTCAAGTCATCCAAAATGCAGTGAAGGTAGTCAGTGGAGAGCGGATATCAGCCGCCCTGGACAGTTCGGAAAGAATGTGGGTCTGGGGAGACGGCGCATACTTCGATACGTATACGGAGTGGGGCGATGGCAGTGGCATCACCGGGGCGCCGCGACTGCTTATGTTACCAGGTAATATTGCCGTCAAAGATATTTCCGTTGGCGATAATTATCTTCTCGCTGTCGGTGGCGACGGAAAGGTTTACGTTAACGGCGTCGACTACTACAACGCTGGCGGCATTACGTATTACTGCGGACAGTTAGGCACGGGCTCCGGCGGGCCGGTATACCCCGGACTGGTTGCAATCAGCGGAATTACCACTGCGCTAAAGGTGCTTTCCACCGGGCACAGCAGCTATTGCCTGCTTGGAAACCAGACGGTTAAGTCGTGGGGAGATAACCGTTCGGGACAGCTTGCTTCCGGAAATTTAGCAGGACGGAACATTCCGGGAAATGTCCTCTCGGCATCCGGGACTGCACTCGCGGGGGTGACTGAGATGGCGGGCGGAAGGAACTATGCGCTCTTCCTTCGTACAAACGGAACGGTCCGTCCGGTTGGATCCATCTGGGAATCGATGGGAAATGGGGGGGCAGGTAACTATCTGTATGCTAACAACACGGTCCCGGGCTTGGCTGGAGTCTCGTCGATCCGCAGCGGTGGCTATGCACATAATCTTGCGCGCGTCTCGGCAAATAGCTCCATGGTGATTTGGGGAAATAACATTTATGGAGCCTTTGGAAACGGATCAACGACCAATCCAAATGGAATATTTACCGTTCCTGGAGTCACTCTTGGGACGGGTACCTTTTACGGCGCTGGTGGAAAGATCAGTTACTGGTTGAATAACGGAGGCTTGCGAGTCTGGGGTACGAACGATTTTGGTCAGTTCGGAAACGGTAATTACACGAATTTGTTTACCCCGCCCGCTGTTGATACCGTAACCGGTTTCAGTAGTATATGTGCGGACGCAGATTCAAGGATGTTTGGTATCAAAAGCTCCAATGGAACGGTTTTCGCGTGGGGAGATCTTACGAATCCGTCAAGTGGAGTCTGGCGTCCACGCGTATCGCAAATGCCTATCCGCCTGGTTAACAACCCACCGTTGGCCTTTGATACCGATGCCGACGGAATGGACGACGCCAAGGAAATTCAATACTTCGGGAACCTGTCGCAGACTGGCTCCGAGGATCCCGACGGGGATGGACTGAGCACCATCCAGGAGATTAACGTCGGAACAAATCCTACCCTGGTGGATACACTCGCGGATAATGATGGAATAAATGATCTTGGCGATGATCAGGTCGCATTCGCCCCCGAGATCCGAAGCCATTTCGCTGGATACCAGATCCCGGGGGATGACCAGGAGGTCCCCATACAGTTGTCGGCTCTCGATCCTAGCCGCTACAGTGTGGAGATTGCCATGGTTCAAGCGCCTCAACACGGCACTTTGAAGGAAACGGTGGCGCCGTCCGACTACAACGGATTCCGTTACTTCCACTACACACCGCAAGCGAATTATTTTGGACCGGACAGCTTCACGGTGAAAGCCAGCAGTCGCGCGAGACTGGCAGACGGCAGCTATCCTCTTGGCACCTATTTCACTCCCGTTGCCACCGTGAATCTGACGGTTGTAAACTATAATGTGGACTCAAATGGGAATGGGATCCCCGATGTCAACGAGACTACCTTCTATGGTAATGATCCCGTTGCATACAGTGACCCGGATGGGGACGGATACCTGACCGCGGACGAAATAGCGCAGGGCTCCGATCCTAATCTTGCCTCAAGCAAACCTTTTGATCCAGCTTATCCCCCGGCCGCCAATTTGTTTGTGGCGTCGCTATCGTGGTGGCTCGAAAATAAATTCCATGACACATTGGAGCGATTGAATCTGCAGGACCCCGCCCAAGTTGCAGTGTTCAAGTCGAAAGCGGATTTGATGGCCGACGGCAGTTACGATCTTCCTTTTCTCAGCATCCAAGCCGCCGTAAACGCGGCTGCCCCTGGCAGCGTGATTCAAGTGGCGCCCGGAACGTATGCAGAGCAGGTCGATTTTTCCCTTAAGGACGTCAAACTCATTGGGCAGCGCGGCGCTCGCGACGAAACCATCATTGATCTTTATACTCCGGGCAATTCGGTGACTCGCCCCTTTGGCCTGAAGTTCGGAGCCGGCAATCCTTTTTCAAGCTGGGTATACGGCATCACGATTCGGAACAGTGGCGCCACCCTTACGACCCCGATTCGGGGCGGAACAGCTATCCAGTGTGAAAACGGCACTGCTGTAAAACTGCACAATATTTTGGTCCAGAACTGCGATTACGGGATTGTAATCGATAACGCCTCACCGGCGCTGGCGAATGTAATAGTCGATGGCAGCACGGCGTCCGGGCCGACCGGTGCGGGCCTGCGCGTCACCGGTAATTCCGATGTGAAAGCAGCAAATTGCACCTTCTGCGACAATAATCCTGGTAATACGGCTGCCGGTCAGGTGCAGGCGAGTGGAGCGGCGGCCCGGCTAACCCTGGTCAATGCCATCGTGTATAGCGTGGCAGATCGGGCAGGAAGTCAGATTACAACAGATTCCGGAGCTGTAGTTTCTGTAACTTATTCAAGCATTCGTGGGGGCTTTAGTGGACTAACAAACCTCAATTCGACGGATGCCTCCAATCCTCAATTCGATACAGCTTCCATTACAGGGGGGCAACGCCGGCTCCTGGCCTCAAGCCCATGCATCGACCGAGGTAATCCTGCTGGAATTCTAGGCATTAGCTATTTGACCCGCTTGGATGCAGATGCTGAAACCCGAGTCAAATGTTATGGTGTTTTACGGCGAGTTTCGGCTGCGGACATTGGAGCCGATGAATATGTTTCCCGCCTGAAGTTCCCCACCCTTAACCGCAAAGAGCGGGGCCAGATCAAAACCTATTCACGAGTCGACGAAGCCAGTGATATCGCCTACCTTGGGACGTTACCCAACGGTAATGCAAAAATCGCCATTATTAATGACGAGACTATACTCGATAGCAGTAATGCATCGCATAATGAAGTGACATTCTGTGAGGTTTCCGCGACCACGGGCGAATTCGTTTCCTACTCCTTATGGCCAATCAACCGGAATGGTAGTTTCGGAGGTTTCGAAATCAAGGATCCGGAAACCGTGGCCTACGATCCGGTGGCTCATAAGCTTTATGTGACTACTTCCATGACGCGAGTGGATAAGTTCCGTGATGCGGAAACCTCGGTTTTCGACCCTTTGATTGATCCCCCTAGCAGCGATTACGACCCTCGTCGTTGTGTCATCGTCACAATTTCGCTCGATAACAATTTGAACGCGGTAGCCACAAGCTACACCGACGCACTGGACGGAGAATGGAACGCAACCCCGACGGCCTCCACTGACCGGCGTGACATGACAAATTTTGCCTTACCCGCAAACCTGAACCCGGTCAGTCCCGTGGGCCATGATCCGGCTAATGGGTTGGCGGCCACCTTACGAAATGAGCTTCAGGCCAATCTCGCGCTTGGTTCTTCGGTCAAGAGCGCTGGCGTTCTTGTCGCCATCAACACGGTGCCGAAGTTTGGCAATCCACAGAATCTGATTACTTATCAACCTGGGCAGGCGCTCCCCTATGCCAGTGCAGGCGGGCTTGGAGGAGCATCCACCAGTGCGGGATTTGTTTTGGCAAATCCATTGAACAACCTAACAGCGGCGTTCCCTTATTGGACTGTGAACACCCTGCCCGCGGCGGGGCTGCAGGTGACTGCCTATCAAACGAGTGTAAATGGGCCATTGAGTAATCTGCAGAATGGCCAGACCTACTATTTGAAAGCGTGGGCATTTGATGCCGCGGGTAACTATGGACGAGGCATTGAAGTGGAAGTTAAAACTTCGAACCTGCCTCCGGTCCGAATTAATGAATTCAACACAAACAGCGGCTCTGATTGGGTTGAGTTTTTTAATCCCTCAGGGCAATCAGTCGCGATTGGCGGATATCTGCTGAGAGATGAAAGCGCAAGTTTTGATACTATCCCAGCAGGTGTCACGGTTCCGGCACGCAGCTATTTTACTTACACATTGCCTAATAACGGTGTGGACCCTATTGGGTTGGGAAATGGTAGCGATAATGTGAGGCTTTATCTCGCCGATGGTGTTACTCTCGTCGAGTCCTACGAGCAGTACACCCGTAATCAGGGAGCGGGCAATACCGAAGGGCGTGTTTGGGATGGAGGCCCGCGGGGTAAAAACTTCGATTACGATCATGTGGCCCCTTGGTTTGAGAGCAAGGGAGCTATATTTCGGAGTGTTAATGGAAGTCCTCATCCTGTGACTTCCGGCGCTCCTAACCTGATTCAGGCTCAAGCGGCGGCCAAGTATTTCCAGGCCACGCAGAATCACCTTACGGGAACCGGGATCTATCTCCATTACGCAAATCTAGGCGAGGAGCCTGCCGTTTGGCGCTACAGCCCTAAACAACAGGATTTCCATCCGATTAGCGTGGAAGGATTTGCTGTGAAAAATTCGTCCGAGATGTTGGTCGGTTTACGTTCTCCCTTGTCAAATCGGACGAGCGGCAACGCCTATGTGTTTGTCTTTTCGAACGCCGGTAACGCCTTCCTTCCAGGCGTTTGGAATGGCCCAGCTCTAGGGTTGCAGAGCGTCAAGCAACTGAATCTGAACGGCCAGGGCATCCGCTCCATCCAATGGTGCCCTCAACTGAACTCAGGGGCGGGGGCGTATCTCATCATCGGGGGCGCTGCCAATGGAGGGCCGCTAAAGAATGAGACTTCCCGTCAGGTCTTCAGCCTTTATCAGTGGGATAGCATTACAGCGCTGCCTGTCCTGCGCGTCGCTGATCTGGCTGCATTTGCGGTTCGCCCTGAAGGAATCAATATCATTAGCCTAAATAATACGCTGCGAGCGATATTCGTGGAGGATCGCTTCAAAGCCCAGGGCTACGACACTCAAAACGCCGTGCATTGGCCGCTTGGAGCGTTGCGCTTACAGTAATCTGATTATTATACTGACTGGGTCAAATTCCGACTCCGGCATGCCGTGGGTGCCTATCTTGTAAATCGAGTCCATACGATTTGAAAAGACCTGTGGCCGATCTTGAGCTATTCGACTGCCCGTAGAAGAAGGAAGCCTTTGTGTGCTTACGGGCTTTTAGGTCTAACTGGCATAGGTAAGGCGCCAGTTATACTAGCAGGCACTTGTTGATTGCATCACAGTCGCTAATATTCATTAGACAGCCCCGCTCATCTCTCCAATAACCTAAAGAAGGATAATTCCATTAGGAACTGCCAACTGGTCAAAAACGGGCAAAAACGAAGACGGGGTTAAGTTCTGCGGGGGGGGTGATTGACAAGCAAGGCACGATCAAGCGCCATTTTGGGAGAGATACAAACGCCAGATTCTTAGGGTGCTAAAAGACCCCGTTGTAGCTGAGGGCGGATTCAGAACTGCGTGCCAGTGGTTTCCTGAGGTGCTTGTCTTTCATCCGGCATGGGCCCCATCGGGCATTTAAACCGGGTACCCTCCTTTTGATACCACCCAGGAGTCCGTCTCTGATTGTCCCATTTACACCGGACGCCGCAACTCGGTCCGCTTAAAGAATCGCAGGGCTGCTCACAGTTATGAGCGAGCAGCCCCGCAACCCAGGGAATCGTTAAGCAATCGGCCCGCGCCGGCCTGTAATCAGGGAAACCAGGAACAGGATCAGGAAGATGACAAAAAGGATCTTCGCAATAGAGGCGGCAGTTCCCGCCAAGGTCCCAAATCCCAAGACAGCAGCAATGAGCGCGATAACAAGAAATGTAATAGCCCAAGAGAGCATATGGTTGAGGCTCCTTTCTATTAAATAAATCGGGATACCGGCCCGATCCGGGCGGGTGCGCGCGCTCGAAAAATTGCGCGTTATTACGAAATCGTCAGCTCTTTGGTAATGCCGAAACGTTCAATGCGTTTGCGCAACGTTGCACGGGTAATGCCAAGAAGCTTCGCAGCGCGGACTTGATTGCCCTTGGTCGTTTTCATTGCGTAAAGCATGAACTCGCGTTCAAGCCAGGGAAGCAGCTGCACTTCGTTGTCGTCCTGCGCGGCTTTAAGTAAAATCTCAATGGCGGCCTCGGTTGTCAGCGGTCCATTTGATAAAGCCAGGGAGTCGCCTGACGGTGCGGCCTGAATTTCGGCCGGTTGCGTGTTGCCGAGCGGAATATCCTTGGGCAGAAGCAGCTCGGAAGTGGCGAGCACACAGGCGCGCTGGATGGTGTTCTCGAGTTCCCGCACGTTGCCGGGCCAGTTGTGCCCTTCCAGAACCCGCACGGCTTCCTCGCTGAGATGCATTTGCGGGAGCCGCTTTTGAGTGGCCACTTTGCGAAGGAAATACTCGGCCAGCAACCGGATGTCTTCGGTGCGCTGGCGCAACGGCGGCAATTGGATGCGCACTACATTGAGCCGGTAAAAAAGATCTTCACGAAAGCGTTTGTCGGCGACTTCCTGCTCAAGGTTTTTGTTTGTCGCCGTGATGATGCGCACGTCGCTTTTGAGCGTTTCATTGCCACCCACCCGCGAGAACTGGCCATCCTGCAGGACCCGCAGCACCTTGCTTTGAAGCGGAAGCGGCATGTCGCCAATTTCATCCAGAAAAAGCGAGCCGCCGTGGCTCTGCTCAAAGCGGCCCATCCGCTGGCCCGAGGCGCCCGTGAACGCCCCTTTTTCGTGCCCGAACAGTTCGCTCTCAAGGAGCTGATCGGGAATGGCGGCACAGTTGATGGCGACGAAACTTTTTGTGCTGCGCTGGCTGTAATGATGGATGGCGCGCGCGACGAGTTCCTTGCCCGAACCGCTTTCCCCGGTGATCATGACCGGCGCATCGGAGTGGGAAACGCGGCCGACCATTTTAAAGACCTGCTGCATGGCGGCCGATTTACCGACGATGGAGTCCTGATGCTCCTCCACGGTCAATTGAGGCTTGAACGCCGTGGCCGCTTTCATTTCGGCCTGCGCTTTCAAAGCCGCGTCGACGACCACTTTGAGATTAAATGGAAGGGTCTCTTTTCGAATGAAATCAAAGGCGCCCAGCTTCATCGATTCGATGACGGCTTGGGTGGTGCCGAACTGGCTGGTGAGGACCACGATCGCGTTCGGTTCACGCTGGCGCACTTTGACGAGCAATTCCAGACCGCTAAAGGGCGAAAGGTGCGTCTCGGTGATGAGCAGGTCAGGCGATTCCCGGCAGAAGAGCTTAAAAGCGTCGTCGGCGTTGCCGCTGGTAATCACCCGGGTCGTGCTGGTGGTGAGCTGATGTTGAGCCCACTCCAGGAAATCGCTCTCCGGGTCGACGACTAAAATGATCTGCGGTTTTTCCATGGGTGATTAAAGAAATGAGGCCCGTGGACGACAGCCAGCGGGCCTCAGTAATTGACAGTATGCCGGAAGTGCGCAAAAAAAGCCAGAAGCACTGCGCGCGCCAAGCTCTTTCCTTAGAGAAAAAGTGGTGTGGATGCTGTTTGCAGGCTCTTTCGCAAGGGGTTCGAGGGCGCTTGTTTTCCCTTTTGCTTCACTCCGGAAGCAGACCCGCGTGCACGGGACCAACGAAATCAAACGGCGTCCAAGGCCGCAACCCGACTACGCCTATAGCGCTCCAAAACGGCGCTCACGTTGATTGAAGACAGCAATCGCTTCTCGCAGATCTTCTTTGCCGAAGTCGGGCCAGAGTTTTTCGGTCACGAAGATTTCAGTATAGCTCAGCTGCCAGAGCAGGAAATTGGAGAGGCGCATCTCGCCTGAGGTGCGGATCAGCAGGTCAGGATCGGGATAATCGCGGGTATGGAGATGGCGCTGAAAGAGCTCCTCATCCACCGATGCCGGATCGATGCGCCCGTTGGCGGCTTCCTCGCAAAGGCCGCGGACCGCATCAATGATTTCCGCGCGTCCACTGTAACTGAGCGCGAGGATCAGCGTCGTCGACGTATTGCCGGCGGTCGCTTTGATGGCGGCATCGAGCGCGTCCTGGCAGCTTTGCGGCAGATCGCGCAACCGGCCAATTGCCCGGAGGCGCAGGTTGTTTTTCTGAAGCACCGGCAATTCCTGCTCGATAAAATGCTCGAGCAGCACCATCAGCGCATCGGTTTCCGCCTTGGGGCGTTTCCAGTTTTCGGTGGAGAACGCGTAAACGGTGAGAAACTCGACGCCCATCTCCGAGCACGCCTCGGTGACCGCGCGGACCGACTCGGCGCCTTGCTGGTGGCCGGCGACCCGAGGCAATCCGCGTTCCCGGGCCCAGCGTCCGTTCCCATCCATGATTATGGCGATGTGACGGGGGACGGTCATTGGAAACGAGGGCTGGTGGTGGTCGGCGCGCTCTAAAGCACGATGGTTTGCTCGCGATTAGGGCCGACGCTGGCGATCGTAAGTTTGGCTTGGGTCAACTCGGCGAGCTTATGGAGATACGCCTGGGCGTTGGGGGGCAGTTCCCCGAATGTTTTTGCCTCGTGGGTAGGCGTCTGCCAGCCGGGCATCTCGATATAGACCGGCTTGCAATCGGTCAGCTGAAGCATGTCGCTTGGCGGCACTTCCAACTTCTTGTTGCCGCGCTTGTAATGGGTGCAGATTTTGATGGTGGCCAGGCTGTCGAGCCCATCGAGGTTGGTCACCGCGATGTCGTCGATCCCGTTGACCATGCCGGCATACCGGGTTGCCACCGCATCAAACCAGCCGCACCGCCGTGCCCGGCCTGTCGTGGAGCCGAACTCGCGGCCCATGCCGTGGAGCATGTCGCCAAACTCGTCGTTCTCGGTCGGGAAAGGGCCTTCTCCGACGCGGGTCGTATACGCTTTCATCACGCCAAGGACGCGATCCATGCGGTGGGGCGGGACGCCCGAACCGGTGCAGGCGCCGCCGGCCGTGGTGTTGGAAGAGGTAACGTAAGGATATGTGCCGTGATCAAGATCAAGGAACGTTCCCTGGGCGCCTTCAAAAAGGATCTCTTTGCCCGCTTTAAGCGCTTCGTGGAGGTAAACCACCGTATTCCCGACAAACGGCCGCAATTTCTCCGCCGCTTCAAGATACTCGGCTTCAATCTCCTTGAACTTGACACCCTTGGCGCCGAAGGCTTCGAGCACCGCGTTGTTCTCCTTGACGCGTTCCTTGAGCTTTTGGCTGAAGAGTTCGGGCTGCATCAGGTCGCTCATGCGCAAACCGACCCGCGCCGCTTTATCGCCATAGGCGGGACCGATGCCGCGCTTGGTGGTGCCGATCTTGTTTTTGCCTTTTTTCAGTTCCCGCTGCTCATCGATGGCCCGGTGATAAGGAAGCACCAGGTGCGCGCAATCGCTGATCAGGAGGTTTGCCTTGGTCACTTTGACCTTTTTTTCGCGCAACCCATCGATCTCCTTGGCCACCGCGATCGGGTCAAGCACGACGCCGTTGGCGATGACGCACTTTTTCCCGGCACGCAGGATGCCCGAGGGAATCAGATGCAAAATGTATTTGGTATCGCCGACGATGACCGTGTGGCCGGCGTTATTGCCGCCCTGGCTGCGGACGACGATGTCGGCCTTTTCGGTCAAAAAATCGATAATCTTGCCTTTGCCTTCGTCGCCCCATTGAGCGCCGACAAGGATGGTGTTGGCCATGTCTGTAATTAAATAAGGTGGTAAAAACTTCCCGGTGCAGCCGTGGCGCGCCGGGAGGAAGGCGCAGATTAATGGGCTGACCACGCGGCGCAAGACTTCCCAAACAAAGTTTCCAAACAACATTTCATCCTCCCGGGGGAGGCGGAGCCGGAAAAGGGCGCCGCGGCCACCCCGGCAGTCGGGGATTGAAAGTTGGCGCGGCCATCTTCAAAACAGAACGACTATGCCCGAACTTCTCTCCACCAAGCCGATCCCGACGCGTGACCGGCTGATTTTTGCCCTTGATGTGCCGACCAAGGCCGAGGCGCTTGCGGTCGTCGCGCAGCTCGGCGACGCGATCACTTTTTATAAGCTCGGTCTCCAGCTCTTTATGACGGAAGGCTATTTCGAGCTGGTGGAGGAACTCAAACGGCAGGGCAAAAAAATCTTTGTCGATCTCAAGTTCTTTGACGTCCCCGAGACGGTGAAGAACGCGGTCGCCAACCTGAGCAAACGCGGCGTGGAATGCTGCACGGTGCATGGTTCCCAGTCGATCTACGAGGCGGCTGTCGCGGTCAAAGGCGACATGAAACTGCTCGCCGTCACGGTGCTCACGAGCCTGGATCGCGGCGATCTCGATGACCTCGGGTTCCAATGCGATGTCGAGGAACTCGTTTTCTCACGGGCCAAACGCGCGCTTGCCCTCGGATGCGATGGCGTCATCTCAAGCGGCCTCGAGGCGGCGCGCCTCCGGAGCGATCTGGGCGAAAAACTGATCATCATCACACCTGGCATTCGTCCGGTGGAGAACCGCCCCGTTGATGATCAAAAACGGACGGTCACCATCACCGATGCGTTCCTTGGCGGTGCCGATTACGTCGTGATCGGGCGCCCGATCCGGCAGGCACCCGATCCGCGCGCCAAAGCCGAGGAGTTGCAGGCCGAAATCGCGCGCCTCTTTGAGGGGTGAGTCTTCTGGTGTGGGAAGTGGAAGGACAGATTTCGGAATGCCACCGAGCGGTTCTCAGCCGTAATCGGCGGATGCCGTCCGGTCAGCGACCGGTTCCCGCCTTGCCTGCAACGAATGCGAAAGTGCGCGGCAGTTTTTCCAGCGCAAAACGAACTCTCTACTTCCTCGATTCCTCGGACTTTTCCCTGTTTTCCTTAAGCATCGCGGCGATGGGCCACGGTTCCGGGAGCGGGCCCTGGCCAAAGCGCGCGGCCAGATGCGCATTCAAATGTTGTTGAAGGGAAATGCCGGTGACGTGTTCCAATGCCGTCACCAAAGCGCTTAAAGTGGTGGCGGATGTAACAGGGATCCCGAGCGCGACTGCCACCTGGATCAGATCATGATTGCGCCGCCCAAGCTCAGCCATCCTCGGATCCTGGATCGATTGAGGGCCGCCGAGACGTGCGCTGACTGCCCGGAACACGGCGAGGAAAATCAGGGCCAGCAACGGGATCAGCCACCTCGCGATTCTCTCCGGCCGCACACTCGCGAACTGAGTGCTCATCTCTTCCTGCGAGGGAACGGCCGCCTCGTCGCCAGCAGGGGAGACGCCTTTAAGGTCAACTCCCTCGATAATCCGGGTATTGCGCAGCGAAGGGGTCGGATCAAAACGCTGCCAGCATCCCCGGCTGTTGACCACTTCCAGCCAGGCATGGGCGTGCAGACTGCGGAACACCACGCTGCGTCCGTCCGTTTCGTCGCTTGCATAACCGGACACACAACGCGCTGTGTGGCCAGCGCGCCTTAAAAGCAGGACGGCTGCGGTCGTAAAATACTGGCAATGTCCGGTGCGCTCCGCGAGCGTGCGGCCGAAGAGGAATCCGCGCAGAACACCAGCCGCGCCAGGAGCGGGGCGGGGTAGATTCTCAATGTCATAACGGCAATGCGTTTCAAGCCATTCGCAGATAAGCAGTGCGGCGTATTCGGGATGAACACGGCTCCAGAGCGGATCTTCGATCTGATCCCAGGGGAGTGTCTCAAGCAGCGGGTTGACCGCCCGGCAGCGCGTGAGCGTTGAGGCGTCGGCTTCGAGGCGTCTGTCGTCAAAATCGACACGGTAATTTTCCGAAGTGGCTCTCAGGTTCTGCCGGTAAAGATTGCCATCCTCATCGGCGAGCATCCCCGATAATTCCGGCGGCTCGCCCCCGTCCACCCGCAAGACCACATCGGTGCGGCTCGGCATCCGATAAAGATGAGCCCAGCGCTCGGGTTGCCGGGCCGGCTTGGAAACGGGTTGCAGCGGGGCATCGTGAATCGGCTCCCACGACATCACTCCGTGCGTCACGACAAGATCCGGCAAGGCAAGGGCGCGCAAATAGATCATGTCGTCGGGAGGCGCGCCGGTTTCCCAGGTCAGGCTGGCGGCCACCCGCGCATCGCGGCTGATCGAGCGGTGATTGCCAATGGCGAGATTCCCATCAAAGCCAGTAACCAGCGGTCCCGATGCCGCGCCCGGCTCTTTAGCCACCTGATGGCGCGCATGAAACTCCGCGGTTTTTGTCACTGCCCAACTTCCGGTTATAAGCGTAACACTGGCCACGAGGATCACCGGGGCGATGACCCAGCGCAGGAACGGAAAGATTCGGCGCCGATTTGCAGGGAGACCCACCGGGACAGAGTCGAGAAGCCAGCGATCGAAGCCGAGTGCCGCGATGCCGAGAGGAAGGGCGCACATTAAGGAGAAGCCGTTTGATGGGAGTGTGGCCATGAGGACCAACTCCACCAGCACGAGGGCGAGCACCCATTTCAAACGACCGAGGCGGCTTGGAATGAGCAACCAATAAGCGAGAACCATCCCCGCGGCTCCGTGGAAGGCCGCCGTGTTTTGGGCAAACAATCCAATGCCCCATGAGCCGGCCAGCATCGCTGCGAGAAACATTCCCGGCAGCGACCCCGGGTTAAACCAACGCGGCGGAAATTCCACGAACAATCCCGCGAGAAAAAGCAGACTCACAAACCATCCACAGCCGGGATGGAAAACGCCCAGGTAAAGCGCGATAAGGAAATAAAAGGCAAGATGGGTAGCCGTCAGGACCCGCACGCTTTTTATTTTCATCGCACGCGTGGTGGGATAAGGACAACCGCTTCGCACTCGGCCAAAGTAAGCACCAGCGCCCCCGGAGCAACTACATCCAAAGGTTTGAGTGTCAGAACCACACTGACCGTCTCTTCGGGAATGAGCCGGCTGATATCGCCGGATTGCGCTTCGGCAAGCGCCAGCAGTTCAAGGAGTTCTTCACGCCCCGCTTTCATTCCGTCGGGCGCAAAATGACCGAAAAGCGTCAATGCCCAGCCCTTTTTGAAGAAATAATCGACGAGCGTTGCCGCCGCGGAGAGCAGCCGTTCAAGTTTCCAGGCATGCGTCCCTGCCGTTGTATCGACAACCAGGGAAAGCCGGCGGGAAACCACGGCGTGCCGTTGACTCACCAGAATCGAACCGCGCCTGGCACTCGCTTTCCAATGAATGGAGCGGGGATGATCGCCGGGGCGGTATTCGCGCAAATAAGCAAATTCATCGTCCCCGTCATCAGCGCCAGGGGAATGGGTTTCCAGCCAGCGTTCAATGCGGGCTTCAAATTCCCGCCGGATCTGCCCCAGCGCGGGAAATACGATTAATTCAAAACCAAACCCCGCCGATGCACGGGCAGCAACCAATCCGAATGGTTGCCTGGTCTCGACAACCAATGCAGGCAGAAAGGCGCGGCCCCGTTTTGGAAAACAAGCGATCCACCACGCGCGGCTTGGGTCAAGGCCTAGCCCGGCAAATCGCGACACGATTTCAAAGCGACGCCGCATCGGCTGCCACGCTTCGAGAGTCACGGGAGGCGATCCTTTATCGGCCATGAGAACCACGCCTACGGTGACTTCATTCAAGGCGTGCACCGATGCGGGGAAAACCCATTGGGCCTGGATGCCTGCAAGCGAACGCGGCGCTTTCCAGCGCGCGAATCCAAGCGCGCCCAGCAGCCCGATCGCCAGCGCGGCGGGCAGTGGGGATGGTTGCCAAGCGGCCATCAATAAAGTGGAACCCGAGAGCGAGGCCACACCGCACATCCACCAGCCTTGTGGGGTGAAATATCGGCGGTGAAGCTTCAATTCGTCCGGGAGCCGTGCCGCCGCCATCACCTCGGCACGGCTAATGTTTCCAGTATCCCTCGAATCACGTTTTCGGCCAGGTGCCCCGTCCGGGGGCTGACCCGGTGAGCCAGCGTGATGATTCCCATGGCCTGAACGTCTTCCGGAATCACAAAGTTGCGGCCCCTGAGCATCGCCTCTCCTTGCGCGGCCCGTTGCAGTCCAAGCCCTGCCCGCGGACTGGCGCCCTGGAGCAATCCCTTCGATTCCCTCGTGGCTCGAACGATCTCCAGGATATAGCGGCGCACGCTATCATCCAACTCGACCTGCCGGGTGGCCGCGCGCAGCTGTATGCGGGTGGTCTCGTCGAGGATCGGTTCCAGATTGGCCAGATCCGCTTCCGCGCCGTCGTGCGCGAGGAGATCGAGTTCCGACATCGCATCCGGGTAGCCAAGACGGAATGCCAGGAGGAAACGATCCCGCTGGCTTTCCGGCAGAGAGTAGGTTCCGGCATGATCAAGCGGATTCTGCGTGGCCACGCAAAAGAAGCTCGGCGAGAGCGCCCTGGCCTCGCCTTCCACAGTCACCTGTCCTTCGCTGAGCGCTTCCAGCAATGCCGCCTGGGTGCGCGGCGGAGTCCGATTGAGTTCATCGGCGAGCAGCACATCGCAGAATACCGGTCCGGGATGGAAAGTAAAATGGCGCTCGCGCTCGTCGTAGATGGAAACACCCGTGACATCGGTGGGCATCAGATCCGGCGTGCATTGCAATCGTCTGAACCGGCCGCCGATACTTTGAGCGAGCGCCTTGGCGAGTGTCGTTTTGCCAACCCCGGGAATGTCCTCAATCAGGACGTGCCCGGACGCCAGGAACGCAACAATCACATATTCCACCGCCTCGTTCGATCCGCGGAAAACGGTGGAGATCGCGCTCCTGAGGCGTCCAATTTCTAAGGAAGGGGACATGGTGGCTTTGTAGTTCTGGCTGGAAATTCCCGCTGCTGCGGGACAGGGGCTATATCGGGATTGGCAACTTGGTAGCAGCGATGATGCGACTCTTGTTACTCCCACCCGGGCCGTGTTTCGTTCAATGTCCTGCTACTTTGTTTGAGGGTCGAGTTTGGTCACGGTCACACTCTGGATGTAATACTTATTGAACTTGCTGCCGTCGGATTCGAGCGCGAAGTTATAGCCCCAGTAATTGACAAACTGCGCGTCCTCTATCTTCCAATGCACCGTGTGCCATTGCTTGTTGTCCGGCACCGTATACCAGTTTCCGGCGGTCTTGAAGCCGCTGGTCGATTCATAGACAAGCTTGAAGCCCGAGTTGTCATTGGCTTCGTTGCGGCGGACGACGGCGGTGATTTCAATCGGTGTCGTGGTATAAGCGAGAAAGTTCGGATCGACGATAAAGACGTTCCCTCCCGGAATACTTCCCGCCCGCGCCGAGCCACCATAGGCGACGACAGCCTCCGCCACGGCAGCGCCCGCCATCGTGTGCAATCCTTTCTCCGCGTTCCGTTCACCCATCGTAACGGAAACCGATTTAGCATTGGAGTAATCGCCGCCCCACGGGAACGGCTTTGCCTTGTTCTCCCTGGCTTGCCGTATCAGGTTATCGGGCACCCCAGTTACCAGGATGGGCGCAACAGTAAGTTCATAGGAGTTGGAGGCAGTCGCGGCGCCCGTCACCGGGTCGACGACTTGAACTGTCCGGCCAAAATCAACATGATCAGGCGCACCCTTTGGCGCCCAGGCTGCGAGCAGAGGACCCTTGGATCCTTCGAAAACGAACGCGTAGTCTTTGTCGTTTAGTAACAACCAGCCAAGGTAAGCCGGATGCTGTCCGAAGTGTTTGATCATTTGTGCCAGGGCCTTGTAAGCCCGACGCGGCGTTCCCTTGCCATCGAGCAGTCCCATCGGCCCGCTATCGCCATCCATGCCCTCGAACCATTGGATACAGTCAACGCCTTGGGCGATGCCCATGGTGTAAGCTTTAATAAGCGCCTGCGCCTGCGTCTCCGCGCCCTTTTTCGCATCGCAGCCGAGCTCGGTGAAAATGACCGGCACATCGGCCTTTGCCGGGTTTTGCGCCGCCAGCATTTTGCGCAACGTGGGAACGATGTGCAGGAAAAGAGCTTCTGTTCCGACGTTATCAGCAATGCCGTTTAGCACCTCGTAAGGATGCAACGTGATGAAGTCAAAGTGATCCTTGGCTCCGGCTTTGATTACCTGTTCCAGATAGTTGACATGGGCCGACTTCGCGGCAAGTCCCACAAGGCACTTGGGATCGGCGGCTTTCGCAGCGTCATAGGCACTGACGACAATCTTCGCATAATCCGCAGGCGTTTGATCTTTGCCAGTGAAGTTTGGCGGTTCATTCCACACCTCCCAATGCTTGATGCGTCCCTCCGCGTGTTTTACTACCTCCGAGACATAACGCGACCATCCGGCAAGATTATTGATTGGCAGGGCGCCCCGGGCGTCCTGGCTGTTCCACTTCGGATTGCCGATCAGGATGCCGCCGAAGACGAAGTGCCTTTGTGTCAGGTAGTCCATCTGCTGGTCAAGTGTCTCCCAACTCCATTTCCCCTCCGCCGGCTCGACCGCGCCCCAGTCAGTGTGGGGCGTGCGGTAGAACTTGAGGCCGATTGCTTCCATCTGCGGAATCCATCGCGCATTATCCTCTGCCGAGCGATTGTTGGTGTAGCAACTGCCGATGCCGAACGGGCCGAGATCAGATTCCTCGGCAAGTGAGAAAGCAGCGGTGCAGGCTAGCACGCCGGCGAACAGCGCTTTGGGATGGATCATATTGCAACAATGGTTGAGGGGTTTTCCATAACTGACAAAGTTACTTTGCCGCACCCTTATCTCGATGGGCAACCCCCAATGATTGCGGGAGCCGACAATGTAAATGCCGCCCATACGTGGCGCTTTGAGGGAGCAAGGGAGGAGCGCTTCGCCAAATACGTTGCCCAAGCCGTTGCACGCGCGGTAGGTTGGAAGCTCTATGAGCGACAACCTTGAATACGCGCATCCCGAAGTGTTGGTGAGCACGGAATGGCTTGCGGGGCATCTTAATGAGCCTGGGCTCCGCATTATCGAGAGTAACGAAGACGTGTTGCTTTATTCCACGGGCCACATTCCCGGCGCCGTTCATATCGACTGGCGCGAGGACCTTCAGGATCCGCTGGTGCGCGACTATATTTCGCCCGAGGCATTTGCCTTTCTCTGCGGCCGTCATGGCATCACGCCCGAAACGACCTGCGTTTTTTACGGCGATAAATCCAATTGGTGGGCGACCTACGCGCTCTGGGCGTTCCGGTTGTTTGGACATACCAACGTCAAGGTTCTGAATGGAGGCCGCGATAAGTGGGTCAAAGAAGGACGCCCGCTGACCAAGGAAAAGCCGTCGCGTCCTGCCGTGAGCTATCCGGTTCCGCCGAAGCGTTACGATGCCGAGATCCGCGCGTTTTATCAGGAGGCATTGGCGCAGAGCCAAAATAAACTGCCGCTCATCGATGTGCGTTCCCCTGGCGAGTTCAGCGGGGAAGTCACCCACATGCCTGAGTATCCGCAGGAAGGCGTGCTCCGAGGGGGCCATATTCCCGGGGCGCGGAGTGTGCCATGGAAGAAAGCCGTATACGATGACGGCACATTCAAGTCAGCGGACGAATTGCACGGCATTTACACGGAAGGCTGCGGGCTCGACCAGGGGCAGGAGATCGTCGCTTACTGCCGCATCGGCGAGCGCTCAAGCCATACCTGGTTTGTATTAACCTACCTTCTTGGCTACGGGAATGTCCGCAACTACGACGGTTCCTGGACGGAGTGGGGCAATACGGTCCGTGCCCCGATCGAACGCAGTTAAGCCTTCTTTGGAATGTCTGATTACCCGGAAAAACTCGACGCAATCATCGCGCTCTTTGAAGGTCTGCCCGAAGAGGAAAAGCGCGAGAACCTCATTGCCTATGCCGATCAGGCCAGGCGTCACGAGCCGAAGCCCGGCGAGACGTTTGATTTGGAAGATGTGCGCAAGGACGAGGAATGCACCGATACTGTTGGAGTATTTTTAAAGCTCGACCCCGATCAGCATGCGCATTTCCGGATCACGCTCGGGCCGCAGGTGCAGACGCTAACCAAGGCGATGACCGCGATCCTATGCAAGGGGCTCGATAGCAGCACCCCGGAATCCATTCTGGAGTTGCCCGCCGACTTCGTGCCGAAAATTGTCGGCGGACAACTCGTCCGGATCCGCTCGCAGACGGTTTACTACATTCTTACAAGGATGAAGAGTGCATGCCGCGTCTACCTTAACCGTCGTCGCGCCCAGGCCGATTGACGGGGCGGAACATCAAGGTTTGGGGAGCGGCTCCTGAGGTACGGCGTCGGGCTTCGGAGCGGGAGTCTCGGCGGGAGCATTGGGAACCGCAGGTGCCGAGGTTGGGAGAGTCGCAGCGGGAGCCAGGGGCGCCGGGGTTGGGAGAATTGCAGCAGGCGCAACGGGAATCGCAGGTGCCGGAGTCGCGGCGGGTGCAGCGGGAACTGCGGGTGCCGGGGTTGCGCGCTTGTCGACCAGAGCAAGTTCAAAGGCTTCCTTATCCGGCCGGCTGACTTCAAAGGTTCCTTCAAATCCTTCCGCGCTCGCCCTGGTCATCTCTTCAGGCGTAGGCGCGCCCAGAGTCAGTTTGCCCTCCGAGGCCGCGGTTTTGAAGGTGATTACGATGCTCGGTTTGTCCAAGCCGTCCTCGGGAGCAGCAGGTCCCGTCCAGCGGACGGCGCGCAGGGCCGAGAGCGTGTTGACAAGGGATTGAGCGTTGATTTGGTTGACGCTTCCGTCGCCTTTGGAAAGCTTCCATTTTTCTTTGTCGCGTTCGAGTGAAAGCGGCGGCTGATCGGCCCGCGTGATCTCAAAGGAAGTAATCTCCTCGGGCTTGAAGTTATAGACGTTGACTGAGCGCCAGCGGATCGGGTCAGTTCCGATGGATTCAAAAAGGTTTCTATCCAGGGAAACAACGAATGGTTCTTCATCAACCTTCACGTAGATCTTGTTTCCCTCCGTATTGCCAAATAACAGCGAGACGATTGGTTTGTCTCCGGCTTTTGTTTCCGCGGTATTTTCAGAGGCAAACGAACTTAGCGTGACCTTGAGCTGCGGCTGGTCGAGTCCGTATTTGACCAGGTCACTCGCCACGTCGGCTACAAACTCGCTGACTTCCTGGGATCTTAACCAGTTGAGAAGACTCATTGCCGCTGAACCGTTGACGGGAAACTCTTTTGCACCCTTGCTCACCCAGTTTTCACCGCTGCGCGCCAGGACAATCTTTTCCTTGCCGGCCGGTTCAATCGTGATGCGGTCAACGATATCGCTTTCCACGCGTGTCAGCTTTTTATCCCGCAGATCATTCGGTTTGGTTGCAAGGAGCTGTTCGATTGCCTTGGGCAAAATCAGCACCGCGTCGCGTGTGGAAAGTTTAGCGTAGGTTTTGTCCTTTTCGTCCTTGGGATTAACTCCGAGGTTCAAAACGACAGGCTCTTTGATCCCGTCGGCAAAGAGCGAAATGGTTCCGCGCGGCTCCTGAAGCCCGTAAGCGGCGAGGTTGGCGGAATCGGGCAGAAACTTCTCCACGCGCGCGGTAGTAGCCTGCGAGATCAGATCGCCGATTTTGAGAGCGTCGCCACGCGCCTTCAATGGCTTGAGCAGCGACCATTGCTCGTCCTTTTTTTCAAACTCAATTTCGCCGGCCGCGCTTTTAATCACCGCTTTGTTGACTTGCGCGGTGCTTAGCTCGGTGAGCTTGCGGTCACGGAACTCATCGGCCTTCTTTGCGATTTGGGTCTTCAGATCACTGGCGATGACATAGACTGTGTCGCTCTCCTCAAGCTTCGCGTAGATCTTGCCTTCAACCGCGGAATCCTTGCCGATAATGAGTTCAACGGGTTTGCCGCTGCCGGTGAACTTGATTTTAGTTTCGGAGTTCAGGAGGCCGAACTCCTTGAGCTGCGCTTTGTCCTTGCCCTTGGAGCCATCGCCAAGCACGGCATCGTGGCGGAGCAATTCAGCCGTGGTAAAGAGCTGGGTGAGCACCATGGAATCGGCGCGGTCTTTGACCGGCGATTCAAGATACCAGACATTGTTATCCTTCTTGCGAAGTTCAATCTGGTTCTCGTTGTTCTTGATCGTGATGGCGTTGACTTCATCGCGATCAATCCGCGCCACGAGCTGATTGCGTTCCTGAGCTTCCCTGGAAGTAGGACGCTTGCTTTCAACAAGCCAGATATACGCAGCCAGGCCAACCGCCAGGATTAGCAGAACAAGGGTGGAACGAAACTTCATGAACAAAAAAAGCGGAGGTTGATTTATGAGCGGCGCACGAACCAGACGCCGACGCCGATTACTGCAAAGAAGCTGGGAATAAGAAGGGTGACCACGACGGCAAGTCTGAAGAGTTGTTCATCATCAAGTCCCAGATGCACCGGCGCCTTGACCTTGGGTGGAATGCCGATCAGCGGTTCGCGGTTCAGCAGCCAGTTAAGGCTGTTCATGGCGAAATTGATGCCGACCTCAGCCACACGGATTCCTTCATCGGCAATCCATCCGGCATTGCCGACTACAATCATGCGGCTGGTGTCGACCTTGACCCGCGCATCGGCCACCGCGCCCTTTTCCATGGCTGCCGCGAGGGTTAACGGGCCGACATGATCTTTCTTGGTATCAAGGAAAGGGACGGCTTGATCGCCGACAAACTCCGTTTCGCCCCAGAATTCCTTGGAGGATTCAATCAGCGGTATGAGCTGGCGGTTTTCAAGCTGCGCCTTCTGGATGTTCAACTGAAGCGATTCAGTGGCTCCAAGCAGCGCGGTGTCGATCCCGGCGAGATCCTTTGAAATATCCTTGCCGCGTTCGGTCATGACTCCGGTGGGTGAAAGGTAGACAACATCGTGCAAAGCGAGCGATTGCGTATCGTCGCGGCCGAGTCCTTTGCCCACGCGCAATACACGATCGTGCGAGGGGGTGATCCCATTTTCCAAAAGGAATCCATCCAGGCGCGGGGTCCGGCCATCGGGATCAAGGAGGACAAAGAGCCGTCCTTTTTTAGCCCAGAAATCGGTGACAAGCTTGAGTTCGCGTTCCGAGAAATCGGCACGCGCGCCAATGATCATCAGGCCATTGGCATCCTCGGGGACTTTGTCGACATCGTTGAGCTTGAGGGTTTCAAGCTTGATATTCTGCCGGTCGGTCGCGGCCTTCAGTCCGTTGAGGGTGCCTCCTTTTAGTTCCGGTTCACCATGGCCCGCGAGCACGTAGACCTTGTTCTGTTTTTCCTCCGTGATTTCAATGAGCGCGCTGGTGATTGCCTGTTCGCCTTTGAAGGCTTTGATCCGCGGCTGCTGGCCTTGCATCTGTGCCATCTGATCAAGCTGCTCAAGTTCAGCCATATCCTGCGCGGTGACGAACTTGATGTGGCCGTCGTAATCAAGGATGACGATGTTATCGTTTCCACCAAACTTATATTTTGAGGCGAGATCCTTTGCGCGGGAGACATTGTTGTAAGGATCAACCACCTCGACTTCGAACTTCTTTTTTGAAGCATACTCAAACTCGCGCAGCAGGAGCGATACATCGTTGGCGATCGCCACGCCCGGGTTGAAGAAGACCGTCGCTTTGACCGGCTTTTGCAGGCTGGCAAGCAGGTTGGTTGTCATCGAGCTGAGCTCGTATTTTTTGTTCTGGGAAAGGTCCCAGCGCTTGAACTGGCGGAACCCGATGAAGTTGATCATCGCCACCAGCACAAAAACGATGAACACCTGGGTGATCACGTTGAGCCCGATTTGAAACCGTTTCATCGAACGCGGTTTTGCGGCGGGTTCAAGAGAGGAAATCTCGTTAGCCATAATTGCAGGGAAAAAGGGGCGGCGGAAATCAGGCTTTCCACTTGCGGTATTGGAAGACCTGGAAGTTGACGAAAAGCACGAGCGCCGTCATGGAAAGATACCAGATGATGGGGCGCGAATCGATGATGCCGCGGGTGAAATCCGCCATGTGTTCAATGGCTGAGACGTAGCTGATCAAATCGCGGAGCGCCGGGTTGGTGACATTAAAAATGAAGGTTACCAGGCCGCCTAGAAATACGGCGAAGATGCAGGCAAACGTCATGACAGCGGCGTTGACTTGTTCGGTGCTCAAAGAAGAAGCCAGGCAGCCAATTGAACAATAGAACATGCCCAGAAGTGCCAGAAGCAGGTAGCTGCCACCGTACGCACCCGCCGCCATCGCCGCCTCCTTTCCGGAGATGAGCTGGAAAGCGACGAAGTAAGAAAAGCTCGGCGCCCATAACATGCAGTAAAATCCGAAGGCACCGGTGAACTTGGCCAGCACCACCTGCCAATCCTGCACCGGGGCGGTTGTTACCATTTCAAAGGTGCCCATCCGGAATTCATCCGCGTAAGTGCGCATCGTAATGAGCGGGAAAATGAGGATGAACGGGAACCAGAAGAGGACCGTGTTAAAAGAGGCTTCCACGACGGTGATCTCCGCGTCGCTCCGGTTGAGGAACATGACTCCGGCGTAGAAATTGAATCCGGTGGCGATCAGGAAGAAGAAGATCACCACATAGGCGATGGGCGAGTAGAAGTAAGACTTCAGCTCGCGTCCGAGGAGGGTGAGGAAAGTTCGCATGAGTGGAAAAAGAAAAAGGAGACAGGGGATTAAGGCGCGGCCGGCTGATTCCGCCGGCAAACTTAGCTGTCCGAATGGGTCAGTTCGACAAACACATCCTCCAGGGTCGCTCGCCGCCGCAGCAGTTCGCGCACGTTCCATTGCCGGTTGCCAGCCAGCCGCATGACTTCCTCCCTGGGATCCGTGTTGGCTTCAAGCCGCAGTTGAAAGATGCCATACTCGCCGTCTTTTTCTTCCGTGACATCCTTGACTCCGGGAACCTGGGCAAGCATGGAGCGCGCATCGTCGGTGCCGGTGCTGGCTTCAAGCCGCATTGAACCGGCTGCGCGGTGGTTCCGCAAAAGGTTCTCGGCAGTATCGGAGGCGCGGATCTGGCCTTTATGAATGACAATGACCCGCGAGCACATGATTTCCACTTCAGGCAGAATATGGGTGGAGATGAGCACCGTGCGTTTTTGAGCCAGATTCTTGATCACTTCGCGCACCTGTCGGATCTGGTTGGGATCCAGGCCGATGGTCGGTTCATCAAGGATGAGCAAATCGGGATCGCTAACCAGCGCATCGGCCAGTCCCACGCGCTGCCGATACCCTTTTGAGAGCGCGCTGATGAGTTTGCGCTGCACTTCGCGCAGATTGCAAAGTTCAATTACGTCGCCCACCCGTTCCTTTACTTTGCTTGAAGGGACGTGCTTTAAACTGGCGCGGTAACGGAGATACTCGTTGACGCGCATGTCCTGATAAAGCGGTGTGTTTTCCGGCAGATACCCAATATGCTTTCGCGCTTCAAGCGACTGCTCAAAAACGTCGTATCCGGCGATGGTTGCGCGGCCCGATGTGGCCGGCAAATAGCTGGTCAAAATCTTCATCGTCGTGCTTTTGCCCGCGCCGTTGGGTCCCAGAAATCCGACAATCTCCCCGCGCTCCACCTCGAAATTGAGGTTGTTGATCGCGGTGATGCCGGCGAAGCGTTTGGTCAGGTTTTCAACTTTAATCATTTGGGGAAAGGGTGGCTAAGCCAAAACCGAGTGTGTCCTTCAGGAAGCAGCGGTTCGCTTTAGCGGGCCGTCAACGAGACGGGTTGGAACTGCCGCAGGTTTTGGCCGCGCACCCGCCTGACGATGCCAACGGTAAAGTCGACAACCGAACCGCTGCTGACTTGCTCAAGGAGGTCTTCGATCTGCTTTGCGGAATTGACCTGATAGCGGCCCACCTGATGAATAACAAGCCCCTGTTTAAATCCGGCCCGATCCGCCGGGCTGTCGGCTTCCACATCGGAGATCAGCACGCCCGAACCGGATTCGTCTCCGATTGACTCGCTCAATTCCGGAGTCAGATCCTGGACCTGCAAACCAAAATACTTTTTCGCCAGGGTCGGGATGACGCCTTTTTTGACCGGCCCTTTGTTTGAGGCGATCTTTTTAAACTCCTCCACCTTCGCTTTGACCACTTCGCCCGAGATCGCAAAGCCGAGGCCCTGGGTCGGCACGCCTTGCGGGGTGAACGCCATTTTCACCGAACTGACTCCAATCAGTTTGCCGCTGAGGTCGACAAGCGGGCCGCCGCTGTTGCCGGGATTGATGGCGGCATCGGTTTGAATGAGGTCTTTGTATTCGGTGTTCTGAACCGCGATCGTGCGGCCTTTGGCGCTGAGGATGCCGCGGGCCACCGAGCTGCCATAACCAAGCGGGTTGCCGAGCACAAGGACGGTTTGGCCCAGGAGATTGGGGGAAAGATCGTTTGGGCTGATGAAAGGAAGCGGGGTCTTGCTTTCGATCTTTAAGAAAGCGAGATCGGTCTCCGGCGCGCCGGTGATATAGCGGGCGTCGTACGTTTTCCCGTCGGGTGTGGTCACCGAGATTTTCAAATCCGCCGCGCGCTCGACAACATGTTCATTGGTCACGATGTAACCGGCCGGATCGACGATGAAGCCGCTGCCGAGACTCTGCACTTTTTGACGCAATGTGCGGGGCGGCCTCATCGGGCCACCGAAATAATTGTTAAAAAAGTCATCATACGGGTCGCTGACCGTGCGTTTGATCACGCGCTCGGTATTGATGTTGACGACAGCGGGCATGGTTTTCCCCACAGCGATGACGCTCGGTTCGGTATTCGGATCGTTTTGCGCGCGGCCTTGTCCGGCAGCCAGAACGGCGATGAGCACGGCTTGAATGCAACGAATTTTAAAAGAGCGCAGGTTCATAAGAAGGGGTCGGGCAGCGTCAGACAAGCCGCTTGGAATTGCGCTCAAATTTTTTTGTCCGCGCCAGCAGCCCTCAAAAACGAAGGCAAACGTGCCCTTGGAGGCAGATTGAGCGCGTGTCCATGAGAGAATTTCCTTTCGAGCGGTTCAATCGTGGGCATAGATTCCGCCCCCCACATTTTTTATGGCTATTTCGTTCGCGAATCGTTTCAACGTCGATCTGCTCGAGGAGAGTTACGGACGCTGGCAGAAAGACCCTGCCTCGGTCGATCCCGCCTGGGCTGCTTTTTTCGAAGGGTTCGAGCTTGGCTCGGTCCAGTCCAATCACAACGGCGCGGGCATTGACCCGACGGCCGTGGCGGCATCGAGCTCCACCCCGGATGGGCCGCTTCAAACCCGCGTTGATGGGCTCGTCTACGCTTATCGCACGCTCGGCCATACCATTTCCGATCTTGATCCGCTTGCCAAAGCGCGGCCTGAGAATCCGATGCTGAGCCTGCGCGAGCTCGGCTTTGAGCCGAAGGATCTCGATCTGGAGGTGAGCTCCAAGTTTTTCCTGGGCGGCCGCAAGATGCGCCTGCGCGAGATGATCAGCTCGCTGGAATCGATCTACTGCGGGCATATCGGCGTCGAGTTCATGCACATCCAGAATCCGAGGGTGCGCAATTGGGTGCGGGACAAAATTGAGTCACGAATTGGCCAGGAAGCGTTGCCCGTGGAAACCCAGCGCCGGATGCTTCGCCAGATCCATGCGGTCGAGACTTTCGAGCATTTTCTTCATACCCGATATGTCGGGCAAAAACGGTTTTCCATCGAAGGTGGTGAATCGCTCATCGTGGCGCTGCATGCGCTCCTTGAAAAATGTCCCCAGGCCAATGTTGAAGAGATCGTCATGGGGATGGCGCATCGCGGCCGTTTGAGCGTGATCCGGGAGTTTTTGCAGAAGCCGCTTCGGGTGATGTTCGCGGAGTTCTCGGAGAATTTTGCGCCGCACACGGTGGGAGGCGATGGCGATGTGAAATATCACCTTGGCTACTCGACCAAGCTCAAGCTGGAAGACGGTTTTGAGGTGGCGGTGCGGCTCTCCGCCAACCCGAGTCATCTTGAAGCGGTCGATCCGGTGGTGCAGGGGATCGCGCGCGCCCGGCAGCGGATTCGCAACGACAGCATTGAGCGCTCGAAAGTGGTGCCGGTTCTCGTCCATGGCGACGCGGCGTTTGCCGGGCAGGGGATCGTGGCCGAGGTGCTTAATATGTCGCAGCTCCAGGGTTATCGGACCGGGGGCACCGTGCACATTGTAGTCAATAACCAGATTGGCTTTACGACGTTGCCGGCCGATGCGCGCTCCTCGCGCTATTGCACCGACGTGGCGAAGATGATTGAAGCACCGGTGTTCCATGTCAACGGAGACGACCCGGTGGCTGTGCGTTTCTGCGCGGAGCTCGCCTTTGAGTTTCGCCAGCAATTCAAGGCGGATGTCATCATCGACATGTATTGCTACCGGCGATACGGCCACAACGAGACGGATGAGCCGCTCTTTACGCAGCCATCCCTTTACGCGGAGATCGGCACGCATCCCTCCCTTGGCACGATCTTCAAGCAGAAGCTGATCGACTCGGGAGTGCTGACCGCCGAGGACGCCGCCACGCTTAAAAAAGAATCCGATGCGCAGTATGAAGCGGCATTTGCCGAGGTCAAACTCGCCGACCAGGATCAGACCATCAACAAGTTCAGCGAATCGACCGCGGTATTCCAGCCGGCCTATTCGCATGCGCCGGTTGAGACCGCCATTTCCAAGGAGCGGATCGAGCAGATTGTCGGCGGGCTGACAACGGTGCCCGAAGGGTTCCACGTTCTGCCCAAACTGAAAAAGTTCTTTTTGGATAAGCGGCTCGATGTGCTTGCCCGAGGGGAAGGCTTTGATTGGGCATACGGCGAGGCGCTTGCCATGGGATCGCTCCTGCTCGAAGGGGTGCCGATCCGATTGAGCGGGCAGGATTGCCGGCGCGGCACTTTCAGCCAGCGACACTCGTATTTTTACGATGAACAAACGCGCGACCGCTATTGCCCGCTGCAGCATCTCGCGGCTGAGCAGGCGCGGATTTGCATCTACAACTCTTTACTGAGCGAGCAGGCGGTGCTCGGGTTTGATTACGGCTATTCAACCGATTACCCGGAGATGCTTTGCCTTTGGGAAGCGCAGTTTGGCGATTTTGCCAATGGCGCCCAGGTGATCATCGACCAGTTTATTTCATCGGCGGAATCAAAATGGCAGCGGCCAAGCGGCATCGTGCTTTTGCTTCCGCACGGATATGAAGGGCAGGGGCCCGAGCATTCCAGTGCCCGGCTCGAGCGGTTCCTTCAGCTTTGCGCCGAAGACAATATCCAGGTCTGCAATCTGACCACGCCGGCCCAGTATTTCCATCTGCTGCGCCGCCAGATGAAACGGCCGTTCCTTAAGCCGCTGGTGATCACCACTCCAAAAAGCATGCTCCGGCTGGAAGCGGCCGCCTCGAAGCTCTCGGATTTCACCTCCGATTACTTCCATGAAGTGCTGCATTCGCCGCTGCTTGGAACCAAGGAAGAAGTTCGGCGGCTGGTTTTCTGTTCCGGCAAAGTCTATTACGATCTGTTGAAACACCGCGACGAGAACAAGATTGCCAGCGCCGCCTTTATCCGGATTGAGCAGCTTTATCCCCTGGATGAAAGCCAGATCCTGGAGGCTGTTAAGACTTATCCCAACGCGAATACCTTTGTCTGGTGCCAGGAAGAATCCCAGAACATGGGGGCGTGGACTCACATCTCCTGGCAGTTGCGCCGTTTGCTGAATAAACCGATCTGGTATGCGGGCCGTGCCGCCAGCGCCAGCCCGGCCGTCGGCTCCCTTGGAATCCACAAACGCGAACAGAAGCTCATCGTTGAGGACGCTTTCAAACTTGGTTGAGAGAATCGTGATCCGTTTCTTGATGGATATGTAAATCCTCAATGTTTCGGCGATTTCCCCACGTTCCGCTCTTCCAAATTTCCCCGCCGAATTTTAAATGTCTGCCGGCAGCGTCCTGCTTCCGTTCAACCTCCTTGTCTGCCGCACCCCTTAAATTAACCTATGAGTTTCGAAGTTAAAATTCCTGCTGTTGGTGAATCGATCACAAGCGGACTCATCTCCACGTGGCATAAAAACGAAGGAGACTCGGTGAGCGCCGGTGAAACGCTGCTGACGCTGGAGACCGACAAGGTTTCCACCGAAATCACCGCGGAGAAAGCGGGTGTGCTGCATATCCTCGCGCAGGCCGGCCAGGAGGTCAAAATCGGTGAGATTGTTGCGAGTATCGATGAAGCGGCGGCTCCCTCGGGAACCGAAAAACCGGTGGCGGCGCTTGCCTCGGCAACCACCGTTGCGCCTTCGCATACGATGACGGCCACATCGGTCCCGCAAACGCCAAAGGTTGAGGAACGCCCCGCGGCGCCTGCCCCGGTTGTGGCTCCCGCGGCCCCGGCCCCCAGCCTGTCGATGGCAGTGGCGGCGGCAAACAGCTCGCTGGCGTTGCCTTCGGAAAATGTCGCGCCGGTGGTGGAAGGGCGCAGCACCCGCAAACGGATTTCTCCTCTGCGCCGCAAGATCGCTGCCCAATTGGTCATGGCGCAGCATACCGCGGCAATCCTGACCACTTTCAACGAGTGCGACATGAGCGCCGTGATGAAGCTGCGCAGTGAAATGCAGGACGCATTCACAAAAGAACACGGCGTTAAGCTTGGGTTCATGTCGCTTTTCATCAAGGCAACCGTGAGCGCGCTCAAAGCCGTGCCGGCCATCAACGGCCGCATGGATGGCGACGATTTCATCCAGAACCACTTTTACGATCTTGGAGTGGCAGTCGGAACCGAACGCGGCCTGGTCGTGCCGGTTATTCGCGATGCGGACCAAAAGTCGTTCGCTCAAATTGAACGCGATCTGGCCGCTTACGCGGTGAAAGCGCGTGAGGGGAAAATCAAAATTGAAGATCTCCAGGGTGGCGTATTTACCATTTCCAATGGCGGCATCTATGGCTCGCTTTTAAGCACGCCGATCCTTAACCCGCCCCAGAGCGGAATTCTCGGGATGCATAAAATCCAGGAGCGCCCGGTGGCCCTTAACGGCCAGGTGGTGATCCGTCCGATGATGTATCTGGCGCTTAGTTACGATCACCGCGTGGTGGATGGCAAAGAGGCGGTCACTTTCCTGGTTCGCATCAAAGATTGCCTGGAAAATCCCGCACGGCTGCTGCTCGATCTCTAGCCGTGATTGCCTGGCGAACAAAGTCGCGGACCGCTGCTCAGAAGCGCCTCGCCGGGAGGACGCGATAAACTCGGATTCAACGCTCCTCGGAATCCGCGGTTGTTTCATCGACGCTCCCGAATACGGACGGCTGCGCGCTCGCGTCGATGGCGCCATGGTGATTGAAAACGGGCGGATCCGGGAATTTGGCGATTACCCGTCCCTCTTCCGAAAAACGCGCGAGCTGCCGGTGCGCTGGACGCATTCGAACCAGGTGGCGGTCTTTCCCGGCCTCATCGATATGCACGCCCATGTGGCGCAATATCCGGCCGTGGCGCGTGGCCAGACCGAGCTGCTGCCGTGGTTGCGCCAGCATATTTTCCCGATGGAACGGGAATTTACCGGGCCCAAAGGACGGCGCGAGGCGGGGGCGTTTTTTGATGAGCTCGCGCGCAACGGCACGACCACGGCGATGCTTTACACGGCGGTGTATGAGGATAGTTGCGAAGCGGCGTTCCAGGCGGCTGCCTTGAGCGGGCTGCGAATCATCATGGGCAAGACGATGATGGACGTCGGTTCCTATGGCCAGGCGCAACCGACCAAAGTGGTTTCCATTTCGCTCCATGAATCCGAGCGCCTTTGCAAAACATGGCACGGCGCCAATGACGGGCTCATTGACTACGCGGTCAGTCCGCGGTTTGCCGTGGCATGCAGCGAGAAAATGATGCGCGGGGCCTCCTGGCTGGCCAAGCAATATGGCGCGTATATCCAGACGCATCTGGCTGAGAACATCGAGGAGTGTGAAAAGGTGCGGCACCAATTTCCGTGGGCCCAGGATTACACGGAGGTTTATGAGAAGTGCGGATTGCTCGGACCTCGGACCGTGCTTGGCCATTGCCTGCATCTGGCGCAGCGTGAGCGCGAGGTGCTGGCCGAAACGCAGTCCCGCGTAGCCCACTGTCCGACCGCCAATCTTTTTTTAAAAAGCGGGATACTTGCCCTCGATCAAATGCGCGCCACCGGCCTGAGCATCGGCCTTGGAAGTGATGTCGCCGCAGGTCCTGAACTCAACATGTGGCGGGTGATGCGGGGGGCCATTGAATCGCAAAAGGCCCGCTCTTTTTACGAAAAAAATGTCGCGATCCCGACTTCGAGCGAAGCGTTGTATCTTGCCACCCAGGGCGCGGCGGACGCGCTTGGCAAAGGGCGGCAGATCGGGAGCTTTGAGCCCGGCAAGGAAGCCGACTTGTTGGTGCTCGATTACAGCCGCCTGATGCCCTACTCCCGGGTCGCGGGAACTCCCCGTGTCGAACTCTGTCCGGAAGATATCCTCAGTCTCTGCATCCATCGCGGCGGACCGGAGGCGGTGGTGGAGACATTTGTGCGGGGCCGCAGCGTTTATTCTTCGGCCGCGTAATCTGCTTTTTTCCGTTTATAAAACGCCTGAAAAGCCGGGAAGCGACGCCGCCACTCAGAGAAGAGTCTCACTTCTTCATTGCGGATTTTGGGGGGGCGATTTAAGCAGCGGCGAGCGCATGGCCACTTCCGATCTCCCTCCTTCCGTTTGCACTCCCCACGATCCTATCGGAATTGCTCTCGCCGAGGACATCGGGACAGGCGATCTGACTTCTCAATATTTCCTCGGAACAGAGTCCCGCAAAGCGCGTATTTTTGTCAAAGAAGCGGCTACGGCGGCCGGCGTGGAAACGGCGGCGGAAGTATTTTCCAGAGTCGACCCGAGCGTGATCGTCAATGTAGTTGCGCCGTCGGGCACCCGACTTTTTAAAGGCAATACCGTACTCGAAATTGAAGGACCGGTCCGCTCCATCCTCACGGCTGAACGCGTCGCGCTTAATTTCCTGCAGCGGCTCTCCGGGGTTGCCACTCTGACGCGGCGTTTTGTCGATGCCGCCGGCAAGCACAAGGCGCGGATTCTCGATACACGAAAAACAACGCCAGGTTTGCGTGCCTTGGAAAAGGCGGCGGTAGTGTTTGGAGGCGGCGTCAATCATCGGTTTGGGTTGTTTGATATGGTGCTAATTAAAGACAATCACCTGCTTGCAAGCGGGCATGGCGCCGAGTTGGGTGCCGCGATCGCGCGGTTTCGAGCCGAGCATCCCGGCGTTCGCGTCGAGCTGGAAGCCGATACCCTTCAACAAGTGCGCGAGTTCGTCACCCTGGGCGGAATTGATGTGATCCTGCTCGATAACATGACCACGGGCGAAATGCGCGAGGCGGTGCGGCTGGGAAGCGATTCGATTGAGTTTGAAGCGAGCGGCGGCGTGACGCTTGAAACCATCGGCGCCATCGCGGCCACCGGTGTTGATTTTATCTCGATTGGCGCGTTGACGCATTCGGCAGTGGCCATTGATTACTCGCTTGAGCTCCTCCCGTGAGCGGCATCGATGCTGCCCTGCTCAAAGCGCTCCGGGTGGCTCCGCTTTATTGCGCCGGTGGCGATCTGGCCGCGCAACTGGCCGTCACACTCTCTGCCATTGAATCGGCGATCGCGGAATTGCGCATTGCCGGATTTGAAATCGAGGAGCGCCCCGGCCTTGGTTACCGTTATTTAGCCGCACCGGATCGTTTGATCGCCGATGATCTCTGGGCGCGTCTCGGTCCGAGCACGTTGATCCGGGAAATCCTCGTTTTTAAAGAAACCGATTCCACCAACGATGTCGCCGCCCAACTTGGCCGCAATGGAGCCGCGGGTGGAGTCGCCGTTTTTGCCGAACGCCAAAACGCGGGACGCGGCCGATTTGGGCGGCGCTGGCAATCGGCGGCCTCCCTTGGACTTTGGCAATCGCTCCTGTTGCAACCGGATCTGCCACCGGCAAAATGGCCGCGTCTGACAACGTATGTGGCGGTGGCAATTGCCGAGGCGATTGAGAAAACGCTTCACCTTTCCGAGGGAAGGGTGCGTATCAAATGGCCCAACGATATCCAGATTGATGGGAAAAAAGTCGCTGGCATCCTGATTGAAACCGGAGCGGACCGGAGCGGACGTTCATTCGCCGTGCTCGGCATCGGGATCAATGTGAATCACGGAGCCGAAGATTTTCCCGAGGAACTGGTCCAAACCGCCTCCTCGTTAAAAGAAATGAGCGGAAGCCGGATTGATCGCGCGGCGCTCGCCGTGGCGATTTTTCACGAGTTGGAGGCGTGGCTTCCAAAGCTTGAGACCGGCTTTGAACAAATCATCAGGAAAGCCACCGGGCGCAGTTCCATTCTTGGTGGATGGATCCGGCTGCGGGCGGCCGACGTGATCATTGAGGGGCTGGCCGAGAGTCTCGATTTGGAAGGACAGCTTCTGGTGCGCGACACGCGTGGCACGCTCCACGTGCTTGGCGGCGGCGAGGTAACAACGGGCGGGTTGACGTGATCAAATCAATCTTTTTCGGAGAGTGTCTCCATGCTGGCGTCAACGTCTGTTTAGGCGGCACATCTTTTGCTCGATAGGCGCGTCCCCATGCAGATCGAACGTTCGGATTTTCAAGATCAATTAATGCGTGGTCTTACCCACCGCATGAATAACATTCTGGCGGTTTTCCACGGCCACGTGGGTATCCTGCTTGACGACAAACGTTTGAGCCCAGATGCCCTCGATGCCCTGCATCTTCTCAAAAAAGGCGCCCAGAGCGCGACTGAGCTGATGAACCGTGCGCATTCCATTGTGCGCCCTCCCGCCCTGGTATGGCGGGAGATTGACTTGGGCGAATTTGTCCGCCTGTTGCGTCCCGGTTTTGCAAGCATGCATGGGCCCAATACCATTATTGAGATTGATGCCGCGCCGGATCTTCCTCGGGTGTGGGCCGATGCAAAGCGGCTTCGGATCGCCATTTTCGAGCTCGTGCGCAACGCCTGCGAAGCGACGGTGGAGGGAGGGCGCATTCAAATTCAACTTCAGGCGGAACAAACCGGGCGCGTTTTCAGTGCCGCTTCGCAGTCCGGTTGCTGGGTTTCCCTCAAAGTGATCGATAACGGGCTGGGTGTGCCGATTGAATCGCAGGGCAAAATCTTCGCCCCGTTCTTTTCGCTGAAACACGAATCGAGCGCATTCGGCCTTGGATTGACGGTCGCGCTTGGCTTTGCGGAACAGCTTGGCGGCACTATTCGCTACCAAAGCGAGCGAGGCCGAACCCAATTTGAAATGCTCCTTCCTTCGCGCCGCTCGCCGCGCTGATTGCACGCCGCAATGCAGCTGCATTGATTCACTTTGATTTAGGATTTGACGGGGTGCGTGGGTTTCTCCACTTTCGCCGCCCTTTCTATGCGACACACGATCTCGGTTTTGGTTGAGAACAAGTTCGGCGTGCTCACGCGCATTGCCGGAATGTTCAGTGGCCGCGGTTTTAACATCGATACGCTCAATGTTGGACCAACGCTGGACCCTTCGACTTCGCGAATGACCATCGTCGTGCGCGGCAACGACACCGTGCTGGAGCAGGTCACCAAGCAGCTGAACAAGCTCATTGACGTGATCGATATCCAGGATTTCCGCGATGACGAATACGTCGACCGCGAACTGGTGCTCATGCGTGTAAGCGTCAATGCCCAGACCCGGGCGGAGGTGATGCAGATCTGCGATATATTCCGCGCCAAGATCATCGACGTGCAGCACCGCAATGTTTCCATCGAGATCACTGGCAACGAGAGCAAGGTAAACAAGTTTCTCCTGCTGATGGATCCTTTTGGTATCAGCGATCTGACCCGCACCGGCAAAGTCGCGCTCGCCCGCAAATCGGAATAGTTCCTCCCCACTTTCACTCCTCATCTCCACCACTCTCATGCCTGCCAAAATCTATACAGACAAAGACGCCGACCTTAAATACCTTGCCGGAAAGACCTGTGCGGTCATCGGGTTCGGAAGCCAGGGGCACGCCCATGCGCTCAACCTTAAGGAATCCGGAGTCAAGGTTATCGTTGGCCTCTATCCTGGCAGCAAGTCGCGCCAGGTTGCCGAGGAAAAAGGATTTGAAGTCTTCGACACCGGTGAAGCCGTCAAGCTGGCCGACGTGATTTTTGTGGCGGTGCCTGACACCAAGATCCCCGCCGTTTACGAAGCCGACATCGCGCCGAACCTGGTCAAGGGCAAGACGCTCCTTTTCAGCCACGGTTTCGCCATCCATTTTAAGACAGTGACTCCTCCGGCGGATGTCGACGTGATCATGGTCGCCCCGAAAGGTCCCGGCCACATCGTGCGCCGTCAATATACCGAAGGCAAAGGGGTGCCCGCGTTGATCGCCATCTACCAGAACCCAAGCAAGCAGGCCAAGAAGATCGCTCTGGCCTGGGCCAAAGGCGTCGGCGGAACCCGTGGCGGCGTTATTGAAACCACTTTCAAGGAGGAGACCGAGACCGATTTGTTCGGCGAACAGACCGTCCTTTGCGGCGGCGTGAGCGCGCTCGTGCAGGCTGGGTTCGAGACGCTGACCGAAGCAGGTTATTCTCCTGAGATGGCTTACTTTGAGTGCCTCCATGAGTTGAAGTTGATTGTCGATCTCATGAACGAGTCCGGCATCGCCGGCATGCGTTTCTCCATCTCCGAGACCGCAAAATGGGGCGATGTATCGGTTGGACCGAAGATCATCGACGGCAGCGTCAAGAAGCGGATGGTGGCGGCGCTCAAGGACATTCAGAGCGGCAAGTTCGCCAAAGGCTGGATCAAGGAATACGAGGGTGGCTACCAGACTTACAAAAAGCTTCTGGCTGACGGTGAAAAGCATCCGATTGAAAAGACCGGCGCACGCCTTCGCGGTCTGATGCCTTGGATTCAGAAGAAGAATCTCAAGGGCGCCCAGGCTTCCTACTAAGTTTACAGAGCCCCGGGATAACTCCCGGGGCTCTTTTTTTTTGGTTTTCCAGGTTTGAGCGGAGACCTGAGGTGGCAGGCCGGAGCTGGGCAGTGGAGTGCCTGTGTATTAAAAAGGGGATGAGAGGTGAGTTACCCAAAAGCATTGCCCGCTGGAAGGGATTGGGGCAGCGTTTGCGCCCCATGCCTTCATCCAAAGCTTTAACCCTTGGCCATTCGCCCGATCCCGACGACGCATTCATGTTTTATGCGCTTGCCGAGAATAAGATCGACACGCACGGCTGGACCTTTGAGCACACGCTTCAAGATATCCAGACCCTCAACGAGCGGGCGACACGCGGGGAGTTGCACATCTCAGCCATCTCAATTCACGCCTACGCGTATGTGCTCGATCAATATGCACTCCTGCCATGCGGCGCGAGCATGGGCGACGGCTACGGACCAATGGTGATCGCTCCGACAGGCACCAGGCTGCCCGATCTCTCCGAGGAAACCGCCATTGTCGATTGGCTGCGCGGACGCACCATCGCCGTGCCTGGCCTGATGACGAGCGCGTTTCTTGCCCTTCAGCTTTACATGGGCAAGGAGATCAATTTCGAAGTCGTTCCGTTTGATGAGATTTTCGACTTTGTAAAATCGGGCAAGGCGGATGCCGGACTCATCATCCATGAAGGGCAGCTCACCTATGCGCGTGATGGATTCGATAAAGTAGTCGACCTGGGTGAATGGTGGAAAGCCGGGACCGGTTTGCCGCTGCCTTTGGGCGGTAATGTGATTCGAAAAGACATTTCGCCCGCCGACCGCAGCGAGATCAATCTGGTGCTGCGCGAGAGTATCCTTTACGGGCTCAAACATCGCGGTGCAGGGGTTGCGCATGCCATGCCGCTTGCGCGCGGAATGGATACCACGCTCGCCGACCAATTCATTGGGATGTATGTGAACGATTATACTCTCGATTACGGCGATTCGGGCCGGCAGGCTATTCGCGAATTTCTTGGACGCGCCCATGCCGCCGGCCTTATTCCGGCACCAGTGGAGTTGGAGTTTGTAAGCTAAGATTCCGATAGAGCATCTACCTCCGGGAAGCTGGCCGGTCCCGATTTTAACGGCATGAACTCCAGATACTTCCTACTCATCCTGGGCGCCGTTTTTGTTGTTGGGTGCGCCCCCGCCGAGCATGTTGCGCGCAAGGGCGTGCATGTGGTCGGACACGGCGCGGCCAAGACTGGCCATGTGGTAAGCCGCGTGGGCGACCGCATCCAGTCGCACGGCGAGAACTAATAAGGGGCCTAAGGCGCCGGAACTGGCTTGGGCGACGTTGCCTTGCCGGTGGCAGCATGAATCTTGGCGGCGATTTTTTCATCGCCGGGTTCAGCTGCCAGCGCGCGTTGCCAATAACTAAGAGCTTCAGCCGGTTTGTTCAGCGCCTGATAAGTATCGCCGACATGGTCGAGAACATCAGCCGAATCCGGGCGGATCATTTCCGCCGCGCGCAGCAGCTCTTTTAAGGCGGGTTCATACTCGCCTTTTTTAAAGTAGAGCCATCCCAGGCTATCAATGAACGATCCGTTGTCAGGATCGAGTTCGAGCGCTTTTTTAAGCATCTCGCCCGCTTCTTCCAGGTTCATGCCGCGATCGGCCCACATATAACCGAGGTAATTATAAGCTTCAGAGGCGTTCGCGGGATCGAGTTGGATGCTTTTTTTAAGTAACTCCACCGCTTTATCGAGCTTGCCCGCCATCTCCGCGGCCGCGCCATACTGGAAATAAAAGGAAGGGGTAAGCATCTCTTCATGGCTCTGCTTTGACTCGCCAAAAGCTTCCTCAAACGCCGCCATCGCTTCCTCGTGCTGTTTGGCTTGGGAAAGAGCGAGCGCGAGACTCAATGCCACCTCAGGCCGGTCCGGGAAGCGGGCCCTGGCGGCGCGCATGACTTCAATTGCCTTATCGAAGCGCTTGGCGGTGAGGAGCATCGATGTGAGGCGCGTATAGCTGCGAGGCTCGGCGTTGTTGAGCTGCAGGCCGCGTTCGTAGTTTTCGAGCGCCTTGTCGATATTGTCGGCTTTCTCGTAAAGTTCCCCGAGGATCTCGAAGGTCTCAAAACGCATCGGGCTCTCCTTGACGATATCTTCAAAAAGCCGAATGGCCTCGTCGCGATTTTCAAGGACCAGATAAGCTCGGGCGAGCTTGTCTCGCAGGTTGTTAAGAGGCGCATCCTCGGGGCCAGGTTTTTGTTGAAGAGCCGAGACGTAAAAAGGGACGGCATCCTTGACCTGCCGGGAGAGCACAAAGTAGTCGCCGACTTTGGTAAGGACCGTGGCATCGGTGCGTCCTAGATCGGCGGCCTTCCGGTAAAGGGCGTTCATCTTTTCCAACTCGGGAGATTGGGGCGGCGTTTCTTCCTTCAGATAGAGCCGCGCATAAAGATCACCGAGCTGCACCCAGAACTTCGGATCGAGCGTGTCGAGCTTTGAAGCGCGCTCAAGCGCCTGCTCCGCCTTTTTTGTCTGACCGCCGGCCACGTAAAGGTCAACCAATGCAAGGTGGGACGAGAAATTTTCAGGAGCGACTGAAAGCGCCTGTTCAGCGTATTTCAGGGCGAGATCCGGTTTCCTGAGGTTCTTGGAGTAAAGCTGTGAAAGATAGATGAGCGGCAGAGGTTCCTTGGGAGTGGCCTTGATGGCGTCCTTGAGAATCTGGATGGCTCCGGCGATATCGTTCCGGCGCGCAAGCTCGTATGCGATCTTGACCGCCAGTTCCGTGTAACTGGGGTCGGCATCGAGCGCACGGCGATAAGCCGCGAGCGCTTTATCTGAGTCCGCATTGTCTTCGGAAATAAGGGCGCGCGCAAACTCGGTGTACGCGGAGGCCTTTTGCAGATCCGCCTTCGTTAAGAGGAGATCCGGCGCTGCTTTGCGCGGAGGGGAGGGGAGAGCGTCCGCATATTCCGGGGTGCCGGGTTTCTGTGACGCAGCCGCCGAGCGGGAAGGTGCGGAGGCGGCTTTGGCCGGCAAAGATTTTGCCGGGCCTTTGGCTATGAGAGGCCACACTCCGGCAAGCGATGCCGGAGTGTTGAGGAGCGTGACGGAGAACGTCGCCGCTGCGATCGATTTTGCGGAGAAAAATGCCCGAGGCCAAGAACAACGTGTCAGCCAGAGCGAGATCATCCGCGCAACCTAGCGCCTAGGACTTGTAGCGCAAACGCTTCTTGTGGCGGTTTTCTTTCATCCGCTTGCGGCGTTTGTGCTTGGCGATTTTCGCTTTCCGTCTCTTTTTAAGTGAACCCATGAGGATATGGCAATTTTACGACTGTGACTTTTGATTAGGGGGGGCAGAGGAGAACACGAATCGGCACGGTGGGCAATCGGAATTTGTGCGCAATCTTTTCACCCCTGATTTGCTTTCGCGGCGGGTGCTAATAAACGACTTTGTTAAGCGGATACTCAATGATCCCTTCGGCTCCGAGCAATTTGAGCTGCGGGATGATCTCGCGCACAACGCTCTCGTCGATGATGGTTTCCACCGCCACCCAGTCTGAATGCGCCAGATGAGCTACGGTGGGATTGCGCAAGGCAGGCAGCGCGCGCAATAGCTCCTCAAGCTTGTCGCCGGGCAGATTCATCTTGAGGCCGACTTTGTCCCGCGCAGCGTGGGCGCCCTGAAGCAGCATGACCATCGTTTCAATCTTCTGCTTTTTCCACGGATCTTCGAGCGCCTGCTTATTGGCGATGATCTGCGGGGACGATTCCATGATCGTCTCCAGGATGCGCAGTTTATTGGCGCGCAAAGAGGATCCCGTCTCAGTCACGTCGACAATCGCGTCGACCAGATCGGGCACTTTTACCTCGGTCGCGCCCCACGAAAATTCGATCGTGGCCGTGACGCCGTGCTCGGCCAGGTAGCGGCGCGTCATCTCCACCGCTTCGGTGGCGATCACTTTGCCTTGAAGATCGTGTACTGACTTGATCGGGGAATCTTCCGGCACGGCAATGACCCAGCGTGTCGGTTTGTTGCTTGCCTTGGAAAATGTCATCTCGGCGAGCCGGGCGACGTCGGAGCCATTGTTTTCGATCCAATCTTTGCCGGTCAGTCCGCAATCGAGAAATCCGTGTTCGACATAGCGGGAAATCTCCTGGGCGCGAAGGAGGCGGATGACCATTTCAGGATCATCGACCGCCGGTTTGTAGCTTCGGCTCGCGCCTGAGATGTTGAAGCCGGCTTTTGAGAAGAGGGTAAAGGTGGGCTCCTGAAGGCTGCCGGATGGCAACCCAACGCGGAGCACTCGAGTGACGGAGTCCATAGGCAAAAAAGGGACGTCGTTTCTAAGTGCCGCCCCGGTGCCGCGCCAGAAAAAACGATTTTCTTAAATCGCGCCAAACCGAGTAAACAATAAATAATAAAATGTCAAAAAATGGGAAACACCAAATATTTTCACACGCAGTTTCTGTTAAATTACGAATGCCGGATTTACCGCACCCATGATCGCGGCAGCTACGCTGCGGCCGCTGACATTCCCCCTGGCTCCTTTTAAAAGATTTGTTCCCCATGAAAACGCTCCGATTGGTAACGCTTGCAATGATCTGCAGTGCCTTGGGAAATCAGGCGCTGGCACTCCAAAGCATCGCGCGGATCTGGAATGAAAAAAATCTGGCGGCCATCCGCATTGACCGGCCGCATCCACCGGTGCAGGCGCGCAACCTTTTCACTCTTTCGGTGGCGATGTATGACGCGTGGGCCGCATACGATCCAGTTGCAGTCGGATATGTTTACCGCGGCAAACATCACGCGACTGATCTGGCTGCAGCGCGGCGGGAAGCGATCAGTTACGCGGCGTATCGGGTTCTGAGAGAACGTTATGCGCTTTCCCTTAATCCCACGGCCACCCGACTCGACCTGGACGCCGAGATGGGAGTGCTCGGTTACGACAAAAACAACACGAGCATCGATCTTGCGACACCGGCCGGCGTGGGGAACAGCGTCGCCGCAAGCGTCTCAGGTTGGTTTCTCAGTGACGGAGCGCGCCAGGCGCAGAGCTACGCGGATTACCCTGTCAATCAAGGCGGCTATGTGCCGATTAACAGCCCGCTCGTGACAAAGTTGCCGGGCACGACGGTGGCCGATGTAAATCGCTGGCAGCGGCTGACCGTCGACAATGCATTGGATCAAAACGGCAACCCGATTCCTTCCACGCAAACTTATCTCGGCTCGCAATGGCTCGGGGTTCGGCCGTTTGTGCTGGGCCGCGCCGACGCCGCGTTTCCCTGGATTGATCCGGGTCCCCAGCCAAGGCTTGGCGGGGCGGGCGATGCGCAGTTTCGTAGCGACGTGCTTGAAATCATTCGGCGCAGCAGCGAGTTAACCCCCGACGATGGGGTCATGATCGATATCTCGCCGGGGTCGATCGGCAACAATACGCTTGGCATGAACGATGGGATCGGCCGTCCGATCAATCCGGCCACCAACCTGCCGTATCCGGCGAATGTCGTCAGGCGCGGCGATTTCGCCCGGGTCCTCTCGGAGTTCTGGGCCGATGGCCCAAATTCGGAAACGCCTCCCGGCCATTGGAATACCATCGCCAACGCGGTCGGCGATCATCCTTCATTTGGCAAACGCCTCGGCGGTTCCGGGCCGGTGCTTGATGACCTGGAATGGGACGTGAAGCTTTATTTCGCCTTGAACGCCTCGCTGCACGAAGCGGCGTGCGCGGCATGGTCGCTCAAACGCTATTACGAGGGAGGGCGGCCAATCACATTCATCCGATATATGGCCGGCCTGGGACAATCGAGTTTTCCGGCCGGTCCGCGTTATCACCTGAATGGATTGCCGCTTGTGCCGGGATTGATCGAACAGGTCACCGAGACGACCGCGCAAACCGGCCAGCGCCATGCGGGGCTGCCTGTCGATTCAATTGCCATTCTTGCCTGGCCGGGACAGCCGCCGGATAGTCTGACCCAGCATAGCGGCGTGCGCTGGATCGAGGCGGTGAGATGGTTGCCGTATCAAAAAGAGACCTTCGTGACACCGGCTTTTCCCGGTTATGTTTCCGGGCACAGCACGTTCAGCCGGTCCGCGGCCGAAGTGCTCGCCGCGATCACCGGGTCGCCATTTTTCCCGGGCGGCATTGGCCTTTATACGGCTGCGGCGGGCAGTGGGTTGACATTTGAAGACGGGCCAAGTGCGACGGTGCAATTGCAATGGGCAACCTATTTTGATGCGGCGGATCAAGCCGGCCTTTCCCGTCTCTGGGGCGGCATCCATGTGCCCGTCGACGATCTCACCGGCCGCCGCGTTGGAGCAGAATGTGGCCGGAGTGTTTGGGCGCTTGCGCGGCAATATTTTGACGGCTCCGTGTTGAGTGCGCCGCCGGATTTGAGTTTGCGGTTCCTGAGCGCCGGAGAATTGGAGATTCGCTGCACCACCAGGCGTGGCCTCTTTTATAAACTACAGTCGACGCCCGATCTGGCCCTCCCATTTACCGATGAACCCGGCGGACTTACCCGGGCGTTCGACGCGATGGCGATCCGGACTGGAAGTAATCCCGGACGTCAACGGTTTTACCGCATCGTAAGTGCTTTGGAGCCATAAGAGCGGGGCGATGGCTGCCACCCTCCAGCTTCACTCTCATTCCCGGCGGTTCTGCATTGATGGAAGGAGGCCGCTCGCATAATCGTCGGTAGTACCGCCCCATGAGAACACGCTGCATTTTTTCCCTGCTCATCCTTTCAGCAACCGCCACCGCCGTGCATGCCTCCGGTGTGCGGATCCCGCATCAGGATGCCGCGGCAACAGCACGCGCTGATGCGTTTGTCGCCACGGCTGATAATCCATCCGCTATTTTCTATAATCCGGCTGGTATTACGCAGCTTGAAGGTGCCCAGGTGCGTCTGGGCGATTATGCGGTGACGCTTGACGTTGAATACCGGCCCGATACCGGCGGTTCTTTTGGAAACAAGGAGCGCGTCATCAATGTGCCCAATTTTTATTACACCTGGTCGCCGGCAGATACGCGGCTTTCCCTTGGACTCGGTGTCGATACGCCATTTGGGCTTTCCATCGCATACGACGACAAGATCCCGTCGCGTAATAAGAACAAAACCGCGAAATTGGTGGTGATTGCATTCGCACCCGTGGCAGCCTGGCAACTGACACCGACCCTTTCCATCGGTGCCGGCCCGACGATCAACTATGGAGAGGCGCAGGATGTCCGCGGCATCGCCGTCCCGGGCGACGGGTTCCGTTTCCAGGGCGACAACACCACCTATGGGTTTAATGTCGGCGTTTTATGGAAGCCATTGCCGCAGCACTCCTTCGGCTTGACCTACCATGGCCCGCTTGATTTTGATTTTAGCGGACATTCCCAGGTCACCGTGAAGCCATTTCCCGGCAGCAATCGCAAGCTGCGGCTCCCGCAGGAGGACGCGACTCTCTCGGTGCATCTCCCTCAGTTCATCGTGGCCGGTTATTCGTTTCGTCCCACCCCGCAATGGAACCTGGAGGTCGATATCGATTGGACCGATTGGGATAGCCTCAATTCCGCGCCGCTTAAACAACAGTTCTCCGCGCCGGGCGGCCTCGATTTTAATTATGAATCCGGATTCATCTACGAATTCGGTGTCACTCGCACCTTTTCCAATGGGTTCCGGGTCAGTGGCGGTTATGCGTATGCCGAAAACAATGCCCCCGACGCGACATTCACGCCCGGGATCCCCGATGGCGACCGGCATGTTTTAAGCGCCGGGATTGGCGGCCGGGGCATTCATTGGGATTGGGACTTTGGTTATCAATACTCGGTGAGCGATTTCCGCACGATCGCCAACAACGGCCCGGCGGATGGGAAATGGCGTCTACACAGCAACGCACTTATGTTCTCAGCCGGTTATCACTTCTAACAAACCGGCGCTTCCGCACCGCAAAAACCGGCTGCGTCAATTTGCGTTTTTGCCAAGGTATTTTCTTGAATTGGCACCTTCGGGCGTGCCCTCTGCTTGGAAGCAATTTATGGCGAATGGTTCCAAACACAGTTCCTCCCGACCCGACGATGACAGGCCTTTTTCGATTGAAGCACTAAGTCATTACGCCCGTATCAGCCAGGCGATCCTGCGGCTTTGCATCGCCAACGGTTGTCCCTCGCCGAATTCAAAATTGAGCCAAAACGCGTTTATTGAGTGGCTCTGTCACAATTACCCGGAGGTGCGGGCAATTGCCGGTCTGCCAGCGCTTGCTTCACTCGATGGAACCAAAGGCAGCGTGCGGCAAACTTTGCAGCTCTCCAATACAATGCTCACGCTGCTCGAATTTGGCGAGTCGCGCAGCAGCAGTTTATCTGAAAAAGCACATATTCGAACCTTGGTGGAATATGTTCAGCGCGCCGTGTAACGGTTAATCCAGGCTGATCACTTTGCCGCTATCAAGGCTGTAATAGGCCGGGACGACCTTGCCGTGTTTTTCATGAATCCAATGCGCGACAACCGGCTTGGAATTGCGCAGCTGTTCGGCCACTTCGCGCGCGTTTTCGCGCACCGCATTATCAACGGCATCGCCGGACTGGCCCTTGATCTTGTTCACGGCAGGCTGAATCGATTTGACGATGCTTTTGATATGACCCTCGACCGCGCCGGCGTCGACTGTCGCTTTGACCGCGCCGCAGCGTTGATGTCCAAGCACCATAACAACCGAGGCGCCCAGATGTTCGACCGCGTATTCAATACTCCCCAGCGCGTGATCATCGATCACGTTTCCCGCCACACGCACCACAAAGAGATCGCCAAGGCCCTGGTCAAAAATAATCTCAGGCGAGAGCCGCGAATCCGAGCAATCAAGAATGACGGCAAATGGATGCTGGGTTTTGGCCACTTCCGCACGCCGGGAAAAGGATTGGTCGGGATGGATCGCATGCCCGCTCAGGTAGCGCTGATTCCCGGCTTTTAACTTTTTGAGCGCCGCGTCGGCGTTGATCGGCGTCGCTTCGCTGGCTGGCGCCAAAGAAGCGATCCCAAGGAAGAGTGCGAGAAAAGGAGTGGTTAATTTCATCGCCAGAGAGTTCAACCGTGGCCTGCCGTAGGGTCAAGTTTTGCGTAGAGTTTTACTCGTTGCAAAGCGGCGCTTATTTTTTCTCTTCGTCCTTTATCACGGGTTTCAGGATTGCCGCCAATGTGTCGGGATGATCCGACGTCCGGATCAGCTCCAAAAACTTAGGGCCGTCGCCATAATTGAGGGTCACAGTGCGGAATGTTTCGCCATCAAGAATCAGGAGCTCAATCTTGCGCGCGCTCACACTGTCGGCGATCCCGTCTGTGAGTCGTTGCCCGCTGAATTTGCGGCCATTGACGCCGCTGATGGTCATGCCGCCCGCCAATGCGGCTTTGTCGGCCGCGGATCCCGGTACGACGCTGGTGATTTTCCCTTCCTCGGAGGTGGAAAGCCCGATCGAAGTGCTCGCGTTGACGAGTTTGCGGGATTTCTCGACCTCCTTTAGGTAATCATTTTGTTTAGCGCTGAACTGGAGCCGGTAGCCGAGCGTTTTTGGAAGGAAATCAAGCCCCAGCACGGCGTTGGGACGCGCCACGCGATCCGCGAAAAATTTCTCCCAGTCCTCGTCGGCGATTTCTTTCAAGTCCGCGATGATTTCGTTGAGGTCATACGGGACAACCGAAGGTTGTTTTGGGCGATCGGCCGAGAAGAACTTTTTGCAGAATTGATCAAGCGATGCGCGGCCTCCGGAGCGTTCCCGGATGAGCGCATCGGCTTCAAGCCAGACAAGCAGCCCCTCGTTATAATAATCCTGGCTGCGCCGCAGTTGTCCCCACGAAACACTGTGGGCGCGGTTGAGCCAGCTTGCCGCCGCCGTATCGTCGAGCGAGCGCCATTTCCGGCCTTCAATCTGCATGAGGAAATCGAGTTTGGCAGCAAGCGCAGGCAGGTTTTCCTCAAAACTCAGCAGGCCGGAGCGGACTGTCAGCACTTCGCCCAGATATTGCGTGAGTCCTTCGTACACCCAAAGGAGCCGGGTGCGTTCTGGCTGATGAAAACTCGTTGTCAGCATCGTAGCGGGCCGGCGGAATTTGCCGCACCACGAATGAACAAATTCATGCGGCAAAAGATAGGAAGGCCAGAGTTTGCGTTTTTTATCGTCAATGAGTTCCCGCTCGCTGACCGCATTGAAGCTGCTTGAGAGATGCTCAAGGCCGTTGTGCGGTACTGTGTCGCTGCAAACAACCAGGAAATGGTAGCTCTCCCAGCGCGCGCCGCCAAATAACGCAACGCTCTCAGCCACCAGTTTCCGGTATTGGCCAATGAGGGCGTCGTTGATCTGGATCGCGCTCGCCGATTCGCTTGTGAGATGCAAAAACGCGGGGGGCGTGTTCTTCCCCGTGATTTCAATCGTGCGAAAGTTTTCACCGCAAATGAGAGGGCAGTCGACCACTCGCCGCAGCGATTCGGGCGCGAATTCGACGCAGGCTGATTTCTCCTCGCCCGGTGTCGGTTTGAGTGCCGTGCCGAACTTCCAACCGGCGGGAAGTTGCACGCGCACAGTGGCCATGGCGGTATCGATGGAAGCTGTTTCCGGATATAAAAGGACCGTGTTCCAGTTGATTACACCGAGGAGCGAGTTGCCGAAGCTATCGACACCGCTCGAGTTGACGTTGGGCTGGTTGCAGATGTAATCGAGCTTTGCGATCACACGGTCCGCCCCGGCCGGTACCGCAAGATGAAATCGGTGCGTCTCTTCATCGTCGCGCCGCCAGACAATCGCTTCGCCTTCCGCGGTCTCAAAACGCAATCCCGCAAGATTCTGCACCGGTCCGCCTGGGGCATGGATTCCAGGGATCCATTTTGGATACCAAAGAATAAAATCCCCCGGCGTGGCAGGGATTTCAAGGCGGGCATGGATCAAAGAGCGCGAGATTTCCCGTGCATCGACTTCGACCTTAAGATTGGCGGCCTGAAGAGGAGGCGGCGGTGGGGCCGCAAGAGAGTTGATTGCAAAAACAAAAAGGAGCGCAAAAACACGGGGCAGCACTTTCATAAGCAACGCGTGTTTTGCGTTTCTTCACCCTCCATCGCAAGCTCTTCATCGTTCCGTCGCTTCGTCCTGTCCGAGCTTTTCGCGACCGCTTTCGAGAATTTTCCGCTCAGTCCGTGTCAGGCTTCGCAATCCTTTGCGGGAAATTTTTTCAAGGATGGGATCGATCTCAACATGGATAAATTCATCCGTGCTCATCTGCTTAAGCCGCGTTTCGCGCCGGCGTTTCTCGAAAAAGTAACGCTGAATGGCCGGTGGCGCGCCGAACCCGAGCAGTTCAACATAGACCCATCCCAGAAGCACGCCGGCGATGATGGCCGCGGGACCGATGGAGGAGCCGACCGCAAAAAACCAGAGAAGCCCGGCGGCCAATACCAGGGCCAGAGCCAGGTGCTTTGATTTCAAGCGCACATCGCCAAAGGCAAATCGATCGGAGGTCACTTCCAGCTCAGGCAGGATCGTCGAAAAGGCCGTAAGCACGGCGGCCGACCCGGCGGAAGCGCCCATTAACACGACATCCGGCATTGTGAGCCACTGCAGGATTCCCCCCATCAAATTACCCAGCACATAGATTCCAAAAAGATGGCGCGACCCCAAAATTGGCTCCACTTCGCGTCCGGCATAAAAGAGCACGATGACATTGGCAAACATGTGGATCGGCAACGGACCAGGATGGATCCAGGAATAACTTAAAAGCTCCCAATAACGGCCCGCGTCGATGCCCATGCCGCTGAGTGCAAGCCATTGGGAGACCCAGGCGGTTGTCTGCGATGCCGGCTCCGGCCCCAGCAATTCACAGAGAGTCTGGAGAGCGAACACCGCGGCTTGTGCTGCAATCAATGCGGCGGTTGCCGGCGGCGCTTCAGCGTGCCACCTCCGAGCCGGGGGCCGCATCTGTTGACGGAAGGGACGCATAGGGCACTCTATAATAATTGGACGCCAGGAAGTTGTAAAATTCCAACCGCCAAGGGATCGCGCCTCGGGGGATACATGGACCGCCGGCAGCCGATTATTTGAGATTCCGCACCGTCTTTTTCTAAGCCGGTGGCTCCGGCACCAGAACCCGCAGTTTTCTCGACGAAATCCGGAAGTCGACGGGAAGCCTGCCGACAACTTCGCCGTCGACTTCCACCGGCACTTCCTCATCGCTGCTCACCCTCACATGAGAGGTCTGAAAATAGGTCACATCACTCAGATCCGTGTGGCGGCCCATAATGATGGTAGCGATATAACGCGCCAGATCGAGGTAACCGAGATTCTTGAAAATCAGCACATCGAGTTTGCCATCGTCGATCCTGGCATCTTTGAAAAAGGCGAGGGGACCGCCATAGTAGCGGCCGTTTCCAACAAGCACAAAAGAGCCTTCGTGGGTTTTACCTTCCGCTTCGGCAATCAGCTTGGGCGGTTTGCGCGCGGCAATTTGAGCGGCTGAGATCAGGTAACTAAACGGGCCGAAACTCTTTTTCGATTCCCATGTCGTCTCCTCAACCACCTGCGCATCGAGCCCCACTCCGGCCAGCTGCACAAAGTACGTTTTGTTGGCGCGCCCAAGATCGATGCGCCGGGTATGCCCTTTTTGAATCACTTTCCATGCCTTGCCGAGGTCGTTTGGCAATCCGAGCTCGGCGGCGAACACATTCATGGTGCCGACCGGAAGGATTCCCAGATTCACATTCGCTCCGGCGATCCCGTTAACGACATCGTTGATGGTGCCGTCACCGCCGGCCGCGACGATTGTGCGGCAGCCTTGTGTGACCGCTTGTTTGGCAATGGTGCGCGCATCGCCAGCCGCAGCGGTTGGTTCCAGTTTGCAGCCCGGTAGTCGTTTGATTCGCTCCAATGCGCGCTTTGCTTTGTCGCCGCGTGCGGCCGGGTTGAAGATGACTAGGATTTCCTCCATTGCGGTGGGCGATTCGGCCTTTTCTTTCAAGGGTTGGGGCGTAACTTCGGCCGCGTGAACCGCATTTCCAAGGCTATTCTCATCGCCCTCGCAGGGCTTGCCGCAATAGTCGTGGTCCTGATCATTGCCATCAATCTTTACGTCCAGTCGCCAGGGACTCAGGCGCGTATCCAGGAGGAACTGAGCAAGGCGCTTAAGCTTCCCCTGACTATCACCAACTCGAGCCTCTCGCCCTGGAGCGATCTGCGCATCAATGGCATTACGATCCCAAGCAACTCAGGCGATAATTTCCTTGAAGCCTCCAGCTTCAGTGCCCGGTATCGGCTCCTTCCGTTCCTTCGACGCCAGCTCGTCATTTACGAAATGCAGATCGAGAGCCCCAAAATCGTCTGGGCGCAAAATGAAGCGGGCAAATGGGTGCTCCCCACGCTGGCCAAAGCGCCCGCCAATGCCGCCGAGAAAAAAACTGACAAGGAGACCAAGGCGGCCAAGGCAAAAAAGGAGGGAATCGAGGTCTCCCTTAATGGATTTAAAGTGCACAACGGCACCGTGGAGCTTTTCGACCGGGACAAAAAGCGGGTGGCACTCCTCAACGACGTGGAAATGGATTACAGCATGATGACGTCCGAGCGCATCGAAGGGACTATCACCGTGGGCAAGCTCAATTACGGCGATCTCTTCTTTTTCGAAAATGTGCGTTCGCCGTTTACCTATGCCGGTGGTGAGCTGACCCTTCCTGATCTGCATGCCCTGGTCGCGGGCGGTTCGCTTGCAGGCAATTTTAATTTAAAAACCCAGGAAAAAGCTTCGCCCTTTATCGCCGGCGTAAAGTTCGAGAAAGTTGACGCCGCCCGTTTGAGCAGCGAGGCGGGATGGGCGCCAGGCCAGGCGGCGGGGATCCTGGCCGGCTCAATGGATGTGCACGGCAATTCCCGCCAGATTGCGCGGGCGGAAGGGAAGGGGCAGATCAGCCTCGCCAACGGACAGTTCAGACAGCTTGAGTTTTTTCAAACCATCGGTCAGATCCTGCAAATTGAAGAACTGGCCAACCTGCGCCTGAACCGGGCCAACGCCGATTTCCATATCGGCAGCGAAAAAGCCTACGTCGATTCGTTCCTGCTTGAGGCCTTCGACCTGAAGCTCACGGCGCAGGGTGTGATTCGTTTTGATGGCAAGGTCATCCTCGATGCGCGCCTCGCTGTTAATGAGACCCTTGCCAACAAGCTGCCAAATGTTGTCCGCAACACCCTGAGTGAAACTGATTCCGACGGGCTCCCCGTGGTGCCATTCAAGATCAGCGGCAAGGTTGACCGTCCCAAAACCGATCTGGCGGAAAAAATGATCGGCAAGAAACTGGGCGATCAATTTGAAAATGTGATTTCCGCCATTTTTGGTGGAAAAAAGAAGCCGGACGACAAAAAGTCGGACGACAAAAAGAAGAAAAAGAAAAAAGACGCGAAGTTGCTTGAAGCGCCCCCGGCCGGCACTGAGTTCGCCGATCCCCCGTCGGCCACCGCTCCTCCGCCACCCCTACAGCCCCCCGGCCCTCCCTCCCCCCAGCCCGCCCAGAACCAGTCCCCCTTGAACCAGTCCCCCCAGAACCAGAATTTGAACTGATGAGAGTAGTAGCCGGAACCGCAGGCGGAATGACTTTGGAAACCCCTAAATCTGATCTGCGCCCCACCATGGACATGGTCAAGGGGGCCATCTTTTCAAGCCTCGGTGATTTTATTTCAGACGCTCGTGTGCTCGATCTTTTTGCGGGATCAGGCGGTTTGGGCATTGAAGCGCTCAGCCGTGGCGCGGGCTCTGCGACCTTGGTGGAAAGTGACAGGCGCGCTATTGAAACCATCGGGCGTAACCTGGCCAAGACGCGGCTTCAGGCCACGGTCCATGAAATGGACGTATTCGGTTTTTTGGACCGGCTCGCCACCCCGGCCTCCTTTGATCTGATTATCGCTGACCCGCCTTACGTCAAACAGCCAGGGGATCGCGATTTTACCGCTGAACTGCTTGGAAATGAAGGGCTGCGGCGTGCCATTGCTTCGGAGGGCATCTTTGTGCTTGAGCATAAGCCGGGGGCAAAACTCGATTTGCACGGCTGCTGGGAATGTTTGCGGCAGAAACGTTACGGTGCCACCGAGCTCGCCTTGCTGCGTCCCATTTAACAACGCCTGGCCGACCGTCGCATGCCCCCCGTTTCGCTCCCGTTCGCCGCGCGGCGTTCTCTCTTTGTCTATAACTGCTTTTTTCCGATTGTATTTGCCGCCCTCCTACCAGGGTTTGCCCGGCGGATGCTCAGGCGCGGCAATTTTCGCGATAAATTCGGCCAGCGCTTCGGTCTTTATAAAGAGGCCGATCGCGAGTTGCTTGAGCGCGGCGGCTGGACCTGGATTCATTCCATCAGTGTCGGTGAAACCTTGGTGGCTCTAAAACTCGCCCGCGAACTCTATCGCCAGGATCGCTCCGTGCGCGTCGTGCTTTCCGTCACCACCTCCACCGGATTTGCCGTCGCGCTGCAGGTCCGCGAAGAATGGCTTGTAGTGCTCTACAACCCGCTCGACCTGCGTTCCATCACTTCGGAAGCGCTCGATACGCTGCGGCCGGACCGGGTTGTTTTTATCGAAGGCGAAGCGTGGCCCAATCTTGTCGCCGAATGCCGGAGACGCGGTATCCCTACAGCGCTGGTGAATGCGCGGCTCTCGCCTCGAAGCGAACGACGGTTTCGCCGGTTCCGCACGTGGACGGGGCCGATATTCGCTCTGCTTGATCAGATCTGTGTCCCGGAGCAGGACGACATCGCCCGTTGGATCAGCCTCGGAGCCGCCCCTGAAAGTCTTCACCATACCGGCAGCCTGAAGTTTGACATGCCGGATTCAGTCTCCGGCACGCGGTCTTCGGAGTTTCGTGCATTGCTCGCGCCTTTGGGCGTGACCGATTCGACGCCGATCCTCATGGCGGGGAGCACCTGGGAGCCCGAGGAGGAAACGATCCTGAAAATTTTCACCGAGTTGCGCCGCGAAATCCCCGATCTTTTCCTGATCCTGGTTCCCCGCCACGTCGAACGTGTTCCCTCGCTGTATGCCAGTCGGATGGGCGCGCCTGCTTCTCTGCGCATCCAGCGTCGCACGGCGTTGCCGCTTCCAAACGCCGAACCGTGCGACGTCCTCCTTGTCGATACCACGGGCGAACTACGCGATTGGTATGCGCTCGCTACTGTCGTTTTTGTGGGAAAAAGCCTGCCCGGCATTTCTGATACCGGCGGCCAAAACCCAGCTGAACCCGCCGCGCTTGGCAAGCCGGTCGTATTCGGCCCGCACATGGAGAATTTCGCTCCGGTCGTGCAGCTCCTGCTCGACCGGGACGCTGCCGTGCAGGTCTTCAATCCGGTGGACCTCGAGGTCCAACTCCGCTCACTCCTGCTCGATCCCGCTCGGCGAGAGCGTCTTCAAACCAGTGCGATTGCCGCCCTTTCCGTTCATCGCGGTTCCCTTGAACGCACCGCAACGCTGCTCCTGAGCCGCTGAATTCATTTTTGATGAATTTTTGATGAGAAACCGCTTGCAGTCGGAGTCTCTCTTCCGCATAGTCGCCCGCTCGTTACCAAACGACCCTATCGTCCAGTGGCCTAGGACACTCCCCTTTCACGGGAGTAACACGGGTTCGAATCCCGTTAGGGTCACTTCTCTCAGAAGTGGCCTGGACTGTGTGACTTACAAATCTTCGCTCCTCGTCTGGAGCGGAATGCATAACAAATACGCATAACAACGCTGCTGGTTTCTCTCGGAGGTCGTCCGTGTCATGCGTGTCGGTGGAACCGTATCTGAGAGGAAAGCCCTGATGAGTTGGGGCTTTCTGGAAGCTGCGGGATGGTGCATTTAATGTGCGCCCGTGGGCGCTCTATCTCAGGCTCATGAAAGCTCAGAGATTTCCGAGACAACTTCTGGAAGGAAATGCAATGTGTCCAATCCGTCATCGAACAGCGCATAGGCCCAGGGCGATTCACAGCATGTTTCATTATTTCAAAGAATGCTGAACGCGCGGCTGTTGTATGGTCGATTATTCATGTCCGTATATGATTCATGTCCTTCGAGCGGCTTGCTTCACCAAAATTCAATACCATAGCCACGGTTTATTACTGCAGTGATCGCGCTTGCGTATCGCTCTTAATTCTACTCACTATCGGCTGATGAGCGAAGAGATGGAGCTTGAACAGAAATTAAAAAACAGCGAAGCGCAGCAAGTCGAGGCAGAAACCGAAAAAAGCCAAGTTGAGGCAATTCAGTGGGAGGCTGGCATGGAGGATGCCACAAGCAAAGTAGTGTCGGTGGCGCGATCGTTAGCCCAATTTTTTTATGAACAAGGCTGCTATACGGCTTTAGCGGGGTTCGCTGGTTATAAACCTCATCTCGTTCCAGCCGGCGCTGAAGATAACGATGTGGAAGCGACTGTCCGCGAGGAGCCTGCGTTTGCAGGCTTGGCCGTCCAAACTGTTGCATGCTCAAGTGGCGAGAAAGGTCCAAAGGTGCACATCTACCTTACTCGCTCGTCAAAAAAGCTGGAGAAAACTTTGCCAAAAGAGATCGATGGCGTGCCGATCGTCCTCGCCCGCATGGGCCGAATTGTCGTGATCCCAGGTAAGCTCGGGAGTGCAAATTTCTTCGAACATGGTGGCCGCGTCGCTTGCGGCAGCTCATGTGCGCCAGCAGGGGAGGCATATGCTGGGACGTTTGGAGCCCTGGTTCGTAAGTCAGTGGCCGGAGGGATATTCTGCCTTTCTAACAACCATGTTATTGCGGCATGTAATCACGTTGCTGTTGGTCAACCGATTCTCGCGCCCGCTACCCGCGATGCAGGCCCGTACATCGCTGCGCCTCGGCAAATTGCTCGTCATGCTGAAATCATAGAGCTTCGTAGTGGTGTTCCAGAACTCGTACCTGTAAATCGCGCTGACGCAGCTCTAGGGAGAGTCGTGGATACAAATATGGTCACTTCATGGCAAGGGGATGAAGATCATGGCTACGATACGCCATCTACTATTGCAGATCCCGTTAGCGGAATGAGGGTAAAGAAATTCGGTCGGACTACAGGTTTGACGACGGGGACTATAGAGGCGATGACGATCGACAACACACCACTTCCGTACAAATGCCGCTTTTTCAACGCCACTGCATGGTTCACTGAAGTTTGGACCGTTCGCGGCGACGCGGGCCCGTTTGCAATTGCCGGCGATTCTGGCAGCCTCGTGGTGAGCGAGGATGGAACCGTCGCGCTGGGGCTCATTTTTGCGGCGGCCGGCGATTATGGGATAATGATTCCTATGAATTACGTGCAAACTCTTTTTGGAGGAGTAGAATTGGTGTCGGAGCACAACGTATGAATGTTAAGGATGCAGCTATCTCTCTGAAGAAGGCCCTCCAAGGCGCTTCTTGGCTTGCATCCATTGGGGTGGGGCGTGATCAGGGACAAGATTGCATTTTCGTTTACGTGAAGCGAATGCCCCCTAAGGATGTTCCCGAGATACAGGCTGCTCGACACGAATATCCTGTGTTGGTACGAAAAATGGCTGCCTTTCGGCCGCTCCATGCTGCCTGAAATAACGTATTTCTGAAGAACAGCGCTGGAGGCCTTGATGGACCCTCGCAAAGGACTCATTTCTTCCACGCTTCCGCGGTCAGCGGCAGCTCGTTGAGTTCCGCACGGGCCTCGCGCCACGTCGGGTAATGCTGATCAAGAATCGCGACAAACCGGTCCTGGTGCGTGGGTTCAATGAGATGCGCCATTTCGTGGACGACGACATACTCCAGGAGATCCCTTGGTTTCTTCACCAGCTCCGTATTGAGGCGGATATGGCCACGGGCGTGATTGCAGCTTCCCCACTTGGTCTTCATACGTTGCAGGAAATAGCCGGCAACCTTCACCTTCAGCTTCGCCTCCCATTTTTCGATCAGCGGAGGAACAGCTCCGTGAAGGATCGACTTATGCCATTCATGAATGACCTTCTCACGCAAAGCCTTGTCGCTGCCGGACCGGACGGTCAGGATAATGCGTTTGTGGTCGATCGAAACGAACGGCTTGGTGTCTTGGTGGATAATGGTTAACAGGTGACGCCGTCCCCAGACGTAATGGCTCTCGCGCTCAATGAATTGACGTGGCGTTTCCCGCGCCTGGCCCTTCAGTTTCTCCTGCTGCTGGCGAATCCACCCGAGCCGGGAAATGGCATAGGCACGGGCGACATCGAGACGGGTAGCGTTCGGGGCGGCCAGGGTGACGTGACCATCGGGCGGGTGGACGGACAGATGGACGTTCTTGATGGCCTTTTTGGTCACCTGAATTGTGAGATCCCCAATCTGGATCGTCTCGGACATCAGTAGCCGGCTTGGTTCTTGATGATCTCGAAAATGGCCTGCGTTGCCTTACGGTCCCTCGACATGATGGGAAAGAGCGCGTTCAAGACCTGCTTCTCTCGTGTGTCATCTCCTTTCCAGCCCGCAGGCGCGTGCTCGCGCATGGCTTGGTCGATTCGCAAGGCCAGTTGCGCCCGCTCTTCAATTTCCAGAGAGCTTTCCTCACAAAGCACGGATCTTCCGCTTGCAAGGATGTCGAACAAGTTGTTGTAAATTACGATGGCCTCCGGTTTGCCGTGAAGGATCGCAGGCACGTCGGCCACGGCATCCTTCCCTGCCATTCGCTTCACAAGTTCCTCCGCGTTCTTTAGGAAAACTTCGTAGGCGGCGGCATCGACACGGCTTTGCTTGATAAGATCCTCCAAAAGCTTCGACATCTCCGCGTAGAACCTCGGGTCGGTGAGCTGGTCGCGGATGATGGTCTTACGGACGTTGTTGATGATAGCCTCAGCAACAGCGTTCTTCGAGAGCTTGCCCTTTGCATTCAGCTTTCGGGCAATGGCATCGTGAATCCCGGTCTCGATGATCAGCTCTGTAAGGGAGAGCGAATTAAGGTTGCCCACGTCCGCTGCCGGATCGGCCTGGACGTAAGTGTTGAGCAGACGCCGCATATCGGCTTCGTAGGGCTTGATATCAAGTTCCTCGCCGGAGTGCTTTTTGATAGCTGAGCGGACTTCGCTGTAGAAATCGACATCCTTCTGCAACGCAGCTGCTTCGGCATCGGTGTACCCGGCTGCGGTGAAGTCTTGCGCGAGGCCGGCGTAGGCGCGCACGAAGGTGGCCACGGATTTGTAGAACGAAATGCGCAAGGGCTCCGTGTCCGCCAACGATTGGGGATTGGCCGCGTCGCCGCAGAAGTAATGCAGGAATTGCTCCATCTCACGCGGCAGCGGCACCGGCTCGCACAGGTAGCGGAGCGCCTCTCGCGTGGCATCGAGTTGTTTCTTTCCTTCCGTGAGCCAGTCCTTCAGCTCGACGTTGTTGGAGCCACCGTTGCCCTGATTGGTATCCAGCTCATCGGAGCTGTAGACGGCAATGGCCTCCTGCACGTCATCAAACAACTTCTTGAAATCCACGATGTAGCCGTAGTCCTTGTCGTCCCCATCGAGCCGGTTGGTACGGCAAATGGCTTGGAAGAGGTTGTGGTCGTGGAGTTCGTTATCGAGGTAGATGTAGGAGCAGCTTGGCGCGTCGAAGCCGGTTAGGAGCTTGCTCACCACAATCAGCAGCTTGAGGTTGGCCGGTTCCTCAATGAAACGGCGCTTGGTCTCGTCCTCGTAAGCTTTGGTCGTTTGGCCGTTCTTCAGGATGTGCTTCGTGTAGGTGTCGAATTTGTAGCGCGCGTCGCTGTTGGCAGGTTCGCGAGAGATAGCGTTGTGGTTCGGCTCGAAAGAGGTGATAACGCCGCAATACTCGCCGAAGGATTTGCCTTGGAAGATGCGGTAATAGTGGCAAGCGTCGTAGATGCTCGCAGCCACAAGAATGGCGGTGCCCCGATCGTCGTTCAGGCGCGGCTTCGTGTCAAAATCGTGAATGATGCTGGCCGCGATACGTGCCTTGCGCTCTTCAGCACTCATCAATTCCTCCATCGTCGCCCACCGACTGCGGATAAGGGCTTTCTGGAATTTGTTCAGCGTTTTGGTTTTCCTCGCAAAATAGTCTTCGATGGCTTTCGGCGAGGTGAGGCGCTGCGGCACGTCGCGGGCCTCGTATTTCAAATCGAGCACCACCTTGTCCGCTACGGCTTCGTGGAATTTGTAGGTGTGGATGTAGGTGCCGAATATGTCCTGCGTCCTCAGCTTGGCCGCGTCCTTTTTCAGCAGCGGCGTGCCGGTGAAGCCGATGAACAATGCGTGCTCCAGCCAGCGCTTCATCTGCTTGTTCATGTCGCCGCCCTGGGTGCGGTGGCATTCATCCACAAAGACGTAAAAGCGACCATGTACAGGCGGCGGCTCGCCTCTGAGGTCGGCGGGATCAAATTTGTGCAGGAGCGCGCAGAGCAGCCGGGGCGCAGTGGCACCGAGCTTGGCAACAAACTCCGCCCTGTTCAGGATGCGGGGCGAAGGCGAATTCTCGCCAATAACCCCGGCGTTCTTCATTACGCCCTCGATTTGCTTGTCCAGCTCGTCGCGGTCGGTGACAACAAGTATACGGGCTTCGGGATCGTGTTCCAGCAGCCACTTTGCCAGAAGTACCATCAGGATGCTCTTGCCGCTGCCCTGCGTGTGCCAGATCACGCCGCCCTCGCGGATTCGGATGCGCTCCTGCGCCGCCTTAACGCCTGCGAACTGATGCGGACGCGGCACCTTCTTGTATCCTTTGTCGAAGATGATGAAGTTGCGGATCAAATCAAGAAGACGGGACTTCTCGCACATCTCGGCCAGCGGCCGGTCGAGCAACGCGCCAGCTGTGAGTGCGGCCGTGCTCGTTGTCTTCCAATCCACGAAGAACTCCTCTTTCGTGGTCACCGTACCGTAGCGCAACCCCTGCGAATCACTGCCTGCGAAGACCAATTGTACCGTGGCAAAAAATCCCTTGTTAAAGATCTCCTCCTGGTTGGTGATGAGCTGACGCACACCATCTCCGATCTCCGCCGAACTGCGCTTTAGCTCGATGACGCCGATGGCGATGCCGTTCAGGTAAAGGACGAGGTCGGGGCGCCGCTCGTAGCCTCCGCGCAGGGTGACTTCTTCGGCGAGGGCGAAGTCGTTCGTCTCCGGCTGTTCCCATTCCACCAGATGCACCGTGTCGTGCGGCTGTCCGGCAGCGATCTGCACTGACACGCCGTATCGTAGCAATTGGTAGGTGCGCAGGTTGGCCTGATATAAGGTGATGCCGGTGTCGTCTGCGGCAGCCATCAACTTTTGCAGGGCAGCGGAAATGTGCGCCTCAGAGTAGCGGCGCCGCTTCAAATTCGCGCGGAGCAAGTCCGACTCGATGCATCGGTTGTTGCTTCGCTTGTTCCATTCGCCGAGGTACTCGTAACCCAGGCAATCCGGCCGGGCTTTGTCTGTGAAGAGCGCGATAACGCGATTCTGCGTCTTGCGTTCTGAGCGGGGGATTTCAGGCATGCGATCGGGGTGTTTACGTTTTAAACGCCGTCTTCGTTCTCGTCTTCGTTGACTTCGATGTGCTTGGTAGCAGCGCCCTCAGTCTTCCACCGCTCGTTGATCCATTCGACCAGCTCGCCCCGCCGTTCCAGCAGCTTCGTTTTCGTCCAGTCTGTGTATCGAGAGATTCGCCGTTCCTGCTGAATCGGTGAGTCGCAATACGACGGGCTGATCCCAGGTGATCCCTTCTTCCTATCAAAATCGAAATTTAAATAGTTAGAGTTGTTCAGTGTCAGAACCAGGTTTCCGATGTCATGCAGGCACTCCGCCCGTTCGGCGTCGGTCCACACCTTCTTCCAATTCGACGTATCATTTGGATTTTGCGGAAGGATGTGCTCAATCGTGAAGTCGCTGAGGTCTTCCCATGCGAGTTTCGGCCTCGCACCCTTGCCCTCATCGTCAAGCAGTTTCAACTCAAGCTCGTAGAGCGTGTAGCGCAACAAGCGTCGTCCGCTATACCAGTCACCGAGCGGAGCATTGCCATCCGTGAACTCCGCTTCCGGATGGTAGTAGCGCGTTAGCTCGAAAATCCATGTCGTTACATCCCCGATTTTTTGGCTGCCGTCCCTGATCTCCCACGCCCATCGGTGGAAGTTCGACTTGCCGGCATTACTGCGCCGACCATTGTAAAGAAAGACACGATAGGCAAAGCACTCTAGCGCCTTGAGCAGGTTCATGTACTCTGGGAGCGCGATGTCTCCGGCAACCGTGCGCTTTCGGGCTGCGACGAGCAGCGGCAGAAAATTCGCGATATTTCCCGTGTTGTGAATCTTCGTTAGCCAGCGGAGTTCTTCCGGCGACTGCGTATTCGTAGCCGTGGGATTGATGATCACTCGGTAGTGGCGGGAAACCTCTGCCAGAGCTTCGGTGAAGCTTTTAAGAAACTCCTTTGCCGTCTCTTTGGTCGCTTGTGAGAAGTCGCGGAGCGGAATGAAATCGGCACCTTTAAATCCATCGTATCCGCCCCAATTAGCTGGCGGATGGCTGCAATACAGCGTCCATGCCACACGCAGGCATTGATCTTCGTCGCCGTCGCACTCGCCGAGGTTCTTGTAGGTGTCTTTCCAGCTCTTGTTGATGAGTGCCGCAAGCTCCTCCCGTTTTGCCGGCTCCGGTTCGTTTCGGGAAACCCAATGCATCAGGTAATTCTTGAGTAGTTCCAGGACGGAGAGGTCTTTGCCCCGCGAGTTCATCAGCTCGAACGTCATCCCGATCTCGCACTCCTCCTCAATGGTGTAGGAGGTGAAAAGAAGGCGCTGGGTGATGGCGCGGTGCAACTCCTTCAGATACGCGGTCCCCTCGCTTCCCTTGATTTTCATCTGCTTTTGCAGGTGCGCTTGAAATTTCATCGCCGCGTGGACCATTCGCTTCTCATGGGGGAGTCCCGCTGTCGTGTTCGGGTGACCCGATTTCAACAAGTCGAAGAACAGGTTTGCAGTGTCGTTGCCGGGCGTCAGTTTGCAAGTCGCACCAGAATACAGGAAATCCTCCTCGTCGCGATGGTAGGCGGTTTCGCCAACTTGTTTTAGTGCCCGCAGGATTGTGGAGAGGTACAGGCAAACCGTTGTGAGGCGTTGCTGTCCATCGACGACATCAGCGACCCTCAGCTGCTTTGTACCGTAAGTCTTCTTTGCTCCGTTCTGAGGAGAAAAGGTAACAACCGTTCCAGTGTAGTGGTTAGCGGTTGGCTCCTCGACCAATGCATCTAAGTCTTCGATAAAGTCGGAAATCTGTTTATCCTCCCAAGCATAGCCGCGCTGGTAGTCGGGGATCCGAAACAACGATACAACGAAGAGGGTGGAAAGGTCTTGCTTGTTCATAAAAGCTACACGAGACGCGTTCTTCCGGTGAGGAGTTCCTGCATCATGGCTTGCTTGAGACCGCGGGTCTTCTCCCGCCGCTGTTTCAGCCCCGCCAGCTCCAAGTCTATCTCTGTCAATAAATCGGCGATGGCGGTTTGTTCGGAGAGTTTAGGCAAGTGCAACGGCCGAGCAAATGTCTTCGTAAAGAGCACAAATGGCTGACCAGTCCCGCTCTTCTGCCAAAAGTCTTCGTCGTTGATGAAATACGCCAGAAACCGCGTGTCGATTTTTGCGGCGTTCGGCCAGACAACATGCGTGTTGGCAATTGCGCACCACTTTCCCGAAGCCTTGAATGCTTTTCCACAACGTGAGCCGACTGCGGAAACCACGATGGCGTCACCTTCGTGTTCAAAGTGGTCACACCAAACATCCTGCCCCGAAGCACTGTAGGCTGGAAATCGTCCTGTGGCTTCAGATGATGGAAGCTTTCCTTTAATTAAAGTCGAATTGCCTGCATGATGCCGGACGACACTTCCAAAAGTCGTTTCCTCCCACTGTCCGTGGAAGCCGGGGAGGCGGCTTTGGCCCGTGAGGAGTTGCTGCATGGCGGCCTGTTTGAGGTCGCGTTTCTTGGTGATCAGCCGATCCAGTCCACCGAGCAATTCATCTACATCGCTCAACGCCTCCGCTATGGCGCGTTGTTCGGGGACGGGGGGGACGGGAGCGACGACAAGCCCGAGATTCTGCTGGCCAATATTGGCACGAATCGCGCCCTGACCCATCGGAATAATTTGCAAACGAATGAGCGGAGCGCGGAGAGCGTAACCCGAGTAAACGGGATCGAACCGCTGGTCGAGTGGTCGCCCGCGAATGACGAACCCTCCAAACACCACGCGTTCAGACCCAAGATAAGTTGCTGCCAAAGCAACCTCTTCCTGCGTTTCTGACGTGCGATTGAAGAGTACATCGCCCCGTCGGACTGAATAAGACGCGATCACCGTTTCGGGCAACGTAACCTGACCTGTGATTTCCGGTCCGTGGATGTGGGAATAGGTTATTGGCTCAAGGACGTTGATGAAGCGAACGCCTTGGCCATACGATGCTTTGTCAGCGTTAACACCGTTTCGGAACGCGAAGAGTTCGGCAAATGGCGTTATTTCCCACTCCACCGGGATGACTCCGACCTCGGTCTGTTTGTAACCGGTTTTTACTTCCATACCGCCCCCATCTTTTTGAGGTGTTCGTCCACGTGGGCGGCGAGCATCGCCACTTCTTCGGTGAGCTGCGGGAGCGGAGTGGCGTAGCGTTCGGCGAGCTGGCGGATGCGGCCGGTGAGGGTTTGCGAGACGCGGTCCAGTTCGCCCTGCACAGCGGCGGCGATGGTGGCCAGCCATTTGTCGTCTACCACGAGGGTGTGGATTTCGGTCTCGCTGAGCGTGGGGTATTTGGCGTCGAGCTTGGCTTCGAGGTCGTCCTGTGCGGTCTTGAGCTGGGCCTTGGTCTCCGCCTGCTGATTGAATAACTGGGCGTAGGCTTCCAGAGCTTGACGCTCGTCGGCGTAGTCCGGGGCGCGCCCGATCTCCTTGAGGCGGGCCTTCAGGGCTTTGGTGGTGATTTTCTGCTTTTCACCCTCGCCTTCGATGACCTCGGCGAGCAGCCCGTCTTCGCCGCTTTGTTCCTCCCGCATTTCGTCGAGCTGCGGCTCCAGGGCGGCGAGTTCGGCTTCAAGGGCGGCGATGGCATCCCGCTCGACGGCGAAATACCGGGCTATGAGCAACGCGGCCGGGACCAGGTCGGACTTGAAGCGGCGTTTGCCTCTCTTGAAGTCTTCCTTCTCGGGCCAGACGAGTTTGCCTTCCTTGTTTTTGACCTGGCGGATTTCGCGGGGCAATGCACCCGCCTTCCATCCAGCATCGGCGATGAGGTAACAATCGTCCTGCATGGTCTCTGCCCAGTAGTTCATGAGGTGCTGATAAACATCGTAGGCGTCTAGCAGCGGCGCGGTCTTGAATGCGGCGAGCAGGTCCTCGGCGATGGTTTCAATGAGCGGCTTGGGATGGCCGTCCTTGGCAAGGCCCTTGAGCCGCCGGACGGATGCCGTCTGCCATTGTGTAAAGAGCTTTCTGGCCTTCTCGGTGAAGTCAGTGAACTCGGCGTGGCCGAAAATAGTGGCCTTGATTTCGACTTGGGGTGACTGAATGGCGGAGTAGCCAGCGCGGAGCGGTTTGAACAAGGCGGCGCGCAGGCCAGGCATAATTTTCCAGTAATTGCCGAAAGCATCAATGTCGCGCTCGGGGATGCCGCCGCGCAGGTGGCCATCAATGTCCTGCAAATCCTCCGGTTCGGTGCTGTCGATGTAACGCGGGAGGTTGAGGTTGTAGTCGTTCTTCAGGCTAGCGATTTCTGCGACGGGCACCATTCGAGCGTAGCGTGGATCGCTTTCATCCAGCCGGGCGAAGGTATCTACGATCTTGTGGAGGTCCTGCTCGCGGAGCCGGTTCTTCGGACCGTCCTTTTTAAAACCCTTGGAGGCATCGATCATGAAAATGCCTGTGCGGGCGGTCGCGTTTTCCTTGTCGAGCACGAGGATGCAGGCCGGGATGCCGGTGCCATAAAAAAGATTGGCAGGCAGGCCGATGATGGCCTTGACATAGCCAGAGCGGACGAGCTGCTGCCGGATAAGACCTTCCGCATTGCCCCGGAACAGCACGCCGTGCGGGAGAATGCAGGCGGCTTTGCCCGTGCTTTTCATGGAGCGGATGATGTGCAGGAGGTAGGCATAGTCGCCCTGTTTGGCGGGCGGCGCGCCCCAGGTGAAGCGCTGGTAGTGGTCGCCGCTGCCGCCTTCACCTAGGCTGAGGCCGGTAGACCAGGCTTTGTCGGAGAAGGGCGGATTTGCGACGACATAATCGTAGGTGCGGAGCTGCTCGCCGTCTTTGAACTTGGGATCAAAGAGCGTGTTTCCCGAAAGCACGTTGGCGGTCGGGAAGTCGTGCAGGATCATGTTCATGCGGGCGAGACCGGCGGTGGTCACGTCCTTCTCCTGCCCCTCGAGGGTGATGTGCTTGCCGGCCTCGGCGGCGACTTTTAGCAGCAGCGAACCGGAGCCGCAGGTGGGATCGTAGGCGGTGGTGGCGGCTCTGGAATTGGCCGGGGAGATGCCGATGACCTTGGCCATGATGCGGCTGACTTCGGACGGAGTGTAGAACTGGCCCTTGCTCTTGCCGCTCTGGCTGGCGAAGTGCCGCATGAGATACTCGTACGCATCCCCGAGGATGTCGTCGTTCTCAGCGCGGTTCTTGGAAAAATCGAGCGCGGGGTTTTCGAAGATGGCGATGAGGTTGCCAAGCTTCTCAACCTTCTGCGCGCCGTCGCCGAGTTTGTTAGAGTCGTTGAAGTCGGGAAAGTCGCTGCGGGCCAGGCGGGCGTTGGCGTCGATGAGTGGCTGGATAACCTGGGTGTTGATGAGGTTGCCGATGTCACTATTGCCCTTAAGGGCGACCATGGCCTTGAAGCTCGCGTCCTTTGGAATGACCACCGGCGGCTCGAATCCATCGTAGTCGCCGTATTTGTCGGAGACGTATTTGATGAACAGCATGAACAGGACGTAATCCTTGTATTGACTGGCATCCATGCCGCCGCGCAGTTCATCGCACGAGGCCCAGAGAGAGGAGTAAAGGTCGGATTTTTTGATTGCCATCTGCTATGCGTAAAAAAGTGGAAAACTGAAGAGAGGAAGAAAACCGGTCGGATTCTGCAGAATCAGCCCTGATGCCTCGCAATGGCGAGGCCTAACACGTCCGATTACCAAGAACTGGCTTGCGAGCGGTGTAGGGTGGAGATCCGAGAAATGATTCACCAGGGCCTACGAGGAAATAACAGGATCTCCAAGCCATAAGTGTAAACATCCGAAATAGACGCACGGGCCACATGCCAGGACGTGAGGAAGATCACCTATTCATCGCTGTTTCGGCACAGAAAGCTAATTCCCAGTTTTAATGTGCGCCAGTGGGCGCACTCCAACTGATGGGTCACACACGCCTGGATCGCGCATTCACTATCGCGCATGCTGTGACGGAACACTACGGCCCGGCAAAAAATTCGCCTGTCTTAAGCCGGGTGGCAAAATTTTTTGGGAAGAGTTCCTCAAGCTTTACGCCAAGGACCTTGGCAATGACGAAGAGCTCCACGTCGCCGATTCCACGAATCTCTGCCTCAATTTTTGCAAGGGTTCCCCGGCTGATCTCGTATCCGGCCACGCCGCATCGCGCCGAGAGCGTCTCCTGGGTCAGGTTCTGCGCACTGCGAAGCCTGCGAATTGTCGAGCCAACGACATTTGGTCGGCGGGCCTGCTCCATCTGAGAGCTTGACGATACTGGCGCAAAGAGCGGGGATTGCTCCGAAATAGAGCAGGATTGCGTTTGCGTTGACTGCCTTCATGCCTATCCACACCAGCTCCTTAACAGCGTCTCCCTATGGCCCTCTTCAAATGTCCCGAATGCCGCAACAAGATCAGTTCCGAGGCTACCACCTGCCCCAAGTGCGGCGCACGGGTGGTCGCTCCCACGGCAAGCCCTCGGCCCCGTAGCTGTCTTAGATTTATCGGATATGGCTTTGCCTTAATGGCTCTCTGCGGCCTAGGCCGGGCTTTGTTCGATATAAACAGCGGCTCGATACTGAATTCCGCCACTGCTCCTATCGGTTCAACTCCGGAGCCGCTGCCCGACCTGGCGACCGTCACAAGGTCTGAATGGCCAGCGCTAGTCACTCTTCGACAACCCGTCACATTCGTTTCCGAGAAAGACGCCGGTTCAACGAGCGAGGCGCCGGTAGGCACCGTGGTAAAATTGACCGCCCTGACGCCAGACTCGATCACGCTTGACTTTAAAGGCGCGAAGGCCATCGCGAAACCGCGGGTTTGTGATGTCGCCCAGCGCATCCGTGACACACGCAAGGCGAAAGCAACGGCCGACGAGCAGGAACGCACGGCGGCCAAGGCGACGAAGGAAAAAGCAGAAGCCGAACGAAAGGCGGCTGCGGAGATCGAGAAAAATAAACTCGAGGCTGAGCTTGGCCCCATGCCATGGGTTGGCAGTTCGGAGAACGCGACGCCACCGGTCGAGGCTCAGCTGTATTTGAAACATACCCTTCGCGACCCGGATTCCCTTCAGTTCGTGCAAACATGGCCTCCGGTCGCAGAAACCTACCAAGGGCGGCGCTGCTGGGCGGTAACATTCCGGTACCGGGCAAAGAATGGGTTCAGTGGTTACAACGTGCAGGATGCTACCGCCTATTTCTTTAAGGAGAAGTTCCTCGGCATCAAGCAACGTTGACTTCTCCAACCACTTGAGTCCCGGCCGTTTTGCGGGACGTCTGCGCCACGTGGCGCAGTCATATTTCTGGATCGGAATGCTTTGGAAGAACCTCAGCCAAATGTCACTCCCGATCGGCGCCGCCGCGGCCGCGCGCGCTTACCACCTCCCAAAACTACCAAGGCTCTCAAAACTCCGTCCTTAAATACCAAATCTATCCATGTGGCTTTTTACTAATCACGGCTTTTTTCCCGTCAGCATATACCCCGAAGACCCTTCAATGATGCAAATGCGCGCCAGAGAACGCGGTGATCTTGAGGACTTAATTGCCTGGACGGAGGTCAAAGCAGAAATCATTGAGACCCCGGATGGCGATTATCGCTTCCGAATCATTATCGCGCCCCTCAAATGTTTTGGCCTCATGCGTCAGCTTTCCACCGATATCCTGTATGATAACTTCAAATCGGAGATCGCTGCTTCGCCCACTCAGAAGCATAAGAGTTCGGCCTATGCTGCGGTTTGGGCAATCATGAAGAAGCTTCAGCGCTGACACTGAATGACCTAAAGCATCTTCGAATGGCTTAATTACCGAGGCGCCACGCGGCGCACATTATCGGAGGTTCCAGGATGGCCGCCTTCTGAGCGTTGATTATCGGCTGCGGCGAGTTAGAGGGTCTTGCGTCGCTGTTTGTCAGATCCGCTTTTCTGGGTCTGTGGATTCAATCGTTTCGAATTCCGGAACTCTATAAACCACGGCTGATTGGTCCAGCCATGGGCATTTGCGACCCTATCCAAGTGGAGGGTATCGGCGACAGCACGCGCGTCTTTCACGGCGTCATGGAATTTCCGCAGCGGACCTTTTTTGGCCCGGCTTCCATTATCCATCCATCGGTGAAATGTTGATTTTCCGATTCCCAAACGCTCGCAAGCATCCGCCATGGGAAGATCTTGCTCGAAGACCGATCTAAAATCTTGGATAAGGCCGGGCGTGAGCTTCGTTGGTCGCCCTTGGATACAGCGCGTCTTTGCCATGGACCTATAGTAACCGATGTTAATATTTGAGGCGACGAGATTCCCAGTGATGGTCTCTGGGCTCAATCTATTGGCAGGGCGAAGTTGCTCCGGAACACGCGCAAGCGGGATCGCCATTCGCGCCGAAAGCGAGGCGTGAGGTAAAGAGGCTACGCTCATCGTGGAGCTTCCCTGCGAGGAGGCATTGCTATTGAACGTCAGTGCCTTTGAGGTCTGGGAGGCGAGTCTCGGCGCCAGACAGATTCGGCTCCTCTTGGTGGAAGATCGTGCCAATACCGCTCGCGCGCTGGCAGGCCGTCTGCGTGCCGCTGGCTTTGCCGTGGTTGCGGCTGCGGACGCGGCCGTTGCCATCATCGTGCGAGACTGATTGACCTGCTCAATAGGCGACTTCGGCCTGCCAGATGGCGACGGCCACGAAATCACGAGCGCGATGCAGGGTGCCCGGCATCGCAATGAGGTCTCCGGCGAAACTCAGTGAACTGTCACTAACGCCCTCTCGGCTTAGGCTGGCTTGTGATTGGCCGCGATCCGGACTCGATGAGAGCGATGTCTTTCGTAATTTCGTCCACATCTCTCGTGATCCCAAGTCTTTCTTTCAGTTCTAAGGAGCGCCTGTAATGGGCGAGCGCGCCTATTGCGAAAGACTGAGTGTAAGCAAATTTGCCGGTGATTGACTGGATGGCCGAAATTTTCCCGATTTCAACATACAGCGATTTCAAAGCACCCTTTTCGTCGTCCTGAAGTGACGAGCCGATTTCGCCGAAAAACGTAGCAAGCTCGGCCTTTTGTTGTGCTGCCGTCATCGACAGACTTTCCTCCCAAAGATATTTCAGGACGTTCCCACAGTTCCTGTGCGTTCGTGATGTCTGGCCTTCTTCGCCATGGGATTGGAAGATGTCCCAAGCCGCGAGATAAAACCACAGACTGCGTTTTAGCGCGCTTCGTCGATCAACCCATTTTGGACTGCTATCGGCATACAGCCCGCCCAGATGCCGAATCGCATGGGCGGTTCCGCGACGGTTCTGGATTTTCGCGCGTGCCAGAGCACCAGACGTAAGATGCCGATGAGAGAATTCCATGTCTGTTTCAAGCCGCTTAAGTGCGACGCCCATGCGGACATCATAATCCGCGCCAAGCGCAATGTATGAATCGCCCGCTTGCTGTAGGCGCAATTCCGTCAAAAGCGGTTCGCATTTGGTTAATATCACCCGACAAATCTGGTGCTCGTCCAGTCCGATGTGCGCGTGCGCGAGAGTGAGCAGCAGTTCCACTTTCGTCCGCCTAACTGTCTTGAGCCTTTCGATCCTCTCGAGCCCTCCAATGAGAAGCGTTTTTGCGCTTTCGCAGGATTCTCGTTTCCAGTCCTTGATGTAAGCCTGTGCGGCTCGCGCTCTTGTACGTGCGCCTTCCACCGGATCGAAAAGCCGATCCTCTTCGATCGTGATAATCTCGCGCAAAACCGGAATCGCCTCCAACCAGCGTGACTCGAGCTCAAAACAGTGCGCTTTCGCTTCCAAAGCGCAGCGGAGCTTTAAGGCATCATGCATCACCTCACGAATCCGTTTTTCGATATAGCTCAAGTAAGATCCAACGGCGTTGCTTTCCATTTCGAGTCGACCATCCCGAAGACGCTCGAGATTCTCAAATTCGGCCTGAGAAAACTGGCCATCCGTTACGGATTTTGCGATAGCTACAAAATATTCTGATAACGCCGTCACCTTACCCGTATCCAGCGGAGCAGAGCGTGTCTCAGGCGAGAAACTCCGCAAGGCTCGATTGAGAACCTGATTCGCGTTCTTATTTTCTGAGCGCCGGATTTTTAGCCGCTTCAAAGCCAAAAGCAACGGCGTACGAAGTTGGTGGTCACACTTCCCCAAAGCATCGGTGTTCATTTACCCGTACTCCCATCTACCCGATTGACCCTACTAGAGCTGGAATTCGTTCCATCTCCCATTTTCTTGGTCTCGCGGGCGGAAAGTTTTTTGCATTTTCGCGGCATGGAGGAAATCGTCGAGGAAAAATCAGGAGTAGCAGTCCATGCTCTCTCCTGCAATCGTTCGAGCAAAAAAGTTCAATCCATGAAAACACTCAGAATCCCACTGGCAGAATCCCTTACCCGAATAGCCGCCATTGATCTTGAAGCCGTGAAGTTCAAACTCGTGCGTGGAGACGGTAGCCGATGGGATCCCACTAAAGCCGACGCGGCGGAAACGACTTATAAGCGGTTTCTTCACCTCTGTGTGAAGTATCCTCATCAGCGTATCGTGCCGACCCCCGAGGTGGATGAAATGTGGCACTGCCACATTTTGGACACGCGCGCGTATGCGCGAGACTGCGAGCACGCCCTCGGATTTTTTCTCCACCACTGGCCTTACGCTGGAACCCTTGGCGCAGACGACGAAGCAGAGCTCCAGGCGAATTTTGCGGCGACATGCGCTGCGTATGTGAACGAGTTCGGCGAACCGTATTCCACTATCGTCTCGTGCTCGAATTGCGGTCGAGATTGCGATGGCGGCGGTCCGGTTCTGGTTGAGCGAACACGCCCGCGACTGGACCGCGCGGTGCAGAATGCGTAGTAAATTTTACCGTTAGGTTAATTGACGCGAAATGACGCGGGAATGAAGATAAGCATGAGGAGGATAGGAGGGAATTTAGAAGCGCTTTTTCTCTACCCCGGTAGTTTGCTCCAGCGTACGGTTACGTCGCATGACAACCAGAACCACAACCGGCCTCACGGCCTTCCCTAACACGGCGCAGTGCGCCGCTACCAGGCTCGCGCATCGTGCGAGCGTCACCCTTGCCGCAACCTTCGCCCTCGTGGCGATTCCAACGCCAGGACACTCGGTTACTGAGAAAAACGCCACCTCGGTCATGACCACCGCTGAAGCGCAGATTGGGAAGCGCTATTACTGGGGACACGAAGGCCCGACTGATTTTGACTGCAGTGGCTTCACGAAATTTTGCTACGCGCAGGCGAGAATAACCATTCCGAAGTTTTCGGGAGACCAGTATCTCGCTTGCAACATGTCCGTTTCAACCAAAACGAAGGCGGCGCTGCTGTTCTTCGCCACCGATTCGACTAAACCGGGAGCGTTGACTCACGTCACCTTGAGTTCCGGTGATGGCGTTTACAGCGTGGGTGCCAATGGCTCTCCAATCTTTGACAAGAGTGGCAAGCTCATCGGGAACACCGGTTCCGTTGAGAAGTTTAAGTTTGCCCAGGCAAAGTGGGCGAAGCTGCTGAGCTGCGCCATTTCGACGAAGTGGTAATCTAACTCGGACCGGGGGTGGCGAGTGCCGCCCCCGGTTTTTCGGTTGCCGCAATTCTAAACTGTTCCTCCAGGCCGTATGATTTCTCGATTTATCACGCACACGCTCTCTCTGTTATTTGGCGCTAGCTTAGTCTGGCTATTGTTGAAACGAGAGCCTCCTGTCGTGAGCGGAGCTGCCCTGCCTATTGCCGCGCGGCCTCCTGCCGCCCAGTTTGAGTCTGCATCAAGTGTCTTTCCAGCTGTCCAAGAATCTTCACGCCAGGCGGATCGCTCGGAATCGCCGACGGCTGAGACTTCATTAGATGTGATTTTGGGCACGCGTGACCCTGTGGCGCGGCTTGATGCTTTAACGAAGTGGGCACAAGAGCTGGCGAGCACCGGGGCGGACGGGGTGCCGCTGCTCAAAGCCATCAAGAACAAGGTGCTTCGGCAGGCAGCGGAAGCAGCATTCTACTCGACGCTCGCTCAAAGCGATGCCGGCCTTGCCTTCCGGTTGGCCTCTGCGAATGGACTTACTGCTGATAGCATGGCGTGGGGCGCTCTTTACGAGCGCCTCACAATGCAGAGCCCAAGCGGAGCCGCGGCGGCTCTCGGCCGCCTGCCGCCAGGGGCGCTACGTTCGCGACTGACAAACACGGTTGCTGGAACGTGGGCAGAAAGGAACCTCGGGGCAGCTGTGCAGTGGGCTTCGACGCTCAATGCAGCAGATAAATCCGCGGCGCTCGCAACGATCTTCGAGGCTGGGGCTTCGCAATCCGCCATCGGTGTGGCAGCAATTGCAGTGAGTTTGCCTGCTGGTAAAAGTCGCAATGATGCCATCAGCGCCGTTGGAAACCACATGGCGCTGCAAAATCCAGAAGACGCTCTTGCATGGGCTGGATCGCTTGCAGAGGGCGACAATGACGCTGCGTTTCGTGGCGTCCTATCCCGGCTCTCCACACAGGATCCCAAAACAGCCGCTCAGTGGTTGGACAAGCTGCCCACTGGGAGGTCGAAGCGCGAGCTGGCGCAAGAGATTGCCGGGCAAATGGCGTTGAATGATCCAAAGGATGCTCTGGCTTGGCTTCAGCAGCGCGGGGAAGCAACGTCCGGACCCAGCGTGGCTCCAGTGCTCTGGGTCATGGGAGAAGAATCCCCTGACATCGCTTTGACCACCTTCGAAGCCAATCTGTCTGATCCGTCGTTGGCTGACCAAACTGCTCATCTCGCCGAATCGTTGGTCGAGAAAATTGGTGGCGAAGGCGCGATGGCAAGGGCGTTAGCCCTCAAGGACGACGCTGCCCGAGAGGCGATGGTCGGGAAAATCGCGAAGCAATGGGCGCTGATTGATCCCGCCGCCGCTTGGCAGAAAGCACGACAATCCCCCGAACTGCTCACAACGATGATCCCTTCACTGGCGTCCGCCGCCCCGACATCGGTCTCCCAAAACCTAGCCGCCCTGCCGCAATCGGTTCAGTCGCAGGTCGCCCCTTACTTAGCCGGTTCCATGGCCAAAGTTGATCCTGCCGGAGCTGCGAAGCTCCTCGTCCAATATCCTTCAAACGATCCATCTTGGACCGAGGCGGCAGATGCTATCTCAGCGGCGTGGGCTGACCTCGATCCCGCCGCTGCTGCATTTGCATCTCTCGGGATGAAAGGCGCGTTGGGAGAGAACATCCGGGGTAAAGCAGTGGAAAGTTGGCTAGGTGAGGATGTAAAAGGTGCTTGTGAGTGGATTGAAAAGCTTCCTCCGGGAACATCGAAGGACAAAACTATTACTACGCTGGTTCATTACGCGATGACCACTGATCCGGAGCATGCGGGTTCTTGGCTTTCATTAGTTTCCGACCCGTCTGTGCGCGCTAGCCTGCAGCAGCAAATCGTTCAGGCTCAGGCTCAGATTCGGATTAAGTAAGATAGGGCTCTTCACGGTTTTTAGGGGGTAAAGATCGAGCTTTCCGCGGAAGAAGAGAATGTTGATGCGGTAGCTGGCGAAGCTGCGAAAACCGCGTGCGTTTGCTTTCATTGACTGGATTTTAGTGTTCAACCCTTTCATGACCGCACTGTTGATAGGTGACGCAGGTAACTGACAATGTTGTCGAGCCGCTTCTCACGGATACTGACCACCTTCATCATGCCCAATTGCGGAGCGCCAGTGCTCCCTCCCAAGCCCAGCGCCCGGCCCCGTGGCTGCCTCAGATTGATCGGGTATGGCTTTGCCTTAATGGCTCTCTGCGGTCTGGGCCGAGCCTTGTTCGATATAAACAGCGGCTCTATACCGAATTCCGCCACTGCTCCTGCCGGTCCTTCGCGACCCGGATTCCCTTCAGTTCGTGCAAACATGGCCCCCGGTCGCAGCGACCTACCAGGGCCGACGCTGCTGGGCTGTTGCTTTTCGTTATCGAGCAAAAACCGGTTTCAGCGGCTACACCGTAGAGGATGCGAGCGCATACTTTTTAAAAGGAAAGTTTGTGGGCTTTGAGCAGCGCTAACTTCAAAATCGGTAACGCCCGGCTTCGAGGGCAGAGGCATCTCCAATTCCTGGTGGAGTGTGCAGTCAAACGCGAGGTCATCTTCGTGTCGGATAAAATTTGGACCCTTGCGCGCGTAGGGTGTGCAAAAACTGAGAAAACTCTCAAAACTCCGCGCGTAGGAAACGTTCAAAAATCCCGAAACTCTCAAAATTTGGTTTCTACAACGAGGAGCAGTACGGCGTGGAGAACAATAACAGCCAAGCTTGGTGGTGGTCCCAAGTCAGGTCGATTCGGGTTCGATGTATCTAAACCACATCCTTTTAATGCTTTTCTCCCAGATCGATTTTCCCGGAACCCGTAATGTTGCGGACCGCAGTTGCAGATTATTCAACCTCGGGCAGGATCGATCTTTGCAAAATCGTATTCGTGGGAATTCCTTAACTCCTTGAACCATGTTTTGCTCGTCCATCCATTTGCTTCCGCAACTCTGTCGAGTTGCGCAAGACTGGCCGGTGCTCGCGCTCTTCGCACTGCTTCATGGAGTTCTCTTAGCAGGCCTTGCGGTGCCTTTTCTCCGTAAGCCATCCAGCGATAAAAGGTCGCTTCGCCGATCTCGAATTGCTGGCAGATTTTCTTCATGGTGGAGGTCTGCTGTAAGGCCGATTCAAGATTCCGGATGAGGTCACGCGTTAGCTTCGTTGGACGACCTTGGATGGAGCGCGTTGTTGACATGGCATATTCTTAACACAACCGTAGATTGCCGCGATGGTAGCTTCAAAGAATCCTATGAGCTTACCGCTTCCTCTGTGGCCAAAATCGGACTCCGATAAAAACTTTGTTTATTCGTCAGGATCAGTTCAGACCGAATCGGATTGCCCAGCATAAATGCAAGCGCGATTGGTTGTCTTCGACTGTGCCCAATCGATGCTACTGCGTTTTGGTCGAATTTACACTTCGCCGCAGTGACCACAGTAACCCATCCTCCTTATTGAAATATACCGGTATTTTCCAGAACCTTATTCGACTTGCTGTGGTAGCTGTGGTGCTTGCGGACGCACCTTCGAGAATGCGTATGCTTTTGAATCAAATGATCCTTGGCCGTCTTTGCGTTGGCTACGAACAATTTGCCGACTCACTTCAAATGTGTCTATTTGCACGCGTTCTGCTGATTTAAATAGCGGCCCGAGTTTGATCCCTAAAATTTTTCGAGCCTTCTCGTCGTTCTCCTCGCCCTTCAATCCAGGAACTTCAATGCCGCCTGTTTCTGCGAGTTCAAGTAATTCTGAGGCAGAAAAGTTTTCGTCAAGCCTATCTGTCTTTTCCGCTTCAATTGCAACGAGCCGAAGGAATGTTAGCACGGGGTTGCTGACACGCTCTTGAGCGGACTGATGGCCATCCGTCAGTGGTGCAAGGCCGCAAATATGTTGCACAATCCAATCAAGCGTTTGAGCCCAGTGGCGAAAATCATGGCGAGTATCTGACGTGCGCCGACTGCCGTGTCTGTGCCAGTCCCGAATAATGCTGAACACGCATCCCAGGTAATATGCCTGGTTTTTTTGGACAATTCCCAGAGTATCCTCAAATGCCGCTCCAGGGCGTTTGAATATTCGAACGATACTAGACCGATTGGCAAGATCTCGTGTTGTTTCAACCCCGTTTGAAGTCATGAGCAAAAAAAACCGTGAGGGGTCCACCTCGATTTCCCGGCAATAGGGTATGCGACAGGGAAAGGAGTATTCCGCTGTCAAAAACGACTCCAATATAGGGGAGTCGAGTTTTCCTCGAAAGTTGTCGAATTGGATAAATGGTCGGCCGTTGACTAACCGCTCCTGAAAGCTCTCGTCGGTGCTGCCGACCCCGTTTTTCTTCAACGAGACGATGGCAGGGCGCTCGCCATAAATTGCACCAAGAACCTTTTGACGATAGGTTTTGCCAGACTGGCTTTGGTCCGCTTCCGCTACGTCGACGGGGACGAACCCTTGAAGTAACCCCCCCATCTTGAGTGCTGGCGCAATAAAAGCGGCCATTGCTCGGGAATTGTCCCCGACGGTCTGGAACGCAAAGTCCTTGAGAAGCGCTTTTAGTCCATTAACCGCTTCATCTAAAGGCACGCTGGGTGGATGCTCTCCTCGCTGAATGAGCATCTTCGTTTCTTGCGAATACCCACGCCCGGACACTTTCAATATCCCTTCTGATTCGAAGATTATTGGACAATTTGTGAGCCCCTTGATCTGGGGAAGGAGATCAGACGCAATCTCTGAATCGAGGAGCGCTCGCGCTGTTTCCTCGGGCATGACCGACCTCTTCAATACTGCTTCTCCGTTGGCGCCAGAGCGGTGAACAAGGAATCTGGCGTATTGTTCAAAGGTGCTTCGTGCGGTGCTAGGCTTAAGTGGTTCCAGCACGAAATCACCAGTGGTTGCTCTTGTAAGTGAAACCACGACCTTTCCCCTCGCAAATATCTGATGCCGCGGAGCGATTATCTTAAACAGATCGCGCGCGCATTCGGTGATCGTAACCGGGCCACCGGGCAGCATTACCGTTGGCGGATCGAATGTTGACACCGGATTGGTGCCCTCGCCGCCAGGGATGCGGGTCTTATTGTCTTGTTCATTCTGCGCGATGTCTTCCGACCATCGCGTTGCTAATGGCATTTAAGTACCTCTGGATTGAGAAAATAGATGCATTGTTTATTGCCATTTTCACGAGTTCCGCCTGGCATTCGGCAAAATTGAGAGCGAGTCCACATTGCCTTGTCGGCCCCGATGGTGACCGCGTGATGCATAAATGCCTGAAGGCGCTCCTCGGGTTGACCATGGCAGAAAAACCATCCATGGATCGATTTTCCACCGCTGTGGACTGCAAGGGCCAATGGTGCTTTTTCAGCAAGGTGCATGAGCACTGCTGCCTGCTCGTCTGCAGTTCCAGCATCTTGCTCGATTACAAGGAATCTTCGCGATCCGGTGTTTTGGAGTGTATGCGCGGAGGGCTTCCCCTCCTGGGTTCGGCCCAGCTTTGTCGTCATGGGATTTGGCACGATTAACGCCAGCGTAGTCATCCGATTGCGCCAATCTTCCCTCGGTTTCGTTGCAAACTCCCACTTGCTTCTACCGCAACACAGCAAGGGATTTCCTGGGAAAAGATGGTCAATTACAGTTTCCGTCGTCGGATAAATGGGTGTGCATCGAACTGGAGATGCTTCCCAAAGATCATATAGTCCGCAGTCGTTTGTCGCGATTACAGCTCCGCGCTGCTCCATGTTCAATGTTCCCCAATGTGAGTGCGCAGTTGCTCTCGGAATGCTGGGACACCTGCGTTCGTTTAGCTTATGGTCAACTTTCTCCTTAGCACGCCTGGCTGCGCGTTCAATTTCGCCGCGTTTGACTGGCTGGCTCGCGGTGGCTTGTTGAAGGATTTCAATTATTTCGCTTTCGCAAAAATATCGACTCATTCGTAGGGCCGTTACAAATAGCCAGTGATTCAATCCTTCACCACGCACTGGCATAGTGGACAGCTTTGAGAGAATATCTGAATGAATCTGCGCGTTCATTCTCGCGCCTTCCAGACCAGAAAAATTAGCGATGTAAGAATTCATTCCATGCTCTCCGCGAGAAATGCCCGCACGCTCGCGAGGTGGACGAGTCTCACGCCCGTCCTCGCACCGGGTTTTCTAAGGCATGCCGACTTTATCTTCCTCGCACCGATCAACTGGTAGAGGAGGCCGCGTTTCAATCCGAAAAGGCGTTCCACGTCGGCGATTCGGCCGAACTCAGGAATGGCCTGGTCTACTTTGCCTTCTTCAATTCGTGCCGTGGTCTTGTTCGTCGATGTGCCTCGGCGTTGACTTGTGTGTTGTTGCATACACACGAATGAAGCAGCCCGAATTGTCGGGGTCTTTCGGTTTAAGAAAAGACTCTTCCCCCTACTCGATTGTCTGCGTGCGCGTGGGCCATGACCGTGGGTTTTTCTCCGAACTCGAGAGTCGAGGGAACAGTTTTAGGAATGCTTTCCTGGCGTTCTTGCGGCCTTCGTACAGCGTGGCGCGGCAGGAGTCTTCACCGTTTCCACCGTAAACTTTCCATGCATGCGGGCACCGCTCTGGCAGCTCTTTCACAGTGAAGTGGTGAAGCAGGCGCATCATTCCCAGGGCTTGTAAGCGAATAATTGGAGCACTTTTTGTTCTTTTGCCTCTGCTCTCTGGTTCAGGAAACTCGGCTGGGCGATTATCCTTCAAAAAGGCTCGAAACTCCTGAGTCAATTGATTGTCCGTCGTACGCCAGCAAATACGGGCCATGAACAACTCAGAGCCCATCAACTGGTCAAAATGCGGAGTTACTGGAAGGATCTTGCTTGTAACCGCTCTTATGTCCATTTTGCCAAAGTGGAAACATGGAGAGCTAACGTCCTGCGCTTTTTTAAGCTGTTTCTTCACCCTGTTGCAGACGCGCTTCCAAGGCATGTTTAATGTGTTTCCGCCAAAGATTTTGAAAACCTGAATCAGTGGCGTGTCGATCAGGCTAACGGACTCGTCCGGCGATGTAGACGGAAAGATTCGGCGAGCGATTTCAGACTCTCTCGCATACTCGTACGAACACGCTAACTCTTGCTCTCCTTCCACTTCCTCCCAGAGCCATCGGAAGTCCCATTCTTCGTCTGGGAGAACGCGATCGTTTTTCTTCATAGCTTGGTCTTCGTAACATCTGGCATCCGCTCCATAGCCTTCCTCAAGTCTGCTGTGTCCAAGTGGGTATATTGGCGTGAAACGGCGGCGCTCTCGTGCCCTACAACGGCGCGTGCCAAAGCATCGGAAACACCCGCCGCTTTGAGGAATGTGACGGTACAGTGGCGCAGCGAATGGAAGCTGATCTCGGATGTGGCCCGCGCTGAATTGCGGGTTTTGCCCGTGGCGGCGTGTGTCCGTGGTTCAGCAAGGCCTGCCGCAACCAAAATCTCACGAAAGCGATTGGATAGCGTGCCGGTGCGCTTGGCCTTGGAAAGGGTAGGAAATAGTGCGGCGTTCGGGTCGTCGGTCGCGGCTAATGAAGTCAGAAAGTCGGGGAGGGGACCAATCAGAGGCAGTGTCATTCGCCTGCCAGTTTTCTTTGTGGTCAGGAAAAGCTCACCCTTTTCGAGGTCTACGCTTCTCCATGTCAGCCGTGCGAGATCGCCAAGCCGCTGGCCGGTGTAAAGGCCAAAGAGCACCATTCCACGCCATTCCTGATCCGTTCCACAGCCCTCCAAAACTCGGCCGATCTCGGCGACCGTAAACGCCCGTCTTGTCGCCTCGCCTCGGGATTTTAAGATTTCTACCTGAGCGGCTGGGTTGGTTGTAATAAGGCCCTGACGCACCGCTTCACTAAGGCAAACCCTCAATACTTTCAGGCTCAGATTGGCAGTGCCACGCGCCAGGTCAGTTCCTTCCCGGTCGCGGAATTTGCCGATCTCGCTCGTTTTGAGCGCCGCGATATCCTTGTCCGCAGCCTTTCCTAGGAACTCAAGGAATCGGGTTACTATGGTTGTGTAGCGATCGTGCGTGGAGCCTTCGATCTCGATAGCCTTTTTTTGCAGCCATTGCTGGCACCAACTGCGCACGGTTGCGGTGGGCAGCTCCTCACGGTTCCCTGCGGCGTAAATATCGGCCACGGTGGCGGCGATCACCGCGCGGGCCTTGTCGGCGGTTAGGAGCCCTTTGCGAGCCAATCGGGAGGCCTTGTCCCATTCGTGACAAATCGCCTGTGCTTCTTTCTTGTTTGCTGTGCCTGTGGAGCGAAAAGTTCGATGGCCATCTGGAAGTGTGAATGCGCAAAACCAAAAAGGTCGGCCCGGTTGCTTGTGAATGCTTGCCATTTCGACGCATAACATGGCGCATAACATCCACCCGTGTCAACCGTGTTCATAAGTGGCTCTCTATCTCTGTGTTGGGCCGCTCAGGGAGGCGTAATGCGTAACACGGGTTCGAATCCCGTTAGGGTCACTTCTCTAAGAAGTGACCAGGACTCTGCAACTCACCAATTCCTGCTCTCTCCTGGAATGTATAACGAGTCCGTATAACGACGCTGCTGGTTTCATTTGGAAGTCGCTCGTGTCATTCGGGGCTGTGGAGTCGGTTCAAGGGGGAACGTTTTGAAGCATTGGCTTTTTCGAAACCTCTGAGAAAAAACGGGCTCAATGTGCGCCCGTGGCGCATACATCTGAGACGTATCAACGACCAAGTGATTGCCGCCTGGAGTCCAAATGAATGACTGTGCCGCGCTAACACGTCGGGATTGGCGCAGATAATTTGCTTGTCTCTAATTCTTACACCGGAATCTGACCGCATGAAAAAGGTTCGCCTTCCTGTCCCCCGCGAAGTCTCGCCTTTCAGAGTGTTCTCTTGGCGTATATGCGAAATGAGGGCATCACACCGAGAGCACCGCAATAGGCAGCAGTTGCCTTCTCCCTGCAAATAGAGCTGCCGCTCCTTTCACTTTCCGCGGGTAGCAACGCCTGAAAACGCAGCTGCTATTCAATAGGATGTCAGGCGTTTCTTCGCGCCGCATGAAGCGAACAATCTTCGTAACCATTTCAATCCTTTCACTCGTTTGTGGCGTTGCTGTTTGGTTGCACTCACGATCGATTGAGGCTCCATCGTTGTCTTTTGTAAGTTACCGAGGTTCCCCCGCCGGCACCGTTGCTGTCTTTCGCGCCACCAATTCTTCCTCTCGACCGTTCGCCTTTTGGGGCTACACCCCTTCCGAGCCGCTGTATTGGTATCGCATCCCATCCGGCAGCTCATGGCAGGATGCGGCGCGGGTTGGCTGGATCGCGGGACGATCGTGTCAAACGCTTCCCTCCCACAGCAGCATCGAGTTTACGGTCTTAGTCCCATCGGCGCAAAACAGCTTGCCGATCAACCCACTTCATGTGCAGGACGATTCCGCACCTCCACCAAGTGCCGCGTTTGCTGTTGTCGTAGCATTCATTCCAGGCGACGGCCCTTCGGTTCAGGCGGATAGTGCTGCAGATCGTAACTCACTGCCTTACAACACACGCATAGCGCTAGCGATTATACCTTTGCGACAAGCCTTCCTCGCTGGCCTGTTGCCACGGCGCACGTATGGCCGTCTCCATCGCTCTCTAATGCCAAGTGAAGCAATTTGGGTCACCAGCGATCCCGCACCACGCTGATGCAACCTCAAATGCCTGAACCCTGAAGTTTCGTTTCGGCGCAGCCCGGAACGAAACTGGTTGTTGAGCAATCGCGCTGTCCGGTTCACCGGCACCGACTCGAACCTTTTGATGATGGCAATGATGGTGTTCGGGCGGAGGCGCAGATAATTTACCCCTCCCTAATTCTCTTGTTATATTGGGGTCGTTAACCGTCATCGTATGCCCGGTTTTTTTCGACGCTTTTTCCTATCGGACTTCGGGCCACCCCCGCCTCCCGATGTGGCAGAGCAGCCGGCATTTACCGGCCAACGCATTGTTGAGACAGTTTACTCCGGATCGAAGTGTGAGCGAGTCTTCATCACAGTTGACGACACCGGAGATTATCGGGTCATCGTTGAGTGGTGGGACACAAGTGATTGGAAGGCTGGTCACGGAGCACGCTGGTGCAGTCAAGGTTGCAGCAGGCACGCCGACAGCATTGAGCGCGCTCGCAGGCTTGCTGACGAGGCATTAAGATATTCACGATATGACGACGCCTAGACGAAAGGAGCTAGCTTTGTTAGTTGTCGTTTAATTCACCGAGTTTGTCTCACTGCATCGAACTTTACTCCTCTTCCAGTCGCTCCTTTTGTGCCTTTCGGGTTAACTGGCAAGATAAACCACTCTCGCCCGCCATCTGGAAACTCCATAACAAGTTTGTCGTCCTCTACTTTCCACTTTTTGGTTGGAGAAGTATCCTTGGGATGCTTCCACGTATAGTTTGGGAAAAACTCGACTGAGCCAACCGCCCCACTTGCATAGGTAAGTTTCCATTTCCCGGCGATTTCGCCGATGCCCGAGAGTCCCCCCTTGCCTGAGGACTCTACCAGCTTGGCTTTAATTTCGGCGATCTGTTCGTGTGCCGGCGAATTGGTGGGTAGGCGGGATTCAATTGCGGCAAGATCGCGTAAAAAAGTTCCGTTTGTTTGTTGGTAACGCGGCGCGAACTCACGATCCACCGCTGCGAGCGCCCCAAAATAGTCCGCGTGTCGCTTCTGAAAGGCTTTTGGCGCGATGGCAGGCAGCGAAGCGTCCGAAGTCGGTGAGGTGATCGCCTCGCGGGCCTTTAGGACGAGGGCAAGTTCTTCAGGCTTGCCGCTTGCGCTGGCCGCCTTGTCGGCTGCGGCAAGATAGGAAAGGTAATCCTGCTGGACACGCGCTACAGCGGTAGCCCGCGCCGCGTCGATGGCTTTAGTGTCTGCCTCGTATTTAGCCGCGCGGGGAGCAACTTCCGGTGCCAGTGAGTCAGCGCAGGTAAATGAATCCAGGAGCACGCCGAGTAGTAGGGAAGCAACCAACTGTTTTATTCGGATTTGCATATTTGTCAGTGGAGATGTGCGAAGACGGCTAATTCAAAAGCTCTGGGACACCCTTGACGCCTTTGATAGGAGGGGTTAGGCGCCTTAATATTTGAATAGGAGCTTCATTACCTTCTCTTGGACTCTTGTGCATTCGTCGCGAATGCGATCGTCCGTAATGCTGATGATGGGATAGTCCGGCGAGTTCAAACTCCACTCAAGGCTGATGGCGTCGCAGTAGAAGTCTGGAAGCCTACGCAAAGACTTTTTAAGTGCCTGGTATTGCGCGACTGCCACCTTCTCCTCATTGGTGCTGGGCGAGAAGCTGTCGAACTTGTGAGAAACCCTTTTGCTGATCAGCTCTTCATAAAGCGCGGTAGCATTCTTTTGAATTTGCGCGTTCTCGGCACTGAGTCGGCGATACTCCGTTGGATGCACTGCTGCAACGACGCGGAATGCAAAAATGAAAGTCCTCCGCTGAGGTTTCTCGGCACCCGAGCCGTTTGGAAGCGTCGGGATGGATAAAACGGCTTCGTCCCGGGAAACCTCCAGCCACGCGTGTTCTTTGTCATACGAGACAGTCCATCCTTTGGGAAGTTCTGCGCGCACGATGCCCAGCAGTTGATTGACAGTTGGCTCGTCGGCGCTCGCCACGAGGGAAAGCGCCAAGAAAGTGAAGGCTAGAATGATCGTTCTCACGGGACGCGTGCAAAGACGCTTAACGCCAGAACACAGCAACAGCGGGGCGCTGGGGATGAAGCCGTCCGAGGTGGGTCGAAGCGCCCCGGCCGTCGACTGGGGTGAATTGTTAGCTGTCATTGAGAGTCGTACATGCCATTGAGGGCACCAAAGACTATCCATAAGCCAACGACAATTGGAGCAATCCAGAACGTCCTTCGCTGCAACGATCGTATGCATTCGAAATCCGCTGCGAGTTCTGGAGTCTGGGGCAACCACTCAGGATCTTGTTTATACCATTTCCACTGGAATGTGAACAGGTTCCACGGCACCGCGATGCGGCCCGGCGCGCTCCACCAACACCCACATGGTTTATGCAAACTCTCCCAAATGCTGCGGTGATCCCGGTAAAGTGATTTCACGATGTGATCCAGAGTTAGCTGACGAGAAAATCCGAGAACGATTAAGTAGAGTGTCGCTATCGCTGGAGCTGGAAGGAAATAGATCGATTTCATCGCGGCCTGGGCATGACGGCTAACATTCTTATTGAGCAGCATGCTACCATGCGCGCCGTCTTCAATAGCTGGCGCCAAATTCGGATTCAGAGATTGTTCGATGACCTCATTCTACGGGTGAAGCCGAAATTTCGATTTCCGAGAAGCGCGCGATACCCTGCGAATAGCCATCACCGGCTGAGAAGCGGAGTGGCGGAACTACTTCTAACCCCGGTTTGCGGGTATCGATCAGTTTATTGTTTATTCTGAGTTCCATTTTCTCGGCGGTGACGTCAATCCTCACGCGGTATTTGCGCTTCAGCTCATACTTGAAAGCACCCGCCCTTAGGCACTGCCGGGAAGATAGCCAGGTGATTGCCGACGCCCTCAGTCATTACACTATAGCGGCCAAACCCGCTGATCGCTGGCCGGGTACCTTCAAGCATCTCGAAGCCAAATGTAATTTGAAAGGGAGTCTTAAACGAGCGGTTGTAAATAATTCCTGACGCGCCGGTTCCAGTTAGCTTTTCACCGTCGAACTTCCATTCGCCTAGCTGCTCTTTCCAGTTTTCCTTCTCGGCTGGATTCAAGAGCTTGATGGTTTTCGCCCCCGATGTAACCCCTGTGCCCGCTTTTGGGGTAACGGAAACAGGATTCGTTGTCTGTGCGAACAGAGATGAGAATGTGCAGATGATGGCAAGGGCGGTTACGGTAGCTTTCATGTGGTGTGTGGCTGGTGGGAATTGCGAGTAGCAACGCCTGACTGCTATAAATCTTTATTCCCCTTTGTGCCCGATGCTGGAGGCCCATTCTGAGCGGCGCTTGGGTCGTAGGAGTAGCGAATAAGAAATTCATACGGTGCCCATGAATAGCGAAGGAAAACAGTGTAAGCGCCTTTGCGTCCGGTCGCCGGGTCGTTGAGTTTCCAAGTTACTTCCGCCGCGTTGGCGGCTCCCGGCTGGGGAGATGGCTTGCCGTATTTCTTGGTTAGTGAAGCCGCAAGATTGTCAAACTGGCGATTGCGGAGCAGTGCGCCATCCGGCGCGTTGCCGGTCGGGATTGTAAGGTAAACAGCTCCGCGCCAAAAACCTTTCGCACCAAACTCCAGCTCCCAGTGGTCAACGGGATAGTCGGCAAACTGGCCGCGATGAAAGAGGATGCGACCCGGAGCCTCCTCAGCGAGCTCGACGCCGGGCCTCTGGGCAAAAGCTCGCTTACTATCGGCGACGGAAGCCCCCCAACGAACGTCCGCGAAGCCGGGCGGAACTTCCACGGCGAGTGCAACAGAAGAAGCCACTACAGCGGTCGTGAAGGTAATGAGTAAGAAACGCATAAAACGTAGTGCGAAGTAATCCATAATAGTTCGTTCACGGGTGGCGTGAGGAATTGCCTGTATTCTTATTGAGCAGCAGCTGCTTTTCCAAGCGTTTACATGCCCAAAGAGCGAAAGGGTAACCCTCAAGGCGCGGGCGCCGGCAATGCTTGGATGGCAAGATCGGTTTCGATTAAGCTGGTTCTGAACTCATTTGCCGCGTCGGGCGATGTCAGGATAGACAACGGCTGCGCCGATACCGGGAAACGTTAGAGTCGCTTTAACCGGCCGGCAGTGCTTCAACGAGAAAAACTCCTGCGGCCAGTGCCGGCTCAGAGGCTATGCTCAAAGATGGCTCTCATTGGTTGGGCGTTGCGGGTGCTGGCTGAGAGATCAGCGAGCAAACATGCGGGCAAGGAGCATGCAGAATACAAAAAACGCGAAACCTGTTCCAAGAAGAGCCACAAGCTTCAACGCCCAGCAACAAGCTCGACTTCGATATAAGCGGGCAAGAAAAGGAACCCACCGCATACCTGTAGCAATATCCTCACAGATTTCTTCCGCTCTCCTAAAGTGATCCCACCCGACCCAGGCGAATCCAAGGAGGAATAACAAGGAGACGAGATCCCGGATAAGGTTAGGCTCAAGTGGTTCCATCGGTAGTCTGTTCAGCCGCCCGGTGACTATCGGTTGAAATTTAGACCATAAAACGCAGCGCACCCTCGCGTGATTGCAAAGGTGCGCTCGATCGCTGTCAATTTAAGAAGCGCCGGCCGCTTCCATCTTCCATCCGGTTAAGCGGAAGCGGCTCTGAATTAATACGGCTTGCCACAGTAGCGGCATTTGCTGCCTGCCCAAGGCACTGATGCTCCGCTCGGCGTGCTACATGCAGGACGCCCACAATGAGGGCAACGAAGAAAAATAAAGCTACCGCAGCCGAAGATGAAAACCCACGAGAAGAGGCCAACCACCGCAATGGGGCCGTCTGGGCAAAATGACAATTCAAGCGCTCCAGCGATCGCTGAAACAGCCAAATAGAGCCACGTTTTGGTTTGCAGCTTCATTGAGAGATGTTGGTTCCGCGACCGAAACGGCGTCAAAAAACTTCTTTGGGCAATTCCTTTCTGAGCGATTGGTGGGTCATGGCGCTAACGGTTGAATAGATGCTGCATATCCAAGCTGCTATTGCCCGCCATTCTTCTTCTCGATTTTGGCGGTTCCGTTTTCTCAGAAGTTGATCCGCGGAGAGAGGAGAGCCGCCTTGGAAGAAATGATTCCGCAGCGGCCCGGTTCCTTGTTATCACGCGCAAATTCCCTTGCACAGACTTTGAACTCCTTGTCCTCAGCGGCAAACTCGCTGTCGACGCCCGCGAATTCCTTGTCATTGCCGGCAAACTCCACGACGGCGCGCATGGGTTGGCTGTAAGCCGGCAAAAATTCCCCGGCGGCAGCGGCAATCTGCCAGTCAACGGAGCGGATTCCGCTGACCCCGGGAGCGGACTCTCCGCAGACGCTCTCAAACTCGCGAACACTCACCGCAGGCCAGCGAACAATGCACTTAAATCTGCAAACATTGCCATCGCCTTCCTTACATCGCGCGAAAGAGAGCCAGCACGCCGCCGATGCGCTGTGGCCTTACACGGAATCGGATAACGCGCCGATCCGTCGCGCCTTTGAGATCCGCTTGACGGCGACGCGGCCCTCAAGGCATGAACCGATAATCCCTCGGAACTTGCAGGCACGGCTAAGGTGCGGAACCGTACCGGCGTATGGACACATTAATTAGCGTTAAGGCGCATACTTACGAAACCGCCCCGATCATGGGGGGCATTTATGGCGACGGCATCATCGGGAAGAAGGGAGCGTTCGATCGGGAGTGGGTGGCGGAATTGGGCAAAGAGATCCAAGTGCTTTATCGGGACGCGCTGGCACGTCCCAACGGCGCGGTCGGCCGTGGGCCAAAGCGCCACTATGTGGAGATCCATCCTGAAGATATCCAAGGCTTTGTCGATGTGGTGACGCATCCCTGGGTGGTGGACGTGTGTGAAGCGGTCCTTGGGCCCGATTATAAAATTGTGGAAATCGGATTCGATGTGCCGAACCCGGGCGCGGTCGATCAGCCGTGGCATCGCGATTTTCCGGCCCCGCAGGAGACGTTGGTGGGCCGGCGTCTCAACTCTCTGGCCTTTAATCTCACTACCGTCGATGTCTTCCCCGATATGGGACCCTTTGAGATTGCGCCGGGCACGCAGTGGGACGAGACGGCCGAATTTGAACACGGCATGTTTCCGCCCAAGCATCTTTGGGAACGGTATTTCCGCCTTTCCCAGCAGAAAATGCCCACAATGGGAGATATCTCCGCGCGCTCCGCGCTGACCATCCACCGGGGAACAGCGAATCGCTCGCACAAAGCGCGCCCGGTTCTTGTGTTGGGTGCAGACGCTCCCGATGCGCGGAATGCGGAGCGGCACGATCTGCAAATCACGCGCGGATTTTTCGAGCAACTGCCCGTGGATCTCCAGGAGCACCTCACTTGCCGGCTGGTGGATAAGCTGGAGCCCATCGTCCAGGGCCACACCATTGAAGGGCTAATGATGGGTGCGGCTTAAAGCCTGCCATTCGACCACCCTTTGAGCGGTTCGCCCGGCTGAGTGATCTCGAGGCGGGAGATGTCCGGCTGATTGGGGCCACCACGTGAGCGTTGAACCGTTCACTGTCAGCCCGCAAGCCACGCAGCTCCCGGGATCGATCCGCCGGTAAAAGAGATCACGCCGCCAGCGCATCTGGCCGCGCCAATGCCGCGATCACTGTGGAGAGGTGGCTTCCCGGATCGAGCATGACCATTCGCCATGCGCAAGAGTGAGCAGTCAAAGCCGCGGGTCATGGCTGGAATTGCGCACGCTGTGGCAACGACAATAGTTCCAGGACGCTTTCCCACGCTAGTGACAGAGGGGTTACAGAGGTATTCCTTATTTTAAGAAGATTCTTTGGCGGCTCGCGCGGTTCCTGCTTTAATTCCACTTGTTCTGGGGGGAACAGTAGCCCGCCGGCAATCATTCGATTCCGGCGGGCTGCATTTTTCCAGGGGAGGGGAGTTTAGTAATTCCGTGCAGCTTGCATGGAATCTCTTTTTAAGAATGTGGCGGCGGCCCGATCCCGGCCACTGATGCCCGGAATGGTCTGCTCCGGATAACCTGCCGTCTTAATCCAGGTATTTTGTTTTTGGACGCGGCCGGCTTTCACATTCGGCGCAGACCTTCGATCAATGCCTTGGTTTGTTGAGCCTTTCAGGAATGGGCTGTCTTCATTGAGCAAACCAGCTCGCATCCGCCACCATGCCGGTTGGAAATATCGAGTGTAGCGCCAATTAAACGGGCGCGATACTGGAAGAGCTGCAACCCCATGCCTGCTGAATCGCCCAGGGGCGATGTCAAGCCATTGCCATCATCAGTGACCACGACTCTTTGGTGCCCGCTGCCTGACTGGCAGGCAATCCGAATGTTTCGCGCTTTGCCATGCTTAATGGCGTTTGTAATCGACTCCTGAACTATTCGATAGAGGTGGATAACGGATTCCTTTTCGGGGTGGAAGCGGGCGTCAACAAACACTTCGCAGCGCACGTTGGCGAGCAACTCGGTTCGCGCCGCAAGCTCCCGCAATGCCATGCTCAGTCCGCCTTGTTCGAGTTCGACCGGGTAGAATGATTTGGCGAGATTGCGGGTGGTCGTAATGGTTTCAGCAAGGTAAGTCTGAAGTCGGCGCGCCTCTTCCGCGCTCTGTTGCCCTTCGATTCCAAGCCGGTCCGCCAGCACCTTGGCCAGGATGGTGATTCCCAGAAGTTTCTGCCCCAAATCGTCATGCAGCTCCGAGCCGAGTCTGGCCTGTTCGCGTTCGCTTACTTTCAGGATCTCTCCTTCAAGCCGATGCCGCTCAAAGATCTCGGCGTTGAGCTCTTTCATGGCTATCTTGAGGCCTTCGGTGCGTTCATCGATTCGGCTTTCGAGCTCCTGGTTCAGTGCGCGCAAAGCTTCTTCCGCACGGCGGCGTTCTGTGATGTCCTGGATTTGCCCGACAAAATAAAGCGGCCGCTCCGCGCCATCCCGCACAACGGAGACATTCAAATCGCCCCAAACCGGGTAACCCTCTTTGTGGATATAACGCTTTTCGGTCCGGAATTTGGAGACGTTGCCACTGAGAAGATCGCCGAGCGGCTTGGTTGCGAGGGCAACCCGATCGTCCTCGTGGGTGACGGCCTCGAAGGTGAGGCAGAGTAGTTCGTTTTCGGAGTAGCCGAGCAGATTGCAAAAGGCGCGGTTGACCTGGGCGAAACGGCCATCAAGCGTCGAGACTTCCATTGCGATAGCTGCCTCATGGAAGATGCTGCGGAAGCGGGTTTCACTTTCGGCCAAGGCGGCTTCGGTTTGTTTGCGTTTGGTAATATCAACAAACGCTCCCACCGATCCCGTGATGACCTCCTGATCGTCCAGTAGCGGAATCGCGCTTCCAAACAGGTGCCGGGATGGCGCGCCGTTGGCATAGACGATCTCCAACTCGATGTTCCTCACAGCTTGTCCCGTCGCGCAAGCCTGTTGCATCGGCAACTGCTCCGGTAAAATCGCCTGGCCGTGGAAATAGACTTCGAACTGATTGGGAGCTTCGCCAAGCTCGGCTGTTTTGGAGAGGTTGCAGCCTGCCGGGACCCGCAGGATTTCGTGCGTCGCCGAGTTGCCGGTCATGATCTGGCAAGTCGGATCGTGGGAAATGAAAACGGCGGCAGGAATCGCTTGAAGCACGGCTTCCAGCTCGGCGCGCGCAACGCGTTCACGCGCTTCGCTCTGCTTCAATGCTTTGGCTGTGCGTTCAAGTTTATTTACATCCTGTGCGATCAATCCGAGGGCGCCCGCAAATGCAGCAATGGCGAGGCCGATGCCGCCAACAATCACCCACTGAGTTTGAGCCACTCGCGCCTTGTTCGCGCGCTCTTCTCGCATCAAACGCGCTTTCTCGTGATCCTCGATTTCCTCCACACGTTGAAGGATTTCATCATCCATTTCTTTCAAGGCAAGCGGGTCGACTGAATCGCGCCCCGAGTCGATCCCTCGCGTTTCTTTCAGCTCCACTTCGTGCCTGGAGAGAGTCAGTCGTTGAGTGACACGGGTAACCAGCTCTGCCACCCGGGCGGTTTGCTCCGGATCGTCGCTCAAAAGCTGTTTGAGCCGTTGAAATTCCGCCTGGCTTATGGCCGATGGAACGAGAGGATCCTTTAAGAGCTCGCGGTTTCCTGAAATGAGGAAGCCGCGTTGGGCGGCGAGGTCATGATGGACGCTTCGAAGAAGACGGGCAAGGTTGGTCAGGGCTTCCCGGGTTTGATTAACCTGCTCGGCGCTTTTGCTTAGACGAAGTGTGATTTGGAACGAAATGCCGCCAACAACAGCAAAGCAGATCAATACCAGGCAAAATCCCCCGATGATTTTGCCTCGCGCGGGCAGCCTATCCATGTCCGTTTTCCATGCTGCGGTCGTGGGTCGTTTTCACTTTCGGATTCCCGGAAAATGAAAGGCGGCCAAGGCGGCGGGCAACGGGCGAAGAGATTATCAAAACACGGGGGGAGTGCGACATATGCGTTCGCCAAGCATTAATTAGATAGTAGATATCGCATTGTCAATCGTTGTGGTCAGAGCTCAATAAACTGATCCTATTAGGCGCATTTTTGTTAATTATAAATTCGCTTTTTTTTCGGATGGCAACGGGGCCGGCTGAACCGTTCGGAGCGGCCACAGAGCGTACGCATCTGTCCTTATTGAGCAGTAAAGATCCATCAAAAAGCGCATGAAAAAGTATCAACCTCCTTCCAATTTGGCTGCTCGCGCTTTTCAGACACGACTATACAACCTTCCTGCCATGAGATTATTTCTTCTTTGCCTGAGTATATTTTTTGCCCTGTCCGGCGCCCGTGCGGACGATGTTGCTGAGGCAAAAGTGGCGTTTGCCACCCTGGTCGATTACCAGAAAAAAGATGATATCCGTACTCTGGACCTTTTTACCCAGGATTGCGCCGTGAAATTCACGGTGACGGATGGCAAGGCCACGCGAGCCGCGGTGATCCCTGCTGATGTTTTCCGCGAAATGCTCGCCAAGTCCATCGCATTAAAGCACGGAAACAAAGATGTTTATGAAGAAGTGAAGTATAGCCAGGAAGGGGTGTGCGTCAGAGTAACATCGACTATTCTTTACGCTGAGACAGGCAAGCGCGGTCCATTTTCCGCGCTTTACGTGCGCGACAAAGCTGTTCTTAAGATCAAGGAGTTGAACGTTACTCTTCCGGAGAATGCAGTCCCGTCAGAGTAGAATGGGAGCTGTAGTAGCTGGCTTGTAGCCTTATTTCCCAAGTACCTTCAGGAGAATAAACACTACAATGGCCAGGCCGAATCCACCGCCAAAAAGCCATACTAAGAATGCGGGGCCGGCAGCTGCGATAACAGGAGCAAAAAGAGTGACTGTGGAGATCATAAGAGGGATGGGGTTAAGAAGCGGCGGTTTCTTCTTTCGATGAACAATCCAAAATCGCGATCCCTTCACTCCATGGTTGTCTTCGCCGGAGCGTTTGATGTGTGCGATTGCAGAAACAACCAAGTCCATTTGTCAGGCTAAAATCGACTCGGCCTGGCGGCAAACTCACGTTGAACGCCGCACCTGGCGGCGCCTATTATTAACACCACGTGCAGCTAATGTCTCCGCCTTTCCCCCGGCGTGGCCGGCCTATTGATTGCTGCCCCTTGTAAGCGGCAGTTCAAGGGTAAAAGTGGCGCCGCGGCCGGGGCCGCCGCTCTGCGCAACAAGGCTGCCGCCCATTTCCTGCGCAGCAAGCACGCCACTGTGCAGGCCAAATCCGTGGCCGTCCTTTTTGGTGGTGAACCCGTGCGCGAAAATGCGGGTAAGATTCTCCGGATCGATGCCAATGCCATTGTCGCTCACGCTGACGGTGACATGACTTTGGTTATGGGCGATGCGGACGAGAATCTGCTTGTCGCGGCGCCCGCTGCCGGCAAGGGCTTGCGTTGCGTTGCGCACCAGATTCACGAAAATTTGCAATACCCTGTGTTTCTCGATGCAAATCAGAGGCGCCTTGCCCAGCTGCCGGATCACTTCAATTTGATGCCGAACCAATTGCGGAGCGTTTATTTGCAAGGCGTCTTCAATCAATTCTTCGATGGGAAGAGTTTCACGGATGCCGCCGAGGTTTTTGGCATGGGTCTGTTGCACGGCGACAATGCTCTTGATGTGGTCGATATTTTCTTCCAGCAACCGGAGTTCTTTCAGAAGCGAGAGCTGTTCCTCGGAGAGGCGTGTGGCGATTTTGCCAAGGAAATCCGGGAGCTTCTGACCGGTTGGATCGGTGGTTAAGAACGCTGCCAGATTTCCCGAGTGGTTGCGCAAAATGTCTGTCGCTTTTAATAAACTACTAACTCTTGAATTACTAACTTTGCTTGAAATTAATGTGCATGAAACATTTACGCTATTTAGCACGTTTCCAACATTGTGCAGAACCGAGGTCGCCACCTCTGCCATGCCCGCCTGACGCGACGTCTCGAGCAGTTCCCGGTGCATTTTTTCAAGCTCAGCCTCGGTGCGTTTATGCGCGGAAACATCGCGCGCAACGCAGAACATCAGCCTCGCTTCGGTCGACCAGTTAGCGCTCCAGACCATTGGAATGACCGAGCCGTCTTTATGCAGATAACGGTTTTCAAAATTGGTCGCGGCGTTGCCGGTCATGATTTCCAATCGTTCAAGGAGCGTTTTCTCGCGGTCGTCGGGATGGACAATCTCGAGGGAAAGCTTGCCGATCAGTTCCTCGGGCTGGTACCCCCATACTCCCCGGCATGCCTGGCTTACTTCGCTAAAGCGGCCGGTTTCATCGAGTGTGCAAATGACATCGAGGGAGTGGGCGAAGATCAGTTCACTGGTTTGCCGGGCAAGATTGAGCTCGGTGATGGCCATTGAAAGAGCGATTGTTCGATCCTGCACGCGGCACGCCAGCGCCTCTTCGGCGAGTTTCTGCTCATCGATATCCGTACAGGTGCCCACCCAGTGGGTGATCGTCCCCTTATCGTCGCGCATCGGCCGCGCGCGGCCCAGGTGCCAGCGATAGAGCCCATCGCAGGCGCGTTTGAAGCGATACTCAATCTCGTAGTTCTCGCCGGTGGCAATTGAATGGGTCCATCGCTGGATGCACGCTTGATGATCATCCGGATGAAGGACCGGCACCCAACCCCAATTGACGGCTTGTTCAATGCTCATGCCGGTGTAGTCAAACCAGGCTTGATTGTAATAATCGATCCGGCCATCGGGCCGCGCGGTCCAGACCATCTGTGGCATGCAATCGGCAAGGAAGCTGTAACGCTCCAGGCTTTTATCAAGCGCCGCCTGCGCGTCCTGGGTTTCAGTCTGGCTTTTTTGCAGGAAATGCGCGCTCGCCCAAACCAGGCTGCTGAAGGTGACAACGTTGGAGACGCTCAGAATCGAGATGCCAAGTTCGGCGCCGAAAAGGCCATGGGTTTCCCCCCAGGTTCGCAATGCGCCGATCACGGCGGGCACCAGGATCGCGGCAGGCAGAAGGCGCCGCGCGACAATTCCTGCCGAGCCCCCATCAAGGAGCAGTTTCATGATGCCTTGCTCGCCACTCGCGCAGAAAATCCCAATGCACAACAAAATCATGCCGAGGCTCGTGTGGAAGGCCACGCCGATTGTCCGGCCTCCCACAGAAAGCGCCGCGAGCCCATACGAGGTTCCCACAATCACCAGTATGGTTGAAAAAGCGGCGGCTGCGGCCAGTCCCTGAGTGAGGTAAGGGGATCGCCTCAATGCAAGGGAAAGAAGCGCGCTTCCCAGGCAAACGAAATTGAATGCCGTGACAGGCGACATCCGGCCCGGAAAATAGAGCTCCCGGTTTTGCACGACGTCTTTAACAAGCCATTCATCGATATGAAGATCAGCGCCAAAAAAATATTCACTTGCGGTAGCAAGTGATAACATAACGACAATAACCGAAAGTAGTATTGATGTTTGTTGCTTAAGACATCGCGTCTTTTCGATAACGCTCATACTTCCGGTCATCCATAACGTCATCCCGCAAAGCATGAAGCAGAGCGCGGTATTGAATTTCATTGTGACCGAACCGGGCAGCAGGCTGATCACCTGGCGTTGATCAAAAAGCCATCCCAAAAGGACCGTTAAAGCAATTGCAATAAGAGCCGCCGAACTGCCCCTAACCAGTCTCAGTCGTTTGGCGGCGGTGCTTTGAAAAAGAGGAAATCGTGACATGGAATTTCAGGCTTTTTGAGTGGCGGTTCCAGAAATCCTGACGATTAGATCTAGCAGTCAGTGCGCCACGGTATTAAAAACCTTTTTGTTAGTCTGTGGCGGGGCGATTCTTAAGCGGGGATTTGAGTCAGCCTCCCTGCCAAAGCGATCGTTCGGTTCCGGTCTGCCGTCGTCTCGGAGCCTGCCTGGGCAGAACCCGGCGGGCGTCCCGCACTGTTTAACATTTTTCGAACGCGATGGCGCGTAAAATCCTTGCCTCATCTCTTCTGATGGATTCCTTCAAGTCACTGTGTGCAGCCTAAAAAATACGATACCCTCGGCGGGCGGGGAATCTTCCGAGGCTGCGATTGCAGCGCTGGTCGGAAAACTTCACGAAGTGCAGCAACGACTGTTGGAATTGACAGGAGGCGAGGGGATTAGGAATTCCTTACCCGAGGGGATGCCGGAGGTGACGCGGCGCGAGTTTGAGAGCCAGGTCTCCACACTTAACGCGTTGCCATTGCATGTTGCGCTTTTGGATAGAAATGGCGTGATTGTATTTATCAATGAGGGCTGGCGGCGTTTTGCCGAAGAGAATGGGCTTGAAAGCTGCGCGGCGTGCCTCGGGAAAGAGTACGGGGAAGTTTGCGAGAGCGCGCAGGGAAGCTGCTCGGAGGAAGCCCGCCATGCGGGCCGCGGCATTCGGGATGTCCTGAGTGGCGCCGCCGGGGAATTTTCGTTTGAATATCCGTGTCATTCATCGAGTGAGCCGCGCTGGTTTCGGCTCGTGGTGAGTCCCATGGCAGGGGAGAGCCGGGGTGGCGCCGTGGTCATGCACATCGACATTACCAAGCGCAAACTGGTTGAAGCGGCATTGAAGGAGAGCGAGGAACGCTTTCGGGGCTCTTTCGAACAGGCGGCGGTCGGCATCGCGCATGTTTCAACCGAAGGCATGTTTGTGCGTGTCAATAACAAGCTTTGCGATATTTTCGGCTATGAGCGCCAGGAGCTGATAGGGATGGAGGCGGTGCAATTGACCGTGCAGGAGGATCAGGCGGCCGGCCAGGAAGCGCGTCTTGCGATGCTGGCCGGGAACCTTTCGTCCTACACGACGGAGAAACGCTACTGGCGCAAGAACCGCGCGGTGGTCTGGACCAATCTGGTCACCACCCTGGAGCGCGCGGCAACGGGGGAACCGAAATATTTTCTGTCTGTCATTGAAGACATCACTCGGCGCAAGCTCGCGGAGTTTCGTCTGCATCGGTTAAACCGGCTGCACATCGTGCTGAGTAAAATCGGCGAGACGATTATGAGGACGCCGGACCGGCTGGAGCTCTATCAAAGGGCCTGCCGCATCGTGGTGGATGATGGATTGCTGCGCATGGCAGGCATCGCCGAGGTGGAGTCGGGTCGCGTGCAGCTGGCGGCCTCCTGCGGCGAAGGGATGGAATGCGTGCGCGAGCTGATGAGCGACGAAGGCCCTTTAAGCCCCGGAACGGTTGGGACGGCGCTTCGCACCGGCCTCTCTGATTTCTGCAACGACATCGCGGGCGACGCGCGCATGGAACCGTGGCGCAGGATCGCCCTCGCGAACGGTTTTTCCGCCACCGCTTCATTCCCGCTTAAACGCGACGATGCCACCATTGGAGCGCTGGTTCTCTTTGCGCACGAGGCCGATTATTTTCAGGAGGATGAAGTGCGGCTGATGGCCTCCGTGGCCGGCGCGCTTTCCTTTGCATTGGATGCGCAGCGAAAGGAAGAGCGGCGTCAACAGGCGGAAAACGCGATGCTTGCAAGCCAGCAGCAATTTTCCAGCGCCTTTGAGTACGCCGCCATCGGCATGGCGTTGGTTGCTCCGGATGGACGGTTTTTGAAAGCCAACCTCGCGCTTTGCCATATGCTTGGGTTTTCCGAGGGGGAATTACTCAAGCGCACTTTCCAGCACATCACGCATCCTGAGGATTTGGAGGCCGATCTGAAGAATGTGCACCAGTTGCTGGCCGGCGCGATTGATTCCTTCCAGATGGAGAAGCGTTATTTTCATGAACAAGGGCATTTGGTTTGGGCGCTTTTGAGCGTCTCTCTGGTACGGGATGAGAGCGGTGAGCCGCTTCAATTTATTTCGCAGATTCAGAACATCACCGAGCGGCGGCGGGCGCACGAATCGATCCGCATCCAGACTCAGATTCTTGATCACATCGGCCAGGCGGTGATTTCAACCGACATGAGTGGAAGTGTGATTTACGCAAATCGTTTTGCCGGCGAACTTTATGGGTGGGCACCCGGAGCCATGCTCGATCGCAACATTCTCGACGTCACGGTCCCTCAAATTACGCGCGGTCAGGCGGTCGCCATTTTGGCCGACTTACAGCAAGGCAGAACGTGGAGTGGCGAGTTCCTGGTCCAGCGCTCAAATGGCCAGGTGTTTCCTGCATTGGTAACCGATTCGCCATTGTTTGATGAGCATGGCCAACTGATTGGCATCATTGGCATTTCCGCTGACATCAGTGCACGCAAACAGGCCGAAAGCGCCTTGAGCGAAAGCGAGCAACGGTTTCGGGAGATCTCCAGGAAGCTGGCCAAGGTCCTTGATTCCTCAAGGGATGTCATCTGCGCGTTTAACGCTGAAGGCCGCTTCATACAGGTAAGCGCCGCCTGCGAGCGGATCTGGGGCTATCAACCTGAGGAGCTGGCAGGCAGCTCCTTTCTCGACAAAGTCCTCGCCGAAGATCAAGCGCTCACCCGTGAGGTTGCCGAGGAAATCATGGCCGGCAACCCGACCAACAGCTTCGAAAACCGCTGCGTGCGCAAGGACGGTTCTGTCGCTTATACGATGTGGTCGGCATGGTGGTCGGAAGCTGACCGGAGCATGTTCTGTGTCGCGCGCGACAATACGGAAGCGCGCCAGGCGCAGGAAGAGACCCGCGCGCTTGCCGAACAGTTGAGCGATACGATTGAGAGTCTTACGGACGGCTTTTTTGTCATCGATCGCGAATGGCGTTTGACATATGTCAATGCCGAGGCCGAGCACCTGTTGCGGCGATCGCGTGCGCATCTGATTGGGAACCAGCTCTGGGAGATGTTTCCCGACGCGCGGGGGACCATTATCGAGCAAAACTACGAACGGGCAATGCAGGAAAACGTGGTGGTGCGATTTGAGACGTTTTACCAGCCATTGGATTGTTGGTTCGAAGTGCGCGCATATCCGTCGCTTCGGGGACTTTCCGTCTACTTCCATGATGTAACCGATCAACGCCGGACTCGTCAGGCGTTGCAGTTAAGCGAAGAGCGTTTCCGCTTGGTTGCCAAGGCGACAAACGATGCCATTTGGGATTGGAATATGGTTTCCAACACCGTTTGGTGGAGCGAAGGGCTGGAAGTCCTTTTTGGCTTTCAGCGCGAGGAGGTCGGCCCCGACTTTGAATGGTGGACCAGGCGCATTCATCCTGATGATCAGGCCCGGGTGCGCGAGCAGCTCCGGGACACTGTCAATCAAGGGCTGGCCGACTTTGCGGATGAATACCGCTTCCTGCGCAAGGACGGCAGTTACGCCTATGTGCTTAATCGCGGCTACGTCATTCGTGATGCGATCGGCCAGCCGCTGCGCATGATTGGCGGGATGACCGACTTAAGTGAACGCATGGAGGCCGAGCAGCGGATCGCCGAGCAGGCCGCGCTGATCGACCAGGCTCGCGATGCCATTCTCGTGCGCGACCTTGAAGATCGCATCATTTTTTGGAGCAAAGGGGCTGAACGGCTCTATGGCTGGACGGCGGGCGAAGCGGCGGGGCGCCGATTTGATGAGCTGCTTAACCCGGGCAGTGAGAAACTCAAGGAAGCGCGAAAAAGCATTCTTGAGCACGGGGAATGGAGCGGGGAACTTCAAAAGGTCACAAAGGCCGGGGCAAAGGTAATTCTCAACTCCCGCTGGACGATGCTTCGGAACGAGCATCAGCGTCCCAAGAGTTATCTTCACATCGATACCGACATCACTGAACGCAAGTCAATCGAGCAGCAATTCCTGCGTGCCCAACGCATGGAAAGCATTGGCACCCTGGCGGGGGGCATTGCCCACGACCTCAATAATGCGCTGGGGCCGATCATGATGGCTGTTGATCTGCTTGGGATGCGTTTCCCGGATCCTAAAAGCCAGGAGTTGATCTCCATCATTGCGTCGAGCGCGCAGCGTGGAGCGGAAATGGTCAGGCAGGTGCTCACCTTCGCGCGTGGTGTCGAGGGACAGCGGATTGAAGTGCAGGCAAGACACCTTCTTCGAGATATTGAAAAAATCGCGAGGGACACTTTCCTCAAGCACATTCAGCTTCAAACAATCATTCCGTCCAATCTTTGGACGATTTCCGGTGATCCGACGCAGATCCATCAGGTGCTGGTCAATCTTTGTGTGAATGCGCGTGATGCCATGCCCAATGGCGGGAAGCTGATTCTCTCCGCGGCAAATATCAATATCGATGCCCATTACGCCGCGCTTCACCTTGAAGCGCATTCCGGTCCGTACCTCTGCTTCCACGTTGAGGACAGTGGCGAGGGAATGCCACCGGAGGTCATTGAAAAGATTTTTGATCCTTTCTTTACCACAAAAGAAATTGGCAAGGGAACGGGGCTTGGTCTTTCAACCTCCCTCGCCATCGTCAGGAGCCACGGGGGATTCATGCGCGTCTATAGCGAGGTGGGCAACGGAACAAAGTTTGAGGTTTATTTCCCGGCTCACACGGAAGCTTCTTCCCTTGCCGATACAGCCGCAAAGGAGGAGGAGGAGCTGCCGCGCGGCCATGGGGAATTGATCCTTGTGGTCGACGACGAATCTTCGGTCCGGCAGATCACCCGGCAAACCCTGGAGGCATTCGGTTACCGCGTGCTTCTCGCCAGCGATGGGGCGGAGGCCGTGGCGCTTTATGCCCGCCACCGCGCCGAGATTGCCGCGGTGCTCACCGATATGATGATGCCGGTGATGGATGGGCCGGCTGCAATCCAGATCTTCAAGAAGATGAATCCGGCCCTCCCGATCATCGCCGCGAGCGGCCTCGCCACCCATCTGCATGTCACCAAAGCGGCCGATCTTGGCGTCAAAGATTTTTTGGCAAAGCCATATACCGCGGCAAGCCTGTTGCAGAAACTGCGCCTGCTTCTCAATGAAGAGACTGCGCTCTAAAGGCGTTCGCGGAATACAGACATTCCTTTAGCGGCGCGGAACGGCGGGTGCTTAGAGCGGAGGATGAGCAAATCCAAAATCCTCGTCATTGACGATGATCCGAAACTGTCCGCGCTCCTCGCTTTTGTCTTAAACCGGCTCGGGGGATATGACGTCTGTGAGGAAAATCGATCGTTTGCGGCGCTGGCTACCGCCCGCGAGTTTCGGCCCGATGTGATTCTCCTGGATGTCGATATGCCAGGCAAGGATGGTGGGATGGTGGCCGCCGAAATTCGCAAAGACGCTTCCATTGCTGAGACGCCGATCGTTTTTGTAAGCTCGTTGATTACCAAATCCGAGGAAGGGATCCGCAACGGTTCCCATTACCTCTCCAAGCCGGTCGAACCGGCCCACCTCCTGGAGACCGTGCGCACCCTTTGCCGGCAATTGCCAAGCTAGTCTTGATAAACGAGGAGCTGCTGCGCGAGGGGCGCATTCTGATGGTCGACGATGAGGTAAGTGCGCTCTGCCTGCTTGAAAGCGTGCTTGCCAGATTGCGTTTTAAACAATTACGCCAGCTCGCCGATTCCTCACGGATCCTGGAGGAATTCGATGCTTTCCAGCCGGACCTGATCATCACCGACATTGAGATGCCTGAACTCGATGGCATTCAACTTGTTGAACAGCTGCGAAATTACCTGCCGCGCGAGACCTGCCTCCCTATCCTCGTACTGACCGGCAGCTCCGATCCGCGAATCAAGCGCAAGGCTCTGCTGGCCGGCGCAACCGACATCCTTTTCAAACCGTTTGACCCTTCTGAAATGCAGATGCGTGTGCGCAGCCTGCTTTTGACACGGTTCCAGTTTCTTGAAATCCAAAGCCAGAACAGCGTGCTGGAAAAGAAGGTGGCCGAACGGACCATCAAGCTGGAGCACGCCTTGGTGGAATTGCGAAATAGTGAGCGGGAAGTGGTTCAACGCGAACGATTCCGCGCTTTTGGCGAAATGGCCGGGGGTGTGTGCCACGATTTTAACAACGCGCTCATGGCGATCATCGGCTACAGCGATCTGCTTCTTCAGGACGCCTCGCTGGCCGACGACCGCGAACTGCTCCGCCATTACCTCAAGACGATGAACACCGCGGGTCGCGATGCTTCCCAGGTCGTGTCAAGGCTGCGCGATTTCTATCGTCCGCGCGAACAAAACGACGTTTTTGCTGCGGTCAATGTCAACGATCTGATTGAGGAAGTTGTGCCATTGACGAAGCCGAAGTGGCACGGGCAAGCGCTCGAAACCGGGCGGGCGATTTGTCTGGAGCTGGAGCTGCAGAAAGTTCCGCTGGTGTTTGGTAATGGAGCAGAGATTCGAGAAATTCTCGTTAACTTGATTTTTAATTCAGTTGACGCAATGCCGGCGGGAGGGACGATCACGCTTCGCTCCGAGCCGCGCGGCGAGGCCGTGCATATCGAGGTCGCCGACACCGGCACGGGGATGAGCGAGGAGGTCCGCCAGCGCTGCCTGGAGCCGTTTTTTTCCACCAAGGGGGAGGAGGGGACCGGACTGGGCCTTGCAATGGTATTTGGCATCATCCGTCGTCATGATGCGACGCTTGATATCAGGAGCGCTCCGGGCGAAGGAACGACTTTTTGTCTTACGTTTCCCTGTCAGCATTCAGCGCCCGCCCAGCAGGAGGAGGAAGAGGAAGTGCGGCTGACACTTGATCGTTCGTTGCGCGTGCTCGTCGTCGATGACGAATTGAACACCCGGGATGTGGTGACGCGCTATCTTCAGAGCGACGGGCATCGGGTCGTTACCGCGGCAAACGGCGCGGACGCCATGCAGCGGGTCATGAGCGAGGAGTTCGACCTGATGATCACCGATCATGGCATGCCGGGAATGGATGGTCTGCAACTGGCAAGCGCTGTGCGCCGGCTCGATCCTGCCAAGGCTGTGATCCTGCTCACTGGATTTGCCTTCGGGCCGGAGCAGCAGTCCGATTCGGTCAACTGTGTTTTAAAGAAACCGCTTGTTTACGAAGAGTTGCGTGGCGCGCTGAGGCAGCTGCTTGGCCGCGGGGCGCCGGCTGGATCGGCGCTTCGGTTGCATCGCAAATAAACGCGATCGGCAAAGAGGATAGCCCGCTTCCTGCTTAAGTGCTGGAGTGCGAACCACTTTCAAGCTCTCCTTCGGGAGTCAGCGATTGAGTTCGGTTACTGTACTTGTCTTTTCCGTTTTAGCATCCCTATACAGCGCTGCGGTGGAGTGAGGTTCTTGCATCCGGGCAAATCCTTTTCCGTGGAGTTGCTCATTTATCTCTCTAATTTCATGACGACGACGATTTCGAAACTCAAATTAAAACCTCTCCAGAAATCGCCCACCGGTATTCGAGGGCTCGATGAAATCACCGGGGGAGGTTTGCCAACCGGACGGCCGACCCTTATCTGCGGCGGCACCGGATGCGGCAAGACGATGCTTGCAATGGAGTTTCTCGTCCACGGCGCGCAGGCGTTTGGCGAGGCAGGGGTTTTCATGGCATTCGAGGAGACGGCCGAGGAAATCACTCAGAATGTGGTCGCCCTTGGATTTGACTTAAAGGCGCTTATCGCCCGCAAGCTGCTGCGGCTTGATTACGTCCATATCGATAGAAGCGAGTTCGAAGAGACAGGCGAATACAATCTCGAAGGGCTGTTTATCCGGCTTGGCTACGCAATCGACAGCATCAATGCGAAGCGGGTGGTGCTCGATACGGTGGAAGGGCTCTTCGCCGGCCTGCCAAATCAGGCAGTTGTGCGCGCGGAGCTGCGCCGCCTTTTCAGGTGGCTGAAGGAAAAAAATGTCACGGTCATCATGACCGGCGAACGCGGTGACGGAATGCTCACACGGTATGGGCTGGAGGAATACGTATCAGACTGCGTAATAACATTGGATCACCGGGTAGTTGATCAGGTGACCACTCGACGGATGCGTATTGTAAAATACCGTGGGACGACCCATGGCACCAACGAATATCCTTTCCTCATTGATGCCGACGGCATTTCGGTCTGGCCCGTAACGTCCGTGCAGCTTGAACATCAAGCCTCCAACGAGCGGATTCCCAGCGGCATCGACCGTCTCGACACGATGCTCGGCGGCCAGGGATATTACCGCGGCAGCAGCATTCTTCTCTCCGGCATGGCCGGGACGGGCAAGACCAGCGTGGCGGCGACCTTTGCCAACGCCACCTGCCGCCGGGGCGGGCGCAGCCTCTTCTTTTCCTTTGAAGAATCGCCCAGCCAGCTCATGCGCAATATGAGCTCCATTGGCCTCGACTTGCAGCAGTGGGTCAAAAAGGGGTCGCTGCACTTCCAGACGGTTCGTCCTTTTTATCACGGCCTGGAAATGCACCTTGCTCGAACCATCAAGCTGATCACCGAATTCGCGCCCGATGTCGTCATCGTTGATCCGATTTCGGGACTTGAGACAACGGGCAATGCCCTTGAAGTCAAAGCCGCGCTGATGCGGCTGATGGATTTTTTGAAGATGAAGGGGATCACCGCGCTGCTGACAGATCTGACCCGGGCCGGCAATGCCGTCGATCGCTCCAATTCCGATATTTCAAGCCTGGTTGATACGTGGCTGGTAGTGCGCGATATCGAACTCAACGGAGAACGGAACCGCGGCTTGCACGTCCTTAAATCGCGCGGAATGGCGCATTCCAATCAAGTGCGCGAATTTTTCATGAGCGATAACGGCGTCCAACTGAAAGATGTCTATATTGGTCCAAACGGAATGTTGACGGGATCCGCGCGAATGGCGGAAGAGGCGCGGGAGCGGGCCCAGCAGGTAAGCCGTCATGAGGAGTTGGAGCGCCAGCAACTCTCCCTGGAGCGCAAGCGCATCATCATTGAAGCGCAAATCGCGGCGTTGCGCGCGGAGTTTGGCGTTGAAGAGGCGACGACCCAACGTCTCATCACGCAGGAAAAACAGCACTCTGCCTCGCTTGCCCTGGCCGAGGCGGAGATGGGCCGCAACCGCCAGCGTGACGTGGTAAAAGAGAAGGGGACACTGGCCCTTAAAAACGAACGGAAAGGTGGGAAAGCATGAAACGAGGTAGCAAGAAACCCGCCAAGGTATCGCGGGCCGCATCCAGTTTCGAGTGGGATCTGCGGCTTTATGTGGCGGGCCCCACTTTGAAATCGCTCGCCGCTCTTCGCAATCTTGAGCAGATTTGCGAGCAACATCTTGCGGGCCATTATCAGATTAAAGTGATCGATCTGATGAAAAATCCGCATCTGGCCCAAGGCGACCAGATTGTTGCCGTGCCAACGCTTGTGCGCAAAACGCCGTCGCCTGTGCGAAGGATAATTGGCAATCTGGCGGACATAGGACGGGTGCTTGAGAGTCTCGATTTGCAACCGCACAATTTTAATGGCCAGTACTAAAGGAAAGAATGTCTGACCTCTCATTCGCTAGCGAGCCGTATGTGTTAAGGCTTTATGTTACCGGTAATACTCCGCAATCAAGCCGCGCAATAAAAAATATCAAGACTATCTGCGATTTTTATTTAAAAGATAGATATAATTTAACTGTTGTGGATCTTTATTCCGAGACGGAGCGCGCCCAGGACGATCAGATCATCGTCGCTCCGACGCTGGTGCGGCACTCGCCGCTTCCGATTCGCCGATTGATCGGCGACTTATCCGATACCGCGCGCGTCCTTTCGGCTCTCGATGTGCCCACCCCGAATTCCGCCCGTGAAACCTGAGACGCAAACAAGGGAAGAGTTATGTGCGGAGATTAGCGATCTGCGCGTGCGCTTGGAGGACGCGCAGGAAGTGTTGCGGGCGATCCGCTTTGGCGAAGTCGACGCCGTGCTGGTGGAAGGCCCGCGGGGGGATCAGCTCTTTACTCTTAAAGGAGCCGACGAGCCTTACCGGGTGCTCATCGAGGAAATGAACCAGGGCGCCGTGACGCTTTCCTCTGAAGGGGCAATTCTTTTTTGCAACCGGCGGTTTGCCGCCATGTTAAAAAGACCGATGAAGGCAATTATCGGATTTGCTTTCCATTTGTTTGTGTCGCCTGGCGATCGCGCCGCCTTTGATCTTATGCTTGAAACCGCGGCCACGGGCACTAGCAGCGGGGAGATCGTGCTTCATACCCTCGAGGAGGCGCCGGTGCCGGTGCAGCTTGCCTTAAGTCCTCTCCCTGCCGATTCCGCAGCGGCGCTCTGCCTGGTCGCAACGGACATCAGCGAGAGCAAACAAGTGGAAGCCGAGCTTAAAAGCCGCGAAGCGAATCTTTCGGAAGCCCAACGACTGGCGTATATCGGGAGTTGGGAGCTGGACATCCTTACAAACAAGGTGAATTGGTCGGATGAACTCTACCGGATCTATTATTTGAGCCGTGCTGACTTCTTTCCAAACCCGGAGAGTTATGTCCACCAGGTCCATCCCGAAGACCGTGAGAGAGTGGAGCAAGAGGTTCAAAAAGCGCTTCAGGAGAAGAGGTCTTTTAATCACGATCATCGAATCATTCGAGCCGATGGAACGCAAGGCGTCGTACAGGCGCGCGGACGCATGGTCTTTGACGCGGCTGGAAAACCGCTGAAGTTTGTTGGCACCAACCAGGACATTACCGAACGCAAGCAGGTTGAGGCGGAGCTCGAAGAGGCAAACCGGTTGTTGCGGGAAGCGTCGCGGAAGGCGGGCATGGCGGAGATCGCCACCAATGTCCTTCATAATGTTGGTAACGTGCTAAATAGCGTTAATGTTTCTGTTACGATCGCTGCGAGCAAAATCCGGCAAAGCCGCAGTTCGAGCGTCACCAATCTCGCGAATCTTTTAGAGCAGCATAGCGGCGATTTACCTGCCTTTTTAACCAGTGTGCAGGGATTAAAACTTCCCAAATTCCTCTCCAAACTCGCCCGCCAACTCGCTGAAGAACAGCGCGCCGTCCTCAGCGAACTTCAATTGCTGGGCGGGCATGTCGACCACATCAAGGAGATTGTTGCCATGCAGCAAAGTTACACGCGCACGGCTCCCGTGATTGAGGCATTATCGCCCGCTGGTCTCGTTGAGGACGCTGTCCGCATCAACGCCAGCGGGCTCGATCGTCATGGCGTCAATGTGGTTCGTGAATATGAGGAAACGCCTCTGGTGCAGGTGGATAAACACAAATTGCTCCAGATTCTGGTAAACCTCATCAGCAATGCAAAATATGCGATGGACGATCCCGGCGCTCAAGGCAAGCGAATGACCCTGCGGATCGGCTGTAATGGCGGCTCGTCCATCAAGATTTCAGTCTGCGATGAGGGCGCTGGCATTCCCGCGGAAAATATGGCGCGCATTTTCGAACACGGATTTACCACTCGCGAAGGGGGGCATGGTTTTGGACTTCACAGCGCTGCCCTCGCCGCAAAGCAATTAGGCGGAGCGCTCGATGCCTGCAGCGCCGGTCCGGGCAAAGGCGCCCTTTTTACCCTTGAGCTGCCACTCGCCAATTCTCCCTGCTAATGCCTACCTTTAACGAGACAAACGGCAGGATCCTGCTCATCGACGACAACCGCGCGATTCACGACGATTTTCGCAAAATTTTCGCCGCCGCCGCCGAGGCAAGCGACCACCGCGAAGAGGACGCGTTCTTTCTGGAGCAATCGCATGTGGTCTCCACTCCCACACTCTTTGAGCTCGATTCCGCCTATCAAGGCGAAGAAGGGATCTTAATGCTTCGCCGTTCGCTTGAAAAGGAAGCGCCTTACGCGATGGCTTTCATCGATATGCGGATGCCGCCCGGAATGGATGGCATTGAGACAACCAGAAAGCTCTGGGAAATTTATCCTCAGTTGCAGGTGGTCATTTGCACGGCCTATTCGGACCATTCATGGGAGGAAATGGTCGAGAAAATCGGGAACTCCGATCGCCTGCTTGTTCTCAAAAAACCTTTTGAGGTGATTGAAGCGCTGCAGCTTGCCCATGCCCTGACCAGAAAGTGGGCGTTAAGCCAGGCGCTGAGCCGTCAGCTGGCTGATTTTGAAGGAATGGTGCAGGAACGCACGCGCGAGCTCGCCGCCACCAATCAGCAATTGCGTAGCGAAATTGCCGAACGGCAGCGTGCTGAAGCGCAAATCCGCGAGCAGGCCGCGCTGCTCGACGCGGCCCAGGACGCCATTTTGGTCCGCGACCTCAACGACATCGTGCTTTATTGGAACGCGAGTGCCGAGCGGCTCTATGGGTGGACTTCCGCGGAAGCGCTTGGAGCCAGAATCACCGATCTCGTTTATAAGGATATTACCGCTTTTACCGAGGCCCGGCGGCTTGTGATTGAAAAGGGCGCCTGGATTGGCGAATTGCTGCACAAGAGTAAAGATGGGCGCGAGATCACCGTGGAAGGGCATTGGACGCTGGTGCGCGACGAGCAGGGCCAGCCGAAGTCGATCCTCGCGATCAATACTGACATTACCAACGGCAAGCTGCTCAAGGCGCAACTGGTTCGCGCCCAGCGCATCGAGAGTCTGGGGACCCTGGCCGGCGGAATTGCCCACGACCTCAATAACATGCTCTCGCCGATCACCATGGCGGTCGACATCCTCAAGCTTAGGATCGTTGAGCAGGAGAGCCTTGAGGTGCTTGAAATCATCGAGGCGAGCGCCATGCGCGGCGCCGATATGGTGCGCCAGGTTCTTTACTTTGCGCATGGCGTTGCCGGAGAACGGGTTGCCGTGCAGCCAAAATATTTGATCAGTGAGGTCAAAAAAATTGCTGCCGCGACATTCTCCAAAAAGCTCGATCTCAAAACCGACATCGCGCCGGGGTTGTGGAATGTCCTGGGCGACTCCACCCAGATCCAGCAGGTTGTTCTCAATCTCTGCGTCAATGCGCGCGACTCCATGCCTGAGGGCGGCAAGATCGTGATCTCGGCGGCCAATGTGACGCTCGATGAATCGTATGTGTCGATGAACCACGACGCCAAGGTAGGCCCTTATGTGCTGATCGAGGTGCGCGATACCGGAACAGGGATTCCCGACGCGGTGCTGGACAAGATTTTTGATCCTTTTTTCACCACCAAGGAAATCGGCAAAGGAACGGGGCTCGGGCTCTCGACCTCGCTGGGAATTGTCAAAAGCCATGGCGGATTTATCGGCGTGGTTTCCGAAGCAGGCAAAGGGACGACCTTCCAGGTCTATCTGCCCGCTCAGGCGGAGTTGCACCCTTTGGAGACGGGAATATGCACGACGGAGCTGATTCACGGCAACGGCGAATGGGTGCTTGTTGTGGATGATGAACTCTCCATTCGCACGGTCACCCAACACGCGCTTGAAGCTTTCGGCTATCGCGTCCTGACCGCATCCGAAGGGGTGGAAGCCGTCGCCCTTTATGCCCAGCGGTTCACGGAAATCGCTGTCGTTCTCACCGACATGATGATGCCGGTAATGGATGGCGCCGCGACCATTGTTGTGCTCAGAAAGATCAATCCGGACGTCAAAATCATTACAACCAGCGGCCTCAAATCGAATGGCTCCGCGACCGGCGAGCGATCCCCCTTCTTTCTTCCCAAACCTTTCACCGCGGAAGCCTTGCTGCGGATGCTGGCGCAGGTTCTCGGCTCTGATAAACAATCCGCTGACAAAACCACGACGCAGAGCGATCCCGCGCTTGCGGCGTAAGCACGTTCCGCCAAATGGGGCATGCTTCATACCCGGTAGCCACGGGAGGTTTTAACCGCCGCTTTTTGGCTTGCTCGATTTACCCTGATCAAGCGGCAGTTCGAGAGTGAAAGTAGCGCCAGTGCCAGGCCCATCGCTCTGCACTGTGAGGCGGCCGCCCATTTGTTGAGCCGCAAGGACGCCGCTATGAAGGCCGAATCCGTGTCCGTTTTTTTTGGTCGTGAATCCGTGCGCAAAAATGCGGGTCATATTCTCGGGCAAAATGCCGAGGCCATTGTCGGTAATGCTCACAACGACCTGGCCGTTTTCCGTGCGGATACGGATAATGAGGCGTTTGGCAGCTTGCGCACTTTCGGTAAGTGCCTGTCGGGCATTGCTGACGAGGTTTACCAAAATCTGGAGAACCTTGTGTTTTTCCATTGATGTAGGCGGTATCTCCTCATACTCGCGGATCACCTCGATTCGGTGCCGGCTCAGGCTTGCCTCATTCATCCGTAAAGCGTCCTCCACCAACGTCACCATTGGAAGGGTCTCGCGGACGCCGCCAACCACGGCATAACTTTGCTGCGTCGTGACGATTTCTTTGATGTGCTCGATATTTCGGACCAAAGAGGCAAGTTCAGTTAAAATGGCCGACTGCTCCGCCGCGAGATGCTCGGAAAGCTTTGTCAGATAGCCGGGGAGCTTTTGGCCGACGGGATCGGTGGCAAGAAAGGTTCCGAGATTTTCTCCATGGTTGCGCAATAGCTCAGCCGTTTTCGCAACGCTGCCAACGCGCGATTTACGCACCTTATCGGAAATGACGGAGCACGATATATTGACGCTATTCAGGACGTTGCCAACGTTATGAAGAACGCTGGTGGCCACCTCCGCCATGCCGGCCTGCCGCGAGATTTCAAGCAGCTCTTTATTCACCTTCTCAAGCTCCGCCTCGGCCTCCTTGATCGAAGTAATATCCTTGGATGTGCCAAAGGTTCCGATAATGTTTCCGGCGCGATCCCTCAAAGGGCCCTTGGTAGTCAGAGCCCATGTCACTTTATCGCTGTTCTTCCAGAGCTCCTTCTCAACCCTGCCGACCACTGACTTGCCGGTTCGCACGATCTGCTGCTCGTCTTCAAATGCAGGGCGCGCGTGATCGTCGGTAAAGTAATCAAAGTCGCTCTTTCCAATGAGCTCCTCGGCGTGTTGCAACTCAAAGCGTTCCACCAGGGTGTTGCTGCACTTTACAAACCGCGACTCCAGATCCTTGAAGTAAATCTGGTCAGGCGAGTGCTCAAGCAACGTTCTTAATAAATCACGCTCGTACGCCAATTCCGCGTGCATCCGTATCTGCTCGGAATTTTCAGCCTGCAAATCGACATTAAGGCGTGAAATGTGCCCGGTCTGCGCCTCAATCAGCCGCTTTCCCAGTGCGAACGCGCAGCCAACGCCAATCAGCGTGCATAGAAAATAGAGGATGACGCGCGGCTGTCCGGCTATGCTGATGACCACGCAAAGAATGAGCATGCCCAGAGCCCCGGCAGCGGGGAGATGCCTTGGGGAAAGCTTCATAGCGGTTCCCTCACCTGTTTTCCGGTCTGTATTGATTTCACAATCGGATTGTTCAATCGCCCAAAAGCGGCGAATTCGTAAGGCCGCTCGATGGAAGGGAGGAAAAAGTGCGCATTCTGAAAAATCCGGGGCGACTCCCTAGAGCACGTTGAATTCCAAGGCGAGAAATTAAAACCATCTATTTCCGCGAGCCGCCAGATGGTGTGGAGCTAGTCTTGTATTATTTAACGATTCTGTCGCTTCCAATAGTATCGTTTGTGCCATGGTCCGTTCACTGGCGCGCGCGTTCAGCATAAGAGACGCTTTCCGAGACGGCGGCGGGGATATACAAAGCCAGACTTTTTCCCCTGCTAGGTTCCATTACGCTATTGCGATTAGTGTCAGTAAGGCGCGTCTGGTATACGAAGTTTATCGGCGCTTGCGGTTGTCGCTGATTTTATTAAGAGCAATTCATCTGGTTTTTCTGTCGATGCCTTTCATTATGCGGCAGGTTAGATCATTACGATTGTTGCGTCTTTGCTGACATATTTCCTTATAGAAAAACCCAGTATTAAATTGGAGAGCCCGGAGCGGACTCGCGAAGGGCAAGCCTCCAAATCCGGAACACGTAACGCGGTTTTTGTCCAAAACGCCGACTCCGCGCGGCAGGTGCAGGTTGTTTTTAATCGCGGCTGATCGATCCACGGGATCTTGTCGCAGTCGAGGCGGTCTTATCCTGGCTGGCCGATGCGGCTATAGGCGAGTTGACACTTACCTATGGCCGCCAAGCTTCCGCCTCGGAGAGACCGGCCCTCCTTTGAACCGCGATTTGGCCTCCATCCGGACCGGGGGTTTGGCAAGCCACTTCGGCTGTTCTTGAATCGCAGCGAGCTAGTACGCCAAGCCGGCTCCTGCTTGAACGTTGTCGCGCATATCAACAGAATTCGCCACTAAATGGATGAAGAGGTGTTTACATAGCTACAGAAAAATAAGAGGATTTCGTGTAAGGCATTGCGAATTATTTCAACACTCGTTTTATGACCAAAAAACGCATCCTCATTTTAGGCAGCGGTTTCGGCGGCGTTTACGCCGCGGTTCATTTGGGCAAACTGCTTACGCGCCAAGAGCTCGATGCGTTTGAGATCGCGCTGGTTAATAAGGAGAACTACATCACCTTCCAGCCGCTTTTGCCTGAAGTCATTTCAGGCTCCGTGGAACTTAACCATGTCATTGCCCCGATCCGGCGCATGGCGCCCAAAGCCCATGTCTATACCCGGGAGGTGGAGGCAATTGATCTGGAGGCGCGCACCGTCACGTTAAGCCCGGGCGCGCGCCCGGCCTCGTTGACCCTCTCCTATGATCATCTCATCCTCGCCATGGGCACGCAGCTTGATCATTCAAAAATCCCGGGGATGCGCGAGCATGCGAGCCCCTTTAAATATCTGGGCGACGCACTCCGGCTTCGCCATCAACTGGTGCGCGCACTGGAGGAGGCGGAGACGGAGACTGATCCCGAGGTGCGGCGCCGCTTGCTGACATTCGTGGTAGCCGGCGGCGGATTTTCGGGAGTCGAATGTATCGCGGAGATGAACGATTTTTTGCGCGAGGCGGTGCGCGCCTACCATAATATAACCGAGCGCGACTTGCGGCTTATTCTACTTCAGCGAGGCGGACGTATTTTGCCCGAGCTGGTTGAGTCGCTGGCGGCCTTTGCTCATCGCCTTCTTATTGGGCGCGGTGTGGAGATCAGACTGGGCGCCGGACTCAAGGCAGTCAGCGCGGAAGCGGTCGTCGTGGAGGATATGTCGACCAGCGCGCTCGAAACGATCGGCACACGCACGACCGTCGCCACCGTGCCGGCGGGTCCGCATCCCATGCTTTCGCATCTCCCGCTGAAACAACACAAAGGGCGCATTGTCGTCGAGCAGACAACCGCCGTGCCTGACTGGCAGGGGCTATGGGCCCTTGGGGATTGCGCGGCGATCATGCAGGTGGATGGGCAAATGTCTCCGCCTACCGCCCAGCACGCATTGCGGCAGGCAAGGACTTGCGCGGAAAATATCGTGGCCTCATTGCGCGGCCGGCCTCAGAAGATCTTCAAGTTCACCGGCTTGGGAAAGCTCGGTTCGCTGGGACGCCGTTCGGCCGTTGCGGAAATCTTTGGCATCCATCTTAAGGGCCTTGTTGCATGGATTTTATGGCGCGGAGTTTACGTGACGAAATTCCCCGGCTTTGACGGCCAGCTGCGGCTCATTGTCGATTGGGTTCTCGACGTTTTTTTACCACGCGACATTACTCAACTGCGGCTTTTCCATGAGGATCCCGTCCGTCGCGAGCACTTTGAGGCAGGCGAAATGATCTTTGCCAAAGGCGATCTTGGCGACAAGATCTACTTCATCGTCCAAGGCGAGGCCGTCGTTTTACGCGGTGACGAGGAGGTTGCCACCGTGGGCAAGGGGGCTGTCTTTGGTGAAGCCGCCCTCATTTCCAATCAACCGCGCAACGCTTCCATTCGCGCGGCGACAGCGCTCGACGCGGTGGCTGTATCAAGGAGCGCATTTGAGGAATTGCTCGGCCACCTGCCAGGAATCCGCGAGACAATGCAAAGGATCATGATTGAGCGGAAAGAGCTCGAACCTGCCAAGGATCTGCCTGTCTCGAAGCGAGCCCTTCTTAAGGCACCGGCCAATCATGCAATCTAACTGACACTTTATGAATACAGCATCGATTAGTTCGCTTGCCCGCTCAGGCTATCATCTGTTGGTGGCCACGGGATCGCATTTACAATCCCTCTTTCTACTTGCAGTCAGGCTCTATTGGGGATGGTCGTTTTTTCAAACCGGCAAAGGCAAACTGACTGATCACGCGCAAGTAACCGAGTTTTTTACCAGCCTGAATATCCCATTGCCGGGGCTTAATGCCTGGATGGCCGGAACCATTGAGTGCGTGGGCGGATTGTTCCTGCTGGCCGGTCTTGCCTCGCGCCTTACAGCTATTCCACTCATCGTGACGATGATCGTGGCCTATCTGACGGCCGATTCGGAAGCGGTCAAAAATATCTTCAGCGATCCCGACAAGTTTACTGAAGCGGCTCCATTCCTCTTTCTGCTTGCATCCATCATTGTCTTTATTTTTGGCCCCGGCGCCTTCTCCCTTGATCGTCTTCTGGCGCGAAAATTCGGATGCAGGCCGGCGAAGTTGCCCGATGGGCCGGTGACCTCGGAGCCGCGCGAAAGGATTGCGCCTTGACGATGACGGCGGGCTCAAGCTAAGGAGTCGGCCAGCTTTACATACTTTGAATCTTTGCGCGGGCATGCTCGGCCGACATCCCGCGTTAGATTAAAATGCAAACCTCGAAAGCGGGGTGACTTTTGGCGGAGTTCAGAGAGAACCGCCGCACGACCGCACCTCGCAAGGGTGCGGTTGCTTGCGTTAACGAACCAGCGTGGATGTTCTGTTACGGCTTGCTTTACCGGCTATTTCCAAATTCTCAGGTTTGGATTTTTTGAGGTTAAACGCGCGAAGATAGATACTTGTCGAACCAGTCGGCAAATTGCCGGATATCCCATACCATGCTTAACCATCCATGCTGGCCGGCATGATGGACGACCAGCATGACATTGCTCCCGTGTTTGCGCGCTTCGGCTTGAAAACGCTCAGATTGATCCAGAGGCACGAGCGTGTCTGCGTCGCCGTGATAGATCAGAGTTGGCGGAAGCTTTTCAGTGACATGGAAGATAGGCGAGAGCGACCGTCCGATTGCCTGCCACGTTGCGGGCTCGGTGCTGCCGGAGCCAAATGCTTTCACAAAACTCCTGGGTGGTCCACCGTTGCCGGGGTTCTCTGTGGACGAACCCAAATTTAGCAGATCAGTGACCGGATAGAACACGGCGACCGCCTGGACTGCGCTGCTTTCCCTGTCAACGGGATCACTGCTATTGGCAGGCCCAGGTCCGCCGCGGGTAGCCAGCATAAGACTAAGATGTCCGCCTGAACTGCCGCCGGTAACGCCTAATCGTTCGGGATCGATCCGGAGCCCGCTGGCATAATGGCGGATATATCGGACCGCGCGGTTTACTTCTTCGGTAATCTCCATCACCGTGGCATCCGGTTGCGAGATATGGGAGACTGCAAAGACGGTATAGCCCCGCCTTAAGAGGGGGGCGGTAATCCAAGGCTGGAACTTATTCGGATCTGATTTCCAACCGCCGCTAACCATAAAAATCACGCAGGCTCCGTTTGGATGCGCCGGTCGAATTGTATCGAACGTTAGGTTACGGCCATGACTGTTTCCATAGACGACGCCGCGGGTAAGCTCAATACGAGGATGAAAATAGATCCAGCCTGCGCCCGCGACGATAATCACGGCAAAGATGATTGCCGCGAGCGCCTTCGCCAGGATCCTGACAATCCGTTTTAATTTCATTGCCCGGATCATTCCCGGCTTTTTTTAAAGCGCAAGGATGCGGGAGGGGCCGCCACGGTTGAGGCTGTATGTTGACCGAAGCTTACAGGCTCCAATGGTTTGATCTACCAGGGGAGCGGCTCGCCGAGATGGAGAAATGCCCCGCTGGGCCCGTCCGCGGGAAGGGTCGCCAGGGCAACGCTGGTTTTTGCGCCATCAGGCAATTCCATCGTCGCACCTTCGCCGCCCATGTCGGTTTTCACCCAGCCGGGATGCGCGGCGTTGACCTTGATCGGGGTGTCACGAAGTTCGTAGGCGAGCTGGACAGTCCATGCGTTGACCGTCGATTTTGAGACGTTGTATGCCGGTAGCTTGAAATCGTAGATCGGCGAGGCGGGATCGAGATGAAGCGTGTTGGAAGCGAGGATGCTTGAGAGATTAACGATGCGGCCCGCCTCGCTTTTGCGCAGCAGCGGCAGGAATGCCTGCGTGGTCGCGATGAGTCCAAAGACGTTGGTCTCAAAGGTGGAGCGCCATGTATCAAGCGATTGCTCACTTACCTTTTTGGCTGGATCGTCGAGCATGGCCCCCGCGTTATTGATAAGAATATCGAGGCGGCCGAATTCATCACCGACGAGGCTGGCGGCGTCCCGGATACTGGCCGCATCGCTCACGTCGATGGTGATCGCACGCGCCTCGAGGCCTTCCTCGCGGAGCTGCCGGGCGGCAGCCTCGCCTTTGGCCGCATCACGCGCTCCAATCAGGAGAGTGATTTTTTGCTGACCAAGCTGGCGGGCGGTTTCAAGGCCGATCCCTTTGTTGGCTCCGGTGATAAGGGCGATTTTTTGAATGCTCATAGTTAGTTTACGTCTGAATAAATAGGCACGATTGCGCCGTCGCGGATGGTATCGTGTGGGTCGCTCGGATGGCGCTGGTTACGGTGATGTCGATGTGCGGGAAAATGTTCTTTAGCGTGCGCACGATCGACACGAGGATATTGAGTAGCGGAATCAAGGGGTATGGGACGGCGCAATGCAAAGCGACCGATCCACACGGCCGATCACGCCGCTTTCGAAACCAACTCCTGGTTTGCCAGGAACCCGGCCAGGCGTTCCTCCGCGAAGTCGGGAAGAAACAGATGCGGAAACGGGGTCTGGCGTGCAAGGGCATCGGCTTCCGCGATCAGATCGCCAACGAGTTGCTGGTGGTCCGGGAGCTCCTGCTCGTATTTGGCGCGAAGCTCTTCTTTGAGAAGAATGAGTGCGTTTGCGAGCTTTCGGCAAAAGCCGGGGGGAACGGAGGCGGTCGTGCAGAGAGAGATTTGAGGATCAGTATTCATGGCTATGTAATTGACCGGGCGTCTATAATTTGGCTTAAAAAGAAAAAAGTGGAGTGAAAATCGGTGCGCTTAAACGCCTGCAAGCTGCGCCGGCTGCACGCCCAGAAGCTCGAACGCCCCCGCTTTCATGCCGGCGATGCGCTCCAGGTTATTCTCGATCCGCGCCTGCGCCATGGTGCCTTGGAAATACGCGATCAACAGGTTTGCCTTGGCTCTCGCATCGGGCGCGTTGATGACTCCCTGGGCATGCGCGTCGCGAATGGCCGATTCAAAATATTTGGCCAGGCGTCCCAAAATATCGTGCACCTTTTCGCGAATGCCGGCATCGAGCAGACTGACCTCGGTGCCTACGGCGCAAAACGGGCAGCCGAGGATGGCTCCGCAGGCTTTTTGCCGCTCAGTCTGTTTGGCAAGGAGCAGGTCGAAGTAATCGGAAAGCCGTTGGAGTGGTGGAACTGTTGGTGAGAAAATGTCGTTGTAATGCGCCTTCTTCTCCTGCCAATCCGCCTCGAGGGCTGCGATTTCCAGATCCGATTTGGATTTGAAGAAGTGATAAAAGCTCCCTTTGCGCACGTCGGCCTTTACACAAATGTCATCCACCGAAGTAGCTCCGTAGCTGCTTTCCCAAATGAGATCGCGGGCGGCGACCATCAGCTTTTGTTTTGCGTCACTCACTCGGGGCATGGGGCAAAGTGAGCTGAGTTGACTGATTGGTCAACTGGATCTTCAAAGAATTCACACGAGCACCGAGCGGATCACCTCGCCTTCCACATCGGTGAGCCGGAAGTCGCGCCCGGCGTGCCGGTAGGTCAGTTTTTCGTGATCAAATCCGAGGCAATGAAGGATCGTGGCGTGCAAGTCGTGAACGCTTGCCCGTTTTTCAACCGCCCGGAATCCGAATTCATCGGTGGCACCGTGGACGGTGCCGCCTTTGATTCCGCCCCCGGCCATCCAGACACTAAAGCCGTAGGGATTATGGTCGCGACCCAGTTTGGATTTGCCGGCATCGCCAAGTTCCACTGTCGGGGTGCGTCCGAACTCCCCGCCCCAAACAACCAGTGTCTCATCGAGCATCCCGCGTTGTTTTAAGTCGGTAAGCAGGGCGGCAATCGGCTGATCGATTTGTCCTGCCTGGGCCCGGAGACCGGCTTCGATATTTTCGTGATGATCCCATGGCTGGCCGGCCCCATGCCAGAGCTGCACAAAGCGCACACCGCGCTCGAGCAGGCGCCGTGCAATCAGGGTTTGCCGCCCGTGCACATGGGTGCCGTACATTTCGCGGATTGGCTGAGGCTCCTTGCCGATGTCGAATGCGTCGGTGGCATCCATCTGCATTCGAAAGGCGAGCTCAAAAGATTGGATCCGGGCATCAAGCCGGGAATCGTCGATTCGGGTGCGCTGATGCTCGGCATTGAGGGCGCGCAACAGGTCGAGTTGCCGTTTTTGAACGGCTTCGCCCGCGTGCGGACTGACAATATTTTCGATTAGTTTGCCGGTTTGTTGCGGATCAATAAAAGTGCCCTGGTAGACGCCGGGCAGAAATCCCGACTGCCAGTTCTCCGCGTCTTTTACAGGATAACCGCCCGGGCACATCGTGATAAATCCCGGCAGATTCTGGTTCTCGGTTCCGAGTCCATAAAGCACCCATGCGCCCACGCTCGGGCGCGCCTGGACGGAATCGCCGCAGTTCATCAGCATGAGGCTCGGCTCATGATTTGGAACCTGGGCATACATCGAACGGATCACGGCGATGTCGTCGGCGTGCTCTGCTGTTTTTGCAAAAAGCTCGCTCACCTCGAGTCCGCTTTGTCCGTAACGCTGGAACTTAAAGGGCGAGGGAAAGGCCGCGCCGGTTTTCCGTTCCGTCCGCAGATACTCGCCCGGCAACGATTGGCCCGCGTATTTGGCGAGAGCCGGTTTTGGATCAAATGTGTCGACGTGGGACGGGCCACCATTGAGGAAGAAGTGAATAACCCGTTTGGCTTTGGGCGCGAAATGGGGCAGCCGCGCGGCGAGTGAATTGGCGGCGTCGGCGGCGTTGGATAGACCCGGCGAGCCGAGCAAGCCTGCAAGGCCGAGCGATCCCATGCCCATGCCGCAACGCTGAAGGAATTCACGCCGCGAAAACGGATTGTGACGGTCTGGGGGATTGCGCATGGTTTTGTTAATCAACGAACAAAAACTCGTTGGAAAGAAAGAGAACCTGCGCGTATTGCTCCCAAACTGTCAGCGGCTGGAGCATTGCAGGTCCCGTGAATTGCTTTTTAGCATCCCAGCTAATCGATGGGGCAGAGGCAACAATGACGGGCCGCCATGTGAACATGTCGGTATTAAGATTGGCGAGATAGTCGGTGACAAAGTCAATGGTCTCGCCTTTTTTGACTTCAAAAGCTGGCACGGACATCTCCGCGGAGGAATGATGCAGAACAGCGGATTTGAGTTCGCCCTGCCGGCTTGAAACGATCATCACGCGGATTCCGTCACCGGGTTCAAATTCATGGAGCGCTTTCCCGGTGATGGCGATGGTCATGTCGCCCGGGGCGGTCCATCGCCGGATGACGGCGTGTTGGAGATCGTTGCCTGCATGCCCCCCTTCGGCCGTGAGTTGTGCCCAGCCCAATTGCGTGTCCGGCCATGCCGGGCCGCCTTGCCAGGCATCGGAAGTAAAATAGGGGAGCGGGCTAAAAGCCTTGATCCGCTTCTGTATCGTGTCGTATTCGCCCCAGCCGTAACTCCACGCGCTCTCAGGCGGTTTCGGCACCGTGGCATCTTCGGCGGTGGCTATAAAGGAAAGTGCCGCGGCCGTTTCATGTTCGGTTGGGGCGCGTTGCAGCAAGGCTGAATAGAGATGGCTGATGCGTTCCAAATCCGTCCCGGGCAGCTTGGCGATCGCCCTTGCGCGGTCGGCGATAAATCCGCTGTTGAGAAAAAAGAGCGCCTGCTGCGGAACTGTCGTCTCGGAACGTTGCGCGACGTGCAGATCCGGATTGGCAAAGTCGAAGACTCGAAATGTTCCCGGCAGGAACTGGCGGTCAACCAGCCCGTAAATCGAACGGCGCTTATTGGCAGGCGAAAGGATATCGCCCGGTTTGCCCCCCACCGTACGATCCAATTCGTCCGTGACAGCCAGAAACGCATCGCGCATTTGCTCAAACTCGAGCCGGTGCCGTGGAAAGTGGGAAAGGAGCCGGTTTTCGGGATCAGCCGTGGCGGAAGCGGCGCTGAGTTCGGACGGCTCGAGGGAACTCTGTTGATAAACGGCACTCGCCATGATGAGGCGATGGAGCGACTTGATGCTCCAGCCGTGTTCAATGAGATAACCGGCCAGCCAGTCGAGCAATTCGGGATGGCTTGGTGATTCCGCGCGTACGCCAAAATCGCTTGGCGTCCGGACCAATCCGGTGCCGAAATGGTAAAGCCAGACCCGGTTGGCCATCACTCGGGCCGTAAGCGGATTGGCGGGATCGACAATGGCTCGCGCCATTTCAAGGCGGCCGCTGCCATGGGTAAACGGCTGTCGGTTTGGCCCGGCGGCAATCTCCAAAAACCGGCGCGGCACTTCTTCTCCCGGTTTGGATGGACTGCCGCGCCTGAATACACGGGGATTGGGTTCCGGTTCGCGGTCAGCAAGGATGAGCGCATGCGGTTGAGCCGCCGGACTCTGGATGATCCAACGGTCAAGCTCACCTTGCAGTGCCCACAACTCGGTGCAGACCGACGTCGGAAAAAAGAGTTCGTTATCCACAATCTCGGTATCCGGCACCGTTGCGGGAGAAAGGGGGTCGTAAAGAAACTGGCGGAGCGCTTCCGCCGCCGGATCGGCTGGTTTGTCCGCCTGCGCCGCTTGTTGCTCGATGCCGGCAAAAAGCCCGGCGTAACGCTCCGCGACTTCAGCCATCGACTTAGGCGGAGTGGAAAATGCGGCGGCAACGAGCGGGTTGAGGGAAAGCGTTTGAAGGACGCTGCCGGCCTGCGATTCGAAGTCCGCGGCCGGAATTTTTTTCAATGCGTTCCACACGCCAAAGATAGGATGCGTGTCGCTTCGGCGCAGGAAATCGCGCCAGCGGCGCACGGAAGCCGGAATGAGATCAGCAGCGCCTAAGAGTTGATCGAACCCTTCCTCGGGATACTTTTCGAGTTCGAACTGGGCGGCGAGATATTCACCAAGCCGTTTGCGCAACCGTTCGCCGGATTCCTCCCGCCGACTCTTCATGCTGGCGGCGAGTTTTTTTGCGCGAACCTCGTATTCCTTCTCATATGCCGCGTCGCGAGCGGCGCCGATCGGCACGAGTTGTTGCGCGGCGTTATGGAACACCCCGTAGAGTGAATAATAATCCCGGGTCGATATGGGATCGAATTTGTGATCGTGGCAGCGCGCGCAAGTAACCGTCAGTGCCATGGTTCCCCGGGTGACGACGTCGATGCGGTCATCGATAATGTCGTGGGTGACTCCCAGAAACCGGCGGCCGCCGGTAAGAAAACCCATCGCCGCCAGATCGGGCGAACCCATAGGCGCGAGCTGATCCGCAGCAATTTGAAGGAGCAGGAATTGATCGTATGGCAGATCGGAATTAAACGCGCGAATCACCCAGTCCCGGTAACTGCTGGCATGGACAAAGAAACGTTCTTCCCGGCCATAAACGTAACCCTTTGTGTCTGAATAACGCGCAAGATCGAGCCAATGCCGGGCCCAACGTTCCCCGTATTGCGGTGAGGCGAGCAGGCGATCGACCACTTTTGCGAATGCCCCGGGAGATTGATCTTCGATAAACGCCCGGACTTCCTCCGGAGCGGGTGGCAGACCGATCAGGTCAAAAGTGGCCCGGCGGATCAGGGTGCGTTTGTCTGCTGCGGCTGATGGTTTCAAACCGGCAGCGATGAGTTTTTCGAGGATAAAGGAATCGAGCGCGTTCCCGGGCCAATCCGGATTGGGAGTTGCCGGGATTGTTGGGTGGGTGAGAGGCTGAAACGCCCAATGCAGTTTCGCGTCCGGACGACGGAGGCTTCCTGCCGCCGGGGAAGAATCCGCCGGCATCATTGCGCCGGCTTTAATCCATGCCACCAGATCGTTGATCTCTGCTTCGGGAAGCTGTTGCGGCAATTCCTCTTTTGGAGGCGGCATCCGCAGCTCTTTGTCATGATACCGGATGGCGGTAATGAGGAGGCTTTCCTCCGGATTTCCGGGAACAATCGCCGGCCCGGTCTCACCGCCTTTTAACAAGCCTTCCCGGGTGTCGACTCGCAGCGAGCCTTTGATTTTTTTGGCTGTCGCGCTGTGGCATTCGTAACAGCGATCCGCCAGGACGGGACGAATCCGTTTTTCGAAGAACTCGTCAGCACGCGCATTGGCGGTCAGCAGGAGAACGATTCCCGTGATTGAAAAAAGAGAGGCCGGAGAGGTCATGCGACAGATTGGCCGCAATGCGTGGCGCAAACGCCGCATCCCGGTGCATGATCAATCCGGTTACAGGCTGATCCTTTTATTTTTTCTCGTAGACGCCGATGGTTGTAATGAAATCCAAGGCGCGCTGGAGAGCCACGTCACGCAGTGGCGGCTTGGTTTTCTCATTTCGAGCGCGCTGTGCAGCCTGATAAGCTTCGATCTCCGGATTGTTGCCGGCCACGAGCGCCGCTTCATTGAGCCGCGCCCGTTCCGGTTCGCTTACCAGCTCGCGGATCCCTTTTTCCAGACCGGCTTTGAGCACCGCATTGGTAGTCTCAATTGGAATCTCCACGGTTAAATCGGGTTTCACGCCGCCGGGGAAAACCGTGGCGTTGTCCGGCAGCGCGATTTCGCCCACGGCTATCCGCAGCAGTTTGCCGCTTGGAAGCGGGAGCTCTGCGAACTCGGCGGCCTGGCCGCGTGTGCGCTGGCCGATAAGCATCGCCTTGGTGTGGGTGCGCAAGACCGCGGCGATAACTTCCGGCGCGCCCGATGTCGCCGAATCGACAAGAACCGCGATCAATCCTTTGTAACGCGGTTCATCCCGTGACGTAAAAAGACGCTCCTCTTTGGCTGTCGCTTTTTTAAGCGTGAAAAGGACTTTTCCTTTTGGGCAAAACCGTTTGCAGATCTCGGCGGCCGGTTCAAATTCGCTTCCAGCCGGCGTGGCGCGCAGATCGAGCACGATTGCCGTGACACCTTTTGTCGAGAAATTCTGAAGAGCGGTGTCGAGTTCGCTCAGATTGGCCGGCGTTAAAGATCCGATCCGCAGGTAACCGGTCCGTTCATCCACAAGTTCACTTCGGAATGGACTCGGCTCTGCTGGCGCATTCGATGCAGGTGCCTGAAGAATGGCGGTCCCGCCGCCAAGGCGATCAATCAAGCCCTGAACGGTTGACCGGGCGATTTCTTTTTCGGTGATCTTCTCTGCACCGATGTAGTTTTCTTTCAACAGCGGCAAAATTCTGGCCAGATCGGCGTCGGAAAGTGAGTCGACGGAGTCGCTTGGCAGAACGGCTATTGCGGCCTTCACCGGGGGCTTGGGCTCCGGGATTTGTGCCGGGGCTGTGGATAAGAAAAGCAGCGCGGCAAGCGCCACGGGAAGTTTCATAAGATAATGGGCAAACTTTGAAGGCCCGACTTTAAACGGTCTTTGGGCCTGGCCCGGAGATTTGGGATGGCCGGGGCCAACAGATGGTTAGACCTTCAACCCTTTGGCGCCAATGTCCCGACGAAAATGTGCGTTCTCAAATTTGATGGCCGCCACGGCTTCGTAAGCGCACCCGCGTGCCTGCGACAGATCGGCGCCAAGCGCAGTCACCCCCAGAACCCGTCCGCCGGCGGTTACAAAATGCTCATCTTCCAGGCGGGTCCCCGCATGGAAAACCGTGATTGCATCCGATAAAACATCAAGTCCGGCGATTGGCAAACCGGTGGGATAGCTGCCGGGATATCCGCCTGAAGCCATCACGACACAGACCGCGGGCTCCGGCCTCCACTCGGCGCTCACCTCATGGAGCCGGCCGTCGATGGTGGCCTCAAGGAGTTCAAGCAGATCGCCTTTGAGCCGTGTAAGCAGCACCTGCGTTTCCGGATCGCCAAAGCGGCAGTTGAACTCAAGCACTTTTGGCCCGTCGCTTGTAACCATGATTCCAGGAAAGAGCATCCCGCGATAATCCATCCCGTCGGCGCGCAGCCCGGCGATAAACCGGTCGAGCACCTGTTCCCGGATCGCATTCTCCAACTCCGGGGTCAGCAGCTTTGAAGGCGGGCTAAAAGTGCCCATTCCGCCGGTATTGGGTCCTTGATCGCCATCAAAAGCCCGTTTGTGATCCTGCGCGCCGGGAAAGAGCAGATAGTTTTTTCCGTCAACAAGCGCGTGAATGGAGCATTCCTCCCCGAGCAAAAACTCTTCAATCACCACCCGGCGGCCGGCGTCGCCGAATTTGCGCAGCTCCATGATCTCGTGGATGGCAAGCGCTGCCTCTTCCACGGTTTCGGCGATGATCACGCCCTTGCCCAACGCCAGGCCATCCGCCTTGACGACGACCGGGTAACTCAGGCCCTGGCAATAGCGGAGGGCTTCCGCGCTCTCCTCAAAACTCTGGGAACGGGCGGTGGGAATCCCATGCCGTTTCATAAAATCCTTTGCAAACACCTTGGACGATTCCAGCTGCGCGGCAGCTTGGTTTGGTCCGAATACGCGCAGGCCATTGGCTTGGAAAAAATCGACAATCCCGGCGGCAAGCGCGTCGTCGGGGCCGACAACCGTGAGGTCAATGTTTTGGGCTTTGGCGAATTCAACAAGTGCCTTCTGCTCGGAAACCTTGATGGGAACAGAGGTGGCGAGCTGGCTGATGCCTGCGTTTCCTGGCGCGCAAAAAATCGCCGTGACATGAGGCGATTGTTTAAGTTTCCAGACTAGGGCGTGTTCGCGGCCACCGCCACCGACGACAAGGATCTTCATAGGCAATTCTTTTGGGGGGCGCACACTACGGGATGCCATGGCCGAAGGGCAATCGCCGCATTCTCAAACCTGCCGTCAAAGAAGCTCAGCGCTCCATCTTGAGCGGAACATTTCCCTCGCGCAAATCAGGCGGATTCAGAATCCGTAACCGCGGTTCCGGGCGGGTAGAGACGGGATGTTTGCTGGCAGGATGATCCGCCGGCTGAAGCATGAGTTGCATCTCCTGCCCGTTGCGAACGATCTTGATGCCGACCTCATCCTCGGGCGTCATGAAAAACGACGCATCAAGCACATCCTCAATCGACTCAATTTTCCGTTCCGCGATCTGCAGAATGACGTCTCCTTTTTGCAGGCCCGCTTTTTGCGCGGGACCATTTTCAAAAATGCCATCCACCCGCGCGAGGGAGCCTTCCACCGGTTCCCCTGTGGACCGGACATTGACTCCCATCCATCCAGGACGCAGCTCGCCAAACCGGATAAAATCCTTGTGCACTTTTTCCGCGGCAACGATGGGCAATGCGAACGCGGCGCTTCCGGAATCGAGGCTTGAGATAAGAATGCCGATTACCTCGCCGCGCATGTTTAAAAGGGGCGCACCTCCTTCGCCGCGCTGCACCGACATATTGGAGCGAATGTGGGTCGTGGCGAAAAAACGGCCAAGATATTTGATATCAAATCCGCCAATGGTCCCAAAGCTCGGCGTTGGAGGCAAATCCATCGGGTAGCCGATGGCGACAACCGGGGAGGCAACCTGGAGATCGTGCGACTGGGCCGGAAGCAGAAACGGTGTTTCCGCATCGACTTTCAGAATGGCAATCCCGCTGCGTGGATCGGCCACGACACGGTGGGCCGCATAACGCGTGGTCCCGAGGCAAACAACGATGTCACGCGATTCACCACCAACCGTGTAAGAAGTATAAAGCGTTCCGTTCGGGTCGATGAAAAAACCGGTGCCGGAGAGCGGTCCGTGAATATCGAATGCCTCGATTCTTACGACGGCTTTGCGGCAGCTGTTAAATATCGTGCGAACCTCATCCGCGATCGACTCCGTGGCGGTCGGCGGACGCGAAGGGGCGGGGTGGGCAGGGGGAACCGGAGTCGCCGGGGGAATGGGAAGAGTTTTCGAAACGGGCGCCGGCGATTTTAACAATTGCGCAGGCGCCTGGGCTAAAAGGCTGGCGCCGGCCATAAAACCGCCGCACAACGCCAATGCCTTAGAAATCGAAAGACTGCTCATAGCTGGCAGGCAACGCATCAATGACATAGCGGGGCATGCGGCCCCTCGGGGATTGACCCGTGGAGAGTTGCGCGGCGGGCATCATTTGCGCCGAGGGAAGAAATGGGTCGCTTTGTTGTAGCGAAAGCAGATTGCGAGGCGGTGGCGGAGCGGTTTTGACCGAAGCGATCGCTCCGGCTTCGGACTGAAGTTCACTTGGAGTCAACAGGCCGATGCCAACCAAGCCAACAATCAGCATGCAACCCATCGCCCCGGCGTAAGAGAGCGATCCCATGCTATGGGAGCCAAAGAACGTTTGGAGCCGTTCAAGCGCAATCTGCCAGAGCGAGCGTCGCAGCAGCTCGGACCGTTGCTTTCGATGGATATCTTTTAAGAGTTGATCGAAATAGCCTTTGGGAGGTTGTTCGTAACGCTTGAGTCGAAGCAATGCGCTGATTTGCTCTTCGGTCATAGTAAGGCGTGGGGCTTCCGATTAATGGAATTCACTAAGAAAGTTTTGGAGTTGGCGGTGGGCGTAAAAAAGCCGGGAACGGACCGTCCCTTCGGAGATCCCGAGGATTTTGGCAATTTCCGCGTGCGCCATGCCTTGGATGTCGAACATCGTCACCACGGCGCGGTGATCATTTGACAGCTTCTGCATCGCTTCGTTCAAGCGGACTTGAAGCTCTTTGAGGTTGGTTTCATGCGCAGGCGTGGAAGCGGAGGTCAGCTCAATAAACTCTTTGTCGTGCTGCACTTTTGAATCCACATCATCGAGGCTCATGTGAAAACGGCGACCCCGTTTTTTTAAGAAATTGATCGTCATGTTCACCGAGATGGAATGCATCCAAGTCGGAAAGCTCGAACGGCCGCGGAAACCGTTGATGGAACGAAACGCCTTTGACCAAATGTCCTGAAGCAGGTCATTGGTGTCCTCATGATTGGAGGTCATATTATAGACCAATCCGTAAAGACGCGGGCTGTATTTCACAATCAGATCGTCAAAAGCCGCCGCGTCGCCCGCTTGTGTGCGGGCGATGAGGTCATCGTCTTGTTGTCGGCTTTCGTCCTCCTGCATCGTCCGCCGCTTGGTATCATCCTTTTGGCCCAATGCGAATCCTGATTGTACAATGGCGCCGGATGATTGCACGGGCTTGCTGCTTTGAGCGGAGTCCGGAGGCGTGAAAAAAGCAAGCGGCCCGGCAATACCGCTTGAAAGGGGCTGGGCAAATATCATGGCGATTTAGTCGCGATCCCGGGAGGCGAGCAGAAGATAAAAGAGGTTTCCAAGAGTGGCCACAAACGCGGCGACATAAGTGAGCGCAGCGGCATCGAGGACGCGATTAACGCCCACGGCTTCGTCGCCCGCCTGAATGATTCCCATTTGTTGGAGGATGATTTTGGCGCGTTTGGAGGCGTCAAATTCCACAGGCAAGGTGACCAGTTGAAAAAGCGCCAGAGCCAGATAGCAGACGATGCCAATCTTAATGAGTCCCAACATGTGGAAAAATAGCCCGCCGAAGACGACAAACGGCAGAATACGCGAGGCGAACATGGTCATCGGCACCAAAGCCATGCGGGCTTTAAGGGGTGCATAGGCGCGCGCGTGTTGGATGGCGTGGCCGGACTCGTGCGCCGCGATGCCAAGCGCAGCCACTGAGGGGGTGTGATAAACATCACTCGAAAGGCAAAGGCGTTTGCTGGTGGGATCGTAGTGATCGCCAAGCATGTCGTTGATTTCAACCACCTCCACGTCATAGATCTGCGCAGCCGCGAGCACCTCCCGGGCGGCTTCCGCCCCGGTGATGTTGGAAGTGGCGCGGACTTTCGAGTAGGTGCCAAACGCGCTTTTCACCCGGAATTGCGCCCAAAGCGCCAGCAGCATCGGAAAGATGATCAGCAAAAAATAATTTCCCAGTGTCATGTCTTAATGTTGGTTGAAGGCCCCTCTCTGACAAGGAGAGTCGGGCGGCGTTCAAAGGCGGCGTGCCGGATTCAACCTCGAAGAGGCGCGGATGCGCCCAGAGGAAAAAGCGCCCTTTCCCGGTGAACCTATTTTTCCCGCCGCAGACGGACCGCAACGTGGGCGGTGTCGGGGAGAATATATTTGCGCAGTTCGATCTCCACAGCTTGAAGCGCGAACCCTTTTAATAACGCCGCGGAGATGTCCTCGCCCAATGTCTCAAGAAGGCAGCGCGGCCTTTCTCTGGCAATAGCCTGCACCGCGCGAGCCACTTCAAAATAGTTGACCGTCTTTTCGATCGTATCCGATAAGGCGCGGAAATCAGCAGACGGCTGGAGAGTCAAATTGATCGTCAGCCGCTGAGGAACGGCGCGCTCCTCTTCCGGCACTCCAATGCGGGCCGAGAGTTCGAGGGCTTCAATATGAATCAGGTCCAAAACGTGTGCGGGTTATCCGATGCGGAACTTAATGTCGCGCACGGTGCGCGCACCGAACCGATCGCGGAGCTTGGTGATAATTTGCGGTTTCCAAACCCGGTCGAGTTCGTAATGAACGGTTGGCTGAAGGACACGCACATAAAGCACGCCGTCCTGAAGTCGCTGAGGTAATGAATGCGCGGCGATGAAGTCACCGACGATTTCCTTCCAGGCACGCAGAACTTCATCCTCGCGCAGCCGGTCTTTAAGGCCGAGCCCGGCCATGACTTTGGAAAGCGCTTCGGAAATGGGAATCGCGGTATCCCTGACAAAAGGCATCTGCGGAAGGCCTCTCCATTCCATGAGCGCGATGGCGCGAATTTGTTCAGGTCTCATGATAGTGGCGCTGGAGGGAAGATCCTTCCAATGCATCGGCGCGACAATAAAAAACCCTCACCCGGCGATGGGTGAAGGTTTTTTGGAAAAGGATCTGGCGATCGGGAATTTAGACGCCGTCGTTGCCGATGGCTTCCACCGGGCAACCTTCCATGGCTTCCTTGCAAAGGTTTTCTTCATCCGAACTCTCGGGCTGTTTGAAAACGTAGCTATGACCACCGTCGTCATTTCGCGTGAAGTTGGCCGGCGCGGTCTCCCGGCAGAGGTCGCAGTCAATGCATTGATCGTCGACGTAGTACTTACCTTCGACGTTTTCGGGATATTTATTAGCGAGGTCGGCCATCTGTTCGTGTTTTTTCGAGCGGCCAAAATAGAGGCGGAGCTCGGCATTGCAATGAATTTTTGCCCAAGGCCCCTCGATATGGCAATGCGGGCGGCGCGGATTCTTTTAAACGTGAAGAGGTGGCAAACGCAAAAGGGCAAATCGGCGAGCGCAGGCGCTTGACCCTAGGGGTCTGGCTCCCGATGTTGGTTTACCCATGACAGACAAGAATCTCGTTCCCGTCGTGCCCCGTGAGGGCTGGCACGTGCTGCATCTTTTTTACAAAGTCGAACACGGCCAATGGTCGGTTTTGAATCCGGATGAACAGCGCGAGGCAATGACCGGCTTTACGGAACTGGTGGCTGAAATTCGCGAAACCGAAAGCACGCAGCTGCTCATTTTTAGTGTCGTGACGCCCAAGGCCGACATTGCCTTTATGTTGCTGACGCCTGATCTGCACACGGCCAATATCTTTGAAAAGCGGCTCACCCTCGCGCTTGGACCCGATGTGCTTACACCGGTCTACACATATCTCTCGATGACCGAGGAGAGCGAATACACGACGAGCGACGCCGAGTACACGCTGACTTTGGAGCGCGAACAGGGGCTGGTGGCCGGGACGCCGGAGTTTGAAAAAGCGCTGGGCGAGTTCTCCACGCGCATGGCCAAATATCGCAAGGATAAGCTCTACCCGCTGCTCCCGCTCTGGGAGGTCTTTTGCTTTTATCCCATGGCCAAGCGCCGCATCGTCGGCCAGAACTGGTATGCGCTCCCTTTTGAAGAACGCAAAAAATTGATGAGCGGCCATGCCCGGGTAGGGCGGACTTATCACGGTAAAATTCTTCAGCTTATCACCGGATCGACCGGTCTGGATGACGCGGAATGGGGCGTCACGCTGTTTGCGCACGATACATTTGATATCAAAGCAATTGTTTATGAGATGCGTTTCGATGCGGTAACGGCTGAATACGGCGAGTTTGGCGAGTTTTTCATCGGCCTGAGTGTGCCGCTGGATGAACTTTTCCGCCGGGTATTGCCCTAAACAAGCCACCCGTCCGCAACGGCTTCGAGGCCTTTGATTTATGCAGGAAAAACTCGCGCATCTCACCCAACAGCTTCGTGCCCACGCGCCGTTGGTGATCGCCTATAGCGGAGGAGTCGACAGCGCTTACCTGTTGGCCGAGGCGCATCGCTGCCTTGGAGACGAGGTGCTCGGAGTCATTGCCGATAGTCCCAGCCTGCCGCGCCAGGCGCTTGCCGATGCACTCGCTCTCGCGGCGCAAATCGGCGCCCGGGTGGAGGTGGTTCAAACCGATGAAATGGCGAACCCCGATTACGCATCCAATCCGATCAACCGCTGTTATTTTTGCAAGGCGGAGCTTTTTCTAAAGCTTGATGAGCTGGTTTTGGCGCGTGGTTTTCGCGCCATCGCCTATGGAGAAAACGCGGACGATGCGCGGGCGGTGCGTCCCGGCCGGCTGGCAGCCGCGGAGTTTGCCGTTCTGGCGCCGCTCAAGGAGGCGGGATTGACCAAGGCTGAAATCCGCGCGCTCTCACGGGAGCTCAGCTTGCCGACAGCCGATGCGCCGGCACAGCCCTGCCTGAGTTCACGCATCCCTCACGGCACACCGGTCACGCTCGACGCGCTGGCGATGGTGGAGCGCGGCGAGGCATTTCTACGGACCCTGGGATTTCGAGTATTCCGCGTGCGGCATCTTGTGCAGCTGGAAGCGGCGCCGATCGCCAAGGTGCAGATTGCGCCGGATGAGATGGAGCGGTTGGCGCCGGTTCGGAAGGAAGTTGAGAGGGGACTGCGGGCGGCGGGTTACGGTTCGGTAGAAGTCGATCCGGCTGGTTATCGCACCGCGCTTTAACACTAAAAAGAGGACGGTTGTTTGTAGATTGGGATGGGCCGGAGAAAACCTTGGACAAACCCGAACACCTAAATAACCTTCCGCTCCCCAAATTCCGGTTGATCCATCTCTTCCGGGTGCCCATTTCAACTCCGCCGTATGATCTCACACACGCTTTTATTTCTTGCCCAAGCTGCCGCACCCGCCGCCACCAAGCCCGACGGGGGACTGCAGATGGTGGTGATGATGCTGTTCGCTTTTTCGCTGATTTATTTCATCACGATCAGGCCCCAACAGAAACGCCAGAAAGAAGCGCTTGCGCAGGTTGCCGCGACCAAGACCGGGGATAGAGTAATCACCTCGGGCGGCATCCATGGAATCATTTCCAATGTCAAAGAGCGCACTTTCATCTTGAAGGTGGACAATAACGTGAAAATTGAGATCGAGAAATCGGCTGTCGCCACCCTGCTCAAGGCGAGCGAAGGCGCCGTGTCCGACTCCAATTCCTAAACTTTTTACTTTGATTTTTCGATGTCTCCAATCCTGACTTTTCTTTTCGGGCTGCTGTTGCTGGTCCTTTTTGGCTGGTATTTTTTCACCGACAGCGACCGGGTCAAACGCGTGCTCGGCACGGTCCTGACGGTGCTGTTGGTGGCTTTCTGTTTGCAATCGGTGAGCCCGCCGCGGGATGTCGATACCGGCAAAAAAGATGCCAAGGGCAAGCCGATTATCATCCCTGGCAAGATCCATCTCGGACTTGATTTGCAAGGCGGCACATCGTTCCTGATCCGGCTCGATCCGCCAGTCGACACCACGACGGGCTCGCGCAAAACGATCACCAAAGATATGGTCGAGCAGGCCATGGAAGCGTTCCGCAAGCGCGTCGATGAATTCGGCGTCAGCGAGCCGATCATCACTCCGGAAGGAACCGATCGGATTCTTGTGCAGATCCCGGGATTAAATCCCGAAAAAATCGAGGAAGCGCGCGAGCAATTGCGCAAAGTGGCGAAGCTCGAGTTTCGCCTGGTCAACCCGCAGAGCTCACGACTGGTGCCGGCCATTGAGTCGGGTCAGGAAGTGTTGCCTCCCGGTTACACGATTCAGCCGATGGAAGCCGAGCGCGGTGGCAAGGCGGTCGAGAGCCGTTTATTGATTAAAAAGAAAGCCGATCTGCTGGGCGAACGCGTCACCCGTGCCGGTGCTTACCTTGATGCAAGCGGCTGGGGCGTGAGCATGGAGTTTGATTCCGAAGGCGGTCAGAAATTCGGGGAACTTACCAAGCAAGTCTATGAGGAGCACTCGCAAATGGCGATCGTGCTCGATGGAAAAATCATCTCAGCACCGGGCGTGACGCATGGTGCGATTTGGGGCGCCAAAGCGCAGATCAGCGGTGGAAATATGAGCGAAAAGGAAGCGCGCGGCCTGGCCAGCGCTTTGCAAAATCCTTTGCAAACCCCGGTGGTCATTGAGGAAGAGCGGAGTGCCTCGTCCACGCTCGGAGCGGATTCGATTAAAAGCGGCATCACGGCGGGTGTCGGCGGCCTGATTTTCGTGCTGATCTTCGTGGTGATTTACTACCGGTTCGCCGGCCTGGTGGCGGTGGTCGGGTTGATCGTCAATATCATTGTCCTTTTTGGCTTGATGGCGATGCTCAACTTCGTGCTGACCCTGCCCGGTATCGCGGGTGTCATTCTCACTATCGGTCTCGCGGTTGATGCGAACGTTCTTATTTATGAGCGGTTGCGTGAGGAAATGGCGGCGGGCAAATCGCTCGGAGCGGCCGTCAGCGCGGCTTACGAAAAAGCGTTCAGCGTTATTTTCGATGCAAATGCGACGACCCTTATCACGGCCGGCATCCTCTTCTGGCTGGCAAGCGGCCCGGTCAAAGGGTTTGCCGTCACATTGATCCTTGGAATTATCGCATCCGTCTTTTCAGCGATGGTTGTGACGCGGATGCTCTTTAGCTGGGCGCTGAAATTTGACATCATCAAGAAGGTCTCGATGCTTCATCTCATCTCCGGCCAGGGCTTTGATTTCATGGGCCGGCGCCGGCTCTGGATCAGCCTTTCAGTGGTCCTGATTGCTTTGAGCATGGGCGTCTTCGGCCTCCGCGGTGAGAAAAATTTCGGCATCGATTTTAAAGGCGGCGACCTTTTGATGCTGCAAGCGGCCGACCCATTGGTGAGTGAAGGCGATGTGCGCGAGGCGCTGAAGGCGATCGATCTCGGCGATGTCGTGATTCAGAAAGAGTCGACCGTTGACGCTACTTATATCAGCATCCGCAGCCCGGAAAATACTTCGGCTAAAGTCGAGGAACAGCTGGTTAAAGCGATGCCCAAGGCCGGTTTTTCCGAACATAAACGCGACCACGTCGGCACGCTGGTTGGCGGTGAAATGGCCAAGAGCTCCCTCATGGCGCTTGGACTTGGTGCCCTTGGCATTCTGCTGTTTGTTTCGCTCCGGTTTGAGTTCTCGTTCGCCATCGGCGCCCTCGTTGCGCTGTTGCACGATATTGTGATCACCGTGGGAGTCTTCGCGCTTTTTGGCCGTGAACTTTCCCTCGTAATGGTCGGCGCGATCCTGACCATTGCCGGCTATTCCATCAATGACACGATCGTGGTCTATGATCGGATCCGGGAAGGTTTAAAGAGTGGGCGGAGTGGCTCGGTTCAGTCGATCATGAACGCATCGATCAACGAAACCCTGAGCCGAACCCTGCTGACTTCGGGCTGCACACTGCTCTCGGTGGCCGCGCTCTTTTTCTTTGGCGGACCGGTGCTGCATGACTTCGCGTTTGCGATCCTTATCGGCATTGTTGTCGGAACCTATTCGTCGATCTTTATCGCTTCGCCCATCGTTCTTTGGTGGAGCCAGCGCGGGGATCAGAATCTGCGCAATGAAGTTCGGCGCGGTTCCGAGCAACAAGCCATCGTCTGAATTCCAAAGAGGCGGCGCCGCTTTTCTTCGTCACCGGAAAGCGGCGCCAGCGAGTCATTTAAAGCGGCTCGATTGCTCAAGAGCGGCCGTTGCGGTGCCGAATCTGCTCTGCTATAGAACTGGCCAGTTTCTCTCCCCCTTTCTCTCAAATCCCGCCATCATGCCGACATACGAATATTTGTGCACCAAATGTAACAAGGGCTTTGAAGTCTTTCAATCCATGAAGGACGATGCGTTTAAGGTCTGTCCTAAAGCGCTTTGCTGCGAGGAGACCTGGGGCGAGGGAGTCGTTGAACGTCAGATCGGGACCGGAGCCGGATTGATTTTTAAAGGCTCGGGGTTCTACATCACCGATTATCGGAGCGACAAATACAAAGCCTCGGCCAGCAAGGATGTCGCTTCATCGAGCGAGCCGAAAAAAAGTGAGAGCAAGCCGGCGGAGAAACCGAAACCGAAGGCTACGGAATAATGGCTATTCCAACGACCAGTCTTACCTGCGGGCAGTGCGGATTTGTGAATGAACCCGAGCGAGTTTACTGCCACAATTGTGGCAGCAAGCTGGACCGCTCGCTTCTTCCTCGTGAGGATGAGGGTCAGGCCAAGGAGTCGATCGACCGGACCCGGAAGCGGGTGAAAAAAATGACGAATCCGGGCTCGCAGATCGTCAAGCGCGAGGTGAGCGCGGCGATCAAAACGGTGGTCTGGTCGGCGATCGTTGCGTTGATCATCCAGGCGGTGCGCCCGCCCGATGGAGTTCCTTCCCCAAAGAGCGATCCGGGGATACGGATGGTGGGAAGTGAATTGGCTGATGCGGTGGACGCCAATGGACCGCGGCAGATCTCGTTTACCGACTCGGAAATCAATACCTATCTTAAATCGGCGGCTCGCGCAAAAGCCGGTGGCGGTTCGATTCCCGGGATCAATTTCGACCGCGCGTTTGTGCAGCTCGATAACGGGCTTTGCCGGATTAACATTCAGCAATCGCTATGGGGATTTCCTGTTTACTCAGGAATTGCTTATCGGCTGGAGGTTAAAAACGGCCAGTTTGTCGCAACCCAGAGCGGGGGCAATTTTGGGCGCGTGGCTATCGCCCCCTTTCTCATGAATTACGCCGACATCGCGTTCAAAAGTCTCTGGACGGTCTTGAAGAAAGATCACGCGCAAATGGAAAAAATGCGGTCGATCGCCATTGAGAAAGGGCGGATTACTTTTGTTACCAAAGGGACACGATGAATCCGCGCTGGGCGCTTCTTTTGGCGTTGTTCTGGCTGGCAGGCTCCCACGCGGATGCCCTTGAGCTGACGCCGCGCACGGTGAGCGGCTCAAGACAGTTTATTGTTTTCAGTCCGGACGCCGCACTGCGTAATCGGGCCGCCAGTCTGGCCGATGACCTCAAGGCCAGCATTCTTGAAATCCTTGGCGATACCGGAAGTTGGAGAATTCCCGTTGTTATTTCGCTGAAACCCGCGGAAACCGCCGCGGCTGAATCGGTAGCTTTTCGATTGTTTGAAACGGCAGGAGGTTCCAGCATCCAGATCAGCATTCAGATTGGAGAAAATCCGGCAGACGCGCATTTTCAGGAGCTGATCGCGAGGGCGGTATTGCTGGAGTATTCGTTAAGGAATCGTCCTGCGATCAAAGGGGGCGAGGCGTATGTGGAAGCGCCGTGGTGGTTGACGGCGGCGATGGTGCAAATGTTTGCAACGCGTGGGTTGGAAGTAGAGACGGGACTCTACAGGAGTGTCGTCGGTTCCGAGAAAGTGCCCGAAATCAAAGAATTTTTGATGACCAACAATGCCGGCCTGGGCTCAACTGCCCGGGCGGTGGATGCCTCATACGCCGTCTGCCTTGTCCGGTTGTTGATCGAGCAGCCAAATGGACGGGCAAACCTGGCCCGGCTTGTACGGAACTGGCCTGATAGCCAGGGTGACCCGGTCGGCGCACTTACCAAAGAATTCCCGGGCCTTGCAGCCTCGCCTACGGCTTTGCAGAAATGGTGGACGGTGAATCTGGCGCGGCTTTCCGTGCTTGACCGCTACAAGGGGCTTTCCTCTGAAGCCACCGAGAAGGAACTTTCAGCGCTGCTTCGATTTGATTTGGTCCTGAATAAAGCGGGTGACAAGCGGGCGTTTGATCTGGGGAAGTTTGAGGAATTCACAAAGCTGCCCGCTTTCAAGTCCACCATGGCTCGTGTGCAATCGGCCATGGTGCGCCTCAGCCTCCAGACCAACGCGCTTTATCGGCCGATCATCGCCGATTACGAACAGATTTTTTCGAGTCTGGCCCGCGGAAAGTTCAAGGGCGTGGTGGAACAAATCGACGAAGTCACGCGTTATCGCGCTGCTGTGACCAACCGAATGAGTGCCATCGCGGATTATCTCAACTGGTATGAGGCGACGCAGGTTAATACCCGGAGTGCGGCTTTTGATGGCTTTTTGAAAGCAGCCAGCGAACTGATGGTGCAGGAAGATAAATCCCGCAGCAACGGTGCTGTAAAAAACTACCTCGATCAGCTTGAGCGGGAGTTTTAAGGGCCGGCGCTCGCTATTTCATTGTGCCGCGGCGCACCATGTCCATGCAGGCTGGGCAAACGCCGTGTGAAAAATCAGTCCCGGTATGTTCGTGGATGTACGAGTCGATTTGGTGCCAGTAATCGCCATCATCGCGGATGCTCTTGCAATACATGCAGATGGGAAGGAGCCGTTTGAGCTTTTGCACATCATCAATCGCCATTTCGAGGTCGGTGATGCGTTTGGCCAGCGTGCGTTCCAAGTCCACCACGCGCTGTCCGACTTTTAAGCGTGCCCGCAGTTCATCGGGATCAAACGGTTTGATGACGTAGTCGTCGGCGCCGGCTTCGAGTCCGGCCGCGATCTCTTCCTTTTGGCTCTTGGCTGTGAGCAGAAGCAGGTAAATGTAGGGCCGGGCGGGGTTGCGGCGAACCCGGGTGCAAACTTCCACGCCATCCATCTCAGGCATCATCCAGTCTAAAATGGCGAGCGAAGGCGCGTCGTCGCTTTCGAGAATCTCCGCGGCTTTGGCGCCGTTTTCGGCCGTGACGACTTGGAATCCCCAGTTCGTTAAATTTCGTTCGAGAAGATGGCGGGAGACGTAATGGTCCTCCGCAATCAGTATCCGGCTTGAATGCATGCTCATAGGGGTGGTCAAATCTATCTGAAATAAAATCGCGGATGCCGCTTTGCACGGGCGCTCACGGCGAGCTTTTCTGCTTGCACGCAAGCCGAAGGAGCCACGATAGCAAGCGGCGGTTTTTGCGCCTTGCGCTCGGCACATTCTATCACGTTAAGTGCCCTCCAATTGATGAAAGTTTCCGACCTGCGCGGCATCCTGCAGTATGTACCTCGTTTCCGGGACCGCATTTTTGTGGTCGCCGTCGATGGCGAGATTGTGGCCTCACCCAACTTCTCCAATATCCTGCTCGATATTGCGGTATTGCGATCACTGAGCATTAAAGTGGTTTTGGTTCATGGAGCGGGCCAACAGATTGAGCAGCTTTCAAGCGAGCGCGCTGTGCCAATTTCAAATGCGGACGGGACCGGGATCACCGATGACCGCACCCTCAAACTGAGCATTGAGGCCGCCACCAATGTCATGAACGAGGTGATGCAGGGCCTTACCTCGGTCGATCTGCGCGCCGCTTACGCCAACACCATCATCGCGCATCCGGCGGGAATCCTCGGTGGCGTCGATTATCTGAACACCGGCCGGGTGGAACGGGTCGATACCAAACCGCTGCATCTGTTTTTGGCTGAGGGGATTATCCCGATCATCCCGCCGCTCGGTTTTGATGGCGAGGGACGCACATTCCGGGTCAACTCTGACGGAATCGCCCTTGAGGTGGCTGAGACGTTGCAGGCAATGAAGATCCTTTTTCTAACGGCCACCTCGCTTGTCTCCAGCGGGGAAGTCGTCAGGCAGCTCTCGATCGCTGAAGCCGACGAGATCGTGAAAAAGAAAAGGCAGACGGTCGATCCCGCGCTGATCTCCAAACTCGATTATGCGGCGCGTGCGTGCCGGCAGGGGGTGCCCCGGGTGCATCTGCTCAATGGCAACGCCGATGAAGCCATTTTGAGCGAGGTCTTTTCCCCTGAGGGGATCGGCACGATGATTTATTCCAACGAGTATCAGCAGATTCGCCGCATTTTTAAGAAAGACGTCCGCGCGGTGATGGCGCTGATCCGGCAGTCGGTCAATAATGAGGAACTGGTGCGCCGGACTCGGGCCGACATTATCGCGCATCTTGGCGATTATTGGGTGCTGGAGATCGACCGCACCCTGGTAGGTTGCGTCGCGGTGCATCTTTTCCCGGCGGAAAGCAAAGCCGAGATGGCATGCCTTTATGTGAATAAAGGACAGGAAGGGCAGGGGTTCGGCCGCAAGCTGATGGCATTTGCCGAGCAGCTCGCCACCGAGAAGGGAATGAAGCATATCTTCGCGCTCTCCACCCAGACCTACAATTATTTCCAGCAAAAGGGCGGCTACATTGAAGTCAGTCCCGAGACGCTGCCTGCGGATCGTCTTAAAAAATGGGAGACGAGCGGCCGCAAATCGAAGGTGGTAATGAAAGCGACGGTTCCGGCGGCTGCCATCGAGGTGCTGAGAGATTGAGTCTTTTTTTCTGAATTCATGAACAACGCCCTGCTTATCGATGGACTGGTCATCCTCGCCTATTTCGTGGCCGTTATTTCCATCGGCCTCTATAAAGGGCGTGGGGATAAAACAATGCAGGGATTCGCGATAGGCGACCGCAACATCCCGTGGTGGGCGGTGCTGGCTTCGATCCTGGCAGCGGAGATCAGCGCAGCGACGTTCCTCGGGGCGCCCGGGGAAGGATACGCGCTTCGCAACTTCACTTACGCCCAGCTGGCCATTGGCACGATCCTCGCCCGGATCATCATCGCGTTTCTTTTCATCAAGCCGTATTACGATTACCGCGTCGTCTCGATCTACGAATTCCTGCTTGTACGCTTTGGAACCGGCACCAAGAACGCTGCGTCGGCCGTTTTTTTAGTCACAAGAGCCCTCGCAAGCGGGACCCGCCTTTACGTGGCGGCCGTCGTCCTTGTCCTGGCATATGAAAAAATCGGTGGTGCGCCCTTAACGCAATACCAGGAAGTGGGAATCTACGTCGGCGCGCTTCTGTTTTTGACGGCGGTTACGGCCGTTTACACCGCCTTGGGTGGCATCAAGGCCGTGGTTTGGACCGATGTCATTCAAGCCACGATCATGTTCGGTGCGCTTGGATTCTCAATCTATACCTTGCTCGAACATACCGGTGGCTGGGCCGGCGCTTCAAAGTTTCTTAACGCTCCCAAAGACTTGGTCTGGTTTGACAGCGGGATTGTGGAGGGGGCTGGGATTTGGGGGAACATCAAAGGGATTCTGGAGAGTGAATATACGATCTGGGCCGCGATCTTTGGATCCACATTTCTCACGATGGCTACCCATGGCACCGATCAGGACATGGTGCAGCGAATGCTCACCGCCAAGGATCATACCCGGAGCCGGCTCGCATTGATTCTCTCGGGTCTGGCCGATTTACCGATCGTCCTCTGCTTTTTGTTCGTGGGAATTCTGCTCTGGGCCTTCTACCACACGCCGGGAATGCAGCATCCTTTCGCGCATTATATCCTCGATGAAATGCCGGTGGGCGCCCGCGGCCTTCTCGTGGCCGGGATTTTTGCAACCGCGATGGGCTCACTGAGCACCGCGCTCAATGCGCTGGCCACCAGTTTTACCGAAGACTGGTATGTGCCGTATGTGCGGCCTGGCGCCACCGATCGGCAGGTCGTCCGCGCCGCCCGCTGGAGTACCGTCGCGTTTTCAATCGTGCTGGTCGTGATCGGCTCGCTCACGGCGTATGCGGTCATCGTGCTTCAATCGCGGGTGATTCCGATCGTGCTTGGAATTTTTGGTTATACATACGGCTCGCTGCTAGGGGTTTTTATGGTGGGAATGGTGACACGCACCCGGGGCGATAACCGTGGCAATCTCATTGCGATGCTCTGCGGATTTGTTTTTGTGGCCATCATCAGCGGTTTGCACAACGACATCTGGGCGCTCATGCATCCGGTGGATGCGGGAATGCAGAAAGCCGTTTTATGGAAACCGGAATGGCTGCCGGCCATCGAGTTCCCGTGGCGAATCACGTTTGGGACATTGCTGACGTTTGGCATTGCCGTCTGTTTTCGGACACCGCGTGAGCAGATAGAAAAGGCCCGCGCCCATGTGGCTAACCGCGCGGCGTGAGCGGGCCGGAAGAGCGTGAATAAAGGCTGAAATCGTGGTGCCGGGTCGTTTGCAAGTTGTGGAACCCGACGATTTTGTGTTCCACGGATGCTCCGGCTGATCTCGTGCAATTGAGCCGCTGCGCGAGCCGATTGCGGGCTTGTTTTGTCACGCCACTATGACAGTCTCCGGGCGCCCATGTGCCGTTCTCCTGCTGCTTCCGCTTTATTGCCCCCAACTCTTTCCAGGACGTGTCATGGTGGATAAATCCGCTCCTGTGGAAGATTTAACCGCCGTATGGCAGGAGATTGCCGCGGCGATGAAGGCCGAGGTTAGTGCCGACACATTCGAGCGCTGGTTCAAAGAAATTGAACTGGTGGAACTTGACTCAGCGAGCGTGACCTTGCGCGTTCCAAACAACATCTATCAGCTCTGGATTGAGAGCAACTACATGCCGTTGTTACGTTCGGCTACGATGCTCGTTTTCGGCAGTCCGCGCGTTGTCCGTTTCGTATTTGATGGCGAGGCGGCGGATAACGTTCCACCGCCTCCGTCCACGTCGCAACGCCAGGTCCCCGCGCCGTTGAACGGTGCTGAAGAGCCGGAAGAGGAGACCACCGCTCCCGCCGCCAACGGGATGAATCTGCGCAACACGTTTGATTCGTTCGTGGTCGGCGTGAACAACCAATATGCCCATGCGGCCTGTTCGGCCGTGGCAAATTCCCCCGGCAAAACCTATAATCCGCTTTTCATTTACGGCGGAGTCGGTCTCGGCAAGACGCATCTGATGCATGCGATTGGGCATCAGATCGCGGGCCGCAAAAAAGGGGGGAAGGTTTTTTACGTCACAAGCGAGCGCTTCACCAACGAGTTTATCGATGGCATTCAGAACGGAACGCTCGTTAAATTCCGTAAACGCTACCGACAGGCGGACGTCCTGCTCATTGACGACATCCAGTTTTTGGCGGGCAAAGAGCGCTCCCAGGAGGAGTTCTTCCACACTTTCAACACGCTCTTTGACGGGCATAAGCAGATCGTTCTTTCAAGCGACCGGCCTCCGTCGGAAATCGCCAACCTTGAGCACCGGCTTGTGTCGCGCTTCGAATGGGGCCTCACGGCGGAGCTTCAGCCGCCCGATATTGAAACCCGGCAGGCGATTCTTCGAAAAAAAGCGCAAACCCTCGAGGTCAAACTCGACAATTCAATCCTCGAATTTCTGGCTGAACGGATCCGCACCAACGTGCGCCGCCTTGAAGGCGCCCTGATGCGGGTCGCTTCCTTTGCCTCGCTGACCGGACACGCCCCGACCACCGATAAGATTGAGCAATTGCTGAAGGACATCCTTCAGGAGGAGGCACGCAGGGCCATTACGATCGACCAGATTCAGCGGCGGGTGGCCGAGCATTTCGACGTGCGGCTGGCCGACATGACCAGCAAACGCCGTCCGCAGAACATCGCGTTTCCCCGCCAGATCGCCATGTACCTTGCCCGCGAGCTGACAAAATCGTCGCTGGCGGAAATCGGCGACGCCTTTGGAGGGCGCGATCACGGCACGGTGCTTCATGCGCATCGTTTGGTGAAAGGAAAGATTCTTAACGAAGAAAAAGTGCGGCAGGTGGTTTCGTTTCTCGATGGCCAGCTCAACCGTTGATTGTGAGAAAGCCGGCTGGCTGTGTGAGCGCCATCCGCATTGGCTGGGAAATGTGATTGCGTAGAGAAACCCATTCATTCATTTAACTTGTTTAATTTGCCCCTATGAAATTTAGCGTCAGCAAGGAGAAGCTGCTCGAAGGCCTCCAGACCGTTCAGAATGTTGTTAGCACCCGCACCACGCTGCCGATTTTATCCAATGTGCTGTTGCAGGCCGCCGACGGGCAGTTGCGGCTGACAACCACTGATCTTGATGTGGGCGTTTGCGGCGTGGTCGAGGCGCAGATCAGCGAACCGGGCGGCACCACGCTCCCCGCGCGCCGTCTCGCCAACATCGTTCGCGAACTACCCGCCAATGAGATCCAGGTCGATATCGACGCCAAAAACGTCGCTTCCATCCGGTGCGGGCAAAGTTTTTTCAAAATCAACGGCTTGCCCGAGGAAGAGTTTCCGCCCTTGCCGAAATTTGAGAACGCCAAGGAATTCACCATCGTTCAAAAAGAACTGCGCGATGCGTTAAGAAAGACCTCTTACGCGATCTCCACGGACGAGACGAGGTATGTCCTCAACGGGATCCTTTTTTCGTTCAAGGAAAACAAACTGACCATGGTTGCCACCGATGGCCGCCGCCTGGCGCTGGTCGATATCGCGCTGGAATTTTCGCCCGCTCAGGAAGTCGAAATCATCGTGCCGACCAAGTGCGTTTCCGAGCTGCAGCGGCTTGTTAGCGATCAGGGGACTCTGCGCATGACGGTTGGAGAAAACCAGGTGGCGTTTGAAATCAACGGCACCCTTTTGATTTCCAAGCTGATCGAAGGCAATTATCCCAACTACCGGCAGGTGATTCCCGGGGAAGCCAAGGAGCGTGTCACATTGGAGCGCGAGCAGTTCCGGGATGCCGTCCACCGCGTTTCGCTGCTTGCGAGCGATAAATCCAATTCGGTGAAGCTTGTCTTCAGCCAGAACAATATCGAGATCGCTGCCAATACGCCGGACGTCGGCGAGGCGCGCGAGTCACTGGCGGTGGCTTACAAAGGCAAGGACTTCGCGATTGCTTTTAATCCGGAGTTTCTCATGGCGCCATTGCGCAACCTGCCCAATGACGAGATCTACCTCGATCTGATTGACGAGATGAGCCCGGGGGTCATCAAGATCCAGAGTCCATTTCTTTACGTCATCATGCCGATGCGGATCAGCTAGGCCGATTTGATCGCTATAAAAGCGAAGAAACCCTTTGCTTTTTTCAGGTCCCTCTGCGAAACCTTCCGCCCCGCTGGCGGAAAGCCGCTCAGAAAATTTGCTCGCGTGGCGGAATGGCAGACGCGTACGACTCAGAATCGTATGGGGAAACCCGTGGAGGTTCGACTCCTCTCGCGAGCACTTTTCTGATCGGGCCCTCCCGATCCCACCTTTCCATCGTGTTCGATCGACAAAAAACGGCGATTTCGCCCGTTCCTTCAAACGATAAAGGTCCCCGCGTCCAGGCGATGTTTGCCGGAATCGCCCGGCGTTACGATCTTGCCAATCACCTGCTTAGTGGCGGGCTCGATTTTTTATGGCGTCGCCGGGCGGCGATGCTGGCGCGGCAATGGAAACCGGAGCGCATCCTTGATCTGGCGACCGGCAGCGGCGATCTGGCCCTCACGCTGGCCGCGGCATGTCCCGGCAGCACTATTATCGGGGCGGATTTTTGCCTGCCGATGCTTCAGGTCTCCCAACGCAAGGGATTGCGCAACCTCGTGGTGGCCGACGGCCTCGCATTGCCGTTTGAAGATCAAGCCTTCGATCTGCTCACGGTCGCTTTCGGGCTGCGCAACATGGCTTCCTGGACCGGTGCCCTGCAGGAAATGCACCGTGTGCTCAAGCCCGGCGGCCATCTCCTTATCCTCGACTTCTCGGTTCCGCCCGCCCCATTGCGTTGGATCTACCGGCCATATCTGCACTTCGTTCTGCCGCGCGTTGCCGCTTTTGTGACCGGGGAAAAGGCGGCGTATGATTATCTGGCTGATTCGATTGAGACTTTCCCTCACGGCGCGGCCATGTGCGCGCTTTTAAAGGAAACCGGGTTTGACGCGGCGCAATGGAAGCCGCTGACCGGGGGGATCGTATCGCTCTACGTGGCGGAGCGATCTATCAGGGCAGCCTCGCAGGCTTGATCGCGCGGTTGAAACCACCGCAGGGTGAAAACGTCAAACCGACGTTGATTATCCATTATGAAAAAGACCCTCGTTAAATCGTTTGTTCTCACACTCGTTGCCGCGACTTTGCCGCTGGCTTCCTTTGCCGATAAAAAAACCGAAGCCGGCGCCGTGGAAGCTCCAAAGGCCGCTGAAACCAAGACTGCTGAATCGGGCGCCAAAGTGCCCTATCACGGCACGATTTCCGCCGTCGATGCCACCGCGAAGACTTTCACCATCAAGGGAAAGGAAAAGGAGCGCGTTTTCCACATCACTGATTCGACCAAGATTACAAAGGACGGCGCCGCTTCTGACCTCAATAGCCTGACGGCGGGCCAGGAGGTGCGTGGCCAGATCTCTAAAAATGGCGACAAATGGGACGCGGTCAGCGTCATGACGGGCGCCAAGGCCGAGGCGCCGAAGGCAGATGCCGGTAAATCCCCGGAAGCGACCGCTGAGAAAAAGAAATAGTTTTTTCCGATCCCTTCAGTTCGACCGACGGCGCACGGGGCAAGGCTTCGTGCGCCGTTGGAATGTACGGAAAGATTTCTTTATCGCAGGCTCTTTTTCAGCGCCACTGCCTTCTTGACGCGTTTGTTTTGAGAAGTTAAGTGGCACGTGTTGAAATCACCCCTTTTCCCAAGGCCACAATTAGGCCGAGCCATTTTGTCGGTGCTGACGCTGTTAAGCGCGGCTTGCGCCATGAACGATCCGAGATACAGCGGCGAGACCGTGTATCTAGGCGGATTTAAGACCCAACCCAAGGAGCAGAAACGCGCCAATTACGACGATGTATCGTATTGGGACGGAAACGGGGTTTCCGGTTCACCTTCAGTGCGAATCAGTGTCAGCGAACAGCGCGCTTATTTTTATAAAGGCGGCGAACTGGTCGGCATCTCCGTTCTTTCCACCGGCCGGGAAGGGCATGATACGCCGGTTGGCAATTACAAGATTATCCAGAAAGACATCGATCATAAATCATCGATGTACGGCGATTATGTCGACCGGGATGGCGGCATCATTCAAAAGGATATTGATAACACCAAGGATCCAAAACCGCCGGGAGCCATTTACGATGGCGCCAGAATGCCTTTTTTCATGCGGATAACGGGCGGGGTCGGAATGCATGAAGGATTTCTCCCGGGTTACCCTGCCTCGCATGGATGCATTCGGATGCCGGGATTCATGGCGCAGAAGTTTTTTGAAAACGTGTCAGTCGGCACTCCTGTTGTAATTACCCCGTAAACAATTGTGAACGTTCCAGCTATTACTGTTCAGGAAACTAAAGCACTCATGGAGTCGCCGGCTCCCGCGCGTTTAATCGACGTGCGCGAGAGCGATGAATGGGAACTTTGCCGGATTCCCGGCGCGGAACTGATGGCGCTTTCCGAGTGGCCGGCCGTGGTGGAAGAAAAACTGACCGATCAGGACGAAGTTCTGATCGTGCACTGCCATCATGGGGGGCGTTCGGCGCGCGCAGCCGATTTTTTGATCCGCAACGGCTACACGAACGTGAGGAATCTCACAGGCGGAATCGATGCCTGGTCGCAGGAAATCGATTCCGCCGTGCCCCGCTATTGAGCGAGCTGGCGCTGCACGAGCGCTGAAATGGCGTCATCGCACGCTTTTTCCGCCGCTGGTCCGGCGGCATTGGTTGCTGCCACGAATGCTGCGTTTTTCTCCGGCGCAATCCAGATGACGGCATAAAACATCGTATTTGTGCCGTTATGCACCAGGGTTGTGCCGCCGGCCCAGTCGCGTTGGGTCACATTCCAGCCCATCGCGTAGTCCTGCCCTGAAGCGGGCGTGTGGAGCCGGGTAAAGCTTGTATCGTTGAGAAGCAGCCGTTCGTTTCGGGAGGATGCCGCGTGCCAACCGGCATATCGGACCAGGTCGCCGATCGAACAATGCACGGTGCCGCCGGGGCCGATGGATGGCGGGTTATCCGCATTGGGACCGGGCGGCACCGGTTTTAATGTCGCGCCGGCACCTTGATGTCCCCACGGTTGATCAACTCTGCCGGGCGTGGCGGGAGCGCCAAAGCCGGCGGATGTCATTTTTAAAGGCGTAAAAAGGCGGGCGGCCAGGAGAGTTTCCCACGGTTTTCCGGTGATGCGTTCAATCATCGCTCCGGCGATTGAATACCCTTGATTGGAGTAAATGAACTTCGTGCCGGGATCCGCCTCGGGTTTCTGTGCGAGGATTCCACGGATAAAAGCAAGCCGTTGCTCGGTTGGCGTGCCTTTGCGTTTGAACGCTTCGTTCCACAAAGCCGGCGGCGGATCATGGGGTGCGCCAGCGCGATGGGTGAGCAGCTGTTCAAGCGTCACCTCGCGCCATTGCGGGTTCATCTTGTCACGCAACTCCGGGAAAACCTTCGATACCGTCGTTTCCCAGCTCAGTTTGCCCTCTTCCACAAGCATCGCGGCCAGGGAAGCTGTCATCGACTTTGTGCATGATCCAATATGCCATCGGTCCTCGACGGTCACCGCTTCCTGGGAACCAAATTTGCGCACCCCCGTCGCTCCGATGAAGGTCACATGACCGTCCCGGATCGCCGCCGCCGCCAGCGCGGGAACCGCATTTTGTTGCCGGATCGGTTCCAGCGTCGACGTGATGTCCTCGGGGGCCGGCTCCGCGCACCGGGCAATCGGGGCGAGAAGCAAGGATGCAAGGGCGGCGAATGCGGCGGGTTTATTCCACATAAAACGGGGGGGCCCTTTGGTAGATTCAGGCTTTGTGGACGCGGGAAGCGACTTTCAATCGCAACGCGTTAAGGGCAATAAATCCGGTCGCGTCACTCTGATTGTAAGCCTTGGTCGGATCGGCTTCCATGGTTGCGATATCCGGGTTGTAAAGGCTTACCGGGCTCTTGCGGCCGGCGGCGATCACATTGCCTTTGTACAATTTAACGCGGACAACGCCAGTGACGTGTTTTTGCGATTCGGTAACGAAGGTTTGCAGCGCTTCGCGTTCCGGCGCGAACCAGAAGCCGTTGTAAACGAGCGAGGCGTATTTTGGGATCAATGAATCGCGCAGATGCATTACTTCCCGATCCATCGTGATCGATTCCATCTGGCGATGGGCAAAGTGCAGGATCGCGCCGCCCGGGGTTTCGTAAACGCCGCGTGATTTCATTCCCACAAAGCGGTTTTCAACCATATCGACCCGGCCCACCCCGTGGCGGCCGCCCAGTTTATTCAGAACCCGCATGATGGAAAGCGGCGTCAATAACGCGTGTCCATCGGCATTGAACGTCACCCCGTTGCCGATCCCCAGATCGTGCAACAGCGCTTCAAGACCCGCTGAACCGAGACCGATGCAGATTCCTTTTTCAAAGAGCAACTCGACGTGCTCGGCTTTGTCGGGAGCTTCCTCGGGAGAAACGCTCAACACATACATGTCGCGGGCCGCGTCAGCGCTTGCGTCAAACCATGGGTCTTCCAAAATTCCGCTCTCAAAGCTGATGTGCAAAAGATTGCGATCCATCGAATACGGCTTTTTAGCCGACGCCTGGACGGGGATCTTGTTCGCCTCCGCATACGCAATCATCTCGGCACGGCCGGGGAAGGTTTCGCGGAAATTCTCAAGCCGCCACGGCGCGATGACCTGCAGCTCAGGGGCAAGCGCCGCCGCCGTCAGTTCAAAGCGGACCTGATCGTTTCCTTTGCCGGTGGCTCCATGCGCCACCGCGTCAGCGTTTTCACGGCGGGCAATTTCCACCATCCGCTTGGCGATCAGCGGGCGGGCAATGCTCGTGCCGAGGAAATACTGGCCCTCGTAGATCGCGCCGGCCTGGATCATTGGGAAAATAAAATCCCGGGCAAACTCCTCGCGCAGATCGTCGATATAACATTTGCTCGCCCCGGTGCGCAGCGCCTTCTCTTCGAGCCCGTCGAGCTCCTCTTCCTGGCCGACATCGGCGCAAAACGCGATAATCTCCGCGCTATAGGTTTCTTTCAGCCAAGTGAGAAGCACGGAGGTATCGAGCCCTCCCGAATAAGCGACGACGATTTTCATAAAAAGGATCGCCCTTTTAGCCGTGGAGTTCGCCGGAGGAAACACGGATTTTTTAGAAGTGCGCAATTCGAGGTGCGCCGCGCCTGGTTCTCTGCGATGAACGCTTCCATGCGCTCCATCTAAAAATGAATGATTCGCTTTTAAAAGGACTTGAAAAGGCCGGTATTCAGCAGGCTGCCCGGCATCTCTTTTTGTGCATCGGGCCGGATTGCTGCGATGCACGCGATGGCGAGGCGCTTTGGGAATTTGTGAAAAAGCGCGTCAGGGAGAGCAAGATCGCGGTGATGCGAACCAAAGCCGGCTGTTTTCGGATCTGCACAAACGGGCCGTGGCTTGTCGTTTACCCGGAGGGCGTCTGGTATGGCGAAATCACGCCGGCCCGATTTGAGCGGATTTTGGAAGAACACATCCTCGGTGGTCAGCCGGTGCTCGATTGGGTAATAATCAGGAACCCGCTCGGATCGTGCGCTGCGGAAGGATTGTCCGGCGAACAGCTTCCCGACTGAATGGCGCATCGCAGCTTTTCAAACCGCACCCGCCATTCCCTGCCGGAGATGTAGCTTAAGCGAACGATCCACCAAAGCCGCGCGAAACCCCATCGCGGCGCCTTCAATTTTTCCAAAAGCAACCCGGTCAGTTCCGGATTTGCATATGCTTTTAGAAACGCCTCGGCACACGGCATCCACGCTTCGCTACGGATCCGGCCTGCCATGTCCTGAAGGAAAATGAGGAGATCGTCCGAGTGCCGTTCTTTTGCCGGGAGCGCCTGCAGGTGCATGACTTCAAAATCAATCAGACGCGCCCGATTGGTCCGGTCGTCATAGATGAAGTTGCCAAGATGTGGATCGCCGTGCGACCACAACCCGTTGAACTGCGGGCAGTGGCATTGATGGGCCCGGTGAAGTTCGCGTCCGGCAGCGGCGGCCATCAAAGGAGTAATGGTGCCGCCATCAAGATGAATGGTAAGATTGACGCCCGGCAATTCGTCCGCCTCAGCCGAAGCGGGCTCAGGTGAAAAAGCGTGAAATTCCGGTGCATGCAGGATGTTAAAACTCTCCACCTCCCAGCGTTGCCAGAGCAGGGGATCGGCAAGCGCGCGAAGGGGGGCCGTGGCCAGATGGAAAAATCCGTTGGCAAATCCAAGAATCAACCGCGCGGCCGGGCGGCGGCGCTTGATCCAGGCCACGCGGCCCTCGCGCTCCTGCCGGGTGATCGTGTTAATCCTGATCCGGTCAATCAAGACGCCGGCGGCGGAGGCAAAGCGGTTCATTGAGCCGAGATGGTAAGCAGCCATCGTGACCGGGGGAAGGTCTGAAAACTCTCTTGCGCGCGCCTGAGCGCGACGGTCGCCGGCTGAAATCAGCTCCGAACGTTGGCCAGGTAGCGGTAATAAACTTCCAGCATCAAAATGCAGAGGGACGTCCTGTAAACCTGCGCATCGCTGCCGGTGCCTGTGCCAACCCAGTTCAAAGCGCCGCCACCTTTTCCCACGCCGCCGGTTTCCGGCCAGGCGCCATTGTCGCTTTGGCTGCCGACGACTTCCATTTGGAACTCTTTGTTCCAGCGCTGCCAGATGCTGCCGCCGTGCTGGAATGCCGCCTGTGTTGCGTAATACCAGGCGTAAAGATTCGCGCCGCCGTCGCCATACTTGATTTTTGGCGAAGCCGGATCGTCCATGATAAACCGGATTGCTTTGCCGACATCGGAGCCGCCGCTGCCGCCGATTTGCAGGCAAAGGGCGCCAACGCCGGTCAGGCCCCATTTATCCTCGGGATCACGATAGCCGTAGCCGCCTTTTGGCCCTTTGACGCGGCGGATATTGCCCATCGCCTTCTTCATTGCTTCCTCAACACCCTCGATATTAAGGCCGCTGAGATGGGCAACCTTGAGCGACTGAATCTGCCAGCCGCTTACCGAGGTGTCGCTCTTGGATTTATCAAAATTGTACATCCAGCCGCCGTCGTTTCCCTGGCCGCGTACAATAATTTCCACCGCCTTTTTAAACACAGGTTCGACTTTTTTGTCGTGGGTAAGACTGTAGGTTTCCCCGAGTGCGTAAGTGGCGATCCCGTGCTCGTAAACCCATTCATTGCCACCGATGCGCGAGAGTTTGCCGTCGGTGCCGGCGCCTTGAACCAGAAAGTCGATCGTCTTTCTCACACAATCGCCGAACTCCTGGGAAGTAGGGCGCTCGCAATGGCCCATGAAACTTAACAATGCCAGGCCGGTCATCGCCATCGGATACTGTTGTCCAAAGGAGCCGTCCGGATTTTGATTCTGTTTAAGCCAGCGCAGCGCTTTGAGAATCGCTTCCTCGCTCTTTGGATTGCCTCCGCTGAGCCGCATTGCATTGGCGCGCGCGGCCGCCGAGCAGCGGTCGTTCATCGCTTTAGGCAGTGCGAATCCAAACCCGCCGCCGCCGGTCCCCATCCCGCCGCCGCCGCCGGTTCCAAAACCATTGCCGACTCCGCCGAGGCCGGCCATTCGATTTGCAATGACTTCGGTGGCATGCGGCATCGTCGGCATGTCGGGCAACGCAACGCGCGAGATGCCCGTTGTCGTGATCCTTTTGGCCTGAGCGGGCGCGCTCATGGTGTTCTTTTTCTTGGCCATGGAGACCTTATGCTCAAGCGCGCGGGAACTGGCGTTGTTGGCCGGAGGCCCCTCGGCAAACGTCAGTTTTCTTTTCTCTTTGATCTGCTGGACGACGTAATACGTGGCGCCCACACCGAAAAAGAGATGCACAAAAATGCTGATCAGCAGGAACTTGCTCGCGATCAGTTTATGCCACCATTTGAATCGAAATTTCTGCTTTTTGGCAGGAACAGGAGGAACGGGCTTCATCGGTTCAATCTTCGTCGCTGACGGCTACTGTGACGTTGGAAATGCCGGCCACGGCCAGTGCGTTTAGCACATCGACAGTGCGGCCGTATTTCGCGGCCGGCTCGCTGGCCACGGTGACCAATGTGGGCGATTTGGCCTGATCGCTTGCGATTCGCAGCCGGGTCAGGGTCGCCTTGAGCGTCGGCAGATCCGTGCTCGCCGGAGTATCCATCGGCTCCTCATTGAGCTGCACCTCGCCGTTTTCGGCGATGGTGATGACTTGTTCATCCACAAAGTCGGTCTGGCCGCTCGTTTCCGCGTTGCCCGGGAGCTGGGAGGGAAGCTCTTTCTCCACCCGGACCGCTCCGGCCATGACCATGAAAAAGAGCATGATGACGAACACCACGTCGATCATTGGTGCAATCTGAAAGCCGACACTTCCTTCGCTGCCGGCATTGGGATCAAAGCGGCGCATCGGTTAATCTTTGTTGGTGGTTGAAAACGCGATGTCACTGATTCCCGCCTCGGCCGCGCAGTTCATCGCACGAGACACGCTCACAGCCGACGCCTCGCGATCCCCGCGGATCACGGCACGGAAAGTCGGATTGGTCCCATGTGCCACCTTCGCTTCACCGGCTTTTTTGGCTTCCACCAGTGCCTTGGTCAGATCGGGCAGCTCGGGATAAATCCGGTCGTCGATGACGTAGGTCGCTTTTTTGGTCGCGGCGTCCCAGCGCACGTTGATCACCGATTCGCTGCGCGTGCTGTCCTTTTTAAGGGCGTCGGTGGCGATCGGCAGTTTGATTGATTTGTCGATCTTGAGCACCTGCGCCGAAGTGATGCTCATAAAGAAAATGAGCAGCACCAAAAGCACGTCGACCATCGGGGCGATCTGGAACTCCGGTTCGCCTTCTCCGCCGCCTCCTCCGCCAGCCATTTAATTGATCCTCCTGTTCATAGAAGTCAGGCAGGTTAAGCCGTGGCGGCTTCTCCGTTAGTAGGGAGCACCCAATTCGGAGCGGCTGCGTAAAGCTCTTCATCACCGATATGCACCCCTTCAAGCTGGGCATAAGGCATCTTGCGGAAGAGCGAATTAAGGGTGTCCTGGATATCGTGAAGCGCTTTGGCGGCGCGATTGCGCAGGAAATAATATGAACCGAAAGCCGGGATCGCGATAAACAAACCCGAAGCGGTCGCCACGAGCACTTCGCCAATGGCTTCGGAGAGATGCGACGGATCGCCGATACCAGAACTGCCGAGGACATCAAAGGCTTTGATCATGCCCGTCACCGTTCCAAGCAGCCCGATCATCGGGGTGCAGACACCGATGACCGAAAGATAACTGATATACGTTTGCATATGGGAGTTTTCCTTTGAAAGCTCCCCCATGGTCGCGTCCTCCACCACGGTCTTGCCGTCTCCCAGCGAGCTGACCGCCGCGCGGCAGACATTGGAAAAGGGGGACGGGTTGGTTTTGCAGAACTCATACGCGCCCACGTAATCGCCATTGCGAAACGCGCTTTTAACCGCATCGAGATGCTCCGGCGGGATCACCCGGGAGGAGCGGGTCCGCACGATGCCGTCGCCGATAAGATAAAGGGTGAGGATCGAGCAGGCGGCGATCGGGAACATGACCCAGCCGCCATTATGAATCTGCTCCCAGAGCGTCTTGTTATGCACCGTGGCGGCACCGTTCTCACCTCCCGCGGCGGCCGGTTTCGCTTCTTGTGCCTGGAGTCCGTTGAAGGCGCAGAGGATGCCCAGGGCGAGCATGATGGCCAGATAGATATGTTTGAATGTCATGACGGTATGGAGGGATTACTTCGGCGATTCGAGCGCCTTTTCTTTGATCTGGATTTTCTCGAGTTCAACTTTCGCGGCCGCCGCCTCGGGAGTCGCCCCGTAGGCCGCCATTAAATCATTGAGCGTTTCTTTGGCGCTCTTGTAGTCCTCAAGGGCAAAATAGGCGCGCCCGCTCCCGAGCATTGAAGCCGGCATCAGGACGCGTTCGTCGGGATAAAGGACCGGGATCTGTAAAAACGCCAGCATCGCCTGATCCCATTGTTTGAGGGCAAGATGCGCCTGGCCTTTGATGATCGCCGCATTGGCCAGCGTTCCTTCCTTGCTGCTCTCTTTCAAAATCACCTCGCAGGTTTCAAGCGCCTTGGGAAAATCGCCGCGCCGCATCATCTTCGCGGCACCCTGCACCCTGGCAGCCCTGAGAATCTCAGGATCGCTGGCGCGCTGCAAAAGTTGATCAACGATCGGATCGGCTTCCTTGTCCCGCCCCAAGGTGTTAAGCGCGTTGAGTTTGATTAATGAAAGTTCGGCCCACCAGCTTCCCGGCGCGTCGAAGAAGCTTTCATAATAGCGGAGCGCGGAGTCGAGTTGCGCAAGCGCTTCGCCGGCTTTTCCCCGCAGCAGCAGATCCCTGGCGGCTTTGAGTTGGGCGGGCTCGGGAAAATCAAGTTTGGTAATTTGCGCGATAGGATAACCGACTTCGCCGATGGTTGGCGCCTTGCCCGGGGCGCCGGGCAGTTCCTGCGTGGCCAGGATCAGGTCGCCCTGGCGCCTCATGCTCTTTGCCACGATCACGCGGCCATCTTTCATCAACATCGTTTGCGCGCCGGCATTGCCCGCGAAAAGGGCGCCGAGGGCGATGGCGGTGAACAGAATTTTTCTCTTCATGCTACGGGGGCTCCCCATTCTTCAAGCCGCTTTTTGGCTTCTTCCACTTCGGGGAATTGCTTGAGTTTATCAATGCGCAGCATCTCGCGCAGGCTATCGATCGCGTCCTTGCGTTTGCCCATTTTATCGAAACTTTCCGCCGAGCGCAGGTAAGCCTTCGCCACCCATGGGGAGAACTTTTGATACGCCACAAAGACGCGCCGGTAATGGGCGATCGCTTCGTTCCAGTTGCCGCGCCGCGCTTCCACTTCGCCTATTTGATAAATGGCCATCGCGGTCGATTCGCCGCGCCATTCGCGCACGCCGGCCACCTGCTCAAAGAGTTTTTTCGATTCGTCGTACTGGCCAAGTTCCAGCAATGTCTTAGCGCGGCCAATCGTCGCTTCCTTTACCTTCATGGAAGCGGCAATCTTCTCGAGCGCGTCGGTGAAGAGTTCGAGCGCTTTGGCATAATCCTTTTTCCCAAAGGCAATCTCTCCAAGGCCCACATAAGCAAAATCGAGATAGTCGCTCTTGAGGAAATTATCCTTTAAGCGCGTATAAATGATTTCCGCGCGCGCCCGGTCATCGATCTGGAAAAGATAATCGCCGACATTGGCCAGAAGCACCGGACTCAAGTCCTGCGGTTTAAAGCGATCCGCCATCTCGCGGTAGATCCTCTCTTGTTCCTCCGGCTGTTTGCGCGCAGCGGCAAGTTCCGCCCGTGCGTAAAGCAAACGCGCCTGGGTCGTCGGATTCGCATTTTCCTCCAATGGCGCAAGCTGTTTTTTGAGCTCGGCCACGGGATCATACGGTGGCGCGGGCGGTTCCGGTGGCGGCGCAAGAGGCAATGCGGTTTCCGACGTGGTTTTCGCCGTTGCCGCTTCCGGCTGGGCGGGCGCAACAGGCGCTGCGGCGGGGGGCGGGGGGATCGGACGCGGTTTTTTTGCGCAAAGCTGCGCGAGCTGGGAGAGAAGCTGCTCGACCGCCTCGCGTTTGGGCTCGGCGATATATTTTTTGAGGGTTTCGACGAAGAACGCTTTTGCCTCGTCAGACTTGCCTTCGCGCACCTTTGATTTACCAATCCAATACATCGCGGCGACGACCGAGGTGCTGTCGGGTTTGTCGCGCACGAATTCCTCGAACATCTTGGCCACGTCGCTCCATCGGCCGAGCTTTTGGAGATGTTTGCTCGCCTCGAAAAGCGAGTAGTTCATCACTTCATCGGTTGCCGCGGTTTTGTAGGAACGCAGATAAACGGGCACCGCTTCTTCCAATTTATTCTGCGCGGCGTAACAGTCGCCTAGCAGCGCCTGCACTTCGCCTTCCTGGGGGTTGTTGGGAAATGTCGTGAACCACTCGTTACAGGCGGCAATGACTTCGCCGTAGTTTTGCGCCGCGTATTTGCAGACCGCTATTCGATATTTAACGTCGGCAACACTCTGGCCCTTGGGAAATTTCTCCAGGTAAGTGGCAAGCGCCGGAAACGCTTCCTCGAATTTTCCCGCGAAAACCTGCGCAACCGCCACCCGGTAAGTAACGTCCTCCAGATACTGCCCCTGAGGATAGTCTTTGATGTAATCCTGATAATCCTTCTGCGCTTGCTCGAAGTTCCCCTGCATGAACTTCGCATTTCCGAGCAGAAACCGGATCTCTTCGCGGTAAGGAGTCGTCGGCTGTTTCTCAAGGATCTCGGTGAAATACTTCTCCGCGCTCACCGGATCTTCGGCTTCCAGCGCGACCGCGCCGCTCAGATAGCCGACGGTGCCGGCATTGGGCCCGTCGGGAAATTCTTTCAAATAACGTTCGCAAAGCTGCTGGGTCTGGCTGGTGCGAAGAATCGCGGGACGCACCGTGGCCGCGATCCCTGTGCAGCCTTCGCATGGCTCGTTACTCTGGCGCCCATGGAGTTCGGCAAAAACGCTGACCTCGGCAAAAAGCGCGGGCTCATAGAATTCGCTTTTCGGATACCGGCTTACGACGCGGTCGTAGGCGGCCAGCGACTCCCATTTTTTGCCGGCATCGTACCAGCATCGCGCCATGCGAAGGAGAAGGCCCGGGGCGAAATCGGGCAGTTTTTCAAACTCCTCAAGAAGCGTTTTGGCTTCAGTCTGCCGCACGCGGATTTGATTATTCCACTGCGTCATCTGGACAAACAACTGGGGGTTGCCCGCGGTCGACTTCAGATTATCGGAGATGCGGCGCTCCATCATGGTGATGCGCTGGCTTTGAAGCTTGAGCACCTCCTGCTGGCTGCGCACGGCGCGAAACGCCTGGATGGCTTCCTTATAAAGCTTCTGATCGTAAAAATCGTCCCCGAGATTGACCGCGACACCATTGAGCGCCACGAGGTTCTCGATAAGTGCTGTCTTTGATTCGAGCCGTCCCAGCAGGGCGATGGCTTTGTCCGGTTTCTGTTTCTCGGCGTAAACCTGCGCCAGCGTGATTGCCCCGTTTGCCTGGGCAGTCGATTTAATGTCGGCGCCGACAAGCTTTTCCAAAACCCGGATCACCTCATCGGACTTGCCTATTTCCTTAAAAGCCTCGGCTTCGGCCGTAAGAGCCTGTTCGCGGTAAAGCGGGTCGCCTTCAATCGCCTCGTAAGCTTTGATCGCTTCAGGAAAACTCTTGTTCGCCATGAACGCCTGGGCGATGGCCAGCCGCACTTCGCCCGCTTTTTCGCCATTTGGGAACTTCGCAAGATACTTTCGAAACGCCGCCACGGCCTTGTCGTAGCTGGGCTCATTAAAATAGGAGGCGCCGAGCATGTAGTAGATCGGCTGAAGACGTCCCACCTGTTTGGGATCCGCCTCGACCATCGCTACGAACTTCTCCAGACTGCTTGCCGCCGCCGCCCACTCGCCTTTTTGAAAGGCTTGCATGGCGCCGTTGTAAAAAACGGCCATGTCGTCGGCCATGGTCTGGTTTGGGAGCTGCGCATCGGCCGGGGTAACGACGGCGCCGCCAAGAGAAGCGACCAGTGCGAAACGCACGATGCGCAGACGTAAAGATAAGCGAAGCATTGATGATAAACTTCTCGGGGGGACGAGATTTTGGGGGGCTCGACCGGGCGGGCCTTTGCATTTCTTAGCCGTAAAAACCTTAGTAACAACAAAAAATCCTCTCCCGGGAATTGAAATTCCTGATCGTTACAAGATCGTAATGAAAATCCGTCCAATCACGTCGTGAAGAGGTTCCGGATTCAAGCAGCAATCTCGCATGCGGGCGCTATAGCTGCGTGCCAATGCTCGCAGGCCAGCGACTGCTCTTTTCCTCCCTTCCACCAAAGCCGCGGCAGGTGCCGTGCAATTCTCGGCTATCCCGAAGCGGAGATCTCTTTGAGGTCAGCCCGGATATGCTGGTAGCTCTGATTGAAGGCCGCGGCGGCCGGATCCGGAGTCTTTTTATGAAGCCTGCAAAACTCAGAGTAAAGAGCCTCCCACCAGTTGTGATGGTCGGTGAGGCCTGACTCGCGATACCCTTCCCAGTTCACCAATACTTTCGACCAGCATTGGTCGCCGAACGAGACAGCCTCGCGCGGCGATGGCATGTCGCTTACATACCAATCGCGGCCGAACCGGGCATGGAGAACTTCATCGGCCCAATCGAAGTCCTGAAAGGTGGAGGCCAGTTCATTGCGTGAAGCAAGGCTTACTTCCCATTCATGGCGTTTGCCGTTTTTGGGCATGAGCCCTTGCTCGATATAGTAGAGAACGGCGTGACGCTCTTTTGGAGTTAACTGGGTATTAAGTGCGAGCGACCATGTATAGTTGACCATCACCAGGCGCGGCCAATCAATGCCTGCGCTTACAAAGCCGACCTCACCCATCATGGCGTGGCGCGCTTCGTCCCAGAGTTGCCGGGTAAGATCGCGATAATAATCCCATGGTTTGCATTCGGTTTCCGTTAGAATGCTGGCCATCATTTCGGGCACGTCGATTTCCCGAAGCCGCTTATAGAACATCATCAATACCTTGGCATCCGCGGGCATGCCGGCATCGTAGAGAAACGCTTCCGCGTTGATGCCCATGTTATATGGATCAGGAAACCGCCCGTCGCGTCTTGGTTTTGAGTCGAACTTAAATGGAGTCGCTGAAAAATGCCGCTCCGCCTGTTTGGCAAGTTCAGGCTCTGTCCCGTCGATCCCTCCGGCTATCGCCAGCAGTTCACGAAGCCGGGTCGCAAATTGGGTTTGTTCAAGGGAACGGTTTGCCGACAGAAGCGCCCTCAACGCGGACTGCCCGTAATCGAGAAGCTCGCCTATTTCCCCAAGCGCGCTCCGGCACGCCCTGCGGGTTGGTTGATCGGCCAGGATATGGCTTTCTTTAATATGCAGTTCGAGTGCGTTTGCCAGCGCCGGCACGGCAACTTCATAAATGCCCAGCAACATCAGCTCGGTGGCGGGCGCGCACAAAATCTCGTCGAAAAAAAGTTCCAGCGCCGGATGCGGGACGCGATCGAGCCCCAAAGGCGGCTCCCGCATCTCGCTGACGCGATCACGCATGGCCGTGGTCTGTTCGGCGCAAAGATATGCATGATAACTGAACGCCATCTTAAGCTCATAGATGGGTTGCGCGGTAATATGCGCGATCAGCAAATGATGCAGCCGTTTGAATGCATAATGATGCCGCTTAAGCCGCGTAACGCTTTCCTCCACGCTAAGTCCGCGTTGGCTCGCCTCGGAAAAGGAGCCGAGGCCGGCCAATGGCGGCAGATCGTGGCTCGGTTTGTAGTTTAAAAGAAACTCGGAGGGGCTTGATGAAGGCATTTTTGGGGGGATCCGTTCTTGATTCGCTTCCGGCGCATCAAACTACTGACATAAGCGAAGTAGGAGGCGGGCGGATTTAGTGGCCGCCTTCGGTCTCTGCAGGTTCAATATGCACGAGCACGTCGACGATCGATGGGTCGGAGGCGCGGATGGTATCTTTGACATCATGGGCGATGCGATGGCCTTCATAGACAGTGAGCGATCCCTGGACGCCGACGTGGATGTCGACATAGAAATCGAGCCCCATCTTGCGCATCCGGCACTGTTCAACCTCCACCACGCCAACGACATTTTCCGCAACAGCGCGCACCGCATCCTCAAACTCCTTGGGCGGCGCGGTATCCATGATTTCATGAAGGGCGGGCTGAAGCAAACGCAGGCCGTTGAAAGCAATGAGGCCGCAGGCCAGGAGCGCGGCCCAATCATCGGCCGGTTCCCATCCCTGGCCGCCAATGAGGGCAATGGAGATGCCAATGAAAGCGGCGCCCGATGTGATCGCATCGGAGCGATGATGCCACGCGTCGCTTTTGACGGCGGTACTGCCGATCTCGTCGCCCGCATGGATGACCTTTCTAAAAAGGGTCTCCTTTACGATGATCACCAGGACCAGCACACCGAGCGTAAACGGGGCGGGCGCATGATGCGGCGTAACGATTTCACGGATGCTTTGCACGGAAAGCCCGACCGCGGCACCAATGACGGCGAGCGAGACGATGACTGCCGCGATCGGTTCCGCCTTGCCGTGGCCGTAAGGGTGTTCCGCATCGGGCGGTGCCGCGGCCACTTTGAGTCCGAACCAGAGGATCAGCGAGCTGAAGATGTCGAGAGCGGACTCGATTCCATCGGCGATGAGCGCGTAGCAATTGCCAAGAATACCGGCGAGGATTTTGGCGATCGCGAGCACGGAATTGATAAACACGCCCAAAAGCGCCAGGCGCGCGCCCGATTCCAGGCGGCGGAGTATAATTTCACGGGAAGAGGCAGTCACTGCGGACATGGGGTGCGTGTTCGGGTATAGATCGGGATTGATCAGAGTCGAGCGACCTGCGGCTCCAGGATCGAGCCTTAAATTTTATGAAGACCAAAGCGATTGTCTACCGCGCGCACGGCGCGCCATCGAGTGTGGCGCATCTTGAAGAGATCGAGCTGCCGCAGTTGCAGCCCAATCAAGTCCGGGTACGGGTGCTTTTTGCCCCGATTAATCCCGCCGACCTGAACGCGATAGAAGGGACCTACCCGATCCGGCCTTCCTCGTGGCCGGCCGTGCCGGGAGGCGAAGGCGCGGGGATTGTGGAGGAAGCCGGCTCCGAAGTGACTGCGCTGGAGCCCGGCAAGCTGGTGTTGCTTCCACGCGCCGCAGGATCGTGGTGTGAGCAAACCATCGTCCCGGCCGACTCGTTGGTGGCGGTTCCACGCGGCATCCCTCCTGAACAGGCAGCCATGCTGCGGGTGAACCCGGCCACGGCGCTGCGCATGCTGCTCGATTTTGTCGATCTGCAGCCGGGGGAATGGATTATTCAGAACGCGGCAAATTCGGCCGTCGGACGCGCGGTGATTCAGATCGCTCATGCGCGTGGACTGAAAACTCTCAATGTGGTTCGCCGTCCTGAATTAATTAACGAACTCAAATCAGCGGGCGCTGATGCTGTTCTTTTGGAAGGCGATACGCTTGATGAAAACATCCAGGCCGCCACGGGGGGTGCTCCTGTCCGGCTTGGCCTCAACTCAGTGGGCGGTGAAAGTGCCCTGCGGCTTGCCAATGTGCTGGCTGAAGGCGGCACGATCGTCACCTTTGGGGCGATGGGGCGGCAGCCGTTGCGAATCCCCAACGGGCTTCTCATTTTCAACGATCTCCGCTGGCGCGGTTTTTGGGTTTCGCGTTGGTATGAGAAAGCTTCTGCCGATGCGCGCTCAGCGATGTTTGGCGAGCTCTTTGCGTTGGCCCAGCGCGGCGTTGTCCGTTCTCCGGTTGAAAAAATTTATCCATTGGAAGAGATCGGGGCCGCCCTGGCACGGGTGCAGGAAGGAGGACGGGCAGGGAAGATTTTGTTGTCGCCCGGAAAGTGAAGCTGGACGGCTAAAAGTTACGAAGAGGAGATTAGGGTGGGACGGAAGCCGGCAGGGGGTGTAGAGCTGTCAGCGCATGAGCGACATTTCTGAGCCGATTCCCGAGCCGGTCCCGGCGACGCCCGCATTTTACCGCCGCCGCTGGTTTCTCATTACCGCAGCGCTAGTGCTGACGCTGCTGCTTGTCGGGGCCTTCCATTTTTGGAGTGATTATAATCGGCCGGGAATCCTGGACGGCAGTGGCGGTCGTTACTTTTTTTCCCGGTTGGAATTGCCGGTGCCCACTTATCGGCAAAACGACGCGACTTGGGGCGATGAACTGCTTGGTCCGACCCCCGACTCGATTGGGGCAAAAGGGTGCGCGCTTTCTTCAGCGGCGATGGTCTTGAGCTTTTACGGAATCAATACCGATCCGCAACGGCTCAACACGTTTCTTTCTGAGAACGGTGGTTATACCCCGCAAGGGTGGATCTACTGGGAAGTAGCCGCTGAACTTGAGCCCGGCCGGGTCCGGCATGCGTACGAAGATCTCGCCTCGTTTCGGCTGATCGACTCAAACCTTTCCCGAGGCAATCCGGTCATTGTCAAACTGCGGCGTCCCGATGGCGGCATGCACTTTGTCGTGATTGCAGGGAAGGATGGGTTTGATTATCTGACATGCGATCCCGCGTCGCATCCCGGGCAGGCGATGCATCCGTTGCGCGATCTCAACTGCAAGATCGAAGGACTGCGCTTTTACGAAAAGGTGAAGCAAGGGAGCTGACTTTCTCTGCCTGTCAGTTCGGAGGACCTTTCGAAAAACAAGCGCTGATCCGTTTGCCTAAATGCTCGCCTGAGGCTCGGTTTGGCGTTTATTTGGCGCCCCTTCCATGACCGCCCTTGTTGACGACCTTATTTCCCTCCTCGAACCGCGTCGCGTGCTGAGCGAACCGGAGCATTTAATCACCTACGGTTTTGATGGCACGGCAGCACTGCATGGCGACGCTTCCGTGGTCGTGCTTCCGGTCAATTCAGCGGAAATTGTCGCGATCGTGCAATACGCGGCCCAACGCAAAATCCCGATTGTTTCCCGCGGCTCGGGCACCGGCTTGAGCGGAGGCAGCATTCCCGTGCCGGGCGGGATCATTCTTTGCCTGGTGAAAATGGATCGGATTCTCGAGCTCGATGAGAAGAATCTGACGGTGCTTGTGGAAGCAGGTGCCATTACCCAAAAGGTCGCCGAGGCGGCCGACGGGATCGGATTACTTTATCCGCCGGATCCGGGCTCGATGAAGATTTCAACCATTGGAGGCAATGTGGCCGAAAACTCGGGTGGATTGCGCGGGCTCAAATATGGGATCACCCGGGACTACGTGATGGGAATGGAAGTGGTGCTGGCCAATGGGGACCTCGTCTGGCTTGGAAGCAAATGCGTTAAGGACGTGGCCGGTTACTCGATGAAAGATGTCTTTGTCGGTTCGGAAGGGACTTTGGGCATCATGACTAAAATCCTTTTAAAACTGGTCCCAAAACCGGCTGCGAAAAAGACGGTGCTCGCCACGTTTGTCCGGATGTCGGATGCGGCGGATACGGTCTCGGCGATCATCGCCGCCAAGATCATCCCGTGCACCCTGGAGTTTCTCGACCGGGTGACCATTGGGTGCGTGGAGGATTATGCGAAGGTGGGCCTTCCACGGGATGCGGCGGCTATTTTGTTGATGGAAAGCGACGGGCATCCGGCTGTCGTGGAGGAGCAGGTGGCCACGATGGAACGCATCGCCCGTGAATGCGGGGCGGTATCGGTGGTTGTCGCGCGCGATGCCGAGCATGCCGCCCAGCTTGCCACTGCGCGGCGGGCCGCTTTTTCCGCCCTGGCCCGCGTCTCGCCGACGACGATTTTGGAGGACGCCACGGTGCCTCGGAGCGAGCTGACCCGGATGATTAATTTCATCCAGGAAGTCAGTGAGCGGCATCGGCTCAAGGTCGGCATCTTTGGCCACATGGGAGACGGCAACCTGCATCCGACCTTCCTCACTGATGAACGCAATCACGAGGAGATGGAGCGGGTCGAGATGGCGATGGCGGAGATCTTCACGTTCGCGGTGCAACTTGGGGGAACCATCACGGGCGAGCATGGAGTCGGGCTTGCCAAAAAGCGGTTTCTCCCGGCAGCCATCGGCGATGCGAGCCTTGGGCTGATGCGCCAGCTCAAACGGGCGCTCGATCCAGATAACATTTTAAACCCAGGCAAGATTTTCGACTGATCAAAAGCCACGAAAGAAGAGAGGCTATTTTTCTTTCTTCTTTGTGGTGTGATTCCAACTTTTCGACGCCAAATTACTCACCGGTGAGCGTAAAACCCCTTTATCTCGCGCAGCTTGATTTCTCGATCCTCCAGCAGTGTATCCACTGCGGGATGTGTCTGCCGACGTGCCCGACGTATGACGAAACCAAGCTCGAACGCAACAGTCCGCGCGGCCGGATTGCCCTGATGCGCAGCATCGCCGAGGGGAAACTCGAGGTGACACCGGCATTCGGGGAAGAGCTTTATTTTTGCCTTGGCTGTCTGGCTTGCGAGACGGCGTGTCCGGCCGGGGTGGCGTATGCGCCGATGTTCGAGGCGGCACGGGGCGATATCGAGGATACCCGTGTTTTGCAAAATCCGAGGCGCGATTGGGTGCGTGCAATCGCGTTGCGGCTGATTTTCACCCGGCCCTGGCTATTGCGGGCCTTGGGGCGGATGCTGCGGTGGTATCAGGCTTCGGGCGGTGAAGCGCTTGTGCGCCGGCTTAAATTAACGGAGTTGTTGCCGCGCTTTCTTCGGGATCTTGAGCCGTTGACGCCGCGGGTGAAACGCGACTTTTCCGACACACTCATTGGCGAACACGAGTTGCCTGAAGAGCCGCCGCGTTACCGGGTCGGGATGCTGACGGGCTGTGTGCAGGATCTGGTTTATCCCGATGTGAACCGGGACACGGTGGAGGTACTCGTGGCAAATGGATGCCATGTCGTGACTCCGGGAGCGCAACCGTGCTGCGGCTCGTTGCATGCCCACAATGGCGAATTGGAATGGGCCGCTGAAATGGCCCGGCGCAATATCGACATGATGGAGCGCGTGGCCGGCGGACTTGAAACGCTCGACGCCATCATCACCAACGCGGCGGGATGCGGTTCCCATCTGAAGCATTACGATGCGTTGCTGGCGGGCGATTTGCGTTATGAAAAAAAGGCGCGTCTCTGGTCCTCAAAGCTCAAGGATATTCATGAATGGCTTGCCTTGATCGGCCCGGTTACACCCCCGCCATCGGATCACAAGGAGCCGCTCACCACTTACCACGAGGCGTGTCATCTTTGCCATGGACAGAAAATCAGCCGTCAGCCGCGTGAGATCCTGAAGCTAATCCCCGGGATGAATCTTGTGGAGCTGCCCGAGGCGACGTGGTGCTGCGGGAGCGCCGGGATTTATAATATCACGCAGCCCGAGATGTCGGCGAAGCTTCTGGCCCGAAAACTGAAGAATATCGAGAAGACCGGCGCGCAAGTCGTGGCGTCGGCCAATCCGGGCTGCTGCGTTCAGCTTGAAGCAGGCGCGCGCGCGGCCCGGCAACCCATCGAGATTGCCCACCCGATCACTTTATTGGCCCGGGCTTACCGGCGCGGAAAAAAAGACGAATCATAACGGACTCACCTCCCGCAGTTCGTTTTCCACCTTTATTCGCTTTGACTGTCGATCTTTTTGGTTTTCCGGAGCCCTCAGATTCGCCACCTCGAAAGCGGGCCAGGACGGCAAAGCCTGCGGCGGTTGTAACCGCCATTGAGCTGGCCGTCGAGGCCGCCGCACCCGTGACGGCCTCGGAGCGCATCTATTCGGTCACCGAAGTAACGCGCTCGGTGCGGGACGCCTTGGAAACAAGCGTGGGCGTGGTTTGGGTGGAAGGGGAAATCAGCAATTACCGCAAACAATCAAGCGGCCATCAGTATTTTACGTTGAAAGACGCTCAATGCCAGCTGGCGTGTGTGCTTTTTGCCCGATCGGGTTCGTGGCGAAAACAGGTGCCGCTTTCCGACGGACTCCATGTGCAGGTCCGAGGCGCGCTGACCGTTTATGAAGCGCGGGGGCAGTATCAGATGAACGTCCAGTTGGTGCAGGTGGCCGGCGCCGGACTGCTTCTGGCCAAATTCGAGGCGCTTAAACGGAAGCTCGATGAGGAAGGGCTCTTTGATCCGGATCTTAAAAAGCCCCTGCCGAAGTTTCCTCTTTCGATCGCGCTGGTGACTTCGCCCACAGGCGCCGCTTTGCGCGATATGCTCAATATCCTGACAAGGCGCGCGCCATTTCTGAGGATTCTGATCAGCCCGGTCCGGGTGCAGGGTGAGGGGGCCGGCCTGGAACTGGCGGCGGCGGTTGCAGAGCTTAACGAGGCGCCGGGAAACGGATTGCGGCGCGTTGATGTCATCATTGTCACGCGCGGCGGCGGCAGCATTGAGGATTTATGGGAGTTTAATGATGAACGGCTTGCCCGTGCCATTGCAGCGTCCTCCATTCCGGTAGTCTCGGCCGTCGGCCACGAAATTGACTTCACCATCGCCGATTTTGTGGCTGATCTGCGCGCGCCGACCCCGAGCGCCGCCGCTGAACTTGTTGCGCCCGAGAAAACCGAACTGGTACGACGGCTGGAACAGGTTGGCAATCAGCTTCGGCGTTGCGCGATGGTGCGGCTTGAACGCGAAAAGGCGCAGCTGCTTTACCTCGGCCGCAGTGTGCTGTTTGGCGAGCCGAGGCGCCGGCTCAATGAAGCGGCGCAACGTCTCGATTTTGCCAGTGACGCTTTAAGCCGCGGGGTGAAAGCGCGTTTGAGTGAATCGCGGCAGCTCATTTCCGAATTGCTGGCCGTGGTGCGTCAACACCGCCCCGATCAACTTCTTGCCATTCGCCGGCAGCAACTTGCCGCATTGAACCAACGCCTGACCCCTTGTGCCCAGCGGCGATTGGAAGAGCAGCGTCAGCGGCTGCAGCGGGCAGCTGACATGCTCCGGCTCCTGGCGCCCCAGACCGTGCTTGAGCGCGGCTTCAGTATCACCACGGCTCTCGATGGGAGTGTTATCCAGTCGGTATCGGAAGCGAGTCCCGGCATGGAGTTGCTGACGCGCCTCAGCGACGGCGTGGTCCGTTCCCGGGTTTTTTAAGCTAGGCACGCGGCATGGGGGCAAAAGAAAAGGCGCGCCATTTACGGCGCGCCTTTGTTGAGTGAAGTCTGGCTTATTGAGCAGGATTCAGGACGCTCACGCCAGTGCCGAACCATGGTGGGTCATCATTAGGTCCAGCGATGAAGGCGTTTTTAGTATTGTTTTCGCTGCGTTTGACCGTGTGGTTGGTCGAGAGAAGGGTTTCAACCGTGCCGCTTGTATCGCAGCGGATGACGATTGCTTTCTTGCCCTTCCAGACGCCACCAAAATCGGTTTCATCAGTTGAATAGCTGCCGGAGCTCGGGGTTTTGAATCCATCGGCGAGAAGCGGGAAGCGTGAATTGGAGGTATCGCTCAGGCCAAGGCAATAAGCCCATTCATTTTCCTGACTGCCCAGCTTATTGCCGGTTTGACCCGCACCAACCTTTTTGCAGAAAGCAGACTTCGGAATCCCGAAGATCGACTTATCCGGGAGATAGTCAGGCATGAGGGTTTGGAGCACATCGTTAGATGAGCTTCCAGGAGTGGCAGAGACCTTCGGGTCCTTGGAGATGTCTGTATACATCGGATAATTGCCGTTGTAATCAGTGGCGAAAAGTTTGCAGGCAAGGCCAATCTGTTTGGCATTGGAAAGCGCCTTGGTTTGGGCGCCGCGTACCTGGACTTCACCGAAAACAGGCAATGCAATGCCTGCCAGGATCGCAATGATCGAGATTACGACGAGCAGCTCAATGAGCGTGAACGCGTCTTGTTTGGAGGATTTCATGGGGATTAGTTGGAGAGAAACTTCGCTCAGAATAGAAAGCTTTTGCGATGCGGCAATCTAAAATTCTTAGAGGAAAGAAATTTTAAGGTTTCAGCGCGTGCCGTTTGAATGCGGCTACTCCAAGCGGTGGCAGACGCAAAACAATGGAATGACTTTTGCCTTGCCAGGAGATCGCTTCCGCATGGACGCCGCCGAAGTTGCCGGCGTTGCTTCCACCATAAACCGCCGCGTCAGTATTGATGATTTCCTCATACCATCCCTCGGCATTCACTCCGATTCGATAAAAGTCGCGGGCCACTGGTGTGGCGTTAATCACAAAAACAAGGGTCTCGCCCGAGCGCGCCTTGCGCATGAAAGCGACCACGGAATTGTCGCTGTCGTGAAAATCGATCCATTCAAAGCCGGCGTAGCTGTCGTCCTGATCGTAAAGGGCCGGTTCGTTCTTATAGACCCAATTAAGATGCTGAACCAGTCGGTGCAATCCGTCGTGCTCGGGCCACTGCGTAAGATGCCAGTCGAGCGATTGATCGTGGTTCCATTCGCGCCACTGGCCAAATTCGCCTCCCATGAAGAGCAGCTTCTTGCCCGGGTGCGCATACATCCAGGCATAGAACATCCTTAAGTTGGCAAATTTTTGCCAAACGTCGCCTGGCATTTTATTAATCAACGAGCCTTTGCCGTGCACCACTTCATCGTGGCTAAGCACAAGGGCAAAATGTTCGTGAAAGGCATAGATGAGCGAGAAAGTAATGTCGCCCTGATGAAACCGGCGATGCACCGGGTCCTTCTGCATGTAGCTCAGGAAGTCGTGCATCCAGCCCATGTTCCATTTAAAACCAAAGCCGAGTCCGCCCAGATAAGTGGGACGCGAGACGCCCGGCCAGGCGGTCGACTCCTCGGCAATGGTCATGATTCCTGGAAAACGCTCGTAGGAGACTTCATTGAAGCGTTTGAGAAAATAGATCGCCTCGAGGTTTTCCCGGCCGCCGTGGACATTGGGAAGCCATTCGCCGGCATTGCGCGAGTAATCCAAATAAAGCATCGAGGCGACCGCATCGACCCGGAGCCCGTCGATATGATATTGCTCAAACCAGAAGAGGGCGTTTGCGATGAGGAAATTGCGGACCTCGTTGCGGCCGTAATTAAAAATCAGCGTCCCCCATTCCTTATGTTCGCCCTGGCGCGGATCGGCGTGTTCAAAGAGGTTTGTGCCGTCAAAGTTCGCCAAGCCGTGCACGTCTTTGGGAAAATGGCCCGGCACCCAATCAAGGATAATGCCAATGCCGCGCTGATGGCAGCGATCGACAAAGTAGCGAAACTCGTCGGGATTCCCAAAGCGGCTTGTCGGTGCGTAATAACCGGTGACCTGATAGCCCCATGAACCATCAAACGGATGTTCGGACACAGGCAGCAGCTCGATGTGTGTATAGCCGAGCTCAACGACGTAAGGCAAAAGCGTGTCGGCTAATTCCCGGTAGCTCAAGTAGCGGTTGCCGTCATCCGCCTTCCTTTGCCAGGAACCGAGGTGGACCTCGTAAATGCTGACCGGGCTCCTCTGCCAATCTTTTTTGCCCCGCGCTTCCATCCAATCTTCATCACTCCATGTGTACCGGTGAAGATCAAAGACGAGTGATGCGGTTGCCTTGCCGTGCTGGCCAAAGAAGGCAAACGGATCGCTTTTAAGGACAAGTTCGCCATGCGCCTGCTTAACTTCAAACTTGTAGTGGTCGCCCTCGCTGACTCCCGGCAGGAAAATTTCCCATACGCCGCATCCGAGCAATTTGCGCATCACATGGACGCGGCCATCCCAGCGGTTGAAGTCACCGACGACACTGACACGCTGTGCGTTGGGAGCCCAGACATGGAACGACGTGCCGCGGACTCCGTCAACTTCCCGCAGGTGGGCGCCGAGCTTGTGGTAGATCTCGAAATGATTGCCCTCAGCAAAAAGATGGAGATCGAGCGCGCCGAGTAACGTCCCGAACGAATAAGGATCCCGCTCCGTCCACTTATGGCCTTCATGCGAGGTGAAATGAAGCGTGTAAGGAAAGCGCTCAGTGATGCCGTCGCAACCCGTGACAAAGAAGCCGTCGCCATTGACGCAGAGCGCCTGGTAAAGGGTTCCGTCGTTCAGGTTCTCGACGATCACTTCGCCCGCGTCGGGCCGGAACACCCGCACAACAAGCTGGCCTTCCGCTTCATGCATTCCTAACACGGCAAAGGGATCGCCATGCTCTGCCTTCAATATCGCGTGAAGAGCTCCTTCGTGGATGGGAGGCACCGAGGTGGTCGTTTTCATTGGGGACTCAAGAATGCGGCTGCGTTGAGAAGAGGGGCGAGGAATTTTTCGTAAATTGTTACCCAGGCGTATTTGCCGTAAACGGACTTGCGCGCCTGGGTTTCGGGTGAATGCGCAAGGGTCGTGGCAATCAGCGCCGCAATCCCGCTTGGTCTCATATCGAGTGCAAACCCATGCAGGAGCCCTTTAATGAGTGCATTCATCGGCGCGATGTCAGAACAGAAAATGGGGAGCCGGTAAAGGGCCGCCTCAAGCACGGGCAGCCCAAAGCCTTCCTGACGGCTTGGGAAAAAAAGCGCATCGGCCAGAAGATAAAGACTGCGCAGGTCGGTTTCGCCAACTTCAAAATGGTCATGCAAAAAGAGGACATTGTCGGCAAGACCCAGCTGATCGCGCAGTCTGTGGAGTTGTTCGCCATAACTCGCCATGGCGGCATTCTGGGCATCAGGGGGTCCGGTCACGACCATATAACAATCGTGGCCGCTCGACCGCAAGGCGTGCGTGACGTGCAAACTGAGCTCGATATTTTTTCGAATTAACAATCGTGTGGGATGAATCAGCACCCAAGGCGACCCGCAGAGCGGAAATTGTTCAGCCAATGCCGCGACATTTTCAGTCAGCCCGAGCGTGCGCGCCGGATCGATGCCGTTTGGAACAACGAGGCACCGGCTCCCGGTCAGTTCGATAAACTGCTGCTGCCGATGCGCTGAAATGACGACCTGCTCAATGCGCGGGTGCGCTTTGGCAAGAAGGCTTCCCCTGGGCACTGCGTAATCCGGGTTGCACGCGGCCAGATCGTGAATCCACGAAATAAAACGGACTTTTTTAAGTTCATCAGCGAGCTGCCAAAGCAATTCCGTCCACGCGGGCGCAAACGGCATCGAAAGAACATTGTGGATAAAGACAACGTCCTGGTCACGCAGCCACTCCCGCAGGCCATCGGCCGATTCGCCCAAATTTTGCACTCTTATACGCGGCTCCGCACTGGTTCCACGTTTGCAAATCACGGTCACATCATGCCCGTGCTGAGCAAAAAGCCGGGCATGCGCGGCCAGGATCGTTTCCACGCCGCCAATGACCGGCGCATAAGAAAAATGGACCAGGGCAATTCTCACCACCACCCCTCTGGCCGAGTTCATGCTAAAGCTGCAAGGATGAAATTCCTGCTTCCGTTGGCGGTGATTGCCGCGATCTATATTTTTCTGATTCGCAAACCGGCTCCAGCGCTCCCCTCTGTTCCCGCGGCGCCCTCTTCGGAAGTCTCTGCCGCCTTGAAGCGTCCGCTTGACCGAACCCACGACGCTCTGGAGCAGGTTAAGAAGCGCAATGGCACCGGCGAATTTTAAATTCATTTTCCTCTTGCCTCCGGCGTGGCGATAAAGGTAGGTTCCCCGGCCTTTCGCCAGGGTAGCTCAGTGGTAGAGCGGGGGACTCATAAGCCCTAGGTCGGGAGTTCAATCCTCCCCCCCGGCACTCCCCCTTTGAGCAGAGGCGGCGGCAACGCATTCGGATTGCCGGCAATTTCCACGATTCTGTGGTGTTTGAACATCCGCCCCAAACAGCGCTTTGCGAGGACTCACTTATGCATGCGGCAACGGGCGTGATTTATCCAACTAAAAGATACTCTAAGAAAATTATCCGGGATACGTGGCTGCCTATTCCGGGTTATATTTTTATTAGATTTTAGTGAGCCCGAACAGGGCGTCCCGGACTTCGGCCTCCCTTTCAAATTCCGACTTTGAATCAAGATGCCATAGGTTGTTTTTTGAGGAATTAATTCACGTTGGAAGAAACGTAAGCCTCGTAGCTTTTAAGTTACCCCCAGCGTAAACTTGTTTATTAAATTGTTTGCCCGATCAATGCGCTTCCGTAAGCGATGTTTCGTTTGCCACTTTCACTTTGGGCATTCCGTAGATAGATGTGTGTTCGGATTTTAGGTCGTGCCCTGATGGCGTGAAATCTCCCGTCATTCTCAGGTAACCGCAGTGACGTTTTATAGTGGAAATTCTTCTTTCCTGGTGCGTAGCGGATAGCCCTCTCCTGAGGAGCTAACTAATACAATTGCTCTTCAATATCGCGTGACAGCGCTTTGGTGTGTGATAAAAATTATCCTATCCACCCTATGCGTACCCCATTCCTCGCTTGCGTCATTCTCACCACGAGTTTTTCCGCCGTTTATGCTGCCGATTACACCAGTGTGGTTTCTGGTAATTGGAACGGCACCGATACGGCAACATGGAGTCCGGCCGGCAATCCTCAGACCGGCACAACTGACAACGCCTTTATTTCCGCGGGAACGACCGTCACCTGGACCCCCGGCGGCGTAGGCCTGCCCGGATCGGGCGATCTGGGGACCTCAAACGGGCATCTTATCAGCATCGACGGCGGCATCCTTACTCAAAACCAAACCGGTTTCTGGGTTCGCATCGGCCAGACCGATTCCGGCGCGATGAAGATCAATGACGGCGCGTTTTATTTTACCGATGGCGCCGGGGATGCCGCCCAGTCACCCAATTTTCTGGTAGGAGTTCTGGGCGGCACCGGCGCGGTGACAGTTGGCGATGGAGTGGGAGCCGCGGGCTCTGCCGTGCTTAATTTGCGGACCCTGGTCAACGGGGCCGATAACGTGATTGCGGTGAATATGAACCTTGCGTCCAGCGCCGGGGGCGGCGTCGGGACAATGGTCATTAATTCGGACGGCCTTTTGGAAGGCGACGTGCGGACCGCGGGCGGGGTGAGCAACCCGGTTATTCGTATTGGCCAGGCCGGTTCCGCCACGCATGCACTTAGTTCGATTACCGTTAATGGTGGCCGCTTTAACGCGCATGGTACCGTGGAACTTGGTTCAGACCCCGACAATGGCGGCGGCCGTGCCAATGGGGCGATCACCCTGACCAACGGTGCGCAGATGACAATGGACGGCGGCGAACTCGACATTGGCTGGAATGGAGATGGCTCGATGTTGATTGAAGGCAACAGCACTTTTTCCAAAACCGACAACGCCGGCAACCGGCTCGATATCCTGATTGGCCGCGAGGCAGCGGGTATCGGCAGTGTGATCGTTCAGAGCGGTGGCCAATTGCTCCGGGGCGCTGGCGGGGATGTGGCCGATCTGCGGATTGGCTTGCGAGGCACTGGCACGATGACCATCAATTCGGGCGGCTTGGTGCAGAACGATTCGGGCAACTGGGATTGGATCGGACAGGAGAGCGGCGGCAACGGCACTCTGACCATCAATGCCGGCGGAACGTTCCTCACCACGGCCGGAGCCAATTTTAATGTCGGCGTCGATGGCGGCTCGACCGGACTTGTGGTGGTAAATGGCGGTCTCCTTGATCTCCAGAATACCGGAGCTGCTCAAATCCGGCTGGCCCAAAATGGCAACGGCACTTTCCGCCAGATTGATGGTATCACCAACGCGCAAATTGTTCAGATGGCTGAAAACGACGGCGTCGCGACATTTGATCTTCGAGGCGGCACGTTTAACTCGCGTTCCTCTTTCTTTATGGGAGGCGCGAACACCGGTTCCACTGGCGCGGGAACCGCGACCGGAACACAAAGCGGTGGCACACTCAATGTCGCAGGCCCGTTTGTGGTTGGACTCGCCACGGGCCATTCCGCGAGCTACACGCTCACCGGCGGGGAAATCAACCATACCGGGTCGGACATTTCGGTGGGCGAAAGCGGCAGTGGGATTCTGCGGGTCGAAATCAGCGGATCACTGAGCGACACTTCGGGCGGCTCGTTTTTTGTCGGTCGAAATGAAGGCTCCAGCGGGACGCTTTTTGTCAACGGCACGTTGACCCGCACTGCCGGCACCGCGATCCGGGTTGGCAACGGCAACAGTGACGGTATCGACAACACGTCGGGCACGGGGCTGCTTGGCGGTACGGGCTCAATTTCAACGGTTGGTGGGGTGCGCATCGGTGCGCGAGGCACCCTTACCGGCGGCACGCTTGAAACAGCCGGCACACTTAGCCTGACCGGCGATCTGAACTTCACAGCCGGCGGCAAGCTCTTCGTGAACTTCAATGCGCTCGGTGGCTCGGATCGTATCAACCTGACCGGCGCCGTCGATCTCACGGACGCGGTACTCGATGGCGATTGGGTCGCGGGCGGTCTGACTGGCGCCAATCATCCTTATTGGCTTCTTATCAATGATGGCGCCGATTCGATCGGAGGCACTTTCGCAAACCTGAGCAGCCCGGATACCACGCTCTTTCCCGGCTCCGATGCCTGGACTACGATCGACGGCCAGCAGTTCGCGCTCTACTCGCACGCCGATTTCGACACCAATTCCACGATTGGCGGCAACGACCTGATGCTGGTGGCTGTGCCGGAACCCGGTGTGAGCCTCTCATTGCTTGGCGGTCTGACGGTGCTTGCGGGCTTGCGCCGCCGCCGTCGCAGCTAAAGCACTGCTGAAAAAAACATTGGTAATGCGCGCGGTCTGAAAAAGGCCGCGCGCATTTTTTTTGAGTACCGGCCGGCGCCGCTACTTTTCCTTTAAGACCCACACGCAGTCCCAATCGTTGTCGGGCGGAGCATCCAGGAAATGAAGGCAACGCTCGCGGTAGATACGCGAGGGTTTGTCGTGCGGGTTGAACTGAAGGGCGGTTTCCAAACGGGTAAGCGCGGTTTTCCAGTCGCGGGAACGATACGCTTTGAGGCCGCTGCTGAAATTCTCCACCGTTTCATCCATGTTTGGAAAAGTGGCGGTAGTGTGATGATCGAGCCCTTCGAAGATCGCGACGGGCTGTTGTTTTCCTTTAACCCGCATAAAATCAATTTCGCGCATTCGGGGCGCGTGGGTAAGCGCGCCAAGTGTAAACTCGCTCACGAGCACTTTTACCCCGTAGGTTTTGCAGGCTCCCTCAAGCCGCGATGCCAGGTTCACGCTGTCGCCAATGGCCGTGTATTCCATGCGTTTGGGCGACCCGATGCTGCCGACGACTGCTTCGCCCGTGTTAACCCCGACCCCGATGTCAATGGGCCGGTGGCCGCTTGCTGTGCGCACCGCGTTGAGCGCTCTTAAAGTGACGATCATATCGTTGGCCACTCGCACCGCATTGTCGGCATCCTGCGCCCCGTGGAAGGGGGCGCCGAAAAGTGCCATGATCGCGTCGCCAATGTATTTATCGAGGATGCCGCTGTGGCGGAAAATCACATCGACCATTTCCGCGAAATACTCATTAAGCATGGAAACGGTCTCTCTTGCGCCGATTGCCTCCGAGACGGTGGTGAAATCGCGAATATCGGAAAAGAGAATGGAGACGCGCTGGACCTGGCCGCCGAGTACAGTTTCGCCCGATTGCAGGAGCTGATCGGCGACCTCCTTGCTCATGTAGCGCGACATCGTGCTCTTGATCCGTTTTTCATCAGTGATGTCTTCCAGGATCAGCATGGAACCGATCTTCTGCTGATTGGCGTCAATGAGCGGGACGCTGGTCAGGTTGGCTGATGCGATTTCGCCGGAGGGAAGCTGCAACTCGGCGTCCACGGCCAGATCGGTTTCGCCGGTCGCCTCGACTTTGGCGAGACTGTCGAGCACCCAGTCATTGGGCGCGGCAAAGAGGGTCCCGGCCTCCGCGCCGACAATGTTCGCGGAGGTCATTTTGAGGAGCTTAAGGGTGGCTGCATTGGCGGTCACCACGCGGCGCTCGTTATCGAGCGTAATCATGCCGTTGCTGGTCGAGCGCAGGATGCTCTCGTTGTAATTTTGCATCCGCATGACGTCATCAAAGAGTTTGGCGTTTTCGAGCGCCACGGCGATCTGCGCGGTAAAGGCGCGCAGCCGCGACTCGTCGCGCGCGGTGAAAACGCCGCCGCGTTTATTGAGCACTTGAGTAACACCAATGCGCGCTCCCGCCTTGTTGATGACCGGCACGGCAAGCACCGTTTTGGTATGGTAACCGGTGCGCCGGTCGACCTCGGCATTAAATCGCGGGTCAAGATGTGCGTCGGCAATATTTTCCACTTTGCCCGTTGTAAAGGCCGCGCCGGCAATTCCGACATTCACATTGATCCGAATTTCGCGGCTGGCGAGTCCTTCGGCGAACCGCGACCAGAGCTCGTTGGTCTTCGAGTCAAAAAGAAAGAGAGTGCTGCGGTCTGCGTCGAGAAGTCCGGTCGTGGCCCTCATGATCCGTTCCAGGAGCACTTCGAGTTTTAGTTCGCCCATGAGATCGTGGCTGATTCCAAGGATCTCGACCTCCTCGCGCAAGCCGGCCGTCATTAGGTTAAATCCGCGATAGAGATCGGCATATTCGTCCGTGCTCGTTATCTGGAGGCGCCCCTCGAGATTGCCCCCTTCGACCTGATTCATGGCCGCAATGAGTTTGGCAGCCGAGCGCGATACTTCCGAGGCGGTCAAAAGAGAAAGGATAAACGCGCCAACCACGCAGAGCACCACAACGCCGTAGACCCACCGCATCAGGTCGAAGATTTGTCCCGGCGGCAGATTAACCCCCGAGCGGCTCAACAGGAGGCCGAGTTTGAAAGTCACCGAAGCCGCCAAAAACAGGAGCGGCAGCGCGGTGACGAAGATCGCCAGGTAGAGCAGCTTTTTGCGCAATCCGGTGTATTTAAGGGCCGCCTGGCTTTCCGGATCGAGGGTTCCCACCAACGGATAAAGCCGCTCAATGACGTTTGTCATCGATTTGGAGACGGCAAAAAACTCGAAGATGCCGTGAGTGGGCGCGGCAAAAAAAAGGACGATCGTGGAAAAAATGGCGATTTGCCAGGTCTGGAAGCCGGCATGGGCAATGACGTTTCCCAGAACCAAAGCGATTACCACCGACAACGCCGCGCCAGGTCCGTGGAAGAGAATAACGCGGAGAAAGGAGTAATAAGGAAGGTTAAGCGCCCGAACGATGGCGGCGGAAGTCTCGGCGCGGGGCGGGGTTTCGCCTCGATCAATCTGGCTGAGCACCCTGCCCAGCGGCTTGAAATGGCGCCGGATCATAAAGACATCTGGACCTCCATAAAGCGATGTGGCGAAAGGGAGCGCAGTAAAAAGCACAAGCCATTGCCGGGAATTGAATTCCAAGCCGAGAAACACCAGGAAAAACACCACGACAACCGCAGCCGCGGACGCCTGCAGGTAAACGACCACAAGATGTCGGAGAAGTTGTTGGGAAGACTGAGGGGCAGGAATGAACACGCTTCTCGATTAAGCGACGCTCCCCGAGAGAACGCATCTTCTTTTTTCAATCCAAGAGGACGCGGTGGTAAAATTCATGCGTCAGTGTGCGACGCTCCCAAGCGTCCTCAAACAGGCGGAAGCGAGCCACGCGGCGGCCGACCTTATTGATGGCGCCGGGCCGGAGTGCAAACGAATGCATTTCCGATTTGCCCAAAGCGGCGTGCCATCGCACTCTCGCGCTCTTTTCCTTCATGCGCGTCACGCTATTTATTCCCTGTTTTATCGATTCGATTTACCCGCACGTGGGCGTCGCGATGGTCAAAGTGCTCGAAGGCCTTGGGCATCAGGTGGTTTATCCGGAGGGACAAACCTGCTGCGGTCAGCCGCCTTTCAACTCCGGTTACTGGGACGAAGCGCGTGTTGTCGCCTCCCGTCAGCTTGCATTTTTCAAGGACGCGGAGGTGGTTGTTTCCGCATCGGGTTCCTGCGGGGCGATGTTCAAGGTCTTTTATCCCGAACTCTTTCAAGGGAAACCCGAGGAGACCGAGGCCAAATCACTTTCAGCCCGCACTTTTGAGTTCTCGGATTTTTTGGTCAATCAACTTGGGGTGCGCGATGTCGGGGCACGCTTCGATGGGCGGGTGACTTTTCACGATGGCTGCCATGGGTTGCGCGAGCTTGGGACAAAAGAAGAGCCGCGCCAGCTGCTCCGGGCCGTAAAAGGCCTTGAGCTCGTTGAGATGGGCGAGGGGGAGGCGTGCTGCGGGTTTGGAGGAATGTTCGCGGTCAAATATCCTGAGATCTCCACGGCCATGGCCGAGGTGAAATGTAATTCGATTCTCGATACCGGCGTGGAATATGTTGTCAGCAACGATTCAAGCTGCCTGATGCAGATCCAGGGATGGCTCGACCGAAACAGTCCACGCACGGTCAAAAGCCTGCATCTCGCTGAAGTGCTCGCCAGCCGTTAGACCCCTATGATTTCCATCCAGGAACAGTTCCACCGCGATACCGAACGCACGACGGCCGACGTGCCGCGCCGGGCGTTTATCCGAAAAGCGCTGCACGGATACGAGGTCAGGCGCGACGAAACCAAGGCGACCTTTACCGACTGGCAACAGGCGCGCACCGTGGCCGCCGATATCAAATACGACGGGCTCAATCACCTCGACGGTTACCTCAAGGAGTTCGAGGAGAAATTCACGGCGCGGGGCGGGAAGATCTTCTGGGCAAGCAACAGCGGCCAGGCCCGCGACTATATCCTGAAACTGGCGAAAGAGCGTCAGGTCAAATCCATCGTCAAATCGAAGGCGATGACCAGCGAGGAAATCCACCTTAACCCGGCGCTGGAGGAGGCCGGTTACAAGGTGGTGGAGAGCGACCTGGGCGAGTTCATCCAGCAGCTCATGCATGAGCCGCCGTATCATTTCGTTTTCCCGTGCATGCATCTTAAGCGGGACGAAATCAGCGCGCTTTTTCAACGGGAGCTTGGGAGCGCGGCGACTGATTCGCCCGAAGAACTAACCCTGATCGCGCGGCGTTTTTTGCGTCAGCAATACATCGAGGCCGACATGGGGATTTCCGGCGGCAATTTCATCGTGGCCGAAACCGGCATGATCTCGATTACCGAGAATGAAGGGAACGCGCGGCTTACCACGGCGATGCCGAAGATCCACGTGGCGCTCATCGGCATTGAGAAGATCCTGCCGAAGCTGGCCGATCTGGCGCTTTTCCTTCCGATGCTGGCCACGGCCGGCACAGGTCAGCATATTACCTGTTACAACTCGATGTATGGCGGGCCGCGTCAGCCGGGAGAAACTGATGGCCCCGAAGAGTTCCATATCGTTCTCCTCGATAACCATCGCACGCGGCTCCTGGCCGATGCGCAGCAACGCGATGCGCTCGGCTGCATCCGATGCGGGGCGTGCCTGAATGTCTGCCCCATTTTTAAAAACATCGGCGGGCACGCTTACGGGACAACGTATCAGGGGCCGATCGGCTCCGTCATCACGCCGCATTTCCGCGGATTGCAGGACTGGAAACATCTGAGCGGAGCCTCCTCGTTGTGCGGGGCATGCACCGACACCTGCCCGGTCAAAATCGACATTCATCATCATCTCCTTCATAACCGCCGCAATGCCGTGGCGGAAAAGAAGGTCTGGTGGGAACGGCTCATCTGGTTTGGCTTTGTGCAGACCATGACTCGTCCCTGGTTTCTGCGCATTGCCAACAAGCTCGCGCCCTGGGGACAAAAACTGCATCCGCTCGTGCTCGGCACCGTTTTTGACCCGGTCCGCACCTGGACGAAGACTCGCGATTTTCCCGAAGTTGCCCCGGAGTCGTTTCACGATTGGTGGGCAAAACGCAAGGAGACTTCGAAATGAACGACGATCGAGAAAAAGTTTTGGCCCGAATTAGCGAGGCGCTTGCCGTGCCCGCTCCGCGGCATCACGAAACGCCCGCAGCCGGCGCCAAGGCGGGCATTGCCGTGCCGTTTCGCGCATGGCTTCCGCCCGTGGGCAGCGATTTTGAAGCGCAACGCGCACTCTTTTCCACCCAATGTGTGGTGCTTAAAACAGAGTTCGTTGAGTGCGCCGATGCCGCCGCCGCCGCCGCTCATCTCGCGGCGCTGGCCGAGGCCAATGAATGGAAAAAACTCGCGTTTCATCCCGGCACAATTAACGACGCGATCGTGCCGCATCTGCCGGAGTCGCTCGGGTTGTTTAAAGTCGAATCGGGCTACGACAAGGTGGAGCTTGAAACGTGCGACGCGGGTCTAACCGAATGCGAAACGCTGGTGGCGCAGACCGGTTCGATCTGCGTGACGGCGCTCAGCTCCGGGGGCCGCGCCTTGAGCGTGCTTCCGCATCATCATGTGGCCGTGGCACGGCACGAACAACTGGTGCCTGATCTGACAGCCGCCTACGAACGGCTCGCCGCCCGTTACGGCGCCAATTATCCAAGTTTCATCTCATTCATCAGCGGCCCAAGCCGCACCGGCGATATTGAGCGGATTTTGGTGCTCGGCGCACACGGTCCAAAAAAACTGACGGTGCTGCTCTTACCCTGACTTGGAGGCGGTTTTATGAGTGCTGCTTACGAACTGGCACGGCTTCGGTACGCGGCGCTCGGCGTCGATACCGATGCCGCCCTTGCTCGGCTTGAAAAGATCGCCGTGTCGCTCCATTGCTGGCAGGGCGACGATGTCGGCGGATTCGAAAACAGCGGGTCCGAACTCGGCGGCGGCCTGGCGGTGACGGGCAATTATCCCGGCAAAGCGCGCACTGCCGATCAGTTACGGGCGGACCTCGACATGGCGCTCTCGCTCATTCCGGGAACGCACCGGCTGAATCTGCATGCCTGTTACGCGGAGTTCGACGGGAACAAAGTCGATCGCAACGCGCTGGAGCCGATCCATTTCGCGGGCTGGATTGAGTGGGCTAAATCAAAAGGGGTCGGGATGGACTTTAATCCCAGCTACTTTGCGCATCCCAAGGCGGACGATGGATTTACCCTTGCTCATCGCGATGCCGGAATCCGCCGGTTCTGGATTGAGCATGGGATAGCCTGCCGAAAAGTAGGCGCTGCGATCGGGGAATCACTCGGTTCGCCTTGCGTCACCAACTTTTGGGTCCCGGACGGTTTTAAAGACACGCCAATTGACCGAAAAGCGCCCCGGGAACGGCTCGCGCAATCGCTCGACGCCATCTTTTCCGAGCCGCTCGATCCGCGGCACAACCTTGATGCGGTTGAATCGAAGCTCTTTGGAATCGGCTCGGAGAGTTACGTTGTCGGCTCGCACGAGTTTTACATGGGTTATGCGATCTCCCGCAAAAAAATGCTCTGCCTCGATGCGGGTCATTTTCATCCGACCGAAACCATCGCGGACAAGATCTCGTCGATCCTGCTCTGGACCGACCGGCTTTTGTTGCATGTGAGCCGCGGAGTGCGCTGGGACAGCGATCACGTCGTTGTGCTCAGCGATGACCTTGAAGCCATCGCGCAGGAAGCCGTTCGCGGCGGGTTTATCGATCGGATCCACTTCGGACTCGATTTTTTCGACGCAAGCATCAACCGGATTGCCGCCTGGGTGATCGGCACGCGTTCCCTCATCAAGGCGCTCTTGCTGGCTTTGCTTGAGCCGATCGATACGTTGCGCGCGGCCGAGCTGCAGGGCGATTATACGACCCGGCTGGCTTTGCTCGAAGAACTCAAAACACTCCCGTTCGGCGCGGTTTGGGAAGCCTACTGCGAAAAATGCGGTGTCCCGGCGACCAATGCCTGGCTGGACGAAGTTAAGCGTTATGAGTGCGAAGTGTTATTGAAACGGCGCTAAGACGGGCTTGACCGGTGGCGGGCGGAACGCATTCTTGGCGGCCATGCGAAAATTCGTTCTCCCTCTCTGCCTTTCCAGCGTGCTCGCCGTTGGCGCGTTCGCTCATACCGACGACAAACTTCCGGCTCCCGCCGACGACACCAAAGTCACGGTGGCGGTGACCACCGGCAGCGGTGCGCAAACCTTTCAGACCGTGCCCAACTGGGCGAGCATCCCCGACAAGCTGACCCTCGGGCCGACACATGGCGGCATCGTTATTGATAAAAAGGGGATCATCTATGTGAGCACCGATTCACCCAAAGGCATTTACGTCTTTTCCGCTGATGGAACCGTGCTGCGGACCATGGCGCCTGAGTTTTCCGGCACCCATGGAATGTGCATCCGGGAAGAGAACGGCGAGGAAGTCATTTACGGGGCGCATCTGAGAGGAGCGCAAGTCGTCAAGCTCACGCTCGAAGGCAAGCCGTTGCTCACCATTCCTTACCCGAAGGAGGCAAACGTTTATCCCGAGGGAAAAGGGTATAGTCCAACCGCCGTCGCGGTGGCTCCCAATGGCGACATTTTCGTGGCGGACGGTTACGGCAAATCGCTCATCCATAAATTCGATTCCACGGGCAAGTACATCAAGACTTTCGGCAGCAAAGGCTCCGAGCCCGGCCAATTCTCCACCTGCCACGGCATCGTGATCGATTCGCGTTCCGGCACGCCGCTGCTGCTTGTGTGCGACCGCGAAAACCGCCGTCTCCAGCACTTCGACCTCGACGGCAACTTTGTCGCGGTGATCACCCAGGATCTGCGCCGGCCATGCTCGGCTTCCATTTCCGGCGATAATGTGGCGATTGCCGAACTCGAAGGACGCGTCGCGATTATCGATAAAACCAACGCGGTTGTGGCGACCCTGGGCGATAATCCGGATAAGGGTCAGTGGGCGAAGTTCGACGTCGCCCCCCAATGGTGGAAGACGGGCATCTTCACCGCGCCGCACGGCATTTCGTACGATGCCCAAGGCAATCTATACGTGCAGGATTGGAATAAAACAGGCCGTGTGAGCAAGCTGGTTAAGGCGCCCGCCACGGCCGCTGCCCGATAGGTTTAATCCCGGTGATACGGCAGCCCCGCCTTGATCGTATAAGCGCGGTAAAGCTGCTCAAGCGTCACGAGGAGTGCGAGTTCGTGCTGGAAAGTAAGTTTGCTTAACGACCAGAGCCAGTCCGCCGAACGCCGCAACTCCTCGGTGTGTCCGTCCGCGCCGCCGATGATCACCGCGACGTTTTTCACGCTCCGCTGTTCCCAGGTGTCGATCTTCGCCGCAAGCGCCCGGCTGGTAATATGATCGCCGCGCTCATCCAGCACGATCCGGAACATGCCGGTGCTCCGTTCAAGTAAAGCCGCGCTCTCCGCCTCCCGGGTGCCGGCCTTAAGCGTCTCGGATTTGATCTGCGCAAAAGGATTCAAGCGGCCCGCGTAATCGGCGATCCCCGTGGCAGCAAATGAGAGTTTCGGTTTGCCGATGGAAAGAATATGCCAGCGCATCAGCGGCGTCCCGGCTTGCGGCCGCCATTTTTTCCAATCAGTTTCCCTTCTTTCTTGCGGCTGAGGCGGACCGGCTTTTCCCGGCGCTTTTCTTTTCCGGAACGCGGTTCCCTGGTCTCGGTGCGTATGGGGCGTTTCGCCGGTTCCTCCGGGTGATCCACGATCGTGAAATCAATCTGGCGTTTATAAGCGTCCACCCGGCAGACGATCACCTGCAACAGATCGCCGAGTTGGAAACGTCTCCCTGTGCGCCGGCCGCTGAAACTGAGCCGAACTGAATCGAATGCGTAGAAATCTTCCGGCAACGAACTCACGTGGACGAGTCCTGTAACGAGCACATCGGGGAGCTCGACGAAAAGCCCATAGCTGCGCACGTCGATGACCACCGCGCGGAATTCCTCCAGTTTGCGCGCGCTGAGCTGGCGCAGGAAGAACTCCATTTTTTTGAGCATCGTGGAATCTTTCTCGGCATCGGCCGAGGTCCGCTCAGTTTTGGAAATGTGCTCGGCTGTGGCGCCCAGGTCGCGGATATGCGAGTTGACGCCCGACAACACACGATGGACCACCAGATCGGCATAACGCCGGATCGGACTGGTGAAATGCGTGTAATTAACCTTGGAAAGCCCGTAATGGCCCAGCGGTTCCACTCCGTAGGCGGCGCGTTTCAGACTTTTTAGAAACGCGATTTTGACCGGGTACTCCTCCGCCCGGCCTTTAATGGCCTCCAGAAGCTTTTGCACCTCGCGTCGCTGTGTCAGGTCGCCGGCTTTAAATCCGTACGCCGCCGCGAATTCCCGGAACTCCGCGAGCCGCTCCGGGTCAGGATCGTCGTGGATGCGATAAATGCCGGGCACCCGTTTGTTTTTGATTTCCCTGGCCACGACTTCATTGGCCGCCAGCATGCACTCTTCAATGAGCTGATGGGAAATATCGTTCTCGAGCTTTTCGAGGCGAACGGCGCGGCCTTCATCATCGAGCCAGACTTTCACCTCTGGAAAATCGAGATCCAGCGAGCCCTGGCCGAACCGGTTTTTTCGCAAAAGGGAAGCGAGCTCCCATGCGGTGTGAAGCCGTTCCCTCAATTCGGGCGTAACCTCCAGCGGGACCGGTTTTGAACTGAGATGCACTTTCCCACCGCGTTCGTAATTGGGCGTCGGCGGCACCGGCAAATTGTTGAGGACGGCGAAAGCCTGCCGATAGGTAAACCGCGCCGCGCTGTGAATGACACTCCTGGCAAAGCGTGCAGATTTGATTTTGCCCGTTTTATCGAACTCGATGAAAGCGGACGTGGTGAGGCGATCGACTTGCGGCTTAAGACTGCAAACGCCGTTGCTGAGCCGTTCGGGCAGCATCGGAATGACGCGATCGGCGAGGTAGGTCGAGTTGCCGCGCGCCCGGGCTTCCTTGTCTAACAGAGTGCCGGGGCGGACATAATGGGAGACATCGGCGATGTGCACCCCAAGTTTCCAACCACCCGACGCAGTCCGTTCCACATCAATGGCGTCGTCGAAATCTTTGGCGTCATCGGGATCGATTGTGATGATCATTTTCCCGCGCAGATCCTCGCGCCTGGCAATCTCGTCGGCATCGATCTGTTCGGAGATCTGTTCCGCTTCGCGGACCACGGCTTCGGGAAACTCCTGCTCAAGATGGTATTTGCGGATGATCGAGAGCATGTCGATGCCCGGATCGGTGGCCGGCCCAAGCAGCTCAATGATTTCGCCTTCCGGATTGACGTGCCGGTTTTCCCACGGATCAAGTTTTACGACGACCTTGTCCCCAATCTGCGGCGGCCTTGGCAGTGACGGCCCCGCCGGACGCACGTAGACGTCTTGCGGAAACCGCGCATCGTCCGGGATAACGTAAAAAAACTTTTTGGTCTGCTGGAGCGTGCCGACGATCGTGTCGTTGGCTTGCTCAAGAATCCGCACGACGCGCCCCTCGATTCGGCCGCCTTCCACCCGTTGTTTGATTCCCTCGATCATCAACCGGACCACCACGCGGTCGCCGTTCATCGCCGTCCCCGCGTTGGATTGCGAGACGAACACGTCGGGCTCACCCTTTTTCTCATTCAGAAGGTGCGCATTGCCGCCATGATGAAATTGCAGAATGCCGGTGACGAGGTCGGCTGTCTCGGGGAGGATATAGCGGTTCTTGCGAATCCGGGTGATCAGCCCTTCCTGTTCGAGACGCTTGAGTTCCTTGCGCAACTCAGAGCGCTGGTCGCTGTCAAACCCGAGCGCCTTGGAAAGTTCAACCTTGTCCATCGGCTGATAATCCGGGCGTCCAAGAAGTTGCTGGATTGCGGTGCGAAGTGAGTTGGGCATAAGGAGTGGTGAGAGGTGCCAATCATATAAACGTGGCCGCTCCTTCGCTAGGATCAGTGCAACGGGCTGAAAGTGCGCGCTCCCCGGGTAATCTGCACAAATTCAGCCGCGAGCTCTGTCAGTCTTGCCCAGTCGCCACTTTTTAAAATCTCTTTGGAAACCAGGCTTGAACCGACGCCGAGCGCCACGCTGCCCGCATGGATAAATGCCGCCGCCGTGTCCGGCGTGACGCCTCCGGTGGGGATAATCTGGAGCATCGGTAACGGCGCGAGCAGGTTCTTGATATAAGCCGGCCCGACCTGATCAGAAGGGAAGATCTTGACGAAATCCGAGCCGGACTCGTGAGCCAGCAAGGCTTCAGTCGCCGTGAAAGCGCCGCTGGCAATCGGTTTGCCATACCGGTTGCAAATCCGGATGACCTCCGGCCGCGTAACCGGTGTCACGACGAACTCCGCTCCGGCGAGCATCGCCGCGCGCGCGGTCTCGCTATCCAGGACCGAACCGACGCCCATGAGGATTTTGCCCGCGAACCGGGTCGTTACGTCACTGATGACCTGCAACGCGTTTGGTGTCGTCATGGTTACTTCCATCGCCGTCACGCCGCCGGCATAAAGCGCTTCCGCCGCTGCAAGGAGTTGGCCGGATGAGTCGGCGCGGATAATTGCGATGACGCCTGGCTCAAGGAGTCGCTGAATGATTTCTGACTTGGTCATCAATCAGTTTCTAGTCAGCGCACCGCCGGGAGCAATGCCGTTCACTTTTGCTTCATGAACTTCATGCTCATTTGAATCATTTCGAGCTGTTGTTTTTGCGTGGCATCGAAGCTGTTGATCTGGTCCGGATTTAAGACGCCTCGCGCCCGGCGTGAGACGCGTTGATTGAAGTCTTCAGTGCTTTTTACAAATTGATCGACCCCTTCCCCGGACTGCATCGCCTTGATTTGCGCGGTCGGATTCTGAGCGTTGGCCGTGAAAGGATTGGGCGGCGTGACAAGACGCTCCTCCTTCATGATGCTAAGCAGAGAGGCGCGCTGCTTTTCATCCAATGGCATTCCACTTGAAGTCAGCGATTGCTGGACCTGCTGCATTTGCATCCGATCGCCTATTCCCGCTTCGTACTCGGTAAGCTTTTTCATCCGGTCCTCGCCAATCAATCCTTTGATCTGCTGGTCGTGTTCCTCCTTGCTCGCCGTCACGCTCTTCGCATCTCCTCCCTCTCCCAATATCGCCAGGCTTTTGGCGCTGATATCGACCTGCCGGTCGGCGAGCAGTTCCATGAGCTGGCTGGCGTCTTCCGAAGATAGACCGAGTTCTTTGCCCAGGTCGGCATAGAGCATTTTGATCCCCATTAATTGCTGGGTGCGCATGACCTTTTTCATGGCGGGATCGTCATACATCTTCGCCATTTTCTTCATAAATCCGCCCTCCTCGGGTTTGCCCTCTTTTGCGCCGGCGTTTACTCCCTCTTCCACCGGGTTTGAAGCGACGTTTGCGGCCGGAACATTTTTTGCCGCCAGCAGTTTGCGCAATTCCTGCGATTCGGCCTGGAACGCTTCACTCTGGCTTCGCACTTTTTCCTGCTCGGCCTGAAGTTTGCCCAGTTCGGCAGCTTGTTCTTCGACGGTTTGGTTTAATCGAAGCGCCGATGCCTGAAGCACTGCGTTGGCGCGCATTTGTAGGAGTGCAGCCGCGCCGCATCCGATGGCGAGGATGGATGTCAGAAGGAGGAGGGGAAGTTTTTTCATGACCTCGCGACCGTATCCCGGCAACACCGGGTGCAACAAGCGCGATATCCAAACCGGCGTGGAACGCCTTCAGCCGACCCTTTGACGTGGCTTAAACGGGTTGTGCCGGTGCAAGCTCACGCACCGAGACGTCGTGGTTGGCTCCATCAAGCTCCGCAACGGGATCGATCGCGTTTTTAACAAGCCCGACCACCGCGCCGCCGTTTTTAAAGGCAAGGATCTCTTCCGCCACAAAACCAAAGTGATCGTTAGTGGAAGCACTGCTTCCTGTGACGGCTCCTCCGATTGTCACCGAGGCAATTCGGGAAATGATGGCCGCGTTATCGGTTCCAGTGAGTTTGAAATCCGTGATGGAACCAAAGTTCCCACCCGCATTGCCAACGCCCGCCACCACATCGCTTGCTTCCCAGGCGCCAATGATTTTGATCGCGCCGATCTGCGCATCGGGATTTACACCAACGCCGTCCAAGTCGTATCCGGCAAGAATTTGTGAGTTGGAAACCGAGCCGGCATTAAACGCGGCAATCGCCAGGTCGGTCGATTTTCCCTGAAGAACCTGGCCGCGCGCGGAAATCACTGAATCATCGACTGAACCGGCGACCGTGATGGAACCGATGGCGTCGCCGGCGCGGATGGCGCTTTGTTGGAGATTCACGCCGATTTTGATACTCGCAAGATTCCCGTCGGCCTCGATGGTCCCGGAATGCGCTCCGGCACCGCCGGTGACATTTCCCAAAATCACCAGGCTGCCGGTCGAACCCGAATGAAAGATGCTCGTTCCTGAGAGGACTGAGCCGCTGTAATCGCCCGCATTGCCCATCATCGAACCAAGCGTCACTGATTTGATGGAGCCTTCCGCCTCGATTGAACCGGAATCACGTCCCGCTCCTCCCACGATTCCGCCGGTGATGGAAACGGTCCCGATGTCGCCGGTTCTTTCAAAGGCATCGTACGTGACGATCGAGCCACTCATGGTTCCTCCGCCACCTTTCAGCGCGCCATTGATTGTTAATTTGTCGATTGAAACGCCTGTTTGGATCGACGCGGAATTCGCTCCGCCGCCGCCCTGCACTTCCCCGTTGATTGTCGCCGAAACAATGGACGATCCGGAAAAAATTCCGCCGCTGAACGATCCGCCTCCTCCTTGCATGGCTACCGAGCCCGTGGTGCCGATGACCGCCTTCAGGAGCCGGCCGCCGGCACTGATCATCCCCGAGTTATCGCCCCCGCCGCCGATGATTGATTTGCCAATGGTGACCGACCCCAGGTCGTGGCCGACGCCCGATCCAACGCTGCTGAAAATCGAGCCGCTGAACGCGCCGGCCCCTCCTTTGAGCTCACCCGTGACCGTCACATTTTGAAGCGCCGATTCACTGACAATCGACCCTGAATGATCTCCCGTGCCTCCGATCACATCGCCGCTGATCCTGATCGTGCCGACGTTTAATCCGTCGATAAAACCGCTAAAGAGTTTCGTGCCGCCGATGATGTTTTTTGCCACCGTGACGCCCGCCAAATTCCCTTTGGCAAGAATGCCACCGGAGTTAAAGCCGATTAGGGCAGGGGTAATCACAACAGGGTTGCCGCTCCCTTCCGCGGGTGCCGGCACGACATAGTTACCGCCGATAATACTGCCGGAAACTTTCACCGTGCCGATCGCTCCGCCGCTGGAGATCAATCCTGTTTCGTCGCCCGAACCGCCCTGGATATTGCTCTCCACCAATTCGCCTATTGTGACCAAGCCGATGTTGCCGCCTGCCTTGATGAAGCCGCCTCCCAGCTTGCTTCCGCCAACGATCCCGCCGCCAAGCAGCACGCTGGCAAGGTTCCCACCAGCCGAAATTCCGCCCGATCTCAATCCATTGACGCCAAGCAGGCTGCCGGAAATTTTCACTGCGCCCATCGCTCCAGCGCTTGCAACCACGCCGGTCCCGTCACCCACGCCCGCCGATAAAAAGCCGTCAGCCGGTGATGTATTGCTGAGTGTGAAGCTCGCCAGGCTGCCGCCCGCCTTGATCCCGCCGGAAGTCTGCCCATCGCCTCCCATGACGTGCCCCGTCACGGTAACCGCGCCCAGGTCGCCGCCTGTGCTCACCACGCCGGATCCCACGCCTTTGCCGCCGTCGATGGATCCGAAGATTTTCACGGCCCCCATGCTTTTCGTCACGGTGATGCCACCGCTGCTGATCCCTTCGCCACCGCCCAAATGTCCATTGACACTGACACTGCCGACTTGTCCCAGCACGGTCACGGAGCCGGAATTTTTCCCGATCCCGCCGATCAATCCATCCGTGGCGCCGCTTGAAACCGGCGAGATGCCGGTGCCGATGAAAATTTTACCGATATTGCCGTTGGCGGAAATGCCGCCGCTGCCGAGCCCATCCTTACCGATTAGCGAACCCGAAACGGTGATGGTGCCGATGTTGCCGCCGGCAACGATGGAGCCCGAGTTCTTGCCGCCGCCGCCTTTCAATCCATCGGTTGCCGAAGTCCCGATTTTGACGGTGCCGATATTTCCATCGGTCAGGATGGTGCCGGTGTTTTCGCTGGTGCCGAGCACTTGGGCGCGTCCTTCCAGTGAACCGCCGACGGTGACCTTGCCGATGTCACCATGCACGATCAAAGGCCCGGTTAAATGGATGCCATTGATGACGTGCACATACGCTTCATGGATATTTGTGGTGACCGTCAACGATCCGAGAACTCCAATGATCGTGCTCTCGTAAGTGGCGGTGCCGAGCTGGGAACCGGCGTCGACGCCCAGGGAGTAGACGCTCAAGGATTTTAATCCGATGTGATCCCTGGCGTTGCCGCAGTCAATTTGTCCCAAGTCGCCGTCGATGCTGATCGCCCCAAGTGCAAGCTGTCCTCCTTTGATCGCGCCAATGTTTGCATGGCCGTCTCCATTGCCGGCTTGCGTCACCGAAACCGTCATGGAAACACCAGCCGCGGGATTTTTCCCGTTGATGCCGGGGGTCAGCGAAAGATCGATCAGCTGAAGCTGCTGATTGACATCGGCGTCGGGTCCCCAGGCTCCGCCGCCCGCGCTGAATTTAAATACCGTGCTGAGCTGCGCGTCGGTCAATGTAGCCGGGAGAATCGACTTGGAAAACTTGATGGTTACCAGATCGCCGTCGATATCGTGATAACTGACCGTGGTCGGACTTAACAGCGTGGCCGGCGCAATACGCCCTTCAAGCGGTTCAATGCTCAGACCACGGGGCGCCGGACGTTCTTTGGGTTCGGTCCCGCGAAGCCGCACAGGTTTGATCGGACGCAGCTTGCGCCAAAGTTTCACTAGAAGATTGGGGCGATTTTTCATGGCTGCGCGTCGTTCAGATTGGTCACGGTTACGTCGCTCCCTTTGAGCCCGTTGAAGCGGAGCTGATTGCAGACCGACGGATTAACGGTGATTTTATAAGTCTGCTGCCCGGTGTGGAGCGGATCGGCCACCCCGGTGACACTAACGGTTTGCGCATCGGTGGCATTGGCCGAAGTGAAGACGAGCGTCGTTTTATCCAGGGTGCCCTGCGCCGGATTGCCGTTGGTCAGGGTGATCGTGACGTCGGCTCCGACGCCCGGTTTTTCACTTAACTTAACGGTAAAGTTTGCCGGCACCGCACCCGCGGCCTCGCTGGTGCTGATGGCCGTCGGGCTCACAATCACCTTGGGCGCCGCATCGACATTGGTGACCGGCAGGTCAACGGCGGCCACGTTGTTAAAGCGTGGATCAACCGTCGTGGAGTCCCGGCTCACATGGACGTTGTAGGTGACGTCGGGATCGACAACCTGATCATCGACACCAGTAACGGTTACCTCCTGGGAAACATTGAAGTTATTGGAGTTAAAGGTAAGCAGGGCCTTGTCGACAGTCCCTTCAGCCGTGTTTTGACTTTCCACCCGGACCACCACCGACTGGTTGGCCAGCGGCGCGGGGCTGATCTTGACACCAAATTTGCCGATGTGCCCCGCGCCGAGCGCTTCGGTGGTGGTCAGCGAAGTCTTGGAAAGGATGATCGTGGGCACCACCGTGTCGAGGTTGATCACGCTCACATCAGCCGGATCAAGCTCCTTGAAACGGGGATCCGTCGTCGTCAATGGGTCGACACTGACCTGGATTATATAAGGAGTGTTGCCGGTCAATACGCTCTCCGCGTTGCCTGTCACGGTCACTTCCTTGACCGATTGCCAGTTCGTGGAATCAAAGGTCAAAGTCACCGGGTCGGTCGGCAGCTTGGTGACCGGATCTTCCAGGGAGGAGAGTGTTCCTTCCGCCGGCGCCGCCACCAGATTGTCCGGAGGCAGAAGCCGTGTATGCAGAACCGTCGCCTTGATCACCACCTTCTGGCCCGCCGCGGGCTGCCGATCAATCGAGACGCTGAATTTGGCTGTATGCGCGTCGCCCACCGCCTTGGTGGTCTGGAGGCCGCCATTCGGATTCAAAGGTCCAATAAGCCGCACGTTGATGCCATTGAATGGGCCGGCCACCGCGGCGATATCGATCGGTTCCTTGTCCGCCAGCGGGTCCGAATAACGAATCACGCCAATAAGATTAAGGCCCGTGCCGTTCTCGGTCACGTCCTGGGCGCGCAACGGTTTCAGCCGCAGATCGACACTGGAGAGTTTGTCGCACACATATCGAATCCCGGCGCCTGGCGCCTGTGCAGGAATATCAAATTCCGTAATCGGTCCGATTTTTAAAGGAATGTCAGCGGGATTTTCCGCGGGATCGAGTTTTGTGCGCTTTTTATCGGCTGAAAGGTAAAAGCGAAGTTTGCCGGGCTTGGAAGGGAGGTTGCCTGAATTGATGATCACCATCTCGCAGGTGAAAAGCGTTCGTTCGTTTGCGCCCGTGCCGGTCGTGCTCCGGAAGTTCTTGTAAGTGGGCGCCGCATTGCCGACCGCCAGATTGGCCACCTGATTAATGTCGCCAATAAGATGCGCCTGGGAAAACGGGGGGAGATGCAATGGGCCATTGAATCCGTTCAGCTTGATGGCACTCCATGTCTGGGCATCCTGGGCGGCGTCACCGCCGGTTTTATGCACGCGGATTCCCAGGGAAAAAGTTTCGGCATCGAGATAAGTGTGGTTCCCAAAGACAAAAAGTTTGCCGGTCCGATCGGCCTTTACCTGTCCGGGACCGACCGTGCCGTCACCCCAGTCGATCGTCACCTCATACTGTTTTGGCGCCACGGGAGCCGTGTCCGAGATGGAGGCAAGCACGACGTTGGAGACGTTTTTGCCTTTGAAAACGATGTCCTGTCCAAGCGCGCGCAATGCTTTGGCGCTCACAGTGGCGGCGCTGCGTGTGCTGCCAATAAAGCCTTTGTCGCCAAAAATCGTGGTAGTGATCGTGTAATTGCCTTCCTTTGCAAACGTATGCGTCCCCATGACCAGGGCGCCCGCAAATACCGGACGTGAGGTGTCAGCGGTGATGACGCCGGTGCTAAGCGCCGAACCGTCGCCCCAGTTGATGCTGGCGGTAAAGCCCGCCGCGCCGCCTCGGCTGTCATCATCGAGAAATTTGGCGATCGCCACATTGGTCATGGCCGTGCCGGGCTGCGCATAAATGCCAATCGGCTCGAGCCTCGCCAGCTCGTCGCCCACGCCGAGATTGGCCGAGACAAGTTGTGAAAAATCGGTCGCATCGCCGTCTACCTGTCCGCGATAGCTCATGTCAAACTGAGTGATCCCAAAGGCGAGATGCAGCACACCCGTGAAGCCGGGACTGCCAAGCACATAAACCAGGCCTGACTGCTGTTGCGACTGCCCATGGCTCCCGCTTCCATTCACCAGGCCGCTCGCCGTCGAGATGTAATCATATTCAAGGTCCGCCGCTTTTACCAAAGGCACACTGAAGATCTTCTCTTTCGGCCCCACTGCGTTTTGCGGCGCGATGACAAAAGGCGCAGAGTTGTTGGTATCCGGTTTTGCTGTGGCCGTAAAAGTGCTTGTCACCGGTGCGGAATGTCCGTCGGTAACACTTACGGTGATCGTCGCCGTGCCGGAAGAATTGGCCGTGAGCAGCAAAACCGCATCGGTATAAATATGGGTGCCATCGTCATACCGGGGCGAGACACCGGCTGACGCGATGTTGACCGCCACGACCGGCGAATCCGAAGTGCGCGGTGTGTTATGGAATTTGTCCATCACATCCCAGCCATGGGTGAGCTGGCCAAAAACGGTATGCTTGAAATCGAGATGCCGCGGTCCGCCCAAAGGAATCACGCTGCCTGTGGGGGCTGTGCTGCGGGGCAGGTTGCCGTGGGTGATGAAGAACTGTGAGCTGTTCGTGCCGGTGTAGGTCACCGCATCGGTTCCCGCGTTGGCCATCGCGAGCTGGCCGCGTCCCGAGAAGAGCAGGGGAGCCCTCAATTCATTTTCAAAAGTGAATCCCAGACTCGTCTGCCCGCCACCCTGATAAATGAAGCTCTCAGCCGCACCCACGCTTCCGTTGAGATCGGAAAGCCGCTGAAACCTGGTGTTATCGAGGCTGCCGGACTGGGCGAATCCGCCAATGAAGCCGGCCGCCATTGGGGTCCAATCACGGAATAGCTGAAATACGAGTGTCCCATTATAAGCGGGATCCACGGCGGGATCGGTGCCGGCAGCGTGGGAAATATTTAGTTTTAAAAGCGGATTGCCAGTCCGCACCCGGGCCATGATCGCCGGGTTGCTGCTCTTTACCGTAAACGTCAATGGGCTGCCGGAGTCATCATAAGCGCTGACGGGAAAAACGAGCGCCTTACCGACGGGAATGGTCGGTGTGACCTTCAAAGTGGCGGTTGGCGCGGTCGGCTCAGAAAGCAGATCCTGCAGCACAGGCACGGCCTTGGAAGCCGCCGGAATTGCCAGGAAGGAAACAATCGCAATCAGGCGCAGGATGCCGGAAGCGAGAAAGGAACAGGCTCTGTTTTTCATACCAGGGATAGGGCGGGGCACTATCGCTGGCCGAAAGACTGCCGCAAGCGTGAAATAATTATTATTATCCAATGGGCAAAACCCGCGAATTTAAGAGGCAAAAAGGCGCCCCTTATTCGTAATGTATTGGACCCGCTTTGGAAAAAAGATGGCGATCAATCGCGGAAGACAATCGATTTGTTGCCGTGGATCAGCACGCGGTCATCCAGATGCCATCGCACGCTGCGCGCAAGTGCCAGCCGTTCACAGTCGCGTCCAATCCGCACCAGATCCTCGGGCGTGTGGAAATGTTCCACCCGAATCACTTCCTGATCAACGATCGGGCCGGCATCGAGTTCTTCAGTCGCGTAATGGCACGTGGCACCGATTAATTTCACCCCGCGCTCATAGGCCCGCTGGTAAGGATTGGCCCCGACAAATGAGGGCAGAAACGAATGGTGAATGTTCATAATCCGGCCGCGAAATTCCGCGCATAATTCGGCGGGCACCACTTGCATATAACGGGCGAGCACGACGAGATCCGGAGCGCTCCGGCGAACCAGGCGCGCCACTTCATCAAATGCGGCCGCCTTGTTGCCGGGCTCCACCGGCACGTGATGAAATTCGATCCCTTCGCGTTCAACAATCGACCGGAAGTCCTCGTGGTTGGAAATCACGCATGGAATGTCGAATGCCAGTTCTCCCGAGCGCCACCGCCACAAAAGGTCGGCGAGACAGTGCCCAAGCTTGCTCACCATCAGAATGACTTTCATGCGGCTGTCGGAAGCTCGAATGGTCCACTCCGCATCAAAGCCGCGCGCCATCACTTCAAATTCCGCGCGTAATTCCGGCAGGTTAACCTGGATCGTCTCGATGGTCATCCGGGTGAAAAACCATTTCGCCTGCGAGTCCGTGAATTGATGCACCTCCAGCAAATTGCCGCCGTATTTTGCGATGCAGCCGGCGATCGACGCAAGAAGACCGACGCGATCCGGACAGGAGAGTTTTAGAAGGAGAGACATCGAAACGGGTCGGTTTGGAAGCGGCAGTGCGGGGTTGCCAATCAGGGGTGGCGATATGATTGTCGATAAATTGGAGGTGCCTGTAAAATGCAGTCTCTCCCGCAACCCATAAAGTTCTTATGTCCGTACCTTCTTCCATGCTCGCTCTGGGAACCGCCGCCCCCGGTTTTTCACTCCCCGATATCACCTCGGGAAAAACCGTGTCACTCGCGGATTTTCAAGATCACAAGGCGCTTGTAGTCATTTTCCTTTGCGCCCATTGCCCGTATGTCGTCCATGTTCGCAGCGAGCTGGTCCGGCTCGCTTATGATTACTCGGGAAAAGGCGTCGGCATCGTCGCCATTACTTCCAACGATGCCGTTCAATATCCCCAGGATGCGCCGGAACCGACCGCCCGGATGGCCAGCGAAGCCGGGTTCACTTTTCCCGTCCTCTACGATGAATCCCAGGCGATCGCCAAAGCTTATACCGCGGCATGCACACCCGATTTTTTCCTCTTCGGCCCGGATCGCACGCTGGTCTACCGCGGTCAGCTCGATGACTCGCGTCCAAGCCGAGGCGAGGCGCGTCCCGGCCGCGGAACTCTCGATGGCCGCGACCTGCGCGAAGCAATCGAAGCCGTGCTCGCCGATAGCCCGGTGAATCCTGATCAAAAGGCAAGCATCGGATGCAGTATCAAATGGAAGCCCGGCAATGAGCCTGTCTGATTTGTTGGTTTCCTGATTTCAGCGCCTGGACGATAAGATTCGCTGATTAAGAATCGCGCGTGGTCGAGATGCGGTGATAAGGGGAGGGATTGCCCGGACAGGCAATGTCGTGCAGCCACTGGTGCTCCGCATCTATCCCATACCGGCATAGCGGTGTGGCGGGCTGCGCTTTGGAAGCGCAAAGCTATTCCCGCGCATTTGCTTTAAGCCGATTTCCAACACCGGAATGAGCGCGGTGATCTTGGGTCGGTTTCTACGAGCCGAACAAACGTAATGGCCTTAATCTCAGCCATTCGTATCTGCCCGGCTCGTAAATAGAAATGCTCCCAGCGTTGACAGGATTACAGCAACCAGATACCCGAATAACCAGCCCGCCGTTCGCTGTTAACACTCTCCAGGACATCCTCTTGCCGGATGTATTTCCTGTGGCCAACTGCAGGCTGAATTTCGGTCTTCCTCTCCTTATGAAATCCCCCCTAAACACCCGCGCTGCTTCCCATCGACTTGCTTTTGCAATTCTGACTTCTTCCATTGCGTCCCTGAGTCTGGCCCAGGCCGACATTACCGGATTCGATGCCGCCACCTTCACCCTCAACGCAAGCCCGGAGGCAGTTGCGGGGGGCGCCCCGACCATTTCCAATGGCGTGCTCAACCTTACCACTGCGGCAAATGGCGAAGCCACCAGTGCCTTCTTTAACACCGCGCAGACGATCACCAACTTCACGGCGAGCTTTACTTACGACTTCCTCAACGGCAGCGGCAACCCGGCGGATGGCTTTACCTTTCTGCTGCAAAACCAGGGCCTGACTGCCCGCGGGGGTGGCGGTGGAGCAGTGGGTTACGAAGGCGTTACCCCAAGTGCAGCCGTCAAGTTCAACATCTACAACGACGACGGTTTTGGCTATGGAAGCGGCGGCGTCTCGATCCCAACTGCGGCGAGCCTGGTGACTCTCACGGGAGCCAATCCGGTTAATGTCCGGATCGATTACAACGGCACCTTTCTTGGCGCACGCCTGACTGATTCAGTCACCGGAGCCACGGAATCGCGCTACTTCAATGTGGGGAGCCTCCCGACCACCGTCGGAGGCAATACCGCTTATGTAGGCTTTAGCGGAGGCACGGGCGGCGAAAATGCTGCGCAAGCGGTAAGTAACTTCAAATTCACCGTTAACACAGGTGTAGTAGCGCCTACCGGTTTTAATGTGCGCCAGGTCTTTCTCGGTGCCACCAACACGGCAAACGCCGGCGGCGGCACCGATGCCACAAAGGTTGAGAATATTGAAGAGGGCGAGGCACTTCTCAATGGCAGCGGCGGCTTTGTCGCCGGCAAGGAAGGCCGCGCTCTTTTTGAGGCGGTCTTTAACCCCTTCGTGCTCGGTGGCGGTGACCAGTTTGCGGTCTCCAGCGAAGGCTTTGTGGACCTGAATGGCGATGGCTTCGATGGCGATAGCGGCACCTATACTCTTTATGTGGATAGTGACGATGGGTTCCGCCTGCGGCTCAATGGAGTTGTGATCGGGGAGTTTGCCGGACCCACCGGTGCCAGCAATACCACCATTCCCAACGTGGCGCTCAAAGACGGCGACAAGCTCACCCTGAACTTTTTTGAGCTTGGCGGCGGCGAGAAGCTAATCCTGCGCGTGAACGATAACAATGGCGCCTTTGTGGGCACTGCGGCCAGCGGCATCGATATCAGGTCGGTTCCCGAACCAACCAGCGCGGGTCTGCTTGCTCTGGGTGCTGCCGGCCTTGGTTTTCTCCGGCGCAGGCGCCAATCGGCTTGAGAGTAGAAGGACTTGCGTAAGCGCTCAGCGCAGGAGCCTTGCTGAAGCTGTCGTAATTCCTGGCTCTACGCCGCCGTGTTTTGCCTGATGGACGGAAATTGAAGCCTGAAGGTTGTGGGCCACGTGTCTCGGCAGCGCAAGTAAGTGCAGTCGGCTCTGGCAGGAAAAGAGGGAGCGGGGAGAACGTGTTTTCCCCGCTCCCTTCTTTATCCCAACGGTCAGTTCGGTCGTAAGCGTCTAGTCTGTGTCGCCTCGCGGCGTGATCTTTTTGGCACTTTTCTTACAAGGGCAATCGAGCGATCTGTCCACGGAACGCAGCCATCGTGACTCACCACGTTGCCCGGACGGTTAATCGCGTAAAGCACTTCCTTGGTATTAGCCAAAGCGACGATAAGTGGATGATAGCTCCAAACGCCTTTGTAGGAGAGCGACATCCCGCCTTTGCATTCTCCGTGCGCGCCAGCGATGGTGCCATCAATATCAATGAAGGTCTCTTTTAGGAAGTTGTTGGGCCGAAGCGCCGGGTAAAATTCCGCTGGTAGTTGGATCGGGAATGCGCTGCGCGGCAAGATAGTCAAGGAATGCCTCGTCGCTGCGGCGCACCAACTACTTACATGTCCCTTATGATTTTACTTCTCCCATGAAACTTGCTACCTACCTGCTACTACTAACCGTTCTCTTGTTTTCCGTGAGACCCAGTAACGCTTGAAGTTCGCGGCGCCGCCAAGGGCGTCGATCCAGCGCCCGGAATGTCCAAACAGAGACTGATCAATTATACCGTGAACGGACAACGGAAGGAAAAGACCTTTCCCGACGGTCACAAACTGAACTTCGCAAGAGATCTCGAATGACAACGCCCGCAACGGCTAACCCGTCAGTGGAGCCGAGAGCGTGGGCGATTGAAATTCGTGAAGTTCGCAATACTCGCCTGCTGGAAATTGGAGCCTATGATCGCGACGCCGCACTGGCCGCTAAGATCGCCAACACGATTGCAGAGGTCTACCGAGAAAACCGATCGCGCGATCTGCAACGGACCGTGGATAAGACTCTGAGTTCGGCTGAGGCCGAAGTAGAGCGCCAGCAACAACAAGCGGATGCTTCCGCCGCTGAAATGGCCCGGATCAGGGAACACGACGGAATCATCAACCCGGACCCGGAACACATTGATATGTCCGCGAATGCGCCAAAGGCAGTAGGAGGCCGCAGTGAGTATGCGGAGGCAAAAAGGCGCTACCTTCGCCACTGTCAGCTATTGAGTGCCGCGGAGCAGAAACTTACCAACACGCGGATTATACTGGCGGACGCAACCAAAGTCAGCCCGGTGCATATCGGGAAAAGGCAGAGCCTGCAATGAAAGCGAAACTGCGCCTGGGGCGCCTGTGGAATTCGGTCATGCGTTGAGCAGGCGGTTGCGCCAACTACTTCCCGCCGACATTTAAGGACAGGCACAGGTAGAGATGTATGACGCCAAAACATTGGAACACCTCCCGTCCCCTCATGATCATAATCATAATCCTCCGAACGCAGGGAGATTACGATTGAGCGGGCGCTTTCAAAGTGGACTTCTTCAGACGATACATCCAATGAGCGGGATACCTCCTGTGAGAATGAATCCCTTTAACTCTACTTGGTACGTTGCTCGACCAGTGGTGGTCTTTGGCCGCACGTTCGCTATTTTAACGGCGGTTTTTTGCGTCGCAACTCCGTTTATACACGATCTTCCGAATCGATGGACGTTTTTCTTTGGCGGCTTTGGCTATTCGGCATTCCTCGCATTCTTCGTTACCGGGCTTTTGCTTCTGCCGCAGCAAACGCGGACCCGCATTTTTACAGCTCTGTTCATTGGCGTAGGTTTCAGCGTTATTATCCCGATAATTATACTTGCCATTTTGTCTTTTGGTCTTCCGTTTTCGATCATTCGTCAGTTGATGCCTCCCTTACTTTGGGGCACCGGCACCTTACTCGCGACCATGTTCACTTTCGCCTGCTATGGCTGGTATCATCGTCTCACCCATGCCGCAACGAACGTCGCCCAATCGAGTGCTTTACTTAATAGTCCCAAAACCACCCAACGGCGCCTAACTCCCGGCGGGCAGCGTGGTGTGCGCGAACCCACATCCGTCCTCGCCCGCAAGGCGTGGCTGAGCTCGGGGTTATTCAGCTTCTTTCTATCTATGCGCACATTGTCCCGAATACTACGCGGTGTATGCGTTCTTGCTATCCTCGCTTCAATTACACTCTGCTTGCTTTGTGTCTGGGGCGCGGTGAGTGACTACCGAATGCAGGTTCGAGAAAACTGGAGGTATCGTTGTGGCTCGGTCCAGATGGGAGCTGCTTTGATTGTCGGCCTCAGCGTTGTCGCATCCTCCGCCTTTTTTTCCGGATACCGGAAGGCGACCACGTGGGAGCGCCGCCTGTGGGCAACAAAGGCAATTCCTGAACCTCCATGCAAAGAGCCACAAGCAGAGACTTCCAATTACAAGTAAATCGCAGAATCGTTGATTTAGGGATCAGGCTCGGATAGCTCATGGAAAGTGCGCTGCCTAGCTGTGAGGCCCGTGCGTGAATGCTGGGACTTTGGAATGATTTACGAAACGATCCCCATTAAGCTATATAGAGCCTGTCCCAAGATTGTATTATATCGAAACGATGGCACCCATGAATCATCTCTCAACGCCAACCGATGCCGAACAAAATACTTCAACCGGTTTTGGTCTCCTCAAGCATTCAAGCGTGATTGCGACTACCGTGGAGCTGCCGCCAGGCTTGGCAGCTGTCATGTTCCGGATGCGCAGGGAGATTGCCGGTTATCAGCATTTTCAAATGCTATCAATCCAACCGATGATTGAACGCTTACTGCGAACGAATTCCTATGAAACCAATGATCTTCCGCATATTCACACTTCTCACGCTGTTTAGCTCGTTTGCTTTAGCCAGCGACCGGGCGGCGATTGAGAAACTTGACGGCATCGAAGTCTTCGCTTTTGGTGGAGTTGGATTCGCTGGCACCACTTCAGAGGGCGAGATCGCGTTCAAGCAGGTTTTTAAGTCGGCCTCAGCCGAATCCGATTTTCTTGAACTGTTGAAGACCGGCAATGCCCAATCCCGATGCTACGCGCTGGTTGGTTTGCGGTTGAAAAATCGTTTGCTCTTCGACGAGCAGGTCAAATCTTTCACCTCTTCAAAACAGGAGGTTCAAACCTGTGCAGGATGCATCATGATGAAACTCCCAATGTCGTCTGTGGTAGCCAGCATTGAACGCGGCAACTACGATAAGCAGGCCATGGCGAAACCAAAAAAGTTACCATGATAGGCCCTGATTTTTGAAGCCTGGGAAGTTGTGGGCCCGGCGGGTTTGCACCGGTATGCCGCTCATTGGATAGATCTTCTTAGGAGCTTACCCTGGAAACGCACTCGTAATCTCTCTGTGCGCGAAGGATTATGATTAAGAAGGGGCGGGGAGGTGGAACCAATGTTTTGGTGCGTCATACATCGACTCGACCATACCCGTTTGCGGAAGCGCCAGAATTAATCAGCATTCGGTTGGCGGCGCATACAGTAATGAAGCCGAAGGAAGGTCGCGCCAAAGTAAGTCAGGAGATGGTCTGCGCGGAGAAGCCCGTTCTCGGCCGGGTAGACGTGAATACTTTCGCGGACCGCCTTGACGTAGCGTGCCCAGGCAATGCCGGAGCCGCCGTGCAGTGTGAAGTAAAAGCCCGGCTCGCCGAAGCGGTCACCAGCTGACGTGACGACAAAGGAGCCGTCGGCGCGGCACTCCGTGCGCATGACGATAATCGCATTGCCGTTTGGCAGCGGGAAAACAACCTTCACGCACGGGTCGGCGTGACCGGGCAGCGTGCAGACGGAGTAGAAGCCCGCGTAAAGAACATTGCCACTGCCTCGGAGTCGGCGGAACCACGCTGTGTGCTGTATCGAACCGCTGGCAGGATCAATGAACTGAAGAACCTCGCTCGTAAGACCCTTGCTCGTGTCGAGGCCCGAAAGCGGAACATTGAGTTGCTGTAGGCGGCGACTGAATAGAACGGCCAGGAGCCAGCCAAACGGCCGGAACAAGCCGCACCACTCCGCCCAGGCGTCCAGCTCGTAAGCAGATGTCTGCTCGTAGAAGCGGGTTACGCTCGGATGGACGTTGGACGGTTCAAAAGCCGCGCCTCGCAGTGTGGCAAAGTTGGAAATGATGCCCGCGGCATTATCGGTCTGCTCAAGGCGCAATCCCTCGGTGCCTGCCAACGCAGCGAAATAATCCGGACCGATACCGGTCGTGGGAGCAATCGGCCCCGCGAGCCAGGGCTCGGAGGCGAGGCTGACACGCCGCCCTGTGAATTGGACCCATCGCTGAGTTATCCAATCGGAAAGGTAGCCGCGCTTTGAGCCGAGCGATATCATCCAAGTTGGTTTAGCGGCAAATTCAGGAGACGCACTCAATATGTGAGCGCGAGTCTAATCTGCCGGATGTTCGCCCGGACCGGATGCTTTATTTCTTCTGGCGTGGTTTAAGTTCGCCGCCGGCCAATGTCTGGCGCAGGAACGGCGCGGTGCGGCTGCGCTTGCTCTTTGCGACTTCCTCGGGCGTGCCGAACGCGACGACTTCGCCTCCGTTCTCACCGGCTTCAGGCCCGATATCGACGATGTAATCGGCTTCGGCAATCACGCTCAGATTATGTTCAATAACGATGACGGTCTGGCCATCGTCGACGAGGCGATGGAGGACTTTAAGCAACTCGGTGACGTCGGCCATGTGCAGGCCAATGGTCGGTTCTTCGAGCAGATACAGCGTTGACTTGAGTTCGCGATTTTCGCGTAGCCGCGCGTTTTGCACACGGCCGAGGCCGCGGGTCAGTTCGCTGGCGAGTTTCAGTCGCTGGGCTTCGCCGCCGCTTAATGTGGGACTTGGCTGGCCAAGTGTGAGGTAGCCGAGCCCCGTGTCGCAGAGCAGGGTAAGTGGCCGGTAGATCTTCGTTATCGCGCGGAAAAAATCGGCGGCTTGTTCAAGCGTCATCGCCATGACATCACCAATACTTTGGTCGTTGTAGAGGACTTCAAGCGTGGCGCCGTTGTAACGTTTGCCTTCGCAATCGTGGCACGGCACATAGCTCGTCGGCAGGAAGTTCATCTCCACTTTAATCACGCCCTGGCCGGCACACGTCTCGCAACGGCCGCCTTCGGAATTAAACGAAAACCGGCTTGCCGTGTAACCGCGCATTCGGGAAAGCGGCACCTGGGCATAGAGCTTCCGGATCTCGTCAAAGACCTTGATATAGGTGGCAGGCGTGGAGCGCGACGTTTTGCCAATAGGCGATTGATCGACTTCATACACGGTCTCTATTTGTTCGACCCCGCGAAGCGCCCGATACGGCCCCTCTTTTTTTCCACGCACAGACCCCTTGGCGCTTTTCTTTTTCAGGAGCGCTTCAATGGACGGTTTAAGAATGCCGCGCATCAATGTGCTTTTGCCCGAGCCGGAGATGCCGGTGATCACGCTTAAGCGGCCAAGCGGGAGGCGCACATCAACCCCTTTGAGGTTATGCAAGGTCGCGCCTTCAAGTTCGATCCAGCGTGTCACTTCACCAAGTGCACGCCGCGTGCCGCGGGTCGGATGTTGAAGCGGCTCTCGCAGGCAGCGTCCCGTGGCGGAGAGCGGGTTGGCCTGAATCTCAGCCATGGTTCCCTGCGCAACGACGTGGCCGCCGCCGGAGCCGGCCCTTGGCCCCAGATCAATGATAGTGTCGGCGCGCCGCATCGTTTCCTCGTCGTGCTCTACGATGACAAGCGAGTTCCCCTTTTTCTTGAGCGCTTCAAGGGTGTCGAGCAGCTTCTCGTTATCACGCGGATGCAGTCCGATGGTCGGCTCATCGAGCACATAGAGGACGCCGCGCAGATTGGAGCCAAGCTGCGCCGAGAGTCGGATACGCTGCGATTCACCGCCGCTCAATGTCTTGGCCGAGCGTCCGAGCGCCAGGTAATCGAGTCCGACTTCGCCCATGAATTTAAGGCGTTGCATGATCTCGGGCAGGATGTCGGCGGCGATGATCTGCTGGTTGCCGGTGAACTTCTGTTTTGATGCCCAAACCAACGCCTGCCGCGCCGGCATCGCCGCGATGGTATCGATAGCAACATCGCGGATCCGGACGTGCCGGGCCACTTCATTCAAACGCGCGCCATGGCAGCCGGAGCAGATTTCCGCCTCGCCGGCATCGAGCGATTCGTGCTGGCGTTCGGCATCCATTTCCAATTCGACGGCGGTCTCGAGCCTCGGATTGACCGAGGCTTTCCAGATCTCGCCAAACCCGTGGCATTGATCGCACCAGCCATGCGGGGAGTTGAATGAAAAAAGACGCGGATCAAGTTCTTCAAATGAATCGCCGCATCCCGGACAGCTCATCTCGGTGCTGACGGTGGTCGATCGGCCGCGCGCATCGACGATCCGTGCCGTGCCTTTGCCGATCTTCAATGCCGGCTTGAGCAGATCCTGGATATTCACTTTGGCACCGCTTGCGCCGATCACCACATCGATGGAATGCTCGCGGAACCGTTCAAGTTTTTGGAATTGATCGGCCCGCATGAATGCGCCGTCGACAAAGAGTTCTTCAAACCCATGGTTGACGGCCCATTTGGCGACATCGGTGTGGAATCCTTTGCGCGCTTTGACCAGCGGGGCGAGCACCCGGACGCGCCCTTTTTTTGCGAGCGCTTCGACCTGGCGCGTGATGGCGCCAAGGCTCTGTTTTTCCACCGGCAGATCGCACTTCGGACAATACTGGGTGCCGAGTTTCGCGAAAAGAAGGCGCAGGAAATGGTAGACTTCGGTGACCGTTGCGACGGTCGATTTTCCGCCGCCCCGCGTGATCCGCTGTTCAATGGCGACACTGGGGGGAAGTCCGACAATGAGATCGACCTCGGGCTTTTCGAGCTGCTCCACAAACTGCCGCGCATAAGCCGACATGCTATCGAGGAAGCGCCGTTGTCCTTCGGCAAAGAGGATGTCGAAGGCGAGCGTTGATTTGCCCGAACCGCTCAGCCCGGTGATGATCACCATCTGGTCGCGCGGAATGGTGACCGTGATGTTCTTGAGGTTATGCTCGCGCGCGCCGTAAACCGTGATTCCGGCACTTCCCTCACTCTTCCTCCCGAACCTCCCGTTTGCAGACTTGGGAAACGGCGTTTCAGCAATCCGTGAAGAAACCTCATTAGTTCGCGGTTTCCCGATTTCCTTGAGATAACGTCCGGTGTGTGAAGCCTCGACTTCCATGACTTCCTCGGGCGTGCCGGCGGCGACAAGGAGGCCGCCATGGACGCCCGCTTCCGGACCGAGATCGATGAGGTAATCCGCACATTTGATCACCTCAAGATTGTGTTCAATGACGAGGAGACTGTTTCCCTGTTCAACGAGGCGGTCGAAGGCTTTGAGCAACAACGCGACGTCATCGAAATGAAGGCCGGTGGTTGGCTCGTCAAAGATGAGCAGGGTTGTGGCCGCCATGCCGGTGCCGCGGGTTCCGAGCGTGAGGCGTTCCACGAGTTTGAGCCGTTGCGATTCGCCGCCTGAAAGCACATTCAATGGCTGTCCAAGGGTTAGGTAACCGAGCCCGACTTCCTCCAGAACTTGCAGCGGTCCCGTCACTTTTTTTGCGCCGAGCTTTTCAAAAAAGAGGATCGCGGTGCTGACGGTCATCGAGAGGACATCATGGATCGATTTGCCCTCCTCGGTGTCGTTGCCTCCAAGAAGGTGGAGCAGCATCTCGGGTTGGTAACGTTTTCCTTCGCACTCCGGGCAACGAACAAATACGTCGCTTAAGAACTGCATCTCAATCTTCTCAAAGCCGCTGCCCGAGCAGCGCTCGCAACGGCCGGTGCCGGAGTTGAACGAAAACGCACTGGCGGTTAAGCCGCGTGCCATGGCATCGGGCGTCGCCGCGAACAGCTCGCGAATCGCGTCGAACACGCCGAGGTAAACCGCCGGACTCGATCGCGGCGTGCGCGAGAGGGGCGATTGATCGACCATGACGACCTGATTGATGCGGTGCGCGCCGATGATCTTTTTGCACGCGCCGGGCTGGCCTTCCTCCGTGATCCCTTTTTCCTGAAGCAGTTTCTTAAATAGCACCTCGTGAACCAGCGTGCTCTTGCCCGATCCGGAGACGCCGCTCACGCAGGCAAATACGCCGAGCGGAAAATCGACGTCGATCCCACGCAGATTATGTTCCGTCGCCCCTTTGATGGAGATGAAGCCGGTCGGTTTCCTCCGGCTCGCCGGCACAGGGATCGACTTGCGCCCGGTCAGATAATCGGCCGTGAGCGAGCCCGCCGCGGTTTTACCCTTCGACGGTTTGCCCGGCGCGAGGGCTACCGATTGAAGCAGTGTTTCAAGGCGCCCGCTGAAGACAAGTTGCCCGCCGGCTTCGCCCCGGCCCGGTCCGATTTCCACCACGTTATCGGCCGCGCGAATGATCGCCTCCTCGTGCTCGACCACGAGGAGCGTGTTGCCTTTATCCCGCAGGCTTTGCAATACCCGGATCAACCGTCCGGTGTCGCGCGGATGCAGTCCAACGCTTGGTTCATCGAGCACAAAGAGCGTGTTGACCAGCGACGCCCCAAGGCATGTAGTCAGGTTTACCCGTTCAATTTCGCCGCCGCTTAGAGTCCGCGTTGGCCGGTCGAGACTCAGATAATCGAGGCCCACCTCCAAAAGAAAATGGAGCCGTGAACGCACTTCACCCAATAACAGTTCCGTGCTCGAATCCGCCGATGCCGGATTTGCCGCGACCCGCGCGGGATCAAAAAGCGCGTGCAAATCGGCGATCGAGAGTTTCATCAACTCCGGCATTGTCTTGCCGCCAAACCGGAAGTTGAGCGTCGCGGGCTGATAGCGGCCGCCGTTGCAATCGGGGCATTCCGCATAGGTCCGATACCGGCTGAGCAGGACGCGCACATGCATCTTGTAAGCCTTGCTTTCGAGCCAATCAAAAAACCCCCGGACCCCGTACCAAAGGCCTGATTCCCAAAGTTCAGTGCCCGGGGTTCCGGGCCGTTCTCCATAAAGCACCCAGCGCTGATCCGCGGCGGGCAGTTCAGCAAAGGGTATCTTCATATCGACCTCGCGCACAGCGGCGCATCGGCTCAGGTCGCGCTGGCAATCGCCGCCGCTCTCGGTCTGGAACGGTTTGACCGCGCCATCGGCGAGGCTCAGCTCGCGGTCGGGAATCGCGCGTTCCAGATCGATGGCGATCGTGCGGCCGAATCCGCGGCACTTTGGACAGGCGCCAAGCGGATGATTAAAACTAAAAAGCCCGGCGCTTGGCGGCGTAATATCGATATCGCAATGGGCGCAATGCCAACCCGTGGAGAAGGGGAGCAGTTGCTTTGAACCTTCCGCGATAAAGCCGATCTGCCCTTTGCCAAACCGGAGTGCTGTTTCGACAGCCTCGCACAGACGCGACCGGTTTTCTTCATTCACTGCAATGCGATCCTGGATGACGCGCACCACGGCCGGCAAACGCCCGGCGGGAGGCGGCTCATCCGTTCGAAAAATCTCTCCCGCGATCCAGACCCGCAGGTAACCTTGCTGTTGCAAAAAACCAAAGAACTCGGCCGGTACGGTTTTTTCGGGAAGCGGCACGCCGAATGTGACGAGCACGCTTTTCATCGAAGCGGCATGCCCGGAAAAAAACGAGTCGACGATCGAGCGGGAGGTTTCCGGACGAATCTGTAGTCCGCACGATGGACAGAAGGCTTCGACCACGCGCGGCATGAGCAGCTTGAGATAGTCGTTGATCTCGGTGATGGTCCCAACCGTGGAGCGCGTGCTTTTGACGGGGTTGGCCTGTTCGATGGCAATGGCCGGTGGGATGCCGCGGATCTCGTCGACCTTGGGCTTGTCCATGCGCTCAAGGAATTGGCGCGTGTATGGGGAGAAAGTTTCCACATACCGGCGCTGCCCCTCAGCATAGACCGTGTCGAAGGCGAGGCTCGATTTGCCGCTCCCGCTCGGACCGGTGATCACGCTAAGCTGTCCGATTGGCAGGTCGAGATCAAATCCCTTGAGGTTATTCTGCCGGACGCCGCGAATCTCGATTTGCTCCACGGAGATCGGCGGAATGAAGGGAGCCGGGGCAGCCGCGGGCTCAGGGGCGATGGTAAGGGGCGGTTTTTTCACAAAAAAGGTGCGCACCTTCGCGTCACCCATGCCGCAATGCAAACGCCACGTCCGAGGAGGCCGGAGATTTTATCCGCGGATTTGCGCGGAGCGGAAAGCGGGCGGCTACTGCCGGGCGAATCCGTGTTAACCGTAATCTGCCGGTAAACTCCTTGCTCGCAAATTCCATGGGCAACAAGCGGGCAATCGGATAATGCATCCGTTGCAGCCTCCCTTTATCTATGAACAAATTCATTCGCCCCCTTTCGTCCGCAACGGCCCTGGTATTGACGCTTTCGTCCGCCTTTGCCGAGACCGCCGTGACGCTGAAGCAGCAGTGGCAGCCCGGCAAACGCTACCTGCAAACCATGAAGATGGATCAGTCCACCAAAATGAAGATTGGAGACATTCCCATGGATCAGAAGATGAGCATGTCCGCCAATACGAGCATGGCGATCACCAAGCTTCCTGATGGGAAACGCAAGCGGCTTGCCCTGAAGTACGAGCACCTTCTTGTGGATACCGATATGGGCGGCCAGAAGATGAAGATCGATTCCGACAAACCCGACGCGACGGCCCCGGGCGGCAATGCGTTCGCCGCAATCGTCGGCAAGGAAATCCGCGCCATCATCGATGCGGACGACAAAGTGACCGAGTTTGAAAACCTCGATGAAATCGTGGGAGCCACCGCGGGAAATCCGATGGCAAGCGGGATTCTGAACAAGGAGACGCTCAACACGATGATCAATCAGAGCGCGCTGCAGGCGCTTCCCGGAAAGCCGGTGAAGGCAGGCGATAGCTGGCCATTTAATATCGACGTGCCGATGCCGCAGATGGGCAAGGTTTCAATCAAGGGAACTTACACTTACAAAGGAACTGTTCCGCACAACGGCGTGCCATGCGCGGAAATTGCCGTGGCGGGTTCAATCACCAGCACGCCGGATGCGGCTGGCGCCAAGAATGCCAACCCACTCGCGGCGCTCGGCATGAAGATGGAGAGCGGCTCAATGAAAGGGACCGTCTGGTTTGATAACGCTCTCGGAACCGCGCGTTCCTCAGAGATGAACCAGGAGATGAATATGAGCATGAACAACCCGCTTAATCCGGGTGACGTCATCAAGATCCCGGTCAAGCAGGTGGTCAGTGTGGAGCTGACCAGCGTCGAAGAAATCAAGTAGTTCGACGGCCGGTTGATAGTTAAGACTTTAGCGGCGCACGGTTTTTTAATCGTGCGCCGTTTCAGCTAAAAAGCGGTTCCGCAGCCTCTCTGCAACTCGATCCCGTTTTAGAGTGCGCCGTGTTTCTTAGCCCTTCGTTGGGCGTCAAATCAAAAAACTCTTTAAGTCACAAATTTCTTGTGGCATAAGACACGGCTCTTTTCCCGAGCGACGGAGCTTTTATTCCTGAAAGCGAGTCCCCTACAAGACGGCGTTGCGTTGTGGAATCGAGTTCCTATTTCCACTCACATGCCTACCAAAGCAAAAACCATCAAACCGTCAGCCGCGCGCAAGCCGGCGGCGACTGCGAATACCGTCGCTAAGAACGGTGCAACAACCTCGGGCAAAGCTCCCAAATACGTCTATACCTGGGGCAATAATAAAGCCGACGGTGACGGCTCGATGAAAGCCCTCCTCGGAGGCAAAGGCGCCAACCTCGCTGAGATGACCCGCATCGGGCTTCCAGTGCCTCCCGGCTTCACGATCACGACCGACGTCTGCACCTATTTTTACGCCAATCGCCGCACTTATCCCGCGTCGCTTCAGGCCGAGATGGAAAAAGGCGTGATCAACATGGAGAAGATCATGGGGACCAAGTTCGGCGACACCAAGAAGATGCCACTGCTTGTCGCAGTCCGCTCCGGTGCGCGCGATTCGATGCCCGGGATGATGGACACGATCCTCAACCTTGGCCTCAATGATGAGACTGTAAAGGCGCTTGTGGCCGCCACCCAGAACGAGCGGTTTGCCTGGGATTGTTACCGCCGCTTCATCCAGATGTATGGCGACGTTGTCATGGGCGTCCAGAAGCGCGAAGGCGAAGATCACGATCCTTTTGAAGCCGCCATCGAGCATTACAAGGACGAGAAATACGGCCAGCACGACATTGATGATTCCAAGCTGGTAGCCGAGGATTATCAGGAGCTGGTCAAGCGTTTCAAAGCGCTGGTGAAAGAGCGGACCGGCAAGGCGTTCCCGAATGATCCATGGGATCAGCTCCGTGGCGCGGCAGGCGCCGTGTTCGGCTCGTGGATGAACGATCGCGCGATCGTTTACCGCCGCAAATACAACATCCCAACCGAGTGGGGAACGGCTGTCAATGTGCAGGCGATGGTTTATGGCAACACCGGCGAGACCTCCGGTTCAGGCGTTGCGTTCACGCGCAATCCGGCCAATGGCACCAACGAATTTTACGGTGAGTTCCTCATCAACGCGCAGGGCGAAGACGTCGTTGCCGGCGTGCGCACGCCCGAGCCTGTGCTTGAGCTTAAGAAGCACATGCCAAAGAGCTACGCCGAGTTGCTCAAGGTGCGCGCGACTTTGGAGAAACATTTCAAGGATGTGCAGGACGTCGAGTTCACCATCCAGGAAGGCAAGCTGTTCATGCTTCAGACGCGCAACGGCAAGCGCACCGCCGCCGCCGCGCTCAAGTTCTCGATCGACATGTTCAATGAGAAGCTCATCGACTGGGAGACTGCGGTCATGCGCAATCCGGCCGACCAGCTCGACCAGCTTCTTGCGCCGATCTTCGACGCCGCCGCTGTCAAGAAAGCCAAGGCGATTGCCACCGGCCTTCCCGCCGGCCCCGGCGCCGCTTCCGGCAAGATCTATCTCAATGCCGATCGCGCAGCTGCTGCTGCCGAGAAGGGTGAGAAAGTGCTCCTGGTTCGCAATGAAACCTCGCCTGAAGATTTGCGCGGGATGATCGCAGCCGAGGGAATCCTCACCGCCAAGGGCGGTGTCTCCTCGCACGCCGCATTGGTGGCGCGCCAGATGGGCAAGGTTTGCATCTGCGGCGCTTCCAAGCTCCAGATCGATTACGGCAAGAAGACGGTCACTGTTGACGATCAGAGCTTTCAGGAAGGCGACTTCCTCTCGATCGACGGCACGGCGGGCACCGTTTACGCCGGCCAGCTCCCGACCTCGCCCAGCGAGATCATCACGGGCATGATCCACGGCGATAAAGCCGCGCAGAAGACCCAGAAGTTCAAGGCCTTCCAGCAGCTCATGAAATGGTGCGGACAGGCGACCCGCCTGGAAGTACGCACCAACGCGGACAACCCCGAGCAGACTCAAAACGCCCTCGCGTTCGGCGCCACCGGCATCGGTCTGACCCGCACCGAGCACATGTTCTTTGAAGGCGACCGCATCGACGCGATGCGCGAGATGATCCTCGCTGACAAGACCGACGATCGCAAAGCGGCGCTCGCCAAGCTCCTTCCGTATCAACGCGAAGATTTCACCGGTATCTTCAAGGCGCTCAAAGGCTTCCCCGCGACGATCCGTTTCCTCGATCCGCCGCTTCATGAGTTCCTCCCGCATGATCACGCCTCCCAGCAGGCGCTCGCGGAGAAAATCGGCATTGCGTCCGAGAAAATCGCGCAGCGCGTGAAGGATCTTCACGAGTTCAACCCGATGCTCGGTCACCGCGGCTGTCGTCTTGGCATTGCGTATCCCGAGATCACCGAAATGCAGGCCCGCGCTGTATTTGAAGCCGCCGCCGATGTGGCGAAGAAGAAGATCAAGGTGAAGCCCGAGGTCATGATCCCGCTCGTCGGGTTCAAGAAGGAACTCGATCTTCAGGTTGAGATCGTTCATCGCGTTGCCAAGGAAGTGATGGCGGAGAAGAAGGTGAAGTTCGATTACATGGTTGGCACCATGATCGAAGTGCCGCGCGGCGCCCTCACGGCCGACAAGGTCGCGGAAACCGCGGAGTTCTTCAGCTTCGGCACGAACGATCTGACCCAGACCGCGCTCGGCATCAGCCGTGACGACATGGGCAACTTCCTCATGCCTTACATCGAGAACGAGATCTTCAAGAAGAACCCGTTTGCGACGCTCGACCAGGAAGGCGTCGGACAGCTGATGGAAACCGCCGTGATCAAAGGACGCGCCACGCGGCCCAACATCAAGCTTGGTATCTGCGGCGAGCACGGCGGCGATCCTGAGAGCGTGAAGTTCTGTCACAAACTCGGACTCAACTACGTCTCGTGCAGCCCGTTCCGCGTGCCTGTCGCACGCCTTGCCGCCGCGCAGGCCGCAATCGAAGAGCGCCGCGCCGGGGCCAAGGTCCTGGCTGCCGCCACACCAGCGCCGAAAGCCGCCGCCAAGCCCGCCGCGAAAGTGGCAGCCAAGCCAGCTCCAAAAGCCGTGGCAAAACCTGCCGTGAAAGTGGCTGCCAAAGCCGCGCCGAAAGCCGCTGCAAAACCGGCTCCCAAGGCTGCCGCCAAACCTGCTCCGAAACCAGCGGTCAAGCCTGTTGCCAAGGCCAAAGGCCGGAAGTAACCGTCAATAACTGACTTGTAAAAGCCGTCCCGGGTTTCCCGGGGCGGCTTTTTTTTGCGCAATTCCTCTTCAGCTTAAGCGATTTCCTCATGCCGGAAGCCGATTGTGAGGGCCGACCGTTGCCGTCTCTGCTGGCATTCCCGGAGCGGAAGGTAGGGGCCGCCTTTTGCTTCGCACCGGAGCATTCCTTTCCCGATGGTGACTCAGCCCGATGAAAACCCGTTTATTCGCGCCAATGCCCGATTTGGTTTCCCTGGAAATGTGCCGAGGGAAGTCAGGGGGGCATGACGCGGCGTTTGTGCGGCCGGTGGACCCTTGCGATGCCGATGAGATCTACGAGGCTCTGCGCGAGTCGTTCATTGAACTTTCGCCGTGGCTGCCATGGTGCCGTGCCGATTATTCATTCGAAGAGGCGACCCGCTGGTGCCAGTCGCGCTCGGCGGCATGGGCAATCGGCGAGGCTTACGATTTTGTAATTGTCGACCGAAAGACAAAGGAGGTGGTCGGGGTCTGCGGCCTTACCTCCATCTCGCGCGACAACAATCTGGCCAATCTGGGCTACTGGGTGCGTACTAGCCGCACCGGACGCAGCATGGCAAGTTCCGCGGCACGCCGCGTGGCTCGTTTTGGATTTGAAGCGCTCGGACTGGCCCGTATCGAGATCGTCGCATCGATTGGAAATATCGCCAGTCAACGCGCCGCGGAAAAAGCCGGCGCCAAACGCGAGGGAATTCTCAGGAACCGCTCTGTGATAAACGGCCGTTGCACGGACGCCGTGATGTTCTCGCTGGTTCCCTCGGATCTGTGAGGGTTTTTAAATCACCCGCACCGAATAGTTGCCAATGACGTCGTAAGTGTCGGGCGTAAGATTGGTGCCGGTGAAAGGCGATGCGGCGCCTTGTTCGCGCAAATAACTTTTGATTGCGTACGCAACAACACCGTATGCACCGGGTCCGCCGCTGCCATCGACGTTTTGGATGCTGACAGAGCCGATGTTGCCGGCGCCGACCACGGAATCCTTAAAGATGCCCGTGGCCCCTTTAACGACAAAGCTGTCAAGCGTGTGCGGAGCAAAGATATAGTTGGGAGCTTCGTTTGGAGTGGCAATAACTCCCGCATAAAAGTAACTGGAATTCATCGAGCCGAGGGCAACTTTGCCGACATCGCCACCGATCTGCACGGTCGCGTGATCGAGTGCGCCGCCAACGGTAAAGCTGGTAAGTTTTACCTTCGAATAGGCGACCTGGTTGAAGTCGATATTCGCGTAAACGCTATCTTCCAAATTGCCTGCCGCCGAAAAGCTCTTCAGCGAAACCATCGCGAGCTGTTCAATCGTGGCATTGCTGTCGATCCATTCCTGAACGGCAATCGAGTTGACAGGCATGAACGAACGGAATTCGTAATCCGTTACCGATCCGAATTTCACCGAGAGCGCCTGATTCCCTTTTCCCGCGAACGCGCCGATGTCGATCAGGTGCGAGGCGGACGTTTTGGAATCGATGAGATTGCCCAGGGTCAGGCTTTTGATTCCGCCCGAGAATTCGATTTCGCCATGCACGTCGAATGCGCCCAATAAAACGGTGCCAATTGGAATCGGCTGGGAGGTGCCGCCGCTGGAGTAGATATTGTGAAGGGCGGTATGCGGTTGCGTGCCGGCGGCGCCGCCAACTGCGACGGCTACCGAGCCGCTTACCGCCGAAGAGGCGGTGGTGTTGTAGAGGGCGAGATCAAGTTCACCCGTGCTTGAGACCAGGATCTCGCCAAAACCGCTCCCCTTCATGGTCAGCGTAACCTGGTTGCCATCCGCGTCGGTGTAATGCAGCGGTGCGTTCTTGCGTTCGAGCAGATTGCCGAAGGCATTGTAAAGAGCGTGCGTGCCGGCAGTGGCCGAGAGGTTGTCTGAGGCGTCAAATTCGTTTAAAGCGAGCACGCCTCCCCCGGAGGGGACCGAAGTGATTTCAGCAATGATCCGATACGATTGGCCGCGGGTTGCAGCCAGCTCGGTGGGGATGGAAATGTCGCCTGTCACCAGCGCGCTTTTCCCGGTCCCCAGGTTTACATCGAGATTATGCAGGACGCCGATTTTCGTATCGATACCGGGATCAAAAAACACGCCGTTCGGGTCCGCGCTATTGAGCATCGAGAGATAGAACGTCACGTCGACGGTGCCTGTGAGCTGCGTATAGCCATTGTTGCTCAGCTTCAATGTAATGGCGCCGGTGTCGCCTGGCACAATGATACTGCCCGGCAGTTTGTCGGCCACGACTTCAGAAACAAGATTAGGCGTGGAAATGAAACGGTGGATGTTCCCGTCAATCGCCACGTTGTCATCCGCAAACAGCTCGGAGACCGTGACGTTATCGGCCGCGTTGTGAACTTCAGTGACGGCGATCAGGCGGAACAACTCGTTTTGCGTCTTATCGATCGAAGCGTCCGGCAACCCTTTGAGCTTTCCACTTAGGAAAGTGCTCGCGCCACTTGCCAGTTTGACCGTTTTCCCGGATATCGAGCCTACTGGCCTGTCGCTTGAATCGAAAAGAGTGCCGGTCGGATCGCTGTCGGTCACCTTGGAAAGGTAAAAGGAAACGTCTGCTTTCCCCGTCAGCAACGCGGCGCCGTTATTGGTGAGTTCCACTCGCACCTTGCCCGAAGCCCCGGGCACAAGCACCGCCGCCAGCCCGTCGCTGACAATGCTCGTGGCCAAGTTCGGCTTAACCGTGACCTGGAATGAATCAAACTGATCCTCGGCGCCGGCTTGCGATGCTTTGATTTTGACGGTGGCAGTGCCGCTTTTTCCGGCCGCGTAATTGAGTGCAAGCGAATCGGCGCCGATAAGATTGCCTGTCACCAGGGTCGAATCGAACTGGGTGGCGTTATCGGTGATGCTAACCACCGAGAAGGTCACGCCGTCGGCCGTCGTATGCGTCGGGGCGATTACTTTGGCATCGGTGATCGTGATGAAGTCCGCGGCAGTCGGAACGCCGGTCCCGGTGTAACTTGGCTGAACCGGCACGCTGCCGAGCGCCGCGCCGACCGTGCCCGAAAAATCTTTCTGCGGCCGGGCGGCGATCGCGTTGATCACATCCATGCCTGCGGTCACCTTGCCGAAAACCGTGAATCCGCCGTTCTGATTGTCCAGATTCGACGAGTTGTCGCCGAGATTGATAAAAAACTCGCTTGAAGCTGTGTTCGGACCGGTGCCGATCTTGGCCATCGCAATGGTCCCCGTAAGGTTCGAGCGCGAGCTATCGTATTCGTTGTGCACCTCGGCCCCGATTGGAATGTGGCTCGCCGGGGCGGTCGCTTCAAATCCGCCGCCCTGGAGGACAAAGCCGGAAACGGAGCGATGGAAAAAGGTCCCGTCATAATCTCCTTTTCCCGTGTTGTTTACGTATTGAAGAAAATTCTGCACGGTCAACGGGGCCGCGTCATCAAAGAGTTCAAATACGATGATGCCAGCCTGCAAACCGGGTGTTGTCGTGTCGGTATCAAAGTTTGTCGTGAACTGCACCTTGGTGTGAAAGCTCGAGGCGTCTCCGAAGACGCCGCTCAAGTCGATCAGAGCTCCGGTTTTTCCGACGCCCGCGACAATGTCAGGCAACGCATTGACCAGCGTCAGCGCGGGAGCGATGCGGGCTTCAAGGGGTTCAATCGGGGAAAGGGAGTGGGCTTTCATGGGCGCAGGGGAGCGGAGAGAATCGTGATAAAACGTTTTTTGTCAAATGTCGGTTTTCCACGGTTTTGAACCTTTCATCGCTCCATTTTGAGGCCGTTCCCAAACCTTGGTGTCCGGCAATAATGACGGCACGCCTGGAATTGAGCTAAGAACCGGAAGAGGGGACCGGTTAATCGATGCGCGCCAGCTTCCGGCTTCTGTTTCCGGTTCGGACAGCGGCCTCTCTTCCCACCGGTTTCCACTTTTGTTTCCATGATTTATCGCCCCATATTTTTTGCCTCGATTCTCTGCGGCAGCATCGCCTTTGCGGTGGATGAGCCATTAAAAAACATCAAGGTGCCCGAAGGTTTTGACCTCAACCTTTTTGCCAATCAACCCGACCTTGGCTACCCGACGAGCGTAAGCGCCGCGCCGGACGGCTCATCGGTCTTTGTCGCGGTCGACGAGAATGGATCACTTGATGCCAAAGCCGATCGCGGCCGTGTGGTGCGTTGCATTGATACCGATGGAGACGGGAAAGCGGACAAATTTAATGTGTTCGCGAAAATGGACAGTCCTCGCGGCGTCATCTGGGAGCCGCGAGGCAAAGGCGGCGTGCTTTATGTCATGCACCCGCCAAATCTCACCGCTTACTACGACGAGGATGGCAGTGGCGTCGCGCAGCGGAGCGAGGAACTGATCACGGGACTCGGGTTTGACCTGAAATTCCGGGGCGCCGATCATACCACCAACGGTTGCCGGCTCGGCATCGACGGTTGGATTTACGTGGCGGTGGGCGACTACGGCGCGATCAAGGCGGAAGGCCGCGATGGCAATTCGTTACACATGAAAGGGGGCGGTGTGGTTCGCGTGCGCACTGATGGCACGGGGCTCGAATTTGTCTCCCGCGGCCAGCGCAATATTTACGACGTGGCGGTCAGCCCGACGCTCGACCTTTTTACGCGCGACAACACCAACGATGGCGACGGCTGGAATGATCGCCTCTCCCATGTGGTGCCCGGTGCCAATTACGGTTACCCGTCGCTTTATCAAAATTTCAAAGGCGAGTTTATCGACGCCATGGTCGACTACGGCGGCGGCTCGCCCTGCGGCTCGATTTTCATCGATGAACCGGGGTTCCCGGGTGAATGGGGGCACGGCCTTTTCACGGTGGAATGGGGCCGCAGTTACGTCTATCGCCATGCGCTCAAAGCTGACGGCGCCACGTGGAAGGATGATGCCAGGGAATTTGTGAAAATCACCCGGCCCACGGACATGGATGTGGACGGCATGGGGCACGTTTATATTACCAGCTGGGAAGGGGCTACGTTCACCTACGTCGGGCCCTCCGCCGGTTATGTTATCCGCGTTTCCGGCAAGGAGAATAAACCGGCTCCCGCGCCCGACCTGCTGGCATTGACCGGCGTGCAGCTTGTCCAAACGCTCAATTCGCCCAGCGCAACCTGGCGGCTTGCGGCGCAACGCGAGCTTTTGCACCGCTCCGCGCTAAAGCAGGAAGGCGTGAGTGAAGCATTGGCCGGGCTCGCCAATTCGACCGCGCCGATCAACTCACGGGTGGCGGCCATTTTTACCCTGGCACAGCTTGACGGAGCGCAGTCGTTCGACGCGCTCCTGGCGATGACCAAAAATGATGAGCTGCGCGAATATGCCCTGAAGGCGCTAGCCGACGATCAGCGGCTGGCTGCCAAACTGCCGGCGCAACCGTTTGTCTCGGCGCTTGAGGATGCCAACCCGCGGGTGCGTTTGCAGGCCGTTACCGGGATTGGCCGGCTTAAAAAGCTCGATGAAGCCGGCGCGTTGCTCCCTTTGACCGCGGACAAGGATCCTGTTGTCTCGCACATCGCCATTCGTTCATTGTCGGCGCTCAAGGCGGTGGATGCCTGCCTCGGCGCGCTCGATTCCGCGGATGAAAAAGCGAAGCCCGGCGCCTTGCGCGCGCTTTTTGCCATCTACGACACCAAAGTGGTCGACGGCTTGATTTCGCGGCTTGCGACAGTCAAAGAACCGCAGCTTCGCCAGGGCATTCTTAATGCGCTATGCCGGCTCGATCAGCGCGAGTCGCCTTATGAAATGAACAAATGGTGGGGGACGCGTCCCGATAACAGCGGCCCGCTTTATAAAGGCGAACGCTGGGAGGGCTCGGATAAAGTGGAAGGCGCCCTGAAGGCGGAACTCGATACGGCCCGCGATGAAGACGCGCGCTGGTTGGTTTCAAACATGTACCGCACGAAGGTTAACTTTCCAGGCCTGGTCGAATTGATGCTGGCCAAAGCCGGTTCGGATTCCGCCTCAAAGCTGACGGCGGTGGAAGGAATGTTCAGCCCAAAGAATGAACTCCCCAATGAAGCGTTCCGGGCCCTGGTGGCTGTCGCCGCGAACGAAAAAGAGAATCCCGAGATGCGCGCCCGCTCGCTCCGATTATTGCAGCGCTCCTACGAACACGGCGCCGCCTTTGATTCCGTCATCACGGCGTTTGCCTCCTTTGCCGGGCGCGATCCGGGAAATCCGGCGCTGACGGCCGCGTATGAGAATTTCACGCGTGACGCCAAGAACGCGGGAAAAGTGGGCGATCTGGCGAAATTGGTTGAGGGGAGCGATGCGGCCAGACGTCTGTTGGCTCAGACGATCCTGGTGAATGTGGCTACCAACAACCTGATCAAGGGCAAGGAGAAGGAAGGCGCTGAGAAGGCAGTCGCCAAATCGTGGGCGAAACCTGAGCTGGCGGCCAGCCTGCTGGGAGTAATCGCACGGACCAAAGCCAAGGCGTATGCAGAGGACGTGCGCGTCCAATTGAAGTCGCCTGACAACGCCGTGGCCGAGGCGGCGCTCTTTGCCTACCAGAGCCTCGGTTTGAATAACACTGAGACACCCGCGCAATTGATCGCGCAGATGAAGTTTGAAGAGGTCTCGGACGCCGTTCAAAAAGGAGGGAGTGCAGCGCAGGGGAAGGATCTGTTCCTGCGCCAGGGCTGCATCGCCTGTCACACGACGTCGCCGGATGAGCCGGCCAAGGGCCCAATGCTGGCAGGAATCGCCACCCGTTATACTCGCAAAGAGCTATGCGAATCGATCATCAAACCGAGCGCCAAGATCGCGCAGGGATTCGAGTCGCAATGGTTTGATACAAAGAAAGGCGAACACATTGAAGGCTTTGTGACCCGCGAAGGCGGCGATTCGCTGGATGTGGGCAACATCACCGGGCAGGTGGTGAAGCTTGAAGTCGGCGACATTAAAGCCCGCGGCAAACGCGATACCTCCATGATGCCCGAGGGATTGGTCAATACGATCTCCCCCGCGGAGCTCGCGAGCATCCTCGCTTACCTCGAGTCGCTTAAAGCCAGGTAAGCTGCGCGACCCGGTGAAACTCAACCGGTTTCGCATGAAAGGGTTGCATTGACTCTTGCTCGGTGATCCTTGTGTCGTGCCCGACCGGTTTAACCCAGACTCGGGCCGCCAGCCAAAACCTAAATCCTCACTCTATGAATCGTCATTTCCTCGCATTTTCACTGCTCTGTTTTTCCGCGGCCGCCTCTTTTGGCCAAGCTGCCGCGGCCGCCGGGCCTGATGGCGCAAAGCATGTAACGCCGGCGGAAGTGGCGCCTCTGATCACCCAGAAAAAAGCCACCGTCATCGATTTGCGGTCGCCTGAAGAGTTCGCCGCCGGCCACATCGCCGGGGCCCGGAACATCGATTGCTCAGCGCCTGATTTTAAGGAAAAGATCGGCGCGCTCGATAAGAACGAGTCGTATGTGGTGCATTGCGGTGGTGGCGCGCGCAGCACCCGTGCGTTGCCTGCTTTTAAAGATCAGAAGTTTCAATCGATCATGCATCTCGATGGCGGATTGAAGGCCTGGATCAGCGCCGGCAAGCCGCTTGGCAAATAAGAGACCTGTTCTACTCTGCGGTAAGGGTCAGTGCCGGCGCCTCAAACCGCTGGCGCTTGGTCTCCATCTCGAATGGGTGGCTGACCAATGCTGCCGCTTAATTCGACCACTTCCAGCGGAACATGCTTTTGAGTGCGGTGGCCCGGATTGGTTTGAAGGCTTCAGTGGGCGCCGTGATATGGACTATAACCCGCTCGTTCTCATTGAGGTCGACATAACTGATCGATGAACTCATGCAGCGGACTTGGGAAACGTAGTCAAAGATAAATTCCTGGCTTGGCTTCGTATGAAGCTGATAGGGACACGGAACCGAGCGGACACAGACAAGCTTGGTTATATCCTGGGGAAGGAACTGCACGGCCCATTTCTCCAGCTCTGTTTGCGTTGCGCCAGGTTGCGGGATGGCATCGGCCTGTGGCTTCCTGATTTCGATAAACATGGCGGAGCCCGAGACATCGGGCGGATAAAGGGCAATTTTAGTGCCTCCGCCGCTCACCGGCCATGGTTGATCCCAGATGACTGTCCGAGCGCCGTCCTTGAAAAAGGTGGTCAGGATTTTTGTTCCCTCCAACTCCTTAAAGCTTGTTTCAGGTGTGAGATCCAGGCCGGGTGCGATGCCGGCGGAGGCGAGCAGCCATGCTGCGATGTGCAGTTTCATTGGTGTGCGATCCAATCGCCGCGATCGTAGCTGCGTGCGAAACGGAATCCGGGCGGTGTTCGTTCCTGGAAAGCGTTGTCGTAATACCAGCGGCGATTTGGCGGATCATAGTCCGCGCTCGCCCATTTGCCGGTTGCTTCCTTGCTTGTATAAAGAAGGGCGAGCGCGCCCTTGATCGTCAGGTATTTGTTACTCCAGGTTTCGTGGAAGCGGACGAAGTTTTCGACGCCGCCGCTATAAGAAGTACTGTTGGAGGCGACATTGCCCGCGAGGATGGCGCAATTGATAGTGGTGCTGGAGGCTACTTTGGATGATTTGGATTTGGGTGACTGATCATCTTTCCACGAATTGGAAAGAATATTGACGGCATCGGCGATTACCGCGGCCGGCCTGTCTTCGTGACCATAACCGCTGACCCAGGCGCTCGGCGTATCATTGGGCGGCGTGTATTGTGTGGTTGTATTCGTCGCCGGCTGGGCTGTGATCGTGGTGCCGCTCTTTGTGGTGCCGGTATTGTAATCGCCCTGGATATACGCCGCATGGGGCGTCGCAATCGTCAAACCGCTGAGAGGAAGTTTCCCGCCATTGATCAGCCTGACTCCTCGCAATTCGCTGCTTGTAACGCGGGTGTAGTTGGCGGGTACGGCAGGGACACCTGTCTTGGCGGCAATCGCCAACGTGCCGGGTGTTGAAAGATAAGTGCTCACTGCTCCCTGGCTTGTGTCTTTTATATAGATCGTAAAGCCATCCTTGACGTTGGGTGTCACGTTCACTCCATCAATGAGCTGGCCTGCATCCGCGGCGACCCTCACTTTTTCCACGTCCAACGTCACGAGGCGTGCGTAGTCGCCTTCACGAATATCGTATATGGCATTATCGGTGGTTAAAGCGTTTTTTAAGACGGTATATTCAGCATTCGAAGTAGAGAGAGGAACTTCCGCGGCACCCGCGGCCGGCTGGCCTTTGTAAATGGTGACAGTGTTGTCGGCGCTGACTTCAATTCGGTAATCGGCGTTTTTTGAAAGGCGATGATTCTCTGTGCTGTTGATGGCCAGAGGGTCATCGCCGGTGGGCTCGGGCAGCTCAACCAATTCGTGGTAACCGTCATTGTTCAGGTTCTGGTCTGAGTCGGTATCGTTGGCCATATTCGTGTCGGTGAAACGCGGATCCATGGCACTTTGTGGAGTATCAAAAAGCTTCTGCTCAGGTCCCATGTGGGGAGTTGAAACCCAGTTGTCGGCAAGTCCTCCATTCGTGATGGTCGTCCCGGCGGGCCGGGGATCGTCAGGACTATAACTTAGTTTGATTGTGTTGCCTTCGGTGAAGGTCACATCATTGAGAAAATGCAAATAGTCGTGGGCCGTATAGAGTTCGCCTTCGACATAGACGTCGCCATTGACATACATCGGGGCGCCCGGATGAAATTCAACGCGCGGCTGCGTCCCGAAGAAGAAGTAATCAAACAAGCTGCGGCCGCCCCGGACAAAAACGCGTTTGATGGTGACGTTATCGGTGCCTCGCGCCACATTGTAAGGGACCGTTACGGTGGCGACGTAGTAGAGGCGTTTACGGTTGCTGACAGTGGTGCCGTTCTCGGGAACGGGCCGGCCGGTGGAGTCGGTGGTCGTTTGAAGCATCGGCGTCGCCGCGGTCACCGCCGCGCTTGAGGGGGCATAAATCCCGGGCAGCCGTCCGACCACGCTGGTGGTCGGAACGCTCAAAGTGGTGAGCGAAGAGCTCGGAACGCCCTTGTCGCGGTCATCGGAGCTGTTCGCATTGACCATGACCGTGCGCCACTGGTTGAAAAGACTTTCCATCACCGCATCGGCATACGCCATGGCGGTGCTGCGATTGATGGTGCGGCGGGTCGTGAGCGCGCTTGTAGCCGTCAGATGATAAATAACGGCGATAAAGGCGGTGGTGAATGCGATAATAAGCAGCACCGCCAGCACCGCGCTTCCCGGGGATCGGGTTTTATTGGTAATCACTTTTTAATAGGTGGATCTTGGTTAAGAAGGGTGATGACTGTCTGGTAAGTAGTGGCGGCGCCGAGGAATTTAAGATTGTTGAACTGCATGTCGTTGGTCTCCAAGGAGACACGCAATTGTCTTCCGGTGGTGAGGGCCGAGCCTGCCAGGTAAAGCAGCGAGAAAGGCGTTGCCGAAGTAATGTTATTACGAATCGGCGTGAAGGTATTCTGGTCACTGCCCTGAAATTTCGCGTGATAGCGTAGCTGATTTCCTACAACGCTGTAAGCAACCGGGCGGTAGAAATAGCCGGTGGTGACGTTGGCTGCCGAATCCTTAAAGTTATAAGTAATCGCGTGGTCTATCGTAATCGCTTTAGATGCAGTCTGGGTTCCGGTGAAGGCAGGTGTCACCGCGGTGATGCTGAAGGAATCGGAAATAAGCGGGATCGAAAGGCGGTCATTGACATCAAGCGCGACCGGCACATCGAATGTCAGGATAGTGGAGGTGGCGGTCGGAGTGCTGGTCATGCGGCAGGGGCCTGCAACCAGCTTATAGAAGCGCACGCAGTTTGCCCGCTGCGCGCTTAAAGTGAGCCCGCTCAACGTATCGACTACCACCGGATTTGAAATCGTGGTGGATATATCGCTATTGCTTGAGCCGTCGTAATTAACCAGCGTAAATACCGACGCCGCGCCGTGAAGATCATTAAAAAGCCGGCTCGCAGCGAGACGCGCCTCGTTATGGCTATGATTTGTCGCAAGGTTGCGGGAAACCATCTTCATCGACATCGACATGAAGCCGAGGAGCGCCACTGAAATGATGGAAAAGATCGCGGTGGCGACTATTACTTCAACCAGCGTGAACGCACGGCGCGACCAGCCGGGCCGATGAAGTCTTGAGCGGTTAGATATCATCGGAGGAGCGGAGTGTGGTATGGGCCAGAGTGTAAGAGCGCCGGCTGAAAGTATAGGCAACGACAACGGTCACCCGTATCGAATGGGAATCGATATTCTTGATATAGACGTAACGCCGGGCCGAGACAGGAGTGTCGAGTGTCGAGTAGGCGGTGGTGTTGAGCGGATCATCGTTAAGGACGATCGCGTCGCCTTCGGTCGGGGGGAGCACCGCCGGCATGTCCGTAACCGCCGTTTCGTTCAAAAGCGCGGGCCGCGACTTCGTTTTCCACGGAATAGTGAGCACCTGGTCGATGCGCTCCTGCACGACACCCAGCGCCAAGGTCTGGAGCCGGGTCGCGGCCGCGAACCGGTTGAGGTAAACCATGGTGGCGATCGAGCCGCTGATCAGAAGCACCAGGATGCTGGCCGCAACGATGACTTCAAGCAGGGTGAATGCGTTGGTTCCAGGACGGGCTGGACGTTTTGCTCGGGGTCGATGTGGTAAATTCACGGGCGGGGTGGCAGGCGCTTTCAGCGCTATTGTCTGTCCGTTTTGGATGACAACGTGCGGGTTTTTAGCACGATTTAATCAGTGGATGGCTTGGAAAACCAAGTGCCGCAGGTTATCGGCCGCAACGGCAGGTAAAAGAAAAATGGAATGGCTCTTTTGATTCGCGGTTGACGAATTGGCCGGGAGCTCGTTTTGGGCTTGTTGGATAAATTGCCGTGGGAAATGCGGCACGCCTTTTTGATTTTCATCCAACGCCTCTATGACCAGAAGCTCTGGCAAGAGCAACGGATGAGAATAGGCGTAACACATTCCAGACGCTCAGTGCATAAAGGATGCCTGCCGCGCAAAACATTCTTAAAATTCGTTGCCGCCCCGGCTCGGCTACTTTTTTCCAGCCAAAATGCGCGCCTTGTCTTTCTCAGATTTTAAGCGCGACACGGTCAGAAAGCGGATTTTCCGCCACCCTGCGCAAAGCGGATGCGTTATTTTCGCCGACGGTGCCCTTTTTAACGCGGATTAAATTGCACCCAATCAAGATTCATGAGCCCGCCCTTGCCCGGGTTTACAAAAACGAGAAAAATGTCGGCGCGTCCCGGTGGGATGACTGTGCCGGGTTCGCTCCGGGCTTCGATCCATTTTTCCCAGCCGCCGGTGTTTGGCACCTCCACGGAGCCGATAAGCGCCCCGTCCTTCGCGCCGGTTCGGAACTCGATTTTTCCACCGACATTGCCCGATGAAGCACGCACGGTAACGCTGCCGACATCAGCAAGGTTGATATCGGCCAGACGCACGCTGTGTCCGTCGTCAATAGCGCCGAGATTATGCCCCAAAACAGCCGGCCCATGCAGCTCGCCGCTGATCGCTTCAATGCGCCTGGGCCGAAGGGTGACAGCCGCTTTTCCACTGAGGCTGCCTGCCGGAGCGCGTCCGGCATCGGTGTAAGTCGCTTCCAGGACAAAGCTGGCGGCTTTATCGGAAGAGGGCGCCGTGATTTCGCCCGAAAGCCCGCGCGCGATTGCCGGTCCGCCTTTTCCTTTTTCCAGGCCAAAGACCCACCGGAGCATGATATGGATTTCATCGGCAGTATGCTGCGGATGGGCGAGCATCGGGACCTGGCCCCAGACGCCGGTCGAGCCGTTGATAACCCGCTGAACGCTGGCTTCCAGGGCGGCGGGCTGGTCCCGGTATTTGGCGGCCACTTCCAGCAGCGGCGGACCGACCACCTTTTGCTCGATAGCGTGGCAGTTAAAGCAATCGCTTTGCTTCATCAGGGTAAGCCCCGGATCGTTGGCTGAATCCTTGCCATCGGCCTCTTTGACCGCCGCGCTCACCAATGTGCGGATTCCGAACTCGTCAGGTTTATTTAATGAAGCGCCATCCTCGGCATCATTCACGTTGACCCGATACGCGATCGGTTTGCCTGGGGTGAAAAAATCGCCATTGGCCGGGTGCTCAAATTTTACTTCCGGCGCACTATTGCCCACGATCAATGCCACGCTGGCAATTCCCGTAGCGCCTTCCGGATCGCTTACGCGCAATTCAGCGCGATAGTTGCCGGGCTCGCTGATGGTCAGCTGCGGATTCGGTTCTTTGGAAAAGATTTTGTCACCGGGTTGTAGCCGCCATTCAAAGCTCAGGGCGGCTCCTTCCTGATCAGCGGATCCGTTGCTTGAAAAGTTCACGGTCAATGGTTCGCGGCCTCTGCTTTGGGTGGCGCCGACTTTGGCGATCGGAGCGAGATTGCCGCGCTGATAAGAAATCCTGAGGAGTTTTGCGTCCTTGTTTGTGCCCCAGGTTTCGCCGTAATCGAGCAGATAAAGGCAGCCATCTTTTCCAAAAACGCTGCTCACGACGCGTTTTACCAATGTGGCTCCCTGCGCGATCGCGCCGGCGGCGGCATCCATCTGTTCCTTGGCGTTTGCATTGACGACCGCCGAGGTGAAAGACTCGATGCCTTCAAGGTTGGAATCTTTATCAAGACGCGCCCATTTGATAAAAGGCCGCTGCCAGTCGCTAAATAGCAGGCAGTTGTCAAAATAAGCCGGAAATCCGCCGGTCTTCTCAAACGCTGTTTCGTAATGAAAAACCGGTCCCGCGCACGCGGTGCGTCCGCCCTTGCCGAGCATCGGAAATTCAGGCGATTCGCCGTAAGGCCAATAAATGAAGGCCGGCTGGGCGGGAGGCAGATCGCGCAAGCCGGTGTTGTTTGGGCTTTCGTTGAACGGATGCAGCGGATCAAATTTTGGACCGATCTGTTTGGCGACAAAATCGTACGCGGCATACGGGAAATTTTTGCCGACGAAATAGGGCCAGCCGAAGTTGCCCGCTTTGCGCGCCTGATTGATTTCGTCGTAGCCACGCGAGCCCCTCGGGCCGTCGTCATTGGCGTCGGGTCCCACTTCGCCCCAATAAAGGTAGCCGGTTTTTTGATCGACCGCGATGCGCCACGGGTTGCGGCATCCCATCACAAAGATTTCCGGGCGCGTTTTGGGTGTGCCGGGAGGAAACAGGTTGCCGGCTGGGATCTCGTAAGTCGCGTCGGGCTTGACGCGGATGCGAAGGATTTTGCCGTTCAGGCTGTTGGTATTGGAGGCCGATTTCTGGGCGTCCCACGGTTCGCGTCCGGGCCGTGTATCGATTGGCGCATAAGAGGCCGAGTCGCCAAAAGGATGGGTGTTGTCGCCGGCCGAAAAGTAAAGCAAGCCATCCGGCCCGAATTCGACCGAGCCGGCATGGTGGCAGCATTCCTTGCGCTGTTCCTCATACTTGAGGATCAGCTTCTCGCTCGCCGGATCGAGCACGTCGCCTTTCATGGTGAACCGGCTCAGGTGCTGGCCGGGAAAGTTCGGTGGCGAATAGAGACAGTAAATAAAACCGTTGGCGTCAAATTCCGGATCGAGCGCGAACCCCAGAAAACCGTTCTCCTGCTGGGTCCAGACTTCGAGCTGGCCCGCTTCGACAAGTTGTCTGGTGTCGGGATGGTATATTTTGAGTTTACCGCCGTATTCGTTGAAGAACACCCGTCCATCCGGAGCGATTTTGAGCTGCATCGGCTGTGGAATACCTTCAACAAAGGTTTCCACTTTGAACCGATAATCAGGAGGAGGCGGCTGCGGGGCGGCACTGGCGGCGGCCGCGGCAAGAAAAAGCGCGACGGGGAACAATCGTGGGGTGGTTCGCATAGGAGGAAAGCTGGCGCAACGGTGCGCTGTTTAACGCAATGCGCGGTCCTTTTGCAATGCAAGCCTCTCTGCCGCGCACGGCGCACCGCGGCCGGTCCCTTTATCGGGCGAGACTAATGGGTGACTTCTTCAATGGTTTGAATCAGGAGCTCGTTCAGGCACGGCTTGGAAAGCATCCTGTCGACGGAAAGTCCTTTATACGCGCCACGATCCGCCATGCTTGGAGGACTGGAGAGGACAATGATTTTTCCGGGGTAATTTACCGAGCGCAGTTGTTTGACCAATCCAAGGCCGTTGAGCCGCGGCATCTCGTGGTCGGTAATGACCAGATCAAATGCATCGGAGGCAATGGCGCTCGAAGCGCAAAGGCCGTCACTGGCTGTGGATACCAAATAGCCGGCTTGAGTAAGAATGAGATAGAGAAGATCCCGAATATTTAAGTCATCTTCCGCCACGAGAATTCGCAGTGAATTCTTAGACGTCGGTTCCGGCGTTGAATCAAAAAGCGGGTTTGAGTTCATGCGATGATCAGGCTGCCATTTTGATGGTATCAATATCTGCGGCTGAACCGGGCCAGGCGGCCATATCCGAGAGCCGGCGGCCTTTCTGTGGCTTCTGGACTCCGGCTTTTTTTAATGGGACAAATCGCGCCGTGCTAAATCTGGCATCCGCTTCGAACTTTGCCCCGCACGCTTCGGCCAGCGTGCGGATCTGCTCGAGCTTGACGCAACGCGAGCTTGCTGGTTCCCAAAGCCGGCTGAGTTCATCTCCGGAAAAAAAGTGAAATCCACGACGGAGCAAGCCGTCACGCAGGATGCCAATGAGTTCGGCAAAGCATTCATGGGGTAGAAGGTTCATTGCAGACCAGATACAACCCTTTTCAAAAAAAGGGGGCCACCCGATCGAAGCCTAGGGGTGCTTGTTTGAAGAATGTGATTTTACTGCGTTCGACTGGCGTTGAGGGACTTGCTCCGAGGGGTCCGCCTCTCTCCCGAGGGCATCATCAGGCGTTCCCCTGAGCGCAATTGTGGCAGGCGGGACCCGATTCTTTAAGGTAGTGCCGCATCGACCCTGCGATCCGGCCTGGGAATGAGCCGATGAAAACGCAAAGGGAGCTGCCATGAACGCCATCTATTTTTTGACTGCCGCCGCGACATTCCTTCTCTGGAGCGGATGTGGAAAAAGCCCTGTCAAGTCGGTGGAAACGCAGCCGATTCAAATCGCTGAGCTGCCCAAACCGAATTTGGTGGAATCGACGCCTCTGGTGGAAGCGCCGGCGGCCAAGGTGCTGGAGCCGAGTTCACGGGTGATCGTTTTGGGTTATCACCGTTTTGTAAACAATGTCCGTCGACCCGATACCGAGATTACTCCTCAGGTGTTCGAATCGCAATTGAACGCATTGAAGGAGAACGGGATCAGCGTCATTTCATTAAAAGATTTTATGGCCTGGAAACGCGGGGAAAAAAGCCTTCCGCCGGTTTGCGCGTTGATCACCATCGATGATGGATACAAGTCGGCGTACACGGTCGCATGGCCGATACTCAAAAAATTTGAATATCCATTTACGTTGTTTGTCTACACCACATACGTCAAAGGAGGGGCCAAATCGGGCGGGGAATCAATTACCTGGGAACAACTCGCCGAGATGCGCGACGCGGGCGTGGAGATTCAAAGCCATACCGTTTCCCATCGCGATTTGCGTGGAAAACGCGGAAACAACGCCGCGAACCCGGCGTATGAAAAGTGGTTATGGGCGGAATTGCATGACTCAAAGGCGCTCATCGAAGAGCGGCTTGGGGTCAAAGTGATCGCCCTCGCGGTGCCCTACGGCGGTTGCAATGAGCATATCAAGGAAACCTCCGCAAAGGCCGGCTACGAGTTGCTCTTTACTGTCGACGGTCAAAAAATCGGAGCCGAAACCCCTTCCAATGCCGTCGGCCGGTATATGATTGAGTCCAACAAACCGAAGGTTTTTGCTGATGCGATTGTTTTCGATTCAGGCGGATCGGGTGCCGGGCCGGCAGCCGTGGCGGTCAAGGCGCTTAGGACGGAGCCTGAAGACGGCGCAATTCTCAGCGTTCCACCAATGACTTTGCGGGCGGATCTTGGCAGTTTTGGTGTGATTGATCCGGGCAGCGTGACAATGAGAATGAGCGGCACCGGGCCGCTTCCGGCCGTTTACAATCCCCAGACAAAAACGATTGCGTATTTGCCGGTTAAGCCGTTAAAGGCGGACAAATACGCGGTGATTGTTTCGGCAACCAGCCAGGGCCGAAAAGTCGAGACGCGCTGGACTTTTGTTGTTGAGCAGGGGCACAGCCCGATCTCGGTGTTAACCGTTCAAAAACGGTAAATCGCTCAGGCCTTCGCGAAACTTGCCGCCGCCTCTGCCATCCAATCGGAGGGCGGTGTGGCATAAGGCCGGAACGTTTCGAGCGTTCCGTCGTGTTCATTATAAAACAATGCGCGATGGAGCCCAAGGCCGCTTGCTTTGGGGGAATCGATCAGGCTGGCTGAATCATTGGCGCTCATCTGGAAAACGACGCGCATTTCAAATTCGCTGAGCGCTTTACGGCTCATAAACCGGTTCACGTTATTAAATGTATCGACGGTGACGAGGATATGCATCCCGTGGCTGCTCCCTTCATTGATCAAGGCCGTGAATTCCGCGCTTGGACTCGACTCCTCGCCGCCTGAGGAGAAGCTGAAGTCGTCCTCGTGCCGCAGTTTCTTGAACTTGTGGAGCCCGTGAATAACGAGAAAAACCGGCGGCGCATCGGCGGGCCGCTCTCCGGAGACGCGTGCTTTCATTTCAGCGGAAAGCTCACTCATGACACCGCTGATATCCTGTCCCCGGGCGACAGTGACTTCATGCGGAATGGCGGCCAGCACTTGCTCAATCAACTCGGTGGATTCGGGCGCAGCGCTGGTGAGCAACACAAATTTTGCCGTGCCTGCGGGAAATTGAGTCGCCAGCGAGAGGAGCGAGATGGCAAGGAGGCTAAGGGTGGCTTCATCGCGCTGGCCGACAATGAGGAGGTGATTGCCGCTTTGGCGTTGGAAAACCGCTTCTGTCGGACCCTTGATGGAGTTTGGGGCGCCAAGCCATGCGCGGCTGGAACGGGGCGTGGTCACGGGCTGGGTGGCCAATGCAAAACGCAACTTGTCGTTTTCGCGAATATCAGCGGGAGCATTGCCTTCAAAAACGATGGGACTCGTATCGTGCCCGGGATGCTGCCCGGCCAGAAGACGGACTTTATCCAGCCATTTATCGCGTTCATCATCGGGCAACCAAACAACCTGAAACGGGCTGTTGTTGGCCACCGCCCCGCCTCCGTCATTGTAAATCCCTTCCCCGGGGCGTGAGAGCAGGCGGGCGGCCGAGTTGCTGTCATCCATGATCAGGTACGCATCGGCCTCGTTGCACTGAAGGGCGACCCGGATGACCATCTGACCAATGGTCGCACGCGCCAGCGAGTAGGCGCCGCCGAGGCTTTGCGACCCGAGCAGAACGTGAATGCCGAACGCTCGGCCCTGTCGCACAATCCGGTCGAAAAGCAGGGAAGCGCTCTGGGCGATGGCGTCGTCTTCAACGAAAAACTCCTGGAACTCGTCGATGATAAGAAGAGAGCGGGGGATCGGTTCGGTTCCGCCGGCGCGTTTGTAACCGGCGATGTCCTGCACACCAAGTTTGCGGAACAGATCGCCGCGCCGTTTTAATTCTTCATCCACGCGCTGCAAGACGCTCAGTGCAAATTCGCGATCGCTTTCAATCGCAATCACTCTGGCATGCGGCAGCCGTTTTGAGGCGTAACACTTGAACTCGACGCCTTTTTTGAAATCGATCAGATAAAACTCCACCTGATCGGGACTGCATGCGAGCGCCAGGTTGGTGATGATAACGTGGAAAAGCGTCGATTTGCCCGAACCGGTTTTTCCCGCAAAAAGCGCATGCTGCCGGGTTCCTTTTCCAATGGCGAGATACTGGAGCTTGGTGGCACCGGTGCGGCCCATGGCAATGCGCAGTTCGTTGGTGGTATCGAGCGTCCACATCTCGGACTCGATCGGCGCGATTTGAGCGAAAGGGACTTCGACCCGGTTGGAGTCGATGCTGCTTTTGCCAATTTTGTGCACCAGGTCAATTGCCAGGTCGGGATTGGGTGGCAGGTCAAATACCAGCGCGGCACCTCCCTCGGCCTGGTTTTTATTCAGGAAAAATTGGCCGTTCTCATGCCGGATGCAGACGCTGTTTTTGCGGAGTTCATCAGGTGAAAATCCGTCCGGAAGCGGAAGCCGTTTGTCCCAATGGATAAGGGTGAAAATACCGCAGCGAGGTCCGCTGACGGCGATGCTCTGAAGCCGGCGCGCGGCCGTTTCGCTGAAGTTCGCGGGAAAATCGGCTACGACCAGAAAGTGATACTTTTCAGAAACGCTCCCGGCCTGTGCATTATATTCGGTAATGGTGGCATATTCATTCCGGAGATACATCTGAATGACTTTTTCGATGTGCTCGTTGAGTTCACTCAGCCGGTCGTCGATCTGATCGCGCTGCGTCCAGATGCGGCGATTAATCAGGCTCTCTTCGTAATCGGAAAGATGCATGAGCCCGGCAAAGTTCTGTCCGAGACCGACCGGATCGATGATCGTAAAGCTTAGTTTTCCAGGCGGTGTGGTGGCCAGGAGCCGCAGGATGATGTTGTTAACCGCGTCAATGATGAGCGCGTTGCTCGATTCTTCGGTTTCAAAAAGAAGCGATCCCTCCTGGGGGAAGGTGAGCGCCAGCGGGATGGAAAGTTGCGTTGCTCCAGGGAGTTGCAGCCGCGGAGGCTGCGCGTTTTGCGTCTCTTTAGGCGGTGCGAGGGCGCTCAAATCGAGGTTGAGCTGGGCAAACTTCGCGGCGGGCGTAAAACGCATGGCCGGCGCCCAATTTTCCACCAACGGCGCGTTCCACGCAGGGAAATGGGCCGCGGTTTCCGCGTTCATCGCATTGATGATTTGAAAGAGCGGCAGAATCTCCTGTTTCCAGTCCGCATCGAGCGCTTCCCAGCGGGCTTTCTCATCGGCCAGAAAGGCGGCGATGTCGGCCTGATAAGCGGCCGCAAGCTGTTCCTTTTTTGATTCCGCATCCCCGGTCAGAGCCTTGAGCGCCGGATTGCGCTCCGTTTCCAGCACGCCCAGTTTTGGAACGAGCATCGCCGCGTTCCTGGCAAATGCCCGCGGCACCTGGATCTCAATCTTTTTGCGCAGGGCATTTTCGTAGTCGGCTTCCACCTCCGGCGCGCGATCCCATTGCTGGCGGATAGCGCCGTCCGCGCGTTCATATTCGTCCTCAACCCGCTGCCGGTTGGCTGCACGTTTGGCTTCAGCGGCCGCCACGCAAGGATCGTGAAGCCGGCTTGCTTCGGCGAGTGAATCGGCAATTGCGGCTGCCAATGGTTTGCCCTGGCGTTTGCCGACGTGGAAAATAAGAACCACCGCGGTCAACAGCAGAGATCCGGCACCGATGATGACGCCGGCGTGTGTCGAGCTGGTTCCAAACAGGTAAGCCAGCACGACGGTTGCCAGAAAGAGGACTGAAATCAGGCCGGCAATCGGGACAAATCGGAAAATTCGCGGCAGCGGGAGCCGTCGAAATTCGGCCAGATGCGCCTCGGCGCTTTGAAGGGAGGTTTGAAATTGTTCAAGCCAGTGATCAAGGTTGGTGGGGGTAATATTGAGTCCTTCACTGCTTCCCCGGCGCAGCATTCGGCGGAATGCGCCATAGCCGCCAAAGGCTTTGCGCGCCTGTTGTTCAAGATGCACAAAAGTTTCACGCCGCTCAGCGAGGCGTGTATTATATTTTGTGAACGCCTCGGCCACCGCTTCCAAGCCGCTCGCCTGGTTGCGCTCCGCGCGGAACTTGCGCATTTGCAAGTCACCCATCCATTTCTCTTTGGCTGCCTTGGCGCGCTTGGGAAGATTGCGGATCGTAGAGGCCTGGGCGCGTTGGATCCGTGATCGGCGTTGCTCGAAAAGCATGCGAAACCGCTCGGAAGCTTCCTGGAAATTGGCTTCTGTTCGGGCGACTTCTGTCGAGGACCAGTTTCCAAGTTTTTCGAGCGTCTCACGGTATTGGCGTTCGATTGCATGCCGCCGGGTACGCAGCTCGCGCTGAAGTTGATCCTCTTTGGCTGAGAACTCGGTAACGGTTTGTTTAAGCCGGGTTAAGAGTTCGAGGCTCCAGCTGACTCGCAAATCAATTTCGCTACTCACAATCGTGTCTGACCTTTCTTAAAAGGGCGTCGATTTCTTCAATCACCGCCAGTGTCCTCGCCAGATGCTGGGGAAGGACGTCGAGATATTTTTGTTCAAATTCCTGGCTCTTTACGTCACGCCAGGAAGCGCGGGCTTGTTCCCATTGAATGGAAAGTTCCTTGGCCGCCTGCGAGAGATTGGAACCGTTGACTCGGCTGCTCATTCGGGTGGTGGTGCCGGAGCTACGGAGCCAGAAAGTTTTGTTTCTGCATACGCATCGAGTGTGTGCTGAGCTTGAACCAGATAAGCGAGCGCTTTCGGCATGTCGTAGTCAAGGAACTGGCGAAGACCTTCCATTCGTTTTAATAATGGACCCATATAATGATCAAAATCGCGGTTCCAGATTTTGACACTGCGCAATTTTTCCTCCGACTCAGCCAAGCCGCGTTTACATTTCACCACCGCCATCTCCTGGGCAGAGGTCGAATCCCGAAGCCCCGAAAGCCGCGCACTCATAAGATCCTGCGTGGCTTGATCGAGCTGCCGGCGCCAGCGGCGTATCTGATTTTCCCAATGGATCCGTTGATCGTTTTGAAGCCAGACCCGTGTGCGCCGCACTTCATCGCCAACGGAATCGACCGAGCCGTGAGCCCTGGTGAGGAAGATGATCAAACTTGCCCGGAACGCCTCAAGCGCGTCGATGGAACTGATTTTAGCCTGATCGGCCATGGCTTATCGCTGGTCGAGGTAATCGTCGATGCGTTGCGCTTTTTTTAACAAAAACGGCGTCTGTTTTTCAGAGACTTCAACGAACCGTTTTAGCGCCTTCATCGTCACAATAAATTCCTCGGCAAATTTCTCGTGTTCCTGATCCTGCCAAGTGCTTCCCAACGCCGCAAATCGGGCTTGAAGCGACGCCGCTCTTACCTGCACTTCGTCATTGAAGCGTTTGAGCTCCTTTGCGAAGCGGCGCACTTCTTCGGGGTCCATGATCGCTTGAGCCATAGTTCTCCTTTTGGGGGTAAAATGTGGATGGGAAAAGCTCGCCACGAGAAATTCGCAGCCTGCTTGGAATCACCTTTATCGTGCTCCCACAAGCAGTTCAATGAGCGGATTGCGCCTTTCGACGGAAAGGCATCACGAAACGGGGTATCCGGGCATAAAAAAAGAGAAGCCCGGTTCCCCACCCCTGAAGAACCGGGCCTCTCGCCCACCGTCCAATCCGCTTTTAGTTAAGCAACGAGGCGCTCCGATCTCTATAGTGTCTGCACCCCAGCAAAACCCGATGCCGGCTGTTTCGCAGAGAAAACCCTTTATGGAATTGAGATTACGACTTTGCCGAGATGCGCACCGCTTTGTTGGTAACGGTACGCTTCAGGCGCTTCCGCAAACCCAAATACGCGGTCAACAACGGGCCGGGTTTGATGCCGGGTGATCGCACGGTTCATCGACTCGAACATTTCACGGCTGCCGACATAAATTCCTCGAACAAGCGCCGCTTTGGCGATGATTTCAATCAACGGTATGTCGCTGGTGAACCCGCTCACGCCGCCCACCAGGCTGATGGTTCCACCCGGCGCAAGCACCCGCAATGATTTGTTAAATGTCCCGGTCCCGCCCACTTCCACCACGTGATCAACGCCTATCTTATCCGTGAGCCGGAAAACCTCTTTTTCCCAATCCGGCGTTTTTTTGTAGTTGATCAGGAGGTCGGCCCCCAAGTCGCGCGCATGGGCCAGTTTCTCGTCGCTGCTGGAGGTCATGATAACCCGGGCCCCATGCATTTTGGCAAATTGAAGCGCGAAAATGGAGACGCCTCCGGTTCCAATCAGCAGAACGGTTTGATCGGCGGAGATCCTGCCGTCGGTCACCAAGGCATGCCAGGCGGTAAGCGCCGCGCACGGCAGTGTTGAGGCTTCCTCAAAACTCAGATGCGCGGGAATCGCCACGACCCCTTCTTCGGAAAGTGCCACGTATTCGGAGAGCATTCCGTTAAGCGCGCCGCCCAGCGCCGTATCGAGCGCTTCACGCCGGAATGGACCGGTCTGCCAGCCCTGGAAAAACGTGCCTGCCACGCGGTCGCCGACCTGCCAGCGTTTGACGCCTTCTCCCAGCGCGACGATTTCGCCGGCGCCATCGGAAATGGGCACAAGCGGCACCGCCGCCTTGCCATAACGCCCGTCGGCCACCATGAGATCGCGGTAATTCAGCGATACCGCGTGAACTTTAATCAGGACCTGGCCAGGCGCCGGTTTGGGTTCGGCAAGCTCGGCAATCTGCAAGGCGTCGGGTCCGGTTTGGGAAGTGAGTTGATAAGATCGCATAGTCGATTGTTACGCGGTTGAGGTTGGTTTTTTTGTGCTATCGGCGGCTCGCCAGAGATACCAGGCGGCGGTTGTGCCATGAGGGCGCCAGCGTTCGCCATAGGCAATAAGTTCCTTGGGGCGGGGGAGCTCGGAAAGCCCGAAGGCAATCCGGAATCCGTTGCGAACGCCGAAATCGTCCGCCGGCAGCACGTCGGGCCTCCCAAGCATGGAAATGAGCAGCATTTCCGCCGTCCATCGGCCTACCCCGCGCACCGCGGTGAGCCGCTCGATAATCTCTTCGTCGCCCATTTTCCCAATCGCGCGCGCGCTTGGGACCACGCCGGAAATGGTTTTCTCCGCAATGTCGCGAAGGGCCGCCGTTTTCGCCCCGGAAAAACCGCATCCCCGCAATGTTTCATCCGAGACGGTGGCGAGACGCCTGGCGCTTGGAAAACGGCGCGGTCCAAACACGGCTTGGAAACGGCCAAGGATTTTCTCGGCCGCCGCGCCGTGGAGCTGTTGATGAGCCACGGCGCGGACCAGCGATTCAAACGGGCTGCGGCGGCCATCCGGAATGAGCGTGCATGGGCCATGTTGTAAAATGAGCCGGCGCATTACTTCACACCGCTGGCTTAAATGCTCGCACGCTGTCATCCGGTTCTATGCTTTGCCGCCGAACGTGACGTAATCATCCAGGTCGAGCAAATCGGCCCAGGAATGGATGTCCTCGCGGGTTTTGGAGAATTTGCCGACGGCTTCAGCGAAATAGCCAAGCGTCTCGGCATCGCTGTCAGGGCCGCGCCGCGCCTGAAATTCGCTCCACTGGTCGATCTCCCAGGGCGTATGTTTATGCGTTGCATTCGCGTTGATCCATTCAAGGATTTCGCCATCGCCTTTTCCCTGGGAAAGCTGATCGCGCAAGGCTTCCGGGTCGATTCCAAGAAAGTTGAGGATGTGCTGATCGAGCGGGCAGTTGTAATGATACTCGCCATTGAGTCCGGCGATCTCGGCACGCCCTTTGTCCAGCATCCGCGGCAGCAGCACGTAGTTGCCGATGCGGCTCCGTGGACTGCGCGGCGGACGCTGGGTGAGATTTGGGGCGGAGATGTCTGTGTTGTTATTCATAAGGGAGCGTTAAATCAGGCGGCGGTTGAAGGGGCTGTAAGTGATTCAAGTTTGGCGACGATGTCGCGTTTGCCCGTGGCGCCTGTGATTTGATCGCGCAGCTGGCCACCGCTGAAAAAAAGGAGCGCGGGAATTCCGCGCACCGAGAAGCGCTGTCCCAATGCGGGATCGTCGTCGACATTGACCTTCGCGATCCGGAAACGGCCACCGTGTTCGCTCGCTATTTCATTGAGCACAGGCGCCATGAGCCGGCATGGGCCGCACCACGGCGCCCAGAAGTCGACCAGGACAGGCACCGGCGATTGGAGGACCGCTTTATCAAAACTCGCTTCGTCGATGTTAATGGGTTCGTTCATTGTTTTGCTTTGTTTAAGAATTTGATTCAGCTCTTTTGCGATGAAACCGGCGGCAATTCCCGCGGTATCACGGTCGCGAAGATCTTCTCGGTCCCGCGAAGGAGCATGAGCGCCGAGGCCACGCCGATTTCAGACGCAACCAGCCGCTTATGAAGATCGTCGATGGTGGCGAGCGGCCGGCCTTTGAACCCGACAATCACATCGCCTTTTACGAGGCCCGCCAGCGCCGCGGGACTCCGCGGTTCAATCTCTGCAACGAGCACGCCGCGATCGACCGGCAACCGGTGAAAACGGACGACCCGCGGATGCAACGGCACATTTTGTCCAGCCACACCGATGGAACTGCGGCGGATCCGGCCTTCTTTGATCAGCCATGCCGCGACAAATTCCGCGGTGTTGCTCGCGATTGCAAAGCAGATGCCTTGCGCGGGCAGGATGACGGCTGTGTTCACACCGATGACCTCGCCGGCACTGTTGACCAGCGGCCCACCGGAATTACCCGGGTTAAGCGCCGCGTCGGTCTGGACAATATCGTCCATCAGCCGGCCCGAGTTGGAACGCATTGAGCGGCCCAACGCACTGATAATTCCAGCAGTGACAGTCTGTTGAAATCCAAACGGACTGCCAATCGCCACCGCGATTTGACCCACTTGGATCGCGCTCGAATCGGCCAGCCGCACGTGCTCAAGGTCAGGCGCGTCAATGCGGATCACGGCAAGATCGGTTTCTGGATCGGTGCCGATCAGTTGCGCGCTGAAAACCCGGGCATCGTGCAAGGTAACTTCGAGTGTTTTTGCGCCATGGACGACATGGCTGTTTGTAAGAATAAAGCCATCTCGCGCAATGATGAAGCCCGAGCCGCTCCCCTGGCCGTTTTCACCGGAAACAACCCGGATATTAACAACGCTTGGAGCGACGCGATTGGCGACAGCCGTGACGGTTTGTGAATAATGATCGAGGAGCTGGTGATCCTCGTAAGCGGGCGCCTCGGAATCGAAAAGAGGCGCGCTGTTTTTTTGCAAACGCCGGCCGGCGGCATCGCCGCGGCGGGCTCTGACAGGACGGATGAGTTTCATGGAAAGGAGTCGATATTAGACCAGTCGACTAGTAATTGCCAATACTTTCATTCCGCTTCAAGCCACTGCTTCAAAAACCGCACCGCGCCCCTCAATGGCTGCACGCTTTTTTCCACCTGCGCCCGCTGCAACGCGCCTTGCCAGGTATCCTGAATGATCTCTGCGGTTTCCATTGGATCGAGTGTTTTTAAAATACTTCCGTCGGCCTGGCCTTCGCGAACGGCTTGTTCAAAGATCTCCCGCCATTTGGTGAGGCCCCCGGCAAGAACTTCGCGCATCGGTTCGCTGAAGCTGGTGACTTCCAGGCTGAGTTTGACGACAAGGCACGACTGGCGGCAATCGCCCTGGGTCATTAAGCCGATCGAGAAGTTCCAGTAATCGAGAAATTTTTGGAGTCCGCTGGTGTTGCTATCAGAAAACCCTTTTTGCAATCGCACTGTATGTTCCCGGACATAATGCGAGATAAGTTCCACCCCGAATTGCTCCTTGGAGCTGAAGTAATGGTAAAACGACCCTTTGGGAACCTTCACCGCGGAGAGGATTTCATTGAGCCCGACAGAGTGGAAACTTTTGGCGAGCATGATTTCCTCGGCGGCCTGGAGAATGCGTTCTTTGGTGGTGCCGGAAGCCATTGAGGTTAACTAGACCGGTCGGCTACAGGGGGTCAACGTGAAGTTTCTTCAGCGGCCCATATAATACCCGGATTTGGCGGATTGGTTACAGCTTTGCGCCAAATAATGCTAAAAAATTGTTAATATTTCTGCGAAACAAATCACGTAACCTGGCGTTTTAGTCTCACGTCTTTATCCCCGATGTTCCCACGATCTTCTTTCTCTCCGGTCCTCCTTGGAATGATTGCCGCTGTCAATTTCTTGCAGCTCCCTCCGGTAATCGGAGCGCCCCCGGCGTTTACTCCTGAAGGGCTCGCCGCCGTGTTCAAGCAAATGGACAAAAATGGCGATGGCAAATTGAGCGGAGATGAGCTCGGGACGCAGCCGTGGATCAAACGGCTCGATTCAAACAACGACGGCGCCGTTACCTTGGACGAAGCGCAGAAGGTGCTCGCGTTTTTCCTCAATCCGCAAACGGATCTGCCGGCGCCCACCGCGGTTCCGCCCCCCGCGTTTGTGCTCGACGATTCCTCGCCCCGCCAGGAACCGAAACAGCTCAAGGCCGGCGAGCATGGGATTGGCGCGATGTTGCCTGATGTGAGCTTTACGGATCTGGAAGGGAAAAAGTGGCAGTTGAGTGAGTTCCAGGCAGGCAAGCCGCTGGCAATCGCGCTGATCAGTTCAAGTTGCCCGGTCAGCAAACGGTATGTGCCCACCCTTGCGAGACTTGAAAAAGAATATCGCGCCAAAGGGGTGCTGTTCCTTCTCGTTGCGCCCGCGGCGACCGATACGCCGGCTGAACTTCAGGCGATCTTAAAAGAACACGCTTTTTCCGCTCCTTGCGCGCTTGATCCGACCGGCGCGCTGGCTTCGACCCTCGGCGCCCTTTCTTCCACGGACACGTTCGTTGTCGATGCGGCCCGGACCCTGATTTACCGTGGCGCGATCGACGACCAGTATGGGCTTGGTTATTCGCTCGATGCGCCACGGCGGAATTATCTGAGCGCGGCGCTTGATGCGGTGTTGGCGGGGGGCGTGCCGGCGATCAACGCGACTGAAGCGCCGGGTTGCCTCCTGGACGTAAGCAAAGCGGTTGCGGCGATCACGCCGACTTATCACAACCGCATCTCGCGTTTGCTCCAAAGCAATTGCCTTGAGTGTCATCACGCCGGGGGCGTGGCGCCGTTTGCGCTGGAAACCGTTGAGCAGGTCAACGCCAAAGCGAACATGATCAAGAAGATGGTTGGCCGCGGATTGATGCCGCCCTGGTTTGCAGCGCCCGCCGCGCATTCCCCCTGGCTGAATGATCGTTCCCTCGTGGAGCGCGACAAGGCCGACCTGCTCGCGTGGCTGGAAGGCGGACGTCCGGTCGGCGACGCCAAAGATGCGCCCATTGTCCGGCAGTGGCCAGCTGAGTGGCAGATCGGCGCGCCGGATCTCGTCCTGCAGATTCCAAAACCGATTGCCGTCAAAGCCACCGGCACCATGTCCTACCAGATCACCGCCGTGGACACCGGGTTGACTGAGGATCGCTGGATTCGCGGATTTGAGGTCAAGCCGACGGCTCGGGAAGTGGTCCATCACATCCTTATTTTCGCTCAGGACAAAGCGAGCAACGGCCGCGGGCTCGATGCGATCGGCGGATTTTTTGCCGCGTATGTCCCGGGCAATAGTTCAGTGATTTATCCCGATGGTTTCGCCAAACCACTTCCCGCCAATTCACGCCTTGTTTTCCAGATCCATTACACGCCCAACGGCACCGCCACCGAGGATCAATCGCGGATCGGACTGCTTTTTGCTAAGGAGCCGCCCAAACATTTGATTCACGTCGCGGGTATCGCGGCACCGCGGCTTACTATTCCCGCCGGTGAAGAAAATCATGCGGAAACCGGGCTCATTCCAGTGCCGCGCGATGTCAAGGTGCTCGGGTTCATGCCGCACATGCATGTGCGCGGAAAAGCGTTCCGGTATGAAGCGGTCCTGCCCAATGGCGAACTGCGCACCCTTCTCGATGTGCCCCGGTATGATTTCAACTGGCAGCTCGCTTATCGTTTCGCCGAACCGCCGACCATTCCCGCCGGCAGCAAGGTGCGCGCGATCGGTTGGTTTGATAATAGCGCCAATAATCCCGCCAATCCTGATCCGACCAAAATCGTTCATTGGGGCTTGCAGACCACCGAGGAAATGATGCTCGGATACGTCGAGTTTTTCTTCCCGGACGGCGACGATATCCCTGCTGCAACCGCTACTCGCTAAAGCGTTTGGCTTACCCGGCGGATTCGGTGATGGCCCGATAAAGCCAGGCCCGCGCAAACGTCCAATGGCGTTTGGCGGTCGGCTCGGAGATTCCAAGAACACGCGCCGCTTCCTCAATGCTGAAGCCTGCGAAAAATCGCAGTTTTACAACCTCGGCTTTTTGCGGCGCGATGCGGGCGAGTTTTTCGAGCGCTTCATCAAGGGCGATCAACTCGTCGTCCTTGGCGGGCGCTGCGATTTCAATCTCCGCGATGTCGATCGGCTTTTGCCCGGCGCCGTGACGCGCTGCCAGCTTGCGGCGGGCGCGGTCGATCAGAATTCTGCGCATGGCTTCAGCGGCGGCGGAAAAAAAATGCGCCCGGCTCTGCCAATTCTCCAGGCCGCCGATGCGCAGCCACGCCTCGTGAACGAGCGCGGTCGGTTGAAGTGTATGACCCGGCTGTTCGTGCCCCATTCTCACACAGGCGAGGCGGCGAAGTTCACCATAGACCAGTGCCAGCAACTCGTCCGCGGCACGCGGGTCGCCGTCCTGGATGGCTCCGAGCAATCGGGTTGTCTCGTTCATTTTGACAGGACGGATTCCGGATCCGCCATCGAACCGGCCTCGGTGTCGGCCGGTAGTTTTCCCGCCATTTGCTCCGCTTCAAGGAGGAGTGGTTCGGCGCTGGCAGGGTGGCCAAGGCGTTCGAATACCGATGCCACGTAACGCAATGAGCGGACCGTGCGCCAACCACCCTCGGGTTCAATCCGCCGGGCCAAAGCGAGCGCTTCGCGATGCCTTGTATCGGCGTCAGCCCACTCTTTGCGATCCCCGCAAAGAAGGCCGAGCAGATTTAGCGTATCGACAACCAGCGGATCCGCCGGATCGAGTCCGCCAGCTGTCGGTGTTCTCAAATCAAGCCCTTGATGCAGCGCTGTTTCGGCTTCCGCGAATTTGTCCCGGCCCCGCAACACCACGGCAAGGCTGTAGAGCGTCTCGGCCACCTGCCTTGACTCGCCGGGATGACTGCCGGGCAGATACGCAAAACGCCATTCTCTGGCTTTCCTCAGGACGGTTTCCGCCCGTTCCAAATCGCCCAATTGCCAGAAAACGGAGCCGAACATCTGGCATAAACTCGCTTCACGCAGACTTTTGTCCGGACTTTGGTTCAATGTGAACTCCCCGAGCATGCGAGCCGAGGCCGCCGTCGCCGCGTCGTTCAGGCTTGCGGTGCCGTTCCCTTCCCTGCTCGCGGCGGCGATCAGCTCGCGAAGGAAACGTGCGGTCGCCGCGTTTTCATTCAGAAGCCGGCGCTCATTTTCATTCAGGCGATTCATCTGCGCACTCAGCTCATCCTGAGCGCTCATTGCCTGGAGCCGATCGACGTAGGCTTCGTTTGTTTCCTGGGCAAAATAGCGAATACGCAGGTAAGCCGCCGTCATAAAAGCAAATGCCACGAGCAAAACACCGGCGATGGCAGCCGCTGCCATGACCGTTTTTTTGTTTCGGCGGATGAACTTTTGGATCCGGTAAAGAGTCGTCGGCGGCCGTGCAATGACCGGTTCGTTTTGGAGATGACGTAAAAGATCCGCGCCGAGGCTCTCAGCCGTCTCGTAGCGGCGGGTGCGATCTTTTTCGAGCGCCTTCATCACCACCCAGTCAAGATCGCCGCGAATGCTGTGAATCAACTTGGGCGGCTCGCTTGCACGATGATGCGCCACCGTCGTCAGGGTATCCCGCGCCATTGTATCGAGCGCTTTGGAAGGGCGAGCCGGTTCCTGTTCCCTGATCACGCGGCGGATCTCGTCGTAACCGGCTCGCAGCATTGCTTCCGCATCAAACGGGGTCCGGCCGACGAGCAGTTCATAAAGCAAAACGCCGAGCGAATAAATGTCGCTACGGGTGTCGATATCGAGGCCGCTCATTTCCGCCTGCTCAGGCGACATGTAAAGCGGTGTCCCAATCATCTGCTGGAACTGTGTGAAAAGCGTCAGCTCAGTGAGCCGGGCCTGTGTTGCCTTGGCCACGCCGAAATCGATCACTTTCGGCACCGGCACCCCGTCGTGCAGCGTCACCAGGATGTTCGAAGGTTTCAAATCACGATGAATGATTCCTTTCTGGTGCGCATGCTGCACCGCGTAACAGACCGCGATGAAAAGCCTGATCCGGTCCGCAGTCGCGAGGTTGGCTTCATCGCAATAATCGGTGATTTTGATGCCGCGCACCAATTCCATTGCAAAGAACGGCCGGCCATACGGGGTCGCGCCGGCGTCGAATACCTTTGCGATATTGGGATGCTCCATGACCGCGAGCGCCTGCCGTTCCTGCTCAAAGCGCGCGATGATTTCCTTTGAATTCATCCCGAGCCTGATGATTTTCAACGCAACCCGCCTTCTTACCGGTGCTTCCTGTTCCGCCATCCAAACCGTGCCGAATCCGCCTTCACCTATCTGCTGGAGCAACTTATAATTGCCAATCCGTTCGCCGGCTTCCTCCGGTTTGAGCCGGGCGAGTTCGGCCTCAATTTCGGGCGTCAGCTTAAGGAAATCGTCTGCCTGATCATGCGCGGCAAGCAATGCGCGGACTTCGCAGAGAAGCGGCTCGTCGTTCCCGCATTCTTTTTGAAGGTGGATTTCGCGTTGTTCCGGGTCGGTAAACGAGAGCGCGGAGCTGAAGAGCGCTTCGACACGATCGGCGTGGGGAGTTATCGGGTTGTCCATTCTGCCCACACATGCGAAATCGGGCGTGAAAAAGGATCAGCTGATTTTAATCCTTCCGCTACAACCCTCAACGTTAAGGAAGAATGATCACCTCCACAGGCTGGAAAAGCCCGGCGGCGATGATCGCCGGGGCCATTAGCATCTGCCGGATGATTTGCGGGCCGCTCAGCGTCCCATTGCCCACGGCCAGCCATCCATTGTCCAAATGCGCGGAGACTGTGAAAGACGCCCCTGTTTTTTGCCCGTCGAGCAATTTTTGCATCATGAGATCACCCGGGCGGGTTTTCATCAGCCCGGCCTGCAAGCGATTGGATACTTCGGCAAAACGCTGGCTGACAAAGTGGAACCCGTCGCCTTCTTCAGGAAGACCGGCCGCGAGTTTTATCCATTCCGGCGTCGCCTTGAGTCCTCTGCCTTCCTTACGGGTGGCCACGAAATCGCGCACGAGCTTGTCGTCGGAAGCAAGGATGAGATAACCGTCCCACATTGCCGCCGTGGCGCGCGCGGTGAATTGCGGCAGGATGGGCATCGGCACTGTCCGCATTTTCAGCTCCGGCTCATCCACGCGCATGACAAACGGATTTACCCCCGTGATTTTGTCGATCTGATTGAAAATTCGATCGTCTTTGACCTTCAGAAACAGGGCAATGCGCGGGACGGGAATGGCTTCCTCTTTTCCATTAATTGGAACGCGCACCGAATTGGCAGGGTCCAAAGTCAACACAATGCCCACTGACCCGCCAAACGACTCGATCGCGTCGTTAAGCTGCATCCCGGTCATTGCGGCAAACTGAAGAAGCACCGCATCGAGTCCTTTTTTCGCAGCACGATTCCCGGACTGCTCAATTGCCTGCGTCGCAATGCCGATCAGTTGCGGAAGATCGAGATCTGAGAAGCTCGCCAGCGCCGTATCGGCGGGCAAAAAATCGAGCGCTGTCCACCGATGCGAAGGAGCGCCGAATGCGGACCATAAAAAACCAGTCCCTTTTCCGTGATGCGCGAAAAACTTGTTCCGGTAGAGACCCGGTTCAATGGCCACGGAACTCGCTCCCACGCCGCTGATCTCTTCAAGGCCGCTTTTTTTAATCAGCCCGGTGACGGTGTCGAAAGCGCGCAGGGCTTTTTCCTTTTTGGCGTTTCCAAGGCCAGCCGCTGGCAGCATTGCGTCGCGAAAAGAGCCGATATACGAGGACAATCCCGCAAGCCATTGCTCGGTACTGAGATAAAGGTAGAGCAGCCCGCCTTTATCGAGCTTTGCTGTGACTTCCTCAAAGCTGCTCGGTTCGGCGGCGGGCGGAGCCGGTTGTATCTGGATGGTCAGCTCGATTTTCTCGACCCGATCTTCCGCGGCGTTGCCGCATTCGTTAAAAATCAGCAATCCCAGGAGCAGACCAGAAAGCTTCGAAAACAATGGGCGAGCGATCATGAAGTAACCGTGCCCATGAACGAGAGCAGCACAAGCTTTTCCGCCCCTTTCTTAACCGTCATCCTTTCCCTTTTGCAAACGCGCGGAGAGCGGCCAGGGCGCGGTGAAACCACGCGTGGAGAATCAATTATCCTACGATTTTTCGATACGGCTCGCCTTCATTGAGTGTTGGGCGTTCGGGGCGGCCCTTGTATTTGTAAACGAGGCCCATGTTATCGAGCCCCATGAGCCAGAGGATCGTGGCATGCAGATCATGAACGTGAAGAGGCTCATCGATGGCGCGCAAACCGAGTTCGTCCGTGCCCCCGATTGTCTGGCCGCCTTTCACGCCGCCTCCAGCCATCCACATCGTGAAGCCGGTTGGATTATGATCGCGCCCATCGCCTTTCTCGCTCATGGGAGTGCGTCCAAATTCGCCGCCCCATACCACGAGTGTGGAATCGAGGAGGCCACGCGCTCTGAGGTCTTTAAGCAGGCCGGCCACGGGCTTGTCCATTGAGCGGCAAAGCTTGGAATGATTCTCTTCCAGCCTCGCGTGCGAATCCCATTTGCTGCCGGCTCCGTGATAAAGCTGCACGAAGCGCACGCCACGTTCAACCAACCGCCGCGAGAGCAGGCACATGCCGCCAAACTTCGAAGTCTCCTTGTCATCGAGCCCGTAGAGCGTTCGCGTCGCTTCGGTTTCGCTGGAAAGATCAACCGCTTCGGGCGCCTCCGATTGCATTCGAAAGGCGAGCTCGTAGCTGGCAATCCGCGCGTCGAGTTCGCTTTGAATCCGCGGTTCAGCGTGGGCGCGGTTGAGTTTCATCAAAAGATCGAGCTTGGCGCGCTGCCGTTCCGCATCCGGTTCACCGGGCGGCACGAGATTGGCAATCGGATCGCTTCCTCCTTCAATTCGTGTTCCCTGATAAACGGCCGGCATAAAACCGCTTCCCCAATTGCGCGGTCCATTAACGACCGTGGTCGCGCTATCCTGCATGACAACAAAGCCGGGCAGATTTTGGTTTGTGGTGCCGAGTCCATAACCGGCCCAGGCGCCAAGGGAGGGCCGGCCCGCCAAAATCGAGCCGGTGTTCATCTGGCAAACCCCGGAGGAATGATTGATTCCGTCGCCCATGCACGAGCGGATCACAGCCAGATCATCCACGCAATCGGCGAGATGCGGCAGCCAGTCGCTGAGCCAGATGCCGCTCTGGCCGTGCTGTTTCCAACTCCGTTTGCATGCCAGAAGCGGGGAAGCGCTCTCGCCCATGGCCGTGACAATTTTCCCGAAGCTTTCCGGAAGACGCTGGCCCGCCAGCTCATTGAGTTTCGGTTTGGGATCAAACAGATCGATGTGACTTGGACCACCTTCCATGAAGAGGAAAATCACACTTTTGGCGCGTGCCGGAAGCTGTGGCAGGCGAGGAAGCATCGGTTGCACCACCGAGCGGGCCTGTTCTTTTGCGAGCATTTCCCCAAGGGCTGAGCGGTGCAAAAGCTGGGTCAGCGCAAGCCCGCCCAAGCTCGTTTGGCAAAGAAAATCGCGGCGTGGGATCATAAGGGCTGACTCGGTTCTTTTAATCAATCAAGGTAAAGGAACTCGTTGGAGTTGAGCAGCACATGGCAAAGGTCGATCCATGCCGATTCCTGTGCGGTTGGCTCATCCAACGCAGCGGGAACAATGCTGTGTCCATTCACCGCGCCGTCTTTGAAAGGATCCGGCCCTGTGTCAAAACGCCAGTAGCCCATCGTCGATTCGGTTGCGATCTCGGCGGTAAAAAGCAGTTTGTCCTGGGGCAACATCCCGCGGCTCAGACGCACATCATCGATGATTCCATCCCAGGTTTGCTGGTCATTTCCGGCGCGTCCGCCGATTGTAAAGGCCGCCGAGTTGGTGAGACCGCCTGCGGTCTGATGCGGAAGCGTCGCGGTGAGCATCGGCTCATCGTCGTTGGAGAGATCTTTGAGAAAGAACGTCACACCCGTGGCCGCGTCGATTGGAACGCTGACTGCCACGAAATACGGTTTGCCGATCTGGAGGGTCAGCCCGCTGAAGATTGGTTCAGGCGCCTGATCGGGAGGCGTTCCCTTTCCATTGAGCTGGAGAACGAGGGTTTGCGGTTTATAACGCGATTGTTTGCCGGAAACTCCAAGCGCCCAGCCCGCATGTTCCTTTATCCCATCCCATTGGGAAGCAATCGTGCGCACGTTCCCATTTGGATAGAGCGAACGCAGCATTACAAAAGCTTCCACGGTAAATCCGGCACTCTCGACGTCGAAGCCGTTCGGCACACCGAGTTGTTGCTGCGCGCTGCCGGGGGCAAACACCGCACCGCGTCCATCGCGAAACGGCATTTTTTCGCCAAGAAACGGGACGGCCGCCTTTTTGACCACACGCCCTGAGAGCCGTGTTTCCTGGGCGCCCAAAAATGCGCCGAGCTGATCGGCTTCAATGGCGGTGGGAGCCCGGCCCATGGTGAGTTGAAACGCGCGGATCAGCCGGGGCCGGGTATCGCTTGAAGGGAACTCGCGTTCGATTCGTTGCGCGAAGATTTTGGCCCGCTCCAGCGACCATGCGCTATTTAGCATCTGCAACGATTGGGTTGGCGTGGTCGTTGTGTTGCGTTGGGAAGCGCTTAAAAAGGCTTCGGGAGCGTCAAACACTTCCAGCAACGGATCGCGTGTATTGCGCATGACCTTGTTGAAGATCGACCGGCGCGGCTGGTTCCCATCGACTCCGGGGCCGCTTATGTTTTTCAAATCCAACTCGCCGGTTGTCGCCAGAATCGCGTCCCGAATCTGTTCGGCATCGAGACGCCGGGTGCCGCTTCGCCACAGCAACCGGTTTTCGGGATCAACCAGCTGCGGGGTTTTGGCGTCGGCAAAGGAGGCATTTGAAATGCCGGCAGTATCTTCGGCAACCGCGGCTTCCTGCCAGGTCGACGAGAGCAGAATCAGCCGGTGCAGCTTTTTAAAAGACCAGCCGTCCTTCACAAAACGGCGCGTCATCCAATCGAGCAGCTCCGGGTGGGATGGCGGTTCGCTGAGTTTGCCAAAATCAGAGGTGGTGAGAACCAATCCCTGGCCGAAGTGATATTGCCAGACCCGGTTGACAATGACGCGGGTAACAAGGGCGTTATCCGGCGTTGTCAGCCAGCGCGCAAGCGCCGTGCGGCGTCCCGTGGAATTCGTTTTGGCCTCAATCCGCGCCGGTTCCTCTCCAAAAATGGTTAAAAAGCCGGGAGCGATATCGCCAAGCTGCTCCTTTTTCGGAATCCGCACGACCGGCGCGATCGGTCCGACATCCCCAACCCCAAACGCCACCGGCAATGCCTGCGGTTTTTCTTTGTCGAACCTGGTAAGTTCCTTCTGAAGGTCAATCAGCTCTTTTTTGGCTTTGTCGGGAACATGCGTGAGCAGGCGTCCGAATTCATAATCGACCTGCCGGTAAGCCAGTTCCGCCAGCTGATGTTCCAACGGTGCCCGTTCGGAAACCGGTTTGTGAATGAGCGCTTGGATTTCCTCGGGAAACTTGCCAATGGCCTCCTCCGCCGCTTTCTGCCGATACGGCGCTTCCAAGGTGGCGATCTGCGCGCGCAAAGCCGCTGTCTTTTGTTCCCAGGGCGCCAGTTTATCCGCGTATTGGTTTTGTTCAGACTCGGTCGCGGCCGCGGTTTCCGTCGGGACAAGCGGCGCCAGAAAGGCCTGAAGCCGGTAATAATCCTTCTGTAAAATGGGATCGAACTTGTGATCGTGGCATCGCGCGCATTGCACCCCAAGCCCAAGAAAGACGTCGGCCGTTACGTCGGTGACGTCGTTTAAAATATTCGTCCACTGGCCGGGCACATCGCGGTTGTTATATTCGTAGATCCAGTGCCTTAAAAATCCGGTGGCGATATGGGCTTGAGGATCGTCGGGAAACATTTCATCGCCCGCGATCTGCTCCTGAATGAAACGGTCATACGGTTTATCGTCATTGAAGGCGCCGATCACATAATCGCGATAACGCCACGAATGGGGCCGGTAATCGTCAATGCGAAATCCATCGCTGTCGGCATAGCGCACCAGATCAAGCCAATGACGCGCCCAACGCTCGCCATATCGCGGACTGGCAAGGAGCGAGTCGACCAGCTTTTCCCATGCTTCTGGCGAGGAATCCGCCTCGAATGCCGCGACCTGTTCCGGCGTGGGCGGCAGGCCGGTCACATCGAAATAAAGCCGCCGCACCAGTTTCGCCTTTGAGGCGCGCGGCGACGGGGATAAGCCCGCCTCGTCCAATTTTTTAAAAATGAACCGGTCAATCTCGTTGGCGGCCCATCCGTGATCGTCCACCGTGGGTGGAGCCTGATCGGCGACCGGTTGGAATGCCCACCATTGGCGGTCCTCGGCCGTGATCGAGCCTTTGGGCCGGGAAACCATTTTTTTCTTATTGGGATCGACCGGCCAGGGGGCGCCCATCGAGATCCACTGGGTCAATGCGCCGATTTGCGCCTCGCTGAGTTTCTTCCCTTTCGGCGGCATTTGCAGATCGTCGTTTTTATAGCCGATCGCTTCAACGAGCAGGCTTTTGGCGAGATCCCCGGGCACGACCGCCGGGCTTGTTTCGCCGCCGCTCAGGGCGCCTTCCAAGGAATCGAGCGCGAGCCCGCCTTTGATTTTCTCCGCATGACTATGGCATTTAAAACAGTTCTCCTGAAGAATCGGCCGCACGTTTTTCTCGAAGAATTCCGCGCCGTTGATTTCCGCGTCGGCAAATCCCGGCACGAGAAAAAGCGTGACCGCTGCAAGACGACGCAGGAGAGGGGACTGTGAAATCATTGGCGTTCCGCGGGGAGAGGGCGGCGCGGCATTGTAACCAATAGGACACGATCAGCCAACTCCACAAACCGGGTTTGTGAAGCAGAGCTGAACGAATCCGGCGGAAAACGAAAAGCTTACAGACCGGCTTCCTTGAGCGCGTTGCCCCAGATCAAATAACCGCGCTCGCTGGGATGCAGGAAATCGCTCATCACCTCGCGCGAAATGCTGCCATCAGGCTGCGTGAGCTTTGCGTTCAGATCCAGAAACGTGATCCCTGGCAAATTGGCGAATTCGCGCCCCAGCAGACCATTGAGTTCGCCCACCTTCGCGCGCATCGGATCAGCCGCGTTTTCTCCACGTGGAAATACCGCCATCAGGATCACCTTGGCCCGGGGCGCTTTGGAGCGGACCCGCAGAACGATTTCGCGAATTCCTTCGACGATCTCGGCGGGGGAATTGGCGCGCGCATTTTTTGTCCCCGCAAAATTGTTGGTCCCAATATTGATGACCACGGTGGCGGGATGCAGCTTTTCCATCTCCCCATGGTCGAGCCGCCAGAGCACGTTCTGGGTGCGGTCCCATCCGAATCCGAGGTTTAATACGCGTTTGCCGGCGAATGTCGCTTCGAATGCCTGCGGGCCGTTCACCCTGTTGGCGGCCGGATTGCCGCCCCAGAAATGGGTGATTGAATCGCCAATGAGCACGATTTCCGCGTCGTCCTGTTGTTTTAAGATCGTTTCGTGCCGGGCGAACCAATCGTAGCCGTCCTGCTCAAGTTTGGAGACGGGAACAACCGCGTTATTGGCCGCGGCGGCTTCGCGGAGCGAGTCCCCGAAGAGTTCCGCCAGGGTCGGCTCCATCGCGCGCGCCCATCGCAGCGCTCCCTCCGGCGACGGATGCAGCCGATCCGGCATGAGCTTTGGATCGAGTGTGCCGTCGGGGAGAAGGAAAGCGTGATTTACATCGAGATAGACAACGTTTTTGCCATCGGCGAGCCGCGCCACCAGTTCGCCGGCGCGCAGGTTGGTGGCAAACCGTTTTTCTTCGCTGCCGCGCTCGCTCCCATCGGGATTTTTATAAATGTTCGTGCGCGGGAAAATCCGCAACAACAGGATTCGGGTGGCGGGCGTCTTTTCCCTGAGCAGTTTCACGATCGCCGCGGTCCCTTCCGCAATCTGTTCGGGGGTATGGACCACGCGATAGTTGGCGTCATCGGAATTATTCGTCCCAATGAGCACGATGGCGACCTTGGGCGTCTGGCCTTCGAGTTCACCATTGGCCAGGTTCCAAAGCGTGTTCTCGGTGCGGCCTCCGCTGTAGCCGAGGTCGATGGCATTGCGCGGCGCGAAGAACTGATCCCAGACCGCCTTGTATCCGGGATTATCGAGATTGTGCGTGATCGAATCGCCAATCAGCAGCAGGTCAAACTTGTGATTTTTAACCAGTTCGACCTTTGCCGCGTGGCGTTGTTCCATACCGCCTTGTGCAACAGGAACGATCGCCGAATTAACAAGGTCATCGGCCAGCGTGGCCGCCACCGAGCATGCGAGCAGGAGAATGGAGCGGCAAAGGACGTTCATGGCTGTTTAACCGGTGAACGCTCGTAATCGTTGGAATAATTCGCGGGAACCCGCCGGAAATGAAAGGGGCAGCGCCCGTTTAGAACAACGTCATCTGCGGCTTGATCGCCGCGACTGAAGCGGCGGGCTTTTTCGCACGCGTTTTGGTCGTCCCGGCCGCGGGCGGTTTTTCGGCCAGAGTCGGCTTTCCTTCGGCATTGAGTTCAGACTGCTCAAGGTTGGACAAAATTTCCTTCGCACGTGCGATGATCGACGGCGGCAACCCGGCCAAGCGCGCCACCTGGATTCCGTAACTTTTGTCCGCGCCACCCTTCACAATTTTGCGTAAAAAGATGATCTGATCGTTCCACTCGCGAACCGCCACGTTGTAATTGCGCACCCCGGATCGCGTCATCTCAAGCTCGGTCAGCTCATGATAATGAGTGGCAAACAAAGTGCGGGCTTTGAGTTCATCGTGAAGAAACTCGGCGACGCTCCACGCGATGGAAAGGCCATCAAAGGTCGAGGTGCCGCGTCCGATTTCATCAAGGATAACAAGGCTGCGCTCGGTGGCGTTGTTGGTGATGTTGGCCGTCTCGTTCATTTCCACCATGAACGTCGATTGGCCACGTGAGAGATCATCGTTGGCCCCGACCCTGGTGAAAATGCGGTCGGCGAGCCCGATCTCGGCGGATTTTGCCGGCACCCACGAACCGATCTGCGCCAGAAGCGTCAGGAGCGCCACCTGCCGGATATACGTCGATTTGCCGGCCATGTTCGGGCCGGTCAGGATCAGGAGACGGTTGCGGTCGCCGTCGAGGTCGACATCGTTTGGCACGAATTTTTCCTCAATCAGACACTGATCGAGCACCGGATGGCGGCCATCGACGACGCGCAATCGGAGTTCATTGGTGAGCAGCGGTTTGCAGTAACCAAAAAGCCGCGCGGTCTCGGCCAATGAAGCCAGCGCATCAATCGAGGCGACGGCCGAAGCGGTTTGTTGCAAGCCGCTCAGCTCTTTTAAAACCTCGTCGCGCACCTGGCCAAAAAGCTCCATTTCCAGCGCCTTGGCCCGTTCATCGGCGCCGAGGATTTTGCCTTCGACTTCTTTTAATTCCGGCGTGATGAATCGTTCTCCGGTCGCGACGGTCTGTTTGCGGTGCCAGGTTACCGGCACCAAATGGAGGTTCGATTTTGTGACCTCGATAAAATAACCGAAAACCGAGGTAAACCGCACTTTCAGCGATTTAATGCCTGTCTGCTCCATCTCACGCTGTTGGAGCTGGGCGATCCAGTCCTTGCCTTCGCGCCCGGCGTTGCGGAGCTCGTCAAGTGGCGGATGATAACCGTCGCGGAACATGCCTCCGTCGCGGGTCAATGCGGGCGGTTCGTCAACAATGGCGGTATTCAAGAGGGAAACCAGCGCGGGAAGGGGATGCAAATCACCAAGGATCGTCTGGCAGAGTTTGCAGGCATCCGGGCCGCGCGTGTCATTGACGGGATGCAGCCCGCTGCCCAGTTGCAGCGCTTCGATATCGGCCTTGAGCTGCGGGATCTGTTCCAGGCTTGTCCGTAAAACCAGCAGATCGCGCGCGTTGCCGCCGGTTTGCGCCAGCCGCCCGACGGTCCGTTCCATATCGCGGATCGAATTGAGGGTTTCGCGTATTTTACCAAGGACAAACGGTTCGCCGAGCAGTTCGCCAATGATCTCCTGCCGCGCAACCAGCGGGTTCAGTTCACAAAGGGGATGCAGCACCCAATCCCGCAGCTTGCGCGCCCCCATCGGCGTCACGGTCCGGTCGAGGGCGCCTAAAAGCGAAGTGTCGCGTCCACCACCGCGCGCCTGGACCAGCTCCAGGTTCGACTGGGTGGCGGCGTCAATGATCATGAACTGCGAGTTGCGGTAACAGGTCAGCCGGGCGATGTGGCCGAGCGAGCGGCGCAGTTCATTCTTTAAATAATGAAGGATGGCGCCGGCCGCCCCGATGGCCGCGGGCATCTCCTCGCAGCCAAACCCGTCGAGCGATTGCACCTTAAAATGGTCGCGCAGGGTAAAATAAGCCTGCTCATAAAGAAACGTGTAGCCGTCGCGGGGAACCAGGCCTCGGATTTCGCGAAACAGAGCCGCCTGTTCCTCGCTGATAAGCACCTCGGCGGGCTGCACCCGGGCGATTTCATCAATAAGCGCTTTTTCGTCCGCCACTTCAGTGAGGCGAAAATCGCCCGTGGTCAGATCGACAAAAGCAAAACCGAATCCGCCTTTGGCCCCGGCCAGAATCCCGGCCAGAAAATTATTGCGCTTGGCATCGAGCATCTGCACATCGCCCACGGTGCCGGGACTGATGATCTGGACAATCTCGCGATGGACGATCTGCCCTTTCTGCGGCTCGCCCACCTGATCGCAAATCGCCACCCGCCGTCCCGCCTTGATTAATCGGCGAAGGTAGCCGTCGAGCGCGTGAAACGGGATGCCGCACATTGGCACCAGGTTCCGCTTTGTCAGGGCCACGTTGAGAATGCCGGCCGCCACCTGCGCATCCTCAAAGAACATTTCGTAAAAATCGCCAAGCCGGAACAGGAGCAACGTATCCGGCGGGAGACCCCTTCGGATGCCCTGATACTGCTGCATCATCGGGGTTAAATTTTCAGACACGGCCGGGACCGTAGCGTCGGCTTTTGGCGGCTTCAAGCTTCGCGCTTTTGCCGGTGAATCAGAGGAGGCCGGGTCCATTAAACGGTCGCTTTTAATGGATCCGAGGAATCGGTGAATGCCCGGTTCTCCTCCGCTTCAGCCGCGGCGTTATCGCGCACATAACCCCGGATTCCCAGCAACCAGATAATCCCGGCCACAAGCATGACCAGGGAGACGGTAAAAAAGGCTGCGTTCCATGTGTAATGATCTTTTATCCAGCCGATGAGCCACGGAGAAAGCGCGTCTCCAAGGGCGTGGATAATCAGGATATTCAATGCGAAAGCCGAGGCGCGCATTGCCGGAGGAGTGACGTTGGCGATGGCCGTATTGGAGGGGCCAATATTTAAGAAGAGAAAAAACATCGCCAGGAATACAAAGATCCAAGCCACGGGAAAGGGCGTGAAAAGCATGGCGATCGTCGCCGGAAACCCGAGCAACATCCCGCTGCCTGAGACCAGGAAATATGAGCCGGGAAAGCGCGCCTTGAGTTTATCGCCGAGCATCCCGCCCAGCAGCGTGGAGGTCAGTCCTGCAACGACGAGGATCCCGCCAAAAATGAGGTCGACCTGCGCGAGCGGCAATCCGCGTGTCTCATGAATATAAGTCGGCGCCCAGACCGAAAGTCCGCCGATGGCAAAAGTCATGGCCGTTTGCGCGGCGATATTGCTGATCAACGAGGGGATCTTAAAGAGGGCCAGGTAGTCGGCTGCGCGCGGCTTGGATCCGGTCGATCCGGCCCGGCGCGGCTCTTTCATTTTTGCGCAAAGAAACGCGAGCAAAAGCCCGGGCGGCGCAACGAGGAAAAACGCCCAGCGCCATCCCCAGAAATGATTGATCACCCCGCCGAACGCGTAACCGAGCGCGCTGCCGACTGGAATTGCCATGAAAAACCAGGCCAGCACCCGGCCCCGTTTTTCCGCCGGGTAAAGATCGCTGATGATGGTGGGGGCGGCGGGTCCGTAGCCGGCTTCGCCGATGCCAAGAAAGATGCGCGTGGCCAGCAGCATGAGGAAAGTGCTGGCAAAGCCGGTGACTCCGCTTGCGATGCTCCAGAGCGCGACACTCAAGCCGATCAGGGGCCAGCGTGAATAACGGTCGGCCAGCCATCCAAAAAGGGGCGCCATCAGCATGTAACTGAGCAGGAATGCCGTGGTGAGCAGGCCCGCTTTTCCGTTGGCATCGGGGTCGCCGGGAAGAAACTCGAGTTTGATTGCCGGAATGATGGCCGCCAGGATGTAGCGATCCAGATAACAGAAGAGATTAATGGCCAGCAGCAGCGCCAGCGCACGGTTCGCGCCGGGAAGAACGGCGGGTTTCATTGGCGAGGAATGATCCATGAGGCGGCAAGCTTTAGCCTTCGGTTGCCGCGCGTGGAATTTCCAAATCCAAATTCGGAGATAAAAATTCGCGGCTTCGTGGCGTCATTACTTTTCGGCGAAAGTTATTTTCGATTTAAGCCCGGTCGTTTTTCCCTATTCTCCGCCCCCGTGTCCTCCACCCAACCGAAAACCTCGCTCACTGAAACGCTCCTGATGGCAGTCGGCCGGTTTGTGGCGCGGTTCATCTATCGTGTACACACGCATGGACTTGAGCGGTTGCCCAAAGGCGGTTTTCTCCTTTTGCCCAACCATCTTACCTGGATCGACGCGGTGATTCTGCATCTGGCCTGTCCGCGGCCGATCCGGTTCGTCATTTACGAGAATATTTACAATCAGCGGCTGATGCGGCCGGTCTTTGAAGTCATGCAGGCGATTCCGATTTCGCCCAAGCACGCCAAAGAGGCGGTCAAAGTGGCTTGTGACCTGATTGCACGCGGCGAAATCGTCTGCATTTTCCCCGAGGGCGAACTCTCCCGCAGCGGCATCCTGCTTCGGCTCAAACGCGGTTATGAACTCATCGCACGGACCGCCAAATGCCCGGTGGTGCCGGTTTGGATGGATCAGCTCTGGGGATCCATTTTTTCATTTGAAGGCGGCAAATTCTTTTTCAAATGGCCCAAACGCATTCCTTATCCGGTGACCGTGGCGTTTGGGGAACCGATTGCGACCGAGAACGCCGGCATCGCGATCGTGCGAGCGCGCATGCTTGAACTCGGCGAGTTCTGTTTTCAACAACGGGAAACCTTGCGCGCCCATTTGGGTGAGGCCTGTATTCGAGGGCTCAGGCGACGGCAGTTCAGCGTGGCGGCCATTGATGGGATGGATCACAGCCAGATCTCACGCGGCACGCTCCTGGCCGCGGGTATCGCCTTGAGCCGGTATATCGCCCGGGAATGTCCGCATCACCGGATCGCCATCGTGATGCCGGCCGGCAAGGCGGCCATCATTGCCAACCTGGCTGTCGTCCTTGCCGGAAAGGTGCCTGTAAACCTTAACTTCACGGCCGGCCGCGCGGCGATTGAAGCAGCGTTGCGGATCGGTTCCATCGAACATTGCATCACGGCGCGTCTCGTGATGAAACGTCTGCCCGATTTCCCGTGGCCGGCCCATTGCGTTGAGCTGGAGACCGTGATGCCCGGCCTTAAACCGCATATCGTGGCGTGGCGAATGGCGGTGGCATTGACGCCGTCGTGGATTCTCGCGCGGCTCCTCGGCATTCCGCGGATTGGCGATCACGACGAAGCGGTGGTGCTTTTTACGAGCGGGAGTTCAGGCGATCCCAAAGGCGTTGTGCTCAGCCATCGCAACCTGCTCGGCAACGTGAGCCAGTTTGCGCTCATGCTCAATCTTACCCGGCGCGATTCGCTTCTGGCCTGCCTCCCGTTTTTCCATAGCTTCGGCTGCACCGTCACGCTTTGGTACCCGCTCATTGAAGGGATGCGCGCCGTGACGTTCCCCAATCCGCTCGATATCGTAAAAAATGCCGAGCTGATTCATCGTTATAAAATCACGCTTTTCTGTTCCACCCCGACCTTCCTTCGCGGCTACTTGCGAAAGGTCGAACCGGCCCAGATTCAATCCCTGCAGCTGATCGTCACCGGTGCTGAGAAACTTCCAAACGAACTGGCCGAGGCGTTCCATGCGCGCTTTGGCAAGGAAGTGCTGCAAGGATACGGCCTGACGGAAACTTCCCCGGTGGTCAGCGTCAATTTGCCCGAGCCGGTGGCAAAAAAAGGGGAGGACGTGCAGCCGAGCAGCCGGCGCGGATCGGTTGGCAAACTCGCTCCGGGTCTTGCGGCTCAAATTCGCGATCCGGAGAGCGATGCGATCCTCTCCCTGCACGACACCGGCATGCTTTGGTTGCGCGGGCCGAACATTTTCAACGGTTACCTCGATGACCCGGTCCGCACCGCCGATGTGTTGCGCGACAACTGGTTTAAAACAGGCGATCTTGGCCGGTTCGACGAGGATGGCTTTCTTTTTATTGAAGGGCGCCTTTCACGTTTTTCGAAAATCGGCGGCGAAATGGTGCCGCACGAAACGCTTGAGGCAAAAATTTATGAGGTGCTCGGCCTGGCGAGTGACGAGCGGCACATCGCCATCACCTCCATTCCCGATGAAGCCAAAGGCGAAGCGCTCGTGGTGCTGGCCGCCTGCGACATTGAGATGGCGGCATTACGCGAGAAGCTCGCCGCAACCGGGCTGCCAAATCTTTGGATCCCAAAAAAGCTCCAGCGCGTTGACGCCATCCCGGTGCTTGCCAGCGGGAAGCTCGATCTCAAACGATGCAAAGAATTGGCTGAATCAAACGTGTGATTGCTATTTGCACGATTCAAAACCATGAGCGAATCCTTTTCGCCGCCACTGCCTTCAAGCCCAACCAAAAATTCCAGTGTTTCCATGAGAAAGTTTGCCCTCCTTTTTGCCCTCCTGCTTTGTTTCCTGAATACCCCGATGCATGCCGCGCCTGAACCGGCACGCGAATACATCATCATCACAGGCGGCGTTTCGCTCTGGGCCTGGGAAAAATTCAAAGCCGAACCGCACGACAACTGGTGGATGAATTTTGTGCGCGCCTCGCGGATTCGCATCGAAGAAATCAGGGCGCAGGACCCCGAGGCGCAGATCGCCTGGCTGGTCTATCGGCCCGCTTACCTGAGCCGCTCCAAACAGGATGGCAAAGATCTTATCAGCCTTATCGATTCAGTGCGGGACGCTTTTAAGGTCAAACTTGTCTACTTCGATCGCACCGAGCAGTTGCTCAGTTACATCAATTACGGACGGCCCCGCGAGATGGTGAAGATTGCCGATCTCGAATACTTCGGCCACTCAAACAAAGCGTGTTTTATGTTCGATTACTCCAACAACATCGACAGCGCTTCCAAGGTCTGGCTCCATGAGGATGATCTCAAAAAGATCCAACGCGGCATTTTTGCCCGGGATGCTTTTGTGAAAAGCTGGGGCTGCCATACCGGCGAGAGCATGAGCAGCAAGTTTAGAAGCGCTACCGGAGTAAAAATGATCGGCGCCAACGGCAAGACCGCCTATCAAACCGACGAACTTCCCATTGTTTCCACACCGGGCGGCTCCTGGCGCTGACTTATTCACCGAGCTTCGGTTCAGTCCCTGTTATTGGCGCAATCGTGGCCTTTCAAAGTCGTTTAAGGCGTGATTGGCTATGGTGGGTCAACCGCTGCCATGGCTTACCGCTTCTTAAAACGCGAATCACTTCCCGATGGGGTGCGGCGTATTGCGGAGGAGGAAATCGATGCGGTGCTGGAAGCGGTCGGCGCATCCAAATCCGCGCAGCCTGATGCGGTAGCGGTGCATACCGCCCGCAAGGCGCTCAAAAAATTACGCGCGCTGTTGCGTCTGCTCCGCGAGCAGATCGGCGAGGAAGTTTTTCTCCGGGAAACGGCCTGTTGCCGCGATGCCGGCCGGTTGCTCTCAATGACTCGCGATGCCGATGTGCGGCTGGCGATATTCGATTCTTTGGCGGACGTTGATTCATCGGTTGAGGGAAGCGCGATGATTCGCGAGATGCTTTTAAACGATGTCCGCGCTGCGCGGCGTGGCGGCTTTACCGAAAAAAAGCGCACGGCAATTAACCGGGCCATGAAAAACGCCCGGGTCCGGATGCGTTTATTGGAACCCGGAGAGGGCTGGAAAGTATTGAAGCCCGGTCTGCGAAGAAGTTTCCGGCGAACTTGTAAAAACTTTGAAATCACGTTTGCCACGGAACCGAAAGTGGAAACGCTGCATACGTGCCGTAAACGGGTTAAAGATCTCTATTATCAGCTCGATCTCGTGGGCGGCGCTTTCAGCCCGGAGCTGAAGAAAATCGAGCAGATGGCAAAGAAGTTGGGAGAACTGCTGGGAGATGAACGCGACCTCGGTTTGCTTTGCGAGAATCTGAAAAACCGGCAGGGGATCCCTTCCGAAGCCCTTGGCGATGTGTGCGAAAAAATCGCGCGGCATCAGAATCGGATTCAAAAAAAAGCGGCCCGGCTCGGAGCCAGGATGATTGAAGCGATGTCGGGCGCCTTTCCAAAGGTCATGGGGCGGTGCTGGAAAAAGTGGCGCGCGGCCGGGGTTGGAGCCCGCTCTCTTGCCGCCAGATAAAGTTTGGCTTTGAAGTTTTCGTTTTCCCCCGTTGACTCTGCGCGCCGATGAAACTCGCCGAGCTCCAATCCCTTTACGAACAGCCCTTCTTTGAACTCATTCAACAAGGCCGCAATGCCTATCTTGCCAATTGGGCTGGAGGCGAGGTGCAGCTTTGCACGTTGCTAAGCATCAAGACGGGCGGCTGCTCCGAGGACTGCGGTTATTGCGCGCAAAGTTCCCGCTACAAAACCGATGTCAAAGCCGGGCGCCTCATGGAAACCGAGGAAATTCTCGAAGTCGCCCAGCGCGCCCGCGACAACGGATCAACCCGCTTTTGCATGGGCGCCGCCTGGAAAGGTGTTCGCGAGGGAGACGCGAAATTTGAGCAGGTGCTCGGCACGATCCGCGAGGTGAGCAAGCTTGGAATGGAAGTGTGCGTGACGCTTGGACAGCTTTCTTTAACCGAAGCCCGGAAGCTCAAGGACGCCGGTGTGACGGCCTACAATCATAATATCGATACGTCGCCGGAGTTTTATCCCGAGGTGGTCAGCACCCACACTTTTCAGGATCGGCTTAACACGATCGCCGCTGTCCAGCACGCCGGCATGGATGTCTGCTGCGGGGGAATCATCGGGATGGGCGAAAGCATCGGCGACCGGCTCCGGATGCTTGAAGTGCTCACCGGCTTTGATCCCGCGCCGGAAAGTGTCCCGATCAATTGCCTGATGGCGATGCCCGGGACGCCGATGGAAGCGCAACCGCCTGTCGATGTGTTTGAGCTCGTGCGCCTTATCGCCGTCACGCGGATCGCGCTCCCCAAAGCGAAGGTCCGTCTCAGTGCGGGCCGCACCCGGCTTTCCCGGGAAGGCCAGGCGCTCTGCTTTTTTGCGGGAGCCAATTCGATTTTTTACGGCGATAAATTGCTTACGGCAAAAAACCCCGGGGTGGATGAAGATCGTTCGCTTTTGGAAGAACTCGATCTGGTGCCGCAGCAGCCGCGGGCGGCGTGCCTGGCGGAAGCCGTTTCGTGCTAAGGGATCGGGTTTTAAAAAAAACCGGTGGAATTTTCTTGAGGATCAGAACTTTCAGGAAATACTGAAAGTTGTTGTGAGCAAGCCAACCCCATCCCAATCCGAGGAAGCCCTCAAATTACAGGAGGCGCGCGACGAGTTCGTGGCGCAATGGGGGACGATGGGGAGCGCTTGGGGAGTCAACCGCACCATGGCCCAGATCCATGCGCTGCTCATGATCACCACGCGCCCGCTTTCCACTGATGACATCATGGAGGATCTCAGGATCAGCCGTGGCAACGCGCATATGAACCTGCGTGAATTAGTCGGCTGGGGGCTTGTCCGAAGCGTGATTCGCAAGGGGGAACGCAAAGAGTTTTTCGAGGCGGAAAAAGACGTTTGGAAAATGTTCTGCATCATTATCCGGGAACGCAAGCGGCGCGAGATTCAGCCTGCCATCGCCGTCTTAAAAGGGTGCATCGAGCGAGTGAACGCCCTCAAGTCCGATGAAGCCGAGGCTTTCAGCACCCAAACCAAGGCGCTCTGCAAGTTCATGGAGACGGCCGACAGCGTGCTGAGCCGGGTGGCGCGTTCGGAGGAGAGCACGGTGCTGCCGTGGGCGCTTAATTATCTGGCCAGATAATAAAACGGCGAAATCAAAGCGCCATTTTTTTGCCATGAACTTTCAAAGATTCCTGAAAAAACAAAAGAACCAGAAAAAAACAAAACCATGAACGCCACCGTCTATACTTATCTCTCTTATCTCGCTATCGGCATCACTATGACCGCTTGGGTTGGCAGGACCTTGCACAGGAATGGGCGGATCTTTCTGGTCGATAGTTTCCTGGGCAATGAAGCAATGGCCGATTCCGTCAACCACCTGTTGCTGGCCGGTTTTTATCTGATCAACGTCGGATTTATCACGCTGGCAATGAAGAGCGGCGAGAAACCGGCCGACTTTCAGAGCCTGCTCGAGGTGCTCAGCAGCAAGGTCGGGCTCGTCCTACTGGTGCTCGGCGGCATGCATTTCTTTAATCTCTATATCTTTAACCGGATGCGTAAACGGGCGCTGCTCCATGGCGCGCCTCCTCCGATTCCCGCCCAGGCGCGTGTGGCCGTCGTGACTCCCTGAGGCGATGAAAACGCTTTATGTTCTCTACGACGGGAAGTGCGAGATTTGCCGGCGGTTGCGCGTCTGGCTTGGCCAGCAGATTGCTTATGTGCCGCTTGCGTTTATCCCGTTGCAGGCTCCGGATCTGGAGCGCCGCTTTCCAGGAATCCGGGAGTTGCATCCCGAGGAAGAGCTTTTGGTGATCAGCGATGAAGGGGAGCTTTGGCAGGGGGCACGGGCATGGATTACCTGTCTTTGGGCTCTCAAAGAATACCGCGAATGGTCCCAGCGTCTCGCGCATCCGGCGTTGCTCCCCTTTTCGCGCCGGGCGTGCGCGCTTATTTCCGAGAACCGGCATGCGCTCTCCGGCTGGTTTGAAAGACACTCAACGATTGAGGTCGGGGAAAAACTGGCCGCCCTTTCCGAGCCATGCAAGAGCACGGGCTACTGCCGTCCGGTATGAGCGCTTCATTCCTGACAGCGCGTGCGCAGCGGATCCCCTGGCGGCTCTGGAGCGGACTGACCGCGATTGCGGTGGTGGGCTCTTTGATTTACGGCGCGTGGATGCTTGCCCTCAACGGGAGTGGCGCCCTCTTTTTCACCTTCTTACTTCGCTTCCTGCATAGCTTATGAAAATAAATAAGAACCCGCTGACAATCCGCGGTTTGCTAAAACGATGCTGGCTCTTTTCCTATCGGGTCCCCATCGAAACCGTGGGCGCATTGGTTCCATTAAGCTTGGTCACTCATCGAGAATCGGCCGAATGGCCGGCTCTGCTGGGAGCGGGCGCGAAGCTTGAACTCTGTTTTGAAGTCGATCCGATTGAATATCAGTGGAACCGCGGAGAGACCTGGGAGGTGGCCGCGTGAACGTGCTTATCACAGGAGCCACGGGCTTTATCGGACGGGCGCTCGTTGCCCATTTGCAGGCACACGGACATCAATGCACGGTTTTTTCGCGCGATCCTTTGCATGCCGCCGCATGCGATTTTCCCGCCGGGGTGCGCTTTGCCGAAGTCGGGATACCGGCGGGGATTGACGCCGTCATTCATCTTGCCGGGGAAAACGTGGCCGGATTGTGGACCGCCGGCAAACGGCGCGCCATCATGGCGAGCCGCGTCGAAGGGACCCGCCGGATCGTGCGCGCCATGGCGGACGCGGAAAAACGGCCCCGGATTTTTCTCTGCGCGTCTGCTGTGGGGATTTATGGAAACCGGCCGGGGGAAGAATTGGACGAATCATCCCCCACGGATGGGCAGGGGAGTTTTCGTTCGAAAGTCTGCGTGGCGTGGGAGGCGGCGGCGGACGAAGCGCGCGGGCTTGGGATGCGGGTTGTAAAGCTGCGCATCGGCAATGTGGTGGATCCCGATGACGGTTACTTCGCGCGTTTGGGAAAAATCTTCCGTGCGGGGCTGCCGTTTGTATTTGGCAATGGCGCCTCGATGATCCCGTGGGTTTCCATGGAGGATTGTGTGCGGCTGATCGCGTTTGCGCTTGAAACAGAGCGCTTCAACGGTCCGTTCAACGTTGTCGCCCCAAATCCGCTTTCCCATCGCGCATTTGCCGTCACGCTGGCCACGCATTTCGGACGCCGGTTGCGGGGCGCAATTCCCGCCTGGCTCTTGCGCGGGGTGCTTGGGGAATTTTCCTGCACGCTGCTGGACGACCAGCGCGTCGTGCCGCGGAGCGCGATGGCTGCCGGTTTTGTTTTCCGGCATCCGGCCTGGCGCGCCTGGGTCGATGCGCGGTTGCGGTAACGGCTAGAATTTCACGTTGAGATCGACCTGGATGAGATCAAATGAGTTCTCATCGGCGATCGCGGCGCCCCCGGTGGCCTGGCCGCCGACCAGGTTGTCCTTGAAGTTCCAGGCATGGGCGTAGGTGATCGTGCCAACTGCGAAGTTGGTGAAGTTATAGGAGGCTCTGAGCTGGACGCCGCGTGTATTTAGTTCGCCGCTTGCGAAATCGCTTTCATTGATGTTGGGATCGACGGCTGCGATGCCGGTCTGGCGCCAGTTGGCCAGCAATGCCCAATCGCCCTTTTTCTTGTTCTCGCCGACCTGCACGCCGACGAGGTAAGCGAAGCTGTCTTCACGCGTGTATTGAGAATGTTTGCGTCCCGCGAGGTCGTTGAAAGCAAGGCCGTAGATATTCTCCGCCCGTTTCCTCCCTTCCAGGTTGTAAGCGGTATCCCAGTAAAATTTGGAAGAGATCCCAAAGAGTTTGAAGCCGACTTCGCCGGGCAGCATCACGATGGAGAGGTTGCGTGTTTCGCCGGAAACGCCGGGCGCATCACTGAACGGGTTCTCGTTGATCGCGTCGGAAACATCGCCAGCGGTATAGACCATGTAACCGGGAGCGAGCGTGACTTTGATCCCGTTGGCGAACTTGTAGCTGCCGACCAACTGCGCTTCAAAGATCCACGGATCGGTCGATGCGTCGTTGTCAAAAGCGCTCTCCGGGTTGTCGTCAAAAATAAACTCACCCAGGTTCAGCGTCCATTCCCACGGGCTCTCCACCGGTTTTAAAACCTTGCCGTCCTTGGAGTAACCGGCTTCCTCCGTGCCGCCAAAGAGTTTGCTGAGCCGGATGCTCTGGGTGAACCCGGTCGGGTTGATATCCGGATCCCACACGAGTTCCGTGGAATAGAATGGATTGGGAAGCTTGCCTCCGGTGATTGTCAGCCAGTCATTTTTCCATCCCAGGAAAGCGCGGCTTATATAGATGTTGTAATCGGTAAACCCGTTTTCAAATGTCTGGTTGGCGCTATCGGAAGCGTTGTTGGTCTGGAGTTCAGCGCCGCCAAACCAATTTTCGCCCAGTTTAAAATCGGCGTCCAGGCGAAGCCGAAAACGAAGGCGCGAACGCTGGGAACCTGTTGGGCTCCGTTCCTCAGTGGGGAAATTGACGCCGACCCCGGGCGGGTTTTCCTGCAAATCCTTTGTGTCGTACTGATAACGAAACCGGATATCGCCGTAGATCCTCAGCTCCGAGGTCGAATCGCTGATCCTGATCCGATTGGCGGGGATGCTGGCCTGCTCCTCCTTGAGTTCACGGCGCACATCGGCTGCCTCCTTTGTGCTCAGAACGCCTTTGCGGACGAGAATGTCCACCAGCGCGCTATCCTGGCCGGACGCGGTCATGACGCCAAGTGCAAGGGCGCCGGCGGAAAGAAGCAGATTTGATCTCATAGTGATTTGGTAGGGGAAGTCGGTGAGCTGATACGCAATTGTTTCAGGAATGTAACCTTGCGCCGGGCGTGGATAGCAATGCGTCTGAGCGAGTGCAACGCCTTTTGCGGGCCGATAACAGATTTCCTCAGTGTAATGGATATTGCACCGGTATACTAAATTGACGCCGCCCGGGCCTGGTTGATTTCAGGCCGCTTTCGCCTGCCTTTTCAGAACTCCGCGACAACCATGGAATGCACTGACAGCGAGGGGACGCAAACCTCGCTCCATTCCCCTTCCGTTACCACGGGAAGCTCCATCGCTTCGGGCTCCAGATGCACGCGTTTCAGGTTGAGCTGGTGAAAACGGACTTTGATTCCGGCAATCGGGAGCACTTCCTCGCGCAATGGAACGTCCGCTTCGGGCAGTCCGTGATCGCTTGTCGTGTTGATCCCATTGAATAGGTGGAGAACAAGCCGCTCGCCCGCGGCATCCTTTTGCCGAAAGAGGGTGCTTTGAACGCACATCGGCGCCTGCACCGTCACGGGCATCGGCGCATTGGCCGCCCATTGGATCGCCCGGGAAAAGATGACGCGTTCATACGGGTAACCGTAGCTGTAGTTGGCGGCATCAAATCCCGCGGCCATGTAGACGACACGGCCTTTATCGTGTTCTCCCATCACCACGGCGGGGACGGGATCCTTCCCTTCGGGGAACATGATCATGGCCCGCTTCATTGGAGGTCGCTCCGGGCTCATAAGAACGAGCGGCCCTTTAAAACTGGCTTGAACCCCGTTGGTAAGACGCTCCATGCGCGGATCGGCGATCAGTTCACTGGTTAGAATATCGCCGGCGCCCCACCGCATCTCGGCCGTCCCTTGGCGATTTGCCCAGTAGCTCTCATTCACGACAATGGCAAAATTGGCGTCGAGTTCAGCGCGTTGGGCCGGCGCTTTAGGGCGGCCATGATAATCGACTCCAAAGAGGTCCGAGAGCGCGAAATTGGGCCGCGGATGGCCGAGTTCATCGAAAAGCGAGGTCTCGCAGGTGGCTACCAGGCCGCCGCCGCTTTTTACATAGTCGCGGATCGTGGCCACCTGCGCATCCGAAAGGGCGGCGGCATTGGGAAGAATGAGCACTTTATAAGGAGCAAGCCTCTCCGGACCCAGGTCGAGATCGGTAATGAGCGTGATGGGAAGATGTTCCTCGCAGCCAACCCGGAAGACTCCGAGCGCGTGTGCGAGGAAACATTCCATGATATGACCGCCGGCGTAAAACTGCCGCGTTTGTTCGCTGACAAGGAGTGCGGCCCAAGGTTCAGGGGTGGAGCGGATGAACCATTTTTTGCGGCGGCCGATCTCCCGTAATGTGTCGTCGCCAGCGACTTTTCCCGCCGCGGTCGGCACGGCGAGCGGCGTGATGGAGCCATTGGTCATGGCCATCATGCAACGGACAAAGAGTTCATGGCGCGGGAAACTGGAGCTGCTGTAAGGGTTCCCGCGCGAGATGATGTAAGGCTCGCTGGCGCCGGTGCGGCCACCGGTGAGGGCGCGCACATAGGCGGCCCCAAAAGCAGGGACGACGCTCGCCCCGAGGTTGACTTCATCGAGCCACCATTCCTGGACAGGTGAATCAAAAAGGAGATTCATGCGCGCCGACATGACACGCGGGTTGGTGAGGAAATGGCCATAGCGGCCGGCGTTGGTGGTCCATGTATAGACGGCCGCCTGCGGGTTGACCTCGCGAAGCCGGGCGTGGAGTTTGCGATACCAGTTTTCCAGTTTGGTATCCGCCCAGAGGAGGTAGATTTTGTAGTCGTCATCGGCGATGTCGATTTTTCGCGGAAACGCCCGCCCGGTTTCCCGGACGTAAAGTTCCATGTCATAGGGGGTGTAATTGAGCGGCGGATGGTAGTTCCCATCAAACGAGATGCCGTCGACGTGGTAATCGGCGAAGATTTCCGCGAGATTTTCAATGAGGTAATCGCCATACGGCGTGTTGAGGCTCAGACTGCGGAACGGGATGTTGGCGGGCGCATTAAAATCAAGGGCCGGGTCGAGCGGCTTTTCATCTGGCGAAGATTTAAGCCGCCACTCGGGATGCGCTTTCACGTACTCCGTGGGCGCATACGGCGAGACGCCGATGACAATGCGTATCCCATGGCTGCGCATCCGTTCAAATACGGCACGCATAAGCGCGCTCTCTTCCATGCCGGGGCCGCCATCGCGCCGAAGCGGGTAATACGGTTCCGGGCCGCCCGTATGGATGACTGTCACGCCGGCGGCAGCCAGTTCATCGACATAAGGAAGCGATTTGGGATTGGCAAAATCGCCCGCGAACGCTTTCTGCACCCCTTCATAGACCCAGGCAGCCGGTTCGATCGGCTTAAAATCGCGATCCGGGGTAAACCATTTGAGTGTGTCAGTGGTAACAGGCTGGCCGGCAAGCGCGGCGCCGCCGAGGAGGAGGACGAGAAGCAGGAGCCGGAGAAACATGGCGTAAGGAAGGGAGAGTGCGATTTAACTAAACGGTTTAAATAAACAATTAAGACGGGAACAAATGGGATGTCGTGGTTGTTTAGCGGATTACTGTCGAACTTGCATTTTGTGAATACATAATGCGTTTTTAATCGGCTTGGACATTGAGGGCCTCTCTTTTTCCGGATCAAAAAAAGATCCTCCAAGGGACCATTGACGGCATCGGAAGTTCATCCCATAGTGTCAGAGAGTTCGGCGGCGGCCATTTCCGAGGAGACTTGGACGGAACGCCGTCGAACTTGCTTTTTTGAAAAGAAAGTTACGGGCCTGACTTGGTTTCGATCAGAAGATCGTTTCCTTTAGGACCGCATGCAGCGGACGCCCATTGTTCCGCTTTATCAACAGGGGCAAAAATCAAAAGCCAACAACATTGTTGACGCGACCGACGCCTTCACAGGCGGCGAACTCGCCATGGCCGCTTAATTGCAGTCATGTTCGCCCCTCCGATAGACGCCTGCTAGTCGGAGGGTAACAGCAGGTAAAAGCGGTTACCTTCTCAACCCAGCGTTTCTGGGAAAGAGAATCGGGGTTGTGGGTATTTTTGTCCCACTCTTGCACAACCCCTAAATCCAGGGAGGGACTAAGCATGTAGAAGTTCGAGGTAGATTTTTTGAGACCCGGGTTCGATTCCCGGCAGGTCCAGCTTTTTCAAAACAGAACCCCGGCGAGGGTGGCACCATGGAATGCCCCAAAATGCGAGGAAACGGGGATTGATGCGCGGGCGATTCGCGCGGATAAGAGCTGGCGTGTGTTCTGCTCTCTCTTTCGGCTACCGGATTTCCGTGCATCTTTAAATGCTCTCCCGGTTTTACCGACTCTTTGCGTGGCCTGTTTCGGCTGCGTTCCCGGAACCTTTCACCACCCCTTATTTTTCCCATGACACTCGCCTGTGATAATCCTTTTGCTCCCGACCGCCTGGCCCAGATTCGTTACCGTTTTATCGACGGCTCCTGGGAAACGCTTCTTGAACGTCTGGAAGCGGTAACCTGGCGCGGGACAATCGTCGGTCCCCCTGGCTCGGGAAAATCCATTCTTTTGGAACAACTCGTGCCGCGTCTCCAGGAGCGCGGGTTTGTGCCGCATCTCCTGCGGCTAAGTTCGGAAAGCGACATGGCTGAAAAAGAGTCGCTGCTGGCCCAGGCTCGCAATTTTCGAGCGCCCGACTTTCTCCTTCTCGATGGGGCGGAGCGGCTCACGACCCGGCAATGGCTGCCGTTGCGCGTGGCGATTGCGCAATTAGCCGGCTGCGTCGTCTCGGTGCATCGGACGAGCCGGTTGCCGACCGTGATTGAGGCGGCGACCACGCCGGCGCTTCTGGAGGAAATTGTCCTTGAACTGACCGGCGCGAAGCTTCCCTCCGGCGAGGCCGCCGTCATTTATGGACGCCATAGCGGCAACCTGCGGGAATGTCTGCGCGAACTTCAGGAGCGGTTTGCGGGCTAAGGAGCCGTTTGAGTATTAGCGGCGCTCTTTTTATTTAGAACAATTCTTGATAAGGATGCGGGGCCGTGGTTCTTTGCCTACCCACAATGTCTCGAAAAGCTGAACCTGCCCGCTCTTATGGCGAAACGATTTCCTTGAACGGATTTCGTTTCACTGAGCAACGGCGCCAGGTTTACGACGCGCTGATGGGCAATCCGGATCATCCCACTGCGGTGGAGGTCTTCATGCGGGTTAAAACCAAGATGGCATCCATCTCGCTGGCGACGGTTTACAATTGCCTGGAGACGCTCACCGAATGCGGGCTGGTGCGGCTGGTGAATCATCACCGCGAACCGTCGCGTTATTGCCCGAATCTTGAGGATCACGCCCATCTTTTCTGCGAGGGGTGCGGCTCCGTGCACGATCTGCCGATGCGTCAGAACCGGCCCGCAAGCGAGATCTGGGATCTGCCTTCCGACGTGGTGGTATCCCATCACGAAGTTTCTTTCCGCGGTCTCTGTCCGAAGTGCGCGGCCGCCGCCAAATTAAAATCCAAAACTGAAAATCTTAATTCGTAAATGAGTTCACTCGTCATCAAAGACCTTCACGTCAGCATCGGAGACAAAGAAATCATCCGCGGACTTTCCCTGGAGATTCCGAAGGGCGAGGTGCATGCCGTCATGGGACCAAACGGTTCCGGCAAAAGCACGCTGAGCAAGGCGATCGGCGGCCATCCCGATTACACGATTACCAGTGGCGAAGTGCTTCTTGACGGAGAAAACATCATCGGCATGGAGCCCGATGTCCGCGCTCGCAAGGGGCTTTTCCTCGCGTTCCAGTATCCGATGGAAATTCCCGGGGTTTCCAATGCCAATTTCCTGCGCGCAGCCGTGCAGGCGCGCCTGCCCGAGGGCGAAGAACTTGAAGCCACGGAATTCTACGCGGCCATGTATGAGAAGATGGATTTTCTCGAAATCCCGCGCACGTTTACTTCGCGCTCGGTCAATGAAGGCTTTTCCGGCGGTGAGAAAAAACGCAACGAGATCCTCCAAATGGCGATGCTCGAGCCGCGGTACGCGATTTTGGATGAAACCGATTCGGGCCTCGATATCGACGCGCTGAAAATCGTTTCCAATGGCGTGAATGCATTGCGCGGTCCCAACCTGGGCGTCCTGCTGATCACCCATTATCAGCGCCTTCTTGATTACATCGTGCCCGATTACGTCCATGTGATGGTTGCCGGGCGCATTGTGCAGAGCGGCGGCAAAGAGCTCGCTCTTGAGCTTGAAGAGAAGGGATACGATTTTATCCGCGAAGGCATTGAAGAATCAGCTTCAGCAGTTCTTTAAACGGGATTTTTCCCTGCGATTTTTTGGTCCGTTGCAAATGACGGATGCCGGCCCAGGCCGTTTTCATCTCTATTTGGTAGTTTTAACTCAGTATTCGTATGTCTACAGAAACTGTTGAACAATTTGATATCGACCGCAGCGTCGGCGATTTTTCCTATCCCGAAAAGCATCAGTTTGATGCCGGTGTCGGTCTGACGCGCGACACCGTCAATTATATCGCCGACGTGAAGGGCGAGCCGGAATGGATTCGCGAGTTTCGGCTTCGCGCGCTCGACGTTTTCCAAAAAAAGCCGATGCCGACCAACTGGGCGTCGAAGGATCTTGAGGCGATTAATTTCGACAAGATCCGCTATTATCTGGCCAACGGCCAGAAGGCGACGCGTTCCTGGGATGAGGTTCCTGAAGATGTAAAGCGCACCTTTGAGCGCCTTGGGATTCCGGAACAGGAGCGCAAGTTTCTGGCCGGGGTTGAGGCGCAGTTCGATAGCGAGGCGGTTTATTCGAACATCAAGAAGGCGGTGGGCGATCAGGGTGTCATTTTTGTCGGCTCGACCGATGGGTTGATGAATCACCCGGAGATTTTCCGCAAATGGTTTGGGAAAGTCATTCCGACCGGCGACAACAAATTCAGCGCGCTCAATTCGGCGGTATTCAGCGGCGGCTCATTCATTTACGTGCCGCCGGGTGTGAAGGTAAAGCATCCGCTCCAGGCCTATTTCCGGATCAACGCGGAGAACTTCGGGCAGTTTGAGCGTACGCTGATCATTGCCGATGAAGGGAGCGAAGTGATGTATATGGAAGGGTGCACGGCGCCGAAGTTTGAGACCGCCACGCTGCATTCGGCGGTGGTGGAACTCGTGGCGATGAAAGGGGCCAAAATCCAATACGTGACTGTGCAGAACTGGTCTGCCAACGTGTTCAATCTCGTGACCAAGCGGGCGATTGCCCATGAGGAAGCCGAGGTGAAATGGATCGATTGCAATATCGGTTCCCGGCTCACGATGAAATACCCCGGCGTGGTTCTGAAAGGACGCAAGGCACGCGGCGAAGTCATTTCCATTGCGCTGGCCAGTGATGGGCAGCATCAGGATACCGGTGCGAAGATGGTGCACGCCGCCGATGACACGACTTCGAACATTGTTTCCAAGTCGATCTCAGTCGGGACGGGACGCTCGACCTATCGCGGCCTGGTCCACATGCCGAAGCATCTCAAAGGGTGCAAGAACAACACCGAATGTGATGCGCTGCTGATCAGTCCGACGAGCCGCACCGATACTTATCCCGCCATCACCGTACGCGGCACCGGCAACGCGGCGCAGCATGAGGCGAGCGTTTCGCAGATCAGCGCCGAGCAGATCTTCTACATGCAGCAGCGCGGATTGACTGAAGCGCAGGCCATGAGCCTCTCAGTCAACGGATTCGTCAACGATCTGGTGCGTCAATTCCCAATGGAATACAGCGTTGAACTCAAACGCCTGATTGACATGGAAATGGAAGGTTCGGTGGGATGAGTTCAGCAATTCTCGAAGCAGAACGAATGGAACAAACTATCGCCGCCCCGCCCGCCAATCTTTTAACCGCCGGGCCTTTGACCCGCGAGACCAGTGACGGACTTGCTCCGCTCCAGGCCAAAGCCTGGGAGCGCTTTGAGTCGATCCCGATGCCGTTGCGCACGAATGAAGAGTGGCGCTTTTCCAATCTTAAACGGATCAATCTCAGCGTTTACACACAGCCCGTGGCGCTGGATCAGGCTGCTGCCGAAAGCCTCGTGGCGCGTTCCAAAGGTTTGGAAAAAGCCGCCGGCCGGTTGGTTTTCGGAAACGACGAACTGCTTTCCAACGAGCTTTTTTCAGAATCGCTCCGCCAAAAAGGGGTGATCTGGCTTCCCTTGGAGCAGGCTGCGACTGAGCACCCGGAGCTCTTCAGCAAGTATTTCATGCGTGAAGAGGCGATCCTCGGGGGCCAGAAATTCGCGGCCTTGCATCAGTCCCAGGTGCGCGCCGGAACATTCCTTTATGTGCCGCGCGGTGTGGAGATTGAGCTGCCTGTGGAATCCTTTCATTGGCTGCACGGCGCGGGCGGATCGTGTTTTCCGCATACGCTGATCGTCGCCGAGGAGATGAGCAAGGTGACGGTCGTCGATTATTTTCAATCGGACTCCGAGGATTCCGAGGGATTCGCCTGCGGGATGAATGATCTTTGGCTCGGAGCCGGCGCAAACGTGACGTATGTCTGCGCCCAGAAATGGAGTTCCAAGGCGCTGGCGTTCCAGATCAACTCGACGGTGGTGGGCCGCGATGCACGTGCGGTGGCGCTTAATTTGAATCTGGGCGCGTCCCTGGCGCGGACTGAAAGCGTGAGCCGATTGCGCGGGCAGGGCGGTCGCAGCGATATGCTTGCGGTGAGCGTTGCCGATGAAACGCAGGAGCTTGACCAGCGCACATTCCAGATTCATGAGGTGCGCAATACTTCAAGCGATCTGCTTTATAAGAACTCGCTCGATGATACCGCGCGGACGATTTTTGCCGGGCTGATCCGGGTCGATCCCGGCGCGCATCAGACCGATGCGTATCAAAAAGTGCGCAACCTGCTTTTAAGCGACGAATCCGAAGCCAACAGCGCGCCGGGCCTGGAGATTGAAGCGGACGACGTGCGTTGCACGCATGGTGCGACGACCGGCCAGATCGATGCGGAGGAATTTTTCTATCTGCTTTCCCGGGGGATTCAGCCAAAGGAAGCCCGGAAACTGATCGTGCATGGATTTCTGCAGGAAGTTCTCGATCGGCTAGGGCATGCGGCAATCGCGGAATTACTCAGCGAGATGGTGCACGCGAAGTTCGACGCCAAAGCGCGCTGAACCGTTGTTTCTGAATGACCGCCCAGCAACGTTCCCGGATTGTGGTGACGATCTTGTTCGTCACATGCCTCGGTTTCGTTGGCATGGAACTCGATCGCCGGGAGCTGTTGCCATGGAGAAATTATTCCCATGCGACCGGGAGGCAATCCGAGCAGCCGCCAGGCAAGCTGGTGGAACCGAGTCAGGTGCCTGAAGATGTTGCCGCCCGAATCAAGGATTTCACCGCGCGAATCAGCGAGGCGGCGACGGCAATGAATCCCAACGAGCGGAAGGCGCTTTTGGCCACGCAACGTGTCTTTGCACCGCTGGTTCCAAAAATGGCGGCTTACGAAGGGGCGGTCAAAATGCTCAACGACGCGGGCATTACTTCGCCGGCGACGCTTGTTTCCCAGGAAACACTTCGGGAACGGATCACGATGATCAAACGGCTTAAGCAAGCCAATCACGCGCTCCTGGAGTTTTATCGGAACATCGAGAAAAATTACCAACAGGAACTCGGTAAGGAGAAGCTTCCTTTGGAAGTGAAGAAGGACGCGATGGGAGGGTTTCGCCGCGGTGCAAGTATTGAGGCGAATCTGGCTGTCCGTGAATGCGACGAACAGATTCAGACAACCCGCCTTCAGATTTTGGAATTTCTTGATCGCGAATGGGGTGCATGGAAGGTGCAGCCGGCCGGTGAACTCGCTTTTGAACACGATTCGGCGCTGTCCGAATACATGGCGCTCCAGGAAACGCTGCGTTTAACAAGCCAGCGGCAACAGGCTGCTCAAAAAGAGCTGATCACGCGCTCCGAGCCGCGGCCTGTGGCGAGTAAATAGGCCATCTGCCGCGATTAAAGCGCCCAGACGGTTTGTCCGGCCACGATCGTGCGCACGGCCCGGCCCTTGAGTTCCCATCCGTGGAATGGCGTATTGCGGCTGCGGGAGGCGCTCGCATTTTTATCGACTGTCCATTCCAGACCGGGATCAATGAGCGTGATATCGGCCGGGGCGCCGAGATTCAAGGTGCCGCGATCGAGCCCAAGCAGCCGGGCCGGTTCGATCGTGAACATGGCGATCAGGCGCGGCAGATCGATTGCCTTCTTTTTGTGAACCAGGATGTCGATGAACAAGCCGAGCTCTGTCTCAAGTCCCAGAATGCCAAACGGAGCGAGATCAAATTCGACCTCCTTTTCGTATGAACAATGCGGCGCATGATCGCTTGCAAGCACCGTGATCGTTCCGTCGGCAACCCCTTCAATGAGAAGGTCGATGTCGCGCTGGGTCCGCAAAGGCGGATTCATCTTGAAATTGGTGTCAAAGGTGCGGATCGATTCGTCGGTGAGCGCGATGTGGTGCGGACAGATCTCGCCGCTGATTTTTATCCCGCGTGCCCGTGCTTCGCGTAAAATGGCAACGCTGCCGCCGGCACTCAGGTGCTGGCAATGGATCGGCGTATCGCAAAGTTCGGCAAGGAGCGCATTGCGTTGGACGATGATCTCTTCACCCGCCGACGGCCAGCCAGGCAAGCCAAGCGCGGTGCTGACAATCCCTTCATTCATGACGCCTTTGCCAACCAGATTGTAATCCTGGCAATGATCCATCACCGTCAGGCCGAACATGCGCGCATATTCAAGGGCTCTCCGCATGATCTCGTGGTTCTGGATGCAACGCCCATCATCGGTCAGCGCGACGATGCCCGCTTTGTGCATTGAACCAATCGGCGCCAATTCCTCGCCGGCAATTCCCTTTGTGATGGCGCCGGTGGGGAAAATGTTTACGCAAGCCTCCGCCTTCGCTTTTTCCAAAATCCAGGTGACAACGCTTGGATTGTCCACGGAAGGCGAGGTATTGGGCATGCAAACCACACTCGTAAATCCACCGGCCGCCGCCGCGCGCGCCCCGGAGGCGATGGTTTCCTTTGCCGACTGGCCGGGCTCGCGAAAATGGACGTGAAGATCAATCAGGCCGGGCGCGACGATCAGGCCGCGGGCGTCGATTTCTTCCCATTGCGGATCGCGCGTGGTGGCGGGATCGGCGATGCGGCCATCGATGATGAGAATATCAGCGATTTCATCGCGGTGATTGGAGGGATCGATGACGCGGCCGTTGCGGAGGAGGGTGGGCTTCATTTCTTGGGAATACGCGCGTCTTTTTCGCTGAAAGTCCCGATAACGACGCTCAGTTGCTCGGTCCGTTTTTTGGTCAGTTCCTCTGCGGTGGCCGCGCGGATCAGTGGCGCCATGCTGCCGCCACGCGCCTCCGCGTCAGCTTGAAATTCGGCTTCCGCATCCCTGAAAGCGATCCAGGCGCGTTGGGCCGCCTTGAGTTTTGCCTGCCCCCCGGCATCAAGGGCGGCAATCAGCTTTTTATAAACGCTGTTTAGCTTCGCATCCGCTTTTTCGAAATCCTTTTGCGCCTGCAGATTCATTTCCGATTGCGACTGCCCGGACGCTGTGACGAGCGAAACCAGAAGGATTCCCAGGCAAAGCAAGAATGGCGGCGCCTTCATTTACGAGGTCCTGCTCGCTCCGGCGCAGAGGTAAAGGACCGCCATGCGCACGGCCAATCCATTTGTGACCTGATCGAGAATGACGCTGCGCGAGCTGTCGGCAATGTCGCTGTCAATCTCCACGCCGCGGTTGATTGGACCCGGATGCATGATGAGCGCGCCGGGTTTAAGCTGTTCGGCGCGCTTTTTTGTCAGGCCAAAGAGGGAGGTGTATTCGCCGAGGCTCGGGAAGTATTCCTTGCGCTGGCGCTCATGCTGGATGCGAAGGAGATTTAGCACATCGACATCGGGCAGGATGGAATCGAGATCGTGCGTGACGGTCACACCCATCGCTTCAAAAGTCCGAGGCACCAGGGTGCTGGGACCAACCAGCGTGACTTTGGCGCCCAGCTTGAGCAGGGCGTGAATGTTGGAGCGTGCCACGCGGCTGAAAAGGATGTCGCCGATAATGGCGACATGCAGCCCCTCGATGCGGCCAAGTTTTTCACGGATCGTGAATGTGTCCAGCAGTGCCTGGGTGGGATGTTCATGCGCTCCGTCGCCGGCGTTGATGACACTTGACTCAAGGCGATCGGCTAAAAACTTCGATGCGCCCGCCGAACTGTGGCGCAGCACAATGATGTCCGCATGAAGCGCTTCGAGATTCTTTGCGGTGTCCTTGAGCGTCTCGCCTTTTGTGAGGCTGGAGGTGGAAGCGGAGACGTTCACCACGTCCGCGCTTAAACGGAACGCCGCCAGTTCGAAAGAAATCCGGGTGCGGGTGCTCGGTTCGACAAAGAAATTAACGAGCGTTTTTCCACGCAACGCCGGCACTTTTTTGATCTCGCGAGTACCGACCTGCTTGAAGGCCGACGCGGTATCGAGGATGAAATTGATTTCCGCGACCGTCAGCGACTCGATGCTGACAAGGTCTTTGTGCGTCCATGATTCCGGCAAAGGAAGATCGTTCATCAACTTTAACCCCGGTCGATCCAGACCGAATCGAGCCCGTTATCCACAGATTGAAGCCGGACATAAACGCGTTCATTTTCCCCGGTCGGCAGATCTTTTCCGACGTAATCCGCGCGGATGGGCAATTCACGGTGACCTCGATCGATCAGCACGGCGTATTGAATTCTGGCAGGCCGTCCAAAACTGGCGATGGCATCCATCGCTGAACGGCATGTCCGTCCGGAAAAAAGGACGTCGTCAATCAGGATAAGCGTTTTGCCGGTCAGCTCTGCGGGCAGCTGGGTAGGTTGGACAGCCCAGATCCGGCGGCGGGTATGAATGTCGTCCCGATGCATGGAGACGTCGATCACGCCGGTAGGCGGGCGCACATTTTCGAACTGCTGAATATAGCCGGCCAGCCTTTTGGCCAGCTCGACTCCACGCGACGGAATACCGATGAGCGCGACCCGGTTCAGGTCGGGATTGGCTTCAATGATCTCGTTGGCAATCCGTTTAAGGGCGCGTTCAATTGCGGCGGCATCAAGGACGAGAACTGCGCCACTGGGCGGAACGTGGGGGATGATTGGACGGGCAGAGTGAGGAGTATGGGGCATGGATCCGTTACGATCGGGAATGCACGCGAAAAATCAGTTGAAGAAGCTTAACTTCCCACTTTGTGCTCACTCTGACGTTGGCTGCGCCAGGAGGAGCGGTGTTTGACAATCCAGTCCAACAACGCCTTCTCAAAGCCGATGTCGTGCCCCGCTTTTTCGCTCTCGATCCATTTGTGGCGAAGGATCTCTTCCCGCTCGGCGAGGAACTCCTTATAGAGCAGGGATTCCTTGACCAGGTCAGCGTTATCGTCGGTCTTGATGCTCATGGCAGGAAGGAACTTCGGGTTTTTCAAGAGCAGCGTCAATGTATCACGCCGAAACTGAGCTTTTCAATACTGAGGCAATGCTGAGGAAGGCTTTTGAAACAGCCCCGTCCGGCTCGGCAGCGGTGACAGGCTGGCCGCGATCCCCGGCTTCCCGCGTAGCGATATCAATGGGAATCTGACCCAGGAAAGGCACTTTGATGCGGGTGGCTTCGCGCTGGCCTCCACCGTTGCCGAAGATGTCGTACCGGACGCCGTCGCTTGGGCAGAGAAAATAGCTCATGTTCTCAATCAGGCCCAAAACCGGGACGTTGACCTTCTGGAACATGGTGGACGCCTTGCGGGCATCAATCAGAGCGACTTCCTGGGGAGTGGTCACGATGATCGCGCCGGTGAGTGCCACGGTCTGAACAATCGTGAGCTGAATGTCGCCGGTGCCGGGTGGAAGGTCGAGAATCAGGAAATCCAGATCGCCCCAGTCGACCCAGCGCAGGAACTGCTGGGTATATTTGGTGACCATTGGCCCACGCAAAATCGCCGGCGACGCATCATCGAGTAGGAATCCCATCGACATGAGTTTGATGCCATACCGTTCCACCGGGGTAATGCGGTTGGTTTCCTGGTCCGCCATTGGCCGCTCGTTGGTCCCAAACATCAGGCTGATGCTCGGCCCGTAAATGTCGCAATCACAGAGTCCGACTTTGGCCCCGGTTTTCTCCAGCGCGATCGCCAGGTTGGCGGCCACGGTTGATTTACCGACGCCGCCCTTGCCGCTTGCCACCGCGATGACGTGTTTGACTCCCTCAATCTGCACCGCGCCCGTGCCCGCACCGCCTGCGGATGGTTGGGCGGGCGCCAGGATGTCGATGCGAACACTGACACTTTCAACACCTTCAAGCGAACGCAATGCCTCCTCGGAGTTCTCTTTGATTGCCTGGGGAATCTTCGGGTCGTTGGTGGTCAGCGACATCTGCACAACGACCGCCGTGCCTGTAATCCGGATGTCTTTGATCAGCCCAAAGGAAGTGATGTCGCGGCTGAAGCCGGGGTATTTAACAGTGGTGAGTTTTTCTCGGACTTGCTCAGGAGTGATCATGCGGGGGCGCACTTTCAATGGCTGCCTCGCACTCGGCAACTGCGAAAATTAACCGCGAGGCGATCAATCCACTAGATCGCTGCGCCCTTTTCAAACCGGCCGCTATTCGAATCGTGAACCAGCCGGTTGCCCAACGATCGTTCTGGCATGCAGATACGAACGATTTATAGAGTCGATTTGAAAATGGATACTGAGTGCGAAATAATCCGATCTGAAATCGCCGACGTGCGTCAGATCGTGTACAATGAATGCTGGCTGGAGGGTGAGCGTCGGGGCTGCGCGGTCGATGTTCACGATGGGGTCGTTCAAGAGCGCGTTGCCGATATCATCCTGAAATGTGCCGGAGCGGTGCTCAGAGGCAAATACGCAGGTCTCGAGCGCACAAAACCGAGTATATGACTCCGGTTATACCCAAAGCCGGTCGAGCGCGCGGCTGATTCCGCCAAAAAGGAGGTCGATTTCCGCGCGGGTGATAATCAGCGGCGGCGCTACGGCGATAAGATCGCGGATTCCGCGGACAATGACGCCTTCCTCTCTGGCCAGTTTTGCGCCACGCAACCCGAGCGGGGTGGCGGGATCGAGCGCGCTTTTGCCATCCCGGGGGAGCAGTTCAAGCGCGCCAATCAATCCAAAACCGCGTGCCTCTCCAATCGCGGGGTGAGTTCGAAATGAGGTGAGTTTTTCCTGAAAGTATGGGCCAAGATCATCGCGAACGCTTTCGACGAGGTGATCGCGTTCAATGACAGCCAGGTTGGCCAGCGCGGCGGCACAGGAAGCCGGGTGCCCGCTGTAAGTAAATCCGTGCGCAAGGTAACCGGCGTGAACGAGTTCGTCGGCGAGGGCATCGGTGACCATGGTGGCGCCAAGGGGCAGGTAACCGCTGGTGAGTCCCTTTGCCAGGGTCATCATGTCCGGTGCAAGATCCCAAAGGTGGCTGGCAAACCAGTCGCCGATTCGCCCAAAGCCGGTAATGACTTCATCGGCAACAAAAAGAATGTTGTGCTCGGCGGCAAGCGCCCGCAGCGCTTTGAGATAACCGTCCGGTGGAACAATCACTCCGCCGGCCCCCTGGATCGGTTCCACAAAAATGGCCGCGATCGTGTCGGGACCTTCAAGTGCGATAATGCGGGCCGTTTCCTCCAGGCACCAACGCGCATAACCGGCCGGATCCGCCTCGCGATTTGCAGCGTAAGCATGCGGTGCGGGGACGTGAATGAATCCCGGCAACGGAAGATCAAAGGGAGTATAGCAGCCGGGAAGCCCGGTCATGCTCGTTGTGCCAAGCGTAACACCGTGATAGGCAAATTGACGGGAAAGGATCTTCGTTTTTCCAGGCGTGCCACGCTGTTTCATCAACGCGCGGATGAGTTTGAGGGCAGTCTCGTTCGCTTCTGAACCGGAATTGGAAAAGAGCGTATGGTTGAGTGGCCCGGGGGCGAGGGCCGCCAGTTTTTTGGCAAGCTGAATGGCGGGTTCGGTCGTGGAATTAAAAAACGAGGGGTAATAAGGGAGCCGCCGCATTTGATCAGCAACGGCATCGACGATTTCCGTGCAGCCGTATCCGACGTTGACGCACCAGAGGCCGGCGAGGCCATCAAGCAAAGTGCGGCCATGCGAGTCACGAAGGAAAACGCCTTTGCCTTCGACAAGAATCTCCGTGCCGAGCGCGTGAAGTTCCTCGTGATTGGTAAACGGGTGGAGATGAAACTGCCGATCGAAGCGAACGAGATCGTCGAAGGAATCCATAGTGAGATTTTTACAGAGCCTGGCAGCTTTGCCAAATGCCGCGTGCGGGCGCAAACTCTTCAGGTGAATGCTTCGGTGACCCTTGATGACCTTACTCCCGGCGATGCCAAATCGGCGTCGCTCGATCTGGCGTGCTTTCAAATCGACCGGATTCGCTCGGTTGACGATCCTCTTTTTGAGACTGCTTATAAAAAATTGTGGGCGGAGTTTGGCGAAAAAGGCGAAATGGAGTCGAGGGAAACGCTCGCACGCCGGTTTCAGCTCGAGCCGGCGATGCTTTACGAGATTGTTTTCGTACGATGCGAAGGCAAGTTCGCCGCGGTGCGTGATCATACGGCCATCCTGGCCGGAGACCGGGTCGTTATTCATCTCTCGCACAATCTCATCGCGCCGGACTGGCGTCGCACCGGCCTCGCTGGATGGATGCGGACGTTTCCGCTTGGGACCGGCCGCGAGTGCGCTTTGGCAAATGGCTTTTCCACAACACCCGGCATGGTTCTGGCCGCGGAAATGGAGTACGCGGCCGGCAACGACCCGCAACAGGCGATCCGTTTGCGTGCGTATGAAAAGGCAGGGTTTTTGAAAGTCGATCCGCGCGTTTTTAAATATCATCAACCCGATTTCCGGGCGCCGTCTGAGATCGATGTCACCGGAGGAGCCCGGCCGCTAAGTCTTCAACTGCTTCTTCGATTCCCGGAGAACGCAGGCGAGACGATTTCGGGACAAACGCTCCGGCAGATCGTCATGGCGCTTTATCGGATGTACGGAGCGCAGTTTCGCCCGGAAGATATGGCGCATCCGGCTTTGAGTTCTGAAAATTGGCCTGCGCTGGAGGCGGCGATTGAATTGCTGCCGCCTACTTTCGAGCCGGATTAAGCTTTTTTCAAAATGCTAAGCGTTTTTTATCATCCTGGTTATGCGGCGCCGATCGGAGCGCACCTGATGCCGATTGGCAAATTCGCCCTTGTCGCGCGGGAACTTCAGCAGGCGGCCGATGTCCGATTGCTTGAGCCTTCACCGGTGACGGAAACCGATTTGCTCCGGGTCCATGAGGCCCATTACATCGACGCGGTGCGAAGCGGGGAACCTCGCGCATTGGCGGAATCGCAGAAGTTCCCATGGACTCCGGAACTTTTCCCATCGGTCTGTCTAACCAGTGGCGGATGCCTTGCGGCGGCGCGGCATGCTTTAAGGGAACGCGTCTCGGCGGCGTTGGTGAGCGGATTTCATCATGCGTGCGCCGATCACGGAGAAGGTTTTTGCACGTTTAACGGATTGATTGTGGCAATCGATGCCATTGTGGCCGCGGGTGAGATCCGCACGGCGGCGGTGCTCGATATGGATCTGCATTATGGCAACGGCACAGCCGCCCTTGCCGCGTCACGTCCGTATATCCGGGCACTCTCAATCTACGGGAACGATTACATGGATAATGTCAGCTTTCGTGACGTCATCCCGCGACGGCATTCCGATGGTGAAAATCATTGTTCATGGTCGCTGCCGGCGGGATGCGATGGAGCGGGCCTGACGGAAGTGATGAACGCGGCGCTCCCCTGGATCATTGAAAAAGGCAAACCTGAGCTGTTGCTTTTCCAGGCAGGCGCGGACCCGTATTTTGAAGACCCATTTTCACCCCTGACATTGGGCTTTGATGAGTTGCAAAGACGCGATTGGATGGTGCTGGAGTTTGCCCGGCAAAACCGGATTCCGATCGCGTGGGTGCTTGCCGGCGGCTACACGCGCGACGTAAAAAAAGTCGTTCGTGTGCATCTCAACACATTTGAAGCCTGGCGTGACGTTTATGGCCGGGCGACCATTTTATGAAACCGCGCCGCGCTCCTGGAGATCATTCGATTGAACTGCCGCAAATTGAGGCCACGCCGGTGGAACCGGTTCTTGCGGCGGCTTTTCTCGCGGCACACGGCTGGAGGCGAACGCCGCTTGCCGAGAGGAGCGCCTTGGTCTGGTCAGCGAGGGAGCGCATTGAGGAAGCCAGAGAGTCGCTGGAAAGGGGGATTGCGATGGAAACGGGGAAACCGCTTACTGAGGCGCGTGGCGAGCTGGGGGCGGTGCTGGCGAAATTCGAACTGGCAATTGAAGACGCCCGCGAGCACTTGGTGCCTGCGGCAATCCCGGGTGGTCCGCATCCGGCGATGGTGCGGCAATGCGCGCGCGGCCCGGCGGCGGTCATCGCGCCGTTTAATTTCCCGATCCATCTCGGGCACGGCGCGTTGCTGGCCTATTTGCTTGCGGGCAATCCGGTGATTTTCAAGCCATCGCCCCAGGCCGCCGGGGTGGCCGGCGAGTATGCCCGTCTGATGGAGTCCGCTTTTCCACACGGCGTGTTTAATTTGGTGCAAGGCGGTGCCGAGGAAGGCATGGCCATCGCGGTCGATTCACGGGTGCGAGCGGTTTGTTTTACGGGCTCTCTCTCCGCCGGACGAAGCCTTGCGCAGGCGCTTGCGGGCGATTTCTCAAAAGATCTGGCGCTTGAACTTGGCGGACGTAACGCGGCGATTGTATGCGAGGACGCGGACCTCGACCTTGCGGCGAAAGCAATCGCCGAAGGAGCCTGCCTGACTTGTGGCCAACGTTGCAATGCGACAAGCCGGGTCTTGGTGGAGAAAAGCGTGGCGCCTGAGCTGACCGATTTGTTGGTCGAACATCTCAGGCGATTTTGTCCAGGCGATCCGCTTCGGCCTGAAACAACGCTTGGACCGCTGATCGATTCCCGGGCGGTTGAGCGTTATACCGATTCTTTGGAAAGCAAAGGGGAGTGGATCGTGCCGGGAGCTGCCGTGGGAGAGGCTGACGGGAAACGCGGTTATTACGTCAAACCAGCTCTGCGGCGCGGCCGGGCATCACTTGAATCCGAGCTTTTTATCCCGGTAATCGATCTGGAAGTCGTGCAGGATCCGGATGAAGCCGTTTCCCTCCATAACGCGTCGCCCTTTGGACTGAGCGCATCGGTCTTCACACGATCCGAGGCGCGGTTTTTGCGGATGGCCGATGAGCTTGCCGCCGCCAATATCTATTCAAATCTGCCAACAACGTTTTCACCTTCCACACTCCCTTTTGGTGGATGGGGCCTTTCGGGAAATGGCCGCCCCGGAGGACGAAAATTCATCCGCTTTACCACGCGGGAACAGGCGCTTCAGTTCGGTGGGGGATTTTAGAAAGCCGGCGGCTGAAACTTTTCGGCGGCGGCGCTTCTCCGTGCTCGATCTTGCACACGATTCCTGCTCAACAAATCGGCGTGCCTGAATATTTTCCCCTCTCGCGCCACTCTTTTCACGCGGTCGGTTTTGTAGCGCTTTGCCTTTTTGTTGGCGGCTGCGCCTCGCGGCCATTGCCCAAGTATCAGAAGCCGCTTGCGCGGACGCAAATCCAACATGTAAGGACGACGGCCTATACACATACGGAAGCCGATCACGTCGCTTATGGCAACCGATCGGCGCTCGGGACTCAGTTGTGCGCGTCGGGGATTAAAAGCGCCGCGGCGGATTGGTCGCGCTGGCCGGCAGGCACGCTATTTCAAATCCGGGAAACGGGTGAACTTTACGAGGTAAACGACTACGGCTGGGCGTTGTCGGGCACCAATACGATTGATCTATACAAGCCATCGCGGGCCGCCATGAACGCCTGGGGCGTGCGGCGGGTGACGATCCAGAACCTGCGCTGGGGCAATCCTCACAGAAGCCTTGCGATTTTAAAGAGCCGTTCCAAGTACAAGCATGTAAAGCGGATGGTTGATGAGTATCGCCGGAATGGAACAAAGTTCCCCATGCTCGCCCAAGCCGACCCGGTCGCGCCCGTGTTCGCTGCTTCCTCTCCCACCAGCCCCCCAGCCCCCGCAGTTCCCAAAGCCCCCCCAGAACCGGTTGAAACCCGCCGGGCGGTTGCCGTGCAAAACGATGGGCGTGGTGTGCCGCTCACTCCGTTCCATTGAGCCGCATTTTTTGTCCCATCGAGGGTTTCGCCGCCGTTTAAATTCCAGTGTGTCGCCGATGATGCTTTGCCACGGCTCCGGCAGCCTTATAAGAAAGCATCAATGGCTCCTTCCCAAAAGTTTTCCCAGCCGGACTGGAATCGCGCGAACTTTGATTTCAACTGGATCTGGCGCGGCCTGGTCCTGATTGTTGTCATTTGGGCGCTGCTCTCCTGTTATTCGAGTGTGCCTGCCGATTCCGAGGGCGTCCTGATCCGCTTCGGCAAGTTTCAGTATGTGGTCAAACCTGGGCTTTGTTTCAAATTGCCGCTTGGGATTGATCAGCTCGTTATCGTTCCGGTGCAACGGCAGCTAAAACTGGAGTTCGGGTTTGCCACCCGCGGCGCCTTCAATCCCGCGCAGCCGTCCCGGGAACCGGAAGCGGAACAAATCATGGTGACCGGCGACCTGAACATGGCGCTGGTGGAATGGGTGGTTCAGTATCGCATTGATGATGCGCAAAAGTTTCTGTTCCAGGTGCACGCTCCGGAGGAGACATTGCGCGATGCAAGTGAATCGATCATGCGCGAAGTGATCGGCGACCGGACCGTGGATGAAGTGATCACCATTGGTCGCCAGGAGATTGAAAACGAAGCGTTATCCGGTTTAAAGCAGCTCTCCGAGCGGTACGGACTCGGGTTAAGCGTCATGCAGATCCAGCTCAAAGACGTGCATCCTCCGCGCAACGTGCAGGCTTCATTTAACGAAGTAAACCAAGCGCAGCAGGAAAAAGAGCAGGCAATCAATGTTGCCAATGGGGAATACAACAAAGCGGTGCCGCGCGCCAAGGGGATAGCCGATCAGAAAATTCGCGAAGCGGATGGATACGGATTTAAACGGGTTAATGAAGCCGAGGGCGATGCGGAACGTTTTACCGCGTTATTGAGCGAGTATAAGAAGGCGCCAGAGGTGACCCGGCAACGGATTTACCTGGAAGCGATGGCCGATGTGCTCCCGCAATTGGAACGAAAAATTATCCTCGATGAAAAAGCGGGCCAGTTATTGCCGCTTCTTCCACTCGACCAGAAAGCAAAATCCCAATGAGCATCGGCACCCTATTTAAACTGATTGTCGCGCTGGTGGCTTTCATTGTGTTCAGCGGTTCGATTTACGTCGTTTCGGAAACCGAGCAGGTGATCCTCACTCAATTTGGCAAGCCGCTCGACAAGTCGGTGACGACTGCCGGACTCCATTTTAAGACGCCTTTCGTCCAGGACATCAACCGGATCGAAAAACGGGTGCTCGAATGGGATGGACCGACTGCGGAGATGCCGACCAAGGACAAGCTTTACATTACCGTTGATGCTTTTGGCCGCTGGCGGATCAAAGATCCGTTGACGTATCTTTTACGGCTCCGCGACGAACGTACCGCTCAATCCCGTCTTGACGACATCCTGGGCAGCGAAATGCGCAACACGGTGGCGCGTCATGAGCTGGTGGAATTGATTCGCACCACAAAGAGCCGCGTTGCCGTGCTCGACGCGACCACCGTCAATGCTAGCGGCCGGGCCGCCGCAGGGTTGCCGCCAATTCAGCTGGGCCGGATGGCGCTTGAACTTGAGATTGCCGAAAAATCACGCGCCAAGCTGGCCGACTTCGGGATTGAACTCCTCGATGTGCGCTTTAAGCGGATCAATTATAAGGCGGATGTGACCTCGAAAATCTATGAGAGGATGATCAGCGAACGCCGTCAGATTGCCGAACGTTTTCGGAGTGAAGGGGCGGGTGAAGCGGCCAAGATTCTTGGAAGCAAGGAGCGCGACTTGAAGGAGATCGAGTCCGTGGCGTATCGCACGGTGCAGGGGATCCAGGGAAAGGCCGATGCCGAAGCGACCCGGATTTACGCGCAGGCCTACAACGGCAATCCCGAGGCGCGTGAGTTTTATGGTTTTACCCGGGCGCTGGAAACGTATCGGACGGCCTTTAGCAAAGACACGACAGTGGTTTTGACCACGGACAGCGGGTTTCTGCGATTCTTCAAGGGAGACCCGGGCATGGCTCCAGTGCCCGCGCCAGCGCCGGTTCCAGCGCCGTAGCGGAATTGTCAGGAGCCGCCGTGGAGCATCCGGGCGCGCTGCTGGCGCATTGGAAGCCGGATGGTGAGCGTAAGCCCTTTGCCTTCGTCGCTCACCAGGTCGATTTCCCCGCCATGCTCCCGTACGATCCGCCGCACGATGAGCAGTCCAAGGCCCGAGCCGCTCGCTTTGGTTGTGAAATACGGTTCGAAAACTTTGCTCATGTTTTCCGGTGAGATCCCGCCGCCCGTGTCCGTGAATGTGATCGAGATAAATTCGTCGTCGAGATCGGTGCGGATCCGCAGAATCCCGCCCGTTTTCATCGCCTGGAACGCGTTTTTAATCACGTTGTAGATGGCTTGCTTGAACTGGTTCCGGTCGACTTCCTGGAGCGGGAGATCCGAGCGGAGCTCCTGCTCAACTAGGATATCGCGATTTTCGAGTTCAGGCCGCAGGAACGCGACCGATTCCTGCACGAGCGCGTTGATGCTTTCCAGGGTCGGCTCAAGGCGCGCCGGCCGAATCGCGCCCAAAAACTGTTGCACCGTGGAGTCAAGGCGCTCGATTTCTTCGCGGGCTACTTCCAGCGTCGATTGGAGCTCTTTGCGCATCGACGCGGGGACTTTCCTTAGTTTCCGCTCCATGAGTTGCAAATGGATATGGAGGGAATTAAGCGGGTTGCCGATCTCGTGGGCCACGCCGGCGGCCAGTAATGTAAGCGCCGAAAGCCGCTCGCTTTGCAAGGTTTCCTCCGTCGAACGCCGATGCTCGGTCACATCGCGCAGGATCACCGCGTAGCCGACCATTTCCTGTTCGACTGTGCCCGTTCGTTTTCCCGTAGGCGTTTCCAGATGCAGCGGCACGACGTAAAAATTCAGGAACCGGTGCCTCGGATAAAAGACTTCCATCTCACGGCTGACCACTTTTTGCGCGTGGATGAGTTGATCCCATTGCAGGCCGCGCAACCGTTCTCCAAGGGCGCGTCCCATGCATTCCTCTCGTTCAAGTCCGAAAAGTTCGCACGCGGCCCGATTGAGATAATTCATGGCGCCATGCTGATCGGTCACGATGACGCCCTCGTGGATCGCGTTGAAAATTGTTTCAAGGAACCCTTTTTCATCCGCGAGCCGATGCAGGTAGTTCTGCACCTCTTCAGGCCGGACGCGTCCGATGCGTTCGATGAGTTTGTCGAGGAAACCGGAGTTCATGGATGGTTGCGTGGAAGTTTTTTCTGAAGCTGATCGGCGATCTGGGAAGTTTGAGGACGGCTCTGCGGTCGTCCATGCCGGACCGGCGGTTTGATTTCGCCAGGATCCTTTTTCCTGTGCGATTTTAATTCACGGAGAAGATGGGATTGGGCCTCGGCTATCAGTTCGCGCAGCCCATCGGTGGAGACAGTATAAGCGCCGAACGCTGCGGTGGTCTGGCGCTCCAGCAGATCGGAAGTGGCGACAGTGATCTCGTGTTCATGGCCGTATTTGGCCACAAGGCGTTCAATGATCTGGTCCGCGGTTTGAGTCGCGGCGGAATAGAAAATCTGGATTCCGCCCTCTGCGGTTTCCTGGGAAAACTTCGCGCCCTGGCCATCGAACACCGCGATAACGCGCACCCCGCTCGCATCCTGATGCTGGGTAAGGGTTTTGATCAGTTCGTCGCGGGCAAGCACCATTCGCCGGACGTGAAGGGTTCGTAATTCCGGCCAGGAAAAGATTACGCTGTGCCCGTCGACGATGAGATAGCGCATGGGGAATATAACCGCCTCTTCCTCCAAAGCACAAAAAGCGCCGGGCTGAAATCAACCCGGCGCATCATTGGAATGCGGATGTAGACTTTTGAAAAAGCCGCTTTTACGCAGTTGGAGCCGCTGCTTCAACCGGTGCTGCTTTTTTCACCGCGACAGGGCGGCGTGGCTTGGCCTTGGCGGAGGCGGCGAAATCCGCTGCCTTAACCTTCTGGCGCTCCAGATAAGCTGCACGGCGACGGCGTTTAATGATTTTGTTAGATTGCTGGCCCATAAATTCGTGTGTTTTTGCGGAGGGGAGGAAAGTGACTAGGAGATCAACGGCTTCTGGTCAAATGCTTTCCGGTGAAGGTTTCGGACTGCGGTGCTCCTGGCGGCGCATTTCCGCAGTCGGCCGGGTCCTTTTGATGGCCCGTGATTTGGGTGGCGCGGGGGCGGCGGACGCGGGCCGCGGCGGCCTTGGCGGGCGGGGAACCGGTTTGCTTGCTTTAAGGGCCGCGATTTCTTTGTCGTTCAAAATCCGCCATTCGCCTGGCCGCATCGCTCCGATCCGCAACGGGCCGACACGGATCCGGCGAAGATGAGTGACCTCGTATCCGAGCGTGTAGCACATGAGCCGAATCTGGCGTTTGATGCCTTGGCGCAACGTTAATTTAAGGAGCTGTGGCGTGACGACATTGACGTATTCCGCCTTGGCCAGGCCGCCTTCGATTCGGATTCCTTTGAGCAGCTTTTCGCGATGCTCGGAATCGAATGGTTTATCGATGCCGACTTCGTATTCCTTCTCGATCTGATGGCTCGGATGAGTCAGCGAGAGGGAAAGATCGCCGTCATTGGTGACAATCAGCAGCCCTTCGCTCTCTTTATCGAGCCGGCCCACATGGAAAACCCGGGGCCAGCCCTCGGGTAAAAGTTCAAAAATGGTCCGGCGTTCGAGCTCATCGTCGGCGGTGCAAAGATAGCCGCGTGGCTTATAAAGCACCGCGGTGAGGGTCTGCTCAACGTGGACTACTTTGGTGCCGACTTTGACGGAATCCTCAGGACCGACCTGTGTGGCGAGATCGGTGACGGGACGGCCGTTGATTTTCACGCGGCCGGATTTGATGATCTCTTCGACACTGCGGCGGGAGCCGAGGCCGGCGGAAGCAAGGAAACGATTAAGGCGCATTGGAGCTGACAAGGTAATGAAGTGACTAGGAGCCGAAGGACGCCTCCAAGGTATCAGCCTTTTCGAAAATGCGCGCGGTTTCAAGTTCTCCCGGTGCCGGAGCGCATTTGGAGCTTCGGTCATCCCTCTTGCATCGTCCGCGTCTTGAGGTATCAAAGCGCGCGCAGTGTTTATTTTCACAAAATGTCGAAGTTGGTTATTCCCAGAAAAACGGTTTACCGCCTCTCTCTTTATTACCGTGCGCTGGCACGATTAAAGGCGAACAAGGTTGAGACGGTCTCCTCGGCGGCACTGGCCAAGGCGGCCGGAGTCAAACCGACCCAGTTGCGAAAGGACCTGACTTATTTTGGCCAGTTCGGCACGCGCGGCCTCGGATACAATGTGCTGGCCCTGAGCGCGCAGCTGACCGAGGTGCTTGGCACCACCCATTTGCAGCCGGTGATTCTCGTTGGCGCCGGACATCTCGGCTCGGCGTTGTTGCGTTACCCGGGCTTCGCCAAGGAAGGGTTTGAAGTCATCGCCGCATTTGATGCCGATGCCACCCGGAAACGGTCACGTGATCTGGGCGTGCCGGTATTGCCGATGGAAGAGATTGGCCGGATCTTAAGCAGCCAACGGATCAAGATGGCGATTTTGACCGTGCCGGGCAATGTCGCGCAGGAAGTCGCCAATGGGCTGATTGAAGCGGGGGTCCTGGCGATCCTCAATTTTGCCCCGATCATCCTGCAGGTGCCCGACAATGTGGTGGTCAATAATGTTGATCTCGCCATTGAGCTCGAGAACCTCAGTTATTTTATTCAGTGATCCCGCCCGCAAACCCCGCCTCTTTCGATGCGCCTTCCGCGCGGACGTTGCCGCTGGCAAGCGTGCGCGCCCCGGCGTTTGATCTGGCGGCAACCCTCGGATGCGGCCAGGTGTTCCATTGGGTTCGCGAAGGAGAAGGGTGGCTGGGTGTGATCGCTTCGGAAGCGGTTTATCTGGAGCAGCATGGCGATGAACTTCTGGTTTCCGCCGGTTGCGAACGGCTGGTTTCCCACTATTTCGCACTCGATCATCCGCTTGAGGAAATCTGCGCTTCGTTTCCAACGGATCCCGCGATGATGGAAGCTGCGCGGTTCTGTGCCGGCATGCGTCTGGTGCGGCAGCCGATCTGGGAATGTTTGGCGACCTTCATCACCTCCTCGATGAAGCAGGTGGCTCACATCGCCCAGATGTCCCATGCAATTCGCACTACTTTTGGCGAACCGGTTGATTGGAATGGGAAACGCCTTTTTGCTTATCCGGGCCCCGACCGGCTCGCGCTCGCCACGGAAGAGGAGTTGCGCGCGTGCGGCCTCGGATTCCGCGCCAAAAATCTGCTCGGCACGGCGCGCATGATCATGGAAGGAAAAGTCGATCTCGCCGTGGTCTCCCGGCTCGACGATGACGCCGCGCGTGCCGAGCTCTGCCGGTTGCCAGGCGTGGGGGTTAAGGTGGCCAATTGCGTACTCCTTTTCGGATACGAACGCCTGCGCGCTTTTCCAATCGATGTCTGGATCGAACGGATTCTGCGGGAACTTTATTTTGCCCGTAAACGGAATGTAACGGTCGAACGGCTCCGGGAATTTTGCGGGAGCTATTTTGGTCCATTTGGTGGATACGCTCAACAGTATCTCTTTCATCACGGCCGCAAAACGTGGAAAAAGCCAAAAACCAAACCGCGCCGCTAGTTCTCCTGCTTATGTTGATCGATGTCGTTTTGAATCCTGCTGAAATTGCGTTGTTGTCACGCCGCGACTTGTCGGGCACCACCTGCGTGATTTTTGACGTTTTGCGGGCGACATCATCCATGGTCACGGCATTGGCGCATGGGGCGGCCGCGATTTATCCGGCCTGCACAATCGAGGAGGCGTTTGAGTTAAAAAAGCAGCTCCCAGATGCGCTTTTGGGCGGTGAACGGCATGGGGATCCGATTGCCGGATTTGATCTGGGAAATTCGCCTTTTGAGTATCGGGAGGCCGTTGCCGGAAAAACCATCATCAGCACGACCACCAATGGCACCATCGCCCTGCGCGCTTGCGAGCACGCGGATGAAGTGTTGGCCGGCGCTCTGCTCAATTTGGACGCGCTTGTTCTTGAGATTCAAAAACAGCGGCCAGCCAAACTGCTCATTGTTTGCGCCGGCACATTTGGCGATTTTGCCTTGGAAGATGCGTGCGCGGCCGGTTGGCTGGTGGCGGCGTTGAAGGAGGGCGAGTTGACCGATGCCGCCCAGGCCGCGCTCGCTGTGACGCGCCTTTTTCCCGAGCCACTCCCTGCGCTTCAATCCGCTAAAAATGGCCGTGCCCTGCTGGCAAAAGGCCGCGGCAAAGAAGTCGATTGGTGCGCCCAGCTCTCCATTTATACGGTCGTGGGCCGAATGAAATCCGGAGTGATCCGGCCGCTGCCTCAATGAGGGAACTTCTTACCAGAATCATTGCCCCCATCACGGCGCGTTTGCCAGACCTGAGCCGTGTCCCGCCGCGCCGTCAGGTGATCGGTGCGCTGATATTCTCAGCGTTGCTTCACCTGCTCGGGTTCCTCTTTTTTCTGATCCACGCATGGCTCTTTCCAGCCACCCGCATTGATCTGGCTGCGTCCGCGCCAAAATTGGAGGAGATCGAAATTCAGATGATCCCGCCTCTGCCCAAAGCGCCGGAGATTGCCGCCACGCCTGAACCGGCGCCGGTGATTGATCCGAAAGGGCTCGAAAAAGCCGATACATCGCCTGAGCGCCCTGATTTCCAATCGAGCCAGGACATGCTTGCGGGCAGCGAGAAGGCGGGGAATGGGATTGAACCGTTGCCGAGCCAGAATGGAGCCAAGCTCCCATTCGCCGAATTCAAGACGCAGGCGGCGATATTGGGAAAGGAAACCGAGCCCGCCAGCCAGCCGGATGCGACGCCGCCAGCTCCACCGGTCCCGCCGAGTCCGCCGGTTCCTCCCACTCCGGAGGTTCCCCCCAATCCGCCCACTCCCCCCAGTCCGCCGATGATCGCCAGTGTGCCGGAAGTTCCGCCTTTAAAGCCGGCTGAAAACGAAATCGCGGTTTACCCGAAACCGCCACCCAAGGCCGAGCCTGTGCGGAAAGAGCTCGCGATGCTGGCAACTCCCGCCCCGCGCGCGCAGCCGCCAAAAGAGAGCGGATTCCAGCCTGAATTGCGCAAGACGCAGGTGGAAGGAAGCATCAGCAACCGCGGCAGGGCGGGTGTGAATGCAATCAAGACGCCGCTGGGAGTTTACCAGCAGCGATTGGGAACCCAGATCCAGGCGCGCTGGCTCTATTACACAAAAAAACACAGCGACATGCTGGCGCTCGGCACCACCAAAGTCCGTTTTTTTGTGACCCAGGACGGCCGTGTGGAAAACGTGCAGATTGTGCAGAACGATTCCAACCAAAGCTTCGCCAATATTTGCGAACAGGCAATTCGCGAGGCAGAAGTGCCGGCCCCGCCGACTGACCTTGACGCGATGCGGAGCGGCCGCCTCGAACTCACCTATTCTTTCACCCTTTACGACACTCACTAATGCCTACGCCACTCCTCGCCGCCTCCGCGCAGTCGGTTTTCCATTTTTTTGCCCAAGGCGGAATCTTCATGCTCCTGTTGATGATTTGCTCGGTGGCCGCCCTTGCCGTCATTCTTTTGCGCGGACTCGCCTTGCGCCGCAACCTGGTGATGCCGCCGGTGATTGAACGCGAAATTGACGCGATGCAGCCCGACTCCAACGAGGCTGTGGAAGCGCTTGCCGCCCTTGTTCGGGATGATCTCTCCGCGCTGGGGCGTATTGTGCAGGCCGGGCTCACGCATTTGCATTGGCCAAAATCCGAGACCATGGATGCGGTCCAAACCCGGGCCCGCCATGAAATCGTCCGGCTCGACAGCGGTCTTTTTGTGCTGGAGGTGATTGTCGGGATTGCCCCGTTGCTGGGGCTGCTTGGTGCTGTCTCGGGATTGGTCTCGGTCTTCGCGAACCTGGGCGCGAGCGCGGCGGTGCAGGATCCGCGCGGGATTGCACAGGGAATTTCCGAGGCGCTCAGCACCACGATCGTCGGCCTTTCCATCGCGATCCCGAGCCTGATCGCGCACAGTTATTTTTCCAAAAAGATTGAAACCATGGCCGCCGAGATGGAGTCGCTCATGGCCGATTTACTGGCCAAATGTTATCATATTAAAGCGCGCCGGATGAACGCGCGGATCACGCCGCCGAGTTACAAGGAAGCGTCGTATGCGCCTCGTGTTGAACGCACCGTGGAGGAGCGCGCGTGAATTTTTATCCGCGCCGCCGCCGGATGCCGCAGGTGATCATTGTCTCGATGATCGATATTTTCGCCATCCTTCTGATTTTTGTGATCGTGACGATGACCTTCAAGGTGCCCGTCCCGGAACCGCCGCCCAAGCAGCCAAGTGTGAGCATCAAGCTGCCCGAATCGTCGAGCGCGGTGGCGGCCGATCAGACCGAAAAGGTGACCATTATCGCGGTCTCAAAAACCGCGGACGGCGAGAAGGTCTACCTGGATGATCAGGAAGTATCACTTTTGCTGCTTACTCATCAGTTAAAAGAGATTCTCGCGGCCAAAAAAGGCGGGAAACCGGCGTTTGCCATGCGCGCCGACGAGAGTATTTCATACGGATTCCTGATTAAAGTGCTCGATGCCTTGAAAGATGGCGGCGTCCAAGGAAACCTGTCGGCTTTTACAGAAACTAAGAAATGATTTTGGATATTGTTAATTACGGAGACCCGGTTTTGCGGGCAAAAGGCGCGGCGATTAAAGAGATCACTGGGGAGATCAAACAGTTTGCCCTCGATATGATTGATACCATGCGTGATGCCAACGGCGTGGGGCTGGCGGCACAGCAGGTTGGCCGCCCCCTGCAGATGACAGTGATTGACGTGGCCGATGTCGAAGATCGCCCAAGCACCATGCACGTCGGCGGACAGCCCGTGGACCTTGAAAAATGGATGCCGCTGATCCTTCTTAACCCGGTGCTTACGCTCGGCAAAACAAAGGAAAGCGGAACTGAGGGATGCCTTAGTTTTCCCGACATCACTGCCGAGATCAGCCGTTCGGAGAGCGTTTCCGCCAAAGCTTTGCTTCTCGATGGCACCGAATTCGAGTTTGAAGCAACGGGACTCCTTGCACGGGCGCTTCAACACGAGGTCGATCACCTTAACGGGATCCTTTTTATCGACCGGATGAACGCCGCCACCAAAGTCGCACTCTCGGGTAAATTGAAGCGTCTCCAAAAAGAAATGCGCGGTTAGTCTCACCGGAGCGCAGGAACAAAAATCCGCGTTTCGAAAATCCTCCTCTCCGCGCTCTATGAAGCTTTCCACCATCCGTTCCACTTTGGCGCAACTCGGCACCCAGCCGACTCGCAGCCTTGGTCAGAACTTTCTTCACGACCAGAACATCGCCGAATGGATGGTCGCCCAACTCGATATTCAGCCCGGCGAAACGTGGGTTGAACTCGGACCCGGCCTCGGCGCGCTCACGGAGTACGCCGTGCGCCGCTCGCCCAAAGGCATTCTTATTGAGAAAGACGGCCGGCTCGCCGATTTCCTTCGCGAACGGTATCCGCACCTTGAAATCATTCATGGCGACGCCGCTGAATATGACGTGCGCCAGCTTTTTGCCCGGGGTCCGGTCAAGGTGTTTGGCAACCTGCCTTATTACGTTTCCAGCCAGATCATGTTCCAGTTCACGGCCGAGCCGAGTCCGGTCTGCGCGCTCAGTTTTACGCTCCAGAAGGAACTCGCGGAACGCCTTTCCGCGGAGCCGCGCACCAAAGCTTACGGCGCGCTCACTTTGCTGGTCGGACGCCGTTGGCGGGTGAAATATCTGCGGACCCTGCCGCCGACGGTGTTCACGCCCGAGCCGAAGGTTGATTCCGCGGTCGTGATGCTGACTCCGCGGGAACGCGGCGAATTGCCGGAGTGCGATGGAGGCCGTTTCACGACGATGGTCAAACAGGGCTTTTCGCAGCGGCGCAAACAGCTTCGTAAAATGCTGGCCCCTTATGAACTCGATTGGCCGGCCGTCTGCGCCGCGCTGAAGGTTGAGCAGACTGTCCGTGCCGAGGAGCTCAGTCTGGCGCAATGGATCGAGTTAACCAATATCGCGGCGACTCATGGCGGGACCCCGCATCTGACTGAGCCATCGGAAGCGACGGCGCAGGACATCCACGGCGAGATTTTCGACGTGGTCGATGAAAACGACGCGGTGCGGCATCAGGCTTCGCGGCATGATGTGCATCTCAATAACTGGCGGCATCGGGCCGTGCATATCTTTGTCTTCGACGAGCACGGCCAGCTCTTTTTGCAAAAGCGCTCGAAGTGGAAGGATAAACATCCTCAAATGTGGGATTCAAGCGCCGCCGGCCATGTAAACGCGGGGCACGATTACGAGGAGACGGCGCGCCGTGAAATCGAGGAGGAGTTGGGTGTCAGCGCGGAGCTTGCACCAATCGGAGCGCTCCCCGCCACGGCTAAGACCGGCTGGGAGTTTGTGCGCATCTACCGCGCTTCCCATGATGGTCCGTTTACATTGAATCCCTCCGAGATTGAGAGCGGCGCGTTTTTCGCCCTCGATCAGATTCAGCGCTGGGTCAGCACGCGTCCTCAGGATTTTGCCCCCGGTTTTCTGGAATGCTGGAAGACATTCCGCGCTTTGGAATAAAACTACTCGAGAGGCAGCTCATAGCAGGCTGCCTCCTGATCGTTGCGAACCAGCAGATAACGGCCGGCGAGTGTCGGATAATTCCACGTTTTGGAGGAAAGCGCCGGGATGCGCCCAAGCTCGTTGAATCCGTCGGGCTTGGCTTCGGCAAGGGCGATCGGTCCCTGCTCGCTTTGGATAAGAACCAGGTCATTGACGAGCACGGTTTGGCCCGACCCGTAATGGCCGTCTTTCCATTTGCGATCGCCGGTGCTGACTTCCACACACGCCAGCAACCCATCGTCGAGTCCGTAAAAAAAGCCGTCCCTGAGTGCAGCGCTGTTAAATTGCGTTTTCATGCGCATGTTTTTCCAGAGCTGCGTGGCGGCAAGCTTGCGATCGGCTGCCGGTTTGATTTCAAGCAACAGACAGCCAACGCCATATCCAGCGCTTAGAAAAACGCGATTGCCGTCGAGCACGACAGGCTGGGAAGCCTTGGGACGTTTGTCGTCGGGCCATGGGTAATCGAGAAGGACTTCGCCCGTCGCCGGATTGTGCGCGGTCAGTGATCCGGCGTTTGGTGAAAGGATAAGCCGATTTCCCGCGATGGTGGCAAGGAGAGGGGAGGCGTAACTCGCCTTGTCCGCGCCAGCCTTCCAGAGCGGTTCTCCGGTAGTGCGGCGGTATGCCAGCAGGCACGCCCCTTTGGTATCGCCTCCCGTGACCACCACCGTTTCATCAAAGACCAGCGGCGAGCCGCTGATGCCCCAGGTGAGGTTCCCCAGGTTGTTTTCTTTTAAAACGTCGCGCGACCAAACCGTGGCGCCCGTGGCCGGGTCGAGGCATTCAAGGATCCCCGTTGCGCCGATGCAAAAAAGCTGGCCGCGATCAATCGTCGGTGTCGCGCGCGGACCGTCTCCGCCTTGCCATTGAAAAAAGTGAGCGGGATTGGTGTGGGTCCAAATCAGACGGCCGGTAAGTACGTCGTAACAGGTGACAGCTTCCTCTTCGCCGTGCTGTTCCTGAGTATAAGCGCGTCCTGCCACCACGGCGAAAGCGGACCATGCCGGCCCGATCGGATGCCGCCACAATTCCTTAGGCGGTGAGAGTTTCCAGTCGCGGGCGAGCCGCGGGCCGTTGTAATTGCCGTCGCGATTCGTTCCGAAAAACTGGGGGACATCCAACAGGTTCGGCGTCGCAATCGGTGCGTCCGCTTCCGCAGGCCGGGCCGGGTCGAGATAGTGGCCCCTCGGTGGAGACCATTTCCAGACAAGCTTTGGAAAGCCAATGCCGCTAAGCGTGCCGTCGACACGGGTCATTCCTTTTATTCCAAAGAACACCGCCGCGAGCGCAAGCACGCTGATTAGTTTTGTCCTGAGACGGACCCGGCTTAGGAAGAGATACCAGAGCAGGTTGAGTAACAGGGCCAGCAGGATAACACCTGCCACGATCCAGCTTTTAATATTGCGCTCAAGTTCCGGTTTTAACCAGATGTAACCAAGTCCAATGGCCGCAAGGCAAAGCACGGTGACAGGAAACAAGAAACGGCGATTTTTTTTGACGGGCACAGTCAGGTGAGGTGAGAGGGGAGGCATGGGTGGTGAGCCGAATCAGCAGCAATGCTCAAACAGGCGCAAAAAGAGAGTGATACACGCGGCCTTGGGATTGCCAGAAGAGATCAAACTGAATATTCAAAAGGAGGCGACACCCGAAGCGTTCTCTTTCTGAGCAGGAATTCGGGAAAAAACGCGCGGAATTTTCTTTGCCGGAAATGCTTTGTCGTGCAAAGTGACTTTCATGACAGAGCGCTCCATAGCTGAGGAACATCTCCGCGTTATTCGCTCCTTGATGGAACGTTCGACAATCTACCGCGCCATTTCCGCGCCGACTGCCGCTGTAGGCGGCGTCATTTCAATCGTGGCCGCCATCGCCTTGATTGCGGTGGACAACGCGGGCGGGATGACCGTGGAGCGCTTTCTTTTTACCTGGCTAAGCGTGCTCCTGGTTACTCTGCTGGCCAACTTCTACTTCCTTTGGCGGGCTGCGGTAAGCCGCAAGGAAATCTTCGTTTCTCCGGGGATGCGCATGGCCATTCGCGCGGTATTGCCTCCGTTTCTTTGCGGCGCCGCCATCACTCTATATAATCATCGGTCCCCGACGAATCTGCCGGAAGCCTGGATTTTATTCTATGGCCTTGGGCTGCTCGCGATGTCGCATTTTGCCCCGCGCTCCATTGCCTGGCTCGGCTGGTCATTTGTTATAGCAGGCATTGGCCTTTGGTTTCTGCCTTGGAAGACGCCTGCTTTTTTCTCCCCGTTCTCGCGGCCGGTGACTTATAGCTGCCTTGAGATGGCTTTTACCTTCGGCCTCTTTCATCTTATCTACGCGCTCTATACCATCCCCAGGGAATCCAAGGATTCCAGTGAGGATTCCGGACTCCATGTTTGATTTCGAGAAGCTCGACAAACTCATCCATGAGAAAGCGCGACTTGGCATCATGACGCTCCTGGCGACGCATCCCAGGTGGACGTTTCAGGATCTCAAGGCGGAATTGAACATGAGCGATGGCAACCTTGTGACCCATATCCGGACGCTGCATCAGGCAGGCTACGTCGCGGTTACCAAGGAGATACTCGACCGTCCTCAAACAAGCTATTCGCTTACTGTAAAGGGACGGGAAGCGTTTGCCGGTTACCTCAGCGTGCTCGAGCAGATCGTGAAAGCCGGCCGGGCCTGAAATTTTTACCCTTAAGCTTTGTCCCGCAAAGTATCCTCGAAAAACCCTATGATGAAAATCCTGATCGCAGAACATTACGGCCTCTGTTTTGGCGTCCGCGACGCAATCGCCCAGGCGCAGAACCTGGCCCAAACCGGGCCACTAACAATCCTGGGAGAGCTCGTGCATAATCCGGTGGTTCGCCAGCGCCTGGTTGAAATCGGCGCGCGCGAGGGCTCTCTCTCCGATTTTGCCGGTGTCTCTACTCCGCGAGTCATGGTCACCGCCCACGGCGCGTCTGATACCGCCATCGCTGCCTGGCGCGCGACGGGTGCCGATGTGGCGGATGGCACCTGCCCGCTGGTTCGACACGCCCACGGACAACTTCGGAGGCTCGTCAATCTCGGCTACTTCCCGATCGTCATCGGAAAGCGCAACCATGCCGAAGTAGCCGGACTGACGGGAGATTTTCCAGGCGCCATCGTGATTGAAAACGAGGCCGATATCACGCTTCTCCCGGAAACCGGGCCTTTTGGCGTGATCAGCCAGACCACGCAGCCCAAAGAGGCGGTGCTGGGGCTGGTTGAATCGATCCGCCTGGCGCGGCCCGCAGCGGAGGTGCGATTTGTCGATACCATTTGTCAGCCGACGAAGAACCGGCAAAACGCGCTCGCGAAGCTCATTCACGAGTGCAACGCCATCGTCGTGGTCGGTGGGCGCAACAGCAATAACACGCTTCAATTGGTGACGGCAGCGGCCGCAGCCGGATTGCGTGTTTTCCACATCGAACGGGCCGAAGAGGTTAAGCCGGAGTGGTTCGGCGAGAACGATGTGGTTGGTTTAACAGCAGGAACATCGACGTTAAAAGAAACCGTTGCGGTGGTGCGCGAACGGCTCGAGGCAATTGCCGCGGCTCAATCGCTGGTTCTGGCTTAATTCTATGGATGCAATCACTGCGGAGCCTTTTGAATTTCGCATCAATCCGCGTCCCGTCCTGGTGGCCGGCCGGGTTCTGATCCTGACGTGGCTGGCTGATTTTTTGTTTTGGGGCGCCGTGCCTGGCGTGTCGATTGGGTTGTTCGGCGGCATTATCGGAGCGTTGCTGCTGGGCGAGCGATTGGAGGCGCGTCCTGCAAGCTTTGGTGTGATGCTTCGCGCGGCGCTGCTTTTGTTGGCCTGCGTGCAATCGGCCATTGAGGTCAGCTTTACCAACATCACCGTGATTGGGGTTCTGCTACTGATCCTTGCGGGAGATACGTTTTATCCCGGACTGGGCGGCACCTGGTCGCGCGTCTCGGAGGCGGCGTGGTCGCTCCTTTGCGCTCCGTTTAGATGGATGTCGCTATTCAGGGCCGTGGCAGCCAGTCCTGTCACCACGTCGGCCTCGGGAATGGTGACAGGCGCCATCGTAGGACGCCTGCTTCGAATCGTCCTTCCTGCCGCGGTGCTTGCGGGCGTTTTCTCGGTCGTCCTCAGCTATGGCAATGCGGTGCTCGACTTTGCGTTTGTTCGGGTTTTTACGCGGTTGAGCGATTGGCTCCTTCACATTGATCTCTCGCTCGGACGCGGCTTCTGCTGGCTTGCATTTGGCACGCTTGCGCTCGGTATCTTCTGGCCGGCACGAGCACGTCAGGCGATCCGTTGGTGGAGAAAAGAAGTGCCGCGGTGGCAGCGCCGCGACCGCGTTGAGGCACTCTGGCAGAGCGGCCTGATTCTGGCACTTCTGAACGTGCTCTTTTTCGGCGTAAACACCATTGATGTCCTCTATCTGTGGCAGCATGGAGCGCTGCCGTCAGATGTCAGCTTCAGCCAGTATGTCCACGAGGGGGTTTATGGCCTGGTCGGCGCGGTCCTGCTCTCAGCCGCTCTGCTTACCGTTTTGTTTCAACAAAATGAAGAGCTGACCCGGTCCCGCTGGCTCAAAGGATTGGCGTTGCTCTGGATCGCGCAGAATTTGATTTTGATCGCGGGAGTCGTATTAAGGCTCAAGCTTTACGTTGACGCTTATCAACTCAGCGAGCTGCGCGTCTACGTGGGCGCTTTTCTTTTGCTGATCACCTGCGGATTCATCCTACTGGGATGGCACGTCGCGCGCGGCACCCGCCTGGGCACGTTGCTTCTGGGAAATGGCCGCGCGGCTTTTTGCCTCTTTTTCGTCCTCCAATTCCTCGATGTTGCCGGGTGGGTGGCAAATTACAACGTTCAGCGCTGGGAGCTGGAACCGTCGCGCACACTCGACCTCCATTATCTCGCGCAGTTGGGGCCCGGTGCGTGGCCTGCGCTTCAGAAAGTTACTAAAAATCCCCGCGATCCGGCCCTCTCAGCTGCCGCGTCGGTGATCATGGAAACGATCATCAAGGAACAACGCACCCGGCTCGCCAGGTTTGACTGGCGCACCTGGCAGGCCCGGAGGGATAACGCGGCGCAAGCGATCGTTTTGACTCCGCGTTGAATTTAGACCGCCGGCTTTTTGGGCCAATTCAGGATGTCCATCTCCTGTTCAGGTTTGGCTGCTTCAGCGGGCCATGTGAAATGGCACGATTCGCAATAATAGTCGCGTTCGATAATTCCGGCAGCGGCGGCGATTGCGGGAAGCGCACCCATAATCGTGCGGCGTGAAAACTGAGGATATTCGACAAGGGTCGATGCGCACTCAGGACAATGGACGGCTTGAGCAAGCGCCGGATCAGTTCCTTCCCAGGAGCGCAATTGCTCGATTGCACTCTGAAGGTTCGGTTCCGGGACCCGGACTCGAAATTGAGCGTGCGGATCGAGCTGAAAAAGATGCCATTTTTGTTCCGCTGATTCGTCAAAGACTTCGGAGCGAAATCCGGCCTCCTGAAGACGGGAGGCAAGTTGTTGGGCCGGTTCGATATGGTTGTATGCGGCGATGGAAATAAATTCGGCCATAATTTTGTTTTTGGGGTGAAGGTGAACTTGTCCTTCGAATCGTGCCAGGAGCGCACATTGCGCTCGCAAAAGCTGCATTCAAGGAGTTCAACAGTCTGCCATTTGTCTCCTTGAGCGCTGTGACTGTGATTTCCTCTACCCTCCGAGGCTAAGAGGAACGCGCATTTTGGGTAATCATCAGCGCTGCGGGTGACGCGGCTTTCTCCCTCAAACTCCAATGAACTCACCTCGTTCCCCATTCGATCCATCTTCATTTCCCCCCAGCCGCCGTTCTTTTATTAAAGGACTTGCCGCCACGACCGCGGGCGGGATTTTTCTTCCCAATATTGTGCGCTCCCAAGGTGCAGTGCCTGCGAGCAAAAAACTCGGTATCGCCTGCATTGGCGTCGGTGGAAAAGGGTGGTCGGACATGGAAAATGCCGCCAAGAACAACGAGGTGGTCGCTTTTGCGGATGTCGATTCCAACAACCTTGCCAAGGCCATTGCGAAGTTTCCTAATGCCAAGCCATTTCGCGATTTCCGCAAAATGCTCGATGAGGTCAAGGAGATCGACGCGGTGACCGTCTCTACTCCCGATCACGCGCATTATCCGGCCGCAATGCACGCGATGGCGTTGGGCAAACATGTCTGCGTTCAAAAACCACTTACCAACACGCTTTGGGAGGCGCGCGAGATGCAAAAAGCGGCCCGGAAAAAAGGGCTCATCACGCAGATGGGTAATCAGGGCCATACCTATGAGGACAACCGCGTGCTCAAGGAATGGCTTCAGGCGGACGTGGTTGGCAAAGTAAAAGAAGTCCACGTCTGGACCAACCGGCCGATCTGGCCACAGGGTCAAATCGTTTCGTGGAAGCCGGGCGATGCGCCGGAAAACCTCGACTGGAATCTCTGGCTGGCCGCCACTCCAGATCGTCCTTTTTCTCGCGACATCCATCCTTTCAACTGGCGCGGCTTTTTGGAATACGGTGCCGGCGCCCTTGGCGACATGGGATGCCACAATATGGATCCGCTTTTCTGGGCGCTTGAACTTGGCATGCCGCAGACTATTGAAGCGGCGCCGGAGGAGCTAACCGAGATCGCCTGGCCTCGCGGCTGCGTGGTGAAATACCATTGGAAGAATCATCCCAAGTATGGCGACCTGACCATGACCTGGTATGAAGGCAAAAACGCCGATGGCTCCCAGAAGCTCCCCGCTGTCCCGGCTGAATTGGGAGACCAGAAATTTGGCAGTGTCGGTTTCCTGATTGTTGGGAGCGAAGGGGTGATCTATAACAAGGCGGATCAGTGCCAGAACCCGAAGATATTTCCTGAAGCGCGTTCCAAGGCGTTTCTCGCCAATCCGCCCGCCAAGAGCCTTCCACGGAGTGTCACTCCCGGCGATCCGCAACAGGAATGGACGATTGCGATCAAGAACGGCGCAGCGTTTCCATGGATGTCGCAGTTTGACTACTCGGTGCCGCTGACTGAGCTCTGCCTTTTAGGGGCGCTCGCGATGCGTTGTGGCCGGAGTATCGAATGGAACTCGGCTGAACTTGCCGTAGTTGGAATGCCCGAGGCAGCGAAGTTCATCAAACGCACCAACTATCGCGATGGCTGGGATTATTCCTCGGCCAAGATCTGAGCCACATACAACCTGCCCGGATTTAGCGTTGGCTAAGCGGGCGACTTTTCCACACCCTCTTTTTTCTTCCCACATTCCCCCAAATCTATGAGCGAAATTATCATTCCCGGCACATCACGCCGTGATTTCATTAAAACAACCGGCCGTGTCGCTGCGGCGTCCGCGCTTGCCGGTGTCACATTGCCATTTGTCCACGGCCAGGAGGCCGTGAGAGAAGGTGGTTCCAATATCGCCGTCATCGGCTGCGGCGGACGCGGCACCGGTGCGGTGGCCAATGCGCTTTCCGTCACGGGTGCGCCGCTGAAACTGGTCGCCATGGCGGACGTTTCAGAGAGCAAACTTAAGAGCAGCTACAATGGTCTTAAAAGCCAGTTTGCCGGCCAGATGGATGTCCCCGCTGAGCGGCAATTCATTGGATTCGATGCTTTCAAAAAAGCGATCGACTGCCTCAAGCCCAACGACATTGCCATCTTCACCACCCCGTGCGCTTTTCGCTGGGTGCAATTCCAATACGCCATTGAGAAAGGGATCAATGTCTTCATGGAAAAACCGCTTATCACCGATGGACCCGGGGCGCGCCGCATGTATGCGCTTGCTGAAGAGTCCCTGAAAAAACCGATGAAAGTGGCGGTTGGCCTGATGTGCCGGCATTGCACAGCGCGCGGTGAACTCTACAAGCGCATTCACAACGGAGAGATCGGCGATATTACCCACTTCCGCACCTACCGGATGCAGGGGCCTGTGGCGTCCTGTTTTTCCGAGCCTAAGCCTGCCGATAAGAAGGAACTTCTCTGGCAGATTGAACGCTTCCATAGCTTCCTCTGGGCCAGCGGCGGCTCGTTCAGCGACTACATGATCCATAACATCGACGAATGTTGCTGGATGAAGGATTCGTTCCCGGTCAAGGCGATGGCCACTGGCGGACGCCACGATCGCGGCAATAACGTTGACCAGAACTTCGATCACTATTCAGTCGAATATATCTTCAATGACGGGGTCCGGCTCTTTATGGAGCAGCGCAATGTAACCGGGTGCCAGGATGAGTTCGCAAGTTATGTCCATGGCACAAAAGGAATGGCGGTCATTTCCAGTGCCGGCCATAGCCCTGCCAAATGCCGCATTTTCAAAGGCCAGGAGATCAAGAGTGAAAATCTTCTTTGGAAAGCGGAGCAGCCGGAGCCGAATCCTTATCAGACTGAATGGGACGACTTCATGGCGGCCATTCGCGAGAACCGTCCTTACAACGAAGTAAAGCGCAGCATTGAAGCGAGCCTGACCTGTGTCATGGGACGCATGGCCGCGCATACCGGCCAAATGATTACCTGGGAAGACGCGCTCAACAGTGACCAGGAGTTCGCGCCAAACGTCGATAAGCTCACTCTCGACAGCGACGCTCCGCTCATGGCCGATGCAAAAGGCAGATATCCTGTTCCGATGCCCGGTTTGAACAAGAAACACGAATACTAGCAGCGTAAAAATACGGCGCACGGATTAAGCTGCGCATTTTCATGCATCAAACACGGGTTTGGAAGATACTCTTCCAAACCCGTGTTTTTGATTGATAAGGGGGTGACTAATTTCCGGGTTCCTCGTCGAGGGAATCCATGCTCTGCTGAACCTCGCGCATCCAAAGCTGGATTTGCGCGCTGTCAGATTCGGTCAATCGCTTTTGCAAGTCCGCGGTTACTCGTTCGCTCCAGTCGATTTCAAGTTGGATTAACGCTTTTTTGTAAACCTCCTCGCATTGCTCGGCTTGCGCTTCGCTGGTGCAATATTCAACGGTGGGATCGTAATCGTAGCCTGTATGGCTGCGGTAGATTTCTTCCAATTGGGGAAGTAGTCTGGCCGGGGCCTGCTTCATGATCCGAATAAACGCGGTGGAAGCTTTGAGGAAGAGCTCCGAGAGCTGCCATTCCCGGCGGGTTTCAAGCACTTCGAGCAATTGGGTTAGAAAAATTTTGTCGAGATGGCGCCGCATAAGAGCGACCCATCCCTGGACTTTACTAAGCTCAATCTGCACTTCGGGCACCGCAATCTTCCCATCCCAACGTCGAAGAAACTCGGCAACCTCCTCAGCCGTCATTTGCGCGTGCCTCATATCCATGTCGTCGCCGCGCCGCACAGCCCAGCGCAGGCGGGTCCGCATTGTCTGATAGTCTTCCTCAAAGCCTTTCGGGAGCCGCATACATTGCCTGTAGCGGCTCTCCTTGACGGGGGGCAACCTGAGGAAAGGGGAGGGGATTAGACCCCGAGCTCAATTGCCTGGTCCGCCACTGGAATGTTTGAGCGAGCCCCTGCTCCTCATTGAATATCAGCGGACAGAAATCACCGCGAGAAACTCAGTTTTCCATCCTGCTCATCAACGTGAATGGTGCCCCCTTCGGTAAAGCGGCCCGCGAGAATTTCCAGACTCAGGGGATCAAGCAGTTGACGCTGAATCACTCGCTTTAAGGGCCGCGCCCCGTAAACGGGATCGTAGCCCTCGCGTCCGAGATGGATTTTTGCCGTGTCACTGAGCAGAAGCGTCAGTTTTTGGGAAGCGAGCCGCTTGGTGAGCTTCTCAATCTGGATATCCACGATGCGCGTCAGGTCGGCTTCGGTGAGTCGATCAAACATGATGATGTCATCGATGCGATTGAGAAACTCCGGCCGGAAATGGGCGCGCAAAGCGTCCATAACCATGGCCTCGCGTTGTTCGACATTATTTGTCTCGGTAATGTACTGGCCGCCAAGGTTGGAGGTCATGATCACCACGGTGTTCTTGAAATTGACAGTGCGGCCTTGTCCATCCGTAATCCGGCCGTCGTCAAGTACTTGCAGGAGCACGTTGAATACGTCGGGATGCGCTTTTTCAATCTCATCAAATAATACGACGCTGTATGGCTTGCGGCGCACCGCTTCGCTGAGCTGGCCGCCTTCCTCAAAGCCAACGTAGCCGGGAGGCGCCCCGAGCAGCCGCGCCACGGAATGTTTTTCCATGTATTCGCTCATGTCGATGCGGATCATGGCGTGCTCATCGTCAAAGAGAAACTCGGCCAGCGCGCGGCTGAGCTCGGTTTTCCCCACGCCGGTCGGTCCGAGGAAAATGAAGGAACCGATCGGGCGGTTTTCGTCCTGCAACCCTGCCCGCGCCCGCCGCACCGCATTGCTGACCGCGGCGATCGCCTTTTTCTGACCGATCACCCGGGCCCCGAGACGTTCGTCCATCTGGATCAATTTTTCGCGTTCCGCTTCGAGCATGCGATTGACCGGGATGCCGGTCCAGGCGCTCACCACCCGGGCGATATCTTCCTCGGTGACCTCTTCCTTGAGCATTTGGGCGCCGTGCTGGACCTCGCTGAGCTGGCGATTGTGCGCATCCAGCTGGCGTTGCACCTCGGGAATAAGCCCGTACTGGATTTCACTCGCCTTGCCGAGTTCCCCGCGGCGTTGGGCCTGCGCAAGTTCAGTCCGAAGCTGGTCAAGTTCTTCAGCCAGCTTGCGCGATTTATCGATCTCGCTTTTTTCACTCTGCCATTGGGCTTTGAGTTGCGACGATTTCTCGCGCAGGTCGGCCAGATCGCGCTCGATCTTTGAAAGCCGCTCCTTGCTGGCGGCATCCTTTTCTTTTTTCAGCGCCTGCCGCTCCATTTCAAGCTGCATGATTTCGCGTTCCAATACGTCGATTTCGGTTGGCAACGATTCGAGCTCAATCTTGAGGCGCGAAGCGGCTTCATCGACCAGATCAACGGCTTTATCGGGAAGAAACCGGTCGCTGATATAACGATGGGAGAGCATCGCGGCGGCCACGAGCGCGGCATCCTGAATCCGCACGCCGTGATGCACTTCATAGCGTTCTTTAAGTCCGCGGAGAATGGCGATGGTATCCTCGACACTCGGTTCATCGACAGTGACGGGTTGGAACCGGCGCTCCAGGGCGGCGTCTTTCTCAATGTATTTGCGGTATTCATCAAGCGTGGTTGCGCCGATGGTGCGCAGTTCGCCACGGGCCAGCTGCGGTTTCAACATGTTGGAAGCATCCACCGCCCCCTCGCTGGCACCCGCGCCGACAATGGTGTGAAGCTCGTCGATAAAAAGGATGATCTCCCCCTGGGAATCGGTCACTTCTTTAAGAAACGCTTTCAGCCGGTCCTCAAATTCACCGCGAAACTTCGCACCCGCAATCATCGAGCCGATATCCATGGCGATGATTTTTTTGTTCTTGAGCGATTCAGGCACGTCGCCCGAGACAATCCGCCGGGCGAGCCCTTCGACAATCGCGGTTTTACCCGTGCCGGGTTCGCCGATGAGCACCGGATTGTTTTTGGTGCGCCGGGAGAGCACCTGCATGACACGCCGGATTTCGTTGTCGCGTCCGATGACCGGGTCAATTTTTCCACGCCGTGCGGCTTCGGTCAGATCGCGCCCGTATTTTTCAAGGGTCTGGTATTTGCCTTCGGGGTTTTGATCGGTCACGCGCTGCGAACCGCGCACCTGCTGGAGCGCCTGCATTAAACGGGCCTTTGTGACTCCGCTTGCCTGGAGAAGTTTGCCTGCGTCGTATTTGGAATCGGCGAGTGCCAGGAGATAATGTTCCGCACTCAGGAATTCATCCTTCATTGCGGCCATCTCTTTTTCGGCGCGATCGAGGACATCGCGCAATTCGCTGCCGAGATTGGCCTGCAGACCGCTTCCCTGCACCTTGGCGCGCCGGGCAAGCAGCTCCTCGATTCGTTGATTGAGCGCGCTGGTCGAGACACCGAGCTTTTCGAGAAGCGGCCGCGTCAATCCTTCGCTTTGAACAAGCAATGCCAAAAGAAAGTGCTCGTTGGTGATTTCCTGTTGCTGCCGCTCGGCCGCAACATCCTGAGAAGCCTGGAGAGCCTCCTGCATTTTTTGGGTGAATCGGTCAATCTTCATAGGGAGGTTTCGCACCCAAGCAGGAAATCTGCCTTGCGGATGGAGAGAGAAATTAGAAAGAAGACGACAAAATGTCGCTCTTTATCTGTTTTGCCGCGCCGGTTTGACGCTATCGGAATAGCGAGGCTTCTCCTGAAAATGAGAAGGGCGGGCCGGAGATATCCGGACCCGCCCTTTCATTCTACCACCCCTGGCAAAGTGTCTGCTTTTTCAGCGCCTGAGTGGATGAGAGGGGCGGCTGGAGGACCCAGACCGCCCCTTCATTCTACCACCCCTGGCAAAGTATTTTCTGTGGATGAGAGGGGCGGGCTGGACGCCCAGGCCCGCCCCCTCATTCTACCACCCCTGGCAAAGTTGTTTGGCTTTCATGCCGATCAATGGCAGCAGACAAGCGTTTGTTCGTTTCGAAAGCCTGATATCACCTTATTAAAAATTGATGCTCGGAAATTTTAAATTTATTTCCGTCCGGATGGGCGGTTTTTGGTTTGGATCTGCCGTGTGCAACTCATTCGGATCTTTTATCTGAGATGAGTGTGTAATTTTTATTTTCTGTATCACTCTAATCATAAAATAGTTAACGATTTTTCGGTAATGGTTTATGTAGAGCGATGAGAGGCAGTCAGTTCGTCATCTTGTTGGCGGATTGGGGAACCGCCGATTGAAGTGTCTGACAAGGACGAGTGGTAACCGGTTTGTGCCGCTCTGATAAGCGCAAAAGGCGGGGAGCCACCATGACTGAGGCATCGGGGCGGACCATTAGGAAGAGTGCGTTTACTCCTGTTCCACGCCGCGGATGCGATTTTTTGCTGCAGGCAGCTCAAAAGCAGATTGCGCACGGGGTTTAAGCGCGAGTAATTTGCCGCGCACACCGGCAGCCGCGTGTCGGGATTGCCCGCCTGTCACAAATTAAATACGAGCATTTCACGACGCTCCGAGCAACCCTTGCGGCGCGTAGATTGCTATTACCAGCAACATTATGAAATTTCTTGGCTTTTTAAGCGGTGTCCTGGTCGCAATCGTGATCTGGATTGCCACGTTTTTCATCGCGACTTTTCTGGTCGATAAGGTCTCGTTCGATTATCGCAACGCGGGGGTGGTGGCCGGATTGGTTCTGCTCGGGGCGGGGGCCGTAGCCGGCCGCAAAGCGTGGACTTCCATTGAAGCAAATTGCGAACATGCGGTGAGGCAGTCCAAGCGTCGCCGCGAGGCGAAACGCGCGGAAGTGCAACGTCTTTTGCGTGAGCAGTCGCAAATCCATGCCGATCAGCGCGGCTTGGAGAGCATTCTGCATCGGAGGCTGGAAACTTCGCGGGAGATGGCGGCCGGTTTGCCTGCTCTGGTGACTGAAGCCGGGCGCGCCCTGGATTTCGCCGAGCAAGCCCTCGTGAGCGGCCAGTACGGAGCCTTCTGGGATGCCATTCACGGAGCCGTTCTCCATTTCGCCACATTGAATGCCAGCCTGGAGACATTGGCCAGGAACGCTCGGTTGTATCAGAAAGATGCAACAAATCTTCGGGTCGCCCCGCCACTGTTCACGCTCGGAGACACAAAACTACCCGTTTACGATGCTTCCATCGAACGCCTTCGCGCTGTCATTCAACTCGCCCAAATCAGTCACGAGTTCGCCACGTTCTACGAATTGCGCAAAAGCGGCGCTGATCAGGTGCCCGGTTTTGTTTCCCTATCGAGGGCGATGATTGAAATGGGGGGGCGCCTTGATGATTCCGTGAAGGATCTGGCGGCAGCGCTGGCCGGCGATCCGGCCCGGATCGAGGAGCGCGCAGCCGTGGAAATTTCGAGTCTCCGAACGGAAACTCCCATGGTGGGCAAGCTGCTTGGGCGGGTGACGAAGGTGGGGATTTAGTAGCGCGGTTGAAGCGATTTTAAACTGCCCGGCGAATTCCAATTCCCATGATTCGCCCGGAGGGATGTTCGATGATTTCCTCAAAATGACTCCCTTTGTCGGTTTGTTTGAGGAGTTCCCACGCGCCGCAGACACCGCCCAACGGAAGATCGAGATAAGGCGCGTTCGCAATATCGTGAAATGCGCAAAGCCGTGCGCGGCGGCCAACATTTTGGTAATCGGCCCACGACCAATCAAATGAGTGATCGCCGTCGATGAAAACCGAATCAAAATGGACGTCGCGGAAATTAAAAGAAGTCTTGCCTACTTCGTAATGAAGCGGGAGCAGGTCGCGAACTTCAGAATAGAAAAGGAAGGCCGGCCAGAGGTCGATTGTGGTGGCCTGAAGCTGTGAATTGAATCGCTGGAGATAAGCGGTGGCAAGCGAGGCGGTTGCGCCGTTGAAACAACCGATTTCAAGATAGGTGGCCGGGCGTTCCCGGGCGGCAATCAGGAGATACCTGGCAAACTCGCGCGGCAGTTGAATGAGTCCTTGCTGCGAGGCGTTGATAAACTCCTCTTCGCCCGCGTAGGTTTGCTCATACTCAGGGATTGGCACCAGCCCCACTTGGCGAATCGTCTCCAGCAACCAGTCGAAGCTTGCCAACTGACTCTCCGACGCCAGCCGGATCGCATGGATGGCTCTGAGGACGCGCTCGAAGTCGGCGCGTTCAGCTTCATATGCTTCCAGAGACGCATCCATGCTTCAAGCGCGGTCGCGGCCTTGGTTCGTCAACTAATCGTTGAACTGGACAAAGATGCGGTTTGCTTCAGCGAGAGTTTCTTTGCTTCCGACGTCAAACCAGGTGCCGGGCACGGTCCAGGTCTGGACTGCGGTGCGCGGGTATAGCCACTGTACAAAGCGGCCGGGTTGGTCGGGATTGTTGCCTTCCTCCAGGTAAGTTGCAAATGTTGAGACCGTCGCGGCCGGGTAATAATAAAGCGCGATCCCAATCAGGGTGCTTTTCGGGTCAGCCGGTTTTTCTTCAAAACTGGTGATCTCACCCTTCCCGTCCACGGCGATCACTCCGTATTTTTTCGCTTCCGCCACGGTTCCAACGTCGTAGACGCCAAGGACGGGCTGGTTTTTTTCCCGGCAGAATCGACCAAATTCTTCGAGGCTTTGGGAGAAAAGGTTATCGCCGGCAACAACGATCAGGTCTGAGTTGGCAAGATTGGCCCGATTGACTACCAGATTGATATCCCCGATGGCGCCGAGTTTGTCGGTGTCGCTACTAGAGCCGTCATTGATAATTTCGAAACAAAGCTTGGGATGTTCAGCGTTGTACGAGTCGGCCCAAGCTTGAAATGCCGCGGCGAATTTGCTGTTGGTCACCACGTAGACTTTCTCAATCCCGTCAATTGGAGCGAGATTATCGATCACCCATTCAAGCATCGGCTTTCCGGCTACTTCCAAGAGCGGCTTGGCTTTGTTCTCGGTGAGAGGATAAAGGCGCGTCGCGTAGCCGGCGGCAAGAATGAGGATATTCATGGTTTTGATTACAAAGAGGGAACGGCGATGTGCAAAGGGAAAATGAGAGGGAATTACCCGGTGCCTGCGTTCCGGCAGGTGCGCTCCGTTGAGCGAAAAAAATTGAAGGTGGTGTTTGAGTTTTTCCCCGGTCTATGGGTTCTTAATGTTCACTAGAACATGAGTTTTGATCTTACTTCGCGGCAGCAACAAGTTCTTGAGTTTATCAAGGAGGCGCACTCACGGAGCGGCGTGGTTCCATCGACTCGGGAAATTCAGGAGCACTTTGGATTTGCCAGCCAGACAGCCGCCGTTAATCACCTTCGAGCCCTTGAGCGCAAAGGAGTTATCCAGCGGCAGGCAGGCAAGGCGCGCGCCGTTTCAATCGTCTCGGAGCTGAAACGCGAGTCGATCGTTGACATTCCTATCTATGGCCAGATCGCCGCCGGCATGGCCGAGGCGGTGGAAGAAGAAAGCGTTGGGGTGATCTCCGTCGATTCAGGGACAAGTGGAATCAGCCGCAAAGCGGCGGTGTTCGCGCTCAAAGTGCGAGGCGATTCAATGGAAGGCGCCCAGATTAATCACGGCGATCTGGTCATTCTCGAGCATCGTGAACCACGAAGCGGCGATGTGGTCGCGGCGCTGATTGATGGGGAAACCACTCTGAAACGTTACGTCCTCGAACGAGGACGTCCTTTCCTCAGGGCCGAAAATTCGCTTTACCCCGACCTGACGCCCGTTCGCGAACTTTTGGTGCAAGGCGTCGTGGTGGCTCTGATCCGCAAGTTCCGTTAGTGCTCAAAATGGACGCGTCGCAATGATCATTCATCTTGATGCTGACGCGTTTTTTGCCTCTGTGGAGCAGGCGGAGCACCCGGAATTGCGAGGCAAAGCAATGGCGGTGGGGGGTAGGCAACGAGGCATCATTGCGAGCGCCACATACGAAGCGCGGAAATGGGGCGTTTATACGCCGATGCCTTCAGCCCGTGCCATGCAGGTCTGTCCGCATCTGATTATAGTAAGGGGCGACTTTTCCAAGTATCGCGTTTACTCGGAGCGAATGTTCGGGTTCGCCGAGCAATTGACTCCGTGGATTGAACGCGCCTCCATTGATGAAGGGTATTTTGACGTCGGCGGAAACCGGCAGATTTCACCACGGGCGGCCGCGGAAGCTCTTCAGCAAAGAATTGCCATGGAGTTGGGAATCACAGTCTCGCTTGGGATTGGAATCAATAAACTCATCTCGCAGATTGCTTCAAAGCTGCGTAAACCAAACGCTATTGTGGAAGTTCCGGCTGGGACCGAGCGCGGCTTTCTGGCGCCGCTGGGCAGTCATTGGCTGCCCGGGGTGGGAACAATTCTGGGAGCACGCCTGCGGGCGGTCGGGCTGCATTTCATTGCGCAAGTAGCCGAGGCGCCGCTTGAATTTCTCGCTCAAGTAGCCGGAAACTACGCCGCCCAGCTCCAGCTTTACTCGCGCGGCATCGACCCGCGCCCGCTCGATATCGACCCTTGCGATGCGAAGTCGTATGGGATGCAGGAAACCTTTGAGGGGAATGTGACTGACAAGGCGTTTGTGCTGGGCACGCTCATCACCATGGCCGATGAGCTCATGAGCAAGGTGCGGCGCGACCTGAAGGCGATCCGGACAGTGACAATCACATTGCGTTACAGTGATATGAGCGATGTTACCCACGGCATCACCTTGCCGACGCCAACGGACCTGGAGACAGACGTCTACCCGCTACTGCCGCGTCTTATTCGGGAGACATGGAGCCGGCGAGCAAGTCTGCGCCTCGCCGGGCTTCGTTTGACCAACATTGTTGATCCGAATATCCAAGGCGAACTGTTGCTCGACCCGATGGACGCGAAGCGATTTAAACAGAAACAAGCCGCCCATTTGCTCGACGCGATGCGCGCCCGTTCGCTTCCGATCATGCGCGCACACTCGCTGCCACGTCACCGGGAGTGAGCGCAGGCTGCCGCGGCCCTGATTTATTAACGGGCTAACGGTTTGATCCCGTCGCACTGCTTCCTTTTGCGCCGGCGCGCGGTTACGGTTTCTGTGTGAAATTGCTTCTCATTGATGGCCACTACTATGTTTACCGCTCTTTTTTCGCGATCCGCGAACTGAGCAACTCGCGCGGAGAACCGACTAACGCGATCTATGGTTTCATAAAAACCGTGCGCCGGATGTTGAAGGATTTGCAACCCGATTTGGCTGCCGTGATCTGGGATATGGGAATTCCCAGGCGGCGTTCGGAGCTTCAGCCCGCCTACAAAGAACAAAGGGCCGAAATGCCCGAGTTGATGCGCCCTCAGCTTCAGAAAATTCAGGAAATTGTTCCGCTCCTGGGATTAGCCAGCCTCGGTTTGCCGGAAACTGAAGCAGACGATCTGATGGCCACCTATACCTGCATGGCCCGGAGCCTGGGCCACCAGATCGTTCTCGCGACCAACGACAAGGATCTCTTCCAACTCGTCGATGAGAAGGTCACCGTTTATTCCACCGCGAAAACCGATCTTGTTTCTCCTAAAGATACACACGCCTTATTGGGCGCCTCCACGGTTCGGGCCAAATGGGGGGTCGAGCCGGAACAGATTGGCGAAGTTCTCAGTTTGATCGGCGATTCCGCGGACAACATTCCCGGAGTTAACGGGCTTGGTCCAAAAAACGCATCCGCCCTCATCAAAGCGCACGGAAGTCTCGATGCTATCCTGGCCGATCCTGACATTGTGAAGAATGAAAGAATTCGGGAGAAAATCAAAGCCGCACGCGAGCAAATTTCCCAGAATAGGGAAATGGTGCGTTTGGATCTTGATTTGCCGGTGCCTATGGAACTTGAGAAGCTACTTATTGCTCCGCGTTATCCTGAGCTCGTGGCGGCGCTGGCGAAGTGCGAATTCAAATCGCTTTTGGCTGAAGTTGAATCCGAAGCGGCCAATCTAACTACAGTCGCGCAAGGCGAGCTTTTTTGAGCAAGTGCGGATAAGGCGGACTACAGCTTGCCCGCGGTCCTATCGCCCATCCGGTGTTATGGAAAACCGTAAAGGCCAAAGTTTGGCAGGCGGCGCTTTTAGTACGAGGCCGACCCGAAATGGGGGGTAGCCAACCGCATAGCCTCGGTATTGCACCTGGTTCCATCCCTGGTTAAGAGTGACCGCGCGCACTGCCACTGGCCGATTGTCAGCGCCTTTGTAATCCTTGTCGTCCACGACGATTTGTTGCCGGTTCAGGAACCAGCGCAGATAGGTCATTGGATGACTTTGGAAGGCGAACTCCAAGTCCGTTGGATCGGGCGCATAAATCCAGGTGGTGCCGTAGAATAGCTGTGAGCCGCCGCCCACGGTGACTCGACTGTCAAGATCTGCGATCGACGCCGGGGTCCAATGCAGCTTGCCATTGTTTTTCCAGTAGCCCGCAATTGCACTCCCTTCAAAAAGGGCTTTGGGATCAACCTTGCCATCGTCGGGTGGATAGACCGCGTCTTCGTAGAATTTTTTTACTTCCTCCTTATTACGGGGATCATAGCTAAATTTCTCCGCGCCAGGCCCGCCAAAAGGGCCAAGCAACAGCCAGTTGCGAATAGTGACGCCATCATCGATGCCTTGAAATAATAGTGGCGCCCATGAACCGGTATAAAGGCGGGCTTCGCTCGGTTCATCATAAGTCTCCCGATTGGCCGAACCATCGGTGTTAGCCCACCAAAATTTGTCGTGACCGCCAAGATTGGCATCAAAGTTTGCCAATGTCCTTAAATCGCTGCCAAACGCCGTTTTTAATGAGGGAATGGCAGTGCGCGGGAGGGCGACGGTTAGGACAAATCCCTGGCCATCTGCATCAAGCGCATAGCCTGACTTTAAACCAGTGATCGCATCAACATGGGCGAATGAGGCTTCACCAACCGGCGTGCGATAAGTCTGAGGCCGGGCGTCTTTTCCTTCCCAGAAGGGGTAAAGGGCCGCCGCGGCAGGTTGGATGGCATCGCCGTTTTTAAAGAGTCCAAAGACAAAGCGCGCATCGCCGGGTCGTCCGGTGGCGGGACCATGGGGAGCGGCCCCCACGTCGCCTTGGATGTAGAAGCCAACCGTATCAGAACCTTGATCGTGTGTGAAAAGGCGTTCCAGTGGCGGGAGTGTTGCCGGTGCGAAAGTGCTGCCAAGGCGCACATGCCAGCGCAGGAAAAGATGATCGGGATCGTATAGGCACCGCACTTCAACGGAGCGCTTGGATCCCGAGGAAAACTCGACGGGATCGGTGGCCTCCCATCCGATCAATGAACCATCCAGTGCGGCGCCGCCAAGAGCGGGAGAGAATCGCACCACACGGGCCTTGCCGGCGCCGCCACGCAGGCTGATGGCCATTTCCGGAGGGACAGCGATTTGCGCCGAGGTGATCGTTACTTTTTTCTGAAGGGTTGTCAGCGGGAGCACGGGGTTTTCAGTCAGTGACCAGCCCTCCATTTCATATAGAAGCGGTGTGTATTTCCCGGAACCATAGTAGATTTTTCCGGTGGCTTGGTTTCCAAAAAGGGTTCCCGCGAAGAACTCGCCGGGTTGTGCATAGATGCCCACATTCGGCTTGCTGCTTTCCGGAAAGAGCGTGTCGACATAAATACCTTCATTGGTATATAGAAGCAGCCCGCTTCGGGTCTGGTCCACTATGGTAAGCAGCCCGTTGAGCGGTTTAAATAGACGCATGCCGCCCTGGAGTTCGCCGGGAAGGCCGCTCCCCTGAAGCACACTCCGGCCAACGCGCCACTTCAAGCGATAGCCGCCCGTTCCATCGGGCACGTAGCGGGAGATTTTATGCTGCGCACCGTGGTTGGCATCGAACCCTTTACCCCTTGCCTGCACGTAGAAGCCGTCCGCCATCGAGCCATCGGACTGCATCCAGTCGCTGCTGAAGTCATCCGATAGCTCGTTCCCACCGTGAACGGCATCCGCCATGCCAGCTGCTCTTGCTTCAAAAATCGGGTCAGTCAGCGTCTTTTTCCATTCATTGAAAATCGGGTTGCCGTTTACATCGAATCCCTCGGGAGCGAGCCGCCAGACATCTTTCCCACCTTGAGCCGGCGCGATATAGGAGAAGTCGGGAAGCCACTTTTGCCCGTGATAAGTAATGACTCCGGCGGGCAGGCCGCAGGGCCGCATTTCCTCCTTCTCCATCTGCCCGTTGCCATTGGCGTCGTTCCAGAAAAAAGCGTCTTTGCCCTTTTGGATAAGCCCGGCGGATTGTATCCAGCCATCTTTTGCGAGCCGATAGATGGCGAGGCTTTTCTCGCTTGCAAGATAGAGCTGGCCATTGGCGCGGATGGCGACTGGTTTGGACAATCCATTGCGCTCGCCGCTCTCGACGCCGGGCCAGACGGCGTCCACCTTCCATTCGCGGCTTTCAAAGTTAACTTTATAGCGCGTCAGCCAATCTCCCTGTCCGGGCAGATAGATGAGGGAAGTATCGTCCGGATCGACCGCATAACCGTTATTGCATTTGGTTTGATACGTAGGGAATTCGCGCAGGAGTTTCCCTTCGTCGGCGCTCCATTCGCTCACACGATTGGGGCCGGCGCATTCGACAATAATGAGCCGCTCTTTACCTTGCGCGTCGGTCCATGTGGCGAGCTTTCCGGGTTCCATCAGTGTCTCCGGATCATAATTGCCGGGCGTTTGGCGGTCGAGCCGTCCAAAAGTACGTAGTACAAGGCCGCCGGCGTCCAGTTGGAATACCTTGTTGGCGTGTCTGTCGCTCAAATAGAGGCGACCTCCTCGATCAACTTCCAGGTCCGCCGCCGTGATTTGTGATGGCACATCAAAGAGCCGGTGCCAATTGCCAATAGGCAATCCGTTTTTGAGTTCCATGGCACTGACCGCCGTGCCGCCGGCATGAAGCGCGTAAAGTCTATTATGTTGCACTGCCAATGCCTGTGGGCGTGGAAGTGGGATTCTATCGAGAAGAGTGCCATCTTCGCCGGCGTGAATTGTAATCGTGTCGACGAACTCAGCGCGGCTTTCAGCAAAATCATGCGGCCCTTTTGTTTCGATCCGACCTCGTTGCGCCACATAGAGATACGCCTTCGAGGTTTCTGAGTTGCTTGAAACCGCCATTGCTGTCACCCAGCCTTCAGGCAGATAACCATTCGTGCGATTGGCGGTTGGGCTTTTTCCAAATGATTTTCCGTCGGCTCGATAGACATACTTGGGGCCGCCATCGGTGCTAAATGCCCAGACATTTTTCCCGTCGGTTGCGACGCACGATCCGCCACCCGCTCCACCGGACCCAAAGGCGCGCATGAATTGCCCATAATCGACCGGCTTCTTCAAATCGAACATGGGGCAATTGGTGCCGTTTTCCAGATACTCGTAGTAGAAGACCGCTACACCATTCGGTCCGACCGCTACATCGGCCAGGGGCGCGTTGACCGGGTCGCCACCGAAGAGGACCGGACGATCCCATTGTTCGGGCGAAGGCAGCCACGGGGAAACGCCGCCGGCGAAGCGCGGTGTAATGGCGTGCCACTCGCCATCCACCCGCCACTGTTTTGCCGGTGAATAGATTCCTTTTAGCGCGTAATCGCCAGGCGCCGCCGGCATGAAGTTTTCATCCAATCCATCCCAGGTTTCGGTAAACCTGCCCTGGTTTTCCAACGTTACCGTTCGCGCCGCGCCGGCTACAAAAGTGCTGATGATCCAGTCAGGATTTTTTGAATCCACGATTGCGAGCGAGACCAGATAGGTTTTGGCACCTTCATTCACAGGCAATTGATAGGTAACCGGAACCCCGATGGCGCCGCAATCGTCGTGACCGAATAGGAAGATGAAAGGTGCCAGAAGCAGACCGGAGAAATTGCGCTGTAAATGGTTCATCCTGGGAGAAGCGTTAGGTTGGCCGGCGGCGCCGCAAGGAACGCCGGGCTATTTGGCGGTTTATGAAGTAGCCGTCGACGTCTGCTCGATTCGTCGAATTAGTCGGAGAGAGTAGATCAGCGGGAGTATCCCAAAAACTCCAAATGAACAATCAATCAGGCGCCAGTAGAGTGGGATCCCGCGAATCGGACCGCAAATCAAGGCCAGAGGAATGACGCCGAGGCAAGCCGCGATGCCGGAGTAGATGACGGCTCTGCCGGAAGGCGGATTGATCAGAGGGCCTACAAAGAACATGGCGATGACAATATGACCAAACGCGAGCCAGTCCGTTCCGTATGCCAGCCAAGGATAAATGGCATATGTCTGTTCAAGCCCGTGTTGAACGGTGAGTATCCAGAAGGTAAGCCCAGTATAGCCGTCCGGACCTTGCGCGGAATCGACGCCGAGCAGATTGGTTAAAATCCTGAGTTCGACCAGGAGCGGGAAAGCGGTAATGCCGCTGATGATCAGGCCCGTTATAAATAGGAGCATTACAGCCCGAAACCTAAACAGGGGGGAGGAAGTGTTCATGTGCGGTCTGTATTGCAATCCGCCAATCTCAAGGCGGCTACTCGTCGAGCCACTCGGCTGAAAGCTTTGTTGTCTCCGGCGGATTATCGGGTAAAGCAGTGTCGACGGTGAAAAGATAGGTGCCAGTGTTGCAGTAGCCTCGAAAGCGAACCTTCACGTCGGAAAGCCATTCGATCTTTAGGATCGATGGCCGAAAAAGATGACGCACGTCGGACTTGGCAAAAGCTGCATACACGGTCGCAAACGGATCCAATTTCCGGGAATCCCACTTTCCTGGCCCGCTTTGGTAAATCAGCCACGTCCTTGGCCCCCCGTTGTCAGGGGCATCCGCGATCACGCATCGGGTTGAGGCGGGATTCCATGCGGCTTCAGTGTATCGCGGAATGCTGACAAAAGAGAAGATGTCGTAAGGATCGGTTGCACTGCGAAAGACTATGGCGCGAACCGAGCCAAACGGCGCCCCGGCGTCGTGATCAAACCAGCCAGCGAAGTGGAGGCCATCCGGAGAGCGTCGCACCTGGCGGACAGGTTCTTGTGCGCTGGCGAAGGTAAGCGAGAAAAGAACCGCAAAAACCAGAACAATACGCATACGGGCTTGGCGTTTGTTGAGGCTTGGGAAAACGGAGCTTCCTCCGGGATTGAATTACGTGGCTGCCGTGTCGTCCCGACTTTGGAGTTTCTCCTCGATCTCTTTTAGGATCTGCCGGGAGGGTTCGGCATCGAATTTGTAATCATCAATGATAAATTCCCCTTTGCGTCCATCGAGCTCATAGCGGACCGTGGCGATTCCTTTTGAGTCCCAACGCTTTTTACCGATACCAGTAATCGCCTGGAATGGAACGCGTTGGCCGGCCGGCGCATAGACGGCTTCTTCGTCGGTGCGCACGATACGTTTTCTTTGGACGCTCCAATAGGCAAGTGTGAGAAAGCCGGTCAAGCCTGCGATAATCGCAATGCCCAGCTGGACAACTACTTTATCCTGGCCGAAAACGTCCTCGGGCAACGGGTTAAGATGATGTTCCTGCACGTAATCGGGCCACTCCTTGGGATTCCATCCGCGTTGAGCGGCGTAAGCGGGCCACTCGTTTTCACGGCCGCTCTCGACGTAGCTTTTCCATTCCCGATAGCGTGCATTTTTTCGCGGATACCCGACAAGGCCGTCAGAAAGAAACCAGCCACCCACACCAATGAGCAGTAAGATGACGAGCAGTTTCTGATTGCTCCAAATAGAGGTGATTCGAGCTTCGGCAGGCATGAGGAGCCGATAGTCGAGCGAGGCGGCCTTGGCTGGCTAGTGAAAAATGGATTCTTTGGCAATCCGCTGCGCGATTTGTACAAGCGCCCAGCTTGCGTGTTCGGCAATCAGTGGCTCGGGATCAAGCGCGGCCCTCTCCAAGGCAGGCAGATCATCGGCATTTCCGATGTTTCCAAGCGCCACGCAGACATTCCTTAAAAAGCCGCGCCGTTTGATCCGTTTAATCGGTGATTTTTTGAAAAGCACTCGAAACGTATCGTCATCGAGCTGGAGGAAATCGCGCAACGCCATCTGATGGACAAAATCGCGAACGGCAAAAGTGCTTTCATTGGAGGCCTGGGCAAAGCGGTTCCATGGGCAGGCCGACAGGCAGTCATCGCAGCCGTAGATGCGGTCGCCAATGAGGGGACGGAACTCCTCGGGGATGCTCCCTTTCAGTTCAATGGTGAGATAGGAGATACAGCGCCGCGCATCGAGTTGATGAGGCGCCGTGATTGCTCCGGTGGGACAGGCCGCGATGCAACGGTTGCAGCTGCCGCACCGCTCAGGCATCGGGGCATCCGGCTCGAGCTCCAACGTGGTGAGCAATTCGGCCAGGAAAAACCAGGTGCCAAGTTTCGGGTGAATGAGCATCGTGCTTTTGCCGTGCCATCCGGCACCGGCAAGCGCGGCAAAGTCGCGTTCCAGGACAGGTCCGGTATCGACGTAATAACGCTGGCGTCCGCCGCGGGCGGCAAGCCAGTCGTCGATAAGGGCGAGTTTGGCTTCAATCAGATCGTGATAGTCGCCGCCCCAGGCGTACCGGGCGATGCGGCCTTTTGAAAATTGAGCGGCTGACGAGTTTTCCGGCGTTTCCTGCCAATAATTCATCGCAAGGACGATGACGGATTTCGCATCGGGGAGGACGAGGCCCGGGTCGGTGCGGCGTTCCTTGTTTCGCTCCAGCCAGGCCATTTCTCCGGCGCGTCCTTGTTCGAGCCATTGATGGAATTCGGCGGCGTGGGGCGGCACCCCGCTGGCAGCAACGCGGCAAAGGGCAAAACCGAGGCTTTGACAATAGGCAACCAGTTCCTCTTTCACGGCGCACTCTGCCACTGAAATGCCCGGCGCACCTCGTTGATGATGATTTCGGCGATCTGCTCGTAGGTCAGCTGCGAGGTATCAACGGTGAACTGGGCCGCGGCTTCATACAAATTAAGCCGCTCATTCAGAATTCTGCGCACCGTTTCCCGGGGATTTTCGGTCTGGAGCAGGGGACGTTTCGCATTGCGGGAAACCCGCTCGAAGATGACCTCCTCGTCGGCAGTCAGTCCGACGACAAAACCAAGTCCGCTGAGCAGCGCGCGATTTGTCTCCCTAAGAACCACACCGCCGCCGGTGGCGATGATGCAGCGTCTCAGATGGGTGAGGGACGCCAGGGTCGTGCTTTCCAGGTCGCGAAAATAACCTTCACCGTGCTGAGCGAAAATGTCGCTGATTTCCATCCCGGCCCGCTCGATGATGACACGGTCCGTATCGACAAACTGAAAGCCGAGTTTTTTTGAAAGAAGCCGCCCGATCGAGGACTTTCCGCTGCCCATGAAGCCGATGAGGACAATGTTTTGGCAAGACATGGACGGCGAAGGAAGATTAATGGATGGCGGGAGTTTTGGGGTGGCGGCGCTATCGCTGGCCGATCATCCACGAATTAGCCGCATCGAGTAATCCTATAATTAATAATCCGTTGATCCCGCAATCCGCTCCTTCCGTTCCCGCGCCGATGGTGGCTGTCGTCATGGGCAGCCAATCCGATTGGGAAACGATGCGCCATGCCGTTGAAGTTCTCGAAGCGTTCGGGATTGCCAACGAACGGCGTGTTGTTTCAGCGCATCGCACCCCGGAGTTGATGGCTGAGTTTGCGCGCGATGCCGCGAGCCGCGGGATCCAGGTGATCATCGCCGGCGCGGGCGGTGCGGCGCATCTGCCAGGGATGATCGCCGCGCAGACTCGGATTCCCGTGCTTGGGGTGCCGGTGGAGAGCCGCGTCCTGAAAGGCGTGGATTCGCTTCTTTCCATCGTGCAGATGCCCGCGGGAATTCCTGTTGCAACACTGGCGATCGGGATTGCCGGTGCGAAAAACGCGGGCCTGTTTGCGGCGAGCATCCTTGCCTTGCACGATTCAAGGGTACGGGATGCGTTGGAGGCATTTCGATCCAAGCAAACGGCCGATGTGCTGGCGTGCGAGCTGCCGTGAGGACGCTTTTTCTTTTCATCCGGTTTTAGCCGGCACGGGGAGCGATCTTTGGCTTCCTAATCTTTTTTTCACCTTGTTTTTATGACCATTTCCTCATCCAAAATTTTCCTGCCCGGCAGCACCGTGGGTGTGATGGGCGGCGGGCAACTCGGACGAATGTTCGCCATCGCCGCGCGAAAAATGGGTTACCGGGTGCATACTTTTTCGCCCGATGAAGACACGCCCACCGGACAGCTCGCCGACCGGGAAGTCGCCGCCCGATACGAGGATGCCGAAGCGGTGCGCGATTTTGCGCGCGGGATCGATGTGCTGACTTTTGAATTTGAAAATGTGCCGGTGCAGAGCGTGGAATGGGCTGCGGAATGTTGCGTGGTCCGTCCGGCTGGACGCGTGCTCCATCTCTGCCAGCATCGGCTTCGCGAAAAAGAGTTTCTGAGCGGGGCCGGGCTGCCGTTGCCTCGTTTCGCGCACGTTTCAAACATTGAGGAATTCAAGGCGGCGGTGGAGAAAATCGGAACGCCATCGGTATTGAAGACGGCGGCATTTGGTTATGACGGCAAGGGCCAGAAGAAAATTGAGCAGGGAGCGGATCTGGACGCGGCGTGGATCCCCTTTGAAGGAGAAGGGGCGGTGCTTGAGCAGTGGGTGAGTTTTGAGAAAGAAATTTCGGTGATTGTGGCGCGCGGCATCGATGGGCAAATGAAGACCTATCCCGTCTGCGAGAATGCCCATCGCAATCATATTCTTGATGTGACGGTCGTGCCGGCGGGCGTGACGGTCGAAGTGGCCGCCCGGGCGCGGCATCTGGCGGAAATCGTAGCCGAGCGCCTCGATCTTGTCGGTTTATTGGCGGTGGAAATGTTCCTGCTTCCCGATGGCGGCCTCCTCATTAACGAACTGGCACCGCGGCCGCACAACTCGGGGCATTTCTCCTTTGATGCTTCCATCACCAGTCAGTTTGAGCAGCAATTGCGCGCGGTTTGCGGATTGCCGCTTGGCTCAACGGAACTGTTGGGGCCGGTGGCAATGGCCAATTTGCTCGGCGATCTCTGGAGCGATGGCGAGCCCGACTGGTGCGCGGCCGCCGCTTTTCCGGAGGTGAAAATTCATTTGTACGGGAAAAGCGAGGCGCGGCCGGGACGTAAAATGGGACATCTGGTTGGATTTGGCGCCGACACCAATGAGGCGAGGGAACGGGTTTGCGCGGCTAAAAAAGCGCTGACTCCATGGCTTTCATGACCGTCTGCGCATCGACCCATTCGGCCGAAGCGTTGGCAGACGCAGTGGATCGCGCCGTGGCGCTGCTGACGGCCGGCGAACCCGTGGCGCTGCCGACGGAAACAGTTTATGGGCTGGCTGCCGATGCGTTGCGTGCCGAGGCGGTTGCCAGGATATTTGAAGCGAAGGAACGGCCGTTTTTTGATCCGCTGATCGTGCATTTGCCCGATGTCGAATGGCTTGAGCTGGTCGCATCAATTCCCGCGAAAAGCCGCGCTCTGGTCGATGGGTTGACGATGCGATTCTGGCCCGGACCGCTCACACTGGTGCTGCCGCGCAAAGGGATCGTCCCCGACATTGTCACCTCGGGTTTGGAAACTGTGGCGGTTCGAATGAGCGCACACCCGGTTTTTAATGAGATTGCGAAGCTGTTCGGCAAGCCGCTGGCAGCCCCGAGCGCCAACCGGTTTGGCCGGATCAGTCCAACAACCGCTGCCCACGTGATGAGTGAGCTCAATGGCCGGATAAAACTGGTGGTTGATGGCGGGCCTGCCGCACACGGAGTGGAGTCAACGATTGTGGCAGTGGAGGGTGACGCTTTGCGGATCCTTCGAAGCGGGCCGGTTTCCAGCGAGCAGCTCGCGGAGTTTGGCCGGATCTGTCGTTTTGAGAAGGGGCACAAACTGGAGGCGCCCGGACAGCTCGAAAGCCATTATGCCCCACGCACACCGCTCAAACTTCAGTTGCCCGGCGCTGTTTCAGGCGAGGCGGCGACCGGCGATGTCGGTCTGCTGGCATGGAGCGGCGTGGCCGAACCGCATAAGTTTGCCTGTGTGGAGATCCTGAGCCCGACGGCCGATCTTCGCGAGGCGGCAGCCACGCTTTTTTCAAAGATGCGCCGGCTTGACGAAGCCAGTGTGCGCTTGATCGTGGCGGAACCGGTGCCGGAGCGAGGCCTTGGCGTGGCGATCATGGACCGGTTGCGGAGAGCCGCGCATTCAACCGCCTTGTAAAGTGGTGCAATCAAACGTCCTGTGCGCTTCTGAAACGGTTCACTTTCTCCGTGCCTGATTCCGGCATGCATGGCTAATTCCGGCCGGCTTAATCCTTTTTTCCATTCTTTCCGTGTCCAACCCTTCTCTCTCAGATTCACCCGTCTCCGCGCCGCAAAAAATCAGCACTCGTTCGGCAGGAGTGGTGGCGCTTGCCGTCATGTGCAGTCGAGTGCTGGGCCTGGGCCGTGAGCTGATTTTGGCCAGGCTGTTCGGCGCCGGTTTTGCCATGGACGCATTCGTGGCGGCATTCCGGCTCCCCAATTTGCTGCGCGATCTTTTTGCCGAAGGAGCGCTTTCAACTGCGTTCGTGACGACGTTTTCAAAGAAGATCAAGACGGAAGGCGATGAGTCGGCATGGGCTCTGGCCAATAAAGTGGCCACGCTGGCCGCCATTGTTTTGAGTCTCCTGACGATCCTGGGAATGCTGCTCGCCCCGCAACTGATCGGGGTGCTGGCAGGCGGTTTTTCGCCCGAGAAGAGGGAGTTCACCGTCCTGCTCGCCCGGATCATGTTCCCGTTTATTGTGATGGTGTCGCTGGCGGCGCTCGTGATGGGAATGCTCAATGCTAAAAACGTTTTTGGCGTCCCTGCGATGGCGTCGAGTTTTTTTAATCTCGGCTCGATCGTCGGTGGTGTCTCCATCGGCTGGTGGATTGATCCGCACTTCGGCGAGCGCGCACTCATTGGACTCGCAGTTGGCACGCTCATTGGCGGCACCTTGCAACTTGTGATGCAATTTCCAGCCCTCTCCCGGGCCGGGTTTCGCTTTCGCCCGGATTTTTTGTGGAACGATCCCGGGGTGCGCACGGTGCTTCAATTAATGCTGCCGGCGGTAATCGCGGCGAGCGCCGTGCAGGTAAACGTGATGGTCAACGGACGCTTTGCCTCGGGGCTTGGCGATGGACCGGTGAGCTGGCTCAGTTATGCGTTTCGCCTGATGCAATTGCCGCTGGGTCTCTTTGGAGTGGCGATCGGCACGGTCACCCTTCCTTTAATTTCCCGAAGCGCCGCAGCGGGCAATACGGAGGAATTCCGCTCGATCCTGGCAAGAGGAATGCGGCTGGCGTTTTTGCTGACGGTGCCCTCGACCGTGGGCCTCGTTTTTCTGGCACGGCCGATTATCAGTCTTATTTACGAACGTGGAAAGTTCTCCGCAGCGAGCACCGATCAGACGGCGGCGGCGCTGCAGTTTTATGCGCTGGGCCTGGTGGCCTACTCGGGGATCAAGGTGCTGGCGCCTGCCTTTTACGCGATCGATAAACGTAAAACGCCCATGCTGGTGAGCTTTGGCGCCATTGGAACCAATCTGGTGCTGAACTGGCTTTTTACCTTCAAGCTCAACATGGGGCATCGCGGCCTGGCGCTTTCCACCGGTTGCGTGGCGCTCACCAATTTCCTGGTCCTTTATTTCCTGATGCGCAAAGAAACCAAACGCCTCGGAACGCGGTTGATGGCAATGACGCTGGGAAAACTTTTTGTGGCGGTGCTTCCCCTGGCTGCGGTTTGCTGGGTGGCTCAAAACACAATTCTCGCAGGCTGGAGCGCTCTTTCCTTCCCGTTAAAGTCCCTTTATCTCTTCGCCACGATCGGCGCGGGCAGCGTTCTGTTTTTTGGCAGCGCGCTGCTCCTGCGCATCGATGGACTTGAGGATGTGACCGCTTTATTGCGGCGCAAGTTGGGCCGATTTATCAAACGTTAGAGACAGCTATTGCGACTTGGAAGCCGCGGCGGCGGCATCGGTTTGCAAGGTGGTTAGCAGTTGTTGATAACGCGCCTCGTCCCGCGAATACGCCGCGAGCGCCGCGTCGTCGCCACTCTTGAGCGCGATCCGGCGCTCTTCCAATTCGCCATAGATGCGTTGAACAGCGGCGTGCCGTTCGGGAATCGACTTTGAGCGATCGGCGGCGAGGACTTCGTCGGGACTGCTTTTTTTCCAGCCGGTGATGCGATCGGTAAACTTTTTACGGTCCACGAGCGGCAGATGATTATACTGCTCTGTGAGCTGGCGGACTTCCTGCGGATCAATGGGAGGAGCGATAATGCGGCTCGTGGCCAGACTGCCGGCGGCGTTGAGAATCAAGGTAATGACAACAAAGCCAATGGAAGTGGGGAAACTGATTTTGTAGACCTTCATCGGCAGACCGAAAAGGACGGTGAAAAAGAGCAGGATAGCGACGCAGACGCTGGCAAAAGTCATGGCCGGAGAGGGAGTTTGGGTGGCGGAAATGTAAAGGACGACCCCCCCTGCAATCACGATCGCGACCCATGTCACCCAGGTCAGGACCCAGAGTTTAATCGCGTTGCTAAGCCGGCCTTGTTCTGGATTGCAGATTCTGGAGGCGATCCAGTAAGCGAGGATGACAATCAACTGGCTGGCCAATACCCAGGGCAGCATGTTGTTTAAAAATTGCGATTGAAGCCGGGAGAACTCACCAGTCATCGCGTCGAGATCCGACGGGGGGACGGGCAATGCCTGGGCCAGCGAGAACGTCAGAAACGACGGGGAGATCTGCATGTGGGAAGCGTAGCCGGATCGGATGCCTGTTCAACGTTGTTCCTCTACGGCTGATTTTTAAAATACACGGGCACTCTTTGCGCGATGGAAAGTGCCGCTAACAAATCGGGCCGGGTTGAGTATCGTGAGGCCTGTTTGCTTTTCGCTGAATCCAACCCTCATTCCCCACCCCATTTCCCATGAGCATTTCCGCCCACGACATTTACGCCGACCCGGCCTTCACCATGGCCACCGAGCAGTTCCGCGTAATCGCCGATTACCTCGACATCGACGCGAACATGCGCGCCCGGATGGTTTATCCAAAACGCGCGATGGCGGTGACGCTGCCCATTCACCGCGATGACGGCCGGATTGAAGTGTTTAATGGATACCGGGTTCAGCATCATCTTGCGCTTGGACCTACCAAAGGCGGGGTGCGTTTTCATCCGGGCGTGACACTGGGCGAAGTGGCGGCCCTTTCGATGTGGATGAGTTGGAAATGCGCGTTGACGGGGCTGCCGTATGGAGGGGCAAAAGGAGGGGTGACGGTGGATCCACGCACACTTTCCCTTCGCGAGCTGGAAGCGCTTTCACGCCGTTACATGCAGGAAATGATCCCGTTTGTGGGACCGCACACGGACATCATCGGGCCCGACATGGGGACTAATGAGCAGGTGATGGCGTGGTTCATGGATACATACTCCGTTTACAAAGGGTATGCGGTGCCGGAAATCGTTACGGGCAAACCGGTGGCCGTTGGCGGAACCGCCGGGCGCCGCGAAGCGACCGGGCGCGGAGTGGTCTATCTGATTGAACGCGCGCTCGATATCCTAAAGATGCAGCCCAGCCAATGCACGGCCGTCATTCAAGGATTCGGCAATGTGGGGGCGGTGACCGCCCAGGGGCTGGCTTATAAAAGCGGCATGAAGGTTATCGGGTTAAGTGATGAAACCGGGGCGTTTCATCGGGCGGCAGGCATCGACATCGACCTCGCCGAGGAATATGTGAAAGTGCACGGCTCGCTCGCCGGCTTTACGGAAGCCGACCCGATTTCGCCCGATGAATTGTTAACCCTGCGCTGCGACGTGTTGGTCCCGGCTGCGATCGAAGCCGTGATTACCGGGCAGAACGCCGGCCGGCTCCAATGCCGGATTCTGGCCGAGGCCGCAAACGGGCCAACCACGCCCGAGGCCGACGTGATCCTGGCGGAGCGCTGGAATGAGATCTTTATGATCCCCGATATTCTCTGCAACGCGGGTGGTGTGATCGTTTCGTATTTTGAATGGGTGCAAGGCATTCAAAGCTTTTTCTGGAACGAAACGGAGGTGACCGACCGTTTGTTCCGCACTTTGGAACAGGCTTTCAGCACGATGACTCGGCGGGCGCGAGGTGCGAAGATCTCTCACCGGATGGCAGCCATGGCGATCGGAGTCGAGCGGGTGCTCGCTGCCAAAAAATCGCGCGGCCTTTTTCCCTAGAGTTACTCGGTCTCGCTGAGCTGCTTAAGAATGGCGATTTCCATTCTGTCAGCACGTTCCTTGATGCTCGGATCAATTTCCCGGATTTTGCTGAAAAGCGCCTTGTTATAAATTCGGAGCGTCTTGCGGCTCTCTTCATCGCTGAGCGCCGCGTCGGCTTTGCTTTTGATCGCCCGCAACTCCGGGTCTTCAAGCGCCTTGGTCTTGGCTTCGCTGAGTTTCCACTTTTCAAGTACTTCGGGATCGGTGGTGGCGGGCGGCTCATTGCCCGGTTTTTTAACGGCTGCCACCGGCGTTTTCGCGCCCTTTTTGCCTCTGGTGGTGGTGGCTGGTTGCGCATTGGCCGCCTTTTCCGGCGAAGACTCGGTTGCTTGCGCCTTTTGAGCCGCCGCTTTTTCAGGGTCCGCTTTTTTTGATTTTGCCGTGGAGCTTTCCTGCGAGTCGTCGGCAGGCCGCGATTTGCGTCCGGTCCTGGGAGTCGGGGCGGCCTGCGGCGCCGGAGTCGCGGCCGGAGTTGCTTCAGGGGTCTCTTTTTTTCCAAAAACGCGTCCCATCAGGCCGCGCTTTTTTGGTTCGGGAGTGGCCTCGGGCTCGGGCGTTTTTGCTTTTGCCGCGGCGGATGGTTTGGGCGCGGCAGGCGAAGCGGCCGCCGGCTTTGTTTTTTCGGGGCTATTGGGCGCTGGCGCCGCCTCGGTGGAGAGGACGCAGGAGGCCAGCAGAATGAGGGAAAGTTTGGTCATACGCAGCAGAACGGCGGGGAATGAATTGATGGATTATTGGATAATGGGGTTAATGGAAAGAGATGTCTCGCGTGGAGAGTCGCTGCCGAATCTCCATCAATCTTTCAATCCATCAATCCACTAATCCCTTCCATGTCGCGCGCTTCCCACCGATTTCTCGCCTTTCTGGGTTTCCTCCTGGTATTCCCGTTTTTTCTGCGGCGCCGTCCCAGGGTCGAACAGCGCATTACGATTCTGGCACCGCCGGAGGTGGTTTTTGCATTTCTTGAAGATCTAAGCAAATGGCCACGGTGGACGGCGTGGGATCAGGCCAATGACGCTGTGCTCTACACATATGGCGATGCGGCCAAGGGAGTCGGCGCAGAACAAATGTGGTCAACGCACCGGACAAGCGGTTTGCTCCGCCTGGTCCGCAGCGATTTTTCCAAACGTCTCGATTATGAGCTCAAAATGGGGCCTCCGGAAAAGCCCGGCGAAGGCAAATACCATCTTCGCGGCCGTTTTGACCTGACCAAGGATGGCGCCTGCACACGGGTTGTTTGGCGCTCTGTTTGGGAGCGGGCGCAAAATCCATACATGCGTTATATCGATTTGTTCCTGCAATGGATGATCCGGCGGGGTTTTTCCCAGGGGCTCGCCAATCTCAAACTGCTCTCGGAGAAAGAAGCGCGGAGGCAGGCAGACGTTAAGGAAGCCACTGGCTCAAACGCGTTGTGAGCGAGCTGTTAACCGCGGCGTATCGTTGCTGGGCGGAGATCGATTTCCCTGCGCTCCAACGCAATCTGGCCGCCGTGCGCACATGCATCGGCGAGGGGACGGCGATTATGGCGGTCGTGAAAGCCAATGCGTATGGGCATGGAATGGTGGAAGTCGTCCGCGCGCTGAGTGATCGGGTCGAAATGTTTGGCGTTGCCAATCTGTCCGAAGCGCGCGCGTTACACGCCGTCGCCGGTGGGTCCGCTTCCCGCATTTATATCCTTGGCCCGGCTCTTCCGGGGGAACGCCCGGAAATTGTTAAGCATGGCTTTGTGCCCGCTGTTTCAAATGCGGAGGAAGCAGCCGCCTACAGCGCGTTGGCCATGGCAGAAACTGAGCGGCAAAAGCCAGCGGCCAAGTTCTCCATCCATCTTACTATTGATACGGGCATGGGGCGCATCGGAGTCTGGCAGGATGAAGCGGTGGCGGCCGCGCGCGACATACTCAAATTGCCGGGAGTCAAAATCACCGGATTTGCTTCGCACCTGCCGGTTTCCGATGAAGACGACGCATTTACACACGCCGAACTGGTCCGGTTCCGCGCCCTGGTGATTGAACTTCGCGCATTGGGGCTGGAATCGGCGATTGCTCATATTGAGAATAGCGCCGGAATCATCGGTTTCTCCTCCCAGGCGGGCGATCTGGTGCGCGCGGGCCTGATGCTTTATGGAAGCTCACCGCGTCCGGATTTTCAGTCAAAACTGATGCCGGTTCTGACGTGGAAAAGCCGGGTAACGCTGGTGCGCGACGTGCCAGCCGGTCGTGGAATCAGCTATGGACGCACGTTCATTACACCAAAGCCGATGCGCATTGCCACTCTCGGAGTCGGCTACGCGGACGGCTATCCACGCCATCTTTCGGGTAAAAATGCGGAGGTTCTCATCCGCGGAAGCCGCTGCGCGGTGCTCGGACGCGTAACGATGGATCAGATTCTGGTCGATGTGAGCGCATGGCCGGACGTGGCGCCGGGAGAAGAGGTGGTGCTTCTCGGGCAGCAGGGCCGCCAGGAAATTCTCGCGGCCGAACTGGCCGAAAAAGCGGGGAGCATCCCGTGGGAGATTTTTACCGGGATCGGTACCCGAGTGGTTCGAATACCCGCAAGCTGTCAAACGCTTCGGTGAAGCAGCCTGCCATCGGATGAGCTGAAAATGACTGCCCGGCGCTGGAGCTCGGCTCCGGTGGTCAGGCGTAATTTGCCTTTGATGCGTTGCCGATGGGTTTCAACTGTCTTGATGCTCACGCACAGTTCATCGGCCATATCTCGGGAAGTGTGCCCGGCACCGATAAGCCGATAGATTTGCAGCTCACGCTCGGAAAGGACCGCCTCATCGTTATTGCGCATTTCAAGAGCACCGCACGCAAGCCGTTCAAGTAACAGCTGCTCCACGCGAGGCCCAACGTGTCGTTCGCCACGCGCCGCCCCTGCAATCGCCGCGAGCACCGAGGCGGCCGGGTCTCGCCGGACGACGTAGCCCCAGGCGCCTGCTTTAAAAGCGCGCTGCACGGAAAAGGTGTCTTCGAGCGCCGTAAATACGACGACTCGGGCGCCGGATGCCCAGCGCGGCAGCTCGCTTAGCAGGGCAAAGCCGTCGCCGCAATCCATGGCGGGATCGAGCACCAGCACGTCGGGCTGATGCTTTTCACACATTATCCTGGCTTCGCGTGAACTGCCCGTCTCGCCGCAGGCATCCAGCCCGGCATCTTCGTTGATGAGATGGATGAGACCACGGCGTGAAATAGGTTCCGCGTCCGCGACCAAAACACGCGCTTTTCCGGAGCTTTCCATGGGTTGAGTATTGTTTGGTAAAATGTTCGAAAAATTAGTAATGTGTTTGATTAGCGAGATGCAAGGGCTAACCCTGGTAGAAATCCTGACATTGCTGTAAGTCTCACCATACGGGTTTGTGCTGACTCAATTATGAAAGCAGTCCCCTTAGGGTATTCTCAGGGAAAGCGGTCGGCAAATTCCGGCGCCTCCCTGATGGCGGGCCGCGGTTGAGCCTGATGAAATTGCCAGTATCCGCATTATGGCGTTTCACCCCTTTCCACCCGCTTTCAAAAGGAACCTGGTGACTTGCGTGCCGGGGCGCGGACGGCCGCAGCTTCCAATTTGTGCTCAAATCGCGGAGCCGGGGATCCTTAAAATTCAACATTGCGCCTTGAACTATGCCTCAATTTATTTCGCCTCCCGACAGCAGCTTCGACAGATGGCTTGAAGGTCTTGTCGGGTTTCTGGTCGGGCGATTTGAGGACCCGGTTGGCAAGCTCGGCGAAAGGGAAACGCTGGCCGAAGCGGTGAGAGAATGGGGATCGCGGTACAAAGCGTGCGTCGAGGCGCAGTCAGCCGCCGCGCAGGCACGGGCCGCCAAGGATCTGACCCGGGGAATGATCGAGGAGATTACGCGTCATTACACGCAAAAGCTCGGCCGCGTTGAGGGCGAACAGGCGGCACACTTGATTCCAGTCGTGAAATCCGATATTTGCCGCTCAAAAGTCATTGAGCGGCCGGTTCTGCGAAGAATGGAAGTTTCCACACCTTTGGTTGTCAGGCTTTTTTTTGTCGAAATAGGGGAACGCAACGCGATGCCGCCCGGAATTCAATTTTGCGAGGTGCGGTGCCAGGTGGGCGGGCAATGTCCCACTGATCCGGAGACGCTCCCGGTGATTGCCTTTGAATCGCGTCCGCCTTACCGGGCCGATTTTGCCGCTGGCGATGCTGGCCGGTTGGCCTGGCTGGCCTTTCGCTGGGTCAACCACGATGGCGAGGCGGGGTTGTGGAGTGAGATTTATTCGACCGTGGTGCCCGGGTAGGAAGTGATCGAGGCGTGTTGAGCCAAGGGCGATTGGATTAAGAATACGGGATTGCGTTTCGCGACGTCCGGAGCGCATGAGGGATTTTACTGACCCGCTGGCAGGGTGAACCCTTCTGTCATCTCCCGGTGCCGGCCTGATTGCGCGCATGCAAATCGCCTGTTTGACTCCAAACACCGACCCCCTTTTGTAAAACTGCTTAAGGAGGCTATTTCTCAGCCACCGGCTTTCAAAAAATGACGCCTTCAAACATTGTGGTCTTGGCCTCGCCCGCTGTCGCTTCCCTTTCGGACGCCGGATTTGATCACTGGCTGACAGAGTTTGTCCGCTTTTTTGTTGAGGCGAGCGACGCGCCATATTGCACAGAGGAAGAAAAGCGCATTTTAACGGAGGCATTACTCCGATGGCGAACGGATTATGCGACTTGCAGGCAGGCGGAGCGCGATGAGCGGGAAGCGACGGTTTGTCGCGAAAAAAGTTTGACTCGTGTTAAGCACCTGGCATTGCACGAAAAACCTGGACATGCGATTGGTTAACGGAAAACCACATCGTTGCGAAGGTGATTTTGCGGTGTAAGAAAGCCCTTCGGGGAGCTCCCGCAAAGAGGGAACAGGGGACTTTACTTCAGACGCAGAAGCTGCATTGATAAGGTGTTTACCCAATGGAGTTTTACGTTCTGGAAAATGGAGAGATCCTAGGGCCTTTTTCAAGGGAGGAACTGGCTGCTCAGGTCGAGAAAAATGTTTTCACGATGAGCCATATGGCTCAGGAAAAAGGCCGGGTCCATTGGACGCCCATTTCGCGCTTATTTGAACCCCAAATGCCAGTGTCCGGTGGAAATGAAGCGCTGGCGCCGGACTGGCGGACGATCCTGCGCTGGGGCTATCAACGGCTGCGTTACGGTTTTGAAGATCGGCCGATGATCGCGGCCGGCATCGGTTTGATCGGCGGACTCCTCTTCTTTTGCCTCTCATTTTTTCCCGTTTTATTTTGGCTGCCGTGGTTTGCGGCGGCTCTTCTGGCAAGCATCCTGGTAGTTCAAGCCGGGCAGGTGCGCTCCGGGGCGATTTTGTTGGCGGCTTCGATCATTTTGCCCGTGTTGCTTGCCTACAAGTCGACCAAAGTCCGGGGATCCACTAAACCGGTTGGAGAAAGCGCCCCCGTGGAGGTGGCCCGTTTTCCCCATTCAGTCCAGGAAGGTCCGCATGCTCCGTCCAACCTTTCTGTTTCTGAAAAGCCGCTGGAGAGCGTGCCACAATTGCCCGTTGTGCCCGCCGCGGTGCCGCCTCCTTTGGAAACAGCAACGGAACCCGGGTCCGTGAACCGAGTCCCATTAGTGGATGCCGTTCCGAAGAAGTCGGAGGAAGCCCGTGAGCCGGTGCCAAAATCTGAGAAACAATCCTTTGCGGTTATCCCGCCGCTGCCGCCACCGGTCCTTCTTCCGCCAAATAGCGTGCCGGCGCCTGCCCCGGCAGTGCCGGCGAGTCCTGTTGCACAGGATCAATCTGCGCAACTGGTGCGGGACTTTAACAACTGCCTTATTTTTATTGATGATTCAAGTGCCGTAACCGGAAGCGGTTTCGTGGCACAGACTGGGGAGAAAACGTTTCTTTTCACCAATGCCCATGTCGTTGCGGGGATGAAAGCGCCTCGGTTTACGAGGCTTGACCGCTCGCCGATCGCTTTGGGAGCGGCTTCTGTGGCAGTTGGTCACGATGTGATGCGTTATGAGGGGCCAGCCATGGTAAAGCCGCTCCAGATCATGACCGCTATTGAGAGCAACGCGCTGATCGGAGACGAAGTGATCGTGCTTGGCAACAGCGAGGGAGCTCACGTTATTCTGCCTTTAACCGGCACGATTTCAGGCATCGGCCCCAACCTGGTCGAAGTAACGGCTGAATTTGTTCCCGGCAACAGTGGCAGCCCCATCATCCACAAAAAGAGCGGGCAGGTGATCGGAATTGCCACATATCTTGTAAAACGCGACATAGAATGGCTTTCAGATAAGTCGAGCGATGCTGATAGAGCCAAAAAGATCCGCCGGTTCGGCTATCGAATTGACAGCATCGCAAAATGGCAGCCCGTGGTTTGGCCGCAGTTTAATGCCGAGTATCGTGAGCTTGAGAAAATCCATGGCCTTACACGCGATCTGGCACAGCTTTTGGACGATGTTCGCGCGAACCATCGCGTCACGCCGGGTCGTCATCAGAACAGCTCAATGATGAGATCGGTGCAGACTTTTCTTGATAGCGGCACGCACAGGCGGCTGAGCAGTCAGGACCAGCTGCAAAACGCGCAACGGTTTTTAAGTGACATGCGGTTTGTCAGCCAGACCGACGTGATCGCGGCCAAATCGCGGATCGGCTACGACTATTTTCAGCGCGCGCTTGCCGATGAGGAGCAGATTAGAGCGCAGTTTCGCGACATTTTCGATCGCGCTTTCAAATCGCTTTAAAACGGGCGAAGCGGCGCGGTGGGTTTTCTATCAAAACCGGTTGGAATAATTTCCTGACACCGATGTAAGCCGAATCAGGGGCAAATTGAGGGAGGGCACCCGATGGAATCCGGCGGGCCTTCTTGATTGCATTGGCGTCAACGTCGCTCTCCGGCGCCATCAATCCCCCATGCTCAATTTCGAACCCCACGCATCTTTTTTCAGCGGCACCAACGCGCTTTACCTGGCAACGGCTTCAGCCATTGCTTACGCGGATGCCAAAACGGCACAAGCGCGTGTCGTTAATGAACTTGGCCTTGGCGACTTCCACTTTTTTGACATTCGCAATGCGATTCTCGATACGCAGGCGTTTGGCGCTTTGAGTGACACGCACGCCGTGCTGGCGTTTCGCGGAACCGAACAGAAGCGCTTTGGGGATTGGGCCAGTGACTTAAGCGCGTCACCCACCCCATTTCGCTGGCTTTTCTCAAAGGCGTCCGATGTGGGACTGGTTCACGCCGGCTTTGGCCACACTTTGCATGACAGTTGGAGCCCAATCATTGCATGGCTCAATGCCGCGCTCACCGATAAACCTCGCACCCTTTGGATTACCGGACACAGCCTCGGCGGGGCGCTTGCCGTCATGGCGGCGGCAACGTGCTCGTTCGACCCGGATTCCCTTTTACCGCTCAGTGGTGTTTATACTTTCGGCCAGCCGCGAGTCGGGCTGCATGGGTTTTGCCAGTTGCTTCATGCGCAAATAGGCCGCCGATTTTTCCGATTTGCCAACCGGCAGGACTTGGTTCCGCGGGTTCCTTTTCGAGGCTGGGATTATGGCGATGCCGGCCATTTTATCCATATTGGGTCCGACGGCATTCCAAGAGCTGACAGCGTGGAATGGCGCAGTTTTGTCGCGCGTAAGCTGGAGAGTTTTGAACAATTCTTTGGAATTGTGTCGCATCTCAAGGAGGGTCTTGTTGATCACGGCATAGAGGCTGGCTACATAGCGTCTATCCGCAGACAGCTCGATTATCTTAATTCCGCAGCATTCAACAAAACACTGCTTTAGCCCGGATGTCAGGTTTCGGTGCTGCTCGCAGGTTCCGGCTCGCCGGCCACATTTAATTTGGCCGGCCGGTTCGGATTCCATTTTTTGGAGCGGGTTGCGACCACCCTCTTTGCCAGCGCCGGAGCGGAAAACGCGGTACCGGATACAAACCGGCAAACCGGCCCGAAAGAGCGCGCGGCCGGGGCTCCAACAAAATGAAGGCCTGGCACGGAAGATTCAAGACCAGCCGTGAGAACTGGGTAACCGTTCACAATGGAAAGGGCGGCGAGGAGTTCAGGCGCCAAGAATTGGTAGCGGGAAACATCGACCCGGTAGCCGGTTCCCAAGAGCAAATGATCGCATAAACGATCTGTTTGGTTCGAGAGCCGGAGTTTTACCTGATCGCCGACACGCACTGCGGAATCAATGCCGCAGCTCACAGCGATTGGGACTTCCTTCATACGGGGAATCAACCAGCCGGTTGCGGCGGGGCGGATGGATCGGCGCGCAATTTTCTCCTGGAGCGACTGGGGTAATCGGCGGAACAAATCGGGAGTTGCGACAATCCAGTTAAGTCCGGGAGGGCCAACATCAGTGGGAGGATAGAGGACTCGCCGAAGCGGATTGGAGGCGCTCCGTAGCCAGGGGACGCTTTGATCGAGCCAATGTACGCTTGGCCTCCTGACGATCACCTCCACCTCGGCCCCGTTTTCTTTCAAAAGCGCGGCAGACTCGATCGCCATTTGCCCGCCGCCGAGCACAATGACACGCTGGCCTGCAAAGCGTCGGAAATTTTGATGGGCGGATGAGTGAGAAACAAGCGTTGACGGAAGATCGCGAAACTCAGGCGGAGTCCATGCAAACTGGGCGATGCCCGTGGCGACGACGACACGTTCTACAAAAACGATTTCCTCGTCCGAGAGGGTCAGTTTGAATCCCAAGGGCGCCTGCTCAATCCGCACGATGCGCCGACGATCGAGGTCCGGCGCGGTGCGTTTTTGAAACCACTGGCCGTAATCGATGAACTCTTTTAAACGGAGTGGTTCTTTTAGTTCAATCCCCTCGCTTTCCATATAAGCGTCCAAAGTGAGCGACCGATCCGGGTCAGCGATATGACACGCTTCCCAAATCGATCTTACCAGCATTCCCTCCGGCATTTGGGTCGCCCAAAAGCCCATCGAATCGCCAAAAACTCGAGTCTCGATTCCTTTCGCGCGGAGATGGGCGGCGACCGCCAATCCATACGGTCCGGCACCGATCACCGCCACCTGATATGCTAAGCCATTTTTCATTTGTATAACCTCTGGTCAGGACGTTTGCGCCTGAATACAAAACCCGAAGAGATCGGGTTTTACCGGCACCCACCCACAACGTCGAACGCGGGGAAGTTACTGGCCGTCTCCGCGTCGCCCAGTGAGGAAAATCCACCATCTTTTTCGTGGCTCACCCAGGCATGGCGAGACGAACGCATTCATCGATGACAGCCATTTGTGCCTGGATGCGCTGCTGGAGAGCGAATTCGGAAGGCGTCTCCACGGTGAAGGCCCTTTTGGTATGGCGAACATGGAGCCAGATCGCTTCCGGATAGCCCATTTGAAGAAAGTTTTTCGCAACAAACCGCCGGCGGATCAGGCCGTCGATTGCTTTACGTCCATCAACTCGGGCTCGTTTTTCAATGGGGATCACGGGACGCGCGGCAGCGAGAAGAGATTCCCCCCAGGACGGTTGCTCGCGTTCAATTTCGTAGAGGTAAAGGCCCTGGGCGTCGAAGTCCTCGTGCAGCATGAGGGCGAGTTTGAACTGATAAGGGGCCACGATTTGTTTTAAGCTTTCTATCATGGGCGTGGTTTGGAGGTGAAAAACGCGATTCAGATCAACGCCCCGCTCATCAAATCTGCAATTGCGAATCAATCCCCACGGATTAAGGCAAGGGAACAGGATGAGCGGCATCGATTGCAGCCGATCGACATTTTGCTCAGCCCAGGTGATAAGTGCCTCGGTGGAGGCGGCTTCGTCGCCGTGAATACCCGCCGAGACATAAATTCCTCCTTCCTTTTGGAGCGCGCCGCCGCGCAGGAAAAAAACGGGCGTCCTGCCCACGACATTCAGCGTTTCCAGGCGCAGGCGGGCGGCGCGTGCCAGTGCGCGCCAGCGCACGGTCAGGAATCGATAGTCGTGAGCTCGATGGGTCTCCATGCAAGAAAGCGTAGTTCATTTGGCAACAGCAGCGAGTCTGCTTGGGACTCCGCTTGACCGATTCTTTCGCGTCGCTAGTCTCACGGTCCGCCCACCCCTAGTGAAGCACCATAAACCTACCCATGAGTGCGGCGTTTTCGCCGTATTCGGTCATCCTAACGCCGCCGTCCTCACCTACTACGGACTCTTTGCGCTGCAACACCGTGGCCAAGAGAGTGCCGGAATTGTGACTGCGAACGGCTCAAACACACCCTTTAACCGTCATGTGGACATGGGGCTCGTCGCCCAGGTCTTCTCGCCGGCCGATCTGGAGCGGCTCAAAGGCACGAGGTCCATTGGACACGTGCGTTATTCCACGACCGGTTCGAGCAATCTTAAGAACGCTCAGCCATTAATGGTCAATTGTGCTCGCGGCCAGCTCGCCATCGGTCACAATGGCAATCTGGTCAACGCGGGCCTTCTCCGGGATGAACTCGAACAGCGCGGGTCTATTTTTCAGACCACCGTCGACAGCGAGATAATCCTTCATCTGCTCGCGCAGCCGACTGAAAGCGGTGGCGTGCTTGCGGCGCTGCGTAAAATCCAAGGCGCCTATTCGCTTGTGATGATGAGCGAGCGCGAAATCATCGGGGTCCGTGATCCGTTCGGATTCCGGCCGCTCTCGCTCGGCATGCTGGATGGGGCTTATGTGCTTTCGAGCGAGACCTGTGCTTTTGATCTGATCCACGCTGAGTTCATCCGTGAAATCGAGCCGGGTGAAGTGGTCATTATTAGTGAAAAGGGGATCCGTTCCGAGTTCCCGTTCAAGGTCGAAAAGCGGGCATTCTGCATGTTTGAGTATGTCTATTTCGCCCGGCCTGACTCCATCATCAGCGATGTGAACGTCGCCCGCGTCCGCACCGAAATGGGGCGTGAGCTGGCGCGGCTGCATCCGGTCGAAGCCGACATCGTTGTCCCGGTGCCGGACTCGGGCAATTATGCCGCGTTCGGATTTGCCGAGGAATTGGGCATTCCGTATGACCACGCCTTTGTGCGCAACCACTATATTGGACGCACTTTTCTTCAGCCGACGCAGCTTATTCGCGACTTCAATGTGCGGGTGAAGTTGAACCTTATTAAAGAGGCGGTGGCTGGCAAACGGGTGGTCGTTGTCGATGATTCCATCGTGCGCGGTACGACGGCGCGAGCGCGCGTCGTGAATATGCGCGAGGCGGGCGCCAAGGAGGTGCACATGCGCATCTCGTGCCCGCCGCATAAACATGCCTGCCATTACGGCATCGATTTTCCCGACCCGGAAAAACTGCTCGCTAACCAATGTTCGCTCGATCAGATCCGCGATTACCTCGGCGCGGATTCAATTGGCTATTTGGATGTGGCGGGGATGGTGCGCGCAAGCGGCCAGCGCGAAAGTGATTTTTGCCTGGCTTGTTTTAATGGCGATTACCCGGTGCCCGTTGATCCCAGTGTTGACAAGTTTATTATGGAGCGGCGTCGTTACGGCAACTTGCTGACCGGCGATGATGATCAACCCGAACTTTTCGAACCCGTCCGCTAAAACTCATGGCCAGAAGTCAAAAGTCAGAAGGCAAATCTCAAAAGGCGTATGCCAGAGCCGGGGTCGACGTCGATCTCGGCAACCAGGTCAAGAGCGGCATCCAGCAATTGGTCAAAGGGACGCATGGACCGGAAGTGCTCGGCAAAATCGGCGGATTCGGCGGTCTGTTCCGCCCGAATTTCAAGGGGATGAAAGATCCCGTGCTGGTTTCAAGCGTTGATGGCGTGGGAACAAAACTGAAGATCGCCTTCGCCCTCGACCGGCATGACACGATGGGCCAGGATCTTGTCAACCATTGCGTCGACGATATCGCAGTGCTCGGTGCGCGGCCGCTTTTTTTCCTCGATTATATCGGGGCGGAAAAGCTGGAGCCGCGAGTCTTTGAGCAACTCCTGAAAGGTTTTGCGAAAGCCTGCAAAGCGGCCGGATGCGCTCTTATCGGAGGAGAAACCGCGCAGATGCCCGGGATGTATCATCCGGGCGAATACGATTTGGCGGGGACATTGATTGGCGTGGTCGATCGGCCCAAGATGATTGACGGGAGCCGCATCAAGGTCGGAGACGTGGTCATCGGGCTTGCTTCAAACGGACTGCACACCAACGGTTATTCTTTGGCGCGTAAAGTTCTGTTTGAGCAGATGAATCTCGCTCCGGATGCCCGCCTGGAAGGCGTCACGAAACCGCTCGGGGAGGAATTGCTGCGCGTGCATCGCAATTACCAACCGCTCCTTGCAAGCCTGCCCGAAGGCTTGGTCAAAGGGCTTGCCCATATCACCGGCGGCGGGCTGGTTGATAATCTGCCACGCGTCCTGCCGAAGAATTGTGATGCGCTCATCGATACGCGTTCGTGGAAAGTCCCGGCCATCTTCAGGCACATTGAAGAGGGCGGAGAAGTTGAGCACGCCGAGATGTACCAGGTTTTTAACATGGGCATCGGCATGGCGATCGTGGTAGCTGAAAAAGACCGGGAGCAACTGCTTAAGCTCACCAAAGGCCGTCTCATTGGACGGATCGTTCCGGGAACCGGAATCGTCGGGCTTTCGTTTTAATTCCGTCCCCCGGTTTTCCTAAGGGAAATAAGCATTGTGAGCCTTCCCTGAATTCGCTAGAAGCCACGCCCATCTTATGAAGCGATTCTCTGTCCCGGCATTGTTTATTACGGCCGCAGTCCTTCTTGGGGCTTGTGTAAACGACACTTCCCGCAGGCAACCACGCCCGAGGCCGGGTTTTAATCCTCCTCCAGTAGTCGTGGAAGAGACTGCTCCAGTGGAGCGTCACCGTGACCGCGATCGCGATCGCGATCGGGAGAGAGACCGGGAACGCGAGCGCGACCGGGAAGAGCCTGCCACCACCGATGTTACCCCTGATGCGGATCATGCTCCTGCGACCGACACTTCCGCGCCTCCCACTCCGCGTGTCGGCAATCCTGAATACGGCAAGAAAGTGCCCGGCAAGGAAGGCCTTGTCACAAGTCCGTATTCACCGGGTGCAGGTCACGTCGATGTGCGTGGATATCCTCCCGGCACCGAGGTGAAAGATCCTTACACCGGCAAAATTTTCCTCGTGCCCTAACGGATTCGCGGCGGAAGGTTTGTAACCCCGGCTCGCGGCCAGTGCGTCGCTCGCCGGGGTCTTCTTTTGTTTTATGAATAAGGTGGCGATCCTAGGTCCCGGGCTGCTTGGGGGTTCGATTGCGCTCGCGCTGCGGGCGCGGGGTATTTTTGTCTCCATCTGGGCTCGACGGCAGGGATCGGCCGATGAAGCAATGGAAGGCGGATTTGCCGATGAGGCTTCCACGAGTCTGGCCCAAGTCGTGCGCGAGGCGGAGATTGTGGTGCTCTGTACTCCGATTGAAGCGATGCCTGGTCTCGCGCGGGAACTGGTTGCGCTTCTGCCCGCTGGTTGTGTCATTACCGATGTCGGAAGCGTCAAGGCGACCGTGGTGACCGCACTCACCGCGATTTTTGAGCAGGCTTATTTTGTGGGAAGCCACCCGATGGCCGGTTCAGAACAGACCGGAATGAAGGCGGCCCGGGCCGATCTTTTTTCAGGCACGGTTTGTATCGTGACGCCGAATGCAGATTCCAACCCGGCGGCCGTCGCGTTGGTCTCCTCGTTCTGGGAGATGCTCGGCTGCAGCGTGCGGGAGCTTACTCCCGAGATGCACGACGCGCATGTTGCCATGATCAGCCATTTTCCTCATTTGTTGGCGGCCTCGCTCGTTGACATGATTTCTGAACAAAATCCGGCCGCCCTGGAGTTTTGCGGCCCTGGTTTTCGCGACACAACTCGCGTGGCAAGCGGTTCGCCGGCGTTGTGGACCGGCATTCTTCTCTCCAATCGCGATGCGCTGAGAAAATCAACCGAGGCAATGATTGAAAAACTTCGCGAAATCCTCACACTGCTCGATTCCCAATATCCGGACCAAGTGATGCACGAATTTCTTACCCAATCCAAAGCCCTGCGCGACAGCCTGCGGCTTCCCCGATAGATGGCTGACTGGAAAATCCGCCGGGCTCCGGCAATCAAGAGTGAAATAACCGTCCCAGGGGATAAAAGCATCTCGCATCGAGCCGTCATGCTCGCGGCGATGAGCAACGGTCCCTGTGTCATCCGCGGCTTTTTGACCAGCGAAGATTGTCTTTGCACGGTCTCCGCGATGCGCGCACTGGGCATCGAAATTGAGACGCCCGAACCGACCACGCTGATTGTGCATGGGCGAAAAGGCCAGTTCACGGCGCCGACCCGCGATATTGATTGCGGGAATTCGGGCACGACGATGCGCCTGATGGCGGGTCTCCTGGCGGGACAGCCGTTTCGCTCGCGTTTGGTGGGCGATGCGTCGCTTTCCAAACGGCCAATGCGACGTGTTATCGAGCCGCTCACTCAAATGGGAGCGCGTATTACGGCTGAAGGTAAAGATGGCCGGCCGCCGCTTCTGATCGAGGGAAGCAAGTTGAACCCGATTCAGTACGTGTCGCCGGTCGCCAGCGCCCAGGTCAAGAGCGCGGTCCTTCTGGCTGGCATGTTTGCGCAGGGCAAAACCAGCGTTACGGAGCCTTCCCAAAGCCGTGATCATACCGAGCGGATGCTTGAGTATTTTCTGGTGCGCCCTCAGATCAATGAGCTCACGGTGAGTATTCACGGCGGGCAAATACCGGAATCGCGCGAGTTCGACGTGCCCGGCGATATTTCAAGCGCCGCTTTTTGGCTCGTGGCAGCCGCCGCCCATCCACGCTCCCGTTTGCTCGTAAAAAATGTGGGGCTAAACCAGACCCGCAGCGGGATCATCAAAGTGCTCCTGCGCATGGGTGCCCATGTGAAGGAGGTTGTCGAAGTCGATCAAGCCGAGCCGATGGGCTCCATTGATATCACCGGGACCCGCATGAAGGGGACTCGGATCGAGGGGAGCGAAATTCCCAATGTCATTGATGAACTTCCCATTCTGGCCGTTGCCGGAGCGCTCGCCCAAGGCAAGACGATCATTGCCGATGCGCGGGAACTGCGGGTGAAGGAAACCGACCGGATCGCGGCGATTGCAACCAATCTTCGCGCCATGGGAGCTCAGGTTCTTGAAACCGAGGATGGCATGGAAATCACGGGCGGCTTGCCGTTGCACGGCGCGCGAGTTGACAGTTTTGGCGATCACCGGATCGCGATGGCGTTTGCGATCGCGGGGCTCTTTGCCGAGGGCGAAACGACGATTACCAATACGGAATGTGTGTCGACGTCCTATCCGGATTTTGACAAGCAACTTGAGCTGGTGATGAAAGAGAGCCGCCAGCCGCAGACCCCGGTGATCAGCCACGTCCCCCATTAGTTTTGTGGAAAATCATCTTGTTATAGCCATCGACGGACCCGCGGCTTCGGGTAAAAGCAGCGTCGCTCGGGCACTCGCACGCCGGCTCGAAATACTTTACGTCAATACCGGGGCGATGTATCGCGCCGTGACCTGGCATGTCGTGGCCAGCGGGATTTCGAGCAAGGATTCCGAAGCGGTTCTCAAATTGCTGGGGGAAACACGGATTGTCTGTGGCGTTTACGAAGGCCAGTCAAACATCCTGATCAACGGCGCCGATCCCAATCCTTATCTTCTCTCCGAGGAGGTGAATGCCAACGTCTCTAATATCGCGACGATTCCCGAGGTGCGCCGCCAACTCGTTGATCTGCAACGCGTCTATGCCGTTGATTTTGATAACGTCATGGAAGGACGCGACATCGGGTCGGCCGTTTTCCCCGAGACCCCGTACAAGTTTTATATCGACGCCTCGCCGGAAGTCCGGCTGATGCGCCGTCAACGCCAAGGGTTGCAGGACTCGATCAGCGCGCGCGATCGTCAGGACAGTTCGCGCCGCACTTCACCGCTGATTATCGCGGAGGATGCGCACGTCATCGACAGTTCGCATCTGACAATTGACGGCGTGGTTGGCGAAATCATCGGCCGCCTGAAGCTCAAAGGGTTAAAGATTTTGGACTGCACGTCTCGAATCGCCGCTTAGTGCAGGGGCCCATTTTTTCGATCCGCATTCCAATGGGCGCCATTTACCAGCTCCACTACCATTTGTCGCGTTACCTCGCGCGGACGCTGTTCGATTTTCAGGTCATTAACAGTGAGCGCCTTATCGAAGAGGGTGGCGTGATTTTTGCGATGAACCACGAGAGTTATCTCGATCCGCCATTGGCCGGCATCGCCTGTAAACGCGAGCTCCACTATCTGGCGCGTAAGACGCTCATGGATTGGCCTGTTCTGGGTTCGATTTTCCCACACCTCAATGTCATTCCCGTCGATCAGGAACGTGCTGATATGAGCGCGCTGAAAACGCTGATCAAACTGGTGCGTTCCGGAGAGGGAACCGTCATTTTTCCCGAAGGCTCGCGCACCCTCGATGGAAAACTTCAGCCCGCGCAGCCCGGCCTGGGGCTTGTGATCGCCAAAACATTGGCGCCCGTGGTGCCGATGCGAATTTTCGGGGCGCACAAGGCATTTCCAAGGGGAGGTAAACCCCGTTTTTTCACTCCGATCACGTTGGTGATTGGCGAGCCGATGCGGTTTACCAAGGCCGATCTGGTGGGGGATGGCCGCGAGCTTTACCAATCTTTGAGCGAGCGCGTGATGGAGCGAATCGCCGGTCTTCGCAACGAGCGCTCATTGTAGACTGTTGCGGCTATTTGCTCTCGTAAATGGCAACTTTGCCTTCAACACACGCCAGCTCGACTTTCTTCGTCAGCCATTCCTGCCAGGCAATTTCCTTCTCGAAAAACTTGTCGGGACGCACGTAGATAATCCTCACGGTGCGCGGCGATTCGGCAATGGAACGGCGGATGTTCTCGCAGACCTTGGCGAGCACCGCGCCGTCAAACGGGTTGAAGAAAAAGAGGAGGGTTGCGTCGCCTGGAAGTTCCCATTGCGTGGCATCGGCATGAATAAGTTCCACGTCGGCGCATTTAAATTGCGAACGGGCAACCGCGAGATTTTCCAGACCAGCCAAATGCAGGTGCCGTGAGAACTCGACGCCAATGACACGGCGCAGCGGGAGTTCGGCGGCGAGAATCACGATCCGCCCTTTTCCCGAGCCGAAGTCGACAAAGACCTCTTTTGCCGGATTGATCTCCAGATGTTGCATCGCCAGGTGGAATGTCTCGTAGTCGGTGGCTGCATAGTAGTGGCAATGCGGGTCCGCGATTTCAGGTTCCTGATCTTTAACAATCCGCGAGGTGGAAACGCCGCGGCGCTGATCTTCCATTAACGCGCACACCAAGGCACGGCTCCGGGCTTTCATCAGGCGAAATGTTTTCGCGGGGCCTTCTGTCCGGATACGTTTGATTATGTTGCCGGCAAGCGTGATCATACCGGAAGCTTAAGCGGTTTCCTGCTCTGGAAAGTGGGGCATTCACATCTTGGATTTCGGGATGAAAAAGGATGGGCAGGTAACAAATCGGTAACACGACTCCGCAAACATGAGCTCCCTATGAAAATTCCAACTCCCATTAAAGCGGTCATTCTGGCGACCGTCTTTGTCGTTCAACCTTTCAGTGCCAGCGCGGCGGCGGGATCGCCCTCGGAGCTGCTCGAAAAGGGAATTTATTCGGAAGAAACCAAGGGCGACCTGGAGGCGGCCATTGCCATTTATCAGCAACTCCTCTCCGAGGTGAAAGCGGGCCAGTCGCTCGCGGCCCAAGCCCAGTTTCGGATCGGCCAATGTTATTTAAAAAAGAATCGTTTAGCTGATGCCACTGCGGCATTTGAAAAATTGATCCGCGATTTCCCGAACGAAAAAGAGCTCTTGGCCAAGGCGCGTGCCTATCTTCCCGGCGACATGGTGATTGGCGCGGTGCCATGGGAGGATGGCGAGCGTCTTCAGTTCAGTATTGCGCTGCCGGGTGGCATGGACATCGGCGCCATGATGTATCGCGCGGATGCAGGCGAGCTCGGGGGCCGTAAAACATGGAGGGTTGGCGCGCGTCTGATGGCCGGCGCGAATTCGTATAGCCAGGTCGAAGCGGATGACGCCAGTTTCCGGCCGCTTAACAGCCGCTGGAAGCATGGGCTTTTGGGAGACGTATCGGCTATTTATTCGCCTGCTGAAGCCACGCTCAGCCGGGTCGGGAAGGAGGGTGTCACAACTATCGCTCTCGACAAGCCCGTGTTCGATAACGAACAGACAACACACCTGATGCGCCGGTTGCCATTGGCGCCCGGCTATAAGTCGACCATCAATGTTTTCTCGACTCTCGGCGGCGGAATGATCCCACTTGGCCTGGAGGTTATTGCCACCGAGAAGATCCAGGTTCCGGCTGGGCAGTTTGAATGTTTCAAGGTGGAGCTCTCGGTGCATCAGACTTTTTGGATCGCCAACGATCCGCATCGCACCCTGGTTCAGTTTGAAGGCGGCGGTGTTGTTGCCAAACTGGTTTCAATCCGGCGGCAGATCGCCGGTCAGCCAGTCCATTTTTCCGATGATGAACTTGGCATTTCGCTGACGGCACCCGCGGACTGGCTCTTTCAAAAGCGCAGCACAGACCCGGATGCCAACCAACGAACGCTCTTTTTGCTCGACCCGGAAGCGCGCGCGGATGGCACCCTGGTCCGGTTTATTGAGACCAGTTCGCTTTCGGCCACCGCTCGCGCTTCGGCAAAGGCGTGGGCTGAAGAGGATCTTTCCAGTCATGCGCTCAAAGCGCTCAAAGGAGCCGTCATCCGTCCTGAAAGTTGGAAAAACCAAACCATCGCAGGCCGTCCGGGCGTGAGTTGCATGATCGATTTTGAGACAGGCAAAGTTCCCTCCGTCGGCTTGGTTTATTATGTGCCGGGAGCCAAAACCTCCAATTATTTTGCCATGACCTGCAGCGCGGAACAGTTTGAAACGCTTCGACCCGCGTTTGAAGGGATCGTCGCCAGTTACCGCGCGAAGTGAAGAAATTGCGCCGGATGCCACGCCGCGAAATCCGTGCGTGGCCGCTCCTCATTCTCCTACTGCTGGTGACGATGGCGGCGATCGGCTGCGTGCTTTGGTTCATGCGCGAAGCCATGCGTAATGAGCGTCTCGCAATCCGGCAGACATTGGCGGACGCTTACGGCGGCCATATCGCCCTGGCTCAGAAAAACGTGCAGGATGCCTGGAGCAATCGGCTCCGGCAAATCGCGCACGCCGAGCCGGGCAGCGAGCATTTTGAAAAATGCATCCGGCTTGGGCTGGCCGACAGCGTCATCTGTTTAGATCAGAACGGCCTCGTTGTTTATCCGGATACGGTTGCCGAACATACCCCCTCCATTGCAGGCGATGCGTCACAGGCTGAGTTGCGTGCTCTTTCAAAAGCCGGCAAACACGAGGAGACCGTAAGATTCGTTTTTGAAAAATTTGCCGCTTCCGACTCGCTCCGCAACGGCCAGGGGCGCGTAGTGGCGGCCAACGCCGAGCTGATGGCGCTTGAGCTGCTGGCCGGCAGCGATGATCCGCGATTCGACAAGATCGCCACGCGCCTTTGTGGCCGGCTCACAAACTATCTGCCTGGTGGAATGCCTGCCTCGCAACGCCGGTTTCTGATGCACGAACTTCAGCGCTTGAAGCCGGATTGTCTCTTTTCGACCCTCACGGCCGAGGATCTCGCGGCCCGTTACCTTGAAGGCAACCGCGTTGCGGATTCGGTGCTGCGAGCGACCGATGTGCCAGGATTCTCAGCTCTGCAAATTAAAGCGTCACGAGTGGTAGCCCTCTTTGAAACCGAGACGCTTCATTCTTTTTTGCAAGCCAGCGTGAATGAAATCCAGACGCCGCGTGGCGCCGCCATGATCGTTCTCACGCCCGGTGAGGAACCTAAATCCGGCGCATTTCCCATTCTGGCGGTTGCCGGAGAGGAGTTGTCAGGGTGGAGGCTTGCGCTCTCCGTCGGGGATCGGGCGTTTTTTAATGAGCTGGCCGATCGCAGAGCGGCTCGCTATGGCCTGATCGCGAGTCTGGTGATCGGCACGATGGCGTTGCTGACAGTCATCGTAGCAAAAAGTTTCGGCAGGCAGATGCAGATTGCTCGGTTGAAAAATAATCTTGTTGCCACCGTGTCACACGAACTTAAAACTCCGCTCACCGCGATGCGCGCCCTTGTGGATACACTGCTTGAGGCGGATCATTTCGAGCCGGTGGTGACACGCGATTATTTAACGCTCATATCGGCCGAAAACGCGCGCTTAAGCAGGTTGATTGAAAATTTCCTAACTTTTTCGCGACTCGAACGCAATCGGTTCACATTCGAATTTGCCCGCATCAGCCCATCCCGGGTGCTCGAGGGAGCAGCTAAAATTTTCAGGGAACGGATGCGGGGGAAGAGTGTGGAATTTGACTTTTTCGCTGAGCCTGGGCTCCCGGATATTTGGGGTGATGCCGATGCCTTGGTAACGGCGCTTCTTAATCTGCTCGATAACGCTTTTAAGTACTCGGGCGCCGACAAGCGGATATTTATGCGGGGCGTCGTTTTTCATGGCAGGATCCGCTTTCAGGTGGAAGACAATGGAATCGGGCTTTCCCCAGGCGAAAAACGGCGTGTATTTAACGATTTTTATCAGTGTGACCAACGTCTTTCCCGTCCGACTGGCGGATGCGGGCTCGGCTTAAGCATTGTGCGTTCAATTGCTGAAGCGCATGGCGGTTTGGTCGACGTCGACACCAAGACGGAAAGTGGTGCCCTCTTTACGATAGAACTCCCCGCCGCCAAACTCCCATGAAACACATTCTGCTTGTCGAGGATGATCCTGCGATTTTACGGGTTTTGAAGGATAACTTTGTCACCCGGGGTTTTCGAGTATCGACGGCAAGCGAAGGCGGGGCAGGCCTTGATCTGGCCATCAACTCGGCCCCGGATCTTATCGTGCTCGATCTGATGCTGCCTAATATTAACGGCTACGAAATCTGTCGCACTGTGCGCGCCGAAAATCTGGCCACCCCGATTCTGATGCTTTCCGCCAAGGGCCAGGAGGACGACATCATTCGAGGACTTGAGCTTGGAGCCGATGATTATCTCACCAAGCCTTTTGGCATTCGCGAACTGATCGCACGCTCTCAGGCCCTTTTACGACGCAGCCAGGCGGGCACGGCGCCTTCCTACGAGTTCGGTTGCTTCAGGCTCGATACCGTGGGACATCGTCTTTTCAAAAACTCGGTTGAGGTCCCGCTCACCGGAAAGGAATTTCGGCTTCTTGAATATTTCCTTCAGGCTTCGGGCCGCGCTTTGACTCGCCAGATCATCATGAATGCAGTTTGGGGAAGTTCTGTCCTCGTTACCGCCCGGAGCGTTGATCGTTGCGTGACAACGCTGCGGAGCAAAATCGAGCCCGATCTCAGCGATCCTATTTTCATCCAGACAATCCGCGAAATCGGATACCGGTTTGAAACGGGTGAGCAAAAAAGCGCGGCTCCGCACTGATAGGCCGGTTTCTCGCGCCTTGCTTTCAAGCGTTGGCGGGCCGGATTGCCGGCTGATTTGTGCTTACGCCGAGCCACATATTGTTAACTGCGATGGAACTAGTTTGTGCCAACCAATGACGCCCATCCAACCGCCGCTCTATCCGGTCCCGATTCGATCGTCACTATGGGAATCATTGCATCAATCATCATCGGACTCATTGTGGGCGCCATCGCCAAATTCCTCATGCCTGGACGCGATCCGGGCGGCTGGATTGTCACGATCCTGCTGGGGTTGGCCGGGTCGATCCTGGCTGGCTTCCTCGGCCGGTCGCTGAACTGGTACAAAGACGGCGAACCCGCCGGATTTCTTGCCTCCATTATCGGAGCAGTTCTGATTTTGGTCATCTACCGGTTGGTAACAAAACGCAACGTATAACGCCTCTGCGGTTCGTTTAAAACGAATCAGCTGTTTAATATAAAAGCCCGTGAACTTTCGTTCACGGGCTTTTTGTTTTCCAATCGTTGGCCATGTGGATGGAAATACTTGCCGGCAATGACGCTCCGCACAGGTGAAAATCAACCGCGTGGAGCGTCTCAGGCAGGGAGGGGGAAGGACGCAGAATGGAGGAGTTGAAGGGGGACTGGCAATCGGGGCGATGGAGCATAGCGGGATCAGTAAAGTTACTGATGAGGGAGCCCTTACGGTGGGATCTGAAGGTTAACGCATGCAGGGAGTTTTCCAGGTTACGTCGCATCTTTAACGCAGCACGCGCCGCGCCGGACTTTTCAGGCCGGGAAGCGCTGAATCTAAGGATACCTCTTTACGGGCAGCCCCCTATTTTCCTTTAGCCGTATTCACCCTAAGTAAAAAAGCGCACACGCAATCTTAGAACGCGGGAAAAATGGACGACAAGCCAGGGCAAAACGAAGGTTCACTAAATCCGGAAATTGAATTGGAGAATCTTGAAGGCCATCGCGCCAAGGTTTTTCTCCAGGGGCGGCGGCGGGGTGGGCTCCCGCAGATCACGGTGCTACTGGTGGAAGACCATACCATTATGCTTGACGGCCTGCGCGCTCTTTTAAAAAGCGATCAGCAGATCTTAATTGTCGGGGAGGCCCGGCACGGACGGCAAGCGCTTGAGATGGTGAGAAGCAGTAAGCCTGATGTGGTCCTCATGGACATTGCAATGCCACGTTTAAACGGGCTCGAAGCGACCCGTCAGATTTTGAAGGAGTCTCCGCAAACCAAAGTCATCATTCTTTCCTCTTACTGTGAGGATCGTTACGTACAACAAGCCCTCGACGCGGGCGCGGCCGGCTACCTGGATAAAGGGACAGCGGCGGAGGAGCTTCTGGCCGTTCTTCGGGCTGCAAAGACCCGGACCGGATTGTTTAGCCAGGCAGTGGCTCGGATTTTGCAATCCAATAAACAGAAAGGATTTCTCCCGAAAGGGAATTCCGGTAAACGCGGAGCGACTCTGACGCCACGAGAGCTTGAAGTCCTGCAACTGATTGCGGAGGGCTATGCGAATAAACAAACAGCAGCAGAGCTTTCAATAAGCATTAAAACCGTGGAGAAACACAGGCAATCAATCATGGATAAGCTTAGCATTCATCAAACGGCCGGTCTGACCCGTTACGCCATCAGCGCTGGCATTGTGGAGAATCGCGATGCTTCCATGCCATTGTCATACCGTAAGGAAGCATAGCAGCCGTTTTCAAAAATTGGCTTTAGCGGAGAGTAAAAGCACGAGCCAGTGATGGGAATTGAACCCATGACCTGCTGTTTACGAAACAGCTGCTCTACCCCTGAGCTACACTGGCATTTTTCGGACGTTCACCGAGGGTGAACTGCGGAGGCTAATGGAATCTTGCTTTTGCGCAAGCGGCTTTTCTGAGATTCACAATGCCTCGTTTTGAACACGGTCTTCCCTTGGCTGCATTCTTACGCAAGACCGATTCAGGCCGCTTCCCAAAGCGTTTTGTTCACGTCATTCACTCTGGGGAAGAAGGACGATTTTTCCGCGCGCTCCTGAGGCCATGACTGCTTCATGCGCCTGACTGGCTTCTCCAAGAGGATATTCACGTGCGACAACGGGGCGTAAAGTTTTGTTCTCAAGCCCCGCATAAAGCGCCGCGTGGATCCGGATGCTTTCAAGCGGATCAGCAGAGCCCGCCAACATTACCCCTCGCACATCAGCATTCCGCGCCATCAGTTCGCGTGGATTAATTTCGATCGGGCCGCGGCTGCCGATCACGGCGACACGCCCGCCTCTGCTTAAAAGCGTGAGGTCGTTGGCAAGATTTACGTTTGCCAGCATCTCAAGAACCACGTCAACACCACCGGACTTTTCGAGGATTAGTTTGAGATAGCCGGCAGCGCCGTGATCAAAGACCTCGTGAGCCCCTTCTTCCCGCAGGAGCCGGCGGCCTTCCTCGCTGCCGCCCGTGGCAAAAACTTTCAATCCAGCGGCCCGCGCTATTTGAACAGCCGCAAGCCCGACGCCGCCGGTCGCCCCGTGGATCAGGACCGTCTCTCCGGCTTGCGCCGCCGCGCGCGTCAGGAGGGCAAAGTGGGCGGTGGCATACGGAATTCCGAGCGCGGCACCCTGGCTGAAGGAAACGCTCTCCGGCATCGGATGCACGTGCGCGGCTTCGCAGAGGGCCGCGGCCGCATAGGTGCCTGTAATGGAACCGCTTAGGTAGACTCGTTGACCGGGTCTGAACTCTTTCACCGCAGCGCCAACATCGAGCACAATGCCCGCTCCATCCATCCCCGGAGTATAAGGAAGCTCCGGTTTTTTCGCGTAGGTTCCTGCGCGAATATAGGTGTCGACCGGGTTGACACCAGCGGCGTGAATTTGGACAACGAGTTGTCCGGGGCCGGGCTCCGGTGTCGGGATCTCGGCAAGTTGCATGACGGCGGGGGAACCAAATTCTTTTACACGGATAGCGCGCATGAGCAGAAGGGATTGATCGAGGGCGTGATTATGAGATGAATGGGGACTTTACGCATGTCCGATTCCACTGATTTATCAACACAGCAATCTGTTAAGCCTTCCGCATCGGTTCCATTAAAACCCGCGCGAGGTGTCGAACATGCCGGGGTGATCGACGCCATGATTCACGATCCGGCAACCGATGAAGTCGTTCTGATTATGGTGGAACCACGGCCGTGGGATGAGAGTGAGTCGCGATTGTTCCAACTCCAGGAAAAGGTGAATGCGTACCTCTCCTTTGCGCTCGATGGCGAAATGTCCGAGGCATACCCGGCTCTGGAGGGGAAATCGCTGCGGCTACAGCTTGATTGCGCTACGTTTCCGGATGCGATGACGGTGAGCTTTCTCAAGCTTGTCCGGGAACAGATTTCCTTTCAAGGGATCGACCTCCAGGTGCGCGTTTCAGAAGAGCCCGGAGCCGAAAGCTGCGGCTCGGGCTGTGGTTGCGGCTGAGAAAAAGCCAGCCGTTGGAAGCTCGCAACAGGCTTCCGTGCGCGGAGCTTATTTTGCGTGGTCCTGCAAAATGTGTGCCTGAAGCAGATCGGCGCCGAAGTCGTTATTGAAGTCGCGCCAGATGCTATGCACATGGTTGGCTTCATTTTGAGTGTTGTCGTACTCAAATACGAACGTGGCACCCTGGATACGATAATAATGAGGCTGGCCCCGCTCAAGTCCGCCCGCCCACGCAAAATAGACGTTCCCCAAACCGGCTTTCTCGATTTTCGCCCAATCTTCGGCAGCCACATCGGGACGGTGGCGGCCAATGTATTCCTTGATCAACCCAACGAGTTGAGCCGTTTGCTCAGGGGTCAACTGGCTTTGAGGCAATCCTTCGGGCTTGCTGTGGTCAACCCGCTTCGGATCGTTGAGGATTTCCTTGGGCGCCTCAATTGGAAGGATGGCCGTTTTCTTTTGCTCGTCGGTAAGCGATTTGACCAGGGCCCGGCCGAGCTCTTCTTCGTGGGCGAGAATCCGAGTCCCTTTCCGCGCGCCTTCACGCACTTCGCCTGGATTGGTTCCGAAAAAAGAAGGGGTCATGGAGGGGGCTGCATCTCCGGCCGCTGTAAAGTTGAGTGAAAGATGGTGGCCTTCCACGCGCCAGCCCCACGCATCCTTCGCTCCAGGCGTGCCAAAAATTGAAACGTAATAAAGCTCGGGATCGCGGGTTGGTGTGCCGTTTTTCCCTTTCTCAAGTTCCGCAAGCACTGCCTCCAGGCTCATGATCGAGACGGCTTCAGTATAACCTCTGTGGCTGAGGCCGGTGGAAAGGAGCGCATGCGCAAGGAGCCGCTGTTCCTGTGTCATCTCCTTGATCGGCAAGCCTTTGCGAGCCCGGGGAATAAAATGCCAGTTCGTGCGCTCCTCGCCTTTGAAATCAAACGCGACCTTTGCTTTTTGTTCCGGGGTAAGGGTGACAAGGAAATTGCTGGCTGCCTGCGCCATTTCAAGGGAGGCGTCATGCGCCCAAATGGGCGATGCAGCAAGGGTGAAACTTAGTACAAGGGGAAGGAGACGCAATGTTTTCATGGGGTTGGACGCAGACGGGGAGTCGGAAGCAAATGGCGGGGGTTTAAAGGTGCAGGATCAACCCTCTCTCTCCGCATTCCGTTGATCAATTTTTTGGTTTCCCACGGCGGCCACTCGCGTAGCGTGACTCCATGGCCGAAGTGCAAAAAACAACCGTCTCCGGGGAGACCACTCAGAAGTTCATTCAGTTTATCATGATGCAGCAGCAGCAGGCGCTGCTCGCACTGGGGCGCTACCCGAATCCGCCGCCCGGATTGCCGCCAAGCAACCTCGGCCTGGCACGGGTATTTATCGATCAGCTCTCGATGATCCGGGTGAAAACGGCGGGTAATCTTAATGGCGACGAGCAGCACCTTCTCAATTCCGTGCTCACCTCGCTTGAAGAGGCTTACCAGGAACTCATTCAGGGCGAAGCCTGAGGTGCGAATTCGTTTTGCTCCCGGCCGCCGCCCCGTCTAGCCTGATGCCAGTGAAGGAAAAAACCTTAGAGATTGGTCCGTGCACCCTGGGTGGCGGCAAACCGCTTTTTATCCTCGGTCCGTGCGTGATTGAGTCCGAAGAGTTCGTCTGGCGGATGGCGCGCAAGATTAAAGCCGTCTGCCAGGAGGCGGGCGTTCAATTCATCTTCAAAGCGTCCTACGACAAGGCAAATAGAACCTCGGGCAAATCGTTTCGCGGCCTTGATGTGCGGGAGGGATGCCGGATTCTTGGCGCCATCGGAAAGGAACTCGGCGTGCCGGTGACCACCGACGTCCATTCCCCTGAGGAGGCCACACTTGCCGCCGAGTGGATTGACGTGCTCCAGATTCCCGCCTTTCTCTGCCGGCAAACCGACCTGATTCAGGCGGCTGCGGAGACCGGTCGCGTTGTGAATGTGAAAAAGGGGCAATTTCTCGCACCTCTCGACGTGCGGAACATTGCCGAAAAGCTGATTGGCTTTGGGAATAGGCGCTTTTTTTTCACAGAACGCGGGACCACATTCGGCTATAATAATCTCGTGGCCGACATGCGTTCGCTCTACTGGATACGGGAAGCTGGTTTTTACATCGTTTTTGACGCGACTCATTCAGTGCAGCGTCCCGGCGGAGCCGGAGATAAGACCGGCGGAGATGGAGTGCTTGCCCCTGTGCTGGCGCGAGCGGCAGTCGCGGCGGGCTGCGATGGGGTTTTCATTGAGACCCATGAAGATCCTTCTCTGGCATTCTCTGACGGACCCAACCAGATCCCACTCGCGGATCTTCCCCGCTTACTTAACCAGCTGGTTCAGATTCATGCGTTGCTCTAGCAAAAAACTCCTTTCATTCGCCCTGTGCGCGCTTCTCGGAGCGACGGCTCTTGCTTCAAAAAAAGACGACAAACTTCGCGAGGAAGCGCTCAAAGACCCAAAAAAAGAGACGAAAAAAAAGGGGAAGGACTCCGGCAAAGGGAACGGAAAAAATGAGTCAGCCAAGGATGGCAAATCGGACAAAATGTCGATTCCAATGGTGCCGGGTCACGACTCCCTTGGGCTTAAGATCCCGGTGCGTTCAAGGGACGACGGCCGACTGCAGATGTTGTACACAATCGGGCTGGCCAACCTGCCCGACAACGACCACATGAAAATGGTTGATGCCCGGCTTGAAACATTTGCAGACGACGGCAAACACGAAATGTTCATCGATTTGCCTAATTCGATCGTTGATCTAAATACCCGTATTATCACTACGGAGCAGAGTGTTACGATCAAACACTCCGAATTCGAGCTCACCGGTCAAACCATGGAATTTAACACCGTCACCAAACAGGGCAAACTCGGCGGCAAAGTCCGCATGCTCATTTACAACCTTGAAGAGGAAGAGGCCGCCAAGCCCGAGAAAAAAGAGAATGAATAAAGCACCGATTTTTATTTTGACCCTGATGGCGCTTGGCTCCGGCTATGCCCAGGATCGCGTCAAACCGCTGACCAAAGAAGCGCTGACAAAGACGATTGATTCCTTTGCCACAGGCGATCCGCTTTCAAAACAACCGCTCAGTCTCGGCGATGACGCGGCGTTGTTGCCCGATAAAAAAGAGGAATCCAAAGACGACAAAGGAGAGAAGAAGGTCAAGGGGCCGACAGAAATTACCTCCAATGCAGCGACGTTTGATAATCGGGTTCACACCGCGGTTTTTATCGGCGAAGTTATTGTGATTGATCCTGAGTTTAACGTTAAATGCGATAAACTTACCGCCTATCTAAAACATGCCGATAAAGGCAACCCGGAGTCCGCGGCTGCTCCGGTGGGGAAACCGGCCCCCAAGCCCCCTGGCGATACTCCTCGGTCCGGCGCGGCGCCGGGTGCTGACAGCAAGGGGGGAGGACTCGAAAAAGCGACTGCGGAGATGGATGGGGATGGGCGGGTCGTTATCACGCAGGACAAGGTGGAGGCGGATGGCGCGATCACCCATAGCATCGGCACAGCCCGAAAGGCGCTTTACGATGCCAAAACCGGAGATATCACCCTGACGGGCTCGCCAGCTGTCCAGCAGGGTTTCAACACCCAGATGGCCACCAGGGAAGATACAATCATGATCCTTAACCGGGTCGGATTGATGCGCGCGATCGGGCCGAGCAAAACCGTCATCACCGGTTCGACTCCGGATCCGGGCAGCAGCGCCAAGCCCCGCAAAACCAGCACCAAAGAGGCTCCCGCGCCGAACCTCCTGAATCGATAAGCGAGTGATTAAAACTGACTCTCCCACTCCTTTGGCGGCCAATGCAACGCCGATCCTGCGGACAGAAAAGCTCGTGAAAGTCTATGGCGGCCGGGCGGTCGTCAACGGGATTGATATCAACTTAAAGCGCGGGGAGATCGTTGGATTGCTTGGTCCCAATGGTGCCGGAAAAACCACCAGCTTTTATATGATCGTTGGCCTGGTGCGACCGAATGGCGGGCGCGTTTTCTTTGAAGAGAAGGATGTAACCGATCTCGCGATGTTCAAGCGGGCGCGAATGGGGATGGGCTACCTGCCGCAGGAGGAGTCGATCTTTCGCAAAATGACCGTTTACGAGAATATCATGGCGATTCTCGAGACGCTTTCGCTCTCAAAAAAGGAACGCAAATCGCGTTGCGAGGAGCTGCTTAACCAGTTCGGCATTGAGCATGTGGCCAAACAGCTTGCGTTGACGCTCTCGGGCGGTGAAAAGCGGCGGCTGACCATCGCGCGTTCATTGGTGACGAAACCAAGCCTTTTGATGCTTGATGAACCATTTAGCGGCGTGGATCCGATTGCCGTGTATGATGTGCAGCAGATCATCCAGAAATTGCGGGACAGCGGCCTTGGTATCCTCATCACCGATCACAATGTGCGCGAGACGCTATCCATTGTGGATCGCGCTTATCTGATTTTCGAAGGCCGTGTCGAAACCCACGGCACGAAGGATTTCTTAATCAATGATCCGGTGGCTCGCCGAGTCTACCTCGGAGAGAGCTTCCAGATGTAGTAAACCCCAAACCAAAGAACCCCAAAGTCATCTATGCAAACCGCAAACGTTAATGTGCCGGTCAAAGTGACGGGCCGCCATGTCAGTATCACTGAAGCGATCAAAAATTATGCCACGGGCAAAGTGGAACATCTCCACCTCGATTACCCGCGCATCATGGAGGCGCAGATCATTCTAAATGTCGAAAAACACCGGCATTCCGCGGAAATCATCCTGCATTGCAACAATCACATCACGATTGAAGCCACGCACGAGACCGATGACATGTATGCCTCGATCGACGGGGTCATCGCCAAGATCGCCCAGCAGATGCGCAAGTATAAAACCAAGATCATGCGCTCGCACCGGCCCCGCCGTGCTGAAGTGCAGCATTTTGAAGAGCAGGTGCTCGACCTCTCAGGATTCGACGATCATGAAGAAGGCAAGGAGCCGCAGGTCATTCAAACCGAACGTTACCCTGTGAAGCCGATGTTCATCGACGAAGCGGTGCTCCAGTTGGAAATGTCGAGCCGCCAGTTTGTGGTTTTCCTTAACGCGAAAACGGAAAAGATTAATGTGCTGCACCGGCGCAAGGATGGGGGATTCGGGCTCATGGAACCGACCTTTTCTTAAGAGCCGCCGGGTTGATTGATCAATCCACGCTAATCGTTCGAGGAGAGCCGTCGCACCTTTTGTTGCGACGGCTCTTTTCAATTCCGGACATCCTTTCTACAGTGGCGTTTCCCCGATGACCCCTCCTGAAGCCAAGCACCCCACGATCACCGTTGGCGAGTTCTACACGCGTCACTCCGAGTCGCTTCAGATGAAGCTCCTGGGCTCTTCCGCCGGCTTTGAACGGCGCATCCGCGAGCCGACGATCAATCGGCCCGGCCTGGCGCTCTCGGGCTTTTACAGTTATTTCGCCGAAAAACGGATTCAGATTCTTGGGAGCGCGGAGCTCTCCTATTTAAAAAGCCTTCCCGCCACCGAGGTGATTGAACGGTGCCGCACCCTCTGTGCGCGTCCAATTCCCTGCATCGTGATTTCGCGTGGAAGCAAGCCGCCGACCGCGCTGCTTGAACAGGCGGAACTGGCCGGGGTTGCCGTCTTTCGCACGCCGATGGTGACGATGAAATTCATCAACGCGGCGACCCTTGTACTGGAGTTTGATTTTGCCCCAACCAAGAGCGAGTACGGATCAATGGTCGACATTCTCGGGGTTGGGACCTTGATCCGCGGTTCAAGCGGCATTGGCAAAAGCGAGTGTGTGCTCGGCTTGGTGGAGCGCGGACATAGCCTGGTGAGCGACGATATCACCCGGTTCCGCGCTTTGGAGGGAAGGGAACTGGTCGGTTCGTCTCCGGACCTGACCCGGCATCACATGGAGGTCCGCGGGCTTGGGATCATCAATATCATGTCCATTTTCGGCATTGGGAGTGTGCGCATGGAAAAGCGGCTTGATCTTATCGTGACACTAAAGGATTGGCAGGAGCTTGAGGAGGTCGATAGGATCGGCCTCGATCAGGAATACTACGAGATCCTCGAAATCCTGATTCCCCACATCACCATCCCAGTGAGAACGGGCCGCGACCTGGCCCGACTTGTTGAGGTGGCCGCCATGGACCAGAAGCTAAAAAGCATGGGCCAAAATAGCGCGATGGAATTTAATCAACGATTGCTCAACGTTATGCAGAAGAAAGATCACTGATGGGCTTCCTTAGCCGAAAATCCGAAACCTCCTCTCCGTCCAAGCTAAGCAAAGAGCTCGTCATTCAAAACCGGCTCGGACTGCATGCGCGTCCGTCGGCGATGTTTGTCAAAACCTGCAGCCGATTCAAGTCCGACATTTGGGTCGAAAAAGACGGCGAACAGGTCAACGGCAAAAGCATTATGGGGTTGATGATGCTCGCGGCGGGTCTCGGCTCCAAGTTGCGTATCACCTGCGAAGGGCCCGATGCCGAGCGCGCGCTTTTGGAGATCGAGTCGATTGTTGGGAGAAAGTTCGATGAGGATTGATTGGGGCTGCGCACTTGCTGCATTCTTAAAGAGAATGTTTGCTTTTGTGTTTTTCTGTTTTTTTAAGCGTTTCCTCACCGGACCTTTGCTTTTTTCCGATGCCAGGCATGAGTTTGGTGTTGCCAGTTCTGATTCGTTGGACACGGTGCTTTTCCAACGATGATCAATCAGCCCTCGACGCCTATCGCGGAGCGGCGGTTTCACGGTGTAGGAGTTTCACCGGGAATCGCCCGGGGAAGTGTCTTTGTTTATCGCACGGACGATGAGCAACCGCTTGTGCGGCGCATTGAGGAGCACGAAATCCCGGGGGAAATCGCACGTTTTGAAGCCGCGCTGATTGCCACGCGCGGACAGATCCTCGAATTGCAGGAGCGCATTGCCGAATCGATCGGCGCCAAGGACGCGAGTATTTTCGATGCTCATCTGCTCGTGGTCGAGGATCGCACGCTCATCGATGAAGTGCTGCGGACTCTCCAGCGCGATCGCCACAACGTGGAGCACGTTTTTGGCACCGTGGCGGGACGTTACGCGAAAACTCTCAGCGAAATCGATGACCTTTATCTGAGGGAACGCGCGCTCGATATCCACGATGTTACCCGGCGCGTCATCCGCAACCTGATGGGAAAACGGGATCGCGACCTTGCCAGCATCACGACGCCGCACATCGTTATTTCGCACAACCTGACCCCGTCGGATACCGCGCAGCTCAACCGGGCGCTGGTGATGGGATTTGCCACCGATGTTGGAAGCAAGACTTCGCACACGGCAATCATGGCGCGGTCGCTCAACATACCGGCTGTGGTTGGCCTCCATAACGTCACCGAGCAACTCGTGTCAGGCGATCATATCCTGCTTGATGGATATAACGGGTTGGTCATCGTCAATCCAAGCGATCAGACGCTCTGGGAATACGGTGAGCTGGAGACCAAAAAAACGGAAGTCGAAGAGCAGCTCACAAAACTGCGTGAAACCGAGTCGACCACTCTCGACGGACGGCACGTTATTCTCTCGGCCAATATTGAGCTGCCCGAGGATATGGTGCAGGTGAAGCTTTGCGGCGCTGAAGGGGTGGGCCTTTATCGCACCGAGTTCTTTTACCTCAACCGCACGGAACTTCCCGATGAAGAGGATCAGTATCGCGCCTACCGCAAAGTCGCCGAGGAGGTCCGTCCCCATAGCGTGATCATTCGCACGCTCGATCTCGGCGGCGACAAATTCATGAGCGCCTTGAATTTGCCCGAGGAGCTCAACCCGTTCCTCGGCTGGCGCGCAATCCGGTTTTGCCTTGAACGGGTCGACGTTTTTAAAACGCAGTTGCGGGCCATTTTGCGCGCGAGCGCGGTTGGCAACGTGCGCATGATGTATCCGATGATCTCAGGCGTGGATGAATTGCGGCGCGCCAACAAGATTCTTGAAGAATGCCGCGAGGAGCTTCGCAACGAGCAGATCCCGTTTAATGAAGACATGGAAGTAGGTGCCATGATCGAGATCCCAAGCGCCGCGATCGTTGCCGACATTCTTGCCCGCGAGGTCGATTTTTTCAGTATTGGCACCAACGACTTGATTCAATATTCGATCGCGGTCGACCGGTTGAATGAACGGATCAGCCATCTTTATGAACCGACGCATCCGGCCATCATTCGCTTGATTCGAATGGTGGTGGATGCCGGCCACGCGCACAGCCTCTGGGTCGGGGTTTGTGGTGAAATGGCAGGCGACATTCTGCTTGCCCCATTGTTGCTTGGGCTTGGCGTGGATGAATTGAGCGCGGGAGCCGCATTGGTGCCACGAATCAAACGCGCGGTGCAGTCGCTCGATATTGCGGCTTGCCTCCAATTGATCGAAGATATCAAGCACGACGATAACGCCGCTTCCATCCTGGCCAAATGCGAGGAGGTCGCCCGTCTCCATTATCCGGACTTGCTGTAACGGCGGCTCTGTTTCTGCTGCCGGATGGCTGATTAGCATCCGCTTTTTAGATTAACGGAAAACCCTGCGCGCCGAAAGGTGTGCAGGGTTTTTCGTTTTCCCCCGAGTGCCGCTGCTCCTTAACGCCCGGCGGATTGCTGGCTGATTCACGTGCGCGAAAAAAGCCAAAATCTGTTTTTATCCATCCTGATTCAAGGCCGGCTGTCTAAAAATGACAGCGCCCTTTACTCTGATTGGCTGGTCTGGTGTTTTTCGTTCACATTCTGAATGAAACCCCTGATTTTGCTTCTCTTTGGCTTTACCGCCTTCACCACAGCGAGTGCGCAGCAACCCGCTGCCGCACCAGTAATTGATCATGCCGATAATGCCTGGATGCTGATTTCAAGCGCCCTGGTTTTGATGATGACCGGGCCCGGGCTTGCCCTGTTTTATGGAGGCCTTGTTCGAACAAAGAACGTTTTGTCCACCATGATGCAAAGCATGTTTCTCATGTCGTTGATGTCAATTCTCTGGTTTGTTTTTGGTTACAGTCTCGCTTTTGGCGATGGAAATGCCGTTTTCGGCAGTTTTACCCAGCATCTTTTCCTTCGTGGAGTCGGCGCGGCGCCCAATCCCGACTATGCCGCGACGGTTCCCGCGCAGACCTTCATGATTTTCCAGATGATGTTCGCCGTGATCACCCCGGCGTTGATCACCGGCGCCTTTGCGGAGCGGATCAAGTTCAGCGCTTTTCTTCTCTTGGTTTTAGGTTGGCTGCCACTGGTCTATTGCCCGCTAACGCACATGATGTGGGGCAAAGGCGGTTACTTCAACTGGGCGCTTGGCGGCCATTTGCCGGTGCTTGATTTTGCCGGCGGCACGGTGGTGCATATCTCGTCTGGGGTTTCCGCTTTGGTCTGTGCGATCGTGCTTGGAAAAAGGCGCGGTTTTCCTCATGAACCGATGCTTCCGCATAACGTTGTTTTGAGTTTGATCGGTACAGGCCTGCTTTGGATAGGGTGGTTCGGATTCAACGCGGGAAGCGCATTGAACAGCGGTTGCCTGGCCAGCAGCACGTTTGCGGCGACCCACTTTGCGGGCGCGGCGGGGGGGCTAAGCTGGGCGTTTTTTGAATGGGCCGTAAAAGGGAAGCCGAGTGTTCTCGGCGCCGCCTCCGGAATGGTTGCCGGCCTTGCCACGATCACACCCGCCTCGGGATTTGTCACCGTGGCCGGCGCGGTTTGCATTGGCCTGGCGGCAGGCGTTGTCTGTTATCTTTCAGTGACCAAACTCAAGGCGCGCTTCGGATACGACGATTCTCTCGACGTCTTCGGAGTGCATTGCATGGGGAGCATTGTTGGAATGCTGATGGTCGGTTTCCTGGCGAGCGCAGAAGTGAATCCCGCCATTGGGAGCACTTTCCAGATCGATGGCCACGTGGTCTCACTCGCCGGCGGTTTTCCTCAATTTTTTCGTCAACTTGAGGGCGTCCTTTTTACTGCGGTGCTGGCCGGCAGTGTGACTTATCTCCTGCTTAAACTGATTGAAGCCACGATCGGGATTCGCGTGGAGTCCGAGGACGAGCATGCCGGCCTGGATATTTCCACGCACGGCGAAAGCGCCTACAATCATTAATCCGGGCGATCTTCCGCTGAGCAGCCCATCGCGTGTTAAGTGCGCGATGGGCTCGGAAAGCGGTTTGTAGTAGCAGAAAAGGGCGGTTGGCGCTCGTCGTGGCACGGTTCATCAGCCGAAGCTGAAATGGAATTTCCTGGTGATGAATCGATGCTGTATCCGGAAACGGACCAGCGATGCTTTCTTATGTAACCCTCTCGGGGAGAGGACATAAAAAAGCGGAGTCTACGGGACTCGAACCCGCAACCTCCGCCGTGACAGGGCGGCGCTCTAACCAATTGAGCTAAGACTCCTTGAAGGAGCCGCGAAGTATAGGAGCGCTCTTTGTTTATGCAATGAGTTTCTTCATCATTTTCGATCTTTTTGAAAAAAGCCGTTCACTGGTGAATCCGGACTCTCTACGGCACGCTTTTGGGAAGATTGTACGTGCGGAAACCGGCAGCCTTGACTGGCTGGTAATGGGACGATTTCCATCGTTCCACTCAATCCATTGATCCTGAATCGACCGAATGTCCGGCTCGTTAAAAAAGAGGATGACGACCAGGGCGGCAGCACGACGGATGTGCAGCGGCAGAAACAGGCGGCGCCCATGAATGCCCGGAATGAAGCCGCATTCCACGCGGCGCGCAGCGCTTACTTCTTTTGCCGCGCCAGGAACTCGTCGGCCAGTGCGCGATAAGCGGTGGCCCCGAGGCCGGTTGGCTCGTAGTCGAGGATCGGTTTGCCGTGGCTGGGCGCTTCCGCAAGCCGCACCGTGCGCGGCACGACAGTCTGGAAAATGATATCGCCAAAATGCGTCTGCACTTCCGCAATAACCTGCTGAGCGAGGTTGTTGCGCATGAACATCGTCATGAGGATGCCGCAAATGGTCAGGTCCGGGTTGGCGCCGGAGGCTTTGATCTGCGATACGACCAGGTCAATCTTGCTGAGTCCTTCGAGCGCGTAATACTCACACTGGATCGGGATAAGAAGCTCGTCGGCGGCGGCCAGCGCGTTGGTCATCAGGATGCCAAGCGACGGAGGGCAATCGAGCAGGACAAAATCAAAAGGGGCGTCGGCTCGAAGGGTTTCAAATGCGGAGCGCAACCGGGTCAGGTGATTTTCGGCGCGCGCCACTTCGATTTCAGCGCCGGCGAGTTCAATGTCGCCCGGAACAAGAAACAGGTTGTCCCAGCGGGTCGGCACGATCCGATCGGTCAGGAGCGCATTGCCGACAAGCGGTCCGTAGATGCTCAAGCCTTCCATGGCGGGAAACCCGAGGCCGCTGGTGGCATTGGCTTGAGGATCGAGATCGACCAGAAGCACGCGAGTGCCGCGCGCTGCCAGGGCGGCAGCGAGATTGACGGAAGTCGTGGTTTTCCCCACGCCGCCCTTCTGGTTTGCTATCGCGACAATTTTCATGGGCGCGCAGTGTATGCGTGAACGCCGCTCTGGCTAGAACTTCGTTGGCAGACTTGCCTGATGCGTTCGGGCAAGCGATTGCTTTGCGCCACTTTTCCCATGATTGAGCTTACAGAAAGACTTCTTAGTGATGCCGGGGGCTGGCAGGCGATGCAGGAAGCGCGCAGCCTCTACGAAGGAGGCCGGGTTCTGACCGCGGCTTACGAGCCGCCTTTGCTCCAGGGCCGGATTCGACAGGGCGAAACCGAACTGCGCTCCGGCTTGCGGATCATCTCCAAAAGCAACGTGGAAAATCTCTGTGTCTGCCGCGATTCGAAGCAGCGCGGCCTCATTTGCGCCCATTCGCTGGCAATCGGCATCGCTGTTCTGAAACCGCGTCAGGCCCCGGTTGTTGCGGTTCAATCAAGCCCAGTGTTGAAAACTGCTCCCAAGGATAAACCGGCGCTCCCTGAGATTTTCAGCGTGGAAGGTGAGGGACTGCCCGCCGAGCTCTTTATTATTTTGGCACCGAATTTTGCCGCTGCCTGGGAACGCAATTCCATCACAGTCGGCGCAGAGGTTTCAGTCGGCGCCGCGGGCCGCCGGATTCTTTTAAACGCCATCGATCGATCCAAACGGTTCCGATGCAGCCCCGCCGATTTGAAGGCGATCAAAAAATTGCGCGAGCTGGTGGGCGGCGACCTGCCCGGCATGGCGCTCTTTCCCCGGGCTCAATTTCTCAGCTTGCTTGGAGCATTGGCGGGACATCCCAAAGTGACGTTTGGAAAAAATACGGCGGTCAAAATCGCGGAATCCGGAATTCAACCCAAGTTGATGGTGGAACGCGCAAAGGATGGCGCGGCCCGGCTTTGGACAGAAATGCCCGGGAATCCGGAGCTGCTCCTTGCCCCGGGAGCCGACGCATGGGTGCTGCGGGGCAATGAGTTTGTCCCGGTGGCGAAAGGATTGCCCGCCGCGTATCAGGACATCCTTTTGCGCGAGGTTGTGATTCCGGCCAACGCCGCCACCCAGTTTCTTTCCCGGGAATTGCCAGCACTCGCGTCCTTTTTTGAAATCGATCCGGCCACGCTTCCCGCAGCAATGCCGATTCCGGCCGCCGCGCCGCGCGGTGGTTCCGACGGGTCGGTTTTCATCCTCAAAATCGAAGGATCGCTCAATTTTCTCGCGGCTGAACTGGAATGCCGGCGTGGGGAAAGCCGGGTCTCAATTGGGGGCGCGGGCTATCGCTCAGGCGATCCGTTGGAGCAGGGGGCGATCGAGCGGTTGCGGCGGTGCGGGTTTATGGGACCCGATGTGCGGGGACAATTTGTCCTCAAGGGCGAGCAGGGGATCCTGATGTTTTTTGGACGCGATTTGCCGCGTCTGGAGCGGGAATGGGAGGTCACCGTCGGCTCGCGATTCCAGCATGTGACCCGGGACGTGACCCGGATCGAGCCAAAGCTGGAGGTGCGCACCAGCTCGGGGCAGAACTGGTTTGAGCTCAATGTGGAGCTTTCCACGCCGGGCGGCGAGCGCTTTACCTCGGCGGAAATCCAGCGGCTTCTGCAGTCAGGCCGCAGTTCCGTTCGAATGCGCGACGGCAAAGTGGCGGTGTTTAACCCCGATCTTCTCGATGAATTTCAGCACGTCCTTAATGACTGCAATCCAACGCAGAAAGAGCCGGGTAAATATCAGATCGGCAGTCAGCACGCGGCGTATCTTGAAGGGGTGGCTGCCGAAAGCGGCATTCCTCTTGAAAGCCCCGCCCAATGGCGCACCTGGGCCACCGCGCCGCGCCAGCTTGACCGACTAAGCGCCATTCCACTCGGCGATTTGGAAAACGTGCTCCGGCCTTACCAAAAACAAGGCGTCTATTGGCTCCATTTTCTTGCGCAAAACGGCTGGGGCGGAATCCTCGCCGATGAAATGGGTTTGGGCAAAACGGTTCAGATGCTCGCTTTTTTGCGGACGACAAAAAGCCGTGCCCTGGTGGTTTGCCCGTCGTCGCTGATCTTCAATTGGCAGCGCGAGGCGGCGCGATTTGCCCCGGAACTGCGGACCCTGGCGATTCAAGGAGCCAAACGGCACGAGCTCTTCGGCCAGATTGCCGAGGCCGATGTGGTGATCACCAGCTATCCGTTGTTGCGCCGCGACGTGGATCAATATCGCGGGATTGAGTTCGGGGTGATGGTTCTCGATGAGGCGCAGCACATCAAGAATCCCGAGAGTCAGAATGCCCAATCAGCCCAGGCGATCGAGGCGCGAAACCGGTTTGTTTTAACGGGCACACCAGTGGAAAACTCGGTGCGCGACATCTGGTCGATCATGAACTTCCTGATGCCCGGTTACCTGAGAACCCGGAGTGATTTTAAGGAACGCTTTGAACAGTCCATTCAGAGCGATCCCGGCGGCCCCGAGCAACGCCGGCTGGTGCAACGCTTAAAGCCCTTCATTTTGCGCCGGCTCAAAAAAGGGGTCGCGCCCGAACTGCCCGACAAGATTGAACAGGTGGCCTATTGCGAACTGAGCGGCGCCCAGCAGGAAACATATAAAAAGCTGCTCGAATCGACGCGGCGCCAGGTATCAGAGCTCGCCTCCACCAAGGATCAAAACAAGGCGCGCATCCTGATGTTGACGGCTCTATTGCGGCTGCGCCAGGCGTGCTGCGATCTGAGGCTGCTCGGATTGCCCGATGTGGATGAAAAAGAAGCCTCGGCCAAACTTGAACTCCTTGATGAGCTTTTGCAGGAAGCACTCGATGGCGGCCATCGGGTGATCGTGTTCAGCCAGTTTGTATCGATGCTCCATTTGATCCGCGACCAGCTTACTGCCTCGGAGACGGAGTTCTGTTACCTGGACGGCAGCACCAAGGATCGCCAGGCGGTGGTCGACCGGTTTCAAACCGGGACGGTCCCTGTCTTCCTGATGAGTTTAAAAGCGGGCGGCGTTGGACTTAACCTTACCGCCGCCGACACCGTGATTCACTTTGATCCGTGGTGGAATCCGGCGGTTGAAATGCAGGCCACCGATCGTGCTCATCGCATCGGCCAGAAAAACGTGGTGACAGCTTATAAGCTCATCGCGCGTGGCACCGTGGAGGAGAAGATTCTGGCGCTGCAAGCTAAGAAACGGGACATCATCAATGCGACTATTGAGAGCGAACAGCCGATGATGGACGGGTTGACTACGGCGGATATTGAAGCGCTGATTATGTGAGAAACCCGAGCTGAACGAAGTGCAGAGCATCGCGGCAAAACCTGTTCTAAATAGTTCAGACTGAGGTGCTCATCGGGGTGCGGCATGATTGAATGAAGTGGGCAACGATGTTTTGATGCGCATGTGTTGGGCGGGGGGCGATAGCCCGGCTCCTCAGAGATGAGGGGCCGGGCTTTTCGGTTTTTTGCTTGCGGGCATCCACCTCAAAGATCTTGGCTCAACGGACGGAATCTTGCAGAACCGGGAGAGCCAATCCGCCCCGCATGCTCAATTCCAATTTGACCTATTCAATGCTCGTGGCCCGGTTCATTGAGAGCGGACAATGGGATCGCGCACTGGAAAGCGCCCGCGAGTGGCTGGCAAATGACCCTCAAAACAGCGGGGCGCATCTTGCGGCGGGCCAGGCGTTGATCAATCTGGAGAGGAAGGCCGAAGCGGATATTCATATCAGCCATGTGTTGCGGATCGAACCGGAGAACGCGTTTGCCCACCGGCTCATGTCGATTGTGCGGTTTGATCAGAAACGCTTTAAGGAAGCGGACTCTGCCATCCAGCAAGCCATCTCGCTGGCTCCAAATGACGCCTACAATTGGTACCACCTCGCGCTGATGTGCTACCGGCAGGGCGACATCAAGTCGGCAACCACCTGGGCGCAAAAGGCACGAGGTTTGAGTCCGCTTGATCCGAGCATCATCAATCTGCTGGCCATGTGCGCGCCCGATGACGCAAATCCGAGCGCCCACGGCCAGCTCCGGCAATATCAGCAGGCGCTTGAACTCGATCCGGAGAATGCCACCGTCCATAACAACATCGGCGTGCATTATCTCAATGTGAGCCGCGATTATGCCGCCGCGGAGAAGTCATTTCGCTTCGCGCTTTCGCTTGAGCCAGCCAATCCGATTTTCCGCTCCAATCTCTTTGTCACGATCAAACAGCGCGACCGGTTTTATCGCATTCTCTGCGGGCCGAGGGATCTGCTGGCGAAGTTTTCGCTCTTCATGCGGCGGACCCGGGAGCGCAGCTGGGTGGCCGCCTTGCTGCTCATTCCTGTCTGGATCATCGCGGCGCGGTTTTTCTTTATCGTGCTCATCCTATGGCTCCTTTTCGTCTGGCCGATGATCAAGGTGTATGAGCAGCTCACCGTGGGCGATCTGCGCGCGAAAGCGGGAGAAATCGGGGCGCGGCAGGGCGGGTTCCTTCAGTACCGGCGCTGGCCGCTCAAGGCGCGGCTGGCCATTTTCGGCGCGTTGCTGGTTGGGTTCTGGTTCAGCCTATGGAGATTTTCTGACTCGCTATTGCAGGAGAGAGTGCTTGGCATCGCTCTCCTTGCGATCTTCGCCGTTCTCGTTTACCGCGGGTTGCACAGGCTTATCCGAGAGTGGCGTGATCGTCGGCACGCTAAAAAACGAGCCCGTGCTCTGCGCCACCTTTTAAAGCCGAATTTTCCATGAACCCCCAGAACCCCCAGAACCCCCAGTCTTCTCCAAATCCGCAGAACCCTTTGAGCCTTTTGGAAAAAGCGCTCGTTGCCACCCCTGGGGATTGGGAAACGCGTGCTTATCTTATGGGGCACTATCTGGAAAACCACGAAGCCGATCGCGCCGGGCAACTTTTGCACGCCGCACCGGCCATTCCCGACAACGAAGAGGCTGCCTTGTTAAAAGCACAAGTTGAACTCGAAGTGGCTCCCGGGGAGGCGTTGCAAACCCTGGAGGTAATCCTTTCCAAAAATCGGGCATGCGCGCGAGCTTACCTTTTGATGGCCTGGTATTATCAACGGCGCGGTCTGCGTGATGAAGCGCGTCGAAAATACGGAGCGGCCACCGTGATTGACGAGTCGATCAGCGATGGGGAACTTGAACGCTGGCTTCAACTCAGCACGACTCTGCCGGAACCGTCTGACGAACCCGAACAGGAGGATGCCGTGGCCGTTTCCGCGGAGGAAACCGAGGCCGCGCTCAACGCGCTGTTTGAGCCGGATGAACCTGCGCGGCCCCAAACCACGTTTGACGATATTGGCGGCATGGAAGAGGTCATCGAACGGATCCGGATGAACATCATTTATCCGTTCAAAAACCCGGAGATTTTTCGAAAGTTCAACAAGAAATCGGGTGGCGGAATCCTGATGTACGGCCCGCCCGGCTGCGGCAAAACCCACATCGCGCGGGCCACCGCCGGGGAATGCCAGGCGGCATTTATTTCCATTGCCATTACCGACATCCTTTCAAAATGGCTCGGCGAAAGCGAACGGCACCTCCATGAGATCTTTGAAATTGCCCGGCGCCGTTCCCCCACAGTCATTTTTATTGATGAGGTCGATGCGATCGGCGTGAGCCGTTCGGACGCCGGAGCCACGGTCGCTTCGCTGGTCAATGTGTTGCTGACAGAAATGGACGGTATTTCAGGCCACAATGAGAATGTCATGATCCTCGCCGCCACCAATGCCCCATGGCGCATCGATAGTGCGTTGCGGCGTCCGGGCCGGTTTGACCGGGTCCTCTTCGTGCCGCCTCCGGATCTTGCGGCCCGCAAGGCAATCCTGCGAATTTGCCTGCGCGATCTGCCAAGCGAAGCGGTTGATCTCGACAAGGTGGCGCGTCAGACCGAGCGCTTTTCGGGAGCCGATCTGCGGGCCGTGATTGAGCGCGCCTCCGAAAAAGCCATATACGAAGAGATGCGGACCGGGCGGCCGGGCAAGCTGACCCAGAAGTCGATTCTTGAAGCAGTCAAAGAGAGCCGGCCTTCAACGAATGAGTGGCTGGAAACAGCGCGGAGTTACGCCACGTATGCAAACAAGGCCGGTCTTTACGACGATCTTGTGGCGTTTTTTGAGAAATCGTAGCGAGCAACCGAGGTGCCGGAAGGTTCGGGAATGCAGCCGGGCATTTGCGAACGATGCCCGCTTAAATAGGCTCGGGGTTCTACGAAAAGAACTTGTCCAAGTGAGTTCTTGACGCATTGTCCGCAGCGCTTTTGGAACGGTTTCCTTGCCGCGAGGAGATGCCCACGAAATGAATAACACCCTTAACGAAAAAGATCTCGCCGAGCTGAAAGAAGGGTTAAAGCGCTGCAGCCCCCAAACCATAGAGGCGGCCATTCAGTTTCGGGAAACCGGCGACGTTGCCTGGGTACATTCAATTGTCTACGGAATCATTGCGCGCTTCCAGCCGTCCGGCGCCCGGATTGATACCGCGGGCGATGAGACCCGTTTGGTGGAGGATCTGGGGCTCGATTCTTTGACGTTGCTTGAGGTGTTGCTTTCCATTGAGGAAGTTCTCCAGCTCCGGGTCGACAATGAGGAGCTAAGAGAGATTCGCACGCTGGGGGAACTGAACCGCTTTCTTCAAAGCAAATTGAAGGAAGCTCCTCTTTCGCCCGCTCAATATGACCACGGGCAGATCTCAATGCTTCTGCCCCAGCAGGATCCTTTTCTTTTTCTTGATGACGCCGAGCTGGATGAAACAAGTGTTCGCGCGCGCTATCTGGTGAGGGGCGATGAATCGTTTCTCGCGGGGCATTTTAAAGATGAACCGGTTTTTCCCGCTTCCATCCTGTTTGAAGCAATAGGGCAGGCAGCGACACTTTGGATCCTGGAAAAAGTGCCGGCGATCCTCGGCAAAAGCATCAGCTCCCGGCACGTTTTTTTTGGTTCCCTGGATGGCGCCCGCGTGCATCGCAAGGTTCGTCCCGGCGAACAATTGGCCATTGAAGGCACTTTGCTTAAGCTGCGCGAACCGGTGGCTATTTTCCGGGGATCGATCACTTCCGGTGACGCTCAGGTGGCCGTCATTGAAAGGCTGATTCTGGCATTTGGTGATGAAGTGCTGCCGGAAGCCGATTCCATGAGCGCCTCGCTGTAAGCGAACCTTTCCTCGAATCGATGAAGCGCGTTGTCGTGACGGGGTTGGGGTTCATTACAAGCATTGGCAACAGCCGGGCACAGGTCTTGAGCAGTTTGCGCGAATGCCGCACAGGCGTGGAGCTTTTCTCTGAATTTGCCAGTAGCGATATCCCCGTAAAACTCGCGGGCACGGTCAAAGGGTTTCAGTTTCCCACCGCCTATTTTGAGGACTGGAGCTATCCGGGCCAATACGAGCCAAGCCGCGAGCAGCTCCGGCCTATGGCGCCCAATTCCCTCTATGCCTATTGTGCGATGCAGCAGGCCATCGCCGAGGCGCGCCTGAGTCCGGATCTGCTATCCAACCCGCGCACTGGTTTGATTTCCGCCTCCGGAGGCTCGATGTGGATGGCTTACGAGAATCTTCATACCATGGTGACGCGCGGCGTGGTCCGCTGCCAGCCGATGGGTATTGTAAACAGCATCCCTGGTTCGCTTTATATTAATCTCGCGGCGTGCTTCAAAATCAAAGGCCCAACGCTCGGTTGTTCGAGTGCCTGCTCCTCCTCCGCGCATGCGCTTGGATTGGCGGCCGATCTGATCCGCTCGGGACGACAGGATACCGTTCTGGTCGTCGGGGCGGAGGATTGTAACAAGTTCTCCATTCTGCCTTTCGCCAGCGTACGCGCACTCAGTTTGCAGACCGATCCGGAGAAGGCTCCCCGTGCTTTTGACCGCAAACGCGACGGGTTTGTCGGTACCGGCGGCGCCTGCGTGCTGGTGCTCGAAGAGCTCGAACACGCGCTGCGGCGCGGTGCCTCGATTGGGGCCGAAATGCTCGGCTGGGGACAGACCTCCGACGGATACAACGTCCTGGCACCTGATCCGGGCGGCGACGGACTAAGCCGGGCGATGGATGCCGCGATCGTGGCTTCAGGCGTGGGGCATAATGAAATCGATTACATCAATGCCCACGCTACTTCCACGCAGGCAGGCGACGCGAGCGAGTGCCAGGCGATCCGGAAAAGTTTCCGCGATCAAAAAGTGCCTTTTGTCAGCAGCACGAAAAGCCTGACGGGGCATGGTCTCTCGCTGGCCGGCGCGATGGAGGCGGCATTTTGCTGCCTCGCGCTGGAGGGAAAATTTATTCCGGTCTCCGCGAACATCACTGAATTGGACCCGCAGTGCGATCAGATCCCTGTGGTCACCAAGCCTGTCGCCGACATTCCAAAAATAGCGCTTAGCAACTCCAGCGGTTTTGGAGGCACCAATGTGAGCCTGATTTTCCGCCGATGGGAAGATGCCTCTACAGGTCAATCCTGAAGGACGCCACCGCTTCCGTGCATCGCGCCCCGGCACGGCGGGTCAGAGGCACCAATCCGAAGTTGTTTCCCGAAGTGATTGCGCAAGTCACCTCTTCCAGACCCAATTCCGCGACGGCCCTGTAAAACGCCCTCATGAGCGCAATTACTCCGGTATGGGGAAAATCGACCGCCTCGGGGTTGCGCGCGATCACTTCAAGGTAAGCTTTTCCGAAATGCTCCCGGGCCAGCAGCACGATTCCCGGATTTGCCAGATCGCCCGCACAAAAAGATAGCCCGGGATCAAAGCCGGCCGGAATGCCGGGGGTGCGCGGTCTTACACTTTCCGGCGTCAGCAAATGCGCGTTGGCGCAGATTTTCCGAACCTGCTCAAGGTTGGACTGGACCAGAGGCGATACAACCACCGGGGAACGCGCAAGCAGTGGCCCGCCTCGTTCCTCAAGCAGCGATAGCGTGGGTGCCACCGGGATGCTCCATACTTCCTGACGTGAGATTTCCTTAAAACCACGCTGCACCGCAAGCTGCGCCAAAGTCGCCTCGGGCACCGCATTGGTTACCACCGTTCTGGCCCCCATGTCGCGCGCCTGCTTGAGCGCCAAATCGAGCAGCGCCTCGGTCGCTGCATGCGCCTGCCATTCAAGGCGAATCTCCCAGAGCAACCTCAACTCCGCCGGCCTATTGAGCTCCTGCAGGGCGGCAAAACCAACAATCCTCTGCGGGTCAGCTGCCTCGATTACGCGGTGCCAGTTGCCGCGCTCTTCAGCGAATTGCACCGTGAAGTGATGTGCCAGACGGTATGTTTCGTCGGGCCATGGAGGACGCACCATCCAGTTTACGCTCAGCTCAGACATTTGAGCTCTCTTTCCCGGAGGCAAGCTGGTTCCGCAGGTCACCACGCACGCCAGTAAGAAGTCCAGCGGGACGCTTAATGCGTCCATGTCCGATAAACTCAATCAGGCGTGCTATCTCTTCCCGCGGACGTTCAACCATGGCGTCATAATCAATCTCAAGGAGACGTATCTCGGGATTTGCCCGTGCCCATTCCAGGGTTGCCTCAATATGCCGTTCCAGTTCTCCCACGTTCAAAAGGAATGGGTCGTGGCCGGTCCGGGCAAGCATCCGCTCCTGGGAACGCAGGATAGCCCCGGCGTCGCGTCGCATAAAAATCAGTTCGTAATTCCATCCGCCAGGCAAGTCCGCTAGCAATGCTGAAACCACCTTTATCGCCTTGCCTTCCACCCGGCTCATTAATTGCGGCTCGGTGGCAATGCGTTTGATCTGCTCCCACTCAAAATAACCTAATGGATTGTCCGCATCGGCGACTCGGACACCGTCCGTAAAAACCGGCACACCTGCGAGAGCGAGCATGCGCATCATCATCGAGGTTCCGGAGCGGGGCACCCCTGAGACGACCACGATTGGCTCGCGTTGAACCTTTGATACTCGCGTCTCGACGGCATTCCGTAATGAGCGGCGGATCTCGCGAGCCTGAAAGAAGGCGCGCTCCCGCTCCTGAAATTCCGCGCGCCAAGCCACCCGCTGTCGTGCCGCCTGCGCGAGCGCATCCCAGCCTGTGTTGTCCGGAGGCCGGCCCTTGGCCTGACAACGTTCGGCGTCCTCCAGCACGAGCTCCGCAAAAACCGAGCTGCGATCCAGCGCCAGGACACTTCGCGCAGCCGCCATGGCCTCTGCATAGCGTCCGGTCCAGAGGCAGGCGTGGGCAAGTCCCATGTAAAGGGTCACTCGTCCGGGCGCTTTTGGGATTTCAGCCAGGAATGCCGTCCGCGCTTCCTCATGGCGCCCGGAGCGCAGCAGGATGAGCCGCCGCAACCCGCCGCATTCCTGCGCCAGCTCCGTCCCTGTCAGGCGCTCGATGATTTGCAAGGCTTCCGCAAAGCGGCCGCGCGCGATCAGAATCTGAGCGTTCAGCAAAAGTGCGCGCGGTTGTTCTTTTCCGTGGTCAAAAAAAGGTTGCGCAGCCCGCTCCGCCTCGTCTGTAAGTCCGAGGTCGAGAAGGCAATATGTCAGTTCTACCGCGCGCGTCGCCGATTCAGGGTCCGCCAGCGCGGCTGCATGCAACAAAGGCAACGCCTCCTCCGGGCGGCCCAGGTCGCGGAGTGTTGCGCCCAGATGCGCTTGGTTTTCACTGGTCACAAGGTCGCCGCCCCGAGAGTCCTTCATGACGGCTGGATCCAGATAGCCAAGCTCGATAAAACGTTGCGTCAGGCGAGCCTGTTCATCTGCCACCGGTGCGATCGCAGCCGCTTTGGGCGCACCAACAATCGGCGGATGCTCCTGCCAGGAGGGGATTGTCATCTCCTTTGGCGCGGTTAAAAACATTTCTTCCAAAACCCGCCCCGGCATGTCCTCACCACGCGGCATTCCCAGCCAAGCCAGGACCGTTGGGGCGATATCATGCGGCCTGACTCCGCAAAAACGCTCTCCTTTTTTGATTCCGGGCCCATGCGCCACCACGATGCCCTCACGCCGATGCCAGTCGATCAATCCGGCATCATGTCGTGGCGCCTGTGGCGGCCTTGCTGCGCCGGTTTTAAAGCCGTGATCAGAAACCAGAATAAGACCCGTATCCGGCGCGCAATGCCTTAACAAATCGCCTAATAACGCATCCTGCACCCGGTATGCCGCGCTCACCACGTCCTTATAGCGTTCATAATCCCCGACGCTAACCCGTGAATGTCGCGGCGGGTGATAGCTGATAAACTCGTGGGAAATCAGATCGAGAAAGTGGAAATAAACAGCGAAGAAATCGGGTTGCTCCTGGCCAACGATCGCCACGGCGGCGTTCTGCAGAGTGTAAAGCTGCGAGAGCCGCTGCATGATCTGACCCAAATGGGGATCCGGCGACATCCCTTTTGTGCGAAGTTCAGGGACAAAAAGCCCGAGCAGGCCCGGGTCCACCTCTTCGGGACGCAGCCTTAGTTCCTCCAGCGCCTGCCCCAATTCAAAAGGATAAACCGTGCCGGGCGTCACCGGCCATTCCGAAGCCGGATTTGCCGGTGCATGGCCAAATGCATCCGACACAAACGCCCCATGGATTGCTTCCGCGGGAAAGGAGCCCATCCAGCCCACCACCCCGGCGGTTCCGCCCTGCTGCGAAACCATATTCCAGAGGGCTTTTACCTGGCGGCTTTGAGTGCCCACTGCCCGGGCCTCACCCGTGGAAGGATCGACTTCAGCAAATCCATGCACCCCATGCCGGTCGGGATGATGCCCGGTGGCAATCGTCGTCCAGAGCATGGGCGACAAAAACGGGGCGAAACTGCTTAATTCACCGCAAACACCTCGCTCAACCAATGCGGAAAGGTTGGGCATCTGCCCGGCGCCCATGAGCGGACGGGCGATTTGCCAATCCGCCCCGTCCCAGCCAACAAGAAGGATCTTGGAACGCAAAAGGTACCTGGACTAAAGACCGCCTAGGCTGCCATGGCATCAAGCGCGCGGCGGCGGCGCAGGAAAACGGCCGCTGAACCAGCCAGCAACGCACCGGTCAAGGCCGTGGACGGTTCCGGAACCGCTTGAGCCCCTTCTCCGACCTTAATGGAGTCGCCATTATTTTCATAAGCCCATTCGTTCACAGTGCCGGAACCATTTCCAAACCCAGGAGAGTGCGTCACGCTAATCCATCCGTAGAGCGGCGAAGGCTCGGAACCCTCAAACATTTCGAAACCGTAGTAATTCTGGCCCTCCACCACGTCCGTCCCATTCGAGGAATCTACGTTAAATATCGTTCCCGAGCCGATGGTGCTGTTTCGCGCAACACTTTGGGCCGTGAGCCCCGTGGCTGTCGTGGGGTAAAGCGTCACAACCGAAGGCTTGGAAAACTGTTGAAAAGTGAAGCCGGTGAAAACCTCCAAAGTGAATTCATTCCCAGTCTGGATCGAAAAAGTAGTCGATCCCCCGGAGTTCTGGATTGGCACACCATTGTAAACGATCTCCGCCGATGAGGTGCCACCGGAAGAAAAAGCCAGCCCTGCTGTCAGAGGAGTGAGTAGGCGGGGCGCGAGAGAAAGTTTGCGGCTCAAATTCTTGGGCATAGGGAGGATTGATTTTTTAAGCGGGACGGCTCTGAGAGGTAATTTAAGAACGCAACTTAAGCCATTGAATTCCAACGATTTCCTCATTCAAATGAGACGTATAACGTCTTCAGGAATTTCATTATATCGCTGTGTGCCAAGCGTGGCTTCTCTACCAGGCGCATCCGCGGCAGCCGCGCAAACTCCCGTAACGCGATTGTCCCCTGCAATCTTGCCAGGCCCGCTCCGAGACAAGCGTGGACGCCTTCGCTGAATACGAGATGAGGACACGGGTCTCGGTCCAGCCGGAGTTCATGCGGGGCATCAAACACCACCGGGTCACGGTTTGCGGCCTCGATCAGCGCCGTCACTTTCTGCCCTCTCGCCACGAAATGACCGCTCACATCGCAGTCGTGGGCCGCCTCGCATATCACCATCCTCACGGGGCTGGTGTATCGAAGCAACTCCTCGATTGCTCCTGCAACGGCCACCTCGCCTCCGCTCAAACGCTCGCGCGCGCCCGGGTTTTCGAGCAAGGCGTGCATGGAGCGTCCAAGGAAAGTCGCCATGGTATCGAGGCCGGCGACAAACAGAAAAAAAGTTCGCATGGCCAGCACGCGATCAGGCTCCTCGGGGGCCAATTCGAGCATGCGGGAAAGCCCGTCGTTGCGGGGGTCCTTCCTGCGCTCGGCGCAGAGTGCTGTCAGGCAATCGATCGCCTGGGCGACCGCTGAATTTAATTCGATCAGGAGATCGGGCTCGATCTGCCGTTCCAGGATGAGCAGAATCCCTTCCGCGCAATCGGCCAGGAATTCCATTTCCTCCGCGGGCACTCCAAGCAATCGTCCCATGAACTGCCAACCGATTGCGCGGCCGAAATCGACGATGAGATCGCCGCCTCCGGCATCCAGAAGTGCCTTGATTTGTCGTCCGATGATTTCCTCCATTATTGGCGCACACTCCGATAAAGGCCGATAATTGAGGATCCGCGCCATAAAGCGCCGTGCCTGAGCGTGGCCGGGCCCGGACTGGAAAATGAGTGCTTCCTGACAAAGAAGGCGCATCGCGGGAATCTCCACAGCCGCGTGCCTGGCAACGCCCTCGAGATACGCCATCACGTTGGGCGGTTTAAGTGAAGGGTGCTTTATGACCGCCTTTACGTCCGCATGTTTGGTAACCACCCACTCTTGCGTCCGTGATGCCCAATGGAATGGCTCCTCTTCGCGCAACCGGTCATACACCTCGTGCGCGTGCGCCGGAAAAGCGGGATTAGACGGATCATAAAGCAGAGGTGGTTGCAGCGGCATCCGCCAGAGGTAAGACGTTATGCGCCATTGTCGAGGTGCCAAGGGTCGTAAAGCCGGTCGCCGGGATCGGGACACGCGACGACATCGCCATGGGAAAAAGGAAGCGCTTTCTTGCGGGCATTGCCACTAGACCGGGCGGGGCGGCTCTGTTTTAATCCGCGCCTTTTCCTCTCTTTAACACCATGGCTTACACCACCTGCACCCCGCCCGCCGGCGAGAAAATCTCCATCTCAAAAGGCAAGCTCACCGTTCCAGCCAATCCCGTCATTCCGTTCATCCGCGGCGATGGCACAGGTCCCGATATTTGGGCCGCCAGTGTGCGTGTGTTTGATGCAGCGGTTGAAAAAGCTTACGGCGGTGCCCGCAAGATCGCATGGTTTGAAGTGTTCGCGGGTGAATTGGCCAAAAACCAGTTCGACAACTGGCTTCCGGACGACACGGTGGAAGCATTCAAGGAATACCTGGTTGGAATCAAGGGACCGCTGACCACTCCGATCGGTGGAGGCATCCGCTCGCTGAACGTGGCGCTCCGCCAAATGCTCGATCTCTACGTTTGCCTGCGTCCGGTGCAATACTTCAAGGGCGTGCCTTCGCCGGTTAAACGTCCTGAACTGGTCGATATGGTGATTTTTCGCGAAAACACCGAGGACATTTATGCCGGGATCGAATTTGCAGGCGGCTCGCCGGAGTCGGCGCGCATCCTCGATTTTATCGCCACGGAATTTCCCAATGATTTCAAAAAAATCCGGTTCGGCACCTCCGACGCTATTGCAGGATACATGAAGCTGGCGTCGCCCGAGCACAACACGGGTGGCGGAATCCCTGTGTCGGTTGGAATCGGGATCAAGCCTGTCTCGCAGGTTGGAACCATCCGCCTGATCAAAGCGGCCATTGAATATGCCATCACCGAGAAACGCAAATCGGTCACGATCGTGCATAAGGGCAACATCATGAAATACACCGAGGGCGCTTTCCGTGATTGGGGGTATAGCGCTGCGGAGCGGATTTTCGGCGACAAAGTTTATACCTGGGCGCAATGGGAGCGCACCAAGAAGGAGCAGGGTGAAGGCGCCGCGAATGAAGAGCAAAAAGCGGCTCTGGAGGCGGGCCGTATCCTGATCAAGGATTCGATCGCGGACATCACGCTTCAGCAGGTGCTCACACGTCCCACCGATTTTGAGGTCATTGCCACGCTCAATCTCAATGGCGATTATCTTTCCGACGCATTGGCCGCGCAGGTGGGCGGCATCGGCATCGCGCCCGGTGGAAACATCAATTACATCACCGGTCACGCGATCTTTGAAGCGACGCATGGCACCGCGCCGAAGTATGCCAATAAAGACGTGGTCAATCCGGGCTCAGTGGTTTTGAGCGGCGAAATGATGCTTCGTTATATGGGATGGAACGAAGCGGCCGACCTCATTCTTAAGGGTCTTAATGGCGCCATTGGCAGCAAGCGTGTCACATACGATTTCGCCCGCCAGATGGAAGGTGGCACCGAGATCAAGTGCTCGGAATTTGGTGATAACATCATCGCTCACATGTAACCGGCAGTGAGGCGGCTTTAGCGCTGCGGGCCCGATTCGGAAGGTTGCAAGTTTGTAAAGAGATCCTTGTTTCATTCCTCCCGCTTCAATGCTTAAAGAGACCGTACGATGAGCGAATACCCCACCGAATGGCAGCAGAAAACCATTTGGGGCGCCTTGTCGACCCTCTCGGTGGTCGCGATTGGCGCTGTCTCAGTAGGCCTCATTTGGCTTACTTCGCAGGTGCTTGGCTTTATGCAGCCGATCCTGATCCCGTTTGCCGTGGCGGGAGTGATGGCTTATCTGCTCGATCCCGTGGTCAGCCGGCTCGTTTCCTGGGGTCAGCGAGCCGCCCGGTGGTGCAGGGAAAATAAGCGCCTGCATCCGGCCATCGGCAGGTTTGTGGCATGGAGCACCGACCGGCACAGGGCCGTGCTCTGTGTGTTTGCCGCTGTCACCATTTTTTTCGCGGGGATCCTGGTCTGGCTGGTGCCGGCGGCTTCCGCGGAAAGCTCGCAGTTTGCCCATAAACTGCCCAAATTGATTGAACAGGCACGCCAGGTTGCCACGCAGTTCACCAAGGAGATGCAGGAGAAATATAATTTTCCGATTTTTCGCACTCCGCCGGACTTAAAAACTGCCACGCCTGCGCCGAACCTTCCTTCCGAGGATATGGCACCGGAAATGAAACCCGCAGAGCCGGCTCCGGCGCCTGACTCGGTGATCTCCAGCGTGACGCCATCCGCCAAAGTGCCGGTGACAACCCAGGTTATCGTCAACCCGCCGCGCCCTTCGTTTTGGGATTTTTTCCTTCCCAAACCAGTCCTGGCGGCTGCGGGCGAGAGCGCCGAACCTGATCAGGCTTTTGATATCACCCATTTTTTCCAGGGGGACCGGCTTGATACGCTCTTATCCACGCTCATCCGGAACACGTGGAATTTTGTCAGAACCAGCGTAGGCGGATTTCTTGGCGTATTCGGCTTTCTGCTGAGCATGGTGATCGTGCCGATTTACCTCTATTATTTGCTGATCGAGAGCCGGAACATTTCGGAATCGTGGGGCGATTATGTGCCGTTGCGCGCGTCGCATTTTAAAGATGAGGTGGTTGCAACGGTGGAGGAGATCAACGGCTACCTGATCGCCTTCTTTCGCGGCCAGCTCCTTGTGAGCCTGATCAATGGCACGGCCACCGGGATTGGATTGGTGATCGTAGGCCTTGATTTCGGGCTGCTCATCGGCCTGCTCCTTTGTTTCCTCGGCCTGATTCCATATCTGGGCATTGTCCTTTGCTGGATTCCCGCGGTGATCATCGCCGCATTGCATGGGAATCCGTGGTTTATGCACGGCAGCCCATGGTGGGCGTTTCCTCTCATCGTGACCGGCATTTTTATTGCCGTACAGCAGATCGACGGTCTTTTTGTCACCCCCAAGATCGTGGGCGGCTCCGTCGGATTGCATCCCATGACGGTCATCGGCTCTGTGTTTGTCTGGAGCTTGTTGATGGGCGGTTTGCTGGGTGCCATTCTGGCTGTCCCAATGACCGCCACCATCAAAGTGCTGCTGCGGCGTTATGTCTGGAAGCGCCGATTTATGGTCGCAGGCGAAACGGTTTTTGTCACCGAGGAGAGCTCCGCGGTGGAACGGGCGCAGGGGTCAAGTCTTCGGGACGCATGAAACCACCGGTGGAACGTGTCGTTATTCCGAGCACGACAAAACGCGATGCATTTATCGCGGCGGTTTGCGGGTTGCTGGTGCTCGGATTTATCATTTACGGCATCGGCTCGATGATGTCGCAAAGCAAGCAAGCGCGTTCAACGACGCTTACCGGCGTGATTCTTGAAAAGCAGTTCACCGCCGCGCCCGAACAACAGATTTCCGTGGGCGGAAAAGGGCTCAGGATTAAAGAGATCGAGGGCGAATACGTGCTGAAAGTCCGGGCCGGTGTCGATGACCGCGTTTTTGAAGTGCCCGTGCAAAAAAACATGTACGAACTTAAAAGCGTCGGCGACACGCTTACCTTCCGAAAACCGGACAGCGAGACGCGTTAGGCCCGAGGCAGGATTCGCTCCAGCAATGCCAGCAACTCAGTTGCCGGGACAAGCTGCTCTTCGCGTTTGGCCAGATCCTTGACTTTTACCTGCGGCCATTCGTCCCCAAACACAATGGCCAGTGAGGCCCCGAGCTGTTCGGCGGTTTGGAATTGTTTGCCGATTTTCACCGGCGCCAATGGATAATCGACACGGTATCCGATTTCCCGCAGTTGCTGGATATAGAAGAGCGCCGCGGGGCGCTGCTCTTCCTTTGCAATGATGGCGTAAAGATCGACAGCGCGATTACGAGCCATCCAGGCATCCATCTGGGCTTTGGCGGCGGGCGTATCCTGGATCAGGTTGGCGAGCACCACGTCACCCATCCCAAATCCGAGCGCGGGTAGATCGACCTTGTTATCACTCATGAGGCTCAGGAGCTTGTCGTAGCGGCCGCCACCGGCCAGCGCGCGCTCTTTTTTTCTCCGATCAAAAACCTCAAACACAAAACCGGTGTAATAAGCCAGGCCGCGCACAATTGTCAGGTCGAGTTCGACAAAGCCATCAAGACCGCGGGCAGCAAGATCTTCAGTGAGCGTCTTTAAGCCTGCGGCTTCGGCCGCCGGATTGCTCAGGAAAGCGTCGACGGACTCAATCGGGATCGAGAATGGAGCAAGCCGCTTGGAGATCTCCTCGCGCGGCGTCCTTTCGAGCTTGTCGATGACATTTAAAAAATCAGGCACCTGCTCCTCGCCGACGCCACGTGCCATGGCAAATTGCGTCCAAGCCGTGCGATCGCTGACACGGATAACAAAATCCTCCTTGGTCAACCCAAAAGCCCGCAATGTATCGATGACGATCGCGATCAGTTCGGCATCGGCTGCCGGCGACGGCTCTCCAATGATGTCACAATTGAGCTGGTAGAATTCGCGCAGCCGGCCGCGCTGCTGTTTTTCGTACCGGAAAAACTGAGGCACACAAAACCACTTGAGCGGCTTTTTAAAATCGCGTTCCCGGGCCGCAACCATCCTGGCTAAGGTGGGGGTCATTTCAGGGCGCATCGCGACGTGCCGCTCGCCTTTGTCGACAAAATCAAAAAGCTGGCCGAGCAGTTCTCCACCGCTCTTTTTTTTGTAAAGATCGATCGGTTCAAGGACCGGGCCATCGTACTCCACGCAGCCGTACCGGCGCGCCACTTCACGCCACCGACTCAGGATGTAATTCCTGCGGGCGCAGTCCTCGGGATAAAAGTCGCGAAAGCCAGGGAGCAAATTCATTGGGCGGCAGAGGCTAGGGTCCACCCGGCTCGTTTCAAGCGCGAAGCGCATTCCTCTTCTTCGTATACTTAATCCGCTCCCGCCTTTCCGGATCCGATTACGATTACGAGGTGGAGAAAGGCGTGCCGCTTTGGACTAACACAAGTTCCTGTTTTTCACTTAACTCGGGCGCGTGCTCCGTTTGCTTAAAGTCCGTCATTTCCGTTGTTTTGAAGCGTTTGAAAGCGAGTTCTCGCCCGGGCTCAACTTCATTCTGGGACCCAATGCACGGGGAAAAACGTCGTTGCTGGAGGCGGCGTGCATTCTTTTAAGGCTCCAATCGCCGCGGGTTTCAAAAATGACGTCGGTTATCCAACAGAGCCGGCGCGGGTTTGCTCTTGATGGCTACTTCGAGGCGCGCCACCTGCAATTTTACTTCAGCAAAGAGCGCAAAAAACTCGCGCTCGATGAGGTCGAACAAAAATCCGCCCAGCAATACCTCCAGATTGGACGCGTCGTCTATTTCTCCAATTCGGACATTGAGATCGTCCGCGGAGGCGGTGACGTGCGACGACGGTTTCTCGATTTTGTCGCAGCGCAGCGGGAACCCGGCTATCGCACGGCGCTGAGGGCCTATGAAAAAGCGCTGCGATCGCGCAATCTGTTGCTCAAAGCGCCTTCCCCTCGATGGCGTGAAATCGAGGCCTTTGAAGAGCCTCTGATGGTTGCCGGAAATCAGGTGGCGAGAATGCGCGGAGATCTTCTGAAGGAGATGCAAACACCGGTTAACGAAGCGCATGCCGCCATCAGCGGAGCAAGGGAATCATTGCGTCTCGAATATCTGCCCGGGAGCGGGGCGGATTTTGCGGAAGCTCTCAAAGCAGCTCGTGAAGACGATTCCCGGCTCCGGCAAACCAGTGTCGGGCCGCACCGCGATGAGATGGGATTTTATCTGAACGATCTTTCCTCGGATCTGGCATCCGAAGGCCAGCAGCGCACGGTGGTGCTCGCTTTAAAACTTGGGGCCGCCCAGCTGCTAAAGGCTCACTTTGGGACCGCGCCGCTTCTATTGCTCGACGACATTTTTGGCGAACTCGATCCGGCCCGGCGTAATGCGTTGCTGGCGGCTTTGCCAAACGACTCTCAAAAGGTGATCACCACAACGCACCTTGATTGGATGACCGATGCGCCGGCTTCTGCAATTATTCGCCTGAGCTGATTTCCGATTTGGGTTCGACAGGCACCGGCAGAACCGCCGTCTGGCTGCGATAAATCCGGCGCCGATTGATCCAGCGCACAATGGCGATGATGAGAAACGCGACGATGATCGTGATAATCAACATCCGCGGATGATTGCGCTTTTCGACCGAGCCGATGAGTCCCATCGCCCAGCCCGTGCAATTGTAAGCGATGGCGAGAAGGATGTTGCCCCAGATTAAGAGGCCAAGAAGTTCAACCGCGACAAACCGCGGATAAGCCAGTTTGTGTATTCCCCAGAAAACCGAGCTCGGGTTGCGGGTACCGTAAATAAAGCGTGCGAAAAAAATCTGCCAGACACCGAATCGATTGGCGAGCCGTTCAACCGCGGGGCCGACCCGCTGATAGACCTTGCTCGATTTGATCCATTTCGAATTGAAATGGCCCAGGGCAAACCAACACGAGTCATGCAGCAGCGCTCCGGCGATGGCGGCCGGGATCGCGGTGAGCAAATTTAGATCCGGCGTGTTGGGGTTGCCATCGCCGAGTTTGGCAACCACGCCGATGGCAATAAACGCGACATCGTTCTCCAGCACGGCAAGGAGAAATGCGGCCCACAGGCCATAAGTAGTAAGAAATTCTGTCATCGGGAAACGATCACTGGGGGCGGCATCAATATACTGGCGAGGCGTGGAGTGCACGCGGCATGATGCGCTCTTTTGGATTCTTTTTTTGAAACGGATCGGCGCACGTTCCAGTGGAAAATTTTCGCGGTGCAAACTGCGTTTCTATGATTAGTCTGCCGCCCTTTCCATGTCTGCCAGCACCCTTTCCACACGCGAACTTTACGACCGCTACGTCATTCCCACTTATGGGCGCTTTGATCTTCAGCTTGCCCGAGGGGAAGGGAGTTACGTTTGGGATGAAGCTTCCAAACGCTACCTCGATTTCGGCGCCGGTATCGCGGTGACCTCCGTAGGCCATTGTCATCCCCGGGTGGTTCGGGTCATGTGCGAACAGATGGCATCGTTGGTGCATACGTCCAACCTTTATTATACCCGGCCACAGGCAGTGCTGGCCGAACGGCTCGTCAATTGTGTCGGCGCGCCTGGCAAAGTCTTTTTCTGCAATAGCGGTGCGGAGGCAAATGAGGCGCTTTATAAGCTGGCTCGCAAATTCGGCAACGAAGGCGAACCGCCCGCGGCGCGCCATTCCGTAGGCGAAATGATCGAGCCGTGCTCCAGCCGGCACGAGATCATCACCATGCTCGGTTCTTTTCACGGACGCACCCTGGCCGGCATCGCGGCCACCGGACAGGAGAAGGTGAAAAAAGGATTCGAGCCGATGGTGCAAGGGTTCACTTACGTTCCTTTTAACGATTCGCCTGCTCTTCTGGCTGCCGTACAGGAGCCGGGAACAGTCGCTATCTTGCTTGAGCCCGTGCAGGGCGAGCGTGGCATTTATATCGCCGATGCCGATTTTCTGCGTCAGGCGCGGGGACTCTGCGACCGGCATAATCTTTTGTTGATGTTCGATGAAGTCCAATGCGGCCTCGGGCGCACCGGCGATTGGTGCGGCTGGAAGTCGATCCTTGGCACCGATGAAGTGCTTCCAGATGCCATTAGTTGGGCCAAAGGGATTGCGGGCGGCTTTCCGCTCGGCGCCATCTGGGTCAGTGACCGCCTTGTACATCTCAAGGGTGGCGCAACATTGCCTCTTTGCGATCTGCTTGGACCCGGCTCCCACGGAACGACGTTCGGCGGGACGCCCTTGGTTTCCACAGGCGCAAACGAGGTGCTTTCCATCATCGAAGAAGAGGGGATGCTTGAAAACGCCCGGGTAATGGGTGCGTATGCAAAAGCGGCCATCGAGAAGCTGGAGTCACCCCTGATTAAAGAGGTGCGCGGCATCGGGCTCCTGCTTGCGTTTGAATTGGCGGATGATTTTGCGGAGCGCGTTGCCGTTCCAAAGGGGCAAACCGCCGCGCTTTACCTCGTCAACGCATTGCATGAAGCGGGCCTTCTCTCGGTGCCTTCCGGTGCGCAAGCCGTGCGCTGGCTGCCGCCGCTCAATGTGAGCCAGTCTGAGATAGACGAAGCGGTGGCAATCCTCTCCTCCGTCCTTCTCTCTCCCTCGTAATCGTAATCGTAATCGTAATCGTCCGGCCGGTGCCGGGTGGGGAAGGACGATTAAGAGAAGAATGGCAGAGGGCATACGCCGCCCCGGCCAAGAAAATGAGGCGATTTTCGAGAGTTGGCTTGTCAAGCGAACCGGTTTTATAAAGGTTCATCCTCTTTTTCACGGCTCATGAAACATCTGCTCTCGATCGAGTCGCTGAGCGCGGCGGAACTCCACGAAATCCTTGACCTGGCGGTTGAGATGAAAGCCACGCGAGGCCATCACGCCGAGCATCCGCTTCGGCATCAATGCTGGGGGTTGATCTTCAGCAAATCGTCCACGCGCACACGGGTCAGTTTTGAGGTGGGCATTCGCGAGCTGGGCGGCGATGTCATGTTCCTCTCTTCCAATGACATCCAGCTTGGCCGGGGCGAGCCGATTGAGGATACGGCACGCGTGATGGGCCGGATGCTGCATGGCGCGGTCATCCGCACCTTTGCTCAACTCGATGTCGAACAATTCGCGCAGTTCAGCGGAATTCCCACCATCAACGCGCTAACCGATGAAGAGCATCCGTGCCAGATCCTGGCCGATTTGCAGACCATTCGCGAGAAGCTTGGCAGTTTTGAGGGGAAAACGATCGCGTTTGTGGGTGATGGCGCTTGCAACGTGCCGCGTTCGTGGATCTGGGCCGCCATTCGTCTTGGCTTTAATTTGCGGATCGCGGCGCCTGAATCGTTTCAGCCCGATCCGATGTTCATCGGGCGGCTTGGCTCAGATCGCATTCAAGTAACCGCCAGTGTGGAGGAGGCGGTGGCTGGTGCCGATGTGCTTTATACCGATGTCTGGGTCAGCATGGGACGCGAGTCGGAAACCGCTTATCGGATGGCGCAGCTTGAAAAATACCAGATCAATGCCGCGTTGTTGGAAAAAGCGAAGCCGGGCGCGCTTGTCATGCATTGTCTGCCGGCATATCGGGGAAAGGAAATCAGCGCGGACGTTTTCGAACAACACGCCGAGACGATCTTTACGCAGGCTGAAAACCGGCTTCACGCGCAGAAAGCGATCCTTAGTCTGCTCGTGCGGCGCTGATTTAAAAGCGGCCGCCTCCTTCTCGGCTGTCGAGCCCGGCCGCTTGTTTCCTTTGGTTCATTCAATCGGTTTTCCCATGCTCGCCTACGTCCACCACCTCAGCCCATTCATCTTTGAGTTTAGTCCGGGCGTTGGTTTGCGCTGGTATGGGATGGCTTATGTCCTGGCATTCCTGCTCGGCCACCAGCTTTATTACAGGCTCGCCAAAGCGGGTTACACTCAGATGCCTCCTGCGCAGGTCAGCGATTTTATTACCTGGGCCGCGGTCTTTGGCGTGATGCTCGGCGGCCGTGTGGGATGGATTCTTTTTTACGGGTTTAAAGAAAATCATACCGATGATCCGTGGTGGTGGCCGCTTGAAGTCTGGAAAGGCGGCATGTCGAGTCATGGCGGGATTCTTGGCTTGGTGCTTTTCACCTTTTATTGGGCACGCCGGCACAAACTTTCATGGACGAGTATTGGCGACAGCCTCTGCGTGGTGGCGCCGGTGGGACTTTTTGTGGTGCGTTGCGCCAATTTTATTAACGGCGAACTCTTCGGCCATGAAACCAAAGTCCCATGGGCGGTGCAATTTCCGACCGAGCTCTTTGACAGCCGTTTCAGCGCGGTAACCAGCCGCGCTTTCGACGCCCTTGAACCGCTCCAGGCCGTGGTGGAAAAATACGGCGGCGAACACGCCAGCTGGAGCGAGCGCATCGTTGAGGCTGCCCGGCATGAACCGCAAGTGCGTGCAATCCTTGCCAACGTGCTCACCCCACGCCATCCCTCCCAAATCTATGAAGCTCTTTTGGAAGGCGTCCTGCTCTTTCTGATTCTCTGGCTGGTCCGCACAAAATGCCGGGTGCCGCGTGGTGTGCTGACCGGACTCTTTTTCATCCTCTATGCCGTGTTTCGCATCGCGGGCGAAGTTTTTCGTGTTCCTGATCCCGCATGGGCGGTTGGCTCATTTTCAGCGGGACAATTCCTTTCGCTTTTTATGCTGCTGATCGGAGCGGCTTTCATCGGATGGGGAATGTGGAGCCGGCACTACGAAAGCGCGCTCGAACTCAAGTCGTCCGGCTCAGGGAACTCTTGAATCAGGTGCGGATTTGTCCAATTTAAGCCATGGCCACGGCGGATGAATTTCAGATTGTTGATCGGCGTTTGGCTTTTTGGCAGGCATTTGAGCCTGCGGTAAAATGCGAGCTTTCGAGCTGCGCCGTGTTCACGTCGCAGGGGCTGGTTTTCGTTGATCCTATCCCGCTGGCCGCTCCCGCATTGGAAGAGCTGGTGGAAGCCGCTGCGCCGGTGGCAATCGTCATCACCAACGGCAATCACGCGCGCGCGGCGGTTCAGTTTAAAAAGCGATTCTCCATTCCGATCCTGGCGCATTCCGATGCCGTCGCGGAGCTGGGGCTCATCCCGGACCTCGAACTGGCCGAGGGCGATGAAGTGGTGCCCGGATTGACGGTAATCCGCATCCCCGGAGCGGGTGCAGGCGAGATCGCGCTCCACCTTGCTTCCGGGGTGATGGTGGTGGGCGATGCGCTCATTCATCTTGAACCGCTCGGATTCAGTTTCCTGCCCGAGAAATATTGCGCCGATTTCAAGGCGATGCGGGCCGGGTTGCGAAATCTGTTGCGGTTTGAATTTGATCTCATGACATTCGCGCACGGGTTGCCGCTCGTAGTGCGTGCCCGGCCCACACTCGAATCCCTGCTTTCATGAAGCTTCGACACGCCATTTTTCCAATCCTGATAGCCGCCTCTGCTTACGCGCAGGAGAAGGGCCCACGCAAAGCCGCCACTCCGGCAATTGAAGTCCGTGCCGCCACGCCTGTTGCCGCTCCGGTCGAGAAGGCACCTCCCTTTGATTTGACGGCCGACACAGCGCCTCAGGAGTTTGCGATGCGATTTTTTGAACTTTTACAAAAAGGGGATGTGGATGGCGCATATGATGGGCTAACCAAGGGCTCAAAAATCGCCGCGAAACCCGATGAGATTAAAGCGCTCAAGGCGAAGACCCGCGAGGCAATCGACGTCTTTGGCGCCGTGCTCGGTTCGCAGCTGTGTGAATCCAAAACGGTCGGCGAACGGCTTCTGAGGCGCACTTACGTTTCCCTTGGCCGCGAGTTCCCATTGCGCTGGCGGTTTTATTTCTACAAACCGGACCTTACATGGCGTCTGGTCGATCTCCGCGTCGACGATCGGCTTGCCGGAATTTTTGATGAACCGGACGAAACCCGCGCGACTGATATAAAACCGTGATCAGCCGCGTCCTCCGGTTTATCCGGTTCTCGCATACCATCTTCGCGCTCCCATTTGCGCTCGGCGCGATGCTGGCGGCCTCGCGCGGTTATTCATTTGGGCTGCCGCATTTGACGACGATTGCCCTCATTGTTTTGGCGATGGTTTTTGCGCGGACCGCCGCCATGACCTTCAATCGGCTTGCGGACTGGGAGATTGATCAACGTAATCCGCGGACGGCCGACCGGCACACGCTGATCACCCGCAAAGGCGCCATCACTTTGCTGATCGCAAGTTCCGCCGCGTTTATTGCCACGACGTTCTGGATTAACTGGCTCTGTTTCTGGCTTTCGCCAGTCGCCCTGTTTATCGTTTTCTTTTATTCAATCACCAAGCGATTCACCTCGCTGAGCCATTTCTTTCTGGGACTCGCGCTCTCCGTGGCCCCGGTCGGCGCGTGGATTGCCGTTAAAGGAGCGTTTGCATTCGCGCCGCTTGTCCTGGCGCTGGCGGTGATGCTTTGGGTAGCTGGATTCGATTTGATTTATGCCACCCAGGATTATGACTTTGATAGCGCCGAAAGCTTGCGTTCTCTCGTGGTGCGAATCGGTGTGCGCCCAAGTCTGCTTCTCGCTCAGCGACTTCACTGGATCATGCTCGGTCTGCTGGTTGCTTTTGGCGCGTTGGCCGGTTTGGGGGCGATTTATTATGCGAGTCTCGTGCTTGTGACAGGCGCCCTGATTTATGAGCATCACAGCGCCGCCCGGCTCGATGTGGCGGCGATCAACCGTGCCTTTTTCGCCAGCAACGCCTTCGTGGGCGTGGTGTTTGTCGTCGCGATTTTCGCGGACGGTCTATGGAGCGGGGGAGGGATGCACCCGCTTTGAGGACCTTTGCGAGGTGAAAAATCGTATTTTGGAAAGATACCATGCAGACATTTCCAAAAAAGCTTACCCGCCGCAATTTCCTGACTTTTTCCGCCCTTGGCGGTTTGAGTTACATGCGCTTTTGGGAACCGCACTGGCTCCATGTCCGGCGCCAGGAAATTGTGACCGGCAAAGCCGGTTCCAATGCGCCTCTTAGATTGCTTCAACTCTCCGATCTCCACGCGTCGGATGTGGTGAGCCTCGCCTATATTGAAAGCGCCATTGCGCTTGGACTTGCCGAGAAGCCGGATCTGATCTGTCTGACGGGTGATTTTATTACGAGCGTTTACGATCAATTCGATGGTTATTCCGGCATTCTCGCCAAGCTCGCCCGGCACGCGCCCACGTACGCCACTTTGGGCAACCATGATGGCGGGCTCTGGGCGGGACGCACGTATGGCTATCCGGACTCGCAGTCTGTGCGCGGAATGCTCGCCACGGCTGGAATTGATTTGCTGCACAATACATACCGCGATGTGGTAATCGGCGGCCGCAAGCTGCGTGTTGTTGGCCTGGGCGACAAGTGGTCGGCTGAACTCTTTCCACTGCTGGCCTTCCCCGCTGATTCTCCGGTCGCGGACGACGTGTTCACCATTGCCCTTTCGCATAATCCTGATACAAAAGATGACCTTGCAGGCTTCCCGTGGGATCTGATGCTCAGCGGCCATACCCACGGCGGGCAATTGCTGGTTCCCCTGGTTGGCGCCCCGTTTGCGCCCGTTCGCGACCGGCGCTTTATCGAGGGATTGCACCGCTGGAACGATCGCTGGCTGCACATCAGCAAAGGAGTCGGTAATCTGCATGGCATGCGGTTTAATTGCCGGCCTGAAGTGAATCTGATCACCCTTGCATGAGGTTTGTTAAAACCGGGCGCCGGGCATGGCTGGCGAAACATTTCTCTTCTGAAGTGCGCCATCCCGCGATATGCAGCGGCTGATGTCCGCCAGCCTTTCAAATCCCACCGTCGTTCCTAAGGAACGGATGGTTTGGCTCGATCTATTCCGCGGCGCCGCCGTGGTGATGATGATCGAGGCCCATGTCATCAACACGTTCCTTTCCGACTTCTCGAAAAGCAGCGTGCTTTTTAGCTGGCTCAATTTCTTCAACGGTCTTGTCGCCCCTTCCTTTTTATTCATTGCCGGGTACCTGCAAGGGCTCGGGATGCAGCGCAACCGTGGCAATGTGCCGGTGAAAAAATGGCTGCGGCTGCTCGGTCTGGCCGCCATCGGGTATGCGCTGCATGCGCCCACGGAGCTGTTGCGGACTGGCCAATTCACGGAGGCGCTCCGGGTCGGCTCGCAAGTTGATATCCTGCAATGTCTGGCGGTTTCTCTCGCGCTGCTGCTCGCGGTGCAACGCTGGGCGGGCAAGGCGGGCACTTTGGTTCTCGCCGTTTGCCTGGCGCTGATGGTCGGATGTGCGGCTGTTTTAAATGATTGGCACGGCGCTCCGGTTCCATTGCGTGCTTTCATTAACGCCAGCACCGGGTCGCTTTTCCCGCTCTTTCCCTGGACCGGGTTCGTGATTGCCGGAGCGCTTGCGGCTCAAGTGGGAGTGAAAAGCAGACAGCCCGGCGCCGGCTTTGTTCGAAACGCAGCGATCGATTTTGCATTGCCCGGTGCGTTTTTCTTCCTTGGTTACATAATCCTCGCGCCGTTTCCGTATGCGACATTGGGGATCCCGTTCTTTATCCAAAGGCTCGCGTGGGTGCTGGGCGCCGCGTGGATGGCCAAATGGATGACTTCCCGCATCCGCCCGCGCTGGTTGCAATTGGCGGGACGCGAATCGCTTGTGATGTATGTCGGCCATCTCGTGTTGATTTGCTGCGTGGCTGGATGGGGCGTGGCGCAATTGGATTTCCCCATGGCCTGGCGGCTTTACGGCGCGCTGCTGGCTGCCACCTGGCTGCTGGCGTGGACGCGCTCCGCGTTGGTGGCGCTCTTTAAACCTGCGCCGAAACTGGTTTGGATCGCCAGCGTCCCGGAACCGGCTTAAGCCATTTTCTTTCTAATGGCTTGCACGGCCGCGGGTTGCCGGCTGCAAATCGTGCATCCTGCCTCCCGTTTCGTTCTTTTTTTCATCCGAATTGCGTTCGGGATCGCTCTCGCTTTTGCCGTCGCAGCCAATGCGGCCGATGTTTTTGAAGAACAATTGCGTCCGATTCTTGATGCCAATTGTTTTCAATGCCATGGCGGGAAGAAACAAAAGGGTGGAGTTGAGCTTGCCTCCTTTTTTAACCAGGAGTCTGTCATTAAAAAGTACAAGCTCTGGCGCAACGTTCTTCAACAGGTCGAGACGAATGAAATGCCGCCCGAGGATGAAAAGGTCTCTCTCAGCGAGGGGGATCGAGCCAAACTCGTGGCCGGGCTGAAGCAAACGCTCGCACTGTTGGAAAGTGATCATCCTTTGCTTCTCGATCCGGGGCCAGGTCCAATCCGGCGGTTGAGCCGGGCTGAATACGGCAACACCATTCGGGATCTGATTGGGATCGAGTTTGACGCCGGCAAAGAAGTCGGGATGCCCGAGGACAATACCGGCACCGGTTACGCGAATCTGGCTTCGGCGCTGATCATCCCGCGAGCCGCGATGGAAAAATATTTCATGGCCGCCGACGCGATCCTGGCGCGGCTCTACTCGGATCCCGACGTCAAAACGCCCGACAAAAGGCGGGACCAAGCCGCCTTCAAAGCGCTCTTTTCAAATGCAACGGCCGATCGGGCAGCTGCTGAAACGTTGATCCGCCAATTCCTGCGCCGGGCGTATCGGCGGCCCGTGGCTCAAAGCGAAGTGGAACGGGCGCTTAAAGTTTTCGATACATCGGCTGCGAAGGGGGATCCGTTTCCTCTCGCAATCCGGCGGGTGCTCAAACCGATCCTTGTCTCGCCGAGTTTCCTTTTCCGAATTGAGGAGGATCAGCCGGATCAGACAGGGCCGGTTTCCGCATCCAGAGTCAGCGACGTGGAACTGGCTTCCCGGCTTTCTTATTTCCTTTGGGCATCCATGCCCGACGAGCCGCTCCTTGCGTTGGCGGAAAGCAACAGCCTTTCGCAAGTTCTTGAGGCGCAAGTCAAACGGATGCTGGCCGACCCACGGGCCGAAGCGCTGACGGAAAATTTCACTCTGAAATGGTTGCAGCTGGAGCGTCTTGCCGCCGCAAGGCCGAGTACTGAGTTTTTCCCCACATTCAACGACAAACTCAAGCGGGCGATGAAGGAGGAAGTGACAACTTTTTGCGATCACCTGCGCGCCGACGACCGGAGCATTTTGGAGTTGCTCGATGCGGACTACACCTTTGCCAATGAAGAACTGGGCAAACTCTATGGGCTTCAGTCAGTGGCTGGAAAAGAGTTCCAGCGGGTGACGCTCAAGCCGGAGGATCATCGAGGCGGGGTGTTGGGAATGGCTGGAATTCTCACCGAAACCTCGCACACCAACCGCACCAGCCCGACGCAACGCGGCAAATGGGTGCTTGAAGTTATTTTTGGCACGCCGCCCGCGCCGCCTCCACCCGATGCCGGAATGTTCAAGGACGAAAAAAAGAGCAAGGAGCCGAAGGATTTCCGGGAAAAGCTGGCCCAGCACGCAAGTGATGCGGTTTGTGCGGGATGCCATAGGAAACTCGATCCGCTTGGGTTTGGCCTCGATAATTACGACGCCATCGGCGCGTGGCGCCCCACAAGCGCCGCGCTTAACACAGGCGGTGAACTGCCTGGCGGCGAGAAATTCAGCGGCGCGACCGAGCTTCGACAGATCCTCTGGAAACGGCGCGATGAGTTCGAACGCAACTTTGTGAGCCAATTGCTCACCTACGGATTGGGCCGCGAGCTGGATTACTTTGACGTGCGTACCGTTTCGAAAATCAAGGCGCGTCTCGACCAGGAGGGGCATCAGTTTTCAACCCTGGTTCTTGGAATCGTCAATAGTTACCCTTTTCTCAACCGCCGCCCCGCCGAGCCTGCCGCCACCGCTTTACTTCGATGAATACGAACCTCTCCCGCCGTCATTTTCTTCGCGGAGCCGGCGCGCTTCTTACGCTCCCTTTTATGGAATCGCTTGGGCGCCTTTCCGCGTTCGGCTCAAGCGCAGCCACCCGGCCGCCACTGCGTATGGGGATCTTCTCCACAACCGGCGGCACGGTTTTGGAATCGTGGAAGATGCCTTCCGGTGGCGCATTGACCAAGCTTCCTTCCATTCTGCGTTCACTTGATTTCTGCAAAGATGACCTCCTTCTCCTGACCGGCCTGGCTAACAATGGGAAGTGCGAGAATCTCAACGGTCACGAATCGTGCGCATTCACGCACTTGACCGCCGCCCAAAACGCCTCGCGGATCGGCGGCCGGCCCATTGCGTCGATCTCCGTGGATCAGGCGGTCGCCGATGCGGTTGGCAAGGAGACGATGTTTCCGTCGCTCGAGTTTGGTCTTTCCAATAACGAAACGGTTTATTCGTTCCGCAAAGACGGCACCACCGCCCCGTATGAGAACGATCCGCGGCTCGTTTTTGAGAGAATGTTCCGGGGCCGCAAGCCGGTCGTGCCCAATTGGAGCCGGCGCGCTGCCAATCTTGCCGAGTTGACGCAAGGGAGCGCGAACCGCGATTCGTATGAACGCAGCGTGATTGATCTTGTTCTTGATGATGCCAAATCGCTCCAACGCAGGCTTGGCCGCGCCGATCAACAAAGGCTCGACGAGTACCTTGCTTCGGTCCGTTCAGTGGAGGAACGCATCGATTTTATCGAGTCGCGCCAGCGGCTCGACGTGCTCGATTCGCAAAACCCCGGACCTTCCCGGATTCACGTGCCCGACGCGCTGACGGCCGAATCCGCCCGGTACATTTGGAAAAACACGAATCGCATTCACCAGGACCCGGAGCGTCATGGAGAATACATCTCGCTGATGGCTGATCTGATGATCCTGGCTTTTCAGACTGATTCAACGCGGGTCTGCACGTTTGCCTGTGGCAGCGATGAAGCGATGTTCCCCGGCGTGGTGACCGTCGGATACGAACGGCACTGTCATACCCTTGAGCATCAGGGAAACGCGAGCTTCGTTCCCGACGCCGATCCGATTTCCCGCGAGGCCTGCCGTCAGATTCACGCCTGGTATACGTCGCTCTTCGCGGAAATGGTGCGCAAAATGAAAGCGCTCGATGAAGGCGGTTCCTCGCTTCTCGACAACACGATGCTCCTTTATACGAGTTACATGGCCGACGGCGGGCATGGCCGGGAGGAATGCCCTGCTTTGCTGGTAGGAGGCGCGGGCGGCACGCTTAAGGGCGGACGCCAGATTGATTTCCAGAAAAAAACGCCCGTCGCGAATCTTTATCTCGAGATGATGAATCGCATGGGCGTGCAGGCCGATCGTTTTGGGAACAGCCACGGTGCCGATGGCGCGGTTTACGATGGAAAATTGCCGGGTCTGAGCCAGGCATAGGACGGTTCGTCTGCTCAAGCTTCGCGATCGAGGTAAATACGGGATAATTTCACGTATTTCTGCGCCCATTCCTTGATGCCGGTCTGTTCTTCGAGTGTCAGCGCACGCACCAGCCTGGCCGGTGACCCGAGGATGAGCGAACCCGGTGGAAATTTCTTGCCGCCGGTGATTAGCGCTCCGGCTCCCACGATGGAGCGGGCACCGATTTCAGCGCCATCGAGAACAACGGCATTCATCCCGATAAGGACTTCATCCGCGATTGTGCAGGCGTGCAGAATCGCTTTGTGGCCAACCGTGACAAGCTCGCCAACAGAAGTGCCAAAATCGTCGGCGAGATGAATAACGCAGCCGTCCTGAATGTTTGAACGCGGGCCGATCACAATGCGGTTGATGTCGGCGCGCAACACGCTCTGGAACCAGATACTCGACTCTTCGCCAAGATGGACGTCTCCGATTACGCTCGCTCCAGGTGCCACGAACACACCGGCGGAAATCACCGGTTTTGAACCCAGGAAACGTGAAACCCGTTCTTCGAAAGTCATGGATAATCGTGCACTTGCAAGCCGGGTGCAATCAACCGGGAAGGCGCTTATTTACAGGAATTTTTGCAGTTGCCGAAATGTTAGAGGAATTAGTTGACTTCGATTTTTTGCGCTGGCAGAACACACGCGCTCCGCACTCCTTCGCAGGGCGGAAGCACTCCCCAAAACAAACTTCGAAGTTACCTACTCCCCCCATGAACAAGGCAGAACTCGTTGAAGCGGTTCAAAAAACGCTTGGAAAAGAGACAAGCAAAGCACAGGCCGAACGCGCCGTGCAAGCTGTGGTCGATGGCATTAAAGGCGGTTTAAAAAAGAGCAAGCCGGTTCAGCTCGTCGGCTTTGGCACCTTTAAAATCGCAAGCAGAAAAGCGCGCATGGGCATCAATCCGAAGACCGGCGAGAAGATCAAAATCAAAGCCTCCAAGAGTGTGAAATTCTCAGCCGGCAAAGATCTTAAATCCAAACTCGGAAAAGCTTAATCCTTTCCCCCCCGCCCGCCGTTCCCCCCGACCCCCCCAGGTCCCCAGAACGCACCGAGAAACCCCGTTTCGCCCCCCAGCGAAACGGGGTTTTTCACGTACAAATCCAATGAATTCTCGACGAGTGCTCGCGCGGCACCTGCTATGAAAGGAGAAGCTGGAGGCCTGCCAGTTTTTTTAATGACCGCCGTGATCTCTTCCCCTCAAGAGAAAAAATATTTTGTTGGATTTACACTCGTTTTCGCCGTGGTGATCGCGATGGGCATCGTCGCATTCTGGCATTGGGGCGGTTCCGCCGGATTGTGGCCGGTTTCCATTATTGGCGGGGGCGCAATCGTGCTGGCTGCAATGGAGTGGTGGTCAATTCGCCGCGATCTTGCGGTCTGTCGTACGGCACTCGAGCACGCTTCTGCCGGAGAACAACTCAACCGCCTCATCTTTGAATCAAGCGGCGAATGCATCGAACTTCTTGACCCTGACAATCATATTGTGCTGGCCAATCCCGTGGCCACTCACCGGATGGAGCTTTCGTCCACTCTTAAGCTAACGGCCATCTGTTGGGCCGATCTTTGGAAAAATGATTCGCGCGCTCTGGCCGGCAAGGCGCTCAAAGAAGCCAGGGCTGGCTCGCGCAGCACCTTTTGCGGTTTTTGTCCGAGCTTCACCGGCACCCAGCGCTGGCGAGAGGTGAAAATTTTTCCACTGCCTGAAGAGCGCTTGCTCGTTATTTCCCGCGACATTACCGAGATGCTCTGGGCGGAGGAAAAGTTCCGTGTCCTTTTCGAGCAATCGGCCGAGGCGCATCTGCTCTTTGATGAAAGCGGCGTTCTCGATTGCAATCCGGCTGCGGTCTCAACCTTGCGTTATGCTGAGAAACTTGCGCTTTTGGGGACCCCTTTTGTGCTGCTCTGCCCGGAGTATCAGCCCGATGGGATTTCTTCTTTTGAGAAAAACGCGGAGTACTGCCGTGCGGCCCTGGTCTGTGGCGAATGCCGGTATGACTGGCAATTTGTACGGGCCGACGGTGAGGAATATCCGGTGGAAATCACGCTTACGCCGCTCAATCTGGGGGGGCGGCCGATTCTGCTCGCGGTCTGGCGCGATCTGACGGATCGCAAGCGAGCCGAAGCCGCGTTGATGGAGAGCGAGGCGCGCTTCCAGGCGTTCATGGATCACAGCCCGACGGTGGCCTTCATCAAGGACAGCGAAGGCCGCTATATTTATGTGAATAAACCGTTTGAGGAGCAGTTTGGAGTCGGATTCGAGTCAATACTCAAAGGCAACACCGATGCGGCGTGGCTGCCGGGAGAAACTGCTCGGCTCATTGCTGAGATCGACAGAAAAGTCATCGCGACAGGTGAACCTTCAAGGATGGTTGAGGTGGTCCCCTTGGGTGAGGGTGAACCGACGGAGTGGCTTCTCCTGCGGTTCCCAATGCCGACTTCCACCAACAATAAGCTCATTGGTGGCATCGGTGTGGATATTACCCGGCAGAAACGCGCCGAACGGGAATTGCGGGATCGCGAGGCACAGTTTCGCGATCTTTTTGATGATGCCCCGGTGGCCTACCACGAGCTCGATAACGAGAACCGTTTCTCCCGGGTCAATGCCACTGAACTGGCGATGCTTGGGTATACGGCCGCGGAAATGGTCGGCCGGCCTGTTTGGGATTTCGTCGTTGAAGATGCAAACGTCGATTCCGTAGCGGTCCAGATGCGGCTGCAGTCCGCCCAATGTGTCTTCAGGAAAAAGGATGGGAGCACGGTTCCGGTGCTGATGCGGCATAAGATCATCAGCGATTCCAATGGGACTGTCCGCGGAATGCGCTCCACCTTGCATGACATCAGCGCCCTCAAGCATACCGAACAGGAACTGCGAATGGCGGAGGAGAAATATCGCGGGATTTTCGAAAACGCGACCGATGGAATCTTCCAATCGACTCCCAGCGGCCGGTTCATCAGCGTTAATCCGGCGCTCGCCGTCATTCTCGGCTATGGAACGCCGGAATCGCTAATCAGCGAGGTAAGCGACATTGGCACCCAGATTTTCGTCTGCCCGGAGCGGAGCGCTCAGATGCTTGCGCTGTTGTCTGAACACGACTCGGTTTCCGATTTCGAGGCTGAGAACTATCGCAAGGATGGTTCCATTATCCTCATTTCCGCACGGTTGAGGGCAGTGCGGGATGCGGCGGGGCAGCTTATTTATTTGGAGGGCTCCCTCAAGGACATCACCGCGCAGCGGCAGGCCGAGTCGGCCATTATCCAGGGACGCGATGCGGCCTTGGAATCGGTCCGTTTGAAATCGGAGTTTTTAGCCAACATGAGCCATGAGATCCGTACGCCGATGAATGGCATCATTGGCATGTCAGGATTGCTCAGCGACACGGATTTGAGCGCCAAGCAGCGCGATTTTGTCCTTACGATTTCATCGAGTGCGGAGGCGCTGCTCACCATCATCAACGACATCCTTGATTTTTCAAAAATTGAAGCCGGCATGCTCGTTTTCGAACAAATCGACTTTCATCTGGGCAATGTTTTGGAGGGAACCGTTGACATGCTCGCCGCGCGCGCATTATCCAAAAATATCGAACTCGCCTCCCTGGTGCATAACGACGTGCCGGTGGCTCTTCGCGGCGATCCGGGCCGGTTGCGCCAGGTGCTCACCAATCTCATCGGCAATGCGCTGAAGTTTACCGAGCAGGGGGAAGTCATCGTGCGCGCGCAAAAACAACACGAATCAAAAACCGACGTGGTGGTTCGATTTAGCGTGCGCGATACCGGCATCGGGATCTCGCCCGAGCAGAGCGCCACCCTTTTCCAGGCATTTGTGCAAGCCGACGGCTCGACGACGCGCAAGTATGGGGGCACGGGCCTGGGATTGGCGATCAGCCGGCAGCTTGTATTGCAGATGGGCGGCGAAATCGGGATTGATAGCGTCGCCGGCCAGGGATCCACCTTCTGGTTTACCGCTCGTTTTCCCAAACAGCCAAGCGTGCATCCGGGGCCGCTTTTGCGGAAGGCGCTCTCCGGGGTGCGGGTGTTGATTGTCGACGACAACGCCGCGCATCGGAAGATCCTCAACCATCTCTTTATGGCCTGGGGAATCCGCGCGGCGGAAGCGGCCAATGGCGCCGAGGCACTCGCTTTATTGCGCACGCGGGCGGCTTTGGGCAAGAGCTTTGACCTGGCGCTCCTCGATATGGAAATGCCCGAGATGGACGGGATCATGGTCGCGCGCGCCATCAAGCGTGAGCCGAAGCTGGCTGAAATCCGGCTCGTGATCATGACGCTGCTTGATCGCCCTGATAATCCGGTGCTCATGCGCGAAATCGGCATTGAGGCGTACGTCACAAAACCGATCAAGCAGACGCCGCTTTTTGATTGCCTGGTGAAGACGATGTCGGGCGATCATGTCCGTCCCATCCAGTCCGGTTTGGCGGCCCTGACTGTGGAACGCAAAACTCCCGCAACCGCCCAGGATGTGCGCATCCTTGTGGTCGAAGACCACGTAGTCAATATGAAGGTCGCCTTGCATCAATTGCAAAAACTTGGGTACGTCGCCGATTCGGCCGAAAACGGAAACGACGCCCTCGAAGCGATGGTCAAGCACCCTTACGATATGGTCTTGATGGATTGTCAGATGCCAGTCATGGACGGTTACGAAGCCACCCGCCACTTGCGCCGCATCGAAGGAGGCCGTCGTCACACCTGGGTGGTCGCTTTGACCGCCCACTCGCTGGAAGGTGACCGCGCCAAATGTATCGCCGCCGGCATGGACGATTATCTTAGCAAACCGATGCGTACCGAGGATCTGCGGCTTGCGTTGAACCGGTTTCGCGCAGTCCAGCAGATTGAGAAGGAAGGCCAGGGCGCGCCTCCCGCCATCCATGCACATGCGGTTAATGGTTTGCGCGAACTCGATGAGGACGGCACGATTCTGGGGAAGCTCATTGACCTTTTTATTGAAAATACGCCGGTTGTGCTGAATGAAGCGCAGGGAGCGGTAACGACCAAAAATCATCCTCAGCTTGCGCGCGCCGCCCATATGCTCAAGGGGAGTTGTTCAAACTTCGGCGCCGACCGGATGCGGGAGGCGTGTGTGCGCCTTGAGCAAGTCGCCCGCAGTGAGCAGCTCGATGGCGCTGAAGAGCTTCTTGCAGAAGCTGAAAAAGAGTTTAACTACGTGCGCCTAGCTCTTGAACGCGAGCGTCCACCCCGAAATGTATGAAGATTCTCATTGCTGAAGATGATCCGGTCTCAGTCAAAATTCTCCAATTCACCCTGGAGCATTACGGGCATGAAGTGATCGCCGCCTCCGATGGCGCCCAGGCGTGGGAGCTTTTTGATCGCGAACCGGTACGCGTGGTCATCAGTGATTGGATGATGCCCAATGTCGAAGGACTTGAACTCTGCCAGCGGATTCGCAACCGTCCAAAGACCGATTACACCTATTTTATCCTGCTCACAGCCATCCATACCGGGCGCGACAATATGCGCAAGGCGATGGATGCCGGCATTGATGATTTTCTTTCCAAACCGCTCGATCGCGAGGCGGTTCTTATGCGGCTGCGAGTGGCAGAGCGAATTCTGGAGTTCACCAAACAAATCCGGCAGTTGAAGGAACTCATCCCGATCTGCATGTATTGCAAGCGGGTGCGCGACGATCAGGATTACTGGCAGCAGGTGGAAGGTTATATTCACGCGCATACCGGCACGAACTTCAGCCACGGTATCTGCCCGGAGTGTTTTAATACGCAGATAGGAAATTTGCCTGCTCGCGCCGGTATCACGATCCTGCCTAAGTAAGAGTGAAGGCGGAATAGATCCGCTGGCCGGTTTTTTAATAGATGTCCGTTCGGAGGCGCAGAGAAGAACGGGCGCACTTTCGGGTTGCGTGTGGAGGACGGCTGTCTATACCCGACCTCGTCGGTAGTGATTACATCAACCCCATCTCTATGAAATTGATTCGCATTGCTCTCTCGTTCGCCGCGCTTCTTGTCGTGGTCCCTTCGTTGCTTGCCGAAAAAGTGACGCTGCGCGTGGGCCATTTCCCCAATATCACGCATGCCCAGGCGCTCGTTGCCAGCCAGTTGCAGCGCCAGGGCAAAGGCTGGTTTCAGGAACGGCTCGGCCCCGATGTCGACATCCAGTGGTTTGTCTACAATGCCGGGCCCTCGGCGATGGAAGCGATCTTCGCGGGATCAATTGATCTTACTTATGTCGGACCCGGACCGGTGTTGAATGCTTATCTTAAGGCGCAGGGGAATGAAATCCGCGTGATCTCAGGTGCCGCGAATGGCGGTTCCGCACTCGTCGTGCAAGGCGATGGACGCCTCAGCAAGGCAGCCGATTTCAAAGGCAAAAAGATCGCCACACCGCAACTCGGCAATACACAGGATGTCGCTGCGCGTGTTTGGCTTAAAAAGCAGGGCTATCGCATCACCCAGCTTGGCGGTGATGTCATCCTGTTGCCAACAGCCAACCCTGATCAACTCGCTTTGTTTCAAACCGGCCAGATTGACGGTGTCTGGACGGTTGAACCGTGGATCTCGCGCCTTGAGCTGGAAAGCAAAGGGAAGATTTACCTGGAGGAGAAGGACGCCATCACCACCGTGCTCGCCTCCAGCGTCAAGATGCTCAAAGAGAAACCCGATCTGGTGAAAAAATTCGTGGCCGCGCACGCGGAGCTGACCCAGTGGATCAACGAGCACCCCGATGAAGCAAAGCAGCTGGTGCGAGCAGAACTCAAAGAGCTGACCAAACGCGATTTCCCCGCCGCGACCGCCGATCACGCGTGGCCGCGCTTGAAATTCACAAGCGACATTGCGCGCGCCACTTTTGACACGTTGCTTAAAGAGGCCCAGGAAGTCGGTTTTCTTAAAGGTTCGGCCGATTTGAGCCGCCTTGTTCAGATTCCGAAGTAAGAAACGCGGTGAATTTGAGACTTGCTCCGGGAGGCGCTCCCGAAAATGGTTTGCGCCCCCCTATGAAGCCTATTGGAAAACATAATGAGCACTGTTGCTGAAGAACTGAGGCAGGTCACGCCGGCCAAGCTTTCCATTGAGCACGTCTCAAAATGGTTCCGGGAAGGGGTTGTGCAAACGCACGCACTCGACGACGTGAGCCTGAGCGTGGATGAGGGTGAATTTGTTTGCCTTGTGGGGCCGAGTGGATGCGGCAAATCGACGCTGCTCAATATGATTGCCGGCCTCGAGTTTCCTGATTCAGGCACCGTCCTGACCGAAGGACGCAAAGTGACTGAACCGGGCCGCGACCGCATGGTCATGTTCCAGGAATCGGCACTCTTCCCGTGGCTCAACGTCATTGGCAACGTGCTCTTTGGCTTAAAGCTCAAGCCAGGTCTGAAGGAAAAAGAGCGCCTCGAAGTCGCGATGTATTACATCCAACTCGTCGGACTGGCCCGCTATGCGAAGTCCAATATCCACGAGCTCTCCGGCGGAATGCGCCAGCGCGTCGCCCTGGCTCGTTCGCTCGCTCCCAATCCGCGGGTCCTTTTGATGGATGAACCGTTTGCCGCCCTCGATGCGATGACTCGCGAGCAGCTGTATGGCGATATCCAGACAATCTGGGAGGCGCGCAAAAAAACCATCGTCTTCGTCACCCACAATGTGCGTGAAGCGGCCTGCCTCGGAGACCGTGTCGTCCTTTTTTCGCCGCATCCGGGCCGGATCCGCGAGGAATTCAAAATTGAGCTGCCGCGTCCCCGGGATATCAACAGCGCGAGTCTCGCCAATTACGCGAGCGAGATTACCACGGCTTTGAAAGCTTATCGCAAAACTGAGGAAAACGATTAGATGAAACGCGCGTTCACTGCCTTGCTTTTTTTCGCGGGCCTCATCGGGGTCTGGCATTTGCTTGCGATGTCGGGCCGCTGGTCTCCGGTTCTTTTCCCTGCCCCGATGCGGGTTTGGGAATATCTGGTGAGTGCGGTGGAGGATCGCACTCTGTTTGAAGCTCTCGGCGTGACCACCCGGCGCCTGATGATCGGTTACTTGATCGGTGTCGTGACCGGCGTCCCATTGGGATTGATCACCGCGCGTTTCCAATGGGCCAGCGACACGATTGGCGTCACCGGTCTCGGGCTGCAGACTCTGCCGAGCGTCTGCTGGGTGCCACCGGCTCTGCTCTGGTTCGGACAGACCGAAACAGCGATGCTTTTTGTCGTCGTGATGGGAACCGTCTGGTCCGTCGCCCTTGCCACTGACAACGGCGTGCGAAATGTGCCGCCCATGTATGTCCGCGCCGCCCGCACGATGGGTTCCCGCGGAATGCATACGTGGATTCAGGTCATTCTGCCCGCTTCGCTTCCTTTCATTGTCAGCGGGATCAAACAAGGCTGGGCGTTCGCCTGGCGTTCGCTCATGGCCGCGGAAATCTATGTCACGATCCTGACCGGGTTTGGTCTTGGCCAATTGCTCAACTTCGGGCGCGATCTCAACGCAATCGATCAGGTCTTTGGCATCATGCTTGTGATCGTTTTGGTCGGGTTGCTCGCCGATAAGATTTTGTTCTCTCCCTGGGAACGCTTCCTTCACCGGCGCTGGGGAACGGTCAACGCATAAAGCCGGATGGCTCTCTTCCTCTTCTCTTACTCTTAATCGTAATCGTAATCTTAATCTCACGGCGTTCTGTGGCCGATTTGATATGTGTTACGAAAGGCAGCGATTAAGATTAAGATAAGATTAAGATTAAGAGGGGGAGAGAGGGAGAAGCCAAAACTTGCCAACTCCCTGCTTCTTCGCTGAGGTGGCCTCCCCACCATGAGCAATCTTTTTGATCTTTCCGATGAAGTCGCCGTCGTTATAGGCGCCACTGGCGTTCTTGGAGGCGCGCTGGCCGAAGGGCTCGCAGCCGCGGGCGCGGCCATTGCCATTCTTGGCCGGAATCGGGAGCGTGGTGAGGCTCGTGTGAACAAGATCATTGAAGCGGGCGGGAAAGCGCGGTTCTTTTCAACCGACGCGATTGACCGATCGAGTCTTGCGGCCGCGCATCAGGCCATCGCTGCGGAGCTGGGGGCGCCGTCCATTTTGGTTAATGCGGCGGGCGGTAACGATCCGAAAGTCACGGTCACGCCGGAGCGCTCTTTTGAATCAATCACGGCCGAAGACTGGCGTGCGAACTTCGATTTGAACCTCGTGGGAGGAGCATTGTTGCCGTGTCAGGAATTTGGTCCGGCCATGTGTACACGCGGGAAGGGGAGCATCATTAATATTGCGAGTGTTTCGGCGCATCTGCCGCTCTCCCGTGTCGTGACGTATTCGGCATCGAAAGCAGCCGTTCTGAGCCTGACTCAATTTCTTTCGAGAGAATGGGCCACCAAAGGGGTGCGCGTAAATTCGCTGACACCCGGTTTTTTTCCCGCGGAACAGAACCGCAAGCTCCTCTTTAACGAGGATGGCTCGCCCACTGCCCGCACCAACGCGATCCTTGGCCACACGCCGATGGGACGCTTTGGTGATTCAAGTGAACTGATTGGGGCCGCCGTCTTTCTTGCCAGCGCACGCGCCGCCAGCTTCGTCACCGGGATTGATCTGCGCGTGGATGGCGGGTTCCTGAGCCAGACCATCTGAAATTTACCACCTCCCGACGCTACGACTCGCTCCCGGCTGATTCCTCCAATGCAATCCTCCACTCTTTCCGCGACGGCCCATGCCCCGGACGCGTTTGTCACCGATCAACAAGTCCGCGCCTTGATTTCGCAGGCGTGTCCCGCCAACGATTACCACGGTAAAAAAGTGCTCCTGATCGTGCCGGATTCCACGCGGACCGCACCGGTGGGATTGGTTTTCAAAGGGCTTTTTGATCAGATCGGTAGGGCCGCTGCCGCCTTTGACGTGATGATCGCACTCGGGACGCATCAGCCGATGAGCGAGGCTGCCATTTGCGAGCGCCTCGAGATTTCAATGGAAGAACGCGGAGCCACATTTGGATCGGTCCGCTTTTTCAACCATGAATGGGATAACCCGGCGGCGATGCGCAATATCGGAACCATTTCGGCGGAGGAAATTCACGAGTTAAGCGATGGGCTTTTCTCCATGGAAGTGCCGGTCAATATCAACGCGAAGGTGTACGACTACGATCAGCTCATCATCGTCGGCCCGGTGTTTCCCCATGAAGTCGTCGGTTTTTCCGGAGGCAATAAATACCTTTTCCCCGGGGTGAGCGGCCCCGAGGTGCTCAATTTTTTCCATTGGCTTGGCGCGGTTGTCACCAATCCGATGATTATCGGCAACAAATGGACGCCAGTGCGCAAGGTGGTCGATCGAGCCGCGGCCTTTGTCGAAATCCCCAAGCTTTGTTTCTCGTTGGTGGTTGAAAAAACCGATCTGGCCGGGATTTTTGCCGGCAGTCCGGAAGGCGCCTGGGATGAAGCGTCCGATTTTTCGCGCCGCCTTCATATCACTTACAAGGATTACCCGTTTCACACCGTCCTATCGTGTGCGCCGAAGATGTATGATGAGCTCTGGGTCGGCGGGAAGTGCATGTATAAGCTGGAACCGGTCGTGGCCGATGGCGGTGAACTCATCATCTACGCACCGCACATCCACGAGATCTCCCTCACGCACGGCACGCTCATCCGGCAGATCGGCTATCATTGCCGCGATTATTTTCTGAAGCAGTGGGATAAATTCAAGGATATCCCATGGGGCACCATGGCGCATTCCACGCATGTGCGCGGAATCGGCACTTACGAGAATGGAGTGGAGCATTGCCGCATCAAGGTGACACTCGCCACGGGAATCCCGCGGGAAATTTGCGAGGAGATCAATATGGGTTATCTCGACCCCGCTGAGATCAATCCCGAAGACTTTGCCAATCGCGAAGACGAAGGCGTGCTCCTGGTTCCAAAGGCTGGCGAGATGCTTTTCCATTTACGCCAGCGCCCCGAGTGGGCCCGGGAAATGTAAGAGTCAAGGAACGCGTTTTTCCATGGATTCGCTTCTCATTCTTGCCATCGATATTGGCACTTCATCATCCCGAACGGCTCTTTTTGATGCCGAGGCCAACCGGATTGCCGGTACCACCGCGCAACAGAGTTACCCGCTTTTGACCGATGCCGATGGCGCCGCCGAACTTGATCCCGCGGTCCTGTTGCGCGCCATTACCCAATGCCTGGCCGAAACACTCGGCGCTTATCGGGCCGATTCCACCCTGCGTGGCCGTCCAATTGGCGGAATCGGCGTCTCGTGTTTCTGGCATAGCCTTCTCGGATGCGATGCGCAGGGGGATCCGCTCACCCGGATCATCACCTGGGCGGACGCGCGGCCAAGGGAGGACAGCGCGGCGTTGCGGGAAGAGGTTTCCGAGACCGAAGTGCACGCGCTGACCGGCTGCATGCTGCGCGCTTCTTATTGGACGGCAAAACTGACGTGGCTGCGGCGGACCCGGGAGGAGCTTTTTAACGGCGTCTCGAAATGGATGTCGGCCGCGGAATGGCTCCAGATTCAATTCTGCGGGGAAGCCAATTGCGCGATCGCCATGGCCACGGGCACCGGGCTTTTTGATCCAAGCCGGCTCGAATGGAATCCTGAGATGATGGCGTTGTGCGAGGTGGACGAGGAAGAGATGCGGCCCCTGAGCGATTCGCCTTTAATGTGCGGAAACGTGCTGATCAAAGAATTCCCTGAATTGAACCAGGTGCCATGGTTCCCGGGAATTGGCGATGGAGCAGCAAGTAATCTCGGTTCAGGCGCTACCCGTCCGGGCTTTGCGGCCATCAATGTCGGCACGAGCGCCGCTTTCCGCGTAATGAGGGAAGGCGAAAAGGCGCAGGCGCCGTTTGGGCTCTTTTGTTATCGAGTCGATGCGAAACGGTATCTGGTAGGGGGGCCGGTCAGCAACGCGGGCAATCTTCGCGCCTGGGCGGTGCGCGAATTGCAGCTCCCGGACGAGGCCGCAATCGAAGCGCACCTTGCCCAACGGCCCGGGCCCGTGACGGGACTCACGCTGCTCCCATTTTGGACGCCTGAACGCGCTCCGTTTTGGAACGAAGAGGATCGCGGGGCCATCCACGGGCTGACACAGCAGACAACCGCCCTGGAGTTGCTTCAGGCCATCACCGAGGCCACTTACCATCGGATCGCGCTCATTGCCGGAATGCTTCCCTCCACCGAAAAGGAAGCGCCAAAGATCATCGTCTCGGGTGGAATCCAGAAATCGCCCTCTTCTCTCCAACGGCTCGCCGATGTGCTTGGCCAGCCGCTTTATCCCAATGACGAACCCGAGGCTTCAATCCGCGGGGCGGCTATTTACGTCCTGGAAAAGCTTGGCATCGCCATTCCTGTGGCCTCGCTGGGCGAGCCGGTGATTCCCCGTGAGGAATGGGCAAAGGCGTATGCCCGGGAGCGCGACCGCCAGCGCACATTGGAAGAGCTCCTGCGCAAAAGCGGTTTGTAAGACCGCCTAGGTTTATTCCAAAACCACCCGGCGCAGTTCCTGGAAGGCGGTTTCCATTTTAATGAGGTCAATCTCGTGCACCTCGTGGCGCGCGCCGATCCGGGTCGGATAGGTTACGCAAAGTTCGCCTCCGAGATGTTCCTGGAAATCGCGCAGCCCGCCGAAGATCACGCGGACTCCGTTTGAATCGCGTTGATCGAGCTCTTCAAACCAAAGCCGGAACCCGCTCTCCTTGAGTCCCGTTTCAATTTGAGCCAGCTCAGCCTCGCTGATCCATCCCTGCATTTGGGCGTAAATGGAGTCGACAAGTACCCCCGAGGCCACGGCTTCTCCATGGGAGATCGCAAAGCCGGACATCAGCTCCAGCTTGTGCGCCGACCAATGTCCAAAATCAAGGGGACGCGCCCGGCCATATTCAAACGGATCGCCCGTGGTGCGGATATGCTCAATGTGGATTTCCGCGCAACGCTCAACCAGGAGCCGCATCGACTCCAAATCGCGTTCCGGAAAGTTTTTGGCGTGCTCAAGCAGCCAGTCGAAAAAGATCCGGTCGCGAATGATGGCGACCTTGAAGGCTTCCGCCACGCCGCAGAGCCAGTCGCGATCGTTAAGCGAGAGGAGGAAGTTGAAATCATTGAGCACGGCAAACGGCGGCGCGAATGTGCCGATCGCATTTTTGCCGCCCGCGAAATTGACCCCGTTTTTAACTCCCACACCGGCGTCGTTCTGGCCAAGAACCGTGGTTGGCACGCGAACCTGGCGCAGTCCGCGATGGACCAGCGCCGCCGCCAGGCCCACTGAATCCATGACGGCGCCTCCGCCGACAATAATCACAAACGAGTGCCGGTCCATCCGCTTTTCGAGCAGCAGATGCATGAACCCTTCAATCAGCGAGAAGTTGTTTTTGGCTGCCTCGCCTCCGGTCACAATCTGCGGCGGTGCGGCCAATTCGAGTGTCTCAGAATGCGTTTCGAAATAAGCCGGGACGGTTTTCAGCAGTTCAGGGCGGTTTTTCGCCACAAACGAGTCGATGAACACCATCGCGCGGTGTTTTTTCTGATCCTGAAGCCGGTTAAGGGTATCAACGAGGACCGGGTTGTCGGCGCTGAAAAGATCGTGGGTAAAGACGACGGGAAAATCCCAGGTCACACTGATCTGCTGGCGGATCGAATGCGGCACAGGTGCCGAGGAGGGTTGTGAAAGGGATGCCGTGCCAAGTTTGCCGCTCGAAGAGGCCATCGCGGCCGTCGCTTCCTTCACATTATCAAGAAGGCCGGTAAAAGTCTTGTTCATGGCTGAGCTTCCATCCAGCGCTCGGTCGCGCGCACCAGATCGAGGGCGTTTTGGGGTTTCTCTGCAAAAGCGAGCGACGAGGACCAGGCAATTTCATACCCGGCGCCGTTATTTCCATGCGATCCGCGGATTTTTGAGGTGTCGAAACTAACGCTCAATGGGGGCCAGCCGAAGAAAAGTTCGCACGGGTCGTATCCGGGTTTGTTGTGGATATCAACGTGGCTGGCGTAATCAGGCGCATGATCCTTTTCAAACCATGGATAGGCAAACCAGGCGCCATCCTCGGCCACAATCAGGAGATCTCCGCTGCGGGCATGCGCCAAACCGCGAGCCGCCTGTGCTTCCTTATCAAGGACCTCGGTCACGCCGGGCAACGTTTTGAGCACCATGGCCGCGCGCCGGGTCGAGTCCGCATCGCGGCAATAGACGTGGGCCACCTGATGATCCACCACGGCAAACGCGCCGCTTGTAAAAAAATCGGTGTAATCCATCGAGCGAATGTCGCGCACTGAAAAGAGCCCGGCTTCCCGCAACGCACGGTTGGGGAAAATCGCGCCGCGCTTAACCTGTTCAATCGCGTAATCACCGACAAAAATCCAGTCGTAGCCGAAGTCGCGGCACGCGGCCTTGATCCGGGTCAGATGGCCAAGGAGCACATCGAGCGCTTTTTTTGCCTGCTCGCTGTTTGGGCCGTACCGTTGCAGATCGTAGTCAAGATGCGGGATGTAAGTGAGCAGCAGATCAGGCGCCACATCGGGCATCCCCATGACGGCGCAGGTCGCGTCTACAATCCAGTCACTCGACTTGTAGTTGGCCAGTGGCCCCCAGTAATTCATCAGATTAAATGAACGGCCGATCGTTTCATTAAGCCGCGCTTCAAGCGAAGCGGGCTGCGTGTAACATGCCTGGATCATCCCGCCGCTGTGCTTATGGATCGGGGCAGGGGTCACCACCAAATCGACCTTTTCGCCCATGCTCTGCTGCCAGAACATCATCCCAACCGTTTTTCCCCGTGCCCGGAAGGCATCCCAGATGCGCGGGCCTTGCACCAGCGCGCTCGATTGCTCCCAGAAGAGCACCTTGTTCAAATCGCGAAAGAAAAGGCCGTTTGCCACCAATCCATGCCCCCCAACCTCGACTCCCGTGCGGAATCCGGCCTGAAATACGCTGGTGACAGCCGGAAAGAAGGTCTGCGCGGATTGGAACTCCGGCAGATGGGAAACCATGTTCGATCCGAACGCGGCGATGTCGACAATAAGAAGCTTTTTCGAGGTAGGCACAGTGGTCAGGGCGATTGGGGGACGACAAGAGAAGCACGATTTTTTCAAATGGCGAGTGCCCGCAGCCCCTTGGGAAATATTGTCTAAGAGGAAAGCGTTTGTGGTGTTTATGGCCGGGTTTGCCGTGAAAACGCCCGTCTCCCCCGCCGTGCCGCTCTGAATATCCAAATTGCACCAGAACCGGGTTGCAGGCTTTAGCTCGCGTAAAAGCGTTTCCCCACGGCGCGGCTGATTGGATAAAGCGCCAGCAGAAACCCGGCGATTATAAGCCCCTTTGTGCCTGTGTGCGCGCAAAACGCCGCCTGGATCAGCAACAGAAGACGAATGAATTTGCCGATCGATGGCGGCACAGGCGCGGGCGAAATTTTGCGTGTCAAACCCGCGGCAATGGTGATGCTTAAGGCCATCGCGCATGCCAACAGCCCCTGGAATGTCATGGTATGAAGTAAAAAAAGATCGGGCGTCCGCACGGAGATGCAAATCCACGCCGCAAACCAACTGCATAATAAAACGAGGGGAGGGAGCCATTTCGCCGTTAGCGGAGTTGCAACACGTGTCTCGAATCGTGCGAGGTTGGTCACCGCCGCGATGAAAAGCCCGATCACCGTCGCTGCTGCAATCGCTTCTCTGGGAAATACTGCGACCGGGACCGTGCTTGCGCCCAGAATCACGCTTAATGCGCGGCAGAGACCCATGTTGAGGGCGCCGAGAACCGGCACGCGCTTCACCCCGTGATTGTAAAGGCCCACGGCGACGACGATTGCGCAGCCGACCACGGGAGCCCGGCCCCCGGCCAAAACGCACAGGAACAAACCGAGGAGAGTCAGCCCGCATGTCGCGATCCAGACCGAGCGGATCGTGGCTGCGCCGCTGGGCAATGGCCTGTTTGGACGTTCAGCGCGATCTTCGGCTAAATCGGCGAGATCATTGTCGAGCAGGCCAGCTGCGTAAAAGCAGAGGCTCGCTCCAATGACGAAGAGCATTTCAATCGAAAGCACTCCATAGTTTGCGATAAGAAACCCGGCCAATGGGTCGCCGGGGACTGTGAAAAGGTTCGGGGCGCGAAAGAGCTGAAGCCAGGTGCGGAGGCGTGGATGCATGAAGGGGATACGTTCTCAGCGACCCTTGCCTTCATCGCGACAAAAAACGCGTTTAAGCGCTCACCTGCAACCCATGCGGAAGCGCTTCGCCAAATGCCAGGTTCTGCTCGTCTTCCTGCAGCAGACCGCCGGTTCTGATGAGTTCCAGATAACGTTCCGGAGCGCCCCGCATCGCATGAATGACCCATTCGCGAATCGGCTCGGAAATGTCGCGATAGCGATCCCCGGTCAGCCGGCTCATTTGCGTGAGCGCGAAAAAAAGTTCTTCGCGCGCAGCATCGGGTCTTCGCGCACCGGCTTCTTCGACCCATTTTTCGACGATTTCAGGCGGAATCACCGTGTTAAGCGGCCCATACATCGGCACCCGCGCGCCGAACCGGCCAAGCGTCCAAAGAAATGCACGGGAGGCTGCCATGTTTTCTTTGATCTGGCCCAAAAGGATCCCGCCCAGGAGAATCTTTACGCTGGCATCGAGCAATTCAAAGGCGCCGAGCATTCGCCAGACCTCGGCCGTTTCATGGGAGCCCCAGGGAAGACGCGAGTGGCTTTTTTTCAATTGCGCGATGAGCGGATCGGCCAGCGTTTTTTGCTGGCCCGCATTGAGGCCGCCCGCGATGCGCCGCCACAATACCCACCATTCCGCCCCGCATAATTCATTGCGCAAATGGACGACTTTACGCTCCTGCGTCGCCAGCCGCCACGTCTGCGCCACCCGCCAGTCGTCCACCGCGACGCCGTATCCCGGGCGGAGCGAAAACCCGAGCAAATTGAGCCAGCGCGCTTCATGAATGGGGCTTAATGCGCGACCGGGCTCAGCCTGCAGCAGTTCATCCCAGAAACGCCGGAGCAGGGCGGGGGACCAATCGAGGCGATTGCCCGCGCCCGCGGCATTGGTGATTTCCTCCATCCGTTTAACGAGCGATTCCGCGAGCGCCGGCGGCGAACCAGGGCTGAAGGTTTGCTCGATCAAATCCACGCACCGTTTTATCGATTCTTCATCGAGCAACACAGCCTCCTGCCCTGTTGATGCCGGCTGGATGCCACTCCGATTGGCCGCGCGCACGTCAAACTGAAGCCTCCACTTTCGCGTGCCCTCCGCTTCGCTGCACCAGACTTCCAATGTGCCGATTTCGGTCAGACGCGCGTGCAAAAAGACCGATACCGTCCCGGCTTCCTCATTTTTTGCCCGTAACGCCGTCCGGATCGGTGGCAGCGCGGAAAATTCCTCGGAATTCACCGGCACCATGGCCCCGGGTGCATCGCCGGTCCGCACACTCGAGAGATAAAGCGGGAATTCGGCCGGTTGCCGCACCAGAAGCTCAAAGCGTTGATTTAAAAGGTCAACCGTCTCGCCTTCCTCCAATCCCGCGGGCACCAGGCAAACTGCGGCGGTCTCTTCATTCCGCTTTTTTACGCCAATGTAATAAGAACGCGCAACACCTCCCGAGATCCGGGACCCGGCGCCGCGCCGGACCATCCCAAACTGTGCCGCTCCGTATGCAACAGCGAGATCAAGCCGCTGGTTTTCCAAAATGACCGGGCTCCACGGATGCTCCGGTCGATCAAACCACGCGCCGAGCACGTCGAGAAGCCGCTGGCGCATCAATGGCGATTCAAACAGTCCGCCATTGAGAAGAATCACGTCAGGCCGGGCATTTTCTTCGGCTGCCGCCGTGCCGTGTTCTGAAGTGTGGCCCTGCTTTTTCAAAAAAGCGGCCAGATAACGTGTGATCGCCGGGTCGGCAGCGTAAGGGAGGCCGAATTCCTGGAACCCGGAGCTCCGTTTAATCGGCTCTTCATCAAAACTTGTGAATGGAAGAAAACCATCCACAAGCAACGTGGCGACTTCCTCGCGTGTGATCTCAATCTGCAACGCGCCGCCGATCAACTTTGACCCGGCAGCCGGCACGCTCAATGTCAGCCGCTCAGGCGCGGAATTTCCAAGCAATATCTCCTTCGCCTGCTGGCAGCGGCGCACCAGCACGCTCCATTGACGCGGCTCAAGCTGGCCAAGGCGCGGATTGTTCTCCCGCAAACGATTCTCAACAAAACCGGCCAGGGCGAGATCAAGATTGTCGCCTCCCAGGATCAGATGGTTGCCAACTGCCACCCGGTGAAAGCGCACCTGGCGGCCCTTGCCGCGACGCACCTCGATCAGGGTGAAATCCGAAGTGCCGCCGCCGATGTCACAGACCAGGATCGTCTGGCCCGCGTGGAGTTTTTTGTCCCATTCCTTGCCGTTTGCCTCCACCCACGCGTAGAAAGCGGCTTGCGGTTCTTCCAAAAGAACCACGCGCGGCAATCCGGCCCGGCGTGCGGCCGCCACGGTCAGTTCCCGCGCCACTTCATCAAAGGAAGCGGGAATCGTGATGATCACCTCCTGCTTTTCGAGCGGTTCATCCGGCCAGCGATGATTCCAAGCCGCCCGGATATGGCCCAGATAACGCGCGCTCGCTTCTCCCGGTGAAATTTTTCTCACTCCGGGCCCGCTGTGCCAGGGCAGAAGGTCCGCGGTCCGATCCACTCCCGAATGGGAAAGCCACGATTTGGCTGAGACAACCAGGCGTCCCGGGACAACCGCGCCGTGATCCCGGGCAAAGACGCCAACGACGTGCCCGGCGGCCTGACCCGTTTCCCACGGCAAACGCAATGTGCTGAATTCCGATTCAGCCGGCTCGTAATGAAACGATGGCAAGGTTTCCCGCGCCTCGATCTCGCCCGGCGCGACGAGTTGCGGGATCGTGAAAGTGCGGATCGCCCCCTTCTCCGTCTCGACGTATGCAACCGCTGAATTTGTCGTGCCGAGATCAATCCCGACAACAAATCGCGCGGTGCTGGTAGGGGAGTGAGGCGTTTCGAGGGACAAAGCGTTCTCTTTTCCGGAGTCCGAAGGGTTCTCATCCCTTTGTAAAGCTTCACAGCGTAAAAACGCGCCTCCCGATTCCGCAATCGCTTATGAAATCACTTCCTGCTCGAGCGGCCCGGCAATGAGAGCGGAGACGCTCGCTTGCGGCAGTTTTTTTGAGAGCCGCCTGGGGCGTTCCACATGGCTTGCGCTTATCCATGCCCGCAGTTTATCGGGATTGCGTGCGTATTTGTTCCGCACAATCGCATCGAGATAGATGACTTCCTTTGTTCCATCCCGCACCAGTCGTCCGACTGCGGCCGTGCTTTGCACCGTTTCATTTTCACCGCTTTCCTGGGCAGCTTTTGCACTGTTAATGGCGGCGCGGTCGGCGGCGATGCGCGTGACAAAATCGGCCGGCATCTCGTGCTGAACAAACCGGGCAATCAAAGCGGCTTTGGCAGCTTTGATCGCTTTCGTGTCATCGGGTGCTTCAAGCAGTTTCAGGAGGATGGCGTCCACTGCGGCAAGAAGGGCGCTCTGGCCCGCATTTTCAGGCGGCCGGAAAGGATCAGCAAATCCCGGCTCATCCTGGGCGATGGCGCGCGCTGTGCGGGTTAGATCCTGCAACATCAACCGCAGCCGTTCCGCCAGCGGTTCTGTGGAATGCAATCCGTTGGCGTGCTGGGCAAGTCTGGCTGCCTCCAGCTCCTTGATGATCCGTGCAACATTGGAAAAGTGACCGCCTGCCTTGCTTGCCGGCAGGAAATCCTCCGAATGATTCAAGCCAAACGCACGGACACGGGTAAAAGAGTCGTATCGGCGGGTCTCGTGATTGTTCATGAAGGGAATTCTTTAAGTGAATTGATCAAGCGTTGTGAGAGCAGCCAAAGAATGAGCATGTCCGTTCATAAATCCTAGGGTGAACAGAGAGACGACCCGTAGATCAGGGATAACCCTTGATTTGTTTCCTCAAAACGTTTTCCGATGCCACGCGCTCGACGTTGACGCGGGTAAAAGTGCAGCAGACGCGTTCAAACGGCGCGCTTATCCCACCTAATGCCCGATTTATATGCTTCCGGGCTCGTCTGACGCAGGGAATCCGCTGTTTGAAGCCTTAATCAGTCATCTGGCGCAGGGTTGCATCGAACTGACGCGGTGTAATGCCCGATTTGCACACTAAAACCGCGATTTGAAACGGCTTTCTGCTCTTCGTTGAGCAGCAATTTCCAAGTTGCCGTTCGTAAGCCGTGGCGCGATTTGCCATTTGCCGCTTTCCGCTGCGCCAATGGCTTTCTTTGCGGGAAAGTTGCAATGCCGTTGCGTGCCTTTCAATCGACATTCGGCTTCCTGCGCGATAGGCCGGGCTTTGAATGAAACAGAAAATTCTCATCGGGTGCGGCGTCGTCCTCTTAGTGATTGCTGTTGCGATTGGAACGTTGGTTATCGCATCGCCGTATCTCGTGAGAAGGGGGAAAGGATGGTTCACCGCGCAGGTGGCGGAATCGAAGCGGCTTTCTGCGATTGAAAACAGCTGGCAGCCGCCTGCGGAGAATATTCAGGAAAGTTGGTTCCCATCCAAGGCGGGCGATTGGACGCGGGGCGCGGTATTCAGGGTGGATCCGGTTCCTGAACTCGATTTGCCGCGCCCCGGCGTTTCAGGGAGCTACAGCAATCCAAACGGCCGCGCTGTGCAGGTCACAATCTTTGCAGTCAATGAGACGGAGAAGGCTGGGTTGATCAAAACGGCGACGGATTCGCTGGTGGCGAAACTTGGCTCACGAACAACGACACATCTCAATGATCACGTCACATTTACCGTCAACAACACGCATTCGGTCATTACGATTGGAAACCGCACCCATGTCGTTGCCAGTGGAAATGAACATGCGCGGCTTTGGTGGATGAATGGGTGGCTTTTCCTCTTTAGAAGCACGGGTCCGGAGGATCCGGCGGACTTTGCCGAGGCATTTATCTCTTCAATGCCGCATCTTGAAACGGCCGAAGCACCCGAGCCTGCTAAAACGCCATGACAGGATGCGTGATCTGCCTTTCCTGCGGTCTCTTTTAACGCTGCGGATAAAAGCGCGCTTTACGTTTCCTCGCGCACGCTGAATTCGAGCTTCCACCGTTCATCGCTGACCGTGCTGACGCACCAAAGCTCCAGCATTCCCAACTCGGTGATGCGCGATTCAAAATGGACCGGCACAAAACCATCTTCCGCCCCTTCCGCCGCGCTGAGCGTGGTTTCAAGGGGGTCACTCTCGGTTAATTCGTCTTCACTCCAGCGATTGAGCATCTGGCCGGGTTGATCTTCTTTGCGCACGGCCGAGGCAAAAAAGCGGAAATGGCCGGGTTCGCCGACCACGAGTCCGATTTCCTCGCCCGGCACGGTGGTTTCGGTTCCTTCTTCCATACCAAAAGGGACCACGCACAAAGCGCGCAAGGGACGCATGGCTCCGGGGATGGCCAAGCCGGCGGTTTCAATGCCGACATAATAAGAGCGCGCGGTGCCGCCCCGGATGCGCATTCCTTTGCCTTCCTTTGCCGCCGCATAATAGGCGGCCCCGCGTGCCACGGCGAAATCGAAGTCGTTATTCCCTTCCAGAACCGTCGGCGCGCCGCCTGGAAACCAGGAACCAATCACTTCCAAAAGCCGTTCTCTTAATGCCGTCGCCTTGAGCACGCCGCCGTTGAAAAGGACATGGGTGGGACGGGTCGTCTCGGAATCGGTACCGCTTTGCTGGGTTAAAAACCGCGCGAGATGGCGTGTGATGGCCGCATCGGTTTCATACGGAAGGCCGATCTCGCGAAAACCCGATGCGCGCCGGCTCGCGGGCTGATCACTCAATTTGCAGGGAGGAAAAAAGCCATCGAGCAGCGCGGCAAGGATTGTTTCACGCACGAGGTCGACCGAAATCGTGCCGCCGATGAGTTTTTTGCCCCGGCCAAGGATGGCAACCGGCTGGGTGCGCGGTCCGCCCACGCTCAACAAGGTTTCCTTGGCCGCCCGGCATGCATGCCAGAGTGCCACCGATTGCCACGGATCGACTTCCACTCCTTTTTCGCCAAACGCGCTTTGAGCCGAATGGGCAAGGGTGAGATCCATGTTATCGCCGCCCACCAGGATGTGATTGCCTACTGCTATCCGTTTTAACTCAAGCTGACCCGCCTCGGCAGTGACGCGGATCAGGGAAAAGTCGGTGGTGCCGCCGCCGATATCGCAGACAAGCAGGGTATCGCCTTCTTTGAGTTGCCGGCGCCACGATTGGCCGGCATCGGCAAGCCATGCGTAGAGTGCCGCTTGTGGTTCCTCGAGCAAAACGAGGTTTTCCGGCAGCCCGGCCGCGAGCGCGGCTTCCCGGGTCAATTCGCGAGCGCTCGCATCGAAAGAGGCGGGCACGGTGAGGACCACTTTTTGTTTGGCGATCGGCGCGTCCGCGTGCGCGTGGTTCCATGCGGCGGCCATCTGAGCCAGGTAACGCCGGGAGGCTTCCACCGGACTGATTTTTGGCACCTCAGCAGGCGCGTTCCATGGCAGGATTGGCTGGCGGCGGTCGACTCGATTATGGCAGAGCCACGACTTGGCATTTGCCACGGTGCGCGTTGGCACATCAGCCGATTGTTTGCGCGCAAACTCGCCCACGGCGAAGCGCGCGCCTTTTGCCCAAGGCAGATCGTAAGTGCCGGCTGCACCCTCGCTTTCGCTCGCCAGATAGAGAAACGAAGGGAGCGCAGGACGCGGTTCAATAGTAGCCGGCGCGACAATTTGCGGCAGGCTCAACAGTTCCACTGCCCGGGAGTCATCACTCAGCCTGGTAAATGCGACGACGCTGTTGGTGGTGCCGAGATCAATGCCGATGGCGTATTTGGCCGATGCGTTTGCGCTCATAATGCATTCCTTGCTCTGATTTATTTGAGTTCCACTTCGCACGGCGCGATCACCAGCGCGGATTCTTTGAGTCCGCTCCACTGCGGAATCTCGCACCGGCTCGCTTTCCATCCGGAATGATTCAGCGTGCCGCGAAACGGGCCATGCTCGGGAATGCTGCCCGTTAATCGAATCTGCGCGGGATCGAATCCCGAGGGAACCTCCACTTTGGCGCCCTCGGCCTCGGTTTTCAAAGTTTCAATGCCAAAGAGCCGGTCGAGCACGGCGCCGCACTCCTTATGCACGCTTCGCACCGCGGCGCCGATCTGGGCATCGGTATAATCGTTGATCGGTTCCTTGATGAAATCGACAAAACGCGCCTCGCGTTGAAGCACCGTGAGCAAAGTGACGGCTTCACTTCGCGCAGGCGCTTCTTTAACCGGCGCGGGCGCGGCTGGAGGCGGTTCGACCGGTTTTTGTTCAACCGGAGGCGGGGCGGCGGGAGCGATATGGCCTTCGAGAAGTTGTTTTACCTGGTCACCGAAGAGTTTGTCGCCCCAGATCCGAAACAGCGCCTTAATTCCGAGTAGAAAGTTTTCCATAATCAATGAAACCGAAGCTGTCACAAACCGTGCAACGGCTAGCGGGCTGTTGATGCGATGTCAAACCTCGAGGAAAACGCCGGTGTGCCACGATTGCCGCGCTTGTCGCGGGCTTTCAGGCTCTGCGCAAAGGAAGCCGCGCGGCGAAGCGGATCGGGCGAGGCAATTAGATGAAAATGCTCGTTTTTAGACCGCCTCCACGCAATCTGGAGGGCATGTTTCGCTCCCCCCTCCCTCTGTTCGCCGCGGCATGCATGGCGGCCACGCTTGCGCATTCCGAGAATGCCACTTTCTCATTTCATGATGAGGCCGGCCAGTATCTCGACATTCTCACCAACGGCAAACCGGTTGCCCGCTACATGTATTCAACCGATTTCTCAACCCCCGAGAAACGGAACGAAAATTTCAAACCGTATCTGCATGTCTTCGACGCTGAAGGCAAACAACCGATCACCAAGGGCGGTGGCGGCCTTTTTCCACATCATCACGGGATGTTTATTGGATGGAATAAGCTGACAGTGGCAGGCAAAACCTACGATCGCTGGCATATGAAGGGCGGCGAGCAGGTTCATACCAGGTTTCTTTCCCAGGAAACAAAAGGAGATCATGCCAGCTTTACTTCGCTGGTCTCCTGGGCAGGTGAGACCGCCGCGCCCGTGCTCGAAGAGGAACGCACCCTCATTTTCATGACGCCGCCCAAGGAGGCGTATGCGTTGATTGAAATGGATTCGAAACTGAAGGCGGTGGGCGGCGAAACTAAGCTCGATGGCGATCCCGAGCACTCCGGACTTCAATTTCGTCCGGCCAACGATGTGGCTCTGCTTGAAACCGTTTACGTTTTTCCAAAGGAAGGCGCCGATGCCAAAAAAGACCGTGATTATCCGTGGGTAGGCGAGAGTTTCACGCTGCGTGGAGAACGTTACAGCGTGGTATTTCTCAATCATCCCACCAACTCGAAGGATGCCGTCTATTCTGCTTACCGCGATTACGGGCGGTTCGGCGCCTGGTTCAAGGGGACGATCCCTGCCGGAGGCGAGCAGACGGTTCGGGTGCGCTTTTTGATTTCCAAAGGCGAAATGCTTCCAACTGAACTCATTGAGAAAGCTTACAACGAGTTTGCCGGTACAAACGAGCCGGTGCCCAAAGTCACCGTGAAAAAGGCGGACATCTCCAAGCCGGCTGAGCCAAAACCGGCGAAGGCGAGCGGCGATGTGCCAATCAAGCCATAGGATTTAGGGCTGACCCCGCGGGAACAAAAAAGAATCGCATTCCTTAATGCAGGCAATTGTTGTCGCGATTCTGAGCCAGGACCGCTGTTGCGTTTTGCCGGCCCTCTTATTTTAAAAGAAGCAGGCGTCCTCGAACCGAGTCGATGGTGAACGTGAATTTTGAAAGCAATCCGTTGCCCAGCAGCCCCGCCTCGCCTCGGAACATCGGTTTTTCATGCAGCCCGGTGGGGACTGACTGAAGTTTCAAAGAGCCAAGCCGGACATCGGTTTTGATACTGGGCGCCGTTACGTTGCTTTTGACCGCTTCGTTCATTGCGGTTTTGGATACCCATTGGAGCGCGTCCCGGCAACCTGTGTCCAGGCGCATCCATTCGTGCGGCTGGCCTGCCACGGAGACTTCCACGCAAAGCACATCGTTGCGTCTTTTAAGGGGCAGAATCTCCATGCCCGCCTCGGAGAGTTCATTTGATTCCAGGAAACGGATTTTCCGCGTCCGGAAATCAACCTGCACAATCCGATCCTTGAGGAAATCAGCGCCGAGCAGGCCGTCAATTTTTTGATGGAGCCCGCCGCTCACTGCTCGCAAGTCGACTGCCAGAATCGAACGAGGGAGCGCCATGGCGCCAAACGTTCCCCTGAAATCCTTGATTTGATACGTCTCAATCTGACCCGCAGCGCCCTGGGCGGTTTCGCGGCGTCCCAGGGCGGCCCCGAGGCGTATTCCGCTTTTAAGATCAAGGACCGTGGAGCTTGCCCCGGAATCGAGCAGGAAATTCAACGGAAGCGCCGAGGTGGGGACGTTGATTTTCAACCAGATCATTCCGTCGATGAAGCTGAAGGGCAATTCAGTGGCGCCACGCACCGGATTGCCTGCCCAACCAAGTCCAAGAATTAAGAGAAACAGAGTTCGAAAACGCACGCGTCCGCCTTTAGCAGATGTCCGCGTGGGCGCAAAAAATACGCGTGCGATTTTTCCAGGTTCTCGAAGCTGAAAAGCGGCGCCCCGCTTTAACGGCTGCTCCAGGAGGGACGCTCTATCCTGACCGGACCCCAATCATAATAAGGCTGTTCAATCACGGTGCGGCTTCCGAGTCCGCGCGCCGTATAGATGGCAATGGTCGTGCTTGGTGGAGCAGGGATATAAGCAAAGATGGGCTGTCCATTTCCATGCCGGATCATAACCAGGTTGCGATTGTATCCACCGGCGGGATTCACATCGGCGGCCACTGCGGAACTCAATAGAGCGGCGCTCGCGAGAGAGACTTTCATTAAAATGTTCATAATCGTGTGGTTTTTTTTGTGGGAGCACGATGGGGGCAGGCTCCGTGAAGGGTAAAACACCGCCCGTTCTTTGAAGCCCTCACGATATTTTCGCGCCGGCGCCGACGCCCAGATTGTTGAAGAAAAAGAGAGGGATCTAAATGCGTTCCGGTGTTTAACCTGCCGATGAGCCAATCCGATGATCTTTCCATCAAGCTGCGTGCCTGGCAGGTTAATCCAAGCGATGCGCCGGGATTTGAGCGCGAAGTTTGGCAACGGATTGCCCAGCGCAAGGAGCCTCGGCGGGAGGCGCTTTGGAGGGCTGCTTTGTTTAATCTCGAACCTCGGCGCGACGCCCACGACTCAAATCCGCAGTAAACTCGATATGATTTAATAAGAAACGGCGGGCCCGTGAGATCAGCCTGGGCGTTTCCCAAATCAAGGAGTTGCGTGCGTGTTCAGGAGAGTGATGAAAGCGTCGCTTTGATGCTTCGGCTCAAGGCGGGCGATGATTTGGCGCTTAATGCGTTGATGCGGCTTTGGCAGAAGCCGGTGGTTTCCTTTGCGTTGCGGTATACAGGCAATCTGGAGGATGCCCGGGATCTGGCGCAGGAGACATTCGTGCGTTTATATGAGAATCGTTTGCGCTATGAGCCGGCTGCCCGGTTTTCCACGTGGCTCTTTGCCATTGCGAGCAATCTCTGCCGCAATCATGCGCGCTGGCAGTCCCGACATCCGACCGTTCAGAATGACGAGCTGGAAAACGAGCGGGAGACCTTTGTCAGCGAAGAGCGTTCGCCGGCCGACAACGCGGCGCGAAATGATCTGGCCAGTGCCGTGCGTCAACATGTCCAGGCTCTGCCTCACGATTTGAAAAGCGCTGTGCTCCTTTTCGATTACGAAGGACTTAGCCAGGAACAGATCGCGCATATCCTTGGCTGCACGGTCAAAGCAGTTGAGATGCGGCTTTACCGAGCGCGCCATCTTTTAAGGGAACGCCTGTCGCGCTGGAAGGTCGAGCCGCTGATTGAGCAGGTGTGAGGAGCGCCTGCTGGTAAAACCTGCGGACCCCGCGCGGATGATGCCATCTATTTGGAGGCCGATCTTTGCTGCATGCGCCGGCATTTTGTTGGCGCTAACTGGGGGCGAAGTGATCAAACCTCTGGATTGCCGATTCAATCGCAAGTTGATGACAAATCCGTTGACACCTCATAGGGGGTTCACTAATTTGCGCACCCTTTTCCGACAAAACGAGCTAGGACCCATGAGAACATTTTCAGCTAAAGCAAACGAAGTTAAACGCCAGTGGTGGGTCATCGACGCCGCCGATCAAGTGCTCGGACGCGTCGCCGTCAAAGCCGCCAACCTGCTCCGTGGCAAGGAGAAGTCCATTTTCACCTCACACTGCGACACTGGCGATTTCGTCATCGTGATCAATGCCGACAAGGTGCGTGTGACTGGTAAAAAAGAAGAGCAGAAGAGCTACATGAGCTTTTCGGGCTATGTCGGTGGTCATAAAACCGAGACGGTTAAGTCGCGTCGTGCACGCCGTCCTGAACTTTTGATTGAGCACGCGGTTAAAGGAATGATTCCGCACAATCGGCTTGGCCGGACCACTTTCACGAAGCTAAAGGTATACAAGGGTTCGGAGCATCCGCACTTTGCCCAGCAGCCTCAGGCGGTCACGAGCATCAAGTAACAGAGTTTTTTTATGTCCCAGGAATTTATCACCACCGGCCGTCGCAAAACCGCAGTTGCACGGATCCGCATGTCGGCTGGCAGCGGAAAGATCCAAGTCAACGGCAAGCCTTTTGACGAGTATTTCAAGACGGTCGATTTGCAGAATGCGGTGCTTGAGCCTTTTGAAGTGGCCAAGACGCAAAATACCTTTGATGTTTCGGTCAATGCGCATGGCGGCGGTGTAACCGGCCAGGCCGGAGCGATTCGCCTGGCAATCGCCCGTGCGTTGACAGAGAGTAATCCTGAACTGCGCGGTGTGCTGAAAGCCGATGGGCTTCTCACCCGTGATCCCCGGATGAAAGAGCGTAAAAAGCCCGGTCAGCCCGGTGCCCGCAAACGCTTCCAGTTCTCCAAGCGCTAATTTTAGAAAGCTCCCCGGAAAGCTTTCCTCCTCGAAGCCCGCGCTGCGCGCCCCCCAAATGCGCGCAGCGCGGGTTTTCTTTTTTTCGGCAGGAGAATCGGAATTGGATTGAGAAGGGGACTCGACCTTTCTTTGCAGGCTGTCTATTTCTTCGAAATCTGCACCCAGCGTATGGAAAAGATTTCCCCTCCTACCTTTCCACCTTCGCATTCTTTGCCGGTTTGCCGGCCTGGTTTCATACCGAGTAGCGACGCTTTAAAGAGGGTCGCACTCTGCGCGCTGCTTGGATTTGCGGCGCTGACGAGTTCATTGTTTGGAGTCGAGGTTGTGAGCGTGCAAGGCTCGGCGTCGGTGACCCAGGTGTTCACCTTGATCACGCCGCTGATGCGCTCGGAGTTCGGCCTTGATATCCAGATTTCCAACGAGGGCGGCAGTTCGCAAGCCATCAACGCGGTTGGAGTCAAAATCGCCAATATAGCGATTTCGGCACGTCCTTTAACCGCCTCGGATCGAGCCGCCTTTCCGGCCAGAACCTTTACGGAGCTTCGGATTGGATCCGAGGCGTTCGCGCTTGTCGTGGCAAGCGACGTTTGGAACTCGGGCGTTCATGCTTTAACCCGGGAACAGATGACGAGTCTCTACGAGAGGCGGGTGGCAAATTGGAAGGCGTTGGGAGGAGAAGATCGAGCCATCCAATTTTATTGCCCGCAACCAAGCAAAAGCGCCTGGGAACATCTTGCGCGTTGGTTATATGGCGATGTGCGCACGGCACCCATTGGAAAATTCGAGATCGTTGGCGAGCCACAGGAGGCTCGCGACCAGGTGGAGTTTCATGCCGGCGCAATTTCTCTGGTGCCGCCAAAGTTTGTTGATGGGAAAAGAGTGTTTGCTCTCGGGATTCAACTTCCCGGCGGCCAGATCGTCCGGCCGATTCCTGAAGAGATCACAAGTGGCAAGTATCCGATGATGCGTCCGATCACGCTGGTCTCCGGGGATCCGCCAACGGGCGCGATCAAAAAAGTGTTTGATTTTTTATCGAGCGATCGCGGACAGGAATGGGTACGCAAAGCATCCCTGGTACCGCTTCAGAGCAGTTCCGAACCGTAAATGGCGGCGGTGTTTTCAGGCAAACATCAACCGGCAGATCACAATTGAAGCGATCACGGCCACAGTGTCGGCAGTGAGTCCGGCGATGACCGCGTGACGGGTTCTTTTTACCGCCACCGCGCCGAAGTAAACCGCGAGCACATAAAAAGTGGTCTCCGTGCTGCCGTAAACCGTGGCCGCAATCCGGCTCACGAGCGTATCGGGACCGAGGCGGTTGATAAGTTCGACAAAAATACCCTGGGTCGCGCTTCCGCTCAAGGGGCGCATCAGCACCATCGGGAGCAGGTCGGCGGGAAAATGGATGAGATCAAGGATCCGCCGGAGCGCGCGGGTGGCCAAGTCGATCACACCGGCTTCGCGCAGCATTCTTACCGCCACAAGCATTGCGACCAGAAATGGGACAATCCGTTGGGCCACGCCAAACGCCTCTTTTGCGCCTTCCACGAATTGCTCATACACTTTTACCTTTCTGAGCGCTGCATAGAGGGGAAAAAACGTAAGCAGGAATGGCACCGCAAGGATTGAGATGGCTGAGAGGGATCGAAGGACGGGACCTCTGTCGGCCACTTCCGCTGGCGGAGCGGGAAATGCCAAGCCGGTGTTCAAGCCTGCAAGGAGGGCATTGGTCTGTGATGTGAATGCGGTGCAAAAAAACATGGCGCCAAATGAGAAAAAGAGCAGCCAGAGAGAGATCCGTCCCGTGCGTGTCAGAGGCGGAGCGGAAATTTTTTCAATCTCGGTTTCTTCCTCGACGAGATCCGTTTCCTGCCGTTCAAGCGGCTTGATCGCAGTCGCCTCGATGCGGAACATCGGAAGCCGCTCAAGCAATTTTGCGGTGAAAACTCCGGAAAACGCGGCGCAACAGCTTGCCGCGAATGCCGCCGGGACGATCGCCGTGGGGTTTTGCGATCCGGCGAGTGCCAGCTGGCTGATCGCCATGGTTGGCAAAAGCTGGATCGACGCGGTGTTGATGGCCAGGAACGTGCACATTGCGTTGGTGGCCGTGCCCGGATTGGGATTCAGCTTTTCAAGATAGGTCATCGCGCGCAACCCAAGCGGTGTGGCGGCGTTTCCAAGGCCGAGCATATTGGCCGCCATATTCATGACCATTGCGCCCATGGCCGGATGTTCCGGAGGCACTTCCGGAAAAAGCCGGCGCATCAACGGTTGCAACGCGCGTGCGATGATCTGCACCAGGCCCGAGCGCTCAGCCAGGCGCATGATGCCAAGCCAGATCGCCATCAATCCAATTAATGGGAGCGCGATCTTCATGACGGCCGTCTCCGCTGTCTCAAACGCGCCCTTGGTCAGCTCCGGCAATTTTCCAGTAAATCCGCCGACAATGACCGCGATAAGGAGAAATGAGAGCCAGATCCAGTTAAGCATGGCGTGTTGCTATCGAAGAGCGTGGCCGAAGACCAGAGCCAGGAGCGAGTTCCGCGAGCTTGCCCAAAAAATGAGCAACACTATGGTGATCGGACCTTCCCAAGGTTTTATTAATGAAAATCCATCAGCGTAATCTTCCCCGTGTTGTAATTATTGGCGGCGGATTCGGAGGGCTTGAGGCTGCCAAAGCTTTACGAAAAACCGATGTGCGCGTGACCTTGCTTGACCGGCAGAATCATCACCTTTTTCAGCCGCTCCTTTATCAGGTTGCCACGGCCGCGCTTTCTCCCGCTGATATCGCCGAGCCGCTACGTCATGTTTTGCGGAAGCAGGAAAATATTGAGGTCATCATGACTATCGTGGAGCGGATTGATCCCGTGGCGAAAAAGGTGCTCACGAGCGATGGCGAGGTCGGGTACGACTTCCTGATTGTCGCCGCCGGTGCGCGTCATTCCTATTTCGGGCATCCGGAATGGGAACAGTTTGCTCCCGGCCTTAAAAGTCTCGAAGACGCGGTTGAGATCCGGCGCCGGATGTTGCTTGCTTTTGAAATCGCGGAAAAAACCACTGATGACGCCGTGCGAAAGGCGGCAATGAGTTTTGTTGTCATCGGCGCTGGTCCGACCGGGGTGGAGATGGCGGGCGCCATCGCGGAGATTGCAAGGGTGACATTGGTGCGTGATTTTCGCCATATCGACCCTTCGCAGGCTCGCGTGATTCTCCTTGATGCGGCCAGTCGCGCATTGCCGACGTTTGCGCCCGATCTTTCCGAAAGCGCGCAGGAACAGCTCGTCGCGATCGGCGTCAATTTGCGTCTCCAGGCCGCTGTCGAGCAGGTGTCAGCTGATGGGGTCACGTTGAAAGGTGGCGAGTTTATCGAAGCACAGACGATCATTTGGGCCGCCGGAAATGCCGCCTCTTCATTGGGGGCAAGCCTCGGCGTGCCCGTCGACAGGCAGGGACGCGTCATCATCGGAGCCGATCTCACCATTCCCGGGCATCGGGAAGTGATGGTGATTGGCGACCTGGCGCATTTTGAGCTCGAAGACGGCACTCTTCTTCCCGGCGTCTCGCCGGTTGCCATGCAGCAGGGGCGCCATGCGGCCGCCAATATCTCGGCAATGATCCTTGAGGGTCGGCCAAAGCCATTTGTTTATTCCGATAAAGGAATGATGGCTACCATCGGCCGCCATTCGGCTGTTGCCGATGTCGGATTCCTTCGCTTCAGCGGCTACCCGGCGTGGCTTGCCTGGCTTTTTGTGCATCTGATTTTTTTGGTCGGCTTTCGCAACAAGCTCATGGTGCTCTTCAGCTGGGCTTACGCTTACGTCTTTTATGGACGGGGCGCCCGGCTGATCACCAAAAGCGCCCGGCAATCGAGCGACTTTTAAGGTTCCCGCTTGCCTCGTGGCCGTTCTTTGAATGTGGATGGAACGTGATCTCTTCTCTCCCTCGTCAGGCCAACTGGGGCGCCCTCTTTGATTGGGACGGCGTCATTATCGATTCGCGCATTCATCATGAAGAGAGCTGGGAGCGCCTGGCCGCGGAAGGGGGCCGCATCCTGCCGGCGGGTCATTTTCTAAAAGGGTTCGGGCGGAAAAACGATTTCATCATTCCTGAAATCCTCGCATGGACCACGGATCCTTTGGAGATTCAGCGGCTCTCCTTGAGAAAAGAGGAGCTTTATCGTGAAGTGGTGCGGGAGCGGGGATTGAAGGCTTTGCCCGGGGTTCGCAGCTGGATGGAACGCCTTCGTGCGGCTGGCGTTTCTTGTGCGATAGGCTCCTCCACCCATCGTGAAAACATCGATCTCTCCCTGGGACTGATCGGATTGGCAGAGTTTTTCGACGCGATTGTAACCGCTGAAGATGTCACGGCGGGCAAGCCCGACCCGCAGGTTTTCCTATTGGCTGCAAAGCGGATCAACCGGCCGCCGTCGCAGTGCGTTGTTTTTGAAGACGCTCACGTGGGGATTGCGGCGGCGCGTGCGGGAGGGATGCGGGTGGTGGCCGTCGCCACGACGCATCCGCGAGAGGAATTGACCAAAGCGGACGCGGTGGTGGAGTGCTTTGATGAACTTGAGGTCGCACGGCTGCAGCAGTGGTTTGGCGAATAAAACGCCCGGTCATTACCCGTCTTGCAAGTGAGGAACCGTTAAAAGTGGCGCTTACTTCTAAGAAGCGTCTACCGTGTGGATTTCCTACGCAGGCGTATTATTGCGCCTTGCACTCTTTTCGCCATAGTGGCGAACTTCAAGCCCCCTCTTCATGAAGAAACTCGTTATTCTCCTCCTTTTCACCGCGCTCGCCGGGGGCGGCTATTGGTATGCCCGGATTCGCCCGGTCGCAGCGCAGGCTCCTAAAACAGCCGAGCGCGCGGATCGGCGAGTGACCCGGGCGGAAAAACGCGACATTGATCTTACGGTGGAGATCAGTGGGGATGTGGCGCCGGAAATCACGCTGGATGTGAAGTCAGAGGTCGGTGGCAAAATCAAAGGGCTCCATATCGAGGCCGGAGCGGTGGTGAAGGAAGGCGATTTGCTGGTCGAAATTGACGATCATGATCTTTTAAGCGAGCGGGAAACGGCCCTCGCGGAAATTGAAGGAACAAAACTTCAGGTCGACCGGGACAAGAAGAATTTCACCCGTGGAAAAGACCTTTTTGATGCCAAGCTTATCAGCCTTGAAGTTTTTGATAACCTTTCCTCAACGCTCGCGATTTCCGAGAATTCTTATTCCAAGGCGATGCGCAAGCTGCAGCTCGTGGATGATCGCCTGAGCAAGACCAAGGTGCTCGCGCCGATGGCCGGGACTGTGCTGACGCGGCCCGTGAGTGAAGGCCAGGTTGTGATCGCGGCGGCCAGCGTCAATAGCGGGACCACGCTGATGACCATCGCCAACCTCTCAAGGCTGCTTGTTGAGACGCATATCAACCAGATTGATGTCGCCCGGATCGAGCTCAATCAGGTGGTTCAACTGCGTGCCGAGTCTCTTAAGGATTCCGAGTTGGAGGCGCGCATTATTTTTATTGCGCCCGTGGCCAGTATTAAAACAAATGTGAAGGGATTTCAGGTCAGGGCGTTGATCGAAAAGCCCGTTGCCCAGCTGCGCCCGGGAATGACGGTGAGCGTGAAAGTTCCAATTGCCCGCGCCGACGACGCCATCGCGGTTCCCATTGCCGCCGTGTTCAAAGGCGACGGGATGTCGAAGGTGGTTTATGTGCGCAGTGGTGAGAGCTCTGAAAAGCGCCAGGTCAAAGTCGGGGTGACCAACGTCGACTTCGCCCAGATTCTCACCGGCTTAAAAGAAGGCGAAGAGATCCTTATGGTGGAGCCGTCGCGCACCCCGGAAAAGAAATCGTGATTTTAATTCCCGCAGGAGTGGATCGGTCCGGAGAACGCAGGAACGGCGTCTCTCCAGGAAAAAGCCGCGTTTTCAACAAGGGTCCCTTATGGCGCTGATTGAATTAACCAACGTCACCAAGCGTTACCGTGTTGGTTCGCAGGATATCGTCGCCCTTGATGGGATCGATCTTGTGATTGAACAAGGCGAATACGCCGCCATCATCGGTCCAAGCGGCAGCGGCAAGTCGACTTTGATGCATTTGCTCGGCTGCCTCGACACGCCGACTTCCGGAATGATGCGCATCGACGGCATCGACGTAAGCCGCGCGAGCGCCAATAAATTGAGCGAGATGCGCAACCAGAAGATCGGGTTCGTCTTCCAGTCCTTCAATCTTCTCGCGAAGTTTACCGTGCTGCAAAACGTGGAGCTGCCGATGATCTACGCTGGCGTGACCGCTCAGGAACGCCGCACCCGCGCCCTGGCCGCGGTGGAACGCGTGGGCCTTTCCAACCGCGTAAAAAACACCCCTTTGCAGTTGAGCGGCGGGCAGATGCAGCGGGTCGCCATTGCGCGCGCCTTGGTCAACGATCCGCGAATCGTGTTTGCGGATGAACCAACGGGGAATCTGGATTCCAAAACCGGCGCCACCATTCTGGAGCTCTTTCGTGAACTTAGCGAACAAGGCCGCACAATTGTGCTGGTGACACACGACAACAAGATCGCCGCCCAAACTCCGCGCCGGATTGAAATCCAAGACGGCAAAATTGTATGAATCTTTGGCTCGGACTCCTCCTTGGGTTAAAAGAAATTTCTTCCCACAAATTCCGCAGTTTCCTCACGATGCTCGGGATCATTCTCGGCGTGGCATCGCTTCTGAGCATGTTTTCGCTTACCGCGGGAATGGCGAAAGGCATGCGCGAATACATGCAGCAGGTCGGCGGGATTGAGAAGGTTGGTATCATCACTCAGGACGTGCCGATCGAGCAGGAAGGGTATGCCGAGATCTCGCCGGGGCGGACGGTGGCCGATGCGGAGGCAATCCTTAAATCGGCGGATCTGGTTTCTTATGTGACGCCCGTTTCCGAACTGCAGAGTTGCGCAATCACACGCGCAAACCAGCTCTTCCGTTCTTTTGTTGTCGGTGCATGGCCGGATTTTGTGCCGATCAATAAACATGAGGTGGCCCGGGGCCGGAACCTGAGCCTGATGGATGTTGAAAACGCCCAACATGTCTGCGTCATCGGCGACGGGATCTCGCAACGGCTCTGGCCTGAGCTGCCGCATTTCAACCCCATTGGCCAATCGATCATGCTCAATGGCTGTCCATTTACGGTCGTTGGCGAATTTACCCATTACGAACGCGAGGAGGACAAACGCCGGCGCGAGCAAGCAGCAAAAGCGCCTCCGGTGGAACGGGATCGTACGAAGAGAAAACCGCCGGGTGGTGCTCCTGGTGGCGGGCGGGGCGGGGGATCCGGGGGCGGAATGTTCGACCGCAAGAACGCCATGATCCTGATTCCGATCAGCACGATGTTTTACGAATTCAAGAGCGCCAGCGTGGTCGGCCTGGTCGATCAGGGGCCTAATTACAAGCTCGACCAACTTTCATTCCAGGTGGCGGATACGGCTGCTTTTCAGCAAACCATGAATCAGGTGCAAGCCATCGTCGGCGCCACCCATCGAGGCATTGAGGATTTCACATTTGATACCAAGCAGGAGTGGTTTGACACCATTGAGGAGAGCGTCCAGAGCACGCGCTTAAGCGGCGGCATGATCGCGGGAATCTCGCTGCTGGTCGGCGGCATTGGCATCACCAATATCATGCTGGCCAGTATCAGTGAGCGAATCCGCGAAATCGGTGTACGCCGGGCCGTTGGCGCGAAGGGGCGCGATATCTTTATGCAAATCGTGGTGGAAAGCGCAGTGATCGGCTTCATCGGCGGCGTTCTCGGATTGGCGGCGAGTTTTGGGATCATGAAGATTCTGGTCATGATTTCCGATAAGAACGCGCCGGTGGTGGAGCTTCCGGCAGTCCTGATCAGCTTTAGTTTCGCTTTAATCATTGGTGTCGTGAGCGGATTTTACCCCGCCATCAAAGCGAGCCGGCTCGACCCGATCGAAGCGTTGCGTTACGGATAATCCAGCCTCCGATTCATCGCCTTAAATCGGTCCGGCTTCTCGCTGCCTCCAGGTTTTCCATGTCCCCAAGGTTCCCCCCAAGGTTCCCCCAGCCGATGCGTTTTCTCGTGATCCTTTTTGTTTCGTACACGACACTTTATTCCGCCACGGCTGCCGATCAAGACCTTCGTTGGTGGAAGGGGAATCTGCACACGCACTCGCTTTGGAGTGATGGAGATGATTATCCGGAAATGATTGTCGATTGGTACAAACAGCACGGATACGATTTTCTCGCGCTGTCGGATCACAATATTCTGGCTGATCACGAGCGCTGGATTGGGGTGGTGAAAAGCGGCGAGGCTGCGTTTGCCAAATATCTGGCGCGTTTTGGGAAGCCGTGGGTGGAAGAGCGCGACACGGATGGGGTGCGCGAAGTACGGCTTAAGATGCTGAGTGAGTTTCGCGTGCCGTTTGAAGAGCCAGGCCGGTTTCTTCTGATTCGGAGTGAGGAAATCACCGGGCGTTATCTGACGGCGCCCATTCATATCAACGCGACAAACCTGGTGGAGAAAATCGAGCCCCAGAGTGGCGGTGGCATTGTGGAAGTGATGCAGAAAACGCTTGATGCCGTGGCCGCGCAAAGGAAGCGGACGGGCGTGCCGATGTTCGCGCATATCAACCATCCCAACTTCGGCTGGGCAATCACGGCCGAAGAGCTGATGCAGGTTGAAAATGACCGTTTTTTTGAAGTCTACAATGGCCATCCGATGGTGCACAACGAGGGCGACCTCAAGCATGCGAGCACTGATCGGGTCTGGGATATCGTGCTCACCGAGCGGCTTGCTGAACTGGGAAAGGAGCCGCTCTTTGGGATGGGCTGCGATGATTCGCATAACTACCATTCCGAGCCCAAAAAGCAGAGTCATCCCGGACGCGGCTGGATCATGGTGCGGGCGGCCAGCCTTAATGTCGAAGCGCTCATTGCAGCGATGGAAGCGGGCGATTTTTATGCCTCATCCGGCGTAACACTCAGCGAGGTCGTGCGTGCCAAAGAGGGTATTTCGATCACCATTGAGTCCGAACCGAATGTCGTTTACACGACCGAATTTATTGGGACGCGGAAGGGTTATGAGCGTTCCAGCGAGCAACTATTTGGCGAGAACGGCCAGACCTTGCGTGTGACCCGCCGTTACAGTGATGAAATCGGCGCCGTCCTCGCCACCGTGCACGGTAATTCAGCAAGCTATACGCTCAAGGGCGACGAAATCTATGTCCGGGCGAAAGTGAGCTCGAACCGGTTGAAGAAGGATCCGTATTGCGAGGGCGAATTGGAACACGCGTGGACGCAGCCGTTGGTGACCGGCGTCAGATAAAGAGAGTCAATTGGCAGGCGGCTGGACTTGGAGCACGATCAGAATCTGACCGCGGGCATGGAGCGGGCCGCGGATAAAAAGCGGGCTGTCCGGGGCAAGCTTGGCTTCGGTTTCCACCAATTGCCGTTTGTCGTGAAAGAGCTGCAGGTTAAGCAGATAACCGCCGCGGGCCTCCTTGGCGCTGGCGTGGCGGGCTTTAACATTGAGCCAGAAATGTTCGGTGGGAATCAGCCAGCGTTCGACCTGATCGTCGATGGTGGTGGTCGTGCTGCCGAGAATCTCAAACTGGTTATATCCGAATACCCGCTTTAACCGGTTGATAACCGGCAATAGCTGCGTCGGCGCTTCCCGGGGCGTGCCGACATTAGAGGCAATGACAACAGCGCTCCAGATCTTGTCCTCCGCCCGCGCTGATACGCTTGCAAGCAGAATGAGAAACAGTGCGGACCGAAGAATTTTCACGGTCACTGAAGCTTGTAGCTCGCCGGTAAATAGTCGAGCCCTTCAATCCAAAGAACTGTCACGTTGTCTTTGGGATTGTAGACCGGGGTTGCCGAGATATTCGGATCAAATGTCCGCACATCAACGATTTCCGCAAAATAAGGATCAACGACCGGTTTCGGCACGTCCGGCAAAATGATTGTTTTAAATAAAGCGCCCGCCAGCAGCAGGCTCAGTGCGCCGGCCCAGGCAAGCCGGGGAATCGACCAGCTCCACGAGCGGCGCCGTTGCGGTTCCGGATTTTCGCTCGCGATCCGGTGCATGATCTGGTGGGTGAAAAAATCGGCATTCGGCAGCGCGGGCGCGTCTGAATGATGCCGCAGCAGATCGCCGAGTTGCTGGGCGCTTGCCTTGTCGGGTGGGGCGGTGGCGTCAAGTTCGCGTTCGAAACAGGCCAGTTCCGAGCCGCTTAATTTTCCATCAATCCAGGCGGTATATCGTTCCTCAAAGGTTTTCATAAATATCCCGCAGTATGGTTTGGAGTTTTTTGCGCGCGTAAAATAACCGCGACATTACGGTGCCGATTGAGCACTCAAGTGAGTCGGCGATCTCCTGGTAATCCATGCCATCGATCTCGCGTAAAACGATGACTGCCCGGTGTTCGGGAGAAAGTTTCAGGAGCGCCTCATCGATGCGGGCGCGGATCTCTTTATCGGAGATTTTTAAAAGTGGCGCCAATTCGCTCTTCGGGACGGTCGCGGCGGCAGGCTCGACGTTTCGCATTCCCAGGGAGTCATCAAATTCCGAGGCGCCCTGAACGTGTTTGCGACGCATCCAATCGATGCCAACGTTCATTAAGATCCGATAAAGCCAGGTATAAAAAGATGACTGCCCTCGAAACCGGTCGATCGACTTCCATGCCTTGAGGAAACCGTCCTGGGTCAAATCCCAGGCGTCATGCTCATTGCGAACCATGTTATAAACCATGGCAAAAGCGCGTTGGCGGTAGCGAATCACGAGTTGGTTAAAGGCGTCTTGATCCCCGGTTTGACAGCGCGCGACCAACTCCAAATCGTCGCGGGGGTCGACTGCATCGGTGTCAGGCTCCGTGGATATGCGATTGGACGAAGTCACGGCAGATGCATTCAATAAAAGTGCCTTGAAAAGCGGCCGGCAGGAAGTTCACGAGGCGCGGCACAATGAATTGGCCGGAATCCCGCCGCGCTTCAACCGACGGAGAGTGCTTTTATTCCTTCTTAAACCGGCGCCGCCACTCGGCGCGATAGCTTCCCATCAGTTCGATAATGCCATCGCGGATCTGGAAGAGGCGCTGATTGAGCATCCCGAACCGTTCATTATCGAGAGCGATTTCCTTGCGCAACTGCACCGCCGCATCGAGGCCGAGCATGATCGCTTTCAGAGCGCGTTTGAGATACGCGATCGTCATCCCGATTTCGTCGACGTCGTCGTCGCTAAGCGCGGCGGCCAGTTTTGCGCTGGCGATGGAGGCCTGCGTGGAAAGTTTAACAGCCGATGGCTGATTTTGAAGGTCGCCGACTTCCTCAAAGAGTTGGTCCACCCAAATCGTCAGTGCGAAGGAAGCTTTGTAGAGCGGATGCACCTCAAAGCTTTCCTCCTCGTCCTCACTGCTTTCATTCTCCGCTTCCGCATCAAGTTCCTGATCAAAGAGTGTGTCGACATTTTCGGCCCACTTTTCGCCGTCTTTATCGAGCAAGTGGAACCAGCCCATTTCCTTGGCGATAATCTGGTCGCGGTTTGGGTCATCCATGTAGCGCTCAAGCAGCTCCATGTATTTTTCTGTTTTACGGTCCTGCTGCTGGAGAAACCGCTCCCAATCATATTCGTCCCAGATTTTTTCAGGCTCCTCGTTGTTGGACATGCTTGTAGATACGACTCCGGTTGGCGCCGGTGCAAAAGCTTTTTCAATGGTTGCGATTTTCATTCACCCAAAGAGGCTTTAAAACCGCCGCGGAAAGCTTTTGTGCATCTGCTTCCCCGGTTTTTCCCATGAACTTCAAAATTTTTCGCAAATTCAATCGGCGCTGCCTTTGGCTTTTTGGTCTGTTGCTGCTTTGCTTTGCGAGCGCGCGAGCCGCGGAACCCGGCTTGGGCGCGCTGACAGAGGTGGCAGTGGGCCAGCTTTCAGACCGCTCAATCACACTGCTGGGTCAGGCGGCGCTCGGCATCCGGTTTAGCGAATGGAAACACGCGGAAAGTAAAAACTTCGTTTACCATTTTTTCCAGAGCTTCATCGCCACGCCGGTCTCAGTGGAGGCCGAGTTTTATTACGGCGTTATTTCAAAGGAACTCGAAAAGGAGACCGCGCAGTGGGAGCGCAAGGCGCACATTTTCATTTTCGAAAAACCGGCCGATTGGGCGGAATTTCAAAAACGCGCAGCGCTCGATCCTTGGACCGGCGGCATTCACGCCGGCGGCGAACTCTTCATTCAACGCAATCCCGAGCTGAAATTTAAGGGAAATACGCTCGGACACGAAATCGCGCACCTCGTCGTGCACCGGTTTTTCGGGGCAGGTGTCCCGCTTTGGCTGAACGAAGGATACGCCGAATATGCCGCGTCGCGTGGATACGCGGCTTTTAACAGGGCGCGCGGCTACAATGCCCGGCCCCGGTCGCAATCGGTTGATCCGGCCCATTTCATCGCGCTTGCGGATTTGTCGGCGGCGGCAACCTACCCGCGTGAATTAGAGGGGGTGGCCGCTTTTTATGGAGAATCGGAGCGGCTGGTGCGTTTTTTAAGCGCGGCGGACAAGCGCGGGTTCAACCTGTTTTTCGAGGCGCTGGCAAAAGGCAACCGGATCGAGAGCGCGTTGGGCAAAGGGTTTGCCGGGCGTTTTTCGACCTTGGAGGAATTGGAGCGCCAGTTTAAGGAATACGCCGTCAAAGATCATGGCTTCCCCGCTTTGGATTGAACGGTTAATTTTACCAACTAAGAGATGGCCGCCGCCAAAACCAAACCTGTCCAAAACGCTGCTTTCCACGCTGTTCTTGGCTCCGATGAATCGGAAGTCAAACGGGCTGCTCGCGAACTCGCCGACCAACTTTCGCCGGGTGGCGATTTTGGCGTCGATATCATTGATGGCAGCGCGGATAACGCCGATCAGGCGGCAACCCGAATCCATCAAACCATTGAGGCGCTGCTGACGTTCCCATTTTTCGGAGGCGAAAAGCTGGTCTGGCTCAAGAACACTACGTTTCTGGCTGATAATCCCACCGGCCGCGCCGCCGCCGTGGTCGAAGCGCTCGAAAAACTCGTTGAGACAATTTCCGCCGGCATTCCCGCCAGCACCCGATTTCTGCTCAGCGCGATCGATGTCGATAAACGGCGTTCTTTTTACAAAACGCTCCCCAAATTGGCCAAAGTGACCGTCTTTGACAAAGTGGACACCGGCAAGGCGGGCTGGGAGGAGGACGCCGCCCAGATGGCACGCCGTTCCGCAGAAGATCGCAACCTTCGTTTTGATGCCGAGGCCCTCGAGTTATTCGCGCTTTTCACCGGGGGCGATCGCCGGGTTTTGCAGAACGAGATTGAAAAACTCGATCTTTACCTCGGCCTCGCCCGGCGGGAGATCAGTGTGGAGGATGTGCGGCTGCTCGTGCCGCTTTCCCGCGTCGGAATTATTTTTGAATTAGGCAACGCGATCGCAGAACGCAATCTGCGACGGTCACTCTCATTGCTTGAGCAGCTTTTATTTCAGGGCGAAACCGCGGTCGGCATCCTCCTGGTGGCGATTATTCCAACGGTTCGCAACCTCCTCGTCGTCAAAGATCTCATGACGCGTCACAAGTTGAGCCGGCCCGCGCAGCCTTTCTTTTTTGGCAAAACCCTCGACCGCCTGCCGCCCGATGCGACAGCTCATCTGCCGCGGAAAAAAGATGGCACGGTTAACGCGTTCGCCCTTGGCCTGGCGGCCGCTCATGCTCACCGTTATCGAGGCGAGGAGCTGCGCGCTGCGTTCGCTGCGTGCCTGGCGGCCAACGTGCAGATGGTCACTTCCAGTCTGGAAGCAAAGACGGTGCTCAGCCAGCTCGTCGTTCGGATCGTGGCGGCATGAGCGATTGAATGAGTTTTGCTAATATTTCGAAAATTCCGGTTGCGAGCTTTCATCTATCAGCTTAACTAATTCTTGTCTTTCGAAGATTGTTCTGGGGGGAACACCAGCCCTCCGCAACTAGTCGGTTGCGGGGGGCTGAATCTTTTTCCGGGTCCTGGTATTTCTCTATCCGCTGCCTCGCGGGCGGATCGGCTTGCTTCCACTCTTTGCGGCTGAAAGCTTCTCTTCCCCTCCGCATCGATGATTTGCCAGACCTTTACCCTCTTTCAATGGTTTCTGGCCGTCGTCGCGGCATTTTGCATTGGCCTGTCGAAAAGCGGATTTTCCGGGGTTGGCCTTTTGACGGTAATTATTATGGCCCGGCTTTTTCCTTCCAAGGAATCGACCGGGATTCTTTTGCCGCTCCTGATCGCGGGCGACATCCTTTCAGTCATTGTGTTCCATCAGCACGCGCGATGGAGCCATATATGGAGAATGTTGCCTCCAACCATTCTCGGGATTTTGGCCGGGTATGTTGTCATGCAGCATATCCCGGGCGTGGCATTCCGGCCCCTTATTGGATGGATTGTACTTTTGATGGTGATCCTCCAGGCCGCGCGTCAGATTGCGCCCCGCGCGTTTACCCATGTGCCCCATGCCGGGTGGTTTGCCTGGACGATGGGCGGGTGGGCTGGGATCGCCACCATGCTCGCCAATGCAGCCGGCCCGATTATGTCGCTCTACTTATTGGCGATCGCGGTGCCCAAGTATGAGCTGGTCGGCACGAGCGGCTGGTTTTTTCTCCTGGTCAACGTCTTTAAAGTGCCATTCAGCGCCCATCTCGGACTGATCAATTCAAGCACGCTCCTTTTTAATCTGCTTCTGCTGCCCATTGTGGCGGGAGGCATCTTCTTCGGACGCCGCCTTATCCATCTTATTCCTCAAACCGTTTTTGAGCGGCTGCTGCTTGGATTTGCCTCCATCGCCGCGCTCTATCTGATTGGCCTCTTTTAGGCGTTTTCGAGCGGGAAAAGGAACGCTAGCGTCGCCGCCCATGTGGTCTTCATTAAGCAATTATCGCGACGGTGCACTCCTCTTTCTCCGAGTCGGATTAGGCACGTTTTACATCTGGCTCCATGGCTGGTCCCGGCTGGTGGGCGGCAAAGCCGGGGCGATCGCCACCTGGAAGCAGGCGGGCCGCGTGATGAAGGATGTGGGAATCAGCTTTGCCCCGGAAGCCTGGGGATTTATGGGAGCGATGGCGTCAACGCTCGCGGTAGCGCTCGTCATCCTCGGCTTTTGGTTCCGGCCGGCTTGCCTCTACATCTTCCTCGTCCTGATTGTGATGCTTTCCATCGGACTTGAAACCGGGTCGAGCCTTGGAAAACTCTCCAATGCCGTTCAACTGGCCATTCTTGTCTTGAGCCTGCTTTTCATCGGCCCGGGCAAATTCAGCATCGATAAAGGGTGAGTCCAAAAAAGAATGCGTAATTTCGCGAGATTTGTCTTGTGCATCCGGGCATGTCGGTTAACTTAGCCCCCTACGAAACGCGGGGTGGAGCAGCCTGGTAGCTCGTCAGGCTCATAACCTGAAGGTCGTGGGTTCAAATCCCACCCCCGCAACGTTCGTTAAGCCCTCTGAATCAAGCATTCGGAGGGTTTTTTTGTGCCTGGGAGGAAACAAGTTTCCGGGGACGAAAGCTGCCAGGTTACTTTGGGGGCGCATCTCTCGAATGTCTGGGCCTCTCTGGTTTGTCGGTTCCGTGGCGGCAATATACTCAAAAACAAATTTATAATTTGCGAAAATGGGTAATGGAAACCTTACGCGCGTAGCAAAGGGATCTTTCTAAGTCTCGTGTGGCATGCGCTTATTCGGATTCATTCTTCAAGTGCAACGTTCCGCCCGTGCAAAGTCTGAGGAACATTCAGGAAACTAAAAAGCCGCCCGGAGATTTTAAATCCGGACGGCTGTTTTGGAAGGAGCTGATGCGCTATTGGAGCGTATACGGCGACCAGAAAGAGGGTGGGGCGACGTCGCTCAAAGCGGCGCTGGTGCCGACCGGGGTGGCGACAGGCGAGTCAACCGTGAAACTCGTAGGATAACTGTCGGAGAGGATGCTTTTGCCAGTCACATATAATGGAGTGCCGGTTTTGAGGTAGAGCTTTACCTGTGACCACGTGACCGTGGAGCCGGTCGTTTTGTTTGCTTCAATTGCATACAAGTCCATCGCGGCATCAATGGCACGCAGATCCTGCAATATGCGGGTTGCTTGCGCGCGTTTTCTTGAACGCACGAAATTGGGGACGGCAATCGAGGCCAGCAAGGCGATGATCGCGACCACAATCATGATTTCAACAAGCGTAAAGCCTTGTTGAGCTTTGGATCTTTTGTCTAACATAGTATAATGAGTTTGATTATCCGATTTTGATTTCGGTACAAGCTTGAGAAAGCAGGGTTTGTACCTTGGCAGTCAGAGTCCGTTTTCGCGGATTTTCGGGATCGCCGCCGCGTTTTTAAGCCCGCATAACGATGCGCGGAAATGCTCGAGGATTTTGTCCATGAATTAACTGGTCTCGTGATTCGGGAAAGCGAAGCAACGCGCCGCTTCTTTGCTGAACTCTGGAGTTTGCCGGTGGTTGAACGCGTGGCGCGAGGCCGGTGCATCGACGCGCTTGAGTTTTCTTCCATTCCACCTGACCGCTTTGTCCGGTTCCGGTGTGTAGCGGGAAACAACTCAGATCTGCGTGAAGGCGATTTGGTGAGATTAAGCCGGGGCGATCCTGCGCTGCCGATCCTGACCGGCAACCTCTTCCGGGTGGAAGACGACGAGGTATGGCTTGAGCCGGAGAAAGGCTGGCAAAAGGTGGCCCAGGAGCTTGGCCGCGGGCACTGGGTGCTGGACCGCTCGTATCTTGATCTCGAATCGTTTTATCGCAAAGCGCTCACCGATCTCAGCGAGACCGCACGCGGCCGGGAGAGGATTCTGCCGCTGCTCGCGGGTGACTTAAAACCACAGGTCGACCTGGAGCGTTTTGAAGAGGCTTGCGCGAAGGCGGAAGAGGAGGGGGTGAATGAAAGCCAGGCGGAAGCGATAGCCCAAGCCGTCGCCACGGATCTTTCTCATTTGGTGCAGGGGCCGCCGGGCACGGGGAAAACATTCGTGCTTGCCCAAGTGGTTAAGCAGAAGGTGGCGCGCGGGGAACGTGTTTTGATTACGGCGGCCACGCATCGTGCCATCCATAATGCTCTTAATATGATCCAGCGAGTGGCGCCTGAGATCGAAGCCATTGTCAAAATCGGCAAGGAAATTTACGACCCCGAATTGCGCGTGCAACAATATGAAGCTTTTTCGGCTTCGCCATTGACCCAGCACGAGGGTGGTTACGTGGTGGGCGCCACCCCGTTCTCGTTACGAAGCCGCCGGATGCGTGGAATCGAGTTTGATTCCGTGATTATCGATGAGGCCGGGCAGGTGACTTTGCCGCTCGCTTTGATGGCAATGCTTTCGGCAGAGGCTTACATTTTCATCGGCGATCACAGGCAGCTGCCTCCGGTCCTGCAGAGCGTGCCGGCAAAGGACGCGGGCCTTTGCTCGGTGTTCGGCAGGTTAAGCGGACGCGGTTTTGAAACGATGCTCGAGATTACGTATCGGATGAACGCGGAGCTGGCGCGCTGGCCGGCCGAATCGTTTTACAATGGCAAACTGCATCCTGCGCGGGAGAACGCGGGGCGCCGGCTGGCGTTGCCACAGGTGGCGCGCAGTTTCGGCGAGATTTTCGCTCCGGAAAATCCACTCGTCTTTGTGGAAATGGAGCATCGCAACGCCAAACGGTTTTCAAATGATGAGGCAATCCTGGTGGCCGATCTTCTTGTCGATTTGCAGCACGCCGGATTCTCAATGAGGCAAGTGGCGGTGGTTGTTCCGTTCCGGCGGCAGGCGCGCCAGATCCGGCTTTTTTTAAAAACCCGGAGCGCGCTTCACGACGCTTCGGAATGTGTGATTGATACCGTGGATCGGATGCAAGGGCAGGAGCGGGAGCTGGTGATTGTCTCGATGACGGCCTCGGAGCCTGACTATGTAACGCGACTCCTTGATTTTATTTTGCAGCCGCAGCGTTTGAATGTTGCGGTCACCCGGGCGCGCAGCAAGGTCATTGTCCTGGCGAGTGAACAACTTGCGCAGGCCGAAAGTTTTGATCCTGAAGCGCTCGATTTGATCGCTCTTTGGAAGACGTTCCGGGCTGCCTGCCACGTCATTCGCCTTTAAGATGGCCCGCCTTTTTCCGAATAAACCTGCCGGCAACGTTTCTCCTGAAACGGCCAAGGTGCTCCATGCATTGCGGCGCATTCCCGGAGAAAATTTGCGGGTCTGGCTCGCTCTTCCATTGGGAGAGCAATGGCGTCCGGCTTTGATGGTGATGCAGGAGGAGCAAAGCTGCCATTTGATCGCGGTCTCCGATTTGAGCGAAGCGCAGGCGGAAGCCATGCTTCAGGTCGATTTGTTTGCCGGACCGGAAACGACCGGGTTTGTTCCGGGCTCCTTTGTACTTTTGGATCGCGAGCGGCTCGCGTTTTTTCGTGCTGAAGCGTTGGCGGAAGCCGGCCTTGAGTATGGAGGAGACCGGCTGCCGATCTTCCTGGCTGTCGCATTTCCCAATGTTCCGCAAGCGCAGCTCGATGAAATTGGGGATCGCGGGCAAATTCACGATGTCCAATTTTGGGGGCGTGAAACGATTCGCTCCGAACCATTGATTCGCCGGATTGAACACGATGGGCTTGACCAAATGAAACTGCCGGAGGCAATGGTCAATGCGCTTCGTGAAAAATTCAGCCCCGAGATTGGGATTCCCGAGTCGCTCATACCGAGAGTGCGGGAAAAGCCGGACCGGACCGTAGGCGCACGGCTGACTGGATTTCTTCTTGATCTTGATCAGGAGTTTCTGACCAAAGAAGATCTTTCGTTATCGGAAGAGGCCGGCACGGTTTTGCGCGAAATGCGGCTGCGCCTGGTAACCGGGGTGGCCGGCAGTGGCAAATCGTTGATCCTGCTTTATCGGGCAATGATTCAAGCGAAGCTTTATCCAAAGGCGCGCATTCTGGTGCTTACTCACAACCGGCCGCTCAATGGAGAACTGCGGGAACGGTTTCGCAGACTCTGTCCCAATTCGACGGTGCAATGGTCGACCTTTTACCAATGGTGCCGCGAGTTTAGCGGAGCGCGATGGGAAATTATTAAACTGCACGATCGGGAGAGACTGCTGCGCGATCTGGCTGGCGCAAATTCGGCGTTGGCGAAATTGCCGCTCAACTTTCTGACCGAGGAAATTGACTGGATTCGCGATCACGGCCTGGCAACCCGGGAAGCGTATTGCGCCGTGACTCGCCTCGGCCGGAAACGCGCCTTGCAGGATGAACAACGCGCCGGCGTTTTTTTGCTTCTTGAAAATTACCGGGCCGAGCTCGACCGCCGCGGTCTGGAAGACTGGCCGGGCGCCGCGGCGGCAGTTTGGGCAAAGGTGGAGTGCGGGCATTTAAGTCCACCGCTTTACGATTTTGTTTTTATCGACGAAGCACAGTTTTTTGCCCCCATTTGGTTTCGCGTTATTAAACGGAGTGTGAAGCCCGGTGTCGGGCAACTTTTTTTGGCCGCCGATCCCACGCAAGGCTTTCTCAAGCGGCGTCAATCGTGGCTGGCTGGCGGTCTCAATGTGCGCGGGCAGAGCGCGCGGTTGCTTCGCTGTTACCGCAACACGCGTGAAATTCTGGCATTTGCCACGGCTTTTTATCGGAGCCGGCTTCCGGGGGAGGAAGAGGAGATCAATCTGCCGGGTCCACTGGAGATCGAGCGCTTGAATTCGGGGGATGCGCCTCGGTTGCTTGCTGTCGACAGCTTGCAAAGTGAAATCTCGCGAGTGGCCAATGAGATTGCATCAGCTTTGCGCGCGGGGGCGAATCCGGAGCATTTTCTGGTGATGCAAAACGATGGGGCAATGGTTGTTCCCTTCATTGAGACATTAAACCGTATCGTGGGCAGCCCGATCGGACGGGACCTGGGCGATCGGCGGGCTTATTCTCCCGGCGTGCGCGTCAGTTCCATCAACGCCGGGACCGGACTGGAAAGTCCCGTGGTGTTTCTTTGCGGTCTCGATGCGTTACTGGAAAAAGAAGCGGCCATCGGACTCGATACGGAGGAACGAGCGGAATTGGTTCGCGACAACACACGCCGCATTTACATGTCCATGACCCGCGCCGGCCGCAAGCTGCTGGTCACCTGTTCGCGCCGCATTACCCGGGAATGCCTTGAGCCGCTGCTCGCCACCGTGGGCACGGTGTGATGGCTCCGACGGGATGTTTACGAGCCGATGACTTTTCGAGTAAGAAAACGAAGGATGCCTGGCGTCACGCGCGCCGTCGCGAGGATGGCGGTTGCCACGCGTGGATGAGTGACGGCGAATCGCGAGATTTCATTGATCCAGAGCCTGCCGCGATAGAGGGCCGCATGCGCTTTTGGATAAGCATCAAGGGTGTTGTCCACGATATGACGGGCCGCCAGTTCCCCGGTTGAAAGCGCGTAATAGATTCCTTCGCCGGTAAACGGTTCAACCACGCGAGCAGCATCGCCAATCAGAAGCAGATTGCCATTCCGGGCGGCAATCGGGGCGCGCGATAGTGGGGAAATCGTGCGCCACTGCGGGTCTGCGGCGATTTGGAAATGGTTCAGAGCCCATGTTTTCAGGGCATCGAGATCGCGGGGCCGTGAGACCAGGCAAAGATTGAGTTCGCCATCACCGATGGAAGCCGCGCCGCAGTAACCTTCTTTTAAAAAATGCAATGCCACACGGCTGCCAAAATTGGCCGGAGCACTCAGATGCGTTTGCAATCCAATGCGATCGCGCGCCGATGCCGGGAGGAGGTTAAGCAGGCGGGCTACAGTGGAATTGCGCCCATCGGCGGCAACGACGATTTTGCCCGAAAACGAGCCGCCCGTAGTGTGAAGAATCCAGCCGGGATCAATTTTTGTGACGGTATGATTTTGAAAAACAGCGGCGCCGAGTTCGCCCGCGCGGGTGAGGAGAAGCTGATCGAGCAGACTGCGTTTAATCGCGATCTCGCCGCGCGCCTGGCGCGCCAGGGGAACGCGGATGGAGGCGCCGTGCTGAGCGATGAACTCAACTTCTTCAAGTCTTGAATGAGGCAGGGCGAGGATGCGCGTCTCGAGATCGAGCCGCTTGAAGATTGGCCAGCAGGCGGGATTCAGGCAATCGCCGCAGACCTTCTCCCGTGGAAATTGAGTCCGTTCAATCAGCGCGGTCTTTAGTCCGGCCTGGGCGCACAATGCCGCACAAGTGGCGCCGGCAGGCCCCGAACCGACAATTGCGACATCGAAATTCATGGGTTTCCCATTAAGAAGCGGAGGAAATAGGGAAGCGAGTATCGAGTGGAATCAGGGATTAAAAACGAACGAAGGCGCTTATTGACAGGTTGAATGCGGCCGCTAGAGTTGCGCCTCTTTTTCCCGAAATACCTAAAGACACCCACGGCATATGAAACGCACTTACCAGCCCTCGAAACGCACCCGCAAACGTCAGTTCGGTTTCCGTGCCCGCATGAAGACCAAGAATGGCCGCGCCATTCTTTCCCGCCGCCGCGCGCGTGGCCGCGTGCGCCTGCTGCCGAAGGGTGTCGAAATCCATTACGCCCGCCACACGGAGGCCTGAGCGCGAGCTCTGACAGTGGCGGTGAGAAGGAAGTCCCTTCTCCCGCGGACGGGCGTGTATCGCTCCGATTCCCGAAAGTCGTCCGGCTCAAGCGAACTGGCGACTTCCAAAAGTTAAAGCGGGAAGGAACCTCTTTTCATGGCCGGTTCATGGTGTTGAGTGTTCTCAAGACTTCGCCTGCTACAAAAGCCGGTTTTATTACCTCGCGGCGAGTAGGCGGCGCCGTGGTTCGAAATCGCGTTCGCCGCCGATTGCGTGAAATCGTGCGCTTTGACCGCCCCCGGCTTAAACCGGGTTGCTGGCTGGTGCTCATTGCCCGGCAGAAAGCCGCCGGAGCCGAGTTCGAAGAATTGCAACGTGAATGGCAGGCGCTAGCTGCGCGTGCCGGTCTTTTTGAGCCGTGAAATTTTTGATCCGCCTCTTAATCCGCGGATATCAACTGCTTGTTTCGCCGATCCTTTCGTGGCTTGGCGGCCCGGGCTCGGGGTGCCGTTTTGAGCCGAGCTGTTCGCGATATTGTCTTCAAGCGGTGGAAACTCACGGAGCATTCCGCGGGTTGTGGATGGGTCTGAAGCGTCTCGCGCGCTGCAATCCCTGGGGCGGGCTCGGATACGATCCGGTGCCGCCCGCGATCAGAATTCCCGGTGCGCGCTCCGGCGGCCGGGACAAATTTTAAATAATGAATAACTCAGACTCGCTTCAGGCCTCGCGCCGGGAGCTTCGCAATTTTCTCTAGGGCTATGGATCGCAAAGGAATTCTCGGCATCGTTCTCTCCGTATTCGCGCTTCTCGCGTTTGAATTTTTCTATTACATCCCCGCGACGCAGAAAGCGCAGCGGGAGGCCTCCGAGGCTGCGGCAGCCGCGGCATTGGCAGCTCCGGCTGTTCCCGTGGAACAAGCGCCTGCCACGCCGGCTCCAGCCGTCGCATCCGGCGCGTCTCCGGAAGCCCCGGCCGTTCCAGCCGCACCTATCGCGGCACCGGCGCAGATCGATACTTTGGCCAATTCCGCGGTGGAATATTCGTTCACCAATCTGGGTGGTGGTATTTCCAAAGCAAAGCTGATCAGGCACACTTCAGAGTCGCAAAATGTGACGCTTAATCTGTTTGGCACATTGCCAATCGGAGCGATCAGCGAAGTGGCGGGGGAGGGCATCGGAATGCCATTCACGGCGGCTCCCAATGCGGCGGCCGGTGAGATCAAATATGAGCGCACCGATGCGCGCGGGTTGCAGCTGACCAAAAACTTTATTTTGCCCAAGCTGGCCGGCGCTGACGAGAAGACGCTGTTGCGCGAGGAATACCTGCTCCGGCTCGACGTGACATTTGCCAATCGCGGCGCGCAGCCGCTGCAGATTCCGGCATATTTTGTTTACTCCGGTTCATCCGCGCCCATCCATCAGCGCGATCAGCCGATTTACACGGGATTCAACTATTACAAAGACGGCAGCAACAAGCTCATTGACGTCAACTGGTTTGGCGGTGGCAACTTCCTGAGCCGCCGTCAGGCAAGCGCCACGTATACCGACAGCACCCCGCTGATCCGCTGGGCCGGCGTGACCAGCCAATATTTCACCTCGCTTGTCACAGCGCTCGTGGATGAAAAAGCGAGCAGCGATGTCCTTGCCAAACATCAGGGTTCCCAGGTATGGGCCCGCCGGTTTGTGATCCAGGATGAAGCGTGGAAGGCGGCCGGGTTTTCGACAGAAGGGAAAACGGCCGCCGAACGTTTCGGGATCGATGGCGCACTCGGGATGCCGGGATTCACGCTGCAGCCGGGTGAAACCTTCGCCCAATCCTTCAACGTCTACACCGGACCCAGAGAATACGGCAGGCTCAAGGCGCTCGGGCAGCGCGAGGACGAGATCATGAATTTCGGCGTGGCAAGCCCGGTTAGCAAAGTGTTGCTGACCTCAATGAATTGGCTGCGCTCCAAGCTTGGCAATTATGCGTGGGCGATCGTAGTCCTCACTCTTTGTATCAAGAGCCTCATGTGGCCGCTTCAAAACAAGGCGACCCAGTCGATGAAGCGGATGCAACTGCTTCAGCCCAAAATGACCGAGCTGCGCGAGAAGTACAAGGACGATCCGACGCGCATGAACACGGAGCTGATGAAGCTCTACAAGGATTACAAAATCAACCCGTTGTCGGGCTGCCTGCCAATGCTCATTCAGATTCCGATCTTCCTCGGTTTCTACAGCATGCTGGGCGTCGCGGTAGAACTGCGAAACAGCAGCTTTCTTTGGGTCCACGATCTTTCCCAGCCCGATACCGTGGCGCATATCCTCAATTTCCCAATCAATGTGCTCCCGCTCTGCATGGCGGTGACCATGTTCATTCAGATGGCGATCCAGCCTAAGACCGGCGATCCGGCTCAGCAGAAGATCTTCATGTTTATGCCGCTGATCTTCGTCTATTTCTGCTATAACTTTGCGTCGGCCCTGGCGCTTTATTGGACCGTGCAGAACTTGTTCTCGATCGTGCAACTCTATATGACTCGCAATCAATCGGCGCCAGTGCTTGTAAAAGCGACTCCGCCGCCCAAGAAAAAGACGCGCAGCTGATCCCCCTTATGAGCTCAATCCCGAAAGAGACCCTCGATACAATGCTCGGGCTTCTGGGCTTTGTTTGCGAAATCAAAGAGTTCGAGAGCGAGCACGGGCTGACTTTGCAGATTTATACGGCGGAAAAAGATCGGCTCATCGGACGCAATGGCGCCTTGCTTGACGATATTCAACTGCTGCTAAACCGTATCCTTCAGGCCAGGGAAAAGGATGCGGCGCGCGTGCAGGTCGATATTGAGCATTGGCGCGAAATGAAAGACGACAGCCTCGCCCATCGCGTTCGCCAGTTGTCCGACACGGTGCGCAAGACCGGACGCCCTTTTCAGCTGGAGCCAATGAACGCTTATGAGCGCCGCATCGTTCATAATGCGTTCAAGGATGACCCCGAAATCATTACCTGGAGTCCTCCCGATGATGCGCGTCTCAAGCGGATTACGCTGCGCAGACGGCAGGGGTGAGCTTAACGCGCGAAATCAAAAAGCGGATCACCCTTTCTCCGCTTCGACTTTCGTTTTCAAAGGTACGTTGACAAGCCGCCACGGCACCTTCATCCTAACAATCCCATTTTTCCGGCGGCGCCCTTTTTTCCGTTTTATGACCAGTTCTTTTATCGACGAAGCCCTCAAAGTGATTCCGAACCAGCAGCTCCTCGTGAATATTGTTTCACGGCGTGTGCGTCAATTGACCTCCGGGCATCGTCCTTTGGTGGAGACCGGGCCGCGCATGGGCTTTTCCGACATTGCGCTCAAAGAGATTGTCGAGGGGAAGATTCATTTCGAGTCAATTCCCTCCACGACCCACGATCCTGAATAAAATCGAAGCTGGATTTCAGCGGGTTTAAGTCCGCTATTAAGGCATGGACGGCGACATCACTCACAACCGCAAAGCGCTCCACGATTTTCAAGTCCTTGAACGGTTCGAGGCGGGGATTGAGTTAAAGGGGACGGAAGTGAAGTCGATTCGTGACGGATTGGCCAACCTCAACAACGCCTTTGCGCGGGTTGATGGTGGCCAGGTGTTTGTGCACGACATGGATATTCAGCCGTATGCGAGGGCGAGCTTCGAGCAGCATCTTCCAAAGTCGCCAAGGCGGCTGCTGCTCAATCGCAAGGAAATCGAGCGTATTTCGGTGCAGACGCAGATTAAAGGCCACACGCTGGTTGCGTTGCGGCTTTATTGGAAGAACTCGCGGGTTAAAGTGGAACTCGGAGTGGCTAAGGGAAAAGATCACCGCGATCAGCGTGCCGATCTCAAGGAGCGGGTAAGCAAACGCGAAATGGATCGCGAGCGGCTTACCTTCAACCGCCGCAACTCCTAAGCGGCCGCTCGTGGCGCCCGTGCCGGTTCAGGGCTTCCGCCGGTACTGCGCTTTTTCAGAGCAGCACTTCGCTGGCTGCCAAGGCGTTGAGATAGACCTTGTGCTGGCCGCCACCGCCGATTTCCTCGAGGATGAGCGTGGCAGTCGCGTTGATCCCGGCGGGAAGGAGATGATTGTAGACGCGGTTGTCGGTGAGCCGGACTTCGACTCGGAAGAAGTCACCCGCGCCATCACGTTGCAACCGGATGGAACCGGTATCGGAAGTGAGTTCACAACGGCTGATCGAACGACCCTCTTCGGCGGTCAGAGAAAAAAGGACTTCGTTACCGTGAGGATTGAGGTAAACGAACGCACTGCCCTCATTTTTTACAAAGACAAGTTTCAGTTGCGCGGCAAACCATCCAACGAGCAACAGCGCCGTGGAGCGGAAATTGGGCGCGTGGGCAATTGCGACTGTTTTGAGGTTGTCGAGCACCGAGAGATTTTCGGCGTGATCGAACATCTGCGCGAGCGCCTGGCGCAGATGAAGGGAGCGTGTCCAGTTCAGGTCGCACAATGTGAGACGCGATTTGGAACGAACCAGCGAGTCTTTGAGAAGCGCGAACTGGCTTTTTGGGTCACGCCACGATTGGCTGTCGAAGATAAGGCGGTCAACCCACGCCCAGAGCTGTTCATCGACCGGATCGTGAAATTCACCACGCCACAACAGATAGAGCGGGAGATCGCTGTCGAGGTTTGAGAAAAGAATATTGGCGATCCGTTTCTTGGTGTCGCCTTCAAAAAGAAACGAGATCTGCTCGCAACAGACCTGTTTTGCACCAGCCCGGCTCAGATGGCAGTGGGCGTTGATCCAGGCGTGGATCTGGTTTTCGCTGCCGGGTTCGTATCCGATCAGGATGGCACGGCAGGCATGCTCGTGCGTGAACTCCATGATGAGCTCCGTGTTGGCGCGCATCGACTCAACGCCTTCGCAGTAAACCGCCAGGTTGATAAGCGAGGCGCGCGTGCTCACGCCGCCGTCCTGTTCCCAAAGTTTTTTTAATTCACGGCTGATCTGCCCGAGTTCAACGGGCATTCCCAAAGCGGTGGGGTCAATAGTGACAGGCATGAGGAAATGGGAGGTAAATTAAAAACTCAGTGGATGAACACGTGGGAGGCTGATGGAACCGGGAAAAACCGTTTATTCCCCGGTGAGTTTGCTACATTCTGCGCCAGGCTCGGCCGTCCCGTTCAAGGAGCGCATCGGCTTCCGCCGGTCCCCAGGAGCCAGCGGGATATTCACAAAGCGCGGGCGGTGTCGGATTCTGGTGCCAGGCTTCCTCGATCAGATCGATGAATTTCCAAGCCCCTTCCACTTCATCGCGCCGTGCAAAAAGCGTGGCGTCGCCGCTCATCGCGTCGAGAAGCAGACGCTCATACGCTTCCGGCGAAGCCTTTCCGAAACTGGTGCCGTAATGGAAATCCATTTTGACCGGCTCAACGCGGACTGCTGCGCCGGGGCGTTTTGCCTGGATTCGCAGCGAGATCCCTTCATCGGGCTGAATACGGATAACAAGGACGTTGGGACCCACTGCCGCGGCGTCTTTGTTGAAAAGGACTCCGGGGGCATTTTTAAATTGAATGGCGATTTCGGTGCCGCCTTTTGGAAGCCGTTTTCCGACACGCACATAGAAGGGGACGTCGGCCCAGCGCCAGTTATCAACGTGGAGTTTGAGGGCCACATAAGTTTCGGTCATCGACTCAGTGCTGACACGTTCTTCCGCGCGGTAACCGATGACCTCTTTGCCATTGATTGCGCCCGCCGCGTATTGGCCGCGCACCACATTGCTGGCAACATCCTCTGTCGACATGGGACGCAGGGCGCGCACCACTTTTACTTTTTCATCGCGTACGCTATCGGCCGTCAGGTCCGTTGGCGGTTCCATGGCAACCAGGCAAAGCAACTGGAGCAGATGGTTTTGCACCATGTCGCGCAATGCTCCGGAGCTCTCGTAATAAGGACCACGCGCTTCCACACCGAGTGGCTCCGCGGCTGTGATCTGGATGTGATCGATGTAACGATGATTCCAAAGCGGCTCAAAAATCGAGTTCGCGAACCGCAGCACCATGATGTTCTGCGCGGTTTCTTTTCCTAAAAAGTGATCGATTCGATACGTCTCTTTTTCCCGAAACACGGTGTTAACGATACCGTTTAGCTTTTGTGCGCTTGGAAGATCGGTTCCGAACGGCTTTTCCACAATCACTCGGGACCAGGCCCCTTCGCGCGCCTTATTCAGGCCGACGGCGGCAAGTTTCTCAAGAATTCCGCCGAATTCACTCGGCGCGACAGAGAGATAAAAAAGACGGTTGCCGCCCGTGTTGTGGTCGGCATCGAGTTGATTAAGCCGTTCGGCAAGGCGTTTGTAGCCCTCGAGATCGCCAAACTCGCTTTGGTGATAAAAAATGCGCTCACCGAAACTCTTCCAGAGTTCATCGTTGAGACCTTGGCGGGAAAACTTCCCGACGGCTTCCTGAAGTTCCTTGCGGAAGCTCTCATCAGACTTTTCGCGCCGGGCAAACCCGACCACGGAAAGAGCCGCGGGCAGATCGCCGTCTGCGGCAAGATTGTAGAGGGCGGGAATGAGCTTGCGATAGGTGAGGTCGCCCGAGGCGCCAAAAATCACCACGTTGCAAGGTTGTGGCATCGGCCGACTGGAAAGCCCCTGTCGCAGAGGATTGGCGGACCGTTCAGATGGGGTAGGGGTCGTATTCAAAGCGAGCGCTGAGAGTGGGGAGATACGCCGCGCATTTCAAGGACGCGTTTTACGAGAGTTGCGATTTGAGGGACGCCTGCTGCTTCTCCAAAAGCGGCGATTGCCGGAATGTTCTTCAATTACTACACGCCAAGGCATTTACACCTCTGGCAGCAGAGAGCGGGCAAGCCGGAAAAGAAACGCCCTGGCCTTATAACAAATCGACTACAAAAATTACGACCGCCGCCAGCGCCGACAAGATGCCGATGCCGAGCGCGTATCGGGCCAGACTCCCTCCGCCGACCGGACTCCACGAAGAGTTGATCCGGCTCACGGAGGCGCTGGCGATCAGAATCGCGGTTACAGGCAGGCCGATTAAAATGAGGCCAATAAGGGCGGCGGCGCCGGCGGGATGGAGCGATTCGGCAAATCGCTTGAGGGTTTGATTGCTCTCGGCCCAATAGAGCAGGGGCAACGTAGTGGCAGGCGTGGTAAGCAATGCCCAAACCAACGCGACGACGGCGCTCCTGCTGCGATTGCGGGATCTTTTCAAGGAAGTCAAAACCGGTGGATTTCTTCTTGTTCCCATCGCGCGGAGCTGGGTTGACGGCAAGCTTTATGAGCCAGCGCGCGCAAGTGAATAGCCGCCCTTACCACTGAATCACCGAGCTGGCCCAAGTGAGACCGCCACCAAAAACGACAAGAAGCACATAATCGCCAATCTGCATGCGGCCCGTGCGGTGGGCTTCATCAAGGGCGATGGCCACGGCGGCAGCGCTTGTATTGCCAAACCGGTCCAGATTAATCATAAACCGGTCCATCGGCACTCCCATGCGGCCCGCGATCGCCTCGATAATGCGCAGGTTGGCCTGGTGCGGGATGATGCACGAGAGATCTTCAAATTTAAGCCCGCTTTTTTCCAGGACGGTGTTCGCCGCGGTCAGCATGGCATTCACGGCTTGTTTATAGGTCTCCTTGCCGTTCATTTTGATCGAGTTAAGGCGCTGATCAACGTTTTCAGCCGAAATGGGATGCCGGCACCCGCCGCCGGGGATGTAGAGAATATCGGCCAGATCGCCGTTGCTGCCCATGTGGGTGGCGATCACGCCGTGGCTGCCGCCGCGGTGGCGCAAAACGGCCGCTCCCGCGCCGTCGCCAAAAAGAACGCAGGTGTTGCGATCTTTCCAATCGACGATGGAGGAAAGCTTATCGGCGCCGATGACGAGAATCGTGTTGTAAGTATGCGAGGTGATGAATTGCTGGGCGACCTCAAGGGCGTAGAGAAATCCCGAGCAAGCGGCACTCAGATCAAAACACGCCGCGTTTTTGGCGCCGATTTTCGCCTGCACAAAACAGGCCGTGCTCGGGAAAAACATGTCGGGCGTCACGGTGGCCACGAGAATCAGATCGATTTCGTCGGCGGTGATGCCTGCGTTTTCGAGGGCGGCAAGGGCGGCTTTGCTCGCCAGATCACTTGTATGCTCATCATCGGCAGCGATGCGGCGTTCTTTGATTCCCGTACGCGAGACAATCCATTCGTCACTGGTTTCCACTGATTTTTCCAACTCGGCATTGGTCAGGACCCGCTCGGGAACATAACTTCCAGTGCCGATGATTGAAACGGTGCGCTTAGGCTGATGCAGGCGTGGGCGAGGCTGGGGAGATGTCATGGTAGCGCTTCACTTCCTCGATTAGATGAGGGTTGAGCTTGTGGCCGATGGTTTCGCACGCCATGCGGAGGGCGTTTTTGATCGCATACGGAGAGGAACCGCCGTGGGCGATGATGGTAATGCCATTGAGGCCAAGCAATGGCATGCCGCCGTATTCATCGGCGTTGGTGACGGTATGCACGGCCTTGAATGCCGGCTTGCAAAGCATGGCGCCGATCTTGCGGATCGGCGTGGAAAGAAGTTCGCGTTTGAGCAGGCGGAACATGCTTTTTGCGAGCGCTTCGCTGGTTTTTAAGACGATATTGCCGGTAAATCCGTCGGCAACAACCACGTCGACCACGCCATCAAAAATGTCGTGCCCCTCGACGTTGCCGTAAAAGTGAAGGCCGCTTGCGCGAAGTAATGCGTGGGCATTGAGCGTGAGTTCATTGCCTTTGAACTGCTCGCTGCCGTTTGACATGAGTCCGGCGCGCGGATTTTTGCGTTCAAGCACATACTCGCAATAAGCGAGCCCCATGATCGCGTTGTCGCGGATCTGTTGCGGGGTGGGATCCGGATTTGCGCCGGCATCGCAGAGCACAAAATGGCCGCCGTGCTCGGTTGGCATCAGGGCTGCGATGGCTGGGCGTTCAATCCCGGGCAGGGTGCGCAGTTTGATGGTGCTGGCGGTGACGGCGGCACCCGTGTTGCCAGCACTGACAACGGCATCGGCCTTCCCGGCTTTCACCAGGTCGACGGCGCGGCTGACCGAGGAATCTTTTTTCTTTCGGACTGCATCGATGCCGCTGTCGTGCATTTCGACCACCTGCGTGCTGTGGACGATTTCGATGCGGCGATCGTTACAATTTATCCGTTTGAGTTCCGCTTCAAGAAGCGGGGTATCGCCGGTGAGATAAAGCCGGGAGATTTGCGGGAACTCGCCAAGGGCCATGGCGGCGCCTTCAATGAGTTTAGCCGGGCCGTCATCATGACCCATGGCATCGAGCGCAATATTCATGGGCGCATTTCGAGCGCTGCAATCCCCGGCATCAAGAGTAAAAAAAAATTCAGCCGCCCGCGCGGTGAGCGGGGCGGCTGAATAAACTGGCATTTGAAATTAAGCGCCGGCGATGGTGATCACCTGGCGGCCCTTGTAATATCCGCACGAAGGGCAGGCGATATGAGAAGGAACGCTGCTTCCGCACTGGCCGCACTTGCCTAACACGGCGGCATGCCAACGGTTGGCGGCTTTGCGCGTGCGAAGGCGCATTTTGGACATCTTGCGTTTTGGAACTCCCATATCAGTTGGTCTTTTTAATTTTTAATTGGTCAAGTGCTTCCCATACATCGCGGCTCTCGGAGCTCATCTCGCTCTCCTCGGTTGGCAGCACAAATGCAGGGTGACACACCTTTTCGCCATTCCAATCGCAGTGCGGATGGGGCGGAAGGGCGAGCAAGATGTCTTCCCTGATCAACGGTGTCAAGTCCACCATTTCAACTCCTGTTAATTCAATTTGGCAGGCAAAATCGTCGATTTCCGCCGTGTAAGGAAAAGCTTCAAGACAGCTTACGCAATGCATCTCAAAATCGATCCCTATTGAGCCCGTGGCGAAAAGGCCGCCATCACTCAGGCCCACATCCAATGAATAACGAATCGGGCTGAGTGCGCGCAGAATTTCCGGTTCGTGCAATTCGAGGAGCGTGTTGGGTTCCTCGCCTTCGATATGTTTTCCCTCGTCGGGGATTTGATTGATATAGACCTTCATAGCTCGAATAGGTGGTTTGGCCGTCGGGAAACACGCTGAATCTTGCGCTTCAATGGCCGGGTTTCATCTTCGCTCTTCCTCTGATTTTCTCAACCGAGAGTGAACTTTTCGCGCAGCGATTCCGCCACGACTCCCGGAACAAATGCTTCCACATTGCCGCCAAGTCTCGCGATCTCTTTTACAATCCGGGAGCTCAGATAAGTGTATTCTTCTTTTGGCATCAAAAAGAGGGTCTCGATCGATTGCTCGAGCTTGCGATTCATGAGCGCCATTTGAAACTCAAATTCAAAATCCGAGATGGCCCGCAATCCGCGGATCACGGCGGTGGCTTCCAGTTTGAGCGCGAAATTTACCAGCAGCCCGTCAAATTGCGTGACTCGCACATTGGGAATCTGGCTGGTGGTGTTTTTAAGGAGCTCAACGCGCTCCTCGGTGGTCAGCAGCCCTTGCTTTTGGTCGTTATGCGCAACGGCGACAACGACTTCATCGAAAAGTTTTACTGCTCGTGTAATCACATCGAGATGCCCGTTTGTCACAGGGTCGAAGCTTCCAGGATAAATCGCGCGTCTCACAATCCTCAGCGTGAACGAGCCGCGCGGCAGAGGGAAGACGCGTTTTTCCAACTTGCCGCTCAGCTGGCCATCGCAATCGCTTCCCGATAGATCTTCTCCAGCGTGCGCGCCTGCACGTCGATGTTAAACTCGGCCTCCACCCGTTGCGCAGCAGCCGTGCTCATTGAAAAGTATCGGGCCGGGTCCGCGGCAAGAGCGGACATTGCCAGCGCCAAGGCCGCGTCATCGCCCTCTGCCACAAGCAGGCCACTGACTCCGTGTTCGACTGCCTCCTGAATGCCGCCGTGCAATGTGGCAAGGACAGGAATCCCGTTGGCCATTGCTTCGAGCATTGAATTTGGAACCCCTTCCTGGTCTCCATCGGGCCCGAGTTCGCTTGGATGAAGAAAAAGGTGGGATTTGGTAAAGAGCTTGCCGAGTTCCTTCTGGGAAAGAAATCCTGTGAAAGAGACTTTCTCTGTTATCCCAAGTTCAGCCGCCAACGAGAGCAGCGCGTCCTTTCGAGGTCCTTCCCCGGCGATCGTGAGCCTGGCTCGTGGATAGATTTTCAGGAATGCGGCGAATGCGCGCAAACTGGTTTTCAGCCCCTTTTTCTCAATGAGCCGGCAAGCCTGGAGGCATTCCCATTGGCCATCTTCAGGAATGGTGCGTTGTTGGAAATGGATGGTGTCCAGCGGGAGGCCGGTGCGATGTAAACGGATCTTTTCGCGGGGGCAGCCAATCGCAACCAACCGGCCGGCAAGTGATTCGGAACGCACCAGGAGCAACGTGGCGAGCTCGATCATTCGGCGGGTCCGCTCAAGGTGAATTGGTTTTTCCAAGCCGACCTGTCCGTCGGCCCCATGGAAAGAGACGACGACAGGCAATCCGCAGATCTCCAAAAGGGGGATCAGATGCACGCCGATATGGCCAAAATAAACATGGAGCACCCTCGCTTTAATGCGCCGCAGCTCTTTTAAAAGGCGCCGCGCTTCGGATCGATAAATGGTGATGGGGCGTCCGAAGATCTGTTTCTGCCAGATTCGCCGCAGCGGATGCGTGATCGGTTTGCGCACAATGCGTACGTTCTCAAATGGAAATGCGGCCGCGTTTTCCCGTTTTTGCGTGAGGATCACCGGACAGAATTCCCGGAGCGCTTTGATTTGCCGGTAAACATGAAGCATCTCCGGCTTGAGAAAAGTAACGATATAAGAGGCCGCCACCGGATGGATTTCAGCGGAATCGGCCTCGGATTTGGTGGTCGTATGCAGGGCGGGAATAAAAGAAGGGCGGTTTTTCACTTCGTGACTCGAAAGTTGGCGGGAGCAACTCTATGTTGGCCCTCAAATGCGGAGAGAAGTTGAAATTGTCAATGAGCTTGGGTTGCACGCGCGGCCGGCTTCGGAGTTTGTACGCTGCGTGATGAAGTTCAAATGCGAGGTCACCATCCGGAAAGGGGATGAGCATTTTTCGGCTTCAAGCATCCTCGAAGTGCTCAGCGCCAATCTTGATTGCGGCGCCCGGATGGTGATTGAAGCCATCGGAGCCGATGCGCAGGAAGCTCTTGATGAGCTTTCGCGGCTGCTCCTTCATTTCCGTGAAGAAGAAGAAAACGCCCGCCACCGCTGATTCCAAATGAAGTTGAGGCGTCCCTGTACGTTGTTTAGCCTTGGTTGTTTTCACCTCACATTTTTTTGCTTTGGCGTCGCTTCATTCTCCCCCACTTCATTTTCTCGAAAAAGCGCGGCGCGTGATTGCCCTTGAGCTGGGCGAAGTGCAGCGGCTTTTGGCGCGGCTCGATGATTCCTTTGAGCGCGCTATCGAATTGATGCTCGCGTGCGTGGAAAGAGGCGGGAAAATCGTGGTCTGCGGGGTTGGCAAATCGGGCAATATCGGGGAAAAAATCGCCGCGACTTTAACGAGCACCGGCTCGCCGGCAGTGGTGCTCAATTCACTGAATGCGCTGCATGGCGATCTTGGCGTGGTGAGCGACGGCGATGTGATCCTCGCGCTGAGCTACAGCGGGGAGACCGATGAGCTGGCCAATGTGCTGCCGGCCCTGGCGCGGTTTGATGTTAAAATTGTTTCACTTACCGGCAATCCGAGCTCCTTTATCGCCCTTAACAGCCAGGTCCATCTCAATGTGAATGTGGAGCAGGAAGCGTGTCCGCTTAACCTGGCGCCAACGTCGAGCACGACCGTCATGCTTGTCCTTGGGGACGCTTTGGCGATGGTCCTCCTGGAAGCACGCGGTTTTTCGAGAGACGATTTTGCGCGGTTTCATCCCGGCGGCCGGATCGGACGCACCCTTTTGCTGAAAGTGCATCAGATCATGCGGGGGCTTGGGCAGATGGCGTTGGTGCCGCCGGAAATGCCGGTGCGCCAGGTTCTGCATGAGATGAATCTGCGGCGGGCCGGCGCAGCCGTGGCGGTTGATTCCGAGGGAAAACTGGCAGGCGTTTTCACGCATGGCGATTTCGCTCGGCATTTTGAATTGCATCCTGCAATCGGGGACGTGGCGGTGGAACAATTTCTTACACGCAACCCGGTCACCGTGCGCTCGGACAAGCTTGCTGTCGAAGTGCTGAACATTCTTGAAAAGCATCGTATCGACGATCTGGTCGTGCTTGATGAAAACGATCACCCGGTTGGGGTGGTCGATTCCCAGGATCTGGCGCGGTTTCGACTGGTTTAAAAGCCGATCGCGGAGGCCTTCAACTGTGGAGTTGCCACCCGCTCGGCGATGGTCAATAGTCCCGCCCCTTTCTCTTAAAGAGCAAACCCCAACAAGTTTTACTACCTCCGATTTTTTATGGCCCAGGCAAACGATCTCCGCAAAGGCATGTGCATCCGTTACAATGGCAACGTTGCCATTGTGCTGGAAGTCATGCATCGCACTCCCGGCAATCTGCGGGCATTTGTTCAAGCGATCATCCGTTATATCGGCACCGGTAAATCCGCCGACGTGCGTTTTGGTTCCACCGATAAAGTGGAAAGCGTCGATATCCAGCGCACCTCGGTGGAATTCAGTTACAAGGATCACCAGGGCTTTCATTTCATGGACCCGGAAACCTACGACACGGTTTCCCTGGATGAGAAACTACTGGCCGATGTGAAGGAATACCTTGTTGAAAACCTCAAGGTGGAAGTCCTTTATGTTGAAGGCAAGGCGGCCCAGGTTGAAGTGCCCGCTTCCGTTGTTTTGAAAGTCACCGAATCGGCTGAAGGTGTTCGCGGTGACAGCGCCAACAACGTTATGAAGACGGCGACTCTTGAGACCGGACTTGTGGTCAATGTCCCACTCTTCATCAAGGAAGGTGAGTCGGTGAAAATCGACACTCGCAACGGCACCTACATGGGCCGCGCTTAAGGACTCGGGTCCGCAGCGTGGTTTTTACTGGCGTTCCGGCGCACGAATTTGTGAGGGTCATGAGACCATGATCCGCTCTTGCCGGGGTCGCCCGTGAGCCGCAAACCAAGGAAGCCTCTCCGCAAGCTGAAGCTGGGCGTCGTTGCCACCGCTTGGGAAGCGCGCGCCATCCCGACCCGATGGTTGAACTCGGTGATCGGTCTTTTTTTACTGCCGCCTGCCGGCTTGCTCACGCAAACTCTCTTTACGAGTTTCTCTCGAGCCGCTGTTGAACATGGGTTTTGGGCTGCCGAAGAGTTTTGGTTTTTCTCCCTCGGCGCGATTCTGTGGACGCTTGCCTTTTTTGGAAGCATCTGGGTGTTTGGCGAGCCGCGGCCGTTGAGGGTTTATGTATTTGGGCACGAATTAACGCATGCAATCTGGGTCTGGGCAATGGGAGGGCGGGTAAGTCAATTTGAAGTCGGGCGGGATGGCGGTTTTATTCTTACCGACACGCATAATGTCTGGATCGCTTTGGCGCCCTATTTCTATCCGCTTTATAGTATTGTAGTAATCGCGCTATATGGGGTGGCGAGCCTGTTCTATGATGTCACGCTTTACACGCCCGGCTTATTTGCATTAATCGGCCTGACGTGGGCTTTTCATATGAGCTTTACAATATGGATGATTCCAAAAGGTCAAAGTGACCTTACCCAATTTGGCACTTTTTATTCATTGGTCATCATTTACATCATGAATCTGTTGCTCCTTGGCGCACTCCTGATCTTTGCGGCGCCTGAGGTGACCTTTCATGCATTTGGACGGGAGTGGCTTGAGAACACAGAAAATTTCGCGGCATTCTTATGGCCTTATCTGCGCCAGCTTGTGCCGATCGAATGAGGCACTGAGGTAAAGGAAAGCCGGGTCATTGAGTCTCGTGGAAGCCGCGATGCGGCCATATTTTTGAGCCCAGCATGGGGTGTTCAACTACTGGAACGGTCTGATTATTCCTGTTCGAATTTCGCGCTCGAACAAGCCCACTGCCTGCAAGCCCCGCAGTCTATCGATGGACTGCGGAGCCTTTCAGTACGTGCCTGTCGAACAACAAAGGAAACCTAAATCAAAATCGATATGTTGCATAAATTAAACAAAAAAAGGGGCGCATTCACCCTCGTGGAGATCATGTTTGTCGTGGCGATCATCGCTTTACTCGCCGCAATCGCATTGCCGAACTTTATTAGAGCCCGCAAGCGTGCGCAGGCATCCAAGATCCTTGAAGACTTGCGGATCCTTGATGCAGCAATCGATCTCTATGCGATTGAAACCAATAAAATCGCCGGATTTACCGCTACCTTCGCGGATCTCCAGACCTACCTCAAAAAAGACAGCTCGCTCTACAATTCAAAGGGAAAAGACCTGTTTGGCAATGATTATGCCGGCGGCACATTCAAGGTCGATACCATCCCGGTTGTAAGCGACACAACTTATAAGAACCTATCCGATGTGGCGCCCGCTGAGTATTGGTCGCCTTACAAATAACCAAGCCGGACTTACGCTTTTTAAATATAAGGCGGCTCTAATCGCCGTTCTTTCGTTTATCCGAAAGAACGGCGATTTTTTATGGAAGCGTGACGGATAGCACGCGGCTAAAAAGACGCGATGGAACATTTCGTTCCATCGCATCAATTTATTGGAAGTAACAATTACGGTTTTTTAAGCGAGGCGAGGTATTCCACCATATCAACGAGATCCTGCTGGCTGAGCGCCTGATTGAGGCCGCTCGGCATGATCGAGTTTGGCAACTTCTCCCGTTTCGCGATCTCTTTTTTCGAAAACTTGTTGGTAATGCCCATGGGCAGCGCAAGCACGAGTTCTTCCGCGGTTTCACTGCGAATCAAGCCCATTGCGGCGCCGCCGTTTTTGGTTTCAATCAGCCACGTTTCAAATCCCATTGAGATGCCCGCATTGGGATTAATGATCGATTCGTAAAGCGCATCTTTGCCGAGCTTGCTGCCGATTTCGCTCAGGGCAGGGGCGAAATCAACTCCGGCCGCGCCTGCCCGATGGCAGCTTACGCAGGTGGTCTCCGCTTTTTCAAAAAGCATCTTGCCGCGAGCTGCGTCGCCCTTTGCCTTTACAAGTTCTGCAATGGGAGGAAGTGGTTTGCCTCCCAGCGCGTTTGGAGCCGGGAAAAGCTGGGCGATCTGGTCTTTATATTTGGGCAACTGCACGGAGTTGAGCGCCCCCGTGGCAATCAATTTGAGGCTTTCGGGAAATTTGCCTTCCCTGGCAAGTTTCAGGAGCGCTTCAACACCCTGGGGGGTGCGCGCCATGGCCGAGACTGCCGCCCCGCGGAGTGCCGGTTCCCGGTTCGGATCGGTAAGAATGGGCATGAGAACATTCAATCCGCCGCGATCGCTGTTTGCCCCGAGAAGGTCGATCAGTTTCGCGCCGCCCGGCTGGGAGGCTGCGGTATTGATAAGATTCGAGGCATCGCTCTCCGCCAGCACCATGCGCACGGCTTCTACCGCGGAAGGATCCGTCGGTTTTTTTAGCGCTACATCAAGCAGCGCGGCTCCCTCTCCCTTCAGCCGGAAATCGCGCACCAACGAGACAAAGCGCGGGGTCTCTTTGGAAGCGGCAAGCACGCTGCTGATCGCGGCCTTTACTTCCGGACTGTCGGAAAGACCCGTTTTCGCAAGCCGGCTTAGCGCTTCAATAGTGACTGACTCATTCGCACCGCCAGCCAGGGATATGAGCGCACTGCTTTTTTCAGGGCTCGCCGTCAGGAAATCGAATGCACGGATGAATCGCAGTTTCTCCGGTGCCGCCACTGCGTTATCGGCAATGATTTTCGCCAGGTAAGCCGCGGCTTTTGGGGTGCGCGATCGCCATACAATGTCGCGGCCGGCCGGGGAATTCCACTGGGTGCCGGCCGCAGCGAGCCATGCATCGAAAAAGCGTTCTTCATTGCCGGAAGCGCCGATGCCGAGTGCTTCGAGATACCAGCGGTCATTTCCGTCGTGCTGTTGGGCGAGTGAGGCCCAAAGAGCGGGAGCCTCCGGTGATGAGATGCCGCGAAGGGCGATGGCGCATTCCCGGCGCACCTGGGCACTGGGATCTTTAAGCAGTTTTTTTGTCGCGACAACCACGTCGAGTTTTAGTTCCCGTGCGAATCGCATTCCGGCAATTCGCAAATTTGGATCCGGGTCGGAAAGTGCGGCATCGAGTGCGCTTTGGGCATTGCCTGGGATGCGGGCAAGCAGGTGGATCGCCCGGGCGCGAATGCGCGGATTCTCGTTTTTCCAGAGCTTTTCCAAGTCAGGCTGCGCTTGCGCTCCGAGCGCATGCAGTTTTTGCCAGGCGGCATATTGTGTGCCGTGGTTTGGCGATTGCAACGCGGCGGCTGCACCGGCTGCGGTCGAGAAATCCGCCTTCGGCACGCTTAGCTTTGCTCCGGCAGGTGCAACCCGGTAAAGCCGTCCACGCATTTTTGCCCCGTCGTTGTCGCCCATTGCATGACCGCCAACGCCTGGATCGTACCAGTCGGCAATGAAAAGCGAACCGTCGGGCGCGATACTCACATCCGATGGGCGATACCACGTGTCGTTTGGCGCCGTGAGGATATCGACCATGGTCGCTTTATAGCCTGCTCCATCGTTTTCAACCGGATAAGCGCGCACGGTCCGCGGGCCCGCATCGCAATGGATAAGCTGATTGGTGAACATTTTCCCAAGAAGCGTCCCTTCATTTAAAAGAATGCCTGTTGGCGAACCGGCACCGGTCTGAAGCAGATTCGGCACAACCCCCGGATCATTCAAATGCCAATGCCGCCTGGGAATCTCGGATTCAAGATTGGTGCGCGGCGCGGACCAGCCGGCCCCGGTGATCTCGTCGGTAAACCCGTAGTTGCCAAACTCCATCACATAATTGATGCGGACACCTTTATTGCCATCATCATCATTATCGGACTGCCAAAGCGTACCAAATGAATCGATGCAAACTTCGTAGTTATTGCGAAAGTTCCATCCGAGCGTCTCGATGTTCGCCAGCTTCCCGTTCACAAGATCAGCGCGAAAGACCATGCCCTGCCGGTAAGGTTTGCCGGTGTTGTTGATCTCGTTTCCGGCCATGTCGACAATAGGCGAACCATCGGCATTGGTGATCTTCTGAGACTCATTGCCGATGTTGAAATAGAATTTTCCATCCACTCCAAAATTGAAGGAGTGAAGCTGATGATCGTGATTCCAGCTTCCGCCCACTTTCAGAAGAATCTCGGCTTTGTCGGCTTTGTCGTCGCCATCGGTATCGGTGAGAAGCCAGAGGTTTGGAGCGGCGCTGACGAGCACCTGCGTTCCAGCCGTGGCCAGTTGGGGCATCACACAAATGCCGAGCGGATTGGTCAGTTTTACATCCTGAAAAAATGTCGTCTCCTTGTCGGCCATGCCGTCGCCATCGGAGTCTTCCAGAATCACCACCCGGTCGCCGGCGGGTCGCAAATCCATCTTGCCCCGGTAATTGACGGCCTCGGTTGCCCAGACCCGGCCACGATGATCAATGTCAATGTTGGTCGGATTCTGAATCATCGGTTCCGCGGCAAAAAGGCTCACGGAAAGCCCTTCCGGCGTGACCATTTTGGTGACTGCTTCCTTGGCAGCTTCGAGCCCATACGGTTTGTCCCCCGCGTCGCCACCGCCGGTGGAGACTGCAAGGATTTTCGCCGGCGGTTGCTCGGTGAAAACCATGAACTTGACGGTGGCTCCCGTGCCCTGGGCCGTGCCTCCTTCATCAATGCCGCCTTTCGCCTCCAGGCCGACCACCCCCGCCGGCAGGTCGAAGCCAATCAGAGACGGTGCATGCGCGCCGAATCCAAAAGGGACATTTTTTCCGTTGACCCGCATCGGATTAATTCCATCGGGACTTCCGTTAAGCGCCATTTTCCCCCAGGCGACATTGGCCGCTTTTGGCTTAAGCTCAGTGAGCTTGATCCGGGTCCCGTCGGCCTTGATGAGCACGGGTTCCATCCAATCCGCCCAGTCGGCATTAAAACCGTCCGCGCCATCGGTTGCCACCAGGAACAGCTCTTTGGCTCCGGTAAGATCGGCTTTGATCGCAACCGGTTCGGTATGGACCAGGGGTGATGTAAATACGGGTTTGGCAGGTTGCGCGGCGCATAACGGCAGCACGGCACCAATCGACGTGGAAAGGATTGCGAGAGTCTGGCGGGTATTCATTGGGAGGAGATCGTGGGGCGGGGGGCAAGTTTTTGTGGCAAAGCGGTCGTGGAAAAGGCGCCGGAGATGCGGCGCCTTTTCCTGAAACAGACTTCTTAAAATACGCGGTTACTTGACCGGCGTGGCGGGCTTGGGCTTTTGCCCTTTTTCGTCCTGATTAGCGAGCAGCTCTTCAGCGCTGACGGTTGAGATGAGACCATTGGCGGGCACCTCGGCTTTCGCGCTCCAGAGGATCGCATTGAGCACCAGCTTTCGCTGATCTTCATTGCCCCACCCTTTGTGATAATGACCGCCGGTAAAGCCAAAGCCACGTCCGCCATCGGGACGTTCCACCGCCCAGGCAACATGCTGGGGCACTTTGGCCGCTACTTCGGCGCGGACCGCGGGATTGCCTGCATGCGGATCATCCTTGCGGCTCATTGTGCTCTCGGGAGGGATATCGGTGAGGATCGGGGTGACACCGGCCATGCCGTCCTTGAATCGCATATGGAAATACCATTCATCGCTGGTTGAAAATGGACTTACTCCATTGCTGATGGCGTGCTTGGGAAGCGCTTTGAAATCGGCCTGCCAATGGGGATTGACCGACCAGTTTTCCTCAAAATAGCCGCCCAGCCAGTCCCGGAACTCAGGCCCGCCTTTGGCCGTTGGCACTTCCACCGCGTAATGGAGACAGACAAAACCACAGCCGCGCTTCATCTGGGCGGCCAGCTCCTTAAGATGTTCTCCTTGAAGAGCGGGATGTCCGCCGCCGCCGTCAGAATAAACGACAACGGTGTCCGCAGCGGCAAACTCTTCCGGGGAGGGCCATTCGGCATTAAGATGGGTTTTGACTTCAACGGCCTTGCCTGCACCCTGGCCAAGGCACTTGGCCAGAAGCTGGATGCCGGCATTGTGCTCGTGCTCTCCGGGACCGTGGCTTGGACGGCCGGCGATCATTACGATACTCTTTTTGCCATCGGCGGTCGCGGCGCCAAGGGTGGCCGGCAGCATCGCGCCGGCAAGAATGAGGGTGCTTAAAAAACGAAGTTTCATAGGAGGAGTGCGTGGGTTGGTGATTTGATCCGACAGCCGTGTGAATCCTTAGGATTGCACTACGCCGGATTCGAAAGAGCCGTGCCAGTGGGTCACGGGCAAGTATCCAAAAAAGGCCACCGGATTGCTCCGGTGGCCTTGTTAAACCAGCTGCCGATTATTCGGTCTTAAGGATCAGGTCCTTGAACTGGACCGTCATTGGCGGGCCGGCATGGAGCTGAAGCGCAAGCACGCCGCTCTTGGCGCCGACTGCGGTTTCATCGGTTACATCGACGGTTTGTTTGCCATTGATGAAATGTTGGAGATGGCCGCCTTTGGCCACGACTTTGTATTCGTTCCAGTCGCCCGGCTTGATGGCCGCTTGAATCTCATCGCTGACGCCGACCTGGCCCGTCTTTTCAATCTTCGGTTTGTTTGGCGCTTCTCCTTCATGGATCACGGTTTTTTCACCGCGTTGCGCCAGGATTCCGCGACCTTTCTCCTCGTAAAGGATGCCGCTATAGGTTTTGCCGACTTCAAAATCGGCCTGATAACCGGCCACGACCGAATACTCGGGTTTCACCACCTTGCTGCGGTATTGGATGCCGGAGTTGCCGAACCCTTTTCCTTCGCCGTTTTCATCGACGATTTTGTATTTAAGGGTGAGCTCGAAGTCGGAGACGTTGCCGCCTTGCCAGATTAAGAAAGTGTTTTCCTTAACGGGAACGTCCTTGGTGGTCTTGCCAGTGATGGCGCCATCCTGAACGCTCCAGAATTCAGGCTGGCCTTTCCAGCCGGTCAGTTCCTTGCCGTCAAACAAGGATTTTTCTCCGGCATGAATCAGCGGCGCGGCGAGCAGGGTAATGGCGAGGAAGGAGGGGAGAAGTTTCATTTTGTGGGAGTGTGAACGTTTAGCGAGCTGCTTTCTTAGTCGCTTTGGCAGCAGGCTTGGCGGCGGGCGCTGAAGCCGCTGGCTTGGAGACGGCGACGGCGCTTTCTTCCTTGGCGAAAAAGCGTTTGAGATTTTCGAGACCTTTGACGGCGATGTCGTCGCGTTTGGGCTCGATCTTGCGCCAGATGGCTGCGGCGCGCGCGATGACTTTCACATCGGTGGTAAACGATTCAATCACCACGTCGTCATCGTAACCGATCTCTTTGAGCGCCTCGACAATCGGCGCCCACTGGAGTGAGTCGTTTCCGGGCGTGCCGCGATCGGTGCCGCAGGCATGGAAATGGCCAAGAAGTTTGCCGGCTTTGCGAATCGCGGCAGGCTGGCTTTTTTCCTCGATGTTCATGTGGAACGTATCGAGGTGCAGTTTGACGTTCTTGGCTCCCACTGCCTTGATGAGCTTAAGCCCCTGATCGACCGTGTTAAGGAAATCGGTCTCAAAACGATTGAGCGGTTCAATGCAAAGCTCAATGCCTTTGCTTGCGGCGTAGGGAGCCAGTTCCTTCAGGTTTTTCACCACGGAATCAAAATGCGCTTTTTTTGCCTCGTCATCGTGTGCTCCGGTCAGTCCGACTACGCTGTAAAGCGGTCCGATGATACGCGGGCAGCCGATAACGGCAGCCTGATCGACCAGCGCCTTGCAGTAGGTCATCGCTGTTTTTTGTTCCTCTTCGGTTCCGCGAAAATCGCGTCCCGGTCCCATCGCGGCGCAGATGCTGCCGCAGGCCAGTCCGTTTTTTTCAAGCGCGGTGCGGACTTTGGCCGGATCGATATGGGAAGGATCCTCGATGGGGATTTCAATCGAATCGAACCCCCATTTTTTGAACTTTGGAAAAAGGGAGACGCTCTCGGTAAGAAAGGGCGAAGTGAAGAGGAAGGTGTTGATGCCGAAACGCATAGGGAGTGAGCCGTTTAAGGTTTGAGGGTATCGCGAAAGTGCGAACGCGCATTTGTTCCGAGCAGTGGAAGAGAGTCAAGCGTCTCTCTTTCGCTGTGCTCAATGTCCTTCCACCCTCTCCACAATCTCAACGTTGATGAGAGAGAGTCTGCCAAGGGTCCCAGGTACAAAAAAAGCGCCGGAGTGTTTCCACCCCGGCGCTATTGAGTCTGTTAAAGACCAGGTCGCTTCTTAGAATGCGAAACGAACGCCCAGGCGAGCCTGTGCAGCGTCGTTATTCTGAGCGGCCCAGGTGTAACGGCCTTCAGCGAAGATGCCGAACTGATGGGTTGCGCGCCATTCAAGGCCGCCACCTGCATGGTAGGTGCCGGAAGTGGTGCCGTCGGTCTCAACTCCGCCGCCTGCAAAGGCGTAAGGAGCAAAGCAGAAGCTGCCGCCTTCAATCGGGTAACGGGCGATCAGATGGCTGGTCACGTCCCAGACGCCATTTGCATTGCCATCAAAGACATTGCCATCAACGCCGATACCGATGTAGCGCATGAAGAAGTAGTTGACTGCGAGTCCACCACCGAAACCGTCGCTGTAACGGCTGGAGTGACGGCTGTCGGTGTAGGTGCCGAACAGGTCGAGCTGGAATTCAGTGTCGCGGAAGCAAGGCTCCGCCATCGGAGGTGTCCCTTTGAAATCTTTATGGGAAACTTCAGTGCCGGCAAACGCGGAGCTGGCCAGAGCCAGGCCTGCAGCGAGGCTGAGTGCGATATTTTTCATCAGTGTCTATTCCTTGGTTTGGTTTGGTTTGTCTGCGAGCTCAAGCTCGCTTGTGGGGAGCTGTAAAAAAGCAATGGGGTTCTGTAAAGGTAATTTATCGCCACCATGCGTCGTCCTAGTTACAGAGGAGCGGGCTGAAAGTGATCAGGTGCGTCTTGGGAGTGTTTCTAATTATACTTGCTAAAACACGAGGCGTACACCGGCTCTGCCGCCAAAGTTATTTTGGTGGCCGTGACCATACGGTCCCCAAAGTATGTCCAGTGGCTGTCGATGAAAATTCCATCCCGGTGCGGCACGACCCGGTATTCAACTCCGAAGCCCGTATGCGCGGTCCCTCAGTGGTCGCCATCGATATGGAAACCGCCACCTGCAAACAGATAAGGAGCAAGGGAGGCTGCGTCGTCGGGAAAGCGTAATATGAGGCTGCCCGGGAAGTTCTCGAAGTTGCGTCCGTTGTTGTTGCCCACACCGGCATGTTCGCGGCTGTTCCCGTCAATGTAAGCGCCAAAAACGTCGATCTGAAATTCGTGCTCGGTAAAGCAGGCCGGCAATTCCACTGGCGTTTCATACTCTTTGCCGGCGGCTAATTCGGACTCGGCAAAGCCGGAAACCAGCATGACGCCGGTGAAAAGAGCGCCGGTAAGGAGTTTTTTCATCTCCGAGATGGATAAAATTGAGTGTTGGTCTTTGTTTTCGATCTGCAATCGCTTTGGAGGACAGGCGAATGGTGGGACGCCGTATCGATGTCAATTAAATAGTTTTGTGTAATTGCCTCAAGATGAATTAGTTGCATCATTTCCGAAGAGCCGGATTCGCGATTCGCTTCACATGCGCTGCGTGGCCTTTTTCAATTGCGCGCAAGCGCCTCGATTAGCCCCGAATCGGGGACGGCCCCGATCCCCGCGACGCGCGTGTTTCCCATCTCATTTTCCGTTTGTCTTTCTCAACTTGCGTTCTAAAGTCGCCCTCCCGTTTTTTTCCCATGCTCCGTGAACGTCTCGAACTGAAGATCTTTACCGGCTCCGCTCACCTGGAGTTGGCGCGCCGGATTTGCGCCTTTGTCGGCGTGCCTCTTGGAGACGCGACGGTGACTTCGTTTCCCGACGGAGAAACCTACGTAAAGTTTAACGAAAACATACGCGGTCGCGATGTTTTCATCGTCCAGCCGACCTCGCCCCCCACCAATCAGAACCTGATGGAGCTGCTCATCATGGTTGATGCGGCACGACGGGCAAGCGCGGCCCGGATCACGGCTGTGCTTCCATTCTTTGGATATGCGCGGCAGGACCGCAAAGATCAACCCCGGGTGCCGATCACCGCCAAGCTGGTGGCCAACCTGTTAACTGCCGCCGGTGTCAGCCGCGTGCTGACGATGGATCTGCATGCGCAGCAGGTCGCCGGCTTTTTTGATATCCCTGTTGATCATCTTTACGCGGCGCCGGTGTTGATTCGTCATATCCGGGAGCGGCATTTGAAGGATCTTATTGTGGTATCACCCGACGTAGGCGGGTTAAAAATGGCATCTGCTTATTCCCAGGCGCTTGGATGCGGTCTGGCGATCGTGGCGAAGCGTCGCAAGAGTCCAACCGAAACGGAAGCAATGAATGTCATTGGCGACGTGGAAGGCAAATCAGTCCTTTTGGTGGATGATTTGACCGAAACGGCCGGAACTCTCACCAGCGCGGCGCGAATTCTTACCGAGCGCGGCGCGGGCAAAATTATTGCCGCGGTGTCGCATGCCGTCCTTTCGGATCTGGCCATTGAGCGGCTTAAAGGGTCGCAGCTTAGCGAGCTGATCACCACCAACAGCGTGCCGGTGCGTTCGACGGAGGGGTTTCCTTTAACCGAACTCTGCATTGCTGAGTTGCTCGGCGAAGGCATCAAGCGCATCCACTGCGACGAGTCAGTCTCTTCTCTCTTCAAAATCAGCGAAAACGAAAAAGTCTAAATATGGCCAAGCAAATCAAACTCACTGCGCAAACGCGCACGCAATTGGGACGTAACGCAGTTAAAAAGATCAAGAGCCAGGGTCTGGTCCCGGCAGTGATTTACGGCACCACCGGAACGCCTGCCAATCTTCAAATTGGCGCCCGCGATATCAACAAGCTGCTGAGCCACGCGGTGGGCGAGCATCTTCTTGTCGACCTGGAGATCGTCGATGGCGGCAATACCAGCAACCGGCTCGCGCTGATTCAGGAAGTGCAACATCACGCAGTGACCCGCAATGTGCTGCACGTCGATTTTCTCTCCGTTGATGCCGGCAAGAAGCTTCACTCGGAAGTGACCATTGAACCCGTCGGTGAACCGATCGGCGTCAAGAGCCACGGCGGAATTCTGGAACTGAACCTCCATTCTCTTGAGGTGGAATGTCTGCCGCAGGATCTCCCGGAATTCATTTCGGTTGATGTTTCCGCACTTCAGGTTGGCGACGCCATCCATATTAAAGACATCGTTCTTCCTGCCGGCGTGACCGCGCGCGGCAATGGCGAACTGACTGTCATCCATATCGCTGCGCCGAAAGTGGAAGTTGAACCTGCTGCCGGAAGCGCTGCCGCTCCTGAGGTTCTCAAGGAAAAGAAACCCGAAGGCGACAAGAAGTAGGCATTGCCGCGTTTGAGGAGATGATGATGATGATCGGATGAAGGATTGCCTGTTCAAAGCGTTGCCTCACGCTGCTTTGCTTATTTCCCAATCCCGAAGTCAGAATTACTCCGCGTGCATTTTCGTCTCATCGTCGGCTTGGGCAATCCCGGCGCCGAGTATCGCGATACCAGGCATAACGTGGGCTTTATGATTGTTGACCAACTGGCGCTGCTCGCAGGCGGTCAATTTCGCAAGCAAAAAGGATGGCGCGCCGATGTGGTCCAGGTCGGCGGCGTCTATCTCTGCAAACCGCTCGCCTACATGAACCTTAGCGGCGAAGCCGTCCGGGCCATGAGCGATTTCTATAAGATCACTCCGGACCAGGTGCTTGTCGTACTCGATGACATGGCGCTTCCAATTGGCCGGCTTCGACTCCGTCCGGGCGGATCTGCCGGCGGCCATAACGGACTCAAGTCGGTGATCGCGCATCTTGGCACCCAGGAAGTGCCGAGGCTGCGCGTTGGCATCGGTGCCGCCAATGCCGGGGAAGCCGTCGGGCATGTGCTTGGACGGTTTGCACCGGAGGAAAAAGAGGCAGTGAAGGAAAGTATTGATCGCGCGGTGGCGGCGATTGAATTTGCGCAGGCCCACAGCTTTGACGCAGCGATGAACGCTTACAACTAATCAACCCAACCCAACTCAAATCATGAAAAATCGATACGAAGGACTTCTCGTCCTCAACGTCAAAGGCAACGAAGAAGGCGCGAAAGAAATCATCGATCGCCTCGAAAAAGACTTCACCAAGGAAGGTGCGCAAGTGGAGACCGTGCAACGGCTCGACCGTCGTGCGTTCAGCTACGTGGCGGGTCCCTTGGAGAGCGGCTATTTCGTCAACTTCATCTTCAGCGCCGAACCGGCTCTGATCGCCCGCCTCAAAGGCAAGCTCAAGCTTGATCAGGACGTCTATCGTCAGCACTTTCAGAAGCTTCGCCCCAGGAAGGTTCAGACTGCCGTCGCAGCCAAGTAAGGCCTCGCTTCTTCCTACCGGATCCACGCGCGCTTATGCCTAATCTCAATAAAGTGATGTTGATGGGGAATCTCACCCGAGACCCCGAAATCAAATACACGCCCAAGGGTATGGCCATCACGCAGCTGGCCCTGGCGGTCAATCGCGTCTGGTCCAATGAAGCCGGTGAAAAGCAGGAAGAAGTCACCTTCATCGACGTCGAAATGTTCGGCCGCAAAGCCGAAGTCGCCGCTGAGTATTTGAAAAAGGGGCGCCCCGTCTTCATTGAAGGCCGTCTCAAGCTTGATAGCTGGGACGATAAAGCGTCCGGCCAGAAGCGCAGCAAGCTCAAGGTCGTTGGCGAAAGCCTCGAATTTTTGGGCGGCCGCGAAGGAGGTTCTGGGGGTGCTGGGGGTTCCGGAGAAGGTGGGGAATACAGCAGTGCCCGTCCCGCCGCTCGCCCTCCATCCCGTCCCGCCTCGCCGCCGGCGCGCCCTCCGGTCGATCCCGATCTGGACGCGGCCGAGGACGACATTCCGTTCTGACCGTCACCTTTGCCGAAATGTAAACTAAAAGGCCCGAGCATCTAGGTGCTCGGGCCTTTTTTCGTTTATGAATCGGTTCTCACGACCAACGGCGGCCGGTGCGAGGGCGGCGGATGGCCAGGAGGCCAAACCCGGTGAAGATCGAGCCCCAGACGCCGGGCTCGGGAACCGCGACAAGAGCTACATCGTTGGCGACGCCATCCGAGTCGCTGCCGGTAAAGTTCGCGGTGTAAGTGAGTTGGAATGAGCGGCCGTTGAGAATGATATTGGAAGGATCAAATGCGCTGCCGTTGAGAGTCGCAAAGGTGCCGGTTGGCGCGCCATGGCTGTTATTGGCGATCAGGAAGAAAGTGGCGGTCGCGGAAAACTCAGGAAAGCCTAGCAAGGTGAGTTTTAAATCGCCACCGGTGAGCGTGATGGCGCCGCTGGCTGTGATTTGGTCATAACCGAATATCCATTCACCGCCCGCGCTCTCGCCGCCGACTCCAATGACGAGGTGTGCGCCCTCGCTCAGTGAAAATGCGCCGGTGTGGAGAATCCCGGCAACGTTCACCGAATTGCCCGGGGAAACGGTGGCGCCGCTGCCCGCCGCGTTGACTTCGCCAATAAAACCGGAGCCCCAAGGATCGCGGTGGCTCCGGGATTCGCGGAGTCCCCGACTCTGACGACGCTGCCGCTCGCGATCGAACCGCTCACGATTGTCGTGCCTGATTTTAAGACGGTCGGACCAGTATACGAATTTGCGCCTGCGAGAATGAGCGTGCCAGCACCTGTTTTGCTGATGCCTTGCACAGAGCCGTTATCGGTCTGGATCCTGCCGCTAACAGTGGTCACTTCGTTGGTAATGGCAAACCGTCCACTGTTTGGACCTTCCGCGCGGACACTGATTCCCTTGCTGATGGTGTTGGTGCCGGCAGCCTCAAAACCGCCGCGGCTCAGCAGAAAACCAGCGCTCCATCCGATGATGGCGGCATTGGTGAGATTCACGGCCGGAGTGACCTCTTCGGCGAATGAAACAAGATCAAAGGTGCCGCCATTGATCGTAACCGCAGTCACTCCATCGTTAATCATGCCGCTCTGGCCCAATTGCAGCGTCCCGTTATGATGGTAACGCTGTTTCCGGCGGGAATAGCGTCGGTATTTGCGGCTTTTTGGAGCTTGAGAGAGCCGCCGTTGATGACCGTAGGACCTGTATAAAGGTTTGCGCCGCCGCCGCTGAGCGCTTGGGTGCCATTCCCTTCTTTTACAAGCGAGGTGGAGCCACTGATGATTGCGTTACCCGTGGTGTTGGCCGACGACACGGTTCCGCCGTATCCGACGTAGGTTGTAACATTAAGTGTAAGGGTTGCCGCGGCGCCTGAGTTAGTCATCGTGGCGTCGCGGCCGTCTACGCTCGACGTGCGCGCAAGCCCGGCCATGGTTTGGTTAAATCCGTTGAGATCAAAGCTGGCGGACTCAATGGAAGCCAGATCGAGGATCGCAGACGTGGAAATCCCGTTGCTGGCTCCGATGTTCACCGCACCTGCCTGAACCTGGAGGGTATCGTATATGCCGCCGCCCGAAAAGGTGATGTTGCCCAGCCGTGTCGTGACAGTAATCAGATGCGGCGCGATGATGGGGCCGGCAACAATGAGCCTTGTTCCCGCAGGCGCGGAAAATGGCCGCCTGCGAAAGCATTGGCCGTGATCGAGAGGCGCCCGCCGAGGGTGACAGCACCCCCAACCGGTTCAATCAAACCGCGGTCGGCGATTGCGGCATGTTAAAAACATATCCTCGAAGAGCTTCCTGCCGAGCGATTTCAATGTCCTGAAACGAAACTCCGCAAAACAGCCGCGGCATTGACCAACAGAGGCTTATTTCCGGTTTACGATCGTAATGCCGGCCAGAACGAGCATGGCACCCAGTACGAAGCGTGGATCGAGTGGCTCCTTGAGGAACAGCACACCGAAGAGCACTCCGAAGAGGGGAGTTAGAAACGAAAAAATCGAGAGCCGCGATGCGAGGTACTTCCGCAGGAGCCAGAACCACAAAAGGAAACTCGTGAAAGCGACCACGACGGTTTGAAAAACGAGGCTCGCCCATAGTATCGGCGAAGGAACCACCGTGCCGCTGTCATTGTTGCACCACGCAATCGGCAGGAGAAGAATCGCCGCTCCTGAAAGCTGATAAAGGAGTGTCTTGGCCGCCGAAGTTTCTGAAAGCCGGCTCACGCGGATCGTCAGCGTGGTGGCTGCCCACAGAATGCCGCCGAGGACGCCGAGCATATCGCCGACAAGGAGCCGCGTGCCGCCGGGAGTAAACAGACTTCCTGAAAACGCCAGGGCAATCCCGGCGAACGCCATGCCCAACCCCGTCCATTGGCGGCGTCTCATCTGTTCCTCCCGGACCAGCCAATGGAGCCCGAGCGCGGTAAAAATGGGCGCGGTGTAGAGGAAAACCGCCATGTGCCCGGCGGTGGTAAAATTCAGCCCCAGGGACACGGCCAGAAATTCGCCGCCGAACAGGATCCCAACGAGTAATCCGGGGCGAAAGGTTCCATCCCGGAGCGAGAGGTTCTCCCTCCGCGCGATCATCAATCCGGCCACGAGCAAAGCGGCAAATAACGAGCGCAATCCGACCTGCAACACCGGTTCCATGCTCGAGGCCGCCGCCTTGATGGCCACCTGCTGGAGCCCCCAGCAGAGACAGAGCCCCACCATGACCGTCGCCGCGAGATTATCGAGCGGCTTGCGGATGGAGAGAATCGGCTCGCTCATCCAAGGGTGGGACCAAATCAGCTAATCAGCGCCGTCTCGCCTTCGAACACAAAATCGGCGGGTCCGGTTAGTTTCACATTCGAATAATTGGCGCCGTCGTGCTCAAAAGAGATTTGCAATGTGTCGCCGCCCCTGACCTGCACCGCGATCGGGGAAGCGGCTCCGGTGAGCGAATGAAAGATAAGCGCGCAGGCAACCATGCCGGTGCCGCAGGCAAGCGTTTCATCCTCAACGCCCCGCTCGTAAGTGCGGATTGCAAGCGCTTGCGGGCCGACCTGGGCGGCGAAATTGGCATTGGTTCCCTTGGGCGCAAAGTGCGGATGATACCGAAGCGCCGAGCCGGCCTTGCGAATATCGACAGCTTCGAGCTCTTCAACAAAAACAATCGCATGCGGCACGCCTGTATTGACCGCATGAACCGTGTGCGTGTCTCCGGCGAGATCGAGCGTTTCATTCAGCTGAAAGGAATGCGGGACGCTCATCTCGATCTGCACATTGTCGCCGAAAAGCCGCGCCGTGATCACACCGGCCATCGTCTCAAAACTCACCAGATCGGTCCGTCCGCTAAGACGAGCCGCGAATCGGCCAAAACAACGCGCCCCATTTCCGCACATCTCCGCCTCGCCGCCATCCGCGTTGTAGTAACGCATCCGGAAATCGGCGCCGTTCTGGGCGGGTTCAACGGCAATCAATCCGTCGCCGCCCACTCCCCGGTGCCGGTCGCAAATCCGCGCGATGGACGCCTTGTCGAGCAGCAGCGCGCCGTGTCGATTATCGACCATCACAAAATCGTTTCCGGCGCCGTTCATCTTCGTAAAATGCAACATAGGGACGCTGATCTAAGCACAACGATTCCGAGGCGTCCATCGGCGCACGCTTCGGAAAAATCGGCGCCTGCCTTGCTTCAGGCGAACTGCTGCAATGCACGCAACCTGGCCAACGCGCTGCCATTGGCAATCCGCTCGCGCGCCATTGCCAGACCCGAGCCGAGGTCCGGCACCAAACCGGTGATCACAAACCCGGCGGCGGCATTCAACGCGACAATGTCCGATTTGGCTCCGCGCTCAGTTCCATCGAGGATCCCGACAAGAATCGCGGCATTCGTTGTTTTATCACCGCCGCGAAGCTCGGCCAGTTCACATGGGTTAATCCCCAGCTCCGCGGGTGAAACCACAAATTCGCGGAGCGCGCCCTCGGTTACCTCATGGACATCGCTCGGACCCGTGATCGTCAGCTCGTCAGTGCCATCGCCGTTCAATGCCCACGCCCGTTTCCGGCCAAGCGCACTCAGGCTGTGCGCATATTTTCCAAGCAGCGCGCTCGAAAATACGCCGACCATCTGGAACGCGGGCCGGGCCGGGTTGAGCAACGGTCCCAGCATATTAAAAATCGTCGGGATTCCCTGGGCCGCGAGCTGCCGGCGCACCGGGGCGATTGTCTTGAAAGCGGGATGATAACTTGGCGCAAAAACAAATCCCAACCCGAGGCTTTCCACGCAGCGCTTTAAATCCGCCGGCGCAAGATCGATCCGGACCCCGAGCGCTTCGAGCACATCCGCGCCGCCGCATTGCGAGGTAATGGCCCGGTTGCCGTGCTTGACCACGATCGCCCCTCCCGCAGCGAGCACGAACATGCTCGCGGTCGAGATGTTAAAGAGCTCCATCTTGTCTCCGCCGGTGCCGCACACATCGATCATCGGACCGGGGAGTTGCGCCGCGTCGAGTCCGGGATCGATCGCCCGGCGCAGGAGCGCCTGCACAAACGCGGCGATCTCGGCGGCCGTCTCGCCTTTTGCCCGCAAGGCTAGGAGAAACGCCGCCTTGGATTCATCGGTGATTTCATCGGAAAGCAAATGGGTCACCGCCTGTTCAACGTGAACGGTGGAGAGTTCTTCTTGCGCGGTGAGATGGGAGATAAGCTCGTGCATCAGGCCGCAAACGGTGGGGGAGCGCGCCGCGATTCGCAAGCGTTCAACTCCCGCAAAAGCCGCATGCGGTTATGACGCGGTTAAAAAATTCTCCTCGCGCCGCCTCACGCGGGTTGGCTCGAATGTCGGGGAACTGAGTTGAAGCGCAGGATCAGCTTTGCTCCTGCTTCAATCTCAATCGCATCGTATTCCTCGTCTTCACCCTGCCGGGACCAGACACGCGTTGGATTCTCAATGATGCGGTTGACGTTCAACTCGGGACGCCCTCCCAGCATCAATGTCAGCCGGCTCTCGTGATCTTTCACATCCGCCGCGATGCCGACCAGCGGGATTTCGTTTACTTCCTCCTGCGCCCCGAATTCAGCGCCAATTTCTTCAACCGTGACCATCCAGCCCTGGTGCCGTCTGGTGAAGTCTTCAAAAAACGAGCTCCATTCTGCCTTGGGAATCTCTTGTGTGCTCATAATTACCTCCTGTTTCCCGACCGGGAAAAAATGCATTCAACGGGACTCATTACAGCCGATCCTTTCCCTCTTCCATCGATCGTCGCGTGCGGGATTTAAAATGTCTTTCTCAGAAAAGCGCTGAATGGCTGCTTTCAGAAAACAGCGCTCCTGTTCGCTGTTTATCATACAATTTGGATTGCCTCAGGATGGACTGTCGATAGCGTCGCCAGCTCTCCCCCAAGCATTTGATCATGGTTTCACCCCGCAAACTGCGCATGGCCGTTGCCACAGCGCTCTTCTTCTGTGCCGCATCCGCTCCCGCCGTTCTTCTTCCTCCCAGTGACGATGCGACGACCAGTGCTCTCAAACCCGCCAAAAATGCGGGCCGCACCGGAACGCTCCAGACGGGTTCGAAGCTGCGCGCATGGTTGAAATTCGACCTTGGCCAAATCCCTCCGGGCATTTCCGGCGCTCAGATATCGAGGGTGATTTTGCGGCTTTATCCTTCCGTGCTCTCCACCGACAGCTCCTTTCATATTTCCCTGGCGGCGGGAGACTGGACGCAGGAAACGCTGACGGAAGCAAATGCGCCTTCCGTGCTTGAGCCTGAGTTGATTGCCGTTCCGCTCCCAAAAGGGATGAAGGGCGCTTTTATCAATCTCGATGTAACTGAGATCGTGAAAGGCTGGCTCGAAGCGCCCGCCACCAATCATGGTTTTGTTCTCAGCGCTCCGGCGGGTGCCGCGACCATTGGTTTTGACAGCAAGGAAAACAGCGCCGGGGGGCATTATCCGCAACTTGATGTCGCTTTAAAACCGCTGCAGGGCGTGCAGGGACCGCAAGGGGAACGCGGACCCCAAGGCGATACAGGGCCGGCCGGTTTGAAGGGCGATAAAGGGGATATGGGATTGCCAGGAATCCAGGGCGAGAGCGGCGTCCAAGGAAATCCCGGGCCGGTTGGCCCGATCGGCCTAACTGGAGCGCCCGGCACGGATGGCACCGATTTTGTTTATGGAGACGGTTCGGCGGGTGCATTTGTCGCTCCCAATGATTCCATGCTCGATGTCAGCAACCCGCAGTTTACTGACTTCACCGTTCCCACTGGCGCAACGCTTCGCGTCCCCAGTGGCATGAGCATCCGTTGCCGCGGCAAATTCATCAACGCAGGCACCCTTCTGGTTGAGGCGGCTGGGAGTTATTCCATACAAACCAAAGAGTCCGAGCGCGGCATCGCCCGGACCAGTGCTTCCTATTCCGTATCGACTATCGGCTATTCCGTTCCCGCGGACCTGGCGATTTACTCCCACGGAGAAGCACGCACGCTTGCTGAAATCAAAACCTTATTTTCATTCCCCACCTACTTTGGAGGGAGCGGCGGACCTTCCTCCTCCCCCTTTTCGTGGGCTCGTGGCGATGTGGCGCGTGGAGGGGGAAGCTTGCGAGTGATCAGCCGGGACGTGCTTATCAATAGCGGAAGCATTTTCGCCAACGGAGAAACAGGGGTTTCCGCGCTGGTAAGTGATTCGTCGGTTCCGCCTCTTAATCAATATACCAGCCAATCGATGGGAGGCGGAGGCGGGGGCGGCGTGCTTCTGGCTTCCAATATGGCGATCCATTCCACTGGTCTGATCAGCGCGGCAGGCGGGGCGGGGGGAGCCGGCATCCTCTATTTTGTAAATACGAACAAGATCATCAAACAGAGTTCAGGAGGCGGCGGCGGAGGGTTGATTCGACTTCTTGCGCCGACAGTCACTGCCGATGGCACGCTTTCGGTGCTGCCCGGCAATAACGGGGTCATTGCAAGCGATGAACAGACTCTATACCTCGGAAGTGCCGGTGGCGCCTCGGTTGGAGCGGGCGGCGAAGTCACGATCACGAAGTCAAAAGAGCTCTTCAGCACAACCAGCAAGCCGGCCGGCCCTGGACTCCTGCTCATTGATCGTTGCAATCCAGCCGCGTTACTCCTGCACTAGCCGGCTGGAACCGCGGACGGCGGAATCGGCCCGTTATTTGTCCCGGATCCGCTTATAACGAAACGGCTTGGCACCCATCAACCGCAAGAGCGCCAGGCGATGAACACCGGCCACGACCCGCGCCTGTGCGCCTCCATCGGCGTCGTAAAAAAGCGCGCTCGATTTGGAATCATCGAGCCACTTGGCAAACAGCAAAACGTGCCCGCGCGGTTGGTCCATGATATCGCCCGGCTTCAATTCATCGCATGAGCCGAGCGCTTCGCAGAGCCCCGGCAGGCTTGCCGTTCCGTATTTGTCCGGCAGCTTCCAGCATCGTGAAACAAAGCCGGAACAATCGATTCCCACCGCGTCTGAGCTCACCGCTGAGTCGCCTTTTTTGCGTTTGTCGCTCGAATAAATGTCGCCTGCCGCTTTCTGCTCCCGGATTCCCTGGTCAAAACTCTCGGGAGTATCGAAGCCGCCCCATTTATAAGGAATCCCGATCTTCTCGCCGGCTTTCTCAACGCTCTCCGGCGTCTGCACCTCGACTCCCTGGCTATCGGGTCCATGCTTGATATTCGCATTCGATCCCTGCCAGCGGTGCTCCACGTACGATTGCGCAATGGCGATCACTTCCTCCCGCGAAATGTTCCCGGCTGGCAATGGAAGGCTTCCCGTTTCTACTGAGCCCGGCCGTGCCAGCCAGAGCCGGAGCGCAATGCCGCACACCGCCAAAACAAATAAAATGGGGCGCAATGTTGGACGCTTCACGAAAGAAGGCTCAGAGCTGGGGGCATAGCCAACATTAGTCAAGGAGAGCCGCGGCTAGGCGGGCTTTTTTGGAATGCGCATGCTTCCGCTACGCCTGGGTTCTGTGCAAACCTGCGAAGCCGCGACGGCAATTTGCCTCGCCTCACCCCTCTTATGATGAGCCGAATTTTTGCCGCGATCCTTCCGCTCTGCTTTGTCGGCTCCGCATTTGCCGAAGCGCCTGTGAACTTCAGCGGGATCTATCCGCATCTTGCCTATTGGAATCGGGAAGGGGAGTGCGGCACGGGCGCGGTAGTTCCATGGGCCGGGAAACTCTGGGTCATCACGTATGCGCCGCACAAACCATCGGGTTCGACTGACAAACTTTATGAAATCGACGAGGCGCTTTTAAAAACCACGCGGCCTGAGAGCGTCGGTGGCACACCGGCCAACCGGATGATCCACCGCGAGTCGGGCCAGCTCTTCATCGGGCCGTATGCCATCGACAGCCTGCGCAACGTCCGCGTCATCCCGCCGGCCGTCATGTTCGGCAGGCTGACCGGCAACGCGCGGCATCTCAGCGATCCGGTTGGGAAAATCTATTACGCGACGATGGAGGAAGGCCTTTACGAGGTCGATGTGAAGACACTCGCCGTCACCGTGCTTTGGGCCGACGAACAGATCAAACAAGGCCGCCATGCCGATCTGCCCGGCTATCACGGCAAAGGGCTTTACAGCGGACAAGGCCGCGTCATTTACGCCAACAACGGCGATCATGCGAAAGAAGCACTCTCCAATCCGGGGGTTCCGTCGGGCGCGCTCGCGGAATGGGACGGCAAAGCGGATGCGTGGAGCGTTGTGCGGCGCAACCAGTTTACCGATGTCACCGGGCCTGGGGGAATCGAGGGGAATGCCCGTCCTGAAACCGATCCGGTCTGGAGCATTGGCTGGGATCATCGTTCGCTCATCCTCACAGTTCTCGACGCCGGCAAATGGCACGCCTTTCGTCTCCCAAAAGCCAGTCATTGCTACGATGGCGCCCACGGCTGGAATACCGAGTGGCCGCGCATTCGCGACATCGGCGAAGAATCGCTGCTGATGACCATGCACGGCATGTTCTGGAAATTTCCAAAAACATTCTCCCTTAATCAGAGTGCCGGCATCGTGCCTCGGAGCACCTATCTCAAGGTGATTGGCGATTTCTGCCGTTGGAACGATCGAATCGTCCTTGGATGCGACGATTCCGCGCAGTCCGAGTTTCTTAATAAAAGCAAAGCCAAAGGGGCGCTCGCGGCTCCTTCGATGAGCAACTCGAATTTGTGGTTTATAAAGCCCGAAACGCTCGATCAGCTCGGCCCCGTTATCTGCAGCGGGGCGGTCTGGATGGAGGAACCGATCAAGGCAGCCGTGGTTTCTGACCCGTATCTTTTTAGCGGGTTCTCCCAGCGCGGCGTGCTGCTGGCTCAAGAGGATGGGGACCCTCTGGTTTTCACATTGGAAGTCGATCGTCTCGGCAACAATCAGTGGCAAAAACTGCGCGACATCATCGTCCCACCGCACGGTTCCACCTGGGTCGAGTTTGCCCCCCAGGAAACAGGTGAATGGGTCCGGATGAGAGCGAACCGCGACTGCGGCAAGGCGACTGTCTTATTTTCCTCCAGCAACAAAGAGACCCGTCCCGAAATGCCCGATTCAATCTTCGATGGAATCGCCGCCGCAAATACGCTCGATTATTCCACCGCTTTGCTCCGATCCGGTGGTGACGATGTGCCAACCCTGGCTGTGGCGGCAACGTTCGTCCGTGGCGGCAAAACCATCGGTGAAGCGTTCTATCACATGGGCGAGGATGCCAGGTTGCGTCGAGTCGACAATGTTCAAGCCCATGAGCGCTCCAGGACGCTGACCGCCATTCCCCTTGGCGTGCTCAAAAGCGATTCGGCATCGCTCATTTTTTTGGATGAAAAAGGAACCCGCTACCGGCTTCCCCGTGGCGGCCCTGATCCGTCACCCACTGATGAATCTAACAACGCTCTCCCCGTGCGAGTCTGTCGCGAAGTTTGTACCGAACGCGATCTCTTCCACGCAGGGAACACGTTTTATGAAGTGCCCGCTGCCAACGCTGGCGGCTTCCCAAAGCTCCGGCCTATCGCGACGCATCCTTTTCATATCGCCGACTACTGCTCGTGGCGCGGCTTGCTGGTCCTGAGTGGAATGAAAACGGAAGCCCTTGCCGGCGAGCATATTGTCCGCTCTGACGATGGGCAATGCGCCCTTTGGCTCGGCGCGGTGGACGATCTCTGGAAACTTGGCCGAGCCACCGGTCACGGCGGTCCCTGGAAAGAGACCGCAATCAAAGCGGGCGAACCAAGCGACCCGTATTTCTCCAATGGATTTGAACAAAAGTCGCTGACGCTTTCCCACAACGCAAAGTCCGCGGTTACTTTCAAGGTGGAAGCCGACTACACGGGCACCGGCGACTGGTCTTCCTACACCGAACTCAAAGTCGGCCCGGGTGAAGCGCTTAAGCTCCAATTTCCCATGGCGTTGCCGGCCCGCTGGTTGCGCCTGATCAGCAACACAGAGTGCAAAGCCACCGCGCAGTTCCGTTATCAGTAGTGCTTCCTTAGCGGGTGCTTTACTTTGTTGCCGCCGGAATCGATGTGATCTGCAATTCGATATTCGTTGGGCCATACCCGCCCGGTACACTCAGATTAATTGGCCGGCCTGCGCGCGAAAGGTCGTGGGCCGGGCGATGACTTTCTCGTGCGCCGGAATGCCGTCAGCCGCTTCGACATGCCGCGTGATAACCGCTGACACCTTCACCTGATCCTGGCGTTGACCAAATTTCGCGAGGAACTCCCGCACCACGGCTGCCTGCGAAGTGTGGCCGCAAGGAATTGAACTTAGCCGCGGATGGGCGGGACATGAGCGGGAACTTCAATGACGCCTTCTGTCATTAACAAAATGTGCGTACTATGTTGGTATGGTTAATGCCGGGTGAATCTGATTCAAGCTTTAGCCCGGCTTTCAAAATGCAGACGTTTTTCGCCCGCAGCCGATACAATGGAACAAAGCGACGGCGCCAAAGTTACCACTGTATTTTTTGCATTGATCCGACGAACGTCCGCTTTGTCTCATGCCGGGCTCGCACCACCCAACTCCACTTTCGTCCTCCGCGGCCGCGGTTTCTTTGACTCCGCTGCACGAGAGCGAGGAACGCTTCCGGCTGATGGCCAATGCCATGTCGCAGCTGGCGTGGACGGCCCGGGCCGATGGCCACCTGGATTGGTATAACCAGCGCTGGTATGAATACACTGGCACCACGCCGGAGACGATGGAGGGCTGGGGCTGGCAATGCGTGCACGACCCAAAGGAACTGCCAAACGTCTTGGAACGCTGGAAGGCCGCCATCGCCACCGGCGAGCCGTTTGACATGACGTTCCCCCTTCGCGGAGCGGACGGCATATTCCGGCTTTTCCTGACCCGCGGCATCCCGCTTAAAAACGCGGCGGGCGAGGTGATACAGTGGCTTGGCACGAATACGGATGTGGATGAACTCAAGCGCACCGAGGCCACGCTGCGGGCGAGCGCGGAGTTCATGCGCAGCATTGTCGCCAGCAGCCCGGATTGCATCAAAGTGCTCGACCTTGAAAGCCGCCTGCTTTCCCTCGAGGCCGGGCAACAGCTGCTGGGCATCAAGGATATCGCCCCTTATCTGAATACCTTGTGGCTCGATTTTTGGGCGCGGGACGAGGACCGGGCCGCGGCGCGCAAAGCCGTGGAAGCGGCCGCTGCGGGCGGGGAAGGGAGGTTTACCGGTTTTTTTCGCACGCTCCATGGGGAGGACAAGTGGTGGGAAGTGGCCATCACACCGATCCTCAATGGCAGCAACCAGCCCGAGCGTCTGCTGGCAGTGTCGCGCGACGTGACTCAACGGCGCGGACTCGAAGCGGTGCTGATTGCGCGAGCCGAAGAGCTGGCACAGGCGGACCGCAGCAAGGATGAGTTCCTTGCCATGCTCGCGCATGAGCTGCGCAACCCGCTCGCCCCGTTGCGCAACGCCTCGGAGCTTTTGAACGCCGAGAACGTCAGCGCCGAGGAGCGCCTCCAGGCCCAGCGCATCATCAGCCGGCAGATCGAAAACATGGGGCGAATGATCGACGATTTGCTCGATGTCTCGCGCATCACGGAGGGCAAAATCGAGCTGCGAAAAGAGCCCGTGTCACTCGAGGCGATCCTTGCCGCCGCCACCAGCCTTGCCCGTTCGGGCTGCGCTGCGCATAGGCAGGAGCTGACTCTTTCGCTGCCCGACGAGCCGGTTTTTCTGGAAGCTGACGCGACGCGGCTTGAACAGATTTTTAGCAACCTGCTTGGCAATGCCAGCAAATACGCCGGTGACGGCTGCCACATCACTTTGAGCGCACGGACCAACGGCCAGGAAGTAACAGTGAGCGTGCGTGACAATGGGGTGGGGATTGCGCCCGAGTTGCTGCCGCGCATCTTCGATCTTTTTGTCCAGTCGAGCCGCACGCTCGACCGTTCGCACGGCGGGCTGGGCATCGGTCTCACCCTTGTCCAGCGGCTGGTGGAGCTGCACGGTGGCAGCGTCACGGCGCTCAGCGAGGGGCTGGGCAAAGGCGCGGAATTCATGGTCCGCCTTCCCACCCTGGCCAAAGCCCCGCCTTGCGTGCCGTTGCCAACACCGCCTGTCGCGGGTGCGATCCCGCGCCGCCTGCTCATCGTCGACGACAACACCGACTCCGCGCGGAGCATGGCGACACTCCAGACCCGGCGCGGTCACACAACCCGCACCGCTTTTACCGGGCCTGAAGGTCTCAGCGCCGCCGCCGATTTCCTTCCTGAAGTGGTTCTCCTCGACATCGGGCTGCCGGGCATGGACGGCTTTGAAGTCGCGCGTCAAATCCGCGCCATGCCCGCTCTCTCGGATATCCTGCTTATCGCCATGACCGGCTACGCCAGCGTGCAGGATCGCGATCAATGCCGCGTAGCCGGCTTCGACGAACATCTCATCAAGCCGGTTGACCTGGCCGTCCTGCGCGAATGGCTCGCCAGCCATCCCCGGCTCGCCAGGCGCTGAGTTTTTTTCCAACTCACTTATCGTCGCGGTGGTGATGGTCGCAGGGACGCGCAGCCGTGCACCGCGTAATCCGCCACGGTCGCGCCGGGATCACGGCGGGCGGAAGTGACGATATCGTCCCGGCCCTTTATGTAACCTTTCGTGCAACATTCTGGAGTTCTCGACGCGGCTGGCTAATCTGTGAGGCAAGGAGGCCAGGCTCGTAGCGAATTCCTCGCTTCAGTCTGATCGCAGCTCCCTGGCACCTTCCTAATCACCAAAACAAATCGATGAACCACCCACTCAAGAATAAACGCGCACTGGTCACCGGAGGCAGCCGCGGCATTGGCGCCGCCATCGTCAAACGCCTGGCTGCCGACGGCGCCGATGTGGCGTTCACCTATGCCAGCTCGCCCGGGAGGGCCAGCGAAACGGCCCAGGCCGCGCAGGCGTTCGGAGTCAAAGCCATTGCCATTCAGTCCGACAGCGCCGATGCGAATGCCGTCGTCGCAGCCGTCGAGCGCACCGTGAGCGAGCTGGGCGGGATTGATATTCTCATCAATAACGCGGGCGTGCTGGCTCTCGGTCCGATCGATGATTTCAAACTCGAAGACTTTGACCGGACGATCGCAATCAATGTGCGAGCCGTGTTCGTGGCCACCCAGGCTGCCGTAAGGCACATGAAAGAGGGCGGACGGATTATCAACATTGGGAGTTGCAACGCTGAACGGATGCCATTTCAAGGCGGAGGCGTTTACGCGATGAGCAAGTCTGCCCTTCAAGGACTTGTCCAGGGTTTCGCTCGCGATCTCGGTGCGCGTGGGATCACCATCAACAATGTGCAGCCGGGCCCGATCAATACAGAGATGAACCCCGAGCAGGGCGAGTTCGCCGAGATGCTCAAGAAGCAGTTCATGGCAGTGCCCCGCTACGGCACAGTGGAAGAGGTGGCGGCGATGGTTGCTTACCTGGCGGGTCCGGACGCCGGTTACGTCACTGGCGCAAGCCTTACCATTGACGGAGGGTTCAACGCCTAAGCTCGATTTTGCGCGATACTTGAATCGGTGCCGAAGGGTGCCGACAAGCTTTGTGGATGAAGTCGATTTGTCGCTGAGCGAATTTCAGCGGTTGCGCGATCAGCAACTGATCCAGCGCGCGCAGGTGGTTTACGATCTGGCGCTGCCATTGACGCTGGGGGAAAAACCACCTGGCGCGGCGCATGGAATCGACGCCGAACTGCTGCGCGCACTGCAAACCGATCTGACCAACTACGATGAAGTGGTCAGCAAACCAAAGCAGGCGCGTGCCACCAAAAAAACGCAACCCAGCCAAGTCGCCGATGCGTCCGCGGAGCTGAGCGTGCTGCTTAAATCGCTCGATAAACTCATCGTGCATTTCCGTGGAAGCGTGGCCGGAGACGAACTCGTGGAGAGCTGGTTTAACGCGCGCCGGATTGATTCAATCGGGCGCCGTATCGCGGGCAGGGAATCCGGGCCGGATTCCACCAACGGCGGCCATTCAGGCACCAGCACGAACATCGGCGAAGGCATCTGAGTTCCCCCAAGGAGCGCCGATTTCCAAATTGCCGGGAACAGAAAGGGGCCGCCAATCCGCAGGCGGCTCTTTTATTCGCGGGTGCCGATGCTGTGGAAGGTGGCGTCTTTTGGCAGAATCACCCGGTCGCAGTAATCGCCGAAGCCTTCTCCGTCGTTCCGCTCAAGCGCATAGCGTTTGATGATTGGCGTGAGCATCGTGACGGCATCGTCGATGTTGGTGCTGGGGGTGTAAAGCCGGTTGAGGCGCGTCCCGTTGTAGCTGGCACCAAGGTAGAGCGCGTATTTGTTCGGGGCGCGTCCAACAAATCCGATCTCCGCAAGGTAAGGACGAGCGCATCCATTGGGGCAACCAGTCACCCGCAAGCTGATGGCGTCGTCGCGCAGGCCGGCTTCCTCCAGAACTGTCTCGAATTTTTCAAGCATCTCGGGAAGCACGCGTTCACTCTCGGCGAGCGCCAGTCCGCAGGTCGGCAGCGCTACGCAGGAAAGCGCGTTGAGGCGGAGCCGGGACTGGTTGTTCTCGCCGGAAAGCCCGTGGCGCGTGAGGATCTCATCAATAAGCGGCTTCTGGGCCGGGGTAACGCCGGAGATGGTGAGGTTTTGCGAGGGAGTGAGCCGGAAATCGCCGGTGTGGATCTGAGCGATCTCGCGCAAGGCGGTTTTCATCGGCCAGCCTGGCAGATCCTTGATGCGCCCGCTGAGAATATGCAGCCCGTAGAACCAATTCCCATCGGCGCACTCCTGCCAGCCGTGCGGATCTTCGATCGTGGTGAAATGGAACGGACGCGCCGCTTCAAACGTGATGCCAGCACGCTTCTCAACCTCGGCTTTAAACCATTCAACCCCGCGATCTTCGATCGTGTATTTAAGCCGCGCATGTTTGCGGTTGGTCCGGTCGCCGTAATCGCGTTGCGTCATCAGCACCGCTTGGCCGATCGTGTTGACCTTGTCCGGGGAAATAAAACCGAGCACATCGGCCAGGCGCGGGAAGGTTTCCGCATTGCCGTGGCTCATCCCAAGGCCGCCGCCAACCGTGACGTTGTAGCCGGCGAGCTGATCATTTTCCACGATCGCGATAAAACCGAGGTCCTGTGAAAAGACATCGATGTCGTTGGAAGGCGGCAATGCGAAGCCGGTCTTGAACTTGCGTGGCAGATAAGTGGGGCCATACATCGGTTCCACCTCGCCGCCGGCCACGAGTTCTTCATCGAGCCAGATCTCGTGATAAGCGTGCGTCTTGGGGAGCGCGTATTCGCTCCATGCCCGGGCTTGATCGTAAACCTGTTGAAGCAACGGGCTGCGTTCCGGGTTGGGCGGCGCCATCACGTTGCGGTTGACGTCGCCGCACGCCGCAATGGAATCGAGGAGGACCTTGTGCATCCGCTTGACGAGCGCTTTGATGTTCCCCTTGAGGATCCCGTGAAATTGAAAGGTTTGACGCGTGGTCAGCCGCAGCGAAGGGGAAGCCATTTCCCCGGCGAGCTGATCGAGCACCAGCCATTGTTGCGGGGTGGCCACTCCGCCGGGAAGACGCGCCCGCAGCATGAACGCGAATGCCTTCTCCTTGCCGGCTTTCTTGAGCGCGTTGCGCAGGTCGCGATCGTCCTGCATGTAGAGCCCGTGGAATTTGGTGAGTTGATTGCTGTTGTCGGAAATGTTGCCCGTGGAAGAATCAATCAGGTCCGCGGCGATCGATCCGCGCAGCAGATGGGAGTCGGCTTTGATGATCTCGTTGGCACTGAGTGGTTTGACGGCTTCGGAATTGGAACTCATTGGAAGGCGAAGGTTTTGGATTGAATCCGGCCACTCGACAAGCCCGTCTTCACAAGAGGTTCATGCAGAGGCGCCGAGTTCACTCGGGATCCGGTCGTTTTTCCTCCCACTACGCGCACTACGCGTGTTTGAAATGATACGATCCGAGACGCCTGTGTCGTGGATGCGGACACGGGAATGGACACTGAGGCCGTTTTTCGGGGGGGAAGCAGCGGATGGCACTGACCCTGCTAAAGATCCCCGTACTATGTTACCTCTAGGCTTCCTTCTCTTCTTCGGATCCGCAATCATCGGTGCTGTTGTCTTCGCGATCAACGAAGAGGCAAATCCCTGATTTCCAAATTCGTTTTTCCGGACCCTGCTTAGCCGATCAGCGCAATGCGCCGCCTCTTTTTCCTATGATCATGCGCCTCTTACGACTTTGTATTTTTACCGTCATCCTATTCGCCTTCGCACTTCCCGTGCAGGCGCGCGACCAAAAGGAAAACGTCCGCATTGAATCATTGGTTAAAACGCTCGAAGGCTTGAAGGGCGCCAAGTTCATCAGAAACGGCAGTGAATACGGCGCCTCGGAAGCGGGATCCCATCTGCGGATGAAATTGGCTAAAGCCGGCGACAAGGTAAAAACCGCGGAGGATTTCATTCAGCTTTGCGCTTCGCAATCGTATTTGTCGGGGAAGAAGTATCAGATCAAGATGTCTGACGGAAAAGTAGTCGAGGCGGGGGCATACCTTACGGCGCGCCTGAAAGAGAACGACGCGAAGTAGGCCAGTTTCTTCATCTTCCCCCTTATGGACATCCGGACGGCAGCAATCGCGTTGATTGCAATCAGCTCCATTTTTCCGGCGTGCACAACGCCCAAGCTTCTCGAAGATCCGCTGCCGCCCAACTCGCGCATCAGGGATCCTGATTTCCGGCAGGCGATTGGAAGTATTATTGGAAGCGGCGTGGTCGGTGGCAATCGTGTAACGACCCTTGTAAACGGCGACCAGATCTTTCCATCCATGCTTGCCGCGATCCGCGGGGCAAAAAAGACGATCACCTTTGAGACGTTTGTCTTTGAAAAGGGCGATGTGCCCAAAGCTTTCGCCGAGGCCTTTGCCGAAAGAGCGCGCGCGGGGGTGAAGGTTCATCTGATCCTCGATGCGCATGGCGCAAAGAAATCACGCGTTTACCATTCAATGATGGAAACGGCCGGGGTGCAGATCGTGAAGTATCATCCTATCTTCGCGCTCGATGTCCGCCGTTACAATAACCGGACCCATCGCAAGCTGCTTGTGATTGATGGCAAAGTTGCCTTTATAGGTGGCGTTGGCATCGCGGATCAGTGGAGCGGCAATGCGCAGTCACCCGAACATTGGCGGGATTCGCATTACCGTATTGAAGGCCCCGCTGTCGCTCAAATCCAGGGAGCGTTTATTGAGAACTGGATGGCGTCACGCCACGAATTGTTATTCGGGCCGGACTATTTCCCGCCGCTTCCTTCCGCGGGAACCATAGCAGGGAATGTCTTTTACAGCGCCCCGCATAAGGGCCGCTATTCCGTGCCGCTCATGTATGAGCTGGCCATTGCATCGGCCCGTGAATCGTTGCTGATAGAAAACGCCTACTTTGTTCCTTCAGAGCGCCTGCTCAACGCGCTAATCGCGGCCGCCAACCGGGGGGTGAAGATTGAAATCATCGTGCCGGGCGAACACATCGATCAGAAAGCGGTTCGGCGCGCTTCGCACAAACGGTGGGCAAAGCTGCTTTCGGCCGGCATCAGGATTTACGAATACAAGCCGACGATGATCCACTGCAAGCTGCTCATCGCGGACGGACTCTTTGTTTCCGTGGGATCAGCCAATTTCGACTCGCGCTCGCTGCATCTGAATGACGAAGCGAACTTCGACGTGCTCGACAGGAACTTCGCCGCGGAACAAGCCGTGTTATTCAGGCGTGACCGCGCATTGGCCGAACCAATGACAGAGGAAAACCTCAAGCACGGCTCGCTTATTGAAAAACCAATCCAGGCAGTCCAGACTCCGGTTGAAGGCCAGCTTTAGTTTGGCCTGCTGAACCATCTGGAGCTGGCAAGAGCGCGCGCCGGATTAGCTTTTATCCAGGCCGAATGCGGCGTGGACGACGTTGGCGGCCTCGGTGATCTTGGATTCATCCAGGATCACGGCGGTCTTGATTTCGCTGGTGGAAATCATCTGGATATTGATTCCGGCATTGCTCAACGCTTCAAAAAGCTTGGCTGCGACACCGCTATGCGAGCGCATGCCGATTCCAACCACGCTGAGCTTGGCAACCCCTTGCGTGGCAATCAATGCCGCGGCGCCGATCTCGATGATCACGCTGGCAAGGCTTGCTTCCACTTTGGGCAGCTCATCTTTGTTGAGCGTAAATGAAATGTCGGTCGTTCCGGCAGTGCTCACATTCTGCACGATCATGTCGATGATCACACCGGTGGTCGCCAGGGTCGTGAAAATCCGGGCCGCCGTGCCGGGACGATCGGGCACGTTGGTGATGGTCACTTTTGCCTGATTTTTTTCGACGCTGAGTCCGCGGACGACGACGTGTTCCATATCTTTAGTCTCTTCCTGAACGAGGGTTCCTGGGTTCTGATTGAAGCTGCTGCGCACTTCAAAGAGCACGCCGTATTTTTTGGCGAACTCGACGGAACGCGATTGCATGACTTTGGAGCCGCTGGAGGCCATCTCAAGCATCTCGTCGTAGCAGATTTCGTCGATCTTCCTGGCGGTCGGCACAATGCGCGGGTCGCAAGTGTAGACGCCATCGACATCGGTAAAGATCTGGCAGAGATCGGCTTCGATCGCCGAGGCAATGGCGATGGCGGTCAGGTCGCTGCCGCCGCGTCCAAGCGTGGTGATGTGGCCTTCGCTGGTCTCGCCCTGGAATCCGGCCACGATCACCACATTGCCATCATCAAGATGACTGTGGATCTGCCTCGGCTCGATATTGGCGATCTTGGCTTTGGTATGAAAACCGTCCGTGACGATGCCGGCCTGGGCGCCGGTCATGGAAACCGCTTTGCAGCCCAAAGAATTCATCGCCATGGCCGTAAGCGCAATCGTGGTCTGTTCGCCCGTGGAGAGCAGAACATCCAGCTCGCGTTCGCTTGGATTGGGGGAGATTTCTTTCGCAAGCTTGATGAGCGAATCGGTTGCGCCGCTCATGGCTGAGACGACGACAACGACCTGGTTGCCGGCATCCTTGGTGGCAATGACCCGGCGCGCGACGTTTAAGATGCGTTCCGGGGTGCCAACCGAGGTGCCGCCGTATTTTTGGACAATGAGTGCCATTGAAAAATCGGCTGATTAAGCCACCAGGCGCGGAGGCGCCCATCCCACTTGCAGGCGTTTGCCGTTTTGTGCCGCGCGGAAATGCAACGCACCATCTGGCAGGGCCGTGAGGTGGCACTCGATCGTGGCCGGTTCGCCCGGGGTGATCTGGATACTGCCAACTTTAAATTCGCCAAGGCTGCGGGGTGCAACCGCGCTGCCGGTCTGACCCTGCTGCAACGTGACGCTCGTTTCCGAAGCATTGGCGCGCCACGGGAAGACGCCTTGGGCCGGGGTTTGCGAACCGGCATTGAGGATCACGCCGCCGTCATCGTCTTCGAGTCTCAGGAGCACATCGCGCAGGAGCACGCCGGATTCATGGACTTCAAGCGGCACATTGGTGCCGGCGAGCAGGCCGCCCCAGGCTTCAAGGGAAGTCGAACAGGCGGCTTTGAAATCTTCAGGGGCGCCTTCGGTGGCCGCCGCTTTGCGCAGCACGTGAACAGCGTCGTTAGTGAGGCCCAGCTGGCGAAGCACATGGGCGTAATTCCAGTCGAGGCGTTTGGAGAACTTGCCGCTATCGACTTTCGGTTTGACCGCGCTCGCCAGCTTCTGGATGTCCCGCGCATCGCCAATGATGGCCGTCAAATGGAGGAGCGCTTCCTCGGATTCAGGTTCAATTTCAACAGCGCGTTCGGCCCACCGCACGGCCCGTGGGAAATCGCCGCGCTCGCGGCAAAGCGCGCTGGCGAGCACAAACGCCATCCACGATTTGCGTTCCTCGGCGAACTCTACGAGTTGCTGTTCCTTTTTGGGATCGTGTTCGCCTGGCTTGAGTTCAAACCAGATGCCCAGGGCCGATTGCACGTTTGGATTTAACTCCAGGGTGCGGGTCAGCGCGGCGCGTTCGGCTTCCGGATTGCCCATCGCGTTGTTGACCTGCGCGAGATGGAAATAGGCTTCGGCGTTGTCCGGAAGAAGTTGAGTAAGCTGTGTGATGGAGGCGTGCGCCTCTTCCAAACGGCCCATTGTGCGGTAGGCCGAAGCGACCGCAAAAATGGTGCGCGGATGATCCGGGCGGGCTGTGCGGGCCGCTTCAAGAGCTGCCAATCCGACGTCGGGCACGATTCCACCGCGGAACAGTTCCTCGCCGTAAGCCAGCAGCTGATCGGGATCCTGCGCGAGATTGGTGATCTGATTGGTGGCCATCTGGCGGAATGTCGGGATCTCGACATACATGGCTGATTTCGGATCGTTTGGATCGCGGATCAGTTTTACGAGCTCGCGCAATTGGGCAAGCCCTTCAAGGGCGGTATGATCGCTGGGCGCCGTGGCGAGAATTTTGCGGAATGCGGCGACCGCTTCATCGCGATGTCCTGTCATTCCGAGAAGCACCCCGAGGTTTTTCCAGATATCGAGCACGCCGGGCGTTTTCTCGACGGCTTGTTTGTAAAGGCCAATCGCGTCCTCAAGACGTCCTTCGTGGCGGGCAATATACGCTTCGTGAAAAAGCCGGAACGAAGTGCCCGGATGAACCGCTTCAATCTGGTTGAGCAGGTTGCGCGCATTGGCGATCTCGGAGTCTTCGAGCGCTTCACTGAGCGGTTCGAAAAAATGGGAGGCTTCCGCGAATCCTTTCCATGGCTGTTCGGCTTCCGGTCCCATCAGTTCAATGGCGGTCACCAGATGTTCGAGTTCAAACGGATCGTTTGTGGCAACCTCGGGAGCCACGTCGTTTGGCCACGGAATCCGGTGTGGCAGGGAAAAGAAATCGAGTTCCCAAGAGGCGCAGTCAATCCAGCTATAGGGCAAATTCATGGCGAAAGGGGCGGAGCATCGTAGCCGCGTTGGGCGATGTCAACGATGCGGAGGTTGAGGGTGGGGGAGACGGAAGGAGGTGGCCCGTGTTATGTCAGGCGGCGAAGGATCTCATTTTTTTCCGCGGGGGCCGGAATAACGCTGCCGCACTGTTCCTTGGCGACATCGGGATCTTTTAATCCATGGCCGGTGACGGTGCAGACAATACGGCTCCCTTCGGGGATCTCGGGAAAACGCCGCTCGGCGGCACGCGCCGGATCGAGCGACTTGAAGATGCCGGCGATCCCCGCGGCGCTGGCGGGCTCGACGTAGATCCCTTCGTTGGAAGCCAGCCACATCTGCGCGGAGAGAATTTCCTCGTCGGTGACGATGTCGATGGCGCCGTTGCTGTTGGTCACGGCCGCGGTCGCGTATTCCCAACTCGCCGGATTGCCGATGCGGATCGCGGTGGCAATCGTGTCGGGATTTTCAATCACCTTATTGTGGAAGATCGGCGCTGAACCGGAGGCCTGGAAACCGATCATGCGCGGTGCGCGGCTCGCTTTTCCAAGCTGATGAAACTCCTGGTAGCCCATCCAATAGGCGCTGATGTTGCCGGCGTTGCCCACCGGCAGGACGTGGAAGTCAGGCGCGTCGCCCAGTTCTTCAATAATTTCGAACGCGGCGGTTTTCTGACCTTGAAGCCGGTATGGGTTGATGGAGTTGACGATGGCGATTGGTTCGGTCTCGCCAATTTCACGGACCAGCCGGAGCGCGTCGTCGAAATTGCCGTCGATGGCGACGACCTTGGCTCCATACATAAAGGCCTGGGCCAATTTGCCAAACGCGATCTTGCCGGCGGGCAAGAGGACCACGCAGGTAATGCCGGCGCGGGCGGCATAAGCAGCCGCCGCTGCGGAGGTGTTCCCGGTGGAAGCGCAAATGACGGCTTCGGCGCCTTCTTCAATCGCTTTTGAAATGGCAACCGTCATTCCGCGATCCTTAAAGGAGCCGGTGGGATTTAATCCCTCGTATTTGATATAGAACTCGCAGCCGCGGCCGACCTTGGCGCTGAGCTTGGGGGAATGAATAAGCGGCGTGCTTCCTTCATTGAGGGAAACAAAGGGAGTGGCGTCACTGACTGGCAGGTATTGCTGCCAGCGGGCGATGACGCCACGGTCATTGAGCGGGCGGAAAATCATGAGAAATGTTCGACGCGAATCATTCGCGGCTGCTTTTTGACGCACTCAAGCGCTTCCATCTGGGCGAGCGCGGCGGTCATTTGTGAGTTGGTGGCCCGATGGATCATCAGCACAAGGGAGACGATTTCGCCCTCGGCTGCTTCGGGTTGAAGAATGGAGGAGATGCCAATGTTAAGCGCTCCCAGGATGCCTGCAACCTGTGCGATGACGCCGGGCCGATCGTCCACGGTGAGCCGCAAATAATATTCCGAAACGATCTGATCGATCGGCTTGCAGGTCCCATAGAGCCCGTGCGGCATGAACCCAAGATTGCGCCGCGGCGATTGCAATGCGTCGGCCGCTTCCACGATGTCGCTGATGACCGCGCTCGAAGTGGCATCCTGGCCGGCGCCGCGTCCGTAAAAGAGCGATTCACCGACAACGTCGCCTTTGACCGCCATCGCATTAAAGACGCCGTTGACGCTCGCGAGCACATGCGATTCGGGAATCAGGGTCGGATGCACGCGCACTTCAATCTCGCCTTCATTAGCTTTTAAGATCGCGAGCAATTTGATCCGGTAGCCGAATTGGCGGGCAAAACAGATGTCGCTCGCGCTGATGTTTTCGATGCCTTCAACGAAAACCTTCTCGGGCGGCACCCAGAAGCCGTACGCGAGCGAGGCAAGGATGATCGCTTTATGGGCCGCATCGCCGCCATTGACGTCAAGAGCCGGATCGGCCTCGGCGTAACCGGCGGCCTGCGCTTCAGCCAGCGCTTCTTTAAAGCCAAGTCCCGCCTCCGTCATCCGGGTGAGAATGTAATTGCTGGTCCCGTTCACGATGCCGTGCACGGATTGGATATGATTGGCAATAAACGCTTCCCGGATCGATTTGATGATCGGGATTCCACCGCCAACCGCCGCCTCGAAAAAGACGGGCACCTTATGCGCAAACGCGGATTCGAAGATCTCTTTGCCGTGCTCGGCCAGGAGCGCCTTGTTGCCGGTCACGACGATTTTTTTGCGTTCGATCGCGCCGAGAATGAGCTCGAGGCTCTCTTCTTTTTGGCCCATCAACTCGACGATGATCTGCGTGGACGAATCATCCAGGAGTTCACGCCAGTTGGTGGTGAGCAATTGCGGCGGCACATCGACCCCGCGGTCGCGCCCGAGATCGCGCACGGCGATTTTGCCGATCGACATTTCGTAGCCGAGTCGTTCCCGCAGAAGGGCACGATTTTGCGTCAGGTGCTTAAAAACACCCGCCCCGAAATTCCCCATTCCCTCGATTCCTATTCGGAATTGCTGCATGTGTAAGAAAAAAGAGGCGGACTATCGCGCACCCTTCTTTGGCGAGGCAAGTGCAAACAAGGCGTGTACAAACGGGGAAGCGCAATTGGGCGCCAGCACGACGTCCAAGCCTGTCAATTTTTCAGCAAACCCGATCTTAACCGAGCTGAAAGAAATCCCGGGCCACGCTTTTGCCATTAATAACCACGTCCACCTCATGGCGTCCCGGGTGGTGCAGGCGCGTGGTAAAATCGCGAATGCTCTGGCTGCGCGCGATGGAGAGTGATTCCCCGGCGCCGAGTGTGAACTCTTTGAGCTTGAAGACTTTGCCCGAGGTAATGCCCGATTTTTTAACGTAATGGACGACGTAATCGACAACGAGCCGCTGCGGTTTTTGCGACGTTGATTCCAGGCAAAAAGAAAGGGTGATCCGGTCGCCCAGTCTGATCTCGCGCGGCTTAACTTTAAAGCCGTGGATGAGCACTTCTGGTTCCTCTCCGGCGCCGATGATTGCCAGGGCGCGTTGATTCCCTTTTTTAATCAGGGTGCGCAAGGCGTGTTTGACGATCCACGCGGTATGCGGGTTGTTAAGCGGCCATTTTTCCAGGCGATCGAGGACCCAATCCGGATGATCCTTGGTGATATCGTTCAGATGATTGGCCACCGATTTGCGCACATACAGGCTCGGATCGGCTTTGAGATTTTCCAGGATGACAACGACCGGCGTAGGATCCGCCACGAGCGCTTCAATCCGAAACGACCACGGCAGACGCGGGCGGCTTCCCTCGCTCGCCAGGCGGCGGACTGCTTCATCCGGGTCGCGCGACCAGGTTTCCATCACCGCCAGGGTGCGGGAGAGGTCGCGCCGTAAAAACTCGCGGATGGCGAATTCCGAGGAGCCGAATGGGGTGAAGAATTTCAGGGCGTCCATGGAAGCCTGGAAATCGTCGAGGCCGTAAAGCGCTGTATAATCGGGAAGCACGAGCGTGACAAATCCGCGGTTAATGCGCGGAGCCAACTGGCGCAGGATCGCGACTGTTTTGCGGTAATCGGCGGGAAGCGTGGCGTGAAGGCTTTCCGTCATGCGGCGCAGTCTTTGCATGAGGCTGAGCTCCTCCATTTCCGCGAGGGAAAGTTCAAGAAAGCGCGCGGCATCGAAGCCCGGATGCAGCGCCGCGAGCTCATGCGCGATATGTTGAAACCGCGCGGCGTTGAACAGTTCCTTGAGGGCGGGTGCTTCGGACATGGACGGAGGTTTAATCCTGCGCCCGGCCGGCAATCCAGGTGCGGCTCACTTCGAATTGGTCGTTAAAAGTGACCAGATCGGCATCGACGCCGATTTCAAGAATGCCTTTGTGCTTCTCAATGCCCAGAGCGCGTGCGGGGTTAAGCGTCGCCATTTGCACCGCTTCCACGAGCTGAACGCCGACGAGCTGGACCATGTTTTTGATTCCACGAATCATAGTGCTTGTGCTGCCGGCAAGCGCCAGGCCGTCCGCGGTTAAGCCGACGCCATCGCGGACTACACAGTCGATGCCGGAAAGGTTAAAGGGTTGCTCTTCATCAAGGCCCGCTCCGGCCGTGGCGTCGGTAATGAGCACGATCCCATCGGGCCCTTTTGCCAGATAAAGCATCCGCATCAGGGTCGGGCAGACATGCCGTCCGTCAGCGATCAGTTCGCAAATCATTTCCGGCTCGCTCAGGGCAAACTCAAGCAGGCCCGCGACCCGGTAAGCGCCGCGTTTTCGGGCGCTCGACATGCAATTAAAGGTATGCGTCGCCTGCCGCATTCCATGAGCGAATCCGGCCGCGGCTTCTTCTTCCCAGGCATCGCTGTGGCCGCCGCTGGCCCGGATACCGGCCGTGGCGAGCGCTTCGATCAGCTCCAGCGCGCCGGGCAGTTCCGGGGCGATGGTCATCTGGGTGACGTTGCCGGCGGCAAGCAGCGGCTCCCAATTTTCGCGGCTCGGATTGCGGAGTAGTTCAGGCCGGTGGGCGCCCGGTTTTTGGGGAGAGAAATAAGGCCCTTCCACATGGACTCCCAGCACTTGAGCGCCTTTGTTTGGCACGGCGGCGAGGCGGTACGCTTCAACGGCCTGGATGACGCGTTTGATCTCATCAAAAGGCGCCGTGACCGTGGTTAAAGTCAGTGAAGTGGTGCCGCCGCGGGCGTGATGCCGGCAAATGGTTTCAAATGCCACAGCGTCTGCCTCCATCGTATCCCGCCGCATCGCGCCGTGGATATGCATGTCGATAAAGCCCGGCGAGAGAAATTGTCCGCCGACATCGACGACCGTTTCGCCGGGCATTATTTCAATGGGCCGATCGCTGATTGCGGCGATTTTTCCATCAAGGATCCGAAGGTGACCGTGCGGTGCGATGCGGTCGGTATAAAGAAGGCGCGCGTTGGAGAGGAGCATGGAGGGTTAGATTTTTTGCCAGAGCGGTTTGTTGTCGTAGACCCAGCGGTAATAGTCGCCACGGAGCAGGGCGGAGGCGGCGGCTTCATCAATGATGAGCGTGCAGCGGGGGTGCATTTGCAGAATCGAGGCGGGACAGCTGGCGGTGATCGGACCTTCGACCATGGCGGCGACGGCGGCTGCTTTTTTCGCCCCCAACGCCAGCACCACGCATTGGCGCGCTTCCATGATGGTGCCAACCCCCATCGTGATGACGTGGTGGGGCACGTTTTCTTCCCCGCCAAAATATTGGGCGTTATCGGAGATGGTGCGCGGGGTAAGCGTTTTGATCCGGGTGCGGGAGCTCAGGGAGGAACTCGGCTCATTAAATCCAATATGGCCATCGGAGCCAAGGCCAAGGAGTTGCAGATCGATGCCGCCCGCCGATTTAATCGACTCCTCATAACTGATGCAGTGGGCGGGCACATCGGAGGAGGTGCCGTCAGGGAGATGCTGATTTTCCAGGGGGAGATTGATATGCGAAAACAGGTTCTCCTTCATGAAACTGTGGTAGGAACCGGGATGCGCGGCCGGCAGCCCGAGGTATTCATCGAGGTTGAAAGAGGCCGCGCGGGAAAAATCCAGGAGCCGGGCCTGATACAAAGCGATCAGTTCCCGGTAAAGACCGACCGGCGTTGAGCCGGTTGCCAAACCTAAAACAGACGCAGGCTTGGCTTCCAGCTGTTGCTTAAAGTATTGTGCTGCTCCCTTGCTGACCGCTCCCGCGTCAGATCTGATAATGACTTCCATGGTTTTGAGTATGAATTCGCCCGCTGATTTCCAATCAAGAAAGATGGCCCGGCTGGCCAGACTTGGGCTGGAGGTGGGCGATTTCGAAGAAAAATTTGCCCGCTCCTCCGGTCCTGGCGGGCAGCACGTAAATAAGGTCTCCACTTCAGTCACCCTGAAACACGCCCCATCGGGCGCCGCCGTGACCGTGCAGGATTCGCGTTCCCAGTCGATGAACCGCCAGCTTGCCTGGGAGCGGCTGCTCGATAGCATTGAGCGGCATCGCCGGGAGGCGCGCGCCGCCGAGCGCTCCGCCGCGGAGAAAATACGGCGCCAGAACGCCAAGCGTCCGTGGGGAGTAAAGCAGCGGATTCTGGATAACAAACGGCGCCGGGGCGATACCAAGCGCGCTCGCGGCCGGGTTGCCGGGTAAGGAGGGCGTGGAGGGCTTCTTCCTTGCGTCTCCTTGTCAAAGCTGGCGCGGGGCGCTTCTGTAGCGGCCCATGAAGACCCTTTTTCGCGTGTTTGCCTATGTTCGCAGCTATCCCTGGATGGCCGCGGGCACTCTCTTATGCGCGGTGCTTTCCACCCTGATGGTGACCGTGTTCCCAAAGGTTACCCAGTTGCTGATTGATGAAGTCAGGGCGGGGCGGCGCGAGAATCTGATGCTTTATTCCGGGATCGCGCTGACGGCATTTTTCCTGCGGGATCTGCTTAATGGGCTTCGGATTATTTTGAACAACACCTTTGAACAAAAGGTGATTTTCGATCTGCGAAGCGACCTTTACAGCCATATCCAGCAGCTACCGCTCACCTGGTTTGATAACTGGGCGACGGGCGACATCATGACAAGAGTTCTGGAAGATGTGAACTCGGTGGAACGCGTCCTGATCGATGGCATCGAGCAGGGGGTGGTTTCCGTGCTCCAGATTGCCGCGGTCGGCACGATCCTCTTCTTTTACAGCGCGAAGCTGGCTCTGCTTTGCCTTGTGCCGATCCCTTTTCTGGTGGCCGGCGCGCTGCTTTACACCACGACAGCGCACGGCCGGTACCGGACCCGAAGCAAGGCTTCTTCTGCCATGAACTCGTTGCTTCACGATAATCTGGCCGGAATTCGCCAGATCAAAACGTATGTCCGTGAAGCGGAGGAACATGCGCGCTTCAATGCGGTGAGTCAGAAGTTGCGCGACGCCACGCTGACCGTGATGCGGGTTTGGGCGCTTTACAGTCCCTCAATGGCGTTTTTTAATTCGCTTGGCCTCGTGCTCGTCATCGGATTTGGCGGGCAAGCCGTTATCGATGGCCGGATGAGTGTTGGCGATCTGGTTGGGTTTCTCCTTTTGGCCGGGTTCCTTTATGAACCAATCGGCCGGTTGCATAGCCTCAACCAGCTCATCCAATCCGGACGCGCCGCCGGTGAACGCGTTTTTGAAATCATGGATGAAAAAGCGGAGCCCGGCCGCGTTAACGACTTGAAAGAGGCGATACAAATAGAGGGCGATGTGCGTTTTAAAAACGTTAGCTTTGCGTATGACGAAGCGATGCCGGTATTGCATGAACTCAATCTTCACGCGCGCCCGGGTGAAACGGTGGCTCTGGTCGGGCACACCGGCGCGGGAAAGTCGACTCTGGTTAACCTGATCACCCGGTTTTACGAGTTCGATTCAGGCGAAATTCTCATCGACGGACGCGCTTTGCGAGAGATCCCAAAAAGCGCTCTTCGCAATGCGATCGGTTTGGTGACCCAGGAGAGCTTTCTTTTTAACGGCTCGGTCCGCGACAACTTGCGTCTGGGAAATCCGAACGCGGACGAGGAGACCTTATGGGCGGCACTTGAATCGGCCAATGCGCGCGATTTTGTGGAGCGGCTTCCCGAAAAGCTCGATGCGCTGGTGGGCGAACGCGGGGTGAAACTGAGTGTCGGCGAAAAGCAGCGGATCTCGATCGCACGCGCCTTGTTAAAAGACCCGCCGATTTTGATTTTGGATGAGGCAACCGCGAGCGTGGATACGCAGACCGAGCGCCTGATTCAGGGGGCGCTGGACGAACTGATGGCCAATCGGACGAGTTTTGTCATCGCGCACCGGCTCTCGACGGTCAGGAACGCGCATCAGATTCTGGTGATGGATCACGGGCGTATTGTGGAGCGCGGACGGCACGAGGAGCTCATCGGGCAGGGCGGATTATATGCGCGGCTTTGCGAGAGCAGCCTGATTGAAACTGGGCTTGTGGAGGTTGAAAGCTAACGATCAAGCACGGAGCGTGCCGTCTTGTTCTCGTAAAAGCCATTATCGTGAGAGGAAATGAGGGGATTGGCATCGGATTTGAAAGTCATCTGGATGTCTCTAACCCTGATATTTACAGTGTATTCCGCGTGAAATAGCATCACGCATGCAGACGGGTGCTTGCCAAGGGCGAACGTTTTAAAAACGCAGCAAATCGCGTTGACCTTTTGGGGTGTTCACGGGATAACACGGGGCGTTTTGGGAGGAAATGGGACAACTTCCCAAAACACACCTTTCATGGCCTCTATCGACACGAACTCCGCACCGCCTTTTTTTATGGGCGAGTTCCGTCATGCGCTGGATGGCAAGAGTCGCTTGACAGTCCCTTCCGCATGGCGCGTGGAGGAAGAGGGCGAGTTTTTTCTCATCCCAAGCAGCAGCGGAGCATGTGTCAAAGTGATGCTGCGCGCGGAGCTTGAGCGGATCCGCGGATTGGCGGCCGCGTTGCCCGGGCCTCAGCGGCTCGAGGTATTGCGTTCGATTGGTGCCAATTCCCGGCAGTGCAAACTCGATAAGGCGGGCCGCATCGTGGTGCCTGAAGAATTTTGTAAATCCCAGAGTCTGGCCGGCGAAGTGACGATGGTGGGAGCGATGGAGACTTTTGAGATTTGGAACACTGAGATTTGGGACGCCGCCCGCGCGAAGACCGCGGCGATTGCCACCCCGCATTTAGCGGAGTTTGGTTTATGAACGCCATTGCCGAACCGGAAGCTCAAAAAACGACACCGTCGCGCACTTCGCGGCGTGCCCCATTTGCTGTGAAAACGCCCAGGCACGAATATCACGAATCCGTATTGCTGACCGAGACCGTCGGCTTGTTAGAGCCGGGAGCGGGCAAGCTTATTGTCGATGGCACCCTGGGAGGAGGTGGTCACTCCGCGGCATTGCTGGCGGCCGGCGCGCGGGTGATTGGCCTCGATCAGGATCCCGATGCGATTGCTTATGCCTCGGGGCGGCTCGCGGCGTTTGGCTCCAACTTCACGCCTGTTCATTCCAGCTTTGTCAACGTGCGCGAGGTGCTCGACTCCTTGCAGATTGCCTCAATCAACGGCGCTTTGCTCGATCTTGGGGTCTCCTCACATCAGATTGACGTTGCCGAACGCGGCTTTTCTTTCATGCAGGATGGGCCGCTCGACATGCGCATGGATCCGGGCAGCCCGCTCAGCGCGGCAGATCTTGTCAATACGATGAGCTCCGAGCAATTGGAGCGGATTTTCCGCAGCCACGGTGAAGAGCCTGCCGCGCGTAAAATCGCCTTGCGGCTGGTGCGCGATCGGATGGTGCGTCCTTTTACGACAACGCTGCAACTGGCCGAGTCAATTGAGAGCGTCGTGCCGCGCCATGGCAAAACGCATCCGGCTACGCGGGTGTTCCAGGCACTGCGGATCGCGGTCAATCGCGAGCTTGAAGTGCTTGAGCAGGCGCTTTTGGCGTTCTCGTCCGTGCTGGCGCCGGGCGGCCGGTTTGCCGTGATCACGTTCCACTCGCTCGAAGACCGCATTGTAAAAGCGTTTTTTTCCAATCGCAGCGCCGAGTGGCTCGATCGGCCGGAATGGCCGGCCCCGCGGCGAAATCCGGATTTTACTTTCAAAAGGATCACACGCAAAGCGCTGGTGGCCAGTGAGGCTGAGCAGCGCGCAAATCCCCGTTCACGCAGCGCGAAACTGCGTGTGGTCGAGAAACTCTAATAATTTTTTATGGCTTCCAATCGTCGTCGTCATGCCAATGCCGTACCGCTTGCCCTGATCGCCACCTGGATTTTGGTCCTTGGTGCCGTGGGCGTCGCTGGACTCGGATATGTTTACCTTAAGAATGAGATCCACGTGACAGGCGCCAAGATCAAGTCGCTTGAAAACGAGCTCGCCAAACTGAACACCCAGGATGAAGTCATGCGCGCCAAGATCGCCGTGCTTTCCTCGCACGACGCCATGAAGCGCCGTCTCAGTGAAGGCTTCATTAAGCTTGTGCCCGTTTCCGATGATCGGCTGGTGCGCGTCGATGTTTCCTCGCGCAAGGAGGTCAGCGAGCTGCGCGCTGTTTCCAATGAAAGGCTTGCCGAGTGAGAGACCCCGCCAAAACGCGGGCGCTGGTGGCCTGCTGCGGATTTGTTTTTTGCTTTACGCTCTTTTCAGCGCGGCTGGTGCATTTGCAGGTCACCAAACGCGACGAATACACGGCGAAAGCCGCTGAAAAACATACCAATAAGGAAGCGATCAGCGCGCGGCGCGGCGTCATCGAGGATGTCCACGGCGAGCCCCTGGCTCAGAATGAACCGATCCGGACGGTCATTGCCGATGGGTCGCTCATCGACGTGGCCGATCGGGCCGGGATGGCAGCGCTTCTCGCCAAGCCGCTTGGCCTGAGCGAGGCTCTTCTTCTCGAGAAACTTTCCACCGAGCGTGAAGTCAAAGATGGCGCCGAGAAAAAGACGGCGCCGTCACGTTACATTGTATTAAAAAAGAAAGTTCCCGAGAGTGTTGCCAGTGAGATCACGCTGGCGCTGTCCGAAAATAAACTGCGCGGGATCCATTTTGAGCCCGATTCGGAGCGTCGCTATCCCAATGGCGAGATGCTCTGTCATGTGGTGGGTTACGTAAACAACTACAATACCGGGGTCGAAGGAATTGAGCGCAATCTCGATGCCTACCTGCGTGGGCATGCGGGATTCCGTTCAGTGGAACGGGACCGGACCGGCAAGGAATTGGTGGCTTTCCGCGGCCAGGAAAGAGCGCCCCGCAATGGGTTCACCGTGCGCCTGACCATCGATATGGGCCTCCAGCAAATCGTGGAAGCCGAGCTTGATGCCGCCTGCAAACAATTCCGGCCGAAAATGGCCTGCGTCATCCTGATGCGTCCACAGACGGGCGAAATCCTTGCACTTGCCAATCGTCCGAACTTTGACCCGAACGTGATCGAGGATAGTCCGGAAGCGGCGCGTCGTAACCGTGCCATCACCGATATGGTTGAGCCCGGGTCGACCTTCAAAATCGTGACGACGGCCGCGGCACTGAGCCAGAACCTGGTCAACCGCAACAGCTACATTTTTTGTGAAAACGGCGCGTTTCTTTGGGGTGGCAAAACACTCCATGATCATCGCGCCTATGGAGATCTTTCCGTGGAGGAACTCCTGGTGCATTCCAGCAACATCGGCGTGGCCAAACTCGGCATCCAGCTTGGGCCCCAGCGGCTTTACGATGCGGTTCGCAAGTTTGGTTTTGGCGAACGCACCGGAGTGAATCTTCCGGGTGAAATTTCCGGTATCGTGCATCCGGTCAACGTTTGGAGCCAGGTCTCCATTACCCATGTGCCAATGGGCCAGGAAGTCGCGGCAACGCCCCTTCAGGTGGTCACCGCAATGGGTGCCATCGCCAACGGTGGCAGCCTCATGATGCCGCAGATTGTCCACTCCATCACCGATGAAGACGGGAATGTCGTCCAGAGCATGCAAAAAACGGAGGTGCGACGCGTGGCGACCCCGGAAGCCATTGCCATCGTGCGCGACGCGCTGGTCCAGGTCGTGAGCAAAAAGGGGACTGCCCCGCTCGCGCATGTGGTTGGTTACAATGTCGCCGGCAAGACCGGCACCGCGCAAAAAGCGAGCCCGGAAGGCGGCTATGAGCGCGGCAAACATGTCGTCTCTTTTGTTGGATTCATGCCCGCTGAAGCGCCCGAATTTGTCGCCCTCGTCATGCTCGATGAGCCCCAAACCAAACCGGAGCAGAACTACGGCGGAATGATCGCGGCCCCTGTTTTTTCGCGTATTGGAGAAAAAGCCGCGCGTTACCTCAACCTCACGCCGACCGTTGAAGAGCAGGCAACGTCGGAAATGATCACCCAAGTTTTTCGCGATTAGACATGCAATTAAAGGCACTCCTTTCAGCCGCAGCCACCACCTTTGTCGACGGTCCAGTGGACCGTGAGATCACTTCCATCGCCTACGATTCACGTCGCGTTGAGCCCGGAGCACTTTTTGTCGCGCTTAAGGGCGAAAAATCAGACGGCTCGGAATTTATTGCCCAGGCAGTGGAGCGCGGCGCCGCAGCGATCGTCAGTGAACATGGCCAGGTCAAAACCGCCGCAACGAGCGTTGTGGTGCCAAATGCGCGTCTGGCTCTGGCGGATCTTGCCGCCGCGTTTTTCCAGCATCCCTCGAGGTTTCTGAAGATTGCGGGCGTGACCGGCACCAACGGAAAGACCACCACGGCATTTCTCATCAAGCACATTTGCGATCACATGCAATTGCGCTGCGGATTGCTTGGCACGGTGCGTTACGAAATCGGCGAACGGATCCTGCCCGCGGCGCGGACCACGCCCGAATCGCTCGATCTCCAGGATCTCCTCTGGCAGATGCGTTCGGCCGGCTGCAAAGCCGCCGCCATGGAAGTCTCCTCCCATGCCATCAGCCAGTCACGTATTCGTGGGGTCGAATTTGATGCCGCGGTTTTTACCAATCTCACCCAGGATCACCTCGATTATCACGGCACGATGGACGCCTATTTCGAGGCGAAAGCGGCCCTTTTTACAGGGCTTGGCGCGCAATCGAAAAAGAAGGCGCGCGCCATTATCAACTCGGATGACCGCTTCGGCGCGCAGCTTATCATCCGGCTTCGCGGCGATGTGCCGGTAACCACTTTTGGCGTCGGCGTGCATGCCGATTTTCGCGCCAGCAATGTGCGCACTGACTTCCATGGAAGCAGTTATCAGCTCGATGCCGGCGGCCGCAGCTTTCTGGTGCGGCTCCCGCTCATCGGCATGTTCAACGTCTACAACTCGCTTTCGGCCATCGCCGCAGCCAATGCGATCGGCGCCGATATCCGTTCAGCCGTCCTTGCGCTCGCCAATGCGCCCGCGGTGCCGGGGCGGCTGCAGCCGGTGCCCGCCCAGCGCCAATTCCGGGTCTTTGTCGATTACGCGCATACGGACGACGCTTTGTTAAATGTGATCAAAACGTGCCGCGAACTTCAGCCCGGACGCGTGATCGTCGTATTTGGGTGTGGAGGAAACCGCGACAAAACCAAGCGGGCTCGAATGGGTGCCGTGGTGGATGAATATGCCGATTTTGGAATCGTCACCTCGGATAATCCGCGCAAGGAAGATCCGGCGGCCATTGTTGAAGATATCAAGCCGGGAATGAAACGCGGCCGCTATGAGGTGGTGCTCGATCGGCGGGAAGCGATTTTCCGGGCCATTGCCCTGGCACAGCCGCGTGACATCATTCTCATTGCCGGAAAAGGGCACGAGAACACGCAGGAGTTCGCGGATCAGATCGTGCCGTTTGACGACGTGGCGGTGGCAACCCAGGCGCTTGAAGGCAAGCGCGTGGAGCTGGACCGATAACCTATGGATCCCACAAGTGTTGAAATGCTCACGCGATGGGCAGGGGGAGACCTTGTGTCGGGCGACCCTCTGGGAGCCGTCACGACGCTCTGCACAGACTCGCGCGCCCTCAAAGCAGGGGACATTTTTGTCGCCTTGCGCGGGGAAAAATTTGACGGCCACGCCTTTGTCCCAAAGGCGGCCCTGAGCGGCGCCCTGGGCGTGGTGGTTGAGGAAGTTCCACCGGGTCTGCCTGAAAACCTCGCTGTGATCGTAGTCGACGACACCTTGCGAGCGCTCCAGCAGATCGCCGGGCATTATCGACGGACTTTGGATTTAAAAGTCGTGGCAATTACTGGGAGCAGCGGCAAAACGAGCACAAAGGATCTCACCGCAGCGGTGCTCGGCGAACGCTTCCGTGTAACCCGAACGGCCGGCAATTTTAATAATCACATCGGGCTGCCGCTCACCATGCTTGCGGCGGAGGGCGCGCATCAGGCCGGCGTCTTTGAGATTGGAATGAATCACCCGGGCGAGATCGCGCCGCTGGCTGAACTGGCTGCGCCGGACGTGGCGATCATCACCAACATCGGCATCGCGCATATCGAGTTCATGGGGAGCCGTGAAGCGATTGCCCAGGAAAAAGGGATGCTGGCCGAAGCGATCGGCGCGGATGGCCATGTGATTCTTTGCGCGGATGACGATTTTTCTGAATCGATCGCAGCACGGACCAAGGCAAACGTGATCCTTTGCGGGATTGAGAACGGCGAAGTGCGTGCCTCCAATTTGCGCCACGATTTCTCAGGCACCCGCTTTTTGCTTCAGGCGCGGGGAGTTGAAGTGGAAGTGCTGCTCCCGGTGCCGGGGATTCACATGGTCAGAAACGCATTGCTTGCCGTCGGGGCCGGACTCGTTTTTGGCTTGAGCCTGGAGGAATGCGCGGCCGGGCTAGGCAAGCTTGAGCTGACCAAGGGACGCCTCGAACAGAAGCTGATCCGGGGGATTCAAGTGCTCGACGACACGTATAATGCCAATCCTGATTCGATGGCCGCGGCGTTGCGCACCCTGGCGCAGATGCCGACGGCCGGCCGCCGGATCGCCGTGCTTGGCCGGATGGCTGAGCTCGGAACAGAGTCCGATGCGGGCCACACATCGGCCGGCGTGGTTGCCGCCGAGGTGGGAATTGATGCTTTAATCGGAGTCGGAGAAGAACCCGGGCTGATCGTGGAAGCCGCCGCGCGTGGAGGAATCACAATGGTTTTCAAGGCGGCGACGATCGACGAAGGCGTGCAAACGTTGTGCGGCCTGGCGAGACCCGGGGATGTGGTACTCGTCAAAGGAAGCCGTTCGGCGCGCATGGAACGCATCGTGGAAGGACTGCAAGCATTATGATGTATTACCTGCACTATCTAAGCAGCGGCGCGCCTGATTTCCTCAAGGTCGCCAATGTGTTCCAATACATCACGTTCCGCGCGGTCGCGGCGGCGGTGACCGCATTCCTCCTCTCACTCATCTACGGAAACTGGGTGATTCGCAAATTGATCTCCCTCAAGATGGGGCAGCCGATCCGGACCAAGGAAGAGGTCCACAAACTTTTTGAATTGCAGGGAAGCAAAGCGGGCACGCCGACGATGGGCGGGGTGCTGATTATCGGGGTCGTGGTCGCCTCTTCACTGCTTTGGGCACGGCCCGACAACAGCGCGGTCTGGCTGTTGCTTTTTACGATGGTTTACTGCGGGGCTCTTGGTTTTTGGGATGATTACCTCAAGGTTGCCAAGAAGAACTCGGCAGGGATCAGTGAGAGAACAAAGCTTATCGGGCAGGGAATACTGGCGCTGATCGTCGCCGTTTTTTTCCTATCCAATCCTGCAATCCAAGTGCAGGCACGCGCACTTTACGTTCCTTTTTACAAGGAACCGATCATCTCGAACCTCGGCATTTTCACGATCCTCTTTTTTGCGATCGTCATCATGGGCGCCTCCAATTCGGTTAACCTCACCGACGGCCTCGATGGGTTGGCCACCGGTTGTACGATCACCACCGGTGTCGCTTATTCGGTGCTGGCTTACGCCGCGGGCAACATGAAGATCGCCCAATATTTGCAGATCCCGTTTTACCCGTTTGCCGGGGAACTGGCGGTGGTCTGCATGGCGCTGGTCGGAGCGTCATTTGGCTTTCTTTGGTTTAATTGTCATCCAGCCAAGGTTTTCATGGGTGATACTGGATCGCTTGCCATCGGCGGATTCCTTGGCGTGGTGGCGATCTGCTGCAAACAGGAACTGTTGCTGGTCGTGGTCGGCGGCGTGTTCGTCATCGAAGCGGTTTCGGTGCTCATCCAGCGCACTTGGTTCAAGATCACCAAGCGCGTCTATGGCGAAGGACGCCGCGTCTTCCTGATGTCGCCCATTCATCATCATTTCGAACTCAAAGGGTGGAAGGAAAATACCGTGATCGTCCGGTTCTGGATTCTCTCGGTCATGTTCGCCCTGATCGGTCTTGCCACCCTCAAACTTCGTTGATTGTGTCTTATAAGAATAAACAAATTGCGGTGCTCGGTGCCGGGGAAAGCGGCGAATCCGCGGCGATCCTGCTGAATCAAAACGGGGCGATTGTCACCGTGCTCGATTCCGCGCCCGAAGAAAAGCTGTGCAAAAAAATCGAATCGCTTGGCGCGCTTGGGATTCGGGTGATTGCGGGGCCGTCCGCTGAGAGCGACGGGAGCAATTACGACCTGACAGTGATCAGTCCGGGGATTGATCCGGCGATGCCGCTGGTACAGAACTTTCTGCACAAACCGGCGCCGATGATCGGCGAACTTGAGCTCGCCTACGAGATGTGCCGCTGCCCGATCATTGCGATCACGGGGACGAATGGTAAAACAACCACCACTCAGCTCATTGATAAAATGCTAAGCGGTTGCGGAGTCAGAACCGTGGCTTGCGGCAATATCGGTCCGGCATTTTCCGCCCGCGTTTCCCAAAGCGGCGAGCTCGATGTCGTGACAGTGGAAGTTAGTTCTTTCCAGCTTGAGCGCATCGAAAAATTCCATGCCGATATCGCGGTCTGGCTCGGATTTGCTCCCGATCATCTCGATCGGTATTCTTCAATGGAGGAGTATTACGCCGCCAAGATCCGCGTGTTCGAAAACCAGACGCCGGCCGACTGGGCGATTGTAAACCTGCGTGACAAACTGCCGAAGCTCGCCGCGAAGAAAATCACGTTCAGCGCGTATGAATCCGGAGGCGATTTTTCTTTGCGCGAAGGCGTTATTTTTTACGGCGAACGCGCGGTGCTGGCGATGAGCGACACCCGGCTTCGCGGGGCGCACAATGCCGAGAACCTGATGGCGGCCCTTGGAGTGGGGCTGGTGCGCGGGATTGAATTTGAGCGGATGACGCCTCTGCTTTGCCGGTATGAAGCGTTGCCGCACCGGTGCGAGATTTTGCGTTCAATCAACGGGGTCGAATGGATCAACGATTCAAAGGGAACCAACCTCGATTCGGTGGAAAAAGCGCTGTTATCGGAGACACAACCGGTGGTTTTGATTGCCGGCGGCAAAGACAAAGGGTTTGAATATGAATCGCTGACCGAACTTGTGGTTGGCAAATGCCGCGCGGTCGTGGTTCTGGGCGAAATGAGTGATCGGATTGAGGCGCTTTGGAAGGATAGCGTGCCATGCCTCAATGCCGGCTGGTCGCTGGAACGCGCGGTCGAATTGGCCAGCCAAACCGCGCAACCGGGCGATGTGGTGCTCTTCAGCCCAGGCACATCGTCCTTCGACATGTTTAAGAATTACGCCGATCGCGGAAACCAGTTTCGCGCGCTCGTGCTCGCCCTTCCCACCTACCCAACCACCCAATGATGCTCCCGAAGCTTCCAAAGTTCCCGAAACTTTTTCCGCCCAAAGGGCGCAAGAAATTGCACGTGGCAGCCGCTTCGCGCCGCACAGCTCAACCCGTCGAGGAATCGTACGATGAACCGCAGACGAATTTTTCGAGTGCGATTATTGTCGTGTTGATTCTGCATCTGGTGGCGGTGGGCGGTATCTACGCTTTCCAAGGGATCAAAGCGCATCGCAAAACCCAGGAAGTCGCCGCGGTGGCGGTCGAACCGGCCGCCGCAAAGCCTGCCGCATCCGTTGTTCAGCAGGTTGAGACACCGCCCGTCTCCAAGTCTCCCGTTTCCAAGCCGCCGCCGAACACGAAGCCGGAAGTGGTCGAACGGGCTCCCGTTGCGCCTGCCGCCGCCATTTCACCGATTACAGGCGTGCGAGTTCATCATGTTAAATCGGGTGAAAATCTCACCCGCATCGCGGCGATGTATAACGTCAGCGTGGGAGAGCTTGAAGAAGTCAACGGCGGCGCAAAATCGGTGGCAACCTTGCGTGCCGGCCAGGTGCTCAACCTGCCCAAGTCGAAGCCCGCGGCGGCCGCTGTTAAGAAAACCGAGACAACGCCGAAAGCGGCTGCAAAACCGCTGCCCAAAACCTACGTCGTGGCCAAGGGCGATATTCCCGAAATCATTGCCCGGAAACTCGGGGTTAATTATCAGGAACTGCTTAAGCTCAATAATATCGAGGACCCAACCAAGCTGCAGGTGGGACGCACCCTTAAAGTGCCTCAGAAGAAAAACTGAGCGCTTATTGATGAAAAGCGCCCTTTTAACGCAGCTTAGCCTGAACGAAATGGATGGAGGAAGGGCGTTCCCTTGCTGATTGATGCACCGTAAAAGCGTTTATTTCATGGTGATATCGGTTATGGTGCTGATCGTTCTCGGCTGCGTGATGCTTTTTAGTACGAGCGCGTTTGCCAAAGGCAATGCCGGGCACCCTAACTCGATTATCGTGCGCCAGTTTGAATGGCTCCTGATCGGCGGACTCGCCTGCGTGATTGCCGCCAACATTGACTATCATTTTTGGCAAAGAACCTGGGCAATCTGGTTCGGGCTTTCAATCGTCCTGTTGCTCCTCTGTTTTGTTCCGCCGATCGGTTACCGCATCAACGGCTCGGCGCGTTGGCTTAAAATCGGTCCGTTGCAGTGTCAGCCTTCCGAAATGGCGAAGTTCGCAGCCGTGGCGGCGCTGGCGTGGTGGTTTTCACGGGAAGAAACCGATGCTAAAAGTTTTCTAAAAGGCTTTATTTATCCGATTGCCGGCACCGGAATTTTGATGGGGCTCATCGCGCCGGAAGTCGATATGGGCAGCACCGCGCTGATTGGCGCCACGATGTTTACCATGATGTTTGTGGCCGGAACCGGGCTTCGCTATATCATCCCGATTTTTGTCGGTGGCATTGGGGCAATGCTCTATATCGCCACGCATATCGGTGAACGGCACGGCCGTTTAATGGCGTTCCTGGACCTTGAACGATACAAGGATGGCGCCGGACTGCAGCAATGGATGGCACAACTTGCGTTTGGTTCAGGCGGAGTGGAAGGACTCGGGCTGGGTAACGGACGCATGAAAATGGCGTATCTCCCGTTTGCCCACACCGATTTTATTTTCCCGATGATCGGCGAGGAACTCGGGCTTCGTTGCACGCTGCTTGTCGTTTTCTGCTACGTGGTTGTCGTCCTTTGTGGAACGATCATCTCCGTCCATGCGCGGGACCGGTTTGGAATGCTCCTTGGGTTTGGTCTGGTTGTTATTGTTGCTTTGCAAGCCGCGCTGAACATCGGGGTTACCACTTCGTTGCTTCCCAATAAAGGTCTGCCGCTGCCGTTCATCAGTTATGGCGGTTCCAACCTCGCCTTTTGCCTGCTTTGCCTTGGAGTGCTGATCAATATTTACCGTCAGGGCGTCAGTGAAAAAGCAGACACCACCACCGTCCGTTTTAGCGCCCGCACCCGGCCGTACCGCCGCCCATTCCGTATCTAAGGACCCTCTCTCTTTGTCCCCTGAGTTTTTGGAATCTTCTGAAGACTTTCGAAGAGTGAGATTTACGCCCTAACCATTACTCATGAAATTTGTCATCGCTGCCGGAGGTACTGGCGGCCATCTCTTTCCTGGACTTGCCGTGGGCGAAGTTCTGCTCGCGCGCGGTCACCAAGTGATGGTCCTGATTTCTGAAAAAGAGATCGACGCGCTTGCCACCCAGGGCCGAAGTGAATTCCGTTTCGAAAAACTGCCCGGCATCGGTATGCCAAAGGTTTTTTCCCCGGCAATCTTCGGCTTTATCCGCCGTTTCAAAAGCGGTCTTGATCAGTGCCGCGCGCTTTACAGCGAATTCAAGCCCGATGCGGTGCTTGGCATGGGCGGATTTACTTCCACCGCGCCGATTCTGGCCGGACGCCGCCGTGGAATCCCGACGTTTGTCCATGAATCCAACGCGATTCCCGGAAAAGCGAATCGGCTGAATGGATGGATGGCGACGGGTGTGCTGCTTGGATTTAAAGAATGCGCGGCTCATTTTCCAAGCGGACGCTCAATTGTGACAGGCACCCCGGTCAGGGCCTCCCTTGCCAACCGGCTCGAAAAGCGGGAGGCCCTGGCGGCTTTTGGCCTTGAGCCGGGACGTAAAACTTTACTCGTAATGGGAGGCAGTCAGGGCGCCCAGGGGATCAACCGGGCGCTGATTGCTGCATTGCCATTGTTAAAGGAGATGCCGATGCAAGTCATCCATCTAAGCGGCAAGCAGGATGAAGCCGCCGTGCGCGAGGCGTATGAAAAGGAGCGAATCCCGGCGTTTGTAGCGGCGTTTTCCCATCGCATGGGCGAAGCTTACAGCGCCGCTGATTTTTGCATTGCCCGATCGGGAGCGGCGAGTCTGACGGAGCTTTCGCACTTTGCGTTGCCGAGCGTGCTGATTCCCTATCCGTTTGCGGCCGAGGATCACCAAACTTTAAACGCGAAAATCTTTGATGCGGCGGGCGCTGCGGCATTAATAAAAGAGAGCGAAATCGCAGGCAGCACGCTCGCCAAGACGCTCCTGTGGTTTGTGCAGGATCCCGAGCGTCTCGCCGAAATGTCCCGGCGAAGCGCCAAGCTCGCGCCCCACGATGCTGCTGAGCGGGTGGTCGATACGATCCTGAACTTTTGCAAGCCGAAGAGGCCGTAATCCCGGTCCCGATTTCTTTTTTATAAAACCAAACCCCAATCTGATGGAATCATGCCAGGCCATTGCCGAGAGTTTAAGCGCCGGTAAACTCAACATTCACCTGATCGGCGTTGCCGGTTCAGGCATGAGCGGCATTGCCGGCTTGCTAATCGCCCTTGGTCATCGGGTAAGCGGCTCGGACAAGGTCGGGTCCGGAGAGGTGGAGCGGCTCAAAAAACTGGGTCTTGAATTCTTCTCACCTGATCAACCCGCCGCGGTCGAACGTGCCGATCTGGTCATCTATTCATCCGCCATCCGGGCCGCGCATCCCGATTATGCGGAAGCGCTTAGGCTGGGAAAAACATTGCTGCGGCGTGCGGAAGCGCTTGCCGCCCTGATGCGTGCCAAAAAGGCGATCGTCGTGGCTGGCATGCACGGAAAGACCACCACGTCGTCGATGGCCGCGCATATCCTTAGAATCGGCGGAGTGCAGCCGTCCCATTATGTTGGCGCTGAGATCCCGATCCTCGGCACGAACGCGCATTGGGAGCCGGCTGGAGATTATTTTGTAGCCGAAGGCGATGAAAGCGATGGCACGCTGGCTCTTTATCACGTTGAGCACGCGATCATTTTAAACATCGAGGAGGAGCATCTCGATTTCTATGCCGATCTCGCGGCGATCGAGCTGGTCTTTAACACGCTCTTAAGCCAGACCCGGGGCCACGTCTTTTATTGCGCCGATGACCCTCATGCCACGCGGATTTGCTCCGTGCATCCCGGCGCTATCTCGTATGGCGAATCGCACTCGGCTTTTTATCGTTTTGACGATGTGCACGCCAAGGATTTCCAATCCCATTTCCGGGTCTTGCGCGGTGGAGAAGTGCTCGGCGCCGTGACCCTCAATGTGCCGGGCCGCCACAACGTAAGCAATGCGCTCGGCGCCATTGCGCTGGCAACCGAGCTTGGAGTTCCCTTTGAAAAAATCGCGGAAGCCCTTGAAAGTTTCCGCGGCGCGCGGCGGCGTTTCGAAATCAAACATCGCAGCGATCGGTTCATGGTGGTTGACGATTACGGGCATCATCCAAGCGAGATTTGCGCGACGCTGGCCACGGCGAAAAACACGGGCCGCAAACGCGTCTTGGTGATGTTTCAACCACATCGGTACACACGCACGCTTGCCTTAAAGAAAGAATTCGGGCGCGCATTCCATGACGCCTCGGCGGTGGTGATCACCGATGTTTATGCGGCCAGTGAAACGCCCATCGCTGGCGTAAGCGGCCAGACGATCGTTGATGAAATCATTCGCGATGGGCATGAACGCGTCATCTACCAGCCGGATCGCAAAAAACTCGCCCTTGAAATCGGGCATATGCTCGAGCCCGGCGATTGCGTGATCAGCTTGGGGGCCGGAAATATTCACGAATCGGCGAAGGTGCTCGCCCGGGATCTCGCGGTTCTTGAAGAAATCCAGGCGGTCATCGGGATCGGCTTGGTAAGACTTTATGAACCGCTGGCCAAACACACCACCATGCGCGTTGGCGGTCCCGCTCAGTTTTGGGTTGAGCCGGAAACCGAAGAGGGGTTCGCGCGTCTGGTCCGTTTTTGTCATGAGCGAGGCATTCCGCTTTATGTGATCGGGCGGGGCTCGAATTTATTAATTCGCGACGGCGGGATCCGCGGTGTGGTCGTGCATTTGGCCAAAGGCGAGTTTCGTAAATTGGAGTCCCGGGAAGGCCAGATCATGGCGGGTGTGGGAGTCCGATTAAAAGAAGTGGCGTATGCGGCCCGGGACGCCCAACTCGGTGGATTTGAGTGGATGGAGGGCATTCCCGGCAATGTCGGCGGCAGCCTGCGGATGAACGCCGGGGCAATGGGCGGAGAAACGTTTGACCACGTGGTCAGCGTCCGCTTTGTCGATCAGAACGGCGAATTCCATACCCGCACTCCAGCTGAATTGGGGGTGCGTTACCGCCATGCTGCCGCCCTGGAAAATGCGTATGCGGTCTCGGCCACATTTAAAGGCCAGCCTGGCGTTCCAGCGGAGATTGAGCGATTGCTTGATGCCTCCCAATCCAAGCGTCGCTCAAGCCAGCCGCGGGAATCGAGCGCGGGCTGTATTTTTAAGAACCCCGGCACCATCCCGGCGGGAAAACTTGTCGATGAACTTGGCCTCAAAGGAGAACGGATCGGACAGGCGCGCGTCTCCGAAGTGCACGGCAATTTTATTGTCAACGACGGCGGAGCGACCGCGGTCGATGTGCTTGCGTTAATCACACGGATCCGGGAGAAGGCATTGGAAGAACGCGGCATCACCCTGGAGACCGAAGTGCAAATCATCGGCGAAGACGGCAGTTTTCACGATTGAACCGACCTCTTAACATGATTGATCTTCGCAACAAACGGATTGCCGTTCTTTTAGGCGGCCCTGGTTCAGAACGGAAAGTCTCCCTAAAATCCGGGGAAGGCGTAATGGAAGCGCTCCGCAGCCTTGGCGCTGACGTGACCGGCGTCGACGTGGACGGCCCCGACTTCATTGTTCCGCCCGGAACCGAAATCGCTTTTAACGTCATCCACGGCACTTTCGGCGAGGATGGGCAGATCCAGCGGATCCTGGAGGCGCGCAATGTGCCGTATACCGGGGAAGGCGTTGCGGGCAGCGAACTGGCCATCGACAAGATTGCCACCAAACAACGATTGGTTGAACGTGGTGTACCGACAGCGGAATTTGAGATTCTGCGTAACGGAGCCGAACCAACATTATCGCTTCCATTTGTCATTAAAGCGCCAAAGGAAGGATCAAGTGTTGGGATCTACATTGTGAAAGAACCGGCGTCGCTTGAGAAAAGCCTTGTTCAGGCACGCACCCACGGAAATGAACTGCTCGTGGAAAAATTTGTTCCTGGCCGGGAGCTGACGGTCGGTGTCGTCGGCGATCTCGCGCTCCCGATCATTGAGATTGTGGCAAAAGATGATTTTTATAATTTCGCCAACAAATATCCTTTCCTGAATCCAAACGCGGCGGGGGCTGACCATTTTTGCCCCGCGGCGTTGAGTCCGGAATTGACAGCCAAAGTTCAGCAGCTGGCTCTGGCCGCGCATCGTGCGCTCGATCTGCAAGTCTATTCACGGGTCGACTTCGTTTTAAGCGGACAGGACGAACCATTTGTGCTTGAGGTCAATACCATCCCCGGCATGACACCGGTCAGTCTTCTGCCTGAAGCCGCCGCCGCGCATGGCATTGGTTATCCGGAGCTCTGTGCCCGGATCATTGAACTTTCTCTTACCCGCTTCCATTAAACTTCATGAGTAACACCCGAGCCCGCAATCGGCGCGTCTCGAATACGCGTCAGCGCAAGCAGCAACAGTTGCTTGAGGTCACCGTGCGTCACGACGTCGCGGTTTCCCAACGCAACCGCACCATTCTGGCTTTCAGCTTTAAATTCCTGCTCATCGCCGGGCTTGGCATTGGCGCCTATGTCGGCGGCAAGACAGCGCTCAAAAAATTTCTCTGGGAGAACCCGGATTATTTTCTCAGCGATCTGCGGATCTCCACCGATGGCGCCATCACCCGCGAACAGATTGTCAGCGCGGGCGGAATCATGATGGGGAGCAATATCTTCAAAATCGACCTGGCCAAGGCGCGCGAAGGCCTGATCCGGCTGCCGCAAGCCGAGCGGGTGGAAATCCAGCGGGTCCTGCCCAATCGTTTGAATGTCACCATCAATGAACGCCGGCCGCTGGCGTGGGTCTGCGCCAAAGGCGAAACCAACCCGCTCGATTCTGAAAAATCGTTTCTTATCGATGCCCACGGCATTGTGATGCATTCGAAAACGGTCTTGCCGGAATATTTGCACATGCCGGTGATCACCGGCGTGGAAATGGATAACCTCGCAGCCGGGCAGCGTGTTCACAGCCTTGAAATGCAAGCTGCGCTTGAACTCGTCCGGCTCAATGCCGACAGCACGCGGTTCCAGGCCCGGCTGATCGACATTTCAAAAGGTTACTGTTTGAAAGTGCTTTCCCAGACCCGATCCGAGATCACATTCGGGCTCGACCGGGTGGATCTTCAACTTGAACGGCTTAACCGCCTTCTTGATCATCTCGAGCCAAGCCATCGCGGCATCCAGACGGTGAATCTTTTGGTGGAACGCAACATGCCTGTCACATTCGTGGATCCCGTGGTCGAATCCGACGACGCCTCAGAGGTTCCGTCCGCCAAAGTCGAGCCAGCCAAACCGCCGGCCGCCAAACAGTCGGCTCAAAAGAGTGCTTCCGGTAAATCAGGGTCCTCCAAAAAAGAGCCCGCCCCAAAAGTGAAAAAAGAATCCGCTTCCCCGACGCGGCGCAAATCCGAAGCGCCCTTGCCGAGAAGCCTCGATTCGATCCGGAAACCATTTCGCGCCAATGGCTAGTGAAGACATTGTTGTTGGGCTCGAAATCGGAACATCCAAAATATGCGCCGTTGTCGGGGAAACGCGCCGGGATGGCTCGGTGAAAATCCTTGGAGTCGGCCAATCGCCCTCGCGCGGCGTGCGCAAGGGCGAGATTGTCGATTTTGAGACAGCCGGGAAATGCGTGCGTGAAGCGCTTGCTGATGCGGAGGAAAAAAGTGACGTGATGATCCGCAGCGTTCTGCTTGCGGTGACGGGCAGCCATATTGGAAGCCTCAATAATCGCGGGTCGGTCGACATCCCCGAGGATCGGGAAGAGATCTGCGAAGAAGATTTTGAAGAGGTGCAAGCCGCGGCGCGCGAAGTCTCCATTCCGCCGGCCAACCAGTTTGTGCATTCGGTCCTTCAGCATTATTACGTCGATGGACAAGACGGTGTGCTAAACCCGATTGGAATGATGGGCCGCAAGCTGGAAGCGGACTTCCACATCATTCACGGGGTTGGAACACGGATAAAGAATAGTATCCGCTGCGTTAAAGAGCTGGATATCAATGTCGAAGCCGTCGTGTTCGCTCCGCTGGCCGCCGCCCAGGTCATGCTCGATCTGAATCAAAAAAACCTCGGCGCCCTCGTCATCGATATGGGCGGCGGCACCAGCGGTTACATCGTTTATATCGACGGCGCGGTCAAATACAGCCGTTGCCTGGCGGTCGGAGGCGATCATATCACCAACGATATTTCCCTTGGATTGCGGATTCCGATGGCACGCGCCGAACGTCTTAAGATTGAGGAAGGAAGCGTGTTGCTTGGGCAATCGCGGCCCGGCGACCGGGTCGTGCTCAAGGATGAAACCGGGTTTTCAGGGCGTGAACTCGATCGCGAAATGCTTAACACGATCATCCATTGCCGGGTGCGGGAGATCTTCGAGTTGCTTAAGCGCGATTTCGAAAAAGGCAATATCCTGCATTTTCTTGGGTCCGGTCTTTTACTAACGGGAGGTTGCTCGCTGATAAAAGGAATTGATCAACTTGCTGAAGAAGTGTTTGGGATGCCTGTCCATTTGAGCCATTCCCACACCGTTGGAGGAATCACTTCGCCCTTCGAAAATCCGCAGTTTTCCACCGCAATCGGCCTGGTGAAATACGCGCAGGCCATGCAGGGGGAAAAACCGCGCGGCTGGTTTTCGCGATTCAGTCGCAAACTGCGGATTTTTGGTTAAATCAGGCGGGGACGGGTTCGGGCAATCGGACTCTTTTTAGGGTCGGCGGTTGCCGAAGAGGCAGCATTTGTTCACGATGCGCGGGTTCCTTCACCTTCAGATTGGTTTTTTCCTCTTATGATCGAATTACCTGGCAGCGCCCAATCATCCACGGCGGATCTTCGTATCAAGGTCATTGGGCTCGGCGGTGCGGGAAACCACCTTTTAAATCGGCTGCAACGCGATGGAGTGCCGGCCACGGATCTCGTTGTGCTTGATACCGATTCCCAAATGTTTGACTCCTCGGAGGCGGCGCTCAAGGTGCTGCTCGGCACGGGGGTTGCCCAGGGACTTGGCACGGGAGGCGATCCGGAGCTTGGTTATCGTGCCGCCGAGGAATCGGCCGAGGAGATTCGCGCGTCCATTGATGGAGCGGATCTGTTGTTTGTCTGCATGGGACTCGGTGGTGGGACCGGATCAGGTGCCGCGGCTTTGGTGGCTGCTTATGGCCAGGAGCAGGAGGCGTTGGTGATCGTATTCGCCACGATGCCGTTTAGCTTTGAAGGAGAACGCCGGCGGGCGCTTGCGGAGGAAACGCTGGCCACGCTTGAAAGTTACGCCGACCTTGTGATTTGTTTTGAGAACGACAAGATGGCCTCCACGGTTTCCGCCGGCACGGAGTTGCGCGAAGCGTTCGCGATGGCGGACCTGATCTTAAGCCAGGCAATGCGCTCGATAACGGCGCTGATGCGGCGGCGCGGCCTCATTCATGCCGGATTTGCCCAGGTTGCCGCGGCGTTGCGCGCCCAGAATGCGCGTGCCCTCTTTGGGTTGGGAGAGGCCGATGGCACTCATCGCGCTTTGACGGCCCTTGAGCGAGCGCTTCAAAGTCCGCTGATGGATCGGGGCAGATTATTGTCCGATGTGCATAATGTGCTAATCCACGTCGCGGCCGGCCGGAACCTCACCCTTGATGAGGTGCAGCTCTTTATGACGGAGTTTAATCGGCATATCGGCGAACGGACTCGGATTCTGTTCAGCGCGGCGATCGATCCGCTACTCGGGGAGCGGCTCAGTATTGTTATTGTAAGTGCCTTGGGCGAGCCGATCCCGGTGGAGGTTGCGGTGCCAAGGCGGGTTCCCGCGCATTTGGAAATCAAAAAAGCCGAGCCAATTGCCCCCCCAGTGGTGGTTGAAGCCTACAGCCCGCTTGTTACGGCTCCCTTGACCGGACTGAATGTGCGCAATGTCTCCCGCACCGCGGAGGAATCCGATGATATCCATCCACCGCAGCGCCTCCCTGAACCGGCGCAGGTGCAGTTTGAACCGGCCACGCGGGGCCGCTTTGAAAAGAGCGAGCCGACTATCGTCGATGGCCAGGATCTCGATGTGCCCACCTTTTTGCGCCGCAATGCAAAGGCGGGGCAGGGGCGGTAAAGCCGTCATTTGTCTCTCTTCGCGAGCCTCCGGAAGGGGGGAAATCCGGTCTGAGAATTTTCTTGGAGAGTGACGCTTGCCCGAAAGCTTCGCTGCCCTAGACTCACAACCCATGTTTTTCGTAATCTCGGCCGCTGCACGCGCTGCCGCACACAAGTTTTTGCGCGGATTTTCGCCTGCGACAGCCCGGAAGGGGATGGCCTATTTTGTCGGGGGCGCTGTGCAGGACATTGCTCAACACGCTGGTGGTGAAAGTTTCAGCGCTGAAGTCACCGGCTCACGATCTTACCGCACCGTGGTGGTGTATGAACCCGGCAGCAATAGATGGGTGGAGACCTGCAGCTGCTCGACCGGGTCCCAATGCCGCCACACGTACGCGTTGATGAAATCGTTGCTTGTGGCCCCTGTTCCGGCCGCGGAAGCTGCCTCCGAAACCCCCGACGTTCCACCGGTTGCTCCCAAAAAGCAGACGGTAAGCCCGTTTACCGCCGAGTTGGAAGCCGCCCACGAGCGCAAGCTGAGCGTTTCCGAACTCGAATACCTCGGCGCGATCGGCCAGGCGTTTGCCCAGGTGAAAAAAAACGGGGTGCTTCAAAGCGAAGATCTCGATTCCCTTGATCTCGATGTGCCGGGATTTGCGAGGGATCGGGTTGCCATCTGGCCCGCTTTGCCTGCCAATGAACGCGAGTTCTGGCTTTACCTCGTCCTTTTTCTCGAGGAACGCTCGGTTCGGATTCCCTTTTTCATGGAACCGGTGAGCGACCCGGGGCCGGTGCGCGACCGGGTCGAACAATGGAAACGCGAGCGCGATGTGGAGCGCTGGAAAAAATTGCTTTCCCATCTCCATGACGATGTCCCGGTCTCTCCGCCGCGCGAACTCGATTTGCGGCTTCGCTTCACTTCAGGCCAGGCGATCATCGAATCTCGGCGGGCGGGTGAACCGGAGTTTGCGCCGATGAAGCCGCCGCAGTTCAAGGCGCTGGCCAATGTACCTGACAGTGAATGCACACCGGAGGCGGCGCTTCTTTGCCAGCGCCTTGTGGAACGCGCCGAGTTCGGAATGGAGCCCTCATTGCGTTATTTTGAGGCCGATGCGAGCGGGATCCTGAATGAAATCCTGCGTGTCCCATGGCTTGCAAGCCGGCTGGTTGCCGAGAATGGCATGCCGATGGCGCATCCCGCGGAGCCTTTGCGCTGGGATCTCTCGCCTGTTTACGACGAAAGCGAGGATTACAAGCTGCGCCTGGTGCTCCCGGACGGCTCGCATGCCGGCCCATTCCTCTTTGTAGCCAAAGGGGTACCCACTTATTACCTCACCCGGGACGCCATCTGGACCGGTCCTGAAGTCGACGCGCGCGCCATCGATCCCGGCGCCGAGGCACGCATTCCGGCGCCCGCGCTGGAAAGCGGTCATGGTGTTCGATTCCTGCGCCGGCTTGGTGTGGAACTGCCGACTCGTCTCCGCGAAAAAGTCCGCACCATTGAGGTAAAACCGTTTATCCGTTGCGATGTGCAGCCGACCTGGGCTGGCGCCAAAGAGGAGAGCTGTATTCTTGAAGCGATCGCCGAATCCAACGATGGCGCATTGCGCATGGTCTATACGCCGGATGGCTGGCGGCGTGCCAGCGATGACGAGCCTTCCAACGATCCGGACATTTATTACGATCGGTCCGCCCTTGCCCCGCTTCCGGTCCTGCTCGAACCGCTCGCTCTCAAATGGGATGAGCATCGTTCGCATTGGCATTTTAAGGTAACGCGCAAGTTCGCGGACACTTTCTCGGCCTGGCTTAAACTGCTTCCCTCCAACATCCCTGTCGAACTACGCGGCGAACTCGCTTCCTTTCAAAAAGAAGCCGTGGCGGGTTCCGTCCGGCTCGATGTGGAAGAGGCGGGTGTTGACTGGTTTGACCTGCGGGTGGTGCTCGATGTTTCCGAAACCGAGCTCAGCAAGGAAGAGCTTAAACTTCTGCTCGATGCCCGCGGCGGCTGGGTGCGCCTTGGCAACAAGGGATGGCGCCGACTTGAATTTAAATTGACCGAGCAGGACGACGAACAGCTCTCCCGGCTTGGACTCAGCGCAAGCGATCTTTCCAGTGAACCGCAGCGCCTCCATGCCTTGCAGCTTGCCGACAAAGCGGCCCGCCGTTTCCTGCCGGCTGAACAATGCGATCAGATCGAGCGCCGCGCCGCCGAACTTCAGGCGCGAGTCATGCCCGATGTGCCCGCTGTGATCCGCGCCGATCTGCGTCCTTACCAGATCGAAGGATTCCATTTCCTTGCTTACCTGAGCGTCAATAATTTCGGCGGTATTCTGGCCGATGACATGGGCTTGGGTAAAACGCTCCAGACATTGACCTGGCTGGCGTGGCTGCGCGGAAGGCCCGGCTCGGAGGCCGCTCTGCCCTCGCTGGTGATCTGTCCAAAGAGCGTTGCCGATAACTGGCGGGTTGAAACCGAGCGTTTCCTGCCCGGAACCCGGGTCCGCGTCTGGCATGGAAGCGATCTTCAATTGCTTGCCAAACAGACCGCCAGTGCCGATCTGCACGTCATCAACTACGCGCAACTTCGTTCAATGGGCGAAGCGCTCGCCTCCATCGCCTTCCTCTCCGTGATCCTCGATGAAGGCCAGTTTATTAAGAATCCAAGTTCCGCCACGGCCCAGATTGCACGCTCCCTGCGTTCGGCCCATCGCCTTGTGCTTAGCGGCACGCCGATCGAAAACCGGCTCCTTGACCTGTGGAGCCTGATGTCGTTTGCCATGCCGGGCGCCCTTGGCAGCCGCGCGCAATTCGCCAAGCTATACGATTCAAAAGACGATCCTTTTGCCCGGCGCCGTCTGGCTGCGCGGGTGCGTCCATTTGTATTGCGGCGCACCAAGGCGCAGGTTGCCACCGATCTGCCTGATCGTGTGGAGGAAGATCTTTACTGTGAACTGGAAGGCGAACAGCGCACCTTGTACCGCGCGGAGCTTAAACGCGCCCAACAGATGCTTCTGCATGTCACGACCCAGAAACAGCTGGCGAAGGAACGCTTCCATGTCCTCACTTCGCTGATGCGCTTGCGCCAGATCTGCTGCCATCCGCGCCTGGTTAAGCCCGAATCCAAAGCCGCCAGCGCCAAGCTTGATGCGCTCATGGAACAGCTCGAGCCGCTGATTGAAGAAGGCCAGAAGGTGCTCGTCTTCTCCCAGTTTGTCGAAATGCTCGACATTCTGCGCGCTGAAATTGAGAAGCGAAACTGGCCGCTTTATTACCTCGCAGGCAAGACCGAAAACCGCGGCAACCTGGTGCGCGAGTTCCAGGCGCACGAAGGCGCCGCTGTCTTTCTTATCTCGTTGAAAGCGGGCGGATTCGGTTTGAATCTAACCGCGGCAAGTTACGTGGTTCTATTTGATCCATGGTGGAATCCCGCGGTGGAAAACCAGGCAATCGATCGAACCCATCGGATCGGCCAGGTAAACAAAGTCATGGCCTACCGGTTGCTGATTAAAGACAGTATCGAAGAGAAAATCCGCGCCTTGCAGACTGGCAAGCGTGCGCTGGCGGATGATGTGCTGGGCGAGGAGAAGTTTGCCCAGAGCCTCACCCTCGAAGACTTGCATCATTTATTCGCGGAGTAAGCATGCACATCAGACTGTTTCTTCCATGCCTCATACTCGGGCTGGCGAGTATCGCCCTTTTTGCCGATCCGGTGCCAGTCATGATCGAGACAAGCCGCACCCATCAGCTTGATGTAACCCAAAGCGCGCCCGGCCTCTTCTCCATCACCACCACTGGAAGCGATCCATTCCTTCAGGCGGCGGTAGAGCCGGCAGCCGGACAGTCGGCCGAAAATTTCATCCTTTCATTCGAGTATTTCTGCCCGGATGGAATCGACGAGTTCCAGGTCTTTTACGGGCCGCCGATTGGCGAGGCTAATTCAGTTTCAGGCATCAAACTCGGACGCGCTGAAGTATGGCAGCCCGCGGCAATTGACCTGAAAAATCGGTCCGGTGGAAAGTGGAATGCCGGGTTTAAACAGTTCCGCTTCGACTTCGGTACCAAGCCCAACGTGCGCATCCAGGTGCGCAATCTTCAATTGCGGCCGCCGAACGCCGAGGAAATGCGCCTTGCAACCCAGGCTGAAGCGGAGCGCGAGAAAAAGAAGGCGGCTTCGGAAAGTGCGGCTCAGTATATCGATAGAAAGTCCTTCCGCGCGGAAGTAACCTCGGTAAAAGTGGGCAAGGAAACGATTTCGATAGGCGTCAATCTTCTTCGAGATGAGTTTGGAGCTCTTTTTCTTTCCGAAATCGAGCCGTATCAGGAACCGTGGGCAATGTCTGCTTTCAATCGGTTGAACGAGATAAGCAAAGAGAAGCCCTCATCGGAATTTACCCTTCCACGGTTTGTTGATGGCCGGGACAGGCTGTTCTCGCGTTGGTGTGTAATTTATCGCCCGTTTCGAGCTACCCATGATGTAAATGAACCTCAAAGGAGTTCAATCGCCTCGCATGCCGTCTATGCGACCGAGATAGAAGGAATCGCCACCCAGGATTTTCCGGTTCTAAAGACCAAAACCAAGAAAGGGATGGGCGGCGTGACCTACAACGACATTGCCTCCGAGATGGTCGATCTGGGAGTCGAGCACGTGACGGTTAATATTGTGCTAAATAGCTTCCTGCATCTGGCTCCGGTAAAGGACGGGACCGAGTTTGTACACCAGGGTGTGACCTATTATATTTCCAAAGCCGCAATCGCCGGCTATGACCGCACCATCAAGTTCTATAGTGAAAACAAGATGATCGTCTCGGCGATTATCCTGATTGGTTTCCCTGGCGATCCTGCGGAACGCGCCGCCTTCAATCATCCCGAAGCGCGCTCGCCCGGAATCTTTGCGATGCCCAACCTCACCACCGAGGCCGGCGTGCGGACTTACCAGGCGGCGCTGGCTTATCTGGCTGAACGTTATTCGAAAGTGGAGAACGGGCTGATTACGCATTGGATTTTGCATAATGAAGTCGATTACGCGTGGTCGTGGACGAACATGGGCGAGCAGCCGATGAACATCTTCATGGATCATTATGTGCGCTCCATGCGGCTTGCCTATTACACGGCGCGCCAGTTTAATCCGCACGCAAAGGTCTTCATTTCGCTAACCCATAATTGGACAGCTCCCGAAGGCAGTGATGGAAAAAACTATGTGACGCGCGATATGCTTGAGCTTCTTGCCAAGTATACAAAGCTGGAAGGCGATTTTGAGTGGGGCGTCGCCTATCATCCTTATCCCGAAAGCCTTTTCCATGCGGCGGCCTGGAATGATAAAAAGGCGACATTCAGCTTCGATACCGAAATGATTACCCCGAAAAATATCGAGGTTCTCGACGCTTATCTTCATCAGCCTCGTTTCCTTTACCATGGTACGCAGCTGCGCAGCGTGATGCTTTCCGAACAAGGCTTCCATACGATGGACTACAGTGAAGCCGCCCAGAAGCTGCAGGCTGCGGCCCTGGTTTATACCTGGCACAAAATCCGTCCGCTAAAGAGTATCGAATGCTTCCAGAACCATCGCTGGATCGATGCCGCTGGCGAAGGCGGTTTGCTCCTCGGTTTGCGCACCCTTGGCTCTCCAGGCAAACCTTTCGGCGATAAGAAACTCGCCTTGTCGGTTTTTGAAGCCCTCGACACTCCTCATGAAGCCGAGGCAAGCGAGTTCGCCAAAGAAATCATTGGCATCCGCGATTTTGCCGAGATTCCATTCCGCGGCGAGATCAGGTAGAGCAGACTTTTTCCAAGGAGCTGCAGCCTGTGCCGCAATCGGACAAACCGTTTTTCCATTCCATGAAAACCGAGCAGCCACCGTTTCAGATCAAAACGCCGTGTCCCAAGCAATGGGAAGAGATGAGCGGCGATACAAAGCGGCGCTTCTGCGAGCAGTGCGAGCTTCACGTTCACAACCTCTCGGCGATGTCCTCCCGCGAGCGGAGACGCTTTGCCAGCGAACCAGGCGGGCTCGCCTGCATTGCGTATGAACTCCACCCGGACGGCTCAATGGTTACGCCGTCCCGCTGGGATTTGCTGGTTCAACCCTTTCGGGGCGTGCGCTGGGCAGCGGCGGCGCTCTTCGCGGCGCTCGTTCCCTTCTTGTTTTTGTCGTGCGCAACCCGGCGCTCGATTGGCGGCGTTGCGCCTTCGTGCGATGCGACAGCTCGCGGTGATCAAAAAAACGCGATGGTAATTGGAGTGCCGATGCCTCCCTCGACGCGGGATAAATAAGCGGGGCTCATCGGCGCCCACCAATCGCGCATAGGACGGCTGGCATTGATCGGACGCACATTTCGCGTTTTGCGACTTGGCGGCCGGAAGTCGAGGATTCAAACTCCGCATGCCCAAAAAGCATTCGCAGGACTTCCCCATGAACTACAGCGATCAATTCCGCCGCCTCCTTAGATTATGACATCTTACACGCGGCTCAATCTCGCGCTGGCGGCGTTTCTTCTTTCATTGATCCTTCTTGTTGTGGGTGTGACTGCGCCAGTCATTACCATTCGCGGAATGCTGATGCCCGACGGCCTGGTCGACGTGGTGGTTGATACAATGGCAGCAAAGGCGCCGCCAGAGGAGCAGGTTAACTTTACCGGAGTGGGACGGCAGCTCAAGAAGACCGGCATCGCTCAATTTATCTCGGCATTCATACCAATGAATGAGAGCAAGGAGGTTTATGTGCAGACGCGGAGTATATTAGGTTCGGTAGCCAATCTATATAGAAACGGCGCATGGTTTGCCCCGACATTGATTTTGCTCTTTAGTATTTGTGTTCCGGTAAGCAAGGCGGCGTTGCTTTATTCAGCGTTGATGAACGTGGAAGGGAGACGGCGGACCGCGATTCTTCGAATTGTTAATGCCATGGGAAAATGGTCGATGGCCGACGTATTTGTCGTGGCGATCTTCATTGCCTATCTCGCTGCCAAAGCGACGGTCGGCACCACTCAGGCCGTTGCTTTTAAATCGGAGTTTGGCATCGGATTTTATTTTTTCGCTGCTTATTGCATCGTAGCACTCATTGGGCAGCAACTCGCTAATGCGTCGATTCGCGCGGATGAACGGTTGCCGGGACCCGATTTCCGGCTGTTGTGGCAGAGTGGAATTGGCGTCGTGCTCGGCTTTGTGGCTGCTGTGACGGCTGCGATTTTCTTCAAAAGCGAGATCGAGAATGCGCCTGAGCTTTTTAGGAATCAGTTCTATTTTCCCTACGGATTGACCTTCGGTTTCTGCGTGCTGGCTCCGTTGGCACTGCGCTTAAGCCATGGCTGGATCCGCGCCATTGCCGCAGTCTTCTATAGTCACTCTGTCTATATTCTTATGGCAGGCTGGGCGGCTGCAAACCATGGTAAATCGCCTCTGCTGGGCGGTGCCCTCCCGGGGGGCCTCGGAGCAATTCTTCTATTACTCGGTGTTCGCCGGCTTCTTCATACGCGTTATTCTCCACGCACCTTTACTATCGCGGTCTTTCTCTGTTCCGCATTAGGTACGGCGTTGTTCGCCAACGAGACGCCAGGGGGATGGTTCTACATCTCGCTGCTTGCCTCGCAGCTCATCGTGGCAGCAGCCATAGTCAGTGGCATTATTTCTTCGCAAACTATTCTTGAAAGCATCGATACTTCAGTCTGGCACTACAGATTCTCGCCCGCTCTGCCATGTGTCGTCGTGTTCGTGTTCTTTAATATCTACATTGCCCATCAGCCGCTCTTTCCTCTCGTTACCCGTTTTTTAGGTATTCCATAGGGAGGAGTGTTTGGCGCGTGCCAAGGAGCCGTGACTGCGGCGTTGATCTTTCCAGCACGCATGAGCGTTTTGAACCGAGCGCTATTTTGATGCCGTGACATTGGATTTTTTAAAAGTTAACGAATGGTTTAATGAAAATTCGATTTTATTTACTGAATCGTTTAGCTTTTTATAAACTTCATATTGCAACGCCGGCCGGCCAGGGAGCGCGCCAGGTCAGGTTGGAATCGCGGCTTGCCAAGTTGCGGGAACGGCAACGAAAGTTCTCTTCTTATGACAGACATCCGTATCATCGTCAAAACGAGCAAGGGCGACATTGAGGGAACGCTCTTTTCGAGCAAAGTCCCCATGACGACAGCCAACTTCCTGAACCTCGCCAAGCGTGGTTACTACAACGGCATCACTTTCCACCGCGTGATTCCTAACTTCATGATCCAGGGTGGTGACCCGACCGGCACTGGTTCCGGAGGCCCGGGCTATCGCTTCGCCGACGAGATCGATCGTTCCCTGCGACACAGCAAACCGGGGATCTTTTCGATGGCAAACGCAGGTCCGGCAACCAATGGCAGCCAGTTTTTTATCACGCACGTGCCGACGCCGCATCTCGATGGAAAACATGCCGTTTTTGGTGAAGTGACTAAGGGCCAGGATGTCGTTAATAAGATTGCCCAAGGCGATAAGATTACAGGCATTGAAGTGCTTGATTCCACCGATGACTTGTTCGCCGCGCAACAGGCGAACCTGGATAAGTGGAATGCTTCGCTCAAGTAAGCGCTGAGCTCCATTTAGGCGGATGGCTGATGGGATCAATTCCTGTTAGTCATCCGCCTTTTTTATGGAGAGACCACTCCGGGAGCGCGGCGCTTCGGTACGCAGCAGCACAATTCGCGGACATTTTTTCATGAGGCGTGGCTTGTTTTTAAATTTCCACGCCCCGATTGCGGAAGGGAGGAGGGGACGCGATTTAATTATATTAAGATAAAATCTAAATTAATTTGTGTTTTATTGAAAATTAATCAATAAAACTAAACATGACTTCGCGTTCTGCATCCGGTTGGGTCGATCTGCTCGACGAGGAGGAGCTCGCTTTCATCCGACGATTTATCCTCGCCTCGGGTTCATTAAAAGAGTTGGCCACCGCATACGAAGTCAGTTATCCGACGTTACGATTGCGGTTGGATCGGCTGATCCAAAAAATCGAGGTATTTGAAAAGTTTCGCGAGCGAAGCGAAACCGAGCGGCTTCTGCGTGCTTATTACGCGGAAGGGAAAATATCTGATGTCATTTTTGAATCGCTTTTACGTTCCATCAATCCATCACAGCCATGAAGATACCTATCCTAATAACGTCCTGTTTAATGATATTCTCGGCCGTGCGGGCCGGAGATCTTCCGCCCGGCGCGGCGCTGGTAAAGCAGATCGAGTGGAGCAAAGTGGCGTTGCCGCCGGAGGCGAAGCTGGAGGGTGCAACAGCCGAAACCGGCTCTTTTGTATCTATTGTCAATCCGGAAGAAAAACCGGTGAGTGTGACGCTTTTCTCAATCAAGGAGCCCGGGATTCGCACTAAATGTTATGCGCTTCGCGGCCGGATCCGCTATCGCGAAGTCGCAGGCATCGGCTATCTCCAGCTATGGAATGAATTTGAGACGACCGGAGCACCCCCCTCCCGGTATTTCACCCGTACACTTGCCGATACGGGGCCGACGCAAAAAATCTCCGGTTCCTCCCAATGGCGCGAGGTCTGGCTCCCTTTCGATGCGACGCAAAGCAAGTCGTTTCCAAGTGCGCTCCAATTTGATCTCGTTCTGCCAGGGCGGGGGGCGGTCGACCTGGGCAACTTGGAATTGCTTCAGTTCGCTGATGCCGGGGCGATGTGGGCCGCGATGAGCGGAGAGAGGGGGAATGCCGGGTCGTTTCGGGGCTGGTTTCCCGCAATTGCATTGGGTGCGGGCATCGTGGCGATGGTGGCCGCGATACTTGGACGGCGCCGCAGGAGAGCCGAGAGACGCCGGATGCGGGCGATGGATTTGCAATAAAGGAGCGGGCCTCGGGAAGAATAAATCGGTGAGAGGGTGGCTTGTATCCTGCTCTTTGGAATTGTGTCCTGTTCTGCAGGACAAGCGGGCAAAAAAAATAATTGATTGCCCATCTCAACACCAAAAAATCGAACTCATCCCATGTTAAAAAAACTCAGACAGAAGCGGGCAGGCTTTACCCTCGTAGAAATCATGATCGTGGTAGCCATCATTGCGTTGCTGGCGGCTATTGCGGTCCCTAATTTCTTGCGTTCGCGCAAGCGCTCCCAAGCCACCCGCATCTTGGAGGATCTCCGCATGATTGATTCCGCAGTGGATCAATACGCGATTGAATCCGGTCTGGCAGGCGGAACTGATGTATCCTTAGATCAGGTCAAACTCTATATCAAGAAGGGCACGAGCTTGTATGAGACCGGCAAGAGCATCCTTGGCGGAGACTACTCTTTGGCGACCTATAAGGTTGACGGTACGATCGGAACTCCAACCGGCACCAAAGATGCCTTGAGTGATGTTGCCCCGGACGAATTCTGGTCGCCTTATACTCTGCAATAATATCCGGTAACTCTTAACCGAGAGCCGCCCCGTAAAAATACGGGGCGGCTTTTTTTTGTCCGGACTGGTCTGCTGTATAGCTTCATCTCCGGCTGCGGCAAACGGGAGGAAACGGACTTAAAACTCGGTGATCGAGTAGAGGCTGCGGCGGAAGAGTTGCCGCAGCTTTTGAAAATTTGCCGGATTCGCTGAGAGCGAAAAGAGATAGACCGTGTCCCCGGGTGATCGCTGGACTAACAGCGTGCTTAACTCTAATCTGCGGCCTCCAATGACGTAGTCGAGGGTGACTTCAACCGTTGGTTTGTTGTTAATCTTGAGGGCATCCCGTTCGACCTGTGCCACCTCCACATCTTCAGCTTCCTTGGGGAGCCGGCCTGTCACAAACTTCTTAACCGCCTCGTCATTGGTTAAATCCAAAGGAACAGCTGTCTGTACGCGCTGGATATCAGCTTGAGCGTCCATGCCCGGGACTGGCATACGTGCGATTTCAGGTGAACCGGCGATCGGCCATGGGGGGCTATATTCCACGAAAGAGGCTTCGCTGTAGAACCTTGTGATCTTCAATTTCACGCCGTCAAGTTCGAAGGCGGAGTCGACAGGGGTAAGGTTTAATTTATCGGATTGAGCCAAAGCGCCCGGAGCAAGGAGCAATGCGAACGCCAGGGTGACGGCGCAATTTCTGCCCGGACTATTCATTATACCAAAGCCCTTTCTTGTAGAGCACCAGATCGAGAGTCCCTGGCGGGGGTGCCGTATAAAACAAAGTATCGAAATACCATTTTCGGATAGGTGCGCTGTAGACGTTGCTCCCGCCCCAGGGGCTTATGTGATAGCGGCTCTTGTAAAGCTCGATCATCGACCCGTAGTAAGTGAGCACGGCTGAACTGCCCCAGTCCTCAAGGAAACGCGGGAAGTTTTCAGCGCCGCCCGAGTAGTTTGTACCGTTGCTCCCGGAGGGAACGATGCCGGAGATAATCGCGGTGTTGATGGTTGTATTGCTGGCGTCCCTTGAGCTGAGAGTGGCGGAGGAGTTCGAATCGACCCATGCGTTGGAAAGAAACATGACAGCGTCGCCGATCACCGCACACGGCTGCTTGTTATACAAAATGCCGGTCGAGACGATTCCCGTCGGTTTGGTGGGATCATTCGCATTGCCCGTAAGGTTTGACGGAGGCGAGATGCCGGTATTGTAATCGCCTTGAATATAAATGGCATTGTCCGAGGCGATCGTGAGTCCCGGTGCGGCGATGAATTGACCGTTTTTCAAACGGATTCCACGGCGTTGGCTGGTGCTGGCCGCCGCCGCGGTGGTATCAGAGATGTAGACGACCCCATTGAATGCGGCCCCGCTCATCGTTCCGCCTGGTTTGAGAGCGGTGTAAAACTTGCTAAGGTCCAGAGTGGTCAACCTCACCGTTGCAGCTTCCCTGGCGTCCTGAATATTTTGGTTGGTTATGAGCGCCGCATTGACCATGTCATAAAGAAGCTTGTCGTTTCCCGTGCTGCTGCTTGTGATGGTCGTATCCTCCGCGTTCTTGATGACGACCGTCGTGCCGTTGGTGCCCGAGATGCGGATCTTCACACCGGCTTGATCGTAATACCGTGCTTTTCTGGGATTGTCCGGATCGGTGATATCGGTGAACGGATCGGGATAGCCGACGGCAGCCTGGTCAAGGATTTCGCGGTAGGAATCGTTGTTAGGGTTTGTATCTGTTGTTGAGAAAATACGCTGAGCGTCCAGTCCGTAAGGCTGCTGTCCTTGTTCCCGCGTGGGCGGCAGGTTGGATGGATAAGATGGATTAGCTGGAACCTCCCCTGAATGGGTATTTTCCAAAGGGCTGAACCCGATCTTCCAGTTGTCTCCATAACTCATCTTACTCAGGAAACTAAGGGTGTTGTGACCGGTGTATACGTTCGAATTGGAATGAACCCAGCCGCTTACCGTGAAAATCGGCCCGGGATGGATCTCAAGATCGTCGGCGTAAAAGATCGCATAATTCCAGGGAGACAAGATCTGCTTTTCAAAGATCTGCCGCAGTTTAACCTGGATGAACCCGGAGGAGGTTGGCAGTGAGACATCCGCGCTCGCCTTATAGAAAGCGCTGCGGCTTCCAACGCTCATCCCGGTGCCGGTTGGGGCCGCCGCGTTCTGGTCGCATGGAAGGTATTGCGGAGTTACTACCTCGATTTTGAAGTTCGCGATAGTATATGGCGTGCCGTTTGCAGGGTTGGCGCCAGTCGATGCGGTGAATCCCGGAATGAGATTGAACATCGCCGTTGTTGGCGGGGTAAGCGCCGCGAAATCTTTGCCGGGCCGGAATATGTTGGTGCGTTGCCGGCAGGTTTCCCGCCAATAAGCAAAGGCGTGCTGCAATGCGCCGTCGCCGGTACTGACCGCTTCGCGGTAAGTATTGGTGCGCCGCACATTCTTGGCGATTAACATCGTATAGGTCAGCGCGCAAACGCTCAGAACCGCAAGCGCTCCGACCACCATCGTTACCACCGCCAGCGTGGCGCCTTTTTCCGAATGTTGTCCTTTCATGATTATTGCGTGTCTGTGAGCCGGACACGATAAGGTACCTGTGAATTAATAAACATGTTAGCCGACTTGAATCCGCGGTTCGTGCTGTTGATTTCCGCGGTGCTCAGGTTGATGGCAGCGACAAACCGGTTATACGCAGCCCCGGTGGCGGTGACAGGAATCTGGAAAGGCTTGGAGGTTGTAATTCCGTCGGCGAGCTTTGAATAATTCGCATTGTTGTAGCTGGGATAAAAGCGAAGTTCGCTTCCGACGACGGTGTATGTAAGCAGCTCAGTCGTAAAGCAGGTGATATTTACCTCGGCTCCATTGAGCGCCGTATTGACCGGGTTGCCGACGCTGGTGGCCAAGGTCAATGTCCGGGTGGCGCCACTGCCCGAGATCGCGGTGATAAAGCATTCGGTAAAATGAGTGGGAATGTTGAGGCGCTGGTTCACTTTGGGAAGCACGCCGCTGCAAATTATCGTGATGGTATTGCCCGTGTAATTGCCGGGGGAGACCTGGTAGGGCCCACCCGCAAAACGATGGAAAGCGATTCCGGCAGCCGGCCCGTTGCCCGTGACTGGCGCCCGGTTGGAGTCGACCAATTGAGGCACGGAGACGCAGCGATGGATGTTGTCTTCGATTTTCATCACGGCGATCCTGGCTTGTTGGTGAGCCGAGTTAATGGCCGTGTTCTTGGCGTAGAGGATCATGCCGTTCCAAGCCACCACATATAGGATGATCCCAACCAGGCAGGCTATGCTTGTCGAGATAGAAAGTTCAACCAACGTAAATGCCCGGGTCCGCGAGTTTTTCATTACTAGATATCGCTGGCTCGCAGGGTTGACATTGTGGTGATGTATGTTTGCCCTCTGAAGGTATAGAAAATCTTGACGTTTATCCTTCGAAGATTGGTGTTAATCCCATTAACGGTTTGATTCATGTCGGTGACTTCCGTTGACATGTATGCTTTCACCAATGACGTGTTCGTTGCCGGATCGATATAGATCGGAATGGTCGGATTGGCAGCGCTTCCGGTTAAGAGTGTGCCGGTTGCCAGTTCGGGCGGCACCTGGTTGCGCTGCGGGTTGTACGGCTGGATGGAAAGCAGGTAATCAATCTGGTTCTGCGCGGCGGTGCTTGCCCCGGTGCGGACCCGGGAAAGCGCCGCGTTGTTATTCATCTTAAGAAGTCCGGCCATGGTCGCCGAGGTGGCAATGCCCATCACCCCAATGGCAAGAATGGTTTCAATGATGCTAAAAGCGGCCCGCAGTTTTTTTACTCTCATAGCGCTGAAGTCATTGATGGGAGAAGTAAGAAAGGCGGGCGCTTGGCTCAATCCGCGGGAAGTAAACAAATTGAAGTTCTCGAAAAATTGCGTTAGCTACCCGGCTGATTTATTCTTGTGATTTGATAACAATGGACTTCACCCGTATGGCGCCGATTGGTCTTGTGATCTCTCTTAAACCGTCTGAGATGGCATGGGTGAGAATGCATGGTTGAGACTCTAGCAATGCTTGTGCCGTGCGCTGTGATTCTATAGACCGGGCTGGCGATCTTTTATAAGGTTTAAGACAGGTTGCATTAATATATCGATTTAAGTGAAACCCTTACCTCCTATGAGTTGATGCGGTTTTGAACGTAAGCGAAGACCAGGTGGACCAATGTGGAGACGGTAAAAGCGGGTGGAGCAGTTTGTCGGAGCGAGGATCACGGCATACGCTGGAAGCCGCTTAACAAGGGGGGCTTCCGGACGCGCCGGTGACAAGTAGCGTGCTGGATGGTAAAAGCCAGGAGCCGCCCGCGGTTTTTGGACACGGTATCTATAAGTCAGACGACAGCGGACGCCTTGGTGCGATAGCTCAACAAGGCTGAATCGTCACGCTTACTTGCGAGGTGCGCGGAATTCCATTTACGTCTGTCAACCGTGTGGCGTTTGAGGGATGCCGAAACCATTTGGGTCACGACTTTCGGCGGTGGCCTCTGGAGGTCGTCCAGGTTATGAGCATGACACCAGTCCGGGTGAGAACATGGACAAAGCGCTTTCTTTTTTTGAAAGAAGGTTGATTTCTTCTTCCAAATTAAAAAGTTAGGATCGCAATGATGACACTAGAAGAACTCGGTTGGAACGCCGCCTTTGAAAAGGAGTTTGCCTCTTTCCGACGGCAGGGATGGACGCCGGCTCGCATTGTGCGCGACAACAAGATTGCCTACGGGGCGCTTCTGGAGGGTGGCGATGAGGTGGAGGTGATCATGAGTGGGAAGGTTTATCATGACGCGCAGACCGATGCGGAACTTCCGGCGGTGGGCGATTGGGTGGCGCTTGAATTAGGGAATGAAGAGACCGAGACCATGATCCGCGCGCGGCTTGAGAGGCAGACCTGCCTTTCCCGGAAGATGGCTGGCAAAAGCACCGAGGAACAGGTCATCGCCGCAAACGTGACGGTGGTGGTCGTTGTGACCGATGCGGGCTCCGATTTTAGTTTGCGCCGGATGGAGCGTTTTTTTGCGATTATCGGGAAAAGCGGGGCAAAGGCGGTGGTGCTGGTTAATAAATCAGATCTTTATCCGGCTTCAGAAAACCGGAAGGCGGCCGAGGCAATCCGATCGCTTAACCCGGATGCGGACGTGCATATTACCAGCGCCGAGAAAGAGAAAAGTCTTTTGGTGCTTAAACAATACCTTACACCGGGCGCTTCGATGGCGTTGGTTGGTTCCAGTGGGGTGGGCAAGTCGTCTGTAATCAATCAAATCCTGGGGGAAGATTATCAGTGGACCGATGAGGTGAGCGAAACGACCGGCAAAGGACGCCATAGCACGACGGCGCGGGAGCTTATTGTCCTGCCCGGTGGCGGTATCCTGATTGATAATCCCGGCATTCGCGAAGTTTGCATGTGGACCGATGAAACCACGTTGCGTGAACGGTTTCGCGATCTGGACGAATTGGCGATGCAATGCAAGTTCCACGATTGCAAGCATGGCTCCGATGCCGGTTGCGCGATCCGGGCTGCGATTGCTGCCGGTCAGTTGAATCCCGCAAGGTTTGAGGGTTATCTCAAGCTCGATGAAGAAATTGAGAAGCTTCGCAAGAGCCGCAAGAAGCGCCAGATGACCGTCGATCGGCGCGCCCGCCGTGATCAGCAAAGCCGGTCGCGCAAGTTCTCCGAGCGAAGCGATCCCGACCACGATCACGAGCCATTACGGCGGTAAGATCGGACGCCCTAAAGCCACCCGCGCGGGCTCCAGTTGATGCGCATTTTGTTCAATATTACCCGCTTTATCTTTGGCAAAGGCAATGACCGCAGGCGTGGCGTCGATGGTGGTTTGCCAGTCGGCCACGCCGGCGTTGATCGAAAGAATCGTGGCCGCTTGTCCATTCACCAGCACCGAGTCAATTTCGCCGTTATCGTATGAAACGCCTGTTACGATCAGTTTTCCGTCCCGCGCCCGCGTGCCGGTAATGAGGGTGACCGGCGCCAGGTCATCGACTGGGTCGAGGAGATTCGGAAAGGGGATCTCCGGGGTTTCCGTGACGAGCGACTCGTCTCCCGTGAGCGGCGGCTCTTTTCGCCAGGCGCTGCCGTCATTCATGAGGTTGGCAGCCAGCGCGCTTGCAAACTTGGCGGTGCGGCCGGGCCCGAAATAGTCGTGAAGATAGATCGGCACACCCCGTTCGGTCAGTGGCGGGGTTCGCGCTCCGCCGCCGCGATTAACGAGGGCGCGCCGGGTCCCGTCTTTGCGGTCAAGGAGGCGCACGTTGCGGAAGTGGCTTTCGGCCTGTCCGGTCGCGTTGTTGTCGCTGATTTGGATAAGAGGGATGTGCGAATCATGAGGGAATCGCAAAAACGTCAGGCCATCGACGGTGAGGCGCCCTGTCTGGGTGCTTGCGTCATCCATGCCGCGGTTGAACGGTTCGCTCGTGACCTCCGCAATGGTGAGATCGCGATAGACATGATTTTCAAACGCAGGGCGGTAGATGCCGTAAGTCGCGTGCTCGATATGTACGTGGTCGAGCAGCATGTTGGGGATCTGTGGACGCAGCCCGTAATGAACCTGCCAGATCCTGGCATCGCGCACAATGTGCGGGTGGCGCGTGTCGGGAGCGGTGCGGTCGATCCGGTCAAGATCTGCGGTTTTTGAAAAGGGATCGCCAGTCTGGTTATTGCCCGCGAACACCATCCCATAAAGTCCTTCGGTATGCGCTTCGTTTGATTCAAAGCGATAGAAGGGCAGGGTGCGAATATCGACTTTCTCCTCGTCGCCCGCGGCCGTGCGCACCGCGATCCGGCTGTTAAAGCTGCCTGTGCTCTGGCTGTCGTAGCGGAAGCCGTATTCGTCGTTCTCGCAAGAGACATTTCGCGTAAGCGAGTTGCGGCCATTGGCCCACCAGAACGCGGCGCCTTCATTTGGATCAAATCCGAGGACCTGTTTGGGAAGCGGTTTTCCGCGGAACGCCTGCACGCCGAGGTTGCGGTCGAGCAGATTGAAAACCTCGCTCCCATCCTCCATGAAAAACCCGTGGCCGACGCTGCGGTAACCGACACAATCGCGCACGAGCAGATATTGCGAGCCGTGGATTGTTACCCACCGGTTATGACTGTCAACGATTGCGGCGCCGATGACTCCGCTGCCGCGCATGGTCTCCTCGGTAAGATGAAAATGGATCGGGTAACGGCCGAGCACGCCTTCTTTTCCCAGATGGGCAAAACGCGCGTAGCTAATTCCGCCACTGCTGAACTGATGATAGATCGTGTGGCCACGCACGCCGTTGGGCTCCGCGCTTTCGACGATGACGTTGCGCGAGAGATCGGCCGCTTCGCTGCGCAGGTCGCCGGTGCCGAAGTGGATGTTCTCAAGCGGACGGTCAAGGGTGAGGGTCGTGCCATCAATCGCGGTGATGATCCTCTGCTCGGTTTGCGCTTTGGCCGCATACTTTTCACCCTCACGATAGGTGCGCAGATGCTCGCCGTGCTTTGATCCGGTTACGATGATTTCATCGCCAACACGCCATCCGGTAACGGCCTCGGCGAGTGTAAGAGTGGTATCGCCGGGCTGCACGCCGGCACCCAGTTTCACCCAGGTCCGGCTCATTGGCGCTCCGTGAAAATCCATGCGCGCGGAGCAGGCGCTAATGGCCGGCGCATCATCCTTGTTCATCCCTTCAAGATAATGAAGCCGGATGCGCGCGGTGAATTGGGCGGGAATAGGATCCTCAAGCGTGCCGACTTCAAGGGCGGCCATGCCGCCGGAAGGGAGCGCGTTTGGTTCGCCCGCCTCACTCATGGCATGCAGGTCGCAACGAAAACCATTCTCCGAGCAATGCTCGCTGTTCTGCACCTTTACCAAGCCGGCATTCAGCGTGGTATTGCGGTCGCGCGCAAACTTCAGTTCCCCGGCGACCTGGATAAGCCGGATGACTTGCTCGCTCTCGCTATCGTAGGTGACTTGCGTCCTTGAGCTTACAAGAACGCGTTCCCCTTGGGCAGGAACACGCGCCGGTTCCCATGTTCGCGCATCGGACCACATTCCGCTTCGCACCGATTTAAGGTCGAAGTTTAAAACCGGCTGTTCAGCCGGCTCGCAGCGCAGAGTGGCTTGAAAAAGAGAGGAAGCGGCAAAGAAGAAGAAGAGTCTTGCGTTCATGGGGGAAGAGGGGAGATCCGGCAGCCACGCCGTTGTCCTCTCCTTCAACAATCCGCCCACTCACAATTCTTTAGGCGCAATGCCCACGCCGCTTAGGCCATCGCCCGCGATTGATGCCAGCTAGTCGATTGCTCGTAGGCGTGAGCGATCTTTAATAACTCCGCTTCCTCAAACGGTTTTCCAAGGAGCTGCAAGCCAATCGGAAGCTGTTTTCCGTCCACGTTTGCAAATCCGCACGGCAGGCTGATTCCGCAGATGCCGGCCAGATTGGCCGCAATCGTGAAAATATCGGCCAAATACATTTTCAGCGGATCATCGCTGCGTTCGCCCACTTTAAATGCCACCTCGGCTGTGGTGGGACAAATGATGGCATCGACGGTTTTGAACGCTTCGGTGAAGTCGCGCCGGATCAGCGTGCGCACCTTTTGCGCCTGAAGATAATAGGCATCCCGATAGCCGCTGCTTAGCACGTAGGTGCCAAGGATAATGCGCCGTTTGACTTCCGGCCCGAATCCTTCCTCCCGGGTGCGCCCATACTGCTCAATCAGGTTGGGCGCCTGGGCGCGATGACCATATCGGACTCCATCGAAGCGAGCGAGATTGGCCGAAGCCTCCGCCGTCGCAATGATATAATAAACGCCGACCGCATGCTCGGTATGGGGGAGGGAAACCTCGACGATTTCCGCCCCAAGCGATTCGTAATGCTTGATGGCGGTCCGGATGGCGGCGTCAACATTTGGCTCGATCCCATCGATAAAATACTCGCGCGGCATGCCAAGCCTGACCCCTTTTAGGTCCTGGCCGAGCTGCGCGGTAAAATCGGGCACCGGCTCGTCCAGGCTGGTCGAATCGTGAGCGTCTTTGCCGGCGATTGCGTTCATGACCAAAGCGGAATCGCGAACCGTTTTTGTGATCGGTCCGATTTGATCGAGTGACGAGGCGAAAGCGATCAGTCCAAAGCGCGAGACCCGGCCATAACTCGGTTTAAATCCGACGCAGCCACAGAGCGCCGCTGGCTGGCGAATGGAGCCGCCGGTATCCGAGCCGAGCGCCGCGAATGCTTCATCAGCGGCCACCACGGCGGCGGAACCGCCGCTCGATCCGCCGGGGATGCGGCTGATATCCCAGGGATTGAAAGTTTTTTGAAAAGCGGAATTCTCCGTGGAAGAACCCATCGCGAACTCATCCATGTTGGTGCGTCCGAAAGGGATGGCACCCGCCGCGCGCAGTCTTGCAATGACCGTGGCGTCATACGGAGAGATGTAACCCTTTAAGATTTTTGAGGCGCTCATCGACGGCTCGCCTTGCACATTGATCGCGTCCTTGATGGCGATTGGCACGCCGCCCAATGGCAGGGAGACATCGGCCTCGGCCGCGAATTTTTTGGCCACTTCAAAATCGCGCCAGAGGTAGCCGCCAATCCGGGAATCAACCTGCGCGATACGGTCCTCCAGTGAATTGAGCGCTTCAAGCGGCGAAAGCTCGCCGGCACGAAGTTTTTCTTGAAGGTCGGCGATGGAAAGGGCGGTCAGGGACATCTAAAAAGCTTGTAAAAGGAAAAGAGCAGGGACGGGCGGGCAGCCGCTTATTCGATTACTTTTGGAACGATAAAAAGCTGGTTGGCCTGGCGGGGCGCATTGGCAAGCGCCTGCTCAGCGTCGAGCCATTGCCTTGGCTCGTCAGCCCGAAAGACGTTGTAGATGGGACTCGTATGCGCGGTCGGTTCGACTCCCGTGATATCCACTTCCTTGAGCTTCTCGACATATTTGAGCACATGGGAGAGTTGCGCCTGGAACTTGACGATTTCTTCTTCGCTCAGGTTCAAGCGGGCAAGCTGCGCTGTGTATCGAACATCAAAGGCGGCGTTCATGGAAATTTACGGGGTAGTGAGAATTGTAAGGTTTAGTGCGGGCGATGTGCAAAGCCATCCGGGCCAGTGAGTGCCTCAGGGCCGGGCTTTGGTTTTGCCACGTGCCTGCGCCCGGTGCTAATTCCGCCGGTCGATTTGAATGCAACCCACGGCCCGCCCGCTTCCATCGCGAGAAGTCAGCATGGGCGCGCCGGCCGCGAACTCGCGTCGAATCATCCTCCGTGAAGGACTTTTGTGTAGAGATAAAAGACAACCCAGGCGAGGACGATGCAGAGCGCAAAAAATGTAAACATCCCTTGGTTGCGATGTTTGCGCAGGGGCCGGGCCGGCGTGTTGACCGTCGCCTGGTAACCGTAACGCGGATCGGCCAGGGCACGGGGCGGCGCAAACCGCGCTTCGCTGTGGCTTTTGCGCTGGATCAATTCTTCGCGCCGGCGCCGGGCCGCTTGTTCGGCCAGACGGGGTGCTTCTTCAATCAGCTTCTGACGGCGCGCGATCTCCTCGCCAAGTTTGGATTCTTGCTCGGCCAGGGCACGCTTCTGCGCATCGATTGGAGATGCGGAACGGGATTTTTCTTTTGGGTTTTTAATACGCATCTAACAGTTATCTGAGGGAAGCCAGAATCACGAGAATCAGGATCAGGCCGACTGCCACCAAAGGCAGGGTGAAAGCGAAACCGGCTTTAAGCCAGTAACCAAAATCTTTGGAACTCTCGCCACTATAATCGAGCTGATAGCCGGCGGCCTCGGCCACCGTATCACCTTCCGAATCAGTAGCATGGCTGATCTTCGGAATGGAACGATTATATTCGGCGCGAGAATCGTCAACCGCACTGAGTGCCTTAGTAAGCTCTTTATTAAGATCCAGACCCTCCCAATTCTTGGGATTAATTGAATCGAGCAGGTCGAGATGCTGATGAAACGACTCATCGATGGCATGGAGCGTTTCAACGCGTTTCTGCGCGTCATACGATTGGCGCTCGATGATGACGATGGCTCGGGTGAGCTTTTCCATCATCTCCGTTTTACCGACATGCAGCTGCTCCTGGCGCCGGCTTAGCTCCTCGAGCTCGCGCTTCTGGCGTTCGATAAGCTCCTGCTGGCGTTTCAGCGCGTAGATTTGTTCCTGCGCCTTTTGCACCTGCGAATCGAGGTGTTCTCCGTCCATGGCTCCTTCGTCGTGGACATCGGTGTATGGATCTTCGTGACGGGTGCGTTCAGCCATGGGGAAAAAAGGTGTGCGCGACCCTAGCTTTCCAGCTCTCAAACTCCAGAGTATTCGCCGGAAATCAGGGGCGCTTTCCGTTGCGCACCATCCTAGTTTCCCAGAAAGCGCGCCTCCGGCGATTCGGCACGAAGGATTTCCGGAAGCGCTTTCAGGTCGAGTTTGACAGCGAGGGTGTGGATTCCCGAGCTCAGGTCGACACCGGAGTTGCCGGCAGTCATGGCTTTTCCATCGAGGAAGATCTGCTGGGCGCCCTCGACTTTGATCACAGTTTTGCCACTGCTTTGGAAGTGGGCGACGGCAAGGACGCTCTCCCCGGGCTTGGTCACGAGTTGAAGAGTCTCGATGAGTTTTTCTTTTGAGAGCCTTCCATCCACCAGGGTAAAAGCATTGGCGGAGTTGGCGCTTTTCAGATCGCCCTGGGCGATGTGATCGGCTTCCGCTCCCGGATAGAGGGTCCAGAGCCGCGCCACGCTTCCTTTGCTTGCATCGAAAGGGCCGGGTTTGCCGAGCTGTGCAAGGAACGAATAGAGGTCCCAGCGATCCTGCTCCGGCAACTGGTCAATGAGACCCGGAGGCATGATGGAGCCCACATTTTGCGTGGCGGTGATATTGGTTTTAACCACCGCTTGCTCAGCTCCGCTCACATCGCGCAGGAAGAGTTCCTGCGGGGTTTCGCGAGCCTTGATGCCGCTGAGCATACTCCCATCCTTGAGGGTGACGGTAATGCCGTTGAAGCCTTCCTTCACTTTCGCATTCGGATTGATGACGCTTTCAATGATGTAATCAATCGGCGCGCTCGCTCCGAGGCTGGTTAACTCGGGCCCCACATGGCCGCCGGCGCCGCCGATTGCGTGGCAGGTAACGCAACCGTTCCCGGCTCGCCGATAGACAAGCTCGCCACGGGCTGGATCGCCTGCGCGGCCGGAGGCGATTAGCTGGGCCACTTCGGGGCCGGCGTTTGGCACGGAACTGACTCCTCCAATTGGTCCAAGCACTTTGATCAGCCCATCGCCGCGTTTGCCGATTTCACGCGCGGCGCGCACTCCGGCCGCGGCGACCTGTTTTGGCAATGCATGGGGAAGTTTCGCCGCGAAAAGATCGGCTGCATCCTTGACCTGGAGCAGGGCGCGCCAGGTTTCGAGCGCCTCTGTTTCACTTAAAATATCGGGGAGAACATCCGCGGCCCGAGTCACTCCCTCCTGGAGATTGAGCTGGGTGATTGCCAGAAGTGCGGCGCGCCGGATTTCAATCAGCCGCGGTCCGCGGCTGAGTAGATCGAGGCGTTTGAGTGCCGCCTCCCCGCCAAAGGAGCGGAGTCCATCAACGGCGGCAAGGATGACAGGCGTTTTTGTCTCTTTATCGGAAAGCAACTCATCGAGCGCAGCCGGTAGTTTTGCATCCTTCCACATCCCCGCCAGGCGGATCGCGCCGATGCCAATTGGGCCGGGAGCGTGCAGAAGGTTAGTGACAAGATGCTGCCGTGCCGGAGGCCGAACGTTTCGCAAACGGGCAGCGTCGAGAAGCGCGGCGATGGCGCGTTCAGCTCCGGCGGCTTCCCAACGAAGCGACGAGTCAATCGCGCGGGTTTCGTCGTCCTCGCAACAATCGCCGGTGTAACTTCCAAGCAGCGCATCGTAAATGCGTTGGAGCTCAGCCGGACCGCCGGAGCGCCCGATGATTTCAATCCACGGGCCGCTGCCGTTTTGCGGGATCTGGCGGTCTTTAAATACGGCGGTTACGACTTCTCCGGCGAGTGCCGGATCAATGGATGCGAGCCCGTAAGCAAGCTGCTTTTCGTGGCCATCCACTTTCCAGCTTCCATCAACAATTGCGTTGGTCCACGGCCTGGCGAGGTCGTTGATTGAGAGCCACGCGGCGTAATCGAGGTAAGGGTCGGCGGCGCCAGCCGATTGCACGCCCACCGCGGCGTCCAGAACCAGTTCCGCGCTGCGCGCAGTCGGGATCTTTGCCAGGGCGCGAACGGCTTCCACCCGGACGCGAGGATTTGGATCAAGCGTTCCTTTTGCCAGGAGTTCGCTCCCTTTCAAATCCGGCTGCCTGCCGAGTTCACGCATCGCCATGGCTCGAACGCGGGCGTCATCGTTTGATGCCTTTTCACCGGTCTCTTTTTGCAACGTCTCGCCACGGCTGATGAGAAGATTGCCGGCCTGCTCTTTTTCCCAGAGGTTTTCACTTGGCAATTTTTCGAGCAGCTCCGCATTGGATTTATTGTCGAGCGCCTCCCACTTCACGATGGCCGCCTCTTTTTTGGTCACCCGCCAGATGCGCCCCATGTGTTTGTCGCGGCGTGGATCGCGAAAATCGACTTCGCCATGGTTAATCACCGGGTTGCTCCAGTCGGCGATATAAAGGGCGCCATCGGGTCCCATTTTGACGTCGATAGGACGGAAGCTGACATCATCAGTGCGAATAAAGTCGGCCTGTTCTTTTGCCACGTAGCCGGACTGCGGCTTGTCGCCCCGGGCCAGGTCTTCAAACGCGAATCTTACTATCCGATGGGCGCGAAAATCGCATGTGATCGCGTTGCCCTGCCAGTCGGCCGGGAAGTGCGGGGAGGCGATCAATTCAAGCCCGGCGAACTTTGGATACGATCCCGGGCTGATCGCTGGTTCAAGCCGGCGCGAGCCTTCGTAAGCGGGAAAAACCGCGCCGGGAATGGCCCACGAAATTCCGGTGGAACCGGCGCCATCGGTTTGGAAAGACTGGCCCCATTTGTCCATCTGATGGCCCCAGCTGTTCCAGTGTCCTTTATCAAAGACTTCAAGCCGTTCATTGCGTGGGTCGTAGGCAAAAACGCCTCCTGAGTTGAGGCGTACGACGCCCCAGGGCGTTTCAATATGGCTGTGGATGTAAACGCTTTGATTAAAATAAAGCCGTCCATCGCCACCCCAGTGGAGGGTGTGAATGATATGATGCGTATCTTCAGTGCCGAACCCGCTGAATACGATCCGCTTTTCGCCCTTGGCGCCAAAATGGAGCAGCTCGGTGCTCTGGCCGACGTAACATCCGTACTCCTGATCTTTGCTTTTCCCGCTGTTAACCAGATCGGGCTCAACGCCGGTTGGAAGCAGCAAACCACCGGTAAAAACGGCCGACTTGTCCGCTTTCCCATCGCGATCGCTATCTTCAAGCACCAGAATCTTGTCGTTTGCCGGTTCACCCGGGGCGATCATCGGGTAAAGCGAGGAGCTGCAAACCCAAAGCCGGCCTTTGGCGTCCCAATTCATCTGGGTCGGTTTTTCAAGAAGCGGGTTCTCCGCCCAGAGTTCAATCTGGTATCCGTCGGCAATTTTGAAGTTGGGCCTGGTTGGGACGACGACCGGCGGCGTTGGCTGCGGCTCGGGTGCCGGTGCGGCTGGCAGGGCCTCTTTTGCCGCTTTGAGTTTTTCAATCTCCACTTCGGCTTGCGCGACAAGCGGATCAAAAAGCGGGATCTCAGCCGCGTTGCGTCCCTGCTCATGTTTGCGGAACCCGAAAAGGTAGGTCGAATTGGCCGGGCGCCACCGGTAAAAGAAAAGTTCGTTCTTGCGTATAATAGCTTTGCGCAAGGCGGCCGATGCCTCCGGGGTCCGGCCCTGGGCTTGCCAGCCAAGCTCCGCGGCGATTCCCGCGGCAACTGCCTCCATCCCCGGCGCATCGGGATGAATGCCGTTTTCGGTGAGGGGGGTGGCGCGCTGCGCCGATTGATTAACAAAACGCGCGCCTCGTTCGGCCGCCAGTTCCTCGATGGCTTTGGAATATTCGGAAAGCAACGCGTTGTGGGCGGCGGGATCGGGCAAGCCAGGCCGGGTGGCTCGCAGGTCTTCGTGCCGGATCGGAGAGAGAAGAATAAAACGGACCTTGTCAGAGCCTCCGCTGCTGGCCTCGATGGCGTCCATGAGCTGGCCGAGTTCCTTTTTGAAACGCGCGGCGTTCATCGGTTCCGCGCCGTAACGCACCGGGTCGCGATTGAGGGAAATGTCGCCGCTGCGATCGGTTATCTCCTGCAGGCTGGCCGCCATGCCGTAACCGAGGATGGCGACGGTTGGTTTCACCAAATCGAGTTCTTCTTTGACTCGATCGAATCCTTTTGCGGCGGGATCGAAGCTCGCGCGCGACCAGCCCGCCGGCGTGTCAGCGCTGAAGGCGAGATTGCGCACGGTAAATTTGCGATCGGCAAACTGCTCATCGATCCGGGTTTCAAGCGCTCCGAAAGCGGCTTCGCGTTCCAAAAGCGTGTCACCGATGAGAAGCACCCGGTCGCCTTCGCGGATTTCAAACGGGGAGGCGGCGTGGCTGAGCAGGGGAGTGAAGGCGAGCGAAAGAGAAAGCAAAAGCGCGGGAGTTCGCATGGAGGCGAACCCTAAGCACAGTGAGGCTCCGGGTTCCAGCTTCGTCAAAGAAGTCGGCAAATTCACCGGTCTCCATGAACCGGCCGTCACGGAGCTTCTTAGGCGGCGCCTCATCCAAGTGCCAGGCCGGTTGCATCCGGCTGCGCTGGCGAATCCGTAAACTGGGAGTTCCGCCACGGCATCCGCCGTGAGCCTGGCGATCCATCCCTGCCGAGATTTTTTTTAATTATGAAAAGTGCTTCATTGTTTGTAGGCGTAATTGTCCTTGTCGTGGTGGTGTTGCTGGTCGGCGGATGCGGCAGTTACAACCGGCTGAATACGCTCAAACAGGATGTCGATAAGAGCTGGGCGGACGTGCAGAACGTCTATCAGCGCCGCGCTGATCTGATCCCCAACCTGGTCAAAACCGTGGAAGGCTCGGCCAATTTCGAAAAATCGACCCTCACTGAAGTCACGCAAGCCCGCCAGCAGGTCAATAACATCAAGCTTGACCCCAATAGCGCGCCGACCGATCCCGCCGCTCTCCAGAAATTTCAGCAGATGCAGGATGGCCTTTCCTCGGCGCTCTCGCGTCTGCTGGTGGTTTCTGAACGCTATCCCGATTTGAAGTCGAGCGCGGCCTTCCGCGATCTGCAGACGCAGCTCGAAGGCACCGAGAACCGGATCTCCGTGGAGCGCGGACGTTTTAACTCAGCGGTTGGTGCTTATAATACGACGGTTAATTCAATGCCGACCCGGCTTTATGCGGGTGCATTCGGGTTCCAGCCAAAACCGTATTTTACCGCGCGTGAGGGATCCGATTTACCGCCGCCGGTCAATTTTAACTTCGGTAATTCGCCGGCTCCGGCCCGCTAACGCCGTGCGCCGCGTATCTCAGTCCGGATGGATCTGGTTCGCACTGGTTTTCCTCATCCTGTCGGCAGCCGCCAGGGCTGAGACGCTCCCCGCCAAACCGGCGAACTATTTCAACGATTACTCCGGGGTGGTTTCGGCCACGACCGCGCAGCGGCTGGATGAGGAGTTGAAGGAGTTTGAGCGAACGACCTCGAATCAGATTGTTGTGGCGGTCTATTCGAAGCTGGAAACGGATTCCTCGGTGCAGGATTACACGTTTCGGATCGCTGAATCGTGGAAGGTCGGCCAGGTCAAGAAGGACAACGGGGCCGTGCTTTTTGTTTTCACCGAGCCGCGCAAGATCTTCATTCAGGTCGGGTACGGACTGGAGGGAGCGCTTCCCGACATCACGTGCAAACAGATCATTGCGAATGAAATCACCCCGGCTTTCAAGTCGGGCAATTTTGATGCTGGTCTCATCGCCGGGGTCGAATCGATGATCAAGGCGACCCGTGGCGAATATCGTGGCTCGGGACGAACGGTGGCCGAGGGGCGGGGAGGCGATTCATTCGGGTTTCCGGTGATCATTGCGATCTTCGTCGGCCTCTTTATCATTTCGCGAATATTCCGGCGTTCGGGCACCGTGTACGGTTCCAATGGCCGGCGTGCCTACCGTGGCGGTTGGTTTCCGCCAATCATCGGAGGAGGCGGTGGCGGTTGGGGCGGAGGTTCCGGCGGCGGCGGGGGCGGCGGATTTTCCGGCGGCGGCGGCAGTTTTGGCGGCGGTGGCGCAGGAGGCGATTGGTAAATTATGAAGCCGTCTGAATTTCTCGATTGCCTCGACGACAAAGCGATCACCGATGCCATTGCCGAGGCGGAAAGCCGCACATCGGGCCAGATACGGGTTTATGTATCTGAACGCCTGACCGATAACGCCCAGGAACGGGCGAAATGTCGGTTTGATAAACTTGGAATGCGCGAAACCCGGGATCGTAACGCCATCCTTCTTTACTTTGCGCCGCGCATCCAGCGATTCGCGGTGGTTGGCGACTCCGGGATCCATTCCAAATGTGGCCAGCCTTTTTGGGAAGAACTCGCTGCGCAGATTCAAGCGGATCTGCGCACCGGCAAATTCCACGAAGCTCTGCTGGGGGCTATTGTGCGCTGCGGGGAACTGCTCGCACGGCATTTTCCGCGTCGTGAAGATGGCACCAACGAGTTGCCCAACGAGATCCTCAGAGATTAGTTCCTTAATCGACCGGGAGCCGGTTTTCGGTGCCGCGCGCACCCAGGTTCCCGTAGCGGTGGTATTGGTGGCTCAGGCTCTGTTCACGCAAATACCAGAGCAGCTCAATCCGTCCGGAGGCCAGCACCGGCGCATCAGCCAAATAATGGCCGGCTTCAGCAGCCGCCTTCCGCAAGAGCGCCGGAACCCGGCCGGGTGCGGCGAACCGGATCCGTTCAATGCGTGCGTCACGAATGAGTTGGGCAAGCTCGGCGTCGGTTTCATGAATAAACCGGACCTGCTCCATCGATGGCAGACCGGGCTTTTCAGGAAACGGCTCGCCGGGCGGCACGCTTACCAAAACCCGGGCGCCGGTGATTTGCGCGGCGCGGATTCTGGCGCTGATTTCGAAAGCTGAATCCCGCGGGTCAACCCGGACCCGGATCTCGGCCATTGGCAGATAACGCCGGATGTTATCTTCCCCCAGCAACCGGAAGTGATCGTGTTCCCGGCTGAACTCGGTGGTCCAAGCCTGCTCATAGCTCTCGATCGCCCGCAAAAGATGTGAACTCCGGTGCGAGTTTGGCGGTTCCTCGGATTGCTCTTCAAACCGCATGAATTGCGCGATGTAATTCGGGCCGCCTGCTTTGAGCCCCGGTCCAACTGCCGATTTGCCCATTCCTCCAAAGGGCTGCCGGAGCACGATGGCGCCTGTGGTTGAGCGATTGATATAAAGATTGCCGGCACGGATTGCATCCCGCCAGAGCGCCTGTTCGCGGTCATCGAGGCTTTCCAAACCGCTCGTCAGGCCGAATCCGGTCGCGTTGACCAGTTCAATGGCTTGCTCCAATGTTTCAAAACGCATGACCCCCAACACGGGGCCAAAGAGTTCATTCAAATGCGTGACGCTGCCCGGCTGCACATTCCATTTGATCCCCGGTGACCAGAGATTGCCGTGGATTTGCTCGGGCATCAGCGCCCAGCTTTCACCCAGTTCCAAGGTCTTGAGCGACTCTTCCAAAAGTCCGCGTGGTGGCCGGATCAGCGGGCCGACACGGGTTTGCAGATTCCAAGCGGAGCCGACCGGCAGGCTTTCCACCGCATCGCAAAGTGCGCGCTTAAAATCGGGATCATCATAAACCTCCGCTTCAAGCAATAGAAGGGAGGTGGCCGAACATTTCTGGCCGCTATGGCTGAACGCGGAATGCACGACGTTTCGAATCGCTTGTTCCCGGTCCGAAAGCGCGGTCACGATCGTCGCGTTTTTTCCACCGGTTTCGGCAAAAAGCGGCAGACCCGGCTGCGCCTTTAACATCGCCAGCGCCGTTTCGGTTCCACCGGTCAGGATGATGGCGTCGATACCCGGCCGGCTGACAAGATAAGCCGGCACGGAGCAGGGGAGAAACTGAAGCGTTTCAGGCGGGATCCCGGCCCGTGCAAAACAGCCGCATAATTCCGCGGCAACAAGCAATGTATCGCTCGAGGGCTTAAGGATTACGGTATTGCCGGCAGCCAGCGCGGCTGCGATTCCACCGCACGGAATCGCAATCGGAAAGTTCCAGGGCGAAACCACCAGCACAACGCCTTTTCCCGTGGCGGCGATTTCCGGCAGCTCGTAGAAAAAACGCGCCGCGCTTCGGTAGAACTCCACGAAATCGATCGCTTCTGAAACCTCCGCATCGGCTTCCGTGAAAGTCTTGCCGCCATTGGCGATGGCCGCCCGGATGAGCCGTCCGCGGGAGCGCCGCAATTCCTGCGCGGCACGGCCAAGAAGAAAGGAGCGTTTCTCCAAGCCCATTGCCCGCCATCCGCCCGGATCGGCTTGCGCGATGGCCACCGCCCGCTCGGCATCGCCCTTACCTGCCATCGGGAACCGGGCGATCACAACGCCGGGGTGCGATGGATCGAGGCATTCATGCACGGCGTCACCTTCCAGTTGTCCGGAGTCAAAATTGTTACCGGATTCAACCAACGCGCGCGCCCAGTTGCTGTTATGCGGAAGAGAGAAATCGGTGTCCGGTTCATTGACGAAATTTTCGAACGTCATTTCCGCCACCGGTTCATCCGCGAGGGAAAGATTTCGGTCCTGAGTGCGTCGCGGTGTCGAGCGGAAATCGATCTTAAAACAGGCGCGAAATCCTTCTTCCAGCCGGGTCCAGTCGGCGTCGCCTACTTCCAATTTGAATGCGTGACGCAGGAAGTTCTCGGGCCCGGTATTTTCATCGAGGCGCCGGATCAGGTAGCCGATTGCATTGACGAAATCCTCCCTGAGGCAGGCGGGGGCATAGAGGAGGAGATGATCGGTTCTTTCCAAAAGCGCGCGCCGCTGAGGATTGGCCATCCCTTCGAGCATCTCAAACTGAACATGATGACCGCCCTCGGTGTTGGCGGCGAGGACAAGCCCATAGGCGAGATCAAACACATTGTGCGAAGCGACCCCGATTCGGACCGCATCGAGGTTTGACATCGCTTCATGGAGCATCCGTTTAAAATTGGCGTCGGTCTCAGCCTTGTTTTTAAAGGGCGCCTGGGGCCAGCCGCGCAGGGCGGCTTCCACGCGTTCCATCTCATAGTTTGCCCCTTTGACAATCCGGATCGTGACCGGCGCGCGGCCCGCCGCGACCCGCTGTTTGGCCCACGCATTGATCTCGCGTTGAACTTCGAATGAATCGGGGATGTAAGCCTGAAGCGCGATTCCCGCGCTGGCCTGCTCAAGTCCCGGCCGGTCGAGCGTGCGCATGAACGCCTCCGCGGTCAGCCGCATGTCCCGGTATTCCTCCATATCGAGGTAGACAAATTTTGGCACCGTGCTGAGGTCGCGCCGGGTGAAGCGCATATGGTCGGCTTCGCGGTAGAGCCGCTCGAGCCGGTCGCAAAGGATCGCCACGGTCTGTTCCCGGGCCAGCGCCGAGATTTGCGAGTAGAGGGTGGAGATCTTGACGGAGAGCACCTCAATTTCCGGCAACTGCAGGGCTTCAAGATAGTTCTCAAGCCGCCGCCTGGCTTCGTGTTCCCCAAGGAGCGCTTCCCCGAGAAAGTTCACGTTCATTCGAACTCCCTGCTCGATCCGGGCGCGCAAATGGGTTTTCAGCGGCTCACGTTCAGCGGGCAGGATGACGTTGGCCGTCTCATGCTGCATTCGATCGACCACAAGCGGCACCGAGACACTTGGGAGCCATCCGCCAAACTGCTGGAATCCACGCAGCAACGCCTTGCTTACCGGGCTGAAAAACCGTGGGATCCCCTGGACGTCGAGGATATGGACAAACTGGTCGACCGTGCGCGATGCGGTTTTTGAGCGGAACGACTGGTCGGTCATTTGCATCAAAGTCGCCTTGTCGGTGGGGCTTTGAAGCATGCGATCGAGTTCCAATTGCTGCCGGACCTCGGCCGCTGTTTGAAGTTCTCCGGCGCGCTTTTGAAGCGCCCGGGCCAGAGCGATTGCTTTTTCAATCAAGTCGATCGTGCCGTGCATGGCGGACATTATACGGAGGGAAGAAGAGAGGGAATGCGGAATGCCGTTGACGCTTCAAAGAGCCATTGGAATAAAAGCCGCCCCGCATTTTCGCGTGATCCGCTTCCGAACCTATCTATGAACAGTGTCACCTCCTTGAAAACCGTTTCAAAAAACGTCAAATCGCTCGTCGAAGGCGCGCTTGAAAAAAACGGCGGACTCCTTCGCATGGCCCCATGCTGGGTTCCTCGCTCATTCCTGCAGCCCGGCAAACGGCTCAAGCTCCATCCGGACGATGTCTACGCTTTTGGCCTCAACCGTGGCGGAATTGATGAACGCTGGTTTTCCTCCACGACTCCCGCCGCCAACGATAACCGCACACCGGATGAAGGCTTAAGCTACGTTGTGGCTGACGGAAGCCGGTTCACGCTGGCCGATGCCGTGGCTGAATGCGGTGCAACGCTGATCGGCAAATCGATCTGGGATAAATACAGCAAGTGGCCCGTTTATTCGAAGTTCTTCGATAACATGGGACCGATCCCGCATCACATGCATCAGTCCAAGGAACAAGCGGCGCTGGTTGGCCAGGAAGGAAAGCCGGAATCGTATTATTTCCCACCCCAGCACAACCCGGTCGGCAATAACTTTCCTTACACGTTCATGGGTTTTGAGCCCGGCACAACCAAGGCGCAGGTCCGCAAGTGCATTGAGAACTGGAACAAGGGCGACAACGGGATCCTCGATCTGTCCCGCGCTTACCGGCTCAAGCCCGGCACAGGCTGGCTCATTCCTCCGGCTGTGCTGCATGCGCCCGGTTCACTTTGCACCTACGAGCCGCAATGGGGCAGCGATGTGTTCGGGATGTATCAATCGCTCGTGGAAGGCCGGGAAGTGCCTTGGGCGTTGCTGGTCAAGGACATGCCCGCCGACAAGCATAACGACATCGACTTCATCGTCGATCAGCTCGACTGGGAAGGCAACGTTGACCCCAACTTCAAGGACAACCATTACCTCGAACCCGTCCCTGTCGCTGATACCCGCAGCGAAGGCTACGTGGATCGCTGGATCGTTTATGGCCGCATCAAGGGCGAACAGCTCTTTACCGCCAAGGAACTTACGGTGGATCCAGGCGTGAAAGCCGTCGTCAAAGACACCGGCGCTTACGGTCTGGTTTGTGTGCAGGGCAGCGGCATGATCAATGGGCTGCCACTGAACAGCCCGAAAATGATCCGCTTCCTCGAGCTTACCGAAGACGAGTATTTCTGCACCGAAGATGGCGCGAAAGCTGGTGTGACTTTCGAGAACACCAGCTCCACCGAGCCGCTCGTCGTGCTCCGTTACTTTGGTCCTGAAGTGAACCCCGATGCGCCTGACATGGGCGCCTATCGCGGCAACGCTTTTTAGTCGCCGCCGCGAACGCGGCACGTCAGGGGAGGGTGGCGGTTTTCGAACCGCTGCCCTCCATCTGTTTGTCTACCAGATGACCGCACGCTTTTCTTTTGTCCGGAAAAGCGGTGCGGTCTCTTTGATGTCAAAGGCGTCGTAGAACTCCTGCAGGTTGAGCAGCGGCTCCACTCCGCGCAGCATGTCCGGAGAATGCGTGTCGGTGGTTAAAGCTTGGCGCACATACTCGTCACGTTCCTTTGCCGCCCAGCTTTGGGCATACGCGATAAAAAAACGTTGCTCGGGCGTGTAGCCGTCAATGGTTTTGCGCTTCGATGGATCGGCCGCCAATGCGCGTTCCAGCGCTTCGAACGCGATGCTCAGGCCGCCGAGATCGGCGATGTTTTCAGCAAGGGTCAGTTTTCCATTCACCTTCAGGCCGGGAAGCACTTCGCAGCTGTTGAATTGCTCGACCAGCTTCCGGGCGCGCGCGTCAAATTCTTTGGCGTCCTGATCTGTCCACCATTCCTTGAGGTTGCCTTCCGCGTCGTATTTGCGGCCTTCGCTATCATAACCGTGGGTCATCTCGTGGCCGATCGTGGCGCCGGTCTCCCCGTAATTGACGGCATCGTCGATCTCCGGATCGAAAAAAGGCGGCTGCAGGATTCCTGCCGGGAAGACGATCTCGTTCATTGTGGCGTTGAAATAGGCGTTGACCGTGGGCGGCGTCATTCCCCATTCGCTCCGGTCGACCGGTGCTCCAATCCGGCCCATCTCGCGGCGTGCTTCAAAAATGGCGGCGCGCTGAACGTTGCCTACGTAATCGTCACGCCGCACCTCTACCGTGGAGTAATCGCGGAATTTGGCCGGTGCCCCGATTTTGGCGGTAAAGCGGTCGAACTTTTCAACTGCGCGTTTGCGGGTTTCCTCGCTCATCCAGGGGACTTTGGTAAGCCGATCGTGGTAAACGGCCTCGATGTTTTTCACCATCTCGTTCATCCGCTCGCGGGCAAGCGCGGGGAAATGGCGATCGACATAGATTTTCCCCAATGCCTCGCCGAGCGACTCATCGACGCGGCGGGCAGCCCGTTTCCAGCGAGGCAACATTTTTGGCTGGCCGCGCAGGACGGTGCCGTAAAATGAGAAACTTTCCTTTTCGGCCGCTTCGTGGAGCAGCGGCGCATTGGCGACGAGCACGTGCCAGCGCAGATAGCTTTTTAGTTCATCCAGCGGCCTGTTTTTAAGCAACGCACTGGCGGCTTTAAAAAACTCGGGTTGCCCGACGAGGACGTAATCGAGCTTGGCGGCGTGCGCTCCCTCCAGATACTGGGGCCAATTGATCGAGGGTGTCAGCGTGCCGAGCTCCTGAAGGGTAAGCTTGTGATAGTTGGAGATCGGATCCTCGAGGTCTTCGAGCTTTTTACTTGCCCGGGCAAGGGCGGTTTCAATGCCAAGGATGGCCTTTACATCATGGGCGATTGTTTTTTCGTCTTCGCCCAAAAGCTTAAGCATCCGCGCGATGTGCGCCCGGTAGCCTTCGAGATCCTTGGCGAATTTTTTCTCCAAATAATAATCGCGCTCGGGCAACCCGATCCCGCCCTGGCCAAGTTGAAACGCGTAAATGCCGCTGTTGCGTTCATCGGCGGAAACCGATGCGTCAAAAAGCGCGTCAATTCCCCGGGAATGAAAGTCAGCCAAAAGCGTGGAAAACTCTTCCCGCGAACTGATGCCTGCAATGCGCTTGAGATCGGCGGCGATCGGTTCAAAGCCAAGTTTCTCGATCCGCTCTGTCTCCATGGCCGACGCATAAAAATCGCCGAGTTGGCGGCTGACCGGGTCGCCGCCTTCTTTTGGAGCGGTGCTGCACGATTCGAGAATTTCGCGGACCAGGAAGGCGTTGCGTTCAATCAGCCGCGCCGTGGGACTCCATGTGACCTGATCGGCCGGAATCGTTTGCTCCTTAAGCCAGGTCCCGTTGGCAAATCGGTAAAAATCGGTGCCCGGATCGACTGTGCGATCCATATTTTCAACCGAGAAACGCGCGAGAGGCGGCAGCGAATCGGCCGCCGATAACGAAGCGGCGGCGGCAAAGCTCGCGAAGGCAAGCAGCAGGGCGGTTTTCATTGGGCGCAATGTAACAAGCTTCCCGTGCCGGGCGAGGACTGGCGAAAAAAATATGGCGTGCATGCGCCATGGCAAAAGAAGCTTGTCGCTCCGAGCGCTTTCCTGCACAGGAATGCAGCCATGGCGCGACGCATTTTCGGCTCCCGGCCGGGCGCGCGCTTTTAAACCCCTTACCCTCAATGAGCACGAACACTTCTCCCAAACTTCACAACGCGATGTGGCCCGGCCTCGTCGGCAAAACACCCGGCACCGATGAGTCGCCATTGAGCCTCGATCGGATGCTTGAACTGACCGCGAATGCCGAAGTGGATGGCCAGAAGTTCGACGGGGTCGACATTTTTCTTTTTGACCCGCATATCCCAATCGACATCGACGAGGACGCGCTCAAGGTCATCGCCGACAAAATCGCCGCCAAGGGACTCAATATCGGTTCCGTGGTCGCACCGGTCTGGCCGGGCACCGTCGGGGCAAGCGCCATGGGCGATGCAGAAGACCGTGCGAAGTTTGTGCTCGCGGTCAAAAAGGCATGCCGCATCACAACCATTCTTAATAACCACGGAGTCCGCAAATATGGCGTGATCCGGATCGATTCCGCGGTGGGCCCGGATCAATGGTATGCGGATCCGGTCGCCGGGACGCAAAAGATCGCCGAGACCTTCCGGGAAGCGGCGATCGTGGCAGAAGACAATGGAGAACGGCTCGCGGCCGAAGGCGAGATTTGCTGGGCCGGCATGCACAGCTGGAAAAACATGGTGGAGTTGCTCGAGGCAGTCGGCCGTCCCGGCGTGGTCGGTTTCCAGGCGGATTTGGCGCACACCTATCTTTATCTCCTGGGGGTCAACGCACCGGAGCATGCCTTGCTTAAACCCGGATATTCCACTGAGGAATTCGAGGCCGCTTACAAGCAGATGACCGATGCGCTGCGTCCGTGGACCCTCGATTTCCACGTCGCTCAAAATGACGGTTCCGTCCATGGCACCGGTTCCCACGACAAGACGGGGCGCCATTGCCCGGCTGACGATCCGAACGGCAAGCTGGATATCACCAAGGCATCCGGTTACTGGCTGCGCGAGCCGAATGGCCAACCGCGCTCGATCATCAAGCACATCTGCTGGGATGGCTGCATGTTCCCCAACGCCATGCTCGAGAAGCAGGAAACCTGGAATACGATCCTCGGCGCGATGGTCAAGGTCCGCGAAGCGCACGGCTGGTAGAAACCAGGCGATCCGCGTTGATTCATTCCACGGCTTTCTGCTTTCACGGATTGAATCAAAGGGGCGTAATCGCCGCCTGCCACACTTCCCATGAAATCCCTCCCTCTTTTTACCGTTCTAGCCAGTGCGGCTTTGGCTTCCTCCGGCTTTGCCGCGGACGGCAAATCGCTCGGTTACACCACGACGCCGATGATTCCCGGCTCTAAATGGCATGTGCATGACGGCGACCGTCCGCAGCCGAAGATCGTGACGCCGGGCACTGAAAGCACCCAGGAACAAGCCGGCACCGCGCCGAGCGATGCGGTGGTTCTTTTTGACGGCAAAGACCTTTCCAAATGGAAGGCCTCCAATGGTGGCGGCGAGCCTCAGTGGAAAGTCGAGAACGGCTACGCCGAAGTCCATGGCGGCGATGCAACCACCAAAGATGAGTTTGGTCCCGACGTGCAGCTGCATGTGGAATGGACGGCGCCGGTTCCCGGTGTGGGTTCCGGCCAGGGCCGTGGCAACAGCGGCATCTTTTTCTACGGCCGCTACGAGATTCAGGTGCTCGATTGTTATGAAAACCCGACCTATCCCGATGGCCAGGCCACCGCGATCTACGGGCAGACACCGCCGCTGGTCAACGCCTCGCGCAAACCGGGCGAATGGCAGACGTACGACATCGTCTTCAACGGGCCCCGGTTTAAAGATGGCAAGCTGGAGACCCCGGCTTACGCGACGATTCTTCACAACGGAGTCCTCGTGCAAAACCACACGCAACTCACCGGATCAACTCCCCACCAGCAGGTCGGCACTTACACCGAGCATCCTGAAAAAGGGGCCATTCGCATTCAGGATCACAACAACCCCGTTCGCTATCGCAGTCTCTGGATTCGCGAGCTTAAGCCGGTTGATTCAGGCTCATGATGTGTAATAAGGGCCGATAAATGAGTGCCCGCCCGTCTCCAGATTCACCGGAACGCGTTCAGGACGCCGTCCCGAAACCGCCGCGTCAGAGTTCGTTCCGCGATCTGCGGGTGATCTTTGCTTATCTGCAACCATGGCGGATGCGTTTTGCATCCGCCGTGGTTGCCTTGCTCGTTTCGATGAGCTTCGGGCTGATGTTCCCGATCTTGCTCGGCGATCTGCTCGATGCCGCCATTCCTTCTTTTAAAGCAGCGCATCCGGCGGGGTGGAGGGGAAACATCAATCAGGTTGCCCTGGTGTTGATGTCGACACTTGTTATCCAGGCCGGGCTGACCTGGTTTTATTCCTATTCGTTCAGCTGGGTAGGCGAAAAGGCGATCATCGGGGTGCGCCGCACCCTTTACAGCCGGTTGATCTCGATGCCGATGAGCTTTTTTGGCGAACATCGCGTGGGCGAACTTTCAAGCCGGCTTTCCAATGACGTGGGCCAGCTCCAGGACATGCTCACCGGCGTTGTCCCCCAGGCGTTGCGCCAGAGCATTCTTCTTCTGGGTGGAATCGCGGTGATCGCGGTGACCTCGCTCAAGTTGTCGCTGGTCATGATCTCCTCCTTTCCGCTGTTGATCCTGCTTGCCGTGGTGTTCGGACGGCGCATCCGCAAGTTTTCGCGCACCGCCCAGGATCGGCTTGCGGAAACGGCCACGATCGTCGATGAAACGCTTCAGGGGATCGCCAATGTGAAGGCGTTCTCCAATGAATCGTATGAAACCCGGCGGTATACCTCCGGGTTGGAGGGGTTTTTGGAAGCCGCCCTTTCCAACGCGAAGTATCGCGCCGCGCTGATCGCATTCATCATCGTCGGCATCTTTGGTTCAATCGTGCTGGTGCTTTGGCAGGGCGCGCGGCTCATGCTTGCTGGCGAATTGACCCACGGTGAACTTACCCGGTTTATTTTCTGCACGGTTTTTGTCGGCGGCTCGGTTTCTTCGTTTGCGGAGGTTTACAGCCTCTCCCAAAAAGCGCTGGGAGCCAGCCAGCGCATCCGGGAATTGCTTGAAGAATTGCCCGAGGAACTTTCCCCTTCCAATCTTCCGAAACTGACGGGCGCCGTGGAGTTTTCCTCCGTCGACTTCCGTTATCCATCGCGTCCCGATGTGCAGGTGCTGCGGGGCCTCTCGCTTCAGGCAAAGCCGGGTGAAAAGATTGCTCTGGTGGGACCCAGCGGCGCTGGCAAATCGACGATCGTCTCACTCCTGCTGCGTTTCTATGAACCCGACAGCGGCGCGCTTCTCCTCGACGGGAAGAATGCGGCGTTGCATGAACTCTCCACTGTGCGCGCCAACATGGCGATCGTTCCCCAGGAAGTGCTGCTATTTGGCGGATCGATTCGCGATAACATCGCTTACGGCCGGCCCGATGCGACCGAGGAAGCAATCATGGCGGCTTCGCGTGGTGCGAACTGCCACGAATTCATCGAGCGCTTCCCGGAGGGTTACAATACGCTGGTAGGCGAACGGGGAATCAAATTGTCAGGCGGACAACGCCAGCGCATTGCGATCGCACGTGCTCTTTTGAAAGACCCGGCCATCCTGATTTTGGATGAAGCCACCAGTTCGCTCGACAGTGAGAGCGAGTCGTTGATTCAACAGGCTTTGAAAACGCTTCTGGCCGGACGCACCGCCTTTATTATCGCGCATCGTCTCGCAACAGTGCGCCAGGTTGACCGCATCTGCGTCATTGAAGATGGCACTGTCACAGAATCAGGGACACACGCTGAATTAATGGAGCGGGAGGGCGGCACGTATCAGCGCCTTTCGCAGCTCCAATTCACAACGCAGTAAGCCTAGTTCCAGAGCGCTTCGAGATCGGGGTCAATTGATGCGTTCTTTTTCATGGCTGCATTGATTTCAATCGCTGTCTTAACACATTGCCGGGCGATGGAAAGGTTGCCCAAACGCGCTTCATAACACGCCAGGTTGTAATGCAGGATGCCGGTACGGCGGAGCCACTCGGGTGCGGCCAGGAGCACTTCATCGGCAACGGCGCTTTGTTGCATCTGATGAAGGGCAAACGCTCTTTGGACCGTAAACTCTTCCTCTTCGGGATGCTCGATGCCACTGGCTTGGGAAAGCGCTTCGGCCTCGCTCCAGCAATGCATGTGGAGCAGGACACGGATCCGGGCCAGAAGCACATCCGGATTCCGCTGTTCAGGTACCTGAATCGCCTCAATTTCTTCGAGTGCTTCCTCCGGCATGTTCAAATAGAGATAACCGTCGGCCGCATGGAGCTGGCGTTGGGTTTCCGCGGTGTGTTCGCGTTTGCGATTAGCGAGGTAGAGCATGGCAATGAGGCGGATGTTCGTGGGTTGAACGCCGGATAGGGTTAAAAGGATGCATAACGCGAAGGATCGGGGCGGCGTGAGTACGGACCCATGTGAAATTCCCGAAGAAGATGTTCCCAATGCCACTGGGCACTTTGACCGCGGCTCAGTTTTACCGCGATGCACCTCAGATGGAGAAGGCATCTGTTTGCTTTGTTCATTGTTACTTTCTATTGCAACTTCCTTGCTTAGCAGCGGCTATGCCAAAATGGCTTGACGCTTATCGAGCTCCTTAAAAGCTTTGTTTCTCTCTCTAAGCCGCCAACCTGCCTGGCTAAATCACAAAGTGCATCGCCGTTCCTGTGTCGGTACCGTGACATCGTGTCGCTTCTTCATTCACCCGTTTTCATTTGAAACGCAAGAACCTGGCCGCAAAAAAAAGGGCGGCGCCCCTTTCGAGGCGCCGCCCTGTGGGAAACTAACTATTCTCTCGGACCGACCACCACGTAGCGGCTCTGGCCTTTGGTGGAGACTCGCACGAGTACTTTCTTCTCGTTTTTAACCTGTTCGCTCAGCTCGATGGCTTGCTTTGCGTTGGTTACCGGCTTGCGGTTGATCTCAAGCACCACATCGCCGCGTTTGATCCCGGCCGTTGCGCTCAGCGAATCCGGCTGCACTTCAGTAATCAAAACGCCCTGGGTCCCTTCCGGAATCTCAAACTCTTTGCGTTGCGCGTCATCGATGTCCGCCACCGTGACTCCATCAAGCACATCAGGCGCACTGTCCTTGAGTTTTTCAGGGACGACCGCACCTTTTTCAGCGGGCAATTCGCCCAATTCAATTGGCACCACCATCTCCTTGCCTTCCCGGACAATCTTCACGTCGATCTTGGTGCCCGGAGCCATGCCGCTGATCAAAAGCCGAAGTTCGCGCGGGCCTTCCACTTTTTTACCGGCCACTTCCACGATCACGTCGCCACTTTTTACCCCAGCCTTGCCGGCAGGTGTATTGGATTCCACTCCGGAAACAAGCGCGCCGGCTTGATCCTTGATATTAAAGGCAGTGGCGAGTTCCTCAGTGAGCGGCTGGATGTTTGTGCCAAGATAACCGCGTGTGACTCGTCCGCTCTTGATCAAACTATCCATGACACTGTGGGCCAGATTCGCGGGAACTGCGAAACCAATGCCCTGGTTGCCACCGGTGCGGCTGAAGATGGCTGTGTTAACGCCAATCAGACGCCCTTCGATGTCGACAAGCGCACCGCCCGAGTTGCCGGGATTAATGGAAGCGTCGGTTTGGATGAAATTCTCATAGTCGACAATTCCCATGCCACCGCGTCCGACAGCGCTGATGACACCCATTGAGACCGATTGAGTCAGGCCGAACGGATTTCCCACCGCCACGGCGATATCGCCAACGCGGATCTTATCACTGTCGCCGAACGTGATCGCCGGGAGATTTTTCGCTTCAATTTTCAAAACGGCGACATCCGTGCTTGGGTCAGTGCCCACTTTGGTCGCTTTATATTTATGTTCGCTGTTGCCGATGGTGACCTCGATCTCGTCGGCGCCTTCGACCACGTGGTTGTTTGTCAGAATGTGGCCATCGGCGCTGACGATCACGCCCGAGCCGAGGCCAAGCGCTTGTTTGCGCAAGTTGCCGCCGCCTTGAGCGCCGTCATTGCCGCCGGGTGCATTGCCGCCGGGAGGCTTGCTGTTCCGGCCTCCGCGCCGTTGCGGAGCCTGGGGAACCTGCTGATCGTTGTCGTCGCCGTCCTCGGGAATCCCGAAGAACCGCCGGAAATTCGGGTCGTTGAAAAGCGGATTATTGCGCATCACGTTTTTGACGTTCTTGGAGGTCGAAATGGTGACCACGCTGGGTGAAACCTTTTCCACGATCGGAGCGAAGCTCGTGAAGAACCCGGGTTTGGTTTGCACTGGTGCGGGATCAATCTTGACCACCGGGGGCGCGGCTGCCGGTGTGACGGCCGGCGCCGCAGGGGCGGCGGCTTGGGCAAAAAGCGTCGTCGTTCCAGGAGTGGTCAGAAGGGTGGCAGCAATCAGTGCGTAGATGGAGGATGAGAGTGCAGCTGTTTTCATGGATTATGCGGGCGTATGACACGGAGCAAGGTGCGCCGTTCAAAGTGCTACTTCGGATTCCCATGGCGCAACGCGCGGGGAGTCCCCAATAAATCCCAAATGCGTTGCGCAAAAGAGCGGGCGCGCTCGCTTAAGCGGCATCATCGTCCACTAATCAAGCTCTTACGCGAGGCTGCTACGCGGGCTTGATCAGCTTGGCCGCTTCGGCCGCGCTCGCTCCATCGTGCACGATCGCCAGCAACGCGCGCGTCATCCCGGCCGGATCGGCGTGCTGGATGATATTACGCCCATAAACAATTCCGGCCGCGCCTTGCACCATCAGATCATACGTGCGCCTTAAAATCTCCGAATCGGAGATTTTTCCGCCACCCCGCACGAGCACCGGGATTCGCCCCGCGGCTTCGATCACACGGTGATAAAGGGTCACATCCTCGGTGGGATCGGCCTTGATGATGTCGGCGCCGAGCTCAACCGCCTGGCGCACAAGCGGCAGGATCTTATCAAAATTGCCATCCACCATGTATCCGCCGGATGCCTCGTTTGGTTTGAATACGAGCGGCTCGATCATGAGCGGCATGCAATAACGGTCACATTCGGGTTTGAGCCGGAGAATGTTTTTGATGCATTGGCCGGTCAGCTCGGGCTCGTCGGGAAGGAGGAAGAGGTTTACCACCACGCAGGCGGCATCCAGGCGCAACGCCTGCTCGACCGCATTGCCGATGACCCTGCTGAAGAGGGTCCGCGGCAGGGTGTTCCCATACACGTTGGCCACATCGGTCCGCAGCACGAGCGCCGGTTTTAATTTGCCCGGAATCTTCTGCAGGAGTTCCGCCTGGCCTACCGTCAGCTGGATGGCGTCGGGTCCCGCGGCGACCAATGTGCGCACACTCCGGTCCAGATTCTCAATGCCGCTTAAAAAAGAGCGCTCATTGAAAAAACCGTGGTCGACCGCGACATCAAAACAGCGCCGTGACTTCGGGTTAAAAAGCCGGTTGAGGCGGAAGTCTTTCATTCGGTTCCCGATTAATCGACGAACTCTCTGGTGACAAGCGAAGCATTGTGCCCGCCAAACCCGAATGAATTGTTCAACGCCACGCGCACTTTTTTCTGCCGCGCCGTGTTTGGCACGTAATCGAGATCGCAGTCGGGGGAGGGATTCTCGAGATTGATTGTGGGAGGAATGACGCCAGTCTTGATCGCCATGGCGCAGACGATGGTTTCCACGGCGCCCGCCGCGCCCAGGAGATGCCCGGTCATCGATTTTGTCGAGCTGACCACCATGCCTGCCTCGCCCGCGGCACCCGCCCGGCGCGCGTGATCGCCAAAGAACGTCTTGATCGCGTTGGTCTCGCAGACATCGCCCACCGGCGTCGATGTGCCGTGCGCGTTGACATAGTCGACGTCGCTCGCGTTGATCCCCGCCTTCTCCAGCGCCATCTTGATGCAACGCACCGCTCCTTTTCCTTCGGGATGCGGCGCACTCATGTGGTAGGCGTCCGCACTTAAGCCATACCCGATGATCTCGCCGTAAATGCGGGCACCGCGTTTTTTGGCATGCTCGAGCTCTTCAACAATGACAATGCCGGCCCCTTCGCCCATGACAAATCCATCGCGGTCCTGATCAAAAGGCCGTGAGGCGCGGGTCGGATCGTCGTTGCGGGTGGAAAGGGCGCGCATGGCGCCAAACCCGCCAAGACCGAGGGGAACGATGGTCGCTTCCGAGCCGCCCGCGGCGAACACATCGGCGTCGCCATCGCGAATCATCCGCCACGCCTCGCCGATGGCGTGGGCGGCGGTTGAGCACGCGGAGACCGGGGCGAAGTTGGGCCCGCACCATCCGAACTCCATGGAAACGAGGCCGCTTGCCATGTTGGAGATCATCATCGGGATCATGAAAGGCGAGATCCGGCTCGGTCCCTTGGTCATGAGGATGGTATGTTGATCCGAGAGGCTTTTGAGGCCGCCGATGCCGCTGCCGATCATGACGCCGTACCGTTCGGACTCCTCTTCGGTAACCTCACCCAGGCCGGCATCGGCTATCGCCATGCGCGAGGCGGCAATGGCGAGCTGCGAATAACGGTCGGCCCGGCGGACATCCTTGGGATTTTTAAACCATTTGACCGGCTCAAATCCTTTTACCTCGCCTGCGATCTGGCAGTCGTAACCGGTAACGTCAAAAAGCGTCACCTTTCCAATTCCGCTCACTCCATTGGTTGCGTTCTCCCAAAATGTGGTGAGGTCATTGCCGATAGGCGACATGACGCCCATCCCGGTGATTACGACTCTGCGTGGCTGGCTCATAGAGGGGCGCTACAAAAATTGGATTCGTCTCCGGTTGCAAATGGATTCGCACATCACGCTTCTCAACTTGCTCTCAGACTGAGTCTTTCGCCTCGTTATCCACTCCAAAACCGCCCTTCCGAAAACCCGGAGACGTGCAATGCCGGCAAGCCTGACCTGACAAGCATCCGGACCAAGCCGACTCGCATCTGGCCTGGGCAGACCCGTGTTCGGACGGGGCTGACTCGCGTTTGGACTGGGCTGACTCGCGTTTGGAGTGGGCTGACTCGCGTTTGGACCGGGCTGATTCGCATTTGGCCTGAGCTAACCCGCATTCGGACCGGGCTGACTCGCTTGGAGCTGCGACCCGGGTCTTCCTGGCCTGCGGAGTCACCGGCATGCGCAAAGGTGATGACGGACTTTACGGACTGGTAAAAAGCCAGCTTGAGGAAAATCCGCTCTCGGGTCGTCTCTTTGTCTTTGCGCAATACCTTGAGGAGTTTCTGCCGCGACTGGGTGGTTAGAGCATCAATCGCATCGCCGAGTTGACGCCATTGGCGTGGCGTCGCGCCCGCAATCAAGCCGCGTAGCTATAAAGCGCCTGCCGCTGCAGCCTGTAGTTTTCATCCGAGTTACGTACGCCGCGTTGAGAAAACCAGCACAGTTGCTAGTAATGCCATCGCTACTGCGACAGCAATCCATAACATTTTTGTGGAAGGCGCAGGAGATTCATCTGCTGATACAACGGATGAGGCAGGGGTAGAAATGGGGGTTGCTGCGGTCGTCGCCACTGGAGCTGCATCAGAATATTTAGTGCTAGCCAAGTCTTGTGCTGGCGATAACCCTGGTTGTACCGCCTTGTAATTCATAGAGTGGAAAAACTTTTCATTTTGTTTCCACCACGGTCGTATAATTGCGCGTAACTCAGAGCTGGTAAGGCGCCGAAGAGTGCGCGCCCAGTTCGTGACGTTGTCATTGAACGCTGGCGAGTTATCGAGAACCGCCACTGCCAATTCAGCCGCACGATATGAGCGAGGTATATAAAATACATCGCCTTCGCCTGACTCCCACTTTTCTTCGCCAAAGAATGCGGGCGCAACCAGATCGATTATGTGCGGATTCTGCATAATTCCCAAAACACCCGGGCCTGTCGCATCATTCTGTATAAACTCCTGAATTAACTGGAGAAGAGATTCCTCGTCGCCCAACCAAGCCATCATCAAACGACATATATTTTTCCCGGAAGGATTTTCCAATGAACAAGCTCTTAGCTCGCGAATCCGTCTTAGCTTCTCTCCAGTGCTTAGTGAAGATGCTTCGCGCGAACGCTGCTCATTCGTTAATTCCGTGATGAAACGATGCGTTTCTGGAGACAGTTGATCCTGTGCACTAACAAAATGGATGTCCATCCAAACGAGCCCGATCAGTAAACCTGTAATACGCTTCATGGCATTAAAAATGCAACAGCTTCTCGTTAGCCTTGATCCAGTCCTCGTGTCGCATCCAGATTTGATCCATCCCAGGTCCTCGAATCATTAGCCCTTCCGCTGGCAGTTTGTAATAACGCGATGGCGTCGGGCACGTCAGCGGCCGAACGGACCCAGTAGCTTGCCCAGGCCGAATCGCCGAAGACGTGATGCGGTATCGCCAATCCTTGCGCGACGAGCTTGCGGGCAATGGTTTTGCCGGTAAAAACATCCAGCAGCCCATTGCCGTGGATGTGCGCGAATTCCCGGCCGTTAATGGCGAAGCCGGTCCCGCCAAAACGGTGGATGCAAAGAGCGACCCGGGGAATTTCAAGCGCCGCCTCCTCGATCAGCTCCATGGCGCGCAACCGTTCCCGATCCCATAACGCGGTCCAGGTAAGAAGCACGGCATCAAAGAACTGGGGCAGGAGCGGCACCCGGGCCAGCCAGTGGGCGTGACGGACGACCAGGTTAAAAAGTGTCACGCCTCCGAGAGCTGGCGCACGTGTTCCATCACCCGCAAATGCACGGCGCGCGTCATGTCGCGAGTCCACCAATCGAAATAAAAGAGCGGCCGCACATGGAGCGTATACCAGCTCGACCCGATAAGCGTCGTGGTGCCGTCTCCGTTATCACGAAGCTCAAAACGGCCCCGGTGCAATGTGATATGCCCATACGCCTCCGGATGCGTCGGTTGCTCCACGATGTCGAAGGTGAGTTTCTTTTCAGGAACCAGTTCAGCGATCTTTTCTTTTAACACGATGCCGTCGCTGAAAATGCATTGCCGGTCCGCGCCCACAAAGTTGCCACCATTCGTCGTCGACATCGGATACGGGAGGCCGATCTGAAAGATCCAGTAATCCGGTTTGGCCGGAATATCGGGAAAGGCAAGGATGTGGGGCCATACCTTGGCCGGCGACGCATGAATCAGGATCTCATCCACCACGACCGCCTGTTGATCCGTGCGCGTCGCCATTTCGCTTCCCCCGAGCATTGCCACCAGCGGCACGATGCAAAGCTGCATGTTGGAGCCGTCTTTTTTGAACCAGGTCCTGCCGAGGGCGGTGCCGGCAAAAATTCCCAGGTAAATCACCGGACTTCCTATGACGAGGCAGACCGCGCCTTCTCCTAGACAAACGTAAGCGCCGAGGACGGCGATCAGCGTCATCCATAATGATTGCAGGGCACACGTCCCGAGCCGCGGAGTGAGGGTGCGCCAGAGATAGGCCGCCATCAGACCGCTTGCGACCGGAACCAGCAAAAGGCTCGGAATCGTCAGGACACCGATCAGATCTTGGGGAACTAAATTTCCGGCCGCGAGCAGCTTGAGCCCCAGAAAAAGCAACGCGAGGGTCGCATCCCCGGCAATCGTGCCTAAAAAGAGGCGCTTGCCCGCGGAAAGCTTTCGCTGCGGTTCGAGGGAAGCGCTTTCCGGCGGCTCGGTTTCCATGGCGGCGCCTACCGGATCTGCGGCAGGAGGAACGCGAGCAGCTCGCTGATTTTCACGCGCTCCTGTTTCATCGAATCGCGGTGGCGCAGCGTGACGGTGCCTTCAAACTCGGGGCCGTTCTCGCCGATCGTATCGAAATCGATCGTGATGCCAAAAGGCGTGCCCGCTTCGTCCTGGCGCCGGTACCGGCGGCCAATCGCGCCTGTTTCGTCGTAAAAGACGTTCATGTGCGGGCGGAGCAGGTCGCGCACTTCGATCGCTTTACTGACCAGCTCGGGCTTGTTTTTAAGCAGCGGAAAGATGCCAACCTTGATCGGCGCCACGCGCGGATGTAACCGCATGACAATGCGGGTCTCGCTCTTGCCTTTTTCATCGGTGACCTCCTCCTCGTCGAACGCATTGCAAAGGAGCGCCAGTAGGAGCCGGTCGACACCCGCGGACGGTTCAATAACGTGCGGCACATATTTCGCCGCGGCTTCCTGGTCGAAATACTCCATCGACTTGCCGCTGTGAGTCTGGTGCTGGGTCAGGTCGAAATTGCCGCGCGCGGCGATTCCTTCAAGTTCCTGGGTGCCGAACGGGAATTTATAAAGGATGTCGACGCATGCCCGGGCGTAATGGGCCAGCTCCTCTTTCGGCTGGAAAAAAAGTTCAAGCGATTCGCGCGGCAACCCGATCGACTCATACCAGTTGAGCCGCTGCTCCACCCAATATTTGTGCCAGACTTCCCATCCCCAATTCGGCTGCGGCTCGGTGCCGGCCGGTGTCCCATCAGGCGTGGCGACAGTGCCATGCTGCTTTTCAACGATCTCCTCCGGCTTGATGAAAAACTCGAGTTCCATCTGCTCGAACTCGCGGGAACGGAACGTGTAGTTGCGCGGATTGATCTCGTTGCGGAACGCCTTGCCGATCTGGCAGATCCCGAACGGCACCTTCTGCCGCGCCGTGTCGACCACGTTCTTGAACTGGACAAAGATGGCCTGCGCGGTTTCAGGACGCAGATAGGCGATGTTCTCGCTGCTTTCCGCAGCGCCGATGTACGTCTTAAACATCAGGTTGAACATCTGCGGCGGCGTGAAAAGCGATCCGTTCTCCGGGTTATACGCGGTGGTGTTCTCGGCTTTTTCAGTGGTCTCGCCCAGCAGCTCGGCATCGGCGATGCCGCGCAATGCGTAGTATTGTTTGGCCACTTTGCGGGCGCTTTCGGCCGGTTTGCCCGCCGCAAGCAGCACTGAATACGGCTCGTTAAGTTCCGTGTCCGCCGCGCGTGCGCCGGTATAAAAATAAATCACGCCGCTCTGCGGTTCGATCTGGTCGGCCCGGTAACGTTTTTTGGTTAAAAGACAGTCGACCATCGGATCGGCAAACGTGTCGACGTGGCCCGATGCCTTCCAGATCTGAGGATGCATGATGATGCTCGCATCCAGGCCGACGATGTCGTCCCTGAACCGGGTCATCGCTTGCCACCAAAGCTCTTTGACGTTGCGCTTGAGTTCGCTCCCCAATGGACCGTAGTCCCAGAACCCGTTGAGACCGCCGTAAATCTCGCTTGATTGAAAGATGAAGCCGCGCCTCTTGCAAAGGCTGACGACTTTCTCCATGCGCGACGTGTTCGTTGGGACCTGACTCATAGATTGGCCAAAATGGGGGGCCGCGCAGATTGGCTCAAGAGGAAACTCCATTGCGCGGTCGTTTCTCCGGAAAGCGAATTTCAAACACTCGCAACGTTCCCGGATTCGGCATTTCGTTCGAAGCGTATCCGTGTATGGTCTGCGAATTCATGGGCCCACTCGATACCTACCGATCCAACGCCGCCGAGCTGCCGATCCTGCGCAAATGGGTGCTGATGGCGCTGGTTGTCTCCCTGCTGCTGCACGCCGGGCTCTATCTTTTTTTTCAATCAACCGATCTGGAAGGGTTCACGCCGCCATCCGAGCCGGTGATTGTGAAGCGGGCTTTTGTGGTCAACAAAGTCACCATTGATCCGAAGCTTCTTGAGCCTGAGCGGATCCGGCCGACGCCTCAGATGAAAAAGCCGGTTTCACCCATTGTGATTCCCAATGAGAAACCGCAGACCAAGGATTTTGAACTGAAGCCGCAGACGACGGAGTCGACGGCGATGATTTTGCCACCCGAAAAGCCGAATGCGTCGCCGATCAACTGGGATGCCATTACCAAGCGTGATGCCGAAAGCAACGGGCGTGCTGAAAAGGAGCTTGGCTCAATCGCGGCTGCGCTCCTTACCTCCAGCAGCAAAGCGCCCAAGCAGCCATCCATCACACTCCCGCAGGGAAACCGGGACGGGGAGGGGATCGGCGGCTCTGAAGGCATTCCCGGCCGGCAATCAATCGACGACGCGCTGGCCAGGGCCGGCACTTCACAAGGAGCCAGTCAGCCGGTCGCCATGCCGGGGGGCGCGCTTTTTGAACACGGTAGCGCCGATCTGAGGCCCGAATCGCTCGAAGCATTGCAAAAAATCGGCGAGCTCATCCTGCTTTACCCCAACGCCGCATTTGTGATCAGCGGACATACCGACTGGACCGGCACCCCGGAGTTCAACCAGGTTTTGAGCACGCGCCGTGCGCAGGCCGTCAAGGATTGGCTGGTGACGGCGATGCACGTGGGGGCCGAGCGGATTCAGATTACGGGCCGCGGAACGGCCGACGCGATTGTTTCCGCTGACAAGAGCGTTGAGGAACAGCGTCCGAATCGGCGCGTGGAAATCGTAATCAAGACCCGCAAGAAATGAGCAGTGATGCGATCCACGCCGAGTTGGCGAAGTTTGTGGAAGCGCTGGCTGAGGATGAAGATCTGCGTGCGTGGTTTGAAAGTCTCGCTGAGCTTGGGCCGCATCAACGCGGGGAGGCTTTCCGTAAAATCGCGTTGCAAATGCGGGCGGCAGGCGAGCATCCCGAGTTGATCCAGGCTACGGAGCTCCTGGCGGAAGAAACGATTTATCAAGGGGTGCGCCGCACCCTGGCCGAGGCCGTATGATTGCTTCCAAGGAGGAAATCCGCGGCGAGGCGGTGGCATTGCATTACGACGAGCTTGATCGCTTTTACCGCGAGGTCTGGGGCGAGCACGTCCACCACGGACTCTGGCTCCGGGGCGATGAGAGCCGCGAGATGGCGGTCAAACAGCTTGCACTGAAGGTGGCAAGCGAAGCGCAAATCGGCCGGGGGAGCCGCGTCTGCGATATCGGGTGCGGATATGGGGAAACGGCGCGCCTTTTCGTCAAGGAATTCGGCGCGCAGGTGACCGCCCTGACGATCTCCCCCAAGCAGCACGAGTTCGCTTCCAGCCGCGCAGGCCAAACTGACAACCCTTCCTATCTTCTTGCGGATTGGATGACCGCCGAGCTGCCGGCCGATTCATTTGACGCGGCGATCGCCATCGAGAGCTCGGAACATATGCCCGATAAGGCGCGCTTTTTTTCCAATGCCCACCGCGTGTTGCGGGACGATGGGCGCCTGGTGGTCTGTGCCTGGCTTTCCTCCGAAAAACCTTCCCGGATGCAGGAACGCTGGTTGCTTGAACCGATCTGCCGCGAAGGCCGCATGCCGCATCTTGGGACCGAGACCGAGTACCGGCGGCTCGCGGTCGATGCGGGGTTTCAATCCGTCGGTTTTGAGGATGTCAGCGCCAAGGTGGAGCGGACCTGGCCGATGATCGTGCGGCTTTTTCTGTTAAAACTGGCGGCGCGTCCCGCGTATCTGAAGTTTCTTCTCAATCGCCATTCCCAGAATCGTGTGTTCGCGTTGACGATCGTGCGTCTCTGGCTGGCATATCGCACCGGGGCGATGCGATACGGGATCTTCACGTTCGAGAAGTAGATTCACGCCTGGAGGGGAGGCGTGTGTCAAAAAAGTGAGCGGTACGCGCCTAAAACGGAGCGTCCTCGACAAAATTCTTTGCTTCATCCCCGGTTCTCACTACTCACCTACGCTCCCCGTGAAAAAGTTAATCATTCAGATGCCCTGCTACAACGAGGAGGGGACGCTTGCGATTGCGCTCAAGGCTTTGCCCAGGCAGGTGCCCGGCATTGACCTGGTCGAATGGCTTATCATCAACGATGGCAGCAGCGACAAAACAATTGAAGTGGCGCGCGCCAATGGAGTCGACCACGTGGTTGACCTCGGATCGCATCAAGGGCTCGCCCGCGGATTCATGGCCGGGCTCGACGCCTGCCTGCGAAACGGCGCCGACATCATCGTCAACACCGACGCCGACAACCAGTATAACGCCGACGATATCCCGCTGCTTGTCGCGCCGATCTTAAGCGGCGAGGCGGATATCGTGGTCGGCGAACGGCCGATCGCGGAAATCGAACATTTCTCGCCGCTTAAAAAGTCGCTGCAGAAAATGGGGAGCTGGGTGGTGCGTTTTGCCAGCAGGACCAACGTAGCGGATGCGCCAAGCGGGTTCCGGGCGATTAGCCGCCATGCCGCGATGCAGCTGAACGTTTTCTCCCAATACACCTACACGCTGGAGACCATCATCCAGGCCGGCCAGAAAGGGATGTCGGTCAAATCGGTGCCCATCCGCACCAATGGTTATCTTCGCCCGTCGCGCCTCATGCGCTCGATGCGCAGTTATATCCAGCGCTCGATCCTGACCATCGTCCGCATTTTCATCACCTATAAACCGATGCGCTTTTTCACCGCGCTCGGATCGGTGCCGTTCATCGCCGGAGCGCTCATCGGGGTGCGCTGGCTTTACCTTTTCCAGGAAGATCCGGCCCGGAGCCATGTTCCCAGTTTGATCCTCGCGGCGATTTTGATCCTGATTGGAGTCCAGCTCTGGATCATCGGGATCGTGGCCGACGTGGTCGCTGTCAATCGCAAGCTGCTTGAAGACATCCAGCTTCGAGTCAAACGCATCGAATATAAATGAGCCGAGAGTTGTTCGCCCGCGAGGCGTTAGCCCAGATTCCCAAGATCCTCACCCTGCAGGATCGCAACGCGCATTCGCCAACCTACGGCTGTTTTGACCGTAATTTCTGGCACTATAAGATCATCGATTTTCCCAGCGGCATGGCAGCTGAGTTTGTCTGGCCGCTCGCGCTTGCTTATTCGCTGCCGCTGGAAGGGAACGCCTTCTATCAACAAGCCGCGATCAAAGAATGGGTTGAGGCGGGCATTCTATACGCCGCGCGCAGCGCGCATCCCGATGGGTCGTGCGACGACTATTTCCCGTTTGAAAAAGCGGCCGGCGCCGCGGCTTTCTCGCTCCTGGCGTGTATGGAAAGCTATACATTGCTCGGCTTGAAGGACGCGGAGATGCTCGCCTTTTTTCGCAAGCGCGCCGATTGGCTGGCCGACCACCACGAGAGCGGCCGCCTGACCAATCATCAGGCGCTCATTGTCCTTTGTCTGGAGAAAGCCGGCCGCCTTCTATCAACCGGCCACTGGGATAAACTCAAGGCGATGCGTCTTGAGCGGGTTCTTGAATGGCAGAACGAAGAAGGCTGGTTTCAGGAGTATGAAGGATGCGACCCGGGCTATCATACTTTAACCATCGGGATCCTGGCGCAGCTCTTTGAGCTGACTCCTTCCGGCAGGCTTGAGGCGGCGATTAAAAAAGCGATCGCGTTCGCGGCGGATTTCGTGCATCCGGACGGCTCGTTTGGCGGCGAGTATACCAGCCGCAATACCTACAACTTTTTCCCGCACGGATTTGAAGTGGCGGGACGCTGGCTGCCTGAGGCGCTGGTTATCAATGAACGCTTTCTGGTAGGGCTTTCCGCGGGACTCGGCTCGTGTTATGCCGACGATCATATCATCGGGCATCACACGTGGAGTTACCTGCTGACGTATCAGCATTTTGTCGCGGAGCGGCCCGTTGTGCCGGCGCATCCCGAGGGCCGGCTCTATTATAAAAACGCCGGGATCGTAATCGAGCGGCGCGGCGATTCGACGCTCTATCTTGCACTGAACAAAGGCGGTGTATTCAAATACTTTGCCGGCAATAAGCTTGTTCAGTCCGATACGCATTTCTCGGCAATGATTGACGATGGCAAGCTCCGCAATGCGGTTGCGCATCTGGTTGGAAGCTATCCGGTGGAACTTAAACCCGATTCCATCTCCATCACCGGCAATCTTGGCTGGGCCAAGACAAAGGGGATGACTACTTTTAACCTGCTGGTGCTGCGCGGGTTAATGTTCACCGTGGGCCGGTTTCATCCCGACCTTATTCGCAAGCTACTTCAGAAGCTGTTGATCACGGGGAAAAAAGCCGCGCCGCTGAGTTTCTCCCGCCGGTTTGCCTGGGAGGGCGGCCGCTTGAAGGTTGACGATGAATTGAGCTCTTCAAGCTGGGAGAAGGTGCGGGCCGTGGGAATTGGCGCATTGCAGACATCGATCTATGTGGTGATGAGCCGCACCTATCAGGCCGGGCAACTTCAGCCGTGGTTGGATCTAAGCAGCCAGGTCCGGAAACTGAAAGCCGGGGAACCATTGCGCGTTGAGCGAACTTTTTAAGTGAAGAAGATCCTTTCGTTGATAGTTAGCGTCGCGATCCTGGGGTTCATGTACTGGAAGATCGGTCCGGAAAACCGGGGCAAACTCCTGGATATCTTCGCGCAGTGCGATCGTCTCTGGATGACGCTCAGCCTAGGCATGGTGATCCCATTAACGCTCTTCACCTCGTGGCGTTTGCAGCAGCTGATGCCCAAAGCCGGCCAGCTCGGATTTGGCGAAGCCAACAAGCTGATCCTTGTCGCGAGTGTCCTCAACCTGATCCTCCCGTCGAAGATGGGCGATATCGCAAAGGCTTACTTTCTTCGGGACCGCGGACATCTCAACGGCTCGCTGGCGCTCTCGCTCGTTGTCTTCGAAAAATCGTGCGACATGCTTTCCCTCCTTCTTTGGTGCGTGTTCGGGCTTGCGATTTATCCGCGAAAAGACGGCGTCTTCTGGCTGATGACCGCCGCGGTTGCCGGGATGCTGGTTTGCGGCTGCCTGCTCCTTGGGTCCAAACCGTTCGCGCAATTTTTCTTTAAAACCGCCGGACGATTTGCTCCGAAAAAGATCGGCGCGAAGCTTGCGCAATTCGCTGGTTCGTGGGGCGAAATGCACGACTACTTCTGGGCCAGCAAGGCGCGTCTTTTCAAAGTAACGGCCACTTCGGTATTTATCTGGTTCCTTCATCTGCTCCAGATCTGGATGTTCATTCTGGCGCTCCGGGCCAGTGTCCCTTTTGTAAGAAACCTCGCGCTTTCTCCCTTGGCGATTTTGGCTGGATTGCTTCCCGTCCCAACCTTTGGCGGAGCCGGCACCCGGGACGGCGCGCTGGTCGCTCTCTACGCTCCCTATTTTGCCACCCCGGTTGCCCTTGCTCTCGGGTTGCTTTGCACCGCCCGTTATTTACTTCCCGCAATCGGCGGCCTGCCTTTTATCGGTCAGTATTTCGGGGTGGTGAAATCAATGGATAAAGCCGGCCTGAGCTCGAAGGCTGCCTAACGGCGGTGCCAGGGATTGAACTGACCGGAAATTCCGCTAGAGATGCAGGCCCCAGAATGCAGCCGCCGCTTCTTCAGCTCAGTAATGTGACAAAGTCCTTTGGCGCGGTGCGTGCGCTCAAAGGAGTTTCTTTTACTCTGCATCAGGGTGAAGTGCATGCGTTGCTCGGGGAAAACGGGGCGGGGAAATCGACTCTGATCAAGCTGATTGCCGGCGCCCATGAGCGCGATGGCGGCCGGATTGAGATTGCAGGCAACCCGATCGGCCATCTCACGCCGCGCCAGGCGAGGGCGCATGGAATTGCCTGTATCTATCAGCAACCGACCCTTTTCCCGGATCTTACGGTCGCCGAGAATATCGCCCTTGGATTGGAAACGCCGTCCATCGGGCGGCGTGTACATTGGAAAAAACGGCGCCAGCACGCTGAGATGCTGCTAAAGCGGGTCGGCGCGATGATCGATCCGGAGAGTGAAGTGCGCTCCCTTTCAATGCCGGAACAGCAGCTGGTTGAAATCGCAAAAGCGCTCGGCGCCGGTGCCCGCATCCTGATCATGGACGAGCCGACTGCGTCGCTAACCCAGAGCGAGGTGGCATTGCTTTTAAATGTGGTCCGCGATCTGCGCGGACAAGGCGTCGGGATCATCTATATCTCCCACCGGCTTGAGGAAATTTTTGCCATGGCCGATCGCGTCACCGTTTTACGCGATGGAGAAAGTGTCGGCACCCATGCGGTGACGGCCATTACCCAGGCGGCGCTGATCCGGATGATGGTTGGACGCGAGGTATCGGCAATCTATCCACCTTCAGAGAATGAACCCGGCGCGCCCGTCGTTTCGCTTGCCAATCTGACCTGCGGCGCGTCGGGAATTTTTGAAGTAAACCTGGAGATCAGGGAAGGGGAGGTAGTCGGTTTGGCCGGCCTCGTAGGCGCCGGTCGCACCGAACTGGCGCGCGTTCTTTTTGGAATCACACCGGCTGATTCCGGGACAATCTCGCTTTCCGGAAAGTTCGTTGAAGTGCGCTCCCCACGCTCAGCGGTGGAGCAGGGAATCGCTTATGTGCCCGAAGATCGGCGCCGGCACGGGGTGATCCTTGAAATGCCGATTGCCGCGAATATGACGATGGCGATTCATCCGGTGTTTTTTCCCGGCGCCTGGCTGCGTTTGGATGCGGAGCGCCGGCTTGCGCTCGAGTATATCCGGGAGCTGGGAATCAAGGCGGCGGGCCCCGAGGCGCCGGGCGGTTCGCTCTCCGGTGGCAATCAGCAAAAGGTGGCGCTTGCCCGCTGGCTCGCCACCAATCCCAAGCTGCTCATTTTGGATGAACCTACCCAGGGAGTCGATATCGGGGCAAAAGCCGAGATCCATAAAATCATCCGGCATCTGGCGAAGAACGGGCTCGCGGTGCTGATGATCTCAAGCGACCTGCCCGAGATCCTTGGAATGAGCGATCGGATCGCGGTGATGCGCGGGGGACGGATCGCAGCCATGCTGGGCGGCGGCGCTTCCGCCGATGAAGTCATGAGCGCGGCGCTTGGACACGAAAAGGAGGCCGCGTGAGGATCCGTTATTTTCGGGAATGGTCGGTCGTGGCCGTGCTTGTTCTTTTGTTAGGCGCGCTTGCAATCATGGCGCCCGCTTTTTTTGACGGCCAACCGATGCTCTCCCGGCTTGCCAGGGAGGCGCCAACCCTTGTCGCGGCGTGCGGCATCGCCCTCGTGATTATTTGCAGGCAGATCGATATTTCCATCGGTTCACAATTCGCGCTCTGCGGCGTATGCGCCGGATTGCTGGCAGCCGCCAAGTTGCCGATGGCCGTCGTATGCGTCGGTTCGATTGCGGCCGGGACATCGCTTGGGGCCATCAACGGGGCGCTGGTTGCCGGACTCGGTTTGCCATCCATCGTTGTGACCCTGGCCACCATGGTCATCTGGAGGGAAGGCTTGCGATGGTACCGGGAGGGACAGTTCATCAATCTGCCCGATCAGTTCCAATGGTTCGGTTTGAGCCAGAGCGCGGGGCAATACACGCTGCTTTGGATCGCCGCCCTGCTCCTGATTATCCTGGCGCTGGCGATGAAACATCTCGCCGTGGGCCGCTTTTTTTACGCCGTCGGCTCCGATGCCGAAGCCGCGCGCCTGGCTGGCATTCGCCCCAGACTCACTACTTTCACGGCATTTGTCCTCCTGGGCGCTTTCACGGGATTGGCGGCGATGATGAATGTCGTCCAGTCGCCCCAGGTCGATCCGAAGTCGGGCACGGGTCTGGAATTAAAGGCCATTGCGGCGGCGGTCGTTGGAGGTGTCGCAATCTCCGGCGGACGCGGCAATTTATGGGGTCTCTTCGCCGGGCTCTTGCTGCTCATCACGATAAACCCCGCGCTTACTTACCTGCACGTCGAGCCGTATTGGGAAAAGGCGATCCAGGGCGCCATTATCCTGCTCGCGGTCATAGCCGATGGCGTGCGCAGCCGACGCCAGCCGCACTGATCCATGGACGCCACGATCCGAGTAAGAAATTGGAAGGGGCTTCGGCATGAGTTGCTCCTGCTGGCGGTGCTTGCCGGTGAGATCCTTTATTTTAACGCGGTGGGAAGCCGGTTCGGGACGCTCGATAACCTTTTCGATATCCTCCGGCACTCGACTGAGATCGGTCTGCTGGCCGTGGTCATGACACCGATTATTCTCACAGGTGGCATCGATCTTTCCGTCGGCTCGCTTCTTGGGCTTTGCGCGATTTTATTCGGGAAAATGTGGCGCGATGGTGGCTTGCCGCCGCTGACAGCCGCTGTTTGCACCCTTCTTTTTGGCGCCATGGCCGGCGCCCTCAATGGCGGCTTGATTACCGTGCTCCGTTTGCCGCCGCTGATTGTCACGCTTGGCACCTATTCGCTTTTTCGCGGACTTGCCGAAGCCATTACCCACGGGGCGGATACTTTCACGAACTTCCCCGCTTCCTTTCTTTGTCTGGGCCAGGAGAACCGGTTTGGCATCCCGGTGCAGGCTTTTGCTCTGATCCTCGTGGCGGCCGGCGTCTGGCTGATGGTCCATCGCACCACTTTTGGACGCTCGTTTCGCGCCATTGGTTTTGCGCCGGAAGGAGCACGTTACGCGGGTTTGCCCGTCGATCGACGTGTTGCGTTTTCCTATATTCTTGCCGGGTTTGTATCGGCGCTTGCCGCGGTCATCTACACCGCGCGCCTGGGCCAGGCTAAAGCGGACGCCGGAACCGGTTACGAGCTTTATGCGATCACTGCGGTGGTGCTTGGTGGCACGTCGATATTCGGGGGAAGCGGTTCAGTGCATGGTACTCTGCTTGGCGTGGCAGCCATCGCCGTGCTCAGCAACGGCCTGGTGCACGCCCATCAGCCAAGGGAGGTCGCGGGAATGCTGACAGGCGTTCTTCTGCTGCTGGCGCTGTGTGGCGGCGTTATTCCAAAGCTCGTTGCCTTCCTGCGCGCACGCTCCAGGCATCCGAACTAATCATTCTTCCAAAGCTTCGCCTTCTCTTTTAAAGACGAGCCATCCCTCCCCCTTTTTCATGAAACGTCTACTGATCCTTTCCGCCGTCCTGGCTTTTGCCGTGGGTTGCAGCAAATCCCCGAAACCGAGTCATAATGAAGAGGGCGCGGGTAAAAAACTGACTATCGCGCTCATGCCAAAGAGCAAGGGCAACGGATACTTCATTTCCTGTAAACAAGGCGCGGATGAAGCGGCCAGGGAGCTTGGCGTTGACCTGCTTTTTGACGGCCCAACCGATCCGGATCCGGCTCGGCAAAACGAAATCATCGAGAACTGGAGCACGCTGGGTGTCGATGTGATCGCAGTGGCCTGCGAAAACAAGGAGGGGATTTCCACCGCATTGCGCAAGGCACGCCAGAAAGGGATCAAGGTCGTGACCTACGATTCCGATTCCACGACCGATGTGCGCGACTTTTTTGTCAATCAGGCAACCCCGCAAGGGATCGGGAATACGCTGATGGATGAAGCCGCGCGGCTCACCGGCGAAGAAGGCGAGTTCGCCATCATCACGGCCTCGCTGACCGCCGCGAACATGAATGAATGGCGCAAAAATATTGAGGCGCGCCTGGCGGAGAAATATCCGCGCATGAAGCTGGTTGCCACCAAGCCATGCGATGATCTCAAGGATAAAGCCCAGAGCGAGACGACCTCCCTCTTAAGCGCGTATCCGAATCTGAAGCTGGTGATGGCCATTTGTACGCCAGCCGTGCCGGGCGCGGCCGAAGCGGTCAAGCAGGCCGGCAAGAGCGGCGCGGTGAAAGTCATCGGATTGGGGTTGCCGAGTGAGAATCGTAAGTATGTGAAGGAAGACGTTACCCAAAGTGTGATTCTTTGGAAAACGATCGATCTTGGTTATCTGACCATCCACGCGGCAAACGCACTCGGCAGCGGCACGCTTAAACCCGGCGCGGCGACTTACAAGGCGGGCAGGTTGGGCGATGTTGAGATTGCCGGGGACAATATTTTGCTCGGGAAGCCGTTTATCTTTAACAAAGAAAATATTGATCAGTTTGATTTCTGATTGCGCCGGCGCCGGAGCTGTGGACCGGCGTAAGATAAATCGGCGGTGTGGACATTGCGGCACATTCGCGCACGCGCTTGTCAACCGTGCACAGGGTGTTGCCGGCGGACGATTTCGCCCTGCCTGCCCGGTGAGCGGGGGAAATAAGCGAGGGAAAATCAATTGACAGTGCAAAATGCGGCGTGTAACTACGATGTATGCACCGAACGCATCCCCCTCAAGGCGTCCGACGCCTTGCCTTCCTCCTCAAACGACAGGCGCGGCGCGGTTTCAGCCTTATTGAAATCACGCTCTCCCTTGGCATCATCGCATTTGCATTTGTAGCCCTCTTCGGGTTGCTGCCGATGGGACTCAGTGTCTTCCGAACCTCGGTCGACGCTGCCAATGAAATGTGGATCATGCAGGACCTGAACACGATGGTGCAGGTCACTGAATGGCCGCAGATAAAGAAACTCAACTTCGCCGATAGCGGCGAGATTTATTACTACGACGAGGAAGGGCGCCTGGTTGACTCGGAAAAGAATCCTTCACAGGATCCTACGGTCCCTTTTAAGCGGCTTTATGCGGTCAAACTGGTGGTTGACGATTTTTCAAGGCCGAACGCTTCAAGCTCCGAAGGTAGCGCCGATATCCTGTTGAATACGTTGCGGGTAATCGCCGTATTCGCCCCCAAGGGGAGTCCTCCTGCGATGGTCGATTTTGCCTCCATCACAACGGCCGACAGTATCTCAATGTTGAAGAAGAATACGGCCGTCAAAATCCGCACATTTCTTGTGGCGCGGATGGATAGTGAAAAGGCGGGGACATAACCAATCCGGAGGACCTTTAGATTTATGAAAACTTTTAGACCCCCTTGTACAAGTCGAGAGCGAGCGTTCACGCTCGTGGAGATTATGATTTCGACAGGACTGATATCGGTTATCATGCTCCTGCTTGTTGGCACGATTGACCAAACCCAGCGGGTTTGGAAGCGGACCACGGAAAAGACATCGCAGTTCCAGGCTGCCCGCGGCGCGTTTGAGTCGATGAACCGGCGCCTGAGCCAGGCGACGCTCAATACTTATTGGCGTGCGCATGAGGTTGATACAAATCTTCAAACATCCGACTTTCTATTTCGCCGCCAGTCGGAGCTTCAATTTATATCCGGGCCGACAAGGCGCTTCTTCGGATCGACTCCTCAGTTGATTAACCTCTCTACTCCCGTCGACAAGGCCTATCCGGGGCATGCCATGTTCTTCCAGGCGCCTATCGGATTTACCGAGGAGCCGGACACAGACAAGTATCAGGCTCCCAAGTTCAGGAACCTTGACAGTCTTCTGACTGCTTGCGGCTATTTTGTGGAATACGGACCCGAAACGGATCGGCCTGAGTTCCTTGCCAAAATGAGCCCGCCGCCCTCGCTGAAATACCGGTTTCGGCTAATGGAAATGACCGTGCCAACCGAGCATCTCCAAGTCTATTACAGGCCCCAGAACAAAGACGACATCGGATACGCCGATCCCCGGATCTTTGACCGGTCAAATAACTATTATGTCGGGATGACCGATTCCAAACGGAAGTCCAATCCGAATTGGAACCGTCCGTTATGGATGGAGGAAGCTTTCCTGCGTGAGAAGGTGACCGGGGTTCCTATTGACCGGTTCAGGTATGCGCATGTGCGCGCTGACAACATTGTGGGGATGATCATCCTGCCGAAGCTGGCTGAAAAAGACCGCGTGATTCCCGGCACCAAATCGCACGATTCAAAGCAGCTCGCGCTTGCGCCTGAGTATGAGTTCGATAGCTGGCGCATCCTGAGCGGCGGCACGGTCAACTCGTATGATCTTAAAATCAAACTTGATAACACCGCACGCGACAATCTGCTCCCTCCGATTGTCCAGGTTACAATGATCGCCGTCGATGAAGCATCGATGGTGCGAGCAAATGCCAGCGAGTCCAATATCCCTTCATGGTTGGACGGCCTGTTTTTGAATGTGAAAACAGTCGACGATTACATGGATGATGTAAGGAAACTTGAAAAGAAGCTGCTTGATGATCCTAACAAGCCTAACTACCGCATTTTTTCCACAGACGTATTATTACGCGCCTCGAAGTGGAGCCGCGATCCGCAAGATAAAGCCAACTAAGTCAACTAACCTATGAAAACGTTTCTCCCCCTTCAGAAACTTCGCGGACTTCGATCCGCGCTTCGAAACAGGCGGGGCATTGCACTGGTGATTGTCCTCGCGATGCTTGTATTGCTCTCCGGACTTCTCGTCGCGTTTATGACGACGGCGACCACCGAGCGTAACGCCACGCAGGCAAGCAGCGACTCTGCCACCACGCGGCAAATTGCCGACAGCACCGTCAATCTGGTCCTCGGCCAGATCCGAGAGGCTACGACTCCCGCGCAGGAGAACACCACGTGGGCGTCGCAACCTGGCGCGATCCGAACCTTCTCGGGCAAGCTTGCCACTGCCAAAGCAACCCTGAAGTTATCGACCGTTTCGGATGCCTCATATTATCCCTATAATCCAGGCTCCGAGGATTATGTTTATCGGCTATACTCCGCTGAAAAACTGAAGACCAAGACGGGCGAATACACATCGTCTGAATTGCCCGCAGAAGTGGAAGTCATCAATAAGTGGGACAGGACAAATCCGATTGCCGGATATGTCGACATGAACGAGCCGTTCCTCGACCAGCGGACCGACATTAGTGAAGGAGGCGCAATTGTTGAACCTCACTACCCGATTATTGATCCGCGTGCCAAATACACCGATTCGGAAAACGAAAACAACTCGCCATCTCCAGGCATTGTGGACGGGTTCGACGCCAAAATCAGCACGGATCCGAAGCTCCGGTTATTGAACGAAAACGGTGGGGCGGGTGCGGCCGTGCCTTATATTCCGATGCCTGTCAAATGGCTCTACGTCCTGAAGGACGGTTCAATCGGCGGCGCCAATCGCGGAACGGCGGGCAACCCGATCGTCGGGCGCACCGCATTCTGGACAGATGATGAGAGCTCAAAACTCAACATCAATACCGCTTCGGAAGGGACATTCTGGGATACGCCTTCGGTCAGCAATGAACAGGAATGCGGCAATGTCGATGGTTCAGGCAAATACACGTTTGGCGCGAAAAGCCTTGGGCTTGCCTCCACTCAGCCTGTCCGTGGTGAGTATCAACGTTATTCCGGCCATCCGTTTACCACTTCATTGAGCCCCGTGCTTGGCTGGCTCTGGGGAATCAAGCCGACAACCGATATTTATCCCTCGGTGGCAGCGTATGTGAAGTATAAGGAAGCGATCTATCAGATCACTCCGTTTACGCCATGGGCCGATCCGGACAAGAAATACAAGGATACAACAACCAAAGGCGGAACCTTCAATGCGGATAAGAATTCGGACGTGGCGCCGATTCTTTCACTCACAAGAAAACATCTCTACGCGAATGTGGATGAGATGATTTTCAAGTCGCAGCGCACCACGGGCGGAGCTAATGGCAAGTCGCTCCAGAATGAAATCGTGACCGGGGGCGCCAAGATCACGCCCAAGGCATTGGAGAAAGTTCGCTTCTTTCTGACCGCAAGCAGCCGCGCTCCTGATATCAACCTCTTTGGCCGGCCGCGTGTCACGCTTTGGCCAATCGCGGAGGACTTCAAAAAACGGACCAACTACGACGATCTGTTTGCGTTTTCCTCAACGATCTATAAGAACCCGGATAATAACGCGGCTCAGGACAAGCGCTTCTTCCTCACCCGCTCGGATGCAAAGAGCGATGTGAAGGATTTCGTGCCCCAGAACAAGAGCATGTATGATTACCTTCAGGCTGTGACCAGCGGCAACATCGCCGAAGTCCCGGGATTCGGTGGCAGTTTCCTGAAAAAATACGGTCCTGATCGTGACCAGATCCTGACTGAAATCTTCGACTACAGCCGCAGCGTTAATCTGGTGGATACCGGCACCGCGACAAAGTCTGCCAACAAGTTTTATCCGTATACGCCCCGGTTCTACAAAACCGGCTATACGGAAGGCTACGGGCGCCTTGCGCGTTCGGTCGACTGGTCGGGACAGGTCACCCCGCTGAAGATCGGACCGGTCGGCGTGGATACATCCACGGCGGGCATGGGCCGTTTTCTTATGATCTCCGAAGCGGCGTTAATCTTTCATCGCCCGGCACTGCCCGGCGGCGTTGCTGCCACTCCGGCTGGACTCCAGGCGATTCTCGCCTTTGAGATGGCAAGCCCGATGGCGGGATTCCCGGCAATCCGGGAGACCTATTGGACAGAGGTCATCGAAGAACGGCCGATGCTTATTAAGTTTGCGAAAGCGGGATCAAAAGACGCCAACATGTGCAAAACGAAGATGATTAACATTTGTAATCTCCCTTCGCACGAGATCAGCCAGGGACGCGGTTTTATGCCGGTTCTCGGGTTCCATGCTTCGATGCATTACTTCCTGGAAAACAAGGGAATGACGAACACGGATTTATCCCAGGATCCGGCGCTTGATACCGCCAGAAATCTTAGTCTGACCGTGGGCATCAAGACATTCGATAATAAGAATGCGAGCAGCACCTCGTATGTGAAGGATCAGACCGTGAAGTATTATCCTTATGTGAGCGATATTTTCCCGGTCGATCCTACTGACACGAACCTTGTCTTTAGCGGCCCTGCATTCAAGGTGAACATCTATAGCGGCGAAAGCCCTGCCGATACGCGGAGTGTATTGGTTCAGACTGTGCACCTTGATTTCCCATCAGCCCCCGATGTGAGGGTGCCGATGCCGCTGCCAACCAGTGGCAAGGATGCTTCGTTTGGGCTTCGCTTTGACGGGAGCCTGGATGGAGCGCGCGATATCATCAACGCGCGGGGAGCCCAGGATGTGGTTCGCAGCATTGAATTCACAGGACCTCTTGCGGGCAATAAACGTGGCGATCTTCGCCTCGGGATGGCTCGTTCAGTCATTGGGCCGGAATACTATCAAATGCGTGATGGCCCAAGCACCACGACCGGTTATTTCAGTGCCAACAGGCTTATCCATGGGCTGACCTCCTCGCACGGAGATATCCAAGCTGGCAATACCGGCGCGGGTGTGTTCGCCAGAGGCGGCAACAATCGTGACAGCAAGCGGCCGATGCTTCCAAAAGATGTCACCGGTGTGGAACGCGCCGACGGCGGTCCAGGAGACTGGGATCGCGGTATCTCCAAGCATATGGATGGAGCGATGGGCAACAAGGTGGATGAAGGCAATATCCGGTTTGAGTTAACCAACGGAACGCCTTCCTACCGGGTGCCTTACTTCCATGGACGTAACATCGAGGATACAGGCCAGTCGTTTTATACGCCAAACCGCCAGATGCCCTCGGTTGCAATGATCGGTTCACTCCCGACCGGTGTGAAAGCGAACAAGCCATGGCAAACGCTCCTCTTCCGTCCTGATCGCGAGGCCGCATTTACCCATCCCGGTTCACAGGGGCCACCCGATCATCTCATGCTGGATTTGTTCCATCTTCCAGTCGTTGAGCCCTACGCAATCAGCGAGCCGTTCTCCACGGCGGGCAAGGTTAACATGAACTATGTTATCGCGCCGTTCGGTTATGCGGCCGGTGATTCGGGCAACCTGCCAGGCACCAATAAAGGCCGTTCTTATCTGCGGCGGGATTCCGCATTGCGCGGAGTTCTGAAGTCGACCTTCATGATGGCTGTGCCAACCGCGGTGTCGGAAGCTGGTCATTCGGAGGATGCTCTTAATAATCCAAGCGCCTCGCTGACTTTCCGGTATCCGCTCGATCTCGACAAGACGATTGAAGAGTTCGAAGCGCGTCTCAACGATCAGGGAACCAATATATCGAGCCGTCAGACGACTCTGTTCCGTTCGCCTTCGGAAGTCTGTGAAATGGATCTCTATCCAAAGGGAGTCAATGTGCCGAGCTGGAACTCGTTCTGGACGGCCAACGCCCAGACCGGCGACAATATGCGCGAGCGGCCGTATGTGCATATCTACCCTCGCCTGACGACGAAATCGAATGTGTATACAGTCCACATGCGTTGCCAGGCGATCCGCAAATCGCCCGGCTCGAAAGACAACGAGTTCGATCCTAAACGCGATCAGGTGCTCGGTGAGTACCGCGGTTCATCCGTGATCGAGCGGTTCATCGATCCAAACGATGAGACCCTGAGCCGCTACGATGAGAAGAAGGATCGGGTGGATGGCTATTACCGCTACCGCGTGGTATCGAGCAAGCAATTCGCTCCTCACTAGGAATAACTAAAGCATTAGCAACAAGGCGGATCGGGGCAACCCGGTCCGCCTTTTGCTTTTGTTGTAGTGGCTCTTAAAGAAGTCTTTGCTTGAGTCTATTTGGCGCTTATTAGCCGTCCAATAAGGACATAGGCGTTTGATTTGTCAGGTATCTTGCCGGTCTGGATCAGCCGCTGGTAAGGGGCAAACTGAAGATCCTTTTCCTTCAACATCTTTTCCGGAAGGACAATCCAGTTGAGTTGCCCGGATTGCCAGTTGTCGATGGCGTCATTAATCCGGGTAAATGTCGTCTGGTCGGTGTAGAGCAGCATTCCTTCATCTTTGCCGCTTACAACGGCCAGCGGCTTGCTTCCGACCATGGTGCGCACCTGTCCGCCAAAGTGGACAAGCGCCCGCTGATGCGTTCTGTAGTTTTGGATCATGTCATGGCCGGCATAGCTGACACTGATAACGAACGCGGCTGCGACCGCCAAGGAGGCCAGCTTATGAATGCTGTAACCTCGCCACTCCGATTGTTCCAGGTGACGGACCATCGCCACGAGCAGCAGGCAGAGCGGGGGAATGACCGGCAGGATGCGGTCAAAGCGTTTGGATGGCACGGCTGACATGAGAAGCAGGCCTCCCAGCGACCAGCACGCCAGCCAAAGTAATTCCGGGTCGCGCCGGAATGCGGCCCGAACCGGTTTGGCTAATGCCAGCAGCATCAGGATCACGCTCCACGGCTGCCAGCGCAGCGCAATGAGGCCGATGTAGAAAAATGGATTTCGCGGCTGATGCACCGCATTTTCCCCGGTGCTGAATCGTCCAAGGAACTCGCGCTGCACGACTTGTTCGTAAAACTCCGGGCTCAGCCAGATCCCGATTCCTGCCCAAGCGGCGAAAAAAAGGAGAGGCGCAAACCAGCTCCACGAGCCGCTCCAAACGGCGTTTTTTATTTGAAAGCGCCGGCAGAAAAAAGTGTATCCGAGCACTCCCGGGAGGAGGAACGCGTATCCGATAGGGCCTTTGATCATCATCGAGGCAAGGAGCGTGGCGAATATCTGCCAGCGCTCCCGACGGGTCCACGGCTCACCGCTCCGGACCTTGTTCAGGATCAGGTAGCCGGTAAGAAAGATGCAGGCCGTCAGCAGCATGTCGGTGCGCACCAGCGAGGCGATTCGCGGCGTGAAAACCGTGAACCCGAACGCGGCCATGGCAATCATCCCGCCGTTCGGAAGGAGCGCGTCGCCTTTTTTCCGCAGGAATACAAGGATCAGCGCGGCGCCAACGAGCGATGGGAGCCGCCATGCGCCTTCCCACCAACCCGTCCCGGAGTAGAGGATGGCGGAAATCCAACCCGCGAGCGGTGGTTTGGTGGCGATCCGGCCAACGGGCGTATGCTGAAACCACCAATGGCCTTCCTTGACCATTTCAAACGAGGTAAATGCTTGTTTTGCCTGGTCAAAATCGTCGAGGTGCCACGGCAGGTTGCGGCAGGCGAACAGGACGAGGATGACGAGCAACATCGCCCACGCATGGAGTGAGGACTTGGTGGAAGACTCCGTGGACGGGAAAGGCTCAGGCATTGTCGGGCGGGAAGTTTAAGGAAAACCGAGTTCGCCGCTGATCGCTTCCGCGGCACGAACCCCGGCGCCCGTGTCGCCGAGCCCGGCAATGACATTGGCAAGTTCCCGCTGGAGCTGATCGCGGGCAGCGGTGTCGGTTAAAAGGCGCAGCATTTCTTTGGCGATCGGCTCGGGTTGCGCGGCATCCTGAAGAAATTCGCGGGCGATCTCCCGGCCGGCCAGCAGGTTTGGCATTCCCAGGAAGTCCACTTTGATGAGCCGTTTTCCAATGACGAAGGTTAACCAGGCCACTTTATACAAAATCACCAACGGCATTCCAAAGAACGCGGCCTCCAATGTCGCCGTTCCCGAGGTGACCATTCCGGCTGCCGCGCGCTGCATCAAAGAGTGCGAACCGCGCAGGCTCACGGGACACCAGTTTTCTTCCATCCCGGCTTCGCTCAGCAGCGCGCGCATCGACGAGGCCACCGTTTCAGACGCGGCGGCGGCTTCGAAGCGAAGGGAGTGGTCCGCACTTTGCATCAGGCGGGCCGCAGCGATCATGGTGGGGAAAATCTTGCGGATCTCCTTCTGCCGGCTGCCTGGAAAAAGACCGACAAGTTGCGGGACGCGCTCCGCGCCGATGCGTTTGGCGGCGAGGGAGTCGAGCATCGGATGGCCGACAAAGACCGTTTTAAGCCCGCTTTTTTCGTAGAGCGGTTTTTCAAACGGGAAAATACAGAGCATCAGATCGAGATAGCCTGCCATCTCGCCAATGCGTCCCCGGTTCCAGGCCCAAACCTGCGGGCTGATGTAATAAATGATCTTCAACGACGGCACCCGTTTATGGAGTGCTTTGGCGAGACGCAGATTAAATCCGGGATAGTCGATAAGAACCACCGCCGCGGGTTTTGCCATCTCGATATCGGCCAGCATCCGGTCGAACTGTGCTTTGAAATAGCCGTATTTTTTGAGCACATCCCACAGGCCGACGACGGCTTCATCGGCCCAGTCGAGGAAATCGGATCCGGCCAAAGCCTGCATTTCGGGTCCGCCCGCGCCCAGGAATAGAAGGCCGGGTTTGTGCACGAGCAACGCGCGCATGAGTTCGGCGCCGCGGGCGTCACCGCTGGCTTCACCGGCAACTAGATAGAGTTTCATCGGGAGGGATGGCCTGCCCGGAGGCGTGGCCGCCGTGGTTAAACTTTGCGGTTGGATTCCTCGATTTGCCGCGTGATTTCCAGGGCAAGTTCCAGAGCAGCCGTGGCTTCATAACCGGAAACCTTGGGAGTGGAACCGGCGCGGGCGCACTCGACAAACGCCGAGAGTTCACGATGCAGCGGTTCGCCTTTTAGAATTTCCACCGGCTCGCGCACGATCCGTTTTCCGGCAAACTGGCTCACCACGGCGTGATCTTTGGCGGCCAGCAGTTTTTTAAAAAGGGAGCTTTCCGGTTCGTTCTCGCCCGCCAGCCGGTACATGAAACCTTCCTGCGCCTGGTAATCGAGCGAGAGATAGCCGTCCTCCTGGAACACCCGGATCTTCCGCATCTTTTCCGGACTGATCCGGCTCACGGTGATGTTGGCCACGCAACCGTTCTCAAACCGGAGCCGCGCATTGGCAATATCTTCGCCCCGGCTGAGAACCGGCACGCCGACCGCGTCGACGCTTTTTAATGGAGAGCGGACGAGATGCAGGATGATCTCCAGATCGTGGATCATCAGGTCGAGCACGACGCCGATTTCCGTGCTCCGGCTCGGATAAGGTGAAAGCCGGTGCGACTCGATGAATCGCGGGCGATTGAGTTTGCCCTCCAATGCGCTGAGAACAGGGTTGAACCGTTCGATATGGCCAACTTGCAGGACCAGGCCTTGATCATGCGCCAGTTTCGAAAGGGCTCGCGCATCCGCCGTGTTTTCGGTGATTGGCTTTTCAACCAGGACGTGGATTCCGCGCTGGAGCAGGGTGCTCGCTATTTTAAAATGGGTTGGCGTCGGGGTTGCGATGGTGGCGGCATCGACGAGCCCGGCGAATTCCTCGAGCGAATCGACAGCCTTTGAATTAAAGCGCCTGGCCATTTCCTGCGCCGTGGCGGTATCCGTGTCGTAAATCGCCGCAAACTCGACATCCTTTAATTCCGAGAGCACGCGCGCGTGATTTTTGCCAATGCTGCCGGTGCCGATAACTCCGAGGCGGATCTTGTTCATAAATGCAGGGAGGTTTTAAGGGGCGAAACCGAAAATGGAGATGCGCTCAGCGGCGGCCATCGCAAAAAGTTTGTCGCGTTCGAGCATCAAGGTCTGGCGCGCCTCGATCCCGAGCACGCGGATTTTGGCGTCACGCGCCGCCTCCAACGTCAGCGGGCCGATGACCGGGACGTCGAAGCGAAAATCCTGGTTTGGTTTGGCTACCTTGACCATGACCGCCTCTTTCCTGCCAAGCTCGCCGCCGCGCTTCATGGCCGCATTGGTTCCCTCAAAGGCTTCAACCGCGAGGATGGTGCCCGCTTTGACCACCACGGTCTGGCCGATATCAAGACGGCTGGTCTCCTTTGCAATATGGAAGCCGTAACGGACATCCTCCTCTTCCCTGCGGCTGAGTTTCGGGCCAGCAATGAGGCCGGCCGGCGCGAGGTGTTCATCCATGTAACTGGTGGCCGGCAGCAGCTCGACCCCCGCTTTTGCCATTTCATCGGCAATGGCGCCAAAAATAGATTCCGCGTTGCGTTCCCGCAACCGGCCAAGGAGCAGCAGCGCCTTGATATCGGGCCGCAGGTCAAAGAGGTTTTTCGGGTGGATCTGGCCCGACATCACCGCGTGCCGTACCCCCGATTTTTTGAGAAAACCGATCATGCGTCCGAGCTGGCCTACGCGCATCCATTCGATTTCCTCCACCAGGGAAGCGAGCTCGGGGCTGGTCTCGTTTTGAAAGGCGGCGGCCACGATGCGCCGTACGCCGGCGGCTCGCGCGGAACGCGCCATGGCCAATGGATACGCGCCGCTGCCGGCTATGATGGCGAGTGTGCTTGGGGTTTGCAAAAGGGCGGCGACTCTAGGCGAGCATCGGCGCCGTTGTCGAGGTGGGGCTTGAGGATCGGGATGGCCGCTTTTTTCGAGGGGTCAAAAGCTCGGCCCGGCTCCTTGGGGGGAGCGCGTGAAATACTTGGTGCGCATGCTGAATTCGTCGTAAAAAGAACAACACGCTCGAGTTGCCAATTCCGGCAGGGCGTTCCCCCTTTATGAAGAGATTCTCAATTGATCAACTCCGCTGTTTTCAGCTCGCGGCTGCCGTTGTTTTATTTGGTTGCACACCGCTTAGAACCGATGGCGAGGAAGGAAGCGTCGTGGGGGTCGTTAGCGATCCTGCTATCAAAGAGGCGTCCGGGCTCGTCGTCAGCAGCCGGAATCCGGGAATCCTGTGGACTCACAACGACTCCAGCCCGCATCTTTACGCGTTGCGTAAAACCGGCGAACTCGTGGCGCGCATCAAGGTGCCGGACGCGGCCGGCGGCAATTTCGAGGATCTGGCCGTCGGGCCAGGACCGCTCGCGGGCACTGATTATCTTTACCTGGCCGATATCGGGGATAATCGGCGCGAACGCGATTCGGTGGCGGTTTTCCGGATGCCGGAACCGAATCTTCAAGCCAGTCCGAACTCCAAAAAATCCGGCCCGGGAAAACTTCACGAGGTGAAAAAGATCATCTTAAAGTATCCCGACGAGCGCTTTAACGCGGAGAGCCTCTTGATTGATCCGCTTACCGGCGACCTTTTTATTGCGACCAAGGAGAAGAAACGTTCACGGGTCTATACGGCTTTAAAGGCGCAACTTGAGAGCGACGAGCCGGTCATCCTCAAATTGGTTTGCGAGATCAGGATGAATTCCGCCTCCGGAGCGGCAATTTCCAGGGACGGACACCAGATCGTTTTGCGCAACGAAGACTACGCCCAGATGTGGAACCGGCCAAATGGAGTCAGCGTCGCGGATGCCTTTCGCGGCCTCCCCACGCGTCTTCCGGTAATCGGCCGGCCCAAGGAACCCAACGGCGAAGCCATCGCGTTTGATCCCTCGGGGCACGGCTACTACACGATCAGCGAAGGGATAAACCCGCCGATTTACTTCTTCAACCGCCCGTAAACGGCGCTAGGCCTCCTTGGCGGCCACCGCTTTTTTTGCCGGCTTCTTTGGGGCGCGCGGCTCAAATTCAAATCCGACTTTTCCGCCTTCTCCCAGGTTAAGATAAGCGGCGAAAGAGCGCTTGGTCTTGGTGGAAACGAACTTTTGGAGGAGATCGGTTTTGCCCGTGGCAAGCAGCTTGGCGGCCTGGGCGCGGGGAATCTCGCGTTGCAGGATCAGTTTTCCCATCCGGAACGTGCATTTTTTCTGCGGCACATTCTCGCAGATAAACGCGGAGGCGGTTTCGTAGACCTGGCCGGTATTGCAGACCCGGCAGGCACCCAGCGGCTCGGGATTGATCGGGACGATCGGTTCGCCATTTTCGCCGCCTTCGTTCTTTTCAAAATCGAACTTCTGTTTCCAATCCTCGCCGATCATCACCGAAGCGGCAAAACTGCGGCCAAGCTTGCTGCGAAATCCTTCCAGCGGTCCAACCTTGCGATCGGTAAGCAGTTTGATGACTTCCTCGCGTTCAAGTTCGCGTCCGGCCATTGATTTCCAGAGCGTCAGTTTGCACTCCTGATTGGGGCACTCGTAAAGCCGGAAGCTCTCTTTGAATGGCCCGCTGCCGCATTTCGGGCACGAAACTTCCAATGGATGGAATTCTCCGCGGACTTCCTTGCCCATGCCGAGCCGCACTTTTTCAACCACCTCGGTCGTCAGCAGCCGGATCTGCTGCATGAATTCCGCCCGGGAAAGTTCCCCTCGCTCCATGCGTTTGAGTTTGCTCTCCCATTCGCCGGTCAACTCCGGCTTGGTGAGCGTTTCGGCATGCAGATCCCGAAGCAGGGTAATGAGCGAGATCCCCTTTGCGGTGACAATCAGTTCGCGCTGCTGGCGGATGATATAGCCTTCGTTAATCAGGCCTTCAATGATCTGTGCGCGGGTGGCAGGCGTGCCCAGGCCGCGTTCGCTCATCGCTTCCCTCATCTCCTCGTCGTCGATAAATTTGCCGGCGCCTTCCATCGCGCTCAAAAGCGTCGCTTCATTATAACGCGCGGGCGGCTTGGTTTCGCTCTGCTTGACCTCGATCGCCTCGGTGCGCGCCTGTTCTCCCGGCCGCACGGCTACAATCGCCTTGTCGGTTTCACCTTCGCCCTCGGCTTGTTTGCCGTAAACCGCCAGCCAACCCGGATCAACGATGATCTTGCCGTCCGTTTTAAACTTCTCGTTCTCAACGGTTGTGATCCGCGTGGTGATCTCAAATTGCGCGGCCGGAAAAAAGACGGCGATGAAACGCCGGGCCACCATGTCAAAAAGCTTCTGCTCGGTCTCCGAGAGATTCTTCGGGACGGTGCCGGTCGGAACGATGGCAAAGTGATCGCTCACCTTGGCATTGTTGAAAATGCGTTTATTGGGCCGGACCCAGCCCTGGTTCAGCGCTTTTTGGGCGTGCACCGCGAGGGTCGGATCAACGAACTCCTCCATGACGTGCCGCGCCGTGGGCAGATGATCCTCGGGCAGGTAGCGGGAATCCGTCCGGGGATAAGTGAGCGCCTTATGCTTTTCGTAAAGCGCCTGGGCGATCTGCAAAGTCATCTTGGCCGGGAACCCGAACCGGGAGTTGGCCTCCCTTTGCAGCGTGGTCAGATCGTAGAGAAGCGGCGGCGCCTGGCTGGTCGGCTTTTTTTCCTCTTCAATGACCCCCGGTTTCCCATCGCATTTCGCCTTGATCGCCTCGGCTTGCGCCCGGTCCCAGATCCGCTCCGCACGCGCTTCCTCTTCGGCTCCCTTTTTGAAAGTCGGATCAAACCAGCGGCCGCGGTAACTGCCCGCTGTGACGCCAAAATCGGAGAGCACCTCAAAATAGGTGCGCGGTTTAAATGCCCGGATTTTCTGCTCGCGATCAACGAGGATCGCCAGGGTCGGAGTCTGCACCCGGCCGCTGGTGGTTTTGTTAAATCCGCCACTCTGGGAATTAAAAGCAGTCAGGGCGCGCGTGGAATTGATTCCAACAAGCCAATCCGCCTCGCTGCGGCTGGTGGCGGCATCGGCCAGCGGCTGCATTTCGCCGTCGCTGCGCAAACGGGTAAATGCGGCGCGGATCGAGTCGGGCGTCATCGACTGCAGCCAGAGGCGTTTATACGGCTTTTTGACGCCGCTCGCCTTGACCAGGTTGCGAAAAATCAGCTCGCCTTCGCGCCCCGCATCGCAGGCGTTGATGACTTCAATAATGTCTTTCCGCTTGAGAAGGCGCTTAAGCGTGTTCAGGCGCCCAACGTTTTTTTCAATCGGTACCAGTTCAAAATGCTCGGGCAGGGAAGGAAGATTCTCGATCTTCCATTTCCCCTTGGCGGGTTCGAACCCGGCCGGTGGCACCAATTCAAGAAGATGGCCGACTGCCGAGGAGATGACAAACTGGTCGTTCTCGAAGAAATCGCCGTCTTTTTTGAAGCCTCCAAGCGCTTTGGCTAGGTCGCTGGCGACGCTCGGTTTTTCGGCAATGACTAAGGTTTTCGACATGAGAAAAGGGACTAATTTTGCGTCTGAAATGAAACCCGGACGCGGGATTCACTCGTGGACGGGCAGCGTGCTTAAAACGGCTTGGGAAGCGCGCGGGCGTTTTCGATTTTGTTGAGATGGGCTCGGAATGAAACGATTGGGTTTCATAACAGGCTCAACTTCACGAATCGCTGGCCCGGCAGCTTTTTGACAAGCCGTTTCATTTCGAGGGCGAGCAACGTGGAGGAAACCCGCGAGGTTGGCAAACGGGTTTTTGACACGATTCCATCCAGATCAATTTCGCCTTCCTCGAGCAATTCAATCACTACGCTCTCGGTTTTGGAAAGCGGCGGCCCGGTTTCCGAGACGCTCTGACCGGCGGAACTGGGGGAACCGGGGGAACCGGGGAAGCGGGCCGGGCTCTTTTCCAGGCGCGGGAAGAAAGTCTGGAGGTCCTCCAGAATATCGGCGGCGCCCGTGACGAGTTTTGCCCCTTGCTGGATCAGACGATTGGAGCCCGCGGCGGTTGGTTTGTCGATCTGACCGGGCACGGCGTATACAAGCCGGCCGTTTTCAATGGCCTGGTTGGCGGTGATCAGGGCGCCGCTATTGAGTCCCGCCTCGACCACAAGGAGCCCGCTGCCCCAGCCGGCAACGATGCGGTTGCGATAGGGAAAAGTCTGCGGGCTTGGCGGGAACGTCATCGGATACTCGCTCACCACCGCTCCCGAGGCGGCGATTTTTTCAGCCAGCGCCTGGTTTTCGGTGGGATAAAGCGCCATCAATCCCGAGCCAAGGATGGCCACGGTGCGGCCCTGGGCGGCGAGCGCGCTTTGGTGGGCGGCAGTATCGATGCCGCGTGCCAATCCGCTCACAACGGTCAGCCCGGCATACGCAAGTTGAAAGCTCAGTTTCTTGGCGCATTCGAGCCCGTAATGGCTCGTCTTGCGCGATCCGACCACTCCAACCGCCCGCTGATCGCGCTCCATCAGTGTTCCCCAGACATAAAGGAGAATCGGCGGATTATAGATTTCAAGCAGGTCACGCGGATAAACAGGAGAAGCGCGCGTAATCACATGCGCCCCGAACTGCTCGATCAGGGCGAGTTCCTGGTTGAGATCAATTTCCTGTTCCCAATTGGAAATTGCGCTCGCCAGCTCTTCGCCGATCCCTTCCACGGCGCGCAGTTCAGCACGCCGGGCCAGGAGAATGCGCTCGGGGGTTTGAAAAACCTCAAGCAGTTTGCGCATTCGCACGGGCCCAAGATTTGGGACCATGTTCAAGGCGATGCTCGCCTCGGTCTCCGTCATGGTTCCGTCCTCATCATCATAATCATAATCTTAATCTCCCCTCCGTTCGCGCGTAAGAACGGCGGAAGGGGAGACGGGGATTACGATTAAGAAGAGAGAACCTCAGAGCTTGCCGCGGTAGACGCTGTGATCCTTCATCTCGGCGGCTCTTGCCACTTCGAGATCATTGGTAACCTGGCTTTCCTTGGCCACAAACTCCACTTCGCCGTCGGTCAGCTTAAGGGTGCCGTTTCCAATGCGCTTAAGCAGCTTTACCTGGTCGCCAGGCACGACCGCGTGAATGCCGCTCGGTGTCTCCGTGCTGAAACGATCGACCATGTAAAAAACGCCGGGCGGCGAGAGATGTTTTTCACCCGGCGCACCTTCGGGAATGACAATTTTGGATTTATACGAAGCAATTGCGGTGGCGACCGCCTTGGCCTTGATCTCCGCGGGCGTGGGCGGCGGTGTCGCGACCGGCGCGGGAACCGGCTCGGGTTCTTCGACGCGCGTCCAAGGGGGTTGGAAGTTGGTGGGCAACTCTCCTTTATAAGCCAAATATCCAAGGTATCCCGCCGCGCCTAAAACAATTAGTAAAAATAGCTGCCTCATTATTTCGTTCTTCCGATGCTTCTTGTGGTTAACCGCAAATTCGGCGGGAAGTTAGGAAAGGGAAGCTCTGTTGTAAAGGGCCATTGGGATGCCAAAGCGCGGGAAAGGAGGCCACCCGCCGGAGAGTAAAACGCTTCAAAAATGCCTTGGCATTCTGCTCCTCTCCTCACCTTGTCATCTTCACCCCATCATGATTCGACCTTTGTTTCTCTCCGCTATTGCCCTTCTCCTTGCCGGCTCCGCCTTGCCCGCGCAGGAACTGCCCAAGGAACTGACGGTCTATGTAAAACCCGCCAAACCGTTTGCCATGGAAAAGGACGGAAAGCTGACCGGCTACAGCGTCGATCTTTGGAACCGGGTCGCCCAGGACTTGCAGTGGCGCTTCCGGTTTAAAACGGTGGCAAAAGTGCCTGAAGTCATTGAAGCCCTTCAATCCAAACAAGCGGATATCGGAGTCGGCGCGCTTAGCATGACTTCAGAGCGGGAAACGGTGATCGATTTCAGCCATCCCATCTATGAAAGCGGCTTGCAAATTCTCGTTGCACGGAATGGAAACGGATTCAATTTTGTCCTTTATAAAGACGTGGCAAAGGATGCACTGAAGGTTATCGGCGTGCTATTGCTTGCATTACTGGCCAATGCGCATCTCCTCTGGTTTGTTGAGCGCCGTAAAAATCCGGATTCGTTTCCGGCGGCTTACGTCAGAGGCGTCTGGGAGGCGGCGTGGTGGAGTGTCTGCACGCTGATTACCGGTGGCTGTGAAAACAAAACGCCCGTTGGAGTGGCCGGACGCCTGTTTGCAATTGTATGGATGCTTGCCGGCATCGGCCTGGTCTCATTTGTCACCGCGAAGATGGCCTCCATCATGACCGCCAGGGCCATTGCCGGCGATGTGCGCGAATGGAAACAGCTCGCGGGCCGCAAAGTAGGCACCGTGACCGGTAGTTCATCCGCCGATTTTCTCAATGAACGCGGGATCAAACCGGTCGGTTTTACGCAGATTGACGAAGCCTGCGCCCAGCTCGAAGCCGGGGATCTGGATGCCGTGGTTTACGATGAACCTATCCTGCGCTACTATCTGAGCGAGCATCCCGGCTCCAGGCTCGATTTGGCCGGCGAACGTTTCGCCAAGCACGACTACGGTTTCGCGCTTCCCGAGGGGAGCCCGTTCCGCAAGGAAATCAACGAGGCGCTCCTTAAGTTGCGGGAGGAAGGGTTCTTCGATGACCTGACCCAGAAGTGGTTCCCGGTGAAAGGGTAAACTCCCGGCGGTGTGTCTCGGCGATTACGAGTAAGAGTAAGAGAGGAATGGCTTGGCCATTGGATAAAAAAAGGAGGGACAAGGCGTAAAGCCCTGTCCCTCCTTGCAAACTAACGGGTTTCGAAGCGGTTACGCTTCCAAAGGCGCTGCAACGCCGCCAGTCACTCGTTCGGTCTCGATGGTCACCGGCTTGTAGCCGCCAATCATCTTGAAGTAACCAAGCAGGAGCAGGTAAATCGCCGCCATGACAGCGGGGATATACGAGTCCGCTTTGAGCGTGTGGCGATCGCCGGCGATGCTTGCCTCGGCGACTTGTTGCTGCTCAGGCGTGCGCACGCCCTTGTCGAGCTTTTGCACTTCAGCCAGCTTGGTGCCATCCAATCCGTTGACGGAAGGCAGGAAGAGGAACGTGCTCGGCTTTTCCGCTTTGTAAGCGGCATAAGCGCCGGGGTTGGACTTCTGGAGCTCTTCCGCGGAAAAGGCATCCTTGGCGTAACCGAGGCCGGCCGATCCAAGAAGACCGGCCGACATCATGCCGATGCCGCCCATAATGGAGATCGCAACGGCTCCGGTGCGGGGAAACCGATCCGACGCCACTGCAAGCATGGTGGGCCAGAAGAAAGTCTTGCCCAATGCGTAGACGGCGAGTGCCAGAAGAGCGCCGCCAAAGGTCACGATGCCGCTCACGAGATTGAGTCCGATCACGGCGAGGACCGCGCAGATCAGAAGCAAACCAATTGGCGAGATCTTGAGGTTTTTCTCAATGAAATGCGCGCAGAACCGGAGGCTGAACATCAACAGCGAGGTAAAGACAAAGAGCTGTTTGCCTTGATCAGGTGTGAGGATGTTGCCGGTGATGTTCTGGATCCAGCCGTCCGTGCCGAGTTCAACCGCGCCAACGAGCATGTGGGCGAAGAAGAGGACAAAAAGCAGGATGGAACCGAGCGAGAAACGGGTCATGATGCCGACGGCAAGCCAGATGATGGCGCCGATCGCATAACCGCTATATCGGGCCGCATCCGGGTTCTGTGTGAACAAAGGAGTCAGAACGCCGGTGAAAAAGAGGGCAATGAGGTAACAGGCGATCGCGGCGCCCAGGAGGCCCACGTCGTGTAACATTTCGCTGAGCTTAAGACCTTTGGCGGACGCTTCCGATTTCGGAAAGCTCTGGCCAAAAAACATGACTCCGTATGCAACGGTTGGGATCAGGAAAAGGCCAAGCTGCATTTTCCAGCTCCATGTATTTCCAAGCACCCAGCCTGCGGCGCCGCCAAGCACCATGCCGGCCGGCCAGCTTGCATGGAGGATGTTCAAATAATGGGTGCGGTTTTTCGGGAAAAGAGTCGCCACCAGAGGATTGGCAACGGCTTCAAGCGTGCCGTTTGCCAGTGCGAAAATAAAGGTGCCCCAATATAGGAAGTTGTAAGCAACCTCCTGGGACTGGCCTTTGTTCGCTCCGAATGTGATGAATGCCGAAAGCACATGGAAAAGGAAGGCGGCAATAACCAGCTTTCCATATCCGATCTTATCGACAACCACGCCGCCGATAATGATTCCAAAGCAAAATCCGATAAAACCGGCGCCGCCGATTGCACCAAGTTGCGCCCCGGTAAAGCCGAAGTCAGCTGCCCAGTTGGCGAAAATTCCGCCACGGATCGCGAAGCCGACGCCGGCGGCGAGAATGGCCATAAATCCGGCCAAAAGCAGGCGCTTCGCATTGGGCGCGATGCCTGGGTCGGAGGTGTCGAGTGGTTCTATCGTATCGTGCATTTTAATTAGTTGGTTTGTTGTGGGGAACTTGTACTGCGTTGGAAAAAGAGTGGCCGGTGGGTTCAAGCGATTCCGGCACGGAATTGTTAGGATGTAAAACCAGCACGTCTTGGCAGCGCTCAGGGTGACGCTTCAAGGGAGCACTGACGGCTTGGCTTTATCGCTTAAAGATTGCGGCTTTAAGTGATCAGGGAATAACGCCGAATCGCTCAACGCCATGCAATCCGGCGTCAGGCAATTCAATTTTATTTTCGGACATGGAAAGGTGGGGGATGCGACGCCAGAAAAGGCGCGGCACCCGCTATGACAGCGGGGGCTTCTCGGGCTGTCAAGGGGCGAGTGCGCTTGGTTGCCGCCGATTATTCCATCCTCGCCAGCACCCAGGAATACTCGCGCGCAATGCTTTTTACCACGTCGCCCGGATTGAGTTCCGCGGGCAACACATCAAAGGTATACGTTTCAATTTCCAAGTGCGAACAGGCCCCGCTGCGCAGCTCATGGAAAAAGTCGGCCGTCAGCTCCGAGGCCGTCGATCCGAGGGCGCCGGCTGAAGGCATGAAAAGCGGGACGTGGAAATGGACGCGCAACTCATCGAGATCAGGGAAATCCTTAAATTCATCGAGTGCCTCGGGAAGATCGTACCAGGCGATCTGGGCGCCCGAAGTGCACATCCCTTTGACCTGATGCAGGTAGGTCGGCTCGGCAAAGGCGCGCAATGCCTCCCAGGTTTCCGGGGTCGATGCGCCCTTGAGCGCAGCGCTAAGCTGCACCTTTGAAATCCGGATCCCCTCCGCTACATAACGGCGGTAAGACTCCGAGAGATCTTCAAACTGCATCGCGACATGGCAGGTGTCGAAACAGACGCCAAGATGCCTGCGCATCAGCTCTTCCCCCATTGTCCGCGAGCAACCCATGATTCGCGCCACTTCATCGACTCCCACCGTCAGGCAGGCGTCCTTGAAAAAAGCGATCATCTCCGAGGTCGTTTCAAGATAACAATCCGGCTCGGGCTCCAGCCCAAGATGGATCTCCTGACCGGTATCATCGCGAATTGCCGCCAGATACGCCACGACAGCCGCCAGATTGGTGGCCATCGCATATTTCTCCTCATCCCGCGTGATCCATGGCTTGAATGAACACGGCACCGTGCTGATCGATCCGTCGATTTCCGGCGGCAGGAAATGCGTGAAAATATCGGCGAGCTGGATGGTGTAATCGCGGCGTGCCGGCGTGCGCCAATCCGGATCATAAACGGCTTCCTTTACCGGACCTGCGTGAAACTGGCCGTATGGAAAACCGTTGATTGAAAACGGATAAAGCTGATGCTCGGCAAAAAAATCGCGAGCCTCGTGAATGAGCGCCTGATTCCCGGCAAGCTGAGCGGCGGCCTGCTGGGAGAGCCGCAATCCAAGGCCAAACCACTGATCCGGAGCCACGTATTCTTTAACCGCCAATACCTTGGTGGAGATGGCGGCAAAGTTTTCCGCCCAAGTCTCGCCGGGATGAATATTAAGGCAATACGTGAGATGAAGCGGTGGTTTGTGTTGAAGGATCATTGAACGAGGGGCGGCGGGGCCCCTGTCCTCTCTCGCATGCTTGGTTTTTGCAAGGCGTTTTCCATCAATCCACCCTCGCGGACCCGTTTAGTAGGTGACCCTCTCCGCCCGCCCCGATCAAAACGTGACGATAGCGCGCAGTCCAATCACCAAAAGATTGGCGTAATCGCCAGTGCCTCCGCGATGCACAATATATTGAACATCAGGCTAAACGATCCACCGCGCAGTGGTTGGCGCGGCGTCCAAGGGCTCGGCGGCTCGCAGAGAGCCTGTCACTAACTCTCAACCGCGCCGGACGCGGTCCGCGGCAGGTTCTTATGCGTCTTTGCCGCAGCAGTTTTTAAACTTCTTACCGCTGCCGCACGGACACGCATCATTTCGTCCGATCTTCGGCACTTCCCTCGGGGCGGGGAGCGCGATCGATTCCGGCTCGACATACTCGGAACGGACCTGGGCCATCGGGGCTTGTTCTTCGGAAAGATCGGCGCCGAGCAGATGCGTGGGGAGGCTGGAGAGGAATTGCTCGAACGCCATGAGGTTCGAGGTAGAACGGAAGAGATTATGGAGGACCTCGCCTTTGATATTGGACATCAGCTCGGTGAACATCTCGTACGCTTCCGTCTTGTATTCAACCAGCGGATCTTTTTGTCCGTAAGCACGCAGGTAAACGGCTTCCCGCAATGAATCCATCGCGTAAAGGTGCTCCTGCCAGAGGCGATCAACCGCGTTGAGAACGATGTAACGCTCCAGCTGGCGCACAGCCTCCATGTCCTCATGGCGGCACTTGAGCTCGTAACTCGCTTTCACCTTTTCAATGAGGAAATTGCTCACCTCATCGGCGCCTTTTTTATCAAAACCGGCCACCTCCATGGTCAGGCCAAGCGGGAACGTCGTGTTCACCCAGTTGAGCAGCGCCTGCGGATTTTTTTCATCGTCCGGCGGCAGGTACCCAATGACTTTCTCGGGAATCGCCTCGTCGATTGTCTCGTAAATGAGCGGCCGCGGATCCTCGGCATTGATCGCCTCGTTGCGGAAGCCGTAAACGACCTCGCGCTGTTTATTCATGACGTCATCGAAATCGAGCGTCCGTTTCCGGATCATGTAATTGCGCTGCTCGACCCGTTTCTGCGCCGTCTCAACCGATTTGTTCAGCCATGGATGTTCGAGCTCCTGGCCTTCTTCAAGACCGAAGCGTTCCATCATTTTTGTCATCCGGTCTGCCGCGCCGAAGTTGCGCATCAGATCGTCTTCAAAACTGACATAAAAACGCGACATGCCGGGATCGCCCTGGCGCGCGCAACGGCCGCGCAGCTGCCGGTCAATCCGGCGCGATTCATGGCGCTCGGTGCCGATCACATAAAGGCCGCCTACGTCGGATACCCCGGCTCCCAATTTAATGTCGGTGCCGCGTCCGGCCATGTTGGTGGAGATCGTCACAGAGCCGGGCTGTCCGGCACGCGCCACGATTTCCGCTTCCTGGAGATGATACTTCGCGTTAAGAACCGCATGCGGGATCTTCTCGCGTTTAAGCATCCGGCTAAGCACCTCGGACGCCTCGACGCTTACCGTGCCGACAAGTACCGGCTGGCCTTTGGCATGCGCGGCGCCGATCTCTTTCACCACCGCGTTGAACTTCTCGCGCCGTGTCTTGTAGATGAAATCGTTGAAATCCTTGCGGATAATCGGGCGGTTGGTCGGGATCACCGCCACATCGAGCTTGTAGATGTCGTGGAATTCGTTCGCCTCGGTTTCAGCGGTCCCGGTCATGCCGGCCAGTTTGAAATAGAGCCGGAAATAGTTCTGAATGGTGATCGTGGCCAGGGTCTGCGTTTCGCGATCAATGACAACGCCTTCCTTTGCTTCAACGGCCTGATGCAGGCCATCGCTCCAGCGGCGCCCGCTCATTTTGCGGCCGGTGAATTCATCAACGATGACGACCTTTCCTTCCTCGACGACGTACTGGACGTCTTTATCAAAGAGGCAATAGGCACGCAGCAATTGCGAGATGTTATGGATCCGCTCGGACTGATGATCCATGTACGACTGGCGTTTTGATTTCTCGTCCGCCTTTTGCGCGTCGCTCAGCTCGCGGTTGTTGTCGATCTCCGCAAATTGGGAAAGCAGATCAGGCAGCACAAACGCGTCCGGATCATCCGGATTCATATAAGCGCGGCCCTGTTCACTCAGATCGGCTTCGTGCGCGCGCTCGTCGATGACGAAGTAGAGCTCTTCCTTGAGCGCGAAGAGTTCTTCCTTGCGCGAGTCGGTGTAAAAAGAAAGCTCGGATTTATCAATGGCACGGCGCCGTTCCGGATCTTCCTGGGCGCGCATAAACCCTTTGTTGCGCGGCTGCCCGAACTTCACCTTGGTCATCATCTTGCCGAATTCCTCGGTCTTGCCGGCTTTCCAAAGTTCTTCGGCATCGCTCACCAGCCGGTTGCAGAGCCGGGTCTGCATATTGACAAGCTCATTCACCAATGGCCGGAACTTGTCGTACTGATGGGTGGAAACGGTGGCCGGACCGCTGATGATCAGCGGCGTGCGCGCTTCATCGATAAGGATCGAATCGACTTCATCGACAATGGCGAAATGGTAGCCGCGCTGGACCTGCTGCTCTTTCGAGGTCGCCATGCCGTTGTCGCGCAGGTAATCGAACCCGAACTCCGAGTTCATTCCATAAGTAATGTCGCACGCATACTCATGCCGGCGGGTATCCGGAGTCTGATCGTGCTGCAAAATGCCGGTTGTCAGGCCAAGGAAACCGTAGATCTGGCTCATCCATTCGGCATCGCGCCGGGCCAGGTAATCGTTGGTGGTCACCAGATGCGCGCCGCGTCCGGAAAGGGCATTCAGATAAAGCGGAAGGGTCGCAACGAGCGTCTTGCCTTCACCGGTGGCCATTTCGGAAATCATGCCGCGATGCAGACAGATGCCGCCAATCAGCTGCACGTCAAAATGCACCATGTTCCACGCTGCCGGCTGATCACAGACCGTGAAAGTATGCTGGCGCTCAGTCAGGCGGCGCGCCGCGTTTTTGACCGCTGCAAACGCTTCGGGCAGGATTTCTTCAAGCCGGCGCTCCTGCTCGTTCTCGTCCAGCGCGGCAAGTTCGGCCTTCCATTGGAAGGTCTTCGAGCGCAGCGAATCATCGCTTAATTGCTGGAACTCGATTTCGAACTTGTTGATACGCTCGACCAGCGGCCGGAGGGTTTTGACCATGCGGGCATTTTTCGAGCCGATGACCTTCTTTATGAGCCAATTAATCATGTGGACGGGCGGATAAGGGGGTAACTAAATAAGGTGGGATGCGGATGGGTGCAAGCCGCCCTTGCAAAGCGGTTTACTAAAAACACGGAGCTTTTCCCCGGGTTTAACCTCCGGTTTTACTTGCTGCCGGGTTTAACTGCGGGTGTGCCGGCCAAATCCGGCGGCACATGGTCCGCATCGAAAGTTTCCGCGTTGAGCTGCGCAAGCGCGATGAACGGGGCGCCGAAATCGGGCAGATTCCCGCCGCTCCGGTCGACCAACGCCGCGACTGCCACGACGGTGCCACCATGGGCGCGCACAATGTCGAGGGTTTCCTGCACCCGGCCGCCGCGGGTCACCACATCCTCGGCCACGATGAAGCGGTCGCCCGGCGCGATCTTGAATCCGCGCCGGAGCACGAGTTTGCCGGCGTCATCTTTTTCGACGAAAATATGGGGCAGATTAAGGCCGCGCGCCACTTCATGGCCGACCAGGATGCCGCCCAGGGCCGGGGAAATCACACGGGTGGCATCAATGTGACGCAATTTATCGGTAAGCATCGCGCAGACCCGCACCGCGATGGGGGTGTGCTCAAGCAGTAGCGCGCACTGGAAAAACTGGCGGCTGTGCAGGCCGGATCGAAGCAGGAAATGGCCTTCCAACAGCGCGTTGGTTTGACGGAAAAGATCGAGGATTTCGTTGGACATGGAATTCTAAAATCACGGATGAGGCACGGCGGCGGCGGATCAATTTGTGCCCGGCTGGATGCACTTTTTTAAGCGGGAACTTTATCGCACCGCAACGACTTCGATTTCCACCTGGGCGCCCCTCGGCAGCGCCGAGACCTGCACCGTGGAGCGCGCCGGGAAAGGTTCGGGAAAGTAATGGGCGTAAACCGCGTTCATCGCCGCGAAATCCCCCAGGTTGGTGAGAAAGACCGTGGTCTTGGCCACGTGCGCGAACGTCATCGAGTTGACCTTCAAAACCGCCAGAAGATTCTCCATCACCCGCGTGGTCTGCGCCGAGATGTCGCCACTGACCAGTTCGCCGGTGGCCGGATCAAGCGGGATCTGCCCGGCGCTGTAGAGGGTGTTGCCGATCACGATGGCCTGGGAATACGGGCCCACGGCGGCGGGAGCATCAGTGGTGGCGATGGCTTTTTTCATAAAATGAATCGCGAAACTACCAGCCGACCCTTCCCTGTCAACGCGCGCGGACGGGTTGCAAGCGATCCGTCGCTTTCAACCGTTTTTGCCGTGCACGTTATTTGATCCTGATTGCGCCGGCCGCCTTCCATCGGCTTTATGAAGCCCTATGAGGTCTTATAATCTGGACGCAGTGGAAACGCGGATCCTTGGGTGCCTGTTTGAGAAGGAGCGCACCACCCCGGAGACTTACCCGCTCTCGCTTAACAGCCTGGTGACCGCCTGCAATCAGTCCACCAATCGCGAGCCGGTTGTCTCGTTTGACGATAAAACCGTGGAGGAAGCGCTCTTTTCGCTTCGGCAAAAAAAGCTCGTTACCGTCACTTCCCAGGCCGGTTCGCGGGTGCAGAAATATCGGCATAACTTTCTGGAATATTTCTCCCTGCAACCGCGCGAACTGGCGCTCCTCTGTGTGCTTTTGTTGCGTGGCGCGCAAACCCCCGGCGAACTGCGCGCCCGCACCGAGCGCCTGAGCGGCCTGGCGACGATCGAAGAAATCGAGCATCGCCTTGAAGGACTCGCTGCCATGGAATCGCCGCTTGTGCGGGTGCTCGCGCCCCAGCCCGGCCAGAAAGAGCGCCGCTATGTGCAGCTCCTTTCGGATGAATTGGTCATCGCCCAGGCCTCGGAACCGATTTACGCCCGCCGCGAAGAGACCGAACGCGGCCCAAGCGCCCTCGAATCGTTAAAAGGCGAAGTCGCCACGCTCAAAACCGAACTGGCCCAGCTGCGCGAGGAATTCGCCGCCTTCAGAAAACAATTCGAGTAGGGGGGGGACATAGGGCGAACATAGGGGGAACATCGGTCGGAACAGAGTGGGCGCATCCTTATGGCGCTGTCTTTGGGCCGATCTCCCCGCTCCACGCCCCGGGTCCGGCTGAGCCGATGGCGCAGGTGCGCGCACGATACCGTTTGCCGCTGGTGAGCCCGGTGAAGGTCACCTCGGGACGGGTCACCGGCCGCGCGCTTTTCCAGCCTTCGGGCGTGACCGGCTCCTCGCAGATCTGCGCTTCATAACTCCTGGCGCCGCGCACTGATCTCCACGAAAAATGGAGCTCGCCATCCATGTCGCCCATCTCCAGCTCCGGATCGCGCGGCACCTCCACCTGGCCGATCGGACGGCTCTGTTTGCGCAATTCAAAACCGGCGCTCATGATTTTGTCCGGATCGCCCTTGGCTGCGCTCTCCACCTCGTTGCCGGCAATGGTAAGAATTTCATCAAGCCCGTCCTCGGCAAGGTTGGTGGCATTGCCGAGGACGGCCGCGGTCTGCTCCGCATCCACCGACGCCGTGATGGCATCCTGAAAAGCGATGCGCCGCTCTTTGAGGCGTTTGGCCAGCGGCCCCATGCCGGGCATCCCTTCGTTATCGATGAGCCCGTTCTCCACTTTGATTGCGAACTGGATTTTTTCCCCTTCCAAAAGTCCGCGCAGGTTCAGTTTAATTTTCGACATAATTTTAGACGTGGCGTGAATTTTTCAATCAGTTGGCGGAAATGTTTCGCCGTGCGACCGCACCGCTTATCCGCCTCGCACCGCTTCTAGGCACCCCAAAATCGCATTGCCAGCTTCCCGGCAGCCCTGATCCATCGGCAGGGGCGGGGGAGCAGCGTGCACGGCAGGCAACTCGCCTGCACGTCGGCCCCAGCAACCTCCTTTTGAAAACGCGCGTCTCCGTTTCCAAATGCGCGTGAGCAAAACAAAAAACAGACTGGTTTCTGAACAAGCCGGCCGGTTTGTTCAAATCGCACGCGCCTATTTTTGAATGCACGTGCGTCTCCATAAAAACAGCCGTGTTTTTCCAATCGCGTGTTTGCCTGGAAAAACGCACGCAGGTTTTTAAAAAAGCCGCCGGTGTGAAATCAAAAACAGGCGTGTTTTTTCCAGTGCAAGCCTGCGCATACCATTACAGGCTTGTTTTTCATGGGTGCGCCGTTCGAAAGATAACAAAAGTCTTTTACATGAACAAACGTGCGAAGCGTTTGAATTCCATTTCTTCAGTAGGCTCCAAGGGGATGCTAAATGTTTAGCATAATGCGGTTGCGCCTATTTGCGCTGATGTGCTAAATTTTTACAGTGCCGTCTTCCCGCAAAGTGCAATGGCGAAGGTGTTCGTTGTACCGGCTTCATACGCACCGATGTCCGGCGCGTCGATAATAGGAAAGCCGCGCTGGTCGCGGGTAATGGCGGGGGAAAGGATGGACGCATGGTCGCGGGCGAGGCTGCCTGGGAGCAGGGCCATTGTTTGCACAGGGCTGCCATGGTTGCCAAGCGGAGCCAGTCGCGCATTCAAAGGCGAGTTGTTGGTGCCCACATAGCTGCCATTGACGTTTGGCGTACCGACGGGGAACTCAGAGGTCACTGTGTAGTTTTTGCCGATGAAGTTGACTCCCACGGAGGTGAGGGAACTGCCGGCATGCACAAGATCGGGTCCCGTGCCGGCGCTGTTTCCAGCCACGATGCTGTTGGCAAGTATCAACACAGCCCTGTTAAAGATCGCGCCGCCCGTGCTTGAGCTATTTCCGGAAAGGGTGCAGTGCGTAAGTCGCATGGTGGAGTTGCCATTGTATAGCGCACCGCCGCTGTACGCATTGCCTGCGGAGTTTCCATAAAGAGTGCATTGGGTGAGCGCAACGTTCCCGGCTGCGGTGTAAATCGCGCCGCCTTCGCCATGGGAAAAATTGCCGGAGAAAGTGCATTGCATCAGCGTTGACGCGTTAAAGTTGTAAATGGCTCCGCCGTAACTGTTGGCTGAATTGCCGGAGAGGACGCACTGCGTCAGCGTCAATGTGCCTCCGGAGTGCTTGATCGCGCCGGCATGGGCGCGGAATTCCCGGAGAGCATGCACTGAACCAAGGTGAGCGTGCCGCTGTTGCCAATCGCGCCGCCGCCATCCTTGTCGTAGCCATTCATTAAAGTCAGGCCGCGCAGGGTAAGAGTGCTTGAAGCAGAGGGCTGACTGAAAATGCTGGTGGCATGGTTTCCGGAGATTGTCACTCCGGCAGGAAGGCTGCTGGCGTCAATGCTCACGCCGCCCTGGTCATCCACGATGATCTCGCTAGCAAGCGTCATAGTCTGGCCGGACATTCCGGGAACGAACATGAGAGTATCGGCACCGGCTTGATCGGCGGCATCGGCCAGCGTCTGCCGCAACGAACCCGCGCCGCTGTCGGCGTTGTTGGTAACAGTATAAGTCGCCGCGGATGCCGCCCTAACAAAGCAAAGCAGAGCAACCGCAAGGCTAAGTTTCATGATACTGGCAGGCTCGCGCTTTTCAAAAATGCTTCTTCCCCGACGAGAGCTAAATTCATCTGGAACTTTACAAGCTAAGGAAAAACGACCTTTAGCCGCAAAAAGCGCGTGGAATGAGTGCCTGGGAGTTCGGGGTCCTGTATGAGCCACTGGGAGGAGGTTTCGGTTTCGCCACTTAGAAGGAGATCGGCATTGCCAATCCAATTGGTCAGGTCACTGGAGAGTTCGCCAAATACTTTTACGGCCGGGTCGATCAGTTTGCTGAAAGTGCAGCTGAGCCCAAAGTGGCCGTTGGCCGTGGTAATCTGACCCAAGGTCGAGAACGCGAGCGGATTTGTGCCGAGAACGAACTCAATGGCATTGGAGACGCCATCCTTGTCGGGATCAGCGGCCGGGATTTGATTGGCGGCGCTTTGGCCGGTGAGTAGACGGCTGGACCAGGTGCTGTAAGTATCCTGCACGATTACCTCGACGTCATCCGTGGCGGTGCCCGCACTGCTGGTTGAAGTTAGCCGCAGGGTGTAGATGCCTGCCTGGCTGAAGTTGGCACTGGAGTCGGCCTCGGTGGTGTTGGTGAAGGTAACTGTGCCGGGACCGCTGAACTTGCTCCATGTCAGCGCGATATTGCTCGCGGAGCCAGGGGAAAGGGTTCCATTGAACGGCGCGTAACCGGGCAATAACACGGTCTGATCCAGTCCGGCGCTAAGGGAAAACGGAATTCCGGCGCCGGCTGTTGGAGCTGCGGATTGCCAATACGCGCCATCATTCCAGTTTCCGGCGTAGGTTGAAGTCTGGAAGAATTGCAGCGAGCTGCCGCCGCCGTCCGCGGCTGCTTCCCAACTATCCTTGTAGGTGAAGCGTTGGATGTAAGTATCCCGCGGGGCCGGAAGCATGAGTCCGATGGTTTCCCCGGAATTGTCGAGAGCGCCGGAGTAAGGACCGACGACGGGCAACGTGGGATACTTTGACGGATCGCGTGCGACGATGACGTAAGCTCCCGGTGCCAGTGAATAGGCGGGAAAGACAAAATCAATCCCTTCAACAAAACGCACCCCGAGCAGGTCAAGCGCGGTTGCGCCGTTGTTCGTGAGTTCTATGAATTCATACGCGTTGCCGCTGGGGGGATTGAAATGGATTTCGGTGATCCGCAGGCTGTTGATGAGGTTGAGGATATTGGCGGGCGGCGTGGTATTTGATGCCCCGGGTGTTGCCAGCGAGGCGGGTGGCGCGAATGTCACGATGGTGGAACCGCCGTCGGTGCTGCGGCCGCTGGAGGCGTCGGGCGGCTGGGAAACGAGGTCCACGATATCGACCACGGTGCTGTTTTGGCCGATGAGCGCGAGATTGCCAAACGTCGCGCCGAGCCGGAACGAGACTTCCGTCGCGTTGCCGGGTGTGGCATCCGTGCCGATGAAATCAAAGCGCGTGAAGGAACTTGCGGGCAGGAAGCTTAATGGCGGGAGAACAAAACGGGCCGGCGCATTGAGCACATCATCGGAAAAACTCATGCCTCCGATGGCGACTGGATTGGTGCCCGGGTTGTAAATTTCCGCGAAATCGCTTGAGACGCGGAAATCAGTGTTGGCGAGCCACTCGTTGATGAAGAGGCCGCCGGGAGGGCTGAACGAAGTGACGGCTGCATTGGCGGCGCCAAAAGTGGGCGTCGTGAGGGTCCATGTTTGCAGCGTGGCTCCCGTGCGTCCGATGGAGAGGTTGGGAATTTGCAGGCCAAAGCTGATGGAATCGAGCACTCCGCCGCCATTGGAAATGGAATTGTAAAGCGTGACGTTCTCGCCGGAGTTATTCAGAGAAAACGGCAGGTGTCCTGGTGTCGTGAGGCCGTCGGCATAGAGCACAAGATAGCCGCCGGCGGCAATGGTCGTGCCGGCTGGGAAGACGAACTTCAAGGGCTGCGCGGGGTCGTCAGTGATGCTGCGCCCGCTGATATCGGCGGCGGTGGCGCCCGAGTTATACAGTTCAATGATGTCCGGGAATGTGCCGCCGACATTTACCGCGGCGACATTGTTTGCGATAATCTCGGAGATCATGACGCTGCCGTGCGCGGTGTTGAGCGCAGCCGCGGAAGTGGCCGCGGGCGGGGTGATGGCTCCGCTGCCAATCAGACCCAGCAGGTAGGCTTGGCGCTGAGTGGCAAAGGATTTAATGTTGTTTATCACCGTGGCGGGCACCCAGCCGGCGAGGTGCTTGTCCACAAACTGGTAGAAGGGCGGGTTGGGATTATCCGTGGTGCTGGCATTCAACGAGCCGCCGTATGCCTCGCGCAGCTTCTGATGGTAAAGCGTCCTGAAGGCGGCGTTGCCGGCACTGGTGTTGTTGCCAAAGAGCGGCAGCAGCGAGCGAAAGGTCTCGCCGTTATCGCACATATCGTAGAGACCGCGCCCATTCGCGGCCGCCGCAGAATCCCCAAGGCCCAATATAGTATCCAGATCGTGAGCGACGGGAATCATCCGGCGCAGGCCATCGGTGCCGGGCAGGAAGTAAGCGGAGTAATCGTCATCCACTCCGTTGGAGAGATTGGTTTCAATCGACTGAAGGATCGTCATGACGGCAAACCAGCGGGCCCAGTAATCGAGATCGACGACGGTGGAGATCGAGTCCATCTCTGCCGCGCCGAAAGCGGTGCTGTTCCATGCCCCGCTGCCGGTTAGCCTTCCGCCTGTGCTCTGGGAGACATCGGTGGCGGGAGCCGCCGGGAAGTGGGGAGCGGCCGCCGTCTGCCAAACGCTAAAGAAATGGGTCAGGTCGCTCCAGTCGTTCGCGGAGCTGTTATTGGATTTTGACCAGCCATCCAGCGAACTGTCAGGAGTGGTCGGCTCGATGTATCCCGCGCTACGCCAGTAGTAGTTTGTCTGAAGACCGTTATCGATTTTCTTATAGAGATTCCCGCCATCGCTGCTGCTGAAGTGATTGCTGACAAACGCTCCGTCTTCCGCCTCAACGCGAGTCCATTTGCCATAGTCCGGCGTACTGCCGGTCGAGGTGGTAAATTCCACGCCGTTGCGCCGCACTTCCACCGGAATCGCATCGCTGGCGGCAAGCCCCATGACCTGCATGGTGCGCTGGCCCAGATACTGCAGCGGCGCCGCCTTGGGATTGAGATTAAACTTCACGGAGCCGTCGGAAAGCGGATCGTCGTTCGGCGCCGTGATGCGCAACGGACGGAATTGATAGCTCCGGCTGCTGTTGCCGCGGATGCGCATCCCGGCGCGGTAGTGGATTTCAGTCTCGGTGCCGCGGGTGACGATCAGCGTCTGGTTAAATTCCCGGTCACTGCCGGAGCTGACGGTATTAAACGCGTTGTTTTCCGCCGCGGTAAGCGTGAGGCGGTAATAGGTGTCGGTCCCGGTGCGGGCTTCATTGTCGACCTGGAACTGGCAGTTCGCCGTCTGCGAGGGCGTGTCGTTGGCGAGAATGCCGGGCGCGGGCCAGGTGCGGGTGAGGGAGCCGTCCGTTGCGGAGATGTAGAACTCGGCGATGCTCTTATCGGCACGCGGCGCGATGCGGGCGAAAAAATGACCCTGCCCATCGCCGGTCATTGGTAGCGAATTCCACGCGCCGGGCGTGGTGGTCGTGGCATCACGCCAGAAGAGCGTGGCCGCCAGATAGACGGCGGCGGACTCGTCTTTCAGTTCGCAGGAGATCGTGATCGAGTCCGCGGACGTGGGGATTGCAGGAGTGTGCCGCACCTTGGAAATGAGCGGGGCCGACTGCGAGAGAGCGATGGAGTTCGCCGCACCCGGGGTTCCGTTGGCAACGCTGGATGGACCCCAGTTCTGCCCGTTATCGCTGTCGACGGAGAAGTTGCGCAGTTCCAGCGATCGTCCGCCGCCATCGGCCAGACTGCGCCAGTCCCAGCCGTTGAATGTCGTCTCGATGTAGCGCTCACCCCAGTCGCCCTGGCTGGCGTATTCGATGGAGTCGACCGTGCCGCCGGCCGCATCGCTGAGCGTGATTTTCTCGCCATTGTTGGCGAGGGTCCCGGTCCACGGGCCGGCGACATTTGTCACGCCGGGATATTTCGCCTTGAAAGCCGCCACGTTTGCCACGACGACCAGGCGTCCGTTGGCGGGAATGGTGGTGCCGGCAGGGAAGGTAAAACTGATGCCGTCAGTCAGCGACCAGCCGCCAAGATCAGCAAAGACTGGCTCGGTATTTTGGAGTTCAATCCACTCTTCCGATTCCGGCTCGGGGAAAGCGGGCGCCGGACGGAACATGATTTCGGAAATCTTCACGTCCCGCACTGGTTGACTTACGAGGATAGTCACCGTGGCGGTATTCGAGAAGAGCTGGCCATCGGAAACCCGGTAAGTGAAACCATCAGGGCCCGTGTAGCCAGGCGCCGGCGTATAGGTGAACGCTCCGTTTGCACTCAGGCTCAGCACGCCGTGGGCAACGCCGGAAACCATCGCCGCCGTCAGAGTCGTCCCGGCGTCGGCGTCCGAATCATTGCCAAGCACCCCGGGCGCAGGGACGGCAAGCGGGGAGTCAATGAGCACGTTATAGCTGTTGTTGGACGCAACGGGAGCATCATTCACATTGGAGACGGTGATCGTGACCGTTGCCGGGGCCGATTCACGCACGCCATCCAGTGCCTTGTAAGTAAAAGAGACCGGGCCTGCGAAGTTAGCCGCCGGCGTATAAGTAAAGGAACCGTTGGCATTCAAAGCCACTGATCCGGACGCGGGCTGACTGACAAGTTGCGCAGTCAATGGCTGGCTCTCGGGATCGCTGTCGTTGCCGAGCAGACCGGGGGCATTCACGGTCAGGGTGTTCTCCTCGACCAGCGTATAAGAATCCGCGCCCGCAGTCGGCGCGCCATTGACTACGATCGTCACGGTGGCCGGCACGGAGTTCAGCGCTCCATCGTTTGCCCGATAGGAAAATGTGTAGGTGCCGCGCGCGGCGGGAGCCGTGTAATTAAAACCGCCATTGGCGTTCAGCGTGAGCGATCCGCCAGTAACCGCGGTGTTCAGCACCGCCGTGAGGTTTGCGGCGGATGTGTCGACATCAGCGTCATTTGCCAAAATTCCCGGCGCGCTGATCGTGATCGTCTGCCCTGGATTTGCCACATAAGCGTCCGCCGCCGCGACCGGTGCGTCGTTTACCGCGGCGATGTTTATTGTGACCGTGGCCGGAGGCGAATTTTTGGCGTCGTAGGCTGTGTAGGTAAATGAATCCGTGCCGTTGACATCCGCATTCGGCGTATAGATGAACGAGCCGTTGCTGGCCAGGTTCACGGTCCCTTTCGAAGGATTCGTGGCGATCACTGCCGTGAAAGGATCCGACTCCGCATCGGTGTCATTTGCCAGCACACCCGTTGCCGCCGGGACAGTCAGGATCTGGTCCTCCGTGGCATTGTAACTGTCGGCGTTCGCCACGGGCGCGACATCAGGCCCGGTGCCGACGGTGATGTTCGCCGTGCCCGTGGCGGTGCGCCCGGTTTCATCCTTTACAAGATAACTAAAGGAATCAGTGCCAACATAGCCATTGGCCGGGGTGTAGGTGAATGTGCCGTTGGCATTCACCGTCACCGCGCCATGCGCAGGCTGTCCATGGCTCGCCACGGTGAGTGTGCTGCCGAGGTCAGGGTCGGTATCGTTGAAAAGAACCCCCCCTTGTATCGCGCGCGTGATCCGAATCCGCAGGTTGAAGCTAACGTCGGTGGAAGTGGCGGTGGCCTGATGAATCTCCGAAGCGACGAGATTCGAGCCGGAAACAAGGTTCGACACCGGGATGGCAAACGTGGCAGTCGTATTTTCAGAGGTGCCACTGGCCTGAAAGTAGTCCCACGGCAAATCCGGCGTCACATCCGAAGTGGGCAGATTGCTGGTACGGGCGACTTCCGCGCCATTGAGGAACACAACGCCGGCATCGTCATAGAGCAGTGTTACTTCCGCATCGGTGACCGTGGCGAGGTCGGGAACCTGAAACTCACGGCGAAAATAGTACGTGGCGAACCGGTCAGAAGCTGATGCGTCGTAACCCACTGTTGGATTATCGGCAATACTCACCCCGTCCGCCTCGTCCCCATCGCCATAACCGAGTTCGGTGCTGCCAATCGCCCAGTCGGCTGATTCCGCATAGCCCGGCTGCCTCCATGCGGTGCCGAGATTACGATCGGCCAGCAGCAGCGAGTTGTAGTAATGCCAACCGGTCGTAGAGAGTGGCAGGAGATCTTCCGTCGCCGTGCCGCTCGCCACGGCCGAGATGACAAGCGGCGTGTTTCGCACTGCCGTATAGGTGTCGCTCGCGGCCACGGGATTGTCCGGTGCATTGGCGAAAGTCAGCGTCACCGTCGCGGGCGGGGAGGCGTTCGTGCCATCGCTGACCCGGTAGGTGAAGGTTGTCGTGCCCGCAAAATTCGCTGCCGGAACAAACGAGAACGAACCGTTGGCATTCACCGTCGCAACGCCGTTGGTAGACTGTGTAACAAGGCTTGCCGTGATCGCCTGTCCCTGCGGGTCCGTGTCATTGGCCAGCAGCCCGGGCGCATTGACCGTAAGCGTGGTCTCCTCCGTGCCGTTGTAGGGGCCGTCCGCCGTGGCGACCGGCGCATTGGGGTTTGTCTGGGCGGCTTGATAATGGGCGGAAACCCGCGCCGCGCTCAATGCCGTGCCGTAGTAGGCCACCTCATCAATCAGACCGACGAAATAGCGCGTGTTGATATTCGCGCCGACATAGATTGCCGTGCTGGCCGACATGGAGGCCGTATCCGCCGCTGAAGCAGCAAAGACTCCATCCACGTACAACGAAATGACGCCCGCCGACCTTGTATAAACGACATGGTGCCAGGTATTGACGGCGGCGGAAGCCGACGGCAGTGCAACGGTGTGGTTGCCATTCACAACCGCCGCTCCCGTCCGATTGGACATGATCCCAAAATCGACGCCGTTTGCCCTGTAACTAAAAAGATCCCCACGCGTCATCGAGGCGGTGCGATACCAAAGCTCGACGGCAAAATCGCCTGTCCCCAGGTTGAACGCGGCATCAAAGGGGATCCGCACCCGGGAGGGGATGCCGGAGAACTGCACGCAGGTCCCAAGATTTGCATAACCGCTCGCCACTCCCAGCGTGCAGCTTTCATACACACCGTTTTGCGATATACCGGATATATCCACTGCCGTTGTGCCGGTTGTTTCGTCAAACGGCCAGAAAGCAATCGGTGAATCAGCGAGGACGGTATTATTGTAGGCGGCTGTGCCAGCGAAAGCGACCGGCGCGAAGCAGAGCAGGAGGGCTGACAAAAATGTGCGAATCATAGGTTGGGGGGGAATGACATCATGTCGAAACATGCGTCTCGATCAACTGAGCTGAAAACCATTGGCATCTAAATGCATTACTGGCCGGTAGCGCTAGTTGAAGAATCGCTTAAATCCGTAGAGGCAAAGAAAAAAACGGACATTTGATGATGGCCGGCCGGAAATCGGCGGAAACCTTTTCCCTTGGTTTGCCCCTCAGAGCGCCGTTTTTTCCCCTGCCGGACCGAAAATGCCCGCGTTTGCATGGGTGCCGCGCGATTTTCTGGGAAAATCCCGTTTTCACGGCGCAATCCGGGGATTCGTGACGACAGGCCAGGCGCCTTTAGCCGGTCTGAATCAAAGGCCGCGGCCACCGACTGGTGCGGCATGGGGCTGCTGTTAGCCAGAATGCCGTGGAATAACCGGGCTTCAACCGACTGATCGTGAAGCAACATCGCTTCGCGCTCTATGAATAAGCTACCAACTGGCATCGCCCCGAGCTGCTGGAGTCATGGTTTGGTGAGTTGAATGAGCGCTCGGCGGATCATATCCCAAGCAAACGCGCGGTGGGACAGATTTGCAACGACCTGCTTCAGATCGTGACGATGCCATCCTGAATGGGACCCTTTCGCCAATCACAGCCGAGCGGCTTTTCTCGGTGGTACGGCGTCTTCAGGAGCAGGTGCGCAGGAGCGTGCGGATAGGCGACCCGAAAAAACCGACAAGCAAAACGGAGCCTATATGAACTTCCGGAGTGAACCTGCAGAGATTTATCTTCGGCGGCCCGTTAAAGAGGAGAAGTTAATATTCGGCTTCTATGGAACTGTAAACTGTACCGGAGCAGACCAGTGACTCCATTCTCCGCCAGTACCCTGGGCGCGGGAACGGATCCGATAAAGACGGCCGCTTTTGAGATCCTGGGTCGGGAATTCCATGATCGCAGCACCTTCTTTTTCCCAGAGCGCATCGATTTCATACTTCCGCGGTTCGGAAGTGCGCGGTTTTTTAGGATCGCTGATTTCGGCCAGGCGCCATCGGACGCGTGGTACTGAAGCGGGTGTTTTTAGTTGAATGCTGATTTTCTGCGGGGAGATCTCCGGAGAGGCAAGTGTCGGAGTGGCGGGCAATCTCGGATCGGTCAGGAGGGTGCGATCGATCCAGCGTCCGCGTTCCTCCACGTAATTTTTCATGATCCGGAGCATGCCGCGAAAATCGCGGGTAGGTGCGCTTTTGTAAAAGAGTCCGGGATCGGATTTGCCGCGCTGGGTCAGGTTGGAGGACATGACGGGGTGGTAATCCCATTTAGCCCGATCGGCGTCGGCCATGGAAAGGGTGCCTTTGGGGTCCCAGATCGAGTCGGCGAGTTCGTCGATGAGCGCGCCTGCCTGTTCGGGGTTGAAGAGGAGGTCGCGAAGCTCGGCGAGGCGTGTCATGTATTCGCTCCTGAACGGCTCACGCTGCAAGAGGCCGCTGCTGAAAAAGGGTTCGTCGCCGTCGCCATACATCCGGTCGGCCCAAGTCAGATCGACATCCCAGGGAATGACCTGCCATTGTTTGGTGTCGGGATTATTGAAGTAAAAATAGTTCTTCCCCGAACCAATATCGTAATGGTGGACGCACTCGACGATGGCACGATAGCTGTAGTAACGTGAAAGGCTTACATTGGAACGCCACCATTTTTCGTCGCGCCTCTTTTGTAGTTCGCGCATGAACTCGAGCACATCGGAACGATCTTTGGGTCCGCTTTTAGCGATGTTCTCCGGCTCCGGCCCCGTGACATCCATCTTGTAGAGATTTCCATCGGGCAAACGGTGTTCCTTAAGAAAATCGTCGTCGAGATTTTCCACGGCCAGATAGAGTCCCCAGAAATCGCCTCGATATTGGCTCGCGGGATTTTCCTCCGCTTCATCAACGATGCGCAATTGGATCCAATGGGTATGAGGCGCGTCGACGCCTGCCAGGTTGAAGAGCCGAAAGGTGGCGGCTTCAAGCATGCCGTGTTCGCCGCGCATGCCATAGTCGCCTTGTTGGATGCAGGCACCCAGATTGAGCTTGCCCCATTTGCTCCGGTATTTTTCGCCCCGGTTGTCGCGCGCCTCCAGATGATGCCCCTTATTAAAGTCAATCTTCCACATGTTTTTGCCCATGGCGTAACGCCAGGCGCCGCCCCGGGCTCGGAAGTGGATGTGATCGTAGACAATACCGTCAGCCACCAGCGTGCCTGTGTATTTATACTGACTGGCCGCAGGCTGCATGTAATTGACGCGTTCACGCCAGGTTACTTTTTCAACTGAGGCCTGTTTGCTTATAAGATGGTACGCCTGCACGCTGCTCATCACCGCCGAACTAAAAGTAATAGCCTCCCGCTCCTTGCCCGTCCCCTTTGGATTGATCGCGGCCCGCCATTCGGGAATGCCGTCATATACAAAATACGCGAAGTTATGCGCCGAATCATCCTCGTCCGGAGCGATAACGGTTTTACCCGAAAGCAGACGGTAACGAATAAGCCGGCGATTTTTTTGCAACTCCGCCGGTAACTCCGCCTTGAACACAGAACGATCCTGAGCGCCGGGAGCCGTCTTCAACCTGATCTGCGACCAGTTTGAATAAGCCGGATCGTCCAGGGCGATATATTCGCCGGGCTCGACCACCTGGAATTGCAACAGCGGTTCGCCGATGAAGGCCGGCATATCGATGGTGACGCTCACGGTTTCACCCGACTTCGGTTGTTTTGGAGCGTGACTGACCTTGATTCCGGGCGCGGCGCCGGCCGGCCGGCTCAATACGAGGAAAAGAAAGAGAAGGCTTCGCGGAAGCAAGGAACTCGCCATGGGAATACGGTTCTCTCGCTAAACTATAACGCGTCAATAACAATCTGTGATTTGCCGCTTCGCGTGGCGATTTCGACCGATGTCGCCGCGGTCCGGGATTTCCGGGACTTAAGAAAGCTGGCGCGCATCGACATTCCCGGCAGCGCATCGGGGAAAAAAGTCCACGCGGAGGGAAGTGAGCTGGCCGGGGATTCTCGGACGGTCGTTTCTCATTCCTCCACGAGTCTCTGTTTGCGGATTCCAAGCTGGAAATCTTTCACGATAAACGTGCCGTCCGAATTCACCACGGCATCGAGGTACGCGTTTAAGTTGGCTGGAAAGTCTTCAATCCCCTTTGGGTTGGCACTCAGGTCCGCGTGAATCGCCAGCGGCAATATCAGCGTTTTACCGGCTTCTCCATCAGTGGTTACGTCGATGGTAAATCCGTCGGGATATGCCGAGCCATTTCCCGCATTGGACTTCTTTGCGGCAATATATTTTTTCGGTGCCGCTTTTCGAGTCCGGGTAAGGACCGCCTGTTGCGCTCTGTTCAGGATGTCGATCTGCCATGCGGCACGGTTCTTCTCGATTTTGATTAGGACAAGCGTGTCCGGGCTCCACTTGCCTTCTATTTTCCAAAGTAGAACCGATCCATCCTGCGACCAGCGCGCCGGTGCCACGGTGTGGTAGTTTAAGCGGCGATCATATCCAGGCACGCCGGGAATCACTGCTACGACATGCCCGGTGGCTAATTCGACCACTTGGTTTTTGCGCTTATCATCGTCCTCAGACTCCATGTGGAAGACCGGAACCTTGACTCCATAGCGCCCGTTGGGCGATCGCGTAAACGGCGGCGTCACGTAATCGGTATTAAGCTCTTTTGCGGAAACAGACGCCGCGGCGCAAAATATTGCCGCCGCCGTTGCCAATTGGCGGAAGAAGTCGCGTACGGGAATAAGCATCGAATTGGGAATCAGTTGCGTTGCAGGTAGATGAGCTCACTCGTATTCTAAATACTTTAAAAGACCGCCTGAAGATGGCCGAATTAAGGTAGGGTAATCTCGATGGTGTAAAAGCGTGCTCCGCCTCCGGGGGAAACATCAATGATGGTGCGCTCGGTTCCATTGTCGCTTGCTGAACTCGTGGTCAGAGGCGTCCATGTTGCGTCGGCGAGAGCCGCCTTATATTTGACTCTGTAGGTGCGTCCCGGGATTACCGGGCCGAAGATAATGGCCGGCTGTCCATTGACTCTCTCCACTCGCACATTGAAGCGTGAGGCCGCGCTTGTCGGGACCAAGCCCGCGACATACTCCACGAGGTTGCTTATTCCATCCCCATCGGGATCGGCCAGATCCGCGGCGTTACCCGCGTTCTGGGTGGACCCAAAGTGAAACGCCCGCCAGCTCTCCTGCGCTGTGTCTACTGTGAAATTTTTTGTCACTTCGGTAAAGACACCGTGTGCCGCGTAAATACGGGCTTTCAAAATGTGTGTGCCCGCACTCACCGGGGCAATGATTTCGCGTGAAGCGGATTCTCCTGTGGCAGAGGCAACGACATCATCAATCAGTAATGAGAAGGTGAGTGGCATGTCCGGGCTTGTCCAGTTGGCAAAGACCACTGAGAGCGTTCCGCCCGCGTTTATAGCGGGTGTCAGCGTCACCGTTCCGCCGATGGGGGCGTTGAGCCCGGAGGTGGTGAAGGTCATATCCATGCCATTGCTGGTGCCGCCGGCAGTAGTAACACTCAGGCGGTAGTGAAAAGTCGTGTTTGCCGGAAGGCCGGGCAGGTCGGCGCTTACCGTGGTTTCGGTGGAGCCGGTCACGGGGGAGGGGAGCGCCGCGATAGTGCCGCCGTACGCGGTGGTCAAGCCATAGTCAAAGGAGACCGTGGCGCTGCCGCTCGCGGCATTGGCTGTGCCGTTTAAGCTCACGCTGCCGCCGGTCAGATTTGTTACTGGAAGGGTGATGCTCACGGGACTGGGCGGTATGGCACTGACCGCAAGATTGTGGATTGCGAGGGGGCCGCTAAAGAGCGCGATATAACGTTCGTCGACGGAGGAGGGGGCCTTCGCAGCTATCGGCACCAGGCTTTGCACCGTGGTGTTGTCACCCAGCTGCCCTGAGCTATTAAGACCCCAGGCGGCGAGGGTGCCATCTGAGCAGAGTGCCAGACTGTGAGCGGTACCCGCCGCCATGGCGGTGACCGTCTTGCCGGAGAGAATGCCGGCGGTGGAGACTCTCACCGGTATATTGCTGTTGCCGGTGAGGCCGTTGCCCAGCTGCCCCAAGTTATTAAGGCCCCAAGCGGCAACTGTGCCGTCCGAGCAGAGTGCCAAACTGTGAGCAGTACCCGCCGCCATGGCGGTGGCCGTCTTGCCGGAGAGAACACCGGCGGTGGAGATTCTCACCGGTATATTGCTGTTGCTTGTAAGTCCATTGCCCAACTGGCCTGAACTGTTAAGGCCCCAAGCCGCAACGGTGCCGTCCGAGCAGAGTGCCAGGCTATGGGAAGTGCCTGCCGCCACGGCAATCACGATCTTGCCAGTTAGCACGCCTGCGACGCTTACTGCCACCGGTATATTGCTGTTGCTGGTGAGGCCGTTGCCCAACTGGCCTGAACCGTTAAGGCCCCAAGCCGCGACGGTGCCGTCCGAGCAGAGTGCCAGACTATGGGAAGTGCCGGCCGCCACGGTGATGACCGTCTTGCCAGCGAGCACGCCCGCGGTTGATACCGCTACTGGTGCAGAGCTGCTGTTCTGGGTGCCGCTGCCCAACTGGCCGGATCCGTTGTATCCAAAAGCTGCCACGGTGCCGTCCGAACAGAGTGCGAGGCTGTGCCGTTCCCCGGCGGCCACGGCGATGACCTTCCTTCCCAAGAGTGCGCCCGTGGCAAATGCTTCCGTAGGTACAATGCTCTTAATGACGTTGGATTTGATTCCCAGCTGGCCGCTAAGATTTTCGCCCCACGCCAGCAGTGTCCCGTCCGAACACGCTGCGAGGCTGTGGTTCAGGCCTGTCGACCCGGAAACCACCAACCTGCCCGAGAGCGCGCCAGTCGACATGACGCTGACGGGTGCAGCCTGCCTTACCATATTGTTGTTCCCTATCTGCCCGTAAAGGTTGGCTCCCCATGCCAAAACTTTGGTGTTGGCCCATTGAAGCACGAAGTCATTACCGTTACCTCCAAAGTAGTTGGCGATGAACCGGTAATTGATTCCCTTGTAAGCCAGGGTTACGACATCGCCGTGCGCAAGGGTGTCGAAATTACCTTTGATGAACTCCCTGCCGGTGTTCTTAACCACCATCAGGTTCGTGCCGTTTGGCGGCGCAAAAGCCAGCGCGATGCTTAATCTGCCTCCCGGGGCTGAAAAACTGCCAGCCGTGAGCGACACATCGGCGGCGGAAGAAAATGTCGCGTCGATATCGGTGCCAATTGTGAAAGTGTCATCGGCGGTGCTTCTGGTCTCAAAGGCATTGGTGGCAGTGAGCCGGTAATGATAGGTGGCGCCGGACGAGAGCCCGGTAATGCTCGAACTCACATTCAGCACGGCCAGGCTGTTGTTGGGCGAAAGCGTCACGCTGCGGCTGCTGCCGTAGCTGGTGTTGGGGCCGTAATCAAAGGATACCGTGGTGGCGCTGCCGTAAGGATTGACGGTTCCATTCAAGGTCACGCCAGCGCTGGTCAGATTGGTGGGCGGCAGGCCCTGTACCACCGGGGTGAGCGGTGAAGTAATAAGGGCAAAATTGTGATCGGCAATCCCGCCGCTGAATATCGCGCCGTAGCGTTCTCCGTCGACAAGGAGACTACTGCCAACCGCCACAGGCACGCTGCTGTTTAGTATGTTATTGGTGCCAAGTTGTCCGGTTCCATTGGCTCCCCATGCCGCCACCGTGCCGTCTGAACATTGAGCGACACTGTGCTCCTCGCCCGCAGCCACGCCGACAACCGTTTTGCCGGAAAGCACTCCCGCGGTGTTTACCGCCACCGGCATCCAACTGAAGGTAGTGCTGTTGTTGCCCAACTCTCCATAGTAGTTGGCGCCCCAAGCCACCACTGTGCCGCCCTGGCAAAGTGCCAGACTATGAAAACGACCGGCAGATACGGCTATAACCGTCTTTCCAGAAAGCGCGCCGGTTGCTTGCACCTCCACCGGCACCGGTGTGTCATACAGGTTGTTATTGCCCAATTGGCCTGAATCATTTTTTCCCCACGCCGCCACTGTGCCATCCGAGCAAAGCGCCAAAGTGTGATCATAGCCTGCGGCCAGCGCCACGACCGTTTTGCCCGCCAACACTGAGCCGGTGTATACCGCCAGTGGCACCGTACTCCCGATCGTGCTGTCAGTTCCCAACTGCCCGAAGAAGTTGGCGCCCCAACCCACAATTGTGCCGTCGGAGCACAATGCCAGGCTATAACCGCGTCCGGCCGCAATCGCGACGGCCGTTTTGCCTGATAACACCCCGGCCGTATTCACGGCCACCGGCACCGTACTCTCGACCGTGCTCTGATTCCCCAGCTCGCCAAAGATATTGCTTCCCCAAGCCGCCACTGTCCCATCCGAGCATAACGCAAGGCTGTGAGTCTCCCCGGCAGCAATGGCAACGACGGTCTTGCCGGCGAGCGCACCGATTGGGCTCAGCGCCACTGGAACCGGGTTTGTGTTTCCCCAGATCGCCACGGTTCCGTCCGAACAAAGGGCTACACTATGACTGTGTCCCGCAGCGCTCGAAACGACGGTTTTTCCGGCCAGCACGCCGGTGGCGAGCACATCGACCGGCACCAGGCGATTTGTGAATGAATTGTCGCCGACCTGTCGCGTTTGGTTGGAACCCCATCCGGCCACCCTGTTCCTTGCCCATTGAAGCACAAGGTCGTTGCCGGTGCCGCCGTAGTAATTCGCGATAAACGGGTAACTAATTCCATTATAGCTGAGGGCAATCAGCTGTCCCTGCGCCAGGTTGCCAAATGTGCCATTGATAAACCCCGCCCCGGTCTTCTTTACCACGGTCAGGTTGGTGCCGGTCGCCGGTGCGAAATTGAGCGTGGCGCTGAAGATCTCGCCCGCGGCGGAAAAGCTGCCGGCGGTGACAGGGATTGTGGAGGCGGAAAGGTATGTTGCGGCAACACTGATCGAGGTGGCGAAGGTGCCGTCCGTGCCCACGGCAATGCCAAAAGCGTTGGTGGCGGTAAGCCGGTAATGGTAAATGGTCCCCGGTGTGAGGCCGCCCAGATTGGCGCTTACCAGCTGGGGAGTGAGGCCGTCGCCCGGGGAAAGTGTCACACTACGCTTGCTGCCGTAACTCTTGGTCAGGCCAAATTCAAATTGCGCCGTCGTGCTGTTGCCACTGGGATTGACCGTGCCATTCAAGGTCGCGCTGTTACGGGCGAGGTTTGTCGCCGCGGCATTTGCAACCACCGGAAGCGGTTGCGTGGCTGCGAGAGCCAGATTGTGGTAGGCCTGGGAAGCACTAAACGCTGCTGTATAGCGCGCGTCACCGGCCAGCAAAGGGCGGCTTACAGCGACTGGGACCAGGCTGCCGCCCCAACTGCCGTTGCCAAGGCTGCCTGCTATACCGTATCCCCAGGCCGCCAGCGTGCCATCCGCGCAGAGCGCCAGGCTGTGAGAGGCACCTGCACTGATTGCGATGACGGTTTTGCCTGCAAGCACTCCGGTCTTATCGACAGCCACCGGCACCTGGCTATTAACTATGCTGTTGTTGCCTAATTGGCCGCCCAGATTGTATCCCCAGGCAGCCACCGTCCCGTCTGAGCAAAGCGCCAGATTATGGCCGCTGCCCGCCGAGACCGCGACAACGGTTTTACCTGCAAGCACGCCGGTCATATTCACGGCTACCGGCAACGAGATATCAGATGGGCCATTATTGCCAAGCTGACCCGCGTCGTTACTTCCCCAGCAAACGACCGTGCCGTCAGCGCAGAGCGCCACACCATGAGCGTTGCCAAGGGATACCGCGGTAACTGTTTTGCCACCGAGGGCTCCCGTATTCAGCGCCACTGGGGATAAGTGCGTGGTCGTGGTCCCGTCGCCCAACCTGCCATCACTGTTAAATCCCCATGCTGCAAGGGTCCCATCGGAGCAGAGGACCGCGCTGTTTACATACCCTGCAGCGACTGCGACGACCGTCTTCCCGGCAAGCACTCCTGTCGTGTCCACCGCGACCGGAATGTCGCTGCTTTCCTGGCTCCCATTGCCCAGATCTCTTCCCCAGGCCGCCACCTTTCCATCTGAACAGAGCGCCAAGCTTTGAAACCCGCCGGCTGCAATGGAAATAACCTGCCTGCCCGCGAGCACACCGGAATCATTGACCGCTGAGGGCAGAATGCGGGAACCCGTGCTTGTGACGCCCAACTGACCGGATGACCCAGCGCCCCAGGCCGCGAGTGTTCCATCGGCGCATAACGCAAGGCTATGGGAACCACCGGCGGCCATCGCAACAATCGTCCTGCCGGCAAACAGCCCTGTTGAGAAAATATTGACCGGCACCGAACGGTCCGTGGTGCTGTTGTCGCCGAGTTGACCATCGCGGTTGTATCCCCATGAAACCGGCCTTGTCTGTGCCCAAACGAGCACCAGATCATTGCCCGTGCCGCCATAATAATTCGCAACGAACCGATAATTGATCCCGGCATGAGTAAGCATTACCGTCTCTCCCTGAGCGAGGTTGACAAAGGTGCCGTTGATAAAACCGAGGCCCGTGTTCCTGATCACCGTCAGGGTTGTGCCCGCCGGCGGGGCGAAATTGAGCGTGGCGCTAAACGTTTCTCCCTGGGCGGAAAAACCATTCGCCGTCACAGGCACATCCGATGTCGAGTTATAGGTAACAGCGAGAGCCGCCTGGCAGGGGTGCACACCGGCGAAGGACAGCACCAGGAGAAGAAGGAAGAGAAAAACGGGTCTCATTGAAAATCAGCGTCACGTTTGCAGATGCAATGCACTTGCCAAACAAGTATTTTATACGCTCTGCGGATGATCGCAGTGCGCGTTCCCCAAGCCGGCCAAATTCCCGGAGGCGCCCGGACAACGGTTCAAAAAACCTCGTTTAACAATCTCCTCGCCGTGCGATTGCTGATCATTATGCCTCAGGGCGTTACCGGTTGAATGCCGTGCGTTTTTTGGACTCCACCCCGAAGCCCGCTGCCGGCAGTCCATAAAGATAGTATGATCAGCTTGTTGTGAATCTATCGTCAAACCGTCACTCTTATGGCGTTCACCGGCATAAAACAGACCAGGATAAAGCTCATGCCTTTGCTTTTTAAGACAGAGGCTTTAAATCGACAAATTTTATTACCCAATCAGTTATCTCCAAAATCATGAAACGCCACATTATCAAGCTCCTCGCCATCCTTCTCTTCACCGCCGCACTTGGCAGCCGCGCCCATGCGCAGATCGACGTTTTTTTGAAACTTGACGGGGTGCCCGGGGAATCCATCGACGCCGTTCACGCCAAAGAAATCGAATTGATGGGGTGCAGCTTCCTGGTCGATCAATCCGGGATGAATTGGGCGGGGGGCGTGGCCACAGCCGCCAAGGCGAATATCACGCCGATCGTTCTGACCAAGAGAGCCGACTCGGCTTCACCGTTGCTCTTCATTAACAATCTGCTTGGGACAAAAACTCCGAAGGCAGTGTTGACCTTCAGAAAAGCAGGAGCCGGCGGTCACTTTGATTTCATCACGATCACGCTGAGCGATGTTTACATCTCCAAGTATGAATTTGCAGGTTCAACTGATGGTGACCAACCTACTGAGAGTGTCTCTCTCAGCTTCAGAACGATTACGTATCGGTTCGTTCCCCAAAAACCCGACGGCAGTGCGGGAACCCCGATCGAGCGGAAGTTCGATATTATCGCCAACAAGGCGCTCTAGGCCGGCAAGGGCGCGACGGAGCGCTTCCCGCTCCGCGGGGCATTGTCAGCCGATCATCCGGCAGCAGTCCCGCAGCTCAGTCCGGCAGGTTTCCGCGGATACAAGCCGCGGGTTTGATGAAAGCTCACGATGCCTTCGATGGTAACGGAGCGTTAGTGTGTGATATGGCGCGTGCAGAAAAACTTATCACACGGGTCTCCTGGCAATTTATGAAGATGCGGCTGTGTTCCAAAGCCAAACCAGAAGCATGGTCGAAGCAAAAATAGAGCCGAGGCAGATTATTGCCCCAACAAGCGGATAAATGTTGATGCCGTGATAATTGGAAGTCTCCGCCTCGTAAGAGGAAATACGTTGCTGCTGGGACATTCACGTTTTTTAGCAATTTCAACACCCTTGGGAACCGGGGTATCACTGGATTTGCGGATAGGGCAATTACCTATTTGGCAGGATGAAAGTTAAGAGGCTCGCCGGGCCGCGTTGATGATCGAGGCCGTGCACCGCCATCAAATCGTTATCAGCGGCGATTTCGGAGCTACTACGAGGCGGTTTGAGGTGTGGCCGGAAACGGCCCTTATTTTGCGCTTTCTTATTCCGCCCGTTTTTCGACCAGTTCACACGCGAGCCGGATCGCGGCAATCGTGCTTTCAGGACGCGCAATCGCTTTTCCCGCAATCTCAAATGCTGTCCCGTGATCCGGGCTGGTCCGGGGGTAGGGGAGTCCAATGGTCACGTTTACCCCCTCGTCAAACGCATGAAGCTTAAGCGGGATAAGCCCCTGGTCGTGATACATGCAGAGCACCGCATCAAATTCCCCGCCTGCCGCCCGGTGAAAAACCGTGTCAGGCGAAATCGGCCCGGTAAACGTCGCTTGATCGCCCCGGGCCGCTTTTAATTGATCAATCGCCGGTGCGATGATCTCGATTTCCTCGCTGCCAAGGGCTCCGGATTCGCCCGCATGCGGATTTAATCCCGCCACGGCAATGCGCGCCGGCCGATTTTTATAACGCAACCGCAGGAAATCGACGAGCAGGCTGCCAACGCGAACAATCTCCTCACTGCGCAGTGAATCGGCCACGTCGCGCAAGGGGATATGCGCCGTCACCAGCGCCACCGTCAATGTGCCGCCGGTCAGCAACATCGCGAAGTTTTCCACCCCGCAACGCGCCGCGAAGAATTCCGTCTGGCCGGGAAAATGAAATCCGACAGCCTGCATGCGAGCCTTGCTAACCGGACCCGTTACAACCGCGGCAATTTCGCCGTCGCGAGCCAATCGCGCGGCTTCTTCGAGAGCCTCGCGCGCCCCAATGGCTGATTGCGTATCGGGCTTGCCGAGGGGTGCCTCCCGCGGTTTGCCAATCAGGCGGTAGGTAAAACGATCGTCGAGCTTGCCGGACGCCAGCGCGCCGGCAATGACTTCGGGGCCTATCCCCGCGGTATCACCCAGCGTGATGCCGATGACACGCCCTGCGGGATTGGAAAAAAAAGCCATCGGACAGCAGGGCGCGCCCTTTTAATAAAGCTTGATGTAAGCCTTCTTGCGCAACTTGGCGATCCACTCCTGTTGCTTCTTCTGACGCTCTTCCTGAATGAGCTTCTTTTCAATCTCGTCGCGCAACTCGCTGAGCGGCTTGGTCGCCGTGTTTTTCCTTGCCTCAACAAACATCAAATAATAGCTGGTCTCAAAATCGACAATCTCGCTCACCTTGCCGGGTTTGAGCGTGAACGCCGTTTTGGCGAGCTTCTCATTCAGGGTATGGCGCGTGATCCAGCCCCAGTCACCACCGCCGTCGGCTTCCTGGTTGCTGTCTTCGGAATACGCCTTGGCCATCTCTTTAAATTGCGCGCCGGCAATGATCTTTTGCCGGATTTCCTCCAGCATCTTGCGGCGGCCCGTTGCGTTGTCGCCCTTGCGGATCGTGATCATGCGCAACTTGACCTGTTCCTCGGTCGTGTATTCGGCGAGATGCTCGTTGTAATACGCTTCGATTTTAGTCGCCGGGACCACAACATCGCCTTTCACCATCTGGCCGCGCATGGCCTGCACGATCATTTTCTCGGTCTCCATCTGCTTGAAGCGATCGAGTGTGAAACCCTGCGCCAGGAGCGTCCGGTTAAATGCGGCCCGATCCCCGCCAAATTCCTCGCGCGTAATCGTGCTGATCCGGTCTTCAATAAAGTGCTCGGGAATCTGGAATTTGTTCTTCTTAAATTCCTGGAGAATCAACTGGCGGTCAATCAAGTCGTTGATCGCCTGGAGCCGGACTGCTTTGACTTTTTCAATCAGTTCGTTCCCCTTGGCGGTGTCGCGGATCGCCTTTTCCTTCGGGCCGACAAGATCGCGCACCTGGGAGAATGTAATCACCTCGTCGTTCACGACAGCGGCCATTCCATCGAGCACCTCCTGGGCGTGAACAGGCAACGGTTGGAGACCACTCAGGAGAGCGGTGCAAATAAAGAGGAGGCGGGCAATTGAAGAGCGGGACATTACAGTGCGAGTAGGCGGCAGGACTCGGGCCGAAAAATTAGGGGCCGGTCCTTTTTAGTCAAGCGGTGAAAGCGTTCGCCTCGGAGCCGGAAAACAGGAAAGCGGTTCACAGCCGCGGCCGGTGCACTTTGGGCTGGAACAGGATTGTAACAATAAGCCGCTGGAGAGCGCCATGTTAGCGGTGATACCTCTGCGCCCAGTTCCACTTTTCCTTCCGCGCGTTCCTCCCTGGCGAGGGCTTTTTTCTCTATCCATCACGCTCCGCTTCCATTGCATACCCGTCCTTCATTTTTTGCCAGGCCGCGCCTGATTTGCTTGCAGCTGGTCGCCTCAACGCTCGTTCTGCCCGTCGCGGCGTTTACCTCGCCCGCAGCCGAACCAGTTAAAAAAGACGCTGTTTCCGGCATTGCGCCTCCCTCCGCAGCGCCTGTCGAGCGGCCTATTTATATTAAGGAATACCGGGTGGCGGGCGTGCTGCATCTGCCGAAAATTGCGGTCGAAGAAGCGGTCTACCCGTTTCTTGGACCGGGCCGCACTTCAATCGATGTAGAGCAGGCACGCGCCGCACTCGAGCAGGCTTATAAGGAGAAAGGGTTCCAGACCGTGACTGTCGAGGTGC
>JAQGOL010000026.1 GCA_028293625.1 Chthoniobacteraceae bacterium | reverse complement strand
GCGGCCAGTCCGCGCCGGTGGTGCTGCCACTAAGCGGTGTCTACACGGTGGTGGTATCGGTCTATTACTACGATTACCCGGGCGAATACCGCTTCCGGGTGACAATGGCGGCGCCGCCCCTCCAGATCGAGACCGAAAATAATGACTCCATAGCCAGCGCCACCGTGTTGCCACTGACTTCCAGTGGAGACGCGACTCTCGGAAGCGTTGCAGGTTTCATTAATTTCGGTGGCGATCTTGATTATTATAAGATCGGCACCATCGAGGCAGGAAAGACCATTTTTCTTCGGACCCGCAAGCCGGCCGGAAGCGCGTTTGATCCAGCCGTCAGCATCTACAACGTTAACGGGACCTATAAATCCGAAGTTCCAAGCGGCCGGCCATTTGACGGAGTCGCGGAGGTTCCAATCGATCAAACAGGCGTTTATTACGCCGTAGCTCGAAATAAGAGCGCAGCAAGCGGGCTTAACTACTCTTACCTCCTTGATGTGCAGGTTAGTACCAGTGGAAGCTTTAATTTTCCGAACCTGCAAGTAACCAGCCTCGTGCCGCCGTCGTCGGGAAATATCCAAAGCGGCCAGGCGATCACACTTACTTACGCAATTCAGAACGCGGGTAATACAAGCACAGTAGCGGGGGCCTGGTCCGACCGAGTCACGCTTTCTCTCAATCCGATTCTCGGTGATGGTGACGACATTGTCATTGGCACTATTCCGCATGTGGGCGCGCTGGCTTCCGGCGGCAGTTACATCGAAACTTCAACTCTGACGATTCCCGACGGTATCGCTGGTGAATATTATCTCATCGTGGAGGCCGATGCCGGGAATGCCGTCAATGAATTCCTATTGGAAGGTGACAATGTAACGGTGTCCAATGCGACGCTGCATGTTGTCCGGGCAGCCTACCCTGATCTCGTCCCGGAGGCAGTGGTAATAAACGGCGCTCTCTCATCCAGTGCGTTAAATCTCTCGTGGAAAACCGCCAATCGCGGCACGGGCAGCGCAGCGCAACCGTGGAAGGAACATGTAGTTGTGCGAAATCTTACAAGCGAACTTGTTTTGCTTGATACCGAACGTGAGATTTCCACCGTACTAGCCGCCGGTGCAGTTCTCGCTCAGTCACTTGACATCAGCATCCTTTCAGCCGGCCGTTATCAGGCAAGCATTGTGGTCGATTCCCGTGAGAAGATTTTCGAGTTCGACGAAAGCGGACACACAACCGCCGAACACAATAACAGCGGCCAAACTATTTTTGACGTTCCACTTGACCTGCAGATCAGCGATCTGGCGGTGGAGACTGCCGGCCCGCTTCGGTCCGGATCGCTGGTCGTGATCCGTTGGAATGACAGAAACAGCGGTTTACTCCCGGCTTCCGGTTCGTGGTCCGATAAAGTCACAGTCCTGAATAAAACAACAGGAGCTACTCTTCTTAATACAGAGCTTTATTATGATGTAAGTTCTTTAGGTGCGATTACCGGTGGCCAAACGCGGCCTCGCCAATACTCATTTCAGATTCCCGACGGCGCCGCCGGCGTCGGCGAATTGCTCTTTACCATCATAGCGGATTGCAACGGCCAGGTTGTCGAGTTCGATCCGGTCTCGCCGGCGGAGACTAATAATACGGCGAGCCGTATCGAGACGTCTGTGATTGCCCCTTACCCTGATCTGATCATTGAGAGTATCAACGCACCTGCATCCGTGTCGACTGACATCGCATTTGAGGTAAATTGGACGGCCGCAAACCGCGGGACGGCCGCTGCCACCGGGCCCTGGGTTGACCGAATTTATCTTTCTGCCGATGGCCTTGTAGGAAACGACATTCTTCTCGGACAGTTTGTCAACGCCGGGAATCTTGTTGCAGGAGAGATAGCAGGAAGAGCGCAGACGGTCACTATCCCGCGGGCGGCAGTCGCCGCCGGCAATTACCACATCGTTGTTATCGCGGATGTCCTGAATTCAATTGTCGAGGAAAATGAAACCAATAACAGCACGCTCGACCTTCAATCAGTCGCGGTTTCGGTCACACCGATTCCCGACCTTATCGTGCAGTCAATAAGCATTCCGGCAGGTGTGCGGTCCGGTCAGACAATTCACGTGCAATGGACGGTTAGAAATGTGGGAACCGGCCCAGCCTCCGGGTCGGCCTGGCATGATCAGGTATTCCTTTCCACAGATCAAATCGCGGACTCCCTTGATCAATGGAAAGTGGAAATCGCCAATCCGAAGGCTCTCCTTCCGGGGGAAAGCTACGTATCCGGTACGGACCTTAAAGTACCTGCAGGTTACTCAGGCACCTATTACGTCATTGTAAAAGCTGACAGCGGCCATGCCTTGATTGAGGCGAACGATGGAAATAATAGTGAAGTATCCGTGGCGGCGATCCAGCTCTCGCCGCCGCCCGACCTTCGGGTTTCGTCGGTGACAGCTCCTCCAAACGGCGTCGCAAACCAGGAAATCTTGGTAAGTTGGACCGTGGTAAATGGGGGGTCAGGCCCCGTCCCAGCGGATGAATCCTCGTGGCAAGACGCCATTTACCTTTCTTCTCAACCAGTGTTGGATATCAACACGGCGACGCTGCTTGGAACCTTTGCTCATAGCGGCGAGCTCGCGCAAAACGCAACTTACACGCGCCAGGACCAGGCTGTAAAAATCGCGCCGGGTATCTCGGGAAATTACTATATTTTTGTAGCCGCGGATCGAGCGAATGAGGTCTACGAGAGTCTCAACGAGAATAATAACTCAGCGAGAGGATCAGCGGCGATCCGGATAGAGCTAACGCCTCCGGACCATGCTGGCCCGCTCCTGGCACAATGGCGTTATGGAGCGTCCGAATTCACCCAAGGTCTTGGCGTTTCGCAGCCAGCGGTCCTTAGCGTGTCAGCTTCAGACATGTCGGGAGTCAGCCGTGTGGAATTCTACTTTCGTTCCGCAGGCGGAGGCGTCGATACCTTGATTGACACTGATGCGAATGCACAGGACGGCTTTCAGGCATTTTGGAACGTTGGCCTGACATCCTCGGACGGCGACTATATTATTACACTTAAGGCGTCTGATACTCTTGGCAATAGCACCGTTGAAAGCCGCGGCGTGCATCTTGCGCTTGCCCCGCCTTCGGCGCCTTCCATTACTTCGCCGGCCACCGGATCGACCGTTGCCAAGGCCGATCTCGTGATCACGGGCACCGCATCGCCTTACAGTCAGGTCGCAGTTTATAGGGATGGCATCCTGCAACTGCCTTTGATCACCGCCCTCTCGGATGGTACTTTTACAAAGCCGCTCGCTCTTGTTGAAGGCGCCAATTTTATTCAGGCGGCGATGCGAAACAGGGGAGGTGAAGGGCCGCGCGATGCAGTCAACCTTACACTCGACGGAGCGACCCCTTCGACGCCGGTTGCCGTACACGCGACAGCCCAGCCAAATGGCGTGGTTCAGCTTTCATGGAGCCGGCCTTCCGGATTTGTTGCCGGATACGCCATCTATCGCTCGGAAACCGAATTCGAAAGCGCGGCTCAGGCAACCCGGCTCAACGCAGCGTTGGTGACAGGAACCGTTTACAACGACTCAACCCCTGCTGATCGTGTCTACTTTTACCGGCTGAGCACACTAAACGCCGCTGGCACTGAGAGTGTACTCTCTTCCGTGGTTTCAGCGAAGGCCGACCGGACCGTCCCCATTGCGGCTTCAATCAATTACTTGCCTCAAGGCAAATATGACGGCGCAGCGGCACGATTTGGAATTGGGCGCGTCGATGTGCAACTTGATGCGAGCGAGGAACTTGGCTCAACACCCTTTTTTAGCATCACGCCGCAGGGCGGAGTGCCTATCGGCGTTGCGTTTCAAAAATCAGGAGCCCAGCGTTACATAGGATCGTTTGTTATCAGCAGTGGAACGCAATCGGGATTGGCGACGGCAACGGTCTCGATGCGCGACGTGGCCGGAAACCGCGGCACGGCCATCACGGTGGGCGGAACAATCACCATTGATACAGCTGGCCCCCGAGTCGTTGAACTGGAAATCCAGCCCGGCCGCTCGGTTAAGAATGATCCTTCCGCGCCTAAGCTGGTTACCTTCACCGCACGATTAGATACACTCGTTAAGGCAGGAACCGCTCCGGAGTTTTCTTACTCTCTATCCAACACATCGCCAACAAAGGCCGCAGTGTCCAACGTAGTTCAGGGAGCGGATAGTTTCACCTGGATCGCTACAATTCTTCTTCCCCCAACCGCCGGCCAGACCACGGAGAACCTGGAGCTGTCGTTCATTGCGTTGGACGACCTTGATAACATTGGCACCGTCATTGTTCCTTCTCATGGCTTTCAGGTCTACCAAGGTGATCTGCCTGGCCTTGACTCGCCTTTTTCGCTTACGGCCAAATCCAAACCGGGCGGACACATCGAGCTGAATTGGCGCAGCGTGGACGGTGCCGCCGATTACCAGCTATTCCGGCGGCCATCAGGAAGCGGGCTCTTTGTTGCTGTCTCGCGTAGCGCTGGTTTGCTGGTAGTCACGGAGCTGCCATTGGTGGATGGGGTCTACGACTATACAGTTGCCGCTATTCGTCAGGAGAATAATGAGACGTCGGTGGGGACGCAGAGCAACATTGCGACGGCGGCATCGGACCGTGTCGCGCCAACCTCGCCACTGAACCTTCAAGTCGAACTCACCAGCCAGGGAGTCAAGACGCAATGGCTGGCGCCCGCCGGCACCCTGGAGAGCGTTACATACCGGGTATTTCGCTCCGCTTTGAATGGCTCGGACTCGCAGATTGTCGCAGAGGCCGTCAGCCAGCTTGTTGCTATTGATCCTTCGCCGGAACCAGCGCATCCAGTCTATTATGTCACCGCAGTTGATAACGCCGGAAACCAATCGCAACCTTCCAATCGCGTCTATCAGAATGTGGCTCTCCTTCCTGTCCGGACGTTGGAAGTGACCCAGGTTGATTCTTCGGCTCCACTGGTTAGCTGGTCGCAAGTTTCAGGTGGAATTGCCGGATACGATATTTACCAAGGGACCGAAGGCGAGCGGACCAAGTTAAACCTTCAGGGAATATTAACGGGTACGAACTTCACGGACGCCGGTTACAGCCCCGCGGCCGACCGGCATTACACGGTGATCACCGTGGCTGATAACCAAGCCGAAAGCCTGGGACGAAATCTTACCCTTCCGCGGACAACCGTCACGCTGGCAGCGGGAAGTGTGATCAATCGCGGCGTAATGAACCGTCTGCAGTTTGAAGTAAAGAATGAGTCAGGGACGGCAATCAGCCACGCCCGGATGAGAGTGACCCTTGATGGAAAAGAACATTCATCCTCTTTCTTTTCGGTCGCTGCCGGGTCCGCGCAGATCGTCCCGGTCGTAGTCGGAGGTTATCCGACCTTGCTTGGTGACACGGCTCCGGTTGCGATCACGCTCGAGATTGTTCCCAATGAAGGGGAGAAGGTTTCAATCGTCAGGCATAGCAACGTGCCGCTAGGCTCGGGAAAATTACAGGTCGACGTGGTGCCGGGTGATTTCCTCCAAGGCGGTAATGGCAAGGTGCAGTTCCGGGTAGCCAATGGCTCCGAAGAAGAAATCGAATTTACCACGGCAAGCGGGAGCGGCTCGCTGCCATCGCCCGAGATCCGGTTTACCTTGCTGGATACGGATGGCAATGTGATTGCGACCGAGGCTTTTAAAGCGGTGACAGGCAACAGCGTCGTGACGCTGCCCAACGGGAGAAGCGTCGTGCGCCTGCCGGCCGGAGCGGAGTATGTCTCGCCCGAAACCTCCGTGGCGCTTCCATCCACCGCGCCCGAGAACCTGATTGTTCGTTTGGAAATTGATACAATCTACTACCACCAAGGCCAGGTGGATCAGGTGATGCTGCCAGGATTGCAGAGCCGAAGGGACGTGAGTGCTCTGCAGACGACGTATACTGGGGAAGTTACCTCGGTCAGTCCGGCCGAATCCAATGGGGATCAGGATGTCGTGATTGCGGGTCATGCTATTGCCCGTATCGGCGGCCAGGCGATCCCGAATGCCCGGTTGCTGGTCGTCGTTTCAAAGGACGGTTTTGAACGCACCAATGAAGTAGTCACTGATGGCAGCGGCAATTTTGCCTACTCCTTCCGTCCTGCCACGGGAGAAGGTGGCGGCCTTTATAACGTTTGGGCTGTTCATCCCGATCTGACGGCCCGCAAAGTCCAGCAAACCTTTGTGGTTCGCCGTGTCCTCGTCACTCCGAGGGAAAGCGGCTTCCGCACACCTCGCAATTATTCCCAACCGCTTAGCTTTTCGGCGTCCACAGGAGAAGCGGTCACAGTGCACAATCTGCGGCTTCAGTATCTGCCTGAAGACCAGGTTGGAGGAGTGCTGCCGGAGGGTATTATCGTGCAGGTTGGCGAGCCGATCCCGGTTTTGGGGCCGAAGCTTTCTGCCTCATTGGGCGCTAAAGTTTCAGGTTCCGGCGACGCGGCTCAGCGGTCGGACCTGGTGTTGAGGGCTGTTAGCGATGAAAGCGGGTCAGGCGGATGGCAAAAGGTGGTGATCCATCTTGAGTTCGGCGAAGCGAGCGCGCTCCTGCGCACGACACCCGGATTCATTACGACAGGGGTTAATCCAGGAGGAAGCGTAACCGAAACCGTCAACTATGAAAATGCGGGGCTGGCGGATGCGCAGGGACTCAGCTTCAGTATCCTGAATCAGAACGGTTCGGTGGCTCCGAATTGGGTAAGCCTGACAAGCTCCGGCGCCACGGATCTTGTAGTCGGTGCGAACCGGCCGGTCGGGATTAATTTGCAGCCGCCCGCTTCCATCGCGGAGGGAGACTATTTTTTCATCCTCCGGGCTCGAACCGAGAATTATACTTCGAGCGACGTGAATGTCCACGTGGCGGTTACCACGGCCGGACAGGGCGGAGCGATATTCAAAGTGCGGGACCCATATACCGGCACGCTTGATGAAAATGGTTCTGTCATTCAGGGATTGCGCAATGCGCGGATCGAGTTGCAGAACGAGCAGGTCATCTCCATTTTTCAGACTCTGACGACCGACGCTTTCGGGGAGGCTTCCGCCAGCAACCTGCCTGCCGGCCCCTATAAATATAGGGTCAACGCGGATAAGCATGTGACTTCATCAGGCCGCCTTTGGATTCGTCCCGGGGCGAGCGCCAACCAGGATGTCGCGATGCAGTATAATCCGGTGACAGTGGAATTTGAAGTTGTCCCGATTACCATCCAGGATCGCTACAATATTGTTTTAAAGGCAACATTTGAGACGAATGTGCCGGCGCCTGTCATCGTGATTGATCCTCCGGCGGTCAATCTCCCGAGGATGTGCAAGGGCGACGTTTATAATGGTGAATTCACCATCACCAACTACGGGTTGATCCGCGCGGATGACATCAAGGTGCCTGTGCCGCAAAGCGACGCCTACTTTAAGGTTGAGCTACTTGGCGGCATCCCCACCACGCTCGGTGCGGGCGAAGTTATGCGTGTCGCTTATCGGATGACTGCGATTGCCAATTTCGGCGGCAATTGTGGAGCGATAGCTTCATCCGAAGGCCGCGGCCAATCGGTGGCGGTAACTAATCCTGGCGTTTTGGGAAGCAATGGAGCGGGAGATAACGGCTTGGCTCCCGGGGAGCCGATGACGCTCGCTTCCATTGGAGAGGGGGGCGGATGCGTCTCCTACGTTAGCCTGATCAGTGTCACCTACGCTTATGTCTGTTCCAACGGGCTTACTTTCAATGGCTCGCTTCAATACCTGATCGCCGGGCAGTTCGGAGATTGCGGAGGTATTGGAATCGGATGGTCGTGGCTTGCAACCGGCAGTGGCCCAGGTGGTGGCACGACTTACACCCCACTTCCTGTCACTGACGGCGTGGAATGCTGGGGCTGGGAAATTGTCGATGTTTCGACCCGGACGTGGAATGACCGGGATTGGACCCTGAGCGCAGTTGGCTGCTCGGTCGACTCTCTTACACGCCGTTACGAAGATGATGTTCTGGACATCAACGTCCCGGTTCCGGGCCGGCAGAATGCGTCGGTGGCGGTGTCGCGGCGCATTCGGGGTACGCAATGGTCAATGCTCGATAAGCTCGTTGTCATCCGCGACGGGATGTCTGTGATGTCAGTTGATGCCCCCGCGGCAGCAGGCGCGGGTTCCGATGGCACCGCCACATGCACGATTGGGGATCAATCCATTAAACTGCGCCGGGTCAAAGGCGGTTCCCGTTCGCTGTGCGCGGTGCTGGCCGGAGGAGTGAGTGGAGGCGCCAACCTTTCGCAGTACTACTGGAAAGGCGTGCGAGTCGACAAGCCGATCAAAGGAATCACGTTTACTCCGTTACCGGACGGTGAAGGGCAGCTTACCGAGGCTGACGGCTCCTGGACCAAATTCGATCGTTATCAGAACATCGCGGCGACAGGGCGCAACAACATCACCTATACCACCACGCTTTTTGATGCCCGGCATCGCCCGATCCAGGTCACCGATGGCCAGCGTGTGCTGTTAAGTTATGAATGGATCGGCGAGCCCGGTAATGCGGCCAATCCCTCGCTCCTGGCTGCAGTGCAGGATCTTGCCGGACGCCGCGTTGAATACAGTTATCTGGGCGGCCGGCTTGCCAAGGTGAAGGATACCGGCGGGAAAGAGACTTCCTATGAATACGATTCCGAAGGCAAAATTACCAAAGTAACCGATGCCACCGGTGAAACGCATCTTATCAGCTATAATGGGGCCGCGGTTCGCTCGGTCCTCGACAAGGATGGCCGGGGCAAATACTTCGACTTCAACACGGATTCCGCCACGGGTGAATATCACACCGCCATTCGTTCGAGCTCCGGCACTGTTGAGGAGACGACATTTGATAAGATCGGCCAGCTTACCGAGTGGAAGATCAACGGGGAACTCAAGGAACGCCGGGTCTACACTGGCGCCACTGCAGCCACGATTACTGACGAGAACAATCGCACATGGCATGAAAGTTACGACGAGTGGCGCCTCCTAAAACAACGGATCAATCCGGACGGCAGCTCGATATCAATGAGTTACGATCCGGTCTCGCATCTGCCCGTCCGCATCGTCAATGAAAATGGCCTGGTCACGACGATTAGCTACGATCTGCGCCGGAACGTGACGCAGATTATTGAAGCCTTCGGAACACCGTCGGAACGCAAAGTGCAGTTTGTTTATGACGCAGCGGACCGGCCAACCCTGGTAACGTGGCTCGGAGATGCCAATACCGCCGCATCAACCGTGGCTCTTGCGTACGACGCCCAAGGCAATCTTCTGCGTCTGACTGATCCGCTGAACAAGGTCCGCGAAATTCTCTCCCGCACTTCGCTTAACAGCGTCAAGAGCTACAAGGACGCCAATGGAAAGACGTGGCAGCTTCGGTATGACTCGCATAACCGGGTCAACGCGTCAGTCGACCCCGACAATCGCCTCACGCAGTTTGAGTTCGATGAATTTAACAATCTGACATCCGTCACTGCGCCCTCCAACCGGAAGGTTAACTTTGGCTATGACATCAATAATAGCCTGGTTTCGATCCTTGATCCGGCGGGGAGTATGCACCGCAACGAATACGACTCCGGCGGACGCCTCTCCAGGAGTGTTGATCGTGCGGGCCATTCGCTCGCTTATGAGTATGATAACCTCGACCGGTTGATCAAAGGGTTCGACGAGCAGGGAAACCAGATCCTCTATGGTTACCCGGACGGCAGCGCGTCCGCCGATCCGGTGACGATCACCTTCCCCACCTTCACGCGGACGCTTACTTATAACTTCCGGCACCAGCCGCTGACGGTTGTCGATAGTCTGCCTGAGGGCGTGGTCCATACGACGAGCTACAACTACTCGCCTACCGGCGCGCTCCTCACTATAGTCGATCCCGAGAACCATCAGACCACATTCACACGCGATGTTCTGGATCGGGTGACTTCCATGACTCGTGAGGGAGTCGGAACCAGTTCTTTTGCCTACGATGACCGCGATCACGTCATCGCATTCACCAATCCAAACGGCCAGGTATGGACATATGCTTACGATGCCGCAGGGCAACTGGTTGAGGAGGTTACTCCGCTCGGAAAACGCACCGCTTTTGTCTACGATAATATTGGCAATCTAACCGTTGTTACGCGGCCGACCGGCGCAAAGATTGTCCGCGGATTCGATGCGCTTGGCAGGGTGACGACGGTAAGTGAATATGCACCCGGAAGTGGCGTGCCGGCCAAAACGGTCGTATTCACCAGGGACGAGGATGGACGGATCACCAGTTACAACGATGGAACCACGACCGGGACCTATGGCTTCGATGCGGTTGGGCGCCTGGCGACCGAGACGATCAATTATGGTGCGTTTACGAGCACCGTTTCCTATAGCTACGGTGCCAACGGACAGTTGGCCAGTTACACATCACCTTCGGGCGCCGTAACGACTTACAGTTACGCTTCCGCAAATCGCCTGATCGGATCAAGCGTGGCAGGGGTCGGCGAGTTTGCCGTGAATGGTTACCAGGTCGATGCTGCCACCGGGATGACGTATCCGGGCGGAACGAAGGTCGCTTATACACGCGATGCTTACTCGCGGCCCACTCAAATCAAGTCATCAGATCCGGCGAACACAGCGGTTTTTGATTTAAAACTCGGCTATAGCGCCGGAGGAAATGTCAGTTCGCGGGACACCGGCGCCGGCCCTGTTTCTCTTCAATATGATGCGGGGAATCGCCTGAAGCAGGGGGCTTCGTCCAGCTATACCTATGACCCGAATGGAAACCGGCTGACCGATTCAACGGCCGGCGGAGGGACCTGGCAGTATGATCTCGATGACCGGATGACTTCCGACGGCCGGACAACTTATCAATACGACGAAAACGGCTCGCTCGTCCGCAAAATTTCTCCAACCCGGACATGGGACTACTCGTATGACCAGGCGGGCAGGCTTGTTGGTGTAACCAGCGGATTCGACGTAATTCAATATCATTACGATCCGAGCGGCCGCCGGATTGCAAAAAACGTCAATGGCACCGTTACTTACTATCGTCACTGCGCGTTAGGAATCTGTGCCGAATACGACGCATTCGGCGCTCTGCTCCGCGAGTACGGCTACGCTGCTGACGCCTCCTTTGGCGCCGCACCCCTTTACCTGAAATCTGCCGGCCAGGTCTATTTCTACCACGCCGACCAACTGGGAACCCCGGTCAAGCTCACTGATGTTTCCGGCGCGGTAGTCTGGGCCGCCACCTACGATGACTTCGGAAAAGCGAACATCACAGTCAATCTGGTGGAAAACAATCTTCGCTTCCCGGGCCAGTATTTCGACGCGGAGACCGGGCTGCACAATAACTGGCACCGGTATTACGATCCGGAGGCCGGAAGGTATTTCACCCGAGACCAAGGCGACGATGGTACTAATCTATATATTTACGTTGCGAATAACCCTCTAGGTTTCTCCGATCCGGATGGACTGCGCCGACTTCGCAACGCGCTGATTGGCGCAGGGACGGGAGCGTTAGCTGGCGCCGGGACTGGAGCGCTGGTTGGCGCTGGCGTTGGATCACTTGCCGGTGGTGTTGGTGCTGTCCCGGGTGCTACAGCAGGGGCGCTGGCCGGTGCAGGTTGGGGGGCGTTTAGTGGTGCAATCACAGGCCTATTAAAAGATCCCGGGGCGTCTGTATCTGATGTAATTGAATCATCCGCAGTATCGGGCGCATTAGGAGGAATTATTCCCGGAGGAGTTGCGGCGCAACGCGCAGCAACTGTAATTACTCCGGAAATTGCCGCCACTTTTGCGGGTGGGAAATATACTTCCACTGTATTGGAAGATTCAATTGTTGCATATCGATATTCAGGAGGTGTTTCTGGAGCAACTGGTCGGTTTTTGACTACCGCCGAAACCGTTAGCCAAATTTCCTCGCCTACGGCCGCCAGTATCGCATTGAATCTCCCTGCCGGCGCCACTGCCGAGACACTCAATTCGGTTGTTATTCCTGCAGGGACGCGGATTTTCGTAGGAGGCGTGGAAGGGGGAGCAGATAGTGCCGTTCAAATATTTATACGAAATGCAGGTGTGCTGATCCTCCAGTAGCAATGAACAAAAAATACTTTATTGAAAATCTCAACGCAGTCGCGGCGGAGTTAGAACCGTTAATCCACTCTTCGAGCGGAAGTGCGTTGCATTGGAACGGTAGTGAGTATGCTAAAGGACACGACAAAGTGTCGGATCCAAAAGCGCTTCAGTGGTATTCAATGCTCAAAATAATCGCAGAGATGCTCGATCGACAGGATTCGCCGGTGACCTGCAGGCAAATGGATTACCTTCGCATTCTCTTGTTTGGGGGAATGGGCAGTTTAAATGATCTTTCTTTCGATTCTAAAGTTGTTGGCGGTGTGGCGAATACGATTGAGCAAAACCTGAATGAAAAGCGCCATAGCCTATATGTAGCTTTCAACGCGAATGACCCAACATGAAAATCTTAGCTTCAAATCTGGCGGTTCACTCTAGACTTGTTGTCACTTGGCTGGCATTTTCAGGAGGATATGCGCGATTCGCAATTGCCCTGAGGGATTTATTCTGCCTCTCGTTTGGTGAATCCTTAATTCGGACATGTGGTTATGGATTTGTTGCGTGGGCACTATTTGCGCAGTCGGCGCGTTGTCAGGACTCCATCTGTGTCCGGGTGAAGATTGAGATAGACCAGGATCTTACTTTGGAGCGGCAGGGGTTTGAGGCGCGGATGAATGTGAAGAATGGGGGGCCTGTCGACTTGGAAAACGTGAAGGTGGTTCTGAACTTTCTTGATCAGGATAAGAAGCCTGTGGTTGCCACCTCGGATTCAAATAACACGGGTGCCAAATTTTTCGTGCGCCTGACCAGCAGTCCCGCGTTGCCGGAACGGGTGGCAGGTGGCGGAGAAGAAAAGCTGCGCTGGCTGATTGTGCCGGCGCCATCCTCGGCCGGGAGCGATCCAACCGGGACACTCTATTTTGTTGGAGCAAAGCTGACGTATACCTCCAGCGGTGCGGAGTCGGTGGTTGATGTTGCGCCGGACTCAATCCGTGTTGAGCCGATGCCAATGCTCGCGCTCGATTATTTTTTGCCGTTTGATGTTTATGGCGATGATCCGTTTACGCCTTTGATTGAACCATCGATTCCGTTCAGCCTGGGAGTCCGGATAAAGAACTCGGGGTATGGCGCGGCCAGAAAACTAAAGATTGAATCGAGCCAGCCTCGGATCGTGGAGAACAAGCAGGGGCTTCTGATCAACTTCAGGATTGAAGGAAGCGAGATAAACGGCCAGCCCTCCACGCCAAGCCTGCTTGCCGACTTTGGCAACATCGCGCCCAACAGGTCTGCTGTCGGGCGCTGGATCATGACCACGTCGCTTTATGGGCGGTTTGTCGATTTTAGCGCGACGTTTACGCATGCGGATGAACTGGGCGGACAGCTGACTTCGCTCATTACAGATTTAAACGCGCATCGGCTGATCCGCGACGTGCTTGTTGATCTTTCCGGCCGGGACAGTATCCGCGATTTCCTGGCGCTTGATGGCGATACCCTCCGGGTTTATGAGTCGGAGAACTACGATGGGAGTGTGGTGGATCTGAGCTCCTTTGCTGGGATTGGCCCGATTGCTTCAGGATACCAAATCACCGCGCCTGCAAGTTCAGGGTTTTCTTATATCAAACTGGCTGACCCGTTTGGCGGCTCGAAGGTTGTGAACTCAGCGATGCGCAGCGATGGTAAGCCAATCAACCTTGCCAATGCATGGCTCTCCTCGACTTATCTGCCGGATGTGCAGCGGTGGAACTATTTTCTGAATATCTTCGATATCAATAATGTGGGCGGGGCTTCGTATGCCGTCAATTTCGGGAGTCCAGGAAGCGGGAACCGCGCGCCAGTTTTGCGGCAACCAGCCGACCGCGTGGCGCGTGTGGGAAGTTTAATTGGATTTATTGTGCAAGCCAGCGATGCCGATGGCGATCCTGTGGCGATCACAGTGGCTTCATTGCCCGTGGGCGCCAGCTTCTCGGATAACGGCCATGGCACGGCGGTTTTTGAGTGGCGACCGGGAGCCGAGCAAACGGGGAACTATCCCGTCCAGTTTGCTGCCTCCGATGGAAAGCTTGGCGACCGCAAGTCAACCATGATCACCGTCACGGCCGGGCTTCTTTACGATGCCTGGAAGAACCGCTATTGGCCCGGAGTAACCGATCCCGCGATTGTTGGTGAATCGGCCGACGGCGACGGGGACGAACTTCCCAACGCACTGGAGTATGCCACAGGGAGCGATCCGACGAATCCCGATGATTTTGCCGGGCCTGAGGTCCGGGTCGAGGAATACAACGGCCTGCATTACCTGACAATGACCTACCGCCAGCGCACCGACGATCCGGGCCTTGCCTGCACGGTGGTGGCCGCTGACAGCCTGAAAACGCCTAAGAGTAACTGGACGCCTGCAACTACCGTGCTGGCGGTTACCCAGGAAAATCTGCCTGAAGGTTTTATTCGCAAGAAAATGCGGGACTCGGTGGCGGTTGAAGGCGGGTCTGGCAAACGTTTTTTGGAATTGCGCGTAGGCAGGATTCAATGAAGTTATTTTTCGATCCGGACGTCTGAGGCTGGGTTCGAAATGCCAGCCGTCGGGCTTTCGGGAGATCTCTTCAGCAGTTCAAACAGGTAAAGCGCGGTGGCAATGGCGAAGAGTAGTAAAGCGCGGGCGAAGGCCGGCCAAGTGCTGGTTGGCGCCGCTTTGCCTGAACCAAAACAGCCACAGTCGATCTGCAGGCCTCGCGCGAGCACCGAAGCGAGTGACACGGTGAATAAAGCGGTCATTGCAGCCGCCGCCACGGTTCCCAAACGCCGCGGCCGGTTTATAATAAGCAAGACTGCTGTCAGGAGTTCGAGAGTAGGAAGCGCAATTGCAGCCAGGCTGATAGAAACAGGGCCAAGAAGTTGGTAGGCTGCAACGCTATCCGCAAACGCCGCGGGCTCTTTGACCTTTTGCCAGCCCGCGTACCCAAAAACGGCTGCGAGTATCCAGCGGGCGAGGGTTGGATAAGAGATTTTCATGCGCCCAGGTTTTAGCGACGCTTTGGTTCGATAAGCAGGTTTGCATCTTCCCAAGCCCGGAACCCTTCACGCAAGACGAGGACATTATTTAGGCCAAGATGTCGCAGGGTATCGGCTACCATTTCGCTATCTTCACATTCCACGTTCTGGCAGTAGACCACAATCGGAGTCCGGCGCCGCGAAGCTTCTTCAAGCTGGGCGCGTAACGAAAAGTAGCTCTCTCTAAAGCTCGCGCGGGGTAAAGAAAGTGCGCCGGGCAGATGTCCGGCCTGGTGAAACAAACCCGGGCGGGCGTCGATGAGCAACGCGTGTTTTTTTTGGAGCAAAGTCGATAGACCGGTTTGAGTAATGTATTGCCGCGACAGATTCGGCTGGTCAGGTCCGATAGGAGGAAGCGAAAGCGATGCAGTCGTGAGGCGTGCCTGTTTGGACTGATAAGGGATCTCAAGAGGAATGGCGCTTAATTGGTTGCGAACGAGCCCGATCAAAAGCGCAACGACGAAGATTAGCGCCAGGGCGATGAGATCCGTAAGAAGGACGTGGCGTAATTGATGGGACAAAGCGGAGGTGGCAACCGTCGATTGCCGGCGTTCTCTGAATGTTTGGGAAACAGCTGATTTTACAGAAATCGAAAGGTGAAAATGAATGTTATCTATTTCACGCTGAAGGAGCACAAATTAAATTAATTTAAAGCAAGAATTGATTGACTTGTTGTTGACTCGAAAGAGTCAAATCATTAATCACATAACAACAGATTGTCATCGTTAAGGGCGGCTCGGGAATAATTCCCCCCGGCGCCATATTCAAAACCAAGGCGATTTGTTCTTGATCCTGCTCAGAGCGCTTTTTCACCCAATGCAACCGCCGCCAACTTCTGAAATAGCCGTCACCGTAACGGCACGGCGCCGCCGGCCTTTTATTATTTCAGCGGCAGTATTCATTATGGCGAGTGCCGGGGCTTTGGCGCTCTTTTTGCATGAGTTTCACAAGCCGAAAATAGGAAATGAAGGTCTCAAAGCCGGGCCTGGCGAGAGTGCAGTGGAGGCGGAGGCAGGCTTTGATTTCGGGAGGGCTCGGTCTGGCGCTGAAATCAGTCACGAGTTTGTAATTAGGAATCCTGGCGCGGAGCGATTGAAGATTTTGCGAGTGGAATCTTCGTGCTCGTGTTTGAGCATTGTGAAGTTTCCAAGCGAGATTGAGGCGGGAGAAACAGGAAGTGTGAAGTTGCTCTATCGGGCGCCCGCACCCGGGGTTGCGAGGGCGGAGGTGCTGGTTGAGACCAACCGCGCGAATCGCCGTCTGATTCAATTTCAATGGAAAGGCCTGGTCTCAAACCCGCGTCTTAAGCAGGAGGTTCCGGTTGCCTCCTATATAAGCATGGCTGAAATGGAAGCGTTGCGAAGCAATGGCAGCGCGCCAGTGCTTCTCGATGTCAGACCCCGGGCCAAGTTCGAACGCCTGAGCATTCCCGGTGCAATGCATTTCCCTCCGCACCTGCTCAAGACGCTTGGTTTTCTCAATGGAAAACAGGTGATCCTCATTGCGGAGGGACATCAGGATGGGGAGCTCCTGAAAGAGATCACACAATTGGAATCGCGCGGCGCGGCATCCGTGCGGATTTTGGCCGGCGGTCTGCGCGCATGGACGCGAGCCGGGAAAGCGCTCTCGGGTTCGCTTTCTGAAATGGCCGAGGTGATGACGATCCCGCCAAGTCAGTTTGATGAGTGGACAATCGAAAGCGGCTGGAGAATCGTCCAGGCAAGCGCGCACCAGGTAAAAGGTGCCGCTGGAATGACAGGGGCGAAAATATTGATCTATGATCCGGCCTGGACGAAAGAGCAGTGGAAGGAATCGTTGGCGCCGTTGCTGGCTGGCATGTCCGCGAGTGAACAACTTCTCTTTGTAACGGATCACGGGGAGCATTACCGCACAATTGAAGAAGCGGGTGCTTCTGCAAACGCCTTCTATCTGGAAGGTGGTCTGGCGGGCTTTAATAAATGGGAGCGGTTCCAGGCCGCGATGCGTGATTCAAAGACGGTCACGATGGCGGCCAGCGGCAGCGGGTCTGCTCCAGGTTCAGTCAATGTGGTGCGCGGCAGCGCGGGCTGCGCAACGTGCCCCGGCAAACGCTAACATTCACTTCGGCTAACCGTATTTTTCCTACTCCAGTGAACTACTTTTCTCATCTGTTTCAGTGCCCTCGTTATTTCCTGTTTCTTTGCGGCGCAGTAGCTCTTGTTGTTGCACGGGAATCTGCCTGTGCCGAGATGGTTGAATTAGCTTCCTCGCCGCCTGCGGGATATTTTGCGGTCGAGCTGAATGGCGCTTCGGATAACCATGTTTCAGTGCCTCTCTTTCGGGCGGCCACGACTTATGCAAAGGTCACAGCGGTTCAACCCAACCAGATTATTTGCGCGGCCGCGGGATTTACGCCCAGGCGCTTTGCCACAGGAATCGGGCCCGGCGGCGTTCCTCAAGGGGCATATCATGTGGAGTTTACATCAGGCCACTTAAAAGGGGTCTCCTACCGGATTCTTGACAACTCCGGGGACGGCATCGTTGTAGAGACCGAAGGCGACGACCTGACCGCGCATCCACTGGGGGCGCTGGCGTTTGGGGATACGGTTCGCATTCGGCCGGCGTGGACGGTCGGCTCTCTGTTCGGCAACAATGAAGACGAAGTGATAATTGAGAAGCAGCCCAATGATTTTGTGATTAAAGATTCGGTGCTCCTATATGACCAGGACCGCGTCGGCACGAACAAGGCGCCTTCTCGAGAATTTTTCTATGTGGAAGGAGAAGGATGGCGTGTTCGAGGAGGAGGAGTTATAGACATGGGCGAGCAACCGATTGGAGCGGGCGAGCCGTTTTTGGTGCGTCGCAAGGGGATGGAAGCGTTGAGTATGATTGTTGTAGGGGTGCCGCTGCGGGAGCAGGCGGTTGTATTTGTGCAGGGCGCGTCTGCAACACAGTCCAACGACTTCTATGTGGCGCTGGCGCAGGCGGAGCCAGTGAGGCTTAACGCCTCAGGCTTGGTAGACGCCGTTACTCCGAGTCAAAGCGTGGTCCAATCCTCGCCTAGCATCCTGCGCCGCACCGATTTGTTGCTTGAATGGGCCAACGGTCAGGCAGGGTTCAATCGCGCTCCGGCCCGCATCTATTATTATCTGGCGGGGCAAGGATGGCGGCAGGCCGGATCTGCTTCAACCACCGTGGGCAACGACGTGATTCTTGAGCCGGGCCGCGCCTACATCATCCGTAAAGCAATAGGCAACCCGGGCAAGGATTGGGTGCAGCCGATGCCGGTAACCGAATGAACCTTTATCAAGCTAAACCAATGAAAACAGTGATCCCCGGCGGTGGTATTCTCTCCCTTTTTGTAGCGGGCAGTTTGCTGTGCGCGAGCTTGGCTCATGCCACGATGATTACCATCAGTATGGCAGGCGGAGAGTTCCGCACTGAGACCGGCAGCGCGTTGGGAACAGGGGCGATGCTTCAGCTGGTGAACCTCGGCGCCAACGGTGTCTTTGACTCAATCGGCCTCGCTTCCTGGATAGGCGGGGATGATTCGGTTGTAAATTTACCTTTTGCTTCGGGAATCCCCAATGTGGATGGATATGCGAGCGCAGGTTCGTTTGATCTAACGGATGGCGTGGGAACGGCCGGAACGCTCGATCGAGTTTTTAACTTCGATTTCGATGTGAATCTCAATCCGGGCGACAAGCTTGGCATCCGTTGGTTTCCCCACATCGCTGCAAGCAATAGCTATGGTTCAACAGCCCCTGCGCCTGGCAGTTTTTATGGGCAGTTTACGCGGCAGGGGATGTCGCTGTATGGAGACGCGGAATGGATAGTGCCGGAGGCAGGTTCCGCAGTGATCTTCGATTCGCTGATTACCACGGCCTTTGGCGGATCAGACTTCAACAACATCGGTGTGGCGAGTTTCCAGACGCCGGGTGCATCAACGAGTGTTCCTGAAGCCGGGTCGCTTCTCCCAATTTTCGCGGCCACGTTCGCGGCACTCTGCTGGTATCGCCGGCGCATGGCGCAATGAAGAGGCGCGTGTTGATGATGCTTTTCGCCTGCGCGTCTCTTTCAGGTGTGAGCCACGGCAGCATTGTGATCAGCATTGCAGGCGGGCTGTTGCAGTCAGCGCAGAACCAATCGTTGCCCGCCGGCTCGTTGCTTCAATTAATTAATCTGGGCGGCGACGGCATCTTTAACCCGATCGATCTCGCTGATGGCGGCAGTCAATGGGTGAGCGGAGATGATACTCTTCTTTCAGCAATCTTTACTACCGGAGGCGGAGCGGAGAGTGACTTCTCATCTACCAATGGATTTGACCTGTTTAAAGGTGCCGATACCGCGGGCCGGCTTGAGCGTGTATTTGAGTTTGCGGAGAATGTCGTGCCAGCCGGGCTTAGACTTGGGATACGCTGGTTTCCGGGTTTGATGGCAAACGATTTCGCTTCAATCACATTGGCGCCGGGGCAGGCGTATGGGCAGTTCAGCCGCCAGCAAGGCCCCATCCACGGAGGCGGAACATGGATGGTCCCAAGCAATGGAGCAAATCTGGCTTTTGACCCGCTGGTAACCAAAAGTGCCGGGGGCGAGGACCCGGAGAGTTTCGGTATCGCCAATCTGGCAGTCATTCCTGAACCAGACACCATCGTATTGGCTTTCGCGGGGCTGATTAGTCTGCTCTCAATGCGGGCACGAACATAAGAAGGTACGGCCCGGACTATAGCTCTTTAAGTAACGTGGGAGCCTAACGATTTCGGGTCTTCGCCTTTGGCTGAGCCTCGCTTTGGATCTGTCGCTCGGCTTCAATCCAGTCGTGATGCTCGTCTCCAGGCAGCCCTTTGGCACGGCGCGCTTCTCCAAGATAATAGGCGCGCAACGCAACCTCTTCCTGAAAACTGATCGGCGCGGCAGGAGCGGCGATCGGTTTCCTGCGAGGCGCGGCGGCTTTCCTGACAACAGGCTCCGGAGCAGGCGGCTGAACGACGGCTGCCACAGCCGGTTTCTTTTTGGATGCGGGCGCTTTGCTCGTTGGTTTGACGGGCAGCGGAGGGGCGGGCTGCTTGACGCCTGTGACGCGTTTTGCAGGCGCTTTTACGGATGCCGGAGCAGGTGTTGGGATGGATGCCGTTTTCGCGGCAACCTTAGTCGGTGTTTTGGCCATAAAGTCTCAAAAGTCCGGGAGGAGATTTCGCTCTGGGGTGGCCACCGAGGTGGGGTTAAGAACGTGCGCAGTGTACAAATTCCGATGATTGGGTAAACAGCAAAGTCAGTTCACTGCAGCAAGGGCGCGCGATGATCTTGACTGTGAAAGGCCGGGGCCTAGTTTGCCAAACCTGTATGTCTGTTTCCGAGCCTGTTTCCCTTCCTCCAGAACGGGGTGGTCTTCCTTCGAATGTGGCCGCAACGCTCGCTTGTGTTTTCCCCCCAATTGGAGGCCTCGTGTTCCTGCTTCTTGATCGCAAGAATCCGTATGTGCGCTTTTACTCGATGCAATCGATCCTATTTGGATGCGCCTGGTTCGTGCTGACCGTAGTGCTGCGGGTAAGCAAGGAGGTGCTTCTTGAAATTCCGTTGCTGGGAAAATTGCTCTCGATGGGCTTTTCGATTATTTCGGCCGTCGTCGTATTAGGGGCATTGGCTCTCTACGTGGTGCAGATCTGGAAAGCGTTCTCGGGCAAGGAATGGGAAGTGCCCTACCTGGGACCGCTTGCTCGCAAGCAGCTTTCCAGCAGGCAGCCGCTATAACTGTTCGCCAACACGCCGGGCAATTTGTTCGGCAAGATCCCGGCTTGAGGCCGTGGCATCAAACGCCGTTTCTTTCCTGAACCAGGTGATCTGACGTTTAGCATAGCGGCGGGTGGCGAGCTGAATGGATTCAATGCATTGAGCTTTGGAGATTAGCCCCTCGCAGCAGGCTCGGATTTCACGAAGTCCAATGGCCTGGGCCGCCGTGGAGCCAATCGGGCCGGCGTCCCGCACTTCCTCCACGACGCCTTCCATAAACATGTTTTCGGTCCGCCGGTTGATCCTCTCGTAGAGCCCAGTGCGCTCAGCCATTAAAACGATACCCTGGACGTCGGGCTTCGGCGTATTCCATTGCTGACGAAAACTTGAAAAGGGTTTGCCGGTTAAGATGCATACCTCCACCGCACGAATCACCCGGCGCGGATTCTTTAGATCAATCGCTGCCGCGGCCACCGGATCATATTGAAGCAGGCGTGCCTGCAGTTCTTCAGGCTGCATTGATTCCAATTGATTTCGCAGGGCCGCATCCGCAGGCGGCAGATCGGCCAGGCCATGGGTAAGGGCGCGCACATAAAGTCCCGTGCCGCCCACCACGAGCACGTGTTTGCCGCGTGCATGGATCTCGCGGATTCGATCGCCTGCCGCTGCCGCATATTGGGCCACATCGAAGGGCTGGCTTAACGCGATCTCCCCGACCAAATGATGCGGAGTCCGTAAGCGCTCTTCCACCGAGGGTTTCGCGGTGAGAATGTCGAGTCCGCGATAGATCTGGAACGCATCGGCTCCGACGATCTCGGCATCGCAAAGGGCCGCGGCTTCAATTGCGAGGGCGGTTTTACCCGAGGCGGTCGGACCGAGAAGGAAGAAAGTCGATGGCATGAGAGGAGACGTTTATAAAAGCAAAGGGAGGCTCACCTTGCGATGAACCTCCCTTGGTCAATTCTGGTTTTCCAACGGTTTAGCCGCGATAGTTTGGCTCGCGATCGTTGGTTTTGGCTCCGTTCACAACGAGTTTGCGACCGAGAAAATCGCGGTCGTGCAACTCGCTCACGGCGCGTTTGGCTTCATCGATGGTTGTCATGAGCACAAACCCGAAGCCCTTCGACTTGTCGGTGTCTTTGTGAGTCACAATTTCAGCGGTGCGCACGACGCCCACTCCGTTGAAGAGCTCTTCCAGGTCACTTTCCGTGGCTTTAAAGGAAAGATTGCCAACATAGAGTTTGGCAGAGGTAACCTCGGTGACCTCAGGCTTGCGCGGGGTGTTGAATCGAGCCGGGGTGGACGTTTTTTTGGCTTGGTTGCCGGAGGTGGCCGCCGATTTTTTGCCGCCGGTGAAGAAGGCAACGAGTTTTTGCCAAAAGCCCTTTTTTGCGGGTGGCTTTGCGGCACGCGACTCTTCACGGCCGCGAACGGAACGCCGCGGGGCGCGCTCCGAACGGCGACCCGAAGGTCTGGATTGCTTGGATTTCATGTCAATGAACTATATTTATCGGTTGATGTAAGGACGGAAGCGGCGTGTTGCCGCATTCACAGGCCGCTCCGCCGCTCGATTACGAAACAAAGGAGCACGGACGGTCGCTGAACAAAGTTCCGCCGGGTGGAAAGTGTGGACGAATGAGGCCTCAGCGCCTCTCCACGTCCTCGGCGCAAAAACGACCGCGCCGGAAATGAACTCTTTTAACCAGGAGAAGTGCTCAGGATTAAAAGGGCTCGGCTGGAGATAGCACAAGCGCATTTGCCCTTGGTTCACCCACACCCTGCGCATCTGCTAAGCGAGCAGTCGGGCTTTGGCAAGGCTGAAGGATGGAAGATGCGGGAAGAGGGCGCGATTCGCGGCCCATGCAAACAAGCCGGGACCGGAGGTTTTCCTACTCCGTTTTTGCCTTTCTCCGCATCGTTGCCAAAGCCCTCCTTTTCAAATGGGAAAGTCGTGGTAGGGTCGCCGTCCCAAAATTATGGCCAGTATCATTGACCCGAGCCGCCTTGAGCGCATTGAATTCAGCAACGACGAGATCGCCCGTTACTCCCGGCATCTCATCATGCCGGAGGTGACGCTTGAAGGTCAGAAACGACTTAAGGCAGCCAGCATTCTTTGCATCGGCGCAGGCGGACTTGGTTCGCCCATCGCCCTTTACCTCGCAGCCGCCGGCATCGGTCGCATGGGGCTTGTCGATGGCGATACCGTCGATTTCTCCAATCTTCAGCGTCAGATTCTTCACGGCACAAAGGATGTCGGCCGTAAAAAGCTGAACTCGGCCCGTGATCGGATTCGCGAGGTGAACCCGAACGTGCAGGTGGACCTTTACGACACCTTTTTCACCGCTGAAAACGCGAAGGAACTCGTTGAGCCTTACGACATCGTGATCGATGGGACCGACAATTTCCCGACCCGGTATCTCTCCAACGACATCTGTGTTTTCCTTAAAAAGCCGAACGTTTACGGCTCGATTTTCCGCTTTGACGGGCAGGCGACCGTGTTCGCGCCGCATCTTGGCGGGCCATGCTATCGTTGCATGTTCCCCGAACCGCCGCCTCCAGGGATGGTTCCAAGCTGCGCGGAAGGCGGCGTGCTTGGAGTGCTGCCCGGGATCATTGGCGTGATTCAAGCCATTGAGGCGATCAAGCTCATCATGGGCATTGGCGAGCCGATTATTGGAAAGCTCATCCATTTCGATGCGCTCAAGATGAAGTTCCGCGAGTTCAAGCTGCGCAAGGATCCAAAGTGCCCGGTCTGCGGCGATAATCCGACAATTACCGAGCTCATCGATTACGATCAGTTCTGCGGCATTCCCCAGGCCAAGGCGGCCGAGGAAGCCGAGGCGCATGTGCCCGCCATTACCGCTCTTGATTTGAAAGCAAAGCAGGATCGGACGGAAAACTTCGTCCTTGTCGATGTGCGCGAGCCGTTCGAATACGATATCTGCCGCATTCCCGGTTCGCGTTTGATTCCGCTTGGCCAATTGGCTTCGCGCATGAGCGAGCTCGATAGCGCGGACGAAATCGTGCTTCAATGCAAGACCGGGGTTCGCTCAGCGCGTGCTCTAAAGCTTTTGCAGGAAGCCGGATTTGGCAAGCTCTGGAACCTCGATGGCGGCATTACCGCGTGGGCCGAGCAGGTCGATCCGTCCGTCCCCAAATACTAAGGTTTTGCCAAAAGAGCAGGGCCTTCCCTGCAAGCTGCCGATGAACTTCAGAACCCCGTTCCGCTGGACCGTAACCGCGGTTTTTGGCGGAGCGGGTTTCTTTTTCTCCGGTTATGGCGTCCGGATGTTGTTGGCAAAATGCATCTTCGGTTCACGACGAGTGGGCCGCCTCCAAAACTTAAGATTCCCAGTTTCTTTACTCCTGCCTGTATGAGCAAATCTATCGGAGCGGCCATTGGCAAAATCGCCAGCGGCCTTTATGTGGCGACCGCCAAACTCAACGACGTGCCGATTGGGATGCTTTGCAGCTTCGTTGAGCAAGCCGGTTTTGAGCCTCCCATGGTATCAATTGCCCTTGGGTCCGGCCGTCCGATCGTCGCCGCTCTGGAAGGGGACGGTCTTTTTGGCCTGCACGTTTTGAGCAAGGACGACAATGCGTTGTTGAAAGCGTTTGCCCGCGGCGACAACCCGGCGGCCTTTGAAGAGTTGGCCCGGGTTGAGAATGCATTTGGCATCCCGCAATTTAGCGAGGCATGGGCGTTTCTGGCCTGCAAAGTGGTCGGCAAATTGGACGCGGGCGATCATACACTTTATCTGGCTGAAGTGCTCGATGGCGCCCTGCAAAGAGAGTCGGCTGAACCGATGGTGCGCGTGCGAGCCAATGGATTCGCCTACTAAAAGCGGGGTGTCGGCGGAAATCCTTGCCTTGTTGCGCTGCCCGGAGACGCGGCAGGCATTGGCATTGGCTTCCGAGGAATTAATCGCGTCCCTGGAAGCCGCCCGATTACAGCGGGGCCTGGCGGATTATTCCGGCAACGCGGTGGGGTTCATGATCGAGGCGGGGCTTTTGCGCGAAGATGCAACCCGGTTTTATCCGATCCGCGGAGGGCTGCCGGTATTGCTTATTGGCGAGTCGATTCCTTTGCCGCTGAAAAGTTGAACCGGAATCAACGCCGCTCCATGGCGGTGATTTTCAGCGCGGGATACATCAAGGATGCGGCGGTTTCCTAGCCGTCCCGATAACGCGAGTGGCTTAGGCGGCGCTTACGAGCACGCGGTTGATTCGGAAATTCCGCGTCCGTGAGAGGCGTTGGAGGAGTGTTGATTGCCATCGGCCTCGACTGCCAGGGCCGCTTCGGCTACGAGCGCTGCATGTCGAAGTCTTTTGCCTGGATCGTGTGGCTTTTTGCCATGGCATTCTTTGGCTGCTTTTTCATCTGGCCCATCGTCACAACCCTCGGCGGCGCTTTCATCGATGCGGACGGAAAGCTGACATTTGATTTTATCGCCGAGGTGTTTAAGAACCGGATCTATCTCGAAGGGCTTCGAAACGCGTTTTTTCTGGCGGTGGCAACCACGATCCTGACGCTGGCGATTGCACTGCCGCTTTCCTGGCTGGCCGATCGATTTGATTTTCCCGGCAAAAAGCTGCTTTCAGCCCTGGTTCTCGTGCCGATGATCCTTCCGCCTTTTGTCGGCGCCATTGGGATTCGTCAAATCCTGGGGCAATTCGGCGCTCTCAATGCGCTCCTGACAAAGAGCGGACTAATGGCGCCCGACGCGAATTTCGACTGGCTGGGACGCGGCCAATTCTGGGGCGTGGTGGCTGTGAACGCCTTGCACCTTTATCCGATTCTTTTCCTTAATCTCACCGCGGCATTGGCAAACCTGGATCCCGCCATGGAAGAGGCGGCGGAAAACCTCGGTTGCACCGGGCTGCGCCGGTTCCGGAAAATCACGCTGCCGCTCATTGTGCCGGGGCTTTTTGCGGGCGGAACCATTGTATTTATCTTCGCGTTTACCGAATTGGGAGTCCCCCTGATGTTCGATTACGCGCGCGTGACCCCGGTGCAGATCTTTTACGGGATCAAGGAAATCGCCGGCAACCCGTTTCCATTCGCGCTTGTGGTGGTGATGCTCGCGAGCACGCTGCTGCTTTATGCCGTGAGCCGGTTTTTTGCCGGGGATGCAAACCACGCCATGGCCGCGAAAGCCACTACTGCCGGCGGTGCACGGGAAGCGGGGCCGCTGATGCGCTTGATTTGCCTGCTCGCATTTGGAGGAGTCACCGCCATCGCGTTGCTGCCGCACGCGGGAGTGATTTGTATTTCGTTTGCGGGCCAATGGTATCGGACGATCCTGCCGACCGAGTGGACCTTATCCCATTACGAGACGGCTCTTGGTCATTACCTGGCGGTTCCTTCAATTCTCAACAGTCTTAAATACGCGAGCCTTTCGACCGCGTTTGACCTGATCCTGGGGATTGCGATTGCCTATATTGTGGTTCGTACCACGTTGCCAGCGCGCGGAGTTCTCGATGCGCTTGCCATGCTGCCGCTCGCCGTGCCTGGGCTGGTGCTGGCATTTGGCTATATCTCCATGACCCAGGAAGGCCGCCCGTTTGCGGCGTTGAATCCCGGCAAAGATCCCACGCTGTTGCTTGTGATCGCTTACGCGGTAAGGCGCCTGCCGTATGTGGTGCGCTCAGCCGCCGCCGGACTCCAGCAAACCAGCGTGACGTTGGAGGAAGCGGCGCAAAACCTCGGATGCCCGCCGCTCCGCACCCTTTGGCGGGTCACCCTGCCGCTTATCGCAGCCAATCTCCTCGCGGGCGGCCTGCTCGCATTTTCGTTCGCAATGCTGGAAGTCTCCGATTCGCTCGTGCTCGCGCAAAAACAACAGCATTACCCGATAACCAAAGCGATCTACGAACTTTTCCAGCTCCTGGGCGAAGGGCGTGCAATCTCCTCGGCGCTCGGAGTCTGGGCGATGCTTTTCCTGGCGATCGCCATCTTTGGCGCGAGCCGATTGCTGGGAAGAAAGCTCGGGGCGCTCTTCCGGGTGTAAGGGTGTTCTAATCCCGAAAACGCATCAGGATCCGCAGCTTGCGTTGTATTTGCCCAAGCACTCGTTTCTTCTTCACTTCATGCGCTTTCCCCTTGTTATGCTGGCTTGGTCGGCGACAGGGTTCGTTTTGGGATATGCTGCGTTTCATCCGGGATGGAAGGAAAGGGCGCCGCTGAGGAAGGGCGTGGAATTACCTAATCCGGGCCCAATTTCTAACCACCAGGCTTTGGTGTCTGTAAAGGATCGGCTGGATAGGGTCTGGACGGTTTGTGCTCAACCGGACGGGCTGGCAAAGAACAGCGCGCTTTATGAAGCGCTCCAGGCGTTGCAGGCAGCTGACTTTCTCGCCGCTCTGGAGGAACCCGGTGGGCTCATAACGAAGCTCGACAAATTGGATCGTACGGTATCGCTCGATTTCATTCAAACATGCCTTGAACGCTGGCTTGAACTCGATGAAACGGGTGCTTTGCACGCCTTGGAGAAGATCATTCAGGCCGTGCAACCGACTCGCAGGGAGTTTGAGGATGAGACTTCGCGGGTGATCAGCGTTTTGGCCCAACGCAATCCGCAATGGTTGTTTGAGCATATTCCCCGGATTCCGTTGGAGACCCCTCAGCGGATCGCAATCGCTCAACTCTTGGAACAAAGTGGGCAATCCAATCCGAGAAAAGCGCTCGAATGGCTGGAGACTTTTCGCGGCAAAAAGGAATGGCCTCTGGCGGTTGGATCTTATGTGAGAGGACTGGCATATTCCGATCCCCAGGGCGCGATAGAGCGGGCGGCTGCGGAGTTCAAAGAAAAGGACCGCGATCGCGCATTCCTCATTTCCTCCGTCTACTTAAATGCAGTCCGCCGGATGCCTTCCTTATCGGTCAATCTTCTCAGCAAGCTGGAATCAAGCGAGCGCCCTGAGCTCGCCTGGGATGCACTCGAAGCATTGGATGAGGAGGGCAAGGTTGATCCGTTGGAGTGGATTCAGAAGCAAGTTGCGGCTTATCCTGAACTGCTCGATTTTCAAAGTGCGGATCACGGGACGCCAACTGGCGCGCTCATGAGAGCAAGCCCCATCCGAAGTTTGGAGTGGTTGAAGACACTTCCGTTTTCCCAGAGTGGTGAGTTTATTGGTGTAACCGTCAACGCCTGGGATGATCGCGATCCGGCGCCCCTTTTCGACTGGCTTGATTCGCTGCCCGCTGAGGTGCTTGCAAAACATATGGGTGAACTTGGCAGTTCGCCGTTGATTGACGCGGAGCGCCTCCGGAAATGGCTCGCCAATCTGCCTCCAGGAGAGGTGCGGAATCGCGCACATTCGGATTTGGCGGACGTTTTTGTGGCCAAAGGACGGCTCTCCGATGCGCGGCGCGACTTTCCCCGGGATGCCGACACCGAGTCGCTGCTTTGGGGAGCGCGCAGTCTGGCATCAGCGACCGCTTCCAAGGATATTGCAGCCGCCACGGCATGGGTTGGCACGCTGCCGCCTGGCCGGGTCCAGACGTATGCGGCGCGGGGCGTGGTGGAGACATGGGCAAATGAATCGCCCGAAAAGGCGGCGCAATGGGTGCAATCGTTGCCCCGAGGATGTGCACGGGAAAGTGCCCTGCAGACGCTTGCGCTTGAGTTTTCGGTCATCGATCCCGAAGGCGCCGGGCTGTGGCTTGATCAGATCAGCGATACTTTTATTCGCAACAAAGCAATTAAAGAGCTGTTTACGCGTTGGGAGAGCAAAGAGCCGCGCCGTGCCCGGGAATGGTTGAATCAAGTGCCCGGGATTGATGCGGAGCTCAAAGCAAAACTGCTGCGGAGGCCGCGATGAAAATCCCGCGGTTTCTTCTTCCTCTTGGCCTTTCCTTCGCCCTGGGCGCCCTTTGTGTTCCCAAATACGGCGTTGACCGCTTGCCGGAGGAAGCTTCGCTGAAAGGGGGCGCTAATCGAGGAGCGGCTTCAACAGCGGCGCGAGACACCCGGATCAGTCGCGTCCTTTCTGCGCTTCTTGAACCCGGCCATCTCAAGCAGCAGCACGCACTTTTTCTGGCAATCGGCGATCTGAACCCGGAGGATCTTGGTGAGATGATGGCTCGCGCGAATACGCTGCCGCCACGGTTCAGGCGGGAAGTGCTGGGTTTGGTTTTTGAGCGTTGGTTTGAACTCAATCCCGACGCCGCAGGGGGCTGGGCGCGTCAGCATTCCAATGAAACGCGCTGTTGGGAGGTCTGGGCACGGCGTTCTCCTAAGATTATCATCGAAGAAATTCATCGCCGTCCATGGATTCCATCGGCGCAGCAGATTCTAAAAACGGCAATTAGCGGGCTGGTTGGCAGCGGTTCCAAAGAGCAGATGCTTGCCGTGGCGGCACTCCCTTCGAATCACGCTCGCGACGGATTTTTTAATGAAAAGCTGTCGGAATGGACTGCGGAGGATCCGGCTGCCGCGTTCGCTTTCATACAACGGTCAGACGCGGACCTGTTTCGCTCGGATCGACTCCATTCCGTTTTGTCGGCATGGGCGCAAAAGGATCCTGTGAAAGCGGCCGAAGCCATCGACTCGATTTTGCCGCAACTTACAAAGGGTGGCTGGCACACTCTTTCCATCGTTGCGGGTGCAGCGGAGGCACTGGCGGAACAGGGAGTCGCACTGGCTCTTGATTGGGCTGCCCGCCTGCCATTTCCATTGCAGGAAGCCGGATTGAGGGCGGCTGCCGGGCACTGGGCTGAAACCGATCCGATCGCAGCGCTCGATTGGTGTCTTGAAAATCGCTTTGACGCCGCGCGCACCAACCTTGAGCCCACTAGCTACAGCGGATGGAACTTTCCCACCAAACCGGTCATTGCCGTGGCTGCGAAAGCGGACGCTGAAGGAACGCTCCGATGGATTGAGTCATTGTCGCGTGACACTTATCGGGAGGCATTGCTGGAATGCGCACTAACCGAACTCTGCGAACACGACGTTCCTTTGGTGATTGCCCATCTCAATAAGCTGCCGGCCGATTCCCAGGAACGGATTGGATTTGCACTTGGGGTAAATTATTTCGGTCCTACGGAGTTGGGAGCTTTGCCAAGCTGGAGTCAGCGGCTGCCCGCGGGACCTGTGCGCAATGCGGCGATTGAAACCGTTGTGACGCTCTGGCTCATCGGCAAGCCGGCACCCGAGGGGATGGGGGTGGTTGTTGACCTATTCCCCGCAGCTTCCGAGCACGATGCCGTTTTAAGCGCGTTCAGCTCCTTCGCCGCTGCGGACCACCCTGACATTGCGGCAGAGTATGCGCTTGCGATCAGCGATCCCGTTATTCGCCGCGACGTGCTCGATTCGACTCTGCCGCAATGGCTTCGCTGGCATCCGGATGAGGCGCAAATGTGGCTGAATAAAATGCCGGGCCTTCCACCAGCCTGGAAGGCCGCCTGGATCGCGGAGAGTCGCACGGATTAGCCAGATATCTGCTCTGCTTGGCAGAGGCTCGCGTCCATTGACGGCCGGCTTGCACCCTTTGGAACTAAGCGGGCGGAGGTGTACGGGTTGTTCTCTCATTCCCCCAATGCGAACGCCGCCCCTTTTATTCCTTTCCAGAGGCCGGCTTCTGGCGGTGTTGGTTGGCATTTTTGCCTGGGGATTGTGTGCACAGGCCGATCCGGGGGCCGATAGCGCAACCTCAATGCGCCTGCTTAAAACCCACTGTTTTTCCTGCCATAACGCGGAGAAGAAAAAGGGCGGCCTGATGATGATAACCCGCGAGGCTTTAATTGAAGGCGGGGAAAACGGGCCGGCCATTGTCGAAGGGGCTCCCGAAAAAAGCGCGCTGATTGAAGCGCTTTCCGCCGATGCCGACCCGCATATGCCTCCTAAAAAGCAGCTTGCGGCTGGGCAAATCGCTCTGCTTTCCCGCTGGGTGAAAGACGGGGCGCCCTGGGATGCGATTGCCTTGAAAGATTCCGCGCCGGCCCCGCGCGTTGTGGCACTTTCCACGTTGCCGCGCTCTTACCACCCGGTTCTCGCGCTTGCACTTTCGCCTGATTCGACCCGGTTGGCAGTGGGATGCGGCAATCAAGTGCTCCTTTACGACGTCGCATCAAAAGAAATAACAAAGCTCGAACACGCCTCACTTCACCCCGACCCGGTGCAATCGATCGCGTGGAGCCCGGATGGAAGGCGACTGGCCAGCGGTGCTTTTCGCCAGGTTGTGATCTGGGATGCGGAATCGCTCACGGCTGAGCATCAAATCACTGCCGGGCTGACCGATCGCATTTCCGCGCTCCGTTTTCTTGCCGATGGAAACCAGTTGGCCGTGGCCGATGGACGCGTTTCCGAAAATGGAACCGTGCGGATCGTGGATGTGGCATGTGGCGGAATCACCGGGTCGTGGCCGGCGCATGCCGATCTCATTTACGACATGGCGATCAGCAGTGATGGCGCAATGCTGGCCACCGCCGGCGGCGATAAGCTGGTGAAAATCTGGGATCTTGCCACTTATTCAGAAATCGCGCGATTTGAAGGACACGTGGCGCAGGTGCTGACGCTTGCGTTTGATGCCAGCTCCGCGCAGCTCGTGACAGGGGGCGCGGACCAGCAGCTCAAGGTCTGGGATGTTAAAACCCGGGAACGGCTTATCACACTGGGCACCCATACCGCTGCCATTAACGGGGTGATGTGGACTCCGACCTCGGTTTTTGCCGTGACTGACGGCGGGGGACTGGTGCGTTACACCGATTTCAAGGCCCATAGCGGTGCCCAAAGTTCCGAGTCCGCGCAGGAGAAAAATTTCGAGGGAGCCGGAAATGCGCTTTACTGCGTTGTGGCGAGTCCCGGCGGAGACCGCGTCTTTGCAGGGTCTTACGATGGCCGCCTTTTCGTTTGGAATAAAGACGGCAAGCTCACCGCTAAACTGGATCTTTTTGAAGACAAACCGGCTCAATGAAACCGCTTTTCCATCTTGCCGCACTCCTGGGGGTTTTCAGCCGATTCGCCATTGCCGGCGGAGAAGCGCCGCGCGATGAACTTGTGGCGGCGTTGATCGCGGAACCGGCCCGGATTCAAATTCGTGCCGGGGAACAGGGAAACGTGCTGATCACCGCGCGCCTAAAAGACGGCTTCGATACGGATGCCACGGATACCGCGACGTTTGAGGTGGGAACGCCTGATTTATTAAAGATGGAAACGGGAGGGACTCTCCGCGCCATCAAGGCAGGTGAGGGACATTTGACGGCTCTGTTTGCGGGTCAAAGAATTGAAATTCCGGTAGAGATCGCCGCGGCCACCACTGAGCCGCCGAGTTTTACCCGGGATGTGCTGCCGATTTTAAGCAAGGCCGGCTGCAACGCGGGCGCCTGCCATGCAAAGCCGGACGGTCAGAATGGATTCCATTTAACGGTGTTTTCTTTTGATCCGAAATCCGATTACGACGAGATTGTGAAACATGCGCGGGGCCGGCGCGTCTTTCCGGCCGCGCCCGAGGAAAGCCTGCTTTTGCTTAAAGCAACTCTCGCTCTTCCCCATGAAGGCGGTGAACGGTTTGACAAAAAATCCGATGCCTATAACGCGCTGGTGGCATGGATCCGCAATGGCATGACTTTTCACGCTGAAAAAGAGCCCGCGCTTGAGAGCCTGAGCGTGTTGCCCGCTGAACGGCGTTACCGAAAAGGAGCCAGACAGCGGTTGCTTGTGCATGCCCATTATGCGGACGGATCGGTGCGCGATGTGACCGCGCTGGCCGGCTTTGTTTCAAACGACAAGGAGATCGCGCGTGTGACTGAAGAAGGCGCCGTGACGGTTGGTAAGGTCAGTGGCCAGGCTGTGATCGTGGCACGCTTCATGGGATTGGTCGGCGATTCACGGCTCATCGTGCCCGCCGAAAGCCTGCTGCCTGAAAGCCAATATGCCGGCTTGCCGGTTAATAACTTCATCGACGAACTGGCCTATTCGCATTTCAAGCAGCTCGGTTTGTTCCCATCAGCTAATTGCAGTGACGCCGAGTTTTTGCGGCGCGCCTCGCTCGACACCATCGGCGCGCTGCCCGGCGAGCAAGAGGCTCGCGCGTTTCTCAACGACACGGATCCGGCCAAACGCGAAAAGGCGGTTGACCGTCTGTTGGCGCATCCTTTTTACGCCGATTATTGGGCAAATAAATGGGCCGATCTGTTGCGTCCAAATCCCGATCGAGCCGGAATCAAAAGCGTCTATCTGCTCGATCAATGGCTGCGAGAGAGTTTCCGGGCAAACAAACCTTACGATCAGTTTGTGCGTGAGATTGTTCAGACCGAAGGCAATACGCATCGTTTTGGGCCGGCTGTTATTTACCGGGACCGCCGCGAGCCCGCGGATCTCACCACGATGTTCAGCCAGCTCTTTCTTGGCGTCCGTCTCGACTGCGCCAAGTGTCATCATCATCCCAATGAAAAGTGGGGGCAGGAAGATTTTTACCAGATGGCCGCCTTTTTCGGGACGGTAAAACAGAAGGGCGCCGGGATATCGGCCCCGATCTCGGCCGGGAATGAGACCTTCTATTTCGCGCCCGGCACGACGGTCAAACACCCTGTGACCGGTGAGGTAATGACGCCGAAGCCTCCCGACGGCCTGGCCGTGAAAACGGATAGCGACCCGCGCCACGAGCTGGCTAATTGGATGACGGATGAAAAAAATCCGTTCTTTGCGCGGGCCGTGGCGAATCGAATTTGGGCAGTGTTTTTCGGACGCGGAATAGTTGATCCGGTCGATGACTTCCGCATCTCCAATCCGCCATCGAACCCGGCGTTGCTGGATGCATTGGCCAGTGAGCTGATAAAGCAGAAGTATGACTTGAAAATGCTGATGCGCACGATATTGCGCTCGCGTCTTTATCAGCTTAGCACCATTCCAAATGAGTTTAATCGGGCTGATACCCGCAACTTCTCCCGGGCCTATCGTCGGCGTCTCCCCGCCGAGGTACTGGCTGATGCCATAGCGGACGCAACAGGTGTGCCCGATAGTTTCCCGGGAATGCCGGCCGGCAGCCGCGCGATGCAGGCATGGACTTACAAGATTGAGTCCCAAACCATGGACGCTTTCGGACGGCCTAACTCAAGCAGCGATTGCCCGTGCGAACGCGACCTGCGGCCCAGTATAGTTCAGTCGCTCCATCTGACGAACTCGCGCTCATTGCAGTCCAAACTCGCCAATACCGAGGCTGACTCGAGAGTTCAGCGTCTTGTCACGAGTCCTTTGAGCTCCGAAGAAGTCGTCTCCTCGCTATACCTTGCCTGTTATAGCCGCACACCGAGTGCGGAGGAACTCGGAATTTCCGTGGCCGCTTTCAACACACCCGGCGCGACCCGCCGATCGGCAATTGAAGATCTGCTTTGGGCACTGCTGAACTCCGCGGAGTTTGTCTTCAATCATTAACGATGCGTCCTTCCTTTATCCGAATCCTGCAAATTTCACTGACACCAACTGCTTGCTTATGAGCCTCCACCGAAACTGCAATGGCATCGCACGGCGCGACTTTATCCAACTCGGCCTGGGCGGCGCGCTCGGGATGGGGTTGTGCGATTTATTCAGACTGCGCGCCTTGGCCGGTGAGACAGGCGCAATCAGGCCCGCTGCCAAAAACGTCAACTGCATCATGATCTGGCTTGATGGCGGGCCTTCTCATTACGAGAGCTTTGATCCAAAGCCCGATGCGCCGGCTGAGATTCGCGGGACTTTCAAATCGATCCCAACGAGCGTGCCCGGCGTCCATTTCAGCGAGCCCGTGCCGGAGTTGGCCAAGGCGTTTGATAAGTTCACGGTGATCCGCTCAATCTGTCATAAGGATCCAAACCACGGCGGTGGGAACCACTACATGATGACCGGTTCGCCAACCCCGGTCCCGGTGGGATGCGGCGCTTTTGTGACATTTCATCCATCGTTTGGATCAATGGTCTCCTATGATCGCGGTGTTCGCGGCGGTTTGCCGGCATACATGGCAATGCCAAGCAACACGCGTTCGGGTGGACCAAACTTTCTTGGCGGTCAGAACGCGCCGTTTATTATCGACGGCGCGCCTAACTCGAAGAACTTCCAGGTAAACGATGTCGTGCTTCCACGCGAAATTTCCGAGGAGCATGCCAGGTCGCGCCGCGATTTGCGCGCCGCCCTGGATAGGATGGAACGGTTTAATGACAAGCTGGTGGAGGATCCCTCCGTCGTATTCGATCAGTTTTATCAGCAAGGATTCGACCTTGTTTCCTCGGCAAAAGCGCAAGCCGCTTTTGATATCAATCGTGAGGACGAAAAAGTAAGGGAGCGCTACGGACGCAACGATTTCGGGCAGCGGCTCCTGATGGCGCGCCGTCTGGTGGAGGTCGGCGTCTCGTGGGTGACGATCAACTACGGCGGTTGGGACGATCATCGCAACCTTTTCGAGACCTACAAAGGCGATCGGCTTAAACAGTTGGATCGCGGACTTTCCGCATTGCTGACCGATTTGGATGAACGCGGTCTTTTGGCCAACACCCTCGTCGTTGCGCTCGGCGAATTTGGACGGACACCAAAAATCAATAAGGATGCGGGACGCGATCATTGGCCTCATGCAATGTCTGTATTGATGGCCGGCGCGGGAATCCCGGGCGGGCAGATTGTCGGCGCGACAGATGCGAAGGGTTATAACGCCGCCGAGAACGTCTATCGGCCGGAGGATTTTGCGGCGTCGCTTTATACAAAGATGGGGATCGACCCACGGCAATCATTGCACACAACCACCGGACGTCCCGTGCCTTTGGTCAATGATGGCCGCCTGATCAAGGAACTCTTTGTCTAATCGAGTGGCTTTCTTGAATGCCTCCGCCTTGCTCGTTCTGAGCGGTTTTTTTGCCGCGGCAGCGTTGGGCGCCACGCCCCCCAAGCTCGAGCATCTTTACCCGGTGGCGGGTCAGCAAGGGACAACTCTCCCGGTCGCCGCGGCCGGCAAGTTCGAGCCATGGCCGCCACAGGTCTGGGTGGATGCCCCGGGTATTTCCTTCAAGGCCGGCGCAAGTGGAAAGTTTGATGTCGAAATAGCAAAGGACGCGATTCCCGGGCCGCATCTTGTCCGGTTTTACAATGAAAGCGGCGTCTCGGCTCCTCGTTTTTTTATCGTTTCGAGCGAACCTGAACTCGCAGAGAAAGAACCTAACGATAGCTATAAAGCTTCTCAGTTGGTTCCGGCGCTTCCCGCGACTTTCAGTGGCCGGCTCGATAAGGGTGGCGACGTCGATTCGTTTGGAGTTTCCTTAAAAAAAGGCGAGACGCTGGTCGCCTGGCTGGAGGCTTATCTGCTCGGCTCTGCTTTCGACGGGCTGTTCCGGATTACCGACAGCAACGGCACGCAGCTTGCATTCAATCATGATGGACGCACGCTTGATCCGTTTTTGGCGTGGGAAGCTCCCTATGACGGTATCTTCGTTCTCCAACTAATGGGGTTTGTCTACCCCGCCTCTTCCGATGTCCGCCTGGCTGGCGGGGAGGGCGGTGTTTATCGTTTGCATCTTACCACCGGGCCATATCTTCGCTATACTTTGCCATTGGCGTTTCAATCCGGAAAAACGACCGTGGCATCACTTGTCGGATGGAATCTTGCCGCGCCCTCTGTTGAAGTGGATGGCACGCAGTTTGGGGCCAATGCCGCGACATTTAATCTCCCGCTGGCCGGTTCCTCGACCCGCTTTCCAGTAATGGTAAGTGAGTTGCCGGAAATGATGGAGAATAGTCCGGCCGGCGAAGCTGTTCAGCTCATTGAAACGCCCGGCGCGATTACCGGCCATATTGACTCGGCCACCGATGAGGATCGTTTTCAATTCACGGCTGGCAAGGGCCGGGTCTACGAATTTCGATTGTTCGCGGCAAGTATCGGATCGCCACTCGACGCATGGATAAAAATTGAGGACGACAAGGGAAAGGAAGTTGCCCGAAACGATGATTCCAAAGGATCCCGGGATCCGCAGCTGATTTGGACAGCGCCCGCTGACGGGAACTATGTCGCCGTGATTGGGGACGTCTCACATCAGGGCGGCGCAGAGTTTGTTTATCGGCTGGCAATTGGCGAAGCCAAACCCGCTGTTACCGCGACCGCCGCGGAGCACTCGCTTGTTATTGAAGCAGGGAAGAGCGGCGATTTGAAGGTGGTGGTCAAACGCGTCAATGGATCCAAGGCGAATGTAAAGCTGATTGCCAGGAATCTGCCGGATGGAGTCGTGGCATCCGATCCTGAAATTCCTGAGAAAGGAGGCGACGTGGCGCTGAAGTTGAGCGTGCAAGCCGAGGTGAAGCCAGTCAGCCAGCCATTTACTCTTGTTCTGCGCGAAGCTGAGAGTGGCAAAGAATCCGCCGTTTCCTTTTACATGACTACCGAGGGCGAAGATAACGGGGTGCCGCAAGGTTACGGTGAACTTGTCATTTCTTCTACAGACCAGCTTTGGCTGATAGTGTTAAGCCAGCAAAACAAATGATATGAATAACCCCGTTTCGAGGCGTGATTTTATGCGGTCGGCGGCACGAGTTCTCGCCGCGTCGACCATTCTCCCCACACTAAATGCGCAAGTTCCGGGTGAACGACCCGAGCGAGCCGGAACTGTTTCCATACTTAATCCACGAGCCCGGGTGCCAGTCGGCTTGATTATCGATGACTCGACCGCGCTGGTGAATTTAAACCGGTTTTCCATGCCGCAATTTGATGCGACATTTGCCGGTGCAAACGATGCCTATCTAAAGCCGTGGCGGGAGTGGCCGATTGAGATCCCGGACAGTTTTGTGCGCAAGTTTGGCGAGTGGAGCACTGAGCATGGAGTAAAGGGAAAGTATAGCATGGTTCCTTTTCCGGCGTGCGTGGGACGGCTTGATCGCATGCTGCCGGGTTGGACGCAACGTGAGCTGGACGAAAGCCTGGAGTTGGTCCGCACACACATCGTCCCTAACTGGGATATTCATCCGGAGATGCTGACCCACACGCGCGTTATTGATCTTCGCACAGGGCAACCGTTCGCGGATCATTCCACAAAGTTCATGGAGAACTGGGAATGGACAACGGGCCGCAGCGTCGACGAGATCGCCGCCTACATGGCTTATGCGTTACGAATCCTGAAGAACGCCGGGTTTGCCTGCGAGGGGATCACTACGCCGGGTGGGTTTGGAAACAAAGCGCTGCCGCAGCTTTCTCAGGCGACGCTGGAGTCGGTGCGCGACGTGTTTGCTGCGGAGATTCCGCATTACTTCCGTCATCTTTATGACAAAGGCGATCAGAGCGTCGCGCCGCGGGTGGAATACGTCAGCGGCTTGCATGGCGCTGATCCTCGTTGCGTCGTCAGCATAATTGGTTGCACGGGCGACTGGACGGGCGGCTGGGATTGTTCCAAACCCGAAGGCGTCGATCGATTCATTACCGCCGACCTCAAAGAAGGACGCATGGTGGAAGTTATTGACCGCGGGGAGCCGGCGATCATGGTTGCCCATTGGACCGGCATCTACTGGAACGGAGAGGAACTGGGGTTCAAGATCTTTCAGGAAGTGGTCAGCCGGTTGAACGCCCGCTACGATCATCTGATTTGGATGAAACTGAGTGAAGTGGCTCGTTATTGGGCAGCCAAAGAGTTGACTCGCATCGAGCAACACGGCTCCACAATTAGCCTGTCCGCGCCTTTTGCCTGCCCTGACTTCACTCTTTCTTTTCAGTCTCCAGGCAGCAGTCTGCCCGGCGTGATCGCCGCGGGAAAAGCTGTTGCGCTAAAGGAAGTGGCAAGCCTCGGGCAAATGCAGTCAGGTAATTGGTTTCGTCAGGGGGAAACAATGACTCTCTGCTTTGCATTGCCACGCGGCGCGACTTCCATCGATATCAACCGGTAAATTTCACGCCTGTCCGGCCGGTTAAACCTGAGGTGCGGCGCGGACTAATATGGAGCGGGAGGCGGCGTGGGGAAGGGGCTGGCGCGATTTAGTGGCGTCCGCCAGTCAAACATCAAAATGTGTCTACTGGCTGGTTCGAGCGCGTTGTTGTTCCAAGCCGGCAATGCGCTCGTTGTGCCAAAGGCTTGTGTCCTCATAAAATATGAATCTAAAATTTTTGCGAGTAACAGGCTTGTGTATGGCAGGCATGTGGCAGGTCACGGCGAATTCCGCGCAGGTGGCTGCAGGCAACCTGGAGGAGGTCGCGAGCTTTCCAAGCCAGCAGGTGACAGGGGTGACGGTTTCAAAAGAGGGCCGCGTCTTTGTGAATTTCCCGGACTGGTCTGACGATCATACGGTTTCGGTTGCCGAGATCGTCGATGGAAAGCAGAAGCCTTATCCCAATGAGGAGTGGAACAAGCCGGGAGCGCCTGGCACTCATTTTGTCTGTGTCCAGAGTGTTTATGTCGACGACACTAATGCGCTTTGGGTGCTTGATCCTGCCGCGCCTAAAATGAAAGAAATTGTGAAAAGCGGTCCCAAGCTTCTGAAAGTGGACCTTGCAACGAACAAGGTGGTTCAGACGATTGCTTTTGATGAGGAGGCGGCACCGGAGAAAAGTTATCTTAACGATGTAAGGGTCGATACAAAAGCGGGGATCGCTTTTATTACCGACTCAGGCTTGGGTGCGGTGGTAGTAGTCAATTTAAAGAGTGGGAAGGCGAGGCGGTTATTGAGGGAGCATCCGTCCACTAAGGCCGAGGCTGGATTTAAATTAGCCGTTGATGGACGTGAGCTCGTTGATCAGGGGACCAAAGAGCCGCCTAAAATCAATTCCGATGGCATCGCCTTGGATTTTAACCGTGAGTATCTCTATTATCATGCGTTGACCGGCCGCACCCTTTACCGGATCAAGACGGAGTATCTCAAAGATGCCAGCCTGGGTGAGAAAGAGCTCGACGCAAAAGTGGAGACTGTAATCCAGACGCCCGCGCCGGACGGCATGATGGAAGGCGAAAACGGCACTGTTTATCTCACCGATATTGAAAGTGGCGCAATCGTGCGATTTGATCCGGCTTCAAAATCAATCGATCGGGTCTTTCAGGACAAACGGCTTCAGTGGCCGGACACGCTTGCGTGGGGCCCGGATAAATCGCTCTACATTACGGCATCCCAGATCGAGAACATGCCCCGCTTTAATGGCGGTAAAAGTGCTCGAAAAGAGCCGTATAAGCTCTTTAAACTTCGCTTGCCTTAAAATTCACACCTCCGCGGTTTCGTGCCGGTTTTTTCGGTGGCACCTGCGTAAAGGCGCCGTGCAAGCCGCACGCTTGCATTTGTCCACGACTGATCACGCCGCTCATTCAGGTGTTCAAGTTGCTCCTTTCATCTGTTGTCCGGGGCCGCCGGCACTGGGCCGCAGGGGACCAGCCTTGCACGGAATTTTCTGGCAAGCGCCTCTTTACAATTGCGTGACATTCTGGTGACAAGAAGGCGATGTTTTCCCTCCAGCGCTTTTTTAGTAAAGAAGACCAGTTCCTCGATCTTTTGGAAGCTTCGGCCCAGGAGTGTCGCTCCAGTGTCGAATCGCTTCACAAAATTCTACAACCGGAAGCCAAGTTAACGCTTGAGGAGTTCGCGGCCTCGCGCCGGAAAGGCAAACAGATCACCAACGAGATTGCGGAGCTCTTATGCCGCACGGCGATCACCGGGTTGGAGCGGGAAGACATTGAGGCGCTGGCCAATTCGCTCTACAAGATTCCCAAGACGGTCGAGAAATTCGCGGAACGTTTCATTCTTTTTGCACCCCGGCTGAGCGACCTCAAGTGGAAGCAGCATCTCGCGATTCTGGAAACGGCCACCGGGATCGTGCTGACGATGGTGCAGGAACTGCGCGCAAAATCGCATCTTGAGAAGACCAAAACCCAAAACGATCTCCTTCAAAAAGCGGAAGGTGAAGCCGATGAACTGATGCTCGCCTCTTTTGGGGAGCTCTGCAATCAGACCCAGGATCCTGTCAAAATCGTGATCGTGAAGGATCTTTATGAGCTGCTTGAGAAAGCGGTTGATCGGTGCCGCGATACCGGCAACGTGATTTCGAATATTGTGCTGAAAAATTCCTAATCGGCGATGACAGCGCTGATATTTTTGCTGATTGTTTTGGTGGTAGTGCTCGGCTTTACCTACACCAACGGTTTTCACGACGCCGCCAACGCCATCGCTACGGTGGTCTCCACCAAGGTCCTTACGGCAAAACAGGCCGTGCTGATGGCGGCTGTCTTAAATTTTGTCGGCGCGCTGAGCGGCACCGCCGTTGCCAAAACGATCGGCGCCGGGATGGTTGATACCCACTTTATCACCGTTTATACGATCTTTTGCGCCATGCTCGCGGGCATCATCTGGAACGTCCTGACGTGGTATTTTGGGATTCCGAGCTCTTCAAGCCACGCTTTGATTGGCGGATTGCTCGGCGCCGCGGTTGCTTCGGCGAATGGAAGCTTTTCAGTCATCCTCTGGTCCTACGACAAGCTCGATGCGCACACGGGCATGATGGTAAAGGACGGAGTTTTCTACAAAGTCATCATTCCGATGCTCACCTCGCCTATCGTCGGCTTTATAGGCGCGTATTTGATCATGGGGCTGCTTTTTGTCATCATTCGCAACTGGCGCCCTTTAACCGTGAACCGCACCTTTGGACGCGCCCAGATATTAAGCGCCTCGTATATGGGATGGGCGCACGGTTTTGCCGACGGCCAGAAGACGATGGGCATCATGGCGCTTGCCCTGTTTGCGGCGAATAAATCGATCGATTGGGAACAAGTGCCTGGGTTTCTTCAGTTTCTGCATACGCCGAAGTTTGAGATCGCCGGATGGGTAAAGTGGGCATGCGGCATTGTGATGGCTTTGGGCACCTACCTTGGCGGCTGGCGCATTATCCAGACGCTTGGACACAAGCTGGTCCGTATCAGGCCGATCCACGGATTTGCCGCGGAATGTGCGGGAGCCACCATCCTCGCGGTGGCGGGATTCCTGGGCATGCCGGTTTCCACCACGCATGCGATTACGACAGCGATCATGGGCGTCGGTTGTGCCCGGCGTTTTGGGGCACTTAATTACACATTGGTGGAACGCATCCTCTGGACCTGGATCTTCACGATCCCTGCCACCGGCGTGCTTGCCTATGGATTGCTGCACTTGATGGTTGTCGCGGGTTGCCAGCCTTAAACAGGCGCGCTTTGGCGCTTGTGGGAAAAGCTATTCAACGCCCATTGCCTTGAACGTTTGAAAGAGCAGATAAGCAAGAAGCGCGGTGACGGGAATCGTGAAAACCCATGCGATCACGATCCGGTTGACCGTTGGCATGTGAAGCGAACTGCGGCGCTTTGCCAGGCCCACACCCATAATGGCCGTGGTGATGGAATGGGTGGTTGATACGGGCATTCCCCATCGGCCGGCCACCAGCAGGATGGTTGCGCCGGCCGCTTCCGCTGCAAATCCGTGGACGGGCCTGAGCGCCACCAGTTTCTGGCCAAGCGTGCGAATAATCCGCCAGCCACCGGTCCACGTTCCCGCCGCCATCACCGCGGCGCAGGAGAGTTTGACCCAGAGATGAATCTCAAAGGTCGGATTGTAGAGGAACCCAAAACCGGGAGGCAGATTTTCGAGGTCCCCGGCTTTGGTCGCCGCATAAGTCGCCAAAGCGATAACACCCATGGTTTTCTGGGCATCGGCGAATCCATGGGCCCAGCCCATATACGCCGCGCTGCCAATCTGTAGTTTTCCAAAAACGGCGTTGACCCTGGCGGGCCGCCAATTGGCAATCAGCATCAGGAGTGCCGTCATGAAAAGGAATCCGCCAGCGAGACCGGCCAGGGGTGAGCTGATCATTGGAACGATGACTTTGTGGAATAATCCGTCACGGATGATGGCGCCGGTTGCCGGGTCTGTTTTTTCAACCGACCACTTGATGACACTCCAGTTGTTGCCGGCCGAGGCGAGCGCGGCGCCGCACAATCCGCCAATCAATGCGTGACTTGAACTGGAAGGCAGTCCCAGCCACCAGGTAAACAGATTCCAGACAATTCCGCCGAGCATGGCGCAGAGAATCGTCAGCGTGGTCACATACGCGGTGTCGACCAAACCCGCGCCGACCGTTTTTGCCACCGCTTCTCCGGAAAGCGCGCCGGCGAGATTAAAAAGAGCCGCCAGAATGACCGCCTGGCGCGGTGAAAGCACCTTGGTGGAGACAACGGTTGCGATCGCATTTGCCGCGTCGTGGAAGCCGTTGATGTATTCAAAAACGAAGACAACAACGAGAACGAAGAGGAGAAATTCCATGGTGTTAAATGAGGCCTCATCGTCGCGCCAAGGGTTTGCAAAATGCCGCAAACAAGGCGAAGGACCGCTCGCTCTTTAACGTGTGCCGGGTCTCTGGGAAGCTCATATGCGGTAGATGCCGGCCCGGCACGCCATGGGCGAGGGGCAAACGATTCAGGCGCCGGATGATATGGCGAACGTCTTTTGCCGCAAGCGTATCATGAAGGAAATGCGCCCGGGGTTGCCCAACAAACCGGCAAGGAAGAAAGCCGTGCCGGAATATCAATCTGTCCGATATGCGGAGATCGTGAGTTCCACTCGCAGCAGAAGATCCGCTGGTTTCCAGAGGGTCCTCAATCAAAGCGCCCGCAAGCTACAGCGCTCCTGTAAGAGACCGGCTCTCTGTGAGCCTTAGTTCAAAGCTTAACCCTTGGCAAACGCGCACTGATCCGTGTTGGTTCCGTCTTTGCTACTTCATACAGGCTGAAGTCGGAACTCGCTCCTTTTTCACCCGGTCCCGCTACGCGGCCGTTGCGCGGCGGCGGCGCAATCCCAGAAGCCCCGCCCCAAGTCCAATCAGGAGGGCAGAGCTCGGTTCCGGAATCGAGAAGTTGAGCATGCCGGCGTTATCGATGGAGAAGCTCCCTTCGTAGCTGCCGGGGACGCCCGTTGCAGGGGTTTGAGGAGCCATTCTAAAAAGGTCAAGCGTGGTGCCGGCTGTCCCGTTTCCGAAGTTGCCTTCAAGTCCGTCGAAGTAGCTGAAGCTAAGTCCGCCGCCCGGGTTGAATGCGGCCCAGCTTGCTGAATCGCTCGAGGATTGCACAATTCCAACAGGATTGTTGGCCGTGGACCCCTGAAGTCCATAGGTGGTGCCGAGTGTGCTAATTGCGGATCTGACATTGCCTTGAGAAGAAGAGCTGTCGCGCAAGTAAGCCGTGCCGATGGTCCCGAACGGGTCCTGGGGTTTGGAAGCGTAAAGGACGTTGGCTGCGTCTCCACCGGCGGCGGTGACTCCCGATGTGGCAACCAGTCCCCAGAATACCGTAGGATCGGTCTTCCATCCGGCGCCGAAGAGGCTGGTAAGATCGGTATTGATACCGGCGATGCTTAAAGTAAAGCCCGAGGTGGCGTCTCGAAACTGGCTGACCTGGCCCAGATCGACCAGGTAGTCACTGGTGGCGCCGGTTTTCCGAAAGCCGACAAAAAGGTCGCCGGCCGTGTAAGCGGTGGTCGCCGCGGTTGCCGGGCAGACCACAAGGGTCAGGGCGGCCAATGTCAGAATTGACGTTGTCAGGATGCTTTGTGATTTCATGGAGTGAGATGAGGTATATGCGAGGGATAAAGTCGTGTTGTCCGAGCGGCGGTTGCCGTCATTCGGGGCGGAAAGTGTCGATCTGGTATTGGTTGAAAAGATCAGTGCCGAGTTCAGCTCGGAGACGCTCATCAAGCACGGGTTGCGCTTTTACCCAGCGATCGAGATACTTCGGATCGGCTGGATCCTGAGCTTCTCCGATTTCCTGAAGGAAACCTTCGCGGAGCCGCTCGACGGTTTCCTGTTGAATTTGATTGAGTGCCCGTGCGCCGGGAGCGGCTGGAATTGGCTTGCGAATGGCGCTTTTGGAAGGGCTTTGTAATTCAATACTTTCAAAAGCCAGCGGCATTCGGACAGTCGGTGCGGGGCTATGTCTGCGCGGAGCGATCGGGTCCAATTGCGGGAGTTGCGCGTCGCCGGCGCTTGAAGCGGGCTCGATTGGTAATTCGGCCGGAACGGACGGGAGTAATCTAACAAGCAACCGGCTCTGTTCTTGTTCAAGTTCCCGAACCGCGCTCGACAACGCGGCGGAGTTGCCAGTCAACCGCGATTCGATAACCAGGCGCTTCTCCGTGAAAGTGGTTTGCAACTCGCCTGAAATGAGCTCGTGGATAGTTGCTTCGGGGCAACCGACCGACCGCAGTCTTGCAATGTAAGTAGGATAATCGTCGGACTCCAGATCGCTCCATTGAAGTGAACGCGGCAGATTGACTGGCAGCGCTCTGGACGAAATGGGCTTCTGAATGTCAGCGACGGGCCTGCTTTCAATGAGATAGCCTGCAAGACCAATCAGCAACAGGTTGCCTGTTAATGAAAGTAGCAGCGTCTTATTGGTTCTCATCGAATGATTCACTCCAGTCAGGAAAAAACCGGCGCGGGTATTCAAACCCGCACCGGCGATTGTTGTTTCAGCCGGCCAGTCCTTGCTGGAGGCGCCGGCTGAAGCGATTAATAGTATTTTCCGATGATGGTTCCGCCGTCCGAAGTGCGCTTGACGCGCATGGAACTATCATTGGCGATTCCCGAGTTGAAGTAATCGGTGTTCGTGATTTGGTTCTTGATCAGATTGGCGATGCCAAGCTTGGTGGCGTCGCTGTTGATCGAGGCTGTCCAAAGGATATGCTCATATCCCCAGAATGAGTAGGCGCCGGAGCGGATGTTCGCGGGAAGCAGATTGGTGATCGTGGCGGTAACGCCGCTTGCCGTGGCCGTGGCGGCGATGGTCAAGGTGAGATGGGTAGCGTCAACGATGCTTGCAATCGTATTGTCATTGGGAATGCCATTGCCCTTGATTGCCTGGCCTGCAACCAAACCGGCCGTGGTGCCGGTCGTCAGAGTCAGGGTTGTGCTGGCCGTCGTGGTCGAGACGGTTGGCGTGGCGCGCACTCCGGCAAAGCCGCTGACGCCATTATAGGTAAGGTAACGCGCGTTGCCGGAACCGGCGCCGGTCACAGCACTTCCTGTCCCGTTGACCGCGCGATCGGCATCGCCTTCTCCAAGGTAGCTGACAAAAGCGATTTTGCGATTGCTGCCATCGGGCTTCGGATCATTGGTTGTATCTTCAACCGAAGTGGTCGTATAGCGCATCATATCGGCAAGGGTGCCGCCGCTTGCAAACCCGTTGTCGCCCGCGCCCACGCCATTGGGTACATCGGCAAGCGTCGCGCGGATCTGGCTGACAACATTGGCTGAAATGGTGCCGGTAACTTCATACTGGGCGAGGGCAGTTTTGACTCCCAGGCCGGTTTCCGCCAAAGCAACAAGGCGGGTGCCCGAGAATGGATCCCGGCCGGCGGCATAGATCCACGAACCGCCCGCCTGGTCGATTGCGTCAGCGTTGTTGTTGGTAAAGAGCGCGGCGGAAGCGTAGCCTGTGCTAAACGTGGTGCGCGCGAGCTGGGAAGTAATATTGGTGACGGCCGCGGGTGCGCCATTGCTGGCAACGAAGGCGAAAGGCACCACTCCTACGATTGCGTCGGTGAGCGTGGTGGCAGTAAATCGGGTTGAACTCTGAAGATTGTCCGCGAGCGCGATTTCAGCGAAAGTGCTTTCCGTTAGCTTGGCATTCGCAGTTGGCGAAGTGCTGCCGGTGAGGTTGTTCCCGGCGGCGGTGAGGGCGGTATCGTTGGCGAAAAAGGTAAGATTGTTTCCCTGGGACACATCCCGAATCCCGGCAACTGAGCCGGACCAGTTGGTTTTGATTGTAACCGTGCCGGCCGCGGGCAGGGTGGCAATTGTTCCCGAGAGGATTTGATGAGTGGCGCCCGAGTAAGAACTCCCGTCATAAGCATAAACGGGATTGGTCAGGATATTCTTAATAGCAGCGCTGGTGGCCGCGCGAAAAGCGCTTGAGCCGGTGATCCGGATGGTCACATCGGCGGAAGCCGTCTGGACGGTGGCAATCGCGAGCAATGCCGCGATGGAGGTTTTAAGGGCGTTCATTGAGAATTTGCGTTGGTATGGTGGGATTGTGTCGTGGATGAATGATGAATTGGCGAAACTGCCGACAGGGAGCTGGCTTCGAGTTTCGAAGTAACTCTCGGGTTGCTATCAATGAGACCGGTTTAGGCCGCGGATTCCTCACGGGAACGTTATGCTAACTAAAGCTTAGCCAATCGTTCCGAAGGAGTTCTCATGAAGCGGAGCACGGTTGATTCACCTGATTATTTTGAAACCGGATGAGGGGAGCCGACTGAGTCGTCGATTGCGCATCCTTGATTCGGGACTCAAAATAGTTGGTCTTCAAGTCAGCGGCAATCGTTGCAAGGTAACATTTAGATGACTTGCCGGACTGCTCGTCTCTTACTCTGAGCCGGCGGTAAGTCTGTGTTGTTAGCAGTCAGTGTTCAGGCGATAGCCAAACCCTCGGACGGTGTGGATCTGAGCGCCGGCCGGGCCAAGTTTCTCGCGCAGCCGGCGCAGGTGGGTGTCGATGGTTCGCGGTTCTACTTCCGCCTCATCGCCCCATACTGCGGTAAGCAAGGTTTCACGCGCCTGCATGCGTCCTCGCGCGGCGAGCATTGCGGAAAGAAGCTTGAACTCAGTGACTGTCAGGTCGACGGGCTGGTTGTTAACGGTCACTTCATGGCGTTGGGTATCAAGGGTGATGCTGCCTGCCTGCATGATCGGCGGTTTATCCTCCATTGCCGCCGTCTTGCGTAGGATGGCGCTAACACGAAGAACCAGTTCCCGAGGACTAAATGGCTTGGTGACGTAGTCATCAACGCCGAGCTCAAATGCGACAATACGCTCCATCTCCGCCGATTTAGCTGTAAGCATCACAATCGGGACCAAGGCGGTAGCCGGTGTGGCCCGCATGATCCGGCAGATTTCCAAACCTGTCATTCCCGGCATCATCAGATCGAGGATTGCCAGGGAAGGCGGCTGCTCGAGCACGCGTGCGAGTGCGGTGTCGCCATCCGCGGCCGTGATAACGTGGAATCCTGCGCGCGAAAGATTCAATCCGACAAGCGCGAGAACATCGGGTTCGTCATCGGCGATAAGAACGCGCGGTTTCATAGCCGCCAGAAGCGAAGTGTTGTGGCCGAGGCAAGCTGGTCGCCAGATTGCGTGGAGCGCGAGCTTTTGGGGTGTGCAGCAATTGGCGGGGCTGCATTAGTCTTCACCTCCGGAGGGGTGGGGATGGAGCAAATGGAAGGCGCGGGATTCACGCTTCCATATTCGACTGAACCATGTGTCAAAATGACGACAAGTAAGTCACAGTATTGAGAAATTCAGATGACTTACGAGTTCCCGGCGGTTGTAGCTAAATTAAGATTTAGCAAACCGGCCGGCAAGGCAGCGACCGGACGGGCTACGAGGTTTGTAGTTCCGGTGTCCGCGGATGCGCTCCGCGTCCTTTACATCGAGCCGCGTTCTCCCCGATCTACCTGCGCGGATTACCCGTTGAAGCCGGGCGGAGTAATTGCTCCAAAAGGAGCGGTAGTTTCAGAACAAAAGCTGCTGAATAGCGGATGGAAGTGTCTCCATGTCGAGCAGAGTAAGAAAATCAATGGTCTTAAACTCCGTGTCGATCGCCGGCGGCGCGCAGATCTGTGCGCCGATGGAAAGGTAGGCTGAGAGCAGCTTGGGAGTGCGAGGCGGATGCTTGCTCAGGTTATCAAGCGAGCAGTGCCATCCGTCGTTTGGAACGGTGCTCAAGTCGGGCGAGGCAAGATGCGTGCGGCTCAGGCGCCAGAAAAGAGAGGCGCCCTCCCGCGGAGCCACCGAGTCAAGCGAGCTGCATCCTATCAGGAATCGGCAGCCATGATCGCGCGCGTAGGCCGCGATTCCGCGCCAGAGCATTCCCAGCACGATGAGGTTGCGGTGGGAACGGGCTACGCAGGCGCGTCCCACTTCAAGAAACTGATCACGCAATGGTTCAAAAGGTTCAAAATCGAACTCTCTGGCGCTGTAATAACCATTGTTGAGGGCGGCGCTACGCCCGGTTTGCATGCGATAAGTACCGACGACCTCGCCATTTTTTTCCACAAGCAAATGAGCGCAAACCGGGTCGAAGAGGTCTTGATCGAGACCGGTCAGGTAAGAGGTTTGCAACCCGGAATCGCGTTCGATATTAAAAACACGGAACCGGAGTGCCTGTGCGGCGGCCACGTCGCTTGCCGAGCGGGCCAGTCGCACTGTATAGCTGTTGTCTGAATCCACGCTCCCGAGAATCCGCCGGCCTGCGCGCGATGGGCGCAAGACGGGTTCTGATAAGCGGTGGCCACTGTTTGGAGCTTGTAACAAGTTCACGCTGAGACTTGAGCCGTGGCAGAACACGATTGGGTGGAGATTATGTTACAAACCTGAAAACTTTCCCCTTTTTTGAGGCAAAACTGATCCCGCCAGCGATCGGGGCCGGACACGCCCTGGAATTGACGATTGCCGCGCCGCCCCGCTGCTGGTCTGCTTAAAATCCTCCATTCCTGGCCATGAAACTGATCGCCACACGACTTTACTATCTTCCTATCCAAACCCGGCTGCCGTTGAAGTTTGGAAACGAGGTTCTTACGGAGGTGACGTGTGCCAGGGTCTCAGTCGAAGTTCACGACTCGTCCGGCCGTCGCTCAGTCGGTTGGGGTGAAACGCCGCTCAGTGTGCAATGGATCTGGCCCAGCTCCATCCCTTACTCGCAGCGGCTTGAAAAAATCGAGAGATTTTGCGCACTGCTCGCCAAGGCAATCGTCCGTTTTGAGCTCTCGGGCCATCCTATCATGATCAGCCATGCTTTTCAGGAGACCGTCTTGCCAGGCTTGCTGTTCGATTTTAACCAAAGCCATCCCGAAGCGGAACCGATGCCCTGGCTGGCGGCACTGGTTTGCTTTTCCGCGTTCGATCTGGCGCTCCACGACGCTTATGGGCTCCTTTTAAAGCGTCCGAGTTTTGAAACATACGGATCGGAACATCTGCCGCATGATCTGGCCGGTTTGTTGGAGAACGATCCGCAATTCAGCGGCAAATACCCTGCCGATTTCCTTTGCACGCGACGCGAACAGCTTTGCGCCTGGCATCTGGTCGGCGGACTCGATCCATTGGAGAATGATGAGACGTGGCGCGCACAATGGCCCGGCGATTCGCATCCGGTGTTCCTGGAGGACTGGATAAAAGCCGACGGATTGACCTGCCTGAAGATCAAATTATGCGGAACGGATTCGGAGTGGGATTACAAGCGGCTTTGTCAGGTCGGCTCGATCGGACTTAATAACGACGTGCAATGGCTAAGTGCCGATTTTAACTGCACGGTTCATGATCCGGCGTATGTCAGCGAAATTCTGGCGCGCCTTTACATTGAGCATCCAATGATCGAGGCGATGACCCTTTATGTGGAGCAGCCTTTTCCTTACGAACTCCAGGAACATAAGATCGATGTGCACACGCTGGCGGAGCAAAAGCCGCTCTTTCTCGATGAAAGCGCGCACGATTGGCGCATGGTACGTCTGGGTCGGGAGCTTGGCTGGAACGGCGTGGCGCTTAAAACCTGCAAGACTCTCACCGGCGCCTTGTTAAGCGCATGCTGGGCGCAAGCGCACGGACTCTCGCTCATGGTCCAGGATCTGACCAATCCAATGCTGGCGCAAATTTCCCACGTGCAACTCGCTGCCTACCTTCCGACGTTGATGGGGGTGGAGACCAACAGCATGCAATTCTATCCTGATGCCTCCAATCCCGAGGCAATGATCCATCCTGGTCTTTACCGACGCCGGGATGGGCGAATTGATCTGTCGAGCGTGCAGGGACCCGGGCTCGGCTACCGCATCGAAGAGATAATGCGTGAGTTGCCCGAGGCTATCGCCGGTTTTGATCGGTAGCGAAGCGCCTGCTAGACGAGGATGCCGTCGAGACCGGGAGTGAGGCCGTCGCCGCCGACCCCAAGGTCGGGAGCCACGGAACCCGAGTTGGTGGCTTCAATCCTGAGATTGGTTATCTTCCCCCCATCGCCGCCTTTGCGCGCGCCGTCACCCCCATTGCCGGAAGTAATCTCCGCAATTCCAAAAATGGAACCCGAGGCCGCTCCAACATGGACATTAAGGAAGTAGCCGCCATTTCCTCCATCGCTCCCGTCGGTGCCGTCGGTTGAGCCGCCGTTGCCTGTGGCAAGGGAGAAATCCGCGATGGAATGCTGAACCAGAAGGTCGATCAGCGAGAGGGCGCCACCCGCGCCGCCGGTCTGATTGGCTTGTGAATCGCCCCCATTACCCGTCTGAATGCTAATGTTCTGAGGGATCGCACTGATGCCTGTCAGAGCGAGCTTGATGTTCAGAATACCGCCACCCGCTCCGCCATTGCCTCCTTTGTCAGCTCCGCTTGATGGGGTAAAGAATCCGCCTGCCGCGCCACTGCCCGCGGTCAGCGAAAGGTCGTCCGAAAGGGAACCAATTATCCCATCGATGCTGCCGCCGTCGCCGCCGGCTGTGGGCGCATCGGAGTCTCCGCCATCCCCGGTGACTACTGTCAGGGAGCCGCCGTTGGCGCGTTTGATTGAAAGCACGCTCCCTCCATCGCCTCCGGCCGCTCCATCGCTTGCGCCGCCGCCTGCTCCTGTCGCAATGGAAAGTTCAAGGAATGAACCTGCGTCCAGTCCTTTAATGGAGCCTCCATTGCCAGCGTTGAATTTGCCCGATGCAAAGCCCCCATCGCCTGTGAGCAGGTCGATGGAGCGCGCCGATATGACCGGGTTTGAAATCGAACCGCCATCGCCGCCTGCGCCACCGCCTGCGCCTGCTCCGGTCGTTAGCGATACATCGCCGCTGGATTCACTATTCAGGGAATCAATTGATCCGCCGTTGCCGCCGGCAAGCAATCCATTTGAATCACCGCCATCCCCGGTAACAAGCTCAAGGGTGCTGCTCCTGAGCAACCCTGATGTTGAAAAATTCCCACCACTGCCTCCGGCCCCTGCGTCGGCACCGGTGCCGCCATTGCCGGTTGTGACGGAGATGTCGCCGGTAATCGTCCCTTGCGAGAGACGGATCGTTCCGCCATCGCCGGCACTCTTTTTGCCTGCGCTATCGCCTCCGTTGCCCGTGAGTATCGTCAGCGAAAGGGCGTTGATCTGGACGCCAGCATTACCTGCGTCGCCACCTGTTCCGCCGCTTGCCCCATCGCCAGTGGCTATTGATACATCGCCCGAGCTCAGGACATTGAGGGAAATAATCGAACCGCCGTTTCCACCCGCCAGCGCGTTATCGGTCCCGCCTCCGGTTCCGGTGAGAACGGTTAAATTGCCGCTCCTGATTTGAGTGTTGGGCAATCCGGAGATCGCTCCTCCATCGCCCCCCGCCGCATTCTCTCCGCCTGCACCGCCATTTCCAGTTATAAGCGATAACTCACCTTTGATGGCGCCTGAAAACAACAGGATGGCGCCGCCATGACCCGCGGCGCCTTTGCCGGTTGAATCGCCTCCGTCCCCGGTAAGGACAGCGGAGGATAAAGCCGTGATGTTAAGGTTAACCGCATCGCCGCCTTCTCCTCCCGATGCGCCCTCACCTCCTTTTCCCGTGGTGATTGAGACACTCTCCGCCGTGGCCTTGAGATTGCCAATGGATCCCGCGTCCCCGCCGGTTCCTTTTCCCGTGCCGCTGATACCATCCGATGTTTTGACTGTAATACTTGCGGCTGAAGCGACTGACACCGAACTGATACTCCCCGATGATGATCCATTTACCCCATCATCGACATTTCCACCGTTCCCCGCCGTAATCAGAACAGTGCCGATCTTGCCGGCGCCTTTGGTTAGAATAGCCGATGAAGCCGTTGCGCCTCCGATGCTACCTCCCGCGCCACCTGCTTTTGTGCCATGTCCTGCCCCGCCGTTTCCCGCGGTGATTGTCAAAGCGGAAGTATCGGCGGGATAAGTCAAATCCACATCCGAGATTGAACCGCCCAATCCGCCTTTTCCATTGGCGAGTCCGTTTCCGCCCGCGCCGGCGATGATACTTAGAGCCGAGCTCTGTGCTCCGATGGTCAGATTGGCGATACTTCCGCCAAGGCCCCCTGAGCCGCCGCTTCCCGCGGAAATCATGGTCGCGCCTTTGGCGAGGTTCACATTGAAAATGTCCCCGCCGGCTCCTCCCGCCGGGATCACGTAATTGGAGACACTGCCAAAAGAGGTCTTGCCGCTAAATTTAAGAGCTGTGCCGATGGCTGCCTTGCCCGTTGCGATCAATCCGACGCTTTGTGTAATGCCGGCGCCGGCATTCTTTCCAATATCGACATTGGAGATTTCATCGCCCGCTAAAATGGCACCGCTAACGCTGCCGGTGACTACCAGACTGCCTATGGAACCGTTTATAAGAGCCGATCCGGAAAAGGTGCCTCCCGCGTTGAGAAGAGTCGCGATTGATCCATTGACATCGCCATTGACGGTCAGTTTGGCGTTATTAGCGACAGCGATGCCCGTGAGTTCATTGGATTGAAATTTGTGATCGCCGTTAAGATCTGTTAGGAAAACCAAAGCCCCGGCGGATTTGGTATTTACCAGCGTAATCTCACCCGCGGTTAGTTTATGATCCGCATTGGCGTCTAAAACCAGCGAGTCTCCCGCTTTTAGAAAATAGGCAAAGTCAGCGCCTGTCGCCAGTGCGGCCGATCCAACCGAGGTGGCCAGTACATTCGCGCTATTTTTAACTTTGAAATCGGCTGGCGAAAGGAAAAGGACCACGGCCGCCGGCGCAACGCGCGACTCAAGGCACTCAATAAAAGAATGGCGGGGGGAACGATACAGGCGGGAGTTCATATGTTTATTGCCGGAAAGGGGAGCTCCACGAGCATTTATCTTTTTATATGGCAATGGCAACAGTAAATCCGGTAAATATTAGAATAAATCCGATAGAGTATCGTATATCGTATAACCTGCATTTTTATTGAATTTAAATGAAGTCATCTAAATCAATGCGCATCCCTTCAAATGCTATCGCTCTCCTGGGCCATATGGCGGACCAGGCTTTATCCGATTTGGGATGTTAACAAGACCTGCCTGCACTGCCTCCTGTGGTGGATGGCCGTAGCACGGACCCGGCAACGCGAGGAGGAACGCCTTGAAGTAGATCCCCGCGGTTTAAGGTTGTTTGGAAGCAATCTTCCAGAGATGCGCATCAGAGCGAATATAGATTGCGCCATCGGCCATGGCGTAAGAAGCAAGGGTGCGTTCGCCAAGTTCGTTTTTTGAGAGCAATTCAAAGCTCTTTCCTGCTTTCAGCACAAAACCGATTCCGGCTTCATTCTGAAAGTAGATGCGCCCTTCGGCCTCCACGGGTGACCCCGAAAAATCGCCGCCGAGCCGTTCCGTCCAGTGAACCTTGCCGGTCTTTGCATCGGCGCAAGTAGCTACTCCGCCATCCGATACAAAGTAGAGTTCATCGCCTGCAACCAGCATTGAAGCCGTGCAGGGAACCGCTTTACGGGTTGTCCATGCAACATTGGTGGCTGTTGCATCGCCGATTGCGCCCTTCGGATTAATGGCATATAGCACCGGCGCATCGAAGCTTGAACTCACAAAGAGCAAGCCATGGGCGTATACCGGACGCGGCACCACTGAATAACCTTCGCCGTAAGCCACCCTCCATACTTCCCGGCCATCCTTTGGGTCGTATGCGCCGACAAAGCCGCTGCCGGGGCTGATAACCTGAGTAGCGCCGTCTATGTCGACGGCGAGTGGTGTGGAGAAGGAGAAATGTTTTTTTGCCGGGGAATTGCGTGGCGTTTTCCAGCGCAATGCCCCGGTGTTTGTATCAAGCGCGGCGACAAACGGATCCTGCTGGCCATCGCAGCTGACAATCAGCTCGTCCTTTAGCAGAAGCGGCGAGCCGCCATTGCCGTGAATAGGCGAGTATTTGAGTTCATTCTGACGCCAGAGCACCTGACCGCTTAAATCGAGCGCCGCGGTGCCCATATGGCCAAAATGCACATATAGCCTTTCGTCGGTAACAATCGGCGTTGCGCTTGCGGGCGAGTTCTTACGATGCATTGCCGCCGTGCTGGCCGGATCCGGGCGGAAAAGTTCAGTATCCCAAAGTAAACGGCCGGCGGCGGCATCGATGCAAAGCGCATGAAGGGTGACATCGGTACCGCCTTGGTCCGGGACGGCGCTTGTCAGGTAAAGCTTCCCTTTTGAAAGCACCGGCGACGACCAGCCGCGACCGGGAATCTCCACCTTCCACGCCACGTTGTTTGCGGCATCCCACTGGACTGGAACATTGACGGCCTTGGAAATTCCCTGGCCTGTCGGTCCGCGAAATTGCGGCCATTCGCTTTCAACCGCCTGGGCGCTGGCAACCGCAATTGCAGCGGAGAGAATGGGGTAAATGGAAGTTCTGAAGGGATTCATCGAAAGAATGGGCAATGGTTTGCGGTCAGGCGGTTTCGCGCAAACCAAACAAGTGGGAGCCGTCTCTGGATCTTAGGCGGATTAACATTTTAAAATGCGGTCCAGCGGTGGGAATTTCAAATTCGTCGCCGAGAATCTCCCACCCCTGCCTCGCATAGAAGGCGACAGCGCTTTTGCGCGCATTGCACCAAAGCAGCCCGCCGTTTTCCTGAATGACAGCCTCGACGCAGGCTGCCACGAGTGCTTTGCCAAATCCGAGCCCGCGCACTTCCGGCATGGTCGCCATGCCTCGCAACTGCCACGTGTCCGGCATGTCGGGGCGTTCCTCAAGAGCCGCCCGGTAGATGCTGACCACCCCCAGGAGCCGCTCTTTTTGGCTGTCGAAGGCGCCAAAGTGCCGCGTCGTAGTAGCTTCATCGCCTGGAAAAAGCGCAGACTCCCTTGCCATGCCCGGACGCAGGATAGCGAGCCGGATTGGAACGGTTTCCTCGGCCGTGATTTGGCGTACACGGCAGTTGGAGGCCTCAAAGGAGCGCATCTAAAGGCTTTCTTATGCGGCTGTTTCCCAGCCGTGCCGGTACGAGCGGCGAACAAAGCGGTTGGCCTCGGCAATGTTGAGGAACTTGAGCGCTTCGGCATTCCATTCAAGTGTCTGTTTGGGAAAACGGGTTGCGACGCTTCCAAGGAGGATCGCTTCAGTGAGCGGTCCGGAGTAGTCGAAGTTTGCGCCCGGGATCCCGTTGCCCAATGCGGCATCGATAAATTGATGCCAATGATTTGCCCCGTTAACCGGCTCAATCTTGAAGTTCTTAAACGACTCCCCAACGAGCCTTGGCATGGCGATATGCGGCAATATCATCACTCCTTCAGTGCCGATAAAGATGGAGCCTTGATCGGGCAATTCCCCGGCTTTTCCATTGGCCTGAGGAGTGCTTGTCGCAAATGCTTTGATTGCTTCCGGCGGCCTTTGATCGCCGTCATACCAGACTACTTCGACCGTTTTGCCTTCAGTAAAAGCGGTGCCGGGGAAGATGTAGTGAATGACTGCATCGGTGGCCCATGAGTGGGAGTTTGGAGCCGCGCCTTCACTGCGAACGCTAAGCGGAGCCGTCAGCGCAAGTGCCTTGAAAACAGGATCATAGATGTGGCAGCCCATGTCACCGAAAGTGCCGGTGCCGAAATCAAGCCGTTTGCGCCAATTGCCCGGATGATACCATCCATTTCCAATGAACGGGCGCTCTTCGCATACTCCCAGCCAAAGATCCCAATTTAAGCCTTCCGGCACAGGATCAGCCTTTTCCGGCATCACTCCGGTGTCGCCCCATTTTTTGCTGCTCCATGTGTGAACCTCTTTCACTTTCCCAATGACACCATCTTGTATGAGTTTTACCGCAGTCCGATACTCCGAGCTGGAATGAATCTGGATGCCCATCTGGGTGAAAAGTTTCTTTTCCCGTGCCGTTTCGGTTAACCGCCTGGTTTCGTAGATATCGTGGGTAAGCGGCTTTTGCCCATACACATGGAGTCCACGGTTCAGGCATGCGAGGCCGATCGGCGCGTGCATGTGATCCGGCGTGGAGACATTCACACTCTGCAAGTCGCTCTCCTTGGCCAGCAGCTCGCGGTAATCGCTGTAGATGCGCGCGTTTGGAAATCTTTTGCGGAACTGAGCCGTTGATCGCTCGTCGACATCGCATCCGGCGACGACTTCGACAGAAGGGTGGCTGGCGATGGCAGTGACATCCGCCCACGCCATTCCCGAGGTGCCAAAGGAGGCATGACGGATTTTGGCTGAGGGCGATTGGGCCATGAGACCGCGCGTGATGAAAGGCGCGGCGCCAAGACCCAGGGCAAGATTTTTGATGAAAGAACGTCTGGTGCGATAGGGGAACTGCATTGCACCGTTTTGAATCTTAAGATGGGGGCGCGTCAATAAACGGTTTGGTGCATTCGGCATGAGGGAACCGAAATAACGCCCGTCTGAAAACGGTGGCAAAGATACAAGTAGGAAAGGGGTGGACCTCTCTCCTGACTCCGTTTCCGCTGTGAAAGACAAATGATCGGATTTATCCGCGTAAAAGATTCATTTTTTCGATTCACGAGCTGAAACCGGCTTTGATTACCACTTTGCCCGCTTGAGTCTGTCCGCCGGTTGTAGTCAGCCTTTCAGCCGCAACGGACAGCGCCCCGAACACTATGCAACTCTTCATTCTTATTTCTCTGGTGTTATCCTTTGTCGCTTACTTGCGGGCAGGAAGAAGCGCCAGCCTTATTCAGAGCCTGCTCGAACGCGTTGCCGTGCTTGAGTTGGAAAATGGGAAGTTGCGGAAAAGTGTCCCCGCACCTTCGGAATTCACTGAGCCACAAACAGCCACGACAACCTCGCATGCCGGACCGCAAAAAACCGAACCTCCCGCGTTGTCTCCGGAGTTCGTGCCGAGGAAATCACAAAGGCCGGCTCCCATGGCTGCCGCAAAAACCAAAACGCAAAATCCGGAGCCGCCCTTCATCCCGCAACCGGCTCCGAGCCAAAAGAAGGTCGCGGTAATCAACTGGGAGCAGTTCATGGGAGCGAAACTGTTTGCCTGGATCGGCGGACTGGCGCTGTTTCTTGGAATCGTCTTCTTTGTTAAGTATTCCTTTGAGCGCAATCTTATCTCGCCAAAGATGCGGGTGGGAATTGGATTTGTTACGGGGCTTGGACTGCTGGCAGGCGGGATCCGGATGCGGCGCAGAGCAGTTTACTCCGTTACTTCACAGACTCTTTGCGCGACGGGAATTGTGGTGCTGTACGCGTGTTCGTATGCGGCGCGATCGCTGAATCTTCTGGGAGCGATCGAGACATTTGGACTAATGAGCGCCATTACTGTCGCTGCATTCATTCTTGCTGTCCGAATGAATGCGCAGGTGGTTGCATTGCTCGGGATGTTGGGAGGCTTCCTAACACCACTCCTGCTTTCCAGCGGATATGATAATCCGCTGGGATTGTTTGGCTATATCGCGTTGCTAGATGCCGGCTTGCTTGCCGTGGCGCTCTATCGCCAATGGTATTATCTGACTTTTCTTGGCGCGATTGGTACTCTCCTTATGGAGAGCGCATGGACCTTGCGGTTTTTCGTCCCCGAAGAGTATTATTATGGAAACCGGATCTTTGTGCCGATGACGATTTTTGCCGGGTTTTCCATGCTCTTCCTTGCGGCGCAGTTGGTCGCTAAATGCCGGAGGCAGATCAATGGATTCCTCACATGGAGCACGCTCGCAATAGCCGCCGTGGCGATCGGATTTACCGGTCTTTTCCTTTGTTTCCCGTCGCTTGCCGCAAGGCCAACGCTGATTTTTGGCTATCTCTTTGGCATAGACCTCATAGTGCTGGTGACAGTTTTCCTCGATGAACGCCGGGCCGCCCTGCAGCCGGTATTTGGTCTGGTGGTATTCATGTTTCTCGCCATCTGGACAAGTGCGTTGATGACTCCGGATCTTCTTAACACGGGTCTCGCGTTCTATTTCCTGTTCGCGGTATTTCATTCCGTATCGCCGATTCTCCTTCAGCGTTTTGGCAAGGTGCCAAGGCTCGGCAGCTGGACCCACGCATTCTCCGTGTTGTCGTTGCTGATGGTGCTCTTGCCAATGTCAGAAACCATCGGCGTTTCGTTCATGGTTTGGCCATTTGTATCACTCATTGATCTGTTGGCGATCATAGTAGCAGTAGCCGCTGGAACTTTGGTGCCGGTCTTGCTGGTTTTTCTGCTTACGCTTGTCGTGCTTGGAGCCTGGATGGCCCGAATCCCGATCACGCTTGAAGGGCTCCCTGTCTCATTGCTGCTCCTTGGCGGATTTGCGGTTTTCTTTTTTGTCATCGGCATCCTGGCGGCACGCATCCTTTCCAAATCGAGTGACATAAATCGCTCCGGAGACTTATCAAGAGCATTGGGCAATTTGTCGGCGCCTGAAAGCATAACTGCGCTTCTCCCGGTATGCTCGTGCGTGCTCCCGTTCCTTCTTCTGATCATGGCAACCGTGCGACTGCCGATTACCAATCCTTCGCCTTTATTTGGTCTCGCCTTGATTCTTGGAGTATTATTGCTCGCCTCGACCCGGATACTTAAGGTGCAGGGATTGCCTTTGTGCGGGCTCCTTGCCACGACCGCACTTGAACATGTATGGCACGCCAATCATTTTAACTACGCCGCCGCGGGCCTGCCCCTCGGATGGTATTTGGGCTTCTATGCGTTGTTCACTCTTTACCCTTACCTGTTTGAAAAAGCAGAGGGCAAAGAGAACCTCTCCTGGGCAGCTGCAGCGCTCTCCGGGCCGCTTCATTTTTACCTTATTCTCAGACTGGTTGAAGATGCTTATCCCAACCGCGCGATGGGCTTGCTGCCGGCCTCCTTTGCGATCGTCTCCTTTACCGGATTTATTTTCCTGGTTCGTCAGATCTCCCGGGAGCGCTATTCAGACAGCGCTGCATTGGCGTGGTTTGGCGGAGTCACCCTGTTTTTTATTACGCTCATATTTCCAATCCAATTTGAGAACGAATGGGTCACGATCGGTTGGGCGCTGGAAGGGGCCGCGCTTTGCTGGCTCTTTCATAGGATCGCGCATCCTGGCTTGAGGGGGGTCGGAGTCGGGTTGTTAGTTGCCTCCTTTATTCGACTGGCGCTTAATGCTGCTGTGCTTGAGTATCATACACGCAGCAATTCCCCGGTTTTTAACTGGTATCTCTATGCCTACGGCATTGTCTGCGCCGCTCTCTTTGCCGGAGCCCGGCTGCTGGCGCCGCCTCGCAACATCGTTGCCGGAAGCAATGTGCCTCCCTTGTTATATGGTCTCGGGACGACGCTTGCCTTTCTTTTAATCAATATTGAAATCGCGGACTTCTTCACCCACCCGGATTCGCCGGTAGTCACCTTTCACTTCAGCGGGAACCTCGCCCGCGACATGAGTTACAGCATTGCGTGGGCTTTGTTCGCCCTGATGCTCGTTATTACGGGAATGCAAAAAAAGCTCGCGCCCGTACGTTACGCCGGAGTTGCCCTGCTAAGCGTGACGATCTTAAAACTCTTTTTTCACGACACCTCAAAACTGGACGATCTCTATCGCATCGGCGCGTTTATCCTGGTGGCCGTCGTGGCGATCGTAGCCGCGTTTCTTTACCAGCGATTTATCGCAAACAGTGCCAAGCCAGTCAGCGAAGGGGAATCTGTGTAATTACGCTTGTCCCAAAGGAGTGGAACCACGTTCGGAAGCGGATCGGCCGTGAAAAAAGCAGGGCAATGCGAGCGGGGATTGCTGCCTTGCCTCGACAAGCTCCGGAGCAACCTTGATAGCAAGACTCATGATCGCCGCTGCAACAAGGTCAGCCCGATCAGCCGCGAAACTACCGCAGCCAGATACATTACGCCGACGAACATCTCCAGGCTGGCCAGGGCACGAGCCGGCGGTTTAAGCGGAATGACATCGCCGATTCCGGTGCTGGACAGCAAGGCAAAGCTGAGGAACATCAGTTCGGTCCACGTACGCGGGGCTTGCGGGTTCACCGCTGCGGAAAAACTCCCCGGCTGCAGCGCTTGGAGCACTACGAACAAGTAAGTGAAGGCCCAGGCTAGCAGCGTAAAGGTGGCGCTGGCGGCGAACAACTCGTCGGTGGTGGCATGCCAGTCCTTCATCATGTAGGCGATCAGGCTACCGGCAGCATAGAAATAGAAGACCGCTTCAAGCGCCGCCGACCAAGGCAGCAGCCACCCCATGCCCAGAAACCCTTGAAGCAACAACAGCACGATCGCCGGCAGCGCGATGCAAACGCTGACCCATGTGTAGCCAGGCGTGCGCCGGACCATGCCAGTAGTGATGATCAGGACCATGATGCCAAAGGTGCTGAGCGCAACGGGGCCACCTCGGGCTGACTCCACGAACGGATACAGGACCAGGCCGGCCAGTTGCACGACGAGCAGGATGGCCGACGGATGGCGGCGCATAAGCACAAGCAGGCGGGCGTATTTCATCTTCGAATTATCCAGTCCATCATGCTTCATCCATCACCTCATCGGCGGGCGGAAATCACCAGAGCAAATTTGGAAAATTGACGGCGCAAGGTCTCTACAGAAGGGGGCGACACAAAAAAGGGGTAGAGTGGGGACGTCGCGCGGTAAGCTTCGCTGTTCCCGTTTCCACATCCCCTCATCAAGCCGGACATGTAGTTATTTAAGTCGTTTTGCCACCGGAAAAGAGACGTAAGGGACAGACGCTTTCTCGGAAAGAAAAGAGACGTAAGGGACAGACGCTTTCTCGGAAAGAGGCATTGACCTACCGTTGAAACCAGTAAACGGTTTTTGGCATGCGATACGGGAGGAGTCGGGCGGCGGCGGATGCGGAGGTGGCTTATTACCACTGCTTTTCGAGGGTGGTCGATAAGCGCTTCGCCTTCGAAAAGAGACGTAAGGGACAGACACTTTATCGGGAAAGAGGCATTGACCTACCGTTGAAGCCAGTGAACGGTTTTTAGTATGCGATATGGGAGGAGTCGGGCGGCGGCGGACGCGGAGGTGGCTTATTACCACTGCTTTTCGAGGGTGGTCGATAAGCGCTTCGCCTTAGGAGATCTGGAAAAAGAGCGCTTCGTTAAGTTCATGCGCGCCTATGAGGAATTCTGCGGCGTGCGGATTGTGACCTTTTGCGTGATGAGCAATCATTTCCATCTGTTGGTGGAGGTGCCGCACCGGCCAGCTCCGGAGCTTCTGCCAACCGATGAAGAGCTTGTTCGGTTGGTCAAAGTTGCCGACTGCAGTTATG
>JAQGOL010000016.1 GCA_028293625.1 Chthoniobacteraceae bacterium | reverse complement strand
AACTGTTATGACAACGCCATGGCCGAGTCCTTCTGGAGCACGCTCAAAACCGAATGCGTCGATCGCACCCACTTCAAGACTCTCACCGAAGCCAAGGTCGCCATATTCGACTTCATCGAGTGCTTTTACAATCCTCAACGCAGCCATAGTTCAATCGGCTACCTCTCGCCGATTGCTTTCGAAAACCAAATCAACTAACTAACACAATTACCCCGTTTCTTGTGTCCGGAAAAGCGGAGCAACCCCAGGTGATTGTATACGGCACGAGCCAGTAAATGATAGCGGCCACACTGTAGAGGACAAGAGACCATCTCCATGTGCCGGAGGAGAGCTACGATTTATCGGAAAAAGTGACCGGAGCGAGGTAAATGGCGGCGAAAGTAAAAGTCGCGAATAGGCTAAAGCCCGGTGCGCGCTGCATGCCAAAGGCGTGGAAGAATGCAAAAGTGCCGACAAGCGCGCTAAGACCAAGGAAAAACCACCCGCCGTATCTCTCCCAGCGAAAAATCGAGGTAAATGCAAGCATCGCAATGCATTGTGGGACCACGGCAAAGGAAGCACGCAAACGCTGAAGCCAAGGAAAATGGCTATGGCAGCTACACAGAGCCGAACCGAGCCCGATGTAATGCCGGCGAGAAAACCGTCAATAGAACCTGCAATCATGGCGGCAGAAGTCTCCGTAGTTTGCGTGGAAAACAGCTGCGGGACGAGCAGACCCTCAGCCCGGGCATCGGCGACACGGCGGTTTGGAGTAACTCTCGCCGCCCAGGGCGTCGGGGGCTGCGACAAGGTCAGCTGTTGCGGTCATTTAAAAGTTGGACGCATGCCGCGCCAGGAAAGTGGCCCACGCTGTCCGCAAGAACGCTAAGCCGAAGCTTAAAGCAACGCTTCCAGTGCGATTCCAGGCTTTCGGACGCGGTAGCCAACAATCACGCATACAGCCAAACCTATAGCCGAGCTATAAATCATTCCCTGGCAAGCCAGGTGCACGTTGGAGAGGTGATGCCGAACTATGAGGCTTCTGACATGCTCGTCCCTTATCTGGAAGAACAATGCACTGTCTGCGTTGGTCATTAGCTGCGGCATGACAAACAAGCCAAAAAGGAGCTGGGCGGTAAAAATGAATGGAATAACTGCAATAAACTAAGACGGTGAAATGAAGTTTTTTTCAGATTCCCACCGCCCACTTTTGCGCGAGTTCCAGAGGGAAATCAGTCCGGTAGTAGTTCCCCCGCCCCTGGCCTTAGGTTGTGATCCCGGCGACTCTTCGGCTAAACGGGGCGCATGAGGCTGCACGCCGGTTTCGCTGAAGATTATCAACCCATGCGAACGCGCTTGCATTGGGCAGTCCAGCGCAGCGAAGAGATCAACAGGCAACAAGCCAGGGTAACCGCGCAGGAGGTCTCCGGGTTCTGCTCCGGTGGAGTGGAAAAATCGCTGTCCCCGAGATCCATGTCGAACTGACCAAGATCACGCATGGATGCAGTTGCACCTGAAAAGGGTGTTTCTGGCCCATTTACGCGAAGTTCTGGAAGCCCGCAAAGAGTGGCAGGTGGCCGAACTCTTTCTGAAGGCGTCGGCCGCGTTTATTCGGATAATGAAGGGAGCGCCAGCAGCCTTGCTCCCTCAACTCGAAGCGAGCTATCGCGATCAGATGGGACACGAATTTGAACCGACGCCTGGATACCGGCAGAGCGAATTGGACGCGGAAAAGGGCAAGTCGGAATATCGCAACGCGCTGCGAGGATTTAAAACCGACTCGACGGAGCACGTCACCCAGAAGTTGCCTCAGCGATTGCCGCCTGCGACGGCCTCCAGATCCGAATTTAGATCGCAGAGATTCAGAAGAGCGTCGTCGAATTTGAAACGGAATCCGACCGCTAGCCGGCTTCACGAGCTGCACAAACTGCTAATGGATGCGGAGGATGGAGGGGAAATCTATGAATGAAATTGCCGAAGACCAGCAAGCTCAAGCTCTTTACAAAGAGCTTCCACGCGTCGTAATTGTTGGCGGCGGATTTGGCGGACTCGCGGCCGCGCGGGCTTTATGCAAGGCGCCGGTTCGGGTGCTATTGATTGACAAGTCGAATCACCATCTGTTCCAGCCCCTGCTTTACCAGGTGGCGACGGCGATTCTCGCGCCCGCTGAAATCGCGATTCCGATCCGGCAACTGGTGGGCCACCAAAGCAACATGACGGTGGCCCTGGCAGAAGTCAGCGGCGTCGATGCGGCCAGTCGCCAGGTGCTCGTCAACTACCTTGATCGCCGGGATGCACCGCTCGATTACGATTACCTCATTCTCGCCACCGGAGCCTCCCACAACTACTTCGGACACGATGAGTTTGCCCAGTTCGCGCCCGGGCTTAAGAATCTGAATGATGCGACCTCAATCCGGGATCGGGTGTTGCGCGCGTTCGAGATCGCAGAGATTGAAGACGATCCCAAGGCCCACCAAGACCTATTAACCTTCGTGCTTGTTGGTGCCGGACCGACCGGGGTGGAACTGGCGGGTGCCATCGCCGAGCTTCGACGTTTCACTCTGGCCTCCGATTTCCGGCGCGTGCAACCCGCGAGCGCGAGAATCATTCTGGTCCAAAGCGGTCCCCGAATACTACCAACCTTCCACGAAGAGCTTGCGCGTGCGGCCCATAAGCGACTTGAAGAGGTCGGAGTAGAAATTCAGACTGACTCTCCCGTGACAGGCGTGGATGCCAGGGGTGCGATCGTGAATGGCAAGCGGATCGCCAGCCGAACGGTGATCTGGACCGCCGGGGTCACCCCTTCCCCTGCCGGTAAGTGGCTGGGAGTTCCAACCGACAAGTCGGGGCGTGTGATCGTGCGGCCGGATTGTAGCGTGCCGGGACATCCGGAGGTGTTTGTTATCGGCGATACGGCGGCCTTTAATCACCTCGGCCAGCCGTTGCCCGGAGTCGCGCAGGTGGCGCTGCAGCAGGGCAAATATGTGGCCTCGGTGATCAACGCCCGGCTCACCAATGACTTCGTCCCGCCGCCCTTTCATTACTTTGATAAGGGGCAACTGGCCGTCGTTGGCCGCAACTTCGCCGTGCTTCAGATTGCCGGGTTTCGTCTCGCCGGGTTCTTCGCCTGGATCGTCTGGGCGATGGTGCATCTCATGTTTCTTGCCGCCCGCGAAAACCGCATCCGGGTGATAACTCAGTGGATTTGGAGTTATCTCACGCGCCAGCGCGGCTCGCGCCTCATTCTCAGTGCCGGAGGCACTTCACCGCTTTTCGACTGACCATGGACCCGGATTCCGCACAGCGGAGACTGCAATCGATAAAGTCCGCTTCCCTGCTTGCTGGAACATCGTGGCCCGACCGCCCTCGGCATGTAAGCCACCCTCCCCGAATGACGCATCACTAAACAATTCACGAACCTAAAAATATGAACAGCATCACCACCAAAGACGGAACGCACATCTACTTCAATGACTGGGGCTCGGGCCAGCCCGTCGTCTTCAGCCACGGCTGGCCTCTGAACGCGGACGCCTTTGAAGATCAGATGTTTTTCCTCGCTTCCAATGGCTATCGCTGTATCGCCCACGACCGCCGCGGTCACGGCCGCTCCAGCCAGACCTGGCAGGGCAACGACCTCGACACCTATGCTGATGACTTGGCGGAGCTGGTCAAAGCGCTCGATCTGAACGACGCGATTCACGTTGGCCACTCTACGGGTGGCGGAGAAGTGGCCCGCTATATCGGCCGATACGGCACGAAGAGCGTCGCCAAAGCAGTGCTTATCGGTGCGGTCCCGCCGCTGATGTTGAAGACGGCGGCCAACCCCGGTGGATTGCCGATTGAAGTATTCGACAGGTTTCGTGGTCGCGTCATCACCGACCGTGCACAATTCTGGAAGGATCTGAGCCTGCCCTTCTACGGCTACAACCGGACTGGGGCCAAGATTTCAGAAGGCGTGCGAGAGTCTTTCTGGCACCAAGGAATGATGGCTGGTCTGCCCGCCTCATACTTCTGCATCAAGGCATTTTCGGAAACCGACTTTACTGAGGATCTGAAAAAATTCGACGTGCCGACCTTGATCCTGCACGGCGACGACGACCAGATCGTCCCCATCGGAGCTTCAGCGATGCTCTCCTCCAAGATAATCAAGGGTGCGATCCTCAAAGTCATCAAGGGCGCTCCGCACGGAATGTGTACGACACTTAAGCACGAGGTCAACGAGGAGCTGCTCGCCTTCATCAAATCCTAACCACAAAACCCGACAACCATATTGTCACGATATGATAACGCATAATTTATCCGCCGTCTCCAGACGCCATTTCATGGCTACTGCAAGTATTGCCACCGCCGCCATGTGCCTCGCACCCCGCCGGCTCCTCGCTGACGACATCAGTCCCGTTATCAAGATCCGCAAAGCCGCGGCCACCGCCGAGATCAAAGTCACAAAGCTTCGCGGCAATGTCAGCGTCCTCGAAGGTTCGGGCGGAAACATCGCGGTCCTCATTGGTCGCGATGGCAAACTGCTCGTGGACGCTGGCATCACGGCGACTCGCAAAGGAATCACAGAAGCTCTGGCCAGCCTTAGCGCTGATCCTATCAAGCATCTGATCGATTCGCATTGGCACTTCGACCACACGGATGGAAACGAATGGCTCCACTCCGAAGGTGCCGAAATAACCGCTCACGAAAACACGCTCAGACACCTTTCGGTGGATACTCGGGTTGAAGGATGGAACTTCACTTTCCCAGCCTCTCCTGCGGGAGCGCTTCCCACGAAACTCTTCGCGGACGAACTCAAGCTCGAAGTAAACGGCGCGGACCTCGTGCTCAAATACTATCTCCCGGCGCACACTGATTCCGACATTTCCGTCCACTTTACAGACGTCGATATCATTCATGTCGCTGACACTTTCTGGAACGGTGTCTATCCGTTCATCGATTACTCGACTGGGGGTAGCATTGACGGCTCAATCCGCGCGGCTGAAGCGAATGTGGCCAGAGTAACTGACAAGACGATCATCATCTCGGGTCATGGACCGGTCGGAAACAAGGCGCAGCTCATCGCTTTCCGAGAGATGCTCGTCACCATCCGCGAAAAGGTGGGTGCCTTGAAGAAGCAGGGCCGATCGCTGAAGGAGGTCCAAGCGGCAAAACCTACCGCGGGCTTCGATGCTGAATGGGGCAGGTGGGTCATTGATGGTCCCACCTTCACCTCATTGGTTTACGCCGGCGTATAATGCAAAAGCACTCTTCTATGGTCCGTCCGCTCTGGGTATTTTGCCCGGCATCGGACATCTGAACGTCACATTGATGATCAGCATCAACGGGCTTACTCGGGGACCAGACAAACTCCTGATCCAACTCGAAGATCCGACTCACAGCTCATCGGCAGCAAAAACCGTGAGCTTTTACTGAGCCTTCAAGGAATTCAGCTGACGATGCCAGCAGGCCCTTGGACTAAGTCGGTTTTAGTTAACCTCGGTAGCCTTGGATGGCTGCCGCACTTTCTCAGGGCAGTGACGCCCGCGGCGTTTAGGCAGGCAGGCTTCGGCCATCTGTTGAGTCAGCTTGCTGATCTGTGCTAGTAATCTGGGCTTCGGAAAGGATTCCCTCCGCGGCTGCGAGCAGCTCCAGATAACTCAAACCTTTGGCACCTGGATTGGTACACCCAAAGCCCCTGCGTCATCAACCAGGCGGACAGTGACTGGTGAGGTGCCCGTATTCGTCGATCTGGAACGCCAATGGCGAACCGGTTGTCGACCGGGATGAGCGTGCTACTTGAGCGGCGTGGAAAGCGGCGCCCCCTTGGGATTCACCACAAAGGCGATGAGGACGGTCTTCGACAATGCATCGGGATTGCGGGCGACCAGATGATGGCTCCCCGGCGGCTCGAAGAATATGTCGCCGGCTTTCAACGTCTTCAAAGGCTCACCTTTCAGTTGAAACTCGAAAGTGCCCGACTCGACGTAACCGGTGATCAGCCCGGCATGCATGTGCGGTACGTCGGTGCCGCCAGGCTTGAGTTCAATGCGTTTGACGACGATTTCCTTGTCGGTCAGCTCCGGGTGATCGCGCCTGAAGATTTCAACTATTGTCACTGGGGAATCGTCTGCGGCGGTGGCATTTACGCCGGAAAACGCACACGCAAAAACGACGGCGGTGAATGGAATTAGCGATAGTTTCAGGCGGGTTTTCATATGGTCGTATTTGCTGTTTTGTTTATCGATCGCAGACCCCTGAATTCTTCCGCGTGAAGCGACACAAATTTGCGGACGCTCATGGCCGACTGCCGCGGTGACGGCGATCGGTCCATAACTCGTTGTTTTCATGGGTGAAATCTCCTCAGTTTCCGGTTCAGCGTTTTACGTTCTCGGGGTGACGTAGCTTCTCAACGATCCATTCCAACGGTCGCGGCTGAAAACCCAGTTCCCGTTTTGCTTTAGCATTCGAGACGCCTCGCATCCGAGTCCCGTAGTAAATCGCATCTGCATCACTCGCTTTGAGAGCATCCTCAATCGAAATCTGTGGCGGTGATGGAGCATTCAGCCATTGAGCAAACGCAGGGAGCCATTCGCGCACCGCTAAAGGCTGATCGTCCGCGATTAGATAAATCCCAGCATTGCCTTGCTCCGCTGCTGCGACGGTGGCCATCGCCGCGTCCTCGATGTGTAACCACGACCAGACACCTCCGCCATCGCCGATGATCGGGAACTGTTGCTGTCGCACCTGTCGGGCAACATCGCCATCGGGATTGAACCAGGTGCCGGGCCCATAGAAGAAGCCATAACGCAGGGCGATCCCATCCATGCGAGGATTTCCCAGCAAGCGCTGCTCCAGCTCAGTAAGGACGTGGGCATCTTCTGCAACCCCAGGCGAGGCATCAAATGCCAAAGGCGTTTCTTCATCTGCCAATCCAGGACCGGGCATCGCCCGGAATGCGATCGACTGCCTCAGGTAACGCCGCACACTTACCGCCTGCGCGGCTGCCAGCACATTGGCACCTCCTTCCAAACGGAGGCGAGTGTTGAGGGCGGCGACAGCACTTAATGACTCATGGGTGTAGTCTCTGGGCAGGGCAGTAAGTTGTTCAATCACCACTTCCGGCTGAGCACGACTGATAACCGCTTTGACAGCATTGGCGTCAAATACATCAGCGATTGCTGGTTCTATGCCTTGCTCCATTAAGCGTTGAGCTTTTTCTCGAGAGCGGGTTAGAGCAACTACAGCGTGTCCTTTGGCAAGCAAATCCGCGATCAGCGGGCGACCGATCGCTCCTGTTCCTCCAGCAACAAAAATTTTCATCTATAAACCTCCTGTCGGCTTGGTTTGCCTCAGTGCGTGTGAGATCCGGTGCCCGTCACGGTAAACGTGATCGTCTTGGATTGCCAGGCCACTGCTCCGCGGCGAGCTGCCGTGCGACATTCTCGATCGGGAAGACGGTGAATCGATAATACAGATTCTCGCGGGTGCAGCCGGCGAGGATGCGCGCTTTTCAAATTGTGAAAGCGCGTGTCGCCGATGCGCTCGACTTCTCGTCCCTGCAAAATGCGTGACAGTCTCGCCTGCATGGCGAACCGAATCTCGCCCATCTCATCGAGGAAAGCGTGTCCCATCGGCAAGCTCGAAACGTCCGGCATTGTCGCGGAGCTCGTCGGTGAATGCGTCTTTCACATGGGCGAAGTATGCGATCTCAAACAGCGCCTCGGGCACCGCGGCACAAACGGCCTTCATCATCGGCCGGTCGCGGCGCTCGTGGATGACGCGCGCTACGAGTTCCTTTCCCATGCCACTTTCGTCGGTGACTAGCATAGGGGAATTAGTGGGCTCGGCAATCAGGACGCCGATGATTGCGGCGGTTGCGCTTCCTTTTTGGCAGCCGTCCCCTGTTTTCGGGTCGCCGCACAGGCCCTTTACAAGGAGCCATGAAATATCCGCCGCGCCCGTATTCGGATTGGTTGTGCGAAGATCCGGATTCGCCGTGCAAGTGGACTGATCAATCGTGCAAACAGCCAGATCGTTTGTGCAGGCAGCCTCATTCCAGATGCATGAGTCCGGGGCTGATAAAGCCGCAGACCGCTTTCAGAAGCCTGATAGCGGCAATTCCCGGCGCCCCTGCCAGGTTTTCAGGGTACGCGCCCCTGCTCTTTTGCAATTGCCAGTCGAGCCGCGGAGAAGGCCCCTTCCCTTCCGCATCAGCGTTTCCATTGCGGGCCTGCCGCAACACCCCGGGAACAGGATTTAGGACGTGGCGTGTTCTTCGACGATGTCGAGAATCGCTTTTTCGCCGTGCCGCGCCGCCGCCGCGGCGAGCAGATTGCGGATCGCGATTATGGTGTGGCCGTGCTTGCCGATCACCTTGCCCACATCGCTCTGACGCAGGCGCACTTTAAAGACCGCCCGCTTTTCATCGGCTTCGGTCTTTGTCAGCACCATTTCCTCTGGGAAATCGATGAGCTGACGCAGCACATAATCGAGAAACTCCTGCATGGCGGCTTGATGCATACAGGAGCTCCTCGTTTAAGGAAACTGCAGGTTACTGAGGACCGGCGACTTCGCTCTTGCGAACGCGCTTGATCAGGCTGCGAACGGTGTCGCTAGGCTGCGCGCCTTTGCTGATCCAGTATTCGGCACGGGAGATATCGATTTTCGCATTGTCGCCCTGTTTCTTCGGATCGTAGTTCCCGATGATCTCGATGAACTTGCCGTCACGCGGGCTGCGCTGATCAGCTACGACGACTTTGTAATACGGACTGTTGGTGGTGCCTTCGCGGCGGAGACGGATACTGACGGACATGTTCTTATTCTAACGGTTATTGGGTTGATTCTAAATCTAGCGCGGCATCTTGAAATGTTTGCCAGCGCCGGGACGCGACATCATCTTTTTCAATTTGCCCATGTCCTTCATCATCTTGCGCATCTGGCTGAAGCGCTGAAGAAGGTCATTAACTTCGGTGACGGTTACTCCACTTCCGCGGGCGATGCGCTGTCGGCGGCGGGCATTTAAAATGTCCGGGGTAGTCCGCTCCTGGCGCGTCATCGAAAGCACGATGGCTTCGATCCGCTTCAACTGGCTTTCGTCAACCGAAAAGCCTTTCAAATTAGACATCCCTGGCAACATGCCAAGGATATTTTCCAATGGTCCGAGTTTCCGGATCATTTTAAACTGCTCAAGGAAATCGTTGAGGTCAAAGGAGGCCGTCCTCATCTTCTCCTCCATGCGCCGGGCGTCCTCCTCGTCGATGGCCGCCGCCGCCTTTTCGACCAGGCTCACGATATCGCCCATCCCGAGGATCCGTCCCGCAAGACGATCCGGGTGGAAAGGTTCAAACTGATCGAGCTTTTCCCCCAGACCCGCGAACTTGATCGGGCGTCCGGTGACTTCGCGCATCGAAAGCGCCGCGCCGCCGCGGGCATCGCCATCGAGTTTGGTCAGGACAAGGCCCGTGACATTCAGCGCCTCATGAAAATGGGTTGCGACGCTGACCGCCTGCTGACCGGTTGCGGCATCGGCTACAAGCAGTACTTCCTGGGGCGCAAGAAACTCTTTTAGTTCCTTGATCTCCTGCAGGAGCGCCTCATCGATTTCCTGCCGTCCGGCGGTATCGAAAATACAGACGTTGCCTGGCTGCTCCTTGATCCATTCCAGGGCGGCTTTCGCACTTCTGAGCAGATCGGTTTCCCCGGGAGGCGGCGCGTAAACCGGCACGCCGATCTGGCGGCCAAGCGAAACCAGCTGCTCAATCGCCGCGGGCCGCTGCAAGTCGCACGCGATCAACAATGGCGCGCGGCCCTGCTTTTTTAAATAATTGGCAAGCTTGGCGGAGGAAGTCGTTTTTCCCGCGCCGTTGAGACCGACCATGAGGATACGGGCCGGTTTTTCAAGATTAAGCGGGGACTCATTGCCGCCCAGGAGCGCGGTCAGTTCGTCGTGAAAAATCTTAACGATCTGCTGGCCCGGCGAGACACTCTTGAGGACTTCCTCTCCGAGCGCCTTATCCTTGACCCGCGCAATGAAACCCTTGGCGACATTAAAATCGACGTCGGCCTCAAGCAACGCCATCCGCACCGCGCGCAGAGCGTCGGTGATATTCGTCTCGGAGATCTTTCCATGACCGCGGAGGTCTTTGAAAATGTCCTGAAGCTTATCGGAGAGCAGTGAAAACATGAAAACGGGTGCGCACAGTAACGCGAATTTCAGCCACGTCGAGCTGTAAGCTTTTGTGTAATCGCGGCAACCGGCCTTTGCCGTTTAATGCTTGGCGGGAGTGGCGCGTGGCGGGAGTGGCGCTTCGGTATTGGTGGAGGCACCGCCGCCGGCCGGACCATAATTGAAGCTCCAGCGTGTCTCAATCTTGCGGCCCTTGACCATCGCGGAAAGGATCACGGTATAATGCGGCTCCTTTAAAGGCTGCGTCACCTTCGCCTCGACGGTTTTGCTCACCGGATCAAACTTCACCGGCACGGGCCCCACGCCACTGAGACGGATGGCAATGCTGGCCGGATCGACCTCGCCCAACGTGGCTAGGTTTACCTTCAAAGTCGGCATCGATTCGGTGATTGTCTGGCCTTCCATCGGCTGTGTGACCATGGATGCGGCCGCCATCTGCGACATATCGGCGCCACCTTCATCGGAACCTGCGCCGCCGCCACCGATCATCTTGATGGCGGAGACAAAAACCTGAGGTTTGCTCGATTCGAGCGCATAACGGCCCAGCTGATCAGCGTTGCTATGATAAGTGAGCCGCTGCCCGTAAACCGTGAAACAGGCTTCATAACCGGATTCGATGGCGATCTTGCGCACCTCGGCATTGTGGTTGCCGTAAGGATACGCGAGGCATTTTACAGAAATCCCGAGGCGTTCCTCGATCATTTTCTTGGAATTAACCATCTCATCGCGCAGCCACTGTTCGTATTGCTCGGGCGTTTTTCCTTTTTTAACCCGCAAATCCATATGCGAGACAGTATGGCTTTGGATGTCGACCCCCGCATCGCGCATCTCTTCCAGTTCACTCCACGAGAGCGATTGACCGCCGGATTTTGGCTGGCCCTTCACATAGTTCGTATAAATGAACATCGTAAACGGATATTTATGCTTTTTAAGAATCGGCCAGGCGACCTCATAGCCCGAGCGATAGCCGTCATCAATGGATACCACGCAGCTTTTGGCCGGGATCTCCTTTTCCCCGCGGCGCCACTCGAGAAAATCGGCCATCGGGATCACCGTAAAGCCATTGTCGGCAAGCGCCTGCATCTGTTGCTCAAACTCCGAAGGTTTGATCGCCAGCGAATCCTTTGGGCGATCTTCAAACCGGTGATAACAAAGCGCGATGACTGAAGCCTTTGTATTAAACTCGGGCTTGGGGGCGGGCGCCGCCACAGTGGAAGTCGGTTCGGCTTTGGCTGGCACCGGCGGAGCCACAACCGGTGGAGGGGGCGCGATCGGTCCGGTCGCCAAGGAGGGAACCGGGGGCGCCGTCGCTTCGACCGCCTTCTTTTTTGAAAGAAAGGGAAGTTTTTTGATTTTTTCGCATCCCGTAAAAGGGAGCGACGCAACAACGAGCAGAAGAGCAAATTTCCGAATCATAAATTCAAGTCCGAGCCAAGTGAGGCACAATACCGAGGCGGACCAGAGTTGAAAGGAGAAGCTCGTTTGGAATAGAGAATCTCCCGCAAATCCTCTCCCCAAGCCACTTCCCAGCCGGCCGGAATGACTGAAAACGGAGCCGGGCCCGCCGTTTTTGCCTCAAAAACCATTCCTTGAGCGCGTCGGATCGAGTCGTGGCGGGCGGCGTCTCGCGCAGCCACACCGGCGGTGCCCGTGAAGGCAGCGCGCCGGGAACGAATCTTTTTGAAGCCAAAACCGGCAAAGAGCGGTTTTGGCCAGCAAACGCGGATTTACTCCAGGCCGAGCTTTTTAAACGTCTCGTCGAGGTGGCTGAAATGGATGTCGAGCGAGCAAAGCTTGTCGATTTCCTCCCGTGAAATCAGCGCCGAGATTTCCGCTTCAGCCTCCAGATTTTCCTGAAGGGTCGCCTCATCGCGCCACGTTTTCATCGCCGCCCGCTGCACCGCTTCATACGCGTTTTTGCGTTCCATCCCCCGCTCCGTGAGCTTAAGAAGGATTGTCTGGCTGAAATAGAGTCCTTTGGTGATCCGCAGGTTGCGCTCCATGTTTTCGGGATAAACCAGCAGCCGATCGACCAGCTTGCGGAGGAGCACCAACATGTAATTCACCAGAATCGTCGAGTCAGGCATGATCACCCGCTCAACCGAGGAATGGCTGATATCGCGTTCGTGCCAAAGGGCGACATTTTCCAAGGCAGCCATGGCATTGCCGCGCACGAGCCGGGCCAGTCCGCTCAGTTTTTCGCCCGTGATCGGGTTGCGCTTGTGAGGCATTGCTGAACTCCCCTTCTGGCCGGCGGAGAAGTACTCCTCCACTTCAAGCACTTCGGTTCGTTGCAGATGCCGGAACTCGGTGGCCCAGCGATCAATGGAGGAGGCAATGATGGCAAGCGTCGTGTGAAACTCGGCATGCCTGTCGCGTTGAATAATCTGTGTGCTGAGGGCTGCCGCTTCCAATCCGAGCCGTTTGCAGACACTCTCCTCGACCCGCGGATCGAGATGCGCATGGGTTCCCACGGCACCGCTTAATTTACCAACGCGAATACGCGGCTGCACTTCCTGGAGCCGCTGAAGCGCACGGCCAAACTCATCGTACATGAGCGCCAGCTTCAGCCCAAAGGTGATCGGTTCAGCGTGGATCGCATGGCTGCGGCCGATCATCGGGGTTGTTTTAAACTCGCGGGCCCGGCGTCCAATCACCTCGCGCAATTCAGCCAGGTCTTTGAGCAGGATATCCGAGGCCTGCGCCATCTGCACGGCGAGCGTTGTATCGAGCACATCGGAGGAAGTCATTCCATGATGCATCCAGCGGCAGGCCGGCCCGACATAACTGGCCACATTTTCAAGAAAAGCGATGACGTCGTGATTCGTCCGCTTCTCAATCTCCATGATCTCGCCGATCTCAAACCGGCCTTTGGCACGGATCGTCTCGGCATCCTCTTTTGGAATCACGCCGATCTCTGCCTGCGCTTCACAAGCGAGGGTCTCGATCTCAAGCCAGATTTCATATTTGCGCTGGTCCGTCCAAATGGCGGCCATCTCGGGTAACGTGTAGCGGTCAATCACGCGGCGACACTAGAGGCGCCTTCAAGCATCGCCCAAGAAAAAAAGAACTCGGAACGCTCGCGGCCTGTTTTGCACGAGGTCGACCGATTTGGAGCTACCGGCATCCTTTTAATCGACGAGCTTGTACCAATTATTGCGCCGTCGCGGCTCATAGCCCGCCGACACAATAAGCTGTTCAATGTCCGCCTTGGCTAATCGAAAACTGGTGCCGGCGCTGCTCACGACATTTTCCTCCATCATCACGCTTCCGAAGTCATTGGCGCCGTATTTAAGAGCCACCTGCCCGATTCGCGGTCCCTGGGTCACCCACGAACTCTGGATATTAGGGATGTTATCCAAAAAAATTCGGCTCAACGCCTGCATCCGCAGATACTCGGCGCTGCCCACCGGTTCGGCGCGCAACTTGGTATGCTCGGGCTGGAACGTCCAACAGATAAACGCGCTGAAGCCGCCACTGGCGTCCTGCTGATCGCGCAGCCGTTGGAGATGGGCAATCCGGTCATCGACGGTTTCGACATGGCCAAACATCATGGTCGAGCTTGAACTTAGTCCAAGCTCATGCGCGATCTCCATCACCTTGAGCCATTGATCGCTGTTGCACTTGAGCGGCGCGATCCGGTTGCGCACGCTATCGACAAGAATCTCGCCGCCGCCGCCTGGAATTGAGCCGAGCCCTGCCTCCTTGAACTTTAAAATGACTTCCCTCAATGGCATCCCGAACACCTCGGCGAAATGATTAAACTCCGGCGGGCTGAATCCATGGATGTTGATATGCGGATATTTTTCCCGCACATGGCTGAGCATCCCGAGATAGAATTCGATACCCAGTTTTGGATGATGCCCGCCCTGCAGCAAGATCTGGATCCCGCCGATGGCCGTTAGCTCATCAAGCTTCTCGTCGAGCTGTTCATGGCTGAGCACGTAATGATCAGCATCGCGTTCGGTGCGGTAAAACGCGCAGAACTTGCAGTATACATTGCAGACATTCGTATAATTGATGTTCCTATCAACAATATAGGTCACAATCTCGTTGCCGCGCCCGCCAAAAGCATCCTGCCGCAACAGATTACGCCGATGATCCGCCAGCGCTCCAAGCTCATTGAGCGGCAACCGGTATAGCGCACGCGCGTCCTCACGCGAAATTCGTTCCCCGGACAGGACGCGATCGGCAATGGATTCTTCAAAAGCTACCATGGCTCTATTAAAGGGGAAAACGCGTGGAGGTAAAGGGCGACCATATCGCGGCGTGCCAGGCAGCATTTCCCCATAGGTCGGCGCCTGTTTTTATCCTCGCACACTTGGAACCGATGGCGCCGGAGAGGATCCCGCCACCACCAAAGCAATATTCGGGAACCGGCTGAATGCGGTAAAGCGGTTAAGCTCGGTTGCCGTCGCGCTCGCATTGACAATCGATTTTCCGTCAAAAATCCGCACCTGACTGGCGCTCTTGCCACCGCCACCCACGACAATATCGGCAATCCCATCAAAGTTCACATCGACGGCTGCCACACGCACGCCGGTTTTAAATTCCGGACCGAACGGAAGGATCGAGTTAATGAGATGCGAATCGGCGCCACTGTAAATTTCCACCGCGGATGGCGCTCCGGACATGCGGCCGACAATCAGCTCAGCTTTCCCATCGCCATCCAGGTCAGCGGCCGCGGCAGTCACACCGCCCCGATAGGAAGCGCCGCCGATCTGGAAGCTGGTCAACGATTCGAGGTCCGCGGGCAACTCGCCCTGGACTCCTTTATACACCGTGACGGTCCCACCAGCGGTGGCTTGTGAGGCAACAATGTCTTCAATGCCGTCTCCATTGACATCTCCGACAGCCACGGAGACGCCGCCTTTGAAGGATTGATTGAAAGCCAGATAGCTGCTGAGAAGCGCGCCTGACTTGCCGCTGTATACTTTGATACTGCCGCCATTTGCTCCCGAACCGACTATGATATCATCGCGCCCGTCTCCATTCACGTCACCGGATGCAACGTAAGCGCCCTTTTCTTTCTTTCCATCAAATGGATTAAGCTGCAAAGCCGATCCGCGATTGTCGCCAATTGCGAGCCGTTTCCCATCGAGGCCATTGAACACTCTTACCTGGCCCGAGCCAAAGCTTGATGAGGTAACAATGTCATCAATTCCATCCCCATTGATATCGCCAACGGCAAGGCGGACTCCATCGCGATGGGAGGAGTATGCCTTGAAATGAAAGCTCTCAAGGTTTGTCGCGGCATCATAAACACGGACGATCGGTTTCGCGCAGATCCCAATCAGATCAGCCGCGGTCGACACGGCATAAATACCTTGATTGAGGTTGGTCACCACGTTTGAGCTGTTGTTACCAGGGTTGAGATCCAGCCCGTTATCACCATCATCGGCGATCCGGCCCACGTTGGAAATCGACATGACTCCGCCTGGAACCACCTTCAATACCTTGGCTGCAAATGAGACGGCGCCCGCGGCTGCCCCGCCAGCCAAATTTCCGAGGTCGAGCCGGTAACTGCCGTCGGCCTGCAACGTCCAACGCGAATCGCTGCCGGCGACATCCAAAGTGGAGTTTAAGGGGAGATGTTCTGTGAGAAACGCGCCCGTCGCATCCTGGTTGCCGATGTTGGAGTAACTTAAAGTATACGTGAGCACACCGCCACGCTTCGCAATCAGCGCGTCGCTTGTCTTGACAACCAGCAAGTCGGGTGCGGCTTCCAGCACGTCGCTGTCAGTGACCGAATTATCACCCGGGTTAAGGTCCGGACCAAATGTACCGTCATCGGCAATGCTCGCCGTGTTGACGATGGTTTCAAGTCCCGCCACAGCTACTCCGTTGACATCGACCGCGAAATTGGCGCTGCCTCCCTCCCCTTTTTCGAGTTTCCCAACATTCAATGTAAATATCCCGGAGCCCGACGCGGTTTCGGTCCACCCGGCCGAACTTGCGCCCGGGTTAAAGACGGTGCCGGCCGGCACCCGCTCAGTGACCACGACGCCGAGCGCGGTCGAATAGCCTACGTTGTTATAATCGAGCTTGTAAGTCAGCGTGCTGCCCGGCGTAACCGTCGTCGCATTGTCGGACTTGGTCAGCTTCAGGTCATCTCCGTAGACATAAGTCTGCGAAGATGCCGTATTATTGCCGAGCTGCGTCTCGCTTGCAGCATTGATTGAAACCGTATTTGAGAGCGTTGTGCCCGCGGCTGCCAAATCAACGGTTCCGGTCACCGTATAGACGATCGTGCCGCCGATCGGCACGTTGACCGATTCCGAGATGTTTCCCTCGCCGCTATCATTACCGGCCGCACCGCCACCATAGACCGCACTCCAATGCACCGAAGAGAGTCCTTGTGGCAGAGTATCGGCAATCGTCGCTCCATTGGCGTCACTTGGGCCGCTATTACTGACGTGGATAATGTAAGTCAGCGTCGTGCCGGGGAAAATCGGGTCGGGCGAGTCCGACTGGGTAATCGCCAGGTCGGTTTGCGGAGTGAGTATGTCGCTGTCGGAGGCGCTGTTATTGGCTGAATTATCATCCACCACTCCGGCGGGCGCCGTCACTGTCGCGGTATTGACCAATGTCCCCGTGGCAGCGGAATTGATAATGCCGGTCAGCACGTAAGTAATCGTGCTGCCAGCGGGCATGTTCACGGCCTGAAAAATATCGCCGCTTCCATCCGCGAATCCGGAGGCGCCGCCCGTGGCGGTGGCTGTGTAATTTGTTCCCCCAAAGACCGGCACAGGGATCCCGCGAAAATACTCCTCGATCGTCACACCCGAGACGTTGCTCGGCCCGGCGTTTGTCACAACTATCGTGTAACTATTCGGAGTTCCAGGCACCGCCGTTGTCTTGTTATCACTCTTAGTCACCTGCAAATCGACGTGCGGGGTCAGCACATCGACGTCCGTCGCACTGTTATTTGTGGTATTGAGATCGGCAACCCCTGCCGGCAACTCCACCGCCGCCGTGTTGGTAAGAGAACCGGTCGCGGCCGCATTGATATTGCCCAATACCGTATAAGTAATCGTGCTGCCGGACGGCATATTAACCGTCTGGTTCAGATCGCCATTGCCATTTGCAAACCCAGTTGCGCCACCCGTCTGTGCCGCCGTGTAATTCACACCAGTGAAGATTCCGGGGAAGCTATCGGTGATTGTCGCGCCAATGACATCGCTTGGCCCCGCATTGGTCACGGTGATGGTATAGCTGTTCGCCGTGCCGGGAATCGCCGACGTTTTATTGTCGGTCTTGGTGATCTGAAGGTCGGCCTGCGGAGTAAGCGTATCGGTATCTGTTGCCGTGTTATTGGTAAGAGTGCTGTCAGTGACGCCGGCCGGCGCGGTGATCGTTGCCGTGTTGCTCAGCGTGCCGGTCGCCGCTGCACTGATCGTCCCGAGCACCGTGTAAGTGATCGTGCTTCCGGATGGCATATTCACCGTCTGGTTCAGATTACCGCTTCCATTGGAAAAGCCGCTTGCTCCGCCGGTTTGCGTCGCCGTGTAAGTCACACCACCAAAGATGCCTGGGAATGTATCGGCAATCGTTGCGCCGCTCACGTCGCTTGGGCCGCTGTTGCTTACCACGATCGTGTAAGTATTCGCCGTGCCGGGCACCGCTGATGTTTTTCCGTCTGTCTTTGTGATCTGGAGATCTGCCTGCGGAGTAAGCGTATCGGTATCTGTTGCCGTGTTATTGGTAAGAGTGCCGTCAGTCACCCCAGCCGGAGCCGTGATGGTTGCCGTGTTGCTTAGCGTGCCGGCCGCCCCTGTATTGATCGTCCCGAGGACGGTGTAAGTAATGGTGCTGCCAGAGGGCAAGTTCACCGTCTGGTTCAGATTACCGCTGCCATTGGCAAAGCCGCTTGCTCCGCCGGTTTGCGTCGCCGTGTAAGTCACGCCACCAAAAATGCCTGGGAATGTATCGGCAATCGTCGCGCCGCTCACGTCGCTTGGGCCGCTGTTGCTTACCACAATCGTGTAAGTATTAGCCGTGCCGGGCACCGCTGAAGTCTTCCCGTCTGTCTTGGTGATCTGGAGATCTGCCTGCGATCCCAATGCATCATTATCGGTTGCACTGTTATTCACCAAATTCCCATCTGTCACCCCAGCCGGCGCGGTGATGGTTGCCGTGTTGCTTAGCGTGCCACTGGCCGCTGCACTGATTGTCCCAAGCACTGTGTAAGTAATCGTGCTTCCGGATGGCAGGTTCACCGTCTGGTTCAGATTACCGCTGCCATTGGAAAAGCCGCTTGCTCCGCCGGTTTGCGTCGCCGTGTAAGTTACACCACCAAAGATGCCAGGGAATGTATCGGCAATCGTCGCGCCGCTCACGTCGCTTGGGCCGCTGTTGGTCACCACAATCGTGTAAGTATTCGCCGTACCGGGCACCGCTGACGTTTTTCCGTCTGTCTTTGTGATCTGAAGATCTGCCTGGGGCGTCAGCGGGTCGGTATCCACCGCGCTGTTGTTGCCAGGTGTCGAATCTGTCACGCCAGCCGGCGCCGTGATCGTTGCCGTGTTGCTTAGCGTGCCACTCGCCCCTGCACTGATTGTCCCGAGCACTGTGTAAGTAATGGTGCTGCCAGAGGGCAGGTTCACCGTCTGGTTCAGATTACCGCTTCCATTGGAAAAGCCGCTTGCTCCGCCGGTTTGCGTCGCCGTGTAAGTCACACCACCAAAAATGCCTGGGAATGTATCGGCAATCGTTGCGCCGCTCACGTCGCTTGGGCCGCTGTTGCTCACCACAATCGTGTAAGTATTCGCCGTGCCGGGAACCGCTGAAGTCTTTCCGTCGGTCTTGGTGATCTGAAGATCTGCCTGGGGCGTCAGCGTGTCGGTATCCACCGCGCTGTTGTTGCCAGGTGTCGAATCTGTCACGCCAGCCGGAGCCGTGATCGTTGCTGTGTTGCTCAGCGTGCCGGCCGCCCCTGCATTGATCGTCCCGAGCACTGTGTAAGTAATCGTGCTTCCGGATGGCAGGTTCACCGTCTGGTTCAGATTACCGCTGCCATTGGAAAAGCCGCTTGCTCCGCCGGTTTGCGTCGCCGTGTAAGTCACACCACCAAAAATGCCTGGGAATGTATCGGCAATCGTCGCGCCGCTCACGTCGCTTGGGCCGCTGTTGCTCACCACAATCGTGTAAGTATTGGCCGTGCCGGGCACCGCTGAAGTCTTCCCGTCTGTCTTGGTGATCTGGAGATCCGCCTGCGGCGTCAGCGTATCGATATCGGTCGCGTTGTTATTGGAAGGTGTTGCGTCTGTCACGCCGGCCGGCGCCGTGATCGTTGCCGTGTTGCTTAGCGTGCCACTCGCCCCTGCATTGATTGTCCCGAGCACCGTGTAAGTAATCGTGCTTCCGGACGGCAGGTTCACCGTCTGGTTCAGATTACCGCTGCCATTGGAAAAGCCGCTTGCTCCGCCGGTTTGCGTCGCCGTGTAAGTCACGCCACCAAAAATGCCTGGGAATGTATCGGCAATCGTCGCGCCGCTCACGTCGCTTGGGCCGCTGTTGCTCACCACAATCGTGTAAGTATTCGCCGTGCCGGGCACCGCTGAGGTCTTTCCGTCTGTCTTGGTGATCTGGAGATCTGCCTGCGATCCCAATGCATCATTATCGGTTGCACTGTTATTCACCAAATTCCCATCTGTCACGCCAGCCGGCGCCGTGATCGTTGCCGTGTTGCTCAGCGTGCCGGCCGCCCCTGCACTGATCGTCCCGAGGACGGTGTAAGTAATGGTGCTTCCGGATGGCAGGTTCACCGTCTGGTTCAGATTACCGCTCCCATTGGAAAAGCCGCTTGCTCCGCCGGTTTGCGTCACCGTGTAAGTTACGCCGCCAAAGATGCCTGGGAATGTATCGGCAATCGTCGCGCCGCTCACGTCGCTTGGGCCGCTGTTGCTCACCACAATCGTGTAAGTATTCGCCGTGCCGGGAACCGCTGAGGTCTTTCCGTCTGTCTTGGTGATCTGGAGATCCGCCTGCGGCGTCAGCGTATCGATATCGGTCGCGTTGTTATTGGAAGGTGTTGCGTCTGACACTCCATTTGGCGCCGTCACAGAAGCCGTGTTATTGAGAGTGCCCACGGCATTCGGAGCGATGATGCCGTTGACCGTGTAGGTGATGGAACTGCCGCTTGGCAAATTCACGAACTGATCAATGTTTCCAGCCCCGCTTGAAAAACCGTTCGCGCCGCCCGTCGCTGAAGTTGTATAGGTAACCCCAGTCAAAAAACTTGTGGTAAACGTATCCACAACTCTTGCGCCGGTCACGTCGCTTGGACCGCTATTACTTACCACGATTGTGTAAGTATTCGCCGTGCCCGGCACAGCGGAAGTTTTGCCATCCGTTTTGGTGATCTGAAGGTCTGCCTGCGGAGTCAGGGTATCGGTATCAGTGGCGCTGTTATTGAGCGGATTATTATCGGTAAACGAAGGATCAGGGGTGACGGTGGCTGTGTTGACCAGGGTCCCGGTTGCACTGGAAAGAAGAGTCCCTTTGACGATATAAGTAATTGTACTCCCGACCGGCAGGGCTACAATGTCGTTGATGTTGCCGCCACCGCTGGTTGTAAAACCTGTCGCTCCACCCGCGCCGCTTGCGGTGTAGGTTACACCAGCCAAGGAAGCAGGAAAAGCATCAGTTACTTTGGTGTTAAAAGCAGTTTGCGCACCTGCGCTGCTATTGCCGACCGTGATTGTATAGGTCACCAAGGCGCCCGGCACAGCCGTCAATGCACCATCGGTTTTAGTAATACTTAGATCGCCGCCAAGAAGGATCGGAGTTGTGTCTGTCGAGCTATTATCAGCCGGATTCGCATCCAAACCGCTGGCATGGTTGTCATCAATGGCTGCAGTATCGCTAATTGAATTGCCATTCGTGTAAGGATTATTTGCCGTCAGCGCGAAGTTGACGCTGCCGTTGTCGCCCGCGTTCAGAGTCCCAACCGGGAAAGTGTAATGAATACCGTCTCCGGTCGTCCACCCAGGCGTGCTTGCCGAGGGATTAAAACTGGTTCCCGCCGGCACAGCCTCAGAAATCACGACCCCTGCCGTATGCTGGTTGCCGGCATTGGAGTATTTGAGCGCGTAGACTACGGTTTCACCGGGATTGATCCCGGGATTGCCATTATCGGTGGCAAGCAGGCGGAGATCGGGCGCTGCATTGAGCGCCGTGGTTTTGGATGCGATATTATCCGACGGAAAACCATCGGGGCCATTTGCGGGATCCTCCTGGCTGGAGTCGATACTAACCGTGGTGGATAAAGTCTCCAGTCCCGCCGCGGCAGGGCTGGTCACATGGACAACAAAAGCAACCGAACCGCTTGTTCCTCCGCCATTGAGCGTGCCGAGATCATACTCGTAAGTGCCACCGAAAACCTGAGTCCATCCCGAGGTGCTCGCGGTGGGATCAAAAGTTGTTCCGGCAGGGAGCGTCTGCTTCAACTTAACTCCCGTGACACTGCGGTCGCCAGTATTGGCGTAGTTAAGCGTGTACGCTAAATTGCCGCCTGGAACGGGAGTCACCCCGCCATCGCTGATTGAAACGCTCAGATCGGCGATTGCGCTGACAACGTCGGTGTCGGTTTTGGAGTTATCGGCCGTTGGATCCAAACCGTTGGTGCCGTCATCTGAGATCGTCGCTTTACTAATAATCCGGGTAAGTCCCGGCCCGGCAGGGCTATCTACATGCAGAGTAAGAGCAAGCGTGGAAGCCGGCGCGGGTTTAGTAAACGCCACATCATCAATATTCCACCCCTCGTAGGAAATGCTGCTGTCTGATGCAATCCGCCAACGGAACTGCACGTCATGTCCCAGGGAAGCCGCCGGCAGATTAACAACCGAATTAATAAATCCTCCGCTATTCCCGCTCCACGCCTGCCGTCCGCCAATGCTGTTGTCGAATTCGGAGCTAACCGTATCGGTATAGCCGCCGGCGGCGAAACTGCCGCCTGCATCGAGGATATCGTTGAAAGCTCCGCCATCGATGGAGATTTCCAATACCGCGCCATCAAAACTATTTTCGATATTGAATCGGTTTTTGAAACTGAGCTGCTGTCCGGATTCGCCCGATAAATGGATGGTTGGAGAGACAAGACTGAGATCTGAGGCCTCGCTTGTATTGGGAGCGAAAGCTGAGTTGGGCGAGGAAGCGGAAGTTGGCGTTACAGTTGTCCAGACCTCACTGCCGCTGGCAGATGTGTTCCAGCCCGCTGGAAGGGTATTGACGGCATTATTGTCAAAATTTTCGAAAAGGGTGGTAATCGACTGGGGAGCAACCGACCCGAGATTGTAAGTGAGCGTGCTTCCATTGAGCGTCCAGCCCGGATTTTCGGAAGCAACAAACCGGGTGCCTGCCGGAAGAGTCTCAACGATGGTGACTCCAGTGGCTATCTGGTTTCCATGATTGGCATAACCAATCGTATAGATAAGAGTATCGCCAGGATGTGCCGTGCCTACTCCATCGCTATGTAAAGTAATCGCCAGATCCGGCGCGGCGTCGAGCGTGGAAATATCCGATATGCTGTTATTAGTAAGATCCGGATCAGGACCATTGGCGTGATCATCGTCGATGGCCGCCTCGTTGGTAAACTGCTCAATGCCCGCCTGTGCAGGATTGTTGACATTAACAGCAAAAACAACGGAAGGGGGACCACTTGGACCCTCTTCAAAGATAATGAAGGAAGGAATTCCCGCACCGGCATAGACCGTCCCAAGGGCGAACTGATAGATCCCGGAGCCGCGAGCCGTCTCAACCCATCCAACGGTACTGGCGCTCGGATCGAAGGTGGTACCCACGGGAACTTTTTCCGTGATGAAAACATTGGTCGCATCCTGATCGCCGACGTTTAGGTAGCCCAGCGAGTAACTAAGCGTATTGCCCGGCTGAGTCTTGCCGCTCTTTGTAACGCTCAATTGCAAGTCGGGCGCTGCATTCAGCGTATCAGTGTCCGTGGCGGTATTATTCAGTGACGGGCTTGTGCCGTGGGAGCCATCATCGACAATGGAAACCTTGCTGACCAATTCATCGATACCGGCCTCCGCCGTATTGTAGACATGGAGCAGAAGCGCGGCGTGCCCTCCGGTTCCCGCGCCCAGCGAATCGACATGATAGATCAGACTATCCTCGCTCTGAACCCAACCGCTATTCTCGCTGGGATTAAAATAGGTTCCCTGAGGAAGGGTTTGAATGAGTGTTACGCCGCTTGCGTCTTCGGTCCCGGCATTAAAAAAATCGATATCGTAAGCAAGGATATCGCGTACAGCAGCCGAGGTTTTGTTATCCGTAAACTGCGTAATAGTTAAGTCAGGATAAGTGACATTTGGAGGCGAATCCTGAAATCCAAAGAGAATATAACTTTTACCCGCGCCGGAGTGATCATTGGCGACAGCGTCATTGGCGCCGATAATGATATCGTCCAAACCGTCTCCGTTGAAGTCGCCGGCCCCGCTGACAGAATGCCCCGCGTGATCGCCATAAGCGCCGCCGTTGAGTTTAAAGCCGCCATTGCTCCCGTCGAGCAAAGCAAGTTCCACCGTGCTGAATCCATTCGATTTCCCAAAGAGCAAAAAGCTTTGCCCACCGGGATAGTCACTGCCGGATGCAACCATGGGAGCGCCAATAATCAAGTCATCAAACCCATCTCCGTCGATATCGCCCGCGCCGCTGACCGAGAAACCGGATTGAGTATATTCCTGGCCTCCACTAATGATAAATCCGCCATTCGTGCCGTCGAGCGATGAAAGCTTTACGGAGGCAAATCCCGAAGCTTTGCCAAAGACGACATAACTTACTCCCGCCTGAGCCGCTCCTTCATAGATGGAGGTCGCGGCTGGAGCCCCGACGATCAAGTCGTCAAACCCATCGCCATTGACATCGCCGGCGCCGCTTACCGAATGCCCTAGATGGTCTGAGTTGTTGGCGCCATCCAGCGCAAAGCCGCCATTACTGCCATCCAGGGAAGCAAGTTCCACAGTCCCGAACCCCGTCTTTTTTCCGAATACCACGTAGCTTTGCCCTGCATCGGTATGAGCGGAGGGATCGGCTTCCCTGGCGCCGATGACTATGTCAGCCAGGCCATCGCCATTAAAATCGCCGATCCCACTGACCGAGAAGCCAGAGGAATCATAAGCTGCGCCGCCCCGGAGCTTAAAACCTCCATTGGAGCCATTAAGAGCAGCCAGATCGACCGTGGCGAACCCGCTTGGTTTTCCAAATAAGAGGTAACTCTCGCCCGAGGAAATATTTGAATAATTGGAAGCTCGATAGGCGCCAATTACCAAATCATCGAACCCGTCGCCGTTAAAATCGCCGGCGGCGCTGACCGACGCGCCGGAGCGATCTCCTGAATTTGCGCCATAGATTCGAAAACCGCCATTGGTTCCATCCAAGCTCAGGAGATCGACAGTTCCAAAACCGGAACTCTTTCCGAAAACAAGGTAACTTTCCCCTGCGTTAAGGCGCTCGTTGGGAGATTCATTTTTGATCCCAATGATCAGATCGGCATAACCGTCCCCATTAAAATCGCCTGCTGCGCTAACCTCAATCGTGGAGGCACGGGACGCGGAGCCGCCTTGAAGTTTAAAGCCGCCGTTAGTGCCATCAAGGGCGGAGAGATCGAGATCGGCCGGGAATCCGGTGCGACTCCCAAAAACCACATAACCTTCATCAGCACCGGCACTTCCGATAATCACATCATCGAGCCCGTCTCCGTTTACGTCACCCGCATTGCTGACTGAAGCGCCCACATGATCGTCAGCGGCTCCGCCACTGAGTTTAAAACCACCGTTGGTGCCATCAAGGCTTGAGAGATCGATATTGTGGGCGAGCGCCGCCGGTGCAATCCTCATCTCAAGCGGCTCAATGCCGGGCCGGCTCAGTTCCCGAAAATCACGCTTGGGAGAGTTTTTAATAACAGGAAAACGAGCACTCATAATTCAGGGATAACCGACAACTTAAAAGGGTGTAGGAGAACACTATGGCTAACAAATCGGTGCATTGCGTTTAGTGGATCAATAACGCAAAGAAGGTTCTTCAAGATCGGCAAGTCCGGGGGAAACCGTGATCAGCAGAAGATCAGCGGCCCCAAACATACAGGGCGGGAGTGATAATGAATTCGACCCGATGGGTAAACGCAAAAACACTCGGTTTGCCTCAATGTGCTCAGGTATTGGAACTTCGGCGACCGGCGCAAAATGAGCCGCGGAGAGCACGTACAATCGGTTTTTTACCGAATCCATAGGCCCGAAAAGGATTCGGCCCATTTTCTATTTTTACATGGCAAACAAAGCTACTGGCGCATCAGCAACGCCTGGCAAATTTCGCGGATAAGCCGTGGCCCCTGGTAAATAAATCCTGTGTAAAGCTGGATCAACAAGGCGCCGGCATCGAATTTCTCAAGCGCGTCGTCGGCACTGAAAACGCCGCCGACTGCAATAACTGGCAGGGAAGTCCGCTCGGCAATAAAGCGGACAATCTGCGTTGAACGCTCCCTTAACGGACGCCCGCTAAGACCGCCTTGCTGACGCCGCGACACCGGCACCTGGGAATGATCGACGGTGGTGTTGGTGGCAATGATACCGGCCAGCTTATGCTCCTTGGCGAGGGCAATGATTTCCTCAATCGGCTCCCACTCGAGGTCGGGCGCGATTTTGATCAGAAGCGGACGCCGATCCGTGTTGCGCCGCTGGATGGTGCCGAGGAGTTCATCGAGTGCGGCACTATCCTGGAGACTGCGAAGGTTGGGGGTATTGGGCGAACTGATGTTAAGAACAAAGTAATCGCCAAAGTGATGCAGCCGTTCAAATGAAAGCAGATAATCACTGGTCGCTTCTTCAATGGGCGTCACTTTCGATTTTCCCAGATTGATCCCGACGGGGATATGCGGCCAGCGGCCAGCGTTCTGCAGGCGGCGCAATCGCACGGCCACGGCGTCGGCCCCATCGTTGTTAAATCCGAGCCGGTTGATCAGTCCTCCAATTTCAGGGACCCGGAAAATGCGCGGCTTCGGATTGCCAGGTTGCGCGCGGCCAGTGATCGTGCCTACCTCGGCGAAACCGAATCCGAGCATTTCCCAGGCTGGAAGGGCGACCGCGTTTTTATCAAATCCGGCGGCCAACCCGACCGGGTTGGGAAAACGGACTCCGAAAACGGTCCGTTCGAGGCGGCGATCGTGCGCCGGTTTAAGTTTATGAAGAAGCGGACCACCCGCGGCCAGTGCCCCCATTGCCAGGTGATGCACGTGTTCGGCGTCGACGGAAAAAAGGAGCGGCCGAAGGAATTGCTTATAAAACGAGGCAGGCATATTCAGCGTACAAGGTTGCAGGCTGCCTTCTGTTTCGGAAGCGCAGACTGATTTCTCTTTTTCTGAATCGTAATCGCACTGCCTTTCCGTTTGCACAGGCCAAAGCGCCTGAATGGCAACTCAACCCACGTGCGCCGATGTTTTGGAACCCCGGCGCCTGGTTGGAAAACAAAAAGCCGGAAGCATTTCTGCCTCCGGCTTTTAAAAACTGCTATGAGCTAATTCTTACGCTGAAATCTCTTGGCCCACCATGTAGCGGGTGAAGCTGCGGATCGAGAGGTTCTCGCCGAGCGCCTTGCTCTTTTCTTCAAGCAATTGGCGGACGGTCAGATCGGGGTTCTTGATGAACGCCTGATCCAGAAGGCACGATTGGCTGTAGAATTTATCCATTTTACCATCGATGATTTTCTCAACGATGTTCGCCGGTTTGCCCGGAGGCACCTGGCCGCGGTAAACTTCACGCTCACGCTCCACGAGCGCCGCCGGCACAGCCGAACGATCGACGCTGATCGGGTAAGCAGCCGCGATCTGCAGAGTGATGTCGCGAACGAGCTGCTTGAAATCGTCGTTCTGCGCCGTGCCATCCTTATCCGCGCCCACTTCCACCAGAACGCCGACTTTTCCGCCGGTGTGGATGTAAGCAGCTACCAAGCCGTTATCTTTGACTTCGGTGCGCTGATGACGGCGGATGCGGACGTTCTCGCCGATCTTCTGCACGATGGCAACGCGATCCGCTTCGAGATCCGCATCAGGCTGTTCGGCAATCTTGCGGGCTACTTCATCGCAGAATGCTTTGAATCCGTCGTTCTTCGCCACGAAATCGGTTTCGCAGTTGATCTCAACCAAAACGCCAACCTTGGCACCGGACAAAATGGCTTGGGCAATGACACCGTCTTTGGCTTCGCGATCACCCTTCTTGATGGCATTGGCGCCGCCTTTTTTGCGAAGGACGTCAATGGCCGCTTCAATATCGCCATTGGTTTCGGCCAGGGCGCGTTTGCACTCCATCAGGCCTGCATTGGTCTTTTCGCGGAGCGTTTTGACGAGTTGGGCATCGATGACAACAGTGGTGCTCATGGAATTATTTAGCTTAGGTTTGAAAAAAACAGAGACGAGAGCGGCATGCCCTCGTCTCTGTAAAGGTTTTGAGACTGATTAGGGCGTTATTCGCTGACGCCAGTCAGGGACGGCTGCTCTTTGCGAGCCACGGTGCCGCTGCCGGTGACGATCGCATCGACCACCTTCTGCAGGATGATACGGATCGCGCGGATGGCGTCGTCGTTTCCTGCGATCGGGTAATCGATCAGCTCCGGGTTGGCGTTGGTGTCGACAATGGCGACGATAGGGATTTTGAGGCGCTTGGCTTCAGCAACGGCGATCGCTTCGCGGGTGGTATCGATGACAACCATCACGTCAGGAAGCTTCTCCATGCTGCGGATGCCTTCTAGGTTACGCTTGAGCTTTTCGCCCTCACGACCCATCGCGGCGAGTTCCTTTTTGCCCATCTTGCTGAAGATCGGGTTTTTCTCGATCTCTTCGATGTATTTAAGGCGTGCGATGCTTTTGCGGATGGTCTGCAAATTGGTGAGCGTGCCACCCAGCCAGCGCTGGTTGACGTAAAACTGTCCGCAAGCCTGGGCGGCTTCCTTCACAGCTTCCTGCGCTTGTTTTTTGCAGCCGACAAAGAGAATCTTTCCGTTCCGAGCCGCGACATCGCCTAAAAACTTGGTCGCACCGTCGAGCTGGCGCACAGTGGCTCCCAGATCGATGATGTAGATGGCGTTGCGCTTCTCGAAAATGAAAGGCTTCATCTTCGGGTTCCAGCGTTTGGTTTGGTGGCCAAAGTGGACCCCAGCTTCGAGAAGTTCCGTCATCAATTCAGTGGACATAAGTATGGGCGTGCTTTTTGGAAAAGGGCGCGAAGCTTGCCTCAGGTTTAAACCCGATGCAAGGGGCAATTTGCCAATTTAATAAGAAAAATTTCAAGGGCGTTGGTGCATCTACGGCGTCGTGCTGGCCCGCGTCGGCGTCAACATGATTTCCACCCGGCGGACTCCATCGTCCCCATGCGCCTGGCCGCGTCCGGTTCCTTTGCTTTGAATAAATACACCGCTGATCTTTTCACGATCATCACTGAAATCGCTGGGCCGGATTTTGCCGATGAACTTCAGCGAATCCTTATCGACTTTCAGGCTGAGTCCATCCCCGTTTGCATCGAGCACTTCAATCTTGTTCTCTTTGCTGAACCGCAGCGCGTGGGTCACAGGGCCGCCATCCGGCCCGGTGATAGTGATGGTGCCTAATTTGCCTTCGTTCTCCGCCGTCTCAAGCACCCGGCCACGGTCCTGCGGCGGATGATACGGCGCGCCGTCCACCGCAATCGTCTGGTCATCTCCATGGCCGGATACGACAACACTCCCCGTGACGGTTTCTCCCAGCATTAGAACACTTGAAAGTTCGTCCCGATCCCGGACCGCGTAGAAGTTCAAGGTCGGCGCCTCGCTGGTCCCACCAAGGACGGCGCGCGTGGAAAACGACTCACCATCGCTGGTTTTTCCTTTGATCCGGGCCTCGCCCGACTCGTTGAGTTTGATTACCGCCCAACCCGCCGCCGCGGTGGTCGTGGCAGGGGTGTCAGTAACGTCCACGCCGACTTCTGTCGTGATGGGCGTCGCAACGGAGCCTGCCGGCAATTCCAAGGTATATCGGCCCGCAAGCTCCACCTGCTTCTCCGCGCTGATAGGAGTCAGCGATGAGGAAGCACTCCATTGGCCGCCGCCGAACGACCCGGTCAAAGTTGATCCGTCGCCCGCGACCGCCACACCGAAACTGATCTCAAGAGTGCCGTCCTCTCCTTCGGCCCTGCCGTGGAACCGCCCTTCGGCATCAAACTCCCCGACGACCTGATAGCTCTTCCCTTTGATCTCCACTTTACCGCTAAAGGCTCCATTCACGCCCACTTGCAGCCGGACCATTCCCACATTTTTGCCTGATGAATCCGTGATGAACGCGGATTGCCGCCCTTTCACCGCCGCCCGGGCACTGCGGACAATGACGTTTCCAACAGATACCCCTTCCCGGCCGTCCTCGACAGAATAGCTAAACAAATCGGTGCCGATAAAATCCGCTCCCGGCGTATAAAGGATCGTCTTGCCGCGAACGACTGCCGTGCCGTGGGAAGGAGCGAGCGCGATTGCAGCCAGCCGGATGGTATCGCCATCCTGATCCGTTTTGTTATTCTTAAGGACATCAACCACCACTGGACTGAGGTTAAGCAGGACAAGCGTAATGTCCTTGGTAACAGGCGCATGGTTGGTCGTCTTAAATGTAAACGCCGTCGCATTGCCGGGAACCTGCCCCGCATGTGGCAGGGTATCGGCGGGCACGCCGTTCAGCTTCAGGACGATCCGGTAAAAGTAAGTGGTTTCACGAGTGAGCGGCGGCTTCCCGGTCGTTTCCATATTACCGAGTGTGACCACGATTTTTTGTCCAACGGCGTCTTTCTCGACCGCTCCACCGGATACGATCTGATCCAAAGCTGCCTCCGAGAGGCCATAAACAAAATCGACCGTGTAATTCTCACTGCCGTTTCCCGTAAGCGTCGCACCGACTATTGCCTCCGTACCGCTCGTCACCCTGGCGGCCTCCGCGGTAATCGCCGGCTGATAAGCATGGATTGCGTCGGTGAAATTAAACTCCGTGCTGGAAACAGCCCCGGCCGCATTGGTCGCGATCACTTTAAACCGGTATTTTTTCCCGCCGATCAAGCCGGTTATCTGTGTGGAAACCTTGCTCCCAACTCCGTCCGGATCCGAATCGCCAGTGACGATTTTTTCTTCGGTAGTCGCTTCGTATTTCGAACTCCCCTCCTGGCCATAACTAAACTTGACCTTCGTTAAGCCTTCGTTGGGCTTCACCGTGGCGTTTAAAAAGAGCTTTCCCGCCCCGTCATTCAAACTCACCGAGGCATCGAGAATGGTCGGTGCGGAAATTGCCAGGGCCGAAATGCTTCCGGTTAAAAGCGCCAGCAACAGGGCAAAAAACGGGGGGAATTTCATTCAACGCCTATGGTGCGCGAAGTCCCGATTCGCGCAAGTGTCTTCCTCCCGCCCCACAACCTTAATCGCTCCTTTTTTACGCCACGCCCGCTTTCGTCTCAACAAACCGCGCATAAAGCCAGCAGAGATCCGAAAGTCGGTTCAGGTATCTGACACTCTCCGCATTCACCGGATACCCTTTTTCCCCAAGCTCCACCACTGCCCGTTCCGCCCGCCGGCAAACGGTGCGGGCCACATCGAGCAGAGCGCTTTCCCGGGTCGCCCCGGGCGTGGCCCAATGTTTGAAACTGATCCGGTGATTTTTTTCAAGGTCATCAATGTAACCCGTCAGGCGGTCGACCATTGCCGCCGTGATAAACTCATATCCACCCGCCGTGTAGCGTTCCCGATCCGCCGTATCGACCGCCAACTCGCCCATCAGGGTCACCAGCTCTTTTTGCACTTCAAAGAGCGGTGCGGTCACAAAGCTCTCCTCGCAAAAAGCGCGCACCATGCCGAGCGCGGCATTCAGTTCGTCGCAAGCGCCATTGGCGACGATGCGCGGATCGGTCTTTGAAACCCGCCGACCATACATGAGCGCGGTGCTGCCGTTATCTCCGGTCTTTGTGGCAATGGACATGGCCGCGTTGTAGCGGGCCCAACAAAAGGCGGAAAGCGCCTTTGCACCCGATTTCACGATCTTCCCGCGCGGCACTCTGCCTTCAAATCATCCGCTTCAAAATCAAATCAGTGGATCTGTGGGTTAACAGCGTTGGATAATGCCGTTGATGAAACCTACCCGGATTTTATGCACCTGCGTGTTTGTGCTTGCGATAACAGTTTGCAACGCCGACCCGGCTCTCACTATTTACAACCAAAACTTCGCGGTCGTGCGCGATACCGTGCCGCTTGATCTCAAAGCCGGAACGAATGACGCGAGATTTGCCGGTGTGACCGCTTTGGTTGAGCCCGATTCCGTGATTCTCCGCGACCCGGCCGGAAAGAATGCCCTGCGTGTTCTCGAACAGAATTACCGGAACGATCCCGTCTCCGAAGTGCTGCTCCTCTCCCTTTTCGAGGGACAAACCCTTACGTTCGCCAAACCGGAACCGCAAAAGGCCGACCGTATCATCATGGGAAAGGTCATTCGAAGCGGTTACGTTCCCGGCGGGGAAAATATAGCGCCTATCATTGAAGTAGACGGCCAGCTGCAATTCACGCTGCCCGGCGAACCGCGCTTCCCTTCGCTCGGCAACGATTCGCAGCTTAAGCCGGCGCTCACATGGAAGATTGAGTCGCCTGCCGCAGCCAGGTTCAACGCCGAGCTTGCCTATGTGAGCAGCGGCTTCAGTTGGGAAGCCAGTTATAATGTGGTGTCCCCGGAAAATGGCGGAGCGCTCGATTTAACGGGCTGGATCACCATGAAAAATGAAAGCGGCGCCACCTTTACAAACGCAAAGGTGAAGCTGATGGCGGGCGATGTGGGCAAGATTCAGCCTAAAAGCTTACCCCTGGGGCGTGCGGAGGCGTTCGCCGCCGCGCCCGAGCCGCAGGTCAGCGAAAAAACCTTCGACGAATATCACCTTTACACTCTTGCCCAGCCTACGACGCTTCATGACAAGGAGACCAAGCAGGTGGAGTTCAGCCGCGCCGCCGGTATCAAGGCCGACCGTTTTTACGTTTACGATGGCGCGGATATCGAAGGACCCGTGGAGTCAGCCCAGCAGAACGTTCCCGATTACGGCACGTCGTCAAAAAAGAAAGTTGCCACTTTCCGCGAGTTTAAGAACAGCGAGGCCAATCATCTTGGCATTCCACTACCCAAAGGCCGGATTCGTTTTTACCAACAGGACACCGGTGGCCAACTCGAGTTCATCGGGGAAGCTGAAATTGGTCATACTCCAAAGGATGAAACAGTGCGCCTTTATGTCGGCGACAGCTTCGATCTTGTGGGAGAACACCGCCGCACCCACTTCGCGGCCGACGAGGATAACCATCGCGCCACGGAGAGTTTCGAAATCAAATTACGCAATCGCAAGAAAGAGCCGGTGGAGATCCGTGTCGTTGAGCATCTTTACCGGTGGCCAAACTGGGCAATCACCGCCAAGAGCCAGGAGTTCGAGAAAAAGGATGCCCAAACCCTCGAATTTAAAGTCCCAGTAAAACCCGGCGAAGAAGCCACAGTGACCTACACGGTCAAATATACTTGGTAGCCGCCCAAAAAAACAAAACGCCCGGCAGACACGCATGTCTGCCGGGCGTTGTTGAGTTTTACTTAATCGAGGCGCTTAGCCGATCGCCGGCTCGGGCTCTTCAGTAGCCGGGAAGTCTTCGATATGCTCGCCCAGCGGCACAATCTTGATGTCGCGCACGGCCGGGAAACCGGTGCCGGCAGGAATCAGATGCCCCATGATGACGTTTTCCTTGAAGCCACGCAGGTGATCGATACGGCCAAGAGTGGCCGCTTCGGTAAGCACGCGAGTAGTATCCTGGAAGGACGCGGCCGAGATGAACGAATCGGTTTCCAGCGACGCCTTGGTGATGCCAAGGAGAACGGGAACGGCTTCGGCAGGTTTGCCACCTTTCTCGATGACCGCGGCATTTTCCTTATCGAAGGCAAGCTTCTCGATCTGGTCGCCCCAGAGCAACGAAGTGTCGCCCGGTTCGGTCACCTTCACTTTGCGAAGCATCTGGCGCACGATGATCTCGATGTGCTTGTCGGCGATTTCCACGCCCTGGAGGCGGTAAACCTCCTGCACTTCGTTCACCATATGCTCCTGAAGTTCCTGTGGTCCGCAGACATCCAGGATGTCATGGGGAGGCACGGGGCCTTCGGTAAGCTGCTGGCCTTTTTTCACAAAATCGCCCTTCAGACAGATCATGTGTTTATTGAGCGGCACGAGATGTTCTTCCTCGACCTCGGTCTCGGGATCTTTGACCAGGATCTTGCGTTTGCCACGCACGGTGCCGCCGAAGTCGACGACGCCGTCGATCTTGGCGATCTCGGCAGCGTCCTTGGGACGGCGCGCTTCGAAGAGTTCGGCCACACGCGGCAGACCGCCGGTGATGTCCTTGGTCTTCGCAATTTTGCGCGGGGTCTTGGCCAGCAATGCGCCGGCCTGAACCTTCTTGCCTTCCACCGCCGTGACGTGTGCCCCGGCTGGAATGGAGTAACTGGCCACGACCTGCTTGTTGTCATCCACAATGACGATCTGCGGATGCAAATCCTCTTTGTGTTCGATAACCACCGTGCCCATGACTCGCGTGGCTTCATCCACCTCGCGCTTCACCGTCACGCCGCTGATCATGTCGCGGAACTCCACTTTACCGGTTTTCTCGGTCAGAATTGGCACGTTATACGGATCCCATTGAGCGAATACCTCGCCCTTAACAACGGGACCGCCGTCCGGCACATTAATGACCGAGCCGATGACAATGTTGTACTTCTCGAGCTCGCGGCCTTCCTTGTTATGCACGGTGATGGAGCCGTTCTTATTCAGGACGATCCAGTTTCCATCGAGAGCCTGCACAGTGCGCAGATCGTTGAAACGAATCGAACCGTCATTCTTGGCCTTGATCACCGGCTGCTTGAAGGTCTGCGAAGCCGTGCCGCCGATGTGGAAGGTACGCATCGTGAGCTGCGTGCCGGGTTCGCCGATCGATTGGGCGGCGATGATGCCGACTGCCTCGCCCAGCTTGACCATCTGGCCGGTGGCCAGGTTGCGTCCGTAGCACTTGATGCACGTTCCGCGCTTGCTTTCGCAGGTCAGCACCGAACGGATTTTCATCTGTTCGACACCGATCTTGGTGATCGCATGGGCGGTGACTTCATCAATGAGCATGTTCTTCTTCACCAGCGCCGTGCCCGTGACAGGATCTTTGATTGTCTCGCAACTGACACGCCCGTTGATACGGGTGGCCAGCTCAACAACTTCTTCATCTCCTTCGTAGATCGACTTGACGACGATACCATTGACGGTGCCGCAATCTTCTTCGTTGATGATGACGTCCTGTGCGGCGTCGACCAATTTACGGGTCAGATAACCGGAATCGGCCGTCTTGAGCGCCGTATCGGCCAGACCTTTACGGGCGCCGTGCGTCGAGATGAAGTACTCAAGCACCGTCAGACCCTCGCGGAAGTTGGAGGTAATCGGGCGCTCAATGATTTCACCGCTCGGCTTGGCCATCAGTCCGCGCATACCGGCCAACTGTTTGACCTGCTGGCGGTTACCGCGGGCGCCGGAGTCGACCATGAGGAACACAGGATTCAGCTCCTTGCGTCCTTCATTGTGCTCCAGGGTCCTGAACATGACGTTCGCGATTTCTTCACCCGCATGGGTCCAGATATCGATGACCTTGTTGTAGCGCTCGCCATCGGTGATGATACCGCGGCGATACTGCTTATCGACCTCGCTGATCTGCCGGTAAGCGTTATCAAGCTCCACCTGCTTCTCTTTGGGAATGATCATGTCGGAGATACCGATGGAGATGCCTGCACGGGTTGCCCACGTGAAGCCCATCTCTTTCAGACGATCCAACATGTCGACAGTCGCCTGATGACCCGCCGCCTGGTAGGTCCGGAAGATGATGTCGGAGATCTGTTTCTTGCCGCAGGCTTTGTTAAAGAAGCCGACGCCCTCGGGATAGATCTGGTTGAAAACCACGCGGCCTGCCGTGGTTTCAAGGATCTTCGCGACCGGATCGCCGTAGACAGATTTCGTTCCGAGATCAGGGTTCTTGAACCGGATCCGGTCATGCACCTTGACGGAGCCTTCGCTCATCGCGAACTCGACTTCATCGGGATGCGCAAAGAGCGGCAGACGGCCTTCTTCCACACCAGCCATCTTGCGCGGGTTCTGGGTCAGGTAATAACAACCGAGGACAATGTCCTGCGACGGCGTCGTGACCGGCTTTCCGCTCGAAGGCGAGAAGATGTTGTTGGGCGCAAGCATGAGCATGCGCGCTTCCATCTGCGCTTCGACCGAGAGCGGGACGTGCACAGCCATCTGATCGCCGTCGAAATCCGCGTTATAAGCGGTGCAAACCAGCGGATGAATGCGGATTGCTTCGCCTTCAATCAGCTGAGGTTCAAACGCCTGGATCGAAAGACGGTGCAGGGTCGGTGCGCGGTTGAGAAGAACCGGATGGCCCTTTGTCACCTCGTCGAGGATGTCCCACACTTCAGGTGTCTGACGCTCAATCATCTTCTTGGCACTGCGCACGGTGTGCACATAACCGAGCTCTTTGAGTCGGCGGATGATGAATGGCTCGAACAGGACCAGCGCCATCTTCTTGGGAAGACCGCACTGATGCAGCTTAAGCTCAGGTCCGATGACGATGACCGAACGGCCCGAGTAATCGACGCGTTTGCCGAGCAAGTTCTGACGAAACCGGCCACCTTTGCCCTTGAGCATGTCGGAGAGCGATTTCAGCGGACGATTGCCGGCACCGGTGACAGCACGGCCGTGACGGCCATTGTCAAAGAGTGCATCAACCGCTTCCTGCAACATCCGCTTTTCATTCCGGATAATGACATCGGGAGTCTTGAGCTGAAGCAGGTTCTTCAACCGGTTGTTCCGGTTGATGACACGGCGGTAGAGATCATTCAGGTCGCTCGTCGCAAACCGGCCACCTTCAAGAGGCACCAGCGGACGAAGGTCCGGCGGGATGACAGGAAGCACTTCCAGAATCATCCATTCAGGACGGGTCTTGGAGGTGGCAAAGCCCTGAACAAGCTTGAGCCGTTTGGCGAGCTTCTTGCGGATCTGCTTGGAGCGCGTCGTGGTCATCTGCTCTTCGAGTTCCTTCTGGACCTCGGCAAGATCAACCAGCGAGAGGAGTTGGCGGATCGCATCAGCGCCCATTCCGGCGGTGAAGGTTTCGCCATACTGCTCAAGCGCTTCGCGGTATTCGCTCTCGGTCAGGAGCTGCCCCTTTTGGAGCGGCGTCTGGCCGGGATCAATCACGAGGTAATCCTCGTAATAGATGACGCGTTCGAGCTGGCGGCTCGACATGTCGATCATCAGGCCGATGCGCGAAGGCATGCACTTATAGAACCAGATGTGCGTGACCGGCACGGCGAGTTCGATATGCCCCATCCGCTCACGGCGGACACGGGCCAGGGTCACTTCCACGCCGCAACGGTCGCAGATGACTCCCTTATGCTTGATGCGCTTGTATTTTCCGCACGAGCATTCCCAGTCGCGGGTCGGGCCGAAGATGCGCTCGCAAAAGAGGCCGCCTTTCTCCGGTTTGAACGTGCGATAGTTGATCGTCTCAGGATTTTTGATCTCGCCGTGGCTCCACGAACGGATGCTTTCCGGCGCAGCGACGGTGATACCCACCTGGTCAAACCCGACTGCGCGTTCCTCGCCAATTAATTCACGAAAGTTAGTTTCGGACATAGGTAGTTAGCTGGTTTTGGGAGTTAAAGGAGGCCTTGGGGCACAATAGGCGCCTTGCCTCCGACTTTAACATCGAGACCCAATGACTGCATTTCTTTGATAAGGACGTTGAACGACTCCGGGGTGCCGGCTTCCAGCGAGTTATCGCCTTTAACGATCGACTCGTAGATGCGCGTGCGGCCCTGGACATCGTCGGACTTGACGGTAAGCAGCTCCTGAAGCGTGTAGGCGGCGCCGTAAGCTTCAAGGGCCCAAACTTCCATCTCGCCGAAGCGCTGGCCGCCGTACTGGGCTTTGCCTCCCAGCGGCTGCTGGGTGACAAGCGAGTAAGGTCCAACGGCGCGGGCATGGATCTTGTCGGCCACAAGATGGCCGAGCTTGAGCATATAGATGTAACCGACAACCACCTGCTGGTCGAACGCGTCGCCGGTGCGGCCGTCATAAACAGACGACTTGCCGTTGTCGTTGATCCAAGTGTAGCCATCGATCTTCTTGGCTTCACGCATGTAGTCGAAGATCTCCTTCTCGTGGATACCGTCGAACACGGGCGTCGCAACCTTGAACCCGAGCGCCTTGGCAGCCACACCGAGGTGCGTCTCCAAAACCTGCCCGACGTTCATACGGCTCGGCACGCCCAGCGGATTGAGCACGATGTCCACGGGGGTTCCATCACTCAGGTAAGGCATGTCTTCTTCCGGCACGATCCGCGCGACAACACCCTTGTTGCCGTGGCGTCCTGCCATCTTGTCGCCCACGCTCAGCTTGCGCTTGCTGGCAACAAACACCTTCACCTGCTTGATGATGCCGGGATCGACATCGTCGCCGCTTTCCACTTTGTCCATCGAACGGTCGTGCTCGAGATCGAGCTCGGCGAACTTGTGCTCAAACTGGCCGATGATCTCGCGGATCTTGTTACGGATCGGCGAAGGATCAATGTCCACGTGATCGTAGACGCCAGCCAGCTTGCGCAGCAGGGTCTTGGTGATCTTGCGGTTGGCCGGGATGATGATTTCACCAGTCTGCGCGTTGACGACATCAAGCGGGATCTTCTCGCCGAGCAGGATGTTGGAGAGCGCCTCGGTGAGCTGCTCGTGCAGTTCATCCTTTTTCTTGGCATGCTCTTCCTCGATCTGCTTGGCCTGGCGCTTCGATTCCGAAGGCGAGAGCTTGATCTTGGTGATCTCTTTGCGGCTCGAGACTTTGACATCCATGACGATGCCGTAGGTGCCCGAGGGAACCGTCAGAGAGGTATCCTTCACGTCCGCGGCTTTTTCACCGAAGATGGCGCGCAGGAGGCGTTCTTCAGGAGCAAGTTCCGTCTCGGATTTCGGAGTGATCTTGCCGACGAGAATGTCGCCAGGTTTCACTTCCGCTCCAACACGAATGACGCCGTCCGGTCCGAGGTTGCGCAATGCTTCCTCGCTCACGTTCGGGATATCCCGGGTGATTTCTTCCGGCCCAAGCTTCGTATCGCGCGCCCCGATCTCGAATTCGTCGATGTGAATGGAGGTATAAATATCCTCTTTCACCACGCGCTCGCTGATCGTGATCGCATCCTCGAAGTTGTAACCGTTCCAGGGCATGAACGCGACGAGCACGTTGCGGCCCAGAGCCAGTTCACCCTTCTCGGTGTTTGGACCATCGGCGATGACGTCGCCCTTCTTGACCTCCTGGCCTTTCTTGATGATCGGCTTCTGGTTAACGCAAGTGCCCGCGTTGGAACGCATGAACTTGCGCAGGTCGTAGATGAAGATCCCCTCTTCCGGGTCGTGCTTCAGCTTCTTCTTTCCTTCAGGAATCAGGCCGTCCTTGGTGATGATGAGCTGGTCGGCGCTCACGCTCGCCGCAATGCCGTTGCCTTCGCAGACAATCACGGCGCGGGAATCGCGGGCCACTTTGCCTTCCATTCCAGTCCCCACCAATGGCGATTCGCTTACCAGAAGCGGCACGCCCTGGCGCTGCATGTTCGAACCCATCAGGGCCCGGTTCGCATCATCGTGTTCAAGGAACGGAATCAAACCGGCAGCCACTGAAACGAGCTGCTTGGGCGAGATGTCCATGTAATGGACCTTGGCCGGCTCGACTTCCAAAAAGTCGCCACGGTAACGGATGCTGACTTTTTCTCCGAGGAAGTTGCCCTGCTCGTCGATAGGCGCATTCGCCTGGGCGACAAGGAACTGTTCCTCGCGGTCGCCGGTTAGGTAATCGATCGCATCGGTCACGCGGCCCTCGACCACCTTGCGGTAAGGTGTCTCGATGAACCCGAAATCATTGATCCGGGCATAGGTCGACATGGAGCTGATCAGACCGATGTTCGGACCTTCAGGCGTCTCAATCGGGCAGATACGACCATAATGGGAAGGATGCACGTCGCGGACTTCAAAGCCGGCGCGATCACGCGAGAGACCGCCTGGTCCAAGGGCCGAAAGACGGCGCTTGTGGGTCAGCTCGGCGAGCGGGTTGGTCTGATCCATGAACTGGCTCAGCTGCGAACGGCCGAAGAAATCGCGGATCACCGCGCTCAGCGCCTTCGGATTGATGAGCTTCTGCGGCGTCATCCCTTCGATGTTCACATCAAACAAGGTCATGCGCTCCTTGACCAAACGCTCGGTGCGGGCCAGGCCGACGCGGCATTGGTTGGCAAGAAGCTCGCCCACGGTCCGGACACGGCGCGAACCAAGATGATCGATATCATCAAGCATCCCTTCGTTGCGGCGCAGACCGATCAGATATTTCATCGCGGCGATGAAATCTTCCTTGGTCATGATCCGCTCATCGAGCGAGATGTTGAGCCCCATCTTCTGATTGAGCTTGTAACGGCCGACGCGGCCCAGATCGTACTTCTTCGGATCGAAAAAGAGACGTTTGAGCAAGCCACGCGCGTTTGGCACGGTGGGTGGGTCGCCAGGACGGAGGCGCCGGTAGATGTCTTTCAACGCCTCTTCTTCATCATGGGCGGGATCTTTTTTGAGCGCCTTGATGATGGTGTCATCATCCTTGGTGTCAACAACCTGCACGTCTTTGACTCCCAGGGCCAGGATCTGGCGCACGGTTGCCTTGGTCAGCGGCTCAAAAGCGCGCGCCATGGTGATTTCGCCATCGCGCACATCGGTGATGAGCACTTTTGTGGCGATCTCCTCTTCCTCAAGCGACTCGCTGAGTTTGAGTTTTTCGACGCTGTAGAAAAGCTTGATGATATCCTCGTCGCTGCCGTAACCGAGCGCGCGAAGGAACGTCGTCGCGAGGAACTTGCGGCGGCGTTTGCGCCGGTCGAGGTAGATATAAAGCAGGTCGTTGGTGTCGAACTGCACTTCAAGCCAGGAACCGCGATCGGGAATGATGCGGAAGCTGAAGAGTTCCTTGCCGTTAAGGTGAATGGACGACTCAAACGCAATACCAGGCGAACGGTGGAGCTGCGAGACGACAACGCGCTCGGCGCCGTTGATGACAAAGGTCCCCTGCGGGGTCATGAGCGGAATTTCGCCCATGTAAACCTTCTCCTCCTTCGTGCCGTTTTCTTCTTTTAAGGAAAAAGTAACATGCAGCGGAGCGCTGTAGGTCTGGCTCTCGCGCATCGCTTCCCGAATGGAAAGCTTGGGATCGCCAATATCGTAACTGGCGAAATCAAGAGTGACTTTTTCATCATAGCTCTCAATTGGGAAAACTTCCTTGAAGACGGCCTGAAGGCCCATCTCTTTGCGTTTGCTCAAGGAAACGTTCGTCTGGAGAAACTCGACGTAAGAGTTGAGCTGGACTTCAATGAGGTTCGGCGGATCGATGACCTCGCGGATTTTGCCGAAATACTTTCTCTCTGACATGACGGTATGTGCTCGATGCTGCGCGGGGTTCGCTCATGACTCAACCCGCGTCGCAGCGAACGGGATGAGCCGGAAAAAAAACTTGACTTACTGATCGCGGGGAAAACAGACGCAGAGGCGCGGAAACGCAGAGGGTTTAAAACTCCTCTGCGTTTCTGCGTCCCTGCGTTAAAATGTCAGTCCGATAGTGGGCGCGATAAACAAAAATCTCGCCGGAGGGTGGACCTCACGGAATTGGGGGGGACTTTTAACTTCAAACACGAATCGGCGTCCGGCAAGGAAATTCCTCGCCGGGACGCTCGAAACGGTTTGATCGAACTACTTGATCTCGACTTTGGCGCCGGCTGCTTCGATCTTTTTCTTGATCTCGGCGGCTTCTTCCTTGGTCACGCCCTCTTTGAGGGTCTTTGGCGCGCCTTCTACGAGTGCTTTGGCTTCGGCAAGACCGAGGCCCGCTACGCAAGCGCGCACTTCTTTGATGACGGCAATCTTGTTGGAACCCATGTCCAAAAGAACCACGTCAAAAGCGGTCTTCTCTTCCACCACGGCGGCGGGACCAGCGGCTGGGCCGGCTGCAGCTGCCACGGGAGCAGCGGCGCTGACGCCCCACTTCTCTTCAAGTGCTTTGACCAGTGCGGAAACTTCCAAAACGGTAAGACCGCTGAGCTGTTCGATAAGTGCGTTTGTATCTGCCATATAACTCTGATTTTTCGGTATCGTCGCTACCCGAAGCTTCGGGAAAATTAAGCCGGAGAGCCATCCGGCCGACGAGGAACCATTTGTTGGTGTTTTAAATCGACGGCATCAATAGTGACGCCTATCGGGAATCCGCCGGCAGACACCGGCGAAAAGGGGTTATTAAGCGGCGGCAGGCTCGGAAGCCTCATCCGCTGCGGCGGCTGTTTCAGCCGGCGCTTCTTCAGCACCTGCCTGATCGGCTTTTGCCTTGAGCACGCGGGCGAGCGAGGAAGCGGGTTCGTTGAGCACGCGCACCAGGGCGCTTGCGGGAGCCAGCAGGGTTCCAAGTAGGCTCGCCAGAAGCACTTCGCGGGAAGGAAGATCGGCAATGGCGTTGATCTGCTCGCTTGAAACGATCAGACGATCGACCACGCCGGTGCGAAGCACAGGCTTCTTGAACTCCGCCGCAAAGGTCTTGAGGATCTTTGCCGCCGAAGCGACATCCTTCTCACCAAAAACAATCGCGGTCTGGCCGTGCAATTCGCCCAGCTCAGGATAACCGGCGTCCTTGGCCGCGCGCTTCAAAAAGGTGTTCTTGACGACGTGGCAGCGGGCGCCGACGCCGGAAAGACGGTTGCGCAACTCGCCGAACTTATCGACGGTCAACCCGGTGTAATCAGCGACGAAAAGGAACGGCGATGCGTTCAGCTTCTGCTGGAGGTCTTCTACAATGTTAGCTTTCTCGGGATGCATTTTAAATGGGCTCCGGTTTAGGACTTGAGGAACGAGGCGGCGTCAACGCGCAGCCCGGGACTCATCGTCGCGGCAAGGGTGATGTTTTCAACAAAAGCGCCTTTGGCAGTGGATGGGCGCGCCTTGACGACGGCTTCAATCACCGCGCTGCCGTTGTCGACAAGCGCCTGACCTTCAAACGAAATCTTGCCGACTGGAACCGCAACGTTGCCGTTCTTATCAAGCTTGAATTCCACACGGCCCGCCTTGACTTCCCGCACCGCTCTCGCGGTGTCTTCGGTCACGGTGCCGGTCTTCGGGTTCGGCATCAAACCACGAGGTCCGAGCACTTTACCCAGTTTACGAACTTCCGCCATGCAGGCCGGGGTGGCGACCGCGACATCGAAATCCTGGAAGCCTTGGGTGCACTTCTCAATCAAATCACGGTATCCGACAAACTCGGCACCGGCGGCACGCGCGGCCGTTGCGGCATCGCCTTCGGCAAATACGAGCACACGGACGGTTTTTCCTGAGCCATGTGGCAGCGGGCAGGTGCCGCGAACCATCTGGTCGGATTGGCGGGGATCAACTCCGAGCCGGAAAGAGAGGGTGACCGTCTGGTCGAACTTGGTGGCTGGCAGCGATTTAAGCAGCGTAATTGCCTCGGAAAGAGGATAGCTTTTGCCAGTGTTGACCTTTTCGGCGGCCGAACGATACCGTTTGCTACGTTTTGTTTGCATGATGTGGGGCAGTGCGATCGAGGTAATAACCTCTCCTGCGGTTTTCAGGGTTGAAAAAGGGCGGCAAGAATGCCCCTGATCACTCCAATTGCAACAATTTTCTTCCACCGATTTCAACTTGCTCTTGCAAGCCCGCCAGGAACCCATTTGAGTCGCCGCCCCCCGCCTTATCTTCCGCCACCCCGCTCACGTTCTCATGGCGGCCATTGACGGGGTGTAACCTCTCCGACCACACTTCACGCCATGCTCAAAGAGATCGAACAGCTCCTCATTCTTCAGGATCGTGACCGCAAGATTCGGGCGCTCAAGACGGAGTTAAAGCTCCTGCCAGGCGAACGGAAGGCGATGGAGGAAAAACTCGCCAAAAGCACCCAGCAATACGAGGCCGAAAAACTCAAGGGCAAGTCGATTGAGGTCGAACGTAAAGGACTCGAAATCGAAGCCGCCACCAAGCGCGACACCATCGCCAAGTACAACCTTCAGAAATTCCAGACCCGTAAGAACGAGGAATTCCAAGCAATCACCAACGAGATCAAACGTTACGAGGCCGACGTTTCCGCCCTTGAAGATCGCGAGCTTGAATTGATGGAAGCCGCCGATCAGCAAAAACGCGTCGTTGCGGAAGCCGAAAAGGGCGCCGCCGAGGTCAAAGCCCAGTTCGCGCGCAACGTCCAGTATCTGGAGGAAAAGATCGTCGCCATTCAGGAACAGCTGAAAGAGCTCGAAACCGATCGCACGCGGCTTGCCGGCCATGTGGAGGAAGATCTTCTCGACACCTACAACCGGCTTTTTAATAGCAAGAGCGACAATGCGGTCGTGGGATTGGATCACGAAGTCTGTACCGGCTGCCACATGCGCCTGACGGCTTCCACCTCGGCCAAAGTCAGGGCCGCGCGCGAAGTCGCCCATTGCGAGCAGTGCGGCCGGATTCTTTACTGGGTGAACTGATCAGAAACCTTTTGGCTGATCGCGCAGATGCGGTAGGTTGCCGCAGGCCGCGTTGATAAAGGCGATGCCCGGCGGCGCAGGCATCCGGTGGCACGGTCGGGCGCTGTCGTGAAATCTTTAACCATTCTAATTGCGTGAACAGGGTTGTCGGCATTGAAACCGAATACGGCTGTCTGAATATGGGAGATCGCGGACCCGGCACCGGGCTCGATCCGTGGCCGGCCCGGATCAAAAACCACGCGTTTCACAAAGCCAGGCTCGGCGCAATCGACCGGCATTATCGCGACTACGAGGAACCGCCCGGCAACGGCGGTTTTTTGCTGAACGGCGGCCGCCTTTACATGGACATGGGCCACTTGGAATACTCTTCCCCGGAGTGCCTCTCCCTGCACGACATTGTCGCTTACGATCTTGCCGGCGATACCCTGCTCCAGGCGATGCTTCAGGACCTCGGAATCGTCGATGAAGTCGCATTTGTAAAAAACAATATCGATCATCACACCGGCGCCACTTTCGGTTGCCATGAGAATTTCCTCATGCGGCGCCAATCGCAGTTTCAAGGCCCCGTGCTTCGCACCTTGCTGGCCTTTTTGGCCACGCGCCAGATTTTCACGGGCGCTGGTCGCGTCGGCCAGGCCAATCCGGTCGCGCTCGATTTTGAGCCATCGCGGACGCGGCAAAAAATTGATTTCCAGCTCTCGCAACGCGCCGACCACATCGTCAACGACCATTATCCATGGGTTCAATTCAACCGCGCGATCATCAATGCCCGTGACGAGCCGCTGGCTGATCCCCTCAAATATTGGCGACTTCATCTGCTCGTGGGCGATTCCAATGTCAGTCCTTTTGCCACGGCGCTCAAAATCGGCACCACGGCCCTTCTTTTGTCGCTGCTCGAAGAAGGCGCCCTCCCTGAGGACGTGATCTTGCGCGATGCCGTCCTCGCAACCCGGCAAATCTCCCACGAGGGAACCGGACACGGCGTCGTGCTGCTCGAGGATGGACGCACTCGCGACGCGCTCGACATCCAGGAACAATTCCTCGCCCACGCCCAGCAACATCTCGCGGGCCGCGACGGGGAAAGCGATTGGATCCTCGAAACCTGGGCGTTCACCCTTGAAACCCTGCGCGCCGCTCCTGAACGGCTGATCGGCGGGGTCGATTGGATTTCAAAAAAGTGGCTGCTTGACACCTTTCGCGAAGCCGAAGGACTCGACTGGCACGACCCGTGGCTTCAGAGCCTTGATCTCGAATACCACAATATCAACCCGGCCAAGGGACTCTTTTTCGCGCTTAAGCCCGCGAAGGTGATTGCCGATTTTAACGCAAGTGTCCGCTGCCGGGAAACACTCTCCACGCCGCCCAAAAACACGCGCGCTTTCGGACGCGGCCGCGCCGTCAAACATTTCCAGGGGCGCGAAATCCCTTACGTCATCAACTGGGATTCCATCGCCATCCAGATGGAGGATTCCCTCTCCATGCCTGATCCTTTCGAGACTTATGAAGCCGAAGTGGACGCCCTGGTGAACAAGGGGTGAGCCAGGCGCGCTTTATCTTAGAAACCGCGCGAGATTGTCCGCCTCCCACGCCTTGGCGCGCCGGAACCGGTGGAACTTCCGTTCCTCCGCATAAAACCTCTCGTGATGCACAATGCGCCGGCCTTGCGCATCGAACTCATCGGGCACAACGGCGTGACACATCTCGTGGTAAATCACATATTCAAGAAACCAGACCGGCACAAACGCGCGGTCAAGCAACGGATGAATCCGGATCAGCCTGTCTTCCTCCTGGATCGACCCGAAAACAATCTCGTTGCGGGGGCGGAGCCGGCGCTTTTTTCCCCAGACAATGGAATAGTTTTCCAAGCAGTTATTAAAATACCGGGCATTGAGCTTGTTGAAAAGGAAGCGCAGATCAAAAAAACGTCCCTTTTCTTTGAAAACGAACTGCCGTTGCATCGGCAGGCTCGGACTGGAGCATTTACGCTTTTTAACAGCCATAACGCGTGCTTTGTGAACGCTGCCACACTAAGGCCGTAACCACTGCGTTGACAACCGCTGCGTGATAGCCGGGCGCAAATTCGGAAGCCCCTCCCCCGCCCCCTGATATTGTTGTTAGCGCCCGCCACTCCGCGCGGCCGTGGCGGTGATTCGGATGAAGTCAGCTCGATGCATGGTGTCGTGGCGAAAATGCCTTCTGATCAGGTAACGATGTTGATTTCCCGAAGCCGCAATACCTGTTCCAACCGGCACGCGGCCAATGCGACAAGCCACGCGTCTGATCTGATCCGACACGCGTCTGATGTCAGCAGCCACATGTCTGGTCTGATCCGACGCATGGCCGATGCCAACAGACACGTGGCCGGTCCGGTCCGGCGCGCGGCTAAGGCCAACAGACACGTGGCCAGTCCAATCCGGCGCGCGGCAAGTGCCAGCAGACACGTGGCTTGTGCGATCCGGCGCGCGGCCCATGCCAACAGACGCGTGGCCGGTCCGAGTGGACGCGTGGCCATTGGTTCAGGTGCTCTGACTAAAGCCGATGTTTACCCAGGCAAATGACCCATTTGCTTGTGCAATACGCCAAATGCACGGGCGAGAAAGCTTCTCCGGCGCCTCGTTCTCACCGGATTTGACCACCTGTTCATTCGAACATATATTACTCCATGAGGGAGAGTCAGGGAAATGAGAGCAGTAATCGCGACGATGATCCGCCCCCTGCCACCTCGCCACCGAAAACCGGCGACGCTCTTTTGCCTCCCGAAGCGGATGCTTTGCAACCGCGCCGTCTCCTTGACCAGCTGCGCGATGTCTGCCGCTACAAACACTACAGCCTGCGCACAGAGGAAACTTACGCCGGGTGGGTGCGCCGATTTATCCGCTTCCATGGCATCCGGCATCCGCTTGAACTGGGCGAATCGGAAATTCGCGCTTATCTCACCCATCTGGCCGTCGATCTGGAGGTGGCTCCGGCCACCCAAAACCAGGCGCTTAACGCGTTGGTTTTTCTCTATAAACAAGTCCTCCAGGTCGACCCGGGCTATTTCGGAGATTTTGCCCGGGCAAAATCGGCCCGGCACCTGCCCGTTGTGCTTACCCGCCCGGAAGCCAGCGCTTTAATCGACGCCCTCCTACCTCCGTGGCGCCTGATAGAGCTCCTTCTTTACGGCGCCGGCTTGCGGCTTATGGAATGCCTGCGGCTTCGGATCAAAGACATCGATTTTGGCTACCGCCAGATTTGCGTGCGCGACGGCAAAGGCGCCAAGGATCGCATTACTCTCCTGCCTGACTCGGCCATCGATTGCCTCAAAACCCAGCTCTCTGAGAGCCGCCGGCTCTTTGAGAGGGATCGCCACAATCATTCCCCCGGCGTGGAAATGCCGTATGCGCTTGGCCGCAAGTATCCCAATGCCGCCGTCACCTGGGACTGGTTCTGGGTTTTTCCTGCTCCAGGCCTTTCGGTCGATCCCCGTTCGGGCATTGTGCGCCGGCATCATCTCCACGAGACTCTTCTCCAGCGGGCCATCAAAGTGGTAGTCAGAAAAGCGGGCATTCATAAGCCGGCGACCCCGCATACCCTTCGCCATTGTTTTGCCACGCATTTGCTGGAAAACGGCTACGACATCCGCTCCGTGCAGGAACTGCTTGGCCATCAGGATGTCTCCACTACGATGATCTACACTCACGTCCTAAACCGACCGGGCATGAGCATCCGCAGTCCCGCCGACACCTCTTGAACGAGGGCGACAGTCCGCATCACGCGGCTGGATTGCGTGCAGCGCAATCCCGGCCGGCACCGCGCAGCTCAAGCCCGGCACACCGTTTCCTCCGGCCAGGGGAAAGCCCGTCCCGAAAACGATTTCGTTTTACGGCTGGCTCTCCCACCCAGCCCCCTGTAAAAATTTAAACAAGCACCGCAAAACACAGCAGCTGTAAAAAAACCAAGCTGCTGCCTTTACCCACAAAATGCAGCCGCTGCCTATTTAAGCTCCCATGCCTGTAAACTGCCGAAAAATACAGCTGCTGCCGACTATATGTTCTGCATATAGGAGAGCCCCCGAGAAATGAACGTCTTTTCGACATCCAGCCGGAAGACAGCGAGTCAAACGCTTTTCCAGAGCCAGGGCTTCGAAGCGCATTCGCCTTGCCCACTCCAATCATCCTCTCTCCTGGACCAGACTTCCAAGACCGCTCACTTCTCGACGCCGGGACGCTGGTGGACTACTCGCAGCTCAACGCGAACTTCATCCATCTTCTCAATCTCCCGACGCCAGAAAATGCAGAACCAAGCGCACCAG
>JAQGOL010000043.1 GCA_028293625.1 Chthoniobacteraceae bacterium | reverse complement strand
GTGCGGCCATTGATGATCACGCGCGCGCCTTCTGCGGCGAGCGAGGTGGCGATTGCGAGACCGATGCCGGCGGTCGAGCCAGAGACTAGAGCCAGTTTGTCGGTGAGTTGAAGGTCCATAATTTGTTGATTTGTTGTCGCGACGACTCCGCCCGAAAGCTGTGCCGCGTATGATTTGAGTTGCAACTTAACGCGCAGAGCGCTGCCTCCACACAGCATTTAGTTCAGCTTGTTTTCCAGGACGATGCGAGGTCGAGTTCAACCTTTTGCAGGTTCAAGGTCGAGTGCAGGGTGGTCGCGTGTAGCCCGTCGCTCCGGGCGCGTACCGGGTCACCTCGCACAAAAGCGCAGGGCGTTACCTGTGAGGACTACTCCGAGTGAAAAGGGCCGGGTACCAAGATTTCTCCGCCCGTGGAACCCATTTCCCCCTTAAACCCACTTTTGCAATAATCTGTGGTTATTGCAAAGAATAGCTTTCTACGGATAGAACGATCGATGCCTGCAGAAAACCCCAGCTCTGAAACCGCCGATTCGTTGCAGAGCGACCCTGCAAGCCTGCTATCGGGCCTTCTCTCCGCAGCTGGGCGACGGCAACTTTCTTCAAACTCTCGTTTGGCCTACCAGCGGACCTGGCTCCACTTCTTTGCTCAGTGTGCTGCCGAGAGCCTCGACCCGCGCCATATCCCGCTGTCCGAGGCCCAGAAATCGTATGCGCTTCTGGGGGACGGGAAGGGGGCAGCGACGCTAAAGCAGATCCGGGCGGCCCTCGCCTTTGCCTACAATCACTGGGACCTTAAGAACCCCTTCTCCAAGATTCCGCCTCCGCTTCATCAGGAGTCGCAAGTCCGCTATTTGATGCCGGCTGACATGCGTCGACTGCTGGAGCATCTGAAAACCGATGGGGCTGGTTATGGAGGGCGGCTGGCATTTCATTTGGCCAATGCGCTTTTCCAGACCGCCTGTCGGTTTGATGAATTGGTTCAACTTCGCTGGGAAGAGTGTCAGCGTGCTGGAGAGGGAATCGTGGCGTTTCGGATTAAAGGGAAGGGAGCGCGGTTTCAGGATATCCCGGTGCCGAAGTCCTTAAGCCGCGATCTGTTGGAGTGGAGGGCTTTCCAGGAGGAGTTTAAAAAGAAGCGGATCTTTTTGGAGCAGGGGATTGATTTTGGCGCTTCTACCCTTCTTTTTGCGGGTTACTCGGGAGCGGCATTTTCAAATAGAGCGTTTAATCTGCGGCTGCGCGCGGCGTGCGGGAGGCTCAAAATCCCGGTGATTACTGCCCACGGACTGCGTCACTCGGCTGCAACCATTTTACTTAATCATTCGAAGAAAAATCTAAGAGAGATCCAGGAACTCCTGCGCCACAAAAATATCCGCACCACCGTGCGCTATACACATGTCGGCTACGAGCAGACCCGTGAGACCGCCGAAGCGCTAAGCCAAGTGCTTGACGGGTAAGGTTCCTGAAAGAGTGGGCTTCTGCTATCAACGCAGAACGAGGTTATGCTGATACAAAAGGCACTTGGTGCGCAGGCAGTCCTATGAAGCCGTCGTCATAGATTTGAGCTCCGCAGGTATCAACGCGCTCGACCTGTTATTCTGCAGATCAAGAAAACGGAAAGGTCTGGACCGCAATTATTGTATCGCACCCGGAGATTAAGATTGGCAGTAGGATTCCAGGGATTTGGTCCTTATAAGTCCCTCGCAAGGTGCAATATCAGAGCAAGTGTTGACGCGGAACGTCTGCAGTATTAAACAGCCCGACGAGATTATATAGCGGCGTGTCAGAAGACGCCGGCATTCAGGAAGATCCATCAGGTTTGGCAAAATAGATCCGATGATTAAAAATACGCATTATGTCCCCATCCTGAAAGCCAGGGCAGGCGAACTTGGGGCGCTTCGACAGCTTTCTCCATTGCAAAAGGGTTCTGAAATAACTCCCTTGCTTGAAGTAAATGATGTGCCATCCAAGCACTTGGCAAAGGATCTCGTCGAATGCTGGGGGACCAAAGATAGTTTGTTTCTGGATCTGCAGACGCTGCTATCCTCGATCGAGCACGCATTTGCCGATCAATTAAGCCGGCGAGACGTTAAGGTCATTCCTGTCGTCCAGCCGCGCGCCACGGCGGCGCGCCTCAGATCGGCGGGAGAAATTGCTGAGCAATTCGAGCGCGGAGTGTGCATTCGAGCGTCATGGGAGTTGTTTTTTACGGAGAGGTGCAACGACCTTCTTGAACAATTACCTGATCGTATTGGCGTATCCGCATACGATACCGATTTGATTGTCGATTTTAAGGACTTGGTCTGTGCACGGCAGGATCTTCCAAAACTGGCCATATCAATTCTATCCACTGTGCCGCTGATGGGCAATTGGCGCTCCGTCATTGTAGCGGCGTCCTCATTTCCTAAACGCTTGCATGAGGTAATTCCCGGTCGTGGGATAAAACTTCTTCCCCGACCGGAATGGAGCTTCTATGAGGCATTACAAATGTCTTCGATTCCGCGGAAACCGGCATTTTCTGATTATGCCGTTAATCATCCTGATCGCAGTGTTGGGAATGCGCATTTCGGACCGGCGGCGAATATTCGGTACACGGTGCCGTCAGGTTTTTTGGTCATGAAGGCAGACAAGCGCCAGGGAAATGGCGCTTCCCGGGAACTGAGCAAATTGCTGATCAATCGCCCGGAGTATATGGGGGCGGATTTTTGCGCCGCGGATCGTGAGATTGCGCAGTGCGCTTCCGGAAAAGGAGGTGTGGGCAGCGCCTGGACATGGAAGCGTCGTGATATGCGGCATCATTTTGAAGTCGTCTTGAATCAACTCGCCCACATGCCAGAGAGTTGATTGCAATTGAGCAACCATTGGCTGAACTCCACAGACCCCGGGAGATTTAGAGATTTCGTAGCATTCTCCAGATTGCGAGCCAAGGCCACTCATCTGCTTTAAAAGGCTCGATTTCGGACACAATAATTTATATTATTGAACTTTTTTTCCCTCCGGATTAAAGGGAGCGCAAGATGCTTCGCATTCCTGTTTCCAATCGATTTTTCAGCCAGGCTCATAGCACCGCAATCATCGGGTCAAAATAACATGACCTGGGAAGAGATTGCCGGGATGCTGATCGCGTATAGCAAACCAATCCACGTGGTCCGGGGAGAAGGACAAGACACTGTAAGTCTACAATTGGTGCCTGTGGCCTGGTTTATCTGTGCCAAATGGATGGGCACTCTCAACATGGGAGTTTACGAAGGCGACGACCATCGTTTGGTTGGAACGCACTCCATCCCTTTTGCAGAACTCACGCCTGAGTTTCTTAAGATTGAAGTGGATCGGGCATTGGCCAAACAAGCTGAACTGCTGGCGGAAGATTGCGGGCCGGAATCTGGCCGGTGGGGATCGAACCGATTCTTATGAAGAGCAGCGCCGATGCGGTGCTCTCCAAGGTGATGGCTGCGGCTGAACAGCGACAGCTTTCGCAAAACACACTGACTGCTTACCGGCGCACGTGGCTTAAGGTCATTGCCTGGTCAGGTACAGAGGGACTGGCGTTGAGCACCCTTTCCAAGGACCAAGCTGACAGATTCTACCGTGAAATAACCCGAGAACGCTCAGCCGCCCACCATCTCCAGGTCAAAGCGGCTCTCCAGCTCCTTTATAAAACCCTTGATGCGGTAAACCCTTTTTCAGAGAGCCACGCCCCCAAGTTTCGAATTGAGAATACGGAGATTCGCTATTTACCGGCCGCGGCTTTGAGCGCTCTGCTCTTAAAACTGCGGAATACGCAGGATGATTACTTTGGCCGGCTCACCTATCATCTCTCGCTTGCGCTCTTCTACACCGCCTGCCGGTTTCACGAATGGGCTTCACTGGATCTGGACCAACTCGTTTACCGAGGCGATAGAGACATTGAAGCGGTGAAGATGAAGGTAAAAGGCGGAAAACTCCGGGAAGTGCCAATCGCACCCGCTCTGGCATTATCCTTAGCGGAATGGCTGGAATTTCTTTCCAGCATTCGCGGCACGCGGCTGCGGGGCGGGGGACTTGGCTTTGCGGCAAGTCCGCTGATTTTTCCCGGACGCGATGGAGCTCCTCCAAGCAACCAAGCGTTTAACCGGCGGCTCGCTGAGGCATGTGCTCAAGCCAAGGTCCCACAGATTAGTGCTCATGGACTTCGACACAGCGCAGCCACCCTTCTTCTTAATGACAAAGGCAAAAACCTGCGCGAGGTCCAAGCGCTCCTGGGTCATGTGAGCCTCGCCACCACCGCGCGCTACACCCGTGTAAATCATACTCGGCTCCGAGCCATTGTGGGAGATCTAAAGCTCTAATGCCGACTCCAAAATCTGCAGGGAAGAAACGCGCTTCCCATGGCAATGCCGGGGCCAACGCGGCCCGAGCCGTGGTGCAATGGCTCTTTGTCAGTGGAAAGAGTGTGACCCTGGAAGGGATCCGGGAAAAACTGCGCGATCTTTTCCGCGAAGAAGTAAAAATCGAGGATCGGGCTGTGGCGTCTCTTTCCCAAGTGGAACTTGTCACAGCGCTTTTGCAGGCAAACGCGCATCTGGAGCCGGTCGGCCTTCAGCTTCGGATCGTAAACGGCGTGGTTTCCTTAATGACCGATGAAGTCCGAAATACCCGTTTGGCCGAGTATTTTCGCCAACAAACCGAGCAGAGCGGCAACCCGGATCTCACCACGGGAGCATTGGAGGTCCTCGCCTGCATTGCCTTTAAGCAGCCGGTTTCCCAAAGCGAGATTGATAAGGTTTTTGAAAGCGACAAGCGGGGATTTGTTGTGCGCTTGCGCGATCTGAAATTGGTGGAGGAGTTTCCGGGCCCCGGCGGGCGCCTCCATTTTGCGACAACGGCAGCGTTTCTTAAACGATTCAATCTCCAAAGCCTGGATGAACTCCATGGCGCGGCGGCCGTTGCGGCGCCGTCCTTAAGTGGCTTGTCACAAAAAGATCCTGTTGGAGGCACACCTAGAATGGCTACATGCTCTCTATAGGACTCGAACCCGCGGCCCGCGGGTGGAATAGATAAACCTATTAATCCGTGTTACGGCTTCTACCGCCCCTCCAGCGCCAGACAGTAGAGATATTTTTCACCACGCAGAAAGATCGCATCGCCGACAAGCGCCGCCGAGGCACTGAATTGATCGTCGAGGTGATTCTGCGCCAGGACTTCGAGCCGATCACCATCCTTGAGCACGGCGGTGAGCCCTTCTCGGGAGGTGATATAAACCCGGCCTGCGGCAGCGACAGGGGAGGCGAAAATATTGCGTATTCCCGGGACCCGAAACGCCCCGGGCTGGTCCTCGCCCGTGCGTGCGTTTACCCGCGTGATGACCCCGCCCTGGAAATGGTTCAGGAACAACAGCACGTCACCATACAGAAGCGGCGAGGGTACATAAGGCGCACCACGGCGGCGGCGCCAGGCAACGTGCTCAGTCCCCGTGAGATCGCCCTCCGCTCCATCCATACGAATCGCGAGAACACCCGACTGATCATAGGTACTGCCAGCGAAAACCATGTCGTGACCCGCCACCGGTGATGCCACGACGTTCTCCACTGAAAGTCCACCGCATTCCCAGATCAGTTTTCCATTCGCCAAATCGTAAGCACGCAGCCATTTCGAACCGCTGACAATCACCTGCGGCTTGCCAGCGTGCTCCACCACGATCGGTGTACTCCACGAAGACGCCCGCTCCCGGGGCGTTTTCCAAAGCTCCCGGCCGGACCGTTTATCGAGCGCGACGAGGAACGAATCCCCTTCATGGTCCCAGTTGACGATCAAGTGATCGCCATAAAGCACAGGCGAACTCCCCTCGCCATGCCCGTGCAGGGAGTCAAGGTTCCCAAAATCTTTCTGCCACAGCAGCTTCCCCTTCAGGTCGAGGCAATAGAGGCCCCAGGAGCCGAAATGCGCAAAGACTCGTTCCCCGTCGGTGATTGGAGAGGAAGACGCCAGGCTGGCGGTCACGTGTCCTCCCTGATGAGGAACTTCCTGCCGGACCGTTTGTTCCCACAGGATCTTTCCATTTTGCCGATCCAGGGCGATCACCATGAACTTCTGCCGATGCGTTATCGGCTCTTCATCGTGCGCTCCGGGTGCTCCACTGTAATGCGGTGAAGAAGCGGTGCCAATGGGGGCGGCGGCGGTGACGAAGACCTGGTCGCCCCAGATCGCCGGCGTCGAGTGGCCTTTGCCGGGAAGAAGAGTTTTCCAGCGAACGTTTTTGGTTTCGCTCCACTCAATAGGCGGATCCGCATGCGGAGCGGTCCCGGTCGTCAGGGGTCCCCGCCACTGCGGCCACTGGTATGCGGCGTCTTGAGCGGACGGCAGGGTTTTGCCATCGACTGGGAGAACATCCGCTGTTTCAGCCAAAGCAGTGCTCGAAATGCAGCCGGCCCATGGCATTGCATCCGGTGACAGCAGACCGGTGATCCCCACGATCAGCCCACAGGAAACCCGGGTTAACCATCGTGGGGTTGCTAAGGTCTGCCAGCTCATTTGAGCAGTCTATTCTTATCGATCGAGAAGTGCCAGTTTGATCCGGTGCCAAGCGCTTGCTCACGCTGCGGCCGATCCGAGATAAATAACCAGTTGCACAGGCCGATTGAAGGACTTCAGAGCATCGCCTGAGAAAGCTAACGACTCCGTGCCCACATTAGCGCCTCGACTTCACATTGATAGTATAAAAACAACTACCTACCTAACGAGCAGCCCCCCATCCGCCACTTTTAACGCCCGTAAGGGCGTCCCTCTTCAAAGCGCTTATTATCGAGTTACTTAATAGTCGCTGAAGTTTTTTTCGATTACCGCAAATCACTGCACCTCTGGCAGATTGTGCGGCAACGTGCCACTTCGCTCAAGGCAGGCGAGAGCGTCGTTATTTTCAAAACGAACCGAAAAATGGTGCGCCAAGGGAACGCGGAAATTGGAGGCAAGGAAATGAACGAGCCGAACTGCATGGAGATGTATATGGTTTGCCGGGAGGGTTTTGAACGCCGTGCCGTGCCTGAGCAAGTGGGGCGAGTCATTGAAGAGTTGATGCGAATTTCCTTTGCCAAGGACCATGTGGAGGCCCGCGTACCGCGGTTGGCGCTGCTTGGTGACGCCGCAAAGGTCCACAAGGGCAACCTGCGCAAAGTGATTAACGAAGCCGTGCGCGGGAAGATGCTGCTGGAACGCAGCGAACTGGTGAAAACCCGGGAAGGAACCAAAATTGAAACGGTCTTTTCCATTCTGCCCGATTGGCGGCACTGGCAATTTCCCGACCGGTTCACCACGGGGGAGATTGCCAGGGCAGAATGCGCCCGTGCTGAACTTGAACCCGAGGGGATGCCTGTTCAGAAAGTGTTGTTTGAACGTGAGAAGGACCTCAATGACGGATTGGCAGCCGCAAGCCGTGAATCAGCGGTCTATGGCGAATCGGTTGCAGAAATGCTTGGCTTGGAAAAAGTCGTCTCTGGTACGACCAGTCGTACCGGAGACGACTTTTTGTCCGATTCGGAGGCAGTCGTACCGGAGACGACTGGTGTGAATCAATCGCGTTTTCCCCAGGTAAACACGGATTTGGAATCAAGCGATTCGGATTCCCCTTTAAAGTTTAAAGTTAGCAAAGCTAAAGCTTTTAACGTTAAAAGGGCTGATGTGCAGCAAGAGGAGGAAAAAGCGGCTTCGCCGGATTCTGAACCGCGTCGTGAAGATCCCGACTTCACAACGCTCGTTGAGCGCATGAACCGGATTCTCGGGCTTGAACAGGTCCGAAGCTATGGAGGTGTCTGGCGGGAACGTGCAACGTTGTCAGAGCGTGCCATGCGCATGGCCGTTGACGGTTACGAGGAGCGCAATGAGCGATTAAAGCCTGTCCAATGCCCCTGGCAGCTTCTCCTCGATCGCTATCTGCGAGCGGCAGTCTACCTGCAACACCTGGAGCGATTGCGCGAGGGTGACCGGCTTTTGTGGCGTAAGAAGCAGGCGAAATTTCAATCCTTAGAGGCGGTAAAATGAGTTTTGAAAACCACCAAAAACTTTCCTTCGTCAATTCAAAGTTCGCAGAAACGCTGCCACCTGTGGATCCGGATTGCGTTCGCACGCTTGAGCGAGGTTTTGACCCGCTCAACTTGGCATCTACGCCCATAACAGAATAAGACTGTGATGATTCTCACTACCCGCAGCTCCAACCAAGCGCATCAAAAGAGGACCCGCCGCGGTTATTTCCAACAATCCTTGTTTTTGCTTGGCGCAAATCGCCGAGCTGTATCCGTGTCGGGCTCAGCGACCACAAGGAGCCTTCGGCACCTTGTTAGGAATAACCCCCTACGCCTTTTTGCAGATCGTGCGATCTGTCTGTTTTAGAGGTGGGGAGGCGAAATGGCGTGGGCAGGGGACTTGTTCATGCGAGGTCGCAGCGAAGTGGAGACGAACACTCGCGGTCTTCGAGCCTGACAAGGATTGAGCTCGAAGAAATTGCGCTTTAGCAATAGCGAGCGCGAGTGTGAACAAGTCCGGGCCGGTTCTGGCAGGCAAAGGAGGGGCGGTTAGAGAATTCGGACGCAATTTGGCTTTCAAGAGCCGTCTTGGCCAGTTGACGGCACTTTTTTCTTCGACAAGCGGGAATACCATCGCTTTGGTGCTGCAAAAACGCTCTCGGATTTTCTTCGCAAAGACGCAATGAAGAGAGATGCCAAGACTTGTAGCTTCGTAAGCCGCTTAACTTCAATCTACTGTGCAATTAATAGATTAGGCGGAACCTCGGGAATTCAGCCTCCCCAAACACCTCAATTCCCTAAGGTAGTATTTTGTCCGAATTCTTTGTCTACCCTCTTCGCACTCAGAGTGCCCCACTCCAACCTTCTTCCGGGACTGAACTTCCGCGGCTGGCCGCGGCCGACTGATCAGCGGGCGGAAGGCCACTGAAGCCCGCGTCTTGACGATTTGCATTTTGCTTGGCATATACGTGATATGACATCCACGCTTTTCATGAATGGGCGCAGCCAAGCGGTGCGATTGCCAAAAGAACTGCGCCTCCCAGGCAAAGAGGTGTCCATCCGGCGTCTCGGGAGTGGACTCCTGATTGAGCCGATTACCGAATCGACTTGGCCTGAAGGTTACTTGGACTCCATTCACATTGATGATGAGGCTTTTGTGCGCCCGCCTCAGGGTGCCACACCGCCCAGCCCCGCTTTTGACGAATGACCCGCCTGCTTGACACCAACGTCTGCATCGCCGCCATACGGGGTAGGGGCCAAGTGCAACAACGCCTCCTTACCCATGCTCCCAGCGATTGCGGGGTCTCATCAGTTAGCCTCTATGAACTGTTCTCTGGCGTAGAGCGATGCCGCGATCCGGCCGCCGAGCGCCAGAAAGTTGAAGCCTTCATTCAACCACTTCACCTGCTGCCCTTTGACCACGATGCGGCTCTCCATGCTGCCCGCATCCGCTGGCATCTGGACCAAAAAGGACAAATCATTGGCTCATATGACCTCATGCTCGCCGGTCAGGCCCTCTCCTTGGGTGTGATCCTTATCACTTACAACACCGGCGAGTTTCAGCGCGTGCCGGGTTTGCACCTTGAAGATTGGCAGATCTGAGCCGTGCAAACGGCGGCAGCGGTAAAAAAATTCTGGGTTTTCGAGAACACGGCATACTGATAGGTTTTTTTATGCTCCGGGGCTTCGATGCAGGATACAAGCGGCCGGCCTTCGGAGTTTTGATTGCCAAACTGGCGTCAAAAAGGGGGTCTTGCAACACGAGCTCTTCGCCATGCTGTAAAGTGGTGCAGAGGAGAAGAAGTGCCCTCTGTGATGCTCAGGGTAGATCCTGCGAATTCAAGCAGCTGGCAAATCTACATACGAGAAGGCTTTCGTGAAATTGGGATCTGTCCGGACACAGAACAGCAGATCCTGGAAAAGTTTTTTCGGCCACTCGCACGGTTTGATACCGGTATTTACCCGCAAGCCCTTGCCTGCACTTGATCTCCGTCCACGGGACGGATTCTAATTGATGAAAGTTTGCGCGCCCAGATTCGATGCAGCCTTTCGCAGAAGCGCTCAATTACAAAGTAGAATCCCGCAGCGCCGCCAGCCAGAAGAACAAGGTAGCCGGTAAAAACGGCAAGCCGGATTGCAAGTCCTTGGCCAGCATAGCTATGAGCCGGCATCAACGCCCCCGCGATCCGCTCCGCCAATGCGTGAGAAAGGTAAACTGAGTAGGATGCTTTGCCCAGACTGACAAACAGCGGCTTCTTCATTAGAAGATAGATAAATGAATTTGGCCATCCCGCGCTTAGCACGACCAAGATCAGGGAGGTAATGACAATGCCAGTTGCGACAAAACCCATCCCTGGAGAGAGGTAATGGGCGCCAAAAAAGCCCCCTATCCCTCCAGTAGCCGCGAGGTTTGCAGTCCAGCGCGGCGGAACTTGTCCTATGCGCCAGATGGCAAAAAGGACGGCTCCAATTGCAAATGGAAAAATGACTCGGGAGATTGTAAAAATCCAGTAGCCAACCTCGTCAACTGGAGAATGCGAATGGATGGATGCATAGACGCACGTGAGAAAAACGATCATCAGCGCAAGCAGCCGCCAATCAGTCACTCTACGCACCACAAAAAGGAGGGGAGGGAAAAGAAAGAGGTTACACCACCATAGCACGCTGATAGACCACGCTGGATAGTTCCATGTCACCGATCCGGGCTTCCAGTTTTGGAGCATCATCATTTCCCAAGGAAGCGAAGCCCATGGAAAACAGACATCAAGAGGAACATTGACCCGCAATCGAATGACGCGCGCTACGCATACCATCACGACCAAGAGCAACAAAGCTGCCAGATATGCCGGATACAAACGCAAAAAACGGCCTGCGATAAACTCAAGATAGCTTTTGGGAGTAAGCTTTTTGATTTTGTACTCGGAAACAAGCATCGTAAGAAAGCCGCTGATTAGAAAAAATAGACAAACTGCAAAGTTGCTGCGGCGGATGAGCCACGAGAGCGCCGTCAAGGAGGGCAGAAGAACCATGAATTTGCCGCACAAGTGCCCCCAAACAATATAGATCGCCGCCACGCCGCGGATTCCATCAAAAGCGAGAATACGTCCACCGGGATGCCTTCCGACGGCCGCGAGCGGTAAGTCATTATTTTCCAAGTCACTCATATCTTCGACTGACCTGCGAGTCGGCGGGCATCCCCGCTATCGTCGAAAAAAATGAATGCGTGATGAATCGCTTCGGCCGTCCCTGGCAGGAATTCCACCGCGCAGATAGCAATTGGAAGGAACGATTTGTGGGATGACGAAGTTACAATAGACGTCCTCGCAGCTATCGGGAAGATTTGGATTGGTTCGCCTGCGCTCAGACTCGCCAGCAAGGCGCAAAGCAGGCCGAGAAAAAGGAGCCTGCGTGAAAAACGAGCGCCTGCGGAGCGCAAAATTTTGATCATGGAGTGGAAGAGGCTAAAGCGGCACAATGCCAAATGCAGCGCAGCGGTGTCCAAAGCAGCTCAATAGACAGGCCTCGCCTTTGTGCGCTCCATCCTGCAACGGCCTTGCGCGCCTGTCGCGGCCTTGTTCATTACAATCGGGAAAGGTAGAATTGTCCCGATTCAGCGACACGGAGGGCGCAGTAAGGAAAAAACGCCTTCCATCCGTGACAACTTTCAAGAACATCATCCCAGACTTCCGGCAAAAGCCGTGGATCTGCTTCTCAGTAGCGGACGCCCTCTCAAGACGGTGGCCGCTGAACTTGGCATCACTGCCAACTCGCTATGCACCTGGCGGGATCGCGCTCTTGGCAACGTACGCAGCTCAGGGCCGCCGCAGCGCAGCCGCAAGGCCGCAGCGAAGTGTCCGTTGCCAATGCCCCCGAAGAGATCCGCCGCCTTCAACGCGAAGTCGATTACCTGCGCCGCCAACGCGAGATCTTAAAAAAAGCAGTGAGCATACTTTGCCGCCCCCAATGGGCGCGGATGTGTTTAAGATTAAGCGTGCCAAGCAAGGGAGGCAGCAAGAGCACAAGTTTCCCATCCGTATTTCACATGATAAACATTGTGTGATGTTATGCTTTAAGAAATTCGTTCACCCGCTGGGACTTGAATTCTGTAATTGCCATCCGCATTCCCCATCTGCCGCCCACTTCTTTAAACGACGATTCCGTATCCGCATTATAAGCACAACTTCACCCCGGACGGCGCCACAGCGCACTCGGTTTCCCTTGCCCTGTGGCTTTCGAAATCTAATCCCTCAATAACTAACGATTTCGTGTCCGCATTATCGGCTCGACTTCAAATTCTCCAATTACCCCTGTCTACTTAGCGCCGCGTTGTGGTCCTGCCGAGTTCGTCCAACGAAAGGTCAGCAAACCAAGCTGTTCCTGTGGTTAATGCGGAAAAGAAACCTAATCGAGGCCCTACTTCTATTTCGGTTTCTGCGCCCGTTGCAAACTCATGCGTTACCTTGGTCCACGACTTCGATTTTACTATCGGAGGCGTTTTCACAAAACCACCGCCCACTGAGAGACTTGCACCATCTTTGCCTTCGCGTTTAACGGTCTGTACATCCTTTGTCTTGATGTATCCTGACAAGCGATACTTGGTATTTGGTTTTACAGTTACTGTCTGCTTTAAGAACGTATCATCTCCCGAGGGATTTTCCAACCGCAAGCTAGGCTTGCTGCCGTGCTTCTCCTTCTCGTCAATGGCCACCTGCCCAATCTTCTCATGCGCATTTAAAGTCCAGCCTTCGATGCCCTTTTCAAACGAACCATTGGTCAGCAAATTATCCGACTTAACAGACTCTTGCGCCAGAACCGAATGGTTAGTCAAAGCGAGTCCGATCAATGCGGCGAGAAAACGCGGCCAAAGCGTATGAGAAAGTAAATTCACGGAAAAAGCTTATGGTTGAGATCAGTCTGGTCAATAAATAAAATGTTAGATAAACCAACATGTGTTGGAGGGCGCCCGCACGTTCCACGTGCCCCAAACCGCCAGGGCGTGTTTACAATATCGCTCACTATTGCTAAATCACAATTTTTCCGAGCTCTTCCTTATCAGGCTCTTAAGACCGCGAGCGTTCGGCTCCACTTTGCCCTCGCATTAATAAGTCCCCACACCTCCTTTCCGCGCGGACGCCTCTCAGAACGAATGCGGCATGGCTGCCTGGAATTGCTCCGCTTTTCCGGACACAAGAAACGGGATAATTGTGTTAGTTAGTTGATTTGGTTTTCGAAAGCAATCGGCGAGAAGTAGCCGATTGAACTATGGCTGCGTTGAGGATTGTAAAAGCACTCGATAGAATGGGATAAAGCGACCTTTGCGCCTGGCACAGAGTTGTTTTTGGCACATGAGGCGGGCGATGCGACGACGTCCGCAGTGGCGGCCGCAAAGGGCCTGAACGCTAAAATCAGGTTCAAAGCGCAGGGTATCGATCAGGTCAAAGAGAGCGAAAGATCCTGGCTTAAAATGGCCAAGGCTTTTTTAAAAATCTCACGCTGGCGGGTCACGGTGCGCAGTTCAGCCTGGAGACGGGCAACCTGATCGGCAAGCGCCACGGCGCTGGCGCCGCCTTCAGCACTCCCTTTCAGGCTACGCCTGACAGGGGCGCTTTCGGCTCTGCCAGCGCCGTGGGGCTTCTTCCACTGCCCGAGGCTCCACGTGGAGACTCCCAGCTCGCGGGCGAGCTGCGCTACGGGACGTCCGGCTTCCAGCAAACGAACTGCTTCTTTTTGGAACTCTTGGTTGTAACGCTTGCCTCGGCCATTGCTTGAAACGGATTTGATTTCTGGTCCTGATTTCATGGGGACGGGTTCTATCTTTGCTTAGACTCTTCGTGTCCGAAATTTCAGCACAGGCTCAGCACGCCAGCGCCGGGTTTCTCCAAGCTAACCTTTGCAATTTGTAATGTGATTATTTAAAACGTGCCAGCACCCATTAGCGGCAGAAAAAATCCCCGCTCTTTAAAAAGATGTTAGCCCCTCCCTCAATGCCGTTTATCCCTGACTCCTTGTGTTTACGTACACATCGTTTCGCCGGCCTGCTGGCTAGCTTCGCTATCTTTTCACTGGCGCAAGCGGGCACCGGGCTTGCGGCCCCACCCGGCGCGCACGCGTGGCAGAGCATCGAGTATCCCCGTCTTCCAGTGCCCGGTCTCGAGACGGAGAACCTCTCGGTCCTGGTGGGATCGGGCGGGGGTGATGAAGCATCGCATCTGCGCTTTGATGTTCTGTGGAGTGGAGGACGAGATGAAGCGCTGCCAGTGGTGATCGCTGATGCGGACAAATTTGTGGTGCGACTGCACCTCTCTGACGGAAAAGTGATTTTGCCGCAGCCAGAAAAGCGGCCTCAATCCTGGATGGGAGCCGGATCAAGGGGGATGACCTATTCACTGATCTATTTATTTCCTTGGCAGAGGAATGAGATGGAGGAGGCATGGATCGAGTTTGCCTTGCCGCGCCAGACTTATTGGATCGAACTGCCCTACGGGTTTACACGCGACCCCGCCGATGCTCTTCCTGCCGATTCGAAGCGTGGGGAGCCCGTCTTTCCTCCTACCATGAAGACACCCGGCGAAGACGGCAAGATGGTGCCGTGGCTGCGTGTAAACTACAACTTGGGACAGATTCAGAATGGCTGGCGGCTTTCTCTCAAAATCGCCAATCCTTTTGATGCAAAGGCAGAAGTGATTCTCTATCGCGACGATTCAAGGGTGGGCCAGAGCATGTTCCTTTGGAAACTGGACACACCGCGAACGGCGATGGAAATCAAGACGGGGAACGGCAGCATAATCGCCGCGCACGCCATGGGCATCCGCCTGCACGAGGACGGAATGCGCCGAAGCGATAATTACTCCTTTAATCGTTATCCTGAAGGAGGGCGCGATTGGGGAAAGGTGGTGATTAGAGTCGATGAAAAAGCCTGCGAAGGCGTGGTGCCTTCGAGCCTTTTTAAATACGTCCACGGAGCCACCAGAACCGGCACTTTCAAGCAACTCTCGCGGCCGAAGGAAGGACAATAGCGCCGTGCCTGCTCAAAGTGAGTCTAAGTTCTCGGATGCGCTATGAATCAACCCCAAAGGCTTTAGCCATGGCGGCTAAAGCGAATACTATGACGGCGAAAATATCTTATATCAAAATCGCGGCTCTTTTTTCATTGGTTCGGGCCTGGACTGCTTCTGCGGCGAGGTGAAAACATTGGAAATCCGGGAGGGAGGCGCATTTGTTCTTTGGAGCCAATTGCTTGGAATGAATACCGGCTCTGTATCGCTCACTCGTGATGCCGTCTTTGTTGGCAGCGATAACCTGGAATCACGCTTGCGCCATAAGGGAGATAATTACAGCAGTGCGATTTCAAGTTTTAACAAAGAAAATGGCGTTTCACTCTGGCAAATGGAGGTTGGAGAGATTCCTGCTGGCGTGCGAGAGGCTTATAACCCGATTCGGGGCATACCGTCGATATCGATCGGGCTTACTTCACCACGAGCCGCAGCGAGTCTTCTGCATGGAATCTGCCAGCCCACTTGCGCCATCTGGCATCGGAGAATCGGTCCCGGAACCCAAGGTTGTTTGGCGGACCGATTTTGCCAAGACATTTGGTGTAAGCCCAAGGAATGCGAACGATGTTGGCGATCCCCTCTGCATACCGCTAATTATCGACGACTTAGTATTTTCTGTCACTAACCATGGGAAGTCTCTCGATAATAAAGGCGTCAACGCTGCGGCGCCTTCGTTTGTCGCGGTTAAGAAAGCGACAGGGGAAGTGGTTTGGACAAGTACCGTATTTCCTCGCATCGTTCGCCCTCGCAGCCTGCATAGCAAGCGCTGACGCAGCCGAGGACAGGAAAATCAAAACCGAGTCGGTAGAGATACGCACGTTCCCCGACCCGCAATTTGGCGCGGTTACCCTCCGGGGCGCTGTGTCAAAGGACAGACTGGTGGAAGCGATCTCGATCGAATACAAAGACAAAAAGGTTCAGGTTCCGGCAGACGGTTTGCGCGATTTGCGCCATGTCAACATTGGGACGCTTTCCGTGACGGCTGTTTTCTCCTCAGACCCTGAACGCCCCTCGCTTCTGTTGATGTTAATGTCTTGGGATCCGCAATACGTGAAAATCCCAGGAAATAACGCAATTGTGACCTTCGTCATTAAAAATGACGAAGTGGTTAGTAGGAGCATCTCTTGGGAGGGGAAGTCTGGCGACCCATATAGAGACACGACGAAATACTTCAAACGGGAGGTTCCGAAATGAGGCCTAACCCTGAAGTTTCGTTCCGGCGGTAGCGCAGCCGGGATTTGCAAAAATGTTGTCGGGCAACCGGCGGTCCTACCTTAATCAGATTATGCCCCCCGGCAATCCCCACTTCGATGACCCGCTTGGCATGGTGCTGGCCGCACGTTGGCAAAATCCACCTCGTAGGTGTGCGGGGCCCCGAAAAACTCGCCTGGCGTCCGCTGCTCGGGCAGCAGTTTTTTTTGACCCGTCAGGAATTCGAAACACTCGCGCAAATGATGCACCCCGTAAACTTCGGGGTTCGAACCCAGGGCCGCCTCGCGGACATTGGCGAAGGGAACCACCACCGCCCGTTTGCCCTGGCGGCGCGCTTCCAGGGCAATGGGCAGAACTCGATCCGAACTCCAAGATCGCCTATTACGCCCGGCTCTTTGGCGTCGATTTGAGCCCCTAAGCGAAAGTTATAAATATCCGGGCTAAGGAGGAGGTGTTTCAAATGTTTTGCTTCCTAACACTCATGCCAGGCCGCCCTCTTCTCCTTTTCTCACTTTTCTCGCTGCTGCTTGTAGCGGCTTCGTCTGTCGCGGCACCCGGAGAGCTGGACCCAGCGGTGCACGCTTTTTTTGAGCAGCATTGCCTGAATTGCCACGGAGCGGAAAAGCAGAAGGGCGATTTTCGCATCGACACTCTCTCAACAAAGGTCGGCTTTGAGAACACGCCGCAGTGGCTGGAGATCATGGAGCGCATCAATTCGGGCGAGATGCCGCCCAAGAAGGTAAAGGTGCAGCCCTCGGCGGAGGAGAGCGCGAAAGTGGTTGAGTGGCTGGCGTTGCGGATGAAGGAAGGCGAGGCCGCGGGCATGGCGGCGCGCGGGCGCGTCTCGTATAACCGGCTTACGCGCGACGAATATGTGAACACGATTCGCGACCTGATCGGCGTGCATTACGACGCCAAGGATCCCGGCGCCTTCCTCGAAGACCCGGAATGGCACGGCTTTGAACGCATCGGCTCGGTGCTCACCCTATCGCCCTCCAACATCGAAAAGTATCTCGGCGCGGCGGAGACGATCCTCGCGGAGGCATATCCCGAACTGCCGGATAAGAACAAAAAAACGGTCCCCTTTGGTGGCACGAAACGCGCCGTAATGGAAAACGAGGTATCCGAACGGCATCGCGAGCGCCTGCGCGAACTCGGGCTGCTCGACAAGGTACGCTTTGAGATGTGGCCAGGGGACATGTTCCGAGGTTCGAATCTCCGGGAGCTGCCAGAAGCGGGCATCTACGAGATCAGCTACACACTAAGCGGCTTAAAGCCGGAGAACGGCCGCGCGCCGCGCCTCAAGGTATATGAGTCGAGACTTGATCGCGTCCTCTACGAGCAGGACATCATCGCGCCCGAAAATCAGCCGGTCACGGTCAGCTTCCGCGCGCATTTGCCGAAAGGCGGGCCGAACATTGAGGTCTACAATGATGTGCCGGGGCCATCCAACATTCCGCGCGCGGGCCGCCATGGAGATACGCCTTTTATCAGCGTCAAGGACGGGCGCATTCCGTGGCAGATGAAGCTCACCGATGAGCAGGGCCGCGCGCGCTATCCCTTCCTTATCCTCGACTCGGTTTCGTGGCGCGGGCCGATTCTTTCAGACGAGGAGAAGAGCCGCCGCGCCGAATATTTCCCGCGCGAGGAAGACAACCAGGTGCGCGAAGGTCTTGGAGCACTCGCGCGCCGGGCATTTCGCCGGCCAGTTTCAGCAGATGAGCTCGATGGCTTCGTGGCGATCGTGAAGGCGGAACTCAGCTCGAAAGAAAAATTTCCCGACGCGGTTAGGGCGGGCATGCTGGCAATTCTTTGCTCGAAAAGTTTCTTGTTTATCGCCGAGGGCAACGAGAACGAGAACCGGAGCAGATTAAACGATTGGGAAATTGCCTCGCGTCTCTCCTATCTGCTCTGGAGCACGATGCCGGACGATGAACTTTTCTCGCTTGCGCAACAAGGGAAGCTCCGCGATAGGGCCGAGCTTTCGCGGCAGGTCGCGCGGATGCTCGCCGACGAGCGAGCCGTGCGTTTCACCGACTCCTTTGCCACGCAGTGGCTGCGCCTGCGCAAAGTGGGCATGTTCCCGCCGGATAAAAAGCTTTACCCCGAATACGACAAGACGCTTGAAGCGAACATGATCGGTGAGACGAAGTCGTTTTTCCGCGAAGTGCTGCGAGGCGGTCTCACGCTGCGCGAGTTTTTGAACTCGGACTGGAGCATGATGAACGCATCGCTCGCGAGGTTTTATGGATTGCCGGAGGCGGGTCTGCCGCGCGACGGATTCCAGCGCGTGGCGCTGCCGGCGGAAAGCAAACGCGGCGGCCTCCTCACACAGGCGGCGATCCTCTCACTCACCTCGGACGGGACGCGGCATCGGCCAGTACATCGCGGTGTGTGGCTTTCGGAGACCATCTTTGGCAGGACGCCGCCGTCGCCGCCGGCCAATGTCGAGCCTATCGCAACCAATCCCGTGGATGCGCCCAAGGCCACGCTGCGGATCAAACTTGAAGCGCACATCCACGACCCTTCGTGCGCCGCCTGCCACGCGAAAATCGATCCCCTCGGGCTTGCCTTTGAAAATTACGACGCGATTGGCCGCTGGCGCACCGAGGAAGTCACTGATGGCACGGGTGCGAATCCGCGGGTCGATCCCTCGGGCAAACTTCCCGATGGCCGCGCCTACGCCACGGCCGAGGAGTTTAAGCAACTTCTTCTCGCGGACCTCGACGCCTTCAACCACACCTTCATTGAAAAGCTGGCAACCTACGGCCTGCGCCGCGGCATCTCTTTCAGCGATCGCGACGAGCTCAAAGCCATTGCCGCAGCAAGCAAAGCAAAAGACTACCGGCTGCGCGACATTGTCGAGGCATTCGTTCTCTCTGATCTTTTTCAAAAACGCTAACCCAAGCCACCGTATCAAAAAACCCATGAGCAATCTCAACCTCAACGCCTGGCAGATGAGCCGCCGCCAGATGCTGCGCGGCCTCGGGGCGTGCATTGCACTGCCGCTGCTTGATTGCATGGCCTTGCTGCCGGCGCCCTCAAAGCCCAGGCGCAGTGTGTTCCTCTATATCCCGAACGGCGTGAACATGCTCACCTGGCAGATTGAAAAAGCGGGGGCGGACTATGAGTTCACCGCGCCGCTCAAGTCGCTTGAAAGACACCGCGCCGACATCACCCCCATCAGCGGACTGCACCACCCGATGGTCTTGGGCAAGCACCACAACTGCGAAAAAGTGTGGCTCACCGGCGCGAATGTTCCCGGCGACGGCGGCGCCTTCCGCAATACCGTCTCGGTCGATCAGCTCATCGCGGAAGCGCAAAGTGCGGCCACGCGCTTTTCCTCGCTGGAGATGGCCATCGAAGGCACCTCTCTTGCGTGGTCAAAGGACGGCATCCAGATCCCCGCCGAACGCAACACGCAGCAGATTTTCAACATGCTTTTCGGCGTCGAAAAAGATGGGAAGGAAACCATCCGCCGCCGCCTGAGCCGGCGCGGCAGCATCCTCGACATCGTTGCCGCGGACGCGAAACGGGTAAACAGCAGGCTTGGCAGCGAGGATCGCACGAAGCTCGATGAATACCTTACCGCCGTGCGCGAGGTCGAGGAGCGCACGCGGCGCGCCGACGAATGGCTGAATGTTCCAAAGCCGGTCGTCCCTCCTGATGAAGCCGTGCGGCTCCAGCGAAAGCTCAGCATGGCGGCGGCCGGCGAGTATTACCGGCTCTTTTACGATTTGATGGTCATGGCGCTTCGCACCGATTCGACCCGTGTCATCACGTGCGGCATCGGCAGCGAAGGAAACACCAGCGGCATTCCGGAGATCGGCATCTTGCAAACGCGCCACGGACTCTCGCATCACAATGGCGATCCCGAGCAACTCCGCCGCCTCACGCAGACCGACACGTTCCTCGTTGAGCAGTTCAGTTATTTCCTTGACCAGCTCAAGTCGCACCAGGAGGAAAACGGTACCCTGCTCGACACCACGCAAGTGCTCTGGGGCAGCGGCATGGCTTACGGGCATAGCCACGGCAATGCGAACCTGCCCACCATCATGGCCGGCGGCCGCGCGCTCGGTTACAAGCACGGCACGCACGTCGATTTTAACCTGCCCAAAATCGGTCAATACAACGTCGCCGACGCGATGGCCCACTACCGGATCTGCTCGAAACCTGTGGATGACAACGCGCGGGTGAGCAACCTGCTTCTCACCATGCTCCAGCGCGCCGATGTGAAAGCAGAGAAGTTCCAGGACAGCGTGACGCCAATTTCGCAAATCGTCGCATGATGCGAACTTCCATGCGTTTGCTCATCGGCCTTCTTCTCACCGGCTCAATTCTCCATGCCGAGCCGCGGAATTTTCGCACGGATGCCGATGGTCCGGTCACGGCCGCCGAGGCAAGGAATCCCAAAGAAAAAGGCATCGCCTGGTATCAACTTGTCGAAGGGCAGTTCCCGCCGGAAGGCTCCGCGCACGCCATTTCCGGAGAGCTGATGCAAGTCGATCATCTCGATCGCCGCTTTCAGATCCGCGTCGATCGCAACGATAGCCAGGACGCCGGGTTCGTCGATTTGCCGCTTGATTCCGCCATGCTGCCTTACGGGGCGATTTATTACCACGGCGCGCCCGCCGCCTTGCAGGACATTCCTATTGGCACGCATCTGCACGGCCTTTTTTACCTCAAGGAGCCGAACGATAAAACTCCATGGCTTTTCGGCCCCTACACCAGCCGCCGCACACCCGAAGCCGATTTCCGCCGGTGCTTCCGGATCGAGGACGATTTCAGCTTCCACGCGCGCCAACAGCAGTTCTGGAAAATTGATTCCGTCGATCTTCAATCAAAAAAACTGACCGCCACGCTGAACGAAAGCGGCAAGGCAACCGGGCAGCCGAAAATCTTCGATCTCCTCACCAGTACTCGCGTGATGAAAGGCGAGGGATTTGCTGATTTCAAGGCACTGCAACCTGGCCAGAGCGTCCTTTTCAATCTTTCCTGGGCCACGCTTTACGGTCCGGGCCGGATCACCTGCATCTGGCTGGATGAGGCCAGCCGCGCTCTCGCCTCTGCCCAACAGATTGAGCTCCATCGCAATCACATCCGCGAACGCGGGCTGCCAGGCTGGATAACCGCCGTGGATGATGAACTGGAGATTGTCACGATCGCTTTGTTTGGCGGCGTGGATACCGCGCTCTTTGACGAGCTCTCATTCACCAATAGCGAAAAAGTCGGCTGGCCTCTCTCCAGGGAAGCAGACAATCCCTCTGCCCCGAAAGGCACCATCGCCGTCTCGCGCGACAGCCTGATGACCTACGATCCGGTGAACGACCGTAAAGGCGGGAACATTCTTGAGATTAAAAAGATCCCCGTTGAACCCGGCTGCGGCGGCGTCCAGATCCGGGTAAAGTGCGACATGCTCCTTGAAGGTTATCGCCCGCGCCGGATCGTCCGTTTTTACCCAGCCACTTGGAAAGTCGTCGCCCTGCCGCGCGAAGAACAGTTTTCCGGGCGGGAGTAAGGAGATGGCGGGACACAGAAAATGAACTGTCTCTCCGCTCGCCGTCCCTCCGTCCCTCATTCTCTCCATCCTCCTATCATGCACCGTCACATCCTTCTTGCCTGTCTCCTCGCGAACTCTCTATGGGCCGCAACGCCCGACTTTTCCAAGATAACCAGCGCCGCGGATCTCGACGCCCTTGCGGCATCGGCGCCCGATGCAGCGCAGGCACTGAAAGCGCACCGGGCCGAGATCCTCCTGGCCATCGAAGAGCGTGCACACGCTGAAGCGGTCACGCGCATTGTCGAAGGCGCGAAAGGGAAAGTCGAAAAGATCAACACCACGCCCGAGGATCTTAAGAAGCTCGCGGGCGGAGAAATGCCGGTTTTCGACACGCTTAAGCTTGTCGATCTTGCCGTGCCAAACGCCGGTCCCCACGACGCCCGAACCAGCGACCCGTACGATGTCGAATTCTTCGCACACGTGGGCCGCATCACAGCGCTGGAGTTCCTTAACATCATCGCCACCAAGTTTAGCGACGACTGGATGGCGTCCATCGCCCAACTCACCAACCTCAAGACCCTGCGCTTTACCAACAACGGCAAGCTCAGCGATGTTGGCCTGGAACAGCTCGTCGGCCTCAAGAACGTGGAAACCTTTTCATTTGTTGGAACGGGCATAAAAGGCCACGCATTTGCAAAGTTCGAAGACTGGACGCACCTGCGCAAATGCAGCTTCCGCGGCAGCAGCATAGACGACGAGGGCCTCGCGCAACTCTGCGCGCACTTTCCCAACTTGGAAAGCATCAGTCTGGCCCATGCAAAGTTCACCGATGCCGGCGCGGCGCATCTGGCAAAACTCACCAAGCTTAAGGGACTCGAAGTCGGAACCCACGACGCAACGCCGGCCTCCCTGGGTAACCTCAAGGCATTGCCGCTCGAATATCTGCAACTTGGGGAAGGTTTCGAGTCACCCGAGTCGCTCGCGATAATCAAGGATTTCAAAGCCCTGAACCGCCTCACACTCACCAACTGTTTAAAAACAACTGACAGCGACCTCCAAGTCCTCGCCGCGATGAAGCAACTGCAAAGCCTGGAACTTGGCGACCTGCCGATGACCGAAGAGCGGACCGCCCTCTTGAAGCCTTTTGCATTCCTCACGTCGCTTCGCCTGGTGCAACGCCCGAAGGCTTACCTGGTAGACATCCAGGCGAAGATCACAGAGCTACTTCCGAAAGTGCAACTTACCTTCGACTAAGTGCCGACGACAGTCAGGAAACCACGCCCGGCTGTTTGGAAATGGCAATTAGGGGCAGACACGAATGGCGCGAAATTAAGGAGGGTTTAGGACGATTTGGATGTTCCAATCCAGGTCGGATTTCCCGGCGATTTCCCCCTCCTTCAGTGATCGCCTCATGCTGGCGAGTCCACGTTCTCGACGGAATTTAGACAGCTCATTCTATCGACATAAAAATAGCTTTATACCAGCACAATGATAGTTATTGTTAATGCGTCAGGCGACCCCGTTTTTCAAGGCTTTTGGACCTCTTCTCTTCGGCAAACCTGCCCGCTCCTCGCTGGCCAAACTCCTTGATTCGCTCGCCGCTGAAAACTCCCTCAGCCAGCTCCAAGATGCCTTCGGCCATTTCATTCCCGCAGCCCGCTTGGCTCGCGAAAACAAAGGCGAGAACAGTCGGCGGCGAATCTTCACTCCGGCGGTGACCTTCTGGGCCTTTCTCACTCAAGTTCTCACCCGAGGTTCGTCCTGCCGTGATGCCCTGCGCC
>JAQGOL010000037.1 GCA_028293625.1 Chthoniobacteraceae bacterium | reverse complement strand
CCGAACACGGAAGTGAAACGCTGCAGCCCCGATGATAGTGCTTCTATAGGTTGTGCGAAAGTAGGACGTCGCCAGTTTTACGCCCCGCATCATGTGAAAACATGGTGCGGGGCCTTTTTTTTGTACCCACGGTCCGCATCAGAGGCTTTCCTGAAAGCCGGCTGAAACCCCGGTTCGCCTCAGAAACCGAGGAAAGTTACTCTTTTTTTTGCCAGATTGCCCCAACCAGCAAGCCAATACCCATGCCTGCGGCGGCTCCGAATGGTCCGAAAAAAATGGCGGTACCGAGAATTCTCATCACTTTTCCCATAAGCGGGATCTGAGTTCCGTCGTGATAAGAGCCAAAGCGGCAAAAACATGCCTGCTTGTTTCCCACGATGCGCCTGATATTCGCACCGTGAGCCGAGTTTATTTCCTGACCTCGAAGTGACCCAGCTGGATATTCCGCACCGCTTCAGGCAGTCATGGTGAGGTTGAGGTCTTTAAACTTCGGAAAAGCCACGCATTGGATGCAAGGGTTGTTACATCCAGCCCGCTTTTTTACCAGCGCTCTTAGCAGCTTTCCCCAGCGATTCGGCTGAACCTTTAAGGTCCACATCGCTGAATCGGTGTGCCAGTGTCTCAGCGTTTGAGGAGGCAGATTTAAAGAAGTTTCTAAAAAGGGCTCCAAGTGCAACGAGTGCACCGAGCAGGATTCCGTGCGATTCGTGCAGCGGCTCGTCGATGTATCTTTCCCGGAAGGTCGGCTCACGATGTCCGCTCAGCAGACCAAGCGTCAATCCGAGGAAAAGAGCTCCGATCAGTACAGGCACAGGATTTTCGCGCACATAGGTGGCACCCTCCTGCATGGTCCGGCCCGTCTGATCCTGGACAGTTTCCCAGGTTTGTTTGGCACGTTGTTGGAGATTTTCCATTGTGTGACTGCTCTGCTCGCCCACGTCAGATTGGGTTTCATTGAGGTTGTCGGCTGGATTATTCATAACTTTATAGGAATCGTGTTCGACACAGGGAATGCTCCCACAGAGCGGAATATTTGAGGCGCAGAGGTGGGCTTCCGTTGGGCAACGATGGTCATCCCGCTATTTCGATCTCCGCTCCGAGCGCCGTCTACAACGACCTTGATGGTGGGCTTGCAGCAGCGTGCCCACACCGTTTCCGGAACGCTAAGGTGATTATTCGCCAGGTGGATTAACCTCGCGCGTTAACGTTCCGTTTTTCTCGCTAACGACAAGGATGGCAAGTTTCTCGACTTGCCCGAGTTCTTCGGGCCTTAGCATCTGAGTATCAACCGGGGCGCCGGGCGCAATGTTGCGAGCCATTGGGACGGGCGGCGCTTCATGTTCGGAGGAGTTGAGACTCGAGTAATCGAAGCGCCCGCGCAGGTCGCTGTAACCGTCTTTAAAAAAGCGGGTCTGACCATTTCTGAGCCGGGCGTATACTTTAACGTAAGCCTTCGAAACAGGTTTGTTAGCTGCCTGATCGCGCAGTTCAAGCCGACCGCAGTTTTCCATCAAAATAAGACGCAATGTATTTGCATGATAAGCTTCTGTCTTTCGCTGGCCGGCTCCGAAGATTTCCACGAGCACGTTGGCGCGAGCGAAGTCTTCGGGCAACGGAATTTCAAGCATCTCCTTTCCTTCGGGCAAGACCAGCCGCATTGAGCGTCCCGGTTTGATGATCGAGAAACGGCCTGGATCCTGGGCGACAAAAGGGTTGCTGCTAAAGAGGAATTCCGGGTCCATCCTGTAATAGTTGACGGTGACTTCGCGCAGGTTTCGCCAATTCAATGCGATCGTGCGGTTGTCGACCTTGAAATCGAATGAAGGTTCGCCTCCCGTCAGTTCAGCTTGTCTGGCGTCGCGATCCGGTGTGGCGGGCTGTACGGGCTGGGTGGCGGCACCTTCGACCTCATTTATTTGGATGATAACATCGCTGAAAAGCTTGCGCCAGCGATCGACAGGATACTGTTGATATGACGACGCAATCGATCGGGCTTCTTCCGGTTTTTCCCGATAGAAAGCGGCATAACAGCGGAAATAATCATACTGTATCCGCGTCGGGAGTAACTCAGGTTTAATTGTTTCGAACCGGACGAGCGCTTCTTCCACACGATCCTGCAGAAAAAGATAATAGGTAACGCTCATTTCGTCGATCGGATCGAGCGCCGGTTTGTGCGTAAGGATTCGGAGCAACTCCTGATATTGGCCACGCAAAACCGGATTCGGGATGCGGTTTTCAGCCCCGAGCCGATGGGCGCGTTGATTAACCAGCGGAGTGTATTCGAGTTGCTGGTAAGCGCGGCGTTCAATGGGATCAATCGTGATGAGTTTTGAGGTAAACCAGGGCCCGCATTGAGCGATGAATTCGTCGCGATGCATGAGCCATTCCCCCAAAGCCGCCGGCTCGTTATGGACCACCGCGTACGAGTAGAGCACGTCATTGTAGACATGATGCCCTGCCAAAAACGCGATCAGTTTGCGCCAAAACTCGACGCTGGTCCGCGCACGCCACGCAATGCGTTCAAGCGGGATCCGTTGGAGGTTTGCCTTGGTAAGAAAAGCAAACGCTTCATCATCGCTCCCATATTGGGAAATGTAATCCCATGAGGCGGCATCCACTTTGGAAAGCTGTTTAACTACTTTGAAGTTAAATGGTTTAGCTGCGCCCACATTGAGTTCCTTGCGTGCAACATGTACCGGATAATGTGCAAATGGCTCGGCCGCCGGGGCAGGAAAGTAGAAGAAGTATTCGAATCGCCGTGTCGTATACGGCTCAAGCCGCACGGCCGGGCTATTTGTCGCTTTGCTGCCGAGGAGTGGCAAAGCGCCTTTTGGAATCTGATTCAGCAGTTCGAGTTTCTGAGGCGAGGAAGTCGGATTGGTGACCACGACGTTTGCCCCGTAAACCACGCCCGGGAGAAACTCATCGCTGACGTACTTGGCGAAACTCTCGTTGCCTTCCATCTGCTCCCGGTCATCGTGGCGGAAGAAGTTTTCACTTACCAGGAGCTCGCTACCTTGCGGCGCTTCGCCGACGGGCTCGATTTCTTTATGGAAAATGATGAGCGGCCCGGCTGCGGTGATTGTGAACTCTTTTTGTTCCGATTTCGTCGTGTGTTTAGGCGATTCGAATGGCAAATCGAGCACCGCCAGGGCGAGCATCATTTCCGAGAAATTGCGACTCGCTTCAGGCATGTGCTTTGAGAGAAAGGCAGTTTTTCCATCCCACGCGGCGTAATCGCGCCAGAACGCGTTGATTGAAATGAGTTTGGCATCCTGCCGGGAGATCGGGAGCCGGTAATAGTTATTCTCAGCCCACTCTTTGGTCGGTCCGAGTTTGCGATAGAACTGGCGCACTTCAGCGCGGAGCCGGACGCCGTCTTCCGCGGATAAACTATCAAAAATGGCATACCCACGGCCCCGGCTTTCGCCGGCTTTCTCCGCGGGCTTGGGATCGGATTCCAGACCCAATGACGACTCGGCCTTCTCCATCAACTTCATACGCTTTCCCGGAGCGGCCGTTGCAGCCATGACGGCAGTACCCAGAGCCATCGAAGCAGGTGCGTTTTTTTCCGCGCCGGCCCTTTGGATCGCGTCGGCCTTGGCTTCGCCAAATCCTCCGGATAGACCCCCGTGGGTGGAGCGTCCAAGGAGCGCGGTACCAAAGAGCCGCTCTTGGAGATCCGGATCGGGAGGCAACAAATCATAGAGCTCCTGAAGGTGCCGCGCGGTGGCCGGGCCTTCACCGGGGATTCTCTGAGAAAGAAGCGCGCGTTCGGCCATGTTAAGCCGCGCAAACGCCCAAGGTTTCAAAAATCGCTGCAGATCATTTCCAAGAAGCCATTCGTCCATGAATGTCTTTTCTTTTTTATTGCGAAGCGAAGGCTGGATGACGGTCTTGAAAAAATCGGGATCCTTCCGTGCGAGGAAAAAGTTGAGCTCATGACAGGCAAACTCGGAGTATTTGGCGCGTTTTTCTTCCTCCTTGAGTTTTGGCCATTGAAGCACCCACGCAAATGCGGCCAGGTTGCTGTCATGGCTGAGAGTGGTGAAAAGCGCGTAAATGCCGGCCAGTGAATCGTACGTTTCCAACTCGGCGGTGAGAAGGTCTGCGATTTTCAACGACTCTCCGGGTGCAAGAAGAGTGACCTGTTTGCGTTCGCTGAGATTCTTTGCCGGGTCCAGGTTCCGACTTAGCCGCAGATCCTGAAAGCGGGCGTTCGTTTGGGTCAACGCAATGAAGCGATAAACCGAACTGGTCAAATCCTCTGCATAAATCTGGATCTGCTGCCGGTCCCCAAGCCATTTGCGTTCAATTTTCACCACTCCTTTTTCGTCCGGGATCAGGTTGTAGACGGCCGGCCCGGCAGTGGCCAAAAAATCGAGATTTGAACTGATCTTGCCGCCCGGCGCGGGGCTTAGGATTGCGGAGACCGGAGCTGGCGCTACGGGCGCTGCGCGTCTCAATGATTCGCGGTCGCCTTTGGATGCCTGGGCATTCTGACCCGCTTCCATCGATTGCGCGGCCAAATCCGTCGAACGAACCTCCCAAGGATTGAGCAGCAGACCTGGCCGAGCTAACATGTTACCGGGGAAGAGCTTCGCATAACGGCGCTCCAAAATGTAACGATATTCGTCGCCGATGCTGCGGCCTGCCACGAACAAATTGGGACGCCGGGCCGGCGTAAGCACCACCGGTTCCGCGGCAGGGAATCCGTCGAGGTCAAGTTGCCACTCCTTTTGCGGATAAAACCGGCTTCCGCTGACGTGCACCCGGGTCAGGGGATTCACATTGCGAAGCTGCACAAAATAAGCGTCAGCATCCTCGCGGATCGTTTCGATCTGGAGTGGGGCGAGGCTGCGGATTTCCAGATGACGCGTTTCAGAAATCAACCAATTCAGGATGGGAACACCCGCAGTAACCCGGATTTCAAAGCGCTGGTTGCCGGGCTGGACGCGCAGCGAGTAGTCGCCCGGCGGCAGTTCTTTTAATTGCAAAAACCCGCCGGCGATTGAGAGCGTTCCAAAGCGATCCGCGACGAACGTACCTCCTCGTTCTTCAAGCAATGAAGCCATTTCAGGCTTTAGCGGCGTGCCGTCGCCCGACCACGGCACTTCAATCACCGTTCCCGCTTTTGCATGAATCACGTTTGGCCCGCTTGCCCCATCAAGCCGGATATTCATGGACTGTTTTCTGCCGTTTGGCAGCGAAGCGGAGACTGTGCGAATTTCAAAAAGCGGGCCGAGGTCGATGCGTCCGTTCTCCCCGCTTCGCAAGGCCACGGAGACCGCATTTTCAAACTCGCGATGGTGAAACTCGAAAACAACCTGTTGATCGGACAGCGGCTCGCCGTTTTTGCCCAACAAATCGAAAATATAATCCGCTCCAATTCTTGAAAAATGGCCGTCGCCAGTCAGCGCCGTTTTATCGATTCCATTCACGTCCCACGTCCTCGACGCGGAGATCTCTTTTTTTTCTCCGCCAGCGCTGAGGTTCTCAACCTTCGCGTTAAGAGAGATGGTCAGGTTTGCCAGCCGCTCTGGGACGCGGAAAGTGTGGGTGGAGACCTTGGCCGGATCGAATGACAAATTCCCCACTTCGCGTGTGGTAACCACGCCGTCCAATGTCGTGGAGGTGATGGTCAGTTTGGGCTCAAGTAAAAGGCTTGCCGCGACCTGCGTGTCGCCCAAAAGCAGCGCCGTGCGGATCGCCACAGTTGCCTCCCGTCCGGCCAGCAATTGCTCGCGCTCAATGTGAAAGTGCGCGTCGAGCCGGTATTCTTCCGTGTGATGTTCAAAATTGGTCAAACTTGCAAAGTCACCGGTTGCATCCGCTAAAATGATCGGTTTAGAGCCGCCGCTGCCTCCAAACGGCACGATGATCCGGCCGCTTTTTTCGTCCGGCACCAATTTGCGTCCTTCAAACCAAGCCGCCGCGTTGGGAACCGGTTTATGGGATTCATCGATGATGGTGAGCATCTCGCCCGCCGGCCCGGTTTGTTGCAGCAGCTGCCACTCTCCTTTGCGAACCAGCGTACGGCTTGATTTTCCGCCGCCGATAAACTCGATGATCCATGCACCGCGGCGACCCGTGAGTTCAGGAAATTTAAAAGTGCGCGTAATGCGCCGCACCGGTGAATCTTCGTATTGCTCAATTTTCTCCACATTGGCTACGAGCCCATCAAGCTGGAGATCAGTATTGAGCTGCTCATGATGGCTCAGGAAATAGCTAAGCGTGTTGATTTCATAGATTTTAACTATCAGCTTTGGCGCATTCTTGATGGCAGCTTGAAGAACGACTTCCGCCGCAGGCGCAATGAAACGTGGGTTGGCCGGGATAAAATCAATGTCGACCCGTTCTTTGAGGGCTTGGAACGCGGCCGGCGAAAGCAAGGAAGCCCATTTCTCCGGCGCATCGATGCCATTGATGATTTTCGCCTCCGCGAAGAGAGCCTTGATAAAGTTCTCCCTCAAATAGACCGCATAAGGCTCCCAAGCGGGTTCGTCTTTTAAAATTTCGAGCAAAAACTCGCGGACCAGCCACTCATCATTGCCGATTGGGACCGTGCCCGGGAGAGCGGCACTCACATCGGCATTAAGATCCACAACAAATGGAGCGCGTCCTGCCTGATCAACATACTCGGGTCTGATGTAAGGTGCCCGGCGTGGCAGCTTCAAATAATCAAGAAAGAGCGCCTTGTTATACTCGCCGCGGGCCCGGTCGTCGATCAGTCGCAGGTAAAGAACATGCGCCTTCAGATTGTTGAATGAAGGACTGAGGTTTTTTGAATAAGCCCAGACTCGCTCCAGCCAGGCGCGTCGTTCAACGGGATCAAATTCGATGTCGGCATCCGCGCTGGGAAGAAGCTTGCGCAGCCGCGTGTAAACAAAAGCCTGGCTGTCATAAAGGCTGGGTATGCGCTGGCCAAGCGCATCGAGTTGCTCCGGCAATAGCGCGCCATGAATCGGGTATTGGCCAAATCCGCCGCTCTCTTTCGATTTAAGATCCGCTTCGATCAGCTCAAGGAGGCCGGGCAGATCAGGCCGGATCAGGCGCCCAAGGATTACCCTGCGCTGGGGCGGTGTGAGCGCCACACGCTCGCGCACGAACCGTTCCAGCGCGGCTTCGGTGCAGTTGGCTAAATCGTCCGAGTCCCGAGTCGCGTCGCGTTGAAAAATAGCAGTCGAGATTTTCGCCGCATCGAGCGTCGTCGGCAAATCGGGCTTTTTGTCGCGTACTTCCTGCTGATGATTGAACTCCGGATTGAGGCGGGTGCGAAGGAATTGGAGAGTTGATTGCGGGTCGGCGTCGTAGTTGAGCAGCGCCTCGCGGTTTTCAAGAATGGCGCGTTGCGCGGACTTGGGAAACCGGACGGCCCATTGCTCCATCGTTGCCTTTAGCTTTTGCTTTTGGCCGGTATTCTGGAAATGGAGCGCGTGAAAGAAATAGAACTCCTCGCTACCGGGAATCAGCTGCGTGAGCACTGCCTCGCGATCAGGGGCGAGCGCAAACTTTTCGATAAAACCAATCTCGTTGTCCGCGGCGGCAAAGCGCGCGCAGAGAGAGATTGCAAGGAGAGTCGAGACGAGAAGCCGGGTTTTCATGGCGTGGGGAAAGGACGGCCGAGGTTGGATGCGCGCGAATCTTTACAGACGTGCGCGGCATTGATTCGACCATGCGTGTTCATTATGACGAACACCATGGCAGTTTTCTTAGAACGCTCCCTTTTGAGCAGCTCCTAAAGCCGGGCTGGAAACAGTGCGCGCCGAACCGACGCCTCAGATTTTATTCGACGAAACTTGCCAGCAATTCCGCGGGCGTCAGGGTCGCCGTTCCAAGTTTGCCTACCACAATGCCGCTGGCGTGATTGGCGATTTCGGCGGCTTCGGGCGGCGTGGCTCCAGCGCTTAGGGCCAGCGTAAAAAGGGCGATGACTGTGTCGCCCGCGCCACTGACATCGAACACCTCCCGGGCGCGTGTGGGCGCATGGTAGGGGGAGGCATCCTGCCGAAAAAGAAGCACTCCATGTTCGCCAAGCGTCACAAGCAGATTATCGGCATCCCATTTCTCCGAGAGGATGCGGCCCGCTTCAAGGAGATGTGGATCGGCTGTGGGCGGCTCCACCGGTTCACTCATGGCAAGGCCCGCACTCGTAAACGCCTCCAGCCGGTTGGGCTTGATAATTGAGACGTGTTGCCAAACCAACGGGTTGTTGGGATTTGGATCAACGGCAAGAATTTTGCCGGCCCTGTTGGTGAGCTCGCATACTGCCGTGGTAAAATCCTGGCGCAGCATCCCTTTTCCGTAATCCTCAATAATAACGGCATCGAGATCCGGCAGCATTGCCGCGAGCTGCTCAAGCGCGGCGGCCGCGTGCTCGGGCCGCAGCTCGGTTCTTTTTTCGCGATCAATCCGGACCACGTGCTGCTGGCGGGCAATAATTCGTGTTTTAACAATGGTTTGATAGCACGAATGCGATTGGAGCGCCGTCATGTCGATCCCTTCGCCGGCAAGCAGGTCGGTAAGCCGCCGCGCATGCCCGCATTGCCCGGTAACGCCCATTACCCGCACGTCGCGCGCGAATTCCTTTAAATTTCGTGCCACGTTGGCAGCGCCGCCCGGGAAGTAGGATTCGCTCACCACCTCCACGACCGGGACGGGTGCCTCGGGGGAGATCCGCGACACTTTTCCCCAGATGAATTCATCAAGGATCAGATCGCCGATCACCAGGATGCGTTTGTTGGTGAATTGCGAAAGCAGCAGTTGGAGGCGGGCACGGTTCATTGTGGGTGCGTTGAAACAGCTCGCCCGATTTATAAGAGGACAGGGAAGATGCCAGCTGCAAAATGACCTTTTCTCATTTAGCGCGCCAATTCTTCCGCGATGGCCGCAAAAAGAAACGGGATCATGATTTCGTGGTGTCCGACGATATAAAATCCCTGGCCTCCGAGTTTTGTCGGCCGGCGCTGAACGTTCTCCGATGGCCGGTAGTGGCGCATCATGTCAAATGTAGCTGTCGTAAAATGTTCAACCCTATTCCCCAGGTTTCGGGCAACCGTTAACGCTTTTAGGAAAACTTCCGGCATAATCACCGCGCTCCCGATATTAAGCACCACGCCGCCTTCAAGCTGCGCGACGACTGACGCAAAAAGCTCAAAATCCCGGTAGCTGGCTTCCCCGAGCACCGCGCCATTCGTGCTCGGATGCTGATGAATGATGTCCGTGCCGATAGCGATATGCACCGTGAGCGGGATATCGAGCTCGGCTGCTGTTGCAAGCAGGCTGAGGTGCCGGTTTGGATAACCCGCGGTCGCTTCTCCCAGCGAGCGGCCCGCGCCGAGTCCCCGGGAAACTCCGTGCGCCAGCGCCGCGTTCATCAGCCGGCCGGTCTCCTCCGCCATGCCGAAACTCCCGTCGTCGAGACCGCGCTGAACGTCCTCGCTTGTTTCGCCTTGATAGCAAAGTTCGAAGTCGTGAATGGCGCCCGCGCCGTTAAACGCCATCGCGCTCAAAATCCCTCGCCGCATCGCTTCAATGAAGATCGGGTTAAGCCCAACTTTGATGGAATGGGCTCCCATCATCAGCAGCACCGGCCGTCCATTGCGGACTGCCTGGACCACGGCCGCCACCGTTTTCCTGAAGTCCTGGACCGCGAGGAAATCGGGCATTTCATCAAGGAACTCCAGAAAACTCCCTCCCGCCTTGTGTGGTTTTGCAAACGCCTCAAGCGCAACCTTATTGGCCCGATCGGCCACCGGATAGGTGCGGATTTTGGAGAAATCAAGCGGCGGGAAATTCATCCGCGGATTGCGCCGCGCCTGCGGCACCGTGTCAATCCGTCTTCTTGGCGCTTCCGGCCATTTGGCCCCGGCAGCCTATCTCACCGAATCGTCACAATGGCGTCACGCAATTGCCATAATTGACCTGCACTTTCCGCATCGTTCCGGTGCAACCCCCTTTGCCGGAACATTCTACCCAACCAATCAGGCCCCATGTTTAAATCCACCTCTCTCAAGCTGGCAGCCGCGCTTGCTTTAGTTTCCTCGGCAATCACCGCGCAGGCACAGGATGCCGGAGCGCTTGTTGATCGTCTCGTTAAAAAAGGCGTGCTTACCGCACAGGAAGGCGAAGAAGTCCGCGCCGATATGACCCGCGATTTTGCCGCGACGCCCGCCGGCAAAATCAACATCAGCAATTCGATTACCGAGCTGAAACTCTATGGCGATCTCCGGCTGCGCTATCAATATGACAATAAAGATGGGCAATTGGACCCGCTTCCCGTCGGCGTGCACTCGGATCGCAATGAAAAGGACCGCAGCCCAAACAGCAACCAGCGCAGCCGCTGGCGTTTCCGCCTTCGTTTGAATGCCGAGGCGCGCCTGACTGAAAATTTTGCGGCAGGCGTTGAACTGCAAACCTCCCAAAACTCTGACAGCGCCAATCAGACGTTTGAAAATGGATTTAACGATTACGGCATCTTTATCAGCCGCGCTTATATCAGCTGGACGCCCACCGATTGGTTGACGGTTGTGGGAGGCAAGTTTGCGAACCCATTTTATACCACCGACCTGGTTTGGGACGCGGACATCAATCCAAACGGACTCACCGAATCCGTCGCCTTGCACAAGCTTTTTGCCGGCTCCTCCGAAGCCGGTTTCTCCAAGGATGGAAAGGGCTATGCGCCTCCGATCAAGGAAGTCTATCCGTGGGAGCTCACGCTGGTGGCCGGGCAATTTATATTTGACGATAACCTCGAAGGGGGTGGCCGCGATAACGCGACCCGCGATAACGATCAGACCACCGACGCATATCTGTTTGAGACGCAGTTGATTGGTTCCTACAAGTTCGGCAACGGCATCAAGCTGACCGTGGCGCCCGCATGGTTTACCTACGTCAACGGCTCGGTTACCGGCGCCGAAAACGAAAATTCCTTTAATGACAGCGCGACGGTTTCGGGCGCTACTCGCAATCTTAACCTGATCCTAGTCCCGGGCGATGTTGCTTTCAAAGTAGGCGACCTCAAAACCCGTTTCTACTGGGACTTCGCTTACAATATCGAAGGGCGCAAACGCGTCGACGAAATCTATAATGTGAAGACCTTGCGTTCCGCCGGGATCGATCCCGATGATTTCGATCGGCGCCACAATAACCTGGATAACGTCGCGTATCTGGTTGGAGTGCAGGTCGGCGAGAACAAGAAGAAAGGCGATTGGTCGGCCTTGCTCAACTGGCGCCGGACCGGCATCGGCTCCGTCGATCCGAATCTCAACGACTCGGACTTCGCGCTTGGCGAACTGAATACCCAGGGGATCAAGGCGGGGGTTGCCTATAACTTCACCGATTTCTGCGTGTTCGGCGTCACTTACATGCACGCGTGGAATCTGCGGGGCGATCTGACCGGAGGCGAAGCCACCGGTGGCAACGCCATCGCCGATGCGAACGCTGTACAGGTTCTTCAGGTTGATCTGAACGTGAAGTTCTAGGCCTTACTTTACCGCAAACCATCATATTCCTATGAAACTCAATCCATTGATTGCCGGCGCCATGGCTTTTGCCCTTAGCGCTTCATTTGCCAACGCAGGCAAGCTCGTCATCAAAGGCTCCGACACGCTCGGCGCCAAACTGGTTCCCCAGTTGTCTGAATCCTTCAAGGCCAGCAGCCCGGGCACCAGTTTTGAAATCGCCGCGGAAGGTTCAACAACCGGCATCGCAGCCGTGATTGACGGCACCGCGCATATTGGGATGTCGAGCCGCCGCGCCAAGACGACAGAGTCTTCGCTTGCAACCTCCAAGGGCGTCACCCTCAAAGCGACCATCGTTGCCTATGACGGAATTGGCATCATTGTAAATGGGCAGAACCCGATAAAGGGCCTCACTAAAAAGCAGGTCGAGCAGATCTTCGCCGGTGATGTCACTGACTGGAGCGCCGTCGGCGGCAAGCCTGGTAAAATCTCGATCTACACTCGCAATACCTCCTCGGGCACTTACAGCGATTTTAAAGAACTCGCCATGCAGAAGCGCGATTACGCGGGCAGCTCACAAAAAATGGCTGGCAACGAGCAGATTGCGGCCGAGGTTGGCAAGAATCCAAACGGGATCGGTTATGTCGGCATGGCGTATTTGAAGGCGAGCGGCATTAAAACCGTGGCGGTCGATGGGTCACTTCCCACCGCGGCGACGGTGCGCGGTAAATCGTATCCGTTCTCGCGGCCAACTTTCTACTACACCAACGGCGAGGCGCAGGGGGAAGCGAAGTCATTTCTTGACTTCACACTGAGTGAAAAAGGCCAGTCCATCGCCACCCAGGTCGGTTTTGTGGCAGTCAAATAATTGCGGGGTTTGTCGAGGAGTCCGCTGGCGTCATCACCGGCGGACTCCTTCCCTGCGTTTGCGGGACGACCGAATAAAATCTAAAATTCACCGTGCCGCCGCAAGATTGAAGCTTTTTCGCCCCACTCTCGCTCTCTGCAAATGCCAGCTACTTATCCAGATTCAGCACAGCTCAAAGGCCGCGACCGAAAGATCTCGGAAGCTTTGCTTAATAAGAAGCGATTCAGGGTTCTTGGGCTTACCCCGGACGACGTCATCAAGTATTTCTTCCAGGGGAACGCGGCGGTCGCGATCCTGGTCTTGGTGCTCATTATGGTTTTTTTGCTAAGGGAGGGAGCCGGCTTCTTCGGGCAAAATTTGCGCAACCTGCGTATCTACCGGCTTGCCGGGCTTGAATATGTCGATTTTATCAAGAGAGAAGTCGAAGCTCACACCGAGTTGACCCGGGCTGCCAATGCCTTGAGGATGCGCCAGTTCGACGCGTATCTGAAGGAGGGCAAAACGATCGAGGAAGCAAACGAGGCGCTGGCGCAGTACGACCTTTTTGCCACCGCCTTTGGCGACACAGTAAATGAAGTTCGAAGTATCGCATCCGACATGACTGAGGCCGCTGTGGCCATCAAAGAAAAAGAACAAATTTACCGCGATACACTGGAGCAAAAAGCGATGCTTCTTCGAGCGGGCAGAAGCGCTGAAGCAGAGGCAGTCGTTGCCTCTTCCGTTGATTTTAAGAGTGAAGTCGAAGCGTTGAAAGCGATGCAGCCAGCTTTCCTCGCGGCAAATGTCGAGTTCGCTTCCAAAATCAAAGCGGCTCTCGCCCTGGGCGGTAGAGAGCCGCTTCAAGCGCCTTACATGGGGCCGTTTAACCAGCTCAAAAAGCACGCGGAAACTTACTTGAACTCGTTCGCCTCCGTGGAAGCGCAAATGGCGCGCTGGACCAATGATCAGCCTATTCCCTGGTATGAATCGGTGACTGCATTCCTATTTGGGCGTGAATGGCTGACCGCGAGTTTCTGGCAGGATTGGTATGGTGTTATTCCATTATTTGTTGGTTCGCTGCTTGTATCGGCCATTGCCCTCGCGATCGCGGTTCCGCTCGGCGTTGCCGGCGCCATCTATGTCAGCGAGATCGCTTCTGCTGCCGAGAAAGGGATCATCAAGCCTTACATTGAATTTATCTCCGCGATTCCGTCGGTGGTCCTTGGATTTTTCGGAGTCGCTGTCCTTGGCCAGTGCCTGAGAGCAGTCTCCCAAACGCCGTGGCTTTCCTGGTTTCCCGGATTCCCAATGAGCGAACGGCTTAACTCGCTAACAGCAGGTTGTCTTCTGGCGTTCATGGCCATTCCTACTATTTTTTCGCTCGCTGAAGATGCCTTGAACAACGTGCCTCGGCATTTTAAGGAAGCCTCCTACGCGCTGGGCGCCACCCGGTTTCAAACCATTGTCAGGATCCTGATGCCGGCATCGCTTTCAGGAATTATCTCCGCCATATTGCTCGGATTCGGGCGTGTCATTGGCGAAACGATGGTTGTTCTGTTATGTGCTGGAAACCGCATCGCGATTCCCGATTTTACTCAAGGGATTGGAGCCTTCTTTCAGCCTGTGCATACCATGACTGGGATTATAGCTCAGGAAATGGGGGAGGTGGTTCCAGGCAGCATCCATTACCGCGCTCTGTTCATGGTCGGTATCGTCCTTTTCATTATCGCACTCGGCGTCAACTTTCTGGCTCAGCGCATCGTCAAGCGCTACCGTATTTCAATCGGTTAACGATGAATCCTAAAAGCAATCCTTTTGCCCATCAATCCTCGGGCGCGCGCTTGGCTGAGAGCGCGGCGTTTGGTCTGTTTCGAGGCGCAACCTATTTCATCCTGCTTTGCGCCACGATGATCTTTGGTGTGATCGTCGTAAAGGGATCCGGGACAGTCTTCAAAGCTTCACCACCTTTTGTTAACTGGACTTTCCTGACTGCGTCGCCGGAGACCCTTTATGTTTTCGAATTTGAGGGGAAAAAAATGGAACTTGGCGACAAGGCGTTCCGAGAGTTCAAAGCCGCGCGCGGACTGGATGAAATCGAAGCGGAAAGTTATGCCCATAGCGCCGGTGGAATTTGGCCCTGTATCACCGGCACCTTTTGGCTTGTGATCGGATCCATGGGAATTGCGCTTTTTATTGGAGTAAGCAGCGCGATATTTTTAAGCGAGTATAGTCAACAGGGCCGAATGGTGGAACTGATCAGGCTCGCAATCTTGAATCTCGCCGGGGTTCCTTCCATTGTCTTCGGGCTTTTTGGGCTTGGGCTTTTCGTGCATTTCATGCCGGTCGTGGCGGGCTTCGACGATCCTTCCACTCCGAGTTTTCCAATCGGGTTCGGACATTGGCTCAATTTTTCTGGCTGGGGAATCTGTCTTGCCTCCGGATGGTTTACCCTGGCTTTTATGGCACTGCCGGTCGTTATCGCTGCCAGCGAAGAATCGCTCAAGGCGGTGCCGAGAGGTTTCCGTGAAGGTTCGCTGGCACTGGGGGCAACCAAATGGCAGGCGATTCGCACCAACGTATTGCCTTATGCTCTGCCCGGGATGCTAACCTCCTCAATTTTGGGCATCGCGCGCGTCGCGGGCGAAACCGCACCGATCTTATTTACCGCCGCGTATGTGATGCGCGACAGCGCACCGGGCGGGGGATTGCTCGACTTCCTGGGGCAGGGCGTGATGGCGCTTCCCTATCACATCTACGTCATTAGTTCCAAGATCCCTCAAAACGAATTCACCGAGCGCGTCCAATACGGGACTGCCCTCGTCTTTCTCGGGCTGGTCACCGCCATCGCGATGACTTCCATTCTATTACGCATCCGCATGCGAAACCGTTACCGCTGGTAAGAGTCATGAACGCAACCTTTGAAACTCGAATGGACACGCTTCCTCAAGCCGCACGCGGCTCCCAACAGGGTGCGCCGGATACCTCAGATCCGATGATTGAGATTGATCACCTTGATTTTTATTACGGCGCAAATCACGCGCTGCGCGACATTTCGCTCCAGATCCCGGGGCATCAGGTGACCGCCTTCATCGGTCCTTCGGGCTGCGGCAAGTCGACGCTGCTACGCTGTTTTAATCGAATGAACGATCTGATTGAAGGGACACGAATCGGCAACGGCCAGATCCGGATTCACGGAATCGACATCTCGGATCCGGCCGTCGACACAATCGCTCTTAGGCGTCAGGTCGGGATGGTATTTCAAAAATCGAATCCCTTCCCCAAATCCATTTATGAGAACATCGCGTACGGTCTTCAAATCCAAGGGGTGCGCGATAGACGCCGTCTGGATGAAGTAGTGGAAAAAAGCCTGCGTGGCGCGGCGCTCTGGGATGAAGTCAAAGACCGCCTGCATACAAGCGCGCTTGGGCTTTCGGGAGGCCAGCAGCAGCGCGTTTGCATTGCCCGGGCCATTGCCGTCGAGCCAAGTATCATCCTAATGGATGAGCCGTGCTCGGCGCTCGATCCGATCGCGACGGCCAAGGTCGAAGAACTCATTCATGAGCTGAAGAAAAACTATACGATTGTTATTGTAACTCATAACATGCAGCAAGCGGGGCGGTGTTCGGATATGACCGCGTTCTTCTATCTTGGGCAGCTGATCGAGATGGGGAAAACAGAAAAGATATTCACCAATCCAGTTCAAAAGCAGACTGAAGACTATATCAGTGGCCGTTTCGGGTGAAGCCGGCGCCTCTTTTTCTTCAAGCGCGGCCTGTATTTTCTTACGACATGAATCATTTTTGGGAAAAAAATTTAACCGAAATTCGCGAGCAGCTTCTGCTGATGAGCGGATTGAGCGAGCGCAGTCTTTCCATGGCGATGCGCGGTTTGGTTAATCGCGATGAAACACTTTGCGACTCGGTGGAAGCCGAGGACAGCCAGATCGACCTGCTTGAAATACAAATCGACGAGATGGTCATTACCTATATGGCCACTCATGGACCCGTAGCGAAGGACTGCCGGTTTATGCTCGCGGCGTCCAAAATCTCCAGCAATCTGGAGCGTATTGCCGATCAAGCCACCAAGATTGCCCGCAACGCGAAACGCCTTAATCAGGAGCCGCTGCTCAAGCCTCTCATTGACATCCCTCTAATGGCCCAGATCGGCCAGGAAATGTTGCGCGACAGCATGACCGCTTACGTTGAGGCCAAGCCGGATTTAGCCACGGAAATCGTCGCACGGGATAAAAGCGTTAACGACATTTACAAGCAGCTGGCAAGGGAGCTCACCAGTTACATGATCGAGGATCCTAAAACAATTACCCGCGCGTTAAATCTATTGACGGTTGCCAAGGCTCTCGAGCGCGTTGCCGATCACGTTACGAACATCGCCGAGGAAGTGTTTTACCTTTATAAGGGCGAAGACATCCGGCATGAGCGGGGTCGCAAAGCGATCGTTTGATTCAGCCTTTTTCCCCGGACTGCGCTTGTCATCGTTCAACGTGTTCGCAGGGGCGGAATTCCTTGCCCGGGTGCGCTTGGAACTGCTAACCATCCGGTTCCCATTCTACTTCTATGTCCGCACTCCATCGACTTTTCGGTCGCGACGACAGATTCTTCCAACTTCTTGAGCAAAGCGCGGCTGAAGCTAAGAATGGCGCTTCCCATCTTGCCCGGGTGGTGGCGCAGATCGGGCACGGGTCAATTGACGAGGCGATGGGTGATCTGGCTCAAAGCCGGCGCAAACACAAACGCATCAGCCAGGAAACCACCGAGGAGCTGTGCAATAAATTCGCGACCCCGCTGGAACGCGAAGATATCGAAACGCTCTCCTCGGCGCTTTATAAGATCTCCAAGAATGTTGAGAAAATCGGCGAGCGACTGACTATTTCACCTCCGGGAGTGAACATGGAGAGTATAGGGAAACAAATTTCGTTGCTTGAGCAGTCGACCTCGATCGTAACGAAGATGGTGGAAGCGCTTCGCAAAAACAGGCAGGGTGAACAGGTCAAAGACGATTATGAGCGGCTTCAGGGACTTGAAGGAGAAGCGGACCGGGTCATGAACGACCTGTTACGCGACATTTACCGCGGTGAGTCGGACGCGCGTATGGTGGTGTTCTGGAAAGACATTTACGAGCTGCTCGAAAAGGGGATTGATCGTTGTCGCGACGTCGGCAATGTCGTCTTTCACATCGTCCTTAAAAACTCGTAGGCGCGGAACGGTCTCTTACTTGTTTTGCTTTTTTCCTTTGGAATCGAGCGGATTTTTGTAGTCCTTCATTAGCCATTCCCCGGGCTTGGGCGTTGCTGCCGTTTTAGAACTGGGTGCCGGTGTCGCCTCGGGCTCGGGCACCGGTTCCAATTTAACGTCGCAACCGGCGAGGTGACACACAAAAAGAGCAAGAAGGAGCCGTTTCATCTTGAAGCGATTTAGCCTTAACGCGGCTTTAACTGAAGCTCAAAATAAAGGGGTGTCAGGGGTGGTATCCCGCCAACCACCACGCCATCGCCCAGTGCCTGGATATGGATCACGCGCCGCGGCTCACTCGATAGGCATTCAGTAAGACTCGCGCCCTGACCGGCCGGCAGGTTTAGAAACTCAAGCGCTTCCATGGGCAACCAGACATGCACATCGCTAAGGCTCTCACTCGGATGCAAATTCGCGATCACCAAAAAGCGCTGCCCGCCCGCGTTCTCATACCGCATAAATGCATAGAGCCAGTGGCCGCTGGCGGATTCCCCCGGAAGCCGGCCATACCGCGAATTGGGAATGTTGCACGGATTAAGAGGGAAAAATCCACCGTCCCGAAACGCGCTTTCGCCGATGATGCTTAGCAAACGGCTGTAAAATTTTCGAAGTTCATTTTGTGACTCGGAAAGCCCGCCTCCGTCGTAGCGATGGTCATTGACCCACTTTGCCAGCTCAGGCATCGACCAGTAATCAAAAATCGTGGTGCGCGCGTTGTCGCCGCCGAATCCGGCCGGCCCGGAGGCGGGTTCACCGACTTCCTGGCCGTGGTAAAATAAAACAGGTCCTCGCGAGAGTCCGTAGAGGATGGCGGACACGGGTCGTCCGACATTCATTCCGACCCCGCCCCAGTTGTCCTGACTTGCCAGGCGCACTTCGTCATGGTTTTCCGAGTAGCGCAGTGAGTTTTGAAAGATGAATGGATGCCCGAGTGCGTCGTCAATGTCGTTGGCCCATCCGCAGCCATCATAGAGCGCTTTGAGTTTTTTATAGGTAGGGTCATCGTAGACCGCATCGAACCCCGCGCTTAACAGATCGAACATGACATTTCCCTTGCGGTCATCGAGCGCCGCAAAAAGCGGATCGCCGTTTGGAACTTTCATTGGGTCGTTGTTATATGCTTCAGCCAGGAATAAGACCGCTGGATTCCGGCTTCTGGCGCGTCCAATTGCCCATGCCCAAAACTCAGGCGGCACCATGTGTGCCATGTCCGCGCGGAATCCGTCTATTCCGAGTGCCTGCCAGTAAGCCAGGACACGATCCATCTTAAGCCAGGTATCGGGAATAGGTTGCGGTGGAGTCGCTCCGTGTGAGTAGGCGCGCCGCTGTGAAGTATAGTCAAAGCCGTAGTTCAGTTTAACTGTCTCATACCAATCATTCAAGGATGGGCACTCGGAGGTGACATTGTTGCCTGTGACGCGGGCATAATCGAGCTCGCCATTAAAACGGCCGTCGCAAGTGCCGAGCAGCTTGCATGTGGGGCTGATTGAGACACCGTGCTTCCATGTCGGCAACTCGAGTGTTTTTCCCGATAGGTAATAGAAATTGTTTTGCGGGTCGAAGAACTGATCGGACTTGTCGTCCGCGCCGAAACTCAGCTCAGGCAGCACGGTTGACGAGTAGCTTCGCGCCACGTGATTCGGCACAAAGTCGATAATCACACGCAATCCCGCTGAACGGATTCGCCCTAATAAGAGCGCGAATTCTTCCATGCGCGCTTCCGGATTCCGCGCGTAATCAGGAGAGAGATCAAAGTAATCCTTGATGGCGTAAGGGCTGCCTGCAAGCCCTTTCAGGAGATCAGGATCATCCGCGGGCAAGCCGATTTCGCTGTAATCAGTGGCTGTCGCCTGACGCAGGATCCCGGTGAGCCAGAGATGCGTGAATCCCATTGCCTGAATTTCAGACAATGCCGTGGAGTTGATTTCATCGAACTTGCCGGCTCCATTTTCCTCAAGTGTCCCGTTGAGTTTGCGCCGTTTGTTCACATTGCTGAAGAGTCGGGGCAAAAGCTGGTAAATCTTCACGCGCTCGGCGCCGAGCCGCGAACAGGGATTCGTTCGGCCTTTCTCGATGTCAATTCGCTTGAATTCCGAAAGATACTGATCTCCATAGCCGCCCGAAATTCCACGTTCCATATTGGCCAGTATCCGGCCCCAGCCATCGTTTTCCCGCAGGCTTTTTGCGTAGATGAGAGCATCGACGCACGACGCTCCATCGAGTTCCGTATCTGCAATCCGAATCCGGATCCCTTTGTCTGAATAAATGACGTCAAACTCACCGGTGACGTCATAAGAGAGGCTCCATTGAGTCTGCCGCCAAATCCGCATTTTCCGAATGGCGCCATCCGCTGTCTGAACGACGTAATAAATTCGGTTGGCACGGAATGGGAGAAAAACGGTTGATCCTTCCGCTCCTTGCCCGAAAGGAACAATGGCGCAGCCGGTAAGCGGATCGGTAGCCAGCGCGACATAAACCGCATAACCAGGCAGGCAGACGTCCCGGGAAATATATTCAATCTCAAGCATCTTAAGGGGGGCTAAGTGAGGCAATCGACACAGGAAATGGCGGATGTCACGCGTACCATGTATCGGAAAGCGTGCGAACGGTTTCCAGCTCAATTATGTGAAGTAATAAGATCAATCTGATGCGTGCGGATATTTTGATCCGAATGCTGTAGGTTTCCGCTGTGACTTCCTTTCTTTGCATCGGTCATCGAGGTGCCCGCGGCCATGAACCCGAGAATACTCTGCGTTCCATCAGGCGCGCCTTCGAGCTGGGCGCGCACGGAGTCGAAATCGACGTCTGGCGTGCCGCCAATCAACTTGTCGTCATCCACGATGCAACCCTCCAGCGAACCACCAATGGCCGCGGATCGCTGACTCGTCATTCCTTCGCTGAGTTAAGGGCCTTGGACGCGGGCAAAGGCGAGCAGATCCCTACTTTGCGCGAGGTTTTTGAAACCGTGGACCGGCGCGGATTGATCAATGTCGAATTGAAAGGACGCGGGACCGCTCACGCTGTCTGCGAGCTCATCGAAGAGTTTGTGCGTGAACGAGGGTGGACCTACGATCAGTTTATCGTTTCGTCGTTTCATCGGCGTGAACTCAAGCAAATCATCTTCCCTGGCATTCGAATCGGCATCCTGTGTGTCAGGCCCAGTCCGCTTTATTATCTTTCCGCCCGCCGTCTGCACGCGTTCTCCATTCATCCTTCAGCGACCTCAACCACTCCGCGCTTTGTCGAAGATGCCCATCGCCGCGGGCTTAAAGTGCTGCCGTATACCGTCAATTCTCCGGCAGAAATCGCCAGGATGCGCGCATTGGGGGTGGACGGAATATTCACTGATTTCCCGGACCGCGTTCGCCCAGCTTAACTCTCCTTTGCAAAGAGGCGCGACAGGGAATCCGAAGAGTTGAAAGCACTCTCTTAAAACAACAAAGCCGTGCGCTGTAAACAGCGCACGGCCATGCGGCAGGAACTTAGAAGTTCCCGGTGTTCATCGACTTAGTTGCCAGCCGATTTTGGATTGGTCTTATTGAGGAACTCTTCCACGTTGCTGTATCCGTCGCCATCGGCATCACGGGCGCCATCAGTGGCATCCTTTGGATTCAGTCCGTTTTGAGTCTCCCAACTGTCGGGCATCCCATCGTGGTCTGTATCGACCGGCGCCGTGCCGGCGGCAAGGGCAGGCCACCATGCCGCGGTCTCGGCGGTTGCCAGCTTGATGGCTCCGGTCCCGGCCGAATAGTTATTGACCAACTGCAGGTCGATACTATCCCGGCTGGGAAGCGTGGCGCCTACGTCGTTAAGCACCTGGGTCACCACCTGACTCGACGACACAACCGTGACGGGAATCGGCGAAGCAGGCCACGGTGTTGTCCTGCGCAGGGTCGCGGCGGCGGGTGTTGTCCAGTATTTGGTCGTATCGTAACCGGAACCGACGATGGCCCAGTCATTGTAAGCGGAAGTCGGCCGGAATGGTCCGATATTGTCGCTGACATAGACGAACCCATTGGGGTTCAACACGTGATCCATTCCGATCGCGTAACGGTTGGCGTCGCTCGCAGGTCCGCGTTTGTAGAAGTTGCCGATCAGGTTGACCGCGGTGCCGGCTCCGTTGTTTTGGATGTTTGTCCCGAAACTCTGCCAGTTATAGATGACGTTGTTGATAAGATGGTGAGGACCATCCGATGCCAGCAACGGATTTCTCTGCGCGCTATTTACCAGATAGGAATGATGGACGGTCACATTCTTGAGATGCGAACCATTTCCCACTGCTGTTCCGGCCAGTAGCGCGTAACTTGGTATTTGCGTGGCGGTCGAGTAGTTGTGCGAAACGCCTTCGAAGATACAACGCTCCCAGGTGACGTTTTCCACATAGTCCCACATCGCGGCGTTGTCGCCAGCTCCCCAGTTGATCGAGCAATGATCAACCAAGACATTGTAGCACTTGTTTGTGGACGAATCGCCGTAGAGCGTCAGCGCATTTCGATTGTTCGCATCCGTGGAACTGCTGTCACTTGGGCGGAACCTCATGTGACGGATTACGACGTCGTGGGTGCCGTTTAGAATCACGTCCGCACCTTTGATCTGCACACCGCCGCCCGGGGCTGTCTGGCCGGCAATGGTCACAAACGAGTTGGTCGACGTCATGCTGAGCCGGCTGTTGAGTGTGATAGTGCCGCCAACCCGGAATACAATGATTCGAGCACCGGTTGCAAGGCATGCCTCGCGGAAGCTTCCAGCGCCGCTGTCATTGAGATTGGTTACTTCAATCACACGGCCTCCGCGTCCGCCAACGGTTTCCGCCCCGAAACCTTGTGCACCTGGGAATGCAGGCAACAGGCCGGGGGTCGGCGGTGGCGTCACAGGAGGAATAGTCGGAGCCACTCGCGGATCGGTCCCGGCGGCGTATTCGGCGGCATTTGAGACTCCGTCTTTATCGGTATCGATTGTGCGATCATCGACTCCGACCACATACGGCGTAGTGCCGCCTTCTTTGGCATCGGGAATCCCGTCGCCATCGGTGTCGGGATTGACAACCGGAGGAGTAACAACGCCGCCTGAAGTAGGGCCATTGAGGAACTTCACCAGATTGGTAAAGCCACTGCCATCGCTTGCCACAGCCGCGCCGTCTGCCGCGCTGTTAGGATTCAATCCGTGGCTGCTTTCCCATGCATCGGGCATTCCGTCTCCATCAGAGTCGGCATAAGGTGTGCCGGACGCGATGACAGGGTAGCCGCCAACCTGGCTTTCATTGGAGATCAAGGTGCCGCTGCCGCTCCAGTAGTTCTGGACAACTCGCGTGTCGACGCTGTCCCGATTGCTAACCCACGCGCCACTGGCATCCAGGCGTTTGCTGGCACCCGCCTCCGGAAGCAGCACCGTTTCAAGCGATGTTGATGCATTGACCGTGATCGGGAATGTCGGCGCAGCCTGCCGTGAAGTACGGCGGAATGAAAGGGAAGGGGTTTGTCCTGTATTACTCCAGGCAGGCCTTACCTCGATCATTTTCCAGTTGTCTCCGGCCGGATCGGCATTGGAAGGCCCGACATTCCCGGCGATGTATACCGAGGGATTGCCGAGTACCGCGCGATCACCGTCAGGCCGGTATGCGATTTCCGGGGCTTTGCTCCATACAGGGCCCGGTTTGTATTTGTTCGATACGATGTCGATTGTGGCGCCTGCCTCCCAACCGGTGGAGAACGCGTCCCAATTATAGACAAGATTGCTAACTATCTGGACATTCTTGGCCTTGAACAGCGGAGTGCGATGCCGGTCGGAAACGAAGAGATTATGATGAACATCGATGTTGGTCGTGGCCGTGGCGATATCGGTGCTATTGCCGCCGATGAGCAGTCCGGTGCCATCGACGCCGTTGACGTAGATTGGTTCGGAAAAGATGTTCCACTGCATCGTAATGTTGCGAGCTGCGCCGGCAGTCGTATACGGCCAGACGAGGAAATCCTTGTCCTGGGCCCAGCTAAACGAGCAGTGATCAACAATGATGTCGCGACAGTTGTCGGCAAGGACAACGTCTTTGCCTTCAAGCTCGTGGAAGTTGGGATTAACGCCCAGACGCATCCGCAAGTATTGAAGAACCACATCGTGCGTCTCGACATAAAGGAGCGCGGAGAGGGAGTTGGCACTTGCGGTCTTTGAGCCGCGCAACAGGATCCCCCCGCCGGGCGCAGTCTGGCCGGCGATGCTTAGATACGGATTGCCGATGTAGATGTGCGAATTGAGCGTGATAGTGCCGCTGACGCGAAACACCACCGTCCGGGCGCCGGATGCCACACAAGCTTCGCGAAAGCTGCCCGGGCCGCTGTCATTGAGGTTGGTAACGGCGATGACTCGGCCGCCCCGTCCGCCTGGTGTTGCCGCGCCGTACCCTTCCGCACCCAGAAAAGCGGGGGTCGCGCCTTGCGCCGAGCAGAAGCCGGCGGTGAGCGCCGCGGCTTGAATGGTTAAAGTGCGAAGTATTAATTTTCGTGTCATGAGGTGGTTCGTTTAGGAATTTATTCCGGGGAATCGCCAGGTGTTGCTCAAAGGAGTGAAGTCTATCCGCGTGACAGGCTGGATAGGCTGCGGGGGCGGCGTTACAAGAACCAGATGTTGTCTGTTGCAAAAGCGCGAGGCAGGGGGGATGCGAATAGCATCCTACCTACCAGACTGCCGTTTGTCACCGACCGCATTCTGGATCTAGATCCTGATAGATGGGGAACTGTTTGCTAGCGGTTCAAGATAACATTCTATGAGGGTGAACACTTCCAGGGGCAGCCTGGCGGCGTTTCCCGGAAACGCGGCGAAAGCTCGGCACTTTCTTCGTTTGCGCAACCGCTTTCTTGGAATTATCAGCGCTTTTTTTAGACGCTATATTTTCCTAAAAACTGCTTCTATCAAACCGGTCTATTTGGATTAACAAAGCCATCAGGTTTGCAGATACCCTAAAGTATCCTTATAAACGCGCCGATGCCTGATGCTTGTCTGCCGCGGATTCCATGGAAGCAGATCCGCGCTAAATCCGCGTCGAATGCCATCCGCTCGGAAACTTGCCTCATGCTGCCTGCGTCGTCTATTATAGCAAGGTAACCGGTTTTGGATGGAATATAGCTCCAATGCTATACAGCGCGATAGGCAGCCTGAGACTCGCAATTTATTAACCGGTCACCGCCTTCGCCGGACGTGCTTGATCACCGAGAGCTTGATCAAAGGAGTGTTGAATGACGCATCACTTCACAAGCTCGGCAGTTATTGATTCTGCTCTTTCCTAAACGTAGCAGGATAGACTATGGAGTAACCTTGAAGCCGCTGGCGTTTTCACTTCTTAACTTAATGAGCAATTTGTTTGAGAGAAATCCGAACCGCTTGCGCCCGTTAAGACGAGAGGTTTTATGAATGTGGCAGTGCAGCCGGATTTGTTATATCCACGGTGGCGGAAGCGGATCTCGAAGTTAAGCCTGAATCAATAAAGACCTGGGCAGTACGTCAGCTAGGCTGCCGCGCGAGATCCTCGTGCGGCAGCGATGTTTTACCTCATCTTATTGAACAAGGCCCGGATCGTGTTGATGCGGTCGCTTGTAGCACGCCCAAAGCGGCTGGGCGCAATTCGGCTATTTTACCTCGCGGGCTGAACCGTTGTCCGCGGCCGAATATTTGTTATAATGCTCGGCGATCTTGGCTTGGACGGCGTCGCCTTGATGAATGTAGATACGGTAACTGAGCGTCACGCTTTTGCCGGCAGCCAGTTTAAAGTCGCCGGCACCTTTGGGCTGAGTCTTGTCCATCTCCACTTCGCAGAAGGGATTGGCGGCAAAAAGGCCATAATCGCGCGCATGCCATCGGGTTTGCGTGCGGAAATTTTTCGGGTTTTCGAACATGGCGATCCCGACCGTCTTACCATCGACCGGGCCGGACATGTCGACCCATGCGGCGCGTTTGCCCCAGACTTTATCGTCGGTTTCGCCCGTGCCATTGACGATATGACCCTGGCCGGATTGGTTTTTTGGCTGGGCCAGACGCATCGATTCCGCAATCCGGATAGCCATCGTTCCTTCTTTTGTATCGCCAAAGAGCACGTCCTTTTCGCCTGCCGTGAGGACCATCTGGAAATCGAGGATGCGTTCCGCCTCGGGGCCGCCGTGGAAACGAACGGTCTGGACGCTTGTAATTGGAATGCTGCCATCAGGGGCCACCCACTTAAGCAGATCGCTGAGCACGCCTTCTTTTTCGCCGCTTTTAATTTCAAGGAATTTATCGTGCACAATCTGTCCCGGAGCAGTTGCCGGCGGCGTTTTGTGGCTGGCAGCTTCGCTCCAAAAGTCGATCCCATTGACCGCTCCGTGCGCAAACCAGAGCGAGCGATGATGCGGATGATCATGCTCTTCGCCTGGTGCATTCTCCATCGGCCAGGCTCGCGTCATTTTCGCGCCGTCTGGCCCGATGATCGGGTAGAAATAGACGTGCGGCGCCCCAGTAAAACAGTATTCGGTGAAAAGTTTGCCGTCGATTTCCACGCGCACTTTGCCGGCCTCCTCTTTTAGCTCCACTCCGGCAAATAGAGTGGATGCGAAGCTGGCGGCGGATACGACGGCAAAGACGAGTTTGGGGGAAAACACGGGATGGGATTTAGGGGGCGGATCTTGACGGGTCAATAAAGCCCCGTGATAACCGGCGCGGGGGAAGTTTATTTGTGGCGATTAAACTCCGGCCCGGATCGTGCAGTCTTGGCCGGCCCGCGGCCTCGCAAGGCCGGAGGCGGTGCCAGAATGTTGATCGGCGCGCAGAAAAAGCAAACTGAGCGAGCCGGGCTAAGAAGTGGACGGCGTGTTGAATTGATCATCCACCGTCCCCCCCACGCCGCTTTTCCTCTTTCTCATGAATTCCCGATTCTATCGCGCTGCTTCGCTTTTTATTCTATGCGCTCCCGCGCTCCGTTCCTTTGCGCAAGCGCCGCTTATCCCGCCAACTCTCAGTGACACGGCTCTGCGCATCGAAGCGGTGGCGACCTATCCGGAGGTTGAGGCGTGCACAACGGTGGTTGGAGGGCCCGATGGCTCGATCTATGTGGGAAATGATCCGCGCGATGGCCGGCTCAATACCGCAACGCCTGAGTGCTCCATCGTACGTTTTTCCGGTACCGGCAAGGATCGCAAACGGACGATTTTTGCCGACAAACTCTATTCTCCCGCAGGCTCGGTATGGCATGACGGGTGGCTTTATGTCATCCATGATCCGCTTTTAAGCCGGTTTAAAGATTCCGATGGCGATGGAGTGGCCGACATTCGCGAGGATCTCGTTACAAGTCTCGGGCTTCCTCCTAATGAAGGGCTCAACGATCATGTTGTTAGCGGGTTTACCCTCGGGATGGACGGCTTTTTCTATATCAGCGTCGGCGACCGCGGAATTTATCAGGCCAAAGGCAAGGACGGCTCGACCATTTCGTTGCAAGGCGGCGGCATTGTTCGGTGCAGGCCGGATGGGACACAGCTTGAGGTTTTCTCAAGCGGCACACGCAATCATCTCGAAGTCGACCTTGATGCCGAGGACAACGCGTTCACGCTCGATAATACCGATGATGGCAATGGCTGGTGGACACGGCTTACCCACCATGTGGAAGGCGGTTATTATGGGTATCCTTTTCTTTACAAACTCGACCTGTCCAACGGCCTCGTGCAGCCCGGCCCTCAAAAACCACAATCTTTCCCCGGTGCCGTTACCCGCGATGAACGGTTCCTTCCGGCGATGACCGATTTTGGCGGTGGCTCGCCGACGGGCGGGCTCTGCTATATGAGCGACGGATTGCCGGAGCAATACCGCGGTAAATTGCTTTTTAGCGAGTGGGGGCAGCGCCGCGTTTCAGCGATCGAGGTAGCTCGCGATGGGGCCACATTCAAGTTTGTCAAAAACGAGGCGCTCGTCCAAGACGGCAAGGGAGGGGACTTTCGGCCGATGCAGCTCTCAGTGGCCGCCGACGGTTCGCTCCTGATTGCAGATTGGCAATGGGGTGGCTGGAAAGGTCCGAAAACGGTCGGCACGGTCTGGCGCGTGAGTTGGCCCGAGGCGCATCCGACGCCGCGGCTCAAGGATGAATCGAAGGCGGGCATCGGGGAACTCATCGCGGCGCTGGGCCATGCGGATCGCGATCAGCGGCTCCGGGCGGAGTATGCGCTTGCCGCAAAAGGCGTTGAGATTTTCGAGAAGTTGTCATTGGTGGTGAAAGATCCGGGCGCTTCGGGGCTTCAGCGAATGCATGCATTGTGGGCCGCGGACGGGGTATACGGAGGGAAGGGGAGCGGGACGAAGCTTGCCGGCCTCGTGGAGGCTGTTTTGCGCGATCACGATTTTGGCCTCGTGGCTCAGGCATTGAGAGTGATTGCAACCCGCCACTTAACCGTTGCATCGAGTGAATTGACTCAACTCCTCAAGCACGAGGATGCGCGTGTGCGGCGTTCCGCGGCCGCCGCATATGGCGTCTCCGCCATCCCGAACAGGGAGGAAAAGAGCCAGCAGGCAAAAGGGCAGCTTCAGACGGCGACCCCATTGCTTGGACTTTTTAATGACCCGGATGCGTGGGTCCGATTCACGGCTCGCACGGCGGTTCAGCGTGTGGCAAATGGCGGCCTTGGCTGGACTGACCTGGCGCCGGGTCTGGCCAGCCAGGAGGCCCGTCTTCGGGAACAAACATGGCTCGCTGCGACGGGTGTATTTAATAAAAACCTCGTGGAAATTCTCTCAAGCCATGCGAAGGCAGCCGACGTATTGACTCGCGTTCGTGCCGTGGCGGCGCTCGGCAACGTTGCTTATCAGCCCACGCCCTATGCCGGCGGATGGTGGGGAACGCAGCCGGTTAAAAATCCGCCGCCACCGAACAAGCTGGTGTGGGCCGGCACACCGCTTGCCATCGAAACGCTCACTGGCGCGTTGTCGGACTCTGAAAGTTCCGTGCGGATCGCGGCAGCCCAATCGCTCTCGCTGGGGGCCGGTCCGGAACCGTTGCCTGCTCTGCGCGCACGGCTCGCCATCGAAACCAACGCCCAGGTACGCCAGCAATTGATCGCCACGCTCGGCGCCCAACGGGATCCCGAAGCGATGGGCGTATTTACCTCGATCGCTTTGGATGAAAAGGCTGACCCGGAATTCCGCAACACTGCCATCAATGCTCTGGTCAACATCGGTGGAGAGCAGGCAAAAAAGACGATCGCAAGCCTGGCTGATGCGAAGCTTTCGCCAGCGGCAACGCGCCGGATCATTGAAGCGGCCGGTGAACTCAAAGTGCTCGATGCCGCCCCGGCGTTAATTGCCTATTTGAAAGATGGCGATGCCGGCAACCGGCAATCTGCCGTTAAATCGCTCTCCCAGCTCGGTTCAAAAGCCAATGCCACGGCCGCGCTGATTGAAGCGCTCTCCGACGCTGACACCAAAGTGCAGCAGGGAGCGATCGAGGCGCTCGGGGCGTTGCGGGCAAAAGAAGCATTGCCGGCCATCATTGCGCTGGCTGAGAAAAACAAGTTTCGCAAAGAGACGCTGGGTGCGTTGTCGAACATGCCCGACCCGGCGGCCATTCCCGTGCTGGTTGCCGCGTTGAATGAAAAGAGCACCAGCACGCGTCGCGGCATTTTGAAGGCGCTCAAAACGCTGGCTGATCAGGCGCTTCCCCTGATCGAAGAGCGCCTTGCAAACGGAAAAATTCCAAAAGAATACGAAGCGGAGATTGAGAGTTTCTTCCACGGCGGGGCCATCACCAAATGGAAGATGATCGGACCATTTGAAAACGTCTGGGAAGCGACGCATCCGCCTGAAACAGAGGCGCTTGCGGGCGACACCAGTTTTATTTCAAAAAAATATCTGAACGCCGAAGGGAAGGAAGTCGGCTGGAGCGACGTGAATGGGGATCCGCAGGAAGGCCACGTGAATCTGGAGAAGATTTACCATTCCAACGGGATGGTCTGCGCCTACGCGTACGCGGAAATTGAATGCCCTGAAGCGGCGGACGCGAAGATTTTCTGCGGCGCGGATGATCAGATTGCCATCTGGCTAAACGGCACGAAGATTATCAACGTGCCCGGCTCGCACGGATATGAAGCCGATAAGCAGGAAGCGCCTGTCCATCTTAATGCCGGCAAAAACCGGTTGCTGCTAAAGATCGGAAATCTTGGCGGCGCCTGGGAGTTCGCGGCCCGCATCCCTGGCCTGGACGGCAATTCATTTGTTAAATCAGCCGCACCCGAGGAGAAACAACGGTTGTTCGCCCTCGCGAGTAAAGCGGACGGCTCCTGGGTTAATCCGGGGGATGCCGCGAAAGGGGCGAAGGTGTTCGGTGATCCGGCCGGGCCGCTTGGGGCAATCTGCGCAACGTGCCACGCCGTGGCCGGCAAAGGCGGACAGATTGGCCCCGACCTGAGCGCGGTGGCGGTCAACTATAAGCGGCCGGATTTGATCACCTCAATTCATGAGCCTTCAAAAACGATCGCACTCGGTTTTGAGCAGGCGATGATCGAAACCAAGGGCGGGGAGACGTTCGCGGGCGCTCTCCGCGGCGACACTGCTGAAGCGGTGACATTGGTCGGGGCCGATGCCGTCCCGCATGTGATCAGGAAAGCCGACTTAAAAACCCAGACACACATCCCAACTTCGCTCATGCCGCCTGGACTCACCAATGCGCTTAAGCCACAGGAGTTTGCCGATCTGCTTGCTTATCTTGAAACTCTTCGCGGCAAATAAATAAATCGCATCCGCCGTGAACCGGCCCGGTATTTTCAAGCCGCGTCCATTTTAGATTGTCCGGTTCCCGGCACGTTCGCATTCTGACCCGACCTATGCACGCCCCCTCAGAAGCGCCGTGGTGGCGCCAACTCAGCAGTTACCACTGGTTTGTCTTTATCGTCGCGTCCGCGGCGTGGTTTTTCGATTGCCTCGATCAGCGGCTCTTTTCGCTCGCCCGAATCCCGGCGCTTTCGGCGTTAATGAACGAACCGGCATCGGCGCCGGCGGTTCAGGCGTTTGGCAAGATTGTCACGGCGTGGTTCCTCATTGGATGGGGCATCGGCGGCATGATCTTCGGCGCGCTCGGCGACCGGTATGGCCGGGCGCGGATGCTTACGCTCACCATTCTCATTTATTCGGGTTTTACCGGGCTGACTTTTTTTAGCGTCGGCAAATTGGATTTCACCCTCTTCCGTTTCCTGACCGGGCTCGGGGTGGGCGGTGTTTTCGGGCTGGCCGTGGCATTGATCGCCGAGACCGTTCCGAGTGGCGCGCGGGTGCAATCGCTTGGGCTGCTTCAGGTGCTCTCCACCATTGGCAATGTGGCCGCAGGATTCGCCAAAATTGGAATTGATAGCCTTCAAACCGCGACTGTTATCGCTCCTGATCGCGGCTGGCGCTGGATGTTCCTGATCGGCGCACTCCCCGCGCTCATGATTCTTTTTACCCGCAAACGCCTGAAGGAACCGGAACCGTGGCTTAAGCTGAAGGCCGAGGGAAATCTTCCCAGCGGCAGCCTTTTTTCGTCGTATACAAGCTTGATTTCCGACACGCGTTGGCGCCGGAACCTGATCATCGGCGCGTTGATCGCTTCAACCGGTGTGGTTGGGCTTTGGGCTATCGCGGAATTTGCCCCGGATCTTCAGAAAACCGTTTTTCAGGTCCATTATGAAAAAGCCGGTTTTACGATGGCTCAAGCAAAAGCGAAAACCGCGGATGCCATTAGCTATGCCTATTTACTCAATATGCTCGGGGCCGCGGCAGGCATGTGGCTTTTTACCCGTGTAGCCAATGCGTTTGGCCGCCGCCCGGCGTTTATCGGCGGCTTTAGCGCGGCGCTTCTCGTAACGGCATTTGTCTACTGGAAACTCAATTCGCCCCAGGATGCTTATTGGATGATGCCGCTTATGGGCGCCGTCCAGCTTGGGCCATTCGCCGGGTTCGCCATTTATTTGCCGGAGCTTTTTCCAAGCCGATTGCGCAGCACGGGCATTTCGTTTTGCTACAACCTGGGGCGGTTCGCCGCGGCGGCCGGCAGCTTTTATTCCTCCTACCTGACGGTGAACGTTTTTGGCGGTTACGCCTCGCCGCTCCCTTACCGTTACTCAGCAATCACGATGTGCTCGATCTTTCTGATCGGCATTTTTGTCGCCCTGTTTTTTGCCCCGGAGACAAAGGGTCAGCCGCTGCCCGAAGAGTAATTTTAAAAGTGGCAGAAGCACGAACGGCTTCTGCCACTTTTACGTCCGCCGTATTTTAGAAGGAAAAACCGGCTCCGATCAGGCCGCCAATCGAGTTGAGCCCGAGATTGCGGTCGGCCGTGTCGGCATTGGAAATGTGCCGGTAATCGGCTTCCACGAATACCGAGCAGCGCTCCGAGCAAATGTAACGCAGGCCCAAGCCGGCCTGGAGGTTGAATTCCACGCTCCTGCCGATGAGGCGTTGCACGTGGTCCTCGTAAATGTTGCTGTAAACGCCGCCGGCGCCGACCTGGAAGTAAGGGACCCAACGCGTGGCAGGCTGAACAAAATTATAGCGAAGCAGCAGGGTGATGCCGCCCAATCCGTCGCCCGGCCCGTCAACTACGGCACCACCAAACGCCTCTGCTAAAAACTCGAAGTTGCCGCGCAGGCAGCTCTCTCCTGATGGCGTGTTAAGCATCCAGCCAAGGCGCAAGCTGAGGTCGACATCATCAATTGTCGGACGTTTTTCGCCGCGGTTGTTAAGGGAAAACAATGCGCCGGCCGAAATCTGGAATTCGCGCATGCCACGGTCGAACGGTGAAAACAGAACCGCTTCGGTTTTGGTGTCGATGACCTCTTTGCCGGCATGGGCTGCTTGCACAGCCGCAACCGCGAGAAGACCGCAGAGAATGAGGGGTTTGAAAGTGGATTTCATAGATGTGGAAGGAGAGTCAGAGTTTTGTATGCGGCACCGCGTCACTGTGCAATCCTGCTCGATGAGATCACGACGGCCCGCCCTTCAAGCGCCCGGATTTTCCACGTTCCATGGCGAGTTTGGCCGAACAGAATCTTTTTTCACGAAACTGCTTGTCATTTTTTCTCCAGCAGACAAATTAGCCGCCCTTTCACGGCTAGATAGCTCAGTTGGTAGAGCAGAGGACTGAAAATCCTCGTGTCCCCGGTTCAATTCCGGGTCTAGCCACTTCCCTTGATTTCCAAGGGATCGCGTTCGGTCCGGACCAGATCGAACCGGAATCCCGCCGGTTCCGCCTATGATCGTTGTTCATGTCTGATAACGAAATCGCTTCATCGATTTTCTAAAGTTCATTTAGAGTGGCTTTAGGTGCTCGAAATACACCACGCGGGGTGTGTAAAATGAGTCGGAGCGTTGAGAAATGATGATTATTGTTCAATTTTTTTGTAAAAAACAAAAGACGGTCTTTAATCGGACGATACGCTTTATCTTAAACCAGCTGGCCGAGGTTTCATAAACTCCCTTGCGTCCGTTGCCTCCACGTAGGAGTTGCCCTTCATGTTCGTATACAGACGCCGTCGTTTGCGGAGTGGCACGGTTTCTGCACGGCGCCCTTGGCGGACCTGCGCTGCGATGTCTCAATTCCACCCTCTTTCTAATTCTATAAACAGTTCTCAGCGCGTTCCGCGAGCGGCCGGGATCGCCGTGGTTGTGCTCGGCCTGAGTGTCCTGCTCGGCTGGCTGTTGGACAACCGGATGCTCATGAGCATCGTGTCGGGCTCGGTCGCCATGAAAGCGAACACGGCAATCGGCTTTGTTTTGGCAGGGCTGGCGCTTCTGGCGGTCGCAGCCTCGCCTGCGGAGGCTGAATCGGCGTTTTACCGGCGTGCCGCCTTGTTGGCTTCTCTGTTGGTGGTGCTTATCAGCGGTGCCACGGGCGCCGAATACCTTTTTGGCTGGGACCTGTATATCGACGAATTGTTCTTTCGCGATGTCGTCCACGGTGGGCATTTGTATTACCCGGGGCGGATGTCGCCTATCAGCGCGTTCAATTTTCTTTGCGTGGGCGGCGCGTTAATTGGGTTGGCGCGCCGGGGTCCGCCTCTGCTCATTCAGATCCTTGCCGGCTGCAGCGCCTTCGCGACTTTGATTGTGGTGGTCGGCACCTCCTACGGCGTCGCATCCCTTAGCGTGGGAGGCCGATCGGTGGCAGTCTCCCTCCACGCCAGCGCGGGATTCGCCATGCTCTGCATTGGGATCGTCTACGCCACGGGCAACGGTGGAATTGTCCGCTTCTTTAACGATCGCGGCGCGGTCGGCACGGTGATGCGGCGGCTTCTGCCGGCGGCCATTCTTGTTCCGGCGCTAATTGGCTGGCTCCGGCTCTGGGGGGAAGATCATCATCTTTTCAGCACTCAGGTTGGCATCTCCATCCTGAGCATCGCCAACATTGTCAGTTTCACCGGAATGGTGGCTTGGAGCGTGCGCTCGTTGGTATTGGGCGAAAATGAGAAGCGCCGGGCCGAGAATGCCCTCCAGGAAAGCCATCAGCGCTACACTTTTCTTGCCGATGCGATGCCGGAGATCGTCTGGACTGCGCGTCCCGACGGCGGTCTCGATTACTATAACAAGGCTTGGTACGAGTATACCGGGATGACTTTCGAGCAGACGCGCGACTGGGGCTGGGAGCCTGTGGTTCATCCTGAAGATCTTCCGCAGTGCGTTCAACGCTGGACGAATTCCTTCACCACGGGCACGGATTACGAGGTCGAATACCGCTTTAAACGCGCCTCCGATGGCGCGTATCGCTGGCATCTTGGACGCGCAACTCCGCAGCGTAATCTGGCGGGAGAAATCACGCATTGGGTTGGCACGTGCACGGATATCGACGACCGCAAACGCGCCGAGGAAGAGCTTGCCCGCCGGGTCGAGGACCGGACAGCGGAACTCTCCCGGACAGTGGAACGGCTCCATGAGCAAGTCCGCGAGCGCGAACGGGCCGAGCACTCCAACCAGCTCATCATGGAGAATTCCCTGGACGTGATCTGCACGATTGATGAAAGCGGTCATTTTATCCGGGTAAGTCACGCGTGCGAGGGACTTTGGGGTTACCGCGCCGAAGAACTCGTGGGGCGCCTTTACATGGACTTTGTTCATTCGGACGACCACGCTGAAACCAGCCGCGCGGCTGTGGCAATCATGGCCGGCACAGCGTTCCCCGATTTCGAGAATTCTTATGTGCGCAAGGATGGTTCGCGGATCCCCATCGTCTGGACTGCCAACTGGTCGGCGTCCGAAAAGACAATGTTTTGCGTGGCGCGCGACGTTTCCGAACGCAAGCGCATCGAGGGTGAACTGCAGGCCGCCAAAGAAGCCGCCGAGACGGCAAACCGGTTTAAAAGCCGATTTTTGGCGAACATGAGCCACGAGATCCGTACCCCGATGAACGGAGTGATCGGAATGACTGATCTGCTGCTCGACACGCCACTTCAGCAAAACCAACGCGAGTACACCCAGACCATCCGCAGCTGTGGTGAGAACCTGCTGCACGTCATCAACGACATCCTCGATTTTTCCAAAATCGAAGCCGGCAAGCTCGTCATCGAACAACACGACTTCAATCTCCACGATCTGCTTGAAGATACCCTCGAGTTGCTTGCCGCGACCGCGCACGCCAAAGAGATTGAACTGGCCGGGATGAGCGAGCCTGCCGTCCCGAACCGATTGCGAGGGGACTCTGTCCGGCTGCGGCAGATTCTTATCAACCTTGTTGGCAACGGCATTAAGTTTACCGCCCGCGGCGCAGTCTCCGTGCGGGTGGAATTGGCCAGCGAAACCGACGATGCCGCCACGCTCATCTTTCGTGTGTGCGACAGCGGGCTTGGAATCAGCGCCGAAGCGCAGCGCTCGCTCTTCCAGGCCTTCAGTCAGGCGGACGCTTCCACCACCCGCTGCTTTGGCGGGACCGGACTCGGCCTGGCGATCTGTAAGCAACTTGTCGAGAGCATGGGCGGGGAAATCGGTGTCCAAAGTGAGCCCGGGCATGGCGCCACCTTCTGGTTTTCGTTGCCGCTTAAGAAACAGCCTTCCGACCACCGGCCCTCGCGCTCCGATCATGCGTTTGCTGGGGTCCGGGTGTTGGTTGCCGAGGAACATACCATCAGCGCCACTTTTTTGTGCCGTCAACTCGACTCCCTGAAGATGAGCAGCACGCATGTGCGTTCAGGGCCGGAAGCCTTGGATCATTTGCAGCGCGCCGCCATCCAGGGCCGGCCCTTTTCTTTTGCAATCATCGCCCTTGGCATGTCGGAAATGGACGGACTCACCCTGGCTCGCGCCATCAAGTCCTCGCCGTCGCTGGCCCCGACTCGATTAATCCTTCTAACCACCCATGGAAGCCAGCCGTCCGCTTCAGACCTTCAGGAGGCGGGAATCGACCAGTGCAAGGTGAAGCCGGTGCGTCAATCGACCCTTTACGATTGTCTGGCCACCTCCATGAACGAGGGGACGCCCAGCCCCAGTCCGACTCTCTCGGTTGCCTCGGTGACTCCATCTCCGGAGCGGATCCTGGTCGCCGACGACAACGCGGTCAATCGGATGCTTGCGCTCGCTCAATTCGCCAAGCTCGGATATGTTTGCGATGCGGTTACCGATGGTATGCAAGCAATGGAGGCCCTTGGGAAAATACCGTATGATCTGGTTTTCATGGATTGCCAGATGCCGCGGATGGATGGATTCGAGGCCACGCGGCTCATCCGCGCGAATGAGGCGCCGGGCCAGCCCACCTGGATTGTTGCCATGACAGCCAATGCAATGAGTGGGGATCGCGAGGAATGTCTGGCTGCCGGCATGAACGATTACGTGAGTAAACCGGTTCACCTCGACGATTTGCGGGCCGCCATAAAGCGCGCCCGGATGGCCAAAATCACGAGCAAAGGTGGCGTGCTTCCGGCGCAGGAGCTTTCAGGAAGCGCGGACGCAAACGGATAGGAGGCCATATGATGTCAGGCCGGTTCTGAAAAAGGTGCTGAGACCCGGCGGAGTTTGTGCGAGGTGTTTGCCCGATTTGTGGCGTGAGTGATGGCTCCTACTGTGAGGCGTTGCCTCCCGAAGAACCCGAAGAACTTCGACTTGTGGCAATGCCGGGTAATTCCGGCGCACCGAAAAATTTGTCCTGGTTTATGAATAAAGACGTCGCCGAGGCTGGAGTGCGCACATCGATGAATTCGCAAAAATCCGTGGGTGAAATCGCCTTTTTAAATTACTGCGAAAGTCGCGGGTTGAAAGTTGATGATGGGGAAGTGCTTCCTTCTTACGAGGAGCTTAAACGCAGCCTGCCGCCCAGCGCCATGCCGGCCTTGTTAGGTACCGCTTTGCGGCGGATGCTGTTGTAGACGGGGCGGATTACAACTCGCGGGCGTTTTCAAACTGCCGCAGGATCGGGTCGTGCCGCGCAGGTTGAAGAAAGCCAAGCGCGAGTTTGAAAGCGGGGTTGATCAACGGTGAAATATGGCGGGCGTAAAGGTCCAGAGGCGCCAGCTTCATTCGCAAGTGGAACTTTGGATCGTAGTTGAGCTGCCCTGTTAGATAGTGCTTCAGCCCGTTCTCAAGCGCCCACTCAATCATATCGCGAAAGGTCACGTAATAAAGGTGCCGCTTTAGAGAGACCGAGTAGTCAAATCCGATGTTGAGGTGGTGGATTGTCCCGTCGTGAATCATGCAGAGCGCAAACGCGATTATCTTCCCATCAGCGCTCCATAGGAAAAAGCGTATCCGTTCGGGAAGTTCCCGCCCCAGCTGCGAGAAGTAATTTTTAGTAAGTAACTCAAAGCGCATTTTTGAGCGCTCGTAAGTCTGGAGGTAAAGCGGGTAGATGGCGTCGATTACTTCGCCTGCATCGCTGACCACCTCAAGTTTGAGTTCGGGTTCTGTCCGTTGCTTTCTTAGTTTTCGCCGCAGACTCTCCCTGAATGTCCTGCCGAGCTTGTTTTTGAGGTATTCGTCAAAACTGGCAAAATCAAAGTCAAGTATGCATGCGGGCATACTTGCAACCCGCCTGTACCCCTTGTTAGTAAGCGGCTCAAGAATGGTGCGATAGCTTGACGGGAAATCTTTTAGAAGTACAAGCCCCACTCCGCATTGCTTGGCGTAAATGGTGAGAGCTTCATTCAATGCCTCCACAATCCACGGTTCGCGATAATCGAGAGCGCCTTCCCCGGCCGAACAACCGACCACGAGCATCCGCACGCAGAGCCATTGAGGAAATAGAATGCGCGGCCACGTAAGCAGCGATCTTGGCATCGGCGGCAGGCCATCAGTGATGTCCTGGTTCGCAAAAAAGAGCGGTTGAATCGCGACCTGCCCGGTCCGGCTGTTTTCCAGGATCAGGTAATAATGATCGAATTGGCCGGCGAGCGTTTGGTTTAGAATCTCGTGGTAACGCAAATCCTTGCAGTGCCCGGCAAAAGCCTCGGCGAGACGTTTGGCCGGTATTTCCTGGAGTGAAGAGACGGTACGCGCCGGACCTAATGACGTGGAAAAACACGCAATGCGCCGTTGTGGACGGGCTGCCTCAGGTTTATTCGACAGGCTTGCAGCAGCCCGGCAGCTACCCGTTTCCAGGGTCATGCATGTTTTTGTGTCGTCCTCGTGCATCCTTGTTAGTGGCTGATTGAGAAATCGGTACGCCGATTTCCTATTTCGGCGGAGTTTCTACGAAAACCAAGCATTGGCAAGAAGAGCCAGCTGCCAGATAACCTTATTGAAACGGGCTTGAAATATGGCGGCTTGCGTTGGAAAACGAATTGGCAACCTCGGAACGCCTGTTGTTGGGCAAACCGGTTGGTCGCCAATTCGCAGTAGCAAAGGTGATGGCTTTGATCATGCAGGTTGATCCTGGGCGTTTATGAGAGATGCAGGAAGCGCCGTTGCATCCAGTTCGCGCACGAATCGTCGCGGACGCCCGGGTTCATTGAAAATAAACGGTGGCTTCACGCGATCCCGTAAGTTGCCGCTCGGCAAAAACCGGGCATACTGCGTCCATGTTTTGGCAGTTTCCCCCGTTCCCCCGTGGTCAATTTGTTCTACTTCTGCTGGTCTCGGTTTGCGCCCATGCTGCGCCGATTGATTTCAGCCGCGATATTCAACCGATCCTTTCGGAGAATTGTTACCAGTGTCACGGCCCGGATTCCGCGGCGCGAAAAGCCAAGCTGCGCCTCGATCGCAAGGAAGGCGCCATTGGGAAAAACGAGGATGGCATTGCGATTGTTGAACCGGGAAAACCCGAGGCGAGTGAGCTGATCACGCGCATTTTCAGCACCGATCCGGATGAGGTGATGCCGACCCCGAAATCAAATCGCAAACTCACGGAGTCCCAGAGGCAATTGATCAAAACCTGGGTCGAGGCCGGCGCGCCGTGGGGCGAGCATTGGGCATTCGTGGCGCCGAAACGATCGGTTCCACCGGAGATCGGCGGGTTGAATTCTGCGCTCCGCAATCCAATCGATGCGTTTGTGCGTGCACGACTGCAAAAGGAACAGCTCACTCCTTCACCGGAAGCATCAAGGGAAAAGCTGATTCGCCGGGTCACTTTGGATCTCAGCGGCTTTCCTCCCACGCCCGGGGAAGTCGATGCGTTCCTGGCCGATTCCGCCCCGGATGCGTATGAAAAACTGGTCGATCGGCTGCTTGCCTCGCCGCGTTACGGCGAGCGGATGGTCTGGGAATGGCTCGATGCGGCCCGATATGCCGATACGAATGGTTACCAAGGCGATCCAACCCGCGGGATGTGGCATTGGCGCGATTGGGCGATCAAGGCGCTGAACGAAAACATGCCTTTCGACCAGTTTACGGTGCAACAAATTGCCGGTGATCTGCTTCCAAATCCAACCCAGGATCAACTCGTGGCCACCGGGTTTCATCGCAATCATATGATCAATGGCGAAGGGGGCCGGATTGCGGAGGAATCGCGGGTCGATTATGTCCAGGATCGGGTTGAAACAACCGGAACGGTCTGGCTCGGGCTGACGATGACGTGCTGCCGCTGTCACGATCATAAGTTTGATCCGATTAAACAGCGAGAATACTACCAGCTGAGTGCTTACTTTAATTCCATCGACGAATCCGGAGCCAATGACGCCGGGGGATTTGCCAATCCGGTCCTCAGTCTCGTCGCACCCGAGCAGCAACAGAAGATCGATGAGGCCAAGGCTGCCGAAGCGCGCGCAAAAACCGAACGCGACGAGCTCGAAAAGACATTGCGCGCCGGGCAGCCTGCCTGGGAGAGCGCCCTTGCCGGCGATGCCGCCGCTGTAGGCGCGGTCGAGTGGGAGCCGATGTCCATTGATGAAGCGATCAGTGAAAACGGCGCAACGGTGACGAAGCTGGCCGATCGCTCCATCCTCGTGAGCGGCAAAAACCCGGATACGGATGACCTCATCATCACGGCGATTACCCGGCGCGCGCACGTGACCGCCATCAAGCTTGAAGTGCTGCCTGATGATTCGCTGGCAAGCAAAGGGCCCGGCCGCGCGTCGAACGGGAGCTGGGTATTGAGCGAGTTTAAAATGCTCGGTGACGGAAAACCGGTGGGCCTTACCGGGGTGCGCGCCGATTTCGAGCAGCCAGGCTGGCCATTAAAAGACGCGCTCGATGGGAAGAAAGAAACGGGCTGGGGCGCCTGGCCGCACGTTGGTCTCGCGCACGAAGCGATCTTTGAACTCCAGGACAGTTTCGGTTACCGCCCGGACAAGGTAATCTCGCTTCGCCTGCAATTTCAGTCCGCGTTTGCCCAGCATGTAATCGGGCGGTTGCGGATCTCGCTCACCAGCTCGCCGGCAGCTCTGCTTCGTCCCATTCCGGACAAGGTAAAAGCGACGCTCGCCACGGCGCCCGATCAGCGAAATGAAGAGCAGAAAAAGGCGCTGACGGAATATTATCTGGCCAGCGATCCCGCCCTGATCGCCGCAAAAAAGCAGGCCGATGAAACCAAAGCGGCCCGGGAAGCGCTCGAACGCGATACGCCGCGCACCATGGTCATGCGCGATCGGGCAAAACCGCGCGATACATTTATCCTGGTAAAAGGCGCATACGATAAGTTCGCCGAGAAGGTGGAACCCGGAACGCCGGCTGTTCTTCCGCCCCTTCCGGCCGATGCTCCGCCAAACCGCCTTGCGCTTGCGCGCTGGCTTGTTTCGCCCGAGCATCCGCTGACGGCGCGCGTGACGGTGAACCGTTATTGGCAGCTTTTCTTTGGCCGCGGACTGGTGAAATCGGTCGACGATTTTGGGCTTCAAGGCGATAAACCGCTTCACCCGGAGCTGCTCGACTGGCTGGCACGCGAGTTCATTGAAAGCGGGTGGGACGTAAAGCATCTACACAGGCTGATTGTCACCAGCGCCACCTACCGGCAGCAGTCAAAAATACCGCCCGGCATGGCTGAGCGTGACCCGGAAAATCAGTGGCTGGCGCGGGGGCCGCGTTTTCGGCTTCCAAGCTGGATGCTGCGGGATCAGGCACTTGCTGTTTCGGGGCTTCTGGTCGACAAGTCCGGCGGTCCTCCGGTCAAAGTCTATCAACCCGCCAACGTGTGGGAGGATGCCACATTCGGCCAGATCAAGTTTACGCAGGATCACGGCGAAGCGCTTTATCGGCGGAGCCTGTACATTTTCTGGCGGCGGATCGTTGGACCGACGCTTTTTTTCGACGTCTCGAGCCGGCAGAACTGCGCGGTAAAAACGGGGCGCACCAACACGCCGCTCCACGCGTTGGTGACTCTTAATGACGTGACGTATGTCGAGGCGTCGCGTGCGCTGGCTGAACGGATGCTAAAGGAAAGAGGCGTCGACGATGCCGCACGAATTGCATTTGCGTTTCGGCTTTGCACCGCTCGTCCACCAACGCCCAATGAATCCGGGTTGCTCGCCGGTTCACTCGCCCTGTTCAGGAATCAATACAATGCTGACCCCGAGGCCGCGGTTAAGCTGATCGGCGCGGGAGAATCAAAACCCGATCCAGGATTGCCGCCGGCCGAACTTGCCGCCCACACCAGTCTGGCACTCCTGTTACTCAATCTCGACGAAACGCTTACCAAGGAATAATACGATGACCCCCCAACAGGAACGCGCCGCACATCTCACCCGGCGCCAGTTTTTTTCCAAAAGCGCGGTTGGCATCGGTGGCGTTGCGCTCGCTTCCTTGCTCGATCGCGAACTACTCGGCGCGACAAACACGCTCCCTCGGATCGGTGGATTGGAAGGACTCCCTCATTTTGCGCCAAAAGCCAAGCGCGTCATCTATCTGCTCCAAAACGGCGCGCCGCCCCATCTGGATACTTTCGATTGGAAACCCGGGATGGAAAAAATGCGCGGCCAGGAGATCCCCGGATCGGTGGTTGGAAGCAAGCGCTTCTCCACGATGACACAAACCCAGAAGAAGCTCGTGCTCCCGGCCGTGGCAGGTTTCAAGCAATACGGCGCGAGCGGGGCATGGGTTGGCGAATATCTGCCGCATATGGCCGGGATCGTCGATGACCTCTGTTTTGTAAAATCAATGCATACCGAGGCGGTGAACCATGCCCCGGCGATCAGCTTTTTTCTCACGGGCGGAGAACAACCCGGCCGCCCGAGTATGGGCGCGTGGGCTACTTACGGACTTGGCACCGACTCGCAGGAGTTGCCGGGCTTTGTAGTCATGACCTCGCGCGATAAAGAAGCGTCGTGTGGCCAGATCTTCTACGACTTCTACTGGAGTTCAGGCTTTCTTCCTTCCAAATACCAAGGCGTGCGGTTCCGCGGCAGCGGCGATCCGGTCCTCTATCTATCCAATCCGGATGGAATGTCCCGCGAGGTGCGGCGAGGCTTGCTCGATAACCTTGCGAAACTTAATGAGGAGCATTCCAGCGAGTTTGCCGATCCCGAGATCGCGACGCGCATTGCTCAATACGAGATGGCTTACAAGATGCAGGCGAGCGTGCCGGAACTTACCGATTTTTCTCAGGAATCCCAGGAAACGCTCGACATGTATGGACCCGACGTGAAGCGGCAGGGGTCCTTTGCATACAACTGCCTGATGGCGCGCCGGCTGGCTGAACGAGGCGTGCGGTTTGTGCAATGCTTCCACGCGGGCTGGGACCATCACAACAACATCTCCACCCAGTTCCAGATCCAGTGCCGCGATACGGATCAGCCCAGCGCCGCCTTGGTCAGGGATCTCAAACAACGAGGACTGCTCGACGACACGCTGGTAATCTGGGGCGGCGAATTCGGCCGGACCCCGTTCCTTCAAGGGGATATCAACGACACCAAACGCTGGGGCCGGGATCATCATCCGTATGCATTCACCATGTGGATGGCCGGTGGCGGCGTGAAACCTGGAATCACCCATGGGGAGACCGACGAGTTCGGCTTCAACGTGGTAAAAGATCCCGTCCACGTGCATGATCTCCAGGCGACCATCATGCACCTGCTGGGTGTCGATCACGAAAGGCTTACCTATCGCTTCCAAGGCCGGCAGTTTCGCCTGACTGACGTGCACGGCAAAGTCGTGGCCGGTATTCTTTCCTGAAATTATCTCCCTGTCTCAATCCGCTCAATATGGGAAAGGTGCGCTTTGAGAATCGGCAACGTGCTTTTCAAAAACAGCTTCAGATCCGCGTCGGCTGTTTTTGTGAGCATTGCGCTAAACTCGCCGACATCGGCCTTATGATCCGCGATCATTCTCTCGATGTAAGCCTTGTCAAACTGCTCCTTTTCCAGCTTGGAAAGGCGATCAATGACTCCCGCATGCACTGCGTCGAGCTGGACCGGCAGGGTAACTCCTTTCTGCAATGCAAACGCTTTGAGGGCATCGTTTATTTTCCCATGATCGGTAGTCATTGCGGAGGCAAACTTTTTGACATCATCCCGGTTGCCCTTTTTCCCCGCCAAATCGCCTAATTGCACTTCCGTGAGCCCGTCCTGCGCCGCTTTCAGGACAAATGCCTCATCCGCAATGGCCAGCTTGCCTGAAGAAATTCCCGCGTTTTGGGAGTCATCGGCCGCGGTCGCTCTTACTACAAGGCTGAAACTCAGCGACGCGGCCACGAAAATGGATCTAAAGAGGTAAGCGTTCATAACCTCTCCAAATCGGGGTGCCGCCGATGCGTGGCCGCAGAACCGCTTCAGCACTCTTTTTTTGAGCTGATCGCAAATGTGATCCCGCGCATAATCAGCCGTATGCCACGGATTATTTTTCACGTCGATATGGATGCGTTTTACGCTTCTGTTGAACAGCGTGATAATCCGGCCTATCGCGGCAAGCCGCTCATTGTAGGCTCGCCGCCTGATCAGCGAGGTGTGGTGTGCGCAGCCAGTTACGAAGCTCGCAAGTTCAAGGTGCGCTCCGCAATGCCCTCGCGCACGGCAGCGAAGCTTTGTCCCGCGGGAATTTTTGTGCGGCCAAGGATGGATGCGTATCGGGCCGAGTCAGCTGTGATCATGGCGATTCTCAGAAGCTTCAGCGCCAGTGTCGAACAGGTTTCCGTGGACGAAGCTTATCTTGATCTCAGCGCCGGATTCGAAAAGGCGGCAAGCCATGATGCCGCGCTCTTGGAAGCAATGCCCGTGGCCAGGGAAATCAAAAGGCGAATCACGGAGGAACGCCAGCTCACTGCCAGTATCGGGATTGGATCAAACAAGTTTCTCTCGAAGTTGGCCAGCGACCTTCAGAAACCTGATGGACTGACGCTCATTCTTGAAAGCGAGAAATTAACGGTGATCCGTCCACTCTCAATTCGAGCTATTCATGGAGTGGGCCCTGTCACCGCGGCAATGCTTGAGGCCAAAGGGATCTTTACAATCGAAAATCTTCAAACCACGAAGCTGGACTTAAGAACCATCCTCGGAACATTTGCTGATAAATTAAAAGAGCGCGCTTTCGGAAACGACACACGGCCTTTGGACCTGAGTGAAGACCGTAAAAGCATCAGTGCGGAGAATACTTTCCTTGTCGATACCGACGACCGGCCAACGCTACGGCGGACATTAAGAGAGCTGGCGGCTGATGTCGCCCGCAGCCTTGAGTCGCACCATTTCGGCGCACTGACCGTCCAGGTAAAAGTGCGTTACAGCGATTTCTCCACGTTAACTCGCCAGATCCGCGTGGACGATCCGTTGACCGGTGAAAAGGAGATCTACAGGCTGGCCTGTTTTTTACTTGCCCGTCATGAGCTTGTAAAAAGCCCGCTTAGACTCATCGGGATCGGCGTTTCCACATTAGTCGAGCCGACGAGCCGGCAATTCCTGTTGCCGATTTAGGGGTCGGCAGAGGCACGCCGTTGCCATCAACAGCAAACCGATTTCCCTGCCAATCGGATTAAATGCAGGCGTGTTGTATCTCCAGCTTCCCCGTGCTTGGTTGAACATCGATACTTGAACAGAGTTCGCCAGTATTCACATGACGAAGACTAAAATGGACCTCACCATTCTCGGAAACTTCACTGGCAAGGTAAAAACCGAAGCGGGCCAGCTTTCGCGATTCGAGCGTCGTAATCGCTGCTCGGAACTGCTCGGAGGAAAGTCTGCCGCGGGAGAGCCAATTGGAGACATCGCGCAGCTCGCCGGCAATCTCTCTGCAAACGGAGTCTGGATTTGGAGGGGACATCTGAAAGAGAAATCGGGATGGGGCCCAAGGATGGTTGTCAGGGTGGACATGGAAGTGCGGGTCAATCGCGCGAAACCGCGCCGGATCGGCTTCGAAGTAATAGTCAGGGAGACGTTTGTAAGCATTAATCCGGAGAGAGCTGCGGGGTTTAAGTTCTGCACGAACGACTTCAATTTCTTTCGCATGATCTTTTAAACCGGCCACGCCAACACTGTGACGAACTCCGATGCGATCGAGGCTCTTACGCTGCGCCACGAGTTGGGAGGATTGACAGGGTAATTTGGTGTAACTATTACACTAAGATGTCCGATTTCATGCCTTCAAACCGATGCATCCCGGCGCTCCTGACTGATCTCTATCAGATTACAATGATGTACGCTTACTGGAAGAGCGGCGTCCATTCCACGGAATCCGTTTTTCATCTCTTCTTTCGCAGCCAGCCGTTCAAAGGCGGATTTAGCATTGCCTGCGGATTAAGTGACGCGATTGACTACTTGAGTGAACTCGCCTTTAAGCCGGTGGAACTTGCGTATCTGGCTACTTTATCGGGCAATGATGGCAACCCTTTGTTTGAGCCGGCATTTCTTGAGTATCTCCACGAAATGGAGTGGCGGTGCGATGTGGATGGAGTGCCGGAAGGAACGGTTGTGTTTCCTCACGAGCCGTTGCTGCGAATTCAAGGACCGCTTATTCAATGTCAGCTGGTGGAAACCGCACTTCTAAACCAGATCAATTTCCAGACGCTCATCGCGACCAAGGCCGCCAGAGTCTGTCTTGCTGCAAAAGGGGACGACGTCATGGAATTCGGCCTTCGCCGCGCCCAAGGAAGCGATGGAGCGATATCCGCGAGCCGCGCGTCCTATATTGGCGGATGTGCCGCGACCTCCAACCTGTTGGCGGGACAGCTGTTTGGCATCCCGGTAAAGGGCACCCATGCGCATAGCTGGGTAATGTCGTTTGATACGGAAAAAGAAGCGTTCGAGGCATATTCCAAAGCCATGCCTAATAATGCGCTATTCCTGGTTGATACCTACGATACTCTGGCCGGCGTGCAGAACGCCATTGAGCAAGGAGATGCTTTGCGGCAAAGAGGAGGCAAGTTGGCAGGTATCCGGCTTGATTCAGGCGATCTGGCTTACTTCAGTATCCAGGCGCGCCGCATGCTTGATGCCGCCGGGTTTCCCGACGCGGTCATAGTAGCCAGCAACGATCTCGACGAGTACACCATCGCAAGTCTTAAACAACAGGGGGCTCAAATCGATATCTGGGGCGTTGGAACAAAACTGGTGACCGGCTACGATCAACCTGCCTTGGGTGGAGTCTATAAACTGGCCGCCGTACGATCCGGCGCCGGCGCCTGGGAACATAAAGTGAAGCTTTCCGAGCAATCTTCCAAGACCTCGAACCCGGGCATTCAACAAGTGCGGCGCTTTTATCAGGATGGCCATTTTATTGGGGACATGATCTATAATCTGGACGGACCAATGGAGCACGACCGAGTGCTTATTGATCAAACCGATCTTACACGCCGAAAGCGGATTCCAGCCGGAGCCCATTCTGAGGAGTTGCTTGTTCCAATTTTCCGGGCGGGAACCCTCGTGTATGAAAAGCCGTCTATTTGCGCGTCCCGGGATCGCACCTTAAAGCAGCTCAACTCGTTGCATGAGGGGCACAAACGGTTCCTCCATCCCCATGAATATCCGGTCGGCCTGTCGCCCGAGCTTTTTGGTCTGCGCACCAGGCTCATTCTTGAAGCACGTGGAGAAAAAATCGCGCAGGCTTTGACCAGAGATCCTGCCGCTTGAGCGTTTGTGAAGGAAGGTGATATGAAGAGCGCGCGGATCCATTTAAAAATCAACTCGCATCCGGTTGTGGCTTCGGAAAAGTGATCTCCACCGTTGTTCCTCGCGCATTCCTAAATTCCACTGTTCCATCCAACTGTTTGGTAAGATCGCATACCAGCTTGATTCCAAGCGTCGTCACTTTTGCAGGATCAAACCCCTCCGGCAAGCCGACGCCATTGTCGCAAACGCTGAGCTTGAGCGTATTGTTCGTGATTTCTTTGAAATTGATGACGATCTCCCCGCGTCTTTCCTCCGGAAAGGCATGCTTTAGCGCATTGGAAATCAGTTCGTTGAGAATCAAACCGCACGGGATCGCCGCGTTGAGTTCGAGAAAAATGCCTTCAGCGCTGATTTTGAAACCGACGCTCCCGGAGGGAGTCCGATACGATTCAAACAAGCTCGCCGCCAACTCCTGCAAGTAGCCGGAAAGTTCGATTTTTGATAGGTCGCTGCTTTGATAGAGCTTTTCGTGAATGAGCGCGATAGAGCGGGTACGATGCTGGCTTTCGCGCAAGACTTCCATCGTGGCCAAGTCGGTGGCATGCTGGGATTGAAGGTAAAGAAGGCTGGCGATTACCTGCAGGTTGTTTTTGATCCGATGATGGGTTTCTTTGCGCAAAAGCGCTTCTTTTTTTAAGGCTTCCTGAAGCTTCTTCTCAGTCCGTTTGCGCTCGGTAATGTCCTGAATGTGAAGGATGAAATAGAGCGGTTCGCGATGGATATCGCGGACTATTGAAATATTCAATAATACAACCAAGCTATGGCCGCTGATATGCAGATAGCGTTTCTCTATCTGATAGGAGCGGATTTCTCCGGAGACCAGTTTTTGCCGGTTCTCCCGATCGATTTCCAGATCGTCGGGATCCGTGATCTCCTGGAATGAGCGGGTGAGCAATTCGGCTTCAGAGTAACCGAGCGCTTCGCAGAGTGCGCGGTTAGCCTTCAAACATTTCCCGTCCATTGCCACCAGAGCGATGCCGATGGGCGCGAATTCAAATGAATTTGAGAACCGTTCCTCGCTGGCGCGCAGGGCATCCGCCATTTTTTTTTGACGAAGAAATGCATTCACACGCGCGAGTAATTCCCGGTTGGGAATGGGCCGGACAATATAGCCGTCAGCTCCCGCGTTGAGACCGGATGCTTGGTTTTCCGAAGTGGTTAAACTCGACGACACGTTCACGGCAAAAATCGAGCTCAGGGCAGGGTCCGCCTTGAGCCTCTTGACGGCCTCCATGCCGCTGATACCGGGCAGATTAACATCCATCAAAACCAGATCAGGCAACAGTTCGCGCACCAGGCGCAACCCTTCTTCGCCGGTGTTGGTAATCATCACCTCATGTCCGGCTTCAGAGAGCAGCCTTCGCATGGCAGCAAGCGCCACGGGATCATCATCGACGACCAGAATTCGCATCCGCGTTTGCTTAACCAGGTCCATAACAGGAAGACGAATTTGCGCCTTTGGCCGCTTCAATCAAAGGCAATCGGACTTGAAACGAAGAGCCCTTGCCCACCATCGATTTGACACTGACGGTGCCATGGTGGCCTTCTACGATCCGGTGCACGATTGAGAGCCCAAGACCGGTGCTGGCTTCCCCGCCAGTGCTGCGCACCCGGGTGCGGCTGAAGGGCTTGAAGAGTTTTTCAAGTTCGTCGGCGGGGATACCCTGCCCGTGATCGGTCACGGTAATCACGGCATGCTCGCTTTCCCGGGTTAAACGAACGCTGATTTCGGTATGGGGATAGGAAAACTTCACCGCGTTGGTCAGCAGATTATAAAGCACCTGATCGAGCTTGCCGGGGTCAATCAAAAGGGTGGGCAGTGTTGCGTCGGCGGCAAATACCATGCGAATCTGTTTCTTCTCGGCCAGTAACCGGTTAAGGGCCACGCTGCGGCTCACCAGTTCAGTGAGGCTGGTTGGCTGGAGATTGAGGTTTAACTTGCCTGATTCGATCTGCGACACATCCAGAAGATCGTCAATGAGCCGGAGCAGAAACTCGCTCGTATCCTTGATGATCGAAACAAACGCTCGCGATTCCACGGTGAGCGTCGGTCCGATTTCCGCTTCCAGAAACTCGCTGTAGGTCAGTATGACACCCAAAGGACTGCGCAGATCGTGTGCGGCAATACCTAAAAACAGATTTTTTTGCTCGTTGAGTTTAGCAAGTTCAAAGTTCTTTTTGGCCAGCTCACGCTGCAGGTTGGCCAGGTCGTTGTTGACTCGGGTTAATTTGTCGAAGAGGCCGTCGCGTTCGGGACGGGAGCGGCCCAGCGCGGCCAGTTCTTTAGCCGTCGAGCGGAGCGCATTTGTTTGCTCGTTGTTGATGCGCATTAATTCTTCATTAACGAGCGCAAGACTGTCTCGGGAGAGCGCGGTTACCACAAGGAAACCGCTTTCCACCTGGCCTCCGGCGAAATGCAATGGAGTGAGTTCGCCCTGCCAGCGCACCGTGATTTCCCAGTCAAACGTGGCCTTGCGGCTTTGCAGTGCGAGCAGGAACTGGCGCGCCTTTTCCTCATCAACCGGGTCTGCCAGCCGCAAAACGCTTGCCCCGGGCGGCACTCGCGAGGCGAGATCGAGCTCATCGCGCACAATGGATTGCACGATTCCCTCCGCGTCGCAGAGCACGGCGATTCCCTTTCCAGTATTTGATCCAATCATGAGGTGGCCTTCCTTCCGGTGAGCTCTTCAACAAGCGTAACCACACCGGCGGCATCGCGTGACGAACCGTCCGCGTCAACCGCGCGCCAAAGACCTGGTGCAATGTTAAAAGGATATCCGCCCACAATAATTTTCACTCCGCCACATGTCGGCTCCGCGCGCACTTTTCGAATAAGCTGCTCCACGTCGTGCACGTGGTAGGTGATCGTGGCGGAGATGCCGAGCACGTTGGCTTTGCGCTCCGTGACTGTCCGGACCACGCTCTCATGGGGGGTGTTGGCGCCGAGGTAATAGGTGTCCCAGCCGGCCATCTCAAAGTAGTCAGTGATCATGCGCACACCGATCTCGTGAAGATCTCCCGCGACGCAGGTGCCGATGAAGGTGCCCCCGTGCTTCTCTCCTGTGAAGATGTAGGGATAAAGTTGTGACATAATCAGCTGCGTGGCGGCCGTGCAGTAATGCTCCCGCGCCACGCAGATCTGATTGGTCTGCCAGAGGCGTCCGATCTCGTATTGGGTGCGTTGAAAGACGTCGAGGTAGATTTCCTTGATTGTGACCCCGCGCTTTACGGCATCAAGAATCAGCTGACTCGCAATATGGCGTTCGCCGCGCAGCAGTGACTGAAGGTATTGGTGCGCGAGAAGCGAGTGCGGGTGGCCTGGCCCCATGAAACTTGGCAGGTCATCAGGATAATCCGGAAGCCGCAGCAGACTTTGCTCGACGATTTGCCGGGCGGGCAGGCTGAGCGCAGCGGGAAGGATCTCATTCAATACTTCTCCCATCGATTCCAAATGCAAAGTGAGATCACTAGTCGGCACTCCCCGGCGGGCGAGCATGACTTTTGTCCAGCCAATGTAGTCTGCGAACAGGTTGGGATTATCCGTCGCGACCGCCTCGGCGAGATAGGAGAGGTGATAGCCCGCATCCTGCACGCATTTGTCGCGGCCAACCCGGCCATACCGCTTCTCAAGTTCAGGCCGCCGGGCGAATTCCCTTGCCGCGAGCTTCTCGGCGATTGCCGCCCGCTGACACAGAATGGCTTCGCTGACCTCGAGAGAAATCAGACTCATGGCTTCAAACTTAACTGCAGACGTGCTCAAATTCCGTAATTTTTGTTTCCCCCGGCACCAGCTTTAATCCTTTGGGAATACCCTTGTGGGAGTCGTGATAGAGATGGCTGTGATGCCAGGCCTTAAAACTCCCGGCATCTGTCCAATAGGTCAGGAGCCAGATCTCTTCAGTCCGTTCCACAGGGCTGAGGACCTCCATGCGCACGTAGCCCGGGACTCCATCAACCAGATGCGGACGGTTCCGAAAGGCGTCCTTCACCTGGGGCGCCATTCCGTTGGCGATGACGAACTTACTGAGCGCCACAAAACCGATGTTGGGTGCAGGCGGGGAGGTGTTCGTCTCGCCGGCTGGTACCGTTGTTAAACTCCGGGTATCTGAGTCATCATTTATGCTCATACAATGGCGGTTTTGTAGTGTCTCCTTCGATGGAAGTTCACAATGGCCTTCCATTATTTCATCGAAGACGGGCGGGCCTTTTGCCGGATCGCCCTTCAAACGCGGAATCGGATGCTTGCAGAGTTTGAAACAAGCTGGTGCCGCTTAAATAACTTCCGATTGGAATGCATCGGTTCAATGCTCTGCGTGCGAGCAATGGCCGCCGGTTCAGCGACGAGGCGTAAAGTCGAGCGTGTCCGAATTGGCAAAAGTGATTGTTATCTGTGTCCCATGCACGTAGCTGAGTGCGAGCGTCCCATTCAGCTGCCGCACCAGGTCGCGCACCAATCTCAATCCCATGGTGCGCACGTTTTCGAGGTCAAATCCGGGTGCCAATCCAAGTCCGTTGTCGCGCACGCTTAATCTTAGAAGGCCGGAATCGACGGGTTGCAGATCAATGGCGACCCAGCCTGCGCGTCCATCGACGAAAGCGTGTTTGAGGGAGTTGGAGACCAGCTCGTTAACGATCAATCCGCACGGGATAGCCGGGTCAAGGCTGAGGAAAATGCCTTCCGCATGGATCTTAAAGGAGATCACGTCCGGATTGACGCGATAGGCGACTGAAAGATCCATGGTCAAATTTCGGACATATTCGGCGACTGGAATTTTCGCCAGATCTTTGGAGCGGCAGAGTAACTCGTGGATGAGTGCGATGGAGCGGATGCGCGACTGGCTTTCGCGTAACAATTGCACGATTCTGGGATCGCTGAGGTGAACGGATTGGAGATAGAGCAGGCTGGTGATCACCTGGAGATTGTTTTTGACCCGATGGTGGATCTCTCGACGCAGAATCACTTCTTTTTTAAGAGCCTCTTTCAGTTTCTGTTCCCCTTCCTTGCGCTCAGTAATGTCGGCGACTATTCCGACCATTCGCGCGGGTTTTCCCATTTTGTTTTTCAAAAGAATGCCGCAAGCCCAGATCCAACCGGGCGAATGATCGGCCCGGAAGATGCGGCATTCAAAAGCCCAATCGCGACCAGCGGCCACACTCTCCTGAAACTCAGAGTCAACCCGGGTGCGATCCTCCGGATGGACGCAGGTTAGAAATCGTTCATAGCTCCATTCCGGGAGCGCCTCGGCGTAACCGAAGATTTGATCGTGCCGAAGCGAATGGATGACATTGTGAGTCACCAGATCGAGGTCCCAGGTACCAAGTTGCGCCGCGTCCAATGCCAGTTTAAGCCGCTCCTGACTCTCCTTCAGTGCTTCTTCGACCCGAATCCGCTCGGCGATATCACGGGCAATCGTTGAGGATCCAATAAGTTGCCCGCTCTGATCATAGATCGGCGAAATGCTTAGCGAGACATCGATGCGATGGCCATCCTTGCGGACTCGTTTTGTATCGTAATGCTTGATTGGCTCGCCCTGCCGGATACTCGCCATCATCCTTGCAAGTTCATCCTTATAGTCGGGCGGGATCAATAAGGAGACGGATTTGCCGACCATTTCAGCGGCCGTATAACCGTAGAGCTGCTCAGCGCCACGGTTCCAGCTTGTAACAACCGCGTCCACGGTTTTGCTGAAAATGGCATCCAGACTAAATTCGACAATGGCCGCCAGGTGTGCCCGGGTTTTCTCTGCCTCCGCCCGGTCAAAGCTTTCGGCTTGGAGCGCTTCATGGGAGCTTTGCAATTCTGCGGTGTGCTTTGTGGCGCGATTTTCCAACTGTTTATTGAGCTTTTGAAGGTTCGCCTCGCTTTTCTTCAAAGCCTCGACTGTGCCTGCCAGAGCCAGACTCGTGAGGGATGCCACCCAAAGAAACAGCAATAAACGGAGCAACAATGCATGCTCCGGAATGCCGACAAAAAGACCGGCGTGACGAACGGTTTGCCAGACTGCGTACACCCAGACAAATATGAGGCCGCCGGTTACTGCGCGCAGGCCGAGGTGCGTGCTGATCCAGACCATTGGAACGATGATGGTCAGGTATGGGAACGATTGCATTTCCCGGCTTCGTCCAAAGCCCCACCAGCAGCTTAGTGCAAGCAAAAGGAAAGTCAGGGCCGGCTCCCTCCAAACGCACTTTGCCCCCTCGATTCGAGGCGCTTGCGCCCAGGCCAGCACGAAAGGGGTCACAAGCAGAACTCCGGAGGCATCGCCAAACCACCAGAGTCGCCAGAGCAGCCGGTATTGAATCCAGGGAGCGAGTCCCGCTGCGCAGACCGTTGTTACCCCGATGAATGCGCCGGAGAGGCACATTAACAACGCCAGGGCGGCAAATTCGAAGACGTTGATTCCCTCGACGAAAAGGTCCGGCGCTGCTTCTTCCCGGATTTTTTGTGAGTATCGACGGTATAAAAACCAGCCAAAGAGCGCCTCCACCGTATTACCAAAGGCGATTACGGCCGAGACCCAGGAAACTGTCCAAAATGGGAGGGCGGGACCGCTCAATAAATTTGTCGCGTTCGCCGCGAACGCACCGAGAAAGATCGCTGGCCAGGCACGCCATCCGAGTGACAGCATCCCTGCCAATGCGAATCCTGCCGCAGGCCAGACCGGCGAAACGTTGCTTTTTTCAAACGAAAACCTCAGGCCGATCCAAGCGGCGCCATAATACAGGAAGCCAAGGAGGGCGATCTGAATGATTTTGATCCGTCTCGTCGGGTAAGGCTCGATATTTAAGCTCATGCTCGCTCCCCCTGATCGCAGGCCGGAGGATGGTGGCTGCGCTAATTTTCATCAACCCGCTACCAGCCTGAAAAGGTTTGTCAACGCGCGAGGGCGATTTACGGCTCGTTGAGAACCGGACGCGCGGGTAAATGCGAGTTGGCCAAAAGGATCCGGGCGTGAATCAAGAGAGGGATCAACATCATCGCCGCGAAGAACCAAGGAAGCAGCTGGAACGCCAAAACAAAGATCTGATCCTGCGTGCCGGCGCCTGCTTTGGCTCGCGTAAATCCTGCAAAGAGCAGGCCGGCGGCTCCATACGCCAGGTTAAAGGCAAGTCCTTTAAAGCTGAGGATCGTGGCGCGTTGCGAGGAGTCTGTGACTGACCTGTTGAGGTAATGGGAAAGGAAGAATTGCAACATCGCCATCGCCATGCTCAGCGGGATAACGGCCAAGAGTCCCCAGACCTGCCAGAACCGCGCGGCAGTCATCAATCCGACGAATGCCAGGGATGCGACCATCAGGAAGTTAACCGCCATCGTGCAACGGCCTGCCAGCCATTGTGCGAGTTTTGGCGTGAAAAAACCGAATACGGCAAACCCCGCCGCAATCGCGCCAAATGAGGCTTCAGGAAGCCCAATCAGTTTGTAGTAGTTGCTGCACAACGTAAGAAAAAGCCGCACCACGCTATCGATGCAGAGGCCTGCTACGATAACCGAAAGCAGAAGCGGCGTCCGTAAGATCCAGCGTCCGGATGCAACGGTTTGGCGCCAGGCATCTCCGGCCGAAGCGGTGACCTGCAAATGACGGATGCCCGGCTCACGCATCTGGGCAACAACGAAGCAGACAATGAGAGCATTGCCTAACGTGAGATAAAGTGGCCAGCGCATGGTCATCTCGCTGGTGATGGGCAAATGCACCCCGGCAAATTCAAATGCCTGCCGCACCAAAGCAGGATCATAGACCGCAGCTCCCAGCAGCATGGTGATAAAAAAGGCCACTGATTGCCACCGCATCAATCGGACAAGGACCGCCGGCCATTCTGCCTCACGCCCATCCTCTCGCAGTGAATCATAAGCAAGCGATTCGTCCGCGCCGCTCGCGCACGCTTCCGCGGCGCCGCTCAGCAAGCGGTTGAGCAATAACAAAGGGAAAAGAAGCGAGGAGCCACGTGGTGCAAAGGCAAACAAACCGATCTCAATTATCATCAGGGCCGCCGCGAGCACGATGATCCGGCGCCGGCCGATTTGATCGGCCAGTGCGCCGGAAGGAATTTCAAGGCAGACGATGCTGATGGCCCAGGCGACATTGAGCAGGGCATATTGTTCCAGCGTGAGGCCCAGCTTGAGAAAGAGCACCGCGAGGACCGGATAATACCAGCGCGCGTTGAAAAACACCCGAAAAGCGATGAAGAGCGGGATATTTCGATTTGAAAGGGAAGCCATGGTTTAGCGGTTGCGCACTCCGCGCGCGGGAGTGGAAGAGTTGCCTTCAAAGAATCAGACTGACCAAGTTTATCCCAATAGCCGAAGGTATTGGTTTGTAGTGAAGAGGAACAAATGCGTGGCGAGTTTCCAGTGAAGCAGAAAATCGAGTGCGATTAATTGGTGTCCGAGCACGATAATCCAAAAGGTGATCTGGTAGGATCGCTTCGCGGTTTTATGGCGGAATTTTCGTTGTGCAAGCAATGCGCCTGGCCATCCGCCAATGAGCTCCAAGCTATGCAAAGTCGATTCCGGGATGCGCCGTTCCCCGGCCTGAGCCCGCCGTTTATCGGTTCGATAGAGAAAAAAAGTAGCGAGGGAAACGGCAATCGAGATGCCGGCAAGAAGGCGCCAGTCCGTCGGAAGTTGGTGCAGGGCGCAAATTGGAACCACAAGGAGCACGCAAAGCAGTGCAACGGTGCCTGTCGGGCCGCCGCTTGCTCCTGATTGTAATCGGTCGGTTTGGCTTTTTATTTTGATTGAATCAGATTGAGCGCTCTTCGAGTGGCAAGTCGACACTTTGCTCGGCGCAGCTCAGTTGACGGCCAGAGACGCCCGCCGTTCCAATTCGAATTGGGAATTCGGAAACGGATTTCCCTCTTTCAAAGCGGCGGGGCTTTGCGCAGGTTCCCCGACTCTATGAGTTCTCAAGTTCGTGTTCGTTTTGCTCCTTCACCAACCGGGATGCTGCATGTGGGTGGGGCACGCACAGCGCTTTTTAATTGGCTTTACGCGCGGCATACCGGCGGCGTGTTCGTTTTGCGCATTGAAGACACCGACCGCGCCCGCCATGTCGAGGAGGCGGTGCAGGTGATCCTGGACGGGATGCGCTGGCTGGGAGTGGGGTGGGATGAAGGTCCGGAGGCGGGCGGCAATCATGGCCCCTATTTTCAGAGCCAGCGGGGTGAAATTTATGAGCGTTACCTTGGCAAACTGCGTGAAGCGGGCCACGTGTATCAGGATGAAGCAGGCGCCACCCGTTTCAGGCTGCCGCGCCAGCCGGTCGAATTTGTCGATATGGTCTGCGGTCGCAACTACGTGGATCGCAGCAAGACGACCACGCCGACAGGCGAACCGGAAGCCGACATGACGATCCGCCGGCCGGACGGCTCATGGATCTTCCATTTTGTGAACGTCGTGGACGATATCGAGATGGAGATTACCCACGTGATTCGAGGCGAAGATCATCTCTCCAACACGCCCAAACACATTGAACTTTATCGCGCATTCGGAGTTGAGCCGCCGCGCTTTGCCCACATTCCGCTGATCCTTAATCGGGACGGCTCCAAAATGAGCAAGCGCGATCAGGGCGCGGGAATCGGGAATTACATTGAGCAGGGTTACGTGCCTGAGGCGGTGCGCAATTATCTTTGTTTGCTGGGATGGTCGCCCAAGGACGATCGCGAAAAGCTTGATATCGAGGAGGTGATCCGCCTGTTTGATCCTGAAAAAATCAACCGCAAAGCGGCCCAGTTCGATATTGAGAAGTGCAACTGGCTCAACGCGCAATACATCGCCGCCATGGAGATCGAAAAGTTCGCCGATGCCGCGATTCCGTGGATTGAAAAAGCCGGGATTCGGTTTGGATCGCGCGATGCGCTGTTGCCGGTGCTCGCGCTGATCAAAGAGAAGATCAAGCAACTGCCCGAGGTGCCCGGCTGGATCGGCTATTTCTTTACCGACGAATATCCGTACGAGCTCGAGACGGTGGAAAAAACATTGCGCAAACCGGGCGCGCTCGACCGTTTGAAGCAGATCGCGGATGCTTATTCCATGGTGGAAAGCTGGGATGCGGCGGCGCTTGAATCAAAGTTAAAGGAGACCGCCGTCTCGCTGGGCTGCAAACCGGCCGAATTTATCCATCCTGCGCGCGTGGCGGTGAGCGGGCGGGGGATTGGTCCAAGCCTTTATCACATGCTTGAAGTCCTGGGGAAAACGCGTGTTCTGGCACGGTTTCAGGGGACGATCGAGCGGTTCCGCGCTTAACTCGGCGTTTTTGATGAAAGAAGTCTACACGCTGGAAGATTTGCGCACCTGGTCCGAGGTGACGGCCGGCATTGAACCGCCGTTGCGCCTGGCCGTGATCGGCGACCCCGTAGCGCACTCCGCTTCACCGCCAATGCACAATGCCGCGTTGGAGAAATGCGGAATCGCTGCCCGCTACACGCGGCTTCATATCAAGGCGGAAGAACTCGGCGAAGCACTGCGGTCGCTGCCAAAGCTCGGATTTCTCGGCGTGAACTGCACGATCCCACACAAGGCCTTGGCGCTCGGACTGATGGATCGGGTCGATGATCACGCGCGCCGGATCGGAGTCGTCAATACGGTCGTTGTGGAAGGGGATCAACTCGTTGGATTTAATACGGATGGGCCGGGACTCGTCAGGGCGGTGCGCTCGGAGTTTGGCGTCGATTTGCGCGATCTGCGTGTCGTGGTGCTCGGCGCCGGAGGCGGTGCCGGACGCGCGATTGCAATGCAATGCGGGATTGAACAATGCGAGCGGTTGGTGCTCGTAAATCGGACTTTGGATAAGGCGCGTGAATTGGCGGCGGAACTCGCCCCGATGTTCCGGGCGCCGCGTGTATACGGTCCGGGCGACAGGCTCGAAGTTGCGCCATGGGAAGATGGCGCCTTGCGGGCGCAGTTTGAGCACGCTGACCTGATCATCAATTGCACCTCCGTGGGGATGAAACGCGCCGACGTCTCTCCTTTGCCAAGCTCCATTCTTCAGCCGCATTTGATGATTTACGACACGATCTATACGGCGAGCCGGACGAAGCTGATGCTCGCCGCGGATGAAGCCGGAGCTCGCAGCGCGAACGGGCTCTCCATGCTGCTCCATCAGGGTGCGCTCGCCTTTGAGATCTGGTTTGACCGGGAAGCTCCGCTCGATGTCATGAAGGCGGCTCTCGAACAGAACGCAGCGGCGCGCTGAGAGGATTTAAGCGCGGGCCTGGGTAACGTCTTCGACGATCTGGGCGCGGAGCGCTTCGAGGGAAGCAAACTTCATTTCCGGACGCAGAAAGCGGCGAAAGGTTACTTCGAGATTTTCCCCGTAGATCTCGGCGTTAAAATCAAAGAGATGAACTTCAATAATGCGCTGGCCGCTGGCATTGGCGATCGTGGGGCGCACGCCGATGTTGGCGACGCCTCGGAACGGCTTGCCGCACCAATCGACATCCACGGCGTAAACACCGTTGGGAGGAAACTGTTCGTTATGGGCGCCAAGATTTGCCGTCGGAAAACCGATCGTCCTCCCGAGCCGGTCGCCTTCAGTCACTGTGCCAAGGATCGGATACGGCCGGCCAAGAAAGAGCGCCGCAGTCGCCAGATCACCTGACTCGACGGCGCGGCGCACCAATGTGCTGCTGACAATCTGGTCGCCGACCTGGACGGCGTGGACGCCCACTTCATCAAATCCGAGTTCATCGCCCAGGCGGTTAAGCAGGTCTAGATTTCCGGCGCGGCCTTTTCCAAAAGACCATTGATGGCCAACGCAAATTTCTATGAGCGGCCGGCAGGCATGGGCCAGGCTGCGGATGAAATCTTCAGGCGGCGTGCAGGCAAGCTCGGGAGTGAAGGGGAGGATCAGGAGATGCTCAACCCCTAGATCCCGGATCAGGCGGATCTTATGCCCGGTTGAGGTGAGAAGGCGCGGGGCGTGTTCAGGGCGCAGAATCCGGATCGGGTGCGGGTCAAAAGTCACGACAACCGCAGTGCCGTTAACTTGCCGGGCATCGGCAAGCGCGCGTTCGATCACCGCGCGGTGGCCAAGATGCACTCCATCGAAGACGCCGATTGCGAGCACCACAGGCCCGGGAATCGCGGAGAGTTCCGGGAGGGAATGGAGCACGCTCATAGGAAACCGACAGCTGACTCGGGAAAGACGACGGTTTTACGCGCCCCGCATCCGTGAAACGGCGGGCAAGGTCAGCATTTTTTCAAGCAAGACCTCGCGCGGCTCTGTCTTAAGCTCCGCCACGGTGACGGACGGATCGAGGTTGAACTTGCCGCTTTTGGTCCGGCGAAGCGATTTTAAATGGGCGCCGCAGCCGAGTTCATTGCCGATGTCGAAGGCATAGGTGCGCACGTAAAAGCCTTTGGAGCAGACCACCCGGAAATCGATTTCATCGGGGCGAACCTCCAGGATTTCATGGGCATAGATATGCACAAACCGTGGCTCGCGCTCGACGGTCTTGCCTTGGCGCGCAAGTTTGTAAAGCGGCACCCCATCTTTTTTGATGGCCGAAACCATGGGAGGCATTTGATAAAAATCGCCGTCGAATTTGGCGAACGCGGCATTGATCTGATCACGGGTCAGCTCGGGAATCGGGCGCGTTTCAAGGATCTGCCCATCGGCATCCTGGCTGTCGGTGACGATGCCAAGGCGCATTGTGCCGACATATTCTTTGTCCTCGCTCATCAGGAGGTCCTGGATTTTGGTGCCGCGGCCTACCACGACGATCAGCATTCCGGTAGCGAGTGGATCGAGCGTGCCGCAATGGCCCACTTTTTTCGTGCCAAGGCTGCGCCGTGCAATGGCGACGACGTCGTGGGAAGTCATGCCGCTGGCTTTGTCTACGAGAAGGACACCGTCAATACTGTTCGAATTCATGAGCGATAGCTGAAAGGACTTTGGCTTCGACTTCGGCAAGAGGCCCGTCGATGCGCGCGCCGGCTGCCAGGGTGTGGCCGCCGCCGCCAAAGGAGGCGCAAATTTTTGAAACATCGATCCTTGGATCTTTGGAGCGAAGACTGATGCGCACCTTATTATCCGGAAGTTCTTCAATGAACGCCGCGACCACAACGCCTTCAATGGCACGAATGGTGTCGATGAGACCTTCGTTATCCTCCGGTTGCGCGCCGAGCGATTCCGCGGTCGCGATGGATAATGCAAAACTTGCGACGCGATCGTTTGCCGTCATCCGCATCACGTTGAGTAGCGCGCGCAGAAGCTCCAGACGACGGCGCGGATAGCTCTCGTAAAGTTTTTGCGAAAGCGCGCCCACTTTCACGCCGGCCCGGATCAACTCGGCCGCGATTTCGTACGTGCGTGCCGTCGTGTTGGGATATTGGAAAGAGCCTGTGTCGGTGGAAATTGCGACAAAAAGATTGTCGGCCATGGCGGGAGTAAGCGGCAGGCCGTTTTGGCTGAAAAGCTCAAAGAGAATCTGTCCGGTTGCCGGGGCGGTTGGGTCAATATAAGCCAGATCGCCGTAGTGATCGTTGGTGACGTGGTGATCAATATTGATCCATAGATCCGCGTGCTTGAGCGCTTTGAAACATGTCCCCACTCGGTTTTGCACGGCGGTATCGAGCGCGATTGCCACTTCAAATTCTTCCGGATTCTCGACCGGTGGCTTTTCAACGAGCTCGGAATGCGGAAGGAACCGGAGTTTTTCGAGCATTCCATCCTCGTTCCAAACGGTAACATCCTTGCCGAGTTCCCTGAGGCAAAGCGCCATCGCGAGTTCGCATCCGAGCGCGTCCCCATCGGGACGCAGGTGGCTCATGATGACGAATCGTTGGCGGGTGCGAAGGACCTCGGCGATTTCTTCAAGGCGTACGTTGGGCTTCATGAATGGCAAGGGGGGCACGAAAGGCGGGTGGTCCGGGGTCGAAAGGAGGAAGCCTTTGCGAAATAGGCAAGGCTTCGCTTCAGGCACAGAAGAAACGCTTACGGGGTGTAAGGCTCTTTGTTTTGGTAATCTTCGTAGCTCTCGGGCGGCAGCGGCTCCATTTCGCCCATGATATTCAGGACGCGGCTGCCACGTTCCATTGCTTCGTCGACCTTAAAATGAAGATGCGGCGTAAACTTGAGAACGACCCGCTTGGAAAGTGATTGCTGAAGCGAAGAGCGCTTGGCATGCAGCGACGCCATATCGCTATGTTGTTCGGTTTCAGTGCCGATAAAACTGACGTAAATATGGGCATGCCGAAGATCGGGCGTAATATCGACCTGCTGAATGGTGACCAGCTTGGAGTCGAAACGGAGTTCGCGATTGACGATTTCGCCCAGTTCCCGACGGATGAGTTCGTTGACGCGTGCGAGGCGATGTTTCATACGGATGACGCCGGGGGTCGATGGCTTCAGGGACGAAAGCTTCAGTGCTTTCGTCCCGCTGCCTTTGGATCCGCCGACAGAGGTAGGCTAGAGCTTCTGCGCAACCTTCTCGAGCGTGTAACACTCGATGATGTCGCCTGGCTCGTACTCGGTGAAATCGCCAAGTTTGATGCCGCATTCAAGTCCGCTGCGGACCTCTTTGACATCCTCGGTGAAACGGCGAAGCGTCGCGAGGGCGCCGTCGTAAATAGGCTGGCGGCCGCGAAGGACGCGGGCGCGGCCTACACGGGCAATGCGTCCATCTGTGACAAGACTTCCGGCCACGAGGCCCTTGGAGAGTTCAAACACTTTCTTGACCTCCGCATGGCCAATGACAGTTTCGCGATTCTCAGGCTCAAGCATTCCGGCCATCGCCTCTTTCACCTGATCAATAAGCTCGTAGATGATCGAATAAAGCTTCAACTGCACACCTTCACTTCGTGCCGTATTGGCGGCACTCGATTCAGTTTTTACGTTGAACCCTATGACCACGGCATTGGAGGCCGCGGCGAGCAGCACGTCGGATTCGGTAATCGGGCCAACGGCAAGGTGCAGCATATTCAAGCTGATCTTGCGGCTTTCGATCTGGCGCAATGAAGTGGCGACCGCTTCGCTCGAGCCTTGGGCGTCGCACTTGAGGATCAGGTTGAGGACCGGTTTTTTGTCCGCGGCAAGGCTGTCGAAAAGGTTTTCGAGGCTGGCGCGATGCGGGGTGACCAGTTTTTTGAGACGCTGGGAAGCCAGACGTTCCTCGCTCAGTGCGGTGGCGGCTTTCTCACTCTCCATGACGACGAGTTCATCGCCGGCGTTGGGAAGACCTGAGAAACCGAGGACCTTGCAAGGGGTCGATGGCAAAGCGCTCTTGATCGGCTTGCCAAGATCATCCATGAGCAGCTTCACTTTGCCGCTGTACGTGCCGCAGATAAACGCGTCGCCCACTTTAAGCGTGCCCATCTTCACAATGAGCGTGGCGGTTGGACCGCGGCCCTGTTCGATCTGGGACTCGATAACAGTGCCTCGGGCGTTGGCCTGGGCGCTTGCACGCAGCTCAGCGACCTCGGCCACGAGCAGGATGCTTTCAAGAAGCTGCTCAATGCCGATTTTCTTAACAGCTGAAACCGGGCAGACGATCGTCTCGCCACCCCAATCTTCAGGCACGAGCCCTTTTTCCTGCAACTGGCCTTTGACCTTGTCGATATTGGCGCCAGGGACGTCAATTTTAGTAATCGCGACAACGATATGCACCTTGGCTGCCTTGGCATGGTTGAGCGCCTCGATGGTTTGCGGCATGAGCCCGTCATCGGCGGCGATTACCAGCACTACGATGTCGGTCACCGTGGCGCCACGGGCACGCATCGCGGTAAATGCCGCGTGGCCCGGGGTATCAAGAAAAGTGATTTTCTGGTCGTTATAGGTGACCGAGTAAGCGCCGATATGCTGGGTGATGCCGCCCGCTTCACCCGCTGCCACGCGGGTCTTGCGAATGGCATCCATGAGGGTCGTCTTGCCGTGATCGACATGTCCCATGAAGGTGACAATGGGCGCGCGGAACTTGAGCTCTTCTTTTGCCGGCTTGGCGGGCTCTTTTGGCGGCGCGTAGGTCTTTTCAGCCGGCTTATGGACTCCACCGCCTTCTTTGCGTTTCTCACGCTCGAAGGTAAACCCGTGCTTGGCGCAAACCCGGGCGGCCATTTCAGGCTCAATCGCCTGGTTAATGGACGCAAAGATGTTCATGTCCATCAAATCGCGGATCACGACAAACGGCCTGAGCCCCAATTGATTGGAGAGCTCCTTGACCATGATCGGAGGCTTGATGTGAATCAGCTTCCCATCATCGCTTTTGGGTTCCGGTTCCGGGACCACGGCAACCGGTTCTTCTTCCACCACGGGAACCGGTTCAGGCTCCGGTTCAACGACAACCCTGGGAGGCTCAGGCGAAAGGATTCGGGAAATGCTTGGCAACGCCACAAACGGCTTGGTGCCGGGGGCGGGCGGTTTGCTGCGATCGCGGGGCCGCTTGGGCTTGTCGTCGATAAGCGAAATGGCTTCCTTGGGCGGCTCCGGTTTGGTTTCCGGTTTAGGTTCCGCCGCCTCACCTGCCTTGCCCTTTGCAGGCGGCTTGGTATCAGATTTGTCCGCCGGCTTAGTGGCGGTAATCTTTTTGAAGGCTGTCTTTACTGTGTTCGTCTTGGTTGCCATTAAAAATGTCCCTGAAGGTGTGCCTGGAAATGCATTTCATAGCGCCTACTGGGTAGGAGCCATGCTCTTGTTTTGCGCGCGCTTGATAGCGGAATGAATGAGTTCAGCTTGTTCGAGTTCGATCCCTGCGGCGTCTGCAATGTCTTGGGCTTCCACATCGGCAAGCGTGTCCAAATTGGCCATGCCGCCGTTGACGAGCAAACTGGCAGTTGTCAGGTCGATCTCAAGTGTATCGGCCAAAGCGACAGCCGCTTTCTGGAGCCGGTTTTTGAAGACCTGCTCAGCCGATTCGTCTTTTTCAATATTGATATCCCAGCCCGTCAATCGCGAGGTTAAACGGGCATTCTGACCGCGTTTGCCAATCGCAAGCGAGAGCTGATCTTCATCGACCCGGATATGGATCGCTTTCCTGTTCTCATCCAGGGAAACGGTCTTGATCTTGGCCGGTTTAAGCGCCTCAAGAACGTACTCCTTCACATCGGCGCTCCAGCGGATGATGTCAACTTTCTCGTTATTAAGTTCGCGCACAATATTCTTTACCCGCGAACCACGCATCCCAACGCAAGCGCCGACGGGATCGACTTTGTCGTTTGCGCTGAAAACGGAAACCTTGGTGCGGAAGCCGGCTTCGCGGGCAATCCCTTTGATCTCCACGGTGCGATCGGCAATCTCGCTGACTTCCATTTCAAAAAGGCGGCGCACAAAATTGGGGTGGCTGCGGGAAATGATGATTTCGGGGCCGCGCGCGCCGTTTTCCACCGCCACCACGTAGGCGCGGATCCGGTCGCCGATATTGTAATCCTCAGTCTGCACCCGTTCACGGGAAGGCATGGTCGCTTCGAATTTCCCCAGGTCAACCACCACATCCGAACGTTCAAACCGGCGCACGGTGCCACTGACAATCTCTCCGGCGCGATCCTTAAACTCATCGTAGATCATCTCTTTTTCCGCCTGCCTGATGCGTTGCATCATTGCCTGCTTGGCGGTTTGGGCCGCAATGCGGCCGAAATTTTTCGGGGTAACCTCCACCTCGAGTTCTTCGCCGAGTTGTGCCGCAGGCTTGATCTTGCGCGCCGCCGTGATAGCGATTTCGTCGTGTTTGCTGGCCACTTTTTCAACAACGATCAACTTGGCCACCGCGCGAATTTCCCCTGTTTTTGGATCAATCTCGCAACGTAAATCTCGGCCCGCCTCGACTGTTTTTTTCGCGGCGGAAACCAGCGCGTTCTGTACAGCCTCAATCAATACCTCGCGCTTGATTCCTTTCTCGCGCTCGAGGTAGTCCAACATTGCAATAAATTCGGCATTCATAAAATGGCACAAGCTTCGAGGGACAAAAAAAAGTGGGGGTGTGAATCCCACTTCATTTTGATTCGGAGTGCAGTTGGCAATATAGGAGCCGTGAAAACAAGCGTCAAGGAGCGAGTTCGACACGGTGCGATTGGCGCGTGTCAGGCATAGTCCCCGGATTTGCGTTAGCCCTCCAGCCGCTTTATCCGGCCGCCTATAATCCGCTTCTTTTCTTGATTTGCGCGAGAAGCTCCGCGGCAAACTCCCGCTGTTCTTTTGGCAAATCCGGATCTTTCAGAGCACGGCTGAATTGTTCAATGGCGGGTTCCGCCTCGCTTTGCGCCGCATGCGCTTGTCCCAAATAAATCCGGTAACCGGAGCTGGGCCGCGATTCGGCTTCGGCCAATGCGATCAGCTTTTGCAGCACCGCGACTTCGTCTTTATAAGCGTGCCGTTCGTGGGCGATCTTGGCTTTGTAAAAAAGCAGGCCGGGATCATCGGGGCGCGCGGCGAGCAGCCGGGTGCAAAGCGTGAGCGCCTCATCAAAGCGGTGCGTCGAATAATAGATCTGCGTTTTTGCGGCAAGCGCGGGCAGGAAATCCTTGTCGAGGGCCAGGGCACGGTCCGCGTTGGCCATGGCGAGCGCCCACTCGCCGCGATTGGTGCGGTAGATTGCCAGCGCGCTCCAAACGTCGATCGCCTTGGGATCGAGCTTCTCGGCTTCATCGAGGATTTCTTTCGCAGGCTGCGAGAGCCGCATCGCCAGCATCTTAATGGCAGCCTGTGCCAGGAACGTCGCTTCCTCGTTTTTTGAAGCCGCGAACTTTGCCCTCAGTTCCTGCAATTGACGCGGATCCCACGCCGGCGCGGGACTCCTTTTGAAGATCAGGCTCGTGTGATCAAGATATACAAGGACCCAATCACGGGTTTCCATCAAATGTTCAAGCAACGGGCGGCTCTGGCTTGGGTCGCCGACAATCAGGAGTGTATCAAAGCGGTATCGCCGATCGAGTTGCCTGAAAAGAGGCGGGCTCTGGACCGCTTGCGCAAACGCACGGCTCCGTTCGGATTTTTCGTCCTTGTCCTCCGCAGTGAGCAAATCCGGTTTGCCGGCCAGCAGCCATGGCCGGGCCGGCCCATTAAAATAAAGCGAATGGGACCCAAGGACGTTGAGCGCAAACACCGGGGTGCTTAATTCACGGCTCGGCGGCGCTTTTTTTCCACGCAGAGATAAAAACGCGACGGCAACGATGGCTAAAAACAGCAGCGTGCCGGCAATGAAAAACGGCTTTCTGTCAGCGGAATTGAAGGCAAAAAATCGGCGCATGGGTGAGAAATGAAATCTAGCGTGAAGATTTGCTTGCGTCACCTTTCGCGCTCAACTATCTACAGCGCTCCCCGACGGATTGGGGTTGGTAGCTCAATGGTAGAGCAGCGCCCTTTTAAGGCGTTGGTTGCGAGTTCGAGTCTCGCCCAACCCACTTTTCGTTTTCCGCGGAAAGCTGATTGAGAGAGGATTTGCGGGCGGTTCCCGTTTTTTCATTTCTTGTCATTCGTGGATGAAAAGCGCCAATTATGCGCACTCTCTTGGCTCGCAATTGGCACTTCTTGACGCTTTGGTTTTGAATGGCTGCGGGTAGGGGAGTGGTTGAGTGGATAAGGCGGCAATCGGTCGCCAGGAAACCACTCCACGGCCTTTAATGTTTACCGATTTCGCTCCTGAACAGGCGAGTGGCTCGCAGGCCGGCAGACTGTGGAATTTCACACCCACCACCGTCACTGATGCAATTGTCCATCCAAAATCTTTCTTTCGAGCTGGCTCTCCCGTCGTCAGTGCTTCAATCATCTAAACAATGACCACGAATCCTCAGCGCCAGAGGGTAAGCGGCTGCATCTTCTCTCCAAATACAGCCGTCGCTCAATTGGCTGTTCGCACGTAGGGGCGGCAGAAAAAGACGGCTGCTGTTCAATAAAATATCAGCTTCTCACACGATCTGAACATTATGCGATACGTGTTACCTGTAATGCTCTTAACTCTGCTCGCTTCGCCAGTTAGCGCGCAGCGGCGACGGCCCACCGTGCGCATCTCGCTCAATGTCTCCGCAGATGGCAGCATCAATTCTACAATCACAAGCTACTTGGGGCGCGAGTTCCGTAAGCTTGATGATGTTATCATCACGGACGATAAGCCACTATATCGAATCAGTTGTACTGCGATGAGAAATCGCAATCAGGGAGGTTACTTCACCGGATATACACTCTGAGCTTGCCCGGTTGAATGGACACCCTGATTGAGCGCAGTTGGATGAACAGTGACTCCGGCATCGAGTTGACGTTGCCGAAGCGGGCATCTTCAATACCGAAGGAGCGTTTGAGCTCGTGTAGCCTAAAAGTTCACGGGCGGCTGCCAAAGCCCTTCGTACCTCGACCGCGTGTCCGCATGAACGCGACGGTCTCGGCGTCGCGTGGCTAGGCCGACTCGCCAGCTGAAGCGAGCAACGCGACTAAGATCAACGCGAGCGAAAAAAAACGTGAGTTCACAAGATTCGAGTAGTGACGACTCATGCCTAAAGCTTTCCGTCTCGCGGGGCGAAGTAAAGCGTTCTGAACCCTGGAAACCCGTTCGCCTGACTGGTTCGCGGAAGCGCTAGGGTCAGGTTTGGCGAATTGCTTATGCGCCGTCGGCGGCTCGTTCCACCTCGGCGATGTCGATCTTGATCATCTTCGTCATTGCCTCCATTGCGCGACGGGCGCGGTCCCGGTCGGGGTCTTTGATCAGTTCCATTAGTCGGGTCGGCGTTACTTGCCAGAAGACGCCCCAGCGGTCCTTAAGCCAGCCGCATGCAATTTCTGAGCCGCCGTCGGCCGTCAGCGCCGCCCAAAGCCGGTCCGTCTCAGCTTGGTTCGCGCAGGCGATCAGGAACGAGACGGCCTCGGTGAATGAGAATCCCGGCGTGTTCAGCGCGATGTATGGGGTGCCGGCGAGCGTGAACTCGACGATAAGAACCGTGCCAGCGGTGCCGCCCGGCGTGTCCATTGGCGACTCTGTCACCCGGTCGATCCGCGAGTCCGGCAGTAGCGAGACGTAGAATCGGGCCGCTTCCTCAGCTTGCCCGTCGAACGAGAGAAATGGTGTGACTTTGTTCATGTGTATTTTTGATGCTGTTAGATCGGAAAAGCGTTTTAATCGCTTGCCATTCATATTGGGCAGATGCTGCGCCCTTCGAGGAATTGCACGACTAAAGAGGGGAATGGCAACTCGAGCGGCAGGCACCGATGGCAAGGGTGGCTTCTACCGGGATTGGCAAGTCGCCAGATCGCGCGCCGTTTCAGAGGCTGCGCTTAAAGACAACCCAAGCTGCGCGCCAAGACCGGATAAAACGATCGTCCATTTACGCCGTTGCATAAATATTTTTAGGATAGTTTATATACATTGTTGGATAGATTGTATCCCAACCGGATAAATGTGCACTTTTTGTTCCGCTAAAGAGGATTTAACGCTTGGTTGATAATGAATCGAAGAGCGCTGGACTATTCATTCAGGAAAAATCACTTTGGTCGGGGTGCTGCCTTGTCACGTTATAGTGCAGCCCGGCGTGGCATGTTGAACGGATTTTGGCAGGTGAATTGCTTACGTTCTGTTTCCTCAAAAAAAATGAGATACGACAGAACATATACAGAAAATCTGCGGGCCCTGATCGCTTCACTGCGAACGGCGCGGGATCCCGATAACTGGCGGATTTACGCAATCATCATCGCGCTCGTGCATGACGTTCAGTCGGTTTTGAATCGTGAGGAATGTATCCGCGCCCGTGTCCACAGCGACCACCTCACCAATTTCCTGGTGGAATGCCGCGCGGCCGTGCTCGGTTCGTGCACAGCGTCGATTGACCGCGCCGCGGATTGTCTCACGATACTGGAGGGGGCCGAATAGGCGGCCTGAATCGTGAGTTTTTTAGTTCCGGGCAGCCCCAAGCAAACCGCTGAAGTGTTTCCATAGTCCGGGTTCGCCGGCCGGGGTTCCATTTTCAAAACTGGTGATCTCGTGGCGGAATCTTGAAACGCTCAAAGGACGATCTTCCGGCTTGTAACTCATGGCGCGAGTGGCAAGCGAAGCGAGTGTTTCGGGAATGTTTCCACCGGGATAATGGGGGAGCGCTTCCTTGAAGCTGCTGATTGGTTTGATCGAGTTGCTTAACACCATTTCAAGGATTCCTCTCTCCTCGGTGGGGGTCATCGGATCGCTCAATGTCAGGATGCGGTAAAGGATCGCGCCCAACGCATAAATATCGCTGCGGGCGCTGACTTCCTCGATCGCTTCGGTGGCGACTTCCGGAGCGGTGAAGGGGCTCACGGCCGGCCATGCGTTTGTCGGCGCCACGTTCAGCGGCGCGCGCAGCGGCTCGCCGTTGGCATCGACGTCGGTGACTTTGGCCAGTCCCCATTGATTGACAAACACCTCGCCATACGCGCCTACGCTGATGCATTCCGGGCGCAGGCAGCAGTGAATGACTCCGAGGGAATGGGCAAAAGCGAGTGTATCGCAGACCTTTCCGAAAATGAGCAGCAGCGAGCGTAACGTATGCGGTGGAACCGTGGAAGGCGGCGTGGCAGCCACGGCGTCCAGGATGGTAGCCAACGAGTCGCCTTCCACAAAACGGGTCGTGTAAAAAAGCTGACTCTGCGGGTCAAGATTGAGTTCGTAAATTGGAAGCACGCCCGGGTGCTGGATCTGGCTGCTGATCTGGGCTTCGCGAACAAATCGCAGGACATTTTCCAGCCGGCACTGACTTTCGGGACGCATCACCTTGATTGCCAGACTTCGGCAGAGCGAGGTGTCGTATGCTTCAATGATGGTGCTGGTGCTTCCCTGGACGACAATCTCGCCCATGTTGTAGCGGTTCTTGCGCAGGAAGGCTTCTGGCAATAATTCAAAAACCGCCGCAGGCAGTCCGCAGCGTTGAAATTCAAGGATCGTGCCGCCCAGTTCCACTCGGTTATCGAGTGAAATTGCGACGGCGCCCTCGGTTGGCTGGCCGTCGACTGTGGTTCCGTTGGCGCTTTCGAGATCCTCGATAAAAAAGCTCGTCTCGGTTTCCACCGTAAGGCGCGCATGCTTAACAGAAACCGTGGGATGATCGACGATGATCTCGTTTTTCCAATCCTGGCCGATGACATACCGGCCTCGTTGAATCAGGCAACGCGCGATTTGTCGGCCGTCTTGGTCACGGATGACTGCTTCGAGGGGGCGGCGGGAAGGGGGCTGCATTTGCCCTGAAATAGCAAATGGCGAACCATTGAGACAACCCCGATCAAAATAATTCAACCAAGCGTGCGACGGTCATCGTCCTCCGCGCCGCTGGACAAACGCCATTCCCAGGGCCTGGCGCCGCGACTAACGGTTTTTACCGGAGCCGCCGCCGCCCGCGAGACTATCAGGATCGAGTGCGAGGGGGATCCGCACGGCAGGGAGATCCTTTAAGGTAAAGGTGAGTGTGAGGCCGTAGTCGCTCACCGTGCGGCCTGTCGTTTCGTTTCGGTTATTGATGACGACAAAGCCAAAAGAGGCGACCCAGCTCGAAAGATCACGATGGATTTCATACCGTTGCGATTCGAGGAGGCTGGTTTCAAATTCATACTGGCCACGGGCGCCGATCGCCCAGTTATCATTGAGCCTTAGGTAACCGCCCATGGTTAAAAGGCTGCTCGATTTAATGACAGGGTCGCCGCTCAGATAGCGGTTTCCAACCGTCAGCGAAAGGTTCTCGTTGACCAGGAAATTGAGCGCTGTGTTGACCTCGGTAAATCCCTGGTCAAGCAAAGGAATCTGCGAATCGAGTGTCAGATTCACCCAGGGTAATGGAGAGAACCGGATCCGGTTGAAGACGTTGGAAAAGGTGCCGGTATCGGGGGCGACATCGCCCACGAATTGCGGGCGATCGATGTTCACGTCAAAAAACGTGTCCATTTCCAGCCAGTTGAGGGTGATGTTGTCGCGCCGGGTTTGGAGCCGATTGCGCACCCCCAAGCGGAGAATGCTCCAGTTATCGATGGAGTCGATTGTGTTGAACTGCGGAAAATCGATGGGCGGCAGTTGGGTGGAACGATTAAGCCGGTCGAACTGCAGGATATTGACCGGATCCTCGCCGCTGTAGACAAACGAGAGATTTGCATACGGCTGGACGATGTGGCGCAATCCATCAAGGCCCAGGGCGCGGGATTGGACCTGCTCAAAAGCGCGCGACAACTTGAACGACGCCTCCACCCCTGCGTTGACCACAGGCCTGAAAAGCGAGCCTTCCCTGACGAGCCGGGTTTCGGTTTTGGACGACTTCGAAGTGTTGGAAGTCGTGCCGCTTTCAGTGGCATTGTTTTTCTCAACCGTGGTTCGCACATCGCCCGTGCTCGATCGACTGGTACTGGTATGACGCGATTCGGTGGTGATCACCGTTGTTCCGTTGGTCACGGTGGTGCTGGTCGTGCCAGGGATGATCGTGGTGACCGTCGTGGTCGGAAACGTCGTGGTGATCGTCTCGTAAAAACCGGTGTTTGCGTAATAAGTTCCGCGCACCCCGGCCCGCGGCACCACTGAGAGCCAGCCAAAATAGGTATTCGGATACGAGATCTGATGGAAGGTATCCGCCCGGAACGTGTCGTAATCACTCACCAGTGCACCGCCGGCAAAGTTGCGCCGGTAAAAGCCCGCGCTCGTTTCGCCATCGTAAAAGAAACGACTCCCAAAAAGCGGGCGCCTTTTGATATCAAGCGCCCCTTCAGGAAGCCGCTCGGTCTGATCGAAGACTTCCTCGTTCAGGTTCTTTCGGGCCGTCAACGTCGCCGTGTAATTTTCGTCCCATTTGGTGATCGAGATCGCGTTGTCCGGATTCGGGTTGGTGCGAAATTCGCCCGGCTCGAAATCCTGTAAAAAGCGCGCGTCACTGAGCTTGTTAATGTCGATGGTCGCGTAAATATCCTCCGTCAGATAGGTGCGCGTCTGAAGCGAAACCCGGTATCGGCTCGGATCGATATCCTCCCGCGCCAGTGCCGTCTTATTGGTGCCGGGCTTTGCGTCGTTGATGTAATAACTGCGGAACCGGCCCCAGTTTCCTTTATCGGTCCCCTTGGTAACCGATTTTTCAACTGTCGGCTCTGCTGCCTCCGTTAACTTGTCGTCCCAGCGCGTCTCAAATCCCGTGCCCACTCCGCGGTTTGCAAAAAGATCGAGCCGGAATTTGGCGGTCGTCTCGCCCAATGGAAATCCATACTGGCCCAGTAAAAACGCGCCGAGTGAGCTCGAGTAGCCGGGCGTAATCAGAAAGCCCTGATCCTTTACCAGCGACTGGTAAAGATACGGAAACCAGAAGACCTGCGTGCGCCCAATGAAGACCTTAACATTGCTAAACACAATGTGATCCTTGGGGTAGACCTTCACCGTCCTCGCGCGAATCGAGTAGTCGGGCCGGGAACTGTCGCTTGTCGTGAAAATTCCGTTTTTTACCAGGTAACCCTTCGGTCCAAGCGTGTTGAGCGAGTCGCCCGCAAACTTGAAGGGAAAAAACTCGCCGCGAAAATCCGAGGCGCTGAGCTGCTTGGTCTCAAGATTGTAAATGGCCCGTTCGCCCGTAAAAAGACGTCCTTCGCGGTAAATGCGAACATTGCCGCTGACCAAAATATCCCTTGTCTCGGGGTTGTATTGGGCGTGATCAGAATAAATCACGATCTCGCCGTAACGGATGACGACATTTTTATCCGCCGTCGCGATGCTCTTATCAAAGCTCTTTTCTTCCGAATCAATCTCGATGGGAATGTCATCAAAATTGCCAAACTGCGCATGAGCCCCTGCTCTGCACATCAGCAAAAGGGCGGAACAAAGTATCAGGCGCTTCATGAAAGAGGGCCGCAAGCTAGCGAGCCGGTTGGAACGATGCCAAGTGAAAAGGGGCTTCCAGGAAAGGAACTCCAAGCCCAACCCACAATCCGCGCTCAATTTAAGCCGTCTGCAGCCAGCTAAAGCTGATCAATGCGACGCGGCGGTCGTCAGGAGAAAATCGCGGATCGACTTGTCCGCGTCGATAATCGAGTCGAAAACTCCGGCACTGATCGCCACCAGCTCGGTCGACTCGGCCGCTATGGCAGTAAATTGCCATTTGCGATCATGCAGGAGCGCACGTTCTCCGAAATGGTCCCCCGGATAGACGCTCTTTGCAGGTGTTCCATCAGGATTTCGCAGATCGATGCGACCGCTTTTTACGATGTAAAAAGAAAAGGCCGGCTCACCCGCATGAAAAAGGATGTCGCCCACTTCCAGGCGCATCCCCTTGAGCCGCTGGGTGGGACGCGATTGAAAGAGGGAAATATCGCGAGGGAAAAACAGATCGAGCGTCCAATCCATGAGCACACGCAGCTTGCGTTCAAGCCCCGGCAATTTCATCAGGTAGATGCTCCGCCATAGCCACCATGCAAAAAACCCCGAGAACTGCATCCCCATGATTTCGGCTACCGCGGCCCGATGGCCGATGGAGGCGAGCTCACCGAGTCCGGTAAATTTAAACGATTCGACCTCGCCTTTTCCACCAAGCACGCTCGCCAGGTTTTTGCCAAGAAGGGTGCCCTGGCGCACGGCAAATTGCGCGGTAGGCGGACAAAACGGCTGTGGCGTGAAGGGGGAGGCCGCTTTGACAGGTTCGCTCACCGGGGCGTTTTTCACCGGCATTGGCACGGCCGCGCAATCGCCCGCGGCCCAAAGGCCGGGATGATCTTTTACCTTCAAGGTGTCATCGGTAACCACGCGTCCCCGATCGAGTTCAATGCTGTTGTCGCTGCAAAGGCTCACGAGCATCGGGTGCGGCGCATTTCCCACGGTGGAGACTACCGTATGCGTTTCAAAAGAGCGCTCCCCGATATAAACCTTGCTGGCGGTCATCCCCGAAACACGCGATCCGAGAATGATTTCCACACCTCGGCCCTTCAGGTTTTCCTCGCAATAGCGTCCAAGTGACTCGTTGATTTCCGGGAGCAGATGCGGACCGCTATGGATCAAAATGACGCGGAACAATTCTTTGGGCAACCGTGGATAAAGTCCGAGGATTTCATCGCCAAGATCCCGGATCTGCCCCGCGGTTTCCACGCCCGAGTAGCCGCCGCCCACAATCACAAAACGAAGCAGCCGTTCCATTGCCGCCGCGTCGGAAGTGAGATTGGCTTCTTCGATCCGGTCGATAATCGTTGAACGTAGCTTAAGGGCGTCGCCGACGTTTTTAAGCAAAAAGGCGTGTTCTGTCATCCCAGGCACACGGCTGAGGTCGACTATTCCGCCGAGAGTGAGGACGAGGTGTTTAAATTCCACGGAAACATTGCCCGTAAAATCACCCGCATTGACCTGCATGGCACCTGCCGGAAGATCAATTGAGCTGATGCTCCCGCGCAGCACCGTCACTCCGCTGCAGAGGCGCCGAATGGGATTGACGACATGCCGAGGGGAAAGCGACGCGCCGACCACTTCAGCCAGCATCGGCTGGAAGACCATGAAGTTCTGATCCGCCACAAGGGCAACCCGATTACGTGCCTCGTCGCCAAGTCCCCGTGCGAGGGCACGTGCGCAATATACCGCGGCAAAACCGCCGCCGGCGATTACAACATCAAATTGGAGAGCGGGTGCGGAGGGCAAGGAGATAGGGTGGTAAGGTGACAAGCTGACAACGTGAGCGGGTGGCCCAACGGGTGGGTGGAAAGATGCCAAACATCGTTGCAAGGCTTTTCAAGCCGTGCACGGTTCGGACTCACGCTTGCTGGTGTGCGCGTTTCTTTACGCGTTATCTTGCCGTCCTCCGCCGCCGGCGGAGGCCCGCAAGACCCAGAGCCAAGGCGGCAAGTGCGCTCACCGAGGGCTCGGGAACCGGGACCACTTCAAATTGTCCGCCGCCGTAGTTAATGGTTTTCCCGCTGCCCAAAAAGGTCGCGCCGTTGTCGGAATAGAAATAGATACGGCTGGCGTCGGTGGCGCCAACATTGAGAGCGAAGGTGAGATGGTCCTGGGTGCCACCATGATCGGCGGTTTCAGACAGGTTGTATGGCGTGCCGGTCCAGTTGAACACGGCCAGGGAATAAGTTGCCAGTGTCAGCTTGGAGAAAAGGAGCGTATCGCTGTTGCCCAAGCCGAAGTCGATGGTGGACGACTCGCCTAATTTAAGCACCCCAAGAACTTCGCTCTGCGCGCTTAATCCTTGCATGCTAAGCGTGCCGCCCGCGCCGTTGCCTCCAAGGGTGATTGGGGCAGTATCGGCGATTCGATTGCCGGTGCCGCCGATCTGGAGCGTGGCGTTGTTGTTAACAGTCACGCTGGTAGTACCGCTGATTGAACCGGTAACTTGCAAAGTGCCGCCGCTTACCAACGTGGTGCCGGTATAAGTATTGGCGCCGGCCAATGTCTGGATGCCGGTGCCTTGTTTGGCCAGATTGTTGATTCCGCTAAGCACACCGTCGAAGGTATAGTTGTTCGAGTCGCCCACTGTCAGCGTCGACGGCGTCAGGACAATCTGTTCAACGGTCGCCCCATACCAATGAAAACTCGATCCGGGCGCCTGCGGGGTAGCCGTGATCGTCAGTGTTGGCGCGGTGGCTGTGAACTTATAGCTGATATAGTTCGGATTTGAAGTTGCATCCTGGTCAAACGTAAAGCCGGCCGGGGTGCCGCTCCCATCATCGAAAGTCAGTGTCTGCACACGCGGACCACCCCAGACGCGGTTGTAAAGGCGGGCCTCGTAATTTTCGCCTGCTATCAGGTTGTTGAGTTTCAGTTCGCCCGGATTGCCATTGTAATAGAAGTCCTGATAGAGCTGATTGAATCCGGTCCCGTTGGGGGCGTCGACAAACGTCGGAGCGGTCGGCGCGCCGGCGACTTCGGGAACGGAATTGGTAGCTCCGGTCAGACTCCAGTTTCCGCCATTATTGCCGGCGCTGGTGAAGGCAACTCCATTTATTACAGCGCCCGCGCCATCGCCGAAGTCAAGCAGGTGAGTGTAGTTCGCCGCGCCCGATATGCCCGAGCCCGCGTTGGTGGTGAAAACGGTAGGTCCCACCACCGCTCCGGTCAGCGCGGTGTTACGCGTAACGGCTCCGGCGCCCGAAAGTCCGGCCACCGTCTGGTTCTCGCCGCCAAGCTCCCAGGTCGCGCCGGCCGCGACAAAGACCCGGCCCGATCCCGCGGAATTGGCAAGCACGCTCTTAAATTTGCCGGCGTTGATGTTCGTGCCGCCGCTATAGCTATTGATGCCTGTCAATGTCAGCGTGCCGGTGCCGGTCTTGGTCACAACGCCACCTGCCCCAGCGATGACGCCCGCGTAAATTGAATCCGAGTTATTGCCGCCTGTGGTCAGAGTGCCGTTGCCCAGAAAGACTTTGCTGCCTGAAACGCCGATAAGCGAGCCGACCGTTTCGTTGTTCCCATTCAGATCGAGCGTGGAATTAGCACTATTAAGCGAGACAATGGAGCTATCGGGAATCGCGTTTGTATTCAGGCCGGTGCGGCCGATCTGCACGCGGTCGATCACCGTGGTTTTATCTCCAACAAGCTGATTATTGCCGACAAATGAAATCGTGTGCGAACCAGCCGTGAGGTTGATAGCCGATGTTGCAAAATCCTGCCATTTCAGATTATCAAACTGAGACTCCGCCAGGGTGAGGGCTGTGATACCATCAACCTTGACGATCAGGCCATTTGGGCCGTTGCCATTGCGACCGACGGCCAGAAAGCCGATGTTATAAAGACCTGCGGTATCGACATTAATCGTCTGCGAGATGCCAGCCCCCGTGCCATCGTCGCCTTGAAGAAATGCGGCCTGCACTCCATCGACCGCGGCCGGAACATACCAGGGACTGTTATTTTGCGCGATTCCGGTATTGCCGGCAAGCGTCCAGCCCGGCACGGATGGCGCATAGGTAAAGCCACCGTTGCCTTGGTTGGGAAGTTCAAATCCAGGGTTCTCAATTGAGATCGACGCGCCTACGCGCAGGACACCGTTGTTGATTCTGGTCGTTCCCTCATAGCTGTTTGTACCGCTCAAGGTAAGGACGCCGCTATTGACGATAAATCCGCCCGTGCCTGAAACGTTTCCCTGGATGTGAAGGTTGCCAGCCCCGATTTTTTGAGTATCGCCGGTCAGGACAACGCTTGTGCCAATCGTATGAATGGCGGAGGTCGCCACATCGACGCTCGATAACCCGGTGTTGGCTGTAGCCTGCAATGTGATCGAGCCGGTGCCGGATATATTATAGGAGGAAGTTCCTCCGAAGCTCAGATAGCCAACCGTTTTCGCACTATTAAGGGTTACAGCGGTGGCGGCTGCCTGCGCGCCGAAATTTGCGGTGGACCCAACCGCGTTGGCAATCACGCCGGTTGACCAGTTTGCCGCGGTATCCCATGAGCTGTCGGAGGCTGGCGACCAGGCATTTAGGATCTCATTGCTGAATCCGTAAAAATGCATTGTGTTGGCAACAACGGCCGGGGAAACCGAAATATTCGTCGTGGTGTCAGTCGCCACGAATGTGTATTTGAGCACACTGGCGTTGACGGCATCCTCGTTATAACGGATCGAAGCGCCCAAATCAGCGGTGAGGGTTTGCGAGCGGTCGGCGCCAAGTCCGAATGCCTCGTTGTAGAAAGTAGCCTGGTAAGTCTGGCCTGCGATGAGCCCGCTGAGGCTAAAGACCGCAGGAGCCCCGTTGTATTGGAAGTTATCAAAAAGCGAGGCGATGCTGTCGGTAATGCCCGTATGATTGCCGCCCGCGTCAAACCGCGCACCGGCACCGTTCAATGTCCAGCCTGTCCCGGACGTTTCGGCACCGGCGAAAGTGACTCCGTTTACTATGACATCTCCACCGACGATGTTGTTGATGGAAACGTAATTGCGACCGCTATCGACGCCCGAGTCCGCGTTGCCTGTGATTGTATCAACAGAAAAATAGTCGGCTGAGGCTTGCGATGCGCCAAATACGACGCCGGCAAGCGCAAGGATTTGGATGGAGCGGGCGAGTGGGAGACGTTTGCTTCCAGGAGAGGGATTGTTCATGAAAAAAATGGATGGGCGAGGGGAGTAACTCATTAGTGACTTAAAAGAGTTGTAAAGATCAAGCATTCGCCGTTCGGCAAATGCCGCTAATTGCTTGATACGAATAACGGTTATGAAATTCCTCCGGCACACCGCGCGCACGCCGATTGACGTCATCAAAAAGGCTCGATTGCACTGGGATTCATGCCATTAACTCGCCGGTAACCCGCTCTCCGGGATTCTTCCCAGCTTGCTTCCCCCCCTGTTCCCCGTTCCCCCCATGATTTCCTCCGTTGTCGTCTTAGGCGGTGGCAGCGCGGGCCTGATGGCCGCGCTGACACTCAAACGCAAACTCCCCCAACTCCAGGTCCGCGTGATCCGAAGTCCCGACATTGGCGTCATCGGCGTCGGGGAAGGGACCACCGCTTCGTTTCCGCGCCATTTTTTCGAGTATCTTAATCTTGATGCACGTGAGTTTTATGCTGATGCACAACCGACATGGAAGCTCGGGATTCGCTTTTTATGGGGGCCGCGCGACGATTTTTTTTACACATTCAGTAAAGAATACGAACAACGCTGGCCTGAATTGCGTCGCAACGTCGGCTTTTATCATGATGAAAACCTGCGCTTTGTCGGGCCTATTTCGGCGCTGATGGCGCATGATAAAGCGTTTGCCAAAAATCCCGACGGGATGCCCAATTTGCATCGCAACCACGCGTTCCATATCGAGAACATCAAGTTGGTTGGATACCTGGAGACGGTCTGCCGGAAGGTCGGTGTTTCTATTACCGATGGAAATATGACGCAGGCCGAGATTGGCGCCATCAGGGTGGCTGGTCGTGAAGAGCGCGGCGTGACCGCGCTTTTGCTTGCCAGCGGGGAACGGGTGACTGCCGATCTTTTTATTGATGCGTCAGGATTTCGTTCCGAACTGCTCGGGCGCGCACTCGGGGAACCGGTTCGCGATTTTTCAGACGCGCTTTTTTGCGACAGGGCGGTAATTGGCGGTTGGACACGCACCGATGAGCCGATCCGGCCGTATACGGTAGCGGAAACCATGGAGTCGGGCTGGTGCTGGCAAATTGAACACGAGCATTGGATTAATCGCGGGTACGTTTATTCGTCGCGTTTTATTGATGACGATGCGGCACGTGTTGAGTTGCTGGCAAAAAACCCGAAGATTTCAAACGAACCGCGAGTGGTAAAGTTCCGCTCTTTTCATTCCAAGCGCATTTGGGTTGGCAACGTGGTCGGGATTGGCAATGCGAGCGGCTTTGTCGAGCCGCTGGAGGCGACCTCATTGCAGGTAATAAGCGTGCAGACCTCAACACTTGCTGACGCATTAGTGGACGCCTTGCAGGAACCGACGCCCACGATGATTGACTGTTTTAACCGTTATCATTCCACGCAATGGAATGATATTCGCGATTTCCTGGCGGTTCATTACGCCTTTAATACGCGGCTCGACACGCCCTTTTGGCAGACCTGCCGGCGCGACATCGCGCTTGGAGAGGCTCAGCAGGTCGTTGATTTTTATCAAGAGAACGGGCCGAGCGCATTGTTGTCGGGGATCATATTGCATCCGACAAATTCATTTGGTCTTGAAGGGTATCTCGCGTTGTTAGTGGGGCAAAATGTGCCGTATGCAAAACGGTATCACCCATCAATCGCCGAAGCGCAGGCGTGGAAGGATCGGTGTGCGATATACAACGTTAACGCACAGCAGGCAATGAGTGTAAAAGAATGCCTGCAATCTCTTAGAAAAGTTGGCTGGATAAAAGCCACCTGAATTTCCCTATTTAATAACGGATTGTTTAAACTTTCGATGGTCGAGCCGATCGTGAGTCGTGTGGATTTGAAATAGGTTTAAGGGCATCCAAAGGATTTACAGAAACCGAGACGCGTGCGATCTTATCGACGCTTCGTTTCCAAACCCGCCCGAAACGTCAATCTGCGATGACAATTCCATGGCGGTATTATGACGCTTCTCCCGCTCTCTATGATTATCTCTCCCCCCGTCCGCTCTTTCCGCCGCGCCATTGGCGTCACGGCTGCCGTCCTTCTGGCCGGCCTGCCGATTTCTCATCTGTTTGGCCAGGTCCAGGTGGCCGGCGAGCTTCTGATCAGTCTGGATGCCTCGACGTTTAGCAATGGTGCAAGCGACTGGCTCAATTCGGGAACCTTGGGCGGTTCATTCAGCTCCAATGGCACACCGATAAGGGAAACCTCGACTGGGGCGGCGTCGATCTTTTTGGACGGCAATGACTATTTTGTTGGACCGGCAACGAACGCGCTTCTGCATGATGCCAACAAGCCTTACACCATTGAAACCTGGGTCAATAACGGGCATCTCCATGGTGAAGAAACCTTGGTTTCCTGGTCCGCCCGCGGCAATGACGGCACCAACGTCTCCCAGAACTTTGGGAATAACAATGCTTTCGGCGCCATGGGTCATTGGGGCGGCACCGACATGGGTTTTGGGCCGACCGACGGAGTGAATGGTTCCCTGACGCCGAGCTCCGGAAGCTGGCATCATCTTGTTTATACGTATGATGGAGCTGGAACTCAAAAAGTGTTCGTTGACGGTGTTAATACCAATACCGAGAGCGGCGTTTTTCTCGACGCAAAGGACAATTTCTCCATCAATATCGGCACTCAACGTACACCGGAAGGGACCATTGACGGCGCCAACCGGCTGACCGGCGAGATCTCCAAGGTGCGCATCCATTCGGGCGCATTGAGCGCGACACAGGTGACCTCAAACTACAATCTTGAGAAGACTCAGTTCACCCCCGTGGTCAAGACTTTGACCCGCGGCCCGGTGCATCGTTATACTTTCAACAGCCTGAGCGGAGCCGGAGACGGCGCCGTGGTGCCCGATATCGGATCGGCTGCAAACGCCAATGCGACGATCCGCGGCGCGGGCGCGGCACTGACTGCCAATGGCAAGGGAATTGATCTGCCCGGCGGTTCGCCGGTAACTCAAGCGTATATCGATCTGCCAAATGGGGTTGCTTCCGGCAAGTTCAACGGCGGCCTCGGCTATGCCAGCGCCAGCTATGAAACCTGGGTGACGATTCAAAGTAATCAGAACTGGTCGCGCATTATCGATTTTGGGACCGGAACCGAAGGAGAAAAGCTCGATCCCGGTGGAACTCAGAATGGAACGGACTATGTCTTTTTGAGCGCCAATACCGGCGGAGATCCGACTGTGCGGCTTGAGCGGTCGGGAGCCAGCGCCGGAGTGCGGGACACGGAAAATAACAATCGCATTGGCAGCGAAATGCATCTGTTGATGACATACGATGCCAGCCTTCAGGAATGGAAATGGTATCAGAACGGCTCGCTGGTTGAGGGTTTCAGCAGTACCGGCAGCCCGGACACTCTGAATGATGTAAATAATTGGCTGGGACGTTCGCAATGGAACGGGGATGCCAATGTGGATGGCGTGTACAATGAATTCCGCATTTACGATTACGCACTGACGCAGGAACAAGCCGCGGGCAATTTCGCCGCCGGCCCTGACGTCGTTAATGTGCCCGAACCTGGCACGATCGCCACCTTGCTGACCGGGATCGGGTTCCTCGGCCTGCGCCGCAGACGCGCCTAAGGTTGTTTTCTAAAAAGCAACCGACGCGGGTCAGAAACTGCGTTCAGCTTTAACCCCGGATGGCTCATCGCCATCCGGGGTTTTGGCTTTTGGAGTAAAGGCTGCGCGGAGAGCCGATTTGAAAACCCGCTTTGCGATGAGGATGCGTCAACGTCCGAAGAGCTAAAACTTCAATCGGGGTCGATCTTGCGCGGCAGTGTGGTTGGCGTTAGAAGGCGGGGAGTGAAATGTTCGGCACGGCCCGTCTTGTGTTGGGAGTCATTTGGAAGACGGATAAAAAAAGTGATGCGATCGCTTCATCAGCATCTTCTTTGCGTTTGTCGTCGTTCTTATTGTTCGGATTGATATATTCCAATGTTTACCAAGTTGCGGCAGCTCTTTTGTCTTTTATTTGGAGACTTTTCGTGGAGACCACCTCGCTGGTTGCGGCAATCCTCCCAAGCCACCCACGGCTGGGTGCGAACGCATCGGCTGCGGAGCCTTCTCCTGTTTTTGGGACTGCTGGTTCTGGCGGGCGGCGGCTGGTGGTTGCGCGAGTGGGAAAAAAACCGGCCCAAGCCGTATACAATCAGTGTCGAGGCAACGGGACCGGGAGTCACCGCGCTCGAAAAAGAGCTGCATCCCCATCCCCTGGCCGTGCAGTTTGGCGGTTCGGTGGCGCAGCTGGGCGATATTGGAAAGCCGGTGTCCACCGGAGTACGCCTTGAGCCAGCAACAGAAGGACGTTGGACCTGGGCCACTGATTCGCGGCTCGAATTTACTCCCAAATCAGATTGGCCCGCGGACAAAAAATATCGGGTGATACTCGAACGCACGCTTCCGCCGGCGCACGTATTGCTGGCTCGCTATGAGCTGGAGGCAATGACGCCGAAGTTTGTCGCCACCATTAAAAAAACTGAGTTTTACACGGACCCGGTTGATCCGGCGGTAAAACAAGTTGTCGCGACTCTCGAGTTCACACATCCGGTTGATGCGACAGCTCTTGAGAAAGCGGTCATGCTCACGATGATCGGGGAATCGGAGGTGTTTAAAAGCGGAGTACGGCGCTTTGCCGTCACCCAAGGGCTGCATCGGCGGATTGCCTATATTCGAAGCAGCAGCCTTACCTTGCCGGAACACGAAGATTTCATGCGGGTGACAGTGAACAAGGGGCTTTCCACGACGCAAGGCGGCGCGGTTACGGAGGCTGAGATTGAGCAGAAGGTGCGCGTGCCGGACATCTATAGTTTATTTAAGATCAAGTCGGTGCAGGGAATCATCGCGCGTACCAATGAGGGTGATCCCGAGCAGGTGATCGTGGTTGAGACGACAGCCGCGGCAAAGCCGGAAGAGATTAGAAAAGCGCTGCGGGTTTATCTTCTTCCTAAAAAATCGGAAGAGGAAGTGACCAATACCGCTGGGAGAAAGGAAGGGGAGGACGCCGAGCTTTGGACGCCAAAAGAAGTAGAGGAGCCAATCCTGCAACGCGCGATCCAGTTGCCGCTCAAAATGGTGCTGGCCGGAAAGGAGAACTCGCTGGTGCATACCTTCAAGATCAGTCTTGAAGCCGAAGGGCAGCTCTGTGTGACGGTTGCAAAAGGAATCCAGGCGGAAGGCGGCTTTATTCTTGGTGACGACTATATCAATGTGCTGCCCGTGCCGGTCTTGCCGCGGGAAATTCTCATTCAAGGGGAAGGCGGTGTTCTGGCGCTCAGCGGCGAGCGCAAGCTTTCCATCAAATCGCGCGCGGTGAAGTCCATTGAATTTAGCATCGCGCGTGTCCCGGCCGATCAGATCAACCATCTGGTAAGCCAGACGCGCGGAGAGTTTCAGAATCCGAGTTTTCGGAGCGACTATTTTGACGAGGAAAACATCGCGCGAATCGCAACGGAAAAGCAGGAGATCCATGTGACGAGCAAGTTCAAGGCAAACTACTCGGCATTTGATTTTTCCAAACACCTTCAGCCGGCGGCCGATGGCGGCAGCGCGATGCAAGGGCTCTTTTTCCTCAAGGCGCGCGAATGGCATCCGCCGAAGCCTAAAAAGGACGCGCCCGCGGAAAACGAAACGCAGGAAGAAGCGGCGTCGTCCGACACAGACGACACGGAGGAAACTGAAAAAGAAGGGGATGCCAGTGATCGCCGGTTTATTCTCGTGACCGACCTCGGGATGGTGGTGAAAGAAAACACCGACAAAAGCCGGGACGTCTTTATTGCGTCGATCAAAACCGGCGAGCCGATGGAAGGGGTGGCAATTGAGGTATTGGGCAAAAACGGAGTAGCGCTCCTTGCCGCAAAAACCGGCAGTGATGGACGTGCTAACTTCGCTGCTTTAAGCAATGCCGCGCATGAAAAGACGCCGGTGGCGTTCGTGGCCCGCAACGGAAACGACGTGGCGTTTATGCCTTACGGGCGTGAGGATCGGAAGCTCGACTTTTCTAAATTCGACATAGGCGGTGTGGAAAGTGTCTCCGGCGCGGAACTCGATGCGTTTGTGTTTACCGAGCGCGGCATCTACCGGCCCGGTGACGAGATCCGGGTTGGGCTGATTGTAAAACAGCGCAATTGGGCGGGGAAACTTGAAGGGCTGCCGGTGGAGCTTGAGATCATCGACGCGCGCGGCACGAGCGTGCTGGTGCGCAAGCTTGCGTTGCCCGCCATGGGATTTGCCGAAACGGCTTACTCGACCGGCTACGAATCGCCTACCGGTTATTACAGCATCAGCGTTTATTTGCTAAAAAACGGAGCGCGCGATTTGCAGCTTGGATCGGCTCAGGTCAACGTAAAAGAGTTTCTGCCTGACCGGATGAAGATCGAGTCGCGGCTCTCAAAAGAAGCAACCGGCGGCTGGGTGACACCCGAGGGGTTGCGCGCGCTTGTTACTTTACGGAACCTTTATGGGACTGCCGCCACGAACCGCCGGCTTAAAGCCAATGCACTTCTTTCACCCGTCGGATTTTCGTTTCCACAGTATAACGATTTTACGTTTTACGACCGGCTCCGCGACGCGAAGCCTGAAGTGCAGTCCCAGAGTATCGATCTTGGTGAAAAGAGAACCGATGAGCAGGGAGCCGGTGAGATTGAGCTGAAGTTGGAACGGTTTGCCGATGCCACCTATGCGATGCGTTTTTATGTGGAAGGCTTTGAGGCCGATGGCGGCCGGAGTGTTTCAACAGGCAGCTCGGTCCTTGTATCGTCGCTGCCGTATGTGGTCGGTTACAAGGGGGACGGCGATCTGAACTATATTCCGATGGGCAATCCGCGAGCCGTCGATTGGATTGCGATCGATCCGGCACTCAAAAAAATAGCGCTCGAAAATCTGGAATGCCGCCTGGTTGAGCACAGTTTTGTTTCGGTGCTTACCAAGTCGGAAGATGGAAACTGGGTTTATGAATCGGTGGCAAAAGAAAACCTGGTGCGGACGGAGCCGCTGAAGATCAGCGCGGACGGGCTTAAGTATTCGGTGCCAACCGATGTGCCGGGACGTTATGAACTCGATTTGCGGGACAAAGAAACCGGGACACGACTCAGCCAGGTTAATTTTCGCGTGGTTGGTCGCGGCTCGGCATCGAAGGCGCCCGATCAGAATGTGGAACTGGAGCTGAAGCTTTCGCGGGATCAGTTTAATACCGGGGACGAGATCGAGGTGAGCATCGTTGCGCCGTATACAGGCAGCGGCTTGATCACTATCGAGCGCGACAAGGTTTACGCGCATACCTGGTTTAAGGCCGACAAAACAAGCAGCGTGCAGCGGATTCGCGTGCCGGAAGGGTTTGAGGGGACCGGCTATGTCAGTGTTTGTTTTGTACGTGGGCTCGATGCCAAAGAGGTTTTCATGAGTCCACTCAGCCATGCGGTGGCGCCGTTCAAGGCCAACATAGAAAAGCGCCGGCTGCCGGTGATATTGCGCGTAACCGAAAAGGCAGTTCCGGGCGAGCCATTCCGGATCGGGTACAAGACGGATCGCCCGGCCAGGATTGTCGTTTACGCGGTAGATCAGGGGATCCTTCAAGTCAGCGATTACAAGCTGCCCGACCCGCTCGCCTACTTTTTCCGCAAGGAAGCGTTGATGGTCAGCACTTCGCAGATTGTCGACCTGATTCTGCCTGAGTTTTCCATTTTGCGCAAAGCGGCTGCCTTCGGCGGCGATGGCGAGGAAAAGCGTTTGAATCCGTTCCGGCGGGTCACGGAGAAGCCGGTGGTCTATTGGTCGGGTGTTATCGACTCTGATGCGCGTGAACGCGAGGTGATCTATAATGTACCCGATTATTTCAGCGGCACGCTCACGGTCATGGCGGTCGCCATGGCGCCCGATGGAGTGGGATCGGCGGAAAAAAACGCGCTGATCCGGGGCCCGTTTGTTATCACGCCGAATGTACCGACCGTTGCCGCACCCGGAGACGTGTTTGATGTAAGTGCGACCGTGGCAAACGGGGTGGCTGGTTCGGGCGACAACGCGGAAGTGCGCCTAGATATTGAGCCTTCGGAGCATTTGGAAATCGTCAAAGGCCCGGAGCAGCCTTTGCATATCAGTGAAGGAAGTGAGGTCAGCGCCACGTTCACGGTGAGGGCCAAAGAGAAGTTCGGCTCGGCTACGCTGCTTTTCCACGCCTCGACGCGGGGCCAGGAAACGAAGCTGCGCTCCACTCTCAGCGTGCGCCCGGCCGTGGCGTTCATGACCTCGGTGCTCAGCGGCAATTTCACCAGGGAAAGCGTCGACGTGAAGATTGACCGGACGATTCACCCTGATTATCGCAAACTGCGCACGGTGGTGTCGGCGGTGCCGCTTGGGCTCGCGCATGGGCTCGACGCCTACCTGAAGAATTATCCAAATGGTTGTTCCGAGCAGCTCGTCAGCGGCGCGTTCTGCCGGTTGATTCTCGCGGATGAAACCGATTTCGGATTAAGCCGCGCGGAAGTGAGCAAGCAGCTTGAACAGACTTTCGGGGTTTTAAGAAGACGTCAGAACGATCAGGGAAGTTTTGGTTATTGGGCGCCGGACAATAATGCCGGGCTCGATTTTGTCTCGGCGTATGTAATGCACTTCTTAATTGAAGCCAAGGCCGCCGGTTTTGCGCCGCCGCTCAATCTGTTCCAGGGCGGGTTGCGTCACCTGCAAGCCATGGCGGTATTGGATCCTCGCGATCTGCGCGAAGCCCGCACCCAGGCTTACGCGATCTATCTGCTGACACGCGAGGGAGTGATCACAACCAATTACCTCCTTAATCTGCGCGATTTCCTGGATAAGCGTTATCCGAAAAAATGGCAGTCCGATCTTACTGCGGTTTATCTGGCCGGCACTTATTCGATGCTTAAGAAGAACGAAGAAGCGCAGGCGATGCTGAAAGGTTACAAGCTCGGCACCCATGATCCTGCCGAATGGTGGGATTTTTATTCTTCGCTTGGTGCCGACTCGCAGTTTATCGCCGTATTGGCCCGGCATTTCCCCGACAATCTCAAACGGATCACGGCCGGCGAGTTTGACGCGATCGTGCGGCCGGTCGGCAAGGGCGAATTCTCTACGCTTTCCGCGGCTTATGCGGTGCTTGCGCTTAAGAATTATTCGCAACAGATGGCCAGGAATGCGCCGGAACTCGGGATCACGGAAATTTCCTCGCAGAAAAAAGAGACGCCCCTGCGACTTGAAGGGGCGGCGCTGATTAAACGCGCCGGATTCTCCGCCGACGCGGTCGCGCTCCGCTTCAGTGCGCGGAACCAGGCAAAAGGCGGAATGGGGGCGTTTTATCAGGTGGTAGAAGCGGGCTACGATCAGGTTCTGCCCGTAAAACCGGTAACCGATGGGTTGGAGATTTTCCGCGAATTTCTCGATGAACACGGCGAGGTGACGCAGACGGCTCATTTGGGTGAACCGATCACTGTGCGACTCCGGATCCGGACTTTAAAACGCGGCGATGTAAGCAACGTGGCGATCCTCGATCTGCTGCCGGGAGGCTTTGAAATGGCTGCCGGCTCACTGCAGCCCGGGGTTGGATCAGCCGGGTGCGATTACGTTGACGTGCGTGAGGATCGAACGGTCTTCTTCGCGACAATCGGCGCCGCGGTTCGGGAGATTCGTTACAAGATCAAACCGACCAATCGCGGTGTGTATGTGGTGCCGCCCGTTTTTGCCGAAGCGATGTATGACCGAACGATCAAAGCGCGTGGTTTGCCCGGAAAAATCACGGTGGTTGACGGGAAATAAGGGACGGCGAAAAGCAGCAGGCTTTTTTGCCGGCCTCCGGTCGCGTTTGCCATCGCCCCAAAAAGCGCTGATTGCGCTGGTGTGCATTCTGATGTTCGCAGGCGCACTCTGGATGATTCTGCCAAGACCGCCGCCTCTCGATGGGATCAGTTTTTCGCAGCGTGTTTACGATCGGAACGGACGGCTTTTGCGGATCAGCTTAACCAGCGACGAGAAGTATCGGATTGAAACGCCGTTTGAAAAGATTTCGCCGGATTTGGTGAAAGCGGCCTTGCTCTACGAAGACCAGCATTATTGGGAGTACCCGGGAGTCAATCCGCTGGCGCTTGGGCGCGCGGCGATCCGGTGGTGCTCTGGTGGCGCCAAGCGCGGTGGCGCTTCCACGATCACGATGCAGCTTGCCCGGATGCGATATGGGATCCGCTCGCGCACGCCATCAGGGAAACTGATGCAGATCTACCGCGCGTTGCAGTTGACTCGGCACTACAGCAAAAAGGAGATTCTTACCGCGTATTTTAATCTCGCGCCGTATGGAAAAAACATTGAGGGAGTCGGGGCGGCGAGCCTGATTTATTTCGACAAAAGTGCGCGCCATCTCAGCCTGCACGAGGCTGTGGCCTTAAGCGTTATCCCGCAAAATCCGACACGGCGCACGCTCCGGGTTAACGAGGAAAATCCGGCGGTAAAACGCGCAACGGATCGCCTTTATGCGCGCCTGGGCCGCTCCGATTCAGATTTTCAGGCGCGATCACGGCCGATGCCGGCGTTTCTGGCTCCGCATTTTACGACCCGCTTGCTTCGGGAATATCCCACGAGAAATGCGATCAGCTCCACGCTTGATCTCGACATGCAGCGACTGCTTGAACGGCGGATTGCCGCTTATGTGGAATCCAATCGGCGTTTGGGGATCGTGAACGCAGCGGCGATGCTGGTTGATTCCAGCCGCATGGAAGTAATCGCGCAGGTCGGGTCGGCGGGCTTTTTCAATTCAACGATCCATGGGCAGGTCGACGGCACCCGGAGCCGGCGTTCACCCGGGTCGACGCTCAAGCCTTTCATTTATGCGCTTGCGATGGAGCAGGGGCTCATTCACCCGCTGACCATGCTCAAGGACGCGCCCAGCAGTTTCGGCGGCTATAATCCGGAGAACTTTGATGGTGAATTTGTCGGCCCGATCAAGGCCGCTGATGCGTTGGCTCGGAGTCGCAACATTCCCGCTGTCGGCCTCGATGCGCGGCTTGCGCATCCGACCCTTTACGAATTTCTTAAACGCGGCGGAGTCGCGTTGCCTCGGAGCGCGGCATTTTACGGACTGGCACTGCCGCTTGGCGGTGGAGAGGTCACGATGGAGGAATTAGTCCGGCTTTACAGTGCGATTGCCAATGGTGGCCGGTTGCGTCCGCTTTCCCGCACCGTGCCGCATCAGGAGATTCCAGGCACCCGCCTCTTTAGCCCGGAGAGCGCATTCCTGACCCTTCAAATGCTGGGCCAGGTGCCGCGTCCCGGGCTCGGCGAACCGGCGGGAAATGACGCGGTGTTTTGGAAGACCGGCACTTCGCACGGATTCCGCGACGCATGGGCCGTGGCGGTTTTTGATCATTACGTGATGGCGGTGTGGGTGGGCAATTTCGATGGAAAACGCAATCCGGCTTTTATCGGGCGCACCTGTGCCGGGCCGTTATTATTCCAAATGATTGACGGCGTGCGGCACGGTGGCTCGACCCGCGTGGAGAGAGTCATGCCGCCGGCTGGGTCGAACCTTCAGGAAGTGGAGTTTTGCGCGGTGTCCGGGCAGTTGCCAACAGTGGCCTGCCCGCATCGGGTGGCGGGATGGTTCATTCCGGGAATCTCGCCAATCACGGCGTGCGAAGTGCATAGGGAAGTGTTCGTGGATGATCAAAGCGGGTTGCGCCTCTCTGTTGATGACGGTTCACGGGCATTGCACCGCGAAGTTTACGAATTCTGGCCCTCCAATTTGCTTTCACTCTTCGAGCGCGCCGGGCTGCCCCGGCGGACGCCACCGCCTTTTCTTCCCGGCCAGATCGAAACAGCGGGGCGCTCGGGGAAAGCGCCCTCAATACTTTCGCCCCTGAATCATCACAGTTACTCCGTGCGCCTTGGAACCACAGAAGCGATCACCCTTTCGGCTCAGGCTGAAAGCGACGTTGCCAGGCTTTACTGGTTTGTCGGCAAGACGTTTCTCGGCGCCGTGTCATCGCGGGAAGCGCTGCATTGGCGCCCAACCGGCGGACCTGGTGAACAAACAATCAGCGTGCTCGATGACCACGGCCGTTCAAGCAGCTGCTCGGTGGTTTTGGACTGACGCCTGCACTGTCAGAATGCGAATCCGAACGTGAAATGGAATGCGCCGAAGCTCTCGCCATTTTTCGGATTCGGATTGACTCCATAATCGAGCCGGAGCGGTCCAATGGGGAGTTTATATCGAAGGCCGAGTCCGATGGCATAACGCATTTCCTGAAGACCGGCATCGGCGGATTTGCCAATCACATTGCCTGCGTCCACGAAGACGGCGCCTTGAAGTGCTTTGACGATCGGGAAAGTAACCTCGGCGTTGAACACCGTGAAAAGCTCGCCCCCGATCGGATTTCGGTGGTTATCCTTGGGACCAAGCGACCGTTCGGTAAAGCTGCGCACGGTGGTGGCGCCTCCGCTGAAAAAGCGCTCGTCGATCGGCACGTCGGTAAATGGCGAAATGAACCCGCCGCGCGCGCCCAACGCCAAAGCCAGTTTTTTACCAATCGGATGGTAATAACTTAACCGCACGGTGGCGCGGGCGAACGCCACTTCTCCGGCGACCGCGTTGATATCAATCGTGTCGGAAACAAGAAAACCGTGGCTTGGATTGATTGCATTATCACGAAAATCGCTTGTGTGCGTAAATCCGAGGCTCGCGAGCTGGTAACTGGTTGGTCCCAGAAACTCCAGGTCGATAGTCGTCTCAGTGATCTCGACGTTCTTTAACAGAACAAATAGGCCGATCTCGGTCGTTTTGGTTAGCTTTCGCCCGAGGTCGGTTCTGATGCCGGTATCGAGTTTTGAGTAGCCCTTTTCCTCTCGGCTTTGCTCATAGAGCCGCGCACGAAGACTGAACTTGCTCTCAAACAGCCATGGATCAACATAGAGCAATTCGCCCCGCAGGGCGCGTTGCGACATGTCGACTGAAAATGTCAGGGGCCGGCCCGAGCCAAAGATATCGCGGTCGCCCAAACGAAGACCTACTTCGATTCCTTCGTAGGAACTTGCACCGAGGGAAAAACCGACTTCTTTGGCTTTGGCTTCCTCGGCGGTCAGATCGATGCGGATCGTCTGGTCGGGCAGGGGAACCGAGTTGAGGCGCAGATTTTTAAACAGGCCGGTGCGCAGCAGTTCCCTGTATTTTTCATCCAACTTTGCAGGGTCGTAAACCTGGCCTGTAAGCGGTGCAAAACGCCGGGGAAGAAAGTCGGGATTTAGGCGCGGGGTAAAATCGAGATCTCCACTGCGTGTCACCTTTACCCCATCGAACCGGAACAAAGGGCCGGGTTTGACCGTGAACGTCACGGAGACCCGTCCATTGGCCGCCTTGGTGGGATCACTGGCTGCTTCGACCTGCGCCTGGTAGTAGCCGTGTGATTTATAGAAAAATTGTAGGTTGCGCTGAGCCGTGTTGACCTGCTGCGGCGTGTAAGGAGCCTTTGCAGGCAGCCCAAGACCGGCGATCAGTTCAGGTTTTTTAAAGAGAGTCTCTCCGACAAAAATGAACTCGCCAAAGCTGTATGCCTGGCCTTCAGCGATGTTCACGGTGATATCCGCCCGGGAGCGATCCGCGGAAATGGCTACCTTGGGATCTTCCACCACCGCGTTCAGGTAACCTTGCGACTCATACAAGCCGCGCACTCGCGCCACGCCGGTTTGAACATCGGCCAGGACAAAAGGAAAACTGGTTGTTTCCATCTGCAGCCGCTCCCTGGTGGCTCCAAGCATATATTCATAAAGCGTGCTCTCGGGAATGCTTCGATTGCCGTGAAATGTAATTGTCCGAAGGTATGTGCGTGGACCTTCCGCAACTCGCAGTAAAAGGGTGCGGCCATGGATCTCGAAGGTAACTTCCACGTCGGGGAAACCCTGTTTTCTATAGTAGATTGCCAGGTAGTAGGCGGTGTCGTCGGCACGCGGCTTGGTCAGGCCGCGTTCATTAATCTCGCGGATTTGTTCAGCGAGCGGAACACGCAGCTGTTCGGGCGTATAGCTTCGGGCGCCGCTGAACTGGATATTGCCGGAGTCGGCCGGCGTGGAGGGCTTTAACGCATGAACCTTCTCGAGCAGACGGTTCGTCTTCTGCGCGACCGGCGCACCAATTACCGTGTCCGGAGGCGTCACCAAGCTCAGAACTGCAAGTATCCGCCACGTGAAGTTCAGGGGGGAAGAAGCGCGCATTATCGGAAACGGAGCAGGTATCGGAGGCGTCCGGTAAAGTTGCCCGTCACGTCGATGTCTCCAATAAGGTAGAGTTGTTCGTTGAGTTTAAACCGGGCGGCGATTTCCTGCCGCCCGGTGCGGTTGTCAACGGCGCCCACGTCGAGATCAAAGCGGTCGGTGAGCAGCTGCTGCTCGGTTGGCTCACGTTTCTTGAAAACTTTCCGGTAGAGCTGCTGAAAGACGAGGACCGCAGCGCGTCCGGCGAGGACATCGGGATTGTCAGTAAGCTCGCTGGCCGTTGCCCCGGTCGCCAGAAGGGAAACGATATCGGTCTGCTGAAGCGGAGGCTCGCTCGTGAGCGTAACCTGCGGGTCGCGCGCGCTGCCGGAGACATACGCGTCGATTCGATAGTCGCGCAGTCGCGATTCGGCCTGAAGGTCGAGTAAAGGTTCAAATGGCGATTCTGGTGTGAAATAGATGAATCCGCGCGTTACGCTTAATTTACTGAAAGGAAGCGACGCAACAAAGTTCTCCACACTTACGGTTCCCTCCAAATACGGCTGAAGGCCGGTGCCGGCGAATTTTAAATCAGCTGATGCACTTCCATTTGCCAGGTTGCCACGGATTCGAAACGGGTCGTCCCGGCGTGTTTTAATCGCGATGTCAAACTTCCAATCGCGCAGTGGTGGCTTGTCAAAGGAAAGGGTTTTCTGCGATGGCGCCGCTTTCGGTTTGGGTTTCGGGCGGCCTGGCAATCCGATCGGTAAAATGTCGATGTCGCGGAAAAACCGGCTGTTGGTGATAAAGAGAGTGCCGCTGGCGAGGGCGGCGTTGAGCGGTCCATCAAGCTTCAAATCGCTATCGACGCGGACTGTGACCGAGTCATCGCGTTTAACCAAAATATCCTTGGCTTGAAGTTTCAGCTCAAAGACCGGTTCGGTCAGTTTTGTTAAATGGACAACGCCGCCGAGGTTGAACGTGCCACCGCCCACCTCGCCCTTGAATGTTTTGAAACTTAACGTGTCGCCGGCAAACGCGAGGTTGGCCTGGAACGGGCCGATGGCCGGAGCGCCTTCATTGGCAAGTCTGGCGGACGCAATTTTGACATTGGCCGAACCGCTCATGATTGGTTTGCCGACAGTCCCGCCGAGGTGCGCGTCGATGGCGGCGGTCCCATCGACTCTCCTGACAGCGGGCGCGAGTTTGCTGGCACCGGCAAGCGAGGAGGGGGGCAGTTTCACGGTCAGATCGACAGGCAGTTCGGGATCGATTTTTTTCTGCTGCACGGTGGCCGCGACGTCGAACGGCACGTGGCCTTTGATGGTGAGGGGTTGAAGCAATGCCTGGCGCAGGGTGGCATCGAGGGTAAGCTCTTTTTTTGAATAATGGAGAGCCAGATCAAATTGGGCTGGGTCGAGCGTTGGGGCGGCTTTGGACTTGAGCTTGGTGCCGAGCACTTTCAAATGACCCGACGGTTCCAATGGCGTGCCGCTGGCCAGGAGGTTGGCCGAAAAAACCCCGCTGACCGGGGATGTTTTCCCGAAGCTGACAAGGAGTTGTTCAAGGTCGAGTTCCTTGGCACTGATATTTGCGGCGATTCGTTGATCGAGCGGGATGGGCGCTTTTAAATTGGAAAGATCGACCGGGACGAAGATGAACCCGCTGAGCACGGTCAGTTTGCCTTGCATCAACGCGATGTCGCGGAATTTGAGTTTGCCTTCGCCCAGTGCCAGGGTGCCGGTCAGGGAGGTCGCATTGCTGACGACCCGAAATTCGGTTGATTGGGCAAAGGCGGGTCCGTAAATGCCGGCCAGTTTAAACTCGCTCAGATCGATCTTGCCGTAACCGGCTTTTGCAAGCGCCACCTTCACGTCGCCTGTGTGTGCGAGGGTGCCGGCCTTCTCGTCACTCGGCTCGCTTTTCGCGTTTAAATCGACTTGAAGCGAGCCTTTGAGAGGATCATGCGCACCAAAGGCTTCAAGAAGAGGATTGAAAATGGCAAGGTTTTTGATGCTCACGATCGCGCCTCCCTCGTATAGGAATGGCGCCTTCATGCTGACCTTCCCACCCAATGCAATCTGATCGGTCGCATTGAGTTGTAGAAGCAGCGGGTCGATCTCGGCCTGGTTGTCGACAACCTTGGCATTGAGCGAGAGCGTGCCGGCTTTGAACTCACCAATCTGAAGCTTGCTCCCTTCGAGCCGCGCGCTGCCATTCAGCAGGTTGTTCACCAGCTTAAGGCTCCCTTCGCCGGTCAGCGCGCCCGAGAGCATCTGCTCTTTCAGCGCGAATCCGAATGCATCGAGTTGCGGCGCATTGATGTGAAATTCGCCTTCCACCGGAGAGTCCGGCGCGCTCTTTGCATCGCGCGGAATCCGGTAGGTGCCATTGGCTGAAATCGTGTTGCCGGTGCGTTCAAGCTCGAATGAGCGGAGCGTGACAAGGTCGCCCTTGGTATCGAGATCGATTTTGGCGGTATCGGCCTGAATGGTTTTAAAACGCAATGCATTCGCGTCAACGTTCAGATGGGCAACGAGGTTGGTGAGAATCGCCGGCGCGGGCGGCGGGTTTGCCGATGCGGGATTCGCTTTGAAATCGAGCACGGTCTTGCCTGTGAAATGGAGCGTGGCTGATTCGGCTCCCATCTGCGAATTTCCAGCGCCTTTGAGGTTGAAGGTCAGGTCGCCGGCCAGATTTCCGTCCTCCATCGCAATCGCGGCATTGCCGACGCCGTTGCCTTGGAGCGGCTCTGGCATTGCCGAGGTGAACGAGGCAATTTCCGGCAGCTCAAATGTGATTGCCGCTTTTACTTTGCTTCGCTGGAGTTCATTGACCGAGGCAGGCAGCTCGGCGGTTCCCGTCAGGATCGCCGAGTTTTTCCCGGCAAAAGCGTTCGCCTCGGTAATCTCAGCGTGCCCGCCCTTAAACGTGGAGTGCGCTTCCACCGCGTCGATGGCGATTTTGCCCGTGGCGATCGTCTCGGCTCGCACCGAAGCGTTTCCATCCCAGGTCTGCGGTTTCTCGGGTTCACCTTTAAAGAGGATCGCCAGGGAGGCGAGCGTGGCGACGGGTGGCTTCGGCTTATTTAAATAGAGCGCGAGCCGTTCGAGCGAAATGCTCGAGGCTTCAATACGCAAGGTGGTGTCGTAGCCGTAGGCCAGGTTTTCCCCCTTTTTCTTAAGTTGCGTCCCGGCGAGCGAAAGGAGCGTGGTGCCGCCAAAGAATTCTCCTTTGATCGTCACGCTTCCTTTGTTTTGGGCTCTCTGGGAGGCATCAAAATTGGCCTCCTTGATCACCACCTCGGGCGCGAGCTTCAATTCGCGCAGGTAAAAGTTGCGGTTTGCGTAGCTGGTTTCCGCCGCCAGGTTTTCCATGGGCGGAATATTGGGGATCTGAATATTCGCCGCGCGCAGGTAACCGATTTTTTCGGGATCGAGCAGTGCATCGAGCCCCTTGAGTGCCACGACGCCGGTGAGTGTGTGCACTTCGATATTGAAGTTTTCGACGCGGACGCGGTCGGAATAAGCGGCCGGCTGGGCGAGAATATTGTTGAGAATCTCCGCGATGGTTTTTTTCTCTTTTTGCTCGTTGGGATTCTTGCTTGGCAGCGCGAGGAAACTCAGATCGGCATTTTTGATTTCGTAACTGCGCAAGAACTCGCCGGGACCATGCTTTGCCAGCATGAGAAGATTATAATCAAAGCGAAGTTCTTCGATCATGATGCGCTGTACCGGCGTGGGGGTCTGATCCAAAGGCTGGGCGCGCACACCCCGGACCGTGAGATTTGTGAAAATATTTCCGGAGAAATGGACGTCGACGGCGAGGTGCTGCCTTGCTGCCAATTGAATCAGCACCACCCTTGCAACCGTGTGAAACAGCGGCCGGTGGAACACGATGAGTAACGCAAGAACAAGCAGCAGCCAGCGTAGCCAGCGACGCCGCCGCTTTGGTTTGGCAGCCGCGCCGGGGGCAGGCAAGGAAGGCTCGGGTGATTTCGCTAGGTCCGTCATCGGGGGCATACGCTAGCGAGCCACGCGGCGTCTGCAAGACGCACAGAGATTGGCATGCACTTATCATTCCCGTAGGTTCCCGTCGATGAACGTCCTGAACCGACTTGGAAACCGCCTTTGGCAATGGATGAAGAAGGTCGCTGCCATTTTTTGGCGCGCCTTGGTCAAGTATGACGAGACCGATGGCGAACAGCGCGCGGCCTCCTTCGCTTATTATGCTTTTTTCGCGCTTTTTCCGTTGATTGTCGTGCTGGTGACGATTGGGACGGGGTTTTTGGGATCCCCCGAGCACACCGAGGAGACTATTTTAAAACAGGTTAAAATTTATCTGCCGACTGATCCAAGCCTGACAACGCTGGTGGCAAGCACACTCCACGGTGTTTTAGAATCGCGTAAGCGGGCGCTCAGTATTGCTTTTATGGTGATCGCGTGGAGCGCGCTCCGTTTTTTCCAAAGCCTCGTCCACGGAGTCAATCGGGCCTGGGGCACCAAAGAATATTCGTGGTGGCGGTTGCCGATCAAAAATCTGTTGATGGCGATCATCCTGGCTAGCGCACTTCTTTTTGGGACGGTGCTGCCCGTGGTCGTTGACGGGATTCGAGATCTTTATTGGGATCATTCCTGGGAAGTCGGTCTCGATTTTAAGTTCATGGGGGCCGTCTTCCGCTTTTTGCGATGGCTCGTGGCGCCGCTGGTCCTTTTTTACGGATTCAGTATGTTTTACAAGTATGCGCCACAGAGAAAGACGCTGTTAAAGGAAGTTTGGTCAGCTGCGCTTTTTACAACGGCGTCCCTTAACGCGTTGCAATGGCTTTTTACTTTTTATACAAAGAACGTTGCTAATTTTAACGTGTTGTACGGCACGTTTGGTAGCGTGCTTGTGCTGCTGATGTGGATTTATCTCTCAGGTTCAATCATCATCCTTGGGGGCTGTCTTTGCGCTGCCCGTTACGAGATCGAAATGCATATTGAAAACCAAGCCCAGCCGAACCGGGCTGCATAATTCTTCCCCCCCATGCAACGCTCTTTGTTTCCACGATCCGCTTCTCCCAGGCGCCCGATCCTCCTTCTCCCGTTCTGCTGCTTGCTGATCGGAGCGGCTTCCGGAATGGCGGCTTCAATCCGGATTGAATCGCCTTTGGAATATCAGGTTTTCCAGCGCGAAACACTCAAGAGCGGGACGATCGAGCTCCAAGGTTTGGCAGCCGGCGATGAAATTGAATATCGCTTGAGCGACAGCCGATTGCCCGCCAGCTGGCAATTGCTCAAGGCCGACGCGACAACGCACCGCTTCAAAGCGCGCATCCCGGTCCCGGCGGGAGGCTGGTATAAGCTCGAGGTGCGCGCGGCCAAGGAAGAAGAACGCGACACAGACGCAACCATTGAGCACATCGGCGTCGGTGAGGTCTTTATCGTGGCCGGCCAATCCAACTCGGCCAATCACGGCTCTGAACAGCAGAGGGTCGAAAGCGGATTGGTCAGTTCATTTCACGGTTCGGAATGGACGCTCGCGAACGATCCGCAGCGCGGGGCAAGCGGGAGCGGAGGCAGCTTCATCCCCGCATTTGGCGATGCGATGGCAGTCCGTTTCGGCGTCCCAATCGGAGTGGCGGCGGTCGGTGTCGGCTCCAGCAGCGTGCGCCAATGGCTGCCCGGAGGCTCGCGAATGACCAACCTGCCCACGGTTGAATCAAACGTCAGGCTGGTTGAGCCTGGCATCTGGGAATCGACCGGTGAACTTTTCGATCAGCTCATTAAACCGATGACTCAACTCGGGGCACATGGATTTCGCGCGGTTCTCTGGCATCAGGGCGAGTCCGACGCGGGCCAGGCGCGGGCCGGTTATCCGGCCGATCGGCAGATCACACGGGAGCAGTATCGCGAGTTTATGGAAAAATTGATCCGTGCCGCCTCCCGGCAGATTGGCAGGGAAATACCGTGGTTTGTGGCGCAGACCACTTTTCACAGCGTATCGGATCCCGCGGATGAAGAGTTTCGGGCCGCGCAAAAAGCGCTTTGGGGAAGCGTTGCGTTGGAAGGTCCTGACACTGACTCGCTGACTGACGGGTTGCGCGATGGGGTTCATTTTAACGGAGAGGGGTTGAAGGCGCATGGCGCTCTCTGGGCGCAAAAAGTGGGGTCGTGGCTCGATCAGGAGCTCGCCGCCGCTTCGGATCAGCATTCCGATTGGAACGGATACAAGCGCGCCGATTTTGTCGTGGAAGGACGCAAGGCGCTGCTGGTGGCCCCAATGTCAGCCGCCCCGGGCAAACCGTGGATCTGGCGCACTGAATTCTTTGGCCATGAACCCCAGGCCGATATCGCGCTTCTGGGCCACGGGTTTCATGTCGCTTATATCGACTTGCAAAACATGTATGGCGCGCCGGTTTCCCTCGATTTGATGGACCAATTTTACGCCGAACTGACGGGCCGGCGCGGGCTTTCTCCCAAGCCGGTTCTTGAGGGATTCAGCCGTGGCGGTCTTTTTGCTTACAACTGGGCGGCGCGCCATCCGGATCAGGTTGGAGCGATCTATGCGGACGCGCCTGTGTGCGATTTTAAGAGCTGGCCCGGTGGGAAGGGGGCGGGGCAGGGGTCGCCGGGCGATTGGGAGCGCTTAAAAAGCGTTTATCGATTTGGGAGTGAGGACGAGGCGCTCGCGTATCGGTTTAACCCGATCGACAATCTTGCACCGCTTGCCAGCGCGCATATCCCTTTGCTGCACGTCGTCGGAGAGGCTGATAAAACGGTGCCCATCGAGGAAAACACGCTTCTGATCAAGGAGCGTTACGGCAAGCTCGGGGGTGAAATCGAAGTGATCAGCAAGCCTGGTGTTGATCATCATCCGCACAGCCTGAAGGATCCCGAACCGATTGTTCGCTTTATCCTGCGCCACACGCCGCGCTAATCAAATCTATTTCGGGACCGCGGTGCCGAAGCCTTTGGTGGTGGTTTTTACACGGCAAAGGAACATGTTGGCAGTGATGTAAAGGGTTGAACCGTCGTCACCCCACGCGCAGTTTCCGGTTGGCTGACCGGTGAGAATCGAGCCGAGATGCTTGCCGTTCGGAGAGATAACAAGCACGCCGCCCGGACCGGTGGTGAACACGTTGCCGGCGCGATCGACCTTCAACCCATCGGGCAATCCTTTGCGCTCGAGAGTGACCAGCGGGGCAGCGTCGAAAAAAACGCGCCCGTTTGAGAGCGATCCATCCGGCTCGATGCTGTATGCCATGAGCCTCGGGGCTTTGGGATCGGAGACGGCAATGTAGAGCGTTTTCTCATCCGGACTCAGGGCGATTCCGTTCGGGAATGTAAGATCCTTGATGACCGCGCTCAGTTCGCCGTTCTTTGTGAGCCGATAGACGCCGTTAAAGGAAATTTCCTTAAGGGGCGACTCGTTTCCTTTCTCCAGGCCGTACGGAGGGTCGGTAAAATAAATTTCCCCGTTTTTTGTGACGACCAGATCGTTGGGGCTGTTGAAATGTTTGCCTTCAAATTTGTCTGTCAGGGCGGTTTGTTTGCCGTCTTTTTCCAATCGCGCAACCCGGCGTTCTCCATGCTGGCAGATCAGCAGCCGGCCTTCGGCATCGATTGAAAGACCATTTGAACCTTGCTCATGAAAGCCTTCCCGAGGCGTGAGCATGCCGCTCGGTTTAAGAAAAGGCACCGCTTTGGTTGCGCCCGATGTCCACCGGTAAATGACGTTCTCGGGTACATCGGAAAAAACTAGGCTGCCATTGTACCAGGTTGGCCCTTCCGACCAGGTGAACCCTTCGGCAAGTTTTTCAATTTTGGCGTCCGCGGGAATCAGGCGATCGAGGGCTGGGTCGAGCCGCTCGATCTTCAGGTCGGCGGAATTGGCCGACATGGCGGCAATCGGGGCGAGCAGGAACGGGAGGAGACGTTTCATAAGGGCCGCGAGCTTCTCTGTTATAGAAGCCTGTTCAAGCCTGGTTATGAGAGATGCCAGTTCAGCGGGTCCAAAGATCACCCACCAAACAACACTGATCTCCTCATCCGGTTTTAAGCTATTGATCTTAGCGGCTGTCACGCAGCTTTCGACCACCGCAATTTAAACCTTCGCTTCGATAGAATCTCAAAGCTTCAATCCAATGATTTCACATCTCGAACAAGTCGAGTTTATCAGGAGGAACGCGCCAGCCGTCACCGCCTGTGCTCGCGAAGGATACCGAACGAGCGGGCGCGGCCTGGTCCGTGTTCTTTGTAATCAGGACAATGAGAATGCCGAACAGGCCACCTACGATTTCCTGCCGGAAATCGGCGTCTCAAAACTGCTCGCACGCTGGTATGGAACCAAGGCGGCGCGGATGGTCTCAGGCTACAATCCACGAGCGGAAGCCATTGTGATTTTTGTGCGAAAATCAGAAACCGGAGAGACGCTGTTCGACACGCACTGCGTGAAGACGTAAGCCTTTTAATGGATCCGGAGAAAAGTCTCGGCTCCGATATCGGCGGTGCCGGCGCCTCTTTCCGTCAAATAGAAACCGAGTCCGCCTTCGAACTGCCGGAGCGCAACCGCGAAAGAGGCGCGCCTGGCCTCACAGTTCCACAAACAGACCGGTCGCAGGGTCGAGCTTGAGAGTAAAAATCACAACGCGTTATTGGCGGCTCAGTCAGCGTGGTAACCACGCCATACCCACACCAAGGTGTCGGCCAGGGTTTGCTGGAAAACGCGTCCGTCGCAATGTCCGGTGGCCTGGCTGAATACAAAGCGTTGATGGTAGCCTTTGGCCTTGAGGGCAGCCGCCGTGCGCTGGCCGGCCATCACCCAGTTATGATGGGTTTCCTCCGCATCATTTGGCCTCAGATCCTTCTCGGAGACATGCGTGAAGATACGCAGCGGTTTTTGTTCGCTGGTTTCAATCAACTTCATGCCGGAGTGGTATTCCCATGCGCCGAGCGGGTATGCGGCTTCCTCGGGCGCGTCATCATCCTGCTGATCCACAAACGTGCCCGAATAGGCTATCACGCGCCGGAACAAATCGGGCCGGAACCAAGCCATCGTCAATGCCGCCGCACCGCCCGAGCTGCAGCCAATCACGCCGCGGCCCCATGGGTTCTCCGTGAAAGCGATGTGAGGGTAAGCCTCTTTGATGGCCGCATTATTCAGCACCGCCGGCAGAACTTCATCCTGAATGAACCGGGCAAGCCGGTCGGACATGGTGTCGTATTCGAGGCCGCGCTCGCTGTTTTTGCCATCGTTGCCGCCGTTCTCAACGGCGATCGCAATGAAGGCGGGCAGGCTGCGGTTTGGATCCTTGGAAATTGTCAGGTTATCGAGCGCGTTGCGCACCAGATTGAGCTGGCCCGGGCCGTCATGGATGACGAGAAGCGGAGCCTTTGTGCCGTCTTTATAAGCGGCCGGCACATAGACGGAAATCTTGCGCTCCACCCGCACCGGTTTTTTGGCAGGCTCAAGCGTCTTATCGTCACCCTGAAAGATTTTGCTGTTGGCCAGCGGCATCGAGAATTCAAAGGATTTGCCTTTGGGATTTCCTCGATCCGTGAGATCGGGATCGATTTTGTACTCCGGACCAACGGAGTAGGTGCCGTCGCCTTCCGCGCCGGGATTTTCCGCGTAGGTGTCGGCAGCCTGTGCAGTGGCCATGTGCAGTCCAACGAGGAGAATGGATAGCACCCGGGAAGAGCGAAAACGCATGTTTGGCATAATGGGGAGAGTAGATAAGGAGGGTAGGAAGCCAGGCGGAATGGCGGCAAGACGAATTCCATTGGAATGATCGAAAACAGCGATTCGCACTCCTATAGAAACAGAGCAGAAAAATGGTTACCAGCGGGCACGAACCGCCAGCGGCGAGCATATTGATTAGGTTGATGCGCACGAAAGTGGCTATCTTCCGCGCTATCGCCTGAACATCACGGAGCCGAGTTCTCCCGTTCAGCCTTTATGCTTTTTACGATTTCTCCGCCCCTATGCGTTTCCAGTTTTCCGGTTACTTTGCGATTTTGCGATATGTGAGGTGGACGGTGAAATGCCTCGTTTATCGTCAACATGGAATCAGGCTTTTATTCGCGTGCCTGCCACTCGTGATTTGCGGATGCGCATCGGCGAGACGATTGCAAAAGCCGCTGCCCGTGGTCAGTGCGGTTGGCAGTGCTGATTTTGCCCAGGCAACCGGCTCGCTGCTCGGGGCAAGCTTCCTTCCCGGAAATCGCGTGACGACGTTAAACGATGGAGAAGAGATATTTTCCGCGATGCTTCGGTCGATCTACCGGGCACAACGGACGATTACCTTTGAAACATTTGTTTTTCACCAAGGCAAAGTCGCCCAGGAGTTCGTCGACGCCCTGGCCGCGCGCGCTCGTGCCGGCGTGGAAGTCAAAGTGATCCTGGACGGCCTGGGCGCTTTAAGCTCGGGCCAGTATCATGCGCCGCTTCGCGCCGCCGGCGTGCAACTTGAAATTTATCACCCGATTTGGGCGCCCGATTTCTGGCGTATCAACTCTCGAACGCACCGCAAGCTGCTGATTGTCGATGGACGAATCGGATTCATCGGCGGTGTCGGTATCGGTGATGAATGGCGCGGCCGCCCTGGCGGGGCCGTTCAATGGAGGGAATTGCATTACCGGGTCGAGGGACCCGTGGTGGCGCAAATGCAGGCGGCTTTTAATTCCAATTGGTTCAAGTTGCATCACGACGTCATTCTTGGGGCCGGATATTTTCCGGCTCTGCCCGCTGTTGGCAGGGCGCAAGCCGGGGTTTTTTACAGCGCGCCACAGCACGGGCGTTATGCGGTCGGCCTGATGTATCACCTCGCCATCGCCGGCGCGCGAAAGTCGCTCCTGATTGAGAATGCCTATTTTGTTCCGGACGACGCCCTTGCCACGGCGCTTTGCGCTGCCGCGCGGCGAGGGGTGAAAGTGCAGGTGATTATGGCAGGCCGTCACATCGATTTTCCCGCGGTGCGCCTGGCGTCCCGCAAACGCTGGCCGCAGCTTCGCGCGGCGGGTGTTGAACTCTATGAATTTCGAGGAACCATGCTGCACTCCAAGCTCCTTGTCGCGGACGGGCTGTTTGTCTCGGTCGGTTCCGCGAATTTCGATCCACGGTCTCTGGCGATCAATGATGAAGCCAACCTCAATGTGCTCGACCTGGAGTTTGCCAGGGAACAGTCGCGCGTCTTCCAACGCGATCTGCAGCGTTCAAGGCCCGTGAACTTAAATTCGTTTACCGCCAGTCGTATCATTGAGCTGCCGCTGCGCTGGCTCCAGGCGCCATTCGAAGATCAGCTCTGAAGTCGTTTGCCGCCGATGAATTTTCGGATATTAACCGCCGCAATTCCCGCCGGAGCAAGGGTGAGGCTGCTTTTGATAGAAACCGGAATCGCATCGCGTTCCTCACTTGTAATTAGGAAGGCGGACGAACGGGCTGATTGCGCTTCGCTTTCTCTTTATTTCTGCCTAGTTTCCGCCCAGGATTTTCTCCTGGAAAAAGTGGCGGGTCCTCAAAAATCGAAAGGACTGTTTACGAACGCCGAAAACAAACCGCATTGCTTCGGTACCCAGGCATTGAACGACAGCAAGGACGTTCAATGAACGACGAAGCCGCGGATAGTTTCGAAAAGATCGCCAGTGGCTGGTCGAAGCCGTGGGCGGCTTGTATCGACGCGATGCAAGTGGGATTCGCCCGCTCGGAACGGCTGCGGTTATGGCGGGCCTGTCTGTTGGCAACGGCAGTAACGGGCGCCACATTGGCTTTGCGGATCGCAATGGATGGTTGGTTGGACGGTCAACCAACCTTGGTGATTTTTATCGTGCCGATCATGCTTAGCGCCTGCATGGGTGGGTTGCGAGCCGGTTTGCTGGCGACGGGACTCTCCTGTTTGGGCGCAAGCTATTGTCTATTAACGCCGATTTATAGCTTCGCCATCGCATCTGAAGTTGAGCGCTGGCAGCTATTTTATTTCGCACTGACGGGCGTGGCAATCTGCCTCATTAACCAGACTGCCCGCCTGGTCAGGATCACCGGCCGGAGGAGCCATGAAGCTGAAATAGAGCGTCTCAATCGGCTCTATGCAGCACTGAGCGGGGTCAATCAAGCTATCGTGCGGATGCCGAACCGCGACGAGCTATTCCGGCGAGTCTGTCACGTCCTTGTTGAACATGGTGGTTTTTGCATGGCTTGGGTCGGGTGGCACGACCCGGTGGCACAAGTGATCGAGCCCGTGGCCGATTGCGGAGACGATACGGGCTACCTGCGAAAAATCAGAGTATACGGCGACGAGCGTCCGGAAGGCCGCGGCCCGACCGGGACGGCATTCCGCACAGGGAATCCATATGTTTGCAATGATATGCTCAAAGACGCCGCGACGCTGCCCTGGCGCGGACATGCCGGACGCTGCGGTTTTTGCGCCTCCGCGGTTTTTCCCATCCGGCTGAAAGGTGCGGTATGCGGCACTCTCAGCGTTTACTCGAGCGAAAAAGGATTTTTTCAAGACAAGGAAATCGCGCTGCTCAGGGAGGCCGCCGGTGATATTTCATTCGCCCTGGACAATCTGGAGCGGGAGGAGGCACGGCGGCAGGCGGAAGCGATTGCGCAGGGCGAGAAGCTTTTCTCCGACGCAATGATTGAGAGCATGCCGGGCATCGTCTATTTCTACGACGATCAGGGGCGATTCCTGCGCTGGAATCGAAATTTCCACGTCGTCTCCGGCTATTCCCTGGAGGAGATCGCGCGGATGCACCCGTTGGATTTCTTTGCCGGCACGGACCAGCTTACGGTGCAGGAACGCATCGCAAAGGTGTTTACGTTGGGAGGCTCCGCAATCGAAGCGCCGTTTTTGTCCAAAGACGGTCGTGCCACGCCTTATTTTTTTACAGGCCGGCAAGTCGTTTTCCAGGGGAAGGCATGCCTGGTTGGCGTGGGAATCGACATTTCAGAACAGAAACGCGTGGAGTCAGCTCTGCGGGAGGCGGAACTGCGTTTCCATACGCTTTTTGATCAAACCCCGGTCGGGGTGGTGGTCATCGATGAGGCGACCGCTCTGATTGTTGAATGCAACAAGCAGGCGGCGCGGCAACTCGGTTATACGGTGCAGGAGTTTTCCGGGCTGGATATCTCGAATATTGAAGCGGTGCAGGAAGAGACGCGCAGACGCATCGAGACCCTGCAGGTTGAAGGCGAGATCGAATTTGAAACCCAGCACCGCACCAAAGCCGGGGAAACTCGCGATGTGTTGGTGTCGGGGCGGATGCTCGAACTGGCTGGGCGGAAAGTTATCCACTGCGTTTTTCTGGACATGACGCAGCGCAAGCGGGCGGAGACGGCGTTGCATGAGCTCAACACGAATCTTGAGAATGAGGTGACCAAACGCACGGCGGAGTTGCAGAGCGCTCTTGTGCGCGCCGAGGCTGCGGATCGGATAAAATCGGCGTTCCTGGCGACGATGTCGCACGAGCTGCGCACGCCGCTTAATTCCATCATCGGCTTTACCGGCATCCTGCTGATGGGCCGGCCTGGGCCGCTCAACGCAGAGCAGACCAAGCAGCTAGGGATGGTGCGAAACAGCGCGAGGCATTTGCTTGCCCTGATCAACGACGTGCTCGACATCTCGAAGATTGAGGCGGGCCAATTTACGGTTTGCGCAGAGCCTTTCGACCCGCGGGTTTCGCTTGAACACGCCGTTGCCACGGTCCAGCCGCTGGCGGATAAAAAAAGCCTGACACTGACCCACGTCCTGGCCCCGGAATTGGGCGAGATGGTGAGCGACCGGCGGCGCGTGGATCAGATTCTTCTTAACCTCCTGAACAATGCCATCAAGTTTACTGACCGCGGCAGCGTGACGCTCACGGCCGAGAGGATCGCCAATTTCCAATCCTCCCGGGATGCGGCACCGTGCCCGGCCGTGCGCATTTGCGTGGCGGACACCGGGATCGGGATCGATTCTGAAAACCTGGCGACGCTGTTCCAGCCTTTTCGGCAGGTCGACACGGGCCTCGCCCGACATGCCGAGGGGACGGGACTTGGTTTGGCAATCTCGCGCCGCCTGGCGGCATTGCTTGGAGGGGAAATTTCTGTTGCGAGCGAGTGGTCCAAGGGCAGCGTCTTTACCGTAACTCTCCCCCTGCAGAAACCTTCACCCCCATGAATCGCACCATCCTGCTTATCGAAGATAACGAGAACAATCGTTACCTCGCCACCTATCTGCTGGAGGAACACGGCTACAAAGTTGTGCCGGCCACGGACGGCCTCCATGGCATCGCGCTGGCGCAGACCTTCACGCCCGATCTGGTGGTCCTCGACATCCAGCTCCCGACGATGGATGGCCATGACGTGGCGCGCGCCTTGCGCCGCATTGAGTCGCTGCGCGAGACTCCGATTGTCGCCGTTACCTCGTATGCGATGATGGGCGACCGGGAAAAGGCCCTGGCCGCCGGCTGCAACGGCTATATCGAAAAACCGATTGATCCGGACACCTTTGCGACCGAAGTGACCAGCTTTGGCTCCCATCCACGCTTATCCAAGGGGAATTCATGACCCGCATCCTCATCGTCGATGACAAGGAGGATAACCTCTATTACCTGCGCACCCTGCTAACCGGGGAAGGCTCGGCGGTCGAATCCGCCAGCGACGGGATCGAGGCGCTGGTCAAAGCGCGGCTCAATCCGCCCGACCTTATCGTCTCCGACCTGCTCATGCCGGTGATGGATGGCTATACGCTGCTGCGTCATTGGAAGGCCGACGAGCATCTTAAAAAGATTTCGTTTATCGTCTATACCGCGACCTACACCGAAGAGCAGGACCGGCGGCTGGCGCTGAGTCTCGGCGCGGATGCCTTTATCCTTAAACCGGCCGAACCGGAGGATTTCCTCGCCCGCATTCGTGAGGTGCAGGCCAAAGGGGCGGCGCCCATGTTGCCGGGAGAACCCTGCGACGATGAAAAGGAGTTGCTCAAACTCTACAGCGAGACACTTATCCGCAAACTGGAGCAAAAGACGCTGCAATTGGAGGAAACCAACCGCGCATTGCAACACGACATCGCCGAGCGCAAGACAGCCGAGACGGCGCAGCGGCAGATGGGCGAAACGCAGATGGCGATTTTAAACGCCCTGCCTGCGCATATCGCGCTGATTGATGCGCATGGAATCATTGTTTCCGTGAATGAATCGTGGCGGCGTTTTGACACTGCCAACATGCTGCACGGCCCGGAGTTCTTCGTGGGTCAGGATTACCTGGCGATGTGCGGGAGCGCGGCCGGCGCCTGCTTTAAGGAAGCGCGGGAGGCCGCTGCCGGGATACGCCGGGTGCTGCACGGCCAGGCGAAGGAATTTGTCATTGAATATTCCTGTCATTTGCCGGCTCAACAGTGCTGGTATCGGCTGATGGTGACACCGCTGCATGCGGAGCGTCTGGCCGGTGCGGTGGTCATGCACATCAACATCACCGAGCGGATGCGGCATGAACTCGCCCTCAAGCTCGCTGAAGGGACCGCGCGCGAGAGCAAGGAGCGTCTCGATTTTGCGCTCGAATCGGCGGAAGTCGGCGACTGGAGCCTCGATTTGCTCACGAACAGGGCTCATCGTTCGCTGCGCCACGACCAATGTTTTGGTTATAGCGAAGCGGTGCCTCAATGGGGGTACGACACTTTCCTTGCACACATCCAGCCGGAGGATCGCGAGCACGTCGATGCTGCTTTTCAAAAGGCGATGGCGGGCAGGGGAGACTACAACGATGAGTTCCGGACGCTCTGGTCGGACGGCTCGGTGCATTGGTTGTGGACGAGAGGGCGCTTTTACTTTGACCAGATGGGCAAGCCGTGCCGCTTCGCCGGGATCGTGACTGACATCACCGCACGCAAGCAGGCGGAACTGGAAGTGACCCGCGTCAACCGGGCCCTGCAAATGTTAAGCACCTGCAATGAAGCGCTGATCCGGGCGGAGGTTGAACACGAATTGCTGGAACGAGTTTGCCAGATCGCCGTGGAGACCGGCGGCTACCGCATGGCCTGGGTCGGTTATGCGCAGGGCGATGCGAACCGCTCGATAAAGCCGATGGCCCACGCGGGCACCGAGGACGGTTATCTTTCCGCAATCAAGGTCTCGTGGAATGAGAACGATCCCCAGGGGCATGGATTGGCCGGTCAGGTGATCCGTAGCGGCCAAGCGGTGGTATGTGAGGATTTCAGTCGCGATCCCACGATGGCGCATTGGCGCGCCCTCGCTGAACAACGCGGTTATCGGGGCGTCATTTTCCTGCCTTTACGCGATGGGAAGCAGGCATTTGGCTTCCTGGGGCTCTATTCCGCCGAGATCAGCCGGACGAGTGCCGACGAACTTAAGCTCCTTCAGGAACTGGCCGATAACCTGGCTTTCGGAATCGTCAATGCGCGGGCCCGCCTCGATCGGCAGCGCCTCCAGACAGCCGTAATGAGCGTCGCCGCCGGTGTCTCTGCGGCGACCGGCACTGAGTTTTACGAGAATCTGGCCGGCTACATGGCCGCCGCGCTCGGAGGGCAGGCAGGTTTTGTGTCGCAGCTCCGTTCAGGTGAGGCGCTTTCCGCAACCACTCTCGCCGCGGTCGTCGACGGCGCGGTCGTCGAAAATTTTGATTACTTCATCGAGGGCACTCCCTGCGCGAAGCTTTCCGCATCCGAGACGTGCGTGGTCGCGCAGCAGGTTGTCGAAGAATTCCCTGGTGCGTTGCGGTTGGCGGCTCTCGGCGCCCAGGCATATGTGGGGCGCCGGCTCGACGGTTCCAACGGGCAGCCGTTGGGGCACCTGTTTGTCATCTTCCGCGAGCCGCTGAAAGACGTGGAATTTGTCACCTCCACGTTGCAGATTTTCGCCGCCCGCGCCGCCTCGGAATTGGAGCGCCAACAAACCGATGCCCAGGTGCGCGAGCAAGCCGCCCTCATCGACGAAGCCCGCGATGCGATCGTGGTGCGCGATCTGGAGCACCGCGTCACTTTCTGGAGCAAAGGGGCCGAGCGACTTTATGGCTGGACGGCGCCCGAGGCGCGTGGCTGCCGGCTGGAGGAACTGCTGGAGGTGGAGGCCGCCATCTTTGCCGAAGCGGACCGTGCCGTGCGGGAAACCGGGGAGTGGAACGGGGAAATCCACAAGCACGCGAGGGATGCATCGATAATGACCCTCAACAGCCGGTGGACGCTGATGCGCAATGCTCACGGTGAGCCCCAGTCGATCCTTTCCATCGACACCGACATCACGGAGCGGAAAAAAATCGAACAGCAGTTTTTGCGGGCACAGCGCATGGAAAGCATCGGCACGCTGGCGGGCGGCATCGCCCACGATCTGAACAACGTCCTTGGGCCGATCATGATCTCTCTGGAGGTGCTGAAGATGCGTTTCCCGGATCCGGCCAGCGCGAAACTGATCTCCATCCTCGATTCGAGCGCCCAGCGGGGCGCGGACATGGTTCGGCAGGTTCTTTCTTTTGCACGGGGTGTCGAAGGCCGGCGCATGGAGTTGCAGATCCGGCACATCATCCAGGAAATTGAAAAAATCGCTAACGACACCTTCCTCAAGCACATTCAGGTTCGCACGATCATCCCGTATGATCTCTGGACGGTCGTGGGCGACCCGACTCAGATGCACCAGGTGCTGCTGAACCTCTGCGTGAATGCGCGCGACGCCATGCCTGACGGCGGCACGCTTACCATCTCGGCCGAAAACCGCTTCCTCGACACGCACTATGCTGCGTTGAATCTTGAAGCCAAGGCCGGGCCTTACGTCTCTCTTCAGGTTGAAGACACCGGCATCGGCATGCCTCCGGAAATCATCGAGAAAATTTTCGATCCGTTTTTTACCACCAAGGAAGTGGGCAAAGGGACTGGCCTTGGGCTTTCCACCTCGCTGGCCATCGTCAAGAGCCACGGCGGCTTTTTTCGAGTCTCAAGCGAGCCTTTGAAAGGGACGCGGTTCAAACTCTATATTCCGGCCAAAACCGAGGCGACTGCTGAAACGGCCGCAAAAGTCGCCGCCGAATTGCCGCTCGGGAACGGGGAATTGATCCTCGTTGTCGATGACGAGGCGGCGGTTCGCCAGATCACCCAGGCGACGCTTGAGGCGTTCGGCTACCAGGTTCTGCTTGCGTGCGATGGAGCCGAGGCGGTGGCCATTTATGCCACGCGCCGCGCGGAAATTGCCGCCGTGCTCACGGATATGACGATGCCCGTAATGGACGGCCTGGCAACCATCCAGGTATTGAGAAAGTTGAATTCGACACTGCGCATCATCGCCGCAAGCGGGCTCTCCAGCAGTGGCGATGTGGCCCGCGCTTGCGGCTCTGATATAAAACATTTTATTGCCAAGCCTTATACAGCGGATGCCTTGCTCAAGGTGTTGCAGCAGACCTTGGCCGAAACCGACTGATGGCCTTTTGCTTTAACGGCACGCTTATTCACGCGCCGGGTTGCTTTTGATCTCGCCGGCCCGCCGCGCTTGTCCAAATCTCTCCCGCTTTTGCCCGTATGACTGGAGTCCAACCAGAGCCCTCAGTTTTAACCGCCGTAGAAGCACCGCCCTTGCTGGAGGTTCGAGGCCTGAAGAAATCGCTCGGCAATAAACAGGTTGTCGATGGCATCGACCTTTCCTGCCATGCCGGTGAAGTGATCGGATTGCTTGGACCCAACGGCGCCGGAAAGACGACTTCGCTCCGTATGTGCTACGGATTTCTTCGCCCGGATGCCGGCAGCATCCGCATTGCCGGACATGATCTGGTCACCGATGGAGACAAGGCGCGGCGCGCGCTGGGCGTTTGCACGCAAGACGACACGTTTGACAGCGATTTCACCGTGCGGGGAAATCTCGAGCAAACCGCGCGTTATTACCGGCCCGCAATCGAGGGGCTTTCCGCCAGGATCGATGCGTTGTTAAAGCAGTTTGGTCTCAGCGAATTCGCCAATCAAAAGCCCGGCACGCTCTCGGGCGGTTACAAGCGGCGGTTGATGATCGCGCGGGCGGTGGTGCACAGGCCGAAGGTGGTTTTTCTCGATGAGCCGACCACCGGTCTTGATCCGCACGCGCGGATGGGTGTCTGGGAACTCGTATCGCAATTAAGGACCGACGGTATGGCGGTGGTGTTGACAACGCATTACATGGACGAAGCTGAGCGCCTTTCGGATCGATTGATCCTGCTCCAGGCCGGAAAAGTCAGGGCTTCCGGCACCACGCGTGAGTTGCTCGGCGATGTGGTCGGAGAGCATGTGGTCGTTCTCCCTTCCGCCTCGCCCGGAGCCGCCAGGGTGGAAGCGTGGCTGCGCGTTCGTGGCATACCGCCTGCCACGGTCCTGGCCGATTGGCACTTCGCGCTTGATGCGGCGGGCCTGGCGTTATTCGTCAGCGCTTTCCCGGAGCTGCGATATGAGGTGCGGCCGCCAACCCTTGATGATCTTTTCCTTGCCCTGAGCCACGAGGAGCCATCATGAATTTTACCGTATTCCGTCCCGCCCTTGACTGGCAAAGCCGCGCAGTGCTGGGGCGTCATCTGCGCGTCCACCTGAGGAACTGGCACACTGCCGCACTGCCGCCTGTCTTTGAACCGCTGGTCCTGCTGCTGGCTTTTGGCGTCGGCCTTGGCAGGCAGATTAACGACCTGAAATGGGCAGGCGCATCGGTCGATTACCTCTCCTACCTGGCCCCCGGAATACTTGGTTACACCGCCTTCATGACGGCTTTTTTCCAATCGCTCTTTTCGGCCTACATGCGGATGCATTTTCAGAAATCCTGGGAAGGGCAGCTGACGACGCAGATCCGGCTGGAGCACGTCATTTGGGGCGAACTCTTGTGGGCCGCCACGCTGGCTACGTTTTACGCCCTGATTGTCTGCCTGGTGCTTATGGGGTTTGGAATCGCCGACGCGCTGACTCTTCACTGGGCCTGGCTGCCAATCGCGATTCCACTCCTCTTTCTCGCCGCGCTGGCGTTTTCTGCCGTCGGACTCCTATTCACCGCGCTGCTGCCGAGCATCGATCATATGGGCCTCCCGTTTTTCCTTGTGATCCTGCCAGTCGGCTTCTCCAGCAGCACCTATTTTCCGTTGCCGGAAGTCCCTTGGTTAAAAGCGATCGTGCAATTTAATCCGTTGCATCAACTTACCGAAGGTCTGCGTTACCTGCTGCTGGCAGGCCAGCCTACCTCGCATCTCGCCGCCGCCGCCGGGCTTAGTGCTCTCATCCTGCTTATCCTGCTTCCAATTGATCTGCGTTTGCTGCGAAAGCGTGTCTTCGGCGACGCCTAACCCAGAAGCGCTTTGACTACTTTGCCTTCATTGGTTGGACCAATCAGGCGGTTGTTGAGACCTTGGTAGCGATAGGAGAGCTGATAGGGATCGAATCCGAGCAAATGAAGGATGGTCGCCTGCAGGTCGCGCACTGTGACTTTATCCTGAACAATATGGTAGCCGAGCTCATCGGTCTCTCCGAGGACGCTTCCTTTTTTCACTCCCGCGCCGGCCATCCACATTGAAAAGGCGTGCGGATGATGATCGCGTCCCAGAAAAGTAGAGCCGCCGCGCGCTTCGTTCATCGGGGTCCGTCCAAATTCGCCACCCCAGACTACAAGAGTCGAATCAAGCAGGCCGCGTTCTTTGAGATCATTGACCAAGGCGGCGCATGCCTTGTCGACGTCCCGGCATTTGCGGGGAAGCGCTGCCATCAGGTCGTCGCCGCCGCCGGTGCCGTGCATGTCCCAGCCCCAGTCAAAGAGTTGCACAAAACGGACGCCTTTTTCCACCAGCCGTCTTGCAAGGAGGCAATTGTTGGAAAAGGAGGCTTCACCGGGTTTTGCGCCGTAGGCCTCGCGGACTTTCTCGGGTTCTTTTGAAATATCGAATACTTCGGGCACCGAAAGCTGCATGCGGTAAGCGAGCTCGTATTGCTGGATGCGCGTGAGCGTCTCGGGATCGCCAAAGGTTTGCGCCTCGGCTTCGTTGATGGTTTTTAAGGCATCGAGAGTTTGCCTGCGGGTTTCGCGGCTCATTCCCGGTGGATTGCTGACGTGCAAAATCGGGTCGCCGGCCGCGCGGCATTGCACGCCCTGAAGCACGCCGGGCAGAAACCCCGACCCCCAGCACGCCTTGCCCCCGGTCGGATCGGAGCCGCCGCTGAGCAGGGCGACAAAGCCAGGCAGATCCTGATTCTCACTGCCAAGGCCGTAAGTGGCCCATGAACCAAGGGAAGCGCCGCCGTTTCGTGGCGACCCGGTGTACATAAAGAGCTCAGCGGGCGCGTGATTGAACTGGTCGGTGTTCATCGAGCGAATGAGGGTGAGTTCATCGACCACGGACGGGAGATTGACCAGCAATTCGCTCATCCAAACGCCGGCCTGGCCGTGCTGGCTGAATTTGTAGGGAGACCCGAGGAGCTTCGGCTTGCCTTTGATAAACGCGAACTTCTCGCCCTTAAGAAATTGATCGGGGCAATCCTGCAAATGGTGCGCGACCAGCTCCGGTTTCCAATCGAAAAGATCGTGCTGGGGCGGCGCTCCCGACATCGAAAGGTAGATGACCGCTTTGGCTTTGGTTGGAAGGGGCGGCGTTTTGGGCGCAAGCGGGTTCGATGCGTCGAGGACAGGCAATCCGTGTGCTGAAAGGCTCTGCAGCGCGATTGCACCAAGGCTGAAGCGGCCCGAATCGGCGAGGAACTGCCGGCGCGTGACTGCCTGGATGCGGGAAAGATACGGGTTCATAGGACGAAGGGGAGAACTGAGGTCAGTTTTTTGTCAGAACAGCGTCAAGGTTTAGCAGGACGTTGGCCACCACGGTCCATGCGGCGGCATTCACCGCATTAATATCCGCGGGCAAAGGACCGAGCGGCATGGTGGCCAGCTTGAGCGCGGAATCGGGATCGGCGCGGTAAGTGACCAGGGCGTCATTGAGAAGCAGTTGCAGGGCGGCGACTTGTTTTTCGTCAGCCGGGCGGCCAAGGCAAAGTTGCAGCCCAAAACGAAGGCGTGCAACGTCGTCCAGCCCGCCTTCATGCAGCAGCCGGCGCCCGAGCGCCTGCGCGCACTCGACAAAAACGGGATCGTTCAACGCCACAAATGCCTGAAGCGGTGTGTTGGTTGGCACTCGGCGGATGACGCAGATCTCGCGGCTGGGCGCATCGAACGTGGTCATTGTCGGGTTGGGCATCGTGCGCCGCAAAAAGGTATAAAGACCGCGTCTGTAACGATCCTCGCCCGTGCTGGTGGGATAGCCGTTTTGGCCGCCGTTAAAAGCGACCTGCCAGAGGCCGGCCGGTTGCGGCGGATAAACGCTGGGACCGCCGATCCTGCTGCTGAGCAGACCGGAGAGCATGAGCGCCTGGTCACGCACTCCCTCCGCATCGAGCCGGCGCCGGGGAAAATGGGCCAGCAATCGATTGCGCGCGTCGATTTGAAGATGTTCAGACGGGGCCTTTGACGATTGGCGATAGGTGGCCGAGGTGACGATGGTTTTCAGGAGCGCTTTGATATCCCAGCCGCTCTCCATGAAGGTCACGGCAAGCCAGTCAAGTAGCTCGGGATGGCTCGGAAGCTGGCCCTGGGTGCCGAAATCTTCTTCGCTTTCCACAATACCGGTGCCGAAAAGCTGCGCCCAGAAGCGGTTCACAGCCACTCGTGCCGTCAGCGGGTTTTCGCGGCTGACCAGCCATTGTGCCAGGGTCAGCCGGTTGACCTCGCCTTTCGGCGCGCTTGTGAATGCCACAGGAAGCGCCGCCGTGACTTCTTCCCCATGGAGAAGAAAGTTGCCTTTGTTCAAAATGAACGACTTGCGGCGCTGATCGGCGGCGCGCTCTTTCATGATCGGCAAAGCGACGGGAGCAATCTTTGCGAGCGCTGTTTTTTTCGCGTCAATCTGCGTTTTCACCGCGGCAAACTGTTTTGAGAATGGAAGAAAATACGCGGCGATTTCCGAGCGTTGCCCGGGAGCGCGTTCGCTTGGTTCAATCGCCAGAATCGCACGAATCGAGTTCGGCAACTCGCGAATGGGAAGCGGCGCGTTCGTGGCTGAAAGCCGGAACCGGCCCAATGTATGATTGGCGCCGTGATCCTGGCGGATTGTAAAAATAAGAGAAGTTCCTTCCGGAGCCGCAGCGATCGGAGAAGCGGTTTCAAATACAGCGGCATGCGGTTTTCCGGTTTCCTGTAAGAATGCCCAGCCGCTTTTTGGATCCCCGTCAATCGCCTTGGAAACTTCAAAGCCGGCCTGATTAAAATCGGCGCTTGGGTTTTGAAGCACGATGGAACGGCCTCCGGTGGGGGCGATGCTCGCGCTCGGATTTGGCGATGCCGCAACGCTCTGATCCCAGATCAGCTGCCGGGCTGCATCGAGCAAGGTGACTTTAAAATTGGCCAGCCGCGGTCCGCTTCCTCCGTCAGTCCGGTTCCAGACGACAATCTCTTCAATTTCAGCATCTTCCTTCAAATCGACTTCCCACCACGGGTTTTGCTCCTTGCGGGTATGGGTGACCGAATTGGCCTTGAAGTAGTCGCCATCGGTGTTGCCGTCGATGGCGCGCTCCGGGTTGCCGCCAAAGTCGGTGCTCGATTGGCTCGCCTTGCCCCGGATTGCAATGTTCGCGCCTTTGCTTATCGCCTGCACTTCCGCCAGTGAGAGCATCTGTTCGTTTCCTGGAAGTTCGATCCGTAGAAAGCGTGCGCGGGACGGCTGCTTTGGTTCGAGAGCCACGCGCAATTCGCTCACGACGGCGTTCCCGGTGGTTGAGCGTCCGGGGCCATTGCCTGGAAGCGAGACATCGGAAAGCGCTTCAAGCCGAATCGCCGTGATTCCTTGAAGGCTCGTGGGCGCCTTGACGGTGTAGATATCTTTGCCGCTTTCCTGGCTTCCGATGGCGTTGATCAAGCCGTCGGCTTGCGGCGCCGCCAACGTGGCATGAACGGCGCTTAGTTCGTGCGGCTTGAGAATAGTCCAGGAGATCGGACGCGACATCTGCGCTTCCCACTCGTGCTGCTCGGCTTCAAGCGCGGCTGAGTTGGCACTTAATTGCGTTTCGAGCGCCGCAATTTCGCCCTGAAGCTTTTCCCGTTTTTGTTGTTCGTCCCGCGTTGGCACCGCCATTTTGGGTTCTTCGTCCTCGCGGTCGGCGTCTTCGGTTTGATTAAAGATCGCAAACATCGAGTAGTAATCGCGATGTGATATCGGATCGAATTTATGTGTGTGACATTGAGCGCAGCCGAAGGTCAGCCCCATCCAGACCTGGCTGGTGGTCGCAACGCGATCTTTGATCGCCGCGACCCGATATTCTTCGTCATCGGTGCCGCCTTCCACATTCGTCATTGTGTTGCGATGAAAAGCCGTGGCGGCGATCTGGGCGATGGCCGGGTTTGGTAAAAGATCGCCGGCGAGTTGTTCAACCGTGAACTGGTCATACGGCTCGTTCCTGTTGAATGCATCGATGACCCAGTCGCGGTAAGGCCAGATGGTGAGCCGGAATTTGTCCGAGCCGAACCCGGTGGAGTCCGCATATCGGGCCAGATCGAGCCACATTTTTGCCCAGCGCTCGCCATAGGCAGGCGCGGCCAGCAATCGGTCAACGAGTCTTTCGTAGGCGCCCGGCGAGGAATCCTTCGTAAAAGAATCGGTCTCGGCCGGGGTCGGGGGAAGCCCGGTCAGATCGAGGGTTACCCTGCGAATAAGCGCGTGGCGGTCCGCTTCGGGATTGACGGCAAGACCGGCCCGATCCCGGCGGAAGGCGATGAATGCGTCGATCGGATTGCGGTTCGACAAACCGGCCTCAGCGGGAGGAACAGGGGGAATCGGAGGGAGAACCGGTTTAACAAACGACCAATGCGCTTTGTATTCGGCGCCTTCCTTGATCCAGCGTTTAAAGAGTTCGATTTCCGGGACGCTCAAGGCGTGCTGCTCCTCGGGCGGTGGCATCACCTCATCTTTATCCGTTGATAGGATGCGGGTGATCAGTTCACTGGCGTCGACATTGCCAGGAGCAATGGCGCAAACCCCATCGCGCTCCCTGACCGCTTCCTCACGGACGTCGAGACGCAGTTTGGCTTTGCGTGCTTTTTCGTCCGGTCCGTGACAATGAAAGCATTTGGAGGAAATGATCGGTTGAATGTCGTAGTTAAAATCAACCTTTTCATCGGCGGCCCATAACCTTGCGGTCAGGCACAACATGATGAAGGCAGCGGTTCGGACAGATGTCATGGGGAGGCATCAACGTGCTGCAATCGTGGTGCCGATTCAACCCTTCAATCCCGGGCACCGGCGGAAAACGAAAACGCCATCCGAAGAAGGATGGCGTTTTTGCAATTTACGTGCCAATGGCGAGATGGATCGAAACAATGCCGGCCGCGGGAATTGTTCGCTGTTTCAGTGGTAGGGCGACCAGAATTCGGCGGGAGCGACGTCGGAGAGGTTGTTAAAAGTAGCGGTGGAGACCTGCGGGATAGTATCGACGGCGAACGTGCCGTCGCTATTGGGACCAAAGCTATTGCCGAAGAGATCCTTGCCGTTTGAGTGATAGATATTGGAGTCTGCCTTCAGGTATTTCTGCAGATCCGCGAACTCAACAAGCGTGTCCGAGCCTTTGCTATTATCGAGGGCATACTGTTCGATGGCGGAATCGAGTATGCGCAAATCTTCGAGTATTTTGGAGGCCTGCGAGCGTTTGCGCGAGCGGAGAAAATTGGGAAGCGCGATTACGACCAGCAAGGCTATAATGGCGACTACAAACATGATTTCCACGAGGGTAAAGGCCTTTGATTTTTTGCTATTTAACATATCCGGTTTCAGTGGCTGGGTTTAAGGCCGCGACTTTGTGAGAGACAAAGTTCTTATTGACGAATGGGGCGCATCGGCCTTCGTCCGGCCCGTGGCGTGCGATTCGAGCAGGATTCACCAAATCGCCTAGTAGTAGAACACCCGCCCTTTTTCCCGGTCCGCTTTGGACGTTTCCGGCGCTCTGGTTGCGCGGCCGATCGCGTCCACTATCTCCTATCGCAGACGCACAAAAGCTTTTCTCCGGGCGTCCGGCTTGATTGGATCACCACTCAACCCATTTAAGAATTACTTACGATCATGCCCAACCCCTGGACCGGAAAAGGAAATCCCTACACTAGACAAGAAGTCCGCGACCGACTTCAAGCCGTCCTGGACCGTGGCGAGCCGATTATTGCTGCGGGCGCCGGAACCGGCATTAGCGCGAAGTTTATCGAGAAGGGCGGCGCTGACCTCATTATTATTTATAACTCCGGCCGGTTCCGCATGGCTGGCCACGGCTCGACCGCCGGTCTGATGGCGTATGGAGACGCCAACCAGGTCGCCATGGACATCGGCGAATACGAAGTGCTTCCCATTGTCGAGGAAGTCCCCGTCATTTGCGGCGTGCATGCCACCGATCCACGCCGGCGGATGTGGCATTGGCTGGGCCGTGTCAAAGAGATGGGATTCTCGGGCGTGAACAATTTTCCCACGCACACTATTATCGACGGACATTTTCGCGGCGTGCTGGAGGAAACCGGCATGAGTGTCAAAAAGGAGTTCGAGATGGTGGCGCTTGCCCACAAGATGGACCTTTTCACCGTTGTTTATGTGGCCACTCCGGATGAAGCCAAGGCGATGGCCGAGGCGGGTGCGGACGCGATCATCGCGCACGTGGGCACCACGGTGGGCGGTTCCATCGGAGTGACAGGCGCCGTGGTTTCAATGGATGACGCCATCCAGCGCACCCGGGCGATCATCGCGGCGGCCAACACGGTCCGCAACGACATCTACTTCCTTTCGCACGGCGGACCGATCGCGACCCCGGAAGACGCAGCGTTTGTGAATGAAAACACCGATTGTGTCGGATTCGTCGGCGCATCGAGCCTGGAGCGCCTGGGGGTGGAGCAGTCGCTCATCGACATCACGCAGCGCTTTAAAAAGATCCCGGTTAAAGCGCGCAAGTAAGCGCGGAAACGGAAAGCCGGCCTCGGGAAGAGGCCGGCTGAGAGCAAAAGGCCCGGATGCCTTAACCGCCTTTGCGGCCGCCGGTCATGCCGCGAGCGGGCAGCGCTTTGCGGCGGGCGGTTGGCGGCTTGTGGGTGATCTTCTTCACACGGACCGGCTTGGGTTCGCCTTCCGGCGCGGCCTTTGTGCGAACCGGCCGCTTTTTCTCAGCGCCTTTGACCTCGCGGGCGCGCAGATGGAAAAGGAGCGGCAGCCCGGTATACGGAGTTTTCTCGCGAATCCGCGATTCCAGGAACCGGCGGTAGGTTTCAACCAGCAGCTTCTCGTCGTTGCAAAAGAAGATGATTTCAGGGATCGGAATCGGCGAGCGCGTGCGGGCGTCGGCTTGCGTGGCGTAGAGGACTTTAAACCGGCGTCCGCTTTGAAGAGGAGAGGGGTGGGCGGTCATCGCGGTTGCCAGGAGGCGGTTGAGCGGGCCGGTGCCGATATGGTCGTGCGACTCGATGCGGATCCGCTCAATCGTTTTGAAAATACGCGTCATTTCCGCGCCTGTTTTCGCCGACGCCATCAGGACTGGGGCGTAATCGAGGAAGAAAAGCTGGGCGCGAACTTCGTCCATGAACGCGACGAGCGATTCTTTGTCGTCGGTTTGTTCTTTCACCAAATCCCATTTGTTGACGGCCACAACGCACGGTTTGCGGGCTTCCTGGATGAGACCCGCGATCTTTTTGTCCTGGGCGGTGACGCCTACCGAAGCGTCGATGACAAGCAGGACGAGATCGGCGCGGCGGATGCTCGATTCCGAACGCATGACGCTAAAGACTTCAACCGAAGTGGAGACTTTGCCACGGGGCCGAATGCCGGCGGTATCGATGAGAATATACGGGTTGCCCTGGCGCTCGTATGGAATGTCGATGGCGTCGCGGGTCGTGCCGGAGATCTCACTCACCATGGTGCGCTTGTCCTTGAGGATCGCATTGGTGAGTGATGATTTGCCGACGTTTGGGCGGCCAACGATTGCAATTTTGACAGGCTGACTGCTGAGCTCAGGCTCGAATTCAGCGCGGGGGAGGAGTCGTTCCGCCCATGCCACCAATGGTTCAATGGCCCGGTTATGCTCAGCGCTGATTGCGATCTGATTCTCAAATCCAAGCTGGCTGAATTCAACCGCATTGGGGGCGTGCTGGTCGACGTCGATTTTGTTCACGACAAGGATCACCGGCTTGCCAACCTTGCGCAGCTGACGCGCCAGTTCCCGATCCAGCGGATTAAGTCCCGCCTGGCCGTCGACGACAAAAAGGAGCACGTCGGAGGTGGCGATGGCGATGTCGACCTCCGCATGCACCTGGTCGGTAAAACTCGCGTCCACCGTGCTCCCGATTCCGCCCGTGTCGAAGATGGTGAATGGCGCGTTGCCCAATTTGCATTTGGTGGCAATCCGGTCCCGGGTTACTCCGGGCTGATCGTGGACAATTGAAATTTTGCGGCCGGCGAGCCGGTTAAACAGAGCGGATTTTCCGACATTAGGCCGGCCTACGATTGCGACAGTGCGTTCAGACATTTTGATTTAGATTTCCGACCAAGGTTTGGGGTCGCCATGGCCTTTGGCATGAAGCTGGCCGATTCCATTGACGACATATCCGAAGCCGGAGATTGCCGTGAATAATCCGGCAAGACCGACAGGAATGTCGATGAAATCAAATGCGGTGCGCCAGGACCCAATGGCGACCGTTTTGTGAAAGGTAAGCTGCAACATCGCCATTGCGAGGGCGATCATTTGCAGTGCGGTGGAAGTTTTGCCCGTCCAGCTCGGCCTTAACTGCACGTTGCCGTTAAGAAAATGAAGGGTGAGAGCCCCGGCCATGACGATCAGATCGCGGGCGATGACGAGCACAGGAAACCAGATCGGGAATTCGTAGCTCCAGTTGCTAAAGCTTAGAGTAAGAATGCCGGCCAGCAGCAATCCTTTATCGGCCACCGGATCAAGGATCATGCCGAGCCGGCTTTTCTGGTTGTAACGCCGCGCGATATAACCGTCGATCCCGTCACTGGCGGCCGCCACCACGAAGATGGAGATCGCGCACCAGCGTTGCCAATCCTGCGGATGGCCGCTCCTGACGCCATGCCCGTAATAGATCGCCATCATCACAAAGCAGGGGATCATCAGGATCCTCGCTATGGTGATTTTATTGGCTGTCGTCATGGAACCCTCCATCAAATGGGAATTTCAACTGGAATGCAACCGCCCCATGGTTTTTGATCCGCGCCCCCATGAGTTTGCTTTCGTTGTTTAAATCAAAAAGTCCGCATGGGGAGGAACCCGGGATTTTTAAAGGACTCTGGCGGCGAAGCGATCTGGTTGCCTTTCCAATGGGCGATCATTCGCACGTGATTCACCGCCGGCATGGAGCGCCGAAGGTATTTCCAAGTTTCGCAGTCGATTTTGCGTTGGGCTGCGTGCGGTTTGAAACACTTGCCACGCATCTCGACGCGCATGCCGACCATTTTAGTCTGAACCGCTCACAGGTCGATACGTTGCAGGCTGCTTTGCCCGCATTAATCGAGGCCGGCGCGCTGGTCTCGGAGCAAAATGTGCGAAAACAATGTGCCGCCGGATCGCCAGGAGATGCCGCAAGGATCGGGTTGATCGGCTTCCCAACAGGCGGTAATCGGGTGGCTTTTGTGGAAAGGGCGCTTAAGAGCTTCTCAGCAAACGCGGAGGCTTATGGACGCGAGGTCGATTTTTTGGTGGCCGATAGTTCAGGCGATCCCGCGCAACGCGATGCATTTCGCGCCAGCATCGCAGCACTGCGAGCCGGCCATAAAGGCGCGATCTTTTATGCCGGTGACGAGGAAAAGCGGCGCTTTGCAAAAGCGTTGATCAAAGAGAGCGGCTGCCCGCCCGACGCGGTGGAGTTTGCGCTCTTTGATCCGCTTCAAACCGGATTTGCCTGCGGCGCCAACCGGAATGCTCTTCTTTTACATGAAGCCGGACGCGCTTTTTGCAGCGTCGACGATGACGTGATCTGCCGGATGGCGGCTCCTCCCAAATCCCTCAAGGCAGGACTGTCACTTTTTTCAAGCTGCGACCCGTATTCGCGCTGGCTTTTTGATTCCCGGGAAAGCGCCTGCCAATTCGCGGACTGGATGGATGCGGATTTTCTTGCGGCGCACGAAAAGCTGCTGGGGCGGGGGCCCGGCGCGTTTTCATTGGAGGCGCTGAACCTCAGGCAGGCGAATGATGAAATTCTGCGCCGGATTGAAGGTGGCGGATCGCGGGTGAGGGCGACATTCACCGGGCATATTGGTGATCCGGGAATTCCGACCTCGGTCTACTATCTCTTTTTCGATGGAGAAAACCGGCGCCGTCTGACTGAAACCGAAGCGCATTATCGGTCGGTATTCTCAAGCCGCAGTGTTCTCTCCGTCATGCCGGATCATGCGCTTGGCGATGCGAGTGTCAGCCCCGGAATGGCGATGGGGCTCGATCATCGCGAGTTGTTGCCGCCTTTTTTCCCGGTGCTGCATGCCGAAGACTTTATTTACGGTGCCACGCTCTGGCAGGGTTGCCGCGGCGCGCTGCTGGGCCACCTGCCACTGGCCATCTTGCACGAGCCCGCCGCCGGCAAATCGATCCTGCTTCCATCGGATCTTAACGGCCAGCGGCGTGCCGTTGTTTTTGAATTCGCACACATCCTGCGCCGCTTGATTCTTAGCTTCAATCCAGGCGCTGAGGAGGAAGCTGAGGTTCGGCTTCCGGCGTTGGGCCGTTATCTGCGCGATTTTTCAAGCCTGCCGGTGCGCGACTTCGAGGACGCATTGGGACGCCACGTCCTTGAGCATGAGAGCGCGAAAGTTTTCTTTCTTGAGAATGAACTAAACGCTGATCTTGATACTCCGGATTTCTGGCGCCGCGATGTCGAAGCTTACCTGGCTCATGTGCGCGACGCGGTACAGCACGAAGATTACGACATTCCTTTTGATCTAAAAAAAGCGCATCCGCCAGCTGCCAATCGCCGCCTGATGCGGGAGCTGATCGGACGCTTTGGCCAGCTGCTTGAAGAGTGGCCGGCGATGGTCAAAGCCGCGCGTTCTCTGCAACAACGCGAGCGCTACTTCTGAGCTCGCCGTTTTCCCGAAGCCGCGGCCTTTTAAAACTGCCAGCTTAGTCCGACCGAAGTCCCGGTCGATTGATAGGAGCCGCGAAGCTGGGTCGAATCGTTGTCCACGAAACTGGCGCTCACCGTCCCGAAGAGGTGATGATTGAACTGATAGATAAGGTTGGCGGAAACAACGTGGCGCAGATCGCGGCGATCAATGTCTTCAAAACCCGTTTCCATAAACGTGTAAAGCAGCTGGCCAAAGAGCTGCGGTTTAAGCTGATGCGCCACGCCGGCAACGATCCGATGAGTATGCCGGGTATCGATGCTCGGATCGGAAATATAGTCGGTAAAGCTGTAGCTTATCAGCGCCAGCGAATTACCCCGATTAAACGCGTAACCCCAATCGGTGCCCACGCCGAGTCCAATAGCCTCGGTAATCAGATCGCCTATGTCGTAGCTGTCATAGCGATAAGGTTCGGCACTGATATAGATGCGCGGCAGGTTCGCTTTATACCGGTAATCGAGCGTGGCAAGCGCGCTGTAACCGGCAAAAGAACGCTCGGAGAATCGCGAATAAAGCGCGCTCTCGAGTTTAGCCTCAAAGTCGAAGCTGATCTGCTTAGTGAGCTGCTTGTTCAAGCCGCCGGTCAGCGTCGGGAAGAAAAGAAAATCGCCGCTGCCATGGTTGCCCGTTAATTTGGCGTTGCTGGTAAACGTGCCGGTGGTTGTGAGGTTGGCACGATACTTAATCTCATCTTCGGCTCCCTCCTTGATTTCGCCAAGATCCTCAATGACTTCCTTGCTTTGATACGAAACAGGCTGGGCTGCCTGCTGCGCCATGCCCATCTGCTGGGCCATCAACGACGGACCCGTTAAGAGCGCAGGAAGTGCGAATGCAAAGTAACACGCTTTCATTTGGGCTTAGTAAAGGACGGGACGGCCGCCAACAGGCGTGACCGGCGGTTCGTTGGATGGGGGTGGAGCGACAATCCGATTGCGGTTGCGATCAGCGGCCGGCGCGGGCGGATAAAAATGCTCAATGGCGCCCGGGAGGTTTTGGGTGCGCTCAAGGGTGTCGGATTGCGTAATCTTCGGAAGTGCAAACCGCGCCCGATTGGCAAACTGCTGTTTGGCACCCGGCATTGGCCCCTGGAAATTCATGAGCTTGCCGTCGCCCGCTGTCGCAGGATCAAATGGCGCGATGGTGATTGTGCCGTTTGGATTTTTACGGCCAAAATAACCTTCCTTGATCTGGCGTCCTGACGGCTGAAGCGTCACGACCCCTTCAAGGATCGCAATCATATTCTCGGAAACCTTGCCCACCGTCCCGGTAATGGCGGCTGTTAAGCTGCGTGTTTTGATCGTGCCGCCACCGGAACCCTTTGGGATGTAAAAAATGAGCGATCCTTTATCCAGAGAAAGCGTCCGACTGCTGGCATCGAAGGAAAAGACGGTGTTCTGTCCAACCCGGACCACGGAGCCGTCCTCGTATTCGAGTTCCGCGCGCGATTCTGTTTCAGTCAGCAGAAAGTTACTTGCGCGAACCACATCCGCCACGACAGCGCGGCGCCTCGAGCCGGCGCCAGCTTTGATGTCACCGTAGTTAACGATGTTTTCAATTTTTGTAATCTTTGCTTGAGTAAAGGGCACAACGGCATGGGCTGTGCCGTTTGATAGGAAGAACGTACCCGCAACGAAACATATTGCCAGGATGGCCGTGATGGGGTGGTAAGAACCTTTACAAAACACGGGCGCAGTGTTTTTCGCCGCTCCGATTGAGTCAAGCGTCTTTGATGCCAGGCCCTATTTTGGCAGTTGGCGCGCGCGGCATGCAGCGCTACACAAAAGCGCATGCGCCCCGTAAGACGTCATCATCGCCGCAGCCTTGCGATCTCCTGCCTGGTTTGCACCGGCGTCATGATGCTCCTTTACACGATGAGCTCGGTCGTTTTACCGATCATCCGCAAGCCGGACTCGAGCATGCAGGACATGGTCATGCAGCTGGGACGCCGCGCCGAAACCGACAGCCGGCTTTACTTTTTGGCGATTGATGGTTCCGCGAGCACGCTCAATGGGGTGAGCAAAGAAGAGATCGCGGAATCGCCGGCGCTCCAGCGGATGAAAAAAGTGTTTCCATGGAACCGGGACGTTTACTCTTTGATAATAGAGCGGCTGCTTGGCGCGGGAGCCCTTGCGGTGGTGTTTGATATCACGTTTGAGGAGGCTCGTGAGGGCGATGAGCAATTTGCCGAGGCTCTCGAGCGATATGGTAGCAAAGTGGTCGTCGGGTGCAATTTCCCGGAAAGTGATCGGATCACCGGGGTGGCAACGAGCATGGTCATGCCGACCACGACCCTGCTTCCGGCGGGCGATCCCGAAGACCCGCGCACTGGCTACGTCACCGTATGGCCCGATATTGATGGCAAAGTGCGGCGCGTCTGTTTTCAGCGCACTCTCATGGAAGCGAGCATGAACCTCCCTCCGCTTCCCGGTGAAACCAGCTACGAATCGCTGCCGGTGCGAGGCATTCGCAAAGCTGGCCTGGCAAATCTCATTCCTGAAGGGTCACAGCCCCGGATGTTCCGGTATGCCGACGATGGCACGACACGCACTCTTGAGCCGAAATCGGTTTATGAGATTTTTCTCCGCAGCAGTTGGGAAAACACTTTTCACTCGGGTGAGTTTTTTAAGGGAAAAATCGTGATGGTTGGTCCGGAAGGCAATTCCAACAAGGACATGATTCCAACCACCTTTGGAATGATCGCAGGGGCGCTTTTGCATCTCAACGTGATGAACGCGATCCTTAAGAACGATTTTATTACTGAGGCGCCCCTGAACATCAATCTGCTCTGCATTGCCTTCGGAGGCGTGATGGCTGCGCTTCTGGGGTGGTTTATTGAGCTGGTGCCAAGAATGATCCTGCTCGTTCTCACGGGCGCCGCGCTGTTTGGCGCCGCGGTGCTCATCTTTAACGCCGGTTACGTTGTCTCGGTCTTTTTTCCGGTCATGGCACTGGCGACCAGCGGCGGCGTCTTTTCGCTCGCCGAGCATCTCCTTGAGCGGCAGGAGCGGGCCAAATTGCGGAAGACTTTCGAGCGATATGTTTCCCGCGATGTGGTGAAAGAACTTGTCGATAATCCCAACACGGTTCTCGATTCGTTTGTCGGCGTCCGCAAAAGCATCGCGATTTTGTTCTCCGACGTGCGCGGATTTACCACCCTCACCGAAAGCGCCGACGCTTCCGCGCTCGTGACTCAATTGAACGAATACTTCACCGAGATGGTGCGCATTGTATTCGAGCATCACGGCACCCTGGACAAATTCATCGGGGATGCCGTCATGGCGCACTGGGGGAGCATTGCAACCAAAGGGCCCGATATCGATGCCCAACGCTCCGTTTCCACCGCCCTGCACATGTCTCGCGCCCTGGTTAAACTGAATGAAGACTGGAAACGGCGCGGAATGACGGAAATCCACTTCGGCATCGGGATCAATTTTGGCGAGGCAATTGTCGGCAATCTCGGTTCGACGGAAAAACTGGAGTTCACCGCGATTGGCGATCCCGTAAACGTCGCCTCCCGGCTGGAGGGAGCGACCAAACAATTCCATGTGGAGCTCCTCATCGGCGAAGAAATGGAGCCTCTGGTAAGGAACGCGTTCATCGTGCGAACTGCCGGGCTTCTTCGTTTAAAGGGAAAGACGCGCCCGACCGAGGTTTTTACCGTTTTAACAGAGCGCGCAGCGGGCGAGGCATTACCGGAATGGCTCGCCTTTTATGAGGAGGGAATCCGCCTTTACCGGGCTCGGGAATTTCAAGCGGCGGCAGCGGTCCTGCAGAAAGCAATTGTTCTCAAGCCGGGCGATTGGCTCAATGAAGAGTATCTGCGCGCTTCCCAGGATTTTCTGGTAAACCCGCCGCCTGCCGATTGGGACGGCGTGCTTATCATGACGACCAAATAACCTCATGAATGTTGCACTACTTCAGGTTGGGGAAATGGCGCCTGCTTTTTCCGCTATCGCCATCGGCGGGAGATATGGAAATGGAACGTCCGTCTCGCTCGAGCAATTCATCGGCAAAACGGTGATTTTGTATTTCTACCCAAAGGACGATACGCCCGGCTGTACGTTGCAGGCATGCGGTTTGCGGGATGCCTGGAGCCGGTTTGAGGGAAAAGCGGAAATCTTTGGAGTCAGTGTGGATTCCGGGGCCAGCCATCGAAAGTTCATCGCGAAACATTCCCTTCCGTTTCCGCTTCTGGTTGATGAAGGACGCGAATTGGTCAACAGCTATGGGGTTTGGGTTGAGAAGAGCATGTATGGCCGCAAATTCATGGGGACGGAGCGCTCCACCTTTGTGATTGCTCCCGATGGGCGGCTGAAAGGGATCCTGCGAAAGGTCAAACCAGCCGGACATGTGGAGGAGTTGCTCGTTCTCCTTTAGATTTCGCTATCCCTTCGGAGCGGCTGTGCGAGCAAGAGTGCGCGGCGTCCCGCTACCCAGAGCCGCTTTGAAATCCGATTTCGAAGAAGACATCCCAATACACGGCGACCCAGACCGTGTTCCATTATGAAACAAGGCACCTTTCTCTCTCTCTTCATCAAACTTGAGCATCTTGTCCAGCGCCTTCCCGAAGCGCTTCAACAGCCAATCCTGCGCGAGATTACCCCAATTAAAACGCTCTTCCTTCTGCAACGTGCCCCCAGGCTCGTGCTCGTGGGCGATCGGAGCGCCAGCAAAGCCGATTTTTTAAACGCGCTGTTTGGCGACGAAGCGCTCCGCAAAGAGGAGGAATCACTCAGGGACGGCTTCTGGCAAACTTTCTCGCGCCACGGCCACGGCACGATGGCCGTACTCGACTCGCGGCGCCCTGTTTCTTTGGCGGCTGCCGAAGCGGCATTGACGACCCAATCGGCCGATCTGTTTCTTTTCCTGCGTCGCGGCACTGAGCTGGACGGTGAAATGGCGGCTGACATCGAGCATGCCGCGCGAATCGTCGAGGCGGCGGGCCGTTTGCCCGACTCACAACCACGTGTGCTTGGCCTGCAATTTGGGGATGATGAAAAAGCAAGGGAGCAGCTGCACGCGGCGCTCCATACCCGGTCAGAAATCGGCGCAAAAATGATCGGGACCGTTCCTTTTAATGAAACGCCGGCTGGGATCAACCGGTTGGTGGAACTGCTCGGGGCTGAATTGCCGGGGGAAGCCCAGCTCGAAATGGCGCGGCTTTCCGGCAACCGCGTGCTCCAGAGCCAGATTGCGCAGGTGGTGATCAAATCGGCCACTGCCATTTCCGGCGCGGTCGGCGCGCAACCAATTCCGCTTGCCGACTTCCCGATTCTTACCTCGCTGCAGGCTGGGCTCGTTGCGGGGATCATGCACATCAGCGGCCGGGAAATGAGCGCGCGGCTTGCGGGGGAATTCATCGCAGCGATTGGCGCCAATTTCGGAGCCGGAGTCGCTTTGCGTGAAGGCGCGCGGGCCGTGGTCAAACTGGTCCCGCTCTGGGGCAATGCGATCTCCGGCGCGGTGGCCGCGGCGGGGACTTACAGCATTGGCCGTGGTGCGCAGGCCTATTTTATCGAAGGCGTTTCAATCAAGGACGCACGTCGCCTGTTTCGTAAAAAAACCCCTCCTACCCCGCAGCTGACGTAGGAGGCCCATTCCCGTTGCCCAAGGCGCTCAGGTTCCTTTGTAGTGGACGCTCAGTGTCCGGAAGATCTGGCCTGTGGGGCTTTGCGCCGAAAAGAAAACGAGTTCAAGGGCCGTGTTGTTGTGGTTCCATTTGTAGCCGACAATGGTTTGAGTCACGTCCTCCTTCGGCTCGGTCTTTCTCGCGATGAGCTGGCCCGCGCCATAACGCTGCTCGATCGTGCGCCGCCAGCGACCCATGAAATCGTCGTATTTTTCCTGGGTCCATGCGTCATTGCGATACTGCAATTCAACGCCGACCAGAGCCGCGGCACGGAAATAGAAAACGGTCCTTTTGAGGCCGTCCTGCACGATGCCTTCCACCTCCCACGCCTCGGTGCCGTCTTCGACAGGATGTTTCAAAATAATCTTGGCGCCCGCGCCGGCCAACAGCCGTTCCAGCCGCATCGGCGCCTCGCCCCAGCTCAATTTAAAGGGAGGATCAATCTCCAGGCCAAAGAGTGTGGGCATCGTCACGAGGAAGGTGACGATGGCAAGCATCAAACGGGTGGTTTGTCTGAGAGTCATGTGACGAGCCTGGCTGCCGGGCGGTTAACGGGCGCCTAGGTCTCATCGCCGTGCTGTTTTGTCAAACCCGGATCTCGTCCACGCGCCCGCTACAGGTTGCGCTCAGCCGCGCGGCGGTTTTTATTTTCGCGCAAACTGACCAGCGCAAACGGGCCAGGCTGCGCGGCGGGCGCACGCTTCAATGCCGAGGCTAATAAATATTTAGCTTCCGAAACTTCCATTGGAACGTGGAATGCTTGGAACGGGTTATCGTATGCTCAAACCCGGTCAATTTTGTCGCCGTTTTATTCAAGGCATCGCGCTAACAGAGGTCCTTATCGCCGCCGTTTTGATCGGAATGGTAGCGATCGGTTCCATCCAATCAATGACGCTCCTGAATCGTGACGCAGCCGCCACGCGAATGCTAACTAACGCGCGGGCAATCGTGCAGCGCAATATCGATACTGCACTTTCCGTCACCTTTACCTCCGATCCCACCAGCGCGGTCCCTGCAATCCTCGCTTTGACTTCGACGGCTGGTTCGGTTTGGGATGATGACGCCGGAAACGTGAATGTAGTCGATGTGGCCTTGCAGGGCAGTACCGGCACACAGCTGGTTCAAGGTGTATTGACTCGCATTGTCACCGACGTGGTGCCTGTCGATGCTGTCGACATCCTGGATAAACCGGTAATACGCAAGATTACATTTAGGTTAGATTATACTTACCGCGGAAGGCCGTTTAGCTACTCGCTAACCACTATGCGTTCCATTGATGATTAATATTATGCGCGCCCCCCGCAATTCCCGCTCTGCTTTTACCCTGGTTGAAATGGTTGTCGCCGCCACGATCGGCGTGGTGGTCTGCGGATTGACTCTTTCCTACATGCGGATCGGGACCATCCTTTTTGCAAAAAACATCGGCACCAATTTCTCAAATAACGAATTGCGCGGTTCCCTTGATCGGGTTGCGGACAGCGTCCAAAGCACGGTGAATGTGCCGGTGCTGATTGATACTTCCGCAGCGCCTGTGAGCCTCGGGGCTTCCGGCAGTGGAGTCGGCGTATACCGTTCAACGGCGGCGGCCGGCGTTTACTACGACCGGCTTTTGGGGGAGCCTTATATTGTCACGCACCCGGGTGGAACCGGCCTGGCCTCTTCCACGACGACTCTCAAAATTACCATTTCCACCAACGTCTTCGCATCGCCTCCAGTGCCGACGCCTGGAGACGTGCTGATTATCGATGGGGCTCCCGCATCGCTGCGTCCGCTCGTCAAAACGGTGGTTAAGGATGCCCCAGACGCAGCCGGTCTGCAATCAATCACTGTTACCTTCAACGCCGCTCTTGGAAGCAGCATCCTTTGGGATGTTTCAAGGCCAAAGACTTCCAAGCTCATTCGGCGCGAAGCTCTCATCGTGATGCCGAATGGGACTCGCAATGAGCTGCGGCGGTATCCTTCCTTTGAGCCGCCCGTGGCCGCCGCCGATCTTACCAACCCGGCCAAGTATACTGTTCTCACACGGCAGGTAGGCACCGCGGGCGGGGAACTTACGCCTTTCTCGCTGAGCACCATTGTCACGTCGACCTCCGTTGCGCCCGACAAACTTCTTAACCTCGATTTTCGAATCCGGGCAACTGGATTTGAGAAAGTGCTGTCAAACAAGGAGGTCAACGACTTTTCCAACTTTGTCCGAATCAACACCGTGATCCCGTCGCGGTTGCGCCCCAAGAACTAATTGACTATGAAGCTAAAGAACAACCGCGAGGGCGGCACGCTTGTTATCGCTCTGCTCGCGGTGTTGGCGGTATCAGCCGCAATTGGCGTCGCCATGAACACCACCGGAACAACGGGACGCTTGACCGACCGCAACCGCGACTTTGTGGAAGCAACCCTTGTAGCTGAAGGTGCCGTCGAATACGGATTTGGGGTCTGGAAAAAGCGAATCCAGAACAAAGATGGCGCGCTGCCAACTATCGATATTACCGGGCCAACCTTTGCCGGGTTTGGATATTCCACCGTGAACGGCCCCCTCAAGGTGCAGGCATGCGATGCGTATGGAGCGCCGGTCGCCTCGGCCACCGCTGTCCCGACAGGAGTGTTTGTAAGCCTTGAAAACTATCCTGGCTGGCGCGGGAAATCTTATAACTACGTCGCCAGCGCGCGCGTCAGTCAAACCAACCCGCGCGGCGAGAAACTGGAAGCAGGAGTGCGCCGCCGCTTCCAGTATGTGGAGGTGCCGCTCTTTCAGGCGATGTTCTTTTATGAACACGATCTTGAGATGTATAAGCCGGCTCCGATGATGGTGACGGGGCTGGTTCACACCAATTCTGACCTCTATCTGAGCGTCGCCACCGCCTCGACGGACCTGACGTTTCAAAACAATGTCTCTTATGTCAAAAATTACTACGACAATGTAGCGCCTCCCGGGGGATCGCTTTGGAGTCCCCCCGGCACCATGTATCCGCCGCAGTATCCGAACGGCGAAGGGAACCAGGTAACGCAAGTGCCGCGTTACGAGCCGCTTGGAAAAGATCCCGCAGCGGTTCTCAATACAACCAATACCAATCCCAACGATGACTCGCTTCATGAGATCATCGAGCCGCCAAGCAGCGCCATTGATCCCGCCACCGGCAAAGTATTCTCTGATCCGGGCGAACTTGCCAAACGCCGTCTCTACAATCAGGCCGGCATTGTCGTGACCATTAACGGAACCAGTGCGACGGTCGCCGTCAAGAATGGCACGACTTTGACCGCCACACAGATTACAAGCATTGCCGCGTCGTTCACGGGCAAAAGCACTATGATGGATCAACGGGAAGGAAAGAGTGTCGATGTGGCGAACTTCAATATTAGCGCGCTTACTCCGGTGCTGAATGCGGCCTCCGGTTTTAACGGCATCATCTACCTTCAGGATGTAACTCCCGCAACCGGGAGCGACGCGGAAGTCAAGTCGATCCGATTGCAAAAGGGCGGTATCCTCCCTACGGCCGGCCTGACGGTGGTCAGTCAAAATCCTGTCTATGTTCAGGGAGACTACAATACAGGCACAACTACCAGTCCCACGGCCGTGCCTGCCAACAACACGGGCAATCCGAATAACACCGACTCTCCAACCGTGGCGGGATACACACGGGTGCCGGCCGCCGTGATCGGCGATGCAGTCATGCTCCTTTCAAATTCATGGAGCGACGGCAATGCAGCCGCCTCAGTTGGCGGCCGCGTGGCGAGCAATACCACTTTCAATATGGCGATTCTGGCCGGTGTTATGCCTTCTCTTTATACACCCGCCTCCGGTGATCCGCATTATCCCCAGGCACAGTATGGTTACTCAGGGGGAGCTAATAATTATCCAAGGTTCCTTGAAACATGGAGCGGGAAAACGTGCACTTACTTTGGTTCAATGGTGGAACTCTTTAGAAGCAAGACTTACACGGGCAAGTGGGATACCGGTAATATCTACAGCCCTCCGACCCGGCGCTGGAACTTCGATCCCAAATACACTGACAACCCACCTCCTGGCAGCCTTGATGCGGTGACTATCACACGCGGCGCCTGGATGAAATTCTAACCTATCATGGACCGTTTAGTTCTAACCGCTGTTTTTTCACTGCTCCTTCATGGCGCCGCTTCCGCCATTGATCTGACACTGCGATATGTGACCACCTATACCGACGGCATCCCGGTCAGGCGTCCGTGCTTTATCGATGGCGACAAGAAATATGCGGTGACACTGGACTCGCAGACCGAGCTCGTGGCGGCCGAAGGCTCAACTCTCTTTAATTTCACCAAGTTTCCACGGGCACTGATGCAGTTGCGCCAGTCGCCTATGAAGGCCGATGTCACGTTTGAGCCGCTCAATCTGCCTCGCTATCGCGCAGCCGCGTTGCAGCTGCTTCCACAGGGTGCGCAAAATCCGGTCCTGATTGCGGAAGCATCCAATGTTCTTCCTGTTAATAAGTGGATTTCGCAGCGGTTAACGTTTTCTTATGAGTCCGGCGGCAGCCCGATGTGTGAGAGTGTCCTGTTTCTCAATCTTGACCCTGCAACTCAGATCGTGGTCCAGATCCGGGCAGGAGCGCCGGATTTTCCCACGGTTACGGCCCGCGGTGACGATATCATTCGGCGGTGGCACGAGGTGCTGCCGGAGGCTGAACGTTCCGCGAATTAACGGCGCCGTCTTGGGTTGTGCCTTCACCCTTTGACATTTTGGAAGATCAGACGGCACCCGTTATCATCCTGATTTTTTAGCCGCTATTTTCAGAAAAAGAACTCACTTGAAATAAGAAACACGTCCGGTGTTCGATTTGGGGCGAACACTCGGGGTGAACCAATTCCAATGCTTCCCATTGGCGGCGAAGAGAGCTTCAAGCCCGTCCGGCATGCGGGAACTGGGAGGCTCTTCGCTGGTCGAGATTCTTGTCGCGGTGACGTTGATAGGAATCGCAGCGGCCGGCACCTTGCAGACGATGTCGATTCTAAATCGGAATGCGGCTTCAATTCGGCTATTGACTAACGCCCGTGAAATCGTGGCTCGCAACATCGATACGACGCTTTCAGAGAGCTGGTCGGCGTCTAATCAGCCAGCCATTCTGGCGCTGACACCGGCTTCGGGCTCGGTTTACGAAGACGATGTAACGCTTGATAACGAGGTTGCGGTGGCGACTCAAAGCGACGGGGTCGATCTGGTTCGCGGCGTCTTAACGCGAACTGTCGTTGCTGTGCCCAATGCAGTGAACGCGGATGTGCGTCGAATCAAGTTCCAGATCAATTATAGCTATCGCGGCCGCGATTTTACGTATGCGCTGACCACGATGCGGGCAATCGACGATTGAGGATGAAAACCAACGGCCTGGCATCTCGCTCCGCGTTTACCCTGGCCGAAGTAGCCGTTGGAATGGCCGTGGGGATTATTGCCGGTACAATGGCGCTCTCCTACATGCGTACCAGCGCGATTTTACTGGCCAAAAATATCTCGGCCAACCGATCAAACAACACGCTCCGCAACGCGATTGATTCGATGGGAGACCGCCTCCACGGCGCCCTGACAATGCCCGTTTTGATCGATACCACCGGGAGCGTGGTATCGAGTCTGCCCGCCAACGGAACAGTTGGCGATTCGCAGCCGGCAGCCGGTGTGTTCTACGACAGGCTCATTGGCGATCCTTACGTGCTTATTCATCCAGGGGGCGCAGGTCTGCTGGCTAGCGACTCGAGTGTTAGTCTGAAACGGTCAATAAGCCCGTATGCATCGCCGCCAATTCCGGCTCCCGGTGATGTGCTCCTGATTGAATCGGCTCCTGCCGAAATGAGACCCCGTGTGGCAACTGTAAATGCGGGCGCGGTAAATGGAAATGTACAGACTATTGCGCTCACATTTACGAGCTCCCTGGGAAGCGCTATAAGCTGGAGCGTTTCTAGGCCAAAAGTCGCTCGTCTGGTCCATAGGGAAGCGTTGCTTGTGATGCCGTCAGGCACGCGCCGGGAATTGCGCCGCTACCCGACTTTTGAGCCGATGCCTAGCCTCAATGATTCTACAAAATATAGCGTCATCAGCAATGAGATAGGCAGCCAGGGGGCCGAAGAGACCCCTTTCTATTTGACGACCACGAATGCTTTTGAAAACAAACTCTTCAAACTCGATTTGCGAGTGCGGGTGATTGGCTATGAAAGAGTGCTCGCCACAAAGGAAGCAAACCAGTTCTCCGCGTTTATGCGGGTCCAAACCGTGATTCCAATTCGGAGTCGCCCTAAATGAACTGTTGATGAAGAAGAGATTAAATTGCAAAGGCAGTACACTCATCGTCGCAATCGTGGTTGTGGCTGTCATGGCGGCGGCTGCGGCGATTGCCCTCAACAAAACCGCATCGCTCGGCACACTTACTGATCGCAGCCGGGATTATCTTGAAGCGCAGTTGGTGGCCGAAGGCGCTGTCGAGTATGGCTATGGCGTGTGGAAGAGAACCATACAGAACCTTGATGCGCCTATTTCAACGGCCAAGGCGGCGGTCACAACACCGGCGTTTGAGGGATTTGACGATCAGGTTTCCAACGGGCCCCTAAAGATACAGGCGACTGACGAATATGGCACCCCGGTCGCTTCCGAAAATTCAAAGCCGGCTCCTGTTTTTGAAAGCCTTTCCGACTATCCGGGCTGGCATGGCACCGCTTACAACTATGTGGCTTCAGCCCGGGTCGGGCAAACCAATGGGCGAGGACGCAAAGTGGAGGCGGGTGTCAGGAGACGCTTCCAGTACGTGCAGGTGCCGCTTTTTGAAGCGATGTTTTTTTATGAGCACGATCTTGAGATGTATAAACCTGCCTCAATGATTGTATCCGGTTTGGTTCATACAAATTCGGATCTCTATCTAAGCTACGGTGTGGACAGCGATGGAAATCAAAGTCCGGTCACTTTTGAAGGCAATGTCTCCTATGCGGGGAAAAAGTTCCTTGGCGACGGCACCGCCAATAATTCGGGAACGAATACCGCTCCACCGCACGCTCACGAATGGAGTGAATGGAAGGCAGGGCAGTTGATGTACAAGCCGCTGTTTCCCGACGGGGCGTCAGCTCAGGTTACTCATGTGGAGAGAAGCGAGGTTCTCGGTAGACCCGCAGCAAATGCCGTTGATAAGACAAACACAAATCCTAACGACGATTCTTTCAGAGAACTTATTGAACCGCCCAGCAAAGCCGTTGATTCGGCCACCGGCCAGGTATTCCAGGACCCTGTTCCTTTTGTCAGCCGGCGGCTTTATAATCAGGCGGGGATTATAATCACGGTTGACGGGAGTGCGGTGACTGTTGAAAGCCAAAACGGAGCCTTGCTCAGCGCCGGCGACATAACCAAGCTCACAAAGGCTTTTACCGGCAAAAGCACCATCTACGATCGGCGTGAGGACAAGAGCGTCGAAATTGCGAATTTCGATGTTGGAGGGCTAACTCCTGTTCTTAACTCAGTGAGTGGGTTCAATGGGATTCTTTATATTCACGACGTGACCGCAAAGAGCGGCTCAAACGGAAAGCCCAAGACTATCCGCCTTCAAAACGGTGGGGTTCTGCCAGATAATGGACTGACGGTGGTGAGCCAGAACCCGATTTATGTCGAGGGCGACTACAACACAGGCACGACTAACAACCCGCTGAAGGTGCCGTCCAATAAGAATGGAAATCCTGATGGCACAGATAGTCCGACCGTTCCAGGTTATACACGCAAACCTGCGGCTGTGATTGGCGATGCTGTGATGTTGCTCTCCAATAAATGGAAAGACTCAAAATCCTCGGATGAGGTGAACGAGAGGGAAGCCAGCAATACAACTTATAATATGGCACTCCTTGCCGGAGTGATGCCATCCGGTTACCAGCCCGCGGATGGCAGTCCTGCGTATGGTTACTCGGGGGGCGCAAACAACTACCCCCGTTTTCTTGAGGATTGGCGAGACAAGACCTGCACTTATTACGGCTCGATGGTGGAGCTCTTCCAAAGCTCTGTCTTTACGGGGCAATGGGACACGGGCGCCGTCTATCGGCCGCCAACCCGATGTTGGAATTTCGATACCAATTTTATTGATAATCCACCGCCGGGAAGCCTTTTCACCGTTGCGTTTGGCCGTGGCTCCTGGATCAAGTTTTAATTGCTTATGTATCGCACGAGCTTTCTTCGATTTTTTGTCGCTGCATGCACTTTTGAGGCCGCTGCAAGTGCCATTGACCTGACTCCCCGCTATGTGACAACAGCCAGCGACGGAGTTCGGTCCAGGCATCCTTGTTTTCTGGACGGCAACAAGAAATACGCCGTCACGCTGGATTCGGAAACTGAATTACTCCCGGGCGAAGGCGCTGCGATTTTTAACTTCACGAAGTTCCGGCGCGCCGTCATGAAGCTTACTCAGTCACCACTGAAGCCGTCACTCGGCTCTGATCTTGTCGATCTGGCTCTTTACAGGAAAACGGCGGAACGTTTGCTGCCCGACGGCGCGATCCATCCCGTCATAGTGTCCGAGGATTCCGAAGTGCTGCCGATCAACCGATGGCGCTCTAAACAGCTTGTTTTCGACTACGAGTTCGCCGGGGCTCAGATGCGGGAGAGCGTCATTTTCCTTGAGCTCAATCCCACCTCCCAAATCATCGTTCAGATTCGCGCCGGCGAGGCGGATTTTACCACAGTCTCATCGCGCGGACTAAGCATCATTCGGCGCTGGCACGAGGTGACTCCCGATCTTGAGCACGGCGGAAATTAACGCGTCAGTCAGGCGCGCTGTTTCCTGCTAAATCGCGGCTTCCCTGGCTGAAGCGGCAGCGTATTCGCGGTTTAGATTGCTGATAACGGTAATCGGAATTTCGGCAGGGCAAACCGCCTCGCATTCATAATGATTGGAACAATTGCCAAACCCCTCTTCGTCCATCTTTCTCACCATCCGAAGAGCCCGTTCACGGCGCTCGGGCTGACCTTGGGGAAGAGCTGCAAGATGAGTTACGCTCGCTCCAACAAACAGCATGGCCGAGGCATTGGGACACGCCGCCACGCAGGCGCCGCAGCCAATACAGGCGGCAGCTTCCATGGAAAGATCAGCGGCGGTTTTTGGAATGAGAGTTGAGTTCGCGTCCTGAGCCGAACCGACGCGCGCCGTGATGTATCCGCCAGCTTGCTTAATGCGGTCCAGGGCGGCGCGATCAGTCACCAAATCGCGCATTACGGGGAAGGATCTGGCGCGGAAAGGTTCGATATAGATCGTTTCCCCATCTTTGAAGGTCCGCATGTAAAGCTGGCAGGTCGTCGTGGCGCTAGGGCCGTGAGCGATGCCGTTAATTGTCAGCGAACAGGTGCCACAGATGCCTTCCCGGCAGTCATGGTCAAAAGCGATCGGCTCTTCTCCCTTAGCCTGAAGTTCATCGTTAAGAATGTCGAGCATTTCCAGAAACGAAGCGGCCGGAGGGATGTTGCGTGCCTCGTAATCGACAAGTTTGCCTTCGGATTGCGCGTTCTTTTGGCGCCAGACTTTAAGCTTCAGATTCATGGTGACTTACTTGTAGCTCCGGGTGGCCAGATGCACGTTTTCAAACTCGAGCTGTTCAGTGTGGCGGATCGGTGGTTTCTTTTCACCCGTAAATTCCCAGGCTGCAACATGCGCGAACTGCTCGTCGTCACGCAGTGCTTCTCCCTCGGCGGTTTGGAATTCCTCCCGGAAATGACCTCCGCACGATTCACGCCGTTGAAGCGCGTCAAGGCACATGAGCTCGCCGAATTCGAGGAAGTCCGCGACCCGGCCGGCTTTTTCCAGCGCCTGATTGAGCTCCTCGTTTTCGCCTGTCACGTTCACATTGGTCCAGAATTCCTCCCTGAGGATCGGAATCCGTTTAAGAGCGCGTTGAAGACTTTTTTCCGTGCGTCCCATCCCGCACAAGTCCCACAGCAACAACCCGAGCTCGCGGTGGAAGGAGTCGACTGAGCGCCTTCCCTTAATAGCTAAAAGCCTTTTAATCCTCGCATGGACTTCGGCCTCGGCTTTTTTGAATTCCGGATGGTCGGTGCCCGGGCGTTTTCCAAGTTGTGAGACAAGATAGTTGCCAATCGTGTACGGAATCACGAAGTAACCATCCGCCAGGCCTTGCATCAGGGCACTTGCACCGAGTCGGTTCGCGCCGTGATCTGAGAAGTTGGCTTCACCCAGCACGTAGAGGCCGGGCACGTTGCTCATCAGTTCGTAATCAACCCAAAGTCCCCCCATCGTGTAATGGACTGCGGGAAATATCCGCATCGGGGTTTTATAAGCATTTTCCCCGGTGATCTGTTCGTACATCTCAAAAAGATTGTCGTAACGTTCGCGCACGACTTTTTCTCCGAGCCGTTTAATCGCATCCGAAAAATCAAGATAGACGCCGAGGCCGCTCTCGCCGACCCCGCGGCCCTCGTCGCACACCTGTTTTGCCGCTCGCGAGGAGATATCGCGAGGCGCCAGGTTGCCATAACTTGGATACTTCCGTTCAAGGTAGTAGTCGCGTTCGTCTTCCGGGATCTCGTGCGGCGGGCGATTGTCTCCCTTTTTTTTCGGCGCCCAGACGCGGCCATCATTGCGCAGCGACTCGCTCATGAGTGTCAGCTTGGACTGGTAGTCGCCCGTGACAGGGATGCAGGTGGGATGGATCTGGGTGTAGCAGGGATTGGCGAAGTATGCGCCCTTCTTGTATGCCCGGTAGGTTGCGGTGACGTTGCAGCCTTTTGCGTTGGTAGAAAGATAGAAGACGTTGCCGTATCCGCCAGTGGCCAGGATCACACAATCGGCCGAGTAGGATTGAATTTCCCCGGTAACCATGTTGCGTGCGACGATCCCTTTTGCGTGGCCGTCAACGAGCACCAGGTCGAGCATCTCGGTGCGCGGGAACATTTCCACGTTGCCTTCGGCGATCTGCCGGTTAAGGGCCGAGTAAGCTCCCAGTAGCAGCTGCTGTCCGGTCTGGCCGCGTGCGTAAAATGTCCGGGATACCTGAGCTCCGCCAAAGGAGCGGTTTGCAAGCAGGCCGCCGTATTCGCGGGCAAAGGGGACGCCCTGCGCGACGCACTGATCGATGATATTAACGCTGACTTGCGCAAGCCGGTAGACGTTGGCTTCCCGTGCGCGGAAATCGCCTCCCTTGATCGTATCGTAGAAAAGGCGCTGAACCGAATCGCCGTCGTTCTGGTAGTTTTTCGCGGCGTTGATTCCACCCTGCGCGGCGATGGAATGCGCGCGGCGAGGGGAGTCCTGGTAGCAGAAACATTTCACCTTAAATCCAAGTTCACCCAGGGTCGCAGCCGCGGCGGCGCCGGCAAGGCCCGAGCCGACGATCAGGATCTCGTATTTGCGCTTGTTGGCGGGGTTGATGAGCTTGGCGTTGAACTTGTATTGCTCCCACTTTTTATCGAGGGAACCGGCGGGAATTTTGGAATCAAGAACGCTCATTTAGGGCACAAGGGTCAAGTGATGCGTAAGGACGGCGATTGGAACGGCAACGTAACCGGCAAAGATCAGCCAGGAGAGCGCCTGCCCCCCGTACGTAATCGGAAGCCGCACTTTTTTACTATTGATCCCGAGGGTTTGGAGCAGACTTTGGAACCCATGGCTTAGGTGCAGGCAAAGTAGAAAAACGGCAATGATATAGAAGCCTGAATACCAGACATTCTGAAAGCCGAGGATCACCATGGAATGCACATCGAATTCGCCCCGAGGCAATTCATGAAACCGCGGGTCAATGCTGCGGATGGTGAAATGCGCCAGATGCAGGACCAGAAAGGCCAGCACAACGAGCCCGCTCAAAACCATGGTTGCTTTGGCAGGCTTGAACGAAGTGGTCGCCTGATACTCATTTTTTTGCGCTTTCGCGCTCCGGTTTTCAACCGCGAGCTTGATCGTCATCACAATGTGAAGGACCAGGCAGACAATGAGAAAAATGCGGATCACCCAGAGTGGCCCGGGCAGGCTATGGAGGAATGCCGCGTACGCGTTGATCTTTTCGGGCCCGGCAAAGATTTGCAGATTGCCGGCCATGTGCCCGATCACATATCCGATCAGCACAAGGCCGGTGAGCGCGACGATCCATTTTTTGCCAATGGACGAGTTGTAAAACGAAGTGATGAAGTTCACGTGAAGAGTTGAAAACGGACGGTCCAAAAACTCAGCGGAAGAAAAAGGGGCGCCGCTGTTGGAGACGGTAGATTCGGGGCGCTCGTTAAGTAAAACTAATAATAGGACAATTTTCCGAGCCGGAGGCCGTCGTCAAGGCGAGTTAATACTCGCGGGCCAGGAGATGATCGGCCAGGGAATGGAGGGCTGCTCCTTTTTCTCCAAAAGGCGCCAGCGCCGCCATCGCGGCGTTTGTGAGCCGGTGCGCCTCCTTGCGCGATGGTTCAAGCCCGAATATCGCCGGATAAGTCGCCTTGACCGCCTGCACGTCCTTGCCCGCGGTCTTGCCGAGTTTTTCCGTGGTTTGAGTCACATCGAGGATGTCGTCGATGATCTGGAAGGCAAGGCCGAGCGCCTGCCCGAAATCGGTAAGGTTTTTTAAACGCGCTTCGGTGGCATTGGCGCTCATGGCTCCGAGCCGAATTGAGCTGGTCAAAAGGGCCGCCGTTTTAGCGCGGTGAATGAATTTGAGTTGCTCGCGTGTGATTGGTTTGCCTTCGCTCTCAAGGTCAAGCACCTGCCCGGCGATCAGCCAGCGGCTTCCGGAGGCGTCCGCCAGTTCTCGAATGAGCGCGGCGGTCTTATAACGGGGAGTGGCCTCGGCTTGGGCAAGAATCTCAAACGCAATGGTTAAAAGCGCGTCTCCCGCAAGCACTGCGATCCCATCCCCGAAAACCTTGTGGCTTGTCGGGCGTCCACGGCGAAGATCGTCGTCATCCATGCATGGCAGATCATCGTGAACAAGCGAGTAGGTGTGAATGCATTCCACGGCACAAGCCGCCGGAAGCGCTTTTTCGATGGAACCGCCGCACGCCTCGGCTGCGGCAAGCGCCAGAATGGGGCGAAGCCGCTTGCCTCCCGCAAAAAGGCTGTAGCGCATCGCCTTGTGAATGGTGACAGGCTTGACGGTGGCACGCGGTAGAAACTGGTCGAGTGCTTTATCGACGCATTTTGCGCGGTCGGCGAGGTAGGTGGGAGGCAGAGCCATTTGGCAGGACGAATTTAAAGGGACGAATTCAGGCTGATTTTTGCGGGAATGACGGATTGCCGATTAAGCCGCGGCGCGGACCGCGATTCGCACATCGCCAATAGCGATGCTGTCATTTAGACGGATTTTGCATCCTTTGCGCAGCTCAGTAATTCCGTTGACGGTCACATCGCCGCCGGTGATGAGCGCCTTGGCTGCGCCGCCGCTTTCACAAACGCCTGTGACTTTAAGGAGCTTGCTCAACTCGATAAATGCGGTGGTCAATTCAAATTCAAGGTGTTGCATTGAGAATAAGCGCTCGGGGATGAAAAGAGAGAGAATCACGGCGGAGGCAGCGCACGCAAGCGGCATGGATGCACAACAACGCTTTCCGGCGTGTAAAGTTGAGCCCACTTTCAAACTGACATGCGGACCGGGATTTATATGCTGCGCTTATGAATCCCCCCAATTCTCCCGGCTCCTCCAATTTATCGCGCCGCACTTTTATGCAAGGCACCGCGATTGGCGCGGCCGCCCTCACGGCCGGTTCGGGTTTTTTGCGGCAGCGTTTGGAAGCGGCTGACGCGGCGTCGGGCCTTAAAGGGCATATCAATCATTCGGTCTGCAAGTGGTGTTATCCGAAAGTGAGTCTTGAGGAACTCTGCGTGGCGGGAAAGGAGATGGGGCTGACATCCATTGAGCTCCTGCAGCCTTCCGATTACCCGATTTTAAAAAACCACGGACTTGTTTGTGCCATATCGAGCGGGCCGACGGTCAAAGGTCCCGATGGAAAAGATCTTGGAGGCATCACCCACGCTTTTAATCGCAAGGAACACCACGACCTCCTTGTGAACGCTTACGAAGGGCATATTGATGCCGTCGCGGAGGCCGGGTTTAAAAATCTTATCTGTTTTTCAGGGAACCGGGAGGGGCTCGACGATGAAACAGGACTTAAGAATTGCGCGGAAGGGCTTAAACGGCTGATGGCGCAGTGCGAGAAAAAAGGGGTCGTGCTCTGCATGGAACTGCTCAATAGCCGGGTGAATCATCCCGATTACATGTGCGACAAGAGCGCTTGGGGCATCGAGCTTTGCAAGCAGATCGGGTCTCCAAACTTCAAGCTCCTGTACGACATTTATCACATGCAGATCATGGAAGGCGACGTCATCGCCACCATCCGCAAGAGCCACGAATACTTCGCGCATTATCATACGGGCGGCGTTCCGGGCCGTCATGAGATCGACGAAACCCAGGAGCTCAATTACGGAGCCATCATGCGAGCCATCGTGGAAACCGGTTACCGAGGACATGTCTCCCAGGAATTTGTCCCGGCGCGCCCCGATGTGCTCGCTTCGCTCAAGCAGGCCGTCGGTATCTGCGATGTCTGACGCGGCTTAAAGCGGTGCCGGGCGCCGCCGCCGCCAGCGCGTTGTGAGCTGTTTTTCCATGATCTGCTGGCGGGTCGCCGGGCAGACGCGGATTTCTTTAAAACCCTCCCGTAGATAAATCTGCCGGGCGCGATGATTGGCAGGGTCGACTTTAAGCATCACCGAGCCGATTCCTTCGGACTCGCACCACGCGAGCGCATGGGCGAGAGCGCGGGTTGCAAGCCCTGCTTTTGAAGCCGATTCGGCCACAAAAACTCCAAAGGCGGGCTGTTTATATCCTTCGTCCAAGCCGCGAAGCATGAAAAAACCGACGAGCTCGCCTTCCTTCAGAAACCCCCACCAGCGGTCAGCCTGACGGTTGCGCAAACCGTCCGCGAGGGTCTGGGGCGAGGATCGAAAGTTGGGTGTGTAACGGAGGTAATCGTCGCTTTCGCCCGCGATAAGGTCGAGCAGATCCTGAGCGTCGGAAGGATAAAGTTCCGCGATTTCAGCGTAGGTGTTCATACGCCACTTATATCGGATCAACACCCCCTAGCGGAAGGGCACCATCAGCCCGACTAGACCCTAGGGGGGTCACCCCATCGGACCCGGCTAAGCCGGATCTGGAAAAAAAAGGCAAACCGCGCCGCCGTCCTTCCCATCGTGCATCGGCATGATAGCGTCTGCGCCCCGCACTTTCCATGGAAGCCCAAGATCAACCCCATCTCGTTGCCCGCGATCTGCGCAGATCGTTTAAACTTTCCTCGCGTACCATCGACGTTTTGAGAGGCGTCAGCGTCGAGGTGAAACGCGGGGAAGCCGTTTTTCTTTGCGGAGCGTCCGGGGCGGGAAAGACCACGTTGCTTTATACGCTGGCCGGATTGGAACGACCCGAGTCGGGATCGGTCAGTTTTGAAGGGCGCCAACTCTACACGGGAAGTGAAGCGGCCGATGCAAAGTTGCGAAACGAGCGGATTGGATTCGTTTTCCAAGGCTATTTTCTTTTAAGCGAGCTGACGGCGCTTGAAAACGTCTGCCTTCCCTCGCTGATCGGCGGCAAAGCCAAGGTTCAGCACGCCGAGCATGCGCTTGAGCGCGTGGGGCTTAAAGATCGCATTCATCATTTGCCGGCGGAACTTTCCGGTGGCGAACAGCAGCGGGTGGCCATTGCGCGCGCTCTGATCAATGATCCCACGATCATCTTCGCGGATGAACCAACCGGAAACCTTGATTCCAAAACCGGCGAGGGGATCGTGGAGTTGTTGCTTGCGCTGGTGAAAGAAAACCGCAAAACGTTGCTCGTTGTCACTCACGATGCCACCCTGGCCGCCCGCGGAGATCGCCGGTTGGAGATCCAGGACGGATTGCTCCTTCACTGAACCCGGCATTACTATTCCGAACACGCATGAAAAGTCTGCAAATCTATATCGACGGCGAGTTTTTCCCCGAGGCCGATGCCAAGGTGTCGGTTTTTGACCATGGCCTCCTCTATGGAGACGGCATTTTTGAAGGAATTCGTTTTTACAATGGGCGCGTATTTGAGCTTGAAGCGCATTTGGCTCGGTTATGGGATTCGGCCAAGGCGATCTGTTTGACCATCCCGCTTACGGTTGAGGAGCTTCAGGAAGCGACCCTGGAAACCATCCGGCGCAATGAGCTTCGGGACGGTTACATCCGGCTGCTCATCACACGCGGCGTCGGCAATCTTGGGTTGAGCCCCGATCGTTGCAAAAAAGCCTCCGTGATCATCATCGCATCCACCATCCAGCTTTATCCGGCTGAGAAGTACGCAGTCGGCATGGAGATGGTGACCTGCTCGACGCGGCGCTGCTCGCCCGCGGCGTTGAGTCCGGCGGTCAAATCGCTCAATTACCTCAACAATATCATGGCCAAGATCGAGGCCACCCATGCCGGCGCCGACGAGGGGCTCATGCTCAATGAAGAGGGGTATGTGGCCGAATGCACCGGGGACAACATTTTCGTAATCAAAAACGGCCGGGTGACGACGCCGCCCATTTCCTCGGGCGCACTGTGTGGCATCACCCGGCGGGTGGTGTTTGAGATTTGTGCTGATATCGGCATTCCGATCTGTGAGGCGCAAATGACCCGGTATGATGTTTATACGGCCGATGAATGTTTTCTTACCGGGACCGCGGCCGAAGTCATCGCGGCCATCCGGCTCGATACCCGCGCGATTGGGACCGGAAAGCCCGGCGCGCTAACTGAACGCATAATTGCTCGTTTCCGTGAGTTGACGCAGTCGACGGGCACGCCGATTTATTCCTAAGCGGAAATCGGTCTGCCGATTGTCAGTGGAACGCCCGAGCTCGAAATACGAGCTGGCATCCTGAACTCAGGCTCCCGAGATCCTCTTCATCCACCATGAATTGCGACGTCTGTAAGCAGAATCAAGCCACGGTTTTCCTCACCCAAATTGTTGACGGCAAAATGCAGAAGGTAAACTTGTGCGAAAGCTGTTCGAGAGAAAAAGGAGTGACGGATCCGACCGGGTTCGCCCTTGCCGATTTACTTCTCGGCCTTGGGGCCGCCCAGGAAATTGAACGCAGCGGGGCCACCCAGAAGTGCGGGGTATGCGGCTTTAGCCAGGCGGATTTTAAAAAGACCGGCCGGCTCGGCTGCAGCCATTGTTACGAGACCTTTTCAGAAGGGCTCCAATCGCTGATCAAAGGCATGCACAAAGGGATCTTGCATGTCGGCAAAAAACCATCGCGGCTCGCCAAATCGCTCGAACGCGAAGCCCAGATCAAGACCCTCAAGCGGGATCTGAGCAAAGCGGTTTCCGAGGAAAATTACGAATCGGCCGCCGAGCTGCGTGACCAAATCAAGCAAATCGAAGTGGAAACGTGAGGCACCATGTCCATTCACAATATTTTGACTAACGCAGGCGAATGGCTTCGAGGCGACGGGCCTCACTCCCAAATCGTGGTCAGCAGCCGGGTCCGGCTGGCGCGCAATCTGAAGAATCACGCGTTTCCCGGGTGGGCAAAAAAAACCGAGCGCCTTCAGATCCTGGAAGCGATCAAGCCACGGGTTGAAGAGCTGCCCGAGATGAGCGATGCGTTTTCGGTCTATTCGCAAGACCTCACGGCGCTTGAGAAACAGGTGCTTGTGGAACGGCACCTGGTTTCACGGGAGCACGCCGCCAAAGGAGTTGGCTCCGCGGTGGTGATGAACCGGCGGCAGACGCTGTCGATCATGATCAACGAGGAGGATCATTTGCGGATGCAGGCGATCCGCTCCGGGCTCCAGCTCAAGCATGTTTTTAAAATGATCGACAAGATCGATAGCGCGCTTGAGGAGCGGCTCGATTTTGCCTTCCATTCCCAGCTTGGGTATCTGACGGCCTGTCCCACCAATGTCGGTACCGGGATGCGCGCTTCCGCCATGGTCCATCTGCCGGCGCTTGTGCTTAGCGAGCAGATTAATCAGGTCATCCAGGCAGTTAACAAGATCGGGCTGGCTGTGCGTGGGCTTTACGGAGAGGGAACCGAGGCGCTTGGCAATCTTTTCCAGGTTTCCAACCAGACCACTCTGGGCGAGAAGGAAGAAGACATCATCACCCGGCTCCATAAAGTCATCGAGCAGATCATTGAGCACGAGCAGAACGCCCGGCAGATGCTTCTTCAGAAAAAGCCCAACACGCTGCTTGATCATATTGGCCGCGGATACGGTATCCTGCTTCACGCTTATTCAATGAGCTCAAAGGAGGCGCTCAACTTGCTCTCTTTCATCAAGCTTGGGATTGACCTCAATTTTTTTCCCGAGGAATGCCGGCAGCCGATTGATGAGCTTTTTATTGAGACGCAACCCGCGCATCTTCAAAAAGGCTCCCAGCAAAAGCTCGCGGCCGATGAACGCGACTCGCTGCGGGCCGAGATAATCCGCGCAAAGCTCAAAGCGTTTCCCTGGCCGGATGCGGACCGGGTCAAGCCGCCGGACGCAGATCCCACCGGTTGATCCGCTTGGGCGAATACATGCTTTTTTACACCCTAACCAACGCCCCTTTTCCTTAAACAGAGAAAAAAGACCCTTAAAGGCATCCAGTGTCTTGCGCGCCGGTTTTATCCGGGCCAAGTTGGGATGCTTCTGAAACCCTTTTATGAAGTCCGCTCTTCTGCGGGACTTTCAACGGAAGCTGAAATCGAATGATGAATAACTTCACACCACGCGCGCAACAGGTTCTCGCACTCGCTCGTAAGGAGGCGGACCGGTTCAATCATAATTACGTAGGCACCGAGCATTTGTTGCTCGGGCTCATCAAACTGGGCCAGGGCGTCGCCGTTAACGTGCTCCAGAAAATGGGGCTCGATCTCGAGACGGTTCGCATGGAGGTTGAAAAACAGGTCGGCAGCGGTCCGGAAACCAAAATGGTGGGCAACATCCCATACACCCCTCGGGTGAAAAAAGTGCTCGCGCTCGCTGGAAAAGAAGCAAAATCGCTCAACCATTCCTATGTCGGCACCGAGCATATTCTTCTCGGCTTGCTGCGTGAAGGCGAAGGTGTTGCGGCAAGGGTGTTAAAGAACCTCGAGGTCGATATCGAGCGCACCCGCAACGAAATTCTTAAAGAACTCGATCCGAATTTCACTCCACCCGAGTCTGAACAGGAGCAGCCCAGCCAGGAATCCGCCGGCAGCAAAAAAGATGTCAAAACTCCCGCGTTACGGGCTTTTGGCCGCGATTTGACGGAGCTCGCCAAAAAGGGGGAAATTGATCCCGTTATTGGCCGGCAAAATGAAATCGAACGTGTCATCCAGGTTCTCTGCCGTCGCACCAAAAATAATCCGGTACTCATCGGAGAAGCGGGCGTAGGTAAAACGGCTATTGTTGAAGGACTGGCGCAGGAAATTGCGGGCGGCAACGTGCCGGAACTTCTGCGGGATAAAAAAGTGATCACGCTCGATCTCGCTCTCATGGTCGCGGGAACCAAATACCGCGGTCAATTTGAAGAACGGATCAAGGCTGTGATGGATGAGATCCGCCGCACCAAGAACGTGATTCTTTTCATCGACGAGCTTCATACAATCGTCGGCGCCGGCAGCGCGGAGGGAGCCATGGACGCTTCCAACATTATCAAACCGGCGCTTAGCCGCGGTGAACTTCAATGTGTTGGTGCGACGACTCTGAATGAGTATCGCAAATACATTGAAAAGGATGCCGCGTTGGAACGCCGTTTCCAGCAGGTCAAAGTCGAAGCGCCTTCGGTTGAGCAAACCGTATTGATCCTCAAAGGATTGCGTTCGAAATATGAGGCGCATCACAAGGCCCGCTTTACCGATGAATCGTTGCAGGCCGCGGCGACTTTAAGTGACCGCTACCTGACTGGCCGTTTCCTGCCGGATAAAGCCATTGATATTATGGATGAGGCAGGCGCCCGTGCCCGGATTGGTTCCATGACACGCCCGCCGGATGTCAAAGATATCGAACATGAGATCGAGGAGATCCGGGGCCAGAAGGAAGCCGCGATCAAGGCGCAGGATTTTGAAAAAGCTGCTGCATTGCGCGACAACGAGAAGCAGGCCAAGGAAAAACTTGAGCGGATTCTGACCGAATGGCGTGAGCAACGCGAGGAGCGCGAAGTCGTTGTCACCGAAGACGACATGATGCACATCGTCAGCAAATGGACCGGCGTGCCCCTCCAGCGGATGGAGCAGGCTGAAACCCAGAAGCTGCTGCGCATGGAAGATGAGCTCAAGGGCAAGGTCATCGGTCAGTCCGAAGCCGTTGTTGCCATCTCCAAGGCGTTGCGCCGTTCACGCGCTGATTTGAAAGATCCGCGTCGGCCGATTGGTTCCTTCATTTTCCTTGGACCAACTGGCGTGGGAAAAACCTTCCTGGCTCAGACCCTGGCCGAGTTCATGTTCGGCGATCGCGACGCGTTGATCCAAATCGACATGTCGGAATACATGGAGAAGTTCACCGCTTCCCGTCTGATTGGTTCGCCTCCCGGCTATGTCGGTTACGAGGAAGGCGGCCAGCTCAGCGAGGCTGTGCGGCGTCGTCCTTACTCAGTGGTGCTTTTTGATGAAGTTGAAAAAGCGCACCCCGATGTCATGCACCTGCTTCTCCAGATCCTGGAGGAGGGGAAGGTAACCGATTCTTTGGGACGCAAGGTCGATTTCCGAAATACGATCATCATCATGACTTCAAACATCGGCGCCGAGCTGATCAAAAAATCGAGTGTCCTTGGTTTTGCGGCTTCGACGCGTGATGAACAGAATTACGACGTCATGAAGGAGAAGATCCTTGAGGAAGCAAAACGGGTGCTTAAGCCCGAGTTTGTCAACCGCCTGGACGATTTGATTGTGTTCCATACCCTGGGCAAAACCGAGCTGTTGACTATCGTTGACCTCGAAATCCGCAAGGTAACAGACCGGATCAAATCGAAGGATATCCATCTGATCCTCGACGATAAGGCCAAAGAGCTCCTGATTGATAAAGGTTACGATCCCCAGTATGGCGCGCGTCCAATGCGCCGAGCTGTGGAACGTTACTTGGAGGATCCAATGGCGGAAGAGATCCTTCGTGGCAACCTTAAGGCAGGCGACAGCGCCAATGTCAGTGCCGAGAATGGCAAACTGACATTCCATTCGACTGAGCCGAAAAAAGAAGAGCCTGCCGAAGCAAGCTAAGAGCATCTGTTGCTCCCAAATTACGGCGGACGAATCCCATCGGTTCGTCCGCCTTTTTTGTGCCCTTATTTCAGCTGGGGTAAGGCCGCGTTTTTATGGAAATGATCGCTGGCAGAGTCTGCGGTCTGTGTGGAAAGTGGGCGCCTCAATGAGCAATCGCCGGTTTCTTCCACTCGCTTACGGGATTTTCTTTGCAACTATCGCATCGTCTTTTGCCGTCCCGCCTTCCAAACCGCGCGTCCGCGCATCGGTCCCATCCGCTGTTTCTGCCAAGCCGCGTCTCGATGAATTGTCAGGTACGCCGCGCGCCCCGCGGCTCGGGCTCGCCATTGATGATCGTGAGATAGTTCAGTATCTTGAGCAGGAGGGGCGCAAGCTGCTTCTCGGGGCTCGTTTTGCCAGCTTGAGTTTTGATCGGCGGCTCTGCGTGGTTCCTCTCGCGGAACCGGTTTCTGAAAAACTTTCAGTTGCCCAGATTGCAGCGCGGGCGGAAGCCGCCACCGTGGTTTTTGGTGAATTCTACGTAAATCCCAAGACCGGTAAGATGGAATTCAGCACCGCGGCGGGAGGTTTTTTGGTATCGGGTTCCGGGGCATGCGTAACCTGCTTGCACGTGGTCAATGAGAAGGCATCGCGTGGTCTGGTGGCGATGACTCGCGATGGCCAGGTGTTTCGCGTGCGCGAAGTGCTGGCGACCGATCCGGTGGACGACATTGCTATCCTGCAGCTTGATACGCCCGGCAACATCGTCCTTCCCATTCTTCCACTGGCGCCGGAGCCAACGCCGCCCGGTTCATCCATCGCCGTAATGAGTCATCCCGATGAACGTTTTTACATGCTGACCACTGGGGTTGTCGCCCGGAATACCGTCTGGCGTGAAGCGATCGGGGAAGAACATTTTATGACCATCACCGCCGATTTCGCCAAAGGTTCAAGCGGTTGTCCGGTGCTGGATGATCGCGGCGCCGTGGTCGGCATGGTCAACAATACCGAGTCGATCTATTACAACGACGACGGAAAGAAGAAGCAGATGGATCTTCAAATGGTCGTCAAAAACACCACGCCTTCGTGGGTGGTTCGCCGCCTGATCCAGCAGCCCGAAATCCACGCCGGTGTAAAATAAGCACCCGCCTCCGTGGCATCCACCGTCTTGTTGCGAAAGGTCGCGTCCCGTCCGTTTTTACGCGGATCGTAGAATACGGAATCTCCTCAGCCGCCTGCAACGATGCGGATGATCTCGAGCCGGTCGCCTTCAGAAAGCGGGCACCCTGGCCATTCTTCCCGGCGAAGGGCAATGGCGTTGTGTTCCACAAGAAGAGTTGGCGCAGGGAGCTTCAGCTCAGTCATGAGCTCCAATACATTTGTGGCGGCTTGCAATTCGCGTTGCTCGCCATTGATCCAGACATTCATGACGTGGCGAGGATGGAAGGATCCCAATCTTTCCAGACCGGATCAAATCCTTGGGCGCGCAGAAGCGCCGCGATTTCAGCCGGAGACCGTTCGTCTGCGATGGAGAACTGTTCGGTCGCGCCGGCATCGAGCGCGAGATTTTCGGGAGCAACGTGTTTGCCGCGCACAGTGAGATGAAGCGTCTCTTTTCCCTGGCCCGTATAACCGCCCGGTTCCGTGTGCGAGCCGGCGCTCATCATCGTGATTCCCAGTGGGATCAGGGCATCGCGCAAATCGCCCGGTTCGCGTGTACTTAAAACAATGCCGACATGGGGAAAACAGAGCCGCATCGCGCAAATTAATTGAACAAACTCCCGATCAGGCAGGAAAAACTTCGGCGTGAATTCACCCGCGCACGGACGCATCCGAGGCAAACTGATGGTCCATTGGGCTTTCCAACATTTGCGTTGCAACCATTCAAGGTGCGCGGCAAGCGCGATGGCTTCCTGGCGCCATTCCGTCAGCCCAAAAAGGGCGCCGATGCCAATCCGCCTGAACCCACCTTCATAAGCGCGTTCAGGACAGTTCAGCCGCGCGTCAAAATCCTTCTTCGGCCCAAGCGTATGAAGTTCGGCGTAGACGTCCCGATTGTAGGTTTCCTGGTAAACGATGAGTCCTTCCGCACCCGCCTGAACCAGCTCCGCATATTCGGCCGCTTCCATTGGCGCCACCTCCAAAGCGACGCTCGGGATTTCCGCCGCCAACGCCTTTACGCAACGTGCGAGATAGCCGTTTGAAACAAATTTTGGATGTTCTCCCGCTACGAGGAGAATATTGCGAAACCCTTCCTTGGCCAGGTGCCGCGCTTCCTTGAGCATGGCATCCACTTCAAGCGTGACACGAAGGATTGCGTTGTCGCGTGAGAATCCGCAGTAGGCGCAATTATTTATACACTCGTTGGATAGATAGAGCGGCGCGAAAAGCCGGATCGTCTTGCCAAAATTCCGGCGGGTCAGCGCCTGGGACTCATGCGCCATCGCTTCAAGCCGTTCATCGGAGAGAGGCTCCAGCAGGGAGGCGAACCGCCGCAGGAGAGGCGAGCTGGGATTTTCTAAAAAAGTCGGCATCGGACGCAAAAAAGGTCGGCAATATAGAATTGGCGCGCGGGTTGTAAATAGAGCACTGTCGCCGGCCCGATGCCTGAACTCCTCTTGGTCTACCAGATCCTGATTCTTGCCGGCCTGGTTTTCTCGCTTTTGACCGTGCTTGCCAATCTGGCAACCTTCAAGCGGTTGCGCGCCGCTCCCGAGTTCGGACCCGATGCGCCCCTGGTTTCCATTCTGGTCCCGGCCCGCAACGAAGCGCGCAATATCAAACCGTGCGCGGCATCCCTTCTTCTGCAAACCTATCCGAATTGGGAATTGATCGTGCTCGATGATCATTCCGAGGATGGCACCGGCCAGATCCTTCGAGAACTCGGTCTGCGCCCGGACGATTCGCGACGCCATTTGATCGAAGGCGCGCCATTGCCGGCGGGTTGGACCGGGAAAAACTGGGCGTGTCATCAGTTGGCGGAACAAGCCCGGGGTGAATATCTTTTTTTTACCGATGCCGACACGGTTCACGCTCCTGGCACCGTAACTGCCCTGGTGGCCCATGCCGGGCTTACCAATGCGAGCCTGGTTTCAGCGTGGCCGCGGCTGCTGACCGAAACGTGGAGTGAAAAGCTCATCATCCCAATGATCCTGCTCCTTGGGATGGTGCTCTACCCTCACTGGCTGCTGACCCTTTTGCAAAAGACCGGCCTTGGCGCCCGATTGCCGCGTTCAGTTGCACGCTCGCTCGGGGCGGCCAATGGACAGTCTCTTTTTTTTAAACGCGCGGTTTATGAAACCATTGGCGGCCATTCGGCGGTGCGCAACCATCTGGTTGAGGATGTCGCATTGGGACGTGAAATCACGGCGCGGCTGAGTCAGGGAATGCGCCTGGAAAATTGCGAGGCCGTCAATTTTTCCACGTGCCGGATGTATCGTTGTTTTGAAGAGGTCTGGGAAGGATTCACCAAGAATATGCGTCCCGCCTTCGAGCGGTCGGTGTCGGCGTTTTTATTTGTTGGGGCGATGCAGTTCTGCCTCTTTTTCGTGCCGTTTATTGCAATTAGCGGAGCGGGGGAATTGGGTGGGATCGTCGGAATGGAAGTGGGGCTCATCTATTTGATTCGGCTTTTGCTTGCCATCCGTTTTAAAACATCCTTTTTAGGAGCGTTACTGCATCCTTTCGGACATGCCCTCGCATTGGCCATCGGGCTAAACAGCTGGCGACGCAGTGCCGGCGCGGGCGTGAGCTGGAAAGGACGTACCTATCAGCATATCGCCAGCAATTGATTGCGCCGAAAACTTGCAATTTATTTGCTCATCGGCATCGTGGCTGCCTGCCCATGCAAGTGAATCTATTGAAATCAAAAATCCATCGCGCCGCCGTCACTGGAGCCAGCCTTAATTATGAAGGTAGCATGACGATTTCCGCCGATCTCGCCGAGCGTGTGGGCCTTCTGCCTTACGAGAAAATTCTCGTGAGCAACATGGGCAACGGCGAACGGTTTGAAACCTATGTCATTTACGGGGAACGCGGCGCCGGCCAAATCCAGCTCAATGGTGCCACCGCGCATCTGGGGAAGATTGGCGATCGGCTTACGATCATGAACTTTGGATCCTTCTCCATGGAGGAAGCGGTGGCACACAAGCCCCGGGTCCTCCTTTTAAATGAAAACAACGAGGTGGTTCGTCACGACAGCGGATCAGTTGCCTCGGAATTGCAAATTGTCGTCTGACTTATGGCCGTGATGAACCAAGAATTTTTTACTCACCCTGCCGCTTGGGGTTTTTACGCCGGGAGCGTTTTTACCGTGCTGGCGCTTTACCAGAACTTAAAGCTCAAAGGCGAGTTGTCGCGTTTCAGACGGCATTTGAGCGACAAGCTCGAGATTGAAGCCGATGCGATGAAAAAAACCCGGCTCGATCTTGAATCGCTGCGCAAGGAGAACGAAACTCTCCGCGTCAAAGTCAACGCACTCAATGAGCTGCCTGATCGCAAGATCCAGCGCGACCTCGAAGTCTATGCCCGCGCCGAAAAACGGATGCTCATCAACGTGCCCGGTTTTGCTCCCGCGTGGGAAAATGCGAAAACCGAGGCGCACGGTGAACTGGTTGAAGAAGAGCACGGCAAAGTGACACCCAAGCGTATCTTTGCACGCCTGTTTGGCGGAGGCGTCGATCGCGTCGCACTTCCTTCCCGCGAAGATGGAGCCAAGTCGTCGGAATCAGATCCTCGTATCGGCGCGCAGGAATCGCCGTAATCGTTCCACAGACCCTTTAAAAAGACGCAGTCCCTCAACGGATTGCGTTTTTTTTGTGCCGAGCCGCCTGCATTGGACGGGTTAAAATTCCGCCACTTCAGGCTCGATGAATTCCGGGGCGGCTTCGAGGCCGGCGCAATCGTCATCAAGCGCGTCGGCGGCGATCCAGCCGGACATCAATTCCATGCCGAGTCCGGGATGAACGGAACTTCCCGCGAAATAAAGTCCACGCAGGTCGGCGCTCCGGTTGCCAGGCTTAAAGGTGCCAAAAAAACGGCCCCGGCTTGCCGCTCCGTAAATCGCGCCGTGGCGGAGGTGATGGTCGCGCGCGAAATCGCGTGGGGTCAGCGTGTGTTCAATTAGAATCCGCTCTTCAATATCGGCGAGTCCGGCCTCAGTTCTGAGCTTTTTAATGATTTGTTGCCGGCAATCCGGAAGCATTCTTGTCCAGTCGTGGCCACTCCTTAGATAAGGCGCGTGAATTAGCACTGAAAGCGCCTCGCCGCCTGCCGGAGCGGTTGAAGGATCGGCCATGGCCGGAGCGCGAAGGTAACAAGTCGGGTCGGGCGCGGGATTGCCCACGCGATGGACAGCCTCAAACTCCTCTTCGGGATTTCGGGAAAAAACAAAATTGTGATGCAGCAGGTGCTCGTAACGTTTTTTTAATCCCCAATGAAGCACGACTGCCGAACAGGTTGGCTCACATCGATCCCGTTTTTCAAAAAGCGCACAAGCCCGCGTTCCTGAAAGCAATTCACGATGCGTTCGTCCGACATCCGAGTTGGAAATAATCGTTGAAAACCGGACGCGTTCGCCGCTCTCGGTTTCCACTCCCTCAACCTCGGGAATGGGCCCGTCCTGAATGAGAATCCGACGGATGCAAGTATTGGAGAAGATCTGAACACCGAGTTCCCGCGCGAGCCGCTCCAGCGCCGCCGGGATTTCAGTGAATCCTCCCCGCGGAAACCAGTCGTTTGCCTGACGGTTGACGATGCCGCAAAGCATCGCGGGGGAAGAGCGGGGTGCCAATCCGGCCAACTGTGCGAACTCCAGCCACAGTTGCCGCAGACGCCGGTCTGAAAAGAGACGGCGCACTTCGCTCCCAATCGTGCGGCTCGGACGCAGACGAGCCAGCTGGCATAAAGTAGCCGGGTTAAGCAGGGCGCGCAATTTGAACATGTCGCGCCAGCCATCGATCGATTTCCAAAAATAACACCGCTCCAAAAACTCGTCCAATCCGGCAGTCCACGCCATAAAGCTTCGATACGCCCGGGCCGTGTCGCTGCTTGCAAACGCCTCCAGGTTGGCGGACATGCGAGCCGGATCGCTGGTAAGATCCAACGTTGTGCCATCGGGAAAAAAAGAACGCCACTGCGGATCGGCGCAGGTCAGCTCAACGTAATTTTCAAGGCGTTCGCCCGCTTCGGCGAAAATCCGGTTTAAGCTCGCCCGATCAGTGGGAATGCCTGGCAGCGGATCAAAACGAAAACCGGCTTTTTCGAAATGCACGATACCGCCGCCCACCCGGGCGCTTCGTTCAAAAAGGATCACTCGGTGGCCCCGTGCCGCGAGCGTGCAGGCCGCCGCCAATCCCCCAAGACCGCCACCGATGATCCCCACACAATCGCCTTTGTTTAAAAACATCGCCTCCCGCCTCCAGTGTAAAGTTTGCGTGCTGCCGAACAGCGCCGTGCGTTTTATTCCCGCCCATGCCTTCTTCTGAATCTCATCGCCGCAGGGTATTGGGCTGCTCCGCCACCCCGATCGAATTGAATCGTTAATCCGCGTGTCCGCGGCGTTGAAATCATCCTTCCCGCCGATGCCGGTCTGCTCTTTTTCCCCTTTTTTCCCTGAGAGCGACCGTTGGATAATCGCCTACCGATCATTCAAAGAGAAGGAGGACGGAAGCAGATGAATATGCGTATGCGATGGTTAGCAGTTGGAGTTTTTATGGTGGCAAACGGAGCGGTCGCGGGATTTTTGGAAGGTCCGATTCAGCCGCGTGAATTGGGGCGGAAAACGACTCCTGCCGGTATTCAGTTTGTGGGGTTTAAAATGCTAAACCCGGAGGCGGAAACGGCGGCATTAACGCCTTCAAGAAAACAACCCCATGTTGTTGCGTATTGTGTGTTACCGGGAGCCAAGGATCGTTTTGTGATCACTTCCGAGGCGCAGCTTGTTCAGATCACACAGGCGGGCGTGGCGACGGTGATCGGCGTGGTGATTGCACCGGTTTCAAGCGAGTTCCTCTGCATGATCAAAACCGAGAAAACGCTTATCGGCGTAAACGGTTCCGGCCACCTCGTTAATACCGAAAACGGAAGCGTCGTCGGCGCCGTGGTTCCGATCGACGAAAAAGAGGAAGAACCCGCCAAGCAACCGGACCCAGTATCACCCTGAGGGAAGGCAGCCGCGCCTTAACCCGGCAGCCCATTTTCAGCGGCGCGAAGCGGAAAGGGGAATGTGCGCTTGCTTCGCCGCCCCCGGCACCCCTCATATTGGAGATGGCTTTTGGATGCAGTGCAATTTTGGAAATGGCCGGTGTGCCGCACACCGAGTTCGTCGTTTACGATTTGGAAACAACGGGGCTTTCCGCGGAACAGAACGAGATTATTCAAATTGCGGCGATGAAGTTTCGCGATGGCTGCCTCGTTCGCGAGGAATCGTTTTTTAGCTTCGCAAAACCTTCGGTCCCCATATCGGCTTTCATCACCAGTTATACAGGAATCAGCAATGCGCATGTCGCCGCGGCCTCGCCCGCCTGCGAGGTTCTTGCAGAGTTTTCGCGCTTTGTGGCGGGCGGCACCTTGATTGCTCATAACGGTCATCGGTTCGACTCGAAATTCCTCGAAGCAACCTGCCGGCGCCACCAGGTTTCGACACGGGAAGTCGTTTCAATTGACTCGATTCAGCTCTCGCGGCGGCTCTTTGGCACAGTCCGCGGAACCGGCCACAGCCTTGATCGGGTGCTCTCGCGGCTTTCCATTTCCTCCTCCGGTTATGCCCGGCACGATGCGCGGGGCGATGTTGAACTCCTTGGTCTGGCGATCGAGCGGATGTGGATGCGCCTCAAACTGGATCACTACTGTGCCGGGATTCCCCTGCACAAAAGCCGCCTGCCGGTCTGATCGCCCTACGCCGCGTGGGAACGGCTGAGCAGAAGCGTTTTCCATTTCCCGACAAGCCGGACAAGCCCTTCGTCGAGCGGCAATTGCAACATCTCTTCCGGAGTAAACCAACGCAATGCGATGCTCTCCTCGCTTAGGATAAAGGCGGCATTGCCGGGCGCGATCAGGACAAAGCGGATGTCGTAGTGGAAATGCGCCGGCTCATTTCCTTGTGCGGGAATCTCGTGGATATCGAGATCAAACGGACGGCTCGATGCGAGGATAAGCCCTTGAATGCCCGACTCTTCCAAGGCTTCGCGCTGAGCCACGCGCAGAACGTCCGTGTCTCCATCGCAATGCCCGCCAAATTGCAGCCACTTGTCTAATTTGCGGTGATGATGAAGCAATGCCCGGCTCCCGTCGGCACTGATTACGAGGCTGCTTGCCGTGAAATGCGCGGGAAACGAACTGCGATGAAAACAGTCGGCAGTGGAATCGAGAAGCCGAAGCATTTTGACACGATGCGGTTCTTCCTGGGGCCGCGTTGAAAGATCAAGCGAAGAAAGGAGGCTGCGAAAAGCGAGGCGATTCATATTGGGCCTGAACAAATCAGCATGTTGAGCGCCAGATGCGGCGAGGAGATTAAAACGATTCGAGGCCGCGAAAGTCCTTGGCGAGCACCAGTTCAGTTCCTTCCGTGCGAAGCTGATAATCGACAGCGTCGAAGGCCTTGCGAATGAGATGGATGCCGAGGCCACCGGGCTGGACCAGATCGAGCGGACGGCCCTTGAGCTTGCACGGATCGCATTGAGCTCCAAAGTCGCGTAATCGAAAAACAACACCGCCGCTGCGCTGCTCGCAAACGAGACTGATGAGCTGATCGGCCCGGTGATCGTAAGCGTAGCGGATGACGTTGGTGCATGCCTCGTCGAGCCCGAGGATGATGAGATCCTTTTCGACTTCGGAAAAGCGCAGGGGGATTAGAAACTGGCGCACAAAGTCGCGCACCAGGGAGAGATTGCCGGGGTGGCTGGCAAATTCAATTTCACGCAGCGATTCGATCTGGTGCTTCATTTGAAACCAAAAACAAGGAGCGTAAGATCGTCGTGGGGTGGAGTTTGCTGCCGGTGTGCGAGTTCGCCGCATTCTAGAGCGTCGATCACCTCGCGCGCATGCGCAAACTTGCCATTAAGAAGCCGAACTACGCCCTGAGTGTCGAGCGCTTGATTCTGTGCATTAAAAGATTCCACGAGGCCATCGGTAAAAAGCACCAACCATTCCCCGGCGTTCATGCGCAGCGTGTGCGCGCGGCCGGGCAGTTCGGGCATGAGGCCGAGCGGGGGCGATGTGGTGAATTTTAACTCAGAGCAGTCGCCATGGAGCCCGGTGAGCAGGGGATGGCAGTGTCCCGCGTTGCAAAACTCCACCTCGCGCGTGGAAGGGATGATCCGTCCCAGGATCGCGGTGATGAACATGCCCCGGATTGTGTGCCCGCTCAGCATCGTATTCCAGCGTGCCACGGCGCTAACCGGCGCAATCCCCGGCTTAAGAATCAATCTGAGGATACTGAGTGACTGCGCCATCACCAAGGCGGCCGCCATTCCTTTCCCGGAAACATCGCCAATGACAAAAAAGATCTCGTCCGGGCCAAGCTCGATCACATCGTAAAAGTCGCCGCCGACATTGAGCGCCGGATGGTAGGCCGCATGGAATTCCATTTCATCTTTTTCAGGCAACGTATGGGGCAAAAAACTGGTTTGGATTTCCCGGGCAAGCGCGAACTCCTGGTCAATACGCTCCTGGGCGATCTGGCGTTCCGTGGCGCGCAATTTATCAATCGCCGTGGCGGCCAGATTGCCGTATGCGCTGAATGCATCAAGGTCGGCTTCATCAAAACGGGTGCGTCCGATCGGGTTCAAAAGCTGCAATACGCCGATCTCTTTTCCATTGCGAGTCAATGGGGCGCATAAAATCGAGCGCGTGCGAAAGCCCATCTGACGATCAACTTCCGGATAAAAGCGCGGATCTTCATACGCATCCGGGATCAAAAGCGGGGTGCCGTGCTCAAGGACCCAGCCTGAAATGCCGCGTCCGCGTGGGACGATGATTTTTTTCCCATTGCCCGGGAAAGGGAGAGTGCCGCCGCCGCTTGCATTGGCGAGTTCGAGATCACCGTTGGGAAGGACGAGAAAAAGCGAGGCGGCTTCCGCTTTGATCACCCGGCGCGCGACATCGAGGATCGCGGGCAGCAATTCGCCTGAATTGGTAATCCCATTGATGAGGGCGCTCACTTCCACGAGGCCTTTATAGACCTCGAGCAACTGCTCAAGCCTTTGCGTTTCAACGGGCATGCGGGCCGCCTTTATAAGGCGCTGCGGACAAACGCCAAGCCTGATGCCGCATGGCGTCCGCATTTGCCGGCTGGTTTGGCAAACGCCAAAGTATGAACTTCTCGTGCCTCCTCCATGAATAGCACTGGAAAAAACGCCAGCTCAGTTCATCGTCGCCCGCATGAAGACTGTTTTCCTCGCCAGCGCAATTTTGGTGGCGTCCGTGACGGCGCACGCCGCTGACACTGCTTATAGCGCGCTTCGAATCATGGGCAAACAAAGCGGAGCCGAATCGCTTAACCGGGTCGTCGAAGTACGCGGCCGCGGTGGAGCGCCTTCGCCGTCTGTTTGGAAAATCACCCTCGACGAGCCGCGTGCCCGCGGTGGCGTGCGCGAAGTCGAAGTGCAACGCGGCCAGATCATTTCCGAGCGCACCCCGCTTGGTCGCTCGTTGGGTGCGCCGATGAATTTCAACCAGCTCAACCTCGATTCGGAAGGCGCTTTTACCATCGCCACCCAGGAAGCGCAAAAGGCCGGCGTCCCTTTCGATCACATCGATTACGTGCTGAAAAGCGGTACACGCAACAGCGCGCCGATTTGGGATTTGCAACTCCTGAGCGGACGCCAGGGCGTAGTTGCCTCGCTTCAACTCGCGGCCGATTCCGGCGCCATCCTCCATCAGGACGGGCTCGCCATCCGCGGCGGACGCCCTTATCCGCGCGCCGATGAACGTCCAGCTCCCCCCCGTGTTTACGACCGGCGCCCCGAACCGCCACGCGACGATCGCGATTATGTCGACCCGAATTATCAGAGCCGCGACGAGGAGGTCGATTCCGAGGAATACCACCACGAGCCGATCCGCAATCTGCCCAGCCTCTTTCGCCGCGCTGAAAAACATTTCGAAAAACGCGGCAAGCAGATCCGCAACTTTTTCACGGGCGAGTAAGCTTTTATCCGCTCTGTCCGGGCTTTTCCTGCCATGCTTGAATTAATCCTCGCTCTCACGATCATCGGGGTGGTGCTGCTCATCGCTGAGCTCTTCCTGCCAGGCATGGTGGCCGGAATCTTTGGCGGCCTCCTTTTATTTTTAGGAGTGGCTCTGACTTATTCCGAATACGGGGCCGAATCGGGCAATTGGCTGCTGCTGGCTGAACTGATTCTCAGCGGCGCTCTCTTTTTCTGGTGGATGCGCTCCTTTTCCACCAGCCGGCTTGGACGCCGCTATACACTGCAGGAAGCCGTTCCCAACGACCCGGCGCAGCTCTCGTATTACCGGTTCGAAAATCAGGAAGGAAAAGCGCTGACCGCATTGCGCCCATCCGGCACCGCACTCATTGACGGCCACCGTGTCGATGTGATTGCCCAGAGCGAGATGATTGAGGCCGGCGCTCCGTTGCGGGTGATCCGCGTGGAAGGGACCAAAGTCGTGGTGCGCCGCGCATAGCGGACTGCTTTCTATCGGCTGTTTTGCATTATTTTTCGCGCTGGCGATCTTCCCGGGTTTCCCAATACATTCACGGCCCTTATGGGAAATCTTCTTCTCGGACTCGTCGTTGTGGTGGCGTTTGTCCTCGCTGTGGTTTTGTTCAACTTCTTTAACCTCTGGTTAAGAGCCCGGATTTCCGGCGCCCCGGTAAGCATGCCGACGCTTATTGCAATGAAACTGCGTGGCGTTCCCGTTGCCCAAGTGGTCGATGCGCGGATCACGGCGGTCAAAGCGGGCCTCCCGATCGCAACCGACCCGCTCGAAGCGCATTATCTGGCTGGCGGCAATGTCAACCAGGTCATCCTCGCGCTGATCGCGGCCGAAAAATCGGGGATCGAACTTTCATTTGATCACGCCCGTGCCATTGATCTCGCCACCAAAGGGACCGGCAAAACGGTGCTCGATGCTGTCAAGACAAGCATCAATCCACGGGTGATTGATTGTCCGAACCCGAGTTCGGGCAAAAGCACGATCGACGGTGTGGCAAAGGACGGTATTGGAGTAAAAGCGAAGGCGCGCGTTACGGTGCGCACGAACCTTGCGCAGTTTGTCGGTGGCGCCACTGAAGAGACGATCATCGCCCGGGTCGGTGAAGGCATCGTGAGCGCGATCGGATCGGCCGATTCCTACAAACTGGTCCTTGAAAATCCGGATCGCATTTCCAAAGCGGTTCTCGCCAAGGGACTCGACAGCGGCACCGCCTTTGAGATTCTTTCCATCGACATCGCCGATGTTGATATCGGTGAAAATATCGGTGCCAAACTCCAGGCCGAGCAGGCCGATGCCGACAAACGGGTGGCCCAGGCCCGCGCCGAGGTGCGCCGCGCCGCCGCCGTGGCTGTTGAACAGGAAATGCGCGCGCGCACCCAGGAGATGCGGGCCAAGGTGGTCGAGGCGGAAGCACAGGTGCCGCAGGCCATGGCCGATGCCTTTCGCTCGGGCAACCTCGGAATCATGGATTACGTGCGGATGAAAAATATCCAGGCCGACACCGATATGCGTGGTTCAATTGCGGGCACGGATCGCCCGCGCGAAGGTGGTCAATGATCCTCGCATCCATAGAAGGCAACCTTCTTTTTTTGGTGGTCGTCGCTGTCGGCGGCCTCATCAATTGGCTGACAAAGAAGGACGATAATCCGGTTGAAAAACCGAAGATCGAGTCTCCTCGCGCCCAACCGATGCGATCCGCCCCGGGCGCAGATTCGGAGGCGGAACGGATGCGCCGGTTCATGGAAGCCCTTGGCATTCCCAACCATGAAGCACCGCCTCCGCCGGTTAAACGGCGCGAACCACCGCAGATGCCTGCTCCGATGCCCCGCATCGAGCCCCGCGGCACGGTTGTTTCTCCGTGGCCGGTCCCTGTAAAAAGGCAGCGCACACCAGTGCCTCCGGCCCCCAAAAAGTCGCAAGCGCCTGCCTATGTGCCGCCGCCCGTTCCGGTTGAAAAAATCGCAATTCCCGAACTGAAGACACCGGCGTTGCCGGCTTGGGATACAGTTTCTTCACATGTGAGCGCCATTCCGTTCGAGGCGTCACATGCCGACATGCGCGACGCCTACAAGGGAGAGAGTGCGGTGGACCAACCAATCGAGAGGCTCCGGGATTTGATCAAGTCGCCGGCGGACCTGCGCGCGGCCATTCTTTTACGCGAAATAATTGGTCCACCTCGGGGCTTGCAAACAGAAGAACGCTTCCCTACTTTTCGCTGATTCCAAGCCGGCGTGGCGGAATTGGCAGACGCGCTAGACTCAAAATCTGGTATTCGCAAGAGTGTGTGGGTTCGAGCCCCTCCGCCGGCACTTTCCCTCAATGGGGTGGGAAAGCTCTCTGGAAAAGGATTCACACGGTTCCTGGTCAGATTTCTGTCAAACTCTTTGAACCAGCGGCCGCGTGCTCCGACTGGTCTGTAGCGCCTGGTTGATGCCGCTGGTGGACGCTTTATAGATCCTTTGTCTTTGTCGGTTTTAACTGAGGAGTTTCTGCAATGGTCGGCAGATTCGAATAACTGACGATGAACTCGTATGGCTCCCACGAATACGAGAGACGGATGGAAGTGGTCCGTTTCTGCCCGGTTCGCGGGTCGGTAGTCGGCCAGATCCAATTGCTCTCGGAGTGTTTGCCGTCGGCGGTTCTGGCTCCCTTGCCGTATTTTGTGGAGAGTGACTTATAAAGGTCCTCGAACTGATGATTGCGCAGAGGAGCGCCGTCTTTGCCATTGCCCGGTGGGATAACAATAAAAACGGTACCGCGCGAAAATCGTCCTTCCGGCAGTTCAAGTTCATAACGCTCCGCGGGGTAGTTCGCGAAGGCGCCTCCCTCAAATAGAATTTTGGACCCTGTTTCCTCTTTTATCCGCAAGCCCGGGCGCGGTGCCAATATGCGTTTTGCTTCCGAGGCACGCGCCCCCCACGGAATGTCAAGAAACTCGGATGGCGGTGCCGCATAAAGCAAAGCGTTCAAGCTAAAGAAGATGGTGATCAATAATCGAACATTCATGGAATATGGTGAGTTGCTCCTTCATGGAGAGGAACTCTTTTTTGGTAAACGGACACGAATGAACGCACCTACGAGTATCGCGACGGCTGCACTGGCAAGCGGTAGTTCCAATAGCGGTGGAGCCGAGGCAAAAATGGAATGCCGCGTTGAGTAATTGGCCAAGCCGTCCTGTTGAGAGCCATCACGGGGTGGTGCAAGCCAGGTCAGGGCCAAAAAACTGGCGGCAAGATATCCCGGCACTTGAAGGCCCCAGAGTGATAATCGGCCGGAGACGAGCGTCGCCAGAACCGCTGAAGCGAACATGCCGCCAAACGCAAAACCGCAGGCGAGGCGCAGGTAAAAGAGATCAAAAAGGAAGGTGAGCATAAGTCTACTCCATTCGACCTGAAGTTGGGGGGCCAGGAATTGAACAATGGGCGCGAAGTATCGAAAGCCGAATGTGAAGCCAGTAATGAACAGCCCCAGAGAGGTCCAAATGATCCGCTGTTTCATGAAGATCCTCAAAGGCGGTTAGCGTACAAGCTCTGCCGCGCGGGGTTCTATACGCCGCGGTCCGGGCAAATTCTGCGGCCAGGCGGGCGAAGTAAATCGCCCTTCGTTTCGGGAGCTTGTACACCTAACTGATTCAAAGAAGTGCTTTGTTCAGTGTCAGCCGTTTCAAAATCTCGATGAGCGTGATTATCCTCCGGTCCCGGTGCCGCCGCAATCATCGCGCCCAAGCCAGAGTTCAATATAGCCGCACATAGACACTGAGATAAATGCAGACTTCGGAAAGTATCTCACGGCGATTGAAAAACAAAGGACCTGCCAGAAGGTGAGTCCTGGCAGGTCCGGATTGGCTGAATCTATTAAACGAGCTCGAAGCGATCGAGGTTCATGACCTTGTTCCAGGCCGCGACAAAGTCGTTGACGAATTTCGTCTCGCTGTCGGCGCAGGCGTAAACCTCGGCGAGGGCGCGGAGGATCGAATTGGAACCAAAAACAAGATCGGCCCGGGTGCCGGCCCACTTCGGTTTGCCGCTCTTGCGATCGAGACCGGCGAACGCGTTGCCGCAGGGTGACACTTGTTTCCACTCCGTGCCCATGTCGAGCAGGTTGACGAAGAAGTCGTTGGTAAGCGCTTCCGGCCTATCGGTAAGGAGACCATAATCTCCGCCGTCGGCATTGGTCTTGAGGACACGCATGCCACCGACCAGTGCGGTCATTTCCGGGGCAGTGAGGGTAAGCAGTTGCGCCTTGTCGATAAGCAGAGCCTCAGCCGAAACGGCGTATCTGCCCTTAAGGTAGTTGCGGAAGCCGTCGGCGATCGGCTCAAGCGGCTCGAACGAAACGACGTCGGTCTGCTCCTGCGAGGCGTCCATGCGTCCCGGTGTGAACGGGACCGAGACCTCGTGGCCGGCGTTCCTCGCCGCCTGTTCGACACCGGCGCAACCGCCGAGCACGATCAGATCGGCGAGTGAGACCTTCTTGCCACCTACGGCAGCCTCGTTGAAGCCACTTTGGACAGCTTCCAGAATCTCAAGCACGTGGGAAAGCTGGGACGGTTGGTTGACCGTCCAATCCTTCTGCGGTGCCAACCGGATGCGGGCGCCGTTGGCTCCTCCACGCATGTCGGAACCGCGGAAAGTGGAAGCGGACGCCCAGGCGGTGGAAACGAGCTGCGAGACCGTTAAACCGGTGGCGAGAATCCTCTCCTTCAACGAGGCGATGTCGTTTTCATCGATCAGGGGATGGTCGACGGCCGGGATGACATCCTGCCAGATGAGTTCCTCTTTAGGTACCTCGGGTCCAAGATAGCGGGACCGTGGTCCCATGTCGCGGTGGGTGAGCTTGAACCAGGCCCGGGCGAAGGCGTCGGCGAACTGGTCCGGATTCTCGTGAAAGCGGCGCGAGATTTTTTCGTAAGCCGGGTCGACGCGGAGCGCGATATCGCTGGTGAGCATCGTCGGCAGAATCTTTTTCGACGGATCATGGGCATGCGGAATGGTCGCTTCGGCACCTTTGGCGGTCCACTGATGGGCACCCGCCGGGCTCTTGGTCAGTTCCCATTCGTGGCCGAACAGATTTGCGAAAAATCCGTTGCCCCACTGCGTGGGCGTGGTAGTCCAGGTGACTTCCAATCCGCTGGTGATCGTATCAGCTCCCTTGCCGGTGCGGAATTTGTTGCTCCAGCCGAGGCCCTGACCCTCGAGTCCGGCCGCTTCCGGTTCGTCGCCGACGTTGTCCGACGGTCCCGCCCCATGGGTCTTGCCGAAAGTGTGGCCGCCGGCAATAAGCGCCACGGTCTCCTCGTCATTCATGGCCATGCGGCCGAAGGTGTCGCGGATGTCCTTGGCGGATAGAAGTGGATCGGGATTGCCGTCCGGGCCCTCGGGATTGACGTAGATGAGGCCCATCTGAACCGCCGCCAGCGGGTTCTCCAGGTCTCGCGAGTGGACTTTGCCGTCTGCATCGTCATCGGAAACGAGAACGCCATGGTCGGCGACCACGCCCTCGGAGCCGTGTGCGTAACGGACGTCTCCGCCCAGCCAAGTGGTTTCCTTGCCCCAATAAACGTCCTGATCTGGCTCCCAAGTGTCCGTACGGCCGCCGGCGAACCCGAAGGTCTTGAAGCCCATCGACTCGAGGGCGACATTCCCCGTTAGAATAAGCAGGTCCGCCCAGGAAATCTTGCGGCCGTATTTCTGTTTAATTGGCCAGAGCAGGCGGCGCGCCTTGTCCAGATTGACGTTGTCCGGCCAGCTGTTGAGCGGCGCAAAACGTTGTTGGCCCCTGCCGCCACCGCCGCGGCCGTCACCGGTGCGGTAAGTCCCCGCGCTATGCCAGGTCATGCGGATAAAGAGCGGGCCGTAATGGCCAAAGTCCGCCGGCCACCACTCCTGCGAGTCGGTCATCAATGTGGTCAGATCTTTTTTCAGCGCGGCAAGGTCGAGGCTCTTGAATTCCTCCGCGTAGTTGAAATCGCCGCCCATCGGATCGGACTTGGAGGAATGCTGATGGAGCAGTTCGACTTTCAGGCGGTTAGGCCACCACTCCTGGTTGGTCGTGCCGCCGCCACCGGCATGGTTGAACGGGCATTTGGATTCGGTTGGTAGTTCTGACATGGGATTCTGGATTGGAATAAATTTGGTCGTTAGATGGAAATCATCGCGCGGCGAGGCAATCGGGACAGGTCCCCCAGTAGATGACCTCGGCCTCGTCGATCTGGAAACCGGAGTGCTCGATCGTGGTCAGGCACGGTGCGCGGCCGACGGCACAATCGACATCGACCGTCTTGCCGCAGGTACGGCAGATCAGGTGGTGGTGATTGTCGCCGATGCGATCCTCATAAAGCGTCGGTGATCCGGCCGGCTGGATGCGCCGCACGAGCCCCTTTTTCACCAACATGCCAAGAGCGTCGTAAACCGCCTGCCGCGAGACCGTGCCGATGCTGGAGCGGACATCCTCCACAATGGCGTCGACCGTGCCATGGGGCCGGCCGGCAACAGCCCGCAACACGGCCATCCGCTGGGCCGTGACCGGGATGTCATGCTGACGGAGGAGGGTTGCAGGGTCGGACACGCGGCGAGACTCAATCCAGTTCTGGATTGAGTCAAGAGCGTTTCGGAATCTTAATCCCATCGATTCCGGGCGAGAAAACCCGGCCGTTCGTTTCCTCGTTCCCGCGATCAATCTCCAAGTGGATGCCTGTTCGCGCTATCAGGTGGCGAGAGGAGCTGGTGACAGCGCGCCGTGAAAATGGCGCATGCCTCCAGTAGGAGGAAGTCATCTGATCCTGTTTATTCTGTTGGTGTTTGTCGCTGCTTACTCGGAGAGGCTGAGGCTCAGGGCTCGGATCTCCATGGAGACGTCGAAAGAACCCGGCAGTTCCCATCCCATGTTCATGCCGCCGATCGCGTAGTCGGCGGGGATTTTTGAGCCTTGGAGAAAACCTTTGGTCCAAGCGGTTTGAAGTGCTTGGTGCATGAGAGGCAGAAGATCTTTTTCAATATGAACCCATTGGCCGTCGTGAGTGCTCTCCGGGCTGAAAGTGCGCGCACCGGGGGTGAAGATGAATTTGCCGGTGCCGCCGAAATCCTGCGATTTGAACTCGGGCGCAAAACGATCGCGATTGTCGTAGATGGGGATGCCAAACCAAAGCAGGTCGCCGAAACCGGGCGATTGCCGGTTGCGGTTCTGCACGGTGAAAAAGAGCTGGAACTGCGCGGCGTGAATGCCCGGCGACTGCTCGGTTTCCCGGGGATTGCGCGAGCGCACAAGCCTCGCTTCAAGATGGAGTGTGGCGGCGCTCAGTTTTTCGAGAAACGCGGGTGACTTAAACTCCTGTTCAACAATAAGATGGACCCACGGAGTGCCCGCCTTGCGGATCTGCGGGCCGTACTCGATGTCCGAATTGGCCGCCAGCGTCAGGTCGACGGACCCTTTTTCCACGGAACCAAACACGATGGATTTGGCGGGGTTTTCGCAGAGTAAAACGTCGCCAGGCAAGGCTTTCTGGTTCGCCGGATTCAGCGGAAAACGGCTATCCCATTGCGAAAGGCCCCAGACCGGCTCGTCTTTCGCATTGGGCCCGGCGAGCGTGCCGTAGCAGACGTGCTGGCCCGGCTCAGTTTTCCAAAGGATAAAACCGCGCTGAAAATGCGCGTCGTTGATAAGTTCGCGTTCCCGGCCAGAGGCGCGGGCCAAGCTGAACACTAAGAGAAGGGTCGCAATCGACTGGATTAGGTTCATCTGGTTAGTAGGGCGGACGATGTCAGGTGGATAAAGGAAAACGAGTCTAACACCAGGTGGCGGTGCACCAGCTTATTATCAAAGCAGAAGCCGCCATCGCGAAGGGGCCGGCACCCGGGTAACCAGGGTAAGATCTACCCGGTCAAATACCATAATGGTGCGGAGACCAACGCCTGGCGGCTTCAGGTCATTCTGAGGGATGAGCATTAAACAGCCTCAAAACTGCTGGCCACGAGTAATGAATCCCGCTGGCCAGCTCTACGCGTGTATGCGATCAACTATATTCCCGGGGTCTATTGTCGCGCATTCACGGCTAATGGGACTCCTCCGCTGGCATCGGCTCGTAGTATTTATCACTAATCCAACCTTCTTTGTCGCCGATCTTCACCGGGATCCACTTGGTCTTACCAGTTCTTTTAGGGCCTCCCCGCAATTCAACGGTCTCGCCGGACTTTATGCCGACTACCGTTTCAAACTCCATGCCCGGACCAGAACGGACGTTTAAGTAGTCATTCTTTTTTATTCCAACAATGCGGCCTCTGAGAGAGTCGTCCGTGCCAGTATCGTCGGCAGTGGCTTCTTTCTCCCCGTTACTTTGCTCGACCTCTGCAGGCAGTTGCCGCGATACCTTGTGCCTGGATCGGTGGGTAGTGGTAGCTTTTTGACGACTAGCTTGATACTTCTCTCCGTCCTCCATTCGCCGAGAGAGAGCTTCTTCACGACTATCCTGATACTCTTGAGCTTCTTCTTTCGCGGAAGCCGCAACGCTATATTCCATCGTTGTCAGCAAGCCTACTGATACCACGCACAATCCACAGAGTATTCTCATACTAACCTCCTTTTTGTTGATCTTAGGAGAGATTACTCCCGCATCCGGACTGGATCAACCCGATTGTGGTTTTTGGATATCGCTGCCCGGATATTAATAGGCTTTAGGGTTTTAACCCTCCTATCGTCGCGGCGTGTAAACAGTTTTTGACGACAATCCACGGATTGCCGGGAGGATTTGAGCCTTGAATGGACGGTTCCCGACATCCGGTTGCAATTCCAAGCTGCCTTGAAGAGGTTCCAACAACAGCTGATGAGAAAAAATCGACAGCTGCTATCAGATCTGAGAGGGCCCAGTAGCGATAAACAACACCTGACAGTAAAAAAGGGAGTCGTGATGGCAAATCAACGTTGCTCCATGTCAAAAAAGAAGGCGCTCAAGTCAAAAAATCGAGGGCTTGGATGAAATAATCTGATGCCGTGTTGCGAAAAGCGACGTCGGTTCTCAGAAAAGCGACTGTTCAAGCCAAAAAATCGATCAGGAATGGAGAGTAAACAAAAGAAACCGCGATGGGAGAGCGAGTGCTGAGATGTTCGGGTCATCCGCTATTTTAACCGGCCCGGGAGGCTGACGGCGCGGCGACGCTTTTGGAACTTCAGCCTGCAGTAAACGCGTTGCGTTTCAGATCTTTGGGTTCCCGGGGCAATCTGAGAATCTGGCTGAGGCGAATAAGATCCGCTTCAGTGATGTCGACAAATGAGTCGAGGCTTCGCAGCGCTTCCACCACATCGTCGTGCGAGGCCGGGAGCGGAGCTCCGCTTGTCCCGGTGCTTTTTGAAGTGGTGGCCGGGTGGTTGAAGAGTGCGGGGTAACGGCGCCAAGAGAAAAAGGCATTAAACGCGACCGCAATGGCAATGATTGCGACGGCGTTGAAGAGGACGGGAGCGAGCACAAACTTGAATCCCAGAGCATGGACGGCCGGGCCTCCCATGACCGCGCTCAGGGCCGTCGCGCCCCCGGGAGGATGAATGCATTTGAACTGATGCATTGCTCCAATCGATAAACTCACGGAGGCCGCCATGGCTACTCCAGGGTAGGGGATGAACTTCGCGCAAGTAACGCCGATCAAAGCAGAGAAAACATGCCCCGCGATCACCGGCCACGGTTGCGAGAGTTGCCCATGCGGCACGGCGAATACAAGCACGGCGCTTGCGCCCATCGACGCGATCAAAGGGTAGGCACTCGTGAAGAGTGTCCTTTCACTGATCACGATCAGGGCCAGGATAGCCAAAAAACCGCCAAGTCCGGAAACGAACTTCTCCTTGTAGCTAACGACGTTCAGTTCAACGCCAAACCAAGCTGGCCAGGACCTCAAAATAGGAACGGATTCGTTTGGGCTTGGGTCAAAGCGGACATTGCGAGGCCTTTTTGGGCTCCTGGCGAAACGCGGACGATTCGGGATGCACCTGCGAGCTCTCGTTCAAGGATTTGATGATAGATCTTTACCATCTATTTGTGAAAATCAGGGGTGAAGAATCCGGCGTGCGATTCAAGAATAGCGGCTCTGGCTTGACGATGGCAGGAGTTGGGTTGGTGGGGGAGGGAGTTTGTATGTAGTGCTTAGATACCCATTCAAGCAAAAATCCGTCCCTCGCAGCCTCAATGGATGCCGCGCCAGCTGATGCGATTTTGCAGATGCTCGAGCCGGCGGGGATACGGCTCTACCGAAAGGCGTAATTTGGCGGGGAATATTCCTGAGGAGCTTGCACGTCGCGTCTTGGTTTGCCATTGCCGATCGAGAATGCGTTGCGTTTCCGATCCAGGGCCGCCTGCCAGGTGCCTTGTTTCGTGACGGTTATCACATCCGAGTTTGGCTCGTAGGTCATGGCAACTGAACTCCAGCGATTTGCCTGGTGATCGATATAACACCAGCCCCATTTTCCGCCCGCGGGACGCATATAGAAGGCCACCGTATATGGTTCCGGGCTCCAATTGCAGCGTTGCGTCACCATGTATTCGGAGCCGTCCGGCAAACGAAGCGATGCGAGCACGCCACTGCCGCCCGGCTGCACGATCGCAAAGAAAAGCGCGGTTGCCATGATCGCAAGAGCAGCCACCGCCCAGATCGTGACGCGGGCGATGGTCCTGAGAGGGTTGTCCATACCCGGAAGCTCAACATAAACTGCAAGGCGCGGCAATGACACGAACGCGGCGAGGCTTTTTTGCCGCATCGGGTATCAGATCGTTAGCGAGAACCTGGAACTGGCACGCTGTGGCCGCGCACAACGACAGATTGATTTTATTCGCGGTCATAGGCGCCCGGAAGCCGGCGAATGAATGTGAGAGTGGCGTTGCCGAATTTTGCGGAAGCAGTTAATGCCTTTGAACTCAGCCAAACTTCCATTTTACAGCTCCGAGCCTTTCCCCCATATTCCCCGCCCCATGTCGATCGTTATCAATATCCTGCTTGTGATTCACGTCCTGGTATCACTGCTCATCATTCTTCTAACGCTTATGCAGCGTCCAAAAAACGAAGGCCTTGGCGCGGCTTTCGGCGGAGGCATGACTGAAAACCTTTTTGGCGCCCAGGCAACCAACGTTTTGCAAACGATCACCCGCTGGCTGGGAGGCATTTTTTTCATCCTCACGCTTCTGCTCTCCTTTCTCTATGTGAAGCAGACCAATAGAGGGAGCTCGGTGCTGCAGAAAGCCGCCGCGCCGACGGTTGTCCCGGCCGCGCCCACCGCTTCTGAAGCTCCCGTGCTGCCTGCCCCGGATGGTTCGGTTCCTCCGGCAGTCACGCTGGAAACGCCGGTTCCGGCGCCTGAACCCGCTTCGGAGCCAGTCAAACCGGCGCCTGAAGCCACGCCTGTGCCAGCTCTCCCTTCGCCTGAAGCCAAGCCTGTTGAACCCGCACCCGCGGCGCCTGCGCCTGAAGCCAAGCCAATGACACCTCCTCCTGCGGTGCCCGCTCCTGAAGCCAAGCCCGTTGAACCCGCTCCACCTGCTCCCGAAGCCAAGCCTGCGACGCCTCCTCCTGCGGCACCCGCTCCTGAAGCGAAGCCTGTTGAGCCCGCTCCGGCGGCACCTGCTCCCGAAGCGAAGCCCGCAACACCGCCTCCAGCGGCACCCGCTCCTGAAGCAAAGCCCGTTGAACCCGCTCCAGCGGCACCCGCTCCTGAAGCAAAGCCCGTTGAACCTGCTCCAGCGGCACCCGCTCCTGAAGCCAAGCCCGTGGAACCCGCTCCGGCGGCACCCGCTCCTGAAGCAAAGCCCGAGGAACCCGCTCCGGCGGCACCCGCTCCTGAAGCAAAGCCCGTGGAACCCGCTCCGGCGGCACCCGCTCCTGAAGCGAAGCCCGTGGAACCCGCTCCGGCGGCACCCGCTCCTGAAGCGAAGCCTGCGGAACCCGCTCAATAAGATCACCGGCTTTTCAAAAGCCAGTCCGATAAACAAAACAGCCCGGCATTTTTTGAATGCCGGGCTGTTTTATTTGAAACAGGAACGGATTTTACATCGTTGCCGCGCGGGTAATGCTGGCAAGCTTGGCCTCAAGCTTTTCGACCAGATGCTCGGCAATTTCGCGAGCGCGTCGTTCTTCAAGCAGCACTTCTTCAAGTTCGCGAATGCGTTGCTGGAGATTGACCCGGATGCTGGTACGCACTGGCGTGATTTCCTCGGTTGGCACGGGAGCGATCCCCGGCAGTTCATTTAGAACGGTTTCGGAGCCATCCCGGCAATTGGTAATACGGGCACGGGTGCTGATTTCGCCCATCTGAAGGAACTCGCGGACGGCGCCCATGGTTGTCGGTCCGTAGAACTGGTCGGGGCTGACTTCCACCAGGTAATCCATTTCAAGCTCAGGGACCATCGGTGCTTTGATCCAGCTTTTTTCGTCGTTTGAAACCTTGTCGAGTGGTGAGACCTGCGCTTCGAGCGCCCACTGTTTTAACTGTTCAAATTTAATCGGGCCGAAGAGAGCGCCATCTTCGTGTTTCAAAAGGTACCAACGTTGTGACTCATCCATGTTCAGGGGTTCTCTTTCTTTTCAGACTGTTGTTCAGGTGTTTTAGGGGAGGGGATGACCAGAGTTTGGCCAATCTGGAGCTTCCGTTCATTTTCGATCTTGTTGACCTTTTGGAGATCCGTGATCGAGATATTGAAGTGCTTGGCGATGGAGGTCAACGTCTCACCTTTCTCCACGACGTGCTTGTTTAAAGTCTCCGGCGCCTTGGTTACTTCGACCACCGGTTCAATCGCCGTCGCCACTGCAACGGGCGGGGCGCTTTCTTTTTTGCCTTCGACGGCCAGAGTCAGTTTGGTGATCTGCTGGGTGAGCGCCTCGATTTGTTTGCCTTGTTGTTCGAGGAGTCCACGCAGCTCACGCAGCTCGGTGGGCGGCGGTGGATTCGTGCCGGGATTTGGCGGCGCAGGACTTTGCGCTCCGGCCTTTGAAAAGGCAAATACGATGTGGCTCACCACGATCACAGGCCAGACTGCGGAGGATCGACTCATATATAAGGTAGTTTTCATTTTCCTTGCCTGATGGCAAGTGCTCGTAAGCTGCGATTTGATACGAGAGAAAGGCTTTGCCGGATCGCTTGCGTTTTTAATCTTTGCTCCTAGATTGCGCGGTATGCCTGAACGTACGCAAAGAGCGACGGAACCCGCGCCGTGGGGTCCGAAAGAGGGCGAGGGTGGCGGACCCAAAGCTCCCGATGTTTCCAAGCCCGACACAAAGGATCTCCTCCAGCGAATGCGGCGTGTAGATCCCAATCAATCGCGGCGCTACCGGCAACGCACAGGAGAGTAGAATGGACTTCGCCAATTTGCCTGCCGCCCCCACAGCGCAGTTTGGGCCCGAAGATTTCCCAGCCCTCTTAAGAAAACGCGGCATCTATCCCGCGCTCCCGGTTCAGGCCGGCCACGCCCCATTTCTTCAAACCGAAGCGACCACCATCCTCGCTTTTAAATTTGCCGGCGGCGTGCTCGTTGCCGGCGATCGCCGTGCAACCGCCGGAAATCTGGTGGTTTACGATCGGGCTGATAAGGTGCTCGAAATCGACCGTTTTTCTCTGATGGCAATTGCCGGGGTTCCCGCCACGGCTTGGGAAATGGCGCGTGTGCTCGAACATTCGTTTCAGTTTTACCGGCGCAGCCAGCTTCAAGAAATGAGCCATGAAGGAAAAGTGCGCGCGCTCTCCAAACTTTTGCGCGACAATTTGGGGTTGGTCATTCAGGGCGTTGGCGTGGTGGTTCCTCTCTTTGCGACTTTTGATCCACTCCTCGCAACGGCGCGGCTTTATTTCTACGATGCGATGGGCGCGCAGTTTGAAGCGGCCGATTACGCGGCGAGCGGTTCGGGTTCCGGTGCCGTCCGCAGCATACTTCATTACGAAAACACCTGGGGCGCGAGGCCGCTGCGGAAACGGAATGAAGCCGAGGCGGTTCTTATCGCGTTACGCACTTTGGAAACAGCCGCGGAGACGGACACCGCCACGGGTGGTGTCGATCGGCGCGGTCGCGTTTTTCCAATCGTGAAAATTGTCTCTGAGAAGGGGATCGTCACCTTTTCGGATAAACAACTCTCCAAGATCTTTAAGGAGAAGGTTTCGTAACCCCCCTTATTGCCATGATCGAAGAGCCTTACCGCTGGGTCGAAGCCATCGCTAATCGACGTGAGTATATTGAGCATCAACTCGGCGGCGGCAGCCCGATTGTGGCGCTTAGCTTTAAAGAGGGGATCGTGCTCTTTACCCTAGGCCGCGAACGCCAGAAGCTCTTCGAGATTTACGATAGGATCGCCATGGGCGCGATCGGTCATCCGGGTGACATTGAACGCTTGCGGATGATGGCCCTTGAACTGGCGAGCACTGAAGGGTTTGTGCGTTCGGGCGACGATGTTTCCCTCCGCCGGCTCGCCACTTATTCGCTCAGTTCCGTGCTGAAAACTGCCTTTGAGCAGATCTATGGCGCTCCCTACCTGGCGCGAATGCTGTTTGTCGAACTCGGACGCGGCGATTTGCCCGATCTCTTTTTGCGTCTCGAATATGACGGCGCGATCCATACCAACGGCGGCGGCTTCGGGCGGGCGTTTGAGGAATTTGGCGTGCTCTCCGGAAACGCTTCTTCAACGGCGCAGATGACACGCTTTTTGCAGGAGCAAAATTTTGCGAATGTGTCACTTGAAAAGGCGCTGCGCGTGGCCTTGGAGGCGTGGACGGTGGGGCACCTCGCGTTGGGAGCGGAGGATTCCATGGAATTGCCATCCTCGGCCACCATCGCGCTTCATGCCGAAGAACAACTTACGGCGGCCAGCATCGAGGCAGCCGTGCTCGACCGCTCGACTTCCCTCCCGGTCACGTGGCGTTTATTGACGGATGCCGCTCTCCGCCCCTTGTTACAATCGCGCTGATCTGTATGAGGTTTGACGCTCTTCGCTTATTTTTTGGAGGGCGCCGTTTTCTGTGCCACCTTGTGCGTATGCAGAACACGATGCCTTGTGTAGGGCTGATTGTTCTCGCCGGGTGCCTGAGCTTTGTCATTGCTCCTGATGACGAGGTTTCTCCCGGCGAGCAACTCTCCGGATCAACGGGGTCCGGATTGCCAACCATTGTAATTGACCCTGGCCATGGGGGCCGGGATGAAGGAGCAAAAAGTCACGGCCTGGTTGAAAAGGAACTCACCCTGGATGTGGCTTTGCGAGTTGAGAAAATGTTGCAGGAAGTTGGGTTTCCCACTGTGATGACCCGGCGTGAAGACGTGCATGTGGGGCTTGCGGACCGGGCGGCAATTGCCAACGGGGTTGATCGCTCGGTGTTTGTGAGCATTCATTTCAATCAGAGCCCTTACAGCTCGGCGAGCGGTGTGGAGACTTTTTATGCCAGCGAAAAAGTGCCGCCCGAAAGCGCCTGGACCTGGGTTGGCTTTTTCAATAAGCCGCCCATGCCCGAAGATAACGGCGAAAACCTTGCGGGCTACGTGCAACTGGCGATGGTGGAGCGCATGGAAGCAACCAATCGCGGAATTAAAGGCAGGGCACTTTATGTCGTGCGACATGTGCGGGCTCCCGCAGTATTGGTGGAAGGTGGATTCATCAGCAATGCTTTCGACGCGCAGCTGCTCTCGGGTCCGGCCTACCGCGATCGGCTTGCTGCTTCAATTACTGAAGGATTGTTGCGATTCCAAAAATCCAAACCACGTCCGCCACAGCCGACGCGGCTGGCAAAAGTTCAGTGAATAATTAAAAACCACCCCGCGTCGAAGTTTTCGCCACCCCATGATGAAAAAAATTGTCAATCTCGCGCTGCTCTCCTTCGTCATTTCCTCTGCTGGGCGAGCCGATGACCTGACCCGCAACGCCCAAACCGAACTCAAGACACAGGGCTTTTATTACGGGGAAATCGATGGGGCGCTTTCGACGGAAACCTCGGCTTCGATCAAGCGATTCCAAATCCGCAACGGCCTGGACGTCACCGGCACGCTGACTGAAAAGACCCTTGAATCGCTCGGCTTATCAAAGGTGGAGACGCCGCGGACTCCGCCGGTCACCCAGGTCACGCCGCCGCCGATTGTCCAGGAGGAAAGACGGCCCCGCGTGGAGGACGATCGCCGCTTTTTGCAACGCGAGGAAGGTCTGCCGCCCCGGCCTGAAGCTCCGCGCATCGCACCGCCACGACCGGAACCATCCAGTGGCTATGAAGAGGTGTTTGCACGAACCCCGTTTGCCAGCGCGCCGCCGGAAATTCAGCGAAGTACCGTTAAGCGGGCGCAGAGCCTCCTTTCCAAGCAAGGGCTTTTTCGTGAGCGGGTTGACGGAATGCCGTCGCCTGCCTTGGAAGAGGCGCTTCTAACTTATCAGCGGCATACTCGCCTGCCGCTTACCGGACGCCTTGACCTCGACACTCTCAGCATTATGCGCCTTTTGCCGGGCCGCGGCGGTCCTCCCCTCCAGCCTTTTAATGAGGGCGGTGAGCAGCAGCGGCCTCCGCAGAAAGTGTATCGCGGGGTATGGGTTCGTTAAGGGATCGGGTTTTCGATCTTTTCCAATTCAACCCACACTTTGCCGATGGAGATTTCGGCTTCCGCCTTGAGAAAAACGCGTTCGGAGTCGTTTGAAATCCATGCCGCAGCGCTCTTGAGGTTCTCATAAGACTCAATCTCAAGCTTCTTATTGATCCGTCTCAACTTGAGTTCGATTTTGAGCGCCGGATAAGTTCGGTTGGCAAGTTTGAGATTCTCTTTGGCAACCACCCTCATCTCGGCGAGAAACGGGTCGGTGGACGGATAGACGACGAGCCGATAAATCTCCCCGGGTTGGAGGCGCTGACTGCGCAGCCAGAGGAAGAGCCCGTGCATGTCAAACATCGGACTGAATTTGAAGCGTTTCGCTTTGCCATTGCCGGGACTTGCAATGCTCGATTCCCGGGCGCGAACCACGCCGAGTGAGTCGAAATCGAGTTTGGTCCTGATCGTTTCTCCCTTGTAAACCTCCACCTGCCGGACGCTGAGCGGCTGAAGCGTTTTCGAGCGTGTTATCGCGCTGTGATTTGCATCGAGCCTATACAGTTTTCGAACGGTCCCCGTGGTCTTGATGACAACGTCGAGTTTGATCAACCCCGCTTTTGGTTTGGAGAAATCGAAGGTTCCTTCCGCGGCGGATAGCGCGCTCCAGCCAAATGCGTAAGTGCCATGCGAAGGGCGCGGCAATGGAAAACTACCGGGTGCGGAAGGCGAAAGCGTCTTTTGCCAATCGTCCGCGGCGGCGCCGATCGCGAGGAACATTCCGAGCGCAATGGCGAAAAAGGTTTTCACGAGCGAACAATGCGGACCTTCTCGAGAGCGGTTGAGGGAATCCATCCAAGCCCTTTGCCCGGCAGTTCACAGTAGGTCCATTCACCGCGTTCGCTCAATACGCGCACCTGACTGCCGGGAGGCAGGCTTTCGGCCAGCCCGGCACGATCCGCGGGCGCAAGCCGGGCTTCAACGGGTTTCGGACGCGTGATCACCGCCAGTGAAACCTCCCGGTGCTGATGCCAAAGCGCTGTGCCTGCATAAAGCGCCGCGGCGACACAAAAAATGAAACCCAGGATGGCAGGCGCAGTCCGGCGTATGAACAGGCGGACCAAAAGCACGATTGCAAGCCAGCCCATGATGGTGGCAGCGATGACAAACACGTCGAGCGACACGCGCGGAAAAATAGCCTCTGAAATCGGGCTGACGGCAACGTGCGACCCAGCCTGGTCACGCACGACTTGCAGGTTTCTCGTCGCTTCCCGATGCGCCGGCTCCAGGGCCAGCGCCCTTTTATACTGGAGGATCGCCCGGCCGGGCTCCCCAAGGCGCAACTCGGTATCGCCTAGGTTGCAAAACAGATTTGCACTCCATTCACCGCGCTGAACGAGCTTTTCGTAAGTAATTCGGGCGTCAGCAAAGTTCCCTTTGTCAAAAAGATTGTTGGCCTCTTCAAAATCACCGCCAAATGCACCGAGTGATGAGCTGATTAGCAAAGCGAAAATTATCAACTTTCGCATAACCAAAGCGGCGCGCTTTGCATTGCAGAAAGCGGGGACGAAGTTAGGAATTTCCATGGCTTTTTTCAAACTGGCTCAGGATTGACACCACCTTTTCCCGCTCGGTTTCCTGAAGCGTTTCCCGGCTGATATCGTGACCCACTCCCGCATAGAGCAACTCGGCGCGCGTGCTGAAAATCTCCTGGATACCGTCCGCGACATCCGCAGGCAGATCGCGCCCAATGGTGGCTGCCGCCGCGTCGATGGTATGCGCCGGCCGGCCCATCACTCGTGACGCGTCCATCTGGATAATGCGGACTGCATCCTCAAAAAAATCCGCCCGCGAGCGTTCTTTTTTGAGCTTCGCTAAAAGAAGCAATTTTTCGCGCCGCAACTCGGAGAGACGCGCGGCGGACTGGTCGCGGCGCCGGAGCCTGGACGCCAGGAAAATTAGCAGCGCGGTCGCTGGCAGGGCTTGTGCGATAAGGAACCCTCTTCGGTTGTAGAGGGGTTCAAAGGAGGAACGTGGCGTGCCAAAGTCGTAATTTAATCCAAGAATGTCAGCAGGCTGGACCACAGCACGGGGAGTCTCCGGGATGGCGGCTGCGGTTGACGGGGCGGGAGGTGCGATTGTTCCCTCCTCGACGTCCAGCGGGCTCGCTTCGCTGGAGAGCGTCACGTATTTTTCATCCTGCGGATCAAAATACGAGAACCTAAGGACCGGCATGGCCGATTTTTTGGTTTCCGGGATGATCGCCATCTCGAAAGTTTTGGTGCCGCTTGTTTCAAGCTCGTTATCAATTTTAAAGTCGCTGGTCGGCGGGTATGCATGCCAACCGTCCGCCTTTTCAATTGTCGGCGCCATGATCCTGTCAAAGTTGCCTCGGCCTGAAATGGTCAGTTTCATGGTAATCGGATCGCCGACTTTGACCTTCCTGGGAGTGCCCGTGGCAGAGAACTTAAATGAGCCGACCGCACCTGAAAAATCTTTCGGTCTTCCGGCAGCTGGGAGCGGCTTGACATCAAGTTCAACCGCCGGCGCTTTAATCACCATTCTTTTGGACTGGGCAAATATGTCGTCGGACAATGTCTCCCGCAGCAGTTCCTCCCAACCTGAACGCGACCGGTTCTGCCTCCCTTGAGGAACCTGGGCAACAATCGGCACCTCGCCTGGACCGACTATCAGTTTGCCCGCCCGGCTCGGCGTAATCGCTGTTCGAAAAACAACCACGACGTAGTCTTTTCCGTTACGGCGCGCCTGTTCCTGCCTTGGTTCGGGCATCTTTTGTTTAGTAAACCCATCGCCCTCAAGCGTCGGCATCTGCTCCAACTGCGAGCGGACGCGGCTGTCAATATAAAGTTTCAACTCCACCGGGATCGTCTCGCCAAGATAGGCTTTGGTCTTCGCCACAGTCACTTCGGCATACAACATCTGGTCCTGTCCTCCCGAGGCAGGCGCTGGGGTCACCGTTAATGCGATTGGTTCGGTTTTCAGCACTTTGCCGTCCCCGGTGATTTCAATGGACGGCACGATATACGAGCCAGGCGTTTGCGCCTCCACGGTAAAGATCAACTCGGAATGGAACGAGCTTTGCCCGTTGGTGCTCTGCATTTGCTGGGAGCTGGTGCGGAAATTAATCTCCAGTCCGGGCGCATCGATTTGGGTAGGCCGTCGAAGTTTTAATGCGCCTTCGACGGACACCACAAGCTGGACAGAGTCGCCGGCCGCCATGGTGCTTGAAGAAAGCGTGGCGGTGGCAACGGCTTCAGCATGGAGCGCGGGTATGAGCAGAAAGAGGGTTATTGCCGCGATCCACCACCTCCGAAAGGTGCCGGTCGATTTCGGATTTAAAACGTTCGGCGTCATGAGTTTTGATCAGTTTGGTTACCAGTCGCGGAGCGGCCGGCCGGGATTCTTGCGGTTCGGTTTCAGCAATTGCACGCGCCTATCCTCGCTTTTAAGGGATTCAAGAAGGTTTTTGGCCTGTTTTTCGGTCATCTTTCCTTCCGCTGCTGCGGCCTCTTCCGCCGCCTGTTGCTCGGCTTCGCTCGGTTCATTTTCCGGTCCGCCTTCCTGTCCAGCGGACTTCAATTCGCCCTCCGGTTTTTTGTCTTTCTCCTCGGCCTGATCGCCCGGTTGCGGTGCGTCCTTTTTTTCTCCTTCCCTGGAGTCTTTATTCCCCGGAGCCGGTTGTTCCTTGGCGTCGTCTTTTCCGCCCTCCTTGCCCTCCTGATCCTTGGAATTCTTTGGCTCACCCTTCTGATCCTTGGAGTCTTGGCCATCCTTTGGATCCTTGGAGTCCTGGCCATCCTTTGGATCCTTGGAATCCTGTCCATCCTTTGGATCGCCCTTCTGGTCTTTGGAGTCTTTCGGATCGTCCTTGCCGTCCTTTTTTTGCTCCTTTTTGTCTTCGTTTTTCTCGTCCTTCTTGTCGTCCTGCTTATCCTTCTTCTCGTCTTTTTTGTCTTCCTTCGGCGGCTCCTTTTTCAGGTCGGCGATCAGGGTCTTGATCAGGTCCCGATTAAACTGTGCATCTTTGTTGTTCGGCTGCGCCTTGAGCGTTTCCTCATAATGCTGGAGCGCATTCTGCCATTCCTGAATTTTCGGCTCTTTTTGTTTCTGCGCGGCGCCGCGCTGGTAAAGGGTATTGCCAAGATTATATTCCGCCTTGGCGCGAAGCTGTGGGTCGGAAGAAGTCACCGCGCGGCTGAACGATTCGAGCGCCTTATCAAAATCGCCCGCCTTATAGGCGGCGCTTCCAAGATCAAAATGGAGCGCCTCGGATTTGGGCTGCAACTTGAGCTGCCTGGAAAACTTATCGAGCGCTCCTTTGTAATCCTCTTTTTCGTACGCCTCGACTCCGGAATTTTTCGCCCACGCCCCCGATGGCAGGAGCAAAATCGCCGCCACCGCGGAAGCCGTGGCAATACGGCGACCAGGCGAATTGCGACGTTCTCCTACAAGCATCGAGGCAACCAATAAAGCGATGCCGGCCCCCAGCGGCCATTCGTAACGTTCGATTGGCTGGCGGGATAGTTTGGAGTCAATATCGTGTTCGGTCATTTTTCCAAGGCCTTCGCGAACGACCCGGCTGGTATCAGCCATGCCATTTTGCAGCCGAAGATAAAAGCCGCCTGTCAATTCCGCAATTTTAGAGAGGCGCTCTTCGTCGAGGCGGCTTTTGACGATCTGGCCTTCGAGATCTTTGACAAACTCGCCGCCGCGGCCGCCGGGCAGGGGAATAAGCGACCCCTCGGGCGACCCAAGGCCGATGGTGAAAATGGTGATCGAACCGTGGAGCCTTTCGGCAACTTTGATTCCTTCGTCCTCGAGCTCTTCGCCGTCGGTCAGAATAATGACGGCGCGATGGTCGCTTTCTCCCTTGCCAAAAGCGTCCTCGGCAATTCGAAGGGCGGCGGCGATGTTGGTGCCGCCTTCAGGGATGATTTCGGTATCAATCTCTTCAAGCGCCCCGAGCACCGCGCTGTAGTCGACGGTAAGCGGCGCTTGTAAAAAAGCATTGCCGGCGAACGCGATGAGCCCGACACGATCGCCGCTGAGCTGGGAAATGAGATCCTGCGCGGCGAGTTTGGCGCGGGTGAGCCGGTCCGGCGCCAGATCGGTTGCAAGCATGCTGCGCGAGGTGTCGATGGCGATGAGGATGTCGCGTCCCTTGCGTTTGGTCTGGGTCCAGTCGTAACCATTGCGCGGCTGAGTCAAAGCTGTGATGACGCAGGCGATCCCGGCCAGGAGCAGAAAAAAACGCAATCGCCGTTTGCCAACGCTCACCGAGCCCGCGAGCCGGTCCTGAAGCCGGGCCGCCACCAGCTGGCGGATCAGTTTCAAACGCTTGCGCTCATTGTTCAGAAAAAGCAAAAAAAGCAGCGGCAAAAGCGCAAATGCCCAAAACCAAAGCGGTTCTCCAAACGTCATGGCAACCTCCTGAACAAGGTCTGTGCGAGCAGGATGTCTACCGTCATCACCGCGAGTCCGAATGCCAGGAACCACGCAAACAAATCTCTATATTGGGTGTAATGGTTCATCTCGATGGTCGATTTTTCGAGTTTGTCGATCTGATTAAAGATCTGCGCCAGTGACTTGGAGTCTGTTGCCCGAAAGTATTGGCCATCGGCAATCTTCGCGATTTTTGTCAGCGTTTCTTCATCCACGGTGACGTCGTGCTGTTCGTAGAACTTCCGCCCAAAGCGATCGTAAACAGGCACGGGCGCCTTGCCACGTGTTCCCGCGCCGATGGTGTAGACCTTGATTCCCAGGGCCTTGGCCGCTTCGGCGGCCGTTAACGGCGGCACTTTTCCGGCATTGTTATCGCCGTCGGTGAGCAGCACCACGATTTTGCTTTTGGCTTCCCGCTCCTTAAGCCGGTTTGAACTCGACGCAATGGCCGAACCGATCGCCGTGCCATCCTCCAGATTGCGGTCCTGAATCCGCGCCAGCTTTACCCGTTCAAGATTTTGAAGCAGCCAATCGTGGTCGAGGGTCAATGGGCTAACCAAAAACGGATGCGCGGCAAATGCCACGATCCCGATCCGATCGCTCGGCCGCGCCTTGATGAATTTCTCCGTGACATCCTTGACCGCGTCGAGCCGGTTGACCCGTTCGCCGCCGATGGTGAAGTCCTCGGCAATCATCGAGGAGGAGACGTCGAGCGCGAGCATGATGTCGATCCCGCTCGCTTCCACATGGCTGATCGTTTTCCCCAGGCGCGGCCGTGCGAGGGCGATAATCAGCAATGCGAGCGCCAGCAATAGGAAACCGAGCAGCAGCGAACCGGCGCGCGATTTTCGAGGCCGTCCCATGGCGCGCAATGGCCGCAACGAAGAAAAAACGATGGCCGGCGCGCTCCCTTGTTTACCGCGCAGCCATGCCAGAACCGGCAAAAGCGCCAGAAGCGCGAGCGCCCATGGGTGGCCAAACGTCAGGGTCTCGAGGTGGAAAAAACTCATCCCCGGGCTCCTTCGACGAATGCCATCGCGCTTCCAAGCAGTGTGCCGCTCTCATCACGCGTAGCGCCGATGCGCGCAAATTTGATCATATCGCACTTTTCCAAAAACCCGCTCAGCAGCACACGCTCTTCTTCGGAGAACCTGCGAGAGATGGCGACCGCCGCGAGAAATTCGGGCGATGTCTGGCGCAGCGCCTGCAAACCATAATGCCGTCCGATAAAACGCCGGAGCACTTCAGAAACCGCGATGCTGAAAGCGTAAGGTTCCATCTCGGCGACCTGATTTTCCAACGCGCGCAGTTCTTTTAAAGCCACCTCACGCGGACTTAACGACGGTGGCGGTGGCTGATTGCGCATCCACCTGACCAGAAGCACGATTGCGAGAACAACGATGAGGAGCGCCAGTGCGGCAGCGCCGGCAACCATCCACGGCGGGTAGGGGAATACGTCGATGGGCGGCGCGATATCGCGAATTTCGGGAGGCGTCGGCGACCCGTCAGAGGGGGGACCAGGGGTGGTAGTGAGAGCCGCCGACGCAGCGCATGCTAAAAGCAGCATCCAGGCCAACCCAATAACTCTCTCGCTGCCGCGTTTTAAGAAGGATCGAACGGGAGTTTTTTTCATCGGATCATCATCCGGCGTTCACGATTTTTAAAAAACGCCCGCAACGCGGGAAGGTAATCTTCGTGGGTGCGAAGCGAGATCGTGTCGATGCGCTGTTTGCGGAACTCGCGAAGTTGAATGGTTTTGCGCCTTTGCACCGCATCCGAATAAGCTGAGCGCGCGCGGTGATCGGAAGTGTCGACTTCAAGCTGCTCACCGGTCTCGGCGTCTTCAAGGGTCACACGCCCGACGTCGGGGAGCGATTCCTCGTGGGGATCGACAATGGGGATGGCAATCAGATCGTGGCGCCGGCTCGTGATCGAAAGTTCTTTTGTGAAGTCGGGCGCCTGAAAGTCGGAGATTAAAAACACCACGGAGCGGTGATGCACAATTTTGTTGAGATAACTTAATGCCCCGGCCGGATCCGTCCCTTTTCCCGACGGCTCGAAATAAAGGATTTCACGGATAAGACGCAATGTGTGGCGGCGGCCCTTTTTCGGCGCGATAAACAGCTCGGTGTGATCCGAGAAAAGCAGGAGCCCGACTTTATCATTATTGCGAATCGCGCTGAACGCAAATAGGCAGGCCACTTCGGCCGCCAATTCGCGTTTGCTCAGATCAACACTGCCGAAGTTGCCGGAGGCGCTCACATCAACAACCAGCACGACGGTCAATTCGCGCTCCTCGGTGAATTTTTTCACATACGCATCGCCGTATCGCGCCGTCACGTTCCAATCAATGGTGCGCACCTCGTCGCCTGGCTGGTATTCGCGCACCTCCTCAAAGTTCATTCCGCGTCCCTTGAAAACGCTGCGGTATTGCCCCGAAAAAACGGCATCGACAATCCCGCGCGTCTTTAATTCGAGCCGCTGGATTTTTTTCAGAATGGCGCGTGCGTTTTCCATCAGCAGTTTTCGCGATACCGGCAACCGGCCGTGCCTCGAATAGGCGTTTTTTTAGAGCTGATCATCGGTCAAGGCACGGGGAGCCCGGCAAAGATCCGCTCAATGATCGACTCGCTGGTTACTTCCTCGGCTTCGGCCTCGTAGCTGACCATCACCCGATGGCGCAACACGTCGGGTCCGACATTTTTCACATCCTGCGGGGTGACATAACCGCGGCCGGCAATAAAAGCGCGGGCGCGGGCGGCCAATGTCAGGGCGATGGTGGCGCGTGGCGAGGCGCCGTAGCGGATCATGCCGTCGAGCTTGAGCTTGTAACTGGCGGGCTCGCGTGTGGCAAACACCACGTCCACGATGTAATCCTTGACCCGGTCATCGACGTAAATCTCGTTTACCAGGGCGCGAGCCTTGAGAATATCCGCAGGCTCAATCACCGCGCTTACATTGAGCTTCGGCGTGCTGGTGCCCATCAGGTCAAGGATGGCGCGTTCTTCCGACTTGCTTGGATAGCCGACATGCAGCTTCAGCATAAAACGGTCAAGCTGCGCTTCGGGCAGCTGATAGGTGCCCTCCTGTTCAAGCGGGTTCTGAGTGGCAAGAACCAGGAACGGGTCGGCCAGCTTGTAGGTCTGATCGCCGATCGTCACCTGGCGTTCCTGCATCGCTTCCAGCAGCGCGCTTTGAACCTTGGCAGGCGCCCGATTAATTTCATCCGCGAGAATCAAATTTGAGAACAGCGGGCCGCGCTTGGTTGTGAACTCTCCACTTCGCGGATTGTAAATCAGCGTGCCGATCAGATCGGCCGGCAACAGGTCGGGCGTGAACTGGATGCGCTGGAAACCGGTCGCAATGCAGCAGGAAAGCGTCTTGACCGTGAGCGTTTTAGCCAGGCCAGGGACACCCTCCAGCAGGACGTGCCCGTTGGTAAGCAGGCCGGTCAGCAAGCCTTCAATCAAATACTTCTGGCCAACGACAACCCTCGCGATTTCGTTCTGCAACGGCGCGATCCAATGACTGTGTTCTTTGACCTGTTGGGTGAGTTCCTGGGTGGTGGACATTTTTTGTGAGTTTGTGAGACTGCCGAAGGTGGTTTTCGTTCAACCCAGACCGGCGGCGGACGGAATCGAGTCGCGGTGTTGCGCCGCAAGCGTCGACTCAATCGCCGCGACGACTTCCTCGATGCCAATCGCTTTCATGCAGCGAAAATCAATCGGGCATTCGCGCAGAAAACACGGGCTGCATTCAACAGGATGACGCAGCAAAGTATGCCCGCTTCCAAGCGGACCGGTCAGTCCCGGATCGGTCGATCCAAAAAGCGCGACGACCGGCACCCCGAGCGATCCGGCCAGATGCATCGTTCCCGTGTCATTGGTTAAAAGCAAATCGCAGGTTTGTAATTGCGCTATCAGATCAGCAAGGGTCGTTTTGCCAATCAGATCAACGCACGGAACGGCTGCTTCACGGAGGATCCGGGCGGCCACCGGGCGGTCTTTTTCAACGCCGAAAAGTTTCCATTCGCAGCCATGCTTTTCATGCACCTGGCTCATCACCTTGGCAAAGCGTTCCGGCAGCCACCGTTTCGCGCCGCCGTACTCCGCGCCGGGGCAGAGTCCGATCACCGGCTTGTTGCTGGCGGGACGCACTGGGCGAGGAGGGAGTGTGAGCGCATTTTCGATGTCAGCGCCAACAAACTCCGCCAATGCCAGATAATGGTGTACCTGGTTCCGGACGGGTGCCGCCTGCTTGGCACGCTTTTTCTTTTGACGCGGAATCTGGTTGAGAAGCGCTGATCGGTGGTGTCCCGGATAACCAACGCGTCGTGGTATCCCGGCCAGGAACGGCTCCAGCGCTGTGCGCAACGAATTGGGGAAAACGATCGCAGCATCAAAGCGGTCACGAATCTTTGCCGCGACGCTAAAAACGCTGTCGGCTGGCTCAATGCAGATCACTTCATCCACGTCATTTACTGCCCGCCAATAATCGGCCAGCTTGGCGGGCGTGAGGATCGTAACCCGCGCATCGGGCCGTCCATTTTTAATGGCCCGGATTGCCGGCATGCTCATCACGGCGTCCCCCAGCCAATTGCTTGCACGGATCAGAATCTCGAAATGTGTTCTTTTAGGATCCGAAGGAGCTTCTTCCAATTCCTTGACGACGCCGCGTTTGTAGGTCGCCAGAAGAAACTTCGGCCGCGGAGTTTTCCAGCGATTATGGACCCAGAACCAGTCGGCCGGTTGATGCCGGATCTGCTTTTCGAGCACCCGGTTGATTTGCGCAGTGACCTGCCCGGCATCACGTGAGACCGGCTGGATCGGCGGTTCAACGATCATTCGCCAACGGCCCGGCCCATCGGAAAATACCGCCATCGGCAGGAGCGCCGCCCCGGTGCGCAAGGCAAGGGTCGCGGCCAGCGGCGACGTGGAGGCAAGCCGCCCGAAAAACGGACACCAGACACCGGCATCCCCGGCGTGTTGATCGACCAGCACTCCCACGGCGCCGCCGTTGCGCAGCATTTGGATCGCGTTCTGGAATCCCTCCTTGCGTTCGTAAAGTTCCACTCCGAGCCGGGCCCGGCTTTCACGCACCTCGGCATCCATAAGCGGATTGCCAAGCCGCTGATAGACCGCGCCGCCCGGGCATCCGAATACCATGAGGGAGACTTGGGAAAGCAGCTCCCAGTTTCCCAGATGGCTGATCACGCCTACAAATCCGCGTCCTTCGCCGATTGTTTTTTCGAGGAACTCGCCGCCTTCTACCGTGACGATGGCAAGGATTTCGTCCCGGGAAAGGTGCGCAATTTTGAGGCCTGCAAGCAGATTTGATCCGAGCGTCCTGAAATGGTCCCTCGCGATTGCCCGAATTTGCCGCGAGGATTTTTCAGAGCCAAAGGCAATCCGCAGATTGCGCCGTGCCAGCGCGCGATAGCCGGGAAGCAGGTAATAAAAAAGCAAGCCGAGCCATCCGCCCGCCATGCAGCAGAATTCAAGGGACAATGCCCGGGCAACCGCGGATAGGCCGCGGTAAATGCGATGGACAATCCAATCCATCATCACGCGGCCGGAGAATGAATTAAACCGGCAGTCCGCGCGCTGCACTGAAAGCGCTTCACCTGGGGCGATCCTTCCAGAAAATGTTTTTCAGCGGGTGTTCGTCGATGAGGTTCGCCTCGATCCCGCCCAGCCGGTTGCTGTCGTAAAACTGAATTCCGACGTAATAAAAGAGCGGGCAAATGGGCGCGTCCTTGCTGATAAGCAGTTCTTCGGCTTCGCGGAAGATGGCAAACCGTTTTTGCGGGTCGAGTTCGCGGGCTGCGTCAGCGATGAGTGAGTCGTAAATTTTACTGCTCCAGCCGGTGCGATTGTTGCCGCCATCGGTTAGGAACATGTCCATGAACGTGTTGGGATCTTTATAATCGCCAACCCAGGAGGAGCGGCAGAGATCATAATCGAGGTTGCTAAGTGAATTGAGGTAAACCTTCCATTCCTGCTGGGCGAGCTGGATTTCCACGCCGAGCTCGCGCTTCAAAGTCGCCTGAAATTCGACCGCGATATTCTGATCCATGTCGCTGCCGGCCTTATAAAGATAATAAACAATCGGAAAACCGGCTCCGCCCGGAAAACCGGCTTCTTTTAAAAGCTGCCGGGCTCGCTCCGGATCGCGTTTGAGCCCGGGTGGCGGCTCATAACCGGCCGTGTCGTGCGGCACCAGGCTGTCGGCAGGCACTTCTCCGGCCCGTGTGATATTCTCACAGAGGTATTTCTTATCCACCACCAGGCTGAATGCGAGACGCACTCGCGGATCGGTAAACGGTTTGCGCGTGCAGTTGAATCGCACAAAATAATTTCCCAAAAACGGCGCCGCATGAAAATCGGGACGCCCCTTGAACTCGTTCATCAGCATGGTCGGAGCGAGTCCTTTGTCCATGAGCAGATCGGCCGCGCCGGTTGCGTAAAAATTGTAGGCGGTCATCGGCTTGTCCGCCGGCAGCACGTCAATTGAATTCATCCCGACATGCGCCTTGTTCCAATAATTTGGATTTTTCTCGAGCCGGATCCGGTCGAAGATGCGCCATTCTTTCAGCGTGTAAGCACCGTTGCCTATGAGTTTGCCTGGTTTGGTAAAACTCTCACCTTTTCGGGCGCACTCTTCCACACTCGGCACGTGGACCGGCAGCAGCGTCGAAAAGGCGCAGAGATCGAGCCAGAACGGCGTCGGATTATCGAGGGTCACCTCCAACGTGTAAGGATCGGGCGCCCGCAAGCCGACCTGGCTGAAATCGCTGAGTTTGCCTTCGTTGAAATCGCGCGCATTGCGGATGTAGTGGAGCTGGTAGGAATACTCGCTCGCTGTTGCCGGCGAAAGCGTACGCTGCCACGAGGAAAGAAAGTTGGCGCTTGTCACCGGGTCGCCATTGCTCCATTTCGCCGTTTTGCGCAGATGAAACGTGTAAACGCGTCCATCAGAGGAAATATCCCAGCTTTCCGCCACGCCCGGCTGCGGCGTGCCGGTCTGATCAAAAGCAGTGAGCCCTTCAAACAAGGCGTAGCAAATACGTCCCTCAGGCTGACCGGTGATTTGCGCCGGGTCTATCGACTCCGGTTCCGCTCCATTGAGCAGCACCAGGTCGGCCCGGTCCATGGGACGCGAACACGCCCCAAGGAGGCAGACTAGAACCAAAAGCAGGAGTGGATGAGGCTGGCGAAACACGTGGAAGCCGCAGATTGCATCAAACCGGCCCGGCGTCCAAGGGCTTCTATCGCGTGGTCGGAAATTCATCAAAATACCGGCATCGGAGGCGCCCATTTGAGTGGCGAGTGTTTTTGTTGAAATTTGTAAAATTTGTCAGCTCAAAGCCGTCCTTTCACTCGATCGTTGTATGAGAGTCTCTTCCCCCGCGCTCCCGCCGCCGACTCCGTTTATCCCGTTCCTGCAGAAATCTTTGTATGAAACAGATCGTCGCCGTCACTTCGTGCCCTACTGGAATCGCGCACACTCTCATGGCAGCCGAGGCCTTGAAAAAAACCGCCCAACAACTCGGCCATGGAATTAAAGTGGAAACGCAAGGATCGGTCGGTTCAAAAAATGTCCTGACTGAACGCGACATTGCCGAGGCCGACGTCGTGCTTTTGGCCACCGACATCCAGATCGAGCTGGGCCGTTTTGCGGGCAAGCCGGTTTATGAAACGCGCACCAGCGAAGCGATCGTTCATTCGCGCGAGGTGATTGAAGGGGCTCTTGCGCTTGCCCCGGGAGGCGCGCCACCAACGCCCATGGCAAAGAGTACAATGTCAGTTCCGGCGGCTGAGATTCCGGTGCCTGTGAAGAGCGATTCCACGAAGGTGAGCAATGCCAGGCGGTTGGTCGGCATCACGGCTTGTCCAACCGGGATTGCGCACACTTTCATGGCCGCAAACGCTCTTGAAAAAGCCGCCGTGGCTCTTGGCCATACCATCAGGATCGAAACCCAGGGATCAGTCGGGGCCAAAAACCAGCTAACAGCCGAGGAAATCGCGGCTGCCGACGCCGTGGTGATCGCAGCCGACACCAAGGTTGATCTTTCCCGATTTGCCGGCAAGCCGATTTACATGACGGGCACCAAAGCGGCCATGCACGCCGGCCAGGACGCCATCAACGCGGCGCTCACGGCCGCTCCAGCGGACAGTTCCGGAGGCCGTTCGCCTGACGCCGGCTCGTCTGCCGAACAGGCAAAAGCCGGCCGCTCGCAAACCCGGACCGGTCCGTACAAACACCTCATGACCGGGGTTTCGTATATGCTGCCCGTGGTGATTGCCGGAGGCCTTGCCATTGCCCTGGCTTTTGCCATTGGCGGCGTCAACGCGGCCGATCAGCCCGGCACGCTCGCGGCAGCGCTTAGCCAGATCGGCGGGGCCACGGCGTTCCATCTTTTTGTGGCCGTGCTTTCGGCCTTTATTGCGTTCTCAATCGCCGATCGGCCGGGTATCGCTCCCGGTCTGATCGGCGGCATGCTTGCACAGACCCTTGGAGCTGGTTTTCTTGGCGGAATTGTCTCGGGATTTCTCGCCGGTTACCTGACAAAGTTCCTCTCCACCAATATCCGGCTGCCCGTCAATCTGGAGGGTCTTAAACCGGTGCTGATCCTGCCCTTTCTTTCCACGATCATCGTCGGACTCCTGATGATATTCGCGATCGCGCCGCCGGTTCAGGCCCTGAACAATGGATTGAACAACTGGCTCAATGGAATGCAAGGCGCCAACCGGCTTCTTCTCGGGATGATCCTCGGTGGCATGATGGCTTTTGACATGGGGGGCCCCATTAACAAGGCCGCTTACACGTTCGCCGTCGGTCTGCTTGCGAGCAAAATCTACGCCCCCATGGCCGCCGTCATGGCAGCCGGAATGACGCCCGCCCTCGGTTTGGGGCTGGCCGCGTTTCTCTTCAAAAACCGGTTTGACCTTGAGGAACGCGAAGCGGGCGGTCCTGCCCTTGTCTTGGGCATTTCATTTATTACCGAAGGCGCAATTCCATTCGCCGCGAAAGACCCGATTCGGGTGATCCCGGCGCTTGTCCTTGGCTCTGCCACGGCGGGTGCCATTTCGATGGTAATGGGCGTGCAACTTCTTGTTCCCCATGGCGGAATCTTCGCGGCTCTCATTCCCGGCGCTGTGACCCATCTTGCCTATTACCTGATCGCAATCGCAGCCGGCACATTCGTCACCACCGTCGCCCTGTTTTTTCTAAAACGGCCAATAACGCTCCCGTCTCCCGCGCTCTAAGGCCTTAAACAAAAAGAGAGTTATGATCGAACTTACCAATCAGAGCGTCCAGCTTGCCGTCCGTGTGCCGACCAAGGAGGCCGCCATCCGTGCCGCGGGCGAGGTGCTTGTCGCGGCGGGCCACATTGCGCCCGGTTATGTGGAGAGCATGCTTGGGCGCGAGCAACAAGCCAACACCTACCTGGGAAAAGGAATCGCCATCCCGCACGGGATGCAGAAAGACAGGGAGCTCATCCATCACACAGGCGTTTCCGTCGTTCAGGTCCCCGAGGGGGTGGAGTGGAATCCGGGCCAAATCGTCCGGCTTGTCGTTGGGATCGCGGCCAAGTCAGATGAACATCTTGCCATTCTCGCATCCCTTAGTGATGTGCTCGATGACGAGGCTATTGCCCATCGGCTGGCCAGCACAAATAATCCTGCCGAGATCGTTGCCGAACTCAATCGCCGCCATGCCGGCGAGGCTCCCACTGTTGAGACCTTGGAAGGGGCAAGACAGATCGACGCCACATTGCCGCCCGGCGCCGGGCTCCACGCCCGCCCTGCCATGGTTTTTTTCGATATGGCCGCCGAGTTTGCCTCGGAAATCCGGGTCGAGTTCAATGGCAAGACCGCCAATGGCAAAGCGATGGTCTCGCTTCTCAAACTTGGCGCCCCGGGCGGTGCCACCCTGCGCCTGATTGCAAGCGGTCCCGATGCCGATGCGGCTCTTCAGGCATTGAAGGCGGCCGTTGCCAGCGGACTCGGCGACGAGGTCAAAAAAGAAGGCGCTCCCCAAATGCCCGGGTGGATCCCTGAATCAAGCGGCCGTTCGATCAGCGGGGTCGGCGCATCGCCGGGATTGGCTATTGGCAGGCTTCACCACTTTCAAGGAACGCAGATCGTGGTCAAAGACAATGAAGGCGATCCCGCCGGGGAACGGCAAAAGCTCAACCGGGCCATTGAATCGGCCTGTGCGCAGTTGGAGGAGATGTATAACGTGATGAAAACGCGCGCGGGCAAGGCCGAGGCGGCCATCTTCCGCGCGCATCAGGCATTCCTTAACGACAGCGAGCTGCGCACGTCGGTTTCCATTCTGATTGACGCCGGTCATGGCGCTGCCTGGTCGTGGCAACGAATTATCGATGAGCGCGTGAGCGAGGTGCAGCAGATGCAAAATGAGCGCCTCGCCGGACGCGCGGCCGATTTGCATGATGTCGGCCAGCGTGTCCTGCGCGTCCTTGCGGGCACGCCCGAGCACGGCGAAACGCAACTGCCCGACGAGCCTGTTATCCTGGTGGCCGACGACCTTACTCCTTCGGATACCGCGCGCCTTGACCCAAAGCGCATCCTGGGGCTCTGCACGGTCTCGGGCGGAGGCACTTCGCACACAGCCATTATAGCGCGTTCATTGGACATTCCCGCAGTGGTCGGCGCAGGCGCCTCGGTCCTCTCGCTCACCGCCGGGATTGTCTGCGTTCTGGATGGAACCTCCGGGCATCTCTATATCGAGCCAAGCGCGTCTGAACTCGACTCGGCCCGGCAATTTCAAAACGACCTCAGGCAGCGTCGCGACGAGGAATACTTTACCCGATACCAGCCCGCCATCATGACCGACGGCCATCGGGTCGAAATAGTCGCCAATATTGGAAAAGCCTCCGAAGCGGGCCCGGCGGTCGAGGCGGGGGCCGAGGGCATCGGGCTTCTTCGCACCGAGTTCCTTTTTTTGGAAAGAAGCACGCCGCCGTCCGAGGAAGAGCAGTTTGAAGCTTATACAACCATGACACGCGCCCTCAATGGATTGCCGCTTGTCATCCGAACTCTCGACATCGGCGGCGACAAAGTAGTTCCTTACCTCGCATTGCCCGACGAAGAAAACCCGTTTTTGGGAGTACGCGGCATTCGGCTTTGTTTGAGAAAGCCCGAGCTCTTTATTCCCCAGCTGCGCGCCATCTATCGCGCATCACTGACCGGCCCGGTCAAAATGATGTTTCCGATGATTGCGACACTTGAAGAGCTCCGTTCCGCAAAAGAAATGGCTGAGCAGATCCGCGCCGAACTCGGTGTGCCGCCGATCGAGATCGGGATCATGGTTGAAGTTCCTTCAACCGTCGTCATGGCTGCTGAGTTCGCCAAAGAATGCGACTTCTTCTCTGTCGGCACCAACGATCTAACCCAGTACGTCCTCGCGATGGATCGGATGCATCCCGCGCTCGCCAAGCAGGTTGATGGACTTCACCCGGCTGTGCTACGCATGATCGATATGACTGTGCGCGCCGCGGCTTCGGCTAAAAAATGGGTCGGTGTCTGCGGAGGGATCGCCGGGGATCCGCGCGGTGCGGCGATTTTGGCGGGACTTGGCGTGAGCGAGTTAAGCATGACTCTTCCAAGCGTTGCGGCGATCAAAGCGCATCTGCGGACTATCTCGCGAACCCAGGCGCAGGTTTTAGCCATGGCGGCTCTTGAATGCAAAAACGCGGAGGAAGTCAGAGCACTTCCTTTTTCTGCTTAAAAACTAAAGTTCCCATGCCAACCGCCCCATTTGATGTTGTTACGGTCACACTCAATCCGGCAATTGATCAGACGGTTACTGTCTCCAACTTCACCGCCGGGATCGTCAACCGGGTTGAGCAGGTGCGTTCGAACCCGGGAGGAAAAGGGGTCAACGTAGCCGTTTCCCTTGCCGATGCTGGTCATCGTGTCGCAGTGACCGGTTTTTTTGGGAAGGAAAACTGCGCGTCGTTTGAATCGCTTTTCCTGGAAAAAGGGATTCGCGATTATTTTGTCCGGATACTTGGAGAAACCCGGATCGGAATCAAGATAAGCGATCCGGTCCTCCATCAGACTACTGACATCAACTATCCGGGTCCCGCCCCCGCCGCTACTGATCTGGCACTGCTTAAAGAGCGGCTGGACGGAGTGGATTGCACCTGGGTTACTTTGGGCGGAAGTTTGCCACCCGGGGTCGACCCCGCCATCTATCTCCACCTGATAGCGGCATTAAAAGGCCGGGGACGCAAAGTGCTCCTTGATACAAGCGGTGAACCGCTTCGTCTCGCTCTCGATGCGCTTCCCAACATCATCAAACCGAATATCCATGAACTGGAAGCGTTGCTTGGTCACCCATTGCCAACCCATGATGACGTGGTCGATGCCGCCCGTAATCTCATAACCAAAGGCATTGACCTGGTGGTCGTTTCCATGGGCAAGGAGGGCGCGTGTTTTGTGTCCGGAAAGGAAACGGTCATCGCCCATCCGCCCGACGTGGAAGTGCTTAGTACTGTCGGGGCAGGGGATGCCATGGTTGCCGGACTGGTTTCCGCCCAATTGCGGCAACTTTCCCTTCAGGAGTCGGCCCGCCTCGCCACGGCGTTCTCGGTTGCCGCGCTGACCCGAAATCTTCAAAGTCAGTCAGCGTTCGAAGCGGTGAGATCCTACTCCAAACAAGTAATTCTCCGATGAAATAACCTATTCCCACTCGCGATTGAGACCACCCCGGCCCGTTTCCTGACAGTTCCTCCTCAATCCTATGAACAAGTTCCTCCTCGCCGGGGCAGCGTCTGTTGCCTTCTCTCTTAATTATTCATTCGCCCAGGAAAGTGCCGGAGTCGGCTCTCCACAGGAAACATCCGCCAGTTGGTGGACGGGCAGTTATGCTCTTGGAAACCTGGGCGGACTACGAAGCCGCCTTGCGGCTGATGGCTATACATTTGAAAGCTATTATGTGAGCGACATAGCGGGCAACCCAAGCGGCGGTCGCAAGCAAGGTTTTACTTATACGGACAATATCTATTTCGGTGTCACGTTCGGGTTGGATAAAATCTTCGGATGGCCGGGGGGGCATTTCCTCGTTAGTTTCGTGGAGCGCGACGGGCCGAGTTTGACGAATAAATATGTCGGCAGCATTTATAACTCCCAGCAGGTTTATGGAGGCCAAAGCTTCTTCGTATACCAGTTCCTGCTCGATCAGCATTTTCTCAACGACAAGATATCCCTCAAGCTGGGCCGGTATGGGGCGTCTGATGATTTTAATTCGTCGCCTCTTTACGGCCTCTACATGAACAATGGCATCAATGGCGATATCCGGAATGTTCTCTTTGATACTCAGTTCTCGGCCTATCCTTTCGCCACCTGGGCCGCGAGGTTGCGCATCGATCCCGTTCCCGAGTTCAATGCGCAGGTAGGCGTCTTTCAAACTTGGCGCCATATCTTTGATTCTTCCCATCATGGCCTTGATTGGGGAATTCACCGGGATGATGGCGTCTTCCTTATCGCGCAATTTGCCTGGACGCCTGAATTCTTTAAAAAACCGGTACCCGACGAGTCAGCTTGCGATGGCAAAACCGTTGCGCCGGTAAAGATGAAAGGCTTGCCCGGACACTACTGGATAGGCGGAAGTTATTCCCCTTGGGCATACCCTCAATTTGGGAGACTGGAGAGATCAGAAAACTCCTACGGCGGCTATGTCCATGCCGATCAAATGGTTTTTCAGGAAAAACCGGGCAGCGATCAGGGATTAATTCTCTGGGCCGCATCCGGACTCTATCCGCAGGAAAAGGTATCAATCATCCCTTTCCAGGTGAACGCGGGTGTCGTCTACACCGGACTGTTTCCGACCCGGGACGAGGACAAAACAATCCTTGGTCTCATCTATGGCCGGTTTAGCCGCGCTTACGCAGGAACTCAAATTTTCCTTGGAAATGGCGACCCCCGTTACGAACTTGTAGTGGAGGCCGGCTATCGGATCCAGTTTACCAAGTTCGCTTCCATCCAGCCCGATGTGCAATATATCGTAAATCCGGGTGGCACGGGCCGGATTCCAGACGCATGGGTTCTCGGCGCTCAGATCGGGATCACATTTTAGATCGGAAACGCTTCGGACGCGTGAAGTGCCATTGCGTTTTTCGGATCTTCGTAGAATGAGGAGCCCGTTTTTTCCACGAGCAGGCTCGCTGCGCTTTGGTAGTTGTGCGTAAAAGCAATTCGTCGATCTTCCTCTTTTTGGCATGATACCTCCTGAAGACCTTACTCATATTCTTCTGAAGAACCGGCTGGAGTTGCTGGCGTATGTCTCCACTTTTACTTCCGATATCGAATTGGCAGAGGAGGTTTTTCATCATATTTGCGCCAAGGCTCTTTGGCGGGTCGACGGCTTTGAGTCTGTGGCGCAGCTTCTGGCCTGCTCACGGCAAACCGCCCGGCAACGTATCCTCGAGCTCCGCTCCACTGCTACCCGCAGGCCTGCTTTGCTAAGCGACAAAACGGTCGCCATGCTCGAATGCGAATGGGCACGCCGCGAGGACGAGACTATTGCCGAGGAGCTGGAGGCACTTGGACAATGTCTCGCCGGCTGTTCTGAAATTCATTTCGAAGTCATTGAACGCCGGCATCTGGCTGCGGAAACCGCAGGCGAGCTGGCATCGCGTCGCTTTTTAACCAAGGAAAAAGCATATACCGGCCTCGCGCAAAGCCATCAGTTCATCGAAGAATTCACCCGGCGGAAACTGACCGAGGCGCCATGCTGAAAGTAGTCGGTCCGGCTGCAGCACCTGCGGCGGCATTGGCCCCGGTAACTTCCCCGGCCGATCCTGAGCTGACCGAGCGGGGGAAACTGGAATTCATCGAACGAATCCTCGCGTTTCAAGATGGCGCGTTAAGCGACTCCGGCCTGCGTGGGTTTGAACAGGAGCTGTGCGGGTCGACCCAAAAACGAAAGCTTTTTCTCGATTTTCAGGTTCAATCCCAACGCATTCGCGAGGTTCTTCGGCGGCAGGCGGCGCGCCGTCGCTCTGGCGAACTGGAATCGCCCCGGCCGGAGGATGATAATTTAACTGCGTTTTTCCTCTCATCGCCGGAAGCCCCGTCCCAGGTCCCACCTCGCAATCGCACTCTCGGACTCACAGTGCTCGGGGTCATGGCAGGCTGCCTGCTTGTTCTGTTTCTTAGGCCCATCACACAAAATTCCATATCACGCGCGCCGGTCGCTTTTCTTGCGCAAAACCTCGAAGCGCAATGGATCTCTCCAACCCCGCGCGCCCGCGCCTCCCTGCAGCCGGGGTGGTTTGCACTGAAGTCTGGTTCCCTTTCTATCGAGTTCTTTTGCGGCGCGCGGCTCATTGTCGAAGGCCCTGCCGAGTTCGAGCTTATTTCAGCCGAGCGCCTGTTTTGCCGATCGGGCCGTTTTAGTGTAACGATCCCGTCACCAGCTCACGGATTCCGGATTGAGACCCCAAGGCTTGCCGCCGTCGCAGAGAATGCGATCTTTGGTATCTACGTCAGGAACGATGTCACCGAGCTGCACTCAATTCAAGGCACCCTCCGGTGGCAGAAGCTTCCGGGACCGCTGCAATCACTCCGGCAAGGCGAGGCGGTGGCTGTCGGGGCCGTTAACCATGTCAGCCATTTTGGAACCCGTCCATTGGAGTTCCTCTCCGAGCCGGAGTTGACGGACAAAGCTGCTCAGGCATCAAATCGTAGTCTCAAAGCATGGCGGGAATCCGGCGCTCAGCTCAACGATGATCCCGCTTTGCTGCTACGATTCGATTTCGAAAATCATTTGCTTAAAAACCGCGCCCGCCACGTCGTTAGCTCCGACGCCACACTTGTCGGCTGCGAATGGACCCGCGGCCGGTGGCCTTCTAAAGACGCTCTTGAATTCAATCGGATCGGCGACCGAGTCCGTCTGACTCTGGCCAGTTCGCCAAAGTCAATGACGCTGATAGCCTGGATTAAAATCGACTCGCTGATTGCAACAAACAGAACGCTCTTTGCGAGCGCCGGGTTCAGGCCGGGCGCGATATCCTGGGAGATCAAGCCCGATGGCTCCATCTTTTTTGAATCGCACCATTCAGTCCGGGCGCAAACCGCTGTAATCTTCACACCCGCTCGCCTGGCTCAATGGACGCAACTGGCTCTTGTACTCAACAACGAGACAAATGAGATCATCCATTACGTGGATGGCATCGCGCTTGAACGCCGGCCGTTTATTCCGCGCGCTCCCATCCAGATTTCGGATGCTACGCTCGGCAACCAAACCGGTTCCGCCTTCAACTCAAATCGTTCTTCATCCAGTTTGATGGGCCGGCTGGATGAATTCGCCATCTTCTCCCGCGCCCTGAGCGATGCTGAGCTCGAACAAAGCTATCTGCATGGCCTGCCTTAATAATCGGTGTCTTGCTTCTCTGAATACAATAAACCCTCCCTAAATTTGGGCAGGCTTGCGAGCGCAAAAGTAAATCAGCGACCTGAATGGGGCGGTAATAATAGCCAGGATCCAGATCAGCCGCTGGTTGTTTTCAGAAGGTATATCGGATCCAGTCCACTAAATTAGGAAGCCTATATAAAGATGATGATTAGATCCGGACCGCCAAACCTTCATGGCAGGTCGCTGGCTTCCATTGCGATGCGAATCGCTTCCCACAATCCATGTGGTAATCAAGCGGTCCATACGCCACTTGCAATCGTCGAGACGGTAGGATAGAGCGTTCCCTGCCAACCCGGCTAAACACCGGTGGCCAAGGTAGAGTGGCCTGGGAGAACTTTTTGCTGTTCCAATGATTGATTTCCCGTAGGTTATTCAAAATAAGCAGTCTCCGTAGTTCAACGGATAGAACGGTGGTTTCCTAAACCGCTAATGCGGGTTCGATTCCCGCCGGGGACACTTTTTCAAATGCGCTCATTTTCGCTTAAAGTGCGCATTGAGTGGGGCTTGCGACGAATGTGACTTTCATGCGAATTCAACCGAACCGAACAGAAACTCTCGTTTTGTCGTCCCCTTTTAAATGCTTACGCTCCCATGCCTCAGCGGAAATGCGGAACGTTTATATTCACGTTACTGATTTCTGCGGATTTTGTCCCACAGATAAAATTCCTTGCGCAGTTCGTTATATCGTGAGAACGCCGCCGAATATTCTTCCTCCAATTTTTTGATTAATTCAGGAGCTCACTTGGTGCCCTGTGCCAATTTTAACGCGTCCTTGGTCACCAGAACCGACGCCGCAGCTTCTTCAAGCTGGCGTTCCTCATCTTCGGTCGGCCGAGCAGATGCCTGACCCTGATCTGTCGGCAATTTTACATACACTGGTATATTCGAATGCATGATATGACTAAGTAACGCGGCTTGGAGCGCTAGGTCTTTTTCGCGCTCGAGCTTGCCAGCGGCTTCGATTTGGGCTGCTAAGACGTATTCCTTTTGTGTTTTTCGAGCTCCCGTTTTCCGTTCCGCAGGTCTATCGTTACAAAGAAGAGTCCCCAGCCTAACAGAACAAAAGTCAAAAACATATAGGCAGCGCGAAATTTCGTGGGTCTGAATACCGCTGCAGCTCTGTCGGCGTCGGAACCACGATTCTTGCGGATTCCTCTGTGCTCACAGGCGGCACTGGAGCTGGCAATCGAGCCGGCCCAGCCTTTGATACGAGTTTCCGGATCTCCAGACAATGTCTAAGCCACTGAGTGCAAGCCATCGTCAAGCCTCCCCATGCAGCGACCATCGGAGTAGGAATTGAGGCGATCAGCTCCCGGATATAATGGAAATCAACGATAACGCTAATAAACATAATAGTCTGAAAAAGAGACGATGTGGGGATTCATTGTCCAACCGCCTTAATGTCCGTATTCGACGAGAACTTTACCGGTTCGATTTTCCACCACGCGGCCGCATCGGCCGGCTGAACCACCTGGCGGTAATTGGAAAAGATCATCCGCGGGCTGGTGTTCATCTCCAGGGCTAGCACGGCGGAGCGTAGTAGTAGCGCTCCGGCGCTTCCATTCATGCATGCAAAGAGTTCTGTGGCGATCCGCTTGCATAATGCTTTCCAGAATTTTGCCGCTTCGAGCAAACTTACATCGGAGCCGAGGCGCTTCGCCGCTTCCACCGCATCGCGGCAGACCTGATCGACAGCGCGCCCCGGCGGCGCGACGTCGTCCTTGGCCGTGAAATAGACTCGGCGATCGGGCAGCGTGAGATGCCGCGCGTCGATGATGTCACCGGCGGCAATCCCGCGGGCAACTTCGCGCGCCTTAGCTCGCGTAGGCGATGGTTCGCCCTTGAAAGTCTGTTTTTTCCGGGGCTGCCGACGTGATACTCCAGATCGTAGATTTCCGATTTCCGGTCCGCGTGCAGTCCGTACATCGTAATCGTGACACCATACTGCTTGATAACGGCCGCTACGGTTTTTGGAGGTTCTTTCGGGGCACTCTTTACCGGGTGGGCATAAGTTAATTCGCGAAGCTCTCCACAAGTAGGAGAGCGGGCGCCTGAGCTCTTCTATTCCGCAGAAGCGGGTTCCGGTTGATCCGTGAGCATTGCGGGAAGCGGCGCCGCGCTTGCATTGATTATAGCCGCCTGCTTGGCGACCTTATCCTTTAAGGCTTTTGCCGTGACTTTCGCGATTTTCTTGCGGGCGGCCTCGGCTTTTTCTCCTTCCATCACCTCCCGTTTGATGACTTCCTGTGAAAGCACGCTGCGAATCTGCTCCACATCAATTTGCACGTCGGGCGATACCTTGCGAAGCTCTTTACGAACGACATCAACGACGGGATCTGTGAGAATCATCGCGCCTATGAAAAAGCGGCTCAACGCCTGCCGCTGAGTATGGAACTCTCCGAGTGCAGATTTCAGCCAACCTTCTTTGGAAAGAAGATAGAGAAGCTCAACGTCGCCCGCGCTTTTGGCGTTCAGTCCGCAGAAATCCACTTGCGCGACTAATTCCATATCCACGGGTTTCGCGAAAATAACCTTGTAGATCCTCCAGATAACTCCGTTCGTTAACGCCACCCAATCAACTCCGAGATTACATGCGTAATCCACGGCCTGTTTGACATGCTGTTCCTTGAGATCGATCCCGACGGCTTTTACTTCGACGAGAATCTGGACCACTCCGTCGAGCTTGGTGGCCAGATCGCAGTAGGTGCCGCGAATCGCATGCTCGGATGTGATTTCCGAGTATTTATCGTAGCCAAAAATCTCAGCGAGCATATCTGTCACGATAATAACTGTGTCGGATTCGTTTACATCACGCGTTTTTGCGGACTGTAGAACGGGTTGGAATCGTTTAATTCCGATAACGAGTCGATCGCTTATTTTTGATGGAACGGTAGGCATAAGTATTGTTTAAGCAACGAATACGGCCAAATGAAAGCATTGTTCACTCTGTTGGAACTTCATTGGGTGGATAAATTTGGATGTCGGTCCCCTCCGCAACCGCCAGATTAAGCGCCAATTCGCCGCCGATCGTCTCCATGGCAATTGGATCTCCAAAGATCCGCCAAATGCCAGGATGTTCTTCGCAGGCCAGGAGAAATGGGAAGAGGGGGAAGAGGATAAACGCCTCAAAGGTGAGGCATGTCTCCCGCTGTTTTGGCAGCGACTTGGCCGTTTCCACGGACATCTGAAATATCCAGGGATCCCTCTTTTTCAGGTCTTTAACAAAGCTTCCTTTCATTAAAATTCGAGCCATGAAGGGCCGGTTGTCAAAAACGGAGGCCGCCCAGCTATTCGGAAGCGAGGACCGGACCGTTGAGTTCTGGATGCCGCCGTCAACCGATCCGCGCGGCCGCGCCATGTCGCATTTCAGGATTGGCACCACGGTCCGTTTCAGCCTCGCCGGAATCGAAGAATGGGGCGCCGCTTTCGAGGTAAGCCGAGTGCTCCCAAGGTCATATAAAGGCCGTCACGCTTGAGAGAAACACCAATGCTCAGGGCAGCCTGGAAGGCGATCAGTTCGCCAGGCGCACCAGGCCGGCAGACACGCTCACATTTATACGCTGGTGGCGGTAAGTGAATTGAGAGTTATCGCCGTTACCGACCTCGTTCTCATTTGAGTCCGGCGGTTTCCATAATAGTCTCAAAATCCTCCATCAGCTTCTTAACATCTGGCTTGGCTGAGAAACCCCAAAGTTCGTAGTAGAAGTTAAATGCCTTCTCGTGATCGCACATTGCACGGGAAAACACGATGCGCCCAGCGGTCAAATGGATGGCGATGTAGCCGCCTCCGAGTAACTCTCCCGACTCACGAAGCGGTTCCTCTATAATCTTTGCCTTGCCGGCGGTGATTTCGTCTTCAGTCTCTCGACGCATCCGAAGGAGGTCCTGGAAGGCTTCTTTGCGGCCGACTTCGGTCTGACCCGGCGTAAGTAGGTGCCCCGCCACGATGAATCGTTTATGAATCTCTCCTTCGTCGGAGTGACCGCGGTAAACAACGTTCTCTGCGGGACGTTTCTCCTCCGAAAGCCAGACGCCCGGAACGGTCACTCTAACTTGCGGCGTGTCGATAATTAGCGAATCGACTGTCTGTCGGATTGAATTCATCGGAGACTTTTTAGTGCAAGCGCCAAGGCCGAGAAATAGAAGTAGGATAATCGTTTGCTTCAGCATGGGGATAAGCCGTCCAATGCATAGGTCAGTGACGGGAGTCTGCTGCCAATGACGTTCGATTTTGCCTTTGAGCGAAACGGCTTGCTCTGTGCGCCGTCGGTTTCGACTTCCTCTCCGAGCTCACCTGTCCGCGCTCGTGTCGGCACTCGGCGCGCTCAACTGCAGAGGGAACATGTTCGCGCGTGGCAAGAACGACTTTGAGGTCAGCGTATGCTTTCTGCCACTCGACAGTGTTTTTGAAAACGATGCCTTCTGCGGCCCCGGCGGGGGTTCTATCGGCGAGAGCTGCTGACTCCTCGCATTGCTGCAAGGAAAGCAGGCGTCCCAACAACTGCTTCGTCGGCATATTCGCCAGGGACTCCGGTGTCAGGAGTGGAATGGGACGGCGCTTCATATTGTTGTCGAACGCTACACATGCGCCGCGGCGCGGGCGAGCAGGGACTCCCGCAGACGTTCGCGCCGTCGACCCGGTGCGTTTATTCGGGGGAGCGCTCCGACTCATGTGACTTTTGCCAGAAAGTAATCTCATACGCGTCGAGTGCCTCCGGGTCTTCCGGAACGTAGAACACGACCGTGCATGGTCGGTCCGGAAACTGCCAACGCAGCTTTGCCTCGTAGATTTCGCGAAGAACCGCACCCAATCGGATAACCAAATCGACAGAGAGGTTTTCCAAGTCGTGATAGTTAATATCGACGAGGTGCATGTGATTCATGGTCGCCTCAGCTGCTCGTCGATTACCTTTCGATCCCGCCTCCCACTGCTGGACCTCCTCAGGAGTCTTACCCGCTCTCGTGATGTATTCCCCAACGAGTTCGAATTCAGGCCAGAAGTACTCCGCGTATCCCACAGCGAGCCTGAACGCCCCTGAACACGAAGTCCAGGATCCGAGGTCGATGCCCTTGCCGGCGTTCCATTCCGACAGCTCCTCGCGCATGCTCGGCGGTATTGAGCGCATCAGTTTAAGTCGAACGACCAAAGCTCAACGACACGCCGGAGTGGCGCGGCCTGTGCCGGTGGGTAGAAAGGTAGAGGTGGTGGGAAGCACAGCCGTGGCGTGGAGGTCTGTTCACTGGCGTGCGAGACTGTGTGAAAAGTATTTGGCGGGAGCCATCGTGGTTTTCTAGCAATTTGCCCCTTGTTTTGGCAAGATCAGTGCATCCAATGAACTACATTGCCGGCGCCAGCCGTGACCAAAGCCTGCTCTTCCCAGAAGTCATCGATGACTATGTGCCGGAGGATCA
>JAQGOL010000025.1 GCA_028293625.1 Chthoniobacteraceae bacterium | reverse complement strand
AAGTGAAACGCTGCAGCCCCGATGATAGTGCTTCTATAGGTTGTGCGAAAGTAGGACGTCGCCAGTTTTACGCCCCGCATCATGTGAAAACATGGTGCGGGGCCTTTTTTTTGTACTTTTTTCCGGCGCCGAAAGCGCGCCCATACTCTCCAGAGTGCCTGAAAATGTTTTAAACGGACCGTTATCGGCGCACGAATGTGAAGTGCCGGCCAATCGCTACTAGAGTTTCAATTGTTTGCGAGTGCTAACCGGGAGAGCGGCAACAACCAACTGATACGAATGTTCGATGAGCTCTTTTAGAAGGGCTGACGGGAGTGTGCCATCAAGAATAACCGTGTTCCAGTGGCGCTTGTTCATATGGTAGCCGGGAATGATCGCTTCGTGTTGGTCCCGTAGAGCTTCCGCGCGATCCGGATCGCATTTAAGGTTTACCCTGGGTGGAAAATCGTCAGGCACCGTGAGTGCGAACATCTTGCCGGCGACCTTGTAAACGAGAACATCCGGGCCGAATGGAGTAGTTTCTTCGGCCATTGGCAGCGCAAGACAAAGCGCGCAAACATCAGTAAGATCCATCTTCGGGAATTACTCAACGATTGCCTGGACTGGCATCGAATTGCCGAAGTTCTTAAAGTCTCTGAATGTCCAGACAGCTTTTTTCTCGGGGGTTACTTCAATAAACTGAGGTTGGTCAGGGCCGGCGTGGCAATTACCAAGCAACGTGTTGCCATTTGGCAGACGTTGGACGCGCGTCACCCAAGCCAATGTAATGCCTGGCAAATCGTTCTGTTCGAGCTTCCAAACGATTTCCTTGGCCGGTGTTACTTCAAGAACGCTGTGACCGTTGCCAGTGCCGATGAGCGTATTGCCGTTTGGCAGCCGAATCGCGCTGAAGAGCGAATTTCCAAACGCTTCCGGGCCATGGCCTTCTTTTCGAGCATTGCCAAAAAGAGGGACTTCATATTCCCAAACAACGGTGCCTGCGGAATTATATTCCCGGGCAAACCCGTCGCTTTCCTGCGCAGCCAAATAGTTTCCGGTGGAGAGCTTTCGAACCAGGCGCGTATCGCTATGCGTGCTTGGATGGCTCGTTTTAAGTTTGATCTCTCGCTGTAGATTTCCATCTTTATCTACTTCAATGATACGAGCCGGCCCGGATTCGGCGATCATAGTAGAGCCGTCGGCGAGTCGTTGAAAGGAATGGACCTCGACCTTTTTGCCTTCGTTGCCGTTCTTGCGCGCCGCATCATATTCCCAGAGCTGCTTTTTGTCCGGGGTAACCTCGACGATTTTTGTCCAACCGTCCTGAAGCAGAATATTTCCGTTTGCGAGCAGCTGGGCGTCGTGGATGGCGCCGACTTTCATTTCCCATTCCAGCGTGCCGTCCGTTGCGACGATAGCAAGACGTTGAGTGGAGTCATCTCCTGCGAGCACCCTGCGCGGCTGACCGGTTTGCTCCCCGTGCACTGGTAAGAAGCAAGCGCCGGCGAAAGTAATAATCAGCGAAAGCAGGACCTTTGAGGAGGAGAGGGACGAGAGATTGACCATGGAATAATCCCAATCCGCAACGGTTTGAAATGAGAGAATGAAAGCTGCGGGAAGGGGGATGAAGGATTATGAAATCGGTCTCGGAGTTCAACTGCCGAAGCGGTCGCAAGCAGGTCAGAACGATTGGAGCCGGCGTTCCAATTCGACGCGAAGGACCGGGCATAACGATTCAATTTTCAAGGCCTCCCTGACCAACTGCTCTCCGCCTTCGCCCAACCTTTGCAGACCGAGCATGGTCCTTACACTGATCCGGATCGGATCGCAGGCCACTTCCTCGATTGCGTCGCCGGCTTGAAGGATACCTTCTTTTAGCACACGCAGATAAAAGCCGCTGCGTCCGCTGTGGAGGAATTCTTTTAGAATAGGTCTCCCGATTTTATGCGCGAACTTGAAGCATGGCAGTCTGGGCATGGTGACCTGCAGCACCGCAGTGCCTATTTTAAAGGAATCGCCAATACAGACCTCCGTTTCGAGCAAACCGCTCGCGGTCAGGTTTTCACCAAACATTCCATGTGCAAATGGTTCGCGGCCGAGCTGGTGCTGCCAAAATTCGTAATGTTCAACCGGGTATGCGTATACCGCCTGATCCTTGCCGCCATGGACAGTAAGGTCCGCCTGCCCATCTCCTTCCAGATTCAACGGCCCAAGGTGCACGGAGCCACTTACCGGTTCTTTATAGATGCCGGTTAGGACCAGCCGGCCGTTTATTTCCACCTCGCGTGGTTGCGATACACTTAAAGAGAGAAGCTTCATGGAAAGAAAGAGTGGCCGATCACGTCAGATGATTAGCTATCACTGTGATCAAGGCGTCGACATCGACCGGTTTTGTCAGGTGAAGATCAAAACCTGCATTAAGTGCCATCCGCTGGTCCTGCTCCTGACCGTAGCCGCTGAGGGCAATCATAAGAGACGGAGTGTGCGCCGGGGCGGCCCGGAGAGTACGGGCCACTTCATAGCCGTCGAGTTCACCAGGGAGGCCGATGTCGCAAACAAGCACATCGGTGGGCGCCATGAGTACGGCGGCCACTCCATCGCGGCCATTCTCGGCCGTGACGACCTGATGGCCGCGGCGGCGCAACAGAAGGGCAAGCGTGCGCGCGGCATCGACGTTATCTTCCACAAGGACAATCGCACAAGGTGCGCCCGGTTGCTTGATGTCCAGCTTTTGAAGCGGCGCGCTTTTTGCCGCCGCGATCGGCATGGAAACCGTTACGATCGTTCCCTCTCCGATTCCCGCGCTATCGACAACAACGGTCCCTCGATGCAACTCCACCAGAGCGCGAACCAGGGCAAGTCCAAGTCCCAAACCGCCGCGAGAGCGATCAAGGCTCGTATCCGCTTGGGCAAAAGGTTCAAAGATTCGATGAAGGGTTTGACGCGACATGCCGATGCCGGAGTCGCGGAGTGTAAGCACGGCGGTGGTCTCGCTTTGATGCAGCTGGACGTGGATCGTGCCTCCCGGGTCGGTAAACTTGCACGCGTTATGGATAAGATTGCTAATGATCTGACAGACGCGGGTATGATCGCCTTCAATCAGGCACGGAAAGCCTGGGAGATCGGTGGAGAGGCTTAACTGGTTGGTTTCAATAGTGCCCCTGTAATCCTCAAGCGCCGCGCGGGTGATTTCCACAAAGTCGAGCAACTCGGTTCTAAGAAGAATCTTGCCGCGGGAGATGCGTGAAACATCAAGGAGATCATCGACGATGCGCGTGAGATGGCGCACCTGGCGTTTCATCATCCCGCGCAGATCCGTTGCGACCTCCGGGGTGGTATCTGACAACTCCATGATTTGCAGCCCGTTTTGGATCGGCGCAAGCGGGTTGCGCAGCTCGTGACCAAGCATTGCCAGAAACTCGTCTTTATGTTGGGCCGCTTCCTGAAGGGCTGCTTCCGCGCGATGCAGCTCGTCGATGTCGGTGCAGGTGCCGAACCATCTGGTGATTACACCGCTTTCATCGCGAACAGGAAGTGCGCGGCCAAGGAACCAGCGATACTCAAGAGTCCGCGGATCGCGAAATCGGTAACGAATGTCGTAAGGTTCTCCGGTTTGGAGTGAATGCGTCCAAGTGACCACGGTGCGGGCGAGATCATCGGGATGCATGACCGGTTCCCAGACTTCGTTTTGGCTGCCGCTGCGGGTGAATCCGGTGAATTCGTACCAGCGTTCATTGAAGTATTCGACCGAGCCATCGGGGCGCGCGATCCAGACGATCTGCGGCATTGCGTTGGCCAGAAGCCGGAAGTGCTCCTCGCTTTGCTGCAAGGCATGCGAATTGCGCCGCAGGATGTCGATAAGGCTGGCGTTATCAAGGGCCACTCCCGCCTGCGCGGCAATTCCAACGGCGATCCGTTCGGAGTGCGCGTCAAAAACGCCGGCTTCCTGATGCCCAAAAAAGAGGCCGCCGATGACGTCGTCGGTCGTCGATTTGACGGAGATGGCTAGGTAAGAAACAACAGGCAGATGCCCTTCGGGCATTCCTTTGAAAGGACTGTTATTCCCGTAACGCGGGTCTTTTGTGATGTCGTCGGAGCGGACTGGTCCATCGCCATGAAAGGTCGGAGCGAAGACCTGTGTTGCGCGGGGCATGGGAAACCGGTCGAATGTTTCCCTTGGCACACCGGAGATGGTGTAAAGGGTGTAAGCGTTTCCTTCCTCATCGGTTGTGTTGTAGAAGAACGCACCAAATTGCGCGCCGGTCAGCCGCGTGGCCACGGCGGTGATTTTTTGCAGCAATGGCTGAATGTCGCGCTCGACGGAAAAGGCGAGTCCTATTTGATGTAGCTCTTCATTCTCATTGACTGCCCGTTGAAGCGCTTCTTCGTTGCGCTTGCCTTCGGTCACATCGTGGAAGGTGACAACCACGCCTTCAGAAACACGTTCCGAGGTGCGATAAGGCAGCACACGCGCTATATACCATTCCCCTTTTTCGGGAACCGACACATCAAGATGCCGCGCCGGTTCGCCCTCGTTGACTCGCTGGATCTCGGCGAAAAGCGGTTTGCGATCGAACCTGGCGCTGATGTCGAGCAGCGGGCGCCCAAGATCGCTTTCAATCAGGTGGAAGAGCCCGGTTGCCGCCGGAGTGAATTTTTGAATCCGGAGCGCCGGGTCGAGGAAGAGGGTGGCGATCTGCGTGGAAGCAAAGAAGTTTTGCATGTCCACATTGGCGCGATCGAGTTCATCGACCTTTTTGATTAGCTCGTTATTAACCGTCTCAAGTTCCTCATTCAGCGACTGCAACTCTTCTTTGGAGGTTTGAAGCGATTCATTGGCCGACTGGTATTCTTCGTTAACGGAGACCAATTCCTCGTTGCCCGACTTGAGTTCTTCATTGGAGTTTTCGAGCTCCTCGATGGTCGCCTGCAACGACTCCTTGGTGACACGAAGTTCGCGTTCCAGTTCCTGGACAACCGCGCTGTCTGATCCGCGGTAGTTGGTGTTTTCCAATGCAATAACCGGGACGCCTTTGACGCGCGGTTTGCCGTGTTCAAGGAACACAATCAGGAAACGCTCAGGCTCCGCGCCTGCTTCCTTGATTGGCCGGACGATGAGTGAAAGGCGCTGCAGCTCGTGACCGGTTTCAACCTCCAGATCTTCCCTTACAAATTCTTCGCCCGAGACTTTGACTTCATGCAACGCGGCACGCAGCGGAACCCTGAGATCGTCGCGGACAAGTTCGAATACATTCTGTGTCGGGTTGCCGACCGGATGCTCCAGATAACGAGTAGTCTGGCGGATGAAATGCAGGATTTCGCCGTCAGTATTGATCAGGATGCTTGGTGGCGAATACCATTCAAGCATGCCGCGTTCATGCACATCGCGGGCATCGCGATGGCTGGCGGCACGCATGCGTGGAGATGTATCAACGACGATGCGGTTGGATCGGCCATTGCCAATGCGTGGCAATCGCACCGCCATGCACGCAGTACTCGCGCGAGCCTGATAGATGCGCAGAGTTTTATCGATCGCAAGAAAAGCATCGGCGTGAATGCCCAGGCTTTCCGAAGGACCAAGGGAAAGAAATCCACCCGGCTTCAGCGCGTAATGAAAAAGCGGGATAACCTTCTGCTGCAAACTGCTATCGAAATAGATGAGCACATTCCGGCAGGAGACAAGGTCCATGCGCGAGAAGGGCGGATCGGTAATCAGGTTATGGGTTGAGAAGATGCACATTTCGCGCACCTCCTTGGAAAGCTGCCACGCCCCATCGCGCCGGATGAAGAACTTGGAAAGACGTTCACGGGAAATCTGTTCGACCAGTTCATCGGAGTAACGGGCCTGCCGGGCCACCTCGAGCGCCGCCTCATCAATGTCAGTGGCGAAGATCTGCACCGGCTTCTTCGTCTCTACCCGGCTCATCTGTTCTTTTAAAAGGATAGCCAGGGAATAAGCTTCCTGGCCCGTTGCGCAGCCAGGCACCCAAATGCGGATTGTCCCGCTCGCCTCTTCGCCCTGGACAAGACGCGGAATCACCCGGCGCGCCAGCATTTCAAATGCGTCCTGGTCGCGAAAAAACTCAGTCACCGAAATGAGCATATCCTTGAAAAGCAATTCGGCTTCGTTTGGATCGCGCTCGACATACTCCACATACGCGGAAGCCGGACTGATTCGCAGCAGGTTCATCCGGCGCTGTACACGGCGCACGACAGTATTCTGTTTATAACGGGAAAAATCGTGTCCAAGCCGTTCACCCAGCAGGGAGCAAAGGCGGCCGATATGCCCAAGCACGTCATCGCGAATTCCATCCGGTCCGCCTTTGGCCGCCAATTCCGCGCGATATTCAAAAAACGTAATGAGCTTTGAAGGCATGTCTTCCACCGGCAACTCATGGTCGACCATGCCGAGTGTGAGCGCGGCTCGCGGCATTGACTCATAACGGCAGGTATCGAGTTTTTGTATCAACGTGAAGCCGCCATGCTGCTTGATAGACTGAAGGCCAAGCGCGCCATCTGAGCCGGCGCCTGAAAGAAGCACGCCAACCGCATTCTCCCCCTGATCTTCGGCAAGTGTGTGGAAGAAATGGTCGATGACCATTCGAGGCCCCGTCAAATTACCGGCAGCCGTTACTTTCAACGTGCATTCGGCGATCGTAAGCACGGTGTTGGGTGCGATCACATAAACGTGATCGGGTTCGAGTTCAACCTCCTCGGTCACCTGCCGCACCGGCATGGCAGTGCACGAGGAAAGCAACTCGGCCATGATGCTTGGGTAATCCAGCGAGAGATGCTGGATAAGCACAAAGATCATCCCGCTGTTGGGCGGCATCCCCTGGAAAAAAGCCTTGAACGCCTCAAGCCCTCCCGCCGAGGCACCGATGCCTACCACCGGGCATTTCGGCTTTTTTTCCTCCTCGGGCGACGAGGAATTGCAAGGGGTGATTGGAACGTCAGGAGCATCAGCCATAGCGCTCGGTGCACCTTACCCAAACTTGACCGCAATCGACAACTTTCTAACGGCGGTTGAGCGCCTCAGGCGTCTTTTTCGAACTTCAAGTCGAACCGCAAAGGTTCGGAAACAAGCGCCGGCGCCGTCTCCCTTTGGCGGCGGTATATCAGACAGCCACCGAAGCCGTCCTAATAAACGCCTTCGACGATCGTCTTTTCCATCGCACCAAATGGGCGCACTTCCGCCACGCCATCCCATGCATAAGGGCCGCGGGGCCGGCGGCGGATTGCTTCGTCGCGTTCCAAAAAGCGCGGCATAAAGAGCTCTTGGGTTAATGTGGTGAGCTCCACCCGGCCCCAAGTGTCATATTCGACAGTCTTATCTGTCTCTTTTGAATCAACCACGCGCAGGATGGCCCGTGGTTGGGGCGCATAATAGGTGATCGAGAAATTATCTTCCGGCGTGAGCGGGACACTGGCCGCCAGACCCATGAGTGTATTGCCGTAGGTAGGATAAAAGCCGATCCGATTTTCGAGCACTTCCTCAACAATGAACCGCACATATTGCGGAAGCATGGTGGTGCCACCGCAGAAGACGCCGCGAATGCCCGCCTCATAAATATCGATCTTCTCAGCCAGCGCCTCAAGAAGCTTAGGCGTGGTGAAAAGCCCGCTTACTTTACGGTTCTTCAGAATCATCACCGCCTGATCAACGACGTGATCCATATACTGGCGCGCCACTTCAAATTGCTTGTTGGAAATCAGCTTTTTTACAAACCGCGGATCCAGATCAATGAAGTAACAGCTCGAACCGCGGACATGGGCCAGATGTTCGATCGCCAGTCGCAACCGGCGGGGGCCCGTTGGGCCCATCATCAGCCAGGCACCACCGCGTGGGAAATGTTCGTCGCTGATCTTTTCGCTAAACTCGCTGTAATCGACTTTGTAATCGTTCCAGCCAATACGTTGTTTGGGCATGCCGGTCGTGCCGCCGGTTTCAAAAATATTAAAAGGCTGCCCCTTAAACGCGGCGGGCACCCAGACTTCCGGTTGGAGATCGCGCAGCCATTCATCCTCAAAATGAGGGAACTTAAGCAGGTCGGCGGTCGTCTGAACTTCAGTCCGCGGATCGAAATGTTTTGCCGCCCAGTCGAGCCAGAAGGGAGATCCGGTTTCGGGAGAGAAATGCCACGCCACCATGGCACGGAGATGGGCATCGAGTTGAGCTTGGGCTTCTTCGGGAGTCGTCATGATCGTAAAAAGAGGATGGCAAAACGCGGACGGTTACCTGGTCGTGTCAGCCGTGGAGGGCGCCGACGCATTGCTCTGGGCAATCTCTTCGTCCTTAGGTTCAGGCAGGAGAAAACTCAGCGCGAAAGCGATCGCCAGCACGACTGTGCCGGTGATTCCGGCCGCCATGGCATACTGGTCAAAGGTCGGGTTCGGATTGAGCATCGGGGCGATGATGTTGGTGGAAAGAATCGCCGCGGAGGTGCCTATCATCCGGCCTCCGACGTTGGTGGCAAAGGAGCCGCCTGTTCCGCGCAAATGCACGGGGAAGACCTTTGGCAGGTATTCGCCAAAGTAGGAGAACTGGGCCACGACGAGCAGTCCGCAGAAAAAGATGCCGAGGGCGAAAGCCGCTCCGCCTACGTGGTAGAGCTGGAAATAGGTTCCCGCGAACAGGAACACACCGGGCAGAAGAAAGAGCCGCAGCATGCGTCCCCGGGGGATTGCGGTCAGCAAAAGCCCCGCAAGAATGATTCGGCCGGTTAATCCGCCGGTTTCCTGGCTGAGCTGAACGACATCGCCGCGCTTGCTGATGTTGTCGGTAAACGGCTCCTGTTTCTCGCGATTGTCGCCGAGCGCCTTGAGCAGTTTTTCGCGGTCAATCACCACTTTTTTCGCCTCGGGCGTGGCGAGCTTATCCAGTTCCGCGTCGTAACCGGCAAATTGCTTTCCAAGGCTGCCTAACAATTCTTTGTTGTCTGCCTTTCGCGCGGCACGTTGTGCAATGCGTGTTTTGGCGCGTTTGCCGGCCAGCTCTTCAAGTCCGGGCACGGCGGCGAGCGATTGCTCAAATGCCGGCATGATGGCGCTGACCTGGGCATTCAACCCGGCCGCTTCGGCGCGCAGCGGTTTGAGTTCCTTGCGTTCCTGGGCGAGTTCAGGCAGGCCAGGCACGATGCTGCGCGTGGTGATCTGCAACGCGCCAAACGCGGCCGCATAGGCGCAGGCGGAGAGGGCCGCGGTGACGAGCGTCACGCGGCGGAGTTCCGGGGAAAAGAGCGCGCCGAAGCTTGGGCGCTTTAAAGTGCCGGCCGCGCGGCGTTCACGCCAGACCTGCGACTCGGGGACAAACGGCAACATCAACGCGATCGGGATCGCGGGAATAAGCCCCGTGATAAGCAAGTAACGCCACGGGGCGTGTTGGTTGAATGCTTCGGAGATGGGAAGAAGCGGAAGCGAGCTGGCGTGGGTGGTCATCCAGAGGCTCACCGCCGTTACGAGCACGCCGCCGAGCGACGCAAACGCCTGCGTGCTGCCGAGGACGATTTCCTTGCGCCGTTTGTCAGGAAACAATTCCGCCAGCCAGGTAATGGCGGCGATGAACTCCACGCAGACACCGATGAAAGTCGTGCATCGGAAGAAGATGAAAGCAGTAAGTGAACTGGCGAACGCCGCCGCGAATGGCGAGAATGCATACATGAAGATACTTGCCGCCAGGATCTTCTTGCGTCCGAAGCGGTCGATCAGCCAGCCGCCTAACAACCCGAACGTCCCTCCGCATAACGCGGTGATCCATAACATCCGTCCCATCCAATCCATGACAGTAGGATGATTGGGAGGCAGCTTTAGGAGTTCGGCAATGGCCGGCACCCCCACCAGCGGCGTCATCAGCAGCTCGTAAGTATCAAAGAGAAAGCCGATGGCGGCAATGGCTATAATCAGCCATTGCGTGACGGTTAGGCGGGTGGGGGACGGGTTGGACATGAGGTTGGTTTCTTACCTTGGAGCGCGGGAACGGGTCCCGCACTCCAAAAAGGAGTCGCTTACTTTTTGCCTTTAACAGGCGCCTTCTTCGGTTGCGCTTTGACCGGGGCCGGTTGCTCGCCCTTGGCATCGGCGCTGATGGCGTAGAGATGGGTTTGTGTGCCGAGGAACATCGTGCCGTTGGCGATGATCGGGGTCGAATAGACCGGAGCGCCCATGTTCACTTCCTGAAGCACTTTCTTTTCTTTTGAGACTGCGAGCGTGACAAAGTCGCCGTCCTCATCGCCGCAATAGACCTTTCCATCGGCGACCATGGTTGAGCCCCACATGTGAGCCTGCATGTCGTGCGTCCAGTAAAGCTTGCCGGTTTCCGCATCGAGGCAATGGATGAAGCCGCTGAAGTCGGCAACGAAGAGGAGGCCGCTTTCGGGGTCGATGGAAACCGTGGAGATGCTGCGATGGATGCCTTTGTAATCCCAGATCAGCGCGGTCTTGGTGACATCGCCGGTCTTGGTGGCATCGACACAAACCATGCGGCCAACGCCTTCACCGTGCTCGGGATCCTGGCCGATCGGGACATAAACACGGTTCTTGTAAAAGACGGGGGTCGCGTTGATTTCGCTGGGGCCATCCGCATCGGGATACTTGATTGGTTTACCCGCCTTATCGACTTTGTATTCGGGTGGGACGCAGTCAAACCACCAGATCTTCTTGAGATAATTGGAGTCATCTTCCTTCGTCGGGTTGGGATCAACGGCGTAAAGAATGCCGTCGCCGCCGCCGAAGTAGACTTGTTTTTTGCCATTGATCTCACCGATGGAAGGCGAACTCCATTGGCCATGCTTGATATTGGGCCCAATGTGCGCGTCGTCCTCGCCGATCAATTCCCCGGTATTTTTATTGAGGGCAATAAAGGAGGGCGAGGTGGGCGAAGGAATATTGACGTGGGTCCAGTCCTGGCCGTTGGAAGTCACGGAATAGACCGTATCGCCCAGGGTGATAACCGAGCAGTTGGAGGCGTTATGAGGGAAGACGCCGAGCTCATCCATCATGTCGTATTTCCAAAGGATATCGGCATCTTTCTCGGTGACTTCGACCTTTGGCTTGCCGGGTCCGACCATATACTGGCCTTCATCGGCGAATCCCTGGTTGCCGTTGGACTGGCCATTGGCATCGAGGCAGACTACTTCGCAGCGGCTGGTGACAAGATAAACCTTATCGCCGTCCACGCGTGGCGAACTGAGCAGACCAAGGTATTCCCAGTCGTTCACCTTGCCGCTTGCGAGCTTGGGCACGACAAACTGCCAAAGGTATTCGCCCGTGTATTCATTCAGAGTGAGCAAGATCGATTTGTCGTCCTTAAAACGCTCATCCCGAGGTGTGGCGTTATTGGTGCCGACATAGACTTTTCCATTGGCCACCACCGGGTTGCCGTAAGTCTGCGAACCGAGCTTGGCCACCCATTTGACGTTCTTGGTGGTCGAGAGGTCAACCTCCTCGGAGTTCGGCTTGAACTTGCCGGGATTAAACTCCGTGGGTATCCCTTTGGCGGGCGAGTACATGTTGCGGCCCGGATCGCTGCCGCCCCAGGAGGGCCAATCTTCGGCGAGCGCGGCGTAGGAGAGTCCGAGAATCGCGCCCGCGCAGATGGCGCGGACGCTGTGAGTAGAGGTGCGAATTTGCATGATGGTTTTTCGGGGTAAGATGGAGGGGCTCTTGCGGTCTACCAGACGTAATCGTAATCGTATTCGTAATCTTAATCGCTTTGTTCAGCCGGCTCCTCAAATACCCGTGTTGTTGAGTTCTTTTTGATTAACCCCACCAGCATATTCACGATGTCTGCGAGTTGTTGCTTGCCTTCCATGATCTTCCGCGATGTTAAGCGGGACTGAGGTGGAAGCCCGGTCTAGCTGGGAATGGACGGCGTTCGATTTAGCGACCGATTTAAGGAGCGGCTCGCACCAGACGATAAATTGAATCGCGTGCTGGTAGACCATACAAAGAGCGGAGCGATTACGATTACGACGAAAGTTGGTCAGTTCGCCGTTACGGAGACATTATCGATCCATGCGCGCTGTTCCTGGGGCGTGAAGCTGAAGAGACCCGGGGAACCTTCTTCATTGGCGCGCTTGTGAGGAACTTCAATGGTCCACGCTTCAGGCTCGGGATCGCCTTTCTTCCAGGCTTTGCCGCGCACCACTCCGCTGCCGTCCGCCGCGACGTCGACGCGGGCCTTGATGTGATACCATTCGTTCGGGGACCACTTAAACGGCACGCTCTGGCGCAGGAGTTCCTGGTTGGAGGTGACTTCCAAAGTCTGCGCGTTGCCTTTGAGCACAATCTGGTAACGCTGGGCAATGACGCCTACTTCCGACATCTTGCGTTTGTTGCCTTCGCTGAGCACGTCGGCTTCGATGGTGTAGTTCTTCAGATCGGAGCGGTTGATGAAGATCGTGCCGCGTTGGAGCCGCTTATTGTCGATCGTCTTGCAGAGCGCTTTGTTGCCGTCCTTCTCACGCACTTCGAATTTGAAGCGCGCCGCATTCCACGGAAGCGGAGGATAGGCAAACGGGGTCGCAGGTTCAAGCGTGTTGGGGACCGCCGGAGCCGGTGGCTTGGAAGTATCCTGGTTCAGCTCGTATTTTTCGAAGTCCTGAGTAAGCGGGACATCCGGAAGGACACGGCCTTTCACATAGCCTTTGAGCTCGCCGAGTGAAGCCTGGAACTGGCCGGCCGATGGCGTGTTTTCTTTGTCCGCAACCAGCTCGCCCTTGGCGTTGAACGCGCCTTTGACAGCCGCTTTCACCAGCGCCGTCGGCGGCACGTAGGACTCCCATTTCACCGATTTCGGGTCGATGTTCTCTTCCACGGTAAATCCGTTGGCATCAAGCGCGCGAACCCGGAAGGATTGCGTGGAGCCGGGTGCCAGCAACACTTCATAAGGAATGACCTGCAGTTTGGCTTTCGGGCCGGGAGCCGGAAATTTTTCCGGAGCGGGATCGGGAGCCACTCCCTTGTTGGCGCCGGCCGTGCCGAAGCAATAAAGCTTCTTCTCGGTCTGCATATAGAGTTTGCCATTATAGCCGACTGGCGAGCCGTAGCATTTGCCTGTCAGCACGGTGCGGCTGAGAATTTCGACGTCCTTGTCGTTCGGTTTTAAGATGAGGAGTTCCCCGTCGCCGACTGATTCATTTTTGGCGCTTTCCTGGCCGCTGGCTGCAGCCACATACATGGCCAGATAGATCTTTCCATCGGCATAGAATGGCGTGCTTTGCCGCTGCTCGATGCCGAGCTTTTTACGCCAGAGCACCTTGCCATCATTGGCATCGACGGCAGCAAGATCGCCCGTGCCTGTGACTTCATAGATGCGGTCTCCAACGAGGATCGGCGAGCTTGCAAGCGAACCGACCGGGTTGCGCCAGACTTCGAGCTCCTTGGTTTCGAACACCTGCGGGGTTTGCGGATTGGGCGGCTTGATTTCCGAAGGAATCTTGAAGGCTGCCATGCGGCCTACGTCGCTGGTATCGATGTTCTCGCTCTCGTGAATTACAATGATGTTGCCTTTGTATTCGAGGACCGCGGCGTTGATGCCACCTTTGGCGCCGGCTTTTGCAACCGGGGTGCGCCAGAGCGGTTCGCCCGTGCGTGCGTTCAAACTCAGGACACTGCTATCGCCGGCCGCGGAGTAAAGGACGCGCATCCCATTGTGGAAACCGAGCCATGGATGAGAAAAAGTGTTGTCCTGCGGCAAGGCGCCCGGGGCGCTCGACCAGACGAGTTCACCGGTCTTTTTATCGAAAGCATAAAAACGATCGCCGGGAGGCCCGTAGGCGCCCCACGCCGCAGTGATGCCACGGGTAATGACCAGATCCTGGTCGATGAGCGGGGACGCGGTCCGATTGTTCGGGAACGTCATGCGCCCGTAATCTTCCATCATGGAATGTTTCCAGAGCGGTTTGCCGTCGCCGGTAAAGGCGGCGAAAATACCCGAGCTGTTCTGGATATAGACGTTGCCTGTCTCGGGATCGATCGTCGGGCTGGAGTTTGCGTAGCGCAAATAGACCACGTCGCTCAGGAAATCGTTAAAGAGCTGTTTCCAGAGCACTTTGCCGGTCTCGGCGTCAAAACAGGCGACACCTTCCTGAAGTTCAGGGCCTTCGCCTTCAAAACCCATGATGTAGACCTTGCCATTGGCAATGACCGGCGCGGATTGGCCGGGGAAATCGGCCGTCCAAAGCGCTTTTTTGGCGTCTACTTTGTCAGGCAACCCTTTTTCCAGAGAAACACTGTTTTGCGTCGGTCCCCGCCAGTCGAGCCAGCCGTGGACAGGCGCGCCGGCTTTTGCCGCGGGCGGTGCGGCCTCGGCATTTTTGGCCGCATGAAGCGGGGTGGCCGCGAGAACAAAGGTAAAGGCGAGTGTGGAGGCGATGGGAGTTTTCATGACGGGCAAAATCAACAGGGGACGGCCGTTAGGGAGTAGGATCGGGGGAGGAACTAAAAGGAACGGGCGGGATGCGGTTCGCAGGACAGAGGGGCGACTGGCATGGGCGAGGTGTTTGATTACGCGTTACACGTGAACCTTGTCAAAATAAATACTCATACGTATTAATTGTCAGCCGATTATGCCGTCCAAAACGCTTTCCGATTCCATTCCCTTGCCCGACCGCAAACGGCTTCCGCCGTTGCTGCGCCGTGCCTGGTATGGGCTCAATCAGGCGTTCCGCCAACGGGTTGCCCATCTGGAGATCACGCCCGACCAATACAGCATCCTGCGCTGGCTGAGCGAAGGCGACCCGCGCGGGCTGACCCAGCGTGCGCTGACCGACCTGATGGCGAGCGATCCCAACACGATCACCTCGACCCTTTCGCGGATGGAAACCGCCGGATTGATTTCGCGCAAACCGCACGAACTCGACGGGCGCGCGCATCGGGTGCGGCTTCAACCGGACGGGGCGAATACTCTTGAGAAAGCGATGGCTATCGCGATTGAGCTTCAGGAAACGGTGACCGCGATCCTGCCTCCTGCCCGCCGGGAAAAGTTTTTCGAAGAACTTGAAGCCATCGCCGACGCATGCGCCGCGGTGGCGGAGCGGCCTTCCAAAAAGCGGAGCTGAACTTCATTCAAGCGGTCGCGTGCATTCGCGCTTTGCGCATTTATGGTGCGGCACCTATAACCGCCCTTCCTTTTTATGGCCGAAGAACGCAAAACTCTCGAACAACGCGCCCAGATGACCGACATCGAACGGCTGCGTCACTCCGCTGCCCACGTGCTCGCCACGGCGATTCTCCGGATCTGGCCCGAAGCGCAATTTGCCGCCGGTCCGCCCGTGGAGACCGGGTTTTATTACGATGTCGACCTGCCGCATCGGATTTCCCCGGACGATTTCCCGAGGATTGAGGAGGAGATGAAAAAGGAGCTTAAAGCCAATCACATCTTTGAGCGGGTGGAAATCTCACGCGAGGACGCGCTTGCCATGGCCCAGCGCGGCGAGCTTGCGGCGCTGACCGCGCGCGGCGAGCCGAGCAAGTTCAAGCTCGATATCATCCAGGGCATTCCTGAAGGCGAAACCATCACGCTTTATCGCAATGGCCAGTTTACCGATTTATGCGCGGGCCCGCATGTCATGCGCACTGGCAACGTCGGGGCGTTCAGGCTGACCCATGTCGCGAGCGCTTATTACAAGGGGGACGAAAAAAATCCACAGCTTCAGCGCATCTACGGCACGGCTTTTAAGAACAAGACTGAGCTGGAGGCTTACTTCACGATGTTGGAGGAAGCCAAAAAGCGCGATCACCGCAAGCTGGGCCGCGAGCTGGAGCTCTTCTGTTTTGATGACGATGTCGGCCCGGGGCTGCCGCTCTGGCTGCCGCACGGCACGGTGTTGATTGAAGAAATTGAGCGTCTGGCCAAGGAGACAGAGTTCGCCGGGGGGTACGATCGCGTTCGCACGCCGCATCTGGCCCGCGAGAACATGTATCTGACCAGTGGTCATCTCCCTTATTACGCGGATTCCATGTTCCCGCCGATGGAGCTGGTGGAAACGCCCACTGAGAAGACCGATCAGCCGGTGGTATCGGATCGTTATTATTTGAAGGCGATGAACTGTCCGCATCACCACAAGCTCTTCGGGGCGGTGCCGCGCAGTTATCGCGATCTGCCTTTGCGCCTGGCCGAATACGGCACGTGTTACCGGTATGAGCAGAGCGGCGAGCTCTTTGGGCTGATGCGGGTGCGTTCGATGCAGATGAACGACGCGCATATCTATTGCACCGAAGATCAGTTCGAAGCGGAGTTCAATGCCGTGAACGAGCTGTATTTGAAGTATTTCAAGGTCTTCGGGATCGAGAAATACCTGATGCGGTTTTCCACGCACGACCCCGCCAAGCTGGGCCAGAAATTTGTCGATGAATCCGAGATGTGGCTCAAGATCGAGGCGATGGTGCGCGGGGTTCTTCAGCGCAGCGGCATCAACTATGTGGAGGTGCCCAATGAAGCGGCTTTTTACGGACCGAAAATCGACGTGCAGGTCTGGAGCGCGATCGGGCGCGAGTTCACCATTGCCACCAACCAGGTCGACTTCGCGATGCCCAAGCGCTTCGGGCTCACGTATAAGACCCGCGAGAACAGCGAGGCGACTCCGCTTTGCATTCATCGCGCACCCCTCGGCACCCACGAACGGTTCATCGGCTTCCTGATTGAACATTACGCCGGCAACTTCCCGCTTTGGCTCAGCCCGGTGCAGGTCCGCCTCCTGCCGATCGGCGACGATGACGTGCTTGTCGATTATTCAAAAGCAATCCAGCAGGAACTCCGCGCCGAGGGTGTCCGCGCCGAGATCGATTCCGGAAGCGACCCGATCAAGGCGAAGATTGCCAATGCGGAACGGCAGAAGGTTCACACGATGCTGGTTGTCGGCCATCGCGACGTGGAAGCGGGCAACGTCTCGTTGCGTGTCCATGGAAAAGGGGCGCTCGGAGCCAAGCCGCGCGCTGAAGTTATCGCGGACATCCTCGCCTCGATCAAAGAGCGCCGCGCCTGATAGTCAGCGGGTCCCGGCGTTGTCCGGGCCCGCGAGAAGCGGCCGGGAATATTGGAGAAAATCGGAGTCGACATATTTCGATTGTTGCGGGCAAGTTCCCTCTCCAATGCTTGAACCGACGTCCGAGTTTGCCGAGGAATTCCGCGCATTCGCCATCGAGGCCAAAAAAACGCCGCCTCCGGATGACGCGCTTCTTTTTTACGGCAGCTCATCGATTCGGTTTTGGACGACATTGGAGGAGGATTTTCCCGGGCAGCCTGTGATCAATCGCGGGTTTGGCGGGTCGACCTTGGCGGAAGCTGTCTGCGAGATGCCGCGCCTGGTGTTTCCCCTCAAGCCGCGGGCGGTGGTGCTTTATTCGGGTGAAAATGATTTGGATCAGGGCGCCACGCCCGAGCGGTTGCATTCGCTATTCAAGGCATTTGCCACGCACCTCGGACTTTATGGCGGGCCGGTCGCCTTTGTTTTTATCTCCATTAAGCCGAGTCCGGCGCGCATGCATTTGATCGACAAGATCAAGCGCTCCAACGCGTTGATCCGGGAGGAGATCACCAGATGGCCCCATGGAAGTTATCTGGATATTTTTGAGCTGATGGTCGACGCCGATGGCAATGCGCGGCGCGAGTTGTTCACCGAGGACTGGTTGCACATGAGCCGGGCCGGTTATCAACTTTGGAGTGCGCAACTCCGGCAGCGTCTGGAGGCACTCAGGCTCTGGAGATGAAACGCGAATACCATCGCTGGTTCAGCCCGGTCCTTGGACGCGACATGGAGTTGCTTCTTTTTGGTCATGCCGGCCGGCGGCTCCTGGTGTTTCCCTCGCGCAAACAGCGTTTTTTTGAGTTCGAAGAAAAAGGAATGATCGGGGTGCTTCGAGAAAAGATCGAGGCGGGCAGTTTGCAGGTGATCTGTATAGACGGCATCGACGCGGACAGTCTTTATTGTTTTGAAAAGACCCCCGCGCAACGCATTGAGCGGCACCTGCAATTTGAGCGTTATGTGATCGATGAAGTGCTGCCGTTTTGCAAGGTGCCGGGCCGCAAACGAACGCCAATTACGGTGCATGGATGCAGCTTTGGCGCCTATCACGCGGTGACAATCGCCTTGCGCAATCCGCGGTATTTCGAGCGGGCCGTCGGTTTCAGCGGGCGCTATGATCTGACTTTGCACACCGGCGATTTCCATTCGCTGTTCCACGGCTTTTACAATGAATCGCTCTATTACCTGATGCCGAGCCACTTCATGCCGAACCTGAAGGAACCCAAGGTGCTTCGCGCCATCCGCAAGGTCTGCTTTACTTTGGCGATTGGAAGGGAAGACCCTTTCTACAACGACAATGTGGTGCTTTGCCGGGCGTTTGTGGAAAAGAAGATCCCTCACGAGTTCCAGACCTGGCAAGGGAACTGTCACCGGTTCCGCGACTGGCGGCAGATGGCCAGGATTTATCTCCCTTAAACAGAATGCCGTTAAGGTCTGCGACCCTCTTCGGGGTCGATTTTTCCCGACTTTAAACCGGTGGTCTCGCGGACTCGACCGACCGGCTACAAGCTGTGATCCCTGCGGGATGGCGGGAGGTTGCGCCCAGTTCAACAGCTCCCTCAGGCTGGCGTGGCCGGGGCGGGCAGCTTGGGGCGGCGGCGGGCGGTCTGTTTGGCGTGGATCGCGGTGCGCCATGCGCCGAGCTTGGCCGGATTGTCTTTGAACTTGTTCTGCACGATGGCATCGAGCCCTTTGACCAGCACCTTGCCGCGCGAGATATACGGCACAAATACCGCGGTCGCTCCCACCTGTTCCTGAAGGGCACCGCTCTGCGCTTCCTGTGCGATCTTGAACTCCAGAATAAGCGATTGAAGCCGTTTGAGGAAATCGGGTTCGTGATCGAGTGCGATCAGTTCATTTTCAAGATTCAACTCGTTGATCGCCTCGCAAAAGGCGCTGGCGTGCGCGGTAAGCGTCTTGTCGTTGTGATCGCGCGGCATGCGGAACCGGCTCTGGATCGCGGGCTCTTTGCGATCCGCAGCGATATAAGCGACCGACTTGCTGATATTGCCCATGGTCTCCTGAAGGATCTCGCGCAGCGCTCCTTTGTCCTCGGTTTCAGCGCCCACGCCACCGCTGACCTGGATGACGTAGGCGGTGCTGATCCGCAGGATGATGCTGTCGAGTTCGGCGAGGATTTGTTGTCCTTTGGATGGGCCCAGTTTCGCGCTCTTTGGAGTAAAGAATATGGCGTTTTCCTTGCCGAACTTTGACGCGCGCTCAAGCCGATCGAGATCAAGTTGCTGTTGTGCAGTCATGGAGGTTTTAGTTTGGAGTCACGCCCCGGGAAATGGGGGCGACGCGGGTTCATGGTGGCCAACCGAATGCCGGCAAACAAGGGATTGAGCGGCCCTTAGCCTTCCTTCATAACTTGTCCTGAAGAAGGCGGGTAATCGTTCGAAGCCGCGCAGTCCGCGAGCGGAGATGCAAAGCGCCTGACTTCAGGGAAAGAATCGAGCGGCTCAAAGGCAGAGTACGGACGCCGGGATGAAAGGCGCACGGTTAAGGCGGCAAAATGCGGCGGCTCCGATGCAAAAGGCATGCAGGAAGAAAGAAAGTGCGCGCGCAGAGAGGGAAAGTTCACCCGCTCAGATCGATTGCTGGCGGCCCAGGGGCAAAGTGCGTGCTTTGACTTCCCGGGTCGGCGTCGATAGGAGGCATCGGTGGAAGCGGCGATTACGATTATGATTACGAAGAGAAGGGGGACGTCGTATTAAAGAGTTCATGTTCCGATCCCGGTGGATGCTGCCGCTTATAATGGGTGCGCTGGTTGCGCAGGGAGCCGAGGTCGCGCCCAAAGTGATCGAGCGCTATAAGCAGATGCTTGAGAAAAGCCCGGTGGAAGGAACGGCACTCGACCGGCTTTGGAGCGCTTACAGTGATTCCGGCCAGACCGCGCAATTGATTGAGCAGTATCGGAATGGGAACCGGTTTTCCTCGCGGATGGTGCTGGGGCTTTTGTTTCGAAAAGCGGCCCGGGAAGAGGAGGCGGCGGCCGCTTTTGAGTCCGCTTCAAAACTGGATGAGAAAAGTCCGCTTCCATGGTTTGCGCTTGCCCGGCTTCGGAATGACCAGGGGCGCGCGGCCGATGCGGCGGGATGTTTTGAAAAAGGACTTGGTCTGCTGGCGGCGGAAGATCCGCAGCGGGTCGAGATGACCATGCAACTGGGCGCGGCCTGGCTTGCCGCGGGCGATCTGACGAAAGCTTCGGAAGCCTGGGAACGCACGGTAACACTCGATCCCTCCAACATGGATCTGCGTCGGCGCCTGGCTGAAAGTTATGTCCGCAATCAGCTCCCGGACCTCGCCCTGCCGCATCTCGAGTTTTTAAGAAAACAGGCCAGCCCGCCCGAGCGGGCAGCGGCTTTGCAGGAATTGGCGCGGCTTCACCAAGGGGCCGGCCGCGAGGATAAAGCAATTGCGGCATTGGAGGAAGCCATCGCCGGAATGGCGCCGGGCAACTGGTTGCGGGGCGAACTGCAATCGCAGCTGATCCGGTTGCATCAGCGGTACCGGCGAGCGGGCGAACTGGAGGAACGCTGGAAAAAGGGGGCCCGGGAGAACCCGCGCGATATCGGGGCGCATCTGCGGTTGATTGAATATTACGAGCGTGTGGGGGAGCTTGAGCAGGAGCGCGACTGGTTGGAAAAGCTCGTCGTGCTCGCGCCCAAGACAGTCGATTACCGGATTCGTCTGGCTCGATTGCTGGCGCGCCTGGATGATCTCAACGGCGCCGCCGCCCAGTACGATACGCTTTTAAAAGAACTCCCGGCCAACGCGGATCTGGTTTTTGAACGGGCGCGGCTTGATGTGCTCCGCGATGCGTTGCCGGCGGCGCGGGAACGGATTGCCGCCCTGCTAAAAAACAACGACGAATCGATCCGGCAAAAGGCGATCGAGTTCTATTCCGAGAACCGGCTTGAAGATCTTGTGGAGGAACAGCTCAAGGCCGACGCGAGCACAGGCGCGGAGGAACCGATGCTGGCGCTCGCACGGTTTTATTCCGCAAGAAAACGCAATACGGACGCGGCGCGCGTTTTGCAGCAGCTGGCGCTTCAAAGCAATGCCGGTTCGGACCCGGTCAAGCGGGCTGCGGGCAAGGCGCATCTGGCACAGGTCTTTAAGGAGGAAGGCAATCCGGGCGCGGCGATCCGCGAGCTGACCGAGGCGGTGGCGCTTCAGCCCAATTCCCGTGAGTACCGGTTGCTGATGGGCGAGTTTCTATCGGCGGAAAACCGCAGGGACGAAGCGCGGGCGGCCTTTGAAAAGGCGTATGGACTGAGCCGGACCGCGGCTGAGAAGATGGAATCGGATCAGAAGCTTTTTGAATGTATCCGGGGCGCGATCCAGGTTCCTGAATCGGGAGCCGGACGACGCAGGCCGGGCGGTGGCCGCGTGGCCATCCGGCAGCGGGCGCCCGAGATTGAAGAGTATCTCCTTATCCTGACACGCGCGGCGGCGAGCGACCCGTCGGTGGAACGCTGGCTGCGGGTGGCGCAGTGGCAGTTGTGGAACCGGAGCGTTCGTGTGGCGCAGGAGTGTGCCGAGCAGGCGCTTACCCTCGATTCCGGCTCGATTGAGGCGCATGAGTTCATGATCAGGCTGGCCGGAAGCGAACCGCAGGCACCGCTGGCACTGAGGCATTTGGAGGAATTAATAAAAATCAATCCGGCCGGCCGCGCCGGATATGAGCGCCGCGCCGCGTTGATCCAGTTGCAGAATGGGGCGACCGAGGAGGCGCTGATGATGTTCAGCCAAATCGCGGCTGCCAACCCGGGCAACGTGGAGGCGCTCATTGATCTGGCCCAGGCCCAGCAACGCGCCGAGCAATGGGATGCGGCCCTGGCAGTCTGGCGTCAGGTCTATGCGTCCGCGCCTGTCTCGCGAAAAAAAGAGGCGCTTGGTTCGCTTTTACGCGTTCTTGAGCGGTTGAATAAAGACGCTGAAGCGGCCCGCCTCCTTCTTACTCAACTCGACGCGCAGCTGGAGTTGCGGGAACAATTCAACGGTTTTCAGGAGCTGCTGGTTTATTGTGGAAAACATCAGCTCCTCGACTGGCTGCACACTGAATTCGAACGCCGCCGCACGATTCGCGCGGATGATTATTTTACTGGAATGGCGCTGGGCCGGATTCTGAAGGCGCAAGGGGATAAGACGGGAGCATTTGACCTGTTTGCCGATGTTTCCCTGGCGGCACCGAATCAGGCGGAAGCGTTGCCGGAACTGGTGCATGAAGCGGAGGAACTAAGGAAGGGCGCGGTGGCTGTGCGGCTCCAATCGCAGTTGGTGCGCGTGGTGCCGCAGACGCATTCCGACGGGCTGGAAAAACTGGCGCAGCTCCAGGAAAAGATGATTGATGTCGAGGCGGCGAGCCGAACCTGGGGCCGGGTCGTCACGCGGTTTCCTCGTGATCCGGCGGCATTGGAACATGCGGTGGAATTTGAGCTGCGATGGGGAACCCCGGCGCGGGCGGCTGAGTTGTTGCGCCGGATTCGCACATTGGAGCCAGGAAATCTCAAGGCGCTTGCGACCCTGGCGGATCTTGATCTCGATTCCGGCGCGCTGACTGAGGCGCGGGCGTGCCTGGAAGAGTTTTTGGCGCAATCCCCCGCGGAGCGGCCCGGGAACTCGCTCCAGATCCCGACTTTTAAAACCGGGCCAACCGCTCGTTTTCAAAGTGGTTACCTGAGCGCGGTGCGCAAGCCCGGGAGCGGTGATGTGTCGCGCAATCGCTGGATCGATGAGCCGATCGGCGCAAAAAGCGGATTGGATTTGCGGCTCCTGATGATCCGCGATCTGGCCCGGCTAACCGCCCTGACGGCTGATCGCGCCGGACGGGACAGCTGGGTTGAGCGCTGGAAAAAAGAGGCCCGGCAAAGTCCAAGCGAAGCGCTTTGGGCGTTGTTTTATGCCGGCGAAAATGGACCGCTCCTCGATCTGCTGATGACGTTGATGGATCGATCCGAGCTCCAGGCGCCGGTGCGTCAGGCGTTCGTCTGGCTTGCTCTCCAGACCGGGGAATTCGATCGGCTTGCCGCCTGGCTGCATGATCCAGGCCGCACCTATTTTGACCGCGATTACCTCTTTGGCGCCGGGGGCGCGGGTGGGAGCGGATGGGTGGGATGGAGCGGAGGCAGCGGGTGGCGCGAGGGAAGCGGGTGGACGGCTCCCGGCCCTGGTGGATTGACCGGCACCATTCCAGGCGGCGTCGGATTGGTGGCGATGGCGATTGGCGGCGTGGAAGGGCGCGAGTCGGTTCTTCTTGAAAAGCTTTTCTCCGATCATTACCGACTCCGGCGCTGGCAGGCGGCAATCGCGTTCGCCAACCGCGCCCGATTCAAGGAGGCGGTGCAGCTGGGCACTCCGATCTTCGAACAGGCGATTTCTCTGCGCGCCGGATACGGGCTCGAACTGGCGCAATGGCATATTTATCTGGGCCAGATCGATGCCGCGCGACGGGTGCTCAGCGATTCGATGTCGGTGCCGGGCGATTCCCTGGAAGCACCGGTCTACCATGTGATCCGCGAATTTTACCTGTTGCTGCCCAAGGGCGAGCGGGCGGAATTCGTCCGGCAATTCCTGGGCGCACTCGATCCGATTGGCCAGCCGTTGCACAGCACCCTTTGCGGCGTGCTTTTGCACGGATTGGCCGGTGAAACAGAAACGGCGCATGGGGAACTCCAAAAACTGCTCGCCTTGCAGCCGCTTTGGTCGCCGAGCGAGACGACGCCCGACGATGCGGTATCGCGTTACTGGAGTTTTGTGCTCAGCACCGGGGCGCAACTTCAGCAGTGGCAGCTCGATCCGCTGGCGATTTTTTACTGGGATAAAGCGCTTGGCGACGCGGCCGCGGTTCGCCTCCAACAGGTGACCCAGCAACCGGGCCAGGTCCATGCGCGGCTCGTTGAAATCCGCACCCGGCTTGCGGCGCTCAGGATTACGCGAGCCGATTCGGAGCAGGAGGTGAGGTCGATCGTGACGGAATACAGCCGCTACGCCGGGGTAGAAGGGCTGGCGCCGCTGGCCGAATCGCTGGAAAATGCCGGGGCGTATGCGCGCAGTATCGCGATCTACCGGCAGATATGGGAACGCGAGCCGTCGAGTCCGCATACGCTGCGGGATGTATTGAGCGCCTGCCGCACGGGAAATGATTCCGACACGCTGGTGACCGTCCTGAGCCGTTGCGTGCGGGAAGGGTTTTATCGAATGAACGATGCCACGCACAACGACCTCACTCTGCAATGGGTGGAGGCGTTGGTGGCGCGCAGGGAATCGATTGAGGCGGTGCGCGTGCTTGAACGTGCCATCGCCGAGAAAGTGTCGGATCCGCGTCTGGCGATCAGGCTCGCGCAATTGCAATCGGGGACGGGCAATGCGGCCCTGGCCGAGTCGACTTATCGCGGGTTGCTTGCCGCCGATTCGGTTAATCCTCCAGTGCGCATGGCTTTGGCGGCGCTGCTCGAAGGGCAGTCCCGGTGGTCCGAGGCCATTGAGGTCCTGGAGAAGAGCACGGGGCCGGAAGCCGACACCCGTCTGGCAATGCTTTATTTAAAAGCGGACAAAATGGAGGACGCATTTGCCGCGCTCGAACGTTTACCGGCGGCGTATAAAATTTCCGCGACCCTGCTTTTTGCCGATGGACTGATTCAAAAGGGCGAGCTCAAGGCCGCGCGCAGTCTGCTTTGCAATCTGCTGAGCCGAAACAGCATGGATGGACGCACCGCATTCCCGCTCCAGGCCAAGTTCATCGAGCTGCTTGGTCCGGCCGATGATCGTTCCGTGATCGCGCGGGAACTGCGCCGGCTGCGCCGGATGACAGGGAACGATCCCGAGTTGTTTGCCGGTTATTTCGACTTTGTCAGAGGCCAGGCGCAGCGGCTCGCGTGGGGCGCCGAGTTGGATGATGAGCTGGCGCGCGATTGGAACGATGGCGCGCTCGTGGCCGGTGCAATGTTGATTGAGATGCGCCTGGCTCAGAACGATTTGCCGGCCGTTAAAACGCTCTGGGCCCGACTGCTTTCGCGCGCCGATATGACCGAGCCGGTCATGCAGAGGCTGGCCGCGGTATTCGCCAAAAGCGGGGAATCCGCCCTGGCGACGGCGGCGCTTGAACGGCTTGCGCGGCTTGTCCCGCTCGACTCGGGTCGAATGCTTGAATGGGCGCGCACAGCCGGGGGAACGGCCGGACAAGCCGGTGATCTGCTCGAAGAATTGGCTGCGCGCAGTGTGCTCAACGCTGATGTGGCCGGACAGCTGGCCCAGGCTTTTGTCGAGCGCGGTGAGATGGAGCGTGCACTCCCGCTTTTTAAACAGTGCATCGCCGCTGATCCGGTGGCTCGGAACTTTCGTCTCTATCTCGACTTTGCCCGCCTTCACCGGGTGAATGGAGACTTTGCCGAAGCAAAAGAATTGCTTCGCACCGCCTTCGGGAACCCATTGAACCGGGAATGCGGCGAGATCGTTGAGTTCCTGGCGGCTCAGGGAATGCTCGATGAGCGGTTTGAAAGCGAGCTCTCGGAGTTTGCACTCGATACGCAGCGGCTGGCTTCCACACGGCAGGCGCTCTTTACGCATTTGGAAAAGGAGGGAGCCCATGCTCCGGCTTTGGCCCTGGTCGAGGCGTATCCGGAGATTGCGGATGCCCTTTTATGCAGACGGTTGCGGCTCCTGTGCAAAACCGATTTTGAAAGGCTCGCGGTTTTGTTTGAGAAGGTGAGTGCCATTTCGGGGGATCCGCTCGGTGTGCAGGGTGAACTGGCCGCTCTTTTTTGTGATTGGGCCGACTCGGCCTTATCCAATGATGCAACGGCACTTGAGCCATTGCGCCGCGGGCACGGGTTGTTGCCGAATCATTTCGGGATTGCGCAACGGCTCAGCCAGGCGCTTCTCGCGCAGGGGGAGGCACAGGCGGCAATCGCGGTGTTGGAAGAGTTTGTCGCGGCATCGCCTGTAGCTGCTGAAAAGGCCAAAGCCGCCGAGCTCCTCTCGAAAATCCCGAGGTGATGTTTTTATAAAAAAAAGCGGGCCCGGTTGCTTGCCTGTTGCCGGAGGGCGTGGCAAATGTCCGGCCGTGCGTTTCTCCCCCCTCCTCCTTTTTTTCGCGCTGCTTTGTGTGAGCGGCGGCTCCCTCTTTGCCCAGCAACAGGAGAAAAAACTCTCCGAGCGGCTTGCCATCACGGAAGCGGATGCCATCGCAAAAGGGATGAAGTTTGATGTTCGCAATACGATGGGGTCCTCCAATCGCGCCGTGGCGACCAACAGCGCCAATGTGAAGGCATTCTACGGGGCGCAGGCGTTTACCTCCAAAAACTTTGAATCCAAAGAGTTTGCGGGCAGCAAAAGCAGCTGGTTTGGCAACTTTAAGTTCGCCACCAAGGAGAAGGAGACGCGCAAGTTCGCGACAAAAGACGCCGTGACAAAAACAATGGCGGTCAAAGATGCGCGCGAATCGGATAAAACGATGCCGAGCCGCGATTTGCCCGATGGCGGACGCACGTTCCTTGGCAAGGAACGCGAAAAGCTCCATCACACGCCTAATGAACAGAGTATGCGCACTTTTGATAAATCCGAGCTGGTGCAGCTCAAGAGCATCGACGACATCCGCGAGCTTCTGAACAAGAACAAATAGCGGGCGGAGGGCGATGTTTCGCCTTTGGAGCTTTGGGTTGAAGGAGTGTTTTTGGCATTTTTCGATCTTCCCGTCGTAATGCCTTCCCACGTAGAAGTTTGAGGAACCGGATTAATGGGAGGCGGCCACATGCGTGTATCGATGTGGCGTGCCCGTTTCCGCTAATTCAAACGTTGCCCATTCTTTAACCCACATTTGCGATCGTCCATGGAATCACCGGAAAAGCAACTTGAGCTCCTCAAACGCGGAGCTTCCCAGATCAACAGCGAAGCGGAGCTGCTCGCCAAATTGCGTCTTGGCCGCCCGCTCAATGTAAAGTTGGGAGTCGATCCGACCGCGCCCGACATCCATCTGGGCTTCACGGTGGCGCTTCAGAAGTTGCGCCAGTTCCAGGATCTCGGGCATCAGGCGATCCTCATTATTGGCGATTTCACGGCCATGATCGGCGATCCGTCGGGCCGTTCCAAGACCCGGCCGCAACTCACTCACGATCAGGTGATGAGCAACGCAAAGAGTTTCCAGCAACAGGCTTTTAAGATCCTCGATTCCGCCCGGACCCGGACCGTTTTTAACGGCGAATGGTTTGAAATGATGACTTTTGAGCAGGTGATGAAGCTCAACGGCCGGGTGACGCTTCAACAAATGTTGCAGCGCGAGGATTTCAAAAGCCGGATTGAGCGCGGTGAACCGGTCCATTTGCACGAGATCCAGTACCCGATCATGCAGGGGTGGGATTCGGTCATGATCAAGGCCGATGTGGAACTGGGCGGCACCGATCAGCTTTTTAATATTCTGGTTGGGCGCGATTTGCAGCGGGAAGAGAATCAGCCCGAGCAGGTGGTGTTTCTAATGCCGCTGCTTGAAGGACTTGATGGTGTGCAAAAGATGTCCAAGAGCCTTGGCAATTATGTGGGGGTCAGCGAGCCGCCAAGTGAGATGTTCGGAAAACTCATGAGCATCAGCGATGAACTCATGGCGCGTTATTACCTGCTCTTGTTGGGAGAAGAACTGCCGGATATCCATCCGATGGACGCCAAAAAGCAGCTCGGGTTCCGGATTGTGGAACGGTATCATTCCACGGCGGCCGCCGAGGGTGCGCTCGCGGATTTTAATACCCGGTTCAGCAAACGCGACCTGAACCAGGCGGACCTGCCAATCGTGCAAATGGCCGGGGTCGAACCCGATATTGTTTCAGTCATCGTCGCCTCTTTTTTCCAGGCTTTTCAGGTTCAGAAATCGCGCGGCGACGCGCGGCGTCTGGTCGAGCAGGGAAGCGTGCAGTTGCGCGGCGAAAAGGTGGCGGAATTGAAGGCCATTCCCGCTTTGAATGCAGGCGATGTGCTGCGGCTCGATAAAAAGCACGCGGTGCGCATCGGGTGAAAAAGATCATCATCCATACCGATGGCGGCTGCGAGGGCAACCCCGGGCCGGGCGGCTGGGGTGCGGTGCTCGCTTACGGAGAGAAACGCAAAGAGATCAGCGGCGGCGAACCGGCCACGACCAACAATCGGATGGAGCTTTTGGCCGCGATCCGCGCGCTCGAAGCGCTGACTGCCCCGTGTGAGATCGACCTTTTCACCGACTCGGTTTATCTGCGCGACGGCGTGACCAAATGGATGAAGGCGTGGAAAGCGCGCTCCTGGATGACGGTGCAAAAGCAGCCGGTCAAGAATGTCGATTTGTGGCGTGCGCTCGATGCCGCCGCAAAGCCGCACCAGATCAATTGGTGCTGGTTAAAAGGGCACGCCGGCCACGTCGATAACGAGCGGTGCGATGTGCTGGCCAAATCTGCCATTGGCGAAGTGCGCCGCATGCATCGGCCCGATCAGCTCAAGGCGCTGGTGGCGGAGTTTATCCGGGCGCGCGATGCCGTTGTTCCTGAGCCGTCGCTCGGAATCTAAGCGACGCAAAAGCGCGCCGTGATTTCCTTCTGAGCGGCACAAACGATCTCCACGGAATTGGCGCCCCGGGCATTCAGGGCGGAACGCACGGTGCCGATTGCCAGTTCCGGGTTATTGCAATCGCGGCTCAGATGGCCGAGCACCGCGCGGCGCAGATTGCTTTCAAGCAATTCGACGAGGACATTGGCGGCAGCTGTATTGGACAAATGGCCGTGCCGCGACATGATCCGCTGCTTGATCGACCATGGGCGCCGCGTGTCGTTTTGAAGCAGTTTTTCGTCGTGATTGGTTTCAATAAAGAGCGTATGGACCTGCCGGACCCGCTCGTAAACCAGTTTGGTCGCGAAACCGAGATCGGTTAAATAACCGAGCGCGCAGTTGCCGTGATGCAGGACAAAACCGGCGGGTTCCACGGCGTCGTGTGGGACGGGGAAGGTTTGCACGGCAATATCGTTGATATAAAAGTCGCTGCCGGTGACGAAGAGTTTCCATTCCCGGACCACTTCCGGCGCGCTCTTTTGAAGCACCTCGGCAGTGAGGCGGTTGCAATAAATCGGGGTGGCGAATTGTTTGCACCAGACGTTGAGGCCGCCGGCGTGGTCGCTGTGCTCGTGGGTGAGCAGGATGCCGTCGATCTCCGCGGGGCTCACTCCGCATTCGGCGAGCCGTTTAACGAGCTGGCGCGAGCTCAAACCGCCGTCAATGAGCAGCTTTGTCCCGGCGGACTCGATCAGGGCGCTGTTGCCGGCGCTGCCGCTGCCGAGGATCGTGACGTGAAACATTTCCTCTAGTTTATCTGAACCCGATCACGCCGTCGATGGCCGGTTGGTTTTTCTCTCAATTTAGGAAGAGGACTATTCGCTCATCAGCACCATCGGGCCTTCCGCCTGGGGAACGCCGCCCCGCCGTTCCCGGCTGATAGCGAACTTATCGATCGAGCGAATCGGCATCTGGACGCTGAAGGTCAGCTGCGCATTGCCACCTTCATCCACGCGAACGATGCCGCCGTTGACCGGTTGCGGATATTTGGGATCGATCACCCAGAGCTGGTAATCCTGATTGGGCGCAAGCGGTGGCAGTTTCTGAACCGTTAAAAAGCCGCGGTTGGTTTTCCCATCCCACGCCACCGCGCCGACGCTGATCGGGCTGTTGGCAAGCTGGGAGGTTAACGTCGCGATTTTCATGGTATCGACCGCATCTTTCCCGCGCAGCTCGGTCAGCTCATGACGGATTTGGGCGCGATCGTATGCCAGGAAACCGGTCAGGATCGCAAATGAAGCGGCAACCGCCCAGCCGATCCAGGAGGTGTCTCGGGAGCGGGCCCCGGGTTCAAACCGCACGATCTTTTTTTCCTGAATCAATCCGAGAAGCTTTTCCCGGACGTGAGCGGGAGGCTCAATTTGTTCAACGCTGTAAGCGAGGGCCGCGGCGGTCTCCTCCAGATCGCGCACCAGCGTGCCCAGTTCCGGGTTGGCACGCATTGCGGATTCAAACGCAGCGGCCTCGGCCGGGGCAAGCAGACCGAGCGCGTAAAGGGAGGCCTGTTCTTCCTGAAGTTCGTCGATCATACGCGGCCCTCCAATGCATCGCGCATCCGAAGCATGCCCCGGCGGATTCGGGCTTTGATGGTTCCCAGCGGTGTGCGGAGAGCATCGGAAATTTCGATTTGGGTCAGTCCCTTAAAAAAGGCCATCTCAATCGCATCACGCTGTTCCGAGGGAATTTTCTCAAGTGCTTTAAGGATGGCTTCTTTGCGTTCCTGCTGGCTGACGTTATCGGTGGTCGATTCGGCGCCATGGTTGGAGAGCAGGGCGGTGGCGATCTGTCCGGGAGCCGAGGGGGTGGTTTGATGTTCGCGCGCCTGTTCCTCGGCCAGCCGATTGTGCCGCAGCCGTTGCCGGACACGATCAATGGCTTTTGAGCGCATGATGATGACGATCCAGGTAAAAACCGTGGCGCGGCCCGATTGAAAGCTGCCCGCCTTTTTCCAGATCTGTAAAAACGTAAGCTGCAGGACGTCTTCGGAGTCCTGGGGGTTTTGCAGGATTTTGAATGCCAGGGAATAGAGTGGCCGGGAAAAGCGCTCGTAAAGTTCCATAAATGCCCGCTCATCGCCTTTGCTGATCAATTCAATAAGCGAGGCGTCGGCGTCTGCGGTGCTTTCCTTGGGCGGCATGAGGTGGAGCCTGAGAGGTGGCGCCCGTTTTTCAACCGGCGGATCGTCAAGCGGCTGAGACAAAAGCAGAAGCGCTCCGCTGGGAAAAGAATTTGATGCAAACAGTGCGGGCACAGATCGGAAAACGCTCAAAGAGCGCTGTCAGACGCAGCGAACTATTGCGGCGTTTAGAGCAGCTCGGCCTGGATGGCGGCCGGCGGTCCGGGTGCTGCTTCCAGCAAAGCCAGGAACGCGGCTTCATCGAGCACCGCGATGCCGAGGGTTTGAGCGTCGTCGAGTTTTGAGCCGGCGCTTTCGCCGGCAATAACGTAATCGGTGTTTTTCGTGACGGAGCCGGTCACGGAGCCGCCCCGGGCACGGATTTCGTCGGCTGCCTTGCCGCGAGCCATCGTGGACAATGTGCCGGTGAGCACGAATGTTTTTCCTTTAAGCGGCTCATCCAGAACAGCCGTGGCGGCGCTTTTGCCCCGGGGCGAGATGCCGAGCTCTTTTAAACGCTCAAGCATCCGGATGCCGGCCGGGCTTTGAAAAAATTCGAGCACTGAGCGCGCCACCACCGGCCCGACCTCGGTGACAAATCCATCGTCGGCGGTCTTCTTTTTGGTGCGGCGCCCGAAGCCTTTTGATTCCAGCCGCTGCTCGATATCGGGAATCCCCGCGAGCGCTCCGGCGTGTTTGGAGCTGAGTTGCTGGCGCTCCAAGTCGGTGAGCTGCTCCTTCTTGCGGGACTTCGGGTTGTTGCTTTTGACTTCAGCCCGGCGCTGATGCAGAGCAAGCACATCCTTAAGCAACGCAGAGTCGGCGACTTCCTCGATTGTCTCGTGAAAATTAGCGAGATCATACGCGGTGTTTTCGCCTACCTCGGGAATGGCCAGCGCGTGAAGCCAGCGCGAGAGCGGCAAGGTTTTTGCCCGCTCAAGGGCTTCAATCACCTTGGTCGCGTTTTTGACTCCGAAAATGCGCGGTTCTTCCACGGTGCCCAAATTCAGGGCGCCCAGCGGCTCCACCTTGAGATTAAAAAGATCGAGCGGATCATGCACCATCTCGCGTTCCACCAGTTTGTCGGCCACGATCCCGCCCACGCCATCAATATCGAGCGCGCCGCGTTTGGCGAAATACTCGATTCGCCGGGTTTTTTGCGCGGGACAATTGAGATTGTCGCATATCCACGCCGCAAACTGCGGGTCGCGCCGGACCGGGCCGCCGCACGCGGGGCATTTGCCGCCGATATAAGCCAGAAAATCAAACGGCTCGGAGTTGGCCGGACGCCGTTCCGGAACCACCGCGATAACGGCGGGAATGACTTCGCCGGCCTTTTCAATAATCACGGTATCGCCAATGCGGATATCTTTTCGCCGGATCTCGTCCTCGTTATGCAACGTGGCGCGGCTGATGGTGCTGCCGCTTAAAAAAACCGGTTCAAGTTCCGCGACAGGCGTAAGCACCCCGGTGCGGCCGACCTGGACGGTGATGGTTTGCAAAAGGGTTTGCGCCTGCTCGGGCGCGTACTTATAGGCCCGCGCCCATTTGGGAGCGCGCGAGGTGTAACCGACCGTTTCCCGCAAAGCGCGGTCATTGAGTTTGATCACCGCCCCATCGGTTTCAAAAGTGAACTTGTGCCGGATCGCATCGAGTTCCGTAATGGCTGCGCCGAGTTCGGCCACGGAATGGCAATACCAGACGCGATCGGCGGTGTGCGTGGGAAAACCAAGGGCGCGCAGCCATTCAATCAAGCCGCTTTGGGTCGCGGGCACCTCCGCGTCGTCGCTGGTTTCGCCCAGGCCGTAAACGACGAGTGCCAGCGGCCGTTTCGCCACGATGCGCGAATCGAGCTGCTTGAGGGAACCAGCGGTGGCGTTGCGCGGGTTGACAAACGGGGTTTCACCGGCGGCCTCCTGCTGGGCCTTGAGCTTTTCAAAGGCATCGGTCGGCATGTACACTTCGCCGCGCACTTCGAGCACCCGGGGCGTCCGGTTTAATCGAAGGGGCAGCGAGCGAACCGTCCGCAGATTGGCGGTAATATCGTCGCCCGTCTCGCCATCACCCCGCGTTGCGCCGACCGTGAAAAGGCCATTTTCGTATCGAAGGCTGATGGCGACGCCGTCGACCTTCGGTTCCACCAGCCAGGTCAGCGGTTCGGCAGGCAGCGCCCCTTTGCGTTTGAGCTCGTTCTCGACGCTGACTTCAAATTTGCGCACGCCTTCGACGCCGTCCTTTTTTGCAAAAAGATTATCGAGGCTGAGCATCGGCACGGCATGGCGCACCTGTTTGAACCCAAGCAACGGCTTGCCGCCCACGCGCCGGGTGGGAGAATCGGACGTGGCGAACTCGGGATGGGCTTCCTCCAGTTCCCGCAGCTCAGAAAAAAGCGCATCGTATTGGGCGTCGGAAACCGTTGGAGCGGCTTCCTCGTAATAGCGGCGGTTATGCTCTTCAATCTGATGGCGGAGCCGGGCAATCTTTGCGCTGGTATCGGGCATAAATAGAGGCAATCAGGAGGGCGCCGACGGCAGCTCCGAAGGTGTCGGCGAGCCAGTCGGCGCGATCGGCACCGCTGCGTTGCGGGGTGTAAAGTTGATGCCATTCATCGGTGGCACCAAAGAGCGAAATGACAGCGATGGTCACAAGGGTCACTTTTTTTGGCGACCACGCGGTGCTTACCCGCAGAGCCAGGCCCAAAACAAAGCCGCCGCCCGCGAATGCGATGAAATGGGCAGCCTTATCCCAAAGCCGAAAGACATTGAGATGTTCCACCTGCGAACCGCTCAACGAGGAGAGGATGAAAATAGTGAGTACCCAGGCGGCGACGGTGCTCCATGCTCCAAGGCGAAAACGTGACATGCGGTTCAATTCAGATCGGGATTTGAGAATACGACGTTGCTTCAGGATACTTGTAGGATGCAACGCACAAATCGTATCCTGGGAATTGAAGGCGGCGGCACTAAAACTGAATGGGTTTTAATGGCCCGCCATGCGGACGGCATTGAGATCGTCGAGCGAGGCGCGTTGCCTGCCTCCAATTTGAAATTGATCGGGGACGATGCGCTTTCCGCCTTGTTCAGCGTCTTGCCCCGCGATGTGAGCCATGTGGGCGCTTTTCTGGCCGGTTGCGGAACGGAGGAAGATCGCGGCCGGTTGCTCGGGATCGCCACCGGGCAGTGGCCCAATGCGTTGATCCGGGTCGGCAGCGACCGCGACTCAGCCATGGCGACGGCGTTTGGCGGAGAGGACGGGATTGCGGTCATTGCCGGCACCGGGGCGGCGGTTCACGGCAGAAGAGGCGGGCGCATTGAAAAAGCAGGAGGTTGGGGCCAATTGCTGGGCGATCTGGGCGGCGGCTATCATATCGCGATGCGCGGACTGCGCGTGGTGCTCAGTCATTTTGATTTGAACCAAAAAATCACGCCGCTCGCGGAGGAGATCCTGCGCACATTGGGGCTGAGCCGGTTGCAGGACCTGGTGGAATGGGCGATGCAGGCGGATAAAATGTCGGTGGCACGGCTTGCCCCGTGCATTTTCCACGCAGCAACCTCCGGCGAACCTGAGATGCTTAATGTGGTGCAAAGCGGCGCCACGATTCTGGCCGAATTCACGCGCGCGGTGGCTCAACGCCTTGAATTTAACGATGTACCGGTGCGGCTCGTAGGCGGTTTGTTCACGCATCATCCCGATTACGTGGCGCTTTTTAAATATCGGCTCAGCATTCTTTTGCCAAAGGCGGCGGTTGAGCTTTGTGAAAGATCGGGCGCCTTTGGGGCTGCATGGCTTGCCGAAGGAAATGAAGAGCGCCGTGCCGTTGAGAGCGTGAAAATCGTAGAGGCTGAAAAGGCGGATCACGCCCTGCCTGATGACGCGAAAGAGCTCGCCACGGCGTCCACCGAGCAGAGCAATCCGCGCTCGATGCATCTTGAGCGGCTTTCAACGGTCGAGCTCGTAAACCTGTTTGTAAGCGAGGAACGCTTTGTCGATCAGGCATTGGCGGCCGTCAGCGACCCAATTGCGCGCGGCGTGGAGCTCGTCAGCGCCGCGTTGAAAGGCGGGGGACGGCTTTTTTATGCCGGAGCTGGGACAAGCGGACGGCTCGGCGTGCTCGATGCCAGCGAGATTCCTCCCACATTCGGGATGCCGCCCGAGCGGGTCCAGGGAATCATTGCCGGCGGGCTTGCGGCGCTTCATCGGGCGGTGGAAGGTGCCGAGGATCAGCCTGGCGCCGGAGCCCTGGCCATGATCGAACGCGGGATCAAGGCCGGCGATGTGGTCTGCGGCATCGCTGCCAGCGGCCGGACTCCGTATGTAATCGGCGCGCTTTTAAAAGCCCGCGAACTCGGAGCCGGGACAATGCTCGTGACCTGCAACCCGGCCCGGCCACGCACTGCAACGCCGTGGGATGTCGAAATTGATCTCCCCACCGGCCCGGAAATCATTACCGGCTCGACGCGGTTGAAGGCGGGCACCGCCACCAAGTTGGTGCTCAATATTCTTTCCACGTGTGCGATGATCCGGCTCGGCAAAGTGCGCGGCAATTCAATGATTGATCTCAACGTGTCCAATCTCAAGCTGCGCGACCGCGGCGTGCGCCTCGTGAGCCGCGAGCTGGCGATTCCCTACGAGCAAGCCCGCATGCGTTTGGAGAATACGGGTTGGAACGTGCGCGCTTGTCTGGAGGCGAATTCAGCAGTCCTTTCCAAGATCGCCTCGCTTTGAAGGCGGAAGCGGTTCCACAAGCCCTTTCGCAGTTGCCCCAACGGTTTTTGAGATGCCGTTCATTATGCAGGGTGGCGATAATTATGCAGCCGCGACTGGAGGAGCGAGGAAACCGGAAGCGGCGAAAAAAGAAGTTTTCCCTGGGCTGCGACCGGTTTCTCGGCGCGGGGGAAGAGCGTGGCACAGCCGCTGCTAAGTGTGCAGCCGTTCGCGGAAGCGGACGCGGGGAAATCCAAACAGGGGTCGCAGTTCGGTCGTAAGGCGTAGTTGAATGGACCGGGGGGAACCATTCGATTGGACGGCCGGACTGCATCCCGTGGGTTTGGACCGGAGGCAAAGCCTCTCCCCCTCCTTTCTTAATCGTAATCGTTCTGCTCTTCCGAAGTTGGAAGTCAAACAGTCGGAACGCTTAAGATTACGATTATGATTAAGAGCTGACTGGATTGTGCTTAGATTTCTTTTTCCAAGCGTTCACTGAGCCATTGCTTGATCATGCTTTGATAATTCAAGTAACGGGAACGGGCGACGCGTTTGATCCGGGCAAGCATGCGTGGATCAAAGCGGAGGGTGATTGTGGTCGATTCGCGCGCGTCGGCCTTCAAGATGGAGGCGTTCATCAAGCGCGAGTCGAGGCGGGCATCGCTCCAGAAAACGGCTTCTTCTTCTTCGGTATCAAATGCCGGGATTTCGGACCAAGTCGTGATGATTTTCATGGGGCGTCGGGTTAATCCATGTTTTTGCGGGTGAAAAACGCGAGTTCCTCGGGCGCCATGTCGCGCGCCAGAATAACCCGGTATCGTTTTCCATCGGTCCAAAACACACTGAAAATTCCACGGTCGTTTACACTTTTACCGAGGTTGAAATAACGCGCGTTCTCGGTGGACTCGGCATTTTCGGGCATGAGCCGGATGCTGAAAGGGTCCTCGAAAGATTCTTCGATTTCCTTGGGAGTCATGGAACGCAGATTAAAAGAGGCGTCGAGCCAGTCGAATTCCATAACGGGTCAGGCTTTCTGAATGAGTTCGATTTCGTAACCCTCGGGAGCATCGATGAAGGCAATGAGGCTGCCGGTGCTGGTGGTGACGGGGCCATCGGAGAGCGGATACCCTTTGCTGGCGGTCTCCTTGGCGAACGCTTCGAGGTCTTCCACTTCAAAGGCAATGTGAGTCAGATCGGGGCCGACCTGGACCGGGCCGCTGCCGTCGAACTTGCAAAGCTCGATGAGTTCCTCGCTTTGAGGCGCTTTAAAGAAAACGAGCTGTGCGCCGCGCGGCGAAGTAAACCGTTCGACTTCCTGAAGGCCGAGAACGTCCCGGTAAAAGGAGACCGTTTTCTCCAGATCGTGCACGCGATAGCGGGTGTGAAGGAGGCGTGTGAGCATGAGGTCGTGTTTTTCGGTTCTCGATTTTGAAATTCGAAGTGTGATACGCCCCAGTGGCGCGCGGGCCACAGTTCTTAGATGACCCCCGCCAAATTCCAAATTCCAAATTCTAAATTCCCATGATCGCCCTTGGCATCGATAGCGGCACGCAGAGCACAAAGACCATCGCCGTTGATATTGACTCCGGTCAGATCCTCGCATCGGCCTCGGCCAGTTACGGGCTGATTGAAGGACTGCCTGCGGGTCATCTTGAGCAGGATCCGCAGGAGTGGCTCGATGCCGTCGATCAGACCGTGCGCGAATGCCTGGCCAAACTGGGGGAGCGCAAAGCCGAGGTAAAGGCAATCGGAGTCAGCGGCCAGCAACACGGGTTTGTGCCGCTTGACCAGAAAAACAAGGTGATCCGGCCCGCCAAACTCTGGTGCGACACGTCGACGCTCGACCAGTGCAAACAGTTTGAGGCCGAGTTTGGTGGGGCTGAAGGATTAATCCGCCTGGCGGGCAATCCGATCCTGCCCGGTTACACGGCGCCGAAGATTCTTTGGCTGAAACAAAACGAACCGAAAAATTATCGCTCACTGGCGACGGTTTTGTTGCCGCACGATTACATCAATTTTTATCTCACCGGCGAACGCGGCATGGAGTACGGAGACGCTTCCGGGACAGGTCTCATGAATGTGCGGGAGAAAAAATGGTGCGATCCGCTCATTGAGTTCATCGACCCGGATCTGCACGACGCGCTCCCTCCGCTGACCAGTTCCCGCCGCGCCCATGGGCTTCTGCGCGAGAACCTGCGCGAGGCGTGGGGTTTGGAAAAAAGCCCGGTGGTCAGCGCGGGCGGTGGCGATAATATGATGGGCGCCATCGGCACCGGCAATGTGCAGGAAGGCGTCGTCACGGTAAGCCTTGGCACATCAGGCACCATTTACGCCTTTTCCTCAGGTCCGGTCATCGATCCCAACGGGGAGGTTGCCGCCTTTTGCGACAGCACCGATCGCTGGCTGCCGCTGGTTTGCACAATGAACGTGACCGTTGCGACCGAGCAGGCCCGCAAGATGTTCGGATGGAATCATGAACAGCTCGAGGCGCAGATCGCTTCGACTCCCGCCGGCGCGCGTGGCCTGCTTTTTCTTCCTTACCTGAACGGCGAACGGACTCCGAATCTGCCGCTTGGCACCGGGGTCATGCACGGGTTGACCACCGACAACATGGCACCGGCCCCGTTTGCGAGGGCGGTGATGGAAGGCGCCACGCTCGGCCTCGGATACGGCCTCAACCGGTTCCGCGAACTTGGAATTGAGCCGACTGAAATCAGGCTCACAGGCGGCGGCAGCAAGAGCGGGATCTGGCGCCAGATTTGCGCCGACATCTTCGGGGTGCCGACGGTTTGCCTGGAGTCGGCGGAAGGCGCGGCGCTTGGCGCGGCGGTTCAGGGCGCTTACGCTTTGTTTGCAGCTACCGGGCAGCCGGTGACTTTCCGGGAATTATGCGGAAAAATCGTGACGCTCGACGAGCGCAGCCGGACTGAGCCAAATTCCGAGCACAAAGAAATTTACACCCAGCTTTTAAGCCGGCAAAGCGATCTGACACGCCGGATGCACACGATTGGTTATCTGTAATGCCGCCCGGTTCGAGCGCTTGGAAGAAGGGAGGCTGAAGAAGTCGGCCCTAAGAAATTGAGATGGGCTCTTGCGCAGGGGGCGGGAGCCGGGGAATCTCCCTTGGTCAGTTGATAAATCCTGTTCGTTCACTTCAGTCACATTTTATGAAACCTCGTTCAATCGCCATTCTTGCCGTTGTGGTCTTCGCCATTTGCATTGGCGCGATCTGGTTTTTGCAGAAAGAATCAGGCCCCGCTGCGGCACCAGTGGAAGTGATTCCCGTGGCAAAGACGGAACCGGGTTTCACCACGATCCCCGTCAATCCACCACCTTCATTGGTAAAAAGCGCGACGCCCAAGGCTGTTGCGGCGCCCGTGGCGAAGCCGGCGGTTCCCGCGGCGGAATGGGAACTGAAGATCGATCAGCTGTTGCGCTCGAATATCGCGGAAACGGAAACGGCGCAGATTTTAATCAATATGCTGCCCACCTTGCCGGCTGAAGGGCAATCGGAAGCGGCCCAGCACATCTCCAATCTGATTCTGGACAAGGATTACAACCGGGTGCTGCCGCTGGTTAAAAACACCAGTCTTCCGGAAGAAGTGCTCGATGTGTTTGTCACGGATCTGATGAACCGGGACGACGCGGTTAAACTTCCTACCTTGCTTGAAATCGCCAAGCTGCCCAACCATCCTCATCACGAGGAGGCGCTGACTGATTTGCAGATTTTTCTCGATGGCGATTTTGGCAATGATTGGGGAAAATGGACTTCTTCAATGCAGGCCTATCTTAAAAAGCAGGCTTCCGATAATACGCCCGAATCCGGTTCCCAACCGGCCCCGATCACGCAATGAAGCTGGTGATTGCCGCCACCGGGGCCAGTGGAGCGATTTATTTCCAGCGGTTGCTGGAAAAAATCGACATGAAGGAGCACGAGGTGCACGTGGTGTTGAGCGCTTTTGCCCGGCAGGTCGTCCACGAGGAGCTTGATGGCGGCAAACTGATGATGCCTGAAGGGGTCATTCATCATAGCGACAAGACGATGAATGTCCCCTTTGTGAGCGGTTCCACCCGGTTTGACGCGATGGTGGTTGTCCCGTGCTCAATGGGAACACTTGGCCGAATCGCCGCCGGCATCGCCGATACCACGATCCTGCGCGCCGCCGATGTCTTTTTAAAGGAACGCCGCAAACTGATTCTTGTCGCGCGGGAAACGCCGTGGAACCTCATTCACGCCCGAAATGTCGTGGCGGTCACCGAGGCCGGCGCGGTTGTCCTCCCTGCCTCTCCCTCTTTTTACAGCCGGCCGTGCACCGTGGAAGAACTTGTGGACACGGTGGTGTCGCGCATTCTCAGCCAGCTCGGCCTCCCGGATCCCGGCGCTTATCGCTGGGCGGAAACCGAATGATAAAAAAAGCCGATTCGATCGCCTGGATTGGTTCGATGATCATGCGCGTCTGGCTGGCCACGGTGCGTTTTAAACTGATCGATCATGCCGGCGTTTTGCAGACTCCGCCAAAGCGGCCGCTCTTATGGACGTTCTGGCACAATCGCCTGTTTGTGATGGCTTATATGTATCAGCGCTTTTTTCCCGGCCGCGCCGGTTCGGCTCTGGCGAGCGCGAGCAGGGATGGCGAAATCATCTCGGCGCTCATGGAGCGATTTGGGATTCGGGCGGTGCGCGGCTCCAGTTCGCGTGGCGGCGGCCGGGCGCTGATTGAAATGAAGCGCGCCATTGAGGCCGGTTCGATCATGGCGATCACCCCGGATGGCCCGCGCGGCCCCCGGTATCATATCAATCCCGGAGTGATCAAACTGGCGCAAATCACCGAGGGATGCGTGGTGCCGATCCACGTGACTTATTCAAGCTTCTGGCAGCTCAAAAGCTGGGACGGGTTTATGATTCCCAAACCGTTTTCCAGTATCGAGATCATTTTCGATCATCTTCACCAAGTCCCCGTTACGCAAAGCGAGGAAGCGTTTGAGACCGAACGGCTGAGGTTCCAGACGCTTCTCCAGCGCCGGCCCGAGCCGGCGCCGGTCATGGAGCGGGATCAAGTGGATGTTTAAATAACGGGGTTCAATCGGTAGTTGCCAGGGGATGCCGATTTTATTTGAGTCCATGCGCGCCGGCGCGCTTCCCCGCCTGCTGGCTAAATTGTTTATTCATCCCCTTGACGCTTGAAGGCGGGACGCTACTTTTCGCGGTCTTTCCCACGCCGGTCCACCCCTCCTATGAATCATTTGATTGAACCACTCGAGGCCCGCATTGCGCCGGCTGCCCTCATTTCCATTGCCGGGCCGAACCCTTTTTCCGAGGGCGACACAGGGGTAAAGACGGTTTTGTTCAAGGTAAGCCTTTCCGAAGCGGCGCCAGCGGGTGGCATCACGGTGCATTACGCCTCAAAAGACGGCACAGCAACGCTTGCTGACGATGATTATACGAGCGTTGATGGATTGCTTACTTTCGAAGAGGGTTCGCTCGAAAAAACCATTTCCGTCCTGGTCAAGGGCGACATCAAAGGCGAGGCGGATGAAACTTTCTCGGTGCAACTCTCGAATGCGAGCACTTCGGCATCGCTCGATTCGGCCAAATCGAGCGCCGACGCAATCATTCAGAATGACGAAGCGGTGATATCGCTGAGCGGTCCCGATGTGAGCAATGAAGGGAATGCGGCGCACGCGGTAGAATTTACGGTCAACTTAACCAAGCCGGCGCCGGCCGGAGGATTAACCGTCCGATATACAACAAGCGATGGCTCTGCGAAATCGGGCGGCGATGCGAGCGATTATGTGGCGGCAAACCAGGTGCTGACATTTGCGGAAGGCGAAACCTCCAAAACGTTTTCGATCACGGTCAACGGCGATACGAGGTATGAGGAGACCCAAACCTTTAATGTCACGCTGTCGGAGCCGACGCACTCGGTGCTTGATCCGGCAAAATCGAGCGTAGCGGTTGTGCTTTCAAACGATGACGCCCTGCCGACGGTTTCGATCGTGAATTTAACGCCTGCAACCGGCACAAGCATTGCAGAGGGCGGCACGGCAAAGTTTGAGGTAAAGTTGTCCAATCAATCGGATCTGCCGGTGACGGTCTCTTACACGACTGGCAATGGAACGGCCGAGGCTGGAAGCGATTACACGGCGGTGAGCGGGACCCTTGTGTTTCTCCCGGGGCAGGATGTTAAAACGATCGGTGTTGTCACAAACAACGACACCATCTACGAGCCCGGCGTGGCCGAGACTTTCACTGTCGCGATCGCGAGTGCGGATCAAAACGCGACGGTTCCGGAGGCGGCAGGCCACGCGACGATGTCGATTCTTAGCGATGATGTGAAGCCGAGCCTTTCAATCGGCGATGTCACGATCGTGGAAGGGACCGGCGCCGGCGCTTCGCATGCCATTTTCAAGGTCATTCTTTCCTCGCCATCGACTGAGACGGTGACTGTGCACCGCGCCACGCTGGATGGAACTGCCTCCTTTGAGAGCGATTATACTGCGCTCGGCGATGAAACGCTCGTCTTTGCGCCGGGTGAAACCGTCAAGATTGTCGATGTTGCAATCACGCACGACGCGTTGGGCGAACCGGACGAGACCTTTTCGGTCCATCTCTCAGATGTGACCAACTCAACGATCGCCAGGGCTGATGCCACGGGAACCATTGTCAATGACGATGCGGCATTCAAGATCGGGAACGCCGTGGCGATCGTGGAGGGAAACAACGGGGTTCGTGAGGCGCTTTTTGAGGTCACGCTTTTAAGTCCGGGCGCGGAGACTGCCACGGTGAATTACGCCACCAAAGATGGCTCTGCGACGGCGGGCACCGATTACACGGCTTCGACCGGCACCCTGACATTCCTTCCGGCGCGGCATGACCCGGCTTTTCCGAACGATCCCACCAGGATGCTTCCGGCGGAGACGACGAAGACCATCAGCGTTCCGATCGTGGGCGACACGCTTTTTGAAACAAACGAAACCTTTACGGTGGAACTCTCCGGCGCGAGCGGAGCGGGCATTGTGGCAGCGGCAAAAACCGGGACGGGGACGATTACTGATGACGATTCGAAGCCGGTGGTGAGCATTGGAAATGTCACGGTCCAGGAAGGAGCCGTTGGCGAGACCAAGCTGGCTACTTTCATGGTATCGCTGAGCAATCCCTCGACCGAAGTGGTAACGGTGAAAGTGAAAACGGCCGATGGCACCGCGATCGGCGGGACACCGGATGATAAGGGCGATGCGACGAGCGGGGATTACGTGAGTGTGCCGATCACAACACTCACATTTGCGCCGGGGGAAACGAGCGTTCCCTTTTCAGTAAAAGTGCGTGGCGATACGGATGCGGAGCTTGCGGAAAATTTCACCGCGCTACTGAGCGAAGTGGTAAACGGAACGCTTGGGACGGCGACCGGCACCGGGACGATTACAAACGACAAGCCGGTCGTTGCTTTTAAAACAACCAGCTCGCTGGTTTCCGTTACCGAAGGCAGCGCCCCTTCCGCCGGGGGTTTTGCCAGTTTTGTGGTTGAACTCATCGGCGGCGGCGACTCGCCCGTAACGGTGACATATTCGACCAAGGATGGGACCGCCACATCGGGCGATTACACGGCCGCCATCGACCAGACGATTACCTTTGCCAAGGGGGAAACCAGTAAAACCATTTCGATTGCGGTGCGTCCGGATTCGATCGCGGAGGCCAACGAGAAATTTACCCTTGAACTAAAATCGGCCACCGGCGCGGAAATCCTTGCCTCACGCGGCACGGCCACCGGCGAGATCCTTGATGACGAGCCGAAGGTAACCATCTCAAATCCGACGGTGATTGAAGGTTCGACCGGCGCCCCTGAAGCGGTCTTCACCGTGACGCTGGACAAGGCTGCCGCCGGCACAGTGATCCATTTTGCAACCGAGGATGGGTCCGCGCTTAAGGGACTTGATTATACCGAGACAAGCGGGGATCTGACATTTGCGGCCAACGAAACGACTAAAACAATCCGTGTGCCGATCCTGGCGGACTCAACTCTGGAATCGAGCGAGACCTTTAAAATCAAGCTGACGAGTTCGACCCTTCTGGAGGCTTCGGCGACCGCGACAATCGTCGATCCGACGGTGAGCATTGATCCGGTGACGGTGGTGGAGGGCGTTGGCGGAGTAAAACAAGCGGTCTTTACCGCGCATTTGAGCGCGCCGCTTGGCCGCGATGTGAGCGCCGGTTACGACACGGTGAATGGCACGGCGCTGGCAGGCAGCGATTTTACCGCGGTATTGGGCGGCCTGATTTCCTTTGCCAAGGGAGAGACCACCAAGACAATTTCCATTCCGATCATTGACGATTCGATTCACGAAGGCACCGAGACCTTTGGCGTGAAACTTTCCGCGGTGACCGCGGGCGGCGCCGGTGTTTCAGCCACGAACGGTATCGGGACCATCACAGATGACGATGCGGCTCCCAGGGTGTCGATTGATAATCAGGCGGTGCTCGAGGGAAGCCCATCGGGAATTACACACGCGGATTTCATCGTGCGTCTTTCGGGTCCAAGTAGTGAAGCCGTGACTGTCGTGGTGTCAACCAGTGATGGGACGGCCACTACCGGTGATAACGATTATGTCTCAAAGACACAAACGTTTACCTTCGCACCCGGCGGCCCGCTGACGCAGATCTTCTCGGTCGATGTGCTCGGCGATACGCGCGGCGAGGCCGATGAAACATTCAGTGCCAAATTGAGCGCGCCCACCGGGGCGACGCTGGGAGCCGCATCCGAGGGCAGCGGCACTATTACAAATGATGACGCCTCTTTGCGCATCTCCGGGCCGCCGGTCATTCTTGAAGGCGGCAGCAGTCTTTTCACCGTCACGCTTGACCACGCGCCAACCGGCACGGTGACGGTCGATTACACCACTCAGGCAGGGACGGCAACTGAAGGGACCGATTATGAGCTCTCAAAGGGGACTCTTGTCTTTGGACCGGACGAACTAACCAAGACGATCACGGTAAAGACGAAGGCCGACACGACTGCCGAATCGGATGAGAATTTTACGGTAACCCTCAGTGGCGCCCAGAATGCGGGAATCGCAGTGGGAACCGCGACCGGCATCATTACCGAAAAAGCGCTGCTGAACATAGACGATATTTCGCTTCAGGAGGGTGATTCAGGAACCGTTGTTAAAACGTTCACTGTAACGCGCTCGGGCGACCTGAGCAAGGCGGTGACGGTCGATTGGAACACGGTCGATGGAACAGCCAAGGATGGAGTGAGCGATGGGAGCGCGTCGGCCGATTACGTGGCGGGCCAGGGCACATTGAGTTTCGCGGCGAATGAAACCGTCAAGACCATCAGCGTGACGGTCAATGGCGACACGTTCAAGGAAGGGACTGAAACCTTCCAGGTTGCGCTTAGCAATGCCCAGAATGGGGCGGTGATAAAAGGCACGGGGAGTGTGTCGATCCTTGAAGACGCTGGCGACAGCATATTCGGCATCAGCATCAAAGACGCGAAGGTGATTGAAGGCGACGCCGGTGTGACGACATCGGCAACGTTCCGGGTGGAACTGAGTGCGGCAGCCGCTGTGCCGATTAGTTTTACGGCGGCAACCATTCGGGGAATTACAAGTGCCAGGCCGGGGACCGATTACACCGAGCTTTTGCCTACAACCTATACGATTCCTGCCGGGCAAACGTTTATCGACGTGCCTGTCCCGGTGATTGGTAACAACGCTTTTGAAAATGGCGTTACCAAGACCTTTGGCATGGAGTTGAGCGCTTTTGAAGGCAATGATGCGCCGGTGGTGGGGCTTGATACAAAAGCCATGGGATTCATCTACAACGATGACATGCTCATTTCGCCCGATGGCCGCACGGTCCAATACATGGACGTGGATGGCGATGTGGCGACGGTGAAGGTCTCCAAAGGTAATCTGACAGGACACCTCACTTTTGGGGCAAAGAGCACGGTCGGCGGCAAACAGCTCCAGCTCATTGACTTATCCGGGCAATCACAGTTCTCCCACGCCAACCTGAGCGTCACCGCCAGGGCGGCCGTTGATTTCCCCGACGCATCCCAGGGCGGGCTGGCTGATGGAAAAGTCAATGTCGGCTGGATCAAGGCGGTGATCCCTGATCAGAACCTTTTCCGTTTCACCGACGGTATCGATCTCGGTAAGGTTTTTATTCAAGGCGATCTGGCCCGGATTGATAGCGGCGACAACTTCATTAGTTCCGCCGTTCGCAAGCTGGAGGTCGGCTCTTTCGGTGCGGTCTCCGGGACAATGCCGCTTTCCGGCGGAACGGTGGTTCCCAGCACGAGCCTGATTATCTCATCGGTTGGCAAAATGATCGTGCACGATGATTTCGCCGGCGCGCTTTACATTTACGGAGGCAAGTTTGGCGATATCGGCTCTTTAAACATCGGCGGCACGCTTGGCCCGGTCAAAGCGGCGGTCACGGGGGGAACCGAATACGGTCTCGGTCTGATTTCATTTACCGGAACGTTAAAAAGCGCGGCAATAAACAGTATTGTAGGAGGGGCTTCCGCCAACAGTGCTCAGATTCTTGGCGATGTGAATTCAGGAGCGACGATTGGAAAGGTTTCCGTGACGGGAGCCGTGATCGGCGGAACCGCGGACAGCTCAGGATTAATCCAGGCGATAAGCATCGGCAATATCAGCCTTGGCAGCCTGCAGGGAGGCAGCGGTTTACACTCGGGCACAGTGATCGCCAATGGTGGCCGGTTGGGAAATGTGACAGTCCACGGCGATGTGAAGGGCGATACCGCAGGCGCGGCCTCCACTTCGGATGAACTGGTGGTTTCGGGCAGCATTTTCGCCAGTCAAGGCATTGGCAAAGTGATCGTGGAAGGCAATCTGCAAGGCGGCGTCTCTCCAAACAGCGGTTCCATTCAGACCAATGGAAATATTGCGTCTATCGTGATCGGGAAAAACCTGGTGGGTGGTGCCGGCAGCCTCAGCGGCGCGATCGGGTTTGTCGCTTCCTCCAGCATCCGGATTGATGGCGATATCCTTGGCGGCACCGGCAACGACTCGGGCGGGATCACCGCGGAGGGAAATCTTGGCAAAATCGTCGTCAACGGAGATATCAAGGGCGGCAATTCGACCGTCAACAAGACGCTTATCCGCTCAGGCTTTATCAAGGCGGCGCAGATCTCCTCGGTGACGGTCGGGGGTGATCTGGTGGCGGGAACCGATGGCACCGGCGTCAATGCGGGAAGGCTTGCCGCCAGCGGCGCCATCCTTGTCTCGGGCGGAATCGGATCACTGACAATCGCCGGCAGCGTGACTGGCAACGAAGGGTTTTCGGCGCTGATCTCCGCCGATAGTTTTAAGTCGATCACGCTTGCCACCCACGCCGGCGCTTCGGTCAAATTTGCGGAAATCCTGGCCGGCTACCGCGATGCGTTCACCGTCGATAGCAGCGGGAAACTTCTCGGTGTCGCGCGCCTTGGAGTCGCTTTAAATTCCGGTGCCCAGATCGGCAAGGTGCTCATCGGCGGAACTATTGAGGCCACCGATATCGTCGCGGGTGCCGTCCCGGGGGCAGACGGCCGTTTTGGGACGCTCGATGATGGACCCAAGAACGCCTCGAGCCCGCTTCTCTCGAGGATTGCGAGCGTGATTGTTAAAGGATCGGTAACGCCCACTCAGAGCGCTTATGGGATTGTTGCCCAACGAATTGACTCGGTCACGGTTGAAAACAACACTCAGGTGATTCCCCAGCCAGGACCGCAGCTCGCCTTCGTGCCCATTGTGGATGGCTCAAATTGGAACGCCGTCCAGGTGATTTCCCAGTAAAAAGCTGCCACGTGATCTTTTTCTGAATTCCGCTTGTCAATGTACGATGGAAACGCAGAATTTACGGCCTTTCGCGGGTATAGCTTAGTGGTAAAGCTCCAGCCTTCCAAGCTGGTCATGCGGGTTCGATTCCCGCTACCCGCTCTCGTGCATGCCGGATCTTCTCTTTGGAAGCAGCAATTATCAGTTGCGCTGCTCAAGAGCATCCGATAATCCCGTGGACCCTTTCCGGTTTTCACTGGTGACACCCCTTGCAGCTCCCCTTCGTTCATGATTTTTAACCGGCCCTGGTTTGCCCTGCTTTTTGCCGGTTTGTTGTGCGCCTTGGAAAATGCTCAGGCGCAGGACTCGCTATCGGACTTTGGCAGCGCGCCACCGGCAACCGGCTTGGGAGGTACCGATTCAGGCGGAACGGGGGGAACAGGGGGAACAGGGGGAACAGGGACCGGTGCGGCGGGTGGGCCGGCGTATCCGGGCAGTTCAGGAGCGGCCGGCGGGACCGGTGGAAACGCTTCCGGATCACCAGCAAATACGCCTGGTGGGACTCCGGCCACGGGGACCACTTCTGACGGGACGACTCCACCCAAGACTGGCGCGGCCTCCTCTTTTGGCCCATCCAGCGACGCGGGATTGGGCGCCACTGGCGGGGGCTCATCGGTGACAGGATCGCAGGCTTCAACGCAGGGGGTCGGCTTTGGCACGCCAAAAGCGCCTACTTCGGAGGTCCCATCCTTTACTCTTCCCGGCTTTTACGGATCGAGCGCAACGAGTTTCACTGCGGGGCAGGGGCGTTTGGCCAGGCCGCGTTTCCGTTATACGACATCTCTCTCTATGGGGTATGACGACAACATTTTTCAAACACCAACCAAGTCAAAGGGTACCGAGGCCGTCACCGTTCCGGTGGAAGTAGAGCCCGCGATCCCTGCCCATCTTGAGCAGAGGCCTGCCTTTAGGTTTATTCCTCCCAGCATTGGGGACGGCGGCCTCTATGTGCCCGGGAAAACGGTTCCCAATGGGTTCCAAAATGTCGTGGTGCCGGCCACGCCCGCCAAGATTGAAAATGTGGTTGTCGTACCGGCGCAACCTGCTGCTAAACGGGCCGGCAGCGCTGTGACCCAAGCGAGTGCCTCGGCTGACATGCAGATATTTACAGCGCGTTCCCTTTTCACATTTGATGTGAATGGGAGTGCCAGTGAGTACTGGAGCCGGCCCGGAGGGAAGACGGATTATAACGGTGCAGCGGTATTCAGCTTTTTATACCGGCTGACACCGCGGCTTCAATTTACCTCGCAGTTTAACGGCGCGTATCTTTCACAACCCGATCTTTCAAGGATCAACACCCCGCAGGATCAAAGCGGCAGCAATTATCTCACCACCAACGCCAAGTCCGATTTGACTTACCGCTGGAATCGCCGGGTGACTTCGGTCTTTAGTATCAGCGATAATGCGCTTATCTACGCGGACAAGGCCCAGGAGGCTGGTAACTATAATGAGACCGTCTTTGGCACCGAGCTCCGGTATCTTTGGAGCGCGCGGGTTACTTACTTAAGCGAGGTTCGTTTCAGCAAGATCAGCTACCAGGGTAGCGAGACACGCGACGCGGATACCATTTACGCCTTGATCGGCGCGGAGGCGCGGCTTACCAACCGTTTCAGCGGAACCGTGCGTTTGGGAGCTTCAATGCGCACCTTCACGCTTGAAGGCGATCTTTCCTCGACTCCTTATTTGGAAGGATCGATTGCTTATCGAAGCGGTCCCACCACGATTTGGAATCTGACCACCCGCTTCGGTTTTGAGGAGCCATTCGCAGCGGGCCAGGAGCGGCAGGTCTTTCGCAGCGGGTTGAGTTATTCCAAGACGTTCTCCCCGCGGCTCAGTGGTCTCGCGAGCAGTAATTTTGTTTTCGAGTCGACCAGCGCGGCGGCGACAAAGTCTTCCTCGAGCAGCTACGACGCCAATGCGCGGCTTGAATATCGGCTCACAAAATCGGTTTCTCTCAATACCAATGTGAGTTATCTCAAAGCCAATTCAGGAAGCTCCGTCACCGATTATTACCGGATTCGGTGCTTTTTCGGACTTGAATACACCTTCTAATCCTTTTGCGTATTCCCCTTCGGAAATTTCCGTGTTCAACCATTGCGATTCGCTGGGGGAATGCGTAATTTGCGCCCCTTTTTTGCCCCTCTGACACCTCCTGTTTATGAACGATGCAAGTGACGTAAAGCTCCATTTTCTTGATTATTGGCGCATCATCAAGGTGCGGGCCGGACTGATCGCACTGGCATTTGTCCTCGTGATAATGACGGCCGGGGTCGTGGTCTGGTTTATGCCTCGCGAGTACTACTCAAAGGTCACCGTCGAGGTGAAGCCGGATCGCTCCGGCGCCATCGACGTTTTCAGCAATTCAAGCCGGGCCGCCACGGATCCGACTTTTGTTTCCACTCAGTTTAATAATCTGCAAAAGACCGAGATTTTATATCCGGTCATCAACGCACTTAAATTGACTGAAAAATGGGCGGTGGATGGACGTCCGCTCACTCCGCAAATTGTCTGCGTAAAGCTCCTTCGCATGATGTCGTTGAAGGAAGTGCGCAACACGGCCCTTATCGAAATTGGGATTTACAGCACGGATAAAGAGGAGGCGGCGGACATCGCCAATATGATCGCGGTGATCTATCGGGATTCGCGGTTAAAGGAGGTCCAAGTAAGTGCTGAGCGTGGTTTGGCTCTGGTTAAGGAAGGTATTGAAAGCCAGAGCAAGCGCGTTGTTGAATCCGCTGGCGAAATGAATGCAATCCGCGCACGGGACGCCATTACCGATCCTGACCCGGACAACCCCAATACCCAATTTGGAACCACCGATCGCAACCTGGTGGCGCTTGAGCAGCAGGTCAATGAGCAGGGCCTTGTCGTGACTCGCACCCGTGGGCAGCTTGAGCAGATCACCAAGTTGAAGCCGGAGGAATTGAAGGAGGCATTGCGCACGTTTAATATGGATGACCAAGGAGTCATCAAGATGGTCAATTCTTTGCTCGAGGCTCAAACGGATGAAACCAAGTATTCCAATAGCGGTTTGGGGGAAAATCATCCTCGCATCGTTTCGTTGCGCGCTTTGCAGGAGAGCTATGCCAACCAGCTCTCAAAATCGCTCTCCGCAGTGCGGCTGAATCTGGCCAGCAAGCTCGCCGTCGAAGAGAGCACGCTGCAGGTGCTTCAGGAAAAATTCAACACCGCCCGCGAGGCGCAGATCAAGGATAAGGAAAAAGCGAGCGCCTATGCAAAGGCGAAGGGCGAAGCGCTTCAGGAAAAGCGGATTTTCGAAGCTGCCAAAATCAAGTTTCAAACCGAGTCTTTCGACAGCAAACTTTACTTCGAGCCGGCACACATTCGTGAAAAAGCCGAGCCATCGCTCTACCCGAGCAAGCCGAAGGTGCCGGCTTATATGGCGGTGGCGGTAATTCTTGGTTTGGGTGTGGGGGTCGGCCTCGCGTTCTTTATCGAGTATCTTGATACGAGTGTGAAAACGCTCGACGACGTGGAAAAATTCCTTGGGGTGCCTGTGCTTGCCGTGGTGTTGAAAGATGCGGCACGTCTGATTACCAGGCGCGGCGACACGCCCGACGCGGAGGCTTACCGGATATTGCGCGCCAACATGGAGTTCAATAAACCGGACCGTAATTCAAACACCATTACCCTGGTCAGCGGCGGTCCCGGCGAAGGCAAATCCACCACGCTAAACAACATGGCCTATACGTGTGCCCAAGGTGGATACAATGTTCTTGTTGTGGATGCGGATTTGCGGCGGCCGACGCAGCACACCTTCTTTGACATTCCCAATCAGTTTGGGTTGACCGATTACCTTACCGGCAAGGCGACCATTGATGAGATCACCAAGCCGAGCAAAATTGATAACCTTTCGTTCATTCCAAGCGGCCAGCTGCCTGAGGAAGCGGTCGGGATCCTCAATTCGCAGCGCATGGTTGAGCTTATCGCGCAGGTCAAAAGCCAGTACGATCTCGTCTTCTTCGACGCCCCTCCGATTCTTGGCGTGAGCGACGGCTCGGTGCTCGCCAGCGAATGCGACATCACGATTATGGTTGTGCAGCATCGCCGGTTCCCGCGCGCCATGCTTGAGCATGTGAAAAAAGCGGTGCTGCACTGCGGCGGCACGCTCATTGGAGTGGTCCTTAACAACGTCGATCCTCGTCACGATAACGGTTATTCCTACTACAATAGTTATAACGATTATTATTCGCCACGCCCGACCAAGGAAGAGGCTTCCCGCCGTGGCTCCGACGATCTTGCCACCACCTCCGCCGCCAGCTCGCCCAAACGCCCCCGTTCCACCGGCAACCGCGAAGATTATTAAGGTTCCTACCATGCGAAAGTTCGTTTTTCATTCCCTCTCGTTCGTGCTCGCATTTTCAAGCATCCACGCGCAGGCCGTTCGTCGTGCCGCTCCCTCCGCCCCGGCGCCGACGCGCCCGGCGGCGGCGGCCGACTCCATGATGGAAGGGGCTGTCTTCCGTGCAAGCGACAGCTTCGAGTTGCGCATGTCCGGGATGCCTCCCGAGGACGCGCTTCCATTCGCGCAGCAATTTACGATCGGCGGCGATGGGTTTGTGAATATCCCGCTTGGCGGCCAGGTGCGCGCGGCGGGCCTCACTCAAAGCCAGCTTGAACGCGCTATTGAACGGTGCCTTATCGACAAAAAGATTTTTACCCGTCCCACTGCGACCATCAACGTTGCGCCCACGGCGCGTTTTGTGACGATCGGCGGCCAGGTGCGAAATCCTCAGCGCCTGCCGTGGTATGCGGATCTTACCCTTAATTCCGCCATCAGCGCCGCTCAAGGTGCCGGTGATTTTGCGGGAAATAAAATCCGGCTGATCCGCAACGGCAAGGTGCTCATGTTCGATAAAAAAGTGATTGCGAAAGATCCCGCCCAGGATCCGCACCTGATGCCTGGCGATCAAGTCGAGCACCAGTAAGCTTGTTGCGGCCTTTATAAAAGAACGTGTTGGCCTTGTGCCCGTTGCGGGCGTCTTGGCAACAAAGGGGCCTGCCATCTCTGTGCAACCTGCACGCTGATTCCTTTAACCAGCCCTCACATCGCGCCGCTGGTGATCAGCTTCCAGTTCTTTTTCACGTAACCGCCTCCCGAGAAGATGGTCAGGATCAGGACGACGCCGATGAGCAGCGGACCGCCTATTTTCCAGGCGTACGCCCAGGGCGTGCCGATGAAAAACCAGCCGGCGGTTTGCATTTCATCCAGCGAAAGTAGCAGGAAGAAATAAAGCACCATGACGATTTGCCAGATCGTCTTGTGTTTACCGAGTTTTTCGGCGGGCAAAACCACTCCTTTGCTGGCTGCGAGAAGGCGCAGTCCGGTGATCAGGAACTCGCGGCTGATGATGGCAATGGCGACCCATGCCGGAAACGCATGGTGAGGCACCAGGAGAATGAAAGCCGCGGCCATCATGATCTTGTCGGCAAGCGGATCCATGAGCTTGCCGAAATCAGTGACCAGGTTGCGCCGCCGCGCGATCTCGCCATCGAGATAATCGGTGACACTGGCGATGGCAAAAAGGAGCAGTCCTGCGGTGTTTGCAAAGCGCCACTCGGTGGAGAGCAGCACGACAAAAACCAGGGTCAGGAAAAAACGTCCGACGGTAAGCTGATTGGGCAAGTTCATAAAAGGCGCGCGGCCAGTGAGACGATGCAAACGGAGTTGCACCAGACACTTTTCAGGGTGGATGAAATCACGTTTGCCATTGGGCTCAGTTTGCCGATACCCTCCCCCCCCTCTCAAACCCTAAATCTTAAATCGTAAAATCTCATGACTGCCACCTGTGATATCGGCCTTATCGGCCTCGCTGTAATGGGCGAAAACCTCGTTCTCAACATGGAGAGCAAGGGTTTCTCCGTTGCTGTCTATAACCGCACCACATCGGTGACCGAGAAATTTGCAGAGGGCCGGGGCAAAGGGAAAAATTTTGTGGCCGCCAAAACCCTCGAGGAATTTGTCGGGGCGCTTAAACGGCCGCGTAAAGCGCAAATCATGGTCAAGGCTGGCGCTCCTGTGGACGCAGTCATTGAGCAGCTCATTCCGCTGCTTGAAGCCGGCGATATCATTATCGATGGCGGCAATTCGCTTTGGACCGATACCCAGCGGCGCGAGAAGTATCTTAAGACAAAAGGGATTCATTTTTTTGGAGTGGGTGTGTCCGGTGGCGAAGAAGGCGCGCTCAAGGGGCCTTCCATCATGCCCGGCGGTTCAAAAGAGGGGTGGGAATCCATTGCGCCTATTTACACGCGTATCGCCGCGGTGGCAGAAGGCGAGCCGTGCTGCCGTCATATGGGCCCCGATGGCGCGGGCCATTATGTAAAGATGGTCCACAACGGGATTGAATACGGCGACATGCAGCTCATCTGCGAGGCCTACGCCATTCTGAAATCAACCATCAATCCAAGCGCCGAAGAGTTCGCGCAGATTTTCTCCGATTGGAACAAAGGGGAGCTCAACTCATTCCTCATTGAGATCACGGCCAACATTTTCACGCGCAAAGATCCCGAAACCGGCAAGCCGATGGTCGATCTTATTCTCGACAAGGCGGGCCAGAAAGGGACTGGCAAATGGACGGTCGGTCATGCCATTGAAATGGGCGTCCCATTGAGCGTGATCGGAAGCGCTGTTGAAGCACGCATTCTTTCCTCCTTAAAGAGCGAGCGCGTGGCCGCCAGCAAAGAACTCCCTGGCCCAACCCCCGTGCCTTACACAGGGGATCGCGCCAAGATGATCGAGGCGGTGCGCGATGCGTTGTATGCCAGCAAACTGATCAGCTACGCACAAGGTTTTGTGCAGCTTGGCGCCGCTAGCCAGCTCTATAACTGGAATCTGAACTTCGGCGACATCTCCAGCATCTGGCGCGGTGGCTGCATTATCCGTGCGGCGTTCCTCAACTTCATCACCGAGGCCTACCGCCGCAATCCGGAACTCAAGAACCTCATTCTTGATCCGTTCTTCCGCGACATCATTCTTCGCACACAAGCCAATTGGCGCAGCGCCATCCAGACCGCTGTCGGATACGGCGTGGCGGTTCCCGCCTTCAGTGCGGCGCTCGCTTATTTTGATAGCTACCGCCAGGAACGGCTCCCGGCCAACCTGCTTCAGGCCCAGCGCGATTACTTCGGCGCCCATACCTTTGAGCGGATCGACAAGCCCGCCGGCGAATTCTCGCACTACGAGTGGTTGCAATAAGCCGCCTCTTGGAATAGCAGCCCGTTAAAGAAATGGCGCGTCCGGATAAACTCCGGGCGCGCCTTTTTTCTTGCCTGCTCAACCGCGGGAATCGCTGCTCTTTTTTTAATCCCGCGCTCGGCAATGATTTATTAGCGTTGCGCGACGCGTTCCCCGGCCATGCGGCGGGGTCCTTGAAGCGCGGTCAGCAGCGGGGCGGCAGCTCTTGGGAGTGGGGCATTGCCGCGAAGAATCTGGGTGGCGGCGACGTTGCGTCCGTAAAAGTCTGCATTTGCACGGGGCCGGCCGGTAATCACAGAGCCTTCAAGGGAGGCGCCTACAAAGAGTCCCCGGCTTTGACTATAACTATACACTGCCGCAATTGGAGTAACCCCGATTTCCACGGCGCGTCCAACCGGTCCGACTGCCACGCTGACATCACCGCCCAGGGTGACATTGGCACCTCGCGCAAAAGCGTCGACAGCGCCTTGGGTGTTCAAGACGAGCACAAAGTCAGTCGCCTGAATCCCGACCTGTGGTCCAATCCCGGCGCCTGCCGTGGAGATAAATGCCGGCCCGGACCAGCCTCGCGCCGTGCGTGCCAGTACCACTCCTTTCCCGACGCGCCCGCTAATTCCAAACCCGGCTTTATAGACGCGCACAATGGCAAGCCCCCGCGCGTTCCTAAGGATCGCGGGAGGAATCCCGGCTTCCGGAATTCGATTGAGCCGCGAAATCGTATTAGCTGCCCGTCTTACCTCTCTTGCTTCGTCCGCCGACTGCGCCAGCACAGGCGTGATCAGGCACACGGCGGCCATGATGGATGTCAATGTTTTCATAATCATTTTTGTTCCGTCCTCTCTCTAAAAAACGGGTCGACTCCTCATTGCGGTTGCCGATCGCGCCTTCTGCAAAATCCGTGTTTCCTCCGCTGCAATCACCGGTTAATGAACGGGGAAGCTTATGGACATTACCCGCACTGCCTACGGAACCTGGAGCGGTGGCCGCTTCATGCATTTTGGAGAGCCGCTCGAAGACGATCGTTTTATTGGCGCCATCCGCCACGCCTACGACCAAGGAATCCGCACATTCATGACTGCGGATGTCTATGGCACCGGCGAAGCGGATGCGATGCTTGCCCGGGCGCTTTCAGGTTTGCCTCGCGAAAGCTATTCGCTCGTTGCCATGATCGGCCACGATTTTTACACCGGCCAACGCGAAGGCTCCAAAGGATTCCCACGTTTTACCGATCCGCGTCTCCGGACCGCGCGCGACTATTCGGATTACATCACGATGGCCACCGAGAAAATGCTTGAGCGCTGCAAGGTCGATTATTTCGATTGCCTGATGCTTCATAATCCGGATTCGATTGGTTATACAAGCGACTCGATCTGGAACGGGATGGAGAAAATGCGGGAACAAAAACTCGCTCATCGGCTCGGTGTTGCGCCGGGACCTGCCAACGGTTTTTCCCTCGACCTAATCCTCAATTTTGAACGCTTTGGCGCCCTGCTTGACTGGTCGATGATCATCCTCAACCCGCTTGAGCCATGGCCTGGTTTGCTCAGCCTCGCTCCTGCGCAAAAATACGGGATCAAACTGATCACGCGTGTCGCCGATTACGGCGGTCTTTTTCATGGCGACGTCAAACCCGGCCATGAGTTCCATAAATACGATCATCGCACGTACCGGCCTGCGGGCTGGGTCGATGTCGGCTACGCCAAGCTGGAAAAAATGCGCTTTATCGCCGAACGCCACGACCTTTCCCCGCTTCAGCTTTCCTGCATCTGGAATCTCTCCCAAGCGCCGGTGGAGAGTGTTATTCCGACCATGATCCAGGAGTCGGGAGCCAACGCCAAAGCGATCGAATCAAAAATCGATGACCTGGCCGCGTTGCCGCAAATCAAGTTCAGCGAGGATGAAATCGAGGAGATGCGCCGCATTGGCGACAACACCAATTGCATGGAGCTGAAAGGCGGCAACCCCGACTACACAGGCGAGCCGGTGGCCGATCGCTGGCCCCTGAACAACGATCTTACCCTGGTCGCCGAGCGCTGGCACATTGAGCCCGCGCGCGATCTTGTCTGCACCCATTCCAAAGCCGCCTGAAAAGCAGGATGCCGCGCATGAAATCCGTTCTTTTCCCTCTCTTTTTGCTTGCAGGTGGTTTGCTTGCCCATGCCGATTTTGTGATCGTCCAGAAAGTGGAGGGGTCGATGCAGTCGGGGACGATGACCTTGAAATTCAAGGAGTCCAAGGCACGCGCCGATGTGGCTCCTGAGATGAGCACGATTACCGATGGCGCCACCGGGGAGGTTATTACTCTGATGCATGTCAAAAAAGGGTTCATGCGGATTCCTGCCGAAAGCACCCAGGCGTTGACGGCGGAAATGCAAAAACGCCAGAAAACCGGACCGAAGGGAGCCGATCTTCCAAAGCTCGTTTCAAACGGGAAAAAGGAAAAAATCGAGAATCGCGAGTGCGAGGTATTTACCTGGAATGGGACCGGGGTGAGTGCCACTTACTGGGTCGCGCGCGATTACCCCAACTACGCGGCGATCTCGGCGGCGATGGAAAAGTGTCTTAACTCGGGACTCGCCGCGCTTTCTCTTCAAATGACACCACGGCCGAACGATTTTCCCGGTATGGTGATGAAGACCGAGATGCTGATTAACGGACAAAAAGTGACTACCACGCTGGTTTCGGTAAGTGACCAAAATCTCGACGCCGCTCTTTTCACAGTTCCCGTGGACTATAAAGAATTGCCTAGTCCGTCATTCAACTTCCCAATCGGAAAATAGCGATCCACCCTTGTCAGCTTCACTTGCCTTGTTAAAGCGTCCTCCCTTTATCCTCGCTTCCGCCTCGCCGAGACGCCGTGATCTGCTTGCAGAGCATGATTACGAGTTTCGGGTCGAGCCGGCTGATGTCATCGAGGTGGCGCCGCCCCATTTTTCGCCGGGCGAGACGGTGCTGTATAATGCGCGGCTTAAAGCCAGTGCGCTTGCTTCCAAGTATCCCGGCAACCTTGTTGTAGGGGTGGATACATTGGTCGCTTTTGAAGGACGCATCTTTGGTAAACCCGCCGATATGCCTGAAGCCGAGCGGATGCTCTCCGAGCTCAATGGCCGTGCGCATGCGGTCTTTTCAGGCGTCTCATTAATCCGCCGTTCCAGCGGGCAGGAGCGCGCATTTATAGAAGTAACTCAAGTCCGGTTTCGAGTGCTCTCCGCGGAAGGCCGCCGCGCTTATCTGCAACGCATTGGTCCCCTGGACAAGGCAGGTGCATACGCCGCGCAGGACGATAATGGTGAGATAATTGAGAGTGTGGAGGGTTCCTTTAGCAATGTAGTTGGATTACCAATGGAAACGTTCGGCCGCGTGATCCGTGAGTTCTACAACGAATAACAGCTCAGATCACCGGTCCTCGACCGGCTTGATTTTTATAGCCAGGCGAAATGTGACAATCGCGTGACGGAGCGCGAAGTGCTTTGTCTTAACCCGAATTCGGTTACGGTGGCGCCGTGAAAGCGCCCTTTCGCGGTTCCCTTTGGTGGCTCCTGCTCCTCCTTGGTTTGGTTTCCTGTGGCAAAGCGCCCGATGTTTCAAAAGACGAAGTTCCCGCCGGCGCGCTGAAGCTCCTTTTTACTTACGGCTCGGAAAAAGAGGATTGGGTCAAGGCGGTAACTGTTGAGTTCAACCGGCTCGGCTCCAGGACAGCATCGGGCAAATCAGTCTACGTGGAAGCCGTTGCCAAAGGATCAGGTGAATTGATTGATGATCTTTTAAGCGGCGTTTCCCAGGCGCACCTGGCAAGTCCGGCTTCGGCCGCATTTATCCAGTCCGGCAACGCCCGGGCGCGTGCTCGCAATGGCAGGGATTTGATAGGCCCGACCGAGAACCTTCTGCTTTCCCCGGTGGTCATCGCGATGTGGAAACCGATGGCCGAGGCGATAGGTTGGGGGAAGAAGCCGGTTGGCTGGAGCGACATCCTGGCGCTTGCAACCAACGAGCAGGGATGGGCGGCGCATGGTTATCCCCAATGGGGCCAATTCAAGTTCGGCCATACGCATCCGCAGTTTAGCAACAGCGGACTTATTTCGCTCTTTGCCGAAGTCTACGCCGCCAGCGGCAAAACCTCCGGCTTGAACCAGCACGATATTGAAAAGACCGCGGCCTTTCTATCTTCCATCGAAAAATCGGTGGTTCATTACGGCAGCTCCACCGGCTTCTTCGGCAAGAAGATGTTTGCCAACGGACCGGAGTATCTCAGTGCTTCGGTGCTCTACGAGAACATGGTCATCGAGTCGTATTTGCCCAAATATCAGATGCCATTTCCAATCGTGGCGCTTTATCCCAAGGAAGGCGCTTTCTGGACGGATCACCCGGTCGGTATTGTGCAAGGCGACTGGGTAACCGCCGAACAGAAGGAAGCCGCAAAAATTTATATCGCCTATCTGCTTGCCAGACCGCAGCAGGAAAAAGCGATGGAGTTCGGGTTCCGTCCCGCGGCCGTCGACGTGCCGCTTCGTGCGCCTTTGGACGTCGCGCACGGGATTGATCCTCGCGAACCGAAGACAACTTTGGAAGTTCCCACGCCGGAGATCATGGACGCCATTGTTGGGCTTTGGCGTGCCAATAAGAAGCATTCCGATATCGCGCTCGTGTTCGACACCTCGGGAAGCATGAAGGAAAATAATCGCATCTCGAGCGCGCGCGTTGGCGCCTTGGAATTGCTCAGGCTCCTTGATGACGAGGATTCATTCCTGCTCGTGCCATTTAGCCAGACTGTTCTTTCTGTCGGCAACTCCGCGCCGCTTAAACAGATCCGCGACCAGTCTCAACGCCAGATTGAATCGCTATTTCCCGCCGGCGGCACCGCCCTTTACGATGCGATTTCAAGGACCTTCGCCAAACAGATTCAAGTATCAAAAGGTTCGGGCAAAATCTCAGCCATCGTGGTGCTTACCGACGGCGCGGATACCAATAGCTCGATCAAGCTCGACGCGCTTCTTAAACAGATTCGTTCGGATAACGAGAATAGTTCAATCCGTGTCTTTACGATCGGATACGATGCCGAAGCTCAGAAAGAAGTGCTTAAGAAGATAGCCGACGCGACCCAGGCACGCTTCTACGAAGGCAACCCGCAGAACATCCGCGAGGTATTCAAAGAGATCGCCACTTTCTTCTAATTATGTCAGAAAATCCCAGGCTTACCTTTATCGGAAAGCTCGTTGTCTTCCTCTTCATCGGGGCGTGCGCATACTGCGCTTATGCAATGTTCGCTGGAAAACCGCTTGGAAGTTCCAATGCCGGCCTGGTCACGGGTTCCGGCGCGCGTTTGGAGAATGGAAAGGGCATTGAAATCGGCATCGCTTATGGCACCGAAAAGCAGCGATGGCTGACATGGGCCACTGAACAGTTTGCATCAAGCAAGGAAGGACGCGGGATTAAAGTAAACCTGATTCCCCTTGGCTCGGTGGAAGCAGCGCAGGCCGTGCTCGGCGGCGATTCACGGATCAATGTCTGGAGTCCGGCAAGCGGCGCTTACAAGGACGTATTTGTGCGCGAGTGGAACCTTAACCATAACAAGCAGCCCGTTCTCCGGGAAGAATCGCTGGCGCTCACCCCTATGGTGTTTGTCATGTGGGCGGAACGGTATGAGGCGTTCCTGAAGAAATACAGCGAGGTTTCATTCAAGACGATCGGCGAGGCGCTCGGGGAGCCGGGCGGTTGGAATGCCATCGCAAAAAGGCCGGAGTGGGGCGTGTTCAAGTTCGGCCATACCCATCCCAATCAATCCAACAGCGGCTTGATGACGCTGTTGCTGATGGCGGATGACTACCACAAAAAAAACCGCGGCCTGGCTTTAAAGGATATCCTCGATCCTGCTTTCCAAACCTGGATGCTCTCCATTGAAAAAGCGGTGACCGGCCTTTCCAACAGCACTGGAAATATGATGCGCGACATGGTGCTGCGGGGGCCTTCCTCCTACGACGCGCTTTTTGTCTATGAAAACGTCGCGATTGATTACCTCAAAAACGCGGAGGGCCGCTGGGGTGAACTTAAAATCATCTATCCCACCCAGAATATATGGAATGACAATCCTTACTATATTCTCGACACGCCCTGGAGCGGACCGCAACAACGCGCGGCAGCCGATGAGTTCCTTAACTTCCTGTTGAGCGAACCGATCCAGAAAGAATCGCTCAAGCACGGCTTTCGTCCCGCCAACCCGGCCATCCCGATCAAGTTCTCTGAGAGTCCATTTGTTTTATACGGAAAGTTCGGCCTCCAAGTGGATATCGCCAGCACAAGCGAATCGCCCAGCGCCGACGTCATTAACAATCTTCTCGTCATCTGGCAGCGCAGCGCCCGATGAAACAGCCGTGGTTCGCTACTTAAAAACCGCCTTCTGGATTGCCCCGATTGTCCCCGGTCTCGGACGGGTCCCCTTCAACGCGCTGGCGTGCGCCGGCCTGGCAATCCTCGGGTTCGGGCATCCGGGTTTCTGGCTGCTTGGGCTGGCGATGGAAGGCGCCTATCTGTATGCAGTAATCTCCAGCCGTCGCTTCCAGCAATTGGTCGATGCCGGGGAAGTAACAATTCAATCAGGCACGCTGATGGAACAAAGAAGCGCTTTGATCGACAAGCTTTCCATCGAGCGGCGCGACCGGCTCCAATTGCTTGAAGGGCGTTGCGCGCAGATACTCCAGATTCATCATGAACTGCAGTCTGAAGAGTTCGTGATTGAAAGTAACCGGGAGGCGTTGGGGAAGCTTTGTTGGCTTTATCTAAAACTTCTGATTGCGCAGCAAAACCTCGCCGCCATCGACTCCCGCGCAAACGAGGCGGAGTTGGTGGGGAAAATCGACGCGGCGATCAAATCGCTTGGATCTGAAAAGATATCGTCCTCTTTACGGGAATCGAAGCAGGCGACCCTGCGTATTTTGGAGGAACGCCTGGCCAACCTGGAGCGGCGCGCCGAGTCGCTCGAGGAAATGGAAAGTGATCTCGCGCGGATTGAGGCGCAGATCGATCTGGCGATCGAAAACGCAGGAAGCCGCGGAAGTGCCGGGACGATTTCCGCCGATATCGCGCTTGCAAGCCATCTGTTGGACGACTCGTTGTATGGCGATGCGGGCGGTTCCATTGCCGCGATCGAGCGCACGTATGCCGCGGCGCTCTCCGGCCGCCGCTAAGCTTTGAAGCGCGGAACGTTGCTTTTGTTTTGTAGACGCCTTCCCGCCGGATGATCCATTGGTCCCGTCGATTAAAGGCACGATGAATGTAATGTGGTGTTCAATACGGTCACTGCCGTTTTGACATTTAAAAAAACCTCTGCATTGAGGCACCGAAAGCCTTTGCACGAACCCGGCCCATTGGTAGAGGCTAGTCGCCCTTTTATGCAAACCGGTAAGCCAGTGCCAGGTCAACGATGGGTGAGCGATACCGAGCCCGAACTCGGCCTCGGCATCCTTCTCAAAACGGAGTTCGGCAGGGTGGAAGTCTTCTTCCCCGCAGCGACCGAACATCGCAAGTACGCCTTGGAATCAGCTCCGCTGCGCCGCGTTGTTTTCAAGGAAGGCGACCGCATCAAGTCCCACGATGGCGCGCAAATGGTGGTCGAATCGGTGGAGGAACGCGCCGGGCTGCTTGTCTATCTCACGCCGGGACGCGAAGTGGCCGAGGCGGAGCTCTCCGATTTGATCAGCTTCAGCAAGCCCGAGGACCGGTTATTCGGCGGGCAGATCGATGAGATTGAGACGTTTAACCTCCGCGTTGACGCGCTTTCGCGCCGCAGCAAAATGCGCCAAAGCCCGGTGCGCGGTTTTCTTGGCGGCCGGGTCGATCTGCTGGCGCATCAGATGTTTATCGCCGGCGAAGTGGCCTCCCGACTGGTGCCGCGTGTCCTTTTGGCGGACGAAGTCGGCTTGGGCAAAACGATCGAGGCCGGCCTCATTTTGCACCGGCTTCATTTGACCGGTCGCGCCGAGCGGATCCTGATCCTCGTGCCTGAACCGTTGATCCATCAATGGTTTATCGAACTCTGGCGCCGCTTTAATCTGCTCTTCAGCATATTCGATCTGGAACGCTGCGAGTCGATTCAGCTCAATGATCCCGAGGCGAATCCGTTCCTCGACAGCCAGCTTGTGATTGGCAGCATCGAGTTCCTTTCCCGGAATCCGGACCGGGCCGCCCAGCTCCTCGCAGCCGGCTGGGATCTGCTGGTTGTCGATGAAGCGCATCACCTTGAATGGAGCGCGGAAAATGTCAGCCCGCAGTATGCGCTCGTCGATGCACTCGCTGTCAGGACGCCCGGTCTGCTCCTGCTTACCGCCACGCCGCAGCAACTTGGACCCGAAAGCCATTTTGCACGGTTGCGTCTCCTTGATCCGGATCGGTACTCGGATCTGGCTCAGTTTTTAGAGGAAGCCGATCATTATGAACAGGTCGCAAAAGCGATTGACCGGGTGATCGACGGCAAGCCTGTGACCGCTGCTGATCAGGCTCTTTTTGGAGCAAAATCGGAGCGTATCCGGCGGCATTGCGAAGAGTTGATGGCCGGGGATGAAAAAGCGCGCAAACATCTGGTGAAGGAGTTGCTCGATGCGTTTGGCACGGGCCGCGTCATGTTTCGCAATACGCGTGCCGCCTTATCGGGATTCCCTGAACGCCGCGCCAATCTTTCGCCATTAAAATTGGCGAAAGAAGCCGATCCGATGGTGCTCAAGGTAAAATGGCTCGCTGCTTTGTTAAAAGAGCATGAAGACGCCAAAATCCTTTTGATCTGCAAGACGCGCGAAATGGTCGAACAACTCTCCGAACGTTTGCAGCGCGAAATGAGCGTGAGCTGCGCCCTCTTTCATGAAGGGCTTACCCTGATGCAGCGCGACCGCAACGCCGCGTTCTTTGCCGAAGAAGAAGGCGCCCGCATCCTGATCTGTTCGGAAATTGGAAGTGAAGGACGCAACTTCCAGTTTGCGCATCACCTTGTTCTTTTTGATCTGCCAGCCAACCCCGAGCTCCTGGAACAACGCATCGGCCGTCTCGATCGAATCGGACAGCGGGCGACAATCCAGATCCATGTTCCTTATATCCAGGGGAGCGAATCCGAGGTGCTTGCCCGCTGGTATCACGAAGGCCTCAACGCGTTTGAGAAAAACCTGCACGGCGCCGATGAGATTGCAAAAGCACTCGAAAAAGAGCTGCACCCCTTGCTCGAGAGTTTTAACGCAAGAAAGCTGACCGCGTTTCTCAAGCGTTCCAAGGAGCACCACGGCCAGGTCGCCAGGAAACTCGAACGCGGCCACGATCGGCTGCTTGAACTCAACTCCTGCCGGCCCGAGCAGGCCGCGCTCATGGTCAACGAGATTCGCGCCCGGGACGCCGATGATTCATTTGAAGAGTTCTTTGTTGGGCTCATGGATCATTTTGGCGTGAACGTGGAGGATCTCGGCGGAGGCAACCGCACTTATCTGCTGCAGCCCGGCCATCTTCTCACGGACGCATTTCCTTCACTGCCCGAGGAGGGAATGTCAGTCACCTTCGATCGTACGCGCGCTTTGAGCCGGGAAGATCTTGGGTTTATGAGCGCTGATCATCCGCTCCTCAGCGGCGCGCTCGATCTGCTGCTCGGCGCCGAAGCCGGCAACGCCTGTTTTGGCGTATGGAAAGGCTCCGGCAAAGAAGCGATGATGCTGGAGGCTTATTGCGTGGTGGAATGTGTCGCTCCCGCCGCGTTGCACGCTGACCGGTTCCTGCCCGCCACGCCGGTGCGGGTTGTCGTCAACCACGAGCTCCAGGATCTCTCCGACGACGCGGCTTTCAAAGTGGCTCAATTGGAAAAAGGCGACATCTTCAAGCTGCTCGATCGCGCGGTGGTAAAGAAGAAGTTCCTGCCGACGATGCTTGAAAAAGCGCAGGCGATTGCCGGTGAGAAAATGGTGGAGATTGTCGCCGCCGCCTCCGTTGTGTTGGAGACGCAATTGCAGGGCGAGATCGAGCGATTGGAAGTGCTCCGCGAAATTAATGATCACGTCCGGCCCGCCGAAATTGAAGCCGCCAGGCTGCAGAAAGCCGAGCTTCAGGCCGCGCTTGCCGGATCGCGCCTTCGGCTCGACGCCGTCCGCCTGATCATGCGCAATTCGTAGCAGCAGGAGGTCACGTGAAGGCCACGGCCATAACCTTGCTCCTCGACTCTTTATCTGGCCGCCGGATCGCCGGGGCCTAAAGCAAGCGCGTCAGTGCCGAGTTGCTTCATCCGAGCCGCTTTGGAAATTGCTGTCATTGGATACGAGGGGGAGTTCGAGGGTGAAGCTGGCGCCAGTGCCAGGGCCGCCGCTGTATGCGCGCAGCGAGCCACCGAGTTCGCGGGCGGCGTTGGCGCTGCTGTGCAGGCCGAAGCCGTGGCCGTTTTCCCGAGTGGTAAAACCGTGATTAAAAATGCGTGTGAGGTTCTCCGCTGGAACGCCGACGCCATTGTCAATGACCGAGATTGTGACCGTCTCTTCGCCATTGGTCACGCGTAACGTTATTCGTTTGTCCTGTATGCACGCCTCATCGCAGGCATGCTTCGCATTCCGAATCAGGTTTACCAGGATTTGCATGATCTTGTGCTTCTCCACGCTGATCGCGGGCACTTCCTGGTATTCACGGATGACGTTTATCCCATGTCGCAGGAGCGAGTCCGCATTCATGCGTAAGCTGTCCTCGACAAGGTCGGTGATCTTTAATCGTTCAGTGACCCCGGAGACCTTTGCGTAGTTCTGTTGCATCGCGACGATCTCCTTGATGTGCTCAATATTTTCGCGCAGCGACTCAAGTTCGGTGATGGCGCGTTGCTGTTCGCGGTTGAGCTGCTCGCTGAGCTGGCGCAAAAACTCCGGCAACTTCTTTCCCCGCGGATCGCCGTCGATAAATGCACTCAGATCCTCGCTGTGTTGATTCAACAAAGTGACGACCCGGGCCAGGGCGCCGACCTTTGATTTCTTGAGTGCCGCGGCCACCAGCGTCGCGGAGACGTTCACGCTGTTTAAGACGTTGCCAACGTTGTGCAGAACGCTGGTTGCCACCTCCGCCATGCCCGCCTGACGGGAGGCATCCACGAGTTGTTTGTTTAACACGGCTCGCTCGGCTTCCGCGCGTTTGCGCCCGGTGATGTCGGTAAACGTCCAGATCCGGCCATAGTGCCGGCCATCTTTTCCGGTCACAGGCGCCGAGTAACGCTCGATAACCATGCCGTCAATCAGTTCAATCTCGTCGACTGAGGACTCGCTCGGATGCGCAAAAAGATGAGCCACTTTTTCCGAAAACTGATCGGGGTATTTGGTGCGGTTGCGAACAAATTGAAGCTGCACATGGTCATTGGCTTCTTCAGCGATCGCTGGCGGGATCTTGAAGAGGTCAATCGTGCGCCGGTTTTGCAGGATCTTCACGCCACTGTTGTCGACTACCAAAATCCCCACGGAATACGAGTCGATCTGAGCCTCAAGCAGCGCCGTTTTCCAACGCAACTCTTCCTCGGCGCGCTTCCGTTCGGTGATGACCTGGGTAAAGAAGATCAGGCCACCGATCTCGCCGCCCGCATTGTGCCACGGACGCGCCTCCCATTGCAGCCAATCGGTTGATCCGTCGGCGCGCGGAAAGGGGTCTTCGTCACATCGCTCGACCGCGCCGGCCAGAACGCGCTGATGGATCTCCTTCCAGCGCTCCGGTGCATCCGGGAAAATTTCATAGTGCGACTTGCCGATGATGATCTCGCCGGTGAGATGGTAATCCTGAATCCAGCGTTCACTGGTTTGAACGTAGCGCATCCGGGTGTCGAGCATGGCGATGGCCGCCGGGGTGTGCTGGATGAATTGGCGCAGCAACACTTCATTGGCCGTGAGCCGTTCCGCCGCCCGCTTGGGCTCGGTGATGTCGGTATGCACGCCGACCCATTGCCGGATTGTCCCGTCTTCGGCCATGATGGGAATGGCGCGCACCAGCATGTCGCGATAGGTTTGATCGCATGCCCGCAGCCGGTGCTCGATCTCGTAGATGCCCCGGCTTGCGACTGCGGCGGACCAGACTCGCAGCGTTTCGGCCTGATCATCGGGGTGCACGGCGTTCAGCCAGCCCCAGCCCTGGAGTTCCTCGAAGCTTTGTCCGGTAAATGCCGCCCAGCCCGGTTGTTCCACCTCAAATTTGCCTGAGGCAGGGGTATCCCAGACAATCGCCGTGGTCGCTTCAACCAGCGAGCGGTAGCGCTGCTCGCCCGTGCGCAATGCCTCGGCCCCGTGTTTGAGCTCGGAAATATCCTGAAACGCTCCCTGCACGCGCCGGATGGAACCGTCGGCATGGCGTTCCGCCTCGCCACACACGCGTCCCCAGATTTTCCGGCCCGTTGCTGTGACGGTTTCCACTTCGAGATCAAAACGAATGCCGTCCCGCACGCAGGCGTTCATGGCCGCGGTGACCTTTTCCCTGGAGGGATCGGGATGCCGCGCCAACGCCTCGGAAAGCATCAGTGCATCGCCACACGGGTATTCCAGGATTTCGCAAAGCTCGTCGGACCAGAAAACGCGCAGGCCCGGCACTTCCGCGGTCCAGGCGCCTGTGCGCGTCATCCGGCCTGCGATGCGTGCGAGCGTCTCCTTTTCCCGATTGGCCGCCTCAGCGAGTTTGCGATCGGAAATGTCCTGGAAAGCTCCCTGGATGCGAATGATTTGGCCTTCAGGATTCCGCACCGCCTCGCCAATGCCCCGGACCCAAATCCGCCGTTGCCTGGCGGTAATGATCTCGAGTTGAAAATCAAAGGGAGTGCCATCCTGAATACATGCCCCGACATGGCTGGTGATTTCCGCTCGATATTCAGGAGGATAAAATCGGATCGCATCTTCCAAGGTGGGCGTGTAACCAGGCGGCACCTCATGAATGGCACAGATTTCGTCGGACCAGGTGAGCGTCTGGTCAGGCATCTGAATGCTCCATCCTCCCAGGCGCGCGGAATTGCCGGCGATGCGGAGCAGTGTCGCGTTCTGCGCCAGCCGCGCCTCGGTGCGTTTGCGTTCGGCGATTTCATTTTCCAAAGCCTCGTTGGCCTGTTGCAAGGCGGCAGGGCTGGGGATGGAGATCAGTTTTGGAACCAGCTTTACAAGGAGCACGGCGGTCGCCCCTGAAGCCGCCGCGGCAATTGCTTTCAAGAGACTCGAGAACCAGTAAGCCGGATGCCACGGCGCCCATACTTCCATGGTATGTGTCGCGCCGCACGCGAGGATAAAGATGCCAAAGCAGGCATAAATCCAATCAAATGGCAGATCCTTCCGGCGGCGTAAGAGCCGGATGAGCGTGATTGCGATAATGAGGCAGGCAAGCGCGATCAGAGCGTCGGAAACGACATGCCGCCACAGGAGCAATGGGCTCCAAAAATAGTAATGCCCGTGCGGCATGGACCCATCGTTCGAAAAAAAGCGGCTGATAAAATTCATGAATTAAAGCGGCTTCAGCGTTGGTTCCCGGGCTGGCATGGAGAGGCGGAAAGCCGCATCGAAGATGGAGACGAGATTTTGCCTTCACAAATGTTCCATGCATGGAGCAAGTGCGGCGTCCGTTCCGGCTGCGTTCGGAAAGACCAGGAGAAAGCCGATGTGCATTGCCACACCAACCCGCCGGAGGAAAAGCCTGATAAGGGTTTAATAGGTGGCGGGTTCTGCATCCTTCATGGCCGACAATAGCACGCCGCCTGCCAAAACGAATGCAGAGACTAAGTATTTCAATGCAGGGAAAATCCCGCAGGAACACTTTAAATAGTTAGGAAACGGCTCGTGACATTGACGGCTTTTATGTAACCCGCGTCCTTGGTTCCAATCGAATCAAAGCTTTGAATGCAACGAAATGCGTTCGTGTTTCCCCCGGTCTGTTAAGCAGATTAGTCTTTAAAAAGCGGGTATAAACTCCGCACATTCGGGCTTCATGAAAACTTTCCCCCGTTCGGTTTTAATCATCGCCGGCGCGCTTGTGATGTTTCTGGTTTCCGGCGCCGCAAACGCGGAAAACAGGGTGGTGGCTTATGTTCCCAACTGGATTGATCTCAAAGTATTCTCCGAGACAATTGAGTATTCGAAACTCACACACATCAACATCGCTTTTGAAAATCCCACGGATGAAACCGGGACGCTTTCTTTTAGCAGCAGAAACGAGGTTCTTATTGCCAAGGCGCATGAGCATCATGTGCAAGTGCTGGTTTCTATCGGGGGCGGCGCCGCTTCGGGCGACAAGAAGTTATTGAATCGCTACTTTGATTTGCTGACAAACGCCAAACGCGCCGGGTTTGTTGCCAGCCTTTCCGATTACGTTACAGCGCATCAGTTCGATGGAGTTGACGTCGATATTGAAGGGCCGTCAATTAACCAGGATTACGGCGCGTTCATCCACGATCTTTCAAATGCCTTGAAACCAAAAGGCAAACTGCTCACCGCGGCGCTCTCAAAAGGTTACGGCGGAAACAAAGTGCCGGACTTGGTTTTTGAGGCATTCGATTTTGTAAACATCATGGCTTACGACGGCGCCGGTTACTGGGAACCCAACTCGCCAGGACAGCATTCCTCCCTCGATTTTGCGAAGAGCAACGTGGCGTATTGGCTGCAGCGCGGGCTGCCAAAGTCAAAGGCCGTGCTCGGTGTCCCTTTTTACGGTTACGGGTTTGGCGAGGCATTCCGCAAACGCGATTATCCTTACTCGGCGCTTGTCTCGTCCTATCCGGGTGCCGAAAATTCGGATCAGGTAGGAAGTACGATCTGGTATAACGGACTTCCTACGATCCGCTCGAAAGCAAGTTATGTGATCGAACAGGGATTGGGAGGAATCATGATCTGGTCGCTGGATTACGATGTGAAAGGAGCGCGTTCACTCCTCACAGCCATCGACGAGATATTCAAGGCGGCTGGCAAACCGTGAGATTAGTCCATTCGCTTGTGAAGTCGCGGGCCGCCTGATGAGAGGCGGCCCGCGCGTTTCACGATCGAAATGTCCCGCTTACCTTCCTGCGTGATTTTTAATAGCCTCCTCAATCTCGGCCTTTACCGCGTCCAGGTTGAAGCTGGCGCCTTTCTGCATGGGTGGATATTCAAGGGCGGTCATGGCCAGCTTGCCTACTTCCTGTTGGACGAATACAAAACGCCAAAATTGATATAGGAACCATTCATTAAAGTAACCCTGCGCGCCATCCAAAGTCCCGTTGGAGGGAGTGCCCAGGCGCTCGAATGGATCGAGGCGCAGGTTTGTAATCGACGGGGCATCCACATGGACTTTGCCCCCAAGCCAACCATTCGGCTGTTCGATGAAGCGATATTTATAGTCATCGATGCGCACCGCGCCAAGGGTGCTTTCGCCGAAGTAGAAGATCTCGTGGCGGGCTGACGGCCCCTTGCCGGTGATCATCTCCATCTGGTTATAGCTATCTAGATGGTTCTTGTAGGTCTGGTCGCCTATTTTTTTGCCTTTTAGCAACTCATCCTTGATGTTCGGGTTGCCGGCGGCGGCGAGTAACGTGGGAAACCAGTCGAGGCCGGAGATGATGCCGTTTTCGACCGTTCCCGCGGGCACTTTTCCAGGCCAGCGAATCATTGCCGGTGCGCGAAATCCGCCTTCGTAGATGGTCCCTTTTTGACCGCGAAACGGTGTGTTTCCACCATCCGGCCAGGTAAAGGTTTCCGTGCCGTTGTCGGTGGTAAAGAGAACGATGGTGTTGTCGTCCAAGCCAAGCTCCTTGAGCTTTTGCATCACCAGCCCGATATCGTCGTCGAGCTGCGCCATGCCAGCTTCCTGAAGAGACCAGCCGTTCTGTGAGTTGCGCAGTTTTTCATACTTCTCAGAAAGATGGGTGACGACGTGCATTCGGGTCGGGTTTAGCCAGCAAAAGAATGGTTTGTTGTCCGCTTTTGCTTTCTCGATGAATTTCAAGGCAAGGTCGCGGATTTCGTCGTCAACGGTCTCCATCCGCTTGGGATAGAGCGTGCCGGCATCTTCGATCTTTTGCTTGCCTACTTTGCCCCAGCGCGGCATGACCGTGGCGTCGTCTGTGGGGGCGGCCCACGAGTGGACCATGTTGCGCGGGCCGACTACCTGCAGCAGTTCCTGGGGATAGTTGGGGTGCGCCGGGTCTTCCATCGCGTCCAGGTGATAGAGGTAGCCAAAGAACTCGTCGAAACCATGAACGGTGGGCAGGAACTCGTTGAGATCTCCAAGGTGGTTCTTACCGAACTGTCCCGTGGCGTAACCAAGCTCCTTGAGCGCGGTTGCTATCGTACAAGCCTCGGCGGGTAGTCCGGTTTTGGCGCCGGCCTGGCCGACCGTGGTCATCCCCGTGCGAATAGGCAGCTCCCCGGTGATGAACGCCGCGCGGCCCGCCGTGCAGCTCGCCTCAGCGTAGTAGTCGGTGAATAGCATCCCTTCCTTGGCAAGCTGATCAAGGTGCGGGGTTTTGCCGGCCATCAGACCGCGATGGTAGGCGCCGATGTTCCAGATGCCAATGTCGTCACCCATGATGACGACGATGTTAGGTTTGGTAGTCTGCGCGCAGGCGGCTGACGCGAACGCCAGCAGCGAGATGAGTATCTTTACATTCATTAATGCGGGTTGGTTTTGCTTTTTTGCTCTGAAGAAAACACACAGCGAAACCCAAGGTGCGACATGCCGGTGTCGTAATCGGTCCCACGCCGGGAGCTGGGGCGGTAGTTCACGCAGTAATGTTCCGCGCAAAGAAATGAGCCGCCCTTGGTCACACGTTGCTCGGTATACGGCTCGTGCGGATTGAAGCTGCGAGCCGGGCCGGCGGGATTGTGGCAAAGCCCCCCTGAGGCGAGCTTGCTGTGCTCGGTGGCGTCGAACCAATCCGCGCACCATTCCCAGACGTTGCCTATCATGTCATAGAGGCCATACCCATTTGGCGGAAAAGTTTTCACCGGCGCGGCGCCCTCGAAGCCATCTTCCTTTGTGTTCTCGTTTGGGAACTGCCCCTGCCAGACATTCGCCATGATTTTCCCGCCCGGACGAAATTCATCCCCCCACGCGTAGCGCTTTGCCTCCAATCCGCCGCGGGCTGCGAACTCCCACTCCGCCTCGCTGGGCAATCGTTTCCCGGCCCATTTCGCGTAAGCCACCGCATCCTCATACGAAACCTGCACCACCGGATATTGCTCGCGTCCGGCGATATTGCTTGCCGGCCCTTCGGGAGACCGCCAATTCGTGTCGGGCATCCACTTCCACCAAAGCGCCACATCATCGCGGGGTGGGCGCACTTTTAACGGCGTGAAAACGAGCGATCCGGCCACGAGCTTTTGCGGAGAAGGCTTTTCCGTGCCGGGCGGGAGTTGTTTCTTTAGCTCCTCCCAATCGGGCACGCGCTCGGCAACCGTCACGTATTTCGTTGCCTCGATAAATTTGGCGAACTGCGCATTGGTGACCTCGGTTTCATCCATCCAAAAACCATCCACCTTCACCTGATGCGCTGGCCGTTCGACCGGATAAGCATCCTTTTCATCGGTGCCCATTGAAAACTGCCCGCCGGGAATCCAGACCATGCCCGGCGGCTTTGCCGGGTCGGCATACGCCAGGCTGGTCACACCGCAGGTAAATACGAGAAAACGGGGCACGGTCTTCATGGAGGGATGCCACGCTGATCGCGCAATCACGGCCGGGTGGCCGCGAAAAAAAACGCCGCTATAACCGCGAGCGGAAAAGCAGGCGGAAATGGCCGCTCCTTAATTAGAGCTCCATAGTTGGAGCGCCTGGGATTTCTTAAAAAGAATTATTCGAGCTTCCAGCCTGCTTCCGTCACGGCGAGTGAGGAGTGACCCGCGTATTGATCGTAAACGCGTTCCATTTCCTGGATGGAATCGAAGTATCCAACGATAAATGCGGCACCGAACAAGTCGCCGGCCTTCACGGGGCGTCCGCCGATTTCCTCAATCAAACAGACGTAATCGCGCTGATGACACCACGCCTCATAGACATCGGTGGCTTTGAGCGTCATGCCGGCCAGCCATGGCGCGGGCGCGCCGGTTTTTGGATCACGTAAATGATAAGCGCGGATCATTCGTGCCGGGATTTTATCGCGATCGCGCCGGTAATTAAACTTGGCATCGGGCGCGAAGTTCACGTTGAACTCGGCGGCCGGGATGGTGCCGAAGTAGCTCAGATAAACCTCGCTGAAGGTATCGCCCCGGATGTGTCCCGGCATATCGAGGCGAAAGAACAATTCATTCCCGGCGTTGACGCTCAGCATCCTGTCGCTTGAGATAAAATAACGTTGCCCGGCCGGGAACACGATGGTTTGGGTCCAGGTCGAGCCGGCCTGTTTGCCCGGGGCTGCCAATGTATAACGCCAGCTTGTTTGCACGGCTGCAAAGCCGCTTCCCCGAATGACGCGGGGCGCAAGTTCTTTTGCCTGGGTGCAAATCTGAGGCCCTTCCACGCTGCGCTTGGCAGTGTTGCCATGGAAAAGATTCCCGAACTTGTAAGGCAGATCCCCGGGGAGCTTGTCGCGATACGCTTCATCGCTGCCCGGCTCCATGATCCAGTCGACGATGTCGAGCCCGTAACCCGCATCGCGAAAGCCGCTCTTCTTATCGAGCAACGACGCGATGCCGGTCACATATCCTTTTTTGCGCACCGACGCGTCGAGCGTCGGCGTGCTCAAATGAAGCATGTCCGAATCCTCGCTTACCTCATATGCCGGCGAATCAGCCGCTTTGAGATGGAGTGCGATCAATGCGAAGAGACCGAGAAATAGACGGGTGCGGCTCATGGGGATTCATCGGCAGATAACAGAGACCGGCACGGATGAAAATCCCGCTCTTTTCATCCGTGCCATGCTTTTCCCTGCTTACCGCCGCCGGCGCCGCAGGGCGAGAATCCCGAGGCCGCCCAGCAGTGAAACGAGGGTGCCGGGCTCAGGCACCGCGACCGTCAGGATGAGGTCGCGGCCGCCATCGGCGAAACTGAGATCTCCCAGGAAATTGCCGATCACCCCGGATTGGCTGGCGCCGAGCGTGCCGACGATTGAGCTGTTGCCGTCAAAGAGCGTGTAGGTGCCGGGAGCGAAGCCGGCGAGCTGGGTGAAGGCGAAGTCATCAAACTCGAGGAGACCGCTGCCGATGTTAAGTGAGCCGCCGCTCAAGGTGACTTTGTCGCTTACGGCGAGGCTGCCGAGTTCAAAGAGCAACGCGCCCGAAGCAAGCGGGGCGAGGGCCGCGCCAAGGTCGAGCTCTCCGCCTCCCAAGATCACGGTAAGATTGCCGGCCGCCGAGGCACCAGGAGCGAGCGTGCCACCGAGGGCGACGATCGCGGAGCCGCCATTAGTGGTGATCGTTCCGGAGCCACCGAGCGAGCCGCCGCTGTGGACTGCCACCGAGCCCGACAAGCTGCCGTTTACAAGCAATCGGCCGCCGTCGATGAGCGTGCCGCCCGCCGGCGCCGCCGTGGATCCCGCGCCGAGCGTGAAATTGCCAGTGCCGCTCTTTGCCAGTGTGCCGGCCCCGCTGATGCTTCCTCCAAAGCTGGTTGAACTATTGTCGGCGCCCACGGTCAGCGTGCCGCCGCTCAGCGCGACGATGCTTCCCGCGACGCCGCTCAACGAGCCGACTGTTTCCGAAAAGCCGTTGAGATCAAGGGTCGCTCCGGCGGCGGCGAGGTTGACATTGGAAGCGTCCGGCAGGAAATCCGAGACTTTGGAATAGGTGCCGGTCAATCCGTATTTTGTGGCCAGTTGCTGACCGGCCGCGCTCAATGCGGCTCCGCTCATTCCACTGCGGAAGAGTTGCACCTCGGCAATATCGCCCGTGAAAAAATTGGAGCCGGTGGAAATGCCGCCGATGCGGAATTGGTTGAGGGCGCGGGCGCCGATATTGGAGGTTCCCAACGTCTCGGTGACGCCGTCGACCGCGAGCTGGATGGTTCCATTATTAACACTCAGAAGGAGGACATGCGCATTCCCGTCGGAAATCCCGGTGGAGGAGTAAAGGGTCTGATCATTTCCAAAGCTGCCGAGGCCGCCGGAGACACTGCCGTTTCCATTGTAACCAAGACCCCAATCGTTGTTCCCGTTGGCGATCTCGGCATCGACAATGCCTGTATTGCTCCACCATTGCGCCGCGCCGCCCACGCCGGTATTGGGAGTGCGCACCACGACGGCGATCGTAAAGCTCGAGTTGGCTGAGATGGCACTGTCCGTATTGGCCACGACAAGGCTCTGTGAGGCGGACCCTTCAAAATGCAGAACATTATGACCGTTCAGCGAGCCATTGATGAGCTGCGGCTGGTTTCCGGCAGTGGCCTGCGCGGCGTTTTTGAATCCGACGCTGTCGGTCCATGTGCCGACTGAAGTGCCATCGGCCCCTGTCAGGGTGCTGGCATCCCAAACCGCAGCGGCTTCACTTGGAGCAAGTTTAAGGGTGCCGGCGCTGATGGTCGTGGCGCCCGTGTAACTGTTTGCGCCGTGAAGTGAAAGAGTGCCGGCGCCGATCTTGGTGAGTCCGCCGTCGCGTGTGGCGCCGAGGGCCTCATCATGACTGAGGCTCTGGCCGATGTTGATGTCGTTGCCGCCTGTGTCGATGATGGCGCCGCCCGCGCGCACGGTGGCGGAAGTAAGCCCCTGCATGAAGGCCGTGTTCGTTGTGATCGGACGCAGCGTGCCGCCGTTAAAAACAAAGTCACCGCGGCCCACCGCGCGGGTGATGGCGTTGGTATTCAGCGTGCCGCCGCCAAGCCGGTACGTGCCGCCCGAGTTGTTGATGTTGCCGAGCGCCCCGCCGCCAAGGACGACACCGGCCTGCGCGTAGTTAAGCCCCGCGGCCACTCCGATATCGGTGAGGTTCACCGTGCCGCCGGTTTGGTTGATCTCACCCACGCCGTTGTTGTGGCCGACGCTGAGGTCCCTCGCGATCACGTTGCCGGTGCCGCTCACATTTAATGTGCCGGAACCTTCCTCGCCGATGATCACCGCTGCGCCCGCCGCCGGGGCGCTTGTGTCAATGGTGCCGCCGCTCAGGTTCCATGTGCCCTGGCCGCTGACAAAACGTCCAAGAACGGTAAAGCCCGCGGTTGATTGAAAAGTCCCTTCGCTATGGTTGTAAGTGCCGACTCCGTTTGCGCCGAGCTGGAAGTTGCGGTTCACCAGAAAAGTGCCACCGCTTTGGTTAATGGTCCCCTGGGCCAGTGTGTCGCTTGAATTAATTCCACCGATGCGCACATCGCCGCCGCCGCCATTGATGGCGATCGTGCCGCCGGAAAAATTCACGATGCCCACCGAAGCGCCGACTTTGCCGACAAAGAAGTTGGTGGCATTCAGCAGCGCATTGTCCCGCACATTGAGGATGCCCGTGGAGTTCACATCGGAGACGTTGAAATCGCCCGTGGTGGTCCAGCTTGAACTATCCCTCAAGGTCAGCGTGCCGGTTTCACCGAGGCGCTCTCCAATGGAGATAAAATTGCCGCCGGTATTGACCACCGCGCTGTTCTCAAGGCGCATCTCGCCTTCCCGGATGAAAATGTTGCCGGCTGGGGTCACGGCGCCGATGCCGCCACCGGTCAGACGGAGGGTGCCGCCCTGTACATAGGTTTTACCGGTAAACGTATTCGTCGCGCTCAGGATCAACTCGCCAATCCCTTCCTTGATCAGATTGGTGATCTGGCCGGCGGCATTGTCTGCCACCACCGCGCTGATGGTCAGCGGCTGCGCGCTGTTTTGGAAAACCGGCAGATCACGTCCCCCGGTATTGGCGGCACTGATTGAGCCTTCGCCGGTGATCTGCGTGGCGGCCAGCGCATTGGAGGAGATAAGCAGTCCGCCCACGAAGATCTGTTGGCCGGCATTGATATTCAATGTGGCCGTGGTGGGCACATTATGAAAACGAAGACTCGCAAGCGTCGTGTTGACGCTAACCGTCGTATCGACGTCGTAATTGGCATTGGAGCCGTTTGTCAGCGCGCTGAGCGGCGTGTAAAATGTCCCGCCAGCCAGATCGCTGCCTGAGATAATCTGGGTATTGGCCGCGTTCTTCGCGCCCCAATCGGTGCCGTTGACAGTGACAAAAGCCTGCCCGTTATCCTGGACAAGTCCACTGGCCGCGCCTGGAAAACTCGGCATGACGGCCACTGTCGCGCCGGCCGGGAGCGTGATTTTCAAAGTGCCGGCGCCATCGTTGGAATTGTTGGGACGATTGTAGGCGCCAAGGTTGATTGTCACCGTGCCGCCGCTGCCCGGCTGCAAGTTGAGCGAGCTGGAGCCTTGCAGGTCCGTGAGCGCAAACGTCTGGTTATGATTGACGCCGGGCTTCCCGACGATGCCAAGGGTGGCGTCGCGCAAGGTCAGCCGGCTGCCGTCGGTCCAAAGGCCGGTGCCCGTTTGCACGCCGGCCGGCACGATGTTGTTTTGCGGCGCGGCAGCCCCGGTAAAGTCGAGGATGGTCGTGCCGTTCTGCAAATTGAGGCCGCCGGACGAAACGCTCTTATTAAGGACGAGCGTGCCGTCGGACCATTGCGCAATCACTCCGTTGCCGGTGATCGTGTTGCCCGGCGTATAGCTGCCGCTTCGGTTGAAGGCGAGGACGCCGCTGTTCACAATATTGCCCGTTACCGATCCCGTTGCGGAACCGCCCAGCGCCTTGCCCAAAACCAGCGTTCCCTGGCCGAGAACTGTTCCTCCGGTGAAAGTCTTGTCGCCATCGAGCACCACATTGCCCGTGCCCGCTTTGACCAGCTGCACGGGAGCACCGTTGTCGACAATGTCGGAATTGATGAGGACGCCCCAGCCGCCGCCCGTGCTGTAGCCGTGAATAATCAGGTCGCCACTTCCGGAGGTGATTGCGCCGCCATTGAGCTGATGCATTGCATTGCCGGCATTGCCGAAAAGGAGGCCGCCGGTTTCAATCGTGTTGGTGCCGGTCAGTGTTAAAAAACGCGCATTGGCATCCTGAAAACGCAGAGTATGCGTGAAGGCATCCGTCTGAGTCGTCGCACCGGCAACGCTCGGGAAGTTGACTGCGTTGACGGTGGTGTTGAGGCCGAAGCCCCAGGCGTTGTTGGTATAAGGCACGCCCGCCGCGGTAATAGCCGCGCCGTTTACCCGGCCCCAATCGTTTGAGTTAAAAGTGAGCCAGCCCCCGACAATTCCGCCGGAATCGTTGCCCTGCACCGATCCGCCCGAGGTGAATTGGAAATTAAAGCTGTTTGCCCCGAAAAGATTGAGCGCGCTGCCGTTGTTGCGGGTGATGGTGCCGAGGTTCCAGGTAAAAGTATTGGCCGCGCTGTTGGCGGCCGCCTGGATGCTGTTTGCGCCGGCATTCAATGTGAGCCCAGCCAGGCTTTGCGAGAGCACCGCCGCCTTTGAAGCCGTGGTCACAGCACCGCTTCCGTTCACGCCGCCAAGCGTCAGGGTGCGGCTGCTATTAATGATGTCGTTGGTGCCGGTGAAATTGGCGAAATCAAGGCTTAAGCTGCCGCCTGAGACAGTAATGTCGTTGTTTAAAACTGTCCTTGTATCGAGCGTCCCACCCAGCACGCCGATGGCGCCGCTCATTGTTACCGGATTGCGCAGCGAAAAATAACCGAGCCCGGTTTTGTTAAAACCTTGGGTGCCAGCCAGCGTAAGGTTGGCGTTGAAGATCGCTTTTTTGCCGTTGATTGAGTTGTTCAAAAGCAGGTTAGCCTCAATAATCGGCGTGGCCCCGCTGGTTTGCAGGGTAAGCGTGCTGCCGTTGGCGGGAAAAAGGCCCAGACTCGACGATCCAAGTCCATCGACGTCTCCAAAGTAAATGTTTCCAAGGGTGCGGCTCGAATCAAGAGTCACGTTGGCACCCCGGGTCAGGTCCGCATCGGCGATCGGATCAAAAACCAGATACGCAGTGGCGTTGATTCCGTCGGCGATGACCCCGTTTTGCCAGAAAGCGGCATTGCTCCAGTTCGAATTGGTTGGGGCGCCGAGCCAGGTGCCATCCGCGGCGTGACTGTAGCTTGCCAGGAGCAACGAGGCGATGGATCCGGCAAGAACGGGGCGAAACAGGGAGCGGGTAGGCATGGATAAAGGGGAGCGGGGGTGAAGATCGGAGCGGAGGAAAAAAAGCGCACTTCCGCGGTAACGCCAGCCCATAGAGCGAGATACGCCGCACCGATTCATATTCATTTTCCACATTGACCGGGTATTTCACGGGTTTGCTTTGCGCTCCCGGCCCACCCCGCGCCTGCTGCCAAAATTCCTGGAAAAGTCTGCGTTGCTCGCCCTTGTCGCGTGCTCATCCTGCCGGTAGGGTGCGGCTTCCCCATGATTTGCCGTGCCGTCCTCTCATCCCTGATCCTGGCGTCTGCTGTTCCGCTTTTTGGACAAAACCCGGTCCCTGCCGCTCCTGCCGCCCCCGCCGCCCCGGCTCCCACCTGGGAAACGCAGAAACAGGCGCGCACTTATCTTTTGGGAATCCCGGCGCCGCGTGGGCAGATTGTGGATCGCAACGGGAGTCCGCTGGCGCAGAGCCGGGTTAGTTACAATCTCGCGATTGCATTTCCGACCCCGCTTAATTTTTCCGATCACGATGTGATCAATTTTGCCAAGGACCAGATCGTGCGTGCGCAGGTGATTCTCGGCCGCCAGATTCCTCTCTCGGCCAATGGGGCAAACTCAATTGAGGGCGCGCTAAAGCATTACAAAAACCGCGGCATTATCCCGTATGTCATCGCCCAGGATTTGCGGCCGGCCGAATTGGAGCTGATCAAACGGGCAAAGAGCGAGAACCTGATACTTCAGCCTGTGTATCAGCGTTTTTATCCAAATGGCTCCATGGCCGGACACGTGATTGGTTACGCGGGACGCACAGGCCGGCGCCAGGATGGCCCCCTTGAAAACAATGAGCTTCTCTGGCCCGATGCGGAGGGCCGCGAGGGACTTGAGCAGACTTTTAATGATCAGCTTCAGGGCAAGCTCGGCCAGTATAACATTTCATTTGATGCCACGGGGAAAAAGGCGTCGGAGCAGATTTCCATTCCGCCGCAGCCCGGCTACAATGTGGTGACAACGCTTGATGCACGGGTGCAAAGGCTCTGCGAGGAGTCGCTTGCCAAAAGTTGCCGGCGCGGTGCCATCGTGATTCTGGATCCCAATACGGGCGACATCCTTGGACTCGCGTCGTGGCCCACGATCAATCCAAACGCGTTTATTCCCAAGATCAGCGATGAAGCCTACAAGGCGCTAAACGATGACAAGGATATCCCGCTTTACCCTCGCGCTTTCCGCGCTTCGTATCCACCCGGCTCAACCTTCAAAGTCTTCGTGGGAATGGCTGCCCTGCAGAGCGGCAAAGTCAAAATCGACGACGAATATAATTGCCCCGCCTCGCTTGAAATCGGGAACCTGTCGTTTCGCAACTGGAAGAGGGACGGTTCCGGCAGCCTCAATTTTGCCGATGCCTTAACCCAATCGTGCAACACCTGGTTCTATCAGGTCGGCATGAAAATCGGCAGCCGCCCGATCATCGATTACGCGCAAAAAGTCGGGCTTGGCATGAAGACGGGCATTCCGCTCAACGCGGAAACCGAAGGCCGGATTCCGACCGACGAATACATGTTGAAAAACTACAAGCGCCGCCTGCTTAATGGCGACGTGGCCAATCTTTCCATTGGCCAGGGTGACACGCTGGTTTCCCCGTTGCAGATGGCGCAGGCGATGGGCGTGGTTGGCAATGGCGGCACCTTTTACCAAACCCGCCTCGTTCAGCAGGTCCAAAGCATCGACGGCCAGATCGTGACCGCTTACGACGTGCGTGTGCGCGGCCAGATCGAACTCGACAAGGAAGTGCTCGCTGAACTTCACAAGGCGATGGTGCAGGTGGTGGAAAGCGGCGCCGGGACCGCGCACAAGGCGCAGGTGAGCGGCGTTCATGTGGCCGGCAAAACCGGCACCGCCCAGTGGGGGCCGAAATCGCATGAACGCACCGCGGCCTGGTTTGCCGGATTCGCGCCCGCCGATAAACCGAAATACGCTTTCGCCGCGCTTTACGAGAGCGATTCAGCGGGAAGCGATGTGCATGGCGGCACGGTTTCCGCCCCGTTGATTGGCCGGGTCCTGCGCGAGCTTTTTAAAGAGGAACCGAAAGAGTCCAAAGGCAAAACCAGGAAGCGCCGCAAAGCGGTGGTGGACGAAGAAGACGTGCCGGTGCGCCGTGCCGAGCCCGTTCAGCCGAATTAGCGGACATCCCGGTCTTTCAGCAATTTTCGCGTTGCTGCATAGTGGCGATATTTGGCTGCTAAAAAGCGATCCCGAGCGCTGATCGGCCACTACAGTCGATGCGATCCTGACTTGGGGGCGGATCTGTTCGTCGGGACTTGAGGGGCTTCCCAGGGCCTGCATTTTCTTTAGGCACGCGCTTAAAGAACGGGTTGCTGAGCGCCCTGGCGTGCCCAATGCTGCTGCGTGTGCAGATACAATCCGGTGATATTTTGCTGCCAAAACCGGCTTTTATTGTAAAAAATTCTTGACGCATGAACACCCCAGATTCTTCGGCCGCCGTGTCAGAAACCGCAGCTCCAAATGGGTTTGGCGAGCCATTGCGCGGCGGCTCTGCGGAGTTTAGCGATGTGGCTGAGAAAGATGTGCCGTTGGCTATCCTCGAGGCCATGCTCGCTTACCGGCGCGGCGATTTTTCCGTGCAGCTGCCGGTTGGCTGGACCGGTTTGTATGGAAAAATAGCGGACGCTTTTAACGACGTTTTAGGCATGAGCAAACGCCGGGCGGAGGAGACAATGCGGGTCTCGCGCCTGGTGGGAAAAGAAGGGAAGCTTAAGCAACGGATGCGTGTGGCGGGATTGGTGGGGGAATGGGCCGACGAGATCGATGCGATGAACGTGCTCATGGACGATCTTGTCTCGCCTACCACCGAAGTGACCCGCACCATCGGCGCCGTGGCCAAGGGCGATCTGAGCCAGTCGATGGCGCTCGAAGTCGATGGCCGCCCGCTGGAGGGGGAGTTTTTACATTCCGCAAAGCTGGTCAACCTGATGATTGAGCAGCTCTCGGTGTTCACCTCCGAAGTGACCCGGGTGGCGCGGGAAGTGGGCACAGAAGGGAAGCTGGGTGGCCAGGCGCAAGTCAAAGGTGTCTCTGGTGTTTGGAAGGAGCTGACTGAGAGCGTCAATCAAATGGCCGGCAATCTGACCGCGCAGGTGCGCAATATTGTCGACGTCACAATCGCGGTCGCCAACGGCGATCTGTCCAAAAAGATCACGGTCGATGTGCGCGGCGAAATTCTGCAGCTCAAGGAAGCGATCAACACCATGGTCGATCAGCTGCGCTCGTTTGCTTCCGAAGTCACCCGCGTCGCGCGCGAGGTCGGCACCGAAGGACGGCTTGGCGGGCAGGCTGTCGTCCCGGGCGTTGCCGGCACCTGGAAGGATCTGACCGATTCGGTCAACGCGATGGCTTCCAATCTGACCGCCCAGGTCCGCAACATCGCGGCCGTGACGACTGCCGTGGCGCGCGGCGATCTTTCCCGGAAAATCACCGTTGATGTAAAAGGCGAAATCCTTGAGCTGAAGGAAACCATCAACACGATGGTCGATCAGCTGAATGCGTTTGCGGCGGAAGTGACCCGGGTGGCGAGGGAAGTCGGCACGGAAGGCAAACTGGGCGGCCAGGCTGCGGTGGCTGGGGTGGCGGGAACATGGAAGGATCTGACCGACTCAGTTAATTCGATGGCATCGAATCTGACGGGGCAGGTGCGCAACATTGCCGACGTGACGACAGCGGTCGCACGCGGCGATCTTTCCCGGAAAATCACCGTTGATGTGAAGGGTGAGATTCTGGAGCTCAAGGATACCATCAACACGATGGTTGATCAGCTCAATGCGTTTGCCTCGGAAGTGACCCGGGTGGCAAGGGAAGTGGGGACTGAAGGCAAGCTGGGCGGCCAGGCGATTGTGCCCGGGGTCGGCGGCACATGGAAGGATCTGACCGACAACGTCAATTCAATGGCGTCGAATCTGACCGGCCAGGTCCGCAACATTGCCGACGTGGCGACGGCCATCGCGAAGGGCGACCTTTCAAGCAAGATCACGGTGGAAGTAAAAGGGGAAATCCTGGAGTTAAAAAACACCATCAACACGATGGTCGATCAGCTGAACGCGTTCGCGGCGGAAGTGACCCGGGTGGCGAGGGAAGTGGGCACGGAAGGCAAACTGGGCGGCCAGGCGGAAGTGCAAGGCGTTGCCGGAACATGGAAGGATCTCACCGATAACGTGAACTTCATGGCCAACAACCTGACGGCCCAGGTCCGCAATATCGCCGACGTGGCCACGGCGATCGCGAGGGGCGATCTTTCCCGCAAGATCACGGTCGATGTGAAGGGTGAGATTCTGGAGCTCAAGAACACGATCAACACCATGGTCGACCGGCTCAACGCGTTTGCCTCGGAGGTCAGCCGCGTGGCGCGCGAAGTGGGAACCGAAGGCAAGCTGGGTGGCCAGGCGGAAGTCGGCGGGGTGGCGGGCACATGGAAAGATCTCACCGACAACGTCAATTCCATGGCCTCCAATCTCACGGCGCAGGTCCGGAATATTGCGGACGTGGCGACAGCCGTGGCGCGTGGCGATCTTTCCCGCAAGATCACGGTCGACGTGAAGGGCGAGATTCTCGAGCTCAAGAATACGATCAATACGATGGTCGATCAGCTCAATGGGTTCGCGTCGGAAGTCACCCGGGTGGCGAGGGAAGTGGGAACCGAAGGGAAGCTCGGCGGCCAGGCGCAGGTGCGTGGCGTGGCAGGCACATGGAAAGATCTGACCGATAACGTCAATTCGATGGCGTCGAATCTGACCGCGCAGGTCCGCAACATCGCCGACGTGGCGACGGCCATCGCAAAGGGCGATCTTTCGCGCAAGATCACCGTCGATGTGAAAGGCGAGATCCTGCAGCTCAAGGAAACCATGAACACCATGGTCGATCAGCTGAACGCGTTCGCGGCGGAAGTGACCCGGGTGGCGCGGGAAGTCGGGACCGAAGGCAAACTCGGCGGCCAGGCTGAAGTGCAAGGTGTCGCCGGGACATGGAAAGATCTCACCGATAACGTCAACTCGATGGCCAACAATCTTACCGCGCAGGTGCGGAACATCGCGGGAGTCACCACGGCGGTGGCGCGCGGCGATTTGTCCCGGAAGATCACGGTCGACGTGAAGGGCGAGATCCTGGAATTAAAAAACACCATCAACACGATGGTCGATCAGCTCAATGCGTTCGCTTCGGAAGTCAGCCGCGTGGCGCGCGAAGTGGGAACCGAGGGCAAGCTCGGCGGCCAGGCCGAAGTGGGTGGAGTGGCCGGCACATGGAAGGATCTCACCGACAATGTTAATTCCATGGCGTCGAACCTCACCTCGCAGGTGCGGAACATTGCTGAAGTGACCATCGCGGTGGCCAACGGCGATTTATCGAAAAAAATCACGGTCGATGTGCGCGGCGAAATCCTGGCGCTCAAGGAAACGATCAATACGATGGTCGACCAGCTTCGTTCATTCGCGGCGGAAGTCACCCGGGTGGCGAGGGAAGTCGGGACCGAAGGCAAACTCGGCGGCCAGGCGCAGGTGCCCGGGGTGGCCGGCACCTGGAAAGATCTGACCGACAACGTCAATTCGATGGCGTCGAATCTGACCGGCCAGGTCCGCAACATTGCCGATGTCGCCACGGCGATCGCGCGCGGCGATCTTTCCCGGAAAATCACGGTCGACGTGAAGGGCGAAATTTTGCGGCTGAAAGAGACCATCAACACCATGGTCGACCAGCTTGGCGCGTTCGCTTCGGAAGTGACGCGGGTGGCGCGCGAGGTCGGTACTGAAGGCAAGCTCGGCGGGCAGGCCCAGGTGCTCGGCGTGGCGGGCACGTGGAAAGATCTGACCGACAACGTCAATTCGATGGCGTCGAATCTGACCGGCCAGGTGCGCAACATCGCGGATGTCACCATCGCGGTGGCTAACGGCGATCTTTCCAAAAAAATCACGGTCGATGTGCGCGGTGAAATCCTTCAATTGAAGGAGACGATCAACACCATGGTTGATCAGCTGCGCGCGTTTGCTTCCGAGGTCACGCGCGTGGCCAGGGAAGTGGGGACTGAAGGCAAACTCGGCGGCCAGGCGCTCGTTCCCGGTGTCGCGGGGACCTGGAAAGATCTCACCGATTCGGTCAACGCGATGGCGACCAATCTCACCGCGCAGGTGCGGAATATTGCGGAAGTGACCACGGCCGTTGCGCGCGGCGATCTTTCGCGAAAGATCACCGTCGACGTGCGGGGCGAAATCCTGGAGCTCAAGAATACGATCAACACCATGGTTGATCAACTCAACGGGTTCGCTTCGGAAGTGAGCCGTGTGGCGCGCGAGGTGGGGACTGAAGGCAAACTCGGCGGCCAGGCGCAGGTATCGGGCGTGGCCGGAACGTGGAAGGATCTGACCGACAACGTCAATTCGATGGCCTCCAATCTCACGGCGCAGGTGCGCAACATTGCGGAGGTGACCATCGCAGTGGCCAACGGCGATCTGTCCCGCAAGATCACGGTCGATGTCCGTGGCGAGATTTTGCAGTTGAAGGAAACCATTAACACGATGGTTGAACAGCTCCGTTCATTCGCCTCGGAAGTCACCCGGGTGGCGAGGGAGGTGGGAACCGAAGGGCGGCTTGGGGTGCAGGCGGTTGTGCCCGGTGTTGGCGGCACATGGAAAGATCTTACCGATTCAGTCAACGCGATGGGCGCCAACCTTACCGCGCAGGTTCGCAACATTGCTGAAGTGACCACGGCGGTGGCACGGGGCGATCTTTCCCGCAAGATCACGGTCGATGTGCAGGGCGAGATCCTGGAGCTTAAAAACACGATCAACACCATGGTCGATCAGCTCAACGCGTTCGCGGCGGAAGTCACCCGCGTGGCGCGCGAGGTGGGAACCGAAGGCAAACTCGGCGGCCAGGCGCAGGTATCGGGCGTGGCCGGAACGTGGAAGGATCTCACTGATTCAGTCAACGTGATGGCCGCCAATCTGACTGATCAGGTGCGTGGCATTGTCAAAGTGGTGACGGCGGTCGCCGACGGCAACCTGCGCCAGAAGCTCACCGTGCAGGCCAAAGGGGAGGTGGCGGCGCTGGCGGAGACAATCAACAACATGACCGATACGCTGGCGACATTTGCCGATCAGGTGACCAATGTGGCACGCGAAGTCGGCGTTGAAGGGCGTTTGGGTGGCCAGGCCAACGTGCCCGGCGCGGCCGGCACCTGGAAGGATCTCACCGGAAATGTCAACCTGCTCGCGGCCAATCTTACGACGCAGGTCCGCGCCATTGCCGAGGTTGCCACCGCCGTGACCAAAGGCGATCTGACCCGATCCATCCAGGTTGAGACACGAGGTGAAGTGGCCGAGCTAAAAGACAATATCAACACGATGATCGGCAACCTGCGCGTTACCACCGAGCGCAATCAGGAGCAGGACTGGCTTAAAACCAACGTCGCGAAGTTTACCCGCACATTGCAGGGACAACGCGACCTTTTCACCGTTGGCCATATGCTGCTTTCGGAACTTGCGCCGCTTGTTTCGGCCCACCAGGGCACAATGTATTCCATGACGATCGGCGAGGGAGGCGAGAGCGAGCTCCAGTTGCTTGCCGGCTACGCGATCCGGCCCGGCCAATTGCAAAGGCTCTCGGTTGGCGATGGCCTGGTGGGCCAGTGCGCATGGGAAAAACAGCGGATTTTGCTCACCAACATTCCGCCTGCCTACACACCGATTCATTCCAGCCTTGGCGGGGCGCCGCCGACGAGCGTGGTGGTACTTCCTGTGCTCTTTGAAGGAGAAACCAAGGCGGTGATCGAGCTCGCCTCGCTGCATACCTTTACCGACGCGCATTTGAATTTTCTCGAACAGCTCACCCAATCGATCGGCGTCGTGCTCAACACGATTGAGGCGACGATGCGTACCGAGGGTTTGCTCCAGCAAAGCCAGCAGCTCACCGGCGAACTGCAGGCCGGCCAGAAAGAGCTTCAGCAAACCAACGAGGAGCTTCAACAAAAAGCGCAGCAGCTCGCCGAGCAAAACGCGGAGGTCGAACGCAAAAACAAAGAAATCGAGCAGGCCCGCAGCGCTCTGGAAGACAAGGCCGCCGAGCTGGCGCTCACTTCCAAATACAAATCGGAATTCCTGGCCAACATGTCCCATGAGCTGCGCACGCCGCTCAACTCGATCCTGATCCTGGGCCAGCAGATGGCTGAGAACAGCGCGGGCAATCTTACCGGCCGCCAGGTCGATTTCGCAAAAAACATCTATTCCTCCGGCTCGGATCTCCTCAACCTCATCAACGACATTCTCGATCTGTCAAAAATCGAGTCAGGCACCGTCAATGTGGAGCCGGAGGAGATTACGTTTTCGGCATTGCGCGACTCTCTGGAGCGAAGCTTCCGGCATATTGCCGAGAGCAAAAGCCTGCCGTTTGTCGTCGAGTTCGACACGGCGCTGCCGAGCTATTTCACGTCCGATTTCAAGCGGCTTCAGCAGATCGTCAAAAACCTCCTCTCCAACGCGTTCAAATTCACCGCGCAAGGCCAGGTCAGCATCACGGTTAAACAGGTGGATGAAGGCTGGACTTCGGATCATCCGGTCCTCAAGCGCACTTCCAATGTCATCGCATTGGCCATCAGCGATACCGGCATCGGCATTGCCCCGGAAAAACAACGGCTCATTTTTGAAGCCTTTCAGCAGGCCGATGCCGGCACCGCGCGCAAATACGGCGGCACCGGGCTCGGCCTGGCGATCTCGCGTGAGCTGGCCTCCTTGCTCGGCGGCGAGATCCGTTTAACAAGCACGCCGAGGGAAGGGAGCACCTTTACCCTTTATCTGCCGCTTCATTTTACCGGAGCGGCAGCACACACGACGGCGGCCGGTTCAAGCCGTCTGCCAGGTTCATCGGTCGAGACCTACGCCTTGCCGGCGTTGCATGTTGAAGAACAGATCATCGATGACCGCGACGAAGTTCAGGCGGGTGACATGACGCTGCTGATTATCGAGGACGATCCGCATTATGCCCGGGTCCTGCTCGGGCTGGCCCGCGGCAAAGGCTTTAAAGGGCTGGTGGCAATGCGAGGCCAGCAGGCGCTTTCGCTGGCACGCCAATACGTGCCGAGCGCCATCACACTCGATATTTTCCTGCCCGACATGCTTGGCTGGACCGTGTTGAACAACCTGAAGCTCGACCCTGCGACACGTCATATCCCCGTGCAGATCATTTCACTTGAGGAAGAACGCCAGCATGGCCTTTCCCACGGCGCGTTTTCATACATGGTCAAACCGGCGACGACGGAGGATCTCGACAGCGCGTTTGACCGGATTAAGAGCTTTACCACGCCGCACGTGAAACGATTGCTGGTGGTCGAAGACAACGAGATCGAACAGCAAAGCATCATGGCGCTTCTGGGGCATGATGATGTGGAAATTGTGACCGCCTCGACCGGGCGCGAGGCGCTTGACCTGTTGCTCGACAAGCCGTTTGACTGCGCCGTGATCGACCTGCGGTTGCCGGACATGAACGGTTTTGAGCTGCTGGGGCACGTTCAGGCCGAGCGCAGCCTGCGCGATGTGCCGATTGTTGTTTATACCGGAAAAGATCTGACGCCCGAGGAGGAAAAACATCTCAAGGCGGTCGCCAAGAGCGTGGTGCTCAAAGACGTGCAATCGCCTGAAAGGTTGCTCGATGAGACGGCGCTTTTCCTGCATCGGGTCATCACCGATCTGCCGGAGGCCAAACAAAAAATGCTTGAACGCCTCCACGGCTCCAATGAAGCGTTGCGGGGGCAGAAAGTGCTCATCGTCGATGATGATGCCCGTAATATTTTCGCCCTCTCAATTGTGCTCGAAAACCACGAGATGGAGATCCTCAGCGCCACCAACGGCCGCCAGGCCATCGAGATTATCGAGAACGAGCCCGATCTTTCCATGGTGCTCATGGACATCATGATGCCGGAGATGGACGGATATCAAACAATGCGCGAAATTCGTAATAATTCCCGGTTTCGTTCCCTGCCGATTTTGGCGCTCACCGCAAAAGCGATGAAAGGGGATCGCGAGAAATGCCTTGAAGCCGGCGCAAGCGATTACATCGCCAAACCGGTCAATACCGATCAACTTCTTTCTCTGCTGCGCGTCTGGCTTAAACGATAAAAAGTGTGCATTGTTAGATCCCGGGTTTCCGTTTGTTCCCCTGCTTTCCTCCTGAATGGATAAACCAATTTCCATCCTGCTTGTTGACGATCAGGTCAAAAACCTGATGGTGCTGGAGGCAATCCTCGATTCGCCCGAGTATCAGCTCGTCAAGGCAACCACCACCGACGAGGCGCTCCTGGCTTTGATGCAGGATGATTACGCCGCGATTGTGCTCGATGTGCAGATGCCCGGCTTAAGTGGAATCGAGCTGGCCAGGCTCATTAAGCAGCGCAAGAAGACCCAGCATATCCCGATCATCTTCCTGACCGCTTACTATCAGGAGGATGAACACATCATGCTCGGATATGGCGCCGGCGCCGTCGATTACATCACCAAACCGCTTAACCCGGCGGTGCTCCGCTCGAAGGTGGGTGTCTTTATCGATCTGTTTCGCAAAACCGCCGCCCTCGCGCAGATAAATCGAGCGATGGAGGCGGAAATCGTGGAACGCCAAAAGGCCGAGGAACGTTTCCGGCTCGTGGTCGAAGCGGCGCCCAATGCGATGGTGGTCTTTTCGGAGTCGGGCCGAATCACGCTGATCAATTCGCGCACGGAACTGCTCTTTGGTTATGCACGCGGTGAATTGCTCGGACGCTCCGTGAGCCTTCTGATCCGGGAAGATTTTCACGCGCCCGATTCTGAAACCGGTTTATCGCCATACTCGGCGACGCAGGCAGGCGGAAGGGAATTGGTGGGACAGCGCAAGGATGGCACTGAGGTTCCAATCGAAATCGGGCTCAGCCGGTTCGAATCGTGGGATGGCAATTTTGAACTCGCCTCGTTTGTCGACATCACCGAGCGCAAGAAATCGGAGGCGGCGTTGCGCGCGGCCAATGCGGAATTGGAAGCCAAAAACATCGAGCTCCAACGCCAGGCCGATGATCGAGTGAAAAGAATCCAGGCCGAGACAGCCAAGGCCGAAGCCGAAGCGGCGCGGGAACGATCAGCATTGCTGGCCGACGCCAGCCGCATCCTGGCCGGCTCGTTTGATGCGGAAGTCACGCTGGCCGGTTTATCCAAGGCGGCGGTGACGCGGCTTGCTGCTTGTTGCCTGATCGATATCGCAAAAGAAGACGGCACAACCCACCTGCAGGAAGTTGCTTTTTATCAGGACAAATGCGATGCGCGGCTGCGGGAGATTTTCGCGAAAATCTGCGGGGCGCCCGGGCGTCAATTGGCTGTGCATGAAGTATTGCGCACGTGTGAAACCGAAACCTGGAACAGCCTCGATGACGCGCAGCTTTTCGAGCTCGGTTGCAGCGAAGAGGATGTGGCCACCTTGCGCGACATGGGGCTTTCGTGTTTTGTCATCGCGCCTTTGAGCGCACGGGGACGGGTTCTGGGAACCCTCTCGCTCTCGTGCACGGCGGGCCACTCCTTCAGCCGCTCTGAAGTGACCCTGATCGAGGAACTGGCGGCGCGCGCCGCGCTGGCTGTCGACAACGCCCGCCTTTATCACGATGCCGCTCAAGCCAGGGAGGCCGCCGAAGCCGCTGACAGCGCCAAGGATCGCTTTTTGGCGATGCTCTCTCATGAACTGCGCACGCCGCTTTCGCCCGTCCTGCACGCAGTCGCCTTGTTGGATGAAGAGGAGGATTGCCCCGAATCGGTTCGTGAACAGCTTGGCATGATTCGCCGCAATGTGCAGCTGGAAGCCCGGTTGATCGACGACCTGCTCGATCTGACCCGGATCAGAAACGGCAAACTTCAGTTGCAGCGCGAGAGTGTAGACGCGCACGATCTTTTGCATCGCGCCCTGGAGATCTGCGCATCGGAGATCAGCGCGCGCCGACTGCGGATCACCCTGGAGCTGCGCGCCCATTCGCCACAATTGTTTGTCGATCCGGCGCGAATGCAGCAAATTTTCTGGAACCTGATTACAAACGCCGTGAAATACACGCAAACCGGCGGATCGGTTAGACTGGCCACTTCCAACCATCCCGGCACCGGCATGCTTTGCGTGGAGGTTTCCGATTCGGGCATTGGGATTGAGCCTGAGCGGGTAGGCGGCATTTTCAATGCGTTTGAACAAGCGCACGGGCAGCGTTCAAGCGGCCTTGGTTTGGGGCTGGCGATCTGCCGCGCATTGGCCACCTTGCATTCCGGCACGATTGAAGCCCGCAGCGAGGGATCCGGCCGCGGGACCACCTTCACGGTCATATTGCCTGTAACGAGCGAGGAACCAAGTAAACCGGCTTTACCTTATATTTCGCCGAGCGGTAACTCGAATGCGATCCCGCTTAATCTTCTGCTGGTTGAAGACCATCGGGATACAGCGGATACCTTGAAAAAGTTATTGATCCGCCGCGGCTACCATGTGCGTCTGGCACGGAGTCTGACAGAGGCGATGGCGGCCATGGAAGGCTGCGATGTCCTGCTCAGCGACATCGGTCTGCCGGATGGCTGCGGGCTCGATCTGATGCCGAAATTTGTGGAGTCGGCTGCCGGCCGTGCTATCGCGGGCATTGCCCTGAGTGGGTTTGGGATGCCCGAAGACATCGAACGCAGCCGGGCCGCCGGTTTCTCGGACCATTTGACCAAACCGGTCGACATCGCGCTTTTGCACAAGACGCTGCTGCGGATCGGAGGCGCGCTTGGTTCTTCGACGGTCTCGTAATTGATCCTGTGCCCCCCGTGATAAGCAAGAGCCGCGGCGGGGCATTGCCGCGTCTCGCCCTGTCGAAATTCCCGATTACTCTTGGCGTGTAACTGGGAATGTTATTGTTTCACGTTCCCCATGAAAACCGTTTTCCATCGTTGTATACAGCCCGTTTCAGCCGCTGTGATTTTATGCGCCGCGTTTCTTTCAAAAACAGCGTGGGGAGCCGACTCCATTTTCGTCAATAACCCCAGCTTCCAGGCTGACCAGTTTCCCGCGTATCCTGGTTATACCGGCAACGGCAATCCAGGTGAGATCAGTGGGTGGATCGGAAGCGGGGGGCACGGAGTCAACCAGAACAATGGCGGACCGGGGTCGCCATTTGGAGACAATGGCGTCTATCCCGATAGTAACATGATTGCGTTTATCCAGGGAACCGGTTCGCTCAGCCAGACCCTTGATGGCTTTGAGCCTGGCGCCCTTTATTGGATTCAAGGATTCGAGAATGCGCGCTCCGCAACTGACCGCGATATTCCCGCCGTCACATGGAGCATGGACGGCATCGTGATCCGTCCCGAAACCATCCTTACTCCGGCGGGTGGCTCGAATCCTTATTATTTTGTCAACCAGTCATGGATCGCACCGGCTTCGAGCGCCACCCTTTCAATCAATACACGGGCCAGCCTGGGTGGTGATGCGACGGTCGTCCTCGATGGCTTCTCGGTTATCAAGCGGACAACATCCGACATTGTCATCATGAACCCGAGCTTTGAAGCGAGTGGCGCCAATCTTCCTCCTGCGGTTGGCTACTTCTCCACGAACGGGCCCGGCAGTGAAGTTGCGGGTTGGACGCGGCTTGCCAATACAAATGGCAATGTGGCTGTCAATTCCATTGGTGGCCCCTTTCTTGATAGCGGCGTTGTTCCTGAAGGTAACAACGTGCTCATTCTCCAGAATGCCACGGGAGTAAGCCAGACGTTGCAGGGACTTACTCTGGGCAGTAGTTATCAGCTCACACTTTCTTATGCTGGCCGTGACAATGGCGAGGATCCCCATATCCGCATTTCAATCGAGAACCAGGTTGCCTTCGATGCGTTCGTTCCGGCCGTAGGCGCCGGGAATGCCTATAACGCACTCACCTATAACTTCACCGCAACTGGTTCGAGCACCACGTTGATTCTCGAAAGCCTGGGCAGCGGCGCTGATAGTTCCGCCTTCTTTGACAACATCCGGGTCGTCGCAATCCCAGAGCCCGCCAGCCTTTCGCTTCTTGGCTTGGCCGCCGCGACTCTTCTGGTCCGCCGCCGCAAATTGAATTCGTAATCAAAATCGTTTCTCAGCACGTGAAAACCTCCACCCTCCCTCCGAAACAAAAAATGGCGGGAGGGGGATTCAAGCTTCTCGCCGCCTCGGCCCTTGCCGTTGGTTTCCTTTTCCCATCGGCGCCTCTCCTTGCCGCCGATTCGATCCCGGTTCTTAACCCGAGCTTTCAAGCTGACAATTTCCCTGCCGGCCCAGGCTATCGGGGCGGCGCAAATCCTGCCGTCATTAGCGGATGGAACGGCGGGGGCGGGATCAATGGCTCCGATATTGGCGCGGGCGTGGCGTTTGCCGACAATGGCGCGATCGCCGACGGCACGCGTGTCGCCTTTATTCAGGGTGCCGGGACGCTGAGTCAGGCACTGAGCGGATTTACGGTAGGCCAGACCTACTGGGTTCAACTCTGGACAAATGCCCGCAACTGCTGTAGCGACCAGCCTCAGATCAGCATCTCGCTTGGCGCTCAGACGCTTCTCGCATTCCAAACGCTTCCGCCGGCTGGCAGCAATGCGTCTTATTACCTCACTAATTTTGTCTGGACCGCCACCGCGCCCAGCGCCTCGCTTTCCATCGCCAGCAGATCGGCGGCCGGTGGCGATACCGCAGCCGTTTTTGATGCCGTCGCGGTCATCGCGCGCGCTTCAAATGAAGTGGTGGTAGCCAACCCAAGTTTTGAAGCCAGCGGACAAGGGATTGTTGCTCCGGGTTATTATCCCAACATTGCAGGCTGGACAAAATTCGGCTCCGACGAGATCGGGATTAACACGAGTGCCGGTCCATTTCACGATAATGGAGCAGTGCCTGATGGAAGCAACGTGCTGGTGCTTAAAAAAGCGTCGGGTGTCCGCCAAACGATCGCGGGACTTGTTCCGGGCCAAAGTTGCCGGCTTAGTTTAAAGTATAACTCGCGAGCCGCCACGGCGGCGCCCACCTTCCGGGTTTCAATCGACGGCCTCACGGCATTTGACGGAAGCGTTGCCGCCGTCGGCGGGACGCAGCCTTATAAAACGCTGACATTCGATTTTACTGCGCTCCATGAAACCGCCGAATTGATCCTTGAAAGCCGGACGACTGGAACCGACAGCGCCGTGCTTGTCGACGCCGTCTCCCTTTCCACGATCGGCGCCCCCGTTCTTCCTTCTCTCGCACTCCCCTCGCCAGGTGTGCCGGGTGGGGCGGGCGGCATCGTCACATTCAACGAGATACACTATCATCCGCCGGCTTCCGGGACGCCCGAGTGGGTTGAGTTATACAATCAGAACTCGGTTAGAGTCGACATGAGCGGCTGGCGCATCAAAGGCGGAATCGCGTTTACTTTCCCCGAGGGAACGGTGATTGAACCCGGCGCGTATCGGGTGGTGTCGAGTATTGCCAATAACCCGGCCGGCGCACTTGGCCCATTTAGTGGCGCGCTAAACAATGCCGGCGACAATTGCAAATTGGTAACCAGGCAGGATTGGCTGATTGATGAAATCAAATACGGAGTCGCCGATGAATGGCCGGCTGCCCCGGATGGCGCAGGAGTGACCCTCTCCAAACGCGCCGTTTATTTCGCGAGTAATACTTCGGCAAGCTGGAGTGCAAGCACCCAGCTGGGAGGCACGCCCGGGACAATTAACTTTGCATCCCCACCATCCGGACCGGCGGTGCCCGCGCACGTCGCGGGTCCCGTTGTAATCAATGAAATTTTTTACCACGCGCACCCGGTCTATGCTGATCAGACAAAAGGGATCAGCTTCCGTGAAAACCCCGCGGAATGGATAGAGCTGAACAACCATTCCGACCTTGCCGTTGATTTGAGCGGATGGACGCTTGATGACGCAATACACTATACTTTTCCTCCCAACTCCATACTTGCCCCGAACGGATTTGTTGTTGTCAATCAAACCCAGTTTTCCGGCACACTCGCCAATAGCGGCGATTCCATCAAGTTGCGCGATCCCGCGGGCGTGCTGGTTGACAAGGTGCGTTATCGGGATGGAGGACGCTGGGCTGAATACGCGGATGGCGGCGGCGCGTCCCTTGAATTGCTCGATGCGCATGCCGACAATACACGGCCCGAGGCTTGGGCCGCCAGTGATGAGAGCGCCAAGACCGCATGGGAAACTGTCTCCTACCGCGCGCTGGGAGCGGAAGCGCCCGGATCCAACAATCCGAGTCTCTGGCATGAATTTTTACTCGGATTTCTCGATGCGGGCGAAGCGCTCATCGACGATCTTAGTGTCCGGGAAGATCCATCCGGCGCGAACCTTGAGCTGATCCAAAATGGAACATTTGAATCAGACAATATAGGGCAGGCGCCGGCACATTGGCGTTGCCTTGGAACTCACAAGCAGAGTGTCGTGATGCAGGATCCGGCCGGGCCGGGCAAGGTGCTCAAGGTCATTGCCACCGGTTCCATCGAGCATACTTACAACAACTGCTCGACGACACTCGTGGGAAATCGAGTGATCAATCCTGCCAAAACCTATGAGATACGGTTCCGGGTAAAATGGCTTGCCGGTTCGCCTCAACTTAACACGCGGCTTTATCTGGCGCGCGCGATCCGAACTACGATCCTGACGCAGCCGGCCGTTGCGGGAACTCCTGGAGCGCCTAACTCACGGCGCGTCACAAACGCGGGCCCGACCTATGATGAATTTGTGCATGCGCCGCTGGTCCCGGCGCTGGGACAGCCGGTCACGGTAGTTGTCCGGGCCCAGGATCCGGATGGTATCGCGGGAGTTACCCTTTTTTACTCCGTGAACGGAGCCGCGTTCCAATCGACCTCGATGACACTCGACGCGGCCGGTCGCTACATCGGCTCGATCCCTGGGCAACCCTTTGGCGGGACCGTCGTGCAGTTCTATATTCAAGGCATCGATTCGGCCGGCGCGAAGAGTTTATTCCCGGCCGCCGGTGCGGGTTCGCGCGCTCTATACAAGATCGGTGATGGCGGAGTAACCGCCCAACCGGTGGCCAACAAGATGCGGCTTATCATGACAGCGTCCGACGCCGCCTTCATGCACGCTCCCATTCACAGCGTGAGCGATGCCCGATTCGGAGCGACCCTCATTGTCAACGATCGCGAGGTCTACTACGGCGTGGGTGTCCGCCTGCGCAGTTCGCCATATGGGCGCCAGGGTAGCCGGACCGGATGGAACGTAACGCTCGACCCTGAACAACCTTTTCGGGGAACCGAAACCGGCATTGTCCTCGACGGGGCATTCAACATGCCGAGTGGCGATGGAAGCGGTTTTATTGAAAACACCCTCGGGGCGAGCATCAATGAAATGCTCTTCCAGCGCATTGCCGAGCGTGCGGGCGCGCTCGCCGCGGAACATGACGACGTCGTTTATTTGGCCACGCCATTTTACGAGAACCGCATCGCCCAGCTTCGGATGCGTCGCTACAACAATGTCGCTCTTGATGACTTCACGCCCAACGGGGGAAACGGCACGCTCTTTAAACAGGAAATCCTCTATCATCCGGTCGCAACCGTCGACGGCAATCCTGAGAGCTTAAAAAATCCATACTCGACTTTCCTCGCCGTCGACATTGCCAGCCAGGGGGCAAACAAGGAGGCCTACCGCTTCAATTATCTCATTCAAAATCAAGGCGCCCGGGATGACTTTTCGGGCATACAAGCGATGTGCGCCGCATTCAGTCAGCCCAATGCGAGCCTTTACGCGGCAAGCGACGCGGCAATAGATCTTGAAAGCTGGACACGCACCATGGCGCTCAATGCGCTTACCGGCCTTGCCGATACTTACAACCAGGGGCTCGCTCATAATATTCAATTCCTCACACGGCCAGGCGACAATCGCGTCATGCTGTTGCCGTGGGATATGGATCACGCTTTCTATTACGCCACCAACTCCGGCATCTATGGCGCCAACACCCATCGAGTGCGCGATCTCATTGCCGACCCTCGCGTCAAACGGCGCATGGCCGGTCACCTTTACGACTTATGCAACATCGCCTTTAACAATACTTATCTCGATCCGTGGATTGATCATTTCAACACAGTTGCCGGCAAAAGCTATAATACCAAATTTAAGAGCTGGGTCAGCAGCCGGCGCGCGTTTGTTCTTAACCAGCTCACGACCGATTGGCCCGCGACGCCTTTTAAAATCACCACCAACAACGGTGCTGCTTTTTCCATCAACACACCCACGACCACCCTTCAAGGCAGCGCCTGGATCAACGTTCACTCCATCCGGCGCGCAGGCGCCACTGAACCACTCGCGCTTGTCTGGAACAACGGCCAGCAATGGCAGGTGAGTGTCCCGCTGGGCGCCGGGGCCAACACGGTCGTGCTCGAAGCGCTCGATAATCAAGGCGCGCTGGTTGCCACAAGCTCAATTCTTATTACCAATACCGGCTCAGTCGCGCCGGCGGGCAAGGCCAGCCTGGTGATTTCCGAGCTCATGTATCATCCGGCCGATCCGAGCGAATCCGAACAAGCGGCCGGATTTCTCGATGCCGATGACTTTGAATTTATCGAACTGCTGAACGCCAGTTCGGGTGCGATTGATTTAACCGGCGCGACGTTCTCGGAGGGGATCACCTATACCTTTTCGCCCGGAATACTTGCTCCCGGGGCGCGCATCCTTCTGGTTAAAAACGCCGCGGCATTTTCCAAACGTTACAATGCCGTTCCGGTGCTGGGTGTATACGGCGGAGCACTCAATAATGGCGGCGATCATCTTTTGCTGCTCGACCGGGGTGGTGTACCGATCCTTGATTTTAGCTATGGCGATACCGTTCCGTGGCCGATTGAAGCCGACGGCCCAGGCTATTCGCTTACCATGATCAATCCCGCGCTTCGTCCTGATCCGGCGGATCCCAGGCATTGGCGGGTCAGCGTGGCTGCCGGCGGCTCACCAGGTTCCCACGATGCGCTTGCCGCCGCTGGTTACCCGACTCTGCTGAATTACACTCTTACCGCGCTTCCTGCTGGTTCTTTTGCCGGTGATAACCCGGTTTTCACCTGGAGCGAACGGATAGGGGCTGATGAGGCGGCCATCATTCCCGAACTCTCGAGCGATTTAAAAGTCTGGAAAACCGATCCGGGTGACGGCTCGCTGATCTCTCTTGCCAGCGCCAATGTTAATCCCGACGGCACCCGCACGATCCGCGTACATGCCCCGCCGCATACTTTCTTCCGACTCCGTCTCCAGCAGATACCATCACAATAGCGCCCGACGCCTTCAACAGGCACAACCAACCCCCATTACTCGCCAACAGTATGAACCCTTCGAAACTTGTATCGGTTATCTTCCTTGCCATTTGCCAGGCAACGCAGGGTGCAAATGTTAGCCTGCCACGAAGTTTGCCGGAGGCGCAGGGTGTTTCATCCGCGGATATCCGGGCATTTGTGGAGGCGGCCAACCGGCAGATTTCGACCATGCATAGTTTCATGCTCGTGCGGCATGGGCAGGTGGTCGCGGAAGGTTGGTGGAAGCCCGAGGCGGCGGAGAAACCGCACGTAATGCATTCACTGAGCAAGAGCTTCACTTCGACGGCTGTCGGATTGGCGATCGCGGATGGAAAACTTAGCCTGGACGACCTGGTTTTTAGTTTCTTTCCCGAAGAGGCGCCCGCGGAACCTTCAGACAAACTCAAGGCGATGCGCGTGCGCGACCTTCTGACAATGACAACTGGAAATGAAACGGAGGCGAAGTTCACTTCTGATAAATCGTGGGTGCAGACTTTCCTCGCACAACCGGTGCCGCACAAGCCGGGCACCCATTTCCTGTATAATACTTCGGGCAGCCATATGCTTTCCGCCATTGTGCGCAAGGTAACCGGCGAGACAGTGCTGGAATATCTCAAGCCGCGTCTCTTTGAGCCGCTTGGCATTCAAGAGCCGGAATGGGGCAGTAGTCCGCAAGGAAATACATTCGGCGGATGGGGCCTGAAGATTCGGACCGAGGATATAGCGAAGTTCGGACAGCTTTATCTCCAAAAGGGGAACTGGAACGGAAAGCAACTTGTCCCCGTTTCCTGGGTGGAACAGGCTACCGCAAAGCAGGTTTCCAATGGGAGTGATCCCACAAAGGACTGGGACCAGGGTTATGGCTTCCAGTTCTGGCGATGCCGGCACGGCGCATACCGCGGGGACGGTGCAAATGGCCAATTCTGTATTGTCTTGCCGGAAGAGGACGCGGTAATTGCGATTACGGCTGATACGCGCGATATGCAGGCCGAGCTCAATGTCGTATGGGACAAACTGCTTCCCGCATTCCATCCGGCACCGTTGCCGCCCAATTCGGATGAAGTGGCAAGCTTGATGCAAACGTTCGGGGGACTTGAAGTTCGCGCGCCGGTGGCCAGGTAATGCTGAGGCGAGTCTGCCTCTTATGAACAATGCAGCAAAACTTGGCCGTCCCTGCAGATTTCCAGTTTATCCTGATTTTTGTCCGCCGCTTTTTTTCGGATGCTAACGATGGACGCGGCATTTGATCCACGGCAGTAAATTGCCATTTGGTTCTTTTCATCAACCGCGCGCTGGCCTAACCCATGCCGGAAGTTATGAGCGTTCTTTTAGGTGTAATCTGCGGTTTGATCGTATGGTTCCTGGTGGCGTATCTGGCCTCGGGGCTTTACACCGTCGACCAGAACCAACGCGCGGTAAAAACCAGCTTTGGGCGGGCGCAACGTCTCGGAGAACAAAGCACCCTTGACGATCCAATTTCGGAGGATCTCGATGAGGAAGAACGCGAACGTTATTGTTACCCGCAGGTAAGGGTGATTCCGCCTGGCGGTCCGTATTTCAAATGGCCATGGGAACGGGTATGGAAAGTCAACGTCGCCGTGCAGACGGTCAGCATGGCATTTGATCCGGAGGACCCAAAAGAAAACATGGGAGGCACTCGTATCACTGCGGTGACCAAAGATCAGCTTGATACAGGACTGACCGGTCAGATCCGCTACAGGGTGTCTGAGCGGAATCTGTATGCTTATCTTTTTGGAGTGAAAAAGCCGATAGTCCACGTGATGGGTTACTTCATTAGTGTATTGAGGGAGCGGATCGCCAATTTCGAAGCTCCCGCGCCGATAGAAGGCGCGATGCTGGCAAGCGTGGCAGGAGTTTCCATCAACGACCTTCGCAAGAACCTCTCCTCTCTCAACGATCACATGGAAAAGGAGTGCGCCAGTTCGGCCGCCCGTTACGGCATTCAATTGGACGCGTCGCTGATTACAGGAATTGATCCGCCCGCTGAGGTGGAAAGTGCGCTCGCCGCCATCAATACCGCGCACAATCACGTCTCAAGTGACATCAGCCTCGCCCACGCGCACGCCGACCAGAAGATCGTCCAGTCGCGGCGCGCGGTGGAGATCGAGACCTTGAATGCCCAGGCGGAAGTCGAACCGCTTGCGGCTCTCGCCGAGCAGCTTGTCATCCTTAAAAACAGCGGGCCTGACGCGCTGGCTGCTTACCGGCGCAACGTGCGGCTCAGACTTTTTAGCGACGCCGATCACGTTATCCTGGAGGAGCAATCATGACTTTCCTGACCGCTTTCGGAGTCGCTTTTTTTGGGATGCTTTTCGGAGTCCCTATCTTCCTGGCATTGCTGCGGGTCTTTGGCCTTTACGCGATTGTTCAGGAAGGGACCTGCCATGTTTACGTGCTTTTTGGCAAAGTCATCGCGGTGCTCGATGAGCCCGGCTTCTATTTCCTGATTGCGCGGCTTGGATTTGCGGCGCCGATCGTCAACTGGTTGGGAACGCGCCACATTCTTGACCTGCGCCTTGATCAATCTTATTTGCGCAGCCAGGCGGTTAACAGCGAGGAAGGCGCGCCGATGGGCATTGGGATTTGGTCGGAAATGGCGATTAACGACCCGGTCTCCTATCTGTTTAAAAATGCGGATCCGCGCGGCTCGCTTCAGGCCAATATCAGCAGCGCGACGGTGCGTTGCCTCAGTAATCTGCGCCTTGCCGATATGTTGGAAAACCGGCACGCGATGTCGCAGACTGTCCGAGCCGAAGTATCGCCAAAATCGAACGAATGGGGATATGAACTTGGAAGTATCTATATTCGCAAAGTGCATTTTCGCGATGCGGGAATGATCCGCCAGATCGAGGAAAAAGTGGTGAACCGTCTGAGGCAGGTCACCAGCGCCATTAAGCAGGACGGCGCAAATCAGGTTAGCATCATCATGAGCACCGCCGAGCGCGAGGCCGCCATCGAGTTTGCCAAGGCGGCGGCATTGCGTCCCAGGATCGTAGGCGAGGCGCTGCAGAAAATCGGCAATGATCCGGAGATTCTACGATCGCTTTTTGATATCCTCGAAGCGCAGAAAATTGTGCAGGGGAAGGCTCGCATCACGCTGATTCCGCCAAATAACGGGCTGCTCCCACAGCTTATCGCAGCGCAGCCCTCGGTCGTGAATGAAGCGCGGGCTGTGGTTTAGATCCGGTCTTCAAGACGACTCCCGGATTCGTCCTCAAAGCGTCCCGCCATGTCGCGAGCCTCGCATTCCATCGGTGCGCAGGCATAACCGATTGTCAGGCACTCGTGCAGGTAGCGGCGAAGAAAAGGCCGCACCCCGCCGAGGCGCTCGTATTGGCAGGTATGGGTTAGTTCATGCAGGAGGAGCCGGCGATTGTTGTAAAAAGGGGCACGGATATAGATGCCATATCGAGCGCTTAACCCGGCGGTTTCCGAGAGCATGCCTGTCAGGCGGCCGAGTTGGCTGAAAAGTGGGCCGCCAGGCAGCGGAACCACCGGCACAAGAAGTATGCGGATGCGTTCAACATGCATGATGCCGAGGTGGCGGGCATCGGCGAGTTGGAGAGAGTTAAGTGGCACTCCCTCGGAAAGGATGCGGCGCTCCTGGCGCTTCACCCAAGCGGTGGCAAACGGCAGAATGAGAGGCAAAAGCATCGTTCGCATGTGCGTGACGCTGGTCGTAAACCGGTTGTTGTGCAATGAAGGTTTGCCTGTCCGGATTTTTTCGTCTCGCCGTTTATGAACCTTCGCCTTGCCCGAATGGATGATTGCGCCGCCCTTGAGCAATTGATCGGTCTTTCAGTGCGGCTGTTGCAGGCGCCGTTTTACTCCATGGCGCAAATGGAGGCCGCGCTCGGCCCGATCTTCGGCGTGGATCGCCAACTGATCGCCGATGGCACCTATTACGTGGCCGAGACGGAAGGTAAAATGGCCGGCTGCGGGGGCTGGAGTCAACGCGCGTCGCTTTTTGGCGGCGATCGCGCGCGGACCGGACCGGATCCGCTTTTGGACCCCGCCTCCGATCCGGCGCGCGTGCGCGCGTTTTTCATTCATCCTGATCAAGCCCGCCGCGGTATTGGCAAAACCATTCTCGCCGCATGCGAATCCGCAATAATCGAGGCGGGATTTTCGAGGATTGAACTGGTTGCGACCCTTGCGGGCGAAGCGTTTTACCTGTCCCGCGGCTACCGTGTGCTGAAGCGCTACGAGCTGCCGATGCCAGGGCGATTAACCTTGCCGGTAGTGTGGATGGCTAAACAAATGACCACGGGCAATTACCTCTTTTAAGTAAGTGCGATTGTTGGAATGTTGCGGTGTATTTAACCGGTTGCCGGTCCCGATTCGGGTCGTTAAAAACCGGGTTTTGGAGGCTTCTCACTTCAATCTTGCGGTCCAAAAAGCGGGCTCTACGATGCGCGCCAGTTCTTTGCGAGTTCAAGTAAGCGGGTCAATGGAAGGAATTCCGTGAAAATCGGAAGCAGTTGCGCTGCTGTAACTGGATACGACTCCCCAAAATGCCAATTTCGGAAACGAGGTGAAGGCGGGGAGAAGGGCGACAGAGTTGTCGATAAGCCAGGAGTCAGAACATTTCCTTGATCCGCTCTCATTCGCGCCGCCGCGTGTGCGGACCGGCGTGTCAAAACTTCTTCGACAAAGGAAGCAATGAGAGATCAGTGCGGCGGTGTTGTCCTGCGATGAATTTTCGCTCAGGCGCCCTCGTGTGCTGGTCTCTCCATCCATAGAGACCGACATGAAAAAACTGATCCTGACTTTGACGGCGTGCTGCGCCGTTGCCACCACTCTGCATGCCCAAAGCCTGACCGTGACCGCACCCGGTTACTCCGCCTCGTCGCTCTTTCAGACCGCCACCGGATTCAGCCTCGGGGGCATCGACGTTGATTCCGCCGGCAACCTTTATTATTTGGAAATGGGTCCGAACACCGCCGCGAGCACCAAGCTTTTTATGCGCGCAGCATTGGGCGGCAATAGTTACGGCGCGCCCGTGCAGCTCTTTGATTTGAGCGGCACCCAGAAGTTCGGGTCGTTTGTGCGAGTCCATTCGGGCCAGATTTATTTTGGAGAAAACAGCACCGGCCAGATCTGGCACGCGGCGCTGAACGGGGGTTTGCCGATCGAGGCAATCGCCTATTCAAGCAGTTACAAAGGTAACTACGATCTCGGGTTCTCGGGCTCGGAGGCGTATCTCGTCGCGGATCCCGCCAGCGCCGCAACCCACGTTTATAAGTTCGATTTGGCCACGGGCGCGGTCACTTCGAAAATCAATGCCGCCGGTGAATTCGCGGGGCCGCTCGCTTTCGACAGCGCCGGCAATCTTTTCTACGGCGCCTCGGGGACTGACTCTGCGTTTGGGCATGGCGCGGCCAATATCACCAAATTCAGCGCCAGCTCGCTTCTCGGGCCGGAACAAAGCCTGGCCGCCGGGACATTGGCAATCAACAATGACTACAACGGTTACCTGGCCTTTGGCGGCGGCACCTCGCTTTTTCAGGATTCATCGCCATTTGGGTCCCCAAGCACGGTGATGCTTTACGACACAAATTCCCAGGCCGCGACAACCGTCGGCTCGGGCGGAGCGGGCGATTTTCTGGGCAATCTCGCTTACTCTGAAGGGACGCTCTTTGTGACCGTGACAAGCGGATTTGGATCCACTCAGAAATCGGGTGTTTATGCCGTGGTGCCCGAACCGGCCAGCCTGGCGTTGCTTGGCCTGGGCGTCTCGTGCCTGATGGTTCGCCGCCGCCGTCCTTGATTATGAACAACGGATGCACAGGAGCGGTTATCGCGTTTGCCGCCGGTTTTTTAATCCTTCACGCCGAGGCCGGTCCCTACGCGCCGGCCGCCGGGATCACCGGAAGCACGGCCGTCGCCTATGACAGTTCCAGCATCCACGGCTGGGCCAGTGGCGTGGTGGAAGTAAAGGCCGGGCTGCAGGACAGTTCATTCCCGGCGCTTGGACCAGTCAGCTACGGACATGATTCCGGCGACGGACGCTTCCCGGGGATCGATGCACTTGGACCGGCTGATGCCCAGGACGATTCATACCCGGTCATCAGCCTTGGGGATGGCGGCTCCATCACGCTCTCTTTTTCCCTGCCGATCACCAACGGAGCCGGCCCCGATTTCGCGGTTTTTGAAAATGGGATCAGCGACACGTTCCTCGAACTGGCTTTTGTGGAAGTGAGCTCCGATGGCGTGTTATTTTTCCGGTTCCCGTCGGTATCGTTGACTTCCACCACCACGCAGATTGGCGGATTCGGAGCGCTCGATGCCACCAATTTGAATAATCTCGCGGGCAAATACCGCCGTGGATTTGGTACTCCGTTTGATCTTGCGGGATTGGCCGGCAAACCCGGTCTGGATGTAAACCGGATCCTTCAAGTGCGTCTGATCGACGTCGTCGGCTCAATCGATCCAGCCTATGGGCAATTGGATTCCCAAGGCCACCTTGTCAACGATCCGTGGACAACTCCTTATGAAACCGGCGGCTTCGATCTCGACGCCATCGCCGTGCTTAATCAGGTGCCCGAGCCGGGAAGCGCCATTCTGCTCGCTTATGGGATGGCGTGGATCGGGTTGCGGCGCAGGAGCAGAAAATGAACGCGGCGCGGCCACGCGGCTTTACGTTGATCGAGATACTGGTCGTGCTTGCCATTGTCGCGGTCCTTGCCGCGCTTTTGTTCGGAGCGATGGAATCGGTTCAAGGTGCGGGGCACAGCGCGCATTGTGTGGAAAATCTGCGGCAACTCGCGGCGGCAAACATTTTGTATGCGAGCGAGAACAACGGCCAGCTGGTTAATGCCCAGGATCGCAACAACCGGCTGCGCTGGCACGGGGTGCGGGAATCAATCTCAGGGCCTTTCCGGGCCGACCAAGGACCGCTTGCGCCATTCCTGGGAACCGACCGGCGGGTAAAACTTTGTCCCTCGCTGCGCAGTGTGCTTCTCGGCGACGCAAGTTTTGAAGACAGCACGGGCGGCTACGGCTACAACGCAATTTATGTCGGAGGCACCCCTCGCGACCGTTTTATCGCCGAGCGCCTCGCCAATATCCCGCATCCCTCCCGCACCATCATGTTCACCGACACGGCGTTTGCACGGGCAAACGGGATTCAGGAGTATCCGTATTGCGAGCCTTTCAAATGGGTCGATGCCGCCGGACGATTGGCCGGTCCGCTTTCCGCCAGCGTCCATTTCCGGCATCAGGGCCACGCCAATGTGGCTTGGTGTGACGGCCACATCAGCGCGGAGATTCCGAGCAGGATTGATTTCGGGAATCCGTACGGTGGAGACTCCAAAAAATGGCAGATCGGCTGGTTTGGGCCAAGCGCGGAGAACGGATGGTGGAATACGGCGGCGGATGAGAACGCGCCAAGGTGACCGAGGGAATCTTGCGGAGTTTTGGGTTTCAGACAAAGAGCCGGGTGAGGGGCTGGCCTTTGTCGGTGATCGGGACCGGGCGTTCGCCGTCCATGAGGTTTTTAGTAGGATCGATGCCGACCGTGGCGAGGATCGTCGCGAAGAGATCGGGCACGGAAACCGGGTCGGCGACTATCTTCATCGCCAGCTCATCAGTTTCCCCATACGGCTGGCCGGTTTTTAAACCGCCGCCGGCCAGGACCACGGTAAAGCATTTGCCATGATGGCCTCGTCCGCCCAAACCATCAAACTGGGCAGGCCGTCCGAATTCAGAAGCGATGACGATCAATGTTTTTTCCAGGAGCTTTTCACGTTCGAGATCCTGGACAAGGGCGGCGACACCGCGATCAAGGGCTTGGATGAGCTGATATTGTGTTTTGTAGGTCGCATTATGGATGTCCCACCCAGCGCCGTTGACAAAACTCAGATTAAAGCCGACTTCCACAAAGCGGACACCGCCCTGAACGAGTCTTCTGGCCAGAAGACAGCGCTGACCAAATTCTTCTCCGTATTCCTCGCGCAATGAGCCGCGTTCAGCCTGCAGATTGAACGCTTTCATGAAATCGCCACCCTGGAGCTTGAACCCTTCTCCAATCGCGTCGTCGTAGTCGCGGACCATTTTTTCGTCCCGGTGCTCGTTAAGGTAGCCTTCGCGTAATGTGCCAAGCAAAGCTTCGCGGCGGAGCTGCCGGTCGCTGGTAATCTCAGCGGCTCTCATCAGTCCGGCGGGTCCCGCGTTGGTGTCGGTCAGGTAGACGTAGCCAGCTTTGGGTCCAAGAAAGCCCGGGCCGCGTGTGGCGCTTGGGTAACCGATAAGGACATAAGGCGGCACCCCTTCCATGACCGCCTTTTTCTTGTGGGCAATGATGGAACCGAGGCTTGGGTAAACAACGCTGCCGCTCACCGCCCGGCCCGTGTGCATCCGATTGGTGGCCGCGGCGTGCTCGTCGATGACGCTGTGGTTAACCGTGCGCACGGGAATGAAACGATCGTAAATCCGGGCCACGCGCGGCAGATGCTCGCAAAGGTTCAGTCCGGGCACTGCCGTCTCAATCTGACCGTAGTAGGAGCCTGCCACTTTTTTTTCATCCCCACGGATCGGTTTCGGATCGAACGTGTCGATTTGCGACATGCCGCCGCCGAGCCAGATGAAGATACAGCTCTCGGCCTTTCCCATCGGCCGGTTTGCTTCGGCAAAAGCGTGGGTGCCGCCGCTGGCGAGGGCGCCGGTGGCGAGGGCGGTCCGGGTAAGGAATTGCCTGCGTGTTATTTCGGCGTTCATGGGGTTCAACTCTTCTTCTTCCTCGTAATCTTAATCTTAATCTTAATCTTAATCTTAATCTTGTTTTTACGTTTGGATGCCGACTAGTTTACACATCGTAATACGGAAGATTGCGATTACGATTAAGATTACGACGAAGATAGAGAATGGAGGTTTGACTCAGGGGAGGTGAATGAATTCGGGAGTTAAAATCATTGCCCAAATGGTGTCTTCCATCCGTTCACGCCAGTCGGCTTCAATCCGCGGGGTGGGCGGGTCGCCGACTTTGACTTCCTGCTCAATTTCAAGGGCGAATTTCGGGGCGTCAACATGATGATGGTTGGCCCAGGAGAGCGCTTTGGTGCTCCGTTTTGGAGGGGCGGACGGTGCGGCTCCCGTGCGGCGTGTTTGGTATCCGGGTTCGAGTAGTTCGGTGAATTTTCCGAGCTCAGATTCACTTGGCGGCCGGGAAAGGAGGCGTTCGGAAAGCTGTGTAATCAATTCGCGAAGTGGGATATCGCGGAGCGCGAGGAGGGTAAAAGCGCTGTCATCGGTTAAACGGGTAATTCGCGTGGCGAAGACGCTGTTGGCGAGCATGGCCGGTTGAAGCACATTGGCGTCGTGATCGCGCGTGCTGCGCGGTTCGGGACGCGATTCCCGCCAGCCAAACGTGCTCAACACATCCGCGATGACCTGGGCGCGCGGCTTGGAAAGAGTGGAGCGGTCACGTTCATTGCTTAACGGGGCGAATTCCCATGCGTGCCGTGGTTCACCCAAATTGGATTGGTCGCGGGCCGGTTGCCGATCCTCGGGATCCATCGTGAGTATACCGGCCTCAAATTCTTTGCCAGCCACTTTGAAAAGCGAATCGACGAGTTGTTCGGCCGTCATTCGCCGGCGCGCGGGCGCTTGGAAAAGGCGTTCATCGGTCTTGGCGGGAGTTGATCCGGCGGCGGACGCGACACGCTGATAAGTCTGCGAATTCAGGATGAGCCGGGCGACGTGTTTAAAATCGTAGTCATGAGTGACCAGCTCATGAGCGAGCCATTCGATGAGTTCTTTGTGGGAGGGAAGAGCGCTCTCCCAATCGTCAACCGGCTCGACGATTCCAAACCCGATGAACTGTTTCCAAAGCCGATTGACAATGACCTGCGGAAATCGATCGTGCCTCGGGTCTGTGATGATCGCCGCTAAAAGTTCCCGCGTATCGCCAGCCTGACGGATTACCCCGGCCAACGGTTCGCCTTTCATGTCGTGAAAAGGCCAGGTTGGATCCATGATTTCGCCCGCCTTAAGCGACACGGTGACGCGGCTGTTGGCGCTCAATCCTTGCGTCAATGAACTGCCCGGCACCTTGATTGGAGCGCGCCCGAGCATCGCCGCAAAGTGCAGCAATTCCTGCTGCTCAAAACGATGAAACGGCGCGTCATGACAGCGGGCGCACTTCATTTCCATCGCGAGGAAGGCGGAGGAAATAATCTGCGCCTTGGCCGCCATGGGCAGATCGTTTTGCGTGGCAAGGGCAAACCCGGCCGGCCCGCCGTAGTTTGTGCTCCCATCCATCGAGATGAGCTCGGTGACGAAGCGATCCATCGGTTTGTTGTCGAGGAGCGCCTCGTGAATCCAGCCGCGGAACGGCCCGGTATTGTTGAGGGTCGCTTTGAGCATCGACGGATTTTCAGCAAGGACATCCTGCCAGTAAGCGACCCAATGATCCGCCCAGCGCGGATCATCAACCAGCCGTTCAATGGTGTGCCGACGTTTGTCCGCGGAGCGATCCGCTAAAAAGTCCGCGACTTCCTCCGCGGTAGGAATGAGTCCGATCGTATCGAGGGTTACCCGGCGCAAAAATGCGGCATCGTTGGTCAATGCCGCGGGTTCGATTCCGGCAGCCGCGAGTTTTAATCCGATGAAGCGATCGACACTGTTGCCGCCGGAAGTTTCGGATGGCACGGCCTTGGTATGTTGACGCGCCAGATCATGCCGCATACGCCAATAGGACTCTTCAGCCGGATCGTGTCGGCGTTGCGCGTTAAGTTGCTCAACCCGTGCGCGCTGGCCCGCGGCGAATTCCTCCCATTGTTTCGGACCCGATTCGGGCTCGGTTGAAAGCAGCTCAAATGGCTTTCCGTCCCGGGAGATGCTGACTGAAAGCTCGCCGATTTCAGGACGAAGATCTTTTCCACCCACAAGAATTTCCACCGTGATCACGTGCGGTTTGCCGTCTCCCTGCACAGAGGCAAGCGCTTCACGGTGACCGGGTGGAAGCAGGCGCATTTCTTTGACCAGCTGTGTTGCGGCCTGATCGGGCACCGCTTCCGCATCGCCTCCCTTTAATTTTAGAATATCCGTTTTGACGATTTCCGTGCCGTCGACTGTGACACGTGCCCCGGTCAGCGCCCGCAAATGAAGTTTTTGTTCACCAACGGGGAGCATTACAACGCCGGTTGCCCACACCAGATACGGCCGGGACCGATCGATCTTGATGCCGTGCCCATTGTATTTGGCGGGGATGGCGCCAAATGCGAAAGCGGTTTCCGTATACGTGTCGGTTCGGATCCGGGGGAGATTCGTCCAGTTTTGTTCGGTACCGGCTTCGTCAGTCTGGGCTGAATCGCCGGACGGGGCTGTTTCAAACAGCTCGACATGCACGCGACCATCGTTGGGAGCGTCGGGCGCTGGATCGTCGGCCCTGGCTTGCCATCCAAGAAAAAGAAGGGAAGAGAGTACCCTGAAAAGGAGAGGCGTCCGGGGGAATGCCAGTTTCATAAATTGCAGCGCGCTGCGTGCGCGTTGAATCAATCGCCGGACCTGCTCTCCCTTAGTCGCGTTAAGCCGCTTTTTAGCGCCGACTCGCCGTATTTTGACAAGAAGCGGCAGTTCCCGAACTGCCGTTGGTGCAAAACCCGTTACTCCTGTGCCGCCAAAAATGGAGTGGCTTCCCGGAAACCGCCCCCTTTGGCCCGCCTTTTATTTCAAGGCGGCCCAGACGCGATGGACGTCGTCGTGGTCTTCGAGCGTTTGAAGAAATTCACCTACCTCAGCGCGATGTTCGTCGCTGATTTTCGGGAAATTTTTGGCCACGTATCCAAGCTCGCTGGTGACAATGGTCCAGCCGTTCTGGATCAGCCACTGGGAGGCGGCATGCAGATCGGTCCGCTCGGTGATAAACCGGGCGCCGGTCCGATCGGCTGGAATGTCGTCGTTTTCCTCGTGGGAAAGCGGTTCGACATTTTGGGCGCCGGCTTCAATCGCGGCGGCTTCAATGTCGATATCGGCGCCGGCGGCGTGATGGGCTTCGACCAAGCCGACATGATCAAAAAGGAATTTATTGCTGCCGGGGGCTCCAAGCTGACCCGCATCTTTAAATATCACCCGGATTTCCGGGGCGGTGCGGTTGTTGTTATCGGTAAGGACTTCCAGGATCAGCGGCACTTTGTGCGGGGCGTAACCTTCATAAACCACGTGTTCAAGCACGAGTTTGTCAGCCCCGACGCCCGCCCCTTTTTTAATCGCCCGTTCGATCACGTCGCGGGTGACCGACGCACGGCGTGCCTTGTCGACCGCAGCGCTAAGGCGCGGGTTTCCTTCGATGTCGGCGCCGCCGAGTTTGGCGGCCACCATCATCTCTTTGACGAGTTTTCCGACAGCCTGACCTTTGCGAAGGTTAGCGACATCACGTTTTGCTTGCAGCCATTGACGACCCATAGGAGGGGGTACGTAACAGCCCGCCGCGCGATGCTCAAGCCGCTTTGAAAAGAAAGAATCGCCAGGGGTGCACGCTTTTTATGGGATGCGCCGCCAGGGACCGCTTCTCCCTACGACACGCGTGGGCGGATAATCCCCCTGGCACCAGCCGATCGGCTGCCCGCAATACGCCTCCTGTTCATTGACGAGGATCTTGGAAATGACCCAGCGTTTCTTGTTGATCCTGGTATAGAAAAACGTCGCGCTCATTCCGGGGGAAAGATCTTCCACCGTCAGAACCGAGCCGTTGGTACCGAGAATATTGGCGGCATTGAGTCCAAAAAAGACGACGGGCCGCATTCCAAGCTGATCGCACCGAAGCCGGACCGTGCCATCATCGGGCGACACGAAGTCGAGTATACCGGTGTTTACACGTTGTGCGTGAAGTGTCGTGGCGCCAAGCGCCAGCATGGCTGCCATTGCAAATAACTGAATTCTCATCCGAAAAAATCCCCTCCTTGTTAACCAACCCTTTGCATAATTAAATTCGCGCATCGGCGGAAAAACGGTTGCCGGTTGCGAGGGGAAGAGTCGGATTGCAACGGTAAATCGCACGCCATTTCTTGCACGCCGCGCAGAGATTCATACACTCGTCAGACCTATGTCTACTACGGCCGAAAAACACGCTTTCCAGGCGGAGATCGCGCAGCTGCTCGAAATCGTCATCCACTCGCTTTACACGGATAAAGAAATCTTTGTGCGTGAACTCATTTCCAACGCCGCCGATGCCACCGAGAAGCTCAAGTTCCTTCAAACCTCAGGCACGGAACTCTTTCAACCGGACGAACCTCTCAAGATCAGTGTCGTTACCGACAAAGAAGCCAAGACGATCACTTTCACTGACGCCGGCCTCGGCATGACCCACGGCGAACTGATCGATAATCTCGGCACAATCGCGCATTCGGGCTCAAAAGCGTTTCTTGAACAGCTCAAGGCGAGCAAGGCGGACGCCAGTTTGATCGGCCAGTTCGGAGTCGGCTTTTATTCCGCATTCATGGTGGCCGAAAAAGTGACCGTTTATTCGCGCTCATATCAGGCGGATGAACAAGGCTGGGTTTGGACCAGCGACGGACAAACCGGGTATGAAATCGAGTCAGCCGCCGATCTGCCGCGCGGCACCAAAATCGTGCTTCAATTGCGTGAGGACGAGTTCGCTGAAGAGTCGCGCGTTGAGCAGGTCATCAAACATTACTCCAATTTCGTCCAGTTCCCGATCGAGCTGAACGAGAAGCCTGTGAACACGGTTCAGGCGCTTTGGACAAAAAATCGGAATGAGATCACCGATGCCGATTACGAGGAGTTTTATAAATACATCGGTCACGACAGCGAGGCGCCGCTTTTCCGGCTCCATTTCGCGGCGGATGCGCCGCTTTCCATCCGCGCACTCCTTTTCGTGCCGGAGAAAAACTACGAGTTGATCACCATGGCGCGCACGGAGAGCGAAGTGCATCTCTATTGCCGCAAAATTCTGATCCAATCGAAGGCTAAAACGCTGTTGCCGGAATGGCTGCGGTTCTTGCGCGGCGTGGTCGACAGCGAAGATCTGCCGTTGAATATCTCGCGCGAAACGATGCAGGACTCCGCACTGATGCGGAAGCTTAACGAAGTGCTGACCAAGCGCGTCCTCAAATGGCTCGATGAAGAAGCAAAAGCCGATCCCGAGAAGTATGACCGTTTTTTCAAGGAGCACGGTCATTGTTTGAAGGAAGGGGTGGCGACTGATTGGGGCCACCGGGAAGCCATTGCCAAGCTGTTGCGGTTTGAATCCTCCTTTACTGAGCAAGGCAAAACGACCTCGCTGACCGATTACGTCAGCCGGATGCCGGAAGGGCAGACGGAGATTTACTGGCTGCTGGCGCCGAGCCGCGAGAGCGCCGAGGCGAGCCCTTATTTTGAGATCTTCCGCGAGAAAAAATATGAAGTCCTTTTCCTCTACGATGCCCGCGACGAGTTCGTCATGGAGCATCTGCGCGAGTTTGATACAAAGAAGGTTGTCAGCGCCGAGAAAGCCGATCTGACCCTCGATAAGGAATCGACAGGTCTCAATGCCGAAACGGCCGAGCAGCTGGCTGCTTTTATCAAGGAAACCCTCGGAAAGCGTGTCGGTGCGGTGCGCAGTTCCAAACGGTTGGTCGGCAGTCCGGCGGTGGCCGTTGACAGCGACAAACATCTCACCGCCAGCATGCGTCGCGTGCTCAAAGCGATGAATCGCGACGGCACTGCTGCCGACGCCATGGATGCCGCGCCCGACCTCGAGATCAACCCGGATAACTCAATGATCGTGCAGCTGGAAAAAATCCGGCACACCGATGCGCCGCTCGCCGGCCAGGTCGCGGAGCAGATCTTCGATAACTCGCTTGTGGCAGCCGGCCTGCTTGAAGACCCACGCGCCATGCTGGGCCGCCTCAACTCGCTGCTTGAGAAACTGCTGACTCAGTAAAACCTGAGAATCGCAAGGTGCGGAGTGTGAAACCACTCCGCACTTTTCAGCCTTTGAGCTCCACGCCTTCGTGCTTGAGCACTTCAAAGATGTGCCGCAGCAACGAGCGGTAGTGTTGCTGGACAACCACGCTGGTCGATTCGCCTTCAAGGGCGGCAAAATCGGCGTAATCGTCCTGCAGTTTGAATCCGAGCAATGTGCGCAACTGCTGGTTGACATCGGTCACCTGTTCGTCGCTATGGGCGCCCATGCTCGCGGCGCGATCTTCGGCGTCGATCCCAAGCTCATCAATGCGGTGCTGGAGCTCGGTGATACGCGCTTCAAGCTGGAGGTTGAGCCGCGCGAGTTCCTCCACGGTCGGCTCACCGGGGATCGCCACGGCGGGACGCTCAGGCGCGCTGCGACGATTGGCGCCCCTGCGGTTTTCTTCCTCGCGATCGCTGAGCTTTGCCTGCGCCGCGTTGAGTTCGGAACGCAGCGATTGCACGTGCGTCTCGATCTGGCGCAGCGTTTCCGTTAGATTAAAATTGCCGCCTGCCGCGTTGCGGCCTTCGTTGCGGCCTTGATAAACGGGCCGCTCTTTTCTCTGTTCGCGTTCCACATCGCGGCCACGATCCCGAGGTGCTTCCGGCTCATTGATTGGCGGTTTCTGCGGGCGCGGCTCGTAGACAGGACGCGGTTTGCGCGGCGCTTCCACCACCGGAGCCGTTGCCTCCGCTTGTTTTTCCTCCTCCTGCTCCGGAATCACTGTCTCCTCGAAAGGCGCCGCGTCAGCCGCCAGTTCGCCCGAGCTCACTTCATCGGGAGTTGCCTGGTTGACATGTTTGAGTACCTGAGCGATTTCCGGCGGCAGCGAGGGGACCTCTTTATACAAGGCGATCTGCCAGCGCGGACTCCATCGCGAGACGCTTTTGATGATGGTGGCGGCCGCCGGGTCCACCAGTTTGGCAAGGCGCCCGGCATCGCCTGTCCATTTTAAAACACCAAGCTGCGTGACGGGCGGATGCGGCAACGAAAAGACGGCCATTAGCGCGCAATGGGCCAGCAGATCGGCATCCGCTGGCTTTATATCGGCAAGCGCAATCTGCGAAAGCCATGGTTTGACTTTTCCTATAAAAACGTTGGCAAAAATCTGCGCGTGTTTCTGGGAAAGTGCGCCGCTATCCTTATCTTTGAATTCTTTGCAAACGCCCACCGTCAGCTTCATCGAAGTCGACGGATCAAGTTTGAAAAGCGCGCGTGCCAGGCTAAGCCGGATGCGCCGGGCCGCGTCCGATTCAATATCCGCGAGTCCTTTCAGCAAATGCGCCCGGGCCGTGATTTTCATCTCAGGCCAAGTGCTTTCCACCGCCCGAACCCCGACAATCCACGGCAGCACTGGCAAAAATTCGACCGCTTTGCCAACACCCGCTCTGCCTGCGAGAAGGGCTTCTTTGAGGAGCCGGCTCATCTGTTCTTCATCCGCGACGGAAAGCCGGGCGGCCTGCGAACGAGCTGCCAGGTCCGCCAGCGGGTCGATCGGTTCGCCGGGCGCGGCTCCCTCATCGACGAGGGCAAACTCAGTCTGGGCAGGCGCCGATTCCCCCTGGGGAGCGGCGGTTGTTTCCGCCATCGGATTTTCGGCGGCGGACTCAAAAGGCGTTTCTTCCGAGCGCATTTCCTCGGCTGTGGTCTCCTCCGACGGTTCCTGCAGCACGGGCGCTTCTTCAGCCAACGCTTCTTCAACCGGCGCTTCGGGCGCTTCTTCAACGACCGTTTCCTCAGCAGGCTGCGCCGCCTCCGGTGCGGTTTCCTCAGCTGCCTCTGGCGATTCGATTGGCGGCTCGATGGCTGGCGATTCAGCCTCCGGTGCCGGTTCTTCCTCAATTGACGCCTCCTGAGGGGTCGGCTCCGGGGCGGAGTCTTCCGCCGCGGGGACTTCTGCGATTGGCCCCTCGGCAGGTTCCGCGATCGGCTCACCAGTGGGTTGAGGCGTCACTTCCTCTTCTTTCGAATTGGTCTCCATGTAAAAAAAATCTGGGTTAAACAAAGTCCGCGCCACGTTCACAACGCGAGCAAAAATCGGGGGCTCGCATTCGTGGCAGACGGCTCTGCGTCCCTTATCAAACGCCGCGCCGCGTTTTCAAGCAAGCGCCGAAGGTTTTCGTTTGGTTCCATCCCCAAGCGCATATAGGGTGCTCAACTTATGGCTACGAAAGTCGACGCTTCCTCCCAGGACGAAAGCCGCGTGAATATCGCGCGAAACAAGAACCTCGATCTCGCCATCCAGCAGATCGCAAAAGATTTTGGCGACGGCGCCATCATGCGGTTGGGCGACAGCACGAAAATGGACGTGGAGGTCATTCCCACCGGCAACATCGTCATCGATCGCGCGCTTGGCGTCGGCGGTTTTCCCCGGGGACGGATCTGCGAGGTTTTCGGCCCGGAAAGCTCAGGTAAAACCACCCTTACGCTGACTGTTGTTGCGCAGGCCCAAAAGCTGGGCGGCCTTGCTGCCTTCGTTGATGTCGAGCACGCGCTTGACCCGCAATATGCCAAGAAGCTCGGCGTGAACCTGGATGATCTGCTCGTTTCCCAGCCAAGTTCGGGAGAAGAGGCATTGCGCATTGTTGAAACGCTGGTGCGTTCCAACGCGCTCGATGTCATTGTTCTCGATTCAGTGGCCGCCCTTGTGACCAAAGCGGAACTCGAAGGCGAGATCGGCGATACGACAGTCGGCGCCCAGGCCCGCCTGATGAGTGCCGCCCTGCGCAAGCTAACCTCGCTCATCTCCAAGGCGAGCACGGTGGTAATTTTTACCAATCAGATCCGCGAAAAAATCGGCGTCATGTTTGGCAACCCGGAGACCACGCCCGGCGGCAAAGCGCTCAAGTTTTACTCAAGTGTGCGCTGCGATATCCGGCGCATCGGTGCCATCAAGCAGGCCGACGGGACCGTCACCGGTAATCGGACTAAGCTGAAGATTGTAAAAAACAAGGTGGCGCCGCCGTTTACCGAAGCGGAATTCGATATCATGTACAACGAGGGAATCAGCTCGACTGGAGCGTTGCTCGACTTGGCGATCGAAAAAGGGCTCGTTGAAAAACGCGGCTCCTGGCTCAGCTATAAAGGCAGCCAGCTTGCCCAGGGCCGCGATGCCGGTAAAGAGGTGCTCCGGACTGACACCGCGCTTTATGACGAGCTTTATGCCGCGGTGAAGGTGAAGCTTGATGAGGAAAAGAAATAGGTCGGGACGGGGCGCCGTTAGGTTTCCCCCCCAGTCCAGGCCGCGCTTTTGAATAGGAAGTGGCGCATTCTGCGAAGGTCTAAAAGCTCCCATTGCTTGGTGCTTTAACCTTCAATTGACATTGGAGGAATGTGTTCACAAATGGAGTGAAGGGTTCTTCCTTTCCCCCACTTCCATGCGCCGTCTACTTCCCCTTCTCCTTGCGTTCCTCTCACTTGCCGTTCCTGGCCCGTTAAGCGCCACGATTGTCGGTTACTGGAACTTCGATAACGCCACGCAACCCGGCCAGGATGCAAGCGGCAACGGATACAACCTCACCGTGGTTGGCGGCGCGGCCTATTCCGCTGCGGGTAAGAAAGCCGGTGCGCTCTCGCTTAACGGGGCCGGTGCCTGCCTTTCCGGCGCCATTGCGACGCTCCCGATTGGAAACAGCACATACACCGTTGCCGCCTGGATCAAACCAACCCTTGGCGATGCGCGCGGGATTGTCGGCTGGGGAAATTACGGGAACTCACGCCAGGTCAACGCGCTGCGGCTCAATGGGGCCAATGGGTTCAGCCATTATTGGTGGGGCGCGGATATCAATGCTTCCGACGCCCAGGTCACAGCCAAAGGGGTGACTCTTACCGGCGGCCAATGGGTGCATATCGTGGCAGTCTATAACGGCACAACCCGCTCTTTGTATCTTAACGGCCAGCTTCTGGTTTCCGATGCGCCCGGGGTTAATGCCGCCGCCAATACCAATTTTCGAATTGGTTCCACCAATAACGGCGAATACTTCAGCGGATTGCTCGACGACGTCGCAATCTGGAACAACGCGCTGACTGCGCAGGAAATTGCCAATCTCGCCGCGGGCGCTTCTCCGGTTGCGGGGCCGCAGATCACTTCCTTTACATCGACCAAGGCGTCCGCGTTTGAAGGCGAATCGATGCAGCTTTCCTGGACGGTCGATGTGACGAAAGTCACCGGCACCCTCGGGATTTCAATCGCCACTGGCGGGACTCCCTTTTATACGAGCGCCAATGCGACAGGAGATGTCGCGGTAACAATTCCGAATCTTTCCGGCACGGCTCAAAATATAACCTATACCCTTACCGCAACCGAGACCGGTGGAAACAATGCCTCTCGTGTATCGCAGCTCAATATTGCGGCTGACCCTGGGATTCCAATCGCCACTCCGCAGTCCGGCCTGAACACGCTTGCGACCACGCCGAAAGCGATCACGCTTGCTGGCAATGATCCCAACGGCGGCACGCTTGCCTATTTGATTGTCACCGCGCCGGCGCACGGCGTCCTAAGCGGCACGGCTCCTTCGCTCTCCTATACTGCCACCGCGGGTTACTTCGGGCCCGATAGTTTTAGCTTCAAGGTCAACGACGGCAAGTATGACTCCGCACCGGTTGCGGTCTCGATTTCTGTGAACTCGCCGCCTGCCGCCCCGACAAGAATCCTACTAAGCAACTCACAGATCAGCACCGGTGCAACCTCCGGGGCGTTCATCTCAAGTATTTCAAGCAGCGACATCAATCCGGACGAAACGCATACTTATACTCTTGTCGCCGGGGAGGGCGGCACCGACAATGCCCGGTTCTCAATCAACGGACATCAGCTTCGCGCGGCACAATCCTTTGCCGGAACGGCGGGCGGCACCTTTCTGATTCGAATCCGGTCAACCGATTTGCAGGGACTCTTCGTGGAAGGCGCCTTCACTCTGACCGCGGCAGCGCCCCTGGCCGGCGTTGTCATTAACGAGATCCATTTCAACAGCGTTGATAACACATTGGCGGATCAATTTATTGAGCTCTACAATGCCGGAGGCGTGCCGGTGAATCTAACCGGGTGGCGTATTTCCGGCGGAGTTGATTATAGCTTTCCTTCGGGCACAACGATTGCCAATGGCGCCTATCTGTTGATTGCCGCCAACCCGGCTGTGATTCAAAGCCGCTGGACTAAAACCGCCCTCGGCCCGTGGGTTGGTTCGCTGAGCGGCAATGGTGAAACTGTGCGGCTTCGCAATGCCGCCGATCTCATCATCGGCGAGGTTGATTACAAGGTCGGTTTTCCATGGCCGATCGCTTCGGGTGGCAATGGAGCGTCAATGGAGCTGATCAATCCCGCACTCGATGGCACCCTTGGCAGTTCATGGCGCGCCTCTGTGATTCCTTCCGCAAACGCCACCACGGACACCGCCACTCCAGGCGCGCAGAACCTCCAATTTGCCGCCAATGCCGCGCCGAATATTCGCCAGGTGTCCCATGCGCCGCTGCAACCGGTTGCGGGCACGCCCATTGTTATCAGCGCGCGTGTCACCGATCCGGATGGGGTCGCCTCGGTGCAGCTGGAATATCAAATCGTCGCGCCAGGCAACTATATTCCGGCCACGCTTCCAAAGCCGATAGTAAATCGAAACATCGACACGAGCACGCCTCAGTCGGCCAATCCCGCGTTTGCCACCTGGACAACGGTGCCGATGAATGATGACGGCCTCGCGGGAGATACCCAGGATGGGGATGGGATTTATGTTGGAACCATCCCAGGCCAGCCTGACCGTTCCTTGGTTCGTTACCGGCTTGTGATTGCCGATAATGTGGGGAACTCCATTCGCGTTCCGTATGCGGACGATCCATCGCTGAACTTCGCCTGTTTTGTCTACAACGGTGTCCCAGCCTATCAGGGAAACTCGGCGGCAGTCCTGCAGACGTTGCCCGTTTACCAATTCATCACGCGAAAACAGGACTACGATGATTGCGTCGCCTACGACGTGAACAAGCAGCTTACAGGCAATACGCCGGGCTGGACTTACGAAAACTGGGAGGCTGCATTTGTCTACGATGGGGTGGTCTACGATCACATGCATTACCGGCTCCATGGCGCCAATGGCCGCTACTATTATGCCGGCAAACGCGCTTTCCGGTTTTTCTTTAATGACGGCGCGGAGTTCCAGGGACGCGACAACGATGGCGTCGCTTATCCTGGCACATGGAAAAGCCTGGTTACCGAGAACTGCTGGGAAAACCGAGGCACGCTTACTTACTGCCTGAATGAAGCGGTTAACTTCCATCTCTGGAACCAGATCGGCATTCCGGCGCCTTTGGCCAATTGGGGACATTTCCGGCTGCTAACCAATGCGCAGGCGCAAACCGATCAGTGGCATGGTGATTTCTGGGGCCTCATCTTTATCCACGAAGATTACGACGGCCATTTTCTGAGTGCGCATAACCTTGCCAAAGGAAACTTGTACAAGCTTACGCGGGACGCCATTTCAGGGCTTTCGCAGCAACGTTATCAGGCGCAGTTCGCCGTCAAAGACGGGTCCGATCATGGCAACATTTACAATAACCTGAAGGGGACAAGCACGCCGGCCTTCATCGATGCGCATGTAAACCTGGATCAATGGTCACGCTACCATGCGCTCGCGCAGGCTGTGCGGCATTTCGATTACTGGCCAAATGGCGACAATAACGGCGCCTACTATTTCGAACCGACCTACACGGCGGCCAATGGCAACCGTGGTAAACTTTGGATCCTGCCTAACGACGTGGATGCGACATGGGGGCCGACCTGGAATAACGGACGCGACATCGTCTATAACTCCCTCTTTAACTCAGCCGGAGATTCCGGAGGTGACGCCGCGACCAATCCGACTCTATGGCCGCGTTACTTCAATGCCGTGCGCGAACTGCGCGACCTGCTCTGGCAGCGCGACCAGATCGACCCTCTTATCGAGCAGTTCGCCGCCGTTATCGCACCCTTTGAAGCGGCGGATTCGCTTCGTTGGAAAAACGCGCCGGCTGATGCCGGCAACTTCAACGGGCTCGCCGGTGCCGGCATTGTATCCCTGGCTAATCTCGTCGCGGACATGAAAAGCTTCGCATGGACCGGTGGATCGTGGCCCGGCGGCAATGTCGGTGCGGGCGGCCAGGCCGCATACCTCGATACGCTCCAAGCTTCCAATGGGGAAGGTGCCCAGCTGCCCGGCACCCCTCTCCTGACTTATCTCGGCGCGGCGAAATATCCGGTTGATGATCTGCGGTTTCAAACCAGCGCGTTTACCGATCCACAAGGCACGGGCACATTTGCCGCATTGCAGTGGCGAGTCGCCGAGATCACCGACCCGACCGCGCCGTCTTACTTGCCCGGCGATAAACTTAAGCTTGAATGGAATGCCGCTTTTGATTCAGGCGAAATTTCCGTCTTCAACAGCCAGTTTCGTTTTCCGACAACCGGCACGAAGCCCGGCCATACTTATCGCGCCCGGGTCCGGCATAAAGACAATAGCGGACGCTGGAGCCATTGGTCGGCGCCGGTGCAATTCACGACAACGGCAACCGATGTGAATCCGTATGTGAATAGCTTGGTGATCAGCGAATTCATGTATCATCCCTTGCCGCCGACCGCGCAGGAGGCAGCGCTCGGCTACATCGAAGATGATTTCGAATTTATTGAAGTGCGCAATATAGCCGCGGCAAGCATTAGCCTCACCGATGTGCGCTTTACCAAAGGCATTGACTTCGATTTTCCGGCCGGCACACAGCTTGCCCCGGGCGCAACCATCCTGGTGGTGCGAAATACTGCCGCCTTTATTTCTCGATACGGCACCGGCAAACCAATCGCCGGAAGTTACGGTCCTGATTCGCTTAAAAACGGCGGCGAGGAGGTGAAGCTTTCCTACGGGGCAGGCATCCAGATCATCGACTTTTCTTACGGGAAAGTCGTTTCGTGGCCTGCGGATTACGATACGGCTGGATTCAGCCTTGTCCTGATCGCGCCGCAAACCCGCCCCGATCCGGCGTTTGCGATGAGCTGGCGTTCAAGCCGTTTGAGTGGCGGCACTCCAGGCGGTGATGACCGGGTGACATTTGCTTCCTGGGGCGCGTCCAACGGTGGGATCGTCGATCCGGCCTCGGATGACGATCATGATGGGCTTAGCAACTGGCTGGAGTTTGCTTTTGCCGGCAACCCGAACCTCAGTCAGCCCGGCGTGTTACCTCAAATTGAAACCCGGCGGCTGACTATCAATGGCGTCGAGGGCAATTACCTGGTAATCAGCTTTACCCGGCAGCTCGGCGCTGACGAGCTAGTCTATCATGTTGAGTTTTCCGACAACCTCGGAACCTGGAGCGGCAATGGAGTTAATATCGGTTCACTTCCGCTCGGCAACGGTACCGCGACCGAAACCTGGCGTTCGCCGGAGGCCATCCCGGCAGGGGCCCGAATCTTTGCCCGGGTGCGGGTCACAAGCGAGTGATTAAACAAAAGCGCCGCATTCGCAGTTAACGAATGCGGCGCTGAAGATTTAAGCCGGATTACTTGGCTTTTTTACCACCGCGCTTGGCGGAGAACTCGGCCAGATCAAGCTTGCCGTCGCTGTTGGTATCGCGCTTCTTGAAGTTTTCATCGGCCTTCTCGGGAGCGCGCTGAGCCTGCGGGCTCTTCTTGAACTCATCGGCGCTCACAAAGCCGTCATTATCGGCATCAAGCTTCTTGAACGCTTCCGCCGGATCCCGCTTTGGTTTTTCGGCTGCGGGCTCTGCGGCAGCTGGTTTATCGGCAGGTTTGGTTTCGTCGGCCGCGAAGCTGAGGGTCGTACTAAGCGCGAGAACTGCGAGGATGCTGCTAAGGGTTTTCATCGTTTGCTTCTTTGGATTTATTTTAATGTGACCAAGGCGGGGGCCTTGAGATGGACTCAACGCCGGAAATTGACGAGAGTTGCAAAAAGTTCATTCAAAAGGATTTTAGCCCTCAACAAGCCGCCGCCCGTCTTATAAGGAAGCGGCCGCGGCAGCCTGGAACGCGCGCCGGACTTCTGAAGCGTCGCTATTGGGGAAGTTGGCCCGCTGAACCATGAGAAGATAGACGCGCTGTGTGACCGGATCGATCCAGGCCTGGGTGCCGTACGCGCCGCCGTGACCGAAGGTGCCCGGTGAAAGCATGGCGGTGACGCCCTGCGGTTTGCGCACAAGACTGCAACCGAGCCCCCAGGCGCAACCCGGGGTAAACCCGGTGACAATCTCGCCGGTCTGGATTGTGCTCATTTGCGCGACAGCGTCGGCGCTAAGGTAGCGTTTCCCATCCAGGCTTCCTTTGTTAAGAAGCATCTGGCAGAACCGCACATAGTCGCGCGCCGTGGAAAAGAGTCCGCCATTTGCAGCCGGATAATGCTCGCGCGCCGGATCAAAGAGCGGATTGAGTTGCGCGAGTTCCAGTTTGCCATCGACAAGCTTATAGCTCTTCGCAAGCCGGGCAACCTGGGCGGCGTCGGGGTAAAAGCTGGTATCCTTCATTCCAAGCGGATTAAAGAGGCGCTGTTGGAAAAACTCCGGCAATGATTGGCCTGAAACCACTTCTACAATCCGGCCCAGGGTATTAATGGCTGATTGGCAATACTCCCATTTTGTTCCCGGCTCGAACTTAAGCGGTTGGATAAATGCGGGGATGAGATCGGCCAATGTCTTGGCAGCAAGCGCGCGATCATTGGCGGCTTCAGCCATGCCGGAAGTATGCGTCAGAAGATGCTTTAGTGTCAGGTTGCCGGGTTTCCCATCCGCGGTTTTGAGCGCGCCAAGCTCGGGAATGTATTTGGCCACCGGATCGTTAATGGAAAGTTTGCCTTCATCCTGAAGTATCATGATGGCTGCGGCGGTCACCGGTTTTGTCATCGAAGCGATCCAAAAGAGCGCGTCGGTCCTAAGCGATATATTGGCGGCAACATCGGCCTGGCCGACCGCGCTTAGATGGACGATGCGATCCGGCGAAGCCACAAGTGTAACGGCCCCGGCGATTTCATGATGATCAATCGCCTCCTGCATGGCTTTGGTCACAGCGGGAAGTTCGGCAACATCCACCGCAAAGGATGAGCAAGGCAAAACAGTGCAGGCGATTGCCGTCAATGCGGCAAAACTAAAATGGGTGAGGGGAGACATGATTGCGATAGTTTGTGCCGCAGCCGTCCATCGGCCGCAAGTCCTGCCTTCATCGTTTCAACAGCACCATTTTTGTTTGCCTAGATATAAAGCAGCTAACAACCGGCGTGCTTGCTCGACACTAAGACAAGGCGGTTGATTCTTTCCGGCGATCATCCAGGAAGTCACGCGAGCTTATAAGCGTGTTGCGCAAGTTTGGAAAGGTTTCACGCTGCCACGGTCGAGTCGGGATCACGGGCAGCCATTGGAGTTCCGGATCGAGACGCTCGGCGAGACGAGCCAGCCGGCAGGTTGGCACCAGGGGAACATGTGGTGTTCGGCATGGAAAAACATGCTGTCTGAGAACAAGGTAAACCAGCGGCCACGCTGCGTGTGTGCAAAAATGCCTGTAGGGTTACAGCCATGGTGGACGGTCCAGACAGCGAAAAACCCAGTCAGCGATTCACCAGCTAGCATTGCAATCAAATGCCACCGCAGTGCAGGAACGTTCGGCAGGACGAGAGCTGGAAAAAAACAGCAGCCCAATGGCGCAAAACTCGATGGCAATCCAGCGGCGCTTGGCGCACGAAGCACGTCGCCAAGCGCTCAGGTGCAGGCGAAGGGGAAAAAGCGGTCCAACAAGCAGCGCCTGCCACCAAGCCAGACTCGCTGTAGAACCCTCCCGCTGAAAACGGTCCTGAAAATCTTGGCGCTGGCCTCAAACCAAGTTCATTGGCAACAGAGATGCCATGCGCGGCCTCTGTAAAATGGCCCAACTAAAACCTTGCCCAATCGTATATTAGTACATGTAAAGCAGGACTACTTAGTTCGCGGTCACTTTTCCTCTTTGTCTGGGAGGGGCTTTGATGAAAACATGTAGGGGCCCCAGAATTTGGCGTCTGCTACATCGGAAAGTGTCTTGAAAGTGGCTTCGCTTATTTTTGGAGTCTGGTCCAGGATAAATGGGCCAAGTAGATTGCCAAGTGCATCTCTTACGCCAAATATATTCCCAAGAGCCTTGTAGAGCCTGGTCTCTTTTTTAATGAAAAGGCGGATTTCTGCCGGGGTCACTCTTTCTCCTCGTTTTAAATTATTTTCAATTGCAAACTGGTCAGTGGCCGCATCTATCATCCGTAGCTGCTCCAGTAATTGAACCGCTATTTCCTTGTGTGTTTTAACTCCTGGTCGATCCTCTTCCGCCTGGCAGAAGGTGAGGAAAAGAAGAAGAAGGAGCGCTAATATTACCTTTTTCATCTTAATCTACGGCAGGGCATTTTTGATAGAAGGGCGTCGAGATACAATTGAAAGTGTCAGCTAGATAGAGAATGGATGTGTGAACTATCTTCGCCCGTGTCTGTTCTTGCAATCGTAAGAACGGCGTAAAAAACCTTTTTTATCAACTGTTTGCTCGTCGCTTATTTCTTCTGTTGCTGAAAATTAAACCTCGGTTTTTTATCAGAAAGTATTTTCCAATGCGGCCGAGGAGGCCGGTTCAGCGCTTTGGCTTCATCCGGGCGTCCCCCAACCTGACTCTTGCCAATCAGGAAGCGCCAGCGTTACGTCAAAGCCTCCGGCTTCCACACCCTCCCGGCAGATTTAAATTCCCCCGCGTGGCTGGCAACCGTTAGCCTTGCCGCTCTTTTCAAAGAAACTTCCCATGAACTCCCGTTCCCTGCTGATTTTATCCTCTTCGATTCTCTGCTTCAGCCTCGCGGCGCGGGCGGAGATCAAACCGATCATTGCACACAACCAGGATGACGGCGGGGGTTCCTTCCAGTTTAAGGAGGTTCCGGCGCCGGCGCGCAATGATGCGGCGTCGAAAGTGAAGTTCACGCTTGTCGATGGAGAAAAGGATCGCAATGGCGGTGACCTTTCCAAACTGACCGACGGGCGGGTTCCCAATGAAGATGATCAGCCTTCACAGAATTTCTTTTTTGCCGCGGGCGTGGATGGCGGCCGACTGGCCGGGGATCTGGGCAGCGTGATTGATATTAAACAAATCAATACGTTTTCAAGGCATGGCGGCACGCGCGCACCGCAGGTTTACAAGCTTTACGCCAGTGATGGGACTCAGGCTGATTTCAACGCGGCGCCTAAAAAGGGAACCGATCCGGCGAGTTGCGGCTGGCGATTGCTTGCCAATATAGATAGCCGGCCCAAAGAAGGCGCGATGGGCGGCCAGTATGGTGTCAGTATCTCGGATCAGGCCGGGATTGTGGGAAAGTATCGTTACCTGCTTTTTGACATTTTCCGCACTGAAAACGCGGATGGATTCGGCAATACTTTCTTTAGCGAAATCGACGTGATCGATGCCAGTGCGCCGGTTGTAGCCGAGTCGAACCCGGCGCCGGCGCCTATTAATTTAAAGTCGGCGGATGGGAAGTATCTGTTTGTATTCGATACCTCGCTTTCACCTGATCTGACTGAATGGGCGGAGAAGGAACTTGGACCGGTCGTGCAGGAATGGTATCCGAAGATTGTCGAGATGTTTCCGAGTGAAGGGTTTACTCCGCCGAGCCGTGTTTACTTCGGGTTCCGGGAAGACATGGGGGGAACCCCGGCGAGTGCCGGCGGGAACAGGGTGAATATCAACATTCCCTGGTTTCGCCAGAATCTAAAGGGCGAAGGCAAAGGCGCGGTCGTGCATGAATTGGTGCATGTGGTTCAGCAATACGGTGCCGCGCGCCGGACCACGGCAAATCCAACGCGCACGCCCGGCTGGATCGTGGAAGGGATCCCCGATTACGTCCGTTGGTTTCTCTATGAACCGCAGACCCGGGGCGCTGAATTAAATAGGCGCAACATTGCCCAGGCGCGTTACGATGCAAGCTACAGGGTGACAGGTAACTTCCTCGACTGGGTGACAGGCAAGTATGACAAGGAGCTCACGAAGAAGCTGAATGTGGCGGCCCGGGAAGGCCGTTACACGGACGAGATCTGGAAAGAACTCACGAGCAAATCCGTGCAGGAACTTGCCGAGGAATGGAAAAAGGCGAACGAAGAACGCCTCGCCGCCAGGGAAGCCGCCAAACAGTAGGATCTGTTTTTTTAGTGCGGACTTTGCGCTTTTAAAACCTTTCAAAGCGGTGGCAGGCATGCCCCGCTTCAGAGCGCGGGATCATGGAGGGGATTGAGAATATCGAACTCCAAGGGTTCAGACTGTTCCTTTACAAAAGCGCGCAAGTGAAGGCGCGGAAGGGCTCGGTATGCCGGGTCGAAATAATAGGAGCGCAAGGCATCTTTGGTGCCGGTGTTGAAGCCAGGCAGATGGCCGGGAATTTCCTGGCCGTCCGGAAGCACCAGGAGCACTTTCTCCAGGGAAGCGGGCGCGCGATTTGCGGAGTTGCGTGCGACCAACCAGACAGTAAACAAAGGTTTCTGGGCGATGGCCCACCATTCGGCCGGGCCCGGGCCAGCCAGCCGGTTCAAACGCGATTGAAGGCTCCATGGAAGAGACCGGATCAGCTTGTGGCGAAGAGATTCTCCATAACTGACGTAGGCATTCTGTTCATAAGTGATTTTATAGACGCCAACCTCACCGCCACCGCTCACAGGTTGCCAATCGGAGCGGGCGTTAAGTCTGTGGCGAAGCACAGTCGCTCCGATAACAATCAGGACTAATAGAAAAACAATCGTTGATCGCGGTTTCATGACTTGTGTATAACAATCTTATTGTCCACTGCGCCAGACCAGGTTTGACGCCTTGGTCCGGGTGCTGGATTTGTGGCAAGAGCAATCCGTGCATGAACTCGCCGGGAAATGGAGTTGTATTCCTGCGCGGTTCGTTTTGCGGCTCGTGATGCCGATTGTCTCACAAAATGATGTGCATTTGTGAAAAACCCAATTTTTGCTAGCGGGACAAAGCACTGCAACCCATCCTTTTCCTGTGCATTACCCCTCGGCAAAAGCGCAGCTTTATTGCGCGCTTCTTTTAATCAATACGGCACTCATTGCCGTTGGCGCGGAGAAGATTGAGTTCTCGTTTGCCCAACCGAGGCCGGTTGGCGTTGCAGGCACGGAAGCCGAGTTGGTTATCCATCTCCAGAACCGGCGGGAGACGGAGGTTGCACTGACCTTCTCCACGCGGCTCTGGCAGCAAAGTTCCGCCACTCTGCAACCGTTAGGCAAGGCGGTCCCGTGCTGGAGCGGCGCGGTCAAGGCCGCCGGGGGTAGCGATGTGCCGGTGAATGTCACTTACCCAAAAGTGCGCACGGCGACCATGTTGCAACTCCAGCTCTTACAGGAGGATGGCGTCACGCTGGCCAAACTCCCGTTGGTGGCAATTCCTGTCGATTGGTTTCACGATCAGCTGGAAGGGTTGCCGGAAGCGTTGGCTGTTTTTGACGAAGCGGTCCGGATCACGCCCGGGCTGCGCACTTTGGGTGCCCGGTTTACCGCTATGCCGACTTTGGACGCGCTCAAGAACAGTCCTTCGCGCCTCATGGTTTTGATCGGCACGCCAGAGAACCAGGCCGTGCTCGAGAATACAGCGCGTGAACTCGCGGCAAATGGCCGCGCCATTGCGGTTGTCGGTGCGGTTCCGGAACCCGGCAACCCCGGGCGTTTTGCGTGTGGCGTGCTGGCTGAGTTTACCGATCTGGAGAGCTCGGCGGAGGCGCAATACCGTTTCATTGAACTGCTGCGCCGCGCCACCGGCATTAAAGCCTCCGCGCCGGTCAGCCCCGCGCCTTAGACTGCTCTTGCCCCTCCCGTTCGTTCCCCCTGTTCCCCCCAGTTCGTCGTTTTATATCGCCTCATTCCTTCTCCCGTATGAAAAAGCTTTTTCTCCGTATTCCTTCTTTTATCGCCGGTTTCTTTGGCGCGTTTTCGGTGATGGCCGATGAAGTGCCCAAAGCGCCGCTGACAGTTGCGATTTTTGAGTTCCAGGGGGCTGATGACGCCAGCCGCGAAATCGCTCCGAAACTTTCCACCTTGATGGGAGTCGATTTTTCCGTGGACCCTCGGTTTTTCCCCGTGGAACGGGCGGAATTGGATAAGGCGCTCGGGGAACAGGAGCTCGGTTTATCGGGTACGATCTCAGAGGCTTCGGCGGCCAGGACTGGTCAGCTTACAGGTGCAAAACTTCTCATCAGCGGCCGGGTGATGAAGATAGGCCAGAACACCGTGGTGGTGGCCAAAGTGATCGGGACTGAAACGAGCCGCGTATTTGCCGAAAAAATCACCATTACCCCGGCCGATTCGCCGGTGGAGGCGGTTTCAAACCTCGCGAAAAAACTCGCTGCTCTCTCGGTGAAAAACGAGACGGCGCTCCTAGGCGCAGGCATCGACCCGGCATCGCGTCTGGCGGCGCTAAAACAAGCCCTTGAAGGCAAGCCGCGCCACGCGGTTTCCGTGACTATTCCCGAACAGCATATCGGCCGGCCGGTTATTGATCCTGCCGCGGAGACCGAGCTTGGACTGCTGCTGAAGGAATGTGGATTTACGCTGGTGGATGGGAAATCGACGGCGAAGCCCGAGGTGGAAATCACCGGAGAAGCTTTCAGCGAACGCGCCCTGCAAAAAGGGGGGCTTTTCAGTTGCAAAGCGCGATTGGAAATCAAGGTGAGGCGTGTATCCGACGGGGCGATTCTGGCCGCCGACCGGCAGGTGAGCGTGGCTGTTGATCTTGCCGAGCATATCGCCGGCAAGCGCGCCCTGGAGATGGCGGCGCGCGAGATTGCCGCCCGCATTTTGCCGGCGACGGCAAACTAGCGGCAGCGCTTGAATTTTTCGCCCATGAAAGCGTTGCTCTCCCTCTTTTTAAGCTTCCAGCTGGCTCACCTCGCACTGGCGGCAGTGTCGCCCGATCAACTCGTGGAAGCGTGCCGGGCCGGCGATCTTGAAAAGACACGGCGACTGCTCGGAAAGAACGGCAATGCGGATGTCGTCGGTAAGGACGGCCTGAGTCCGCTTCTGAGTGCGATGTTTGCCCACAAGAGCGACCTCGTTGCGTTCCTGCTGCAGCATGGAGCGGATCCAAATCGGATCACCCGATGCCCGGAGGCAAGTTGTTCGGGCCATCCCGCGCTCATTTTCGCGGTTCATCTGGATGAACCAAAAATGGTGAGGCTTCTCCTTGATGCCAAAGCGGATGTGGCGTGGAACGATCAAATGGCGCTGCGGCGTGCCAATGTGGATCTGAAGGTGGAGATCTATAAAATGCTCCGGGCTGTGGCAAAAAGACCGGCAACGATTTCGCCTGTGGCAGGGACCGCCAGGCCCCTGCTGCCGGGAGTCTCCGAACTCCTTCCCGCCGCCCCGGCCGCAAGCCGTTCGGTGGGAGAAAAACTGCGTATGGCAATCATTGCCGATGAGTCGATGCAATCGATGGCTGATCTGCTCGCGAGCGATCTGACTGCCGGCAACTTCGAGCTGGTGGAACGCACTGAACTCAACCGCGTGATCGAGGAGCAAAAACTAACCGGCCAGTCCGCCGTGGAAGCGGCGCGCGCGCCCCGGCTCGGTGCATTGCTGGGGGCGGAGGCGCTGGTGCTGCTTCGCAAAGTGGAACTCGGTTCGCAATCGGCGCTTGAACTTCGCGTGGTGCGGGTATCGCCGGGACTGGTGCTTGATACCCACTATCGCTCCTGGCCTTTGGAGGATGCAAACGGATGGGCTCACGATGCTGTTCAACGCCTCGATTCGCTTGTTACCAAGGTACGCGGCCAGCGCGGCATTGCGCTTTCCCCGGCTGATTTTCGCCCCGCAACCAACACTCCTGCCGCCGTCTCGCTGGCTCGTGAAACGGCGCTGCTGGTGGCTGATCGCTTCCTGCATCAACCCGATGTGATCCTGCTCGAACGCGCCGCGATTGCAGAGCTGGCGGTTGAGCAGGTCATCGGTCAGCCCGGGCAATTCTGGGCCGGCAGCTATTTGGTCGATGGGACGGCGGAAGCCGCCCTTGATGACACAGGGACAGCCACTTTGACCCTTCGCCTGCAGCCGATCGACCAGCGTCCCCCTCAGACTTTTACGGTCCGCGGTCCGCGGAGCGGCCTGGGCACATTGGTGGAAGGGCTTGTGGCCCAGGCTGCAAAAGCGCTGGCACTGGCGCCGGGCACGCCTGCGGATCTCAAAAAAGAAGCGGATCTTCATTTTGCCGAGTCGCACGAAGCCTATGCGCGCTCGCTTTTCCTCACCGCCTGGCGCGAAGCGGAGACGGCCTCACTTCTTGGATTGCGCTCACCGGAGTTCAGCGAGTGGCGCCTGAAGACGGACCTCGGCGTCATCCTCTGGCAAGGTTCCAAATTCGCCGAGAAGACAAGTTCAGACCCGGTGCGGTGGGCTGGTTGGGATGAGAGCTGGATCAATGCGCGCATGGGCGGAGACGATTGGTTGCGCCCCCCGGAGTGGCTCGAAATCGGCCGCCAATGTGTGGAACGCTGGGGAGAAGTGTTGGAAAACACAATGGAGTCCGGCGATCCCAAGCAGGTGGCCGCCGCCCTGGCGTATGAACACAATGTCATCGGATCAAGCATCCTTACCTGGTACACGCTCAATACCTCCTCAGGCCGAATCGAGCACGATGAGCAGCTTAATGCCGTTTTGCGCGTCCTTCGCGAGACGTTGGAGAAAGCGCTCGCCGCCGCCGACCGTCGCCCTGAACTCGCCGAGGCTCAGAGCGCCCTCGCTATCACGTTGGCCAGATATGCCGCGATTCTTTACCCGGATCCAGCCGGCTACGAAGCCGTGATGCGGGCTCTCCTGAAGCGGCATTTTATTTTCGACGATATCGCAACGCGGGTCGCTCTCCGCAAGATGGTGATAACCGGAGTGGAGAGCGCTACCCCGACCATCAGTGAGCGGGGTGCGACCTTTAATCGCGACTTGGTGTGGATGCCGATAAGGACCTCGCATGGCAGGGCGGTTCTAAACGCATTCCTTGCCGAGCTTGGTGCCGGGACCACCCCGGAGGACGCATTGGCCTATGAAGCTCTTCGATTTAACATGGCCAGCGATTCCCGTGAGCGGTTGGCGATTTCCGAGCGTTACTTCGCCTTGCTATGGGAAAAGCGCCAGCTCTTCGTCGATGAGCCCCGGGCAGTTTCCCTGGTCTCTTTTGATAGATTTGTTCCCAGTAGCAAAAACCTCGGCGATGCCCCCAAGTTCGCCAATCTCAATCCCGCTGGGGGCACGGTTGTCCTGACCCCTGAGATGTTGAAGTTGCGCCGCGATCTCTATCTCCACATTGCGAGGACATCGCAAAGCGAACACTCGGCTGGGGAACTCCGCGATCCCGATTATCATCCCGCCGATGAAGATGCTGCGGAACTGGCTGCGCTTGAAAAGAAGCTGAATGAAAAATCAAACGCACGCTATTTTCAGACGCATCCGCGGACTGACACGCCCGCCCCAATCAAGCGGGTAATGCCTAAGACGCCGACGTATGCCGCTCATCCGCCGCTGCCGGTCACCCGGACATGGACGGTCGAAGCAACGGTTCCGGCAATGGATTGGCCCTTCGCAATGGATGCGCTCAGTCTCTTGATGGCGGACGAGAAGATCTATTTTTATGGTGAGTTCAAACCGTGGCGGGAAGTGCCTCGCGGTTATCTGTTTGAAGTAAGTTTTCCTTCCCTGAAGACGATTGCCTGGCCATTGCCGGAGCAGGCGGCGAGTAAGCAGCCGCCTCCGGGCGGGCTGTTAAGGCAGGAGGTATATCTTCTTGTGGAACCGGACCGCATCTATGTGGGGAAACGGCGTGAGTTCTTTGCTTTTGTAGATCGGCAGACGGGGAAATGGGAGATCAACCGCGACCTTCAACCCACCGGCGCCATCGTGCGGATCGGCGCGGATCTCTTCTTTTTGACCGAGTCTCTCGGGGCACGGGGCCTGGTGCGTTATTCGCCCGAAAGCAGGAAAGTGGAGTTGCTCGCCAGCAACCGGCGCACTCCGATTCAGGCTCCCTTGGACGATCCGGGCATTGAGGCCGTTGACATTGCGCCCTCGGTGGACGGCCGGCTCGAAGTGATTCTCCGGGCAGCCGGGACACCCGACACCGAGACCGGTGCTCCTGCTCCAGGGACGAGCAAGGTTTGCTATGATCCCGCGAATCGTCTCTGGGATAAAGCCGAACCGATTGCTCCGCCCGCCGCCCAGGCGCGCGTGATGACGGCTTTAACCAAGCCGGGCCGGGCGCAAGCCTACAAAAAAGTCTCCAACCTCAATGTCTGGACACTGCAACTTCCGCGCGAAAACATGCCCAAAGTGCGGATTCCCTTTGAATTCACCGCGTTAAAAAAAGAGCCCTTTGACCAGAGCGACCCTCGCGATTCAGACCGGCAGTGGTTTTGGAACAAGCAAGGATACGTCATCTTTAATCCGATCTACAGCAGCGCGAATGGTATGTTCTGGTTCCTGCCGCAAAAAGAACTGGATGCCTATCTCGATTCGCATCTCCCGGCGGAAGACGAGACCTCCTCGGTTTCCCCCGCTACGCCGCGCTGAACCGGTTTTCCGCGTGGAGGAATTGAGAGAGAATTCGCCTATGGATTGGAGTAGCCAGGCGGTTTTCCTGAATATCGCGCCTTATGCCCTTTTCCCTGCTTTCCCAGACAACCCGTATCGCAGGCATTTGTCTGGCGATGCTGCTTTTTGGGATAAACTGCGCGCAAGCTCAGGAGCCGAGCTTCCGGCGCGATGTGATGGCGGTGCTTTCCAAGGCGGGATGCAATGCGGGCGGCTGTCATGGGAATGGGAACGGCAAGGGCGGCTTCAAGCTCTCCCTCCGAGGGCAGGACCCGGATCTCGATTGGCTCGCCATGACTCGCGATCAGGGTGGACGCCGCGTTGATCTGATCGCCCCTGAAAATAGTCTGCTCCTTCTTAAAGCATCCGCCGCTTTGGCTCATGAAGGCGGGCAACGCTTCGGACCAGGTTCGCCCGAATACGCGATTTTATTAAACTGGATCCGGGACGGCGCTCCGGATTCGGGGGCGAGCGCGGCCAAACTCGTAGCGCTGGAAATCAGTTCGGCGGAACGCGTGTTGGTGGAGCCGGCGAACGAATTGCGGCTGCGCGTCACCGCGAAGTTTGCCGATCAGAGCGAGCGCGACGTGAGCCGTCTCGCGGTTTATGAGCCGAACAATTTTGGCGCAAAGGTTTCCATCGACGGACTCGTGACCCGCCTTGCTTCGGGCGAGACGACAGTGCTTGTGCGGTATCTGGATCAGCAGGTGCCGGTGCCGATCGCTTTTGTGCCGGCGCGCCCGGATTTTGTCTGGAGCAATCCGCCGCCGAACAACTTCATCGACGAGCACGTTTTCAAAAAGCTGGTCACGCTAAGAACCAACCCATCGGGCCTTTGCAATGACGCCGTGTTTTTGCGGAGAGCGTATCTTGACCTGCTTGGGATCGTGCCGACAGCGGAGAGAGCGCGCGCCTTCATTGCTGACTCCGCGCCGGATAAACGCGGCAGGCTGGTCGAATCGCTCTTTGCGCGCGAGGAGTTCGCCGATTTCTGGGCGCTCAAATGGGCCGATCTTTTAAAGATCGAACAGCGGCAGCTCGATTACGAAGGGATGCGAGTTTTTCACGGCTGGATTCGGGAGAGCATCGCCCAGAACAAACCGCTCGACCAGTTTGCCCGCGAATTGATCGCCGCGCGCGGCAGCACGCTTCAGAATCCTCCGGCCAATTGGTGGCGCGCCAACCGCAATCCGATCATCCGCGCTGAAAATACGGCGCGTGTTTTCCTCGGCACCCAGCTCAATTGCGCGCAGTGCCACAATCATCCTTTTGAGCGTTGGACGCAGGATGATTATTACAGTTGGGCGGGGCTCTTTTCGCGGCTCGACTATAAACTCTCGGGAGAAAAAGCAGGCGATGAGAACGATACAAACGAGTTCAAGGGCGATCAGACGGTGCTGATCAAGGCAGGCGGTTCGGTCATCAATGTCCGCACGGGCGATGCCGCCATACCGCGTTTTCTCGGAGGCGAACTCCCGGCAGTTTCCGCGGAACGCGACGAACTGCTCGCGCTGGCCGATTGGCTTCCGCACACCCCGATGTTCGCCCGGATGCAGGTCAACCGGATCTGGTTTCATCTTTTCGGCCGCGGCCTGGTCGATCCGGTGGACGACTTCCGCGCGAGCAATCCCTCGTCGCATCCGGAACTGCTCGACGCGCTGGCCAAAGATTTCGAGGCGCACGGTTACGATCTCCGCCATGTGATCCGCACCATCATGGCCTCGCGCACTTACCAGCTTGCGGCCGAGCCGAATGCGACCAATGCGGAGGATGAGACGAATTTTTCGCATTCGATCGTCCGCCGCCTTTCCGCGGAGCAGATGCTCGATTCAATCAGCACGGCGCTCGCGACGCCGCTTCCCATTGATGGCGTGGCAACCGGGACCCGCATCGCGCAAATGGCGGAGGGCCGTAAACATTACAGGCCGCTCAAGACCGCCGTTGACCGGTTCGCCGCCAATTTTGGCAAACCGCCCCGGCTGATCGCCTCGGATTGCGAGCGCAGCAATAGCACGGCGATGCCACAGGTTTTCCAGCTCATCAGCGGGCCATTGCTCCAGCAACTTCTCACTGCAAGCGGCTCAGTCATCGATACGCTGGTTTCCTCCGGAAAACCCGATCCGACGTTGATCGACGAGCTTTTCTGGGATGTTCTTTCCCGCAGTCCCACCGAGGTGGAAAACAAACGGGCGGCCGAATATCTCTCCGGCAGCGGCGAACGCCGAAAAGCGTTTGAAGACCTCGCCTGGGCACTCCTTAATTCCAAAGAGTTTGTGTTCCGCCAATAAACGAGTCCCCAGCCATGAGTCACTTTGCCTGTTCTGATTTTCACCGTGCAATGACCCGGCGGCATGCGCTCAAGGTCGGCGGTCTTGGATTGCTCGGACTCGCCACGCCGCAATTGCTTCGCGCGGAGGCGCTGATCAATCCCGTTAAACTCAAGGCGCGCGCCAAGTCGGTTATTTTCCTTTTCCAATGGGGCGGCCCTTCGCACATCGACATGTTCGATATGAAACCGGATGCGCCCGAAGGAATCCGTGGGCCGCACAAGCCGATTTCAAGCAAGGCGGACGGGATCCAGGTTTCCGAGCATCTGCCAAAGACAGCGCAGATCATGGACAAGGTGACGTTGATCCGTTCGATGCATCACACGATGAAGAATCACAATTCGGCGGGCTACTATGCACTTACCGGGCACGCGCCACCGAGTGACGATCAGCGGCTGCGCGATTCGCTCGACCTTTTTCCTGGTTACTCCTCCATCGTCGACAAGTTCGCGCCGATCAGCGGTGAAATGCCGACCGCCATTTCGTATCCGTATGTGATTGGTGACGGCTCGATCACGCCGGGCCAGCACGCGAGTTTTTTAGGCAAAACCCACGATCCGCTCACCGTTCTTCAGGACCCGAACTCGCCGGCGTTCGCGTTGCCTGAACTGAGTTTGCCCGACGGGATTTCTTTTGAGCGGCTCCAGGCCCGGCGCGGTTTGCAGCAGATGATTGATCAGCAAGCCAGGATGCTCGATTTTTCCGCGCAAGCCCGTGGGTTTGACGAATATTACGAGCGCGCGATCGGGATGCTGCAATCGCCCAAGCTGCGCGAGGCGTTTAATCTTTCGGCCGAACCGGAGGTCATCCGCGAGGCGTATGGACGCACTTCCTACGGACAAAGCTGCCTGCTTGCGCGGCGCCTGGTGGAAGCCGGCACGAAGTTTGTGACTGTCTATTTTTCCGAATCGATCGGCGGCCAAAGCACCGAACAAGGCGGCTGGGACACGCACGGATTCAACGACACCCGCATGTTTCCGATCGTGGAAAAATATCATCTGCCGATTACCGAGCAGACGCTGCCGACGCTCCTTAATGATCTTGATCAGCGCGGACTTCTTGATACGACGCTCGTGGTCTGGATGGGCGAGTTCGGACGAACCCCGGGCATCAATAAAAACGTGAGCCGCGATCACTGGCCGCAATGTTACACGACACTGCTGGCGGGCGGCGGAGTCAAACGCGGCTTCGTTTACGGGTCCTCGGATAAAACCGGCTCGTATCCCGCCTCCGACCCGGTCAGCCCGGAGGATCTGGCCGCCACGATCTATTACGCGCTCGGCATCGATCCCCAGACCGAGATGCGGATGGCGACCAACCGGCCAGTGCTCATTTCCGACGGCAAACCGGTGACCGGCATTTTCGCATAGGCTCCCGGTTCACGGGCTGGTGATAAAGTGGCGGATCCAGGTTTCGCACTTGAGCTCCCAGATGCAGACCTCGCCATCATGCGCGCCGGTGGCAAAGAGCTGGCCGTTTGGAGCGAGCGCAATTGATTCCACACAATCGTGGTGTCCGAACAGGGTCATCAGGGCGCGCCGGTCCCTCGGATCACTCAGACGCACGACGCCGTCGGTGGAGCCGGTGATCAGGCCGAAAGCGGTGTCGAGCAGCACCTGCGTGTCGCGTCCGGCATTGATAAACTGGGCGGTTTGTTTGCCGTTGCCGGCATTCCACGAATGCACGGGCCGTCCACGGGCAACGGAAAAGATGGTCGATCCGTCCGGCGAAAAAGCGGCCGTCATGACCGGCGCTTCGTGATCGTCGTAAGCGGCAAGCACTTCGCCGTCGTGGATTGAGAACACGCGCGCCGTCCGATCGCGGCTGGCTGACACGAGCCGGTTGCCGTCGCGGCTGAAAGCGATGGTTTGAATCAACTCCGAGTGTTGTTTGAAAAGTCGGATGACTTTTCCCGCTCCCGTATCGAAAAGCCGGATTGAACGATCGCCTCCGCATGCCGCGAGCAGTTTCCCATCGGGATTGAAAGCAACCGCGAGCGCCGTGTCAGGCAGATCCGCCAATAGACGAATCTTAAAGTCGGCGGCCGGGTCGATCAGGAAGATGCCACCCCATTGAGAAGGCGATCCGCCGCCCACCGCGATGAGGTTGTTTTTTGGATTCCATGCAATGGAATTGATGCGTTCGGGCAAGCCGCCAATCCGCCGCACGAGTCCGCCGGTCTCCAGATCCCAGAGTGTGACTTCATAATAACCGCTCGCGGCGATCTGCGTTCCGTCCGGGCTGAACGCGAGCGCCGTGACCGGGGCCGGGCGCGCGTATTTTTCCGGCGCGGGCAGCAGAAGCGAATCGCGCACGAGTTCCGCAAGCGACCGATCGGGCGCGCCTCCATCATTGACGGCGCCTTCCCGGATCCAGCGTTCAATGAGCGCGATCTCCCCGGGGGGCAGGGGATCGGCCTTTTGCGGCATTCGATCATCCGGCGCTTTTTCCAAAAGCAACTGATGCAACTCCGAGTCGGCCGGTTTGCCTGCGACAAGCGGAGCGAGATCGCTGTCGCCTGGTTTCCCCATTCGGGCAAATGAATCAAGACGATAACCGCCTTTTGCCGACTCCTCGCCATGGCACGCCGCGCATCGGCGTTGAAGAATAGGTGCGATTTCCTTGCGATAACTGACCGGGGAAACTCCCGGTGTTTCCGCGGAAAAACCGTTCACCAGCAAGGAGGCATGCAAAGCCGCGGCGAAGGTGGTGAATTTCCAAAAAGTCATGGGTCGGGGAGCCGCGATTGAGCCACCCGGCGGCATGAAGATCCAGCCTTTCTGGCTTTAAAGGATAGCTAACTGGCCGGCTGTTTTTGAACTTATCCGTCGCCCCGGTCCCTTGCAAAGATGAGGATGCTGTTGGCGGGAAGGGTGACGCCGGCGGAGGAGGGGAGCCCATGCATGCCGGGACCGTTGGCGGTGATGCCTCCGGGGTTCCCTTGCGAGATGACGTTGAAGAAGTTGTCGTAGATGTCGCTATTAAAAACCTCCTCCCAATGGCCCGCGATGGGAAAGCCGAGGCGATAGCTGTAGTTATAAAAGGTCGACTCGTTGAGGTTGGCGATGATTACCACGTCACGTCCAATTCCCGGCAGCCAGCGGTGAATGGCAATCACACGGCTGGGGTTGTTGGTATGGAAAACATTGAGCCCTTCCCCGCGCAACGCCGGTTGTTTGCGGCGCAGCCAGATCAGATCCCGCGTAAAGCGGTGATGATCGACGGCATGTTTGTCGGCCCCTTGCACCCCTTTCCACCAGACAAACAGGTGCGAGGCGTGCGGATCGTCCTTCCACCATTTGTCTTCCAGAAATTCCTGGCCCATGAAGAGAAGCGGCACGCCCGGCGCCGTGAGAAGCAGGCCCGTTGCCACCCTGGAACGGCTGCGCGCATACCATGAACGCGGATTGCCCGGATCGGCCAACGCGGGGATGCGGGGCTTTTTATCGTCGTGATCGTCATAGAGAAGATCGTGGTTTTCGATGTTGTGAAAGGTTTTCCAGGCGGCGGGAAATCCGGCGGTCGGATAGAGCGCATGTTTTAGCGGATCGAAGTTGATTGTCGTGCCGGCGCCGTTCACGGCCTGCGCAATGACGCCACGCAACGTTTCCCGGACGCTTTCGCTGTAGCCGACATCAAATCCCATTCCATCGGGCCGGTTGACCACACCGCGCCAGCGTTCCGTTCCCCAGTATTCCGCGATCTGGACCGCCTTTGGTTTGATGAACCTGATGGTGTTGGTGAGGTCGCCGCAGAAAGTCCAGCCGCCGTGCTGATCAATGACGGTGACTTCATCGTAGCGCAAGCCATCGATATGATACTCGGTGGTGAGCATCCTGGCGTTATCAATGAGGAACTGGCGGACTTCCTGTTTCCAGAAGGCGAACACCAGCCCGCCTGCCTGGCCATCCGGGAGGAAGTAAATACTATCCTTGTTATCGGAACTCGCGGGCCGATCAAAGAAATGCATGCTTTGTTCGTCAAACCCGCCGCCGGCATGGTTATAGACAACATCGGCGATGACAGCGATCCCATGAAGATGGCAAAGATCAATCAACGCTTTCAGTTGGTTGATCTGTCCTGAAAGCTGGTCGGATGTAAGCGGCAGGCACTGTTTTTCCGCCAGCAACGCATTCACTTTGTTCAGGTAAGGAACAAGATTGGAGCCATCAACCGAGTAATCCATTTCCGGGGAGAAAATGTCCGTCGCATTGTAACCAAGGCTGTTGGCGCCCTGGAATTCGTTAAGCGGCAGCGGCATGATGGCGTTGATGCCAAGATCAGCCAGATACTTGATCCTATCGACTACATCGAGGAACTTCGATGGGCGTCCCGGCCTGATGTCGTTGCCATGCGCGTCTTCGGCGAAAAAAACGCCGATATGAAACTGGTAGACTACCAGATCATTGAAGGCGGGCGCGTGGAATCCCTGGTCGTGCCACGGATAGCTATTGGCGTCGCGCACGATACAGTTGCATTGGGGATAACCGTATAGCTGAAGTTCCCGCGCATAAGGATCGCGCTTGAACCCGGAGGTTCCACTGCCTACGACCCAGAACCGGTATTCAGTCCCGTTGGTTACTCCAGGGAAATAGCCTCCCCAGTAACCATTGGAATCTTTGGTAAGTAAATCGTGCGGGTTTTTCTGCCAGCTGCTCGGCGCGTTCTCACCGGGATCCTGGAGAACCACATAGACTTCCTGCGCGCCGGGCGCCCAGGTGCGAAAAGTGGCGCCGCCATTATGAAGGTTGGCACCCAGGGGAGTATGGGAATCAATATATTGTTGAGAGGCGGGCATAATGGAATAAATGGAGTGCGCCCGGAGATGGGCGTGCCGGGCGGTTTGGAGGGGCGCGCCAGGGGGTGTGAAGGGGCCGGAGCATGTTCCGATGCGCGACTCAAAAGCTATCGGGTGGCGCCCCCTTATCCGGATCAGGGTGGTAAAAGGTTTTCATTTTATATATAAATAACTGCTTTGAATGCGGGTATTGCCGGTTGCCTTCCTGACCCGCGTCTTGAATGGGATGCCGGAGTTGGCTATGTGAACGGGTTATGCCCGACTTCATCCTTGCCCTTCCCGGAGAAGGAAAAACCTATTCCGCTGTTGGAGACCGTTACGTGCTGCTTGCAAGCGGCGAGCAGACCGGCGGCGCCTACACGCTTTTTGAGGCGCTCGTGCCGCCGGGGGGCGGGCCGCCGCCTCATATTCATACCCGCGAGGAAGAATCGTTTTATATTCTCGAAGGCGAGATGACTTTCCGGGTGGCGGATCGCAGCCTGACGGCCGGTCGCGGTGCGTTTGTGCAGATCCCGCGCGGCACCGTGCATGCCTTTAAGAATGCGAGCCCGGCTCCGGTCCGCATGCTGATCCAGTGCGCGCCGGCCGGGTTCGAGAAATTTCTCGCGGAGTTTGCAAGTGAACTTCCTTCACCCGATTCGCCTCCATTGCCGCCATGCGCGGAGGAGATTGGGAAGTTGCTCGCCGCCGCGCCCAAATACGGTATCCAGATCGTGCAACAACCGGCCGGCCATTGAGCCGGTGCTTTTTTTTCCAATGAATCAGATTCTTGTCCTGTTCGACTCCGCAAGCGGCAACGTGGCGCAGATGGCGCAGCTCGTGGCCGAAGGCGCCTCATCCATTCCGGAGACGGAAACCCGCCTCAGATCAGTCGATGACGCGACCGTCGAGGATGTGCTCTGGTGCCATGGAATCGCGGTGGGCAGCCCCACGAACATGGGAATTCTTTCCTGGAAAATGAAGCGTTTCTGGGACGACACGATGCGCGGGCAGTGGATGAGCATCGATGGCAAGATCGGATGCGCATTTAGTTCGGCGGGCGGCTGGGGCGGCGGCATGGAGCTTGCCTGCCAATCAGTGCTTACCGTGCTCATGAACTTCGGGTTTCTCGTTTTTGGAGTCACCGATTACGCTTCCCGCACTTTGACGCTCCATTACGGCGCGGTGACCGCCAAGGCTCCGCGTGACGACGAGGCACAGGCTGCCTGCCGGTTGCTCGGACGGCGGCTTGCGGAATGGACGGCATTCCATGTCCACGGCCGCCGGGATCAGCATCCGGATCAAAAAGAACGCCTGAAGCCGTCCGCCTGATCCTCGGGCGCGGTGATGAATCAGAGCTTGAGGCTGAACTCGTCGGAATCGGTCACCGATTCGATGAAGCCGGTCAGAAGCGCGATGACTTTCTCCACGTCGGAAAGGTCGACCGTCTCGACGACCGAATGCATATACCGCAACGGCAGGGAAATGAGCGCGCTTGGGATTCCATCGCCCACGGTGAAGATGACGTCGGTATCGGTGCCGCTATAACGCGAGGAACTCTCGTGCTGAAGCGGGATGCCAAGTTTCGTGGCCACTTGCATCAGCCGCGCGATTACTTCGGGATGGTTGCAGGTCCCATGCGTGATGCTCGGCCCGCCGCCAAGTTTCACTTCGCCATGTTTTTCGGCCTCAATCCCCGGAGTCTCGGTGGCATGCGTGACGTCGAGCACGATGCAGACGTCGGGCTTGAGCCGGTGCGCCACCATTTTCGCACCGTTGCCGCCGATCTCTTCCTGCACGGCGTTGACGGCGAACACGGTGGAATTCAGCGGCTCGGTGCGTTTGCTGAGATTGGCGAGGACCTGGGTGAGGATGAATCCGCCAATCCGATTGTCGAGGGCACGGCTGACGATGCGGTTCTGGCCAAATGCCTCGGCTTTATCGGAATAAACAGCCGGATGCCCAACGCGGATACCGGCTTCATAAACTTCGCTGGCGCTCGATGCGCCGATATCGACGTAAAGCTCATGGATCTGGGGCGCTTTTTCGTCCTTGTTATCTTTGCGCAGATGAATGGCGGTGTTGCCGATGATGCCGCGCACATGGCCTTTGTCGCCGAGAATCTCGAGGCGCCGCCCGCGCGCGGTGGCCGTGTCGGAGCCGCCGATCCGATCGATGCGTAAAAAGCCGTCCTTGGTGATCTGTTTGACGATGTAACCGATCTCATCGGCGTGCGCTTCGATCATGATGCGCCGCGGATTGGCGCCCTGGCCATCAATGGTCGCCCAGGCGGTGCCATAGGCGTCGTTTTCAACGCGGGCGGCGAACTGCCTGGCGTAAGCGGCCCATTTGCGCTGGCCGGCGATCTCAAAGCCGGTGGGGCTTGGGGTATTGAGAAGATCGAAGAGAAAAGTGCGTGCCTGATCGTCCATAAGGTGGTTTTACGTAAGTTCTGTGCGCACGTCACCATCGACATCGCAAATAAGAATGTGGCCGCCATGTTCGCCCGCGCAAAGTGTGACGGCTTGTTCGCCCAGGGTGCCGAAGACCGTGAGCAAGCCCGAGTCGTCGTGGGCGGAAATCGAGGCCATGACTTCGCCGCCGCCCTGGTGGAGGCGCAGCATGCCGCCGTCGTCCTCGGCAAAGAGCGAGACGCCGGTGCGGTGGGACTGGTTGTTGAGTTCAATGACGCCGCCGCTTTCAGCCCCGAAAAGAAACCCAAGCGGGCGGCCCTGGGCATTGAGCACTTTGACGACGCCGCCATGTTTGGTGGAACGGATCGCGGCGCGTGCGATGCCATCGGGCGAGGCGACGCAAAGCTGGCCATGGCCATCGATGCCTTTCATTGAAACAATCGGATGCCCTTCCGGGCTTAGGAGAGAGAAACGCACTCCTTTTTCAGTGATCTCAATCATGCCACGGCAAGCGTTTTGTTTGTCGTAGAAATAAAGGCCGGCGCTCTCATTTTCAGCGCGGATCCGGATCGGGCTCGTGCCGTCGGGGGAATGGAGGCTGAAGGTGCCGGATTGGGGCGATGTGGCGGTCCCTGAATTTTCGGAGGAGGAGGGGTCAATCAAACCGGTCAGACGATCGACCTTGCGGCGCAGCTCAGCGATTTCCTCGCGCAATTCAAGCAGGGTTTCGCTCATTGGAAAAGTTCACACCTCCATTGAGCGGTACGCAACGCATTTACCAAGCCAGAAAGCGGCCGATTCCGTGCCGCGCATCAACGGGCGCGGCTCCTTTGGAATCAGTGTTCTGGCAAAGTGTTGGAAAATTCCCTTGCGGCGCTTTGAATTCTCTCCTAAACCCCATAGTTCAATGTGCGCCAAAACGCATTGCGCCAGACCTGCGTGGAGTTGCAAGCGCGGTCGGTGAAAGAGCCGCGGCTGTTGAATGATTTGACAGCCACGAAATTGCGACTTGAAAAAAGTAAACGGGCGGGCCCCTCAGCTCCAAGGTGACCTGCCCCACCAGAACGCCAGCTATCCAACTCCAACAAATCAGAGTCAACGGCCGAATCCGCGCACGCGAGGTGCGGGTGATTGTGGCCTCCACAGGTGAGCAGCTCGGGGTCATGAAACTGTCCGATGCCATCCGGCACGCACAGAATCTCGGCCTCGATCTCGTCGAGGTTGCCCCTACCGCGCAGCCTCCCGTTTGCCGCATCGTCGATTACGGCAAGTTCAAGTACGAGACTTCCAAGCACGACAAGGAAAAGAAAAACTCGGGCAGCAAGCTCAAGGAGATCAAATTCCGCGTCAATATTGACGGTCACGATTACGAGACGAAGATGCGCCACGCCGAGGAATTCCTCGACAAGGGAAACAAGGTGCGCATCCAATTGCAGTTCCGCGGCCGTGAAATGGCGCATCAGGAACTTGGCATGCGCCTCATGATCCGCGTCAAAGGTGACTTGGTCAATATGGCCAATGTGGAAACCGAGCCGAAGCTCATGGGCAGAAATGTCACCATGACCCTCGCCCCGCTTCCCGCAGCCAAACGCAGACGGAAATTTTCCACTGCCGGCGACGAACTCGAGCCGCTCCCCGACGAGCCCGAGGACGACGACGAAGACGACGAGTAAAAAGAGTGCGGCGCAATGCCGCGAAGAATTTGAACGGATGTCAGACGACCTCGTCTGGCATCCGTTTTTTTGGAGAGGTAACTCTCCTCCCCCTCTCTTAATCGTTCCCCTCTCTCCCGTACATGCCATGAAGCAGACGGAAGATTACGATTACGGAAAAAGCGAAAATCCGGGCCGGACTTACCGCTTTTTCGGAGCGCAGCAGCCTCCGCCGCATGAGCCGCCCGGGCTTTTTTTCTTCAAAAAACGCCGGGCAAAAAATACGAGGGCCCCGGCGACAATCGTGGCCACGGCGATCTGATCGATTAACGGCTTCATTGGAAACCGAGAAGGTGGCCGCCTTGGTAAACGATCAGCGAGGCCACGTAAGCGAGCGTTGTCATGTAGGCGAGCTGGAAGAGAGGCCAGCGCCATGAGTTGGTCTCACGCCGAACCACGGCCACGGTGCTGATGCATTGCATGGCAAGCACGTAAAAAACCATCAGCCCGATACAAACCAGCGGTGTGTAGACCGGGGTGCCATCCGCGTGTTTTTCATCGCGCATCGTATCGCGGAGCGGTGTCCTGTTATCCTCGTCCTCTTCCACGTTATAAACAATCGACATCGTGCTGACGAAAGTTTCGCGGGCCGCGAATGAGCCGACCAAGCCGATGCCGATTTTCCAGTCAAATCCGAGCGGAGCAATGAGCGGTTCAATGGCGTGTCCCATCCTGCCTGCAAAACTTTGGGCGAGCGCGTCGGCTTTTGAAGTCTGGGGATCGGCCGGTTTGGGGTAGGTCACCAGCGCCCAGAGCAAAATTGAAAGCGCAAGGATCACCGTGCCGGCGCGCCGAAGGAAGAGTCCGGCCCGTTCCCACATGCGAAGTGCGATGGAGGTAAAGGAAGGCATCCGGTACGGCGGCATCTCCAGCAGCAGCATGGGGGTTTCGCCTTTAAAAATGCGGGTTTTTAAGAACCACGCCATGAGGAAGGCGGCCACAATTCCCAGCATATACATGCAAAGCATCACTCCCGCCTTTGCAAAAACCGAAGCCACCGGAATGAGGACAGCGATCATGATCGCGTAGACCGGCAGACGCGCCGAGCAACTCATCAGCGGAGCCACCAGGATTGTCACCAGGCGATCCTTGCGGTTCTCGATGGTGCGCGTGGCCATGATGCCGGGAATGGCGCATGCAAACGAGCCAAGCAGTGGGATAAACGATTTGCCGTGGAGGCCGACCCGCGACATCAGGCGGTCCATGATGAAGGCGGCGCGCGCCATATACCCGGTGTCCTCCAGGATCCCGAGGAAGAAATAGAGAATAAGAATCTGCGGCAAAAAGACCACCACGGCCCCAACGCCGCCAATGATGCCGCCCGTGAGCAGACTTTGCAGATCGCTTTCCGGCATCTGTTTGTCGACCCAGCCCGCAAACGCGTTGATCACCGCCTTGATCCAGTCCATCGGATACTGCGCGACGGTGAAGATGCAGAAAAACATCAACCCCATGGCCGCCAAAAACACGATCCAACCCCATATCCGGTGGGTAAAGACCATGTCGATCCGGTCGGAAACCGACAATAAATCGTCCGTTCCCGGCCTGCTGACTGACGCGTGGCAGACTGAATGAATCCAGGCATAACGCGCGTCAACCAGCACGGAGATCGGATCAAGGCCGGCTTCCCTGATCCGATGTTGCGCCTGGCGTGCGGCGTCAATCACCGCGCCGTCGTGGGAGGCGAGTTCGTCGAGTGCCTGATCGTGCAGCGTTAAAAGGAGCAGCGCCTCGGGAAAAGCGAGTTCAAGGGGAACGGGCAGGCTATTTGCCAGTTGTTGGGCTTCCTCCTCAACCAGCGGCTCGAAAGGAGCGCGATGTTTTGGCTTTTGCAGCGGGGTCTGCGAGAGTGCCTGCTTGAGTTCAATCATGCCGACGCCCTTGGTGGCGACCATCGGGATCACCGGGATGCCGAGCTTTTCGCGCAATGCAGGCAGGTCGATGAGGACGCCGGCTTTTTCCGCCATATCGACCATGTTGAGAACGACAATGACGGGCAATTCCAATTCAAGAAGTTGCGCGACCAGATAGAGGTTGCGCTCAAGATTGGAGGCGTCGACGACGGCAATGATGACGTCGGGCCGCGCGATACCGGGAAGCCGGCCAAGAAGAACATCGCGCGCCACGGCTTCATCCGGAGAACGGGTCTGCAGGCTGTAACTGCCCGGCAGATCCAGCAGATTCATCGGTTCGCCATGGCTGCCAAAGAAACTCCCTTCCTTGCGCTCCACTGTGACCCCCGGGTAATTGCCGACTTTTTGCCGCAGCCCGGTCAGCGCGTTGAAAATGGTGCTTTTGCCGCAATTGGGATTGCCTGCAATCGCGACGCGGCGCACCGCCTGGTCAGTGGTGGAACCCGAGGTGGCGACAGAACTCATTTTCTAAAGGCGTATGATGCGAATTCCCGCCGCTTCGCGTTTGCGCAAGGAAAGATTGTAACCGCGCACCTTGATTTCAATCGGATCACCCAATGGGGCAAAACGGATGACTTCAAATTCGGCCCCAAGGGTAAGGCCCATTTCAAGCAGGCGCTGGCGTTGTTCAGGCGGCAGGTCAAATCCCGCGATGCGCCCGCGCTGGCCGGCAGGCATTGCGCTCAGGATTTCCGCCGTTTCCGAACTCATGCAAGAACGCGTTCAACCTCCACCATCGCCCCGAGTTCACGGCCAATGGCGACGCGCATTCCCATCAGCATGCAAATCATGGCGCCGCCATCGGCAACTTTGCGCACTTCGGCTGATTCACAAAAGCCGAGTTCCCGCAACCGGACGCACTCAGGGCAGTTGGGACAAAGCGATACGACGCGAAGACGCTCGCCGCAGCGGGCGCGGGCCAGGGTGAGACAGGAGGGCGGAAAAGAGGCAGTCATCTTCTTCGAATAGAAGTTATGGGCGTTTTGAGACTGGGTCGCAATAGTTTTTTAAGACGGTTTAGCGACAGGCGGTCCGGCCTTTTATTTTGGCTCGGTGGAAACCTCGGCTTCGCTTTCCGGAGTTTGCGCCAGGGCCTGTTCAAAAGCGCGCCACGCAAGCATCGCGCATTTCACCCTTTGCGGGAATTTGCGGACGCCATTCATGAGCCGCAGGTCGCCTAACGCGCGGGGCGAATCGGTCGCATCGGTGGTGATGAGTGTCTGGAAGGCGTGCGCCAATTCCTCGGCTTCAACCCGCGGCTTGCCCTTGATCTTCATCGTCATGAGCGAAGCGGATGCCTGGCTGATCGCGCAGCCCTGGCCGGTGAATTTGATATCTTCCACCGCGCCATCGGCTGCGAATTTGACATGGAGATGAATTTCATCGCCACAAGATGGGTTGTCGCCATGCACGTGGACGGCGCCCACGGGGATTTCGCCAAAATTGCGCGGCCGCTTGGAGTGGTCGAGAATGACTTGCTGATAGAGGTCTTCGAGGTCGGAGTTCATGGACGGTTTGAGTCAAAAGGCTTTCAGGCAAAGAAGCGCTGCACTTCTTTTAGAATCTCGATCATCCGATCAACCTCGGCGCGGTTGTTGTAAAAGTAAAAACTTGCCCGGGTTGTGCCCGGGAGCCGGAACTTGCGCATAAGCGGCTGATTGCAATGATGCCCGCCCCGCAGCGCCAGGCCGTAGCGGTCCGCAAACGTGGTCACGTCGTGCGGATGCGCCGAATCCATCATAAAGCTGACCAGGCCGCCGCGTTTTCCCGAGGGACCAAAAATGCGGATGCCGGGAAGTTCTGCCATGCGTTTAATGGCATAAGCCACCAGCGCTTCATCATGGGCAAAGATCTCGGCGCGTCCGATTTTTTCAATGTAATCGATGGCGGCGCCGAGGCCGATGGCGCCGGCGATATTGGGGGTGCCGGCTTCGAACTTATGCGGGGCATCTTTGAATGTGGCGCCTTCGAAAGTGACGCTGGAGATCATTTCGCCGCCTCCATGCCACGGCGGCATGGCCGTCAGCAGTTCGCGGCGGCCATAAAGCGCGCCGATGCCGGTTGGGGCGCACATTTTATGCCCTGAAAAGGCCAGGAAATCGCAGCCGATTTCCTGGACGTTGATCGGCAGATGGCCCGCGCTTTGCGCCGCGTCGACGAGGGAAATAGCGCCGACCTTGCGCGCCGCGCGGCAAAGTTCCTGCACCGGATTGATGGTGCCAAGCGAGTTTGAGATATGGGTGAAGGCGAAAATCTTCACTTCCGGCGTCAGCCATTTGTCGAGTTCCGCCAGCTCCAGCGTCCCTTCTTCGCGCACCGGCAGATAACGCACCTTGATCCCGGTCCGCTCGGCCAGCAACTGCCATGGAACAATATTGCTGTGATGCTCCATTTCGGTGAGCAGCACGACATCGCCGGCTTTTAAAAATTTCCCGCCCCACGCATTGGCCACCAGGTTGATCGACTCGGTTGTGCCTCGTGTGAAGACGATCTCTTCCGCGCTCGCGGCACCGATATAACGGGCCACTTTTTCACGGGCGCCTTCATATGCATCGGTCGCGCGGGAACTGAGTTCGTGCAGCCCGCGATGGACGTTGGCGTTGTCGTATTCGTAGTAATGGCGAAGCGCCTCGATCACGCAGCGTGGTTTTTGCGAGCTCGCCGCGCTATCGAGATAGATAAGCGGATGGCCGCGTACTTCCTGACGAAGAATCGGAAAATCTTCCCGAATGACGTCCCACTCCACGGCCGATGGATCTGCGTTGTTCATAGCTCACTCTTCTCAAAGCCGGGCGCCGCCGCCAGTCCGCGTTTCTTTTTGGCGAAAATCACCCGGATCGCCCCGCGGCATCTTCGGAAACCCACTCGACAATCCGGAGCCCTGTGAAAAGCTCTCCCTTGCCTGCGGGCCGTGATCGCTGGCGATCGTCCCGGCCCACCTTACTTGCCATGCCGTGACAGCCTTCCTGATCACCCTCTCCGCAGTGCCGTCCGGCGGCTTCCCTCTCTTTTTGGCTGCTTTGCCCGGGAGCGGATCGTTCAACTCGCACGCGGCGCTCGGGTTGCTCCTGATCACGATGGCGCTGATTGCGAGCCGGCTCCGTTCCCGGCTTTCGCAATGGCTTGTCGCCGGTGCGTTGACAATTGGGGCAATGTGCGCGGGGGAATATATCGCCCGCTGGGATTCGAGGCTCGATAAGACGCTGGTCACTGCAATCCTGTTTCTGGCGCTGACGTGGTGGGCGGCGCGCTGGTGTGAACGGCGGCGCAAAACCGAGGAGGCCGAGCGCGACCGGTTTTTTACTCTCTCCCTCGATCTCTTTTGTGTGGCCGGAACGGACGGATATTTCCGCAGGCTTAATCCCGCTTTCCAACGCATCCTTGGTTATAAAGAAGCGGATCTTCTTGGCCGGCCTTTTATTGATTTTGTCCATCCCGATGACCGCGAGGCGACACTGGCGGTTGTCTCGAGTCTGGCCCGGGGCGAGGAAACGGTCGGTTTTGAAAACCGTTACCGATGCAAGGACGGCTCGATGCGCTGGATGTTATGGACTGCGGCCGCCACGCCTGACGGGACGGTCTATGCCGCCGCTCGCGATATCACCGGACGCCACAAAGCGGAGGAGGAGCTGCATCGGATGGTGGAGGAGCTGGCGCGCTCCAACGCCGAGCTTGAGCAGTTTGCATCGGTGGTTTCCCATGATCTTCAGGAGCCATTGCGCACGGTCGCCGGCTGCGTGCAGATCCTTCAGCAACGTTACAAAGGCCAGCTTGATCCGCGCGCCGACGAACTCATCGGCTATGTCGTCGATGGCGTCACGCGAATGAAAGCGCTCATCGGCGACCTCATTACCTATTCCCGGGTCGGCCTGCGCGGCTCGGAATCTGAACCTGTTGATCTCAAGGCGTGTTTAAAAGATGCGTTGTTGAATCTGCGCGCCGCCATTGAAGAAAAGCCCGCCCGCATCACTTACGATGAGCTCCCGATCGTGCAGGGTAATTCCACGCTCCTGACCCAGCTCTTTCAAAACCTCATCGGCAACGCGCTCAAGTTCTGCCGCGATCGTTTGCCTGAAATCTCCATTACAGCGGCGCGCCGGGAAAATGCCTGGCAGGTCTCGGTTGCCGATAATGGCATCGGGATTGATGCGGAATATTTTGAACGGATCTTCGGAGTCTTCCAGCGGCTTCATACGCGACGCGAATTTGAAGGCACCGGCATCGGCCTGGCGTTATGCAAAAAAATCGTGGAACGGCACGGTGGCCGGATCTGGGTGGAATCCGAGATCGGGAGAGGCTCGGTGTTTCACTTCACGATTCCCGACGCGGACAATCGATGAACTGCCAACTCCGGGATTTTACCGGCCAAGGTGCGACTGGAGGCGAATAAGCTCGGGTTGGAGCTGGGGGAAGCGGTTGCTTTTCAGCCATTCACCGGTGGTCTTTTCAACCGTGGCCAGGCGGACGGCATCGTCAACGGGTGGCGGCGGCTGCGTAAGGAGATTTTCGGATACGAAGCTGGCAGGGGCGACGAGGCCTTTGAGCAGCTTGGTTTTTTCTTCAAGAGCGACATCGGGACGGCTGATGTAAAGTTCAACCGCCTGGCGCTGTTGTGGATCAGCAAGGTCGGCTTTGGAAAAATAGTCGGCCCGGATAAAGGGGTGATCGGCCATGACGCGCGGGTTCTGATTAAGGTAAGTCATAACCTGCAGCGGGGCGGCTTCACTCAGGCGATCGAGGGCGACGGCAGCGGCGCGCCGGAGCGGCTGGTTTTCGCCACCGATCATGGCGGCCAGGGGCGGGATCAGCTTTGGATCTTTTGTAAAAACAGCGACGTCGAAGGCCTCAAGCATCCCGGCGCTCGGCTTGGTAAGCCACGGCGCATTGGAGAGAAGTTCCTGCATCTTGCCAGCCAGATAGGGAACGGACTGCGGTTCGTGCCGGGCAATGTTGCGCAATGAGACGGCCCATTCGTCCGCGGAATCTTTTGTTTCCAAAACTGTTCGCGCTAGCGTGGCCGCTTCGGCTCCACCGGTTTGATCGGAAAACCTGCCGAGCAGATCCATCAGCATGACGCGCAGGGTCGGCGCCCCGGCCAGCCGCCCGTTTTCTCCAATCGTAAACTCAGCGCCGGTGCTGGCATCCTGGCCCGTGGAAAGGAAGTCGAGGATCGCGCTGAATGCCTGGCGTTTATCCGCCGCGGAGAGTTCATCGGCAAGCTGCGCCAGATCCAAGGAGCTCGCGCCACCATGGCGCAGTTTTTCCAGAAGGGCGGTGATCCGGGCGTAAAGCGGAGATGCGGGTAATTGTGCGGGATTGGGCAAGGAGAGGCTGCCGGTAATCGAAGGCAGGGCGGTGGCACGGGGCGCTTGCGGAGAAGGGGTGGCCGGCTCGCTCGCGGCGGGAACTTCGTCGGGAACAGGATCATCGGCGTGCCGGATTTTATAGATGACCTCAATTGTCAGGCAAAGCAGGATGCCCAGGAAGATAAGTGCTGCTGTGCGTGGCTTCACGGTTTAGCGGAGATATCGCTGGATGAACGCGGCCGCCGTGGAGTTGAGAGCGCGGATCCCGCCTGCCACCGGATCGGTCGACCCCGAGACAACGATGCCGGAAACAAACAGAAGCCCTTTGTCGCCCCGGGCAAAGACAGGGCCTCCGCTCATGCCGGATTCAAAGTAAAGCGACCGGTTTTCCAGGAAGGCGCCGCTGATGGACTCAAAGGGAGCGGTGGGAACAACGGAGAGAAGATCATCGCCAGTGTGGAATTCCGCGCCGTATCCGAATGCGATGTTGTAAGAAGTGCCGGTCAGCAGGCTGGTATCGGAGCTCCAGCCAGCGGTTGAACCGTTTGCAAGTGGTTTGGGGAAAACCAATCCGCCCATGTCGTGGGAAAAAGCGCGCACATCATCGCCGCCATAACGGTTCACACTTTCCCGGTATCCGCCCAGAACGTAAATGCGTGTGGCGTATTGTTCCGAGAGACCGGTTTTTCCATAAAGACCACGTTGGAAAAGGAGGTTGGTCGACCAGCCGCCATCGAAATCGTAAAGAATATGGCCGGCTGTCAGCACCGATTTTGGCCGGATAACCGTTCCGCTGCCGCTGTAAAAGGAGCGCCCGTTTTCAAAGAGCAACTGCCCGATCATCGAATACGGAAAGGTCTGGGCTAATTGCGCGCCGGTTGGTTTTGGATAAGCGGCCGGAATGACAGGTTCCGCTGCCCAAACGGAAAAGGAAACAGGCAGGAGGGCGGCAATGGCGAGAAGGCGTTTCATGGCGCGGGGTGCGCAAAGAGTAGGGGAAAACTTTGGATAAGCAACCGTGGGAACGGGGAGCGGTTTACTGCAAACGAACAAAGGGAATTGAGGGAGAAAAAAGATGGTCAAATCGAGTCCGGTTCATCCAAGGGGTGTGGACAGATTGTGCCAGCATGGCAATTTATCGGCAGCGAAGACGCTTTTTCGGATCATTGCAGATTACGATAGGGCGCGCTAACAGTAGGGGAAGAGGACGCCACGGCAAAATGGCACACTGGGTGCTTTGAGCCCGCCGTCCCCGCAACCCGCAATCCATAACCCACCTCAACACCTTAAATGAGTACTCTCACTGGCCGCCTCAGCGCCATTGCTTCCATCGCCGGCCGAATCCCATCGGGGTCCACCGTCAATTTTTCCGATGAATCGCCGGAGACGGTCTTTGGCTCGAGCACCTTCAGCCTCGCGTTGATGAAGGATACGCTAAAACCGGAGACTTATGCTTCGGTGGTCGACACAATCAAAGACGGCAAAAAACTTCCTGAAACGGCGGCCGATGAAGTGGCTGATGCGATGCGCCGCTGGGCTGTGAGCAAAGGTGCCACTCACTACGCGCACGTTTTTTATCCGCTCACAGGAATCACAGCGGAGAAGCACGATTCTTTTTACGATCCGGGTTCATACAGCAACGAAGCGATCTCCAAGTTTAAGGGGAAGACGCTCATTCAAGGTGAGCCTGATGCCTCCTCGTTCCCAAATGGCGGAATCCGCGCCACTCACCGCGCCCGTGGTTATACGGCCTGGGATGTGACCAGCCCGGCTTACGTCCTTGAGAGCGGCAACGGCACGACGCTTTGCATTCCCACTTCGTTTGTCTCCTGGACGGGCGAGGCGCTCGATACAAAGACGCCATTGCTCCGGTCGATGCAGGCGCTTGATACGCAGGCTCGCCGGATCCTTAAACTTTTCGGTCACGAGAAGATCGCTCACGTTTCGGCCACCGCCGGTCCTGAGCAGGAGTATTTCCTCATCGACAAGACTTTCTTCTACAGCCGTCCTGATTTGCTCGCGGCCGGACGCACCCTTTTTGGCGCGCCGCCACCAAAGGGCCAGGAGTTTGAAGATCACTATTTTGGCGTCATTCCTGAGCGCGTGATTGCGTTCATGTATGAAGTTGATCGGGAACTCTACAAGCTCGGCATTCCTTCAAAGACACGCCATAATGAAGTGGCGCCCGGCCAGTTCGAAATTGCGCCGTTGTTTGAGTCGGCCAACGTGGCGGCTGATCATCAGCAGATGACCATGTCGGTCCTGAAGAAAGTGGCCGACAAGCACGGGCTGGCATGCATTCTTCATGAAAAGCCGTTTGCAGGAGTGAACGGTTCCGGCAAGCACGTCAACTGGTCGCTTGGCAACTCGACGCAAGGCAACCTCCTTGATCCCGGCGATACGCCGCACGAAAACGCCCAGTTCCTGGTCTTCGCGGGCGCCGTCATTCGCGCGGTGAGCAAGTATGCCCCGCTGCTGCGTTCCGTGGTGGCTTCGGCTGGAAATGATCATCGTTTGGGCGCCAATGAAGCGCCTCCTGCGATCATCTCGGTTTACCTGGGCGACCAGCTTGCCGATGTGTTCGACCAGATCAAGGCCGGCGGCGTCACCACTTCCAAACAGCGCGGCACCCTGAATATCGGCGTCGATGTACTGCCTGATCTGCCCAAGGATGCGGGCGATCGCAACCGGACCTCGCCTTTTGCGTTTACCGGCAACCGCTTTGAGTTCCGCGCGGTCGGTTCCAATCAGACAATCAGTCCGGCCCTCAGCGCGCTGAACACGATCATGACCGATTCGCTCGATTACATCGCCAGCCGGCTTGAAGGGGCGCCCAACCTGAATGTCGCCATTCAGAATGTCCTGAAGGAAATCGTCGATGAACACGGTTCGGTCATCTTCAACGGCAACGGTTATTCTGAAGAATGGCATGCTGAAGCAGCCGTTCGCGGACTGGCCAACCTGAAGACCGCCACGGATGCGCTGCCTGAGATGGCCGGCGACAACGTGGTTGAGGTTTTTGAAAAATACGGCGTGCTCTCCGAGGCCGAATTGCACAGCCGCTACGAGGTTGCCGTTGAGCAGTACGTCAAGCAGGTCAACGTGGAAGCCAACCTTGTCGCTGAGATCGCCCAGACCAAGATCTTCCCGGTTGCCTCCGGCTATGCGACGACGCTTGCCGATAGCGCCGCGAAATTGAAAGCCGCGGGAGTCAGCTCCAGCATCTCGACGCTTGAAAAAGTGGCCGCGCTGGTGACTGAGCTTGAAAGCGATATCGCTTTCCTTAAGGAAGCGCATTCGGGAGCCAGCGAGATCAGCGATTGGACCTTCAAGGTGCTCCCCGCCATGCTCAAGACCCGCAAGACGGTCGATGCGCTCGAAGGCCTCGTTCCTGATGATTCCTGGCCGCTTCCGACCTATCAGGAGATGCTCTTCATCAAGTAAGGCTCTGGTAAATTAATCAAACGCCGCCGTGTGATGATGCACGGCGGCGTTTTTTTTAAGCCAATCGCGCGCTGGAAATAAGGGGATGAAATTCGGCGATTGGCAACCGGGGGCATTCTCAACGAACATGCGGCCATCATGATCGATCACGCCATGATTCCTGTCTCACCGCGGCATTCCGTAAAGCTCGCGCAGGAATATTGCCATCTCGTCGACCGGCCGCCCGGCTCGGATTATGTGGTGCGAACCCTGGTGCACCGCGAAGTGGGCGGAATGCCGTTAATGTCGGCGGAACTTGTCATCGCCAGTGTTGAAACGCGAGCCCGGTACCCGCTTGCGGCGACGTATCCCCTCCATTTTCGGAAGACCTATTTTCCGGCCAGCCTGCATGGCGACCCGCAGATCGAGTTTGATCGGCAAAGCAAGGCAAGCGCGCTTTTGTCGCTGCCTCCGCCCATCGGCTGGTCGCCGTTAACGTTCCGGAGCTGTTTTCTGCCCGGCAAACCTTACAATCATCTCTCGCCCTTTGGGGTTGATCCTGAAGAAAATAACGTGCGGCTCGCCCGGGAACTCCCATTGGCGGCTGCGGCCGGACTTTGGTTCCTCATGGAGCGCGCGTTTGCCCAATTTCAGACGCTGCATCGCGCGGGAATCGTGCATGGCGATGCGGAATTGCATAATCTCATCGTCTGCCCCGCGCCGTTGGAAATGCTGCTCATTGATTTTGAGAACGCGGTCGAGCGGACCCCCGATATGGACGATGCGGCATGGCAAAAACGGGTCCAGGCCGACTATCACCTGATCTTAAAGGAAGCGATTTTCCTTCAATGCACCTTGGGCCTGCAAACCGGGGCGCTGGCCGAACACGCCTGGGAACAGATGGATTCCCTTTTTAAAGCGCCTGATCGTTTTCGCCGCGAGATCCATCGGCAGGCGGCAGTCTAAAGGGTGCGGAAATCCGCGCACGTTTACAGAGGGTTGAATTATTGCACCGCCCCCGGGTTTGGAGCCGTTACACCGCCTGATCGCCTGTTTCTTCCGTGCGAATGCGAATGGCTTGCTCGATTGGAAGCAGGAAAACTTTCCCGTCGCCGATCTTCCCGGTCTTCGCGGCGGCAACAATCGCAGCGATGATTTTTGGCGCCGCCTCATCGGTAACCACGATTTCGAGTTTCACCTTGGGCAGGAAATCGACGGTGTATTCGCTGCCGCGGTAGATTTCCGTATGGCCTTTCTGACGTCCGAATCCTTTGACCTCGGTGACAGTCATTCCTTCGACGCCGACTTCGGCCAGCGCGTCTTTGACGTCTTCAACTTTGAAAGGTTTAATGATCGCTTCGATTTTTTTCATGCAGGTGTGATGGGTGGTAGGCTGCCCGCAGGCTGGCTTTCAGATGAATGAAAGCGCGAACGGCGCTTTTAGCACAGGGTATGCCGAAGGTTTTTGCACTCTAATTCATCCCGGCGCGGGACGAGCTCGTTTGGATTGAGGCAAGGTTGCTTAAGCTAGTGTAGTAAACCTGATAATTCAAATTTAAACTCTGATAAGGTTTTTTAAGCTTTTTCCACGGAATGCTCCCAGCCAGCGCCGCGCCCGATGCGAATCTTTTTCCGATGTTCCGCCTCAAGCTCGCCTACATTAGCAGCCTGACGTGGTTGTTGATTGAGACTATTCAAGAGACAGCTGACCACGCCTGGCGGGGTCGTGTTCCTATTCGCATTGGCAGTTTGTTTGCACAGGCTGACCGCGTCGGTGCCGGCTCCGTGCCGTTGGTGAGTCTCGTTTCGTTTTTTGTCGGTCTCACGATCGCACTGCTCACCGGCTATCAGTTGCGCACATTTGGCCAGGAACAACTCGTGCCGCCGCTCGTCGCTATCGCGTTTACCAGGGAGCTCGGGCCGCTGATGACCGGTATCATGATTGCTGCGCGAGTCGGAGCCGCATTCACGGCGGAGCTTGGCACCATGACGGTTTCCGAAGAGGTCGAAGCCATCGAGGCGATGGGAATCGGGCCGCTTCGTTTTCTGGTCACCCCGCGGCTCCTGGCAGTGGTGGCACTGATGCCGAGCCTTGTGATTGTCGGCAACATGGCGGCAATCGGAGGCGCGGCGTTGATCAGTAAAGTTGTTTTCTCCATCAGCTACCGCTTCTTCATGGAATCAGCCGCCGAAAGCCTGCTGATGCGCGACATTGTGGCGGGTGTTTTAAAAAGTCTCCTTTTTGGGCTGATCATCGGATTGGTGGCCTGTTTTAAAGGCCTCGGAGTGCGCGGGGGCGCAGCGGGCGTAGGCGAGGCGACGACTTCAAGCGTCGTGACGGCCATTGCCACCGTCATTGGTTTTGACACCGTTTTTAATATCGTCCTCGTGAGCTGGACTGCCTGAAAAGCGCTCATGAGCAACGACCCTTCCTCGCGGCCCGTGCTGGAACTCGATCAGGTGCGGCTTGCGTTTGAAGGAGAGGAAGTATTGCGCGGGGTTTGCCTGCGCGCCATGCAAGGGGAACGCCTCGTTATCCTGGGACGCTCCGGAAGTGGCAAAAGCACTCTTTTGCGCCTGATCCTCGGCATCGTGAAACTGGTGTCCGGTTCGGTGAAGTTCGAGGGCGCCGAGGTCTCGCAAATGGGCCGGGGCAGGCTCAATCAAATGCGCAGCCGGATCGGGATGGTCTACCAATACAGCGCGCTGATCAGTTCCCTGAATGTGCGCGACAATCTCGCTTTGCCGCTTGAAGAGTTAACCGATAAATCGACCCGGGAGATCGAAGCCATTGTGGATGAAAAGCTCGCCCTGGTGGGCATGGCCGATGCAAAAAACAAGATGCCCGCCGAACTGAGCGGTGGAATGAGAAAACGCGTCGGATTTGCCCGCGCGCTCGTGCTCGATCCGGCGCTGATCCTGTATGATGAACCGACCGCCGGACTCGATCCCGTCATCAGCGCGGTCATTGATGAGCTTATCATCACTTTAAGCGAAAAAATCGAGGTGACCTCCATCATTGTAACCCACGAAATGAGCAGCGCATTCAAAGTGGCCACCCGCATGGCGATGCTCTACGAGGGGCGCATCATTCTGGATGATACCCCCGGGCATTTTCGCGAGAGCACCGATCCTGTCGTCGCGCAATTTATCCACGGCGAGGTCGATGGACCCATTTTGAGATAAATGCGGCGAGCGGATTAAAACGGCTTTTCCGTTCCAATGGCACGATTGGAAGGCAAGCGGGGCAAAGTCTTTTCTGAACAAGCACTGCCGCCGGTTTTTTAATTACTCCAATGAATGTGCATCGACAGGAAATCCGGACAGGCCTGCTCGTGTTGCTTTCGCTGGCGGGAATGGTGGGGTTGCTGCTCTACCTTGGGGCGCCCGGAGTGTTTATCCCTCAAAACACCTATCACATTTATTTTGACAATGCGGGTGCCATCAAGCACGGCGCCGACGTGATGTTCGCAGGGCGCAAGGTCGGCCAGGTGGCGTCCATTTTTTCTCCGGTCCCGGAAAATCAACGACCCGAGCCGCGGTATGAAGTCCGGATCGACGTGTGGATCAATTCGAAGGTGAAAGTTTACAAAAATTCACACGTGCAGCTGGTGCAAACCAATTTGCTCAGCGATCTGATGATCGATTTTTATGGAGGCACGGAAACCGAGGGGGTGGCTCCGAATGGATTTTATTTTGAGGGAGGCCGCGCGTTGGGACTCAACGATGCCGCGCCGCTTGCGGTGCAAAAACTCGATCCGGTGCTCAAAACCTTGGATGAGACACTCAAAAATCTCCAGATCACCCTTCAAAACGTCAACACCCTCACTGCATCGGATGGCGATTTGCCAAAGGCTTTGGCTGAGTTCCGCGAATTCGGCGGCAATCTGAATCAATTGAGCGGGCCGGACGGTTCACTGCGCAAATCTCTTGCCGGGTTTGAGAAACTCGCGGGCGAAGGGGGCCGGCTCGACAAGACGGTCGGGCAACTTGAATCATTGACCGCACCGGGCGGAGCGCTTGCCCTGACGCTAAAAAACGCGGAACAATTCACTCGCGGATTGGCTGGCAACCGGGACCTCGCCGTCACCCTTCGGAATTTTCGCCGCTCTTCCGATTCGCTTTCGCAGACAGTCGATGAACTGGGGCCGCGTTTTGGAGCGATCGGCCACAATCTTGAACAGGCCAGCGACACGGTCAAACACCAGCCTTGGCGGCTTATCTGGCCGACGACAAAAAAGTATCCCGAGGACGCCCTTCCCGCAGCCACGCCGAGGCCTGTGGCCAAGGCGGGCGGGCAGGAGAAAGAAATAAGAGTATTGGCTCGGCGCCCGCGCCGCTAACGCGTTCCGGCAAATCGCTGGCAGGAAGTAATCGTGTTCTGCATGAGCATCGCGATCGTCATTGGCCCGACACCGCGGGGCACCGGGGTAATGGCGCGGCATTTCGGGGCGACTTCATCAAATGCGACGTCTCCCACCAGACGCGATCCTTTGGGCGAGGCCGGATCGTCGATTCGATTGATCCCGACATCGATCACGACCGCCCCTTCCCGAACAAAATTTTCTTTTACAAAATATGGCTGGCCGATTGCCGCGATCAGGATGTCCGCAGAATGGCAGACATCGGCCAGATTGCGGGTGCGGGAATGGGCCACGGTGACGGTTGCATCGCCTCCTTTTCCTTTTTGCATGAGAAGAAGGGCGAGCGGCTTGCCAACGATCATGCTGCGGCCGAGTATCACGACGTTCGCGCCGGCGGTTTCAATTCCCGTTTCAATAAGCAGACGCTGGCAGCCAAGCGGCGTGCATGGAACAAACGCGTCGGAATCACCAAGGGCAAGCTTGGCGACATTGAGCGGATGAAATCCATCGACATCTTTGCGGGGATCAATCGCATCCACGACAGCGCGTTCGTTGATATGGGCGGGTGGCGGCGACTGAACCAAAATGCCGTGGATGGCGGGGTCGGCATTCAGCTGATGGACGATGTGGATGAGGTCCGCCTGGGAGACAGAAGCGGGTAGCTCATGTTTGACGGAGTGCATGCCGAGCTCCTGGCACATCTTGTCTTTGGATCGCACGTAAGCGCGCGAAGCGGGATCGTCGCCCACGAGCACCACGGCGAGTCCCGGTGTGAACCCGAGGGTTTTGAGCCGCGCCACCTCCTCGCGCGACGCAGCGTTGATTTTTTGGGCGATGGCGGTGCCGTCAATAAGTTGCATAACAGATGGATTTTTAACTGCGGAACAGGCCGGAGGAAGCCCGGAGTTTTGGTTTAAAAACTCCCCAGAAATCGGGGCGCTTGGAAACTGGATTATTTGCGAGCTTTTTTCCAAAAAAATTATTGCACCGCGCTCAGTGCCGTGGTGTATTGGCGACTCGCAAATTAAGAGACAGTTCAGTTGTTGGTGGATTGCTAATTGTGTTCGTAGCGTGGTCGCAGACCCGCGAACTTCCAGTGGCAGTTTGAAATCCGATCATCGGAAACAGCCACAGAAGCTCGGGCTTTGTGAGAAACACATATATGTCAACCAAACTCTACGTCGGGAATCTTTCCTTCGACGCGACTGAAATCGATCTTCAAGATCTCTTCGCACAAGCTGGCACCGTTCAGGAAGCCGCTCTTATGCAAGACAAGTTCACCGGCAAATCCCGCGGGTTTGCTTTCGTTACCATGTCGACTCCTGACGAAGCTCAGAAAGCGATCTCCCTTTTCCACGGCAAGAATCTCCAAGGCCGTCCTTTGACTGTAAATGAAGCTCGTCCTCGTGAAGAGCGCAGCGGCGGCGGTGGCGGCGGCGGACGCCGTGACTTCGGCGGCGGCGGCGGCGGCGGCGGCGGTGGTGGTGGACGTCGCGATTACGGCGGCGGCGGCGGTGGTGGCGGACGCCCTGAGCGCCGCTACTAAGCTTCCTGCTTAGCAGCTAATACCTTAGAAAACGCCATGGTGAAAACCATGGCGTTTTTGTTTGTACAGAGAGCAATCCCTTAGGCCGAACGCTCTTCGTTCAAAAGCCCTACCCATTGCAATGCGCATCCGGCCACGGCAAGCACCAGGCCGATACTCGCAAGCCGGAAATTTTGAGTCAGAAGGAAAAGGAGAAGAATGCTGCCGCCGGCCAATGCCAGAAAGCGGCAGGTGCGAAGCGATTTACCGTTGAGATCGCTCATCAGGTAAGGCAGCAGCCCGGTGGTTAGCGTCAAAAGCAGGATGATCCAGCCCAAACCGTGCCCAATGTTGCCGCCGGTAACCGTCACGCTGCCCGATGGCAGTATGGCGCCTTTGGGAAATCCTTCCGGAAACCCCGCTTCGGCCATGGGAAAACTCTGCCGCATCTGGTTGAAAGCGGCATTGAGCTCACCCATTGGCGAGAACGTAAACCAGGGAAGAAAAAAACCGATCAGGACCAGTGCACTGCCGGCAAGCACAAGCTTGCGGCCCGCGCTGAGCAGCGTTGCCGATGGCGACCGGGACGGCGCTCTTGTGGCCCCCAATGCATTGAGCAGTTCGGTACTTTCCTCGGCCGTGATCCTTCCCGCCTCAAGAAGAGAGAGGACTTTTTCGCGTTCCGCTGAAAGGTTTTCCGAGGCCGGCTCGCGTGCAGCTGCCGAAGGGATCGTCTGCATTAAAGGCCAAACTGTCAGGGCTCCAATTGTCAGCAGCAGCATGAGCGGCAGGCCAATTCCAAACCCATACCACGCCGTGACCGAAATCAGCACCGCGATCACGATATTGCCGAGGCTCAGCCAGGCGCGAAAGCCGGCGCTGCCTGGCGCGCATTCGGCCTCGCTGAGTTGACCGTCGATCCATTTGCTGTGCAGCCTCGTAAGAAATGGCAGCAGGAGCAACAGGCAGAGTGCTGCACTCATCGTCGCGTCGGGGGCGACGTTATTCAGACGTATCCGCCATAGACAAAATACGACTGCCGTGATGGCAGTCAAAAGCCAGGCCAGGGCGGCTTGCGGAGCGCGCAGTCTGGCATATTTGAGATAAAGAAAGAAGCTCCCCGCTGAGGCAATCAGCAGGAGCAGGGTGAAGTGAAGTTCGGGAGGATGGGATGACATAAATTATATCTGTTTTAGTAGTTGTGTGGCTTCTGAAACCGTGATGTCGCCGCGCTCGAGTTGTTCCAAAATCCCGGTCCGGTCGAGCGGCGCCGCTTGATTGCCCAGCAGCACATTGACCAGCTCAAGGCGTTTAACCACCGTTGGATACGAAATGCCCAGCTCCTTCTCCACATCGCGAATTTTTCCCTCGCACCGCAGGAACGTAAGGACAAAAGCCTGCAAATCCGCCGGAAGCCGGAAAATCGGAGGGACCGCCAGCTTGGTATCGATCACCGTGTCGCATTCGCAGCAGCCGAGCCGTCGAATTTCAAGGGAGCTATCGCAAAAAGGGCAGCGGGCGACCAAGCGTTTAATGGGAGGGCTCATCAAATTTGATATGAAAATTCATAAATAGAATCAGGAAATTAATAAACTTAATTATCGGTTTTAAATGTTGAATAGTTTGGGTCTGCATCCGAAGCCTTCATGGCAACGTAAGAGAGACGCATCAAGCCGCCTTCCCGCTCGGTTCCCACTCTTGGATTCGTAGGACTCCGCTTTTCCATCAGACGGGCTTGCCGTGCCGAACGAAGCGTCATAAACAGTCGCCATGAATTCCTCCCCCAAATTCAAGCTCTTCCTGATGATGGTCCTGCAGTTCTTCATCTGGGGCGCTTGGCTGCCGCCGCTGTTCCATCTGATGGGCGCCAAGGAGGGGCTGAATTTTGATGCCAGCCAGCAGGCACTGATTGGAAGCTGCTTCGCGATCGCCTCGGTGCTCGGCATTTTTTTCTCGAATCAGTTCGCGGACCGCTCTTTTTCGGCGGAGCGGTTTTTGGCATTCAGCCATTTGGTAGGTGGCCTGGCGATGATCGGCCTCTTTTTTGCCAAGAGCTTCTGGCCGTTTTTTGCGCTGCTATTAGTCCACTCGCTCTTTTACGTCCCTACGATTTCGGTGGGAAACTCGCTTGCTTTTGCCAATCTCAAGGATCCGGCCAAGGAATTCGGGCTGATCCGGATGGGCGGGACCATTGGCTGGATCCTGGCTTCGTGGCCGCTTTATTTCCTGTTGCAAGGCAAGGATGGGGCGGCTCTGGCCAACGCTGAGAGTTATGCATTTATTGTTTCGGGAGTCGCCTCACTCACGCTGGCCCTTTACAGCCTCACGCTGCCGCATACTCCGCCAAAACCGGCGGCTGCGAACACGGACGCGCTCGCCTGGCGCGAAGCAATGAAACTCCTGCGGCTTCCTTTTCTTTTTGTCCTCTTTATTGTGACGTTTATCGACGCCACGATCCACAACGGTTACTTCGTGATGGCGTTTGGATTCCTGGCCGATGTCGGGATTAAACCTGAAAACATCATGCCGGTGATGAGCATCGGGCAGATCGCCGAAATCCTGACAATGGGCGTGCTCGGCATGGTGCTTTCCAGGCTTGGGTGGCGGACAACGATGATCGTAGGGATCCTCGGCCATGCCGCGCGCTACGCAGTGTTTGCCTTCTTCCCGCAAAACGCGCCGGTGATCATCGCCGTGCAGGTGCTTCACGGAATCTGTTACGCGTTCTTTTTCGCCACAGTCTATATTTTCATCGATGCGGCGTTCCCCAAAGATGTCCGCGCTTCGGCTCAGGGTCTTTTCAACCTGCTCATTCTCGGGCTTGGCGATCTCGCGGCCAAATGGCTGTTTGTGCCATTGATGAAAAACTGGACAGTCATGGTCGGGACCGGAGACGGGGCCAAGGAGATGATCGACTATCACAAACTCTTCCTGGTTCCCTCGGCGATGGCGCTTGTGGCAGTGATTCTTTTGGCCGTGGCGTTTCATCCGCCCAAAGCGATTGCCGTGGACGCGCCGGCTCCGGATCTGGAGGCGGATCCCGCCCCCGTGGCAAGTTAAGGAGGTTCCCTCCGTTCCGATTTTCCTTCGCCCCGTGATGGGGCGAAGGATCGTTGTACATTCAAACGCCTTCCGCACCGGAGCACGGAAGGCGTTTGAAAAATTCAGAATTACTTGGCGGCGTCGACCTTGGTCAGGGCGATCGTCTTTTTGCCGTCTTTTTCAGTGATCACACCTTCAGCGGTGACTTTTTCGGCTTTCTTGCAGATCTCAGAATGGAAATCTTTGGCAACGCTGTTGTTGTCAGCAAGGATGATTTCTTCTTTGCCGTCGGCATTCGTGGTCTTGATGGCCATCTGGCAGGCAGACGCTGTTTTCAATGAGCACTTGGCGCAGACGGCTTCGCCAGTGATTTTATCTGCCGCATGAAGCGAGAGAGTCAGGGCGATAAGAAGGGCGGAACTAAAAAGGGCGATTTTTTTCATGGAAGGATAAGGATTGGGGTTACGCCCGAGAGAGCGGGCATTATTTATAACGCCGCAGAGCGCAACTTGTTGGACTTATTTTCACAAATCACGCGGCGGCTCGATTTTCTTTAATTTGTCTTCAGCACTTCAATGAAGGCTTCCTGCGGGATATTGACCCGGCCGATCGATTTCATCCGCTTTTTGCCTTCCTTCTGTTTTTCAAGGAGCTTGCGTTTACGGCTGATATCGCCGCCGTAGCATTTGGCCGTGACGTCCTTGCGCAACGCGCTCACGCTTTCGCGGGCGACGATCTTGCCGCCGATGGCAGCCTGGATGGCCACTACGTAGAGCTGGGTGGGAATGACTTCCTTAAGCTTGGTGGCCAGGGCACGGCCGCGGGCTTCAGCCTTGTCGCGATGCACGATCGAGCTGAAGGCGTCCACCGGCTCGCCGTTGACGAGCATGTCGAGCTTGACCAGCTTGTTCGCCCTGTAACCACATTGCTCGTAGTCCATCGAGCCGTAGCCGCGGGTCATCGATTTGATTTTGTCAACGAAATCGACCAGGATTTCGTTCAGCGGCAGCTCGGTCGTGAGCATGACGCGCCGGGTATCGAGACTCTCGGTGTGTTTGACCTCGCCCCGCTTATCCATGATCAGCTGCATGAGCCCGGAGATGTTCTCGTTGGGGATCATGATAAAGCAGCGCACCATCGGCTCGCGGATTTCGGCGATGATACTGGCATCGGGCATGTGCTCCGGATTATCGACGTAGATCGTCTCGCCGTTGCTCTTAAGGATCTCGTAAATGACCGAGGGATACGTGGCGATGATGTCCATCCCATACTCGCGCCGGAGCCGTTCCTGGATGATCTCCATGTGCAGCAATCCCAGAAAGCCGCATCGGAAGCCGAACCCGAGGGCAAGGCTTGATTCAGGCTGGAAAACGAACGCGGCGTCATTGAGCTGGAGCTTGCCCATCGCCACTTTGAGATGCTCGAAATCGGCCGTGTTAATCGGGTAGATGCCGCTGAACACCATCGGCTGGATCTGCTGGAACCCAGGCAGCGGCTCGGTGGCCGGGGCGCGGGTGCTAACGAGAGTGTCGCCGACCTTTGCATCCGAGGTCGACTTGATATTGGCGATCACGTAGCCGACATCGCCCGCCTCGAGCCGTTCCATGGCCGTCATCTTGGCCAGGCCGGGTCGGAAGACGCCGACTTCCTTGACTTCATAAGTGCTGTTGGTGGCCATCATCTTGACCGGATCGCCCGCCTTGATGATGCCGTCGACGACCCGGACGTGAATGACCACGCCGCGATACGTGTCGAAGGTGGAGTCGAACACGAGCGCACGCAGCTTTTCCGTGTTCTTGCCCTGCGGATGCGGAATGAGCTTCACGACTGCCTCGAGAATTTCTTCAATCCCGATCCCGTTCTTGGCGCTGGCCAGGACGGCGGCATCGCTTGGCATCATCAGGATGTCTTCGATCTGCTTGAGCACAGTCGGGATGTCGGCGTTGGGCAGATCGATCTTGTTGATGACCGGAATGAGCGTGAGGCCTTGTTTGTTGGCCAGGTGCACATTGGCCACCGTCTGCGCCTCAACTCCCTGGGCCGCGTCGACAATCAGCAAGGCGCCTTCGCATGCCGCCAGTGAACGCGAAACTTCATAAGCGAAGTCCACGTGCCCGGGCGTGTCCATGAGGTTGAGCTTGTAAGTGTGCCCGTCCTTCGCCTTGTAGCGCATCGTGACCGGATGCGATTTGATGGTGATGCCGCGTTCGCGTTCCAAGTCCATCGAATCGAGAAATTGTGCCTGGGAATCGCGCATTTCGATTGTGCCGGTATGCTCAAGAAGACGATCGGAAAGAGTCGTCTTCCCGTGGTCGATGTGCGCGATGATGCAGAAGTTACGGGTACGAGTGTGCGGCATGATGGAAAAGCGCCAGGTGGCGAGCTGGGGACTATGCGGGGCGACTCCCGCCGGGTCAACTTCCGGAATGGAAAGAGCGGCCGGAAAAGAAGCCGGCGGCGCTGTTAGCGGGCCGGAGCAGCAACGAGCGGGGCCGAGGCGCGATGCGCACTCAGAGCCATGCAGGCGGAAAAGAGGAGGGTGAAAATCAAATCGCTGGCGAGCGTCTGCCGGTAGAAAAGGAAGGTGGAAGGGTAACCGGGAAGTCCGACCGTGAGCGCCTGAATCCAGCCGGCAAAGGTTTTCGAATAAGCCGGTTCACCCAGCCATGAGCCGGTATTGGTCACGACATAGAAAAGAAGGGAGCTGACCAGGGCCGCTCCCAAAAGGCCCGGAAGCCGTACTTTTCCACGCAGAAAACAGCCGAGCGCAGTGACCGCTGCCAGCACCAGATAACGGGGCACGATCTCCAGGGTCAAAAGCGGCACGTGGTAAACAAAGGCGTTGAGGAGCAAATCGCTGATCAGAAGAATGCCCATCGGCAGCACCCACGCCATCCGGCGCGGCAGGCAGGTGGCTCCGCAAAGGGCGAGGGCGGTCAGCGGCGCAAAATTTTGCATCCAACTTAGATCACTGCTAAGCGGCGTCGCAAAAGCGACGCGATAGATCACGACAACAAGCAGCAATACGATCGGAGCGAACATGAAATCAAAGTGCCGGGGAAGCGGTGCTGGATCAAGGCCGAAGTCATCGGGAGCGCCATCGCGCTTGAACCTCACGTGGCGAGCCTCCGGCTGCAGTCATCGAGGGATTGGGGGCCTCGTTCGGTTTAAGCAAACGCCTTGCTTAAAATGGAAACTTAAAATGAGATTCCTCTCCCTCCGCGCAAAGGGAGTTGACGCCATGAATCCCTTCCCCCGCATTCTCCGAGTCCGCCAGAGTTTCCCTCAATCCGCGCCGGTCGACATTGGCACGACTCTTGACGCGGAGTTTGAAAAATTGCGCGGACGCATCCGGCCCGGCGCCCGGATTGCGGTCGGAGTCGGCAGCCGCGGCATCACGCAATTGGCGCGGATTGTGGCGGCCGTGATTGATCAGTTGCACAAGGCGGGCGCGCAACCTTTTATCATTCCCGCAATGGGCAGCCATGGCGGGGCGACCCCGGAAGGCCAACGTGAAGTGCTCGCAAGCTACGGCATCACCGAAGAATCAATGGGCGTGCCGATCCACGCCTCGCTTGAGGTGCGGCAGATTGGTGAAAGCGCGGATGGCATCCCGGTCTTTTGCAGCACCGAGGCGCTGGCGGCCGATGGCGTTGTGCTGGTGAATCGAATCAAGCCGCACACCGATTTTTTTGGCACCCTCGGCAGCGGCCTCCTGAAGATGAGCGTCATCGGCCTTGGCAAACGCACCGGCGCGATCGCCATGCATCAGGCTGCAATGCGCCTCGGCTATGAGCGCGTGATTCGAGGCATGGCGGCCGTTGTTTTGCAAAACGCACCCGTGCTTGGCGGGGTGGCGATTTTGGAAAATCAATGCCAGGAGATCGCGCGCCTTGTTGTCCTGCCGCGGGAATTGATGGAAACCGCGGAAGACGCCCTCCTGCTTGAGGCGCGCTCATTAATGCCGTTGCTCCCATTTGAGGAGATTGATTTGCTCATTGTCGATTGCATCGGGAAAAATATCAGCGGCGCCGGCATGGACCCAAACGTGATCGGCCGAAGCATTCACGGCTATTCAAGCATGCTGGGGCGCGACGACCGGCCTGCTCCATTTATCCGGCGCATCTTTGTCCGTGGTCTCACCGCGGAGACCCATGGCAATGCCGTCGGGATCGGCATGGCTGACATCATCACCACGCGCCTCGTTCGCGAAATGAACTCGCGCATCACATTTCTTAACGCGCTGACGGCTCTCACCCCGCAGAGCGCAAAAGTGCCCATCCACTGCGAGACCGACCGTGAAGCCATCGGGCTCATGCTCGATACTCTTGGCACCGCCAGCCCGCGCATTGTTCGCATCGCCGACACGTTGTCCCTGGTCGAAATGGAGTTGTCCGAAGCGCTCTGGGATGAAATGGCCTCCCGTCCCGAATTGACGGCTATCGGCAAAGCTCGCGACATGAGCTTCGGTGCCGATGGCAACCTCCCGTAAAACCGTTTCTTCCCCATGCGCTTCCTGCTTGCCACAATCGCCTGCGCCGCCACCCCGCTTTTCGCCGCTGAGAACCCGATTCCGCCTGTGCCGGATCAACAGCCGCCCTTTGTATTCACACCGGCCTCGGCGGGGATCGCGATGCTGGTGCCGGGGTTCACGGTGCGCGAACTGCCGATTAAACTGACGAGCCTGAACAATATCGAGTATGCGGCCGATGGACGGCTCTTCGCGGGCGGTTACGACGGTCGTTTTCATCTGCTGCGCGACACCGATGGCGATGGGCTTGAGGATAAAGTCGACACGTTTTCTTCCCAAACGACGCCCGATTATCCGCTTGGGATGTTGGTGAAAGACGGAATGCCTTACGCGGTTCTGACCGATGCCGTGGTTCGGTGGCGCGATACCGATGGTGATGGCATTCCCGATTCGCGCGAGACGGTGCTAAAAGGGTTTGATGATCCCGAGCTTGTAAAGGCGCCGTATCTTAACCATCGCCGCGTCGACAGCTCGATGGCTATTGCCTGCGGCCCCGATGGCGCCCTTTACGTCACGATGGGCAATGCCGGCTACGATAATCCGTATTGGAAGGATAAATCCGGCGCGTCCCATTATTCCCCGGACAAACGCCGCGGCTGCCTGCTGCGTTTTGGGGCCGATGGCAAAGTGGAACAGCTCGCCTCGGGATTGCGTTACATCATGGCGCTGCAATTTAATTCGCAAGACGATCTTTTTGGCACCGAACAGGAAGGCGCCACCTGGGTGCCAAACGGAAATCCTTTTGACGAGTTGCTTCACCTTGAACCGGGCCGGCATTACGGTTTTCCACCGCGGCATCCGCGCGAGTTGCCCGGCGTCATTGATGAGCCGAGCGTGTTTGACTACACGCCGCAGCATGAGAGCACATGCGGGTTTCGTTTTAATGGACCAGTCGCGGGTCGCGGCCGTTTCGGGCCGGAATCGTGGAGCCACGATGCGCTCGTGACCGGCGAATCGCGTGGCAAACTTTGGCGCACCAAACTGGCGAAGACCACGGCGGGTTATGTGGCACACACCGAGCTTTTCGCGCGCCTCGGACTGATGGCGGTTGATTGCGCAATCTCGCCCGAAGGCGATCTCGTTGTCTGCTGCCATACCGGCGCGCCGGACTGGGGCAACGGGCCAGGCGGCGAGGGGCGTATTTTCAAAATCAGTCATGCCGGCAAAGCCACGCCGCAGCCCGTCCTGACCTGGCCCGCGAGCGAAACGGAAACGGTCGTCGCATTTGATCGCCCGCTTGATGCCGCCGAGTGGCGAAACGCCGCGGAGCAGACCAGGATTGAAGCGGGCCGCTACGTCTCCGCCGCCGACCGGCTCGAAACGATCCGGCCCGGTTACGCCGTGGTGAAGATGCAACAACGCCAGCCGCGAACCGGGGTTCGTGTAAAAAGCGCGCGGCTTGCCGATGACCGGCGCAGTGTGATTTTTGAAACCGCCCCACGAGTGAGTGCCATCAATTACGCGCTTTCCATCGGCAACAAACTCCATCTCGCGCACGATCTTTCCGGCGTGCTGGCCGAGTGGCGCGGAGCCGGCGATACCCGTTGGGGCGGGTGGCTGCCGCATCCCGACTTCATGGCGGCGCGCGAGTTCACCCGAGGCAGCGCCGGACACGATCTCTTGTGGCGGAACCTTGCCATGGATGGTCTCCTCACGTTGCGTGGCCAGCTCGACCTGTGGCAGATGTTGATCCCGGCTACACAACCGCTCTCCAGGCTCGACTACGAGCCCGAGCCGGAAACGGTGACTGTCACTTTTCAAAGCGACGCAGCGCTTACGCTTGAAGCGGCCGGCACGAAGCTCCAACGGATCAATGAACATAAGTCGTCTCTTACCATCGCCGGGACGGAGCGCTGGCACGCCTTCACCGTTACCCTCGCCACTCCGGCGCGTGCGCTCGATATTGCGGTTTCCACGACTCGCGATCCGCGTCCGCGCGCATTGGCAACACGGCGTTTTTTTGTCCCCTTCGCCACACCCGGCGCGCCGGACCAGTTGGAGCGCACCATCCCGGAAATCGCAGGCGGGAACTGGCGAGCCGGGCGCGAGTTATTCAAAGCCGCGTGCGCCACGTGCCATCTGCTGCGTGGCGACGGTGTCCGCGTCGGCCCCGAGCTCGGCAACCTGATGGATCGCGATTACGCGAGCGTGTTGCGGGACATCACCGACCCGAACGCGACAATTAATCCCGATGCCGTCGGTTACACGGTTACATTAAGCGATGGCACCGTCGTCGTCGGCACCCGCCTTTCCGAGACTGCGGCCGAGCTGCAGATCGCCCAACCGGGCGGCGCAGTTTCCAAGTTGAAGAAGAGTCAGATTACAAAAGCCGAACCGCTCCCCGGCTCGCTCATGCCCCCGGGCCTGGACAAAACGTTAACAAAAGAAGGGCTGCGCGATCTGATGACTTACCTTTTGACTGAAGAAGCCAAATCGTAATTTTTTACGTAAATTCATAGTGCGTTGTAAGGACGCAAATAAGTTTTTTCTCGCTTTGAAAGCCGTGGATCTGCGGTGGCCGATTCGATTTAGATGTTGTTTTTTAATTATTTGAAAATGTGTTTCAAATAATGACATGTTTTGATGACAGGCGCATGATAAGTTGATAGTCTGAAAGCAGATTCCAATCGGTTATCTGTCTTCGTTTAATCATAAATCAGTTGGTTAGTAGCATCTGCTTGGTGCGGCTTTGCGATGAATCGTCGCAGACCTTTCTCCGCGCATTCAATTCTCCCATCTCTTATGCAACTATGGCATTTCATTGTCGTCTGCCTGGCGGCTGCCTTCGGACTCCGTTTTTTCATTGTCCCGCGTCTTGCACGTTCGCTGCCGACCCTGGCGGGAGCTGGCGCGATTCAACGATCCGGGATGCTTGCCATGTGTGGTTTCATGGCATCGGTTGCGCAGGTGGCATTGGTGAGCGCGGTTGCGGTCTGGATTGCCATTTGGTGGCTCACACGCTCCGGAGGAAGCACTTTGCCGCAGGTCGTGGCAGCGCTGGAGAAGGTGACGCGCTGGCGGCAGGAAGTCGAAGAAATGACGGTGTTCTCGAGTTGGTTTTTCCTGGGAGTCGTGCTTGTAGGATTCGCGCTCTACTTTCGACGCCGGGGAAAGATCCGCGCCAGTGAAGCCATCCATCGGGCCGCGCAACGCGAGTTCGACCGGCTCAGGGAAAAACTTCTGGCGAACGAGTTGCCGCCGATGGCTCCCACGCAGGAGATGGTGGCTATCGACCAGGAGCTGGAGAAACTTGACAGCCTCTATAGCGGTCTCACCGCTGAGATAGCAGCCGACGATGTGCAAGCTGCCGAAATCAGGCGGGGAATCGAAGAGCGCGCCAGCGAGCTGATCGGTTACCGAGCCAAGTGTGATCTCTTACGCCGGCTAAATTTTAAGCTCGATGAAGAAGATGCGGCCCTTCCCAAAGCAAGGAACGTCTGGGAGAAAATCGAGCATATCTTCATGAGCCGCGGATTGCTGGTGAACTTGAGTCGTGCCCGGCGAATGCTTGCCTATGTTTCGCTGGCGCTGCTGCTGCCGGCCTTTGTGAGTCTGAGCGCGCGCGTCAATGCGCCGGTGTTGGAGAGTCATACGGCACGGCTTCAGGAAAAGAAAATCGCCTTTGAACAGATTGAACTCAGGCTCCAGCAAGCCAAGGATCTTGCTGCAGTTGAGCAAGCGGTGCAGATCGCGGATCAAGCCTGGGAGCAAACCGCGCAGGCGTTCGAACAGATGCCAGAGCAGAAATTGGCAAAGGAGGATGAAGAGGCGATCAATATTCTAGGGGCAAAGTTTGAGTTTGAGAGCGCAGCGCGTGGCGTGTGGAACGCAGCGTTGGTCCCCCGCGGCCCAATCTATGAGTTGAAATCGCTTTCCGCGCGCGACCGCATTTTAAAACGTGCCGCAGCTCAACACCCGGAGCGCGTCACGACGCAGGTATCGTTTGGAGAGGCGAACCTTTCGAAAACGGAGCAGACAATGATGGAGATGGCCAATGCCGAACCCGGCTCGTTGCGGCCGCGCACCAGCCACGGCCGCAAGTTCGGCGAACAGCTCAAAACGGTTCTCTCCCATGCGGAAGCCGATCTGCGCATGCGAGCACGGGTCGAAGCTGCCGCGTGGCGTGAGAGTGCCCGCGCATCTGACTTTCAACGCGCCATTTTGGGCCATTTCAGCGACGTTTTCGAAGGCAATATCTCGGCGTTTGGAGACGCTGTTGAACAGATCAGTGAAACGCAGCGGGACGTTTTCCGGCGCTATGAACGCGTGACGATTAATCGAGCCGCCCATCAGTGGACCAAGGGAAGCGATGTAACGGCTGCCGCGGAAAGCGCGCTTTCCGGAGACCGCATCCTTACGCCCGGTGAAGCGGCTGAGTTGCAACGGATTGTGCGTGCAGAGGTCCAGCAACTTCCAGAGCCGAATCGGGTCGCTGCAAATTTTCGAGATCATCCGCCGGCATTGCACGTTGTCGAAGATCGGGCTGCCATTTCCAGAGCCACCGAGGCACTCGTTGAGTTTCGGGCAAAAAACAGTCAGGACGCCGCGCACTTCGCCTCAATGGCGGATTCGGTTGTCAGTTATGATGATTATTTCCCCGGACAGGCTGGCGCGGATGAACGCACAGCGGCGGCAAATATCCGTCGCGGGTTCGAGGATGGCGTGCCGATCAATTCCGCGAATCCATACGGGCCGCCAAGCGGCGGTGGCGGCGGTGGCGGCGGTGGCGGCGGTGGCGGTGGCGGCGGTGGCGGTGGCGGCGGTGGCGGTGGCGGTGGCGGGCACAATGGGTCTGCACCCCATCGACCTGCTACAGGGGGAGGGAATGCCGCGTTGAAGGGAGGATCCAAAATTTCCGCGCCGGCTCGCGTCAGCTTTGCACGTGCACGCAGCTTCACGATGTTACGCGGCTTTTCACGCGTTGGAGGCGTCCTGATTGGGCGTGAGCCGGAAACCGCGGGGAAACTATTGTTAACGAGCTTTGGATGGGAGTTGGGTGAAGGGAACCAAATTCACCTGGTCGTGCAAGATGAGCGTGGCCAAACATTCCGGAGTGCTCCGCATCGGGCTACATTGGTCTATCAGGCGCTGGTATACGCGGCTGATCAGCGGCCCACGGCTGTAACGATGGCAAAGGCTGATCCGTTGATGGAACTGAAGATCCTGCTTCATCCCGCGCTGATCGATACGGCGCTCGGCGGAAACGTGGTCGAGCTCGATCGTTTCGTGGATAAATATACAGGCAGCCGGCAGGGCGACGGATTCCGGCGTGAGGCTGAAGAGCGTGTGCAAACCGAGCACAATCTTTATCTCTTTTCCTGGGCGATTCGCATCGAGATGCTCAAATCGCCGATTACGGAGGAGATCAAGGGGCTCAAGGCTCGATTCGGGGTCGCCGAAAGGTACCGTGAGCAGATCGACGAAAAGAGTCTGGGTCTTGTGCTGGGGAGCGGGCTGGCTGATCCAAAACGCTCGCCGCTTGCAGTGAAGAACGAATTTTACGACGCGGGTTTGGTCTCTGTTATGAAGCAAGCAGCGACAAACAGTGATACGCTTGATAAGTTTGCAGCCAACCTGCGCATGCTGCTTATGACGCAGGCGAGCCACGTGCGGGAGCTTTTTGACGACTCGAGCCCCGCGAGCCGTCACGCAAGTCAGGAGGATGAGACATTGATCCAAAACTGGCTTGCCTTGCCACCAAACTTCGAAATCTGGAGTGGCGTGCGCGAGATGGAATTTAATCCTGACTTCGATGCGGTGTTTGTTCGCGATGGCGCAAAAGTGCCTGCCTCGCTCGATTTCATGCTTCAGGTCGCATTTACTTCCGATCCGCAATTTGGTTCGGCCCGGGTGACTCGCGACGAAGATGTCGGCACTTACAGCGACACAAAACCGTGGGAATTTCCGGAAATCCGGCAACGGATCCGCGACACAGTGCATCAGTCGCTTGATCCGGAAGATCGTATTGTCCTGACTAATTCAAGTGAGTTTACAATTCTCCAGAGGTTTTTCCGGCTCGCATTTCTGGGCCGGTTCGGGGACGATTTTCCCGTTGCCAAGCTTGATCAGCTGGCCACCGATCTTGAGCGCAGCGTCAAGCCGGCCGAATGGACAACACCCCGTTGGAACCCGCGTCCAGGCAGCATTGAGGCGCGCGCGTTTGAAACCATTTCAATGATCCTTTTGGTTGGAACCGAGGACGGGAAAAATGCGGCATTTATCCCCGGGCTTCAGGCGTGTGCGGCGCTCGCGAAGAAAAATATCGAGCGGCGAAAAGATTTCAGCGACAAGCTTGCCAAGCTGGAAAGCAAACGAAAAACCGGGGATGCCTGGCGGCAAACCTGGTTAAGTCTTTGGATGCAGGAGGAGGCAGATCAGCAGGGTTGGGAGCTCGAGTGGCAGAAGGCTGCCCAACAGTTGGCGAATGCTGCAAAACAAGATGCCGCCGCGATTCCCCGGGAGATCCGGGTGGCTCTTGAGATGACATCGCGCACGACCACCGCATTGAAAGTGCGGCGCGCTTTGGACGTAAATAAAGATGAGCGGCTCGGGCAGGAGGCGGCAATCGGGCTGCGAAAGGTGCCGTTGCTTTAGGTGCCGGGATCCTCGTAACGCGGAAGATCAACTCCCACGAAGCGCGTCTTGCCACCGCTTGATCTCGTGGGCAAGTTGCCCGAGGCCGTGTTGGTTTGCGAGAGCTGCTGCGCGCTGGGCGTAATCCTCTACCGCGGCGCCAAATTGAGTGGCGCTGAGCGCGTAGTAGAGCCGCGAAAACTGCAGCAGTGTTGCGGCTTCAGCTGCCGGATCGCCCAGCTCTTTAACAAGCCTTTCACGCTCTTCCAGCAGTTTCATTGCGCGGTCGTAATCAGCCGCACGAAAACGCTGTAACAGGCGGGCTTGATTGCCTAAACAGACTTGCAGCGCGTGGCGGTCGCCGCGCTGGCGGCAGAGTTCCTCTTCTTCAGCGTGCAGTGCCATCGCCTTCTCGATCCGATTTAAAGCGGCGTGGCAGGCCGCTGCGTTGCCAAGGGCGCTCTGAAGCTGGCGCGCGTCTCCCAATTGGCGGCAACAAATGATCTGTGTGTCAAAACGAGCGAGTGCTTCAGCCACTTGACCGTTGTCAAATTCGATCTGACCAAGGTGACCGATGGCACCGACATGGGAGCGTCGGTCGCCGAGTTCGCGGCAGACGGATTCTTCCTCGGCAAAGCATTTGTATGCTTCGTGAGTGCGGCCAAGTTCGCGCAGCACGGTTCCGCGATTGCCGAGTTGCAACGCAAGCCGTGGCAGATCATTTCTAACGCGAGCATGTGAAACAAGCGCTGAAAGCCGGGCCTCCGCCGCGAGGAGGCAGCCACGCCGCTGGTCGAGGAGGGCAAGCATTGTGCCAAGCTCATCAGCTCGCACGACGTCTTGCGAAGCTTCAGCATGGCTTAGAGCAGCTTCGGCAAAAAGCGTGGCCGCTTCTGTTTCTCCGAGAGCAAAAAGAAGGTTCGCAGCGCTGTTAGATGCCTCGATATTGGAAGACAATATTTTAAATTCTGAAGAAAAAATCTTAGCTATCTGAATGCCTCCCGTTTTTAGCTCGCCTATCAAATTCAACAATTCCTCGCGATCCCAACGCCACGCTGCGGGAAGAAATTTGGGATCGGTGAGCAGCGTGGCGAGTTCATCGATTCGCGCTGCCCAGAGAAGTTGCCACGCCAGTTCGGCAAGCGCGCGCGAGTCGGGAAGCTGTGGTTGGAAGTAATCGGCAAGCATGCCATGCACGGCAAAACGATCTTCACGCGAGGCGAGGTAGCATCGCTGGACAGCTTCCGGAAGCGCGGCGGTATCGAAGGCGAGGAGTCCATCGCGTTGGGCAAGATGCGGACGCAGGGCGGCGGCAAGAGGGGCCCAGATCGATGCCGCGAGCGGCTCGCCGTCGAGGCCGACCATCTCACGCAGTTCGCTTTCGCGCAGTCCGCGCCGCGCCGCCCATAGAAGGCTCAGGCATTCACACACGAGATAAGGGCGTTCCTCTTCGAAGCTGTGCTCGAACCGTGCAAACATCTGCTCAAAAAGGCTGGTGACATCCGCTGCCGCGAGTTGAGCCGTGATGCGTTCGGCAACATCACTATGGCTTGAAACAACACGCAACTCCTCAAGGCTCGTGCAGAGAAAAAGCGGCTGCGCTGTTTGAGGTGCGGAGATGAGTCGCTCTTCACCTTCATGCGAAAGTTCTTTGCGAAAGTCGTCGCGGAATGCCTGCAAGCAGAGCCGGCGTTCTTCTTCGCTCCAATTGGGAAGTCGTAATTCCGATCCTCCCAGGGCTCGCAACTGATTGGCGATTCGGCCAGGCGCGGCGGAAATAAAAAGCCGTAATGACGCAGGCAGACGGGTGGGGATCGATGCGACCGCACGATCCGCCTCATCGCCCGGTAAGCGGTCAATTCCATCGAGCACGATGGCCACCCGCCCGCGGGCAGCCACCGCGAGTAAAAAATCGGCAAACAGTGCCGAAAGCGCCGCCGGATCGTCCGGCAGCGATGGCAGGATGAGTGAAAAACGGCGGCGCATTTCTTCACAAACAAACCGCACTACACCCGGCCATGAGCTGGTTTGCGGACTTGCCGCCACAGCGCAAAAGACGAGCGCCGCAAGTTGGCCGGTCACGGGCGAGGCAACGGCGGCTTCACCACGCCACCATTTGGGAAACCGATCTTTCCAGGCTTTGGTTAGATACAATGACGGCTCGAATTCACCTTCCGCCAGCGCCGCCCACGCGGCCAGGGTTGTGCTTTTGCCTGCGCCAGACGGCGCGCAGATGAGCAGTGGGTTCGCGCCACCGAGCACATGCGCGTCAAGGCGCTTGAGAATTTCCCGGCTCCCGATAAATCGTCGTCCGCGCAGCCGCCGCACTCGCGATTGAATTTCCCTTTCCCGTTCTTCAGGCGACGGCGGCACCGACTCGGGAAAGAGAAGTTCGATTTTGTGGATCAGATCTTCCAATACCCAGCTTCCCAGTTCCTCCGCACCGCGGTAGCAGTCCGCACGCGCCATCAAACCGGCGTTGCGCACCCTGGCTTTAAATTCGGCGAGCTGCTTTGCTGGCTCGGATCCGGGTGACTCTGAATAGGAATCGAAAGCCGGATCCCGCTCATAAACGAGCGAAGAGATCCCAGGGCCGCTTTCTGTCCACAATGCGCGGGCAAATTCCAGCTCCGTATAGCTGCGTTGCTCCATGCCTCTGAGCCATGGATAATCGGTTAGCAGCTCAGGCGTGAATCGTTTTGCCAGCGAGCCGTATCGTCCTCCAATCAGGCCAAGAAAAAAGGGGTGGCACGCCTCGATTTCGCCCAGGCATATCGGCAGTACCCGGCCTCCACGGCTCTGCTCTTCAGTAATGCCCCATCGCAGGTCGATTTCTGTAAATGAAACACCGCGTGCGTGGCACCACTCTCGCACTTGTGGAAAAACGCGCTCAACAAGCACGCGCCGCTCCATGAGCATGTCGGAGAAGGTGGACGAGACAAAGAGACGGACAGCCCGATCGGCACGGGCTGTCTCGATAGAGTCCATGTCATCGGTGTAACGATCAATTTTATTTAGACAACAATTTTAATAATTATTAAAAGATGCCAAGCGCTTGATTTGTTATGGAAGCGCTTTACCCGCTTGCGCCGGGTCAGTCGGTCGTTCGATGAGAATGGGCGTTGCCAGCAATGCGGCGGTTGCGATTGTTAAAACCCAGATAAACGCGGCGGCGTTGAGAGTAACAGTAGCCAAAAGCAAGGCCACGCGGCGATAGCGAGGCCAGAGGCGGACGCGCAACTCCATAAAGAGGAGCAGCAATACGGCACCCGCCACGATGAACCAAAAGCTCCGCCGGCAACCGTCGGAAAAAGAGATCAGCCATTGCGCCCGTGAGTGCGCGAGCCCGGCTCGTTGCCAGATCATCTCCAATCGGGCTTGTAAGAACAAGGATGCGAATATCCACGAGGCGAATGCTGGCAGCAGTAAAATAACCGAACTCACATAAGCTCGCAATGGAGGCTCCGGGGAGCGCAGCAGCGGGGGATGAATGGATGGATTCATTCAGGGGGCGAACCGGCCTCGATTTCAGCGATTCGTGCTTTTAAAAGAGTGGCTTCCCATTGGCCGCTCGCGTTGGGTTTATCGAGGTAACCGTAATTAAAAACCGAGCCCGCCCGGGCAAAGAGGAGCCGGGAAATTTTTCCGAATGCACCCATTCCCATCACGCTGAGCGGGAGTTTCGGTTTTTGAGTAAAGAGGGAGAAGAGCGCGGCGAGATCGGTGGCCGTCGAGGTCAGGGCGGCAACTTTTAAAATATCAGCGTTGACGGCTTTGGCGCGTGCCGGGAGGAGGGCAAGCTGGCTGGCGGACGGAGTGGAATGAAAATAATGAGCGGAAACCAGGATCTTAATTCCGTGTCCGCGAGCCATGGCGAGAATTGAGCCGAGTTTTTCCACGGTGCGCAATTCGGCATCGAGAACGGAGGCGAAAGGAAGAAATTCCATCATCAGCTCGCGCCGCCTTGCAAGGTTCAAGCTGTTGGCGCCGCCTTCCGCGGGATGCCGTGCAGTGAGAATCAGCGGGAATTTGAGTTTCGGCACTGCGCGCAGGAGAGGACGCGGATCGGCGGCAAAATGATCAACGCGGATTTCAAGGAAATCGACGGCATTGGGCCGCAGCCGCAATGCGCGTTGGAGGGAGCCATCGGAATGGATGGTGCCCACCACATGGTTGAATTGATCAAATTCACTCGAAAGATTTCTAGATAGCATATTGTCTCCTGCGGCTTCCCCCCGCGGCACCCACAGCGATGATCGGACGAAAACAAGAACTCAACCTCCAATTCCTGCAAATAGTCGACGGTTTACTTGCGGCCATCGCGTTTTGGAGCGCGCACGCTTTGCGATTCCTCGGGACTGACTGGGCGATTTTCAACAAGCCAATCGGAGCGTTTACCGAGTTTCAATGGATGCTGTTTATCATCGTCCCCTTTGGCCCGATCCTGCTTGAGCTCCAGGGGTTCTATAGTCATCCGTTTCAAAAGCAGCCCGGCAAATCGCTTTCCCAAATCGTCAGGGGTGGTTTCTGGCTCGGATTGCTCATTGCCGGATGCTCGTATTTTCTGCGCCGCGATGTGCCGAGCCGCGCCGTGATGCCGATCTTTGCCATCCTCGCTGTGATCCTTTTGCTGCTGCGCGAACAGATCACCGTGCAACGGTACCGGAAACGGGTGAAAAGCGAGTTTCTGCGCGAACCGATCATTTTAGGCGGCACGGCGGACGATATCCGGCTGTTCCGGCACACGTTCAGTCCGGAGCAAATCATGGAGTTGGAAGTGGTGGCGGAATTTGACGTGGAAACCCAGCCTGTGGTCGATCTCATTAATGCGCTTCATGAGCACTCGGTAAGCCGCGTGATTTTCGCGGGCGGCCACAGTCATCTCATCCGTTTGCAGGAAGCGATCGCCGCCTGTGAGATCGAAGGCGTGGAGGCGTGGCTGGTGGCCGACTTTATCCGCACTTCAATCGCACGGCCCAGCTTCGATGTTTTCGGCTCGCGCCCGGTGCTTGTCTTTCGCACCACCCCGGATATCTCGTGGTCGCTGGCGGTCAAAAGTTTTATCGACCGGCTCGGGGCACTGGCGGGGCTCTTATTGACGGGACCGCTCCTTGGAATGCTGGCCATCGGGATAAAGCTCACCTCGCCGGGTCCGATTTTTTTCAAACAACTGCGGGGGGGGAAAAACGGGAAGCCGTTTACCATGTATAAGTTGCGCTCGATGCGCACCGACGCCGCGATGCTGCAGGCTGAGCTCGCGGTGCATAATCAGATGTCGGGCCCGGTCTTTAAAATTGAAAACGACCCGCGGATCACGCGATTTGGAAAGTTCCTGCGTAAGACGAGCCTCGATGAGCTTCCCCAGCTTTTTAACGTGCTCAAAGGAGAGATGAGCCTGGTGGGGCCGCGTCCGTTGCCAATCTACGAAGTGGAAAAATTCGAGACCACGGCGCAACGCCGCCGTTTAAGCATGAAGCCGGGTCTGACTTGTCTTTGGCAGGTAAACGGCCGCAGCAGCTGCACCAATTTTGATCAATGGGTTCTGCTCGATTTAAAATATATCGATCAATGGTCGCTTTGGCTCGATTTTAAAATCCTTTTACGGACGATCCCCGTGGTGGTTTTGGGGCTCGGAGCGAAGTAAGAGGGCCTACATCAGCCCGAGCTGATCCCGGTAAATCCACGTGTGCGCTTTCAAAGTGAACTCAACAATATTGAGCGGCTTCTCGAGCACGTCGTGACCGCCGCGCAGATTGGCGGGCGTGATGGGATTGGCGCCGCCGCCGTTTGAGAGAAAAACAAGCGGCGTATTTGCTCCGCCGGGCAAGGCATGGATGTGTTCGCGAAAATTAATCGCCTCCGATTCACCGGCGCCAATATCAAGGAGGATAAGATTAAAGCGTTTGCTATTGAGCAGGCCGAGCGCTTCCTCGGGTTTTGAAATGCCGGTGGTGCCGATGTCGCAAAACTCAAGCGCGGCGCCCATGGTGGCGAGCAGATCGGCATCCCGCTCGATGGCAAGCACCTGCGGGTCGCCCAGCTGTTTGAACTTGTTGAGATGAGCCGGTTCCAGGAGCGTGCCAATGAGGTCTGCCGCCTGCACCAGACTCCGAATGGCGCTGGGTTCCAAAGGCCCGTCGGTGGGGGCGATCTCGCGCAGGAGCGTAAAGATGGCGGCGGAAAGGCGCTGCACCGGATGCCCCTGGGTCGGCATCGTGCTGCGGTTGAGCGCGGCGATCGCGCGGAGCGAGGCTTCCCGTGCCGCCGTGTTGCCCGGTTCGTCGGTGAGCTGATTCAGCGCACTTTTAAGGGCGTCCAATGCGGCGGGCGCTTCGGCAAAAAGCTTGGAGGGCGGCTCGGCCACCGGGGCCGCGGCGGGGGGCGCTGCCGCTGCTGGTGGTTCGTTAATTCCGGTTAGCACGGCGATTTCCGCGCGCGATGCGCCGATTTCATTTTTGACTGTCTCCCACGCCTGCCGCATCGCATCGCGATCGCGGCTAATGGCAACCAAATCGGCCTTGAGGTTTTCCACGTCGCGCTTGAGGCTCTGGTTTTCCGTGCGCAATTCATCGCGCTGAGCGACGATGCGGCGGTGGGCTTCCGGTGCCACGCCCAGTTGTGTGGTTTGCGTGGTGATAAGCCGGGCGCTGCTCAGGATGTCGATCTGCTTTTGCTGGGTGGCAAGTTTGCTTTGAAGATCGAGGTTTTCCCTGCGCAAAAACTCCAGATCGGCGCGGGTCGGCACCATTTCCGTAAGGCTATGGGGATCGACCTGATGGGATTCCAGGATGAACTCGCATTCCACGGAGCCGAAGGAGATTTTGCAGTCTTTGTGGAGATGGAAATCGGTGACGGGCTGTTCATCGACACAGGTCAGATTCGTTGAGCCAAGGTCATGGAGCCGGTAATGACCCGCGGAAGCAATGAGCTCCGCGTGATGACCCGAAACGCTCAGGTGGATGACTTGAATCGTGTTGTCGGGACGGCGGCCAATCGTGATGCGCTGGCCAGCCAGAACCTGTGTGAACTCACCTTTGTTATCGGGAAGCTTGATACGGAGGCAGGGCATAAGTGGGGGTGGGGAAATGCAGCGGGTTGAGGGAGCAAGTGTGGTGCCTCAAACCGTCTTAATGTTCAAGCTCTTGCGCACCGGCTCTCTTTCTAGGAGAGTCGCCGCCCTTTCATGCGCGACGAGATCAAACGCCGGCGAACTTTCGCCATCATTTCACACCCTGACGCGGGTAAAACCACCCTTACTGAAAAGCTGCTCCTTTACGGCGGCGCACTTCAGCTTGCCGGCTCGGTGACCGCCCGCAAAAGCGCGCGCGCCGCCACTTCGGACTGGATGGAGCTTGAACGCAAACGCGGCATCTCCGTCAGCTCCACGGTGCTTCAGTTTGATTACAACGGTTACCGCATCAACCTGCTCGACACGCCGGGACACAAAGATTTTTCCGAAGACACTTACCGCGTGCTCACCGCCGTGGACGCCGTCGTGATGGTCATTGACGCCGGCAAGGGAATCGAGGCTCAAACGCGCAAGCTTTTCGAGGTTTGCAAACGGCGGGGGGTCCCGATTTTCACTTTCATCAATAAATGTGATCGTCCTACGCGGGAGCCACTTGCTTTGCTTGATGAGCTTGAGAGCGTCCTCGGTATTGGCGCTTACCCGGTCAACTGGCCGCTCGGCAGCGGATACAGTTTTCGCGGGGTATTTGACCGGCAGAAAGGGCAGGTGCATCTCTTTGAGAAAACGCCCCAGGGCGCTTATCGGGCTCCGGTGGAGACGGGCAGTATCGATCAGCCGTTTGTGCGGGAGCGTCTCGACGCATCGGATTTTGACAAGGCCGTTGAGGAACTCGAAATGCTCGACATGGCCGGTGTGCAGGATTCCAACGAGGCCGTGCTTCGAGGCGAACTGACGCCGGTTTTTTTCGGCAGCGCCATGAACAATTTTGGCGTCCAGCTGATGCTCGATTCTTTTCTTGAGCGGAGCGCTCCGCCGCAGGCGCATCTTTCGGGCGATGTGACCATTGAACCCGATTTGCCGGCCTTTTCAGGATTCGTTTTTAAAATCCAGGCGAATATGGATCCGCGGCATCGAGACAGAATCGCGTTTTTGCGAATCTGTTCGGGCAAATTCACCCGCGATATGAGTGTCATCCATGGGCGTACTGGCAAGCGCGTGCGTCTCTCCAGCGCGCATAAACTTTTCGCCCAGGAACGCGAAACAGTCGATGAAGCGTATGCCGGCGACGTGATCGGCCTGGTTGGCCATTCGGAGTTTGGCATCGGCGACACGCTCACGGAAGACGCGTCGATTTCGTATGATGAGATTCCGCGGTTTGCCCCGGAATGTTTTGCGTTCCTTCAAAACCCGAACCCCTCGAAGTTTAAACAGTTTCGCCAGGGCCTTGAACAGCTGCTTCAGGAAGGCGTAATGCAGGTGTTTGAATTGCGCGACACGGTGCAAAAAGTGCCGTTGCTGGCGGCGGTTGGTCCCTTGCAGTTTGAAGTGGTGCAATACCGATTGGAGGCTGAATACGGCGCGGAATCGCGTTTGGAATCGGCGACCTGGGAAGCATTCCGATGGCTGTCGCAGACGGTGGATGAAAAAGCGCTCAAGCTTCCGACCGGTTGCCGGCTGGCCCTCGACAGCGGCGGCCAGAACGGGGTGCTTTTCCCCAATGACTGGACGCAACGTTATTTTGGCGAACTCAATCCCGGCGTCTCACTGCTGAGCTTACCGGAGCCGAAGGCGCTCTGATCTTTTCGTAATCGTAATCTTACCCTTAATCATAATCTTAATCTCTTCCGTTACCAACCCGGTTACCGAAGATTACGATTACGAGGAAGGGGGTTAGCCCCTGTGTCGTTCCAGCAGAGTCATCATCAGGCAGCTTAGAAGGATTTCGAGTTCCTGCTCGGAGGTGAGATCTGCCAGCTTTTCGAGCGTGAAATGCTTGTCGAGGAAGCTGGCCCGTTTACGCAGCTTGGCGACCAGAACGCCTTCCGCGCTCACCACCGCATAACTCGGATTGAAAAAATAACCGGTGAACATTCCAAGGATCGGGATCTCGCCCAGCACATTGTCGAGCATGCGCATCATGACGCTTTCCTCCTGAATGCTCATGGAAGCCCGATTGGAAGTGGCGCTATCGAAGATATCGTAGTGCGAGCGCCAAAGGGAACGGGCGCCGCGCCGGCCGACTGCGCCGAAAGGCTGGCCTTCGGCATCCTGGAAAGTGTAGCGGGCCGACCAATCAATGATGCGGTCGGCCTCGATTTTGCCAAGAATGGCGCCCTGGGTGGAGTCGCGGAAAACGGTGACTGATTCGCGCAGCTTGAAAGCTTTCTGCTTGATGTAACAGACTTCACTGCCCGCCGAATCGGTGACGGTGATCTGAGGTGCGAGGGTTAAAAGTCGGAACCGGAAATCGAGCGGGAAGCGCAACATGGGAGCACTTAAAACGTGCTGCCCGGCGGCCGACAAGCTTTGCCGCGGACCCGCGAGCAAGATCGATGGCACCTGAACGCCATCCGGATTGATTTTCTTCTTTTCTGAAAAGTCGTTGTCCGGTGATCCAAAAGTGATTACGCGTCTGCGCCAACATGGCTTTTTCTTCGATTGAACTGCTTGAAAACCGGATTGCGCCTGCCGGCGTTCCTGTGCTGTCGCTTATGCCAATTGCCGCGGACAAAGGCGCCGGTTTTCCGTTACCCAATGGTAGTTACACCGGGGCCGCGACGGTCGGTGCGATCGGCGACCTGAACGGCGACGGGCACGGCGACTTTGCGATCAGCGATACGATTTCCTCCGGCAACAGCGGGACAATCTATGTGGTGTTCGGCACGGCAACCGGAGTGCCGGCCGGCATTGATCTTACCACCCTGAACGGGACCAATGGATTTACGTATACCGATGACGGCGGTGAGACCTCAATTCCTTATACTTTTGCAACCGGGGATTTTAATCACGATGGAATTGATGACCTCGCCATCGGGGCGCCGTTTGCGGCTCATGTGGGCGAAGTGCATGTCATTTTTGGAAAGAACACCCTCGCAAATAATTTTTTCCCGGCACACTTCACCCCGGCCAATGTGACCGGCACCGCCGGCTCTGTTATCCGTGATCCCCGGCTCAGTTCGGGAGCGCAGTTCGGTACCGGTCTCGCTGCGGGCGATCTTGATGGCGATGGGATTGATGAATTGATCATCGGCGCGCCATTTGCCGATGTACCGGTTTTTGGCGGTCCTAATAATAACTATGGGCTGACTTATGTGATCAAGGGTAGCGGGATGTTTTCTTCTGTGATTGACGCCGGAGCCGGCAATAGCGCGAGCGTTTCTGTAATCACCGGCGCAATGGCGGGCGCCAATTCCGGAGGCTCCCTCAGTCTCGGTGACGTGAACGGAGACGGGCTGAAAGATCTCCTCGTTGGTGGAGCAGGGGCGGGTTCCAATTTTACCAACAAAGGTTCCGCTTATGTGCTATTTGGTAAAATCGGCGCATGGCCTGCCGGTCTGAATGCCGCGGATCTTGACGGGATCACCGGGTTCCGTATTCCCGGAACGGTTTCTCTCAGTGGCCGCGGAACAACCGTGGACCTTCACGGGGATTTAAATGGCGACGGCATTGATGATATTGTCCTCGGCGCGCCCACCCAGCAGGTCGGTGATCCTTTTCCACAAAGTCATACCGACGACGGGACCGTGACGGTGGTCTTTGGCAAAAAAAGTGGGTGGACCGCCGATTTTGATCCGGGCACACCGGATGGAGTCAGCGGGTTTGTCGTTACGGGCGGCAAGTTTGCCCGGCTCGGCCGAAGCCTTGCCACCGGCGACTTTAACGGCGACGGCTTTGATGATCTGGCCATGGGCGCCCCTGACAACGCGGGCGGGGGCCAGGTGGTGATTCTTTACGGGCACAACGGCGCGTTTGCCGCCAAATACGACGCCGCGGCGTTGCCGGCCGGGAGCGGTGTGATCGTGGGAGGATTGCCGGGAGGAAGCCGCACCGGCGCCTCGGTTTCCCTGGGGGATCTCAATGGCGATCATCGCGCTGATTTGATCGTCGGTTCGCCTGGTTATTCACCAAACGGGAATACGACGTTTGGTTTTGGTCCCGGCATCGCAAACGTCATTTATGGAACACCCAATCCGGGCGGTCCGGCTGGCCCCGACCCAATTTTCACCCCGCACAAGGTGACATTTACCGATATCGATGGCGATCTGGTCACAGTCACGGTCACCAAGGGAACCCTGACCGCGGCCAATTTCACTTTCCAGGAAGCGGGCGCCGGCAAGAAACTCGTGATGCTGAATCTTGAAAATCCGCTCATTGGCGGGGTATCGCAGTTTGAAGGAAGCAACGTAAAAATCAGCGCGTCCAAATCAGCTTTTGGCGGGAATGGCCAGGTCGATATCGGTACCATCGCCGCACGTGGGACCAATTTGGGAACGGTGACGATTGGCGGTGATCTGGGGCAAATTGAAGCCGGTCAGGATCTCTCGGCCGCTTCGGCAAAAGCCGGAATAAAAGCGCTCACAATCGGCTCATTTGGCAAGCAGCTCGATCCGCTTTCGTCCACGCCGGTCTCGAGCGTCATTTATGGAGACCTGGGTAAACTGACTGTTTCCGGCAGCTTTTCCACGGCGGCGCTGAGAGTCTCAGCAGATACGACCGGTTCCGGGAAGATCGGCGCTGTTGTGATCAAGGGCGGGATGCATGGGGGAGCCGCCGCGGGAAGCGGGGCGCTGGTGGCCGAAGGTGCGATCGGGAGCATCAACATTGCTGGCGGAATCACATCCGGCTTCGGAGTCGGGAGCGCCGCGATTCGAACCGGAGCCTCGATCGGTAAGTTAAACGTGCAAGGCGACATCCACGGCTATGTAACGGCGCCGGTTATTATTTCCGCGGCAGGCTCCAATTCATCAGCTGGAAAAACGGATGTGGCAATCGGTGCAATCAGTGTCAGTGGAAAAGTAGAGAGCGCGCTGATTGTTGCGGGGATTCAGATCAACGGGGTTGCTTCAAACTCGGACGCCAGCATCGGCTCGCTTTTAGTCAAACAAACCTGGACGCACGCCAGCCTGGCAGCCGGCGTGGCGCCCGGCTTCAAAGGCTACGGAGCCAATGACGATGCGTTGATTGCCGAAGCTGCCCAAAACCCGGCACAAATTGCCAGGATTGCCAAGATCATCATCAACGGCGGGCTGACAGGGAATGTGAGTTTTCAGGAGAGCTTTGGGTTTGTGGCGCAGGAAATCGGCGCGGTGAAAATCAAAGGGGTGACGGTTCTCCTGAAAAAAGGGGCGGGAAACGACCTGCCTCTGCAACTCATTGGCGGTGGCCTCACGCTGCATGAAGTAGCCTGAGGTTTATTCTGCCGCTTAAATTTGCACGGGAAAGAGCGCGTCCGCGGGCGTGCCACTTGCTTGCATCAAAAGGCATGTTCCTGCTCCGATGATCCCATTAGCGGTAGTTCTTTTCATTCTCGCCCTGATTCTCATTTTGGGCTCGCAGCTCTGGCTCGTGATCCTGGCCTTCCAGCGGCATCTCCTTTGGGGATTGGGCACTCTTTTCATACCGGGCGCGGCGTTGGTTTTTATCGTGCTCGCATGGGCCGAATCGAGACGGGCGTTCTTCCTTGGAGTTGCGGGAACAATCCTGGCGCTGGCCGGTTTCTTCCTCTTGCCGCGAGAGGTCTTTAAAGAAAAGATTGTCGCGCAGATCACCCGCCAAACCGAATCGCTGCGCCATGCAAAGCCGGGCGTTTCCAGCGCGCCTGAACTCTCCCTGGACGAAAAACTCGCCCGGTTGCGCCTGCGCGAGCAGGAGTTGATCGCTCGCAAAGCAGCTTTAAAACCTGGGGACGGCCCTGCATTGGAAGCAATCACGCGCGAAATAGCCCAATACAATCTTGAGCTGCAACCCGTTCTACTTGCGCTAAGTCAGAGGAAGGCCGGAGACGGTTTATGGCGCGACGAAGCAGTCGGCGCGGCCATCCCAAAAGAACCCGCGGCCGGCCGGGTGCATGGCCGCCCTTTTACTGTCGAAACCGCAAACCTGGAGAACGGGATACTTTCACTCCGGCAAGGCCGCGAATTTGTCGCCGAACAGGAATGGGTGATTTTTCTGTTTCTGAAAAAAGGAGAGTCACCCGCCAACCGCTTATTTGAAGTAAAACGTAAAGCGGGCTCAAGCGCGGCGCATGTCCACTTGAAATGGCGTGAGAAAGGAAGCGAACTTCCGAAGTCGATGATTTTTACGGATAACTATACAATGCAACTGAAGTTCGGAGCCGCGGAGAACGGCAAGGTGGACGGCGAAATCTATGTCTGTCTGCCCGATCCGGAAAAAAGTTATGTCGCCGGCACTTTCCGCGCCGTCCTGACGGGTAATTAGCCTTCTGATTTTTCTCCCGAAGCCGCCTGTCTGAACTTGGGCAGCATCAGCGATCCCGGGACGGCCGGAGTCCGAGTAATGCGGTGGTTATATTTGCAATGTCCCCGGATGGTTCGCGATTGTAATGGAATGCGAGTAATCGCATCGGGGCTCGGACGTATAAGCCGAAGCATTGCGCAGCCTGACAAAGTTAGGGAATTCTTCGGGCGCGCCCGCGAAGATCGCTTCTACTCGATGGCGCGGCGCAGACTGGGAAGCGCCCGGCCGAGAGCGGTGTAAAGAAGCTTCCTTACCAAAGCCAAAGTGCGGCGCAGCAGAATGCTGCCCGCGGCGACTATCTTGATCGTCCATCCGCCGGACTTTAGCGCGCCGCATCCGACCCAGACTTCCTGGGTATGCAATGCGTGAATGGAAGCCCAGCATGGATGATCGGCCCCAAGCTGTTCGGTTACAAAAAAACAGCTCGCGTAGTAGGCGTTGGGAAAAAGAGCCCGCATCGGGACAAGGCTTTCGTTGCCGGGACTCAGCTTGTAGCATTCGCGGGCGATGAGTTGATCGCCATAAAAGAGGTCGGTTTCCCAGTCGAGCCAGTCGTATTGGAAGGATTCGCCGGAAGCGACGCGGCCCGGGGCGAGCGTTTCAAAGAAGAGAAGATCCCCGCCTTTTTCAACGCGGATAACGGTGCGCTGGCGGTATCGGCTGCCGGCCTGGGGAATAAAAAGTTCAGGCAGATTTTCGAGCCAGCCGCCCGCGGCGACGGAGAACTCCTGGGTTACTTCGGCGTAGTCTGACAGCATGCGATGGGCGCGGGCGGCGCTTGGCGTTGTCAGAAGAAGCCGCGCGCCCGATTCCACATCGGCTTTAAGGCGGATCCGGTCGCCGGCCAGCAAACCGGCGGTGGGGTTCACCATGTTGACCACCAGCACACCCTCGTCGAGGTGCGGTTTGCTTAGATGCATCGGCGCCTGGAACGATTGATGGCGCAGGTAGCTGCGTCCGCCGGAATCGAGTGCGCAGATAAGTTCAAGATGACCGTGAAGGCCTCGGTTCATACTTGGAGCTCTCCGATGTGGGAAGGAGACAAAAGCTCAGACAAAAAGCAGCTCGTGCCGCAGCCAGCTGAGCACGGCGTCTTTTCCTTTTTCACTTCGCAGATCGCTAAAGAGAAAAGGTTTGTCGCCGCGCATCAGCTTGGCGTCGCGCGCCATGACTTCGAGATCGGCGCCGACATGCGGAGCCAGGTCGGTTTTGTTAATGAGCAGAAGATCGCTGTGACGGATGGCGGGGCCGCCTTTTCTTGGGATCTTATCGCCGCCAGCCACATCGATGACGTAGATGAATGCTTCGACCAGCTCGGGCGAGAAGGTGGCCGACAGGTTGTCTCCGCCGCTTTCCACCAGAATAAGCCTGGCATCCGGATGCCGTCGCTCAAGTTCCGCGATGGCCGCCAGGTTCATGCTCGTATCGTCGCGAATGGCGGTGTGCGGGCAGCCGCCGGTTTCCACTCCGATGACCCGGTCGGAAGGAAGCGCGGCATTTCGGACAAGGAACTCCGCGTCTTCGCGGGTGTAGATGTCGTTGGTGACTACCGCGAGCGAGATTTCATCACGCAGCCATTGGCAGAGCCGGAGGACAAGCATGGTCTTGCCGGTGCCGACCGGGCCGCCAATGCCAATGCGGATAGGTTTTTTGTTCATGAGATGAAAAGACGTTCTTCAGCCCGAGCGTGGCGCATGCTGGCGATCTCGAGCAATGGATTAAACCAGCCGGCCCGCTTCCGTTCGATTTCAAGGGACCGGGCAATGATGCCCGGGGCGGGTCTGCAAGCCTGGCGCAATGCGCGCTGGCAGCCGTCCTGGCCGATGCGTATCAGCTTGAGAGCGGCGGCGCATACCGCTCCGAGCGCCTGATAAAATGAGAGGGAAAGGGCGGCTTCAAGCGGCACGTTTTCGATGGCCGCTTGCACTCCGCAGACAAGGAGATGATGACCGCGTGCCCGGCCCGATCCGATCGCGTTTTCCAGCGTCAGAAGAAGCGGCGCCTCGCTGATGGTCCGGAGCGCCTTGAGCCGGCGGACTCCAAGCTGGATGCTTGCCGCGCGGGTTTCCGGCGCCAGCTTCCACGCATCGATTTCATGATCAAGCATGCAAAGGCCGGCAAGGTCGCCGCGAGTGGCGGCTTCAAAAGCAAACCGCAGATACGGCAACTCCTGGGCACACTGGGCGGGGACGATCTGGGTGGCTAAAAAAGCGAGCAGCGTTGCCTCGTCATGCACCAGACCGAGCCGGGCACTTTCCTCAAAACCGAGGGAATGAGCGTAGGCGCCGGTTGGAAAGAGCGAGTCGGCTGTCTGGAGCAGAAATGGCAGCCAGGGCAGCTCGGCGGACATTGTTAATGGGAATGGCCGCCGCCAAAGGCTCGAAAAACGCGGATCGCGGGCTCAAACTCAATGTGTTCGCGCGTGAGAAGCTGCCGGATCGCGGGATCGTCGATGGCCAGAACGACGCCGTTTTCAATGGCGATCTGGAAATGGAGATTGCCGATCATCCATCCAAGCCGGGCAGCCGCGGCGGGGTGCTCTCCAAGTGAGATTTCCAAAACGGGCTCCGGGATTTGCCGGACCGAATAGACCGCGGTTTCGCTGACGTGATAGACGTCGCCATCCACCAGTGGATGTTCAAGATCAAAGCCAAATTCCGTGCCGTCCTCGGCCAAGCCACGCCAGCGCCGTTTGGCAAGGGTGTTGCGGTCGGCGGCCAGCCGGATCCGGGGCAGCTCGGGATTCCAGTCGTGGAGATGATCGTGGATCAGAAGCATGTCGGGGCGGTTAAAAAAGGAAATAACGTTGAGCCATGGGAAGCACGCGTGCGGGTTCGCAGCGCAGTTCGCGTCCATCGGCTTTCACCATGTAAGTCTCCGGATCGACTTCAATCGCAGGCAGCACGTCGTTCCAGAGCAGGTCGCGTTTGGTGATGTTGCGGGTGTTTTTGACAGCGACGAGGCGTTTGGCCAATTGCAGGCTGCCGAGGTTGCCGTCGCGCAGCGCCGCTTCGCTCACAAATGTCACTGACGTCGACGATTTGGCGCGTCCGTGCGCGGCAAATTGCGGCCGGTAAATCATCGGTTGGGGTGTCGGGATGCTCGCGTTGGGATCGCCCATGTTGGCCATCGCGATAAGGCCGCCTTTTAAAACGACCTCGGGTTTGACTCCGAAAAAGGCCGGCTTCCAGACCACCAGATCGGCCAGTTTGCCCACTTGAATCGAGCCGACCTCGTGGCTGATCCCGTGCGCGATGGCCGGGTTGATCGTGTATTTTGCCACGTAACGCAGGGCGCGAAAATTGTCGGCGGCATCGTGGGTGAATCCAAGGTCGGTCACGCCGGCCACTGGAAGCTTCCCAAATTGCACTTTCATCTTGTGGGCCGTCTGCCAGGTCCGGGTGATGACTTCGCCCACGCGCCCCATGGCTTGCGAGTCGCTCGACATCATCGAAAAGGCGCCCAGATCGTGCAGGAGATCTTCCGCCGCGATGGTCTCGGGACGGATGCGCGATTCGGCAAATGCGACGTCCTCGGGGATCTTTGAGTCGAGATGATGACAAACCATGAGCATGTCGAGATGCTCGTCGATCGTGTTGACCGTGTAGGGACGCGTCGGATTGGTGGAGGAGGGGAGCACGTTCGCCTCGCCGCAGACGCGGATGATGTCGGGCGCGTGCCCGCCGCCAGCCCCTTCACTGTGGAATGTGTGAATGGTGCGGCCCTTGAACGCGGCAATGGTATCCTCCACAAACCCCGATTCATTGAGGGTATCGGTATGGATGGCGACCTGCACATCGAACTCGTCGGCTACATCCAGACAGGTGGTGATGGCCGCCGGGGTCGTGCCCCAGTCTTCATGCAGTTTAAGCCCGATCGCGCCGGCCACGATCTGTTCCCTTAACGGCTCGTGAGTCGCGCAATTGCCTTTGCCTAAAAACCCGAGATTCATCGGGTATTCCTCGGCCGCTTCGAGCATGCGATGGATATTCCACTTTCCGGGCGTGCAGGTGGTCGCGTAAGTGCCGTGGGCAGGGCCGGTGCCGCCTCCGAGCATGGTGGTGATGCCGCTGGCCAGCGCATGCTCGATCTGTTGCGGACAAATAAAATGAATGTGCGTATCGATCCCGCCCGCTGTGACGATGCAACCTTCGCCCGCGATCACTTCGGTCGCCGCGCCGATGGTCATGCTGATGCCTGGCTGGATGCCGGGATTGCCGGCATGGCCGATGCCGACGATGCGGCCGTATTTGATGCCGATGTCCGCCTTGATGATCCCCTGAACCGCATCCAGAATCAGCGCGTTGGTGATCACCAGATCGAGCGACTCTGCATCGGTCGCGGTGGAGGACTGGCCCATGCCATCACGGATCACCTTGCCGCCGCCGAATTTGACTTCATCGCCGTACGCACCAGCCTCGGCAATCAAGTCGCGTTCGACCTGAATAAAAAGTTCGGTGTCGGCCAGGCGCACCTGGTCGCCCACCGTCGGACCGAACATTTCAGCGTATTGGCGGCGGGAAAGGGCCATGAGTGGTTATTGGTTGAGCGGACCGTTTATTTTTGCGTTAAACCCGTAGACTTCGCGGGTTCCAGCCAGCGCCACCAGGGAGATTTCGCGGGTATCGCCCGGCTCAAAACGCACGGCGGTGCCGGCGGCGATGTTTAAGCGAAAGCCGCGTGCCGATTCCCGTTTAAAAGAGAGGGCGCTGTTGACTTCGTAAAAGTGGAAATGGCTCCCCACCTGGATCGGCCGGTCGCCGGTATTGGCAACTTCCAGAACCCGGACTTCGCGACCGGCGTTGATTTCAATGAACGCGGGTTCGCTGGCGACAATGATTTCTCCGGGAATCATCGGATAGGATTGTGGACGGTAACCAGTTTGGTCCCATCAGGGAAAGTCGCTTCCACCTGAACTTCATGAATCATTTCCGCAACGCCTTCCATGACGTCGTCCCGCTTGAGGATCGTGGTGCCAAAGCTCATCAGTTCAGCCACAGTGCGGCCGTCACGGGCGCCTTCCATGATTTCGGCGGCAATCAGTGCCACCGATTCAGGGTAATTGAGCTTGAGCCCGCGGCCTTGCCGCCGGCGCGCCAGGTCGGCGGCGACAACAAGAAGCAGCTTTTCCTGCTCGCGGGGTGAGAGATGCATCGGCTAGTGACGCTGACTCGCCAGCCAGCGCAGTCCAAGCAATCCACCGGAGACAGCCACGAAAAGCGCGAGGGAGGCCCATTCCGGGCCATGGCCCGCGTGCACCGGACCGGCGGTGGGATCAAATGCGGAGTGGCCGGGATGCGCCTGCGCCAAAGCCGGCATGAGAAGAAGCATCGAGGTAAGGGCGGTGGAGAGGTGTCGGGTCAGTTTCATGCAGATAAATTCGGAATTCGCCACAAGGTAGGTTTTTTTGCCGGCCCGAGGCACGCCTTTTTACACGATGAGATGCTGGCGAACGACGCTATCGGTCAGTTCCGCAATGGGTCCGTTGGCCACGACAGCGCCGCGATCCATGATGTAGAAGATGTCCGCGAGCTCCTTGGCGAAATCGAGGTATTGTTCAACCAGAAGAATGCTCATTTTGCCTTCCTCGCGCAGGAGCCGGATGGTATCGCCGATCTGATCGATGATGTTCGGCTGGATCCCTTCGGTCGGTTCATCAAGGATAAGCACCTTTGGTTCCGTCAGAAGCGCCCGGCCGATGGCGAGCTGCTGTTGCTGGCCGCCGCTGAGCATTCCGCCTTTGCGGGGAAGAAACTCTTTTAAAATCGGGAAGAGAGTAAACACGCGATCGAGGTTGCCATTCAGCTTTTTCCCCTGTGCGATGGCGCCAATCTTGAGGTTTTCCTCCACGGTCAGATGCGGGAAGATCTCGCGACCCTGCGGCACGTAACCGATTCCGGCCCGGGCGCGCGCTTCAGGGGAGGAATGGGTGAGTTTTTCGCCGCAAAGGGTCACGGTGCCGACGTTTGCCTTAAGCAGGCCGACGATGCTTTTGAGGGTGGTTGTTTTGCCGACGCCGTTGCGTCCCATCAGGCAGACCACGCTGTTTTTGGGCACTTCCAGCGTGACGCCGCGCAGGATCCGGCTGCCACCGATTGCGACTTCGAGATTGGCTATTTGGAGCATGGGAAATTTCGCGGTGGCTCAGTGCGCGTGTTTGCGTCCGAGGTAGACTTCAATGACTTTTTCATTGCTTTGGACCGCTTCCACGGCGCCTTCGCACAGGACGCTTCCCTGATGAAGCACGGTGACTTTGCGCCCGGCGGCAATCTGGCGGATGAACACCATGTCGTGCTCGATAACGATGATGGAATGTTTGCCCGCCAGGGAGAGAAGCAGTTCGCCGGTGCGATGGGTCTCCTCATCGGTCATGCCCGCTGCGGGTTCGTCCACGAGCAAAAGGCGCGCGTTCTGGGCAAGCAACATGCCGATCTCCAGCCATTGCTTCTGGCCATGGGCAAGCGCCCCGGCTTTCCACTCCGCTTTTTCAGAGAGGTTGATCGTCTTTAAAATGTCGTGGATCCGGTCTTTCTGCTGGCCGTTTACTTTTGAAAAGAGCGAGGCGAATACGCCGCGGCTTCCTTCCAGCGACATGAGCAGGTTCTCGAAAACCGTGTGATCGGTGTAAACCGTCGGCGTCTGAAACTTGCGCCCGATGCCGAGCCGGTAAATCTCGTATTCGTTCATCCGCGAAAGCTCGTGCTTTGCGTCAAACTCAATGGTGCCCGTATCCGGCTTGGTGCGGCCGGTGATCAGATCCAGAAAAGTAGTCTTGCCCGCGCCGTTTGGACCGATGACGGTGCGCAGTTCGCCTTCGTCCATGTAGAAGCTCAGGTCGCGAATGGCCTGGAAACCGGCGAACGATTTGTTGACTCCTTCGGCCGCAAGAATGAACGGCCGCTGTTTAAGTTGGGATTCAATAATCATCTTAAGATTGCGAAGGGCTGGCTGCGGGTTCGGTAATCTCTTCCAAAATGGTGCTGTCCGGTTCGCGTCCCTTTTTCCACTTCGTAAACCACGCGGAGCAATCGTTGATTCCGCCCACGATCCCTTTCGGGACAAAAAGCACCATCAGGATAAAAATGGTTCCAAGGATGAAGGACCAGTAATCGGGACAATTGCGCGTAGCCCACGACTTGAGGGCGTTGACACCGATCGCTCCCACAATCGGCCCGACCAGGGTGCCGCGTCCGCCCACCGCGCACCAGACGACGGCTTCGAGCGATTTTTCCGTCGTCATTTCGCTCGGATTAATGATCCCCACCTGAGGGACATAAAGCGCTCCACCCAAGGCGGCTATCAACGAGCTCAGGACAAAGACAAAGAGCTTGTAGTTGGCGGCTGCGTATCCGCTGAAAAGCACGCGGGTCTCGCTGTCGCGCACGGCTCGTTGCACGAGTCCGAACTTTGTGCCGGTCAGCCATTTGCAAAGCATGTAGACCCCAAGCAGCAGGACGGCGCTTGCAATAAACAGCCAGCGCTGGGTTGACGCACTGCGGACATCGACCCCGAGGATGTACCGGAAATCGGTAAATCCATTGTTGCCGCCCATTACCGTGTCATTGCTGAAAAACATCAGCGCGGCCCCGTAAGTAAGTGCCTGGGTAAGGATCGAAAAGTAGACCCCCTTGATCCGCGAACGGAATGCCAGATAACCAAATCCGAGCGCGAGCAATCCCGGCAGCGCAACCACCATGAGGGTTGAGAAGCTAAACGAGGCGAACGGCCGCCAGAACGAGGGGAGCACCGTGTGGCCCAGGAATACCATGAAGTCGGGCAGTCCATTCGGGTTCTGGCCGGATTGCGCGAATTGCCCGAAAGGACCGGCCACCAGCATCAGATACATGCCGAACATATACCCTCCCAAACTAAAGAAGAGCGCCTGGCCAAGGGAAAGCAGCCCGGTGTAACCCCAAAGCAGATCGACGCTGATCGCCAATACAGAATAACAGAGATACTTCCCCCACAGATTGAGGTGGAAGTTACTGATGATTCCCTCGGCATTGAGCGCGGGAAGCAGCACGATCACTATAAAAGCGGTGATCGCTATGAAGAGAAATTCGGTTCTTGAGATTGCGCGTTTCATGGTCGCGAAGTGGTTTTGAAATTCATCCCTCCAGACTCCGGCTTTTTGTCACAAAAATCCCCGCCGGCCGCCATTGGAGGAAAAGGATGATCCCGGCAAGGACGAGGATTTTTCCAAGCACCGGATTGAGTAGAATTTGCTGGAGCGACTGATCGACCACGCCGATGCCGAGGGCGCTGATCACGGTGCCGGCCAGGCTGCCGACCCCGCCCACCACCACGGTCATGAACGCGCTCACAATGTAATCCTGGCCAAGCAGCGGCCCCACATTTCCGAGCTGGCTTAAAAACGCGCCGGCCAATCCCGCCAGCCCGCTGCCAAATCCAAAGGTGAGCATGTTGACCCGTTCGGTGCGAACTCCAACGCACGAAGCCATTGCCCGGTTCTGCATGACAGCGCGGATAAGAAGGCCAAGCGGTGTCTTATTTAAAATCGCCCACGTCCCCATGATGATGAGGATCGCGAACCCGATGACGAAAACCCGGTTCCAACCGAGGATGACGTCGAAGACGGTCCAGTTCCCCGAAAGCCAGCTCGGGCTGTAGACCTGCACATTGTTTGAGCCGAAAACCGAGCGGAAAAGCTGCTGGAGAACGAGTGATACGCCCCAGGTTGCCAGAAGCGATTCAAGCGGGCGCCGGTAAAGAAAGCGGATGATGCCGCGTTCAAGCGCAAGTCCCACCGCCGCCGCCATCAAAAAGGAAAGTGGCAGGGCGACCAGGAAATAGGAATCGAGAGCAGCGCCGGTCGCGTTCAGCCCAGGAAGCGCGATTTTCATTCCAAACGGGGAAAGCGCCAGGCCGGGGCCGAAAACGCATTGAACAACGTAGGTCGTGTAGGCGCCGACGACGATGAGCTCGCCATGAGCCATATTGATAACGCCCATTAAGCCAAAGGTGATGGCCAGTCCGATCGCCACAACCAGAAGGACTGAACCTCCTGAGAGGCCCCGGAAAAATGTGCCGTAAAAGTTGACCCATTTAACGTGGGTCGCGATCGCCTTGAGCGCCGCGGTGGCCGCTACTTCGGTGCCATCCCCGGCCGTGGCGTTTCTTACAAGCTCCTTCAAGGCGTCCTGGCTTGAAATGGAGCCCATTGCGCCGAGCTCTTTTACCGCGCCGATGCGGATGGCCGCATCTTCGTTCTTAAGTTCAATCTGGGCGAGTGACTGGCGGATAGCGCGCCGCACGCCGGCGTCAGGTTCAATTTTCTCGCGTGCGCGCAAGGCAGCAAGCAGGCCTGGATCCTGGTCGAGTCCGATTTGCGTCACGACTTTCAGGCGGGAAACAGAGTCGGCGGCCGAGAGCGCGAAGACATCGAGCACGCCCTTCATGGCGACGCGCAGATTGGAATCGGTTTCCGCGGCGCTCAGATCGCTCTCCAGAAGCCGGATCGCTTTGCCTTCCCCATCTTTAAGCACTTCCGCGGTGTCGACCCGGAGCGCGCCTTGTTTTTCTTCGCCATCCTTTTCGCCGGTCAGCGTAACGGCGAGTTTTTCACCTTCGGTAAAGCCGGCCAGGCCTGCCGGAGCTTCAAAAATGAAAAGGGTTCCTTCCTTCCACGCGGTCAGCAAATCGCGGATGAGCGGATCGGTGTTGCCAGCGAGCGAAGCGACCAGTTTGCTTTGTTCCTCGGCATCCTCAGTGATGAGCGCCTTGGCAATCACAGCGCGAGGCGGTTCCGCTCCCTGCAGCGTCATGCCGCTCAGAAACAAAATGCAGGCAAGAAGTTGCCAAAAAATTGGACGATGTCGCGGCATGGCAGTGATATGTTGGGGAAGGTGGAAAGGACGGGGGATCGGACCCCGTCCTTCAGTGCGGTTACTTGGCGGTTTTCGCCTTGAAAGTCCCCTTGAGGAACGGCTCGCCAACGACGCCGTTGAAGGTCTTGAGGATCTTGAATTGGCCGTTGGCCTTGGTCTCGCCGATGTAGACGTTCTTGGTCAGGTGATGATTTTTCTGCGTCGTGACCAGACCGCCCGGGCCATCAAAGCTGATGCCCGCTTCCAATGCCGCGGTGACTTTATCGACGTCAAAGCTCTTGGCTTTTTCCACGGCTTTTTTCCAGAGATAGACGCCATCGTAGCTGAGCACCATGGGCGAGCAGGTCACGCGGCCTTCCTTGACGATGCCGGTCACGTCGGTGTTTTTGAGCCAGCTCTGGAAGTTCGTCGTGAACTTCTTGTTGGCAGGGCTGTTGATAGACTGGAAGTAAGTCCAGCAGCCAAGCTGGCCAACAAGCTGTTTGGCAGGCAGCCCGCGGAATTCATCTTCAGAAATCGAGAAGCTCACCACCGGGCAGGTCTCCGCGGTCAAACCGGCTGCCGCGTATTCCTTAAAGAAGGGAACGTTGGTATCGCCGTTTAGCGTGTTGATGACGCACGCTTTGCCGCCGGCGGCGAACTGCTTGATTTCAGCCACGATCTGCTGGTAATCGGTGTGACCAAACGGCGTGTATTTGCCGGCGGAAATGATCTGGCCGCTTTCATCCTTCTTGAAGCCGCCGCCGATGTTCTCCAGCGGTACGCCTTTGGAGAGAAGATATTCAAGCAGCACCAGGTTGGTGGTCTGCGGGTAAACGTAATCGCTGCCGAGCAGGTAGAACTTCTTTTTCCCCTGGGCAAGCTCGTAATCGACCGCAGGCGTCGCCTGCTGGTTGACGGCTTCCGCGGTGTAAATGATGTTTTTGGACATCTCTTCGCCCTCATACTGCACCGGGTAGAAGAGGAGCCCTTTCTTTTCTTCAAAAACCGGCAACACCGATTTGCGCGAGACCGAGGTCCAGCAGCCGAAGGTGACGGCGACTTTGTCCTGATCGAGAAGCTGCTTTGCTTTTTCAGCAAAGAGCGGCCAGTTGGAGGCGCCATCGACGACGACAGGCTCGATTTTTTTGCCGAGCACACCGCCCGCTTTGTTGATCTCATCAAACGTGAAGAGGAGCACGTCGCGGAGGGAGGTTTCCGAGATGGCCATCGTGCCGCTGAGCGAATGGAGGACACCGACTTTGACGGTGTCGTCGGCGGCGCGCGAGCTGATGGAAGTGGTGAGGAGGGCCGCACCGGTAAGAATTGTCGTGGCGAGGAATTTACGCAGTTTCATCTTGCAGTAGTGTTTGTGTTATTTTCGTTAAGGTAACGTGGAATCCGGGCAGAAGGGAGCCTTGGGCGCGGCATCAAATCCGCGAATGGGCTGGGACCTGGCTCATGGGAGCCTGCTGAAAACTAACCGTTTTTTTGGGACCGCTCCGGGCCCCGCGGGCTTTGCCGGACCCGTTGTCCGGCAAAGCCGCTAAGTCACTGGGAACCCCTTTTAGAAGGTCAGAACGATTCCGCCCTGGAAGACGTGGCGGTTCTCGTCGCCGGAGGCGGTTGCATCGGCCACGTTGTCGCCGAGGTGGTAATAAGTGTAGCCTGTGGTGAAGGTCCAGGCGCCGTAGCAGGAAGGCACGAAGCTCAACGGCACGGAGGCGGTGATGCCGGCGGAAACGTAACCGAAGTTATCGCCTGCGTAGAAGTTATCGTCGCCGAATCCAGCGGTGATTGGCAGCGAGAAGGTCAGTCCGGCAACCGGGCTGTAGCTTGGGGCGATACCGGCTTCAAAATACCAGCCGTCGTCCTGAAGACCCGCGGCGCCTTCGATTTCACGCAGCACGGTCACGTGCGGGTGCAGGGCGAATTTGCCGAGCAAATCGGTATCGTCATACGCGAGGTTGAAATTGACGCTGCGCGCAGTGCCGAAGCTGTCGGAGGGGCTGATGAACTCAAAGTAGCTCAGCGTGCCGGTGAAGTTCTTGGCGAAAGTGACCGCAAAACCCGCGGTGTAATCGAATTCATACCAGTTGCGGCTGGTGCTGCCGGGAATCGCCTGGGAATGCGAGTGGATGCTGCTCCAAAGGCCCAGGTTGAAGGAGACCTTGTTGATGAATCCGTCGCCCGAATAGAGCTTGAAGTAGAGGTCCGTGAAGGGCTGCGCGATCACACCCTGATTTTCGAGCACAAGGCCGCGGGAGATATACTCGGAAACAAAACTCACTCCGAGATCGCCGGTGATGCACGATTCTTTGACAACTTCCGTCAATTTCTTGGCTTCTTTGCCAGAGGATTCCGTGCCAGCGAAACTGACGGCAGGGATTGCCGCGATACCGGCAGCAAGGGCGCAAAACTTGGCAATGCTTTTTTTGGTCATTGGATTCTATCGATTGGTTGGTCTTGGTTAGGTTATGCCGGGGTCGGCGAGTGGCGTCTTTAGCAAACCCCTTGCCAACCGGGAACGCCTTTTCTTTAAAAAGGCTTAAATCGAGGCATTATTCTTCTCCTACTCTGAGGATTGGAGACCATCGGCACGGTAACTTTTTACGATTCAAAGATTGGAGACATTCGTTTCAGCCTGCGTGAGGTCAAAAAGAGACAGTTCCTCACGGAGGGGTGGCAATAATTCGCCATAACTTGGGCGGTTCGACCGATTCTTTCATTAACGCCGAACATTTCGCCCGGAACAGCGTCTAAGTTCTCCAGAAGGAGCTGAATTCTATGTTGCAAAGACTACTTTTAATTGTGGCAGCTACATTGGGAATGGGGCTGTCAGGAACGCCGCAGATCGAGGCGCGGGATCACCATCGTCATCATCATCACCACCACGGTTATTACCGGGGCGGCGATCGATACGGATATTACAGGCATCATCGGCCATATTATTACGGATATAATCGGCATCGTTATTATCGGCCATACCGTTATGGTTATAGCAGGCCATATTATTATGGATACAATAGGCCGTATTATTACGGATATAACAGACCGTATTATTATCGGCCATATGCCTATCGGTCATATGATTATGGTTACCGGCCATATTACCGGCCCGGCGTGGCCTTCTCGCTGGGGGTGTCGAGCGGTCCGGGTTATTACGCGAGCGGGTGGTAGAAACGATGCGGTGAACGGTGCCGGGCCGCCATTAATAGCGCGAACCTCGCTTTCAAAGTGTGCCCGGCAATTCGCCGAGCATCCACCGCAACGGCGGGAAAGCGCGGGCGCATTGGACGTGCGACGCTCGGCACATGATTCAACGCTTTAGCCGGTCTTTTCCGGCGTTCACTTCTGCGATTGCAAAAAAGTGCGGCAACGAGTCAGGGTGTCAATGCTGTGCGCTTATTCAGCGAACGCGGGAACTCGCGCTCTTTGACCCCTGCCGGAATGGTGCAGCCCGCTTACGCCGGGTATGCAACTTGTCAATATCAGCCACAGCGAGGACGGACGGCATCTGCGGGTCAATCTCGGCACGGATTGGGCACGGATGTTTGAGCAGCTGGTGCTTGCGAAAGTGGGGTTGCTGATGACCCGCAATGCGGTTGCGATTTTGGAGCGCCACATGAAGTATCCGGCGCTGAGTGTCACCAGCGGCGGAGGCAAAGGCGCCAGCGGGCATGGCGGACTATGGGTGAATTTTGGTCGTCTTGGTGCCGCACGAGCTGTGCATGTGCGGCAAAAAACCGGCCATCTCTTTGGTGTCGAGTTTGCAAATGCCGCCGGACAAATCGTTCAACGATTTACTCTTACAAAAGAGAGCGACATGGATGAATTTTTTGCCTGGGCGCGGCTGCATCAGGCCTGCGCCGCTCATTCTGCAGCCTCGTGGCTGGAGGAGACGGAGGAAGAGATTACTCCGCAAGAGGCAATGCGCACGCTATGGTGCTGCGGTAGGGGCGCCTTCCAAGCCATTATGGCGGCCTGCGTCGACTCAGCAATGCCGGTTCGGGTAACCTTGTATGGGAAATCGGTCACGCAGCGAGTGGAATTCGTCCCGCGTTTTCTTCAAACAGGCGAGGATTGGTGGCTGGCTTCTGACGACGTGACCGGGTTGCATTTTCAACCGAAACTCTTCACTCGAGTTTCTCTCGAGCAACAAAAAAAGAGCAACAGGGGAAGTCGTATCATCGTTCGCGTCGCAATGGAGGACGATATGACCGCGCTGATTCTGGAAGCAGGTTGCCAGGCTGTTGAAGAGGCTTGGAACGCGCTGCTTGAAGGGACGGTCTGATTTTCAGTGCCGTCTCATATGTTAGCCTGCAAAGATAAGGAGGGATGCAACGCATCGTGACGGCTCTTTACCGCTAAAGATTGCTGTTTGCAGTAAACCCCCGTCGCAACTGTTGCCCTATCGGCCTGCTTTTTCAAAACTCACGACCCGCAGTTTTCGAGGTTCGGGCACCTCGGAGTGATCCGGCGAACTGGCAAGGACAACTCGTGCCCAACGTTCACAGAGGACTTCATCATCGGAATCGCTAAACCCGTATCCGGATTTCTCGATGGTTTCCCGTTTCTTGCCCAAGTCGCGCATGCTTTGGACCACAATGTGCGCGGTAAAAGCGTTTGCGGCGGTAGTCGCCTGATTCAGAAGCAAGGCAAGTGGCGCATGGTAGAAGACGCCAGTCATATGGCAGCCGCCCGGAAAACTTCCTCCTTCAACGTTTAGCGCCGAGGAATTGTCGGAGGGCGGCGGAGCGCTATTTTGACGCGGATTTAACGGGCTTTTGAGATAGTGAAATTCACCGTCCACTTGGTAATCGACGCTTAAGTCGCTGATAAAATGCCGTATCGGAAAGAGACTTAATCGCGTGACATGGTGGGCTGGCAGATAGGTAAGGCGTCCCGCTTTTAGCGAGTCGAGGTTTTGGTCCGCCGCGCAACGCCCGCGCAGCCAGCCGTCGCCCGTATTGGTCGTGTCATCGCGTCCGTCATTGCCAAAGACAAGGAGTTTGCCGCGGTGAGTTGCTGAAGGCTCGAAATCAACAAAGGGGTTCGAATAGTAAGGGGCGCGCAGCCCGAGTCCTTTCCCCGGACACCAGGTGAAGCTGCCGGGGCCATAAAAAATGCGAAGTGCGTTGTTGATGCCCCACATCTGGCCGCCGCTGGCCCGAGTAGCCGAAAAATCTCCACCAATCATCCCAAGCCACATTTCCCAAGGACGATCAAAAGCGGGAAACGGGCTGAGATGGCGGTCGAGTATATGGCCGACGTTTGTCGAAAAAAGATCGCCAAGTTCCTTGCCGTGGAAATTTTCCGCGCCGAGCTGCCGGCGGGCATGGCCTCTTGCATTTGGCAGCCAGACAACGTGTGCCGGCAAGTAAGTTGGTTCAACCAGCGTCTTCAGGTTCCAATCGTTGGCCGTGCCTCCTTCGCGAAGTGCCATGTAGCCGTCGTGCGCAATCGCGGTATTAACACTCCAGAGGCCTCGCCTCGGATGCTCAGGTGAAGCCGAACGGTAATTGCCGGCGGCCCAGGCTGCCGCGGAAAGCGGCGAGCCTGTATCCGGATCAGCAAAAACCGCGGGATTGAAGAGATCGAGCAGCATTCGCATTGGCGGCCCGTGCCGGGGCGAGTTGAGTTGTACATCGGTGCGGCCTTCTTCCGGACCGATGAGAATGGGACGATTAAAGAATCCGGAGTGGCAGAAGCCCAGTTCGCCCAAAGAAGTCATTGGCCGGCTTGCGGGAGCCTGGCAGAAAAGGGAACGGCTGCTTTTTTTCGACTCGGGAAGCGCGGTCAGGTCTCCCTTGTCAATCAAAGGTTCCGCGGTTTCCAGATCGGCATCTTTCCATACGCGTCCGCTTTCCGCGGACTCAAGTTGCACAGTGGTATCAAGCCAATGTTCAGCGTCGAGATCTCCGAGCGGGAAACTGCCTTCTATTGAAGGAACAAGAAATAATCCGGTGGGCGAGTCAGGCGCGGATATTGTCGTGTCCTGTTTCTCTGTCGGATAAAGCCAATAGTGAGAGAAATACTTTCCGGAGTAGACTTTGCCCGGATGCGCGGTCACGGGTAGCACCGAGGCGGGATGCTGGCCTGAGTCAAGGAATGCGCCTCGGCCGATCTTACCAGCGATCCCTGCCTCGATCCGGTTTCCCAATGTGTAATCGCATTCCTGGATGGCCAGTTCGCGGATCTCGGGCATTGTTTGCCCTGACTTGATCGACTGGTAAGCTGGTCTTTGGGAGAGCCGACGCCACGGATGGCCAAGCGCGCCATAAAAATGGCCCTTTCCCCAAATCCCGTGAAGGGTTGGATCGCCCGTGCGATGTCCAAGAACAGGGTCGACGCTGAAAACGCGTTCGACCATGGAAGTCATTGGAGTCCATTGAAGCCATGTTGCCAGGCGGCTGGAGAGCGCGGAAGTCAGCGGGCGCGTGGGATCGAGGCCGGCGACAAAAAGCGTGTCGGGCATGAGCATATCCAGGGATGGCTTTGTAAACCACCCTACCGCTCGGTAGCCGTAAGTTTCCGGTTTGAACTGATAGGCCGCAAGCGAGCGTGAATCCCATGGGCTTCCAGCGTTTTCGCCAGGTTGCGCCATAGCCCACCATTCGCGCGTTTCTTTCGCTCCTGGATGGCGCACCGGCACCTCATGCCAGACTTGGTTGCCTGAGCGAACGCGCCACCCTTTGATTCTGAAGGCGGTGGCAAAAGCCGGATCCAGTAATGCGCTGGCTGGCACGACTCCGAGGCGGAAAGTCACCGTTTTTCCAAGAAGCCGAACCCGCTTGGGTGCCTTGCCGCTTTCCGGCGAAGTAGTAAAGAGTCCTTTTAGCCCGGCGCGAAATGGGCCTGACTCTATCTGGCTTCCAGGCGGGATATCATGCCAGTCAGCGTCAAGTTCAAGTTCACCATCAAAAGGCCGGGTCTCAAATGGATTCGGATTTATGCAGCCGATAGTCAGGTCGATGATTAAGTGGGACGCATACCAGGCAAGCGAATTGCCTCCATCGTTGGCCGAACCGTTGGTTTGGAAAAAGGCGGATGGATTTGCCCTCGCCGCGGGCGGCAACAGCCACCAGGCACTGCGTGCGCGTGTGGCAACCTCGGCAACATACGGCATCGAGCGGCCGCCAACGATCCCACGTTCGCGATCAATGAGTGGTGCCGTGCTGGCCGGCTGCGCATATTCACCGATATTGGCAAGCATCTGCAACACGGCGGCCTCGCCATTGGCATCCCTGGAGGAAGATCCATCGCCGGCAAAACGGTTAAATGACTGGATAAACGATCGCGGCTGACCGTTGGTGGGGAAGGCAGCGGGATAATAGGCGGAAAAATAGCGCGCATCGTGGAGACGCATCCACAAGGTGCTTTGCGTGATTTTCTCAATGTTCGCGCCGGCCGTACCGGAAATTTGACATTGAAATTTGGGCAGATCGATCTTCGGCCGGCCGAGCGGATCACGTTCCTCATCATGGCCCCAAATCGTTGCCGACGAGGTGAGCATCTGCCGCATTAAGTCGGCTCGTATATCCACCGTGCTGGAACTCTCCTTGCGAAGCTTGGGATCAAGCAACATGAATGCTTCCCAGGGGCTGTTAAAAGGGACCGCCGCCTCCTGGGTTACCCTTCGCGCATGCTCGCCAAGAATCCCATCGAGTGCCATTTTTTCCGCGGTGCCCCGGGGGCGCAATGCCGCGAAAAAATCCCAGTCTACCAGCGAGGTGTCTGCCGCGGCGGGGCGTTCACCGTTGCGCCAGTCGAGCCACGCATCTCGCGCCTCCGCTCCCACGCTTCCCGAAAATCCAGGTCCGGGTTGTCCGTCCAGCGAACGGCGGCTGGATTTATCCCAATGCGCGACGGCTCCTTCCGCGCGCAACCGCAGCGCACTAAACGGATTGCCGCCGCTCTGGCTAAAATAGCCGCCGCTGCCAGCGGCCGCGTCGCCTTCGCCTAAAAACCGCGCAAAGACTTCATGCTGACGCAGCGGCCGGGTCGCGCGCTCCAGATGGAGTTTGGTATTCTCAACGTCCACCCAATAGGCGTAACGGCCTATCATCCGGTTTTTATTGCCAGGCGGTTTTGCCGGATCCTGCAAGATAGGAATCCATTGAACCCAGACGGGGCGTTCCGCGCTGGTTTCGCCGGGAAACAGCGCGAACTTTTCCCGGGCGCCGGCGGTGGCCCAATGCCCTTGCACATCTTTTTCGTAGCGGACACCCGCGGGATCGCCGCCGACCCCGGAAAGATAACAATAGCCCGGAGAAAAAGGATTGTTCGGAGTGTTGAGGTTGAAGACAGCCGCGGGATTAAAATCGCTGTTGAGATCGCCCGGACGCCCGAGCGTCTGGGTCAGATTTCGCAAGGTAGGCGCAAAATATTTCCACGAGAAAAGGGGAATCCAGCGCGGGTTGGCAGGGCTCCCATCATAATGTGCCGCAAAGGGCCGGCTGAAGGATGATAGCTCTTTTTGGTCAAACGCGGCCGGCCCCGATGCGCTGCCGCGGTTGTATGGGAAACCATAATGGCGCACTTCCATCAAACCCGGGCTTGCCGTAACACTTGCTTTAAGCAACCCGTCCGCGCCTGGAGTTTCGGCATCAAATCCAGTTGCCAGCTTGCCGCGGACTTCGGCAAGCGCGCCTTCAATCAGCAGATCCGCCGCGCCAATCTCCGTCTCGCCATGGGAAAGACGGCGTTCACTGGTTATTGCCGTCAGAAGGCCGAGCACCAGCACTGTGAGTAAACCGCAAACCAGAAGCGCCCAGATCAGCGCCGCGCCTGCGAGTGCTTGCGGATGCGGTTTTCGGTTATTCATGGATCTCCGCCTCGCTCATGGAGAGCACGGGAATAAGTAATTCAATGAGCCGCTGGCCTGAAATATTCGCACTTTCATTCGCCGCCAGGCGGGCGCGCAGGCGCACGACCGCAGGCAGACGATCTGGAAAGGACCATGAGTTGCGGGCCTGAGGCACTTTTCGCGCGGTATCGGTAAAGCAAGTGAATTCAAGATCAGCCACTGCCTTGAGCAAAGGAGTGGCGCTCTGTAACTCAGCTTCCATCCGTGCATCATCGAGCCATTCACCGGGAGCATCGGGAAGATAAGCCGGGGCAAGTTGTGCCGACCGGGATTCATTGGCGGCATAATCCGCGCCGGCCGGATCACTGCCCGTGGAGCGGACCAGGTCTGTATGTCGTTCAGCGTGAAATTCCGCCCGTGACAGCTGCTTTGTTTTTTTATCCCAAAGATATACAACATGCGCGACCGGCCCAAATTGCTCAATGCTTGTCACCCGCGTGACCGGCAGGCTGAAGGCGAGCCGCACGCGTTCTCCATCCTCTTCCAGGAACAATCCGAGAGTGTGCTTGGTCGATTGAGCCAATGAAACACGCGCCAAATCGTTCTCCAAAGCATCGCTAAGAGCCCGTGCATTGGCGAAGAGAGCCATTTGTGCAAGCGAGATATCTACAGAGCGCAGAGTGCCTTCCACCAGGTTCAGGAGCAGGATGCCAAAAATAGACAGCAGCGCGACCGCGGCAAGCATTTCAATCAAAGTAAAACCGTGCGCGAACTTTACATGCTTCATGGCTCTGCCTGAGTGCGGGTTTGCCGTTGTAGAATATAGGACCCAAGTTCGCGTCCCGAATCTATCTCAATAAAGATTACCCTGACTGCCTCGGCCCGCACGCTCTCAAAGCCGGGGCCGCCTTGCGCGACAAGTTCAGCACGAATAGTCGCGCGTTCGGCTTCTGCAATTGCGCAGTTACCATCGAAAAAGACCTGGGCGCGCCAGCCATCGGGAGCCGGTTTTTTTTCCAAAGGCCAGGCCGGCTCCAGAAGGAGTGTGCGAACGTTGCGCGCCAGCAGCAACGCGATGGTTTCATCTCGAATTGAGCGCGTATCATTGACGCTATTGGAGAGAATCATCAGCAATGCAATGGCGCAGAAACCGATTACCGAGACGGCAACCGCGATCTCAATCAGTGAAAAGCCCGCGGATCTGCCGTGCTTCATGGTGAAACCAATTTCGCGCGGCCGTCACCGGGAGCGATGGCGATCTCGTAACCTGGCTCTTCCCGATCCTGTGGATGAAATCGGAGATGCAGCGGTTTTTGTTGTGGTGTCGCCAGCGATCCATCGGATGCGAATTCGACAGCCGGTAATTCGAACTGATAGATGCCGGATTGCGCCAACACAGCAAATTGCGGCACGACCTGATCTCCCCAAAGTGCCGCTCCCGAAACAATTAGGTTTCTCGAATAGTCATAAACGCGCGTGGTTTCCAAGAGTGGTGCCAGGAATAACGCAATGGACCGGGGGAAAGGCGTCAACTGATAGGTTTGCGGATACTGGGAGCGGCAGCTTAACCCATCGTGCTCGCGGGTGGCATCCGCATCCCATAACGCGCGCGGCTTAAAAAAGTGGAGGTTGGCGAACTTGATAAAGCCGTCCTCTTCAAATTCTTTAATAAGCGCGCCGTCAATTTTCACACCCGCGGCACAGCGAAACCATGCGGGACGTTCCGGACTTGGAATCCATTGGCCAATCAGTGCCTCCGGCAAGGCGCCGGCGCCCATGGCGACCATCTCATGAAGTGGAGAGTTCACGCCATCCACCGCTTCAACAAGCCGCGCCGGGGCAAGCGATTGAACGAGCTGTGCCGCGTCAACCGGGATGTGAAAAACAAAGATTGCAAACGAGTTTTCAGGCGGCTGCTCCTCGATTGGCAATTGCATGTTCTTCTTTCCAGGCAGTGAGAACACCACGCGGGTGCGGCATGATTTTCGCCGGGCAAGTTCCCGCGCCTCCCGCAACATGAGGAGGCATTCCTGTGCCGCGGCGCGAGGCCGTTCTCTGCTTTGAATACCTTCCAAACCCTTCGCTGTCAGCCCAACTAAAATCAGAAGGACTACCAGCACACAGAGTAACTCGATCAGTGAGAAGCCGGTTTGATTGCTCCTGACTGGATTGCCAAGACTTCTGATGCAGCTCCCAATCCTCTTGTCCGCTATATAATCGGTCAACGGTCGCTCCTGCGATAACGAAAGCATGTCGTCATCAAGGCAAGTAGAATAAGCGAGTTCGGTTCAGGCACCGTTACCGCCATGACGGAATATTCATCCACATGAAGGTTATACAAGTTGGACCAGGCCAGGCCCTTTTCCCCTCCCAGCACCATTGCTCCACTGATGTGCGCGCTGGTGCTGAATGGCCCGTTAACCGCTCCGGTCCACGATTGGAAGCTGGACGCGCTCTCGACTCCTCCGATGCCTGTAAGCAGCAGCGGATCATCCCTTCCGTCCAGGCCGACATCATAAATCGCGGCGCTCCCGTTGTATCTGTTATTCCCCGGCGTATCGTCCCGAGTGATTGTCAGTGTGAACTTGAACCAATCATTGAGATCAAATTGGGTGGTCTTCATTTTTGAAGCTCCCGATAATCCCAGTTCCGTGGAACCTGTGGAAAACAACGGTTCGATCGAAATGACGGCTTCTTTCCCGGCACCACGTTCCCATTCGAACTTCGCCTTGGCGTAAAAAGACGGATTCAGGCTGACGAAATCCTGCGGCTTTGAGCCCCCGTAATTATATGCCGGGTTTGCGGCGAAAAAGCCGAACCGCGCTTCCGCACTATTTGTCCCGTTGGCCGGTGTGGAAACCAGATCGGAGAACTTCAAGTAGACAGACGTCTCCCAACTCGTGACATCGGGGGAGTTCAGATTAAGGCCATCATACAAGGCAAGCACTCGCTTCTCGCTTCCCGCGCCGGCCGTGGATTGAAATACACCGGATCCGCCCGTCCCGCCTACTCCCGTGGTGTTATCGAATCCGAATGTAGTTTGCGCGGTGCTGTTTGGATAAGAAAAGGAGCTGATGTCCGATAGTGCATCGAAATGCACCGTAGCCCCGACGGCATGAAGTTTGGTCGGCGAGCAGAGTGTCAATCCGGCTAGAATGACAAGAAAAGGCTGATGAAATTTCATTGGATTTCTGGGGTAGGGCTATTCGGCTCTTTTAGCGGATTCGGCAGCGGGTCTCATCGTTTCAGGCATCATTGCCACGACCAGCTCCCAGGTTTTCCCATCGGTTGTTTTTTTCACACCTTCCCCTTTTCCCAATGTGACATACACCGATCCCGCCGGCCCGCTTTGCAGGCGATGGACATCGCCCTCCAGACTTGCCTGCCATTGGCCGTCAGAATTGCGGAATGCGACGCCTTCTTTTGTTGCAACCCACCAGCGCCCAAGCAGGTCCACGGCCACATCTTTAATTTCGCCGGCTGGCAAATTTCCTCCTGAAAGGCCTTTTACGGGATTGGCAACGCCATCTTTCCAGAGGCAAAGGCCAGCGGTTCCTCCAAGTAACATCGAGCCATCGGGAAGCAATGCCACCGCCTTGATTTCCAATGGTTTGTTGAGCTTCATTGGTTTATCGCCCGGAAGCGCCGGTTCAGCGGCTTGAGTCGTGAAAACAGCCGCGCTCATGCACAGCGGCACGAGAAATTTTTGGATGATGCCAGAATGGGTGAGAGCAGTAATACGTGAGGTCATGATAGGATGGAGGCCATCGATTGGGCGCCCCCGCTAAGCAAACCTTGAGCCACTTGGAGTATTACTCACGAATACCAGGGAAGTGTGCAGGCATCCTTTCCTGCGGTAAGATACTTCAGTCCCTAATGACCGGATAGTAACTATCCATTTCCCTTGCTGTATGGATAGAATAGATCTTCTTGCCTGCCCGGCCAATCCTACACGATTTCCACCGGGCATTTGGGCAGCGCCTTCAGAAACGCCTGACCATAGCCCTTGGTCAGGACGCGCGGATCCAGAATCACCACGATGCCGCTGTCCTGCCGTGTGCGGATCAGCCGGCCGACCCCTTGCCGGAGTTTCAGAATAGCTTCGGGCAGCGAGTATTCGGAAAAAGGATCGCCCCCTTCGCTTTGAATGAGTTCAAGCCGCGCTTCAATCAGCGGATGATCAGGAACCGCAAAAGGGAGCCGTGTAATGATGACGTTGGAGAGTGCTTCGCCGGGCACATCGACCCCGCTCCAGAAGCTCTCGGTGCCGAAGAGGACATGGCGGTCGTTCTTTTTGAACTCCGCGATGAGCCGATGCCTCGGCATTCCTTCGCCTTGCACAATGAGTTTGTAGTCGAGGTCATCGAGCCGTTCGCGCATGGCTGAAGCGAGCGAATGCATCACCTTGTAGCTTGTAAAAAGCACAAAGGCGCGCCCTTTGGATTGTTCAACGTAATGCTCAATCCGCTCGGCCAGGGCGCTCTCGTAGCCCGGATCGCGCGGGTCGGGCATCTTTCGCGTGATAAAGAGCCGCATCTGGCGCTCGTAATCAAAAGGGCTCCCGACCTGTTTGGCGTCGACCTCCTGGGCGCCGACCCGTTCCCGAAAATAGGTGAGCGCTTCGCTGCCGACTGAAAGCGTGGCACTTGTCATGATGCAGACATGGCCTTCACGGAAAAGCAGGGCACGCAGGTGTGCGGCAACATCGATGGGGGCGGCGTTGAGGCTATGGTATTTCTGGGTCTTGCCCGATTGTTCCACCCAATAGACGTAATCGTCGGAATCCTGTTTTAAAAAGGTGGCGATATTGGCGCGCGCATCACGAATTCGCCGGCCGAGATCCTGAAGCTCGGATTTGGTCTGTTCGTCTTCAATGGCCCGCACACATTCAACCACCATTTTCTGAAGCCGCGCCAATGGCTGGGTGAGAGAATCGTCCACAAAATCGGGCTGCCGGACACGGTATTCACGTCCTTTTTTGAAATCGGCCCGGCTCCCTACCCGATCGAAAAAGGCCTCCACTTCCTCAATCAGGGTGCTGACCTCTTTGACTGCATCGGGCCGGCGTAGAATTTGGAAAAGCCCTTTGCGGGTCTTCGGATTATAGAGCCTTTGGAGCGCATAACGGATTCCAAACTGCGAGACACCAAGGCCGATTTGCCGGGCGGCAACTTGTTCAACCGTGTGCGCTTCATCGAAGATGACGAAATCGTTGGCGAAAATATAACCGCTCTCATTTTCCTCGGCGCTATTCAGGTCGCCGAGGTTCATGAAAAAAAGCGTGTGATTCATGACCACGATATCCGCGGCGATGAGCCGTTTGCGCGCGGCCTGGTAAGCGCATTTTGGATTCTGCCCACATGACTTGGTCGTGCAGATATGCTGTTCGCTGCAAACCTGCGACCAGACATGCGGGTCGGGTTCCACTGAGAAATCCGAGAGCGTGCCGTCCTGGGTGGTCTGCGCCCATTCCCAGATGCGTTGAAGTTCGGCCTGTTCGGGAGAGGTGAAAAGTTCGGTGGAACTGGCAATGGCCCGCTGAAGCCGCATCGGGCAGAGATAATTCTGCCGTCCTTTCCAGAGCATTGCCTCAAACTCGACCGGCAACACTTTCTGCAAAATCGGGATATCTTTGTAAAAAAGCTGCTCCTGAAGATTGATGGTGTAGGTGGAGATGACCGCTTTTTTCTTTTTTTCGAGCGCCCAAAGAATCGCAGGGACCAAATACGCCAGCGATTTGCCAACGCCCGTGCCTGCCTCGATCACCAAATGGCGCTCTTCGCTTAGCGCATTTGCCACGGCAGCGGCCATTTCCTGCTGTTCGGCGCGAAATTCAAAATTTTTGGCCTTGGCGAGCAACCCATCCGGAGAAAAGATTTCGCGCACTTTTTCGACGAACTCGTTGCTTTTGGCGCTGCCGGTGCTCTCGCTCAAAGAAATCATGGTTGCGGAATACAGAATAGAATTATTGAGTTTTGCCCCTGCGTGGGCGTGGAGCAAACTGTGCCTTTGCTAATTCCGCAATCCGCAATCAGATCCCCAACCCGTTGAAGCTACTCGACCGATATATCCTACGCGCTTTTTTAGAGCCGTTTTTCATCTGCTTTGCCGGGTTCATCGCCATTTGGCTGGTGTTTGACCTGATGGGCAACCTTCGGGATTTTCTCGATGCGAGCACCAGTCTCAAGCAGATTGCCCGGTTTTATGCCACGCAGATTCCCGATGTGATCGTCATCTCGCTGCCGGTGGCATTGCTCCTGGGCTCGCTTTTTTCATTGAGCCGCATGTCGCGCTCCAACGAAATCATCTCGATGCTCACCGCGGGCCGCAGTGTGGTGCGGTTGCTGATGCCTTATTTTGTCGTTGGTCTGCTGGCGAGCATTCTCTCTTTTGGCCTCAATTATGAATGGGCGCCGCATTCAGCCGCGATCAAGAAGGCGCTCCTTGAGCAAATCACCAAGAGCAAGAAGCGCCTCGATCGCGGTTCAGTGGATGGTTACCTTTTCAGAGATCGGATTAACGATCGCACGTGGTATGTGCGGCATTTGCGGGAAAACTCCCTTGAAATGATTGGGGTCCACATCACCCAGCAGGACGAGAATAGCGATATTACCCGGAAATGGTACGCGCGGCTGGCGGTTTACCAGGAAAAAACCAAGACATGGCTGCTCCAACGCGGCATGTGCGTCGATTTTAATACGGCGGGTGACATTGAAAAGGTCGACGATTTTTCCACTGACGCCCGGACGATTACGGGTTGGACCGAAACCCCGTGGCGCATTTTAAGTTCCCGGCTGGAGCCGCAGAACCTTTCTATTCCTGAATTGCACGATTACCTGAAATTCAACGGTGATCTCCCTGCGGGGCAGCTCGCCGCGTTTAAAACCTATGTGCATCATCGCTGGGCGCTTCCACTCCAGTGCCTGATCGTACTGATCATGGGCGCTCCATTGGCGATTGTTTTTTCGCGCCGCGGCGTGGTCGGCGGCATTGCAAGCGCGGTGCTCCTTAATTCGGCCATGATGCTTTCCACCAGCCTGTTCCTGGCTTTGGGCAAGGGAAACCGCGTGTCGGCCGCCGCCGCCGCCTGGTTGCCCAACGCGATCTTTCTTTTTATTGGCCTTACGCTTTTGTACTTCCGCTCGACCAATCGCGATCTGCCCAAGTTCGGGTTTGGTCAAAAGTAGTCTTTATGACGATTGAGTGGAGCATCCAGAGCCGGGCAGACCGTTGTTCGTTGACCGGCAAGACGTTCGAGAACGGTGAATATTTTTACACGGTGCTGTATGATGAAAATGCCGGGTTTCGCAGGGAAGACCTGAGCGAAGCGGCCTGGAAAGAGCGCAAGGAAGAGGGGGTTAAACCGTTTTCGTTTTGGCGCTCAAAATTTGAGGTGCCACCGCCCGCGCCCCCTGAGGCGCTGGGCAGACAGACTGCTGAAGAGTTGCTGCGCCGTTACATGGCCGATAACACGCCGGAACATCTCAATGTGCGTTACATCCTGGCTCTCATGCTCGAGCGCAAGCGCCTGCTCAAGGAGGTGGAGACCAAGGTCGGCGCGGACGGCTCGCTTACCCGCATCTACATGCATTCCAAGACCGGCGAGATTTTTGTTATTCCCGATCCGCAACTGCATCTCGACCAGATAATGGCGGTGCAAACGCAGGTCGCCGAATTGTTGCATTGATGCAGAGTCTGAATGAAGGAAGCCAGGTTTCGGCACAATTGGCTTTTGCCAAAATCTCCGCAGTTTCGCTGCATGTTCCGATCTATGCTACATAGCGCCCGCTTTTCATGACATCACTTCCCTGGTTCCAAGATCGTTTCCCCATTTACCTGGCCCCCATGGCCGGGATCTCGGACACCATTTTCCGCCAGCTTTGCAAGGAACAGGGCGCCGATGTCATGGTCACCGAGTTTGTTTCCGCGGAAGGGGTTTTTCGCCGCAATGAGCGGACCTTGGAGTATTTGGAATTTGTCGACGCGGAACGGCCGCTCGGTGTGCAGCTCTTTGGGGCGGATCCCGCGCATCTGGGGGAAGCCGCCCGGCTGATTATGGAATGGAAACAGCCCGATTTCATCGACCTGAATTTCGGGTGCCCGGTAAACAAGGTTGTTTCAAAAAATGGCGGCTCCTCTTTGTTGCGCGACTGTCCGCTTTTGGAAAAAGTGACGCGTTCCGTGGTGAATGCCGTGGCGCCTTTTCCGGTGACGGCCAAGATGCGGATTGGCTGGAACAGCCAGCAAATCAACGCGACGACCACTGCCCGCATCCTGGAGGACGCCGGGGTGCGCGCCATTGCCGTGCATGGACGCACCAAGGAGCAGGGTTACAGCGGCGAGGCGGACTGGGATGTCATTGCCGCAGTCGCCCAGGCGGTCAGGGTGCCGGTGATCGGCAATGGCGACATCTCCGGGGCACGCGATGTCGAACGGCGAATGAAAACCGGGGTGAGCGGCATCATGATCGGCCGGGCTGCAATGTGCGCGCCATGGATTTTTCGCGAAGTGACCCATTATCTGGCGACGGGCGAGATACTTCCGGCGCCATCGCTCGAAGCGCAGTGGGCGCATATCCGCCGCCATTGCCGCCTGGCTGTGGAACGGCGGGGTGAAGAGCGCCACATGATGGCTTCGATGCGAGCCCGGCTGATGGCGTATTCGCGTGGAATGCCCGAAGCCAAAGCGTTGCGGCATCAGTTTGGGCAAGTCTCATCCCTGGCCGACCTTGATCGGATCGCGGAGCAAAGCCTGGAGAACGAACGCGGTGAAAGCGTCTCTCCCGCCCTCTCTGGAACTTCGGCGCCGTTGTAGGGCTGTTCCGTTGGAAATCGATCTATCATCGCGCGGGATCGAAGGGTAAGGTTCGGCACACCCCATTTTTCAATGACTGACGAAATCAAATACAAGATTGGCAACGAGAAGTTGGTCAAAGTAACCGAGACTGCGGGCAACAAACTCACCTCGCTCCTTACCAAGCAAGGCCGGCCTAATGGCGCCTTGCGAGTGGCGGTCATCGGCGGCGGTTGTTCCGGACTCCAATATAAGATGGATCTCGTGGATGGCCCTGCTCACCGCGACATCATTGTGCCTTCCGCCGGTGTCCGCGTCGTTATTGATCCAAAGAGCGCCCTTTTTGTGAGCGGCTCGTTGCTTGATTACAGTGACGATCTGCAAAAAGGCGGGTTTAAAGTCACCAATCCCAATGCTGTGGCCCACTGTTCGTGTGGCGAAAGTTTTTCCGCCTAGGAATTCGAATGGGAAGTGCCGTTCCGGGAGCTTTTGAGTGAGCCTTCTACACTGGAACCAGAGCACGCCAATCGACTGAGGGAGGATCGTTCAGCTCGCCTTTGAGCCAATCGCGGGCCTCCAAGGCATGTTCCTCGGCGTATTCCGACCAGTCTTCTTCGGTGATCAATTCGAAAGTCAGATTTTTTTCGAGCGTTTTGATCTGCGCTCCAATGGCTTCATGATTGTCATGCTCGGAAGGTTCGCCGTCTTCATATCGCATGAATTGCGGCACGAGCGCACGAAGCTCCTGAAGCGTGCTGATCTCCTTTGCAATCTCTTCCGGCGTGCGGGTGATGGAGCTCTTCATTGGGTCTCTTCCCAACGGGAATGGAGTGCCGATTGGTTGTCCGGCGGAGAGACAAATTGCGCCGGATTCATTTATTGTGCGCCGCCTTCAGGGAAGCGCGGCGTTGGTCCGGTTTTGAGTAAGTCGCGGATTTCACGCAGCAGCACCACATCCTTTGGTTCCGGCGACGGCTGGACGGCCTGCTTTTTCTTCAATGCATTGACGGCTTTGACCACGAGGAAAATGCACAACGCAACGATGAGGAAATTAATGACAACGGTTAAAAAGTTTCCCCAAGCGATCACCGGCAGGCCGAGCTTTCTGACTTCAGCCAGTGAACCTGCCGGCGGTGTTTTTTCCGAGAGCGAGAAATAGAGGTTGCTGAAATCGAGATTGCCTAAAATTTTTCCAATGGGCGGCATCAGCAAATCATCCACGAGCGAAGTGACCACCTTGCTAAAAGCGGCGCCGATCACCACACCAACCGCGAGATCGACCACATTGCCGCGGTTGATGAAGTCTTTGAATTCACTAAGAATGCTCATTCTATTAATACGGCGGGGTAACGGATGGCGCGCTGCCACCAACGCACCATTGGCAAAATGAAGCGCCGCTTGTTGCAGTGAAAGGGTTTGCGCCCCGGGAGTCATCGCGTAGGGTTCCCGGCCCCATGGATTTTCAGGATCGAATTGACGAAGACCTTAAAACGGCAATGAAAGCGCGTCAGGCTGATCGGCTTGGCGTGATTCGAATGCTCAAAAGCGCGCTTAAAAACGCATCGATTGAGCAAGGCGGTCTTAAGCTCGATGAGGCAAGCGCGCTCGCCGTTGTGCGAAAAGAGGTTAAGAAACGCCAGGACGCCATCGAAGCGTTTCAAAAGGGGAACCGGCCGGAGCTGGCGGAGCGCGAGCAGGCGGAGCTTGAAATGCTTGCAGATTATTTGCCGCACCCTTTTTCCGAGGAAGAACTTGCCGGTTTGGTGGCGCGCGCCGTGGCTGAAACAGGAGCCACCTCACGGGCTCAGATGGGTGCCGTCATGAAACTGGCCAATGAACTGGCAGCCGGCCGTGCCGATGGCAAAGCATTAAGTCAGGCGGTCGCGGCGCAGCTTTCCAACGTTACAAATCAAAACCGTTAAATTTCAGACCCGGCGTCTTGAATCGCCTTTGGGTTATCTATTTCGTAAGCCCTTTTTCCCACCCCCATGGTCTCCGCAATCATCGTCGCAGCCGGCAGTTCACGCCGAATGGGTTTTGACAAACTCTTTGTCACTCTGGCCGGCAAGCCGGTTATCTGGCATTCGCTTAAAGCATTTTCAGACACGTCTGAAGTCGACGAAATCATCGTCGTAGCCAGGGAAGATCGGCTGGAGGAATTTAATGTTTTATTAAGCCAGGAAAAGCTGCCGAAGGTGAAAAAGGTCATCGCAGGCGGTGCGGAGCGGCATCTTTCGGTGTGGAAAGGGCTCCAGGCCATTGAGAGCAAATGCAGCCGCTACGTGGCAATCCATGACGGAGCCCGGCCTCTGACCACTCCCAAGCTGATCCGCGCCTGCCTCGCAATGGCCGAAAAACATGGCGCGGCCTGTTGTGCATCGCCCATCCCCGACACGGTGAAACGGGCGTCGGTGGAGCAGATGGTGCAGGAAAGCGTGGAGCGAACCGGGCTTTGGGCAATGCAAACCCCGCAGGTTTTTAGCAGCGGACTCATCCTTCAGGCTTACGCGGCATTGATGGCCAAACACGAGATGGTCACCGATGAAGTCTCGGCCGTGCAGAAGCTTGGCAAAAAGATCGCGCTCTTAAAAAACGAGGATTGGAATTTTAAAATCACTTTTCCCCATGACCTTGAGCTGGCCGAACACGTCATCGCGCTCCGGCACAAAAAGAAGCTCGTTAAAACGCCCAGAGCCAGGAAAGCGCCACCCGTATCGCAATAGCGGCTTTTCCCACCGACACGATGGATCAATACAGCCTTACGACCCTCAGGAACGGAGTCCGTATCTCCTCAGTCTCAATGCCGCACATGAAAAGTGTGAGCGTTGGATTCTGGGCGGCGATCGGCGGCCGCCACGAGACCCCGGCCCAAAGTGGGATCGCGCATTTTATTGAGCATCTGCTCTTTAAAGGAACCAAGCGCCGCAATGCGCGCCAGATTAGCGAGGCAGTGGAAGGATTGGGCGGGTACCTGAATGCTTTCACGACCGAGGATCACACCTGTTATTACGCAAAGGCCGGAGCCCAGCATCTGCCCAAGCTGTGTGATGTGCTCGCTGACATGTATCTTTGCAGCGAACTGGCTCCCGCCGAAATCGACCGCGAACGGGATGTGATACGCGAGGAGATTCTCATGTATCGCGATCATCCCGCCCAGCATGCGCAAGAGCTCCTGACCGAAACCATGTGGCCCGGCCATGCCCTTGGGCGCCCGCTTACCGGCAGTGTCGATACAATCGCTTCCCTTCAGGAACCGCATTTTCGCGAGTTCCTCGGCCGCCATTACAATGGCCGCACCACGATCGTTACCGTAGCCGGCAATGTGAGCCATGAGCGCGCCGTGGAAACGCTTGCGCCTACTTTAAGCCAGTTGCCCCGGGGCCGGCGCCCGCGTTTCTCCCGGGTCCCGGTTTACAATGAGGGGACGCGCGTGGCCCTTCATAAACAAGAGACGGAGCAAACGCAGCTGGCAATGGGTTTTCATGCGTTTGGCCGCGGAGACAAGCGCCGGTTCGCACTGAAGCTCCTGAGCGTGATTTTGGGGGAGAATATGAGTTCACGCCTCTTCCAAAAGCTCCGTGAACAGCATGGCTACTGCTACAACGTTTCAAGCAGCATGGTCACCCTGGAGGATACCGGCGCCATTCATATCAGTGCGGGCCTCGATCATTCGAAGCTCAAAAAAGCGTTCATCATGATCCTGCGTGAACTCAAATTGATCTGCCATCGTAAGCCGTCAAAGGGTGAACTGAAAAAAGCCCAGGATTATACAATCGGACAAACGCTCATGGGTTTGGAAAGCACCACCAACCAGATGATGTGGATGGGTGAAAGCCTCCTTGGTTACGGCAAGATTCTTAATCCCGAGGAGATCGAAAAACAGATCTGCGCTGTGACCGCTGAAGAGATCCAGGCTGTTGCCTGCCATTGCCTCCACCACAGCCGCCTGGGCGTTGCTATCGTCGGCCCGGGCGATGACGTGGACGAAGTGCGGGGATGGTGCAGTAGCAATGCCTGAAGTCTGCCGCGCGCTCCATTTGCTGGTCGCCTAATCCCAGCGCGAGCTTTTGACGCCCGTGTAGGCGATGAAAAGCCCCAGCAGAATGTGGGTGAGCAGGACCCAGATTGCCAGCGGCGCGGAGGCCAGTTGGGTTTGGGTAACCAGCTGAACGGCATCGTAAAGACGGGTATCGCGCAGGGTTTGAAGAAATCCGGACCAGCCCCAGTAGGAAGCAATGAATGGCTGGGTAATCCAGTTTAAACCGGCTGGCAGGGCGAGCACGGCGCCACTTAATGGCAACTGGAATCCGACCAGGTAGACCGAGACAAGCGAGGCTTGCTCTGCAGATTTCATGATGCTTGAAATGGCCAGGCAGATTGAGGTGAGCGCCGCGTTGACCAGCGTCAGCAGCACGATCTGGGTAGGCAGACTGCCCGGAAAACGGACGATCATGTTCACAAAAACCGCCATCCAGACCGATTGTGCCACGACCAGGATGCCGAGAAAGGCCGCCTTGGAAGCGACGTAGGCCAGGGGACGCAGCCCCGCGAACTTCTCTTTTTCCAGGATCAGCCGTTCGCCGGCAATTTCCCTTGCCGCGTTGTTGGACCCCATCAGGGAAAGGAGCACGACCTGAAACATGATCAACCCGGAAACCAGGCTGCCGGTATGGAGAAGCTCGGTGTTGTAACTGAGCTGGCTGCGGATTTGATCGAGCACATTGCCGCCGCCGTCGGTTGGCACCTTAATCTGCGGAATGCCGTTCAGGGCGAAGATGATCACCAGGCACGGGAACCCGAGCATGAGCGCCAATTGAAGCAGCAACTGGCCGCGATCGCGAAAAAACAAGCGCCACCGTCGTGCAAACAACACAATAAACTGCGCCAGAACGCCCGGAGTGTGAATCAGCGGCGCGTTCGCCGCGGTTTCCTCGGGATCTGGCACATCGTTGGCAGCTGCCGGGTCGGGCGGCTGACCCGCGAATTCTTCGTAATAAGCGGCGCGATATTTTTGCCATGAATCATGCCATTCCTCGGCATCGCGCATCGCCAGGCGCGGATAAAGTTCATCGGGATGTTCGACGTGAAAATAATGGAGCAGGCTGCGGGGCGATCCGTGGTACGCGAGGCGTCCCTCGGTAAGCACCAGCACGCTGTCGTAAAGCGCGAGATGCCGAAGACTATGGGTCACGGAGAGCACGATGCGATTGTCCTCGCGCGAGATCGCATGCATGAGCTGCACGATTTCATCCTCCGCTTTGGGATCGAGGCCGCTTGTCACTTCATCGCAAAGCAGAAGCCGTGGCGCGCTGATTAATTCAAGCGCCAGAGCCAGCCGCCGCTTTTGCCCGCCGGAAAGAAGCTGGACCCGGCGGTCGGCGATTTCCTCAATCCCTACCTCGCGCAAAATCCGGTTGATTCGTTCCTCGCCGGCTTCAGCATCGAGGCCGCTGACGCGGAGATCAAACGCCGCCCGCACACTCTCCCAAACCGTCAGCAGATCAAACGCGATGCTGAACTGCGGCACGTAGCCGATCTCGTGCGGGTCAAAATCGCCTTCCTCCGCAAGATCGCGGCCTTTCCAGCGGATCTGGCCGGCGGTCGATTCGCGCACCCCTGCGATCACTTTTAACAACGTGCTTTTCCCACAGCCCGAGGGGCCAAGAATCGCCACAAAATGTTTTGTCGGAAACTGCACATTCAACTCAGCGAGTAGAAGCTGTTCGTCGGGGGCGTTTCCGACCTGAAGAGAGAGGTCGCGGAGGGCAAGCACGGTCGGGCGAGGATTGTGGGTTGACGCAAGTTTGTCAGCTGCAAAAATGGCCTCCCTCATGAGCATCAGCCCCCGCCGTCAGCCCGTTGTTAAAAGGCGGATCAAACCCTTTCTTTATTGGGGATTCGCGGCGTTTTGGGTACTTGGAGTCATCGGCATCCTGGCGGGCAAGTCGGCAATCGAAACGTATTTGCGGAGTGCTCGTTTTCAGCAATTCATCAGCGCCAAGTCTGACGGATTGCTTCACGCCAGAAGCGAGTTTGCGCCGTTTGCTTTTTCCGGGAAAGATCTCTATTCGGAGACCTTCCAAGCTCAAGGGGATGAGAGTGCCGCCTTTTCCAAGCTTCGCCTGGATCAGATCCGGGCCGAGGTAAGCTGGCGCGGTTTTTTCGATCATGTATGGCGGATTGAACAGGTCAGCACTCAGCGGCTCGACGTTCATTTTGATGGCACCCGGCTGGAGAGTCCGTCGCCCGTGATGGAAACGCCGGCATCTGGCGCCCCGGCATCTTCTTTCCGCGGTTGGCTGCCCGATCGTGTTGAGATCGGTTCGGCTTCGATTCGCGAAACCAACCTGTTTTGGGGCGACGCGGGTTCTCTGCGGGGGACGCGCCTGGAAATGACCCCAAGCGACGGCGGCTGGGCCATCGTGGGGAACGGCGGCCGCCTCGAGCAAGCCGGATTTCCATCCCTGGATGTGGGCCGCGTGCAGATGCGCTACCAAGCCCCTTCCATTTTCGTGCAATCGGCGGAATTGCGTCAAAACGATGGCGGCACCGTGCGGGTCAATGGAGAAATCAATCCCGGCTCCGCCCTCGATTTGCATGCGGCACTCTCCGGGATTTCGGTCACTCCGTTGCTGGCCGCCGATTGGCGGGTCCGCCTGCACGGCACGGTTTCAGGCGAGATCGACGCACGCACTCCGCTGCCGATAAAAAATGGCCTGGTTGTATCAGGCAAACTCAATCTCGAAAACGGCCAGCTCGAGGCATTGCCGGTCCTGGATCAGATCGCGACTTTTACCCGGCTCCAGCAATTTCGCACGTTAAAGCTGACCAAAGCCTCGGCGGATTTCAGGCAGGAAAACCAGCGAACCACGGTACAAAACTTTGTCGTGGAATCGGTTGGACTGATCCGGATGGAAGGGGCTTTTACCGTGCAGGATGGGAAAATTGATGGCGCTTTTGAAGTGGGCGTTACTCCATCGAGTCTGCAATGGCTGCCCGGCTCACAGGAGCGTGTTTTTACCCAGGCCCGCGGCGGTTATGTCTGGACTCCAATGCGGCTGGTCGGCCCGCTTGATAAACCGGAGGAAGATCTTTCCCCGCGTCTTGCCGCCGCGGCCAAAGGGGCGCTGATCGAGGGCGTTGAAGGCGGGGTGCGCGGCACGATTGAGACAGGCAAAGGGGTCATCAAAGGCGCCCTCGACCTGCTTTTTAAATAAAGCCTTAGTGCGCCTTGAGCTTGTCGAGCGCGGCGATAAAGGGTTCCGCGCCGCCTTCCATGTAACCGAGCTGGCCGATTTTTTTCCCTTCGGAATCGAGCATAATGATGGTCGGATAGCCGTGGATGGCAAACTCACCCTTGAGTTTCTCGTTTTGGTCCTTCAGCTTTTTGCTCTGGCGTTTGCCCTGCGGAAAATCGACTTCCACCAATACAAGGTTCCCTTTGGCATAATCTTTAAACTCCTTTTTGGAGAAGACTTCCTTGCCCAGCTTCATGCACCAGCCGCACCAGTCGGAGCCGGTGAAATCGAGAAGCACCATCTTCTTCTCGGCCTTGGCTTGAGTGAGCGCTTTTGAATAATCATCGTCCCAGCCTCCGGCCGCAAGGAGGGCCGACGAAGTCAGAGCGGAGACGGCTGCGACAAGGGCGAAACGGATAAAAGGGGAGTTCATAACGGCGGGATAATAAAGAATTTGCGGATGCTGTTTCAATGCGTTTTCGCCGGTCCATCGCGGTCGCGGAATAAGGGGCTTAATAAGCGTTCGGCTCGGGGGATTGCATCGGCGATTCATCCGCGCATACCGGCTCATCGGCAGGCGTCATTTCATCTTCAAGGAGCGTAACGGGCAGCGTTTCAACGGCGTCGTTCGATTCAGAGAAACGATCGAGCGGGCTCGCCTCCAGGAAGCCCGGGTCGACGCGGCTTTCCTCAAATTCTTTTCCGAGGAAAAACGGGAGATGGTCGTCGCTCCATCGGCTGTCACCCGGTTCCGGATAACAGTAAAAATCGCCTGCGTTGTCCGAGGGTCCAGGATCCAATTGCGAGCGCCGGCCGCCGGTCCGCGATTTTTCCCAGCCTTCAATAAAAACCCGCAGTGGCTTGCCTCCGGTATAGATGAACATGCTTCGTCTAAAAGGGTGAAGCAGCGTCGGACGATCCCGTTCAAACCCGAATTGTTTGCAACTCCAGCCCTCGGCGGTTTCGCATTTGATCTCAATCAAAACGCCCTCTGGTATCTCCTTCTGATTGTCAACAATGTGAAAACCATCCGCCTCAAGCACGACGTGGATATTCGAGAGGTTCATGAATGCAAGAATGGACCGGGCGGGCCACCTTTTGCATCTGCAAAAAAAACATCGCTTTCTAAAAATACAATCGCTGCGTGAAATTGCGGCTCACCCAAGAAAACCATGCGCATCCGCGTTGACCCACAAACACGCCACCTCCAGTCTGTTTCAACTCCTGCACGCAGCCTTGATGAGCCTTTTTTCTGATAGTTAATCCGTTATGCTTTATACCGTTCGCGATCTTCGCCGGATTTTTTTGAGCTCCCGTCTCTTGAACCGGCTTACCGGCAGATCCGCCATGCTGATGGTTTTCGCGCTCGGCTGCTCGGAAGGAACGGTTTGTGGAGAGATCATTGTCAGGAAGGTGCAAGCCGGCAAATCGTGCGCTTTGGACATTGACGTCTCCGTGGACGATGCCGGTTTGCGCGATCCACGCGGCTACGGACAGCACGGGGTGGCCATGCGCCATTTCTCGCGTCGGATCACACTGGTCAACAGTGGCGCGGTGCCGCTCACTGGCCGGCTCCTTATCGTTGACGGCCAGGATTGGAGTAGCGTGGACAAACTCCGCGATAGCCTGCATCTGCCGGCCGAACCCCGGCTTTTGGTCGAGCGTTTTTATACTTTCTGGAAAGATAGCCGCTCACACGCTTCCAGTGGCAGCAAAGCAAGTGAGCATCCTGTGGGAGCCCTGAATTTTTGGGGATATACCTACTGCGGGGAAGATAGCGAAGTCCTGGCACGGTTTTTTGAACACGCCGGAATTCCTGGCCGCCGGATCGCGCTAAACGGGCATACCGTTGCGGAATACTTCTACGATGGCGGCTGGCATGTCATCGATGGTGATCAGAATGTCTGCTACCATGGCTGGGATAATCGCACTCTTGCTTCCGCGGCGGACATTGCCGCCGACCCGTTGATTGCGCTGCGGACCAAGGTCTTTGGCAAACATTCGCCGAAGTCTCTGGTGAACTCGGCTTTTAATACTTCGCTCTTTGAATATATCGATCCGCGCGAGCGCAAGCCGCTCAAGCATAAGACGCCCGATATCGCGCTTCGTCACGAGACTTTGTTGCCCGGTGAAAAGCTGATTTTCCATCACGACCGCTCCCCGGAAAATCCGGCTGGAACAACGAATATTCTGGCCTGGGAAGGGCTGCGCGAATCGGCTCTTTGCCTTGTGGAATGGGTCATCGATCCCGCGTTGCGCTCGAATGCAGAGGGCGAGGTCTCTATCTCGAGCGCATACCCGATCGTTGGCATAACTGCTCAAGGCAATGGTGAATCGTTTCCAGTGCCACCGGGTGAACCGGTCTTTGATCTGACTATCAAACCCAAGCCTGATGCTGGTCCGATTTCTGTCTATTGCCAGCGTTCGCGCGTTTCATTTCCACGCATTCACAAAGGAACAACGCAGCTCGCCATTGATGCAAAGGATCCCCGCGGTGAAGCTACCATTTCAGTGGAGTTTGAGCGCTTTCACGATCCGATCGGCCTCGCCCCGAAAATCCAGCGCCGCGAGGGCGCCGGGCCGTTGCCGGAGTTTGAGATCGACCACGAGCCGGACGTAAACCGCCATTGGTGGCAGGTGGCGACATCCGCGGATTTCAGATTTGTCATTCCGAACTTTGACTCCGTCAGTGCTCCGATAAAAAATCTGGTGTTTGATCCGTTGACGGCGACGTTTTTCAACCGGGGCGAGACCTATTTTCTCCGAGTTAAAGCCCGCAGGAAAGGAACAGAAGGCCGCGGAGGAACCTGGGGTGAATGGTCTTCACCGGTGGAGTTTAGAGTCGACGTGCCGATGCGTCCCACCCCTGTCGTTGTGGAAGCACTTCCACAAGGGAACTTGCGCCTTTCCTGGCCAAAAGGGGAGCCTGCCACTGAATATCTGGTTTTCGGAAGTCATCGGCTTGATTTTGTGCCCGAGGTCTATGCGACGGAGGAAATAGTCGCGCTTCGCAATGGGCAGCTCGAACAAAGCCGGCCGAACAAGAACCTGGTAGCGGTTGTCAGCGAGGCGAAATTTGAGACTATCCCGGAGTATCGGTTCTATCGGGTTATCGCCCGGAAAAACGGGGCGCTTTCACCTCCAAGTGACCTGGCTGCCGTTCCGGTATCGATTGCCGGTAATCTGCCCCCGGCGATTGTTTTGCAAGCCCGCTGGAAACGTCTGCCGGATCCAAAGGCAAAGAACGGCTACGTCGATCTCTACATTTCCAGCGAGCTGCCACTACCCGCTATCCGCAATGTGCATCAGCCTTATACGAAAGAGGCTGAGCCGAAGTAACAGCCGAGCTATTGAATGCGCCGCTCCACAATAGCAGGCGCCCAAGCCGGAAAAGTTTCAGTTTTATCCCGCGTTTCCGGGACCGCTCTTCTCATGGATCGCGATTTCCGTACTGTATGCCAGCAACATCCAAAAAACAGCAGATGGCCGCGGGAGCGGCGCTTTCGGCAAAACGCGGCGAGACGGCCAAATCGTCGCTTAAAGGCGCCTCCAAACAAATGGCTGATTCAATGAGCGAGTCGCAACTTGAGGAGTTCGCATCGACAAAACGCAAGAAGCTTCCCGCCAAAAAGAAAGCCGCCAAATAAGCCAAGTCCTGCGGTTAGCTCCGAGCCGGGATAGCGTATTTTCGTGCCACGTGAGTCTGGACAGCATGATCGCTGCCCTTTTCAGCCGCTTGATGAAGCGCGCGTCCCGCTTCTTTACGAAAGTCGGCAACGACTGAAGCGTCGAGTTTGTGTTCGGCAACGATAGCCTTCACTTCTCCAACTGCGGAATCGATGCGTTGTTCGATCTGCGAAAATGAAAGGACGGGCTGGTAAGCATAGAAAGCTACCCCGACAAAAAGCAGCATCGCGACAACCCCTACCAGACAACTGAGCAGGCCGCTGTTGAACTCCGAGGCACTGCCCGAGGCGATAAAGGCGTCAGGCAGGAAAATGAGACTGCTGACAATCAGGCTGAGCCCCGTTAAAAGCAGCCCGCCTACCGAGATGGTTTTCCTCGTGGCAAGCGAGCGAATCCGGGCTTGGATGGCACTGATTTTTTGAAGGGGTGCGGTCATGGGGCAAAGCTAAACAAACGGCTTGTTCAGTGCCAAGCCGCTTTCCGGTTGTCTGTAAAAGACCGCGGAGGGCGGCGGCTTCAAAATGCCGCCTTTTTGATTCAGCGCATCTGGAATCGCAGCCGGAAGAAACTTTGAAACCGGCCAGCAGCGGGGGATTTTTCACGCAGCGTGACTTCGGTAAACGCCTCGTTTGGGATCTCGGTGCGCTCGAAGAATTCCGGGCCTGCAAACCATGGCCCTTCGAGCCGGTCGGCGCGTTCGGGCGTGACCAGGAGATCCGGTGCAATCGCGCGTTGCAACCATGTTATCTGCCAATAGCCACCAACGATCGTGGTGTGAAACGGGTTCGGAGCACCCGGCGTTTTTGGAAGCGACGCGAAGAAATACTCTTCATCGTTGCACAAGCCGTCGTGGTCGGGATCGGCATTTGGAAAGCTGATCGCGCTGTCGTTGAGCTCGGCTTCTGTGAAATTCGCGGTTCGCCAGGCATTAAACGGGCGCTCGATCACATCGATTGTCGCGGTGTCCGCCGTCGACAAACTTCCATCGGAAGCAGCGAGGCGCATGACATAGCGGCCCGGCACAGGAAAACGAACACTGACCGAATTCAGCTCCGGCTCACTGAACTGCACCGCCGCCGGTCCGGCAATTTGCGACCAGCTTGAGCTCAGCACGCTCTTGTTCCATCCGTCGTCGAGAACGAGTCCTGTAAGTTTCACCGCGTCCCCGGTGAACTGGATTTGGCTCCCGCCTGCCGACACTTTCGGCGCCAGGTTTCCCGTGTTCGGCAATCCGGGCGATAGGATTGAATCCCTCCAATTGCGGGGATCATTGGCATATGCCCTCAGGTTGATGCGTTCCAGCGAGTGGCCGCCGCCATCGGCTCCCGCGGGCCATGGAGCCTGTTTCCCGAAATTCAAATGCTCAGCGACGACATAACGCGGGTTTCTTCCGGAGAGTCCCGAAGGTTTTGAAAGAGTAAGTTCGTGAGTTGATGCAAACCCGGTAAACATCGGGTCGATCTGCACGATCAAAACATTGGCAGGCACGGCATGTGCCGCGCGGAAAAGCGCCGGATTTTTCCTAACGATGAGAAGGTGTCCCTGGGCAGGGATCGTCGTGTTGGCGGGCAGCGCCACGCTAAAAATCAGGGAACTCTCGATGATCCAGGTCGCGGAGGGGTTCTGAGGATCCCACATCGGGAATGGCGCATCGGTGGTGTTGCGCAATTCGATATATTCATCGCCGGGAACAATCGGGTTATACATCACTTCGCTGATCACCACCGGCGGGACAATCGGTCCACTGTTTGCCAAGCCAAAGGTGCGATTGATCTGGGCTGGAAAATCCTCGCTTCCGTCGCTTGCCAGGTACCGTCCGAAGGAGGCGTCGCGTTCGGCTCCTCGGAATTGGAAGCCGTGACTAAAGCCGGTAAGCGCTCCAGCGGAGTCCGCGGAAAAAAGATAACACCGTTCACCTTCTGCGCTAAAGGAGACGCCGGCGCCGAATTGCGTCGCCTCCATGACAAGATAGCCGAGTGCCGGAACGCTTGTTCCAGCGGGAATCGCATAGCGAAACGGCCTGTTACGCTCATCGCTTAGCCACCAGCCGCCGATGGAAACCGCCGTAGGATTCGGATTAAAGAACTCGATGGCTTCAGGCACGCCGGCACTGCCACGGGTGAGCAACTCATTGATATAGACTGGCAGCAACAGAGGTGCCGGATCATCCCGGCCGGGCGACCCGTATCGCTGCGCGCTCGCACGCCAGGAACGGTAGTCCGCCGGATTTGAAGCGGGCTCAAGCGTGGTGCGCACCAGGGAGAAACCGACCCCGTCATTGGGGAAATAGCCGTGGTTGTCCGGCACCACCTGCCATGGCGCGGCTGTCTCGTAATGGGCTTCCGCTGCGATGGCCCCGTTGAGGTCCTCAATAAAAAGATCGTCGATCGAGTTATCCAGATCGCCGGTAAAGAGGCCGTCGATTTGTGCCGTGGGATGGATCGCTCGATAGGCCGCCGTGTCCCGGATCAGGACAAAAAATCCGCCCGGAGCAATGATTGTTCCGGCAGGAAAAAGAAAGCTCTGGAGGTTGATTCTGATCCTGAGATGCAAGCCGCTTAGGTCGAGTGGCAATGTGCCGGTATTCTTGAGCTCAATGAACTCGGCAAGATCGTCCGCGTCCCTCGGGTGGAACATGAGCTCGGTGAAGAGCAGTTTTGAGAAATCCTGATCCGCTGTGAGCGCCATCACTGCCAGACTGCTCCACTCGTTCCCATCCCGAACTCGCGCCCGGATCACCATCGCGCGATTGACCGAAATCGGCGAGGAAAAGCCGAGCCCTTCCTGCGCGGCGCCGCCAAACTGATCCCGGGGATCCGGCCCATCAATCGTATAGAAGATCGTGCCGGTTGAGTTGGGATGAGTCAGGCTGAGCAGCGCCGGTGAATGCACCAAACCTCCCGGGCTTCCGAAAACCGGGGGAGCCGGTTCCGTGGCCCGACCAGCGACGCTCCACACACCAAGCAGCAGGATCAATATCGACGGAGAAAACCTCCATGCGAGCAAAGGCTTCCGAGCAGGCGGGGGGCGCATGACTGCCAGTTTACCATCGGGAGCCAAAGCGCTAAGCATTTATCCACGGATTTTTCAGACGGCTGCCGATCGGCACGCAAACGTTGGTTTTAAGATCGTCGCTATTTGGGATGCAACAGTTCGCCGAGCGCCTGCAACAAAGTCTCTGCCGTATACGGTTTGGGCAGGAAATATTTTAGTTCAATCCCGGCGGCTTCTGACTCCGCGGCTTTTGAATTCAGGCCGCTGACAGCAATGATTTTCACATCCGGATTGAGCCGCCTGAGAACGCGGATTGTCGCAGCGCCATCCATGATCGGCATCATCATGTCAGTCAGCACGGCGGCGATTTTCCCCGCATGCTGCGCATACGCCGCGACCCCTTCGGCGCCGTCGCCTGCGGTCATAACCTGGTAACCAAAGGCCTCCAACGTCTGGCCGGAAATTGAACGGATGGCCGCTTCATCGTCGATGATGAGAATCAGCTCGCCGGAGCCGCGCGGCAGTTCCCCCGACACGCTTTCACTCTCCACCTCGCCCGGGCCGCTTTCGGCCGGCAGGTTGACGTAAAAAGTCGTGCCTGTCCCGGGCTCACTTTCCACATTTATAAAGCCGCCGTGGCTTTTGACGATGGCGTGGGTGGTGGAAAGCCCAAGCCCGGTCCCCTGGCCAAAGGCTTTGGTCGTAAAAAAGGGTTCAAAAATTCGCTCCACGACTTCTTTGCTCATTCCCTCCCCCGTATCGGCTACTTCAAAACAGACATACGGGCCGGGGCTCGCCTCGGCGTGCATCGCGGCAAAGTGCTCGTCGATCAGGCGGTTCTGTGTGGTGATACTCAGGCGTCCGCCGCCCGGCATCGCATCGCGCGCGTTCACGCAGAGATTTAATAAAACCTGATGAAGCTGGGTGCGGTCGGCCAACACATTCCAAGTTCCCTCCGCTATGCGGGCTTCAACGGCGAGCGATTTTGGAAAGGTGTCGCGGATGATTCTTTCGAGTTCACTAATAAGATGCTTCGGAGAGATCAATACTCGTTGTCCCTCGATGCCGCGCGCAAAAAAGAGCACTTGCCTGACCATATCCGCGCCGCGCTGGCCGCTGACCTCTATCATTTCGAGCAGATCATAGTCCTGCGGATTGGTGATACGCGCCTTCAGGAGTTCCACGGCCATGATGATGGGACTTAAAACGTTGTTTAAATCATGGGCAATACCTCCCGCGAGCGTTCCGATGCTTTCCATCCGTTGCGCACGGAAGAACTGCGCCTCGATTTTTTTCTTTTCCGTGATGTCGGTATTAATGGAGAGAATCGCCTTCGGGTTGCCCGCGCTGTCGCGCACCAATGTCCAGCGTCCTTCAATGAGCACCTTGCCGCCGGCTTTGGTGAGTATAGTCAGCTCACCAATCCAGCCGCCGCAGGAGAGAGTCGATCTGAGTGAGGCGCGGTACGGTTCAGAGCTCTCGTAAAGCAGATCCTGCACTTTTTTCCCCGCGACCTCCTCCGCGGTCCATCCAAAGACACGCTCCGCGCTCTTGTTCCAATATTCGATCCGGCCCTCCAGATTTTGCACAAGGATCGCGTCGCGTGCGTGATCGAGCAGCGCAGCCTGTTCACGGATCTGTTCCTCGGCTTTGAAGATCTTCGTCACATCGGTGGTCGACCCGATCATGCGCACAGGCTGTCCGGCGGCATCGTTCACAAGCCGGCCGCGGCCCAAAAAATAACCGTAGGTCCCATCGCTCCGCCGGATTCGCATTTGAGTGAAGTAACTCCCGCCATTGTGCAAATACTCCTGCCGGGCGCGCTTGAAACCGGCAAGGTCCTCGGAGTGAATCAGCGCGGTAAAGTTTTCGATGGTTGGCGAGAAGGTCGTCCTTGAGAGGCCGAGCATTTCATACATGCGATCCGACCAGATCAGGTTGCCGGTTTCAAAATCCGATTTCCAGACACCATCGTTGGCCGCTTCAAGAACCAGGCGCAGATCGTTTTCGCTCTCATGCAATGCGAGCTCCGCTTTGATGCGCTCGCTGATATCAATATGCATGACGACTGCGCCGGTATCGGGACCGCCATTCAGCGGAGTAATACAGAGGCGGAACCAACGTTTTTCCTCCGGCGAATGGCATGGATATTCACAGGCAAAACCGGCCCGAGCGCGCTCGAGAACCTCCGTTAAACCCGCGGCGACTTTCTTTGCCTCCTCTGAGCCGGGATTTCCGGCTTGCCGGCAAACGCCCAGGTAATTTTCTCCGATGCAGAAATTGGGATGGCACAGCTTATTGGCGGCGCCAAAGCGCTTCCACGAGGCGTTTACCGCAAGGATGACACCGTGCGCATCAACAAGTGCAATGTGGGCCGGCAATGCATCAAAGAGCGATCTTTGAACCTCATACGCCTGCTGCAGACTTGTCTCACTCGATCGCAGGGCCAGCTCGGTTTCCTTGCGCGCGGTAATGTCGACAGCCTGAACAACGCTCGCCAGTTTTCCATTAAAAGTGATCGGTTGATGCGCAATCTCGACCACGATCACACTGCCGTCTTTTTTTCGATGCCGCCAGATGCGCTCCGGCGCGATCTCCTCTCCACTTTCCATCCGCTGAAAATAATCGAGCAAAACGGGGACATCTTCGGCCGGCCGCAAATCCTTGACCGTCATGGCCAGGTATTCTTCCCGTGTATATCCGTAAATCTTAATCGCCGTATCGTTAACTGCCAGGTAATCCAGTGTTTCAGGATCATAAACCCACATCGGCCATGGGCTCTTATCAAAAAGCACACGGTAACGTTCCTCGCTCTGGCGCAACGCCACAGCGGCCGCCCATCGCTCTTTGCGCAGGCTGGCCGAACGCAACTCGCGTTCCATGGCCGGCACAACGCGTTCCAGGTTCCGTTTGAGGACAAAATCATTGGCCCCCAGCTGCATTGCCTCCACGGCGACCTCTTCGCCAACCTGCCCTGAGACGACGATGGCCGCAAGTGTATCGCCCGTTTCGCGGATTACTCGCAAAGCGCTCGGCGCATCAAAAAGCGGCATCGCATAATCACAAAAAACCACGTCCCACTCACGCTCGGCAAGCGCCGCGCGCAGGGCGGACTCAGTTTCCACCCGCTTCCAATCCGGCTTGTAGCCGCCGCGTCGCAACGCTTCGACCAGGAGCAGGGCGTCCTCCTCCGAATCCTCAATAATGAGCGCACTCACCGGCTGGGACTCAGGTTTCATATTAATCACTGGATACCATGGCAGTCAGGGGAGGAGCTGTGATTTCAAGGCTTCCAGAGGCTATCGCGAACTGAAGCTTTAGATAGCGATTGTTTGTCCTGAACAAAGGCGGCAATTAACGAAACCCTCTGTTTTCTCTTATAGGCTTTGCTAATGAGCCGCGTTTTTTGAGCGGTAACAATGTCGAAACGATGCATGGCGCCGAGCTATGGAAGCGTGCCTGCGTTGCGAAGGACATTATCGGGCGTTAACGCAGCATGTATGATCGACTGAATAGGCCGGGAACATTTCGGGAACTCATTGCGTGATCAGCAACATTTTGCTAACGATCGGGTCCCCCCTTTACACCCCCCATGATTGAAAACGTTCTCGTCCTCGGTTCGGGCAGCGCTGGTCTCATTGCGGCCATTTCGCTCAAACGAAAAATCCCGCGTCTTTCGGTGCGGGTGGTGCGCAGCAAAGAAATCGGAGTCATCGGCGTAGGCGAGGGGACCACGGTGGCGTTCCCCAAGTATTTCTTTGAGTACCTGGGAATCAGTCAGCGGCTTTTTTATGAGAAAGCCGAGCCGACATGGAAACTGGGAATCCGTTTTTTATGGGGGCCCAGGGATCACTTTGACTATACATTTTCCAATCAGCTCGACTCGCGCTGGAGGGATCTGTCGTTTCCAAATGGCTACTACTGCGAAAAGGAATTTCGTTGTACAGACATTCCCGCCGCGCTCATGGCGCACGATAAAGCGTTTGCCCGGCAACCTAACGGCACGGGTCCGATCATGGAACCGTGGTTTGGGTTTCATATCGAGAATAAGAAGCTGGTTGAAGTGTTGGAGTTTGTGGCTTGCCAGCTTGGCGTGGAAATTATCGAGGGCAAAGTAAGCGGCGCGGAACGCGGGCCGGAAGGGATTGCGGCGGTGCAGCTCGAAGACGGGCGCCGGCTTGAAGCGGATCTGTTTATCGATTCAAGCGGCTTTCGGAGTGAGCTGCTTGGACGCGTGCTCGAAGAGCCGTATATCAGCTACGATCGCTCGCTTTTTTGCGACCGGGCGGTAGTGGGCGGCTGGGAGCGCACGGATGAACCGATCCTTCCCTATACAGTGGCGGAGACGATGAATGCGGGGTGGTCATGGCAGATCGAGCACGAGCATCACGTTAATCGTGGTTATGTTTATGCCTCGCAGTCGATCTCCGATGATGAAGCGTGCGCTGAGTTTTTGAGTAAAAATCCCAAAGCTCCCTCTTCGCCGCGCGTGGTTAAATTCCGCTCTGGCCGCTACCAGCGCAACTGGGTGGACAACGTGGTGGCGGTAGGCAACGCCGCCGGTTTTGTCGAGCCGCTGGAAGCGACTTCGCTGATGATTGTATGCATGGAATGCCAGACGCTCGTGGACCAACTCCTGCATTGCAGCTTTGTCGCCACGCCTTCCATGCGCCGGCTTTTTAATCAGATGGTCAGTGGACTTTGGGACGATGTCCGCGATTTTCTGGCGCTCCATTATTACGCCAATACCCGGCTCGATACGCCCTTCTGGCGCCATTGCCGCGCGGATACGGACATCAGCGGAATCGAGCAGCTTCTGGAGTTTTATCGCGAGAACGGCCCAAGCGGGTTTGGACGCTATATCCTGCGTGGCACGGAAAACACCTTCGGCATAGAAGGCTATTTGGTGATGCTCGTTGGCAATCGCGTGCCTTATAGAAAGCAGGTGGTTTCTGAAACGGAAACCCGCTTGTGGAACAGCCGCCGCGCCGACTTTGCCATGCAGGCAAAAGCCGGGATGGATGTGAAGGAAGCTCTCGGTATTATCCGCGATCCGCGCTGGAGCTGGCACGGGGAGAGGTAACCTCGGTTTATCCTCCCCTTTCTGCCTCCGTTTTCCGGCTGCATGGAATAGGTCGGGCGATTATTAACTCGAAGGAGGAGGAGCGGGCATGATGCCGAGCGCATCCAGAACTTTCTGCTCATCACTAAGATCGCCGATGATGGTGCGGACCGGTTCAGGCGATAGCTTGATCAAAGTAGGCGTCGCCAAGATTTGATATTTGATGATCTGGCGGGGTTCATTGAGCACATCTACGATTTCAAGCTTGAAATGGTCAGCCAAGTGCTTTGTGCAAATGGCTTTGAGGTTGGCAATCGCGTGGTTTGAATGAATCGCGTTTTCAACAATATAGAGCCGCAGCATCAGCTTGGGATTCTCGGGCGTTGTTTTCTTTTTGCGGCGTTGCGGGCTCATTGCGCTTCTCCTTTCCCATGCCGCCTTGGACCGGTGGTTTTGCCCGATGTCGATTTGTGCCCTTTTGAAGGCATTTCGCTCTTTGTGTGTCCTGTCTCAGGCTTGAGCTGTCGTGTGCGGCTTGCTTCCTGAGCATTCTGCGCGGCGATTAGCTCATTGAGTTTGGCCTGTTTGATGTTGAGCTGGCGTTCCAGGCTATCGACTTGAGCCGGGAGCTCCGCTTTTGCCTTGTCAATTTCGCGCTGCATTTTTTCGATCTCCGCCTTCACCTGGCGATGCTCGGCTTGTTCTTCCAATTGACGGCTCCATCGCAGGCTGCCCATCACCACTTCCCCTTGCGAAACGTACACGTCGTTCAAGGCGACGCCATTGTCGCTGAGGATCAACTCGCAAATCCGGTTGGAATGGCCCATTCCGCGCGATTTGACGATTGAAAGCGAACGGTTGCGTTCCCCGCTTTGAATAAAATAGCTTACATGAATCCAAGTATCCGTGATGGTTGTAACGTAGATGGGAGTAGTGCCAAGCAGGGTCGCCGTATCCTCCACTATGCTCGTGCAGATTGTAGTAATCCCTTTGGCTTGCGTGTTATATAGGAGCCGCTCAACAATTGTTTCCGCGGTCTCCACGTCGCCGGCTCTGATTAGAGCGGACACCGGGTCGACTACCACGCAACGCGGCTTAAATTCTTCAATAAGCAGCTTTATTTTCATTAAATGCACCGGCCCGCTTGCCGCTTCGGTGCGCGCCACAAAAAAGCGCAAGAGCCCGCTCCGGTGATAGGAGCCGATCTCAATACTCACCGAGGAAAGATTGCGTTCAACCTCGCTGGCGTTCTCGTCAAAAGTAATATAGAGGGTGCGTTCACCCCGTCGGCAGGCGGCTTCGATAAATGCTCCTGAAAGGATCGACTTGGCTGTGCCTGGCGCGCCGGTAATCAGCGCGCTGTTTCCCCGGAAATAACCGCCGCCCAGCATTTCATCAAGCTGCGCTATCCCGGTTGGAACCCGTTCCGTGGATGCCTCGTGCTCAAGTTCGCTTGGGCTGTTGCTGGCTACTTCAATTCCCGAGGAGAGAATCACAAAAGGGGTTTGATCGTCGGAATGCGATGAGCCGCGATATTTTAAGACCTGCAATTCGCGTAATGAAAAGCGATTGACCTGGCGGCGTCCGAGCTGCACAACGCACTCGCTATGAAACTGCATGAACGCGTAGCTTCCGGCAGCCGGCTGTCCGGCCTCGAGTTTCATGGTAATAATACCGGTGAGTTCGTTTTCAACGAGCCAATCAAAAAGCCGATAGACTTCCCGCCGTTCCAACGCGGGATTTTCCAGAAGATTCAGAAGCACATCAAGTGAATCGAACACGATCCGTTTGGCTTTCATCGTGGTGACCTTATCCTTGATGCCTGCAAGCATGCCTTTGAGGTCGAATTCGCCCGCTTTAACTACATCAGGTCGAACGCGTGCATCAAAGATAAAGAGCTGATTTTCCCCAAGCTCCCGGGCATTCCAATTAAAACTCGCTGCGTTCGCATTGATCCGGTCGGCACCTTCCTCAAAAGCGACAAAGATGCCCGGTTCCCGGCTGGTGCGTGCTCCGTTCACCAAGGTCTGCAGAGCAAACACGGTTTTTCCGCTTCCCGTTCCGCCCATTAACAGCGTTGCCCGACCCCTTGGAAGGCCGCCATTGGTAATATCGTCAAATCCGCTGATGCCTGTCAGGCACTTGGGAATCGGTGAATTCTGCTTTTTCGTAGTTGGCATTGCTCCTCCGCACCGCCATCGCTTCCAGCTTGGCTGCCAGATGTGTTGGGAGCCGCAGTTTTTGCCTTCATTTTAAGCCGCTGCCGGAGCGCTTACAATCCAGAGGCTACCGCGTAGTTGTGACCTGAAGTCGGAGGTAGCGTGGTGCGGCGGCACCTGCATCCTGCACATGAACCGGGACCCGGTTATTGATCACGGATCCCAGGGTGACGGTGGCCGTTCCAGTCCAGGGTGTATTGACGCTCTTGGTGGCAATCGTGGTCCAGTTGCCAAGCGTGCTGCTCGCCTGCACTGTATAGACCGTGTCGGAGAATCCATGCAGTTGCGAGGCAAAGGCATTGGAGGGGATCGAGAAATGCAGCACGAGATGGCGGGTCGCGTCGAGGCTTGTAAAAGGCAAGGCAGAAGGACCGTCAGCGTCCGTGGCGTTGGTTGGATCAAGCCCTAATGCGTATTCAATTACCGCTGGAATTCCATCGAGATCACCATCGGAAGTGGTGCCGGCAATATTGTAATAAGCCATCCACGCGCCGAAACTGTCGGGTGGTGCGATAGTGTAGCCATCCGGATCGCCTCCAACGCTGGCGCTGGCCGTCCAGGTATCGCTGTCGGCCCACTGATTGGCGGGTGCCAGCGGATTAAACACGACAAGTGACTTGCCGTATCCATCGGTGCTTAACTGCCAGCTGTCGCTATAGGTGAAAGTAAGAATGTTAGCGTCAAACGGCGGCGGCAATTGAAGTGAGATGCCTTCGCCGCTGTTGTCGAGTTTCCCGGAGTAAACACCGGCCACCGCGGGATCGTTGCCATAACGGCTGCGGAACTGGGCCAGATTGGAAACAAGCACAACGTTCTTGCCGGGACTGAGTGTCAGGAGCGGGAAGGTGAAGCTAATGCCGTTCACCAGTTTAACCCCGTTCAGGTTAAACGCCACCGCGCCGACGTTGCGCAGCTCGATGAATTCAAAATCGTTGCCGCCCACCGGGTTGAACATGATCTCCGTAATCCGAAGCCCATGGAGGAGCGCAAGCGCATTGGCGTACGCAGGATCGCCGGTGCCATTGGCAAGGCCGGCGGTCGGCAGTTCGTAGTAGGTTGGCAATCCGGCAGCGTCGCGACCTTGCGAGTAATCGGTGGTTTGCGGTCCAAACAAGAGGATGTCGAGTTGGATGCCTTTGGAATCGGCCAGCGCGATGACCTCCTGCTCGGGATCAAGGGAGAAAGCAAGGTGCGTTGGTCCCGCGCTCGTATTTCCATCAGCTATGAACTTCAAGTAGCCGTTCGCGGCAATGAAACTGAGCGGCGCGATAATGTGGGCTTTGGGATTGCCGATGGGATTGTCGCTCAGGCGCATACCGGCGAGCGCCACTGGCAACGGGCCCGGATTGGCGAGCTCAATAAAATCGTTGTTGTAGAGAACTTCACCATCCGCGAACCATTCACTAATGCGGACGGCGCCGGGATCGCCCAATTGGAGGGGAACATTGGCGGCTCCGAATGTCGGTGTGCAAAGCGCCCAATCGCCACTGGTTCCAATGCGTCCGATTGTAAGCTCCGCGATTTGGTGGCCAAACGACACCGAATCCACAAGTGTGGCACCATTGCGCAGGTAAACGGTTTCCCCGTCCTTATCGAGTGAGATGCCTGACACGGCTGAAGTAACGCTATAGTAGCCGCCGGCCGCGATCATGGTTCCCGCTGGAATCGTGTATTTGGAGAGCTCAAGCGGATCATCACTGAGCGTGTAGCCGCCGATGTTCACGGCCGCTGTGCCGCCATTGTAAAGCTCGATGGTATCAAACGCGGTGGCGCTATCGGCGAGGATTTCGTTGAGCCTGACCAAGACGCCCGCCGTATTGACAGTCCATGTGCGCGTGGTCGGCGCAAACTGAGGCAGTCCGTCGTAGCTCTTTGCCGGATCAGCATCCTGCCAGTTGCCGGCGAAGTCTTGTCCAATCACCTCAAGCGTATGCTGTCCATTGCCAAGGTTTGTTAAGTTCAAAACCGCCTGCCGGACGGTGGCGCCGGTGCGTGGATAGACCGCGCCGGAGCCGATTGGGAGCACCGCGCTCCACGAGCCGCCATCGAGCCGCCATTTATAGGCGATCAGCCCAGGGCCGCCGACTTGAAAGCTCGCTGAATTGTTTTGAGTAACCGAGGAGGGGCCGCCGAGCAGGTAGACCCACTCGGAAATCGTATAGCCAATATCAAGTCCGCCCGGCCCGCTTCCTTTTGCCGCGGATTCAGCCTTGAGGGCGAAGTTTTTTGCCGCCGCGTCGACGAACCCTGGAGCAGCCTGAATGTTGGTTCCAAAAGCCGAGTTATAGATGGTGCCTGGATGATTGGCGCCAATGGCAAGGTCGGTTACCTGATCGGCAATATTCTGGTTAAACTCGATCTTGGTAGTGATGGTATTGACGATGGTCGTGCCGTTGATCTTGGTGGAGTCCGCGCCGCTCACCAGACGCGGCACGCCGCTGATCAGGTTGTAGCCCATATAAAAACCGTCGCCATGGGGCGGAGCGCCTCCATCCTCGGGCACAAACACGTTGATGACCGAGCATTTGACCTGCTGATCGATGTTATAAGGCGCGCCTTGAACGTAATGGAAATCAGTGTGGAAGTTGGCGCAGGTATTGTGTTCGAAATAGGCGGCTACATCGCCCTTGAGGTTGGCCGCGTGATCCAGATCGAAAAAGAGGTTGCGCGCCACCATGATCGTGGTTCCGGCGCCGACGTTATCGGTGCTGATCGCATTCGAGTAGCCGTTGTCAGAGGTCCACTGATCCTTGGTGGCATGCTCAATGATATTATTGGCAATGAGCGCGTCGCCTTTCAGATCCATATGTTCGTCGCCGCTCAAACCATGGAAGTAGTTGTAACGGCAGTCCAGCGGATAGGTTGTGCCAACCCGGCCGCCATCGCCGTCAAAGACATCGTTGTGGCCTTTATTGCCATAGAAATCGTTGTAATAAACCCGGAACCAGCCGCCAACCGGGAAGCCGCTTACAAAGTTGGCGTTGCCGGCCAACGCAGCGTCGGTGCTGATATATTCCACTTTGAGCGGCTCCTGCGAGTTATCGGCTCCGGTAATAAAGTCGGCGGGCGGCGCTTCGGTTGCGTCGAACATGTTTCCAAAGATACAGTGGGAAACCGTCAGCTTGGCGCAGCGCCCATAGCACCAGCGCAAATGCGACCCGCTCCAAGTGCAGTGGTCAATCCATGCCCATGAGCGGATAACGCCGATGCTGCCCCAGTTTTCCTGCTGCGTCTCCGTGCTTACCGGTGAAGTGCCCTGCGCATTGATAAAGTCCGCGTAAGCAATCTTGTTCTCCCGGCCCAAGCTATCAACGATTCGGATGCCGCCCCATTTTGGGGGACCCGTTTGCACGCCGTTCTTGATCGGGTCGCAATCGCCCGCCGCAATCGTGCCGGGAACATGGGAAAAAGTAACATGCGCTTCCTTTGTGCCTTCCACCTGCAGCGTCCCTTTTACTGTAAGCCGTTTATTCTGGTCGAACTGCACGCTGGTTCCAGCCTGGATCACAAGGGTCAGACCGGCGGGAACCGTCACATCGGCCGTGATGTGGTAAGGGCCGCCTGAGGGCGACCATGTCACGGTGCCGCTTGCGCCGGAGTCCGTGCCGCCAAAGGCAAGAGCGCCCATGTCGGCGCGGGTGCCATCCGAATCCGGGGTCGAAGCCGGGTCGCCCGCATCGTGGGCCGGGGAGGCCGCGGTGAGATGGAAGTTTTTGTTAAGTTCATCAACAAGGAGTGGCGCGCCTTCCACGTTGCCAGGGCCGGGCCAGGTGGCGGCCCCGGCTGTATCAACATCGAAGGTGTTGCTATAGGTGACGATCGTGCCGGAGTTAGGGTAAAGCGGGTCGACCTTGATCGGTTCTTTCGCTTCAATAATAGAGTTCCTGGCCGTGATATTAATGTGGGCGCTGGCGACGCTCTGCCCGTTTTTATCCTGTGTATAAAGGCCGGTACTGGCGGTGTCGGGATCCGGATTTCCCGGCGCCACGCTATAACCCCACGGGGCGAGAGTGGTGTTATGATCCTCACTTAGCACCGTGACCTGATCTACGTTGATAGTCACCGTGCCGTTGGCCACGTTGCATTTGGGAACGATCGCCTTGTCACAATCGACAATAAGCGTACGCGAGATAGTCAGGTCATTGTTAAGCAGGCTCATCCCTTTGTCCCATGCTTCGCGCAGGATCGAGTCCTCCACCGTGATCGGACCGCCCAAACAATCAAATGCATCGTCGCCGCATCGCGCAAATACCGAACGGCGCACAGTGATCGGACGCCCCGTGCCGTTATGCACGTAGAGGCAATCTTCGTCATCGGGCGCATTGGAACTGCTCTCGCGGTAGTCGGGCAGAATGAGCTGGATATTGGAGTCTTCCAAAAGCAGCGAGCAGCCATCTTCCAATTCCGGACCGGTAATGAGCCGCGTGATGAGGGAATGCTCGATTACCAAATTACAGGTGCCGCTGGTGTAAATGGCTTTCGCCGGAGAGTCGGCGATCGCGCTGTCGTTCAGGGTCACGTTCGAGCCCGCCATCCGCATCGCCGGACCACGGGAAGTGTGGCCGGTCCCGTTAACGTGTCCGGCGTGGCTCAGAAAAACGTAGTTGAGGATGGAAGGCTGGGCAGCGGAGAAACTGAGCTGGCCCCAGCGCGTTGCCGGATCGGCTGAAGTAATGCTGATTGGCGCGGCGGCCGTGCCATTGGCATTGAGCGTGCCGTTGACGATAATCCGTTTTCCCGCGGTATCGCCCGCGGTGACGGTGCCATCAACCAACACATGGGTGCCAGCTGCGATGGTTAGAGTCGCGCCTGTTGGAACCGTCACGTCGCCCGTGACATGGACAATGCCGCTCCAGTTCGTCGCGCCCGCGGGCAAAGTCCCGGTGGCCACGGTTTGCGTCTGGGCGCCCAGGGAGCTGATCAGTTTCTGTGCGCCGAGGCTGCCGACGCTGGCGCTCAGGGTGAAATTGCCCGGATCCGCAGAAGTAAGATTGGCGGCAAGCTTAAGATCAAATGTGCTGTCGGTGCTTCCTGTATCATGCTGATGCACTTGGACGGCAATCGTATTCACGCCGTCATGGAGAAGGTTTAGCGGGATGCTTAGTGCCGCGAGCGCGTTCTCGGTGGTGCCGCTCAAATCGGCGTAAGTAGTAAGTGTGCTTGGCACTGGCAGATTCGCGGTATGCAGCACTTCCGTACCGTTCACATAGACGATCGCCCCGTCATCGTATTTGATTTCACCAGTGACGGACGCCAGTTTTGTGATGTCTGAAATTGTAAAAGTATTGCGGAAAAGGACACTCGGCCCGCTTTGGGTTCCAGTCGTGGTGTTGTAATCCACACGGGCAAAGGGCGTATTTTCATCCAGATCGCCGTAACCGGTTTGAGTTGCCACACTCACCCAAGTCGAATCATCAAAGCCCTCATCTTTCCATGTCGCGGGAATGGCGGCGATCGTGGCCGAGGTCATGTCCGTTTTGCTTTTCCAGATCGATCCGGGAACACCGCTTCCAGCCGTGCCCGTGCCGCCTGTCCCGTAACTGAAAAGGATCTGGCTATTGCCGCCGCTGCTTGATCCCACGCTGACAAGGGCGCTGCCGACCCCGTTGTAAAGAGGCACCGTTGCAGGGTTTAGTACGATGCCGTTGGATCCCGTCAATGTGGCGGTGCGATTCCATGCCAGCCGATCGAGATCACCGAGTGTGTTCCTGAGATCGATCCGGACGAATATCGGGGTGCCGGGCACGTAGTTCGCCGGCGCTGTCACCGAGAGTGTGCCGGGAGGCGAGAGGGTGCCCGCCACATTGGTTTGCGTGGCCGCCGTGGAGTAGATCAGCGTTGCCGCGAGCGAATTGATGATGGCGCCAGTCCCGTTTGGCCCGTCATAAAAATTCGCAGTAACAGAATTTATTCCCGGTTTAAAAAAGGTGGATCCGGCTGCAACCACCACTTTCCATGTCCCCGCCGGGTTGGCCGCCCCGTTGGCGCGGTAATAAAGGGTTGCCGGCACGCCATTCACCAGGATTGAACGGGTTTTGGCGACATTGAAGGTTCCGCTGATCGTCGCGGATCCATCGGTGGAGTTATAGGAACCGTCCACGTCCGCAACGCCCGTCGTGATCGTCATCGCATAGTTCTGCTGGATCTGCGCGAGCACGCCGGCGCGGCGATTAACCAGAAAGTTTTTTGCCGCGGTTACGGCGGCCGGCTGGTTTGCCGCGAGGTAACCGATGGCTTGGTCAATGAGCGGGTTGGCGGTTCCCGGATTAAAAACCCGATCGATCAGCTCAAGATATTTGGCGTAATAATCGGGCAGGATAGAGGGATCGTTGAGCAGTTTGCTTAAGCCCGGCAATCCTTCATACGCGGTAAAAATGCTGGCGTTTGGAACCGCCGCGACGCCGCCAAAACTCATCGTCGTATCCATGTCATGCTCAACGAGCCGGAATCGAGGATCAAGCAGACCCCGGTAGAGCGAATAATCGTCGCCGCGTCCGGTGCTGATGCCGCCTTCCTGATTACCGATCAACGCGTTGCCAGCCAGATAAGTAAGCCATTGATCCAAATCAATGACCTGGCTGACGGCCGCCTTGTAACCGGCCGCGGGTGAGTTATTGAGCACATCGCAGAGCCGGACGATGTCGCTCCAGTCGGCCGCATCGGAGTTGGTTTGTTTGAAGTAACTGTCGGTGTAAGCGGCCTGATCGGCGCCTTCATATCGCAGGTTGCCGCTGTCCTGAATATCGCGGACCTGATAAAGGTTGCCGGCGGAATCGAGAGGGAAATGGTGTTTCACCCAGTCGCCACCCAACTGCTCGACCCGGGCATAAGTGCCATACATCACATTGGAAGCGAGCGCGAGGTTGACCCCGTTGAAGCGCGCCTGGGCTGCCGCCGTGTCCTGGACAGCCACTCCCATGCGGGTCATCAACAAAGCGCCGAGGTTTTGTGAATGGGCATATCGGCAATTGAGCGCGATATCTTTGCGGCCTTTCCAAAGCGCATCGGTCGGGAAGCTGAATAATGCGTTATTCGGCGGTCCTTGACGGCTGCCGTTGCCGCGATTGCGCACGCTGGCCAAATAATTGGTATCCTGACCGGTTCCATCGAGGCTCAAAAATGTCGCGTTAAATGACGCATCGCTTTGATCGGAGCCGCCCACGTTGGTCCAGATTTGATTTAGTTCAGTGCGCTCCGCCGCGGTGAGAACCACGCGGTAAATGGGTTGCGCGCCCGGGGTCCATGCCACCGTGGGGTCGTAACTGTTGTCGACCTGGAGCAAGGCATTGGCCGCCTGCGCGAACGTTTCCGGAGTCACCCCGGGGTTGGAAGTACGGACCGGGGCGGGCCAGGTGCGACTGTGCGCGGCAGTGTCGGTAGCCTGGATGTAAAACTCGATGATTGAAAGATTGGCCTGTGGCGGAATTGTCGCGTCAAATTCCCCGTCGTTGTTGCCGTCAGTCATCGGCACCGAGATGAAGGAAGCGCTGCCGTCGATTCGCCATTTCAGGCTCACTGATACGGGGTCGTTGAGTTCCCCGGTGACTGCCGCGGAGATTTTAATCGGATCGGTTGAGCGCGGGATATGCGGCCGATGTTTGATATTGGAAATGAGCGGTGCAATGTCAGCCGCGGTATTGCCGTTGGCGGCGCCGGGTGTTCCGCCAACGGCAATGCTTGCCGCCCAATTCTGGCCATTGTTTTCGGCAAAAAGAGCCGGGTTGCGCAGTTCAAGCGAATTGCCGGCGCCGTCCGCGTTATTGGTCCAGATCCATCCGCGATGAGCCAGGTCGAGCGGTCCCCGGGCGCGGATCGCCCAATCGCCTTCACTTGCATAGCTCACTTCCTGAATCGTGACGCCCTGGCTGTCCTCGAGCCGGATCGTATTGCCTGAATTGCTCAGCTTGCCAACCCATCCGCCAATGACGTTTGGCACGGCATTTGGTCCCGTATGTGCCGCGTTGAATACCGCCACATTTGCCGCGACTACGAGATAACCGCCGGGGGCGAGAGTGGCTCCCGCCGGGAAAACAAAGTCGATCCCTTTTGAAAGCTTCCAGTTGGAGAGGTCGATCGCGGCGGCCGGGTCCGAGTTGTAAATTTCAATCCATTCCTGCGCGGGATCCTCCGGTGTTCCGGCCGGATGAAACATGATTTCGTTGATTAAAGCCGCCGCCCTCATGTCGAGCGCCGGAACGATCAGAAGGGAGGCGGTAAGAGCGGCGAAAAGGAGGCGTTTCATCTGGGGGGGAACGGGGAACGGGAAAGAGGAACGAGGAGCGGGAGCAGGGCGAAACCTTATAGTATAACTATTATCCAGAGATTCGCAGCGGGAAATTATTACACATTTGTCACACCCTGAGCACTGGCCCGGGCTGTTCAAACGGTTAGCTCCTAAAGGCACTTCCCGTGCCCGCCGGATCCCGACATTTCGCCAAAATCCCCTCCCGCCCTTTATTCTGTCCGTACGCGCCGGCACGGAAGGGGTGCGGGGGAAAACTGTTATCGCTCGTAGACGGGCAGATATCGGTAGTTCAGCGCAATCGATAGCAGCCCGAACGACGTGGAAAGCGATGGTCCGAGCGAGCCGTCCCAGCTGCCGTCTTCATTCTGGCTTTGGGTAAGCTGTTCGACCCGGCGATTGTTCCATTCTTCCCACACTTTGACGTCACTTTGAAAAAGCGCCTGGGAAGCATAATACTCGAAGTAAAAAGGGTAACTCCCCGTCCCTTCTTCCGAAGTGGATTTAAGGGTCTTAAACGCCTTCAAAAACGTCGGCTGATCTTTTTTTCGCGCATACGCGTAGACCGCCACGCCAATTGCCGTGGTCGAACCGCCCATCGAGCCGGAGCCGGGCGTGTAGCCGATCCCGCCCGTGCCAGGGCTTTGGCAATCGGTAAAGAACTTGAGCGCACCATCGATCGCATTATCCGGAACGCGCAGTCCGGCATTGCGCGCGGCAATCAGAGCGACAAAACAAGCACCGCTGACCGTGGAATCCGCATCGGCGGCATCCGGAGCGTAACGCCATGCTTTGAATCGGTTTTTTTCCTGGCTTGAAAGAATCAGTTCGACGGCTTTTTTCAGCGCCGGTCCGATGCGTTCGTCCTGCAAACCGCCATACGCTTCGGCCAGCGCCAGGGTGCAGAAGCCGTGGTTGTACATGGAATTTCCGATATAACCGGTCGTCTGATTCATCTGTTTAAGGACAAACTCCAGGCTGCGCTTGATTGCCTTGTTATACGGCCCGCGATTTGGATCCTCGCCGTGAGCCAGCATGCTCATCATGGCAAGCGCCGCGACGGCCGGTTCGCTTCCATAATTGCCCGGAAACGAGCCGTCCTCGTTCTGCGAGCGCACCAGATATTGAAGCCCGTGCTCGTAGATTTTCTCCACCTGAGGCGGCACCTGGGTTCCTTTGTAAACATTCAGATCCTGCGCCTGCAGAGAATGCATCAGCGCGAGCGCGCTGAACGCCCAGGGCGAAAAGTATCGGAAAGGGAGCAAAGTTTTCATGGTGGCAATGAAGCAAGGTTACCTGAGAATCGTACGCGCCGGCTTTTTTTCCGGGAGTACGACCAGTGGCGGCGTCATGGGTGGCGAATAGATTAGCTCCCGGACGATTCCAGCCGGCAGGCGCAGTTCCCCCAGTATCTGGCTTGTTGCCACCAGCTCGCCACCCTCCCATTTGAACGCGCTTAAATTGAGGCTCGATCCGTTGCTGAGCAGCACGCGCGCCGCCGCATTCGGCCCGGGCGTCATTGTTCCGCCAAAATCGAGCGATTGCACCTTGTCGCGCTCGATCTCAATCGGCCCGATCTCGCTTTCTAAAAAAAACCGGTTTTCGCGAAACTCAGCGGGGGTGTCCGCGGCGACGTCGCCGTTGCTTAAAATGGTGCGCGGCGCGTCGGTCCCGTCGGGTTGCGGCAGCTCGCCATTCCATGGGCCAATCCAAAGATTGGAGAAAACGGTCAGGGGAACGGGGAACGCAGAAAAGGAGACCGTTCTTCCCAGTCCGGGAAGCCGTTCATTGGCTTTTTGGCCCATGCGGAGAAGCGGCGCGCCGTTGATGTAAAAATCAGCGGTGCCAAGTTCAGAGTCGACGAAAATGCGCACCGCCATCCGGACGATTTTCCCGGCGATTCGCTCCTCCAGGTTCACACTTTTTTGCTGACTGGCTTCCGGATGTTTTGGATCGACCAGGCCGGCCTGGAGTTGATCGGAATTGAAAACCACCGTCATGAAAGGCGCATCTTTTTCCGCCTCCAACATGAGGATGCTGAAAATATCGTTGCCGCCCGCGTTGGATAATTCGGCGCGGATTTCAAATTGCTTGTTCCGTGTCAGCGAAGGGGGCGCCTGGAGTTCCTCCAGCTGGTTGGGAATGTTATCGCCGGGAGGTGTGCCGGAACTGTCGTTCTCTTCAGGATGCAACAGATAAAAGCCGTTGAAGATCATCCAGCGGCCGCGATTTTCGGCTGCGGTAAAGTCGTGAATATTGACGTTATCGATCCGGCGTTTGCCAATACGCCAGATGGCCCCTTCATTTGTGCCGTCGCCAAAATTCAGTTTTGGATCGGGGTAAACGCGCCAGAGTTGGTCACGTTGAAGAATGAGGCGGCCGAATGCCGGATTCAGAAGCGTCAGGCCGGTTTTATCCAATTTAACCATCTCGCCGCGCAACCGATCCCCGTTGCGCAGATCAACGCTGGTTCCTTCCGCCGCAGCCTGCGCGGGTGCGGCAAACCGAACGCCGGCGATCGAGGGAAGCTGGAACTCGATCGCCTGTCCGGAACTGGTTTTCCAATGAACCGGGCCGTCGGAACCGGAAGGAAGCAGGGTGCCGCGAAACTGGTCGCCATTTTTAAAGACGAGGGTGTCAGCCGGTTCACCGCCCGATGGTTTGGATTTATTAAAAGTAACCACCTGAAGCACGTCGATGGGGACTTCAAACGCGGAGGCAAAAGCGGTTTTGCATACCGCTTTTCCGTCATGAATTTCAAGCGAAGCGGCATTCAGTTCGCCTCCGAAGCCGAAGGTGAGTTTGCCTTCCATTTCAAGTGCCGCGGGGGCGGCATCCGAAGCGAACTCATAAAAGACTTCCGGGGCCACGGCCCCTTTTTTACCGGCAAATACGAGCGAGCGTTCCGTGACTTCAGTCACACTGCCTGGGATGGCCGATTGCCGTCCCACACTGAGCCGGTCGCCGGGCGTGCCATCGGGAACCATTCCATCCCAAGGTCCCACGCGGATGGCATTGAACTTGAGAGGCGCTTTTTCGCCGTTCACGGTCCGGTCAAATCCGAGAAACTGAAAAGGTGCGGGCCGGTTGGAATTATCGGTTTCAGGCAGTGGCCAACTGCCGAGCGGTTTGTCATCGCGCAGCACCGAGACCCGCTGGCCGAAGCCGTCATACAGAAAGCGATAACGGACGGGCGCTTCAGGGGGAGCCTCCTCTTTGAAGGGCACCGTTTGTTTTTCGAATCGTTCTGTAAACAAGCCGAAAACGGCTTCTTTCTCGCCGAGCTGCAGTTCCATTGAGCCACGAGTGTAGGAACCTGGCGGTTCCAACGATGCCTGAATCCAGAGCCGCAAACCGGCTTGCGCATCCGCCGGTACTTCAAATTGGACTTCAAAGCGCGGTGCCAGCGTGATCGGCCGCGAGAAGCTCTCCGCTCCGCTGACCACGAGCGTGCGTCCGATTATTTCAGCGCGGGCCGAGGGCGCGCGTAAAAGCCATCCTTTGGCATCGAGCAGACTGCCGGTAAACTCGAAGGCCGACATCGGTTTTGAATCAAAATAAAACCATTCAATCTGATCACGCTTCAGGCTGATGGCACTTTTGCCTTCCAGCTTCAGGGAAAACGTTTCCCCGTCCGCGCTGGATAATTCCCCGCAAAACCAGCCGCCGCCTTTTAATTTAACCGTCGCCACAATGAGCCGTCTCGATTTCTGGCCCGGGTCGCGCCGGATTGAGCGGACCTGGAAAAAAAGCGGGGTCTCATTCTCAGGCGGCTCAGCCAGGACGATCCGACGCACGCCATCGCGAGGAATCCGAAGCGGTTCGCTGGCATCCGGGCGTTTTAAAATGACCTCGGTCGCGGTCAATGAAAGCAACTCACCTCGGAGCTGGCGGCCATCGTGAAAAAGCAAAGCATGCGGCAACGCTTTCGCTTCGGGACTTTGGATGGTGTTATTTTCAGAGTCCTGAAAACGTTTGGAAGGAGCGCCTCCGGCAAAAAAATTGACATCCGCGGGAATGGCCAGCTGCGCGTCGAGGTGCCCGATAAAAAGGGTCGGCAGGAGCAGCGCCGAAAGCAAAGCGCGGGTGGTCAGGCTCATAAAGCTGGCCTTGCTTCTTCCACATTGCGATTCGTGTGCCCACTGGCGTCGCGCTTTTCCATCGTCTTCTTCTCTGCCCGCGCCATTTTCATTGCAAGCACATCGGCGGGACGGATGGGCATTAACGCCATTTGGGAGTGATTCACTTTTTCAAAAAGTCACGTCAAGGCAACGGGGAACCGTTAATTCCCTGGGAAGGCGTTTTCATCGCGGGAACCGGCGGGAGATGCACGGGGGCAGGATTGTAAATCAGCTCGGCAACCATTTCGGCGGGCAGCCGCAGATCGCCCAAAATCGTGCTGTGGGCAATGAGCTCGCCGCCCGTCCATTTAAAGGTGTCGACGCTGATTGCGGATCCATCGGCGAGCCTGATTTTCGCCTTTGCCTGCTCGGAAATCATTGTGCCGCCAAACTCGATGACTTTCACATTTTCGCGCGGCACCTGGAGCATGCCGATTTCGCTTTCGATGGCAAATTTCCCGTCGCGAAATCCGGATACGGCGCCGCTTGTCACGTCGTTATTGGTAAACGTGGTGGCGGCCACACTTTCACCCCGCGGGATCTCCCCGTTCCACGAATCGATCCGGAGATTGGAGATTACCAGCGAGTTGCTGCTATTTGGAAAACCGCCAAGCAGCATGGTTCTGCCCAATCCCGGCAGCCGTTCGCTTAATTGCTGGCCGATTTTGACTGCTGCAACGCCATTCACATAAATGTCCATGATCCCTGTCCTGGCATTTGCCACGATTCGAATGCTCATGCGCGAAGGAACCGTGGGCACCTTGTTTTTGAGGGAAACGGCTTTCCATAGTCTGCGCTGGTTGGCTCGAACCGCCGCGGTTTGCTGCATGATCTGCACGTTGGGATAGCTGAATGAAATCTGCACGGCAGCCGCGTTGGCATCCCCTTTGAGCATAAAAATAAACGAGGGCTGAACATTGCCGCTTCCGGTCAATTCAAAGCGCACTTCAAACGGATCGAGTCCCTCAGGAATCGCCCAATGCAGCGCCTGGGTGTTTCTGGGAGGCGCACCCGGCGCTTCGGTTTTCTGGCTGTAAGCGCCGTCGAGATATATCCAGCTGATCGGTTTGCCTGCTCCGCCGGGAAAAGGGAGGTTGTTTGTGTTTGCCGCTAAAAAAGGAGTCGCCGCTTCACTTCCGCCTTCAATCAGATCAAGGCGGCGATTGGGATGGAGTTGAAAAATCCGGCTTCGATCGATGGTGATCGCCCCAAGCTGCGGATGCTTTAAAACAATCTGCTTCTGATCAAGCGCCATGATCTCACCAGATAACCTGTCCCCGTTGCGAAGCTGAACGGTCGCTTCCGATTTCGCCGCTTCGGGCCGCCTGGCCGTCAACCGGATTCCAGCGATGCGATCGGCTTGAATATCGAGCTCTTTTCCGGTGGCTGGTTTCCAGCGAAGCGGGCCGGAGGACGAGGCCGAGATCAGCTTTCCAGGCATCAGCTCCAATGTTTTCAAAACGAGCAAATCGCCTGCGGGTTCGATTTCCGGAGTGGTTTTAACGTTGGAAAATCCGATTGTTCGCGGAGTTTCCAATGGTGGCACAAGGACTTCAGCGTTTGGCTTAAATCCCGCAAAGCTGGACATGCCGTTTGCCGCGGCCAGGCAAAGCAGCGCCAGCCAGAAACGCCAGCAGCACGGGATTTGTCCCGGCATGACTGAATGCGTAAGCCGGAAAGAACGCATGGCCTTGGTTACTTGCCGGCTTCCATCTGCTGGAAATAGGCCTGCAACTGATCGCGAAATTCCTCAGGCCAATCTCCCGCGTTGCTGGCCGCCCCCGCCTTTTCCACTGGCCGCGCACCAGCTCTGGCTTTAAGCGCGGCGCCTTCCGCACTTTCGCCTTCGAGAGCGCTCGCGAACCGGCCGCGATTGCCGCCGCCGCCTGAACCGGCCTTGGTTGCCTGGGCCATCATTTTCTGCGCCATTTGCTGCGCTTTGGAACCGGGCTTGCCTCCCTTTTTATCCGGCGGCACCAGCAGCTCGATGATCGCCGCTTCCGTAGAGACAACTTCCGCGTCGGTCTTTGGCTGGCGAAAGCTCCCGGCTACTTCCCCCATGAATCCGCCGGCGGCCTCCATCGTCGGTTTGAACTCGTCGAACTTGGTTTTTTCCCGGAGATCATCCAGCGATTTTTTGAGCTCATCCTGCTGGGTGGCCAATGCCAGGGCGCCCTGTGCGTATTGCGGATTTCCATCCTTTTTGGCTTCAAGCAGTTCGGTTTGCTCGCGGATATTATCCTGGGCCTGGGCGGCGCGCACCAAGGCAACCACCAGTTCCATCAAATCAGGGTCGATCTCGCCATCGCCTCCCTGGCATTTGCATTCGCTCTGAAGCATCGTGGCCCATTCATCGAGCTGATCGCCCCACTGCTTGGTGCGGCCGACCGCTTTGAGCCGCAAGTTGGCGCGAACGAACCCGGCCAGTTCGCCCAGTTCGTTGACCACCTTTTTCTCCCGCATCTCGCGATCTACGGCCTCGTATTTTTCATTTGGAACCCGTTTAATGAACGCTGCCATATCGTTGGCAAGGGTCTCTACCGTTTTTGTCTGGATCTCCTGGCTCGTGGCGTTTTTTTCAAACCCCGCTTTGTGCTCCGGGGCAATCTGTTCGGGAGTTAGTCCAACGGTTTCTTTCGCGAGGTTTTTAAGCGTGTCGTGAATGCCATGCTCAGTCGCGGCGGCGGCGCGCATCCGGTTGTAAAAATTGCGCGCGTAAAGATGCTCGTTGGTCGTGTTCATCTTCTCGGCGGCGTTGCGCATCGCATCGAGGGCTTTTTGCTGCTGCGCCTGGGCCTCGGCCAGTTGTTGCTCTCGCGATTGCGGCTGCTGGCCGCCTTGCGCAAGCGCCTCGGATGCGGCTTGCATCGGCGGGGTAGCCTGTTTTTCAAGCGCTTCAGTCAGGTGCTGCCAATCGGCCAGCGTCCCTTCCGGCACTTCTTTGTTTCGTAATGCGTCCTTCATTACATCACGCATTTCATCGGTCAGTTTTTGAAGCTGATTCTCATTGGCGCGCTCGGCCGACTCGGCCTGTTTCATCTGTTCGCCAGCTTTTTCCCCGGCCAAATCGGCCTTGTTCTGGGCAATGGTGGCGGTCTCATCGAGCTGCCGTTCTTCATCGCGAATGCGTTCATTAAGCTGTCGTAAAGTCGCGTCCATGCGTTCGCGCACCCGCTCGGCATGTTTGGTTAAACTCAGCACATAGACCGTGTGCTTCCACGATTCGACCGGCTTGCGCTGCGGCTGATAATCGAGCGCATATGCCGCCAGCTCCACGATGCTGTCTTCGGGAATCTTTTGCCAGATCGGCGAGAACTGAGCCGTGTTTGCCATCTCCCTCGTCGTCTGCGTCCCGGGAGTCCGGGCCGCTTCGCCGGTTTGTCCCGGCCCTTTTTTGTCCCCAATGGCGCGCACCGTCCAGCCAAGCCAGCTTTCTTTTACCCCGTAATCATCATTCGCGGCAAAGCTTAACCTGAGCACTTCGGTGGGAAGAATGGCGGTTTCCTGTTCGATCCCCCGGAGCTCGATCCGCGGCTCCGCGTCCTTGGTGCTACTGACCCGGACCGTGTAAGGCTGGGTCGGTGTGAGTCCAAAAATGTCAGCCCAACGGAACGTGGTTTCGGCCCCGAGTTGATCGACCGGAGTCGACGGCGTTATAAAACCGTCCTGCGCGACCGCCGCCGCCGGTTCCGCCGCGCCAACCTTCATGCTTGCTTCCTTTAAAGGGCGACTCGTTTTTGCTGAGAACCGCACGTTGCTTCCTTCCAGAAACTCTGCGCTGCTTCCCTGAATCGGCGTGGTTGAGGCCGGGTAGCCGAGATACGCGGGCAATTCAACCTGTGCGGAAAGTTCCTTGATTTCAGGCCGATGCATTGGACGGATCGCCACGTCGCGTGTCGCATCGCCAAGCCGCACACTCAATGTCCCATCGTGGGTCTGGCCGGCCAGATGGAACAGCGCCCGGCCTTTCTCGAGCTTTGCCTGCATCGGCTCGCTCCGATTGAGCCGGGCCGTGGCGGAATCCGGCTTCCATGCCGAGTCCGCTTTTAATCCGCAGGCGATCTCGAAGGCTTCTCCGTGGGGAACAACCAGTTCTTTAGGCAACGATTCCAGCCCGGCAAAAGTGTAACGTTCAATTTGAGCCCATGGCATCACCCATCGGGCAATCGCGTTGACGGCGGCACGCGGGGCAAAAAGGAATGGGGCGAGCATCAAGGTGGCGAGCACCGCAGCGACTGCCGCCCACCGGCGCATCGGGCGTACCGGCACGGCCTGGGTAAAATCAAACCGGTTGGAATCGTCGGCTACCTGCCGGATTGCGGCACGCATCAGACCTGGCGAGACATCCTTTGGAAGATCGGTGGCCTCGGTCAGTTCAATGATCCCTTGAAGCCGGTCGCCAAGCGTCTTGAAATGGCGCTGGAGCAACTTGGCGAGTTGCGCCGGTCCGCGCCGGTTCCAAAGCCATTGCCGCGCCCAACGGTGGGCGAACCACGCCGCGAGCGCCCCGCTGCTAAACGTGAGGATCATGCGTCCCCAACGCGGCGTGTCGCCGACTCGATCAAAAATAAAAAGCAGGACCAGACTGGCCAGGATTCCAACGATCCCGCCGCAGATTGCCACCAATGTCTCCGTCTTTTTAAGACGCGCTTCGTAAGCCTGGAGTTGGATGACCAGCGAATCGGGCAGGGTGATCGTCTTCATGTGTGGGATCTTCTAACCGGCCTCATTGAGACCGGAGCTCTGGTTGAAACAACGGAAAGTGGGAAGTAAACGGCCCCCTTTATCGCCTCCATTGAGCCGGTCACGACACCCCTTATTTACGGGCTGATTCATGTCAGTCCAAGAATTTTACGCCCTGTCCAATAAACCGTGAACAATCCAAGCAACGCCGCGCACCACCATGGCGCGCACCAAAGCCGGAAACGTTGTTCATCCGGTTTGCGCTCAGGCAGCAGATTGACGTTTGAAATCAATTGGGCCAGCGCTTCCGGCGCCGCGCTTTTTCCACCCGTCAACGCCGAGATCTCGCGCAACAAATCGAGCTTGGCCGGCAACCCGACTTTTTCCAATGCCGGCACCGTGATATTCAACTCGGTCTTCAACCGGCGCGCGGCCGATTCGCATTTTAATTCCACCTCGTATTTGCCCCCTTCACGGGCCGTGAATTCTGCCGTGTGCACCCCCCACTCGGCATTTTCGGATGCGAGATTGATCGTCTCACTCGCCCCGCTCGGCGCGGTCAGTGTGATCACCACTTTTCCTTCCGTAATCGGGATGCCGAGCTTATCGAGGATCGTCGCGTTGAGCCGCACTTTCTCGCCGCGCCTCGGTGTTTCGGGAGTGTAAAAAAAGCGGACTCCTTCATCCTGCGCGAGGTGCCGTTGATGCGCCATCCAGCGGACGACCTGGCCCCAAAACCGATAATGGTAAGTATCTTCCACTCCTTTTCGCCACCGCCACGCCGAGTCGGTTCCCATAAAAAGCACCTTGCCGTTGCCCGAACTGCGCGTGACCAAAATCGGAATCCGTCCATTGGCATTGCGGGCGGCTTCATGCACCGCGAGCACTTCACTGCCCGGTTTTGCTTTGAGCGCCGGAGCATACCAATAAAAACCGGGCAGCGCGCGCCAGACCGCCTGATTTGCGGCCGGATCCGTGGCGAGCATGGTAAGCCAGTGATCGCGTCCCCGAAACGTGAGCTCAACACGCGCCTCAGCCTGGGACGCAAACCCGCTTCCTTTCGAATAATCGGTTTCCACCGGAATCAAGTCACCGAGCGCGGAATCGGCCAGCGTTTTCTGGCGGCCCAGTTCGCCTGGAAGAAAGACCACGCCGCTTGCCTGTTGCTCAACAAGTCCCCTGAGCATCGTGGCGTTTTCAGGGCTCAACATGCCGCCGCCAATTCCGACGTCTCCAATAAACACCACGTCGTAGCCTTGCAGATCCTCGCGCCTGGGGGGGAACTCTTTTAAATAGCCAGCTCCTTCCCCCATCCCGATCTGCGGATGATACAGGATCGTGTCGACCAGGACGCCGGAGTCGCGCATCAAAGCGTTCCGCAGGTATCGGAATTCCCAGCGCGGTTGTGAATCGACCAGGAGAACTTTCAGCACTTCCTTCCGCACAGCGAGATGAAAGCCGCGCTCGTTGTTCTCGGGATAAAGCTCGTCCTGTTCCACCGGCACACGCACCGTAAAATCGCCTTCCCCCTCGGCCAACGGAGTGAAAATGAGCGAATCCTGAAGCTGTCCCATGGCCGGCAGCGTGACGTTTTTCGAGCCGGTAACGTTGCCGGGCCCTTCCACTGTCACCTTGGTTTTGACCTCGCGCGGCAGATGATTTTGCAGCGTGAACATGACGCTGATCCGCTCATTGATGAGTCCGTAGGTGGGCGCCATCACCGACTGGAGCTCGATGTCAGGCAGATAGGTTTCACTTCCCACTCCCACTGAAAAAATCGGCACGTCGTGCTGCGCCAACGCCGTCGCGGCCGTGATCGGCGATTTGCCCAGGTTCCAATCGCCATCGCTCAGCAACAGCACCGCCCGCAGGTCGGCGTGCTGCTTGAGCACTTTTTCAAGGGGCGAATTTAAATCAGAGCCGACCTGCGTCTCCTTGTCCGCCTTAGGATTGAGCGGTGGCCTGGCAAATTGTTCGACTGACACCAGATACCGTTTCTGGAGAGGCGCCCAGAACTTGGCGTCGATCTGCTTTTTAACCCATGCCGCCCGCGATCCGGTCTGTTTTTCGCCCGAGATCACATCCTTGGTCGCCATGCTGCCCGAGCCATCCCACAACACCGCGATCCGAGGTTGTTCGGTTCGCCGGGTGCTGACGACGCGTTCCGGGCGAAGCAACGTGAAAGCGATCAGCAAGGCAATAACCAGCCGCAATGCATGAAGCCCTGTAAGCCAGCCGCCATGTCCTTCGCTTTTTAAAGAACGAAGAAAAAACCAGACCGATGCCACGGCAAACAGCAGGGAGATGCCAAGCGAGACCGGAGAAAAATCGAACTGCCACCCATTCATCGGATCACGCCTCCCACAACTGGTTCAGTCCGCCTTGCCGCGGCGCGGGCGGGCAGCAATGCCTTGCTGGTGGCCAGCAGCATTTCAGCGCACATAAAAAGCATCGTGGCCATTAACATCGCCGGCCAGATCTCGCTTTGGAGCCGGTCCGCCTTGAGTTCCATCGCGCCGGCCATGACAGTCAGTTTCACCCCTTTGAGCAGCTCCGAAATCCGCGCCTTTTCCAGCGTCTCCGGTTGGTCTTCAATCTCGGGCCGGTTCAAGGCGATCATCCGGGCGCCACTTTGATAAATGCCGGCGTTCCAGTGCCAATCGCGGTCTTTGTCGAGCGCGGTCCAAATTTCCTGCGGATCAGCCGGATGCCATTCCCCGGCGGTGGCCAGGACTGGGGCGCTTAATCTGGCGCTTCCAAGGGTAACCAGACGCTGCACCATGGGTAAAAGTACAAATCCTTCCCCCAGGCTGCCCCATTGAACCTCGGGCATCACGGCACACGCAAACAGTTGGCCCGCGCCCAATTTGGATCCGATGAGGAACGGACGTCCATCGGCGAATGTGGCGTAGGTGTGGCTTGAAATGCCGACGGTGGGGATTTGTCTGCGTTGGATATCGAGCCGGGCCAACGGAAGCGGGGTGCCATTGTCGGTGCGGGCGAGGGGACCGTCGAGTTCGTCCCATGCAGTGACTCGAAACGGGCGATCCGGCGTGGCATTTTCAAGTCCTGCCCATGTGATCCCGGCCGGCCCGGTTTCCGTTCCGGATGGGAAACAAAGCAGCACGCCGCCGCTTTCCACCCATGCCTGAAGCGCTTTCCCGGTTTTCTCGTCCGGAGCGGTCCCGGTCCATGCGATAAAAGTGGTTTCCTTCCAATTCATCGCCGCGGCGGCATTGGCCACCAAATCAACTTTTCGATCGGTACGCGTCTTGTCGGGGCCCACGGCAAACCGCAATGCCGCCGGACTCTCGCCGACGATCGCCGCGCGGACCGGCACTGGTGGCGCGTATACAAAGTAAGCGGTATTATCGGCCGGATTATCGTCTGCCGGGAGCTCGATTTTCCCCCAGCCCGATTCTGCTCTCGGCAAATCGAATGGAAGATTTTGGCGCTGATCAAGCGCGTTGATCCTGATGTCAGTCTGGTTCTTCGTGCCGTCGCGGGTCACAAAAAGCGGAACCGTACCCATCCCTTCAGCCCCACTTTTTAAATGAAGGTTCAGGTTGAGCTTTGCTTTTCCATTCTTTGGATCGCGCACCCGCAGCTCCACGCTTTTCATCGCCACCGAGATATTGCGACCGGCCGGTGAGGAAAGATCAAGCACCCGAAGATGCACCTGCTGGCTCAACCCTCCGAACCGCGCGCTCAGGTCGCCCCATTCAGAACTCTCGGGCCGCCAATTGCTTGCCTGAAGATCGCTGGCAATCCAGATTTCCGCGCTGCCCGGTTTATTTTTGATCAAATAATCAAGCGCCGCCCGGAGCATGGATGGCAGGTCGGCGGCGGTATCGGTTGGCCGCGCCATTTGCAGTGTGCCCAGCGAGGAGGCATCGGCGATTTCGAGCGGCTGACAAAGGACGTTTTCAATCAGGATAAACCGGCTTCCGGCGCTCAGCTTTGCCGCCTGTCCAAGCAAAGCGAGCGCATGGAGGCGCTTGCTTTCGGGCTGGCCGCCAAACGCTTCCATGCTTGCGGAGCGATCCAGCAGGATCAACACGGTTTCCGGTGCGCCGCCTGCTGTCGCGCCCAGCCAGCCGCCCACCAACGGGCGCGCCATGGCCCAGATTAAAAAGAGTACCACCAACATCCGGCACGCCAAAAGCAGGTATTGGCGGATTTTGGCCCGGCGTGTCGCGGCGCGATTGGCTTTTAATAAAAAGTGCATCGCCGCCCAATGGACCGTCTTATAGCGAAGCCGGTTAAGCAGATGAATGAGCAGGGGGAGCAGCACCGCCGGCAACGCCCACCACATCCATGGTTGAAGGTAGCCCATGGATCAGCGGCGCCCGCCCTTGGTCCGTTTGATGCGCTGAAGAAGAAATTGAGTCAGCATGGCCTCGTAGTTCTGATCGAGGTAATTGAGCCGGTAATCGACGTCAAATTCCCGGCACCCATGACTGAGCGCAGCCAGGTAATCGTGGACCGCATCCCGGTACGCGTCGCGGACAACGGCCGGATCAGTGATCAGATCCATGCCGCTTTCCATATCGACAAACCGGACAGGCCGATTGAAATCAAACTCGAATTCCTGCCGGTCGAGCAGATGGAAAACTGCCAGATCGTGTTTGTAAAAGCGCAGATGCTTGAAGCATTCCAGCAACTCGGGCACTTCGGTGAAAAGATCGCTGATGACAATCACCAGGCTGCGTTGCCGGATCCGTTCCGCGAGATCGTGCAGTGTGGTTACAAGATTCGTTTCCCCCTGCGGCTTCGCTTCCGCCAAGGTGTTGAGCAACTGGGTTAAATGACTCGGTGTTCGCCGGGGCGGCAATTCGTGCAGCGTTTTATCGGTAAAACAGACCAGCCCCGTGCTGTCGCCCTGATGAATGAGCAGATGCGCCAACGTCGCCGTCAGCCGCCGCGCATAATCAAACCGGGTAAGCGGGCCGCTCGTGTATTTCATTGAGGCACTCGTATCGAGCACCAGGTAACAGCGAAGGTTCGTGTCCGCCTCGAATTCCTTCATGTAAAACCGGTCGGTCCGCGCAAAGACGCGCCAGTCGAGAAACTTCAGATCGTCCCCGGGCGCATATTTCCGGTACTCGGCAAACTCCACCGAGGAGCCGCGCGTCGCGCTCCGATGCAACCCCGTTACCGAACCGAGCATCGGCATCCGGACCGAGACAGTCAGCCGCGAGAGCCGCGAGATGACGCCCATATCGAGAAAGTCCCAGTTATGCTCGGGTTTGCTCATGAAAGGCGCCTGTTAATCTCTTATCCCGCGGTTTCCGCCACAATGCGCCGGATAATCTCCTGGCTAGAGATCCCTTCACTTTCCGCGTGGAAATTCACCAGGATGCGATGGGCCAATACCGGCTCGGCCACCGCATGCACATCTTCAAGCCGGGCCAGATAACTGCCGCGCAACACCGCGCGCGCCTTTGCCCCAAGCACCAGGTATTGCACCGCCCGCGGTCCCGGACCCCACATGACCCATTTCTTAATCCAATCGGGCGATTCCTCCCCGCCAGGGCGGCATTTGCGCACCAGCTTGACCACATGCTCGTAAACATGATCCGGCACCGGCACCCGGCGCACCAGTTCCTGGAAACGCAAAATCTCCTGCGCGCTCAAAATCTTATCCAGCACCGGCATCGCGCCTCCGGTGGTCGCCTTTGCGATCTGAAGTTCTTCCGCTTCGCTCGGATATCCCACATTGATCAGGAACATAAACCGGTCGAGCTGCGCTTCGGGAAGCGGATACGTCCCTTCCTGTTCGATCGGGTTTTGCGTGGCCAGCACGAAAAAAGGCGGCTCCAGTTTGAAGCTGTGTTTGCCGCTGTTGACCTTCTGCTCCTGCATCGCTTGCAACAACGCCGCCTGCGTCTTGGGCGGCGTCCGGTTGATTTCATCCGCCAGCACGATATTGGCAAAAATCGGTCCTTTTACAAACTCGAACGCCCGCCGTCCCGGCTGATCGGTCTCCTGCAAAATCTCGGTGCCGGTAATATCGCTTGGCATCAGATCCGGGGTGAACTGGATGCGGTTGAAATTGAGCGACATCAAATCCGCAAGCGAATGGACCAGAAGCGTTTTGGCGAGGCCAGGCACGCCCATGAGCAGTCCGTGGCCGCGCGCGAAAATGCAGATGAGCAGTTTTTCGATCACCTCGCGCTGGCCGATGATTACCTTGCTCAGTTCCGCGCAAATCCGTCCGTTAAGCTGGCAAAGTTCGTCGATGGCAACGACGTCGTCTTCCGCGACATCTTCAGGAATCTGATTATGCATAAAGGCAATCGGCAGGGTGCATCTCCCAGGCACTCAAATGCAAAGGGAGGTCCTCGGGGTTTCGGAACTGTATAACAGTCAAAAGCGAAGAAATGTCGATCGACAATTTGTTTCCTCCCCATGGCAGAAACCGCGCTGTCACCCTTTTGCCGGCAGCTGTGGCACTTTTTCAAACCGGCCCGGATCATAACCCTGTTCTGAAAGACGGCCGAGGATCGCGCGATATTCCGCTTCAGAAAGTGTCTTTTCGCGCGCCAGCACCCAGCCGTAGTCGCGCGAAGGATGCCCAATGACCGCCCATCGGTAATCCTTGTCCAAATCAAGCACGAGATATTTGACGGTTAAAATCCCGAAGAACCGGACCCGCCACTCCGCATTGGAGCCTTTATCGTGGACCCAGGCTAGCGCCTTAATTCTCTGAACCGGCGCCTCGAACGATTCCTTGCGATAAGCAAACCCGTTGTCGATCCGGCCATCGGCGCGCAACGCGTAACTTTCCACCGAGTCAACACATCCTTTCTCAGCAAAGTACGGGATATTGGCGATCACATACCAATCCCCCATGAATTTGGGAAGATCGACATGGGCAACCGTGCGCAGCCCGCCGGTTCCGGATTTGAATGAGGTGAGTAATAAAGAAAGAAAGGATGCCATGGGTGAGTCCTTTCATTACGGCGTGTCGCGTTAAGCGGACGCCTGCAAGTAAAGCCTCTACCTTTCCCATGTTGGAACAATGGCTTGCGCGCGCAGGCTTCATTTTCCACAGGGGTTCAAAAAAGCAGAGCCGGCAATCGTGGGATTGCCGGCTCTAAACTAACCGCAATGTTAAGGTATCGGTGTTAAGCTACTTCGTTTTTGGCGCTTCAGGCTGGGGAGCCTCTGGTGCTACAGGCTTTTCACTCGGCGATCCTGGTTTGGCCGGAGTAGTGGGTACATCAGCCGGCTTGTTCACAGGTGCCTCGGGAGCCGGGCGTGCTGGTTTTTCCGGCGCCGTGGGCACTCCGGGAATAGGCGCGGTGGGAGTTCCAGCTTTGCCTCCGGGCGTTTTCTCTGTCGTCTGGGCTTGTGCGGAGAGTGCGAGCGAGCCGGCGAGAAGCGCGGCGATCAATTGAAGTTCGGCAGGGCGTTTCATGTTCACACCAATACGGGAACGATATCGCCAGCGGTGGTATGACGCCTGCCTGCTCTGCTTTCCAATGGCGTCGATCCGCTTTCTTCCAACGCGCAATATTCCGGACCTTAAATCCGAATTATCCTGAGAGCGCGGTTTATGAATGCGCTTACTCCAATGGCGCAGCCAAAAGGGTTTTGATCCCGGATACGTTCGATTCCCAGACGACCATCGGCTTATAGCCCGGCACGCTGGCTGCGGCCGCGAACATGGCGCCGCCAGCAAGCCGGACCGGCGTGGCGTTTCCCTTTCTTAACATGAGACCGCCATCCTGCTGCCAGATTTGAGCGATGCCGAAATCTCCGGCAACAACAACAGGCTGAGCCGCGAAGTCCGCAAGCCGCTCTTCAATGTCCGGATTGGAACCCGTGGCGAAGGCGGTTTTCTCGCGCCGCCATGCGCTGACGATCTTGCCTGGGGCGCTGAAGGTGAGTGCGCCGCCGTCCATGGGGCAGCCATCGAGTTTCCAAGTGCCGGCGCCGAGTTTTTGAGCGGAACCAAAAGTAAGTCCGCCATCGGCGCTTGAAACCATATACATGTCGCGGGAACCATTGAGCCAGTTGCGGAACATGATTGCGATCCGCCCCTGCGAGTCGATGGCGACGTTCGGGTGGCAACATTCGCAGACGTGGCCCGCGGGGGATTTATACACACATCGATTGGGGCCCCATTCCGCTCCGCCATCGTGCGAAACGCTGCTCCAGATTTCCATGCCGGTGCCGCGCATATCGAGCCAAACGGTTGCCAATAGGCCGGTGCCGTTTCCAGCCATGGCATGGAGACCTTCACGGGCTGAGTTGGGCACGTCGTTGAGAATAGTCTGTCCGGCTTTCCAGGTCGTTCCATGATCCGCGGAATGCCACGAGTAAAGGTTGCCATCACCATGCGAGATCGCACTGACGGTAAGCAGTGTTTCGGTCGCCGCTATCCGCGGTCCACGGCGCATCCCAAGAGCTAGTTTAGGTAAATCGGCGATGCGGACAGGCACGGAAAACGTGGCGCCGCCGTCTTTTGATCCTGTGTAATAGATTGAAGTGGTTTTACCGAAAACCACATGCACGCCGCCATCCGGGGACATTGCCACCTGCGGCTGAATGGCGCCGCGGAGTTCCTGCGGGATAATCTCAACCGGCTGGCCGCCGCAAGCGCGCAATGCGAGTATAAACATCTGCGTCAGGAAAAGAGAGGTGAGGCGGAGGAACATACAGGAAAAATTACGGATCAAGGCAGGAAACTCCATCCTTCTCCTTCCATATTTAGCAGTTTTTTAGCGGAATCGGGTCTCTGCTTAACTATGCGCCCGGACCGATCCCGGCGACCCTTCAGGGATGAAACCACACGATTGGGTGCAGATCTTCCTCTACCTGGGAATTCTCCTGGCGATCACTCCGCTTCTTGGAATGTTTATGCACCGGGTCTTTTCCGGCCGGCGAAATATTTTGTCGGCCGTTATCGGACCGCTTGAACGGTTGATCTATAAAATGGCGGGAGTGGCGCCTGAGCGCGAAATGCGCTGGACCGAATACGCGGGCGCGTTGTTCGCATTTAACATCCTTGGGATCGCGGTTCTGTTGGCACTCCAGCTAACCCAGCAGTGGCTTCCGCTGAATCCGCAGAATTTTCCAAATGTGCCATTTGCCCTGGCACTGAACACCGCGGTTTCTTTTGTCACTAATACCAATTGGCAGGCTTATTCGGGGGAAAGCACGCTCGGTTATCTTGTGCAGATGGCCGGTTTAACCGTGCAAAATTTCGTCAGCGCGGCAACGGGAATTGCGGTCCTTATCGCCTTGGCGCGAGGGCTGACTCGCAAGTCAGCGGAGACGATCGGCAATTTCTGGGCGGACCTTGTGCGCGCTACGTTGTATCTGCTGGCGCCGCTTTCGATGGTGATGGCTATCGTGCTGATCTGGCAGGGCGTGCCGCAGACTTTTTCAGCTTACGTGGCGGCAAAACCTCCAGACGGGATTGAACAGCTTATTCCATTGGGGCCCGTGGCCTCGCAGATCGCAATCAAGCAACTGGGGACGAACGGCGGCGGTTATTTTGGCCAAAACTCAGCGCATCCCTTCGAGAATCCCACACCCTTTAGCAACTTTATTGAAATGCTGGCGATCTTCGCCATTCCAGCCGGACTGACCTACACCTATGGCCTCATGACAAAGGACCGCCGGCAAGGCTGGACTATTTTTGGGGCGATGCTGGCTCTTTTCCTGGCAGGGTTTGCCATCTCGTGGTGGGCCGAATTACAGCCGAATGCAGTGACTGGGCTTGCCTCGAACATGGAAGGAAAAGAAGTCCGGTTTGGAGTCATGAATTCGGTCCTCTTTTCTACAATTACAACCGATGCATCGTGTGGCGCGGTCAACGCCATGCACGACAGCCTGACACCTTTGGCGGGCGGTGTCGCATTGCTCAATCTTTTGCTGGGCGAAGTCATCTTTGGAGGTGTCGGCGCCGGCATGTATGGGATGCTCGTGTTCGTCGTGCTTACCGTGTTTCTGGCAGGGCTGATGGTTGGAAGGAGTCCGGAGTATTTGGGAAAGAAAATCGAAGCGCATGAAGTCCGATGGTCGGTAGTGGCGGCGCTGGCGCCCTGTGTCTGTATTTTAATCGGCCTGGCCGTGGCGTGTTCAATCCCTGCCGGTTCGGCTACTCTCGGCAACCAAGGCCCGCATGGTTTCAGCGAGATGTTTTATGCGTTCGCTTCCGCAGCGGCAAACAACGGCAGCGCGCTCGCAGGCGTCGGCGTGAACAACAACTTCTATAACTACACTCTGGCCATCTGCATGTTCCTCGGGCGCTTTGCCATTATCGGCCCGGTATTGGCAATTGCGGGAAGCATGGCGGGGAAAAAGGTGGCGCCGCCGTCCCCCGGCACGTTTCCCACCACAGGCTTCACCTTTGCCGGCCTGTTGGTGGCGGTCATCCTGATCGTCGGCGCGCTTACGTTTTTTCCGGCGCTTACTCTGGGGCCCATTGTCGAGCATCTGGTGATGGGAGCGGGCCGCTCTTTCTAAATCTCGATTACTTCCCGGATTCTAATTTCTCTATTCAATGTCTACTTTAAAATCTTCCTCTCATAGTCAATCCGCGTTTGCCGATGCCGCGCTACTGAAGCTCGCAGCTGTTGATGCTCTTAAAAAACTTGATCCCCGCGCGCAATTACGAAATCCCGTGATGTTCGTGGTATTCCTCGGCGCGATCGTCACGACAGCGGTTTGCTTCAGGAGTCCAAGCGGATTTAATCTCCAGATCACGGTTTGGCTTTGGTTTACCGTCTTCTTTGCCAACTTCGCGGAAGCGCTGGCAGAAGGCAGGGGCAAGGCCCAGGCGGCTTCGCTGCGCCGGATGCGCACGACTACCATGGCGCGGCGGCTTCGGGGAAGTACGGAGGATATCGTGGTCGCGGGCGATTTGCATAAGGGCGACCTCGTGGTGTGCGAGGCCGGCGATATCATTCCCGCGGATGGCGATGTGGTGGAAGGAATCGCCACAGTGGATGAAAGCGCGATTACCGGGGAGTCAGCGCCGGTGATCAGGGAAAGCGGAGGCGACCATAGTGCGGTGACAGGGGGAACGCGTGTAATTAGCGACAGGATAGTCATCCTGGTCACCAATGAGCCAGGTAACGCGTTTCTTGATCGCATGATAGCCATGGTTGAAAGTGCCAGCCGTCAACGCACGCCTAACGAAATCGCACTTGGGATTCTACTGGTAAGCCTGACGCTCGTCTTCGTGCTGGCCGTTGGAACGCTTCCAGCCCTGGCGCATTTCAGTGAGAAGCTTGCCGGACAAGCCGGCGCCGTTAATGTATCCCTTGTTGTTTTGGTCTCCCTCCTCGTCTGCCTTATTCCCACAACGATAGGAGGATTGCTTAGCGCTATAGGGATCAGCGGCATCGACCGGCTTATCCAACGCAATGTTCTGGCCACCTCCGGCCGGGCGGTCGAGGCGGCGGGCGACATCGACGTGCTTTTGCTGGATAAAACCGGCACGATCACCATGGGCAACCGGCAGGCTGCCGCATTCATGCCCGCGCCCGGAGTAGAAGAGAAGGAGCTCGCCGTGGCTGCGCATCTTGCTTCGATGGCAGATGAAACGCCTGAGGGCCGCAGCATCGTGGTGCTCGCCAAGGAACGATTTAACCTGCGCGCACATGACATTTCCGAAAGGCACGTCACATGGATCCCATTTAGCGCCCACTCGCGGATGAGCGGCGTTGACATGGAGGGCGGGTTGATCCGGTGGCGTAAAGGCGCGGCTGATTCCATGCGGCGTTGGGTGGAAGAAAACGGCGGCAGCTACCCATCTGAGGTGCAGGCGCTTGTTGAAAAGGTCTCGGCGTCCGGCGGCACCCCCCTGGTTGTCGCCGAGCAGCGGCGTGTGCTCGGGGTCGTGCAGCTGAAGGATGTGGTTAAAGGCGGCATTCGCGAGCGTTTCGCGCAGCTGCGCAAGATGGGCATTCGCACGGTGATGATTACCGGCGATAATCCAATGACCGCAGCGGCGATTGCCGTCGAAGCCGGGGTGGATGATTTCATGGCCGAAGCCACGCCGGAGGATAAGCTGGCGCGGATTCGCGAGGAACAGGCAAAAGGTCATCTTGTGGCGATGACAGGAGACGGCACAAACGACGCGCCGGCACTGGCGCACGCCGATGTTGGCGTGGCGATGAGCACGGGAACCCAGGCTGCAAGGGAAGCGGGCAACATGGTCGATCTTGATAGCAACCCAACCAAACTGATTGAGGTGGTGGAAATCGGAAAACAACTCCTCATGACACGCGGCGCGCTTACCACCTTTTCCATCGCGAACGACGTGGCCAAATATTTTGCCATCATTCCCGCGATGTTCCTGGGCTTGTATGCGACCATTCCCGGCGAGCGGGGCCCGTTGGCGGCGCTTGATTTAATGCATCTGCACAGCCCTGAAAGCGCCATTCTCAGCGCCGTGATTTTTAATGCGCTCATCATCATTGCGCTGATCCCGCTGGCGCTTCGCGGCGTGCAATACCGTGCGATGGGCGCGGTCGCCGTGCTTCGTCGCAATGTAATGGTTTACGGCTTGGGCGGTGTGATTGTGCCGTTTATCGGAATCAAACTAATCGATCTTCTCCTGGCCGGGCTGGGGCTCGCATGAATCCAGGTATTAATCAAAACTTCAACGCACTCCTGTATCGGCAACTTCCATGAAAACGTTTCTCGTTTCCCTTCGCATTCTTGCACTTCTCACATTTGTCACCGGCATCGCTTATCCACTTGTCATTACGGCGATCGGCCGCGCTGCATTTCCTCACGCTTCCATGGGATCGCTGATTAAGCAGGATGGGCAAATAATCGGCTCTGAACTGCTCGCACAAAAAACCGAAGACCCGCTCTACTTCCGGCCGCGGCCCAGTGCCGCGGACTATTCCACGGTCCCAAGCGGAGCCAGCAACCTGGGACCTGCAAGTAATACCCTGAAAAAAGCAATCGAGGAGCGGCGCACTGTTCCGGAGGTTCCATCCGATTTATTGACGACCTCCGGGAGCGGGCTCGATCCGCATATTACGCCGGAGGCCGCCAGGTATGAAGCAGCGCGGGTGGCGGCCGCGAGGCATCTCCCCGTTGAGCCGCTGATTGCTTTGGTTGATCAGTTCGTTGAAGGGCCGCAGTTTGGCTTGTTCGGTGAGGCGCGGGTCAATGTGCTCAAGCTCAATCTTGCACTCAGCCACGGGGCATCGGCGGGACATTGAGCTGCCAGGTATGAACGAATCCGAGCGGCCAAGTCCTGACGCCCTGCTGGCTTCCATCCAGGCCGAGCAGGCTAAAGCTTCCCGGGGACATCTGAAGATCTTCTTCGGCATGTGCCCCGGGGTCGGCAAGACTTATGCCATGCTATCGGCGGTGCGACAGAAGCTCGCGGACGGGTGCGAGGTGGTTGCGGGCATCGTTGAAACACATGGACGCCCCGAGACGCAGGCGTTGCTGGAAAATCTGCCGGTGTTGCCCCGCATGCAGGTCGAATATCGAGGCACGTTGCTTGAGGAGTTTGATCTGGACGCGATCCTGGTGTGGCATCCCAATCTCGTTTTGGTGGATGAATTGGCTCATACCAATATACCCGGTTCCCGCCATCCGAAGCGCTATCAGGACGTGCTCGAATTGCTCGACGCAGGGATTGATGTATTCACGACCCTTAACGTCCAGCACATCGAGAGCCGCACCGATGCGGTTCGCCAGATCACAGGCATCACGGTCCGCGAGACCGTGCCGGATTCATTGCTCGATCTGGCCGATGAGATTGAGTTGATTGACCTGACTCCCGAGCAGCTTCGGCAGCGGTTGGGGGAAGGCAAAGTTTACCTGGGCGACAGGGCCGCGGCTGCCTCGGAAAACTTCTTTCGGGAAGGAAACCTGATGGCGTTGCGCGAGATGGCGCTACGACTCACGGCCGAGCATGTCGATCGCAGGCTTCGGACCTTGCGCTGTGCGACCGTTCCCGATGCATGGCGCAGTGGCGACCGTCTGCTTGTGGCGGTGAGCTCCAATCCTTACTCCACTGAGTTGATTCGCTGGACCCGCCGCTATGCCGCCGGCTTGGAAGCGCCTTGGATGGCTGTTTCGGTGGAGACTTCCACACCGCTTTCCACCGAATCGGAGAAACGGCGGGCGTCCAATCTTGCGCTGGCCCGGCAGCTTGGTGCCGAGGTGGTGCTTACAAGCGGCATTCATGTGGGCCAGGCGCTGCTTAAGGTCGCGCAACAGCACGGGGTCACCCAAATGATTCTCGGAAAGCCCGTCGGCACTCCATGGCGCTGGTTTGTTCCAAGCCGCTCACCGGTAGTCTGGCTCATTGAGCACAGCGGGAATATCGATATCCAGCTTTTGCGCACGCAGGGGGAATCGAGGGAGGCACAGGAAGGCGAATCGTTGCCTCAACCGTGGCCGCAATATGGTTTTGTCTTGGCTCTGGTGGCTGGGGTGACAGCGATTAGTGTGATTGCCCAGGGGTGGATTGGTTATTGGTCAGTGGCACTGATCTACCTGCTTACTGTGATGCTCGCCGGCACCTATCTTCAACGCCGCCCAACCTTTGTATTGGCCGCACTGAGCGCGTTACTCTGGAACTACCTTTTTATTCCCCCGCTTTATACCATCCGCATCAGCGCGCCGCAGGATGTCATGATGTTTTTCATGTTCTTCGCGGTCGCGGTGATCGTTGGGCATCTTACGACCCGTCTGCATGAAAGGGAACGTCTGGGGCGCCGGCGCGAGGAGCGCGCAACGGCGCTCTACCAGCTTACTCGCGCATTGGCCGCGGCCGATTCACTCGAGGAAGCGGTTCGGGTCATCATGTCGCAGCTGGGAAAAACGTTCAAACTGAAAGCCGCCGCGCTCCTGCGTGATGAAAGCGGGGCATTCATGGCGGAATCGCATCCTGCAAGCACATGGAGTTTGCCGGCAAAAGAAGAAGGGGTGGCGGCGTGGGTTTTTCAAAACAGGCAGGCGGCAGGCCGCACGACGGATACTTTGCCGGACGGGGCGGCATTGCACTTGCCTCTTCTTGTGGCGGACCGCGTGGAAGGGGTGTTGTCTCTGGAGCTGGTTGGGGAATCGATTCTTGCTCCCGAACAACGCGAGTTATTGGAAGCGTTTGCCGCGCAGCTGGCCGTCGTTGCGGAAAAAGAAAGGCTGGCTGCGGCTCAACGGCATGCCCTCGTGGTTGCGGCCTCCGAGAGATTGCAAAAAACGCTCTTCGACAGCGTCTCTCATGAGCTCAAGACGCCGATTGCAACGATCAGCGCGGCCCTGGATCAGGGGGAGGTGGACCTCGGGGAACTGCGCCGGGCCAATGAGCGTCTGCGGCGCACCGTGGAAAATCTTCTCGATGCAACGCGATTGGAGTCCGGCATGGTAAAGCTGAGCCAGGAGTGGTGCGAGCCGGCTGAACTTGCCATGGAAGCCATTGAATGCGCGGGCCTTGGCAGCGGCGAGGTAAATGTGGAAGTCATAGGAGAACCGCCGCCGATCCGCGTTGACGCAAGTTTAATCCAACAAGCGCTCGCCACTCTGCTCCTTAACAGCTCAACCCATGGAGCTTCAGCCAGGCCAATCAGTCTTGTAATCCGGCGCGTGGATCGAGGGGTTCAATTCGAAGTCGCTGACCACGGACGCGGTTTGCCGGAGGGTTTGGAGGAGAAGGTTTTTGAAAAGTTTTACCGCGTGCCAGGAAGCCCGGCGGGCGGGTTGGGACTTGGGCTTTCGATCGCTCGCAGACTGGCCGAGGCGCATGGCGGATCGCTCGTTGCCAAAAATCGACCGGGCGGCGGCGCTTCTTTTCTTCTTTGCATCCCGATCGGCGGGGAGCTTCGCTTGCCCGGATGAAGCCAACCGCCCTGGTTATTGACGATGAAGTTCAGATCCGCCGGCTTTTGCGCGTGGCTCTGGAAGGAGCGGGTTACCTTGTCAGGGAAGCGGATAATGGACTTCTGGGACTGCAGGCCGTGGCCGGCATTCGGCCTGATGTCATCTTACTTGATTTGGGCCTGCCTGATCTCGATGGCATCACCGTGCTGCGGCGGCTTCGGGAATGGAGCCAGATCCCCGTGCTTATCCTCACCGTACGCGACGAGGAAGAGGACAAAGTAGCCGCGCTCGATGCAGGCGCCGATGATTATGTGACAAAGCCTTTTGGCACAGCTGAATTGCTGGCCCGGCTCCGTGCCGCCCAGCGCCGGGTACAGCCCCGGGAAGAACATGCGATTTTCAGCCACGAAGGTCTGATTGTTGATCTGGCCGCCCGGACCGTTTCGCGCGATGGGCTCGAGGTGAAGCTGACCGCAACCGAATGGTCCTTGCTAGCTCTGCTTATTAAACATGCCGGGCGTGTCCTGACCCATCGTCAGATTCTTCGGGAAGTATGGGGACCAGGCGGTGAAGCGCACCGGGAATACCTGCGCGTCTACATGACGCATCTTAGGAAAAAAGTCGAACCTGCTTCCTTAAAGCCGACTTTAATTCTCAACGAGCCAGGAATCGGATACCGGCTCAACGTTCGTTGATTTTCCTAAAACGCAGGCAGCGGCGCGGAGCAGGTAAATGCGCTATTTTACCGGAGCTGCCGGCGCTTTGACGGGCGCGGGCGCCGCGCCGTAAGCTTTGACAATATAGTCCACGAGCGCGTCGACTTGGTCTGCGGGAAGCGGCGCGCCGAACTTCTTCTGCATTTTTTCCACGGTCGCTTTCCATGCGGTGCGCGTGAGCAGCGGCTGCATGGAGACGTATTCCGCGGAGTGGCAGATCAGGCATTGCGCCATGGCTGCCTCCGATCCCGGTGCGGTTTTAAACACGGCGGTTTCGGGCGGCAATTCGATTTTGAGCGGCGCGGCTGAGACTGTAAAAGCAGCGGCGAGAAAGACGGCGCAGCAGAGAAATAAACGATGAGCTTTCATTTGAGATGTTGGCTAGGCGGCGTTGACTTTGACGGTTTCAATCACGTTGCGCATGTAGCCCGGCGGATTCCAGAGCGCTTCAACAGGCTGCGATTCGCCGAGCCGGTTGGTGGCTTTGACTTTTAATTCAAGCGGGCCTGAAGCAGCGGGCGTCAATGGGATGGTCCACTCGCGGAACGAGTAGTTGCCCAGCTCCTTGCCTAACATTGCCGCGCGCCAGTTGTGGCCGCCATCGGAGGAGACGAGCACTTCACTGATGCCCGCGCCGCCATCAAAAGCAATCCCGCGAACCAGAGTCTCGCGCTTGATTGGAATCGTCGCGCCGTCGGTCAGGCTGGTGATAAACGAGCGGACATTAAAACGTCCAATCGGGACCGTTGATTTGGGTGTGGTGCCGGGGAGGATACAGGCGCCCGGGGTATTGGGAATGCGATAGGCTGTGCTCATCCAGAAACCGTCAAAGAGTCCATCCACTACAGTGATCTCGCTGAGATGCTTTACCCAATAGGTCCCGTAGTAACCTGGTACGACCAGGCGCAGCGGGTAGCCATTGAGCATCGGCAGATCTTCGCCGTTCATCTCGTAAGCAAGCATTACCTCACCCCCGAGCGCGTGGTCTATATCGAGCGCTTTAATGAAATCCGGCGTTTGAGGAATCACGGCGGTGTCGAGGCCGTCGAAGGTGACCTGTTTTGCGCCCGCCGCGACCCCGGCTTTTTCGAGGACATCCTTGAGCCGAACACCGCGCCAGCGTGCATTGCCCATCGCGCCGTTGGCGAGTTGTCCGCCGGAAACGCGCGGAGAAGAAAATCCGCGGCTGTTCCCCGAGCATTGATTTACCGCGACGATCTCCACGGCCTCGAACTGCTTTTTTAAATCCGCCACCGACAACACAAGCGGCGTATTGACCTTGCCTTTTACCTCAACGCGGAACGTCTCGACGTCGATCTCCGTAGGAATATTGGCCAAATGGTAACGGACAAAAAATGCGTCATTGGGCGTGATGACGCTTTCATTAAAAACCTTAAAAGGTGTCTCAAGCTGCGGTGGACGCGATGTGAGCTGTATAAGAGGGCGTTTCTGCGGATATTTCACCAGCGAACGCTCACCGTTGGCAAACGGCAACGTGACCTTTTCCTCAGCAAGCAATCGCCACGGCGCCGCCGCGCCTGCCATCGTGAAAAGCGCGGTTGTTTGCAAAAAATCGCGCCGGCTGAAGGCGCCGTTTCGAGGAGGCAGGGGAGAGTGCATGGCGGGAAAATTATCCGGGATTTTCGGAGGGTGGAAGTTGAAAGCTTGCAAGAGCGCCTAACGGACCGTCAACCGCATGGCAGAAGCCAAAAGAAACACGCCTGCGGCATGCGGCAACAACGACAAGGGGATGGAGGAAATTGCGCGGCTCCAACAGCGGCGCGTTTTGCAAAAACCACGGTCCTGTGGGGGCGCCCAGACGGATCCCCGCCGTTCAATGAACCAGCACATCAGAAAACAAATGACACCTAGCAAACTTCTATTTACCAGCGTCGCGGTCATTGCGGTTGTCGCATCTGCCACGGCGCTCATTTTGGCAGCGGACAAAAATCCCGCCATCCCGGGCAATCCGGAGACGGCGAAAACCAAGCTGCTGGAAGCCGGGGCGGAGATGCTGCAAAGTGAGGCGCCTTTAAAGGCGATCCATGCGCACGTTTGCGGGTTGCATTTTTACAATGGCGAGATGGGACGGCAGGTAATTGCGCATCATTACTGTTCGCACCTTAGCGACGATCTCCTGCAATGCGTAATTTATGACACGGACAAAAAAGATGCCCGCCTCATTGGGATCGAATACATCGTCAGCGCGAAGGTTTTCGCCACGCTTTCCGAAGAGGAAAAAAAACTCTGGCACAGCCATGTTTATGAAGTCAAATCCGGCGCGCTGACCGGCCCGGGACTGCCCGAGGTTGCGGAAAAGGAGCTGATGAAATCGCTGATAGGCACTTACGGAAAGACCTGGCACACCTGGCAGGTCGATCGCGGTGATCGCCTGCCGCTTGGCATTCCACAACTTATGATGGGTTTCACCGCCGACGGGCAGATCAATCCCAAAACGCTAAGCGACCGTGACCGCGGATACGGTATTTCAGCGGAGGAAAAGAAAAGGAATCGCGCTGATATAGCCACGCTTCCGATCGACCTCGGCGCCAATGCCTGGGAGAAAGGAAACACGCTTCAGCTTCAGGCGGTGCCACTCAAAGCCGGGGCGGAACCGGTCGCAAAGTAAAGGGAGCCTTTCTAATGGGCCGGCACCGGCACTGGCAGTGCGCGCCTTGCTTCAAAGAGTGTCAGGAGCGGTCCTGTCATGGCTGTTGTGGCGAGCGCCATGATGACGAGCATGGTGAAGATGGGGGGAGATAAAATGCCGAGATCATACCCGATATTCAGGGCGATAAGCTCCATCAGGCCACGCGTGTTCATCAGGGCGCCAAGTTGAAGCGATTCCCTCCAAGGCAGACCGGTAAGCCGTGCGGTAAGGGCGGTGCCTCCAAGTTTGCCGGTTGTGGCGACGGCGATAATCGCCAGGCAAAGGAGCCATCCTCTGAGATCATTCAGCATGCCGAACTGGGTGCGCAGCCCGGTGAACGCGAAAAAGAGCGGCAAAAGCAGCACGGAGCTGAAGTTCTCCACGCGGACACTCAGTTTATGGCGAAAATCGCCCTTTGTCGGCATGATCGCCCCTGTAAGAAACGCACCGAACAAGGCGTGGATGCCGAGGAGCTCGGTCGTCAGAGCGGCGGCGAGCACGACTCCCACAACCGCGGCGAGCACGCCTTTGCTGGGGGCAGCCTGCTCAAGCGCGCTCTCTCCAATCCAGCGCGGAAGGCCTGGTTTTACCACCCATAGCATTAACGCCACAAAAATTAAGACCAGGCTCAGGCTGAACATCGCCGCCCCGACACTGGAAGCACGCACGATGGCGACGACAAAAGCCAGCACGCTCCACGCTGTGACATCGTCGACCGCGGCACAGGTAATTGCCGTGGAACCGAGCACTGTTTTGGACAAGCCGCGTTCCTGAAGGATTCGCGCCAGCACAGGAAACGCCGTGATGCTCATGGAAATGCCCATGAACAACGCGAACGCCGTAAAGGAAGCACCCGGTTGCGCAAACTCGCTGTAGAAAAACAACGCGAGCACGACGCCTAGAAAATAAGGGACGACGATGCTGGCATGGCTCACGAGGACGGCGGTTTGCGCCTTGTTACGAACCTGCGCGACGTCCAGATCCATCCCCACAGCGAACATAAAAAGGCAGACACCGATCTGGCTGAAGAGCTTGAGCGCACCCAGGGAGGTGACGGGGAAAACGAATTGGAAAAGGTCGGGTGCGAGCAGCCCAAAAAGCGATGGCCCAAGGAGAATCCCGGCGGCCATTTCCCCGACAACGGCTGGCTGGCCGAATCGCGTGAAAAGCCATCCCGCCAGCCGGGAGGCGGTAATGATGACCAGGAGCTGCAAAAAGAGCCGGCTCAGCGGGTCATTCGCATTTTGCCGCAAGCCGGCTTCAACCGATGCGAAAACCGAGGGACTTGCCGCCGGCGTTTGCACGGCGGAAGAGATGGCCGGCGGTGAATTTGCCGGAAGTTTGTTACCCAGGTGCAAAATGCCCGCGATTCCCGCGCAGACAAAGGTGATGATGAAGAAGTAAAGGGCAGAGGTGCGGTTCACAATGAACAGGTAAAATTCGTGAGTGCGTATGGTTTAACCCAAGGATGCCATTACGGTTCTGTGGTGAGGAGAGCCGATTTTGCCGATCGTTCCTCGGTTGTCCCGACGGATTTTTGTCCCCATGAGCGCCAGCCTTCAGTGAGTTCAATCCAGGCCCACTTTGCCAAAGCGCCGATCAGCCGCGTGCTGTCGCTGCCGCTTAAAGTAAACCCAGGGATCAGGCATCGGTTCCCACGATTGGTTTTACCAAGCGCGCCCACGGCACGGCGCCGGCGAGCGATCCGCGCAAACCGGCGATTGTAAGCGCGCATCAAATGAAAGACCGGGCGCGATGCCGGCACGCTAAATGGAGGCACAAGCAAGGCGCGCTCTCCAAGTTTGAAAGGCTGTGAGACGATCCCCAGATAGTAGAGTCCAAGATCGAGCCGGAAGGCGAGGCTCATGAGATCCCATTCCCCCATGTATTCATATTTGTCTTTGTAGACGGACTCAAACCATGAGCGGTGGCTGACGGCAAAATCGCGATTGTGCCGGGCAATGCGTTCTTCCATCGGCTCGCCACGCCGTGCGGCGGTGATCAACTCGGCCGCGGCGCTGCATGTAAATGAAATCCAATCCATGCCGGGGCTGTAAAAGGGATCCATGAACGCGGCCGCATCGCCGACAAGCACGAATCCATCGCCGGCAAATGTGGTGCTGAAATAAGCGAGGTTCTTGCGCCAATGCACATCCTCCTCATCAAACGTCGCGTCAGCGAGCATCTCGCGTCCGACCGGGTGTTGAAGAAGAAACTGTTTTAAGCGTTCGCCAACCGTGCCGCCCTCCCGGGGCCATTCCACCAGCCGCTGATCGAATACCACTCCCACGCTCACATCGCCGCCTTTGAGCGGAATCCACCAGCTCCACCAGCCGTCGCCGATCACATGATTGGTAGCTGTATTGCGAATCCCATGACAGGCCGAAGCCCATTCAGGATAGCGCTCGGCCAGTTCCCGACTGTCCCAGTCTTTGACTCCCTTCCATCGGGACCACGTGGCGGTGGTCGGATGTTCGGTATTTTGCCGCCACCAGCCGTTTTTGCGCGCAAGTACCGCAGCCATGCCCGACGCATCGACAATCCAGCGCGCCCGCACCGTTTGCGTCGCTTCGCCGTGGCGCACGGTAACGGTTTGTTCGCCACCGGGCGCTAACTCGACATGGCTGATGGTCGCGGGACGCAAAAGGGTCGCTCCGGCGGCGCAGGCGCGGCGAAGCACCTCTTCGTCAAAAGTGGCCCGATCAAGCTGATACGACGGCAGGCGGACCTGGTAACGCCCTCCCAGTTCGCTCGCCTCGCCGAGCGATTTGACCTCATCGTTCTTAAACCAAAACCGCAGCCCTTGCTTGACCAGATGGGATTCGTTCAAATAGTGCGTCAGCCCGAGCACACGGCCCATGAAAAACGCGCTGATCTCGACCGTTGCCTCGCCGACCCGCCGTGTGAGCTGCGCTGATTTTTCCACGATCAGGATGCGCAGGCCAGGATTCTGCCGCAGCAACAACGTCGCGGTCGCAGCGCCGGAAAGTGCGCCACCGATAACAACGACGTCGTAAACGTCATCACAAGGTTTCGGATTCATATGCGAACGCTTATCTGGCGATAAATGCCGATGCAACCGTATGGAGAGAAGATTGCGTCGATCGTGATCGTGCCGCTAACCTGCCGGAAATATGGATCCGCTTTATGACGTCGCCATCATTGGAGGTGGCCCTTCCGGTAGTACCGCAGCCACTTTTCTCGTCCGCCAGGGACACAAAGTCATCGTGCTCGAACGCGAGCAATTTCCCCGGTTTCATATCGGTGAATCCTTGCTTCCGCACAGCATGGACGCGTTTGAAAGGCTTGGAGTCGTGGAAAAGCTCGATGCCCGGTTCCTGCCTAAATACGGGGCGGAAATTACGACTTCGTGCGGCACAAACAGCGCGAAGATCTTCTTTAAAGACGGTTTGTGCGCAAAACACGATCGCGCATACCAGGTCACAAGGTCCGAATTTGACAAGGTGCTGCTCGATCACGCGGCGGAAAACGGCGCTGCCGTCTTGGAAAAAACAAGTGTGGAGAGCCTCGATTTTGGTCCCGATGAAGTGGGCATAAACATTAAAACCGAGGGCGAAACCCGCAAAGTGCGCGCGCGTTACCTCCTCGATTGCAGCGGACGCGGCTCCGTCGTCGGCCAGTATTTCAAGCTCAAGCAAAACTACGCGAATTTGAAGAAATTCTCGGTGTTCGCTCATTACGAAAACGTCGGTCGCGACGAAGGGATCACCGGGAGTTTTATCCGGCTGATTCGCGGCCGCGACCGCTGGTTTTGGATGATCCCGCTGACTCCCACAAAAATGAGTATCGGCATCGTGCTCGATATCGTCGATTTCAAGGCGATGAAAAAGGCGCCTGAGCAGATGCTCGATGATGCCATTCGTGAGCAGCCGCAGATTTGGAGCCGGATGACAAACGCAACCCGCGTAACCGAAGTTCATTCGGCCAGCGATTATTCGTATCGCAACACGAGCCTGCTGGGCGATCGATGGCTTTTGGCGGGCGACGCGGCCGGGTTTATTGATCCGATCTTCAGCACCGGCGTCTTTCTTGGGATTCGTTCCGGCGAACAAGCCGCCCATGCCCTTCATGCGGCATTAAAGAACCCGTTGACGCGAACTGCGGAGTTCAGGAAATACGAGAAAAACGTGAATCGTGTGATGGATCTTTATCTGCGTTTCGTAAGCAATTGGTACAAGCCGCAATTCGCTGAAGTGATCACGAATCCCACCCACCGGCTGAAACTTGCCGCGACGGTCAACGCGGTGCTTGCGGGGAACTTGAGCAATAGTTTTTCCCTCTGGTGGCGCATGGAGGTATTCTATCTTGTTGTGTTTCTACAGCGCTTTTTCCCGCTTTGCCCCCGTGTTTCGCTCGATCCGCGGCAGACGGTGCCCTCAGGTGTGGCAAACTAACTGCCTTACCTTTGATAAACCGGAAGGAGTTGGAGCGGCGGGGTCAGCGACAAGACCGCCAGTGCGGTCGTGTAGGTGTTCCCGTAGACTCGATCGCCGCCGGTTGGCTCAACGGGCCATTCGCCGGAGGATTGCTGGCAGCGTAGCAATACATTCACAAGGCTCGGGAAAAACTGTTTCCAATAGCTCCCGCCCAACTGCGACATAGCCTGACTGCAATAGTAAGTGCTGTAGAAAAAACGATCGCCGGTTCCCACCGATTCTCCGAAGCTTCTGAATGGATGGCCCAGCAGCCAGTCACCGGCGCGCTTTGCAATGCGCGTTTCATGCTGGCCGGCCATTGCCATCGATAGAACACCGGCACCTACCATGCCCCGGCTCCACCGGTATTCGTTGCCGGTTTTCTTGTAGTAAAAAAGGCCGTCCCGTTCTTCCCAGCACCGCAGCACGTAGTTCAGCGCGTCATCGATGTATTGTTTGGGAACATCGAACTCCGCGTTCCGTGCCGAGCGCATGAACATGATCTGCCAGCTCGTTACGGAAAGATCCGAGTCCCCCGACGACTGGGTGTTGAGGTAACGCCATCCGCCGGCATCCTGCGGATAAGCTTTTGGCAATACCTGGATACGTCGCGAGAAATCGAGCGCCTTGAGAATGGCGGGCTTTAGCTTTGCGGCCTGCGCGCGGCCGGCAAGTCCGTATACCTCAGTTAGCATCAGGCCGCTGATGGCGTGATTATAATTGGCCGTCTTTCCGACAACGCCCGCCGCGGTCCCCGTTGTTGCCAGCAACCCGCTCGTTTGCTGTGAGCGCAGGACATAATCGATGCCTTTCTCAATCCGCGCTCCGTATGGGCCTTCTCCGGGCAGATGGCCTTTGGAAAGAAAAGCCATCACCGCGAGGCTGGTCGAGCCGGGCTGTGCGTTATCCGGAGCGGAGAATGAACCGTCGGCATTCTGTTGCACCGCGAGCCATGCCAGCGCGCGGTCGATAGATTGCTCGACTTGAATCCAGGTTTGGGAAGAGATGGCGCTTGCAAGCGTTTCGACCTGCCCGGGAGCATCGGCCGTCTCTGCTTTTGCCAGGCTTCCTTGCAGCGATAAAACCGCCGCGCACAAAAGCGAACCGCGCATAAGATGCCAACCTGAGTGTTGACTGGCAGGACGAGTGAAAATGCGGGCGATCATTGCGGTTACTTTGAAGGCGCCGTTGTTTCGGAAATGATTTTGAAGTAGCTGTCGATAGCCGCCCGATACTCTTCCGGCGGAATATTATCGCGGCCTTGAAGCAAGTCCTTTTGCAGCCGGGATGCCAGTTTGTTCCAAGCGGGCGCTTTATTTGAAGGTTTCTCAGCGACCGCGTTCTCATCAACTGCCTTGATCTCTTTTTTTGCTGCCGCCAACGCTTTCGCGGCACTTTCACGCGCCTGTTTTTCGAGCCGCTCAGCGTCGGCTTTGCCTTGTTGGGATTGAGCCTGTGCCGCTTTTCCCTGGGCTTGCGCCTGGCCCATCCCAGGATTGCTACCGGGCTTCATCCAATCTGTCATGACAGCCACGTTGATAGGCCGGCAAGGTATTCCAAGTCCTTCAGTCGCCTTCATTTCATCCTGAAGCATGGCGAGCAACGCATCAAGTTCAGGCGCCTCTCCCGGGGCAGAAGGCGCCGGCGCCTCATCCAGCTTGCCAATGATCATACGCATGAGCTCATCGAAGATCTGTTCCGCGCTGGCAAATGCCGGCACGATCCCCTCGATCATTTCACCGGCGGATTTGAGTTCATTCCTGGCCAGTTGATCAACCGACTTGCTCTGCGGCGCAACAATGTCTGATTGCAGCGTCTTGTCCAATAACCCGGCCTTGTCGGCTATTTCATCGGAAAGCTGCGAGACTTGCTGCTTGGTCGTTGCGAGTTTCTCGCCCAACACACTGGTCTCCTCCGCGATCGCATGCTCGGTTATCTCGGCGACCTTGGGGAAGTTCCCGCTCGCAAACGATTTGGTAATCATCATCTGGCCCGATTGCGCAGTAATGAGCGACTCAACCTCGGTCAGGCGATTGGCGATATAAGCTGCCATTCGTCTTTGGTCTTTGGAAACGACTTGGCTTAGTTGCGGAAGTTCGCTCCGCAATGCATGCAGCCCGGCGAGCGCCTTTTCATCCGCATCGTTGGAAGCCGGGCGGCCGCCCTGGGCAACCAGTTGCGCGATGGATTCGGCCTGCTTAAGAGCGGACGCGATCTGTTTATCTTCTGGCTTCACGTCAAGCGGGAGCCAGGTTTCCATGTTCTCTCGCAGGGTGGTGGCCGCTGCCACGACTTCCCGCCGCCCGGCGGCATAAGGTTGTTGGAGTTGGGGAAGTAATGCCGCGCGTCCGGCCTCGGGCGTTTTATTCCAAAGAGTCACCTGTTGTTGAAGCGCCTTTTGGCGCTCGGCCAGCAGCGTCATCTCATCACGGTAGTTCTTGTTCTGAAGCTGGTTCATCGCCAGGTAGCGGCGTAGCATGCGCGGATCTTCGGAAAGTAACTTCGAAAGTTCCGCCATGATCTTCTTTTTCTCTTCAAGAAGCTCCTTCAGTTTTGCGGCAAATTGCTCGTCAACTTCCGCGATCTTGCGGTCGTAAGAGTTGATCGGCCCTTTGCCGGCGCCCAGCATCGCCTGCGTTTCTTCAATGAAAACCTGATGCATTTTTGCAAGCTTCTGCATTGCATCCGCAATCTGTTGGTCTCGTTTTACCTTTTCAAATGTGCGGGTAAGATCGGCGATCATCTCCCGCGCCCGCCCGATATGGACGGAGGCTTTGCCCAGTGATTCCGCATTTGCAGACGCGGTGGAAGAGCCAATGAGGATCTGCTCAAGACTGCGGCGAGCCGGCGTGATATGCGCATTCCCGATGTTATCCAATTGCAGTCCGGCAAAAGCGTAAGGCGTTCCTGTCGTACGCGATTTCAATCCACTAATTGCGCCCGTTGCCTCGGCAATGTGCGTCTTGGTTTCATCAAGCAGTTGGACCGCCTGCGAACCTTCCGCGGTAGGCTTCAATAAATCTGTTTTTTGATCCGCTTGTTTTAGCAGGCGCTCAAGCTGCTCGAGCACTGGCGCTATCGCGATTTCGAGCTTCTTTCGCTTTTCGCCTTCAAACGTGCCTGCCCATTCATCAATGGTGATGTTGCGAGGTTTGCATGCCGCGCATTGTCCGGCGTCCAGCATGCGTTTGGCCATTTCATTGGGCGGTGGTTGACTTCCATTGGACGGCTTTTGCGCTTCCCCGGCTTTCGCCATAAGCGCATCCGATTTCTCCTTTGGCTCGGCGGTTCCAGCGGCGGGTTTCTCCTCGGAGTTCTCCGCCGTCTTCTTCGCTTCAGCTTGTTCGGGTGGCTTGTCGCCGGCAGCGTTTCCCTCAGAGTCGGATTGTTTGGCGAATGCCTGGGAATTGGCTCCGGATTGTTTGGTGTCGGTAACTTTGACCACGTAAGAGAGCTGATCGCCGTGTTTTAATCCGAGCGCTTTAGGATCGAGTTCCACGTTTTGGCGGAGCTGCTTTTTACCCGTATTATCGCCAAGATCGACGGGCAACGCCATTGTTTGAGTCTCGCCGCCGGCTTTGGTCGTGGTGACGAGTACCTCGGCCTTGGCTACTCCGAAGTCGTCAGTTGCCTCGAAAGTGATGTTGACCTTTTCCCCGGGGAGAACAGCCAGTTCGTCGCTTGGAGCCAGGATCTTCACGCTCGGCGCCAGATCTTCATATAAAGTAATGCGGCACGACGGCTTGTTTTTGTTCTCGAGTTTGAACTTGTTAAGGGCGGTTGCCGCGAAGGTGAAGCTTTCGTCCGGACGTCCCCGGTATTCGTACCAACCTGCATCGCCCGCCGTAAGCTGAGCCGGCTCGCCGTTGCCGAGATCCAGATACAGTTTGTCCAATGGTTGGTCCGACTTGAATGCCACGGAAAGTTCGCTGCCTTGAAGAACCCGGACCGCGTTGGGCAGGGAATCCTTTTCTTCTTTTGGCAAACCACTGTAGGCAGGCGGCGCGATCGTGAGCTTTACCGCGGAAATCCGCGGCCGCTCCACCGCTGTAATCGTGTGCCACGGTGTCTGTCCATCGCCCGAGCGGATCCGGTATTGAAAAGAATCAGAGACGTCATCAAAGGTATGCTGGAAGACGCGCGGCTCGTTGGTCCTGACCGGGAGGGCAATCTGTTTTTCTATGCCTGACTCCTGGCGGATTGAAAGGAGGGGCGCGGCTTTTGAAACCCGGCCTGTCAGCGTCGCATTGAGAAGAAGCGGTTCGCCTTTTGCGACCCAGACGTTGGCGGGCGATGCGTGGATCTGGGTCAATGAAACATTATCGCCGGGCAGCCAGAACCGATGGAGCAGCAGGCGCGCCTGGGTGAAATTGCAGGTAAAGAGCAGCGCCAGCAACGCGGTGGCTCCCATTAGCCAGCGGCTTGCAGAGATTGCCGGCCGCGCGGAAATGACTGCTTCAGGTTGAATGTCGTTGCCTGCCGATTCCGCCTCAAGAATGACCTTTTCGATCATTCGCTCGGAGCCGCGCACCTCGGGAGCATCATCGTTTTGAGCCAGCTCGGTGATGGTCGACCACCGTTCTTCGAGTTGCGGCATCGATTGATCAACGTGCCGTGCGGCGGAAAGCATTGTCCTTTTGCGGGCAAACGGCAGGGCGCACCGGAAATACCAGAAAAGCGCAACTACCCCGAGTGCGAGCGCGGTGATTGTATAGCGTGCGCGGGGATCGAGCCACCCGATTGCCAGGTCGGCCAGCATCGCGACCAGCATGGCGCCGACAAGCACTGCACCGGTGCGGGTGAGCCCTTCCAGCAACGTCAGCGTCCGTGCCCGGCGCCGGATGGCTCGAAGCTTGAGTGCAACGCCGGCTGGAAGGTTGATTTTCGAATCGTTCGTTTTCATACGCAGCGGATTTTGCTTACTACGAGAGTCCCAGAAATTTCCTGCCGGCCCATTCGAGGCTAAGGCAGATGATAAAAAGCCAGAAAAGTTCCCAGCGATTCCATAATGGCTGTTTGCTGATCGTCTCCGAGGCTTCCGGTTCGAGGTTGAGTTGCTGAAGCGCGGCCGCCAGTCCTGTCGGGGGGACGATGATGCCGCCGCTGGCATCGGCGATTTGGCGCAGCAAAGGCATATTACAAAGGGGGTTCCGCAATTCGAGTTCCGCGCTTGGATCGATGGTCACTGTGATTTCGATCGGACGTGAATACTTTTCTATGCCCAACAACTCCGTGACGCGATCGCCAAGGAGTTGCAATTTGACCGGGCCGGTTGGCAGTTGAGGAAGGATCACGTTATAGCTGCCGGGCCTGCTTGGGTCCTCCTTGAGCGCCACATTCTGAAGCATGCGGCCATGCTGTGATGCCTCAATTTGCAATGTGGCACCGGCGGCGACTTTGCCATCGAGCTGCCGCAATTGCGCAAGCACCTGCACCGGCTCGCCAAAATCGTATCGCAGCTTGTCGCTGCTTAAACGCACGGTCTGCGAACCCTCGGCTAAATCGCGCGCGGCAGCCCAGCGAAGGAGCTGTCCCCAGAAACGGTGATGAAAGTTATCCCCCTGCCGATAGCGCAACTGGTAGGTCACTGGCGCGGCGATATAAATTACCCGGCCCGCTCCCACATAGTGCCATGAGAGGAAGCTCCGGGTTGAAGCGTCGCCTGGGTCAAACCCGCTCTTCTCGCGACTGGCCCAGATTAATGAATGGGTCGCAGGCTTGGGTTTTGAGAATTCAGAAAGGCTGTAGATGGGAAGCTTTTCGCTCATTTCGCGCCAGGCGCGGAGACTGGCCGCCGGGCTATCGGCGATCTGGGTAGCCAGTGTCTGCGAGGCTTCATCGGCGACGTGAAGATAAAATGGATTATTCGGAGGCAGGGCTTGTTCGCCGGCCTGGACGGGAAGCAACGCGGCGAGTGGATCATTCAGATAGGCGGCGGGCATCGCTTCTTTGCCTGCCACAATAATAAGGTTTCCGCCTCTCTCGGTCACGTATTCCCCAAGCTGCCTTTGCTGCTCGGGTTTGAGCTGGGAAGGGAGAACGTCGCCAAGAATCACCACGCGATATTTGGACCATTCCTGAAGCGACTTTGGAAAATCGGATCGGACGCCTTCACCGACTCCACGCCGGGGTTCAAAGAGGAGTTGGTCGAATATGACGCGTTCATCGCGCTTGAAAAGGTTCAGCAGGTAACGCGTTTCCCAGCGTGGAAAATTATCGGCTACCAACACCCTCAACTTTTCCTCCATCACAAGGATGTCCATCCTGGCTGCATTATTTTCCTCAGTCCGCTCCCTTTCAACAGGGACGACGCGCATTCCGAGCGTCTGCTTGCCAAGCGCCGCCGCCTTCCATTTGAATTGAACGCGGCTATCGAACAAAGCGCTGGTGGCTTTTACTGTCTGGCGTTCAATGACTCTCTCTCCGGCAAGTAATTCGACCTGCAGCGATTCCTGATCGCAGTCATAGGCTGTGAGCCCGGATTCAATTACCACCATGTCGTTCTGAAGCACCGCTTTAGGCGCATGCGTGTGATGCAGGATCACGTCCCGCTCGATCTTTGTGTTGCCGATCGGAACGATATGGAGCGCAGTGGCGGCTACCGAAGCAGCGAGTTCCCGTGGGTCGCGTCCGCTATTCTGACCCCCGTCCGTAATCAGAATGGCGGCCTCGACGGGCTGGGTGGTATTGTCAAAAGCGATTTGCTGCAGGACGGCTCCAAGTTGTGTGGCTGACGATAGTTGTTTCGTCGGGACGTTGGTTTTTGATCCTTCCGAAAATGAAGCGGGAACAATCTTGTCGCCGAATTCATACCGGTTGATGGTTACCTTCTCTCCCAATTTCTTGAGCCAGCCTTGCTCGGCCAATGTCATGAAAGCTTCCACCTTGTCGAGCCGCGACGTCCTGGCTTCGACCATCCCGCCCGCCTCCCTGGCGGTGGATTCTTCAAGGGATTTGATCGACCGATCGGTCAACGTTTCAATGGCGCCGATAGGCACGGAGAGTCCGGCAAGTTGTTGTGGCAACCAGGTTTCCCGCTGCAGCCCCGACAGCGATTTGCCCCGGCCAAACTCAGCTGCTTTCTGCTGTAATATCTTCAGCGGCCCATTCTGAATGGACTCGGCGTGCTCACTGATGGCGCGTTTAAGTTCCTCGTCGGGAAGATTCCTGGCGCCGCTCTTAAGTAGATCGAGTCCCTTGACGACGCCATCGACAGCTTGCGAAAAAAGAGTGCGCGCAGCCGTGCCGTCCCGGGTCGAGTCGGGCAAATTGGCGAAATATGCAAGTTGGCGCAGGGTGGCGCGAATCTGCGCGGAGGCGTTGTCAATCTGCCGCAAAAGGCGTGCATGATTAGTCTGGGAAACCGACCAGCGACTGACATTGCCCGAACCATCGGCCGCATCGGCAACGCCCATGCTTGCGGAAGTATCAATGAAGACCGCGACTGATTTGCGTTTGAATTTGCGAAGAGCCGTGACAAGCGTCGGCCCGGCCAGCATCCATAAGAGGACAAGGACGGCGCACGCACGCAAAAAGACAAGGAGCCAAATCCAGTTCGGCCGTTCGGTAAAACGTCTTTCCCGCCAGGCCATCCCGCAGGAAATCGCAACGAAGAGGGCGCCAAGGAGGATGATCGTCCAAAGCGGTAAAAATCCCTCGAATGCAAACCGTGTTTCGCTCGTGATTTCGGAGGCCATTTTAAGACGATCTTTATTTCACGCGCTCATTGAAACCGGCGCGAGACGCAGGTTGCGCCGATTGGTGGTCCAGCCCGCCAGAAGGAGTTCCCCCAGGAGGACCAATGCGAGAGCCGTGAGGAGCCACCCTTCAATTGGATACCTGGGAGGGAGCGCTTTTCCGGTTACCGCGAGGGCATCCAGTCCGATTCGAAATCCGTCGGTGGAATGAAGCTGTTCGAGGTCTTGTGTGGAAAAGTTGGCAAGATCAGATTCGCTTATATTGCGGAGAACGGAAAACTGCGTGCTCACTTTTCCCACGATTTGCAATTGGTATTCACCCGGCAACCGGGTTCCCGCGTAACGCCACTCGGCAGTCCCGGAAACTATTGCCGGCTCAAGCTGGACGGTGCGTTGATCGGGCAAGGTTAGTTCGGCGGTTTCGCCGGCGCCTCGGGAACTTAAAATTGATTCACCCACGGCAAGGTTGCGTTTTGGAAGAGCCGGCTCAGCCAGATACCAAAGCCATTCATGCAGCATCGCCACATACGCCTGGCAGAGTGGCAGGCTGCTCCAGGAAACCCCAAGCGGGATGCTTTGCACTAGCACGCGGCCCCGTTCCAAATTGCGTTCAATTACCACCGGATCGCCTTGTTGAACCTGCAAAAATGCCGAGACATCCTTGCCGCTGAGGTTATCGAATTGATGACGCCGATAAACGCGCGCCCGGTCAAGGTCGAGTCGTTGGAAATCGGAAAGCAATGCCGTGGCCGGATGCGGCTCCAACGATGTGCGTATCGCGAAAAACCGCTCCCGGTCGTTTGGATCGCCAATAGGCGCGGTTAGTTTTAGCGGGGAAAGTCCAAGCCCGCCTCGATAGATTTGCTCATTAAAAAAGGCGGTGTCTGTATTGGCTCCCAACGCGATCCAAAGTCCGCCTCCGGCTCGCACGTAAGCCTCCAGCTTATCGATCGCCTCAACCCGGCGCACGTTCGCCAGGATGACGCAACGGTAACGTCTCAGGTCGGTGGCCGCCAGCGCGCCCGGTTCAATGACGGTTGCCTCGAAGACCGAGCGCCAATCGGTTTTTACCCCGTCCGTTTTTCGTGCGCCGAGCGCGGCGAGTACAAATGCCGAATCTTTTTCAAGGGGACCAGCCGTGTTCGATTCTTCCACCAGGAGCACTGGCAACTGTTTGTATACCTCAACAAGTAGATGCGCTTCATTGTCGGCGGGAAGCGCATCCCTCGCTTCGATCCGGCAGGTGATATCAAAGAGTCCGGGAGCTGAGAATTGATGGGAAATACTGAGGCTCGTGCTGGCGCCCGGCGCGAGTTCGGGAATCGTGGTGATGCCGAGCGGTTGGCCTGCCGCCTGCCATGTAAGGAGAGTCGCGCCGCTTGAATGGGAGCCATGGTTTTGCACCTGCGCAGTGAGGTTCAGAGCTTGATTGATGGAGGCAAACGGCCGTGGCGATTCAATCCTGTTGACACAAAGGTTGTCCGTGTCGGGCTCGGTCTCTGTGAGAAACTCGATGCTGACCGTGCAAGGAACGGCGCCCCTTTTCATTCGCGCCTGAATGGCATTCCAGAGTGGACGTTCATCCATTTGCCACCCAGCTCTTTGCCGGTCGCTAAAGATGACAATCAACCGGCTTGAAATTTCTTTGGACGCTTCGAGATCGGCGGCATCGCGCACGCAGGCGAGAAGATCCGAGGCGCCAAGCGTCGGCTGCAACTTATCAAGTTGCTCGTTGAGTTTGCGAACAGCGGCGGGCGTGACCTGCACCGCTTCCGGCGTCAGCCATTCGGGGGAATCGCCTGCAAGCAGGATCCGCACACTCTCCCGGCTCTTTAGATTGCCGAGCAAAGCGTGCGCTTTTTCGCGCTGCAAATCAAACAGCGATGTCCCCCCTACCTTCCTTGACATCGACATCGATTGATCAATGACCACGACAATCTCGCGCGGGACAGAGTCGCCCAACCAGCTGGCCGAAAGAAGCGGGCGCGCCAGTGCGCCAATGAATAGTAGAAATGCGGCGGTGCGCAGCAATAACAACAACAGATCCGTTAGACGCCACAATCGGCGTCTGCGCGCCGCCGCTTCTTTTAGAAAACGCATCGCGCCCCACGCGATGCGCTTCTGCTGGCGGCGGCTCAGGAGATGAATGAGGAGGGGAATCGCGACGAGCGGCAGGCCGGCTAAAAACGCGGCGTTGAGGAAGCTCATTTCACGTTTGTTTCAAACGGGAGCCGCGGCGCTGCAGGTAATAGGCCAGCGCGTCTCCCATTGGCTGATTGGTGGGCAGCGCCTGATAATCGCATCCGGTTTCTCCACAGATGCGTTTAAGGTCGGCCAGAAAAATCCGCACATTTTCCAGGTAATCCTTCCGCACGAGACCGGGGTCAAGGTTGAGATGGGTGCCGTCGACTTCCAGGCAATCAAAACGCGACCAGCCTCCGAAATCGAAGGTGAGTTCCTCGGGCGCCATGGTCTGGAGCAGGATGATCTCGTGGCCTTTGGCGCGCAGAAATTGCATTGCCTGTTTCAATGCAGGGAGGTCATCAAAACAATCGCTTAGAAGCACAATCAACCCGCGGCGTTTGATCCGTCGCGCAAGCTCGGTGAGATGCGCGGCCAGTGAAGTCTCGCCGCTTGGTTTTCCATCAAGCAAGCGCTGCAGGATGGCTTGGAAGTGATTGGGATTGGCGCGTGGCGGGACATAGTTGCACGCGCCATTTTCAAGGACCGCGAGTCCGGCCGAGTCGCTTTGCCTTAACACGAGCCGTGTCAGGCAGGCGGCAAGGGAGCGCGCATAATGAAACTTCGATTCGGTGCCGAGCCCGAATGCCATCGAGCCGCTCGCATCAACGACAACAATCACCTGCAAGCACGTTTGCTCGATGTATTGCTTGATGACGTAGCGGTCGCTTTTGCCGAATACTTTCCAATCAATGAGCCGGACTTCATCGCCCGGAACGTAGCCGCGATGTTCTGTAAACTCGGCGCTGCCCCCTTTTAACTGGGATCGATGTTTTCCCGAGAGAAGCCCGTCCACAACACGGCTGGCGAGCAGTTCAAGCCCGTTGAGCCTCGCGAGATCGGCGGGATTGAGAACCTCAGTAATGCCGGCGGGAGAAGGCATGGTTGTGTGCGGGAGGCAGCCTTATGCGGCTTTTTTCGCCGCTTTCCGGATGTCGGAAAGGACTTGTTCAACGATCGCGTTTGCATCCTTGCCGGACGCCTCCGCGTTGAATGTCGGCACGATGCGATGACGCAAAACCGGCAGCGCCATGGCGGCGACGTCCTCAGTGGTGGTATGATAGCGGCCGTGCAGGATGGCGCGGGCTTTCGATGCCAGGATAAGGCAGATACTTGCACGGGGACCGGCGCCCCAATTCACCATTTCCTTCACATAACTGTCGATATGTGCGAGCGGCCGCGTCTGCCGGGCCAGGTCCACGGCGAACTCATAAACATGATCGGCGACCGGGACTTTGCGCACGAGCCGTTGCATCGCAAGGATCTCCGCGATGCTGATAGTCGTGCTCGGAGTAAAAGAGTAGTCGGTAGTGGCACGCTTGACAATTTCGACCTCATCGGCACGGGAGGGATAATCGACTTCAATCTTAAGCATGAAACGATCAAGCTGGGCTTCCGGCAGAGTATAAGTCCCCTCCTGTTCAATCGGGTTCTGGGTTGCGAGAACAAAAAAAGGATCGGGCAACTTGTAGGTTTCGCCACCGACCGTGATCTGGCGTTCCTGCATTGCCTCAAGCAACGCACTCTGGGTCTTGGGCGGCGTGCGATTGATTTCATCCGCCAGAATCATGTTTCCAAAAATGGCGCCGCGCACAAACTTGAAGACGCGTTTGCCTGTCGTGTGATCTTCTTCCAGGATCTCGGTGCCGGTAATGTCCGAAGGCATGAGATCCGGCGTAAACTGGATCCGGCGGAAGCTCATTCCAAGCAGCGATGCCAGCGTGGAAACCATGAGTGTCTTGGCCAGACCCGGCACTCCTTCAAGGATGCCATGTCCCCGGCATAATAACACCACAAGGAGTTGTTCAATGACCTCCTCCATTCCGACAATGACGCCCCCCATTTGCTGTATTACATTTTGATAATGCGCGTGCAAATTCTGCACGGCTTCCAACTCGTCGTTTTTGTCTGTTTGGGGGTTCACAGGATCTTTCTTTTAAGCCGCGATGAAACAGCTGTAGCACAGCAATCCCGAGCCAGTCACTCAAGACAAATGGGGCTGTCTTGCAAAAAGGACGGCCGGGATCCCGGGTTCATTTTTGTAATTCCGAGAGGATAATTTTGCGCCGGTTAATCAGCTGGTTGCGAAACGATTGGATGTCCGAATGAAAACGCGCCGTGGCTTGTGCTGCATTTTCACCAACGAGCCGGGCGCGAAATGGGATCTCGGGTTCCAGGCGCTTTTCCATCGCATCAATAATCGGTCCCATCTTCTCCTCGGTGAAAATGGTTGTGCAGATTTCCCGTAAACGAGTCAGAAATCGCTGGCGAAACTGCGGGTTGGCCAGAAGCGGTCCCGAGAAGTAACCGGGTTCCCGCCACCATTCATGGAATCCTCCGTTCGCGACGCCGCTTCGCAGCTCAACGGGCGGCTGCGAGCCTTTCATGCCAAAAGTGAGCGGCAGTTTGTACCAATCGTATTTTGGCGAAGCGCCGTCGTAGTCGCCCCAGGTTTTATCTTCATCCCAGGGAAAGATCTGCCAGCGTCCCGTGCCCTCGGTGTCGTGATAAACAAAGTAGTTGTTGTGGAACCCATCCCAGTTTTGGATGCACATGCTAACCGCGAAGTAGTTAACAAACTCCTCGACCTCGAAGTTCTTCTGAATAAAAGCCCATTGTTCCACGCCTGTCATCCGGGTTAGCCCATCGAGAACGGCCAGCAAATCCGCGTGGCCGTTTGTCAAATTGGTCTTCTTCTCGTGCTTGTCGACAATTCCGCTTCGATACCAGGCGTATTTGTAAAGATTGCCGCCGTCATTGATCCGGTTTCTTACAAGGAACGATTTGTTAGGCTGCTCAAATAGCAATTGATAGCCTCTCGGTCTCCCATCGACCCACATCCGGATGTGCTCGGTTGATTCCGCCGGAACCCCGGCAAGCCTGAATAACTCATAGGAAAGCGGCTCCGAGAGCGCATACCGGGGCGAGTCCTCAAATATAATATTAACGCTGCTCATCCCGCGCAGCGTTTGATCCTTGAGAAAACGGAGCTTGAGTCCGCCTTTTCGCCGCGCTGCCTCGATAAAGTCGAATATCTGCACGGGCCCGCCATCGGGCGGCATGTAGATGAAGATATCCTGGCCGCGCAACGATTTGACAGGGCGATCGCTGAATTCCTGCCTGTCCGAAGCCCGTGGTTTGTCGCCGGGATGCAGCACGACGCCCCAGGGGATTGCCGAGGAGTTGTTATTAAGGAATGTCGAATAACTAAATGCGCTTTGCAGTTCGCTGGCCGCGGGGCTGATCCGTTTTGCGCCAACAATATCAGTCGCCTCGATCCGATACCGCACCACACGCTGTTCGGCTTGCGGGGGAAGTAATGCTTCGTAAAGACCCTTTTTCTCATCGCCGGAAACGCGCTTCATTTGAAGTGCGGTTTCGGCTGATAATGAAGGCCCGGCGGCGACTCGAAAGTAGAGGGTGACCGCGTTTATCTCCGCGCTTCCTTCCACGACCGCGCCGATCGTAACCGGTTGCCTAGGGCCGGGAGACGGCGGTGCGAGTGAAAACCCGGTAATAATCGGCGGCGGAGTCGCTGAGTAAAAGTCGTTGATTCGCCCTGGAGTGCCCGCGAGTAACTCGTTGAGAGGTGGTTTTGATGGCGCCCAATTCGTGGCGTTGTCGCCGGGAGCAAAGGGGCAAATTCTCTCAAGTGAAGAAGCGCGGCCATCCGCCGCCGCCGGCCATGGCGCCGAATCGGCATACTTGACGGCATCGACAACTTCCTTGTTCGAATTGGACAGTTCGAGCTGTTCGCCGTTGTGGCTTAGATGCCCGTTGAACACGCCCGCCAACGGGATGTTCTTTCCGTGAGACTTCAGGAATTCCGCGCTATTGCGGCAGACTACCAGGAAGGATTGGGCGGCCATTTTCGTATTCGGCGGGAAAACGAATTTGACTCCTTTGCTAAAAGTCCAACCGGATAAATCCGCTTGTTTGGTGGATGCATTAAATAGCTCCACGTATTGCAATTCATCCATATCGCCGGATGGATGATACATGATTTCGTTAATCACCACATTGTCCGGACCCGCATTGGCAATCGAGGTGACCACCATGAAGGCGGCGCAAAGCAGGCCGCGTAAGATAGCCGGATGGATGCCACTCCATTGTGCATGAAGCGGCCCGCCGATTTGAACGCGGGAAGAAATTGCGAGGGATGCCATGCGAGGGGGAAACGGCAATAAACAATGGGGAGCGGAATCCATTGGTGTGGGAACAGGCAATGGGTGCCTTGCGAATAAAGGCGATCCGCGCCGCAGTGGCAATTTTATTCCAAACTATTGTTTTAACTTTAAAACATTATGGTTTGTACGTGCTCCCGGATCGGCGGCTTAGCTCAGAAACCCGAGGTTTGAGCTTCCGAAGTTGCCGATGTTTCCGAGGACTGAGGGAAGGTTTGCCGGCGGAACACCGAGCCATGTGGCCAGCGTTGCGGCGAACTGATCCATCGATGTGGTTGGGATCAACGCGCCGCGCGAGCCGGAGTCGTCGGGGCCACCCAGGGCCAGATTAGGAAAGGTGCCATAGATGCTGCCCCCTTTGACTGCATCGCCCATGATGAGATGGTGATTGCCCCAGCCGTGGTCGCATCCGGAGCCGCTGGCCTGAAGGGTGCGGCCAAAGTCAGAAAGGGTGAAGCTGGTGACTTTGTCTGACACGCCGAGATCGATGGTTGACTGATAGAAAGCCAGAAGCGCCTGAGAAACTTCGCGGAGTAGATCGAACTGCTGCCAGCTTTGGCCGCTGTGCGTGTCAAAGCCGCCCAGTGAACAAAAGAAGATCTGCCGGTTCATACCTGTCGAAGCGCGCAGGCTGATGATACTGGCTACTTGTTTAAGCTGCATTCCAAGTGAAGTGCCGGGAAAGGGGGTCGTAATGCTGGCATTGGCGCCCGTCAGCATTGCATTGAGGCTCATTGCCTCTTTGCGCGTCTGATTGGCGGCCTGGACCAGGGCGAGTCCGCTGTTGAGTTGAAGGACTTGCTGGAGTCCGGCCTTCCTTGCATCGGCAGCCGCTTGAGGCCAGAGCTGCATACCGGACGCATCAAGATTAAATCCGGGCAGCAATGCTGCCGATTGAATGGCATTGCCGGTGCAAAAAAGCGCGGGGCCGGCAATGGAGCAGGTAGTTGGGAATGTCGCGGCTCCATTGAGCGGCTGAAGGATGTCGGCCGTGCGTCCGCCCCAACCTGTGCCGCCTGAGGAAGAAGGGATACCGCTTTGGATCTGCTGCACCTGATCAGAATGCGAGAAGAGATTGGTTGGGACGGGCCTGGCATTGCTCAGATATTGGGAGCGGGTGACTGGCTGGACAAGAGTGCCGACATTGGCAAGGACCGCCAGCTTGCCCTGAGCCCATAGCGGATGAATGGCGGCCAGGCCCGAGTGAAGTCCGTAAGGGTTGCCGTCGCTGTTGATGATCGGCAGGAGCGTGCTGTCGTTGGTCGGCATGGCCAGGGCGCCGCGCGCCGCTTTATAGAGATTAAAAGCCGCCTGGGAGGTCGGAACGATCGTATTGTGGCCGTCATTTCCGCCGTGCAAAAAGATGCATACCAACGCTTTGTAACCAGGCTGCGCAGCGGGAGCGGATTGCGCAAGGGCATTGAGCAGGCTGAACCGGGAGAAGAAAGCGGCGGCACCCGCGCCGGCAAGGAATTGGCGTCTGGCGATTGATTGTGTGGACATGATTTGTGTGAGTTCAGTATTGGACGGCGTACTGGCCGCTTAATGCAGTCAGATAGAGAACCGTGGTGATGCGGGTGGGGCGTCGTAGCCGGGCGCCGCCGCATTGATGAGAACCTGTTTCATGGCTGGGTCCATGCGGCCGTAGAGGAGTGTTTGGTTGACCGCTTCCACAAGGCCCGGCATGTCGTTGCCGTATATTTGGAAAGGAGTAAGATCAATGGTCGCGCTGCCGGCCGGAGTTGTTAAAAGCCAATAGATGAAGTTGCCGCGCAAAGTGGCTTCGGCCGGTGTATAGATTTGGAATTCGGGTCCGAATAACGCGCTCTGCGGAACATGATAGAGAGGCGAAAACCAGCTGAACACGGAGGCGGGTCCGACTGGGATTTGCGCCATGTTGTCGAACATATAGGTGACCTGCTCAGTGCTCAGATAGGCGCCGCCCAGCGCACGCAGCAATCCGACAGTCTGAAGGATTGGTTCTTTCAACCGGCCGCCGTTGACGGATGGTACATCCTGCCGGGCTTCCGGATCGGTAAGAATAGCGCTTACAACCGCTTTCAAATCGCCGCGAATGCCAGCTCCGTTATTATCGAATACACCCGCCACCCGGCTGATATAGGCGGGGCTGGGATTGCTGGTAACAAGGCTGCGGATAAGCCGGGTAGCAATAAAGGGCGCGGTGTTTGGATGATTAAAAAGCGTGTCGATCACGCTATCGAGATCCTGATCCACGGATTGTCCGGCGGGCAGGGTGGCGCCTAAAAAGCTCTTGGTGGAAGGATCATGGCTGGCGGGCCGGGTTTCCATTGGGGCTCCAAAAGATTCCCAGTTGCCCGCGGGATTTGGGGTTGCGCCGGGCACGGTGGGGAAAGTCCAACCGGTAAGCGCCAGGGCGATTTGGGCGACCGTTTGCTGGTTGTAAGCCGGGATCGCTTCGCCGTTGTTATCAAGCAGGAACGAACCATCCTGGTTCAACCGCCAGATCCCGATCGTGAAAAGTTGCATGAGTTCGCGCGCATAGTTTTCGTTGGCTCCACCGGCAAGCCCAGGCCGCTTTGAATTGGCCAGGTCAAGATACTTGCCCATGGAAGGAGTGACTGAGACTTCACGCAAGAGAGTTCTGTAGTTGCCGAAAGCATGTTTGCTTAAAATTCGAAGCCACGGGGTAACTTCATTTGCATAGCCAAGTTTGTTCGCGGAAGTAACAATGATCTGGCTAAGGGAATAGGCAACCCGCTGGCGGAGTTGGTCGGGCGCGGTCGAGTAGTTATATAGCACCCATTGCTGTAGCTCGCCCACCGAGTTGTTGGCAGGCGAATAGATCGGCGTTTCGGGAAAGGTAAACTGCTGCTGGAGATAGGCGTCGATTCCCAGCTGCTTGATCTGCGCCATCGATGCCGGAGTCGGCCCAAAAGATGATTGTTCCAGAAACCGCGCCCCGGCAAGCCACGCCTGTGCCGGAGGAGGCGAGGTAAGGGTAACAAGCGCCTGGGCTGACACGGATGGACTGGCCACGGAAACCGCTTTGATGGTGATCGGCCCCGATGGAGGGATCGCCGGCGCGCTGTAAATGCCGGCCGTCGAGATTGTGCCGACCGCGGATGATCCGCCGGCAATTCCGTTTACCAGCCAGGTAACCGCCGTGTTGAGGTTGTTTGCGACGGTGGCGGTGAAGGTTTGAGTCTGGCTTAATCCCACGTTGGCGGCAGCGGGGGCGATCTTGACGGTGACGGCGGGTGGCGGCGGCACCGACAAGGTCACGGACGCCTGTGCGAATACAGCGGTATTAGCTGCCGAAGTAGCTCTGACGGTAACGGAGTTCGAAGCCGGCATGGCCAGAGGCGCGCTATAGAGACCCGCTGGAGTGATGGTGCCCGTCGCCGGGGTGCCGCCCACGGTTCCATTGACGGCCCAGGTGACGGCGATGTTGGAATTGCCTTTGACGGTGGCGGCGAACGCCTGCGCGCCTCCGAGCTTAACCGATGCCGCCTCGGGGGTGATGGCGACGGTCACGATCGAAGCGGTGACCTGCACAGTCACTTTATCGCCCGTCACTGCGCCGGGTGCCGGTTGGCGGACCTGGAATATCAGGGGACCGACCGCTGCCGCGCCGTTTACCACAAGCGAAGTCGGCGAGACATAGGTGGTCGCAATGTCGATGCCGTTGGCCGTTGCCACTGAGCCGGGTGCGAAATTGGATCCGCTGAAAGTCGCCTGATAATTGCCGGCCTGGATCTGGGCCGGGTAGATGCTCCAGAGATGCGGCACATTTTTAGTCAGCGTAACCGTGGAAGTGCCAATGGAGGTAGGATAAGCGACGCTTCGTGCCGCGACCGTGACCAGATTGGGCGTAGGGATCACCTCCGGCCGCTTGTAAACGCCAGCCGGGCTGATGGTGCCGACAGTGGCGTTGCCTCCGACAATGCCGTTCACCAGCCATTCGATCGTGTTGGGCGAGATGGGCACGTAGGAAGTAAATTGATAGGTGGCCGAAGCCATTTCGACCGAGGGATTCTGTGGATAGACGGCGATCGACCCGGCCACGGCGGCAATGACGGGACTTCCTGTGAATGCCACCAGGATCAACGCGGCCCAGATGAGCACGCTTCTCGGAATCGTCGTGCCGAAGAGATGACGGAGTCGTTTCATGGCCGAGTTTTTGCTTGAAAACGAAAATGCTCAATACACCGATGGGAGTAGTGCAAAACGTGAGCGTCCTGCTGGTTTTGCCAGAGACCGACAGGAAACGCCTGTTGCCAATACAAGACAGAATCCTAAACCGTGATAGAAATGAGCCGAGCCGAGCCTGCCTCGTTCCACCATATGCCGCAATTAAGCTCCGCTGACTTCCAGGCCCATCAGGCGATTTTGCTCGAACTCTACGCGCATACCCCGTTGAGCGAATTTCCCAGCCGGGTCGCACGCCTGCTGCCAAAGATGATCCATGTCCAATTTAACGGGACAACCGACATGAACTATGGGGCAGGCACATTTCAGGCAACCCGCGAGCCGGCACTTGATCCGAATGTCCAGAGTGATCTGAACGCCCGCTTTCTTGCCCACGCCAGTGAGCATCCGCTCTCCGCCTCGCAGCACGATGTCCTGCGCGGAGTCTCTCTCATTACCTCCCATCGGCTCGGCCGCCGCCGCTTTGCAGGATCGGGGCTGTATAACGAATTTTACCGTTCCATCTCGGTCCGCGATGAACTCGGGATGAGTGTGCCGGTGTCGGATAGCCGGGCGCTCTGTTTTTTCATGTGGCGGGAAGCAGATTGGTTTCATCCGCGCGATCTGGCGTGCCTGGAATTATTGAGGCCGCATATTTTGCAGGCCTATCGCAATGCAGAATGCCTCGCCCGCACCTTAGGCGATGCGGGTTTGATGGAAGACCTGGGCGAAGCACTCGCGCGTGGCCTGGTCTCCCTCGACGCGCAGGGACGCGTGCGTGATTGGTCCCAACGCGGACGTCAGTTTGCTCGTGACTATTTCCCGGAATGGCCCGCCACATCGCATGGTTTGCCCGATCCTCTGGAGCGCTGGGTTCGCCTTCACTCGGCTGCGCTTATTCCTCCGGGGAAAGCGCGGGAAGCTTTCAAAGTTGAGTCCACTCTTGGCTGTCTGACAATCCGGCTCATCAACCGGGTGCATTGCGACGGTTATCTCCTCGTTTTTGATGAACAAAAACGTGCGCCCGGCCCGGAATCGCTTCAGGTTCTTGGGCTGACAGCACGCGAATCGGTAGTCGTCTGGTGGCTGGCCCAGGGAAAGACCAACCCCGAAATTGCCACCATCCTTGGCGCCAACGTGCTCACCATCAAAAAGCACGTCCTGAACATTTTTGGCAAACTCGGCGTGGAAACGCGCACTGCGGCAGCCCTCAGGGTTGCGGAATGCCGGATGCAACTTGCTTAAGGCGCTAATCCCGGGCGAGCTCGTCGATAAGCGCCCGAGCCATTTCGGGAGTGCATCGTTCGAGCTGTGTGCTGCCGCAATCCAGATTCGGAGCGCGCTTGCAGCGATCGAGGCAACCGACGGCCTTCAGCCTCACCACATCGGTCAATCCCGCGCTCGCAATCTTCTGCTCAAGCGCTTGCCACAGTTCCTTGCCGCCATTTTTCCAACAGTTTTTCTTGGCGCAAACCCGGACCGTGCAGTGGCTGGAGACAACGGATTCGTCCAAAAAGTGGAGACGCGAAATGATCCGTCTTACCCAGCCGGAAAGGGGGTCGCGTTGCTCCACTCCCGATACGACGATGGCATGTCCAGGCACGAGCCGATCGCCAAGTTGTTTACGCAATGCGGTGGGCAATTTAAAAAGAATGGATTCCTCTCCGGCACGCAAAAGCATTCGCCGTTTGCCGCATTCATCACGAATAAAACCGGTAAACTGACCCTGCATCTCAAATTTCGATTCCTCAAGCAAGCTCATGACAAGATCCGGCGCGCGCTTAACCAGCACGTTTTTGGAAAGGGTGCGCTTTCTAGCAGGCGGCTCCCGCGATTGCTGGGATCACGTGGTCCTGAAACGCGAATTGCAAACGCGGCGCAAGCATTACCCCATCCTGCGCCACACCCGCGCAAAGACAGACCCGGCGAACGGCTTCCACGCAATAATGGTTAAGCTTGACCGGCACAAAGCGAGGTTCAGCGGCGGGACAAATCCGAACCGCCGCCACAACGTGATTCTCCAGCCAGCGGCGGATACGAAAAAAAGCGAGGTAATGGCGCCGCTCCATGCTCAGGCGCAATTCGCAGAAAAGCCGCAGGGCGCCTTCCGCATCGCTTCCCTGGCGCAATTTCCAGCGCAGGTCGAGCAGGCGATCCATTTCATCACCGGAGGCGGCGCCGGGCTGTCGAAGGAGCTCATCGACAACCTGTAAAGCGCAACGCCAGCGGCAGCGGGGAGGGGAGCAGTCATCGCCTTCTGCGGGTCGGCAGAGGGATGCAGGAGTGGCTTCTCTCAATGGAATTAGCGCTTAAGAAAGCTTTTTAGCATCCAGAGGGTCTTTTCGTGCCAGCTGATCCGTTTGATCATCAGATCCTGCGTTTGCAAGTCGTTCTGATCGCCGGCGAGGTTGCGGGCGCTCACGGCATCATCAATGACTTTTTCGTGAGCCACAATCAGCGCGGCCACGTAATCGTTCTGCGGCATCGGCGATTTAAATTCATCCATCTGCGCGGTCCGTGCAAGGGTCTCAAGGCCGCCAATGGCATACGCATCAAGGGCGCGCACCCGTTCGGCGATTTCATCGACGGCTTCAAAGAGATTTTCATACTGGCTTTGAAAAGCCTGATGCAGCGGGAAAAAATCCGGTCCCTCCACATTCCAATGGGCAAGATGGGTGAGTCCCATGAGAGTGTAAGAATCGGCGAGCACAAGGTTAAGGGTGCTGGGCAAGCGGTTCTCTTTTACAGCGGCGGCTGTGGATGTCGTTGTTGCGGTACTCATAAATGAAATAAGGTCTGAAACGCCGTTCATAATGCCACGGCTCGGGAAAGCAGCGCGAGCCGATACTCGCTCCTGAAATTACCATGGCTTTTGTCTGGGCGAAATGTCGATTCGCGACAAAACGTAAAAAGGCGCCGCGCTTTTAAAATCAAGAGGAAACGCGCCCCCCGGCGCCTTAAGGACGCAGGTCGAATGCGGCGATTTCGCCGGCGTTGTTGCGCACATACAGCACTCCGGAAGCCAGGGTAGGGGTCGCGTAACATTTCCCTTCCAACGCTTTGAATTGCGCCTTCACGCTCAGCGTTTCGAGGGTGGAAGGCGCGACGATTATTTCCCCGGCCCGCGTCAGAAAAATCCAATGTCCATCCGCGAGAATGAACGTGCCGACCGGCACGGCATCGCTCACCCAGCGCGATTCACCCGTGGCGGCGTCCAGGCACGTAAACTCCACGTGGCCACTCCGCTTTTCGTTAAACCCAAAAAGAGCGCCCTGGGTCAGGATGGGATTGTTAAAAAGCAGCGCGAACTGTTTATGCGACCAGACTTCACGCACGTTTGGCCTCTCGCCCAGGTCCCACTCAAGAAGTTTGGCAGGGTCGATGCCTGTGTTGCTGACCAATATCCGGTGCCCTACAAAAACCGGAGTCAGCGCGTTGCAAAAGTCGCGGGCGGTCGTGCGATGGGACCAGAGCACCCGCCCGTCGGTCGGATCCAGCAGGTCGAAGGTTTCCCCTTTAAACATGGTGACAAAATGGCGGCCCTCTCTTTCAAGAACCCGCGCGGAACTGTAACCGGCTTCCCCGCTGCCTGCGCGCCATCTGACTTTGCCGTTCGCCGAATCAAGCGCCACGGTGGAACCCGTTTTGCCGGGCTCGCAGCCGATATCCTGAATGAGCAATCCGCGATCTATCAGCGGCGACTGCGTGTAACCATACACCGGACGTTTGCCCCCAAGCTCACTGATTAGCTGGGTGCGCCAAACCACGTCGCCTGTCGCGGCGGCAAGGCAGAGCAAATCGCCTTCCCGGCTCAATGCGAAAAGCTGTCCATCCACAACGGTCGGTGTGGCGCCCGGACCATTGGGAACAATGGGCATTTCGTGCGCGGCGCTTTTGCACGGAAATGCAAACTTCCATAACTGGTCGCCGGTCAGTGCGTCCAGCGCCACGATGCAATCATTTCCCTGCCCATCATTACCCTGCGTAAAAAGGCGCCCGTCCACCACCACGCTCGAACTCATTCCCACTCCGGCATTGGCACGCCAAAGCGCTTTTGGGCCTTCTTTTGGCCAATCCTTGCGCCAGCCCTTTTCCATGGAGACGCCGTCACGCTGAGGTCCGCGCCATTGCGACCATTGCGCTTCCAAAACCGGTTTTGGGCTCTCTTTTTTCGGCTCGGATGCGGCGGATTCCTTTTTTAACGCAATCAGCTCAACGAGCCGGACATGCCCGTCATGATTTGAACCGCCTACGGCGACAAGCAATCCTTCCTGAACGGGAAGCAACCGGTGAAAAAAGCGCGCGGGCGTCAGCCTGGCGACCTCTTCCCATTGGGTGGCGGAGTCGTTCAACGCATAGATTTTCCCCGACAGAGGGCTCGCGAGCACTTTGTTGTCGAGTGCGCATCCCGCCATGCCAAATCCGGACATCGGGCTTTTTGGAAGATCAGGACCTTTGCCCCATTCGCCTGTCTCCGGCCGGAACCAATCGACCGCGAGGGAGAGTGTCTCGTGATTATCCATTCCGCCGAGGAACCAGATCCGTCCGCCTTCGGCCACCGCGGCGATTGCACGGCGTTGGAAAGGTTGTGGCAATGACTTCCAGCCGCGGTCCAGCGCATTCAAATCGAGCACGAGCACCGTGGAATGCCAGGTCGCCTTCGCTCCGTCGCCATCGTCCCCGGCAAGCTGCCACCCCCCGGCCACATAAATGAGATCGCCCACCACGACCGCATCATGACTGGAGCGCGGCTCCGGCAGGGAAGGCAGAGCGTCCCAGCGTTGGGTCGCCGGGTCGTAACTCATGACTTCCTCAGTTGAATGAAGATCGTTTTTTTCTCCCTTGTTATTGCGAGCCCCCATTCCTCCGATCCGAATGATCTTTCCGCCGTGTGATACCAGCGAGGAACTTAAAAGGGCCTGCCCCCCCGGCAGCTTTTCCCACTCGGTCCCGCCCGAGACTTTGGCGCGGAAAAAATTCCCGCTGATGCTTTCGCGATGGAACTCGTGGGCCTTGCCCGTGTTGCCACCGTAAATATAAAGCCAGCCATCGCTCAAGGTGGCGCCAAAGCTTACCGCCGGTTGCGGCAGATCAGGCGGCGATTCGCTTGCCAGGGCGGGAAGGAGAAGAGCCAGTAAGGCAAAAAAAACGAGGTGCGGGAATTTCATCGGAAGTTTCTTTAAACAGAGCTTACCTGGATGGAATCGAAGCATGAACGCGGGGCGGCGCCATCATCGGGAGAGGAAAGAGAGTGAGGTCAGTGAAGCAAGCAGAGTATAGGCAGGGCATGTGGAGGAGTCTGCATCGGGGAACCTTCGGCTACATGCTCAGGATTGCGTTCGCGCGACTCGGGATTGTCCGGAATAGATGAGAGTATTTAAAATTGCCGCAGGCACCGGCAATCAGGTTCGAACAACGCAGCATATTCCAACTTGCGTTCCATTTGCTCGGAATTGCGATTAAAGCTATGTGCGGAGTCTCTATCTCGCAGGCTGCCACAATCCCGCGCATCTTGAAGACAATCACAAGGAAGCATGACTTGCCTGGTGAATCTATTAAAGAGGGCATGACACGACCCCTACCATTCCTGGCAGCATGTGCGTTTGCGGTGTTGCTAACCGCCGCTTCGGCGTCCGCCCAGATTCGTATTCAACCGATCTCGGAGGCTACGAGCAACGATGCTAAAATTTATAGCTCAGTGCCGACGTCGAACTTCGCCTCTAACTTAAATGTGACGTCTCTGGACACTGGCGCCCACTTTCTCGCACTCGTTCAGTTTGATCTTTCTCAGCTCGGTGCATTGAACGCCGATGCCATTGTCAGCGCAACGTTCACTCTTTATTGCACCGGGCTTGGTGTGAGCGGTGCCGGTGCCGTGGGCGGCGACGTGACAGTGAGCCCCATTCTTAATGCATGGAAGGAAAACACCGATGATATTGCACCGGCAGGCGCGCCGCTGGCAACCTACGACGCTTTTTTTGGCACAACGCCAACAATCAGCTTCGGCCCAAGTGTCGCCTCGCAAAATGTCACCGGCGCGGGCTTCTACAGTTGGGATATTACCAGCACGGTTAAAGCGTGGCAGTCCGGGTCGCTTCCTAATAATGGATTGTTCATCCAGTTATCCTCGGCTGGCGGCGACATTGGATTTGCCGACGTTGACAGTAATCTCACTATCGCTGGAAGCGCTCCATCGCTCACTGTTGTGCCTGAGCCGGCCACAGCTTCCCTTCTTCTTGGAGCCGGCCTTTTCCTGATCTCCCGCCGGCGTCGCACGGCTGCAGGCACCTTTGTTTCCTAAGCATCGAAGCTGGCCCGTCTCAGCGCGCTTAGCTCGGCGCCGGCAACTGCCCGGCGCGCTGGCTGAATCTTATCCGCATCTCTCTTTATTTATGAACCGCAAACCATCCGCTTTTACACTGATAGAATTGCTAGTCGTTGTAGCCATAATAACCGTTCTCTCGGGGCTGATGCTTCCGGCATTTCTAAGCATGGGCGATAAAGGGAAGATGCTCAAAGAAACCCATGCGGCAAACCAGCTCATCGTGGGTTACCTTTCCTATGCGAATGAGCATGATAGTGAATTAATGCTCGGTTACGACAAGGGCACCCAGAATATTGATCTCGTCAACGGGACCAGGCTTTCGGGCGAGCTCTGCGCGCGCTACACCTGGCGCCTTGCGCCTTACCTTGGCCTGCAGGTCGAAGAGCTTTTTCTCGTCAACGACAACAAGAAAATTACCGATCCGCTTGTAAGAAACTCCTTTGAGTATATCTACCGGGCAAGCCTTCATCCCGCGCTTGGCATCAATGCCTTCTGCATGGGTGGATATGATGATGGATCAGGAAGTAACTATTATTCAAGTGATGTGGTCAAACGGCTCAGCGTGGCATTAAGCCCCGGGAACCTGATCGTCTTTGCTTCCGCGCGGATGAAAATTCCCGGCCAGCAGGACCAGGAAGTCGCCGGCAACTTCCTGGTCACCCCCCCTAACTTATGGCGCTCGCGATGGAGCCCATACTACAACCCGGACAGCCCGTCATCGGCATTTGGCAACATTGCCTTGCGCTGGGATAAGAAGGCCGTTTGCGCGTTTCTTGACGGCAGTGTGCGCATGCTGGACGAAAAGGAGTTGCGCGATATGCGGCACTGGTCAAATACCGCGGCGCTTGACAATAACCGTGAGTATATTGTCCCCCGGTAGCTTGAGCGTCACGCAATCCGTCTCGCGACCTATCTGGCGATGTGCGATTCCCGATCGGCCAGCGCTTTGGTAAATGGTTTGCCGATGGAGCCGGGAGGCTGGTCAATGTGCAATGCGGCACAGAGCGTGGGAACCAGGTCGGTGATGTAAAATTCGTCCGCATAGTGTCCCGGCTTGAAGGCGGCACCTCGGAAAAGGACCGGCACGTGCGTATCGTAAGAATACGGGGAACCGTGCGTGGTGCCGGATTTGCCGCCCCATGAGATCGTGAATGGCTTGTAAACCAATACCACATCGCCACTGCGTTCAGCATTGTATCCGTTGATAACGCGTTCGCCGATAGGACCCGGCGCGCGACCGTCGAGTAGTTGCTCGCGGCTGTAGCACGCCTGGAATTTTCCGGTGGAGAAAGCCCATTCGCGAATAAACGCGGCTACATCACCTGGCGGGATGCTCTTCTCGCGCAACGCATCGTGATTGAAGTACAAGTTGCCTTCATAAAGGCGTTTTGAAAGAAGCACGCTGCCGGATCCAAAACGTTCGCTCAGTTTAGGCAAAAGATCGCCTATGAGCGCAACTTCATCCACTCGCTGCCCGTCGAAGCCTTGTTGTGTCGCAAACTCGGGTGTCGGCATGACTCCGTGATCCGCCGTGAGAACAAAGGTGACATTGGCCAGGCCGAACTTTTTATCGAGATAACCAAAGAGCTCGGCAAGCTGACGATCCAGCCGCAAAGTAATATCCTGAACTTCCTGAGAATAAGGCCCAAAACGGTGGCCGCATGCGTCAATTCCGGAAAAGGAGATCGTTAAAAGATCCGGCGAAACGCCTTCCCCGAGATGCTCGCCTTCAATGGCCGCACGGGCGAATTCGGCCAGGAGCTGATTGCTAAAAGGAGTGGGAAGAATGTTCTCGTAGGTTTCCTTAAAAGGAGCAGGCGCGGGGGCAACCGCCTTGACTTCGGCGGGTGCGGCACCAGCGGCGGGCGGCACGTCTTCCTCGGCGGCAGGCTTTGTCACGGGCGCCGGCTTGGGCCGCACGATAAGGTGAGGAAATGTGGGCGTTTTTTCACCTGCCAGCGTTCCCTCGCCAGGTAATGTGTCCTCGCGCTCATACCGTTTTTCTTCAAGCAACCGGTCCCATTTCTGATCCAGATATCCCGCCGGGAGTTTGCGATCGTTAAAGGCCTGAACCCATTCAGGCAACTCCGCCCGGTAGTAGTTGCTTGTAACAAAATTGCCGCTTGCCGGTTCAAACCAATACGCGCCGGCCGGTTTTTTGCCCGCCGGCAGGATGGCGCCCCGGTCCTTTATCGAAATTCCAACCACTTTGGAGCCGTAATGCAGCCGCAATTGATCCGCGAAGTTCGCGCCGATAAAATTGCGCGGCGACATCTTGCCTGCGGCGGTATTGGTGCCGACTCCGGTTACCGTCGAGTCGCCGCAGCAATACATCGATTTGCGTGTCCGCTTGTCGAACCACTCATTTGCAATAATTCCATGCATTGCCGGCGGTGAGCCGCTAAAAGCGCTTGCATGGCCTGGTGCCGTGATGGTGGGGCAATAGTTGTAGCGCGCGAACGTCATGAACACCCCTTCGTCTGTAAGTAAACGGAAGCCTCCGTCTGTAAATTGGTCGTGAAAACGCTCTAGATAATCGTATCGTAGCTGATCAACTAATATTGCAACCACGAGTTTTGGTTGTTCGGCAAACAACCGGGTGGCACACGTCAAAATGACCGTGCAGGAAACGAGGAGTTTTCGGATTTTCATAAGTCAGGGGTGGAGACACGCAGCCGCCCGCAAGCGCCAAGGCGTGGTTAAATGAAACCTGCTGAAGATGAAAACCTTGGGAACCATATCTACATTCCTTCCGCGAATTCTTCCTCTTGATGAAGCTTTGGAAATGAGCCGATGTTTTGATGCTGCAACCATGCCGAGTCGGATAGCCGCGGGTTCACCTGGATATATTTTATTCATTGCAGCGATGTAATGAATCGTTTCTATCCCAATCACCGCCACAAATGCGCGGGCCGCGAAAGTGGCGATCCTATCCGTCTCCTTTCTGGCACTGCATTCCAGGGCGCTCGTGCCGGCCAGGGCATGGACATTGCTAAGTGTGGCCGTGCAAGCCTGACTCCTCCTTCACCTCAGGTGCGCCGGAATTTCTATAGTATGATTAAGCACATTCTTTTATCCCTTGGACTTGTTGCCGTGTCGGCCATGGCTCAGGCTCCAAAACCGACCGCCGTTCCGCGAGAGCAAATCCAGGCCGCCATCGACAAGGGGCTTTCGTGGCTTGAAAAGCAACAGCGAGCGGATGGTTCGTTTGCAACGCCCGGCAATAGTGCCGCGGCGACCGATCACCCGGGGTTGAGCGCCCTTTCATTAGTCGCGTTTCATCGCGATCCAACGGGCAAATATCGCGGGAAAACAGCGCCACTGGTGATGGCGAAGGGTTACAACTTTTTACGAAGCAAAGCGCAGCCGGATGGCGGCATTTACGAGAAAAGCCTTACTAACTACAATACTTCACTTTCCCTTCTTGCTCTGCTCAATACAGGCGAACCTTCCGATGAACCGTTGCTGACAAAGGCCCGGCAATTTGTTGTTGAGCAGCAAGCCAAAGGCATGGCGAGCGAGTCGCTCGACGGCGGTTTTGGATACGGTCCCACGGGTACCAGTCCAAAGCGCCAGCATCCCGATTTGGATAACACACTCATGTCGCTGGAAGCGTTGCGCGCTTACAAGGACGCGCGGCCCAATGTCGAGGCTGCCGGCGGCAAGGAGCTCAACTGGCAGGCTGCCATTGAGTTCGTTGCCCGGTGTCAAAACCTGCCGGCTTCCAACAAAGAAGCGTGGGCGAGCAGCGACGAGGCAAACAAGGGCGGGTTCATCTACTACCCGGGCTACAGCAATGCCGGAGAGCAAGAGCTTGATGGCGGAAAAAAGGCGCTTCGCAGTTACGGCACAATGAGTTACGCAGGCCTGCTGAGTTTTATCTACGCTGACCTGAAGCAGGATGATCCGCGGATCGTTGCCGCCCTGGAATGGCTCACAAAAAACTATACGTTGGAAGAAAATCCCGGAATGAAAGGCGCCGGACTCTACTTCTATTATCAGCTGATGAGCAAAGGCCTGGCCGCGGCCAAGGTAACCGAGTTGAGTGTCGCCGGCGGACAGAAGGTCGCGTGGGCGCCGCAGCTTGCCACGCGTATTCTATCGCTCCAGACACCCGATGGATTTTGGGTCAACGACAATGCCCGGTGGATGGAGAAGGATGCGGTTCTGGTAACGACTTACTGCGTCCTGGCATTGGAGAATCTGTTGAACGCACGGTGACCAATCAGGCGCGGGTGACGACGACCGTGCCGTTGCGTAGTAATTCAACTGCGTTGTTACTCTGAGCTGGAAGCGCGGCTGGATTGATGGATTGGCACGTTGCCTTGTATTAGCTTTGCCTGTCTCGCGAAGACTCAAGCGCAATTGTAAATCGGTCTATTAATCCATAGTCTTTCCTAATAGCTACCCCGGTTCATCCGTGGCTTGAGTATGAACTCCACTTCCATAGGCCGCTCCTTTCCCGAGCGTCTCTCTGTCTACCTGGCACGCGCCCGTTTTTTTACTTTCTCCGCGCTGCTGCATCTTGTTCTGGTGCTGCTTGGCGGGAGCGCGATTTTATTCAAACAAATCACTCACGCGCCGGACTTCCAAGCGGGTGACGGTTCATTCCTCTCGACGGACGTCGCCGCTGAATTGCCTCCTGAACTACAGCAATCGCCGGTTGACCCCGTGCAGGCAGCGGAAGTTCAGATGCCGGCTCCCGCGATGAGTGCAATCACTGCGGCAACTACCGTTGTAAGTTCATTTCAACTTTTGCCCGCGGCGATAAAGTCCGGGTCCGGGCAGGGCAGCCATGCGATATGGAGGTGCTCATTGGTGAACGTCCGGGCGGCAAGGTCTTTTTCTGTCTGATGTTGGAGGAAGAAGGGGTGGCGTATCAGAAAGACAGCAAAGGAAATCCGATCCTGCCGAATTTTCCGACTTACAGATGAACCTCTTCCTGCATTGGAAAATGGCCACACTTTTCCGCCCTATGAGCCGCTCGGCCCGGTCTGGAAATCTGTGGCGAAGATGGGACGATGAGCTCAATCCGCGAGCAGGCGATATGGAGTATTAACTCATGGCAAAACGGCTGTTGCCCAGACCATAGCGCCTTCAGCCGTTTCTTCCGTCCAGAATACTCGAAAGCCTTTGCCGGTAGAAATAACTCGCGGATGGGTAGCTGGCGTGTCAATTGAGGAGAGTCTTTTTGGCTCGCTCCAATTCCGGCCGGCATCAGTGGAAGTGCTTCCCCAAATGCCGGAAGTCTCGCGGCTATCCCACACGGCAGCGATGCGGCCTTGACCGGCAGCGGCCAGATCGGGATGTGAGGCTGTGCTGTCGCCGAGCTGCTTTGGCTCGGAGCCCGGCTGGCCGCCGTTTGGGATCGCGATATGATAGACGCCCACACGCTCAACTTTTCCTGTCCAGCTGAGTGTGTGTAAAATCGAGCTTGTCCCTTCGCCCGTGATCGCCAGACCGCCGCCGACGTGCGGGCACCCATTAAATTGCCAATCAAATGCGCCGGTGGCGGCCGGTGGAAGCCAGTGCCTGCCGCTGTCAGGTGAACGAACAAGCTGCATGTCGCGCGGGTTGCCGTCGCGGAAGAGAATGGCTAGTTCGCCATCCACGCCAGCGACGATTCTGTTTGGACAACATTCACAGGTTGCCGCTTTGAGTGTTGTATTTGGCGACCAGCTTTTGCCTGCGCTATCGCTGCGGGCGTATCGCAACCCTTGTTTGCCGTCGCGGCTATCCAGCCAGGTAAGATGAAAGTGCCCGGAGTTGTCGGCAGCCATATCGATGAAACCGTGCCCGGTGGTTGAGCCATCGTCGGCGGGGTTGGGCCCGGCATGCCATCGCCTGCCGCCGTCCTCTGAAAGTGCGGTGGTCATTGCTCCCGAGCCCCATTGATCAGTGCCGGCAGTCGTCCAGGCAGCGACAAGATGATCGCCCGCGGCTGCGAGTTGCGCATCCATTCCACGATGGAGCGAGAATGCCGCGGGCAGGGTTTCATCGATGCGGACAGGCTGCGACCATGTGGCGCCGCTATCCTCCGAATGCCGGTGCAACAGCGCGGGCCGCTCGCTGCCTTCCATTGATTCACCCGTTAGCAAATGCACTCGCGTGCCTTCGGCATAGACATCAAGTGAGCGCACGCCGCTGGCCACGGCATGCGCCGGGGCTGCGACAGGTTTGTTTTCGGCGCACTCTGCCCGGATTACGCCAATGCAGATGGCGGCGGAGATTTGAATTAAGCGGTTCATTTGAAAAGATGAAGTAATGCCGATCGTTCTGTTTACCATTTCCATTCCAACCCCCCGTAAAACCCACGGCCGTCGCCGGGGAAAAAGAGTGCCTGCCCATTGAAGGTCCCCACAACGCTCGTTGTGGAGGCGTAGGTTTTGTCGGTTAGATTCTTTGCTTCAAAGAAGACGGAGAAGCCGCGTTCGCTCCGGTAACCAATCTTGAATCCAAGCAGCGCATACGGATCGGCAAACTCTGTCTCGGCGGAGTCCACATTGTATTTGGACGGCACCCATTCGACATTGGGTCCCGCATAGAAACCGCATGGATGTTCGTAGAGTAATTCCGCGCGGTAATAGTGCTCGGGGATCCCGGGAAGTTGATTGTCCCCAAACTCGGCATCACCATCGAAGTGAAAATCGTTCCAGAGATAAACCTGCCGAAGCACGAGCCGATCCTTTTTTTGCTCCCTCGCCATGGGCAACACGGACTTTTTTCCGTCGCCTGATGCGGCGGCAAGCGTTTCGCCATCGCCGCGTGTGAATAGATCAGTGAACAGGTCCACATCGAGCGCCGCCTCAATGCCTTGGTGGATTGTGCGTCCGGCGTTCGTCGTTTGTGTCAAGCCGGGCTGAACCTGGGATTCGAGAAGTTCGTCGTCGATCCACGCATGGTAATAAGCAAGATCCCATGCAAAGCGCCTGTATCGGCCGCGTGTGCCGATCTCCGCGGTCGTCGCGGTCTGCTCAGTGAGGTGAACAAGGCCTGTGCCGTTATTTCCCGCGTTGGCGAGTTCACCAAAAGAGGGTGGCTCAAAGCTGCGGCTCACGTTCAAAAAGGCTTGTGCTTCCGGTGTCATCTCCCAGAGTAAACCGAGCTTCGGAGAGTAACCCCAGTAGTCCTGGCTATCGCTGTTGTCGATGCCATCGATGCCCGCGAAGTCGTCGTTGCTCTTGCGTTTTGCGTAGCTGATTTGTCCGCCCGCAACGAGCGCGACTGAAGGAACGAGGTAAAAGTGTTCCTGCAAATAAAAATCGAGATTCGTCGATGTTTGGTGTTGATCGCCTATGCGGTTGCCGCGGTTGCCAAACAGGTTTTCAAAGCGGTTGTCTTCCACAATGCCATGGGTTGGAGCGAAGCCGAGCGTCAGCCGATTCCGATGCCCGAAAAGATCTGCTGAATTCTCGTAACGCAGGTCAATTCCGAAGTCGTTGCTGAGCTGGTCGATGACGAACAAGATCGGGTGATCGAGGTTTTTATGTGTCCAGAACAAGCCGCTTGAAAAGCGATGTTCGCCGCTCTGCCACGTCGTCCTGTTCGCTATACGCAACAGTTCGAAATCGCGTTTCCAATTGCTTGTTACATAATCAAACCGCGCCACCGGCTGGATTCCCCGCAGAAATTGTGGAACGCGCGATGCCTGCCGCGGATTGTCTTCCAACTGCTCTTTTGTCAACTCGCCCGGCAGCTCGGAATCGGTCTGCGTGTAAGTAATGAAAAAGCGCGTCTCCAGCTCAGGAGTGATCCGGTAGCCGAAGTTGGCGAAGAGGCGCTGGTTGTTTTGTTGCGAGTGGTCGCGGAAACCGTCTGTCGAGAAATGCGAGAGGCTCACATAATAATCAAACGGCCCGAGCACCGCGCCGCTGCTGAGCTGGGCACGAAAGGTCTCGAAGCTGCCATATTCAAAACGCGCGTCGAGGAGGGAAGCTTCGCGGCCCGTAAGTGAAACGAAGTTGATTGCACCGCCCAGGGTAGTGGCGCCGAACTCGAGCGCGTTCGCGCCGCGATATACTTCAATGTAGCGCGTGGTAAGCGGCTCGACGGCCTGGAAGTCGAAGCTTCCATCCGCGAGGTTCAGCGGCACGCCATCCTGCAGCAGTTTCAAGCCGCGTCCGTGAAAGGTGCGCTGGATGCCGGAACCGCGAATTGAAATGCGCGATTCTTCCGCTCCAAAGCGTGGCTGTACAAACACACCCGGTGCAAAATCGAGCGCGTCTTTGAGTGTCGTTGCGCGGCCGCGTTTGTATTGTTCGGCATCGATGATGGCAGTGCCGCCGGGCTGGGTACTTAATTCGGCGCGCGCTTGCTCAAGGCTCGGCACGGTAAGCGATTGGTCCTCGCCGGTTGCAGTCACGTCGACGGTAGGCAATGTAGTCAGCGTGTCGGTTTGAGCGAAGGAAGTGGCTGCGAGCGTAAACGCCGCGATGAAATGTCTGGTCATGGAAAAAATGTGGGTGGGTGGAAGAATGAGAGAAAGGAAGGCAAGCGAGGTGGACGCGGTATGCCCCGGTGGGACTGCGCGTTGGCGGCCGCTTACAAGGCGGTTTCCGCTCCGTCTGGCGAGGCGGCGTGAACGCACTTCACCGATACCGTTTTGATGTTCCCTGCGCGGGATCACGCGGCGTGGCTTAATGCCCGCTGCGTGAATGTAAAAAGCGTTATCGCACCGCGAATAAACGCTCCGCAATCCGGCGATGTACCGGAGTCCGGGAACCTTAAGCTGCCTGAGGAGGGGGCGTCGGCGGGGCGAGACTTCGCCTGGCCATGCAGGAGACGCCGGTCCTATACTTCCATTCCATCTGGCAAGGCGCTGGCACGTGCATTGTCATCCCCAGAACTGCCTCCAGCTTCACAATCACTTCTGATTCCTGCTGTTTATGCTCTTCTTTGAGACCCTTTTTTACCACCTTGCACAAGCCGCATGGATGTTCGCCATCAAACGTCTTTTCGATTGCCGCAACCAGGTTTTCCCCTCGCGAATAAGTAGCCAGCATTCCTACCCAAGCGACTGATTGCAGCGCAAGCCAGTGCCCGCCGAGAATCTGCACGGCGGCGAAAAAGACGATAAGCCTGGCGAGGCGGGAAAGCACGGGGGTGGAGAGTTCACGCAATGCTGCAAGGTGGACGATCACAGCGCAAGCTCCTTCCTAAAAAGATCGTCTCGTGGGATTGCGGTAGTAGCCGGTATTACTTTAGCTCTCAGCCGGGAGCGGTTTTAAGGGTATTCCGCACCCCTCTCAACGCCGGTCACTTCGAGCTGACCCGGCGAGGGGGTGTGCCGTCGATTCGGTGTATGGCGTCCCAGGACATCGGGAACCCATTTCTTATCCCCTTCTTACTCTTAATCGTAATCCCTTGGACGCAGGAAGATTATGATTAGGAGCGCGCTTTCAGGGTGAGCTGCTTCCGGACGGTATATCCAACGAGCAGCATACCCGATCCGGGCAAGTCTGCTTTAAGGCACAGCTTCGCCGCTCTTTTATTCTCCGGCATTCAGGCGGCCGAAGATGCCGTCTTGTTCGCCCTCCGGACCCGCGGTGAAATAGAGAGAGTTTGCATCACCAAGGCTGACTCCATTTCCGAAAGCGAGTCCCCAAATACCCTCAATACTGATTGGGTTTCCACAATGGTCGCGGAGAAAATCAACAAAATCTCCCGTGGCCGGTTCAAAGGCGGCGATTGTCCCATCGCCAAAGTTGGCAATCAGCAGCTTGCTGCTCATGGCGCCAAAGTCCGGCGGCGCGATGGCGATTCCCCACGGCGAATTAAGCACGCCTGAGTCGTGGAGTTCCTGGAGAATCTGACCATCGTGATTGTAAACCACCACATGGCCGGCCCCTTCGTCCGGAACGTCAGTGGCGGGCTCTTCCGCGATCGTGTCAACCACCGCGAAGACGACAAAGAGTTTGTCTCCAATGCACTGGATATTGTAAGGGCTTAAGTTCTCCGCCATACCGGCGGGCCGTTGGAACTGAACCTGCGCTGTAATCTCTTTCCAGTTATTATCGAAAACCTGGATACGGTTATTCTGGAAGTCGGTGACATAAAGGCGATTGCCGCCCGTGTCTTTCTTGGTAAACGCCGAAGTAGTCATGGCTACCCCTGTGTAGGCGGGAAGAAAGGGAAGCGAATGGGAACGATCCGCGCCTTTCTCCGAGAAGTCCTTTACAATGACCGCGCTCTCCATGCTCTCGGCAGTATTGGCACGCCAGGCATTGATCGTGCCGTCAGTGGTGACAAAAACAAACTTGGCTGCACCGGATGAGGGCTTTAAAGGCGTCGGAACGGGGCCGGAAAAGTTCGTGGCCGGGCCGGTTACAGGAAACTCAATGAGCTGGCCCGGCAAATCGCTGGCGGCGTTATAAACCTGACCGGTGACATTTGAGACACCGTCTTCGTAGGAAACAAGCGGCCCATCCACCCGCAGGACTTTGAGTCCGTCCTGATGGAGTGGTACGCCATGGGCGTCGCCTATATACAGCGATGTGGTGGCCGTCTTCGCGTTGCTAACCCAGATATGGCCGCCTGCTCCGGGAGGCCGGAGCGCGATTCCCCATGGGTTGACGAGGTATTGATCGACAAACGCCACGGGCCTGTATTCCGCGCGGTTGGCGACAAGGATTGTCTGCTCGTAATTGTTGGATTGCGCAAGCGCGCTCGCGCCGCAAAAAAGCGAAGTGCAGGCAAGCAAATGGAGTGCAAGGCCGCGCGGCAGGCGCAGGTCAAAGTGTTCAGTATTAATCATGCTGGAAAAGAGGTTGAGGGCGCTGGAAAAACGCGAGTGACTTAGGCGGCAAGAAGCCCGCGCCCCGGGAAGGGGAGCAGGCTTCAGCCCAATAAGATTGGATATTGATTGAGGGGCAATCAGCAGACGCGGCGGCGGCCCGCGACGCCACAGGCTCCAAGGAGTGCAAATCCAAAGAGAAGCGTGCCGGGCTCAGGAACGGCGGCGGCAACTCCGGCGGGACTCGAAAATGTCTGCGCGACCGGGAGGGGGCTGGATACATCAACCATCAGGAGGCTGTTCCCCAGGCCATTGGTAGGAATGGACTCAAGATTCTGGTCGAGGATGGAGAATGAGAATGCGTCGGGCGTCGGCGCATTGACATTGTTCGTAATGGCAACGTCGAACTGCAGGACGCTTCCTGGAATAAATTCCTGATAAAGTTCGTTGAAGGCGCTTGAGCTATTGGCTGTCAAACTAAGGCTTGATCCAATGCTTCCACTGGCCAGGCCGAACGTGACAGGGAACGCACCTGAATCGACTGAGCCGCCACCGAAGTCGAAGTTTGTCACGGTTGCTGTATTTGAGAGCGGGCCGCCGCCGTTAAGCTGGAAGTCGAGCGAAAAGGGCGCACCCGGATTGCTTGTTAGCGAGCTTGTATTGATTGAGATATGGTAATAGTTGACGGCCGCTTCCAGCCGAGAGGCGAGGAAGGCGCAGACGCCGGCGACGAGGGCCAGCTTGGTGTAAATGGATAGTTTCATAAATAAGTAGAGAGTTGGAATGAAGCCGAGGTTAAGGAGCCGTTACACTATTGAGCACGCGCGCCGTATAGGTGATCGCGCCATTATTCGAATTGGTGAATTGCAGAGTGAGTGTTGTGGAAGCTCCCGCGGCCAGGCTTGCCCCGGGCGCGATGGCCGAGAAAAGGGCGACGGGGCTGTTGGCAGGCGGATAATTCACGGTAACACCGCTCGAGTTTGAGAGCGTGGCATTGGCGCTGAGCGTATCGAGGACCAGGTAGAAGGGCCCGGTCAACGCTTCCGCATTTTGATTGCTGATGGTAACCTGCTGCGAATAGAAGCCGGTCCGGCGGTCCCGGACGAAGCCGCCACGGGTTACAACGACGTTGTTGGTGGGAGCCAGGTCATGAATGGCGAGGAGCTGGCCGCCTTCAACCTGAGTGGTGCTGATCCCGCTGGTGTAGTGAGCCTGATCGGAGGTAAGATACCAGCCTTCCCGAGGGTTGCCCACATTCAGAGTGCTGCCTGCCATCATCGCAGAGATATCGATGATGCCGGTGCCTTCCTCGTCGTTGGTAAACGGCGAAGCTGCCGAAAACCCGATGTCGCCAAAACGCGCCTTGTCGTGTCTTAAAATCTTGGTGAGGGTATCGGCGGCCGGATCGTATTCCCATACCTTGCCGTTGTGGGCAGCGCCACCGACATCCTCCTGTATGAGGATATGCCCGGTCTTCTCATTGACGCAGATGTTGTCGAACATGTTGACCTTCTCACCCGCGACCGTGCGCCCGTTGATGAGCAGGTCGATTTTGCCGCCCGCGTCCGGGTTGGCGATGTCATCAAAAGTCAGCCGCCAGAGCCGGGTCTGGCCGATCTGGCCGGCCGGCATGCCATCGGAAACCTGATCGAGACGGTCGGTTGTAACGAAATAGAATTCCTTCGGGTTGGAAGGATTCCACGCGCCATCCTCCGGCCGGGAGAAGGTGGTGGAAGCCGTGGCACTCAGGCTAAACCGCGTACCGTTGACAATGTTTGTCGTGCGCGCGGAGTTATTATTGGCAATTTCAGTAGTAATCCCGGTTACAAGCAACTGCTTGATAACGCCATTGGTCAACCCGGCTTTGTCCACCTCCGTGCCGGTCGATTGCTTTAGTCCGACATAGACCGAGAGCGCATTGTTCATGATCCCGGTGCCGCCGTCACTGAGCCCAATGACCACCGTCTTGTCTTGAGCAAACGGATTCGCGACAATATTTTCCCAAGCGCCGACCGCAGTCAGCCCGGAGCCGTTGGTTGTCAGGTTGAACCTGCCAAGAGTATAGCTGTTGCCGAATGAGGTGCCGGTTGCCACCGTGGCCTGGACCCGCCCGCCGACGCCGCCTTCTTCGCCGTGAAGATAGATACGGGCCGTGGAACCGAGGCTGGTGGCGGCGTTGTAATAAGCAGTGGGCGCTGCAAGGTCGCTGGAGCAGAAACGAGTAAAGGCAGTCGTGGTTGCCGAGGCATTCGACTGTTGGGTGCTGGTATTCCAGCCAAAGATCTGTTTCATAAGATCTTCGCCGGAAGTAACTGTGAGCGTGTTTTTATCGATTACAAATTTCGAAAGATAGGCTCCCTTTGAGCCATGACTGCGGACAATTCCCGATGTCTCCCCGAACTCATGGTTCATGATCAGAGTGAGCGTGCCATCGCCATTGTCAAAAGCTCCGAGACCGTCGGGAAGACCATCAAGTCCATAGGTGCCGCCGCCGATCTTTGGCACCGTGTCATCGCTGATGGTGACGTTATCGACTGTCAGCAGTGCTTTTGTAGCGTATCCGGGAGCCGTGGGCAGAATGTAGGGAGTCGAACCGGTGCTCGGGCCTTGAAGTTGTGCGAGCGCATTGGCGGCCAGAGCAATGCTCGCCGCGAGGATGAAGGGAAGTGTTGTGGTGCGTTTCATTGCACGGCGATTCATCGCCGAGCAACGTGGAGGACAGAAGGCTGCAATTGTGAAATGCTGGCTACAAATGTGGCATGGCGCTGGCGAAAACTACTCGCAGACTGCTTTCGTGTGACAATCTCGTGAATCCGGCTGCGCGGCCGGATCTTCGTTGTTTTTCCGAGAGATCGTCATTCGTCGTTTCCTTAACCGGCGCAAATGGATAAAGCAGGTGCGCGCCATGACTTTTGACCGAAGCAATCGTTGCCAAATCCGATGAATATCCAATAGCTGATGGAGTGTACCCGCCCCGCCATTCGCGAATTTTTTCACGGCTGGCCTCGGCTGGCTTTTGACATTGCCGCCGGGCTGTTACTCCCGCTGTTGGTGGGATTGAGTTCCGACGCCTCGGCAGCCCCGCTTGACCGGGTCACTCTTCAGCTCAAGTGGCATCATCAGTTTCAGTTTGCTGGCTACTATGCAGCCCAGGCAAAAGGTTATTACACGGATGAAGGCCTCGAGGTCAGCCTCCTGGAAGGGGGGGTGGGACGATCGCCAATTCCAGCCGTGCTTAACGGAAACGCGCAATTTGGAGTAGGCGATTCTGATGTCCTTTTGGCGAGAATGAATGGGAAACCACTCGTGGCATGCGCCGCCATATTTCAGCATTCTCCTTATATCATCATGAGCCGGCAGGATCGCAATATCCGCACCCCGGCCGACCTGATCGGAACAAAAGTGATGATGGCAGATGACCAGGGAGCTGCCCAGCTGAGGGCGGTAATGATCCGGGAAGGCATCGCTCCGGACCGCGTGCAGATCGTGCCCCATTCATGGGACCTGAATGATTTAATAGAAGGAAAAGTGGACGCCATTTCCGCTTACTCGACGGTTGAACCCGCACAGCTTCGAATACGCGGCATTGAACCGGCAATGATTCGCAGCGTCGACTATGGCGTCGATTTTTATGGCGATACGTTATTTACCACCGAGCAGGAAATCGCGGAGCATCCAAAGCGCGTGGCGGCATTTTTGCGCGCCAGTCTGAAAGGCTGGGATTATGCCCTTAACCACCCCGAGTGGGTTTCCGAGCTGATTTTAAGGATGCGCGGTGTGACTGCGCGGAACGTGACCCGCGAGACGCTTATGCGTGAAGCGGTGGAGATGCGCCCCCTGATCCTGCCTGACGTGGTGGAGATAGGCCATATGAACATTGGCCGCTGGCAGCAGATCGCTTCGACGTTTGCCGCCCTGGGAATGGCGCCGCCGTTTATCCCGACCGAGGATTTTGCTTACGATCCGCATCCAGCGCACGACCTCGGCTTGGTTCGATGGACAGTCGGGGCCGGCGCCGCGGGGTTGATCCTTGCCGCATTGGCCAGTATTTGGAATGTTCAGATTCGCCGGCAGGTTCGGAAGCGCACGCGAGAGTTACATGACGAGGTTTCCCACCGGCTTGAAGTAGAAAGCGAATTGCGCGCAAACGAGGAACGCTTTCGGCTGATGTTCGCGGGCGCCGCGACAGGGATTGTTGTCATAGCGCCAGCCGGCCGCTTCATCAACGCCAACCCGGCTTACTGCGCGATGGTCGGTTACTCGGTAGGTGAACTTCAGGAAATGGATTTCACCTCACTGACGCACCCGATTGAGCGCGCTCAGAATATTGTCTCCATTGAACGGCTGCTTTCCGGGGACGCGGATCATTTCATTCTTGAGCAACGATGCCTGAAAAAGGATGGCACGGCTTTCTGGGTTCGCGCCAGTGTTTCAATCGTGCGCACGGCGGCGGGAAAACCAATGAAGCTAATCGCGGTCACCGAGGACATCAGCGGCCGCAAATCAGCAGAGGAGGAAGCGCAGCGTGCATCGGAAGTGCAGGCGGGCATTGTGCAGGTTCAACAGGAAATCGCCTCGGCCAGTCTTGGCTTGCAAGCAGTGATGGATCTGATTGCAGAGCGGGCGCGCACACTTACTGACGCAGACGGCGGCGTGGTGGAGCTGATCGAGGGTCATGAGATGGTATACCGGGCCACCGCGGGCCTGGCGGAGAGGGAGATTGGATTGCGTTTGAAGCGCGAGGGGAGTTTGTCCGGCGAAGTGGCCCGTAACGGGAAAGTGTTGATCTGCGAAGATTCGGAGCTGGATGACCGCGTGGATCGCGCTGCCTGCCGGAAGGTAAAAGCCCGGTCCATGGTTGTTGCGCCGTTGAGGGCAAACGAACAGGTCATTGGGGTGCTGAAGGTGCTTTCCGAACGGCCTTACGCATTTACAAAGCGCGATGTGAGCAACCTTCAGATTTTGGTGGAATCCCTGGGTGCCGTTATCCAGCGTCAGCAGGCGGATGCGAAGGTAAGGGAACAAGCGGCATTGTTGGATAAAGCCCAGGACGCCATCCTGGTTCGCAGACTTGATCACCGAATTACTTACTGGAATAAGAGCGCGGAGCGACTTTATGGATGGACTGCAAAGGAGGCCTTCGCGCTTGAAGGGGTAGAGCGGCTTTATCAGGACGGCGACGCGTTTAAGGAGGCATGTATTCACGTCGAGCAGACCGGCGAATGGTTTGGGGAACTAAAACAGACCAGCAAATGCGGACGCAGCTTGATTGTTGAAGGACGCTGGACGCTGGTGCGCAATCACGATGGCGAACCGAGTGAAATTCTTTCCATCAACACCGACATCACCGAAAAAAAGGAACTTGAGCATCAGTTCCTTCGTGCACAGCGCATGGAAAGTATCGGCACGCTGGCCGGCGGAATCGCGCATGATTTAAATAACGTCCTTGCGCCGATCATGATGGGGATCGGGCTGCTTAAGATGACCGAGCGGGATGAAATGCGTTTGGGCATTCTTTCCACGATAGATTTGAGCGCGGAACGCGGGGCGGATATGTTGCGGCAGTTGCTGACATTTGCGCGGGGCGTCGAGGGAAAGCGGCTGGAAATTGACGTCAAAAGCCTCGTTGACGACATCGAAAAGATCGTCAATGAAACGTTCCTGAAATATATCCGGATCCGAACGGTTATTCCAAGTGACCTATGGTCGCTTCGCGGCGATCCCACGCAGCTTCACCAGGTGCTTCTTAATCTTTGCATGAACGCCCGCGATGCGATGCCGGAGGGAGGCATGCTTAAGGTGGTGCTTAGAAACTTCGAGGCCGATGCGGCCTTTGCGCTGTTGCACGCTGACGCGAAACCATGCTCTTATATCGTCATACGGGTCGAAGATAACGGGATGGGGATGCAGAGTGACGTGTTGGAAAGAATTTTCGACCCCTTCTATACGACCAAGGAACTGGGCAAGGGCACGGGGCTTGGACTCTCCACCTCACTGGCTATCGTCAAGAGTCACGGCGGATTTATTAACGTACAAACTGAGGTAGGTTCCGGCTCGGTATTTGAGGTTTATCTTCCGGCGCAAATCGAGCGGCCTGAAGATACGGCGCCCGTCATTGAAGCCGTGGCGGCCCACGGTAATGATGAATTAATCCTGGTAGTCGACGACGAGGCATCAATCCGCGAAGTGACACAGGAAGTGCTGGAAACATTTGGCTATCGCGTTTTAGTTGCCAGCGATGGTGAGGATGCGCTGGCGATCTATGCAAGCCGCCCGGAGGAAATTGCCGTTGTAATTTCCGATATGATGATGCCCGGAATGGATGGTGCGGCTACTATACGAGCTTTGCTTCAGATGAACCCTGATCTCCCAATTATCGCCGCAAGCGGACTCTCCGCCGCCGGCCAGGGTGCCATTGCCGATCAGCTTGGCGCGCAATTCTTTCTTTCCAAGCCTTACAGTGCGGAGAGCCTTCTTAAAACGTTAAGGCAAGCCATTCACGCTCAACGCGATTAAACGCGTCCCGGCTCTGTTTCGTTGCTTGAGCATGCGCTGGAGCGTCTCCCGCTCGCATTCGAGTCTTGCGCTCGTTGAAAAAAGGGGATGCATGGATCCATGCGCGCCGCTTCAAAACGCACCGAGACTCCAGAACCGTTCATTCTTCTTCAAACCACCCGGCTTCAGGCATTGTTTGATCCGGCGACCGGGTTCCTGCGCCGGGTGCAATCGGGCAACCGCGGCATTCTCATGGCAATCTATGGAGCGGTCCGGGACGAAAATTGGAATACGGTGCTCCCCATTATTTCCGACGTCTCACTTTACACCGCGCCTGATGAATTTGAACTCTCTTTCATTGCGGAATGCATTGATCGGAAAGCGCATTTTACATGGAACGGAATGATCCGCGGCCGGGGTGGCGATCTGGAATTTTCGTTTGATGGCCGGGCTGGTTCCGAGTTTTACAGGAACCGGATCGGGCTTTGTGTTCTGCATTCAAGCGTTCAATACGCTGGCAAACCGTGCGGAATCCTCAAAGCGGACGGTTCCTGGGAGGAATCCACCTTTCCCGATTCGATCGCCCCGCACCAGCCATTCAGGCAAGTGTCAGGGATGCGATGGAATCCGGCGCCAGATCTTGCGGCGGAGTTGGGATTTGAAGGCGACATATTTGAGACCGAGGATCAGCGCAATTGGACCGACGCTTCCTTCAAGACTTACTCCACACCTCTTGAGATTCCTCTTCCCGTGAAGATCGTCGTGGGTACCGAGGTTCATCAGCGCATGCTTTTGAAAGTAGAAGCTCCACTGGTTCCGATTTCCGGTCCGACTTCTGAAGCCGTTACCGTGCGATACGCTGAAGTAGGCCCGGTAACAAGGCCGCCCATTGGATTGTGCCTTCCCAGACACTTCCGGAGTTCCGGCAAGGGAACCCTCCAATTGCTGCGTGACTTGCAACTTGCCCATTTGCGAGTCGAGCTTTTCCCCGGCCGGTCAGGCTGGCTTGCTGAGTGGGATCTGGCGCTTGTGCAAGCAGGTGCGATAGGCGCCGGATTGCACTGCGCTTTGTTTGTGGAAGATGAGGCCGGCCTCGAAGCGTTTGCCCGAAAAGCGCTGCAATCGCCGGTCCCAATCATGCTCTGCCTCGTGTTTGACGTAGACGCAAATGCCGCGCCCGATCGCTGGCTCGCGGCGGCTCGGAGCCGGCTTGGAAAGATCGCGCCGGTCGCGATCGGAACCAATGGCAACTTCGCGGAACTCAACCGCAACCGTCCGTCGGGAGACGCCCCGGTTTGTTTTTCGATCACTCCCCAGTGCCATGCATTCGATGACATGAGCCTGATGGAAAATCTTGAAGCGCAGGGCGACACAATCCGGACAGCGCGCGGTTTTGGGTGTGATCAAGTGGTGATCTCGCCAATTACTTTAAAACCCCGCTCCATCGGCTCCGGCGCGATCGATCAATCGCTTGCTGATCCTCGGCAAAGAACGCTCTTTGGCGCCGCCTGGACTCTCGGAAGTCTTGCTCGACTGACGCCGATGGCGGGAGTCGACAGTCTCACCTATTTTGAAACCACTGGTCCGTTTGGGATCATCGAGCAGGAGCCCGAAGCAATCGTCTATCCAACCTATCATCTGTTGCTCGATCTGGCGGGGTTCCCGGAGGTAATCGCGATGGACTCAAGCGAGCCTTTGTGTGTCGCTGGGTTGGCGTTGATAAAGCCGTGCGGCGCACGCCGGATTCTCATGGCTAATCTTACCCCGGACAGCCGCACGATTTTGATGGAAGGCGGCGGCGCGATAGTCCGTATTCTGGACGAGCAGACTCTTGAACAGGCAACCATGGCGCCTGACAAATTTCGCGCTTTATCCGGGAAGCATCTGGAAGCGGTGGACGGCAATTTGCTCGTCGAACTCGCGGCGTACGCGACGGCGTGTATCGATTTTGACGAAACCTGTCCGGGGCGATAGACATCTTTTCTGCATCGGACAAGCTAACAATTCCACGTATTAAGGCTTGCTGCTTAACACTTCATGAAACTCCTACTCTTCTCACTGCTTTCAGCAGCCGCCGTGTGCAGCGGATTTGCACAATCAATCCCGGCTTCCACGCCGCGATTGAAAGTAAGCGACAACCATCGCTTTTTGGTAAGGGCGGATGGCTCCCCGTTTTTCTATCTTGGCGACACAGCCTGGGAGTTGTTCCACCGGCTCACCTGTGAAGAGGCGACGCAATACCTTGAGAACCGCGCGAAACTCGGATTTAATGTAGTCCAGGCAGTGGCGATTGCGGAGCTTGATGGACATGCGGATCCGAATGCGTATGGCCATCTTCCTCTGAACGATCTTGATCCGGGGAGGCCCGCGGTAACGGACGGGCCGGCCAATGACTACTGGGATCATGTCGATTTTATTGTTGATAAAGCAAACTCACTCGGCATCACGGTCGGCTTTCTTCCAACCTGGGGACGTTACTGGCACGACAAAATAAAGGAGGGCAAACCGCTCTTTACCCGCGAGAATGCCGCAACCTATGGGGAATGGCTCGGCCAACGCTACAAGGACAAAGGGATCATATGGATAGTTGGCGGGGATCGCGGATTGGAGGATGACGAGCAAAAGGAGATCATCCGCGCAATGGCGCGCGGCTTGCGCAAGGGCGATGGCGGCACTCATCTCATCACGCTGCATCCGCCGGGCGGCGCGGGCTCGGCACAGTGGTTTCACAACGAGGAATGGCTTGATTTTAACATGCGCCAGAACGGGCACAGCGCGGAATTTACCGGCCATTACGATCAGACCCGTGTCGATTATGAGCGCACGCCGACAAAGCCGGTGATTGATGGGGAACCGCTTTACGAGGATCACCCGGTTTCTTTTAACGCCAAACAATTCGGGCACTCGATTGCCGCCGATGTGCGCAGACCGCTTTACTGGGATCTCTTTGGTGGCGCTGCAGGGCATACTTATGGAAACCATGCCGTGTGGCAGATGTGGCAGCCGGGGCGGGGTCCCATTAACAATCCGCTGATGCCGTGGACAGAGGCAATCAATCAGCCTGGCGCAGCACAAATGCAGCATGCCGTTCATCTTTTGGAGTCGCGGCCTTACCTGAGTCGCGTGCCGGACGATTCATTGATTGTGGAAACAAAGATCCCGACCGCAATGCCGGGAGCGGGTACGAGGCATTTCGCGGCAACACGGGATACTTCAGGCAGCTATGCCATGATCTACGCGCCGGTGGGGCGGCCTTTCAAGGTGCGCATGGACAGGATTTCGGGCACAAAAATAACCGCCTGGTGGTTTGATCCGCGCACGGGCCAGTCAAAACAAATTGGTGAGTTTCCTAATACCGGCGAACACGAGTTCATCCACCCGGCTCCCGGCGAAGCGCTCGACTGGGTGCTGGTGCTGGATGACGCCTCCAGGAACTTTCCCGCGCCGGGCCGGAAAACCTCCGGCCAATAAAAGCGGCGACCGATGCCGCAGCTGAGGGGAGTTGTCGATTGATCGAGGTTTTGGGAGTCGCCCGGATGCACTTGGTTGAGAACCTGTTTTTCACATGGACTTGAGGTGGGGCCAGATAGGTCTATAACGAGACCTGTTCGTCACATACGAACACCACAGCTCCCCCCGCTATGTTTCTTCGATTGCTTGTTTCCTTGTCGGCGTTGCTTTTGCTTAACGCCGGTTCATTTTCACAGACTAACCTCGTTCCTTCAGGCGCAACGTGGAGCTACTTTCGAGGGACGGCCGAGGCTTCCAATCCAACCAGCGCGTGGCGGCTGGGAAGCTTTGTGGAAAGCGGCTGGTCGAGCGGGGCCATGCCGTTCTGGTATGGCGATATTCTGCCGGGCGGCACGGAACTCACCGGGATGCTTAATGTGCATTCGAGCGTCTTTTTCCGCAAAAGCTTTACCGTGGCAGATCCGGCGGCCATTGGCGGTTTGATCCTGAGCGCGAAATGTGACGACGGTTTTGTAGTCTGGATAAACGGGGTGGAGGTCGCGCGCTACAATGTCACCGCCACGAGTCCGCCCTTCTCCGGCGTGGCCACGGCTTCTGTTGCAGAGCCGCCGCCAGTGATCGCCTATCCGTTGCCGGATCCGAGCACTTATCTGCTTGCGGGCGCCAATACGCTGGCCGTGATGGGATTTAATCAGGCGATGGGCAGCAGCGATTTCGGGCTCGATATGACCCTTGCCACGACCCCGGCGGACGCTGATACGCCGGTGATCGCGAGCATCGCACCCGTGCCGGGAAGCACTGTCGGATCGCTCGACCAGATTACGGTCGTTTTTTCCGAAGCGGTGCGCGGCGTGTCGGCGGATGACCTTTTTATTGGCCAAAGCGCGGCGGCAAGCGTGACCGGCTCGGGAAAGACGTGGATCTTTGTTCCCGCGCCAACTGCCAATGGACCGGTCAACGTTACTTTTAATCCGGCGCACGCGATTAGCGATTCGGCGACACCCTCGCACGCCTTTGATCACACGGCTTCAAGTGCCACGTGGTCGTACATGCTGCTCGACACGCAAGCGCCGGCCGTGGCCCAGCTGAATCCACCCGCGGGCGCGACAATCGTAAGCCTGACACAGGTCGAGGTCACTTTTTCGGAAGCGGTGACCGGGGTGAATCCGGGCGATTTGCTCGTAAACGGCGTTCAGGCGGCGGGCATGACAAATCCGCTGGCGGGTAAATACGTGTTTACTTTCCCTGCTCAACCGGCCGGCATTGTGAATGCGCAATGGGCGGCGGCGCACGGGATCGCGGACATGGCAGGCAATGGCTTTGCGGGAGGCAGTTGGAGTTACACCGTGAATCCGGCGGCGCTGACGGGTGGTGTGCGGATCAACGAGTTTATGTCAGGAAACCAGAACGGATTGAAGGACGAGGAGAACGAAGCGCAGGACTGGATTGAGCTCCATAATCCAACGGCCAGTGCCGTCGACCTGACTGGCTGGTCGCTTTCCGACGACGCGAACAATCCCGATCAGTGGATATTCCCGGCCCGCACACTCGGCGCCGGACAGTATTTGTTGATCTTTTGTTCGGGCAAAGATCGCCGCGGCACGGCCGGCAACCTGCACGCGAATTTTGGACTCAGCAGCCCGGGCGGTGAGTTCCTCGCGCTCTATAATAATCAGTCGCCGCGCGCGCTCATCTCGGGTTTTTCGCCAGCGTTTCCCGATCAACGCAACGATACAAGTTACGGAGTCGATTCCCAGGCGGTCTGGCGCTATTACACAGCACCGACGCCGGGCGCAGCAAACGGGGCGAGCACAATTTCGGGCGTGACGGAAGAGGTCGATTTCACCGTGAAACGCGGGTTCTTCAATGCCCCGTTTTCGCTCTATCTTTCCTGTCCGAGCGCCGGCGCGACCATTCGCTATACAACCGATGGCAGCGCGCCAACGGCGGCGACCGGCCTTCTTTATAGCGGGCCGATTGCCGTCAACACGACGACCTGCGTCCGCGCGGCGGGCTTCACAACGGGGAACATCTCATCGCGGGTGCGAACGAGCAGCTATGTTTTTCCGGCCTCGGTCCGAACCCAATCGACCGCCCCGGCCGGGCTTCCGGCAACCTGGGGCCCGGCCGGCAATCAGGTGATCGCGGACTACGAGGTGGATCCAAATGTGACCGGCAACGCGCTCTACAACGCCACCTTTGAGAGTGACCTGCTCGCGGTGCCGTCGATGTCGATCGTGATGAAGCAGGACGATATGTTCGGCCCGAACGGGATCAACTCCAACCCGGGTGGCAGCGGCATCGCGTGGGAACGCGCGGCTTCCCTGGAGCTGATTTTTCCAAATGGGAGTGACGGGTTTCAACAGGATTGCGGGATGCGCGTCCAGGGCGGTTACGGGCGCACACCGGCGATTTTAAAGCACAGTTTCCGTCCGCTTTTTAAAGGCGACTATGGCGAATCGAAGTTGAAGTTCCCGCTTTTTCCAGGCTCGCCGGTGCAGGAGTTCGACACATTCACACTGCGGTCCGGGATGAATAATTCGTACGTGTTGAGCACGGGTGAAGCGGCGCGCGCGACCTTCACAGAAGACGAATGGATGCGGCAAACGCAGCGTGCGATGGGCCAGGTAAGCGGTTACGGCAGGTTCTTCCATCTCTACATCAACGGGCTCTACTGGGGCCTCTACAACGCGACCGAGCGGCCAAGCGCGCCTTTTGCGGCGGACCACTTTGGCGGGGATAAAAGCGAATGGGACGCGCTCAATTCGAGCGAGGCGGTGGACGGTTTAAAAACGGCGTGGACAACCTTGCAAACCCTTTGCAGCACGGGAGCAAATGCCCGCTACATCACCGATCAGGCCGACTGGAACGCCGTCATGCAGTATCTGGATGTCGATAATCTCATCGATTATATGCTGCTCAATTTTTACGGCGGCAACTCGGACTGGGACGATCACAACTGGTATTCGGCGCGCCGGCGCGTGGCTGGCGCGGGCTACAAGTTTTTCGCCTGGGATGGCGAACGCACGCTTGAGTCGGGGAACGCCGACAGGACCGGTGTGAATCAGGCCGACAAGCCGTCACGGATTTATGCGGCGCTCCGCGGTTCCCCCACCGTGCCGATCAACAGTGCAAATGTGGAGTTTCGCGTGCGTTTTGCCGACCGCGTCCAGAAGCATCTTTTTAACAATGGCCCGCTTACCCCGGGTGACGCATTGAATCGTTGGAACAGCGTGGAGGCTCTGATTGATCGCGCCGTTGTCGGTGAATCAGCCCGCTGGGGTGACAAACTTAAGGAGCCGCCTTACACGCGAAATGGCGAGTTTCTGGCCGAGGTAGCTCGCAAGCGGACCTCCCAATTTCCCGGCCGCACCGCAAGCACGCTGACACAGCTGCGGAGCGCCAAGCTTTATCCGCCTGCAACGCTCGCTGCGCCGGGCTTTGGCCAGTTCGGCGGCAAGGTGGCGCCGGGGTATGGATTGGCCATCACAAGCACGTCGCCGGGGACAATTTATTACACGCTGGATGGGATCGATCCGCGCCAGGCATGGACCGCGGCATCAAGTGGCGGGAGCGCGGTTGATTGGTCGGGCGGAATGGCCGCCGGCGCGCAGCTCTATGCGGCGGCCATCCCGCTGAATGGCAGTGCAGTGGTGAAGGCGCGGTTGCGCGACGCTGGCGGGCTCTGGAGCGCCCTGACCGAAGCCATTTTCCAGGTCGGCGAGGCCGGCATTCCGTTGCGCTTTACCGAAGTGATGTATAACCCGGGCGGCGGCGACTCGTATGAGTTCCTGGAAATCGAGAACACGGGGACGACCACTGCCGATCTCTCGCTGATGACGCTGGAAGGGGTAAGCTTCACCTTTCTTCGCGGCACGACGCTCGCGGCCGGAGCACGGCTGGTGCTTGCTTCCGATGTGGCGCCCGGTCTGTGGGCCACGCGTTACCCCGGAGTCACTCCGGCGGGATATTTCAACGGCAAACTCGCGAACAATGGAGAAACCATTGCGCTGAAGGATGCGGGAGGAAATGTGGTGACGTCATTTGGATATGGCCCCGCCGATCCGTGGCCGGCAACGGCGAATGGGGGTGGGCGCTCGCTTGAGTTGGTTGATTTTAGCGCGAACCCGAGCTTTGCCACCAGTTGGCGCGCGAGCATGGTGGCAAACGGCACGCCTGGTGCCGCCAACCAGCCGCTGGTGCAGCCAGCCGTGGGATTTAACGAGCTGCTTTCGCGCAATTCAGGCGCGGTAAACAATGGCGGCGTCGTGGCGGATTACGTGGAGCTCTTTAACTCGGGCGCGACTGACGTAGACCTTGGCGGCTGGAGCGTGCGCGTGCAGGGTTCCCTCACCGGGGCCTGTATTTTTCCAGCGAACACAACCATTGTGGCAGGCGGTTATCTCGTTGTCTGGGCGGGCACGATGCCAAGCGGATTTCAAGCCGGGCTGAGCCTACTCGACGAAGGCGGCTTAGTCACACTGAATGATTCCACAGGGATAACCGTCGATGCGGTTCACTATGGGAATCAGATTGTTAATAAATCGATAGGCCGTGCAGGCACGGAGTGGGTGCTTACGGAACCTTCGCCCGGCAGTGTGAACACGGCATCGCCAGTGGCGGCGGTTTCGCAACTTGCGATCAATGAGATTTATCCGCAAACCGCGGGTTTTCCGTATCGTTTCATCGAGTTGATGAATCGCGACACATCGCTGCCGGTTCCTCTGAATGGACTCTATCTGCAGGCGGGCAGCTCGGTGCAACAAATCCGTTCCGTCGGTTTCATCGCGCCCTCAAATCAGCTGGCGATTCTGCCGAATGACCTCACCATTCCGGTTTCCAACGGCACCATCACGTTGCTCGATCCAAGTGCGCGCACAATCAATTCGTTTGCTTATACGACGGCAGCTCTGGGCGCGTCATTTGGCCGGCTTCCGAACGGCACGGGTGCCGTAACCACCTTTATCAATAATCCGACGCCGAACGCGGAGAATGTACAGATCAGCTATGGCGGACCGCTGCTAAACGAAGTGATGGCCCGCAACGAAGGCGTTGTGTTTGATGCGAACGGCAATTGGCCCGACTGGATCGAGTTTTTCAACGCGGGCGCGGGCGCGTTCGACATGAGCGGCATGAGCCTTGCGCTCGATGCGATCGCCGCAACGCGCTGGGTTTTTCCCGCGGGATCGGTCGTGCCCGCAGGCGGATATCATCGCATCTGGTGTGACGCATCACGGCCGGCCGACGCGACAAACACGGGTGCCGCGCTCAATGACCGCGGCGGCGGAGTCTGGCTCTTTAACGCGGCGAAACAGCAGGTCGACGCGATCGATTACGGTCCGCAGGCGGCAAACCTTTCGTTTGGCAACGCCGGCGCGCAGTGGCAGCTCCTCGCGAGTCCGACACCGGGCGCCGTCAACTCGGGCGTGGCAACCTTTGCGAGCCCGGCCGGATTACGGATCAACGAATGGATGGCGGTGCCGGCCGGTAGCGGGGACTGGGTGGAGCTTTACAATACGGCGTCACTGCCAGTGGATCTCAGCGGGATTTACCTCACCGACGATCCTTCGCTCGCGGGCCGCACCAACACGGCGATCCGCTCGCGCAGCTTTGTGGCAGGACTCGGCACGGTGCTTTTTTCCGCGACCGGCAATATCGCCGACGCGCCGAACGCCACGAATTTTCAGCTGGCGAAAGAAGGGGAATCGCTGCGGCTTTATTCGTCCGCGCTGGCATTGCTTGACGGCGTTGACTTTGGTCCCGGCACATCCGGAGTTTCGCGCGGCCGTTACCCGGATGGCACGGCGGCTTTTATCAACTTCACCACGACAGCATCGCCTGACGCGTCAAACTACCTCGACTCGGATGGGGATGGGCTGCCCGATGCCTGGGAACAGGCGAACGGGCTCAATCCCTTTTTCAACGACGCCGCTGAAGATCCCGATAACGATGGCCGCATCAACGCCCTTGAATATCTCGCGGGCACCGATCCTCGCAGTGGTTCGAGTGTGCTGGCATCGAGCGCGGCCGCGGCGGCGGGCGGTGGCTTCGCGGTCAATTTCACGGCACAAATCGGGAAAACCTATACGGTCCAGTGGAAGGATGCATTAAGTGAGCCCACCTGGAAAAAGCTGTCGGATGTCCCTTCCGGCGTGGCTCGCAACGTGGAGGTCGTCGACTTGCAGTTAGCCGGCAAGGCGCGCTTTTATCGCGTGATCACGCCGAGGCAGCCTTGATCGGCAAACGCCCGCAGTTTTTCAGCGGGCAACCGCGGCCACGGTTGGCGGGGCAAGGGGGACGGCATCGAATTCGCCGGCCGGTTCGCCCGTTTGCGCTATGAAAATCCGTACTTTGCCGTCGTACCCGGCCGTGGCGACGAGTTTGCTGGCGGGATCAAACGCAAGGGCAAAGACGGCGCCTTGTTTAACTTTGGGGGCGGCCAGCCGTTTGCCATCGGCCGCTTTAAAGACCTGCGTTTCGCCTGTAAGCGCGCCGGCGGCGATGAGGGTGCCATCGGGGCTCCATGCGAGGGCGTGGACCGCGCCGGGCATCCGGTCGCATTCGCGCAGATAACTGTTTTCCTTGTTGTCGCCCTCCGCGAGACGGCCTCCGCGCGCTTCCATGCGGTGAATGCGAATGCCGCCTCTTTCATCGCCAAACACGACGAGATCCTCAGTCGGATGCCGGGCAAGACTAAGCGTTACGTCACGGACCTGGTTGACGTCATCGATGAGATGGCCTGTGGAAACGTCAATGAGTTTGACGGCCCGATCGCGGCTCGCGGAGACAATCCGTTTTCCATCATGGCTGAACGTCGTGGCGTAAACCCAGTCAATGTGGCTGTCGCACTTCATGACTTCTTTTCCATCGGTTAAAGAAAAGGCGCGCACGGTTTTATCGGCGCAGCCAACCGCAACCAAGGCGGCATCGGGCGAAAAGGAAACGCCGAAAACCGAGTCGGCCGTGGTCTTGATGGAGCGGATGAGCAGACGGGTTGCCACATCCCAGATCTGGATTTCGCCGTATTCGGACGGGGCGCCGCCCGCCGTGGCGAGCCATTTTCCATCGGGCGAAAAAGTGAGCGATTCAATACGCGTGGAGTTTCCCTGAAGCCGGGCAAGGATGCCGCTGCCGTCGGCGTTCCAAAGGATGACTTCATGGAAACCGGACACCGCGAGCGTGCTGCCATCGGGCGACCATGCGAGTGCGGTCACGGCCGGGAGCGCGTGGTAAATGGGGGATTGGGCGAGTGTATGGAAAGCGGCGCCGGCCGGAGTATCGTTTTTGGCGCCCTGGGAAATCCAGCAGCGGATGATAGCCTGTTCCTCCGTGGAAAGCGGGTCGGCGTCCTTGGGCATTTCGGGCGATTCGCCGCTGATCTGGTCGAGGAGCTCGCTTTCATTCAAATCGCCGGGATGAAAGAGGAGGCCATGTTTGCCGCCCTTGATGACCGCGTCGTAATTGCTCAGATCGAGGCCGCCCTTGGCCTTGCCCGGCCGGTGGCAGCCATTGCAGTTCTGTTTAAGAATCGGCACGACCTCGGAGAAAAAACTCACAGGTTTCTCTTCCGCGAAAGAGATCAATGGCAGCAGGGCGGCGAAAACGAAGGTCCGTCTCATGGAAGTTCTTTTAAATTGAGTTCATACGCGCTCCATGGGCCGCCCCGGTCGCTGGCATCGGTGACGCTCAGGAAATAGGTCCCTTCCGCCGGGATGGAAAATTCGAGAAGGGAATCCCGTCCGATGGCGCCATCGTCGTTGGTGGCGAGCAGATGACCGGCCGCGTCGTAAAGATTTAATGTCGAGTCGAGCAGGGAGGCATGCTGCGCGGCGACGATCCCGGCCCGGATCCGCGTCTTTGCATGACCGGTGAACTTGAAGACATCGACGTCTTTGTCTTCCTTGATCGCGCCACGGACGATTTTGCCAAAGTCGATCGGTTGCGCTTCCCGGAAGCTGCCGTTGGGTTCCTTCTCCTCAACCAACGCGGCGGCCTCGACAATATGGAGTTTGCAAACAGGCGTGCTTTCCGAGCCGGTGATCACCCGAAAGCTGACGGTGCCCGGTTGCCAATCGGCAGGCACGGTGAGCTGGACTTCCACCTGTGTATCGCCGGCATCCTTCGCTTCAAGCCCGTTGGGCAGGTCCGCTTTTTTCTTTTCTTTGATCTCCACGATGGGACGGCTTGCGGCATCGGGAAACTCAAGGGCGCTCGTGTCGACGAGTTTAAGCCCGCGCAGCCTCAATGTGACGGCCGTGCCGGGAACCACTTCAAGCGGCACAATGGCGGTGATCCGCGGGCCGGCCGGCGCTTTTTCCTGGGCAAATCCTGGGGTCGCAATCAGCGCGGCGAGAAGGAACCGGCGCATCACTTAACTGTAGAGCTCCTGAATGGTCGAGCCTTCGGAGAGGATCGAAACAGGACGCCCCTCGGGAGTCAGCAGATCTTTGGTGGGATCAATTCCAAGGGCTTCGTAAATTGTCCAACAGACATCCGCGGGCCGGACCGGACGATCGGTGACAAACGCGCCGTTTTTGTCCGTGGCGCCAATCACCTGGCCGCGTCCGACGCCCGCTCCGGCAAAGATCAGCGAGCCCGCGCGGCCCCAATGATCACGTCCGGCATCCTTGTTGAGTTTTGGGGTGCGTCCGAATTCGCCCATTGCGACAACGAGCGTCTCTTCGAGTAAACCGCGCTGATCAAGGTCACGGATGAGCGCTGAAAAGCTGCGATCAAAGTCGGGCAATTTCTTGTCGAGGCTCTCGAAGATTTTTTTGTGATGATCCCATCCGCCGTAATTGACGGTCACAAAGCGAACGCCGCTTTCCACCAGGCGGCGTGCCATCAGGCAGCTTTGGCCAAACTCGGTGCGGCCGTATTCGTCCCGCACGCCGGCTTCCTCGCGGGTGATATCAAAAGCGGCCTGGGCTTGCGGGGCGAGGACCATGTCGATCGCTTTCTGGCTGAACTCGTCGTATGTGGCGATCTGATCGTTGCCCTTGATATGCGAAGCAACCGAATCGACAGCGGCCAGAAGGTTCTGACGCCGTTCGAGGACTTGAGGCGTGATGGAGGCCGGTTGGGAAAGATCGCGCACTTTGAAGTCCGCCGCATTGGGATCCCCGCACTTGAACGATTCAAAACGGCCGCCCAGATACGCGCTTTTGCCGAGCTCCCACGTGAATGCCGGATTTTTCGGCACGGCAACATACGGCGGCACGATGCCGGCGAACCCGGTTTCATGCGCGACCACGGCGCCCATCGCCGGGTAATCACCAAACGGCGAGCCGAACCGGCCCGAGAGCACCCAATTGGTGGCGGTTTCATGATGATCGTTCTCATGCGTGCCGGATCGAATGAGGGTGACTTTATCCATTGTCTGCGCCATCCGGGGAAGGAGCTCGCCAACCTGCAACCCGGCGACATTGGAAGAGATCGCCTTGTATTTGCCCCGGATCTCTTCCACCGCCTCGGACTTGGGATCAAAGCTGTCGTGATGGGAAAGCCCGCCTCCGAGGTAAACAAGGATGACCGATTTGGCCCGTGAGCGCCTCCCCGCGGCGGCTGCTTTTTTTTCCAATGAAAGCAGGCTGGCCAGGGAAAGCCCAAGCGGCGCCAATGCTCCGACGCGGAGGAAATCGCGACGGGAAACCCCGTTGCAGAGACGGCTGGCATGACCGGAAGGTGAGACGTGGAGCATGGGATTGCGGCGGATTAATGGTTGAAACTAAATTCCTTCGAGTTGAGCAGCGCCCAAAATAGGTCCTGGAAAACCGCTTCACGCGAATCGCTGCCAAGCGCCTTTGTCACGGCCTCGATTTCGCGGGCGGTGGCGTGGCGGCTGGCGGTGGAGAGAAGGAGGTTGTCGATCACCTTGTGGTCGTCGCCTTCGTCTAAAAGCGCATGGAGACGGCCATCCTTGGATTGAATCTGGCGGAGCAGATCGTCGCTGTTATGAAGATGCAAAAGCTGGGGGAGCGTCACTTCGCCCGCGCGCTCGCATGCGCACGCCGTCACCCGTTCGGACCGTCCAAAGAGCGAGAGAAAATACGAACCGACACCGGGGTCAGGCAATTGAATGGCGCGCGTCCCGACCGGGTAACCGGGAAATGCCGTCGGCACTTCGCTCGCTCCGGCAATCCCATCGGTGAGCACTTCGGCAGGGAGCCGGCGCGCATAGTAGTGGGAGAAAAATTTGGATTCTTTTTCGTTACCGGCCAGCGTGTCGGAACTGAGCTGGTAAGCGCGCGAATTAAGGATCAGCCGCATGATGTGTTTTAAGTCATATCCATGGCTGACAAATTCCTTGTTGAGCAGAGTCCAAAGCTCGCCGTTGGAAGGGGGATTGCTCGCGCGCAAATCGTCAACCGGTTCAACCAGGCCGACCTTGAAGAAATGTTTCCAAAGGCGGTTGACCATCGCGCCGCTGAAGTTTTCGGTGCCGAGCATCCAGGTGACAAACGCTTCGCGAGGATCGCTGCCCGGCGCGATTGTCAAAGCGGTGCGATCGAGCGGCATCGGCGCCATCATCTTGCCGGTGCGCGGCTGATTGACTCCGGGCGGTTTGGCCTGGATTTCAGTCAGCCGTTTTTTCGCCTGAGTCACGGCACTGGCGTGTTCAGCCCGCTTTTTAAGAAGTTCTTCGCCGCCTGGTTCCTCGCCGACGCTTGAGGCTGCGAGCCGGGTTTCCTCAAACCGGGCGGTCGCTTCCTCGATTTTCTTAAGTTGCTCCTCTTCCTCGCGGCTGACCGTGGAAAGCGCGCTCAGGCCCTTGCCCGGCTCGGCCCGTTTCAAGGCAACCTTGGAGAAAAAGGCGGCAAACCGGTAAAAATCATCCTGCGTGTATTTCTCAAGCGGATGATTGTGGCAACGCGCGCAACCAATCCGTGTGCCGAGAAAGCTTTGGGCAACGGAATCGGGCAGCTCGGATTCTTCCACCTTCTGTTTCTCGCCCACGACCGTCAGGAAATAACCGAGCTCCGGGTGCTCATCGATGGTGCCATTGGTCAAAAGGATGGCGCGCGCCAATTCATTCCAGGGCCGGTTGGCGGCGATCTCCGCACGGAGCCACGAATGAAATGCGCGGACTCCTTTTGTCCCGCGGACATCGTGATCGCGTTCCTTGCGATTTTGCAAAAGGTCCGCGAGCTGCAAGGTCCAGTAATCGATGAACTCCGGCCGGTTAAGCAACGCGTCAACAAGCCGGGCGCGTTTTTCAGGCTCTGTATCGGATAAAAAAGCGGTGATTTCCTCAGGCGTCGGAAGCGTGCCGGTTGCATCGAGAGAGGCACGACGCAGGAAAGTCTGATCATCACAAGGCGGGGAGGGCGGAATGTGAAGCGCCTTGAGTTTTTCAAAAACCGGGAGGTCGATCGCGTTCTGCCGGGTATTGAACTGCTCGGAAGCGACCGTTGTTTCAAAAGGCATCGTGAAGCGGATCACGTCGACCTGGCCTTGGAAATGGACCCGCACGGAGCTTTCACCAGCCCGGAGCGCTTTAACCAGGCCATCCGGCTTCACGCTTACCGTGGTGTCATCATTGGAAAAAAACTGCGACAGCCAAGTCACGTCACGAGTGCGGCCATCGGCATAAAGAGCACGCACCAGGAGGCGTTGAGTCTGGCCCGGCTTCATTTCGCGATCCCCGGGAAGGAGTTCAAGTTTGATCGCGTCGGCTTCTTCCGCAACCGGTCCCGGAGCGCGTGCGCCGACCCAATCGAGAAGCGTCTGGTAGTAGCGCGAACCTTGTTTAAACCGGGTGCCGCCTTCGTGGGCAATCATTCCGGCTGCCTTCTGGACAATCAGGCTTTCCGCCGGAAACGCCACGTTGATCCGGCGCGAATTTACTTCTTTGCTCACCCAGTCGTGATCCCATTCCGGGGCAAACCCACGCAATGAGAGCCGGAATCCGTTCTGGCCGGCGAGTTTGCCATGACAGCCGCCCGCGTTGCAGCCGGTCTTTGTCAGAATCGGAATGATATCCTGTTTAAAAGAGGGGATGCGCGGCTTCCCACTTTCCGTCGACAGCACTTTCACCTCGATTTGCTGGCCGTCCAACTCCGCCACAACCTGCGCTTCCCCATCGCGGAGCGCACGGCAATGTCCGGTGGCGTCGACCGTGACAATTTCCGGGCTGCTGCTTGAAAAATGTGTTTGCCGGGTGACATCCATCCGCTCGCCATTGGCGCCCATCCGGGTAATCAGCAGGCCGTGCTCGTTATCCTCGGCCTTCAACTCGATGCGCGCAGGCTGCGCAATGAGCTTTATGTTTTCGGCGGCGCCTTCCCATGGAAAAGCTGTCAGGAAGACTGCAAACGGGAGGAGTCGAATCAACATGGTGAAGGGAGCGTCTTCTCTTCAATCCGATGTTTGATGAAACCTTAGCTCGACTTTGTCCGGAGGCACCATCGCCATTTTGACTGTGGGCAAATCAGCTGTTGCGTCACTCCCGGGCTGCCGCCTGAGCCATCGCCTCGCGTTGTTCCTCGGCAATGAGCATGGGCGGCAAATGATCCGAAAGCAATGCGTTCACCACGTCGCGCGCCGCATTTGGCCGGCCCAGGGCGCGCGCGCGCTCGGTCATCCGGGCCAGACGCTCCGGATCATCAAGAAGCCGGTCGATCTTGAAAGGAAGCGTGGTCATTTCATTGCAACGCAGCGCCGCGCCCTCTTCAAGGAGATGATCGCTGTTGCGTTCTTCCTGCCCCGGAATCGGTGAAACGACGATCATCGGTAATCCGCAGGCGAGCGCTTCGGAGGTAGTCAGTCCACCTGGTTTTCCAAGAAACAGGTCGCTGATGTGCATCAGCTCATGCATCCGGGTGGTGTAGCCAAGCACAAGAAACGCCGGATTATTCATGCCGACCGCCGCCGTGATCCGTTCGCGTAATTCCTCGCTTTTACCGCAAACCACAATCGTTTGAACAGGATTTCGCAGTTCGATCAGCCGGCGGACCGCGACCTCGGTGGGCCCGACTCCCAGGGTGCCCGCGGAAAGGAGCAGCGTCGTTTTGGCCGGATCTAGGCCAAAGGAAATCCGGGTCTGTATGCGGTCAACAGGCTGGGCGAATACCGGGTCGATTGGAATGCCGGCGACGGTGATGCGTTCGGAAGGAAGCCCAAGCGCCTCCATGTGCGCTTTTGTTTCATCGATTGCCACGAAATAACGGTGAAACAATCGGGACAACCACATCGCGTGACAGTCAAAGTCGGTCACGACAATGGAGAGCCGCGCATCGAGTTCCTCTTTTTCAATCAGGTGCGCGATAATTCCCGCCGGCATGAAATGGGTGCAAACCGTGATATGCGGGTCGAACTTCTGAATGAACTTTTTGAGCGGCCTCGTATTGAGCCGGTCAAACTGCAATCGCACCGTTTCATTCTTCCACGGCTCGTCGCTCACCCGGTAAGCGAACCCGAGCAATTGCGGCGCGCTGCGCACCAGTTTCCCGTAGAGCGTTGAGTAAAAGTCCCGGAAAAGCTTGTTTGTATACTTTAACGCGTCCTCATGAACGACCTCGCCAGTGCGGGAATCTGCGGCGAACGCTTTTTGCAAAGCATCTCCACAGCGAATGTGTCCGCTCCCCGCGCTGGCCGACATGATTAAGACGCGTTTTTTCATGGCGTCCTACGATAGGGCAGAAGGCGCTTAAAAGTGCGAGCGCTCTTTGGATAAAATCCGACGAAAGCAAACAAAAAAGGCTCAACGGATCCCGCTTAAATTGACCTGAAGTCAACCAAGCAGGATCCGCGAGCCAGACAAACCAATAGAAGAGGCTGCCTCTTACCGGGGTTCAAACGAAGCGAGCAGATGGGCGATTGGCTTCTCTTTCTTCGCCAATGCGCGGCGCATTTTGGCAAGCGCGCTGTTCTGAATCTGGCGGATGCGCTCGCGGGTTACATTGAATTTGGCGCCGATATCTTCGAGCGTATTGGACTTGCCACCATCGAGCCCAAAACGGGAGGAGATAATTGTCTTTTCACGGTCATCGAGCACCGAGAGAAGATCGCCGACCTCATCGAGTAAATCCTGATCGCGCAATTCTTCAAACGGAGTTTGCGCTTCCAGATCGGAGACAAATTCTCCGAACTCAGTTGAATCGCCATCGCTGACCGGCGCGTCGAGTGAAGTGGGACGAATCGACACGGTTTTCAACTGAGCGACCTTGGAGGCTGTCATGCCAAGTTCCTCGGCCATCTCTTCATCGGTCGGCTCGCGTCCAAGCTCCTCGCTCATTTGCAGTGTCACACGGCGGATCTTTGAAACCTTGTCAACAAGGTGGACTGGAAGGCGGATCGTCTTTCCCTGGTTGGCCAGTGCGCGTTTAATCGATTGTTTAATCCACCAGACGCCATAGGTGCTGAATTTGCCACCCTTGGTCGGGTCAAACCGCTCGACGGCTTTCATCAGACCAATGTTTCCTTCCGAAATAAGGTCGAGAAGCGGGAGGCCGTAATTGGCGTAATCGCGTGCAATTTTTACCACCAGGCGCAGATTGGCGCGGATCATCAGGGAGCGCGCTTCCTTGTCACCCAGCTTGATTTTGGCGGCGAGTTCGATCTCCTGCTCAAGGGTCAGAAGAGGAATGCGGCCAATTTCATTTAGATATAGTTTGATTCCCGTGTCGGAATCCTCGCCGGAATTATAGTTCATATTGGGGTGGGCGTAGGTGTTTGGTTTCCTCTGCGCGTTCTGCAGCAATAACGCCACTCACGCATGGTTTGGTTGTATCGCGAGGATTTTTTTATCAAACCTTTTGCCCTACCCCCGGTTTCACCTCTTCCCGATTCGCGCCCCCTTTTTTGTGCTTCGACGGCTCAGTGAGCCTGCTCTTTTTTAGGCCCGCCCACGAGCAGCCGGTCCGTGAAAGCGAGAAGCACGGCCGAAAAAACAAAGGTTAAGTGCAGAGCAATTTGCGCATAAATAACGGGTTGCGGTGTCGTCTCCGAACCGATGAATGTTTTTAGAAGGTGAATGGAAGAAATTCCAATAAGAGCCGTTGCGAGTTTAACCTTCAAAATTCCAGCGTTTCACATGCGAAAGCCGTTCCGGCTGATCCGGATGTGTTTCAAGCCCTAGCCTTGAAACAAAAGTCTCATAACCGCCCACGATCACTATGATCAAAAGATTCGCGATCATGACGACATCAATGAGCCCAAGCACCGAAAGCATGATTTCAGTCTCCTTGAGGACGGCGGTTTGGGAGACCAAATGCCAGAGTTCCATCAGGAAATGGTAGACGTAAACGCATTGGGCTACGATGAGGCCCAGGTAGAGCGGCGCTTGCAGCCAGCGGCTTAGGAAGGCGAGCCTCCCAGCGACTCGAAGAATTGTTGGGAATCGATCCGGCCGGCGCGCTGCTCGACCACCTGGCTTGCCCCGCCTGTCACGACGTTTTGATGGCACTCCCGGCAGCTCTGCGCGTTGTAGGTGGGGCCGACTTCATCCGCGGCGGTCTCGACATCCTCAAAAATAAACCGGTTGTCATTAAACGAACGAAGCGCAACCACATTGTTTTTCGTCAGCGATTCGAAAGGCGGACCCTGCCGATCCGCCCCGTTGGTAAGTTTGTCGAAACCTGTTAACGCTTCAGTGACTTCATTCCTTGTCTTCCCCCAATGCGTAAAAGCTTCGATCTGCGTCTTTCCATTATGCCGGAACCGCCCTCCGCGGCCATTATCGCCATGACGCCCCGGCTCCGCTGTACCACGCTGCATAAAAACCAGGCATGAGACAAACAAAGTTGGTATTAGAAACTGGGTAAGTTTCATTGTAATAACACATTGAATTTAGAGTTGAAATACCGTTAACAGGGGTCAAAGCAGCAATGCCAATTGTGCATTTTCCATTGTTTTTGACGTGCTGCCGTCTCCTGAATTCCGGCGCGCGGTAGGCGTGCAACCGCCAGCCCTGCGCGCCTGCCTGAAAACGAACCGGAGATTCCGTTTTTCAAAATTGAACAGGATCACATGCTTTTTGTCCCAGCCACCCATGAAGCGCATCACCGTGATTATCCCCTGGAGAGAAGGTCTCCATCTTCGACCCGCGGCACGGCTCGTAAAGCTTTCACAAAGATTTCGTTCCTCCATTCGCCTGGTCTGCGGCGCGGGGATCGCCGATACCAGGAGCATCTTTGGCATCGTGGCACTCTGCGCTGCCATGGGCACGCAGCTCGACCTTGAAGCAAATGGGGATGATGAACAGGAAGCGATCCAGGCGATGGAGGCCGAATTTGCACCGCTTCAGAGTGATGTTATTTCCTGAAAGCGCTCGCGTGCGGGCTTAGGCCTGGCTTTTTCAAGCTCGCAACTCCTCGATCCCAGCGCATCTAAAAGATGCATTGCGCGACGATCGCAACGGGTTTTCAGGAGCCCGACATTTGCCTCAACCTGCTGGTCTGGTCCGACGACGACGGCCTCACCTGGAGCCGCCCGCGTGATGTCACCGCACCACCAAACGGCCGAGCGCGCGACCACGATCACCAGCGGCCCGGGCATCGGCATTCAACTCAGGCGCCGCGTATAAAGGACGCCTGATTTTGCGCGCATCCCATTCGAATGGGTGAAGGGAAGCTAAGATGATCGCTTTTCATCCGCTCCTATAGAGTACGGATGCGGGCATGGAATTCAGCGGCCAGAGCGCGGTGGTTCAAAGCGGGTCCGCTCCGTCCGTTCAATTTGCACGATCCGCGACTCGTGGACGGTGATCTGGAGCACGCCGAACCGCATTGTTTTTACCTTCTCTGCGACCAAGGCCAGCCATGCCTCGGAATCGTCGGGAAGAGACTTTGGATCATCGGTGGCGGCGCGGGGCGAACCCGGAGAGGATTTGGAAGGCATTGGAGACGTGTGGTAATTAGATCTACTAAATCAGTATGAGAATGACTTCGATGCCGGCAAGGCTGATTTAAAAGTTTTTAGGGCGCTCTGGCCGCATCTTCCAGGAGTGCCAGCCTTGCCCCGGTTGGCGGCTCTCCCTTCGATGACAGCGCTTTTGACCAAGTGAACGTAAAAAAACTTAATCTTCATTGACTTGGTAAAGATTAAAACGGAATCTGCGCCCCTCTTCGGGCTTACCTGGTCAACGGGAAGCGCTTTTCACTGAGTTTCAAGGACTGACCATTTTCAGGAGGTTCCTTGTTGGGTTGGCGGCATGCCAAGGCGGCCAACCGGTTCGCACATCGTTGCCAACATATTTATCCCATTTCCTTTTTTAACCACGTCATGAAACGCATTCGCATCATCAAGATGAACCGCTTCCAATTGCCGGTTTTTGCATTAACAGCCGCCGCCCTGATGGGTCATCGGGCGGTGCGGGCGGAGGAGCCCGAGGGCATCGCTTTTTTTGAGAAAAAAGTGCGCCCGATCCTCTCCGAGCATTGCTATAGCTGCCACGCGGCCGACACCAATGCGTCGGGTGGTTTGCGCGTGGACGATCGCAACGGGTTGCTTGCCGGGGGCAAGACCGGTCCCGCGATTATCGAGGGCGACCCGGAGAACAGCTTGCTTCTCCAGCGGGTGCGTCACGGAAACGCCAAGCGGCAGATGCCCAAGGAAGGCGATCTGCTGACCGAGGAGGAAATTGCCGACCTGACAACCTGGATCAAGGATGGGGTGGCCTGGCCGCGCGAAAAAATTCCGGCTTCCATCGGACGAGTCCGCGCTGATTACGCCGCTTTGAAAACGAGCCACTGGGCGTGGCAGCCATTGAGCAAGCCGGCTCTGCCGAGCGTTGCCGATAGTAACTGGCCGTTGGGCGCGATTGATCAGTTTATTCTCGCCAGGTTGGAAAGCAGCAAGCTATCGCCGGTGCCGGAAGCCGACCCGGTCACATTGATCCGGCGGATTACTTTTGATCTGACAGGGCTCCCGCCTACTCCGGCTGAAATCGAGGCATTCCGCAAAAATAGCTCACGTGAAAACTTTGCGATGGTGGTCGATCGGCTGCTCGAATCGTCCCAATTTGGGGAGCGCTGGGGACGCCACTGGCTTGACGTCGCCCGGTATGGGGAATCGACGGGTCCATCGCGGAACATCCCGTATCCCAACGCGTGGAAGTATCGTGATTACGTGCTGGATGCGGTGAGCAAGGATCTGCCTTACAACCGCTTTATCCAGGAACAGATCGCGGGGGATCTTCTTCCCGCGGAAACGCCCGCCGAGCGGGATAGATTGCTGACAGCCACCGGGTTTCTGGCCCTCGGCGTGAAGGATGTGAACCAGCGATTTAAGACCCGCTTCATCATGGACAATGTGGATGAACAAATCGACACGGTGACCCGGTCGGTTCTTGGCCTCACTGTCTCCTGCGCCCGTTGCCACGATCACAAATTCGATCCGATTCCTACTACCGACTACTATTCATTGGCTGGTATCTTTACCAGCACCGACGATTGCGCCGGTGTGCGCAACAAGATGGGTGGAGGCGGCCTCGATTACTATGACCCGGCGATGCTTGTAAAGCTGGCGACCGAAGCTCCCGAACCTCCCGCGGAAGAAGTCGCCAGGCTGCAGGCAATTGTTGATGAAACCAAAAAGGCATGGGATGCGATCCGCGGGACGCCGGAGGGACTGAAGCCGGCAGCCAATGGCAAACCGACTCAGCGGCCATTCCGGGTGAAGTATGAAGCGGCACGCGGCGATCTGCTTGCCCTGAGTGATCCGGCAACACGCGGTTATGCCGTGCATGGAGTACGCGAGGCCAAAAAAGTCGGCGACACCGAAGTTCGCATTCGGGGCGAAGCTGAACGTCTCGGGCCCACGGTGCAGCGCGGATTTCTGACCGCTTTCACAATGGCTGAGGTCCCGGCGATCACCCCCGGGCAGAGCGGCCGGCTGGAGCTTGCCCAATGGCTGACAAGTCCGGCCAACCCGCTTACTCCGCGCGTCATTGTAAATCGTGTTTGGCAGCATCTGTTCGGAGTCGGCATCGTTAATACGGTGGATAACTTCGGCGTGAAAGGGGATCAACCTTCGCATCCCGAACTGCTCGATTACCTTGCAAGCGAGTTCATCGGGAATGACTGGTCGATCAAGAAACTGATCAAAACAATCGTGCTTTCACGAGCTTATCAACTCGGTGGAGAAGCTCCTGCCGGCCATCAGGAAATCGATCCGGCCAACCGTCTGGTTTGGCGGCATTCCCCGCGGCGCCTTGATGCCGAAGAGATCCGGGATGCCATGCTGGCTTCAGCAGGCCGGCTCGAATCAAAGCCTTCAAACGGCAGCCCGGTCAGGGAGCTCAGGATGGTCGAGTTGCGTGATAACGGACCGGAAGCGCGCAAAATCCAGGAACAGGCGGGTCGAGGGTTATCCAGGAGTGTCTATCTTCCACTTCTGCGCGGCCTGACTCCGGCAACCTTGGAAGCGTTCGATCCCGTTCAGCAGACGCTTGTCACCGGCCAGCGGGACGCTTCCACGGTCCCAACCCAAGCTCTCTACTTATTGAATTCCACCTTTGTAAGGCAGCAAGCGCTTGCTCTGGCGGAGCGTGAGCTTGCTGAAGCGGATAGAGACGAGCCTGATTGGATCCGCCACGCCTACCTGCTCACGCTTGGCAGGGAACCGAGCGTGCAGGAAGCCGCCAGGGCTGAAAAATACCTGCTTGAATATGAGAGCGCATACCGCGAATTGCAGCCTGACACGAGCCCGCGTCCGGCCGACGAATCCGCGGAGCCCACAGCCGAAGAGGAGCCGGTTAATCCCGACGATATAGACCGGACCGTTGCGCTAGTTAAAGAGGATGTGGTGCAGCCAAAAACACCAAAGGCCGCTGCTTGGGCGACCTTTATCCAAGCCCTATACGCCTCCGCTGAGTTCCGCTTCGTCCGCTAGTTTGGAATCCCATTATATGTCTATTTACAAACCATCACCTATTTCACGGCGCTCTCTGCTGCAGTCCGCCAGTGCCGGCTTCGGTTACCTTGCCCTGGCTGGATTGCTCGGGCAGGAAAAAGCGCGGGCTTTGACAGGGAAGCCGCCTTTGAATCCGCTCGCACCCAAGGAGCCGCATTTTACGCCCAAGGCAAAGCGCATCATTTTCGTGTTCATGGAAGGCGCGATGTCCGGGGTCGATACATTCGAATACAAGCCTGAGCTTCAAAAAAATGGCGGCAAATCCGCCCCGGGTGGAGGGACGCTGACCGCTTCGAAGTTCAGTTTTAAACAGTATGGCGAGACTGGAACCTGGTTTTCCGAGTTAATGCCCAACATAGCCACTCACGCCGACAAGCTATGCTGGTTGCGCGGGTTGCATACCGACACTCCGGCTCATCCGCAGGCCGTCGTGCAATTACACACCGGCAGCGCCAATGCTGCTCTGACCCGTCCCAGCATGGGCTCGTGGCTGCTGTATGGGCTAGGGACCACCAACCAGGATTTGCCCGGCTATGTGACAATTAATCCTTCTCCGAACTTTGGAGGCGCCGTGAATTATGGAAGCGCGTTCCTGCCGTCCCACTACCAGGGAACCCGGCTGACTGATCAGGGTTACCTGCCGAATCTGAAAGCGGCTGCCGCCAATGGACTTCAACGCAAGCAATTGGATTTCATTCAGGAGATGAACCGCGATTTGGCCGCCCAACCCGGCGCGCCCGATCCAGTTGACGGCATCATCGCTTCCTACGAGCTCGGCTTCAGGATGCAGGATAATGTGCCGGAACTACTCGATATTTCCAAGGAGCCGCAGCATATCCTCGACGCTTATGGAGTAAAGGATGGTCCGACCGGATCGTTTGCGCGTCAGTGCCTTATGGCACGCCGCTTAAGCGAAGCCGGCGTGCGTTTTGTGGAAATCTGCCAGCCGGGCTGGGATCATCATAATAATCTGAATAAAGGATTAATCGATCGTTGCGGCTCAGTGGATCAGGCAACTGCCGCGCTTTTGGCTGATCTCGAGCAGCGGGGCTTACTCGACGAAACGCTTGTCCTGTTCGGCTCCGAGTTCGGCCGGCAACCGACGGCGCAGGGACCGGATGGCCGCGACCACAATATCACTGGTTACTCGATGTTCCTGGCCGGCGCGGGAGTCAAAAAAGGATTCAGTTTCGGAGCAACCGATGAGTTTGGAATTAAGGCGGTGGAAGGCCGGATGCACACCAATGACCTTCATGCCACTATTCTCTCCTTGATGGGGCTCGATCACGAACGGCTTACTTACCGGTATGCCGGCCGCGATTTTCGCCTAACCGACGTTGCCGGTTTCGTTACCAAGGAAATCTTCGCTTAGATTCAGCCGCGAACACTTCGGGACGTGTTGTCTGCGTTCCTCTCTGGCGCCGCGGCCGGGACTTTCCACCGGCCCGGTGTCCGGATTTCTAACTTGTGACATCTGCCGCAATCACCGCCTGCTCTTCCCCAGATCAATCGCGCGATCCTTTCCCGGAAGCCATGCATTGACTCGCGGCACCTGACCGAAAATCCGGAGGTTCCCGCCGTTTAAACTCCATTATTGTGTCTACTATATACTTTCCCAACAGGCCTGCTAATACGGCAAACCTTTTATCCAATGGGTCGCGGCCGATTTGCGCCAGGAAGGTGGGCGGGGTGCGGGCTGACTTTCGTCGCGCATTCAGCATGATCGAATTGATCGCAGTGATGGGGGTCATCTCGCTGATGGCAGGGTTGACGGTGCCGGCTGTCAAAGGTCTGTCCGGTTCAAATAATCTTAACACCGGGGCACGAAAGTTTGCGGATCTGTTGAGTCTGGCCCGGAGTGAAGCCATCGCCCGGCATGCAGTGGTGCGTTTTGTCGTGGCAAAAGAGTGGGAATCGAAGGCCGACGCGAGTTTGCGCAATGTGAGTCTATGGGTCTGGAACGCCGAGGTGGAAAGATACTTCCAGCTCTCGCCCTGGCAGGAGATGCCTGTCGGGGTCACCCTTGAACAGGCATCGCCGGCCTATCTTCATAAGGCAACCTATGCCAGGGAAGATCGGGCGGCTGTACGCGGCGAATGCGTTTTTACTTCCGCCTTTAAAGAGAGTGCCGAGTTCAATGCCGGCACTGAGGAAGAACCAATCCGGAGCAGATTTATTGAGTTCCTGCCGTCCGGCACGATGCGGATTCCGGGAGGAACTTCCCGGCAGGCGATCTTTGTCGCCACGCAGGGATACTCAAACCACGACGGCACCCTGACGTATACAACGCGGGGAGAGAACGGTCCCGCCAACTGGGCACAGGTCAACGTTGATACGCTGACCGGCCGGGTCCATGTCTACCGCCCGTGAAAAATCATTCCGGGCGGTATCAGCCGGCAAGGCTGGTTAGAGGCGGCTTTTCCTTAATGGAAGTCGTGATAGCGCTATCGATTATAGCCACTTGCTTTGTCGCGCTTCTGGGAATGCTGCCCGCCGGGTTGAATGCTTCCCGGGAGGCAGCCAACTCCACCATCGTCGCGACAGTATTTGAAGAGGTTCATAACAGACTGCAAAACCGTCCCCTGAAGCCCGGAGTGGTTGAATTGAGTTCCGCTCCCCTGGATGATCACGGACTGAGCCCTGTTTATTTCGATGATCACGGGGTCTTTATTGACTCAAATGCCGAACCCTCGGATTTGGCACGGAGGCTGTACCGGGCGGATGCGCGAGTGGAGGATTGGCATGAACGTCCGGCGAATACCAGCGGGTTGCGGGCGGTGATCATCGAACTCTCGTGGCCGGTTGATGGGGCAACGGGTGAAGCCACTGGAAAAGATAATCCGAAAAGCAGAGTGACCTACGGAGTGACGGCATTGACCGGACCCGATTGGACGCTCATTTACCCGCCTAAAATACCGGAATGGAAATACCAGGAAAAGATTGAGTTTTAATCATATGACTACTCTATTCCGGCTCCGCCGCGGCAGTCGTGCAAGGGCCTCCGGTTTCTCGCTCATTGAGTTGGTTGTATCGATCGCTTTGCTGGCCGTTCTTCTTCTGATTCTTGAAAAGATGACCGATTCAGTGATGCGCTCATGGAGGGATGGGCAGGCACGCACAGACGGATTTCAAAGCGCGCGGACCGCCCTTGAAATAATGTCGCGTGAACTCGCTCCGGCTGTCGTCGATACGCGCATGCAATTTGTCGTTGCGCCAGGCACGCTCCTCAAAAAAAAGGGCGCCCCGGATGTGGCTCCGGAAACGCCGGTCATGTTGTGGATGTCGCCCATGGGTGAAGCAGGCGATCTGCGTTGCGTGGGCTATTATCTGACTCAGGATCCTCTCCGCAAGTTCTACCGTCTAAAGCGGCTTTCAATCGGGTCAACCGGAGCCGATGGGAAGGTCTCCCCGTATTTTCCTGGCACCGAGGCGGTGAACCATCCCGGCGAAAAGGAAGCGCGCAGCAGCGCCACCGATGCAAACTGGTTTACCGACAAATGGGATGAGGTGGCGTTTGATGAAGAAGATCCCGATAATAATGCCGTCGTGGTTTCCTCTGCCGCAGACGGAATCATCGCATTCTGGATTCAATGCCGGGATGTTCTTGGGAACCCGGTGACGCTGTTATCCAGCGCGACAAACCATCCGAAGTCTGAGCTTTTCTATAATTCGGCCGCCTATTTTCAGGTAGCTACCACCACGCCGTTCGAGAACGGAGAGAGTTTGATTTACCTGGCTGAAACCCTTCAATCAATGAAGGCCAATCGCGTTCCGTCAAGTGTTGATTTGACCATTGTCACTCTCGACAGCGCCATCCTTAACCGTGGAGTGACAATCCCGGTCCAGTCCAATTTGCTCGGCTCCACCGGCGCGCTTGATGTGGAAGCGTCGGTAAAGCAGTTCCAATCCGAGCTCCGTGAAAACCATATCTATACGGCGCGCACCTTCACCACCCGCGCCAAACTCATCAATGGAAGCTAACCGTCTTAATTTAGTTGGGCGCCGTTCCGGCGTGGCATTGGTCATGACATTGATCGTGTTGAGTATTTTGGTCATTCTGCTCGTCGGGTTTCTCTCAATGATGCTGACCGAGAAACAGGCGGCCGTGGCCTTTGAGGATTCCCAGCGCGCGAAACTGATCGCCCACGGCGCGGTAAGTCATGCGATCGATCTGCTACGTACCAACATCCCCGAACCGGCCCGTCTTTCAGAGGGACCATTGAACGCGCCCGGCGAAAACTGGATAGTGAATCCCGGCCGCCTTACCGTGATCAGAGCGGGCGCGGCTCCGGAATATATCGGACTGCATACCGGCGAGGTTACAGAACCGAGCGACCCGAAGTTTCCACGGGACGCAACTTCGGTCGATCTTAACCAGCCGCTGCCCGGACAGACAGTGGCGGCGATTACCGGCATCCAGGAAAAATCCGAGAGTGAAAAGCGGCCGCAGATGCGCGTGCGCTGGGTTAATTTACTCTCGGATCCGTCCAAGGCTCCCGGGCCGCAAAATCGGCTGGCCGGACGCTATGCATTCTGGATGGACGATGAGTGCGCGCGGCTCAATTTCAACACGGCGCTTGGCAAGCCGGCTCCGGGCCAGGATTCCGGCTTTGAAAAGCAAATGGCGGCAGGATTCCTGACGCCGCTTTTTAAGAGGGGGACTGCCGCGATCGTTTCGGCGCAGAGCAGCGCGGCGGTGGACGGTCCCAAGAACGGTCCGGAGTGGGCGCTCGGCCGGCCTCAATCGGTCAACCTCGATGTGCTCTTCGAGAGCCCGTCCGATCTTGAGCATAACAAGTTGCTTGATCACGTTTTTCTCTACGGGTTCAACCGCTATCCGGAAGCAATCCTCGGCTTTATAAAACCGAAAGGAGCCGAGGCCCGGACATGGTTTAATAAAAGCCGATACAACCTGACGTTCTTCTCCCGGAGTCCGGAGTTCAACGCCTTTAATCGATCCCGTCTTTTCACCACATATGTGCCGCTCTCCCTTGAGGGAGGGCCAAGCTATCAGCATCCGTTCCTCTTTGAAACGGCAGGCGCCGATGGGGAGAAAAGCGAGATCCTGCATTTGAATTCCTTGCTTGGGACTTTCGGATTCACCAGTCCGACTGCTGATGAAGATGGCGCCACGGTTAATGCCGGGAATATTGTAAACCAACTGCAGGTCGAGATGTTGACCGATTATTTCCGGCGGACATGGCCCGGATATAAACGCAGCTTCTTTGATAAATACGGGGAGGCCGGATGCCGGCAGCTTGCGCTCAATGCGGTGTTGATGGCGCGGATGGCAACAACCCAGATCAGCAACGCAAACCTGACCGCATTCAGTAACCAATACAGCTTGCGAACCACCAGCGCCAACTACTCCGCGCCAAGCAATGAGCGTATCGGGGAAACTCCCGAGCGCATGTACTGGCGGTATAAAGGCGTCGGGAAAAACGGGCTGTTTCTGCCCCAGACCCCCGGGCCGCACATCACAGAGGTGCGGCTTTTTGTGAGAAGCACGGAGGCATCGGTTCCGCCTAAGAATGATAAGAACCAGCTGAGAGGCTTTTCGCAGCCGCGTTACATTCAGTATTGGTATGAAGTTGAATACTATATGCATCCTTTCGGTCCCGTGGTGGACCTTGGCGAGTTTCCAACCCGGATGGATTACCTGGAAATTGAAGCCAAAGGAGTTCATCGCCAGCAATTCGGGCCGTCCAGCCCGGTTGTCCCCGCGCCTTACGATAGCGACTGGGATTACGGCGCGAAAGCCACCGCGCGGCAGGACTTGATTAACCTGCGTCGTTTTCTTATTCAACCGACCCGCGGCGGCAGGGTGAAGCTCGGCCCGGCGGGATCAAGGTTTGGCGCCGAGGATGTCGTCAATCGGCGGATTCTTAAAAGTCCGATTATCACCATGGGGCAGCGCGATACGGTAGTTCCGTTTACCGACGGCTCGGATTTCAGCCAGTGGGATCCGTACGTCTTTGATGCCGCCAGGACCGCGTCCGTGGGGGTCGATATCCGGCTTCGTCCCGGCATGAGTATCTTTGCTGATCCGCAACGTCCGCGGCAAATGATTCCCCTGGGCGTAACCCGCGACGATACTCTGCAGGCCAGTTTCGACGTGAGCCTTGTGCAGACCAATCGCGATCAGGCTATTTCATGGCAGATCAGCGATCCACGCCTTAGCCATGATCTCTCGCAGTGGGAGGCAATCAAGCAGGGGCCCGGGAGCCCGGGCTCGATCGGGACGCCCGGCATTCAAAATGCCAACGAACCGGACGAGAACTCCAGGGAGAAAAGCAAGTTCCGGTATCTGCTTCGCGCGCCGATCGGTGCGACAATCGACGGACTTACTTACGATCGCCCAAGTGAATACGATCCGCGCAGCCGGATTTCCTCGCCGGGTTACTGGTCACTTTTGCATACCGGCATGCAATCGGGAAAACCATGGCAGACACTCGATTTCGGGCCCGGGGGCGGACAAGCGTCGCCTCCGGACTGGCTCCTGCTTGATCTTTTGGGGGCAACTTACCCGATGGCGAATGACCAGTGGCGTCTGGAAAAACGCAAGCCCGATGAGTTCTCGACCGCCTCGTTCATGAACAGCACTGCCGGGCAGATTAACCTGAACTCCAGGATCTATCCCAGGAATGCGTTTTTCAATCCGCCGGATCGCACCAAACCTTTGGAAGCTGTCTTCCGGTATCTGCCCGGGCTTGATGCCAACGCGGTCGCAAACGGCATTCTTGCCTATCAGAACGATACCCAGTTTTTTGATTATGTTGGCGAGGTTGCCGATGTTCCGGCGCTTGCAGGAAATGGCGTGACGCCATGGCAAAAGGAATTCGCGCTTCGCAACATGGCCGGTGTGCTCACCACCAAGTCGAATACCTTCGGCATGTGGGGCGTGGCGCAGGTAGTCAAAAAGATCCCCAAAAACCATGGGGACGATCAGTTTGAAAACGGGGACCAGGTCATCGGCGAAAAACGCTTCTACGCGTTGATCGAACGCTATATCTGGACGGGGCGCGACGGCGTGCCGGGCAATGGCCATGTCGGCATTAACGGCAAATGGGATCGTCTTGCCTTCCAAACAGGAGGCGTCATCAGTTCCGCGGGCGGCCCCCCGGATACACTCTTCCAGCTTCCCGGCTCTCCGCCGCTGACTCGCTCCGGGCTGCGCTTAAATCTCGACTCCAAGGGCGCATATCCGGCGTATGACGGACCTGAACCGGTGAAGATGAACGCCTTTACGGAAGCGGCATTGGGGAAGGTGCCTCCTTTTCAGCTCAGTAAAATTGAGGAGGCCTACAACCCTCCGCAGGCGCTCATCAAGTATCGGGTGGTCTCATTCAAATACCTCGACGAATAGGAGCCCATTTTTTTGGGGCACGCCGGGAGAAGGAGGAAAACCGGCTTTATTCTATACTAAGTTAGTTGAATTATATTATTTACAGCGTCCTTCTCCGCGCGCATTCTTTGTCCGCTGCCTGTCTTCCCCGCTCCGGTGATGGGCCCGGTCGTTCCAAACCGGCTGTGACGTTGTCACCACACCACATCCAAATCGTGCCATGCCAGGCAATGCCGCCAGCTGACGCACCCACTTTTTTCGTTATGCCCATCTTCCACTCGCATCGCCCAATCCCGTTTGCCTCCGTTCGACCATCGTCCCCGAGCTCGCCGCGGCGTGGTGGCCGCGTGCCGTTTATTTTGGGCGTGACTGCGGCAGTGATGTTACCTGCGCTGGGCTTCGGGCAGGGGACAGGCGGACGGACTGTGACTTACACCGGCCAAGGGACCAACGACAACCTCCAGGTCGTTACGAATTGGGTCGGCAGCAATGCAGCCGCGGTGCCGGACTGGGCGGACAACGAAGGGACAGGCTCGTACCGATTCGCGGGAACCGATTCCATTTTATTTCCGAGTCTGAGTAGTCTGACGCCAGCTGGGCAAACCCGGCTTACTCCGATTCTCGCGGTAACCAATAACAATAACCTCGGTGCCACAACTTACACATTGCGGGCCGTTACTTTTGCCGAAGGTGCGGGCGGTTATACTTTTACCGCGGCGACCGGCCTCTCGCTGACGCTTGGAGACAGCACCGATCCCGTTGAAAATCCGCAGAACAGCGGACTTTTGAGCAATGGCAGTTTAAGCACACAAACCTTTAACCTGCCTGTGAGGTTTCGCTTCGGCACAGTCGACGCGGCAGCCGGACCGATTGTTTTCGGACAGACCGTGAATGTCGGAAACAACCTGGTGGACGCGGTGAACAACCTGACTGTAAGCGGTTCATCGACAGTGACTGTTACAGGCGCGCTTCTTGGCAATGGCACGGAGACAAGTCTCGGGGGGGCGTTGATCAAAGAAGGAACCGGCGCGTTGATTCTGAACGGAAGCAGCGCGGCCTGGAATGGCCGGATTGTGATCAAGGAAGGTGTCGTGCAGGTTGGAAGCGGCAACGCGCTCGGATCGGCAATCGGCCGCACGACGCTGGCCGGGGACTCGGCGACAGGCCGCGTGCAGTTCGGCACGCTGAGCACAGGGACCACGGTGATCGGCGAGAATTTTTTCCTTGGAGGCCGTTCCCTTGCGACGGCTCCACACCTGGTGAACACGGCGGGCAATTTTAATTTGACCGGTAATCTGATCCTCGAAGAAGGCGGAACTGAGTATGGTTTGAAGTCGGAGTCCGGCCTTCTCACCGTTTCGGGTGCAATTAGTTATGGGAGTGCGGCGGGTGAAACCAACCTGCATCTTTCCGGAGCGAGTGATGGTGTGCTCAGCAGCAACCTGGGCGCGGCAGCGCCGGGGATCTCGGTGATCAAAGAAGGGAGCGGCACCTGGACTTTGAGTGGCGCCAATACCTACACGGGAGCGACCCAGGTAAATGCGGGACGGTTGAATATCAAGGCGGGACAAACCGGAGGAGGCGACGTTTTGGTCGGTGATCTTGCGACGCTGGGAATCAATCTGGGCGCACCCGGGCAGACGCTCAATGCGGCCTCGTTTACCCTCGGCTCGGGAGTTGGCGGCACGCTCGCATTTGATCTGGGGAATTTCGGCACGCCCACGCTGCCGGTGATTACCACCTCCAGCTTAACCATCAATGGAACGAGCACGATCGCGCTTCAGGCCGGAGGACTCAGCGTCGGTTTAGTGCCGCTCATTGATTACTCCGGATCGATCGGCGGCCGTGGATTTGCCGGCCTTTCCCTCTCCGCCCTTCCGCCGCGAGTGACCGGGGTATTGGTGAATGACCTGGTCAATACCACGATTTCATTGAACATCACCGCCTTTGATCTTCCGAAATGGACGGGTGCCGTCAACGGGAATTGGGACATCAACAACGGGATCAATCCGGCCGTCGGGTCCGGCACGCAGAACTGGAAAGAGATCAACAGCGGCAATGCCACCCGTTACCTGCAAGCCGCCGGGATCGTCGATAGCGTCCGTTTTGATGACTCGGCAATCGGCACCACGGATATCGTCCTCGCCGCCGTGCTTTCCCCCAACACAGCGACGGTGAGCAACTCCCTGCTGAACTACAGTTTTAGCGGGCCGGGAAAACTCAGCGGAGCTACAAACCTTATCAAGGAAGGCTCCGGCAGCCTGATCCTGGCGAACGTCGGCGGCAATGATTACACCGGCACGACCACCATCTCCGGCGGCACCTTGCAGATCGGCGACGGCGTGACTTTTGGCGGCGGCCAATTTGGCACCGGCCCGGTGATCGATAATGCATTGATTGTGCTTAACCGCCCGGCGAATGATCATTTTGTCCTCAACTCGTTGATCAGCGGCACGGGTGGATTAACCAAGCTCGGCGACAACATCGCCACCCTTTCCGCGCCAAACACATTTAATGGCACGGTGACGGTAAAAGCCGGCACGCTCAAACTGGAAAATGCCTTGGCACTTGGAAGTGTGGCGGGCGGAACCGTGGTGCAGGATGGCGCGTCGCTCGACGTGAACGACTTCCAGACACCTGTCGGCGAAGTCATCACGATCAGCGGCAGCGGCGGGGATTCCTCCGGAGTGCTGCTTAACAACGGACCCGTTGGCGGGGCCTTCGCGGGCGTGCACAATCTGGTTCTTGCAAGCGATGCGGCCATTGGAGGCGGCAAACGTTTTGATGTGCGCGACGGCAGCCTGAACGGCGCGGGATTTACTCTGACCAAGACAGGATTAAATACTGTCTACCTGGCCAACCTCGGTGAGACGCATTTGGGCAATCTCGTGATTACCAGCGGGCGGGTCGCATTTGAAGGGAACACGACCTTTGGCGAGCAACCAGGGAGCGTCCAGGTCGGGTTGGCTGGAGATCTGGCTTTTGAGAACAGCACCGCTTTGCAGGCAAAAGCGATCCAGCTCAATGGCGGCCGGGTGGTTTTCAACACCGGGATCGCGAATGCCACCAGCGGCCGGGTCACGCTGGCTGCGGGCCAGCCGAATACATTCCAGGGGCCGCTGACCAACGTGCCCGCGACATTAACTCTCAGCGGAGCAGTGGAGGGAGCCGGGACACTGAACAAGACGCAATTTGGGACATTGGTGCTTTCGGGTGCAAACAGTTACTCCGGCGGCACCGCCATCAGCGGTGGCACCGTGCAATTCAACACGGCGGCCGCGGTGCCTGCGGCCGGCTTAGTCAGCTTGGGAACGAGCACCGGCGTCAACTTCGGGTTTGATATCAATCAGGCATTTCTTGGCAGCCACGTGGCCGCGACTCCAAACCCGGCTACTATCGGACTGGGGGCAAGCAGTTCCAATCCGCTCAATTTTAATCCCTACTCCAACGCAAGCCTTGGCGCGTATTCGAATGTCACGTTTAGCGGCCACCTTACCCCGTATAGTACGGATGCGGGCGGCTTTTACCGGCTCGGCGGTGCCGGTGGCACCCTTACTTTCACCTCGGCGTTAACCGGCAATAACTCGTTAAGTATCGGTTCGGGCGGAACGCCGGGAACCGTCATCCTGACGGCGGCGAATAGTTTTAACGGCGGGACCAACGTATTTGCGGGCAGCACCTTGGTGCTTGGGAATGCAAGCGCGCTCGGCTCGGCGTCAAGTCCTCTGACGGTCAATGGAACGCTTGATCTCAATGGCAACAGCCTCACTTTCGGCTCGCTGACTTCCACGCAGACACCGGCAACTGTTTTGATCACCGATACTGCCGCCGGAACGGGAACCAGTGTGCTGACAGACAATGTTGTTTCCGGCGGCAGCAGCACCTTTGGAGGCTCGATCAAGGATGGCGCTAACGGCCGCGTTCTTGCGTTTGTTAAGTCCGGCGCGGGAACGCTGATCCTGAATGGAGCCAATAGTGGCACCTACTCCGGCGGCACGGTGATAGCCGGCGGCCGGCTCGATGTGCGCACGAATAACGCCCAGGTTCTGCCATTGCGCGGAAATATTACCTTCACAGGCAACGCGACTTTGGCTGCTTCCAACAACAGCAATAACGCGGCTTCACTGGTGCTCGGAACGCTCTTTCTTAAAGGTGGGGAAGGGACGATCGAATCCAATAATTTTAATGGCGGCACCGGTTCGGCCACGACGACATTTGCCGCCGTGCCGGTCCGCACCAATGGCGCCACGGCCAACTTTATTGTCGCCAATACCGTGACACCGACCGCGCTGCCGAGTCCGGCTTCTTACAAGGTAACCTTCGCCACGGCGCCGATCACGGGCCAGTCGATCGATGGAGGTATTTTCTTCGGGAACAGTAGTTTTGCCGCCTACGATGCCGCCGGTTACGTCAGGCCGCTTGATTACGCCATCGATTCGAATGCCTACGATGTCCCATTGACCGAGAACCAGGCGGCGTTCGGCATCGCTGCGACCGGCAAGGACGTTCAGATTGGCGGGAGCAACTTTGCCATCACCAATCAGCCGACTGAGTCGGTGCGTTCTCTTCGCCTGGCAGGGGCCAACGGTCTTACTTTGGACACCGGTGCCACGCTGACTATTGCCGGTGGCGGTTTGTTGAAAGCAGGCGGGAACGCCGCGACAATCAGCGGCGGCGACGGCCTGACCAGCGGAGGCGTGAGTGACCTTGTTATCCGCACCGCGGTTGCCGCCGACGCACTAACTATCGCGACATCCATCCCGGCATCAACCGCCGGAGGCCTGACCAAGGCCGGCGCGGGTTCGCTTACTTTGACAGGGATCAACAGCTTTACGGGTGGCGTCTCAATCAACGGGGGAAGCGTGCGGTTTGGCTCGCTGGAAGCAGTGCCGGCCACGGGCGACATCCGGCTTAATACAGGGGCGACCGTTTCTTTCGCGCATGCCTTTGACCAGGGATTCCTGGCAAGCCGTGTATCAGGCAATGGGAATGGCGCCACGGTTGCCCTGGGAGTCAGTAATGCCAATGATCTCGACTTCGCCGCGCTGGGCTCCGGGTATGCCAACTTCAGCCTCGGCGCGGTCGGGACGGTTAACTACACAGGCACGGTTACTCCCGGTTTGGGTACTTACCGGCTGGGTGGCGGAGGAGGCACACTGACCTATACCAATCCATTAACCGGCAGTAATGCGCTGGTGATTGGCGGATCCGGCAGCGGCGGCACCGTGGTTCTGAGTTCGGCCAACAGCTATACCGGTGGGACGACGCTTACCGCGGGAACATTGCGCCTTGGCAGTGCCGAGGCGCTTGGATCGAGTTCAGGCTCGGTAAGCATCAATGGCGGCACGCTCGATCTGCGCGGTTTTGACCAAATCCTCACGAACCTTTCAGGCACGGGTAATAGCGCCAATATCACCGATAACTCGACGGTCGCCGGCACGACCACGGTGACGGTGAATGTTCAAACCGGAATCAATACCTATTCCGGCGGCATTAACAACGGCGCCGGCGGCCGTGTATTAAAACTGGTCAAGGATGGTCCGGGCGGGCTTCTGCTGAATAAAGGCAACGGAGCGGGTTATACCGGCGGCACGGTCATCAATGAGGGGCGGCTGGAAGTACGCACCAACAACCCCCAGGTGCTGCCCAATGGTTCCAACCTTAGCTTCACCGGCAGCGGCACTTTTGCCGCAGTCAATAACGGCGATACCACAGTAACGGCAGCCGGCCTGACACTTGGCACCCTTAGCCTGAACGCCGGCGATGCGGTGATCGAATCAAACCAGCTGAGCACCTCGGTTTCCAACCGGCTTACTTTCACATCCGCGCCTGTTCGGGCGGCCGGGGCCACTGGTAACTTCACGCTTTCATTCGCAAGCGATCCCTCGCTCTACAAGGTGGTATTCACCAATCCGGCGGCGAGTGGACAATCGGTTGACGGGGGGCTTTTCTATAACTATTCGGACTTTCTTGCCTACGACAGCGCGGGCTTTGCGCGTGCGTTGCGTTACACCGGGAGCCCGGATGCAAATACCGCCAACGTCGCCCTCTTTGGCAACCAGGCTACCCTCGGCGCCGGACTGACGGAGAAAGATGTGCAACTTGTCGGCGGTGGTTTTGCCATCACCGGACAAGGCAGCGAGAGCATTCGCACACTGCGGTTTGCGGGCGGAAACAGCCTTGCGCTTGCCGCCGGCCAGACGCTTACAGTGACCGGCGGCGGTCTTCTTAAGAGCGGCGGCGGCACAGCCATCATCAGCGGCGGCGCAGGATTAACCACCGGCGGCACGGCGGACCTGGTGGCCAACGTCGATCTTGGCGGGGATACACTGACGCTTGATACACCGATCCTTGCCGGCGCAATTACCAAGGCGGGTCTCGGCATACTTAATCTCAATGGGCCGCAAGCCGAGGGGACGCTTTATGCCAACGCGGGCACAACCAACGTCAATTCGCCAATCGGCACTGGCGCCTCGACGGTGCGCGCGCTGGCAATCGTGAACTTCAACGTCAACCAGAAGCTCGCGAGCCTTTCTATCAGCGGGAATGTTACCCTTGCCCGGCATGGTGCCGGGGAAGGTTCCAGAGTAATCGATAGTTCGGCCCTCAGCTTTACTCCCGGCGGACGGCTTGATCTTGCCAATAACGCACTGGTAGTTCGCGATGGCAACCTGGCTGCCATTACCGCTCAGATCGCCAAAGCTCTTTACGAACCCGGAGCCAGCCCCACCGGATTGTGGGGTGGCGCCGGGATTACAAGCAGCGTGGCCGCCGCGGATCTTTCCTCCACCCATGCGCTTGGCGTGCTGGATAATTCGCTGGGTGGTTTTACTCAATTTGAAGGTGCCAGCGGGCTGACAGGGAACGAGATTCTCGTGAAATACACCCAGTTCGGCGACGCTGATCTGGATGGTCAGATCACCACGGCGGATTACGCGTTGATTGACAGCAATGTTGCGGGTGGTGGATTGCAATCCGGCTGGGTCAATGGCGACTTTGACTATGACGGCCAGATTACCACCGCAGACTACGCACTGATAGACGCCAACTATTCCCTGCCTAATGCCGCCGCCTTTTTACAGGGTCCGGGCAATAACGTTTTTGGAGGGGATTCAAGTCTCTTTGTCACAAACGTGCCGGAGCCCGGTTCGCTCAGTCTGCTGGCCTTAAGCGCGCTCGGAGTTCTCGGACGCCGTTGGCGGGCTAAACGCGTCTCTTAAACAAGCCACCCTATGCATTCATCTTTTAAAATGAACCTTTCTTTATTCCTCCGTTTAATGCGCCGAGTCGTGAGTATCCTGGCTGCGGGCTTGCTGGCCGGTGAGGCTTCGGCTTCGATTGTGCTCGATCTTCGGGCCACCGAACTTAACGGGGCGCCCTTGAGCGGCGCCAATACTTCCAAGAATATCTCGGGTCTTAAAACCGGCGATGTTCTCACGTTCAGTCTCCATGCCGATGTGACGGGCGCCTCGGGCAATACGGCCGCCGAGGGGATCCAGCTTCTCTACTTCTCCCTGTTTACTTCCAGCGGAGGGTTGCTTGGCGATTTCGCCAATAATGTCAGCTTAAATCCGGTCTTCAGCAATGGCGCCCAGCCCGGTCAAGCCCATGACCTCGATGGCGATGGCGACCTCGACCTGGGCAGTACTTCCGCCTCGGCCACGACAGCCTCTCCGGCAAACTCGTTCCCCGGCACGAGTTATGTCGCCGCGCGTTCTTCCACCGTGACCACCACCGGCACTCCAATTCTGGATGGGACCGAGTTTTTCCTGGGAATTACCACCTTCACGATCACGAGCGTCGCGGACTCCGGAGCTATCAGCGCCAACTTCTACCTGCCAACCTTTACCGTTGGTGTAAGCCGAATCTCCGCATTGTGGCAGGAGGATGGAGCCACCAAACAAATCGGGAGTTCAAAAACCGGCGTGACTGCCATCGGGACACCCGTTCTCCTTTCATCAGTCCCCGAACCTTCCGCCGCCATTCTGCTGGTTGCAGGCACGCTGGGCCTTTTAACCCGGCGCCGTTCACGCGAATGACCGGTTGGACGGAGCCAATCCTCGAGGAGCGGTGCGGGCAACTCTTTGGCGCGTGCGGCAAGCTGTTCGATGGCTTTGACGCGTTCCTCCAAAGATTGACCGCCATGTTCCAAGCCATCAGGCGTGGATGAAACCGTTTTATACACGGCTTCCTACTCCTCGCTTTTGAAGCTTTCGAGGACTTGGCGAAGCTGTTCGGCGGCGGCCGTGGCGTCGGGACCCGAAGCGCGCAGGGTGAAGGCGGCGCCGTAATCGAGATTGGCGGTCAGCACGGAGAGGATGCTCTTGGCTGAATAACTGACGCCCTCCCTGACAATTTCGATCTCACACTGGAAACCGCGGGCGCATTGCACAAATGTCGCCGCAGGCCGGGCATGAATACCACGCTTGTTGAGGACCTGGAGCTCCCATTCAACGGCGCCTTTTGAATCCGCCAAATCAAGGGGGCCGCGTGCTATTTGCTCAGGCAGGGTGATGCCAAGTTCCTGGAGCTGCGCCACGAGCCAATCGCGCGCGGTCCATTTTTTAATCCCTGAGCGAAGTTGTTCAAGCCAGGTCGTGCGGGCGTCCGGCGGCATGAGGAGCGCCTCGGCAAGAGCTTTGGCGGTGCCTTCGACGTCGAGCGGGGAAATCTGGAGGGAAACCTCCTCGGTGGCCGATGCGACGCCCGCGGTTTCCGATACCACAAGGACGCCCGGTTTTCGGGAAACCAATGCCCATTCCTTGACCACGAGATTCATGCCATCTTGCCGGGAATTGACCAGGAGCACATCGCACGATTCCATGGCGGCCAGAGCCTGGGTGCGTTCGTTCGTGTAAAAAACCTCGATGGGGTTGAATCCACACGCCTGGACAAAGCGGGAATTGATGCGCTCGATTTCACGATAAACGGCGTCGTGATATTCGCGATAGACAGTCAGATCGGTGCGCGAAGGAATCAGGAATGCAAGGAAACGGACCCGCCCAATGAATTCGGGATGGAGTTCAAGCAACCGGCCAAATGCGCTGAAACCGATGATCTGGTTTTTGCTCGGGTCGAGGCGGTCGACACGAATAATGGTGTGATCCTCCATCTGCGGGGCGAGCCGTTTCCGGGCCAGGTCGACTTCAACCCCGGCTTGCAACGCACGGATTGCCTCGGGGTCGGTGCTTGCCGGAAACGCGCGGACCCGGACATTGCGTCCCGAACTGAGAGTGACCGTGGCGAGATGCACATCGACCGGGATGCGAAGGATTTCCTCGCAGCAGGCGAGAAACGAGCGCACATCGTCGGCGGTTTGAAGTCCAATGACGTCGGAGCCAAGCAGCCCTTCCAGAAGGGCCTTGCGCCACGATTTGGGAAGAAGCTTGAGCGTGGAAGGTTCCGGAAAGGGGATGTGGATAAAGTGGAGGATTGGCGTTTCCGGAAAATGCAGCCGCAACATCGCGGCCAATGGGTAGAGGTGGTAATCCTGGATGAGGAATGCCCGGACCGGGATTTCCGTGGCGAGAATGGCGTCGGCCATGCGCCGGTTGGCTTCAAGATAGGCGTCCCAGGCGCGATGCGATTCTTCATCGAGCGTGGCGTATCCAAACTGGCCCACGAGATGGTGATGAAGCATCCAGAGGATCTCGTTGCTGATGACACCGTAATAATCTCTGTAAACACCGGACGGCAGTGGTACCGGCACGACATTGAGGTCCGGGTCGATTTGATCCTTGGCGGTAGTATAAAGCGCGTCGCGGTCGGCCTCGCTCCCTGGGGGTTCCGAGACGCAGCAAAACCAGGCAACGTTGGGCTGGCGCGCCAGCGGTTCGATCATGCTGACGAGTCCGCCCGTGGAAGGCTTGGCCACCCAGTGCCCCGCTTCCCAAACAAAATCGTGCGGGCCGCGGTTGGCCACGATAACCACGGTTCCCTCGTCGTTTCCTGGCTTTGTGGGGATTGTCATAATTTTTTGCGATCAGACATTCCTGAGCCGTGGCTAGCCGCCCGGGTAAACCTGGATCTTTTTAAAGCGGGCGAATGCTTCCTCCCCGACCGTCAGGGCGAGCTGCTCAAAGTCTTCCCGCGAGATTTCCGCGGCAAGTTCCTCGCCATTGTCGATCCGGATCAAATCGACCCGGGCACTCGAACCAGCGGCATGGATATGGGTGACTTTGACAGGCAGCACGGGAGTTCCGTTGGGCACGCGCGAGAGTCCAATCTGATGCGGCCTGACATAGGCCGTCAGTGAATGGACACCGCCGGCGGCAGGGGGTGGCAAAGCAATTGCGCCGACCGAGGCGCCGCCGCTGTCGACCTTCACGCTCAATGTGTTCGATTTCCCCAGGAACTCATGAACAAATGGCGTCCGGGGATGATCATAGATCTCCTCCGGCGAGCCGATTTGCTCGATGCGCGCCTGGTTCATGACGACGACGCGATCGGCCACTTCAAGCGCTTCGTCCTGGTCGTGCGTGACAAAAAGAGTGGTGATGTGAAGTGACTGGTGGATTTGCCGCAACCAGCGCCGCAGTTCGTGGCGAACCCGGGCGTCAAGGGCGCCGAATGGCTCATCAAGCAGAAGGACCTTGGGATCAATCGCAAGGGCCCGGGCCAGGGCGACCCGTTGGCGCTGTCCACCGCTGAGCTGGTTGGGATACCGCTCTTCCAGGCCTTCCAATTGCACGAGTGAAAGGAGGCTGCGCACTTTATCGCGGATAGCGGCTTTGGAGGGGCGTTCGCTGCGTACGTTCAGCCCGAAAGCGATGTTCTTAAAAACGCTCATGTGCCGGAAGAGCGCGTAATGTTGGAAAACAAATCCGACCTGCCGTTCGCGGACGGGTAAAAGCGTGGCGTCCTCTCCATTAAAAAGCACGCTCCCGGTATCGGAGCGTTCAAGCCCGGCAATGATCCGCAGCAGCGTGGTTTTGCCCGAACCGGACGGGCCGAGGAGCGAGACAAGTTCGCCGGTGCCGATCTTGAGATTGATGTCATCGAGGGCCGTGAAGGCGCCGAAATGACGGCTGATATTGCGGGCTTCAATGCTCATGGCTTGGAAAGATGGCGGCCTTCTATGATCGATTTGAGCACAAGGGTGACGATGGCCAGGAAAGCCAGCAGCGACGCGCATGCAAAAGCCGCGACGAAATTATACTCATTATAGAGAATCTCGACGTGAAGCGGCAGCGTGTTGGTTTTGCCCCGGATATGGCCGCTGACGACTGAAACCGCGCCAAACTCGCCCATGGCGCGCGCGTTGCAAAGGATGACTCCGTAAAGGAGCGCCCATCGCACATTGGGCAAAGTGACATGCCAGAAGGTTTGCCAGCCGGTGGCGCCCAGGCTCACCGCTGCCTCTTCCTCGTCGCTTCCCTGGGATTGCATCAGGGGAATAAGTTCGCGCGCCACGAAGGGAAAAGTGACGAAGATGCTCGCCAGCACGATGCCGGGAACGGCGAAGATAATTTTGATGTCATGGGCGGCAAGCCATGGCCCAAACCAGCCTTGCGCGCCAAAAAGCAGGACATAAATCAATCCCGAGATGACCGGCGAAACCGCAAATGGCAGGTCAATAAAAGTGATCAGCAGGCTTTTGCCGCGGAAATCGAACTTGGTGATGCACCACGCGGCGGCCAGTCCAAAGACCAGGTTGAGTGGCACGGCGATGCCAGCGGTGAGCAGGGTGAGCTTGATGGCAGCCCAGGCATCCGGATCTTCAAATGCCGCCAGATAGGTGGAAACGCCTTTGCGGAATGCCTCGATGAAAACGGCGGCAAGGGGCAGTCCGAGAAACAGCGCGAGAAAGCCGAGCGCGGCCGCGATCAGCAACCAGCGCACCCACGCCGGCTCGGCCAGGGGCGAGGCGGCGCCCCGCGCGACGGCGGGCCGGACCGGGTTTTGAAGTTGCCGGGGCATCGGTCAGGCAAACGCATTGCGGCGCCGGGTGGTGAAACGTTGAAGCAGGTTGATGCCGAGCAGGAGTATAAACGAAACGACAAGCATCACGACGGCAATGGCGGTCGCGCCGCGAAAATCGTATTGCTCAAGCTTGGTGATGATCAGCAGCGGCGTGATCTCGGTTTTCATCGGCATATTCCCGGCGATGAAAACCACCGAGCCGTATTCGCCAATGGCGCGGGCAAATGCCATGGCAAAACCGGTTAAAAGCGCCGGCCAGATCTCCGGAAAGATCACATAAATGAATGTGGTCAGGCGGTTGGCGCCCAGCGTGGCGGCGGCTTGTTCGACTTCAGGATCGAGATCCTCCAGAACCGGTTGAACGGTGCGCACAACGAAAGGAAGACCGATAAAGGTCATCGCGATGATCACGCCAAATGGTGAAAATGCGCTTTTGATCCCAAGTGGCATCAGCAGGGAACCGATCCAGCCGTTCGGGGCGTAAATGGCGGTGAGCGCGATACCCGCCACGGCTGTTGGCAACGCAAAGGGAAGATCAACCAGGGAATCGACGACCTTCTTTCCAGGAAACGAGTAACGCACCAGCACCCATGCCACGAGCAACCCGGCCGCCGTGTTGATCGCGGCGGCAATAAACGACGCGCCAAAACTCAACCGGTAGGATGCCATCACGCGGGGGGAAGCGACCGCGGCCAAAAAATCCGCCCAGCTCATCCCGGCTGTTTTCAAAAACGTGGCCGAAAGCGGGATCAGCACGATCAGCCCCAGATAGAGCAGTGTGTATCCCAGCGACAGGCCAAAGCCGGGCAGGACGCGGAATTTCGCCATGATTTAAAGATCCGCGCTGTAGGAGATCATGCGGCGGTATTCGCGGATGATTTCGGTCACGGCAAGCACGAAAGCTTTTCGCTGGAGATGCAGTGGGGCGTGATGCGGGGATTCGAGGATGATTTCCATTGGCGCCGGCCGCGTCCCGGGTGGCGCGGTGAGGATGCCGTCGTAAGCGGTGTGAATGATTCCGTTGACTGCATGGAATCCGTCAATCACAGCGGCTTGGTTGACGGGGAGGGCGGCTTCGGCGGCGGCAAGGGCCGGCTTGAGCAGAAGTTCAGTGAGGGTCGAACCGCGCACAAAGCCGTAAAGCCCGTCGCTGGTGTCATCGGAATGAAGCGCGATGATGCCATTAAAATTGTGCCGGATCAGCTCCTGCTCAATCAAAGCGACTTCCGGCTCGGAGGATCCATGCCAGAACTCGCGATTGAGATCCTTGCCACTGCGCGATTCCCGTGTCCCATCCTCATACCCGGTCGGATTGCAGAGCGGATAGATGTAGAGATGATACGCCCGTCCCAGGATCGGGTTTTCTTCAATAAACCGCAGGAAATCGATCACGGCCAGCACGCCCGCGGGCTCGTCGCCATGGATGCCGGCAAAGATGGCCAGCTTGATCGGCGGCTCTTCGCTCTGCGTGCCGCGGAAAATGAGCCGCGGCATCCAGTAGCGATCTGCGTTGACCCGCCAGAAACCGACCGAATCGGCGCGAAGATTTTGCCCGCTCGCGCCTACGTGGACAAACAAGGGCAACAGCAGTTCTTTAATGGAGCGCCGTGATTTCTCGGTGACACGGCCATGGGGTGGATCAGGAGCCATTGTGTTGGTATACTCCAATGCTGTCATGATCCAACCTCCTTGCGAGCGGCCATGGCCAGGTCCGTGCTCAAATAACGTTCGCCTGTGCTGCATCCAACCGTAACGATGAGTTTGCCTTTGTTTTCAGGAAGCCGTGCCGCGTTTAGTGCCGCAAAAACGTTCGCCCCGGTGGAAATGCCCGCCAGGATTCCCTCCTGAAGCGCCAGTTGCCGGGTCATTTCAATCGCATCTTCGTTGCTGACGGCGACGACCTGATCGACGATTTCCAGGTTCAGGTTCTCGGGAATAAATCCCGCGCCGGTCCCCTGGATTTTATGCGGCCCGGGCCGGACCGGTTCCCCGCGCAGGGTTTGTGCGATGACCGGCGAACCGGCTGGTTCCACGGCGATGGCATGAAAGCCGGGTCTGCGCGGTTTGATCACTTCGGCCACACCGGTGATGGTCCCGCCGGTTCCCACCGCTGAGACAAAAATATCGATCAGCCCATTGGTATCGTGCCAGATTTCCTCGGCCGTGGTGCGCCGGTGCACCTCCGGGTTGGCGGGATTGCTGAACTGCATCGGGATCCACGAGGAGGGTGTCTCAGCGTGGAGCTCCTGGGCGCGCTGGATGGCACCGCGCATTCCTTCACTGGCTGGAGTCAGCACAAGTTTCGCGCCGAGCATCGCCAGCAATGTGCGCCGCTCAAGGCTCATCGTCTCAGGCATCGTCAACAGGAGCCGGTAACCTTTGGCCGCGGCGACAAAAGCCAGCGCGATACCGGTATTGCCCGAAGTCGGTTCAATGATCAGGGTATCCGGAGTCAGCCGGCCATCGCGTTCAGCCGCCTCAATCATCGCCGCGCCGATACGATCCTTTACACTGCCAAGCGGATTAAAAAACTCCCCTTTCAGTAGCACGGTGGCTTGCACTCCTTGCGTGATCCGGTTGAGCCGGATCAACGGCGTGCGGCCAATCGTCGAGAGGATGCTCGGCTGGATCCGCGTGGAGTCGGAAACAGCAATTTCAGGGAGTGGATACGCAGGGAGGGAGCTCATAGAAATGGGTTACTTGAGATAGATCTGATCAAAAATGCCGCCGTCGTTAAAATGCGTCTTTTGAGCCTGACTCCATCCACCGGCGGCATCGGCGATGCTCAGCAGATTGAGCTGGGGAAACGCGGCGGCGTGTTTTGCAAGCACTTCCGGGGAGCGGGGCCGAAGCGAATGTTTGGCGGCGAGCTCCTGCCCGGCCGGCGAGTAAAGAAACCGCAGATAAGCTTCCGCCTGTTTGCGGGTCCCTCTTTTGTCCACCACCTTGTCAACCACGGCAATGGGCGCCTCGGCCAGGATACTGGAAGACGGATAGACAATTTGAAGACCGCCGCCGCCGAGTTCTTTCTGGGTAAGAACGGCCTCATTTTCAAAGGTCAGCAGCACGTCGCCAATGCCGCGCTGGGCAAAAGTCGTCGTTGCGCCACGGCCGCCGGAGTCGAGCACAGGCACGTTTTTAAAAAGCTTGGTGACAAAATCCTTGGCGACCGCATCACTCCCGCCGGCGGCCTTTCGCGCGACGCCCCATGCCGCCAGATAGCTGTAGCGGCCGTTGCCTGAGGTTTTCGGATTTGGAATGATCACCTGCATACCTTCCCTGACCAGGTCGACCCATTCCTTGATCTTCTTGGGGTTCCCTTTTCGGACAACAAAAACGATCGTGGAGGTAAAAGGCGCCGCGTTTTCCGGGAACCGGCTTTCCCACTGCTTATCCACAAGACCGGCGGCTGCGAGCACATCGATGTCGGTCGATTGATTCATTGTAACCACGTCCGCTTCGAGCCCATCGAGCACCGCCCGCACCTGTTTGCTCGATCCTCCGTGCGATTGGTTGATGCTGACCGTTTCGCCTGTCTCCGCTTTCCATTTCGCGCTGAACGCCGGGTTGACTTCCTTAAAGAGTTCGCGGGTGACGTCGTAGGAAACGTTTAGCAGGGTGGTCTCGGCATGCGCGGCGCCGCTGGCAAAAGCGAGCGCGGCGAGAAGCGGCCTGAGCCGGCCTATTGGGATGATTAAGAGCGGGTGCATGGAAAGTTTTAAGAAGCAGATCCCGGCGCCGTAAAGGCCGGTTTTGCGAACGGCTTGCCGCGGGATGGAAGAGGCGCATTGGAAGCGCAACATGGCCGACCGCGTGTTTTCATACATACTAACCCAGTATGGTATTGCAATCGTTGTTTTCGATTTCTTTCATTCACCAATCCGCTGCACAGAGCGGCCCTCCTCTTTTTTGGGAAAATTGTGCCGGATATAAAATAACCTCGCCAATTTTTTTGGATGGATAGATTGCAGCCATGCCGCCCCGCCATTTTCGAAGCCTTTGGCTGCGAATCGCCATTCCATTCCTGCTTTTTGTGGCGGCTGGATCATTGGCATTGGTGGCGTGGCTGCATCTCTCCGCAGTCCACGAGTCGCGGAGTTTGTTCGCGGCGCTTGCCCGGACGAATGCGGAGTTTATTCGCAGCGCAAGGCTGGCCGCGAGTGAACGGACCAGTGAATCATTGAGCCGGGTATTGGGGATGGAGGTCTATCTCTGGCCGCGCCGCGATGCGCGGTTCAGCGAGATCGTGCGGACGGCGGCGGCTGGAAAAATGGACGCAATGACTGAAGCGCACCGGGTTCCGGGGGAGGTGTGGGCACGCGGTGGATTTGAGGCCGTGGCGGTGGGCGTTTCAGAGGAGATTGAGTTGCTTTTGGTGCGCGCCTCGGAGGCGCGGTTTATTTTTCAGCCACAAACGGTGGGCGTCTTGGGCGCATTTTGGGGTCTCTCGCTGGCGCTGGCGTGGACGCTGGCGCGGGGAGTGGTACACCCGTTGCGGCTGCTTGCGCGGCGTTTGCCACACATTGAGGAGGATATGGAGGCGACTCTTCCAGGAGCGGAACGCGCCGATGAGATCGGTCAGCTGGCGCGTGCATACCTGGGGACGCGCGCGCAGCTTGCCGAAGAACGGTTGCGCCGGGAACAGGCGGAGCGGCTTGCGATCCTGGGGCGCATGGTCACCGGACTGGCCCACGAGATTCACAATCCGCTTTCGGCCATCCGGATGCATGCGCAACTTCTGGAGTCGGCGCTGCCGGGGCATCTTGAGGAGACCGCCGCGGATTCAATTCCTGTGCTGCTCGATGAAACGATGCGGATCGAGGGGTTGGTTAATCAATGGATGTTTCTTGCGCGTCCAATGCCGCCACGGATGGCGGTCGGCGATCTCTGCCAGATCGTCAAAGAAATGGTGAGAGCGCATGGCGGCACGGCGGCGCATGCGGGGGTGAAATTGGTCAATGATTTGCCGGCCGGGGTTCAGGTGTGCGTGGATGCGCGTCGGCTGGCACAGGCCATCGGGAATGTGCTCCTCAACGCGATCCAGGCAATGCCGATGGGAGGGCTGCTCACGATCTCCGTCACGAACGACGAGAGCGGCGTCCAGCTCGCCTTCCGCGATTCGGGTCCCGGTTTTTCCGAGGCGGCGCTTGCGCATCATGCCGATCTGTTTTTTTCCGAGAAAGAAGGTGGCATGGGGATCGGGCTCAATGTGTGCGCTGAAATTCTCAAAGCCCATGGCGGCGCGCTCCGGGTCGGCAACCGGAGCGAAGGCGGCGGGGAGGTGATCCTTGCGCTGCCGGCTTCACCTCTTTTCCCATGACAAACCCCATTTTAATTATCGAAGACGAACACGCCCTCGCCTCCGCACTCGCGGCAGTCTGCCGGCGCCTGGGTCACGATGCGCGTCTCTGTGCTTCGGGCGCGAAAGCATTCAGCGAACTGGTTCTGGGTGAGTTTTCCCTTGTGATCCTGGATATCGGACTGCCCGACATGAGCGGGCTGGAGGTGCTTGAGCGGATTCGCCGGGACCGGCCCGCGTTGCCGGTGATTATTGTTACAGCGCACGGGACTTTGGATAACGCCGTGGCGGCAAAACGGCTCGGTGCAGCCTCGTATTTGCTCAAGCCGTTGGAGTTGCACGAGGTGCAGGAAACCATGAGACAGGTGCTTAGTGCGACGCTGCCGGCCGCGGTGCCGCAATCGTTTGCAATGCTGGTCGGCGCGGCACCCGCCATGCAGCGTAGCTTTGTCGAGATTGCCCATGCTTGCGCGAGCGATGTGCCGGTTCTCATCGCCGGACCGACGGGAACGGGTAAAACGCTCACGGCCAAAGTCATTCACGCAAATGGGGCGCGCCGGGCCGCTCCATTTATTACTTTGCATTGCAGCGCGTTGCCTGAGTCGTTGCTGGAAGCCGAACTTTTCGGGCACGAAAAAAACGCGTTCACCGGAGCCGGCGCGGCGCGCCCGGGGCACATTGAGCGGGCGCAGGGCGGCACGCTTTTTTTGGATGAGATCGGCGACATTCCGCTTTCGGTGCAGGCCAAACTTTTGCGGTTTGTCGAGGAGCGCACATTTACGAGGGTGGGGGGCCGTGAGGATCTGAGGGTTAACCTGCGCCTGATCACCGCCACGCATAAGGCATTGCGGGAGGAAGTACGCGCCGGCCGTTTTCGTGAGGACCTCTATTACCGGTTGCACGTGCTGGAGATTGCGATGCCGGCTCTGCGGGAACGCGGGGGCGATCTGCCGGCGCTCGCGAATTTTTTTCTCGGTTCGCTTTGTCCGGAACGTTCGGTGCAGCTGGCGCCCGCCTCCCTTGAACTGCTGGCACGGCATGATTGGCCCGGCAACGTGCGGGAGCTGCGCAATGTGCTTGAGCACGCGATCGCGGTTTCAAGCGGCTCGGTGATTTTGCCCCATCATCTGCCACGCGATATTCGGGAGTGCGTAAGCCTGGCCGTGGAGTCCGACACGCTTCAGCCGGTGTTGGCAGCCTGGCTTGATACGCGTCTGAAAGATGGAGCCAATTATAACACGATGGCCGGGGAGCTGGAGGAAATGGCATTGCGGCACTTGCTGACGCGTTTTGATAACAAGCCGACGATCCTGGCACGCGAGACCGGGATGAACCGGGTAACGTTACGCCGAAAATGCCGGCAGTTCTCTATCGGTGTGCAAGGGCTGCCCGATGCGGGAGAAGATTCGGATGTCTGAATTTTCTGCAGGATTGGCGCCTGGAAAACGGCGGCTACAGTGTGGTTTTCACGCGCATGAATACTCCCAGTTCCTCCCTGCAGAATGTTTCGAGACGCAGATTTATTGGCACGACCGCTGCCGCGGCGGCCGCCGGCATTTTCACATTGCGTCCGGCCGGGGCGGCCCAAAATGATGGTGTCAGTTTTTTTCTGATCGGTGACACTCATTTTTGCGCCGATAGCGAAAACCCGGGCATGCTCGATGAGGCGTCGGCCGAGGTCGGTTCGCGTTTGATTGAAACTCTGAACAAGCTGCCCGGGACGACCATTCCCGCGGCGTCCCGGGCCGGAATGGTCTCTGCGCCACGCGGCCTGATCCATGTGGGGGATCTGATCGACAGCGGCGACAAGGAGGGGCCGGTTTTTTCCCGGATGCAACAGACCGAATGGGAGGCATGGAACGCCGGGTTCGGGCTGACGGGGACGGACGGCAAGCTGAAGTATCCGGTGTATGAGATTCACGGCAACCATGATGCGCCGCACGGCAAAGGATTGGTGCTCGATCACATTATCGCACGCAACAAGGAGCGTCCCGGAGTCGGTAACATTTCTTCAAATGGTCTCCATTATTCCTGGGACTGGGGGCACGTGCATTTTGTCTGCCTGGGGCTTATCGTCGGCACGGCGCCTGAGGTGACGCGGAAACGGCGTTTTGCCGCCCTCGACAGCCTCGAGTTTTTACGCGCCGATCTGGCTGAAAAAGTGGGCAAAAGCGGGCGGCCGGTTGTCCTGCTTCATCATGTCGATATCGGCCGGTATACCAGCGCCAAGGGATGCGATCCGGACGCGCCTTTTGAGAACAAGGAATGGGATCCGTGCGACGTGCATAGCTTTTACGAGGCAATCCGCGGTTATCAGATCGCGGCGATTTTTTACGGCCATACCCATGCTCGCAATGTCTTTAAATGGGATGGAGCCGGGACGAAGGCGGCGTCGGGAATCCCGATCTTTAACGTCGACAATTCAAGCCATTACAAAATGGATGCGCAGGCTTTTTTCCATGTGGAAATCAGCGAAAGCGAATTGGTTGTGCGCGAGTACGCCAGCGCGGATCGTTGGGAAACAGGCGCATGGACCCCGGCGTCGTGGGTGGTGCCGCTCACAGCCGCTGTGTGAAAGCCGTTAAAACCCGGAGTGCTCATGCAGGGCAAGGCTGAGCACTTCGTCGACAGATTCCACGGGGGTGAAGATGAGGTATTCGCGCACTTCCTCGGGCACTTCGGCCAGATCCTTTTCGTTGAGCTTGGGGATCAAGACGCGCCGGATTCCGGCACGCATCGCCGCCAGACTCTTTTCTTTCAATCCGCTGACCGGGAGAACCGATCCGCGTAGGGTGATTTCTCCGGTCATGGCAAGATCGGCATGCACGGCGGTATTGGTAAAAAGGGAAGCGAGCGCCGTAAACATGGCAATGCCGGCCGAGGGGCCATCCTTGGGGACGGCGCCGCAGGGGAGATGGACGTGGATGTCGTTTTGAATAAACGCCTGGGCATTGATTCCCAGCGTCGCCGCCCGGCTGCGTAAAAGGCTAATGGCGGTTTCCACCGATTCGCGCATGATTGCACCAAGCTGGCCGGTGAGCTTGATATTGCCTTTGCCAAAATAGCGGGTCGCTTCCACGTGCAGGATTTCGCCGCCCATGGGTGTGTAAGCCAGCGCGGTGGCGATTCCCGGGATATCGGCCTTGAGGCGTTGTTCACGCACAAACTTCGCGGGACCAAGAATCTGGCTTAAAAGCGGCTCGGCAATGCGCCCCTGCCGGCATTGGCCTCGCGCGATCTGGGAAGCGATCCGCCGGCAGACGGCTGCGATCTGGCGTTCGAGTTCCCGGACGCCGGCCTCGTGTGTGTAATCGCTGATGATGCGCTGCAAAACGCCAGGTTCCCAAAAACAGGTTTCAGGCGTCAGTCCGTTTTCAATCAGTTGCCGCGGCAGGAGGAATTGTTGAGCAATGGCAAGCTTTTCGCGTTCGGTGTAACCGGGCAATTCGAGAATTTCCATGCGATCGCGCAACGGCGCGGGGATCGGATCGAGCGAGTTGGCGGTGGCAATGAAAATGACTTTCGAGAAATCGAATGGCACATCAAGATAACGATCAACGAAAGCCTGGTTTTGCCATGGATCGAGCACTTCGAGCAGGGCGCTTGCCGGGTCGCCCCGAAAATCGGCGCCGATTTTGTCGACCTCATCAAGCATGAAAACCGGGTTGCGAGTGCCGGTCCGGCGCAGCTCCTGGATCATGCGGCCGGGCATCGAGCCGATGTAACTGCGGCGGTGGCCTCGGATCTCGGCCTCATCGCGGATGCCGCCCAGGCTGACCCGGGCAAACCTGCGTCCCAATGCGTCGGCCACGGACTGGCCGAGGCTGGTTTTTCCCACGCCGGGCGGTCCAAGAAAACAGAGGATTGAGCCGCGGGCGCCGGGATTGAGTTTACGGACTGCCAGGTATTCAATAAGCCGGCATTTGACCTGGACCAGGTTGAAGTGATCGCGGTCGAGGATGCGTTGTGCCTGATCAAGGTCGAGGGTGTCCGTGCTGACTTTTTGCCAGGGGAGCCCGGCAAGGGTTTCAAGATAGCTGACAATGACGCAGTATTCAGGGCTTGCGGGCGGCACGAATGCAAGCCGTCGAAGTTCGCGCTCGGCAAGATCCATGGTTTCGGCGCTGAGTCCTGCGTTTATGAGCTGTTCGCGGAGTTGGACGGTTTGTTTAGTCGGATCGTCATCGCCGAGTTGCCGATGGATGGCGCGCAACTGTTCATGGAGGTACGCGCGGCGCTGCGCCTCGCTGAACTGGGTTTGGACTTCCTGCAATAAACTTTGCTGGATCTGCACAATGCCGAGTTGATGCGTGATATGTCCCTGGACCCCGCGCAACCGCGCCGCCACATCGAGTTCTTCAAGAAGAACCTGTTTTTGCTCCACCTCGATCGGAAGATTGGTGGCAAGCAGGTCGGTGAGTTGTTCGCCATCATGAATGGATGCGATGGTGGCGCGCGCTTCCTCGGGAACCTCGGGCATCATTTCAAGAAGCTTCAGAGCGGAGGCCCGGAGAGTGTGGATCGCCGTTTCCCATTGTTTGTCGCTGCCGGGAGGCGTTCTGGGAGTCAAAATTTCGATTTCGGCGTCGAACCCCGATTTAAGGGGGAGCATTTTACGCAATGCAAAACGTTGCATCCCTTCCACAAGGAGCAGCATTCCGCCGTCCGGCTGGGGAACCAGGCGCACGATTTGCGCCATGCAGCCAATTGAAAAAAGGTCGCTTTCGCCCGGCTCTTTCACGGTTTGGTTCCTCTGGGCAAGAACCCCCACTGTTTGATTTTCGGCCAGTGGCTCGATGAGCAGACCTTTGGTTACTTCCGCTCCCAACATCAAAGGGGCGATCATTCCCGGGAAAAGCACCAGGCCGCAGACGGGAACGATGTGGAGGATGAAAGGGGCCGGCAACTCTGGGGATGGAAAATCCTTAACCAGGGTGGGACTGTTCGTGCCAAAAGGAGAGTGTGGATCGGCCTCTTCAAGCATGGCGCAAACCGGCTGATTTTTCGCGCGCAATAGAATTCCCGGCAAGGGCGCGGTCCTGAAGTTGGCCGGGTAAAGTGATGGTTTCCATGGAGTGTCCTCGGAAAATGCGGCGTGCTTATAAAATGATTCGCACTTGAGCCGCTTTGGCAGCGCTGCAGCGCCTATCGGCCGATGCCCTGTTCAGGTGCCCACCCCAGGGAGGGTTTCTTTGCCGCTCACGAACATTTATCCCTGCGAGCCCGCAATTCGCCCATACGATACCGCGCACCGGATTGTCGCTCCCTTGCCGGGCTGCGATTCAATGGTGATCTTTCCGCCAATGGCCCGGGCTCGGTATTGCAGGTTAAGCAATCCCATCCCCCCCCCGTTTTCCTCCTGGCTGCTCAAACCTCGTCCGTTGTCGCTGATGGAAATTAAGAGTTCGTCATTTTCCACCTTGAGGGAGATCTCGATTTTTTTGGCCTGCGCGTGTTTAAGCGCATTTCGAACGGCTTCCTGGGCAATCCGGTAAAGATGGAGGGCGACCGTGGCGGGCAGCTCGATATGCGCGGGGCAAACGAGCTGGCATTCAACGGTTTCGCTGGCGCGCGATGCGAGTTCTTCCAGGGCCGCGATGAGCCCTTTGGAGGAGTGAATGGAAACAGGATGCAATCCTTTGGCCAGGGCGCGCGCCTGGTCGACGGCGCTGCTGATGAGTTCAATGATCTTCCTGGCCTGGGGGGCTTCCGGGGCGGCGCGCTGAGAGAGGCTGTTGAACATGACCCGCGTCAGCAGAGCGGTGCCGGTGAGCTGCTGGCAAACGCCATCATGAAGATCCTGGCCGAGCCGTTCCCGTTCGTTTTCGGTCGCATCGAGCAGCGCCGACTCCAGATGTTCGCGTTCAATGACCTGCTGTTCAAGAAGGTCAATCGCGTTGGAAAGTTCCATTGTGCGCTCAATGACACGCTGCTCGAGTTCGCGCCGAGCCAGGGTGAGCGCTTCCTGGGTGCGGCGTTGTTCGGTTGTATCCCGGATCAGCTTTGAAAAACCGGAGACGTTTCCGGACGCGTCGCGGATCACAGTCAGGCGAACGATTGCCCAGAACTGGCTGCCGTCTTTGCGCGGAATCAGACGTTCCTCGCAAGTCTGCCCATCGCGCGCGGCCCGGACCAACTCCTCGGTGCCGGCTCCCGAGGCCCGGTCTTCAGGCGTGAATAAAATGGCGTTGGCCTGGCCGGCGAACTCACTTTTGGTATAACCGAGCATTCGGGCCACGCCTCGGTTCCAAGTCGCAAAACGTCCTTCTTTGTCGATCATGAAGAAGGCATATTCCTCGACATCCTCGACGATGCGCCGATGCCTTTCCTCGCTGGCGCGCAGAGCATCCTCGCGTTCTTTGCGCTCGGTGATGTCGCGCACGATTTCCGTGAAACCAAGGAGTTCACCATCAATGCCGTGGAGCGCCATCAAGGTCTTTTCGGCCCAGAACCGGGAACCGTTTCGGCGCACTTTCCAGCTCTCTCTTTCAAATCGCTTCTTTTCCGTGGCCAAATGGAGCTCCTCTTCGGGCTGATTTGCTTTGCATTCGTCTACGGTATAAAGGATGCGGACATGGCGCCCGATGACTTCATTGGGGACATATCCGAAAATCTGCTCCGCGCCTTCATTCCAGGTGACGACATTGCCTTCCGGATCAAGCGAGAGAATTGCGTAGTCGCGCAGCCCCTGAATGGATTGTTCGGTGCGCCGTTGGATGGTGCGAAGTTCTTTCTCGGCGCGCGCGCAGCGAATCAACGCTTCCGTTAACAATTCACGGTCCCGCAAATTGACGGCAGGCTCCCCGGTATCGGTCCGGGCAATAAAACCAGCATCTACGGGGTTATTTGATTCCACGTACGAGCGCTACCAGCGGGGATGATAAAGAGCACCCAAAGAACTCAGACTGATGCATCAATGGGGGCATTCTCTGATCCTTTATAGCCGGAAATTGCAATATTTTGATGATTATGCGCAAACGTAAGGCGCGCTTTTTATGATGAAAGTTCGATCTCACGTTTAATATGAATGAGTTAATAATTTTGTCATCCGATGCACGATTAGCTGATTTAATGACAAAGGATGTTTTAATAGTTACTCCAAAAAATCTACGTGAATTTGTGGCGAAACTGCCGCGGTTTCGTCATCATTTTCGCGAGATGTTCACACCGGAGTTTCCCTTCCTTCCCGCCCAATTGGAACTGATGGCGAATGTTCTCGAAGCGGCCGCCAGTGGGTTGAACGAAGCAATCCCGATGCTCACCACTGCGGAAGTTCTCGTGGCAATGGTTCAGGTGACCGGGGGAGAACGATTCCCAAACTCCCGCGCCGAATTCCACGATGACGCGGTGATGGTCAGCAAGGTGATCCATCGCAATCGATCGGCTCTTCAACGGTTCGCGGGTACCAAGGGGGTTTTATGGACCAATATCGAGCCGAACCCGGTTCTCGAATAGATCGCCACCCTTCCCGAGTCTTAATTGGAGGCTGTCAAATCGGAGAAATCGGGTTCGCTGGAGAAACGAATGGCGAGTTTGCGGTTAACGACACTTTGAAGAATTTCCATGGCATTGGGAGGAGGCACGCCGTTTCCTGCGTCGCGGTAATACCAAACCATGTCCTTATTCGGGGCGAGCTTGTCCAAAACCTGATCCAGCCCATCCATTAAGAGCGGTTGTCCGTTTGCCGTGATAACACCTCCGGTATCGAGAGTTACTTTCAAGGCTTTGTTGGTGAGCGCAAAGCCCGCTGGAAGCGGATGCAGGATGGCGCGAGCTGGCTTGGAGCAGGCGAGGCCGATGGCGGTGAGCGTGGCAGCCGATGTAAGTGATAGAAGTATATTTATGTGTTTCACAATATCGATTAAATGACATCATGGATTTAGGGGGCATGTCGGGTATTGTTCGACAATAATCGCTCAAACGCGTCTGTGAATTATCGAAGATATAAATATTTATTTCATCGCGAAAAGGCGCCTTTCTCACGAGCCTGAAAACCGCCGATCCGGCGCGCTTTTATTCCGCAGCCTTCGGGGCCTCATCGCGCGGCTTTTCAGAAGGGTCAAATCCCGGATGGATTGGCCGCTGGCTGGGCGGCGTCATTGGGAGGGAGGGAGTGGCTTCCGGTCCAATGAACTCTTCCTGGGGCTCGGTCGTACGGCTTTTTTCTGAGGGTCCTTTTTTATTGGGTTCCGTGTTCATACTGTGAAATCGAATCCGGTGGGAGCTTTCGTGGGGTTTGCTGAATTGATGCAAAAGAAATTGAGGAACCCCTTGCACTCGGCCTGAAGAGTACCTAATGTCCGCGCTCTCGGGGCGTAGCTTAGCTTGGTAGAGCGCCTGGTTTGGGACCAGGAGGTCGGAGGTTCGAATCCTCTCGCCCCGACTTCTCTTTTTTCAAAGAGAAGTCTTTTGCCCCGATGCGATCCGGTACGCCGGGACGCTGTGTAAATTTTTTTCCACGGGAAACGAAAAAATAAGCAAGCCCTCCGCAATGCTCTCCGGTTAGGGTGCAATTCCCCTCTCTCTTTTCCGTTCCCCCATGAAAAAGCCGATTCCCTCGTTGCTGCTGGCCGCATTTCTTTCTTCCGCCGCATATGCCGCACCGGGACCGATCCGGGTTCTTTATCTTGGAAATGAAGGATCGCCGACGGCGAAACATTGCGCGGTGTTGATGCGCGAATTAGGACGTGACGCAATCTGGCTCGATTACACGGCCGATACTGCGGCGGTGACAAAAGAATGGCTGGGAAAATTTGATGCCGTTCTGCTCGATGGCCGGGCCGCGGAATTCAAGGCACTTGCCGGATGGGATCAAAAGCGGGTCGTCACGGTGGAATTCAACGGAGACGAAAAGAGTTGGGGTAATGCCGATTTTCTGGCGCCGATTCGGGAGAAACTGCTCGCCGCCGTGGGAGAAGTGCGACAAAGCGAATACAGTGCATTCCTGGCGGGCCGCGAGGTTGAAAAGCGTGAGAGCAGTCCGGACGTGGCCAATTATGAAAAGCGTCCGCAGCCGCTCACCTATCAGTTTCCATTTAATCCGAAAGGGAGTGCTGAACGGACGCAGGTGCCGCCCGACATGCGCCTGGAACTCTTTGCAGGCGAGCCTGATATTACAAAGCCGATCGCATTTGCGTGGGATGAACGGGGCCGCCTTTGGGTGGCCGAGACGCGCGATTATCCACACGGCGTCGTCCCGGGCGGCGACGGGCACGATGATATTAAGATCTGCGAGGATACCGATGGCGATGGGCGTGCGGACAAATTTACGATTTTTGCCGACAAATTAAATCTCCCCACCAGCCTCGTCTTCGCCAATGGGGGAATCATGGTCTCGCAAGCGCCGCGTTTTCTTTTCTTAAAAGACACCGATGGCGACGATAAAGCCGATGTGCGCGAGATAATCATGCAAAGCTGGGGCGTTCAGGACACGCACGCCCAGGCCAGCAACCTGCACTACGGTTTGGACAACTGGCTTTATGGGTGTGTGGGTTATTCCGGATTCAAGGGAGTGGTCGGCGGCAAAATGCACGACTTCGGCATGGGCACCTACCGGTTCAAAGCCGACGGCTCGACCCTCGAGTTTCTCCATCAGTTTTCCAATAATTCCTGGGCGCAAAGCATCAACGCCGCGGGCGATCAGTTCGGAGGCACGGCCAATAATGCGCCGATTTTCTACGGCGGCATTCCCGCGGGACTGGCTCCGGCGGGCATGCGCCTGATGACGGCCAAGCGGATTAACATTGAAGACAAAGCACACGCCATCACCCCCAATTTTCGGCAGGTCGATGTGATGGGCGGCTATACGGCGGCGGCAGGAAGCGCGTTTATTTATTCCTCGAATCTGCCGGCGCGTTTTCAAGGCAAGGCGATGGTGTGCGAGCCGACCATGAAGCTCATCTCGCTGATGGATGTGCAGCCCGAGGGCGCCGGATACATCGCCAAAGATGGATTTAATTTAGTGGCCAGCAGCGATGAGTGGATGTCGCCGGTCTTTTCCGAAGTCGGTCCCGATGGCGCCGTCTGGTTTGCTGACTGGGAAAACTTCATCATCCAGCATAATCCGACGCCTTCAGTGGAACGCGGTGGTTACGCGGCGAAGACTGGTCCCGGTGGCGCCCATGAAAACGCGTTGCGCGATCACGAGCACGGCCGGATTTACCGGGTGGTCTGGGAAAAGGCGGCCAAACCGGCCATTACATCGCTTCAAGGCGCCAGCATTCCGGAGCTTGTCAAAGCGCTCGGCAGCGACACGCAATTCTGGCGTCTGACGGCGCAGCGTCTTTTGGTGGACGGGAAAAAAATCGAGGCCGCCGATGCCCTTAGACGGCTGGTTATGGCCAATGACGGAGCTGTTGGCGCCATTCATGCGCTATGGACGCTTCAGGGACTCGGATTGCTCGACGACGCCACACACAAAGCGGCGTTCCTGGCCAGGGATGCAGCACTTCGGCGCAACGCCATTCGCGCACTTGGAATTGACGAGCGCAGCCAGAGCCTTCTTTACGGCAGCGGCGTGGTAAGTGATCCCGATGCCCATACCCGGCTCGCCGCCATGGTGAAATTGGCGGAATTGCCAACGACCAATGAACTTCAGACCCTCGTCCTGCAGCTCAACAAGGAGCCGATTGTCAAAAGCGATGAATGGTTGCGTGAAGCGGGCCGGTTGCTTGCCAAAAAGCACCATGCCCAGCCGTTCCGCGAAGGGCCGAATCTTTTACCCAACTCGGGTTTTGAAACGATCGGTGTCGATGGATTGCCGGAAGGGTGGACGCGGCGCGATTACAACAGCCGGGAAGGGAGCCTGAAGGCCAAATGGGAAAGCACCAGTGAGGAGAAAATGCTTCACAGTGGCGCGCATGCGGTTCGTTGCATTACTTACAGCGAGGGCGACACGAGCTTATACGCGAATGTGTCGCTTAAGCCGCATACTCAATACAGGCTTTCGGGCTGGGTAAAAACGCACGCGCTTCGGGGCCGGGCCAGCCTGAATGATCATATTGGAAAGCACGAAACCGATCGTGTCACCAGCGCTGAGAGCGGCTGGGTGCAGGTCGAATCCATATTCGAGAGCGGAGAGGCGCCCACCGCCAGTATCAACATTCTTCACGTTGCAAAAGGGGAGAGCCATTTTGACGATGTCCGTCTCTGCGAACTACTACCCGAAGAGGAGGAAAAGCTTCTGGCCGGTGACATCAAACGCGGCGAACAGCTGTTTTTAAAACATCCCACCGCCGCATGCGTGGTTTGTCATTCGCTTCGCGGAGCAGGCGGCACGGTTGGACCGCTCCTTGATGGGATCGCGACCCGGAAAGACGCTGTTTATATTAAAGAAAGCCTGCTTGAGCCCAATAAAGTGCTTGCTGAAGGCTTTGCTCAGCTTGGCGCCTCGCCGATGCCGCCAATGGGCTTGATCCTAAAGCCGCAAGAGCTCGAAGATATTCAGGCCTACCTCCAAACTTTGAAATAACCCCAACCAAACCCCATTTAACTCATGTCCGAGCATTTTCCGAACGTTACAAAGATTGCCTACGAGGGACCAAAATCCAGGAACCCTCTCTCGTTTAAACATTATAATCCGGATGAAATTGTCGAAGGCCGCCCCATGCGCGAGCACTTGCGCTTTTCAGGCGTCTATTGGCATACCATGTGCGGCCAGGGTGCGGATATGTTTGGCGGCCCGACCGCGATTCGCCCTTGGGATACGGGCAGGAGCGGACTCGATCTCGCCAAGGCGCGTGTCCCGGTTTTCTTTGAGTTTTGCGAAAAGCTAGGCGTGCCGTTTTATGCCTTTCACGACCGCGACGTGGCGCCGCATGGCCAGACCTTACGTGAATCCAATGAATGGCTCGACACGATCGTGGCGATGTTGAAAGCGCAGCAGGAGCGCACCGGGATTAAATTATTGTGGGGCACAGCGCAGCTCTTTGTGCATCCCCGTTACATGCACGGCGCGGCGACGAGCCCAAATGCCGAGGTGTTCGCTTTTGGAGCGGCTCAGGTGAAAAAGGCGATTGAAGTGACCCACGAACTCGGCGGTGAAGGTTACACGTTCTGGGGCGGCCGCGAGGGGTACTCGACGCTCTGGAACACGGATATGAAACGTGAGCTTGAGCATCTGGCCAGGTTTCTTCATCTGGCGGTCGATTACGCAAAGGAGATCGGTTTCAAAGGGCAGTTTTACATTGAGCCCAAGCCGAAAGAACCGACCAAGCACCAGTACGACAGCGATGCCGCGGCCTGCCTGAATTTCCTGCGCGAATTTGATCTGTTGCCGCATTTTAAACTCAATCTGGAGACCAATCACGCCACGCTTGCCGGTCACAGCATGCAGCACGAAATCGAGGTGGCCGGGGCTGCGGGAGCACTTGGCAGTATCGACGCCAATACCGGCGACTTGCTTCTTGGCTGGGATACCGACCAGTTTCCAACCGACATCTATCTCACGACGCAGTGCATGCTTGGGATCCTTAAATATGGCGGCCTCACCACGGGCGGCGTCAATTTCGATTCCAAAGTGCGGCGCGAGAGCATCGACCCTGAAGATCTCTTTCATGCGCATGTCGGCGGGATGGACGCTTTTGCCCGGGGTTTGAAAATCGCCTCCGCGATCCGTGCCGATGGCCGCCTCGATGGCTTTGTAAAGCAACGCTACGCTTCATGGGAGAGCGGCGTTGGAGCGCGAATTGAAGCCGGCAAGGAAAGCTTTCGTTCGCTCGAAACGCTGATGCTTGAAAAAGGGGAGGCCGCCGCCAACAGCAGCGGGCGTCAGGAATTCCTCGAAAACCTCATCAACGAGTTTATCTAAAAACCGTTGCTCATCTGCCCGCCAGCGGATCCTCCGGTGGCGGGCTCCATGCAGGGAGCCCGCACGATGGGCTTGCCTGCCTTGCGTTCATCAGATTTTTCTTTCCATGTCGTTTGATTTGAAAGGGCTTATTGCCTCGCGCCTCGGTGAAAATTACGACCTCCATGCCCGGCATCTGAACCGGACTTTGGTCGATGTCCAACGGATCATCGGGTTTGACCGGGTTTACGCCAACGCGCAGGGTGCGTGGCTGTATGATCTGGAGGGGAATGCGTATCTCGATTTCCTGAGCGGTTACAGCGTTTATAACGTGGGCCGCAATCATCCTTCGGTAAAGCGCGCCATTCATGACGTGCTTGAACTTGATCTGCCCAATATGGTGCAGATGGATTGCTCGCTCCTGAGCGGACTCCTCGCCGAGGCGCTTCTCAAAAAGACGCCGCCTCATCTGGATGCCGTTTTTTTCTGCAACTCGGGCGCCGAGTCGGTGGAAGGTGCAATCAAATTTGCGCGCGCCGCCACGGGACGCGCGGGCCTGCTCTCGCTCGATGGTTCATTCCATGGGCTCTCCAACGGGGCGCTTTCGGTCATGGGCGACGAGCATTTCCGCGAGGGATTCGGGCCGTTGCTTCAGTCGTGCGAACGGGTGCCCAAGAACGATCTTGCCGCGCTTGAAAAGCGGCTTTCCACCAGGCAATTCGCCGCATTCATTATCGAGCCTGTTCAAGGCAAGGGGGTGAATCTGCCAGCGGGCGATTTTTATCAGCAAGCCCAACGCCTTTGCAGGCAATATGGAACCCTGCTGGTTTGCGATGAAGTGCAGACCGGCCTCGGCCGCACCGGCCGCTGGTGGGGCTTTGAGCATTGGGATCTGGAGCCTGACATCATCACCGTGGCAAAGTCGCTTAGCGGCGGTTATGTGCCATGCGCGGCGGTGATTACACGCCGCTCCATTTACCAAAAAACTTTCAGCCGGCTCGACCGTTGCGTGGTGCATTCCTCCACATTCGGCCGCAACAACCTCGCCATGGCATGCGGGCTCGCCACTTTGCAGGTTATCGAAGAAGAGAACCTGGTGGAACGCGCCCGCACCGTTGGCGCCGAATTGTTGGCGCGCATTTCAAAGCTCAAAGAAAAGCATTCCCTTATCAAGGAAGTCCGCGGACTTGGCTTGATGATCGCCATTGAATTCCATGAACCGCGCGAGATGGCGATGCGCATGGGCTGGAAATTCCTCCACAAAGTCGAGCCCGAGCTTTTCGGTCAAATGCTCGTCACAGGTCTTCTTAGCAAGCACCGCGTGTTAAGCCAGCTGGCCGGTCACGGGATGGACGTCGTGAAGATCCTGCCACCGCTGATAATTGGAGAAAAAGAAATCGCCCACTTTGTCGGGGCACTCGATTCAGTGCTCGATGCGTGCCGCAAGTTTCCGGGACCGATGTGGGATCTGGGCGCCAATTTCGTCAAGCACACCCTTAAACGCTCCAATACTGCCGAGTCCGCCACGAAGGCCGGGTGAAATCAGAGCATGAAAAAAGGCGGCTCTCGTCCTCCTCAACGAGAGCCGCCTGTTTTCTCCAGCTTGATGTCTGGAAAAAAGATCAACGCGCTTAGTGGGCAAACTGCCACTGTCGATTTGCGCCCATTCGCGAACGGAGCCGCCGCTCCCGAGGTGCGCGTAATTCCACAACACCGGTCGCGAGCCAAGCTTTGACCGTGCGCAGTTGCCGATTTACAAACCGATCGAACGAAGTCGTGGCCACGTCAAGGAGACCCTGCCCCGATTCGCCAAGCGCGTAATCGAGGGTGAGCTGCACTTCAGTGAGGTCGGCGCGGATCGCGAAAAGCTCCAGCAGTCCGGTCACTTCGATATCCCCATCGACTGAGCGGAAAAGAATCTGATCGGCATCCTCACAGGGAAGTTGCTCGAGATGAACATGGGCGTGAAAACCGTTGCCGGCGGCTAATTCAAGGTGGGTGGGTTGATTTTCCTCGGCGCAAAGTTTGACCCCATCGAGCGAACCGAGATGATGGCCAATTTCGACTAGCCGTTTCTGGGTTTCATCGAGACTTTGGCAGACGTGAAAGATTTTTTGGATCAACATGGCGAAGGCAATTGGCGTTGGTGTAGAGCTTTTAGCAATCGAGGTGCCAACCCCAGCTTACAGAGAGCCGCCGCCGAACCGGCCTGAAAAACTGTCGCTTTTCCTGACACGAATGTCGTTAAGCGAACATCGCTTCCACCACCCAACTCCGGGTTCTTTAGCCCGCCATTATCAGCCCGTTCTCGCCGTGTTTGATCTCAAAAAGCACTGGCACGTCTAAAAGAGATTCGAGTACCGAGCGGTTCGTGCTTGCCGCCAAATCGCAAGTAACTGCCGAATTTTCATTTAAAATGATCCCGGCGCAAATCAGGCCGCTCGCTTTGACAGATTCCACGGTGAGCAGGGCGTGATTCAGAGCCCCCAGCTTATTGGCCACCACCACCGCCACTGGCAGACCCATTTCGATCGCCAGATCGCTGACAAAATAGCGTTCAGTGATCGGGACACGCCAGCCGCCAACGCCCTCGACAATAAGGGCGGAATGCCTCTTTCTCAGCCGGCTGTAAGTTTCCCGGATCAACGCCAGGTCGATCGGACGATTTTCAATCAGCGCCGCCGTGTAAGGCGCCGCCGGTGTCCGTAACCAGACGGGATTGACTTCATTGAGCGGAATCGCCGCATCGCACGCCTCGTGAAGGATCTCGGCGTCCAACCGCAGGCCGCAACAGATCGGTTTCATCCCGACCGCATCGACACCGCGTTCCCGCAATGCCTTGATCAGCAGCGCCGCAACGTAGGTTTTCCCCACGTCGGTGTCCGTGCCGGTCAGAAAGAGGCTGCCGATCATCGTGCCCACTTCAGCGCGGCTTCAATTAAGTTCGCCGATCGATTCAATAATCAATCCGGCAATGTGATCAGCTTGCTCGTTAATGCTGTCGTTATCGCGGCCCTCGATCAGGAGCCGGATCTTCGGTTCAGTCCCTGAATAACGTAAAAGGACACGGCCCGCGCCGCCCAGTTTGCGCTCGGTTTCTTCAATGAGGCGCGTGACTTCGGGCATTTGCTCAAGCGGCCGTTTCTCCCGGACCCGCATATTGCGCTGGGCCTGCGGATATTTTATCAGGCATTTTTTGAGCTCGCTGAGCGGCTTGCCTGTTTCGACCATGATGCGAAGGATTTGGAGTGCGCTGACGATGCCATCTCCGGTGGTGGAGAAATCGCGGAAGATCATGTGGCCGCTCTGTTCGCCGCCGAGGTTGTAGGCGCCTTTCATCATTGCCTCGATCACGTAACGGTCGCCGACCTTGGTGCGAAGGACGTAACCCTCATTGCGGGTAAGGGTCTCGTTCAGCCCGAAATTGCTCATAATGGTGGTAACGAGCGTGTTATTGACCAGGCGCCCGCTCTTGATCAGGTCGAGTGCCGCGATCGCCATGATTTCATCCCCATCGACGAGCTCGCCCAATTCATCGCAAAGGATGACCCGGTCGGCGTCGCCGTCGTGGCTGATGCCGATTTGCGCGCCGGTCTCTTTGACGAGCCTCTGGATCGCCTCCGGGTGCGTGCTGCCGCAGTCCCGGTTGATATTGCGGCCATTGGGGGTGTTGTGCGCGACAATGAGGTCCGCGCCGAGTTCCCTTAAAATACAGGGCGACGACTTGTAGGCGGCGCCATTGGCCGTATCGAGCGCGATCCGCATCTGTTCGAGCGTCCGGCCGCGGGGAAAACTGGCCTTGGCAAACTCGACATAACGTCCGAGCGCATCATCAATGCGGGTGGCACGGCCGATATTGCCGGCGGTGGGGCGGATCGACTCGATTTCGCCGCTGAAAACAAGCTGTTCGATGCGCTGTTCGATGGCGTCGTCGAGTTTATAGCCATCGTGCCGGAAAAATTTGATGCCATTGTCCTCGTACGGATTGTGCGAGGCGCTGAGCACGATGCCGGCGTCGGCGCGAAGCGAGCGGGTGATGTAAGCGATGCCGGGCGAGGGGAGCGGTCCGATGAGCAGGACGTCAACGCCCAGCGACATCACTCCGGCGGCAAGCGCGTTTTCAAGCATGTAACCGCTCAGCCGCGTATCCTTGCCGATGACCACCCTCGGGCGGCCATGGGCGCGGCCTGCCTTCTCACTCATCTGCATAAAAATATGCGCGGCCGCCCGGCCTAGTTTGAGCGCGGTCTCGGCGGTGACAGGCTCAATATTGGCTGTGCCCCGCACACCGTCGGTGCCGAAGAGTTTGCGTTGTTGTTCCAGGGAGCGTTCGATGATGCGCGGCGCGATCCCCACGGCTGGCATTTTTGGAAGTTCTGACATGAATTAAAAATGGAAGGGACGCTCGGAGTTGAACTGGATTCTAGAAGGCGAGCCGGTCGTCTGTATGCTTTTTTTGATCACTCCCCAGAGGGTGATTGCCAGCACCAGTGAGACGATCTTGGCGACCCAATGCTGCAGCAGCAGTTTTATCAACGTCTTCATTTTTTTCGAGAAGGAGGAGCTGGCCGAGGCGCTGTTTAAAGCTCTCCGGGTTAAAATTGCGTTCAATCTGGCCCCGGTGGCAGATGGAAACGATGCCGGTTTCCTCGCTGACCACGATCACCACGGCATCGGACTCTTCACTCAATCCCAAGGCTGCACGGTGACGGGTGCCAAGTGTCCGGTCCAGGTCCACCCGCTGGCTGATGGGAAAAACGCATGCCGCCGAGATGATCCGCTCGTCGCGCAGAATGATGCCGCCGTCGTGCAAGGGCGCCTTTGGGAAAAAGATGCTCACGGCCAGTTCAGGTGAGAGCTCGCACTCGATGGTGACACCGGTTTCCGCGAAGCTGCTGATATTGGTATCGCGTTCGACTGCCATCAGCGCGCCGAGCTGCCGGTTGGCGAGCTCAAAGGTGACTTCTGAAAGGACCTCGATCGATTCCCGGTTTTGGGTCACGGAGGCAAAAAAATGATGGCTGCCGAGGGCGGCCAGGGCGCGCCGCAATTCGGGCTGAAAAATCACAACGAGGGCGAACGCCAGAAAGGTAATCAGGTTGCGAAAAAGCCAGCTGATTTCCGGGAGCTCAAAAATCTCCGAACAAAGCGCCACCACCAGAAGGAGAACGGCAAGGCCGGTGAGGACTTTGGCACCACGCGTGCCGCGGAAAAAGAGCCAGGCATTGTAGATGGTGGCCCAGATGATCGCGACTTCGAGCACGTCGCGCCAATGAGTGTAAAGCCGTTCCCCGAGCATCATGGCGTCAGGATGGCTTCGGTCATCCGGAGCGCTTGAAGGTTGGGGGTTACTTCATGGACTCGCAGCACATTGGCGCCACGGGTCCGGCCATAGGAGGTCAATGCCACGGTCGGCCACTCCCGGTCCTCAAACGTCCGGGATCCAATCGCGCTGCCGAGAAACGACTTGCGCGACACACCAAGCACGAGGGGACGATCATCGATGCGCATGAATTCCAGGTGGCGAAGCAAAGCGAGATTGTGGGTGAGCGTTTTTCCGAAGCCGATTCCAGGATCGAAAGCAAGGCTCACGGGAGGAATCCCACAGCTTATGCAAGCATCCAAAATTTGTCGAAAAAATTCCCTAATTTCGCCGGTGACATCGTTATAATGCGGCGCGAGTTGCATGTCGCGGGGCATCCCTTGCATATGCATAACGATGGCGGCCGCGCCGGTTTCCCTCACCACTTCGCGCATGGCCGGCAGCCGCAATCCGGTCACGTCATTGACGATTTGCGCCCCGCGTTCCATCGCGGCGCGCGCAACTGCCGGTTTCATCGTATCAATTGAGATGGCAAAGCGCGGGTCGCCGGCGAGTTGCTCGATGACCGGCAGCACCCGTTTCATTTCTTCTTCCTGGGAAACTGATTGCGCGCCCGGCCGGGTCGATTCTCCGCCCACATCAATAATCTGCGCACCGGCCTCGGCCATCTCAATCGCGTGGGCAACCGCGCGCGCATGGTCGATATAGCGGCCCCCATCGGAAAAAGAGTCCACTGTTACGTTGAGCACCCCCATGAGGAGGGATTCCCGGCTGAGATCGAAAGTGCGGACGTTGGTTTGCCAGAACATTGCAAAAGCATCTTTTGCTTAACCTCCGCCGCTGGCGAGCGCGGAGCACGTTCTCCTGGCAACATAGCCCGAAATCAATGTAGCGAATGTGGAAGAGAGTCGCGAATGCGAGCCCGGGCGCTGCTGCTCTCTCACCGGGCTCGCAACCGTGTCACAAACCGCCAGAGACAGACAAAGGCCAGAAAGAGCCGGCAACCGAGGGATTTTAAGAGCGATGTCTGCTCGGGAGTCGCTGCGGGTTCAAGCCGTTGCCCGGTTCGCTGGCGCGAGCGGCTTGCCGATGCGCAAAATTCATTCAATGGCGAGCCCCGGCCATCCAGCGACGAGCAAAAATCGATCGCGATAAAACGGCGCGTGCTCATCGAAGAGCACAAATTGCTCATCGCCCAGTCGCGGCGGCTCCGCGAAGAGCAATAATCGATCATAACTGGCTGGTTTGTATTCATGGCGGAAAGGAGGCGGTTTTGGCACCGGCCAAACCCAAGGTGCGGTAATCGGCCGGGAAAACAAGTTAGTGATGCACTGGGAGGGCGCTCGTTGATTTCCGGCTCGCTTTTTAAAACGTTCGTCGAGCTCTCCCGAACCCTATTTATGGGCGTGGAATATTTTCAATATGGATTGCCGCGCCGTGAGTGCCGTCTTTGGAAATATGCTGGCCGCGGGGTGTCGCACACGGTTCGTTCCGCCTAATTTCCTCATAATACAGAAACCCGTTTTTCGATTGGCGGCCTGCCAGGCGAAATCGAGTTGCCCTTGATCATCGAGTCAAAGCAGTGTTCATCGGTGAGTGGACAATCACTTTCTCTCACAAAAGGGCGTCCATCCCATCACTTCCGCGTATGCCAACCAACATGATTTCATCGCCTCAAGCCGCACCCCTACAGTTTCCGCCATTCAGCCTGACCAGGCTGTTGCGCACGGTGTTTGAACCGAAGGGCGGCGAACGCGTTTGCATTCTGATTGATCTTAAAGACCCGCGCGAAATTCAGGGATTTAAGTTTCTTGAGCAGCCGGAACTGACCATCCAGCGCAAGGCGCATGATGTTTTTTACCAGGGGCTCCGCAATGAGGGACTCTTTGAACTTCATCTCAAAGGCGGCGAGATGTTCGCTTACGAGATCACCGGCGGCAGTAATCTCGATCTTCCCGAAAAAGCGTATTCGACCGATGGCCGCGAGCTCTCCCTGGTCGACGATGTGCTCCGCAATTACGATATCGTTCTCTGCATTTCCACCTTTTCGGCCACCGCGCCTTTGACTGCGTATGCCAAACAGATCGGATTCCGCGGCGCGACGCTGCACGGGGTGAATGATGTGATCCTGAGTTCGGGCCTCTCGGTTGATTACAATGAGGTGAGCGTGCAGGCTGAAAAGCTTCGGCTCGGCGTTACCAATGCCGATGCGGTTGAAATCGATTACGTGGTGGAAAATCTGCGTTGCACCCTGCGCCTTGAGCTCTCCGGACAGGATGCCCAGAAAAGCCATGGCCTTTGCCGTGGTGGCCCCGATGTGGCTAACCTGCCCGCCGGCGAAGTTTATTTTGTGCCAACCGGCGCCGAGGGGCGGTTCCCGCTCAAATATGAGGATGGCACGATCGGCCTCATGCATGTGACCGGCGGCCGCATTGGCCAGGCTACGCTGATCAGCGGACGCGCGCAGACCGTCGCCGAGCACAACGACAAGCTCACCAGCGATCCTGTGACTGGGGAACTTGGAGAACTCGGCTTTGGCACGCAGCGGTTGCCGGTCTCGGGCCGCGACATCCAGGACGAGAAAATCCTCGGGACACTCCACGTGGCGACCGGCCGCAGCGATCATCTGGGAGGCGGGCTTACGCCGGACCGGTTCGCGAGCAAGAAGAACGCGACCCACGACGACATCCTTTTTTCACCCAGTAAAACGCCTGAAATCAACGTGCCCCAGGTTCGGATGTTCCGTGGAGGGCAAATTGAAATCCTGATTGAAAACTTTGAACCATCCGCCTACTTCCTCCGTTTGCTTGAAGCATAAGGAAGCGCGGGATTTGCCTGTGAACATTTACGAGACGGACAAGCTGCTCGCCGAATACCTGCTCTTTCACTACGGCAGCGCCGATGAAATTCTGCCGTATGAATTCGGGCCCGGCGGGGCGCTCGATTTTGCGGTGCGCTGCGTGAGCGCGGGCCTGGAGACATTCAAGTTGCCCGCGGGGGCGCGCGCTCTCGATCTTGGCTGTGCCGTGGGCCGCTCGAGTTTTGAGCTGGCCCGCCGTTGCAGCTCCGTTGTGGGAATTGATTTTTCACACCGTTTTATTGAAGCGGCCCAGCGGCTGCGCGATCACGGGCAGCTTAGTTATTCGCGGCTCGATGAAGGGGCGCTTTGCACCGAGCTCATTGCCCATGTGCCGGCGGAGATTGACCGTAGCCGCGTGACTTTCGAGCCCGGGGATGCAATGAATCTGCGGCCGGATCTGGGCGAGTTTGATGTGGTGCTCATGGCCAACCTGATTGACCGGCTGAGTGAGCCGTCGCGTTGCCTGGAAAGATTGGCTTCCCTGGTCAAACCGGGCGGCCGCTTGGTAATCACCTCGCCTTACACCTGGCTTGAAGAATTCACTCCGCGGGAAAACTGGCTTGGCGGCCAGGAGTCTGAAGGGGGCGCGATCACCACTTTGCAGGGACTCACGCGCTCGCTGGAGCCCAACTTCATTTTTGAAGGCGCCACCGATCTGCCATTCCTGATTCGGGAGCATTCGCGCAAATTCCAATGGAGCGTCGCGCAAGCCACTTTTTGGAGCCGACGCTGATGCCGACGGACTGGGAAGCCCATTATCAGCAGGGTGAGATGCCTTGGGACAAAGGGGCCCCAAGCCCCGGCCTGCTCGATTATCTTGCCCTCAACCCGCTCCACGGCAATGTCCTGGTGCCCGGATGCGGTTTGGGGCATGACGTCCGCGTCATTGCTTCAGCCGCGCGGGAAGTGGTGGGAATCGACATTGCTCCCTCCGCGATCCACGCGGCGCGCCAGTTTGCCGCGACAGGTAACGAACGCTACGAGCTTGCCGACTTATTTGCTTTGCCGGCGGAGTTGCGCGGCCGGTTTGACTGGGTCTGGGAGCATACCTGTTTTTGCGCCATCGATCCTTCAAAAAGAACCGCTTATGTCGACGCGGTTGCTGACGCGCTTCATCCAGGCGGGCATCTGATCGCCATTTTTTACCTCGATCCGGGCGGGAATCATCCCGATGACGGCCCGCCCTTTGAGGTTTCAATAGCCGAGCTGAATGCCCTGTTTTCGCCCCGTTTTAAATTGGTCGATGAATGGTTGCCCGAGCGCGCTTATCCTGGCCGCGAGGGACGCGAATGGATGCGGTTGCTCGCCTTGAAATAGCGGCCGGCTCTACGGTTTGACGGCGAACATGTCGAAGATGGCGCTTTGGAGCTGCTTGAAATCGACGGGCTTGATCAGGTGAAGTTCAAAACCGGCTTCGCGCGAGCGGGCAATATCCTCTTCCATTCCATAACCGCTCAGAGCGATGCCGCGCAGGCGATGGGTGTCGCGCAGCTGCTCCATGAGTTCGGTGCCGCTGCCATCGGGTAAACCGAGGTCGGAGATCACGAGATCAAAAGTGTGCCCGGAAGCGGCGTGGAGTCCATCTTTCACGCTACTGGCCGTCACCACGTGATGGCCCGCGCGGAGCAGGAGCCGGGAAAGCACTTGCAGAGTCGGCTCGTGATCTTCCACCAGAAGCAACCGGAGTGAGCGCCGCTCCTGGTGGTCATGCGGAGCGGCTGGAAGCGAGGGTGGCATTCCAAAATCGGGGAACGCGGTTTCGGCCACTCCATGAGGCGGTTCGCCCGCTCCGGGCAACTCCACACGAAACGTCGCGCCACAGTTGAGCCCGTCGCTGTAAGCGGTGATGGCGCCCCCGTGGAGATCAATAATTGCCCGGGCAATGGAGAGGCCCAGCCCCATTCCGCCAAAACGATGATCCCCGGTGAGGCCTCCTTGCTCAAAAGGAAGAAAGATCTCGTTGAGCAGGGCGGGTTCGATGCCAATGCCTGAATCAGTCACTTCAATGCAGAGCCAGTGATCGCCTTCCTCACTGACCTTGTCGCGCGTGTGAATCGAAATCTGGCCGCCGCGCGGAGTAAATTTCACGGCGTTTCGCAGCAGGTTCCAGATGACTTGCTGGAAGCGCGCAGGATCGGTGGAGATGCCGCTGCGCACGGCGCCAAACTCGCGCTGAAACGAGATGTGCTTGGCAAGGACGTCATCGCGGACAATTTCGACGGCAAATCCAATGAGTGAATGCGCGTCGCAGGACTGGGGGCGCAGATAAAGTTTGCCGCGTGCGATGCGAGTCAGATCAAGCAGATCGTCAATAAGCCGCGCTTCCAACGCGATATTTCGCTCCATCATGCGGAGTTGTTCGCGGGTATCAGCCGGGAGCCGTTCATCTTCCCGAAGCGACGCCGCCGTCATGAGGACCGGAGTGAGCGGGGTGCGTAGTTCGTGGGAGAGCGCGGCAAGAAACGCGTCTTTGGCGCGGCTGGCGCGTTCGGCATCGTCCTGCGCCATTTTCAACGCGTGAATATCCGTGTTTGTGCCAAACCATTTGGCAATGCGGGATTCCTCGTCGCGCATCGCCGCCGCCCGCACCAAAAACCAGCGGAATGTCCCATCGGCGCCCCTGAGCCGGAACTCAACCTCGTAACGTTGGCCGCTGCCAAGCGCACTCTGCCACAGGGAGAGCGCTTCCGGGAGATCGGCATGGTGAATATATGCGGCCCATTTATTTCCAAGGAGATCCTCTTCGGAATCGGCGCCAAAATACTGGACGCACTCCTGATTGGCGAAATCGAGTTCTCCATCAAGGCGCGCCGTCCAGACCTGGAGGGAAACCACTTCTGCCAGCAATCGGAAACGTTCGGCCGACTCGGCCACCGCGAGCGCTCCAGCCTCGGCCCGCTCGGTGGCGGCGTGCAGTTCCGCTTCAGCCTGTTTGCGTTCCGAAATATCGCGCAGGTAGCCCGCAAAGAGCGGCGGTTCAGTGCCCGGAATGTGGGTGATCGAAATCTCACAGGAGAATTCTTCGCCATCGGCACGCAACGCAGGCATCTCGTAACGGCGGCCCAGAATGCGTGCCTCGCGGGTGGCAATATAACGTTGGAGTCCGCTCCGATGCCGTTCGCGCATGGCGACAGGCACAATGGTGTCGCCAAGCGATTGGCCGACCGCCGCCGGCCGCGCGATTCTAAAAATGCGTTCCGCCGCCGGGTTCCAATCGACGATGATTCCCTCGTGGTCCATGAGCACGAATCCGTCGAGCGAGGTATCAAGGATTGCGCTCTTAAGATTTTCGCTCGCATGCAAGGCGCTCTCCGCGCGCTTGCGCTCGATGCATTGGGAGATTCCGTCGGCAATGGCGGTCAGATCCGCGAGCACCGCATCGGAGAGCGTCTGGCGGGAAAAGATCGCAAATACACCAATAAGGCGCCCCTCAACGATCAGCGGATACCCGGCAAAAGCTTTGATGCCCTCGCTCTTCAACCATTCGGGATCTTTAAAATTGGAATTGAGCGACACGTCATCGGTCGTGTAAGGCTGCTGGCTCTGAGCGATGCGGCCGGCTACGGCCTGGCCGACCGGGATGCGCGAATGAGGGCCGTCAAGGTGAGCCAACACGCCGGCGCTCGCACGCAACTCCAGCACCGCTTCTCTTGGATTAAGCGTCCAAACACGCGCGATGGCGGCGTCAAGACGGTCCACCAGCCGCTGGCAGCAGCTTTGTAAAATCCGCTCTATCTTATCGCCAAATGCGAGGTGCGCCGCGATATCGGCCCGCAAAGCGGAAAGCCGCGCTTGTTCGCGAATCTCAGCTTCGGCCCGTGCCCGTTCAATCGTGGCCCAGCAGCGCTCAACGACTTCTTCAACGAGCGTGATCTCATACGGAGTCCAATCGCGCGGCGTGATTTGATGGACCGCCATCATCGCCCGCAGAGCGCCTTCTTTGATGAGCGGACAACAGACGATGGCTTTGACTGCGATGGCGTTGAACATTTCCGCGCCGGAGTCGGCCGTCAATTCCAGGTCGACGTCGCGAATGACCAGCGTGCGCCCTCCGCGCATTTCCGCGACCGCGCGCGAGCCAAAAAGGGAGAGACGATAATCGCCAACCGTGCTGGCGCAGCCATTGGTGTAATCACCCCGAATGGTGAAATGTTCGGTGTCTGTCTCAACATGGGCGTAAGCGCACCGCGAGACCCTCAGATGTTCGCCAAGCAGGCGTGCCGCCGTGGTCAGGATCTCCCGTGGATCGGAAAGCTTGCGCGTGCATTCGCCGAATTCGTTGAGAAAACGGAAGAGCTGCTCGCTTTCTTTTAATGTCTGCTCGGTTTGGCGGGCGGTGGTGATGTCGGTGAGAAAACTGATCACGCGTCCCGGTTTTCCCGCTTCATTAAGCTCCATCCGGCCTCGCGCATGGATCCACCGCACAATGCCGTCCTCGCCACGGACCCGGTAATCGGCCTCATACATCTGGCGGCTGGAAATCGACTCCTGAATGGCCGCCATGGCCCGGGCTCGGTCCCCCTCATGGATTGAGTGGAAGAACACGGCGATTTTTTCGCCCGCGAGACATTTCTCAAGCGGCACTCCGAAGAGTTTTGAGAGCATCGCATCGCCGGTCACCAAGTCCTGTTCAATCTCCCAGACCCATGCGCAGGCGTCGCCGATTTCAAGGGCAACACGGGAACGCCATTCCGCGTCGGCCAGCTGGCGTTCAACCTGGCGTTTCTTGGCGACGTCGTGAAACACAAGGATGACGCCATGCATTTCCCCGGCGTCATCAATGATTGGCGCCGCGCTGTCTTCAATAGGCGTTTCCTGCCCGTTGCGCGAACGGAGCACAGTATGGTTGGCAAGCCCCACGACAATTCTTTCACGCAAAACGCGGACAACCGGGTTTTCCGAAGGCGCGCCGGTGTATTCATTAAAAATCTTAAAAACTTCCACCAAGGGCCTGCCATACGCCTCTTTGTTTGGCCAGCCCATTAGCCGCTCGGCGACCGGGTTGAGGAAAATCACTTCGCCCGTCGCATTTGTCGTCACCACCGCGTCGCCGATCGAACGCAGGGCGACATGGAGCTCATTGGCGCGAATTTCCGCCGCGACGAGACTGGCGCGATAGGTGTCGCTTGCACGCCGGAGCAATCGCCGCAGCCACTTGAGCGCCAGGGGGATGCCGGGAACCACAAAGAGCGCCATCGCGATGAAAAGCGCCATGCGCGCCCGGTGCAGGAAAAGCGTTTGCCGGCCAAGCAACTGCGTCTCCGTCTCGATCATCCGTTCAGCGCCGTCGCGGAACGAATCCATGATCCGCTTCCCGCGAAGTTCAAAATTAATGTCGCGGGCGGTTTCTCCCCGGACATGCTGCAGGGCAAGCGCTTCCTGGCTAAAATATTCCCACCTTAAAATCTCAAGGCGGAGTCTTTGGGCCGCAACGGTTTGGGTGGAACTTTCCTCGACGAGGGAAGAAAGGGAGTTGAGCCGTTCATTGAGACCCTTCTCTCCGGCGGCGAGCGGCTCCAGAAATCGTGCATCGCCGGTCAGCTCAAATCCGCGCAAACCGGTTTCCATGTCGAGCACGGTCTTTTCAAGCAAATGCACCTCCGCGATGACCTTTTCCGTGTACTCGACCCGGTCCGCCGAATGCAGAAGAAAAACGACCATCATCAGCAAGCCAATCGCCGGCAATCCCAGCACGGCAATCACTGCAATGGTCGCCCGGTGCATGATGCGATTAAACCCCTGTTGATCAGGGAGCCGGGCACTGGGCGGGGTCGAGCTGGAAGCGGGATGGTCCGACATGCAAAAAGTTGCGCGAATAGTAAGAGCCATTCCCGCCCGCGTCCACCGGCGACCCGCGCGGGGTCAACACTTGTGCGCTTTTTTAATCGCACACGGCGGCGGCCACCATTTCAAGGACCCGCCGCAAGCCGTCATCGCCACCCATGCTTCCTTCATTAAACGGGGTCCGCGCAATCGGGGTCCATTTGTCGCGGGAACCATCGTAGGCAAAAGTTTGCGGGATGCCGGTCAGCTCCGGGGCATACTGGGAATCTTTGCCGCCGAGTTTGTAAATCACCAGGTCGAGCGAGGGGACCACGAAGATGCCGAATCCACCGGCACCGGATTTGAAGAAAGCATCGCGGGGCGCGCCTGCAACATGGCCGTCGCTATTGTTTTCAAACATGAGGCTAAAAGGAGTGTGCGGATTGTAGGGGGAGGGCTGGTTGCACAAGGCGACGTATTCAGCGGGAACCACCTGTTTATCTCCCCACGCGCCATGATGAAGAAGGCAGTAACCAAAGCGCACGGCGTCGGTGGCGTGGACCGCGATGCTTCCGGCTCCGTTGGCATTGGGCAGGGTCAGTTCTCCGCGATGCAGGCAATAAGCCCATTCTCCCCAGCCCATCGGTTTTGCCATCCGCTCGTTAATGTAATCCTGAAGCTTCATGCCGGTTACATGCCGCAGCACGATCGAGGCAATGTGCGGGGCCGGGGAGGAATAGGAATAACCGGCACCGGGCTCGGTCCAGAGCGGCGTGCGGATGGAGGAGAGATCGAGATCGCGCAGATCCTGGCCGGGAATGGGTTTGAGCGGCACCACTTCACCCTTTACAACTCCGGGGCTGCCGCCTTCGCCATGGTAGCCGGCCGACATGCAGAGCAGTTGACCAAGCGAAATGCCGGCCTTGCGTGGATCGTCCAGCGGAAAGGCTTCGGGAAGATATGTCTCGGTAAACACCTTCTGGTCGAGCCCGTCAGGAATCTTATCGTGAAATTCGTTCAGCATGATCCCGCACGCGATGCTGGTATAAGCTTTTCCCGTCGAAGCCATGTCCGGATTCGCATTGCGGTGCGCCCGGCCGAAATACTTTTCAAGAACCAGGTAGCCGTGGCGCACAACCAGCAGTCCTCCGTTCTGGCTGCAGCGTTGCGTGAATTCAAAGGCCTGGTCGAGCCGCGCGGCATTCATTCCCGCCAGTTCGCGGATTTGGGCCGGCTCTTTTAATGTCCGCCATCCGCCGTCCTTGTCCGGCAACGGGAAATAATCGGCGGACTTGCCAGGGCTCGAGAGGGTAAAAGCGAGCAGGCAGGCAAGGGTGAAGGGGGCAACGCACCAAGTCGGGCTTTTCATGGCTGCCTCAATGAATGAGAAGCTGCATTGCCGCCAGAAAATTGCTCGATGTTTGGGCGCTTTAGCCGCTCGACGAGGCCGGTCCATTCTGAAAAACAATTTCCCCGCCGGTTCCCCCGTCTTTGCTTTTCCCATGTACAAACTCTCTTTTTGGCTGCCCGTTGCCCCTCTTTTTTTGGCAGCGTCGATTTCCACCGCCGTTGCTCAGAGCGCTCCGTTGCCGACGCTGGTGCCGGCGGAAATGTTTACCGTGCCCGAGGAGTTTGAAGTAACTGTTTGGGCGACGACGCCGCTTTTTTATAACCCGACCAACATCGATTTTGATAAAGACGGCCGGCTTTGGGTGGCCGAAGGCGTCAACTACCGCAGCCATGCCACCCGGCGCAAGGAAGGCGACCGCGTCGTGGTGCTCGAAGACAGCGATCACGATGGCAAAGCGGACAAGAGCACGGTCTTTGTGCAGGAAGAAAACCTGCTGGCACCGCTCGGCGTGGCGGTGCTTGGCAACAAGGTCATCGTTTCACAACCGCCGGATCTCATTGTTTACACCGATGTGAACGGAGACGGAAAATTCGATGCCGCCATTGATAAACGCGAGGTGCTGCTGACAGGGTTCAATGGACGCAATCACGATCACAGCCTGCACTCCGTGACGGCTGGTCCCGATGGACTTTGGTATTTTAATCAAGGCAACACGGGTGCGCTTTTTACCGATAAGTCCGGCAAAACGTTCCGGATCGGGAGCCCGTATGAGCACGGCGATGCGACAAAGCAGGTGGCCGATGCGACGAAAATCGCGGGCCAGAAGAGCGACGACGGGCATGTCTGGATCGGCGGATTCAGCGCTCGAATGAACCCGGACGGCTCCAACGTCACCGTTATCGGGCATAATTACCGCAACAGTTTTGAGCAGGCGGTCAACTCGCTGGGCGACATTTTTCAGAGCGACAACGACGATCCACCTGCCTGCCGGGTGACGGCCGTGCTCGAATATGGCAATGCCGGATTCGCTTCGCGTGACGGAAAACGGAGCTGGGGCGCTGATAAACGCCCGGGCCAGGATGTGCCCACCGCTGAATGGCGCCAGGAAGATCCCGGCACGATGCCTCCGGGCGATGTTTACGGCGGCGGCTCGCCTACCGGCGTCGCCTTTTATGAAAACGGCGCCCTTGGGAAAAAATGGGCAGGCTTGCTTCTGACGTGCGAAGCCGGGCGCAACGTGGTGTTTGGTTATCTGCCCAAACCCGACGGCGCCGGCTTCAAGCTCGAGCGCTTTGATTTCGCGACGTCAAACAAGGAAAAGGAATTTGCCGGCTCGGATTTCCAGGGCGGCAAAGCCAATGACGAACTCAAGACCCGGTTTCGTCCTTCCGATGTGACGGTCGGGCCTGACGGCGCCATTTACATTGCCGATTGGTTCGACCCGCGCGTTGGCGGCCACTCCGATCTCGATAAAACCATCTCGGGCACGATCTACCGGATCGCGCCAAAGAATTTCAAATCCCAGGTGCCCAAGTTTGATCTGGCCACCATCGAGGGGCAGATCGAGGCGTTAAAAAGTCCGGCGGTTAATGTGCGCAACAGCGGGTTTGTCCTTCTCAAGGAGCAGGGGGCGAAAGCGGTGCCCGCCGTGGCCGCGCTGCTTGAGGACGGCAATCCGTTCATTGTCGCGCGTGCCGAATGGTTGCTGGCGCAGATGGGCGATTCCGGAGTTGCGAAGGTGACCCCGTTGCTTGATTCCGAAAACGACAGTGTCCGGCTGGTCGCTTACCGGGCATTGCGGCGTGCCAATCAAAACGTGGCGGCGATGGCTGCGCGTTTGGCTGATGATAAATCGGCCGCGATCCGCCGGGAAGTGGCGCTCACGATGCGCGATCTGCCACTGGAGCAGAGCCGCGATACTTTGCTGAAGATCGCCCGTGGTTTCGATGGCGTTGATCGGACTTATCTGGAGGCTTTCGGCACGGGTTGCGAAGGCAAGGAAAACGAGATTTATGCCGCACTCTCCAAATCGGCGGGAACGGTGGCCGGGCAATGGAGTGAAGCGTTTGCCTGGATGGCGTGGCGGCTGGGCGCTCCCGAGGCGGTCGCTGATTTTAAAACGCGCGCCCTTTCACCCAATCTCAGCAAAGCCCAGCGCGCGTTGATGATGAACGCCATCGCGTTTGTGAAAACACCGGAAGCGGCAATGGCGATGGCCGACCTGGCTGCCGACAAAGGATTCCCTTTGCACACCGAGGCGGTCTGGTGGTTGAACAGCCGAAAGGGCAACGATTGGCGCGAACACGGCGTGGCTGAAATGATGATCGCACGCGGCCTGGCCAAACCTCCGGTTGCCTTGGTTAGCGTGATCTCGCCCGAGCCGGTCGCGGGGGTTTCAAAACTGCCGCCTGCCGCTGAGATTCTTGCCTTAAAAGGCGATGTCAAAACGGGCGAGGCCGCGATCGTCGTCTGTTATGCCTGCCATAAGATCGGCAAACAAGGGGCTGAATTTGGTCCCGATCTGACCGCGTTTGGAAAAACGCAACCACGCGAAGTCATCCTCAATTCCATGCTCAATCCCTCGGCGGAAATTTCTCATGGATTTGAATGGAACCGTCTTGAAACCAACGACGGAATTATTATTGACGGAATCGTGATGACCAATGACGACCCGGTGCTGATCAAGTCGATCGGCGGCCAGACCCAAACGGTGCCACGGAAATTGATCAAGGTCATTACGCCGATGACCCGCTCCCTGATGTTCTCGGCTGATACCCTTGGATTAACTCCTCAATCGATCGCCGATATCGCCGCCTACCTCCAATCCGACCGGATCAAATAAGTCCGGCGCCTATTCGTCCTCCAGGCAATCGCCGCGGGCTGGAAGCGAAGCGCGCACCTCGCCGTCCTCGTCGTAGGTGACAATCGCACCGCCGTGATCGGTGCCGAGAGCGGCGACCGCCATGGTGCCGCCCCAGTTTAACTTGAGGGCGCCGCCGTCGCGCGCCACGGCCAGGTGGGCGCGTTCAATGCCGAGCTCATTATAAATAGCAAGCTGCCCGCCATCGGGCGTTGTGCCGAAACCGGCTTGCAAAAGGCCGTCAGCGCCTTGCAGGAGAAGATTTGCGCCGTGTGGATGGGCAAAAAGCTGCGCGTTTCCATCACTTTCACCCGAAGCGCGCACGATGACTTTTCCCCCGCCTTCATTACGGCCAAACCAACCGAGCACTTTTCCCTCCTGACCCACAAGCACCGCCGCCTCATCGAGCCGGCCCGTCAGGATGATCCCGTCGGAAGCCGGTTTCTTTGGCGGATGCAGCCCGAACATTCCGCCTTCGGCGCCCGCCGAGAGGAATCCGCAGTTATTGCCTTCCGGGTTGGAAAGGGTGATCAGGCCGCCGGTGGGAAGCGCGTCAATGGAGATCGACTTGTTGCCCTCGGGGGAGAAGAGGTCGACTCCGTTTCCCGTGGAATGGGCGGTGAGGCGGACGGCGAGTTTGCCTTCGTTGCCACGCAATTGCATGGAGCTTTGCGTGGCACTGGTGGTTAAAATAATGGCTGAGCGCTCATCGCTGCTGCAGCTGATTCCAAGCAGTGCATTTTCAGGCGAGGCATGGAGGGCGATGCTGAAGTCGTTGTCGCTCATGACAGTCACCACGCCACCGTCATCGGCCGCGGCGAGAAAGGCGGCCACTTCGCCGTCGCAACGCCGGGCAAGAAAAATGCCGCCATGTTCGGCGGCAACAGCTTTGGCAACGGCTTGCTGAGCATGATTAATCAAGGCGAGTTCGCCGCCGTGCTCGCTTGCACTCGTAAGAAACGCGAGTGGTTTGCCGCTTGGCGCAAGCACCGAGAGGGCGCCGCCACCCGGCATCGCCTTGACCACGGCACACGGAATGCCACCCGGTGAAAAGACGCCCAGACGGCCGTGCCCGCCGTTTTCGACTGCGAGATCAAGGCGCGGCTGCTCATCGGCGCCAATGATGCAGATATGGCCGAACCCCTCGGAATCAAAATCAAGCTCCACGGAGTTCGAGTTGCCCTCTTCATCCTCGTGCCAGAGATAGAAGGCAGGCCCGTTGTTATTGAAGGTAATCTGCGCGCAGCCGTTGTTTTCGTCATCATCGCGCTCCACGGTCAGGGACTGACAATGAATGGTGAGCGCCGCGGCTCCTTGTTCATCGGCGGGTTTGAGGACGAGAAATTCCTGCAAACCCGCAATCTGTTTTTTTAGAATCTCAAGCTCATCGCGAAGTGAGCAGACTTCCTCTTCGATATTCATATTAGTCTCCGAGCGCTGAAACCAGCGCATGCACCTTTGCTTTAACTGTTTCATCCATTTTTAAGAGTTCAGGCCATTCCCGCGGATAACCCTCGGCCGCAAGTTTCCGCGTGGCGTCGATTCCCATGTGACTGCCAATGCACGGAACCGAAGGAGCGTGATCGAGCGCATCACACGGACTTTTTATAAATGTGCTATCCCGCTGGGGATCCGTATTGGCACAAAGCCGAAAAAGAACCTCGCTTGTATTATGCACATTACAGTCCGCATCCACGATTATGATGTACTTACTAAACATCATCTGCCCCATGCCCCAGAGCCCGTGCATGATCTTGTAGGCCTGCCACGGGTACTGTTTACGAATTGAAACGAAAACCAGGTTGTGGAAAACCCCTTCGGCCGGAAGCGCCATGTCGACAATCTCCGGAAAGTTCATCTTAAAAACCGGCAAAAAGATCCGCACACTTGCCTCGCCCATATAGAAGTCTTCCATTGGCGGAATCCCGACCACCGTGCATGGATAAACAGCATCACGGCGATGGGTAATGGCCGTTAAGTGGAAAACCGGATAATCGTCCACCGGCGTATAAAAACCGGTATGATCCCCAAATGGCCCCTCCGCTCTCATCTCGCCCGGCTGCACATATCCTTCAAGGACAAAATCGACATCGGCCGGCACTTCCAGATCAACAGTCTCGCACTTGACCAGCTCGACTGATTTCTTGCGCACGAAGCCCGCGAATAGGATTTCATCAAGCCCGTCCGGCAACGGCGCCGTGGCCGCCATCGTATAGGCGGGATCGCCGCCGATGGTGACCGCCACCGGCATTCGTTCCCCACGTTCGTAATACCGTTTTCCATGCCGCGCGCCTACTTTGTGAACCTGCCAGTGCATGCCGCTGGTTTGTTCATCAAAGATCTGCATCCGATACATGCCAAGATTGCGCTCGCCGGTGTCCGGATCGCGCGTATGCACGCAGGGAAAAGTGATAAAACGGCCGCCATCCATCGGCCAGCATTTAAGGATGGGCAGATCGAGCAGAGTTGGCAGGGACGAAGGGGTGACGCCAGGGGAGGGGAACCGGTGAATGACTTCCTTGCACGGCCCTGTTTTGACGTGCTTGGGGCGGGCATGAAGCAGATCGAATCCTTGTTTGGCAAGTTCCCAGGCTGACTTGAGATTGCTGGGCGGCTTCGCTTTTAAGATGAGCTGCATTTGCTGGGCGAGCTCGTCGATTGATTTTAACCCGAGGGCCATCGCCATCCGCTTGGTGGAACCCATCGTGTTAATCGCCAATGGAAACTTGGAGACAACGCCGTTTACGGTTGGTTTCTCAAAAAGAAGCGCTTTCCCGCCTCCCGGTGACTTCATCTCGCGATCGGCAAACTCGGTAATTTCCAGCTCCGTCGCGACGGGAACACGGATCCGTTTGAGTTCGCCCGCACTTTCCAGCGCGGCGATAAATTCAGAGAAAGAGGAATAAGCCATGAACGAGATACCACGAATTCGCCCGGAGTAGTAAAACCTCGATTCCTCAAAGGCGAGAGGTGAGCCTACCCCTACCCCCCGCTCATGCTTTTTCTCTCTGGCATTCCATTTTTAGCCTTGGCAATGAAAGGCGGAGAGGAGGCACGCGCATGCCGGCAGAAAAAGCATCCCTTCCACCCACCATTCGTAGAACCGTTCGGATTGGGGCCTGCGCACGGCAATGAGAAGGGCGCCCAAATAAATCGGGCCAACGAGCGCGATGATTCCCCAGGTGAACCGATGCCGGTTGCCGGCGGCGGCCCAACTCGCCAGCGTGAGCAATTCAATCCCGCCAAACAGGCCCCAAAGAAAAAGGCGGGTGCGCCTGGCTCCAAAGAGCACGGGCAAACTGCGAATCCCGGTGCGTTGATCTCCGTTGATGTCGCGCAAATCGCACAACGTCATATTAAAGAGAAGGAACATCCATGCGCGTCCGGCATTGAGCGCGAATGTCAGGTTGTCGTGCCGGGCCGGTTCATGCAGCCACGGCAATGCCATGACTGACATGACCACGACGCTCGGAGCAAAGAGGGTCTTGATCAGAGGGAGATCCTTGAAACGGAATCCAAGGATCGGGATGGAATAATTGAGGCAGACCACGGCGCCAAGGGCGATCAGGGCCAGAGTGATCCAGTCGCGGTGGAGGATTGGCCAGACCAGAAGGAAAACCACCGCGCAGCCTAGCAGGGTGAGGCTTGCCGTGCGAAACCGCCGTGTGGCCGCTTCGCGCAATGGCACATTGAACTCATCGGCCGGATCGTGCCTGAGGCGGTCGGCATTGTAGATAAGCAGCGCGGCGCAAAACCAGAGCGGCAGCCATGGATCGGCCGGCCAGTCGAGCAGACAGCAAACGCCCCAGCCAAAAGCCGCGATCCCCGCCGCGCCATAGAGGTGCAGGCCGTGGAGCAGTTTTTCAAATTGGGAAAACATTCCGGCTTGCGGCTTGGAAAAAGGGTTGCTGCGCTTGGAGTGCTTTAAAGATCGGACGTTTCCGGCAGTTCGAGAGCGGGTTGATCAATCTGCGTCAACTTCCACGCCCACGGCTTCCAGCTTTGTTTTTGCCATTGGAATAGAAAGGGATCCGCGAGTCCGTTGACGCGCTGGAGGATAAATTGCGCAACCGGGGAGCCGCTTCCTTCCATCCGGAGCCGTTCGCGGACGGTAAAAGCGCTGTTCGAGCCGGCAATCCCAATTTCCTCGGAGGAAATGGAGAGAATAAAAAAGTGCTGAAAGACATTGCGCGACTCGGCAAGTAAATAATTTTTGTCATGCTGCCAGCGATCAGAATAGTTATTTGCGATGAAGTTTGAGAAACGCGGCCAGTCACGTTTTTCGACCGCTTGGAGAAAGTGAATCTGATGAAGCCGGACCTGCCGCTCAGGTTGCCAAAGAAGAACCAGATACACCACCAAGGCAACCCCAAGAACGGCGCCAATCAAACCGAAATGTTTTCTATCCATTCCAAACACAAATGAATTACCGGGCCAATGTCGCGGCCATTCTTCGCAACGTGGAAGGCCAAATCCTCATTTGCGAGCGGATCAGGGATTTTGGAGCGTGGCAATTTCCCCAGGGAAGCGTCGACAAGGAGGAATCCCATGAGCAGGCGCTCTGCCGGGAACTCCAGGAGGAGATTGGAGTGAGCCCGCATGCTTACCGGATAGTGCTCAAAAAAGGGCCTTACCGGTACGGCTTCAATAGCGGCCGCAACAAAAAAGGGTTTCACGGCAAAGAGCAGCATTATTTCCTCTGCGATTTTCGCGACCCGGACACACACATCAATGTGGAGCAGCCGCACGCGGAGTTTCGCGATTTCCGCTGGATTTTCCCCTGGGAATTTCAAATCGCGTGGCTGCCACCGATGAAACACGAGGTTTACCGGGCGGTTATGCTCGACTTCTTTGATGTGAGAATCTGACGTTTTTGAGCAAATCGAGTTGACCAAAGAAGCGCGCTGCGGCACTACGGGCGCCTACTTATGCTGACTCTTGGGATGTTCACTTTCACCGTCGCTGCTTTCTTTGGATGCGTATGGTGGGCGTGCAGGGATGAGGGAGTCTAAGGCGCACCTGGAAGTTGATGCGACGCGGCGGGGCTCTGGCATTCGACTAGCTCTCTGACAATTTATGGCCCGCATCGATTCATTCTTTAAATTCATGAAGGAGCAGAGTGCTTCTGACCTTCATCTTTCCACCGGCAATCCTCCCATGCTTCGCATTCACGGCGAACTTGTGCGAGTCGATATGCCCGCTCTCGAAAACGACGATCTTAAGGCGCTCGTTTATGAGATCGCCCCGGAGCAGAAAATTAAAACATTTGAGGAAACCGGCGATGTCGATTTCGGATACGAGTATCCGGGGTTCGCGCGTTACCGGGCCAATTTTTTCAATCAACGCAGCGGCATCAGCGCTGTGTTTCGCTTGATTCCAAGCAAAGTGTTGACCATGGAGGACCTCGGTTTGCCGCCGGTTCTTAAACGGTTTGCGCTGCTGAAAAAAGGATTGGTTCTGGTGACCGGGCCGACCGGTTCGGGCAAGTCAACCACGTTGGCGGCAATGGTTGATTACGCCAATCTTCACCGCAAGGATCACATCATCACGGTGGAGGATCCGATCGAATTTGTGCATCGCTCCCAGCAATCGCTCATCAATCATCGCGAAGTCGGCGTCCACACCAAATCCTTTGCTTCAGCCTTGCGCGGTGCGCTGCGTGAAGATCCCGACATTCTGCTGGTGGGTGAAATGCGCGATCTGGAGACAATCGAACTGGCGCTCACCGCCGCGGCCACGGGTCACCTTGTTTTCGGAACACTGCATACGCCAAGCGCGCCAAAAACCATTGACCGTATCATCGACGTTTTTCCTGCCGGCCAGCAAAACCAGATTCGCGCCGGTCTTTCGGAATCGTTGAAGGGGGTGGTTGCGCAGAACCTTTTCCGGCGCATCGACAAGCCGGGGCGCGTGGCCGCTCTTGAAGTGCTCGTTGTTGATACTCCCATCGCCAATCTGATCCGCGAATCCAAGACCCATCAGATTCCCGGCATGATGCAGGTTGGTAAAAAGAAAGGCAATCAGCCGCTCGATGACTCGATTATGGAGCATCTGCGCGCTGCCCGCATCGCCCCGGAGGAAGCCTACGAAAAATCAATCGACAAGAAGAAGTTCCGCGTCTTTTTGAAGAATCCGCCGGACGACTGGGAAGATTAAGGCGGAGCGTCTTTGGTTTTTAGAGCCTGACAAAGGCCGGCGCGTGGGAAGCTTGTGAGACACGGTTTTGACAGGGGACGCCGGCCTTTTCTTTCGCCTTCAAAAACGGCTTGGAAACCCGTTGTCTTAACCGTTGATTTCCCACTTTTGGCCAGTAGACTGCGCCCCCATGAAATTGGTGCGCTGGACGCGCTTCACATGGGAGTTATCAAAGCTCCCCCCGATTGAGAGCCCGCTTGCCGAATGTTATCACGTTCGGGCAGCGGAGCGTGGCGAGGAGAAGGCCGTCAGCAATGTGATTTCAAACGCTTTCGCCCAGGATTCGGCATGGAGCGATGTGCTTCCTGATTTTCGGCAGCGGTTGCAAGTGCAAATCGACCAGCTTTTTGAACGCGACGAAGTTCCGGCGGTGGTAATCTGCCATGGCCAGAGGATCATCGGTGCGTCGGCTTTGGCGATTGCGGGTGAAACCACCAATCATCTTCCTTCGGGTCCGTGTGTGCTGATGGAATACAGCAACCGGGGGCTGGGGACCGCTTTGCTTTATTATTCGCTCAAGCAACTCCAGCTTGCCGGACTCAAACAAGCATACGGCATCACCAAGGATAATGTGGTGGCCTGCAAATTTATCTATCCCAAATTCGGCAGTACCAGCCAGGACTATGAGTTTGAGCCTTCCATGGCAGGGTCCTAAGCGTTTTTTTACTATCACCAGCCAGCAATCGATTTTTACAACGCATCTTTAAAATAATGGGCGACGCATTCCGCAGCTACGAAGTGGGCGATTTCTACGATGAAATGTTCAGCTCCCAAAACGAGGCGCGGCCCCATTATCGGGAATTGCTCGAACGCTTCGGTGAACTCAGCGATTCCGAACTTGAGCGCAAACATCGGCTTGCCTCGCAGAATTTCCTTAATCAGGGAATCACGTTCACGGTCTACAGCGACAACCAGGGGACCGAACGCATTTTTCCTTTTGATCCGATCCCCCGGATCATTCCACGGCAGGAATGGGAGCATGTGGAGCGCGGTCTGGTGCAGCGGATCACCGCGCTGAACCGTTTCCTGCACGACATTTATCACGATCAACGCATCGTGAAAGAAGGAATCATTCCGCTTGAAGTAGTTCAAAGCGCCAAGCATTTCCGGCCTGAGTTCATGGGTGTCGATGTGCCCAAGGATATCTACATCCATATTTGCGGCAGCGACTTGATCCGCGATCGGGACGGCAACTATCTGGTTCTTGAAGACAACGGCCGCTGCCCGTCCGGCGTGAGTTACATGCTTACCAATCGCCAAGTGATGAAGCGCGTTTTCCCGGCGCTCTTTTCTCAGCACAAAGTCCAGCCGATCGATCATTACGGCCAGGAACTGCTGAACCTGCTTCGGTTTGTCGCTCCGAAAAACTGCCCGACCCCGGCCGATCCGACCGTCGTCTTACTTTCGCCCGGCATCTATAACTCCGCCTACTTTGAGCATTCGTTCCTTGCACGCTCAATGGGCATTGAGATTGTCGTCGGCCAGGATCTGACAGTGAAGGACGATGTCGTTTTCATGAAGACGACCAAGGGGCTTAAGCGCGTGGATGTTGTCTACCGGCGCATCGACGATGATTTCCTTGACCCGACCGTTTTTCGCGAAGACTCGCTGCTTGGCGTCCCCGGCATTGTTGAAGCCTACAAAAAGGGGAACGTCAACCTGGCCAACGCGATCGGCACCGGCGTTGCCGATGACAAGGTGATGTATTACTTCGTTCCGGCCATGATCCGTTTTTACATGGGCGAAGAGCCGATCCTTCCCAATGTCCCGACTTATCTGACCATGTTCGAGGAGGACCGCAAATACGTCCTCGAGAACATCGCGCAACTGGTTGTCAAAAGCGCCAATGAAAGCGGAGGCTACGGCATGTTGATCGGGCCGCATGCCACCGCGGAGGAACATGAGAAGTTCCGCCAGGCGATCATCGCCGACCCGCGCAACTATGTGGCGCAGCCGGTCATCTCGCTTTCACGCAGCCCGAGCTACTGCGAAGGCGGCACCATTGAAGGCCGCCATATTGATCTGCGTCCCTATATTCTTTATGGGGACAAAATCACCGTCGTGCCTGGCGGCCTCACCCGCGTTGCTTTGCGCAAGGGATCGCTTGTAGTCAATAGTTCCCAGGGAGGCGGCAGCAAGGATTCCTGGGTAGTCGACGAAGATTAACCTGTCCATTTACCACCCATTTAGCTGTTTTTTTCTGAATGCTCTCACGCGTCGCTGACTCTCTCTACTGGCTCTCGCGCTATATCGAGCGCGCCGAAAACAATGCCCGCATCCTTGATGTCAACCTTCAGGTTACTCTGGATTGTGAACGGTCGGGCCCGGCCGAGGAGCGCGTCAATTGGCTTCCAATCCTCGCGACCCTCGAAGACCAGACGCTCTTTAATAAGCATCACGCCACGGTGAACGCGGAGATGGTCTGCGATTTTGTCACCTTCTCTTCAGAAAATCCCAATTCGATCCTCTCGTGCGTTGCGCGGGCCCGGGAGAATGCGCGGACGGTTCGTGACTATATTTCAAGTGAGATGTGGGAGCGCATCAATGGGCTCTATCTTTGGATGAACTCGCCGGAAGCGCGCCTGGTCTACAAGAGCAGCGCCATTGACCTTTACCGGAGCGTCGTCGATTACTCCCACCAGTTTCACGGCACTACCGATGCCACATTAACTCAGGGCGAAGGCTGGAATTTCATACAGGTTGGCAAATACCTTGAACGTGCCGATTCAGCCTCGCGAATTCTTGATCTCAAATACCACATCCTCCTGCCGGAAGGCGAAAAAGTCGGCGGCACAGTCGATACCGTCCAGTGGCAGGCGGTGTTGAAATCGTGCAGCGCGTTTGAAGCTTATCGAAAAATACACACCGGCCAGGTTACTCCATGGAGTGTGGCCGAGTTTATCCTTCTGCACGAAAGCTTCCCGCGCTCGGTCCGTTTCTGTGTGGACGGATTTGACCGCGCCCTGCACCGGATCAGTGGTTGCGACCGCGCCCATTTTGCCAATCCCGCCGAACGTCTTTCGGGGCGTCTCCTCTCGGACCTCCACTACGCCGCCATCAAGGATATTATCCAACAGGGGCTTCATCAGTATCTGGACAATATTCAGGTCCGCCTGGTTGAAGCCGCCAGTGCCATGCGCAAGCAGTATTGCGAGTGGATGGAAACGCCGATGCCGACGGCCGCCGCCAGTGTTCAAAAAATGTAGCCAGCCGTAGCTGGTTCAGGAATATTTTTACTTCGCGTTTTCACGGCAGAAACACGCGTTAGTCCACAGTCGTTTGCCGGGCGGATCCCGATTTAGCAGATACTATGGGTACAATCCTTCTTATCGTCCTTATTCTCCTGCTGGTTGGCGCACTTCCAACCTGGGGGCACAGCCGTCAATGGGGCTACGGACCAAGCGGCGGACTCGGGCTGATCGTCATCATCCTCATCATTCTCCTTTTGATGGGAAGAATCTAAAAACCTCGCCCAAAGCGGCAATCACCACCCCTCTCTCCACCCTTTAACGCCATTCATGTCTGGGATACTTGCGCTGTAATTCCTGTTTGATTTTTGGATACGATTCTTTCCAGAAGTTACCCAGGTTTTGCGTAATCTGAATTGGACGATGGTTTGGTGCGAGCACTTGAATGACCAGCGGCACGCGGCCTCCGGCAATGCGAAGGTCGGCTGTGACTCCGTACAGGTCCTGAATGCGCGCGGCGATCGTAGGGGCCGAGTTGGGGGCGTAAGTAATTTTAAACTTGCGCCCTTTTAGCAGTTCGATGCGTTCCGGCGCATAATCGTCCACTACTATTTGTTGCGCCGCGGAGAGCCACGATTTCACCACGCTCCACACCTGGCGTTCCTTGATTTCTTTGTAACTGGTGGCGCCATGACAGATCTGCTCGACAAGCAGATGGCGATCGGACTCGCCGAGCTTGGGTAATTCAAACTCCGGGTACCAATCCGCAAGCAGGTTGAGCCGAAGTATCCATTGATCGACCGCGTTATCCCAGTTTTTGAGAACGCAGGAACCGGAAGCCACTTCCTTTGCGAGGAGTTCCGCAGCTTGTTCCAAGGGCACTTTATCGGATGATTCCGAGCGCAATAAGAGATCGCGAAACCGGGTGATCCGCCGGGCCGTAACGCGGCGCTGCGTAGTGTCGTAAGCAACCTCTGTAACGTCTTTAAATCCTTCGGGAAACAGGTCGCGCAGCCATTCTTCCTTGATAGCGGTGGCGAGGGTTAACAAGGTTTCAAGTTCACCGCGGATCTCAAGTTCCCTGACTTCGCCAACCACCAGCAGCGGCGCGTCATGAACCACGCTGTCGCGGGCCAGCACTCCTTTGCGATGATGGACAAGCTGGCAGCGCAATGTGCCGCCATCACAGCGAACAGCTACCTGATCGGGAAAACCGGCAAGCACGCAACGGGCGATGGCTTCACCCGAAGGTTTTTCGTGCGACTCAATATCGAGTCCTTCTTCCCTTGCAATTTTTAGAAACTGATCGGCCAACGCCGCGGCTTCCCGGGCGGCCAGGCCGTTGATGCCGAGCGTGCGGCAACGTTGCGGATCAAATTGGTTTTGTTCGGCAAACCGATGACCCCGCATCAGGGTGAAAAAATCTGAATCAACGGTCTCCCCAAGCAGACTTTCGCGATCCTTTTCCATCTGCTTGCCTTCAGCCCGACGCATCAGGTTGCGGCCCTGGGTCAACGCGGCGACAAGGGCAATTGGCCGAACGCATCCCAATTCGTGCGCAGCCAGAAGCATCCGGGCGTATCGCGGGTGGGCGGGAAAAGCGAGCATCCGGCGGCCCAGCGGGGTGATCACGCCGGCGGCATCGAGTGCGCCGAGATCTTCGAGCAATGTCAAAGCGCGTTCAAGCGAACGGGCGTCGGGCGGTTCCAGCCAGCGAAATCCGGCAACGTCGTGAATGCCGCTTGCCTTGAGAGTAAGCACGACTTCAGCAAGGTCGAGCCGCCGGATCTCGGGAAGCTCCTGGGCCGCCCGGTCGCCATGTTCGCGTTCGGTCCAAAGCCGGATGCATCGGCCCGGGGCAGTGCGTCCGGCGCGTCCGGCACGTTGATCGGCAGATGCGCGGCTGACTCTTTCGACCAAAAGCGTATTGATCCCGCGGTAGGGATCGAACCGGGCGATCTTGGCAAGACCCGCATCGACGACGACACGCACTCCGTCAATGGTCAGCGAGGTTTCAGCCACATTGGTTGAGACGATGACTTTGCGCCTTTCATACCGGGCGACGGCGGCATCCTGATCGGACACGGGCAGTTCGCCATGCAGCGGGAGCACCATAAACTGACTGCCGGCCCGCGATGCACGGATCGCCTGGATGGTGCGGTTGATCTCGAAAGCGCCGGGCATGAAAACGAGCATGTCGCCTTCGGTCTGCCCTGCGAGCCGTTCCACTTCTTCAGCTGCCGCTTCCCAGACCGGCCAATCGCCGATCGATTTTTCCAGATACTCGATTTCCACGGGGAACGTCCGGCCGCTTGAAGTCAGCCGGTCGCATGGGGCCAGGTATTTTTGAAGCGATCCGGCATCGAGCGTTGCCGACATGACAACCAGTTTGAGATCCGGCCGGAGTGTTTCCTGAAGATCGAGCGAGCGCGCCAGGGTGATGTCGCCGTAAAGATGACGCTCATGGAATTCGTCAAAAAGGATGGCCGCAACGCCTTTGAGGGTGGGATCAGCCAGCATTTGACGCAGCAGAATCCCTTCGGTGACGAACCGGATTTTGGTTCGGGCCGATACCACCCGATCGAGCCGGATCTGGTAACCGACTTCCTCACCCAGGCGTCCGCCGCGTTCGCTTGCCACGCGCGCCGCGAGCATTCGGGTGGCGAGCCGGCGCGGTTGCAGCACGACAATTTCCCCCTCGGCTGCGAAGCCATGATCGAGCAGAATCTGCGGTACCTGGGTCGACTTGCCCGAGCCGGTCGGCGCTTGCAGGACAAGCCGCGAATGGGCTCTCAGCGAGGCGATAATCTGCGATTCGAGTTCAAAAATGGGGAGTTCGCGGCGAATCATTCGGGAAAAAGGTTATTCGATTCGCAAATAGACGGAACGTCACGCGATCTTTAGACCCAACCACTCTTTTGCCGTGCTTCTTGCCTTTCACAAACCGTTTGGAGTCATCTCGCAATTTACGTCCGACGGCTCGCCGCATCGGACCCTGGCCGATTTCGGATTTCCCAAAAACATCTACCCAATCGGCCGGCTCGATGCCGAGAGCGAAGGGTTGCTTCTTTTAAGCGACGAAACGGCTCTCAACGCCCGGCTGCTCCATCCCAGCCAAGGCCATTGGCGCACCTACTGGGCGCTTGTGGAGCGGGTGCCTACGGCCGAGGCATTGAGGCAGCTTGAGCGCGGCGTGGTTATTGGCGGCCACAAAACGTTGCCGGGCCGCGCCTGGCTGCTCGATCCGCAACCCGAGGTGGCGCCCCGCGATCCTCCGGTGCGTTACCGCAAAAGCGTGGTCGATGTCTGGATTGCCCTGGAATTGGTTGAAGGTAAGAATCATCAGGTTCGCCGGATGACGGCCGCGGTCGGCCATCCCACGCTGCGGTTGAGCCGGGTCCGAATCGGCGGTTTTGAACTCGGCAATCTTCCGGCCAGCCAATGGCGCGAGCTCAACCAAAACGAGCGCGCCTTGGTTTTTTCCGAAGTCCGGGTAAAGCAGTGATTAATGCATGACCCGGGCAAGGAAATCCCGGCATGCCGCGGTGCGTGGCGCGGCGAAGAGCTCGGCGGCGGGGCCATGTTCAAGGATGTGCCCGTTGGCGAGAAACGCGACGTCGTCGGCCACGCGCCGGGCAAATCCCATTTCGTGCGTGACGAGGATGAAATCGCGGCCGTCGTCCTTTAACTCTTCGATGACGTCGAGCACTTCCGCCGTCATCTCCGGGTCGAGGGCGGAAGTCGGTTCATCAAAAAGGAGCAGCCGCGGCTTGATCGTGATGGCACGCGCAATGGCCACGCGCTGTTTTTGGCCGCCGGAAAGAGCTCCCGGCTTTTTATGGGCATGCTCGGCCAGCTGAAAGCGGGTGAGCGTTTGAATGGCGCATTCCCTGGCATCCGCGGGAGAAAGCCCGTGTACTTTTTCAAGTGGCAGCGTGATGTTTTTTAGGGCGCTCAGATGGGGAAATAGATTGAAAGCCTGGAATACAACGCCGAGCCGGCGCCGATAGCTTTGAAGCGCTTTTTCTCCTTTGCCGAACTCGATTGGTTCGCCGTCAAGTTCCACCGAGCCGGATTCGGGTACTTCCAATCCTGCGATAATTCGCAGGAGCGTCGATTTTCCACCGCCCGAAGGTCCTATGAACACGAGGCTGCGCACCGGGCCGAACCCGGCGGTGATATTATCCAGCACGCCATGGCCTTCGAAAGATTTGGTGAGGCCTGTGAGTTTAAGTTTCAAAGCGAAGCTTCTTTTCAAGCCATTGGCTGAAAAGCGAGATAGGCAGGGTAAGTAAAAGATAGCCAAACGCCACGGGCAAATAGCTTTCAAACGCGGCCAGAGTCACCGAGCTGACTTCCTGCGAGGCCAGTGTCAGTTCGCTGAGTCCGATAACTGAGAGCAGCGAGGAATCTTTAATGAGCGAGACAAATTGCCCGGCCATTGGCGGCAGGATCTGCCGGATTGCCTGGGGGAAGATTACATAGCGATAAATCTGTAGCCGGCCCAGGCCAATAGCCCGCGCGCTTTCCAACTGGGACTTGCCTACTCCTTCTATCCCGGCCCGGATGATTTCACTGAGATATGCGCCGCTAAAGGCTGAAAGGATCAGCGGACCGACGATGTATCGGTTATTCAAAGCAAGCGCCTGGCCGATGACATAGAAGTAGAAGTAGATCTGAACCAGAAGCGGCGTGCCGCGTGTGATTTCCACCCAGATCCGGGCGGCATCGCGCACCGGCATCCATGGGCATCTTCGGCCGAGCGCCAGGAGCAGTCCGATTGCGGTGCTAAGTGGCAAGGCCAATGAGGCGATAACAAGGGTGGTCACCCAGCCATCGAGAAAAAGCCGCCAATATTTAAGAACCGGTCCCCAGGTCCAATGGTAGTCGAGCATCCAGAATGCGGCCGTGCCAATCGCGCCAAGAAGCACGATTGCCGACAAAAAACTCAGGACTCGATAGGGAATTGATTGGTGAATCACGATGGTCGTGAAGGCGCGTACCTCATACAGCGGGCGGATCGGTTATTTTGACCCCGATGGGTTTGGATGCTCTTCAAAGCTGGAGCAAGCGCATTCCAAAAGAGGAAAAGGGCGTTGCGCTTTAAGACAAAGCGCTGTTTCGATCGCGCATGAACATTGCAATCATTGGAGGGGGGCCCGCAGGGCTGCGCGCCGCCGAGGTCGCCGCCTCAGGAGGCGCCTCGGTCACCCTCTTTGATGCCAAGCCCTCGGTGGGACGCAAGTTCCTGGTGGCGGGACGCGGCGGACTCAATCTAACCAAAGTCGAAGCGCATGCGCGGTTTGTTAACCGTTACAGCGGTCCGGATCAGCCGCCGGAGATTTGGGATTCGCTGATCGCGGAGTTTGACTCGGAGGCATTGAGAAACTGGGCGGCGGAACTTGGCGTGGAAACCTTTGCCGCGTCGACGGGCCGGGTTTATCCGCGCGAACTCAAGGCCGCACCGCTTTTGCGGCGATGGGTGGAGCGTTTGCGCGCCCTGAAGGTGCGCTTTGCCATGCATCATCGATTGACAGGCATTGTGCCGGGCCGGCCACTGACTCTTGAATTTCAGGTCGAAGGCGAAATGCGAAATGAGCATGCCGATGCAGTGGTTCTTGCCCTTGGCGGTGGCTCGTGGCCCACAACCGGCTCGGATGGCGCATGGACGGCCATGCTTGAAAAAATCGGCATCCCGGTGGCGCCCCTGGAGCCGGCCAATTGTGGATGGGAATTCCCCTGGCCGGCGCAGGTTCTGGAAAAAGCGGAGGGCGCGCCGCTCAAGAGTATCGCCGTGCGGGCTGGGGCCATGGAGGTAAAGGGTGAGCTGCTTGTTACCAAATACGGGCTTGAAGGCGGAGCGATTTACCAACTCGGATCGGTATTGCGCGCGATGCCGCATCCGGAGATATCCATCGATTTCAAGCCATCGTTCACCGTGGCGCAATTGCTGGCGAAGATGGGGCCGATTCAGCGCAATTTCCTGGCCGAAGCGCGCCAGCGCTGGAGATTGAACGACACGGCGTTTGCCATTCTTGAAAGCCGGGGCCCGTTCCTGGCTTTGGAATCGTTTGTGGCGGAAGTAAAATCATGCGTTCTGCAGCTTAGCGCGCCGCGTCCGATCGCGGAGGCGATTTCATCGGCCGGCGGAGTGCGATGGCGCGGAATCGACGGCAATCTGATGCTCAAGGCGGTTCCGGGTCTGTTTGTGGCCGGTGAAATGATCGATTGGGAAGCGCCCACCGGCGGCTATCTGATTCAAGGCTGCTTTGCCACGGGAACCCGTGCGGCACGCGCGGCCCTTGAGTTGGGAAACAAGCAGCCGTCTTACTAAAGGAGGCAAAGGGGCGTTTGTTTTTTAATTAAAGATCAAGAGGAAGGTGGAGTTTCGTGCCCGCCTTGTGCTTATCTCGCCGGCTTATGCGTCCAGAAGCCGATCTGCTTAAAGCCGTGCCGCTCTTCCAATTTCTGGATGAGCATGAGAGAGAGGAACTTGCCTCGCAACTCGACGTGGTGCAGTTCGCCAAGGACGAGACAATTTTTAATTATGGCGATCCGGGAGACGCCATCTATGTGATCAGCTCAGGCGAGGTGGAAGTCTTTTTTAAAAACGATACCGGCGAGCGCATCGTTTTGGAGCTTGCCAGCCGCGGCAACTTTTTCGGCGAGCTTTCCCTGCTTGATAACGGCACCCGGAGTGCCTCGGTTGTCGCAATCAAAGAGACCGAGGCGCTTCGGCTCGGTCGCGCGGACCTGGAGAAATTCCTGCATCTGCATCCCGAAGCGGCGATGGATCTGCTCGCTGCCATGGGACGCCGCCACCGGTTTACCGTCGAGCAGCTTCGGCATACCGCCACGCGCAACGTCAACGAGGAGATCAGCGACAAACGCACTTTGGTCCAGAAGAGCGCCGATTGGATCGCGGAGTTCGCGGGCAGCATCACTTTTTTGATGATCCACGTTGTCTTCTTTGGCCTCTGGCTTGGTCTGAATTGGATCCCCATTCCCGGGCTCCCCCAATTTGACCCGTATCCATTTGGGTTCCTGACACTCTCGGTTTCGTTGGAAGCGATTTTTCTCTCGGTGTTTGTCTTGTTAAGCCAAAACCGGCAGGCCGCCAAGGACCGGGTGCATGCTGACATTGAGTATGACGTCAACCTCAAGGCTGAGCTCGAAATCGGGCATCTGCATGAAAAAGTCGACCGCCTGACGTGCGACGTCCTGATGCGCTTGGAACGGCTCCAGGGTTGCATCTCGCGAAACGGCGATCCATTGAGCAATGGCGGCGCACCGATCGTCATTCCGCGCAAAGACGTGGTTTCCCAAAGTTAACAGGAGAGCGGCGCTTTACTGGCGCCCAATGGTGGGCTGAAGAGCGGGAGATCTCTCTTTCGCCTTCGTGGGAAGCTGCTTGTGAGCTGCAAAAAAACGCTTTCCGTTCCTTGAGCAGTGCGCATACCGGATTCAAAGTAGCGCCCCTATGGAATCTATCAGTGCCGATGAAGTTGCCGGTCCACCAGTGAGCAAAAGCGGGCAGACTGTTTATGCCGTCCTTTTTGCGATCAGCTTTTCGCACCTGCTCAACGACACCATCCAGGCGCTGATTCCATCCCTCTATCCGCTCATCAAATCGTCGCTTGGGCTCAACTTTACCCAGCTCGGACTCATCACGTTTACTTTCCAATGCACCGCATCGCTGCTCCAGCCGCTCGTTGGGCTCCTCACCGATCGGCGGCCGATGCCGTATTCGCTCTCCGCGGGAATGGGACTGACGCTGATCGGACTGCTCCTGCTCTCGGAAGCGCATAGTTTCCCGATGATGATCATCTCCGCCGCGTTGGTCGGAATGGGGTCGGCGATTTTTCATCCGGAAGCCTCCCGGATTGCCCACATGGCGGCGGGCAGGCAGCGCGGTCTGGCGCAATCGCTTTTCCAAGTCGGCGGCAATGCGGGAAGCTCACTTGGCCCGCTCCTGGCGGCGCTGATCATTGTGCCTCGAGGACAAGGCCACGTTGCCTGGTTTTCGCTCGCCGCATGCCTCGGGATGTTCGTCCTCTGGCATGTCGGCTCCTGGCAATTAAAAAACCTCGATCGTATTCAACGGCGTGGAATCAAAAGCGCCTCGGCGCAGGCTGCCGCCCTGCCGCGCCGCACGGTGACCTTGTCGCTGCTGGTCCTGGTTGCCCTCACATTTTCTAAATACGTTTATTTGGTAAGTATCACGAGTTATTACACTTTTTACCTGATGGAGCATTTCAAAGTGTCGGTGCAAAGCTCGCAGCTTTATCTCTTCATTTTCCTGTTCGCCGTCGCCGCCGGCACCATCATCGGTGGCCCCGTCGGCGATCGGATCGGACGCAAACGCGTGATCTGGGTTTCAATTCTTGGGGTCGCGCCATTTTCGCTCTGGCTGCCGCATGCAAACCTGGCAACAACCGCGGTGCTCTCTGTCTTTATCGGGCTCATCCTTGCCTCAGCCTTTTCAGCGATCCTTGTCTATGCCCAGGAGCTGATGCCGGGAAAAGTGGGACTGGTTGCCGGGCTTTTCTTTGGCCTGGCATTTGGAATCGCGGGGATCGGTTCGGCGGTGCTCGGCAAAGTGGCCGATCATATTGGAATCATTGCCGTGTTCCATTTTTGCGCCTACTTGCCGTTGATCGGTTTGCTTACCGTGTTTCTTCCGGACCTGGAAACAGCTCATCGGGCGGCAAAATAAAAAGAGGGCGTTCTTAGCGGTGAAACAAACACTGCGCGCAAATGGGGGTCGATGCCCGATGCCCTTAAGGCAATCAGCACGCTCCAGCGCCTTATGAAAACCGACCCCTCTCTTTTTCCACCCTCCCTCCAATCCGCTCCCGGGGGCGTGCGCAGGCGGGATTTTGTGAAAATTGCGATCGCCACCGGAGTCGGTTTCAGTGTCAACCCCGGTGCATGGGCGGTGGAAACGCGGGCCGGCGTCCCATACCGGAAACTGGGCAAAACCGGGGAAAACGTCTCGATGGTTGGGCTGGGCGGCGCGCATATCGGTCAGCAAAAAGATCCCAAGGAGAGCATTGAGATCATCCGCGCGGCGATCGATGGCGGGATTAATTTCATGGACAACAGCTGGGATTACAACGGCGGGGCCAGTGAAATGCGGATGGGAAAAGCGTTGAAGGACGGCTACCGCGACAAGGTCTTCCTGATGACCAAGATCGATGGACGCACCAGGGAAAGCTTCGATCAGCAGCTCAACGAATCGTTAACCCGCCTTCAAACCGATCGCGTCGATCTTTTGCAGTTCCATGAAATTATCCGCATGGAAGATGCCGAGCGCATTTTCGCCCCGGGCGGCGCCATGGAAGCGATGATTGCCGCCAAAAAAGCCGGCAAGGTGCGTTACATCGGGTTCACCGGTCATAAAAGCCCCGATATTCATCTTAAAATGCTCGAGACGGCGGCGGCTCATGGTTTCACGTTTGATACCGTGCAGATGCCGCTCAACGTCATGGATGCCCACTTTGCGAGTTTCGGCCAGAAGGTGCTGCCCGTTTTGGTAAAACAAAACATCGGCGTGCTCGGCATGAAATCGATGGGCGACAAGTTCATTCTCGATAGCAAGGTGGTCACTCCCATCGAGTGCCTCCATTACGCCATGAATCTGCCTGTCAGCGTGGTGATCACCGGATGCGATTCGATGAAAATCCTGACACAAGCGCTTGAAGCGGCACGGACGTTTAAACCGCTGAGCGAGCCCGAAGTGGCGGCCATCCTTGCCAAGACCTCTCCGGTGGCGATGGAAGGCATGTTCGAGCTTTATAAAACGAGCGTTCATTTCGACAGCACAGTCGCTCATCCCGATTGGCTCGGCTAAGACGGCTCTTTCCATGAAAACTGTTTCCACCCTCTCTCTTGCCGCCGCCTTGTTTCTAAGCGCCTGCGCCACGGTGCCCAATTCCGAGCGCGTCACGCTGCTTCAACGGCGCGTTTCCCCCGAGCTTTACCATAAAGTCATAAGTCAGAAGCCGCTTTCGGAAGCCGATGTGATTGAGCTTTCGCGGCGTGGATTACCGAATAGCTCAATTATCTATTACATCTATATAACTAAAAGTTACTATTCGCTAACCCGTGCCGATGTCCGTCGGCTCGAAAGGAAGGGCGTCAGCGGCGATGTGGTTTCTTTCATGGTCGATAACAAGCCAAGGAGCCTCATCACGGCGTTTTTCGATCTGTAACTATTCGGCCGCTGGTTTCACACCCGATGCAAGCAGAGTGTGGAACTGCGGATTCTGCTCGTCCCGCGCCACGACCGTGACTTCGATCTTTTCGAACCCGGCGTCTTCCAGAAAGTGGTGCAAATCGGCTTCCGTAAAGCCAAGCCACGTATCGGCATAGAGCTCGCGCGCTTTTTCAAACTGATGCTGGAGCAGGTCGAGAATCGCAAGTCTGCCGCCCGGCTTGAGAATTTTATAAGCTGCCGCCACCGCGCGAGCCGGGCTGGCGGCATGATGGAGTGCCTGGCTGAGAATCGCCAGGTCAACGGATTTCTCTTCAATGGGCGGTTTTTCAATATCGCCCAGCCGGTATTCAAGATTCTTAAAACCGTGTTTGGTGGCAAGTTCGCCACCGAACTCAACCATCTTTTCCGAGCTGTCGATGGCGATCACCTGCCGGGCGCGTTTGGCCAGTAATTGCGCCAGTGTTCCTTCCCCGGCGCCCAGATCGGCAATCGTCAGATCGGGCACCAGAAACAAAAGCATGTGCGCAAGCCCTTCCCAGGTCCGCCCCGGGCAATAGGTTCGGCCAAATTTTCCCGCAAGCTGATTGAAATACTCGCGTGCTTTGTCCTGCCGGTTTTTAAGCAAAAGCCGCAACGCCTTCCCATCACGCTCCGCCTCGGGAATTTCCCGCGCGCTCGCTTCAATCAACGGCGCAAGATCCTTATGCACAGGGTCGTCAGAGAGCGCATAATAGATGTTTTTCCCCGCCCGCCGATCCTGAATGAGCCCCGCGCGGCGCAATTGCCCCAGGTGACTTGAAATGCGCGACTGCCCCATGCCGAGGATTTCCTGCAGCTCAAGGACGGAGAGTTCTTCTTTTTGAAGAACCATCAAAAGCCGAAGCCGGGTTTCATCGGCGAGAAGTCGGAGGGATTTTACGATTGACGCCATGGGAATCGTGAGTTGATGTATCACCGCATCATGATTGGTCAATGCATTGATTCTCCAATTCCCCGAAGCCCTTCTCAATATCCCTGATCCAAAATGTCTCGTCGTTATATCTTCTCGTCCGAATCCGTCGGTGAAGGCCATCCAGACAAAGTCTGCGATACCATTTCCGATGCCGTGCTTGACGCCTGTCTTTCCCAGAACCCCCAAAGCCGGGTAGCCTGCGAGACCTACGCCAAGAGCAACATCGTCATCGTTGGCGGTGAAATCACCACGACCGCCAAGCTTGATTACGTGCAAATCGTCCGTGATGCGGTGCGCGAGATCGGGTATGTCAACGACGACGACGTTTTCCACGCGGACAAAATCTTCGTCACCAACATCATCACCGCGCAGTCACCTGACATCGCGCAGGGTGTCGATGAAGCGGGCGCCGAGGGAAAAGCGACCGCCGAGCAAGGTGCGGGCGACCAGGGATTGATGTTCGGGTACGCCTGCACGGAGACCCCTGAACTGATGCCGGCGCCGATCATGTTTGCGCATCGTTTGGGGCGTGAACTGACCCGCATTCGCAAGAGCGGCGCGGTTAAGTGGCTGCGTCCCGATGCGAAGAGCCAGGTCTCGGTGATTTACGAGGGCCAGAAGATCGTCGGCATTTCTAACGTGGTCATCTCCACGCAGCATTCCGAAGAGGTCAAGCATAGCGAGATCCGCGACTTCCTCATCAGCGAAGTGATTCGCAAGGAAATTCCGGCTGAATTGCTAAGCAACGACACTGAATTTTTAATTAATCCAACGGGCCGCTTTGTCATTGGCGGACCTCAGGGCGACACGGGTCTGACCGGACGCAAGATCATCGTCGATACTTACGGCGGCATGGGCCGTCACGGTGGCGGCGCCTTTTCGGGCAAGGATCCTTCGAAAGTCGACCGGAGCGCCGCTTACATGGGCCGTTACGTGGCGAAGAACGTGGTGGCGGCGGGGTTGGCGCAGCGCTGCGAAGTGCAGTTTGCCTACGCGATCGGCCATCCGCAGCCTGTCAGCATCCACATCGATACATTCGGCACCAACAGTGTCGATGAAGAGAAAATCGAGAGCGCGGTCAAAGCGGTTTTCAGCTTCAGGCCCGCCGATATCGTCAAGCAGCTTGATCTGCTTCGTCCGATCTATTCCAAGACCACCAACTACGGTCACTTTGGCAAGAACGATCCCGAGATCACCTGGGAGCGTACCGACAAGGCTGAGGAACTTAAATCAGCCGCTCGCTAACCAATCATTCATCTAATTATGAGCACCACTACAACCGCTGCACCTTCCTCACTGGACTACAAGGTTGCCGACATTACCCTGGCTGACTGGGGTCGCAAAGAAATCAACATTGCCGAGCAGGAAATGCCCGGCCTCATGTCCATCCGCGCCAAGTATGCGGTGGACAAGCCGCTGGATGGCGTCCGCATCACCGGATCGCTGCACATGACGATCCAGACAGCGGTCCTTATCGAGACGCTGGTCGATCTCGGCGCCGTTGTGCGCTGGGCAAGCTGCAACATCTTCTCAACCCAGGATCATGCCGCTGCTGCCATTGCCGCGGCCGGCGTGCCGGTCTTTGCATGGAAAGGCGAATCGCTCGAGGAATACTGGGATTGCACCTGGCAGGCGATCGTCGGCGCCGATGGCAAAGGCCCGGAGCTGGTTGTCGATGACGGTGGCGATGTGACCCTTTTCCTCCACAAAGGGTATGAACTTGAGGACGGTTCGGACTGGGTTAATTCGGCAAGCGAAACCCACGAAGAGCAGGTAATCAAGAACCTCCTTAAGAAGGTGCATGCCGAGAAGCCTTCCATCTTCCACGAAATCGTGAAGGGCTGGCGCGGCGTTTCCGAAGAGACCACCACCGGTGTCCATCGCCTTTATAAACTGCATGAAGCTGGCAAGCTGCTTGTGCCGGCTTTCAATGTGAACGATTCGGTCACCAAGTCGAAGTTCGACAACCTCTACGGATGCCGCCACTCGCTTGTGGACGGGCTCAATCGGGCGCTTGATGTCATGATCTCCGGCAAGGTTGCCGTTGTGATTGGTTACGGCGATGTCGGCAAGGGCTGTGCACAATCGCTCCGTGGCCAGGGCGCCCGGGTGATCGTGACGGAAATTGATCCGATCAACGCGCTGCAAGCCGCCATGGAAGGTTATGAAGTTACTACGATCGAGGATACTCTCGGCCGCGGCGACATCTATATCACCACGACCGGCAACGTCGATGTCATCACCATCGAGCATATCGCCAAGATGAAGAACCAGGCCGTGGTTGCCAATATCGGCCACTTCGATAATGAGATCCAGGTCGAGAAACTGGTGAACTACCCCGGCATCAAGCACACGAACATCAAGCCGCAGGTTGATAAGTATAGCTTCCCTGACGGTCACGAAATCTTCCTGCTGGCGGAAGGCCGTCTGGTTAACCTTGGTTGCGCGACCGGGCATCCCTCGTTTGTCATGAGCAACAGCTTCGCCAACCAGACCCTGGCTCAGCTTGATCTCTGGCGCAACCGCGAGACCCTCAAGGTCGGCGTCTACGTTCTGCCCAAGAAGCTGGATGAAGAAGTCGCCCGGTTGCACCTTGATAAGATCGGCGTCAAGCTCACCAAGCTTACCCAGCGCCAGGCCGACTACATCGGAGTGCCCCTTGAAGGCCCGTACAAGGCCGACCATTACCGCTACTAAGCTGAATTAGTTCAGAAAAGGCGCACCCTAACCCGGTGCGCCTTTTTTTTGGCGCCTTGTTCTCTTTATGCGTCGGGGCGCAATCGCGCTTCCCAGATCCAGCGCCACGGGATAGCGCCGAAGCTGAGAATCCAATCGTTGAACTGAAGCAGCGACCAGCCTTCCCTGCCGACGAGCTGGGCATGCAGCCGTTCCACTTCAAGCCGGCCAAGGAGGTAGCTCATCGGAATGGTGGGCGAGCTTGTATACCAGTTCACATCGCCCCTGGCTCGCGCCGGGGTGAAGCCAACTCCCTCCTGCAACCGGCGGCAGGCTGCCGCGTAAGTGAGCTCGCCGTCGTGCAGGCCGCAATCAATCCCAATTCGGTGGGCGCGCCAGAGCGCATCATGAAGCTGGATAAGCCGCGCCTCGGGCAATTCGATCACGCCGCGCTCCACCGCCATTTTCTCGCACCAAAGCGTCCAGCCTTCATAAAAAATGGCATGGCTTGAGAGCCGCCGCAGTTTGCTGCGATGCTGGTTCTGCAGCACAAATTGCAGATGATGCCCGGGATAAGCCTCGTGCGCGCAGGTAAATTCCATCCCAAAATGCTGGCGCACTTCCGCGGCGCGTTTGGCCGGATCGCTCAACGTGGCGCTCAGATCGTTCACCCAAAAAATACCGGTCTGATCTTTATCAAACGCGCCTGGCTGACTGTAGGCCGCTGTTGGAAAATGATGCCGCAAAAATGGCGGCACCAGCGTGACGCGGCAGGTCTCGTTTTTCGGAAAAGTGACCACCTTTGCCTGCTCAAATTGCTGCCGCACCTCACTGGTCACCCGTCGATATTCTTCAATGAGCGACCCATGGGCCGGCGTCCAGCGCGCGGCGGCTTCCTCAAGGATCTGGCCGACCTTTTTGCGCCCGAACTTTCGTGCTTCAGCTGCGATCTCAATGGTGAGTTTGGCGGCAAGATCGGCTCCCAATGCGCGGATTTCCGGAAGCGAGTAGGGGAGCCCCGTCTTTTCCCGGGTCAGAAATTCAAAAGCTTCCCGGCCGATGGCAAACCCGTTGGCCGCGCCGGGCTCTTTGTTTTCGGCTGCATCAGCATATTTTGAAAAAGCGGCGATGGCATCGCGCACAAGCTGCCGGGTTCGATCCGGGGTAGGGGAAAGCGGCGCCAATTGTTCGCCGACACTGGTGAGAAATTCGCCGACATGATCGCAGCTCTTGCGTGCCAGGCGCGTCCAGAGCGGCACCGGAGCGCGCAGGCAGGCGGCGCCCTGGCTTAAAAACCGCGGGATTTTTTGCAGCCGGCTTTCAATGGCGGGGCGGATCTGGGCAAGCCGCTCCGAATTGCGGATTAACAGGTTGAAAATCGAATTGATGGCCGTGTCGCAATGGACCTGGGGATTATTACGCCACCGCTCCAGTGTCGTATTCCAATGCAATCCTGTGCGCAAAACCGAGAGCAGGCCGCGCCGGTCCAGCCAGTCGTCACCGCCAAAAGAAGCATCGGGAATGGCTTCGACTTCCGAGAGGGTGGCACGAAGCAAAAGCCCGTGCTTTTGCCAGGTTCGCGCATCGTTCTCACCCAGTTCGGTATCAAACTGGTGCAGACCGAGCTCGCTCGCCTCGTGTGGAAAGAGCGCCCACGTCTGCTCAAGATAGCTTTGGGCAACGCTGTGAAAACGTTTGAAGTCGGCGCGGCTCATTATTCAGCGATGAGTTTGTTGATTTCGCGGCTCAGATCCCGGATTTTTTTCAGGTCGCCAAGTTCAATTGGCGTCTCGACCGGTTTTCGCGTCAACGCCCGGACCGTGCCGAGGTTCCTGATGATGGTCATAAAAAGATCCGTTTTTTTCAGGTTCGGATTCAGGGTTTCAAGCCGGTCGCAGAAATAATCGAAGAGTTCGGGTTGAATCACCGAGCGGGCGCGTTCGGGAGTGTAACCTTCGATTGCAATGCTGGCGGTCATTTCAAGGCCACGAATCCAACCGCCCAGGCTTACCAGATGGGCGATTTCCTCATCCTTAAGCGCCATCATCCCGGCTTCCACTTCGCCTTGAGTGCGGATCAATTCGCGTTTGATTTCGGGCCATTTCTCTTTGGCCGCGAGTTCGATAAGACTTTTGCTGTGCTTGCTGATCGGGTCGCCGACTCCCAGACCTCTGGCCAGTTTAAGCAGAATTCGGCCCACCGGTTCGATGCGCGATTGTTTGTGCGCGCTTACCGCCAGGAAACCATCGGCAATGACCTGCCCGGCGCTGAGTGCAAGACGGGCGCGATCCTGGGGAGTGGCCTCGGGAAGGTCACGCCAGGCTTTATCAAATGGAATCGGCTTAAGCGATTCGAGCTGGTCGAAAATCAGATCAATGGAGGGCGCCGTGAATTCGTTCACGCCCAGTTCCTCGCGGACATGCTCCAAATCGCCGCTCTGTTCGAGCGCGGATTTTTTTTGTGCCAGGAGGGCGCCGGGCAAGGCGAAACAGTGGGCAAAAAGGAGAAACCGGCGCGCGGCTAGAAACATGGCGAGCATCCTGTTCGAAAATGCTTGGTCTGTTGAAGCACCAAAATACGAAGTGCTTTTTGCAGGTGAAGCCGGTCTGCGACGGAAGCTTGCGAGACATTTACCGCTTGACCCTCAATTCTTTGCCGCCATGATCCCGCGCTTGATCGGCCGGAAACGGCAAATAATCACTATGCAAGAAGGTTTGGGAAATACAATTTGGACATTCTGTTATTTCGTCGTCCTGTTCGGACTCTCCCTCTACGGGCTGCATCGTTACGTCATCGTCTATTTGTTCTTAAAAAATCGCAAAAATCCGCCCAAACCGCTTGCCCAGTTTACTGAGCTGCCGTTTGTCACGGTGCAGCTGCCGATTTTTAACGAGCTATATGTTGTCGAGCGGCTTTTAAAGTCGGTCGCCGAACTCGAATATCCAAAAGACCGTCTCCAGGTCCAGGTGCTCGACGATTCCACCGATGAAACAACGGCCATTGCTGCTGCTCGCGTTGTTGAGCTCAAAGCGCTGGGACTCGACATCGAACTCATCCACCGGACTGACCGCACCGGGTTTAAAGCCGGGGCGCTTGAAAACGGGCTCAAGAGCTGTAAGGGCGAGTTCATCCTGATTCTTGATGCAGATTTTGTTCCAACTTCGGACATGGTTCTCAAAACGATCCATTATTTTACCGATCCGGTTGTGGGAATGATTCAAACCCGGTGGGGCCACCTCAATCGCACCTATTCGATTCTTACCCGGGTCCAGGCGATGTTTCTCGACGGGCATCTCCTTCTTGAACAGACCGCGCGCAGCCGCAGTGGACGATTCTTTAACTTTAATGGAACGGCAGGCCTTTGGCGCCGGAGCTGTATCGCCGACGCTGGCGGCTGGCAGCACGATACACTGACCGAGGATCTCGATCTGAGCTATCGCGCGCAGCTTAAAGGCTGGAAGTTTGTATTCATGGCCGATCTGGTCACACCGGCTGAATTGCCGGTCGACATGAACGGCTTCAAGTCGCAGCAGCATCGCTGGACCAAGGGCTCCATTCAGACCTGCATGAAGCTGTTGCCTTCGGTCTGGCGCGCTGAATTGCCGCTTCTGATCAAGCTCGAGGCAACCGCGCATCTTACTTCCAATTACGCCTACCTGCTCCTCTTTTTCCTCTGCATCCTGCTTCATCCCTCGGCTGGCGGCGGCACGCATAGTTTCTGGCGCACTTTCCTGGTCGATATTCCGATCTTTGTTTCCGCCTCGTTGCCGGCTGCTGTTTTCTACATCTGCACCCAGCGCGAACTCCATCCGAAGACCTGGATCCGCGATCTGCTTCTGCTTCCCGCATTGATTGGCCTCGGAATCGGGCTGGCTATTAATAACTCCCGCGCCGTCATCGAAGCGATGCTCGGTCACCAATCGGAATTCACGCGCACTCCCAAATATGGGATTCATTCCACCTCGCAGTCGTGGAAGCGCTCGCAGTATTCGCCTCTTAAAAGCATGCTGCCGTTTGTCGAGTTCGGATTCGCAGCCTATTTCAGCTACTTTCTCTTTTTTGCGATCTGCCAGCAGCAATGGCTTTCCATTCCTTTCCTGATGCTGTTTGCTGGCGGCTTCGGTTACGTGGCGCTTTGTTCGATTGCCCAGTGGTTCCCGCAGCTCCGCAATCCCTGGCGCGCAGCCGAAGCCCCGCTTCCTCTGTAAATCTGTTTCCCTTTTCCATCTTGGCACGGCAGTTGCCCTTCTGAACTTTATGAAGATTGCTCTTGGATGCCCATTCTCACTTCTTGCGTCAGCCGCCATTTTTGCGACAGCGGGAAATGCGGTGGCTTCGACGGCGATTGTGGTGAGCGTCCCGGATCAAAAGATGGTGCTCGTTCGCGACGGTGAACGAATGGCGCAATACAAAATTTCCACCTCGCGTTTTGGCCTTGGCGACAAGCCTTCCAGTTACGCGACGCCTCTTGGAAAACTCGAGGTGGCCGAACGCATCGGCAAAGGGTTGCCGATGGGAGCCGTTTTGAAGGGACGCCAGGCAACGGGTGAGGTTCTGCCCGTTAACGCGCAGGGGCGCGATCCGATCGTTACGAGAATTCTTTATCTTCGCGGTTTGGAAGCCTGCAATCAAAACGCGCATAATCGCTCCATCTACATTCACGGCACCCCCGTGGAACGCACTTTGGGCAAACCCGACAGCTGGGGTTGCATTCGCATGCGCTCGCAGGATGTCGTGGCCCTCTTTGACTCGGTGGCGGTCGGTGCCACGGTCGAAATTCTGAACGAGCCGATGCGCCGGATGCTTCCAGGCAAACTCGCTGCCACGCGTCCTCAGGCGGCACCTGCCTCCGCTATGGCTGAGGTGGCCAATGCCAGGAAATCGAAGGTCATCGCCGCTGAACCGAAGGCGCCCGTTGCCGGCGAACGCTCTGTCGCACAGGTTCGCGTCGAAAAACCGACGCCTGCCAAGATCGCCAGTCCTGTGCGTAAGTCGCTTTCTTCAACCAGCCCCGTCGCCGCTTTGTCCTCATTGGGCGGGGTCGAAAATCTGCATGGACCAGGACATCGTGATGGGCAGGGGGATGCGGCAGGGCAGAACGGACATGGTGGGATGGGACTCTCGCTTTCTCTTTGGTAACGATTTTTTCTGCGTTCCATTTGACGCGCTGTGAGAGGCGTGAGAAGCGCGGGTGCATTTTTTATCACCCATGTTTTCACCCCGCCGTCTTCTCCTCTTAACCTCGCTTTTTTTCTCCGCCGCTCCTTGTTTTGCTTTGCCTCGGATCATTGTCAGCATTCCCGAGCAAACCCTGCTTGTGCTTGATGATACCGGCGGCAAACTCGGCAAATTTCCCGTCTCGACCTCCCGATTCGGAGTCGGTGACCGTCCACGCAGTTTCGCCACCCCGCTGGGGAGCCTGGCTGTCGCGGGCAAAGTCGGAGCCGGTGCTCCTTCCGGCACCGTTTTTAAAGGACGCCGTCCGACCGGCGAAATCCTGGCTCCCAACGCCCCCGGTCGCGATCCGATTGTAACGCGAATCCTGCATCTGCGCGGTCTTGAAGCCAGCAACGCGCGCGCTTTTAATCGCGGCATCTATATTCACGGTACGCCGGTGGAAAGCTCCATTGGCCGGCCCGCAAGCTACGGCTGCATTCGGATGCGCTCAAACGATGTCATGCGGGTTTTTGATGCGGTCCCGGTTGGAACACCGGTGGAAATTATCAATAGTTCGCTCGGACACGCCGTGCGAGAAGCCGCCGCCATGCGCCGCCTTGGCGCGATGTAAAAGTTGCGGTGATTTCCGGCCACTCGGCGGGCGCCGCGAGCCGCGTTTTCTCAGCCGGTTTTTCAGCAGTCCGCACGCCAATTGAGTTGGCGGGCGGCGCGGCTTGGGAATGCAGTGTACAAGCGTTGTTTCACAGGCCGGCGCCGCGCTGAAAGCCTTGTTTGAAGGTTCCACAAGGACGCTTACCAGCGAGGCGAAAACTTTTAAGGCAGCGGGTGAAAACACTTTCCGACCACCACTGATTGTGGTGTAATGAAGTTGGCCCCCAATATGATGTGGTTTTGAACGCGTTACTCACCGTGCGCTTCATAAGTTATTCACCACGATTTACCGGGGCGGAAGCCAGTTATGCCCAAGTCATTCACAAATCGTCTCAATATGGAAACCAGCTCTCTCCTTGGCACCTTATCCTCCCGCAAGGCGTCTACCGGACCATCCAAAGCCGGGCTGAAGTTTGTCCGTGTTTTCAGCCAGAAATCAGTTGCCCCTTTTGACGAACTTCAATGGGAGCAGCGGACCGCTGAAATCACCGATGACTCGGGAAAAGCCATCTTCAAACAGGAAAACGTGGAGGTCCCGAAAGCGTGGTCCGCGTTGGCCACCAAGATCGCGGTTTCCAAATACTTTTACGGCGATATCGCACACGGAAATGATCCGTATAAAGGCGGACGCGAGCGCAGTGTGAAGCAGGTCGTCCACCGTGTCACCCGCACCATTGCCGATTGGGGCATCAAGGACGGCTATTTCTCCGATGCGGCGAGCGCCGACGTTTTTTACAACGAGCTCACCTGGCTTTGTGTGAATCAATACGGCGCGTTTAATTCACCGGTCTGGTTCAATGTCGGCCTGCATCACGAATACGGTGTCGGCAAAGGAAAAGGCGAAGGCAACTTCTTCTACGACCCGGCGATTGGCGAAGCGCGCCGCGCCCCCACCCAATATCAGTATCCTCAGGGAAGCGCCTGTTTTATCCAGTCCGTTGACGACACAATGGAAGACATCATGCGCCTGGCGATGTCAGAGGCGATGCTCTTTAAATATGGAAGCGGCACCGGGAGCGATCTTTCCACGTTGCGCAGTACTCGGGAAAAACTGAGTGGCGGCGGGCGGCCCAGCGGTCCGCTCTCGTTTTTGAAAGTCTACGACCAGGTGGCCAACGTGGTGAAATCCGGCGGCAAAACCCGGCGGGCCGCCAAGATGAACACCTTGAAGGACTGGCATCCTGACATTGAGGAATTCATCGAAGCCAAGCAGAAGGAAGAGCGCAAGGCTTGGGCACTGATCGAGCAAGGCTACGACGGCAGCTACAACGGCGACGCTTACGGCTCGATCATGTATCAGAACGAGAATCTCTCGGTTCGCGCCAGCGATGAGTTCATGGAGGCGGCCATTGAAGGCAAATCGTTCTGGACACGCCGTGTCACCGACGGGCAGCCATGCGAGAAAAAAGAAGCGCGCACCGTGCTGCGCAAGATCGCCGAAGGGACGCATGTGTGCGGCGATCCGGGCATGCAGTTTGATACCACCATCCATAAGTGGCATACCTGCAAAGGCACCGCGCGTCAGAACTCCACCAATCCTTGCAGCGAATATCTTTTCCTCGATAACACCGCCTGCAACCTCGCCTCGCTTAACCTGCTGAAATTCAAAAAAGCAGACGAGAGCTTCGATGTTGACCGTTTCAAGGCCGCGGTGCGCATCTTCATCACCGCCCAGGAAATCCTCGTCGATAACGCCAGTTATCCCGTCAAGGAGATCGCCGAAAACTCGCATATCTTCCGCACACTGGGCCTTGGATTTGCCAATCTCGGCGCGCTCATCATGAGCTATGGGCTCGGCTACGACAGCGATGAAGGCCGCGCCTTGGCCGGCGCCATTACTGCCATCATGACCGGGCACGCTTACGAGCAGAGCGCCCGGCTGGCCAATATCATGGGGCCGTTTCCCGGTTACCACGATTCGCGTGCCAGCGGCGTTGAGAAACCGCTCGCCAAGGATAACGTCGCGCCGATGCGCGAAGTCATCGAACTCCATCGCGAACATGTCTCCAAAATCCAGGCCAGCGCCCGTTTTGGTTACCTTAAAACCGAGGCTCAGACAGTTTGGAACAATGCCCTCGCACTCGGTAAAAAGCACGGCTATCGCAACGCGCAGGTCACGGTTCTGGCGCCGACCGGCACGATCGGGTTCCTCATGGATTGCGACACGACCGGGATCGAACCCGACATCGCGCTCGTTAAATACAAGCTCCTTGCCGGCGGCGGCATGCTCAAAATTGTCAACCAGACGGTCCGGCCCGCGCTGCTCAACCTTGGGTACGCGCCCGCCCAGATCGATGCGATTGTCGCGCACGTCGACAAATTTGACACGATTGAAAACGTTCAGGACGAACAGACCGGCGCGCTGATCAAGAGCGGGTTGCGCGAGGAACACACGTTGGTATTTGACTGTGCATTCAAACCGCATCGCGGCACCCGCAGCCTCCATTACCGCGGCCACATTCGCATGATGGCAGCCGCCCAGCCTTTTCTCAGCGGCGCAATTTCAAAAACGGTCAACCTGCCCGAGACCGCGACCGTCGATGACATCGTCAACACCTATGTGGAAGGGTGGAAACTTGGATTAAAAGCGATCGCCATCTACCGCGACGGCTCCAAGCGCAGCGCCCCGCTCAATGTAAAAAAGACCAAGGACATGGGCGGCTCGGTCGCCAGGGAAGAAGCGGACGATATGGCCGCTGTCATGTCGACCAAGCAGCAACTTGAGGATCGCATCGTAGATCTTGAAAAGGAGATGGCCGCCTTGCGAATCCGCGCCGATCAACCGGTGCGCCGCCGCATGCCCGAAACACGGCTCGCGCTCAATCACAAGTTTGAGATCGCCGGCCACGAAGGCTATATCACCGTCGGCTTGTTTGAAGATGGCCAGCCCGGCGAACTCTTCATCCAGATGAGCAAGGAAGGAAGCACGATGGGCGGTTTGATGGACACGATCGCCACGCTGACCTCCATCTCGTTGCAATACGGCGTGCCGCTGGAAAGCCTAGTGCGCAAATTCGCTTATCAACGTTTTGAGCCGAGCGGTTTCACTAAAAATCCCGATATTCGCAACGCCACGTCGATCACCGACTACGTCTTCCGCTGGCTGGGCTGCCAGTTCATTAAGGGTTACAAAGAAGCCACCTCGCCCAACCGCAACCAGGCCGATCTTCCCATGAAAGAGCTTACCGAGATGGAGCGTAAAGCGCTCAATCGTCCGGTGCCCGATCTGCCGCGCACGGCGGAGCAGGAAATCATCGATGTTATTACGCACAAAAATGGGAGCGAAGGAGGGCCTCGCATTCATTCCAACGGCAACACGCACGCCGAAAAAGTGCAGGAAGCACTCGGCAACATGTTCATGGACTCGCCTTGCGCCAACTGCGGTTCAAGCAAAGTCATCCGTGCCGGCGCTTGCGGCTGCTGCACCGAATGCGGCACCAGCCAAGGCTGCAGTTAGTTTGTTCAAAAATGAATAAAAAAGAAGACGACGACGACGACGAAATCGGCCCCGTCCTCGCTGATTGACAAGCTGGCACGTAGACGTGCCTACCCAGGGCTTGTATTCGAGATCGCTCTCCCGGCGCCACCTTGGAGCGTTCAGGGAGATCTATTAGTGGAACAAATGCTTCGTAAGGCAAGCAGGTGCAGCAGCACTGCCAACGGCACGAAGAATCCTGGAATAAACATGAATGGGAATGTGCCAATCATCAGATTGGGAACTTCTGCATGGATCAGGTTGAGCGGACCGGGGGCTGTCAGCACCGCGCGGCACACAACATTCGTCAGCGCGATTAGCCCAAGTACATTCCAAATGAACGTAAGCTTGAGCCCGGAGCGCCCTCGCGTGGACAGCCAGGAGATAAGAGGCGCTGAGACTCCGATATAAATGTCCACGTTCGCTCCTGCAAAGGTCAGCATTTTGGGAACAAGGCCATCGATCCAAAGCTGATGCAGGAATAATTCGACGATAACGCGGAAGGTTTGCGCGCCCAAAATGAACCAGAGCGGAAAAGCGAGCGCCACGCGCGCCCCATCAGACGACCGCAGTCCAAAGATGCTGAGGACTAGGAAGGCCAGGACAGGGACGAAGATAAAGGCGATCCCCGGAGGGCGCATGGTCGTGTTCCCAATCACACCGAAATATCCTAGCAGACCGACATAGCTCAGCCAGACAAAGAGCCCAGCCGTGATGAGAAAGGCGGTTCTACGAGTCAGGTAGCGGGCGCTCAGTGCGATGACGATTGCTGCCAGCAGCGCCACCAATCCGAAAAAGAGGATGGTGATCATGCGATACTTTGTAAGCGAGGACGCGGCGGAAGAGCTCCGGCACAGACGATAAACCAAGCCCGATTGCCACACCTCATTGGCTCCGGCTTCAGGCGGGCTTTTCAGGCCGCAACAAGGCGGGCGGAACAACAACCTCTATGCGCCCGCTGGTGACATCGTAGACAAGGCCGGTAACAAGGAATCCCCCGGGAAGAAGCAGATTGGCCTTTAGCGCGGCGACATCGACAGCCACAGCCTTACGCGGGTTGGCGATAGCCAGGGCTTCGAGGTCTTCCGTGTCGACGCCAAAGTGTTTCGCGAGCAACTCCGGCGAGTGGGCGAGGCAGCCAATGCCGCAATCGTTATGATGCAGGACGATGAGGTTCCATCCCGGTCCGATCTCCCCACCGCTAGCATTGGCCACGATGCGCAGCATCGCCATTGTCTGAAGTGTAGCCGGGGTGATTCTACCGCCGACATTGCGGATTACGGCAGCCTCACCGGGCATGAGACCAAAAATGTCGACGGGATCGACGCGGGGATCAACGCAACCGATAATCATCGTCTTCATCGACGGCATGATCTTCAGGTCTGCGGAGAAGCGATTTTTGGCGAAGGCTTCGTTGCGCCGGGTCAGAGTGTCAATGACATTCATTGTGATAACGGAAGTTTATCAAAATAAATTACTTTTTTGGCGTCTCGTAATCTTCGGCCGTAACCGGATGAGCATTACGCTCATGCACGTGCGCGGCGGGTGTGCGATCGATCAACAAGCTAAGTAGTTCCGGGCGACTGTAGTGGCCCCGCGAATCCATCAGCCGCTTACGCTTGTCAATCATCCAAAAATCGAGATCGGCAACGACAACGCCCTCACCGGAGCGTAGAGGCGCACCCATGAATTCGCCTTCCGGGGAAACAATCGCGGTGAAGCATCCGCTTGAGATCGGTTCAATGTCGCAACCGGTGTCCTTCATGATCTGGGCCTGCTGATCGGCGTCCAGCCAAGCGGTGGCATTGACAACGAAGCAGCCGGATTCCAGGGCGTGCTGGCGGATGTTGACCGAGATCTGTTCGGAAAAAATGTCGCCTGCGAACGAGCCGGGATACATCGCCGAGTGAATCTGCTCGCCGTCAGCCATCAAGGCATAACGGGCCAGTGGGTTGTAATGTTCCCAACACGCCAGCGAACCGATGCGCCCGACTGCACTCTCGACTGCTCGCAACCCGGAGGCGTCGCCCTGTCCCCAGACCATTCGTTCGTGATAGGTCGGGGATATCTTGCGGCGCTTCTGAATCAGTGTGCCATTGGAATCGAAAAGTAATTGTGTGTTGTAGAGCGTTCCTCCATCGCGCTCGTTCACGCCAATGGAAACCACCATTCCAGCCTGTTTGCACGCTTCGCCGATGGCCTGGGTGGCAGCCGACGGCACGGTCACCGACTCTTCGAGCAACCGATAGTGTTCCCTGCCCATTTTGTATGGAGCCTGTACGAAACAGAAATAGGGGTAGTATGGGACCACTGTCTCCGGGAAGGTGGCGAACTGCACGCCCTGGCGACCTAACTCGATAATCTTCCGGCAAACCTTCTCCACAGTACCCTCGCGACTGTAGAGAACCGGACTAAGTTGGACAGCGGCGGCTTTGACGATGCTCATGGTAATTCTCCGTTAGCTAAATAGCGCCTTGTTCTTGACGATGTATTCCACCATCCCGAGTGGTTTTTGCCCCGTCAACTTTTCCACCAAATCGTTTGTTCCGGAGAAAACACCGTCCCGGCAATCCTGTGCCACGGCAGATATATGTTGATGGAAGTGCGAGTTAAAACCCATTCCCCACAAGACTTCTCCGAAGGCTTCAATCTCCAATGGAAGATACGTGATTTTTCTTTCCAGAACCCACGTGAGAATCTCCGCGATCTCGTACTGGCTTAATTCCTTTGGGCCGTAGAGAGGATAAATTTTCCCGGCGTGCGCGGCGGGATCATTCAGAATCGCGGCAATGACCCGGCCCTGATCTTCCGCCGCGATGGGTGCATAGCGCGCTTCGCCAAAGGGAAGAGGCAGAATGTTTTTCTCCCGGATCATCTTCGAAAAATAGCTTAACCATTCAGCGAAAAAGGTGGGCCGCAGATGCGTGACCGGAATACCTGAGCGATCCAGGAGGCGCTCCGCAATCCAATGCCCCTGCGCAACGTGACTCTTCGCGACCCGCCTTGCGGAAATTTGCGAGATGTTCACGATCGCGCTGACTCCCTGTTCGATGGCCGCCTGGGCGAAAATGGCGGTGCCTTCCAGGATGCCGGGAATCAGGATGGGATAGAGGAAATAAGCCGCCGTGATTCCATTCAGGGCTTTGCTGACCGTTTCAAAATCCAACAGATCGCCCTGAATGATTTCCACGCCTTGGGCGCTCAGTTTCTCGGACCGCGCATCGATCTTATGAACCAATGCCCGGACCGGGATATTGAGTTCCAAAAGTCTGGCGATGGTATGGCTCCCGGTGGCGCCGGTTGCGCCGGTAACAAGCATTTTTGTACGGATCACATCGGATGAATATGGTCGACCATCTTAAGCGTCAAACAAATTAAAATCAGCCGGGTTCCGCCGCCAAAAGCCCCTCAAATGCGATCGCAAAAAAATCGTCCAACGGTTGCTGGCTTTGGGTCACTTTCATGCGCACGGTGGCCCCTTCCCACGCGTTGATGACAAAACGCGCAAGCGGATCCGCCTTGTGCCGCCTGTCAATTTCTCCTGCCGCCTGCCCCTGTCGGATCACCTCGGCCAGCGCCTTGCACCATTCGTTGACTCCATTCTCCAGGGCAAAACGAAGATTGGCATGTTGATCGGATACTTCGGCGCTGAAATTAGCCAAAAGACAACCGTTTCGAATATGATCCGTTTGAATGGCAATCAATGTCTGAAAATGCGCTTTTATGCGATTGAGCGGTGAAGGCGGCCCTTCAAGGGGAAGCGTTTTTAATCCCTCGGCGACATACATCTCGACGGCGGTAACGGCCAGCGCCTCCTTGCTTTTGAAATGGTTGTAAAATGACCCCTTGAACACACCCGCTCTGTCGGCGATGTCCTCAATGGTACACGCCTTGAAGCCATGTGTTTGGAAGCTGGTCATCGCAGCCGCCATTAACTTTCCTTGAGCGCTAGGTCTTGGCATTGGAAGATCGATCCTACGCGCAATCAGGCGCGTTTCAATCATTCGCCTGCCGGACGTCCACACTGCCGGCAGTGAGCGGAGCGTCCGGGTCGAGCGTAAACAATTCCTGCGGCCGGCGAACTCCGCGCAAGGCGAACCGGCCCACTGAAACAAAGCGCGCGCGTTCCTCTTCCGGCAGGCCGGCGACGAATTCCTGGGATACAAGGAGCTCGCGATCAACCGAGCGGCACATCGAGACAATCCGGCTGACTTCATTGACCGCTGGCCCCACTACCGTGAAATCGAGCCGATCGTCGCTGCCAATGTTGCCGTAAAAAACCTCGCCAATGTGCAACCCAAGCCGAAGCGTGGTGACCGGACGTCCCTCCGCGAGCCGGCGCGCATTCAGCGCTTTAACGCCTTTCTTCATCTGCGCCTCGGCGCGAAGGGCGGCACGACAAGCGCCGGCGCGCTCCCCGATTTTGAAGATCGCCAGCGTGCCATCGCCGATAAGTTTAAGCACATCGCCGCCCGCTTCATGCACGGCGGCGATGACAATCTCCGCGTAATCATTGAGCAGCGGAATAATCTCATCGGGCGATGAGTTGTCGGCAATGGTGGTGAACCCGCACAGGTCCGAAAACCACAACACCGCGCTGATCCGTTCCGAAACACCGCGCGAAATGCGGCCACTGAGCACTTGCTGCCCGGCGTCCTTGCCCAAATAGATCTCGGCCAACGTGCCGGCGATGCGCGCCAGCGATGCAGCCTTCAAGGCAAGGGCCAGCATTGGAACCAGCCGCCGAAGCGCCGCGCAATCCGCCGCATCGAATCCGCCGGGTTTCCGCGTTGTCCAATGGGTGTAAACGCAGTCCATCTCGCCAATCACGCCATCGGCGGCGAAACGATGCACCAGCGCCAGATAATCGGTATGGCCTTGGGCGGCGAGTTCATCAAGGAGTATAAAATCCGCCGGATCGCCGGCACCGATATTGCGCCGCACTTCTTCATCGCCAGTCGTGTGCAGATGGTAAAAAGCGCTGCGCCGCCAGCGCTCGGCTTCCTCCCCTGTGCTCGTGCTGCCGTATTCAATCATCGGCTCCTCTTGGACGCCATCGTTGCGCCAGCAAAAGGCGCGTCCTTCCCAGATGGGATGCAATGTGTCGATCACGGCTACGGCCGAGCAAAGAGCCAGGCCGGCGCGTTCACAACGCTCACCAAAAGTGGAGAGCAGTTCGTTCTCGCCGGCTCCGGCCAATCCCTGCCGAACGACGGATTGCGAAATAGTTTCGAGGGTGGCGTCGTCCATGGTGCAATTTTGGAAACTTTGACGCTTCTTGCCAGTCTCTTTCCCTAACGGCGGCACCTGCTCTCCGCTGTTCCTCGTCTCGAGTGACCATGAAGCGCTTTTTATGTCGGTCGCACGACTTGTGGGAGAATTCGGGTTGCTCATGGACGCATTAAGGTGAGCATGTCCCATTTGGGTGCCCACTGGCCGAGGCGCCAGGTCCGGTCTATTCTCAGCTCAATCAAACTTCATGAACTTCAAAATGAATAATGTAGCTCTCGTCGTTGGCGCCAGCGGGATTGTTGGGAACAACCTGGCCAGGCATTTGATTAAGAAAGGCTGGCAAGTTCATGGATTAGCTCGCCGGCCACCGGCCGATATCGAAGGTATGCAGCCGGTAGCTGCCAATTTACTGGATCCAACCTCCCTCCAGTCTGCGCTCGCCGAGGTGCGGCCGAGCCACGTCTTCTTCAGCGCGTGGATGCGTCAGGCAACTGAGGCTGAGAATATCACGGTCAACAGCGCGATGGTGCGCAATGTCCTTGATGCGCTTTCTCCGGCGAAATCGGTAAGGCACGTGGCGCTTGTTACTGGACTAAAACATTACCTGGGACCGTTTGAGGCCTATGGAAAAGGAACATTGCCGGCGACTCCGTTCCGCGAAGAACAACCGCGGCTGGAGATCGAGAACTTCTATTATGCCCAGGAAGATGAAGTCTACGCGGCCGCCAGGCGTGATGGCTTTACCTGGAGCGTTCATCGTCCCCATACCATTGTTGGTTATGCCATTGGCAACGCCATGAATATGGGCGCGACGCTTGCAGCCTTTGCGACGATCTGCCGCGAGACGGGTCGCCCATTCCTCTTTCCGGGCTCAGCCGCCCAATGGAATTCTCTCACTGACATGACCGACGCTCGAATATTGGCGCGTCACCTGGAATGGGCTTCCACGACCGAGGCCGCACGGAACGAGGCATTCAATATTGTAAATGGCGACATATTTCGCTGGAGCTGGATGTGGCCTCGAATTGCCCGTTGGTTTGACCTGGAAGCCGCCCCGTTCGCCAGCGAACACGCTCCCTTGGAAAAGCAATTGGCCGACGCCGCACCTATCTGGGCCGGGATTGCTCGAAAATACAGCCTGGCCGAAGCCGATCTCTCCAGGGTCGCGTCGCCGTGGCATACCGACGCCGACCTGGGACGGCCGGTTGAGGTCGTCACGGATATGAGCAAGAGCCGTAAACTCGGATTTTTGGACTATCAGCCAACAGATGAGAGCTTCATTGAACTCTTTTCCCAACTGCGCACCGCGAAGATAATTCCCTAATGGCAATGGTGTTTGGTTAGCAGGCACGCGCAGGCGAAACCACAAATTGCACATAAACCTTCCCGCCGCACCTTCCGGAAACCGACGGCAGAGCGGCGGCGCTCACCTATTCAATATGGAAATTAAAAGAAGTGGCTCACAGCCATCCAACAAAGGACCGGCCGAGTATTTTACCGGCATGGTTCGAATCGACCCGCTGTTTCAGGTAACGGATCCGGCTCGCGCGGCTGGCAACAGTGTCACGTTCGAGCCTGGCGCTCGCACAGCCTGGCACACCCATCCTCTGGGTCAGGTGCTGATTGTGACCGCGGGCTGCGGCCGGGCACAGCGCTGGGACGGCCCGATCGAGGAAATCCGGCCAGGTGACGTCGTCTGGTTCCCGCCGGGCGAGAAGCATTGGCACGGCGCTGCGCCCACCACGGCCATGACGCATATTGCCATTCAGGAACAGCTCGACGGCAAAGCTGTTGTCTGGATGGAAAAAGTTGCCGACGAACAATACCAATAGCTCCACGACTTGCGAAAACGGGTTGCCGCGCGGAAGCGGCGTCGACTCCGGATTATTTCGATTCAAAGCCTGCAAACCGATGGTCCGGTTTGAACCTCGCACACTTGCTTCAACTCCCGCCTCGGATTGCTTTCAGCGCCATTTTCGGGCTGTTCCAATCCGGCTTGAGGCGGACTGCCTCCTCCAGGTGCGCGATCGATTGTTTTAAATCGCCGCCGCGCCGAAGAACCGCCGCCATATTCAAATGAACTTCGGCTGATTCGGGACAAAGCCGCAGCGCGTTTTGGAACAAAGCCGCCGCCTTCTCATCTTCACCCAGCCGGAACAGCACCATCCCGAACTTGTTCTGCGCGGTCCAATCCTCGGGCTTCAACTCCGCGGCTTTTTGAATATAACCACGGGCGCGGCCAGGTTCGCCCTTGTCCAAAAGCGCCTGGCCGCAATTCGCATAAGCCACCGCGTAATTGGGCTTTAATGCGATGGCCTTTTCAAACTCGCTGCAGGCGCCGTCGAGATTGCCAATTAGCGCGAGCTGGCGGCCCAGATTACTGTGCGGACGCGGATTGGCCGGTCGCGCCACGACGTCGTTTGATGCAATCCGGAACTGCGAATGGTAATCCGCGTTTCGGGCCACGGTAAAACTGGCGTAAAGGGCAAGGGCAGCCGTTGCCATTGTCGGAGCGAGGAAGGAACGCGCTTCGGGCAAAAACCGGGTGATTGCCAAATGCGCGGCGATCACCGCCGCGCAAACCACCGCAGCGAGCGCCAGATACATTCGATGCTCAAATGCCAGATCCGAGATCGGCACAAAACTGGAGGTCGGCGCCAGGTTGATAAAAAACCAGACGCCCAAAAACCCCCAAGCCGGCGCGCGGCGCATCCCATAAACGGTGAGCGCAATCAGCGCGAGGATGACGGAGGAACTCAGCGCGATAACCAAAGCCGACTGTTCCACCGGCCAGCCGTAATCGAGGCAGAGCGCACTTGGCCAGAAGCTCAGTTTTAGATAATGGAGAATGATCTCCGGCTGGGTGGCGGCGTAATCGCTCCAGTTCACATCGCGACACGCAAAGCCGGCCGTTGTTTTCCATTCCGCGGCACTCGCCGCGAGGAGCAAAGGCAGAACCGCCGGGGTCAGCGCCAGCGCAATATAATAGGAACGCCGCGCCCGCCATGCCGCTCCAAAACCGCCGCTGATCAATGAGCGATCAAAAAACAACGCCAAAAGCGGCGTCATCGCCATGATCGGTTTAAATCCAAATCCGAATAAACAGCTTCCGACCGAGAGTGCCAGCCAGCGTCCGGGCCGGGGCGATTCGCTTGAGCGCAAAAGCGAGTAAAGGGTCAGCAGAACGCAAAGTCCCATTCCCACTTCGGCTCGTTGGATCACATACGTGACACTTTCGGTCTGAAGCGGATGCACTGCCCAAAGCGCGGCCATTGTCGCTGCAAGCCCTGTCGCCGCCTCGCGTGTCGAAGTAAAACGTCCAAGCAAGCGCCTCAGCAGCCCGAACAAAAGGAGTGTTGCGCCCAGGTGCAGCGCCAGATTGACCGCGTGATAGCCCCACGGATTTAATCCGCCGATCGCGTAGTTGAGCGCCATGCTTGCCTGAATGAACGGCCGTGTGGTTCCAAGCAACGGCGCCCAGGGCGGCGTCAGGATGCGCACCCGCGGATTTTCGACAATGTGCAGGATGTCATCGAAGACAAAAACGCCCTCAAAGCTGTTCCAGAACGCCGCCACGACTACCAGGGCGATGATCATTGCGGCGCGAATCGGGAATCTCATTCTCCATGGCCTAAGCAGGCTCTCTGCCAAGGTGCGTGTGTTATTCGAGCGTGAATGAATGCAAATAAACGCGAATTTTTAAAGGGCGATCCCGTCTCTTCTTTCTCGCTATCCTCCTCCAGGGCAGCGTTTCTTTTTTTGCGGTCAACCATTTTTCCCTTCGCCTAGACTCGCCAAAAATCCCAGCTAATCTCCCCATCCTGTGACTGATTTTTCCGACAAACGCATTCTGATCTTTATCGTCGCTTACAACGCCGAAAAAACCATCGGCGGCGTCCTTGACCGCATTCCGCGCACCCTTCGGCTTCCCAATGTCGAAGTGCTCATCATTGATGATTCCTCCAAGGACGCCACCTTCTTCACCGGCCTGCAACGGGAGGAAACTTCCGACTGCTTCCGGATCACGATCCTGCGTACGCCGACAAACCAGGGATACGGCGGCAATCAGAAACTCGGTTATCGATACGCGATCGACAACGGATTTGACATTGTTGCACTCCTGCATGGCGATGGCCAGTATGCTCCCGAAGAGCTTCCCCACTTGATCTCGCCTTTCCTCACCGAGGACGCTGACGCCGTGTTCGGCTCGCGTATGATCCACAAGGCGGATGCTTTAAAGGGCGGTATGCCCAAGTACAAATGGGTCGGCAACCAGGTCCTTACCACCTTCCAGAATGCGATGCTCGGCACGCGACTGAGCGAGTTCCATAGCGGCTACCGGCTCTACTCCACGCGCGCCCTCAGCCGCATCCCTTTTGAGCGCAACTCCAACGATTTCCATTTCGATACCGACATCATCATCCAGCTTCATTTTGCCGGAATGACGATCATGGAGCTCCCGATTCCCACCTTTTACGGGGACGAGATCTGTCATGTGAACGGAATGAAGTATGCCTTCGACATTTTCCGCACGATGCTTCGTGCCAAGTGCCACGAAAAAAACCTGCTCTTTGATCGCAAGTTCGATGTCGGCCAGGTCGAGCTTACCTATGATATGAAGCTCGGGTTCGCTTCCTCCCATACTTTTGCCATCGATGCCGTTACCCCGGGCGCCGCTGTGCTCGATATCGGATGCGGCCAGGGTTATGTTGCCGATGAAATGGCAAAGACGGCAGCCCGAGTCGTCGGTGTTGATCAATACGTGCGTGCCTCGGATAATCCCAAGGTCGAATACAAAGAGTGGGACATCGATTCAGGCGGATTTCCGACCGACGTTTCCCAATTTGATCAGATCTTCCTGCTCGACATCATTGAACACCTGCATGATCCGGAAGTATTCATGGAAAAGCTGCGCGACGCCGCTGTCCACAAGCGCCCTGAGATTGTGCTGACCACGGCTAACATCGCCTACTTCATTACACGTTTCATGCTGCTGCTTGGCTTCTTCAACTATGGCCGCAAAGGAATCCTCGATCGCACCCATACCCGCCTCTTTACCTTTGGCTCGTTGCGCGAACTCTTTAACCAAACCGGCTACCAGATCCTTGAGATGCGCGGCATCCCGGCTCCTTTTCCCAAGGCAGTCGGTGAGAACGCGCTCGGTTTTGGCTTGGTGAAAATCAATGACTTCCTGATTCGGTTCCTGCCGGGACTTTTCTCCTATCAGATTTTTATTCGCGCCCGCGCATTGCCCACCGTTGCCAATCTTCTGGTGGAGACCATCGATACCAGCGCCGAATTAAAACGAGCCGTGGTTGCCGCCGGTTAGCTGATCACGTTCCAATAAACGGCGCTGAAGGAGAGCATTCCGGCGACCCTCAGCCGGGATAGCGTCGATCATCGGTTCCGTAATGGAGTATTTTGTTTCCATGCGGCTCCATTTTTCTAAATCAAGATAACTGGCATCGAAGAGAAAAGACGCGGATCGGTTCAGCAATTCCTTTGACCTTTTGGGGCGGATATTCCTGAAGGGCGATGCTTTGCTGAAGCGCCGAGCGGGTCGCTTCACTGATCAATAGCGGGACGCCGAGCACTTTGGTCAACGACTCGATTCGGGAAGTCAGATTGACCGTGCCTCCGATTGCGGTGAACTCCAGCCGCTGTGGCGAACCAATACTGCCTACAATGGCCTGTCCGGTATGCACACCAATGCCGATTGCCAACGGTTCCAATCCGCTCCCGATCAGTTGCTGGTTTAAATTTGCAAGCACGCCAAGCATTTCGCATCCGGCTTTGACCGCGGCATCGGCGTGCAATTGGCCTCCGCCAATCCCGAAGAGCGCCATGAAGCCATCACCAAGAAACTTGTTGATCAATCCGCCGTGGCTCTCTTCGACTACCTGCACCATGGCTCGAAGAAACGCATTAAGCACTTGAAGGACATCGCGCGGGGCTGTCCTTTCCGCACGCTCGGTAAATGAGCGGATATCAACGAACATGACTGTGATAGTCTCCTCGATTCCACCCAATCCAGGATCACGGGCGAGAATTTCCTCCGCGGCTTGCTTGCCTACATGAAGGCCGAAAGTCTGCCGCAGCCGCTCCTTTTCCTGTAGTTCCCCGATCATGTGATTGAACTCCGCAATTAAGAGTCCGAACTCATCGGCGCGCAGCAAGGGGACACGCACTTTGAGATCGCCGCGCGCGATCGATTGCGCCGCAGCGCGAAGATAGTCAATCGGCTCCACAACCAGCCGCAGCAGCAGGATTGCCGTGCATAAGCCAAAGGTGATTCCCACTGTCCCGACAAAAACCGCGAACCATTGCGGGTCGCTTCCGGGCGCAGGCGGCGCAAAGCTCAATAAAAGAAGCGAACCAATCGGACAGATCCCCGCTGAAATCGCCCAGAGCAGGCCGCGGCCGCGAAGGGAGATGGCAAAGGCGTCGGGAGTAAGATCCGCGCGTGTATTATGGAAAAAAATAGGGAAAAGCGTTCGATGGCTGGCCAGTTCGATCAGGAAAAAACTATGGGTGATCGCAATGAAGGCGGAGACCAGAAACGAGATGGGAAGATGCCAGAAAAGGAGCGGGTTTAGATCGCTCCCGGCCTGCCAAAGCGACAACAGAAAAACAGGGATGCAAAGCAACCAACCTGCCCCGGAGACCACGGCCCCGCGAAACGGCAGATGGATGACCCGCCGGCGCATGCGATTAAGCAAAGCGGTGTCAATGGACTCTCCTGCCGTGATTGCACGGAGCGCGTTGCGAAGTGAATATACCCCACGCAGCCATGCCGTGACCGCGATCGGGTATGCGATGGCGTTATAGGCAATCACCGTTTCAAAGAAACGGTCCTGGAGTTGCTGTGAACCTAACAAAGGCAGGACTACCGCCTTATTATACCAGATATTAAAGGCGCTCCCGAACAACTGTGGGATCACGGGTGCCACCGCCATCAGAAGGAGCGCAAAACGGCCTGCCCGAGGTTTCAACGCAGTGTCCATGGACGAAAGTAATCGAGAAGGATTAGTTTTCCGGGTAGATGCCGCCCGGCGTGTTCGCGTCGTACCTGCGGGAAATTGGTTAATAAACCGAAGCTAAAACCGCGTCCAAGCGGACGAAAAAAATTATCCTGATGGCTGGGCAAAACATAACGAGGTTCAAGCCGCCGCACTGCTTGGGCAAACCGGGCGCGTCCATCGGGCAATGCGACGCCAAGAATGGCAAGGTCAACCGGACCCTGCGGCGGATCTGTTTGCAGTGTGCCTCCCGAATCGACATAGATCCGGTGTCCGGCAAGTTCGACCAAAAAAGCGAGCGGCTCTCCGCAAATCCAATCCGCGACCCGTACAGGAGCGAGTCCCGGCTTTTGTCGGGAACCAGGAAATGGAATACGCCCGAAGAGCCGATCGTGGCCCGCGGGAAGGACCCGTACGGTCGATCGCCCCACGCGGATAACATCGCCGGGAGCCACGGCCCGCACACGGGTCGCGCCCGCGGGCGTTGCAAGAAGAAGACTGCTGCGGGAGGCAACGAGTTGAGCCCCGGTTGCACGGGAGATCGGCACGGCGTCGAGAAGATGATCAATGTGCCCATGCGTTACGAGTATTGCGTCGATGCGCTTCGGCAGGCGGTTGAGTATACTTCGGATCTGAGCCGGGTCCGGAGCGATCTTTGCATTGAAAGCGGCGGGCAAAAGTCCTATCCGGCTCACATAAGGGTCAATGAGTATCGCAACCCCGCGGGTTTCAAATAGATAGCCATTGGTGCCGAGATAGGTAATCCGAACTTCAGTTCGGGCCGGCCCGGGCGAAGCGGGCTGATCAGCAACCAGCAAGTCGCGATGCGTACCGAGTCCGGCGGAAACCGTCAAAGGATGGATAATCATCCACGCCAGGAGCATGAGTTTAATCGCGGTCACGTTTGGAATTATCCCTGTTTGGCAAAACACGCGGAAGCAAATTTTTGTTGCCTTGAACAACATAAGATTAAGCAACTGATGCCGCTGAAGTTGCCGCTTCAGCTTCCTTGGCGGCAAAACTCGCCGGCTCCAAAGGCGAGCTTGCATCAACGCATCTCGGGACTGCGGATCCGGCTATTATAAAAGAATGCGGCGGTTACCTTTGGCTTGCCGCCCGGCATTCGCTTGGAATCCGGAAATGAATCTAAGTAGATCACACCGCAAATAAACTAATAGGTACAAACAAAAACCGCTCCGGTTTTCCGGAGCGGTTTTTAATCTTAGCTGATCGCAGGCTTAACGCTCAATGCGTGCGTCACCATCACGTTCAACTTTGACCTCTTCCTTGCGAATGGTTTCAGAAACGTTTTTAGTATCGGTTTTCGTCTCTTTGTTAACCTGAACTTCTCCGACAACTTTGGCAGTCTTGCTCACGACTGCTTCTTCTTGGCTAAGCGGAATCCGAATTTCTCCTTCAGTAAAGGCGTCGCTTGGAACATTGCCCTGGCCAACTGGAACGCGGGTCACGACGACTTCTTCACGGCTAAGCTGCACAGGTGTGTTGACAGTCTCGGTGTGCACTTCCTTACGAATGCGCACACTGCCGCTTTCAACTTCACGTTTGCTGATATCAACTTGCTCCTCGGAGACGGGAACCTTGATATGATTGCCCTCCTGAATGCGGGTCCAGGCTGCGCGAGTGGCTGCCTTGGCTTTGTCCCAGGCGACCTTTGGTTTTGAAGCCTCGTATTCACTACGAAGTTTCGGTTCGGCCGTTTCAAAAGTATCACCAGCGGCGCCGTACTTGGTATAGCCTTCGTAACCTGTACGATAGGCAGGATGGTAATCCTCAAAGGTATCCTCGGAGCTGGCATATTGTTGCTTGCTATGCTCATTGCGCCAGTAAGCATCTTCAGCAGTTGGGTCAACGGCTTCACCGGCTGCTTTACCGCCAAGTCCGCCAACCACGGCGCCGATTACAGCACCGAGGACGACGCCGACTGGGCCGCCTGCCATACCGATCGCAGCCCCTGCCGCGCCGCCGCCGGCTGCACCTACTCCCGTTGCAACGGGATGTGAACCTGGTTCACCGGTAATTGGATCAGGATTTGTGTCGCGGCCTGTATTGGTAATATCTTCGTTGTTCATAATATGAAGTGGTTCAATTCGAGAGTTGCAGCAACAAAATCGCCGTGGCTTGCGAAACCGGTTGTGCGGCTTGGAAACCCTTCTGTCCCATTCCGGTTTTCGGCTTTATCCGGGCGCGCCAAGGAAGCCACGCTGACTGCAATTAAGCACACTGTATACAAAGCCGGTTTGTCTAACCTGCCAGGTGGCGGGCGAGGTAGGGCGCGGTCCGGCTTTCGCTCTTACCAAGGATTTCCACGGGCGATCCGGCTGCGACCACCCGGCCCCCTTTCTCACCCGCCCCCGGTCCGATATCGATAACCCAGTCGCTTCCCGCCACAATATGCATGTCGTGTTCGACGACGATAACTGTATTCCCGGAGTCAACCAAGCCGTTGAGCTGAACCATTAGTCTTTCCACGTCCGATGGGTGCAGACCTGTAGTTGGCTCATCAAGAATGTAAAGGGTGTTGCCGCGGCTGGCTCGTTGTAACTCAGTGGCAAGCTTGATTCGCTGAGCTTCTCCACCAGAGAGTTCGGTCGCCGGCTGGCCAAGACGCAGATAACCAAGGCCGACTTCCCTTAATACATCAAGCGAACGGCTTATATGCGGTTCTTCGCTAAAAAAACTCCGCGCCTCGTCCACTCTCATTTCCAGCACACCGGCGATGTTCTCCCCGCGGTAAGTAATTTCCAAAGTAGCTTTGTTATAACGCGCGCCGTGACACTCAGGACAAGGCGCATAAACACTTGGCAGGAAAAGAAGTTCCACCATCACAAAACCTTCCCCCTGGCATGTCTCGCATCGGCCTTTGGCGACGTTAAATGAAAAGCGGCCGGCATCGTATCGGCGCGCCTTCGCCATTTTGGTCGAAGCAAAGATCCTGCGGACTTCATCAAACAGGCCGGTATAGGTGGCTAGGTTCGATCGCGGCGTCCGCCCGATTGGTTTTTGATCGACGCGCACCAGCCGGCGGATTGTTTCCATGCCGGCTATGATTCGTCCGCCGGTGGCAACCGCCGCAGTCTGCTCCAATGGATCACTTTCCTCCACTTGCTCATCAATTTCCTGGCCCAGATGGGCGGCAACCAGTTCAACAAGCACCTGGCTTACGAGGCTCGATTTGCCCGAGCCCGAGACCCCTGTGACACTGGTGAGTAATCCAATTGGAAAGGAGGCTTCAAGGTTGTGAAGGTTATTGCGCGTGATATCGCCAATTTGCAGCCAACCCCTCGGGGAACGAGGCGTCCGGGACGGCGTGGGTTTGCGGGCAAAGAGATGGCGCCGCGTTTCCGATGCCGCTATCAATTTCAATCCGTCGGGCGGACCGCTATAAAGGATGGTGCCGCCATTTTCGCCCGCGGCGGGACCCACATCGACAATCCAGTCCGCATGCCGGATGACGTCGAGATCATGTTCAACAACAAACAGAGAATTGCCGGAGGCTTTTAATCGTCCCAGCGCGGAAATCAGTGCTTCGGTGTCTGCCGGATGCAGTCCCGCCGATGGTTCATCAAGAACATATACAACGCCGAAAAGATTGGATTGGATTTGGGTGGCAAGCCGCAGCCGCTGGAGTTCACCCGGAGAAAGCGTGGGAGTACTACGTTCGAGCGAAAGATAGCCAAGCCCAAGCTCAAGGAGAATGGTGAGGCGTCCCATGATATCCTGCGCAATTCTTTGGGCCGTCAGCGCGCGTTCCTGATGAGTCTTTGCCATGGAGGCAAGCGCGGGGGCTGTTCCCGCGGCATAGGCGCCAAAAATGTCCGGCAACCGGGCAAGCGGTACCCGGGATAGATCCGCTATATCGAACCCTGCAAATTTGATTGAAAGCGATTCGCGACGAAGGCGTTTTCCAAAGCAGAGCGGGCATTCATTACTCAGCATGTATTGAGAAACGCGCTTTTTCATCAATTGACTTTGCGTATTGGCAAAGGTGTGGAGGAGATAACGTTTGGCGCTTGTAAAGGTTCCCTGATAGTCAGGAGGTTCTTTGGCTTTCAGCGCGCGTTTTACCTCCTCCTGGCTATATCCGGGATAGACAGGCACCACGGGTTGCTCCTCGGTAAATAGAATCCAGTCGCGCTCCTTGCGCGAAAGCTCGCGCCAGGGCCGATCGACGTCGTAACCGAGTGTAGTAAGAATGTCGCGCTGGTTTTGGCCCTGCCAGGCGCTCGGCCACGCAGCAATGGCGCGCTGCCGGATTGTCAGGGTATCGTCGGGAACCATCGATGCTTCCGTCACTTCATAGATGCGTCCCAGTCCGTGACAGCGCGGGCAAGCCCCTTCGGCGGTGTTGGGCGAGAACGATTCCGCATATAGAAGCGCCTGGTTGCGCGGATATTGACCCGCTCGTGAATAGAGCATTCTAAACAAATTAGAAAGCGTCGTGACGCTTCCAACAGATGAACGTGTGGTTGGCGAACCACGCTGTTGTTGCAACGCCACGGCGGGTGGCAATCCATCAATGTGATCCACTTCCGGCACCGGCATCTGATGAAAAAGACGTCTGGCGTAAGGAGAGACCGATTCAAGATAACGGCGTTGCGCCTCCGCGTAGAGAGTACCGAATGCAAGCGAAGATTTTCCCGAGCCCGATACTCCGGTAAACACCACCAGCAGATCGCGGGGAATGTCGACGTCGATATTTTTTAGGTTGTGCTCGCGCGCGCCGCGGACCCGGACAAATCCCGTGAATTCTTCACGTCCGGCATCCTTGAGGTGAAGAGGGTTCCTGGTTGAATGAGATGTGGCCATCGGCTGGATGACGTGAGCCGGAGCAGTTCCGGCCGTGGAAGCGTGTGGTCGCGGCGGAAAGGCTGATTGTTTAGTTTGCTCCTTTGCACGGTCACAATCGGTTCCAATCACGAATTCTGGCCCTATGGGCGATACATCACCTAAAAATAAGCATAAACTCGAAGAGCAAAAGCACGAGGATCACGTCAAAAAAGAAGACGAGAAACATGAGAATGCGGAGCGCCAGCATCACCACCCCGATAGTACTCCTGATGCTGAGCAGGTTGTTGGTTTGCCTGAACCAAAAGACGAGTAAGCTCAGTTTTTCAGTCGGCGAAGTCCGGCTCCGCGGTTGAGGTTGCCTGCGAATTTTGCCCGGCGGTAAAAATTTAAGCCGGCAACCTATCGCACACGGGCGATCAGAGTAACTCCTCACGCTCTACCTCTGCCCGCAGGGATGGCGGCAGCGCATGAACGCGGCCAATAATAATCACCGCGTCGCCTTCCCTGAGTTTCTCCTCCGCAAATCCGGAGCGTAGAATCGTCCCATCGGCCCGCTGTAAAGCAATGACCAATAGATGCCCCTCGGACATTTCCTGAAGCTCGCCGACGGTTTTGCCAACGAGATGAGTATGACGATGCAGTTTTAGTTCATCGATCTCAATGCCGAGATGCTTTAGATCCTGGCTGAATAAGCCTCGTTTATCTCCCAGAAAATTCATGGTCGCCGGACGCGTGATGGAATGGGCAATCCGGGTGCCTCCGATGCTCGCCGGTAAAACGACTTCATCGGCGCCTGCCTGAAGCAGCTTCTTCTCCGTTGATGGTTGTTCGCCGCGAGCGATGATCCGAAGATGCCGGTTTAAATTTCGGGCGGTGAGGGTAATAAAGACATTCAGTGTGTCCTGAGGCAGGACCGTCGCTAGCACGACCGCGCGTTCGACATGCGCGCGGATGAGCGTCTCCTCTTCCGTGGCGCTTCCTTTGACAAAAAGGTAGCCTTTGGCCTCAGCCAGCGCGAGCCGGCCATCATCGAGATCGACGACTACAAACGGGAATCGCGCCTCCGCGAGCTCTCCGGCGAGAATCTGGCCAATGCGGCCGTACCCACAGATGATTGCATGGTTGGTAATTCCGTCTACTTGGCGTGATTTTTTAAGTTCTCCAATGGCTTTCACAATTTCTCCTTGAGTTACGAAACGAATCACCTCGCCGATGACAAAGACGACAGCGCTGGTGCCTCCGACGATGACCATCATCGTGAAAATTTTGCCGCCAACCGTTGTAATCGGCCGCACCTCGCCAAACCCGACGCCGAAGAGAGTGATGACCACCATGTAGACGGAGTCGATGAGCGACCATCCGTAGAGAAGGTATCCGATTACGGAGACAGAAAAAACAGCCCCCAGATAGAGAAGGCTTTTGCGGAGTTTGGTAAATAATCCGCCGGTTATCTCGGCAAACATGATCCAGAGACACTCATCGGCGTGAGGCTCTAATCAAAGCAGGGAGGAGTGGCGAGAGGAATTCTCGCTAAAATCGGGTCGTTGCCGGGAGATTCAAACCACTCGCTGGCGCACGAAGGATAGTGGTTACGATGGGGGCAAAGCGCTGATCAGGTCAAACTTCGCGGTGAGCTCGCCGGCTTTTGCGCCGGGCAGAGCAAGAAATTCGGCGCAGAGCGCCTCGGGATTTTTCACCCCCCGAGTTACTCCGTCATTAGCATTGAGAGGGTGATCTTTGATGTGTAACTCAGTTGTCCATTTTTCCTGGCCCGGCTGCTTCACGGCGTAATGGATATGCGGACAGCGACCGGTGTAAGCGACGGGTTTGATTGTGCGAAAAAGATATTCGCCCGTGCTGCCGGTGAGAAAGCGCCCATAGCCTTGAAAATTTTTGTCGGCTTTTGTTTTGTCTCCGCCGCTTTTGCTATGGATGTAAATCCCGTTCGTATCAGCCTGCCAGATCTCGACCACGGCATTGCGGATGGGCGAGCCGTCGGGACCCAGCACGCGGCCGCTGAGGTAAGTGACCTCGCCGACGGCCGGTGTCAGCGCGTTGTTGGCGATGATCAAATCATTGTCCGTGTCGAGCGGCAGATGGTCCGGATAAAAAGGCCCAAAACCGACCTTGGGAGTTTGCATTAGCGCCTCGGCAAAGGCGCCGGGTGTGCTTAATAGAGCGGCGCTGAAGCCGACTGTGTGAATGAAATGGCGGCGGGTATTCATAAACGGGGCTGGTTACTTGGCGGGTGTGCTGGGAGCGGAGGAGATGTTGAAGGTAAAAGGAGTCGTGGGTTGTTTGCCGAGCAGTTCCAGGTCAAACCATTGCGTCATACGCGCTGTATCGTCTCCCATCTCCTTCCAGCCGCCGTGGCCCGCGCCTTCCCGCACGAGCACTTCGCAGATGGCGCCTGTTTCTTTGCAGCGTTTTAAGAAGCGTTGAGCCTGGCTCACATGCACCTGCGCGTCGGCATCTCCATGGACGATGTAAACCGGCGGCTGATCCTTGTGGACCCAGTAGATTGGCGAAACGTCGCGTCCGAGTTTTTCCCGGCCTTCCGCTGTAGTTGCCTTCGGCCCAAAAGCGCCGGCATAGGCGGCAAGCCGGCCGATGCCGACTGCATCATCGCCATCGGCAAACCAGTTCAGGTAATCCGTGGGTGCGTAGAAACAAGCCACGGCCTGCACGGCGCTGCTCTCGCGATCGATCGGGTCCGCCGCGTTGATATCGCCCGGCCCGCCGCGCGTTGCCAGCATCAGGCTAAGATGCCCGCCGGCGCTGCTCCCCGTGACTCCGAGCTTCATTGGGTTTACCCCATATTGGGCGGCGTTGGTGCGAATAAAACGGACCGCGCGGTTAAGATCCGCAACGATCTCTTCGACCTGGAAGCGCGGCTGCGATCCGTGGACGACAACAAAAGTCGTATAGCCCGCTTTTTGCCAGCCGCCATCATTGATCTGCTTGTGATCCGACTTCCATCCGCCGCTTACTATTTTGATAATACCCGCGCCATTGGGGTTGGCAGGCTTGAAGATGTCCATCGTCAAAGCCACGCCGTCGTGCTTGGTATAGATCACATCGCGGATGCGTTCGCCCTCCTGTGCCTGCAAGTGGGCAAGTCCAAATATGACGGAGGCAAGGAAAGTAAAGAGTTTCATAGGGGGAACTTAAAATCAGGTCGAAGGTTTGATTGTAGAGGGGAAGACGCCTTGTTCGCGAAGGAACTCCAGTTGCCGGACGATCTGCTGGTCGCGCAAGGCAACAACCGCAGCCGCATCGCGCATTGACCAGTCGTAGAAGCCGCGTCCGGATTTCATCCCGGTGTCGCCATTGTTCAGCCGGGTGGTCAAAGCTTTGGCCGGGATGGTATTGGCAGCCAGATCAGGCAGCAGATAACGCTGGACGCTTTCCACCAAAGAGAGTCCGACAAGATCCATGTTCTCCATCGGACCGAGTGCCGGCAATCGCAGGGCGAAGCTCCATTTTACGACCTGATCAATCGCTTCCGCCGAGCAGACGCCCGCATCGACCATTGCAAGCGCCTCCCTCCACATGGCGTGCATGAGCCTGTTACCAATAAAACCGGGGACATCCGCGCAGTGCACCGGCAGCTTGCCCGCTTGCTGCATGAGCGCGGTCGCGCGTTCAACCTGCCTTGGCGGAGTATCCGCACCGGCAACAATCTCGACAACAGGGATCAGATGCGGCGGGTTCCAAAAGTGCGCGCCTACAAGCACCTGTTCAAGTCCGCTGCCGCGCGCCATTTCTGTGATGCTCAGCGCGCTGGTGCATGACATGATAAGGGCACCGCGCTCCCGGCTGCCATGCAGCCGGCGCAGCAGCTCCGTTTTTTGTGCCATCTCTTCTGCCACGCATTCAAGCAGAGCGTCCGAGGTGGCATCGACAATTCCAAGGTCCGGTTCCAACAACAGCTCCCCTTTGCTGTGTGATGGGCCAAGATGGCGCGTTAGAAAATCGTCCACCGCCTGGAGCGCCGTTTTTGAAGCATGCAGTTTCTCTTCGGAGCGATTCCAGAGCTTTACGTGAAATCCGGCACGCTGAAACATCACCGCGGCCGCGGCGCCCATCTGGCCGGTGCCAAGCACACCAATATTCCGGATGGAATCCTTGAGCGCTTCTGAGGTGGCAGTAGCGCTCATGCCGTCTTTGGGGTTGCCGGCCGGGCCGGCCAGCGGGTGGGCTGGAGCGGGGCGGGGGATGCGGCGATAGGTTCCTTGCCGTGGAGTTGATCCCAGCTCAGGGAGCGGCGTTCAAGCAGCCCGCCGCCACCGAGCCAAAGTTCGTAAGCCAGCTGCGGTTGAGGTCCGGTCGTATCGATGTCCAGGATCATCCAGAGGCTTCCTTCATCGTAGCCGCTGAACCGCTCCGGGTTCGGACGCAAGCGCGCATTGGTGCTGCCAAAAGGGCCGCTGCTGAGTTCCACAAACCGGTTGAGTATATGGTAGGCGGAGGAAAAGTGACGGTCGCCACTCAGGAAGATGATGCCTTCAATTTTCTGCTCATCGATCCACGCAAGGAAAGGGTCCCGTTCCTGCCTGTAAATGGAATAGGAATCGTCAGAGCCGAACGTTTGCCATTCGCTGCCGTTTGCCAATATCTTAAAGACAGCCTTGGAAGCGAGCAGTTCGCGTTTGAGCCAGGCCAGCTGGGCGGCGCCGAACATGGTTTTCTCCGCGGTGTCAGGCGCTTTGTCCGGGGAACGATGGTAACGGCCATCGAGCATGAAGAATTGCACGTCGCCGCGTGTGAAGGTGAAATAACAGCCCGGATTTTCGGGTTCGCCCGCGGAAGGATTTGCCCAGAACTCTTTGAAAACCTGAAGGGAAGTTTCTTTCCCCTTTTGGGTTCCATCCGAGTTATCAGGGCCGAAATCGTGATCATCCCAGATGGCGTAAACCGGCGTGTGCGCGCTCAGGTCGCGCCAGCCCGCGCTGAGGCGATGGGCTGTGTAATATGTCCGCTGTTTGGCTGCTTCAGTCGTGTTAGCGTAATGATTGTCACCCAGCATTAGGAGCAGATCGAAGCCGCCTGCTTTGGCTCCCATCTCGCGGCGCTCGGCGAGTTCCGCCCACGCTCCAGCCGCCGATGCCGCTGTCTCTCCGACACACGAACCAAATGCGATCCGTTGGCGTCCCTGCATCCCGCTTTCCGGTGAGGTGGTGAATGAAGGAAGGGGCGCAACGGTCTGTGGCCGGTCTTCAAGCAGAACCTGGTAAAAATAATGGGTACCAGGTTTGAGCCCCTCGATGATCGCCGTGGCGGTGCAGGCATTCGTTTCGGCTACAACGGGACCGGGGATTTCACGCGCATCCTCAAGGCCCGCTGATTCGCCAATCCGCACACTCCATGGCACCGGCGCTGTCGCGCGGATCCAAATGCGTGCTTCAGCCGGTCCAACATGCCCGACCATGGGGCCCGCTTGCAAATACGGTTTGCCCGGCTGGATTGCTGGAAGTTTCAACGGTGCCGCCGGTACTTTCGCCGGCGCGGCGGGCGGTTTCGAAGCATCCGGAACGGCCGCGGTTTCGGCAAAAGCGCGGGTGGCGGAGCTGGCGGCAAGAAGGGCGAGAAATTCTTTGCGTGTCATGGCGGGAGGAGTGGCAGAGTGAGTGGAAGGAAGAGGGGTTGGCAACGCCTCACTGCGTTTCGATGGGCGCCGGCAGCGCAAAGGGCCGAGTATTCCAACCCCACTCGGGTTTGGCAGGCACGCCAAGATGCGCGAAGATGGTGGCCGGGATTGCCGTTTGCGCGACCGCCTGGTTTTCAACCGCGCCGCGCTGCGCCTTTCCCCCGGTGGCGATCATCCAGATCGTCCGTTCCTCCGGACTCTGTCCCCCGTGGCTGGTCCCGCGTCCGCCGTGGTCGGTGGTTGCGAGCACAAGCCAGTTTTCCTGCGCAAACTGCTCCCGCGCGCGGACGGCGGCGAGCAGTTCTCCCAGATGACGGTCAACTTGCGCAATGGCCGCAAGATACGGTTCGTTCTCCGGCGAAAAACGACCCGCCGTATCCGCCACGGCGTGGCCGACCTCATCAACCTGGCCGAGGTAAACCGAAATCACGTCGGGGTTGGCCACTTTTAAATGTTCCACGGCGCGGGCTGTCAGCTCCGCGTCGCGTGCCGCGTAATCGCGTCCTTTTAGTGCCGGATCCGGTGAGGCAAGAAATTCAAAATTAATAAAATCGCGCGCTCCGGCCCGCGACTCGCCGACAATGAATTTGTGGATTTCAGGCCAATCGCAGAGCGAAGCTGTCCACGCGGTCGGAACGCTTTCCCGAAGCCGGCGCATAAAATGGGGCCATTGCGCGATGCGGTTATAAAGGAAACGATTGTCGGCGACGCCGTGTTTGTCGCGCCAGACGCCGGTGAAGATGGTTGTCCAGCCCGGACCGCTCATTGTTTGTTGTTCGGTCCCGGTATCCGGGTCGCCGCCTGCAAAGCCATTCCAGGAAACGGTTCCTTCCCGGATAAGAGATTGGAAATTTGGCGCCTGCCCCTTCTCGACGGCTTTGCGCAAAGCATCCGCGCGGCATCCATCGACACCGATGAACAGAACGCGCCGGCCCTCGAAATCATTTCCGGCACCGGGGCCGTGGGCTCCCGCTGGAATGGCGGTAAGCGAGACCGTGGCAACAACGAGAAGTCGGAGAATAGGATTCATAAAGGGGGATCGCCGTCGATGCGATACATTCAGAAGCGGCGTCGTTCTTAGGTTTTAAACGCTGTTCACGTGTGAATGATTTGCCGGCGGGCCCGCGATGATGATTGTGGATAAACCGCTTTTGGTGATACTTGACACAGTCATTCGACATACAGCATCAGAACCGGCCATCCCTTTTTATGAAGAAGTCCCTCCCTCCAATCTGTGCAACCGCCATCGGTGCATTTGCTTTTACAATTTTGCATTCCGGCTCTGCCATAGCGGCACCGATCTCATGGACAGGGGCAACGGGTCCTCAATGGAGCACAGGCACCAACTGGCTCGATGGCGCCATACCGGGTGCGGCGGATACCGCGCTTTTTGATGCCAGCTCGACTGCCAATCTCGCCACTACAGTGGATGTTCCCTTTACGATTCTCGGTGTCAAAATCACGACTCCAAGCGAGGCGGTGAGTATTGGCGGCACGGAACTGCTGTCGATAGGCGGCGCCGGCATTGATCTTGAGAGCGCAACACGCAACCTGAAGATCACCGCTCCTCTTTCCTTGAGCGAAAATCAGACTTGGAATGTTGCCGCCGACCGCTTGTTGACGGTGAGCGGCGGCCTCAGCCGCACGACGCCGCACGTCCTTTCCACATCCGGATTGGGGCAGATCGCACTCTCGGGAGCCATGTCCGTCGACCAGTTGCTTGTTGGGAATGGAGTAGCGGCTGGCGAAGTTCTTTTTTCCGGGGCAAACAGCACATGGACACAGGCTGGAACGATCACTTCGCTTGGGCTGGCAGTTGGCAATGGGGCCGGTTCCGGCATGGTGACGTTCGCGGGTGGCACGCATACTTTTGGCGGGGACGGTTACGGCAGCGCAGTGCGCATCGGTGTGACAATCGGTGCCGGGCAGGTCGCAACCGGCGCGGTGACCATCTCCGGAGGCATGGTGAAAGTAGGCGCGGAGGGTGCGCTCGACGCATCAATCAATCTGGGTGTTATGGTTTCCGGCGGTGCATCGGCCAGTGGCACGCTAACCGTGAATGCAGGCGGCCTTGAAGTCGGGCGCCGGATCCTTATGGCAGCCAATGGCAGCGCGACCAGCGCCGTCCTTAATTTGAGCGGCACCGGCAGCATTGAAATGAAGCGCACGGGCTCCAATGGCGAGGGCGACCTCGGGATGTTGCGTGTCGGGGCAGGCTCGGTGACGCTTAATCTTGATGGCGGCACGCTCATTGCCTCCGCGATTCACACCGGCTCGGGAGCCGCCGCGCGAACTTCCATCAATTACAACGGCACGCTCCTTCGGGCAAACGTTGCAACGACGGCTTTCATTACGGCGCCCGCGCTTGCGACTCAGACCGTGAAGTCAGGCGGCTTTATTTTTGACACAAACGGCTTTGACGTGACCTACGGCGGAGCGCTCGTGAATGACCTCGATGTCAACGGCACGATCACCAAAAGTGGCGGCGCGGGCGTGCTGACATTGACAGGTTCAAACACAACAACCGGGCAGGTTGCAGTCAATGCCGGGACGCTCGCCCTGGGTGGCAATGGCACATTTGGAGCAGGCGCTCCGATCGTGGTTGGCAATGGCGCAACGCTTCGCTTCGATCGCAATGATAGCTTTGGCAATCATGCCGTTGCCGTCTCCCAGTCCATTACTCTTAATGGCGGCACAATCGCCAATGGCGGCAACTTCTTCACCACACTCGGTGAGATGACCCTCAATGGAGGCACGATCAATTCTGTCGGTGGCGCGAATGCGAGTTTCCCGGCGTTCTCGCTCAAAGGGCCGATTGCCGTGGAAGGCGTTGTGCCTTCTTTGATTAGTGGAAGTGGCCCCAATTCGCAGATGCTCGTAGGCAGCATCGTGGCGGGCAGCCAGACAACATTCAACGTGGCGGGCAGCCTTGTTGTTTCAGCAGCTTTCCAAAATAACCGCGACGGCGCGCTGGCTGAAATCCCAACCGGCATTTTCAAGGCCGGCAGCGGCACGATGACTCTTGCCGGTGTCAATACTTACACCGGCCCGACGGACGTGAACTCCGGAACGCTTTTTGTGACCGGCTCGATTGCCGGTTCCGCGACGACGGTTCAGGATACCGGCATTCTTCGCGGCGCGGGCACGCTTGGAAATGTTGCCGTGTTGAGCGGCGGTACGTTGAATAGTGGAGATGTCATCAACGCAGCCGGCACGATGAATGTTGGCAACGGCAGCGGCACAGGTTTGGATCTTGGCGTCGGCGCACGTCTCGTCATTGAACTCGGAGGCAAAGGCGCGGGGCAGTCCGACCGCATCAATGTAGCTGCCGAATCCGGTATTTCGTTGGCAGGCGATCTTAGCGGCTCGCTCATCAATAATTACCAGGAAACGCGTCTATCCGGCGACCTGCTATTTGTGATTGTTAACAATGGCGCCGGCGCCACGCTCGGAAGCTTCTCGAATACATTCACATTGGGCGGACAAAACGCCGTCAATATCGGCGGTGCGACATTCTACGTGAGCTACGATGCGAGCTTTGTAGCCGAGAGCGATCCCGGCAATGCATTTCATGGCGGCAACGATGTGGCCTTGATGGCCGTTCCTGAACCAAGCGCCGCGATCTCGTTGCTTGGCGGTCTCGGCCTGCTGCTTGGCCTCCGTCGTCGACGCGCGTAAATAGATTTCCCCCTCGTAATCGTAATCTCGTCTTTACCTGGCAAGCGCGCACGCGGAAGAAGGGAAGATTAAGATTACGAGTAAGAATGAAGTGAGGATTCCCCCTAAAAATGAACACGCGGATCTTATCATTCCTTGTTGCTGTTAGTCTTTTACTATGCGGTCGACTGTTCGGCGCGGGCGACAGTGTTGTTGTCGTCAACGAGGTTCATTACAATCCCTCCAATGCCGCGCTTGAGTTTGTGGAGTTACACAATCAGCTCTCGGTGAATGTCGATATCTCGGGCTGGCGGTTTGATGGCGGGATCACCTTCGATTTTCCGGAGGGGACAATCATTCCCGCGCGCGGTTACCTTGTCGTAGCAAAAGATCCTTTGGCTTTGCAGGCGGCTACAGGATATGCGGGCGCGGCGGGCCCTTTTACCGGATCACTTTCCAATGATGGCGAAACGCTGCAGCTTTGGAACAACAACCGGGCTCTGCGCACCCGGCCGAGTCCACCGCCGGCGCCTGCCTCAAACGAACTTTGGAGCATCGACATACAGGGAGACGGGGCGGCCGGCGCATTTGGCCAGGTGCCGCCGACACCGATGAGCGGTGTGGAACCGGTAAGCGGCTTTGGAAATATCTGGAATCTGCTCACGATCGCCGGCCACCCAGGGACGAGTATCAACCCCGCCCTTGCCAGTCTAAAAGATAGCGCGGGAACTACGAGCAGTGTTGGGTTCGTCATCAATGGCACTATCAGCGGGTTCAGTTACGCGCCGGGCAGTGCGCTCTTGAATGATTACCTGTTCCTTGCCGCGGGAAATTCCGCGTCAAGCGTGACGTGGCAGTTCACGGGATTAAATCCGGCAAAAGTATATAGCATCTGGCTCTACGGAAGTTTCGTGCGCTCGGTGCGTATTAAGGCCGATGTGAATGGCAACGGATCTATTGCCGATGATGCGGCATTCACCGCGCCGGTTGGCGGTGGTGTGCTGATCTCGGGTATTCATCCGGACGCTGCGGGGAAAATCAGTGGCAATGCCGATGCGCCCGGCGGTGAGGCTAACTGGAGCGGCCTTCAGCTTTTTATCGAACCGGGTGGCACACCGGCCCCGGTGGAGACGGGGAGTTACTCGGCCAGCTTGGAAAAGCGGCGGCTCATGGAGGAGTTCAGTTATGGGGATTCGGGGAAATGGCCGGTCGCACCCGACGGCTCCGGATTCACGCTTTCAAAAATCGACCCTCAGGGTGGTGGAATGCCGGCCAACTGGGCCTGGAGCCTTGGCGTCAACGGCACGCCTGGTGCCGCGAATTTTCCTCTGAACGCGCCCTGGAATGCGACGCTGCCGATGGTTTTTTTCAACGAAGTAAGCGGCACGTCCGATGGGCTCTGGCAATGTGAACTGTACAATGGCGGCACGAATCCTGTGATCATGACAGGCTGGCAGCTGGTAAACGGCGACACTGGTGCGAGCTACAATTTTCCCGTAACAACCCTGGCCGCCGGCGCCTATCTGGTGGTGAATGAAACCGCGCTTCATTTTCGCCCACTTAACAACGCACGGCTCTTTCTGCGTGCCGGCATGCAGTTGGTCGACGCGGTGAAAGTGGCGGGCACATCGCGCGCCCGGCAGATTCCCGGCACCGGCCGCTGGCTACGGCCAAGTGCGCCGACCTTTGGATCTGCAAATGTATTCAGCCTTCAGGCGGGCATTGTGATTAATGAAATTTTCTATCACGCCTTTGACGAGTCGTCCGAGCAATGGGTGGAGTTAAAGAATCGCAGTAGCGCCGTGGTCGATTTAAGTGGGTGGAAATTCAGCGACGGAATTACTTATACGTTCCCGCCGGGGACTTCTCTTGGGGCCGGACAATTGCTTGTTGTCAGTAACAACGCCGCGGCATTGCTCGCGAAATATCCGGGGCGCGCAATCATCGGCAATTTCAGCGGCAGCCTGGGCGATGGGGACACGCTTACTTTGGAGGAGACCTCCGGCAATCCCGCGGATGAAGTTCATTACGAAGAAGGGGGCCGCTGGCCGGAGACAGCCGCCGGCGGTGGAGCGAGCCTCGAGTTGCGTGATCCCGCCTCCGAGAATGCGGCGGCGGAATCGTGGGGTGCAAGTGCAACCGCGCAGCTTGGTATTTGGCAGACGATCTCCTACACGGCCGTCGCGACGGACGACGGCATCGGCAACGACACGTTCTTCGACTTCCTGCTCGGGTTGCTCGATAGCGGCGAATTGCTGCTCGACGACGTCAGCGTGCGTGAGAATCCGTCCGGTGCCAACACGGAGTTTATCCAAAACGGCACGTTCCAGGCCGACGCGCTCGGCGGCAGCCCGCTCAAATGGCGTCTGCTCGGCACGCATGGGATCCACGGCCGCACCGTTGTGGTGGCCGACCCGGATGATTCAACAAACAAATGCCTGCGCGTGGTTTCCACCGGACATACGGACGACAAGCATAATCGGATTGAGACGACTTTCGCCTCGGGCAGGCACGTGACAATCGGCAACACCTATACCATTTCATTCAGGGCGCGCTGGCTTGCCGGCTCAAACCAGGTCAACACGCGGCTTTACTTCAACTACCTTCAACAGACCTCACTGCTTGCGGTAGGTAATCGATGGGGCACGCCGGGCTTCCAAAACAGCGTGGCCATCGCAAATGCGGGGCCGGTAGTAAGCGGCGTCGCGCATTCACCTATCGTCCCGGCGGCAAATGCGCCCGTCACGGTTTCCGCTTTGCCTGGCGATCCCGATGGCGTTGCAAGCGTCCTGCTTTTCTACCGGGTTAACAGTGGCGCATGGCAAAACGTGGCGATGGCGTCCGGCGTCGATGGACGTTATACAGCGAATGTGCCCGGACAATCTGCCGGCGCGCTTGTGCAATTTTATATCAGTGCGACTGATTTACCTGGGGTAAATGCGAAGTGGCCGGCGGCAGGAGAGAAAGGCGGTGCGTTCTATCGCGTCAACGACGGCGGCGCTGATACAAGCGGATTAAGGGGGACCTTTCGCGTGCTCATTTCGCCCGAAAACGAGGCGGCGCTGTTTCTAAATACAAACCGGATGAGCAATCAGCTTTATCCGGGCACGGTAATCGAGGATGAGCGCACGGCTTATTACCAATGCGGCATTGGGCTCAAAGGAAGTGCGTTTGGACGCTATGCCGCCACGGAGTTTGGCTACAGCATTGATTTTCCACCCGAGCAGCCGTTCCGCGGTGTGCATACCAATGTCAGTATTGAACGGGCCGGCAATCTGAAGGAGATCGTCGCCAAGCACATTCTTAACCGAGCTGGTGGCGGATACTGGAGCCAGTATGATGACGTGGCGAAAGTAATCGGCCCGGGTGGAATCAATGCGCCCGCGCTCATTGCGGCGGCGCGCACGACCAGTGTATTTTTGAAAAGCCTGTTCCCGCATGAAAGTAACGGGATTGTTTTTAACAACGAGCTGCTCTACCAGCCAAATGGAACAATCGATGGGGCGCCGGAAAGTCTTAAACTAAACAATCCATACAACCACACGCGCGGCTTTCTCGGCTTGGCTGACCGCGGCGCGGACAAGGAATCATATCGTTGGCAATGGCAGCTTCGCAATCGGCGCAAGGCCGATGATTACCGCACCGTTATCCGCTTAAACCGGGCGTTTGCGCTTGGCGGTTCGGCATTCACAAATGAAATCGACGCCACCATCGACGTCGATCAATGGATGCGCACTTGGGCGCTGATGGGCCTTTATGGAAACGACGACCAGTACGGCCGGCTTTACCCGCATAACTGGCGTCTCTACGCGCGCCCGACCGATAGCCGGCTTATCGCGCTGCCGTGGGATCTTGATCGCGCCTTCAACCTCGCCACAAACTCCTCGCTTGTGCCGACCACCGACAGCAACGGCGCTTATCAGAATATTCAGACGCTTTTCACTATCACGGCTTACAAGCGCGCCTTTGACAGCCATCTGCTTGACCTGGTCAATACCACCTTCAATTCCACTTACCTGACCCCGTGGATTAACCATCTCGCGGCTGTTACTGGCGAAGGCGCGGAGTTTGCGGCGATTGGGAGCTATGTTGGTGCGCGCGGCAGTTACGCGCTTACGCAGCTTCCACCGGCCGTGCCATTTGTTATCAGCACCAATGGAGGGGCGGACTTCACCACCGCCGCAAACAGCGTCACGCTTGAGGGGAGCGGTTGGAGCGATGTTTATACCATTTCCCGGGGCGGTCAAACGGCGCCGCTGAACGTTACCTGGCTTACCAACACAACGTGGCGTGTCACCATCCCGCTTATCGCCGGCATCAACGCCATCACCCTCCTGGCAGCCGATCAGCACGGGACCGCCGCTGGCTCCGATACAATCACGGTGACGAGCAATACTACGAATGTCGCCGCGAGTGCGCTGAACACGGTTGTTTCCGAAATCCATTATCATCCCGCCGATCCCACGCTTGCTGAGCAGAGCGCCGGATTTTCCGATGCGGACGACTTCCAATTTATTGAGCTGCACAACATCAGTCCCGCCGCTGTGGAACTTGCCGGAAGCGCCTTTACCCAAGGTCTGACGTTCAATTTTACGGCGAGCACAATCGTGCCGCCCGGTGGAGTCTTGGTCCTGGCCCGCAATGCCGCGGCATTCCAATCGCGCGCGGGCTTTGCGGCCACGGGCGTTTTCATCGGACGCTTCAGCCACTCGGGGGAAACGGTAACGCTCGTCAGCTCGGCAAGCGCTCCCATCACGAGCTTTACTTATAGCGACACGGGTCCATGGCCCGCGAGCGCCGATGGACGCGGATACTCGCTTATCCTGCGGCGGCCTCAAACAAATCCCGACCCCGCGTTGCCAATTCACTGGAGCAGCAGCGCCGTGATCGGCGGTAGCCCGGGCGCTGTGGAGAATGAGACATTTTCAAGCTGGCTGTCACTTTCTCCCGCGCTCACACTGACCGCGCCACTGGATGATCAGGACAACGATGGCCTTTCAAACGCGTTTGAGTATGCTTTCCGCACGAACCCGCTCCTGCCGACAACCGGCCGCTCACCCGTTGCCGCCATCGAACCGTTCCTTATCAACGGCATTGAATCGAGCTACTTTGTCTTCCGGTTTCGGCGAAGTATCCGCGGATCGGATACAGACTACTTTCCGAGCTACTCAATCAACCTGACAAAGTGGGAGCCGTTGATTCATACCGGCAGCGTCAATAACGGTGACGGCACCGAGACTGTTGAGTATCGCGCGCCTTCGCCTGTGACAGGCAACTATTTCGGCCGCCTTCTTATTGAGATCTTCCCATGAAAAGCTTGATGCGATGAGGGCTTCAACGCCGGACTTGCCCTTGCAGGCGATCTACAAGCCCGACTTTTCGCGACTGCGGAGGTCCTGAATTTCTTGGTAAACGGATTCTGTCGAGTCGTCCCGGCTGCCAACGGACCTTTCAATTTCTTCGCGGCTGACCTCGCCTATCTCCTGCCGAAAAGCGGCCTTAATCGCATTCATGCGATCCTGGGCCTTGATGATTTCCTCCAATGACTGGAAGCGTTTGAAGGTTTTTTGAGGAGTCTGGTTCAACGTCTCTCTCTGGCAGGTATAAAGCGCTTCCAGCGTAGTCTGCTTTGGCAGATATCGCATCGAAATCCCGGGCGGAAGCTGTATGGCGGCAGCCGCTTCCGCATTGCTGGTGCTTACAAAAGTGCCGTCTTCGGACTCGCTTTCAAAATCGATCGTTTTGGCCAGGCTCTTTCCAAGCACAAAGAAGAGGATCCGAAGCCAGAGCACAGGCTTGGGATGATAAAGCGTGGCGATAATCATGCCGTCCGCGGAAACCAGCACGCGGAGCATGACAGGCTTAAGATAGCCGCCCGGCGCATTTGTGATGGTGCGATCTTCCTGGTCCCCCAGCAGCCGGAAACCGCGTTCCTGGAGTTTTTCGGCAGCCTTGGCGTACCATTTCAGATCCAGATGCTTGAAATCGTTTTGATCAGCCGCCGCGTAATCATGCTGCGGCTGATAGACGGCGCGGGTATGCGCGAGAATTTGCTCCGCGGCCTTTTCATAGGGTTCCATTACCGCTTCCTACAAGAAACGCTTTTGGAAACAAAGCGGCAACTGCTATGCGTAGCTGGTTTCCTGAATCACCTACGCAGGCAATACACGCCGCTCAGGGCAAAGCCGCTCTTTGTGCATAAGGACCGGCCCGCAGTTTATCCGCAATGCCACCCTGGTTTTTAAGAAGCGATTTCATGCTCCAATGGATATGCCCGGGAGCTCCGTCGCAGTTGAGACGGGTGAGGGCGATCTGATCGAGCATCTCCTGGGCGGGGCGTGCCGAGCCGATCCGTTCGGTGGCAATGCCAGGCCAGACCGATTTGCCGTGGCTCTGCGCCCGCCACCAATCCAGCAGCACGGGAAAACTCTGTTTGGACGGCGCAATGCTCCAATAAAGCTGAGGGGCGAGGTAATCGCACCATCCTTCCGCGAGCCATTTGCGGGAATCCGAAAAGAGCTGCGCATAGGAATCGAGCTGCGCCTCGATCGTCGCCGGCACGCCCGGCCGCCAGATTCCAAACGGGCTGATCCCGACGCGGGCCTTGGGACGCGCGGCCTTGACGCTGCGATACATCGATTGGACAAACCGGTTGATATTGTCCCGGCGCCAGTCGGCTCGCGACATGCCCGCGCCGTATTTGGCAGCCGTTGCGTCGTCGGGAAAAGCCGCGCCGCCTTTGGGATAAGGATAAAAGTAGTCGTCAATATGGATTCCATCGACGTCGTAACGGCGCGCAACATCGACCATGACCGAGATGACATAATCGCGCGCGGCGGGTTCGCCCGGATCAATCCAGAGCTGTCCGGCGTAACGGCGCACCCATTCGGGATGTTGTTTTGCAACATGGTTTGGCGCGAGTGCTTCGCCGGCCGTGGTGGCGGCTCGAAATGGATTAAACCAGGCATGCAGCTCCAATCCCCGCGCATGAGCTTCCGCGATGGCATACGCCAGCGGATCGTATCCGGGTGAAACGCCTTGCCTGCCGGTCAAAAACTTCGTCCACGGCTCCTTTTTGGATTCATAAAGCGCATCACTGGCAGGCCGCACCTGAAGCAGGATGGCGTTGAGTTTCATTGCGACCGCGGCATCAAGCAGGCGGCTTAACTGCGCTTTTTGTTCCGCGGCGGGGAGGCCCGGTTTGGAAGGCCAATCGAGGTTGTAAACGGTCGCCACCCAGGCGCCGCGAAACTCCGCGTCCATGGCGCGCGCGGAGGCGAAAGCGACAAAAATCCAGACAAGGGCGCAGCGAAGCAGCAATGGAGGGAACATGGTGGCGCATGCCATACCGCCTTTGCCGAAAGTTTCCACTCAATGATGAGATTGGCGGAAATTTTCTCGCGAAAGCCAACGGCCGCGGCAGGCAGGGTCGCAGCGGCTTTTTTACCGGTGTCTTTCAGAGTTATTCCGCGCATGCCAATTATTAACCGAGTGTCGTATTTTAAGATGGATAGGATCATTCAATTCCCGCGTTTCCCGGCCGTGAAGCGCCACGACCCCGAATTGGTGGCATGAATGCCGACACTGATTTATCTGCAAAAGCCGCAACCACCTTAAAAGTGCTGTTGGTGGAGGGTCACTGGGTTGTTAAAACTGACACAGGTGCGAGTGTGATTGGTCCCGACAATCAGGCGGATGCTGTTGCACTGGCACGCCAGGTTGGAGCTGCGCAGGATGCCAGTGAAATTGCCGTCTATTCGGCCGATGGGACTCTTGAAAAGACAGTGGCGATCTGAGCTCGATCCATTTTTAAAAATATTTAAAATGACGTCCGTTTTGGTGCTTTTCATTGGATTCTTTCCTGAATCCGTTGGCGGCCCAAAATCCCGCGTCCCCGCCGAAATCAGCGGCTTTCTTGGGGGCTGTGAAATGACTTTTGGGATCTGGATGACCTCGGCCGGCTCGGTCAATGAGCCGTTTTAAGCGTGTTCCCTGAAGGCCGGGATCGGCGCCGCGCCAACGATTGTGCTCAGTGCGTCAACGCGGTTGCATAAAGAGCGGGATTAAGTGTTAGCTATCGCGGCTCGCCCATACCGATGGGCGAGCCGTGCTGCTTTTACCCTTTTGGGCGCGGCACTTTCGCCGCCATTTTTCGCGCTAAGAAACCGGGGAGAATTGGGTTGGCAGCAGTTTCAGCGAACAAATTCCCCCACTATGGCCAACCCGTTTACGCAACACCTCTCCCGTCTTTGCCGGGCAGGAATGTTCTGGATCGCGCTTCTTCCCCTGATTTCCCATGTCCAGGCGGATTTTCCAGAGCCGACTAATACCGAGCCGCGCAAGACCATGCCGCTTTCAGCCGCGGAGGCTGTGACGAAATGGCAGCTGCCCGAGGGATTTGAGGCAAGCGTCTTCGCTGCGGAACCCGATGTGCGCCAGCCGATTGCGATCTGTTTGGATGATCGCGGCCGGCTTTGGGTGGCCGAGAGTTATACGTATGCGGGCGCCGGTGGCGGGTATTATGACTTAAAGCTGCGCGATCGGATCGTGATTCTGGAGGATACCGATGGTGATGGCCGCCACGATAAGCGGACGGTTTTTTGCGATAACCTGGAGCGGCTCACGAGTATCGAAGTCGGCTTTGGCGGCGTATGGGCCCTGACGGTGCCGAACCTGGTGTTTATCCCGGACAAAAATCACGATGATCAGCCGGATGCGCAGCCGCAGATCGTGCTTGATGGTTTTGATTACACGCGCGCGGCCCATACGATGGCGAATGGATTGCGCTGGGGCCCCGATGGCTGGCTCTACGGACGGCAGGGTATTCTTGGCAGTTCGATGATCGGTCTGCCGGGCGCTGCGGAAACCGCCAGGACACGCATGGGACCCGGGGTCTGGCGTTACCATCCCAAGCGGGGCACGGTGGAGGTTGTCTGCGAAGGGACCACCAACCCATGGGGCATGGATTGGAATGAATACGGCGAGGCGTTTTTTATTAACACCGTTATCGGGCATCTCTGGCACGTCATCCCCGGCGCGCATTATGTGCGGATGTTTGGCCAGGATAACAATCCGCACGCTTACCGGCTCATTGATCAGCATGCCGACCATGTCCACTGGGATACGCGCGAGATTTGGAGCGATGTGCGCAAAATTGGAGTCACTGCCGCCTCCTCCTCGGCTGGCGGCGGACATGCTCACACCGGCCTGATGATTTACCTCGGAGACAACTGGCCCGAGAACTATCGCGGCGAACTTTTCACTATCAATTACCACGGGCGCCGCCTCAATCGCGAGACCCTGGAACGCACCGGCGGCGGATACACCGGCCGGCGCGCACCGGATTTGGCGCAATCGGCCGATGATTGGTTCCGCGGGATCGACCTCATCTATGGACCCGATGGCGGCGTTTTTCTAAGCGATTGGTCGGATACCGGGGAGTGTCATGATGACGATGGAATGCATAGGCAATCCGGACGGATCTATAAAATCACGCATGGCCGCCCCTCAAAACCGGTGATTGCGGATGTAGGCGCGCTGACTACCAGCGAGTTGCCGCCGTTGTTGACCCATAAAAACGAGTGGTTCGCGCGCCATGCCCGGCGCCAGCTCCAGGAGCGCGCGGGAGCGGGGGAGGAGATGGGCGGTGTCGCAGCTGCGCTGGTTAAGCAGTTTGCTGAAAGCGGCGACAAGGTGCATCAACTCCGCGCCTTGTGGAGTTTGCACGCCATCGGCCGGGCTGATGCCCCTTTTCTTCGGACACAGCTTGTCCATTCCAATGAATATGTGCGCGCCTGGGCAATCCGTCTCCTGCTCGATGACAAGGCGGCCGTTGATGTGGAAACCGTCGCTGCCCTGACCCAATGTGCGAAGGTTGAGTCCTCGGCGTTCGTGCGGCTTGCGCTCGCTTCGGCGCTTCAACGAATGCCTCTGGATGCCCGTGCCGCGATGGCCGGTCCATTGTTGGGACATGCTGAGGATGCAGCCGACCACGATCTTCCTTTGATGCTTTGGTATGGCATTGAACCTCTTGCCCAATCGCATCCCATGGAGCTCGCAAAACTGGGCGAATCGTCTCTGTTTTCCGCCACGCGCACCTGCATCGCACGCCGGCTCACGGAGGATCTGAACGATCCAAGCGGCGCTTTGAGCGCGCTTCTCGGCCATGCCGCGACTGCGCCAAAGGAGTGGCAGATTGATCTGCTTGCCGGGATGAGCGAAGCCTTGCAGGGATTGCGCCAGGCCAAACCGCCGGCCGCGTGGGCGGCTTTGAGCACTGTGCTGGCCAAAAGTCAGGATCCCGAAGTGCGCAATCGCTACCGGACTTTGGGCGGCATCTTCGGGGATGCTTCCGCCATCGCAGCCCATCGCGAGATCGCGCTGGACGGAAAAGCTTCCATCGAGGCGCGTCGTGCCGCATTGCGTTCGGCCATCGAAGCGCGGGCGGAAGGGTTGCGAGCCCTTTGCGAAACCCTCTTTGGCGCATCGGGTCTCACCTCGACCGCCGCCGCCGGGCTCGCTCTAAACGATGATCCCGCCACCGCGGATTTCATGATCGAACGGTTTGCCTCCACTTCGGATAAACCGGCGGTCATCGGCGCTCTCCTGACGCGCCCTGCGTGGGTTGCCCGTCTGCTTGATGCTGTGGATGCGAAAAAAATCAGCGCCAAAGAGCTGAGCGCATTCAATGTTCGCCAGATTCGCGGGTTTAAAAATGCCGATCTGACGGCGCGCGTCACCACTCTTTGGGGCGAAGTGCACGATTCCAGTGCCGACAAACTCGCCCTCATTGCCAAATGGAAAGACTACCTGACCCCTGCGGTGCTTGCGCAGGGGGATAAAACGGCGGGGCGCGCGCTCTTTACACAGACTTGCGGGACCTGCCACAAGATGTACGGGCAAGGGGGCAATGTCGGGCCTGAGCTGACCGGCGGCGGACGGGATAATCTGGAATATCTGCTTGGAAATATTGCCGATCCCAGCGCGGTCGTGGCCAAGGATTATCAGCTTTCCATTCTTATAATGAAAGATGGACGGGTGCTTACGGGCATGATTCGCGGCCGGGACGATCGCGTGCTTACCCTTCAGACCCTGACGGAAAGTGTCACTGTTCCGGATGGCGACATTTCCCAGACCCAGACCATCCCCACGTCGCTCATGCCGGAGGGATTGCTCGAGGCACTGACCCCGGTCCAGGTGCGCGACCTTTTTGCGTGGCTTATGGATAAGAATCCACCGCCAGCCGCTCCGGCCGCGCCCGGGACGGCGCGCATATCGCTCGATGGCGATTGGAGGATCAAGGTTTCTCTTTCCGATCCCGCAAGTGAGACTACGCTTGACGTTGCTCCGCCAGTTCACACGGTCGTGACCGCTGAACACTTTGCCTCGATTCCACTTTATAATGTGGAGGGCGGTGGCTGGAACAATGGCGCGCATCTTGCCGGCAACATCGCGGAGGTCTGTTCCACGCCGGACCTCATCGACATTCCAACTGTGACCCTGCGCTCAGGCGCCGATCCGGAATCGCACGTTTTTGTCCGGGGAAAAGATTGGGAAATCGAGAATTCATGGGGCACGTTTGGCCGGCTCCCGAATGGGGAAATCGGTGAGGCGACCCCGGTGTTTGTCAGCTACGGCCACACGCATTTGCGCCAGGATAGCATTGTTCTGGGTGTCGACGGAAAAATCAGCCTGCGGCAGGGAGCCGGAGCCCCGGCTGCTCCCCGGGCGCCTTCCATTGCCGAAGGAGAAAAGCGTTTGGGGACGGTCTGGATTACCGGGCCGATGCTGAAACTGACGGAAGATAATCTCTTCCCGATTTTGGAAACCGCCTATCCGAAACCGTCCGAGCCGTCGCATGCCGCCGAGAAAACATTGCCCCATTTCATGGCAAAACTCCGTGCGGGTCTGCCTGTGCGGATTTTAGCGTGGGGCGACAGCGTTACCGAATGCGTTTATCTGCCTCACCCGGAAAGATGGCAGGAACAGTTTGCCTCGCGTCTCCAGGCCGCGTTTCCGCAGGCGAAAATCGAGTTGCTCACGGAAGGTTGGGGCGGCCGTTCCACGGCCAATTATTTGAAGGAACCCGCCGGCAGCTCGCGCAATTATCAGGAAAAAGTGCTCAATCTCAAACCCGACCTGATCATCTCCGAGTTTGTCAATGACGCCGGTCTCAGCTCCGAAACGGTCAAGTCGCAGTACGGGAGAATCCTCGCGGATTTCCAGGCGATCGGGGCTGAATGGATCATCCTGACGCCGCACTACGTCCGGCCTGCCTGGATGAGCCTTTCCCGTGAACGCGAAATCGATGCCGATCCGAGGCCTTACACCGCCGCCCTTCGGCAATTTGCCGCCGAACATCCCGTCACACTCGCCGACGCCTCTGTGCGCTTTGGACGTCTTTGGCGCCAGGGAATCCCTTACACCACGCTTTTGGTCAACTCCGTCAACCACCCAAACGCAGAGGGAATGAAGATCTTCGCAGAGACCCTCATTGCCCTTTTTGATTAAAAGCAGGAACCGTTACTTCGGCTCTGCCGCAGGCGCGGGTTCAGGTGTCGCAGGGGCCGGTTCAGCGGGCGAGGGGATTGCCGGAGCATCGCTGGTTACCGGAACCTCGGGGGTGACCGGGATGGCCGAAAAATCACCTTCAACCGTCTCGGTCGCGTGCTTTTTTTCGTTCCAATAAATCGTGGTCATCTTGCCGGTTCTTTTGTCCCGGACGGTGTAACGCTTATTCTCCTCATCCTGGGCAACCATCTCGATTTGGCCTCCGCCGACGGATACCATCAACGTGGCGGTGGCACGGGTGGGATCCTTCTGCGCGTTTTGGATGAACTCTTTGGCTTTTGGTCCAAAGATGAAGCTGGCCACGACAACGGCGATGATGGCGAGAACGATAATTCCCCCGCATCCGATTCCAATCCAGGCGAGTGGACCGAGGCCTTTTTTCTGGGTGGGGAGAGGCGGAGTTTCCATAGGGAGGCGAGGTTAACGATGAGCGCGGAGTGAGTGCAAGCGTTGAACTGGCTGTATCGTTTGAAGAAATTTTCGCGCCAGACCTAAAGCGTTACCCAACCCAGTTTCGCGCATTGCGAAATAGTTGAATCCATGGCGAGTCCTCGGTCCAAGTGGTGGGATGCCAGCTATGCTGGACGGTGCGGAATACGCGTTCAGGATGCGGCATCATGATCATCACACGGCCGGTGGTGGTAGTCAGGGCTGTCATGCCGAGCGGGGAACCATTCGGATTGAGCGGGTATTGCTGTGTGACCTCGTGGTGGTTGTCGACAAAACGGGCCGAAACAAGTCCGGACGCGCTGCACGTTTCAATGGCTGCCTGGGAACTGAACTCGGCAAATCCCTCCCCGTGCGCGATGGCGATGGGGAGGATGGAACCTTCCATTCCCTTGAAGAAAATACTGGGGCTTTTTTCGATCTGAACCGAGGCGACCCGGGCTTCAAAGCGTTCCGATTGGTTTTGCACAAAACGCGGCCAGTGATCCGCGCCAGGGATGATGGAGTGCAGGGTGCTCATCATCTGGCAGCCGTTGCAGACCCCGAGCGCAAAGGCCTCTTCACGGGCAAAAAAGGCTTCAAATTCAGCCCTGGCACGTTCGTTAAAAAGGATGCTTTTGGCCCAGCCCTCGCCGGCCCCAAGCACGTCGCCGTAACTGAATCCGCCGCAGGCCGCCAGGCCGCGAAAATCGCGCAGCGAAATGCGTCCGCTGATGATGTCCGTCATGTGGACATCGATGGCTTTGAAGCCGGCCCGGGTAAACGCAGCGGCCATCTCGGTTTCACCATTGACGCCCTGCTCGCGGAGAATTGCAACCGGCGGACGCGTGGTGTGAATGGATGGAGTTGAGAAATCAAACGTGACCTTGGGCGTGATTCCAGGATCGGCCGGATCAAGCCTGAGCTGATGCTCGGATTCCGCGCAGGCAGGGTTGTCGCGCAGGGCGGCGATCCGCCGGGTGACATCGGACCAGATCGCACGGAGCGAGGAGAGATCTTCGTTAAAGATCTCCTGGCCGGCGCGTTTGATCCGGAGCGCGTAATGGGAATTGAGCCTGCCGATCTGCGTGGTGCAGGTTTTAAAGCCGTGCGAGCGCAGGACGCCGTGGACGTCGTCAAAATCGGAGTCGCGCACCTGGATGACGGCGCCGAGTTCCTCTGCGAAAAGCGCCATGAAAGCGTTGTGCCCGGCCGGGATATCAAGATCGAGGCCGACGTGTCCCGCGAACGCCATCTCCACCACCGTGGCGAGCAGGCCGCCATCGGAGCGGTCGTGGTAGGCCAGGATTTTTTGTTCCCGGCCAAGTTGCTGGATGGCGTTCCAGAAGTTTTTCAGATCAGCGGGGTTATCGACATCGGGCGTCTCCTGGCCCGTCTGGGAAACCACCTGCGCGAGAATCGATCCGCCGAGCCGATTTTTTCCGCGGCCAAGATCAATGAGAAGCAGCACAGAATCTTCCACTTGCTGAATCTGGGGCGTGATCGTGAGGCGGATGTCGTCCACGGCGGCAAAGGCGGAAACAATGAGCGAGGTCGGCGCGGTAACGCGTTTTTCGACCCCGGCCTCTTTCCAGAGGGTGCTCATGCTCATGGAATCCTTGCCGACGGGAATCGTGATTCCGAGTGCCGGACAGAGTTCCATGCCGACGGCGCGAACCGCGGCGTAGAGATCGGCTCCGTCGCCGGGCACGTTCGGGGCGGCCATCCAATTGGCGGAAAGATTGACCTTGCCGAGGGCGCCGATCTGGGCGGAAGCGAGGTTGGTGAGCGCTTCGCCCACCGCGAGCCGGGCGGAGGCGGCGGCGTTGTTGACCGCCACGGGCGTCCGTTCTCCCAACGCCATCGCTTCCCCGGTATAAACGTCGTAAGCGGCGGCCGTGACACCGCAATCGGCAACCGGCACCTGCCACGGGCCGACCATCTGATCCCTGGCGACGAGCCCCGTGATGGTGCGGTCACCAATTGAAATCAGGAAAGTCTTGTCCGCGACAGTAGGATGGCCAAGAACGCGCCGCACGGCTTCGCCAAGCGACAAATCGCCAAAGTGCAGGGGCGCCAGCGGCCGGCGCAGGCTCTCGGCGCTTCGATGCATGCGCGGCGGTTTTCCAAGCAACACGTCGAGCGGCATGTCGATGGGCGTGTTCTTAAAGAGCGGATCCTCCAGCACGAGCCGCTTTTCCTCCGTCGCCTCGCCCACCACGGCAAAAGGGCAACGTTCGCGTTCACAAATCGCGGCAAAGGCGGCAATGCGGTTCGCCGGCACGGCAAGCACATAACGCTCCTGGGATTCGTTGCACCAGATCTCATGCGGCGCCATGCCGGGCTCGTCGTTGGGCACCTTGCGCAGGTCAAAACGGCCGCCGCGTTCGCCATCGTTGACGAGTTCGGGCAACGCGTTTGAAATTCCCCCGGCGCCGACATCGTGAATGAAGGAGATCGGGTTTTCTTCGCCCAGCGCCCAGCAGTGATCGATCACTTCCTGGCAACGGCGTTCCATCTCGGCGTTGTCGCGCTGGACACTGGCAAAATCGAGCGATTCATTTCCCGATCCGCTTGCCATGGAGCTTGCCGCACCGCCGCCCAGCCCGATCAACATGGCGGGTCCACCAAGCACGACGAGCTGATCGCCGGGATTAATGGCCCCTTTTTCGATATGGCCCGCTTTGATGTTGCCCAGACCGCCCGCCAGCATGATCGGCTTGTGGTAACCGCGCAGCTCGGGGCCATTGGCGCCGGGCACCTCGGCCTCAAACGTGCGGAAGTAACCGTTGATATTGGGCCTGCCGAATTCGTTGTTAAACGCCGCGGCACCAAGCGGCCCTTCGATCATGATGTCGAGGGGTGAAACGATGCGCTCAGGCTTTCCATGCTCTTTTTCCCAAGGCTGAACGGCGCCCGGAAGTTTCAGATTGGAAACGGTGAACCCGGAAAGCCCGGCTTTGGGTTTGCTTCCCCGTCCCGTGGCGCCTTCATCCCGAATCTCTCCGCCCGAACCGGTTGCCGCGCCGGGAAACGGGGAGATGGCGGTGGGATGGTTGTGGGTCTCCACTTTGCAAAGAATGTGGATCTCCTCGTCGTGCGCCGTGTATTCGCCCGTTTCAGGATCGGCATAGAACCGGCCGCCCCGGTTGCCTGCGAGAACGGCGGCGTTGTCTTTGTAGGCGGAAAGGATCCCCTCGCTGTGAAGCTGATAGGTGTTGCGGATCATCTGGAAGAGCGAACGCTCCTGCGCGGTCCCGTCGATTTCCCAGGTTGCATTGAAGATTTTATGGCGGCAATGCTCGGAGTTGGCCTGGGCGAACATCATGAGCTCGATGTCATTGGGGTCGCGTCCGAGAATGGTGAACGCGTTGACCAGGTAATCGATCTCGTCGTCGGCAAGCGCGAGGCCGAGCGATTGATTGGCCGCGACCAGGGCGCCGCGTCCCTCGGCAAGGACCGGCACACTCGTCATCGGGCGCGGCGTCTCGTGGCTGAAAAGGATTTCAAGCGCATCGAGATCGTTCACCACAATCTGCGTCATCCGATCGTGAAGCCGGGCTCCGAGCGCGGCCTGCTGTTCATCGGAGAACGGCATCTCATCGGCTTCGATCGAATACGCAATCACCCGCTCGATCCGTTTGATATTCGTCAGGCCACAAATGTAGGCGATGTCGGTGGCCTTCGATGACCAGGGGGAAATCGTGCCCGGCCGGGGAGCCACAATCTGAAGAAGACCGGCATGGGCAGCCGGGGCGCGATGCGGCCCGTAAGTGAGCAGCTTTTCGAGCACGGCATGCTCGGCGGTGGAAAGCGCGCCGGTCAGCTCAGCTACATGGACAAACTCAGCGCCGAGGCCGCGAACCGGCACTCCTGCGGCGAGGAGGTCTTGTTGAAGTTTTTGAAGGCGAAAGTCGGAGAGGGCGGATGAACCGCGAAGAGTCAACATGGTCGGGAAAGTGGACTTATAACAAACAGCGCCCGGGCCGGGTTGGCGACAGTGAAAAGGCGAATGCCGGCAGACTTTGCCGGCAGGGGATTTGAGGCTCGCGCGGTTTGACCGTGTAGCTTATTGCCCACGCGCATTGTTGCGCCGTCCTGATCTTTCCGACAATGAGAAGGGAAAAGTGGCGTCTCTGTTTTTCACCTTTTTCATGTTTCGATCGTTTTTTGTTATCCTCATTGCCCTGGCATGCATAACCGCCGTGGCGCTTGCTGCGGATCCGGTTTGCCCGAAAACAGCGGCTCCATCGTGGGTGATTGATTATCCCGTACCGGCGGGGGTCAAAGAGCCGGCGGATAAAATCAGCAACGGCTCGTGGTTATTGCTGGTTGATGAACAGCGGCATGCCGGCAAAGAGACATTTTACGGGCATTATGCGCGCAAATTTATTTCCTCAACGGGCGTGCAGGATTATTCGAGGATCAACCTGGGGTTTGATCCAAGTTATCAGACAATCGCGCTGCACACGTTGAAGATCCACCGGGGCGGCGAGACGCTCAACCGGCTCGCGGCGCAACCGGTGCAGCTGCTCCAGCGTGAAGAACAAATGGAACAGCACCTCTACGATGGTCGCCAGACGGTGGTGCTCGTGCTGGACGACATCCGCGTGGGCGATGTGATTGAGTATGCTTTCAGTCTCAAGGGCGCCAACCCGATTTTTGCCGGCCGGTACAGCGACTCCTTTGCCGCCCAGTTCAGCACGCCTTTGTATCAGCTTCGCGAGCGCCTGCTTTGGCCGCGCACCCGGAAGCTTCAGATGCGCAATCATCAAACTGAAATTGCCCATTCCCAAACCGAGACGAAGGAATTCATTGATCACCGCTGGTCGGCCGATGATCTCCCTGCGCTGGTTTATGAATCGGGAACGCCTTCGTGGTTTTCCAACGAAAGCTGGATTCAGTTCAGTGAATATCAATCGTGGGGCGCCGTGGTTGATTGGGCGATTCCTCAATACACGGCCTCGGCCAGACTGCCCGCGTCACTTAGCCCGCTCATGGAACGCCTTCGCGCGAAGCCCGAGGGGGAGGCTCAGATTCTCACCGCGCTTGAATATGCCCAGGATGAAGTGCGCTATCTGGCAATGGCCATCGGCGCGCATTCGCATCAGCCGTATCCGGTGGAGACCGTGCTCACCCGGGGATTTGGCGATTGCAAAGATAAAGCGCGCCTGTTGTGCGCGATTCTGAACGAGCTTGGTTACACCGCGCATCCCGCGCTGGTTGAAACACGCCTTCGCCAAAGCATCGCCGACTGGCTTCCAACGCCGACTGCGTTCAATCACGTCGTTGTTCATCTTGAGTGGAAGGGCAAAACCTATTGGCTTGACCCGACTTCCAGCTTCCAGCGCGGTCCGCTCGATACGCGATTTTTTCCCGCTTACGGCAAGGCGCTTGTCATCAAGGCGGGGATGACCGAGCTCACTGACATCGCGCGTTCCGGGTTCGATACGGGTTCAAAGGTGGTTCGCGAGAATTATGACATCACCGGTTTTCGGCAACCGGTTTCCTTCGTTGTTGAGAGCGTTTTCAGAGGGCGTGAGGCAGATTCGATGCGGAGTTTTGTGGCCGACTCGAACCCGGAACAAATTCGCAAGCTCTACTCGAACTACTACGCCCGCCTGTTTCCTTCCATTGAGATGGCGGACGCGCCCGGTTTTTCCGATGACGCGAGTGCCAACCAGCTCACAAGCAGTGAGAAGTATACCATCAAGGCGCTCTGGGAGCCTATTGCAGGGAATGAGACGCAGCTTTTTGCGGAATTCTACGCATCGACCATCGCCGATTACGTCGCCGCGCCGGACATGCCGCTTCGCACCAAGCCATTGGGAGTAAGTTACCCGCGACAGATCGAACAAACCATCACGGTCAAATTCCCGGATGACTCCACCTTCACGGCCAGAAGCACGCGGGTCGATGACCCGGCCTTTCAATTCGAATTCGCCATTTCCCAGGCCGGCCGTGTCCTGACGCTCCATTACGTTTATAAAAGCCTTTCCGATCACGTGCCGGCGGGCGATATCGCCGTATATCTGGCGCATCTGAAAGAAGCGCGCGACACGCTTTCTTACACCGTTCACATCCCGAAAGAACTGAAGGTCGCCGCGCCTTCCATGCCTCCTGAAAGCCAGGAAAAGCCGTTGCTGGATGACTTCAACTGGTTGTTCCTGGCAGTCGCCCTGATGACTGTCGTCAGCAGCATCGTGGGGGCGATCCTGCTTTATCGATGGCGTCCGGAATGGCCGCCGAAACCGGCGCACGCCAACCTCAACGGGATTGGCGGCTGGCTCATTCTCATTGCCTTCAATGTTTCGGTTCAACCGTTTGTGCAACTCTTCACGCTCGGCCCGCTCTGGAACATGTGCCGTCTGAGCACCTGGAATGTGCTCACCACCTCGGAAGGCGCCCGATATCATGCGCTCTGGGCGCCGGGCCTGCTTTATTCCGTCGTGTTCGGCATCGCGGCCTTCGTGTTCGAAGTGCTGCTCGTGGTCCTCTTTTTCAAGAAGCGCCGGATCTTTCCCAGGTTGATGATCGTCCTCATTGTGGCGATTGTAACGGGCGCCATTCTGGACCTCGTATTTATGAGCTCCATCGCCAGCAAATACCCGGATATGGCCGACTCCACTCTTACGACTGATTTGGTAAAGGCGGTCTTTCGAGCCGCAATTTGGATCCCGTATTTTTCGATCTCCAAACGCGTGCAAACCACCTTCACTCGTTAAGGAAAAACCCGGAAACCGGCGCATCCCCTCCGCATTTGGACGTGCTTCGCTCGACAAACCGCGGGGGTTGGAGACAAGGAGAGGGATGAAAAAGACATTTCCTCTTAATGTGCCGGGCCATCAGCCACCACGAGTCGTTGAGGCAATTAAAAACGATGTCCGGAAATATCTGAAACGCGAACGGCGCAAAGACCTTCCCGACGGGGCCAATCACTGGCGCTTTGATTGCAAAATTGGTTTTGGCGAAGAGCCGCCTGAGTCGGTGGAAGCAAAGGATATCGTCGCCGCGATTGATCGGGCTTCGGAGAAACAGTGCGGCGCCGTTTATATCGAGATCCTGGCTGCTCCGGCCTTTCGTCCCGGAAAAGAGCCGGGTGCCGTCGAGGCCGCTAACGGCGCTGAGGCCGTCGACAGCGCTGACGAGCCGCAATAATCCGCCGTGGTCAGTTGGCGGACTGGATCAGCTCATCAAGCTGCTTGAGGTCGGCAGGCTTGATTAAATGATGCGCAAAACCGGCCGCGGAACTTTGTTGGATGTCGCTTTCCATGCCGTAACCGGTGAGCGCGATGCCAAAAACCGGGCGCTTGATGGTCAGTGAGGTGATAATGTCGTTGCCGGTGCCATCGGGAAGGCCCATGTCGCTGACCAGCACGTCAAAATTAAACTGCTCAGCGGCTTCAAGCGCGGTGGCCACGCTGCGGGTTGAACAGACTTCATAACCGCGTTTTTTCAGAAGCTGAGTCAGCGAATAGTTGCTGTCCTCATGATCTTCAACCAGGAGAACCCGCAGCGACTTGCGCGCCTGCGGCGACTTCGTCGCGCCTGATCCGCCGGCTTCGGTGGCCGCCGAGGCGGTGGGAAACCAGACCGTGAATTTCGAGCCCTTGTCGGCGCCGTCGCTCACCGCCTCGATTCGCCCGCGGTGCAATGCGACCATCGCTTTGGTGATCGCCAAACCGAGTCCGAGCCCGCCGGCCTTGGAATCTTCGACCTGTTCAAATGCATTGAATATCTTCGGCAACATTTCCTTAAGGATACCAATGCCGGTGTCGATGACTTCAACCCGCAATGCTCCCCCTTCGTCGTTGGCAGTCCTGATGGTCAGTTCGCCTTTGGGATGGGTAAATTTCACCGCGTTCTTAATCAGATTCCAAAAGATCTGCTGCAAACGAGCCGGGTCGGCGTTGAGGTGGCAGCGCAACGCGTTGAACTCGGTGCGCAGGACAAGCTCTTTTGCCTCGATGTCCGGGCCGCAAATCTCAATGGCACTTCGCAGAAGCGCCTGGGCATCGACTACGGCGAGATTGAGCTGCACTTTGCCCTTGCTGATACGCGTCAGGTCGAGCAGATCGTCGATAAGGCGCGCTTCAAGTTCCACATTGCGCCGGATCATTTGAAGCTGCGGCCGGATCTCCGAGGGCAAATCGTTCATCGATTCGAGTAAACTTACCGAATTGATGACCGGTGTGAGCGGTGTGCGAAGCTCATGACTGAGCATCGCCAGGAAGCGGTCCTTGGCCATGTTGGCGCGTTCAGCATCCGTGCGGGCTTTTTGCGCGGATTGATAGAGCGCGGCATTGTCAAGCGCCAGGGCGGCCCGCTGCGCAAGCTGTTCAGCAAGCGAAACTTCTTTGATGCCACAAGCGCGCTCCGGATCGGTATTGACCATTGTGATGGCGCCAATCACGCGCCCCCGCGCCAGCAGCGGCACGGCGATGTAACCAATCGGCTTTAATGAGCGCACAATCTCGCGGGTCCGTTCGTCCTCGAACATTTCGCTCAGCGCCGCGTCGTCGACCGAGCAATTCCATTCGAGCCGGCCGGTTTGAAAAACGCGGGTCCCGCCATGTCGCACCGTGAGGTTGAGCGGGTAATGGTCGGTCAACTGGCGCAATTTGGCTTCCTTGGCCGGGTCGCGATGCGCCACGGCCACCTGCCGCAACGTGCCATTCTGTTCGGTCACGTCGACGATGCAAAAGTCGGCAAGGATCGGGACCACGAGGCGGGCGAGGTTTTCAAAGGTCTCTTTGTAATCCAAAGAGGCGGCGAGGACGTTGCTCGCTTCCGCCAGGAATGCAAAATGGCGCTGCGCGGCCTCGGCTTCGGCGCGTGCGGCTTGTTCGCGAATAAACTCGGCGCGCTCGTCCGACTGCCGTTTGACCTGTTCGGTTTTGCGAAAGAGATCGACGAATACCGCGATTTTCGCCCGCAGGATTTCCGGCACGACCGGCGTGAGAATATAATCAACCGCACCGAGAGAGTAACCACGCGAGACATGCGTTTCAGTGTCGTTCACGGCACTGAAAAATATGATTGGCGTGGTTTCCGAACGCGGCCGCATCCGGATCATGACGGCGGTCTCAAAGCCGTCCATGACCGGCATATTCACATCGAGAATGATGACGGCGAACTCCTGTTGAAGAAGTTTGCGCAATGCTTCCTCGCCGGAGCGTGCAATCACGAGGTTCTCGTTGAGATCTTCAAGCATCACACGCAGCGTGAGAAGTTTGTCCTCACGATCGTCCACGAGAAGGATATTCACCTTCTCCGTGGGCTTGAGCGACCCCGGCATCTCCACTTCGACTAATTCGATTAGCGGTGCAGCCATGTGCGCAGGAGCGTGAGGAGGCGCTCGGTGTCCACCGGCTTGGAAAGATAATCAGAAGCTCCTGCGTCGATGCACTTTTCCCGGTCGCCTTTCATCGCCTTGGCGGTAACCGCGATGATGGGCAGCAATTCAAAGCCATACATGGCCCGGATTTCGCGCATCGTCTCATAACCATCTTTCTGGGGGAGCATGATATCCATCAGGACAATCTCAATTCCGTGAGAAGCCTTGAGCATTTCGATGGCCGCCTGGCCCGTCTCAGCCGACAGGACCGCCATCTGATAGCGCTCAAGCAATGCCGTCATTGCGAAAATGTTGCGGATATCATCATCGACGATCAACACCTTTTTTCCGGTCAAAAGCGCATTGGGATCGTGGAGCCGCTGGAGGAGCTGACGTTTGTCTACGGGCAGTTTGGCAACTTCGCGGTGCAACCAAAGCGCCGTGTAATCGTAGAGCCGTTCCGGGCTGCGGACATCCTTTACAATCACGGTTTGAGCAAACCGGTTGAGTTTGGCCTCCTCTTCCACGGAAAGATCTTTGCCCGTGTAAACAATGATCGGCAGATACTCATACAGTTTCCGGATCTTCTCGATCAGATCGAAGCCGGACATGTCCGGCAAAAGCAGATCGACCACAACGCAATCAAAGCGTTTCCCCTCCAGCAGCGTCATCGCTTCACCGGCCGTGCCGACCCCGGTGGAAACGGCGGTTGAATTGCCAATCAGCGTGATGATGCTGTTTCGCTGGTCGTCGTCATCCTCGACAATGAGCAGTTCGCGGGAAGTGATTTCGAGAAGACTGGAGGCGCGCGTAAAGATGGTGGCGAGATCCTCGCGGGTTGCCGGCTTGGTGAGGAAGCAGAGAGCACCCTGCCGCAGGATGTTGTTGGGTTCTTCGTCCACCGAGACGACAAAGACCGGAATATGCCGGCTCGAAAGACTTCCTTTGAGCCGCTCGAGTACTTTCCAGCCGTTCACATCGGGCAGGCTGATATCGAGGGTGATGGCTGAGGGCATGTATTCGCTCACCAAGCCAACCGCGGAATGGCCCCGGCTTGTCACAATCGTTTTAAACCCGTTTTCACGAGCCACTTCCATCAGCAAACTCGCGAAATTGCGGTCATCCTCGATGATCAGCACAGTCCGGTCGCCGATCTGGATCGTATCACGATCGTCCGCCAGCGTCCAATCGATGAACGCCGGGGCCGCCACGGGAGCCGGCGCCGCCGCACTTTGAGGCTGCCAGGACGGGGATGTGACGTTCGGCGGCTGCCAGGGCGAGGCCGGCACGCTCGGTTTTTCCATCACGGCGCCCGCCGTCGATTGCGGCAGGAAAAGCGTAAAGCGGCTTCCTCGGTTTTCCTCGCTCTCAAGCCGGATCTCGCCGCCGAGCAACCGGGCGAGCTCCCGGCTGATCGCAAGCCCTAGGCCCGTGCCGCCGTATTTGCGGCTCGTGCTGCCGTCGGCCTGCTGAAATGCCTCAAAGATGGCGGCATGTTTGTCGGACGCGATTCCAATCCCGCTGTCGATCACCGAGAAGACGATCGCGATCCGGGCTCGATTCAACGCGCCGCAGTCGGGGCTCCAGCCGCTGGTGGCCGAGCCGATCGAGAACTTCACAAAACCGCGTTCGGTAAATTTGAACGCGTTTGAAAGCAGGTTTTTCAGGATTTGTTCAAGCCGCTGTTCATCGGTGAAGATGGCCGGCGGGAGAGCCGAATCGATGTCGATCTGGAATTCGACTCCTTTATCGGCTGCCACATGACGGAATGTGCGCTCCATGTTGGCCCGCAGATCGCTAAGCCGCACGTCGCTGACGTCGACATTGACCGTGCCCGATTCGATCTTCGAGAGATCAAGGATGTCGTTGATGAGCTTAAGCAGATCTTTGCCCGAACCGCGGATGGTTCGCGCGAACTCGACCTGTTTGGAAGTCAGATTGCCATCGGGATTGATGACGAGCTGATCGGCAAGAATAAGGAGCGAGTTGAGCGGCGTGCGCAGCTCGTGCGACATGTTCGCCAGGAACTCCGACTTGTATTTTGAAGTAAGCGAAAGCTGCTGCGCCTTGCCTTCGAGCGCCTGCCGCGCTTGCTCGACCTCGAAGTTTTTGCGTTCCACCTCGGCGTTTTGTTCAAAGAGCTGCCGGGCCTTTTCTTCCAGTTCCTGGTTGGTGGCCTGAAGCTCGAGCTGCCGGTTTTGAAGCTCGCCGGCAAGTGACTGCGATTGTTTGAGCAGATCCTCGGTGCGCATGTTCGCCTCGATGGTGTTGAGGACGATGCCGATGCTTTCCGTCAACTGATCGAGGAAGGTCTGGTGCGTTGAATTAAAGCGGTCAAAGGAGGAGAGCTCCATGACAGCTTTGACCTGTCCTTCAAAAACAATGGGCAGCACAACGATGTTTTTCGGGGTCGATTCTCCCAAACCGGAACTGATTTGGATGTAATCGTCGGGCACTTTTGTCAGGAGAATGCGTTCCTTCTCCAAGGCCGCCTGGCCCACGAGTCCCTCGCCGAGTTTAAAGCGGTTATTAACTCCTTTTCTTTCCCTGAACGCGTAGCTGGCAAGCAGCCTGAGCTCAGGTTCCGCCCCCACGCCGTCCATGATGTAAAAGACTCCCTGATGCGCGGAAACCACCGGCGCGAGCTCGCTGAGAATGAGCCGCCCGACCGTGAGCAGATCCTTTTGGCCCTGCAGCATCCGCGTGAACTTGGCCAGGTTGGTTTTGAGCCAGTCCTGCTCATTGTTGCGCTGCGTGGTGTCCTTCAGATTCCGGATCATCTCGTTGATGTTGTCCTTCACGAAGGCGACTTCGCCCTGTGCGGCCACCTGAATGGAACGGGTGAGATCGCCCTTGGTCACCGCAGTCGCCACATCGGCAATCGCGCGCAGCTGCGTGGTAAGGTTGGCAGCAAGCTGGTTGACGTTGTCGGTCAAATCGCGCCATGTGCCGGCTGCTCCAGGCACGTTTGCCTGGCCGCCGAGTTTTCCTTCCACGCCGACCTCGCGCGCCACCGTCGTGGTCTGATCGGCAAAGATCGCAAGCGTGTCGGTCATGGAGTTGATCGTGTCGGCCAGCGCCGCGATCTCGCCCTTGGCTTCCACCAGGAGCTTTTGCTTGAGATCGCCATTCGCGACCGCCGTGACGACCTTGGCGATGCCTCGCACCTGATTAGTCAGGTTGCCCGCCATGAAGTTGACCGAATCGGTCAGATCCTTCCAGGTTCCACCGACCCCACGCACTTCGGCCTGGCCTCCAAGCCGTCCTTCAGTTCCCACCTCGCGCGCCACACGGGTTACTTCCGAGGCGAACGAATTGAGCTGGTCGACCATGACGTTCACGGTGTTTTTGAGCTCCAGAATCTCGCCCTTTACATCCACCGTGATTTTTTTGGACAAATCGCCGTTGGCGACCGCCGTGGTCACAAGCGCAATGTTCCGGACCTGGGCCGTCAGGTTGCCGGCCATGAAATTCACTGAATCGGTCAGATCCTTCCAGGTGCCCGAAACGCCTTCCACTCGCGCCTGGCCGCCGAGTTTTCCTTCCGAACCGACCTCGCGCGCCACGCGGGTGACCTCCGAGGCAAACGAGCGGAGCTGATCAACCATGACGTTCACCGTATCCTTCAGCTCCAGAATCTCGCCGCGCACGTCGACCGTGATCTTTTTGGAAAGATCGCCGGCCGCCACCGCCTTGGTGACATCGGCAATGTTCCGGACCTGGCCCGTCAGATTGCCGGCCATGAAATTCACGTTATCGGTGAGATCTTTCCACGTGCCGGCGACGCCTTTGACATCGGCCTGGCCGCCGAGTTTGCCTTCCGAGCCGACCTCGCGGGCCACGCGCGTCACCTCCGCCGCAAACGAGCTGAGCTGATCGACCATCGTGTTGATGGTGTTCTTGAGCTCCAGAATTTCGCCTTTCACGTCAACCGTGATCTTTTTGGAAAGATCGCCGTTTGCCACCGCCGTCGTGACGTCGGCGATGTTACGGACCTGTGCCGTCAGATTGCCGGCCATCGAGTTGACCGAATCGGTGAGATCCTTCCAGGTTCCCGCAA
>JAQGOL010000017.1 GCA_028293625.1 Chthoniobacteraceae bacterium | reverse complement strand
GCCTCAATGCGCTGGCAGCGTTGGAGGAGGGTTCGGAGAGGATGCCGAGCGTTTTTTTTAAAATCTCCTCCCGCTGTCGCAGGCGCAAAACCTCCGCTTTGAGGGCCAGGTTCTCGTCCTGCAGGGCGCCCAGATTCCCGGGTGCCACAGCGGCGGCATCGACCGGACGGCCATATTTGCGCTTCCACTCATAGAGCGAATAGGCGCTCACTTCGAGTTCCCGAGCAAGTTGGGCGACGGCACGCCCGCTTTCTATCAACTCCACGGCTTGGCGTTTAAAGGCTTCCGTAAAGGAGCGTCGGCTCTCGGGGTTCTTAAGGATTTGGGATTGCACGGGGGTCTGTTTCACTTTCATTGGTATCTTCCAGATACCCGCACCTTGTGTCCACTAAAGCGGAGCAAGCTCAACACCGTCCCGGCCTAACCCTGAAGTCTCATTCCGGCACAGCTCGGAATGAAACTGGTTGAACGAATGAAGAGTTTCCCGAGTGGAGAGTGGCCAATTCCCGTGGAAGCCGCCCGTGCAATTCAGGCGGTGCCGGCGCGCGGTTTGAGGGTCGCTCTTTCGCTCTCTTGTTGGGGGTAACGCTTGGAAAGGCAGCTGCCGCTCATATAAGAATGTTTAGCAACTCCTTTCGCATTCTTTATCCGACAGCAACAAAAGCTAAAAATGAATATCAAAGCAGCATTCGCATTCGTCATCGCGACCACCGCGATAACACTCTCCACCGCCACATTCGCGGCGCCAGGAGCCATCAACCCGCCCACGAAGGACAGGGTTACAATCACCGTGGGCCAGAAGCTCACTATTCAATTTCAGCAAAGAGGTATGGCTCTTTTGCAATCCAAGACCGTCGAGAAGCCGGATGGGAAGACTCCTAGCGTTACCCTCGACTTCAAAAAGAACGCAGATGGCACGCTCATTCTCACCGTGCAGAATGATTTTAAACAGAATCTACAGTGCCAGCTCCTGACGCGGTCCAAAGGCAGCAATGACTTTTTCGAGGTTGGAGACGGAAAGCCTTTCATTGTTACCGCCAGCCTCGCCTACATCGCAACATGGGGTGGATTGCCTGTCGAGGAGGTCGCTCTTTACAACCCTGTGCTTCTTCCTGATGAAACGCGGTGATCGTCAATTCCAAACGAACGTTAGCACGTCGATGCTTAAATTGACTGGTTTTGATTTCCGGTTACGTTCTGCATCGGCCATGCTGCGGAGTGCTTCGGGCGTAGAGAGCTGGGCCGGGAAACTGGCATAGTTCGCCGCAGAAGGCCGCTTCATCGTTATCGCCGTGAGGCTGGTTCACCGGCGCTGTGCTCACCGTGAAGCCGCACAGCGGGGCTTCCCCGCAGGGCCAAACAGCCTCTATGCGATCGCGCAGCCGACTTCTACACTCGGGATTTCTACCCCGATTACATGAAGTTATTTCCTCGATCCCTTGGCATTATCGCCCTGGTCGCCTGCCTCGTGGCAGGTGCGTCCGCTATCCGTGAAAAGCTCCCGCCGGCAATCCGTGAGCTGATTCCGGTCTTTCACGAAAAAACGAAGTCGCCGGCGTCGAAAGGCACACGCTCGACCCGGCCCAAGGGCGGCGAAACGGTTTCGAACGATTCGCGCGAAACGTACTGGCCAGGTCTGCCTGTCTCGGCGCGGGAAAAGCTCATCAAGATCACCCACACCGGGCACACGGTCGGATACTCCACCAAAGCATTCAGCCCTGCCTGGGCTGCATACGCCATCAAGGCGGTGACCAATCCCGTCAGCGCCAAGAGACCCGATACCTTCATGCCGGATCCTGCGTTGCCCGTGGCTTACCAGGTCTCGACAAACGAATACACACGGACCGGCTACGATCGTGGCCACATGGCGCCCAACTGGGCCGTGAGTGTGAGCTATGGCCGGGAGGCGCAGATTGAGACGTTTTACACGTCGAACATCGCCCCGCAGGAGCCTGAGCTTAACCGCGGCATCTGGGAGGCGCTCGAGCGAATCGAGGCCAACGACTACGCCAGGCGATACGATGGAGTCGTCTGTTTTGATGGCCCGATTTACGATGCCGGGTCCACCGCGGGTCTCGGCAAAAACAACCGGATCCGAATTCCCGGCGGATTTTTCAAAATCATCGTGCGACGAGTAAAAGGCCAGGTTGCGGTGCTTGCCTTAATCCTGCCACAGAGCGCCCGGGGTGACGGAAAATCTCTTTCCAATTACCTCGTGTCCGTGAATGAGATTGAAAGGAAGACCGGATTGGATTTTCTAACCGCCCTACCAGCCGCCCAACAAGCAGCTCTCGAATCAACCGCAGCGGAGCGCATGTGGTAATCTGGGGTTCCGGAAGCTTCCCGGGCAAGGATGGCCTCCCTGAAGTCCGCCGGTGGTCTGTCGCAGCAGCGTTTCGGACGTGGAAGAAGGAGCTCCGACATTATTCGTCTGCGCAGGTGCCTTTCTTAAGCTCACCAGCGCCAATGTTGCTGCGGATTGACACCGGCACCCCACCCATCAAAGATAACCCTGCGCTGGCGTGGAGCGGGACGCTGGCGGTGGGTGCGCTGCGGCCCGCTAATTCCTGGGTTAGTAAGCGTGGCAGAGATAAGCCGCTCCAAGGAGCGAGAGTGCACTGCAAATCATTGAAAACCAAAACCAAAGGCGTTCGCGCCGTCTGGAGGCAATTTCCCGTTTGGACCTCCATCGAATTCGACTTCCTTGGTTTTGTTTAAGCAATGAACCTTGGTCGGCAGGAGCCTTTTGAGTGCTAAGTGGCTTGGGTGGAAGGGCGTGTGGCTGCATTACACCGACTTAACGGGATGAGATCGACGCTCGGGCGCAAGCCAGGCGAAGAATCGGCAGCACTATTAAACACTCAGGCGCTCCCCTAAGCGCCGGAGCGCAATCCACAAACCCCTTCGTCCCGTCTTCAGTCCGTGCTCGCATTGTCCTCAAAAAGGTGACTACAAATCGCCCGGCTGAGCGTCGCCGTATGGGCTAAGATCGAACGGAAAAAACGAGGTACGCAGGCCGAAGTTGCCGCGCTGCTTAACGCCTCCCGGTTGACAGTTGTTCGTCGTGAATCCGGAGAGCTGCCGATTCTTCTGAGGCCTCCCTACTGATCGCCCCGTGACTGCCCGCCGCGAGCGGCCCGAAGTCTTATTTTTGCTGCCGTTGAAAGTCGCTAACGACCAAGCGGCCCGATCGATGCGAAGAGAGCCTTTATGGTGCCCCCCAAACAGTTGGCCTGCGTCGAATGCCAGGCGGGTTATTTTGGCTGGGGGCTGGTGTGTGGTGCGGTCTGCCGGCGAAAGCGTCGCGCACGCCAGATCCGTGCCTCAAGGATCTTGGCCGGCACATATTACGGCGCCAGCAGGAAGCAATATCGCGCAGGTTGCGCGAAGTATGGCCGGGCCTACACGATTAAGCAATCCGCGCGGCGTGCCGCGAACCGGGCGAAGAAAGCAGCTGCAGAGCGAAAAGCGGACTGAAAAAGCGCGCTCGCGTCGTCCCTGGCAACTTGTCTCCTGGTGGAATAATTTTCTCCGGATGGACGAAAACCCAGAGCCGAAATGGAAGGTTTACCGCCGCGGCTCTGGCTTGGTCATCCGTGGTTCTGTGAGGCACCCGCGCATTCAGAAACCGGAGCTCGTTCACAACCCTTGCGCACCGGCGGGCACGATCTCGTTTGCCGTCCACCTTGAGCCGTGCGGACCTTATTGGTCTGCGGAAACGCTGGAAACCACAGTCGAGCACTTCGAACCCGACGTTCCTTCAACGATTCGGCGCGTGGAGATCATCTTTGCCGGGGGCAAAGTGATCATAGAGAGCCAAGCGAAGGAGTGAAGCGCCTCCGGCGGGTGCGGTTTAGGGGAATCTCACCCGGAACACCGCTTTGAGCCTGGTCGGGGGTTCGATCCCGTCCCGCGTTGATCTCGTGTGGATTCTATAAGAAAGAAGCCCGGCGCACCCTTCTACTGATGCGCCGGGCTCTTGTCATCCACCACGGACTAACACCCCGAGACATTTTGCCGACACGAAGGCAGTTTTTCCAGTGGGTGATTTCCCTGCGCTGAAAAGAGATGTCGATTAGATCGACACGGCCATAGGACGGATCAATGAGCTTCCCGAAGCTGCGGTTGATCGCAGCAAGCTGCTCGATTGTCTGAGCGTCCTGTGCATCCGGCGTGAATCGAGCCCCGTATTCAGAGCTGTCTTGCCAGGGGTGGTAAAACAAAAACGCTCCGCTCGGGAATTGGCCGGGCGGGGCGTTATTTATACCGATTTGATCTGGCAGCCCTCGCGGCCAATCGCATGGCTTGCGCTTCAACGCACGACAAGTGAAGCCAGTATTTTGCATCGTTTTCCAATGGTCCCAATTGGCGCGCCAGCCGTAATCCGGTCTCAATAACCTGCTGCGCCGCCATGGCTGTGATATCCAATCGATCGCGGCCGGCCTTGGTATGATCGTCAGCCAAGGAACGAAGCGACTTGCGCAGCAGGTTGATGGTCGTGCGTTCTTTGTGGGTCATTCTGCCGGCCGGTATTAGCCATTTGCACATGCGGGGCAGCAAAAAACGCACTGTGAAAAGCGACCCGATGACCCGCTCAGGGAGCGGCCTGATATGCTCTTTGCATGCTGAATACGGCGAAACGTCGTGCGAAAAATAGAATCCCGGCGCGTCCTATGACAAACACGCCGGGCTCTTGCATACCCGCCATGAGTAAGCACCTCGAAAGGATTTTGCAGACGTCACGAATGATCGCCAGTGGGGTGGTTTCCTTAATTTGCCGTGTAGGGGTTCAAGTCCCCTCGCCAAAACAGAAGCCCGGCGTCCCCGTTGTGAGGAGCCGGGCTCTTTTTGAAAAAGACCGAGTTGAAGGACAGACGTTGGCAGCCACACGCAACCTGCCTATGAGGTATTCACCCGGACCTGTGCTGTTTTAAGGTTTATTTGAAAAAGCTACCCGAACACTTCTTTGAGCGGTTCCCCTGGCCGGGTGATCTCCAAGCGTGAGGCGTCCGGCTATTTGAAGCCGGCTGCAACGCAGCTCGCCGGATTGATCCGCCGGTAAAAGGATTCGAGGATCTCGACGCCGGCGAACTTCGCGGCGTTAACGGCCACGATCACCGAGGAGGGTGGCTCCCAAGGGTTTCAAGATCGAGCATCACGTTCGGCCATGCGCGAGAGTGGACGGCCAAAGGGCGGCCCGTCACGCCCTGATACAATGCACGATAAAACGTTCAGGGCGTCCCCTGATAGCGGCGGCAGCGATCGTTAATCCGCCGCTAATCGAGCTGAAGCACCGCTTGATTCGTGCCGATCACATCGCACGGATTACTGCGGACCAAGTGACAGCGCAACTGGCTGGCATTCGGGCCGCACAAGCCAATCTTGGTCACACAACCCCGGCCACCACCCAGATTCATTACCTGTTACCGGAAGCGTTGCGGTGAAATGAAATACGTCTGGATTGGCCTGTTCAGCGCTGCACCTTCTAACTGCGTTTTCGAACGAGCAGCAGATTGCTCTTGAATCAACCGCGGCGGCGCGCATGTGGCAGGTGATTTCTTTACCGGCCCGTTAGTGCCGGCTGCCTTTTTCCTGAGTTTGAATGCCATGACAACGGACATGTTGACGGCTTGGTGAGTCGGGCGGTGTGCTTGGCTTTGAACATTCTGGATCTCCGAACTTGGAGTTTCGTCCTTGAATCTGTATCGATTCACGAATGTTAGACGGAATACAGCAGGTCCAGAAAAAGGCAGTTACTGCTCATTAAAAATCCTAAGCAGCTGACGCTATGATTGATTTCAGGGAATTGCCAGAAGATGGAACAGCATTCGAGCAGCTTGTTCGCGAATTGCTGCTTATCGCAGACCTTCACCCACAGTGGACGGGAAAGGGGCCGGATCAAGGCAGGGACATCATTATTATGGAACGAGCTTTGGGATACTTCGATGGCTTCGAGCGGCGCTGGCTTGTCCAGTGCAAGCATTTTGCCCATTCCAGACGTTCTGTTGGGCGCGACGACGTCGGTTCCGTGATAGACGACTGCCGACAGGTCGGAGCATCTGGATATTTGATGGTCTGTTCCACGCAGCCCAGTTCCGGTCTCGTCACAAAGCTCGAAGAGATTCGTAATCGCCCAGAGAACGGGCTGACAACGAAGACGTGGGATGCGGTCGATATAGAGAAACGGCTTCAAGAACCTCGATGCTTCTCTCTTGGTCACCTTTTTTTTCCGCAGTCGTTCGCGGCCACGCCGTGGAAAATCTACAACAAAGGGGCGCCAAATAAGTGGACGGCACACTATAAAGGTTACTTTTTGCATCTAAGCAGCCGTATCGCGGGCGCTATCCGAGTCTCGAGGAATGCGAGTTCATCATCTCGCGTCTCGAAGCGATCAAACCCAGTGTGGAATTTGAGGCTATTCGTCTGAGAGCAATCAATTTCGACGACAAGAACGAGAACTTTTCTGTCTTCGCAGACTATCTAGTGCCACACAATGCACAACCCAGCCTTCGCCCTAGCGACTTTGATGCTATCCTCGACGACGGCCAAGGACTGCATTCGGATGGCGTGGCTAGCTGGTATTGCACAAATTGGGATATCGAGCTCAAAACCATTCGTCCCTATTCTGACCATTTTGACCTCGATCATTATAGCTTCTACAACCCGCACGTCGGAAGATTTGAGGCTGGAATCCCGCGTCAGGATACAATTGGCTATCTCGCAGAACGCGGTGATCGCTGGAACGCCGTTTAACGAAAACTGGTAGGTTTGAGCGCAATAGTGCTTATAAGCACCCGGACGCATCTACTCGGCAACTGATCGCCGAGCATCTCCATGAGGTCGAGAGCCGCGCCGTCGCATCATCAAGCGCGTTGTCGTGGGTGCCGTCGCGCTGCATCGGGATCTAAGGAAAAGGCTCCTCCCGGTTCGGTAGCAGCGTTCATTTGAATACTTTCACGACACTTTCATGCCGGCTGCCCGGTATGCCTGGGTCAACACCACGGGATCAAAGGAAGCGCCGTTTCGCAGACGATCGAGCTTGGCCCGATCCATTGGGCAAACTGCTCGATCACGACTTTCAGCGATTCGCCTGGCTGGGTGATCTCCAAGCGCGAGGCGTTCGGCTGCTTGAGCCACCACATGACGCGGAAACCGTCCTTAATACGTAATAGGCGAATGGCGTGGAGCTGGAAAAGCTCCGAGCTGCCGCGTCAAGGAGCGCACCGCAAACACCTTGATTGCCAAGAAGTAACGTTTCGCCGGACCGCTGCTCTCACGAGCTGACTTTCGTCACGGCGATTTAGGAGCGGTGATTGGCCGCACGTTGCGCTGGTAAACCGCCATGGTCGGAATACGCTTCCGTTAATCAAATCTCGTGAAAACGTCTCCATACATGAAAGATCTTTATGCTCGCCTAGAAAAGGCCGGGTTTGAGCGATCTTTTGTGGTTGATAATTGTCTGCCGGATTGGTGGGACGACGAGCTCGCCGAGATTCCGGCTAATCGCTCGATTGCTGAGATCGCTATAAGCCGGCATTTCGGGTGCGATATCGCAGATCTTCGTGACTCTTCAAAAGAACTGAGACTTCGTGACCTCTCGCCGGCGCGCATGAAGCAGAATAGTAATGTGTTGCTCAAAGATGTCGCTCCCGGGCGATTTGTCGCTGAACGAACTATTGCTTTACTCACAAAGTACATCCATTCCACTCAAAGCTTTACCGGCTACAAAGACGCGAACCAAGTTCGCGACTCCATTCTTAAGAGCACACCCCGCGTGACGCTAGAAGCGTTGTTGAAGTGGTGCTGGGAAAACGGAGTTATTGTTGTCAAACTTGGACGGTTCCCTAATGGTTCGAAGAAGTTTGACGGCATGGCAATGTTTTATGACGACCGCCCTGTTATTATCCTTGGATCAGCAAGAAAAAGCCCCGCGTGGCTTGTATTTCATCTTGCTCATGAACTTGGGCATATCATGCATGGTCATGTAAGGGCAGGCGAGAAATCAATCGTGGACGGAGAAATTGCAACATCCGGCTCTGATCCTTGCGAACAAGAAGCTGATGCATTTGCCACTAAGCTGCTGACCGGACAGCCCTCAGTCTCGAATCTTATTACACAAAAAAGCGCCTCAGATCTTGCTAGTTTTGCGTGGGCGGTTGGAGAGCGACTAGCAATCTCACCGGGGGTAGTGGCTCTTTTTTATGCACATTCCAGAGGCCAGAAGTCATGGGGCACTGCGAACCAGGCGCTTGCCCTATTAGACGAGCATGAAGGAGCACACGAATTAATATCCGCTGCTTTAGATGCGCATATTGATTACGAAGATATGCCAGAGTCTACCGCTCGGTTCTTGTCAGTTTTGCACTGAATTCGGGCGATTCGTTAACCATGCACGATCGGCAGCTTCTCATTGATACAGATATATTCATCTTATTGAGTGGCTCAGGGTTATTTGAACGTGTTGCGGCTATATTTAATTTGAATAGGGCAAGCCTTCGCCGTTTGCCCGCAGTTTCAAGGCAACTTCAGAAAGGTAACAAATTTAAGAAAAACTATCCGGATATAATCCGTAAACTCGGCATTGAAGCAGCTTCCACCATTCATCCGATTGAAACGCAGATATCCGATGCTTCTATCGCCAATTTACTTGCTGCAGTCGACGATATTGACCCCGGTGAAGCTCTGCTTTTAGGGCTACTTGTAGAAAATAAATCATGGCTTCTTACTACTGGAGACAAGCGGTTTCTGCGCGCGTTGGCTCGAAGTCCTTCACTCTATTCTGTTCGTAATGCAGTTGCTGGGCGAATTGTCTGTTTAGAAACCGTCATAGAACTACTCGTAGGGATTGAGGGGATAAAACCTGTTGCAGTCGCGTTTACAAATGTGCGTGATTGCAATCAAACCCTCTCGGTAATTTTCTCATCAGGCGAAAATACCGGCGAAGAGCATTGCCGGGCTGGCTTAGAATCTAAAATACGCGACCTAGAGTCGGATATTGGTCCAAATCTGCTATACAGGCCAGTAAAACGGTGCGAAGTGGACTGCATTTGAGAGGTTGTAATTTTCGGCCGTCGCGCTGACTCGAACCTTGAGAGCGGGCGGGAAGCCGGTTAGAACACTGTTCATGCGAACCGCCAGTGAGCCGAAAGCACGGAAAAGGGCCATGACTCTCTACGAAAAGCGGGTTGCCCTGGCGGCTATCGTGCGGGCAACCGATGGCACCGTCACCACGGCGGATAAGATTGAAGCGATCCGGCTGGATAACCGCCTGGCCGGCCACGGATCCGCGGCGCGGCTTAATGCGGCAATCGCTCAATTCCTCACCAAGCCTCCCGAATGACCGGACCACGACAGAAGTTTTGTGAGGGAATTGTTACCGGATTGACGGCAACCGAGGCGTATTTGGCGGCATATCCGAAGGCTTCCCGTCGTGGTGCTGAGGTATGCGGGTCCAGGTTGTTGAGAAATGTTGAGGTCTCTGCGGAAATTGCGCGAATGAGGGCCGTAGCGGAGAAGATGGCCGGGAGTGCTGTGCTGACTCTGATGGAGAAGCGCATCTTCTTGGCGCGCGTTGTCCGGGCCGTGATTTCCCAGCTCGCCGCGGACTCGGACCTCTGGCAGTCGATCAAGCGCACGAAGGACGGCATTGAGTTCCGGTTGCCGGACAAACTGCGGGCAATCGAGCTGGATAACAACCTGGCCGGCACCGGCTCAGAAGCCGACGCAAACGACGCTCTTGCGGGATTGCTTCAGCGCTGCATGAAGTGAGGAAGTCGGGGTGGGGCGGGCTCAATCCTGATTAGCTTAGGCGGAAATGAATGACATTCGCATTCGTTTAAGCCGGAATTTGCACATTCCTAAATCCTAGTTTACGAAGGACTTGCTTCCCAATATACGTCCAATGATAAGCATAGAGCACCCCCTCTGGATTTACATCACACCGAAGTATTCCGAGCGACAAAAGCCGGGGTAGGGCCGCATCTAACGCTTGGAAACTCAGAAGATCACCCATCGTCTGGCGTTCTGGACCGCGAAAATATGCTCGATTTCCAAGTTCACGCATCCAAATGAGGCAGTGTATATCAAGCCGGCCGATAATGTCAGCAACGGCGCCATGCTCAGCTTGAATGGCTAGCTTGACGGCGATTTCAATACCCTTCGCGAGTGCTTCTGATTGTTTTTTACGCTCCTCTTGTGAAGCTCCTTCTGGGAGATGATATGTGACAGGCCACCTCCGGTGGCGCAAGTCGAAGGGAAGGTCATCTGAAGGCCCCCAAGCGTTGTTTATTACACAAATAATTCGATCCCAGCCAAGGCGAGCGGCGGCATATCCGAGTTCTATCAGAACGTTCGGATTGGGCAGCAACTTGGGTGAGGCGTCGTTAACTGGCGCCACGTAGCTGACGAAAGAGACGTCTCCCAAGAAGAGACCGGCCTTGTCAATTTTACCGAAGATTGTTGCGGCAATCTCAGGTGTCCCGGCGACGTTCTGGGTGTCCGAATCAAGCCTGGGCGAATCATCAATATCGCCGTCGGCTCTAACCCGCTTGATCGCAACGCGGGCAGCATCGCGAATAAAATATTGATGATCGTTTTTTACTCGGTCACTCTGCCAAGCGTAAAACATCGTAAGATCGTCCATGGAACGTGACTGCCTTTATTCCGGTTTCGACTCTTTGATTAGCCAAACGCGTGAATGCTCAAAAACCCGCGAGGGCTCCCCTTTATTCACGATGCACGATGGATCGTAAGCAGCAGCGGCCGTGAAATTATGATGCTCTTGAGAGGAGCCACCATGAAGGATGTGCAGAAAATCAAGCGCAGCGTCCGCTGCAAGTCCTCGAGCAACGTCGATGAGTTGGCCGGAAGAGAGTTGCGATCGGTCGAGATCTCGTTGTGATAAAGTCACCGCAAGTGCATGCTCGTCAAGCTGCACGAGAACATCGGACACACGGAAGGGTCTGACCGATGAAGGCAGGTGACTGGTAGCCACATGAAGGAGAAAAGAGAGAGGAGTGTCGGATGGCATGATCGCAGTTCGGTTCAGATTCCTATTTGTTGCGGTAAGAGGAGAGGCATTGCGCGCAACAGCCGATACGTTGGAAATCTGCCGAAACCCGAAAAGTGGCCAAGAAGTGGCCAAGCAGATTATTTTCAGCAGTTTTTAATTCGAAGGAATCGCCTGCGAATCCTTTGCAGTGGCTGATTATGAAGAAATGCACCCGCCGTGACTCGAACACGGAACCTTCTGATTCGTAGTTAGAGGCTCACGTCACGAGCCCAATTTTTAGCCGAGTAACAAAGAGGTACACCCGCGAGATTGTGTGCGCTTACGCCCATCTTCGAGCGGTTGCCGACACACTTTCAGAGTGCCAAGAGCAGATCAGAGAACGCCTGTCAAAAAGGCCAATAGATCCCATTTCATTGCACATCTGCAATAACATCACGCAACCTTTTCTCAGTTAAAATGCCGAGAAAAAGCCGGCGCTCCCGCCTCCTTTCCTGACCACCGCAACCGGCCCGGACTTGTTCACACTCCCACTCGCTATTGCTTGAAGTGCAATTTCTCCGAGCTGGATCCGTTCCGGGCTCGGAGACCGCAAGTGTTCGTCTCCGCTTCGCTGCGACCTCGCATGAACAAGTCCCCTACCCAAGCCGTTTCCGCACCCCACCTCCAAAACAAACAGATCGCGCACGATCTGCAAAAAGGCGCAGCCGACGGTAGCTGGCGGAGTCCGGTTATTCCCGACAAGATGCCGGAGGCTCCTTGTGATCGCCGAGTCCGGATAGGATAAAGCTCGGCGATTTGCGCCAAGCAAAAACAAGGATTGTTGGAAATAACCAGTGTGTCTGCGGCATCGGCAACCGTGGACTGGAAAAAAGGAGATCCGTGAAAAAAAACTTGAATGAATTGTAGCAGGCAGATGGCGCTCACCACGCGATTTCGCGGCGTTCGCGCAGAAATTTGCCGGTGAGGGATTGCGGCGCATCGAGCGCCAGCCAGACGATGGTGTCGGCGCCTTGTTCGACGGACAATGGCGCTGCATCACCCCCCATGTCCGTGCGCACCCAGCCGGGCG
>JAQGOL010000009.1 GCA_028293625.1 Chthoniobacteraceae bacterium | reverse complement strand
CATAACTGCAGTCGGCAACTTTGACCAACCGAACAAGCTCTTCATCGGTTGGCAGAAGCTCCGGAGCTGGCCGGTGCGGCACCTCCACCAACAGATGGAAATGATTGCTCATCACGCAAAAGGTCACGATCCGCACGCCGCAGAATTCCTCATAGGCGCGCATGAACTTAACGAAGCGTTCTTTTTCCAGATCTCCTAAGGCGAAGCGCTTATCGACCACCCTCGAAAAGCAGTGGTAATAAGCCACCTCCGCGTCCGCCGCCGCCCGACTCCTCCCGTATCGCATACTAAAAACCGTTTACTGGCTCCGACGGCAGGTCAATGCCTCTTTTCCGATAAAGTGTCTGTCCCTTTTGTCCCGATAAAGTGTCTGTCCCTTCCGTCTTCGGACGGCAGGTCAATGCCTCTTTCCAATAAAGTGTCTGTCCCTTTCGTCTTCGCGATAAAATGTCTGTCCCTTCCGTCTTCGAACGATTTCGTGTCCGCATTATCGGCTCGACTTCAACTGGACAGTTTAGCCGCCAGCCTGCCGTGGGCGAAAACATAAGCAACCTTGTCCGAAAGCCGAGTGCGGGAAATCCGCACACTCGGTTTGATGAGAGGGATGTGGAAACGGGAGCCGCAAGGCTTACCGCGCCACATCCCTACTCTACCCGAATTCTTTGCCTACCCCTTTAAGTTCGGGGTACTTTAACGCCTGCACGCATTGTGTGGCACGCTTCGCTCTGGCCGCCGCCTATTCCTAAAATTGAACTTCTCGCCCACGTGGACTTGCTGACGGGTATAGTTGACTCGGTGGCGCTCAATTCCGTCGCTGCCAATTAGCGCAACTTCATCACCGTTATTGTTCAGCGCCAAGGTCCGAGGGAGCGTTACCGTCTTTGCAGTTTTTCGGGCGTCAATTTTCCATTTGACAGCTACCAACACCTGTAAATCACCCAGGTAGGTATTGTCGCCATTATGGTCGCGGAACACGACCGAATTCATTCACTAACTAGATTTGATATCGGTATGAATCTAGCAAATATAAATCTGCTGTTTAATCGTGGTCGATGCTCTGTTTTAATTGCGGCAATCTCCGCCGCTTCCCTCACCCACGCCGATCCGTCCTCCACCGGCGACTTCGGGCGCTTGTTTCCTAGTCTGCCGGCGTTTCAACCCGCCGATGATGTTCTGGTCCGTTTGGCGGCCTCCATGCGCGACCCCAATCTGCCCGTCAACGACAATCCAAAGAGAACGGGATCCGGCTTCACCTATCTGGGGCAGTTTCTCGATCATGACATCACGCTCGATGCCACACCTTTGAGTGAAGCGGAAATCCCTGTTGAGAGCATGGCCAATGGCCGTACCCCGCGACTGGATCTCGACTCACTCTATGGCGGTGGCCAGATCGGAAATCCCGAGCTCTATGATGAACAGGGGCGATTCAGGTTTTCCCGACCAAACGGTTTTGAGGACCTTCAGCGCAGCCCGTCCGGAGCGGCCATCCTGCCCGAAGGGCGAAATGATGAAAACCTGATCGTGGCGCAGATCCACATCCTGTTCCAGAAGTTCCACAATCGATGCATCGACTTGGGCTGCGGCTTCTCGGAGGCACAGAGGCTCACCCGCTGGCACTACCAGTGGATCATCGTGCATGACTTCCTACCTGAAATCGCGGGCCAGGATACAGTCGATAAATTCCTGATTTACAATGGCGCGGGCAAACCGAATGTCCGTTACTCGTTTTACAAGGCAGGCAACCCATACCGGCCCACGATACCCGTGGAGTTCTCGGTGGCTGCCTATCGCTTCGGACACTCGATGGTGCGGTTGGCTTATGTCATGCCCACCGGAAGCGTCACCAAAACCCAGGTGTTCAACCTGGCTGGAAACGACCTTCGCGGGTCGCGGCCCATCCCTCCCAACCTTAAAATTGATTTCGCAAACTTCTTCCCTCTCGAAGGAGTCGCCACGCCGCCGGGGTTCAACATTTCCCGAAAAATCGACTCACTGATTTCGGCTGGTCTCTTTAATCTGCCGATCGGGCCTGTGGTGCCGCCCGACCCGCCGGCGGTTACCTCGCTTGCCGAGCGTAATCTGCTTCGGGGCAAACGGCTGGGACTGCCTTCCTACCAGGATGTGGCTCAGGCCATGGGGATCGCGCCCTATAGCAATGCGCAGCTCGGCCTCACCGATCCCGGGCTCGGTGGCAAGGCGCCGTTGTGGTTCGGGATCCTGAAGGAAAGTGAACTCAGCGAGAATGGGGCGCGGCTTGGCCCCACGGGCCGGCAGATCGTCGTGGAGGTAATTCTGGGACTGCTCGACAAGGACAAATCCTCCTACTTCAGCAGCCCGCAGGCGTGGTCACCCGAGGGCGGCAAATTTCATATAGCCGATCTACTCGCCGTCGTGAACGGGTTGTAGGCCGTCCGCGGGACTGAACCTGGAAGGGACAGACTCTGTCCGCCCGGCTAACTCCCAGGCGGACTTCACACAAAAAGCGCCGAGCTCCCGGGCTCGGCGCTTTTTTGTGCCCACGTCCCAAAGGCACCGGCAAACTCACGGGCAGGCGCCCGCCCCGTGAACTTCCCGCCCAATCCGCCGCCCCCCCTGCTCATGAAACTGCTGATGCTCCTGACGTACCTTCTGGGCGCCAATTCCCAGGGAAAAATAGGGGACAGGCAAGAATGGATTTCCCCAGCCCTATAAGCAGATATCGATCTCAATCACGGCCTGAGGGAAGTAAAGCTTGAATGCAAGTTCCATCGTTGACCGGAAAATCACTTGAACAAAGCAAAGCAGATTGGCCAAAGCCTTAACGATTTTTTCCTAAGTGCGCGAACTCGGGCTACCGAATGCAGCCTACAGTTTATCCGCTGGCTGCGTAATCATCGGCGGCGCGCAAGCTCGCTGGAAGAGAGCCTGCGCGATTTAAAGACTTACCTTTTCTGCTATATTTAAAGAGTGCCTGGCAGCAGGCTCCAGGGCGGAGCCGAAAACCACGCACGGCATTTAACCGTTAGCTTCATGATGCAACAATGATCAGCGATCGCTCAGAAAGGAGATTGTTCAAAGAAGTTTTTTGACACCGTTTTCCGTTCTCATTGTCCCGGTGTCCTTTCTCCTTGCGATTTAAGCTTTTTGGGTATCACGCGGTTTTAGAAGTCGTGACAGGGCAGCCTGCAATTCTGCGTGACCTTCTAATGCAATACTAATACGCTCACAAAGCTCATTCAATACAACGCGAATGCTCGTCGCAAGCTCAAGGCACTCTTCGTCTGATTGCGCATGAAGTCCCTCGCTAGAGCCTGTTATTAACTTTAGGGCACAAGGGCTTTTAGCATAAGTCCGGCAAATGCCAGCCAGTGAAAGCCGGCAACGGTTGAGGGCAGCGTTCATAGTCACGGGCAAGCCTGCGAAAACGTGCCGCCCACCCAAACGAGCGCTCAACAACCCAGCGTCGAGGCAACAAAACAAAGCCACGCTTGGCCTCGGAGAGTATGACTACTTCCAATTGAACGCCATGCTCGGCTGCCTGCTCTGCGGCGGACTCGCCAGTATAGCTTTGATCCACATAGGCAAGCTTTACTTTTGCGCCCGTGACTTTCTGGACTTCCTCAATGAGTTGGCTACTTGCGCCCGATCCTGATCGTTAGCCGGACTTACCTTCAACGCCAGTAGGTGGCCAAGTGTGTCGACTGCGATATGAACTTTGGAGCCTTTGCGGCGTTTTGCTCCATCGTAACCCGCTCTACTGCCGCTTTCAGGTGTGGATTGCATGGTGCGGCTATACAGGATCGCCGCCGTAGGAGCGCCAGCCCGCTCCGCCATGAGTCGCAGGAGCACGCGAAGATCATGGGCAATATCCTCAAAGCAACCCGCTCGCATCCAACGTATTGTCTGCTGATAGACCACTGTCCACGGTGGCAGATCATTGGGCATTTGGCGCCAGGGCGCTCCAGAACGCACCATCCACCGCAAGGCATTGAAAATTTCTCTTAAAGGATACTCTCTCTGCGGCGCTTCCTCATTCATCAGAGTCAAATACGGAACGCAAAATTCCCACTCTTCATCGGTAACATCACTCTGGTAACCGCTTTTGCCTGCTCTCATCTTGGTAGCCATTCCAAGGCCGATATCAGAGAGTATTTACAAAGTACAGTCGATTTTGGCTGAAAAGTTAATAACAGGCTCTAGCCATATCCTCGATTGTCATCGCATCGGCTCGCCGACTGGCAACGATCGAGCGAAGCATATAGCACTCGCCCAGGACAACCGCGGGGTCGGCAGCGAGACGGCCGAAACGGTCGGAGCATTGCCGGATGCGCGTGAGCAGAAGCTCAGCGCGTTCTGATACTGAGTTCAGCGACACGTTGTATAGAGTGCCCGCTCTGGTGCATATAAACGGTCGTTCTGGCATTTCGAGTAGAATTTAAGGGTTTGAAATTTGGGAAGCGCTTAGCGGTTTCCAGCCAACCGGCGTCTTGATTGGCCGGTAAGAAGACGGAGCGATTTCCTGATACCATCCACAGAACGCGGGCTGATATTCGCCGGAGAAATCTTGAGCCCAATGCGCCTCGACAATTGATCCATCGAGCAAAAGGCATTGTACCCACCTCGCGTCTTTCGGCGCCGTGGCAATTTGTTGCCACCCTTTAACAGGAGACGCTTCGAGAAGCGCGTATACAATCGCAACGATCTCAGGCGTTTTAGCTAATTCAATGCCGGCAGCGACGGCGATCGGCTGCAGAGCACGCACGCGTTCCGTATTATTGGCGGCCTCGATATTACGTTCGTGTTCGGCATCGAGACACCCTTCACAAAGATTGTCTGCAATCCCGGCTTCGGTTTCGCAGTAGCCACCGCAGTTGTTGTGAAATTGGCATTGGATCACAACCCACCTCCCGGCTTTGCGCCTGGCTGTTTGCGCGCGCCTTTGCTGCGTAGGCGTCGCCGGTAATCCCTGTATCTCCGCGCTGGCGAACTGCTCAGGAGTCAGCGTTTGGCCCGGTAATAGCTTTGCAGCCGAGGCCATCCCTTCCGGTAGCCAAAGCGGCTCCCGGGTTGGACGCACCGTGAAAACAACACTCTCGTTCATGACGCTCCCCCGATCTTTTTAAAGGTAACCACCCATAACCCACGGGTTCACATCCCAACAAAAGCCGCGCTTGGCATTGATCCGATCCCAGAGTGCGGCATAGGCGGCCATCGCGGTGCTATATCGCGGTTTGCTATCCCCTGGGACTCGATAGGCCGGAAAGGCAGTGGCTAATGTCCTTGCCGCTTTTCGGCCTCGCGCTGAGCTGACAAGGCTGTTGACATACCTTGCAGCGCTATGCTTATAGTGCTTTCATGATTTCGAAGGAGCTCGTCGCAGCCTCGACTGTACCGCTGGTGTTATCCGTGCTTAGCGGAGGGGAGAATTATGGCTACGGACTAATCCAGCAAGTGCGCGCATTATCCGGCGGGCAGATTGAATGGACCGAAGGAATGCTCTATCCGGTTCTGCACTGGATGGAGAAAGAAGGAATGATCCAAGCGCAATGGCGCGCGGCGGAGACTGGGCGCAAACGCAAATACTACTCGCTTTGCGAGAACGGTGTGGCGGCCCTGCAATCGGAAAAGCAGCAATGGATAGCAGTTCACAAAACCCTCATGACATTATGGAAACCCCAGCCCCGTTTAACCTGAATCACGCCATCGAAGGCTGGCGCGAAAAGCTCGTCCACTCGCCTGTTTTTCGAGATGGGAATCTTGATGAATTGGAGTCGCATCTGAGTGATTCCATTGAGGATCTGCAATCCCGCGGGCTTACCGAGGAGGAGGCGTTCATGGTCGCCATCAAACGCCTTGGGACGGCGGACGCTTTAGCAGCGGAATTCAAAAAGATCAATCCGCACGCCATCTGGTTTGAGCGCCTGGTCTGGATGCTCATTGGGCTTCAAGCTTGGGAACTAGTTCTCCGATGCATCCAGGCCGTGGCCAATGGGGCGGTGCTATTTGCCATCAGCGAAGGCGGCTTTGATTTTGCGGCGCATGGAGTGGCGCTGCCGACCGTATTCTTCGCGTCGGCGAATTTGCTGGCGGTTGCCGGCAGCCTCGCACTTTGCTGGTGGCTGCTGACTTCCAAAAGGCCGCGCGTGAGTCTGCAAATCGCGCGTCTTGGCCGGAGTCAGCCAGCGTTTGCGATGACCTGCCTGGGGGCGGTTTTGATTTCGCTTTTGGTTTTGGCGGGTAGTCAGATGGTGCCGGGGCTCTTTTTTATGAACCTCCATCATCAGCCGCACGTGGCGCAGTCGTGGAGCTATGGGAGATCCTACGCGGAGTTTATTCGGGTGGCCGTGTTTGTCGTTGCCGCGCTTTGCCTGCTGCGCAAACGCCATCAGCTAAGGCGCGCCTGACGATGATTTGGGATGTCATTTTTGAGGTTCGGTTCTTTGCCGTCCCAACACCACCTTTCTGTAGCTTAACCTCTGGCCCGATTTCCGGGGTTCACCTCAAAGATTATCGAGGTAGCTTCGGCGCGTGTAGCGGACATGGAGTTGTTTTTAACGCATCAGCCGGGCCAATGCGGCGGCGTCCACAGTGGCAGCCCCTTGAGCGTAGTTCCATGTTGAAGACGCGGGGTGCCGTAAGTCTGTCGACTCGCCTCAAAAGCCTTGCTGATTTTCTTGTACGACCAGAGTTCAGCCCGTAACATTCCGCGCCGACGGTAATTCTCAACCGCCGGATTTAGGTTGAAGTATTGACCAGCCTCTGGAGTGCAGAAATAAACCATGAAGCACTTTCCGGCATGCCGGATAGGCCATCGCGAGGAAAGTCGGCACGTTCCATGAAAACACCTATGACTGTCCGGTGTCGGTGTGCTAACACGAAGCATGGACGAGAACAGCCAGCCTTATTGGGCCTTTATCTCATATTCCAGCAAGGACAAAGCCATCGCCATACGGCTTCACCGGACGCTGGAAACCTACAGCATTCCCCGCAGCCTGGTAGGCCGGCCTGGACGGGACGAACCGGTTCCCAAAAGGCTGTTTCCCATCTTTCGTGACCGCGATGAATTACCACTTTCATCCAACCTGGGCAACGCCATCGAGGCCGCCTTGCGCAGATCGCGCTATCTCATTGTCCTCTGCACACCCGACGCCGCCAAATCAAAGTGGGTCAATGAAGAGATTCGCTATTTTAAATCATTGGGCAGAGAGGATCGCATCCTGGCCGTTATTGTTCGTGGAGAGCCTAACAGCTCCGATCACGCGGAAACGGCAACGTTGGAATGCTTTCCGCTCGCACTACGCTACCGCGTTGGCTCCAATGGCCAACTCACTTCTCAGCGCACGGAGCCCGTCGGTGGCGACTTGCGCAGAGGCGGCGACGGTTGGAGAAGTGTTTTCCTGAAAGCAGTCGCCGGCATTACTGGCTTGGGTTACGACGCATTCGCAAAACGCCAGGCCAAACGCGATTTTCGCCGACGCGTAGCGTGGGCTTTTGCCTCCATGCTTATCCTTCTGGCAGGCCTTTTTTATTGGGATTTCACGCGTTTGAAGGTCGCCGATTTTGCATTGATAGGCGAAAAATGGGGCGTGCCTGAAGGCGTCACCCAAATCGGACCGGCAGTCCGGGCTGGCAAAGAGGTATTCTATCGCTTCGAGTCGCGAGGGCTCAAGGTGCGACGGGTCTTGCGGATCAACAGCAGCGGATCTCCCATGGACGATGCGCAGACGCAGGCTTCGCGTACCGACGTCGTTTACCGCGAGGATGGCTCGCTTGAGCGGCTGCTCTTGCTGGACCACAACGGGAGGTTGGTAATGCAAAAGACGTTTTCGAAACCGGAGTCCGCCGACGAATCGGGTCACAAAGCGTGTACCGTCAATTTCAGGGCGCAATCTGAATTTGCGCAGGCCCTGGGGATCAACGCGGGCAGCCTTTCGGCAGGTACCAGCGATGGCAATCAACCTGGCAAATCGGACATCACCGCCCACAGGCTCATTTTCAATCGCGATGGCCGAATTGAACTAATCGCCTTCCGAAACTCATACGGGTCGCCCATGGCCGATCCGATGGGGGTCTTTGGACGCAGGTTTGAGTATGATCAACGCGGCCTCATCATTCGGATCACGAACCTCGATAACAAAGGCGAGCCCCTGCCCGATCGCAAAGGGGTGAGCGCCATTCAACAGGACCGCAATGCCGAAGGTTACTGTAATCGCAAAACTTATCTCGATTCAGAAAGCCGAATCATCCTCGGTCCGGACGAAGTAGCCATTTTTGATTACGAGTTCGACCAATGCGGCAACCAGCTCGTGCTTTGCTGCTACGGGGTGGATTCCAAGCCCACCCTTCATCGCGACGGCTACACCACCTTCGCATCCACCTACGATTCCCGCGGCTTTGAAACTTCCGGTTTTTTCTCAGGACTTGACGGGCTTCCCGTCCTGAACCGAAAAGGCGTGGCCCGTTATAGGCTCGAACACGATGAGTGGGGCCACCTTCTCAAACAGTCCTACTTTGGACTTGATGGGAAGCCTACCGTGACTAGCGATGGTTTTGCCGCGGGGGTAATGGCTGTGGACCCAAAGGGCAACATCCTGGAGTGCTCCTTCCTTGGCCCAGATGGCAAGCCCACGGAAGGCATTGTTGGTGGCTATGCAAAAATCAACAATCGCTACGACGATCGCGGCAATTGCGTGGATCGCGCGGTGTTTGGTGCGACCGGCGCTCCCACCCTGGACAAGGGCGGCGTTCACCGTGTAAAGCAGACTTTCGACGAAAAGAATAACCTGATCGGGGAAGCCAGTTTCGGCATCGATGGACAACCGATCCTCAGCTCCGACGGATTCGCCCGCGTTGAGACCGATTTTGATGAACGTGGCAACGTCGAGAAAGGACGCTACTTCGGCACGGATGGCACCCCGGCTCTGCACAAAAACGGTTATGCCCGCTTCGTAAACCTTTACGACGATTACGCCAATCTAACCGGTGTGGCCTACTTCGGGCTGCAGGGCGAACCGGTTGCTCAGCGCGAAGGTTATGCACGGTTCACCAGAAAATATGATGAGCGCGGCAACGTCGCCGAAGTCGCTTATTTTGACGCACAGGGTCTTCCTACCCTCGCCAAAGATGGCTCGGCACGAAGCGTTCACCGCTATGACGAACAGGGCCGCCTGATTCGCGCGGCTTTCTTTGGCACCGATGGACTGCCCATCCTGCAAACCAACGGTTACGCCACCACGGTTCAGAAGCGAGACGCCCAGGGAAATATAACCGAGGCGCGGTTCTTCGGAATCAATGGCCGACTGATCGCCAATACCGACAATGTCGCCATCGCCAAGATGACCTACGATGCCCGTGGCAACCTGCTATCCATCCGGTCTTTCGGCCCCGACGGCGCGCCCGCCCTCCATACGAGCCTCAAGTTTTCCCGAGGCGAATTTACCTACGATGCAAGGAGCAATAAGACAGGCATGGCATTTTTCGGAGTCTCGGGTGCGGCGATGATGGGGGGAGACGACGAGGTGGCGCGGCAGACCCGGACCTACGACGCGCGCAATAACATGGTTGAATTACGCTTTTTCGGCGTGAATGGCGCCCCCGCCAAGAACAATGACGGGATTGAAGTCAAACTTATCGGCTATGATGAGCACAATAACCGGATCTCGCAGAGGTTTCTGGACTCTCATGACCAGCCCACCGGCGGCAGGAGCGGCGTGGCCCGCGTCTCGACTCTCTATGATGCGATGTCCCGCCGGATCGAGGAGTCGTACTTCGGTGTGGATGGCCAACTGACGCTCGACGGTGATGGCGTGGCGCGGCTGAGCGCTCGTTACGATGCACGCGGAAACATGGTTGAGCAGAGTTACTACGGAACCGATGGCAACCCCATTCGCTCGCGGCAAGGAGTTGCACGATCCGCTCAAACCTATGATAGCCAGGGAAACGTGATCTCTATTCGTTTCTTCGATACCGACGCTCTTCCAGCTCTCGGTCCGGAAGGCTATGCGCGAATGGACGTCAGTTACAATCAGCGCGGCCAGACAATGGAAGCAGCCATGTATGGCACCGACGGGCTCTTATGCTTGGGGCCAAAGGGCTACGCGCGCATCGCCGCCCAGTATGACCGCAATGGGCACCCTACCGAGGAGGCCTACTTCGGAGTCGACGGAAATCCCATATGTCCCCATGACAAGGTTTCCGGCTTCGCCCGCGGAACGATGGCTTACGATTTGAAGGGCAACATCACGGAGCGCGCCTATTGGGACGAACGTGGCGAGCCGGTTCTTTCCAGTGAACACTTGGCAAAAGCAGTCTACCGCTATGACGATCACGGAACCATGCTCGAAATGACCAATTTAGGCGTAGACGGCCTTCCCATCGAGAGCGAGCAGGGCTTTGCGCGAATGCTCAACACACTCAACGAAGAGGGCCGTGTCATCGAGCGCTCCTACTTTGGTGCCGATGGCTTTCTTCGCGATACTCTGCTGGGAGCCCGGCAGATCATGCGTTACGACAGCGCCGGCCGCTTAATCGAGGAGGCCTTCTACAATGCCAACGGCAAACTGATGGCCCGTGGTGAGGCGCAGGCAGCTCGGGGCACGTACATTTACAATGGATTTGGCGAGCCGATTGAGGTCCGTCGTTTTGGACCTGACGCGATGCCCCTGGTGAGCGAAAAATTGGCTTACCTGGAAACGATGCGTTATAACGACTTAGGGATGATCGAGGAAGGTGTCTCGTATTTTCTCTCTCCCGAAGTGGCCGCGAGCCCCGCGGGTATAAAGGCGGCTAGCCGCGCAGTGCAAAGCTACGATGCTGCGGGCAATTCCACGGGCGGGATTATTTTTCATCCCATTCTTTCACAAAGCAACGGGCAGCCAGCGGTTCTGGAAGTGCAGTCTTACGACGGCCTCGGTTACCGGACCGGGACGCGTTACTTGGATGACTCGGGCAACTTGGCCAAAGGTCCAGCCGGATATGCCAGCGAAGTCATCTCCAATGACGCCAACGGCCGGCCCCGAGTGCTCGAATGTTTTGATGAAGCCGGCCATCTGGGGGGCGGTCCCATGGGGATGGCCCGGATGGAGACTCTCTACAACGACAACGGGTTGCCCGTCGAAGCAAAGACCTTCGGCGCAGACGGCGCCCCGATGCGCAGCGAGCAGGTCCCTTTTCGCGTCTCCAATACATACCGCGATGGCAAACCGTTCGAAAAGACTTCCTACTACATCCTTCCCGCAACATCCAAACGCAGGAACGGGGAGTCGCTGCCTGTCCGCACTATCGAACGATTCGACGGCAGCGGAAAACCAGGTGAGATTATTGTCTATCGGGAAATCGGCGGCAGGATGGATACCGGCAATCCGCTTTTTTCAGTGACGCAAACAGACGATAAGCAACGTGTTGTTGAGTGCTCGTATATTGATGCGTCCGACCATCTGATCACACGGCCCGAGGGTTATGCCCGGTTCACCCAGGGTTTCGATGCGTATGGATTTGTAAACGAACAACATTTTTTTGATACACAGGGAAAACCGGTGATGACGGCGGCAGGATGTGCCGCAATCCTCACCAAGCGCGATGAGAAAGGCCGGGTGCTGGAGGTTTCCAATCTAGGGATTGATGGGCGTCCAATCGTTACGCGCAACACCGGGTTCGCCACCATGAAGATGACTTACCGCGACGAGGATCACGCGGGTGAGCAACGTTATTTCGACCAGGACGGCGAACCCACCCGCTCCGTGATGGGTATTTACTGCAGGAAAGTGATTAATGATGCCGACGGACGAACTATGGACGAGCGGTTTTTCGATCTCGATGGCAAACCGATGCGATCCTACCAAGGCTTGAGCGGCATCCATCGGCGTTTTGAAACCGGGCCGAAACCAGTGGAGGAAACCGGGCTCGATGAAAAGGGCAAGCTTTGCCGCAATCAGTTTGGCTACGCGAAAGCGCGTTATGTGCGCGATGCGCGCGGCAATCCGCTCCGTGAAGAGTATTGGGACGAGAACGATCAGCCTGCTTTCATTTTACCTTCAGGCCACTGGGCCGTTCTCACCAGCTTCGACGAAAGCGATCGGCCGCTGGTGCGCGAGCTTGTCTTTGGAACGCCCTCCTCGCCCACCGGAGCCGGCGGCGTCGCCAAAGCTCGTCAACGCCTGGATGAACGCGGCAACGCCGTCGAAGTCCGATATCTCGACGTCTCGGATCAACCCGTTCTCAAAGATGGATCCGCAGGCACCCTTAACGAGTTTGACATGCGGGGCCGCGTTATTTCCGAAAGCCATTTCGATTCCGGGCAAAAGCCCGTCAATAACGCAAAGGGTTTCCACCGCTTTACGCAGCGATTCGAGGGCCTCGTAGCGACTGAGCGGGCGTACTTTGGCAAAGACGGGCATTCGGTTGCGGGTCCTTCGGGATGGTCAAAAATGATCTGCACTCCTCAGGCGAATGGAGCCCCATCGCTTTGGAAAGCCTTTGACGCCCAGGGCGAGCCGGCGGAAGTCGAGGTCTTTGTCGACAAAGTGATACCCGGCGGACAAGGCCAGAAGCTCGGACTCATGGCCGGGGACGTGATTACGAGTTATGAGGACGTCTTGATCTGTGATGTCGTACAACTCATTGAACTCGTCGATACAGGCAATTCATTGCAGCGCACGCTCCTCCTTGAGCGCGCCGGTGCGCGGATCGAGTTGCAGGCTGCTCGTGGAAAACTCGGCATCATCTTGAATTCGCGGTTAAGAAAGAAGCCTTGAGCACGCTCCGCGGTCATCGACTTCTTAAAGTGCTCAGCCGGCGATCAATACTGGTAGATCCCTTTGTGTCGAAGCTGCGGAATTTTCCGTGCTGCTGCCGTACGATCACACGGTGATGTGCCTGGTCACTGAATCCCATTCATGGAGTTCCTCAATAAGCATGCGTTCAGTGGCGGCGATCAGACGCAGCCGGGCAACGCTCGAGCGGGACTGCACAATGGCGTCCATCTGCCGACGCAGATAGAGGGCCATGACCGCGTAGCGGGCGAGCCGTCGTCGGGTGTCGTGAATAGTCTGAATGGCGAGCGCGTAGGTGGCCAGGAACGGCGCGATAATCAGCAAACAAGCGAGGATCTGCTCAGTCCAGTCTGGCATCGGAAAATGCAGTCCCTTGGTGTGAGCGGCAGCAAGTAGGCTCCCACCGGCTATGACATAGAGCGTCGCGGCGACAAAGATCGCGTGCCATATCCGATGCTGCTTCAGAGCTGCCGCGCGCTTTTTTTCGAAAAAATCGGCTTGGTCAATCAACCGATCATTGACGTAGCTAGCACATGCCTCCTCGAGGGTCGACTGAGCAGCAATTGTTGGTTGATCCAAAGCGCGAGTGGTCAGGAGCGAATGAATTAATCGGCGGAATCGAGGGAAGTCTTCGACGTCAAAAATGTTCTGAGGCTGGTTGGGAATAGTCCACGTGATCAGGATGCTGCGACAGAGTTCAGCAGCGACCCGGGCATCGACCCAGTGATCCTGGTGCCGGTCGTGGTGCAGCGCCTTTTCGTGGCGCAGAGCGAGATATGCACACACTGGTTTAGTCCAGCCCACGATTGCGGTGAAAAGGGCCAGGCTCCAGAATTCCGGGTGATGTTGGCCACCTAGGAAAGTAAAAGAAATGCCGGCGGCGACCGTGGCCACAAGATGCAGGGTAAGCACTCGCTGAAGGCCTCCCTTGGTTTTTTCCTGCTCCCGGAGCGCCAGTGTATCGAGTTGATTGAATCGCGCGCGGACAGCCCATTGCATGGCGGTATCCTTTCCCTTCCGATAGCCCTGGGGCAGCGCTTCGAGCGTAGCGAGGAGTTCCGGCATCAGGCGTGCATTGAAGAGGCGCTTATGATCGCGGCCCTGCCCGGTATTGCCTGGCCAGCGGTGCCGCTCATCACGTCCGGTTTGGGGATTCCAGCACCAGACCGGCTTTTTCAAAGTCTCCGCGTAGTTCCACGCATCGCCGCTGCCGCCCACGCCGCCGCTGACTCCATCCCAGACAAATAGAACCACATCCGAGCTCTCGACTACGCGATAGCCAGCGTCGAGGTAAGCGGCATTGCGGTTGCCTTGGTTTATTACCGGGTCGCCGTGGGCAGGATTTGCCTCCACCAAGGAGATATCTACCGGCGCTACTTCAACCGCGTAGGCTTTCTCTATGCACTGGCGGAAGCGGGCCTCATCCCGCGTGGAAAAATCGTCTTTGAGAAATTCAAGCGAGTCGAATGGCAGGATCGCCCGCCAGGGAATACCCATGCGCAGACATTCCTCGGCGAAAATCAGATCCCCTCCAATAGCCGGCGAGGAGACAGCCACGAGCTTGGCGTGTTCTTTGTGTGCTGCGGTCAAAAGCGACTCCAGTTCCGTCTGGACGGCCTGTCGTGTGTTGGATTCGTTGGCCAAGCGCCGCTTCCCAACAAACCCGAGCGTCCAAACTATCCGGAATTCTTCTTCGTCCTGCGATGATACGGCAACGTGGATTTTCTTGGTGTTATTGGAATCAGTCATCGAGTTCATTGCGGGAATTTGCCTGCATGGTGTTTTGCCAAGCAATCGTGGGTGACACCAGCTACAAAAGGTGTTTTAGGATTTGATTGCCATGGTTCTCAAGCCTGAGTTGTTTCAGGCTGAGTTGTTTCAGCAAAATCCACCTATTAAGAATTAAACAACGAGATAGGCCACCATTTGTTCCACGCTGGCTTACGTCAAGATTTCACAAGTCCGCCGGAGAGGGATCGCCCTAATTTGGTTGCGCCGTTTAGAAGTTGGCAGGCCGTCACGGCCTATCCTTAAACCGTGTTTTATTCTCGTTGGTTGCCAGGGCGGCACACGCGACTTTAGAGTAATCGGATTCGCACTTATGAAGTTCTTCCCTCATTCAAGGAGATCAAAAATACGCGCTTCGGTTATTTTTGTGATTTTTTTGGGAGTCTGCTTCTATCGCAACATTTTTTCATTGTGGCAACTTGGGGTTTATCAGCCTCGCGAGGGCGACATTTTATTTCAGTCGCTGCCGCATGGAGAACTTGTCGACGCGATTGAAGGGGTGACCTTTTCGCCGTGGTCCCATTGCGGGATCCTCATGGAGATTGATGGCCGCTGGCAGGTCGTTGAAGCGATAGGCCATGTCAGGCGGACTCCGCTCGCTTTGTGGATCGTGCGAGGCCGTGCCGGGCGTTTCGCCGCTTATCGTCAGACGCCTGCCGTGGCTCCACTTATCAAGGCCAAATTTCACGAGTCGCTGATTTCCGCCCTTAACAGCTATATGGGGCGGCCATACGATTTTCGCTACGCACCAAGTGACACGGAGATCTATTGTTCAGAGCTCGTGTTCAAGGCTTACCACGATGCCTTTGGACTGGAATTGGGAAGCTGGCAGGAACTCGGCCAACTTAACTGGAAACCTTTTGATCGGTTTATCCGCTCACTCGAGGGTGACGCTGCGCCGCTGCATCGCCGTATGATTACTCCGGTTGGGATTACACGCAGCGCTTTTCTTTGGCGCGCTTATCCAGGTGGCTGAGATGATCGGGAGGATTACGATTAAGAGGAGAAGGAAGAGGGGCTAATTAGGATAGATTGTGACGGTGGTGGGGGAGGGTTAGATCAAGCAAGGGGCCTAACGGGATGATCCGGGTCGGATTGATGTCGTCGTGAGTAAAGTAGTAGTGCCGTTTTATCTGATCAAAAGCGACAGTTTCGGCGATGCCAGGCTGTTGATAGAGATCCATCAGATAACCCTGAAGGCTGCGGTAATCGACGATGCGCCGCAGGTTGCATTTGAAGTGCCCATGGTAAACCACATCGAAACGAACAAGCGTGCAGAAAAGCCGCCAGTCGGCTTCTACTATCCGTGAACCAAATAGAAAGCGCCTTGTAGCGAGATGCTCGTCGAGCTGATCAAGAGCAACAAAAAGAGCGCGGCAGGCACGCTCATAAGCCATTTGCGACGTGGCGAATCCGGCGGCATAAACGCCATTGTTAACCTTCTCATAGATGAACCGGGAGAGTTCCGCCTGCTCGCTGGCAATGTCTTTGGGGAAAAGATCGATGCCGGAGTCGGCGAATGCGCCGAACTCGTCGTTGAGCATGCGGCAGATATCGTCCTCGGAATTGTTCACAATCCGGCGTTCCTTTTTATCCCAAAGAACCGGCACGGTAACACGGCCGTGGAACGCCGGATCGGTCATGGAATAAGCCTCTGAAAGAAACGCAAAGCCATTGACCGGATCGGTGCTGAAGCCGGGACCCTCGCGAAACGCCCAGCCACGTTCATCGCGGACCGGATCAACGACGGTCATACCAATTACCGATTCAAGTTCTTTGAGCTTTCTGACAATGACCGTGCGGCTCGCCCAGGGACATGCTAACGAGATGTATAGATGGTAGCGGCCTGCAGCCGTTTGAAACGGCGTTGAGCCATCTCTTGAAATCCGATCTCGGAACGCATCCTCCTGCCGCTGAAATTCACCTTCTTCGGATTGTTCGTCTGGAAATTGCGCTGCGATTGCCATGCCTGAACTCTAGTCAGGCAACGACGCGCGGCAATCGCAGAACTATTCGCTAATGAAATAGCTTACCGTTTCCGGCGCATTCGTCATAGAGCTCCCTCAATGCCTCGCGTAAATTGCCATCGTGCCTCCTGAAAAGCGCGTGAAAATTGCGCGACCCGGACATCGAAGGCGCAATTTCGGCAACGATTTGTTCAAGAAGCCGCGGGTCTGTCCGACAATGCCACAGAGTAGGCAAACGTGCGGGGCGATGAAGGCTGATGAGCAATCCGCCCGCGTGCCGGCTTAGCCAGCGCAGGCGAAGCCATTCGATCCGGTTCAATTGTTCAGCCCCATCAAGGATCAGGAATTCTTTGGAGCCAGTTGTTTTCGCAAACTTCAGAAGCTCGCGCTTTTCCCGGCGGGCGCTTGAAGTATTCAGTCGAATGAACCTCGGGACGAAGCCGCGTTCGCTGAGTTTGATTTCCAGATCTTCGAGAAGCGTTGTTTTTCCGGCGCCATGCGCACCTGTGACCGCGGCGCGGAACCGTAAAGAGACGAGACGATCAAAGAGTGCTTCCCATGTGATTCCTTGCAATCGATAGCGGATCAGCAGGATGCGATTCGTCGAGAACGGGTTGTCGCGCGCCCTCATTTTCCGCGCATCAACGAGACCTTCGAACGCTCCGGTTCCGGGCCTGCGGGCAGAATGATTTCGTGTTCGCCCGGGGCCATGGTGATTTCCAATCGCTCAAATCGTTTACCAGGCTTGATAACCAGTTCCAATGCCCAGATGAGCGAGATGAGCTTGCCTGAAAAACTATAGGGAGCCGCCGGGAGCTTCAGGTTGAACTTGCGAGTATCGCCGGGTTGAGGGTGATCGAAACTTTGAGTGGCGACTACTTCAGCTTCTTCTGTCCCCTTCCCCCGCGTGAACCAGATCATACGCAACTCGGCGCTTTTTGGCGGTTCGTCGAGTTCCCAAAGCACGGCGCCAGCGACCTCTTCGCCCGGCAAGAAGTGAGTGCGTCCTTCGTGGACGCCGATTTTAAGGGTGCTCATTTGCGAGGTAAGAGTGGGAGAATGGTTATCTCGAATTCGTCAGCGATATCGGGCCAGCGTAAAATTTCACCTTTGGCGTGCAGAGACCAGAGGACCTTGTTATTGGCGCCGACAAAAGTGTGCATGAGGCCCGCGGGAATAGTCAGATTCGCGTTGCCTGCCGCGATCGCGCCCGACTCGGTCGAGTCGAGGAGCGGGAGCGAGATAAAAACGTTCTTGTCGGTCGAAGTATTCGTTCCGCGCCGGTAAGTGGCTTCCTCGCGGCCTTCGAGCAAAAGCCGGAGTCGGCGCACTTTTCGTGCGTTCCCGCTGAGAGTCCAATTGACCCGCAGCTCTCCGCCGAGCGGCACGGTGCGCGAATTCACCAAAAGCCGAACGCGCGGATTAAACAGCGCCAAGAACTGGTAAGGAATTGCCGCGAGCAATCCGAGACCGACAAGGACAAACGGAATCAGGAAAATAACGAGAAACCATTCCGTGCGGCCTCTCCGCCATCCATCAATCACATGGAAGACAAAAACCGAGACGATGCCGCACCAGAACAAGGCGATAAAAATGATTCCAACCAATCGCCCAATCGGTGACGCGGAAGCTTTGAGTTCATAAGGTCCGTCCGGCAAAGCGGTCTCCGCGGGAACAGAATCGGGAATGCCGGGCTGCGGTTGCCGGAGCCTGCTGGAAGAGCGGCCTGCCATGCGAGGAGCGCCTGCAATAATGGATCCGCCTGCGACGACAAAGGCGAGCGGCAACAAACCAAACCACATTTGGCTCGATATCCCTCGATCAATGACAGCCTCGTTTGGATCATTGGGATTCACATAACAAACGGCCTGGCTCCGGGGCGGAAACCGGTCTACGACGGCTTGTTTTCCAGCATAACCGCTGGTGGACCCCGTAAAGAACCCGTAACGGTTTGCTTCAAATTTGCGCCCGCCGAACTCATACGCATACCGCACCTCCACGCTATAAGTTGTCCCCTTATTTCCCCGATTTGAAATAACACGGCTGGAGAGCACCTGGCACGGCGTGGCGCTCCATTTTCTGGCGCTCATAATTCGCCATGCGGGCTGCAGCGCCATGACGTAAAAGAGCACCGTCCCAACCACCAAAAAGAGAAGTCCGAACAGCCGCAGGAAAACAACGCTCGAGCCTTTGGTTGCGCGTTCGGAAACCGGAATGGATTCGCTCACGGCTGTCCCCTTATCCCGCCAGGCGCGATAGATTCCACCGCCTCCAATCAGGATGAAAGGAAGCGGAAAAAGGAGCAGAAGCGCCATCCACGGGTTTGCCCGTTTAAGCACGGCGCGATGAGGCGGATTGGGATCGACCCAGCAGGAGACGCGGGAACCCGCGACATACAATTTTTGGAAACGGGCCACCTCGCCAAGGTCGCTAAAGCGCTTTTTGCCGGTGGTGAATTGGCTATCCGTATGCGTCTCGCCCGCCCACCGATACTGGTAGCGCACCGTAAATTCATACCGATCGGCGTTTTGGGAATTGTCCTCGCGCATTGCCGATTCGAGGATCACGGCATCGGTTTTTGTCCACCAATACGGGGCGGCATCAATCAGGAGAGTTTTTGTGATCAGCCAGCCGAAAAAAAGGCCCGCGCTTAGGAAGATCGCCAGGAAAAGGGTGAGCAAGATGCGCCCGGCAATGCTGCTGGTGGAAGAAGCCATGACAGCGCCAGCCCATACCACGATCGGGTTTGTGGCGTCAATCGTGCCAGCCGCAGATGGAACCGATGTAGGAAACGCAGCTCGCGCGACCCAATCGGTGACGAAAAGACGCGCGATCGTAACGAAAGTTCACACAGCCCGGTCCGGCGCCTGCGCCAAACTCGCATCGTGATTCTAAACAACGAAATCGACGCGCTCCATCGTCCCGACCTGGTTTCCCTTTGCGGACATTCCACCGCTCTGCCGGCGTCGATCAAGGTTCAAACCGCGTATGAGAGCTTTCGCGACCACGCGCATGAGTTTATTGGCGTGACCCAGAATGGACGGATGGTCGGGATGATATCGCGTTCCCAGATCAGCCAATTGCTCAGCGGCCAGTTTGGTTTTGCCCTTTATGCCCGGCACAACCTGCTGGATCATCTCCTGCCGGGAATGGTGGTCGTGATTGAAGGCACCCCGTTGATTGAAGTCCTTGAGCTGGCGCTTTCCCGGCGCGATGACGAGTTTCATCACGATGTCGCGCTCGTGGATGCGCACGGCGCTTTTCTTGGCATCATCCCGGTGCCGACGCTCGTGCGGCAGCAGTCGCGGCTGATCCGCCGTCAGATGCATCTCGCCGCCGATCAAAGTGAATCGTTAAAGAAAAAGAACGCCGAATTAAAAAAAGCCAAGGAGCTGGCCGAGGCCGCCAATCGCACAAAAAGCGAGTTCCTGGCAAATATGAGCCATGAAATCCGCACCCCGATGAATGGGATCATTGGAATGGTGCATCTCCTGCTCGACATGGAGCTCGACGAGACGCAACGCGATTTCGCCGAAACGATCGCCACAAGCGCAGATGCGCTTATGAGCATCCTCAACGATATTCTCGATTTCTCAAAAGTGGAGGCCGGCCTGCTCACTTTTGAGTCGCTTGATTTCAATCTGCGGGAGCCGATCAGCGGGGTGCTTTCCTTGCTGACACCGCGCGCACAGGCCGGGGCGATCCTTCTGCGTGGCGCGATCGATCCTGATGTCCCGCTCGCATTGTGCGGCGACCCGGGCAGGTTGCGGCAGGTCCTCACCAACCTGCTCGGCAACGCCATCAAGTTCACCCTTGAGGGAGAAGTCACCCTTCGCGTCTCCCTCCATTCGGAAACCGAAACCCACACGGCGCTGCATTTTTCAGTGCGCGACACCGGCATCGGCATTGCGCCCGATGTCCATCCGCGGCTTTTCACGGCATTTACCCAAGCCGACTGTTCCACTACGCGGAAGTTTGGAGGAACGGGCCTGGGCCTGGCCATCTCCCGGCATCTGGTTGAAAAGATGGGCGGCCGGATCGGCTTTGAAAGCGTGCCCGGGGAAGGCTCGCTATTTTGGTTTACGCTCAGTTTTGAGAAACAAACCATTCAAGGCGCTGTGATGAATGCTCCGGAGCCGCGACCATTTCAGAGCCGGCTGAGCGGGGCCGGCAAAGCTTAATTCAATTCCTGCAGTTGGATGTGCCGGTAATCCATCTGTCCGCGGTCGCCTTCCAATCCAATCGGGCCCGTAACCGGAAGCATCAGCGCGGCTTCGAGCACCTCGCCGTTGCAGGTGCAATGGGCAACGTTGTCTTTGACCACCACCTCGATCAGGTTCCATTCCTGGGGTTTGTAGTTTTTGAGCGCTTTATAGGGACCCGCCACCAGGTAATCGCGGCACTGGAGTTGGGGTTTGCGAAGGAAGATTCCGCTATCGGCATTGACTGCAGCCCTGAATTCGAGCTTCAGACGAAAATTTTTAGGAAACTCGCGGGTGGTCCAGAGCTGCGAAAGGCCTTTGCCGGGATTGACCGTCAGGATCCCGTCCTTTGCCGAATACCGGCCGTCCACACTTTCGGTTTTGCCTTCAAACGGGGCGCCACCCTGGTAACCCCAGCCGCTGAGATCCTTTCCATTAAACAAAGAGATATAGCCTGCTTCGGGAGTAAAATCGTCGCCATGGGCGGAGAGAAGGCTGACCGAGGCAAAAACGAGGGTGGTAAAAAGCTTTCGGAGGGAAGTCATAAGATGGGAAAGTCTAAGAGGGTGTTTGCCTTTGAGTGAACAACTTTTTGACGCAGGAAGCCCGGCTCAGGTTCAGGCCGGAATTCCTTTTACGACATTGCTTGCCGTTATCGGCCATGAAGCGTTCCTTCGGATTGAATGAGGCGCCGACTCCGCCCTCAAAGTGAAGATCGGTTGCTGGCGATCCTGCTATTGAATGACAACAGCCCGGTAGAACCGCCTGGCGTTTCCAAGGACATTGGAATCAATCACTTCCAAAACGCCTCCAGTTCCTGCAAGCGGGCCTGCCAGCACGTTCCACGAGCCGGGAGCCATATCAGTGCTCCATTCGACTTGATAAATATGGCCGGAAACCGTCGGGAACTGAAGCCGGCAATCATTGCCGGATCGCCGGGGCTCAATGGCGAATACGACATCGACCACCACCGCGTCGTAAGCCACCGCATGCACCGCGTCATCGGCACTAACCAAAAGCGTATAGTGTCCCGGCATGCTGAATGAGACGGAGGTAGCCGCCAGCGCGGGTTGGCTGAAGGTGACAGCGCCAGGGCTGGAACTCATTTTCCACTGAAGGTTAGTGACGCTGCTTGCGGTCACGACGGCTTGAAGTGCGGCGGATGAGCCGAATTTGACCACCTGATCCTGGCCGGCATTGACCAAAGGCGCGCCGGCCGAGCGAGGTCCTTCATTCGGCCCCGTTGTCTTGATGACTTCAAAACTCGAAATCGAGACCGTGGAAAGATGATCAAACACGCCGCTGGCAAACCGGTTATCGGGGCAGACTGAGACCGAGAAGAATCCCCCGTTATCCGCCACGATGGCGCCGTATTTTTTCAACGCGCCGAGCACGGCTTTTTCCTCCCGGGTCCATGTTGATGGAATGACAAAGCCTGCATTGAGGCGCAGACGTTCACCCATCGCCGGAATATCCGCGCTGGTGGTGTTGCCGGCCGAAGCGGAGTGCGTGGCGGGATAAACAGGGCCGACCCGGGTGCGTTTTACCACCAGCCTCAATGCGTGTTCGACGGTACCGCGCTGGCATTCGTCATAACGCACCAGTGCCGGGAACATCGGCAAACCGGCCGCGTCGCCCGAAGTCCAGCCAGCAGGCCGGAGTGCATTGGAATTGAGGTTAAAGACGGCGCCGTTGGACGCTTGCCATGCGCTTCCGGAAAGTTTCGTCAGCCAGGTCTCCCACAGTTTTCCCGTGCCGGGCGCGACGATGATCGCATGCCGGTCGCCTCCGGCATTGCCGGCATCCTGCTGCCATTGGGAAAGGGTCAGGGCGCCGGTCTGACTTGGCCACGTTTCCACCGGCAGATTCGCAGGAATGGGGTAACGGCCAACGGGCGAGACCCCGCCATTGAGATCCGATTCGTCCGGATAATTAAAAAAGGTGACCGGCTGGAGAGGTTGCGTGTCAGGCACCAGCACGTAGTTCATTTCAAAAAACGGCCGCAGCGTCCGGCGACTCGCGCTCAGGTCGGCCGTGATCTGCGCCATCATGGCGGCGGAATTTGCCAGGAGCGGTCGCCGGGAGATGTCCTCGTTCCACGGGTTCTCCTTCGGCATGATTTGCATGGAGGCAACGACGGCATCGGCTTGCGCAGTATTAAAAAGAACGGGCGCCGTGACCAAGGGCGCCGGTCCAAGGATGCGTCCTTCATGATTGATGCGTTCGGCATTTGACGACGACAACAACGCGCAAAGCACCAAAAGGGGCGGCAACTTCATGGCGGCACCGTAAGAAAAATTACCGGATGCGCCACCGATATCGGAAGAGTCATCTGTTTTGGCGGACGAGCCTGGTTTGCAATTCTAGCCTGCACTCCAGCCGCCATCGGGAGTGAGGGTGGCGCCGGTTACAAACGCAGCCTCATCGCTGGCCAGATAAAGGGCGGCGGCCGCAATCTCCTCGGGTTGTCCCATGCGCCCCATTGGCTGGGAGCTGCACATTTCCTCATAAGCCGCTTTGGGATCGGGATACTCGGTCAGGCGCTGGGTCACCCACGGCGTTTGCACACGGCCCGGGCAGATGGCGTTGATTCGGATGCCGTCGCGGGCGTGATCAAGCGCCATGGCGCGGGTCAGTCCGACAATGGCGTGTTTGCTCACCGTATACGCAAGCCGGTCACGCATTCCAATCACCCCTGCAATCGAAGCGATATTGACCACCACGCCATGACTGCGGGCGATCATTGAAGGAAAAAACGCTTTGGTTACGTTAAAGGTCCCCCGCGTATTGACGGCGTAAATTCGATCCATGTCGGCTCCCGACGTGGTCGCCATCGTCCCGACATGCCCGATCCCGGCGTTATTGACAAGAATGTCCAAATGTCCGGCGACCTCGATCACTTTTCGGGCCACTTCGGCACACTGCGATTCATCGCCAATATCGAGGGGCAAAAACTCCGCATGGCCCCCGGCTTCAACGATTTTATCAACCACCGCGCTTCCGGTGACCGGGTCCCGGTCGGATACAAAGACCCGGGCTCCGGCTCGTGCGAAAGTCGCCGCGATTGCTGCGCCAATGCCTGAACCGGCGCCGGTGACGAGCGCGATTTTTCCATCAAGGGAGAACATGCGCCGAATCAAGCAGCATGATAAAAAACGGAAAGAGAAAAAGCCGGGAGCGCCCGGGGATAAAATATTCAAATTCGATAAAAGAGGCCTTGCTGTGTTCCGGGAGACACGTTGTATTCTGGGCACTGGCGCTTCCGGCTGCCAACCCGCCCCCCTTTGTCCCTCCATGAGAACGCCTCGCACCCCTTCTTCTGCCTTGCGCCCGTTCCTCTCGCGCGCATGCGCGTTTGTGATGATTGGAATGGCAACTCTTGCCCATCCCGCCGTGGCCTCCGATTTGGAAAAGCAGCAGCATGCCGCTGAGGTCTCTGCGGTTCACTCGCTCGCTGACGATTTTGTCCTGAGGCCGATTCCCGAGCCGAGCACATGGCTGACGCTGGCAAGCGGGATTGGCGGGTTGATCGGTTTACAGCGGTTTCGGCGCAAGAGTCGCTGAGATTGCGGCGGGCAATCCCCGCCTTCAATCGTGCCTGAAGGCCCGGCAAGCACATCGGGGCGAAAAGTCTTGCGCCTAAGACTTTAAAACAGAACATCGCCCCCCCATGTCCGACCCAAACCTGCGCGAAACCATCAAAGCGATGATGGTTGAAAATTTGATGCTCAAAGTCTCCAAGGAGGAGATCCGGGACGACATGCCGCTTTTTGGCCCCGACGGACTCGGCCTTGATTCCATCGACGCGCTTGAACTGGTGGTTTCAATGGAGAAAAACTTTGGCGTCACGGTTCCCAACTCGGAAACCGCGCGCGAAGCACTGGCAACCGTCAACTCCATTCACGACTACATCCTCTCGCAACGGGCCGCCGCGTAGACGGCAGGCTATTCCTCGGTCTCCGCGTCGTTCACAGCGTCAATCAACTTGCGCAGCCGGCCAAAGTTCCTGCGCTCGGGGACAAAAACGAGCCGCGGCAAACCAGCGAGATCGGGCTCATTTTGTTCCTCGGGCAACGGGCCTGACTGCACGAATGGATTGCCTTTCAGCAAGTCGGTAAACTCCGTTTTAAGCGTTTCCACCGCGGCCGTGGTCAGCTTTTTCTCCAACCGGAACACGAGCCGATTTCCCACCCAGCGGTAGGAGCGGAAGTTCCGGTAAAAACGCTCGATCTCAGCGACGGCTTCGTCGACATCGCGCGCCATTTTGAAAAAATGGAAGTCTTCGGCTGAAACGAGTCCGAGTTTGAGGAGATCCTCGCACATGAACTTAAACCAGGTTTCCCAATAGCGGCCGCCGGGTTTGTCGACGAGAACAACAGGAAGAATCCGTGCCTTGCCGGTCTGCATGAGAGTGAGCACTTCAAAGCCTTCATCCAGCGTGCCGAAGCCGCCGGGGAACAGCGCGACGGCGTGGGTTTCCTTCACGAAATTGAGTTTTCGGGTAAAGAAATAATTGAAATTAATCAGCTTGGCGTCGCCGTGAATGACCTCGTTGGCACGCTGCTCAAAAGGCAGCCGGATATTAAGCCCAAAACTCGACTCGCGCCCCGCGCCCCGCTGCGCCGCTCCCATGATTCCTTCACCGCCTCCGGTAATGATCATGTAACCGGCGTCGCGCATCTTTCGCGCGAACGATTCCGCCTCAATCGCCTCGGGTTCAGTTGGCAGCGTGCGGGCGCTGCCGAAAACCACCACTTTGCGCTTGTGCCGAAAAGGAGCAAAAACGCGGGCGGCATATCGCATTTCATTTAAAGAACGGTTGAAAAGCTTAAGATCAGCGGGGCTGATCTGATCGCGGGCCATCTTCAAAGCGCTGATGACCAGCTGTTCAATGAGCTCACACGAATGAGCGCATCCCCAGTCTGCCACCAGTTCCCGGATTCGCCGATCAATTTCCGGATCGCCCGAGGAACCGCGCTGGGAGGGAAGCGCATGAATGCCGCCGCCTGTAAAATCTTGCACTTTAAATGAAGTTGAGGATTGAGGGTTGTGGGGAGAGTGCCAAACTTGCCGACCATTTCAGGCACGCCACCCAGTGTTACGCTATTGCCAAAGGCCCAACTCACAAACCCAAATTTGTCCAAATGATCGTCGTCATCCGCCCCAATACGCCTCGTGATAAAGTTGATGAGGTCATCGAAGAAGTGAAACGGCTCGGCTACGATCCACGGCCCATCTTCGGGACCGAGCAGACCATCGTGGCCGCCATCGGCGACGAGCGCACCCATCACACTCTTGAATCGCTCAGTTTTCTTTCCCAGGTGGAAAAAGTCATGCCGGTGCAGAAACGCTACAAACTGGTGAGTCGCGAGTCGATTCCCAACAGCTCGATCGTCAATGTGGATGGAGTGGAAATCGGCGGCGGCAAATTCTGTGTCATGGCAGGACCATGCTCGGTGGAGAGCGAGGAGCAGCTTCTGAGCACGGCACGCGCGGTCAAGGCAGCCGGGGCGACGATCCTGCGCGGCGGAGCTTACAAACCGCGCACGTCGCCCTATGAGTTTCAAGGTTTGGGAAAAGAAGGATTGCGCCTGCTTCAAGTCGCCAAGGAGGAAACCGGCCTTAAAATCATCACGGAGGTCCTGAGCGAAAATCACGTCGAACACGTCTCCAAAACGGCTGATATTCTTCAGGTCGGCGCGCGCAACTCGCAGAATTACCAACTGCTGATTGAATGCGCCCGCAGCGGAAAACCGGTTCTGCTCAAACGCGGCCTGAGTGAGCGCATTGACGAGTGGCTGCTCGCGGCTGAGTACATTCTTGCGCACGGCAATCCCAACGTCATTTTCTGCGAACGCGGCATCCGGACCTTTGAGACCTACACCCGCAACACGCTCGATCTGGCGGCGGTGGCGATCATTAAGAAGGAATCGCATTTGCCGGTGATTATTGATCCGAGCCAGGGTTGCGGGCGCGCCGATCTTGTCCGGGCGCTTTGTGGCGGCGCGGTGGCGATGGGAGCGGATGGACTGCTGATTGAAGTCCACCCGAATCCGGCGGAAGCGCTGAGCGACGGGCAACAACAAGTCGATTTCAAAGGCTTTGGCCAGCTGATGGAAGGACTCAAACCGTTGCTGAACGCAATGGGACGCACCATGTAGTCAGCTGTGGTGCGCCGGGTTGAAAGCGCGATGAGAATGGGAGATGGCCTTGTTGAAGCCTAAGGGCGCTCGCTTTGGCCATCCGTGTGTTGCCTTGCACACTTTGGCAATGCAGAAGATCCCCATGAGCGTCCTGCAAACCCAACTTCATATCACCAAGCGCCTGAGCCTGATCGAGGATAATCAGGAACGCCTCGCCGCTGTCGTTGACCGGGTCCGTAAACTGCCTCCTTTAAACGAGTCCGAGCGCGTTGAATCGAACCGCATCCAGGGTTGCGTCTCCCGGGTTTGGATTGTCGCGGCGATGGAAAACGAACGGTGCCGCTTTCGGAGTGATGCCGACTCAACGCTGGTGCGCGGACTCGCCTCCCTGATTTGCGAGGTCTACGATGACTCCACCCCTGAGGAGATTATGACCCAGGAAGCGAACATTCTCGATGTACTCCACCTCACCGATCATCTCTCGCCGACCCGCCGGCATGGGCTTGACCAGGTGCATCGCGCCATCCGCGACTTTGCCGCGCGTGCCCTGTGAGCCCTTTCTGCGATGCGCACAATCATCTTCATGACGAGCGGCTCGCCCCACAGCGTGAATTGATTTGCAAGAGCCTGGCTCAGCTCGGCGTCACGTGCTGCGTGGTGAACGGCACCCGGGAAAGCGATTGGCCGGCGGTGGCTGCCTTAGTCAATGCCCACCCCTCCATGATCGCCTCCTTTGGACTGCATCCCTGGCATGTTCCGGATTGTTCCGCGAATTGGCAAAAAACGCTGTTGGGTTTTCTCGACTCCCATCCCGGTGCCGGCGTCGGCGAGATCGGGCTGGATCGTTGGATTGAGCCGCACGATTTTACCGCGCAACGGAAAGCGTTTGAATGGCAGCTCAATCTCGCCGCTGAACGCAATCTGCCGGCTTCCATTCATTGCTTAAAAGCGTGGGGCGGCCTTTGGGACATTTTGCGAACGCATCCGCTCCCGAAGCGCGGTTTCCTTCTGCACGCTTACGGCGGGCCTGAAGAAATGGTGGAAGGGTTCGCCGGAAAAGGCGCTTATTTCTCGTTCTCCCCTTATTTTCTCCATTCTCGAAAAGAGAAACAACGCGCGCTTTTTGCCCGTCTCCCCATCGAACGGCTCCTGGTTGAAACTGATGCGCCCGATATGGCGCCGCCTGACGAACGCAACGCGCACCCGATCTGCGGGGCGGACGGCAAGCTGCTGAATCATCCGGCAAACATTGAGGTCGCGTATGCAGGTCTGGCCGAGATCCGCGGCATGCCGCTCAAAGCGCTCGTCACGCAGGTGAAGCAAAACTTCACGCGCCTTTTCGGCGCATTCAGCCCGCCTCATTGACGGCGATCAAAGCCCGGCGCGTTCCTTTGTCGCAATCTGGCGCACGACCTCGCCGGCGGCGGCAAACCCAAACGCCGCGGTCACAAAAACCGCGGTTCCAAAACCGGTGGCACAATCAAGGGTCAAGGTGCTGCCCGGTTCGCGAGTATGGCATGCCGTGCCGTCGGACCATGGGAAAAGCGGCTTCTCAGGGGAATAAACACAGGCAACGCCGGTGGGAGTCTGGGGACCGGCCGGGAAACCGAAATCGCGCCGCAGCTTTCTGCGCACCTGGCGCAGCAGCTCATCCTGGGTGGAATCAGCCAGATCAACGACACGAACCGCGCTTCCATCGCGCCGGCCCCCTGCTCCGCCCACGGTCAGGACCGCCAGCCCTCGATCGCGTGCCCCGGCGATGATGAGGCATTTATTGGTCATCTTATCGATGGCATCGACGACAAAATCAAAGTTTGGCGTGAGGAAATGCTCGGCTGTGCTGGCGGTAAAAAACTCCGTATGAACGGTCAGTTCGCACCCAGGATTAATCAGCCGCATCCGTTCGGCCAGCACGTCGACTTTTGCACGGCCGATCTGCCCATCGAGCGCGGGAAGCTGCCGATTGACATTGGTCACGCAGACGTCATCCAGATCAATCATCGTAATGGCGCCGATCCCGGAACGCACAAGTCCTTCGACTGCCCAGGAGCCAACGCCGCCCACTCCGATAACGCAGACATGCGCCCCGCGGAGCTGTTTGAGGCCGGCAAGTCCGTAAAGGCGCGCGATTCCGCCAAAGCGCGACAGATAATCGTCTATCACTTGGGGGAAGTTTCCTCCACGTAACCTTCCAGCCCTTCCTTGGTGATAATGTAACGGGCTCCGCAACGCGGGCAGCCCATGCGCACCACTTCCTCCGTGCCGAAGAGGTCTTCCGGGCTGGAACGCATAATCGGCGCCAGGATTGAAAACATCCGTTCCTGACTGCAGCCACATTCCCAGCGGTATTGGCGTTGCTCAAGGAGGCTGAGGGTCTCGGTCTCCGCAATCGTGCGAATCTGCTCGTCATCAAGGGCATCAAACCAAGCCAGATCGCATCCCGGCTGCGCGGTCACCATCACAAAGTCCTCGGTATCGTGCCGGAAATAACGGGCCGGCCGCTGCTCGCTCTGGGCATAATACTGCTCGACGATACGAAAAGGATCGGTGCCATCAAATTCCACGGCGCTCCGGCGCGATTCGCCCCGTTCCCGGACCAGATCCGCGAGGAAAAGATTTCGCCCGTCGTCCTTGACGTTTTCGGTAAAGATCTGACCGACCACGGTGCCGCGCCGGTTATCGCCTGTGACAAAGAGATTCAGGAGCGGATCGCTCATATGCACCGTCCAGGCCCACGATTCGGTCCATGGCCGGGAAGCGCTGTGCAAGGTAAGCGCGGCGAGCATTTCTTTGAGCATCCCATCGTGGGAAGGGCTGTGTTGATAACCGTGCTGGCCCTGGTGCAGGTAATAATCGACGTATAGCTCGCCAAAATCAGCCCGGGCCAGCAGCGCGTTGCGGCCCCGGACAAAATAACTGCGGACATCAATCGGTTGGGTGGTGTCGTGAGAAGAGTTTAACGGGTCCATTGCTGAAAGGGGTGGATTAAAAGGTTCGAGTTATAATAACGCGGGTCGCCGGTGACTTCCTCGCCGACCCACTCGGGCAATGTCACATTTTGATCGGCAGAAGTCAGTTCCACTTCAGCCACGATCAAGCCGCTGTTTTCTCCGAGGAACTCATCAACTTCCCATGTCATACCGCAAAACGCCACGCGATGCCGGCGTTTTTCCATGATCGGCTTCGCGCAGAGCCCGAGCATCTCTTCGCCTTGCGCGTACGGGATCTCATACTCGTATTCGCTGCGCGTAATGCCAACCACACGGCTCTTAACCGTAAGCCAGGCACACCCGCCTGCCACGCGCACCCGGACAACGCAGCGCTCTTCCCGGGCAAGGTATCCCTGGCGGATATCGGTTGGCTCGGCCTGCGCCCGCCACGCTTCGCCTTTGACTAAAAATTTGCGTTCGATTTCAAGCGGCATGACGTAGTTTTTTCACGTCCCGGAAACCAAAGGGATTTGTGCCCGTTGTCAATTCCCGCCATCGATCCGCGGCGACTCTTAGGATTGCGCCTGAGAAGTCGCCGCCGGTCAGGTTGATATGCCGAGCCATTGAATGAAATTTTTCACCTATCTCCTTTTAAGCGTGCTGGTTTTCGCCATCTTCCGGACACGGAACAACGTAAGGCAATGCGCCACGGCCAGGGAACGCGATTTTGTCATCCGCACTTCGGCCACGTTCTGGCTGATTGGATTCCTGTTTCTGCTTGGCTTTCTGTTCCTGCCCAACAAAGCGCGTCTTGTCATGATGCTGCCAGGGTTCTTCCTGGTCGTCACCATTGCACGGGCTTACACCAATTCCAGGGCGCGGCTTCAGCAGGAACAGAGTAAACGGGTCGACATGGAGAAAATGAAGCGCGCCAACCGGGCCGATTGCGCTCCATGAATTTGTGTTCCAGAATTGCCCTTCTTTGCGCCAGCTCTGCGGCGCTTTTGGGCTGCGGACCGGTGACGCGGACCCCGTATGCCGGCAAACCTCAAAATCTGACCACCATGAACGACGCCGAACTGAGAAAAACGCTCACGCGTGAACAATATCATGTAACGAAGGAAAACGGCACTGAACCGCCGTTTCGCAACGAGTTCTGGAACAATCACGATGCCGGGCTTTATGTCGATGTGATCAGTGGCGAGGCGCTCTTTGCTTCGACCCACAAATTCGATTCGGGCACCGGCTGGCCAAGTTTCTGGCAGCCGATCAAGCCGGAGGTGGTCGCTTCAAAGGACGATCTGACACACGGAATGGATCGCACCGAAGTCCGCAGTAAAAAAAGTGATGCGCATCTTGGCCATGTTTTTACAGATGGCCCCAATCCGACAGGACTCCGCTATTGCATCAACTCGGCATCGCTTCGGTTTATCCCGGTAGAAAAACTCAAGGAGGCCGGTTACGAAGAATATCTTTCCGTTTTCGAAACCGCTAAAAAGTAGTTGCCGGTTACTCGCGGCGCGAGGCCTCCATCCGGTAATCGCGGGCGCGGGCCGAATGGCTTCAAACCTTCTTGAATCCTGCCATTGCGCGGCTGAAGACGCGTGCAAAAATGGGGCATGAAATTTGCCGGCTGGCTCATTTGCTGGTCCTTCCTACTTCTTGTCAAAGCGCCGGCAACGGACTGGCAGCTTTACCGGTTTGAAGGGCGCGATTATGTCTCCCTCGACAATCTCGCGACATTTTACGGCCTCCCTGCCCCACCTGTCGTGGCCGCAAGCTCCTCTCCCAAACCGTTACCGCCCTGGACGCTCGCCCCGGTTTTGCGGCTCGTTGAACCGTTAAGTGATCCCGAACCAATCGCCGCACCCGCGCTTTTCACCCTCGCTGAAAGTGCCCCGGATACGATTGCCCCAGCGGCGCTTATTGATGATACGCCGCCTCCGCCGCGGACCATTAATCTCGATTCCGGCAAGATGCAGCTCGAGGTGAATCTCAATAGCCGCGAAGTGGTGATCAACGGAGCACGGCAATGGCTCGCCTTTCCCACGCGCCTTCAGGATGGGCACCTGCTGATTTCCCGGCTCGACCTTTCCAAAGTCGTTGAACCCCGGCTGCGTCCCGAGCGGATCGAGGGGATGGGAGCCGTGACAACCATCGTGCTCGATCCAGGGCATGGCGGGCACGATACGGGCGCCTTTTCAAAATATGGCGCGGAAAAAGATTTCGCGCTCGATGTCGCCCTGCGCGCCCGGGAGCTTCTTTTAAAACGCGGTTACAACGTCGCCATGACCCGCACCAGCGACATTTTCATTCCGCTTGAGGAACGTCCCAAGCTTGCTCAAAAAACTCCCGGCACGATTTTTGTGAGCATCCATTTTAACGCTTCGGACTCCAATCGCGATGCCAAGGGATTTGAAATCTTCTCAATGGCTCCGCGGGGCGCCCCGGCCACCAACGACAATGCGGTTGCATTCAATCCCCGTTACCTGCGCGAGGAACCGGGAAATGCGAATGAACTGCCGAGCGCGGCACTGGCGGGAGCGGTTTACCATTCGTTGTTGGGCCACGTGCAAATCGTTGATCGCGGGCTTAAACATGCCCGGTTTGCGGTGCTGCGCCTCTGCACGGTGCCTGCCGTGCTCATTGAATGTGGTTTTGTGACGAACGCTCCCGAAAGCGCCCAGATCGGCTCGCCGGTTTGGCGGGCGCGCGTGGCGGAAGCGATCGTGGAAGGAATTGATGGCTACAAGGAACTTGCCGTCAACAAACAGGCGCCCAAGCTCGTGGCCGATTATCTTCGCGAAAGGTAAGCCGGTTCAAACCATCCAGTTCTGAAGCGCGAACTCTTCGCTTAGAAGCGGGAACTGGATCGGCACCGACTCCGGATAACATTCCCGTTCAATGCCATCTTCGGAAAGACGCACTTGGAAATGAACCTGCACACCCGGTCCGATATGCAGTTCCGCGAGTGGAATGGAAAGCTCCACCACTTCCGCTGCCGCCAGATTGTTCAGGGAAACCACCTCGCCGTTTGCTTTCGTTAAGGAATACTGCTGCAAGCCGTGCCGGGTAAGGATACCTGTCCTGATGCTGACCCCCGCCGGTTCATGGAACTGCACCTGCAGAGAGACACGCCCCCATTTCCGAAGGTCAAGGCGCAGATAGAGGTGCTCTTCGTCGTTGCCGAAATGCATCTTGTTTAAGAACCGCTCTGAGCGATACATCGCACCTTGTTCGCTCCCGGCCAGATAAAGCCCCGAGCCGCTCCAGTCGTAAAACGAAGCGAGCTGGCCATCGATAAACGGGGTGATAAAACGCTCAGGCCGATCGTACAGCGGCACGACCCGCATGCTGGTGATCGGGCGATCGAGTTCAGCCGGAACGACATGGCCGCAAATTGTGTAGACGTTCTTTAAGTGCTGGCGGAATAGTTCGTCAAATAACGCGTCGTTATCGGTGGAAAAATCCGGGCCATACCACCAAAACCAGTCGCTTCCTTCCGCCGCATAAATCTCCCGTTTCGCCGCGCATTCCTGTTCGATTGTCAGGCGGCCCGAATCGAGGGCGCGCTGGAAAAAGTCGCGGGTCTCACCGAGCAGATCCCAGCCGCGGTTTTCTTCGTCCTCGCCAATCCAGATATCGAAATTACTGCTGATCCACGAGCCGGTATGCAGCGTGGTGATCTTGCGCTGGGGCGGATGCGCACGGAAATGCTCTTCGATGGTGCAACTGCGCAAGCGCTCATCGGCCGAGATTCCACCATAAAGCGCGCGCAGAAACGCCTCGCCACCGTCGGCAAAGGTTTCCCACGCGTTCTCGCCATCCAGAATCAGAGGAATCACGCCGGTATCGTGCGGAATCAGACTTGCGATATGCCGCATATGATGAAGCAGATGCGTGGCCGCCTGGATCGGATCGTTTTTGGCCGCCATAAACCCGATAAAATCGGAAAGCGGCTTCTCCCGGAAAAGCGCGTTGACCGAAGCGCCGCCATGCGACACCGACCAGCCTTGGAAAAGCTCCAGATGATCGACCACCTGGCCTTCAAACGCCGGATCGCGGTTCAGGGATCTGAAAAGGTTCTCCTCATCGCTGCAGAAATATTCGATCCCGCAGCGCTCCATTAATGGAATGAGTTCAGGGGCGATGGAGCCTTCGCTTGGCCAGAGTCCGCGCGGTGCTTTTCCAAACATCGCGGCGTGCTGTTCAACGGCCAGGGTAAGGTGCGCCGCGGCATCTTCGGGCCAGTGAAAGCGTTTGGGAAACTGGCGGCCTGGCAAACTGCGTTCGGCAAAAGCACTGTCGTAAACCAGAGGAAGAATGGGATGAAAAAACGGGGTCGTCGTCAACTCCACCTGGCCGCGTTCCTCAGCCACCCGATATTTCTGAATCACCAGGCGCATGATCTCCAGGTGAATGTCCAGGACCCGGTTCTTCTCTTCCTCGGTGAAATTGCGTCCTTTTTTCTTCAGCTCAACGAGTTCGGGATAAAGGCGTTCGGCCGTGTAACCGCACCAGGAGAGGTTGAACCAGGTTTGCAAATCGAGGAATTCCTGGGTGCTGAAATAGCGCAGTCCGCGCCGGACATCGTCCCGGTAAAAAGTGAGGCCCCGTTTATTGAGCAGCTCCCAATAGCGCGGAAACGGCTTTACGAGGTTGTCCCAGTGGATCTTGAAAAAATTCTCCAGGATCGCGAACTTCTCGCCTTCATCCAGATCCGAAGCCGGTTTGCGCGCCCATTCCAGCCAAAGATCCGTGATCTGACCGTCGATCAGTTCCTTGATCTGGAGCATCAGTACCGGGGTGAGGTTAAAGTTGACCCGGATGTCCGGGAATTCCTCGATGACCGAGATCATATCGAGGTATCCCTTGATGCTATGAAGTCGCACCCATGGCATCATCGCGGTCCGGTTGACCGGATTCACGTAATAGGGCTGATGCATATGCCATAGAAAAACGACGTTAGCCATGCACGTCTGGGTAAGTGGAACCGCCCGGCGCGGCAAGCTTTGATGTGACAAAGAAAGATGGAATGGAGGAGCCGCTTCGTATTTTTTAAACGGGCTGAAAAAAGGCCTCGCTCTCCCGCCTTGCCGGCCCCGGGTCACATCAAAAGCTTGCCTCGAATCCCTTCACGGGTAGCCTTCGGCCGTTTTCCCACCCTGGAGCAGAGAATACCCACCGATGCAGCCACTCCATATATTTAACGTCGTTCCAAAACTACCAGAGAACCTCGAACCGCTCCGGAAGATCCTCATGAACCTCTGGTGGACATGGCAGCCACAGGCACGGGCTCTGTTCCGCCATCTCGATCACGATCTTTGGGATAAAACCAACCACAGCCCGTTGCGGATGCTCCAGCTTTGCCGCCAGGCACGGCTGGATGAGGTTTCAAAAGACGACGATTTCCTGCGCGAAATGCGCGCCGTTTACGCCACGTTTACCGCTTACATGGAGCGGCCCGATACATACGGCAAACTGCGTCCCGACAGCCCGTTTTCGAAAACGGCGCCGATTGCCTATTTCTCGGCCGAATTCGGCTTTCACGAATCGTTCCCGATCTACTCTGGCGGTCTCGGCATTCTTTCAGGAGATCATTGCAAATCGGCGAGCGATCTGGGGCTCAACTTCGTCGCGTTTTCGCTTCTTTATAAACACGGTTATTTCCGCCAGCAGATCAACAAGGACGGCGGCCAGGAGAGCATCCAGCTTAACCAAAACTTCAGTCACCTGCCGCTCGCCGACGCGCTCGATAAAGACGGCAAAATTCTCTTTGTCGGCGTCGATATCCTCGGCCGCACCGTTCGTGCCAAGGTCTGGAAGGTTGCCGTGGGCCGGATCACGCTTTACCTGCTCGACACCGATCTGCCCGAGAACTCGGAGGAAGATCGCCAGATCACCGCGCAGCTCTACGGCGGCGATCACGAGATGCGCATCAAGCAGGAGATCGTGCTTGGGATCGGCGGCATCCACGCGCTCAACGCCAAGGGAATCAAACCGGCGGTTCATCATATGAACGAAGGGCATGCCGCCTTCATTTCCCTTGAACTGATCCGACGCGGTGTGACCGAGGATAAACTCGACTTCTATTCCGCGCTTCAAAAGGTCGCCGCGGGCAATATTTTCACCACGCACACCCCGGTTCCCGCCGGCAACGACGCGTTTCCGCTTGATCTGATGCGGAAATACTTCGGCAATTACGCCGCCCAGGTCGGAATTGATTTCAGCACATTTGTCAGCTTTGGACAGACTCGCAACGATCCAAGCGAGCCGTTCTCGATGACCATCTTCGCGCTGCGTTCAAGCCGGCATGCCAACGGGGTCAGCGCGCTCCATGGAAGGGTCAGTCAAGGGCTTTGGAAGGATGTCTGGCAGGGCGTTCCCGAGGAGGAGGTTCCAATCACGAGTGTCACCAACGGGGTTCATACCAAGACGTGGATGGCGCCTGAGTTTGCCGCCCTCTACGACAAATACCTGCCCAATTGGGAGGAGCACCTCACCGAGCCGGATTTCTGGCGCGGCGTATTTGAAATCCCCGACGAGGAACTCTGGGCCACTCATAACAAGCTCAAGTCGCGCCTGGTTGACTTCATCCGTTTGCGCGTTCGCCAGCAGCGCGAGCGCATCGGCGAAACACCTGAAGCGCTGCGGCATATCAGCCGTCTTTTTAATCCGGAGATCCTCACTATCGGATTTGCGCGGCGTTTTGCCACTTACAAGCGCGCCACGCTTCTTTTCAGTGATGAGGAACGGCTGCATAAACTTCTCTCCAACACGGAGCGTCCCGTGCAATTTGTCTTTGCCGGCAAAGCGCATCCCAAGGATGAACCGGGCAAACATTTCATTCAGGAAGTCTATAAATTCAGCCGCAAACCCGAGTTTAAGGACCGGATCGTTTTCCTTGAAGATTACGATCATTACGTCGGACGCCGGCTTTACCAGGGTGTCGATCTTTGGCTGAACAATCCGCGCCGGCCTTTGGAAGCGAGCGGCACCAGCGGCATGAAACTGCCTCCCAATGGCGGGCTTAATCTCAGCGTGCTCGATGGATGGTGGTGCGAAGGTTACAACCAGAAAAACGGCTGGGCGATCGGCGGCGAAATCCCCGAGAGCACCAACCCGGTGGAACCGCGCTTTGAAGACGAAGTCGATGTGGCGAGCCTGTTCCGGACGCTTGAAACGCAGATCATCCCGCTCTTTTACGCCAAGCCCGACGGCAAACTCCCGATCGCTTGGCTCCAGCTCATGCGCGAGTCGATCCGAAGCATTACGCCGGCGTTTAATACGCATCGGATGGTGAAGGAATACGCCGAGCGCCTTTACGAGCCGGCCGCGCGCGCCCATATAACCCTCTCGGCCAAGGGCGGCCAGAAGGCGCTTGAGCTCAGCAAATGGAAGAACGACATCCGCAAGGCGTGGCCGCACATCCGGATTGCTGACGTCAAGGTAAACGACAGCTCAAACAATGTCCTCGTCGGCGAGCAGCTTTCGATTAGCGCGGTGGTAAATCTCGGACCGCTCGACCCGGCCTTTGTGACAGTCCAGGCTTACTTTGGCGAGAGCGTGAACAACGTCATCGACAAGCCTGACACGATGAACCTCACGCAGTCCAAAAAGCTTGCGGACGGCAATTATCTGTTTGAAGGCGCTATCCCGGCCCGGGATAGCGGCACATACGGATTTAATGTCCGGGTCATCCCGACGCATCCCAATCTGATCCAGGCCCATGAGCTGCGCCTGATCACCTGGGCCCGGTAACGACGCGCGCTCCGTGCATCCCGGGGCCGAAGGAATTTCCTTCGGCCCCTTTGCGCGGAAAAAGCGGTGCCGGAATCCGCATTGCGCCCATCCATAAACGCGCGAATTTTCCGCTCCCGGTTTTTCATTCCTCTCCCGATCATGCTCAGCTGCTCAACCTGTTGGAATTCTGGCCGCCACACCGATGGCCAGGCGATGTTGCAGGAAATACTTGATCTTGGGTTCGACCACGTCGAACTCGGTCACGGGATCCGGATTTCGCTCATGGAAGGCGCCCAGCGCATGTTCGACAAAGGAAAGGTGAAATTTTCCAGCCTCCACAATTTCTGCCCGCTGCCGGTGGAAATCACGAGGGCTTCTCCGGATTGCTACCAGTTCTCCTCCCCCGATGAACGCGAGCGCGAGCGGGCTATTAAACTCACTTTTCAGACCATCGACTTTGCCGCGCGGCTCGGCGCCCCTTTTGTGGTCCTCCACCTTGGACGCGTCCCGATCGACGATTACACCGGGAAACTGGTGCGCATGGCGGAAGTCGGGCTCATCGAGTCGCGCGCTTTTTTTAATGCGCGATTGGAAGGCACTCGCAAACGCGAAAACGTGGCCGCCCGTTTTCTCGATCGCTCACTCGATTGTTTGGATCGCATCTCCGATTACGCTGAAAAGCGCAACATCAAGCTTGGTGTCGAAAGCCGGCATAGCTTTGAGGAGATTCCCAGCGAATCCGAAATGCTCGAGTTGCTTGAGGAATTCCACCAGCCCCACATCGGATACTGGCACGATTTTGGCCACGTTCAGGTCAAACATAACCTCGGAATCCTCGACCATTACGAGTGGCTGAAAAAAGCGGCGCCCCGGCTTCTTGCCTGTCATCTCCATGACACCGCCTGGCCCGGCCGCGATCACATGGCCCCTTTTGATGGGGAAGTTGAGTATGAGCGGCTCATCCCTCTTCTTCCCAAAGAGACGCTCTACGTCTTTGAGATGAATCCCCGCCGCACCCGCGAGCAGATCCTGACCGGTCGCGACAAATGGATTAAGATGTTTGGCGAATAGCCGGCGCCAATCTGCGGTGCGGTTTAAAGAAGGGGCCGATTGCTGGACGCTGGCCAAACGGGCTTTTCCTGCCCATCGTCGCGGCTCGATGTTTCCCACAACACGTCTCCCCCTCGCCCTATTTGCCTTGGCGTCCGCCAGTGTCGCACAAGAGATTCCCCCGCCCGCTTCCGTAGCGCCAAAACGCACGGCTCCTCCAAAAACCGTAACCGTTTCCATGCGGGACGGACTACGTTTTGAACCGGCACGCCTCACCGCCAATCCCGGGGACGAAATCATCGTGAATCTTGAGAACGCGGATTCCACCCATCAGACCCACAATTTTGTGCTTTTGAAGCCGGGCAAACTTAAGGAAACCGTAGCGCTGGCGATGGAGCTTGGAGAAAAAGGAGCGGCCCAAGGTTTTATTCCGACCACTTCCGACGTGCTGGCGCACAGTGGACTAATTGATCCGGACAAGCAGGAAGTCCTGAAATTCAAGCTCCCGGCCGAGCCGGGTGTCTACCCGTATGTTTGCACATTCCCGGGCCACGGGTTGGTGATGTACGGAGCGCTTTACTCCGGTGTTAAGCCGCCTCCCATTGCAAAGGATGCCAATATACCGCCCACCGCGGTGCAGAGCATGATCGCAGGCAATGGACGCCGCCCATTCGTGCAGAGGTTATTCATGCCGGATGCCGGTCCCGCTGCCATCGCCGTCGCGCTTTCCGGAACGCAGAATTTTTGCTGGGACTCGGATCAATGCCGGATGCGGTATGCGTGGAAGGGCGTTTTTATCGACGCGAGCGGTTACTGGAAAGGAAACGGCAATGAACTCGCCTCGCTCTCGTCTGTTCCATGGTGGAGCGCGCCGGCCGACACATTTCCAATCCGGTTTGAATCCGGCGACGCGCCACCGCCGCAAGTCCGTTTTATCGGCTACCGGATTGAGGCCGGAATTCCGGAGTTTTATTACCGGGCAGGTAACGCGGAGATCTTTGAGAAGATCACGGCGCAGGAAAACGAGGAGGGTCTCGCGCTTCATTACCGAATCTTAAAAAACGACGCGCCGGTCATTTACAAGGCCACTGAACCGGAGCGGGTGCGATGGAGCAGCTCCAAGGGCCAATTCGGCAACGGGACGCTTACGCTGACTTCGGCCGAAGCCGCCGATTTCACGCTCACCCTCACCAGCTTGAACCAGGACGTTCAATGAAAACCTTCTTCCTTACCATCGCCGCGCTGAGTCTCCGAATGCTCGCGGCCGACCCGTATGAGACGCAATTGGGCGTCCACTACAAAGTCACCAAAATTCCAACGCCACCCGGCGTTGATCCACAGGTTGGCGCCGTCGCGGTATTGGCCGATGGCCGGATTGCCACCGCGTTTCACCACGGCGAAATCGGCATATTCAATCCCAGGGATCAATCGTGGAAAATCTTTGCCGAAGGACTCCATGAACCGCTTGGGTTGCTCGAAGAAAAAGACGGCTCGCTTCTGGTCATGCAACGCCCGGAACTGACCCGTTTACGCGATACTGATGGCGATGGCGTGGCCGATCAATTTGATTCGCTCTGGGCCGGTTTTGGCATGACGGGAAATTACCATGAGTTTGCATTCGGCCCGGCGCGCGGTCCCACTGGCAAGCTCTATGTCAGCCTTAACCTCGCCTCAAGCGGCGCCTCAATACGGCCGGAAATCCGAGGCGACTGGAATCCGGCGGGATTGCCACGCGCGGAGTTTTATAACGATTGGAAAACGGCGGGACCCAAGGCCGGCCGGATGTATTCCCGGGTCCCATGGCGCGGATGGGTGATGGAAATCGATCCGCAATCCGGGTTGGCAACACCTTTTGCTTCCGGATTCCGTTCCCCGGATGGCATCGGGTTTGATGCCGCGGGCAATCTGCTTGTTTCAGATAACCAAGGCGACTGGCGCGGCACAAGCGAACTGCACGTGGTCCGGCGGGATGGATTTTACGGGCATCCGGCCAGCCTTGTCTGGCGGAAGGATTGGGACGGCTCCGATCCGCTTCAAACCGCGAGCCAGCGGCTTGATTCATTGAGGACACCCGCTGCGGTTTGGTTTCCGCACAACATTTATGCAAATTCACCGACGCAGCCGGTGATTATCCCAAAATCCGCCGCGTGGGGACCGTATGGCGGGCAGACGCTCATTGGTGAAATGAGCTCGCCCCGGCTGCTGCGGTTGCTGATGGAGGAGATCGACGGAGTATGGCAAGGCGCCTGTATTAACCTTGCGGAGATCAAAACGCTCAAAGGCGGCATGCATCGCCTTGCCTTCAGTGGCGACACACTCTGGATCGGACGCACCCATCTTTCATGGGCCGGCGGAGAAGGGCTCGCCACGTTTGAACCACAAGGGAAAACTCCGTTTGAGCCGCTCGACATTCACGTGACCCCGCGCGGGTTTAGAATCGAGTTTACTGAACCGCTGGCAGCCGGCGCGTCAGATCCCGCCTCCTGGGCGATTGAACATTACACGTATGCCTATCACGTCACCTACGGCTCGCCGCAGATGGGAAAAGCCGTCGATGTTCCAACCAGAGTAACGCTTTCAAAGGATGGAAAGAGCGCCGAGATCGAACTCGCCGCCCTTCACCCGGATTTCATCTACGACATCCGTATGGAGAAAGTCGTTTCACTTACCGGAGCGGCTCCGCTTAACCCGCATCTGGCCTATACCGTGCGCCGGGTGCCGAAGTAAAAGGAGCCCGTTATTTTCCGCCAAAGAAGCGCCTGAACGAGCGAAGGATTCCTTCATTGACCGGGCGCCGGGAAGTATCGCCGTTGGAATCATTCCGTGAATCATTCGAGTTACCGCCGCCGCGGTGAACATGGCAGCTGTCATGCGGGACAACGGAAGCCGGCAGCTCAATGCTGTAGGCGGTACCGGCACGTTCGCAGGCTCCGGTAGCCGTCTCATTGGAAATCGAACAAACCTGTGTGCGCTGTAGCGGGCTGGGTGGTTTGAAGGCCGCAGCCGGATAACGTTGCGGCATGGCTGAGTTCATAACATCGGCCCAGATCGGCAATGCCACGGCTGCCCCGTAACCTTTGGAGATGATTGTCTGCGGCCGATCAAGTCCAACCCATACTCCGCACGTTAATGAAGTCGTGTAGCCGACAAACCAGGCATCATGGAAATCGTTGGTTGTGCCGGTCTTGCCTGCTGAAGGTTTGTTAAAACCCATCGTCTTCACAGTCGCGCCGGTGCCGCGCTCCATCACTTTTCCCAGGACATTATTAATGAGATAACTCACGCCCGGATCGAGCACTGGCGCACTGATATGCGCCGACCGATAAATAATCTCACCGGAAGCATCGTCGATCCGCTCGATCAGGAAACTCTGGCGTCTTACTCCGTTATTGGGAAAAACGGTATAGGCGGCGGTCACGTCGGCCACCGTGCTCTCAAACGCGCCAAGATACTCGGCCGGCTGCCGTGGCAGATGCTGTATGCCGACAGACTCGGCAAACTTGCTGACCGGCTCGAGACCCGCTCGATCTCCAATGCGCACACTCATCGTATTGCGAGACTGGATGAGGCCTTCCTCGGCACGCATCGACCCTTTATAGGTGCCGTCGGAGTTCTCCGGCGTCCATCCCGCGGCGCCCTCGATTTCGCCGCGCTCAAGCGGTCCATCGCTGATGGATGCGCCGGGCAGCATGCCGCGCGAAAATGCTGTCGCGTAAACAAACGGCTTGAACGTGGAACCGACCTGCCGGGCGGCCTGCGGCAGGATTGCCCGGTTGTATTTGCTCTCGCTAAAATCGCGTCCCCCCACCAGGGCGCGGATTCCGCCGGTGCGGTTGTCGATGACAACAACAGCGCCCTGGAGATAAGGGGTCTGGAGTTCTTCCTCCTTGGCTTCTTTTGAGAAGTCGGCCTTTTTCGGATGATGATAGCCCGGACGCGCCTCCACCTTGCGCAACTGAAAATCGATCGCCTTCTCGGCGGCGCTTTGAAGTCCCGGATCGAGGGTCGTATAAACTTTCAGGCCGCCATCGTCGCGCTGATCGTCGGATAACAGGAGATCGAGCTCGCGGCGCACCGCATCCATGGCGTAGTTTTCCTGGGCCGTAAGAAGTCGTTTTTTAGCCACGATCAACGGCTCTTTTTTCAGGTCATCCGCCTCGGCCTGCATGAGTTTTTCCGCTTTTACGAGCCGGTCGAGCACCGTGTCGCGCTCGCGCCGGGCCCCTTTTGGATTGGTAAAAGGCGAAAACCGGTTGGGACTGCGGATAATGCCGGCGATCATGGCCGCTTCACCCTGGGTGAGCTCTGCGGCATGATGATTAAAATACATCAGGCTTGCCGCTTCGATTCCGTAAACACCGGCGCCGAAATAGATCCGGTTAACGTAGTGTTCAAGGATCTCTTCTTTTTTATAACGCTGCTCAATCCGAATGGAGAGAAACGCCTCAAGCAGTTTGCGATGGAGGCTTTTATGCTGTCCAACCCGTTCAGGAAAACTGTTGCGCGCCAACTGCTGGGTCAGGGTGCTGGCTCCCTGGGCGGTTGCCCCTTTGAAAACGTTGCGAACCACGGCGCGGGTAATCCCGATTGGATCGATGCCTTTATGCCAGTAAAAACGCGAGTCCTCCCGTGCCAGGAGCGCGTTGATGAAATTGCGAGAGACCTGGGCGACCGGCACCACGATGCGGTTCTCGCCCTGGAGCCGGCTGTAAACCTTGCCGTCCATGTCATACACCGTGCTCCGCTGCGGCATTTCTTTTACCGCTTCCATGTCAAAAGTGGACGCCCAGATACCGTATACCACGCAGACTATTGCGATCACGGCGAGCACGCTCAGGCCGGTCCAAAGACACCATCGTCTCCAGGGCCAGCGCATCGTTTTAACCGGATTTCGTGAAGCACGGCCTGAACGCGCGGAGCCGCTTGAAGCGGGCGAGCGCACCGGCGCGGCATCAATTTTTTTCTGTGAAGGTTTCCGAGGCAAAGGAGGCGGGGGAAATTAGTGGATTGCTGGAACGGGGAATTGGTGGAGAACTGCTGCCCACGCTTCCTGAGATGCGACGGCGCGTCCATTCATTCATCAAACCTTTCATCCATCAATCCAACAATCCCACGGCCGTGCGAATCGACATTCTTTCTCTCTTCCCGCAGATCGCCACCGCCGCCCTGGGGGAAAGCATGATGAAACGCGCCCAGGAAAAGGGGCTGGTGGAAATCCATTCCCATAATTTGCGCGACTGGGCCCGGGATAAACATCGCACCACCGATGACACCCCTTACGGCGGCGGCCAGGGAATGGTGATGAAATGCGAGCCGATCTTCGCGGCCATCGAGGAGCTGCGCACCCCGCAAAGCCGTGTGATTTTGATGAGCCCGGCCGGAAGCCGCTTTGATCAAGGCACGGCCGCGGAGTTTGCCCGCGATTCGCATTTGATCATTCTGTGCGGCCATTACGAGGGGCTTGACCAAAGAATTGTGGAACACCTTGTGGCGCGCGAAATTTCCATTGGCGATTACGTGCTCACCAACGGCGCCATCGCGGCCGTGGTGGTTGTCGATGCGATCGTGCGGCTGATCCCGGGCGTGCTCGGAGACGAGCTTTCCGCCGTCGAAGAGAGCCACTCCTCCGGACTGCTTGAGTTTCCGCATTACACCCGGCCCGTGGAATTTCGCGGCTGGCGGGTGCCGGACATTCTTTTGAGTGGCAACCACGCGGCCATCGCCAAATGGCGGCGGGAAAAAGCGCTCGAAAAAACCGCGCGGGTCCGGCCCGACATGTTAAACAGCTAGACTCACCATCACTTCATTCCCACCCCACCAATCCGTGCGCTCCATTCTTGAAGTCTCCAATCTCGGCATTCGTCGCGGCGACACCCACATTCTAAGCAATCTTTCGTGGTCCGTGGCGCGCGGGCAGCACTGGGTGATTCTTGGCTCCAACGGCTCGGGAAAGACATCGCTGCTCAGTGCGTTGACCGGCTATCTGAGTCCCACCCAGGGAGAAATCACGGTGCTCGGACGGCGATTCGGCCAGAGTGATTGGCGCGAGCTTCGAACCCAGATCGGCATCGTGAGTTCCAGCGTGCGGCAAATGATGGCCGACTCCGAGACTGCCCTTATCAGCGTGCTCAGCGGCAAATACGCCATGATCGATTACTGGGGCAAAGTCGATCCCGCTGATCGGATCGCCGCCGCGCGAATTCTTCGCCAGATTGAAGCCGAACCGCTTGCCGAGCGCCGGTGGGAAGTTCTCAGCCAGGGCGAACGCCAGCGCGTTCTTATCGGGCGCGCCCTCATGGCCAAACCGCGCCTTCTCATTCTCGATGAGCCGTGCGCCGGTCTCGATCCGGTCGCCCGCGAGCATTTCCTGGAGTTCCTGCAGCGGCTCGGCAGCCGGCGTGGTGCGCCGGCGCTGATCCTGGTAACTCATCACGTTGAGGAAATCGTGCCCGTTTTTACGCACGCATTGCTTTTGCGCGGCGGCCGCGTGATCGCGGCGGGGGAAAAAAGCCAGACGCTCACCTCCTCCCTGCTTGCGGAAGTATTCGGGGCGCGGGTGGAACTGAGCGAGACCGATGCCCGTTACGCGCTTCGGATCACTTCCAAATCGGCTAATGTCATGTAATTTCCGGGAATACCACCCGCAAGTCACCTAAGAAGCCGGGCAGACGGAACGTATACGCTCCAGATTCCGTTTTGAATCATCAACCGCCTTAATGTTGTGAAAAGAATCCCTCCTCCCCTCTGCTCGATCCCGCTTCTGAGCGGATTGTGCGCTGTCGCCTTCCAACTCCTGACCGCTGCCACCGCGCCCGGCGAAGAAGAACCGAAACCGGCAATTCCCGAGTTGCAGCTCATTAGTCCCGGCGTCTACCAGATAGGCAAGCTGCGCGTGGACAAGAACCTGCTTACTGTGACGATTCCCGCCACGCTCAACATGGAAGAAGGCAATCTGGAATACCTGCTTGTTTCACGCAAAGGAAGCACCCACGAGAGTTTGCTTGTCTCTGATGTCGAGCCGAGCCAGCTCCATTTCGCCATGCTTTTACTTGGGGCAAAAGGCGCCGGCATCCTGACCCCGGCTCCGGGTGACGCGCCCCCGGGCCAGATCAATGCCGAGTATCTAAAACACGCGCCGCGGCTCAAAGGCGACTCAGTTAGTATCACCGCCAAATGGACTCAAAAGGGCGAAACCAAAAGTGTGCCGGTAGAAGACTGGCTTCTTGGAACCAACACGAACAAGCCGCCGGCGCGCGGCCCGTGGACCTATACGGGGTCGATGTTTAGCAACGACGTGTTCCTGGCCCAAAGTGAAGGCTGCTTTGTAGCTCTGATCATCAATCCTTCCGCCCTGATCAACAACCCTCGCAAAGACAATGATAACGACCAAGTATGGGTGCCGCGAAAAAAGGTAATTCCGCCCCGAGATACTCCCGTTGATCTTGTTTTCAAACTTGAACCCGCCAAAAACCCCTGATACCCGATGAAACTGCCTTTTCTTATTCTCATAGCCACGGCACTCGCAGGCTCTCCGCTCTTTGCCGAAGAGCCGATTGCGCGAAAGGCTGAAAACGTCTCTTTTCGTAACGAAATACAGCTGGCGATCGACAAAGGCCTTACCTGGCTGAAAGAAAACCAGAAGCCGGATGGCTATTGGTCGACGGACGAACATCCCGCGCTCACCTCGCTGCCCCTGCTTGCCTTCCATCGGGAACCGACCGGGAAGTATCGCGATGGCAAGGCGCCGTTTCTTCAGAAAGGTTACGATTTTATCCGGGCCAAAGCGCAGCCTGATGGCGGCATTTACGGAAAAGGCCTTTCCAACTATAACACCTCGCTGGCTTTGGTAGCTTTGCTTACTACGCGTGATCCCAAAGACGAGCCGCTTATTACCAAGGCGCGTGAGTTTATCATTGCCCAGCAAGCCACGGGCATGGCGAGTGAATCGCTTGATGGCGGCATTGGATACGGCCCAACCGGGGTTAGTCCGAAACGCCAGCACCCGGACCTCGATAACACGCTTATTTCCATTGAGGCGCTGCAGGCTTACCGCGCTTCCCGGCCCGAAGTGGAAGCCAAACATGACCTTAACTGGCAGGCTGCCATCGATTTCATCTCCCGGACGCAGAATCTTCCCAGCCACAATCCAAAAGGAAGCGCGGATCCCGCCGATAAAGGTGGCTTTATCTATTACCCGGGCTTCAGCAACGCCGATCCCGCCGAAGGCCCAAAGGCGCTGCGCAGCTACGGCACAATGACCTACGCGGGGCTCCTGAGCTTCATCTACGCCGACTTAAAGAAGGATGACCCTCGCGTCGTGGCTGCGCTTGAATGGCTGACCAAAAATTTCACCCTTGAGGAAAATCCAGGCATGGGCCGGGCCGGTCTTTATTATTACTATCATCTCATGAGCAAAGGACTCGTGGCGGCTGGAGTGGACAAGCTGCAACTGGCCGATGGCAAGAAGGTGGAATGGGCCCCCGTATTAGCCGGCAAGCTGATCCAGCTTCAGCAGGGCGACGGCTCGTGGGTCAACGACACAGCGCGCTGGATGGAAAAGGATCCGGTCCTGGTCACCTGCTATTGCGTGCTCACATTGGAGCTTATCTATAACCGGCTTTAACGCCGGCGGAGATCACGTTGGCGGCTGAAGTCCGGGGGGATGAACGCAGCCGCCAACGCGCGCTTTTTAGGAAAAACGCCTGAGTTATCGGCCATGGCCAACGAACGAGTTTTGTTTTCCGGATATCCGAAATCCTGATGCGCTTTTCAGGACGAGCCCGACGACGGCCGGGATTCTTGCGAGCGATTGGAATATTGAGTAAACTACGGTGATCACCTTACCCCCCGCGACCAATGCACCCCATTGCCATCAAGGTTTTGTTAGTCGAAGACAACACAGACTACGCGGAGACACTGCAAAAGTGCCTCGAATGCAAACGAACGTTTAGCGCTACTCGAGCAAAATCGCTGAGCGAAGCGATGGCGATCCTGGCGGAAAAAACGTTCGATGTCGTGCTCCTGGATCTCTCGTTGCCCGACAGTTCGGGCCTCGAAACCATCCAGGCGGTGCGCGGTGTCTCTCCTGAATTGCCGATTGTGGTCCTGACCGGCACCGAGGACGAATCGCTCGGCTTGGAGGCGGTTCAGCTCGGCGTGCAGGATTACCTGGTCAAAGGCGAAACCGAAGCGCGACAAATTGCGCGCGCGATCCGCTACAGCATTGAGCGCAAACTGGCTGAGAACGAGATTCGCAAACTCAACGCCGTTCTTAGCCAACGTGTGATGGAGCGCACAGAAGCCCTTATCGCACTCGGGGAAGAGAGTGCCGCGCGGCAATGCCTTGAGCGTGAAATCCTGCAAATTTGCGAACGCGAACAGTGCCGGCTCGGGCAGGACCTTCACGACGGGTTAAGCCAGCAATTAGCCGGTCTCTCGATGCTCGGCAAGGTGCTCGCCGACAAGCTGGCGGCGGAAGCTCACTCGCTGGCTGACTCGGCTCTCGCACTGGCAAATTGCACCTCAAAAACCATCGCAACCGCCAGAGGGCTTGCCCGGGGACTTTATCCTGTGGAACTGAGCCGCTATGGATTGCTCATCGCCCTGGAAGACCTCACCCAGACGGTAAGCGAACAGTTCAATATTTCCTGCGAGCTTGAGCAGGATGGACTCGGGTTCTGTTTTGAGAAAGACGCGGAAATCCATGTTTACCGAATCGTGCAGGAATCAATTTCAAACGCAATCCGGCATGGGATGGCTGGGAGAATTCGGGTGCAATGTGAAAGCGGGGAGCAAAGCCACACAATTTCAGTCACTGACAACGGGATCGGTTTCAACCGGCCGAACGCCGAGAGGGTTCCATCGGGAATGGGACTTCATCTCATGAATTATCGAGCCAGACTGGTGGGAGCCAGGTTTGAGGTCGAAAAGCCGATGCGAGGCGGTTGCAAGGTCACCGTTTCCTTTCCAACGAATCCTGTTATACAGGATGCTATCACCTGATTATAATTGCCGGCGTTTTTTCAGGACCGTTTCCATCCGGACTCGCGAATTTGTTCCTCGTTAAAATGGCGTTGCCGAGCCGCCAGCAGACAAGCCCGGCCAAGATAACCGACCAGCCGGGTCGGATCCGAGCGGTCGACTACCGGGAGCCGGCCGATGTCGTGGTGAAGCATGCGCGTAATGGCTTCGTGCAAGGTTTCATCGGCGAATGTCACAATCAGATTTGCCGTGCTGATGCTCGCCAGCGAATCCGTTCCACGGCTTTCACGCTGCAACGCGCCCAATAAATCGCCCCGTGTGACAATCCCTGTCATCCGCCCGTTTTCGTCGACAAGAAGGGTGCCTTGCCGGCGGCAAATCAGTGGATCGCCACTTTCAATCAGCGCGCCAAGTTCAGCTACCGTCATATGGGCGGGAACCGTGGGCGGTTCGTTGTCCATGACTTCGCCCACGCGGGTCAGGTCAAAAACATCGACCCCGTATTCGCACGAAATGTGATGTCCGCGCCGGGCAATTTTCTCAGTCAGAATGGAGCGTTTGCCAAGAAGAACAGTCACCGCATAAGCGGCCATTCCGCCTGCCAGGAGCACCGGCAGGGCCGTGAAATCGCGAGTGGTTTCCACGGCGAAAAACAGTCCGCAAAGGGGCGCTCGCATCGTGCTTCCCATCATGGCGCCCATGGCAACCAGCGCCCAGAGACTGGCGTCGCCGCACGGCATCCATGGTGCCAGCAAAACTCCAATCGAAGCGCCGATCGCCAGCAATGGTGCCAGCACACCACCGGAAGTTCCTGAACCGAGGGCAATTGCCCAGACAAAGGTTTTTGCGATGAGAAAACCAAGCACCGCAGCCGGGACGCAAAATTCGCCCCGCAACAGGCCGTGAATGCTTTCATAGCCGACGCCGAGCACCTTCGGATTAAACAGACCTCCAAGCCCCACAAAGAGTGCGCCGATTGCCGGCCACCACATCCAATGGATCGGCAACCGATGAAAAGCATCTTCCAATGCATAGATAAGCTGTGTCACCAGCCCGGATACCAGACCTGTGATGACACCAACCACGACCGCCCATAGGACGACGACGCCTGCAATTTGCATATGCGGCGTCACGGCAAACATCGCTTCCGCACCAAAAAACGGCACCCGCGCCACCGCAGCCACAATCACGGCAGCCGCCACCGGGATGAGGCTGCGCGGCCGCCATTCCATCAGAAGCAGCTCAACCGCGAGCAGCACCGCGGCGATCGGGGTGCCGAAAATGGCGGCCATTCCCGCGGCGGCACCCGCTACCAGCAACGTTTTTCGTTCCGCCGACGAGAGATGAAAAAGTTGAGCAAAAAGCGAGCCGGCAGCGCCGCCGGTCATGATGATTGGCCCTTCCGCGCCGAACGGGCCTCCGCTACCAATTGAGATTGCGGAGGAGAGCGGTTTGAGTATGGCCACTTTCCATTGCATCCGGCTCTGCCCCAAAAGAATGGTTTCCAGCGCCTCCGGGATCCCGTGGCCGCGAATCTTGGAGGAACCAAATCGCGCCATCAATCCAATGATCAAAGCGCCAGCGACCGGCAGGACCATGACCGATGCGCCGAGCTGATGGTTGGCCACGGAAACCTCGGCGCTGGAGAACCGGTGGAAAAACGCAAGGTTACTCAAAACGTGGATGAGCCAGACCAGCCCGAAGGCGATCACGGTGCTCAGCGCCCCGATGAACCCGGCCATGAGCACGAGGAGAAGCACGCGCGAGCTGATCCGGAAATCGGCAAGATAAGGGTGGGAGGACGAAAGCGGAGCGGAAGTGGTGGCCATGAAGAAGGGAGGGTGTTTATGTCGTAATACGATATAAGGCAACTCTCCCTTTTTTGTCCCGTTCTCTTCATCCTTACCGCTGCATGTCCAATCCCGTTCCCGATGCCGATTACGAAATGCTCGCCGATTTCCGCTATGCGCTGCGCCAATTCCTGCGTTTCAGCGAGGAAGCCGCCAGAGAGGCCGGCCTGACGCCACACCAGCACCAGGCGCTTCTGGCCGTCCGCGGTTTTCGAGGCCGCGATAAGATCACCATCGGGGAACTCTCCGAACGGCTTCAGATCCGTCCGCACAGCGCAGTCGGACTTGTTGACCGGCTGAGCGGGCAAAAGCTGCTGATCCGCGAGTCGGGCATTGAGGACCGGCGGCAAGTATATGTGAGGATTACCGAGCGCGGTGCGGAGTTGCTGGAAAAGCTTGCGGCTGTTCATCAGTCCGAGCTAAAGCGCGTCGGCCCGCGCCTTGGGTCCCTGCTACACCAACTGATCGGGAATGATTAGCGGCAGCCGGCCGCATTGTGGCGGATCAATTCGCCGTGGCCAGGATTGGATAGTCAATGTAACCCTCGGGGCCGGGGGCATAAAAGGTGGTTGAATCCGGCGGATTGATCGATGAAGCCCTGGCAAAACGCTCAGGCAAATCCGGGTTCGAAATAAAGAGCTGCCCGAAAGCGACCGCATCTGCTTCCTCCGCGGCGATGACTTGTTCGGCGGTCTCCTGCGTGAACTTTTCATTCGCAATGTAGACCCCGCCGAACGCTTTTTTTAGTTCCGGTCCAAGCCGGTTTTCGCCAAGCGATTCGCGCGCGCAAATGAAGGCGATCCGGCGCCGGCCGAGTTCGCGCGCGACGTAACTGAATGTCGCCAGCGGATTGGAGTCGCCCTCATACTTGTCTCCGCGCGGAGCCAGGTGCATACCCACCCGGTCGGCGCCCCAAACAGAGATCGCGGCATCGGTGACGGCCAGCATCAGGCGCGCGCGATTTTCCACCGAGCCGCCGTAATCGTCGGTCCGCTGATTGGTGCTATCCTGAAGAAACTGATCAAGCAGATACCCGTTGGCGCCATGCAGTTCCACACCGTCGAATCCGGCGCGTTGGGCATTCTCGGCCCCGCGGCGGTATGCCTCGATGATCGCGGGGATTTCGTCTCTCTCCAGCGCACGCGGCGTGACAAACGGCTTCTTTGGCCGCACCAGGCTCACGAAGCCGTCGGCCGCGATGGCACTCGGGGCGACCGGCAATTTGCCATCGAGGAAAATCGGATCGGAAATCCGGCCGACGTGCCAGAGCTGGAGGAAAATGCGGCCTCCCGCGGCATGCACCGTCTCGGTGATGGCCGTCCATCCGCGCACTTGATCCTCAGACCAAATGCCCGGCGTATCGGCATAACCAACGCCCATGGGATCAACTGACGTCGCCTCGCTGAGGATCAATCCCGCGGAGGCGCGCTGCCGGTAGTACTCGGCCATCAGCGCATTCGGTGTGCGGCTGATGCCGGCCCGCGCCCGCGTGAGCGGTGCCATGATGATCCGATTCGGCAGCTTGAGCGCGCCGAGAGTAAGAGGAGTAAAAAGGTTTGGCATGAGTGGAATTCAGGATGTGGCTACAAAGGTGCCTTTCTTAAGGCTGGTTGCATTGGGATGAGTCAATTTGTTGATAAGGAAATGATTGGCACGGTTTGCCCGTGCAAAGGATGCGCGCGTACCCCCTCACAAGCGGCCAGTGCACGCCTTCATGCGTAGGTGCCCAGAACCTGATGCACCCCTTCCACCGCCATGCCACCTTCACCGACCGCGGCCGCGCAGCGTTTTACCGAGCCGGAGCGGACATCGCCGGCGGCAAATATCCCGGGACGGCTCGTTTCCAGCGGGCTTGGTGTGCGCGAATGTCCCTTCCATGCGGGTGCATCGGCCACTGCCGGCCCGGTCTTGATGAACCCTTTTTCGTCGCGCTCAATTTCCGGCGGCAGCCAGTTCGTGCATGGCTTTGCACCAATCATGGAAAATACAGCCCGCGTCGCCACCGAGCGATGTTCGCCGGTCCGGGTATTTTCGAGCTCCACGTTCTCAAGGAATTTTCCGCCCGTCATCTTAAGGATCTCGGTGTGGTAAAGGATCTCGATGTTCGCCTTGGTTTCCACCCGCCTCGACAAGTAGCTCGACATGCTCTTGGAAAGATCGTCGCCGCGGATCACAAGCAACACTCTCTCGGCGCTTTCGGAAAGGAACATGGCGGCCTGCCCGGCTGAGTTGCCGCCGCCCGCGACAATGACTGTCGAGCCGCGGCAGAGTTGGCATTCCAAAGCGGTCGCGGCGTAATAAACACCCAGCCCTTCAAAGCTCTCCCGGCCTTCCGCCTCGATGCGCCGGTATTCAGCGCCCGTGGCAATGATGACGCATTTGGCGTAAAGGGTGGAAGAGCAGGCTTCAACCCGCAATGCGGCGCCATGCTCGCCTTCGCGGAAAGCGAGTGAAAGGGTTTGTGAAGGCGTAGAGAATTTCGCGCCGAAACGATACGCCTGAAGTTGCGCGCGATTGGTCAGTTCGCCCCCGCTGATCCCCGTCGGGAAGCCGAAGAAGTTTTCAATGAGCGACGATGAACTGGCTTGTCCACCCGGGGCGTAGCTTTCAAGCACGACGGTTTTCAGTCCTTCAGACGCGGCACAGACCGCCGCCGCGAGTCCCGCAGGTCCGGCGCCAACGATGGCGACGTCACACAGAAGTTCGGTTTCGTTCTCCCGGGCAAGCGGACGCAGCAACCCCGCGATTTGCGCCACCTCCCGCAATGAAGGACGGCGCAACGGCGATCCATCGACGGAAATTAAAACCGGCAGGTCCCGGCTGGTTAGATTTAACCGCAGGCAGAGCGCAATGCCGTCCTCGCTTTCAGAAGCAATCAACCGATGCGGGATATGGTTTTTGTCGAGAAAATCGTGGAGCAGATGCCCGTCCCGCGAGCCGCCGGGAGCAACGACCCGTGAACCAGCGAATTCCGGGTCCCTTCGCAAGCGTTCACGACGCATGATGAATGCGTTTACGATCGGTTCACCCAAGCCCGGCAAGTCCGCGAGAGCCCGCCGCAGGTCGCTGGCGGGCACTTCAAGAATTTCGGATTGCTCCGCTTTGCCGCGCCCGCTGGCGAGCGCGGAAGTGCCGTTGAGCATTGCCACATCGCCCACGAAATCCCGCGGGCCGGGCGTGGCCAGGATCTGTTCGTGGCCATCGCGGGATTCGAAGACTTCCAACTCGCCACTCAGGAGCACCGTCATGGCGATATCGCGCTCGCCGGCTCTGAAGATCACTTCACCGCGCTTCACCATTCGCCGTTTGCCCATTGGCTCAAGCAACGCGATCTGTCGATCGTCCAACTTCGGAAATGCGATGCTCTCCGTGTCGCGGTAAAACTGCTCGTCGTTTTCAGAATTATTCATCACGCCAGATCACCGCATTTTTTTGCCGTCAGACATCTTTATCGAGAATCGGTCAGCAAATTAAGTGCCGTCGCGCTGGCTTGCAAACAGCCGCGGCGGGGCGTCAGCGCTGGCCGCCGGAGACAAGAAGCGTCTCGCCCGAAACCCACCCGGAATCCGAGGAGGCAAGAAACACGGCGACTGGCCCGATATCGTCAGGCTGGCCAATTCGTCCAAGCGGCGTCTGCGCAATAATCGACTTATGGAAATCCGTGCCGAGGAAACCGGCGGCATGCACGCCCTCGGTTTCCACCATGCCGGGATTAAGTGAATTGACGCGGATGTTGCGCGCGCCGAGCTCTTTTGAAAGCGACTTGGTAATGGCGTCGACGGCGGCTTTCGTGGCGCTGTAAACGGCGGCCCCGGGAGCGGGGCTGGTCGAAACAACGGAACTGATGTTGATGATACTGCCGCCCGCTGGGTCGAAGTATTCAACGGCTTTTTGCGAAGTCAGGAGAAGGCCAAGCACGTTCAGGTTGAACTGCCTGGAAAAGTGCTCCTCGGTCACCGCTTCAAGCGGCGCAAACTCAAAGACTCCGGCATTATTTACCAGGATATCGAGCCGTCCGAACGCGGATTTTGTCTCGGCAAAAAGCCGTTCGATATCCGCTTTCTGAGCCACATTCGCCTGCACAGCGATTGCCTTGCCGCCTTCAGCGACGATTGCCGCCACGACGCGATCCGCGCCTTCTTTACTGGAGGAATAATTGACGACGACAGCGGCTCCGGCGGCGGCGAGATGGGTGGCGATGGCGGCACCGATGCCTTTGGAGGCACCTGTGACAACCGCGACTTTTCCTGCGAGTTTTTGCGATGAGTTGGACATAATGACTTGGCTTTTTTTTGGTTGAGACAAACGGAATCGTTCAATGCGCGACGGGCTCGGGGATCAATGCCGGCGCCGGCTTGGTTTTTTTCACGCCCAATTTTTCAAGTACCACGTAGAAGATCGGAGTAAGAAAGAGTCCGAAGAATGTGACCCCGATCATACCGGCAAAGACCGCCACGCCCATTGCCCTGCGCATCTCGGCGCCGGCTCCTGTCGAAATAACCAGCGGGAAAACGCCGGCAATAAAGGCGATCGAAGTCATCAGGATCGGACGCAGGCGCAGGCGGGCCGCTTCAAGGGCCGATTCCACAATCCCTTTGCCTTCCTCCCGCAATTTAACCGCAAATTCGACGATGAGGATCGCGTTCTTTGCAGCGAGACCGATGAGCACGATCAGGCCGATCTGCGTGAAGATATTGTTGTCCCCATTCTTGAGCCAGACCCCGACCATTGCGGAAAGGAGCGCCATCGGAACAATCAGCAGCACGGCAAACGGCAGGCGGAAGCTTTCGTATTGCGCCGCGAGAACCAGGAAAACGAGCAGGATGCTGATCGGGAAAACAAGCATGCCGGTATTGCCCGCCAGGATTTTCTGCTGGGTCAGTTCAGTCCAATCGAGTGCCATCCCTTTGGGCAAAGTCTCGGCCGCAAGTTTTTCCATGAGCGCTTCAGCCTGGCCGGAGCTGAATCCGGCGGCGGGTGCCCCGTTGATTTCAGCCGCCGGATAACCGTTGTAGCGCATGGCGCGATCCGGGCCGTAGGTCTCCTTCACACTCATCAGGGAACCGAGCGGGACCATCTCCCCTGCTCCATTGCGCGTCTTAAGCCGGGTGATGTCTTCGGCATTGGCGCGAAATTCCGAATCGGCCTGAGCAACAACCTGGAACGTGCGTCCGAAGCGGTTGAAGTCGTTGACATAAAGCGAACCGAGATTGATCTGCATCGTCTCGAAAATATTGCCAAGCGGCACGCCCTGCTGTTTAGCCTTTGCGCGATCGACGTCCGCCTCGAGCTGCGGCGTATTGACGGTAAAGCTGGAAAAAAGGCCGGCCAATCCCGGCGTTTGATTAGCTTTGGTGATAAGCGCCTGCGTCGCGTTGTAAAGCGCGTCGTAACCAAGATCGGCACGATCTTCCACATATAGCTTGAAGCCACCAATGCTCCCGAGCCCATTCACCGGGGGCGGCGGAAAGATGGCCACGACGGCTTCCTGGATTTCTCCAAAATCGGACTGAAGCTGGGCGGCGATCGCGGTGCCCGAGAGCTTCGGATCGCGACGTTCCTCAAAAGGCTTGAGCGTAGCGAAGACGATTCCTGAATTGGGACTGTTGGTAAAACCGTTGATCGAGAGGCCCGGGAACGCCACAGCCGATGCCACGCCCGGATGTTTGAGCGCAATTTCGCCCATCCGCCGGATGACAGCGTCGGTGCGATCAAGCGAGGCGGCATCGGGAAGCTGCGCAAAGGAAACCAGATATTGCTTGTCCTGGGTCGGAACGAACCCATCGGGTACCTTTTTGAAAATGGAGACGGTCAGGAAAAGCAGCCCGCCATAAACAAGGAGGGCAATTGTGCTGCGCCGGATCAGGCGAGCAACCCCTTGGGCATAACGTCCGGATGCCCACTCAAAAAAACGGTTAAACGGACGAAAAAGCCAGCCAAACGCCCCATCCATCAATCGCGAGAGCGCGTCTTTAGGCGCGTGGTGATCGCGAAGGAGCAAGGCGCTCAGGGCGGGAGAAAGGGTCAGCGAATTGAATGCGGAGATGACCGTGGAAATCGCGATCGTCACCGCGAACTGTTTGTAGAACTGCCCGGTCAGGCCGCTGATAAAGGCTGTGGGAATAAACACCGCGGAGAGCACCAGCGCCGTGGCCACGATCGGCCCGGTCACTTCGCGCATCGCTCGCCTCGTCGCCTCAACTGGAGGGAATCCAAGCGCGATATTGCGCTCCACGTTTTCCACCACGACGATCGCATCATCGACCACGATCCCGATGGCCAGCACGAGGCCAAAGAGCGAAAGCGCGTTGATGGAAAAACCGAGCGCGCTCATGATCGCGAACGTGCCGACCAGCGAAACCGGCACCGCCGCCAACGGGATGATTGAAGCGCGCCAGGTCTGAAGGAATAAAATCACCACCAGCACCACGAGCAGGATGGCCTCAACGAGGGTATGGACGACCGCCTCGATGGAATGGCGCACAAAAACCGTGGGATCATAGACAATCGAGTAATCGAGCCCTTCGGGAAAGTTCCCCTTGAGCTCCTGCATCGTCTTGCGGATCGCATTGGATATGGCGATGGCATTGGAGCCGGGAAGCTGGAAAATCGGCACGGCGACGGCCGCTTTGTTATCCAGCAACGAGCGAAGCGCGTATTCCGAGGCACCAAGCTCGAGCCGGGCGACTTCGCGCAAAAGCGTGCGTTCGCCCTCCGGACCGATCTTGACGACAATCGCTCCAAAATCCTCCTCCGTGACCAGGCGTCCCTTGGTATTGATCAGCAGCTCAGTATCGACGGGCTGTCCGCTGGGCTGCCGGCCAACCGCGCCGGCTGCCACCTGGACATTCTGCTCGCGGATCGCGGCAACGACATCGCTGGCGGTCAGGCCCCGCGACGCCACCTTGTTTGGATCGAGCCAGACACGCATCGCGTAGTCCCCGGAACCAAACAACTGGACCTGGCCGACTCCCGGCACCCGCGCCAGGACATCGCGGACCTGGAGCGTGGCATAGTTGCGCACATAGACTTCATCGTAGCGTTTGTTCGGCGAAAAAAGATGCACCACCATGGTCAGGTTGGGCGAACTCTTGATGGTCGTGACGCCGATGCGTTTGACTTCCTCCGGCAACTTGGGCAACGCCTGCGCCACCCGATTTTGCACCTGCACCTGCGCCTTGTCCGGATCGGTCCCAAGCTTGAAGGTGACCGTCAGCGTCATCACGCCGTCGCTGGTCGCCTGCGAAAACATGTAAATCGAATTCTCAACGCCGTTAATGGCTTGTTCGAGCGGCGTGGAAACAGTCTCGGCAATCGTCTTTGGATTGGCGCCAGGATACTGCGCGGTCACAATGACAGTTGGCGGAACCACCTCGGGATATTCGCTGACCGGGAGCAGGAAAAGCGCAATGGCGCCAACGAGAAACGTGAAGACCGAAAGAACGCCCGCAAAGATCGGACGTTGAATGAAGAAGTCGGAAAAATTCATGGGAACCGCCTTATTTTGCCGCGATGGCCACAACCGGCGCCGTCTCCGGAGCCACCAATGCGCCAGGCCGCGAGCGCTGCAGACCATTGACAATCACCCGCTCTCCGGTGTGCAGCCCGTCACGGACGATGCGCTGGCCACCCAGGATCGGCCCAAGCTTCACCGCCCGGTAGGAGGCGATATTGTCAGTTCCAACCACGAGCACGAATTTCTGACTTTGATCGGTGCCGATCGCCCGTTCGCTGATCAAAAGCGTCGTATGCGGCGCGCTCACCGGAAGCCGAATCCGGGCGAAAAGTCCGGGGATCAGGTCACCCTGCGGATTGGGAAAGATCATCCGCAGAACGAGGCTACCGGTTCCGATTTGAAGCCGGTTGTCGGCCGATTCGATGAAGCCGCGATGAGTAAAAGAAGCCTCATCGCTCAACTGCATTTCAACCGGCACTCGTCCGTTCTCGGTGACCAATGTTCGGTCACGCTTGAGGCGGTTAAACGCCAGAAGCGTTGCCTCGTCCACATCGGCATAAACGTAAACTTCGCCCACGGAGACAACCGAAGTCAGCAACGTAGCCGTGCCCGGCGCACCTGAAACCAGATTGCCGGCCGTCACGTAGGCGCGGTTGACGCGTCCATCAATGGGAGAACGCACTTCCGTGAATTCAAGGTCAAGCCGGGCGGTTGCCAGGGTGGCTTCGGCCGCGAGCAGATCCGCCTGTGCCTCCGCGTAATTCGAAGAACGCGTATCCGCCTCCTCGATGGAAATCGCCCGGCTTTTAAGCAATTCACCCGAGCGCCGGGCGGTGCGTTCGGCATTGAGAGCCCTAACTTTTGCCCGCTCAACGGCGGCTGTTGCCAAGTCAAATTGCGCGCGGTAAGGACGCGAATCGATGACAAAAAGCACCTCGCCTTTCTTGACTACTTCACCGGCTTTAAGCCGCACTTCATCGATATGCCCTGAAACCCGCGAACGAATCTCCACGGTCTCCATCGCATCAACCCGTCCAAGCAACTCATGTTGATCGGTCATGGTCATTTCTTCAACGGAAGCGACCGTGACTTTGGGAGGAAGCGGCGCCGCTGGCAGCTCCGCTCCACCGGTGGCTGTTGAGCGGCTGCCAAAATAGACCGCCACCCCCAGCGCCGCGATGCCTCCAATTAGAAAAAAAGGGCGGTTGCGGCGGCGGCGCGGTTTTGGCACGGTCCGATTCAACGAAGGCGATGGTTGGATTTCGGTGGTTATCATGAGTGAGTAGTGGACTACTTAGTAAAGAATAAGGTTAAAAAAAGGGACCAAAATCCCCCCGCTTAAGAGTTGAATGCCGGCACGCCAAGCAGTCCCATGCCCGCCTGGGGCAGGATGCGCAGCACTTCCAAGTCATTTTGGATTCGCGCCTGAGCGAGGCTTCCTTCAAAGAGGGCAAACAAACATTTGGCTTTTAGGGAAGCATCCCCCGCCGGCACCGATCCCTCCGCCTGGGCATCGCGGATGGTCGATTCAAAATAACGGATCTGCTGAGCCAGGATCGCCTGGGCCTGGGCGAGAACCGGCTCGTCCTGGCTGCTGGTTTCCGAACCGATTGAAAAGCACGGACAACCAAGCACCTTCCCATGCTCCCGTTGGATCTCGGCCTGCGCATCATGGATTGATTGCAAAAAATTACGGAGCCGCGTCAGCGGTTCTATTGAGGCTGAAAAGATCGCATCCCACTTCGGCTTACCGCAGGTCCGCCAGTTCAATTCAAGAGCCGCGACCGCCAATTCAGCCTTCGATTGGAAAAAATAATAGAAGCTCCCCTTCTTGACTCCGGCCTTCTCACAAATGGCATCAATGGTGACGATCCCGTAGCTGCGCTCCCAGATCAGATCGAGGGCGGCATCGAGCAGTCGTTCTTTAGCATCACTTGTGCGTCCCATTTGTTTGTTGACTAATTAGTCGTCTATTTCCATCCAACGCAAGCATTTTTCTTCAAACCATTGTCCGCTCGGTAGAAAGCGTCATTCTCGTTTGGTGACATATTCCATAGCATACGCGAAGAGAGTTTTCTGATTCTCGGAGCTCAAATCGCTGAACGCCACTTTGCCCGCGTAATAATAGATCTCGACGATGACAAAGTCGGGCCATAACTGCTCCGCGGCACAAAAATCGAGCACCGGCGCGGCCTTTTGTTCCTCTGTTTTGCCACCGTCCCTGGCCGCTTCCCTTGTCTCGATATCGCTTCCTTCATCCGCGGCGATATAGGAAAGCACGCCGTGTTCCGTATGGATTTTCACCATGCTTCCCCGTGGAAGCCATTGAGGAATCGCCAGCGTCCCGGCTTCCTGGTTGGTGGCATAACGGAGTCCGATTTTTTCATCGCTTTTGCCGTTTTTGGAATCCGAATCTCCCTTCCCTTTTTTATAAACCGTGGCACGCACCAACCGTTTTTCCGGAGCGGACCAGAAGGTCTCACCGACCTGGGTGGTGAGTTTGGTCAGCGATTCTTTTTTGACTTCCGCGGCCACCGTTCCGAGTGCAATGGAGAAGATGAAAAGGGGCAACGCTATTATAACAAAACGCTGCATCGCGCGTTCGGCAAACAGTGAGTGCATGCCATACGAATCGTTTCATGACGCGAACTCTGCGCGCGTCACGCCGAAGCAGCTTATTACAATTCGAAATTGAAACCGGCCTCTTTCAGGGCGGCATATTTTTCAGCGTCAAACCGGAATAATTGCGCCGGGCGATGTGCCCCGGAACAAAGTTCCCCTTCCAGGGAAACCAGCAGCTCCATGCTCAGAATCCTTTTGCGAAAATTCCGCTTATCGAGCGTTGTTTGAAGCACGCTCTCATACAGATGCTGGAGCTGCGAAAGCGTGAATTTTTCGGGCAACAACTCAAAGCCAATTGGCTCGTAGCGCACCTTGCCGCGAAGCCGGCTCAAGCCGGTCTTTAAGATTTCCGCATGATCAAAAGCGAGCGTTGGCGGCTTGGCCACGGGAAACCATGCCGCATCGCTGGCGCCTGTGGCCGGATGTTCGCAGAGCTTGACCAGCGCGTAATAAGCAACGCTCACGACTCGCTCGCGCGGATCGCGATCGACCGCGCCAAAGGTATAAAGCTGTTCGAGAAAGACATTCGTGAGTCCGGTTTCTTCCAGCAACTCGCGGCCCGCCGCTTGATCGATGGTTTCATCCGTGCGCACGAATCCACCGGGAAGCGCCCATTTGCCTTTAAAAGGCGCAATCCCGCGTTGGATGAGCAGGACCTTCAACTCGCCTTCATCAAACCCGAAGACAACGCAATCCACAGTTATTGCCGCGCGTGGATAATTGAAGCCCATGGTCAGCGCGATCGAATGGATTTATTGCGAGATCAGCTGGTCCGCCGTGAGGATGGAAGTCCCGGCGGCCCGCATCTCATCAAGCGCCCGATCGACGTCACCAGGTTCCAGATTCACGCCGCGGCACGCGTCCTCAATGAGATGCGTCTTGAATCCCAGCGTCAATGCATCGAGCACCGTGAATTTCACGCAATAGTCGGTGGCCAGCCCCACAACAAACACGGCGGTGACGCCTTTGCTTCGCAGATACTCGCCCAGGCCAGTTGAGTGACGATGGCCGTTGTCAAAAAAACCACTGTAGCTGTCAATGGCCGGATCGACGCCTTTGACAAAAACGCGGTCCCACTTTTCCCGGTTCAGTCCGGGAGCGAACTCCGCGCCGGTTGTCGTCTGCACGCAATGGATTGGCCAGAGCCTTTGCGGAAGGCCGTGTAATTCGATTAACTCACCCGGCTCACGGAGAGGATGATTGGCGGCAAAGCTGCCGTGTTCACAGGGATGCCAATCCTGCGTGGCCACAACCAGATCGAAGCACGGCTGAAGGCGGTTCACCACGGGCACAATCAAATCGCCTTGCGGGACCGCGAGCGCGCCGCCGGGAAGGAAATCATTTTGAATATCAACGAGGAGAAGGGCGTTCATGGGAGCGGCTTGGCATTGGTTGGTGTCAATAAGACACCAATACAAGCCTTTTCACTTCGGACCGGCCGCCATCATCTCTTTGCCCTGGAAGTAACTTCGCGGAATCGCGCCTCATATTCTTTGTGATTGGTCCCCATAAGCCGATCCCACACATTGAAGTAGAGTCCGTAATTCCCGCGCAACTTCTCGTGATGCATGATGTGATTGGTTGGCGTGTTAAGAACGTGTCCAAGCCAGGAGTCCATAAGCCAGCGCGGATGAAATTCGTAACCGGCGTGCCCAAGAATATTGAAAGTAATCTGCCAGCCCATAAAAATGGCGAAAGCCAGCGGATGAAGCGGCATCACGATCGCAGCCAAAGGAAAGATAGAGGCTTGGACGACTGCCTCCGCCGGATCGAACGCATAGGCGGCCCAGGGAGAAGGATTGTGGGAGAGGTGATGCACGCGGTGAAAGTAACGAAAAAGACGCCGATGATGCACCAGCCGGTGAGTCCAGTAGAACCAGGTATCATGGAGAAGGATCGTGGCCCCGATTGAAAGCCAGAACCAAGGCCAGCCATGTTCGCCAATGCGCCAGTAGAGCTGAGTCCAGCCCATCCGTGCGAACTGAATCGTCACGGCGCCAGTGAGAGCGAAAATGACCAGCGACATGATCGAATAGCCGATCTCACGCCGCACTTCCGGTGAAGAAGGAAACCGGGCGATGATCTTGCGATGAAACCACCGATGCTTGAAGAGGACATAACCAAGCACCCAAGCCAGGCCCGCAAGAATGCTGTAGCGGATGGCGAGGTCAATGAAGCTTCCGGCGGTAATTTCGTAAAAGTTAGGAAAGTGCTTCATGGAAAAAATCGGGTGGTTACAGACTTCGCCCGCGGAGGCTTTGGTATTTGCCTGGAGAAGTCCCTTGTTCCCGGGCCGGTTATCCGCGCCCCGGCATGGAGAAACGCCGGGAAAACTGTCAAATGTGGCGGGTTGAACATGGCGCCATCGTGACGCCGATGGTGGCAAGCCGCAACAAGCCGGTGGTCATGCCGTGGTCATGAGTGCACCATGACCTTATACAATCCCCAGGTCCCGCGCTTTGAGCGCCGCCTGAGTCCGATCGATGACGCCAAGCCGGGAGAAGATGTTTGTCAGGTGATTCTTCACCGTCCCTTCGGCAACATGCAGCGCACTTGCGATCTCCTTGTTCGTCCTGCCGCGTGCAACCTGGCGCAGCACGTCGTGCTCCCTGGCGGAAAGGAGCGGATTGCCGCCGATTGGACCGCCACGCAACGAAAGCCGGTTGAACTCCGCGACGACTTTTGCCGCCACGCTTGGATCAATCACACTTTCGCCCCGCACGGCAGCGTGGATCGCCTCAACGAGTTTTTTTGAAGGCGTGTCTTTCAGCAAATAACCGCAGGCACCGGCCCGCAGCGCATCGAAAATCTCTTCGTTTTCGTGAAAAGTGGTAAGCACCAATACCCGCGAAGCAGGGCTCGCGTCGCGGACTCGCCGTGTCGCTTCCACTCCTCCCATCACGGGCATTCGCAAATCCATCAGCACCAGATCGGGCTGCAGGATTCGGGCTATCTCGACCGCTTCCACCCCGTTGGCCGCTTCCCCGACAATCTCGATAGTCGATTCGATGGAAAGCAACATCCGCAGGCCTTCACGGAAAAGCGCCTGGTCGTCAGCAAGCACGATTCGGATCGGGTTCATTCCGGCAGTTCAATGGCGAGACGAAAGCCTTTACCCGGAGTGGTCTGGGTTGAGAACTTCCCGCCAAGCAGCGCGGCCCGTTCCCGAAGGCCGAGCAATCCAAAACCGCCCGTTACCGGCCCGGCGCCGGGGCCCTCATCACTTATCGTGAGACTTACATTCTGAGCCGGATCAAAGTTGATAAGCAAACGCGCGCCCGCGCCCGCCGCATGTTTACGCACATTGGTGAGTCCTTCCTGGGCGACACGATAAAGTGTCAGGCCGCCCGCGGCGGATAATTCGCGTTCCATGCCGTGCACCTCAATTTTCACCCTCAAACCGGCAGCCTCGTTTTCAGCGACCAACGCGAGAAGCGCCTCACAAAGCGTGCGGCTCTCCAGCGGCGCCGCTCTCAATACCGCAATGGAGTTACGAATTTCCCGCAATCCTTCGCCAACCAGCGCCTGCGCTTTGCGCACAGCGTCCATTGCAAGCTCCGGTGCGCGGTCATAGACGGCCAGGGCAGCTTCCAATTGCACGCGCACCACCGTCAGGTAGTGCCCCAGCGAGTCGTGAATCTCACGCGCGAGCCGATTGCGTTCACGCGCTGCGGCCAACTCCTCCGCTTGCGCCGCATAGGCACCGAGATGGCGATTGGCAGCGGCAAGATCCGCCGCCATTCGCTCGATTTCAGCACGGCTTTTCTGGCTAGATACCACCATGTGCATGCAGACGATCGTAAAGGCGCCCTCAATCAGGAACCCGGCAGGACCGCCCCCCGCTGGCGGATCAGAGAGTATGAAAAGGTATAGAGTGGCGCAAAGGGATGCTGTCATCGCGATTCCCGCCCAGGGTAGAAAAATCACGGCATGCGCCAGAATGGGCAACAGCACGATTCGCAGGACACCGGCTGGATTCATTGGCAATGCCGCCAGAATGATCCAGGTCGCAATGAGGAATTCGACCGCGAAAAAAAGCAGCGTGCCGGGCCATGCTCGGGCCGGCCACCTCGTGGCGCTGCAAGGCCGCAGCACCAGCTCGCTAACCGGTGTAATGCCTAACAGGGCCCAGAGTAGATAGGTCAAGCCGCCCAAGCTGACAAAAGCCAGTTGCATCCATAGCTCTCTGCTGACCAGTTCGCGTGCCAAAACAAGCAGCAGCAGGCTTACCATTCCAATGAGCACGCCATTCAATCCGCGGACGCCCAGCTTGTTTCGCCGCACCGTCTCAGCCTCCTCCGGCTCCAATGCCGGCCATGTCAATGACCGGAGCTGCTCCCATAAAGGGGAAGCAGTGGGGCCGGTTTCGCGAGACATCCGGGACTCTTGCCGGGGTGCGGGCACGCCTGCAAGCCAATAGCTCCAGGCCGTCTGCGCCTCAGCTTGCCAGGCAATCCACTAACGTTTCTTAAACGTTGGATGCAGCCGGCGCCATGACGAGACGCCGACGCGATTAGAAGACGCTGCGCACCAGGCCGCCATCAACGCGCAACGCGGCTCCGTTGACAGCCGAGGCAAGTGGACTGCTGATGAATGTGACAAAGTCGGCAATCTCCTGCGGGGTAATGAGCCGCTCAATCAGCGATGTGGGACGATTTTCCTTCACAAAACGCCGCTCGGCGTTCTCCTCGGTTTCGCCCGGAAAAATGTCTTTCACGAATTTTGTCACCCCTTCGGTCTTGGTCGAGCCGGGGAGGATCGAGTTGACCGTCACAGCAGTCCCTTTGGTCAGTTCCGCGAGGCTGCGCGAAATGGAAAGCTGCATTGTTTTCGTCGCGGCATAGTGGGCCATTTCGGGCGACGGACTGATGGCCGATTCGCTGGAGATAAAGATCACCCGTCCGCTTTTTTGCGTGAGCATTTCTTTGAGGTAGTGCCGCGCGAGCCGGACACCACTCATGATGTTTACTTCAAAAAGCCGCTGCCACGCGTCGTCGGTCTCGTCGAAGAATCCGACGGCCTCGTAAATGCCCAGGTTGTTGATGAGAATGTCTACATTGGGCACCTGCCGAATGGTCTCCGCCACGCCAGCGGCTGTCCCGTTGTCCGAGGCGAGGGCTTGCAGTTTTGCGTTTGGAAGGACGGCGCGGATGGCCGCAATGGCGCTCTCCACGCTTGCGGTGCTGCGGCCGTTAACGATCACGGTGGCGCCTTCGCGAGCAAGGGCGGTGGCGATCTCCTGTCCGATGCCGCCGGTGGAAGCCGTGACGAGGGCGAGCTGATTGTCGAGTTTAAGGTTCATAACAAGTGCTGATTGGTTGCTTTCGCGCGAATGGAAGGATGCCTGGAGTTTCTTTAAAACGAGAGCTCCTTACAGGGGATTCGGATCTCGACCCCTGGCGAAAGTCGATGATGCAAAGGGATGACACGATTCAAGCGGTCGTGTAAAAATGCGTTTTGCGCTGGCTGTTCCTTTTTCTGCATCAAGGCAGAGTTTTTCCCAATGTCTGAACAAATTCTTACGGATCTTTATCAAGCCAATAGCTGGCACGGTTTTCGTCCCGGGATGAAGCGCGCCGAGGTCTTGGAACGTGTCGAAGCACTTGGCGAGACGGCGGAATGGGACGGGGAAAATTTGATGAGGATCCTCGTCAAGGATAATGAAGTCGGCTTCTATTTTGACGACGCTTCCCGCCTGCGCCAAATCTCGACCGATAACGAGGAGCTGACGTGGAATGGCAAACCGTTCATGGGCGTACAGATCGATCAGGCATTGCGCGCACTGAATCCTCCCGGCACGGCGCTTTGGCAGATCGGCCAAGGGATCCGGCAGTTTTCAAAGGAACCGCAGACGCCTCCCGGGATCCCCTTATCCGACGAGCAGCTTATTGAAGGTGGAACACTTTGGCTTCCCGAACATGGCCTCGCGCTGCACATCAGCGAAGGCCAACTCTTTGAAGTCGCCTGGCGCGCCCCGCACGATCTGCCGAGCCAATTCCTTGGGCCGCTGACGGAAGCTCAGCGACAACTCTCCGCTCGCCCCGGATTGGAAAAATACCTCCGCGCAAAGCGCATGGAACGCAATCACGCGCAGAGACTAAAGGAGTCGCCGCGCTACCTGCGCACTTTGCGTACACTCCTCACTTTGACGGTAATTGCCATCCTGGCATTCATCGGATGGATCAGCTTTCAGGAAATGAAAGTCTGGGCGGCAGCACCGGTTCTGAACGGCAAACTTCTGGCGATTGAAACAGGGCCTTCAAAGCAGTTCCTTGAATATCTGCCATCCGCCGTAGCGCAGTGGATTCCCGCGCGCATCCGCTCCGGAGGCTTGTGGGACACCGCTCCACAGACGGACATTTATCGCGTGCAATTTTCCGACCCGGCCGGGGAAGAGCATGAAGCAAATCTTGAGCGCGCGGAGTTTTATGTCTCCCCTCGGGAGATTGGCGAAGAGGTCCAGGTTACTTATGCCGCCGGCCCGCCCGCGCGAGTAAAAGGCCCGGCTCGCGCTCGTGATGCCGCATTTATAGATCACGCGCCTTGGGTCATTGCGCTTGGGGCCACCTATCTGGTGGCACAGATGCTCCTTGGCTTCCTCCCTGCCTTGGTGCGGCTCCTAACGCGCTCTATAGCCGCAATCAAAAGGCCCACTCCCAGCGACCCGGATCGGCCGGAGCTGCATTAGCCGGACGAATCCCGCTAGTTAAAAAATTCACTGCCGAAAGCATACAAAAAAACGGCGCAAACAGCGCAGCCAAGATAAAGGCAGACCCGCTCCGGCAGGCGGCGCGCGGTGCCACACATCAAAACTGCGAGTCCGATGAGCAAACCTGCGGCAACCGGTATTGCGGCAAGAAGATCCATCCAGTGGTTTCTCGCCGTATTCGCCGCGCGGCTGCCTGCCACCAACGGTGCCGGAGGAAAAGTAACCACAATAATAATCCAGGGAATTTCCACAATTGCCGCGATGAGTAGCAGATAGGCAAAGAGATTGAGCCTGGATCGAATCGGTTGTGGCCCACCCAGGAACTCCAGCCGTCTGATGGCGCAACCCGTGATGTGGCGCACGTCGATCACACAACCTCGATCATCCTCGCCGCGGAGATCGCTTTGATCATTTAAAAACGGTTTTAAATACGGGATCGCCCGCGGATCGCCGAGATTGGACAGCGCCTCAACGGAATCCCACCGTGTTTCTTTGTCGGCCAGATGTGACAGGATAACCGGCAAGACTTCCACACACTGCATCCGGCCCAGCGCACGAATCGCCGCATTACGGACGCCGATCTCAAGGCGGTCAGTCAACAATCCCAACAAAACCGGCACATAAAAACGGTCCGCGACCACCGACGTAGCTTGGATCACAATTGCGGAATTAGGATGATTGAGCACGGCAAGCCAAGCGTTTCCTGCTTCCTCGCCACCCACTATGTGCTCGATGCCTTGCGCTGCGCTGACAACCCCCCAAGGATCGTGGTCAACCCTCAGCGCTTTTCGAAAAACGGGCAGAACGATTTGATGGGATGCCCGATCTTTCCTCACCCACGCGAGCAACTCCTGAAGCGCGCAGCTTCGGATATCCTGCCGGACTGAGTCGGCAGCCTGTATCAAATGTTCGAGCGTGGAATCGGACATGAAAAGCAGCGCACCCAATCTTGCCTGCGGCCGCCGTATCTCAGCGGCATTTACGAGCCAGAAATACCGGCTGGCGACAATGAAAGTCGCACAGCCGGTTCTTCCGAAGAGCTCTCAGGAAGCAAGCGAATCCCGCCCCGTTTTCGGACGGCATCAGTCTGACTTTCGCAGCTTATGCGTTGCGACGGCGGCGCATCAAAACACCAGCGGCACCTGCAACCAACAGCGCCGCGGAGCCCGGCTCAGGGATCGTCGTCGCGCTTCCGATCACATCGAACTCCCCGTAACCGGCGTAAGTATTCTCCTGGCCGGCAAAAAAGTCGAACCGGATCGCGTCGACATGAGTAAGCGTGGTGTCGAAGATGCCGCTAACGGCGCTTGGATCGCCGGCAGCGGTTGGATTGAAGTCAAGCGCGCCAAGGTAGGTAAAATCGCTGCTGCCAACCAGTGAGATGGAAATCTTAAAAAGCTGACGATCGCGGCCGCTGTCATTCCAGCCGCCGTAAGTGGCGATGCTGGAGATGTCGTAACCGAGGGCGGCTGTGGTGATATCCAAATCAAAAACAATCGATGCGTTGTCCTCGCCAGTCGCGAAAGCGGAATTATTGGCAGGATTACCGCCGTTAATGAGAAAAATACCATCAGTCAGCGCGGCGACTCCGCCGGCGCCATCCCGGGTGAAATTACCCTGCGCAGTAACGCCGGAGAGATGGGTCTGAAGCAAATCATCGTTCCGCACAGTGTATGGCGTAAACGGTCCTGGGCCCGTGGTTGCGCTAACGACAGGGGTGGCAAGGACAGCGGTATTTGCCACCGAATTTGTCATCGCATAATGATGAAACGAATCGCCATTGCTAACCGCGTCAAAACCGAAGGTGATGCTGGGAGCGGTGGCAGTGAAAGCGTAACGGAGAACATTCCCGTTATTAAGGCCATTGGAGGCGCCGTTGTAATTTTCGTCAAAATTAAAAGCAACACCAGTATCACTTGGGGTGATATCAATCTTACGGCCGCCCGCACCACCGAAAGCGGTATTATACCAGGAAGTCACATACGATTGACCAATAATAAGATTGTTCAATACCAGCGACGCGTTCCCGCTTGTATCGCCTGTATACACAAAATCACTCACCAGGCCATTTGAGTCACCCGTTACATTGCTGCCGTTATTAACGAACGTCGCTCCGGTGCCGCTGAGCGAGTAGCTCGAGTTAGTGCCGTTTGCTCCGAAATCCGCAAAAGCCACCCCATTGACCGAGCGCAAGCCTGTTCCATTAAAATCGGCAACTGCCGTGTAATTTAGCAGGGCGCTGATGCCTGAGTCGGCATCACTGGTGAAGGTGGAATAAGAGAACGTGCCGGCGGAGGCGGGACGCCCTGTAAAGAGCAAAGAGGCAAAAATGGCGGCGGCAAATACTGTGGACTTCATTAATTTAAACAAGGGTGGTAAACTGGAGACTCCGTAGACAAGCAGGATTCTAGCCTCCAGAAGGGATTTTTCTGCTGAAAAAAACGTCTAATTCATTCGCCGGAGAAATGCTAAATTATTTTTCATCCTGCCCCTCTATTAGTGATTCCGAGCCGGTCAATAAGAGCCCGAACCCTCATTAAAACTCACGTGCTCTGACGGCACTCCCGGATTCGTCGGAGGGAATGACGTTGAGAATGGCTTTGGCTCCGTAATGCTCGAGGGCAGCGGCATTGTATGCCCGAGCCGCGTCTTCTATTGTCAGGAAGTTGCCCAGGTGAAGCAATTTCCCTTGGATGCGGATCTGAGCGCCAAAACGCTGTCCGCGCTGCGGGCGTTTGACTCCTCTATAGGGCCATTGACCGGCGCGATTTCGCTGGCGTGACTGCTGCGGGGGGAGGCTTTGAGGTGGATTAGAGAAGTTCATCTGCAAATACCACGCGCGCCAGACTGCCCGGCAGGGACATTATTTTAGAGAAAATTACGATTTCATCCCACCTGCCGCATCCAAGGGCGTTGGGCACGCTTCATTTACTCCACAAAATCGCGCAGCGGCGGACGGGGATTTTGAAAGACGTGGAAGAGACGTGGATCCGCGCTCCCTTCACGAACAGGAAGAATGAACCGGGCAAACAAAAGACCGATTGCCGCGGTGACAAGGCCGCCGAGCAAATCGACGATATAATGTTGCTTGGTGGTGAGAATCGTCAGGGCCAGCGGGACAAACCCAAGCAGGATCGCCCATTTCCAGCGGGGACGCTCCCGGGCAAGAGCCCAGCAGCCAATCGCCGGGGCCGTAATGTGGCCGGACGGAAAGCAGTTGGCTGGAGTATCGATTGAAATCAACCAGCGATACCAATCGAGATAAAACCCGGAGCCCGTTGGAGCCATTGGACGTGGATAGGTCGTCGGCCAAAGTGCGAATACGGTGTAATTGATCAGCACCCCGATCGTCACCGCAAGAAGGGAGCGCCAGAAAAGCGCGTCGGTGCGAAGAAAGGCCGGCAAATACATTCCCCCGATCAATATAAAGTAAGGGACAACTGTCCACGGCCAGAAAGGGATAGCTCGATCAAGGGGAGTCAGACTCAGCCCGCGTGGTGTGAAAATTTGATACCGATTGGTTAGCTGATAGATCGAGTAGAGGGCTGTGGTCCAGCCAACCACAATGGCGAGACGCAACAGGATTTGCCGGACACGGGAATTCATTGGACAGGTTCCACAAGTAAGCGGAGCGGTTCCCGCATTCTTAGAGTAAGCCCGGGCTGGGGTGCAACACGCGCTCCTTCAATGCCGCGCCATTTCCATGCGCGCGCCGCGAGCGAGAGCAGCAGCGGCCCCTCCATCAAGGCAAGATTGACGCCCACACACGCATGCGGGCCAATGCCAAATGGGATATAAACGTGTTTGGCGGGAGCCGAAAGAAACCGTTCCGGCTCGAACCGATCCGGGTCGCTCCAGAATCGACGACTTCGATGCATCACCCAAGGCGCCACGAGCACGCTGCTTTGAGCGGGAATGCGAAAACCGCCCAGTTCATCCTCCACGAGCGCCTCGCGTTCGATGATCCAGATCGGAGGATAGAGCCGCAGCGACTCCTGAAAAACCCGCGTGGCGATCGGCAATGGTGTGCCGGAAGAATAATCCGCCTCGAGCGCCTCGGCGCGCAGCTGCTCTTGAATAGCGGGAGAATTTGCCAAAAGGTGCATTGCCCAGATGAGCGCATTGGCGGTCGTTTCGTGGCCTGCAATCAGCAAGGTAATCAGCTCGTCCTCGATCTGAATGCCGGTTTTTTCTCCGGCCGCAGCGCGCAATGCCTCCAGCAGTGTCCCCTCCCCGCCGTGTTGCGACACCCCTGCAACGATCTGCGCCACCAATTGATTTCCCGCATCAAACGCTTTCCGGCTTTGCGTGGGAAACCGGTGCAGGAGTTCCAGGGGGTCTTTCAGCCGCCGCCAATGGTGCAAAAGAATATCGGCAAGCGCCTGTTCAAGGGCCGGATCCTCCACTGCGGTTCCAAAGAGCACCTTGCTTACGATGGCGCAGGTTAATCCCATAATGGAGGCCGTCGCGGAAACAGGTTCTCCTCTTTGAGCCGGCTCGCTCCATCTGGAAAGATGCCTCGAGGTCATTTCGATCATTGTCGGGAGCTCAAGGCTCATTCGTTCCCGGCTAAAGAATGGGGCAATCAGTTTCCTGCGCTTATGCCACTCCCCGCCAATGGTCGTGAGCAGGCTTGATCCGGTGATATCCGTTAGCTTTGAGTTCGAAGGGCTCGCCCGCGTGTAGCAATCTGCCCGGCGCCAAAGCACCTGTTCAATGAGCTCCGGGTCACTTATCAAATGATAGCGAAGATGACCGATTCGCGCCTGTACAACCGCTCCGTAACGTTCTTCAAGGGAACCCAAAAATCCCAAGGCATCCCCACTTAGGCGCCAAAGGCTTCCCGTGACTGGCAGGCCACGCGGTCCCGGCGCTCGAGGCGGATGTGCCATTAGATCAAAAAGCCTTGCTCAAAACGCCGGACATTTTGATCACGAAAAAAAGTCGTCATTTTTGCACACGTTTACGCCAATAGATTGAATGTCGCGGGGTTATCCAGAGGATGAGCCGAAGTGATCACGCAGGGCAAGAGACAAGATCAGGCACCCAACAGGGGGTTCGGATTGCAGCCATGAAAGCGGCCCGATCGATTTTTCCTGATCATTTACAAAGCGGCGCCTCGATCTCATACTCGCGCGAATCTCAATGAGAACGAATCTACCCGGCGCCGGGTGTTTCTATCCCTCTCCCCGCAGAACCCAAACAAACAACAAACCATCATATGAAAAGACTACTCGCTTCACTTTGCGCCATTGCGCTCGCATCAGTCGCCGCATTTGCCGGTGAATATCCCGACATCAGTATCGCTGAACTTAAAAAAGCGATTGCCGATAAAAAAGTCGTCGTCATCGACGTCAACGGCACTGAATCTTACAAGGAAGGTCATGTTGCCACCGCGCTCAACTTCGCGGATATCAAAGGCGACCTCGCTTCCGCGCTTCCAAAAGACAAAGATGCGCTGGTTGTGGCTTATTGCGGCGGACCTTCCTGCAATGCTTATACACAGGCTGCGGCAGCCGCCACGAAACTTGGCTACACCAATGTGAAGCACCTTTCGGCCGGCATCAGCGGCTGGACCAAGGCTAACGAGCCGACCGTCAAGTAATCCGTCCTGTTTCCAGCGGGCTGCCATGGCTATCAAGCTGCGGCAGCCCGCTTTTTTTACCCACTGACCGCCTTCATGCACAAAGCTTTATTCAAAGGGTTCATCCTCTGCGCTTTAACTTTTGCCGAGGCGGACGTCAAAGCGGAGGAACTTACACGCCATCGCTTCAGCGAGGCGCCGCATAACTACTGGACACGCGAACCCCGCGATGCTTTTTCAAAGCTGGCCGCCCGAATCCAAAACGGCGAATTGCAGCTTGAGGGAACCAATGATAAAGCGCGGCTGGTTGGCTTACTTAAGGAGCTCGACATTCCGCTCTCCTCCCAACTTCTGGTTTATTCGGCCACAAGTTTTCAGAGCGGCCTTATTCATCCATCCAATCCTCGCGCCCTCTATTTTAACGAGGAAGTTTATGTCGGCTACGTGCCGGGAGGCCGGTTTGAAGTAGCGGCGATTGATCCCGAAATGGGGCCTGTATTTCGCATCTTTCGTCCGACTTTTGACGGACGCTCTGAAATAACCCGTTCGGAACGTTGCATGAATTGCCATGCCGGGCGGACAAGCTGGCAGGTACCCGGGCTCATTTCCGAATCGGTCATTGCCAGCAGTTCCGGCGGCACACTCGACGGGTTCCGGCGCGAACAGGTTGGCCACACCATCCCGCTCAGCGACCGGCTCGGGGGCTGGCATGTTACTGGTGCGCATGAACATGGCGATCATTTGGGCAACCTCATGGGGGACGCGGCACTTGGCGGCTACAAACGGCTTCCCGACCCTCCCGGCTCCTTGTTTGAATGGGAACATTACCCGGCCCGCACCAGCGATCTGCTTCCCCACCTTATCCACGAGCATCAGCTCGGGTTCCACAACCTCGTTACGCTGGCTGTTTATCGCACCCGCGACGCGCTCCTTGCAGGCAACGGCATTCTTCGCCCTGAGGATCACAGTATTCTTGACGACATTGCGCTGCGGCTTGTGCGCTATCTCCTTTTTGCAAACGAAGCGATACTCCCGGCTGGCGGAATTACTCCGGACCCGACCTATCTCAGCGACTTTCTCTCAAGAAGTGTTCCCACAAAATCCGGAGCATCGCTGCGGGATCCGGATCTAAAAACGAGGCTGTTTAAAAATCGCTGCAGCTACATGATCTACACCCCGGGGTTTGCCGCCTTGCCCCAGCTGATCAAGGAGCAGGTCTTTGCCAAGCTTGAATCTGCTTTAAGCGAAAGCGATGCGCTGCCCGGGTTCGATTACCTTTCCCTGGAAGAAAAGCGCGCCATCCGCACGATCCTTCGCGAAACCAAAGTGCTACCCTAACCGCGCCGCGGGCGCGCGCTCTGCATGTGATTTCGATGCCTACAAAAAAGCCATTTCAAATCCTCCTTGGTGGCATTGCCATACTTTGGATCGTGTGGGCTGTTGGCTCGATCTTCAATGCCAACCCAGGCCGCTGGGGAATCCAGCCGCGGGAGTGGAGCAACCTGTCAGGCATCTTCACCGCGCCGCTATTTCACGCCGGCATTTCGCATCTCCTGGGCAATACCATCAGCCTGTTTTTACTCGGCGGAATGATCGCCGCCAGTGGGACTCGAGCGCTTTTCAGCGCGACGCTATGGGCGTGGCTAATCAGCGGAATCGGGATCTTTCTTTTAGGCCCCTCACAGACGAATCACTTCGGCGCGTCGGGTATTGCATTTGGCTACCTCGGTTACCTCCTGGCCAGGGGCATCTACCAGAAAAACTTCATTAACATCGCAGTTTCCATCATCGTGCTACTTGCCTTTAGCGGGATGTTCTTCGGCTTGCTTCCATTTCAGCCTGGGATCTCATGGCAAGGGCACGTGTTCGGCCTGATCGGTGGCATCCTCGGGGCGCGTAAAAAATAACTGAAAAGCGCAGCCCGGCTCGCCTTATATCGAGATGGCTAAGTAGGCCCGCAGTTCCTCTGCTACTGGCTGCGGGGGAAAGCTTACGCAAGATCAAATTGAAGCCATTGGTGATACGGTATTACCAATGAAGGCCATGACCTTCAAAGTCTCCGATGATGAAGCACGGCATATCCGCCTGCTGGCCAAGCACCAGAAGCTCAGCATTTCTGAATATCTGCGCCGCAGCGCCCGGGACGGCAGCCCGGGGGCAAAGCCTCTGAGCATCGACGGGCCGCTTTGTGGATTGCGACTATGAAAACCAAGAGCGCCGTCACACTGCTAACCTCCACGATTCCAGAGCTCGGCTTTGTGCGAGTATCCGTGCAGCGCACAGCGGGACGATTGCCCATGGCAGAAGCATCAAGGACCTTGGCCGGCATGCTCGACTTTATCCGAGCAAATGCGCGATCGGTTGCCGAGTGCGCGCGGGATGGATACCGAAAGAGCGGCTGGTGTCAAGTCACGATCCTCAAGCAGAAGTCATCGTGAGTGTTGTGCGAAATCAGAAAGCGGGGAAACGCGCCTCGACACGCATCGGGGCAAGACTTGAGCGTCCTGTTCTTCTCTTCTCCCGACAGATTGCCCCGCGCTGCGGCGGCTCTCCAATCGCACGACTAATCTGGCAAAACAAAACTTAAAGCACTTTGAAGGACTCAGCGCCCGTTTTCTGTTGCTTCCCGTTCCGCGCTTATTTGCTCCCGGCAGCGGAATGATTGGACACGCGCGAATTAATTCATACGTTCGTTCGAGTTGATCCCATGATTTCAAGTCCCATCGCCGCTTCTCCTCCGATCTCGATTGATCACCACGCTCGGACACGCTCAGCGGTTCTCGATGCCGCGGAGCAGCTTTTTTCGCAGCACGGAGTCGATGGGGCCTCTATTCGGCAAATCGTCAAGCTTGCGGGGGTCAATCTAGGCGCCATCAACTATCACTTCGGGACGAAGGAACGGCTGGCACTGGAGGTCTTTGCTCGGAGGCTGGAGCCGGTCAACCTGGACCGGATCGCGCGACTTGACGCGTTGGAAGCGGCCGCGGATCATCGCCCGCTCAAGCTCGAACAAATCATCGAGGCTCTCGTCCGGCCTGCGGTGGAATCGGAGGGGCGCGGGGCGCGGGATTGCGACGACATGATGAGGTTGATTAGCCGGTGCTTTCAGGAGCCCAATACGGAGCTAAAGCATTTCGTTGAGGAAAAATTCGCGGAAGTAACGCGCCGCTTCGAGTCGGCGATCCTGCGTGCGGTGCCGGGCCTGCCATCGGGGGAGCTATTCTGGCGGATGCACTTTCTCTTTGGCGCACTGCACCATGGGCAGGAGATGTGGCTGCGGTTTGATCAATTGCCGCGGCCAACGGACCGAGAAACCGTAAAGCCGGATCGCGAGGGTTTCATTCAACGGGTGATTGCGTTTACCGCCGCCGGCCTCTCCTCGCCGATAATTGTGCCCTCTTAGTGATTTAAAATGTTCTGCCGCGCCAACTTCCCATTGCTCTCCCATCACATCCTCATGAAATCATCCGAATCACGGCCGCGACCCACGCGCACGCGCCGAAGGGCATCTCATTTTCTCCGCGCAGAGTGCCTGGCTCTGGTGGTCACGATGTTGCTTGTGGGTTGCAAGAAACCATCCGGTCCGCCCGCTCCGGCGGCGGGACCGCTGGAAGTTAGCGTCATCACGATTGCGAGCGCGCCGGTGACTTTGACTCAGGATCTGCCGGGACGCATCTCCGCCTTCCGGGTGGCAGAGGTGCGAGCGCGCGTGAACGGCATCGTGCAAAAACGGCTGTTTGTTGAAGGGGGCGATGTTCAGGAAGGAGAGGTGCTCTACGAGATTGACCCCGCGCCGTACCAGGCCGCCCTGGACAATGCGCTCGGCACCTTGGCCCGCGCCGAAGCCAACGCCGCGACTGCGCGCCTCAAGGAGCAGCGTTCCAAGCAACTTCTTAGCAAACTAGCGATCAGCAAACAGGAGTATGACGATGCGCTCGCCAACCAGCGCACTTACGATGCGGACGTGCTTTCCGGACGAGCCGCCGTCCAGACAGCCCAGATCAATCTCGGTTATACAAAAATCACCTCGCCGGTATCCGGGCGCATCGGTTTATCGCAGGTGACGGAGGGTGCTTATGTTCAGGAAAGTGCCGCGACTCTGCTCGCAACCGTCCAGCAGCTTGACAAGGTATACGTCGATGTCACGCAGGCCAGTCAGGAATTCCTGCGCCTGAAGCGGGCTCTGGCCAGCGGACAGCTCAAAGCGAATGCCTCCGGACAGGCCCCGGTTAAACTGATTCAGGACGACGGTGCCATCTATGCCGAGGAAGGGACGCTTGAAGTCTCCGACATCACGGTGAATGCAACCACGAATTCCGTCACCGTGCGCGCCGTTTTTCCCAATCCACGCGGAGACCTGCTGCCGGGTTCATTTGTGCGGGCTCGGCTGGATGAGGGGAGTGCTCCCGAGGCCATCCTGGTTCCTCAATCCGCCGTCACGCGTAACTCCAAGGGCGAGCCAACCACGCTGGCTGTCGGCGCGAATGGCACCGCTGAACTGCGAGTCCTCAAGACTGCGCGGGCGGTCGGCAACCAGTGGCTGGTCTCCGCGGGATTAAAGCCGGGGGATCAGGTCATCGTGGATAACCTTCAGCGGCTCCGTCCCGGAGCGCCCATCAAAGTTAATCCTCTTCCGCCAGCTTTGGTTCCGGCCACTGCTCAGGGTGCAACTCACTAGAAATTACGGATGTCCAGATTCTTCATCGACCGGCCCGTCTTCGCGTGGGTCATCGCCATCATCATCATGGTGGGCGGCGCACTTTCCGTCACCAGCCTGCCCATCGCACAGTATCCGAGCATCGCGCCCCCGGCCATCAGTGTCACCGCGTCTTATCCTGGCGCTTCGGCAAAGACGCTCGAAGACACGGTCACGCAGGTGATCGAGCAGAAGCTAAACGGTATCGATCATCTGCGTTACATCGAGTCATCGAGCACCTCGGCCGGGACGGTGACGCTGACCGTGACCTTTGAAGGAGGCACCAATAGCGACATCGCGCAGGTGCAGGTGCAGAATAAAGTAGCCTTGGCGGCGCCGCTTCTCCCTTTGGAGGTGCAGCAGCAAGGCGTGCGCGTTACCAAGTCGGTCAACAATTTCCTCCTCGTCGTGGGACTTGTCTCCGAGGATGGCAGCATGTCGGCTGCGGATCTGGGTGACTTCCTCGTGAGCACTCTGCAGGATCCCATCAGCCGGTTGCCCGGGGTCGGCGATATCCAGACCTTCGGCACCCAATACGCGATGCGGATCTGGCTCGATCCGGACAAGCTCACGAAATACAATCTGGCGACTTCGGATGTGGTCGCCGCCGTTCAGGCCCAGAACGCGCAAGTCTCCGCCGGTGCGCTCGGCGATGTGCCTGCGATGCCCGGGCAGCTTTTAAACGCCACTATCCAGGCGCAGAGCCGGCTGCAAACCCCTGAGCAATTCGGCAATATCTTCCTGCGCGTGAATCCCGACGGCTCCCGCGTCTTCCTGCACGACATTGCCCGCCTGGAATTAGGAAGCGAAAGCTACACCAACCTCGCACGCTTTAACCAAAAAGCGGCTACGGGCATGGCCATCAAACCCGCGGCCGGTTCCAACGCGTTGGACACGGTAGCCGGGGTAAAGGCCAAGGTGTCGGAACTTTCGGCATTTTTCCCGCCGGGAGTGGCGGTGATCTACCCCTTTGATACGACCCCCTTCGTGCGCCTCTCGGTCCATGAAGTCGTGAAGACCCTGCTCGAAGCCATCGTCCTGGTCTTTCTTGTGATGTATCTCTTCCTCCAAAATTGGAGAGCCACTCTTATCCCAACCATCGCGGTGCCGATCGTGCTGCTTGGCACCTTCGGGGTCATGGCGATCGCCGGTTATTCGATCAATACCCTCACTCTCTTCGGCTTGGTCCTCGCCATCGGTTTGCTTGTCGATGACGCCATCGTCGTCGTGGAAAATGTGGAGCGGGTAATGCAGGAGGAGGGACTTTCGCCCAAGGAGGCGACCCGCAAGTCGATGGATCAAATCAGCGGCGCGCTGGTCGGCATTGGATTGGTCCTCTGCGCGGCCTTTGTGCCGATGGCTTTCTTTGGCGGCTCTACCGGAGTCATCTTCCGACAGTTTTCGCTCACCATCGCCAGTGCCGTGGCGCTCTCGGTGCTCGTCGCGCTCATCCTGACCCCCGCCCTCTGTGCGACTTTGCTGAAGCCAATCCCCAAGGGATATCACGAGCAAAAGAGGGGTTTCTTCGGGTGGTTTAATCGGGTCTTTGACCGCAGCGCAGACAGCTACGCTCGTGGCGTGGGCAGTTTCCTGCGGCGCAGCGGCCGTGCCCTGGTTTTCTACGGCGTCATCGGTGCAGCGGTGGTTTTCCTATTCATGCGGACGCCGACTGGCTTCCTGCCGGACGAAGATCAAGGGGTGCTCTTTTCCATGGCGCAGCTCCCTCCGGGCTCCACGCGGGAGCAGGCGCTCAAGGTTCTCGAAAGGATCGAGCACCACTTCCTGGTCGAGGAAAAGGATTCGGTTGAGGGGATGTTCGGCGTCCTTGGATTCAGCTTCAGTGGTTCAGGGCAGAATCAGGTGCTCGCTTTCATCAAATTAAAAGACTGGAAGGAACGCCAATCGCCCACGCAATCCGTTAAAGCCATGCAAGGCCGTGCCATGGGTTCCTTCATGCAGTTCAAGGACGCCTTCGCTTTTGCTTTCGCGCCGCCCGCGGTCCTGGAACTCGGCAACGCCACTGGCTTCGACGTGCGCCTGGTGGATCGCGCTGGCCTTGGGCACGAAGCGCTCATGAATGCGCGCAATCAAATGCTGGGGATGGCCGCGCAAAATGCGGTCCTCACCCGCGTGCGCCCAAACGGTCTCGACGACATGCCAGTCTACCAAATCAACATCGATCAGGAAAAAGCGAGCGCCCTCGGGCTCTCCCTGGCTGGCATTAACGCCTCTCTCACCACCATCTGGGGCTCCACCTATGTCAATGACTTCATCGACAAAGGGCGCGTGAAAAAGGTCTTCATGCAAGGCGATTCGCCTTTTCGGATGCTTCCCGAGGACGTCAACCGCTGGTATGTGCGCAATGCGCAAGGCGGGATGGTGCCTTTCTCCGCCTTCTCCACGGCCCAATGGCAGCTTGGCTCGCCCAAGCTTGAGCGCTTCAATGGCTCCCCTTCCGTCGCGTTGCTCGGGGAGCCAGCCCCGGGCCACAGCAGCGGCCAAGCCATCCGCGAGATCGAGCGCATGGCCAAGTCGCTGCCGGCGGGGATCGGCGTTGAGTGGGCGGGGCTCTCCTTTGAAGAGCGGCTCTCCGGCTCGAAGTCGGCCGCGCTTTACGCAATCGCCCTGCTCATGGTTTTTCTCTGTCTCGCCGCCCTTTACGAAAGTTGGGCCATCCCGTTCGCCGTCATGATGGATATGCCGCTCGGGGCACTTGGCGTGCTCGCGGCTACAAGCCTGCGGGGCATGCCAAACGACGTCTACTTTCAGATCGGCTTGATCACCATCATCGGCCTCTCGGCGAAGAACGCCATTCTCGTTGTCGAGTTTGCCAAAGAGCGCTTCGACGCGGGCGCAACCCTTGTCGATGCCGCGCTGCACGCCGTGCGTCAGCGCCTCCGCCCTATCTTGATGACATCGCTTGCCTTTGGCCTCGGAGTGCTCCCGCTCGCCCTTAGCCACGGCGCCGGTTCCGGCAGCCAAAATGCGATCGGTACCGGCATTGTCGGCGGCGCCATCACCACGACCCTCCTGGGTCTCTTCTTTGTCCCGCTCTATTTCGTGACCGTGCTACGCCTTTTCAGGGTCAAGTCCCTTCATCCGCCCCGTTCATCGAAGGCGCAGGATGAAAACGACAAGGGCGCATTGGTAGAGGACACAAAACTGGCGAAGGTTTAAGGGGGTAGTAGAATTCGAGTATGCACTTATTCTTTGGAAAGAATCGGCATTTCGGAGTCTAGACCCAAACAAGCGAACTGGTGGCGGATTTTGGCAAAAATTCCCAGCGTGATTACGTGCGTTTCACAATCGAATACGCAAATTTTTGGTAAAACGGCATGGCAAAGCGCGAGGCGGCACTATTTGCGGGCCGTTGGATAGGATGCTTTTTACTCTTGGATCAAGCCGTGAAAGGCCGGACCGGATCGGCCCTTTCAGGTAATTCTCAGATTGTATCCGCTCCCAAGCCGCCAATTTATAAAATCCGCTTACTAACTGAGCGCAAGAGCTGGCATTTTAAAAATGGCGGCACATCAGCAAACCGGCTTGATGGGGCTGTGCGCTCCAAGCCGCGCACCGCGCACCGCTGGCCGCGGGGGCGTTCGGCGAGGAACTTCAATTCATGACACCTCTTCAAGGAGCGAAAGGTGGACGGCGCGGGTACGGTTTCCAGCCGCGATGACAAGCGCGGCAACGATCAGAATGGCCGCGAGCGCGAACGTGATCCGCATGCCGGTAGCTACGGCCTCGGGAGTTGCCGTGGTCATGTCGATCGTCGCCGATGCAAGCGCGAACACCGCGCCCATCACGGATGCACCGGTGATGAGCCCGAGATTGCGCGAGAGATTCAGCATGCCGGAAATAACTCCTCGCTGGTCCGGTCGGATTTCGGTCATGACGACGGTATTGTTGGCCGTCTGAAACAGCCCATAGCCGGCGGTAATGATTACAATGGGGACAATGTAGCCGGAGATGCCGAGCGTTGCCGGCATTATGGATAGAATGAAGGACCCGGCCGCTATTCCGATGAGCCCAACGATGGTTAGGCGTTGGGCGCCAAAACGGTCCGCAATGCGACCGGCTGGCACGCCAGTCAGCGCGGCGACCAGCGGACCGACCGACAAGACGACTCCAACCATGGCCGCATCGAGATCGAGCGCACGAGAGAGATAGAACGGCCCGACTACCAGCGTCGCCATCATCACCGTCGAGACGAGCGTGCTCATGGCAAGGCTCGCACTCAGCACCGGATCGCGGAACATCGCCAACCGGATCAAAGGCGATGCTGCTCTCGCCTCGGCGAGCACGAAGAGGCCGGCTCCGAGGGCAGCAGCCAACAACAGAGCCAGGTTAAGCGAATCGAAATGGCCGCGCCCAATCGTCATGGCGAGTGCATAAGCCGCGAGCGTCAGGGCAAGCAGCAGCGTGCCTACATGGTCGAATCCGCCCCGATCACTCTTCAGTCCCCGGCGATCAATGGGCAGGTAGCGATGCGCGAGAAAGAAAGTCAGGATACCCAACGGCACGTTGACGAGGAAGATGGCCCGCCAGCTGAGTCCGCCGATCAGAACGCCGCCAAGCGATGGACCAAGAGCAGTGCCAATCGCGGACATCGTGCTGAGCAGCCCCATGGCGCTCCCGGTCCTGGCCTTTGGAACCGTCTCCCCGACAAAGGCCATGGTGAGGGCCATCATGACGGCCGCTCCGAGCCCCTGTGCCGCCCGGGCGGCAATCAGCAGCCGGAGCGTGGGCGCGAACCCGCACAGGAGCGACGCCACCGTAAACAGGAAGATCCCAGCCAGGAGCAGCCGGCGGCGGCCGGTGATGTCACCGAGTCGTCCAACGCTGACGATTAGGGTGGTGATGGCAAGAAGGTAGGCGAGGACGATCCATTGGACTTCCTGGAAAGAGGCGGTGAACGCCTGTGCTAACGTCGGCAAGCCCACATTGGCGATGCTGGTGCCGAGGGAGGAGAGCAACATGGAGAGCGAAAGGCCGGCGAGCACTCCTCCAATCGAGGGTGCGCGTTCTGAACTACCGGCGACTACTCCATTTCGTACTAAAATAACTGATTTAAACATGAATTACGTTTTCTGCGACTCCAGAAGTGGAGCCGTGAGAAACATGGGGCTTGGCCTGACATGGCGGAAGATGCAGCGTTTGCATTATATTCGTGCGTTTGACGCCATCTCACGACGAAACTGTGCTTTCATCGGGCATGTCGCGACCCGATTTCAAATTGCTTGTCACCCTTGATGTGCTTCTCGCGGAAGGCAGCGTTGCTCGCGCCGCCCTCCGGTTGCGCCTGAGCCCGTCGGCGATGAGCCGGGCGCTGGCACGATTGCGTGAGACAACAGGCGATCCGTTGTTGGTCCGAGCCGGGCGCGGTCTTGTTCCCACCCCCAGGGCACTGGAACTGCGCGAGAAGGTCAGTCAACTTGTGCAGGACGTAGAAGCGGTTCTACGCCCGGCTGAGAAACTCAACCTCAAACAGCTCGTCCGCACATTCACGCTGCGGACCAGCGAAGGCTTTGTGGAAAACTTCGGACCGGACCTGATTGCTCGCGTCGGCGAGGAAGCTCCCGGCGTGCGGCTGCGCTTCGTGCAGAAGCCAAACAAAGAGAGCGGCCCCCTTCGCGACGGGACCGTCGATCTGGAAACTGGCGTTTTAGAGATAACGACTGCCCCGGAAGTGCGTGTGCAGGCCTTGTTTCTGGATCGTTTTATTGGTGTCGTACGAATGGGGAACTCGCTGGGCACGGGCGAAATCACGCCCTCCCGCTATGCGAGCGGCCGGCACATCAGCGTCTCGCGGGAGGGGCTCGACAAGGGGCCGATTGATGAAGCCTTGAAGACGTTAAGGCTGGAGCGGGAGATCGTCACTGTCGTCGGTGGCTTTTCGACCGCCCTGGCTTTGGCCCGGGCTTCCGACCTGATCGCCACTGTTCCTGAACGACATACCGGCATCCTGCGCGCCGGCATGCATAGTTTTCCCCTTCCGGTCGCCACGCCGGAATTCACGGTTTCATTACTCTGGCACCCGCGGCTGGACGCCGATCCCGCGCATCGCTGGCTGCGCGGCCACGTTCGGGAGGTCTGCGCAGCGATCCGCTGACCGGGTAAGTCTCCCACAGTCAGCCCACAGCTTCGCGGTCCGGCGTGGCGACGATTGCAGTCTACAGTGCCGTCAACCGGCTCAAAAGGCGGTCGGCGGCCCGAGGATTTACCGTCGAATTCATGAAGGATAAGGAGGACTCGCCGCGCAGTTCCGGGGCGAAACCGCGGTGGAAGCGCAGTGCCGCATGAACAAGCCCGATCAGGACAGGCACTTCGAGGAGCAGGCCGACCACGGCGGCGAAGACCGCGATGGCCAGTTCAAAGTTGTTACCGGCCGAGATAAATGAAGGTGTGCCGATAATGCGGACACCAAACCATTAGGCATGGGGGATGAGGAGCAATGGAACATTGCCAGCCGGCTTAGGGATTTTTCGGAAGTGTGGATGATGGAATCAACGATCTAAGGCTAGCTTTTAATGAAGCGTCGGGATCTGTCTCCATCTTTAGGATGTCATCGGCCAAGAACTTTACGGCCGATTCGATGGTGCTTTCAGTCATCTGCGGCTTGCACTCGCCTTCCGGCGGAGTTGACGAGCAACTTCCACGCTGAGGCGGCTGCTTAAGTCGCTTGGCTGCTCCGTTGCTCCCCGGACTCCAAATTCCGTTCTGCGCGATGGAGCCGGGTTGGAGACGACTCACCAGCCGATCCGGCGCACCCCATTAACCAGATCGAAATGCTGGTCACGACTGACAATGGGCAAGCAGTGCTGGGGCCCAAGTGCCGCGATCCAAACATCGTTCTGAGGCAGGATTTTTGCGCCCCTGCGAAGCTGCTGGCGAATGTCCGCGTAGGGCTGGATGGTCAGCTTTTATGGGTCACATGCAATTTGAGAGATTTTGGATTCGCAGCTCAAGAAGCGTTCTCCACTAAAGTGGTTCGCGAAGGCCACCAATCCGGTTCGCATGCCGGCCATACCCGAATGCACTCCACATCGTCCAACGAACCCTTCCATTTGAGCTTACCCATCAAGCACCTGGCTTTTTGGAAAAGCTGCCCGCCCCTAGCAGCCTGTCGGACTCAGTGAGGACGGCAAATTGTGAATAACTTGGCGATTCCGGCTTTTTTTGTATCGATCGAGTCGGTCTGATCCGAATTGTTAGCGCAGTGCGCTCAACACGATGTTGAGGGGCTTCTACAAGCCCAAGTTAGTGTTCAAAAGGCTCTTACTTAGTCTTGTTAGGCTGCTTTGAGCTGGGCTCCAAGCGTGAAGAGCCGTTTGAGGTTATAGCTTAGACTTACCAGCGTCCATTCGAGGCTTACTTCGGAAAGTCCGCGCAAGGAAAAGCGCCGGAACCCCAGCGCTTCTTTGATGATCCCAAAGACTGGTTCGACAGTTTGCTGCCGCAATTTATAGCGTTGCCTGCCCGCTTTGGTGGCCACTCGATAAATCATTCGTTCTACAAAGGGCGCGTCGGCAGCGGGCGGCGCGGGATCCTCCTTTTTCTCCAGATCGCTCACCGTGCGTCCGTGTTTGGCGCGCTTCATGGCCGCGAGCACCTTAACTCCGGAGGGCTCGCCGTGCGGCCCGGTTTCGATCTGCCCTACGGCCTCTTCGCTCACAAAACCGCTGTCAACGAGCGCTTGGCCCACAGCTCCCGCTTCGGGAACAATCGCAGAGAAGGTGGCCACCAGTTCTTGTTTATCATTGGGTGCCTGGCTCACGCGCTGACCCACAATCAAGCGGTCTTCCACCTCCACGGTGGCTTGGGCGTTATAGCTTTGCTCAAAGTGTTCGCCGCTACCTGCCTTCATAATCCGGCTTTCAGGATCGCTAGCCGGACTTAGGCATTCCCGTGCGCATCGCTCAAACCTGACTCGGAGTGCGGCCTGATCAACGTTGCATCCGTGGAGGGCAACGATATTATCGCGCGCCTGAAGATCCCCTGCTTATGACCATCCCTACCGAGCCAATTGGAAGCATTCCAAGGCCGCTTGACCTTATCGATGCAATGGCCTCTGGCAAGGATTCCGAGGCAAAACTGGAGGCACTTTTTGATAAGGCCGTTCGAGAAACCATTGAATGCATGGAGTCGACAGGGTCGCCAGTGATCACCGACGGAGAGCAACGCAAATACCACAATTTTTTTACCTATTGCGTGCACGGATTGCCGAACATGGCGCCGGATGGTTTTAAGATTCCTTTTATGGCGGGCCATGTGCGGCGCATGCCACGTCTGACCGGCGGACCCTTTCGTTACAAGTGCTATGCGGACAGCTATCTTGAGGTGGCGCGCCGGTTTGCCAGCGTGCCGGTCAAGCAGGCAGTCATCTCGCCTTCCGCCCTGAGCCTTTTGTATCCGATGGAGGGCATCGCAGGTTATTCCCGGGAAGAATTTCTTGACGATCTGTTAAACGAGCATGAAATCGAAGTGCGCGGCTGCCTGGAGAAAGGAGCGCACAAAGTGCAGATCGACTTCACCGAGGGAAGGCTGGCGGTCAAGATCGACCCGACTGGTAATCTGCTTCACAGTTTTATCGATTTAAACAACCTCGCGCTCTCTCGCTTTTCAAACAAGGAACGCCAGCGAATCGGTGTTCATACCTGCCCGGGTGCCGACCGCGATTCCACGCACAGCGGGGATGTGGATTACGCCGAGTTGCTTCCGAGCTTGTTTGAACTCAAGGCGGGAAACTTCTACATCGCGCTGGCGGGCGAAAAAGATCCCGTTAGAATCCTCAAAATCATCGGGCAATATATGAAACCGGACCAGCAGATTTTTGTCGGCGTGATTGACCCGATCAATCCGCGGATTGAGACACCCGAGGAGGTGCGCGACCGGGTGCTTGAAGCGGCCAAATATATCCCGATCGGACAACTCGGAACCACTGATGATTGCGGCTTCTCTCCTTTTTGTGACGACATTTCCACCACCCGCGAAACGGCTTTTGCAAAGATTCGATCGCGTGTAGTAGGCACCGCACTCGCTGCAGACGTTCTTGGAAAGCGCTGATGGCTGACAGCGACGAAGAAAATGAGATGAGGCTGGTGGCTCTGCAAAACGCACAGAGCATTTTTCTGGCACGCCAGCGTGCGGAGCGCGAACTTTTCGCGGCAAAGGAAGCACTGGAACGAAAGACCGATGAACTCGCGGAACAACGCGAATGGTTTCGAGTCACGCTCTCAAGCATCGGCGACGCAGTCATCACGACCGATACGGCCGCGAATGTCACTTTCCTGAACCCGATCGCCGAAGCGCTAACGGGATGGAACTTAACCGATGCGACAGGCCAGCCTTTGGAGCGGGTCTTTGATATCATCAATGAAGAGACGCGCCAGCCTGTCCCCAATCCAGTGGGCAAGGTGTTGCGCGAAGGTATCATTGTCGGGCTGGCCGATCATACAGCGTTGATTGCAAAAAACGGTTACGAAACGCCCATTGAAGATAGTGCGGCCCCGATCCGTGACATCAGCGGGAAAACGGTGGGCGCCGTGATGGTGTTTCACGATGTCACCGCGCGGCGCAGCACTGAACGCGCGTTGCGCGAGGGTGAAGCGCGTTTGAATCTGGCGCTCCAGGCCGGACAGATGGGCGCGTGGGAATGGATCGTCGCTTCGGGGAGAGTCGTTTGGTCGCCGACCTTGGAAGCGATTCATGGACTGCGTCCTGGCACGTTTGGCGGCAGCTTTGAAGAGTTCCAAAAGGACATGCATCCCGAGGATCGTGAAAGGGTTCTGGCCAGTATTCAGGAAAGCGTCCAGGAGCGGAGCGATTACCGCGTTGAATACCGCCTGATCAAGCCGGACGGGCAGCTCGTTTGGATTGAAGCCCGTGGGAAACTCTTTCTGGATGGACAAGGCGACCCGGAGCGGATGGCGGGCATCTGCATGGATATCACGGCCCGCAAACAAGTCGAAGAGGCGTTGCGCAAAAGCGAGGAGTTCAACCGCACCATTATTGAAAGCAGCCGCGACTGCACCAAGACCTTAAGCCTCGATGGAGTGCTGCTTTGGATGAGCGAGGCCGCGCAAAAAATCCTCTGCGTGCGTGATATGAGCGAGCTTATTGGCACTTCGTGGATCGAGTTCTGGAAAGGGAGTGACCGGGAGGCCGCGCTCGCCGCGGTGCGTGCCGCGGCAGCCGGTGGCAATGGCAATTTTGTCGGTTGGCATGCAATCGGGGGTGAGCCTCGATGCTGGGATGTGGTCATCACACCCATTCTCGATCGCGCGGGAAATCCCGAAAAGTTGCTCGCACTCTCACGCGATGTGACGGAACGAAGCAAGCTGGACGAAGTCCATTCCCGGCTGGCGGCGGTGGTCGAGTTTTCCGACGACGCCATTGTCAGCAAAACACTCGGCGGCATCATAGCAACCTGGAATCGGGGCGCGGAGCGGATGTTTGGCTACATGGCTGAGGAGGTGATCGGCAAGCCGGTGACAATCCTGATTGCGCCAAACCGCGTGAGCGAAGAATCAGGAATCCTGGCGCGCATTGAACGCGGCGAAGCAGTCAAACCTTACGAGACAATCCGGATGCGCAAGGATGGCACGCTGCTCCACGTTTCGCTCGCGGTTTCGCCAATCAAAGACGCAACCGGGACCATCATCGGCGCCTCAAAAATTGCGCGTGATATTACCCAGCAAAAGAAGGCCGAGGCGGAGCGGGCGCGGCTGGCGCGGGTTCTGGAAAAGAGCCTTAACGAGATCTACATCTTCGACACTGAGAAGCTTTGCTTTCAATACGTCAACCAAGGGGCCCTGCGCAATCTCGGCTATTCAATGGAGCAGATGCGCCGGATGACGCCCCTCGATCTTAAGCCGGAGTTCACGGAAGTCCATTTTCGACAGATGATCGCGCCGCTGCTGAACGGCGAGCGGGAAAAGCTCGTCTTTCGCACCGTGCACCGGCGCTCCGACAGCAGCCGATACCCCGTTGAGATTCACCTTCAATCCGTCCCGCATGCAGGCGAAGTGGTCTTTATGGCGGTGACCCTCGACATTACTGAGCGCAAGAAGGCCGAGGAGGACCGCGAACGATTGCTCGCACTGGAACAAGCCGCGCGGGCCAAGGCCGAGGAGGCGGAAGTCCGCGCCCGGTTCCTGGCCGAAGCGAGCGGCAGCCTTGCATCGACACTCGACTTCGAGGCAACGATGCGAAACATCGCGCGGGCCGCGGTGCCAAATATCGCCGATTGGTGCACTATGCACATGGTCAACCCGAACGGCACTGTGCGGGTCGTGGCACTTGCGCACGCTGACGCAGCAAAATTGGCCATCGTAGAACAGTTCCACACGCGTTACCCGGAACTGCCCGGTTTGCCGATCAGCGTGGCGGCCGTTCTTCAAAGCGGCCATGCGCAACTTCATTCCCATTTCTCGGATCACCTCCTGGGCTCCCTTGCTCGCGACGACGAACATCTCGCGCTGCTGCAAAGCCTCGGCCTGAGCTCCGCCATGATCGTCCCGTTGAGCGCCAATGAGCGTACACTCGGTGCAATTACCCTCATTGCAGCCGAATCGGGCCGTCATTTTACCAAAGCGGATCTCCCCTTTGCCGAGGATCTGGCGGCACGCGCGACGACGGCGGCTGAGAATGCGCGACTTTACCAGGAACTCCGGCACGCGAACGCCGCGAAAGATCATTTTATCGCCGTGCTAAGCCACGAGCTGCGCACACCGCTTAACCCGGTCCTGATGACCGTGGCAGACCTGGAATGCGATGAGAGCGTTCCTCAGTCGATCCGCGAGCAGCTCACGGTGGTGCGTCGCAATGTCGAATTGGAGGCGCGTCTCATCGACGATTTGCTTGACTCGACTCGCATCGCCAGCGGCAAGCTCCAGCTCTATCGCACGATCGTCGATGCCACCGAACTCGTCCGCCGGGCTGTCGCAATCGTTGAAGGAGAAGCCCGGGCAAAACGGGTGCGGCTTGAGGTCAATCTCTGCGCGCAACCATGCCCGGTCGACGCCGACCCCGCCCGGCTCCAGCAAGTGATTTGGAACGTCGTTAAAAATGCGGTGAAGTTTACCCCCGAAGAGGGTTCGGTGCGGCTCTCCTGCCAGATTGAGCCACCGGGTTGGATCCGCATAAATGTCGTGGACAACGGGATAGGTATTGAAGCCGAACATCTGGGGAAAATCTTCAACGCATTCGAACAAGGCGATTTGCGAACCGGTCATCGCTTCGGTGGACTTGGCCTTGGGTTGGCGATTTCAAAAGCGCTGGTGACGCTCCATGGCGGCTCACTGATTGCGCAAAGCAATGGGAACGGACTCGGGGCGACTTTTATTATCGAACTGCCTCTTGCAATACCACTCCCTGTTACTCCGATTTCGGGGCCGCTTCCATTGGCTTCGCGTCGCCCGCTGCGTCTTCTTGTTGTTGAGGACCATGAAGCGACCTCCAAAGTCATGGTCAGATTGTTAACTAAACGAGGGTATTTTGTTACCGCCGCATCAAGCATCAATGAAGCGTTGTTGATATTGGAAAAAAACTCCATCGACCTTCTTATCAGCGATGTCGGATTGCCTGATGGGAGCGGACGCGAACTTATGGAGAAAGTGCGGCAAAAACAAAAACTCCCTGGTATTGCACTGAGCGGCTACGGGACAGAAGCTGACGTCGCGCAAAGCAACGCGGTTGGTTTTAGCGTGCATCTCACCAAGCCGGTCGACATCAACCGTCTAGATCACGAAATCCAGTCGATCTTCGACTGAAGCAGCCCCGCCCGCTTTGTCTCAGTGCTGGCAGGCATACTGAGCCTTAGGAGCGCGCGCTTCATTCTCCTCACGCGGCTGTTTACTACGCTCTGCCTGTCAATTGATGCGGCGAAGAGGAAACGTGTGTGCGTGCAATTGAGGAGAGGCTTCAATCGCATCAGGCGATAGATTATCGTCGCTCAACGCAAGGAGGTCCGCTACTCAGTCCGTAATTTATTTTCCTCCTTATGCTAGTCTATATTTCAAACGGCGTTAAAGCGATCGCTCGTTCCGCCAGTTCAGATCTTCCGACAGTGACGGTCGGCGCGATATCAGACGGCCTGCGTACCCTGAAGCATACGTTTTTGAGGTCAGTACCAAGGACCGTCAGAGGCGGCATCAGCCTGTTTTCAATTCAATTAATCTCACAACCAGCATCTCTCAAATTCAGTCTTTTTTTCCTTTCACTTATGTTGACAAGTTGTGTTTCTTTACGAAACACATGCCTAATTGATGCCGTAAAAGCCAAAGATGCACTTCCAAAAACAGTATGGAGCCGAATCGTGATGCTTCGCATTAGTCGCATCAGGTTATGTCATTGTTATCTCGTGTTCGACGTCGGTGCCGGAAATCTGTATGCGTGGGACTCGAGCGGTTCCCACGCGGTGGGCAACTCGAAGGCATTGGGAGAAATCGGATTCCATCTCGCCTCGCGATACGGCTATTTTGCAACATCCGACTATGAGATAAATTTCGCCGACGCTGCGCCGTCAGAATATCCCGTAATCGTTCGTTCAACGCACAAAGCTCTGAAATGACTCGGCGTCCCGCAATTTCGGCGAGCGCTCGATATAGTCGAACGGAAGCAAAACAACCTATGCGACAACCGGGTGATACCCTGATTGGCTAATCACTCCACGGCAACCAAACTCCGCATCGTTATATTTGCTTCTGAAGACATAGAGTCCGGCGCATTCGCGATGAGTGCGCCGGGCTTCTGTTTTTAATTACTACTCTCCGCCGTCGTAAACCCTTCGTATTACTTCGCAGACGCGATGAAGCGCCTCTTGCGTGAGATTTGAGCCGCTCGGGAGACATAATCCGTTTTCAAATAAGCGCTCTGAAACGGCCCCGCCGCGCACTCTGCAAGATGAAAAAAGCGGCTGTGCGTGCAGAGGTTTCCAGACTGGGCGTGATTCAATATTCGCCTCTTCAAGGGCCAGTCTAACCTGTTCGCGTGTAGCGCCAAACAGAGCAGGATCAATCGTAATGGCTGTCAGCCAGCAGTTTTGGTAGCCATCGGAACTTAGCGGCATGAAGCGCAAACCTGCAATGTCGCTTAGAGCACTTTCATAAAAAAAACGATTACAGCGCCTCGCATGCACACGGCTCTGCAATAGACGCAACTGACCTCGCCCAATTCCGGCAAGCACGTTGCTCATGCGATAATTATATCCGACCACAGAATGCTCATAGTGTGGCGACGGGTCGCGCGACTGTGCGGACAGAAACCTGGCTTGCTCGATCAACGATGCGTCTTCCGACACAAGCATACCCCCTCCCGATGTCGTGATTATTTTATTTCCATTAAAAGAAAAAACTCCCAGACGGCCAAACGAGCCTGCCATACGGTTTTCATAACTCGAGCCCAACGCCTCGGCGGCGTCTTCTATAATCGGCACGCCAAAAACGTTACAAACGTCACTGATTTTACTGTAGTCAGCACATTGCCCATAAAGATCGACTACGATCACGGCCTTAGGCAGGTTGCCGCGCGCCGCCGAGTTGAGTAACTCATCGTAGAGCAAATCAGAATCCATATTCCAAGTTTTTTCCTCGGAGTCTATAAACACCGGACGCGCTCCCTCATATAAAATGGGATTTGCACTCGCTGCAAAAGTCAGCGTGGAGCAAAAAACATCATCCCCTCTCCGGACCCCCAACAACTTGAGAGCGAGATGAATCGCCGCGGTGCCTGAGGAAAGGGCCGCAGCATGAGAAACGCCTACTAACTCTGAAACTTCCTGCTCAAAGGCGTCAACATGGGGTCCCAAAGGAGCTATCCAATTCGACTCGAAAGCTTCCTGGACCAACTGAAGCTCTTTTACTCCCATATGCGGAGGGGAAATCCAAATTCGATCGTGCATTTGCATAATAGCTCTCCAACTCTAATCCAGAAATATAGGAGGTCTTCGGTAAGCCGGGAAAAATTCAGAAACTGCGGGCTTTAATTGGTACCCACTACAGCCAGGGCGAATAGTTTCACAAAAATGATCGTACACGGCGCGATTCACGATCCATTGCCAGCACGAAAAATCATGCCGATTCTTGGAAAAACCGGCCTTAAACTGAAACAAAGAATCCTCGTTGGATCCCACTCCTCCGCCAAGGTGCAACAGAGCCAAGGCGCGCGCTGAACCCCATTCGCGCACTGAGTCAAATACAAGTTTCATCGGCGCAAGCTTAAGGCAGTCGTCGCGTGAAGCTCCCAGATGATATTGCAGAATATCACCACACCTTACAAATATACCGCCGGCAACCGCTTCGCCATGCAACCACGCAAGAAACAAATGACACTCTGAGCCAAGACGCTCGAGCAGCGTCCGAAAATACGACTCGTCGAAAAAATATGAGTCTTCTGCGCCCACCCTAACCATCGTCGCCGTATATAGCTTGGCGAATTCCCCGACAAAGCGTTTCTTCTGATCTTCGCTACATTCCACCCCTATCTGTTTAAGTCTGGCGATTCCGCGTTTGTGATTTTCCCTGTATTGAGCTCTTTGGGCTTCCGATGGCTCTCGCAGAGAAATCGACACCGTCTGGCCCAATGCTCTGATGGTTCCCAACCCCGACAATACTTCGACTTGTGGAATCAAAGGATGCAACCGCGAGAAGACCGCGATGACTCTGCGCCTCACTAACTCTTTGTAGAGTGCCGTTTGAAAGTTTTGAACAACTGTTCTAGGCATGCAGCTATGCGAGCAAATTGGCCCGGCATAGCCGTAGACGGAAGTCGCATCCATCCACGGCTCATCAAACGAATGCCTCCAATTCGGCGTGGCAATCGGCCGAAGCAACAGAGGCAAGGCTACCATATAGTTCACCTCTCTATAGACGAACATATGAGCTCGTCCTTCTCCAAGCTCCTCGGCAATCGCATGGTAAGGCCCGGTATGATAGAAATCATAAACCGATGAGGAGCCAATGACGTCCTGCCATTCCTGAGCGCTGCTGCTTTCAATAACGTTCATGCAATCCGCCGCATCTTTTGCGTCATCTGAAATCATTGTTTGGCAAACTTTATTAAAATTCCGTCCCGGGGCACAAAGTGACAGCATGCCATCGGATAAAGTGTCTAATTACTACTCACCGTTTCCTGTAAAGGCATCCACAGTTGCGCGGCCTGGTTGGTTTATTCCCTCGCGCCTGACAACCTTCCATATCGTAATAGTTAGAATCTTCAAATCCAACAGCACCGTCCAATTTTGGACATACCACAAATCCAACGCCAATCGATCCGGCCAACTTCTCGTATTGCGTCCGTTGATTTGAGCCCAGCCGGTAAGTCCCGGAGGAACATCATGCCGCCTCCGTTGATCCTCTGAATAGAGTGTCAAATAGCTCATCAAAAGAGGCCGTGGCCCCACCAGACTCATCTCTCCCGCAAGGATGTTAAAAAACTCTGGAAGCTCATCAAGACTCGTGGATCTCAAAAACCCGCCAATCTTGGTAATTCGATGACCATCCTCCATCACGTTCCCAAACGTATCGAGCGATTGCGTCATCGTTCGAAATTTATAAATCGTGAACGGACGCCCGTGAAGCCCCGGGCGCGTTTGACGAAATAAAATAGGCAATCCCAGATCAAGCCATACCAAGAATGCTATGATTAATAGTAATGGTGATAAGATCACCAGCAACGGCAGCACGAGAACTAAATCCAGAACCCGTTTCACTTTTATTTTTTGCATATCCGGAATCGGTAAGTTCACTCACATCGATTCCCGAAGGGCAGCGTACCACGCTGAAACTCAGATCGGCGCTGGAATCGGCAGGTCAGCCATCGGGAAAAACGCATCGCAACGAGATGAAGTAAAATCCTTTTTTACTTCGAACCACTTTTGTTCGGGATTTTCTCCCGCCATCCAGGAAACAAGCGCTGCGGGAAAATTTGCACCGGCGAGATGGGAAAATGGGTAGCCGCCGCCGATGCGCGGATTCATGTCGATCACAAAGCAGCGGCCTTCAGAAACAAAAACATCACAGTCCAGCAATCCGTAGTGACCCAGATTCTCTCCGATGCATCGCCCAAGCTCTTCGAGAATAGGATCCCTAACGGTTATTGCACGGTCGGTTTGCCCTGCCCACATCCGCAATTTTCGCTTCGCAAAAGTGCATACATAGCGACCATGGAGATCGTTGACTATATCAAGTCCGTATTCGTCACCTTTTATAGTCTCCTGGATTAGAATGCAGCCATCAGGATCCGCCGCACTCACGTCAGCCAAAAACGTGCGCTCGAGCTGCCGTCTAGTTAGCGCATAGACAAGCTCCAATTCTTCCGCGTCGTGAGGAAATCCCAAACAAATTGAACTTACTCCCCATCGCGGTTTTGTTACCAGTGGCCATTGCACATCACAGTCCTGAATCGCTTTTCGAGCATCAGGCAACGAAGCAAAAGTACGGGGAACCGATACTCCGCACCCGATTAAAAATTGCGCGGCGCGTAACTTATCATAACAGATATCAACAACTTCAGTAGTGGATACCAAAGGCACCGTTCCAATCCCCAGGAAAAGAGCTCGGTTTTCAGCAAACAAGGGAAGCTCGGGCTCGAGAGCAGGGACAAGGAGCTTGATTTTATTTTCACGGCAAATTCGCAGTAGCGCCGGAATATAATTATGATCGCTGGCATCTGGAACTATAAAAGCTCCATCAGCTTGCTGAAGTGCCGGCGCTCCTGGATTGGAATCGCAAGCAAAGACCTTTCCTCGGCCTTGCAGCGCGTCTTTAAACGCTTTTATTGCGTACGTTCTACGGCCAGCACAGGTTAAGATGACGTTCATTATAGGGCTTCTTCAAAACTGAGAGTCAGTCAAACTGCAATATCTGTAAACTGGGAAGAGACCCCCCTTTAGCAGCTTCCCCAGCCCGCCCTCTTCACCTTGGCTCCTAAATCCTGGCTTAGGTCAGTTGCCGTCCTTCTTCATGCTATCCCCTTCTAAATGTGCTCCCCAGCCACATTGGCGACGCCTTACGTAAAGCATGCCTTGCGACTCTCGTCAATCGCAGAGAAATATTCTCGATTTGCAGTTCCGGACACCGCCCTGCTGAAAGGCACGTGGCTCTCCTCCGGGGTATGTCAGTCTAAACGGATCACTTAACTAGCGAATCAATCTGCACTTCACAGAGATTCTGACAGCGACAAAGGAGCTCTTCGAATTGCGCCCGGCCGTGAAAGTTCGTATTCCGCAGGCTCGGCGTAAGCTGGAACAATCGACGGCAGTCAAATGCGAATCCTGCAAAAGACGGCCACTAACTTTTTTGAACGATGTTTATGAAAAATGTTATTTTAATTTTATATTTGATAAATTATCTGTAACTTATTAGAACGGAATCGACTTGCGACTGAAGAGATTTGACAGCATCCGCGATCGGGCAAACACCGCTCTGGCAATTCGATCCGCAATGGCCCTTCTTGCTTGATCAAGCAATAGCTTTGCGCGCCATTGACGGTTCGTTTGAGTGCGGTAAAGGGCGGTTAAGTCAATGCGTTGAAACGAGCACAGCGGAAAACGCGGTGATGTATTGGGAGGTGCTGTATAGGAAAAGGGATATGATATAGGGCTGCAAGTGGTTTACGGATGCATCAGAGGTCAGGACTACTGGAATCCGCGTGGCGCGCTTTGCGATTACTACATCTAGGAGTTGGTTAGATACACTCCCATCAAGGTGGCGGCATCCGGAAGTTAGTTCCTGCGAACCCGTTGGATAAACAGCGGGCAACTAAAAATAAGCGAGTTTATTTCTTATGGGTAGATTTTACAGGTTTCTCGCGCATAGACGTGAAGCAAGATTCATGGCGCTTCTCTTCGGATACGGCATCTGCGCCTGCTTTACATTCTGGTTGGCATATCAACTCAGATTCGACTTTTCGGTACCCGAGCGGCTCAAGGCTGGGTTTGGCTTGACGCTTGCCTGGTTTGTGGCGCTCAAGCTCATGATGATGATCGCTTTCGGGCACTTTGATGATTCCGTGAGTTACTTTGGCGTGCCCGATTTGAAGCGGGTGTTTGGAGTATGCAGTCTTAGCTCAATGGTGGCGCTAACGGCCTGGCAGTTTGGAGATCTATCCCACGCCTTGCCTAGAAGCGTGGTTTTGATTGATTGTTTGTTATCGTGTGGAATGCTGTGCGCAGGCCGTTTGGGAGCACGCGTCTTACGCGAACGTTTACATAGCTCACCGCGTTCGCGTATCGTGCGACGCGTCGGAATTATTGGAGCCGGTGATACGGGAAGCGCGCTGGCTCGGGAGCTTTTCGCGAAAACACGTCTTGGACTGGTTCCCACGGTATTCTTTGATGACTTCCGCAGACCATCCACCAGAGTTCATGGAATAACGATTTGCGGACGCCCGGAGTGCATTCGCGATCAGAAGCACCGCCGAAAATTTGACGAAGTAATCATCGCTCTGCCAACGGCTTCGGAAACCCGTATCCGAAGCATCATAAAAGTATTGAGGGAAACACGCGTCAAATTTCGCACGGTTCCATCGACCGAGCAGCTTGCCACCGGCCGGTTTCAACTCACCAGTCTTCGTCCTCTCGAGATAGGAGATTTGCTCGGACGTGAAGCAATCCAAATAGGAGCCGGCAATGTCCGGGACTTGATCGCTGGACAGATATTGATGGTAACAGGCGCAGGCGGAAGTATCGGGAGCGAACTCTGCCGGCAGATTGTCCTTTGCCAGCCGACCCGTCTCATCATGGTGGAACGATCCGAAGCCGCGCTGTTTCCCATTCAACTTGAACTTTCGGAACGCGGTTTTGGAAATATCATTGTTCCCGAAGTTGCTGACATCCTCGACTTCAAGCGCATGGACGGAGTTTTTTCCTCACATCATCCGCATCTCGTATTCCATGCGGCTGCCCACAAGCATGTCCCGATGATGGAGTCGCAGCCGGGCGAGGCCATCCGAAACAACGTGCTCGGTACAGCCCAGGTCGCCGAGCTCTCATATACACATGGAGTCAGTCGTTTCGTGATGATTTCCACGGACAAGGCCATCAATCCTACAAACGTGATGGGGGCCACCAAACGCGTCGCGGAGGCATTTATCCAGTCGATGCAAACACGGCCAGGGATGCGGACTCGATTTGCCGTGGTTCGATTCGGGAATGTCCTCGGTTCCTCGGGGAGTGTGGTCCCCACATTCGCGCGCCAGATTGCTGAAGGCGGCCCTGTAAAAGTAACTCACCCGGATATTACTCGCTACTTCATGACGATTCCCGAGGCGGTCAGCCTTGTATTGCAGAGCGCCGTCCGCGCTCTTGGGGGAGAGATCTATCTTCTCGATATGGGCAAACCGATCAAAATTGTTGATCTGGCTCGGCAGATGATTGAGCTGAGCGGATTGACTATGGGCAGTGACATATCAGTCCAGTTCACCGGTCTGCGGCCAGGCGAGAAGCTCTACGAAGAGCTTTATCAAATGGATGAGGATGTTAAGACCACCGACCATCCGAAGATAGTCAGGCTGGTTACAACTCCGCCCTCCTACTCTCAAATGAATACCCGGATCACACGCCTGGCTTCCGAGCTTCATGTCAGCGGCCCCGACGATCTCAAGCTTTTGCTGAAAACGATCGTGCCCGAATACTCGCCCCAGGTGGCAGATCACTTGCAAGAGGCACGGCGCATTGAGCTGCCCTGCCCTCTTCTATTGTAGACCATCACATCCGGGTTACCGCAATTTCGCGACATCAGGGCATGAGTCGATGCCCCTCCTCCGCCATGCCGGCCTTCCGATTGGCGATGTAAACACTGGGCTGCCGGACCCATCCAAAAAGCTTTCCCTGAAATCGTCTCCACTCCAGTATCGGGACTCTTTCTCGGAAACCAAATGAAATCGACCTGGCTCGCATTAGCGCTCGGAGGTTCACTCGTTCTTCAAGTGAATGCTCAAAATCCTCAACGTCCTCCCCTTAACGAGATCGAAGATCCTTATCTGTGGCTTGAGGATGTCACGGGAGAAAAGGCCCTCACCTGGGTTCGGGAGCGCAATGCCGAGTCGGCAGTTGAACTTGAATCCGGGAAATCGTTCAAGGAGTTGGAACAGGCAATTCTTACAATCCTCGACTCAGACTCAAAGATTCCGTTTATTACAAAATACGGGGCGCGTTTTTATAATTTCTGGCGCGACGCGCAGCATCCGCGAGGACTCTGGCGGCGGACCACCTTGGAAGAATACCGCAAGCCAACGCCAAACTGGGAAACCGTGCTTGACCTCGATGCGCTCGGCGCCGCTGAAAACGAGAGCTGGGTATTTCACGGAGCCGAGTTCTTAAAGCCTGATTATCAGCGCTGCCTGATCTCGCTTTCGCGAGGAGGTTCCGATGCCTCGGTAGTGCGCGAGTTTGATTTGGAATCCCGCAGCTTTGTCCATAACGGTTTTGAATTACCTCAGGCCAAAAGCAATGTGGGATGGATTGACCTCAACACCCTGTTTGTCGGCACGGATTTTGGACCGGGCTCAATGACCACCTCGGGCTATCCGCGCGTGGCAAAAATATGGAAACGCGGCACTCCGTTTTCGGAGGCAAAACTGATTTTTGAGGGGAAGGAAACGGACATGACGGTGGAGGCGATCCACGATCCGACAAAGGGATTTGAGCGTGACTTCGTCATGCGCAGGCCGTCATTTTTTACGAGCGAACAGTATTTACTCAGCCAGGACGGTTCCAAAAAGAAGATCGACGTTCCTCCTGATGCTGAATGCGACATTCACCGCGATTGGCTTGTTATCAAGCCGCGAACCAGCTGGGCAGTTGGCGGACGCACTTACGCGGCCGGATCGCTGCTGGTAGCGAAGTTTGATGACTTCATGGAAGGCAGACGTGAGTTTGCCGTGTTGTTTGAGCCGACATCCACCACTTCGCTGGCGCATTCATCATGGACTCAGAATCATCTTATTCTTAATGTGCTTGAAGACGTCAAGAACCGGCTCTACGTGCTTACGCCCTCCGAGGGCAAGTGGAGACGCGAACCACTCCCTGGCGCACCAACGATTGGCTCTGTCAGCGCACAACCAGTCGACCCGGAGGAGTCGGATGACTACTTTCTAACCGTCACTGACTTTCTGACTCCTACTACTTTAAGTTACGGCACTTTGGGTAACGAGATTGAAAAACTGAAAGCATCACCGGCTTTCTTTGATTCTTCAAACCTCGAAATCACGCAACACTTTACAAACTCGAAGGACGGCACTCGGATCCCTTACTTTCAAGTCTCCAGGAAAGGAATGGATTTGGACAGCAGCCAGCCAACATTACTATCAGGGTACGGCGGGTTTGAAGTATCCAGAATTCCCGCTTACAACAGTGTTTTAGGAAGTTCCTGGCTTACTCGGGGTGGTGTTTACGTGCTCGCCAATATCCGCGGCGGTGGGGAGTATGGCCCAAGATGGCACCAGGCGGCGTTGCGAGAGAATCGACCTCGGGCCTATGAGGATTTCGGTGCGGTCGCGGAGGATTTGATCGCTCGTAAAGTGACTTCGGCAAGGCATCTTGCCTGCGAAGGAGGCAGTAATGGCGGTTTACTGGTGGGGAATATGCTAACCCGCTATCCCCAGCTTTTTCGGGCCATCGTCTGCCAGATTCCCTTGTTGGACATGAAACGTTATTCCCATTTGCTGGCGGGCGCATCCTGGATGGAAGAATACGGAGATCCTGACAAGGCCGAGGAATGGAATTTCATCAAGACCTTTTCTCCCTATCATAATCTAAATTCCAATACCCGGTATCCATCGGTGTTGTTCATGACAACGACACGCGATGACCGGGTGCATCCGGGACACGCGCGCAAAATGATGGCGAGAATGAAGGAAATGGGCGCCGATGTCCGCTATTTTGAAAACATCGAAGGCGGCCATGGCGCAGGCGCTGACAATCGTCAGTCCGCACATTTCTGGGCGCTGACATATACGTTTCTTGAGCAGCAACTGAAATAGACCGGCCCGGCCCCGCAGAGAGTGTTCAGCGCCGGCTTAGACGATAAAAAAGCCAGGCACCCAAGCCGATAAAGATCAGGTTCGGACTCCATATCAGCAACTCAGGATGCAGCGCCGGGTTTTCTCGCACCGTATCGATGAGGATAATAAGGCAGAAGTAAACGAACGCCACGATAAGGCTGAGAAGAAAGCCCACGGACGTTTCTTTACGATGCGCGGTCATTGCCAGCGGAATGCCAATCAGGCCAAAAGCAAAGGAAGCCATCGCAAATGAGAACCGTTTGCTTACTTCAGTCCGCGCAGATGAACGCTCCGCTGCGGCACGTTTTGCATCGCTTTTGGAAAGTTTCCCCGCTTTTTCCTGGGAGAGACGTTCTTCCAGCTCATTGACAGTCAGCGAGCTGAGCCCCTTGCGTTTCTTGCTCCTGTTTTGAAGTTCCTCGAGCGAAATCGGGAAGGTGGTTTCAAAGGCAACACCGCGTTGGAGTTTTAAAAGATTTTGCGGCTCCTGGGTATCGCGAAGTTCAAATTGCGCCTGGGTGAGCTGAAGCAGCAACTGGTTATTGGCCCGGTCGATGGAAAGAATGCCGCGCTTCGCGAAGACAACGCGGATTGGATTATAGTCTTCGCTTACCTCATAAACGAGGATGTTCTCGAGCTCCGGTCCGTTGTGCTTTTCGACGTAGATCTTTTTGTCTGGAAACTCATCGATGACCTTGTCGCCACCAAACATCGCGAGCGGATTGCTCATTGCGATATTGTAGAGGGCATCTTTCATTTTTGTTTCCGCACGCGGCGCGACATCGACATTAATCCAGGTGCAGATCGCCACAAAAATGAGCGCGATTGCAAACACCGGCATGCAAATGCGAGGAATGCTCACGCCGTTGGAGCGCAAGGCAATCAGCTCATTTTCGGCCGACATTTTTCCAAACACCAGAAGCACAGCCGTCAGAAAGCCCCAGGGAATGGTGAAGGTGAGGGAGACTGGCAGAATGTAGGCAACAAACGAGAGGAGCTGTTCGGCGGGAATGTTCTGGTTGATTAGCAGATCAAGCAATTTCTTGAACACATTCCCCAATACAAGCACCACGCTCAGAATCGACACCGCATAGGTCGATGTAGAAAGCACCTGGCGGGTGACATAACGATCTAGCAGTTTCATGAAAAAGAGAGGCGGTGCGAAAATGTGCGGCAGGTGGAGATGGCGGGCGAACTTAATCCCAAACCTTCCATGCGCTTCTGGTTTCTTGGCGGCATTTAATCAGCGCCAACTGCGCCAGCCTTCGGTGAGTTCCAGCCATGCCCATTGAGTCGCGGCACCCAGAATCCGTGGAAGATCTTTTGGGCTCAACGAGAAACTTTGAAAAAGATAGCGTCGAGCATTATTGGCCCGGCCCCACTGGCTGCGGCGACGGCGTTCCCGGGCCATGGAGGCAAACCGGCGATTATACGCGCGCATAAAGTAAAAAACCGGGCTGGCGACATTGAGAGAAAAAGGAGGCACACGGAGCGATTGAGCGCCGAACTTGAACGGCTGCGAGACCACGCCGAGGTAATAAAGTCCAAGATCCATTAAAAAAGCGAGCCGCATCAGGTCAAACTCGCCCACATACTCATACTTATCTTTATAGATCGCTTGAAACCATCGTTGATAGCTTTTTGAAAAATCGTTGTTGTGCTTTTCAATCAGCGAATCAATCGGATCGCCACGTTGTTCGGCGACAATGAGCGCCACCGATGCGGTCACTGTGAACGAGATCCAGTCCATGCCGGGGCTGTAAAGCGGATCGAGAAAAGCCGCCGCATCGCCAACCAGCACAAATCCGTCGCCCGCGAATTGAGTCGTCGAATAAGGCAGATTTTTTCGCCAATGCGTGTCGCCGTCAACGAGCGTTGCGTTTGAGAGCAGTTCAGCTCCAACAGGATGGCGCGAAAGAAATTCTTTGAGCCGCTCGCCCACGCTCATTTCGCCGGAAGGAAAGTTTGCGATGCGTTGATCAAAAACGACCCCCACGCTCACATCGCCGCCTTTGAGTGGAATCCACCAGCTCCACCATCCGTCGCCGACAATATGATTGGTGGCAGTGTTGCGCGAACCATAACAAGCATTGGCCCAATCCGGAAACTTCTCCGCCAGCGCACGCCCATCCCAATCCTTCACACCCTGCCAGCGCGCCCAGGCGGAAGCGGTGGGATGCTCCAGGTTCTGCCGCCACCATCCTTGCTGACGCGCAAGCAGCGCCGCGAACCCGGACGCATCGACCACCCAGCGGCAGCGCACTGTGGTGCTGGCATCGGCTTCACGCAAAGTAACAACTTGTTCCCCGCCCGCTGCGAGTTCCACGGCAGTCACCTGTGCCGGACGCCGCAATTCCGCTCCGGCTTCCACCGCGCGCCGCAGCACCTCCTCATCGACCACGGAACGATCGAGCTGCCACGAGGGAAGCCGCACGTGATAACGCGGGCCGATCTCGCTCGAATCCGAAAGCGATTGTGTCTGCTCGTTGGCAAACCAGAATCGCATCCCCTGCTTGATCAACTGGGATTCATTTAGAAAACCGGCCAGTCCAAGGACCCGGCCAAGAAAAAAACCACTGATCTCCACGGTCGCTTCTCCCACCCGGCGGCCAAATTTTGCCGAGCGCTCCACTACAAGTACGCGCAAGCCCGGGCATTCGCGGCGCAAAAGGATTGCCGTCGAAGCGCCTGAGAGCGAGCCGCCTATGATCACAATGTCGTAATCCATGAATCCGCCCACTCTGCCGCGTCCGGGCCCGATTCGGCCACTAAAAATCATTGCATGCGCTCAAGCCAGCGCGTGTACTTCCATTTCTCCATCCCCATGCGCCTACTTTTCTTCTTCATTGCGTTGATCCTGCCCGCCGGGCTGCACGCCGTAACGCCTGCCGATTTGACTCCGGTCAAAAAGTGGCTCGCCCGTCAGGACGAATTTCGTTCGGTCACAGCCGATGTCGTCCAGACCCGGGCTTTGCGGGCGTTGCGCAGTCCGCTTTCCACTCCCGGACATCTCTCGTTTGTTGCTCCCGACAACTTTCGCTGGGAGCTCGGAGACCCGGTCAAAACGATCGTGGTGCGAAAGGGCAATGTTATCGACGTCATTACTCCGGCTAAAAAACGAATTGAGCGGCATTCGGCAACCAGCGTCGGGCAAAAAGCAGGCGCCCAGGGCCTGGCGATGATGAATTTCCAGTTCGCCAAAGACATCGCCGATTTTCAAAAACAATTTGAAGTGCTTGCCATCGAAGTAACGGGCCAGCGCTGCCATTTGGAAGTTGCACCGCGGGATCCCCAAACGCGGAAGATGGTGGCGGCTATCAAAATCGACTTCGATACCACCAGCGGACAGATGTTCGGCTTTGAAATCTCCACGCGCGACGGCTCGGCGTTGCGCAATGAATTCTCCAATGTGCGCGTCAATGCAAAAATAGATCGGCACGTATTTGAGTTCGACTCCACAGGCTACGAGATCATTAATGCAAAGTAATCAAGACGCGCCGCCCGCTGTTCCGGCAGCTACATTGCCGCCTCAAAAATCCCACGGCGCCCGACTGCGGAAGTGGCTGCTGATTCTTCTTCTCGTGGCCTTTACGGCTGCGGGACTTTCCCGCATCAGCTTCAACATTGAGATTCTTAAGCTGCTTCCCGATAACCTTAAACAAGTAACGGGACTCTCTCTTTTTCTTAAGCACTTTTCGCTTCCCAATGAACTGATCGTCACGCTTGAGGCGCCTGATAGCGACACCGCCGAAGCAGCCGCGGATGCGCTTGCGGAACATTTCCGGACCCGCCCCGATTTATTCAAGCACGCCGTTTCCCGCCCGCCCTGGGAGAAAAAACCGGCTGAGCTCTCCGAGTTACTTGCGTTTCTGGCGATCAATCAACCGCCGGAAAAGATCAAGGAGCTGCTGACCCGCACCACTCCCGAAAACGCGCCCGAGACGCTAAAAAGCAGCCTTGAGAAACTCGGCGACTCTCTCTCACCGCAGGAAATCGCGTTATTGAGTTACGACCCATACGGGTTCAGCCAGGCGCTCGCTCAGAACGGACTGGTTGAAGGGCAGATGCAGTCGGAATTCGCATCAGCCGACGGCGCGTTCCGAGTCATCTACCTTGAAGCTGCCACTCCTCGTTTCAAGAACTACAAGGATACCTTGGCGTGGCTCAATCAGGCTAAAAAAATTGCGCGTGCCTGGAATACCAATCCGAATCTCACCATTGGATTTACCGGAGAACCGGCGTTCGTGGCCGATATTTCGAGCTCGATGGAGTGGGATATGAGTTCGTCGGGGTTTAGCACGCTCTTTGTCGTAGGCGCTATCTTCTGGGTTTGTTACCGGCGCGCGAAGCCATTGTTTGAACTGTGGTCGATGCTCATTCTGGTGTTTTTCCTCTCACTTGCCGCGGCGGGCCTCTTGCTCAATCAACTCACGGTGATTGGCGTCGGGTTCGCTTCCATCATGATTGGACTAAGCGTCGACTACGGTTATTTGATCTATCAAAAGTCGCTTCATCACACGGGCACCGTGCGTGAACTCCAGCGGATCTGCTTTCAAAACATCGTCTGGACGGCTGGCACGACAGCAGCCGCCTTTTTCGCCTTGAATTTAAGCAGTCTGCCGGGGCTTTCCCAGCTTGGAAACCTGGTCGGCATCGGCGTCGTGGTCGGCGCGATCGTCATGCTCACACTCTTTGTGCCGATCGCCATGCGGATCAAGAAGGTGGAGCGCCCTCCTTCGTTCATTGAGAGTTTGCTTGAATCACCGCGTGTGATCCAGGCCGGCACCTGGCTGACACTTGCAACGGTCATTGGACTTGGCGCGGTGCTTCTACTTAAAGGAGCTCCCGCGCTTGACTTCTCCTCGCGCTCTTTGCGTCCGCGTCACAGCGATGCCTACACGGCGCTCGATCAGCTCCAGCGCCGCTTGATTGACGAACGTGACCTGGCGAGCCTCATTGTACAAGGCTCCAGCGTGGATGAAGTGCGCGATAGAATGGAAAAAGCCGAGAGCCAGCTTGCCTCGGCTAAAGCGCGTGGGGAAGTTGATAGCTACCGCTCCACGCTCCCGCTATGGGCGGCGCCCGCCAATCAGCGTGCCAATCTTCCTTTGCTGGCAAAACTCGCCACCGAGGCTCCAAGACTAAAGCAGGCAATGATGGCGGCCGGATTTACCGAGGAATCTTTTACGCTGACTGGCGCGGTGCTTGATCAATTCGCGGCATGGGCGGGAAAAGCAACCCCGGTCTGGCCTGAAAACGAGACGAGCAAATGGATATTCCGCCGCACGATTCGCTATCAGGACGGCAATTTTCTGGCACTTGGAATTGTGCAACCCGCCGCGGGCCACGATCAGGCGGTCAGCAACCAGCTCGCCGCTCCCGGCGTGCATCTGGCCAGCTGGAATCTGCTCGGTAAGGAACTTCAGGAAGTCATTCCCCGCGAATTCATGCACGTGTTCCTTGGTCTGATAGGCATCGTTTTCTTCATCCTGATCGTTGGATTCCGCGGCTTGCGCGATGTCCTCCTCCTGGCGATCGCCATGATCCTGGTGTTTATCTCACTTGCCGGCGCCATGCGGCTTCTCGGCATGGAATGGAATTTCTTCAACCTCTCAGCGATTCTTTTATTACTGGGAACGGGAATCGATTACAGCATCCTGCTGATCCTGGCGTTGCGCGCCAATAACGGCGACATTCCCGATGCCCAACGTCAACTGGGATTGGTCATCATTCTTTGCGCCGCAGCCGCCACCGCCGGCTTTGGTTCCATCAGTTGGGCCAATAACCTCGGTCTCGCCAGCTTGGGAAAAACCTGCGCGCTTGGCCTCCTGCTCGATGCGATGATCTCCGTTTTCCTGCTGCCGCAAGCGTGGAAATTCATTCATCGGCGCCGTTAGGAAAATGAACCTGCAAATGAGCGCCAATTGAACAGGAGTTGAGACCTCCTCATTTAGCGGCTGCTTTTGCCTCCTGAAGGCGAGCTATTTCCCGCGCTGCAAGCTGTTCGGCCTCAGCGATCTGCACAGGGGTCAGGCCGCGCTGCAAATCCGTGAGCAAATTCTCCGCGGTTGATTCCCCCTGCCCTGCGCCGGCAGTGAGCCATTGACACGCCTTGACCAGGTCACGCGGCAATCCCGCGCCAAGAGCATAACAGCGTCCCAGATTACTTTGCGCTTTGGCGTCTCCCTTCCTCGCAGCCTTCTCAAACCATGCCGCGGCCTCATTCTGACTTTGTGCAACACCAAGCCCGTCTTCGCACATTACACCCATCGCGTTCTCGGCTTCGGCGTTTCCGCGTGCAGCAGCCATTTTCAGCCATTTGGCAGCCTCGGCATCGTCTCTCTCCACTCCCTCAGCGCCAAAATGATAAAGCTGCCCGAGTTCCAGTTGCGCGTCGGGATCGCCTTGCTCAGCCGCTTTTCTTAACCAGGTCGCCGCTTCCCGGCAGTCCTTCGATATGCCATTTCCGCGCAGCAACATCGTGCCAAGGGCGGTCTGTGCGAGGGCGGCGCCTTGTTCCGCGGAACGGCGATACCAGGTGGCGGCTTCTACAAGATCCCGGGCGATGCCGAGCCCGTTGGCATACATGGAAGCGAGATTATTCTGAGCTTTGGCATTGCCCTGTGTGGCCGCCTTGCAAAATAGCTCAAACGCTTTGAGCTCATCCCTGGCTACTCCATTCCCTGCAAGATAAGCGCGCCCGAGCTGCAGTTGAGCCTCGGTGGCCTCATCAACTCCCTGCCTGCTGTCTGCATCGTTGCCATGGCCGATGGCAGCCAGGAAGAGAATGAAAATAAAAGCCCGCAACGATTTCATCGTCCGATCATAACCACACGCCAGCTATCGCGAATGTGACAATCTGGAAAATGCCGTATGCGTGGGACGTCATGGGATGAAGAGGGCGGCGGCCGTAAACGGCATACTACCGAAGTGCTATTGTTGGAATGGGCCGATGCGAGCACAAACGTTGCATGGGTCTTATTTCCGCTCTCTTACGCTGCGCCATCGGACGGCTCCCGGCCGGGCTATTGCCGGCATGGATTGCCTTGTGCGTGGCGCTAACACTTCGTGCAAATGCCGCCACGCAGCAGTTCACACTGCAGCCCGGATGGAATGCAATTTACCTGGAAGTAGCTCCAACCAACCCCGATCCGCTTGCTGTATTCGCCGGGCTGCCGGTCGATCAGGTCTGGGCTTTTTTTCCAACGCGTTCCCCGGTCGAATATGTCTCAGACCCCGCCGCCGGCCTTTTTAATATACCGGGATGGAATGTATGGCTGCCGCCTGGATCGCGAGCCGACCTCGAAGCGCTTTCCGATTTGCGCGGCGTCATCAGTCATCAGGCTTACTTGCTCAAAAATACGGGAACCGCGCCGGTCATATTAACGGTCAACGGTTCGTCGAGCGTACGGGATATCCAATGGAATCCCGATTCCTTTACTCTCACAGGACTTTCGGTGCAGCCGGACACGACCGTGCGCTCGGGTGATTTTTTCTCCAACTCTCCCGCTCATAAAGGGCAGTTACGTTACCGGTTGGCTCCCAATGGAACCTGGACGGCGCTTACAGACTCGAGCGCAGTAACTGCCGGGCAGGCCTATTGGATTTACTCCAAGGGCGGCTCCGACTTCTCCGCGCCGCTGGCTATTTCATTCGGCGGCGGCAGGCTGCTTGAATTCGGAACCGATCAGACTTCGCGGCTCGTTACCGTGCGTAATCGCTCAGCCTACCCGACGAATGTGACGATCACCAACTCCGACGGATTTCCGTTCATCTATCAGGAATTGAACGCGGCTACCGGGCAAAACGAGTGGCTGCCACTTGATATCTTAAACCGCCTGATTCCGCCCGGAGCCACCACTACACTCAATCTTGGGATACGACGAGCCGACCTTCCCGCCGACAGGGAAACTCTCCTTCGAATTTCCGGTGGCGGCGTTTCTTTGCAGTTGCCGGTATCTGCCCAAGTTCTCAAGGAGGCCAATACCGCTGCTGCCCGATTTGCGCCGTTGGCCAGGAGCGGAAGAATCAGCGCGTCGGCAATCGAACCAGCTCCCACCGCAAGCACGGGACTTTGGGTTGGCACCGCGACGCTCTCCGCGGTGAGCGAAGCGAATAGCTCCGATACAAGCGCGGTGACTCCGACGCCCGCCGAATTTAGCTTCCGTCTATTGGTACACGTTGACACAGGCGGCACCGCGCGACTGCTCAAGGAAGTTATCCTGATGAAAAAGCACGTGGAAGGTGCACCGGACGCGGCCAATCCTCCGCCCTTTGTGCTGGTGACGGATCCGTCCAAACAGGGCGATTACGATGCTCCTTTGAAGCGCGACGGCTCGCCATACGCCTATCGGACCAGCAGCGTCGGGATCGATTTCGCGGGAACCGAGGTGCTTTTAACCGGCTTCTTTGGAAGTTCATTAACCGGGAAGATTGAGATAGGCCGCACGCTGCCAACCAATCCATTTAAGCATCGTTATCATCCTGACCACGACGACCTGGATGCCCAGTTCCTGCCATTTCCAGGCAACATTCCGGCAGAGGCGCAGGAAGTCTGGAGCGTCACACGCGATTTGGAGCTGATTTTTGATACTCCAACCACGAGTAATAACACGCCTTCTTCGGGTTACTCTGAACGCACCGGAAGCTATCGCGAAACGGTTACCGGCTTGCACAAGAATGTCATTATCACCAAGGGCACCTTCCGCCTGAGCCGGCTGAACACGCTGGGAGAGATCAACCCCGCGCAATGAATCGTTATCGGTTTTCCTTACTCGCTGTTGTCATGAACTTCTCATCGCTCCGCTCCTGTTTCCTCATCGCTTTTGCATTCGCTCTGGCAGCACGGAGTTTCGCCACGGAAATGGGCGTGCAGGAACCTGCCGGCTATTCATCGCGCATCGACGGTTCCGGAGATGAAATCGTCTACGATTCGGCCACGGACGGCGCCGGCAACGTTTATGTCGTCGGCCGATTCAACTCCACAGAAACGTTTATTGATGTCTATCGCGACAGCGCCAGCGATACGACAGGACGCCCGGCGGCGATGACGCGCGACGCCATGGTCACGACTCGCTCCAACCCCGCAGGTTCAACAACAACCCCGGATCTCTTTGTGGTAAAGTATGACAAGGACGGCAATGTGGTTTGGAAGCGTGTAGTCGGCAGCGGAGCGGCGACTATCGCCACCGGCGTCGCGGTCGATCCCGCTGGAAACGTATTTATTACCGGTTCATTTTCGCAGACGGCAACTTTCGGTAGCGTGACAATAAGCTGCGGGGCGCGCGCGAATACGGGCAACTTCATCACCGACAGCGTGCTGGTCGATTCCAACATCTTTGTTGCAATGCTGGACAAGGACGGCGTCTGGCAATGGGCCAGGCAGTTTGACTTCACTCTTTTTCCAACGTCATCAACCTCGGATTTTGACGCCGGCAACGACGTGTTTGCCGGCAGCTCCATTGCCTTGCGGACAGACTACACCGGGGGACTCCTTGATCGGCCTCAAGGGACAGGCCAGGGTCACGCCCTGGCACTCGATTCGGAGGGGAACATCTACGTGAAAGGGAGTCTCGATCATATCGGAGTTCTAACTCCTCAAAACAGCCTGACCTGGCTGCGGTGCGGCAATCGCAAGATCGTTGTATCGGCGCGGGTTCTGGCAGGCGGTGTTCAGCGGGAGATCCGTTATACTAACAATGCATTTGTCGCCAAGCTGGCAGCGCTTCCACCGGCGGCGGGGTCGGCTGCCAATGCGCCAAAAACCTATACCTGGAGCTGGGTGGGATCCGTCTCCTCCAATGTCATAAAAGATCCTGCCACGGGAGCCCTTTCCAACCTGGACACAGGCACAGCGGTCAACGGCATCTACTTTGGGAACACAACCAGCACGATCACCGGGATGGCCTTAGATAACACCAACTCACTTTACCTCACCGGCGATTGGAAGGGGAATCTTATTGCCGGCGGCCCATTGCGGACTTCTGTCGCGCAACGCGACGGTTACATCGCTCGCTGGCGCACGACCGATCTGGCGCCGCTGTCACTTGCGACATATACCGGCGATGCCAGCGGCACGGCTCGAGGGGGCGCCATTGTGCTTGATGAAAACCGCAACAGTTTTGTCACGGGTGCCTTTACCAACACAGCCGGCATCACATTGCGATCCGCTGATAACACCACGCTTTCGCACGGCCTGACTGTTGCCGGCGCCGCCAACTCCAAATTTTTTGTCGCCAAACTAAGCCCGGCGAGCAACTGGCTTTGGGCCGAGTCGCCCACCGCCAGCGGAACAGTAAGCGCCACCGCCACCTCGTTAAGCCGCGACGCCGCCGGGGCACTCTACCTTGGAGGAAGACATTCTGCCGCGTTCGGCACGACAACGCTCGACTTCCGTTCCACAGGCTTGCCTACCCTTTCCGTCAGGGCAACCAACGGAGGAGGAAGCGCCGCGTTTGTGGCGAAGCTCATCGAGAAAAATGCGGCGACGCGCGTTTGGCAATGGGCATTGCAGACGCAGGATTCCAACGGAGGAACTGCCGCGCCGGGCTTTGATACAGCTGATTTGCGTGTCGGTTTGGGTGGAACACTTTACTGGCTGCTCGATTCCCAGGGCGGCCATCCCTTTGCGACGTATCGCAGCAACGTCGCCGCTGACTATGCATTCGACATGACCTCAGCCCGCGGCGCTTTTCTGCTGCCATTGCTCACGGATGCACCCGCGCTTTCACCTACTTTTTCAGTCTTTACCACCGCGATCTGCGGCCAGGAAGTGCTACCGCCAAGTGGCGTATTCCGCGATGGCAACGATCGCCCGCTGATGCCTGACATCGTCCTTCCCGGCGCGAATAATGCCGACGGGCGGGCCTACTTCTACTGGGACACATTTGAAAAAAAGCTATTTGCAGTCTCTCCTGCGGTTGCCGACATCCGATGGAAGGTTAATAACGACCCACTCAGCACCGCAGCGCCTTTGACCCGGCGTCTTGCCACGGTCTGGCCGACGGCGGCGCAGGGTCTGATCACCCAGGTTACCGGCGCCGGCCCGAATGGAGACGAGCCCAAGGTCAATCTTGAGCCGTCCACGAGCACTCACACTTTTGGGGCCGTCCTTTACCAGGATAACGCGAGCCAGGTTGTCGGCGCCAAGCAGCTTGCCACCAAAGCGGCTGGTTACTCCGTGCTGCTTTATACGCAAGGCCAAAACTCCGCGTCCGGAAGCGCCCCCGTTTCCATTGATGTGGTGCGCTCCTATCTTTGGACCGATTCGGCAATCGGCGCCACCGCCACCGCGGAGATCGGCCAGCCTCTCAATGGGGCTACCTTCGGACATTCGGATCCGACCGGACGAAACGGCTATGTGGTTAATCTAAAGTCGCGCTACGATGGCTTCGGCCCGGGCGCCGCGTACGATCGCGCCACACAGCTTGGTTCAATTATTCCCGTCAACACGGACGAGGCGACACCCGAGGATGATTTATTCGTCATCTGGTCAAGTCTGAGCCCCAAGGGAGCCTCGTGGCCATCCAAGTCGGTGCGCTATAATTGCACCTGGCCGAATAGTCCGGAGAAAATTGTTGTGACCAGCATGCTTGGCTCGGAGATGGAGGAGACCAATGCCACGGCGAGTGTCGCCATCAACTACGGTGCCTCCTTTATCACCACCATAGACGGAATTACGTTTCAAAACGTCACCACGCCGCCCCAAGGCGCCAACCGGTTCATCACTTCAGTCCCAATCGCCGGCACGACGCAGCCGTTACTTTATCAATCCGGCATGCGTGGACCGGGATTTTCATTCGAGTATCCCACCGGCAATGGACAGTTCATGGTGACCCTCTATTTTGCCGACGTCGTCCCTGATCCCACGGCGAGCCTGCCCAAGCGCGGGATGAACGTAGCATTGGAAGGGACGACTGTGCTCAGTAATTTCGTCATGGCCGAAAGCGCCGGCGGAATCAATGCCGCGCTTGCGCTGAAGTTTCCCGTGACCGTGAAGGACGGGGCCTTGTCCGCCTCGTTCATCAAGGCCGCCGGGTTTGATGAGGCGCAGATTAATGCTATCAAGATTGTGCGAGCCCAGGAGAAACTGGATCCCGCCAGGTTCCAGTCGTTAAGCATCTATGCGCAGTCGGATAAAAATCTGCCGGGCTACAATCCCAATGAGGAGCACGCGCTTCTGGCGCCCAGCCAACTTTCTGCTTTTCCCGCCGTATTCGCCCTTCGAAATGACCTAAATAACATCGGCAATCGTCTGACCTCGCAAGCCTACACGCTCCTGCGCTATCAGGACGTGACCGATGGTCTGAAGACAAAGTTCAAGGTTTATCAGGTGGTGGTTACCGACAGTCGATATTCTTTCAGCACCTTTACCGGCACGGCCGGCACACGCGTCCAGGCGCCCTATCCGCTGCCTTTGCTCGGGGACGCACCGGGGACAACCGGCGAAGGAATCCCCTTCTTTAAAGATCGCAAGAATCAAGTCTGGGCCAAGTCAGCCGGCACGCTAACCGGACGCTACTTCTATCCGCTTCAGCCAGGCTTCTGGTATGACGTCAATGGTGACGGCGTGGCTGATGAGGTCACAAACGTCCCTTGGATGGATCGCTATAACAAGGATGTACTGGGCGCCGCTGCCTATGGCACTCCGGTCCCTATTCCTTATCTGGTTTCCTGGCCGCCGCTGACTCCCACGCTGGCGGTCGGCGATACGCTTACCTCCGCCAGGAACGGCTTGCCTGATGTCGAGAATCAAGCTTCAAGTGCCATCATCTACGATGAAGCCAATCCCGGGCTTTCAAACCCCGCCAGTTCAAGCGTCCGCTTCATTGATTACACCGAAGAACGCAAGGTAAGCCTGCCCGGGGTGATTGATGGAAAGAACTTTGTCCTCGGCAGCCTCGGCCTGGCTGTGGAACTTTCCGAGGGCGGCCGGTATCGTTTTCGCGACCTTCCATTTCACCTGAAAAGCCGGCTCATTTTCGACCCGGTTAACAAGAAGCTGATCTTCGCCGGATACAAAAATGCGGATGGCGCCGGTGTCCCATTGGTGCTTCTCAACGTGATGAGCAGCAGGGAAAATAACAGGCTTCTGACATTTGATGGGACTCCGAATTCCGCGGCGTGGGACGCAGCGATTGAAAGCCTTTATGCGCTCTCGCGTAATCCGAACGGTGTCGATCTCAACAACGACGACATCCCTGATGCGAACTACTTTGTAGGATTAAAGGAAGTCGACGGCGCGCTCGCTTATGCCGATGCGCTTGGACCAAAAGCACTCAGCGCGGGAAAAGCCACCGGCCTTGGTTATGTGACCATTGTGGAGAATAATGCGCCCGGCCTTGGCGCCGCCCCGGTTGCCTTGCATATCCTGCGTGTGGTCAACCCGCCCGTGACCGGCGAACTGAAGGTCATTTTTTCCGACAACGCACTTGATGAAAAAATCACCATTCGCCACGCGAACGATTTTGCCGGCGATCCCGATGGCTTAACCTTTGAGTGGCTCTACGTGCCGGCCACAACGCCGACCTCGCCACCATTGCCCGGGCAGCCCAATGCACCAAACTGGCTTCCGCTCGAGAGCGGGCTTGGTATCAACGATGTGACGTTTGAAGGCGCAGGCATCAAAACACTTGCCGATTCGTGGGTGATTTGCCGGTACAAAGGTTTCGCCGCAGGCGGCTATGATGGAGCCCTGCCGACGGCCTATGCGGGCGATCCTTCAAGCACGCCGAACGATCGCCGAGCCGCGTTTGTTCCCGGCTGGATTAAACGCGTGATTGAAGGGATCAACCCGTTTGAAGCGCGGGTGCGCGACTTCGGAGCCGCGCCGACACAGACCTACTCAAGCTTCATCACCCAGGCCGGTTCACGTTATGAAGGCGCCGTCGCCCTAAACTCGGATCCGAATAATCTGAACAACCTCGGCCTGATTTCCTTGTATGAAACCGTGCTACAGCGCGGACTCGGACTCTCGATCAATGGCACGCCGCCCCAGACAAACGACGCCGTCAATACCGCGCTCTTACTAGCCTCCACGCGCATCTCGGACTTCTATATGTTGCTTGGCAACGAGGCTTACGCGGACGCGCAGGATCCGACGATCGGGTTTACTTCGGCCGGAGGCGAGGTTGGCTCGCTGGCGCCCAGCGTATTCGCTTTTGCCAATCAGCTTCCTTCGCTGCTGGACGAAGAGATCACGCTGCTGCGCGGACGGGACAACTCCAGCGCGGGGGTCGGCGCGGCGCCGGTTTACAATCGCCTATTCTGGAACTTCACCGGCGGACTCGAAGGTGAACCCGTCTATGTGCAGAACTACGGGATCAGCGACCAGAATGCGGACGGCATTATCAATGAAACAGACGCACGCAAGCTATTCCCGCAAGGGCATGGCGACGCTTGGGGTCACTATCTTTCTGCGGTCAAAAGCTCATATAAATTGCTCCGCCATCCGCGCTTTACCTGGACGCCGCGTTCGGAAACGACGCTGGTGGGCGGAGTAGCCATTGAAGTCGATTACCTGGATGAAAGGAAGTTTGCGAGTGCCGCCGCGGCCCGCGCAACAGCCGGAGCGGAAATCGTCGGCCTGACTTACCGACAGCGCTACGTCGCCGATCCGGCCGGGCAATGGCAGGGTTACAAGGATTCGGAGACAGCCCGTGCCTGGGGCGTCGATGAATGGGCGCACCGTGCCGGCCAGGGCGCCTATCTTGACTGGCTTACGGCGAACTCGATATTGCCCGCGATCCATCAGCATCCATTAAGGGATCCGAGCGCCCCGCCGCCCTCGGGTTTGCAGAAGATTGACCGGACGACGGTCACTGAGCTTGAGAAAATCGCCGCGGCCTATACGAAGGTGCAGGCGCAAATGGATCAGGCGGATCAAGGGCTTAACCCGGTTGGGATTGCACTGGGAAGCATCCCGTTTGACATTGACCCTGCCCTCCTGAACAGCGGCTCAGGAACTCATTTCGAGCAGATCTACGAGCGTGCGCTTGGTGCGATGAGCAATGCGCGGCGGGTATTTGATTATGCGAGCGAGTCAACCAATCGCCTCCGTCAAACCCAGCTTTCCGCCGACGCGTTTGCACAGGAGAGCCTGGAGCAGGAGTTCGATTACAAGAACCGGCTCATCGAGGTTTTCGGATATCCCTACGCGGGCGACATCGGCTCGGGCAAACTCTATCCAACCGGCTATACCGGGCCGGATCTCTATCATTACAACTACGTCGCGGTGAATAATGTCAGCGGCAATCTGATCGCGCCCGATGCCATGTTTACCGCATTCTTCGCTCCATTCGGCCAGGAGTTCCGCGCGCCCGCTGGCGGTGCCAGCAAAGCCACCGATTTCCAGAGTGTTGTGAGTCATTATTTCAGCAGCGACCTGGTGACTCCCGAGACCAACGTCAGTCCCGACCTGCCAGTGCAGTTCCCGGTTGCGACAGCCGCGGCCTGGTCGTTTAGCGCGCCGTCCACCTGGGGGTTGCGCCGTGCGCCGGGCACCCTGCAAATGGCGATTGGCGACATGGTGGGCGCCGAGGCCGAATTGCGGCGCGGCTTAGTGAACTACAACAATCACCTGGCCGGCATTCAGGATCAGATCGACCTGCTCTTTGCCCGCTCAGGATTGCAGGCCGACAACATCCAAGTCCTTAACAAGCAGCGCAAAACCACCATCGGACTCAACGCGGCCATCGGCACGGCAAGAGCTGTCAGCATCGCAGCCGCGTTCGCGGCAAACCTGGTGGAAAAGATCGCCGACAGCAGCGCGGGAGCTCTGCCGACAACGGTGGGGCTTTCCAACGATGTCACGGCTCCTATCCGTGGAGTAATCCGGCTCGCTGGCGCGATCGGATACGGGACCCTGACCGCTGCCGGTAATATCAGTGAAATCGCGGCTCAATCCCTTGAGCTTGGCAAGGAGGATGTCGGGCTGAGCACTGCCCTTGAGATTCAAAAGAACGATTATGCTTTCGAGATCCAGGAGCAGTTGAAAGTGATCGAGGGGATGCTTCGCGAAGAGATCGGTCTGCGATTGGATCTTTTCACTCTGCAGCAGTCGCTCTCGCAAGCGTTCTCCAACTACCAGTCGACGCTTGCGGAAGGACAACGGGTTTTGGAGGAGCGCCTCATTTATCGCCGCAAAGTCGCCGGAGCCGTCCAACTCAACCGTTATCAGGACCTCACTTTCCGCAATTTCCGCAATGACGCGTTGCAGAAATACCGTGCCGCATTCGACCTTGCCGCCCGTTACACCTATCTGGCGGCGACAACGTACGATTTTGAAACCGTGCAGCTAAGCTCATCGGCTACCGCCGGCCGCCGTTTCCTCACCGACATCGTCCGGGAACGCGCGCTTGGCCAGTTCGATGGGGATGGGAACCCGGTTAACGGCGTAAACGGTCTCTCCGATCCGCTGGCGCGTCTCAAGCAGAACTTCGACGTTCTCAAGGGGCGCCTCGGGATCAACAATCCCCAGATTGAGACCGGCGTTTTCTCGCTGCGCAAAGAGCTTTATCGCCTGCGCGAAGAGTCGGATGAAGCTTGGAGCGACCAGCTCCAGACGCATCGGGTGGCCAACCTTTGGGAGGTGCCCGAATACCGGCGTTTCTGCCGCCCATTCGCGCCTGAAACCGCCGGAGCGCAGCCGGGGCTGATCGTGACGTTCTCCACCGATATCACATTCGGCTTGAACTTCTTTGGCCAGCCGCTGGGCGGAGGCGACAGCTCTTATGATTCGAGCAATTACGCGACCAAAATCAACTCCGTTGGCGTCTGGTTTGAAAACTACGACGGCCAGGGTCTCTCGACGAGCCCGCGCGTTTACCTTATTCCAGCCGGACTCGACGTGTTGCGCGCTCCCGACGACATGACTCTTTCGACGCGCGAATTCAGCGTGGTCGATCAAGCCATCCCAACGCCGATCCCTGTCGGGATGAACAGTCTGCAAAACCCGTCGTGGATCCCGGTGAACGATTCACTCGACGCGCGATTTGATCAGAGCCGTCAATTCTCACGTTTCCGCGCCCACCATGACGGAGGCTTCGATACCAGCGAGCTCGTGGGCGACACCCGGCTGGTTGGCCGCTCGGTCTGGAATACAAAGTGGATGCTGATTATTCCCGGTGGCACGTTGCTTAACGATCCAGGCGAGGGACTCGATACATTCATCCTTGGCCGCAAAGTGCTTGGCGGCACGAACGGCACCCGTGACGGCAATGGCATCAAGGACATCAAACTCTTTTTCGAGAGCTACTCTTACTCGGGCAACTAACGAACACCTGCTTTATGAAGTTTTTCCCTCGTCTTCGCCGGTTTCCCCAAGCCGCGCCCGCGATGCTGGCATTCTGTATGTTTGGCCGCTCATCACTCCTTCTGGCAGACGGTTTTACAGAACCACCCATCATCTTCTACGGCCGGCTGACCCAGATTGCCGACGGATATGCCGTTCCAGTGACAAACGGCACCATTACCTGGACAATCCAGCCTGCCACTCCGGCCAATGCGAAGCCGGTGGTTGTCACCGCATCATTGGGCGGGAACAACGGATCGGCGTTTTACCGGCTGAAAATCCCGGTCGAAAAGGTCCCCCCGACGCTCGCGGTTTCCATCGGCACGCTCAACGCATCTGCTTCCAACGCGAATTTTCACCGCGGTACGGTCAGCTTGAATGGAAATATCCCGCTTCTTATCCAGTCGCCGGAAGGACCGGACGCGGAAAGCTTTGCCTTTTCCGAAAGCGCACGCGGCAAGATCGATCGGGTCGACCTCGTTTTCGCGGCTCAATTCACCGATTCCGATGGCGATGGGCTGCCGGACTGGTTTGAAGAGCGTTACGGACTGGATAAAAATAATCCGGATGACGCCACAACCGTTGACTCCCAGGGACGCCTCTTTTTGGCCGATTACCAAACCCATGTCGATCCCACCGCGGCGTCTCTGCTCACCGAGTATCAACTCTGGTGCAAGGCCGAGAATCTCGATGGCCTCTCCGCTGATCTGGAGGCGGATCCCGATCGCGATGGGATTCCCAACCTGCTGGAATTCGCCCTCGCCACAAAACCTTCCCGTTCGGATGCGGCATTGGCCAACGAGCGAGCTTTAACCCAGGTGGAAACGATTGATGGAAAACGCTGCCTGACCCTCACAATCACTCGGCCGGGCCGCACATCGCTCACTTACCAGGTTGAAAGCTCCGCCGACTCAAAAACGTGGGGCGCCGCCGAAGGCATCGACGTCACGACTCTGAAGGAAAATAGTTCCACGCTGCGGGTCCGCGATTTCCATTCACCCGACGACCCAGACGGTTCACAGCCACGCTTCCTGCGCCTCAAAGTCCGCCTCAACCCATGAACTCCTTCCATTTCGGCCTCCTGACGGTTCTGCTGCTCGGCAGCGCGGCATGTTCGCGTCGCACGGTTTCCTCCCCTGCCCCGGCCGCAAACGTGCTGGCGCAGATCGGTGATGATGTGATCACCACGGAGCAGTTTCAAGCCGCCATGGCACGGCGCCGCGTGGCGAATCAACCGGAAGCCAAACACGCGCTTCTGAATGAAATGATCCGCTTCCGGACACTGGTGCAGGAAGCCCGCCGCCGCGGACTCGATCGCGATCCGGAAGTGATTGAGGCGTATGAATCAATGCTCGCCGGTAAAGTCCGCGAGATGAATACCGAGGCGCAAAAAGGGAGGCTCATTGTCAGTGCGCAGGAAGTGGAAGATTACTATCAGGCGCACCCCCAGGAATTTTCCATTCCTTCGCGCATCCGGGTTGCCATGATCTTTGTCGAAGCGGCGGTCAATTTCACGAAAACCTCACGGGACGACCGGCGCGCGGTCATCCAGGCAGCCCGGGAAAAAGCGTTGAGCCTGGACAATCACAAATCCGGCTTTGGGTCATTGGCGGCGGAATACTCGTATGATCAGGCAACAAAGTTTCGCGGCGGCGACATTGGCTACCTTGTGGAAGGAACGCCTGAAACCACCCTGGGCTCAGAGGTGCTCACGGCAGCTTTCGCGCTTAAATCGCCGGGGGATCTCAGCGAAATCATTTCCACCGAGCGCGGATTTTTCCTGTTGCGCCTCATGGAGCATCAGCCCGGCGCAACCCGTCCACTGAGCCAGGTGGAACGGCCAATCCGTCAGCGGCTTGCACAGCAAAAGCAGCAGCAGATTGAACCGGAGGCCACCTCTTCGGTAGTCATCCACGAAGACCGCCTGACATCCCTCCTGCCGATCTCAAAACCTGCCATCGCAAAAAACGGGAGCACCATGCCCCCGCCGATGCCAGCGAACTGAATGACTTGCCGCCCTCCGTTACACGGTTTCCGTGGCGGGAAGATTGAGCAGCTCCATGGCCCGCAAGGCCGCCGCGAGACGGGAGTCGACGCCCAATTTGTCGCAGACACTTTGCATCTGCTTTTTGATCGTGTTGTCCGCAGTGCCAAGCAACTTCGCGATCTCGGCATTTCTTTTTCCGTGCGCCACCCAGAAAAGCACTTCCGCTTCCCTTGCCGTGAGTCCCAATTTTAAAAGTGTCGCAGGCGCGGCGGGAAGCGGCAGCAGGATTTCCTCCAGCAGCAGGATAAAATGTTCCTGGTAACCGCGAGGCGAATTGCTCTCTCCGGGAGTCTCGCCGAGATCCAGGTCCGCAAACAGATGCACTTCCAAATGCCCTTCGGCACCGGTGACAATTAACGGAAGCCGGGGTGGCGCCCCATCGACCCAACGCGCCAGGACCGGGGGCAACAGATTGCGGGCCGCTGGAAGCGAGCCATTGGAAAAATAACGCTCCAAATAAGAGCGCGCATGCCGTGTGCACTGGAGCAGATGACCGCCTCGGCCGGCGACAATAATGGCCCTCTGAACGGGAGGCGAAATCGAGGGTCGCTGGGTGGGAACTCGGGGCGTCGATATCATTTAATCTCTTCTGAGGAGAAAATGGCGAAGTGTTGCAGAAAAAGTGGGCTGGCCTTGGAAAAGAGCGGCGTACCATTCCGAGCCCGGCCAACCCGCGAGATAAAGGTCCCGGAATGTAACCGTCGCCATCTTGCACAGGTCTGAAGGGTTGGATATACGTTTGCCCGTGCCCGTTCCCAAACACCCTGCGGATCAGGAGCTTCCACGCAATTTTCACACGACGCGCTGGAGTTTGGTTGGGCGTGTGGGCGATCAGCAAACAAGCGCGGCTGCCTTGGAGAGCCTCTGCCGCGCATATTGGAATCCGCTTTATGCGTATGTGCGCCGGCGTGGGTACGGCATCGAGGAGGCGCGTGACCTGACGCAAAGTTTTTTTGAGGCGCTGCTTTCAAAAAACCTTTTCAGCCAGGCGGATCGCGAGAGGGGCAGGCTGCGCACGTTTCTGCTGGGAGCACTGAATCATTTTTTACTGAACGATTGGGACAAGGCCCGCGCCCTGAAAAGAGGGGGCGGCTGCGAGATGATCTCGCTCGATGCGTGCGACCCCGAGGAGCGTTACCTGCATGAACCGGCAGACTCGCTTTCCCCCGAAAAGCTCTTTGACAGGCGCTGGGCCGAAACGCTGCTTGAACTCGTTTTTGCCCGGATGCGGCGTGAATATGAAACGGTGGGCCAAAGCGAACGTTTTGAGCTTTGTAAAGCGTGGCTGGCAGGCAACGACGGCAGCACTTCTTATGCGGAAGTCGCCGTGAGGCTCGGCATTGCCGAGACCGGTGCCCGTACGCTGGTGCATCGGCTCCGGCGCCGCTTTCGCGAACTCATGCGCGCGGAAATCGCGGAAACGGTGAGCACACCGGCCGATGTGGATGAGGAGATCCGCGCGCTTTTCCGGGCATTGGCCGGATAAACGATCTTTGGCTGCCACATTCGTTCCCCGGCGCTTTAGAAAAGGGGTGTGACCACCACGGCTTCAGTTTGTAGGCAATGCGTTGGCGTGCTTTCCGAGCGCGCCCCTGAAGGGCTCTGCCCGGCATGCCTTTTTGCCGCCCTGATGGCAGATGAAGAAGCCGAAGAGCCCGCGGCCGGGACGTGGCGCTTCGGTGACTATGAAATCATTCACCCGATCGCGCGTGGCGGGATGGCCACCGTTTACTGCGCGCGGCAGATCAGTCTCAATCGCACGGTCGCCCTGAAAATTATTTCCGCAGCCGATGCGGCCGCCCCGGACTTCCTTGAACGCTTTCGCACTGAGGCCGAGCTCGCGGCCAGCCTCCATCATCCGCATATCGTCCCGATATACGACTTTGGCCAATACGAGGGGCAATATTTTTTAACCATGCAGCTCATCAGCGGTGGCGCGATCGGAAAGCATGCCATTTTCGCCCCCGCCAACGCGGTGAGGTTGGTAACGATAGTCGCGCGTGCGGTGCATCACGCGCATCAACGCGGGATCCTCCATCGCGATATCAAACCGGGAAACATTCTGCTCGATGAGGCTGAAGTGCCGTATCTGGCGGATTTTGGATTGGCAAAGCTCATCTCCCGCGACTCGGCCATTACCCGCACCTTCGCGGTGATCGGCACGCCTTCCTATATGTCGCCTGAACAAGCAACCGGCCGGACGCGCGACATTACCACGGCGGCGGATGTGTATGGCATCGGCGCGGTTTTGTACGATTTGCTGGCCGGAACCCCGCCATTTGTTGGCGCCACAACCGTGGAAACGATGCGGGCGGTCATCGAATCGGAACCAGCGCGGCTTTCCCCACTAAATCCGGCTGTCGATCGGGATCTTGAGACGATTTGCCTTAAGTGCCTCGAAAAGGATCCGACACGCCGATACGGCTCTGCAGAAGCGCTCGCCGATGATCTCGATCGCTGGCAGCGCCGCGAACCAATCCTTGCACGCGCCGCGACCGGAACCGAGCGGCTGATTAAATGGGTGCGCCGGCACCGGGCCGGGGCGGCGATACTTGGCACCGCGCTTTTTGCGCTGCTTTCGGTAACGGTCGTCTCGACCTGGATGAATATCCGGCTCTCGGCCGCCCAACGCACACTTGCCGCGCATACGGAGGCACGAAGACGGGAATTGGTCGCTCTCCATGTTGCCACCGGAAATCGCCTGGCCGAGGACGGAGATCCAATTGCGGCCTTGGATTCTTTTGCGGAAGCGGCGCGCCTGGACGCGGATGCTCCCGCCCGGCTCCGGATCCACGGCTACCGGTTTGCGCTCACCCTGGCGCATGCGCCACAACTTGAGTTGCGGATCGAGCATGCGGCGGCGGTCACCAGCGCGAGTTTCAGCCCGGACGGGAACCGGATTGCCACGGCGTGCGCGGACGGCACCGCCCACGTATGGGACGCCCTGACCGGCGCGGAGGCAATGCCTCCGTTGCTTCACACCGCGCCATTGCGCTCGGCCGCCTTCAGCACGGATGGCGCATTGCTTGGGATCCGCGCGGAGAAAGGCGAAACGCTTCTTTTGCGCGCCGATACGGGCGCCATTGCAGCCGGACCATGGCCCGGTCATCGGCTGTTGGCGCCATTTCATGGCCAGGGCGGCACGCTTGCTTTCAGCCAGGACGGACGCTGGCTTGCCGTGCCCGAGCGGTCCGGGGTCTTGTTGCACAATCTTTCCACCGACACGCTCCAATCGCAGCAAATCAGCGTGGAAAATCGTGTGAACCAGCTACTTTTTTCCCCCGACAGTTCGCAGCTTGCGATTCTGACCGAAGGAGGCGGCGTTCAATTGCGTGAATTTCCAGCCCTGGCCCGTGTCCTCGAACCAACTCGTGCGTGGCGCAACGGCGCATGGTCACCCGATGGAACCAAGCTCGCCCTGGCCGACAACAAATTCCGCGCACGCATTTTCAACCCGCGCAGTGGCGAGGCACTCACCCAGTGGCTTGAGCACGAGGCAATGGTGGTAGGCTGCCGTTTCAGTCCCAATGGGCGCATGCTGCTGACCTGGAGCTTTGACAATAATGCCCGGCTCTTCGATGCCGAAAATGGCCGGCTCCTGGCACCACCAATGCGTCATCATGGCCCCGTGCGCGCGGCGGTTTTCAGCCCCGATGGCAGCCGGATAGCGACGGCCAGTGCCGATGGGAGTGTCCGGCTGTGGGACGGGTCGACCGGGGAGACGCTGGGCGCGCGGCTACCCCATGCAAGCGCGGCGCTCGATGTGAATTTCTCTTCCGACGGCGAAAGGGTGCTGACAGCGAGCGCCGATGGCGCCGTCCGGGTCTGGAAAATTCCCGCCAATGGCTACGCATATCGATCGTGGGCCAATGGGGCTCCGGTCGACGCCGCCCTTTTCAGTCCTGACGGAACCCACGTGGCCGCGTTTGGATTCACCGACGAAGTGCGGGTCTGGAACTTCGCCACCGGGGAACCGCTCGCCAATCCTTTAAAACATCCAGCCAGGGCGCTGACAGCGGGCTGGCTCGATGCCGGCCGATTGGCAACGCTCTGTTCAGACCGGCAATTTCGTGTCTGGGAAATTCCGACTGGCAAACTCCTTTCCACCGCCGCAATGCCGACTGCGACGGACTGGTATGTCCAAGGAGGTAACTTTGTCTTGTTCTCGCAAAATCGTGCACCCGAGCTTTGGAACCCGGTAACGGGAGAGCTGCTTGGAACTTTGGATACTGTGCCTGGCGAACAAGTGAAGTTCAATTCCGATGGCCGCCAATTTGTGGCGGTATGGCACGACAAATTGCGGATAGGACGGACGTTAAACAGACCCGCAACTCCTCTTTCCATCGTCCCCGGACGGGACACCCTCTTTGCCGCGCTGAGCGATGACGGGCAGCGCGTGGCCGTGGCGTATTTGGATTATACGGTCAGGATATATGACAGCATGACGGGGGCGCAGATCGCCGGCCCGTTACGCCATACCTCCGGAATCCGGGCGCTGGCATTCACCCCGGACGGCACCGTAATCGCCACGGGAAGCGACGATCGCACACTGCGTCTCTGGGATGTCGCCTCCGGTGAACCGCTCGGCCCCCCGCTGCTCCATGGCAGCCGGGTGGTTGGCGTTTCCTCCAGTCCCGATGGCCGCGCCTTCGCAACGGCTTGCAGCGATGGAATCGCGCGGGTCTGGAAAATTCCTCCTTCGCCGAGGACGGCTGAAGAGATGGCCCGGATCGCGCGCCGCCTGAACGCGCATGGCAAGTGAGCGGCCGCGCACACGCGTCCAAAAAATGGCGTCTCTGATTATTTCCTGAAGCGGATTACCAATAAACACTCGTTGATCCGCTTATACCTCCATGAAGAAAATCGTTCCCCTCGCAATTGCCCTTCTGGCCATCGTTGGCATCTCCCCGCTTCCGGCCGCCGGCCCGGCCGTTCCGGACACGGTTGCTTTTATTCCCGGGATCGAATTCGCGCATCCGGATAACCAGAGTCTTCAACTCAACATTGCCCAGCCCAAGGAAGGCGCCGGACCGTTCCCAGCAATTGTTTGCATTCATGGCGGCGGATTTCGCGCCGGCACACGCGAAGGCTACGATTCGCTTTGCGTCTCGCTGGCCCAACACGGCTATGTGGCGGTGACAATCAGCTATCGACTCGCGCCGGCCTACCAATTTCCCGCCGCCGTCTATGACTGCAAAGCGGCCGTGCGCTGGCTGCGTGCCAATGCGGCAGCCTACCATATCGATCCGAAGCGTGTCGGAGTAATGGGCGGTTCAGCAGGAGGACATCTTGCCCAATTCCTTGGCGTCACAGCCGGTCTCAAGGAATTCGAAGGTGACGGCAATCTGGAGCAATCCAGCTCGGTGAGCTGCGTGGTAAACCAATACGGCCCGAGCGATTTCACCAAGTCTTACGGCAAAAGCGTCGACGCAGCTGAAGTGCTCCCGCTTTTCCTCGGAGGCGATCTTGAGCACAAACGCCGGGAACACATTGTGGCCAGCCCGCTCTACTGGGTGACGCCCGCAGCCGCCCCCACCCTTTGCATTCACGGGACCGAAGATAATTACGTCGCCTACGAACAGGCCACCTGGATCATTGAACGGCTAAAAGCCTGCTCGGTTGAAGCCCAGCTCTTCACTCTTGATGGAGCAGGACACGGATTCAAGGGCGCCGATGCGGAGAAGGCTGAGAAAGCGATGATCACCTTCTTCGACCAGCACCTTCGGTAATTACAGTCTCCTCTACCGCAACGGGCCGCGCTTTGGAGAAGCCGAGACGGTTGAGAGACTTCCCGATTCGCTCGGACGGCCGTTTTGATAAATCTGACGGATATCATCGGCTTCCAGCGGGATGGAAAGGAGGATAAACTCATCCATCCGGCCTTGGAAATTGCGCACACTATCGCGAGGTTCAGTAGCGCCCGCCATGGCCCATTTGGGATCGTCGGCACGCACTGCCCAGTTTCCGATTTCAAAAGTATCGAGCCGGAGCGGCGCGTCGCTTTGGATCGGCCCGGAACCGGCGGCCTGGCCATTAAAATAGTGGGTGACCTTGCCGGTTTGACCGTCAAAAACGGTGGCCAGCAGCACCCAGGAATCCAATGCATCGCGGCCAATGACAGATTGTGAATGGGAACCGCTCCAACCGCTGCTCTCGCCTGAATTCACGCGCACGCCAAATCCAAGGGCGCCGTCGCTATCGAGGTACCAATTTACTTCCCCGGGCTGGAAGCTTTCAGTCATGAGCAGGGATTGTTTATTGGAAGGCAATTGCTCAACCCGCACCCAGGTCATGAGAGTAAGCGACTCATATAAGCCGGGAACCGTGAGCCGGAGCCGATCATCAGAACGTTTAAACTCAATGCCGCCCTTCTCCGGCCACCGGCCACTGACCCGGTCGCAGCCAATAATCGTGGCATCCGAATCGACCAATCCGCGCCTGCCGCGATTTACCACAGTGCGCTCCCAATTGCTCGCCCGTTCAAAATCCAAGTGGACCAGGGTGGCCGGATGACGGCTTAGCACCTGGCTCGTTTTCCGCCAATTGGCCATCCGTGTGGCGGCATACTCCAACTCACGGCGCGCGAGTTCCTCCTCGTTCAGAAACAAATCGGGACGCGGCGAAATTTCGCGAACCTGCCCATGATTGATCTGAAGCGCCTGTTCCTCAGGAATTTGCCGTCCGGCTTCGGGTTGGTTGGCAAGTTCCAATGCGACAAGCCCGGCAAATACATGCACCTCGGGCTCCCCTTTTTCCGGAACAGTGCAACCGAACTCCGTGCCAAGATCCGTGACCGTAAAATCGGCCGCACGCACCAGAAAACCGTGGGCCGGTTCGGGAACATAAGCGCGCAATTTTCCTGTGCGAAGCCGCGCCTCATTATCGGAAACGAGCTCAATCTCAGCGGGGCCTTCCAAAATGACCCGGGCACCGCGTGAAAACTCGAGTTTGACGGCGCCCGATTTAAGCCGGATCCAGCCCGGTTTGAGCACATCTCCAGCCGAGCGCATCGTATCGGCCCAGACGGCGCCTGAAGTGCAAGTAAGAATGGCTACTCCGTTTGCCGGCACCTCTTCCCTGCGCGCGGACGATCTGTTGTTTTGAAAAAAACAAAACAACACCACCGCCGCAGCGGCTACGGCAAACGGCGCGAGCCAGTAACGGGCCTTTCGGCCAAACGAAGGGCGTGGCATCCGCCGCCGATCCTCTTTTTTCCGCCCCACTTTGCGGGGAGCCGGAAGAACCCGCAAAGCCGGCGCTTCGGCATCGAGCCGGCCCCATTCCGCCTCGCCCCATTGGCGAATCAGGGCATTCCAGCGAGCCATCGACCAAAAACTCTCGCGCGCTTGCGACGATTCCAGAAGCATCCGGCTCAACTCGTCTTGCTCGCCGGGCGAAAGCAGTTGGTCGAAATAACGCTGAAGCAAAAATTCCAGGCGATCGTTTTCCATGACAGTTCTATGCGTTCTCCACGCTCATGCGCTGCGAAACGCAGTCGCGTAAAAAAACACGGGCACGGGAAAGGGCGACATGCACTGCATCAACCGACCAGCCCATTCGGCGTGCGATTTCCGGCGGCCGATGAGCCTGTTGATAACGAAGTTCCACCACTTCGCGCGCCTTCGGAGCCAATGTCTGAATGCACGCGGCAAGAAAGCGGAGCTGCGCTTCGGAATGCCATTGCTCCGCGGATTCATGCGCGCAAAGCGCTTCGATGACTTCCGGAGCAAACCGCTGTGGAACCGGCACCGCTTTCTGAAGAGTCTGCAACGCTTTATACCGGGCGATCGTCCACGCCCATGCGCGAAAATTGGTGCCGCGTTCAAATTCGCCCGCCTTGGAATTGACGGTTAAAAAAGTCTCCTGCACGACATCATCCACCAGGCTGAAATCGCTCACCAGCGAGAGTAAAAACCCCCGCAGGGCTGGAAGGTGCTGCACGAAAAGCCCTTGTACGAGGGCGATCTGTTCGGGCGGGCACGGGGTGGACATGGAAAGGGATCTAACGAAACGGGCAATACTTAGCAGGGAGATTTGAATGAAAAAAGGCGATCGTCTTTTCCTCGTTAAGAAATTCTGCTTCTCTTTGCTAAGTTTCCGCCTTCCGAATCGATGAAGCGGTAATTCGGTATAACTCCCCAGCCATTCCGTTCCACAACCCAGCACCGCCGTACCTATGATTCCAGAAAATCCCTCAGACAAATATTTGCGTGAACACACTGCCTCGGCCGAAGATATGATCTTCACCAAGCGCGAGTTCCTCGTGCGCACCGGCATGGGCTTTGGCGCGTTGAGCCTGGCCTCGGTTTTTGGACTCAACCCGTACGACGCGATGGCAGCTCCGGCCGGCGGAGCCGCTGCGAGCCTCTCCCCGCTCGTGCCGAAGCAACCTCATTTCAAAGCGAAGGCCAAATCGGTCATCCACATTTTTGCTTCCGGCGGCCCTTCGCAGGTCGATACCTGGGATCCGAAAACAGAGTTGACCAAATTCAACGATAAAAGCATTCCGGGACATGACGGCCTGGCGTATGCCTCGCCTTTCAAGTTCACCAAATCGGGTCAGTCCGGCATTGAAGTCAGCTCGGTCTTCCCAAAGCTGGGCGAGTGCATCGACGATATGGCGATCATTCGCTCCCTCTGGACCGACATCCCGGCGCATGACGTGGCGCAACGTTTCATGAACACCGGTTCGCTTCAGCTTCCGAAGCCTTCGATGGGTTCGTGGGTTGTTTACGGCCTCGGCACTGAGAACCAGAATATGCCTGGGTTCATCACCATTGGCGGCGCCCCCGAATGGCGGCAGTCCTCGTTCCTGCCCGGTTTTTACCAGGGTTGCAACGTGAACTACTCGACCCGCATGAATCTCGATGACGTCATCCTGAACATCCGCAATCAGTTCACGCCGATGGATCGTCAGCGCCGCCAGCTTGACCTGGTGCATACGCTTAACGACATGCACGCCAAGGCGCTCCAAAAAGATGCGCAGCTTGAAGCGCGTGTTGAAGCCTTTGAAATGGCGTTCAAGATGCAGACCGAGGCGACCGACGCTTTCGACATCACCAAGGAACCCGAGTCGGTTCGCGAACTTTACGGCAAAACCGAGATGGGCGCCAAACTGCTCGTCGCCCGCCGCCTGGTGGAGCGCGGCGTCCGTTTTGTGCAGGTGGAAGCCGGTGGATGGGATCACCACGGCGGACTTGAAACCGCGCTGGCCGGGAAAGCCGGTGAAATTGACGGGCCTGCCGCCGCGCTGATCAAGGATCTTAAACAACGCGGACTGCTCGACAGCACGCTCATTATCTGGGGCGGCGAGTTCGGCCGCACTGTGACACGCGATCGCAATGGCAATGCCACTCCGGGCCGGGATCACAATGGCCGCGCCATGGTCTCCTGGATGGCCGGCGGCGGAATCAAAGGCGGCACCGCTTACGGTTCCACCGATGAATTCGGCGCGCGCGCCGCAGAGAACAAGGTCCATATCCACGATCTCCATGCGACCATCCTGGCGCTCATGGGATTTGATCACGAAAAACTGACCTACCGTTACAACGGCCGCGATTTCCGGCTTACCGATAACTTCGGCAAAGTAGTCAAAGATATCATCGCCTAAGGAATGCCTGCGGTTTCTTAAAAAGCATTCCACCTTTGGGTCGTGCCCGGAATTCCCGGGCACGATTCCAAGGGTCTTTTCATTGTCGGTTTCACGTTTCCCCCTTTAGAGTTCTTCGCGGCGCTCCTCCAGAACTGCCTCGAATTTTCCCCCAGCGTTCTTCTCCAGAGTTCCCCCTCGAATTTCTTTACAACTCCCAGTATGCGCACTCATCTCTTCGTTCTCACTGGAATGATCACCGCGGCCGCGGTCCACGCCGTCGGGCCGCCGGCGGCAATTTCGACAGTCAAGCCCACGCCGGTGGTCGCTCCGGCTGCCCCGGCCAAGGAGGCTCCTCCGACGGAGGATGCTTCAATGAGCATGATGGGTATGGCCGCAGGCCAGGCCGCCCTGCCAAAAGAACAGGTCGAGTTTTTTGAGAAAAAGATCCGGCCGATTTTGGCTGAGAGCTGTTACAAATGCCATAGCACGGAGTCGGGCAAATCGAAGGGCGGCCTCCTTCTTGACAACCGCGAGGTGACTCTCAAAGGCGGCGAAAACGGCGCGGCCGTCAAGCCAGGGGATCCGGCCAACAGCCTCCTGATTACCGCGGTCAATTATAAGGATAAAGATCTCCAGATGCCGCCCAAGGGAGAAAAGCTCTCCGACGCGCAGATTGCCGATCTGACGACCTGGGTGAAAATGGGCGCCCCGGACCCGCGCTCCGCGCCTGCCAAAGGGGGGAAACTAAGCGGTCTGACTGATAAGGCGCGCCACCATTGGGCCTATCAACCAGTCACCCGGCCCGCGGTGCCTGTGGTTCAAAACCGGACTTGGCCTTCCACACCGGTGGACGCTTTTATCCTTCAAAAACTCGAACAAAAAGGAATGGTCCCCTCGCCCGGAGCGGACAAGGCAACCTTGTTGCGGCGTGCCACATACGACTTGACGGGTCTGCCGCCAACACTTGAGGAATTTAACGCTTTTACGGTAGATGAATCCCCCGATGCTTACAGCAAGGTGATCGATCGTTTGCTCGCTTCGCCGCACTATGGGGAACGCTGGGGCCGCTTCTGGCTCGACTCGGCCCGGTATGCGGACACCACGGGCGACCGGCAAAATAACAACAACCAGGATTACCGTTTCCCTTACGCATGGACTTATCGCGACTATGTAGTGCGTGCGTTTAACGAAGATAAACCTTATAACCGGTTCATCGTTGAGCAGCTTGCCGCCGACAAACTCACGGATTTAAAAGATCCGCGCGACCTTGCCGCACTCGGATTTTTGACCGTCGGCAGCCGCCTGGGCGGCGCAAACGACATTATCAATGATCGTATCGATGTGGTGAGCAAAGGGTTCCTCGGCATGACCGTGGTCTGCGCCCGCTGCCACGATCACATGTTCGATCCGATCCCGACCAAGGATTATTACGCGCTCCACGGCATCTTCGCCTCAACGGTTGAGCCGAAGGAAAAGCCAATCATCACGGGCGTGGGCGACAAAAAGCAGCACGAGGAATTTAAGAAAAAGATCGCCGCTCTTGAGCAGGAAAATCGCGACGCCTATTATAGTGTTGTAGACGACAACAACCGGCTTTTCCGTCAGAAAGCGACTGCCTACATCACGGTTGGTTATCTCGGGCGCGGCAATAACTCCGAAGAAAATCAAAAGCGCGCCATTGCGCTGCGCACCTCGGAAAATCTGGCAGCGCCACTTTCGCAGTTCATGGAAGGCCGTGTGCGTGCAAACGACTCCATCTTTTTGCCGATCAAACTTTACTCTGAAGCCGGCGATAATTGGAAAGCGACCACGGCGGCGATTGTCGAAAACAAGGACAAGAAGATCAATCCGCTCGTAGCCGCTGCATTCTACGGGACCGAGCCGAAGAGTTTCGACGACGTGGCCGCCGTTTACGGCAAGCTTTTTGCCAGCGTTGATGGCAAAGGGAAGGAATTCATTCAGGCCAATGCCGCGGCCAAGGCTCCAACGGATAAAGTGACCGGGTTTGAACCGGCTCTGATGGAACTCCTCCAGGTTCCTTTCCGGGTAAGCCTCGCGTCGACCCTCAACAGCGACACAATCATCAAAGAGAGCAACGGCTGGCCTTTGCAGATTCGTGGGCAGGCCAAATTTGTTTTCGCCCGGATTAACGAAACCTTTCTGACAGATCCCGGCGCTGATACCCGCGCCATGGTGGTTGAAGATTCGCGGCAACCGATGGATTCGCCGGTGTTTATCCGCGGTGAAGCCGGTTCACGCGGCGACATCGTTCCCCGCCGTTTCCTGGAAGTGCTCTCCGGCGGCAAACCAACGCCTTTCAAACAAGGCAGTGGGCGGCTTGAACTGGCGCAGGCGATTGCCAATAAAAACAACCCGCTTACCGCGCGAGTCATTGTCAACCGCGTCTGGCTGCACCATTTCGGGGAAGGATTTGTGCGCACGCCGGACGATCTGGGCACGCAAAGCGAGGCACCAAGCCATCCCGAACTCATCGATTACCTGAGCTCGTATTTGATGGATCAGAACTGGTCGATCAAGAAGCTGCATAAGCTCATCATGCTTTCCAAAGTTTATCAGGAGAGCAGCTTCACGATTAAGAAACACGAGGAGATCGATCCGTTTAATCGTCTGCTCTGGCGGGCCAATGTGCGCCGTCTTGAGTTTGAAGCGGTGCGCGATTCGCTCCTGGTTTTCAGCGGACAGCTCGATCGCACGGTTGGCGGGCAGCCGGTCAATCTTGCCGACGAGCCTTACAGCTTCCGGCGCAGCGTTTATGGTTACATCGATCGTGGAAATGTGCCGGAACTCATGTCGCACTTTGACTTCAGCAATCCGGACATGCCCAATAGCAAACGCGCCACGACGATTGTCCCCCAACAGGCGCTCTTCCTAATGAATAGCCCGATGGCGGTCGATATCACCCGCCGTATTCTTGCCCGGCCTGAAGTGGCCAATGCCAAGAACAACGCCTGGCGGATCATGGCACTCTACAGGATCATCCTGCAGCGTGATCCAAGGGGTGATACGAAGGATCCGAGGAATTCAGAGTTTGAACTCGGCTACTCCTTTGTCGGACGTGAAAACAAAGAGGAACCGAAGATGCTCGTGGAGGCCAAAGCGATTACCGACAAGGCAGCCCAGCGCGCTGCCGAACGCGAGAAGAACAATAAAATGTCGATGAACCGGTCCGATGCCACGCGATCCATTCGCAATGAAGGCGATTATGTCACTCGCAAGCCGTTAACGCCTTGGGAAACCTACGCGCAAGCACTCCTCTTCTCGAATGAAGCGGCGTATGTAAACTAAGCGTTCCTCAACAAACCGATTCCGCATTGGGAGTCCTCGGCCATGGCCCGGGGGCTCCCTTTTGCTTTTCCAGTAAATGGTTCCAACGTTGAAAAAAGCCGGGGCAGCGTTACTCTCCGGGCGCATGCTCCCCAAAGTCCTTCTTGCTCTCGCTGTATTGGCGTCAACCGCGCACGCCCAACAGTTCAAACCGCTTTGGGACGGCAAGACACTCACGGGCTGGCATATCATCGGAAAAGGCGAGTGGAAAGTGGAAGGCGACACCATTGAGGGCCGGCACTCCCGCACGGAACCTGGGTTTGGGCACTTGGTGACGGATGCGGTTTACGGCGACTTTACCGTGCGCCTTAAATACAAAACGGTGAGCGGCAATAGCGGCCTCTATTTTCGGATCGACGAAACCGGCTTCAGCGGCGTCTCGGGTTTCCAGGCGGAAATTGATCCGTTGAACGATGTGGGCGGCTTATACGAGACCAATGGGCGCTCGTGGTTGATCAAACCAGCGCCGGAACAGGTCAAAAGCTGGTTTAAACCAGAGGAATGGAATGAGATGACCGTCTCCGCCAAGGGCACGAAAGTCACGGTCACAGTCAATGGCAAAGTCAGCGCGGTACTCGACGATGAAAAAGGGCGCAGGCAAGGGCGCATCGCGTTGCAACTCCATGGCGGCCAGGAGGGGCTCGTCTATTTCAAAGAGATTGAAATCGAAGGCGAGCCGCTAGTCCAATAACTGTTTATCCTATGGCCCGACTCTGTAATATTACCGCGGCGATTCTGATTTTTTCCACCGCCCGCATCCAGGCGCAGAATTCCTCCCCGAATTCCGGAAACGGATTGCCGCCTCCTCCCCCTCCGCCGGTTTTATTTCCAAAAACCGTTCCCACTCCGGCAAAGCCGGCCATTTCACCAGCCCCGGCCATTGCGCCAGCGCCCGGACCCTGGAAGACACTTTTTGACGGCACGACAATCAGCGGTTTCCGCGGCCTCCAAAAGACCGATTTCCTCAAGTCCGGCTGGAAAATCGTGGATGGCGCCCTCTTGTTAACAAAGAGCGTGAAAGAATCGGGCAAACAGACCGGAGGCGACCTCATCACGACGGAAGCTTACACGGACTTCGAATTTAGCTTTGAGTGGAAAATGGAGGTCTCGGGCAACAGCGGCGTTCTTTATCTTCCGCGGGCGTCAGTGGGACAAAAACCGACCGGGCACGAGTTCCAACTCATCGATGACGTGCGGAATCCGGACGGCCTGAAAGGTGGGCCGATCAAACGCACCGGCGCGCTTTATGGCATCCTTGCGCCGGGCGAAGAGAAGGAACTCAACGATGGCAAATGGAACGAAGGGCGCCTGGTGATTCAAGGCAATCACGTCGAACACTGGATCAACGGATCGAAGGTTCTTGAATACGAACTTGAATCGCCCGCGCTTCAAAAGGCCATGGCGGAAAGCAAAACCAAACTCCCAATGGGATTCGGCAAAAAGTTCAAGGCCCCGGTGATGTTACTTGACCAGGGCGAAGATATCGCTTTTCGCAATCTGAAGATCCGGCAGATTGCGCCTAAATAATCGCCACGCCACGGGCTGTTCAACACACACCCCGGTTCACCGCACTCCCTCCCTTCCATCCCCATGAACAAACCGTTTTTTCCTTCCCTGGTCGCATTCTGTTTTTTAAGTCGCGCCGTTTTCGCAGGTGAACCCAACACATTGAGCGCCGAAGAAAGTGCGGCCGGCTGGAAACTGCTTTTTGACGGCAAAACCACCACGGGTTGGGTCGCGCTCGGTAAAAAAGAATTCCCGTCCAAAGGCTGGACGGTCAAGGACGGCACATTGCATCACGAAAAGGCCGGCGGCGGCGGTGATATCGTCACCACGGATCGCTACGAGAACTTTGAACTGACATTTGACTGGAAGATTGGCGCCGTGGGCAACAGCGGATTGAAATACAATCTTCCCGATCCGACCCAGGGTCTCGGGTTTGAATTCCAGCTCATCGACGATGAACATCATCCCGATGGAATCAAAGGCGGCGCCCTTCATCGCACCGGCGCCCTTTACGATCTGGTGGCCCCGGCGCCTGCGCAGAAAGTCAATCCCGTGGGCGAATGGAACGAAAGCCGCCTCATTGTGAAAGGCAATCATGTCGAGCAATGGGTTAACGGCACCAAAAGCGTGACCGTGGAAATGGGCAGCGATGAACTCAAAGCGCTTATTGCCAAAAGCAAATACAAAGCCGTCTCCGCTTTTGGATTGAAAACCGCCTCGCCCCTCCTGCTTCAGGATCACGGCGATGAAGTCACTTTCCGCAACGTTAAACTCCGCCCCCTTAATTAGTTCAATCGCGGAGCCCAACGAGAACGCGGCCCAATTCCGGGCACCGCCTTCCTCCACGCTTCGCCCCTGTATTCGTCCCATGATTCGTCCTCTCTCCCGCTCAATCTCCACGGTCGCGGCCGTGACCCTGTTTACCTTCGCGGCCCACGGCGCGGATATTTCTGAAAATGGCGCCAGCAAGGAGGGCTTAAAAAGCCCTGAGCGCGTTCCTGAACCGAAATTGCAGCCCGCGTCGGACGAGCCGCTTAAAACGATGGCAAAATTCACGGTCCCAAAAGGATTCACCGTGGATGTCTGGGCAGCGGAACCGTTGTTGGGCAATCCGGTGGCGTTTTCAATTGATGAACTCGGCCGCATGTTTGTAGCGGAGAGCTACCGCTACAGGACAAGCACGCTCGATATCCGGCATTACATGTTCATGCTGGAAGACGATCTGGCCAATCGCACCACTGACGATCGCATCGCCACGACCAAAAAGAACTTTCCCAAAGACTGGCAAAAACTCGGGATCGAAACCGAAGTGGTCCGCTTGGTTGAAGACAAAAAAGGCACGGGCAAGGCTGACTCTTCCACTGCTTACGCGGCTGAGATGAACACGCTTTTGGACGGGATCAATTCCGGCGTGCTCGCTCATGATGGCAAGGTCTGGTGCACCAACATGCCCAATCTCTGGCTCTTCAGCGGGCTTACCGCCGATGGCAAAGCCCAGAAACGCGAGTCGCTCAGCTTCGGATACGGTGTCCGTTTCAGCTTTACCGGCCACGACATGCATGGCCTCCAACTCGGACCTGATGGGCGCCTCTATTTCACGTTCGGCGACCGCGGCGCTTACGTTAAAACCAAGGAAGGCAAAACACTCGCGTTTTCCGATGAAGGCGGCGTCTTCCGCTGCGAACCCGATGGCTCGCACATGGAGGCGGTCGCGCGCGGACTGCGCAATCCGCAGGAACTCGCTTTTGACAACCACGGCAACCTTTTTACCGGCGATAACGACGCCGATATTGGCGACCGCGAACGCTGGGAATACGTGGTGGAAGGTGGCGATTACGGCTGGCGCATCGGCTGGCAGCACAATCCGCTCGGCAATCAGCGCAACCCGTGGATGGCCCAGAAGATGTGGCAGCCGCGCACCGAAGGAACGCCTTCCCATTTGCTTTCACCGATCGTGTTGCTCCCCGACGGTCCTTCCGGCGTAACGCATTATCCCGGGACCGGTCTGCCCGCCGAGTTTGATGATCATTTCTTTGTCTGCGGTTTTAAAGGATCGAGCGCGCGCAGTGGTATCGCGACTTTACAAGTCAAAGAAAACGGCGCGGGCTTTATTGCCATCCAGGAACCGACCGCGTTCATCGAGCACGTTCAATCGACTGATGTCGATTTCGGACCCGACTCCCAGATGTATTTCTCTGAGTGGGGTGAAGGCTGGGAAGGGACCGGACGCGGACGCATTTACAAGATGGGAAATGCCGAGGCGCTTGCGGCACAATCGGTCCAGGTGGCGGAAGTTAAAAAGTTTCTCGGCGAAGGTTTTAAACAGCGTTCAAGCGACGAACTTGCCAAACTTCTGGCGTATCCCGACCAGCGCATCCGCCTTAACGCGCAATGGGCACTCGCGGAGAAACCCGATGGCGCTGACAAACTGCTCGCCGCCGCCAATGTCAGCGCACCGCTCGCCCGGCTTCATGGCATTTGGGGCCTGGGCCAGATCGCGCGTCTTGCCGGTTATAAAGACAAAGCGGTTGAAACCAAACTCCTCACGCCTCTTCTGGCTTTGCTGAGCGACAAAGATGCCGAAGTCCGCGCGCAAGCCGCCAAAGTGCTCGGCGACGGCGCGGTTGCCGCATCGTTCGATCCCTTTGTCAAAGCGCTCACCGATGAGAATCTCCGGGTGCGTTATTTTGCCGCGCAAGGTCTCGGCAAACTGGCGAATCCGGCCGCCGCCGAACCGCTCATCGCCCTGCTTCGTGACAACGCCGATAAAGACGAATTTATTCGCAACGCCGGGGTCGTCGCGCTGATTGGAAGCGGCAACAAGGCCGCCATCCTCACCGCCGCCAAGGATAATTCCCGGGCCGTGCGGCTTGCGTCGCTTCTGGCGTTGCGCAAAACCAACGACGCCCGGGTTTCCCAATTCCTGACGGACCAGGAGCCGCAGCTTGTGAAAGAAGCCGCCCAGGCCATCAACGATGAAGGAATCGCGGACGCTTATGGTGATCTGGCCAAGTTGATTACCGAGACGGGCCGCGACGAACAGCTCATGATCCGGGTGATCAACGCCAATTTCCGCGCCGGCACGCCCGCCACGGCAAAAGCGATGGCCGCCTTCGCCGCTGGCGATGCCTCCGAGGGGTTGCGGATTGAAGCGCTTCAACTGCTTTCCACCTGGGCGAATCCATTCAACCGCGACCGGATTGCAGGGATCTACCGGCCAATCGGCGCCCGCGATGGAGCACCGGCGATTGCCGCGCTTAAAGAAGCATTGCCCAAGCTGCTTGCCTCCAAATCGTCGGCCGCTCTGATTGAAACAATCAAAGCCGTGGCCGCACTTGGCATCAAGGACGCCGGTTCGGAGCTCTTCAAACTCGTTTCCCAAAAAGAAACACCCCCGAAGGCGCGCATCGAGGCTCTTAAAACACTCGCGGCATTCGATGATGCGTCGCTTGGCAACGCGATCACGCTCGCTTTTAAAGATAAGGACGCGTCGGTAAGGGTTGAGGCGAGCGCCATGCTTGCCAAACTCAATCCGGATGAAGCCGCCAAACAGCTCAGCGCCGTGCTGGCTGACTCGCAGCCTGCCGAGAAAAAAACGGTGATCACCGCCCTGGGCGGCATCAAGAGCGCTGGCGCCGATACAGCAATCAGCGCGCTGGTGGATGAACTCATTGCCGGCAAAGTCGCAGGTGAAGTGCAGCTTGAAGTCCTGGAAGCGGCGCTCAAACGAAACGCCGAGCCGATCAAGGCCAAACTGGCCGCTTACACCGCCGCGTTGCCAAAAGGCGATCTGCTGGCCGCTTTCCAGCCCTCGGTGCTGGGCGGAAACAAGGAAGCGGGCAAAAAGCTCTTTAATGAGCACGCCGTAGCGGCCTGCATGCGCTGCCACAAAGTCGGCGGCACGGGCGGCGACGCCGGTCCGGACTTAAGCCATATCGGTGCGGCCAAGGATCGCCGGTATATCCTCGAATCGATCCTGGTTCCAAATGCGCAGATCGCCGAAGGTTTCCAGACCATCCTCGTCACACTGAAAAACGGCGATATTCAGGCGGGCGTGATCAAAAAAGAAACCGACACGGAACTCACCTTGCTGATGCCGGTGCCCGGTGCCGTCCCGGTCAAAGTCAATAAGGCCGATATTAAATCGCGCGATAACACTCCCTCGGGCATGCCTCCAAACATGGCCGATGTCCTCACCAAAAGCGAAATTCGCGACTTGGTAGAATACGTTTCGAGCCTGAAATAACGAGGCTTTCATTTGAGCCGGGGAGCGCAAGCTCCCCGGCTTTTTTGTCCATGCGCTATCCCGTTCTTTTCACACTCCTTGGCGTTTTCTTTGCAACGCCGCTTCCCGCACAGGATGCCGGTCTTTTTGTCGCCGTCGGCTACGGCGGACGCCGCATTAGCTCCCATGACGGGGTGGTTTGGCAAAACGATCAACGCTGGTCCGATGAAGCGCGCGACGACGACAATGTCCTCTTTAATATCGCCTTTGGAAAAGGACGTTTTATTGCGGTCGGAGGCGGCGCTTCAATCGGACATATCGTGAGCAGCCGCGACGGCGTCGAGTGGAAGGAACTGATGTCGAAACTCCGGGGACGCGTGGCCACCGTCGCGTTCGGCTCAAATCGGTTCGTCGCCGGCCACGATTCGGAGCTTTTGTATTCCACGGATGGCGAGACGTTTCTTCAAGGGGCGAAGATCGCGATCCCAGGCTCAATCCACGCCCGGCGCAGCGTGTTTGGAAGCGGGGAAGCCGGGCCGCGCTTTGTGATTATCGGCGACGTCGATTCCTCGGAATTAAAACGGCGCGTTGGCTGGCGTGCTTCAAGCGAGGATGGCACGTCGATCACCTCGCTTGCCGTTGATTCGCCGGCTGCCCGCGACATCGCATACGGGAGCGGCCACTTCGTGATCGTGGGCCCCGATGGTTTGATTGAAAGCTCCCACGACGGCCAGAACTGGCAGCCTCACCCGACTGAACCGGGAAGCGACTTCTCGCGAGTGGTTTGGACCGGCAAACGATTCCTGGTCAGCGGCGCGAAGGAGACCTGGAGCTCCCCCGACGCTGTCACGTGGTCAAAAGAACCCGCCCGCATCCCCTGCTCCATTGCGTGGGCGCGCGAATCGAATGGCACCGCTCCGTTCTCCATCGGATTTTCCTGGGGCGGAAACATTCATACCACGAACGATTTTCTGGCTTGGCGAAAACTAACGGTCCCGGCCGGTCCATCGCTTGAAGCGGTCGCGGCCCGGGACTAAAGGAGCGGATACGCCGCTCGCAAACTTATCAGGATCAGTAACGCAGGACGAATTTGCCGTTGCTGACCGTTGTCAGGTGGGCATTCGCGTCGTCATTCCCAACGAATGAGAAGGTGCCGCTGACCACTTTCTTTGCCGAATCGTGTGTGATGGTAATCGTGCCGCTCCTTGAAACCGCTCCAAAGAGAAGTCCCCCGAGATTGGCTTTTGTGAAAGTTCCAATCGCATCATTCCCGTTTTCGGCGAAGGTGTGGGTGGAAGTCCCTTCCGTCAGATTTCCGATCGTCAGTGTCATTGAACTAACAGTGGTCCCGACCAGGGAATTGCCGGCGAGAATGATGAGATGTGCCGCTGGATTATAGCCTGCGGTAAGAACCTGCGGGAGTGCCTTGAAAGCAGCGCCGTTGACGGTCGCTGTCATCATGTTTGCTCCGACCGGAGGATGTTCCGCCTTGGAAGTGAGCGTGTCTGTGATCGTAAACTTGGCGGCGGCTTTTCCGAGCGCTTTGACAGCGGAAACTAAATCGTTGTTTGTTTTGACCGATTCAATCAACTCCAGAAGGGCATCGAGCGCTTTGCGGGCCGAGACGTTGAAGGAGGAATCAGGCAGTTTATCAAGGCGCACATCGAGGTCGGCGCCCGCTGTCACCAGAACGGCCACGTATTTGTCAAATGCCGTATCGAGCAGCGGCTCGAAAGTGTCTTTTAATGTGGTCTTCCCAAGCGAGTTGATCAGCAGATTCAGCGCTTTTACATCGGTTCCGAGATTGCTCGTGCCGGGTTTGTCGATCGCCTTGAGCGCCGACTTGAGTTTGCTGATCAATTTGCGATCCGCCGCGGTTGTGCTCGGAACGAGCGCCAATTGTTTATTCAACTCTGCGCGGATCGGATCGAGGAAAGGATGTGAAGGAGCCGCGTTTCCCGTCATTAGGAAAACGAAATTAATCACGACAAGAACTAACAGGATAAGGTGTTTCTTCATAAGCACGATTTACAGAAGCGGGCGTTGTAAGAGTCTCCTCAAACGATGGCAAGGCTATCCCCTCAGATCGCCAATCTTGTTCTCAGACCGTCATGCAACGGTTGAAAATCAACCACTTCCACAATAAACAAAGTTTCAGCCAGTTAAAATAGATACCGCTTCGCGCCCGGCGCAAAGCGGCAGGGGCAGGAGCGTGTTACCTGAGCTTTTCCTGCTTTCCGGCTTTGCAAATAAACCGTTTGAGCGCCCTGCAATCGCGGCTTGCGCCAGCGTGCCTTACAGCAGAGGATGCGCGACTTTTTTCCTCGATGCTCACCGTTTCTCAAGTCAGTAAATCTTTCAGTGGCCGGGTTCTCTTTGAGGACGTTTCGCTTCAGGTAAATCGCGGTGACCGGGTCGGACTTGTCGGTCCAAACGGCGCGGGCAAGTCGACCCTCTTTTCGCTTTTGCTTGGGGAGGCATCGCCTGATGAAGGGCGGGTCGCCTTTGAGCGCAATGCCACCATTGGATACCTGCCGCAGGAAAGCGCCCCGGCCGGCGCGGAGACCGTCCTTGAGCTGGCCACGGGCACCTCACCCAAACTGGCTGCCGCGCAGCAGGTGATCAAACGCCATGAGAAAGGGCTGCACGAAGACGAGGATGCGTATCACGAGGCACTGCGGGTTTTCGATGAACTTGGCGGCTGGCAGCTGGAACCAAGAGCCAAGCGGATACTTTCCGGGCTGGCGTTCCGGGAAACCGATTTTGACCGGGAAGCGCGCACGATGAGCGGCGGCTGGATCATGCGCGCCCATCTGGCACGCCTGCTCGTGATGGAGCCTGATCTCTTGCTGTTGGATGAGCCGACCAACCATCTCGACTTGGAGTCGCTCGGCTGGTTCCAGGAATATCTTATTGGCTATCCCGGCGCGATTCTCATGATCTCCCACGATCGGGAATTTTTGAATCAACTCGTTGGCAGCATCGTGGAGATTTCCCACGCCAAGCTGCACCGGTACAAAGGCAATTGGGACGCTTACATTTCACAAAAGGCGGCGCGCGCGGAGCAGCAGCTCTCGGCTTATAAAAATCAGCAGCGTGAGATTGCCGCTTTGCAGGAATTTGCAGATCGATTCCGGGCGAAAGCAAGCAAGGCTTCGCAGGCGCAAAGCAAGCTCAAGCAGATTGAACGGATGGAAAAGATCGAAGCGCCCGAGGCTGCGCTTAAGTCGATCAAGTTCAAGTTCCCCCAGCCGCAGCGGAGCGGCTCTCGGGTCATTGCGTTGAAAAACATCGATTTTTCATACGGCGATTTGACGGTTTATCGCGGGCTTAACTTTGAAGCGGAACGCAATCAGCGCACTGTGCTTGTCGGGCCGAATGGCGCGGGTAAATCGACGTTGCTCAAACTGCTTTCCGGCGCATTGCCAATTCAGAACGGCACGCGCGAACTCGGGCATAATGTGCGGGTCGGTTACTTCTCCCAGCATCGCGATGAGATGCTCAATATGCGGCAGACAGTGCTTGAATCCGCGCTCGATTCGCCCAATCCCTCGAGCGAGCAGACCTGCCGCACGGTGCTTGGCTCGTTTTTATTCCGCGGTGACGATGTATTTAAACCGGTCGCGGTGCTGAGCGGCGGCGAAAAATCGCGTCTGGCGATCGTCAAGCTGCTGCTTGATCCGCCGAACCTTCTTTTGATGGATGAGCCGACAACGCACCTCGATATCGGTTCCATCGACGCGTTGATCGGGGCACTCGAACAGTTTGAAGGCACCCTCATCTTCATCAGTCACGACGTTCATTTCATCCGGGCCATCGCCAAGAGCGTGCTCCATATCAGCGCCGGGGAACTGATGCCTTACGCGGGCGATTACCAGTATTACCTCGATAAAACCCGCGCGACATCCGCCCGGGCCGCGCTCACCGCCGGGGAAGGATTAAAAAATGCGCAACCCGCCGCCGCACCCGCAACCCCGCGCGCGAACGGCGCTCCGCTTGGAATGCGCGAGCTAAAACAGCAGCGGCGCGCCGAAGCCGAACTGCGCAAGGCTTCGGCAAAAGGGCAACGCGAGAAAGAACAACGCGTTTCGACTCTTGAAATGCAGATCGTCACGCTTGAGGGCCGGCAAAAGGAACTCACCGCCGCGCTTGAAGATCCCGCGGCTTACGAGAGCGGCGGAAAAGCGATGGAGCTGAACCGGGAACTGGCTGCCATCTCGAGTGATCTCCAGCGGATCACCGCTCTCTGGGAAGCGGCCGCCGCGGCGGTCGAAGAACCAAGCGTGTAAAATTTCAGCCGAATGGACTGGCTTCAATTGCTTTGTGCCGGTCGACTCGGGCGCGATCACAAACCGGCTCCATTTGATTCGTCACGTTCCGATTTTCGACGCGACGCAGATCGGATTACTTTTTCCACCGCGTTTCGACGGCTTCAGGACAAGACACAGGTCTTTCCGCTCGCCGATAACGACTATGTCCGCACCCGGCTGACCCATTCGCTGGAAGTCTCAAGCGTCGGACGCTCCTTGGGAGCGCGTGTCGGGGCGGAGATCTGCCGCAGGCATGGCTTCACGCAAATCCATCCCTCGGACTTTGGCGACATCGTTTCCGCAGCCGGGTTGGCCCATGATATTGGCAATCCGCCTTTCGGACATTCCGGCGAGGACGCGATCCGCCACTGGTTTACGACCTCGGATCATGCGCGCGTGGCCGGCGAGACATTTACGCCGGGCCAGCGTGCCGATATCGAGTGGTATGAAGGGAATGCCCAGGGGTTCCGGCTGCTTACCCGGCTTCAGATGCCCGAGAATGCCGGCGGCCTGCAACTCACGCATGCCATGCTCGGCGCATTCACAAAATATCCGCGCGAATCCTCCGCCGCGGGCCTGGGATCTGCCGCGGGCGAGACTTATCGCGGCGCGAGTGCGAAAAAATTCGGTTTTAATCAAAGCGAACGCGCCCATTTTGAGAGCGTGGCGCTTCATTGCGGCTTGATTCGACGCAGCGCTGACGCCGCCTGGTGGGCGCGTCATCCCCTTGCCTTCCTTGTCGAAGCCGCCGACGACATTTGTTACCGGCTTGTTGATTTTGAAGATGGATTTCGCCTCGGCTATATCCGCTATGCCGAGGTGCGGGAGAGTTTTTTCGCCTTGATGGCCGACAAATCGCGGCCCACGCGCCTGCACGAGGCGCAGAGCGATTTGCGGCGCGTGCAAATCATGCGGGCGATGGCAATCGGTTCCGCCATCGATCACTGCGCCGACCTTTTTCTCGAAAACGAAGAGGCGATTCTCGCGGGAACCTTTGATTCCTCGCTGATCGACGCGAGCCCTTTTTGCAAAGCGTGGAAACAAATCCAGAATCGCTCGCAGGAAGCCATTTACGGCACGACGCGCAGTGTGGAAATCGAAGCGGCCGGGTTCGAAGTGCTCGCGGGGCTGCTTGATGTCTTTGTCTCGGCCATCAACGATTTGGCGGCGCAGGGAGAGTCCGCCTCACTTCGCAGCAAGAAATTGCTGATGCTTTTGCCGCACGAGGTGTTCGATGGAGGGCCCGGCAGAATTCCCACAAAAGATGGATACGACCGTTTGCTTAGGATTCTCGACTTTGTTTCCGGAATGACAGACAGCTATGCCGTGTCTCTTTATAAAAAGGTTCGCGGAATTTCGCTGCCTGGCCGTTGATGTTGCACCTGATGTTCTGACGCGGCCCGTTTCAAGTCTGCAAATTTAACTGCATCGGCTGGAACAGGAAATGCAACGTCCGACCACCTCCACTCGCATTGCTTATGAAAAACTCCCTCTTCGTTCTCGGCGCAGCGATCCTACTCAATGGATGCGCGGGCGTTAAAGTCACCGATACCCAGGTCGCAAGCGGTGCGTCCGGTCCACGCGCCATCTACATCCGCCCGTTTAACGTCACAGCGACTGAATTTGTCGGCCATCATAGCGGCGGCAATGGCGAACGGCCAATCCGCCAGTCGCTCGCGGGCCGCCAATTTGCCGACGATCTCAAACTCGAACTTGAAACACTCGCCCCGGCCATGGTGATCGAACAGGACGAGACGCCGAAAGTGGGATGGCTTGTGGAGGGAACGCTCGACATCGTCGACGCCGGCAACCCGGGGCTGCGCGCGCTCCCTGTGGTGAATCATTTCGGCCCCGGCCACTCCCATGTGGTCATCCATGTGCGCATTTCCGAAGCGGGCGGCTCTTACGCTTACTCCGATAAGGACGCCAGCAAACTCGGAAAACGCGGCCACGTCCTTTACGAGTTCGATCTCGCCGGCGGCAGCCGCGGCAGCGGGCAAATGGGGTCGATCAACGCGCCCGGACTTGGTTACTCGGTTCCCTTTGATTTCAAGAACGCGGCTGAACGCGTCAAGATGGCTTTGAGCATCGATCCGCATCGCTACGGCAGCCACAGTTCGCCCACGATCAACTGAGCGTAAAAACGCGGGGAATATCGTGGTGCCGAGCTCGCGAGCGGAGGCGAACGCCGTCAGACTTTCGCGCCTTGTTTTTTCGCGTGATTGTCACTTGGCGCACGCTCGTCAGATCCGCTATGGTAGCCGGTTTGAATGAAGACCTTTTCCGCACAGCACTTCATCAGCCGTGAACTAAGTTGGCTGGAATTTAATCAACGGGTTTTAAACGAAGCGCTTCTGCCAAGTAATCCGCTGCTTGAAAGGGTCAAATTTTTTAGCATTACCAGCTCCAATCTTGACGAGTTCTTTGAGGTCCGCGTCGCCGGGCTCAAGCAACAGATCGAGAGCGACATCGTGGAGCGCAGCATGGACGGGCGCACCGCCACCGAGACTTTCCGCGCCGTTCGCAAGCGGGTGCGCGAGATGGTCACCCAGCAATTTAATTGCTGGCGCGACGATCTGCTTCCCGAACTGGCCAAAAACGGGATTCTCTTTCTCGATATTGAAAAACTCGACGCCGCCGATAGCGCATGGATTGAAAATTATTACCGCGCCCAGGTGCGGCCAGTCCTCACGCCGCTGGGACTCGATCCATCGCACCCTTTCCCTCAACTTTTAAATAAATCGCTAAATATCGTTGTCCACCTTGAAGTGGATCGAAACGGCGAGCTTCAACGCCAGATGGCCGTCGTGCAGGTGCCGCGGATGCTCTCGAGGCTCGTCAAATTACCGCGCGAAGACGAAGGCCTGGTTTACGTCTTCATGGGGCACATCATCGGCCACTATCTGGCCGATATTTTTCCGGGCACCACCATTCTCGGATACTGGCATTTCCGGGTTACCCGCAACAGCGAACTCTATATTGACGAAGAAGACGTCGGAAACCTTCTAAGCGCTGTTGAGCACGAGTTGCATAACCGCCGACGCGGCGCAGCCGTCCGGCTTGAGATTGACCAGAGCTGTCCGCCCGAAATTTCTCATCATCTGCTTGAAACCCTCGACCTTTCCGAGGACGACCTCTACCGGATTGATGGCCCGCTTAATCCAAGCCGGTTGATGTCGATCTATGAAGGCGATCATTCGCCGGAACTGCGCGACAAACCGTATGTCGCTCCGGTTGGCGCTCCTTTCCGCGATAGCCGCGACCATTTCGCCATTGTCCGCCGACGCGATGTGCTGCTGCACCACCCGTATGAAGCTTACAGCAGTGTGGTCGATTTTCTTGAACAAGCCTCACGCGACCCCAACGTGCTCGCCATCAAGCAAACCCTCTATCGCACCGGAGGCGATCCGCGCATTGTCGGGGCGCTGATGAACGCTGTAAAAAACGGCAAACAAGTCACGGCGGTGACTGAACTCAAAGCGCGCTTTGATGAAGCCAACAACATCCTCTGGGCACGGCGGCTGGAGGAAGCCGGTGTGCATGTGGTTTACGGTATTGTAAACCATAAGGTGCATGCCAAGGTGACGCTGGTAGTCCGGCGCGACGACGATGGGTTGCGGCGCTACGTCCATATTGCCACCGGTAACTATAATCCCAGCACCGCCCGGCTTTATTCCGATCTCAGCCTCTTTACCGCCCACCCCGATTACGGCGAAGACGCCACCAATCTATTTAACCTGCTCACGGGCATCGGACAATTTCAAGGCGCCCGGAAACTGCTCATCGCCCCGTTTACCGTGCATGCGAGCATGGTGGCGCTCATTAAGGCCGAGAGCAAAGCGGCCAAGGCGGGCAAACCGGCGCGCATTATCGCCAAGATGAATTCCCTAGTCGACCGCGATGTGATTGAAGCGCTTTACGCGGCTTCCCAGGCAGGCGTAAAAATCGACCTCATTATTCGCGGCATCTGCTGCCTGCGTCCTCAAATGCCCGAGGTGAGTGAAAATATCACCGTGCGCTCGATCATCGGGCGATTCCTTGAACACAGTCGGATTTTCTATTTTGAAAACGGCGAGCAACCCAAGGTCTTTATTGGAAGTGCCGATTGGATGACACGGAACTTTTTTCGCCGGGTGGAAGTCATTACCCCGGTGGAGGAGCCCGCCTTGAGGGAACGGATCATTACCCAAATCCTGGGGACGCATCTCGCCGATAACACCAAGTCGTCCCATCTTGCCGCGGACGGCACTTATACGATTCCTCCGGTTGCCAAGGGAACGCCGGCCCGCGACAGCCAGGCGGATTTTATGGCAATGGCGATGGGCGAATCGAAGATCCCGGCAAAAGAGACGCTCGTTAAATACACTTTTGCCAATCTTCAGGTGCAGGCGGGGCCGCGGCAGGGATCAGATTGAGCGTTATCGGTCCGGGGCGATTAAAAAACGCCTAAGAAAAACGTTTTTGTTATTTCAAACCCAACAGTACTTGGGTATGAGCGGGTCTGTCTGAGTCTTTGTAACGTTTGCGCAAATTATTCGCGTCGAACAGTCTCTATTCGTTCCCTCCCCCAAAAACACCAGTATGACACCCTCAATTCGTGTACTAAAACAGGTCTTACTTGTGACCGGCATCGTAGGGCTTATCGCCCTCAATGCGGCCCAAGCGACAGTTGTCGTCACCACCGCCAATCAAATTGGCGATGGTGTAAATACGTTTAACCCTACATTTACCCCGATTAATACGGCGGCTGATCTCCTTTATCATCTCGCTCCAAGCGCCTCCGCCGGTTCGTTCACGCTCGAGATCTCGGGCGGCATTCCAATCCTGAATGATGGCGCATTTGGGCCGCTTACGACCGGCACGGTCGGTTCACACCCGGCGCTTGCGACCGTGGGCACGGGTGGCGGCGCCGGCACTTCACTCACCTACACGTTGCCGACAGCAAAAGTGCTGCAAAGTTTTGTCGTCTATGGTGGATGGAATGACAACGGTCGCGATCAGCAATTGTTTAATGTGAGCTATTCGCTCGATGGCACGTCGTTCCTTCCTTTAGGTAGCGTCGACTTCAATCCCACGGTGGCTGAAAAGCTGCAATCCGCCACCCAGGTAACTTTCACCGATTCGACCGGCTCATTCGCGGCCGGCGTCCCGATCAAAGCCCTCACCATCACCTACCCGAATGGCGTTGAGAATGGTTACGCGGGAGTCACCGAAGTGGCGGCTTATGCCGTCCCCGAGCCGAACTCGATCGCTTTGGCGGTGGTGGGCGGAACCGGCCTGCTCGGCATGCTGCGCCGGCGCAAAGCCTAAGCAACCTTAGTTTAATCGACGCCGCCCTCGCAAGGGGCGGCGTTTTTTGTTGCCTATCCGCGGGCCTGTTGAGGCGATCGGCGCCGATTCCAAGTTGCCACTCTGCTTTCGCGCAGTATTGCCAACGGCAAACTCAGGCGTAGAGTGCTCGCTTTTTGACTCCCACCCTATGGCAACCTCTCGTTTCCTGACGATCCTCTCCGCAGCCGCCCTTTTGATTGGCGCACTTTTTGAACCTGCCAAGGCTTCCGCGCAAGCGGCTGCTTATGTGATTTCTGATAACACCACCGGCTACGTTCTGGAAAGTTCGAACCCGGAGAAGAAGCTGCAGATCGGGAGTTTAACAAAAATCGCAACAGCCATGGTGGTGCTCGATTGGGCGGCGGCCAAGGAAAGCGATCTGGCGCAAATGGCGACCGTGCCCGACTCCGCCCAGGCATTGAGTGCCGAAAGCGGGATTGGGCTGCATCCGGGCGATCAGGTGTCGCTGCGCGATTTGCTTTATGCAGCGATGATGCAATCGGATAATCAAGCGGCCGAGACGCTGGCAAGCCATGTCGGCCGCACGCTGATAACCAGCGGAGTGGAAATCACTTCAGTCAACGCTTTTGTTGCCCAGATGAATGCCCTCGCGCGCCGCCTCGGGATGAACCGCACCCGTTTCCTTAACCCGCACGGGCTCGATTCGATCGAACGGACGCTCCCGTATTCGACGGCCGAGGATCTCGCCAAGCTCACCCGTTATGCGATGAGCAACTCCGCTTTCCTTTTCTACGTCTCCCAGAAAGAGCGCAAGATCACAATTCAAACCAGTGCCGCTCCTTCGCAATATCTTTTGCGTAACACTAATGAACTTCTGGGAACGCAATCAATCGATGGCGTTAAAACCGGGACCACGCGCAAAGCCGGACCTTGCGTGATCATTTCAGCAGGGCGTCCTCCGGAAAGCCGTCAGGAAGGCGAAAGTCACATCATCACCCCGCGCCGCTTAAATATCATTGTATTAAATGCGCGCGACCGGTTTCCATTTGCTGCCCAACAACTCGCTCGCGGCTGGAAGCTTTACGACGCCTGGGCCGCCGCGGGCCGGCCGATCAAGGGAAAACAAGCGGCTCGCTGAGTCCGTCATCATTTAAGCCCATGAATAAGCGTCTAGGAGTCCTCACAAGCGGCGGCGATTGTCCCGGGCTCAATGCGGTGCTGCGCGGCCTGGTTCGCACGGCTACCAACCTTGAATGGGAAGTCATCGGGTTCCACGACGGTTTTGAAGGACTTCTGGGCGATGGCCGCTGGGAGGCGCTCACCATGCAGCGCACTTCGGGCATCATGCAGCTGGGCGGCACCATTATTGGCACCACCAACAAAGGGCATTTCATCGCCAAAGTAGACGCCGGCTCGCGCACTCATGTCCCGCGCGCGGCGATCGAGGAAGCGCGCGCCACTCTTTACCGGCTGCGCATCGACGCGTTGGTGGTGGTGGGTGGCGACGGCTCGCTGACCACCGCGCAACAGCTTTTCGAAGCGGGCATTCCGACAATCGGTGTGCCCAAAACCATCGACAACGACCTTGAATCGACTTCGATGACTTTCGGCTTCGATTCCGCGGTCGCCTGCGTGGCCGATTCGCTTGACCGGCTCCATACCACCGCCAGCAGCCATAAACGTGTCATGGTGATCGAGGTCATGGGCCGCCATGCCGGCTGGATCGCGCTTTACGGCGGCCTCGCGGGCGGCGCCGATATCATCCTTATCCCGGAAATTACATTTGATTGCGAAAAAGTTGCCCAGGCGATTCGCGACCGTGAGACCATGGGCTGCCTGAGTTCCCTGGTGGTCGTGGCGGAAGGCGCAAAGGCACGCAACGGCAAGGAATTCACCCAGGAAAAAGGTTCCGGCGAATATAAACTCGGCGGGATTGGGGAATTTGTGGCGCGCGAGATTGCACGGCGTACCGGCAAAGAGACGCGGACCTGCGTGCTCGGGCATCTCCAACGCGGCGGAGCGCCCACCACAATGGACCGGATTCTCGGCACCCGTTTCGGAGTGAAAGCCGCTGAGTTGGTCAATGAGCGGCGCTTTGGCCAGATGGTCAGTTATCAAAACGAAGAAGTGCACTCGGTTCCCATCTCCCAGGCAGTCCACCGCCTCCGTCTGGTGCCGCCCCGTGGCCAGATGGTTGCCACCGCCCGCGCGGTCGGCATTTCGTTTGGCGATTGAGTTCCTTCACTGATCCTGGCGCCCAATGCGGGGCCAACGTGCACGGCACCCGGTTCCGCTCGCTTTAAAGAATCGGGGTTCTCTAAAAACTTCTTAGCTTCAGGCACGGGACGACTTAACTTCGTCGTCCCCTCATTTCTTCCTGTGCCGCCACCCTCCCACGATCCCTACGCCGCATTCCGCTTTCCCGATTACCGCAACTACTGGATCGGCGGATTTATTTCAGTGATTGGCCGGCAGATGGTCGCCGTTGCCATCGGATACGAGATTTTTCAGCGCACCCATTCGGCCACGGCGCTCGGACTAATGGGACTTGCCGGGGCGCTACCGGTGATTTTGCTTTCCCTGCCGGCAGGCCAGGTGGCCGATCGGTTCCGGCGGAAGCGCATCCTGATCGTGACCCAATTGATTCTGGTGGCGAGTTCAGCCGCGCTCGTTGCCCTTTCCCTTAATTACTCCGTGGTGCCGGACCTGCCTGCGTTGGCGTGGATCAACCGCGGCATTGCCTCGCTTGCCGCGCTTTTCGGAGAGAAAACCGGCGTCTCTTTCCAACCAGCGTTGCCACTCTTTTACGGCCTCCTGCTTCTCAACGGAGTCGCCCGCGCGTTTGGCTGGTCGGCCCGGAGCCCGTTTGTGGCCAATCTGGTTCCGCGCACCGCCCTGGCCAGCGCCGTGACCTGGGGAAGCACCAATTTTGAAGTCGGCTCGGTGGTGGGCCCGGCCATCGGCGGACTGGTTATTGCGCAGTTTGGTTTCTCAATCGTTTATGCGCTTGATGCGATTTGCGGTTTGGTCTTCATCGGATTCCTGCTTCCCATTGCCGATCATCAGGAGCGGATTGAACCGGGACTCATCCGGCGGCATCCGCTGCGGGAACTGTTTGCCGGGCTCGGTTTTGTTTTCAGGAAAAAAGTGATCCTGGCCTCGATCACACTCGATCTGTTTGCCGTGCTGCTTGGAGGCGCCACCGCACTCCTGCCGATGCTCGCCGATCAGGTGCTTCATGTTGGAGCCGTCGGCCTTGGCTGGTTACGAGCCGCGCCTTCCTTTGGCGCTTTGGCTATGGCATTGACCATCGCCCATCGCCCTCCGATGCGGCGGCCCGGAGTCACGCTGCTTTGGGCCGTCGGCGCGTTCGGCCTTGCGACCGTGCTCTTTGGACTTTCGCGTTCCTTTTGGTTTTCTTTAAGCATGCTTGCGCTCACCGGAGCGCTCGACAACATCAGCGTCGTGGTTCGCCATACGCTGGTTCAGCTGCTTACGCCAGACTCCATGCGGGGACGGGTTTCGGCCGTGAACAACATCTTCATCGGTTCTTCCAATGAGCTCGGCGCGCTGGAATCGGGGCTGACGGCCGCCCTCTTTGGCCCCGCGCTCGCAATCGTGGCCGGCGGCATGGGAACAATCGTGGTGGTGCTCGGCGCCGCGTGGTGCTGGCCGGAATTACGCCGGATCGGCGCGCTCCATCTGATTACTCAGGAACCTGAAGATCGCCAAGCCGATGCCACCGCAGGTGGCGTCCCTCCCTGAACAGAACGCGTAATCCGCTCGGAATGGTCACCCGTTCCAGATCGCTCGGACTTTCTCGCTAACCATCGCAGGCTGGATCCGGCTTAAATCGCAATCAGCTGCCTCCATTACGATAACGTGTGGATTGGCTGGAGCCCAGACCGCCGGGTCCGTTGGTCCGAAAAGAAGCACGGAAGGGGTGCCGACCGCGGCCGCCAGATGCGAGATGCCGCTGTCGTGGCCCAAAAAAAGGCGGCACCGCGCAAGCACCGCCGCCAGATGGGGAAGAGGCAAATGCCGAGCAATATGCGCTGAGCGTCCAAAAGCGTTTTGGATCGCATCGAGACGTTCCTCGTCCGCCTCGCCGCCTACCCACAACAATTCCGGTTGCGGTTCCAAATCCAACAGAGCGCGCGCCGTGATCAGCCATTTTTCCAAACCCCAGTTCTTGCGAGGGCTGCCGCTGCCGGGATGAATGGCAATCACGGGCTTTGAGATTCCCGCCAGAAAAGCATCCGCGAACTTGAAATCTTCCGCGTTTGGGTAGATCTGCGCGCCGGAATCCTCAAGATAAAGCGCCATCTGCTGGAGTGGCCTGGCCAACTGGAGGGTGACGTGTTGGGAATCGTCCGGAGCCGAGTATGCGGGCAGAATGTTTTTCGCGCCGGCCCGCCGCAGGTTGGCTTCAAAGTAACCGTTCGGATCGTACAGATAACTGACGATCTGCTGGAACCCGCTGAAGTATTCGATCAGCTCCGGAGAGAGTTCAAAACCGGGCACAAAAAAACCCGCCATCGGCGCATATTCGATGGAACGGGTTGCCTCGCAATAATAACGCCCCTCGGCCAGGGCGATGATGTGTTTGTAACCGAGGATTTCAATGCGCGCGCCGGGAAAATTTTCCCGCATCAACTTGATGGCCGGCAGCGTAAGAATGAAATCGCCAATGGCTCCTCCTCGAATAACCAAAATACGAGGCGTCATAAAAAACCTGATCGTCGACGTCACCAACCGTGACGCCATGCCCGAACTACTGGCTCTGGGGAGCCATCCCGCCAAGGGCTCCCTGGCCCTCCCACTTTTGCGGCCGGTTCCACGGAATGCTGCTCACGCGGTTTGGATCTTCCGGCTCGGTGCTTGCGCAGCCTGAAAGCGCCGCGATTGAACCGGCAAAAAACAGAAGGGCGAGGAAGCGGGCCATCTTTAACTTAGCGTTTTGCCTCGTAGACCACGCTGTCGCCGGGCTGGATGAACATTCCCTTTGCAACGGAACCGGGAACGATGTCGGCGATCGAGTTGCCGGGTTCAACACTGGTGACTTTCACTTTGCCGATCGACTGGCCATTACGGGTCACGATCATTTGCGCGTTTGCCTTGAGGCCCTGCCGATCGCCGATGCTAAGGACTACGAAAGCCCAGCCTGGGTTATAAGCGAGCACCTTGCCGCTCAAACCATTGGCAACCGTCTGATCCTTGTAGGACTTCACTTCCCGCTGCGAACCAACCAGCTTGTCTTCAGCGTCCTGCTTCTGCTTCTCGAAAGTCGCACGAAGCGCTTCGGCTTCAGCCAGTGCGGTCTGCGCTTTGGCCAGCTTGTCCTGAAGTTCAGTCACATTGATGTCGGGCTGGCCTGGCACCGTGGGGTTAACCACCTGAAGCTTTTTCAGCTCTTCAACCTCGTTGCTCTTTGCGAGCACATCCGCCTGAGCGGTTTTGAGCGACTCGGTCGCCGCGGTCAGATCGCTCTTCTGTTTGGCGATTTCCTTGGAGTTTTCGTCAATTGTGGTCTTGGCCGCGGTCAACTCGCCCTGGGTCGATTTAAGCGAGCCTTCGGTCTTGGTTAGCGTCGACTTGGTGGTGGCGAGTGTGCCTTTGGTATCTTTTAAAGTGCTTTGGAGCGCATCGACCTTCGTTTTGGTCATGAAGCTGAGGCCCCCGGTGAGGACGATGAAGAGAAGAGAAAAACCGAGCAGAAGTTTTGCCATAACGTAATTGAATCAGAGGGGGTTAAAGGGGGTACGATGACAGCGTCGTCGCGGATCACGTGAAGGCACTTTAAAGCCGTGAATTTTGGCCTTTGCAAGTGGTTTCATAGAAAAGTTCCGCACAAAACATTTGTCTTAGCCGCTTTCCTGCATTTACTCTGCGCATTCCGCCAGGGACTATGAATTGGAGGCTGACGAACCCCGCCAGGACCGGAAGGTAGCAACGGCAGTCTGATCTCCTTTGTCGTAGCTCTCTGGCGGCTTTTTTTTTGCCGTCCCGTTTCCGGTGCCGCGCGGATTGGCATTGCGGATGATTTACTTGGCCAGACAAACCACTGTGTCCGGTCTAAACCGCATAAATGCCGGCATCCACTCCGTGTCGCCACGCGGTGGGCGGACCACTTGCAAATGAGTTGATAAAAAATTCTTTTTGTGAGCCTTGCATTTCACTCTTCTCCACCTAATTTCCCTGCCCACCCATGGCCCAGGAACCCAGTATCGAAGCAGCACGCACGCGCATCCAGCGCCTTGTCGATGAAATCGCAGGGCTCAGTAAAAAAGAAATGCGCAGCGAGGAGTACTTCGCGCAGTTCCTTAACCGGGTGGTGGAAGCATGCGATGCAAAAGGCGGCGCCGTCTGGCTGGTCGGGAAAACCGAGGGCAAAAGCGAATTCCAACTCGCCGCGCAGGTTGAATTTGAATCGAGCCTTTTTCAAAGCGACGAACAGCAGCGCGCCAATCTGCTGAAAACCCTCGGCGAGGTGATTGAGTCAAAGCGCCCGCTGGTATTCGCCCCCGCTCATGCCCAGGCGGATGCCGGTTCACTTCAGGCGCAGCTCCAGCAACTCCAGGGAAGCACTCCGCAGCCTGAAGGAAATAAAACGCCGTATCCTTTTCTTCATGTTCCGCTTTTTTTAAAAGAACAGGTGCTCGGCGTCGTGCAGGTCTGGTTGCAGCCGTATGTCGCGGCACAGAATTTCGCGGAATTTGCCACGTTCCTGACTTCGCTGGCGAGCTATGTGGAGCAGCATCTTCAATCGCGCCGGCTTGGCACGCTGGTGCTTGAGACGCAGCGGCTTCAGCATCTCTTAAAATTCACGAGCGATATGGCCGGCTCGCTCGACCCGCTCGAAGTCGCGCGGCTCTCCACCAATTACGGCCGCGATCTGATTGGTTCCGAACGTTGCTCGATTTTAACGTTCGATGGCGACAAGTGGAAAGTGCTCTCCATTTCAGGCCAGGAAGTCGTGGAAAAAAAGAGTTCAATGGTCAAGGCCATGGCCGCTTTTGTCGGCGCGCATGCCCGCACGGAACTTGTTCTTTTAAGCAAAAAAGAACTGCTCGCCCGGGCCGAAGGTTTTCAATCAGGTGCAACGCCGGTGAATGATCAGCCTGATGTCAAAGCGGTCATCACGCGCCGGACCGACGAGATTGACCTCGCGTATTTTGAGCTCTCCCATGTGATCAGCGCCGTCATCGCGCCGATGCTTGACGATGATAAGCAGCTTGTTGGCGCTTACTTCGCCGAGAGCACGAGCGAGAACTTTTTCGATGCGCCTCCGGGGGCAAAAGAGTTGCCGCCAGCCACCCGCGTCACCGACTGGCTGGCAACGCACAGCGGCCGTTCATTGCGTGCCGCGCAGGAATATCATTCCCTCCCCTTTCTCGGTATTACCAAGCGATTGCGCAATACGCGGATGCTTTTAACCGGCCGGAAACGGAACCGATCCCTTTTAAAACTCGGCGTGGCCCTTGCAATCATCGGTGCTGTTTGTGTTTATCCCAAGCTCGACAGGGTGGATGGGAATTGCGCGCTGGTGCCGCTCCATCGCAACACCATCGTGCCGGAGATCGCGGGCCGGATCGAGAAGGTGCTGGTTCGCGAAGGCGACCACGTTAAAAAAGGCGACATTATCGCGCAGCTTGATATCCGCCGGATTGAGACCGAGTTGATGACCAACGAGCAGGAGCGCCTCCGCCTTCAGGCCGATGCCGAGCGCTCAAATGGATTGGGTGACGTGGCCGGGGCGCAGGTCGCCTTGCTTCAGGCTCGCGTCACCGAACAGAATGCCAAAAAGCTTCAAACCGATCTTGAGGCAGCCACACTGCGCAGCCCGATTGACGGGGTCGTGATTACCAAGGACATCGAGCTGCACGCGGGCGAATTCATCCAGCCGGGGGTCAATTTTGCTGAAGTCGCTTCGCTCGACAAATGGGAGCTTCAGGTCGACATCAATGAAAAAGAGATCGGCCGTGTGGAACGCGCCGTGCCGAACGCCAAATCTCCGGCACCGCGCGACGTGAACTTCATCCTTTATAGCCAGAGCGCCCATCAGCTTCATAGCTCGCTCACCCAGCGGGAGCAGATCAGCTCGGCGGCGTATCCGCGCGAAAAAGAGAACGTCTTTATCGTTACCCTCCAAAACATTTCCATTCCAGCCGACCTCCAGGGCGCCATGCGTCCCGGCCTGACCGGACGGGCAAAAATCGACCTGGGCCGGCGTCCGCTGGCATGGATCGCCGCCGAGCGTGTCTGGAACTGGGTGCAGATGCGCATGATTGGCTAAGCCGAAATTTTCCCCACGATGAAACCCTTTCTCCTCCTTGCCCTCGCCGCGACCCTTGGCACTGCCAGTGCTGAAGAAGCCCAGGGCATTGCCCTTCCTTTTAAGCAGGTCAGCGTCAGCTCGCCGGTGTTCCAGGAAATCATCAACTCCATTTTGGTGGAGGAAGGCGACACGGTGACCGAAGGCCAGCCGATCGTCCAGTTGCGCTCCGAACGTGAGGAACTTGAGGTGTTGCGCACACAAAAACTCATCGAATTGACGCAGTTTAAGGCCAAGGGCGCCGACGCGCTTTTTAAGGATAAAATGGGCAGCAAAGAGAAGGCGCTGGAGGAACAGGCGCAGCTTGAGCTCTCAAAAATCCTGCATCAGGTAGCGGAAGTGGCGCTAAAGGAAAAAACGATCCGGTCGCCCCTCTCGGGCATCGTGGTGAAAAAATACAAGGAAGCGGGCGAATCGGTTGAGAAAGTCGAGAAACTGATCGATATCGTGAATATTGACCGCGTTTATGTGCAGTTTTACCTCGACCCCACGTTTATGGAGACCTTCAAAAAAGGGCAGCCTGTGAAGGTGAAATTCCCGGTGATCGCCAATGAAGAATTTACCGCCGAGGTCTCTTTTATCGATCCGCGCATCGACGCCGGCAGCGGTCTCTTCCGCATCAAAGTGGAGATTCCCAACGCCGACCATAAGATCAAAGCAGGGATGCGCGGAAAGGCGGACTTTGGAAAACCCGCGGCGCGCTGATTCCTAATGAGTGCTGTTGCCCTCGCTCCCCTGGAAGAAGAGGTTGCCGCGCCGCCGGCCGCCCCCCAGCAGGAAAACGTCGTCCTGCCACCGCTGCGCAAGGACCTGATCGTGACCAAACAGGTCTACGAAGGCCGCGACTACTACGTCGTCAAGGATCCGATCTCGCTCCAATATTTCCGCATGACGGCGGAGGATTATTCCCTCGCAACACTCTTTGACGGGATCCGCACTTTTGGCCAGATCCGCCAGCGTTACCGGGAGCGGTATCCGCATGTGGACCTCGATTATTCGCCCGAGGATCTGAATGAGCGGATTCTGCGTTTTGCCAATGATCTGGCGATGCTGCAGTTCCTGAGTGTCCAGGGGATGCGGCTCAAGGCGCGTTACGACGCCGCCAAGCAGAGGAAGGTCAAAAAGAATTTCCTCTATAACCTGGCCAACCAGGTCTTTTTCTTTCGGTTTTCTCTCTTTGATCCGGACAAGATTTTCGCCCGGATGGCGCGTCCCCTTTGGTGGATCTGGACCCGGCCGGTGATGTGGGCCTCGCTGGCGATCATGGTCGCAGGCCTCATTGTGTTTATCCAGAACGCGCAGAACCTCGATCAGGCGCTCGCCAATCTTTTCCACTGGGAAAATCTGGCGCTGATGTGGGTGTCGACCATTTTGCTCAAGTCAGTCCACGAACTTGGCCACGGCCTGACGTGCAAACATTTCGGGGGCGAAGTTCATGAGGTCGGCTTTATGTCGATGGTCTTCACACCGTACTTTTTCGTGAATGTGAGCGATACCTGGACCATGCCCAATCGGCGGCATCGCATCCTGGTCTCGGCGGCCGGCATTTACGTCGAGCTGATTTTCGCCGCGCTGGCCACGTTCCTGTGGGCGGTGATTCAGCCCGGCTGGTTTCACAATTTCTTATTCAACATCATCATCATCACTTCGGTGTCGACGATCATGTTCAATGCCAATCCGCTCATGCGGTTTGATGGTTATTACATTCTGACCGACTGGATCGAAGTCCCCAATCTTCAGGGCAAGGCGCGGGCCCTTATCCAGCATCAGTTTAATCTGCTCCTCTTTGGCCACAGCGCCAAAGACGCAACCCTCTCGCGCATGCCGCTGCCAAAGCGCCGGTTTGCTCTTTTCTACACTTACGCTGTCCTCTCCTGGCTTTATGGCTATTGGGTCATCTACAAGCTGATCATTTTCATGAAGCCGCACCTTGAGCCGCTTGGGCTCGAAGGGCTTTCGGATTGGTTTGCAGGCCTCGCGTTGACCTCCTGGGTGCTGCTCCCCATCTTCGCTTTTTTTAAAACCATGCAATTGACCCGCCAGGACTGGAAACCGCACGGCCGCCTGCGCCGGCTCTCCGCGATAACCGCTGTCGCCGTGGGGATCTTTGCGGTCGCCTGTTTTCTCCCGGTGGAATTAAAAATCAAACGGACCGGCGCCGTGGAACTGGCAGAACCCGAACAGGTGCGGCCCGAGGTGCCCGGATTCATCCAGGAAGTCTGCGTCAAGGAAGGCGACCGCGTCGTGCCAGGCCAGGCGCTGGTTAAAATGGCCAATCGCGACCTGAGCCAAAGCCTTGCGATGATGGAAAACCGGCTCCGCGTGGCTGAAGCGAATGTGGCCCGCGCTATTGGCACGGAAAAACCGGCTGAATTAAAACAGGCCGAGAACGTCCGGCTGGCTTACGAGGCAAAACTCCATGAAGCGCAACGCGATGTGAACAATCTGGTGCTGAAGGCCCGCACGGCCGGCACGGTGCTCACCCGTGAACTGGACCGGAAAACAGGGCACATGCTGCGCGGCAACGAACTCGTCTGCGAGATCGCGTCGCTCGACCCGATGCGGATCAAGGTGGCCCTCAATGAGAAGGAAGTGCGCTACGTTAAAAAAGGACAGAAGGTCGACCTCAAGGTGAACGCTTACCCAAGCAGAACGTTCCATGGCGTCATCGCTGAGGATCCGATCATCTTTTTTGGCGAATCGATTCCGGCCGCATTTTCGGCACGGCGCGCTGGCGACGTGCCGGTGTTTGTCGACGCCAAAGGCCGCGACGTGCCGCTTGAACGGACCTTCCAGGCGGTTGTGGAAGTCGACAACCACGAGGGCCTTCTGCGCCCGGGCATGACCAGCCGTGGCAAAATCCACACCGGCACTCGGCTTTGGGGTCAACTCGTATTGCAATCCCTGCGCGACGCCATCAGCCTCGATTACCGTTTCTAAAACCCTCCCGGCGTTCCACTGCGCCGCGAGATTTTCAAAGGTCCCCACCCCACGCAATTTTTCAATGTGCATCTCCCGCCGCCACGCGTTTCTCCTGACGCTTCTGGCATGCCTTCCCCTGCCGGCCACCGCCGCTGATTTAAAAAAAGCCTCCCCGCCTCCGATCCGCCGCGCCTCCGTGGTGGAAAAAAAGAGTGCCACCACGGCCAGGTTTGATGGGACGCGCGTGGAGAAAATCACGATGCGGGATGCGATCCAGATGGCGATGCGCAACAATCTTGAGGTGAAATTCGACAAGGTGGCGGTGCGGATTGAGCGGGCCAAAATTCGATTCGAGGTAGGGGCTTTTGATCCGACCTTCAGTATCAACATGTCGCGGGAATCGCTGCGCCGGCCGCAAAATACCAACGACTTCAGCAGCACCGATCAGATTCTCCAGGCGCAGTCGCTGGTCACCAGCAACAACGCCATCGACACGACGCGGGCGCTCAACGGGCTGCCGCCGCTCGATCATCCCACCCAGGCGACCGGACTTCCCATCACGATTTTTGATCAGCAAAACGATCGTTTTTCGGCCAACCTTATCCAGCGCACCCCGTGGGGTATGCGTTACGGGTTGTTTGTGGAAGCCAATCGCCTGCGCAACACTTTTTCTGGCGATAACCGGATTATCACGCCGGAATATCAAACCTCCACCCAGCTTCAGATTGTTCAGCCATTGTTGAAGGATTTCGGGCCGGCGGCCAACCTGGCCAATCTGCGTGTGGCGCGGCTCAGCAAGCAGATCGCGATTCTGACTTGGAAACAGCGGCTCATGACGGGGCTTCAAGCCGTGATGGCGACTTATTATGAAATGGCTTTTGGGCTTGCCGATATCGGCGTGCGCCAGGAAGCGATCGACGCGGACTTGCGTTTTGTAAATCAAACGGAGCGACGCCTTGAGCTCGGATTTATGTCTCCATTTGATGTGCAACAGGCGCGCGCCCAGGTCTCGGTTGATCAGGAGCAGCTTATTGCCGCCAAAAACCAGCTCATGGAGCGGCAGTTCGCCCTCAAACGCCTCATTCTCGATGAGTTCAACGTCAATGATCTGCGGGTTTTCATGCCGCAGGTTGAACCGTCACTCGGAGTTCCCAAGCTCGACCGCTCCGCGTTTCTCCAGCAGGCATTCGCGCATCGGCCCGATTTCAAGCAAGCGCTTACCGAGGCCGATTCCCAGGATATCCGCCTGCGATTTGCCCGCAACCAGCTCCTCCCCCAGCTTGATCTGGTGGGCACGTATGGGCTTAATGGATTAAAAGGCGGTTACGGCGATAGCTTCGATCAGACCATTAACGGCAGCGCCCCGGGTTGGACCTTGGGCGTCAATTTGCGCATTCCCCTTGGCAACATCCAAGCGCGCGCCCAGCTCGACTCCGTCAAAGCCCAAAAAGAGCAGGCCATTCTTAAAATCAAACAATCTGAACTCGGCATTGGCGTCGACGTCGACACCGTCATGAGCCGGATTACGACCAATCAACAACGGTTGGAAACGGCTCGGAAAACCCGCGAGCTTTTTGTCGAGGCGGTCCGGATCGCTTATCGCCGGCTTGAAGAGGGCCAGATTTCGAGTTTCGATATTATCGAACAGCAACGGCGCCTGTATGATTCCAAGAGCCGGGAAGTGGCCGCGCGCACTGAGCTGGATAAGTCGATTACCCAGCTTTGGCTGGTCACGGGGACCCTTCTCGACAAGCTCGGCATTCAGGTTCCCGACGCGGAAAAATAGACGCCGGCGTGGCAAAAAACGGGGCTGGGCGGAGGGAAGAGAAAAAAAGAGGAAAAAAAAGCCTCCCCAATTTGCGCTCGGCGCGAAGCGGGGTAAGGTGCCGTGCTTGGTGTTTGTGTTGTTGGGTTAGAACAGCGCGGCTATTGGGTGGCCGCGCTGTTCGCCCCTTTTAAAGAGGGTTTGGGAATTGCACCGCGCCATTGACCTCCCCCGCGCTGCTCCCCTAGCGTTCGCCCCTCATGAAAATTCAGCGCGCATTGATTTCCGTTTCCGATAAGACCGGCCTGGTCGAGTTCGCCCGGGAGTTAATCACATTTGGGGTGGAACTCATTTCCACCGGTGGAACCTCTTTGATTCTCCAGCAGGCGGGGATTCCGGTCAAAGAGATCTCCGAATTTACCGGGTTCCCCGAAATGTTGGACGGCCGGGTCAAGACGCTGCATCCCAAGGTCCATGGTGGCCTGCTTTTTGTGCGCGACAACCCCGACCACGTCGAGCAGGCCAGGGCGCACGGCATTGAGCCGATCGATTTGGTCGTGGTGAACCTTTATCCGTTTGAAAAAACGATCGCAAAACCCGACACCACGCTCGAGGAAGCCATCGAGCAGATCGACATCGGCGGCCCCTCCATGCTGCGCAGCGCCGCCAAGAACTACCGCTCGGTGACGGTTGTCGTCGATCCCGCCGATTATCACGATGTGCTGGATCACATGCGCGACAACGATGGCGCGACCACCCTCAAATTGCGGGAGCGGCTCGGGATCAAAGTATTTGTCACCACCTCCAAATACGATCAGGCGATTGCCAATTATCTGAACCGCGAACAGGAGACGACCTGCTCATTCAATCTTTCGCTGCCGATCACCGCCCGTTTGCGTTACGGCGAGAACCCGCACCAGACCGCGGCGCTATACGGGAACTTCGACGAGCAATTCCAGAAATTTCACGGCAAGGAACTCTCTTATAACAACATCCTCGACATCACTGCCGCCTCCGAATTGATCGAGGAATTCAGCGAGCCGACCGTCGCCATTCTTAAACACACCAATCCGTGCGGCATCGGCAGCGACTCCGATTTGCGGGAGGCATGGAATAAAGCGTTTGCCACCGACAAACAGGCCCCTTTTGGCGGCATCATCATTTGCAACCGGCCGATCACCGAATCGCTCGCCAAAGCCATCAGCGAGATATTCAGCGAAGTGATCATTGCACCCGATTACGAGCCCGAGGCGCGCGCGCTTTTACAGAAAAAGAAGAACCTTCGCCTGATGCGCAAACTGGCGCGGCCGCTGCCGGCATCCGGTGAGGAAGAAGCGTTCCTGATCCGCTCGGTGGCGGGCGGCGTGCTGGTGCAATCGCCTGACATCGAGCCGCTTCTTGATTTTGAAAATCGCGTCGTAACCGAACGCAAACCATCGCCAGCGGAACTTGCGGCGATGTTGTTTGCCTGGCGCGTCGTCAAGCATGTCAAATCCAACGCCATCGTCTACGCGGCAAAAGATCGCACCCTCGGTGTCGGAGCCGGCCAGATGTCGCGCGTCGACGCTTCCCGGATCGCGATCTGGAAAGCCGCCGATGCCGGTCTTTCGCTCAAAGGCAGCGCGGTTGGCAGCGATGCCTTTTTCCCCTTCCCTGACGGCCTGATTGCCGCGGCCGAAGCCGGCGCCACTTGCGCGATCCAGCCCGGTGGCTCCGTCAAAGATCCCGAGGTGATCGCCGCCGCTAACGAACGCAATATCGCGATGATCTTCACCGGGGTGCGCCACTTTAAGCATTAATGCGAAACCGTCTATGAAACTGGGAGTCAATATCGATCACGTGGCGACCCTGCGGCAGGCGCGTTATGCCGGCATGCTCGATTTGCCCAACAGCGAACCCGACCTGCTCGCTGCGGCCTCCGCTTGCGAGCGGGCTGGCGCGCATGGCATCACCATCCATCTGCGGGCCGATCGCCGTCACATCCAGGATCAGGACGTTTTTCGGCTCCGCGAGACCATCGTTTCCAAACTCAACCTGGAGATGGGAAATACGCCCGAGATCCTCGAAATCGCGCTTAAACTCCTGCCTGAGGAGGTTTGCCTCGTGCCGGAAAACCGCCAGGAAATCACCACGGAAGGCGGACTCGATGCGGCCGGCCAGATTCACGCATTAAATCCCACCATTGTACGGCTCCAGAGCGCCGCGGTGAGAGTGAGCCTTTTTATCGAGCCGGCTTTTGAGCAGATTGAGGCGGCAAAAAAACTCGGCGCCGACATGGTGGAGCTCCATACCGGGGCATTTGCCAATGCCCAAGGCGAAGCGCGCCAGAAGGAACTCGCGAGGCTTCAGGCGGCGGCGGATTTTGCCAGCGATCTCGGACTCCAGGTAAACGCGGGCCACGGGATCAATTACACCAATATCCACGAGATTCTCATGGTGCCGCATCTGGCGGAGCTCAACATTGGGCACTCGATTATTTCACGCGCTCTTTTTACCGGGCTCGAATCGGCCGTGATTGAGATGATCTCAGCGATGAACGGCCCGCGCCAATGAGCGTGCGCGACGGTGCATGAAAATCGTCGGGATCGGCATCGACATTGTGGAAACCGTCCGCATCGCCGCCTCCATCGAGCGGCACGGCGGGCACTTCCTTGATCGCGTCTTTACCAAAGATGAGCAGGAATACTGCGACCGGATGCGGATCCCGTTTCCCAATTACGCGGCCCGCTTTGCAGCCAAGGAAGCGGTTTCAAAGGCATTCGGCACCGGGATCGGTGATGGTGTCAGCTGGCTCGACATCGAGGTTCAGCGAAAAGCCAGCGGCGAACCGTTCATCGTATTGCACGCCGGGGCAGCCGATCTTGCTCAACGGCTTGGCATCTCAACCGTGATGCTCACATTAAGCCACTCGGACCATTACGCAGTCGCCAACGCAATTGCGCTCGGCTGAAAGCGGGCTGCGCCGAAACAGATGGCTCTGCCCGAAAGCGCGCAAGCCGGCATCCGAGAGCCTGCCAGTCGGGTGGCTCAGTTCCTGGGCTTGTCTTTCATGTCCAGCCGGCCGACATGGAAATCGTAATAAAGCGCGTTTCGAATGTCGCCATGCACGGGCTTGGCCGGCAATTTTTCAGCAAAAGCCGGTTTCGTCGCGGGAGGCAGAAAAGCCTGCTGATCGCCATCTTTCACGGCCCAGGTTTGGGCGAGAATGAGCTGTTCAGAAACGGAGTCGGCGTTTTTCCTTTCCTTGGTCGGATGCCAGCTGGTGAGAGTGCTCAGCCTGACTGGCTCCGCAGCGCCATTATCGACGTCGCCCCAAGGCACCTGCTCATCGTAATCCGCCATCTTTTCGTCAAAGTTCATGACGTAACATGGAATCTCCAGGTCGTTTTTGCTGGCTATCATCCAGGAGGGACACGCCAGCACACTTCTACCCACCACTTCCGGAGTGGCGGCTCCTTCAATTGGCGCCGTGCCCAAATACTTTTCCAACATCTGAGCGATGGAACCTTTGGGGGTAGTCCCCTTTCGCCAAATCGGGATCTGCCCCTGCGTCAGCGGGCCAGGAAGCTTCCCGTCGTTGTCGTTGGCATAGGCGGCAATTCCGGCGCCAAGCTGAGTGAGATTGGAAACGCATTTCGCCGTGTTGGCGCTTTCCTTGGCCTTGCCCAAAGCGGGAAGCAGGATCGCGGCAAGGATTGCAATAATGGCGATTACAACAAGAAGCTCAATGAGCGTAAAAGCCGCACGGGGACGGTGTCTGGAGACAAAGGGGGAGACCATGCTGGCAATTAAGCACGCCTCCTTCGATCAACGCAAGCCAGCCGCGCGCAACTCAGCGGATTTGCCATATCCTGATTCTCCCGCGCTATGAGCCGGCTCTTTTGATTGCGTTCATTTTCCGGCGCCCGCTCATTTAACTCCACAAAATATCCGAAAACAGTGTAACAAAATCGCGTAAGCTTTTCTCCAGCCCTGGCTTTATCGCCCGCAACAACCCTCTTCCCCTCCGTCTATGATCAACCGCTACGCAACACTCCTTCTCTGCGGCCTCTTCCATTCCGCCGCCACCGCGCACGCCGCCGACGTCTATAAAATTGACCCCGTGCATACCTCAATCGGGTTCAAGATCGGGCATCTGGGAGTCTCGAATATTTACGGTCGATTTAACGACGTCTTCGGGACTGTTACATTCGATAAAGAGGCCCCTGCGAAAAGTGCTGTTGAGTTTAGTATCCCTGTTGAAAGTGTGGATACTCATGTCGAAAAACGCGATCAGCACCTCAAGAGCCCCGATTTTTTTAATGCCAAACAGTTCCCGCTCATGACGTTCAAGAGCACCGCGGTAAAACAAAAAGCCGCCGATCTATACGAAATCACCGGCGATTTCACCCTGCATGGGGTCACTAAGCCGATCACCGTGGATTTCAAAAAAATTGGTGAAGGCAAAGGAATGCAGAACGAATTTCGCGCGGGCGGTGAGACGCAGTTTACGATCAAGCGCAGCGATTTCGGTATGGATTTCATGCCTAAAGCAGTCAGCGACGAGGTGACCGTCATGATTGCGATCGAAGGCATCAAACAATAGGCAACCTTACCGCCGCGCGCCGATGTGGATGCTGCTTAGCCAACTCCTTCCGGCTTTTCTTGCGACAGCGGCCATTGCGGGGCTGCTCCTGTGCGCCGGGAGCCGGGTGCGAGCCGATACACGGGGCGGATGGGGTGCGGCCGCTCTTGGAGCGGGGTATGCGGCAGGGCATGTCATGGCCATTGGCCGCTGGCCTTCGTTTCCGCCAGTCGACGCCACCCAGTGGCTTATCTATTTTTCTCTCGCCGGCCTGGCAATCGGGTTGCTCGATAAGCCTTCCTTTCGCATTGCCCGCTCGATCCGAATCGGGCTCTTCACATTGGTCAGTGCCGGATTTCTGGCCGCTTTGTTGCGATTTAAATTCAGCTCCGGCTGGACGCCCGCCCAGGGGGTGGCGTGGATCGCAGCCTTGCTGTTTGTCATCCTTTTGGTGGCATCAAGCCTGCATCGCCTCGCCGGCGGCACGGCTGGTCGGCCGGAAACATTTCCCTTGCTCCTGACGGCCGTGGGTGCCGGCACAGCTGTTGCGATCATGTTCTCAGGAAGTCTCCTACTTGGACAACTGGCCATGATTTTCACCACCGGCACCGCTCTCTTATGTTTGGCGATTTGGTGGACCGGAACCTCATGGAATGAAACTGCCCTCGTGCCGGTTGCCACTTTGATTTTCTCCGGGCTGTGGATTTGTGGGTATTTTTTCGCCGATCTTCCTGCCGCCAGCGCGCTGCTCTTAGCTCTCTCTGCCCCGGTTGCGCTGATTGCACGCCGCCCGAATCCATGGATCGCACCCGCGGTTGCCGCCCTTATCGCCTCGATTGCGGCCGGCATCGCCATCCAAGGCGCAGTACCGATGGAAGGCGCATACTAATGTGCTGCATTCATCGTTTTTTAAAATCCCGAAACGAAACGAATTTCTCCGCAAGATTTCACTGGAAAAGGATTCCGGCCCAGCTATACAAGCTCCCCTCTCGCGCGATTAGCTCAGTGGTAGAGCGCTTGCTTCACACGCAAGAAGTCGCAGGTTCGAACCCTGCATCGCGCATTTTCTCTCTATCTGAGGGATCTACACGATTGGAGTCCGTGGATCGATGGCGTCGAATCGTTGCTGATGCAGGTTTTTGCATACAGAAGTAAATCATCAGGGCTTTCCCCGATACAGGCAGGCGCGAGCAGCGCGTGTAGCGCGTATGCTTTTCAGATGAAGCCGCGCATTGATCGTAATCTCGGAATTGAAGGCGAACCGGATCGTTGGGTGCAGTCCGCTTGCATGCTTTGCTCAAACGGTTGTGGCCTTGAAATCGCAGTAAAGAATGAGCAAATCGTCGGCGTGCGCGGCAATCCACGGCACCCGGTGAATTTCGGCCACCTCGGGCCGAAAGGAGAAAACGCATGGGTGGCAAACAATGACCCGCGGCGCGGGATGCATCCGATGATCCGCCGTGAAAAAGGCGGACCGATGGAACGGGCGAGCTGGCAGGAAGCGCTCGATTTTTTTGAGGAAAAGTTCCGCGCGGCCTGGGACAAAGGGCACGAAAACCTCGCCTGCTACAACTCGGGACAGCTCACAATCGAGGAGTTCTATGCCTTGGGGAAGTTGTGGCGCGGCGGGCTGCAATCCTCGAACATTGACGGCAACACGCGACTCTGCACGGCGACTTCGGCGACAGGTCTGATGGCGAACTTCGGCGCAGATGGCCCGGTGGCCTCGTATACCGACATCGATCAGGCGGAGCTTCTCTGCCTCTTCGGGCACAACGTTGCCGAGTCGCAAACTGTGCTCTGGGAGCGAATGCTCGCGGCAAAGCGTGAGAACAGTGGACGCATCATCGTCGTCGACCCGCGCAAGAGTCCGACAGTGCACCAGGGCGCAGACCTTCACCTCCAGCTCCGGCTTGGCACGAACGTGGCGCTCATGAACGGCCTTCTTCATCTCATCATCGCGCGCGGATGGGTCGACCGAGATTTTGTGAACGCGCACACGGTCGGATTTGAAAAGCTCGAAGCGGTTGTGCGCGAGTATCCGCCGGAGCGTGTCGCGGAGATTTGCGGGCTTACAGTGGGCGAGTTGGAAACTGCGGCACAATGGATCGGCACAACAGAACGGTTTGTTTCGACGGTGCTGCAAGGCTTTTACCAAAGCGTTGAAGCAACGGCTGCATCCTCGCTCGTAAACACGCTCCACCTTTTGCGCGGCGCGATCGGGAAACCCGGCGCGGGTCCGCTGCTCATGGCGGGCCAGCCTTCCGCGATGTCCAATCGCGAGGCGGGTGCGGACGGTTCGTATCCAGGCTACCGAAATCCGCATACTCCAAAACATATGAAGGAGCTGGCGGAACTCTGGAATCTCGACTTCGACGAATTTCACCCGGAGGTGCCAAAGGACATTCTTACAATGCTCGAAATGGCTGAGCGCGGGGAGATCGAGTTCATGTGGGTCATCGGCACGAACCCGCTTGTGAGCCTTCCCGACCAAAACCGCACCGAGCGCATTCTGCGGCGGATGTTTCTGGTAGTGCAGGACCCGTTCGTCGACACGGAATCGGTGGCGCTTGCGGACATCTATCTGCCCGTCGCCATGTGGGGAGAAAAGAGCGGCTGCATCACCAATGCCGACCGCAGCGTAAACTACCTGCAGAAAGCCGTGGAGCCACCGGGTGAAGCGCGCAGCGATCTTGCGATCTTTGTGGAAGTCGCCAACCGGCTTGGTTTCAAGGACCGCCACGGTGCGCCGCTCGTGCCGTTCCGCGAGCCGCGTGAAGCGTTCGATGAATGGCGCCGCGTTTCCAAAGGACGGCCGTGCGACTACTCGGCGATGACTTACGAAAAACTGCTCGAACAGGGTGCGATCCGCTGGCCGTGCAACGCAGCGCATCCGAATGGAAAGGAGCGGCTTTACGAAGACCTTCACTTCTGGACTGGCATCGACGACTGCGAGACCTATGGCGCGGACTTTCTCACCGGCAACAAACACACCCGCGCCGAATACGAGCGCATGGATCCAAAGGGGAAGGCGTTCCTCCGTCCGGCGCACTGGCGCATGCAGCCGAATCCGCCAACAAAGGAGTTTCCGTTTGTCCTTTCGACGGGCCGCGTAGTCTATCATTTCCACACGCGCACAAAGACCGGGCGCTCGCCGGCGCTCAATTTGCGCGCCCCTCATGCCTATGTGGAGATCCACCCGGATGATGCGGAAAAGCTTGCAATCGCCATGGGTGATCTCGTTGAGGTCGTCTCGCCTCACGGCCGGTGGGAAGGACCGGCAATGGTCGTGGACTCCACGCGGCCCGGCGAGCTCTTTATCCCGTTCCACTATGGACACGGCGTCCAGGCAGCCAATCAGCACACCTGGTATGCGCGCGATCCGGTAAGTCAGCAGCCGCAATTCAAATCCGCGCCTGTGAATATCCACCGAAAAAGTTTCGGTGCAGTCGAGCCGTGGCTGGCCGAGCGACGCGCCGAGCTGGCGGGCGAATCGGTGGAACCTTACGCTTCCCGCAGCATCGGCGGCATGAAGGCCAAAGAGGAAGTCCCGGCCAATGAATTACCATAAGGTTCAGGATCTCATGCGTGCACAGCTCTTTCGGCATAACTCTGACCTGAGATAGAATGGCGTGAAGTTCAGGCGGGTTTGGGAGTTTTTGGCGTTTTCTGAGACCCGGCCGTAACACGGATTCGAGCAGAGCTTTTCGGCAGAGTTCCCGCCTTTGGCACGGATCGCTTCGAGCGGGCGGTGACTGGCAAGCGCCGATTTGAATAGCTCCGGTACATCTTCAGAGATGCAGGAACGTCGGCACTCGGAAATCCAGGAGCGCAGCAAAAAGTCAGCATGCAATCGGCCGGTTGCTAACTTGTAAGACAACCTTCCGGGGATTCACCAAGCGGCAGGCAGACGATAAAAGTAGCGCCTTGGTTTGTACCTGCGCTTCTGGCGAAAATCGTGCCGTTGTGGGCATCCACGGCTGCCTTGGAAATCGCCAGGCCAAGTCCGAGCCCGCCGAACTTTTGCGTGATTGTTTCGTCGGCTTGTATGAAGGCATTGAAGATGCGCTCGGCCGCCTCTGGATCGAAGCCAATCCCGGTGTCGGAGATCTCTACTATAATACGATCCGGACTTTCCCGTGTGGCGGGTTCGTTTCGCGAATGAATTGTGATGGCACCGTGCTCAAGCGTAAATTTCGCAGCGTTCTTAAGCAGATTCCAGAATACTTGCTGAAGCCGTTTAAGATCTCCGACAAGTTCGTGCCGCTCTGCAGTCAACTTGCAAGTCAGCTTCTGCGATTTCGCCTCGATGTCCGGAGAAGCAACTTCCACCGCGAGTCGAATAACCTCATGCAAATCCAAAGGCTCCCGGCTGAGTTCAAACTTCCCACGCGAGATGCGCGTCAGATCGAGCAACTCGTCGATGAACTGCGCTTCGAGCGTTATATTGCGCTGAATCATTTCGAGTCCTTCCATGACCTGCGGCGGCAATCCGGGATGAAGCATCAAGAAGTCGACCGACATGAGCACCGGGGTAAGCGGAGTACGCAGTTCGTGGGAGATTACAGCAATAAAATTATCCTTCGCCTTTCCCGCTGCCTCGGCCTCGGCCCGCGCGGCCTCGGTTTCCCGCAGTGCTTGCTTCAGCTTTTTTTTCGCGAGACGCTGCTCCGTGTGATCGCGGAAAATCTTCACAAAGCCGATCGCTTTGCCGAGCGCGTCATGCATGGACATCATAACGCCGCTCCCCCAGAACCGGCTCCCGTCTTTGCGCAAATGCCACCGCTCATCGGCAGCGCAACCTTCCGCAATGGCTTGCATAGCTTCCTGCTCAGGCGCTTTTGCGACACGATCTTCTTCGGTAAAGATGATGTCGCCCATCCGACCAATCGCTTCCTCTTGCGAATAGCCCAGGATGCGTTTGGCGCCAGCGTTCCAGCTTGTAACGTGCCGGTCGAGTGACATGGAAAAAATGGCGTATTCCCGTGCATTCTCGACGATCAGCCGCATTCGCTCCTGCGTCTCCCGCAACGCTTTTTCCGCTTGGTTACGTTCGGTGATATCAAGCGCCATTCCAACAACAAAGCGGCGCCCATCACGCAGTGTCCCGGGCATGGACGCACTAAAAATCCACGTGCGGCGTTCGCCGGACTGCGTCGTCACTTCGAGTTCCGTGTCCAACTGGCGCATCGCCCCGGCGAAGAGCTGCTCGATTTGTATGCGCACTTTTGCGCCGTTCGTCCCGTGAGCGCGACTGAGCCAGGCATCGAGAGTGGGAATATCTTCAGGCGCATAGCCAGTCAATGCTATCCAAGCATTGCTGACTTGCAAAACGTGACCATCTTCCGCGTGCATGATCACAGGAATGGGCGCGTCTTCGATTGCGCGACGAAAGTGTTCCTCGCTCAGGACGAGTGCCGACTCCACCGCGCGGCGCTCCGTAATATCGCGGGCGATCGTGGACATTCCAATTACCTCGCCGTGTTGGTTCCGGATCGGCGATAACAAAATCGAGAGCCACAGCTCATGTCCGTCCTTGTGCAGCCACGCCGTATTGAACCTTACAACAGCCTTGCTCTCCTTGATGCATTCGATATTTGCCAATACTTCCGCCAGATCCTTTGGCAGCGTGAGCATGGTAAGCGGCTTGCCGACCGCTTCAGGAGCAGAGTAGCCATAGAGGCGTGTGGCGGAGGCATTCCAGCTCGTGATCTTTCCATCAAAGTTAACGCTGATAATTGCGTCCTCGGAGCTTTCGACGATCGCCGCAAGGAAAGTCCGTTCCTCCTCGGCGCGCCGCAGATGCGCCAGGAGCTGCTCTGGCAAGTCCCGGTTTTCAAGAATTGCAGGTAAATCCCTTGCCGAAGAGAAATCAGCGGGGTCGGAGGGCGAATCGGGCATGGCCCGCGATTCTATGCGGGATCGCTTAATCCGGCGACCTTTCTTATCCCGCAAGGGGAGCAGATATGTGCGTTGCACATCAGGTGAAGTAGCCGAGCAAGCTTCAGTCTGCCTGACGGAAACCGGCCCATCCGCGAACACTACAATTAGGCTGCCGCTCCGATGCCCACAATTCCTTCCGGCTTTCCACCAAACCCATATCACCTCGCCGATTTGATGATAGGACTACTGTCTTGATTATGAGTTCCATCCGCCCCCTCCGAATCTTTCTCGTAGAGAATCACGCCGACACGCTGAAGTGGCTGACTCTTTATCTTCAGCGAATGGGCCACACAGTCGTAACAGCCTGCAATATGGAGGAAGCGCTGGCGACTTTACCTACAGCCACCTGCGAGGTACTCATCAGCGACATCGGCCTCCCCGATGGCAACGGCTGGCAGCTTCTGCAAAAGCTGCGCGAAATGTCCGGATCGCTGCCGCGTTATGCGATTGCAATGAGTGGATACGGGATGAATGCAGATCGCTCGAAGAGCAAGAATGCCGGCTACCGTCAGCACATTTTGAAGCCGTTCAAAGCGATCGAGCTTCAGGCAATGCTTGCCAAGGCCGCCGCCGAACCTGCCAGTTAGATCGGCGACACCAACTATAGTTGCGCCATGGTTGGGAACCAAGCTGTTAACGTACACGGGCTCAAGGGGAGCGAGCGATAGAGTTGTCGGTAAATCTCTCCTGTTGTTCCCTACTTCCGCGAACTTAAACTTGCTTCGTTCCAGGGCAGAAGGCGGGCCTCGGAACGCATACTCATCAATTTACTCCACGTCAGCTACTCAATGATGATTGTAGGACTTACTGGAAAGCGTCCGCAATCTCCACCGTAGATGGTTAGCCCGCCCGCGGAATTACCGGCTGGCACCTCATATCGAAGAATCAGTGTCTCTTCGCAGGCTGCCGACATTACTTCGCACAACGGCTCGCCTTCCACCGCGGCAACCACAAGGTAGCCATATGCGCCGAAGCCGCCGCGCAGGTAACTCAACGCCCCACGTGTATCATGGGGATGATTGGGCAGCAGGCCCTCGTAAATGCGCACACCATTAAGCGAAAGCCGGAGGGTCGTGGATTGAACAAAGCTGTCGGTCTGCGGGCAACCTTCGCGCCGGGCTGAAGCTTCGCAGAGGACACGGATCTTCTTTAGCTCGCCACGGCCAGTAAAAGGCAGCCGCCACTCGAACCAGCCGTGGCCTTCCCCAAAGACCGATCCTGCGGCAAGAGCGTCTTCTGCGGTGCTGCTTTCACCCGACCATTCCGCGGCTGAGATCTCGTGCAACTGAGCTCGAAAGATGCATAGCGACTCAGTCTCCGTGCGCGCCGGGAAGCCGTCATCGACGAAGAATTGGACGAAGTTTTGCGCCACCACGGTGCCATCCGCGGCTATGGCCTGCACCAACAACGTGCAAAGCATCGTCTCTTTCGGCAGTTGCAAAACAAGCCGCTCGGCGAGTTCCACGCGGTATTGGGTAAAGGGGATCGCCTTAACACCACTGGCGAGATTTTCGTTCATCCATCCGAGCGAATTAATCCCGCTCAGCCGCCAGTGAAGTGACACATCCTTTTTCTGGCGGCGGGAGAAATGCGAGGAAAGGATTTCCACCACGCGTTCCTCGCAAGGCCGGCAGCGCGCGATCGGTGGGGCATCGATTGGAAGTGTGTCGCCGTTATTGACAGTTCGCGGGTCGTAACCGAACTCCTTAGGTGTACGATCGTAGTTTAGTAAACCGTTACGTTCCCATTCCACATCATGCAGCTCTGTAAAGATGTAGGCGGAGAGCTTTCCATGACGGCGTAGTTCGTTGGTGAGGAACTTGAAGCTCCAGCTTACGTCCCGATCTCCATCAAGCGCGCCGATGCCGCCGTACTCGCTATTGATGAGTGGCTGGCTGCCTTGGGAAAAGCCAGGCACATAATTGAAGGTGGAACCGGTATAAGTGTTTTGAACCACTTCCTGAATGTGCGCACGCGCCGTCTCGTAATCGTGGGAGTAGAAGTGCCAGGAATTAATATCCGTGCCGCCATGGCCGTAGTGCTCGAGATGTTCCCACGCAACCACGCTCATATCTTCCACCAGCCGCGTCGGATCAAGCGATTTGGCCAGATTCCACATCGCTTCGACCCAGTAATACGCGTCGCGGTTGGCAAACTTTGTACCTGGCAGCCGCAAAACCGCGTCAGCGCCCTGCGAAGGCGGCTGGGGGTTGATCAGCTTCATAAACTCCGCTTGTCCGCCGAAGCCCCAGGTCTCATTGAAGAGGCACCAGGCAACGATCGACGGGTGGTTGAAATCGCGGGCAATAGCCGCCCGCATCATCTCCTCAAAGCGCTGCCGCCCGAGCCGCGTGTCGCCACCTTCCCCGAAATTTGGGAAGTCGCACATGAGCAGGATCCCCAGCGTGTCTGCGTAATAGAGCAGCAGCGGGTCGTCGATTTTGATATGGACGCGCAGCATGTCAAAGCCAGCACGCTTTGCGAAATTTATGTCATCGATCAAGACCTGGACATTACCCGCGGTGTAGATGCCCGCCGGGTGATAAGATTGGTAAAGTGCGCCGCGGAGATAGATCGGCTGGTCATTGAGACAGAGTGTCGCCGGCGCGCCTGTTTCCTCGACAGGACGGGCGGAGAGAGTGCGCATGCCAAAGTAGCCATATACGACGTCGCACCTGCCGTTCTCCCAGAGCGTGAGCCGCAGACGATAGAGTTGCGGATCGTTTGGATCCCAAAGAATCACCGGATTAAGGAAAATTGTTGCACGAGCGATTTCATGCAGAACTGCAAACCGGTCCGAAGTTTCCTCGCCTGTGGGCATTGTCACTTGCACTTCCAGTTCGCTGCCACCCTGGGTAAAAACGGCCAGCGTCACTGCCCCGGCCACAAGATCGCTTGTCACTTCAAAACGCTCGATGTAATGAGCAGCGCGCGGCTCGATAAACACCGTTTGCCATATGCCACTTGCCGTGGAATACCAGCCCCACTGCTTACCAACCGGTTGTTCGCGGTTGTCAGTCGGGTCCTCAACGCGGATCACAAGATGCGCGCGAAGCTGATCATCCGGCCCCCGCTCCAGCAGGTCTGTCAGATCGCATTCGATAGGGGTAAAGCCGCCCTCGTGCCGACTGGCGTGCTGCCCGTTGCACCAGCAATCGGTGAAAAAATCCGCCGCGCCAATGGTCAGGATGACGCGCTTGCCCTCCCATTGTTCGTTACGCGGGATTATGACAACGCGCCGATACCAGCCAACCTCGTGGCGCTGTGCGCCGCGATAATTTTCACGATCAACTTCCAGTGGTCGCCGGTAGGCGCGGCGGGAGAAAAAGTGATCGTTCCCGGCGGCATCGGCCTCACCCCATGCGGCCAGTGATTCCCAGCAAAACGGTACAATGATCTGCTCGGTCCATCGTATGTCGTTCGGCGCAAACCACTCTTCTTCCAAACCCAAACGTTCGGGGTCAAAACGAAACTCCCATGGGCCATTCAGATTCAGCCAATCGACGCCATGGACGAAACTGCGGCGCCGGTCAGGGCGTGGATATTCCGGTCGGGGAAGAAAAACGTGCACAAGCTACCGATTCGTTACAATCGAGATAGTTGGCCGTCAGGTTGGATCCTGATCTGTTTATCGGCTTGCGGACCTTTCGTGGGAGAGAAAAGCGCGACCTCGGCTCCTTAACCGCGCCTCAGGGTGAAACCTGACATGCAGCTAACAAAGCGGCAACGAAGGGACAATATGGAATTGACCTCCTTAAATCCGCTCAACGCCAACGCCGGGCACCGTTCGACACCTACCCGCACAGACGACTTAAGGGAGTCGGATGAAGCCTATCCTATCGTCGTGCATTCTCATCTGCATTGGGACTGGGTCTGGCAACGACCACAACAATTTCTCTCTCGCATCTCGAATCGTCATTCTGTGCTCTTTGTGCAGGAACCAATCGCCGTGGAAGGCCTCGCTGCGCCGCGTGCACGGATTCGAGAAGCGGAAGGCCTCCCGAATCTCACTGTCCTCACACTGGAGTTCCCGCCGGCACTGATTGCAGCGCGCGAGGCGTGCGACGATGCACAGTACCGGTTGGTTCGCGAGACGCTTACCGGTCCGCTCGGGCGCAAATTCGCGCGCCCCGTTCAGTGGTTCTATGATCCCATGGCCGTGGTCCCTTTTGCTGGAAAAATGGAAGAGCGGGCTGTCGTCTATGACTGCATGGATCAGCTTTCACAGTTCCGCGGCGCACCGCCCGAACTTATTCGGCGCGAGCGTGAACTGCTCAACCTTGCCGATGTCGTTTTTGCGGGTGGTCCCAAAATCCACAAAGCGAAGTGTTTGATAAACACCAACTGTCATTGCTACGGCTGTGGCGTGGACGTCAAACATTTTGGCCGCGCCGCAGTCGCGTCGACCTCCATTCCCGACGATCTTTCCGCGCTGCCTGGTCCGCGGCTTGGTTACTTTGGGGTTGTCGATGAACGGATGGATTATGAACTCGTTGCGGCCCTTGCGGATGCACATCCTGAGTGGAGTGTAGTGATTATTGGCCCATGGACGAAAGTTGACCCCGCCACTTTCCCCCAGCGCGCGAATCTGCATTGGTTTGGCGGACGCGACTATCAGCAGCTCCCAAATTACGTGAAAGGGTTCGATGTCTGCCTGATGCCTTTTGCGATTAACGAGGCGACGGAGTTCATCAATCCCACCAAGGCATTGGAATACATGGCGGCGGCGCGCCCGATTGTTTCTACGGCGATTGAAGATGTCGTGCTGCAATTCTCTGATGTTGTGCACGTGGCGCATAATCGCGATGGCTTCATCCAAGCCTGTAAGGAAGCCGTACAGCGGCCTGATCAGCAGCGAATCGCTCGCGGGCGGGAGCTTGCGAGCTGTAATTCCTGGGAAGAAATTGTCGACCGCCTGGAAGGCCACATCGAAGACGCACTGGAGACACGGCGTCAGTTAGAAATCTTTGCCGCATGAACCAGCAAAACGGTTTTGACTACCTGATCGTCGGCGCGGGCTTTGCCGGCAGCGTGCTTGCGGAGCGGCTCGCGCGCGGCTCGGGCAAACGTGTGTTGGTGGTCGATAAACGGTCTCATATTGGCGGCAATGCCTATGATCACCACGACGCGGCAGGGGTGCTTGTGCATCGCTACGGGCCGCACATTTTCCACACGAACTCCTCTGAAGTTTTCGACTATCTGTCGCAGTTTACAACGTGGCGGAATTACGAACATCGGGTGCTTGCCAGCGTAGACGGGCAACTTGTGCCGATGCCAATCAATCTCGACACGATCAACATGCTCTACGGCATGAAGCTCAACTCGCGTGAAGCGGAAGCTTTTCTTGAAGCGCTCGCCGAACCGCGCGAATCAATCCGTACGTCTGAAGACGCTGTCATCAGCAAAATCGGCAAGGAGCTATACGTGAAGTTTTTCCGTGGCTACACGCGGAAACAATGGGGTATCGATCCTAGCGAACTCGATGCCGCGGTCGCCGCTCGCGTGCCGGTTCGCACCAACCGCGACGACCGTTATTTCACTGACAGCTACCAATCAATGCCGCGTCATGGCTTTACCCGCATGTTTGAAAACATGCTCGACCACAAGAACATCCACCTCCTTCTGCAGACCGATTATCGCGACATTGTGGACGTCATTCCGTTTGACAAAATGATTTACACCGGCCCTGTCGATGAGTTTTTCGACTGCCGCTTTGGCAAGCTGCCATATCGCTCGCTGGAGTTTTTACATGAGACCCACGACCTGGAGCGTTTTCAAGCCGCTGCCGTGGTGAATTACCCGAATGAACACGCCTTTACGCGCATCACTGAGTTCAAATATCTGACCGGCCAGACGCACCCGAAGACGAGCGTTGTCTATGAATTCCCGCAGGCCGCCGGAGACCCGTACTACCCGATTCCGCGCCCTGAAAATGCAGCTCTTTATGGCCAGTACCAAGCGCTCGCCAAAGCGACGCCCGACGTGCACTTCGTTGGCCGGCTTGCAACCTATCGCTATTACAACATGGACCAAGTCGTGGCGCAGGCACTAACGACTTATAAAAATATGGTCGCAGCCGGACAGCAGGCAACCGGTTCCGCGAATGGAGCAAACAGCCACTCATCGACAAAGGCTCTGACAGCGGTGTAGCTGTCAACGCGCGCCATCGGATGCTCGCGTTATAAAAGGGGCCGGGTCGATTCCGGTTTGAGCGTGAAAGATGGCGGCGAGTTGTTCGGCAACTTCGGCTGCTGAATCAGCCCGTACGAGCACGATAGCTGAGCCGCCGAAACCACCGCCCGTCAGGCGAGCACCAAGGACTCCGGGAAGCGCTCGCGCCGAACTGGTAAGCAGATCCAATTCCGGGGTGCTGTTTTCGAAGTTTACGCGGGAACTTTCGTGCGAGGCATTCATCAGCGCGCCGAGTGCGTCGCCATTGCCACACCGGAGCGCGTGGACAGCGGCCTGAACACGCTCATTTTCCCCTGTGATATGGACCGCGCGGCGGCGGAGCAGCGGATCGAGCAGCGAAGCGGATTTCTCCAGGTCAGCGGAGGAAAGCTCGCGCAAACTCAAGAGACCCAGGGCTTCCGCTGCGGCGAAACATTGCTCGCGACGCGCCCGATAATCGCCAGCAACCAGGGAGTGCGCGGCGCCGGAGTTCGCAATGATGAGGGCGAGCTCGGACGGGAGCGGCACGGTCTCAATGGCTTCACTCTGGCAGTCGAGGAACACCGCATGGTCCGCGCGGCCAAAGACGCAGGTAACCTGATCAAGCAAGCCTGAGGGAACGCCGACGAAAAAGTTTTCCGCGCGATGGCAAAGCTTCGCAAGTGCGAGTGCGGGGATCTCTAGATTGTGCAGCTTCGCCAGGAGCAGCGCGGTCGCGACTTCCACAGCTGCGGAACTGGAGAGGCCGCCGCCCGTAGGCAAATTGCCGGACAGGTCGAGTTCAAATCCCTCCAAACGATAGCCGGCCATTATCAGCTCGTTTACGACGCCCAACGGATAATTGGCCCACGGTTCCGCCGCGGATGGGGCGACCTCAGCAAGCGAAAGCTCGCAGTGCCGTCCCAGCGTCTGCGAAGAAAGCACCACTCGTTGATCCGTGCGCAGTCTTCCTTGTGCCGTGAGCCCACGGTCAATCGCTGCGGCCAGGACAAGACCCTGGTTATAGTCTGTGTGATTGCCGAGTAATTCGACCCTCCCTGGCGCATAGGCGGTTGCCGCTTTCATAAGTGTTCGGTGGCCGCAGCCGGCTCGCGCGGCGACATGGGACGGCCGGTTGCGCGGTCTTGAAAATAACGGTGCAAAGCCCCTTCCCACCCGCTGAGTAATTGACCGCGCTCGCTTCCAAGTGCGCTCCAGAGCGGGCGCGGAGCGAGCAGGTTCAGCTCTGCCAAAGTAACGCCATGAACAAGCGCCGGATCGAAACCAGCAATGCGCGCCGCAGTCCGCGCAAGTTCCGCCCACGACACAGCGCCGGCATTGGCCAAATGCCAGCCGCCCGTCTCGCGATCGATAAGCAAATCGAGCGCGCCGTGCACGAGGTCGGGCACGTAGGTCGGCGATAGGCGCACGTCTTCCGCGGCTGTAACCGTCTTGCCGGCGGCGAGGCGGTTGATTGTCTGCGTGATGAAATTAGAGTCGTCCCACGGCCCAAAGAACGCACTTGTGCGGACAACGAGCGCGCGCGGGCAACTGGTGAGCACTTGTGCCTCGGCAGCAGCCTTACTCCGACCGTACGCATTCATCGGAGTCGGCAGATCGCTTTCCACGTAGGCGGCGTTTTTCGCGCCGTTGAAGACAAGACTCGAAGAGAAAATGAGCAACGGCACGTCGGCGGTGGCACAAGCGCCAGCCAGGACCTGGGGCCCGACGGTGTTTTCGCGGAAACAACGATCTTCATCATTTTCCGCCTCCTCCACCCGTGCATATCCGGCGGCATTGACCACCGCCCAAGGCCGAAAAGCGGCGATGGTGCTGCGAACAGCGTCGGGATCAGCGATATCCATTTCGCTGCGGCTAAGGAGACGATACGGCAGCCCGCGAAGCCGGCACATCCGGGCAAAAGCCTGGCCGAGCATGCCCGTGGCGCCGGTAATCAGAAGCATGGGCATGCCACGGTTCGCTCTCGGGGCAAAGACTCGCAGGGGAGCAGCATGTACCGTTTCGTCGCCGATCAAGCGCGCCCGACGGCGCCACCAGCCTGGGCCACGGAGCAGAGGATGCGTGCTTGCACCATGGGTGGCGAGTTCGCGCAGGCAACTTGTGACTGCGGTTTCGCGAGGCTGCGGCGATCGAAGGTCAAAGGCGCCAGGCTCATAATGGCCGTCAGGCCGCGTGAGCAGGGAGTTCCAATCGTACGCCCCGCAAATCGACCATGCAGTCACCGCAGTCACCGGCACCTGTTCGCTCCGAAGCGCCTGAGCAGCGTCCCACATTTCAAGCAGCCAGCGCATCTGCTCCTCGCGTGTGCAGCAGAGATGCGCCTCCGTTACAGCGAGCGGAATTCGGAACCGCTCCCACGCTTCTCGCAGCAGGTCGCGTGGCTCGCAAAAACCACCCGCCGCGGCGCGCACCGCAGCAACGTCGGCATAGATGTCACGGCCGTTTCCACCGATCTCGTGAGCCGCGTAACGCGTGATCTCCTCGTCAAGAAAACGGGCGCTGGTAAGGTAGTGATTGATCCCCAGCAGGTCCGGTGAACACGGCTGCGCAAGGACGCGAAGGAGCTCGTCCTCCTCAATGCCGGCCTTCCGCAGGTAGGTCCAGACCGGGCTTTCGGGGTCGAGCCTGCCGCAGAGTAAATCAAACGAGAGCCACCGGCGCTCGTTTTCAAATTCCGCCTGATACGCCAGCGCGGGTGCGCTCAGCGTGCAGCCGAGATCTTCAGTCTGCACGAGCTGCGCCGCCGGATTTACCGCGCGGATCGCCTGCATCGCGGCTGCCACTCCGCGGACCTGATTCAGCAGCGCGCGGGCAAATACCCCGGCGCTGCGCCCATGTGGAAACCAGAGCCCGTAAAGCCCGCTAAAGCGCGCCGTCGTCAAAGGCTCATTCACCGGCGTGAACGCCTCGGCCCACGGGTAGCGCTCGGCGACGGCGCGCGCATAATCGGCCAGCAGTCCCGGGAAGCGCGGATCAATCAAACTCGTATAGCGCGGCCCGCTGCCATGATGGACTAACCCGATGATCGGCCGCAATCCCAACGCCTGCAGCCGCTCCATTTGAATATCCGGAAACGTCCAGTCGATCTCGCCCGGTGCGTTTGGCGCGAGTTCCTCCCACAGCAACGGAAAGCGTATGGTGCGGATGCCGAGTCCGGCGATGCGTTCTATATCGGCCAATCGATCGGTGCGAGAACGGTGCGCGAACTGACTATGAAAGCGGCCACCGACACGATTGATTGTGCATTCACAGCCGCCCCAGAGTTCCAAAGTTCTGCCAGCAAGGATAGAGATCATCGCGAGATAATTCGTAACACACAGATCCTTTGGCGACAGTGGAAACCTCTCTTTCTTCACCCACGCCCACCGAAGATTTAAATCCCTCCGCAACGGTGAGTAGGTGCTCGTATCCCTCCGCCGGGACTGCGCCCGTGATTCGGCCAGCTAGATGATCGATCGCAATGTCTTACTCAACGATTCGGATGGTATCCAAAGGCGCCCTCGCGCGAAGCGTGGAGCGGTCGGGCCGGTTAACTTCGTGCAGAAGCAGCTGCGTCACTCTGACCGCTCGTCACCCAATCGACCGCGAACCGCACCATCGTTGTCGCGTCCTTGAACTTCAGCTTCTCCTTAATGTGAGCGCGGTGAGTTTCCACCGTCTTTGGGCTAAGACGCAGGTTATCCGCAATTTCGCGCGTGTTTAGCCCTTTGCCGAGTTTCTCGAGCACTTCGAGTTCGCGATCAGAGAGCACATCCATCGGCGAACCCATCCCCTCATGAATCGCGGTGATCGCTTTGAAAATAAGCCGCTCGCCGAACGTAGGGCTGACATAAATTTTCCCATCAGCGATACACCGCATGGCGGAAGCGATGGAACTCATGGTTTCCGTCTTCATCACATACCCTTTGGCGCCAGCTTTGAGCGCGCGGAGGGCGTAGAGCGCCTCCTCGTGCATTGAGACGACAAGAATTGGCATCGCGGGCATCTCCGCGAGGATCATTTTGATCAACTCAATACCATTGAGGCCAGGCATTGAAATATCGACCAGCACCATGTCAGGCTTGAGCAGGCGGCATTGCAAGATAGCCGCAGAGACGTTGTCGGCCTCGCCGCACACTTCGAACTCGCCGCTTTTACTAACGATAAAGTGCAAACCCTGCCGGAAGGTAGGATGATCATCTACGAGCAATACGCGTTTCGGCACTGTTGGCATCGGCTGCTTTTCAACGTCTGAACAGGGTGAACTACATTTCATGATTGAAGCATCGCACTGAGTAAATCGCCATCCGTAAACCTTACGATCGGGAGATTTAAGCCGACCGGGCTGCTTTTACTCAGCGCGAACGCTGAATATATTCGTGCGGCGTGCCGTTGGAAAGCATGCCTTGGAATTCTTGAACAGGATGCTGTTTGGCAGGCGAACTCGCACGGCATTTGACCTACCTTCCCATCGCCGTGACGGCTGACAAAACGGCAACCCTATCCTAATGAACAGCAGTATCGTTGCGTCTTGCTTCTATCAGGCCTGCGCTTCGTTTTTTGGCAGCGTAAATGTCACGGTCGTGCCGTGTCCTAATTCAGACTCACTTGTGAGCGCTCCTCCTGCGGTCTGCGCGCGCAATCGCATTAATTCGCTGCCATGGACCGCTCCCGAGGCTGTTTGTGGCACGAAACCACGCCCATCATCGCTCACTTTCAGCGCGATGACTCCATCCGGATCAACCAGGGAAATTTTGATCCGCCTCGCGTTGGCGTGATCCACCGCGTTTTTCACGGCTTCCGCGGCGACCCGATAGAGGGCAAGCGCGGCCTCGGGGTTGTTGATCAGGACGGCATTTTCACATTCAAAATCACACGGCGTTTGTATTGAAGTCTCGCTGGCCAGGCGGGCCAGTGCCGTCATCAAACCATCCTCTCCCGGCATAACCGGCTGAAGCTGAGTGAAGAGATGTCTTGCTTCCTCTAGCGCACGGTCGATCACTTCACCGAGCTCTTCCAACTGGGCCGCCTTCACGGGATTGTCGGCGTGAAGTTCCGCTGCAAGCACCTTTACCATCAACGACACGCCGCCAAGTGTCTGACAAAGTGTTCCGTGCAGTGATTGAGCAATGTCGCATTGCCCTCGCTCAGACGCGGCAAGAACCCCTCGATTGAGCCGTCTCATTTCTTCATTTACAGGTTTTGGCATGGGAAAACGTTGAGACGAGTGGTGGTTCGAACAATAGGAGTCAGCCATGCGTATCAGTTGCCGGCGTGAGAAAAGTCGTACACCGCGTCGTCTTCAAGGGTTAGAAACTGGTATTTTGGTCGTCGTCGTATACAATGCGCCACCCCCGTCGAACACATGATCCGATTACTAATCCTGGCCGCTGCATTGATCCCGATAATCTGTTCCGGTCAAACGACTTTGAAGCAGGCTGAAGCTGAGGCGTTGCGGCTCTATCCCGAGCTGGGTAAAAAGGATTCACCGCTAAACCAACGGTTTATCAGTATTTACGAAAGAGAGCGGGCTTCGAATCCAAAGCAATTCAAAGATCCACAATGGCCGCTGAAAATCGCGCGCCGTGCGGCTGCTGAGATTAACAAAGAAAACGGACAGGTGGTGGCCGCCCCCTTCGTATTGGCAGGCTGCCTGAATGTGGAGTGGGGAATGTCGATTCAGCAGGCGCGGGCGATTATCACCATGCGCGAAGGAACGACGATCAACGAGAAGGAATCGACGCCGACATCCATTCGCTTCGGCGGAGGAACATTCGCAGACGAGTCCGTGGACGAGGCCGAAATGGAGTTCTTCGAAGATAAGTTTTGCTCATGCACGATCGTCATTACGCCGAAAAACACCCTTGACGATTCGTGGAGGCAACTTGCCCAGGGTTTCCTAAATAAATATGGACGTCCTGTCACATTTAAGCGCGATTCGCTAAGCGCGGTATGGCTCTTCGAAACGGTCGGCAGGACAAAAAGCGAGGCCCTTTATTGCCTGGCAAACCGCTCGAAAAATCATGCCGTCTTAATTTATCAAGATTCGTTGCTTTTTGAGAAATCCGAGGCGGATCGCAAGAAGAACGCCCCAACAAAAGATCTATAAAAACGTTGTACGGCCAAAACGGAAACGGCGGAGACGTTTATCAAATAACGCCTCATTTCCGTGACGATTTACAAGCCGAAAATCAGCGCTCAAGGCGCAGGCACGTGCCCGCGTGCAGCGCTTCCACCACAAGCTGGCCGGGACCGATAAACGTCCGGCGGCTGCCCGCGAAGAGGACGTGGTCTTCCTTATCGCCTTCAAGCGTGATCCAGCTTGCGCCGGAAAGAATTGCCACCTGAAAGGTCTCACTTGTCCCGAGGTGGAAGGAACGGATGACGCCGCGCTCGATCAACAACTCGCCATTGCCTCCCGTAGCTTTTGCCAACTGCATCGGTGATCGCTTATGCCGGATGGGGAGCACAGTCCGTGTGTTCATGATCGGGTCTCCCTTCCACGCGACCGGCGATCAAGACGCGCGCGAGGCCGCCGCACGGGATCGAGCGAGAATGTCACATTCTCAGCGGGCTCGGTGAAGGCATCGCTCCATACTTCACGCACCGCTTCGCGCACGGCGCGAACGACGGGGTCCTCCGCCCGCGCGCTGAGATAGCCTAGCGAAAGTGGCACCGAGGCATGGAAGTGAGGGAGGATGAAAAGCTTCTCGCGCTCAGGATACAAAGCAATCTGCGCGCGTGAGCAGATCGTAAGGCCAAGCCCATCGGCAACGAGTTGCACGGCGGTCATGCACTCATTTGCGCGGAAGCGCGGTTGAATCTCCAGGCCTTGCTCACGGCAGATGTGCTCGATGATGCGGTAGTAGGAGCACATCGGCGAAACGAAGATCCATGGGCGTTCCTCGAGTGCTTTCCAGTCCGGCACGCGCAGCTCTTTCTTCCAGGCCGCGGGGGCGAGAAGGCAAAGATCGATCTGGCCGAGCACGTCGTAGGCGATACGGGCATTGGTGCATGCGCCCTCAAAAAACCCAATCGAAATGCTCCCTTCATCGATCCCTTGAAGGATCACGCCCGAGGAGCCGGAGACCATGTCGTAGCGTAGATGCGGGTGTGCTGAAGTAAGCCGGTGAAGGATCGGGACGAGGCGCAGGATATCCGGCTGATTGTTAAGCCCGAATACGAGTTCGCCCGCGACAATGGTGCGCAACGCCTCGGCCTGCTGCTTGAACTGCCGTGTCGCCTCGACAATCCGCCGCGCTTCCTCCTGCAATGCGTTCCCGGCTGAGGTAAGCGTCATTCCCTTGGTTGTGCGCTCGAAGAGCTTTACTCCGAGCTCTTCCTCCAGGGCTCGAATATGGGCGCTTACCGCCGGTTGCGAGGTGAAGAGCTTTTCCGCGGCGCGGGTAAGGTGTGCCTCTTCTGCTACGGTGAGAAAGGTACGGAGCTGGTAGAATTCCATAAGGAGCGGTGGTAACTCCCGAACCATAACGCCACGGCCCCCTTCCCGGCTAATCGCAAGATCCGATCGGATGATCGGGATTTCTGATGGCATTAAAACACTCCGGGCCGGGTGACTTTTTGCAATGGCAGCCGTTGAGTCATGGAATCAATTGCACGTGGGTTTACGTCCAATACAGCCGCTCATAAGCGGAGCCCGAAATTATGTTTGTAATCCTATGGATACCATCTTATCTACCACCTCTGATCCACGTTCCGCTGGTGCGCAGCCGCCTTTTAAAAAGCAGAAGCAAATTGAGCCTCCGGGTTTAACCAGTCAGATGGAACCCAGGCCCGATCACGGAGAGGACTCCTACCAGGGTAATGGCCTCCTCAAAGGATATGCGAGCGTGATCACCGGGGCCGATAGCGGCATCGGCCGCGCCGTGGCGCTTGCTTTTGCGCGCGAGGGAGCCGACGTGGTGATCTCTTATCTTAACGAAGAGGAAGAGGATGCGGTGGAGACGAGGCGGCTTGTTATCGAAGCGGGATGTAAGGCGCTGCTCATACCGGGCGATATTTGCAGCGAAGAGCATTGCGAGAAGATCATCGCGCAATGCCTCACCGAATTCGGGAAAATCGATGTGCTCGTTAACAACGCCGCCTTTCAAACCACGCACTCCGAAGTGGAGGAAATTTCCACTGAAGAATTCGATCGCGCCTTTAAAACCAATGTTTATGCCACGTTTTTCCTAAGCCGCGCGGCGTTGCGCCATATGAAGCCGGGCGCAGCCATTATCAACACCACATCCATCCAGGGCTTTGATCCAACGGGTCAACTGCTGCATTATGCCGCTACAAAAGCCGCCATCGCAAATATGACGCGAACACTCGCTGAGCTGGCCGGCGAAAAAGGCGTTCGGGTTAATGGCGTGGCGCCCGGGCCGGTCTGGACGCCGCTGATTCCCTCCACGATGCCGCCCGAGAAAGTAAAACAGTTTGGCCAGGATAGCTTTTTTAAGCGCCCTGCACAGCCGGCCGAAATGGCGCCGATCTATGTGTTCCTCGCTTCGCGGCTGGCGAGCTATGTCACCGGCGAAATCTACGGGGCGACAGGCGGCAGGATGCCGGTGTAAGCAGCGAAACCCGGCTATATACACCACTTCGCATGGGGACTTGCGACCCAAAAGCTCACACCGGAACCCGGAGTGCGTATGCGACTCCAAAAGTAATTCCGGCTCCCAAAATCAGCGTCATCCGCCACCAAAGCAGCTCGCGGCGATCGACCTCGATTTGGTTGTCTGCCTGGCCAAAGTCTCGAATCGACGCAGTTGGCGCGGTGATGGCCGGCAGCTGAGATGTTTGGATAGAAGGTCCAAGACGATTGGGGAGTGGGGTAGATGCCGGCATGGCGATGGGTTTGACCCCAGATACGCAGTTTGTTGCCCTGCCGGGCGTATCGGCAGATACCAGTGAGAATTAAATGGCGGAGCCGTCCGGGAATCAGGCTTTGATTCGATCGCGCAAGCCGCCAAAAGTAATCGCGCGGACAGGATCGAGCGCGAGAAAATCGTACGGAAAACCCAGCCAAACCGCGTGCCTTTTCCAGCCGCTCGAGTTGTTCGGGCACACCTGCGCCGCCGAGACGCCCAGTTCCTGACCAACCGCCGTCCGGTTTAGTGATTTGCCGCCATGGCTGCGTTGAAGGATTGGAACGTTTGCTCGTATTGTTCCCGGCCGCCGCTTGCGGCATCGCGGAGTGGCTCTACTCGCTGCACACAGATCTCGGTTGCCTCGGGTTGGGTTTGAAGAATGCTCATTACCTCCGTGATGAACTCTGCGAGCGGCATGGCATGCGGGTCGTTCGCCTGCCCCTCGCCCATCAGCGTGGTTTGCACATAGGGCGGAATTAATTCGAGCACTTCCACGCTTGTCGCCTTGAGCTGGTAACGGAGCGACTGCGTGTAGGAGTGAATGGCCGCTTTCGTCGCGCAATAGGTGGGCGTCATGGCCAGCGGCACGAACGCAAGACCGGAGGAAACCGTCATAAGCGTGGCACGCGGCTGTTTTCGCAGCAATGGCAGCAGGGCATGTGTCAGGCGAATCGGGCCAAGCAGGTTGGTTGTAATGGTCGCCTCCGCGTCGGCAACACCATCAGAAAGCAGATTTTCCGGCCGCATGATGCCCGCATTATTGATAACCACGTTGAGGGCCGGGAACTCTGCTTCCAGGCGCTCGGCAAATTTCGCGATGCTCGCCGAGTCCGCCATATCGATACTCAACGCTTTCATGCCGGGATTCGCCGCAGTGGTTTCATCGAGCGCCTTTTGGCCCCGGCCCGAGATGACGACTTGATTGCCCAAGCCGTGAAACGCTTCCGCCAAGGCACGGCCGATTCCCGAGCCGCCGCCTGTAATGAGAATGATGTTATTGGTGATTTTCATAGCTCTTTTGATTGACCAAACCATCGCTCAATTCAGTGCCAGGTTACAATAGACAGACCTCTGAAAGACTTGCCTGATCCTCCGTCCCCTTGGATTTGCACCGGTAACCCGGACTCGCACCGGGCCATTGCATTCGTGATATGTCCGAACGGCAGTTGCTAAGAAACAGACGGTTGTGCCGGTTTCCGTAGTCACCTGCCCCATATGACTCATACACGCCGCCATTTCCTCCAGACCGTGATTGCAGCCTCCGCCGCGCCCGCTTTTTTGCGCGCGCAGGGGCTCAATAACAAACTCAACGTCGCGATTATCGGTTGTGGCGGCCGCGGCGGCACGCAACTCGATACCATCGCCGGTGCCGGTGAAAACATCGTTGCCCTTTGCGACGTCAATTCCCGCACGCTGGCCGCCGCCGCGCAACGCTTTCCAGCCGCGAAAACATTCACCGACTTTCGCAAGCTCTACGATGCCGTCAAAGAGATGGACGCCGTGGCTGTGAGCACCGCCGAGCATACCCATGCCTTTGCCACGCTCCCCGCACTTCGGATGAAAAAGCACGTCTACTGCGAGAAGCCGCTCACCCACAATGTCTGGGAATGCCGCCGCATTCGCGAAGCCGCCCGTGAAGCCAAAGTCGCGACACAAATGGGAACCCAAATCCACGCGCTGCCCAACTACCGCCGCGTGGTCGAGCTCGTTCAGTCCGGCGCAATTGGTCCCATACGCGAATGCCATGTGTGGGTATCCCGCGCATGGGGATTGCAAAGCCAGGAAGCGGCCAAACGCAATCAAGACATCGTGTTTGCCACGGGGCGCCCGGCGGAAGCGCAAACGCCGCCTGCCGACTTTAACTGGGACCTTTTCCTCGGTCCCGCCCTCGACCGCCCCTTTAACGAAATCTACATTCCCGGTCCAAAATGGTATCGCTGGTGGGACTTTGGCAATGGCACCATGAGTGACCTCGGTTCGCACTGGAACGATCTCCCTTTCTGGGCGCTTAAACTTGACGCGCCAAAGACCATTGAAGCCAGCGCCGACGGTTCGGCTCATCCGGAACTCGCCCCGGCCAGCATGTCCGCTACCTATGAATACGGCCCGCGCGGCGAGATGCCCGCTTGCAAGCTTGTCTGGCACCAAGGCGAAGCCAAACCGGCCATCTGGACGGAAAAGAGAATCCCTCAATGGGGCGACGGCTGCCTTTTTATCGGCGACAAAGGAATGATTCTTTCCGATTACAGCAAACATCTCCTGCTGCCCGAGGATCAATTCAAAGATTTCACCCACCCCGCCCAAAGCATTCCCGAAAGCATCGGGCACCATGCCGAATGGCTTCACGCCTGCAAAACCGGCGCCGGGACGACCTGCAACTTCGAGTATAGCGGCGGCCTTACTGAAGCCAATCATCTCGGCAACGTGGCGTATCGCACCGGCAGGAAGATCGTTTGGGACGCAACCAAGCTCGAATGCCCTGGCACGCCTGAAGCCGCGCAATATATCAAACGCCAATACCGTAAAGGCTGGGATTTCGGCCTCCTTTGAGTGCCAGTCCGAAGCAAATTCTGCCGCCTGCTCACGATATTATTCCACTGCCTGGGAGGGAACTCGCCGATGCCGCACGACCTGGCACCCGCGACTGGCGATTCTATATTTACAATGAATGCATCACTCCCTTGCACTCTCCTCGCACTCGCGGCTCTTTCCCTCTCTTCGGGAGCTCAGCAGACAGCTGTCGAGCGCGCGAAAGAGAAAGCCGTGGATACCATTGAAGCAACAAAGGAGACTACCAAGCAGGCGGCTGACGCCGTTGCACGAACTTCGCGCGAGGCCTGGGGCAAGACGAAAGCTTATCTTAGCGACGACCCCGACACTTACCGGCGTGGAGCGGAACAAAAGCTCAACACTCTTGGAGCGGAGATTTCAAACCTGCGTTCGCAGAGCGCCGGGATCAAGGATCGCACCTATTTCCTGACGCGCATTGAGTCGCTTGAGCAGCATCATAAATACGCTGCGGAACAGCTTGTAGCACTGCCGCAGGAGGAACTGCGCAAAGGCCGTGAAGGGTTGCGCAAGCGCGTCGATCTGATCCTGGAACGGCTCGACGCCTATGTCGATCTTGCACAAAATGAGCTTAAGGATTTCACCAGACTTCCCTGACAAACCTCTTAAACAAAACAATATGGCTAAATGTGAAGTCTGCGGAAACGAATACGATAAAGCCTTCGAAGTAATTGTCGGCGGGAAAAGCCACACCTTCGATAGTTTTGAATGTGCAATCCACGCGCTGGCGCCTTCCTGCCGATGCTGCGGCTGCCGCGTGATCGGCCACGGGGTTGAAGAAGATGGACAGGTTTTCTGTTGTGTCCATTGCGCGCGTGCGGACGGAAAGACGGAGTTGAGAGACCGCGCCTGATCAATCCCGGCCTTCGGACGAGCACCCTCTTGGTCAAGGCGGCCCATTTTAGCGCTGGGACATAATCCCTCCCCTGGAGGTTGATCGGCAAAATATCCGCACGATTTGTTTCTCATCTAAATAGGCTGTCCATCTGTCAGTACGGCGGCGGCGTAATTGTCAGCTATCCTCAGCTCAACCGGCAGTCCGATAAACGTGCCGTAATTTTCCGCGCTCCCAGCAAACTCTTTTGCATCGCTCCTATCTGCCTGATCGAAGTGGGAGGTGGTGATGATTACCCGCTCCTTTTTCAGGACGCGTTTCCATGTTCCCGTCACCCACCCGTTCTTAACGGTGGTAGGCATGAACACGCCGTTACTTCCGGGGTTGACCTTGCCGCTATGAAAGGGGTGTAGGGAAGCGCGACGATCCTTATAAGAAATGAGATATTCATCAAACCCAGGCAGGAGATGATGTGTGGTTAACATTTCACTCAACGGCGCCAAATTTGCAGGCATCCAGTAAACCACGCCGTCAATGGTCGCCGAGGCCAGTTGTGCGGAAACCAACTCCAGACCGGCTCGCGCATCGGAGATTTTCTGGCCTGACCACCATGCAAAATCGTGAATAGTGGCCGGACCGTGACTGGTGAAATAGCGCAGGGCAAGCTCCGCCAACGCTTCTTCGGGCTCCCTGGGGCGGCCTTCGGGCACCCATTCATCAAGCAGCGTGAATGTTGGCTGCTTCGCACTATGAGAACCAAAGCAGATCACGCGTTCCTGGGCGAGCCGCCATAGGATATGGTAACCACGCTGTTGCGCGGTCGATATCTTAGCTCCATCCAGCAGGGCATACATTTCATCGCGCGCGAGTTGCCGGCCACCTTCCAGCGCCCTGACAAAAAGGTTCCTGCATCGGGCCAATATCGCCCCGTCGAGTTCGAGCTCCCGACTCCGGCGCGCACTCCCTGCGATGATTCTCGGGGTGAGTAGCTTGAGCATCCAATGGACATCCGCCGCCGCTACGAAATGCAGTGTGCCCCGCATCGGCCATGTGCGAACGATGGTCCGTTCACTGATCGCTTTCTTGATCCCTGCCTCAGTCCCGTTCTTTAACCGAAGCCCAATCGACCAAAGTGCTCCGGTGTAATCCTGGGCTTGCATCGCCCCAAGGAATCCGACGATTTCGGCCGGTTTACTGCAACGACCCGTCACCATTTGCTGATTGGCCAACCGGTATCGTGCCATCTCGGAAAGTGTCATAATCGCACTTCATCACAATGGACTGGAAAACGGAGGCCGGAAGTTGCGCGTCTGCCATTGAAGGAAGCGCGTTCCAGCAAATCGCCCGACTCCCGGAGATTCCTTATTTCCGACGGCGACGACCTGACGCGAATGCTGTGCATCCGATGGCAAAGAGCAAGGCGGATGTAGGCTCCGGGGCGGAATAGACTACACCAATGGAATGGGCCGAGAGACCGAGGTAGTCGAATCCGGCCGAGTCGTAGGTCAACCAGTTGTCGAGAATTGGATTTCCCAGGGAGTCGCGAGAGATGCCGGCAATGGAGTTGGCCCCATCGAGGATCGTGCCGCTGCCGACGACATCGACAAGACGAATATAGTTAACCGAAGAAAGGTCGAGTAAACCGCTGAGAACGAGAGGATCGCTGACCAGCCCGGCGAGGTCAAATGGAGTGCCCCAGTTGGCCGAGCTCTTGCCTGCGAGGTTATAGACATTCGTCACGTCGAATCCCTGAAAGGCGCCCGCGGTAGCGGTAGGCGCGGTATTGAGTGAAATCGAGGCGAAACGGGCGAAATCGTGTCCGTTGCTTGACACTTCCACGTAGGCGAACTCGGCGAACAAGCTGGTGGAGCCACCGAAGGCAAATCCGTTTTCAAAAACCGCGAAGTCCGCTCCGGCGCCGTTATAGATGGGAGCGCTGAAACCGAGCGTGATTGACCCGGGAAGATCGACCCCGATGAAGCCGTAACTATCGGCGCTATCATGGATGTCGCCGCCGAATGGACTGGAGGTTGAACCGTTATGGCCGGCGTTCGGCTCGCTCCCCGCCTGTGGCTGGAAGCGCCTGTCAAAGGGAGTATTCGCGCCTGAAGCCGCGACAGGACTGTAGAGTTCGCCCAGGGAGGTGATGCCCGTTTGGTAAGCGCGAAAGTTTAGTCCCACTCCCGGTGACGGCGAGTAGTTCACCACGCTGTTCTCAAAGAGCGTGAATTGCGAACGGGCGATCGGATTATCGGGGGCTCCCGGTGTGACTCCCGAGTAGCTCGAGTAAGGGCCCGCCTGCGCGCCTCCGACCGCGGAGAGGATGCCCAGCAAGATAATCGCCCTGGACAAAAATGGAGTCGATGCCCGTCGCAAAAAAAGCGTGCCAATTCCAAAAAACAGAAGCCAGTATGCGCCCGGCTCGGGAATAATCTCATAGATGGAGTTGTTACTTGAGACATAGAGGCCGCCGGCATACTCACGCAATTGGCCAAGAAGCGAACTGTCGGTGAGGATGTTTTCGTGGATACCTTCATAACTGCCGTCAAGCGCCGTGCCGAACCGGGCAAGGTAGGAAAGGTTGGTGAAATCGGTGATAGTCACGAGTAGATCGCCATTGGCCTGCACGAGCATGGAGGTCGCGCCGGTTTGCAGCGGGTAAAGAGCGGAGTAATCGACCCAATGTTGACCGCTAATGCCAAGCGCCGCATTCAAGGGATCAAGCATGGCACTGCCGACCTGGGCCGCCGTCCAGCGATAGATACTTTTGTCGCCGTAGCCCGGGGCGTAGAAAAGATTGCCCGCCGCGTCAAAGGCAAGTGGACCGGAAGCGCCGCCGGACGTGGCTCCCAGGCTAATGGGAGGATTACTCACGAGGTTGCCGCTGATATTCAGGGCGCTCTGGTAAATCCCATTCGCTCCGGAACCGACGCCGCCGGTAATGAAAAGATCCCCATCATGGCCATAGAGCCCGTAGTTCGGCGCCATGGAGATTTGCGTCACCGTCGCGGCGCTATCAAGCGGTCCGAATTTATAGATCAATTGCCGTCCGGCAAAATCGCTGTTGTTGAAATAGACAAAGTTCCCGACGCCCGCCACGCTTGCTCCGGCGAAAAGCATCGGGTTGCCGCTGACAAGCAGGTTCGTGGAGCCTCCTGCGAAGCGGTAAAAACCGCCAAACGCGGACTCCACGGAAGTTTGGTAATAGATATTTCCCGACTTGTCCCAATCGTAGCTGACGAGGAGATCATTATTCGGATGCGTATAAAAGAGAGCCGTGGCATACCCGGCCGCGGGTTCCGGAGTAGCAAGGGTATGGGCATGGAAAAGCGCGGCGAATGCCGCGCCCGTGAATAGGGTGCGTCGGATCATGATTTTGGTTTCTCTGCTGCGAATGCGAGAGGAGAAACGCCATGGGATGATGACGCAGGCCCGCTCTCACGCTCCATTTTTGGCGATGAAGTGGACGCCCCGAACTCACAAGAGTTCAAGGCGCATGAGGTGCAGCGGGCAGATATTCGGACTCCGAGTTTGTGCCGGGTTCATGGGAACCCGGACGCCTTCCTCCTGACCTTCACCCCCGACAAGCGAGGATTGGTGTTGTTCCCGATCACGAGGATCGGAATGAGAGGTTGTGACTCGTTACCGCAGCGCAACTGTGGCCGGTTTTCACGGCCTTTCCTGACATCTGCTGCACGTTAATTGGTCTGAAAAGAACTGGGCGGAGAATTCCCATGGTCGCGCGGCGTGGCAAGAAGCAATTGCCGGAAACTGAGCTTTTATGAAAAACGGGTGATTGAAAAACCATCTGAACGCGCATTGGGCCACGGCTCTTGCGGACGCATCCTGGAAATGTTCTTTTGAGGTATGGCCCCTTCCTATCCAACGCTCATTTCCGGACTTCGCAGTCCATTTGATCAAGTTAATGGTCTTGTCTATTTTGGCCGGATGCTGGACAAGATCCGGCTTGAGGCGGCGGGGCAATTGCCCAAGGAATGGCAGACGGCACGCGGCACTACGATAAAGGGAAGTTTTGATTCGCGCTGCTGCAATTTCCTCCGGATTAATTACGCGGATCTCGAAACGGAAACACTGAAAGGCGGTAGCGATGCGGATCTGCTTGAGTGGGCATTCACCAATGGCCGCCGGCCGAACGAAGAGGAGATTGAAGTATGGAATGCGTTCATGACCAAACGCGGATGGCGCGATATCGGCACACAGCGCCTGAATGAACGCCTGGCGGCACTCGGCCTGGAACCGGGCACGGTAGAGACCATGTTTGAATTCATAGACCTGGATGAGGGCCGCCGGAGTCCTGCCGCTTCAATGTAAATCACAGGCGCCGGACTGGAGTAGTTCTACTCGTTGTCGGATCTGCGGAGACTTCATTACCAACGCGAAATCAGTCATCCAAAACGCGCGGCCAATGAAACCATACCGCGAACGATCCATTCAGGATCGTCGCACCGAGATAACCGCCTTCAATTGCCTGGTCAGGAGTTTTAAGTCCATAAGCGTGGCTCACAAATTCTGTGGCGATGGCCAGCCCGTAGCCTGAGCCTGTTGTTGAAGTCCCTTCTTTAAAGAGCGTTCCCATGTCGAGGGAACTCAGGTAATCCAAATCCGTCTGGCGGATTGCATTGACCAGGACAAAACGCAGATTATCCCCATGAGAATCCGGAACCGGCAAAAGGATCAGACGGATGGAATCAGCGGCAGCGTGGCGGCACGCGTTGTTAATCAGATTATACAGAATCCGATCGAGCGCGCCGAATTCCACACAGCACTCGCTTAGTGCCGTAGGCTGCCGGCATTCGACATCAAGTCGCATGGCACGTCCATGTCCATGCAGCATCGCGCCCTGCCACTTCTGCACGATGAAATCAGTGCCATGAATTTTCGGCAGCAGATCCTCCTCGCGTTTGGCATCATCGAGACCAAGAAGCGCGTTGCGCATGATCTTCAGATGATCGCGTGTGAGAAAGTAAAGAGCATTGCCTGTAGCTTCCGTGATTCCACGAAACTGGGCGATTTGCAGTTGTCCCAGAAGCGGCGTCATGCCGCCACCCCGGAGGTCGTGAATCGTCTTTGCCAGCAAAACAGAAGGTTGTGCGGCATAACTTGATCGTCCAAACTCCATGGTGAGATGGGTGATTTCGTCGGTCGATTGCGCGCGCAGAAAATCCTTAATCCGTGGGATACATGGCCCCGACTGGTTCGGCGAGAGAGTATCAAGTAATTGTTGCAGATATAAATACATCGCCTGCAAACGTTCCTGATCATCCTTGGAAAAAGCGGAGAGAGGCAGGCAGAGATCATCACCTCGATAGCGGCGAACCCGATAGTTGGTCAGCTTGAGGGGAGCGAGGCGAAGCAACGTTTCCTGCATTTCCATAGGTGGGGGTTGGCTGTGCTCAAAGGACTTCTTACACCGCATTACGATAGAATCGCAAATGCATCACGCGCGGACCTTAAATCGGCTGAAAACCGAGAGTCCACTGCTCAATCATCGCGGATTAAAGAGATGATGGAGTTTCAGTCCAAGCAGCAATTCAGCGGCTTAGCGATGAATAAATCGCGCTATTCATGCGCATCCGGAAAATGCGATAGGAAGACTAAGAATCCAAACGGTGCCGTCTTTTTAATACACCATCCTTTTTCTGCCAGAACACCCCAACGCCTGCATACCGACTCGATAATGCATCTCCCCCACGCTTCCAAGAAACTTATCAGCAAAGGTGAATCGCCAAGCCAACAGCGGCGCGCGCCTTCCGTCAAGGTGGCAGGCGTTGCCCGCCGTACGGCTTGCTGGCGGCCGATCGCCTTCCACATCGTCCTGGCCATGGCGGCAGCGGTCGTGCACGGAGCATCCCCCGCTCCCTCCGCGACCCATGCCGACCAGGCATCCGGCTCCTTCCAGAATCCCGGGGTCTATTCGCAAATTGTGGGCAATCTGCGTTTTGAATGGATCCCTACCCGCGAAGTCGGTTTCCAAATCCTTCCTGATGGCAAAGTCAAAATCGTCGCGCCACTCACGCAACGATCGTCTGATGGAAAAAACGAGTGCCGGCGCTTCATCTACGATCACAGCCATAACCGGCTTTCCAGGCCGGATGCCGATGCGCTTTTTGGCGACGGACTGGCCCTGCCCGTTGGTAATTACGGTTTTAATATCCTGTGGATCAAAGCGGCCACCTACGACGAAGTGCTGGCCGGCGGCTGGACCCTCACCAACAACCCCGATACCTACCGCAGCAACTCCGCCAGGCCCGATTATTTTTACCTTTCCATCGTCCCGATCACGTCCGCGCCGGCCGCGCCATCCGCTATACAGGAAGTCGTCATCCCGTATGATCTGCAGCGCGTCTCCTGGCTGCCGCACTACCAGCTGCTCCCGTATGATCTTAATCTTCCCGACGGACGCGGCTTTGGGATTACCCGGATGCTGATGGATATTCCGCTCGAGCAGGTTTATCGCAAAGTCACGCAGATCCAATACATGTATGGATTTCTCGACCCCGTGCCGATGGGCCAGAAGTGGAAAGTACTGCGGGCTTACAAGGGTGAGGAGAATGAAGCGCTTATTAAGAACGCCGCCATCGACAAGTCTTTCGGATACCTTTCGCAGATGGACGAAGACTTCGGCGCTCTTGGCGAAAAAGAGCATTTGTCCCGTGCGCAGACAGTCTTGAAAGGCATCTACGGCCGGCTCGAAAAAGAAAAAGGCGTTACTTCGCCAAACCAAACCCGCATGTATGATGACTACTTCACGGACCTTGGCGGTTATAGCAATAGCGAGAACTTCCGATTTGATTTCAAAGCCGATCGCATGATTGCCGGCCTCGCCAGTGAAGAGGCGGCGCGCAAGCGGGCCGGCGGCAAGGATGAGTGCAATTACTTCAGGCAAGGCGCTTATACCTACCGCAATTGGATGCAGGGCGGATATCTCGACAGCTTTGAGCGGATCCCTGAGGGGCTCCGGGTTTATAACGAAATCTACAATTTCGAAAAGCGTTTCATGGCCGCGCCCGACCGCAAAGTAGCCAAAATGGGGTGGACGAATGCGGAGGGTGTCAACAGCAACATGTATCGCGCCGGCACCGATTGGCGCCTGCACTTTCCAGACGGCGACATTCTGCGCAGCAGCGAGGTTGCGTGGCCTTTCCATATGATGCTGAACGAATCGTTTTGGACTCTTCTTCTCGGCAACGACTACTATCTGTGGCATTCCAGTGTCCCGATGGTTTCCGACATCGCCCATTTTGGAGACTCCTGGGCCGCCGGTGCCGGCAAAACCCGGTGGCAACCCACCGGTGGAGCGATTACCGATTACGACCCTAAAAATCCTGCGCAACCGCAACGCACCAAATCGCCCAAAGGCCAGTTCCCAACCCACCCACATCTTGGCGAGTCGGGCGCCTTCACTGGCGCGTGGCTGGTTTCCCAGCTCACCACCGCCAGCGAGCGTCTTAGCAAGACAATCGAATACTGCCCCTTCACCTACAAGGTCAACGGCGGCTCCGCGCAGGCCGGCTACTTCAACTCCGATAAACCCGCCTCCGGATCACTCGGCAACGCCAAGTTAAGCCGCCCCGGCATCGCCAACTATGGGCAGGCGAATATCGTGAAAAGTTACGAGGCGAAAAAGCCGATCTGCCTGTATACCGAGGGAGCCGATGGCGCGGCGCTCATCTACCACAATGTCTATGGCGGCCTTGCCGAGGTGAATGAAGTCACCGTGCACACGCCCCTGGGTGACCATACTTTCCAGGTGGCCGGCAATTCCCTTCATATCTTTTATATAAAATAGGGGCAATTCCAGACCGTCAGAAGAGGATTGCCTCTTTTACCTTCATTACCGGCATGCTTTCCCCGTTTCGCCTTGCGCTTATCCAAATGCTCGTTGAACCGGGACGCGTTGAAGCGAACCTCGCACGGGCGGAAGAGCGAGTATGCGAGGCGGCTTTGCGCGGTGCGCAAATGGTTGTCCTTCCCGAGACGCTCGATTGCGGATGGACGCACCCTTCGGCCCACGGGTCTGCGGGGCCGATCCCTGGCGGCGTAGCCTGCGAGCGATTACGCGCCTCGGCCAGGCGCTCGGGAGTCTATCTTTGCGCGGGGCTGGTGGAGGCCAGGGAAGCACGCCGATTTAATGCCGCGGTGCTGTTTTCTCCAACAGGCGAATTATTGCTGCATCACCGCAAAATCCACGAACTCGACTTCGCGCAAGTCCTCTATGAGCGAGGCGACCGGCTCATGGTGGCACATACTCCGCTCGGGACGCTCGGCGTAATGATTTGCGCGGATGCCTTTGCGCCGGGCGAAGTCATCTCACGGACACTTGCCCTGATGGGCGCTCAACTCATCATATCGCCGTGTGCCTGGGCCGTGCCGCCTGATCAAGAGCATGAGCCTTACGGGGCTTTGTGGCGCGATTGCTATGGACGCGTCGCCCTGCGGCACGGAATCTGGATTGCGGGTGTCAGTAATGTCGGCCCGATCACAGCCGGTTCATGGACAGGGCGAAAGTGCATCGGCTCGTCGCTTGTTGTCGGGCCGGATGGCGAACCAGTTGCACAAGGGCCACATGGCGTAGCTGCCGAATCCATCCTGATTATCGATATTAAGAGTTTACCTGCTCTGGGCGGGCAAAACCCGCCGGTTCATTTTTCAACTGACACTGTTATAGCGTGAACTAGGCGTGCGGAACGTTGCAGACTGCAGACAAACGCGTTGCCTCGTGAAACGCTTGCCGCTTTGTCCAGCCAGGCGCGCCAACGTTTTATGCTTAAAGAAAGAGGCCGGCGCGATGATATACACCTCCAAGATCCGCGACTGAGGCCTTCCACGAGTCACAATCCATTTATGAACATTTCCCTCTCCCTTCTTATCTCCTTTTTCGCCACGGCAGCCGTGTTAGCCGGCGATATTTATAGCTATGATAAGCCGGCTACTCTAACCGGCACCGTCAGTATGCTCTATGATATGTCTTTTGTGGATTCCGATATGAGTCCCGTAAAGGACCCGGCTGGAATCAAGGCAAAACATCCGATAACTGATTCGTCTCTTCCGCATAAGCCGGTCCGTCATTGGATTCTTACTTTGGAACATCCCATCTCCGTCAGCCCCGGGAAGACAGATGGCCTTCAAAATGTGAGTGAGATTGATTTAGGCGCGGGAGAGCTGAAATTGAAAAATGGCGACCATGTTACGGTGACTGGAAAGCTATGGCCCGCAGCGACGGTCCATCATCTCCGCCCTGTTATGATGACCAAATCGTCCATTGCATCGACGCCCAAAAGGCGATGACATCCGCCGATCTGCAAAGCGCCGCCCACGCCTTGGCTTAGTTTGAAAAACCTCCGGACTATCGCTTTTCCCGCGAGCACGTTTACGGTCTGCCGCGCGGGCGTACCGCGCCAATCCATGACACCCCCAAAAGTTGTTGCCGTTCTCCAATCGAATTACATCCCATGGAAGGGCTATTTCGACATGATCAACCGGGTCGACGAATTCATTCTTTACGACGACATGCAGTACACGCGCAGAGACTGGCGCAACCGCAACAAAATCAAGACGGCCCAAGGCCTTCAATGGCTCACGATCCCTGTCGAACAGTTTTCCTTTACTCAACGCATCAACGAGACGCGGGTATCAGAACTCGCGTGGGGCGAAAAGCACTGGCGCACCCTCTCCCTGGTTTACGCAAAAGCGCCCTTTTTTACTTTTTACAAGGACGCTTTGGAACCGCTTTACCGGGAACCGAAATCCAATTATTTGAGCCGGATCAATCATGCGTTCCTTTGCACGATTTGCGGCCTGCTCGGTATCAAGACAAAGATCAGCTGGTCGTCGGATTACCAACTGACCGAAGGTAAAACCGAACGGCTCGCCAACCTGGCACTCGCCGCAAACGCGACGGAGTATCTGTCGGGTCCGGCTGCGCGCGATTACATTGAGCCAGCCGTTTTTGAACAATTGGGCCTGAAACTTTCCTGGATGGATTATAGCGGCTATCCGGACTATCCCCAGCGCCATGGGCCATTTGAACACGGCGTATCGGTCCTGGACCTTCTATTCAATACTGGACCGGATGCGCCGCGTTACATGAAATGCTTTCGTTCATGATCCGTCTGGCAATTATCGGCGCGGGTGCCCTTGGACAGCAGATAGCCCAGCACGCAAGGCAAAGTAGATTGTTTGAGGTAACCGGCTTTTTCGACGATACCCGCGCCATTGGAGAAGCCACGCAGGAAGGAGCCGTTCTTGGGCCGCTTCCAGCCATTGCCCAGCATCATCATGCGGGCGCCTTCGATGAACTGCTGCTCGGTATCGGCTACCATCATCTTGCAGCGCGCGAGCGCATTTTCGAAGAATTGGCGCCGCACGTGCCGTTCGCGCGTTTTATTCATCCAGCCGCGTGCGTTGATTCGAGCGTCCGCCTCGGACCCGGCATTTTTGTTTCCGCGGGGTGCATCCTCGACCTCAATGCCGAACTGGCAGCCAACGTTTTCCTTTATCCGGGGTGCGTCATCGCCCACGACTCGTTGATCGGGGCGCATTCGTTTCTAGCACCGGCCGTACGCGTCGCCGGCCGTGTGCGGGTGGGGCGGCGTTGCTTTCTTGGAATTGGCACAACGGTTGTCGACGACGTCTCCCTCGCCGACGACGTCTCGACCGGCGCAGGGGCGGTGGTGGTGTGCGATCTGCCCGATGCCGGCACCTATGTGGGCGTGCCCGCGCGGCGTTTGCGCTAACCTGGCGCCGTTGGATAAAGCGCGCGATTTGCGGATTATGCGCGGAAAAGGACGCTGCCCATGGCAAGGAGCAAGAGCAGTGCAATGATCCACCAAAGATGCTCGCGGAACGTCTTTTTTGGCCGTCGCCCGAACTCGCCAATCAGATAACGGTGATCGTCCTCATCAGGAAGATCGAGTCCGTCGTAATCGGCATCTTGGCTCCAGCCTGAACGTTCACACGCACCGCAGCTCGGACACGCTTTGGCGCTCGCAAGGAGCTGCTCCCCGCAGACCGGACAGATAAACGGGGTCCGGGACGGACGGACACGCATAGATTAGCGGACCGGATCGCGCGGCCACTTTGTATAAGGCAAACGCGCGCCGCGGTAAGTGTAATTGTCAGCCGAGATTTTTCCCTTGGGCGGAAACTGCACCGTGCCGCTCAAACCGATGATGTCATCCTGATCGACGCCATCGCCGGAAATTCCAATCGCTCCGACGAGGTATCCATCCCGATAGAGCGGGAAGCCGCCAGGGAAAATTGTCAGGCCATTTGGAAGGTTCGGATTGCCGGGAAATTTGGGAGCCGCCGCGGTGCCGCCGCGAGCTTGGCGAAGCGTGATCGCTTCCTGAAATCCAAAGTAGGGTCCGTGCGGATGGCCATCAAGACCGGGTGGATAAAAGCGCTGTGCTAGAAATCCAATCGTGCGTGTGGTCTGGGCCAATTGACGATTGGAAAAAAAGAGGGCCGAACGCGCCTTTTGCGCCGCTACATCCCACGAGAAGAGCGTTGCTTCGCCCGCGCGAAATGTGCCGAGCACCGCCGGCGCTTCCCCCGCCCTGTTCGGATTGCTGACCACTACGATGAAAACCTTGGCGCTCGTGCCGACTGGCAACCGGATGCCGGCCCGGGTGATGCCCGCCCGTTTTGCCGCGTTGTCGATAATTCCCGTGACCTCATCGGCATTCAGCCGGCGCGCTTTGCCGATCAACCCGCGCGTGGGACTGTTCAGGAGCGGGTCATCGATAATCGGCGCCCGGATTTCCCCTTCCACACTGCCAAACGTGGCGACCTCATACGGGAAAGGCGCAGGCGAGGCATGAATCTCATAACCGGGCACGGCACGCCCGATGGAACCAAGGGACGAGACATTGTGGGCGTCTTCGATTTCCTCTTTGCGCACACCGACATAAGGAATCCGGATTCCGTTGATGAGCACGTTGGTTGCTAAAATGTCGGAGGGCGGGCGAAAACCGGTCTGGCCCGCGAGCGCCACCTCTTCATCGGTGTCGCGATCGCTCTTGTAGCCGATCGTGGCGTCATTCCGTTTTTCGCCCAGGAAAATCGCGGCCGCCGGAGCCAGGTCAGTCGGATTGCCATCGCCCGTCACGCCGATCCCGCCAACAAGGTGCCCGTTTTTATAAAGCGGCACACCGCCGGGGGAATCGTTGAGCGAACCAAAGAGCACTGTTCCTCCCCGGGTGCCGGAATTGATTGTCGGCCCGAAGGGAGCATTATCAAAGCCGGGCGGGATCAGTTTAAAGCGGTTGATGTCGGAGTAAAATAGATTGGAAAACCCGACTCCCACCAGCGGGCCGGGACCCGTGTTGCGAACGCCGACGGGGAAATGTTGCTGAATGATGTAACCCGCCGTGCGTGACGTAAATGCTTCCTGATTGCTGCTCAGGTATGCCGCCGTGCCGGCCCGGGTAATCGCGCCGGCAATCAGTCCGTAGATTCGGATGCTATCCTTGGTAAGCGGAATGGCAGGTGGCAGCGGGTTTGGCAACCGATTGCCGACATCCCACACCCCTAGCACAAAGCCTTCCCGATCGGTGATCGCAATAATAGCCTTGGGATCAATACGCGAGGCTTCCGTAACAGCCTGAGCCATGATCTCAGTCACGTCTTCCTGCGAGAGCTGATCCACGGCGGCATGCGCCAACGTGGCTTTCAGGGCGAACCCGATTCCGATGACGGAAACGCGAAATAGGTGCGAGAGGGAGAGCGGCACGGCGCGAACATTTAGCAATATCGCGGCACGGAGCAACCCAGAAGAGTGGTCCAATCAGTGATTGCCGGCGAAAGAACTGCAATTGACTCAACCGCCCCCACATTCAAACACGAACTTTCACATTTCATTCTATTTACGTTGCCCGCCGCAATGGTTTCCGCCTAAACCGGGCGCGTGCCAAAAAAGGCTGCCGCCCCGCACCTCTGCCCGCCCGTTGCTTCCACCCGTTGGTTGGCGACAGGCATCGTTTCACTCCTAATCGCCGGCAACTCCCCCGCGGAGAATGCACTACCTCGATTTAAGAGCAGCAGTCCCACGCTGCGATCTTTCTTCTCAGGTCACGACCAGGAGAAATCAACCGTCCAATCCTCTCCGCCAAAGGCTCCGGCCGGATTTAATCCCGATCCAGGCGGCGGTTCAGGTTCTGTTCCCGGAGTTCTGCCTTCAGCGCCCGATCTGCTTTTTCCGGATGAACTGGCCCTGCTGCCGCAGTATGGCTCTGAACCGCTTCCAGAGGAATTAAAGCTGCCAAGACGCGGCGTGCGTGGACGCGGCCCGATCAACAAGATCTGGCATTATCCGGAATATCCACTTGGCCGCGAAGGGCTTGGCGTATTGCCTAATACCAAAGCGGTGCCCAATCGCTGGTTCCTTAACTTTCCGCACTGGACGCGTTATCGCGATCCAACCCACGAGACAGCTTATCAGTATGAGACGCCAAGCCTCTGGCATCCGTACCGGCAAAGCACCTTGAAAGGCGATGTGCCGATCATCGGCGAGGATATCTTCCTTAATATCACGGCCAAGAACTTCTCGCTGATTGAGTTCCGCAACCTGCCCGTTGGCAGTGGCGTAAGCACGGCGCGTGGAAACAGCCCTGAGTTTTTCGGACGCGGCGATCAGGCGTTCTTCTCCAACGACACCTCGCTTGCGCTTGATCTTTTTGAAGGAGAAACCGCCTTCAAACCTGTCCACTGGCTGATCCGCGTCCTGGGCGTCTATAATACCAACCTGATCCGGGTTCGGGAAAACAACCTTGTCGATCCCGATCCGCGCGGCCCGGGTTATACCGACAACAAGACGCCGAATATCTCGCGCATCCAGGCGATCCCGGCGGATGGTTCAAGCTACAATCCCAAGTCGGGACAACCGGCAAACTTCTCCAAAGAGATCAAGCCGGGCGATCTCTTCAACTACATTGCCCCGCAGCTCAGGCCGCTTGGCAATGCCAAGGATCTCGTCAAGGTCGACCCCAATACCAACGAGTTAAAGGAAGGCAAAAAAACCGGGGAACGCGCTGGGGAACGCACCAAGCTTTCAGGCACCCGTTATACTGTCCGGCAACGCGATTTTTTTGCGCTTCAGGAAGCCTTTGGTGAACTGCACATCACCGATCTTTCCGACAACTACGATTTCATCTCCTCCCGCTGGGGCATCCAGCCGTTTGTCAGTGATTTTCGCGGGTTCATATTTGCCGATACCAACCTCGGCGCGCGCATCTTCGGCAGCTGGGATAACAACCGCCTCCAGTATAATCTCGCCTACTTCAACCAGCGCGAGAAAGACACCTACTCAGATCTCAACACGTTCGACTCGCGTCATCAGCAGGTCCTGATCGCCAACGTCTTTCGGCAGGACGCCATCTGGAAAGGTTACACCGCGCAGTTGAGCTTCCACGCCAACTTCGACGACGGCGGCACGCATTACGATAAAAACGGGTTCCTTGTCCGCCCCGCTCCGCTCGGCACAGTCATCGATGACGGCGATTTCCGCGGCGATTCCGGCAGCTTGCGCGGCCACGAAGTCGATGCCTTCTACTTCGGCTGGGCTGGGGACGGCCATATCGGCAAGCTCAACATCACGCACGCCTTTTACCAGGTGTTCGGCCAGGACGACTTCAATCAGCTCGCCGGACGCAGGGTCGATATCAATGCGCAGATGGCGGCACTTGAGCTTAGCGTCGACCGCGACTGGATTCGTTATAAGATCTCCGGGTTCTATGCGAGCGGTGACAGCGATCCAACCGATCGCACCGCCCGCGGATTTGATTCCATCCAGGACAACCCCTTCTTTATCGGCGGCCCGTTCAGCTGGTATGTGCACGAAGGCCCGAACCTGGCCACCACCGGCGTTGGCTTAAAGCAGCCCAACTCCCTTGTGCCCGATCTGCGCACGAGCAAAAGCGAGGGACAATCCAACTTTGTCAATCCGGGCGTGGCGATCCTTGGCGCCGGCACCGACATGGATGTCACCCCGAAGCTGAAGGCGTTCCTTAACGTCAACTACATCTGGCTGGCGGAAACCAAACCGATCGAAGTTGCGCTTCAAACCAACAAGGCGCGCCACGATCTGGGACTCGATACAAGCTTCGGCATCAAGTACCGCCCGTTGCTTACCGATAACATCATCTTCTCGGCGGGCATCGGCCTCTTCTTTCCCGGTGGCGGTTATCGTGATATTTACCGGACAAACACGAACGGTGTCGCCAACTACGGCGTGCAGGATCGCGACGGCAAAGTGGATAGCTGCCTTTACAACGCTTTCTTTACCCTGACGCTCATCTACTAAGCTTCGGCTTGGAAGATGCCGCTTCGAAGCACGCCAATGAACGGCAGGTTCCGGTAGCGCTCCTGATAGTCGAGCCCGTAACCGATCACAAATTCGTCGCCGATGTCGAATCCGACGAAGTGCGCTTCAAGCTCCTTTTCGCGGAGCTTGCGTTTACGAAGAAGGACGCAGAGTTGCACATCAAGCGGTTTGGATTCGTTGTTTAACCTGGCGCATATGGCGTGCAGCGTTCGGCCGCTATCGAGGATATCGTCGAGGATCAGCACATGCCGGCCGTCAATATCGGGCATTGAAACCTGATCGAATGTCACCGTGCCGGAGCTTTTCGTGCCTCCGTGGTAACTCGACACGCTGATGCAATCGAGTTTGAGCGGAAGGGGCAAGCGGCGCAACAGATCGGCGGCAAAGATGAGCGATCCATTGAGAACCGCGAGAACGGTCAGTTCCTTGCCCCGGTATTTCTCGGTAATGGCCGCGGCGAGTTCATCGAGGCGGCTGAGGATGGTTTGTTCGTGGAAAAGAATGCGTTCAACGTCGGCTAACACGGGCCGAGTATCACATGGGCAACGCCGGAGGGGAACCGTTGAGGCGCGCATTTCCTCTTCTTTTCATTCAAGAATCCCCTTTCCCGGGAAGGGCGCACTGGTTAAACCGATGCGCTCAATCCCTCATTCTTACAACCTCCCACACAAACATGGCCAACTCCTGTTTTCATTCCTCGATCGAAGGCGCGCAGCACGGCGCAAAGTCGCTCGCCCAATTTCTTGATTACGCAAAGAAATCCGGCGCCTCCGGAGCACAGCCGAGCAACTATATGCTTCAGTCCGGCGACGGCTTTAAGTCCGCGCAGGAAATCCGCGACACGTTTGAAAAAGCAGGCATGTCACTTGATGGCGTCAGCGGCCATTGCCCGATCTGGGTGCAGACCACCGCGTGGACCGGCTCGCCCACCATCCGTCCTTTTATCCCGGAAAGTGTCGCCAAGAAATCGCCCGCTGAAATCGAGGCGTGGGCCGAGAACTATGTGCTTCATCTCCTCGATCTTCTTTCCGAGCTCAATCTCAAGATCTTCCCGATGTTCTGGGGCGTCGCTTTCGGATGGGAACTCGCCACCGGCTATCCGTGGGGATTTTGGGCCGGCCCTGGCTACGATCTGATCGCCGAAGGCAAGGAGCGCTTTGTGACCAAAACGCAAAAAATCCGTGATCACGCGCGAAAGCTCGGCATTAAGCTTTGCCATGAAATCCATCCCGGAACCGCCGCCGCAACGGCCGACGAGTTTAATATGCTGGTCGATATTTGCGACGGAGACGAAACGCTCGCCGTCAATGCCGATCCTTCCCATTGCTGGGATGGCGAAAGCTGGGAGACACGCTTTGAAAAAGTCGGTTCGCGCATTTACGCGGCGCATGTGAAAAATTTCGTCATCCGCCCCGGGTTCCCGCTTCGCACGATGCAACCGGACTGGACCAAACGCGCCATGCAATTCACCGACCTGCCAAGCGGTGATTTGAACCTGAACCGTTATGTGGAGCTGTTGCTGTCGGTTGGTTATCCGACGCGCTACTGCCAGGTTCAAGGGACCGCCACCGCGCCGCTTGTTGTGGAAGCTGAGAGCGCCCATCGCGATCTCGATACCACGAGCGCAAACGGGATTCTCTATGTCCGCGACAACCTGCTCATCGCTCCCGCCGCCGGCAGCTTTGAAGCCGGAATGGGCGCCTAAAACACCACTTGCTACCAAACGGGCCGCGCAGCTGCGCGGCCCGTTTTTTTTTTTGACAGGAATGTGCGGAAGTGACTTTGCTATTTACAACGGCGATTTGTTCGGCTCTCTTCTCACCCCCCAAGCGCAAATTCCCAGTCTCGCCGTTGGTCCTTGGGCAACGATGTCCGCATCGTTTGCCGTCCGCGCCAAGGGAAACCCGGCGAAAAAGTAAAAGAAAAGTAATAATTCCATGGCTATTCGTTTAGGCCGTTTTGAAATGCCCAAGTCGCTCGTTAAAGACGAGTCGACCGCAACCAATACCTACGCCAAGTTCATTGCCGAGCCCTTCGAGGCCGGTTACGGACACACCGTTGGCAACTCGCTGCGCCGCGTGCTCCTGAGCTCGTTGGAAGGCGCCGCAATCACCGCCGTCAAAATCCAGGGCGCGGAACACGAATTTCAGACCTTGCCGCACGTTGTCGAAGACGTGACCGACATCGTCCTTAACCTCAAGAAGGTCAAGTTCAAGGCGCACGATCACGAGATCCGCAACCTTTCCATCTCCACCAATAAAGAAGGCGCCATCACCGCCGGCGATATTGAAGACTCCGCCCAGTGCGAAGTGCTGAACAAAGACCAGATCATCTGCACGGTCGACAAGAAGCACAAATTTGAAGCGGAACTGGAAGTCAAAGTCGGGCGCGGATTCGCGACCGGCGACGAGAACAAGCATCCCGAGCAGCAGATCGGCATCATTGCGATCGACTCGATCTTCTCGCCTGTCACCCGCGTCAAGTATGCGGTCGGCAATACCCGCGTCGGACAGCGCACCGATTACGACAAGCTTGAGCTTGAAATCTGGACCGATGGCCGCATCTCGCCCGAAGAGGCGCTCGTGCAATCTTCCTCGATCCTGAAGAAGCATTTTGAGCCGTTCTATGGTTACGACGAAAACGCCGTGGCATTCGACGAGACTCCCCAGCTTCAGAACCAGGAAAACCAGAAGCTCAAGAAGCTTTTGGCCATGAGCGTCAACGAGATCGAACTCTCGGTGCGCGCCGCCAACTGCCTCAACAACGCCAACATCACCACGGTTGGCCAGCTCGCCCAGAAATCCGAAGGCGAGATGCTCAAGTATCGCAACTTCGGCAAGAAATCACTCAACGAGATCAAGGAAAAGCTCACCCAGCTTGGACTTTCCCTCGGCATGAAGTTCGAGACCGGCCTGGTTGATCCGCTGGCCGTTGGACCTTCGAGCCTCGAAGGCGGTTACTAAATTTTCAATCCAAGACACCCTTAAGACACTCACATGCGACATCAAGTAAAGACGATCAAACTAGGGCGCAGCCAGGCGCACCGCGACGCGCTTCTCGCCAATCAGGTCGTCAGCCTCATTGAGCACAGCCGTATCACCACCACGCTGGCCAAGGCCAAAGCAGTCCGTCCCTTGGCGGAAAAGATGGTGACCCTCGGCAAGAAGAAGACCCTTCACGCACGCCGCAATGCGCTCGCGACCCTTCGCCACAACGAGATCGCCGTCAAACGCCTCTTTGACGAAGTAGCTCCCCGTGCCGCAACCCGTCAGGGCGGCTACACCCGTATCGTCAAGCTCGGCATGCGCAAGAGCGACGCCGCGCCGATGGCCTTCATTGAATGGGTCGACGGTCCTGTCGCTGAAGTTGCCGAAGTGAAGTAAGCTTCGTTAGCCACGCAAAAATTCGCGAAGGGCGGGACTTAGGTCCCGCCCTTTTTTGCGTACCTATTTGAGGGACTGGATACGTCTTACAGGCCGTATGGCTACCATCAAATTAAAGGTTCCTTCGACTGAAGGCTCCTTTTCCCTCACTTTTCCCTGCCATTTCGCAAACGCGCCGCTAGAGTCCCCGCCCCTTATTATGTATCGCACCACGACTTGCAACAGCCTGCGCCTGGAACACGTTGGAGAAACCGTCACGCTGGCCGGCTGGGTCAATTCGCGCCGCGACCATGGCGGCGTTATCTTCATTGACTTGCGCGACCGCGAAGGTCTCACCCAGGTTGTCTTTCGCCCCGATGAAAACGCCGCGGTTTCCGAAGCCTCGCACTCCTTGCGCAGCGAAGACGTTGTCACGCTGACCGGCACGGTCGTATCGCGTCTCCTTGGCACGGAAAACTCGAAGCTTCAGACCGGCGGCATCGAAGTGGTCGCCACTGCGCTCACGGTCCTGAACAAAGCCGAAGTCCCTCCCTTCCCGATCGATACCGATGCCGGCAACGAAGACTTGCGCCTGACCCATCGTTACCTCGATCTTCGCCGGCCGATGATGGCCCGCAACCTGAAGCTGCGCCATCGCGTTACCAAAACGATCCGCGATTTCCTCGACGACCAGGGTTACCTGGAAATCGAAACCCCGATCCTTTCCAAATCGACGCCGGAAGGCGCGCGCGATTTCCTTGTCCCGAGCCGCCTGACGCCGGGTTCCTTCTATGCCCTGCCCCAGGCGCCGCAGCAATACAAGCAGCTGCTCATGGTTGGCGGGATCGAGAAGTATTTCCAGGTCGCCAAATGTTTCCGGGATGAAGATCTGCGCGCCGATCGGCAGCCTGAATTCACCCAGATCGACCTGGAGGCTTCCTTCATCACCCCCGACGAGATCTACACGTTGCTGGAAGGCCTCCTCTCGCAGGTATTCAAGGCGGCCAAGGATGTCGAAATCCCGACTCCGTTCCCGCGCCTGACCTATACTGAAGCGCTCAACCGTTTCGGCAGCGACAAGCCCGATACCCGCTTTGGAATGGAACTCGTCGCCCTTGACGGCATCTTTGAGAACAGCACGTTCAAAGTCTTCCGCGGCGCGCTCGATGCCGGCGGCTGCGTCAAGGCGATTAACGCCAAGCGATTTGCCTCCATCACCACCGGACAGATCGAAGAGCTCACCCAGATGGCCAAGCTCTTTGGCGCCAAGGGGCTCGCGTTCATCAAGGTTGAAAACGGCGAATGGAAGTCGCCCATCGTCAAGTTTTTCACCGAGGAAGAAAAAACCGCCCTCACCGCCCGCATGCATATCGAGGAAGGCGACCTGCTTCTTTTCGGCGCGGATAAATGGGACATCGTCTGCGAGGTACTCGGCCGGATCCGTTTGCGTGTTATGGAAATCCAGCGGGCGCAAAAACTTGCAGGCCGGTTCGCCAACGAAGAGATTTTGCCTCAGCATCTTCACGACGATTTCGACGACAAACTCAATTTCCTTTGGGTGATCGACTTCCCGCTCCTGGCTTACAACGCCGAGGAAAACAAATGGAACGCCGTCCATCATCCCTTTACCCGCCCGCTGGCAGAAGATCTGCCGCTGCTTGAGGCCGGCGATTTCGCCAAAGTGCGCGCCCAGGCCTACGATGTCGTGCTCAACGGCGTGGAGATCGGCGGCGGCTCGATTCGAATCCACGAGCCCGCGTTGCAGTCGAAAATGTTCGATGTGCTCGGCGTCACCGGTGTGCAGCAGGAGACGATGTTCGGCCATCTGCTCAAGGCATTCAGCTTTGGCGCACCGCCCCATGGCGGCCTGGCGCTCGGACTCGATCGCCTCGTCATGCTCATTTGCGGCGCCGACAGCATCCGCGACGTGATCGCTTTTCCAAAGAACAACCGCGGCGTCGATCTGATGACCGATTCGCCGAGCGAAGTCGACTTCAAGCAGCTCCGCGAGCTCTACATCCAGAGCACCGCGAAGAAGGGTTAACAACAACAGACCCTCGGGCTCCCAGCCTGCTAAAAAGCCGCGTTCTGTTTCCAGGACGCGGCTTTTGTTTGTACCGAAACGATTCATAGAATCCCATTAACTGCATTTACAATGCATTCATATTTGTGGAGTGTGGCTTTACGTTTAACGCTACCACGAGCCACGCATTTGTGTCGCTTTCCTCCCGTTCTCCCATGAAAAATTCTCTTACTTTGCCGATTCGCTGCCTGTTTGTCGCGATGCTCGCCGGTTTTTTTGGACCCGGCGCGGCGCATGCCGAGCCCGGAGTTTACAAGGCGGTTGAATGGGGAGAAGGATATCCGGCCGGCATCATGCTTCCACCGGAGGCAACGCAAGTTGTTCAGGTGGCGCAAGGGAGCCATTTTACCGTCGCCCTTACAAAAAACGGCACGGTGCTGGCCTGGGGCACCGATGAGCACGGCGAAGTCTCGGCTCCCACCGAGCTCGATGCGGTCATTGCGATTGCTGCCGGAGCCGATCATGCGCTGGCGCTCAAAAACGATGGGAGCGTCGTCGGCTGGGGATCAAATGCGTCGGGCGCAAGCACGGTGCCTTCGGGGCTCACTGGGGTCAAAGCCGTGGCCGCGGGTTTTTACGCTTCGATTGCGCTTAAAAACGATGGGAGCGTCGTGGCGTGGGGAGCCAACGCCAACGTGCCTGCGGGATTAACCGGGATTGTCGCTGTTGCCGCGGGCGAAGGCTTTGACATGGCGCTGAAAAGCGACGGCACGGTCGTCACATGGGGTTCAGGAGATCCCCTGGCGGTACCCGACGGGCTGAATGAGGTAAGCGCGATTGCCGCGGGCGATCATCATGCGCTGGCTCTTAAAAACGATGGGACCGTCGTGGGCTGGGGCACCGGATCCGGCAGAGTGCCCGTGGGATTAAAAGAGGTCACGGCGATTGCGGCGGGTTTTTATCATGCGCTCGCGCTGAAAAGCGATGGCACCGTGGTGGCATGGCCGGCCTCCAATCTGGTGGATCCCGGCGTACTCAATATTCCCTACGGACTTCAGAGTGTTAGTTTTATTGCGGCCGGACGTTCCCGTTCCGCGGCAGTCGGCCAGCCTTCGCCCTACTATATTTCCTCTCTGGGTGCTCTTACCGCCACCGATATTACCGAGACTTCGGCCACCCTCAATGCCGTCGTCTATCCTTACTTCAACCCGACATCCGTCCGATTCCGGTTCGGAATTGATGTCTACCTTACCCTGCCAATTGATCAAACCATCACACGTGTCGATGGGAACCTGCCGGTCATCGTCACGCGCACAGTCACGGGATTGCGTCCGGGTACGAAGTATTATTTTGCCGTAGTCAAAACTGAAGGTTTTGCATGGAAAGGTGGTCACTCCAGTTTCACCACCAAGCGGAATGCCATCGCGGTGACTGACTCGGTTGAAATCCGGAGCAAGCCGCTCAGATTTGATCCGCGCAAAAACGACCTCGACCCGGATGCCGTTGGTTTGGAGATCCAGGAATTCACCCAGGGCGCCCACGGAAAAGTCGAGTTCGGCGTCTCTGTTGTTACCTCGTCGCACCTCCAGGTCCCCGACGGCACGCTTATCTATACACCGAACCTCGCATCCCCTGGGAACGATAGCTTTTCCTATACCTTGCGGGGTGGAAGCAGAACTACGGTCACGGTCAAAAGCCTTTCGAGCACGGCGCCCGATATCGTTTTTAATAATGGCCAGCCGCTGACATTTGACCCGCTGGAGAACGACAAGCCCCCCGCCCTTGGCAATGCCGTCATCGTGGATATCAGCCAGGGAGCGCATGGAAAGGTGTTGTTCTCCAATGGCCTGATTACTTATCTGCCCGCATCCGGTATTGCTCACGAAGATCAATTTACCTACACGCTAAACGATCAGAGTATCGGGCTCGTCACGGTGCTCATGGCGCCTGTCTCTTACCAGGCCGGTCTTAGTAATTCCCAACAAGTGCCTGGGGAATCGACCGATACTTTTTTTGGAAACTTCGGTCCCCCGACCCTCGGCCAGTTCTCCGGGACCTTTAGAACCGGCACCCTTCCACCGGTCAAAGCGATCTTTGCCGGTGATGGGGCCGTTCTTTTGAAGGCGGGCGGCGCCGCTCCGGGGATTGAAGGAAGCCGGATTTCAAAGTTCGGTCCGCCCAACGGCCAGGCCGCGCTCGTCACGCTTGAACTCCAGCGCCCGGCTGTCACCACAGCCAACTCCACGGTGCTTTACACCGGACTTGCAAACGGCAATCCCAAGGCTTCCGTGCGCATCGGTGGCAATGTGCCCGGTCTTGAAGGGGTCTTCTTCCGTTCGATCGTCGCGTTTGATGGTAACGGTTCAACCGTCTTTTTCCTCTCAACGCTTCAGGGGAAAAAAGTCTCCCGTTCCAACGACCTGGCGCTCTTCGCCCTGCTGCAGGACGGCAGCCTCCGGATGCTCGTCCGTAAAGGCTGGGGCATCAACAATTCCACCGTCACGGTGCTCAGCACGCTTGTTGGCGCGCAGGGCAGCCTCGCGGAGGGACGCTGGCGGATCGATGATCACACCATCGGAGTGCGCCTGAGTTTTGCCGACAAATCGCAGGGCATTTATTCCATTCCCGATGACGTCGTGAAATTAACGGAGTGGAAGACCTGGGCCGTCACGGGCCAGCCACACGCTGTTCTCCCCTCCTCTTTCCTGAAGCTCTCAGGCTTCGGACTGCCGGCGTTCGGTCCCAGCGGCGTTTCCTATACCGCGCGGATCGCGCCGTATTCCAGCCAGATTTCCAAGGCTGATAATCTGGTCCTGCTCCATACACCGGCAGCCGGGCCGTCAACGATTCTTGCCCGAAAAGCCGATCTGCTCACCAGCGGGAACGGCGCCGCTGGGGTGGCGATGTTCTTTGATCCGGTGGAAGGTGCCGATGGAAAGGTCGCTTTCCTTGGCGCCTTTGCGGGAAAAAAGGGGAAGGGTGAGACAGGCCTTTTTCTTGGGTCTGGCGAGCTCATTGCCCGCACCGGGCAGGCTGCGCCCGGCGGCGGGAGGTGGAATCGCTTTGTTTCCCTCGTTTTACCTAACCATCGCGGTATCGATGCGCTCTTTACGGCCACATTGACGGGCAATTCCACGGAGAACATCACCCCGGCGAACAATCTTGGGCTCTGGGTTTGCCTTGATGGGGAAGCGCCCTCGCTTCTCCTGCGAACGGGCCGGCAATTCGTTGTCAGAAACAAAACGAAAACCATCCGGCAATTTGTCGCCCTGGCGCCCACGGCCGGTTCCATCGGTGCCGCGAGCGGCTACGATGACGAGGGCCGAATCCACGTTCTGGTGACTTTCGACGACAACACTGAATCGTTCATCGAGATCGCGCTTCCCCCGGAGCCCGCCGCGGTTTCAGCCGTTTTCGCGTCTCCCGGGATGCCGGCGCTTACCGCTTCGTAGGGAACTGAGAAAGGTCCCTTGCGAAGTCGTAGATCTCCATTGTTGAATGCCGCGTCTCCGTTGCGGGACTTTGCGCGTTCATTGCGAGGTTCCGAGTCGCAATTGATAAGCACGACGCCGGTGTTGCTCGATTTTGCCTCGTCATTGCGAAGTCCGAAGCGGCGATTGTTAACCACAACGCCTTCATTGCGAACTGCTCCGTGATCGTTGCGAACTTTTCCGCGTTCATCCCAGCGTGCCTTAAACGTCCGCTCTGAATCGCGAAGTTCCCAGTGTACGGCCGATCATCCATGGGAAAGCCGCCGCTTCCTAATAAAGCGGCAGGTGCCGGATTTTACTGGGCCAATGCTTTATCGCTCCCTGCTTACCTTGCTCGTTTTGGCCGCGCCGGCTCGCGCGGTGACGATTGATCTCAAACCTGAGACTCCCGTTTCGACGCTCGCAGCCGCGCGTGATGCGGCGCGCAAGGCACGGGCGGAGGGCCAGCCTGTCGTGGTGCGGATCGCTGACGGCGTCTATCCATTGAGCGAACCGGTTGTGTTTGATCCCCGGGATTCCGGCGTCACTTATGAAGCCGCACCGGGCGCTAAACCGGTCTTTGTCGGTGGCCGCAGGATCACGGGGTTTAAGGCCGATGCGGATGGGGTCTGGAGCGTCCGGATTCCCGAGGGGCGGGACGGTTATTTTGAAGCGCTATGGGTAAATGGCGAACGGGCGATTCGCGCGCGCACACCGAACAGCGGATTTTTCCAGGGAATCAGCCAGCCGAAAGAGCCGTTGCCGGGAATCGCTTACAATGGCGACGCCGCGCACCGGCTGTTGCAGGTTTCGCCTGGGGACGCGGCGGTCTTCAAAGGGCTCGGCACGCAGGAATTACACGATGTCAATGTGCTCGCGTATCATTCCTGGGATGTGAACCGGCATCGCGTGGCAGGCGTGCGTTTTGAGGATGGGCTCCTGCAATTTACAGGCGGCGGAGGCCAGCCCTTCTTTCAACCGGAACCTTACCAGCGGCTTCACTTTGAAAATTTTCGCGGGGCGCTCGATGCTCCCGGGGAATGGTTCCTCGCCCGCGACGGCAAGCTCTCTTATATCCCCCGCCCTGGTGAAAAACCCGAAACGGCGGAAGTCTGGATCCCCGTCGCCCCGCAATGGATTCGCTTTAAGGGAGAGGGAACGAAGTTGGTTGAAAACATTGAGTTTAAAGGGATTGCGTTCCGGTATCAGAACTATGCGCTCGGAAATGAAGGCGCTTCATTTGGCCAAGCGGAGAACGGCCTCGGTGCGGCGATCGAAGCCGACGAAGCGCGCCACATCCTCTTTTCGGGATGTGAATTTGGCCATACCCTCACCAACGTCGCCTGGATCAGGCGCGCCTGCCGGGATGTCACCCTGCGCGATTGCTGGCTCCACGACATGGGCGCGGGCGGCGTGAAGATCGGCGACCCGGGCGTCTCCGATGCCGGCCCGGCGCAGACGAGCCATGTGACGGTCGAAAACTGCATTATCCACTCCGGGGGCCGTTATTTTATGGGAGCGATCGGAGTCACAATCTTCCATGCAAGCGATTGCACGCTGCGTCAGTGCGATATTGCGGATTTCTTTTACAGCGCGGTGAGCATTGGATGGACATGGGGTTACAATGCGACGGCCGGCGCGCGCAACCTGGTGGAAAACTGTCATTTGCATCACCTCGGGTGGGGATTGCTTAGTGACATGGCGGCCGTTTACACGCTTGGAGCTCAACCCGGGACGGTGATCCGTGGCTGCCACATTCACGACATCGGCGTCTCCAGTTATGGCGGCTGGGGAATGTATAATGATGAAGGAAGCACCGGCATTCTCTGGGAAAACAACCTGGTCCATCACACCCAGGACGCCGGGTACCATCAGCATTACGGACGCGGCAATCTGGTCCGAAACAACATCATCGCTTTTTGCGCGGAAGAACATGTGCGCCGCAGCCGGCCCGAAGACTTTTTCGCCTTCGCTTTTGAGCGCAACATTGTGCTGCTCGGGGAAGGCAAACTTTTTGCCCACGTGAACAAAAACTGGCATGACGGACGCCTCGATCTTCACGACAACCTCTACTGGAAACCCGGCGGCACGATTCGCGATTTCGCCGGCAAAACCTGGAAGGAATGGCAGGCAAGCGGCCAGGATACCGGCTCGCTTCTGGCCGACCCGCTTTTTGTCGATCCGCTCCATGGCGATTGGACGCTGAAACCGGAGTCGCCTGCCTTCAAACTCGGGTTTGTCCCGTTCGACTGGAAAAAAGCCGGCGTATCAGCCAATTCACCGGATGCATGGAAAGCGCTCGCCGCACGGGAATTTCCCGCGATGAAATACGGGCTCAAACCAACGCCGCCGCCGCTCCAGTTGCACGACGGATTTGAAAACAGCGCGATCGGAGGCAAGCCGGCCCAGTCGTGGCAGGGCGCAACCGTTGCCATCGGTGTCGTGGCGGCGGATCCGGCCAAGGGCGCGCATTGCCTTGAACTGGCCGATTCGCCGGAAACGGAACCGTTTTTCGATCCGCATTTTTATTACTCACCAAATCATGAAAGCGGCACGACGCGGGTCGCCTTCGATGTGCGCGCCGAGGCGGCTTACCAACTTTTGGTGGAATGGCGCGATGACGCGGAGCCGTATCACACCGGCCCCGCGCTTACTTTGCAAAATGGGGTTCTCAGCGCGAACGGCCGCAAGTTAACAGAGGTTCCAGCCGGCACCTGGGCGCATGTGGAAATGAGTGCCGGCCTGGGAGACGACTCCGACAACACGTGGAGTTGCTCCATCACGGTGAAGGGCCAGGAGACTCAGCGCTTTGAGAAGCTCAGCTTTGCCTCACCCGAGATGAAACGTCTCACCTGGCTTGGAATTGTGAGCCCCGGGAAAGAGCGCGCCAAATGCTGGCTCGATGAAATCGAGATTGAAAACAAACCGGGGAAACGCGCTACCGCATCCCCGGCTCGTCAATAAAACACGGTCCCTAGATTGCGGCCGCGATCGCCTCGCCCATTTCCTTGGTGCCGATGCGCCGGGTCCCTTCACTCCAGATATCGCCGGTGCGCAGGCCGTCATCAATGACCTTGAGCACGGCGGCGTCGATGGCGTCGGCCGCGGCCGGTTCGCCGAGGGCGTAACGCAGCATCATTGCGACCGAGAGAATCTGCGCGATCGGATTGGCGATTCCTTTGCCGGCAATGTCGGGCGCGGTGCCGCCGCTTGGCTCAAAAAGACCGAAGCGGCCGGTGGCGGTTTCCTGCAAACCGAGGCTTGCGCTTGGAAGCATTCCGAGCGAACCGGTTATCATGGCCATCTCATCGCTGAGAATATCGCCGAAAAGATTCTCAGCGAGGATGACATCGAAGCCTTTGGGATTTTTGACAAGCTGCATGGCGGCGTTGTCGACATAGAGATGCTGAAGGGTCACTTCAGGATATTGTTTGCCGATTTCGATCACCGTTTTGCGCCAGAGTACCGAGTTCTCGAGCACGTTGGCTTTGTCGATGGAGGTGAGCAACTTGCGGCGGCCTTGCGCGGCTTTGAAAGCGACATGCGCGATCCGCTCGATCTCGCTCTTTTTATAAACCATCGTATCGACGGCAATCACGTCGCCATCTTCTTCCCGGCAATACTTTGGCTGGCCAAAATAGAGGCCGCCCGTGAGTTCGCGCACGCAAAGCACGTCGAATCCGCCGGCCACGATCGACTCCTTGACGGGCGAGGCATGCGTGAGTTTTGGAAAACAGATCCCGGGACGCAGATTGGCAAAGAGGCCGAAAAGCTTGCGCAATGGAAGGAGCGCCGCGCGTTCGGGCTGCTCGTTGGGAGGCAATGACTCCCATTTGGGGCCGCCGACTGAACCGAAAAGGATCGCGTCGGATTCACGGCAAACGCGCACGGTTTCCTCCGGCAACGCTTTGCCGTCGACGTCGATGGCGATGCCGCCCACGCGCGCTTCGGTCAGTTCAAATTGAAGGGAAAACTTCGCCTCCACCGCCGAGAGAACGCGGCGCGCTTCGGCCATCACTTCGGGTCCGATGCCGTCTCCGGGCAGGACCGCGATCTTAAAGGATTTCATAGGGCGCAGGAGCCTAAAGGCCGGGGAAGAACTGAAAAGGCAAAAGAGAAGGCGTCCGGATAAAGAAAAAAGGCGCTGACCTTTCGATCAGCGCCTTTTCCAACCCAACCTAAAAACTTAACGCACGACTTCGGTGCTGACCTTCACTGTGCTGGTCTTCACGGTGCGGCTCCGTTTGGAAGCCGGTGCCGGAGCGACGCCCGGCTTGGGGATATCGGCAGCGACTTGGCGATTGGAGCTTGGTATCAGGCGATAGGCGCCCTTGGCGTTGTTGCGCCAGCCATTTGGATCGGCAAATTCCTCGCCGCTATGATGAATGCCGCTCACCTGATCCTCAAGTCCGGTGCCGTAACCTTGCTTGATGATGGTCGGGGTGACGAAGATAAGCAGGTTGCGTTTGACGCGCTCGCTCAGTTTCTCCTGGAAGACGTAACCAATGAGCGGGATATCACCGAGCACAGGCACCTTTGAGCGGCCCTTGCGGACCTCATCCTGGAGCAGTCCGCCAATGGCCAGAGTATCGCCGCTTTTAATGACTACATTGGAGTCGAGCGTGCGTTTATCAATCACGGGACTGGTGACTGTCGCGCCGCCGAAGGTGAACGATTGATCGGCGATCTTGTTACTGATCTCCGGCTTGACGCTTAAGGTAACGAAATCGTCTTTGTTAATGACCGGCGTCACCTCAAGGGTGTTGCCGAACTCTTTGTCCTGAAATCCACTAAAGACAGCTTGCGCGGTCTGCTCATTGAAATTGAGCTGCGGCACGGGCTGGTTGCGCGTGATCTGGATTTTGGCCTTTAGATTGTTGGCTGTCACCACACGCGGGTTGGCCAGAAACTCCGCGTCACTATCTTCATTAAGCAAACGCAATGTCGCCGATAACTGCGGAAGGGAAAGGATGGCGAACTGGCCGCCGATTGCACTGAGGAAATTGCCGCCTGTATGCCCGTCCAAAAAGAAGTCGCGCGAACTCAATGTTCCCGCCAGCTCATTAATGACACCGGTTGAAGGTTTGCCAGGCGTGGCCCGGGGATTGCCTGAGCTATCGAGGACGTAGGTGGGAGGTTCAGCCGGATTGCTGCCGCCGTACCGGATAGTCTGCGGATTGCTCGCTCCGCCAACGATGCCGCCCCAGTTAATGCCGTAAGACTGTTTTGGGTTGGCGTTTACTTCCACCAGGCGCGCCTCAATCATTACCTGCATGGTCGGCTGGTCGATCTTTAGCAGGAACTCCATGATCTTGGCCATGTTCGACTTGGTCTCGCGGAAATAGACCGTATTGGTGCGCAGATCGAACTGCGGCGGCAGACCGCTGACAAGCTGCGAGCCGAGCAATGGAAGAATATCTTTAGCCTGTCCATAGCTCAGCGTGTAGCTACCGCTGATGGCCGGTTCCTTCTGCTTCTCCTCCATTGTCTTAACGGTGACGACTCCCTTTTTCTCCTCCATCACCAACCCTTTGGATTCGACAATGATTTCAATGGCTTCAAGCGGCGTCTTGTTTTCAATGCGCGCCGTGACTGTCATGCCGGGAGGTTGAGTTACCTTGTCGCTCACAATCATCGTCAAGCCGGCCTGGCGCGCCAGCGAACGCAATACAATGCCGATGTCGTCTCCTTGGAAATCGTGCATCCTTGCGACATTCGGAGCGGGTCCGGAAGGCGCAGCGGCTCCTCCTTCAGGAAGCACGGCCGGGACGCTTAACTGAGGGGTGACCGATGGGAATGGCACGGGCGGATCGATCGGCGCAGGAGGATCAATAGGCGCGGGTGTTACCGCAGCGGGTGTCACCGGAGCAATTGGAGGAGCAATGGGAGCCGCGGGAATGGCAGCCGAGCCAGCTGGCGCGACTGGCGCGCTTTGTTGGGCGTAAGATACTGAGGCAGTAATCACGCCGAGCGCGAGGAGAGTAGAAGAGAGTTTGGCCATTGGTAGGGGGCTATAAAGATTTCAGAGCTGCTTGCCGATTCGAATTAGCACGATGCCTGCCAGCGGCACTGGAGGTGGCTAATTTCGCTGCATTCGAAGCGATTTCCGTCCGCGCGCGTTTTTAAAAAACCGATTTGACAGAAACGTTGATCAACAATGAAGCGAGTTGCCTCACTTCTGTCTGCCATATTCTTGCCCTTGCAAAAAACCGCCCGCCGGGTGGTTTCTTATCCGTGCTTCAGCCGGAGACGCCGCGTGCATCGGATAAGCACGCCATTTAACCCAAGTCCCTCCGCGGTCGGGTGGCGGTAAAAATGTTGATTAAACGAAACAAATGCCATGCGATGAGCCCCTTGCACTTGGCAGGTCGCTCCACGCTGTTTTAATCGGTTCAACGAGTTGCAGATTTTTGTCCATCTCCATTCTCATCGTTTCACCGATCCCCCATTCAGCGTGGGACGAGCGTCACAGAGTCGGTGGCGGCTTGATCGATTTGCCAAACGCCACGGCCACCCGGAACTGATTCAGTATAAATCCCGTAACCGGAATTCTTTTTTTGAAATATCACCCCGCTAAAACTCCTTCGACGCGCGGTCTCTTTTGGAAATTTTCCAGTAAACAAACCTGTACTGCGATTGATAGAAAACGATAAACCTGTGGAGCTGTTTAAAATGAACGGTTTGCCTTTGCCTCCAAATCCAATGGCTTCGTTAATCGCCGCGCTTTCAACCGAGCGCAAATCCGCCGTAAGCGCGTCCGTCTGGCTGAAACGGAAATAAGGGACGCCCGCATCGCGCGCACCGGCTGCCGCGATTTCTGTATGCATTGCCGGCAAATATTTCCATTTTAAAGAGCCGTGAAAATCGCTTTCAGGCAGGTTTTCAAACGTGAGCGTGCCAAACAATGCGCCGCCGACATCGAGCCAAAGGGAGGCATCAACACGAAGGCGGCTCGAAGCGCTGAATGCGGCGCCGTCGCCAAGGCGTCCCGCGAAACGAGCCGACCCATTTTTCCCAAGCAGCATGGCGGCCCAGCCGGTGCCGCGCGGAACGGCAGCCTCGGGCGCGGGAAGCATCATGGTGTATCGGCCGACGGGCGCGTTCCCTACCGCTTTGCCTGCCAGCATCGCCTCGTTGCTAAACGAAAAATTGACATTGGTTCCCTTAACGGTTCCGGCAAGCCGGCCGCTGATCGGATCGGAAAGCACGGTGACCGCGACAATTACCCCTGCAAGATTTACTAACTGTGTGAATTCTCCGTTAAAATCAAAGCTGCCGTGAATTGCGCTTCGCGATTTGCCGATTTGAATCGAACCGCTCACCGCGCCCGTGGATGTCACATTCAAGCGCAGCGTCCCAGCCGGTTGGCCGTCAGCGAGCAAAACCGGAGTAAATGCACCACGGCCGTTCAGGAAACGGTTACGCAACGTGACGGTCGCAGTCGATGTCCCGTCTTTTCCGTCCGAGAGGATGTAAGTAAACGAATCGTTCGTCCTGAATTTCGGCCCCGCGGTGTAAGTGAGGTTGATGCCATCAAATGAAACGGTGCCAAGCGCCGGACTGGTGCCAAAGCCGGCGACAAGCAGATCGCCGTCGGAATCGCTGTCATTGGCGAGCACGTCAAATGCGACCGATTCGCCCGGCTTAAGATAGACCGTGTCGTCGACAGCCACCGGGGCGTGATTTAACGGAGCATCGAGCAAAACCGCCTGATTCGTGCCATATTCATCAATGCCGCCGCGTGCCTCCACCGCGCTGGTGCAAAAAAGGAAAACAACGGGGAGAATAAGGCAGGGGCGGATGAACAACTGCATAAGGATATGATACCAGCCGGGTGGCAAATACCGCATCGCAATCGCGACACAATCCTTATCTTCGGCGTTGATGCGCGATGGCTAGTTTTCAGGCGTGACAACCTGGGCCGCTTTTTTGCGGCGCTCCTCTTCCTCGGAAGGATCGGAGGTTCCTTCACCGCCGCCGTATCCAAGCACTTCAACAGTAATGATGGAAGGCGGCGCCTCCTGCTGAGCTTCCCGTTCGCGTTTTCGTTCGTCCTCGGCGGGATTGCTCTGCTGCTGGGTGGTGCTCGTCGGTGTTGAAACACTGGCCAGGCTCGGCGCGGAAACAGGACCGGAGGAAGGCGCTCCGGCGCTGGTGCCTGCCACCGCGATATTACTGGCGTTTAAAACCAGGCTGGCGGCAATGTTGAGGTTGCCCGAGACTCGGATCCCGGCATCGCCTGCATCGACTGTCCCCTTGGGGGCGATCAGGTCAACGTTGCCCGGTGCAACCCCTTTGACCGTCGCCAGCACGCCGATGCCGCCGCCTGTGGCAAGCCCGGCCAGATCGGTCTGCACATCGGCGCTCTGCGGGTCGACCAGAACACGGGTCGGGGGCGCCGATTGGACGGTCTTTGACGATGCGCCGGCGGCAATGTCGCCTTCAGACGACCAGATCACTTCGTCTCCGCCGCGCAATGTGAAGATGCGCGAGGTGCCGACAATCACGTTGTCCCTGGTAAAGATCGAAATGCTGCCGCCGTCCTCGGTCAGGATGCCCTGATCGAGCGGCTGGCTGCCGGCGATGTCGAATCCGACAGTGAGTCCGCCGCCCGGGGCGAGAATGCTAATATTGCCGCCACTCTTGGTCTTGATTTCACGCGAGGTAAGCGTGATGTCGCCCCGGTAATCGCCGTCAGGGAAAAGCGCGTTGATGGCATTGAACCCGGCCGCATAATCGCCGGTAAGCGCGTGGTCGCGCCCCGCGTTGCGCAACACCAGATAAAAGAGCTCGAGGGCCGCCTGAGCCTGGGCATCCGGAGAGAGTTCGCCGGTGATTTCCAACTCCGGCAACAGGCGCGCGATGTCGGCGCCGGATGCGGCGAGGAATCCGGCAATATCGAGGCGGCTCTCGGAGAGCCCGAATGAACTCCCGATTCCCGCCGCGACAACGATGTCGGAGCCCTCAAATGGAAGCGAAGCGTTGCGGGCGTTGCCGATGCTGGCAATGCCGACGCCCGTTCCGTCCCCCTTGCCCGGGCCAACCCCCAGATCGAGATTGCGCCCGGCAAGCACTTCAAGCGCGCCGGGACCGCTGATCTGAAGATCGCCGGCTAGGTTCGGACTGTTGGAATGGATAAAATTCCCCGGCGCCTGCGCCGCGATCCGCAATGGCGAGTTGGGCTGGTAAGCCACAATATCGCGCCCTGCAGAAATCACACTGATGTCGTTTTCGTCGACATTTTGCACGTAGAGCGCGATGTCGGTGAGATCGCGGCCGGCAATAATGCGGGCAGCTTTCCCGGAAAAGAGGCTCAGGCCCGAGATATCTCCCTTGGCGGAGTACAAATGGATCGGGGCGTGATTGGGATCGTTGGGGTCGTTCGGGTTTGGGGCATGAAGCAATCCCTGGGCATGCAAGGCTTGTTTGGTCTCGAGGACGGCCTCGGTGGAACCCGACTCGGCGAAATAGACGTCGATGAAGCTCAGGAAACTGTCGAGCGTTGCGCGGGCCACGGCGACGTTCGTTCCGGCAAAAAGCTGGAAGGCGTGCGGGGAAGTGATTCCGGGAATGGACGCAGGATCGGCATCCGAGAGGTTGATACTGGCGCTGTCCCAGGTGGTGACCGGCGCGCCGAAAAGGGTGGCCACACCGTTTGGTTGCAACCCGTTGATTGAGCCCGACGCGGCCAGCTCGACGCTCCCTGTTGGGGAAGGCGAAAGTGTGATGGCGCCGACAAGATTGATGTCGCCCGAGAATGCCGTGACACGCAGCGTGCCGGGCATGAGCCCAACGACGGTCTGGAATGGTGCGACGCTGGTTTCATTCAACCGGAGCCACGGCTGGTAATTGGAAACCGTGTCGCCGGCATTGGTGAGAAGCAGCACGTGCTCAAGCCACGTCTGGAGGATCGGAGTGGAGGCGCCTCCCTGGGGATGGGTGGTGCCGGTGCGCAAGGTAACAGCCCCGCTCAGCGACGTGACGTTGACTGCGTCACCCGTGCCGTAACTGGAGAAATAGGTCTTGTTCCAGAAGCTGTTGTTATAGCCCTCGGGAAGCAGGAACGGGTTGGCCACCGGCCCAAGCAACAGGTTGCCGGTCGCCGTTACATCAAAACTCCCCTTCCCGAGGAAAAGCGTGGTGGGAAGCCATGTCTCTTTGGCCAGCGGTTCCTGGTTGGCGATAATGGTCAGGGAAGGCGAGCGCGTCGCATTCGTCGTAATCTCGTTTCCGGCCGCCAATGTGCCGTGGCCGCGTTCAACGTAATAAACACCGCCATCGATATTGTGGCCGGCCCGCACGATCAGATCGCCGCCGCCGAGCTCCACGAGTTGGCTGGCATCGGGAAACCCTTTCGGCATCCGCGCGTTGGTCGGCACGAGTCCATCGACATTGATCACATCGTGGCCGGCGATCATCGTCACATTGCCGCCGCCCAGCGCGCCGACGCCCTCGAAGAAATTGCTGAAATCGACCCACCAACTCGTTGAGGCAAAATCGCCGCTCGCACTTCGCGCCCGCCCGAATTGTCCCGTGAGAGGATCGATGTAACCGCGGCGATTCAGCCAGTTGACCGGCAGCTCGCGTTCCGAATCGGCGATCACGTTTGAGTTAATATCAAGCGTCTGATGCCGGATATCGCCCAGGGCCGATATCGTGACGTTGCCGCCGCCGAGGCTGTATTGAGGCACGTGCGGCGTGGTTTGCTGAACGGCGCCAAGGTCGGCCTGGCCCCCGTTGGCGCTCGGCCGCGGCAAATCGAACGTGCCGCCCATGGTCGGATCAACCAGCCGTGTGCCCGCGGTGTAAATGGTCGCGAATTGATTGAGCAAAAGGACGTTGCCCGCCGTTGCGATGTCGATGTCGCCCGAGCCGGTCCGGATCACTTGGAAACGGCCCGCGACCGAAGATGCTGTGGTGGCGGAGCTTCCGGGTGAATCGGCGATATTCAGCCCGCCGTATTTGCCAAGCAACAGGGAGCCGGAATCGGCGGCCACGGTTGGCATCACTTGATGGAAATCGGCGGCGTTCACATCCGCTCCGGCCGCCAGGCGATACGACCACGATTGGGCGTTGGCGGAGAGCAACGTGTTCTGTGTTTGCAACTGGGCCGTGTAAGCCGCCGAAGTGAACCCGTCGCTGAGCGTATTTAAAAAGACGAGATTGCCCGAGGCACGCAGGGTCAGGACACCTGGAGCGCTCTTTGGACCGAAACGCAGGGTCGCAAGGTTCCAGTCGTCAGCCGCGGAATTGCCCGTGGAACCGAGCGTCAGATCGCCCGCGGAATTAATGATCTCCGCGCCTGGAACGATAGTGAGCAATTCGGCAAGCTCCGCCTGTTGCGTATTGCCGGCAAGCAGCCGGTTGGAAATGATGATGCTATTGCCGGGCATCACCACTCCCGTTGAACTGGTGCCGCCCGCGAAGAGCGCGCCATTGTCATTGATGCTTCCGCGCACATTGACCGCGCCACTCTCAATTTTGCCGCCCGAGCTTTGGATCACGCCGGAGCGCGTAATCGCGCCGCCGGTCGCGCTCAGATCAAAAACCTGGGAGCCTTCCACGGTAATCACCGAGGCGCCCGTGATGGTGCCCGAGACGGCATTGATTTGAATCTCCGTATTGCCGGAGGTCTGCGGCGCGCGCAAATGGAGCGTGCCGCCAAAATGGCCGATCCCGGCGCTGGCGGCGGTGTTCCCGGTTACCCCAAGGTCGAGGGTCGAGCCGGCGGCAATATCGAGCATTGCGTTTGGATCGACTGCGCCGCCGACATACCCACCGGCTTCCAGGGTGATCGCACCGCCTTTGCCGGCGTGATCAAAATCGATTCCATGCACTGTGAGGAGCGAACCGGCGGCCAGACTGACGCTGCCGGAGGCCTCAAGCGCGATGGAGCCACCGGTCGCACCGGAAGCGTCGATCGTTCCCAGGCCGCTCACCGTGATTGAACCATGGTCAGCCGAGAGGTTGAAATGATGCGTCCTGACAACGCTGTCCACAACCACGTCGCCCGTGCGCACGCGAAGCGTCCGGGATTCGGCAAAGGAATCTCCAAGCAGCGTGCTGAGCGGAGCCAGATCCGGCAGTGCGCCGACATCGAGCGAGAAAGCGCCGCCGTCTCCGCCCGAGCCGAGCATCCTGGCTGAAAGGGCCGCCGTAAAATCGCCATTTCGCGCGCTGATGGAAACGCTGCCCGCATTGCCGCCGCCGACCTGTGCATTGACGGAAACGGTGCTTCCGTCGGCCATGGTCACCGATCCGTGATCCGAAATCAGGCTGATCCGGCCGCCATCGGTATAACGGATCAAATCGTAAATGGCCTGCGAAGTGCCGCCCACATCGAGCCGTCCACCAATGATGACATCATCGTCGGGCCCGCTGCCGGTGGCGTGGAGCGTGAGCATGCCGCTTGGCAAAACAATCCCGGAACTGGCGGTCACACGCGTTCCTTCCAAAACCAGGCGCGCTCCCAGACCGCCGCCGGACGCGCCGGATTGTCCGCCAGGCGACTTGATCACGAGGGCACCCCCGGCCGTGATGGTCCGATCAGCGAGTTTGCTTCCAAGAATTGATGGAGTCGAGAGCGTTAGCGCACCTTGGGTGCTCAGACTGCCTGTCCCGGTGAAAAAGATGCTCCCCGAGGCATTAAGCGCCACGTCGGCAAAACGTCCGATTTGAAGGGCGTTTTTGCCCAGGACGATCCTGCGCGCGTTGAATTCAAGCGTGCCGTCCAGCGGCACGATCGGCAACGCGGGAAGCGCTCCACCGGCTGCGTTATCAAGGCTGATTTTCCCGGCTGCAATGCTGATCGCACCTGTGTCAAACCCGCGGATTTGCCGGGTGTGCAATGCGAGCTGGCCGGAAGTGCTAAAAGTGCCGGTGCCGTAAAGATCGATCGAAGAATAACTGAGCAGCGAGAGAACATGCGCACCTTTGAGATCGTCAAGCACGCCGCCGGTGAGCACCAGGCCGGGATCCTGCAGCGCAGCCGAGCCGTCTCCGAGCTGAAGAATGATCCGTCCGCTGGCGATTTTCATCGTGCCGGCATCCAGATGCGCATTGGGATCGAGCGTGGTGGCGCCGGTTGAGTCAAGCGTGATGCTCGCCCCGGAAAGGCGCGTATCTGCTCCGATCGACATGGTTGGCGTGGTGGTCCCCGTGACGTTTGAACGCACAGTTGCCGCGGCCGGATCGGCGCTGACCCGCAAAAGCGTGCCGTTGCCACTCAGCAGGAGGGTATCCGCGCGGCCCGAGAGCGTGCCCGATTGCACAATGCGCGCTCCGGGTTCCAGGGTAAGCGAATTGTTGGTTACGAAAATGATATCCGACCCGACCAAAGGGGTCCCGGCATTGTCCAAAGTCAGGTTGCCCGTGCGGACCGCAACGGTCTGGCCATTCAAACCGGCATGGCGCACGCCACCAATCAGGAGGCTCTCGGCTCCGAAAGCGCTCAGCTGTGCGGCATCGAGGAATAAAGTGCCGGCCGGACCGTGTTTGCTTTGAGTGCCAATGTAGATGTCAACCGGGCTGCTGATATCAACCAGCCCGCCGCGCCCGCCATTGGGAGCCTGCGCGGTGACGTGCCCATTGAATGTGATGGCGGTGCTGGCCTGAAGCACCAGCTGGCCGGCATCGACGGGGAGACGCGGCACGGCGCCGCCCAGCTTTTGCGCACCATCGCGCAAAGCTTTATTGGCGAAAAAGTTATCGTATTGAGCGCGTGAATTGACGACCGCGCCGGAGTCGACTTCAAACCACGCCATCAATGGATGCCCGGCACGCTCCGTGTTGAGATCATTAAATCGGTAGCCCGGCACGTAAGTGGCCCCGTCGGGCATCGAAACCGTTCCGACAGGAGCGCCGGCCCGCGGTGTCACAAGGAAAGCGCCCGGCATGAGGGCATACCGCGCCGGAAGCAACGTGTAAGTGCCCGCGGCAAGTCCGCCTGATGCCCCAAGATAAACCTGGTCGCCCACGGACAAATTACCGCCCGTGTAGCCGGGATCCGATCCCAGATTGCCGGTAATCGGATTATCGGAATACGGCGCATACGGCGCATAATTGGCGGCATACCCTGGAATCACCGCGAAGCTGGCAGGAATGAGCCGCCAATTCTGGCTCGCGGATGGCGCGCTGTTGACGTTGCTCTGCCGGGCCGACCATGTCGCTCCCTGGTAGGAAACCAAGGTGTTGGCCGCGTACGTGACCGACGCGCTCCATGGGGCTGAAGCCGAGCCAAGGATGTCGGCGCTTCCCCCGATTCCGCCAACAAAGCGGTAAGCGTAAAGATCGCCTCCGCCGCCCAGATCAATGATTGACCCGCGCTGATCGTTCACGCTGGCTCCGGTGATGTTGATGGTTTTTCCCGGCACCCCGCTTGCCGTGATGTCGGTGCCGATCGGATCGATCCACGAGGTCCCATTCAAATTGATCCCGTACGGAAGCAGCAGCCCCTGGCCGGTCAACGGATCGACAGCCGAGACCGAAGTGATGCTCCCTGAGGAAAGCGTGACCGATTTGGTGGTGGCAAACAGGGCGCCGGTCAACGGATCCTTGAGCGTGCTGGTCTCATCCAGGCCAAGGTTGATGCTGCCAATGGGCGCCCGGAGCACACCGCCCTGATGAATGACCGAGCCGAAGATATTCAACTGGCCGCCGGCCGAAAAGGGAAGCGGCGCGCTGCCTGACCCGATGATCGTCACCGAACCGGGCACCGTCTCGTCACCGAGCGCATGATTATAAGCCGCAATGGTGAAACTGGCCGCGCTGGTGGGATAGATCTGGGCTGCCCGCAGCGTGATGTCGCCGGCGACATCGAAAGTGCCGTCGCCACGGATATCCCCTGCACTCAAATTGACCTTTCCAAAGTGCTGCATCGAGAGGTTGCCCACGTCGATCAGATCCGCCTTTACGGTCAACTCCGCGTGGCCGTAGGTGGCCGGGATCGATGCCGGACGATTCGCTCCATCAACAAATGGAAGGAGCTGATTTGCAACCGGCCGTGGCGGCAAAAACGCCTGGCCAAGCGCCACATACGGCGCGGCAAGAAAGATGGTCGAATCCCCGAGCATCACGCCGCTGTCAGCCACCGATAACCGGCTCCGCGCACTGATTGAAACCGGCCCGGAAAATTGCACCGTGCCGCGCAATGTCAGGGAATCAAAACCGCCATTCATGAAAGTATTGGCGGAAAAATGCCCGAGTCCGGCGATAGCATTTCCACTCGCATCGAGCACAGATTTCCCGATCGCGGTGCCGTCCGCGAAGGCCGACGGGATGTTTACGCCAGCCTGGGTGACGAGCAAAGTGGGATTCAGCGCGGTCTTTTGCGACAGGACGATGTTCGGGTCGTCGTAACGGCCGGAAGAGACAGTGAGGGTGCCACCCAGCGCGTTCGGTCCGCCGGCCGCGCCAAGCAACGTGGCATCGGTAAAAAGTTCCTGGCCCCCTTTTAAGACGAGCGACCCGCCGTCGCTGTCAATCCGGGTGCGCGCCATGACGAGATTAAAAAGCGGCGCCGTGATCCCGCTGTTGGCCCCGATGAGCGGCGCACCAGGGACCGGCATTCCAAGATACGACGGTGAGACGTCAAGCATCGCGCTCGATCCCGAGACGTCGAGCACCGCGCCCGATTCCGCCACCAGATTCCCCGCAACGGTGATGGTTCCCCCGGCCAATACCGTTCCGGTCCGGTAACCATACGAGTTCTCGGTAAGCAATGTGCTGCCGGCCGTCGACAGATAGCTTTGCGGCCCGAGATGGACCGTTGCGAGCGCTTGGGTGAGCGTTTGCAAACTGGGAAAAGCGTTGCTGCCGGTGATCGCGATATTGCCGCCGGGCGCGATGATCGTGCCCATTACCGAAGCGGTATCGCCTCCGATCGAGACGCTTCCTTTCGCGTCGGTCTCAATAATGGCGCCGGCGCCCATTACGGCATCGCCTCGAATTACCAGCGTTTTGAACACAGTATCCGTGACTCCCGTGGCGTTAAAAAAAAGGCTGACCGGCGTGCGCAACCCTTCGGGCTTCAACACAGGCACCAGAACCACCCCATTGGCGCCGGGTGTATTGGCAGCCGCCACGAGGCTTTCTGCAACGGGCTTGATGACCGTATTTGGAGCAATGAAAATACCCGGGAGGAACTCGCCGCTGACTCCCGTTCGGGCGCCAATGCCGCTCAGGGAAAAACTGCCGAACCCGCCCTCGCTAAAGAACTGCGGAGAGAGAAGCAACGTGTCCGCGTTGGCTGTCGTTCCGCCGATCTGGATCAAAGGCGCCTTGATTGAGAGGGCGCCGGCCTTTGCGCCGGAAAAACCCTTGAGGATCGCTTGCAGGTTCAGTTCACCACCCAGGGTCGAGAGGACGTTTGGATCCTGTCCCGCCGCAATGGAAATGCTGCCGCCATCCCCGTAGGAACGCTTGCCGGTGACGCTCATTGCCACGCCGCCGGAGACATCAATAAGACTCCCCGCCGCAAGATCGGCACTGTAGGTGACGATCGAAATCGGTCCGCCATTCAACACCAGCGGCTTGAACTCCGAGACAGGCGAATAACGGTCGTCCACAATCAATCCTGCCGTGCTCAGGCTCCCGGTTGCGCCGAGCGTGAAATGGCCTCGCAACGGATCAGCCGCGGGTGTGACGGTCAATCCCGCGACCAGGAATGGCGAGATGTTAAAGACGCTGAAATTAAGCGTTCCACCCGGCGCCGTCACGTTCCCCTGGATATCGAGATTTTTGGCGCGCAATGTAAGCGAACCACCGGCCGCCGTCGTGATGGCGGCGCTTTTCGGAATTAAAATGTCACCATCGCCATTGTCGACAAACAGGTTGCCGAATCCGTTGGCCGCCAGCAGTTCCGGCGAAAGGATGACTTTTTTCTGACGCTCATCGCGCAATGGCAGAGGATTTCCCAGCGCATCAAGTTCAAACGGATCGGCTGCCGGCAGCATCAGGTTCGGGCTGAAGACGATGGAAGGCGGCTTGGGCGACTCCACAGCAAAGTCGGGAGGCGCCAGCGTTTGCGACTGGAAAACAAGCGACAAGGCACTTTGGGTCGCCGCGGTCGTGCGCTGGCGGGGGCCTGAGACGGTATTCCCAAGCAATGTCCCGTCCAAAGCCATCGAAGCCGCCGCGATGTTGATTGTGCCGCCATTGGCTCCCTCGATATAGCCTTCCTCAAAATGCGCGCCGTTGAGCAGCAACGCATTGGTGAATGTTTCGGAGATGCCGTATTTGGGATGGGCTGTGGTGAAGGTGCCTGTGTAAATCCCCTCGTAAATGCGGTCGGGAGTTGCCTGGGAAATATCAACAATTTGTCCGCCGGAAACGACACGGGTCGTGGTCACCATTCCCCCCTGATAATTGGTCCAGCCACCCGAGACATCGATCTTGGAGCCAGCCTGGAGAACCACGGAATCGCCGGCCCGCAACGCCACGGTTCCGCCCGCTGTGGTCAGGGCGGCGGCGGTGCGCTGGATCAACCCGGCATAACCCGCCGCATTGCCAAGCGGCGTTCCCACCCACGCTTGCCCATTCCAGATGCCGGTCTTGCGAAGGTCAATGCTTAGGGTTGGACCCCGGAGCGGTCCGGTGCGTTGCAACGGCGAATCCGCCAACTCGGCTCCACGGAGTTCGACCGAAAGAATGTTTTCTGAAATAGGCGCGGAGACATCTGGCGTCCCTGCCACGTTGATCGTCGCCCCCGCGTCCAGATAGATCTGGCCGCCCGCGTAGACAAATTTGTTCGCTGGAATCTGACTCGATTGGTCGAGGGTCCAGACGCCCGCGCTGAGCGACACGTCCGCGTTCGGGGCGAAAATCGCGGCCTCGGCCCCGAGATGAATCGTATGCCCCTGGATTTTCACCTGGGAGAGCAGAGGCAGTTTAAATCCGATGGTCGTCTCCGGGTTTTCAACCTCAGGCAAAATGCGCGAAACGCTATGCGCGCCGAGGGTGACGGTGCCGGCGCTTTTCGGAAAAAACGGGGGAAGATTAAGAAGACCCAGACTGCTGACCGCATCGTAACTGGCCAACAAATCAATGCGTCCATTGAGGGATACCGACGTGCTGCTCTCAATAACACCAAGTTGTTGCACCGTTTTGCCCGCGATGGTGATATTCGCCCGGGGAGCGTCGATGAGTCCCCCGTTGGTTGCAGTCCCCGCATACGGTTTAAGAACCGAACCGCTATCAGTCACGGCACCAATAAAGACGTCGAGGCCGCGAAGACTTGGATCGGCCTTGGGATGCGCAGCCAACCCAACTTGCAGTCCGGCGGCGAGGATGGTTTGGCCGTCTGGGGTCGAGATCGTGCCGTCGTTGCGCACATTGGCGCCAATCAACGCAATCTTGCCACCGGTGTGCTCCGCAGTGGTTGGACTGGTGAGCTGCGCTCCCTTTTGGACGATGACATCCCCATACCGTGTAGTAGCGCTCGTATAGGAAACCAACAAAGAGGCTGTCCCTACTTTAACCAAGCCCGCGGGGGTGAAGGTCAATACTGTTCTCCCATCGGCATCGGGACTTAACGTGTAATCAAGAGCCGGATCGAGGGCGGTTTTCGACGAGGCGATTTTCACGACGGGCGTGCTCCCCGCCACCACCGGTTGCGCAAGTTTGTAGGCCGGGAGCGAATCGCTTACTGTAAACGCCGCGTCGGTGACGCTCGGGATAAACGCCGGCTGTTTTCCAGCTTCGATCTTTAAGCCTGAAAAGAGGAACTGCGAGTCGGCATTGTTCAGAAGCCCGCGGGCAAGCAGGTTGTCGTTGATCGGCAAGGCAGAGGCCACAAAGGCATGCGCGTTTACCTGTGAGTTGCCCCCGAAGATGATGCCGTTTTGGTTAATCACATAGACCTGGCCGCCGGCTTCAATCGATCCAAGAATCTGCGAAGGCACTCCGCTTGGATCGATGACCCGGTTAAACGCGATCCATTCGCCTTTGCTCGCGCCGCCTTTGCTCTGATCGAAGCTAAGCGTGGTGTTTTTCCCGATATTAAAAGTCTGCCACGTCAGCAGCGCCTGCTGCGCGGTCTGCTTGATCGTAACCGTCGTTCTTTCTCCACGAATACTTTGCGTCGGCAAAGCAGCCCCTTGCCACAAACTACTATCCTCGCCCGCGACAGGTTTGCCGGGATTGACCGGCACTCCCGGCGCTACCTGGAGCCCGCCAATCACAAGGCCGTTTGGCACGTTGGGCAATGGCCGCCCTGGCTGGCTTAAATTATTGGGACCGTTTCGCGCCAGGTTGCGCGCGGCGGTCTGCATCGCCTGTACCGCCTGAACAGCCTGGGTCGTGCGCGAGAGAGCGTCCTTGGCGTTGGCACGGGCCTGGACCGTCCCGGCTTCGCCCACGCTTCCCGCGCCACGCCCTCCGCGTGGACCGGCCATCGGCGCGCCGCCTCGTAAAATGTCTCCGCCCTTTGCCGTGGCCAGCGTCGCAGCAAGCGTGAATGAAACGCCAAAAACAGCGGCAATCTGGTATAAACTCGAAGAAGCATTTCTACGAAGTTTATTACTTTGCATCAGGCTTGGTTGACCTGGCATGTCGATGCTTTTCATTAATAGATAGGTGTGCCGATCGCGTAACGATCAGGTAAAGTAGCCTGGCAGCTTGCTTGTAGCCTGGCAGGGTGAAGAAAATGTTAGGCTCGCTTCGGCAACAAAGAGCGCTGGGTCACCACCAATAAGAGCCGGCTGATAAAAATCAAATCAGCGTTTGTTACAAACAAAAGACAGATACCCGCGCCACCTGAAGAACCGCTTTCTATCTGCCTCGCGGGATCACAGTCTCCCAAACGATCACTCCGTTTTCACGGCTTGATCTTCTGGTCGGCGAGCTTGTCGCCGTACTCCTGAATAAGGTTCTGGAGCTTGACGCGGGTGATGCCTGTAAAGGGTTCGCGCGCGATGATCGCTTCGCCAAGGCCAAACTTCTCATACCGGCTCAGTATTTCGCTGCCGGTCTTATATAATGCGATGTTCTTGGTGCGTTGATCAGCCACGATCCGATCAAGCACAATCACACGCGCGGCCAGCTTCGCACGCTCGGCTTCTTTTACTCCGCCAAACTCCACGGCTTTCTTAAAGTCCGCCTGCGATTTCTCCAGGCTCGCGCCCGTTTGCAAAAGATCGCTTTCTAGCTTCGCAACACGCGCCGTCAGCGTGGTGATTGATTTGTCGGAGGCGGCGCGCTCGG
>JAQGOL010000006.1 GCA_028293625.1 Chthoniobacteraceae bacterium | reverse complement strand
AATTCGAAATTTTCGATTTTCTTTGTTCACCGCATTCGCCTCGCGGCGCTTTGCAGCCCTGCTTTTGGAGCGGGGTCGGGAAAGTAACCGCCCAGCCAAAAGGAGCAAGAACTAATCGCATCCTTTCAGCAGTTTTTTTCGATGCCTTGGGTGAGGGCCACCTTGTCCCGATGAAATAAGGCGCGCGGCAATTCTTCCGGCTCCGGGGAGATTGTGTGCGATTGCGAGGACCATTAAGATTCACGGGTGACCATCGTATACGATCCGAAGTGTGCTGATTACGCAGCGCCGCTCCATCCGGAACGGCCTGGAAGAGTTCTGGAGAGCGCAGCGCATTTACAGCGAGCCCACCCTGGGTGGTGTTGGCAAATTCCAAAACCTGCCGATGAGCAGTCGATTCTCCGTGCCCATTTAAAAGAGCATCTCAGGCGTCTGGCCGAAAACAGTGACTTTGACCCCGACACGCCCGCCCACAAGGATATCGCCGGGCATGCGCGGCGGGCAGCGGGCGCGGCAATCGAATGCGCTCGGATTGCCTTGAGCGGCAGGAAATCGTTCTCGTTGATGCGTCCACCGGGTCATCACGCAACCGGCGACCGGGCCATGGGATTCTGCTATTTAAACTCGATTGCAATCGCCGCACTTGATGCGCTTACCCGCGGCCCGACCCGCGTCGCAATTTGGGATTTCGATGCGCATCATGGAAATGGGACCGAATCCATTTGCGAAGGAAACGACCGCATCCGGTATGTCTCTTTTCATCAGCATCCCGCGTATCCCGGCACGGGCAGTTTAAGCCGGGCAAACATTTTCAATTTTCCGGTTTCCGCCGAGACAACAGGCGCGCAGCAAATGGAAGTTCTACGGAGATCATGGAAGTGCGTGGAGGAATTCTGGCCCGATCTCATTCTCGTCTCCGCTGGATTTGACGCTTACGAAGGCGATCCCCTGGTCTCGCTCGCTTTAACACGCGACAATTTCGGCACGCTGGGCGAATGGCTCTCGCAGACCGGGGTTCCGTGTGCGGCGATTCTGGAAGGTGGTTATAGCAGTGACCTCCCATTGTTAATTGATGCGTTTTTGTGTGGATGGGAGCGACACTGAGCCCATCCCTCAATGAAACTGTTGCTCCCGCATCTCACTTGCGCCATCCTCGCAGTCATTCACCTGGCGGTCCCGGCAAACGCCCAGACTTCCGAAAAAGCCGTCGGCACATCAGTGGCCGATTTTGCGTTCGAAAAAACGCTCGTGGCGCCGTTACGCATCCATCTTTTGAACGCGGCTGAGTCGCCCGCGCTTTCAACGACCTTAACGGAGACCGACATCACGCGAATCCTCAATAAGGTAAACCGCGTGTGGTCGAGAGCCGGAATTTTTTTCTATGCCGAGTCGGTGGTTCGGGAAGCCCCGGTCGCATTCACGCCTTTGAAGCAAACCGGCGACCTGCGATGGCTGCTTGGGCTGATCCCCGAGTCGAGTTACAACGGCGAAGCATTCAACGTCTATTACATCAAGGAGTTTGACGCCAACGGTGTGTTTCTTGGGAAAGCCATTTTCGTCAACGAGAGCGCGGCTCTGAATGCCGTGGAAGGCGGCATCGACGAACCGATTCCCCGGGTCACTTCGCACGAGCTGGGCCATGCCTTAAGCCTGCCGCACCGCCAGGATCGCACCAATCTCATGGCCTCAGGAACAACCGGGACATTATTTAATGAGAATGAAATCGCGCTCGCTCGCGAACGAGCCGCTCAATTCAGCTGGATCAAACCAGCATCGGAGCTGCTCGCAAAAGCCGACACGCTTCAAATGGAAGGACGAGCGGACGAGTCGCGGACGCTCTACAGCCGGCTCGCCGCGATGCCCGGCGAAAGTGAGCCTCTTTTACGGATCCGCCGCCTCGCAACGCCTTAAAGATATAAGCGTCGGTACCATTTCCCGATGGAACCGAAGAAATGATGATTGGCTGGTGGCTTGGGCGAGGAGGCGGCGCCCGCGAAGATCATTTCAACCCCGTAGCTCGGCGCCGGATTAAAACGGCATTATCACGAGCCGAAATGAATCGTAATCGTTTCCGAGTCGGCTCCGCGCGCAGCCGGCGCGGCGGACTTTGCCGCTTCGCCACCGGCCACTGGCGGCACGCCCGGAAGCCGGCGGGCGCCGCGCAACAACTTGGTGAGCGACTCCACTTTCAGGATCAGTTTATCGACCATTACGTCGCACTCGGAGGAAAACTGAAGCGCTGTATCCGAGGGAAGAGAAGCGCGCGCCTTGAGAAGGGCCAGCTCGGATCGCAACTGATCGCGTTCCACGGTCACTTCGCCGAGCCTGCGTTCAAGGATATCGGAACGCATCGCTTCGTTGGCGAGTTGATGCCGTTCCCGGCGTAACTCGGCGATGCCCGCATTGAGATCAGTAAGATGTTTCTGCGTGCGTTCAAAAAGCTGGGTGCTCAACGCGAGCTCATTGGATTTAACCGCGAGTTGCCGCTGATAATCCGTTGCCAGCTCGTTGGCTTGCTTCACGTCATTTAACAATGCCTCATAGTCAGCCCGCAGTGTCGCACTCAGATTGGGATCCGGAGCGGGGAACTTGCGTTTGCCGGCATCGGTCGCGGGCTGTGTATTGTCGGCGTTTTGAGGATCGGTCATGGAAGAATCTGGATACGCCATTTACAAAGGAGGCGGGTTTCCAGGAACGAGAGAAGCGATTCGCGTGCCCGTCAAGAGGGAGCGTTGCGATATTAGCCGTCACGGTCGCGGCCATCGCGGGAACCTGCGAAGCAGGTGGGAAACCGAGGTCCTCCCCGGCTTACACAAGATGCTTGCGAAGAAAGCGAAGAAAGTTGCCCTGGAAAATTCCGTCGATTTCCTGATGCGTATAACCTCGCTTTAAAAGCGGATGCGCAATCCTGATCACATCGACGATGCTATCCAAGTCGATCGGCGTCTGCTCGGTGCCAAACCCTCCATCCAAATCCGTACCGATTCCCACGTGGGTTGCATTGCCCGCGATCTGGCAAATATGGTCGATATGCTCGCAGATTTTCTCCACGGTGAGTGAAAAATCTGCCGGGGTCGACCGGTGATGGGCCCAGCCTTCCACCATCATGATCGCATCAAACGCCATGCCGATCACGGCGCCCCGCTCGATCAGAACCTTGATCTGCTCATCATTAAACTGGCGATTCCAGTTCACGATAGCCCGGCAATTGGAATGGCTCGCCCATATCGGGCCGCTAAAATGATCGAGCGCGTCCCAGAAACTCTCATCGCAGTAATGGGTCACGTCGAGAATGAGTCCGAGCCGCTCCATTTCTTTTAACAAATCCCGTCCTTTTGGCGTCAGCGGCCCTTCGTCATCGGTACCGTGCCCATAAATACCCGGCCCATAATGCACCGGCCCCAGCGCGATCAATCCATCAGCACGCGATTTTTCAAGATGCCGCCAGCTCAGGACTGAATCGGCCCCTTCCAGACTTAACAGATAACCTATCGGCAGGCGCGCCGCCTCTTCAACGCTTGCATGACGCCAAAGCTCCGCGTGCGCTTCCACCTGCGCCCAAGTCCGCAATTGGACCATTTCACCGCAATCCTCCATTGCCCGGTAATAAGCAAGCTGTCCCTGAGTCTGTGCCCAGGCCTGCTCCGGACTGCGCCATCCTGGCAAACTGCCAAAGCGCGGAGAGAATCGGGCAATCTGAGTCGCCACACAAAGCCCGACTCGTCCCCTTCTCATCTCCGGCAGACAAACCGTGTTGCGAGCGCGTCCCGGCACCCCATCGGTTGCGGTAAGTTCGCTGCGCCGGATCTTTTCCAATGACCAGCGTTGATCGCGATTGAACTCTAACGCATTCATCGAGATATCGAGGTGACAATCAAAGATCAGGCGCGGGGAAATAAGCGGTTCACTCATGACACGACGCTATCCACTTTCCAACGGCCTTTGCCACTCCGATTAGCCGCTCATATTTTCCACACCCGGCTGGAATGGAGAGTTAGATTGCCAAGGCCGGCATCAACTCCTGCCACCGAGCGGCTATACTAACCGGCTTTCACCAGTTCACCTACGCTGGCACGGTGAGTAATCTCTTCCATGACTTCTTTCCCGTATTCCTGAAGCAGACGCTTCTCACGCTCATCAAGGTGACGCGGTTTTGTATCAAGTATGCAGAATGAGCCGATGGGCTGTCCGTTTACCGTGCGTAATGGTACTCCGGCATAAAAACGGAATCCCCGTTCTTTTATCATCGGATTGCTGGCAAACCGGCGATCGCGCGCCAGATCGGAAACAATCAATGGCTCGTTTGCCAGGACCACATGCCCGCAGATGGAAACATCGCGCGGGATTTCGCCTTTTTTAACCAGATCGTCGGGAAGCCCCGCCTGACTAACAAAACACTGGCGATCGCGATCGATAAGGCTGATCAACGCAATCGGCACTTCAAAAATGCGGGTTAGCTTTGCGGTGAGCCGATCCAGGAGCGGGTCAGGCGCTTTATTAAGAAGCTCAAGGTTTGCGAGTGCGACGAGCCGTTCTTCTTCATCGGCCGGCAGTCCGGCAGGGGCATGTTGTTCGACTAAAAACGGAGCGAGCTTGGTAATCTGCGCGACAGCGTCTGCGAGTGAAATAACAATTTCGTCGGCGCCGGCGTCACGGAGGATTTTCGCCGAGGCACTGATATCGCCAGCCTCGCCCCATAGTCCGACAATGATTTTCAGATCGGGCTGCTGGGCACGCAATTTCGAGCAAAGGTAGCGGGCATGCGTAACGGTCGAAGGCGCCACAACGGAGATACAAACCAAATCCACATCCTCATTTTCAGTCAGGGCAATGAGTTCGCCGACGACAAGTTTGCCTGATGCATTAAATGCGGTAAACCCCTCCTGCTTGAGTAATTGAGCCAGCATCTCGCCGACAAGTTCATCCCGTTCAGCGCGTGCGGGCAGACAATAAACGCTGCAGGGAATCACAGGTGCCAAAGCCTCGGACTTTTCGGCATTTGCGGAGGGCTGAACCACTTTACCAGGCCGGGTGCCAAGATCATCGATGATATCGCGCATACTCTGCCGAACCAGCACCAGCTGATCTTCTTCAAGCACTTCAAGCCGCTCGTCCATTTCCGCCGCGGTAATGACGGGAATAAATAGCGCGTCGTAAAGTGAAGTTAACGAGTTGGATTTCAAGTAGGAATCGACCAGCTCCATCTCATCCTTCTCACCAATAGTAAGCATCCGATGATAGCAATCCTCCGCCGGTGTCAGCGCATCCTCGTCACTAAGGACGACGCTTAAGAAGGAGAGCCGAGGAACATGGTGCCCAATTACGACAAGACAAACCGTCAATGGAGTGGCGAGCACCAGGCCGATGGGGCCCCAGAGCCATGTCCAGAAAACCGCGGCTATGATCAGGGCGATGCTGGAGACACCCGTGCTGGAACCATAAAGGAGCGGTTCCATCACATTATTTAATATAAGTTCAAGGCCACCAAACAAGGCGAGTGTCAAAATCGGCATGTTCCAATGGGGCGAAACCGCCAGCGCCAAGACCGTCGGAATCACGCATGCAATCCACGGGCCGACATAAGGAATAAAGCGAAGCACCATCCCGAAGGCGCCCCAGAGCATGGGGTTTGGCACCCCAATAAAATAAAGTCCAATCGCAACAAATACCCCGTAGGTAAGATTGACGATAAACTGCATCAATAGATAGCGGGAGACACGCGCGGCGGCGTCATCCATGGCACGCGTCGTTGTGCTAATGCGTCCCTGCCCGATCAAACGGATCAGGCGATTACGCAGATCCTCGCGTTGAAAGAGCATGCAGATCACCAGGATTAACACCAGAGCGCCGGTTCCAAGTGGTCCCAGAAGAGGGGCCACAATGGTTTGTAATAACTCGAACGGATTCGCTCTGGAGGTCTCAATCACCTGCACCGGCACGGCAGGGGCCGGTGCCGCGGGCGGCGACGTAACGGCGGTTTGGGGCTTGCCGGCTTCCTGGCTAACTACCGGCGCTTCCACGGCGGCACTACCGCCGGGGAGCTCCTTTTTCAGCTCCTCAACAGTATTGGAGATCTGGCTGAAAGCACCGCCCTTGGGAGTTTCAAAGGCATGCATCTTGGTGACGATATTTCCTTTGTATTCCGGCAGTTTGATTGCCAGATCAATCAACTGGCGGGTAAGCATCCAGCCGGCCGCGCCGGTGCCGATAAAGATCAGCGTCACCACCAGCAAGACCGCGGCAATCCGTCCCACCCATCGCTCAATTCTGCTAACCAACGGCGCGAGCAGGAAAGTAAGCAGCGCACTCAATGCCAGCGGGATGAGTAGTTCCCTCGTGAAGTAGAGAGTCGCAACGACAAACGCAGTTAGCGAAATTGTCCACAATCCAACCAGGGCATCTGTCGCTGCGACTTTCTTTTTAGGTGGTTTCATTAATGGTAACTTTTAACTCCCGCCCTTGGATCCTCCCCTCGGAAGAGTCGATGAGGATTCGAAAAAGGGAAATATCCATTCAACCCAAATTCTTCCGGCCACGACTTTGTGGTTCCAGGAGGAAAGAGGGTGCGAATGGACGATGAATAGCACTCTATCCGTGGCCCGGGGCCGGGGCGGTTGCTTGAACTGCTCCGGAGCCCGTTTATTTGTCCAGAGCCCAATACCGCTTGTTGCTTTGCGACCGCTCTATTTTCCCTGCCTCGCTCTATTCCCCGGCTAATGAAACCTGGCGTAACGCCGCATTCGAGGCGGCCGGACCTACGCCATCAATTTTGTGATCCGCAACTTGCCATCGTGATGGGTGGTGGCGACCTGAATTCCATCCGGATGAACACTCATTCCACGGGCTGAATTCGGCAGGGCAAACGTATGAAACGGCTTGTCCTCGCCTTCATTCCAAAAAATGAGCGCACCTTTGCCGCCCCCGATTCCGGCGAGAAGAAACCCCTGCGAGTGATAATGCATCGCCCAGATCCGTTCGTTCGCATTGCCCTCGGTGAGATGCTGGCGAGCCAGTTTTGCGCTCTCCCATTCGAGCCTCATTGCAAGCGGTTCCTGCACGTTGCCGAGAGGGTTTGTCCCTTTGTGCAAGCCACCGGCCACGAGCCACTTTGCATCGGGGCTTAATACCATTGCGCGGACTCCTCCATAATGGACCTGCTGGCCCCCTTCGTAAACGTGCAGCGCCTTGGCATCCAGCGTGCGAACCAAAGCACCATCGGCCACGTTCCATTGCCGGATTACGCCGTCGAGATCCCCGGCGAGCAGCCATTGGCCACCGGGATGAAACAGAAGGCTGTAAATGTCGCGTTCGGCCCCGGCAAACTCGCTCACTTTTGTTCCATCCGCCGCATTCCAGAGGCGCACCACGCGATCGTTTCCCCCACTGGCGAGAAGTTTGCCATCAGGGCTCAAAGCCAGAGCGCGAATCCAGCCTTCATGCGCTTTGACTTTACGGATCGGCTCGGGGGCATCGGCCGCCGCAGGCCACCAGATGAGTTGATCGTCACCGCCGGCGCTGATCAGCGTCTGACCGTCCGCCGACATTGCCAGATCAAACATCCACGAATCGTGTCCGGTAAAAGCAATCCGTTTTCCGCCGGCCAATTCCCATCGATAAATCGAGCGGTTTTCCGAGGTGGCAAAAACGTATTTCCCTGTGGGATCAAACCGGCACGCCATCAAGGGTGCATCGGCGGGAAGTTCGGCAACGATGTGTGCGAGCTTGGGATCGGCGCTCACGACAGCAGTTCGTCGATGGGTTCAAACGCGGGATCAGCCATCGGCATCTTCTGGCCGGCGACATCAAACTGCCCGGTGCTCTTTACCCCAAGCGCCGAGAGATAAGTATGGAAAAGATGCCCGCCATCGACCTGTCGTCCAATGACTTCGGTCCCGGTGGCGTTTGTGGCGCCAATCACGGCGCCGCGCTGAATTTTCGCGCCGCCCATGCAAATTGACCACGCCTTGCTCCAGTGATCGCGCCCATAAAGGGGATTGATATTGGGCGTCCGTCCGAACTCGGAAAGCACCACAATCAACGTGTGCTCAAGCAGTCCACGATCAGCCAGATCGGTCACAAGAGTGGCAAATGGGCCATCAAATTCGCCCACTTGTTCGAAGTGAAAATTGAAGTTCTCACAGTGCGTATCGTAGTTCGCATGCGTTACGCGAACATAAGTAATGCCGCGCTCGATCAAACGACGCGCAAGCAAACAGTGCCGTCCGAAATCGTGCGACCCATACCGCTCCTGATCCTGTTGGGATTCCTTGGTAATATCGAAAATCTCCCGCTGGTGCATCAATTCGAGCCCCTGCTCGTAGCTTTGCGTATAAGCATCGGTCTGCGCGGTGCGGCGACGCAGGGCAAAGCGGTCGTTTACTTTCCTGCGAAGATCGTTAGCGCAAATTGAAGCGTCCTCCGCGAGGCCGGCCGGCCGTTCTGAAAATTGGGGCGGTTTTCCACCACCAAGCACCACGCTCCCGTAGCGCGGTCCAAGATAAGCCGAATCGGCGTTGCGCCCGCCGCCGCCGCCAGGCGAGATGACGATATGTCCGGGCAAGGCGCTCGCACTGTTTCCTTCCAGTGCCCTCGCCACGACCGCACCCAAGGCGGGGTAATCCTGCGCAGGTGTTTTGCGGCGGCCGGTCTCCATGATGTGCGCTCCCTTGCCATGATCATCCTCGTGAGTGTTGATGCTCCGGATCAGAGCCAATTGATGCATCACCCGCGCCGTTTTTGGCAGGAGCTCGGAAATGTGCAGGCCTGGAACCGAAGTGGGGATCGCGCGAAACGGGCCACCCGTCGCGGTACCTGGCTTTGGATCCCAGCTTTCCAATTGCGACAAACCACCCGCCATATTGATGACGATCATCCGCTTTTGCTGACGCGCCATCTCCGCGGCCATTGCCGGTGAATTAAACAAACCAAACCCGGGCATCACGGCCGCCGCTCCAACGGCTGCAAGCGAAGTGACAAAGTTTCGCCGGGTAATTAGGTGTTCCGCGGTGCGGCAGGAATAATCGCAGTTTTTCACGGCATTGTTTCTAGGTGAGGATTTAGTGCAAAAAACGGAACTCGGTGGAGGTCAGAAGCGCCCAGGCATAATCGGTCAGCGCCTCAGACTTTTTCTCAGGCGGACGCGCGGCGACGGTGGCCGCCAGCTCAGCCACTTCGCTCTCGGAAGGCATCCGGGTAAGAGTTGAAAGGTAAAGCTCTTCGGCGATGGTTTTCGGCTCCGGCAACCCTGCGGCACGGGAAGCTAAACTTGCCGCCCATTGACGCGTCACGCCGCCATTTTCGAAATAGAGCGCCTGCTCTGGGGTGGCGAAGAAATCGGTTTGAGGTTGTCCGGCCGCGCCGCCGAATGAACGCACAAACTGATTTTCGTAGCCGCGAATCTTTTCCCGGAAGAGTTTCTCAATGGCAGCGGCGCGTTCGGCGGCTTTGGCGGGATCGGCTTTATCGGCGTCGCTCAGCTTATTTTTTGCATCCCACTCATTGGCGGCGGCAACCCGGTGCTGTTCGAGCTGCCCGGTCGATTGCATGACTGACCAGCAGAGTTGTTCAGGGGCGAGCGGCAGGAGTTCGCCTGCCGCAAACGAGCGGCCCCACGCTGCGCTGAGTCCTTCGCGGGCGGCGGCCACAGGCAGCGCGGATTCATCAACCTTTGCGCGAGCCGCCTTGAGCGTTTCCTCAAGTCCAGGAAGCTGTGGCAACGTGGCGGCCAGATCCGCTTTTTCTTTCTCAATCGCGGCCTTCAGATCCGCACACTGTTTTGAAACGGCTCCGGATTTCGACTGCGCTTCGGCAATATTTTTTTGGATTGCGACGACTGCTGCGGCGGCCTCATCAGCACCCGCTTTTACAATGGCAGCCGCGTTTTTTATTTCGGCATCACCTGGAAGCTTGGTGGCGGCTTCAACCGCTTTCGCGGCCGCTTCAGCCAGCGCGGCGGCGGCAGGGCCCTTGGCAGTCAGCGCCTCATTGGCTTTGGTCACCTCAATGGTGGCGGCGGCGGCGTTCGATTCCAAAATCGACAACTGCCCTTGCGCCGCGGCCACTTCAGCAGCGAGACGGTCGGCGGTTTGTTTCGCGCTCAGATAGGATGCTTCCGATGTCGCGGCAACTTCGCGCAACGGCTTCTCAAGCGCGGTCGCGTTTGCCCAAGCCATCGCCGCTTTCAATTGCGATGCCTGCGCAGTCGCGAATTTTGCCTTGATGCGCTCGGTTTCTTTCCGAGCGGCTGCGGCTGCAAAGTCGGATTGCCGGGCAACCACCGCTTTCTCGGCCTCCTGTAATTTGGCGCTCCCGGCGGCGGCCGTTTCCTGTACCGCGGCAAGGGCGTGCATTTTGGACTCGCTCTCGCTTTTCATCGCGAGCGCCTGTTTTTCAACACCAGGAATTTCGGTCGCCGTCGCCGCTGCCTTGGATTCAAAAGTCTTTGCCGCTGAAACCAGCTGAGGCGTCTCGCCAACCTTCGCCACTGCATCACTGATTTTGATGGCTGCTTCCGAAAGAAGCTTCTGGGCATCGCGTTTTAGCGCGAGTGCGTCCTCCGCCTTCTTCTGTTCAGCCGCGGCCGCGTCCGCCAGTTTTTTTGCCTCCACGGCGGCGGCTTCCAGCTTGGTCTGCTCCACTTTCACCGGAGCCGCAGCACGCTGCGCCTGGATGGTTGCCTTCAGAGCAGTGCTTGCCTCGGCTTCAACCCCAGATGCCGCCGATGTAAGCGCCAGCGCTTCCTGTTCAAGTACCGGCACCTTTTCAGCGGCCGCTTTTGCAAAATCCGCCGGTAATTCCGGCAAATCGAGTGTCCGCTGAAACGCGTCGGTCAGCGCCAATTCGCGGATAAAGGCCCGCATATCAAACTTCATCAATGCGACCTGTTCAGAGAGCAGCTCAAGCAATGCCGGATTCGATGGCGGATTCGCCGAATGCTGAAGATCAAGCGGCTCCACCAGTCCCCGTCCAAATACCAACGCCCAAAGCCGATTGGCAATATTTCGCCGAAATGCGGGATGATGCCCATCCCCGAGCACACGCGCCAGAATCGCACGGCGGCTGTTTTTTGGGATCGGCCGCAGATTTTTATCCTTATCATTTGGGGGCACAATCCATTCACCCGGTGGCGGTTCTTCGAGTTCCCCCTCCCCTGGCAGCCGTGGTTTTGTGCCGCCTCCCACATTCGTAAAAACCGACATGTAATTGGTTTCTCCGGCCGCCTGTTCGCCCACGAAGCCCGGCTTGTTTAAATCAGGACGAAAGAGGTAGGTCCTGCTAAAAAATGCCTGAAGACCGGCGTAATCGCGCTGCGAATAATCATCAATCCGGGGGTGATCGTGGCACTGCGAACAGCCGATGTCGCGGCCAAGAAAAATGCGTGCCGTGTCTTTGGTCAGTGCGTTTGAATCGGCCTCGCGTTCAAGCAGCCACCGGGCAAGATGACGCGTTTTTTCATCAGCCCCATCCTGGATAAGCATTTCGCCCACCAAAGTATCCCAATGCTTATTGGCCTTAAACGATTCCTCGAGCCATTCGCACCACGGCAATGACTTGGTGTGCGCTTCGGCGCGGCGTTCCATCAGCAAGACATCAAACCGGACTGCCATCCACTTTGCAAACTGCGGATCGGCAAGCAGGAGATCGACGATTTTTGCGCGTTTATCGACGGCGGCATCGGCAAAAAATGAGCGAGCCTGTGCCGCTGTTGGAATCACCCCATGCAGCGCCAGATAAACGCGCCGCAGAAAATCCGCATCGCTGGCAATGGCAGCCTGGCCCGCCGGATTTGCGCGCGCGATCAACGCATCAATTTGCGTGTGCAACGGCTCCTCGGCACGCAGTGACAAGGTTCCAAAAAGGGCGAATGCCGCGACGACTTGGTTAATGCGCCTGCTATAACGTCTGGGCGTTTTTCTGGTCATCGGATCTGAACCTCGGTTGATGGCAAAGGGGGGCTTTGAGTTGCATGCTCAACCAAGTAGAGTCACGCCTGAGCCAAATGATTAGTGATAAAAACGCAGGTCACTGCGAGCACGGCTTGCGAGGCAGGAACCCGAATGGGGTCGAAAGCTCCATTCCAAAACGAAGGAGCTGTATAGCTTCTCTAACTTGCCAGGCTTCTTCTACCGCCAACAACCTCGGTTAATGCAGCCACCAATGCATCCGTACATCCTTCCGGAACTTCGATAACTCCAGGCAACCCATGCAGGCCGCACGCTTCTGAAGCAATCACCGGCACGCCTTTTGAAATGGCACGCAATAAACGTCGCGGCTGATTTTCCACCCAGGCGGGCAGCACCACGGCTTGTATCCCCTCCAATGAATCGCCATCTGCCATTTCGACGTCCGATCCGTGCCAGAACTCTCTCTCTTCAACGACACGCCCACCCAATACGATGCGCAGCTCCAATTGACGCGCCGCTTCGCGCAGTTCGTAAGCGCCTTTTCTTCCCAGGGTGGAGGCGGGATACAGAACGCGTTGACCGGCAACCTTGATCCGTTCCGCTTGAGCTACATTCCACTCAAGCAGCAGCGTCCGCCGCCCGCCGAGTTTCGCGATTAGATTGTGCGGAGTTATCCAATGCCGCGCCTCGGCAAGCGCGGCCTGCTCCGATTCAATGAACCTGGCGTCTGTGCGGAAATCACCCAATGTAGTGCTTTCAGGCCAGCGGCGGTATGCCCGATCGAGAGTCGATTGCAATACGCCAAGCGGCAGGCGCGTCATCAGCACATCAAAAGTCCGGCCACCCAGCGCGCCTGATTGCCAAAGATACGGCAACAAATTTTGGCTGATGACCAGGTGCGTTGCCGAACTTGGCAGCGAACGGCGAAAGCGGGTGGCAAGCGACTCATCCATCCAGAGTAAAGCGCGCTGCCGCTCAGCACCCTGGCTTGTGAGCCGGCGGGAAATCCACGACCGTTTCATGACTTCCCATGGCGCCTGCCGTACCCGCGCGAATCCTGTTGTGTTCCAAAAATAACCGCCCACATGATAGCGCTTGCTATCAAGTGGAAGGAAAAGCCAGTCACCACTTTTGCGGTGCTTGGAAATATACGAATCGAACTCCGGCCAATACGCGTCGACAAGCCATGCGACGGTGCACTCCTCCTTGCTTTGCTCGATATGGCGAAAGCAGCTTGTCACATTGCACGTTTCGCAACTCTCGACCGCAGCAGTATCATTGCTGCCTTCAAGTATTGCCTCTTTGACCAACGGGTCGCTTCCCATCGATGCTCGGGGTTCAGGCAGCGCAGTTACCTCTCGCAATCTTACAATCAACTCTTTTGGAGTAAGATAGACTTCAAGCGCAACCGGGTTCAAAGGCCGAAAGCGCAAGTCGACGTAATTCCAGAAAACCGTCGCATCGCGCCCAACCACTGCCATTGATCCGGGGATTTTCCGCGAATGCGCATGCCGCTCAACTATCTCACATCGGGCGATCAGCGCGGCATCGTAAAGCGCATTGGAGAGCTGGCAGAGTCCGCCGCCGATGCTTGGAACAATACAGCCTTCCCGAAGTTCACGGCCGACAGCAAACTGATTCCATTGGGTTGGCCTCGGTACATGCGCCCAAAAACTAAATACTTCACCGGCCGGTATCAGCAGGCCATGCAGGAAGCTGGCGGCGACTCGCAGATTATGGACCTTGCCCGACTGAAGCGAAATCTCCGCCACTGCGCTGTTGGTATAGAGCAGGCTGCGGGATTCCGCGATCACGCGATTTTCCGCCGCCGTAAAACTCTTTTCAAACCGTCTGACCCGAGGTCCCGCAACTATTCGTCGAAGACGAAACGCCCACGCTTTTCCAAAGAACTTCAGACTCTGCCAGCGCGTCTGTTCGCGCTCGGAAATTCTCTCAGTCACCGGAGTATTCATAAATGCGCTAACGCGGTGAACTCAAAGAACAGTTCCTATTGCCGAGGTGCGGTCACTCCAATGATTGGCCCAAGATGATTGCCGTCGTCGTTTCGGCGCAGAGCGGGAGCGTATAAGCTGGAAATATCACCATCGAGATACAAGGCGTCGGGACAATGCAATACGTCCCGGAAAAACACCGCGAATTCGTATAGATTGACCTGCTCTTCGCTAATGGCGAAATAGACGGTTTTTTTAGATGCCACTCCAACGCCGTTTCGATACAGGCGCGACATTGAACCGGCGTTGAAAGCCGGATGCAGCTGGTTGGCGCGCAGAAGCAAGGGACCCGATTGGGTGGCGAGCGCTGCGGGCTCTTCCAATTTCAAATACTCAGAAGACTCAATCACCCGGGCGCCCGAAGCGGAAATCAGGAAGACACCATTTGGTTTTAAGAAAAAATTGCCCGGCGCGTCGTCGAGATTAAGTGGCTTGATTTGGCGTCCATCCTGCACAAACAAACCGACCGGCGCGAAATTTCCGTGAAACATCCCGGCATTCATCGCAAAACTGAGCGTACGTCCCTTTGGTTCCAAGAACCGCTCAACGGCCGCAAACGTCTTTAGGATCGCTCCTTTTTCATCCTGAAGAAACAACTCGAGCCGGTCGGTTTCGAGATTAATTTTGCACACGGTGATCCGTTTGCCCAATGCCAGCTGCCTAGAGAATTCGAGAGCGCCCGCAACCGGATTCATCGATAAAACGGCAAAACAAAACAGTAAGGCGCGTATAAGAAAAATCACACGCCAAGCACAGCTTTTCGCCCTCGTTCCGTCCACTTCATTCGCCCAATCAGGACCCTTTAAAATGCCGTTGCCTGCGGGAAAAAATTGATTGAGATTTGACCCTCTTAACCCTTCGCACAGCGTATGTTCATGGCCAAAAAATCTCTGGTTAACTGCCCTATTTGCGGCAAGCAAAACGCTTTTTTTGACGACCCGATCGGCCCGTTTTGTTCGGCTCGCTGCAAGATGGTCGATCTGGGCGGCTGGCTGGGCGAAGAATACCGCATCAGCGAGCCGCTTCAGCCTCAGCATTTCGAGGAATTCGCGGAGCTTTCAGGCGATAACCTCGATCAACCCGAGCATGGTTAGAGCGCCACCGCGCTTTTAAAGCCTACGGCATCACGCCGCTGCGGACACAGCGGAACCCAAGATCGGCCCGGCGGATTTCCGGCGTTGCTTTTCCTCGCGCGCTCGGGCGATAGCCAAGCGTGTAGCTGTCGCTTGAAAGAAAAGAACCGCCCCGCATCACCCGGCTGCTCGCGGCGCCTGATTCCGGACCGACGGGATTTTTGTGCAGGCCCTTGGGATAATAATCGGCGGCATACCAGTCGGCGCACCATTCCCAGACATTGCCGGACACATCAAACAGTCCGTATCCGTTTGGGTAAAAACTGCCCACCGGCGCGGTCCCTTTGAATCCGTCCTCGGCGATATTTTCGTTGGGGAAAGCACCCTGCCATATATTGGCCATCCATCGGTGTTCGGGCATCTTTTCATTCCCCCATACGTAAGCGGTGTGATTGAGGCCGCCGCGTGCCGCGTATTCCCATTCGGCTTCCGTTGGGAGCCGTTTGCCCGCCCATTGGCTGTAAGCGGTCGCATCCTGCCAGGAAACCTGGACCACGGGATGTTTTTCGCGGCCAACGATTGTGGAGTCAGGACCCTCGGGGTGACGCCAGTTTGCTCCCGGAGTAAAATGCCACCATTGCGACTCATCCTCCAGCGATCCGAGGGAAGCCGGCGGAATGAATGTGAAGGCGCCTGGAGCCTGGCCCGGCTCGGCGGCTCCGGTCAGAGGCGAATTCTTTAACGTGGTTCGCTCGGCCGTGGTGACATATTGAGTGGTCTCCACAAAACGGGCGAACTGCTCGTTGGTCACTTCTGTTTTATCAATCCAAAACCCATTGATCTGCACGTCGTGCAAAGGCCGCTCGTCAGGCTCTCCGTCCGTGGCGCCCATGGTGAATTTTCCGCCGCTCAACCAGACCATATCCCCGGTCAGCGAACGGTTGGCCTCCACGGTCGCATCGCGCTGCCGTTTGATTCGCAGCGCTTCGCGGCCCACCCAAAAGAAGGTCATTACAATCCCGCTTAGAAGAAAACCGCCAATGATCCACGCGGACCGGGTGGCGGGCGAAATACGGGGACTCGAATCGTTATCTTGATCTGTGCTCACAGGCTAAAGCACTAAACAGGAACGGAGCGGAGCGCCACAAAGGAACCGAGGCGATCCGCCGATGAGCCATTTCAGCCCGCGTATGCGCGCACGCGTGCTTTCCAGCCTGGCAACCAACGCGATTCATTACGCTCGGGAGGGGAATTCCTGACCCGGCGTTCAAGGACCTCTGAAGCGCCTTGGGCAAATGCGCCGGCCCCACCACCCGGCTCCATGCTCATCAGGACGTCGAGCAACCCCCACCCTTCGCCTTTATAGCGTTCAGCGGGATTGGTTCCCTCCCCTTTAAAATTAACGTAATCAATCAGCGCAAACGTGCCGGCGCCCGACCCGCGCAGCCGATTAAAATTAGCTTTCACCCGATCGCGTTTCGCGGCCGGCGCAGCTTCGAGCATTTTTGGCAATGCCTGCTCCATGCGCTCGGCTAAAAACCGGCTTTGCAAACGAATCGTCGAGGCCATCAAATTGCGCAATTCCCGGGTACGCTCGCTTTGGAACTCCTTTTGAAACTCCGCTTTTGTGTTCCAGGGACAATCGCCGTGCGCCCATCCGGGCACCGATGCCCCGCCGGCTTCAAGGTATTTGATCAGTTTCGGGAAACTTTCCTCGAACGGTCCGTTCACACCGCGCGGATACCAGATAAAATGGCCAATCCCCAGGGATGCGAAGTTTTCGCCCGCATTCCACGAAGTCAACCCATCGCGTGTGCCGGCGCATTCGTTCTGCCAAACCCGATGCCCTATGGAGTCGAGCTCCTTATCCGAGAGCTCAGCGCTGGCGGTAAGCGTAAGAGACAAAAGCGCGGCAAGAATTTTCATGCAAAGAAAATTGTGCATGCACCGCCACCGGCAAGCCCAAAACGCCATCAAATATCCGAAGCCAGACAAAGAAGGGCGGCGCTTGAACCTTTCCTGTGTTGTTTCCTGGCGGCAGTCTCCTGGCGCTTAAGACGCGCATCGACTTCACCGCGTATGTCCGTCATCTTCCAAACCGCGACAAACGCCATGACAATCCAAGCGCGTTTTAAAACCTGGCGCAGGCTCATTTTCACCCTCGCAGCGGCGGCAGCCACATTCTTATTGCTGATCGGATGCCGCAAAGCCGAGCACGACGTCGTTCAGGGATATGTTGAAGGAGAATTTGTCTATGTTGCGTCTCCGTTGGCCGGTGCCCTTGAAACATTAAACGTCCAAAAAGGGGCTCAAGCCAAAACCGGCGAATTGCTTTTCACTTTGGAAAGTGGGCTGGAAAAGGCGGCGCGGGAGCAGGCTGCAAGGCGGCTTGCTGAAGGACGCGCCAATCTCGCGGACGCAAGAAAAGGAAAACGAGAGCCTGAGATTGAGGCGCTCGCCGCGCAATTTAAACAGGCAAACGCAGCACTGGCGCTTGCGGAGAAAGAGTTTAACCGGCAGACGAATCTCTTCAAATCAGGCTCGGCTGCGGCGCAGGAGTTTGACCGCGCGCGCTCCACCCTCGACCAGGACCGCGAACGGGTATCACAACTCGAAGCCGACCTGAGAACTGCCAAGCTTGGTTTGCGCACCGACCAGATCATCGCGGCGGAAGCAAACGTGCTGGCACTCGAGGCCGCTCTGGCAACTGCGGAGTGGAATCTGGCGCAGAAAAGCCAAAGCGCCCCGCAGGATGGCCTTGTTTTCGACACTTTATATCGCGCCGGAGAGTGGGTGGCGGCGGGACGCCCGATCATTGCGTTGCTACCGCCTCCTAACATAAAAGTGCGCGCATTTGTCCCGGAACTGAAAGCAGGCGGGCTCCGAATAGGCGATCGGGTCCGGGTGACCGTCGACGGTGTAAAGGAGACCTTCACCGGGGCGATCAATTTTATTTCCCCGAAGGCGGAATATACTCCGCCAGTAATCTACAGCCGCGAAAGCCGCGAGAAACTGGTCTTTATGGTGGAAGTCTCCTTTGAGCCGGTCACGGCGGCCAGGCTTCATCCGGGACAACCTGTGGAAGTAAAGTTTGGTCTATGAGCGAGGGTTTTGCCATCGACGTGCAGGGGATGACAAAGCGCTTTGGCGATCGCACCGTCGTTAATAAGATCAACCTGCAGGTGCGAGCCGGAGAAATCTACGGATTTCTTGGTCCAAACGGCAGCGGTAAAACCACTTTTATCCGAATGCTCTGCGGGCTGCTTAGAGCGGATGAAGGAAAAGGGACCTGTCTTGGCTATGATCTCCTTACCCAGAGCGAGGAGATCAAGCGCCATGTTGGTTATATGACTCAGCGCTTTAGTTTTTATGAGGACCTAAGCATCGCCGAAAACCTTGATTTTGTTGCGCGTATGTACGGGGTTGCGAATCGCAGGCAGGCTGTTCGCGAAAGTATTAAGCAACTCGGGCTTGCGGGGCGTCAAGACCAGCTCACCGGCGAGCTATCCGGAGGATGGAAACAACGCGTGGCGCTCGCAGCGTGCCTTATCCACCATCCGAAACTGCTTTTACTTGATGAACCGACCGCCGGTGTGGATCCCAAGGCGCGCCGTGATTTTTGGGAACAGCTTCATCAGCTCGCCGCACAGGGCCTGACTGTTCTTGTAACAACCCACTATATGGATGAAGCCGAGCGATGCCATCGTCTTGCCTATATATCGTATGGGAACCTTCTGACCCATGGAACGCTTGCAGAAGTCATAGCCCGTGCCCGGCTAACGACGTGGGCGGTGAGCGGCCCGGACTTGCCTGGTCTTGCCGGCGAGTTGCGATCCTCTTCCGGCATCGACCAAGCCGTCGCTTTCGGAACCAGTCTGCATGTCAGTGGAAGCGATCGCGCCGCATTGCAATCCGCTATCGCGCCGTATCGCACCGATAAATACGAATGGCACGAAATTGATTCGAGCCTGGAGGACGTTTTCATCCATCTGATGCAAAGTTCCCAGGATAACTTCGCAGCATGACCCGGCATTCTCCCATCTCGCTGGCAAGGCTTTGGGGAATTGTCGTAAAAGAATTTGTCCAAATGCGGCGTGATCGCCTCACGTTCGGCATGATTTTGGGAATCCCGCTGCTTCAACTTCTCCTTTTCGGATTCGCCATCAATGGCGATCCCCGGCATTTACCCGCGGGGATCATTATGTCCGATCATGGCCCTCAGGGACGCACCATTCTGGCTGCGCTCAGAAACAGCACCTACTTCGATTTCACGCGGCAACTTAATTCGGAAGCCGAAGGCCGCGAGGCACTTGCACGAGGCGATGTGCAATTTGTGATCAATATCCCCGAAAACTTCACACGCGACCTGATACGTGGCGAGCGACCCGCAATTCTAGTGGAGGCTGATGCAACGGATCCAGCGGCAACCGGCAACGCGCTCGGTTCTCTTTCCACGATATTAAACGAAGGACTTAGCCACGATCTGAAAGGTCCCCTCACGTTTCTTGCAAGTAATCCCGGGCCGATTGATCTGCGAGTGCACGCCCTTTACAATCCCGAGGCAATTACACACTACAATATCGTTCCGGGTCTCATGGGTGTCATTCTCACCATGACAATGGTGATGATCACCGGGCTGGCGATTACGCGCGAACGCGAGCGTGGCACAATGGAGAACCTTCTTTCGATGCCCACCCGCCCAACCGAGGTTCTGCTCGGCAAAATAATCCCGTATATTGTCGTTGGCTATATTCAGGTCGGCTTAATCCTTACCGCCGCACGCTATATTTTCCATGTACCTATGGAAGGCAACCTCGGCCTGCTGCTCGCCGCCGCTTTGATCTTCATCGCGGCGAATCTCGCAATGGGAATTACATTTTCCACCATTGCAAGAAATCAGCTCCAAGCCATGCAGCTAGCTTTTTTTGTCTTCCTGCCATCCATATTGCTTTCAGGGTTTATGTTTCCCTTTCGTGGAATGCCGGCATGGGCGCAGTGCATTGGCGAACTCTTTCCCCTCACCCATTTCCTACGAATTGTCCGCGGCATACTCTTAAAAAACAACGGGGCTGACGCGGTCATCAATGAACTATGGCCTATCGCGCTATTTGCCGCTGTTATGCTGACGATAGGAATCAAACGCTATCGGCAGACTCTTGATTGATTTTTCAGGAGCCGAATGATTCGGTCCGGCTTTCAAGGTGCGATCTTCTCGACTCCTGTTCCGCCCGCAGCCAATGCTCAAGATCATGTCCATCCTGGCGATCGGAAGCTTCATAGAAACTCCACGCGCGCGATGCGATGTCGTCGTGGTCCGGGGTGACACCATCATTCTTGGCCTGAAGTGACGAACCTTCAACAGGTTCAGTGCGCCGGCCACGGGCGCTATGGACACGCGACCAAGCAGCGCGGGCTGCATCTCTGGCCTGCTCCCAACTCAACGAGGCGCCGCCGGCTTCATACTCGCTGCGAAGAGTCTCTTCGGCTTCATCAAAAGTGCGCTGATGCCCGCCATGCTTGTCATAACCTTCGTATCCAACCCGATACGCCGGCTCAAAGCTTGAATACTCTGATGTTGCATGGGGTTGCGTTGGATGCTCCGTTTTCCAATACTCGTCTTCCACGGTTGGATCAATCGCCTCGCCGACAGCGCTTCCGCCCAATCCCCCAAAGACCGCACCGATCACGGCTCCAACGGCACTGCCGACCGGGCCGCCAAAGACCATCCCGATTGTAGCACCGGTTACTCCGCCGCCAAGCGCGCCAACGCCTGTCGAGACCGGATGCGCGCCGGGCTCATGAGTGATAGGATCCTCGTTGCGGTTGGAAGCTTCAGAAGAATTAGGGTCATGCATAATAGGAAGGTGGGTTGCCCCCTAAATCGTGGTCCAATTGGCAGCTGGTTGTTTTAGCGCTTTACATCGCTTGCCGGCAACTCCCAACGATTTCGCCGGCTGCCCGTTCGCCGCTTTCAAGCGCGCCATGCACCGTCCCGCCATGTCCATTTGCGTCGGTGGCTTCGCCGGCAAAAAAGAGTGTATCATCCATTGGCAACGAAAGTATTCGAGCTGCATCAATGCCGCCTATGCGCGGATAGCTGTATGCGCCGCGTGAGTACGGATCGGCGCTCCAGTTGTGATAGCCAACTGATATCAACAACTCATTCAGACGGCTTTCAGATACATTAAACATGGACGAAAGCGATGTGAGCGCGAGCCTGGTAATTTCAGACTCGCTCCCGGATAAAAGCCGCTCGGCAGCGGGTCCTCCAGCCCAGCCAACGAGTGTGTGGGAGCCAAGCGCCTCACGTGACCACCAGGTTGGCACAGCCGCGCCGGATGAAGTAGTAAAGCCAAGCGGCTTAAATGCGTTCCAGAACGATTCGCGGAACCGGCAAGTCAGCCTTACTACATGTCCCATTTCAAGAGAGCCGGCCGCCGCCAGCTTTGCCGAAATGGGCGGATCAAAAACAATCGCACCGCGCTGCCCGGGCGATGCGCGCAATACTCCGATCGGGACAGTAATCAGCACGCGCGGGGCGCTGAAATGGCACATACCTAATCCGGCTTCCGCCGTGACCGTTACTCCGCCTCTTTCCCATTTAACCTGTCGCACCTCTGTTTCCAAATGCAGAGCTTCCTTATCAAAGGTGCAAGCCAGCCAGTCTATCAACGCACTATAACCCGCCGGGATAAGGAACTGCTTATCCCCTTCAATCTCTGCCGCCGCCTCATCGGCAATGCGAATGGCCGGCGCGCTGATGAGCTCGGCGCGCGCCGCATTAAAACCTTCCACATAGGAGCGCGACATCTTCTTCTCACTTCCTGAAGCCTTCGCATTGGTCAAAAATTCGGAATAAGCAATATCAGGCTTGGGCTCGATCTGACTGTTTACCCTCTCGATGATCTCCCAAAAATCCGGCTGGGGCCGTAGTTCGCGCCCATCAAATAAAAGCCGTTTGCCGGCGCTCTTTACTGTCTCAATTTCAGCAGCTTTCAGGATCCTGAAAGTCGAATCCGGCTTGCCGTGAACAAACTCGGCGCCAAGCTCCACCGGGACCGGGTCGGATTCTGTGCGCCGGGTCCAAATCCGTCCCCCGAGACGGTCGCGTGCTTCAAGCAATCGAACATATAACCCGGCTTTCTGCAGATCACGGGCAGCCGCAAGCCCCGCTGCACCGGCGCCGATTATAATCACGTCAGACTCAAACATGGCGGCCTTGGTTTTCGAGGAGCTTCGCGTGGTTTGAGAATGAAGGCTGGCGGGATGCGGGGCCGAATTACAATTAGGGAGAAGAAGCGAGGTCGTAGCAGACCAGGCGTGTATCGTCCCGCAGATAGAGCCGTTTATTGGAAAGAACCGGACCAACCCAGCATGGATAGGCAAAGTGCGGGATCTGCCAGCGGGAAAGCTCCTCGAGCTTCTCGGGGTTGGGATTAAAAATGCCCAGCAAACCCGATTCTCCGAGCGCAAATAGTTTACCGTCAGCCAGGATGGCCGAGCCGCGCCCGAATACGGTTGGAACCGGATCGCCTTCGCGCAACCTGGAATGGCCGGCATTGGGCCAGCCTTCGGCCCGATCCCAGCGGAGCGTGCCGGTGGAGAGTTCCACGCAACGAAACCGCCCATCGGGTTCATTGCGTCCGCTGAATGCATAAAGAAACCCGTCCTTTAGGATCGGCCGGCTCCAATGCATCTCAAGCTGGATGCCGCGCCAGACTTCAGTGATCCCGTTGCCATCGGGATTCACATGAAAGAGGATCGACCCGTTTTTATAATAGGCGGAAGAGATCAGGATCGTGTCGTCTTGCACAATCGGGGTCATCGCGTTAACGGAATCATTCTGCCTTGCGCGAAACCAGTAGGAAAAGTGGTGTGCGCCGGTTTTGGGATCAAGCGAGACCAGTCCCTGCCGTGTGACGCAGATCACGTGGCGTTTCCCGTGAATGGTGGCCAGCACCGGCGTGCAATAGCTTGCCTGCTTTTGAAAAGCGGGATCGGCCGAATTCCAACGCACAAGCCGTTCTCCCGGCCAGCCGCTCATCGGGATGCCGGTCCAGGTTTTTTCACCCACATTTTCCCAGACCGTTTTACCGGTCATCGAATCAAAAGCGACGACTCCGGAATTGGGTTGGCCGCCGACCATGACAATGAGCAGTCCATCTTCAAGCACGGGGGAACTGCCAACCCCAAAGAACGCTTCGGGCACATCAAAATCGGTGGCGGTATCGCGCCGCCAGAGCAGTTTGCCGCTTTGCAATTCCAGGCAGAGCAATACGCCTTCCGCGCCGAATGTGTAACAGCGATCCGCCGTCAGCACCGGACTGCACCGCGGGCCGCTGCCGAATCCAAACGGATCGAAAAATTGGCAGGGATACCCATATTTCCAACGGCTCTCCCCCGTTTTTGCGTCAAAACCTTCCACGACCTCCTGCCGTCCGACCCGGTGATGAAGCACGAGCAAATTGCCACGAACCGAAGGGGCGGCATACCCTTCACCAACAGGCTTTTCCCAAACCAGCGGAAGCCCTTTTGGGGGGATGGTTTTGCAAAGGCCGGTTTCAGGGGAGCAATTATCGCGCGCGGGTCCCAGGAACTCAGGCCAATCGGACGCGAAAAGGGCGCATGGTAAAAACAAGGCGAACCAGAGGGAGCGAATCACGCCCGGATTAGCGGCGAACCGCCCCCGCTCAGGCAAGCCTTTAGTGCGGGAACACTCCCGGCAATTCAGCCTTACTTCTTTGTTTTTCCGCTCAAATATTTGTAAGCAACGCGGGTATAGGCGGGGCGGATCGACTTGCCACCGCGCTCCAGTTTTATTTCTTCAATCGGGCCGAGGCGTCCGCTCCGTTCCCGGATGGAACGCCGGTTGAGGTCGTCTTTGTTGAAGCTTACCAAAAGGAGCACCGCTCCATCCTGTTTTTTTGGCGGAAACCAGAACTCATACATCAAGCTCTTGCCGCCAAAAAGATGCGCGCCCGTTGTATCGCGCACTGCCTCCTGTTGATCGGATTGATAGAATGCGGCTTCGCTGGCGATAAAATTCCGATCAAGCCCGACAATCAGGACATTATCCGGCACGGCTTTCTCGAGCTCGCTCTTTTTAAATTCCAGTTCTCGGCCAAGTTGTGCCCACCCGACTGGCAGCAATTCGGTTTTTGAAGAATAACCAATTCCGGGCAAACCCCACGCCAGGTATTGAAGAACTCCGGCGTACGTCAGCGGCAACAAGATAACGGTAAGCAGCCAGCCAATGCGAAAAGCACGGGTGCCGCGCAATACAAGCACGCCGGCAGCCATGGCCGGGATCGCAGCCAGCCAGAGCGGTCCGGTCCAGTTTAATTTCACCCGGTGTATCACGCTGAACGCTACAAAAACAGCCAGTGGAACAAGGGTAAACACGCGGGTAAAAAGCCGGCGGCGCGCCTCAAAATCCGCTTCGTCCGCATTCTCAGCCACCGGCTTGCCAATGAGCGCGCGTCCGGCCAGAAACAGGCCAATCGGTGTCAGGAGCGCAAGGATGGAGGCAAGCAATTCGTGGCTTGAAAAACGGCGTGGTTCAGCAGCCCGATCGACGCTTTGGAAATTAAAAGATGCCCAATCGTGCTGAGCATTCCAGAGAATAACGGGCGTAAAAATCACGATCGCAAGCACGACCGCCCCGTAGGGAGCCAGCCGGCGCCACCAGATTCGGGACGGCGGATCGAGCGTGATAAACAGGAGGGTTGCCGGTCCAAGCAACGCGATCGTGTATTTGGAAAGCATGCCAAATCCAAGGCAAATGCCAACGCCGATCCAGGCGCCGGTGCTTTGGGTTAGGAAAACGCGAGCCAGGAAATAGAGCATGCCGGCCCAGCAAGCCATGAGCGGGGCATCCGGCGTGATCATAAATCCGGTCATGAAAAAAAACGGCAGCAGCTGAAGCAACAGAAGTCCCACAATTGCAGCACCCCGGTTGTAAAGCAGGGCCGTCAATTTAAAGGCAAAAAAACCGGCCGTCAGAGAACTCAGAAGCGCAAATAGACGGACTCCCCATTCGTTGTTCCCAAAGAGCGACGTCCCAAGGTGAATCAGCCAGGCGACCATGGGCGGATGGTCGAGATAGCCGATATCGAGATGTTTGGCGTAATTCCAATAATAGGCTTCCTCGGGGAACAGCTCGGCAAAGCCCAGGTAACCGACGCGCAAAAGCACCAGCCCGACTACCAGCCAAAGCGCGATGCTGGGTGGTTCATGCAACCGTGGTTTGACCGTGACGGCCTCCAACTGAGATTCGCTCATAATCAGGAGAATGCCACCGCACGCGTGGAAACCGGCAGCCTGACGCGATCGGCCTGACGTTTATTGTAGCTTTCAGAGACCGCGTTAAAAACCTCATCAACGCTGATCCGCTGCATGCACGAATTATTATTGCAGGCCGATTGCCGATTATTAAGGGCGCTCACACAGGGACTGCACGCCAGGCCGGCCCAGATCGGGGTGTTGCGTGGAGTCAACGCGGCAAAAAGAAGAGGCGTTTCGGGGCCGAAAAGGGTGACGGTGTGGATGGTTGTTAAAGAGGCAAAATGGGCCGGACCGCTATCGTTTGTCACAAGCACATCGGCCAGCCCGTAAGTGACCATCAACTGGCGCAGAGTCGTTTTTCCGGCCAGGGAAAAACAGCGCGAATCGCCTACTTTTTCCACCAATCGATCGACGGCAGGCGCCTCTTCCCTGGCACCAGTAAAGGCGATGTGCGCTTCCGGGAACCGAGTCAGAAGCCGCGATGCAAGCTCCACGTAACGCATTGTGTCCCAACGCCGCAACGGAAGCAGATCGCTGGCATTGGCGTTCAATAAAATCAACGGCGGCACGACAAGCTGGCCGGTCAGTTTTAAAAGAAAACCCTGGACCTCGGCAATCTCAGCCGGAGTGGTTTGAAAACAAACCGGCGCGTCGCTTGGACGATCGGGCACCATGTCAAACCGCGGGAAAGTCTCGACCGCCACATCAAGCGCATCGACGAGCATGGCGAAAGTCTGAGTGGTATGAAGGTGTGGATTATAGCGGACCCGATGCGTCATCAGATCGCCGCGATAAGGTCCCTCGCCAAAAAATGCGTGAAACCCGACCCGCACCGCCGAACCGCTCAAATAAGCGAGCAACGCCGAGGAACGGGCAAAAAATTCCAGATCAACCACCGCTCCTATTCGCAGCCGCCGGAGCCGGATCAGGGCGGAAATCGCGCTGGGAATCAAAGCGAGCAGACTGTCGCTTCGTACCGTGATCACGTTTTCGTGTGGCATTACATCCAGCACATCGACAATGAACCGGTTGTCATCGAAAACAACCATGTAAACATTTTCGCGGCCAACCCGGCCCACGGCATTTAACAGCGCGGTCTGGGCAAGGACAGTCGAACCCTGCTCAGCCAGTTTGATAAAAGCGATCGATTTGACCGGCGCGTTTCCCGGCTTTTCAAACAACGAAACCACGCGGCGGGCAAAACTCAGAAGCGCGCAAGCAGGCACGCCGACCCAGCGGTCGATCTGCATCATTTTCCGAACGTTCATGAACAAAAAGGAAGCTGGGCAACCCGGTCCGGCGAACGGATCTCAAAACGGGCGGACCATGGAATTGGGGCTTGAACCTCTAAAAGGAGCGGTGGCACGCCGCATCGTTGCAGCGCAAAGCGCGCGCGGCAATACTTTGGAGTCGTTGAACTCCAACTTCCGCTTTCAAGGGAGAAAAATTCGCCTTGAATTACAAGGCTGTCATTCAACGGCCTGAAATGCGCTTCGAAGCGTGCGCCCCATTAAGCGCGCGGCCTGTCACCACTCCATGAACCTCGGCAATCAAGCCGTTTTCGACGGTTTCCCACCTTACTCAATTTTCTTGCGAGAAATTAGATGCGGTTCCTGCTTTGAGTGCGTGATAATAAGAGAGAGGGAACTCCCGATACTCCTCATTACCCGCCCCCTTGCAATCCTGACCCATATTCCCCCTTGAAACGATTAAAAACCTCGCCCCACTGGTTATTTACCCTCGTGCTGCTGCTTTTGGTCGTGACTCGGTCGCCGCAGGCGCGCGCCTCTGCCGACAGCGTGATTGTGATCAATGAAATCCATTATCACCCTGCCAATGCGGCGGACTCGGAATGGATTGAGCTCCATAGCTTGCATGGAATCAACGTCGACATGTCGGGATGGAAACTCGCAGGCGGAATCGATTACACCTTCCCAAACGGCACCATTCTCCAGGGACATCGTTTTCTGGTAGTCGCCGCCGTCCCTTCAAGCCCTTCGCTGGCGGGAGTCGGCGCTCTGGGGCCGTGGAGCGGCCAGCTTGCCAATGGAGGCGAAGAAATCCGGCTCGTTAATAACAACGGCCGTATCATGGATTTGGTTACCTACAGCGATGGCGGCGATTGGCCAACCGGCCCTGACGGCTCCGGCGCCACGCTGGTCAAAGCGGATCAGGAGTCGGCTGACTCCGGACCACACCATTGGGTTGCAAGTCCACGTCTGAACGGTTCGCCGGGCGTGGCCAATTTTCCGTTACCGAATGCAACGCCAACAGTCACCTCCCTGGTGACCCTTAGCGCCACCTGGAAATACCGCGACGACAACGTCCTCCCGGATGCGCTTTGGATGACATCCGCCTACGACGATTCGACGTGGCTTACCGGCGGCGGGTTGCTTTATGCAGGTTCGCCTAACATTACTGGTGCGGGGGAAGGACTGCTCGGCTACTGGCCCCTGGATGAAACCGGCGCTGCCACGACGGCTCCCAACGTCGCGTCCGGCGGCACGGTTGGAACTCTTTTTTCTGGCGCTTCATGGGTGACCGATGCCACGCGGGGCAAAGTGCTTAACCTTCCGGGAAACGGTGCCTATGTGAATGCCGGCTCAATTCCCCAGATGACGCTCAGCAACAATTTCACCTGGTCATTCTGGGCAAACTCGGCGACAGCCTCCGATTCGAGCGTCATGCTTGGTAACCGTTTCAGTGCGACAGGCGCGGAATTTAATCCGGTTGAATTCATCAAGTTCACGCCAAGCCAGTTTGAGTTCTATCACGGCGGCGCGCAGGATGGCGGCCTCTACAGCAGCGTGCCGGCCAACGCGTGGGCACATCATGCGGTTGTCAAAACAGGTGCCACCCTGACTTATTATCGAAACGGATTGCTGGTCGGCAGCCGTACAATGACTGCCGGACTCAATAATCCTCAGCCGCTCTATTTTGGCGGCGACAAGAACGCTGAAAGCTGGACCGGCAAACTCGACGACGTCGCGCTCTGGACCAAGGCGCTTCCTGCCGCTTCTATCAACGGACTTGGTAAAAACACGCTGACGCCGCTGACAGCGCCCACGGGAAGTTCCGGCGGCACGCTCGTCAAACAGGTTACGGTCGGACCCGCCACGCATTATTTCCGTCGTTCCTTTGTCTACAACGGCGATAAATCGCGCACTACGCTCACATTGCAGCACATGCTCGACGATGGAGCCGTCTTTTATCTGAACGGCGTCGAAATCCTGCGCACCAATATGCCGGCCGGCGCGGTTGCCCATTCGACGCTTGCCTCAGTTGACGCCTCCAGCACGCTCCTTTCCGAAGTGCTGACCGTCCCATCCACCTCGCTCGTTCTCGGCACCAACGTGCTCGCGGTTGAAGTGCATCAGGCTTCCCTCACCGCGCCGTCTAACGACATGGTCTTTGGCGCGTCACTTACGGCGAATGAAACCGCAGCCCCGGTTCGCGTTCCCGGCACGGGCCTTCTTTTCAACGAGATCTCAGCGGCCATCGATCCGCAGTTTAAAATTGAATTGCTCAATAGCAGCGCCGTGGCGGTTGATATCGCGGGTTACAAGATTGTTTCCTCAAGCGGCTCGGTTGCAACGCTCGCGGCGCAAAGCATTCCAGCGGGAGGCCTCGTGGTCATCACCGCCGCTCAGCTCGGCTTCATCCCGGCCGATGGCGACAAACTCTTTTTATTCCAATCCAACGGCACCGATTTTGAAGACTCACGCGGTGTAACCAACCGGCTCAGGGGCAGGGCTTCCGGGACAAATGGCCGATGGCTTTATCCAAACGCGGGCACTTTCGGGGCGTCCAACACGTTCGCATTCAATTCCGCGGTGATCATCAACGAGATCATGTATAAACCGCACGCGACTTCCCCGGCGCATGAGAAGTGGATTGAACTCTATAATCGCAGCACGAGCGATGTTGACATGAGCGGATGGCAGATGGCCGATGGGATCAGCTTTCTTTTCCCCTCAGGAACCACCATCCGCGCCGGAGGTTACCTTGTTGTCACTGATGATCCCACGGCATTCATCGCGCATCACCCGGGCATAGCTGTCGTTGGACCATTTAGCGGCAGTCTCTCCGGGCAAGGCGAACATCTTGAACTCGACGATGCCATCGGCAACCCTGTTGATGAAGTCCGTTTTTACAATGGTGGCCGTTGGCCCGAAGGCGCGCACGGAGAGGGCTCAAGCCTGGAACGGCGCGATGTGCGTGCGGAGTCCGATGTGCCGGAGACATGGGCAGCCAGCGAGGAGTCAGCCCGGGGCGCATGGCAGACGTTCACATGGCAGGGAGTAGCAAGCGTCCTTAACGGCGATCCTACCCAATGGAACGAGTTCATCTTTGGATTGCTCGATACCGGCACCTTCCTGATTGACGATATCAGTGTAAAAAATCTGTCGTCCGGGAATGTTGAATTAATCCAGAACGGCGGGTTTGAAAGCGGCGGCACAACCGGCTGGCGCTTTCTGGGAACCCATCAGCGCGCGACGGTCATCAACGACCCAAGTGGTCAGGGCAAGGTGCTGAAAGTGGTCGCCACCGGCGGCACCGAGCACATGCATAATCATGCGGAAACCACGCTCAAAAACGGGGCCAGCTTTGTTGCCATCAACAGCGCGCAAACCTATCAGATTTCCTATCGCGCCCGTTGGGTATCCGGCTCAAATCAGCTTAACTCGCGTCTCTACTTCAACCGCCTCGCGCGTACCAACCTGCTGCCGATCGCAGCCGGTGGAGGCACCCCGGGCGCGGCGAATTCCACAACGGTCAGTAATATCGGGCCGACCTATCACAACCTCACGCACTCCCCTGCTGTGCCCGCCGCGGGCCAAGCTGCGGTTGTAAGCGTCACAGCGAACGACCCTGATGGAGTTGCTTCCCTTTCTCTGTTCTACAAGGTAGGCGCCGGCGGTTTCACGAGTCTCCCGATGACCTTGTTGGATGGGACATACCGGGCGACCATTCCCGGCCAGGCGGCCAGCGCCAAGGTGCAGTTTTATATCCAGGCTGCCGATACTCTGAATGCCACCTCGTTCTTTCCAAGCGGTGGGAGCGCCTCGCGGGCGATCATTCCATGGAACGATGGCCAGGCGCGTCTCACTCTAAATGGTTCATCGCCAAACAATGTGCGTATTGTCATGACCGATGCTGATGCGGCGGCAATGCATGTCGTGACAACGGTCATGAGCAACGACCACATCGGCTGCACGATTATCTATAACGAAAATGAGATCTTTTATGACTGCGGCGTACGGCTGAAAGGGAGCGAACGCGGCCGGGCCCAGGATAGCCGGGTGAGTTTCAACATCGACTTCCCGGCGGATCACAAGTTTCTCGGAACCCATTCCGGCATTGCGCTTGATCGATCCGGCGCCGGCAATGAGACCAGCCAGAAAGAGATTCTTATCAAGCATGCAATCGCGCATGCCGGCAATATCCCCGGATCTGAAGATGACCTCTGCCGCATCATCGCCCCGCTGGCAAAACACACGGGGCCCGGGATCATGGTCAAACAGCGCTTTGATTCCACCTATCTGGATAATCAGTACTCCAATGGAAGCGATGGAGCACTCTTCAAGTTCGAATACATCTACTACCCGACGGTTAATAGCATCGCGGGCAATGTGGAGAGCCTTAAAGTTCCCGAGCCTGACAATGTTGTCACCGGCGTGAATGTACGCGGTCTCGGCGCGGATAAGGAACTCTATCGCTGGCACTGGCTTAATCTTAGCAACCAGGAAGCCGACAACTATAGTGGCCTTCTTACCTGGCTGCCCACTTTCGGCCGAAGCGGGAGTGCCGATGCCCAGTACTTTATTGATACCGCCAAATATATAGATACCGATGAATGGCTGCGCTCTTTTGCGATCGAATCGCTCTTTGGCATCGGCGACAATTACGGAGGCGATGGCAGCGGGCACAACGTGATATTCTATCAACGCCCAAGCGACATGCGCTGGATCTTCTTTCCGCATGACATGGATTTTACATTTGCCCTCGACCCGGGAGCTCCGCTTGTTAACAACCCGGACCTGACCAAACTCGTCAGCAAGGGAAGCAATTTGCGGGCATTCTACGGGCATCTTCTCGATATTTGCACGACCACGTTTAACCGCGCCTATCTGCAACCTTTTGCGCAAAACTACAGTACGGTTCTTAATGAGGATCTCACGACCTTTATGACCAGAGTAGATAGTCGCCGTGCGACTGTTTTAAACGCTATCAATCTCGGGATTCCGCCGGTGAGCTTTGCGATCACCAGCAATAATACGACGGTAAATTCGCCTTTTGTTACCATCAGCGGCACGGGCTGGGTGAACGTCCGCGATATCCGTCTGGCGGGCAGTGTTGTACCGCTTGTAGTTACATGGACCGGTACAAACGCCTGGCAGGTTTCGGTCCCGCTCGCTCCCGGCGTGAACAATATTACGCTTCAGGCTATCGGCTTTGACGGAGCGGTAGTTGGCACCACCAGCCAGACCATCACCAACTCCGGCACCACCCAGTCGGCCGCGGCCGGTAACATTGTGATTTCAAAAATCATGTATCATCCGGCACTCCCGAATCTGGCCGAGCAGCAAGCCGGTTACAGCGCGGTCGGAGCTGAGGATGAGTTCGAGTTTATTGAGGTGATGAACATCAGCGCGGCGGCTGTCGATATTAGCGGAGCGCGTTTTACCGCCGGCATAGACTACGCATTCCCGGCGCGGATCGTGGCACCGGGCGAACGGCTTGTTGTAGCCCGCACCCCGGCGGCTTTTTCCGTCCGATATCCTTCGGTGCCGGCAGCTGTCCGCTTCGGCCCGTTCACCAGCGGCAAGCTCGCCGATACCGGAGAAGTGCTGACTCTAACCAACACCGGAGGCCAGACTATCTTTAGCGTGACTTATCAGGATGGTTCACCCTGGCCAACCGGCGCCGATGGAGATGGCCCGAGTCTTGTCCTGATCCGGCCTGAGTCCAATCCAAATCCCGCGCTTCCTCAGAACTGGCGTCATAGCGCCGGGTTAAATGGTAATCCCGGAGTGACGGACGTCGTCAGTTATGACACGTTCAAGTCGCAGTTAAGCATCACCGATGACAATGCCGATCCCGATAAGGACGGACTCAGTAACTTCCTTGAATACGCACAGGGCACTACCCCATTTGCACCAAGTGCCGTGCAGGTTGCCATTTCCTTCAACTCCCCCACCGAACCGGTCGTGCATTATACCAGGCGGATTGGCGCAGACGATGTAACATGGGATTTCCAGACGTCCTTGGATCTGGCGAACTGGGTCACGGCGCCCTCTTCCTTTGTTTATGAAGGAGTGCACTATAATGGCGATGGCACCGAAGATGTCCGTTACCGGATCACACCGCCTGCCTCATTGGATCTCCGGCGCTTTGTCCGCGTCCGTGCCACGCGCTAAGTGAAATCTGTCCGCCGCGCCCAAGCGGCGGACTTCGGAAGCGAGCGGGAAAAACTTCCGGACAGAATGTGATTGGTGGCAGCAAAGCTGCTCCCCGGGCTCGAGTTCCCCGCGAGACATCAAACAAGGTGTTGACGCGAAATTACACTTCTCTGATACCTCTCATGTGATAACGCTCCCCGCCTCGCCTCCTCAAGAAAGCGCAACGGGACACGCGCTTCATCCCCGCACCGTTGGCTGGATTGGGACCACTGCACTTGCCATGGGCGGCATTAATCAAAGCCTGTTCCTGATTATGGCGCTGTTTGTGGGGCAGGGCGCCATTATTGGCCAGGGGAGCGCTGCGGTCCCCCTGCTTATTGTCGGACTGCTGTTGAGTTGGGCGGCCACTCCGGGCTGGACGGAGCTTATTATGATGTATCCGAACCGGGTGGGCGGCATTGCGGCCACCTGTGCGGAAGCGTTTCGACCATACAGTCCTGTTTTAGCTAATCTTACCGGCGTTTGTTACTGGTGGGGGTGGGTGCCAACTTGCGGATTAACCGCGCTCCTCTCGGCGGCGGCGATTCACGAGCTATATCTTCCGACGGTTCCCATCGCGGTAATGGCTTCCGGTATTGTTGCATTCTTTACCTTCATCAATCTGTGCGGGGTCAAATGGGTCATGCGGCTCGCTGTGCCGATCGCCTCGATCTCGGCGCTCCTCGCGTTTCTTTCCGCGGTCATTCCCGTTTTTAGCGGCAACGTCGATTGGCAAAGAGCGTTTACTTACCACCTCACGGTCCCGTTCCCGGGCGTTTTTGGCCAGATTACCAGCGTCATGGCCGGCATCTATCTGATCGGATTCGCCGCACCGGCCTTTGAACAGGCGTCCTGTCACGTCGGCGAAACCATCGACCCAAATAAAAACGTGCCGCGCGCGATGCTGGCCAGTGCCGCGCTCGCATCGCTTTATTTCATCGTGCTGCCAATTATCTGGCTCGGCACGCTGGGGCCCGAACCACTTGGGAGAGAGCTTGCCCTGGTCCTGGGCCCCACCTTTGCCCCATTGCTAGGCGGCGCAGCCAAGGCCGCGGCAATCTGGTTCATGATCTTTAACATGTTCCACGGAACGATTGCGCCGCTCGCTGGCGCGGCTCGCACTTTGGCGCAGCTGGCCGAGGACGGATTGCTACCTGAGTTCATGGCCAAACGTTCCAGGACCGATGCGCCATGGGTTACCACCCTCTTCACGGCCTTCATGGCAATTGCTTTTTTATTGATCGGCGACCCCATCTGGCTGATTGCCGCCGCCAATCTGACCTATCTGATCGGGATCGGCATGCCGAATATCGCGGTCTGGTTGCTTCGCAAGGATCAACCGGAAATGACGCGTCCTTACCGGGCTCCTCGCGGAACCATCATCCTCGGCGTAATCGCCGCCAGTATCTGGGGACTCTCCACCGTTCTCGGCTTCCAGCAGTATGGTTTGCGCACCGTCCTTGCCGGAATCGCTTTTGCCTACTCGGGCACCGCGCTTTATGCGTGGCGTAAAATGGCGGATCGCAAAAAATTGGGACTCCCGCTTGTGGCGCGTACTCTGCATCTCAAGCTGACCGGCGCGATGCTCCTGGTGCTTGCCCTTGATGCGGTCGGTTACCTGATTGCCGTGGACAATGTGCCGCGCCAGGACTCGGCTCTCATCGTTGCACTGGAGGACATTTTTGTTGTCGTCGCGCTCCTGACGATCGCCGTCGGTTTAATACTTCCAGGCATGATCGCGCACGCCGCCGTCGAGATCTCCAAATCGGCCGATCACTTGGTTCAAGGAACCCTGGCTGATTTTACCCGCGCAATGCGTGCCTTGGCGGCCGGCGATCTGGAGGCGGCCAAGGCCCACTTTGATTTCGCGCCGGTCATTGTCCATTCGCGCGATGAAGTGGGCGATATGGCGGTGAACTTTAATCGTCTCCAGGAGGAGGTGGGCCGCGCCGCGATCGGGCTGGAAGGCGCGCGGGAAGGCTTGTCGGAAGCACGCAATGCTTTGACGGAAACCAATGAACGGTTGCGACTTGCCAATGAACAACTCACCCTCCAGCTCGCCGAGCGCAAGACAACTCAGGAGGCGCTCCTTGATTCGCAACAGCGCCTCAACGACGTGCAGTTGGCTCTCGATGAGCACGCGCTGGTCGATATCACCGACAAAACTGGCAAGATTATTTACGTCAACGACAAGTTCTGCGACGTCTCCAAGTTTGCTCGCGAAGACCTGCTCGGCCGCGATTACCGCCTCATCAATTCCGGGTTTCATCCCAAAACGTTTTTCACCCGTCTCTGGGAAACGATCTCGGCTGGGCAGGTCTGGAAAGGCGAAATCAAAAACCGCGCACGGGATGCATCGGCTTACTGGGTCGACACCACGATTGTCCCGTGTTTGAACCAGCTCCGGGAGCCGTACCAATATATCGCCATCCGCACTGAAGTCACCGAACGCCGCAAAGCCGAGTTCCAGCTTGCTTCCGCGCGAGATGCCGCCCTCGATGCCACCCGCAGCAAATCGCAGTTCCTGGCTAACATGAGCCACGAGATCCGCACTCCGATGAACGGAGTGATTGGAATGGCCGGCCTGCTCACCGAGACCCGGCTCGACCGGGACCAGCGTGATTACGTGGAGACCATCCGCCAGAGCGGCGACCTGCTCCTGACGATCATTAATGACATCCTTGATTTCTCGAAAATCGAAGCCGGCAAGCTGACTTTTGAGGCGCTCGATTTTAACCTGCGCGAAGTCGTTGAAGATACCATCGAAATGCTCGCCGACACCGCCCATACAAAGGGGCTTGAACTCCTTGGCCTGGTTAAAGCCGATGTCTTTCCCTATCTGCGCGGCGATGCGGGGCGGTTGCGGCAAATCCTCACCAACCTTCTTAACAACGCCATTAAGTTCACGGAGAAAGGCGAAGTAGTCCTGCGCGTCTCGCAGCTGTCCAGTTCGATGCTGCGGTTTGAAGTCTCCGATACGGGCATCGGGATCAATCAGGAAGCGCAAGCATCCCTTTTTCAACCTTTCAACCAAGCCGATGGCTCCACCACGCGAAAATACGGCGGCACAGGTCTTGGTCTGGCAATCGCCCGTCAGCTTGTCAATTTGATGGGGGGCGAAATCGGTTTGGCAAGCGAGCCGGGCAAAGGCTCCACTTTCTGGTTTACGACCCGGTTTGAACCGCAATTCCGCGCGTCGGCGAGCGAAGGCAACAAGGATAACCTTGCCGGGCTCCACGTGCTCGCCGTGGATAATCACACCACCCGCATTCTCCAGCTCCAACTTGAAAACCTGCGGATGCGTTCCCATGCCGTCGCTGATGGAAGCGAAGTGCTTGAAACGCTCAGTCGCCACGCCGCAAACGGGGATCCCTTTGATCTCGCCATATTAGACATGCAAATCCCCGAGATGGCCGGGTTGCAGCTCTTAAAAGCGATCAAGGCCGATCCCGCGCTGAGCCGAACCCGGTTGATTGTCCTTAGCTCGCTTGCCACGCATCTCATTGATCTACCAGGCAAGGATGCAGGTATTGAAGCATGCCTGATCAAACCAATCAAACAGTCCAAGCTATATGATTGCCTGGTCAGCGTCGCGGCGCCTCCGCTCACGCATCAATTGGTCGAGCCGTCCGAACCGGCCGCTCACGGACATTCCCCGGCTGAATCGCCGAGGCACACCGCGCGCATCCTCCTGGCCGAAGACAATATGATTAACCAAAAGGTGGCGCTTCGGCAGCTGCTTAAGCTTGGTTACCACGCGGACAGTGTCGCGGACGGCAATGAAGTCCTGGAAGCCCTTAACCGCATCCCGTATGACATCATTTTAATGGATTGCCAGATGCCGGAACTTGATGGTTATGAAACCACCCGGCGCATTCGCGAGGAGGCACAACGGCCCGTCCACATCATTGCCATGACCGCCCACGCGATGGAAGGTGACAGGCAAAAATGCCTGGCCGCCGGCATGAACGATTATCTGACAAAACCAGTGCGCACCGCCGAACTGCAAGCCGCGCTGGCCCGATGGCAGGCCGACTCCCATGAAGAATGTCCCGTCGACCTCGGCCGTTTGCGGGAGGCCAGCGATGGGGATCCTCAGACGATGCGTGAGCTGGCGCAAATGTATCTTCTTCAGGCTGAAGAACTCATGAGCGGGATGGACGCCGCGATCGGCAACGGAGCCGCCCAGGAACTCAACAAACTCGCGCATAAGCTATCGGGCGCGAGTTCAACGTGCGGAATGGTTGCCCTTCTCCCGATCTTCCACGCCCTTGAAGAGTCAGGCTTGCGAGGCGACCTTTCCTCCGCCCCCGCCATCCAGCAGCGTGCCGTCGCCGCGTTTAGACGCACAAAACGTTTCTTAAACAGCCATCTCCCCCCTCCCGCTCAATCGCCCGCCGAGTAAGCATTTGCGTGGAGCTGCGAGGGTGAATCGGAAACTGCCTCAAATAGTGCCAAACTCATCGGTGGCCGGATTTCTCTTAATTACTGCTCCCAATGCCTTCTTCCCCACAACCTTATGGAAAATGGATACTTGCCGTGTTCTTCCTCGGCGCCGGAACAAACCATTTCCTGAATCCTGCTCCGTATGAGGCGATGATGCCCTCTTATCTTCCGTCGCCTCATGCGTTGGTTTTACTCAGCGGAGTCGCCGAGATGATCGGCGGATTGGGAGTGTTGGTCCCGCGGTTGCGCGCCTATGCCGGAGCGGGCCTGATCGCGTTGCTGCTTGCCGTTTTTCCCGCGAACCTTAACGTGGCGATTCACGGCTGGCCCGGAGTTCAGCTGCCGGCATCGATTTTATGGCTGCGACTCCCATTTCAAATCGCTTTTATCTGGTGGGTTTACCGGGTTTGCCTCTCCAGGGAGGCCAGGGCGGACTCGCCGGGTTTCAAATGAAAAAGCTCACCCCGGAAAGGCAACCGGTCATGGAACCTGGAGAGGGAGTGGCACGGGCGCCGGCGCGGTAAGAATGATCTCCTCGCCTTCCCGGGAAGCATCGATACGAATTGGACTGCCGGCGGCTTTCGCCATGGCCCGCGCATTCATCAGCATCGTCGAGATAAACCGGTCATCGTGGGCCGGATCGTGATGAAAAAGAAAAAGCCGCTTCACATTGCCGGCAATGGCCAGGCGGACCACTTCATCGAGACAGCCATGGCCCCATCCAACATGTGAACCGTATTCGGCGGAGTCGTACTGGGAATCGGCAATCAAAACGTCTGCATCGCGCACAAACTCCACGATGTCGTAATCGAGGCTGGAGGGAATTCCCGATTTGCTCGCCTGTGTGCCATCCTTGGAAAAGGTCTCATTGTCGGGAATGTAAACCACCGATCCGGCGCGTGTGAAAATCCGGTACCCGACACAGACGCCCGGATGATTTGTAAAACAGGCGCGCACCGGAATTTCGCCCACTGAAAACTCCATCTCCTTGAGCTCCTCAATGATGATGTTGCCCGGCATCTGGCTGAGGGCGATCGGAAAATAGGGACTCTCCATCTGTCCTGCCAGCGTCGCGCGCAATCCATCCCGCGCCCCTTCGTATCCGAGCACATGCACCCGGTTCTTGGCATCATACGCCGGGAGAAAAAACGGGAACCCCTGGATGTGATCCCAGTGCGTATGCGAAATCAGCAATGTCAAATTGATCGGCTGTCCTTTGAACTCCCGTGCAAGCTCCAATCCAAGCGGCCGAATGCCGGAGCCGGCATCGAGCACGATGATTTCCCCAAGCGCGCGAACTTCCACGCAGGAAGTGTTGCCTCCAAAAAAGACCGTCGACGCGCCGGGAGTGGGGACCGAACCGCGCACGCCCCAGAACTTGATCCGCGTTGTTAAATCTTCGGCACTAAAGACGTGCTCCGTAACCGGGCGCTCTGTTTCAAGCATCGGCCGAACCGCCATGACTTCATCGATCGCTTCCTTGAGCCGTGAAAGAAGCAGCGGCTTCAACAAATAAAGATCCGCGCCGGCTTCCTCCGCCGTCGTGCGGTCATGCGAAAAATCGCGGCCGGAGCAAATGATGATGCGGGTGTGCCGCAGTTCGAGGTGTTCCCGGACTGCGCGGCAAAGCTGGAAACCGTTTCCGCGGGGCATCAGCAAGTCGCAGAGGATAATGTCAGGCGGATGTTCCAGGGCGAGGGCAAGACCGCTTTGGCCATCGACGGCTTCAAATACCTGCCACTGCAAACGGCGGAAAAGTTCCGCCGCGGGAGCGCGACACGTTTGGTCGTCATCAATTAGAAGAACGGTTCTCATCCAGGGTATGCGATCGTTCCCGCTTTCAGAGCAAAAAACAAGCTAGCCTTCACGGAGCCTTTTGACGAAAGGCCCGGACTTGCCCTTTTAACCTGCCGTCCGCTACTTTTTCCTTCGTTATGACACTTGAGAATCTTCGCAGTCCCCACGAAAAAACCGCTGGTCTTTCTTATTTTGGCCGGATGCTTGATAAAATCCGGCTTCATGCCGCAGGCGCGTTGCCCGCCGATTATATCCCAAATCTGGGAGGGGGATTTGATGGACGATGCATTAATTTTCTCAAGGTGACCTACCCGGCGTTGGTTGAACGCGTCAAAGAAGGCGGCAGCGATGAGGAAATCCTCGATTGGTGTTATTCCCAAGGCCGCAAGCCCGACGAGGAAGATCTCGAAGTCTGGAACGAGTTCATGCGCAAACGCGGCTGGAATGATTCCGGCAGCGAGATGTTGCAACGCCGCAAGCTTGAAGGCGGCTTTGAAAACCGCGCCGACATCCAAACCTTTTTCGATTATATCGATGCCGACGAAGCTCCTCGCAATTAAGTGAAGCAGAGACGTGGAGCGGGAAGTGCCGTCATCTGACATCCTTGCGATTCGCATCTATTGGCGGTTACTTCCGCACCCCCTTTTCGTTTAATTTTCCATCAACCGCGATCCCCCCCTGATGATTTACCCCGCGATTCGCTGCCTCTACACCTCACTCCTGCTTCTGCTTAGCGCGGGGCTCGCCCTGGCCCAGGATGTCGCACCGCCGGCTCCCGCCGGGCCGCCGGTTGATTTTGCAAAAGAAATCAAACCGCTCTTTGAGGCGGCTTGCATCAAATGCCATGCAAAAGGCAAAGCCAAAGGCGGGTTCAATATGGAAAGCCGCGAGGCGATCCTGAAGGGCGGCGACGATGGCATTGACATTGTTCCCGGCAAAAGCGCGGAAAGCCGCATTGTCGATCTGGTGGCCGGCACTGATCCCGACGAGGTCATGCCTAAAAAGGGGACAAAGTGGACGGCGGCGCAAGTGGCCTTGTTGCGCGCCTGGATCGATCAGGGCATGCCTTGGGATGGCAATATTTCCTTTGCCAAACCGACGGCGCTTAACCTTCGCCCCCACGCTGTCGCCCTCCCTGAAGGCGTTGAGGCGCATCCTGTTGATCGGCTCCTGGGCGCCTATTTTGCGCAACACCAAATCGCCGCGCCCGGCGCGGTCGATGATCGCACCTACGCACGGCGCGTTTATCTCGATACGATCGGGTTGCTCCCCTCGCCCACTCAGCTCAATACTTTTCTCGCAAATAATTCCCCGTCCAAACGCGGGGAGCTTGCCCGCTCGCTGCTTTCCAATCAGCGCGACTACGCCGACCACTGGCTTTCTTTCTGGAATGATCTGCTGCGCAACGATTACGCAGGCACTGGTTTTATCGACGGAGGCCGCCGCCAGATCTCGCGCTGGCTTTATTCCGCTTTGAATGAAAATCTGCCGTTTGACCAGTTCGTGGCCGAATTGATCAATCCGACCACACAGAGCGAAGGGTTCAGCAAAGGGATTATCTGGCGTGGCAATGTCAACGCCTCGATGACCCCGCCGATGCAGGCCGCTCAAAACATTTCGCAAACATTTATGGGGGTAAACATCAAATGCGCCTCCTGCCACGATAGCTTCATCAACGATTGGGCGCTTGCGGATGCTTACGGTCTCGCCGCTGTTTACAGCGAACAATCGCTGGAACTCATCCATTGCGACAAGCCGACCGGTAAAAAAGCGGTCGCCGCTTTTCTTTATCCCGAACTTGGCGTGGTCGATGAAAATGCCACCAAACCCGAGCGGCTCAGGCGCCTTGCGGAAATCATCACCGATCCGAAAAATGGCCGCCTGTCGCGCACCGTAGTCAACCGGCTTTGGGCGCGGCTCATCGGGCGGGGGCTGGTCGAGCCGCTGGATGACATGGAGCAGCCGGCCTGGAGCGGCGATCTACTCGATTGGCTCGCCGAAGATCTCGTCGCGCATAATTACGATCTCAAGCACACCATAGAACTGATCGTCACGTCGCGCGCCTACCAGCTTCCCACCACGGAATCGCCCGCTCCCGACAGCAAAACGCCTTATGTTTTCACAGGCCCGTTTACGCGGCGTCTCACGGCTGAACAGTTTTGCGACGCGCTCAGCGGCCTCGCTTCCACATGGGCTCGGCTTCCAGGCACGCTGGAATTTGATTTTAATGATTCAGGCAAGCCAGGCAATCAGCGCACACCGCTTTGGATCTGGACAGATGAACCGCTTGAGCTTGCCGCGGAACGCACCGCCGCCCGTGCCGTCCGCCAGCAACTTGAGGCCGCTTTAAAAACGGTTACCGAAGCCCAGCGCGCCGCCGAGACCGCTGAAGCCAAGGGTGGCAAAGCGATGGAAGCCGCGCGGATTGCAATTGAAAAAGCAGCCGCGGCTGTGACTGCCGCACAAGAGCCGATCAAAACGGTGGAGACGCCGGGCCCCGCCTTGAAGGTGATCCCCGAGTCAAGCCGGCACCGGGTTGTCTTCCGAAAAAAGTTCACGCTCACGCAGCCACCGACCGATGCGTATGCGGCACTGATTGCCAGCCAGCGTTTTGATGTGCAGGTCAACGGCACGGAAGCCAAACCGGTCATGCGCGATGGGGCACGCAATGGGCGCATCGTCTTGCTTGATCTCAAATCGCTTCTTGTCGCCGGGGAAAACATCATCACGGTTGATGTATCCAGCCACACTGAGAAACAGATGAACGATTCGGAGCGTAAACTTTATCCCGCCTCGGTCACCCATCTCAACGCGACAAGCGGGCTGGCATTTTATCTCCAGATTAAATCAGGCGCCGGGGTGGAGGAAATTGTCAGCGATCCGAGCTGGCGGGTGCGCCGCAACCCGGAGTCCGGCTGGAATACCGCGACGCTGGCAGAGACGACGTGGGCCGAAGCGCGTCCGCTTCCCGACAATGTTACACCGATCGATGAAGGCCCAGGGCTGGAACCGATTACCCGTCAGGATTTCGCCAACCTGCCTGTCGCACTTGGACCGCAACTTGTGCCCGCGGTTTCAATCGCGACGCACGTTGGGAAAATTCGCGCGTCGCTCCTTGTAACCGACTCGCTTCAAAGCGCCCTCGAGCGGCCCGGCCGTGAACAAATCGTTACAACCCGTTCAAGCGCGGCGACAACCCTTCAGGCACTTGAACTCACTAACGGCAGCACCCTCGACCAACGCATTGCCGTGACAGCTGCCAAACTGCTTCCTGAAGCCATCGCGAACCCTTCTACTTTGCCGGAAACCCTTTACCTCCAGTTATTCGGCCGCCCGCCCGCCGAGACCGAGCGTGCAATCGCTTTGGAAATGCTGGGCACACCGGCAACTGCAAGTGGAGTTTCAGATTTAGTTTGGGCATTGGTTAACCTCCCCGACTTCCAACTAATCAACTAGGCGCAAAGCGCCTCCCAACTTCTTCTTATTCTTACTCTTAATCGTAATCGTTTCTTTACCCAACCAATCGGGACAGGATTAAGATTACGAGTAAGATTAAGATTACGAGAAGACGATAATAGCCCCTCCCCCAAAATGCGCCCTTCCTACCATTCCCGCCGCGACTTTCTTAAGAACGCTTCCGCAGCGACACTTAGCGCCTTGCTGGCCGGCGCCCCCAGGATGTTCGCGGGAGAACCGCTTCCGAAGATCACGCCTACCGCGGATACAGTCATCGTTCTTTGGATGGCCGGAGGGATGGCGCACACGGAAACCTTCGATCCGAAACGGTATGCTCCATTCGAGAAAGGGATGGATCCAAATAGAGTCCTTAGCACATTTCCTTCCATTGATACTTCCGTGGATCAGATCAAGTTCTCGCAAGGACTTGAGAAGATGGCGGCCATCATGGATCGTGGGACGCTGCTGCGCACGAGCATTGCGGCCGATCTTGGATTTATCCTGCATTCCCGCCATCAGTTCAACTGGCATACAGGCTATATCCCGCCCCAATCGGTTGCCGCCCCGCATATCGGCGCGGTCATGGCTCGCACGCTTGGGCCGCGCAACGACGCGATCCCGGCCTTTATCAACATCGGCCAGCGGCTTGACCTTGGTGAAAGTGAGGAACTCAAGGCTTTTACCACGGCCGGCTTCCTCGGCAGCGAATACGGTCCCTTCAATATCCCTTATCCGCACGATGCCGCTTCCGCCGTGCGGCCGCCTGACGGGATGACCCCGGGCCGTTTTGAAGACCGCAATAAATTCTATAAGCGGTTACTTGAAGCCAGTCCGATAGGCGCCCATGGCAGCGCCTATCAACGCGACTCGTTTCTTAGTTCCATGGACAACGCGCACCGGCTTCTAAGTTCACCGTCGGCAAAAGCTTTTGATCTCTCGCTTGAACCTAAAGATTCGGTGGCAAAGTATGTGCCCGCGGGATTTGACGCAGCCAATCTTTCCAATGTGAAGCAGGATCGCGATGGCAGTTATGAAGCGCGCACCGCCGGCCGCTTTGGACTTGGCTGCCTGCTGGCCCGGCGTCTCGCTGAAGCTGGCGCGCGTTATATTGAGGTCACGACTGAATACATTCCATTTCTTAACTGGGATACTCATGAAAACGGCCATACGCGCATGGTCAATATGAAGAAGATGATCGACAGCCCGATCGCCCAGCTTGTTCTTGACCTGGAAGAGCGCGGGCTTCTCGACCGCACCCTCATCGTCCTGGCGAGCGAGTTCAGCCGGGATATGATGATTGAAGGAAAAGAGGGCGCAAAAGTCCGTGAACAATCGCGCGTGCCCGACAAGCTTGAAGAGCTCAAGTTCTATGGAATGCACCGTCATTTTACGGATGCCGGCAGTGTTCTCCTTTACGGCGGCGGAATGAAACGTGGCCACGTATACGGAACCACCGCGGACGAACGTCCTTGTAAAGCCATTGATCATCCGGTCCCGATTGAAGATCTTCATGCGACGATCTATAAAGCGATGGGCATTCCTGCCAGGCTTGCCTACGACATCGAACAGCGCCCCTTTTACGTCACCCGCGACGGCCTTGGCAAACCAGTGGACGCACTCTTCGCCTAATTAACCGGCACGCTCTCAGAGCTGACGGATCGCGCGCCGGAATGTGCCCGGCGAAGTTCCATCTCTACTTCCAATCCGCTTGGATTGGCGTTCCTGACAGCTACTTTTCCGCCGCATGCCTCCACGCAGCTTTTTACAATAGCCAGGCCAAGTCCGGTCCCTCCCGTCTCGCGGGTCCGGGCGGATTCCGGACGGAAAAAGGGATCGAATAATCGGTTGAGGGTTTCAACCGGGACACCGGGCCCATGATCGCGTACGACAAGTAAAACAGAGTCGCCGCGTACGGCGGCCGAGAACACGATCGGACCGGCCTTCCCGGCGTAGCGGATGGCGTTGCGCACGACATTGGAAATTGCGCGGGTAAGAAGCTGCGGTTCCACCAGCACGGCGATCGTTTCATCAATGCCAATATCAATGAGCGCGTTGCCGTCCCCCTCCCGATCGACTGCGGCGCGCACGCAACCGGCCAGCGAGACGGACTGCAAATGAATTTCGGCACGCAAGCCGGCTTTGGTAAAGGAAAGCAGCTCGTTGAGCAGCCCCGACATTTCCCGTACTTCCTCGCGGACGTCGTTCACATAAGCTCGTTGTTTTTCATCGGCGCGCTGATCCAGAATTCCCAGCGCCATTTCCATCCGGGCCAAAGGCGAACAGAGTTCATGTGCGATATCGCCCAAAAACCGCTTTTGACCGGTTACAAATTCCTGCAGTCGGCCCGCCATTTCATTGAGCGAAGCGCCTAGGAGTCCAAGTTCATCGGAGCGCCTGGCGTCAATGCGAGTTTCAAAGCGGCCTTGTGCCATCTGGCCGGCACCGTCGGTGAGCTCCCGCAGGGAACGGGTGATCCCGCGCACCAGCGGCAGCCAGAACAAACCGGAGCCGGCCAGGATGCCAATTCCAAGAAGGAACCACGGTGTAAAATCAAACAAGAGCCCGCCGATGCTCAACGAGGTGGAGGAGATCAGCAGCACCATCGGTCCGTTGGAACGCAGCTCACGCGGAGGAAGCGGCACATACACTCCGACCCAATAAAGAGCCGGCGAATTTGAATGGATAATAAACTTCGGATAGTTGACGCCGCGAGATTCACCGGGCAGCGGCAAATCGGGCGCACGCTCCGGCCGGGGGCCTCCTCTTGGATTCCGGCCGTTGCCGGGCTGATCACGCATCCGGCCGGGAGTATCCGCCTGCCTTGGGCGGTTGTCGGCTGCGTCGCCCGCAACGGGAGATTCGCCAGGCTCACGCATTGGCCGGTCGCGCGGTGGCCGCAAGCGGTCGGGAGCGGCATCACGTCCCCTCGGCAACCCGGGACGCGGACCTGGCCCCTCGGAAAAACGCGGCGGATGCGTGATTTTTTCGATCACCCGTGGAGGCGGCACTGCGCTTTTACCAGCAACCTGCTTTCCATCGCTTGAAAAAACCGCCAACTGCACCTGATACGCGGCGCCAAAGCGTTCAAGTTGCGCGGGCCAATCGGCGTGGGAATGTTCCCTGAGATCGGCCACGACCACCTCGCTCAGCGATTGGAGGCGTTCCCCGGCGCGGCCCGTGAGCAGCGAATCGAGTCCGAGCTTAAAATGCACTCGCACGATGACCAACGCCACCAATGCCAGGAGCAACAGGTTGAGAAAAAACCAAACCACGATCTTCGCCGAGACCGGAAGGCGGAGGCGGCTGCCAGCCGGCAGATTCTGTGTCGAAGGAAGGAGGTTTTTCAAATCGGCCATCTTTCAGACCAGCTAAGTTTCCGGGTCGATCAACATGTAGCCGGCACTGCGCACAGTGCGGATAAAACGCGGTGTTTTTGGATCGTCGCCGAGTTTTTTTCTCAATGCCGAAATATGGACATCAATGGAGCGGTCAAAGACTTCATAATCGCGGTCCCGGATTTCTTCGAGCAAATGGTCCCGGGTGCGGATGCGGCCCTTGGCACGCGCCATTGAGCTAAGGAGATCAAACTCCACGGGGGTCATTACAAGCGGGTTGCCATCCAGGGTAACCGAGCGCGAGTTGAGCCTGATCCGAAGCGGGCCGACAACAAGGTCGTCTTCGATCGGAGGCCTGGAGTTTGATTGAATCCCGGCGCGCCCTGTGCGCCGCGTAACGGCACGGAGCCGGGCAAGCAGCTCGCGACTTGAAAACGTTTTTGGCAAATAATCGTCCGCGCCGACTTCAAGGCCCACGATGCGGTCGGTCTCATCGCCCCGGGCCGTGAGCATCAGGACCGGGACTTCGCTCGAACGCCGGATCTTTTTAAGAACCTCGACTCCATCCATCCCAGGCAGCATCAAATCGAGAATGACCGCGTGCCACGATTCGGCGAGCGCGCGTTCCACGCCATCGGGACCGGTATGCACGGCGCTGACCTGGTAGCCAAGCGGATCGAGGTAATCCGCGATCAGCCGGCAGAGTTTCCGGTCGTCGTCGATGATGAGCAGGCGTAACCGGTCGTTGGTGGAATTCATGGGGGAACAACCGAAAACTAGAGAAATGTAATGAAAAAGCCCCGAATTTTACATCCCCTTAACAACTTTCGATCCCGAACCCAACCGTCCCTTAACTAGCCATTGCGATGTTTCTTACAGAGCAACGAAAACCAGCCGGCCGCGGCTCCGCTCATCCAAGTGCGGCTATTCCGATTAATTCACACTCTATATGAAACCGACAGCAATCCTCAGCGCCATCATCATGGCGGCTTCCTTTGGCGGGATCCATGCCCAAACCCCCGATGCGCTGCCTCCTACAGCAGCTCCCCAAACGCCTCCTCCAGCACCTGCGCAGACTCCTCCGCCGCCGCTGCCCAGTCCCACGCCCAATCTCCCCGCGCCCACGCCACAACCACCGCAACCACCCGGAGCTCCCTCGGGCGGCCGGCCGCCGCATCCCGACAGCCGTGAAGCGAATCGGGATCAGCCGCGCGATGATCGTGGACCACGCCGTGAGGAACGCCGCGACGACCACGATGCCCGGCCTCCCCGCGATGAAAGCAACGATCGCAACCGCGACATTCAACCAAGAAACGAACATCGCAGCGACGGGAACTTTGAATCCCGGCAGGAGCGCCGCCCGGAGCACTTCCCCGGCGAACGGCGCGAGGCGGGCCGCGATGAGCGCCGCCCGGACACAGAATCAAACGATCAGCGAGGCGGCCGGCCGCCGCATCCCGACAGCCGTGAAGCGAATCGCGATCAGCCGCGCGATGATCGCGGACAAGGCAGAGAAGAACGCCGCGACAATCCCGATGCGCGTCCTCCCCGCGATGACCGGCGTCCGGATCTGGAATCAAACGATCAGCGGGACTTCCGGGATCGGCCACGCTTTGATGACAGACCGCGCTTCCCGCGTCACAGCCGTTTCCGTGGATTTGAACGGGACGGTTACGGGCAGCCGCCCATGCAGCGGCGCGAGTTCTCCGACCAAGGCGCGCGTGACGATGGTGGACGACGCCATTCCTATTCGTCTGCGCCGGAAGAGAATCGCCAGAGAATGCATGCGTATCCTCCAGCGGGTGGACCCGGTCGATTTGGACCACCTGAAGAGCGGCATCCCGAGGGCAATCCACCGCCGCGTAATGATCAGCAGGCGCCTCGCCCCATGCCACCGCTTTTTGGCGCGCTCGATACCGATCACGACGGCATCATCTCTCCACAGGAAATTGCCGGTGCCGCCAGCGCGCTTTCCGCACTGGACAAAAATCATGACGGCCAACTTACCGCCGATGAATTTCGCCCAATGCCGCCCCGGGACAGCGCTCCGCGCGGGGATTTTCGCCCTCAGGCGGCCGATCCTCACGCGGAAAACCAAGGAGCCTCCCCGGAAGGTCAGCCCGCGCCTAATAAATAAAGTGGCGTAGAACATTGGCCCCTGCACGGCAGGCTGAAAGCAACTTCTGCCTGCCGTGCTTTTTACGCTGGATTCATCACAATTGGAGGTTCTCCTCCTCCCTTTGCGGCATGGCCGGCGTTGCATTTTGTTTACAACGCATGATTGCTGCTTTCAATACGGGCCTTCCGTAAGGTCTCCTGCGAAGACTTACCATTCCCCGGAAGCAATCATTTAAATACAATGCCCGAAACCAGCTCAGAACCGCCCATCGTCATTTGCGTGGTCGACGACGATCTCGCACTGCTCCAGTTGCTCAAAATTTTGTTGGATTCAGAGGGCCTTGAGTCGCAGACATTTGATAACTCTGAGCACTTCATCGACCACGCGCGGCAACATCGTGTTGGCTTGGCAATTCTCGATGTGCATATGCCGCGATTTACCGGCCTCGAAGTCCAGCAGCTTCTCAGGGAGATCTCCCCTTCGACACGGGTGATCATCATTACCGGCCAGGATGAACCTTCTTTGCGCAAAAAAGCCGAGTCCAACGGAGCGGTCGGCTTTTTGCTCAAGCCCTTTGACATTACCCGATTTGTCGATCTGGTTCGCAATACGCTTGAACTGGCCCGTCTCGATCCGTCGCATTCCACACCGAACTAGTCATCAATTAGCAACCCCTTCTATGCTACCTCGCCGTTCGTTTCTCAAAACCACCGCCGGCGCAGGTGCGCTTGCCGCGTTGGGCAACCTCCTTTCTCAGCTCCCAGCCGTCTCGGCCGAGGAAGCCGCTTTGGATCCCCGCATGGTGCGCTTCCAGCCGGATATCGAAAGCCTGGTGCGTTTGCTCGAACAAACCCCGCGTGAAGAGGTGCTGGAAAAAGTCGCGGCACAGATGAAACGCGGGCTGAGTTACACCCATCTCCTCACCGCCTTGTTGCTGGCCGGGGTCCGCGATATTCAACCACGGCCAGTTGGCTTTAAATTTCACGCGGTGCTGGTGGTCAACTCCGCGCATCTGGCCAGTCTTGCTTCCCCCGACAATGAACGCTGGCTCCCGATTTTCTGGGCCATCAACCAGTTCAAACTCTCGCAGGCGGCCAACATCCGGGAAGGGGATTGGAAGATGGGTCCCGTTGATGAAGCGGCGGTGCCACCGAGCCATCGGGCGCGGCAGGCTTTTATCGAGGCCATGGACAACTGGGATGAAAGCGCGGCCGATGCCGCGATCGTGGGGCTCGTCCGCACCGCCGGCGCCAATGAGCTTTTTGAAATTTTCGTCCGTTATGGGGCTCGCGACTTCCGCGACATCGGCCACAAGGCGATCTATGTCGCCAACAGCTTCCGATGCTTGGAAGTGATCGGCTGGCAACATGCCGAGCCGGTCCTGCGCTCGCTTGCTTACGCCTTGCTCGATCGTTCCGGCGCGACTGAAAATCCTGCCAAAGCAGATTTCGCCGCGGACCGTCCGTTCCGGCAAAACCTTGAATTACTCAAGGAGATCCCGGAAGGGTGGCTGGACGGCAAACCGAATGCGGATGCTCCAAAAGATTTGCTCCAGGCGCTGCGCACCGGATCGGCCGGCGACCTTAGCGCGTTAACGATCAAGCTGCTCAATCAAGGGATAGCCCCGCGCTCCATCTTTGAAGGGCTTTTTGATGGCGCGGGCGAGTTGCTAATGCAGGAACCGGGTATTTTGTCGCTGCACGCCATGACATTTACCAACGCCATCCATTATGCATGGCATCGTGCGCAAAATGACGAGACCCGCCGTTTGTTGCTCCTGCAAAATGCGGCATTCCTGCCCCTTTACCGCGGCAATCGCGCGGACAAACCGGCGCTTCACATCGACTCGCTTGAGCCGCTGACTCCCGACGCCAAAGGAGACTTCGCGGTCGACGAAATTTTCGCGGAGATCGGCAAGGATCGGCTCACTGCGGCGCGCAAAGTATTGGGCTACCTGCAGGGGCATCCCGATCCCACTCCGCTGACCGATGCCGCGCGGCGTCTTATTTTTCTCAAAGGCCGCGATGCCCACGATTACAAATTCAGCTCGGCGGTTCTGGAAGATTGCAGCCGGCTTTCGCAGCCGTGGCGCGATCGGCTCCTGGCCGCCAGCGTCTTTTATTTTCGCGGCTCGAGCGACGCCGATAACGAGCTTGTCAGCCGGACCCGCGCCGCTCTGGCTGGTTAAAAATCGTGGATGAAAATGCCATCCAAAGGGGCTGCACTGCCGGTGCCTCCTAAAATCGTCGTCATCGGATCGCTCAATGTCGACATGGTGGCGAGCGTCAGACGGCTGCCGCTTCCCGGGGAAACCATCGCGGCAAGCCAGCTCTCGATTTCGCGCGGCGGCAAAGGCGGCAATCAATTGCTCGCTGCCATGCGGCAGGGAGCACAAGGGAGCATGATTGCCTGCATTGGACCCGATTCGCATGGCACCGAGTACCGCCGTTTTTTACTGGAGCAAGGGATCGATATTCAAGGGATTGCCACGGTGCAAAAAGAGAATACCGGCACGGCCCTGATTGCGGTCGATGCCGACGGTGAAAATCAGATCATTTACAGTCCAGGCGCCAATGCCCGTCTCAGTGCCAGCCGTGTGCGGATCCAAGGAAGCTTGATCCGTGCAGCTTCCATTCTCCTTGTTCAAATGGAAACACCGATCGCGGCCCTGGCGGAGGGCATCCGGATTGCCAATCGCGCGGGCATCCCGGTGATTCTGAATCTTTCTCCTTTTCGCGACGATTTTCCGTGGAATACGTCTGCGATCGATACGCTTGTTTTAAATGAAACCGAGGCGGCGGACCTCTTCCAAACCGCTGTCAAAAGTCTCCCTCGGCAGCTGAGTATCGTGCGTGGGAAACTCGATTCGCTAAACGTGCGGCGGGCAGTGATAACACGCGGAGCGAACTCGACACTTTGCCTTGAGGCAGAGCGCAGTTTTACCGTGCCCGCATTGCCTGTCAAAAAAGTCGTCGATACGGTCGGCGCCGGCGACACATTCACCGGCGTCCTTGCCGTGCGGCTTGCTGAAGGGATGCCTTTGGATAAAGCCGTTCGATTTGCCAATTGCGCGGGCGCACTGGCCACAAAGAAGGCTGGCGCACAGGCATCCATCCCCACCCGCCTCCAAACGGAGCGCGCGGCGCAAGAGCTCCCGGTTTAATCAATTGATCCCAATTTCCGGCGGATGCCCGATTTGAGCCGGCTGAGAGAGCCAGTTGCAAAAAGCGGATTTTCTGGCAAAAGGAAGCCGTTCCATGTCCGCCCTTATCCATTGGCTTACCGCTTCCCAGGAGTTCTTTCATCACCTCGGCTGGCTTGGCGTGCTCGCGTACGCCGGCCTGATTGTCGTTGTCCAACTTTTCCTCGGACCGCTCGCCCCGATTGCCATCGCAGGCGGATTTATCTTCGGGATGCGCGATGGATTCCTCTCTCTTACGCTCGGGACGGCGATGGGCGCGGCCATCAATTTCCTGATCTCCCGGCACGTAGCCCGCGGCGCCATTGCACGCCGGCTCGAGCGCAACGAAAAGTTCCGCCTCATTGACTCCGCCATTGGCCGCGAAGGATGGCGTATCATCGCGTTGCTGCGGCTTTGCCCGCTGCCGTTTGGATTCTCCAATTACGCGTATGGGCTGACAGCGATCCGTTTTTGGCCTTACCTGCTGGCCACGGTCCTGGTCATCATTCCCGCCAATCTTTTTTTCACATGGTTGGGAGCCTCCGCTCAGGCCGGATTGGAGGCCGCCCTCGGCACAAATCGTCCACGGCATCCCTTTGAATATGCCCTGATGGGATTCGGACTCCTGGCGGGATGCGCGGCCATGGCATATATCGGCAAAATCGCCCGCAAAGCCCTCGCTGCCCAAGTGCCGGCAGTCAAGGAAGCCTCCCTCGTTTAAGCGGCCATGCCCGGTGAAAATACCGAGGGCGCGCGGATTTGCACTCAAATGCCCCGGCGTTCCGCGTCGATAAGCGGATAAGTAATCAGCTGCTCGCGATTGGTTGCCTTGGTTCCCGCGATGGCCACCCGATGCAGGAAAGTCAACCGGGTTTGCTCGTCAATCTCGTGCCATTCAGGGCGGACCTGAAGGGTAAGCCTGTCGCCGGACCGGACGAGCAGCCCCCAGCCAAGTGGTAATTCGTGCTCGTTCAAAACACTCGGTTCGACCACCAGATAATGAAGGTTGGCGGCCTTCCATTTCAGAAGATTGTCGAGCTTGGTTTGCGAATGGAGCTGTCCGGAGAGCATTTTCAGCTCTTTTAAAACCTTCCAGTATGCCGCGTCTTCAACCTGCTCAAACGCGTAACTCTCATATTCGGGCCAGAGTTCATCGCCTTTGCGCAAGGATGGATAGTTCAACTTGAGCAGGCTCTCGATTTGCGATTTCTTTTCCCCCAACACCTTTAATCGCTCGGTCACGCGATCTGTGCTCCGGCTGTCACGGAGAAAATCGGCGCGCCCGCACTTCGCTTCAAACACGGCAGCTGCCCCAAGCGCGCTGACCTTGGTCAACCGCTTGATTTTCCATCGGTTGTCCTCGCGCAATTCACGCCGCGAGCCGGGCCGGTAAGCGCCCACATCAACGCGGAAACGAAGATTTGGAAGCGATACCTCGCATGCCGCGACCGAATAGTGATTAGCCTGCGCCCAGATAAGCGCGAGTCGTTTGAGTTCAAGATGGGAGGCGGACTCACTTGGAGGCATTGCGCGTCTTTCTTATCACGCCTGAACGGCTTCGTCCCAGGCGTTCCCGCAATTTTGGCGATTCCATTTTTGACGTTGAATTGGAGTAGCCCGCGGGCCCGATTTTCGAATAAAAAACAGGAGTTCGGTGATTGTTGTCATTTGACGAAAATCATCACGATTAAACCGGCCAATTTCCCTCCTGAGTTCGAAACCCGGAAAGCAGTTCCCCACCTCTGCTCGCCTCCTCCACCATGAATCCGCCTATCGCCGTCCCTTTGTCCAATCCGCATGTTTCCTCCAACGCCTTCCATGCGGAAGCGGATCTGATTGAACTCTTTAAGAAGCCATCGTCCAAGTTTCGTGGAAAGCCGTTCTGGAGCTGGAACGGCAAGCTTGAACGCGAAGAGCTGCTACGTCAGGTCCACGTGTTTAAAGAGATGGGAATGGGCGGCTTTTTTATGCATTCGCGCACCGGCCTGCAAACCGAGTATCTGGGAAGCGAATGGTTTGAACTCATCAATGCTTGCGCGGATGAAGCCGAAAAACTCGGGCTCGAAGCATGGCTTTACGATGAAGACCGTTGGCCAAGCGGCTCGGCGGGAGGACTCGCCACAGCCGACCCGCGCTATCGGCTGCAATCGCTGCGTCTGACCTTGGTGCCGGTTTCAAAATTCAAATGGCCCTCTGAGTTCGTCGCGGTGTTCCAGGCACGAATGGAAGGCCTCAATGCCTATGAATGCCAGCGCCTGCAACCGGGCCAGCTCCCCGATGAAGACGCCGGCGAGCAGATTTTAATTTTCACGACGGAAACCACACAGCCGCACACTTTTTATAACGGAAACACGTACCTCGATACTCTGAAACGCGAGGCCACCGAGCATTTCATTTCCCTCACCCACGAGAAATACCGGCAGCATTGCGGCAGCCGGCTTGGACGTTCCATCCACGGCATCTTCACCGATGAACCGCATCACGGCATGGTGATGTGTCATAACACCGAGACGCGCCAACACGAGGAGCCCGAGTGGACCACCCCCTTTACCGATGCCCTTTTTGAAGAATTCACGAGCCGCTTCGGATACGACCTGAGGGCCCGGTTGCCGGAACTTTTTCTCCTGGTGGACGGACACCGCATCTCGCAGGTCAAATGGCATTACATGGAACTCATCCAGCAGCTCTTTTTGGAGAACTGGGCCAAACCGCTTCATGACTGGTGCCGAGAACACAATTTAAAGCTCACCGGCCATGTGCTTCACGAGGATACTCTGGCGGCGCAGGCCGTGCCGTGCGGATCGCTGATGCGTTATTATGAGTTCCTCGATTACCCGGGTGTCGATGTCCTTGGCAACGACAACCGCAACTTTTGCATCGTCAAACAACTCGCCTCCGCCGCGCGCCAGTTCGGCAAACCGTGGATGCTCTCCGAACTCTACGGATGCAGCGGCTGGCAGCTCGACTTCGCCGGCCACAAACAGATTGGCGCATGGCAGGCGCTTTATGGGATCAACCTGCGCTGCCATCACCTTGCCTGGTATACGATGGCCGGAGAGGCCAAACGTGATTATCCGGCAAGCATCTTTTTTCAAAGCGCCTGGCATCCTCAATATTCCGCGGTGGAAGATTACTTTTCCCGGCTCCACATTCTGCTCCAACGCGGCTCGCCGGTTTGTGACGTGTTGGTGCTTAATCCGGTGGAAAGTCTCTGGGCCCAGATCCATGCCGGCTGGGCAACCTGGCTTTGCGCCAAAAATACGGCTGTCGAGCTGATCGAGGATCGCTACCGGCGCCTCTTTACCTGGCTCAGCCGGGCCCATGTCGATTTTGATTACGGCGACGAGGATCACATCGCCCGGTTCGGTTCCGTGGAAGGGGCTTCCGATGGCAATCCCCTGCTCCGGATCGGACACGGAAAATATCGCGTCGTGATTGTCGCCGGAATGGAAACCATCCGCTCGACGACCCTCGCCGTTCTTCAACGATTCAAAACCGGCGGCGGCACCGTGATTTTCGCCGGCCCGGAACCGATGTTTGTCGATGCGCTTCCCTCAAAGGCGGCGAAAAAACTGGCCGAGCAATCTGAATGCGTGGCATTTCGTGAAGAGGCCATTCTTTCAAAAATCTGCGCGGCAAGCCAGGTGCCGGTGCGGATTGCGCAAGGACAACCCGACGCGGCCACCGATCTGCTCTGCCAGGTGCGCCGGGAGGGCGAGACCTGGTTTATCGTCATTCTCAACACCTCAAAATGTACGGCGCATCAGAGCGTTGAGATTCGCTTTTGCGGCAATGCAGTCGTCGAGGAATGGGACTGCGCCACCGGGGAACAATTTTCCCAGACCATCTACCAGCGCGATGGCAGCCTCCTTTGGCACACCGATCTGCCGCCCCTTGGGGAACGGATATTTGTTGTTAAAAACGAGCATGCCGTTCCCCTTCCAAAACGACTTTGCCGGCAGCGGGAAGAAACGATCGCACTCACCGGCCCGTTTAAATTCGCACTCAATGAACCGAATATCTGCGTGCTCGATTTTGCCCAATACCGGCTCGGCAACGCGGCGTGGTCGGCTCCGGCGGAGATCCTGAAGATTGATCAATCGGTCCGCGATACCTTGAAATTTCCGCAACGCTCCGGCGCCATGCTACAACCGTGGGCCAGGGAAAAGGCGCCGGCTTCAAATGGCTCCGTCCCTGGAACCCGGCTCGGGCTGCGATTTGCCTTCGAAATTGAAATCCTTCCGAGCGGGCCGGTTGAGCTGATGATCGAAACGCCGGCTGCTTTTCAGATTCAATGCAATGGCCATTCGATCCAATGTCCCGCGGCTCCGGAATGGCTCATCGATCCGTGTTTCAAACGCATCCGGTTCCCCGAGGGAGCGCTGATGTTGGGCATCAACACGATTGAATTGGAAGTCGATTTTTCGGACGGAATCGCTTTGGAAGCCATTTATCTCCTGGGAGCTTTCGGTGTCACACTTCGCAGTCCGGTTCCAATCCTTGGCGCACTGCCAGCGCGGCTTACTCCCGGCGATGCATCGACCCAGGGACTCCCATTTTATTCAGGCTGCATTTCTTATCACATCCCGGCTGGTAGGATCGCAAAAGGCCGGCCAGCCTGGCTGGAAACCGGTCTGTTTGGAGGGGCCGCATTGATGGTTCGGACAGCTGCAAGCGGGAACAATGGAACCATTATCACCTGGCCGCCTTACGAGGCCAATGTGACCACATTGTTGGCGGAAACCGACGAGCTGATCTGCGATGTCTGGCTTACGCGCCGAAATACATTCGGCCCGCTCCATCTCCTGCCAAAAAAGCAGTCTCACATCGGCCCGGACAGCTTTCGCAGCAGCGGCGCCGCGTTTTGCGAAGCGTATCAGCTCTACCCAAGCGGACTCCTGCAGATCCCAAAGCTCCATATCGGAGCAGCGATCGCACGACCCGCCCTTGAATCAATCAGTCGCGCGCCGGTCCTGGCGCAGACGACCTGAAACTCAGCCGACCGCAACGACGGATTGCGTCGCCTGCGACTGGAGCGCAGCGGCAAATATCTCGTGCGAAGCCACTGCCTCCTCCGGGGTCACGCAGCCGAAACGCGCGCCGAGTCCGCCCTCGCGTTCCATCAGGTAAGCGGCCCACATCTGCTGGATGATGTCGGGAAAACCAGGCTCGAATATTCCGCCGGTGATCGTCTTGAATGGAGTGGCGAAGCCGAGTTCCGTCCGTTTCCACCACTGTTCTTTTCCGCGCTCAAACACCCAAAGAGTTTTCGGTTCGGCCGTGGTAAAGCGCACGCCGCCATCGGTCCCAAGAATTTCCAGGAACCAGCTGTTTGTGGCGCCGGGTGCGAGCCGTTTCATCTCCATGCGCAACGGCACTTCCTCCCCGGCGATCGTTGTCCAGGAATGCAGCAGCGCATTATCCCACGTATCGCAAACCGCCATGCCACCCTTGCCATCGGGCCGCTGTGAATAGCCACGTTGGAGCTGGGCAAAAAGACGCGATGGTTTCCATCCCAGCCGCAGCGGGATATGGCACGCATGCATTCCCAGATCGCAGAGCACGCCCCCTTCGCCGCACGTCGCACTGTTGCGTTTCCAGTTAGCCGGCTTGGTAGGATCAAGATCGCTGCTGTGATGAAACCCGGAAACCACCTCCAGCACCCGGCCGAACTCGCCACCGCGTGCCATCGCCAATGCACGCTGGGCGCCCGGGAAAAATGGCATCTCAGAACTGCACCGTACGAAGCGCCCGCTCGCGTTGACCGCATCGAGAATGCGTTTCGCACTCGGCAGATCGATCCCAAACGGTTTCTCAGCAAAAAGATCCTTACCGGCATTGAGCACATCGCAGTAAAGCTTCTCGTGAAGGTTATGCGGCACCGCGACGTAAACGACATCAATCGCCGGATTGGCCAGCAACTCCTTGTAATCTGTCGTGCGTTGCGTGCAGGAAGGAATGCAATCAAACCATTCCAAAGTCGCCGGATTAAGATCAGCCACCGCCGCCAGCACCGGACGCACGGTCACGTCCTGCAAAGCACACCAGCGGGCAAATGCGCTGGCCATTTCGCGACCCATAAGTCCGCCGCCGATAATGCCTATATTAATGGATTTCATGATATTTCAAAAAAGGTTCCCCGAGCTTCCGAGTCTTACTCATAATCTTAATCTTACTCGTGCCGCGGGAGGAGATTAAGATTACGATTAAGAGTAAGAAACGGAGACGGTTAGTTGGCTAAGTAAGGAATGGTTAGCGGGCCATGAGGCAGCACCGCAATCCGGCCACCCGGCTTGAGCGCGGCCCGCACCGTGGCGGCAATGTCATAGCACGGGATCAGATGAGCAGCCCGCACGGCAGCCTCATCCAACTTGCTGAAAAGATGCACGCTGGCCCGCCGCTGAATAAGAGCCTGGATCTGCCCCTGCCATTGCTCAGGCCACTCAAACCCGGGTTCCTGAATCCTAGCCAGGAGCGCTTCCCCATCCGGCACACTCCGCAAAAACTGATCGTGCGGACTATCAAAGGGAACACCTTCGCTGCATTCAGCCGCGATAATCACCATCCCGCCCTCCTTTACAATCAACTCCGCCGCCCGCATTCCTTTGACAGCCTGATAGAGGTTCATGTCGAGCGGGTAACCACTATTGGTAGTGATCACGATATCGAAAGGTTCTTCCACGCGCTGCATTGCGCTTGCCCGTACAAACTCCGTCCCCGCCCGATGCGCCGCCACCAGATCACCGGCAAACACGCCTGTGATCTGCCGCTCCGTGTTTAATGCAACGTTCAGCAAAAAGCTCGGCCCGATCCGCAATGCAATATCACGCATCTCTTCCCAAAGCGGGTTGCCCACCGTCACTCCAAACGTGGCAGTCCGGCCTCCGATATGATGCGCTCCATGATTGCTGATTACTGTCTTTAGCGCTGCCACGCCCGGCATGATCCCCTTTGGCCCGCCACTGAATCCCGCAAAAAAGTGCGGCTCAATAAACCCGGTGATGACCCGCAAATCCGCGTTGATCAGATGCCGGTTAATCAGCACCGGCGCGCCGGTACGGGTCACGCCAAACGACTCATGCGCCTCGTCGTTCTCCGGCTCGTGATTCAAACACCGATAGTTCGCCACCACCTCCGGAGTTAGCATCTGCTCAAGCTCCTCCCGCGTGTTAGGCCGATGCGTGCCAAGCCCATTTAAAAGCGTGATATTTTCCCGGCTCGCCCCGGCCGCTTCCAGATAAGCCAGCAACCAAGGGATGAGCCGTTCATTTGGAGTAGGCCGGGTAATATCGGTATGAACAATCGTAATCCGGGTCTCCGGGGTTACTTGCGAAGCCAATGCAACCGCACCGATTGGCGCGTCAAGGGCCGCGCACAACGCCACCCGCTCATCCGGCATCCCCGCAAGATGGGACGGTTCAATCAACGTAGTCTGCTTGTCAGGCAGCTCCACATCGAGCATACCGCGTCCATAAGCGAGGGAAACCTTCATGGCAGTTATTTACCGGCTTGCACCGATTGCAACAAAGCGAGTGCCTGCTCGACGGTAGCTCCATCATGCACCACAGCCATCAAGGCGCGGGTAATGCCGGCAGGGCTCGGATGCTGGATAATGTTGCGTCCGTAAACGATGCCGCTTGCACCCTGATCGAGCAGTCCCACGGTCCGCTCCAGAATTTCACGATCGCTCACCCGGCCGCCGCCGCGAACCAGCACAGGCACGCCGCCCGCCGTCTCAATCACCTGATTGTATAGGCTCACGTTATCGGTCGGATCCGCCTTGATAATGTCGGCTCCCAACTCCACTGCCTGCCGCACCAGGTGCATGATTTTTACTTCGTCTCCATCCACCATGTAACCGCCTGCTTCGGAGTTAGGCCGGAAGACCAGCGGCTCGACCATCATTGGCATCGAGTAATGATCGGACTGCACCTTGAGCTTCACGATATTCTCCACGCATTGCTCGTGAACTTCCGGCGCACCTGGAATCTGAAACAGATTGACGCAAACACACGCCGCATCAAGCCGCACAGCTTGCAGCATCGCTTCTTCAATCATGATGCTAAAGCGCGATGATGGAAGTTCCTTCCCATAGACATTCGCCACATCGGTGCGCAAAACCAGCGCCGGCTTTAATTTGCCTCGGATTCCCTGCAAGTGCCGGGCCTGGCCGACAGTCAACTGGATCGCATCCGGGGCGGCATCCACAAGCGTGTTGATCACGCGCGGCATCGACTCGATCGATTGCAGAAAACCGGGTTGATTAAAAAAACCGTGGTCGACTGCGACATCAAAACAGCGGCCCGACCGGGCATTAAAGAGACGATTAAGTCGGAAATGTTTCATATTAAGAAATGGAGGGCTACTTCACGCCAAGCAGATGCCGGACGATGTATAGCTCAAGCGCTTCGTAGTCACGTGCGTCGCGGAACTGCTCGATCAGCGGGCGGTCAAGGGCGCGCACCTTATCCACGAGATGCAGGAAAATTTCGCGGCTCGCTTTGAGATGATCCGTGACCGGACAGCCACGCTGAGTGCGGATCGCTTTTACATCGAGCCCAATGAACTCCCCACGACTCCCATAACCGGCTTCCTCCAGCACGCGCACCTGATTAAATCCAACGCGCAGATTCGCGCCGCCGAAGTTCTTATCCTGATCGTATTTGAGTCCGTTCTGATCATTCAGATGCACACTGCCGAGCTTGTCGTGCGCGAGTGCAAAAGCCATCTCGTCGCTTGGATCAAGTCCCGCCAGCAGCGCATGCGCGCTTTCAATCAAACCCTTGACCCGGCGATGATCCTTTGACGCAAACGCCAACGCAATCGCGTGTCCGATCGTCGGCACATACGCCTGATCGGTTGGTTCGTTAGGCTTCGGTTCAATCCAGATCTCGATATTCGAGTCATAATCGAGCATCCGGTTCACGGTCTCAAGAAGCCGCTCGTAAGCTACTTTCGCATCCTTGGCCTCGCGAATATAGGTCCCTTCCCGGCTCAGCCACAGCACGATCGCCTTGCAGTCGATGGCCCGCGCAATGTCGATGCACTTCTGAGTCCGCTCCCAGGCATAAGCGCGATCCGAGGCGCTGTTTGAAGTATAAGCGCCATCCACCGTCTTCTCCGAAAACCAAAGCCGTGGCGCCACAAACTCCGGCGTAAGTCCTTGATTGGAGAGCATTGTTTTGACCTCGCCCGCCTTGCGAAGAATCTGTTCCGCGGTCAGGTCATCCATTCCGGGCACCACATCATCATCATGGAATTGGACCCCCTCAAATCCAAGCGGCCGGTAAAGCGCATATTTGTCTTCATGCGCAAAAGCAGGGCGAACTTCGGGACCAAAAGGGTCCGCGCCTTCGCTGATATTCCAGGGGCCAAACGAGAAACGATAAGATTGGGGTGCGCTCATGGAGGGAGAATGTCAGAAGTAATCGGTCAACTTCTACGTCGCCGGGCTCATTCAATACAACTATCGTCTCAAACAAGTTACCCCCGGTCCGTTTGATTGACATCAGGAGATCCTCCATCCGCCCGCCCGCCTGATTTCGGCATCATTACGCAGCCTTACCGGCGCCATCCGGCATACCTTTCTGATCGCGGAAGTTCAGGAAGCGGCACCTTACTGGAACTTGAACATCCACGGCGCCGCCGAAGGTCGTTCCCTCTGCAGCCGTCCACCCGCTCAACCCTTAAGGCGGCCACCTACACTATGCTGCTAAAAGAAACGCCGCCGGCTAATCCGTGGCCGGTCGTCTTGCTCGTCATCATAATGATTGCTCTGATCGCGATCTATTTCTGGGGCAAATGAGGGCGTGGATTACAAGAAACCGGGAGACCCTGATTCCGGTACTGCTGGTCGCCATCTGTGTCCTTGCGATTGCCAATGTGCTTAAGCACAAGATTCTTACTCCTTCCGCGCTCGCCACCAATAAGGACGCTCTGGCCGCGCTCAACAGCTGCGTGAATGTAATCTTTGTCACGCTGGGGGCCGTCTTTTCGTATTACCGTTTTTTTCGTGGCCGCACTTTTTTCTCCCGGGCCGAGCTGGCGCTTGAAGTAGCCGTTATTGCGGCTACACCGGAAAAAAATCTGCACGCCCTTTCGCTTGCCGTGAAAAACATCGGCTCGCTGGCGATATGGGAACCCGTTCCGGAAATCCATATTTACAGGCACGGTCCGGACGATCCGAAGCGGGAGGTATGGGATGCATGGCAGGAGGCGCGGAGCACGCATGCGGATCCCAATGCGCTGAGTGTGATCGAGTCGGGTGAAACCTCTTCATTCATCAACGAGCATCTGGTGGATAAAGCGGTCTGGGCCATTACTTATGTCGCATTTGTTCGCTCCAGGAATCGCGATATCTGGAAGTGCTCAAAGACCGTTTCCAATGTTCTTAAGGAAAAAAATGACGCCCCGGACCAAGACGCCTGACTTGAGTCGCGCGATGGCCGCCCTTCCCTGTGGCAAAGCGGAGTTCCTTGCAAAGAAGCCGTTGCCAATTCCCTCTATTCCTCAATCCGAACCTGTTGATCGGCATCCATTTGCTTCCGGCGCCGGAATTATTGGGTTGCGGGATCCGGCGAATTCCTTCAGTTGAGCGCCCCGCAATTTTTTTCCCACCCACAGTTTACTCCCCCCTCGTTTTTGAAGAAGGCCGCTCTCACCGCACTCCAGGTTGGCATTACTATTGGTATTCTCTGGCTCGTTTTTCGAGATCCTAACAAGCGGCACGACATGCTTGCGGCCTTGCGCAACGCCGATTCCGGATGGCTCTACGCGGGGCTGATTGTTTACGGCCTGGTGGAAATCATCGCAGGAATTCGGTGGCAGATTTTGCTCAAGGTGCAGGGAATCCATTTGGCGTGGGGCCGCGTGTTCATGCTGATGATGACCGGGGTGTTTTTTAACTTCTTTGTTCCAGGCGGGACCGGCGGGGACGTGGTAAAAACGTTTTATTTATTAAAAGAGACCCCGGGCCAGCGTTCACAGGCCCTTTTGAGTGTGTTGGTGGATCGAATCATCGGGCTCTTTTCCCTGATCGTGCTCGCCGGAGTGCTCATTGCGTTGCGTTGGGAATGGCTGACGTCCAATGAGCAAACGACCAAATACGTCTGGACCGGCCTCGCCATTCTGGGCGCGAGCTTCTTTGGAATTGCCGGCAGCTTCGTCATTACCGGATGCGGGCTGGTCCACAAACTACCAGCCCGGATGCCGGGCCGCGACAAGCTGGCGGAACTGGCCTTCGCTTACAACGCGTACGGTCGTGCATGGCGCGCGGCGCTTGGCTCGTTCGGGCTCTCCATTCTCGCGCATCTTGGATATTTCGGGACGTTTTATTGCGCGGCCAAGGCGTTTGCCGCTACCGGCAACCGCATCCCGAGTTTTGGCGAGTTTTACGCGATGATGCCGATCATCAACACGATCCTGGCCATGCCGATCAGCTTTGGCGGGCTCGGTGCGCGCGAGGGGCTTTTCCAGATCTTTCTGGGAAACCTCTCCGGAGTGGCTCCCGCGGTGGCGGTGGTGATCTCAATGACCGGATACATGCTCACCCTGTTCTGGGGCCTCATTGGCGGGCTGCTCTATATTTTTTACCGCCCCTCGGAGCATGCACGCCTTCACGAGATGAACAAGGAGGTGGCTGCATTGGAGCACAGCGTGGCCGAAGACGAAATCGCCATGGAATTGGCCAAGGAAAAACGTCCGCATCGGTGAGCGCCGCACGCAAACCGCCACGTCCGTTTGTCACGGCCAATTTTGCCCTGACCTGGGACGCCCGCGTCTCCACGCGCAATCGCACCCCGGCCGATTTTTCCTCCAAAACAGACAAACATCGCCTGCTGGAAATCCGCGCCACGGGCGATGCCATTTTAGTCGGGGCGGGCACGGTGAAAGCCGACAACATGGCGATGGGATTGCCCGACGAGGCGCTGCGGGCGGAGCGGATCGCGCGGAACCAGAGCGAGTACCCATTGCGGGTGATCATTACGAATTCAGGCAAGCTCGATCCGGACTTAAAGGTCTTCCAAGGAGGAGCCGCCCCGATTCTCATCTTCTCCACGCAACGGATGCCAAAGCCGGCAAGGGAGCTGCTCGCCGGCAAGGCAACCCTTTATCTGGATGAAACCCCGACGGTCGATCTTTCAGCGATGATGACCCGGCTGCGGCGCGATCATGGAGTAAGGCGGCTGGTATGCGAAGGAGGCCCCGTTTTATTCAAGTCGCTGCTCGTGGCAGATCTGGTGGATGAATTGCACGTCACATTCTGTCCGCGAATCTTCGGAGGCGAACAAGCCGCCACCCTGACCGGGATCGCCGCGGAATTCCTTCCCGAATCGACCCGGCTCACGTTGCGCAAGATGGAGGTCATCGACGGGGAATGTTTTCTTCAATACCGGATTTTGCGGTAACCATTTTTTAATGCACACCGGAACGTCCATTCTCATTCGCGCTTCAAGGGAGGCAATTTTTGATGCCGTGAGCGATCTGTCACGCTGGCCTGAATTGCTGCCGCATTATCGTTACGTAAGAACCTTGGGAAAAGAGGGCGGCCGCGAGATTGTGCGGATGGCCGCAACCCGCGACGGGATCCCAATTTCCTGGGTCTCGGCCTACGAAGCGGATCGCGCGGCGCTGGAACTTCGTTTTGAACATCTCCGTGCCTGGACAAAAGGGATGAAGGTGGTGTGGACACTCACTGCAACGCCCGAGGGAACCCGAGTGGAAATCATCCACGACATGAAATTCCGCGTTCCGGCCCTTGGATGGCTGGTGGAACCGATCATCGGTGGATTTTTCATTGAAAATATCGCAATGAAAACACTCCGAACATTCAAAGGGTTGATTGAAGGCACCGCCATGCAACCTTCCAACGCCGAAAGCTAAGCCGCGATCCGTCATGCCACCCTTTACCTCTTCTCCCCGCCGCCGTGTAGTCATCACCGGAGTGGCACCCATTACCTGCTGCGGCACAGGCAAGGAAACCTTCTGGAAAAATATCGTGGCAGGCCAGGGCGGGATTTCGCACATCAGCGGATTTGACACGAGCGGACTCCGGGCGCATTGCGGCGGCGAGATCCGGGATTGGGATGCGAGCCGTTTTTTCGCGCCTCACCGGTTAAAACGGCTCGACCGTTATGCGCAGCTTTCGGTCGCATCGGCACTCCTGGCCGTTGAAGACGCCCGGCTTCCTTTTTCCCAGGATAATCCGCAATCCCGGGTCGGCGTCAGTTTCGGCACCGCGCTCGGAGGGATTGCCAACGCGGAGAACGAGCACCAGAATTTTCTTCACCAAGGATGGCGCGGCGTGCATCCGACACTTGCCCTGCAGGTCTTCGGCGGAAGCGCGCATGCGAATATTGCCATTGAATGCGGGTTTCGCGGGGTCGGCACGACCAACTCGAACTCGTGCGCCAGCGGTGTGATTTCGGTGGGCGAGGCAATGCGTTATATCCGCGATGGAATGGCCGATGTGATGATCGCGGGCGGAGCCGAGGCGCCATTAAGTCCGCTTACTTTTGGGGCGTTTGATTTTATCAAGACAATGAGCCGCTGGGAGGGCGATCCGGTGCGGGCGTGCCGTCCGTTTGACCTGGATCGCGACGGCTTTGTCATGGGGGAAGGCGCCGCCAGCCTGGTTGTCGAGGAATACGAACATGCGATCCGGCGTGGAGCGCACATTTATGCTGAGGTGCTTGGTTACGCGCTCAATAATGAAGCATGGCACATGACGACTCCCCTTCCCGGCGGCGAGAGTGTGGTGGCCTGCATGCGCGACGCGCTTGCCGATGCGGGGGTGGAGCCGGATCAGATCGACTATATCAACGCGCATGCCAGCGGCACGCAGATGAACGATGCCAACGAGTCGGCCTGTATTAAAACCGTTTTCGGGACGCATTCACCCGCGGTGAGCGGCACCAAGGCGTTTACGGCGCATCCGCTTGGGGCAACCGGGGCCATTGAAAGCGTGATCTGCGCTTTGGCTCTGGATGAAGGCTACATTCCGCCCACCCTTTTCCACACCACGCCCGATCCGGCCTGTGATATCGACGTGGTGCCAAACGTCGGGCGTTCCACGCCGGTGCGCTACGCGATGAACAATGCGTTCGGGTTTGGGGGAATCAATGCCGTCATCGTACTAGGCAAGGTCACCGGCTGACGCTGTGCACCGAAGGAAAAAGGAAACACCCTTGCCTCGGGCATAAGCGCTCTTTACAAAAGCGGCTCTATGAATGCTGGTACCCTCAAATATTCTGCATTGTGCACCGCTATCGCCCTGGCGGTGGCAGGTTGTGAAAATCTGACTCCTGGAGAAAACGCGGGAGTGTTCGGCGCGGCGGGTGGTTTTGCCGCGAGCCGGATCGCGCAGGCGGCTGGATTGAGCTCGGCGGAATCGCTGGCGACGGGGGTGGCGGTGGGGGCGGTGGTTGCGGCGACCGTTTACGTAATCGCCAAACATCAGGCGACTGAACGGCAGCGCCGAGTAGCTGAACAGCGGGCCCAGGTTTTTTACGGCAGACTTTCCCAGGAGAAAAAGGTGACCCTGAAAAAGAAAAGGGTGCGTTACATCGCGGTCGATACCGAGAAAAACGAGAAGACGTCGCCCAAGGCTAAAAAATCGGTCATGATCTGGGATACCCAGAGCCAGCAGGTGGTTGGCAACAATGTGTACGATGTGGAAAGCACCCCCCAGGTCGGAACCACGGCCAAGTTTGAGACTTACTCGGCCCAGTACGTCGGCAGCGGTTCATAAAACCCCGCGCGCCGCATCCTATTTTCCCTGCGTTTTTTTTGAATGAATATCCACGAATACCAAGCCCGAGAGCTGTTTGAGAAATTTGGCGTTGCCACTTCACAAGGCCGTGTCGCCGCCACCGCGGACGAAGCGATCGAAGTCGCGCGCAGTCTCGGAGACAAGCCGATTGTAGTCAAAGCGCAGATTCATGCGGGAGGCCGGGGAAAAGGGACTTTCACCAACGGATTCAAGGGCGGCGTGCACATGTGCAAGAACCCTGAGGAAGCCGGTGAGATCGCCGGCAAAATGCTCGGTCAAACCCTGGTCACGCATCAGACCGGACCGGAGGGCAAAGTGGTCAGTAAAGTGCTCGTGGCCGAAGCGGTCGACATTTCCCGCGAACTCTACTTTGCGATCCTGCTCGATCGGGCAACCAGCCAGCCGGTGGTGATCGCGAGTACCGAGGGCGGCATGGACATTGAAGCCGTCGCCGAGCACGCGCCGGAAAAAATCATGCGCGAATTTGTGAACCCGTTCCTTGGGCTTCAGCCGTTCCAGACACGCAAGTTGGCCGATGCGCTCGGGCTCAAAGGCAAACAAGCGAGCCAGGCCGGCAAGCTTTTCACCGCGCTCTACAAGCTGTTTATGGCGCGCGATTGCTCGCAGATTGAAGTCAACCCGCTGGTTGTCACTCCCGATGGCCAGCTTCTCGCGCTCGACGCCAAGTTCAACTTCGACGACAACGCCCTTTTCCGGCAGCCGGAAATTGTCGCCATGCGCGATAAGAGCGAGGAAGATCCAAGGGAAGTAGCCGCCAGCGAGTTCAACCTCAACTACATCGGGCTCGATGGAAATATCGCCTGCCTGGTCAACGGCGCAGGTCTTGCCATGGCCACCATGGATATCATCCAGTATTGCGGTGGCAAACCGGCCAACTTTCTTGATGTCGGCGGCGGCGCGAGCAAGGAACAAGTATCCGCGGCGTTCAAAATCATCCTGAGCGATCCGAACGTGCACGGCATTCTGGTGAACATTTTCGGCGGCATCATGGATTGTAATGTGATTGCCAATGGCATCGTGGCAGCGGCGCGTGAAACCCATTTGGGAATTCCGCTCGTGGTGCGTCTGGAAGGCAACAATGTCGCCGCCGGAAAACAGACCCTTGCCGAAAGCGGCCTCACGATCATCACCGGCAGCGATCTGGCCGATGCCGCCCATAAAGTCGTTGCCGCCGTCAAGGCAGCCTAACCCAATGCCCACCGGGCACCTTTTAACTTTTTCCGTTCTGCCTTTTTAAAATGGCCATTCTCGTTACTCCAGAAACCCGCATCCTTGTTCAGGGCATCACCGGCGACTTCGGTTCCCGTCACGCCCGGCTATCGCTTGATTACGGCACGCAACTTGTCGCCGGCGTGACCCCCGGCAAGGGCGGTCAATCCTTTGAGCACGGCACACACAAGGTGCCTATCTACGACACGGTGGCCAATGCCGCCAAGCAGTCCGGCGCGACCGTCTCAGTGATCTTCGTACCGCCGCCTTTTGCCGCTGATGCCATTTTGGAAAGCATCGACGCCGGAATGGACCTGGTGGTCGCCATCACCGAGGGGATCCCCGTCAACGACATGGTGCGCGTCAAACATGCGATGCGCGGCTCAAAAACGCGGCTGATCGGACCCAATTGCCCCGGCATTGTCACCCCCGGTGAAGGAGCGCAATCCCACGGCGGTTGCCGGATCGGAATCGCCCCCGGTTATATTCATAAAAAAGGGAATGTCGGGGTCGTCTCCCGCAGCGGCACATTGACGTATGAAGCCGTCTGGCAGCTTACCTCGCGCGGGTTTGGCCAATCGACATGTGTCGGGATCGGCGGCGATCCTGTCAACGGCACCTCGCATCTTGATGTGCTGAAAATGTTCAACGACGATCCCGAGACCGAGGCGATCATCATGATTGGTGAAATCGGCGGAGATGCCGAGGAACTCGCCGCCGAGTGGGCCGCGGTTCATTGCAAAAAACCGATCGCAGGATTTATCGCCGGCGCAACGGCTCCTCCCGGACGCCGCATGGGCCACGCCGGGGCGATCGTTTCCGGTGGAAAAGGGACCGCGGCCGACAAGATCGCCGCGTTTAAAGCGGCTGGCATCGCAGTCGCTGAGACCCCCTCCGTGATGGCCGACACGCTCCTCCGCCATTGGGGCAAAGCATAGCGCTGGATCACGCGGCTTTCGCGCTTAAATTCCCGCTTCAAGCCTTTAACGCTTGAAGGAAGATTGCGCGGCGATGAGTCTGCAAGATCGCCCTATTTCACATGGCCGACCGCGTAGTCGCGTCCGCCAGACCGACCAGTTGAACCCCACAATTTCATCACCCTTAATTATGCCCGTTATTTCAAGAGGCCTCGAAGGCATCATCGCTGCTGAAACCCGCATCGGAGACGTTCGCGGGGATGTTGGCCAACTTATCTACTGCGGATACGACATCAACGAACTGGCAGGCAAGGTCAGCTACGAGGAAGTTGTCCATTTGCTTTGGCATGGCCGGCTGCCCACCCAGCGTGAACTTGAAAAGCTGACAACGGCGCTGCGGGCCGAACGCGAGCTGCCCGATGGTGTAATCAACTTTATCCGTTCAGCGCCGAAAACCGCGGCTCCGATCGATATCATGCGCACGGCCGTCAGCATGCTTGGCTGTTATCCGACGGTCCGGCATGACCTCGACATGAACGAGAATCAGGCGATCGCCATCAAGCTGGTCGCCCAGATCGGGATCGTCGCCGCTTATTTCCATCGCTCCAGGCTTGGGCTCGAATTGCCGCCAATCCGCAAAGACCTCAGCGAGGCGGCTCATTTCCTCTGGCTGCTCAATGGTGAGGAACCTTTGGCCGAAGCCGTTCAGACCCTTGACGTGGCGTATGTTCTTCATGCCGAGCACGGCTTTAACGCATCGACCTTCACTGCGCGGGTTGTGGCGTCGACGCTTTCCGACATGTTTTCGGCCATCAGCGCGGCGATCGGCGCGCTCAAAGGACCGCTGCACGGTGGCGCCAATGAAGGCGTCATCCATATGCTTCAGGAAATCGGATCACTCGCTAATGTCGACAATTGGATCGAGGATGCCTTGGCGCAGAAAAAGAAGATCATGGGCATCGGGCATCGTGTCTACAAGGTGCTCGATCCGCGGGCCCCGCATCTGAAAGCGATGGCGATCAAGTTGGCAGAACAGCTCGGCGACGCCAAATGGATCCAGATGTCGGAGCGCATCGCGCAGATCATGAAGGAGCGCAAAGGTCTCAATGCGAACGTCGATTTCTATTCCGCCACCGTTTATTATTCGCTCGGCATTCCGACCGACCTCTTTACGCCGATTTTTGCCATCTCGCGCATGAGCGGGTGGACTGCCCATGTGCTTGAACAGCTCGCCGACAACCGGCTCTTCCGGCCTCTGAGCGAATACGTCGGACCTGAAGTCGGCAAGGTCGCCCTGCCGATCAAAGAGCGCTAACCGACCTCGGTCGTGCCTGCCTCCCCCATTGGATTCGCCATCGTCGGCACCGGCATGATCGCCGACGTGCACGCCGAAGCGATCAGGCATTCGTCAAACGCGGAACTTCGCGCCGTTTATTCGCGCGGGACCGGGAAATGCCAGGAATTCGCCCTTAAACACGGGTGCCGCGCCGCCGCGAGCATCGACGATCTGATCGCCGATCCTTCCATTCACGCGGTTTGCGTGACTACTCCGAGCGGCGCGCATGCCGAGGCAGCCGAGCCTTTGCTCGCCGCGGGAAAAGCCGTGCTCTGTGAAAAGCCGTTGGAGGTGAGCCTTGAAGCGGTTGACCGGATTCTGGCTGCGGCTCAAAATGGCGGTGGCGTGCTTGCAGGTGTTTTCCAACAGCGGCTTTCCCGGGGCGCCAACCTTCTGAAAAAAGCGATCGATTCCGGCCGCTTCGGCCGCCTGAGCCTCTGCAGCGCTTATGTGAAATGGTGGCGAGCCCAGAGTTATTACGATTCCTCGAGCTGGAAAGGGACGTGGAAACTTGATGGCGGCGGAGCGCTCATGAATCAGGGAGTCCATGCCGTCGACCTGCTGCAATGGCTGGTCGGGTTGCCCAGCGAAGTGAGCGCTTTTTATAACACGATCGCCCACGATGGAATGGAAGCCGAGGACACGGTCGCCGCGGCGCTTAAATTTCCAAACGGTTCACTCGGAGTCATCGAGGCGGCGACTTCCTGCTACCCCGGCTCGGATCTACGGATTGAGATCATCGGCGACAAAGGGACGGCCGTGCTCCTTAACGACCAGATAATCCGCTGGGATTTCGCCGAACCATTGCCCGGGGATGAAGAAGTGCTCCGCCCCGCCGCAGGGCCGGGAATCAAAGGCGGCACCTCCGACCCCAAGGCCATTAGCAACGAAGGCCACCGCCGTCTGGTCGACGATCTGGCGACCGCACTGATCGAAGGCCGCCCTCCAATGATCCCAGGCGCCGAAGCGCGCCGTGCCGTTGCGCTTGTCCTGGCGATTTACGAATCAGCCAGGAGCGGCAGGGCAGCGAGAGTGGACGTTTAGCTATTCTCCCCGATCGGCAGCGCGTGCTTTTTCGGCACTGCCAGGCCGATTCCGAGGCTACGCCATCGCGGCGTAGTGGCCGGGCCGCTCAGATTCATCGGCTTCGGGGCCATGCCCGCCCGCGATCAGGCTGCCGGTTGCGTTTTTGAAATCGATGCCGGCCAGCGCCGTGTAATGGTGGAAGATATCCGTGTTTTCAATGAGGCCGGTGAAATGCTCGCTCCCGGGTCCGATGGCAATAAGGGAGACGTAATCGGCGTTGTGCGTATTGCCGTTCCAACCGATCCCGTTGTGGTTGGCCAGGATCTGGCCCAATTGGGTGATGGGCGGATTCATTTGATCAAAAAGCTGGGTCGCTTCGCCCGCCAGCACCTTCGCGAACATGGCGGCACGCCGTTCCGACATCCGGTAGCCCGTGGTATCAGCGACAATGTCGATGATCGTCTTCGGTTCCACTCGAAACGCACTCGAAGTCTGGACCGCGGCGGTGAATTTCGTTTTGTCGTCTTCAGCCTTCTTCTCGGTTACTTTTTCGCCCTCGGCTTTCCCGTCGGGATCGACCTTCGCCATCGGATCAGGCACATCAAGTTTGTCCTCCGCATCGGCCACAAACGTCGGAACCTTGATTTTTTCGCCGGCACTTTCGAGGCGTTTCAAAATCTCGGGAAACGACATTTTGATTTCAGAAAGGGTTGAAAAACGCTGCGAACTTGTCCGGTATCCGCCGCCCATGCCGGTGAGGCCCAGGTTCGAATTCGCGTGATCGGTAGTAATAACGATGAGCGTTTCCGGATTTTTTGCCTGGAAAGCCAGGCATACATCGATGGCTTCATCCAACGCGATCTGGTCGTGAAGCGCCGCCGCGGCATCGGAGTTATGGGCGGCGTGATCAATGCGCGCGCCTTCAATCTGAAGGATGAATTTCTCGCTTTGCTCCAGGATGGCAAGCGCCACGCGGGCCATTCTTGAAAGCGAAGGGACCTTGGCCTGTGATTTGGCATCACGGTCGATCGTGTAAGGAAGATGTCCCTCAGCGAATGTACCAAGCAAACGCGTGTCGGTTGGCGCGCTCAAAAGAGCCGCACGATCCGAGACCACGGAATAACCGGCAGCCGCGAACTCTGCCCGCAGATCGCGTTTGTCTTTACGGCGCTTGGGATCAAAAAACGGACTGCCACCGCCGAGCAGCACATCGATTTTTCGATTAAAATATTGCACGGCGATGCCATCGGAATCCCCGCGCGATTTAAGCGCTGTCGCGAAGCCAGCCGGCGTGGCGTGGGTAATCTCAGCGGTGGTGACCAGACCTGTTTTCCAACCGGCGCCGGCAAAGAGTGCGTAGAGTGGAGTAAGAAGCTGGCCGTCCGGGAGAATGTTTAGCGCGCCATTAACGACTCGCGAACCGCTGCCCCACGCACTCGATGCCGCGGAACTGTCGGTCACCATCGAATTAAGCGAACGTGTGTTCATGAACGCCATCCGCGCCAATGGATTGCGGTAGAGCTGCGTCCATGTGAGCGGCTTTTTGCGGGTGAGCTGGGAGAAAATATCCGCGCATGTCAGGGTGCCCGTACTCATGCCGTCGCTGACGATATGAATGATGCGCTTTGGCTTTTGGCCCGGAGTGGAGAGTAGCGCTTCAGAAGAGCGGGCGATATGCGGAGCGCCACCCACGGTGGCGGCGGCGGCAGCGAGACCTGAGCGCGTGAGGAAGGAACGACGGGAGAACATAAGGGGGCCACATTGTCACCGTTTTAGAGAGATAAACGCAAGCTTACAGACCCCGGCGCCGCTTCGAAACCGGAACCGCAGGCCGGCGCGCTTCCTCCGGCACCGGTTCGCCTTTGAGCGTCGCCAGGTGCTGCTCGGCGCGTCTGACTGCCGAAACCGTGCCGAAGCCGAATGCAACAAGTTTGCGTTGCCGTGCCACATCGAGCTGCGCGGCCTCAACCAATGAGTTCTGCCAACCGACCTCCGCCTCCGCGGCGCTGGCGGTTGCGCTGGCAAGGGCGGCTTCGGCTTTTTCGAGCGCTTCCTTTGTGGAATCGCCGGCTTGAAATTTACTGCGCTCACGCTCGGCTTCTTCCTTCGCGATCCGCAGCCGGGCGGTCTCCAATGCTTTGATTAAACGAGGAACCTGCATCGAACGCTTTTCCGCTTCCAATTTGGCCAGCACACCCGCCTTGAAAAGACGCTCACCCAAAGCCGCGTTTTTTTTGGCGCGTTCAACCTGCGCACTCAGGCGGACGAGATCGGTGTCAACCGGGAGCGCGGATTCCGGGTCAGGCAGAGCCGTCCGCCCCTCGGGAACATTGTTAATCAAAAGTTGCGGTTCCGTCTCAAGCGCATCGTCCGAACCTTTTTTTGGCAAATCATCGGCCGCGTGAACCGTGGAGATCAGCATCAGCACCCCAAGCAATGCGCGGCAGATGGGCGAACGAGGCGAGGCTCCGTTCATTGAAATCGGGAGGGAGTTCACAAGCGCTTTTTACCTGAAAGCGGGTGTGATGGCAAACGCTCTTCAGGAAGCGGAAGAGAAGGGCAAAAAAAATGCAGCCCCTCGGAGCCGACTGGCTGCCGAAGGGCTGCTGTTCCCCCCAGAACGCCCTCTGTATCGTCCACTCGGATTTAATACGCAAGCATATTATGTTGAATTCTTTCACACCCGGGCAGCCGCCCCGGCGAATATCGCTTTCGGCATCTTAAAGAACGCATCTACCAGAGCCACGTTTGGCATGCCACGTTGGAAAGCGCGTTTAAATCGCCGCCCGGATTTACCCATCGATAACCGAAGTGGTTTTTTTGAGCTTTAAGCACTGATAAATAAGTGCAGTTTGTTCGCATGCCCGACCTGCCTCCGCCCAATCGCCCCGGAGCCCCCAAGCGTCCAGTAGCACGAGCACCGCGTCCGGCTGTGCCGCGACCCGGAGTTCGCCGGCCATTACCGGTTGCCAAAAAAGGTGGCGCTGCGACCGCGGTTGTTTCGCTGCTTCTGACACTGGGAATTGGCGGAGGCGTCTGGTGGAATCAAACAGATCGCCCGGTGCCCAAGCCGGTGATTGTCGCGGCGGTTCCAACTCCGGAGCCTGCGCCGGTGATTGCAATCAAGGCAGCCACGCCGGCGCCCAAGCCGGCCGCCGCCACGCCGGCCCCGGTGATTGCAAGCATCATGCCGCCGGCCCCGCCCAAATCGGAGCCTGCCGCCCCCGACCCGTTTAAGCCGCTCCTGATTCTTGACCAGGTTGCGGGAAGTTCCACCCAGGAAGCCGCCCGAGCGGCCAAAATGCTTCGCCTCGCGCTCTCGGAAAATAAGCTGCGCGAATACCTCGACTTACTTGAGCGTTCGCTTGCAGCTGAGCTTGGAAAAACTCCGGACTTTGAAAGTGTGCAAAGGTTTGATCGCCATACCGGCAACCCGGTTTTTATGCGCGCCCTGCTCCAGCAAACCCTTGGAGCGCTTACTCCGGATCCCGCCCGAAAACTCATCGCGGAAAATGAAGAGGTTCGCCAGCTGGCCATCTGGTTGAACGAATCGCCCGAAGCGATGGAATCGCTGCTGCGCGCCGTGACTCCGAAGGACAATATGGGACGCGTTTTGACGGCTTGGGCGACCCTTGCCAAAGAAGATCCCGAAGCGCTCGGGAAATATCGGGAACTGGCTATTGCGTGTTCGCTCGTATTTGAGAAGCCGATGGAAGTGCACGACCGTTACGTGAACGAGATGGTCACCGCGGCCGATCGTTACCGCTGGTATAAGGAAAAGGATAAGGCCGGAAAACTCGCCACGAAACTGACCGCCATGGATGCATGGCAACTTGCCTGGGTGGTCGGCGTTCCGGTTCCAAAAAGTGAGATGGAATGGGCGGTTGCAGAGCTCTCACGCAAACTCAGACAAGGCGATTGGGGACGCGCTTACGACATGGTGCCGTATGACATGGAAAAAGCCGTCACCGGTAAGATGAAAAAACCTTACAACTATTATGTCTTCTCCGAGATTCTCGAAAAAGGCGGTATCTGCGGGGATCGCGCGTATTTCGGCTCAAACACGGCGCGCAGTGTTGGCATTCCAGCCGTGAGTGTGAGCGGCGATGGGCCACGCGGCGGGCATGCCTGGATGGCGTGGCTTGCGGAAAAGGATCGCTGGGCATTCAGCGGCCGCTTTGGAGGTTATCCGGCGGGCAGTGTCAGCGATCCTCGCAACGGAGAGCGGATCAGCGAGCAGAATTTCACCCGATTAAGCGATCCACATGCGCCAAGCCGCATGACATCGCTCAAGGCGCAGCGCCTTGTATGGATAGGCAATCTGCAACTTGCGCTCGGCCAGGCCGGCAACGCGGCGCAAGCGCTTGAGTTTGCCCTTAAAATCAGCCCTCATGAACCTGAATTATGGGAACGCAAGGTCGCCTTCTGGCGCGCCAAAACGCCAGCACCCCCCGCGGAGGCATGGCGCTCGTTTCTCGATGCCCTTAAGCGGGAATTCCGCGATGACAGCGACATGCTGGCCATTGGACGAAAAGCGGAAGACGAATTTATTCTCGCCGGATTGAGTCCGATCACTGCCAAAAAAGAATTGCGCGGCGATATTCGCGATTTGAGTAAGATGAAAGGCCTGACTTCCAGCGAGGAGATCCGGACCGCATACAAACGCCAGGCCGATCTGTTTTTAAAAGACGGCGATTATGCCAGCCTGCGCCGGATCTATCGGGAAGCGCTTTCCAGTCACGGACGCGAAGCGGCCAAGTTCAAAAGCATCGCACGCGATTACTGGGGGTATATGAGCGGTGCATCCGAAGAACTCCGGGGCGCGGCGGCGCGCGACATCGATTCTGTCTACCAGCATCATGTGGAAACCAAAACCGGCGATTACTTTGATGTCAAAAGCCAGAACAGCGCGGCGGAAGTCGTGATCCAATGCTTGCGCGAAGCGGGAGAAACCGCCAAGGCCAGCCGGCTCGAACGGGAAATCACCAAGCGCAACGTCAAAGCTACGAAGAACGCCATCTGACCTTCAGCGCATTGCGCCAGCTAAAGCCGGGGGCATCTCCCCGGCACGAATGCGCCCTATTCCAAAGGTTTGAGGATCGACAAGTAGAGCATTTCCACTTTCTTGCGCGCCCACGGTGTTTTTCTCAAAAACTGCAGGCTCGATTTGACGCTTGGATTAACGTTAAAGCAGCGGATCTCAATAATCTGGCCCAGCTCGATCCAGCCGAAATGCTCCATCAAGGCAGTCACCATCGTTTCGAGGGTGACACCATGAAGCGGATCGTTTGATTGAGGAGTCGTCATGAGCTTTTCAGCCGTCGACTAGGCCGCTTTATTTAAGCGCGGTCAACGTGATTGTTGTCTTCGCGCCCGGTTTGCTGACCTCATGGATGAGCGTGTCGAAGGCATCGTCGGCCGCCATCAGCTTTTCCACGATTACACCCGATCCCGGAGTATCATTCAGCGGCAAACGCACTCCGCGCCAGGCGCTGAAGTAGTTGTTTTCCTTGGCTTCAATCAGGTCGTGCAGCCGTTTGGCCGTCTTGGAAAAAGAACCCGGGATCGAAACTCCGCTTTCAAGCTGGTCGGCGCCGTAATCCCCCGCCGGCGCTCCGTCGATGGCAACACGATAACGGCCGGTTGTCAGGCCCCGCACTGTCAGGCCGGTTCCGGCGAATGCCTCGAAACCCGAGGCCCGCATCACATTCGCGGAGTTTGGATCCGACCAGAACGGGAGATTTTTAGGCGACGTGGCTTCCAGAGTAATCACCTCTTCGGATTTGCCGGCCAGTTTAAGGCCCTCGCCCGCGCCGGTTGCCAGATCAATTTTCCCGAGCGCCGGCATCGGCTCCGCGCCGAGGCCTTCGAGCATCAAATGCGCCATTACCAGGTGTCCCGCGGGGTTGGGATGCACGGAATCAGGGATCATTGAAAATGCCGGATCGCCCGCCTTTTGCGCGGTCTGGAACTCGAGCATTGGATGGATGACATCGTGGAATGCGAAGCCATATTTTGCGGCGAGCTCCTTTCCAATATCGCCAAGCGCCGAGAGCGTGGCGTTGTAGTCGGCAGTGCGCAGCTTGGCCTGCTTGTCATAGTCGACACAGCCCGGAGTAAAGACCAATACACGGATCCCCTTCTCCTTTAGCTTGGCAAGCAACCCATCCATCCCGGTGCGATAGCGCGCCGCGATTTCCTCGGTAAGCGGTTTATAGGTGCCATCGTTCATCCCAAAGAAAAGCGTGACAACCGTGGGGTTCTGAACCAGCACATCGCGCTCAAGACGGTTAAGCGCGCCGGGAGCAGTATCGCCGCCCCAGCCGGCATTATAGAACTTCACGTTGAGCTCCGGATAACGGCAGTCGATATATTGCTGGAGATAGCGCGAGTAAAGGCGTTGTTCGGTAATACTATCCCCGTAAATCACAACGCGATCGTTTGCTTGAAGTAACGGAGCTGCCGATGCTTCCCGGCCGGCAATAAAAGCCGTCAGGGGGAGCAACAACGCGGAGAGAATTTGTCGGGAGGATTTGTGCATAAAAGAGTACGAGGAATGAACCGGCATCCGCGGGTTTTCTTGGATCATTCCTGCGAATTCATGCATCGGGTTCGGACTCGATCACACTGGGCATCGCTGTAGGATCGCCTATCGTAATCCGGCTTTCCCAAAGCTCTTCTCCCATGAATATCTTTCGCAACGCGCTCATGCTTGGTTTCTCCGGGTCAATTGCCATCGCCGGCCCCAAACCGCCTGAACCACCGCCCTTGGTTCTCCCAAAGCCGCCGCCCGCCCAGGTTTCCTCTTCGGAAGGAATGGCGCCGTTTCCGTATCCGGTGGTTCCGATGAAACGCCAGGAGAAAAAGAATCCACCGCAGCCGCCTACGCTTCTTACCAAGATCCGAAGCAGCGACACGGAGGATTGGACACGCACGCCAAATGATCTCAAAGGGCTTTTGGAATGGGTAAGCGGTGAGATGAATGTCCACTTTACCTCGAACATTAAATCATTTGAGGAGATCGACATTGATCCGCTCAAAAACCCGATGCTCTATCGCTCGGGCTACAAGCCGTTCACCCTTTCCGAAGCCGAGGTAAAGCGCCTGCGTGAATATTTGATCAACGGTGGAACCGTGGTTTTCAATTCATTGGTAGGCAACCCGGATGCCTATCAATCCGCGCTGGTGGCTGCCAGGGCGATCCTGCCCGAACGCAGCGTTTACCGGCTTCGGATGGATCACCCGGTATTTCATTCTTTCTATAACATCGACAAAGTAACCTATCGCGATCGGATGGTGAAGGATGGTGTCGTTGTTGATCCGTATCCGTATCTTGAAGGAGCCGATCTTGATAACCGGACAGCAATTCTCATCTCGCGCTGGGACTTTTCATTAGGCTGGGAAGCGAACGCGCACGATAGCTGGGGTTATACCGATACGGACTCGCGAAAACTCGGCGCCAATATCGTTTCCTACTGCACTGCGATGCGCGACGCGGGCCGCAGTGTAGGCAGGAGTGTGCAACTTGCCGATGCCGATAAGAAGAACGCGGGAAAATTCCGCGTCGGCCAGGTAATCCACTCAGGGCCTTGGAAGACGCGCTCCACCGCATTTCCGATGCTGCTCAACGAGTTGAATAAAGCGACCGGCACCCAGGTCTCCTTTGATCTGCGCGACGTGGCGCTTACCGATGCGGCCATGTTTGAAATGCCGTTCCTGTTTCTCACCGGCACGACCGACTTTTCACTTAGCGCGCCTGAACGGGCGAATCTCCGCAAGTTTTTAAGCAACGGCGGTGTGCTCTTCGTGGAAGCCGGCGAAGGACGCGCTTCCTTTGACGCCGCGTTTCGGCAGGAAATCGCGCAGGTCCTTCCCGGCAAGCCGCTGGTGCAACTTCCGCCAACGCACGAGATTTTCCATCAACCCAAGCTGATTGAGGCAGTCCGGGCGCGCCCTGCATTGGCGGCGAAAAATGGAAACCAGAGTGAAATGGCGCCCGTGCTTCAGGGGATCGAACTTAATGGGAGCCTTTCGGTCATCTACTCCCCATACGATTGCAGCGCTGGCTGGGAACGCGCGGTTGCGCCGTATGCGCTCGGCTATGAACCGAAGGATGCTACTTCGCTTGGGCTAAACATCCTCTACTACGCGGTCACTCATTAAGCCGGCTAAACGGCGGGCGGATGCACAATTGAGATCACCGCGGGCTGCTCGATAAAGTAGCGTCGGGTTACCTGCCTGACTTCTTCCAGTGTCACGGCTTCCACCCTGCGGCGCATCCCTTTGTAGTGATCAAAACCAAGGCCGTAGAGTTCATCCAGCGCCACGGTGAAGGCAAATGTATCGTTGCTTTGATTGCGGATATCCTGCTGGCCAAGCAACTTTTCTTTGGCACGCGCGAGTTCCTGCTCGGTAAGGCCGTCTTCCGCGAGCTTCCGGATTTCATCCAGCAATTCGGCTTTGACCGCGGTCAGCTTGAGCGGGTCGGTTCCGAGATAAAAAACAAATGGGCCGCGAGCCAGTCCAACGGAATGGCTGCTGCCGACAAAGTACGCCAGGCCGAGTTCTTCCCGGATCCGGATGAAAAAACGCGAACCGAGATCACTTGAGGCCTCATCGATCAACTCGAGCGCGGCCCGATCGGGGCTGAATAAATCGGTGCCTTGAAAGCCAACCATGAGGATGGCCTGCGCCTTGTTTTTAATCTCCGAGACTTCGAGCGCCTTTGCCAATGGCGCCGGCTGAGGGGGCTGAATCAATGCGGGTTCGCCAGCCGGGCATTGGCCCAGTTCGCGTTCCACGAGCGCTTTGACTTCAAGCGCGTTCACGTTTCCAAACACGGCGATGACACCGTTGCGCCCGACCAGATGGCGTTCTTTATAAGCGACAAGATCCTCGCGGGTGAGAGCGTTTACCGAGTCCGGCGTCCCGGAACCGCGGAGCGAATACGGATGTCCGGCAAGCAGATGGGCGTTTAAAAGATGGCGCGCCACGGTCGTCAGTTCTTCGTCCTGCGCCTTGATCCCGGCAAGCTGAGCCTCTTTTTCACGCACAATGGCTTTCTCGGGAATCGTCGCGTTTTGAAGCACATCGCCAAGAAGCGCGATACCGAGGGCGAGATCGGGCTGCATGACCCGCACCGCGAAGCTCAGGCTGTTATTGCCGCCATCGCTTGAAATACTACCGCCCACCGCTTCAATCTCATCGGCGATCTGATCGGCCGTACGGCTGGCCGTCCCTTTCAGCAATGTCTTGGCCAGCAGCCGCGTGATTCCGTTGTTTTCAGGCGTCTCTGCGAGCAGCCCCGCCTTAAACGTCGCCACCACCGAGACCAGCGGCAGGCGCGCGTCCTCCCGAACCAACAACCGAAGCCCGTTTGAAAGTTCAAATTTCTGGATCTCACCGGCATCCGACACGACAAGGTCGGACGCTGCCGCCGCCAGTGTTCCAAGCGGATTAAGCGAAGTGATGGTGCGATTGGAATCGACCAGGTAAGTCTGCGCCACGCGGCGCACATCGGCGGGAGTCACCCGTTGAATCGCTTCAAGGTAAGTCCGGGAAAAATCAAGGTTCCGCGTCAGCAACCAGTTTGAGCCGAGATCCGAGGCGCGGCCACGCATCGTGGTGAGTTGATGGAACTGATGACTGAGCGACGATTTCTTGGCCTTTTCCAACTCGGCAATCGAGGGCTCTTCATTGCGCAGCATCTCAATCATCCGCTCGATTTCGGACTCAGTCTGGAGCCGCTTTTCGGGATCAAGCATCGCGTCAACCCCAAACAAACCGGGGTGCGCCGGCGCATAGCACCACGCATCAATGGAATGCACGAGGCCGAGCGTTTCACGCAAACCGCGATAGAGCCGGGCGCTGCGGCCGGAGCCGAGAATGGACGCCAGCAAATCGAGCGCGGGCACGTCGGGATGCGTCAGTTCAGGCACGTGCCAGACCATATGCAAACGCGTCAGCTCGGTTTCAAATTCAATGTGCTCTTCGTGTTTTCCGAGTTGAGCGGGCTCAGTGGGAATAAAAACCGAGGGAAGCGGCCGGCGAGGGCTTTTCTCAAAATGCGCCTCCAGCTGGACGCGCACCGCTTCGGCATCGACGTCGCCGACCACGACAAAGAACATGTTATTCGGCACGTATCGCTCTTTATAATACGCCATGACATCGTCCCGGGTGAGGGTGTTGAAGATGTCGAAATGCCCGATAACCGGATGCCGGTAAGGATGCTGACGATATGCGGCGGCGAAAAGATGCTTGCTTGCCACCCGATCCGGATCGTCATCGCCCATGGCAAACTCGCGCCGGATGACTTCCTGTTCCTTCACATATTCCTCGGCGGGAAGAGTGGAATGCTGGACGGCATCGGCGAGCAGATCGAGTGCGATGTCGACCCCTTTGGAAGGGATATCGATCCAGTAAACCGTGCGATCAAACGAAGTGTAGGCGTTGATATAGCCGCCGGCATCCTGGATGGTTTGCGCAAAAGCGCTCGTTGAGCGGCTTTCAGTCCCTTTAAAGAGCATATGCTCAAGGATGTGGGAAAGCCCGGCCCCCAGGAGCCGATCCTCATGGATCGAACCGGTTTGCACCCAGGCCTGGACGCTCGCCACCGGCGCGCTGTGATCTTCCTTTACAATCACCACCAGCCCATTGGGCAGTGTCCAGGTCTGGGCGCTGGCGGCGGGGCATTGCAATGCATCAGTCGGCTCAACGGTTCTTGCGGCGGTCAAATTCAACATAGGTCACTTCTTTCTTTTCTAACACTCCTCCAAGGCGCTCCCGCGCGCATCCTCCCAAACGCTTTATTTAGCTCAGCTCCCGGGCCGGCTCATCAAGCGGGAGGCGGTGGAACTCCGAGACTTTTTCAGGCAGAAACGGCGCGACAAAAGCTTCGTTAAAGGAATAGGCGCCCTTGAAATCCTCAAGGGAATCGGTCTCGGTCTTCCCGAAAACCTGCACGCTGATCAAATTAAAGACCATCTGCCCGAAGTCCTCGCAGCTTACGATATTCCAGTAAGCAAAAACGGTCGGCACCATCGGGCCAAACTCCCTTAGCGCGAACAGACGGATCCCTTCCAGGAGTTGCTGCCCGGAAACGTGGGCGGAATGGTCTTTGTTCTTTTTCCGGTGCTTGATGGTGAAATCAAGCGCCTCCCGCAAAAAATGGTATGCATCCCGGGCGTACCGGGTGTCTTTGGAAACAATTCGATCGAGGGCTTCGGTGAAATCGAGTTTCTGCATAGTGGGGGGAATCCTGGTAGGAGCCGGCAAAATAACGGGGAACGCGCCATTGCCTAGGGGAATTAAAATCGAAAATTCCAAAGGAATGGATAATCACGCTGACGATTTGGGCGAGATGAAGCTATGCAGGCCGCCGCGAAGCGTCAACTTTCCCGCTCGCGCTCCTGAAAATAACGGATGGAATGGAGAGTGAAATTTCATGGAACCGGACATTGACGAGGTGCCAATCCCCTCCTAGCCTTGCCACCCGCTGCAAGACCAATTTTTAAAAAAACGCCAACCAGAAATTAAGGGAACACAAATGCCTGAAGTCATTGTTCGTAAAGGGGAGCCGATTGATCGCGCCCTTAAACGCCTCAAGAGTAAACTCGAAACCGAAGGAATCATGGAAGAGGTCCGCCGCCTGCGCGCCTTCGAAACTCCGACCCAAAAGTCGAAGCGGAAAGCCAAATCCAACGCCAAGCGCGCCAAAGCGAAATTCCGCTTTAACACACCCGCCTAAAAAACCTCACGGCGAATTTTTTGGCAGCCAGCCTCCACAAAAGGCTGGCTGTTTTTTGTACCGATATCTCATTTCGAGAAAAGTGTTAAAGCATCGGTTTCCCTTTCGGGCTGCTTCGCAGCTTTCGATAGCGGCAAGGAAATCGTTCGTGACGTTCCGGAATTCATTGCGCGCGGTCTGGAATAAGCCGCTCGCAGGGTGGAATCTGCTGCTTGCAGTGCGGAATCGCTCCCGCGCACTTCGGAATCTCCCGCCCACGGGACAGAATTACTCAGGAACCGCGCGGAACTTTAAGCACGCGGCTTGGAATTGGTCATTAACACCACGGAACCTCTTCCTTGCACCCGGGAACCTCTTCCACGCGCACTGGAACCAGAGCCGCGCCGCCTCTGCGGGATTGAATTACCCGCACTCGCACACCACCCGGAACCCGACGTCGTTGGAGGTGTATTCCGGCAGATTAAAATGCCGGGCCCATCCGCAAAGGCTGCCGGCGCGCGACTTCCAACTGCCGCCGCGGCAATTGCGCTTTACTCCCTGGATCGGTCCGCGCGGATTGAGCCGTTCCTTCCCTTTGTAAGGCTCAAAAAAATCGAGGCACCATTCAAAAACGTTGCCCGACAATTCTTCAATTCCAAAGGCGCTCACGCCGCGCGGATAACTTCCAATCGGCGCGCTTTGCGCAAAACCATCGTCGATGTCCGGATTGCGCCACGCAAACGTTGTGCGCCGATCGGCAAAGTTTGCATAGAAGCCCGCATCAAGACGGTCGCCCCAGGGATAAACGCGATTTTGCAATCCACGCGCGGCATATTCCCACTCGGCCTCCGTGGGAAGCCGGTATTTGCGCCCCTCGTGACGGCTGAGCCACTCGCAGAATTTTTCGGCCTGAAGACTGTTAACATAAACCACCGGATGCTGGCCGTCGGCCCAGGGCGCCCGCAATGAGCGGTGTGACGGATCAAACTCCTCATATTGGGCGTTGGTGATCGGAAACCGTCCCATGAACAGGCAACTGATCGTCACCGGAGTAACCGGTTGAGCATTGGCGGCGCCGTCGGTGGCATTGCTCCCCATCAGGAAACTGCCCGACGTGACCAGGAGCATTTCAAGGCCGATCGAATTAACGAAATTGGGATGCTGCTGCCGCTCGGCGCTCCGCATGAGTGGAGTGATCGCCGGGAGGCGGGGCGGCGGCGCGGGAGCCGCCATCGCTTTGGATAAAACGGGAGCAGGCTTGGCAACCGGCGCTTTGGCAACAGGCGTCCGTGCAACGGCCGCGGTCGAAGGGAGCGGAGGCAATCCCGACGCCTGGTCGAGATATTCATCAATGAGATCCTCCGCCTCGCCACCGCTCAATCCGAGGCTTTCCCCGATATTGCAAAGGGCATCGCGCTGATCGTCAGTCATATCATCCCCATCCAGCCCGAGCCTTGAGTATGATAACATCCGGCGAAATTCGGCAAACTTGTCCATTGCCACAACGGACGGTGCGATCGGCGCCGCGACGGCCGCCGGAGGTTCAACCACGGGGATGGGAACCACACGCTCGAGGCGGACGGCTCCAAGCCGTTTGAGTTCCGAAAGCACTACCTCCTGCATCACCTCGACCGAAAGGCCGAGCCCTTTGCCGGCATTTAACAAATGCGCCTCGGATTCCGCGCTCAGGGTCTTGTCGACCAGCGCGTACTCCAGGAACCTCTTGAAATCGTCCACCCCCTTGTCGACGGCCCGGACGTGAAGCTCCGCATCGATCCGGGCACGCGACTCCGGATTAAGCAACTCGGTGCGCGCTTCCACCAAAAAGACCGGCGCTTCATCCAAGCCGCCCCGCAGTAATTGCGAGAGTGGATTGCTCGGCTGGTTTTTTAGAGGGAGCTTCTTTTGCCACCAGACGAGCAATTGCCGGCAGTTATCCTCAATCGCCTGCGTCGTGGCGTGGTCCTCCTCCGAAAGACAGAGACGCGTATAAAAATTGTCCGAGTTATAATTTTTCCAGCCATCCCAGCGAAGCGGGTTGTCTGGAAGCGGATTGGGCAGTGCCACGAAAAAAATGGGTAAGATAACCGGACAGCCTCGCCGGTTCAGGAGTCGTCTTTTCAGGCGTTTGCCGAAGAGACGCTGAAAATCACATGACGGTGATAAGCTGCAAATCGGCGGTCGCCATTTCAATCTCGCCTTCCGAGAGCCCGGTGTTGCGCGCAATCTGCACGCGATTCTGCCGGCCGTAAGCGTCGACGATCACTTCCAGAAGCTGATTTTCATTATAGCTGTAAGTAAGCTCCACCGGCGAGCCCTTCGGCAAAAAGGGCGGCAATTCAATGTCACAAATACCGAGGGGCGTGCATTCGGAAGGCACGGTGCTTTCCCCCTCCACCACGCGCACGATGGCATTTTTCATGTTCGCCTTGGCCGTGCCGAACGAGTTCTTCATCTCGGCAGGCATCGCGGTCATCTTCAAAATCATCGGGAAAACGTATTCCTCGACCTTGGCGTCATCCCAGAGCACGACGCCCAGGGTGTGCGTGGTGATATTGGTGACTTTAATCAATGAACCGTTATCGGTTGAAAACTGATCGCGCACCTCGCTCGGCAGCACCCGTTTGCCCGCTTTGTCTTCCTCGGACAAAAGCCCCAGGATCCCCTGAATGGCAGCACCCAGCGCCACCGCTTCATCAGGACTGACGTGATCCGCCGCGGGCACATCGGTTAGCTGCGTGATCATTTCACGCACGCTCGGCATCCGGGTCATGCCGCCGGTGAGCAGGATGCGATCGATTTGCGGCCAGGTGAGGCCGGCTTCCTGCATGACGATCTCGCAGATGGTCTTGCATTTTTCGAGCAGATGCCGGCAACGCTTTTCAAACTCGACGTTGGTGATATCGAGTTTGACGCTTCTGCCGTTAAAACTCTGAACCACCGTTGTGCGGGAACGGCTGGAGAGCTGGGTCTTGGCCATGAGCGCCCGGTTATAAAGATCCTGATAACTTTGAAGATCGAGCAGCGGATTTTCCCCGTGCTGCGCGTCGAACTCCTCGGCCACCCAGTTGACGATCACATCGTCCCAATCCTTACCGCCAAGCCGATGATCGCCATTGCTTGCAAGCATGCGGATATGGTCGTTCTCGATCCGCATGATCGTGACGTCGAACGTGCCGCCGCCAAGATCGAAGACAAAGACGGTCTGATTGCAATCGAGCTTGTCGAGTCCGTAAGCGAGCGCCGCCGCGGTCGGCTCGTTGATCACCTGCAAAACATTGAGCCCGGCCAATTGTCCGGCATGAAGCGTCGCCGTGCGTTCGGCATCGTTAAAATACGCCGGAACCGTGATCACCACATCGGTCACCGCTTCACCCAAATACTTTTCCGCATCGTTTTTGAGTTTCCTGATGATCAATGCCGAGAGTTCTTCGGCTGAATAAATCTTCCCATTAAACTCGCGATGGAACTGGGCCTTGCTCTTGCCCATTTCGCGCTTCACAAAATCGACAATCTTCTCGGGCTCCGCCACCGAGTTTTGTTTGGCCATGGTGCCGACGATGGCATTCTGGCCATCGAACAGAATCACCGAAGGGGTGATCCGCTCACTCTCGGCATTGGGAATCATCTGCGGTTTGCCATAGGCGTCGATATGGGCAATGGCACTGAAAGTGGTGCCAAGATCAATGCCGACAACCTTGCGAGGGGTCTTGAATTTTTCGGAGGAAGTCATGGAAGGACAGAACTCAGTCGAAGAGGGAAAAAGCGGGGGGGCTTACTTATGCGCATTTCCGATTTCATGTCTACCGAAGCAAACGTGAAGTAGGGGTCGCTGGCTATGCACCGCTGAGCAAGCCCTCTTTCCATTTCTTTGTCACGACCTCTTCGGGACGCAGGAGACGTTCCTTCCAAAGAAAGCCGCATTTCACGCTTCGGGCGACCACGGAATCCTCTTCGGGGCTCTCCACAAACTCCAGCGCCACAGTGCGCTGGGTGCGCTTGTCGAGTTTGCCGGTCCCCGGGGCGACCGGCACCACATCAAGCCGGGCGAGGACTTCGATCACAAAAGCGATATTATGCGCCAGGTTGGTTTCGAGCGTCTGCAAACGGGCGAAAAAAGGGAGATCGCTCTGGGCGGCATGCTCGGCGAGCGTCGCGCTCATCTGCCGATGGATCTCCACCTGCTCGTCGTAGAGCGAAATAATGTCGCGAATGATCGGCCGATGCACCGACTCGAGAAGAAACCCGTCCTTGTAGCCGCGCAGTTCGGTATAAAGCGCATCAAACATCTGCTGGTTCACGCCCCCCTTCGCATCCAATGTGCCGCGCATCTCGGCCATAATCTTCGGCAACTCCTGCTCGGCTTCCGCCGCATCCTTGAGCCTTCTATCGAGCTTGCCCAACACCAGCGCATGATCGCCGCTGGCACGCACCAGCGCTTCCAATCCAAGCACGATGGGACGAAGCATCTGCGAGAGAGGAACCCCAGCGTGAGGTTCCGCCACGGGCTCCGGCATCGGCACGCTTATCTCCACAATGGCGCGTTGTTTGCGGGTCGGCTCCACGTGGCGCGCAGCCGCGGCGCGGGTCTCCATATCGTGCTCCGCTTCTTGAAACAATCCGCGCAACTGCGCATCGAAATCCATTTCCAAATCGTCGTCGGGCTGGGGCATTATTCGCTATAAGCGAGTTGCTTGCCAATCACACGGAATTTGCGGCAATTCTTCGTTGCGCCTCTTGAAAACTATGCCCCGGGGCCGTGGTAATGCTCGGCAATGGCCTTGAGCAATCCGGGAATATCGAATTCCTTCGCCTCGATGTCGACCTTCAACCCGTGCTCACGCATCGTCTTGGAAGTCACCGGGCCAATTGACGCCGTTTTTAATCCGGCCGGCAATGGCAATTTCAAGGCGAGAAAGTTCTCCACCGTGGACGAGCTCGTGAAGGTGATCAGATCGGCCCCTTCATTCGCAAGGCGCGCCCGAGCCCCGCTGGAGTCTTCGGTTTCCGGCACCGTGCGATACGCAATCGCCTCATCGACGATGGCGCCAAGCTTGCTGAGTCCCGCCGTTAACACATCGCGGGCCTGCTCGGGATGCACGACGAGAAAGCGCAGGTTTTCAACGGAACTATCTTCCTGAAACGCTTTGATCACGCCCTCGGCGACGTATTCTTTTGGCTGCAAATCGACTTTGAGATGGAGCTCCCGGATGCGCGCTGCCGTGGCTGGCCCGATCGCCGCGATCCGTGCGCCGCCGATCTCGCGCAAATCGCTGTAGAGTTTGAAAAACATCTCGAAGAACGCATCGACCCCGTTCGGACTGGTAAAAACAACCCAGTCGTAGGAATGGGAATCCTGCACGAGCTGGCCAAATTCCATGAGATTAAGCGGCGGCTCAATCCGGATGGTTGGCACTTCAAGCACGTCGGCGCCGAGTTCACGCAGCTCGTTGCTCAACCCGCTTGCCTGCTTTCGGGTCCGGGTCACGACGACCCGTTTGCCAAAAAGCGGCCGCGTTTCAAACCAATTGAGCGAATCGCGCAACGTCACCACATCGCCGAATACCGCCACGGCCGGCGCGGCGAATCCGGTTTCGGCCACCTTGGCGGCGATATCGGCCAGCGTACCCCGCAACGTTTTCTGCTTGCCGGTGGTTCCCCAGCGCACGAGCGCCACCGGCATTTCCGGCGAGGCGCCTTTTGCAAGGAGTTGCTCGGTGATCCGCGCAATCCGTTCCACGCCCATCAGCATCACCTTGGTGCCGGGCTGGGTTGCGAGCCGCTCGTAATCCAACGAACTCTCCGGCTTGGTGGGATCTTCGTGCCCGGTAAAAATCGTCAGCTGCGAAGTGTGCTCCCGATGCGTAACCGGAATGCCCGCGTAAGCCGGCGCGGCAAGCGCGGAAGTAACTCCCGGAATGATCTCAAATTTAAGACCGGCCGCGGCAAGCGCCATCGCCTCCTCGCCACCGCGTCCGAATAAAAAGGGATCGCCGCCTTTTAAACGTACGACAAATTTGCCCGCCGCGGTTTTCTCAACCAGCAACGTATCGATCTCCTCCTGTTTAAGAGTGTGCTGCCCGGCTTTTTTCCCGGCATAAATGATCTCGGTGCCCGGAGGTGCCCATTTGAGAATCTCCGGGTTGCAGAGGTAATCGAAGACGAGCACCTCCGCTTTTCCGACCACTTCTTTTACTTTTAAAGTCACAAGTCCGAGATCCCCCGGACCCGCTCCTGCCAGGTAGCAGATGCCTTTTTTCTTCAAACCGAGAACAGCGCTTTTCATGAGAGGCGGAAAAGATAGGAGCCGCGTGCCGATGCGCCAAGCTGTGTCTCGTCAAAAGTAAGCGGCGCGCTATTCGAGAGGTCCGGCTTCCTCTTCGGGATGCCCGGCTTCTTCCGGGAGCGCCGGCTCTTCGATCACCGGTTCCGGCTGCAGAGGAGTCAGTTCGCTCACCAGTTCGCCGATCCGTTTTTTGAGCGCCTCGATCCCCTCGCCTTCCTCGGCGCTGATCGGGATGATCTCGACCTTCTTATAACGGCCTTTGAAATGCTCAAGTTTCTCGGCCGCTTCAGGCATGTCCATCTTATTGGCCACGATAATCCACGGCCGTTCGCTCAGTTTCGGATCGTGAAGGTCGAGTTCCTTGCGCAATTTCTGCAAATCCTCAATCGGCTCGCGCCCTTCGCTGCCAGCCATATCGAGGACAAAAAGCAGCAATTTGCAGCGCACGATATGGCGTAAAAAATCGTGGCCCAGGCCGACATTGGCGTGGGCGCCTTCAATCAGGCCGGGAATATCGGCCACGGTTACGCGATCGGCGCCGTTCAGCTCCACCACGCCGATATGCGGGGTCAGCGTGGTAAAAGGATATGCGGCCACCTTCGGATGCGCCGCCGAGATTTTTCCAAGCAACGTCGATTTACCGGCGTTGGGATAACCAACCAAACCCGCGTCGGCAATCTTGCGCAGCTCGAGGTAAAAATCGCCTTCCTCCCCTTCCACCCCCTCGGTGTACTGCGTTGGGACCCGATTCCGTGAACTCTTAAAATGCACGTTCCCAATGCCGCCCTTGCCGCCTTTGCAAAGGATGAACTCCTGCCCGACCTGCGTCAGATCGGCGACGATCTCCAATTCTGAGGGATCAATCGACGCGCCGCGGCGCACTTCAAAAGGAACCTCCGCGTCCTGAGGAGATTGCGAGAGATCGACAAATGTCGAGTCCGTCCCATATGCGACCGACGCCTCAAGGCCTTCCAGCTTCGGCGCGGTCGGCACCCGGTAAATAATGGTTCCAACCGGCACAGGCACGATTTTGTCCTGTGCGGATTTACCGGAGCATTGCCGGCCCATTCCGTGTTCGCCATTGCGGGCTTTGACAATCGGCTCGTAGAAAAAGGGAGTCAGGCTATCGACGTGCGTATCGGCGCGAAAGATGACGTGGCCGCCGCGGCCGCCATCACCGCCATCGGGGCCTCCACGTGGAACGAACGATTCGCGGCGGAAACTGACGCAGCCACGTCCGCCGTCACCGGCTTTTGCGTGGATTCTAATATGATCAAGGAACATGGAGATGGGCTTTCAAGGCACCCAGGCTTGGGCGCGGGGTAAGAACCTACCTGCCAGCGCCTCCCTGACAAGCACAGGAAACGCCACCTGCCCGATAGCCGCCAGTTTTACCAACCCGCTTTCACTGTTTGAGCAGTGACTTGTAAAGGGCGTGGGTCTGTTGCGCGATCGATTCCCAGGAGAACTTCTCCACCGCGCGGCGCCGGCCCGCTTTCCCCATTTTTTCCCGCAACGCCGGATCAGCCATCAGCTCATTGATCCGGGCGGCCAGGTCTTTGGAGAACTGCTCGGGATTCATCGGCTCAAATGGACTCTCGGTCATCTGCTCGATCGGCACGAGGTAACCAGTCTCCCCATGCACGACGACTTCCTTGATTCCTCCAACCGCGCTTGCCACCACCGCGGTTTCGCACGCCATCGCCTCCAAATTGATAATGCCAAACGGCTCGTAAATGGACGGGCAGCAAAATACCGCCGCGTGCGAGTAAAGCTCATAGACGGTCGCTTTATTGACCATCTCCTCAATCCAGATGATTTCACCCCGATGCGCGCGTGCTTCATCGACGGCGGCTTTCATTTCACGCGCGATCTCGGGTGTATCGGGAGCGCCGGCGCAAAGCACGATCTGGAAGCCGGGATCCATCGACTTGATTGCATTCACCAAATGGACAATCCCCTTTTGCCGCGTGATCCGGCCGACAAAAAGAACAAATGGCACGTTCGGATCGATCCCGTATTTGCGCAGCGCCTCGGTGGTCTTGACCGGCTGATATTCCGCCAGGTCGATCCCGTTGTAGATGACGTGCACCTTCTTTTCATCCACGTTAAAGAGCCGCAAAACGTCCGCCTTCGTCTCGCTTGAAACTGCAATCACGGCGTCGGCCATCTCAATGGCGGTTTTCTCAACCCAGCAGGAAAAATCGTAGCCGCCGCCAAGTTGCTCGCGTTTCCACGGACGCAACGGTTCAAGCGAATGGACCGTCAGCACCATCGGGATGCCATAATTGAGCTTGGCCAGGATCCCGCCGAAATGTGTGTACCAGGTATGGAGATGAACGATATCGGCGTCGATATTCGTTGAGTTCCAATCGACGCAACGCTGGACGGCGCCAAAGATGGAATGAAGCTGCTTGGGCGCGGTATATTCCGAGGTATCGAGCCCGAATCCGGTCGCTTTTAAAGAGGGAAAATCAACGCGTATCTCCCGGTGGGCTTCACCGTAACAGCGCGCCTCGATTTCTATCAGCTTGGAAAGCTCCCGGCTGAGGTAATCGACGTGGACTCCGGCGCCACCGTAGATGGTGGGCGGAAACTCATTGGTAAGAAAAAGGGCCTTCATAATTCATGTTTGGGGGGTTCGGGGGGGTCCCCGTTTCTGCGGCCCGCTGCTTTTTAAAAGAAGATCGGGATAATGAGGATCGCAACGATGTTAACGACCTTGATCATCGGATTGATCGCAGGTCCGGAAGTGTCCTTGTAAGGATCGCCAACGGTGTCGCCGGTCACGGCCGCCTGATGCGAAGGCGAGCCTTTGCCACCGTGGTTGCCTTCCTCGATATATTTTTTGGCGTTATCCCAGGCGCCTCCGCTCGAAGTCATTGAGATGGCGACAAAAAGGCCGGTGACAATCGTGCCGACAAGCACCCCGCCGAGCACCACTTTTCCAAGCCCCGGCAAACACGCCACGAGCACCACCACCAGCACCGGCAATAGCGCGGGCAGAATCATTTCGCGAAGCGCGGCCTTGGTCACGATGTCGACGCAAACGCCGTAATCGGGCTTGTCTTCCCCGCGCAGAATCCCGGGTTTTGCCTTGAGCTGGCGGCGCACTTCATTGACGACGGCACCGGCCGCCTTGCCGACCGCATCCATGCTGAAAGCGGCGAACATGAACGGAAGCAATCCGCCGATAAACAGTCCGATGATGACATGCGGATCGCTCAGGGAGAACGTCAGCGACGCCTCGATTTCATGCATCTTGTCGGCGATGGCGGCGGCATCAGCATGCACATTCGCGGGCAAAGCGTGCCAGGTCCTGAAAAGATGATCGCTCAGTTCGGCGGCATACGAGCCAAAGAGCACCAACGCGGCCAATCCGGCGGAAGCAACCGCGTAACCTTTGGTCACCGCCTTCATCGTGTTGCCGACCGCATCGAGATCGTCGGTGATGACACGCACTTCTTTTGGCAACCCGCTCATGACAGCGATGCCGCCCGCGTTGTCTGTGATCGGCCCAAACGCATCAAGCGAGATGATAATTCCAGCCATCGAAAGCATCGCCATCACGGCAACGGCCACCCCGTAGAGACCGGCAAAATGGAAGCTCCCCCAGATCGCGGCGCCGATGAAGAGCACCGGCAAGGCGGTCGCGTGCTGCCCAAGGGCGAGGCCGGCGATGATGTTGGTGGCGTGGCCGGTTTCGGACGCCTTGGCGATCTTGCGAACCGGCGCATAAGCCGTTGAAGTATAATAGTTGGTGATCACCACGACGACCCCCGTCATGACGAGGCCGATGAGGGAGGAAAGATAAAGGTCGCCTGAAGTCACCATGCGGTTGCCCATCGGGATCGCATTGGGGAAAAGCATCACGGTGGCCGGATAAAAGAGCACCGCCGAGATCAGGCTGCTTACGCCGACGCCCGCCATGAGCGCGGTCCCGGGGCGGGTTTGTGAAATATTGACGTAATAAACCCCGGCAATCGACGCGAGGATGGAGATGGCTCCAAGCACAAACGGATAAACAATCGCCGCGTGGATTCCTTTTAAAGCAAGCGCCGCGACAAGAATCGCCCCGATGAGGCTAACGGCATACGTCTCAAAAACATCGGCCGCCATACCGGCGCAATCGCCGACATTATCGCCCACGTTGTCGGCGATGGTGGCCGGGTTGCGGGGATCATCTTCATCGAGGTTGCTCTCAATTTTGCCCACCAGATCGGCGCCGACATCGGCCGCCTTGGTGTAAATGCCGCCGCCCAACCGTGCAAAGACGCTGATTAAAGAAGCGCCCAACGCCACGCCCACCAGGCTGCTGATCTGTCTATCGGATGAAATCCAACCCATCAGCACGTAAAAAACAGCGATCACCAAAAGCGCCAGTCCGACTACCAGAAGGCCGGTTACCGCACCGCCATTAAAAGCAGCCTGCATCGCTTTGTGGCGGCTTACTGTCGCGCCCTGGGCCGTGCGGACATTCGCCATGACCGCGATTCGCATTCCAATAAAACCGGCTGCGAGCGAGCAAACCGCTCCAAGCAGGAAGCCAATCGCCGTCGGCCAATCCCGGGCAAAACCGACCACGAAAAAGATCACCACCGCGATCCGGCTGATGGAAGCAATCTGCCGGTTGAGATACGCTTTGGCGCCTTCCTCAATTGCGGCGGCGATCTCTTTCATCTTCTCATTCCCGGCGGGTGCCGCGATGATCGATTGGATCAGGTAGAAGGCGAAACAAAGAGCGATAATCGCGCAAACAATAGCGAGAGGAACACCGGTGGATTCAAGAAAGGTCGCTACAATTGGGTGGGGCATAAGTATCTGTCCGTTTTTTAGAAGGTGCGGGAGTGTATGGGGTTTGCTTTCTCAGGCAACGTTTTAGTCGGGGGACAATGGAGTGCCGGGGTGTCAGGCAATCTCCCGGTCACATTTCGCCGTTCGGAGCCTCAGAAGGAACGTCCGCAAAACGGCTCTCCCGCAGATCCCGGCCATCTCCCCGGCAAAGCGGCCTTATTTGCGCAAAAAGACGAAAGCGCCGCGCTTGTTGCCAACCACGACATCGGGTTTTTTGTCTCCGTTGAGATCGCCGGCCTGCACCTGGGTGCCGACGCCCGAAGCGTCATCAATGAGGTGGCCCACAAAGCTCGCCTGCCCGCCTGCGCGCTGGAGTTGGAACCAATAAAGCACTGGAGCCGCTTCGGGCTCCTTATCGCCGGTTGGCCCGTGAGCCCAGAAACGTTTGCCGGTCACGATATCCTTGAGCCCGTCGCCATCCATATCGACGAGATCAATGCCGTGCATCTGGGAGAATTTGATCCCCTGCGGATTCTGCTCGGGTTTATCTCCAACGATGAGGTGCTTGGTCCAGCCGACCGCGCCGCCGTCATTGGTTTGTTCAAACCACGCCAATCCGTAACCGTGCGCTTCAATGCTCGTGATCACGTCGTTTTTGCCGTCGCCATTCACATCGTAAGCAAACATCTGCGCGCCGCCGTTTCCAAAAAGCGCCTCGTGCTTGGCCCAGACCGGATCGCCGGCCAACGACGCGGGTTGTTCCCACCAGCCGTTCTGCTCGATCATATCCATCCGCCCGTCGCCATTGATGTCGCCTACTCCAAATCCGTGCGTGAACCGTTGCCAGCCGCCCTTGGTGGAGATGTTATGCCATGTCCATTTCTCGGCCGCTTTTTTCGGATCAAACTCCGCGTAACCGATGAAGCCGCGCGACATGCAAACAATCTCGGGCTTTCCGTCGCCGTTCACGTCGAGAAACGCCGGGGATTCCCCGTCGGTGACATCGAGCGCGACGTGTTTTACCCAAGGTCCGTCCTTGCCCTGCGGATTTTCAAACCAATCGGAGGTTTCGCCAGGGAACCCAAGAATGAGAATGTCGCTCCAGCCATCGCCATTGATGTCGTAAGTGTACGCGAGGAAATTGCGCGAGTAATCGTTCTCGTTGCTGAGCGCGCCTTTGAATCCCGGGAAAGTCGATTCCGTGCCGTCGGCATTCTTGATTTTCGAAACTTTCGAATCGTCGGCGTATGCGTGGCGTTTGGTAAAATCGGGCCCTTCCCACCAGGACGGGCCATATACGACATCCATTTTGCCGTCGTGATTGAAGTCGCCGTAGCTGGCGCCCTCCGCCCAGAACTGATTGGTGAGCTGGATTTTGGTGAATTCACCGGTAGGCACGGCCTGCTGGGCCAGGGCGGTGCCGGCCATGTACAACGGGACAAACAACGACAACGAAATCTGGGGGAATCTGTTCACAGCCGTCTTCTGTCATAGCACTTCGTTCCTGACAAGCATTTGAAGCTCGCCGCGCGGTTTACTGCGGACTCGGTGCGGGCTCTTTGCCGGCCTCTTTCGGCGCAGGCTCCGGGGGAGCCGGCGCTGCCAGCAATTGTTTGACCGCATCGGCCGCCTCGGTGCCGCCATCGGCGCTGTAGCCGGTTTTGACCCAGGCCACTTTCCCATCGGGTCCAATGATGACCGTATGCGGAATGCCATCAACCCCATATTGTTTCGCGACGTTCTGGCCGGCATCCATGGCGACTGTCAGCTTCCAGCCGCGCGTTTCCAAAAAGCGTTTTACCTGATCGCCGGGTTCGCTCTGGTTTACTCCAATGAGCTTCACACGGTCCTCGGGAAATGCCGCCATCGCCTCGATCAGGCCGGGAAGCGCTTTGATGCACGGCCCGCACCATGTGGCCCAGAAGTCGAGCACGATGACTTTTCCCTTTTCCCGAGCCAGATCGAAGTCTCCTCCGGCAAGGAGCGGCAGTTTGAAAGACTTGGCCTCTTTGCCGAGGGTAGGAGAACTCTGGCCGCCGGTATCGGGCAGCACCGGTTCCGGCGCCAGGACAAGATGCCAATCGCGAAGCACGCGCATGCTGGCGGTCGGTTCCGGCATTGAAGAGCGGATCACGTAAACCTGCGACATCGGCACCGTGCAGCGGCCGTAAACAGGGTGATGCCCGGTGATCGAATCAGCCTCGAATTTATCCACGGTCAACCCGAGTCGTGCGCCGTTGGTCATCAGCAGCCAATGGGTGGGCGAGCCAAGGATGCCGCCAAAGTCCGATTCCAGCACGGCAGCCAACTTCGTCTGATTGGCCGCGGTATTCTCCACCGCGAGCTGCAAGGTCGCCGGCTGCCAGATAGCCTTTGTCCCCGTTGGGAACGGGACCCCTTTGCTTTCCAAAATCGCCTCTACCGGCCCGGCTGCCGCGAATGTGGCTGCCTTGAGCCAATAGGTTTTTTGCACAAGATTTTTCGCGGCTTGGAGTCCCGGCTCAAGAACGATCACCCCTTTTTCATCAATGCGGTAATGCAGTCCGTAAAGCTTGCAGATCTGCTCCAGCGCGCTTCCGATCGTCTGGCCGCCCAATTGAAATGCAACCTGTTTTTTATCGGGCTTCTCCGGCAGCTTGAATACCAGATCGGAAACCTGGCTTTGGAGCATGCTGATCGCGTATTGCAAATTCACCGCGATCTCAATTCCCGCGCGGGCGCCATCGAGTGGATCATCAAGATGTTTGAACAGCGGGCTTTTCTCTGCAGCCGGCGCGCTCTCATCCGCCGGTTTTTTCAACCAGATGGCCGCCTTCACACGGTCGCGTGGAATCCGCAGATTCTCCAAACCGGAGCGGAAACCAAAATGGGTGGTGGTGGCTGCCTCCACTTCGCCACGGAGTGCGTCGCCATTGCTGGCCAGCAAAACGTGCCGGGGCAGATCGTCCTTGCGAAAGCGCGGCACGGTCAGCGCCTGGATTCTGGTTTCAGCGGTAACGTCGGGCAGCCAGGTATGGCCGGGAAGCGTTGCCGCCGAGAAATCGGAGAGTTCAACGGGATTGACCGAGTTGCCCCAGATGCTGGCGGGTTCAATGATGAGCCCCGCGCCGGCGCGTTTGGCGGAATCGATGGGATAACTCTGGATTTGGATGTCGTTTAAGAAAAGCTCCACCTGCTTTTCATTAATAACCAATCGTACGGCAACAGGCACGCTCGAGGAGACGTTGACCTGTTGCTGGGAATTCATCTGATTATCAGCGAGCTCCAATCCGTAATAAACCCGGCTGCCCCAGTGGGAAAGGATCAGGTTGGTCGACTTGGAAGCGTCCATGCCGGCGCAAAACATTCGGAGCCGAATGGTCGACATATTGCTGTAAGCGAGTGAAAACCTGATTTCGCTGCTTTGCATGACCGACGAGCTGCCAATGGAGGTATCGACTTCCATGTTGAGCTTCTCATTGGTGCGGCGCACGGTTGTTTCGTTCCCTTTGATGACCCGCCAAGATGGATCGCCAAAGCCTTGCGGCTGCGATGCGGCACTCGCCTGGAACTGCACGGCATCCAGGGAATCAGCCGCCAATTTTTTCACTTCAATCATGCCCGATTCAAACTCCACCCCGTTGCGGTCGAGCAGCCGCAACGTGCCGGAAAGCACATCGCCGCTGCTTGTATAAAAAAGGGCCGGCGCGCTCTGCACCTCTACGCCGGCCGGCATCGCCCGGGTAATGACGCTGTTTGAACCTTTGACCGGAGTGGCGGCCCGCATCCCACCCACGGGCCACCAACGCGGCGAGGCGTCTCCCTCGCCGGCGAGCGTGCCGTGCAAAGTGGCCTGATCGACCACCAGCTTGTCGAGCTTCGCAAACCCAGCTTCCCCGGAAGATTTTTTCTCCGGGCCTTTTTCCAGCGCGACAGTGGCTCCCGGAACATTTTCCGCTGGAATCTCGGCGGCGGGGAGAAGCAATTGCCGCAGTCCCCCGATCTGACTAAGAAGCGGCTCCTCGCTGAAAGCGGTTTTTAATGCAAACCGCCCCTCTTTGAACGAGGCAATCGTCCCCCGAAGCAGCGTTGCATCCGAAAAGGAAAAAGTGGTGACCGGCCCGCTGACCTTGGGCGCGTCAGTGGAGAAAATCAGCGCTTCAATTTCGCCAAGTGGAAAGCTTGCTGCGGTATCCGGCGCCATCAGGTTGATCGACTCCGCCGTTCCATCAACGACGCGGCCTTCCAGAACCCGGCCATCGGCCAGTTCAATGCGCGGCTCTTTTAAATTGACCTTCGCCGGCGGTTTTCCGTCCCAAATCCGGATCCGCAGCAACTCAAGCGAAAGATCGCGTCCCTTATTAACCAGGACCAATCCGGATTCGATGCTCGCCGGGTCTTCAGGCACTTCCCATTCGGTCAGAGGTTCTCCCGCCGATGTAAAAAGCGCGCATTTGCGCGCCTTTCGATCCCAGCAAATGCGCAAAGCGACCTCGCGTTCCTCCTCGCCCATTTTCCGGATCAATTTGAATTGATCAGCAGCCGCGAGCACCAACTCGTCGTCCCAGGTTGCAATGCGCAACCGTTGCGTGGCAACGCCTACAAAAGAAATCTGGAAATCGGGCCGCGCGGATGAATGCAGTCGAAACTCGATATCCACAAGCTCGGGCAGAGCCAGGTTTAGAAAAGCGGCGCGGTTCCAGTAAGGAATCAGAAGCGCACCGCCGACACCCGTCGTCAGAGAGGGAATCGCTGGAGACACTACAGGACTTGCGGCCCCTTTGGACTTGTCAGCGATGTTTTTCCGATTTGCCAAAAGGTCCCATCCGACATCGCCCGCGGGCCCGGCGGCTATCAGGTTGCCGCCGCGGATTCTCCGGATGCTAAGAACCTCGCTGCGTTTCAACACGCAATCGCCATGGCGCGCGCTATGGAGGGCAATGGCGTTTTCGCTGATGGAAACAAGATCGCCGTGAAGAAAACTGCCATCACGCAACACAACACTGAAAGGCTCGGGGATAGTGGCCGGCGGCAGTGGCTGATCAATGCGTCGCAGGGCGTCCCAGGAGAGCAAAAGCGGGTCCTGAAAAAGCGGCGATTTCCAGGTCGCATCGGTTGCGGACGCTTCCAGGAGCTCCCCTGAACTCGTTTCGGTATTCCTCCACTGAAGTTTCCCGTGAATCGAGGTGGCCGGCTTTGGATCATCGGCATGCACCGCCGCCAGGAAAAGCAGGCTTATAAAAAGGATCAGAGGCCGTTTCATCGTTCGTAGATCGGGAGAAAGCGATAGTTCAATGCCAGTGCCAAAAGCGACATGCCGGTGCCGTAAGCGCCGCCGGTAAAACCTCCGTCATCACGCTGCAGCTCATGCAGTTCCCGGACTCTTGCACCATTCCACTTCTGCCAGGCCTCGTAGTCTCCCTGGAAAAGCGCCTGCGCCATGTAATAGCGGAAATACTCCGCGTAACTGCCATTCTCGCGGCTCTCAAGATTGTCCATCAAACGCTTGAGGCTTGCCTTGTATTGCTCGGTCTCCTTCGATTTGGACACCGCCCCGACCAAAGCCGATACAGCGGTCAAGTTCATCGAGCCGCCCATCCCACCAAACCCGCCCGAGTAAGCCACCGAACCATCCTTGCCCGTGCTCCGGCGCATATATTCCATCGCCGAGTTGACCATTTCATCCGAAATTTCCATTCCCGCGTTGCGCGAGGCAAGCAAGCCCATCAGCACCGCGCCGGTCACAGAGGTATCCGCGTCCACGGCATCGGGAGAATAACGCCAGCCACCCCAGCGGTTTTTCTTTTGCGCGGTGGCGGCACATCGGATCGCCAGATCAAGGGTTTGCGCAATACCGCGCACGGCTTTTCCTCCTTCCCAAAGCAGCGACTCATCCACAACCCCGTATGCTTCCGCCAAGGCGAGCATCCCGAAACCATGGTGATACATGCTGTCGGGCAGATAACCGGTCTTTTCATCCTGCTTCGAAATAATCGCGCGAACCGCGCGCCGGATCGTCGAAGCATAACGGCCGAAATTGGGGTCTTCGCCGCTGGCCAGAAATGCCATCAGGCAAATGCCGTCAACGCCGCATCCTTCATTGCTTCCCTTCCAGTTGCCTTCCGGGGATTGTGCCGCCGCCAGCCACGTCAGGCCCCGTTCATAAATCCGGTCAACCTCCGGCGGGATCTGCCCGCCAAAGCGCAGGCTGGGATCCTGGGCGTAAGCCGGTTGAGGGCGCCAAAAACCAGCCAATAACACGAAAAAAATCAGCCACCGAAACCGGGGGGACCGGGGGGAACAGGAAAATTGATTCATTGCTTCGCCTCTTTCATTCTTTGCTGATGACGGGTTTTCAGACTCTGAAAATTTCGGGTGTTATAGGCGAATTGATTACTAAGCGCCCAGCTGTCCCATTGATCCTTGGCGAGAATCGATTTGAAATCGTTTTCAGGGATGGACGCCAATGGAAGTAACATCAGATATCCTTGCAAATACCAGGGTGTGGACTCGGAAGGATACATGAGGGCCAAGTCCGGGCCGTACTCTTCGAGCGCGGCAAAAACCAGCAGCTCGATCTTCTCCCATTGCTCGCCATTTAGCACGGTTTTGCGATCAAACTCCGCCAGGATGATGGAGCAAATGGTCTTCCGCCGATAGCGCCCGCGTTCATCTTCTGCCTGCCGCAGGAGCGCCCGTTGACTTTCGTTAAGTTCGGTCTCCAGCGTTTTCAGCCAAACCGCTTTCTGGTTGATCTGCAAGTTGGCGGGAAAATCGACTTCCAAATCGGCCAGCCGTTTCGGCACCTCCAATTCGTCAGCCCCTTCAAGTTGAGCATGCGCCTCCAGATCGGCCTTCTCTCTCCAATCCGCCAATATTTCCTCCCCGGCGCCGCGTGCGGCGCTTTGCAGGCGGCAAAACAGACCTGGCTCGACTCCAGCCACACGCGCCACGTTCTCCGCTTGAAATGCGGTGTTGGCAAATAACTGCTTTTTGACACGCACTGCCCTCGCTTGCAAAAAATTCGAAATCGCGTTTTCAGTATCGACTGCTGCATCGCCCTTTGGCTGCCGCGTCTGCAAGGACGTGGCGGGACGTTTGGTACTCGCGTCGAGTTCCTGCCAGCGCCTCCATTGAAGTTCATCAAGAATCCCTTTGAGATCCGCTTCCGGCACGTGCGTGCCAGCTTCGTAAATGGATTGCCGGGAGAAACTCAGCGAGAATTGGGTGAAATAGTCCGGATACATCCATGCCTGGTCGGGGAGCACCTTCTCAAGAAGCGGCTCAAGCTGCTGGCGCTGGCTGCCATTCAAGGCCAGTTTTTCGTCCAGAAGTAAAACAGCCAGTGCACCGAGCACATGGGTCCGCCGCTCGGTATGTGCCTGTTGCGCCTTCTCCCAGCAGCTCAATTCTTCGGAGGAAAGACTCTTGGAAACACCTTCCTTCCAGGTCTTCCGCCAATCGGGGGCGTCGTCGGTGCCAAAGTAAAAATTCCGGTTTTTAAGCACTTCTGCGCGCCGATCCGGCTCCAAGGCCAAAAGCCGGGCCTCCACGTTTTCACGCGAGGTCTCAGCGACCTCGCCGGCCACTGCCTTGGCAAGGCTTTCAAGCTTTTCCCCGGTCTCCTTGGATAGCTTCCCATAGAGATTCAAATTTGTGATTCCGTCAAAAAGCACCGATCGCTGTTTTTCCCGTGCCGATTCGACAAGCGGCTTGAGATGCACCGCGATTTCATCCCGGAAAGCTTGCTGGCGCGTGGCGTGCCCCTTGATCCAGGCCACGTGTTGTTCCGGGGTCAAAACATGCTGCACGGCCTCAGCCCATGCCGGATGGGACAACGGGCCGGCGTAATTCTTGACGGTGATTTGACCGGCATAAACAGGCGCCATCGTCAAAAGGCGCTCAAACCATTCCATTATTGCGTCGGGATCGCGAGAGTCCTCCTCACGATATATTGTTTCGACCTTGTTAATCCAATCTCCCAGGCACAGGTCGGCTACCCGCGGCGCTTCCGCCTCCAGCTTCTTTATTCCAACAGAATCAAGCCCCGTAATTTTCGCAATTGCCGCGGCTTCAACCCGCATGCTTGCCACCCAAAGTCGGCACCTGGCATCCCCCAATTCTTTGAGGCACTCCGCGAGCTTTGCCTCCGCGGCGGGCTCATAGATTGCCTTCGGTGGCGGCTCCTTCTTTTTTCCGTCGGATGCCGCCACAACGCGCACCGCGACCAACGCGGCCAAAAAGAAAATGATGACCGGACAACGGGGAAATTTCATCGGCCCGCGGATTGCCCTTGATGAAAAAGGAGGCCCGGTTCGGAAATGCAGGAAAGCCAGGCCACGCGGTTCATTTCTCCAAGGCCTTCACTCGCTGCTTATGATTTTGCTGCACGTTCTGAAAATAGTTTGTGCTATTGGAGAAATCATTGCTCTGCGCCCAACGATCCCATTGTTCCTTGCCGAGAATGGCTTTGAGGTCGGCCTCGGGAATGCCCGCGAACGGAATGAACATCATGTAACTTTGCAGATACCAGGGAGTCGAATCCGAGGAGGAAAACATTCCCGCAATGTCCTCGCTGTAATCCTTCACCAAGGCGCCAACCATCGGTTCGAGCTTCTCCCACTGTTGAGGGCTCAACTGATTTTTACGGTCGAACTCCGTCAGAATAATCGAGCAGATCGCCTTCTCTTTAAAACGCATCCGCTCACCGATCTCTTTCTGCCAGGCCGTTTGCTGCGCATCGCTGAGTTCACGCTTGATCGCATTGACCCACATCGCTTTGCGAGGCACCTCGCCGCGATTTCCGTTTTGAAACGAGTAATCGGGGATTGCGGCCAGCCGCTGGACCACATTTTGGCCCGTCACTTCGACGAGCTGTGAATGAATGGTTTGATCAATACTCATTCGCCACGTCTCCAGCACTTCTTCGACAGCGCCTCGCGCCGCAGTCTGCAGACGGCTAACTGCATCCGGCGTCAATCCGGTCACGCGCGCCGCGTCTTCAACCTGGGTTAACACGCCCGCCAGCAGCAGTTTTCTTTGAGTGGCGGTTCGTGCATGAAGAAATTCCGAGATCGCATTTTCAGCATCCTCCAGCTCCACGGGACGGCTCGGCTGTTTTGGTTTTTCCACCGGTTTGGCTCTTCTTACCACGGCGCGCCGCACCTCGGCCCCTTCCTGCCAATGAACCCATTGGCGTTCATCGAGAAGCGGTTTTATCTCCTCAGGGCTTGCGCTGGCCGCCGCGGCGAAAAACATTGGGACTGAAAAGTTGAAATAAACCTCACTTCCTGTCTGAGGGAACATAGCCGGCTGGTTTTGCACCGCCCGCTCCAGAATGGGTTGAAGCCGCTCCCTTTGCGCCGCATTCAAAGCCAGCTTCTCATCCAGAAGCGCCACCGTCATTGCTCCCAGGATACGGGTTCGGCGCAACGTCTGTTCTTCCTCGCCGGTTTGCCAGAGCTTGAGTTCCTCGGGGGAAATAATTTTGGCAACTGCCTCCTTCCAGGCGTTTTTCTGCCCGGCAAGATCCTCTTCATTCGTGCCAAAGTAAAAGCGCCCGGCTTTTAAAATCTGCCGCCGCTGATCCGCGCCCATTGACTGAAGGATTTTTTCGGTGCGTTTGCGCCAGGTTTCCGCAGCGTCATCCGCCATGGTTTTGGCGAGCGCTTCGAGCTTATCTAGCGCCTCCTTGGACAGTTCCACAACGAGCTTCAGACTCGCGATCCTGGCCAGAATCTCCGTTTTTTTCGCTTCCCGTGTGCTTTCAATCTGCGGCTTGAGAAATTCGCCGACTTCCTTCTCGAACGATTTCTGACGCTCATCCTGCACCTTTGCCCATACCTCGTTCTGATCAGTGTTAAGTGTCACCTGCACGGCCTCACGCCATGACGGGCGGTTCAAAGGCGCGACGAAATCAGCCACAAAATCCTGCGTGGCGTAATTGTCGACCATCGGCAAAAGCTGGTCGAGCATCTCCAGAACCTGTTCAGGATCCTGATTGGTTTCCCGTCGAAAAAGGCCGTCGATTTTTTCGACCCAGCCATCCATGCACGATTCAATCACCTTCTGCCCGGCTGCTTCCAATGCCTTTACAGCCTCCCCGTCAAGTCCGGTGGCCTTTGCCATCGTCTCGACTTCTGTCTTCACGCCCGCAACCCAGATCTTTTGTTTGGCCTCCCGAAGTTTTTTGAGAAACTCGGCAAATTTCGCTTCGCCCTCGGCGCCAAACGTCATTCTCGGTTTTGCCGTTTCTTTTTTCTCAACGGCAACAACAGGCTCCGCGGCTGTCGCTGCGACAAGGAGCAACACGATCGCGGCTTGGATGTGAAAAAATCTCATTTCCCTGCAGATTGCCCTTCAAGAAGATTGAAGTAAGCGTCGAGCCCGGGCTTGAATTCTTCGGGAAACTCCTTGCCGGCCCGGCCTGTCGCCTGCCCGACAAGGCGGCTGTTCACCACGCTCTCCGCGTTGCCGCCCGGGCCCAGGTCTGATAGCGCGGCCGAAGAAGCTGTCGCCGCGCGGCCCCCGCCACCGGGATTCGAACCACCGCCGCCGCCGCCATTGGGACTCATGCGTTTGGCTTGAAGCAGGAGTTCAATCGCTTCGGTTTCCGCCGCGATCGCCTGCGCCCCGGTCTCCGGAGTGAGAAGAACTTTGGTGGTTTCCTCCATGACCGTGACGACGGTCTCCAGCAATTTGAGTTCTTTGCCGAACTTGGAGGCCCCTTCGGGCAGCGCGAGAATGTCAGAAATGGCGCTGTCAGTATGAGTGCCAATCGCCGCCTGCTTTTCTCCAAGCAGCTTCGCGTCAGCCGTGAATTTTTCCTGTGCAAGCGCGCTCCGGGAATTCTCGGTCTCGCGGGTCTCATCGCGCAGTTTCATCTCGTCGCGCAACGCCTGCATGACTTTGAGCACGATTTCCGGCGGGAGACTGTCACCGCTGCAGCTTGAGCACGATTTGCAATTGCTCGCCGCCACCAGCTCCTCCGACCAACGATCCATCGTATCGGCCCAAAACTCCGAGCCCATCAGCGATTGGCCGCTGAGATTGATGGAGACCTTTTCGCCACCGCGCGCCAGGGCCCGGACGATCTCGGTTTTTTTCATCTGTTCGAGGATCGTTTTTAAGCGGCTATCCTGTTTGCGTTGAAAATAGGCGTCCAGATCGCTCTGAATCACGCGAACCACCTCGCTCTGATCCTTGGCATTCTGGGCAATTGGCGCGGCTTCCTTGAGCGGCTCGCGCTCGATGCCGAACGCGTCGAGGGTCTTTTGGTTGATATTGGAAGCGATGCTCATCTGCTGCCGTGAAGCCGCTTTAAAGCGCTTCACAAACGTGCTCGTTTCCAGACTGGCAAGGATCTCGCCCAGTTGATCCGAGACCTTCGCGAACTCCGCCAGAAGATCTTTTTGCTCCACAATTGCCGTTTCGAGCTTCTCCTGAGCCGGGGTTTCCGGCGGCTTGGAGGCGTCCTCCCCTTTCTTGCTCGGCGCCGCCGCCAAAGTGGTGACCGGCAGTTTGAGTTTGCCGCCGCCGGGTGGTTTTGGCGCCGCGTTCGGATCCGCTGGCGCGGCCTCCGGGGTTTTCATAAAACCGGCTTCCCGGTCGGCGATGCTCGGAGCCGCAGGTTTGGGAGCGGCGTCCGGATCGGTTGGCGCGGCCGGGGACGGCGCGCTTGGAAGCGGTGCCCCCTGGCTCACACTCGGAGCGCTTTTGTTTTCAGACGCCTTGGCAACCTGATTGCCGGGCGGCGGTGGCTGCTGCGCGCCGCCCTGGGTGGGAGCGCCTGGTTTGCCACCGGGCGCGTTTGCGGTTTGTTTAAGCAGATCTGAAACGCTTGGCATCCGCGTGGAGGCAATCTCTTTGAGCGACTTAAGCATTGTCGCCCACGATTCCAGCCGTTTAGCGTCGAACTCGTCGTTCTTTGTCGCCTGCTCCACCAGGTTTCTCCCCGATTGAGTCAGATGCTCAACCCGCGCCGCATTGGCGTTCTCCGCCGCCGCCTGATTTGAAACGCGGCGGCGATTTTCAGGACGCTCAAGATCGGCCGCGGTCAGTGCGCGCAGATCTTTGTTAGTTTGGTGAAGCTGTTGTTCGCGCTCGTAGCTTTCCTTGGCGACCTCCAGCCACTTGCCAAACTGTTCGGTAATCCAGAGCGCATGGTCGGTCTTATCGAGCACATGCAGGACAAAAGACGCCGACCGCGCATGCGCCCTGCCCGGCAGATAATCTTCAGTCCATGCGCGCACCTCCAAAGTTTGCGGCGCCACTCCCTCGCGCTTCGCGCAGAATGTCGCCCGCGCTTCCAATTCCTTTTTCTCGGGCTCGCCGCCGGAAGCCACTTTCTCGCCGGTGATGGGAGTTTTTCCATCTTTCTGCATCAATGACCCGGTCCATTCCAGGCCAACACGCCTGATGCCGAAATCATCGCGGGCATTGAGGTCAAAAGTCACCACCTCGGAGTCGAGCACCACCTGTTCCTGCGATTCGCGGCGTGCCACAATCTTTGGCGCGTCGTCTTCGACCGCCCGCACTTTAAGCAGCAGCGGATCGCGCGGCGTGAGCCCATCCTGATCTTTCCAGGTAAATTTACGATCCGCATCAGCGGTCACGGCCAGGTAATCGGTCATGATGGTTTCGCCCTCGACCTTCTGCTCCCGGCCATCGAGTTGCGCGGTGGCCAGTTCACGGCTCGCTTTGGCCTGGAACGACGCCTCCGCTCCTTTGAGCAAACTCACCGCGCCGCCATGCACATCAATGCGTTGTTCGGATTGGTAACCCAAATAAGCGGGCAACCGCAAACGGACCGCCAGCGCCGCCAGTTCAGGCCGGGGACGCGGCTGGAGCAGGATCGACTTGCGCACATCGCCCAAGGAGACCGCAAGCACGGCGTCTTCTTTTTGCGGTGGAAAAACCAGCGGGTATTTTCCGGTCTCAAGCCTGGCAAAAACCGGCGGCTGAGTCCCGATCCGGCCCGTGGTTTCATCGGGCGAGCGCCGCGTATCCTCGCTCAGACGCACAGGCAGATTAAAAGGTTCCGCGTAAGGCACCACCAACCGCGAAGGAAGCGGCTCGACCTTGGCAAAAGTAAAACGTTCCACATCGCGCCATGGGGTAATCCAGCGGGCCAGCGCATTGAGCGCCGCTTCATCAACCACAGCAAATGCCAGGGCCGCGAGTGCCAGAACACCGCCCGCCGCCCATGCCCATTGATGATGCCGCGCATCCGGCACGGCGTGGGTGAAATCCTTGTCTTTCACGGCATCGGCCGCCTGGGCCATGGCCGCCTCAACGAGCCGTTCGCTGCGGCCAGCGGCGCCATGATCCATGCGGGCCAGCTCCACAATCCCAAGCAACTGATCGCCCAGACGCGGGAATGTGCGGCGCAATAAACGGGCAGCGTCTTCGAGCCGCCGTTGCCGCCATACCCAGCGATGCCATTTCAAAGGAAGCCCAAGCCCGAGCGTGGTAGCTCCCGCCACAAGGAGAGCCAGACGCAGCCAGCCGGGCGTTTCAAAAAAACGATCGAGCGCAAACACCAGCAGGTAGGAAAGCGCGATGCCAAACAACGCTGCCAGAAGGCCCTCCGCCAGTTTGACCACCCAGACGCGGCGACGGAAGTCGGCGAGCTTTGTTTCCAATACCTGTGGCAGAGTCGTATTCATAGCACGGCGGTTTTTCTTATTTTCAAGCAGGAAACCATTTCCAATTCCAGAGACGGGAATGGAGCTCAGAGGGCGAAGCGGAAAAACTAAAGACGATTATCAGCGATTTAACAACGCATTTAGAACGACCCCGCGGCTTTTCTACCCACCCAAAATACGCCAAGCAGCACAACCATTAACCCGGCCCAGAGCGGGTGCGCCCAAATCTGCACCCGGCGTTCCTGCAAATCCTGGGGGGGCAGCGATGCAATGGCGGCGATGACTGCTGCCGGATCCGCGCTTTCCATCATGCGGCCCCGGGTAAGCTGGGCAATTTCCCGAAGCACGTCGAATTTGGCGGGCTGCCCACGTTTTTCCCGGCTTGTCCCCTGCACGGAAACCACGGCATCCAGCGAGGAGCCGGCATCGGCGCAAGTGAGCCGCACATGATGCTCACCCGGTTCAACCGGCGTGAATACCCCGGTAAAAAGCCCCCAGGCGTCCTCTCCAGCGGCCGGCAGCCGCACACTGGCGGTCTTGCCCGATGGCGCCGTGATTTGCGCAATCACCACGCCGTCATGGAGCGGTTCGCCCGTCAGGCTTGTGACGTTGGCGTTAAGAGTCAGCACCGCCCCGGCGCTTGGCCGATCGGGTGAATAGAAAAGCCGCATTTTTTCGCCTTGGGACATGTTGCGCTGATAAGCCATCCAGCGCACCACCTGACCCCAAAACCGGTAATGATATTTGTCCTCGACTCCCCGGCGCCAGCGCCAGGCGCCGTCAGTTCCCATAAACAGGATTTTGCCTGAGCCATAAGTCTTCGTGACAATCAGCGGCACCCGGCCGAACCGGTTGGTCTCGGTGCCGTGCGTGGCAAGAATTTCCGTGCCGGCCTTGGCGCGCACCGCGGGCGCATACCATTGGAATCCGGGCAAGGTTTGCCAGACTCGCGCGCTTGCTTCATCCGTGTCATCGAGCTTGGTCAAAAGACTGCGAGTGCCCGCCTCGGTAAGGGCGAACTTTCCGGGAGCCGAAGTGCCCCAGCCGCGCGGTTGCGCATCATCCCAGACCACCGGGATTAAATCCGCGAGAGCGGTCCCTTGGAGCGAACTCTCAAACCCGCGCAACCCGGGCATAAAAACAAGCCCGGCGGCCTGATCCCGCACCAACTTCTGCAACGCAACGCATTGCTCGACGGTGAGCTGGCCTTTATCCGTGCCGACATCGCCAAGAAAAACGACGTCATACTTTGCCAGCTCATCCTCCTTTGGCATCGCCGCCAGATATCCTTTTCCGGCGCCCGGTTTGCCCAGGTCGGGTTGAAGCAAAAGACAGCTCACTGCCACCCCCGGATCGCGCTCCAGGGCGTTGCGCAAATAACGATATTCCCAGCGCGGATATGATTCGATCACCAGGACTCGCAACTGTTCTTTGCGAATGGAGAGCGGCGCCTCAATTGAATTGTTCTCCAAAAAACGTTCCCCGCCGGTTTGCGGCACGGAAAGCGTGACTTTCATCTCACCCGGTTTTTCCGGCTTCCAGGTAATCACGTCCTGTAAACGGCCCATCGCCGGGATCACCACGGATTTCGTGATCACTTCCCCGGTGGAGGATTTCATTTCAACCACGACGCTTTCATCGCGGGGCAGCGAGCTTTCAACAGTAAACGGCACGCGCAACGGTTTGCCGGCAATGGCAAAAGTCGGCACATCGAAGCTTGAAAGCGCAACATCGGGCAGCCGCGTTTCAGAGCCAAGCGGCACGGCAAAAACCGGCACCCCACGCATCCGCAAACGGGTGGCGGCCTGCACAGGCGGCTCGCCGCTATTCCAATCTCCGTCGCTTAAAAGCACCACGGCACTCAGCCGCGGATGTTTCTCGGCCGCCTGTGAAAGCGCCGCATTGAGATCGCTTCCTTCCTCGGCCGGTTGCTGGGTCGATGAAAACGGCTCCACCACCACTTCCATCCGCTCCGCAATCTGGCGCCACGCGGCGGTTTCAGTCAGCGGTTTGGCCAGTTCGGCGCGGGACTTGAATTCCGCGCCCGGCTGGCCCGGATCGATTACGTCATTCGTTTCCATCGAATGCGATACGTCGGAAAGAACCACCAGTGTCGGTTTGTTTTCCGGTTTAAAAACCTCCCGCCACTCGGGCTGATTAAACGTCACTGCGATCGCCAGCGCTATCAGCACCCGCAACGCTTCCAAAAGTCCTGTCGATCGCCGGTAACCGCTGCGGCGCCAGGCCATCAGCGCGAGCCCCGCAATCACCGCGACGAACGCCACGCCGAGCGCAATCGAGGCCGGCGTATGAGTAAATACAAGGGTTGTCATGCCGCTTTCGATGCCGGTTCAGAAAAGCCCGATGCCACATTTTTGGTGATCTTCCGTTCCGGACGGCCGGGCATGCAAAGCAACGCCTCGCCGAGCAGGGCCGCCGCCATTGCAAGCAGGAAGGTGCGCCAGATCTCGTTGGTCAGACTGCGGCCGTCCTCCAGGTTGTCGGTCAGCACCCGGAAATCCAACCCGGCAAACAATTCGTTCAGGGCGGGCGTCGTCAATGTCTCCGGTTGATCCTCGCCCGCCGGCCGGTTCAACGCGGTAATCTCATCGCCTGCCATCAGGACGCCCGCGCGCAACGGAAGGTTTTCTGAAATAACCGATCCGGCCTGGGCATCGGCCGGGCGCCACCGCGAAGGATCCTTGCCGAGCGCCGCGGCGGCCGTGATTCGTTGCCGCGCCTTGCCAAGGGTGCGCGCGCCTTCATTTAAACCCCGGTGCAGAAGCGCAAACATCACAACGCCGTCTCTTGCTAGGCTTGATGTCCCGGGCAGCGTGCCTAAAAAATAGACGCTGCCACCCTGCACTGAACGCATCAGCAGCGCGCCCTGGCCAGCCATTCGGGCAAACGGCACTCCTTCCCCGGCAATCCGGCAACGGCGCGACACTTCCAGGCTTCCCAGCGGCAGCGCTGTTCCATCGCGGGTGTTGGCAAGGAGATCCGCGTCATTGCGCCACCATTCCACCGTTTGAGGTTTTTCTGCGCCTCCCTCCCAGCTTTCCCAGCGAAGACCGAAAATTTCTGAGTCGTCCGGGGATTCCGGCGGTAAAAACAGGATCGTTCTGCCCGCCCCGGCCAGGTTTCGCAATTGACGCGCCAGCACATCGTCGGGCTTCGGGATCGGCGCCTGCCAGACAAGGAGCGCCGTTTCCTCCCACGGAATTTCAGCGGCGTGTTTTGAGCCGAGCACGGTCGCCACATATTTTCGCGAAGAATCGGCGGAAGCGGAAAGTGCGGCGCTCAGCGGGCCCGATTCAGTCTCGTCATCCGAGACGATCACCGAGCGCATGGGCGGTGGCTCATCGAAAACAAAATGGAAAATGTTATTCCCGGCACAAACATCGGCGGGGAGTTCAACCCGGCCCCACCCGCGCTTAAGCGCCTTGTCGATCGGGATGGAGTAACCTTGCAATCCGAGCTGGTTTTCCTTCAGTGCAAGTTTTGCGGTCGTGGCGGTCCCGTTGACGACAAAACGCACGGGCACCTCCATCGGCTGCGGATGATCGACATGCCGCGAGATGCGTAAATCAAGAAGCAATTCCGCCTTGTCGCTGGTCTCCCGTCTGGCCACCCGTTCAACGCTCACGGCAAGATCATCCTGGGCGGTTTGCGGGTAACAGAGCAGGTGGAAACGCACTCCCTGCATCGTGCGAAACGCAGCGCGCAAAGTTTCCCAGCGCCCGCTCGAAGCGTCCCAATCGCTTTGCTGAAGATCGCTTAGCAGCCAAACATCGGTGCGGCCGGTTTTGTTCGTGCTGATATAATCGAGCCCGGCCTGCAAAAGCGCCGGAATGTCCGCCGCTGTCTCCGTCGGCTCGGTTTGCGGCAGATCGCTCAGGGCATCCGCCTTTTCCACCGATTGCGGCTTGCCGACCGCGCTGTCGATCAGCACAAGGCGTGAGCGGGTCCCGACCGCGTCATTGATCGCCTTGGAAAGGTTGCGCAATCCAGCCGCGCGCTTGCTGACTCCGGTGGCCATGTTCTGCTGTTCCATGCTCACCGAGCGATCAAGCAAAACCATGACGGTATCGGGCACACCGCCCGTCAACCCCAGCCAACCGCCCGCCAGCGGCCGCGTGATCACAAATAAAATCGCCGCCACGGCCAGCACCCGGAGAGCGAGAATGAGTACTTGCCGCAGGCGCGAGAGCCCTTTGTTCATCCGCTGCGCCGCGAGCAGGAACATCATGGCCGCCCACTTCACCTGGCGCCGGCGGTAAAGGTGGATGAGATGGATGACAACCGGCAACGCCGCCAGCGGCAAGGCAACAAGCAGTGCGGGTTGAAGGAACGTCATCGGGCAGCGCGTTTGGGTGTCCGTCCAAGGAGAAACCGGACGAGCACCTCATCATACCGCTCATCCATTTTGACCCGGTGATAATCCATGCCCGTGGTCCGCACCAGCTCATCCATTTCCGCAAGATAAAGCCGCACCGCTTCCCGGTAATTGCGCGCAATCAGCGACGGATCAGCGAGCACCGCTTCGCCCCCTTCCATATCGATAAAGCGCGCGGGCCGATCGAAATCAAAATCGAGCTCCTTCTGATCAAGCAAATGAAAAGCCGCCACGTCGTGCTTTCGGAACCGCAGATGCTGGATCGCCGATTTCAACTCCGCGGGCGGAACAAAAAAGTCCGAGAGAATCACCACCAGCGCCCGTTGCCGGATCTTTTCGGCGGCATCGTGGAGTGCCGTCAGCAGAGTTGTTCCGCCCAGCGGCTTGATTCCCGACATCTGATCGAGCACCAATCCCAAATGCGCGCCGCCACGCCGGGCCGGAATTTCAATCGGACTCTGAGCAAGGCTCCACAACCCGACCGCATCGCCCTGCTGGGCGGCAAGATAGCCAAGCGTGCCCGCCAGTTTGCGTGCATAGTCGAGCCGCGTCGCGCCCGAAGGCCCGAACCCCATCGAGCCGCTGGTATCAATCAGAAGACAGATCCGCAGATTCGTATCGGCCTCGAATTCCTTAATATAAAAGCGATCGCTCCGTCCCCAGGTGCGCCAGTCGAGGCGGCGCGTATCATCGCCGGGCACATATTTGCGGTATTGCGCAAACTCCAACGATGAGCCGCGTACCGGGCTGCGATGTTTGCCCGAAACGCTGCCGAGCATCGCGTGCCGGGCATGGAGCGGAAGCGCCATCAAACGGCTGAGCACCGCCGGATCAAGAAAAGAGCGTTTATCCTCCGCCATGGCTAAATCCGGCTTATTTGGGAAAGAATGCCGTTATGCCGCCTTGCTCAGTTCGTCCACGAGACGTTTTGTCAGGTCGCGGCTCGTCACGCCCTCGCTTTCGGCCGTGAAGGTTGTCATGACGCGATGCCGAAGCACCGGATCCGCCACTTCAATGATATCCTCGAGCCGCACGACATAACTGCCATGGAGTGCCGCGCGCGCTTTTGCCCCGAGGATCAGATACTGGACCGCGCGCGGTCCGGCGCCCCAGCTCACAAGCGGTTTGATCCACGCCGGCGACTCGCTGCTGGCCGGGCGGGTGCGCCGCGTCAGATCGACGGCAAATTCATAAAGATGATCCGGCACCGGCACGCGCCGCACGAGATCCTGAAAAGCGAGCACCTTGGCGCCATCAAGCACATGCTCAAGTTTTGGCAATGACATGCCGGTTGTATTGCGGGCAATGGCGATCTCCTCATCCCGCGATGGATAATCGACCCCGATCATAAACATAAACCGATCCAGCTGCGCTTCAGGCAATGGATAGGTTCCTTCCTGTTCAATCGGGTTTTGCGTAGCCAATACAAAGAAAGGCGAATCAAGCGGATAAGTCCGGCCGGCGACCGTGACCCGGTGTTCCTGCATCGCTTCCAACATCGCGGCCTGCGTTTTGGATGGCGCCCGATTGATTTCATCGGCCAGCACGATATTGGCAAACACCGGGCCCTTGGCGAACTCGAACGCGCGTTTGCCCCCGGGCAGTTCCTGCAAAATATCGGTGCCGGTGATATCCATCGGCATCAGGTCCGGCGTGAACTGGATCCGGCTGAAACTGAGTGACATCGTCTCAGCCAAGCGGCTGATCAGCAACGTCTTGGCCAAACCGGGCACACCCATCAGGAGCGCATGGCCACGGGCAAAAAGGCAGATGCTCAGTTGCTCAATGACCTTTTGCTGACCGACGATGATCTTTTTGAGTTCATTGCTAAGCTGCCCATATACCAGGCGCAGCTCATCAATAGCGGCAACGTCATCTTTGGGGAGAGGATCGGAAAGCGACATAAGAGAAAAGCTGCGGCATTAGCGGCATTAGTACGCTCAATGGCAATACTCGATTAAAGAAAGGTTGTTGAGAGCTTTTGGGGGCTCGTTATCGCGTTTATTTGAACCGCTACCATCCCCCTCTTTCTTGCCCGGCCTTATCCTTTCGTCTGCATTGCGCGTTCAATGAGCAGGGTCGCGAGCCGCTGGGTCGCTTCATCCAGCGCGGCATTGGCGCGTTTAAGCGGCTGGGCAGCGCCATCGGCTACGGCTTGCTCCACTTCGGTCACCCGCTCGACAATCAGCGCGCGTTCAGACTCATCCAACTGCGCGCCCACAAGATTGAGCGCGTTGCGCACCGCGGGCAGCATCTCAGACGATTTTAACTTCGCCTCGGTGAAAATCCGCTCATTGACGTCTTCAAAAGCGTGCTCAAGGGAGTCCTCAAGCATCTTTTCCACCGCCTCATCGCTCACATCTACGGCACTCGACATCTCCACTTTTTTCTCAATCCCGGTTTTGGTATCGCGCGCCAGCACGTGAAGAATCCCGTTGGCGTCGATCTCAAACTGCACGCCGACCCGCGCCTGGCTTTTGGGTGCCGGTTCAAATTCCAACTCAAATTCGCCGAGCCTCCAGTTGTCCTTGGCCATCTCGCGCTCGCCTTGGAGCACGCTGATTTTCATTGCCCGCTGTCCTGCCAAGGCGTTGGTAAACATCTCGCCCGCCTTGATCGGGATCGTCGAATTGCGCGGGATAATCACGTTCATCAAGCCGCCAAATGTCTCGATGCCCAGGGAAAGCGGGGTGATATCGAGCAGGATCACGTTCTGAACCGCCCCGGAGAGAATCCCGGCCTGAATGGTGGCGCCCAACGCCACGGCCTCATCGGGGTTTTGAGAAATATTCGGGACGCGGCCGAAAATTTCCGCCACGTAACGGCGCACCAACGGCATCCGGGTCACGCCGCCAACCAGGATAATTTCATCGAGTTCGTCCGGGCGCAATTTTGCATCCGAAAGCGCACGGAGGCAATGGGCGCGGGTGCGTTCAACCACGGGCCGTGCGAGCTTTTCGAGCTCCTCGCGCGTGAACCGATGGGAAAAACTGCGATCACCGGCGAGAAACGGAAGTTCAATCGTTGTAAATTCCGCGGTGGAGAGCTGATGCTTGGCATCGACGGCGGCTTCACGCAACCGCGCGGCGATCGCGGGCGATGCCTCGGAAAATTCCGCCGCCAGATGATGCGTCCCACTGGTCTCGCACAGAGTAGCGACCGCGATTTTCCCGGATAAAAAATTGGCAATGGCCGTGTCGATATCGTCGCCCCCAAGGCGCGTATTTCCGTTGGTGGAAAGGACCTGGAAAAGCCCTTGATTGAGCTCAAGAATGGAGATGTCAAACGTGCCGCCGCCGAGATCAAAAACGGCGACCCGGCTCTTATCACGCAGTTTATCGAGCCCATAAGCGAGCGCCGCCGCGGTTGGTTCATTGACGATGCGTTCCACAGTAAAGCCGGCGAGTTCACCCGCCAGTTTCGTGGCGTTGCGCTGCGCATCGTTAAAGTAAGCCGGCACGGTGATCACAGCGCGCGTGACTTCGCATTCCAGCGCCCGTTCCGCATCCGCCCGCAGTTTGGCCAGGACCAGCGCGGAAATCTCCTCGGGAGCCAATTCCCCGTCGCGCACCCGGATACGCACCGGCGCGCCTGGCTGCCCGCTCAATTTGTAACCGACATCGCCCGATTCCTCCCCTGCCCGTCGACCGATAAAGCGTTTGACCGAATAAATCGTCGATTCGGGTTCCAGAACACGCATCCGGGCGGCGGTGCGGCCGACGATTGGCCCGCCTTGAACAGGGAAATGAACAACGGAAGGGGTAAGCCGCTCGCCGGCCGAATCGGCCAGGAGGATCGGGAAACCGGCTTCCATGACGCCGATCAAAGAATTCGTGGTGCCGAGATCAATACCAACAATGGGAGACATGCCGGGAGTCAAGTCTCTGGGGCCGATGGAGGAAAGTGGATTCGAGAAAGCCTCAGAGGGCGAGCGAGAGCAGCGCCTCCCTTAATTGCGTCTCCCAGCGCGCCAGGTAAGCAAACTCCTGGTGCAAAGCGACAAGCGTTTCGCGCACCGGCTCTGGCCCGTGCCAATCGGCATCGAGTTGCATGAGGCGCTCCGTGGCGCTTTCCTTCGCCGTGCGGATCCGGCGTGCCATCAGCTCCCACGATTCCTGCAACGCATTTTTCTCAATTGCCACCATTGCCTTCCCCAATGGCGAGGAGGCCCCGGATTGTTTTGCCAGAAACCGGTCGAGTTTGCCGCGCGCGCCGGCCAGCTCCATAAAAACCTGCGCCAAAGCGGGCGGGATCTGCGCCGTTGAGGGAAGCGGTTCCGATTCAAGCTCAAGCAGGTGGCGCAATCGCAATGCGGGCTCTTTTAAAGTTGAGTAAGCGGAATTAAGCACCGCGAATCGCGCGGCATCCCCGGTGCCCGCCTTATCCGGATGCTGGATTGCCGCGAGGCGTTGGAATGATTCTTTCAGCGGCGCCTCCTCCAACCAAGGCCGGCGCGGTTGATCAAGAATGCTAAAATAGTCGGTCATATAAAACGAGCGCCCAATGGACTTTTTAATGGAGCCCAGGCAAGCGCAATCGGGCGCCTGTTGGGATTGGCAGAAACGCCTGCGCCGCCAAGTTCAGGAGCCGATCTGCACTCGCGCTGGAAAAGCCGATTGCGGTCATCCCCCTTTTACGGTACTCGGGGGGAACTATGGGTCTTATTCGCTCCCTCTTCTGGCTCGCGCTTTTTCTCGCGATGACGTTTGCCTTCACCGTGCTCTTTGAACATGGGACAAGCGACTTTGTTTCCAATGCGAAAAAGGAATCGCAAATTCTTCAGGATCTCTACGGTAAAAAAGTAGAGCGCAAGAAGGATGAAACCGATAAGCTGGGCCGGTAGTTCCGGTTCCCCACCCTGCCTGGCGGGCTCTGCTTTGGAGTGCCCGCTTTTTCCCCACGGGCATTGTCAAATCCAAAGCCTCTGTGTTAGGTAACAAATTTTCCCCTCTTTTCCCCCTTTATGGCACTTCAGACTGAAAAAGAACTCTCCGAACAAAACCGCGCCCTTTGGCAGAAATCCCTCGCCGCTTACCAGGTCAAAAACTTTGGCTACACCATTTCATTGGTGCAAACCGTGCTGAAGGAAGCGCCTGGTTTTCTGGAAGCGCGCAAGATCCTGCGCCGGGCCGAGATCACGCATACCAAAGGCAAGAAAGCATTCATGTCGGGCCTTTCGGCTGCGACGCTCAAAGGCTCTTCACTGATCAAAAAAGATCCGTTGGCGGCAATGGAGCTCGCCGAAAAAAGCCTGGAGACCGATCCTTACAATATCGCGGTCAACAACATGCTTAAGGATGCGGCGAAAGCGGCCGGTTATCCTGAGATTGCCGCTTTTGCGCTTGAGACCATTGTCGAAGGCAACCCGAAGGATACCAAGATCATGCATGAGCTTGGCGAGTATTACACCTCGACAGGCGACCAGGAAAAAGCGGTCAAGATTTACACCCGCATCGTGGAGATCAATCCAGCGGATCTTGTCGCCAATAAGATGAGCAAGGATTCCTCCGCGCGCGCCACCATGAAGAGCGGCGGCTGGGACACGGCGAAGAGCTATCGCGACGTGATCAAAAACAAGGGCGAAGCCGAAGCGCTCGAGCAAAAAGGCCGCGTGGTAAAAAGCACGGAGATGATCGATACCCAGATCGCCGAGGTTTACGCGCAGTGGGAGCAGGATCAGCAAAACTCCGATCTTTCCCGCCGGCTGGCCCGCCTCTGGGAAGATCGTTATGAGATCGAACTCGATGCCGAAAGCATTCAGGGAGCAATCTATTATTATTCCCACACCAATCAGCTGACCAGCGGCACCGACCCTGCCGTCGCACGCAGGCTTTCCGATCTTCAGCTCCGGCAGCTTGAAGACCGGATCAAGACTCTGGAAAACTGGTTTGCAGAAGGAGGCGATCAACATCCCGATGCGGCGCAATACCGCCAGGAACTCGATGACCTGATTCTGCAGAAGTCCGAATCGCTCATCAGCGAGGCCAGGAAGCGGGTCGAGCGCAACCCAACCGATCTCCAGCTCCGTTATGAGCTTGGCGAGCGCCTCGTGGCAGCCAAACAATTCACCGAAGCCATTACCGAACTCCAGCGCGCACGGCAGAATCCCGCGGCGCGGCTCAAGGCGATGAATCTGCTTGGCCAATGCTACACGGAAAAAGGAATGCTCGATCTGGCGGTCAAACAGCTCAAGGATGCCGCCAGCGAAATTCTCGCCATGGACACCACCAAGAAGGAGATCCTCTACAAACTTGGCCAGGTGTATGAAAAGATGGGCAAAAAGGACGAGAGCCTCGAGTGCATGAAACAGATTTACGAGGTCGATTACGGTTATCTCGACGTCGCCAAACGCGTTGAGAGCTCCTACGGCGGCTGAGCCATCCCGCTTCAAAAAACTCTCTCATCCGTCCCAACGGGTGAGAGAGTTTTTGCGTACAAAGGCGGCTTGGGAAAAAAGCGCCGGCGAGCGGATGCCGGCAAATTTCCGAATTAACTCTTTCAACGGCTGGGATCCGCAAGCCTGCAATAACCGAGGCAAATCCGCGTGTGCGCCCCTGTTTCAGCGCGGTTCATTTGCAGATAAGAAAAAACGAGGTTGACGCCTGGCTGAACTTCCTGCATTTTTTCCATCGTCTCGCGCCACTGGTGGTTCGCCCGGTCGGGCAAAGCTCCCTCGTTCACTCAGAAGGCTGGCGCGTCCTCACATTAGATTTCATTCAAGTCCATATTTATGGCGGATCACAGCAAGTGATCCAAAGTTGAACTCTCAAAGGGCTGCCTCGACCAGAAACGAGGCTAGTAATCCCGTAAGTTTAAAGTCGAAATTTTGTTTACCGCCTATTTTGCGGCTTCAAAGGAAGGCTGGAAAGGCCTTCATCGACGATTTTGTTGGCGCACACAGAATCTCTAACACGCGAGACAGTGATAGTCAGCGGGCCTCCCGGCGATTTAGCGCACGCCTGATCCGTTTTTTACCAAGACTTTGATCTGACCCAGATTGAAGCAGACAAGCTCCAGCCAGCGTCCGAGAGGATTTACGCCGGCTTGGCCTTCTCCGATTTTCTTTTATCCCGCAGCCGGCGAAAGGCGCCCGCTGTGACGTATTCTCCAACTATTTTATTATGACTGAGCCAGCCCAGCCGCCGCTCTTCGAAATCGAAGAGCAGACCGCCCCGAACAAAAAAACCCCGAAACGTTCCGTAGCCAAGCCCGCGAAAGCCGCCGGCGTGGCCGTTGCAAAGCTGCCGACTCCCAAGGAGCCCGCTTCAAAAGCGGGCACGGTGAGTTCCAAGGCATCCAGCGCAAAGACCGTCACGCCCAAGGCGGTTGTGACCAAACGCGCCGCTTCAAAGCCGCCTCTCTCTACCCCCAGCGAACCGCTCCCGGTTGCCGCGTCGGTGCCGATGGAGCCTGCGGTCAAACCCAAGGTTATCCGCCGCAAAAAACCCGAGGCCGTGGTGCAACCCGCGCCGAGCCCTGTTCAAGCCGCTCCCGCCCCCACAATTTCCCACGCCGCGTCAATTTCAACGCCGGGCCTCAACACGGCCCATCACGTTGAAGAATGGAGCCCTTCCCCTAGAAAAGAAGCTCCTGTCGCAAACGAACCCGCGCAGCAACCCGTTCCTGTGCAGCAGCAGCCAGCTCCTGTGCAGCAGCAGCCAGCTCCCGTGCAGCAGCAGCCAGTTCCCGTGCAGCAGCAGCCCGTTCCCGTGCAGCAGCCAGCTCCCGTGCAAACGGCACCGGCCCAGCAACCTGCGCAGCCTTCCGTTCCAACGGGAGTCCGCCAGTATCCGGTCTATGTGCCCCGGCATGTGGCAAAGCAGCTTGAGCAGGAAGGCAAACAGGCGCCCATCGCAGTCACCGCGCATGAAGCGGCCGAAATGCATTTGCCTCGCATGGAACAGCCGGCGCCCCGCCCGGAACGTGTCAATCGCGGAGACCGGCATGACCGCAACGAGCGTCACGAACGCAATGATCGCCATGAGCGGCATGACCGCAATGATCGCCACGACCGCAATGAGCGTGGCGGCGGTGGCGGCGGCGGCGGTGGCGGTGGTGGCGACCGCGTCGAAACGGCTCGTACCGAGCCTGTTCCGCGCGATGAAGAACTCGGGTTCGGCGAGGGAATCGTGGAGATTTCCGGCAAAGGATTCGGCTTTATCCGCGATCCCAAACGCGGCTTCACGCAGAACCCAAGCGATATTTTCGTCACCCCGGAAATTGTGCGCCGTTACAATTTACGCGATGGCCAATGGATCAAAGGCGAGACCCGCAAAGGCAACCGCGGAGCGCAACTCCATCGGCTTACGGAGGTCAACGGCGACGATCCGGAGAACTCGCGGCAGCTTCCTTCCTTTGACGAATTAACCGTCATCAGTCCGCTGGAGTGGATCAAGCTTGAGACGGTGCCGGAACGTTACACGACCCGCGTCATCGATCTGATGGCGCCCATTGGAAAAGGCCAGCGTGGCCTTATTGTCGCACCACCTCGCACCGGCAAAACCACCCTGCTTCAGCACATCGCCGATTCGGTGGTGAAAAACCATCCCGACATCAAGCTGATCATCCTCCTTGTCGATGAACGGCCCGAGGAAGTCACCGATTTCAAGCGCAGCTGTCCGGCGGCGGAAATCATGGCCAGTTCAAACGACATGGATGTCAAATCGCATACGCGCATTGCCCAGCTCGCCATTGAACGCGCCAAACGGCTCGTTGAATCGGGCAAGGATGTCTTCATCCTCCTCGACTCGATCACCCGCGTCGGCCGCGCCTTCAACAACGCGAGCACCGGCGGACGCACCATGTCGGGCGGCATCGATTCCCGCGCCCTGGAGATCCCCCGCAAGCTCTTTGCTGCCGCGCGCAATACGGAGGAGGCCGGTTCGCTGACCATCATCGCCACGGCCTTGATTGAAACCAACAGCCGCATGGACGACGTGATCTTCCAGGAGTTCAAAGGCACCGGCAATATGGAGCTCGTGCTCGATCGCAAGATCAGCGAGCAACGTGTTTATCCGGCCGTCGATATCTTCCAGTCCGGCACCCGGCGCGAAGAACTCCTCTTAAACGCCGACTCGTTGCATAAAATCCACGTCATCCGCCGCGGCCTGGCCGGTTACAAACCGGAGGAAGCGATCGAGCGCCTCCTCTTCTTCGCGAAGAAGTTCCCGACCAACGAGCAGATGCTCCGCGAGATTCCCGGATAGCCAAAGGCCAATCCCGCATATTCGGTATGTCTGGCGGCCTCATGCCGCCATCTGGCTTCGGGATTTTCCCGGCGTTTGGCCGCGCCGGGCTGCGTATCGGTTTTTCAGCAGCCTTTTTCTGAGCGACTTTGTGGGAGGCAACGATCGCAGGTACGTCGACAAAACGCTGGCAATCCGAAAAGGCGACTTGCCCAAACTAAATCTCGCGATAAAAGCCATCTGGCGACTGTTATTAATCAAGCTGCTAAAATACCTCCCTGCATGAGATTTATCCGTCCCTTCTTTTTCGCGATTGCGACACTGGCTACACTTGTTTTCTCCGCGCCTGTTGCCTGCGCACAGGTTTATAAAACGTTTTATTCCGACACTTCGGACAATTCCGGCAGCTTTGCCTTTGGCAAACTGGTCCAGGGAAGCGACGGCAATTTTTATGGAACGACTGCTTTTGGCAGGTTAAAAAACATAGGAACGGTGTTTAAAATGACGCCTGACGGAAACGTCGTCACCCTGCTCTTTTAACTCCACCAATGGCGCGCTACCGGTGAGCGAGCTGGTGGAGGGCGTTGACGGAAATTTCTATGGGACTACCTCCAAAGGTGGAACCAGTGGTTTCGGAACAGTGTTTAAAATTTCGCCCACGGGTCTTTTCACCTTGTTGGTCTCTTTTGAAAACGCCGATGGGCACAATCCTTCGGCGGCATTGATAGTGGGCAGCGACGGCAATTTCTACGGTACAACCCCCTCTGGCGGCACGCTTAACGCCGGGACGGTTTTTAAGGTGACGCCTGCGGGAACGCTCACCACGCTTGCCTCCCTGGATAACGCTGCTGGGCTCTATCCATCCGGAGTGATTCAGGGAAACGACGGCAACTTCTATGAGACGGCCGCCGCAGGTGGGAACGAGGGCGCCGGGACGGTCTTTAAGGTGACCCCTGCGGGCGTCCTTACCAGAGTGGTTTCCTTTACCACGACAACTGCCGGCGATCCCAAAACACCGCTGGCGCTTGGGAGCGACGGCAATTTTTATGGACAACCACCTTCGGCGGCGAGGAACCAGCCACTGGCCCCGGTTCGCGTGCAGGAATCGTATTCAAGTTAACTCCCGCTGGCGCGCTTACTACGCTGGCCTCATTTGGTTACGATAATCAGAGCAATTCTCCTGCGGGGTTACTCATTGCAAGCGACGGCAGCTTGTACGGGATCACTGCCAAGGGCACCCTTGACGGGTTTCAGGGTCCGAATCCTAACCCTGGGAAGGTGTTTAAGATTACGGCTGACGGAGCATTTATACCGCTTCATTCCTTCAGCGCCAACGCTCTTGTGGGGAAGCATTCCTCGTTGGTTGTGGGAAATGATGGAGCCTTTTACGGGATGACCGGCGAGGGCAGGTTCGGTGATGCCAAAACGTTTTTTAAGGTAACCTCGGACAGCGCGTGCATCACGCTTGGCTCCTTTGATAACATTCCTTTCAGGGATCTGATAAAGGGAAGCAATGGTAACTTTTACGGTGTTACTACAGAAGGTGGAACCGGAGCACACAAGGGAGGGACGGTCTTTGAAGTTACGCCCGCGGGCGCCGTCACCACCCTAGTTTCTTTTGATAGTGACAAGGGCAATGGCGAGTCTCCCCAAGCAGGGCTCGTAGTCGGAAGCGACGGCAATTTCTATGGGACAACAGCTGGGGGTGGTAATTCGTCGGCCGGAACCGTCTTTAAATTGACCCCGGCCGGTGTGCTCACCACCTTGGTTTCCTTCGACTACATGAATGGACGTTATCCGACAGCCGCGCTGGTGGAAGGAAACGACGGTAACTTCTATGGAACCACAGGGGTAGGCGGGGAATTTGACTTGGGGACAGCATTTAAGGTGACCCCGGCTGGCGGCCTTACCAAACTGATCACCTTCAACGAAGCCAATGGTAGATAAGGCCGCGAGTGCCGCCAGCCGCACTCCCCACGATACGTTGGACGCGGCGCTTAGCCGCCTTGGCAGCGCCCTTGAAAGCGCGGGATACATCAAAATAACCCAATAACCGGGCTCTGGATTGCGCGGCTGGCTTGCTGGCAAGCCAGCCGCACCCTACAACTACTCCCTGGTTTGTTCGAGGCTTGGAAACTCGCTTCGGACAAATTCCAGCGCCTCGTCCCGGTCCGCCAGTGTCGACTCGAGCTGGCGCGATTGCACTGCATCGAGAATCTCCTTGAATCGCGGTCCCGGGGAGAACCCAAGCGCGATCAGGTCGCGCCCCGTGAGCAGGGGCGGCGGAATGAGCGGTTCACTGGCAAACTCCTCGGTTTTGCCTTTAAGGAACTCGTAGTTATCCAGCATCCCATGGCTGCTCGCGCAATCGACGCGATGCAGTTCCATTTCATCCTCGAAATGCTCGCGCGACATAAAGCGTTTTAGCTTTGAGACGCGCATTTGCTGCACGTCTTTAAAAACCATGTGCTGCGCGACCGCCTCGACCGTGGCGTCGATTTCCTTGCGTGAAAACCGGAGCCTTTCCATGAGGCTGACCGTCATCTCCGCGCCCAATTTATCGTGCCCGTTGAAGCGAATCCTCTGATCGAGCGGATCGACGGTGAAAGTGCCGGGCTTGCCGATATCGTGGAAGAGCACGGAAAAGACCAGCGGCACGGAGACCTGCTCGGGAAGCAGTTCGAGCATCCGGCGGGTATGCACGAATACATCGCCCTCGGGATGAAACTGCGGCGGTTGCTCGCATCCCTTGAGGCGCTCGATCTCGGGCAGCACCTCGCCCATCAGCCCGCTCTCATTGAGCAGGTCGAATCCCCGCACGCGATGCGGTGAGAGAAATATCTTCACCAATTCCTCCCGGATCCGTTCCGGACTGACCTCGTGGATATGCGGTGAGTTGCGGCAGACGGCCTCCCATGTCGGCCGGTCAATATCGAAACCAAGCACGGCGCCAAACCGGACCGCGCGTAGCATCCGCAAACGGTCTTCCTTAAAACGGTCAGCCGGGTTTCCAATCGCGCGCAGGATCCGGGCATCAAGATCGCGCCGGCCATCGACAAAATCGATCAGCTCGTTTTTCAGCGCATCAAAAAACATCCCATTCACCGTGAAATCGCGGCGTTCGGCATCGTGCCGGGGCGAGGAAAAGGTGACTTCCTGCGGATGACGCCCATCGCGATAAATCCCGTCGGAGCGAAAGGAGGCGACCTGAAACTCAGCCCCGCCTTCAAGCACGCAGATCACCCCGAAATGCGCTCCAACCGAGACCGTGCGTTTGAAAAGCTTCTGCACCTGCTCGGGCCGGGCATCGGTGGCGATATCATAATCGTGAGGAAGCTCATTGCGGAGCATGTCGCGCACGCAGCCGCCGGCGTAGTACGCGATAAACCCTGCATTGACCAATTGCTCAACCACACCGCGCGCGGAAATTTCTAACAACTCAGACATGGCTCACAAACAACGCCCCTTGCCTCTTCAAGCAAGCCGCAAAAAACATCCGGAGACCGGCACGCGCGCCGGATTTGCTCATTTACACTTGGCAATCAGGCTCACGCGTGCGCGGCCGCGCCTTCGCGTTTAAGCCGGCGCATCAATTGCAAAAACCGGATCGTGTCGCGGACCGGATGAATCTTGCTCGCTTCCTGGCCGTAAACAGTGCTCACGGGAACCGAAGCGATCCGGCAATGATGCCGTGAAGCGATCACCAGCATCTCGGTTTCGTAATCAAAGCGGCTGCTCGCACATTCCGACAACAACGGCGCGAGGTCAGTGCGCACCATTCGAAAACCGCATTGCGTATCGGGCACGCGCTGGCCGCAAACCCCGCTGATTTGGGACGACATCCAGCGATTTGTCAGCCTGCGGACAAACGGCATCGTCTTCACATCGCTCATCCGGTTCCCAACGATCATCGGCGGATGCGAACGATTTGCCTCGTTCAAAAAATTTGGGATTTCCTCGGGCAAATGCTGGCCATCGCCATCGAGCAATACGATGTATTCCAGGCCGGGCCGCGCGTTAAGCGCCCGCAACCCGCTTTTAATCGCCGCGCCTTTGCCTTGGTTGGACGCATGCCGGATCACCTCGACGCCGGCCTTGAGCGCTTCCTCCGAAGTCCCGTCGGTGGAGCCGTCATCGAGCACAAGTACATGATCGACCTGGGCCAGCGTGCGCCGGGCCACGTCACCGATGCAACGCGCTTCAAAATACGCGGGAATCAACGCCGCCACATTGCGCCGGTCAATTCGAGGCAGCTTCGGTTCCTTCATCTGATCACCGGATGATAATCAGCCGCGTGATAGGAACTGCGCACCAGCGGGCCTGAAGCGACGTGATCAAATCCCTTTTTGTATCCCATCTCGCCGTAGAACTTAAAAAGATCGGGGTGGATATAGGCGATCACAGGGAGATGCTGCTTCGAGGGCCGCAAATATTGCCCCATCGTCAGCGCCTGCACGCCCGCTTCGCGCAAATCGTCCATTGCCTGAAAAATTTCCGTCTCGGTCTCGCCCAGCCCAAGCATGATCCCGCTTTTGGTCGCCATCTTCGGGCCGATCTCTTTCATGCGTTTTAAAACCTGAAGCGAGACTTTGTATTTGGCGCGCGAGCGGACCATCGGGGTCAGCCGCTCGACGGTTTCAAGGTTATGATTAAACACGTGCGGCCGCGCGGCTGCGATGATCTGCAAACACTCTTCCTTTGCGTGAAAATCGGGCGTCAGCACCTCAATCACAATCTCCGGATCCGCGGCGCGCACTGCTTCAATGGTCCGTGCGAAATGCGCGGCGCCGCCGTCTTTCAAATCGTCGCGGGCCACGGCGGTGATCACCACGTGCTTGAGCTTCATCCTGCGCACCGCCTCGGCCACGCGCTGCGGTTCATCCTCTTCAAGCGCAAACGGTTTGGCTGTCGTGACGGCGCAAAAGCCGCAGGCCCGCGTGCAGCGTTCACCCGCGATCATGAAAGTCGCCGTTCCCTGGCTCCAGCATTCCCAGCGGTTGGGGCACTGCGCTTCCTCGCAGACTGTATGCAGCCGCAAATCGGAGATCAGCGCCTTCGTCGAAAAGAAAACGGGATTCGACGGGAGACGAACTTTGATCCACTCAGGCTTCCGCTCCTGATGAAGAGCCGGATCGATTTTTGCGCACGACATAAGGTCCGCACCCTAAAGGATTGGATTCTGAAATCAACCTTCACGCGAGCGCCCGAAGAGGCGGCTGCTGATTTTGAAAAGATCTTCAAAAAGGTCCTTGCATTCTTTTGGTGCCGGACCCATTTTCCGCACTCCTTTCTGACGGGGTCTTAGCTCAGTTGGTAGAGCGCCGCAATGGCATTGCGGAGGTCAGGGGTTCGAACCCCCTAGGCTCCACTTTTCCGTCACTCAGACGGAAAACATCCCCTCGCCCCGGTTTCCGGGCGCTTTGATTTGCGGGAAGTTGCAGTACACAAAAAACGGGTCGGCGCCCTACTCGACACCGGCCCGCCCCAACCAAGGGAATTTTTGAGCAAAACAAGTTACTTCGCCTTTTCGAGCACTGCAAATGTTCGCTTGCCTTTTCTTTCGATATTTAGCAGCACACCTTTTTTCTCCTTCGAATCGGCCGCCGAAATCGCCGCAAGCACGCCCTCCGCATTTTTAACCGGTTTGGATTCCACCTCAGTGATCACGTCGTCGACCTGAATGTCGACTTTCGACGCTGAGCTCTGAGGCAGAATCTCGGTCACAACCGCGCCGTTCTTGGGATGATCCCGCAGCTTCAGCCCCCAATTCTCCAGCTTCGCTTCCTTCTTCGAGGCAGGCGTGGAGACCTTTGAAAATTCACCGGGCAATTCGCCGGTCGTAACCGGAATCTTCAGCGTCGCGCCGGCACGCCAGACCGTCAGCTGCACAAGCTGTCCGATCTTTTTCTTAAGGACTTCCTTTTGAAGGTCGTGGGCGCTGGAAAGCTTCACGTTGTCGAGCTCGATAATGATGTCCGCCGGACGCAGATCGCTATGATAAGCGGGCGCGTTGGCCTCGATCGTGCGCACCACAATGCCGCGATCAACGTTCACCCGTTCCCGCAATTCGCTGTTTTCGCTGAGCGTTTCCATGCGAATCCCGAGCCAGGAACGCCGCACATGGCCTGTGGCAATCAGTTGCGCGCCGACATCGGCCAGCATGTTGGAAGGAATCGCAAATGCCAGGCCGCGGCCGATCCCGTTGATCAGCGTATTCATTCCGATCACCGCGCCGCCGACATCAAAAAGCGGGCCGCCGCTGTTGCCCGGATTAATAAAGGCGTCGGTCTGGATGTAATCCTCGTAAAGGACGGTGTTGGAGGTGCCGCTCAGCAGATTGCTGCGCCCTTTGCCACTCACCCATCCACAGGTAAAACTGTAATCCTGATTAAACGGCGTGCCGATCGCGCAAACCAGCTGGCCGACCCGCAATTTCTCGCTATCGCCAAATTCGACGATCGGCAGATCTTTCGCCTCAATCTTGATTACCGCGATATCTGTCTTGTCGTCGACCCCGATCAGTTTGGCGGGAAGAATCCGGCCGTCCCGGAGCCGCACAGTCAGTTTTTCCGCATCGGCGACGACATGCTGATTGGTCAGAATGAATCCATCGGGGCGCATGATGAAGCCGCTTCCTTCGCTTCGCACCGGCGCTTTTGGCATCGGGAGATAACGCCGCCTTGACTCATCCTTGTTTTTCTCCGGCGTCTCGCCGTCTTTGAAAAAGAAATCAAAACTGCGCGCGTCTTCCTCCTCGTCCTCGGCCGCCGCTTTTTTGCGGGATTCCACAATCACGACCGCGGGCGCTACCTTTTCAAAAACGGCGACAAATCCCTCGTCGATCTGGCGAAGCAACCCCAATGCAGGCTTGTCGGTCTCAGCCGCGCCCGCGTGCAGGCTGCTCAAAAGAATGAGAGCGGCAAAGCACGGGAATCGAGGGTGAAAAAAGCGGGACATCATGAGAGCCGCGCTTTGACAGGCCGATGGCGAGTCTGTTCAAACTTCACGGTTTGAAGCCGGATTAAATTGATGCAGGCGTCGATTAGTGGGAAAGCAGGCGCGACATCGACAGGAAGCATCCCCCGGCTGCCCGTGCGATCGAGTAAAACCCAATCCCTTTTTTTCCCATGGCCGGCCTCATTATTAAACCTCGTTCCCGCATCTATCACGGTCACGATTGGATCTATTCCAGTGAAGTGCAAAAGACCTTCGGCGCGCCCAAGGACGGCGACGTCGTCTCACTCAAGGATGGCAACGACCGCACCCTGGGCAGCGCGATCTACAATTCCAAATCCCAGATCGTCGCCCGCCGTATCTCCCGCCAGAAACAGGAGCTCGATCTCGATTTTTTCGAACGCCGCATCCGCATCGCCGCGGAATACCGGGCCCGGCGCGGGATCAATCCGCGCCTTTGCCGGGTGGTTTGGAGTGAGAGCGATGCGATTCCCGGACTCATCGTTGACCGTTACGGCGATCATCTGGTGGTCCAAACACTCACCCTGGCTATGGATCAGCGTAAAGAACTCATCGTCGAGGCGTTGCGCCGGGTGCTTGAGCCGGTATCCATCGTCGAGCGCAACGATTCGCCCATTCGCAAAGCCGAAGGACTCGAGCTGGTAAGCGGGATGCTCTTTGGCGATGCGCCTGCGCCTTTTGCCATTCGGATCGATGAAGTCGAGTTTGAGGTCGATCTTGTGCAGGGTCAGAAGACCGGTTTTTACCTCGATCAGGCCGCCAGCTACCGCGAAGTGGCCCAGTATGCCAAAGGCCGCCGGGTGCTTGATTGTTTTGCAAACCAGGGCGCGTTTGCCCTCGCCTGCGCGAAAGCCGGCGCTCAAGCGGTGACGGCGGTGGAAATCAGCGCCGATTGCATTGGCCAGATCAAGGCAAACGCCGTGCGCAACCAGCTCTCCGTCGAGGCAATCTCCGCGAATGTCTTCGACACGCTCAAAGATATGGAACGCAAAGAGGCGCGTTTTGATCTGATCATTCTCGACCCGCCTTCCTTCACCAAATCCAAAAGCACGCTGAACGACGCGATGCGCGGCTACAAAGAGATCCATCTGCGCGCGCTGAAACTCCTTGCTCCCGACGGCCTCCTGGCGACCTTCTGCTGCTCACATCACGTGAGCGCCGAGATCTTCAAGGAAGTCATCAACGAAGCGACCGTGGACGCCAAAAAAACGCTTCGCCAGCTCGCGATTTACACGCAGGGCGCGGATCATCCGATCATTCCGACGCTCCCGGAGACCGAGTATCTGAAAGGGTTCCTCTTCGAACTCGCCCCCGGACGATAAAGAAAAGCGCAGGGCAGCGCGCCTCCCTCATAATCGTAATCATAATCGTCTTCCCGGCGATTTTGATGTCCTGCGCCCCCTCCCTCGCCCGTCGCATTAATTAAAACATCATCATCATGTCTGAAAATACCGCTCCCTACATGCTGCTCTTTCACGATTCCTCCCCGTCCTGCTACGCGGGGCTTTCGCCGGAGCAGATCCAGCAGTTCCTCACACAATGGAACAGCTGGTATGATGGACTGATTGCCGAGGGAAAACTCGATCACGGCCGCCCGCTGGAGCAGGAAAGGCGCATTGTTTCGGGCGCACGCGGCGAACGCGTGGTCGACGGGCCGTTCGCGGAGTCAAAGGAATCGATCGCGGGATATTTTCTGTTGATGGTGAAAAACATCGAGGAAGCGACCGGGATCGCCAAAGGCTGTCCGGGGCTCGCGCATGGATTGGTCGTTGAAGTGCGGCCCGTGGCGGACTGCTGCCATGCGGCGAAATCGATCGGCCTGAAATCGATGCGGGAAACCGTTCCGGTGTAGGCGCTTTATGTCCGGTCAACCTCCGGTTGGCGACGGAGCGCCTTCGCAGATGGTGGAACATTTTTTCCGCCATGAAACGGCGCGGCTTCACGGGGCGCTCATGCGATTGCTTGGGCCGGAGAATCTCGCGCTGGTGGAAGACGTGGCGCAGGAAGCGTTGCTGCGGGCGTTGCGCACCTGGTCGATCGGGGGGATGCCGGCCAATCCTTCGGCGTGGATCACGCGTGTGGCAATCAATCTCGCGCGCGACGCCGTGCGGCATCGGCGAATGGCGCTTGGAAAAGAGCCGGGCATCATCACTCATTTCGAACAGGCCCTGCAACGCACAGCGATCGAGGAGGAAGGCGAGATTCGCGACGATCGGCTCCGGCTGATGTTCGTCTGCTGTCACCCCGTGATTTCACCGGATTCCCAGGTGGTGCTCGCGCTCCGGGTGCTGTGTGGATTCAGTGTTGAAGAGATCGCACGCGCTTTTCTCAGCAGTGAAAGCGCGATCGAAAAGCAATTAACCCGAACCAAACAACGCATCGGGAATGCCGGAATCGGGTTCGCCATTCCCGAAGGCGAGAGCGTGGAGCCGCGGCTCGATAGTGTGCTGGCCGTGCTCTATCTTCTTTTTAACGAAGGATACAAGGCGTCGGTGGGCGACCGGCTGTTGCGGGAGGATTTATGCGAGGAAGCGATCCGGCTCACGGGCCTGCTTGTGGAGCATCCGGTGGGAAGAACCGCGCGCAGCCATGCCCTCCTGGCGCTTATGCTCCTCACCAGCGCCCGATTTCCTTCGCGTATGGACGAGCATGGCGGGCTGTTGCGGCTTGAAGATCAGGATCGCTCGAAATGGAACCTCTCCCGGATTGCGCGAGGGCTTCAGCATCTTGCCCATTCCGCGCACGGAAATACGCTGACTGAATACCACGTTCAGGCGGGGATCGCCGCCTGCCATTGCACCGCCCCGAACAATGCAGCGACGGACTGGCCTCGCATCCTGCGTCTCTACGACGACCTCTATAAAATCAAGCCGTCGCCCATCGTGGCACTCAACCGGGCGGTTGCCCTCGCTCATCTTCAAGGCGCGCAAGCGGGCCTTGATGCCGTTGCCGCCATTCCCGATCTTGACCGCCTGGAATCGCATTACCTTCTCCACGCGGTGAGAGGCGAACTCCATTGGCAGCTTCAACGGCACGAAGCCGCCGCGGAGAGTTTCCGGCGCGCCCTCGGTCTGGCGCGTGTCGGACCCGAACAACTTCATCTGACTCGAATGCTGGAGCGATCGGCCCCTTCCTGAACCGTGTTCGAGAGGTCAGCCTTACCACCACGCAATCAAAATCGGTGTCGTCGAACCCGAGTTTCCGCGCCTCGGCCCGGGCTTACGAGTGCTCCAGCTCAAGCCCGTCAATCGTGCCGCCGTACCTTATTTGCCAAGCCCGACCAGCGCCCCGGTGTATCCGGTCAACTCCATGTAACCGTGGCCGCCAACCGCCTGGCCGGAGCGACTGCCAGCGATATCGATCAATCCTTCCCAATAGGAAAGCGTCGAAAAAACGAGTTCCTGATCCGGAAGCGGCGTCGTGATCCGCAAATCCAGGCCGAGCGATGGCACCTTCGCCTGCCATTCAATCGGATAACGCGCGCCCGCCTTGTTCGCCCAATATTTCAACGGGACAAGCTCGTAATCGGCACGCTGAAGATGGGTCACCTTGCCATCGCTTGCAATAAGACTGCCGCTTGAAGCCGGGTCGATACTGCCATCGCGCAACCGCATCTGATAAAGCATCAGCTCGCTTTTATCGCTCAGCTGGATGCTGAACCAGTTCCAGCCCAATTGATCCGGCGCGAGCTGATTGGTGGCCCATTCGTGGTCGAACCAACTCTCTCCGGTCACCTCAAAGTCGTGCCCCTCCACGGATACGCTGCCTCGGCTTTGCATCCGCGTGCCGGAATAATAATGGGAAGCATGCCCCGCCCCAGCCGCTTTTTGACTGATCCCGCCGACCCCATGGATGGCCCACGGCTTGGCATTAGTTAGCATCAGGTCGAGCGCGAATCCGTCCGTTTTGGCGCGCAGATGAAACCAGCCATCCGCGGCGAGCTCAATGCTCCAGTTATCGATCCAGGCAAGGCGGCCATCGCCAAAGCCCGCTTCGCCAAAGGCGCCGCGGCTGAGGTTCTGCCGGAAATGAAACCGTTTCCCATCGACGTCGCTCAAAGCGAAATGCGCAAACTTCAGATCGTCGACGACAAAGCGTGAACTTCCTTCCGTGCGCTCACCCGGCGGCCGGATTCCCTGCCTGAAAAGAGTGAGCTCATACCCAAACCGGCGCCCTTTTGGGTCCCTTAAATTACCGGTAAAATAGAGCCACTCGGTCTTAAACTCCGGGTGCGGACCGTGATCGCGCGGAAAAACGTATTCCCAACCGGGCTCCGCCGTGCGCCAATCCGCGCGCGCCGCGGGAACAAAAAGGGCGGCCAGCAGAAGAGCGAACAGCCCGCGTTTCATCAAAAGAGGCGGGTCGGCTGGCCGGTGCTTTCAAGAACCGCGTGCCAGAGCTCACTCTTCGGCTCGACTTTGCGGCGGCCGGCGGTGGCCAGGCCGATGGGCAGATGGACAAAGGCGCCGTGCCAGCGTCCCACGAGCATATCGGTTTTCCCCGCCATGGCGGCGTGCACGGCGTGCTGCGCCAATTGCGAACAATAAACGTTATCCTGTGGATTGGCCGGCACACTGCGGATGATGTAACTCGGATCGATATAGCGAATGTTGATCGGGATCCGCCGCTCCTTAAAGAACTCGGCAATGCGTTGCTTCAAAAACAGACCGATATCGACCAGGCGCTTGTTCCCACTCAGATCGTAGGAATCGCGTCCGGGCGGAATGAGATCCTGCCCGGCTCCCTCAGCCACGACGACGACGACGCTCTTATTTTTAGCCAGTTTATAACGCAACGCCTCAAGCAAGCCGCGCTGTCCTTCCAGATCAAAGCGAACTTCCGGAATGAGCACAAAATCGACATTGCTGCCGGCGAGCGCGGCGTAACTGGCAATAAACCCGGAATCGCGGCCCATTAATTTGAGCAACCCGATTCCGTTCATTGACCCGGTCGCCTCGATATAAGTGCACTTCACCGATTGCACAGCTACCGCGAAGGCTGTCTCGAACCCGAAACTCTTGTCGAGATACATGATGTCGTTGTCGATCGTTTTCGGAATGCCGATCACTGACTTGCGCAACCCGCGCCGCTCGACCTCCGCGGCGATGGCCGATGCGCCCCGCAAAGTGCCGTCGCCGCCGACCACAAAAAACATGTCGATCTTCATCTCCTCGAGCAGATCGACCATCTCGCCAATATCCTGCGGCCCGCGCGAGGTGCCAAGAATGCTTCCGCCAAAATTGTGGATTTGAGCGACTGATTCGGGCCGAAAAGACATCGGCGTATGCCCGTAACGCTGGATAAGCCCCTCGTAGCCGTAGCGGAACCCGAAAACGCGCGTGATGCCGTAGCGGTTATAACATTGGGTTACGATCCCGCGAATAATGTCATTGAGCCCCGGGCACAAGCCGCCGCACGTGACGATGGCCGCGGTCGATTTTGGCGCGTCGAAAAAGACTCTTTCCCGCGGGCCGGCGACCTCAAAACTCAGCGGTTCGGAAAAGTTCCGATCGGCCCCTTCGGCATGATCAAAGAGGATCCGGTCGCTATCCGTCCGGAAAGGGACCTCCACCGCGCCAAAATGGCGAAGCGGGGAATCAAAGTTGCATTCACCGAGAGAATTGATCTGCGTTTCCATCGCGCGCAAATGAGTGAGGGTCAGGACGGCCAGCCGCAAGGCCAAAAATACGTTCCATGGAGGCCGGCGCGGGATTCTCGTTCATCCCTTGCAATTAGAACGGCCGTTTTTCATCATGGCCGCGTATACGCAGAACACAAAATTTATATGGCATACGCACTTCCCGCACTCCCCTACCCGAACGATGCCCTTGAACCAACCATCGATGCGCGCACGATGGAAATTCATCATGATAAACATCATGCAGCTTACGTTACCAACCTGAACAAAGCGCTCGAATCCGCTCCGGATCTGGCCGCCAAATCCCCCGAGGAGCTCATCAGCGATCTGAGCGCCGTTCCTGAAGCCATCCGCACCGCGGTCCGCAACAATGGCGGCGGCCACGTCAACCACACCTTTTTCTGGAATTTGCTGAAAGCAAACGGCGGTGCCGCCCCAACCGGCCCGCTCGCCGATGCCATCACGCAGACTTTCGGCAGCATTGAAGATTTCAAAGCCAAACTTGAAGCCGCCGGCGCCGGCCGTTTCGGCAGCGGCTGGGCATGGCTGGTCGTCAACGGCGGCAAGCTCGAGATCGGCTCCACGGCCAATCAGGACAACCCGATCATGGGCAAAGCGATTGCCGGCATTGAAGGCAAACCGGTTCTCGGCGTCGATGTCTGGGAACACGCTTATTACCTTCATTACCAGAACCGCCGTCCCGATTACCTCAAGGCAATCTGGAATGTGATCAACTGGTCGCAGGCCGAAGCCAACTATCAGGCCGCTCTCAAGTAAGCACTTCTCTCAACCCGGCGTGGCGAAAGCTGCGCCGGGTTTTTTTTGCACCCGAACGCTACCGGGCATAATCGCACTTGCCCAGACGCACTACTTCATCGAATCCCTCGCATATTCCGTGAATCTCCACGGTCTGCCCCTTTTGAAAACGGACCGCCGCATTTTCATCCCCCTTGGGCACCACGACTGAGACGAGATTATTAAACTGCTTCTCCTCCCGAAACCGGAAGTCGGCCGAGGAGAACGTGCATTGCACCCAGCCGCCATTGGAACCGGCGAGGTAAACCTGGTAAAGCTTGGGATCGTTGGCATCCTGGCGAAACCCTCCAAACACTCCGCGAACCGCGATTTTCTGGCCCTTGTAAGCCTTGTCCGCGCGCGCTTTATCGGCCGCGTAAGCCTGAAGCAAAGTGTCGCCGGGAACCAGGGCTCCCGCTTCGGCCCGGGTTAAAGGGACATATCCGTTTTGCAACCGCTCGATGGCGGCGCGGACGGCGAGTGCTTCATCAAGCTTGCCGGCAATCGTGAGCGATTTCTTAAATTCAAGCAGCTTGGGCACCGTCTCCTGGACCAGCTGCGCGGTGAGGTCCTTGAGCCTGGTAATGTTTTGCACCTGCAACACGCGCAACGTCTTCGGTTCAGCCACCAGATGCTCGTCTCCGAGGCGCCCTTCCGTTGTCACCCGCTGCCGCTCAGCCCGTACCGCAAGCGCGCCGTCGAGGTCCGCCGCTTTCTGAAACCCATTCTGCAGTTCCTGCAGGCCGTCCTCGTATTTTCCCAATACATCGCGTTGCACGCTCGCGATTTTCTCCTCGCAACGCTGCGCTTCGGTTTCTCCGGGCGAAACAGCCTGCGCATAAAGATCCACGCTTAAAACCAGGATGGTGGCGAGGCAATGAAAGAGCTTGTTCACAGGCAAAAATTATTTCTGAGGAGGCGCGACTTCGGTCACTTGAAAACCGGTCCATTCTCGGGCCGCCGTATCATACTTCAACCGCACATTCCACGCGGTCGAACGCGCGCTGCCCCCGGCTTCCGTCAATGTTCCCTGGACCACCACACGGCCGGTTTTCGCATCGTTCAATTCCACTTCGGCTTCCGACAAATCCTCGAAGATCACGAGCCCGCCCTTGGGAACGCATTGCGTGCGCACCACATCGCGCGCGCGCCAGTAAGCCGCTTCGGCGGTAAAATCGTGCTGATAAATCTCACGCCAGCCATCGAGCGTTATCGGCCCGAAAATATAAGTCAGCAGGCTGAAAAGAAGCGCGACCACAATGGCCACCGCGGGCAGCTCCCACGGCTTCCGGCGCCGCCGCAACGTCACCAGCTGGGTCACAGGCATCCATTGATCAAGACCCTCCCGCCAAAAAAGCGACTCCTCGCTGATCAGCCCGGAATTCAGCAAATGATCGATATGCTTGATCGTATATGGGCCACGCTGCTCCCCTTGCAGATGGAGATAAAAAACTTCCTGGGAATTCGTCACGGATTGTAAAATTTATTTAACGCCCTTCTAGCAAACTCCAATCACCCGCCGCTGGCGATCGTTCTGCAGGTTCCATCCTTAAAATCGCGTCCCCTGCGTTCGCTGCGGTCAATCACGCTTCGCATTCCACGCAATTCCGGCCACGATCAGCGCTCAGGGGGATTTTCTTCATAAAGGGACCTTTAAAAAGCCGTCCCGCGCCGCATCAGGTCAATGAAGAACGACTCCATCTCTCCTCTCGCTATAAAAAGCGGGAATCTGTTGTTTCTTTGGTTGCCCATGAAACTCCCTTCCTTGCTCCTTCTCCTCGCGGCTTTCACCATTTTGCCCGGTTGCGTCTCCCGCGAGAAAAAATCGACCGCGCGCACCTATGTGGGCGACTCACCCACGATCGTCTACGGACCGAGGGAAAGTGCCGGGGGCCCTATCACCGCGCATTAAGCCGCGTTCATGCGGATCTCAAAAAAAGCCGAATACGCGCTCCGGGCATTGGTGCGAATGGCACGGGAACCGAAGTCGTGGCGCATCGAGGAGTTGAGCGCCAAAGAGAACATTCCCATCAAGTTCCTTGAGCAAATCCTTCTTTCGTTGCGCCATGCCGGGCTGCTTTTCAGCAAGCGCGGCGTTGGCGGCGGATATGGCATGCTTCGTTCGGGTTCCGAGATTTCAGTAGGCGAAGTCATCCGTATTCTTGATGGTCCGCTGGCCCCGGTGCCATGCGCCGCCGAGCGTCCCACGGAACCGTGCAGTTGCCCCGATCCGCGAACCTGTCCGCTGAGGGCTTTGATGACGACGGTCCGGCATGACCTCGCCAAGCTGCTCGATTCACGCACAATCGACGACATGATGCGGCTTGCGCCGGGCGGCGAATCCCTCGCATTCGAAATCTAGCGGGTTAATTGAAAAAGACGGCAGCCCGATGCGCGCAACCTGACGCAGCAATTCCGAGTCAATTGAGCGCAAGGGCGAGCAGGCGACCGGGAGTTGAATGCGCTCAACTGGCGGGCTGATGACTCGCCCACCTCTGCCACCCTTATTAAAAACCGTCCGTCGCGGCGGCACGCTCTCCTGCCTTTTTCTTGCCGCCGTGGCTGCCGTTTGGACGTTTGCCGCCAGTGGAACCGTCCACGCGGATGAACATCTTTTCGGCTCGCTCCGGGGCGCGGAAACCTTGCCCAAAGGTCACTTCGATCTTTATCAATTTGCAACCTTCCGGACCGGGAAAGCAGCGGGTGTCTACCGTGGATTCGATTTTGACACCGAGCTGGAATACGGCGTCACGGATAAATTCCAGGTTGGAGTAGCTGCAATCAACCACTACTTCCACACCCGCAACGTAGATGGATTGGACAATGACAGCCGCTATCGGTTCGGCGGCGTTGAGCTATCCGGAAAGTATCGGTTGCTTAGTCCCTTCAAAGACGTAGTCGGCCTGGCTTTCCACATGGAAAGCGGTTTTTTGATCAACGATGAAGTCGGCGGCATCCGCCAGCGCGAACTCTTCTTTGCGCCCAGCCTGATCCTCCAAAAAAACTTTCTCGACGATACTCTGATCTTCGAAGCCAACGTGGGGGTTGAATATGCCTGGGGCAAAAAACCGGCTGAGGAATACGATCGCGAGTTTTCCGCTCAAGGCGCGCTTGGGGTTTCATACCGGTTCGCACCCAACTGGTTTATTGGGGTGGAAGGCCGTGTCCGCAGCGAGTATCCGAGGTTTGACTTGGAGTTCCACGAGCACACCGTCATCTTCGCCGGACCGAGCCTTCATTATGGTGCAAAACGCTGGTGGGCGACTGCCAGCTGGGGCTATCAGGTCTACGGCAACGAGGTCGATGAAGTAGTCTCAAACAAGGCTTTCGCCGAGGAAGCCAGAAACGAATTCCGGCTCAAAGTCGGGTTTAACTTTTAAGTCGACCATGTCTTCCTGGAAACCATGGGTCGCGCCCGCGGCACTGATCCTAAGCACTTCGGCACCCTGTTTTGCCACCACCTATCTCACTCTTGAGCAGGCGCAGAAGCTGATCTTTCCCAACGCCAATCTCACCCCGGCCAACGTCACGCTCTCTCCGGCCCAGCGCAAAGCGATCGAGAAAGCGAGTGATACCCGGGTCCGCTCGGCGGAAGTCAAAGCCTGGCGGGCGCCTGGCGGCGGCTGGTTTATTGTCGACGAGGTACTCGGCAAGCACGAGTTCATCACCTATGCGGTTGGGCTGACCGCGAACGGTGCGGTGACCCAGATCGAGGTGATGGAGTACCGCGAGTCGTATGGTTCAGAAGTGCGCAACCCAAAATGGCGCGCGCAGTTTACGGGCAAGACAGCGAAAGCCACGCTCAAGCTTGATCAGGATATCGAGAACATCAGTGGCGCGACGCTTTCAAGCCGGCACATCACCGAAGGAGTCCGGCGTGTGCTGGCAACATACGAAGCCGCTCTTAAGTAGATGCGCGCGCGGCCACTCCTAGGCACGCTGGTTGAAATTGAAGTTGACGCACCCGATCGGGAAGCTCATCGCGCAATCGATCTGGCCTTTGAGGCGATTAGCTCCGTGCAGTCGCGGATGAGTTTTCATGATCCGGCCAGCGCACTCTCCCGGCTTAACCAATATGCCGCCCGCAAGGTAGTTTGTGTCGATGCATGGACCTACTCCGTGCTACAGCAAGCCTCCACGCTATTCGAGGTCTCCAAAGGCCTCTTTGATGTCAGCATAGCACCGAAACTTCAGGCCCTCGGTTTTCTTCCCGCAACGGCCGCTTTGAAACTCCGCGCCAAACCTCCCAGCTTTGCCGATGTGGAGCTGCTGCCTGATTTCTGCGTGCGTTATCATCATCCCGGACTCCGGCTTGACCTGGGCGGAATCGCCAAAGGGTTTGCCGTCGATCAAGCTATCGAAGCGTTGCGCGCCGCCGGAATCACTCGCGGCCTCGTCAACGCGGGCGGCGACCTGCGGACGGTCGGCAGCCCGGGGTTTCCCGTCTCAATCCGAAACCCGAATGCTCCCGGTTCGACGCTCGCCAACGTAACCCTTTGCAACAATTCACTGGCAACCTCGGCGCATTATTTTGCCGATCGTCTTGTAAGCGGAAGTAATCTTGGCCCGATCATTCATCCACAGACCGGCCAGCAGGCGTCCGGCGTTTGTTCGGCTACTGTTCGCGCCGGCAACGCCACAATCGCCGACGCCCTCACCAAGATTGTCATGCTCGCCGGCAAGGCCGCATTGCCAATTCTCGACCACTACCGGGCGGATGCGCTTTTTGTTGACCGGTGCGGCGAACCCATTTGCAGTTCAGGCTGGCATGCAACGTTCTCCATTTCGAATCAGTCCGGCTCTTAAAGCAGTGCTCTATCTTAGCTTTCTACTCCTGTTAATTTCAGGCGCCGGCTGGATGATTGCCCAAACGCATCTGGAGGAGGAAGGATGGGAAACCGTTCCCCGCCTCTTCCTGAAGGTTCACGGGGCAGCCGCGATGGCCGCCTTGCTGGTGCTCGGTGCATTAAGCCTGCACGTTAAGCGCGGCTGGAAAGCACAACGGAACCGGCTCTCCGGTCTTTTCCTGCTCGCCGTGAACGCATTTCTGATAGCAACGGGCTACGGCCTCTACTATGCCGGCGGCGAACAATTCCGGCTCTGGCTGAGCCGCTGGCACGCATGGATCGGGCTCGCACTGCTGCTTGTGCTGCCGGCCCATATTCTGGCCGGCAAGCTGCAACGCGGTCGCAGATAGCAAGGTTACATCGCGGCAAGAGTGCAAATCATACCTTTACTGTAAAGGAACGACACGCTATTGAGATTCAATCTCATTAAAGAACGTTCCTTGAATACGCTCGATCCTCTTTCAAGTTCAAAACACGCCAGCCACGAAAAGCTCGTCTGGCAGGAAGTTCGCGGTGTCTGGAAGCCTTTGCACGGGAGCTTCTCTCGAGACGGGATCAGCATTGAATGGCACGAGTTTCATAACGATCATCCGCTTGAATGGGGCCGCAGCTTTCATCCGTGGAGCTTGGAGATCTGCCTGAACTTCTCGGGGACGGCGTCACTTGGAAGTGACACACGGGCGTTGGGGGCGAATCAGGTCGCCATTTACACCACGAGCAAGTGCGGATTGCCGGCTGTGCGAAACGCCGGATCGTTGCATCGCTTCCTGACTATCGAACTCTCTCGCGAGTTTTTACAAAAGCATTTCGCCATTCTCCTGGATCGGCTGAAGTCGCCAATCCGGCAGTTTATAGAGCAAGGAGCGGACTCGTCCGATTACCTTGAACTGATAGCGCTGCCCGCTTCGCTTCTTGCCTCGCGGCTGCAATTCATCGAGCCTCCCGTGCCGGCGCCCGCGCATGAAACGTGGTATCTTGGACGGGTGCTGGAAATTCTGGCGCAAACTATTTTTCCCGAGGAAGATCCGGCGGAACTATTTTGCCATCGGCATCAGCGCACCACGCGCGATCGAGTGGAACGCGCGCGCTATATCATTGAACGGGACCTTGAAAATCCGCCGAGCCTTGAAATGTTAGCCAAGGAAGTAGGATTCAGTCCCTTCTATCTAAGCCGCGTTTTTACTCAGGAAAGCGGTGTTAGCATCCCGAAGTTTCTGCGGATGAAACGAGTGGAAAAAGCGGCGGAACTTCTCCGCACCGGCAAGATGAACGTGACCGAAGCGGCGATTGCGGTCGGCTACTCAAGCCTGAGCGCGTTTAATAAAGCTTTCGTGGAACAAATGGGCTGCTGCCCGGGTTTATATCCGAATGTTGTAATCGTCGGACGCTGACTACTTTCGAGGTGCCGGAACAACCAGCACCGGACAAGTCGCGCCTTTGAGGACGCCCGAAGTAACCCCACCCACGAGTAGATTGTAGATGGCTCCATGGCCATGGGAACCAATCACGATCAGCTCAGCGCCCTGCTGCTGAGCTTCGTGCAAGATCTTTTCCACGCCCGGCCCCTGAATGTGGAGCGCCATTACTTCCACGCCTCCTTCACCGAGAGTCTGCTTCAGGCCTTCAAGCTGCCGGTGCGTGGCCCGGACCTCGTGCGCCACGTTGACTCGCACCGGTTGCGGACCGGCTTCAAACCCAACAAAGTCCGGCTCGGGTTCCTCCACATGCAGGAGGATGATGCGTCCGCCGAATGCAGCCGCCATCGACCGGGCTGCATCAACCACGCCTTGGGTGACATCGGAGAAATCAACCGCCACAAGAATCGTTTTCGCATTCATAAAAAGCCAGGGTAACCTCTTAACGCATTACTAACAACGCACACGGCGCTCAAAGGGCCGATTGACCCGGCCCGTTTCTTTTTCCCTTGATGTCAGATCTTTTCTCCACCCCCGACGCCCCCGCTCCCGAAGAGACGGGCGCCGCGACGGCGCCACTGGCCCAGCGGATGCGTCCCCGCACACTGGCCGAATACGCCGGCCAGGAGCATATCCTTGCCCCGGGCAAACTGCTGCGGCGCGCCATTGAGGCCGACCGGATTTCTTCCATCATCGTTTTCGGGCCGCCTGGAACGGGAAAAACGACACTGGCCGAGATCATCGCCCAAGCAACCCGCTCGCGCTTCGAGCGCTTAAGCGGAGTGGAAAGCAACGTCGCCGATTTGCGCCGGGTGATAGCGACCGCCGCAAATCGGCTGGCTAACAAAGGCGAAAAAACGATCCTCTTTATTGATGAAATCCATCGCTGGAACAAGGCGCAACAAGATGTGCTGCTCCCCGACGTGGAACGCGGCACTGTACGGCTTATCGGCGCGACGACGCATAATCCGCACTTTTATATCAACAGCCCGTTGATTTCGCGTTCGCAGGTTTTTCAACTCGAACCGCTCACTCCCGAGCATCTCACGAAGCTGGTCCGGCGGGCGCTCGATGATAAGGAACGCGGGCTTGGACTTTTGCCCGTGCGCGCCGAGCCCGAGGCGTTGCGGCATCTGGCGATCACGGCCGATGGCGATGCGCGCAAGGTCCTCAACGCGCTTGAACTTGGAATATTAACCACTCCACCGGGCCCGGACGGGGTGATTCACTTTGATCTGGCGGCCGCGGAGGAGAGCATCCAGAAAAAATCGATCGTTTATGATGCGGAAGGCGATCAGCATTACGACACGATCAGCGCCTTTATCAAATCGATGAGGGGAAGCGATCCTGACGCGGCCCTCTACTGGCTGGCCAAGATGCTTTATGCCGGCGAGGAAGTCCGTTTTATCGCGAGACGAATTGTCATTTGCGCGAGCGAAGATATTGGAATGGCCGATCCGCAGGCACTCGTGATCGCCGTCGCCGCACAGCAGGCCGTGGAATTTGTCGGCTTGCCCGAGGCGCAGATTCCGCTGGCGCATGCGGCGGTTTATCTGGCCACGGCCCCGAAAAGCAACCGCGCTTACATGGGGCTCCTGGCCGCTCGCGAGGAGGTGCAGAAAGGAGTGACCCTGGCGGTGCCGCGCCATCTTCGGGACACCCATTATAAAGGCGCCAAGACCTTGGGACATGAAGGTTACAAATACAGTCATGATTTTGAAGGCGCGTATGTGCCGCAGGCGTATCTGCCCGAAGGCCGCCATTATTATGACCCAAGCGACCAAGGGTACGAAAAGCGGGTCAGGGAACGACTCGATTACTGGCGCGCATTGTTCGAACAAAAAGAGTAATCCGGGAAGTCTGACCGTTACCATTTTTAAAGGCGATGAAACACAACGCCGACAACCAACTGGCGATCCAGCCACGTTGATTACGGAGCGCTCACACAATCAGCTCATCCACGCCTGCTGCCTCCAAACGAGATCAACCGCATCGAACAGGCGCATTTCCCATGATTCATCATTTTAAAAAGACGCAGATCGTTCCCGTATCCCTTGACCAATGCTGGACGTTTTTCTCCGATCCGCGGAATCTCGTAAAGATTACCCCAGCGGCGCTCGATTTTCGGATTCTAACTCCACTGCCTGATCAAATGGAGGAAGGGATGCGGATTGAATACCGGGTCCGGCCGCTCTTTGGGATTCCGATGCGCTGGATTTCTGAAATCACGCGGGTTGAACCGATGCAATCGTTCATCGATGAACAACGCACCGGCCCGTATAAGAGCTGGCATCATGAGCACCAATTCCGCGCATTGGACGACTCGCGTACGGAAATGCAGGACATTGTCAGTTATGAGGTTCCCTTTGGACCGTTGGGCGATCTGGTCAACACGCTCGTGGTGCGCAGGCAGCTCGGTGTGATTTTCGATTTCCGCACACGCGCCGTGGGACAGCTTTTTGGGAACGCTCAAAGCTAACCGAGCAACGCCCGCCACCAGGCAATCAGCAGGAGCAGTGGAGCGGCAAGGGCGGCGGCGCGCCGGATGCCCCGCGGCACCCGGCGTTTTAGTGCGTTGACCGTGGCTCCCATGAAAAGCCCGATAGTAAAACCCCAGAAATGCGCCATCAGATCGGTCCGGTTCTGCTCATCGCCGGAGCCAAGAAAAGCAAGCAAGGCGAGGCCGGCGCCGAGTGGAAGAATCAGCTGCCAGCGTTCGCGGCTGTGCGCCGAAGAGAGCCGGATAAAGAATTCGCCACCCACCAGCAATCCAAGCGCCCCGAAGACCGCGGTGGAGGCGCCGATGGAGATATGCGGTTGATCCCGGTAAAACCAGGCATTGAGCCAGTTGCCCGCGGCGCCGCTTAACACGATCGCAAGCCACGCGAGCCCGCTTCCCCAGAGCCGCACCAAAAACGCGGCAAACAGCAGGCCGGCCATGAGGTTCGCGATAAAATGTGAGAAATCACCATGCAATGTAAGCGCGGTAAAAGCACGCCACCATTCCCCCTGATGAATGATGCGAGCGCTTATCGCCTGGCCGTGTTCCATCCAAGCCGGCCGGTAATTTTGCAAAAACCAAAAGGAGCCCATGATCCAGGCCGCCACATAAAGTGAGACGGTGGAAAGTTTCTCCCAAACCGGCTCGGCCACCACGGGCCGCTGTTTTGCTTCGATCTCATATTTCTCGAGCTCAACAGCCGACTTTTCCTGATGGACCGCTTCAACACGCAGAACGAAATCAGGTTTATCGCGGACAATCCAATGCGGCACACCCATTGCCGAGAGAACCAAACCACGTTCGCGCGCTTGGGAAAGCCGCTCGTAACGCCCCACGTCAACAAAGGCAAGGTCAGTCGGATGATCCTCGTCCATGGCAGCAGGAAGCGCCTAAAGAAGAATCAGATGGGCGATCGCTTCGATCCCGGAAGTTTGGGGAAACATATCGAGCGGGGTGACCGATTCGAGGCGGTAGCTGCGGCAGAGCACGCCGAGGTCGCGCGCCATGGTGGCCGGATCGCACGAGACGTAAATAATCTCGGCCGGACGGCTGCCGACGAGGAGATCGACCACGCGCGGTTCAAGCCCCGTGGCAGGCGGATCCAGGACCACCGTGGTCGTGGCCGGTTCATGGGCGGCAAGCACTTCCCCCAGCGTCGCGGCGACGTCGCCGCAAATATATTGTTCATTCGGCCCCGCTGTGCGCCGGGCACTCTCGACCGCGTGCGAGTTATCCTCGATGCCCACTACTTTTTCAAAAAGAGGAGCGAGATGTTTGGCGAAAAGACCCGAACCGCAAAAAGCATCCACAAGCAAGGTTTGCCCGCGGCGCACCATTGCCTCCACCAGTTTAACCATCGCGCGGGCCACCTCTTCGTTTGTCTGTTCAAAGAAAGGTCCGCCGCCGCCGGGCGCGCGCAGCGAATAATCGTCATCGGGAAGCGCCGCGGCGCGCAACCGGCGAAGCGATTCGTTAACCTCGGGCCGCGAAATCGGGCAGACCTCGACATCAATGAGTGTGTGGGAACCGATGGCGTAAAAACCAGCGATCCCGCCTTCGACATGCACCCGGATCCGGTTGCGGTAACCGTAGGTTTTGGGCGAGGGAACGATCGGCTGCATCGGGACCGACTCAAGCCGGCCGACCCGGCGCAACGTTTGTTCGACCTGCCCTGCCTTGATCTGAAGCTGGCGTTCGGCAGCAATGTGCTGGTAGGCGCAGCCGCCGCAACGGCCAAAATAGGGGCACTCCGGCTCCACCCTGTCGGGGGATGGCGTTTCAATGGAGACCAGCTCCGCTTCCGCGAAGTTTTTCTTTGAACGCACCACGCGCACCGTCACCACTTCGCCGGGAATGGTAAACGGGATGAAATAGACTTTGCCGTCGTGACGGGCGACGCCTTTTCCTCCAAAGGCCACGTCCACAATCGTCAGTTGCACCAATGAGCCGGGTCGATCTTGCATATAGGGAAAAAAAGAGGCTTCCGTTGCGGAAACGGAAGCCTCGAAAAGCGGCGCTGTAAAGCGGCTTAGAAGTACGTGTTGTAAGCGCGCGTGTAGCGATAGCGCGACTCAAATCCGAGTTCCGGTGGGAACTCGTCATATCCGCCGTGGATCCAGGGAATGTTGCTCTTGTACGGGGGGCGATAGGAATCGCGCGAAGTAGGGAACGGGAAAGTGGTCACTTCATAGACGCCATATCCGAGGCGGGCAAGGAAACGGCCCACCCCTTTGACGTGTCCATAACTCCAGGCCGCAGCGTTGCCTTCGCGGTTATTGATTTCGTCCACCGAATTGTAGATCTCGGTGATTCCAAACGCGAGGTTCGCGATACCACGGCCCAGCTTGCGAGTGGGACCGTAATCATTCATTGGCGGATCCTGGACGTCCGCGAGGACGGCCACTGAAAGGAGAGAGAAAACAGCAATGCTGGGGAGGATTTTCATTCGGGTGCCTCAACTTACATGCAAAAATTTTCCCAAAGCAATTCCAATTTCCGCTCCGGCACCTTAGAGCCCAAAATAGTGGAGCAGATGCTTAATGCCGCCGCCGATCATGAGGAACATCACCGTGAAATAGATCCAGGCTGCGATGTTTGTGATATAGCCCAAAAGCACCATCAGTCCATCGCGCTCGACCATGCCAGCGGTTAACAGCAGTATCGACGCGGCGGGAATCGTGTTCGAAAGAGGAATGAGCGGCGGCAGCGGCAGGCAAAGCAGCAACCCGCCCGAGGCAATTCCCGCGCCGATCAGATTGATCATCCCCGGCGAACGCTGAAGGAAATGCATGCGCGGCCGGACCACCTTCTCCATTTTCTTACAGAGCTTGAGCCCGATATTGACCATTTTTTCCAAAATGACGTAGCTCACTTTTCGCCCAAGGATGAACCGAGGGAGCGCCGGCTTGCGCCCCATCACGATCCGCACCCCAATAAACATGATGACCACGCCAAACGGGACGGAGAGTCCGGGGATGGCGATGGGAGAAAGAAACGGCAGCGAAAGCAGCAGAATGAAGAGCGCAAAACCGCGCCCCTGCAGGATGGCCTCCAGCTGACCCAGCGTCAGCGAGCGGCCATTGGCTTCAGCCAGAAGTTCCTGCAGGTCGGTTGAAAGGCGCCGGGCGGGCGGCGATGGCTCAAGTTCAGGAGCAGCAGTCACAGGAGGTGGATTCATGGATGCGGATCGGCCTCTTCCTTTCCGGGTAATGAACGTCGATCAAACCACCACCCCAGAATGGAAATACCGACACCGAGAAGAATCGAAGCCGGGCGGTGAAACGATTGCGCATGACCCTCCATCCATTGAGCCACCAGGCGATCTTCGAAAATCATTTCGCCGGCCACGTAGCCGAGCACGCCGCCGCCGAGCCAGATAATCCACGGGAACCGGCCCATCAGGCGGGCAAGGATCCCGCTTCCCCACACCACCAGCGGCAGGGAAAGAAGCAGGCCGAAAATGACGAGCTTCAAGTCGCCCTGCGCCGCGGCGGCGATGGCGATCACGTTATCGAGGCTCATCACCACATCGGCGACAATGATGATGCCAATGGCTTCTTTAAGAGAAGTCCCGGCGCGCGCTTTTCCGGATTCATCGCCGTGGGTGCGCACCAGTTTGAGAGCAATCCAGATGAGGGCGAGCCCGCCGACCAGCTGCAGAAAAGGAATTGCAAGGAGCCTGGTGACGATCGCAATGAAACTGACGCGCAGGACCACGGCTCCAAGCGTTCCCCAAATCCGTCCCCAGAGCTGGTCCTTGGCCGGCAATGAACGCACCGCCAGCGCGATCACCAAAGCGTTGTCGCCTGCCAGAGCCAGATCAATCAATACAATGCCAACCCAACGCATCCAAAACTCCGCGGACATAAGAAAATTCATGCCAAGAGGACTTTCCCAATCCGGCCGCGCAAGCAACGATTATCGGCTTTGCTCAAAGGATCCCGCACGGCAGGCCGCAAAAAAAAGGCGGCTCCCGCCCTTTGCGATCCGTGGTTACTCGCCGGGCCAGCGGGCAAGCGATTCCTCATGGAAATGCTGGCGCTTGCGCAAATGCCGAAGGACGCCATACCGCGGGCTGAAGAGATACGCCAGGAAGAAGAAAACACCGAGCACGAGCACGATGGCGGCGCCTGAAGGCAGATTGCTGATTCTATACGAAAGCACGAGCCCCAGGACCGAGCCGACCATTCCGATGGCGCCTCCGCCCCAGAGCATCATTGGGAAGGAATCGCACAGGAGGTAAACCGTTGCAGCGGGCGCAATCAGCAGGCCGAGCATGAGAATGACACCGACCGCCTGAAGCGACGAGATCATGGTCACCACCAGCACCACCGCCAGCAGCACATTAAACGCGCCGACTCTCACCCCTTGGGTCTTCGCCACTGCCGGTTCAAAAAGCAGGATCAAAAACGGCCGTTGCAATGCCGCCAATAGCGGAATCCCAACCAGCGCCACCCCGTAACTGATCCACAAATCCGCATTGGAGAGCCCAAGGATGTTGCCGAAAAGATAATGCATCAGGGAGACCCGCACTTTGACAAAAGTCAGCAGGACGAGTCCGAGGGAAAAGGCGACGGTGTAAAGAATCGCAAGTGCCGTGTCCTCCTTGAGCCGCGAACTGCGCGAGATCAGCTGCGCGCCCAATGCCACAAAAAGCGCCGCCACAAGTCCGCCTGCGAAAAGGCCGGCCGGCGCGAGTCCAAAAATCATCACGCCCACGGCAAGGCCGGGAAGCAGTGAATGGGAAAGCGAATCGGCCATGAGCGCCAGCCGCCGCAGCACGACAAACGTGCCCACAAAACCATTGGTAAACCCAATCAACGCGCCGCCCACCAGCGCGCGCAGCATGAATTCGTGAGTAAAAGGTTCAATGAGCCAGTTCATGGGAATGGGGACCGGCAAAAGCGCGCCGGCTATAAGTCTTTTCAATATTCGCCGTCGTGAACACTTCCGTCACCGGCCCCGACGCGATCAATTCACCGTTCAAAAAGACCACATGATCAAAAAGCTCGGGCACAGTTCCCAGGTCGTGATGGGAGGCGATGATCAGTTTGCCCTGGTCGCGCAACTGCCGGATGAGCGCTTTGAGATTATCCTGGTTCGGCTTGTCGAGTCCGGTGAACGGTTCATCGAGAAGAAAAACGTGCGCCTGTTGAGCCAGTGAACGCGCCAGGAACGTGCGCTGCTGCTGCCCGCCCGAGAGCGCGCTGATCTGCCGATCGGCAAAATCCTCCAATTGCATAAGCCGTATCGCTTCATCCACCGCGGCCTCGTCTTCCTTTGAAAAACGGCGCCACCAGCCGGTGCGCAAAAACCGGCCCATCTCGACGAGACCGCGCACCGTGGCCGGGAAATCCCAGTCGATATTTTCGCGCTGCGGCAGGTAAGCAAAATCCTGGGTGGCGCTGCGGACCAGATGATTATGAAAATGAATGGTGCCGGTTTCGAGGGGAAGCAATCCGGCAAGTGCCTTGAGCAAGGTCGATTTGCCCGCGCCATTGGGGCCAAGCAACGCCACGCAATGTCCGCAGCGCACTTTGAAATCAATATGATGCAAAGCCGGGATCCGGTTGTAGCTGACAGTCAGGTCCGCGACGGCGAGTTCGTGAGAATGCATGCGATTGAGTCCGATTCAGGGAAATGCGAGCACATCGTTCACCTCGCCCCTGCCCCATAAAGTTTTCTCATGCTCGGTTCCGGCCGGATCGCTCAGCTTTACCCGCATCGCGGCAAGCGCGTCGCCGGGCCAGGCAATTTCAAATTGCAGATCGATCCCTTTTTCCGGATACGGCAATTGAAGCTCCACTTCGACATCCTGGGCTGAAACCGCCTGAGCCCAAACCTCTTTTCCAAGATGCAGAATCTTCAACCGGCTCGGAACCGTGGTGAAGGTCAGTTGCAATGCCACCATCTTGAGCGGCGTTTCCGCCGAGACGGCCGGCACCACCGGCGAGGGCTGTTTTGCCGGGGCATGCGTCAGATTCCACAACGGCCAGCCGAGGACGAGCAGCACCAGAAAGGCGATCAACGCCCGTATCAAAGGGGAGCCGCGCATTTACTTTAACGCGTCGACAATGATGGAGACGTTATGACGATACATTCCCTCATACGTGGCCGCATCGCCCTCACCGAGGCCATCGGCGTAAAGCTCGCCGCCAAGCACTGCGCCGGTTTCACGCGTGATCTCGGTAAGCACCTTCGGGTTTTCGATAGTCTCGGCAAAAATCGCTTTCACCTTCTGCGTTTTGATCAGTGAAATGATTCCAGCCACCTTTTTCGAGGAGGGCTGATCTTCACTCGATACTCCTTCAATGGCGTAAATGGTGAAGCCGTGTTCCTTGGCAAAATATTGAAACGCGTCATGCGAAGTCACCAGAACCCGTTTATCGCGCGGCAGCTTGGCCACCTCCACCTTCGCCCATCTTAACAAGGCATCGAGCTTTGCCACATACGCCGCGGCATTCGCCGTAAATGCCGCCTTGTCCGCCGGACTCACCTTGATCAATTCATCGCGCACGATCCGAACCGCTTTCTGCACGCTGGAGATCGAATGCCACCAGTGCGGGTCCTCCACCTTGCGCGCCGGGTTTTCTTCATCCTTCATTTCAAGCGAGGCAAACCCGTTGCCGACCTCCACCACCGCCGCTTTTGTCCCGGTGCTCTCCTCAAGCTTGCCGACGTAGCCTTCCATGTGTTTTGCCGAAAGCAGGATCAACTGCGCCATGCTCACGATTTTTAAATCCGCCGGTTTGGGCTCAAACTCATGCGGATCAATCCCCGGTTTTACGTGGCCGGTGACTTCGACGCGTCCGCCGCCCACTTGCATTGCAATCTCCGTTAAAATCGTCGAAAAACTCGATACCCGGATCTTATCCGCCGCGTGCGACGGCCCCGCTGCGCAGAGGGTGCAAAAGAGAAAGAGAACGAAAGCTTTCATGCTGGAAAAACCGTAAAGAGGCGCCGTCTAATTGCAAGCCAATTGCAACACGAGACGCTTCCTCGAGGCCTGCCGCCCTCACAAAGCCGGTTTTTTCAACGGCCATCGGCGATCCTCCAAAAACCGCTTTTCTGACCGGGCCAGCCTGTTGCATTTCACTCCATCTTGCACTCGGTGGAAGAAACGGTTGCGCGTTCCGAGCGCGAATACATAGACTCCACGCATGGTGCTGCAAACCGCCGAGGCTCCGTGCAGCTGCATGGAAGCGTCCGAAAATTCACAATCTTTCCTTAAGGCTTACCGCTGGATGCTCCTGGCGCGTCTGGTCGAGGAAAAGATCGCCAGCCTTTATCGGGGAGGGAAGATCTTTGGTGGCGTCTTTGTCAGCAAAGGCCAGGAAGCGTTAAGCGTCGCCATCGGCAGCTCGTTGCGCAAAGGCGACATCTTCGCGCCGCTCATTCGCGATCAGGCGGGCCGGCTGGCGTTTGGCGAGCCGCTCCTCGATTGCCTGCGCACTTATCTTGGCTCCCGGCTCGGGCCTATGCGCGGCCGCGACGGAAATGTCCATCGGGGCCGTCCAAAGGAAGGGATGCTGCCAATGATCAGCCATCTCGGCGCCATGATACCGGCGGTCGCCGGCTGCCTGATGGCGCGGCGGTTTCGCGGAATCGAAGGGACAGTTGGCGCCACCTGCATTGGCGATGGCGGCACTTCCACCGGCGCATTTCACGAAGCAATGAATCTGGCGGCCGTTGAGCGGCTTCCCCTGGTCATGGTCGTGGCGAACAATCAATACGCGTATTCAACGCCCAATTCCCGGCAGTTCGTCTGCCGCGATCTCGTCGACAAAGCCGCCGGTTACGGCATTGAAGGGCATTCCGTCGACGCCACGGATCTTGGGGCGTGCCTAAAAACGCTCGGCCAAGCCGTTGACCGTGCCCGTGCCGGGCATGGCCCGCAGCTGGTGATCGGTTCATTGCTGCGGCTGGCAGGTCATGGCGAGCATGACGACGCGCATTACGTCGATCCGGCCTTGAAAGAGAGTGCTCTGGGGCGGGATTGCTTAAAAGTCGCCGAACAACACATCCTGAGTTCAAAATGGGCGGCTGAGTCGACGTTGCTCGACTGGAACGAGGAAGCCCAGAAACAGATTGACGACGCGGTGGCGCTCACAATCCGTGAACCGCTTCCCGACCCGAACCAGGAAGACTGGTGCGCCCTGGCCACCCGCCATTTGAGCGAAGGCTGACAACTTTTCCTTTTCTCCCTTGATTACTTACCTCGAAGCCATCCGCGAAGCCCAAGCCAAAGCGCTTGCCGACGATCCTCGCGTTTATATTTACGGCCAGGATGTCGGCCAGTTCGGCGGCGCCTTTAAAGCGACCAAAAATCTCGCCCAGGAATTTCCGGGACGCGTGCTCGACGCGCCGATCAGCGAGGATGCCATCATCGGATCGGCCATTGGCGCGGCGATTGAAGGAATGCGTCCGATTATCGAGATGCAATTTGCGGACTTCTCGACGGTTGGTTTCAACCAGATCGTCAATCACGCCGCGACGATGAATTGGCGCACGCAACTCCCCTGCCCGATTACCATCCGGCTGCCGAGCGGCGGAACAGCCGGGGGCGGCCCATTCCATAGCCAGAGCATGGAAGCGCTCTACGCGCATTATCCCGGGCTCATCGTCATGACACCCGCCACGGTGGAGGATGCTTACAGCATGTTACTTGAAGCCGTCGCCATCGACGACCCGGTGATCTTCTGCGAGCACAAGTATCTTTATTACCATCTCAAAGCCGAGTCGCTTCCCACCGAGGCGATGCCGACCGGCAAAGCACGCGTCGCACGCGCCGGACGCGACGCCACGATCGTCACTTACAGCGCCATGGTGCACGAGTCGCTTGCCGCCGCCGAAGAACTCGCGGGCGAAGGCTGGGAGATTGAAGTCATCGACCTGCGTTCGATCAAACCGCTCGATACCGACACCGTGCTGGCGTCGGTCGCGCGCACCGGCCGTTTGCTTGCCGTTGGTGAAGCGTTTCCCTGGGGCGGAGTGACGGCCGAAATTTTGGCGCGTGTGGCCAGCGAAGGATATGACCTTCTCGATGCCCCGCCACGCCGGCTCAATGCCAAGGATACACCGGTGCCTTATCATCCCAATCTCTGGGGCACCCACCGCCCCACGGCCCGCACCATCAGCGCTGAGATGCGCGAATTGCTCCGGCGTTAAGGAACCGTCCGGCTCCTCAATCACAGTTTCCAAACCCACTGCCGATGCCTCGAATCCCCATCACCATGCCTCAACTCGGCGAATCGATCGCCGAAGCCACCATTGTGAGTCTGCCCTTCCAAATCGGCGACCTGGTCGGGAGCGATCAGGAAATAATGGATGTGGAAACCAACAAGGCCACCATGGGCGTCACGGCGCCATGCGACGGACGCGTGGTGGAACTTCTCGTTGAGCTTCAACAAAGTTATCCGGTTGGCGCCACGCTCGCTTATCTGGAGGTCAGCGACGAGGACGCGGTTCGCCTTGGAATCGACGCCTCGCTTCCCCCGCCCCCGGTGGCCTCCACCAATGGGATCACCGCCAAGCCCGCCACCAGCGGCCCGGACGAGAACCTTAAACCTTCCCGGGTGGAACCGACCGTCAGGGGGTTGCCGGTTCCCGCCAATGCCGCGGGCGCAAGCTACATGTCGCCCCGGATGAAGGCGCGCATGAACGAGCTGGGACTCCACGCCGCCGATCTCGCCGGCATTGCCGGAAGCGGTGCCGCGGGCCGGGTCACAATCGACGATTTCGAAAAATTCCTCACCAAGCTCGAAGAACACAAACTTTCCCCCGCTTCAACCATGCGCGTCGCGGTGGCTGATGCGATGCGCCGGAGCTGGACGCGGCCGATCGCCACGGTGGGCCGTTCCGTTGCCCTCGATCGCCTGCTCGCACATCGAAAAGCCAGCAATCCCAAACCGGGCCCGGCGTTGTATGCGCTGCGCGCCCTGGCCATTGCGTTGGGTGAAAACACCGCCCCTGCGGGCCGCCTCATTGGTGAAAAAATCGTGCATCCCAAGGCGATCGACGTCGGTTTCGCCGTGGAAGCCGAGGATGGCGTGCTTGTTCCCGTCCTGCGCCAGGCCGACACGACTCCGCTCCAGGCGATGACCGCGCGCTACAACGAACTGGTGGAACTGGCCCGCCAACGGCGGCTCCCTGCCAGTGCGCTGGGCGGCTCAATTGCCACCGTCACCAACTTCGGCACGTTCGGCCTTGAATGGGCCACACCCATCCCACTCCCTGAACAAACGCTCGTGCTCGGAATGGGCGCCGGCCACGTCGTTCCCAAGTGGGACAAGGAAAAGGAACAGTTTCTGCCCGTTACCGAAGCACAGATTACCCTGAGCTTTGATCACCGGGTTCTCGATGGCGGCGGCGCCGGCCGTCTTCTGGCGCGCATTGTCGAGCTATTGCAAAAGCCCGAGGAATTGTAGCCACCGTGCGCTTCAGTCGTGGGAAGCGGCATCCGGTTTTCCTTCACGCAACCAGGCAAAGATCACGGGCGTTACCACCAGGATGTGAAGCAGACTGCTGAGCATCCCTCCGATCACCGGGGTCGCCAGCGGTTTCATCACCTCGGCTCCGGTGCGGCTGCTCCACATGATCGGCAGAAGGCTCGCCACAATCGTGGCCACCGTCATCACTTTGGGGCGTAACCGGAGCCGCGCCCCTTCTTTAATCGCAATCAAAAGATCCGCCTGGCTGAAGGCTGCGCCGCGTTCCTCCCGTTTGCGCGCCACCGATTCCTCCAGATAAACCACCATGACCACGCCGGTCTGGATCGCCGTGCCGAAAAGCGCGATATAACCGACCCAAACCGCCACACTGAACGGGTAGCCGAGCAGCCATTGTAAAAAGACACCGCCGGTCAGCGCGAATGGAACCGCCAGGATGACGTGCGCGGCTTCCTTCGCATTGCCGTAAACGATGTAAAGCAAAAGGAAAATCACCAGCAGCACCGCCGGCACAATGAGCCGCAAGGTCTGCCGCGCCCGAATCTGATTTTCATATTCGCCGCTCCACTCAATGGTCATTCCATCGGGAAGCATAATCTCCTGGGCGATGCGGCGCTGCACTTCCTCCACAAACCCGCCCAGGTCACGCCCCTGCACGTTGGTCTGCACAAAAACCCGCAACCGGCCATTCTCACTGCCGATCTCGCTTGGACCTGTATTACGGCGGATCGTGGCAACCTGGCCAAGCGGGATCTGCATCCCGGACGGGGTCGCCACCAGGATTTCACCAAGTTTTTCAATATCGTCCCGTTCCCCGCGCTCAATCCGGACCTGGATTGGAAAGCGTTGACGCCCTTCGATGGTCGTCGCCACATTTTTCCCTCCAATGCCGGTTTCCACCACATCGAGCACCTGTTGGACGCGTAATCCGTACCGGGCGGCGGCTTCCCGATCGACCTCGATTTCGAGATACGGTTTGCCCTGGATCCGGGAGGGGGCCACACCGACGGCTCCCGAAACGGCGCGAACCACTTTTTCGACCTCAAATACTTTGCGTTGAAGCGCATCGAGATCGTCGCCCAGGATCTTGATCCCGACCTGCGCTCGAATCCCGGTGCTTAACATCAGGAGCCGGTTTTCGATCGGCTGAAGAAATCCGGGCACGTAACCGGGGACCTGCGTCAGCCTTTGCGTCAGCTCGGCGATCAGTTTCTCCTTGGTCATTCCCGGGCGCCATTGGCTTTGCGGCTTGAGCACGATTGTCGTCTCGATCATCTCTACGGGCGCCGGGTCGGTGGCCGATTCAGAACGGCCGAGTTTTCCTGCCGAGGAGACCACTTCGGGCGTCTCCATGATCACTTTATCCTGCCACGCCATGATCCGTTTCACCTCGGTCAGGCTCGTTTGCGGCAAAAGTACCGGCATAAAAAGAAGCGCTCCCTCATTGAGCGGCGGCATGAATTCATTGCCGAATCCATCGGCCAATTTCGCCAGCGCCGGCCAGCGTTCCAGCTTTTCAACCACGGCACGCGGCAACCCGAAGGCGAGGAACAAGGCGGCCGCCAACAGCACGGTTGCGAAAGCCAGGACCGCGACCCGATGCCGCAACGCCCAGTCGAGCACCGGATCGTAGAGCCTCAGCAAAAACCGCATCACCCAGTTGTCCTGTTCCGAATGAAACGGGCCGCGCACCAGCGAAGCGCAAAGGATCGGCACGATCGTGACCGCCAACAGCGTGGAGCCGATCATCGCGAACGTTTTTGTAAATGCCAGTGGATGAAAGAGTTTGCCGGCCTGTCCCTGCAACGCGAACACCGGCACAAACGCCAGAATGATGATGGCCATCGCAAAAAAGATCGGCCGTCCCACCTGCTTTGAAGCGGACAACGTGGCCGCATAAGTCTCCGCGGTGGTGAGCCGGCTTCCCTTCTGTTTTTCGGCTTCCTCGCAATGCCGCAAAACATTTTCAGTCATTACAATTGCCGCATCCACAAGCACGCCGATCGCAATGGCGATGCCGCTTAGCGACATGATGTTTGAAGTAATCCCGAACTGCCGCATCAGGATAAAAGCGATCAGGATCGAAACCGGCAAAGGGAACGTGACGATCAGGATGCTGCGGAAATGGAACAGGAAGATGATATGCGCCAGTGTCACGAGGATGATCTCCTCGATGAGCGCGTGTTTAAGCGTCTCCACGGTCCGGTCGATGAATTCGCTGCGGTCGTAGAATGCACGAATGCTCACGCCCGGAGGCAGGCTCGGCGCGATCTGGGCAATCTTCTTTTTGATTCCCGCGATCACAGCCTGCGCGTTTTCACCGTTTCGCATCACCACGATTCCGCCCACCGCTTCGCTTCCATTGATATCGAGCGCGCCGCGGCGGAAATCGCCGCCGATCTGGATGGTCGCCACGTCGCGCAGATAAACCGGCGTTCCTTCGTTTTCGCTCAGGACGATCTTTTCGAGGTCTGCGAGCGACTTGACCAATCCGACGCCGCGCACGACGAACTCCATGCCGTTCTCCTCGATGACTTTCCCTCCGACATTCAGATTGCTCTGCGCCACCGCTTCCATCACCGAGGCGAGCGAGACCTTGGCGGCGCGCATCTTGTGCGAGGAGACTTCAATCTGATATTGCCGCACAAAGCCGCCGATGCTGGCGACCTCCGCCACACCCTGCACCGCGTTGAGCTGATACCGCACAAACCAATCCTGGATTGCCCGCAATTGCCCAAGGTCGTAACCGCCGGTTTGTGAACCGATCGATTTGGGCGCCTTGGCGGGATCGACATCAAGATAATATTGGTAGACCCAGCCAAGCCCGGTGGCATCCGGGCCGAGCTTCGGAATGACCCCTTGCGGCAGGCTGTCGCCCAAATAATTGAGCCGTTCCAGAATGCGGGTTCGGGCAAAATAATTGTCGATCTTCTCGTCAAAAATCACTGTCAGCAGCGAGAACCCGAACATCGAGTTTGCGCGCACCGACCTGACTCCGGCCAATCCCTGGAGGTTGACGGAAAGCGGATAGGTAATCTGATCCTCGACCTCTTCCGGGCTGCGTCCTGCCCAATCGGCAAAGACAATCACCTGGTTTTCGCTCAAGTCAGGAATGGCATCAACAGGCGTGCGTTGAAGTTCAAAGATGCCCAGGGCGATCACCATCAGAGTCGCGCACGCAACCAGGAAGCGGTTCCGCAAAGACCACGTAATAAGAAAAGGAATCATTGTTACCGGACTTCCGCGCCGCACTCGATCATCTCGTGGCCGAAAAACGGATTCCTTAACGGTTCCCCGAGCTGCACCCATTGGCCCTTGTCGCTGCCCGCGCTCGGGACGGCGGCCTTTGCCATCGGACATTCAAAAACCTTGATCCCGGCAAACCCCGGGTCCTGCGTTTTCAGCACCGAAGCAAACTGCGAAGCCGCCATGCTCAAGTTAATAAATGCCTTTCGCGCTGCCCCCAGATCATGGGCCTTCGTGAGCTGCCCCTCGGCGCTGATCCTCTGCACATAGGCGCCAAACGCGCTTTTGATTCCTTCAAACGGCTTGTGGAATTTGGCGGCTTCCTCGTTAAAACGGGCCAGATCATCGGCGGCAAGCGCCGCGCCCAGCGCATCCATCGCAACCAGAAACTCGCGGGCCGCGGTCCTTTGATCGGCGGTTAATTCTTTGGCCGGCGCAGCCATTGCCGGTTCAGCCGCGCCCTTGTCGAGATGAGCCTGCGCATCGATCAGCAGATTGCCCGTGGTCACGATTTCGTCGCCTTCCACCAAGCCGTCGAGCAGTTCCCAGTATTGGTCCCCCGCCCGGCCCAAACGGACACGGCGCGGCTCATAATAACCGCCGCCTTTGGCCACATAAACCACCGGCTCGCCACCTGGCGACAACACGGCGGAGCGCGGCACAACGAGCGCGCCGTTTATCTCGGCATGCGCGATCGCTTCCCCATAAGCGCGATGAAGCAACTCGCGATGCGGCGGCTCGCCCACCAAAGGATTCTCGATCGCCACCCGCACACGCGCCGTGCGCGTTTGCGGCATCAGGTTCGGATCGATAAACGTGATCGGCGCGGTGAACATTTTGCCCGGCACCGAAGGCGTGGTCACATCGACGGTCTGCCCGGCTTTGACCCATCCCAGGTCACGCTCATACGCATCGAACATGAACCACATCCTCGAAAAATCGGCGATTTCAAAAAGCAGCTCGCCTTCCTTCACATACTGGCCTTCATAGATTTTCCGCTCTATGACCGTCCCGGAAATTGGCGCGAGGATTTCGATGTAGTTGTCCTGATTTTTCCTGCGCGGCAACTCATCGATCTGCGCGGCAGTTAGCCCCATCCGCAACAACCGGGCTCGGGCCGCTTCAAGCAACCGGGCCTGCGTGCCGCCCTGATGGGTGAGCAGCAGGAACTCATCGCGCGCGGCCAATAGCGCCGGACTATAAAAATAAGCGAGCGGCTCGCCGGCGGTCACTTCCGCCCCCACATAGTTGACCATCAGCTTTTCAATGCGTCCCTCCACATAAGCGGAAAGCCGCCGATGCCGGGATTCATCCTCATTGATGGTTCCCGCCACGCGCAACGTGCGGCGCAATGGCTGGCGTGTTACTTTCGCCGTTTCAACGTTCAGCAATCCGATGCTTTGCGTGCTGAGGCGAACCCCGGTTTGCTGGCCGCCATTATCAAGCGGTTGCTCGCCTTCAATCACCGGGACCAGTTTCATCCCGCAAATCGTGCAATTGCCAGGCTTGTCGGACTTGATCCAGGGATGCATCGGGCTTTGGTAAAAAAGGATCGCATGCCCGTGCGCCGCCTGACCACCGGCTGGAGCCGAGTGACGTCCAACCAGCCAGCCGCCCACGGCGGCCATGGCAGCGATCAGAAAAATCATGAATATTTTCATGATGTTGCGCCTGCGTCACCGGCACGGGCCGGAATATCAGCGAAGGAAAGCCACCGCGGTGGTGGAAAGAAAATTATAAAAAAACGGATCATTCATCGGAGAGTGGAAGCATCGAAAGGGTTCATGCCCGGCATGCGGGCAGACTACGCCTGTCAATGCGCTCTCAGATGAGCCGGATGCAGAGCCTCTCGAAACGCGACGCCGAAGAGAACGGCATTAGTTGCCGCAGGCAGCTCGAAGGCGCCTCCACTGCGGCAGCCGGCAATATCACCATCAGCGAAGGCGTCACCGCCAGCTTCAGATCGACCCCGGCCGGCGCGCTTTTATCCGTCTCTGTTTGCTGCGATGCGGCGCAGCAGAGCAGCTTATCCGCCACTTTCTCGCAGCACGCGCATTGATCCCGCTGCGCCTTGCAACGTTCCATCGGCACCGCCGAGCAAACGATCAGGGTAAGCAAAAGGGTAAATAGCGCGCGAAGCGGCATTGATTACACCTACCGGCATGCGCCGCGACTAGTCAACGGTGCTTTGCCCGGCCGAAAACCGGGCGGCTTTGAACGGGCTCAATCGCGTATTGAATAAAGCGGCGTTAACAAATCACTGAAAAACTTCAATGGCCACCATTTCCAATGCGGTGATGACACTTGCGCACGACCACAAAAAGAAAACGGTCCGGGCAATTGTAAAATGCAACGTGAACTTCACCCCGATGGAACGATGTCAGATGACAAACTGTCCCGGGATGCGGCTCTTTAAATTAAAATGCCAGCTCTGGGGCAAGGACTCGGGGCTGACCGGCACCGACGACTTTCTCTTCACTTACGCGGACGTCTTTTTCTTCCCTGATCCTGCTCCGTCGGCCACCGAAAGCCGGATCTTCGATGTGGTCCTCGGCGAAGGGGTGCTGGATGAGGATTGGGGCGAAGCTGAAATCTTCGGCCTGCTCAAACTCATCAACCTTTACACCCTGGTCCAGATCACCAGGAAGACCAACAGCGCGGCGCACAGCTTTTAGCCACGGCAATTGACCACCATGTCGCGGTCGCCATCAAAACGGGATCCCGGTAAAACAACTCGTTAAATCAATTACCTGATACGATCCCCCGTTAAATTATTTCTGTCCATTCGCCCGGTTCCGGCCAAAATCCGCGGCCCCATGCTCAATCGCATCGATCAAAAATTTTCCGACCTGCGGGCTGCGGGTAAAAAAGCGCTCATCGCCTATATCGCAGCCGGCGATCCCACCCTGGACGCCACGCGGGAACTGGTGTGGGGATTTGAAAAAGCGGGCGTCGACATCATTGAACTGGGCGTCCCCTTTTCAGATCCGCTGGCGGACGGCGTGGTCAATCAGCTGGCGGCCTCGCGCGCGCTCGCGGGCGGCGCCACCTCGCGCAAGGTGCTCGAATGCGTACGTCAGATCCGCGTCAAGTCACAAATCCCAATCGTCCTCTACACTTATATGAACCCGATCTATCGTTACGGGTTCGAGCTTTTTCATCGCGACGCGGAAGCCGCTGGAGTCGACGGCATGCTTATCCTCGATCTGCCGCCCGATGAAGATGCGCAAAACGTCGAGCTGCTTCAAAAAACGGGACTCAAACGCATCCGCCTCATTGCGCCGACCACTTTAAACAAACGCATCGCGCAACTTACCGCGGATGCGAGCGGCTTCATCTATTACGTCTCCCAGGAAGGGGTCACGGGCGAACGGGCCTCGGTTGCCACGTCGCTCGCCGAGCGCGTCGCCGCCATTCGCCAAACCACCTCGCTTCCCATCGCGGTCGGATTTGGCATTTCCACTCCGGACCACGTGCGCGAAGTCGCCCTTCACGCCGATGCCGTTGTCGTCGGCAGCGCGATTGTCAAAAAAATCGCCGAATTCGGCCAGAGCCCCGATCTGGTAAAAAAGCTCATTGAGTTCGTGACTCCCCTGGCCGCGGCAATCCGCTAATCTTTGCGGCTCTTCAAGCCACCGGCCTCAGTTCCGGCACCGCTTCGCATACCTCGCGCCAGCCCGGAAAATTCCACGTATTGGGAAACCCGGCGCATTGCAGCGGCTTCACGCTCTGAAGCACGCAATCGCGGCCTTCAAGAAAAAAACATTCGCCATTGGGCTTATCAATAAGTGCGAGTCCATCGCGCTGCGGCCGCAGCCGCGTGTACCGTTGAATAAAATTGTCGTCATCGAGCCCAAGAAACCGGGCGATCGCGGCGATCTCCTCCTCGCCCACTTTGACAAAGCCGGGCCAGCGGCAGCAGTTCGTGCAGCGCTGGCATTGGTAGTAGATAGAATCGTTCATTAAAAGCTGCTGGAATTCAAAAAGGCGGCGGATCCGCAAAATGGAGGCCCATTTCCTGAAAGCCAGGAGATTTGCGCGGCCGGTAATTCATCCTGCTCCCCTTCAGGGAAGTGACCCGCATCAGAATCCGGGGATTAGGAAGCCACATCGACAATTGTAAATCCAATTAGCAGCACCTTGGCGTATCCGGCATCCCGTTCCTATTACTTAAAGAGAAGATAGATAAATAACCTTCGCAAATCTCCTTAAAAACTTGACTTGGCCTTGGTGTAGATAAACAAGAGGCGCGCCTGCGAACAAGCCATGTAGGGCTTGGCAAACATCTCTACAACCGTAGTTAATCCCAATGGACGAAAGGAATTCCATCTTCCTCTTTCTTATTTTTCCCACTGTCGTTGTTAGCGTCATCCTACTTGCAATCTGCGGGCTTCCGTCCGGCGCCGCTTCCCGTTCACCTCTTCTGAACGCGCTCGGATTAAGAAGAAGAAAAAGAAAATCTCAAAAGAGCGCCGCGCAATTGCAAAGTGCTGAGAAGGCAAAAAAGGAAACGCGCGTTCTTTCCAGATAGCATCCGTAAGAGCTCGATCGGCGAAGCAAAAAACGTACCTTCGTTGGCCACTGCGGGAATGAGTTGTTTGAGCGCTTCAAAAGTGAGAAAGAGTCTGGGCTATGACATTTTCTTCAGAGGAACTTCTTCGGTCCGACGCTCCTTTCTGGTTTTGTCTGAAAGCCCAGCCCAAGCATGAGCATCTCGCGGCTGCCGCGTTGCGGCGCAGTTTGGGACTTGAATGTTTTTCGCCTCAACTGCGGTTTAGAAAGAATACAAGACGCGGAGTCGTTTGGTTTAACGAGGCTATGTTCCCGAGTTATCTGTTCGCTCGTTTCGTCTATCCGGATTTGCATCGCCAGGTTCAGTATAGCCATGGCATTACCAATATCGTTAAGTTCGGCACCCAGGTCGCCTTTATCGACGAGGCAATTATCGCCGGATTACGAAAAATCAGCGGCGATGAAGAAGTCATCATTATCAATCCCGAGCTGCGCGTCGGCGACAGCGTGCAGGTCACTGAAGGGGTTTTTCATGGACTTGAAGCCGTTATTACCCAGCTCCTCCCAGCCAAAGACCGTGTGAAGATCCTTCTTGAATTTTTAGGGCGCCCTGTTGAAGCCGAGATCCCGACTCCAAAAGTGCTTTCCACCCAGCCCGCCCGCTCCTTCGGCCCAACTTAAAAAACTTTCCCGAAACGCGCCGGTTTATTCAACGTAATGGGCCATCTCGTAAAGCGTCGGATCACGTAAAACCGCGCGGCGCCGCCGTCCTGTCGAATCTTCTTTTCCATCGGCGCTCACCGCCGGGTTCTCCCCGAAAAAATCGGAACTTTCCAGTTCCTCCCCATACTCCGCATCGAGTTTATCCGGGTCTTCGCCGGCCTCAAGGCGGCGAATCAAGTCGTTCATGGCGCCCGGCATCTTTGTGCCGTGAAGTTCGGCCATTGCCTTGGCCAGCCGCGCCATTTGCCGCGGATCGGGATGCGCCTCGTCCATTCCTCCCAATTCACGTTCCATCGTGGAAACAATCCGAGCCGCGCGAGCCGGATCGGTATCCCGCGAATGTTCCGGACCAGGTTTTTTTCCTGTCACGGCAAACGAGGAAATCATCCGCTCCATTTTGCACGCCGGATCATCCGGACACCGGGGAATCTTTCCGGAGAGCGCGAGGCTGCGGGCGAAAAACGTGTAAATTTTGCAGGTTTGCGGGGAATAAAACTCGTAGATAGGCATAGGGATTCCCTGCCAGTAACGAAGCAAACAAAGCGCCCGGGTGCCTTGAAATGCCCGCGAAATAACGGGCCTCTTCTTAATTAAACAACCATTTCAAGGCCGGTGATTGTTCCGCGGCTGCTTGCAAACGCATCCACTTCCAATCCAAGGCGCTGCAGCATCAGGAGGTACACATTGCATAACGGCACCTGTTTATCCTGGTTAAATGAAAGGTGCTGGCCGTGCTTAAAACCTCCGCCCGCCAGGATCGCGGGCATATTGCGATTGTCATGGCTGGAGGCATTGCCAAGGTTGCTGCCAAAAAAGACCATCGTCTCATCGAGCAGCGAACCGCCTTCCTCCTGACTCCCCTTCAGCTTCAAAAGAAACTCCCCAAGCGCCACCATCTCCGCTTGTTCAATCAGGCGTAACTGCGCGATCTTATCCGGGTCCTGCCCATGATGGGAAAGGTTATGGTGGCCATCGGAAACCCCGGCAATCGGAGGGACCGTGGCGTTGCCTTCAATATTCAGGGTGATGAGCCGGGTGGAATCGTTTTGCAAAGCCAGATGCATCACATCATAGAGCATCCGGCTCCGCCCGATCAGATCAGCCCTGTCTGTAATATCTTTAGGAATAGCCGCCTGAACCTTCGGTTTTGTCTTTTGTTCCCACGCTTCACTTCTGACAAGACGCTTTTCCAGCTCCCGCACACTCGTAAAGTATTCATCGAGTTTATCCCTGTCGCCTGCACCGACATTCCGGCTCATCCGCCTGGCTTCCCCTCCGACGGCATCCATGATACTTCGTCCTTCACGCAAGCGGTTCACCTGCGCGGCAACTTCCGCGGGCGTTCCATCCAGGAAGAGCTTCGCAAATACACGCGAGGGCCGATCTTCGGCTGGAATCGGCACGCCTCCATGGGTATAGGAAAGACCGTAATTCCCACTGGTGCGGAGTGTCAGACTGGCAAAACGGGTCTCCAACGCCATTCGCTCAGCCGCAAACTGATCAAGCGAAATAGTATTGCGAAATCCCGGGGCGGACGGATGCGGCGCCGCCGTCAAAAAAGAGGCCTGCGCAAGGTGCCCGCCGGAAACTTCGGGATGCGAAAGGCCGGAGAAAACCGTAAAATCCTTTTGCACCGCGGCGAGCGGTTCGAGGTACGGAGTGAGGTTATAATTGGAACCGGCGGCTTCCGGGAAAAAAAGCGGCGTATGCAAGCCAAGCGACGTATTGATGCAGACCATGCGCCGCCGGTGTGGCAAAGCGGCGGCAAACCCTCGGGGCGCCATCGCATCGAGCATTGGAAGGGCAAGCGCCACACCGACACTTCGAAGAAAAGAGCGGCGGGAAATCACCGATCGACTGGAAGGAGTAGGGAGCGAGCTCATTTATTAAGAAATAGATCACTTTGCACAACTTCATGGATAAGCGAACGCAATCCGAATTGTTTGGAACGCGTGTTATCCACAATCCTCTGAACAGATTCACGTTCCGCGAATCCGGGCGCGCGGCCCGTGGCATAAGTAACCAGTTTTTCCACAACGCACTTCGCTATCGAGTCGCTTCTGGTTAATAAACGCTGTTTAAGTCCGTCGATATCCGAAAATTTGGTGTTATCCGAAAGCACTCCACCGGCGTCAATCTGCGCTCCCTTCCGGTAAGTGACGATCCTGCCGTTTACTTTCACGTCCGCTTTGATCTGGCCTCCCAAAATACGGTAATTCTCCCGCCAACCGCCAATCACGTCGAAGTTTTCCAATGCAAGTCCGGGCGGATCCATTTTATCATGACAGGAGGCACACTCGGCAACCGCCCGATGCTTGGAAAGCTGGTCGCGGATGTTTTTTGCCCCTCGGATGTCCGGCTCGATGGCCGGCACCGATTCCGGAGGCGGCGGAATCGGTTCACCAAGGATATTGCGCATCACCCATGCCCCACGAATCACTGGCGAGGAGGTGGTTCCATTGGCAGTTACCTTTAAAATAGCCGCCTGCGTCAGAACTCCACCCCGGTGGCTCGACACGGGAAGCGCAACTTTCCGGATCCCGAGCCCTTTTACCCCGGCAAGCCCGTAATGAAAGGCAAGGCGCTCATTCAGCATCGCGAAATCTGATTGGATGAAATTCATCACGCTGAGATTGCTTGTGAGGATCTCATCAAAAAAACGATGAGTTTCCTCCACCATTGAAAGCTGGAGCCATTCATCAAACTCCGGATAAAGGGTTTTATCCGGCGACGTTGCGTCAATTTCCCGCAGGCCCAGCCATTGGCCGGTGTAGTTCTCGGTAAATTGCCGCGCCTTGGGACTTTTCAGCAGGCGCTCCACCTGAGCCCTTAATACGGCTGGTTTTGAAAGCTGTTGATTAAGCGCTGCCAAAAAAAGCTCCTCATCCGGCATTGTGCTCCAAAGAAAATACGAGAGGCGGGAGGCGCGCGCAAAATCATCCAGCGGACCGGGCGCCTCGTGCAAAAAAAGAAATGAAGGCGAGCAAAGAATCGCTTTTAATCCCACCCGCACGGCCGATTCAAAACTTCCCCCTTCCTTTAACCTGGCAAGCGCCAGATCGGTATAAATTCTGGATTCCTCTTCCAAAACCGGCCGGCGAAAAGCCCGGGGCAGAAAGTTGCCCAGGACCTTTTTCACATCCTCTTCGGGCTGATTGCTGGAAGGCTGGTAAAGCTCACGGACATTTCCTCGTTTGAATAAACTGAGGAGTTTCGGACTTACTTTTTCCAATGGGATATCGCCGAATATCTTTCGGTATGAAGCGGGCGGCCACTCAGGAATAAGCGGCCCCTCCACTTCGATCGAATAAACAGCCAACCCGGGCCGGGCTACCGGAACCGGCGCCCTGGATTCAGTGACTGAAAAGAAATAAGGCGCTATCCGGATCTGCGTGGATGGACGCAGGTTGGCAGTCAGTTCAATAACCGCCGGTTCCTCCGGGGGCGCCTCGAAATAACCAAAAGTCCGTGTGATGGAAGTAGAAGGGACAATATCCTGTACCGAAAAATAAACCGGTTTTCCCTGTGACTGATGACCCGAAGCATGAACCCGGATCCGGTACAAACCTTCAACATCCACTTTGAAATTTTTCAAACCAAAGACGTTATCGAAAAAAACCATCGCATCCCCACGATCGAGTGCCGACTTCGTCAGATAAGTCGGAATCATGCTTTGATCATATCGATATACTCCGCTTTTTGTTTCCGGCTTCGCGCGGTTCACAATCGCCACATCGAGTGCGCGATCGGCCGCTTCAAGGTAACGATCCAAAAGGATGGAAGAGATATGCTGGGCATCCGCACTGTTGTCGAACCCCTGCGAGGAAGGGTCCTCCGGCAACAGCTCTTTTAATTCGACTTTGATTCCCAATAAATCATGGACGCTATTTTCATATTCAACCCGATTAAGCCGCCTAAGCGCTGTCCTCCCATTTTCAGCCCGCGCCTTGGCTTCCGCGGCGAGCAGGCCGCTTTTAATCGTCCCGGTTAAAACCGCCGCGGTCTCCGGCTGCAGCTTCGGCTTTTTTTTGGGCGGCATCGTGGCGGCGGCAACCTGATCATAAACTGCGGTCCATCTCCGGGCCGATTCCGGACCAGAAAAATCGGCCTCTAAATTGTCCAGCCTCACGCCTCCCTTTCGGGTCGTCTCATCGTGGCATTCAAAACAGCGCTCTTCGAGAATAGCCAAGGCACCTTGTGGCTCGATCCCGTCGGCCGCCAGCGTGAGACTTATCAGGCCATAGACCACGGCGCATGCCGAAAAAATTCGCCTCAATTCACCCACCCGTAAGCAAGACCAAGCTAAAGAGAAAAAAGCCACGGGAAATAAATAGAGGTGGTCGATAACGAGCCGTTTTCAACGCCATTGCCAATTGATCCTAAACGGAACCGCATTGGATGGTCGAAAATCAACCCGCAGGCGTATAAGCGTCACTCACCATTTATTCAAGGAACTCATCTTTCAAAGTTGATCCCTGCAAAGTCCGCGTTGAACCGCACACGCAGCTGATTGTATGCAAAATCCGTCGCGGCGCAGATTCCCGCTTTTTGCCTGTATACAAAAAGCCAAAGAGCGCGGCGCATGCCTGCTTTGGTCCGGAATTGATGAATCAGATCTGAGGGACCGATCAGCCGGTTACCGACTGAAATCCAAACATAGGCATTGATCTGCTATTTTATCGTTAATAGAAGTTCATCCGGAAAAAGAAATCCCGGGAAATCATCGCAACACGCTTCCTCCGAAATTGAGATTTCGGCGGCGATGGCGTGCAACTTGCAACAGAAGTCGTTAATTCTGAAATAAAGTTGCGAAATGCGTTTTCGACCACCCTTGCAATCCGTCTCCTTTCACCTCCTGAAATTTTTTCATGATTCAAATTCGAGTTCCAATCGCGGCCATATCTCAGTAATACTATGTGGCTCTTCGGTAGCGACCGGCAAACCCACCCCGTTTACATCCTCGATCTGTTGTCACAATGATTAATCAAAGGGCAAAAGGACTCAATCTGGTTCATATTTGCGCCCAGGCATTGCTGGCGTTTGTCTTGTTCTGGGCTCTGGCATTTTTTCAATTCGGCTTGTTGCGTCCCAGCGGGATTCCTCATTACCACCATTATCTCACTTACTCGCTGCTCATCGGCGGCGCGTTAATGCTTCAGGTCGTGTATGCGAGTCTTTACGACTTTGATATCCTGAGACTTGATTTGTTTCAGATCTCAAAGCTTACCTGCCGTCAGACGCTCATGGTCGCGGGACCGTTCTTTTTTTATCTTGTCGCCGCGCAGGACACGTACATTTCGCGGGGGTTCCTCTTTTCCTATTTCTCACTTCTCCCGTTTCTTTTCTTTTTCTCGAACCGGTACATGGCGCCGTTTCTTGCTCAAATGTGTTTCGGCGGACGCCGTTTGCAACGCACCGTGCTTTGCGGACATCCCGAAGACCTGCTGCGCCTTGACGCCTGGCTTGAACGCAAACAGTCGTTCGGCATGCAGGTCCTCGGATTTATTCCGCTCAGTGAAGGGACCGTTGCCGCAAGCCTGCCGATTCTCGGCTCACTTGACCAAATTGAAGAGCTTTCAAGCCGCTTGCGAGTTAACCAGATCATCCTGACCCGCGAACTGCCCGCCTCGCAACTGGAACCGTTGATCAGCCGCTGCGAAGGAGCCGGCACCCGGCTGTTTTTCGCGCATGGCCTTGAGGAAAAACTTGGCCGCCCCATTCGCTTTTTTCGCGATGACGGGCTCTATTTTGTTTCATTGCGCCATGAACCGCTTGAATCGCCCTTTAACCGGGTAATCAAGCGCGCGATCGATATGAGCGTTGCGCTGCCAATCATCATATTGGTCCTGCCATGGCTGAACCTTGGCGTCTGGATTGTGCATCGTTTCCAGTCTCCAGGGCCCCTTTTCTTTCGCCAAAAACGAATCGGCCTCCATAACGAGGAGTTCTCAATTTTTAAGTACCGCACCATGCACGTCGGCCACGGTCGCGAAGCCGATCAGGCAACTGCCCACGATTCCCGCGTCTTCACCCTCGGCCGTTGGATGCGCAAGATGAGCATCGATGAAATGCCCCAGTTTCTGAATGTATTCCGGGGCGAAATGAGCATCGTCGGACCGCGGCCCCATCTTTTTGAACATGAGGTGTCGTTCGCGAAAATGACCGAGTTCTATCGCATCCGGGGATTGATCAAGCCGGGCATCACCGGCCTTGCGCAAGTCCGGGGCTTTCGGGGGGAAACACGCACCCAGCACCACGTTCATCAACGGTTGCAGGCGGACCTCTATTATCTGGAGAACTGGTCTCCTCTGCTCGATTGGCTCATCATATTTCGCACGGTGTGGCAGATGATTCGGCCGCCCAAAAGCGCCTATTAAGGATTGCCCGCAAGCGGCACGATAAACCCACGGAACTCTCCGGAGTTTATACGATTTGCACGGTTCCTTTACATGAATGCTCTCGCTTTGCGCTTCGTGCAGCCTGGAGGGCCGCCCTGAGATTAGCCGTAGCTGAGTCACTGGAATACCTCCTTCCGCATCACGCTCCGGAGGAGTGGCTGATAAATGTCATCATAAATGCCGCGAGTTGTACATCGATCTCCGTCGCCCCGGCCGGGGCGAGTTCGTTTGCCGATGTTTTCCGGTGTTCCGCTCCGCTCCACGAGCGGCTAATTTCCGGGACACCTTCGGCGTTGATAAAATGGCGGTTTTTGGGGGCTGAGGAGAGAATTTGCCAGGGATAGCATTGTTTCCGGCACCCTCTCCGGGGTTGCTGCCCATTCTCTACGCGGTCCCGGGCTAATCTCCAAAGCCTGTTCAGAGCAACCGGCAAGCCGCTCATTCGGAAACGGCCGTTCCTGGAACGCAGCTTCCGGAGACCTCCCAGGCTTATCCAATGTCATTAGCTGAAATGCCTGGGAGAGTTTAACATACAACGTCATCCGGGTATTTATTATAATCCCAAATGCACTCCTTCGTTCGTTAAAAGACGCCTTTTTGAGCGAAACTTGAAAATAGAATGGTGTCAATTTCCCTGACTCGTCGGACTTCTTTACAACCTGAAAATAACTGACCTGGCCATCGTTAGGCTGCTCATTTCCAGCATGTTAGGCCATAGGCCACCGGTTGTGGCGTCAAAACATCCGTCGGAATGCTTTACATTTTCTTACCGGAGAGAAGCGCGGAATAAATTTGCATAAAAAATCAATTAAAATGCAAACGCCATGAAATCAGCGCTTTGCAACTCATGATAAGCTCCGCATCTATTCGTGGCACGGGAGCCGCTTACCTGCCGCCCTGTCAATCAGTCGTTTCAACGGCTGGGTGAAAACACTACAACCCAAAAAGATAACCAAATCACAATGAAAATGATCAAATGGCCTCTCGCCATGGCCGCCCTGGCCATCGGAATCAGCACCGCATCCGCAGTGCCTATCATCAACGGAGACTTCGAACTGCCTGTTCTTCCTGGTGGCTACAGCAATGAGCCCGCTCCTGGTGCGATCACCGGCTGGGAAGTCACCGGCGGCGGCGCATCAACTGGAACTGGAAGTGGCGATGTCGATTTCATTGGCAGCTTCTGGCAGGCCAACGATGGCGTGCAATCTGTCGACCTGAACGGAAACGACGACGCAGCCGCGATCAGACAGGCGATCGCTCTGCCAGTTGGAACCGCTCGCGTTAGCTTTGCGATGACTGGCAATCCTCAGGGCGGCGTGGGCACCAAGAGCCTTACACTCAGCCTCCTTAATCTGGATGGCAGCACATTCCTCACCCTGCCTGACTTCACATACGAAGTTACAGGAGCCAACAGCTTCACAAACATGCTGTGGGAAGACCGGCTTGGCGTTTTCAACGTAGCTACCGCCGGCACCTACTACCTTGAATTCAAGAGCGGCAATACAGGCACCCCGTTCGGCCCTGTTATCGATAGCGTTAGCGTGCCAGACGGCGGCATGACTGTCATGCTTCTTGGCATGAGCGTCACCACGCTCGGCCTGATCCGCCGCAAATTGAGCTAGATCTGATTTCCCTTAGGGAAATTTAATCTGAATAAAGAGGAGCAGAGGTCACTCTGCTCCTCTTTTATTTTGTACGGATCACGGGTTTGGCAAATCGTTGCCAAGGGGGCAATAAACGGCAGGAAAAGAAAAAGAGCCAATACCCAACGCAGCGACAGCCATCCTTGAAAACTAATCTCCATTTCAAGTGGGTTAGAAGCGCGTTAGAAGTGCGTTTAAATGAACGAATTACCGCTACACTTCCATTATCCATTTTAAGGATTATGCGCTTGCCGACGCCTTACAAATTTTTTAAGACCGAAATCTGCGAGCCATACAACCGTACGATCGTACATTTACGATATGGGCGCGACAGCCAACCTAATCCCCGAAAAAACCTACCTAAAACATGATATCAAAGTTCTCTCTATTGTTCCTTGGCGCCAGCGCAATGCTGCTGAGTGTCAACGCACTCGCCGCTCCAGTTGATTACCTCATTGGAACGACGAATTTCCCAACGACGCTCAATGATCCGTCGGCTGATATTAACGCGGCTCAATTCCAAGCGACTGATGCATTTGGAACCGGCTCGGCGTTCACTATCTTTACCAACACCCCGTTCCTGGCCAGCAACCAAACACCCTACGTGTTCACGCTTTCTCCAGGAGATGCGGGTTTTAGTCAATTCGCGGCGTTGCTGACAAATGGCGTTAATAACCAGCTTCAATTGCTGATTACAGCCCGGAACTCGGCTCAGACTGATACCTTCACTGCTACGTCGGCAACGGGTGAAAGTGAGCGGTTCTTTCCTAATGGCGGTCCGAATGATTTCGCTGGCAATACAATCAGCCGAATCGTTTTGAACGTCAAAACCATCACGTTTACCCCGAATGGTCCTAATCCTCCAAATGGATCGTTTGGAACCAATTCTTCGTTCAACGCGAGCCTTGACGTTTATGGCCTTGTTCCAATTCCTGAGCCCGGAATGCTGTTGAGCGGCCTTGCGATGGTGACCATGACGGGACTCTGCAGGCCCCGCCGTCGCGTTATCGCGTAAGCTGGATTGAATTGGCCTGTCAAACGGCCACTTCATCATTACGATAGGTAAAAAGGGAGCCTTCGGGCTCCCTTTTTCATCTCTCTGTAAAAACGATTGGTTTTTCATTTGATTACGCGTTCGACCTTTTTCAAAAAGTGGCTGCCTTGGGGTGCATGGTTATTGCCGTGGGGCATGCTTATCACTCAATTAAGCAACTTCTGGGCCGCGATTCCGCAATATGAGTTTGGCTGGCTGGTGCCGCCCCTGGCTTTCTATTTTTTTCTTCGCCGCTGGAAAGATATTCCGCCCACGGCGCCAACGCATGGCCGCGGGGCGGGTGCCCTTGCCATTGCGTGCGCTCTTTTGCTGCTGCCGGCCTGGATTTTTCGCACGGCTGCTCCGCAATCCTATCATGCGAACTATTTATTGGCGCTTCTTGTAACCGGTTTCACGCTCGGATCGCTCGCCTGCCGTGCCGGCTGGGCTGGAATACGGGGGTTTGTTTTTCCAGTGCTTTTTATTTTTTGCGCTGTCCCCTGGAGCAGGCATCTGGAATCTCCATTGATCGAGGGGCTCACGGGAATGGTCACAACAGTGACCGTCGAATTGCTTCAACTTTGCGGGATCGCCGCGACGCGGACAGGCAATTTGGTTTCTTTGATCAATGGTACGCTCGACGTTGAGGAAGCGTGTAGCGGTATCCGCTCGTTTCAATCGATGATCATGGCGGCGCTGGCTCTTGGGGAGCTGCATAGGATTCGAGTGCGCCCCCGGCTGCTGTTGATCGCAGCCGGGGCTGGGCTCTCCCTCTTTTTTAACCTGCTGCGAAACTTCCTGCTTGCGATCATTGCCTCCACCCAGGGAATCGGGGCGGTTAACGTCTGGCATGATTCAAGCGGCTGGGGGATTTTCCTGGTCTCCTTTTATCTGCTCAATCAACTGGCCAATCGGCTTGTCGCCGGGCCGATACCGCTTCAAACGGCAAAACCGTCATTGAGGCCTTTTCCGGCGTGGGCAGGCGTTCCGATTGCAATCTGGTTTATCTCAATCCTGGCCACCACGGAATATTGGTATCGGTCGCACGAACAAAGCGTCGCGGAAACCATCGCCGTACGGTGGCCTGAAGATAAACCCGGTTATCAGATACAGCCGGTCTTGCAGCCGACCCGGGACATCCTTCTTTGCTCCGATATTCAAATTGCGAACTGGAAGGAATACGATCGAACTCTCTGGGCATTTAGCGCGGTGCGATGGAATCCGGGAGAGACGACCACAAACGGCGCCCAAAGTCATCATCCTGAAGTCTGCCTTCCGGCAGCGGGTCTGAAATGGATCCGTACATTCCCGCCTCAGCGGCTCCCTATTGAAGGCGGCGACCTCTTATTTACCATTTCCGAATTCGAAGCCCAGGGACGCTCTGTTTATTCCTTTTTCACCTTTTACGAAGAATCAGACCGGAAACGGGAAAACGCGTGGCTTGAGCAGGATTTCTCGTTGCGGGGCGATATCCACCGCGCCTTGATTGGCCGGCGCGACCTTGGCAAACAGACCCTCGAAATCGTAGTCAGCGGATATTCAACCTATGAGCAGGCATTGACCGCGGTTGGAGAAGCGCTCCCTACCCTGGCCCATTTTGAGCGGGTTAAACGATAATCTCGCCTCTCCCTCTTAATCATAATCTTAATCTTAATCGTCCGAACTCAGGAAGATTACGATCAAGCGCACCCTTCCAGGGCAGCTTCTTCCAGACGACCCATCCAATGAGCGGAATTCCCATTCGCGCCGGCCGCGTGCCTCCCAAATAATCGCACTACTTCTTCTGCTTGTACGCGTGATCTTGGAACCGGCAATGGCTCCCGTCCCGTTTTAATCAGACCTATGTCAGACCCGCAAGTTCCCCACGCAAACAAGCCCAATGAGCCCGAGGCTGTTGTGGAGCAGTCCGGCAGATCCTCGCAGAATTCGGCGGCAAAAAAACGAGCATTCAAACAAGGGATCAAATTCTCGTTATTACTGCTCGTGATCGTGGGCCTGGTAATGGCAAGCCGGCCATTATACGGCAAACTGAAGACGCTTCACAGCAAGGCGCGCGCATCGGAGAGCCTGGAGCTGACCGCTCACGGCAAACTCGATGAGGCGCTGATTAAAGGGAAGGAAGCCTATATCCTCTCAAACAACGAACCGGCGGCGATCAGGGCGCTTGCAACCGTCCTAACTGCCCGTGGCGATAGCGCCAGCGCCTTTCCGTGGTGGAAAGCGCTTACCATTCTGCCAACTGTGTCCGATGCCGACCGGATCGCTGCCGCGGATGCGGCGCTTCAAAGTGGAGAATTTGCCGAAGCCGAAGCGCAAGCCGCCATTTTACTGGCTCAGAATCCCCGCAGTGCGGAATACCAACGCCTTTCGGCTCGATGCAAACTTGCCAGTGGTGATACAGCCGGAGCGCTTCTGACGGTTAAGCAGGCGATCGAGCTTGATCCCGCAAATCCTCAGGGCCAGCTCTTTTTGGGCGCGCTTCTTTTTGATTCAAAAGAGACCCATCAGGAAGGTGTCCGTCGGTTGCAGGCGCTCGCCCCTCTCAAAAATCAGGTCGGACTTGACGCTTTGATGGGTTTGGCCGCGGATCCGAACGCCTCCAGTGAAAGCGCGCAATCGGTTGCCACGGCAATCATTCATCATCCCCTGGCAAAATTGCCCCATCGTTTGCAAGCGCTCCGGCTTGAGCTCCGTTGCAGGCCCAATGATAAAAAGAACCTGCTCGACCAGATTCAGGGGGACTTTGCCTCGGCCGATCCGCAGGTTTTTAAAGAATTTGCCGACCTCCTCCTGACGCTGAACGAGGGCGAGCGTCTCTTAACGCTTTTGCCGCTCAATCGCGCCATGACGCGGGTTGACCTTCTGGAGCAACACCTCAACGCGCTCGCTTCCTTGCGCCGGTGGGAGGAGATTCTGGCTGTTCTCGAAAAGAGAAACCTCCCCTTGCCCCCGGTTATGAGCCTTATCATGCAGTCGCGGTGCGAAAGCCAGCTTGGCAACACAACGCAGGCCCGCACCCTCTGGACGGCCGCCATCCGTGCTGCCGGAACTGACACGACACTCCTTTCGGCAATGGCCGATTACGCCACCAGATTGGGTCAATACAATCGGGCACAGGCCGCTCGCGATCGGGTCGCGGAAATTGGCGCCTCGGACCCAAATGCTCTGCCTAGCTCCGATCAAATGGAGCTTCGGAAACGGCAACTGGGGAACGAATTTCTTGCCACCAGCGAAGAAATCGCTGCCCGCACGAAACAGCTGAAAACCGAATTCGCCCCTTCCAGCGCCGAAACGGGCGAACGGAGAAAATGGCCCGGATCGGAGTTTACCGCGGACAGCTCCGAAATCGCGGCGCGTAAAAAACAGATGGAGAGTTCCGCGACACCCGAAGAAGTTGCGGCACGCAAAAAGGAACTGGGGATTGGTTCTCCACGCCCGTCGTCAGGGAACAACTGATACGATTTGCACGATTCGTTTACATGAATGCTCTCGCTTCTCATTCGTGCAGCCCAGAGGGCTCGCCTGAAATTAGCCGGTGACGTGAGTCACCGGAATACGTCTCCTCCACGTCCCGCTCCGGAGGAGCGGCTGATCAATGGCGACCGTTCAGCGGATCTCTTTAACTTCCGGTTTTTCCGTAACCGGCTCCTTTACTTCTGCTGCGCCTCTCTTTTGGAGCCGTTTGCGCAAGGCAACAAGCGCCGCAAAGCTAATCGCCAGCGCAAACAGGGTGGAACCGGCGTCCGGCACGGCGAACGGTATTAACATACTCCGAAAAGCTCAGGCAGCGCGGGAGAACATTTAAATCTCCGGGAGAATCACGGCTTCGTGTTCGAGGCTGTCCCGTCAATTTCAGCGATAAGCCGGCGTGCATCGGCGGCTGACGGATCCTGAAGGCCGAGGGCGAGTGCCTGATCGAGCGTTTCCCGGCTTTTAGGTTTTTGTTTTGTTTGGAAATAAGAAACCCCCAGACAATACAATTGCTTCGCATCCAGCGGCTTATCGAGAGCGCTCTGCTGGAACAACTGAATCGCATAGGCAAATTCTTTTCGGTAAAAACTCAGCTCGGCAAGCACCTCCGCCAGCGCGGCGTCGTTGGGAGAATCTTTGCGCGCCTTGATGGCCAGCTCATACGCTTTGACTCGATTCTCCGGATCCAAAACGTAGATGCCGGCCAGCTGCTTTTGCGCGGGAGTAAAATCAGGGTAGAGCTGCAAAACTTCCAGATACGAAGCCGTTGCCGCTTTGAGATCCGAGCGCTGACGCTCGATAGCAGCGCGGGCCATCAAGGCCGGGCCGTAACTCGGATTCGCTTTCAACGCCGCCTGGATCTGCAGTTCGGCGGCCGCTTTTCCGTCACCCGGCGCCGTCAGACTAAGAAAAATTTTTGCATCTTCGATAATGAATGCGGCGGATCCTTCCGCCGGGATTTTTTGCATCGTTTCACGCGCTTCCTCCACTTTTCCGAGGCTATACGCAGCCCAGGCGGCATCATGCAAGACGGCGGGATCGCTCTTAAGCTGCCTTGAGCTCTCCTTAAGAAGGCTGTAGGCCCAGCTGTAATTGCCGGTGCGATACGCGACGCCGCCCAATATCCCCGAGGCCTGCGGGTCTTCGGGAGCAAGTTCCCTTGCCTTTTTTGCAAACTCAAACGCCTTCTCTTTATGTTTCAGCGGGCCGGCATTCAACTGGGCAAGCTTCAAAAGTGCCCCAAGCAATTTGGGATTCAACTGGAGCGCTTCTTCACAGGTGGTTGACGCTTTCTCGAACGCGCCTTGTTTTTCATAAACGCTTGCGAGCCGGAGCCGCACCATCAGATCGTTTGGATACTCCTTCACCATCGCCTCCAGCTGCCCAATAGAGAGCTCTGATTTCGTCCCATCGTCCAGAATAGCCAGCCTGCGCGGAATCTCGTCTTTGCCCGAAAACGCTTCGGGCCCGGCCAGCGCTTTCTGAAATGCAGACCTCGCCAGATCGGCCTGTCCCATCATGTAGGCTGCCATGCCGAGGTGGAACTGGATCTCCGAATTGTCGGGAATTTTCGCCACGCTTTGTTGCAACAATGCCAGCGACTGCTTGTAGTCCCCGCGCTGATAAAGGATCCATCCAAACGTGTCGGCCACGGACGCATCGTCCGGTTGCAGCGATCTGGCTTTGCGCGCCAGTTCATACCCCTTCTCGACGTCTTTCAAACGGACTGCATACAAATACGCCAGATTATTCAGCGCGGGCACAAATTCAGGACTCGCGGCGAGCAACTTTTCATAAGAATCCCCCGTCTTTTCCAGGTCGCCCTTTTTATCATAAATCAACGCGGTCATCATGAGCGCCCGCGAGTTATTGGGATTCTTGGTTAACAACCCTTCGAGTTGCCCAATAGCTGGAGCCAGCTTGTTGGCCGAGATATAGGTGGCAATCAGAAGATCATACGCGCGGGAAAAGTTCGGATCGATATCCAGGGTTTTAAGAAGCGCCGCCTCAGCGTGGTCCCATTCGCCCTGGGCACTATAAACTCTCGCCTCAAGAAACTGCACACCCGCCGCCTTCGGATTCTTTTGGATCTGCGCGCGCACACGATCCAGCGCGACCGCAAACTTCTTTTCCGTCACATCGAGGTCAACGATCTGCGCGAGAACCAGAAGATTATCCGGCGCAATCTCAAGGGCGGTTTCAAACGATTTGCGCGCCTCCGCGAGCTTGTTTTGTTGCCGGTGCAGTAATCCAAGCAGGAGATGGGATTGCGCGTTTTTTGGATTCGCTTTGATCTGGGCGCGGATAACGGCCATTGCATCGTCCAATTGTCCAAGCGACCGGTAGGCTTCGCTTAAGAGCACCTGGGCTGGCAGCAGGTTCGGCTGCTTTTTAAGCAATCCCTGCATTGCCGCCACCACGGGCGCGGCATCGCCTAACCTCAGGTTCAGTTCGCCCAGCAATAAGAGCGCCTCGACATAATCCGGATTGGCGGCGATTGCCTGCGCCAACATGCCCGGCGCCTGGGCTGGATTGTTATTCTGCAGGTAGGCGCGTGCCAGCTGGTACTTCACCACCGGCATATTGGGATGCACCTTGTTTAAGCGCTCCAAAGTATCCACCGCCTTCTTTGAATCGCCTTTTTGCAGACAGACATCCGCCTGCAGCAGCCGCGTGTTAAAATTCTCCGGATCGCGGCTGAACACGTTCTCCATCAGCTTCAACGATTCATCGTAGTTCTTTTCCGCGGAAGCCACCTGCGCCAAAATACGCCACGCGGACAAATAATCGGGCGCCTGGACCGTCATCGCTTTCAGCAACTCTTTTGCCCCGGCAATGTCGCCGGCTTGGAATTTAAACTCGGCATATTTCAATCGCGCCAGTGAGCGCACCGGAGCCAGATCCGACGCCGTCTTGAACTCCTGACTCGCTTCCTCCGGCTTTTTTTGAAAGCTGCGCAACGCGCCCAGCGCCAGATGCGCGGCGGGCAACTTGGGATCCGCCGCAAGCGCCTTCTGAAGCAATTCCTCAACGGCCGGCACATTTTTTTCCCGCACCGCCACATTGGCCGAGGCAAGGTGGAAGCTGGCTTTTTCCTTCTGCGGCAAACCGTGCAGAACTTCCTTGGTGGCGGCGAGCGTTTCGGGCGTGCGCGCTGTTTCAATCAACACCAGGAGTGCATCGTCGCTGCCCGGGGCTTCTTTAAGAAGGGCGGTCGCTTCTTTTCTCGCCTCCTCATAATGGCCCAATGCCAGATACGCGGAGGTGAGTTTTTCCCAGACCGTCACGTTCTGCGGGGCAAGTTCCCGCGCTTTTATCAAATAAGGATACGCACGCAATGGCGCGCCATCTTCGAGCCAAATAGTGCCCACCCGTTCCGCTGCCAGCGCGTTCACAGGATCAAGCCGCAACAGGTTCAGATATTCAATCCGCGCCTCGTCATATTTGCCGGCTTTAAAATAGTTCTCAGCTCGATTCAAAATCCGCGCCTGCTTCGCTTTGGCCGTGCATCCGACGGCAATCAGCAGACAAAGCGAGGCCATAAAAAACTGACAAACCACGGGCCGCCATTTTTGAAACACGTCTGAAATCTTCATTGTTCTTGAGGGTTACTGAATTGTCGCCGCGACTGCATGTAGCAGCCATTGGGCGGGTTGTCCGCGAAAATAGGCGCAAACAGATAGATGGATATCCGTCCCCATTTCTTTTCCGATCAGCGCTTGGCGATTCCCAATTTTTCCATCAGCTCGTAGAGGGTAGGCCGGCTGATGCCGAGATCGGCCGCGGCGGAGGTAATTCTTCCCGCGTGCTTCTTCAAAGCCTGCTGCACCATTGCCTTCTCGATCCCTTCACGCGCTTCTTTCAGGGTGCCCGAAGGCACCGACTCCGATTCCCCGGCCAGCTCCATATCTTTTGCCGTAATCCGTTTGCCGTCGGCCATGATCACCGCCCGCTGCACGCGGTTCTGAAGTTCCCGGACGTTGCCAGGCCATGCATGCGCGTTGATGGCTTTCAACGCTTCCGGAGCAAAGGACAGACCCGATTTCCCGTTCTTTAAGGCAAACCGCCGCAGGAACTCCGAGGCGACCACCCCGATATCCTCCCCTCGATCCCGAAGCGACGGCAAAGAGATCACGACAACAGCGAGCCGGAAGTAAAGGTCCTCGCGGAAAGTGCCGTTTGCGATCGATTGACTTAAGTCGGCGTTGGTCGCGGCTACGATCCGTGTGTCGATTTGAATCTCGCGCCTCCCGCCCACGCGCATAAAGGTTTGCTCCTGAAGAAAGCGCAAAAGCTTCACCTGGATTGGAGGAGGCAGCTCACCGATTTCATCGAGGAAAAGAGTGCCATCCGCCGCGCTTTCGATCAGCCCGTTGCGCTGGACTTGGGCGCCGGTGAAGGCCCCTTTTTCATGGCCGAAAAGTTCGCTTTCAAGCAGGTTCTCAGGAATCGCATTGCAATTGATGGCAATGAACGGACCGTTTTTCCGCAGACTCCGGCGATGGATCGCCACGGCAGCCATCTCTTTTCCTGTGCCGCTTTCACCCAATAAAAGCACCGGGGCGCTTGTCGGCGCCACTTTGCGCAGAAATGCAAAGACTCCCTGCATTTTCACGCTTGTCCCAAGCATCCCCTCAAACCCGTCGCTCTCCACTGTCTGCTGCATTTCGCGGTATTCCCGCTCGAGCCCCACCAGATAAAAGCAGCGGCCGAGCAAAAGCTTGAGCTCATCAAAATCGACCGGTTTGCATAAAAAATCATACGCACCCGCTCCAACGGCGCGCAGGGCGTTCTCCCGTTCTCCCTGGCCCGAAATGATGATGATTTTGGCATTCCGATCCAAAGCAAGCATCCCGGAGAGCGCCGCAAGACCTTCCTCAGGCGTATTGGGCGATGGCGGCAATCCGAGATCGAGCAATGTTACATCCGGACGCTCCGACTTAAATAGCGCGATCGCTTCCTCCCGGTCCTCGGCCAGAAGAACTTCGTAATCCTGAACCAGCGCCCATTTCATCTGGGTCCGGATCGCTTCGTCATCATCGACAATGAGCAATTTGGCCTTCATCACAATGGCATCTCCAATGGCAGGCTGACCCGGAATGTCGTCCCCTTGCCCGGCTCGCTTTCCACCTGAATATGGCCCCGATGCGCTTCGACAATCATTTTGGAATGAAACATCCCGATCCCGAGCCCCTTTTTCTTGGTCGTATGAAAAGGCCGAAAGAGCGATTCCCTCACGAATGGGGCACTCATGCCGCAGCCGGTATCCGCTACCGATAAAACAGCGCGGCCTTCACGCTGGCTGGTTTGCACAATAATGCGGCCGCTTTTTCCGACGGCGTCGCGCGCGTTAAGAAGGATATTGGTCAAGACGCTTTGGAGCTGCTCGCGGTCCGCATTTACGTTTGAAAGCGGACCGAGTTCTTTTGTTATTTCGATTTCCGGGGTCTGGTTCAAGCCCTCAAGCGCCTCATTCACCAGTTCATTCAGGTCAAATCTCGCGGCTTTGAGTTCAAATTTGTTTCTAAGCGCGCTCAGGCGCTCAATCAGATGGTTGATCCGGGAAACCGTATTCGCAATCCCTCGCAATGCGTCCGCCCGAAACGCCGGATCATTAAAATGCACGGGGAGATTCTGCAACATCAGCCCCAGGCTCGACGTCGCATTTTTAAGGTCATGCACAAAAAAGGCCGACATGGTCCTGAATGCCTCCATCTCCTTGCCCAACATCAATTCCTCGGTGAGTTGCAGGCTCAAAAGACTGGCCGCCACCTGGTCCCCGATGCACTTCAACAGATCAAGCTCTTCAAGCGTGTACGGCAACCCATGAGCCCGGTCCGCCAAAATGGCCATTCCAAGCCATCGTTCACCGGCCAGAAACGGGATACAGATCCGATTGCCAGCTTTCCGAAATGGCGTGGAACTGATCTGCCGCAAGGTTTCCGCCCACGCTCCCTGATGCTTTTCCAAATCAAAGAGCGAGAGCCCGCCAAGGCCCCTTGGAAGGGGCTCCGGAGGCGCAAATTCCAGGTTCATCTCATCGGCCTCCTTCTGGCATTGCACCGTGGAACCTCCAAAAACAAGCCGCCGGTTCTGCTCATCGACCAGCCAAACGGTCACCGACAAAATATTGAAGGTTTCAGAAATCAATTTCGCCGAGGCGACCGCCAAACTCGCCTGATCACGCGCCCCCGACATCGAATGCGTCAGCAGCGTCCAGATCTTGCGGGAATCATGCTGAGGAAGCCGAAAATGGCGGCTGACAAAAAATTGAATCTTCAACCGGAACCGATCGGAAAGCAGCACCACCGCCAATGCCACGATTCCAGTCAGGACAAAAAAGGCTTTCGCCTGGAAATTTCGTGTCCCGCCAAAATGCGCGATCACCTGGGCGAGCATTCCGATCCCGAGAAGATAACCGCCCACAAGGAGCGCGATGACTGAACTGTGCAGCACGGCGCGCGAGGGATAGATATCGATCTCGGCGAATCCGCTTCGCAAATAGGCGACGGCCATCAGCGCGCATCCCAGAAGCAGCGCGGCGATCTCCACTTCAGTCAACGCCCGGTTCTGCCCGGAAAAAAGAAGCGCCTGGCTGCGCATGAAAATTCGCGCCCCAAATATCACGCCAACTCCGAGCACCACAAACTTGATCCGCCAGCGCATTGTTCCAATCGCCGATCGGAAAGTCTCCTCAAGGTTCATTAGCACGAGGAGGTTCCCGATCAGAAGCAGGAGGTTCAGAAGCTGAGTAATCCTGCCGACACCCGCCGGAAGCGCCGTTCCCCGGGCTATCGCCACGGCGCCTCTTATCAGTTCTTCCCGAAAACCGAGCGTGATCCCAATGGGAAGAATAAAAGTGGCGGCAAGAAGGAAACGCCACTTCACCAAAAACTCCCGATAATTCCCCCGCGAATAACTTAAACCAAAGGTGAGCCAGAGGCCGGGCATGAACGATTTCACGACAAAAACCGCCCATTGCCAGGTCGCCATCTCCCTGGGCGTCAGCGCGTTTAATCGAATGCATTCCAAGGCGCTCTCAATGGAAAGAGCGCCCATTCCGACGGCAAAACAGCAGCTCGCAAAAGTCCGTTTCTCGCGGACAAGCACCGCGAACGCCAGCACCGCGCTAAAGAACGAGGCAGCAAACGAAAGAAAAAGGTTCATCGCAGATTTCTTCCCAAAAGCGATAAGCTGCGCTCATTGCATCGAGGAGCGGCGCGTAATCCAACCACGTAAAACATTCGCAAATCAGCAAGGGGGGTTGCCTGTCAAAAAACGGCTTTGAAACACAGATGCCAAAGAGATTGGAAAATGCGCAGCAAACAAGATGCCGGGACCCTATCATCGGCTCACAAATTACGAAAGCCGAAGCTTTGCGCAATTTCACCGTCATGTTGCGTGGAAAACAGGCTGAAGATTCGTCTCCAGCTCCGGGGCAAGTGGACATAAAAAAAGCCCTGAAACGCCACCGCCTTCCGCCGGCCGGCGAAAAGAATAGGCAATTTCAGGGCTGTTAATTCCGCACGCAGAGATCGCTCTTTTAGATCATCCTGGCACCGTCAAATCTCTCTCAATTCCCTTTTGGCGGATGCTAAAACGAACTTTCCCGCTATTTAGAAAATACTCTGGGGAACATAAATCACATCCCCTCCTTTGACATAAAACGCGCGGCTTGTTTTGCCACTCAACAGCGGGGAAAGATCAAATACCTGCGTATGATGCTCGCCGTTCACAACACGTATCAGATGCACCCTTTTCGCATCTCCCGCCGGTGAGATCCCGCCGGCTTCCATGATCGCTTCCAATACCGTCACAGGGCGTTCGATCATGATTTTTCCGGGCCGGGTGACCGCCCCTGAAATAACCACCGGCGTTGCACTGCTTTCCAAAGTAACAATCACTTCGGTGTTAAGTAACTGCGGCTTATACAGGCGCGATAATTCACTCTGAAAATCCCTGAGCTTCTTTCCGGCAGCGGTGACTTCCCCAACCAATGCAAGGTTGAGCTTACCATCCGAGCGAATTCTCTGTGACTGGGTAAACTCGGGCGACCCGGGAAACGATAGCTTCACCACATCACCAACACCCAGGTAAACCGCCTGCGAAACAGCGGCTTGCTCAGGAATCTTGCCGCCCGCGGGGCTCTGGCAACCGCTGGACAAAAAAACCACCATGGCCGCAAGCATCCCGGCAATTGCCACGGAGCCCATCGTTTTCTTTAACGCGATAATGCATGTCGGGAAAAGACGGCCTTGGCCGGCTCGGCTAATTGACGTAACCGCGTCCGTTCTCTTCGCCGCATTCTTCAAGTCCAGGGGTGTATGCATAAATTTTTAAAACCGCATTCTGAAACTCATTTTCTTCACTGAAAAGCGGAAACGAAGGAGAAACACTGTTTTTCCAAAGCGATCTTTCGGGCGCGCTGGTTAAAGCAGCCGGAATCTAAGAAGCAAGTTAAAGGGTCGACAAGCTCAAGACGCCCCACCCTCATGTTGCGCGAAAATCATCCTCTTTTCCTCTTCTTTGTGACCCAAGGAATAAACAGCTTATACATCAAAGAGATCCAAGAGAAAGCCCGTTAATCCGAGCAATTGAAAAGTAACAGAACTCAAATCGGAGCCGACAGAGGTATGCTATACTTCACCTCTTAGCCTCCCTATTCACACAAACTTACCTCGCGGGCAGCAACCAAAGCAGCAGGATCAATAGATAACAAAATGGGTTACCTTGCGGTGATTCATCACGATTTTGCAAACTGATCCAATCTCCGTAGTCCAAGTAACTAAAGAGTTCAAATCCAGTATTTGGCTAAACGCGGAAACGATCGTCGCATTAAAAACACAATGGCAACTGATAAAATGAACCCAGCCACGGGCAGCAAAGTATTATGATCAACTCCAAATTTGCGTATAAACGCAAGAAGCAAAACATGAACGAAATATACACCAAGTGTGCATTGCGATATCAAATCGAGATTTATATTTATCGCTTTATCAAAGGGCTTGAAAACCAGGATGCAACCTGCCGCGATTCCTATCAGATAAGGAATTCCGACACCTTCATAGGGAATTGCTGAAACGGCTGAGAGAACAATGATCGTCAACAGCAGCATACGCGCCTTGCGATGAAGCGCATTCCATCCAGCAAAGAAACTGCCGAGAAAAATACCAGCCAATCCGTGCAGATATTGTGTAAATGGATACCCCAAATGCACCAGTTCCGCACGCCACACAACGGTAAGACTTAACATCACTGCTGCCAATATCCCACTTACCCAGGAAATCAAAGAGTCTGGTAACTTGGTTCTGGAAAAATCAAATAAGATAAGCCAGACGAATATATACGGCATATACCACAAATGAATCGACGAGCCGGCCAACACTCCGGCAAGAGCACCATTGCCCAGTGATATGATTGGCTTATGTTTTATAACATTAAAAACTCCATAGACTACAAACCAAATAACCCATGGAATCAAGAGGCGCTGGGCTCTTTGAAATATGCGGAGATTAATCGGCCGAGCACTATGACCTGCCAGGTATACAGAAAGAATCAAGAATACAATGAGTCCACCATATGATACTTCGTGTCCGCTGATTCCGGAATGATACCAAACTATGGCGAATGCACTCGCAATACGAAGCGCCTCAATATCCTGCCGCTTATGTACGGCAATACCCGGGACTGACTTTAACTTATCTGTTACCGACACTGCAACCATAAGAAGTACAACTAAATTTTCGAGATTTAAGGAAACGCTGACTAAAGAGCACCCCGTGAGCGATGTCGCTTATCGCCCTGATTTTTCAAAATTCAGGAAATAACGGCTCTTGCTGAAGGCTCAGAACTGGAAATGCAGACGACTCCAAAGTGGAGCGGCTGTTGAAAATAACACGTTCGCGCCCGATTTTGGCAGCGGTTAAGTGCTTGGATTTCGCATTTTGAACTTCATGCGCGGGTGGCGCCCAGCAGGCTATGTTTAGCGATCAAAAGGTTAGCGAGAGCAAAAAGGGTATGGAGATGCGCTTCATTTTTGGCCAAGCCCCGGTAACGTGCTTTCCGGTAATGAAAGAGGTTCTTCACGATATGAAAGGGATGCTCTA
>JAQGOL010000001.1 GCA_028293625.1 Chthoniobacteraceae bacterium | reverse complement strand
CTCGTGCGGCTTCACGATGGGAACTTCCAGTTCGCCGCCGGCAAAGAGGACGGCAGCGATCTGCGCTTTGTCGCCGCCGATGATAAGACCCTGCTCACACATCATCTTGAACGCTACGATGCCGTTCTTAATGAAGCCTTTGTCTGGGTTAAACTTCCCGACCTAAAAGCAAGCGCTCAAACCACCTTCTGGCTTTACCACGGCAACCTCGGCGACAAGGCGGTGCGCACCGAGGATTCCAAAGCCACCTATGACGCCGAGACAGTCCTCGTCTATCATTTCTCAGAAAATGGGACCGCGCCCGTTGATTTCTCCGCGGCCGGCAACAAGGCCGACAAGGCGGGGACACCAGCCGCCACGGCCATCATAGGAAACGGACTCCGGCTTACAGGGCAGAACTCGGTCACCGTTCCGGCTTCAGCTTCGCTTCTATGGAAAGAAGGCACCGCAAGCACTTGGTCGGCGTGGATTAAGCCGACGGCTTTTCATGCCGATGCCGTGTTATTTAGCCGGCGCGAAGGCGGCAATGCTTTCTTAATTGGCGAGAACAACGGAGTGCCTTTTGTCGAGGTCACCAATGCCGGCGCCACCCAGCGCACGCAGGAGGGCGCGCCGCTCGTGGTCAATGTATGGCGGCACCTTGCCGTGGTGGCTGAGGCCGGCAGGATCACGCTCTATCTAAATGGCGAGTCCTACGCGACGCTCAACGCCGGGCTGCCCCCGCTGAATAGTCCGCTGGTGCTCGGCAAGGACGACGCGCAAACCGCAAGCTTCACGGGTGAACTCGATGAGTTGCAGATCGCCAAAGCAGCCCGCCCGGCCGGTTACTTAAAACTCTGCGCGCTTGGCCAAAGCGGCAGCGATAGCGCGGGCAAGCTTCTGGTGGCTGGAAAAGAAGAAGCGGGCGCGCATGCCGGCGGAGGCGAGCTCATGGAGCATCTCTCCTTGTTTAGTGAAATCTCAAAATCGCTTACCTTCGATGGCTGGGTCGTCATCGGCCTTTGCACGATTCTGGCCGTGATCGGCTGGGGCGTGGCGCTTTCAAAGTTCTTCTACCTTAACCGAATCCACAAGGCGACGGCCGCCTTTCGCAAACAATGGGAGCAAATCTCCTCGGATCTGACCGCGCTCGATCACAGCGACGATCAGGCCATTAAAAGCATGGGCGGCAGCGCCAGTCTGAGCACGCAAAAGCTCATGCGCGAGTCGCCGCTTTTTCACATCTACCATATTGGCTCGCAGGAAATCAGCCACCGCATTTCAAACGCCAGGGACGGATTTAAAGGGCTCTCCGAGCGCTCCATCCAGGCGATCCGCGTGACGCTCGATGGCGGCCTCTTTCGCGAAGTGCAACGGCTTAACCGCAACATTGTATTTCTTACCATCGGCATCGCGGGCGGACCTTACCTCGGGCTGCTTGGAACCGTGATCGGCGTCATGATCACCTTTGCCGTCATCGCCAAGTCCGGCGAAGTGGAAATCAACTCGATTGCACCCGGCATCGCGGGCGCGCTCCTGGCCACCGTGGCGGGGCTGGCGGTCGCCATTCCCGCGCTCTTTGCCTACAGCTACCTGAGCGCGCGCATCAAGGATTCAGTCGGCGAGATGCACAACTTCATTGAAGAGTTCCTAGCCAAGATCGCCGAGTTCTATCCTTCCAACGACTAGCCACCTCTCTGCCATGCAAGTTGACTCCGATAAATCCTACGACGACATCAACGTCACGCCGATGGTCGATCTCTACCTGGTGCTGCTGCTTATTTTCATCATCATGACCACGGCGGGCGTGCAGGGTATCAAAGTAAATCTTCCAAAGGCCGGCGCCGCCTCCACCAAGATGGAAGGCCCAAAGACCCAGGCCATTACTATCAATAACGAAGGCAAGTGCGCGCTCAACACGATCCCCGTTACCCTGGCCGAGCTGGAAGAGAAGCTAACCGCCCTTAAAGCACGGACCCCGGAATTTCCCGTTGTAGTCCGGGGCGACAACCTGACGCCATACCAGGGTGTCATGGACGTGCTCGATGTCGTTGGCCGCCTTGGAATCACCCAGATCGGACTCGCCACGCAACCCGCCAAGTAACCATGAACGTTGCAGATCCCAAATCGCTTAAAGCACTCAGCCACATGGACGCCATCCATGCGCCGGCCAGGGAAGCAAAATCCAAAGTAGTGGTAGTAGAAGAAGAACAGGAAGAAAGCTTCCTGCGCCGCCACTGGGGCAAGTGCCTTTCGGTGGGGATCCTGGCCGTGTTTGGTGTTGTGGTCAGTAAATCGCTTCCCGGCCCGAGCGCGCCGGTTCGCAAGGCGCCTGAACGCGTCATGGTAGCCATCCAGTTGCCGCCACCGCCGCCGCCTCCCCCACCACCACCGGCTCCGCGGATACAGCCTCCAAAAGAAGAAAAGATGGAGGAACAGACACCGGTGGAAAAACCGGAGGATAAACCCGAGGCGCCAAAGGCCGATGAAGCCCCGGCCCTTGGCACCGGCATCAAAGGCAATGGGCCCGCCGATGGCTTTGGCCTGGGCGGATCAGGCGGCGGTGGCGGCGGCCGGTTTGGATCGGGCTCAAGCCGCGGGAGCAAATACGGCGCCTATGCCTATAAAGTCCAGAACCGGATCAGCAACGTCATGCGTGCCAATAGCAAGACGCGCAACGCGAGCTTTCAAGGCGAGGTGCGCATCTGGGCCGACGCGGGCGGCCAGATCACGCGCGCGCAGTTTATAGGTGATGCGAGCGATAGCTCTGTAAGCAACGCCATTAAGAATGAAGTGCTCGTAGGCCAGCGGCTCGATGAACCGCCGCCCCCGGAAATGAAGATGCCCATTGTCATGCGCGTCAATGCGCAGCGGCCCAAGTAAGAAAATACCACCCCATGTCAGACTACAGGCAGATACTTACCGCACGAGGCGGGCCGCAACGGCGCATCCTCCTTCTCCTTGCCGCCTCCGCCGCGGCAGCGGCCTCCGTGCAGGCGCATGCTGCCGAGCCGGTGCTCCCGGCCGAGGCAACGGCGCCGATTACGGCAACTCCGCGCGCCACGCCATCGCAAAACGTTACTATCAACCTGATCAATCGCCTCGTTGAACGCGGAGTATTACCCAAGGAAGACGCGGCCGACCTGATCAAAATGGCCGAGGCCGATGCCGCCGAAGCACGCGCCCAGGCCGTGGCCACCCAATCGGCCGCCGCGCAGGCAGTAGCCAGCGCGCAAGCCGCCCAGAGTAGTTTGCAAACCCTTGCGCTTGCGCCCGATCTTGCCACGGCGCCGCATCCGCCCGAGCCCGATGAGAGCACGGTGCGCGTCACCTATATTCCCGAGGTAGTCAAAGCGCAGATGCGCGATGAGATCCGGGCCGATGTCATGGCGCAGGCGCGCAACGAACATTGGGCCGCGCCCAATATCGTGCCCGAATGGGTCACTCGCTTTAAGATCAGCGGCGACATCCGGGTCCGGGCTGAAGGGAACTACTTTCCCGATGGCAACGATAACACCGGCGCATTTCCCAACTTCAACGCGATCAACACCGGCGCGCCCTACGACGTGAGCGGCACGCTCTTCTCGCCCCAGCTCAACGTCGACCAGGATCGCAACCGCATCCGGCTCCGGGCGCGGGTAGGCGCCGAGGTCGATCTCGCCGAAGGGTTCACTGCGGGCCTGCGCATTGCCACCGGCGAGAACAACTCCCCGGTCACCACCAATCAAAGCCTCGGCCTTGCCAACCAGGGCCAGGGCGGCAACTTCAGCAAATACGCCATCTGGCTCGATCGCGCATTCCTCAAGTATGAACTTGGCGGGCTGCCTAACAAGAACCTCGCTATTACCGTGGGCCGTTTTGACAACCCGTTCTTTACCACCGAGATCATCTGGGATGACGACATCGGCTTTGATGGCGCGGTGCTCCAGGCCAAATACGAAGTAGGCAAAGGGGTCACCCCGTTCTTAACCGCGGGCGCGTTCCCGGTCTTCAACACCGACTTCAACTTCGCCTCCAACCAGCCTTCCAAATTCAAGAGCGAAGACAAATGGCTCTACGGCGGACAGATCGGCGCCGACTGGAAGATCAACAAGGAATGGAACTTCAAGATCGGAGCCGCCTTCTACGACTTTGAAAATATAGAAGGCAAACTCTCTGATCCTTTCACGCCGCTCAACGCGCAGGATGCCGGCAACACCGACAACAGCCGTCCTTCCTTTGCCCAGAAAGGCAACACCTACCGTCCGATCCGCAACATCGTGCCCAATGCGAGCAACAACTTTGGAACCACCAACCAGTTCCAATACTTCGGACTCGCCACCGCGTTTCGCGAAGTGGCGCTCACCGCGCGGCTCAACTTCACGCACTTTGAACCCTTCAACGCGCTCCTCTTTGGCGAGTATGTCAGGAACGTCGCGTTTGATAGCAACGACATCGACCTGGTTGCCGTCAACAACCGCGGCGCCGACCAGGCCAATGGAACCCTTGGCTCCTTTTCCGGCGGCGACACGGCATGGATCATCGGACTGAAACTCGGGCACGCCGCGCTTGAGAAACGCTGGGACTGGAACGTGGCGTTTAGCTATCGTTACGTGGAAAGCGACGCCGTAGTCGATGGATTTACCGACTCGGATTTTGGCAACGGCGGCACCAATCTAAAAGGCTACACCCTGGGCGCCTCGGTGGCCCTCTCAAAACGGATCTCCCTTGGGCTGCGCTGGCTTAGTGCCGACAGCATCGATGGACCGCGCTACCGCAACGACACCTTGCAGTTCGACATCAACGGCAAGTTCTAGCCTTTCCACTTCTTCTTCTATGTCCCGCTTCCTACTACTGCCCGCGCTCGCATCGCTGCTTTTAATCGCCGCGACACCGCGGCTCGCCCAGTGCGCCGAACAGCCCGGCGCCGCCGAGGCCAAACTGCGCGAGGCGCTGCGCGCCACCACCTTGCAACTGCGCAGCGCCGATGCCGAGCGCGCCACGCTGCAGGCCGCGAAGCTGGAGAGCGAGGAGAAGATCAAGGCGCTTGAAGCGCAGGTGGACCTTATTAATAAACAAAGCGTGGCCGAGCGCGCCGCCTCCGACAAATCAATCACCACGCTGACGGCGCGTGTTGCGAAGCTAGAAAGCGATCTGCTGCAAACGGGCGCGAGCCTGGAGAAATCGCAGGCGGACTTTAAGAAAGCCGTGGAGGTTGGCGGAGTAAAAGAAGCCGAGCGTGCGAAGCTGGCCGCGCGTGTGATCGTGCTTGATCGGATCGTGGCTGATCAACGCACCAAGAACATCGCATTATATAAGACCGGCAGCGAAATACTGAGCCGGTATGAGAAGTTTGGCCTTGGCGAAGCGATCATCGCGCGCGAACCGTTTACAGGCATCACCCGCGTCAAGCTCCAGAACCTTATTCAGGAGTACGGCGACAAGCTCGCCGACCAGAAGATCAAGCCGTGAAAAAAATTTCCCACCGATCCAACAACGCGTCGAATTTCTATCAAATCGCCGCGGCATTTGGCGTCTCATTCACGCTTGCGGCGACGCTTGCAACGGCAAAAGGCGGCGATATTTTGCGGGGTGGCACGCCGATGGGAGCGCCGCATGGCGGCCGTGGAGCCGGGAGTATAAGCGACGCCGGCAGTGCTCGCGCACGCGCAAGCGCGAAGGATGCACTCTCGCGTACAACCCAGGCGGTACAGGCGGTGCAGGCGATGCAGACTGCCGCGCGCAACCTGGCGCGAAGCGGTCCCAACAACCTCGGTCAGCCGGGCCGGCCTCTACCCAATGTGCCAAATGGGCTGGTGCCAGGCGGCCTTCAGGTGGCGCCTGGTGTGCCGGTGAATCTGGCTAAACCCGGCCCGGGCGAGGATATTAAACTCTGGCAGGGCGCCACTCTGCCAAAAGAGAATGTTGCCGGGGGAAAGACAACCGTCACGATCAAGCAAACCAGCCAGCAGGCGCTGCTATCGTGGAAAACGTTTAATATCGGGAAAGAGACGACGTTAAAGTTTGACCAGAGCAAGGGCGGCGCCAGCCAGGATCAATGGATTGCCTTTAATCGAGTTAATGATCCCACGGGCGTTCCTTCACAGATCCTCGGTGCCATCGAGGCAGGTGGACAGGTTTATATAATTAACCAAAATGGCATTATTTTCGGAGGCAGTTCGCAGGTCAACACGCACAGTCTGGTAGCTTCCTCCCTTCCTATCAATGAGACGTTAATCCGCCAAGGTCTCCTCAATACAACTTCCAACGCGCCATTTCTTTTTTCGTCGCGTGTAACCGATCCGGCTTTCAAAGTCAGCGCAACGGCTTCCGCTTACACACTGAGTCAGAAAGTAGCGGCGGAAACCGCGCCTGTATTCAGCTATGTGCCGCCCGGCGGAAGCTCCACTCGATTGGCAGCCGGCGTTGACTACACACTGGGCAAAGATGGCAGTGGAAAGACGACCGCCACTTTTAGCGAGGGTGCGCTGGCTAAAATCGGGAATGAATCTGTCAGCGTGACATATACCCTGCTTGGCGGAGCCGTGACGGTTCAAAAAGGCGCTGTTTTGTCGACCTCATCGACGACCGGAAACGGCAATGGAAAGATCGCCCTGGTCGGCCCCAATGTTAACAACGCCGGAACGATCTCGACTCCGGAAGGCCAAACAATTCTTGCCGCCGGACGACAGGTCGGGCTTGTTGCCCACGATAGCAAAGATCCGAGCCTGCGCGGTCTTGACGTCTATGTCGGTCATGTCGATCAAGGAAGCGGCGTGGCAACCAACTCGGGCCTTATCAGGGCTGAACGAGCCGGGGTTTCCATTTCTGGAAAAGTAGTCAATCAATCGGGCGCAATCGACAGCACGACCTCCGTGTCGCTCAATGGCCGGATCGATCTCGCGGCAAACTACGACGCGATCTATAATACACGTTACAATGCCGCTGATCCTACGACCGGCGCGCCATTTCTTTTTCAATCGGCCGGCAACGTGGAGCTGGGAGAAGGAAGCGTCATCAGCACTCTCCCGGAGACATGGAATTCAGCAACAACCGTAGGAACCGAACTCGCGCTTCGCTCCGCTGTTCACATTCAGGGGCACAATATTCATTTCGATACCGACGCGATGATGCTCGCTCCAAATGCCAATGTTACGTTGCAGGCGGGCAAGTGGAGTTTTGTCGAAACGCCACAACCGGCATCGACCTTCATCTCTTCTGGCGGACAGGTTTATCTTGAATCCGGTGCGTTCATCAATTTAGCGGGCAGCACGGGCGTTTCCGCGCCGCTATCCCAGAACCTTCTCTCACTTCAACTTCGTGGAGCGGAACTTGCCCCATCACCGCTTCAACGCGACGGAATTCTCCGCGGACCAACCCTGACCGTGGATCTGCGCAGAAGGGGAACTTTCGAGGGCCGCCAGTGGATTGGAACGCCGCTTGGCGATGTGACCGGGTATCTTGGATTGGTGGAACGTGGAGTTGGCCAGTTAACCACGGTGGGCGGCTCGCTCTCAATCACGGCCGGAAGTTCCGTAGTCCTTCAAAAAGGCTCTCTACTCGATGTTTCAGGCGGTTGGATTCAATATGAGGGAGGAATTGTGCGCACGACGCGGCTTTTTAGCGAAGGCCGCCTTGTAGACATTGCCGATGCAACTCCCGACAGGGTTTATAGCGGAATTTTCACCGGCACTTCCTCCGTCACGCATCCTAAATGGGGAGTCACTGAAACCTATTCTCTCCCGCTTGCACCGACTGGCGAACATTTTCAAGAGGCATATATCCAGGGAGCCGACGCAGGCCATATCTCGATCACCGCTCCCGCGATGGTGCTGGACGGCAGTTTGCTTGGGAAGAATGTTACAGGACCGTTACAATCGCGTGACACGCAGGTTTCAAGTGCGCTTCCGAAGGCGGCATCCCTAAGTCTTTCATTCCGGGCACAGGACCCTGTATCGCCTAACTACCTCACCACTTTTCCTGACGCGCTCAAGATTCTGTTTGCTTCGGGCAACGGGCGAAGCGCGCCGGCAGGCTTTGCGCTTGATTCCAATAACGATCCTTTGGAGTTGGATGAAAAGAGGCGCTCAACAGTCTATCTTTCCCCCGAACTCTTAACAAAGAACGGATTCGGTTCACTGATGATCAGGAACGAAGAAGGAACTATCATCGTTCCGAAGGAAACCAAATTGGAGACCGTGGCCGGAGGAGCGATTTCATTCGCAGCCGCAAACATCCAGATTGATGGAAGCGTGGTTTCACCGGCGGGAACCCTTTCCTTTACCACGCTCAATATTTCGCCCAATCGGGCAGCAATCATTGCCGAATCGACCGTGCCACAAACTCCGGTGGCGAATCCTGTCCGCGGCATATTTACTCTCTCGAACGGTGCCTTGCTTAGCACAGCAGGACTTTTAACCGATGATCGCCCCGAATCGCGCACTCAAGGTATAATGCCGATTGCGCCCAAGGGAGGAGTTATCAACGTTGCCGCATTTACAGCCAACCTTGCCAAAGGGAGTGTGATGGATGTATCCGGCGGAGTTGCATTAACAGCCCGAAACGCGACGACTTATGGAGACGGTGGCAGCATTTCGATCAAAACCGGGCAGGATTTCACACTGGCCTCTGTGTTGGGTGGGACGCTTACTTTGGAGTCCGAGTTGCGCGGTTTTTCAGGAAGCAAAGGCGGCACCCTTGCCATCCAGGCCCCGCTTGCACAGATAGGCGGCAGCTCGGCTCGTCCCGGGACTTTGCTCCTTCAGCCCGGCTTCTTTAATCAGGGCGGATTCAGACACTTCACCTTGTCCGGACTGGGCGCCTCCACAGGGATACCTGACGAGTTTATTCCAGCCGTTCTTTTGGCAGAAGGGACGGTTTTGGAGCCAACTGCCGAAAGTCTTGTCGCAATTCGGAATTCCTCCACCGGGCTTGCTCTGAAAGTTGTCCCAAAAGGGGTCGGACAGCGGACACCCGTCAGCATTGAACTTACAGCCCCGGGTGTCAGAGACGCCTTCACGGGGGGAATTGCCGTTCGTGGCGACATAGAGCTTGGGAAAGATTCACTAATTCGCGTAGACCCTCAGTCCACTGTTTCCCTGAGCGGTAATACAGTGAGCATCCTCGGTTCGATCGATGCGCCTGCCGGCATGATTTCAATCAGTGGTGGAACCAACTCAGGCGCCCTGTTCGAGGATAAGAATCGCGCGGTGACTACAGTCTATATCGGCTCGACAAGTGTGTTATCCGCCACCGGAACCACCCTGCTGACTCCTGATCCTTTTGGCCGAAAGACCGGCTCCGTGTTGCCCGGAGGAATTATTTCTGTGACGGGAAACCTGGTGGCTTCTTCAGGCGCCCGTCTGGATGTTTCCGGCACGACTGGCACGCTCGATCTTTCGCCACTCGTAATCCAACCAGTCGATCAATTCCAAATCCCGACCAATAGCGGAATCACCGCCCAGCTATTCAGCCTGCGCACGGTTCCGACCCGACTTGATAGCGATGGCGGCACAATTCTCCTTGGTGGCGGGCAAATGCTCTTTTCAGAAGCGACGCTCGAAGGCAACGCGGGCGGTCCAACGGCCATGGGCGGAAATCTGAGCATTTCTTCGGGGCGATTCTATGCGCCGGGAGTTACTGCATTCCCGTATGATTCCACGCTTGTTGTCTCCCAAAACCGCACGAGTAGCCGCGTGCCGCTTCCGAGTCATCCCGGCAAGGTCGGGGAAGCTTTAACAAGCGCCCATGGGGCACCTGTAATCGGCCGTGGTTATTTCGCCGCGGACACATTTGAAGAGGGCGGGTTTGATTCGCTTTCACTTGCGGGGGTCGTTGAGTTCACAGGGCCGGTTAACATCGACGCTCGGAGCACGCTAAAAATTGCCGATGGCGGAGTGCTTTTTGCCGATTCCATTGTGCGGCTGAGTGCGCCTTATGTGACTCTTGGAATTCCGTTTCAATCGCCTCTTCGCCCGGAAGACAAAACGAGCCCATTTAATCCCGTCACCTTTGCTCCTACACACGGCGCGGGCAGCCTGATTGTTACTGCCGATCTGGTCGACCTTGGGACTATCTCGTTACAGAATATAGGCCGCGCCACCATCTCCGCTGGCAACGGCGATATTCGCGGCAATGGCACCTTTGACATCGCCGGCAAACTCACATTGCGAGCCAGCCAGATCTATCCCACCACAGCGGCTGAGTTCAACCTCGTGGCGTATGACTATACAAACGACGATCTAATCAAGCGCGGTTCCATCACTGTCGAAGGAACCAGCCGGAGCATTGTTCCGCTTTCAGCCGGCGGCTCCTTGGCGCTTTACGCATCAACCATCAAACAAAATGGCGTGCTCCGCGCACCTTTCGGGACAATTACACTTGGCTGGGATGGTTCAGGAAACGCTCCTGTCGATTTGTTAACCGGCGATAAGCTGGCATTTCCGAGAACCGCTACGGTGTCGCTAGGCACCGGCAGCATTACTTCAGTCTCTGCCATCGACCCGGTCACCGGCCTCGGAATCCTTGTTCCTTACGGGCTGAGTCTGGATGGAAACTCATGGATTGATCCGCGCGGCGTTAATATCACGGCCGGCGGGTTGCCTGAAAAAAGCATCAAGTTCTCGGGCGGCAATTTGTTGATGGAAAATGGCGCTTTCGTCGACATCCGGGGCGGAGGCGATCTGCTTGCGTATCGCTGGGTGGCAGGCAACGGAGGGCAAACCGATATTCTTGCCTCCGCTCAGAGCTTCGCAGTGATTCCCGATTATTCTTCGAACTTCTCGCCTTACGCTCCTTACAATACCTCGCTGCAGGCGGCCAACCTGATCGCTGGTGCGGACCAGGGTTATATCAATGGGAAGCTCAGCGCCGGGGACCGCATTTACCTCGGGGCAAGTGAATCATTGCCATCCGGATTTTATACGTTACTTCCCGCCAGATACGCGCTGATTCCGGGCGCGGTTCTTGTGACTCCGAAAAGCGGCATCCCGGCGGGAACGATCGAGTTACCCGATGGCTCGAGCCTTGTCTCTGGTTACCGGTTTAATGATCTTAATAATTCGCGGGCCGTGCCGACTACCGCGACAAGGTTTGAAGTTGCTGGAGGTAAAGTGGTTCGGGCGCGGGCGCAGTATGATGAGTATTTGGCCGGCACTTTCTTAAAGGAAAGCGCGCGCGATTTGAATGTGGAACTCCCCCGCCTTCCAACGGATTCGGGCTATCTGCTTTTCCAGGCGACCCACTCAATGAACCTCCTGGGCACCGTTGCATCACAATCCATCTCCGGGGGCCGCGGCGCCTGGATTGACATCGATACTCCGCTTGAAATCGTCATTTCCAATCACAGCTCCAATGGCGCGGCCAATGTGGTCTCCCTCGACGCTTCCACTTTAAACAGCTTTGGTGCCGAGAGCCTCTTAATAGGCGGCCGGCGAACCCAAAGCGCGATCGGAACCACGGTATCGGTCCAAAGCGCTGGTATCACTGTTGACAATGCCGGCACTCCCCTCGCCGCGCCCGATTTGATCCTGGCTTCAAAGAACAAGCTGACATTGGCGGCCGGGGCACAGGTAAAATCGAGTGGTGCACTTTCGTCGCCCGCCGAAACACTCCTGATAAGCGGTGACGGCGCATTGCTGCGCGTCTCGGAAGACGTCTCCGCAACGATTGTGCGGACTGTTACTCCTTCCACCTCACCGTCGTTGGTTGTCGAAGCCGGCGCTCAAATCTCCGGACAAAGCCTGACGCTTGATTCGACAGCTCTCATGAGCCTTGATCCATCGGCGACTCTGGCTGCCCGCGCCTATTCGATCAACAGCGGCCGGATTAGTTTGCAGTTGGAAAATCCAGGCGAACTGCTCAATGAGCCGGGCCTGGTCCTGGCCGGCAATCCTTTCCGGAATCTCCAGTCAGCACGTTCTCTTTCCCTGTTGAGCTATTCGACCCTTGATGTTTACGGCACGGGCCAGGTCGGCAATGGCAGCCTGGCAAAGCTTTCATTGAGCGCGGGGGAGATCCGAGGATTCAATCAGCAAAACGGAGTGGCCGGATTTAACGCCAGAACGATTTTTTTAAGTAATTCATCCAAGGCATTGGGTTCCAATGCCACCACGGCTCCTTCCGGCACACTTTCCTTCAACTCCCAGTCGCTTTACCTCGGAGCAAATCAGGTGGCGCTCAATCGGTATTCTGAAGTCATTCTAAGCGCTTCAAAAGGAGTGATTGGAACTGGAAATGGCGGGCTTTCCACGCAGGCCGCGCTCACTCTCTTCACGCCGATGCTCACGGGAGCTGCAGGGGCTGATCGTTCCTTGACGGCGGGCGGTGTCTTAAGTCTGAAAGCGGATGCTCCGGGTGCAGGCATCCCTGGCGGACTCGGTTCCACGCTTGCATTAACCGGTACTGAAGTAAACGCGGACACCGATATCAGCCTGCCGAGCGGATCCCTGTCAATCCGGGCGACGGCCGGCAACCTCAATGTAACAGGGGAACTGAACGTTCGCGGATCAGCGCTTAGTTTTTATGACGTCCTCAAATACACCAATGCGGGCGAGATTCAGCTGATTGCCGATCACGGAGATGTCAGGTTGAGCGACACATCCATCCTAAATATCGCAGCTCACCCCGGAGGCGGGGACGCGGGCAGCCTTGTTGTTTCCACCGCTAACGGGGCGTTCCTCTCGGCCGGAACTTTACTAGGAAAAGGTGGATTAAACGGAAAAAATGGCAGCTTTGAGCTCGATACAGCGGTGTTGCCTTCAACGGCCTCCCTCGCTGAATCCCTTGCAATGGCTTCCCTCGATGAAAGCCAGACAATCCGTGTCCGAACCGGAGACGTAACGATTGACGGCACGATCCGGTCCCACACGTTCATACTCTCCGCTGATCAAGGCTCCATTGCAGTCACAGGAGAACTCGACGCGTCGGGTCAGACGGGCGGTGCAATTTCGTTGGCGGCAAACGGAAGCGTCATCCTTAAAAAAGACGCACGCCTGACAGTTGCCGGCCATGATTTCAGCAGCGCAGGAAAAGGCGGAACCATCACCCTTGAGGCAGGGACGCAAAGGAACGGCATTGCAGGAGCGGGAAGCGTCGACATCCAGACGGGCTCAACGCTTGATCTTTCGGTTGCATCGCTCATCGCGGGCGATGCCCTCACGCCCGGCAGCAGCGCCTATCAGGGAGAGTTTGGCGGCAAGCTTCACCTTCGCGCTCCACAAAACGTGAGCTCCACAGATCTGCTTGTGGCTCCCATCAATGGCACGGTCCTAGGCGCCTCAAGCATTCTTGTTGAAGGGTACCGAATCTATGATTTGACCGGATCCGACGGGACAATCGGGAGTGCCCTGCAATTGAGTATTCAGAACAATGGACGCGCCTTTCTTGGAGCGCCCGGAGCAGCTACGGGCGGAGATGGGGCGATACTTCAGCGGCTTCTGGCAGCCAATCCGGATCTTGGGACGGTAACGGTGCTCGCCCCGGGAGCTGAGATTATTAACCGCAGTGGCGATCTTGTGCTGGGGGCTGCCGGTTCGACGGCTGCCAGCGACTGGAATCTTTCCACTTTCCGATTCGGGTCGAAAAGCGCGCCGGGGGTGTTGACAATGCGGGCCTCCGGCAACCTGACTTTCTTCAATACGCTCAGTGATGGCTTTGCAACGAGCGCTTACAACGCTCAGTTACTCTCTCAAAACGCGGCACTTCCTATCAATACGCAGTCCTGGTCTTACCGCCTGACCTCCGGGGCGGATATGACTGCCGCGGATTTTGGACAAACCGTGGCGCCGTCCAGCCTGAATGCTTCCGCAGGCTTCCTGCAACTAGGCAAAAACAACGGCTCAAATTCGTCCGACAGCAACGGCAGCAACAATGCACCGGGCGAAGGAGCCCTCACGGCACCTGCGCTGGCAAACCGCTTTCAGGTTATCCGTACCGGCAGCGGCGACATTTCCATTCATACCGGACGCAGTGCGCAACTACTTAACCAGTTCGCGTCGATCTACACAGCTGGAACCCGGGTAAGCAATCCCACGTTGGACGGCACGTTTGATGTTCCTATCCTCAACCAGACCGGTGGCAACGTCACACTCGGATCGCCGCAACAAACCACCGCCAACGCCGTGGTGCAATACAGCATGGCCGGAGGCGATGTAAGCATCACTGCACGCCAGGATATCGAGCATCTTACCCGAAATGCCGACAACCTCCTTGTGCCCGATTCGCAACGCGAGCTGCCAACCAATTGGCTTTACCGACGCGGATTCGTTGATCCAACAACGGGAGAATTTGGGGCCGGCCGTTTTGGGGGGATTGCCTCAACTACGTGGTGGGTCGACTTCAGCAACTTTTTCCAAGGTGTTGGCGCACTCGGCGGAGGCAACGTGACGATGATCGCGGGCCAGAATATCAGCAACGTGGATGGCGTGATTCCAACCAATGCCCGCATGGCCAAAGGGCTTCCCAATGCGGGCAATCTTCTCGAACTCGGAGGCGGCGATCTCACGGTGCGCGCCGGGAACAATATCGATGCCGGCGTTTACTATGTTGAGCGCGGCCACGGCACGCTTGCAGCCGGAAAAGAAATCACGACAAACGCCACCCGCTCACCATCGCTTACCAATCTCTCAAGCAGTAACACGCTCGATCCGCATACATGGTTGCCTACCACTCTGTTTTTGGGCAAAGGCGGATTCGATGTAACCTCGCGCGGAGCGCTTACACTTGGCCCGGTCGCCAATGCGTTTCTGCTTCCCGAGGGAATCAATAATACGTTCTGGTTCAAGACGACATTTTCGACCTACTCCCCGGATAGCTTTGTCAATATATCCTCCCTGGGCGGCGCGGTCACAATTCGCCAAGGGGCCACGCTGCCTGCGTCGGGTGCGGGGACGGCGGTTTCGCTCCTGCAGACTTGGATTGAGAAACAATTGTTACTGACCCTCAATCCGGAATCGGCCTCATTCTATCAGCCGTGGCTGCGGTTAAATGAAAACAGTGTCGATCCTTTTGCAACGGCCGTGGCCTTGATGCCTCCCACCCTGCGGGCGACTGCGTTTAGCGGCGACATCAATCTGGTTGGCAATCTGACCCTTTCTCCGGCGCCGCTTGGCACCATGGACCTGCTTGCAAGCGGCGCAATCAATGGTCTTCAGGCAAACGGATCGGTGTCGCTTGCCTCGGGGCTTACGACATCCTGGGGCGCCGCGCGGATCAATATCTCGGATGCCAATCCGGATGCAATCCCGGGTATCGCATCGCCTTATGCGTATCAGACCGTTGTTGGAATCTCGCTTGGACAAGCGCGTCAGACAGGCATCGACTACCTGGACTTCATTGACCAGCTCTTCCTTGAATCCGGCGGCACGCTGGGAACTGCCTTGCAAACCAAACAAGCCCTTCATTCCCCCGGCCTCCTTCATCTAAATGACTCTGCCCCGATCCATTTTTATACCGACACCGGAGATATCTCGGGACTGACACTTTTTGCGCCCAAGGCAAGCCGTCTATTTGCCGGCCAGGACATCCTTGATGTAGCTCTCTATATCCAGAATACCGACGAGAACGAACCAAGCATTGTAAGCGCTTCACGCGACCTCCTCCCATACAATGCCAACTCCCCCGCTCGCGTCGCAGCCAACCGGACCGGCAATACTCCAAACCTGGACAGCGGCCCGCTGGCCGGCGATATACAAATCAGTGGTTCCGGCACACTCCAGGTGCTTGCTGGACGAAATATTGACCTGGGAACAGGACTGAATTCAGACGACGGCACAGGCGTTGGAATTACAAGTATCGGCAATGCGCGAAACCCGTATTTAGGAAGCCAGGGCGCCAATATCGTCATCGGCGCCGGAATCGGGCAGGCAAACGGCCTGGCCTCTAGCTCCCTTGATTTTGACGGGTTTATCTCAGAGTTCCTCGAAAGCCCCGAAGGCACACGTTACCTTGATGAAGTTCAAGGCGGCATGTTTGATTCGCTGCCGGAAAATGAACGCGATCGGATTGCTCTTGAAGCCTTCTACCTCTTCCTTCGCGACGCGGGACGAAACTTCGCGACTTCCGGTAATTACGAAAGCGGTCTGGCTGCTATTCAGTCGCTTTTCGGCGGTGCCGGGCATAACGGCGATATCCTTACCCGGGCTCGTGACATCAGAACGCGGAGCGGCGGAAATATCAGCATCTTTACTCCAGGTGGCTCTCTTACTTTGGCGGAAACGACGATCGGCAACCCGCTTTCACCTCCCGGGATCGTGACTGAAAGCGGCGGCAACATCTCCATTTTTGCCGACGCGGACGTCAATATCGGCATTGGTCGCATCTTTACGCTGCGTGGCGGCAATGAAATCATTTGGTCATCCCAGGGTGGCATCGCCGCCGGCGCCTCTGCGAAGACGGTTCAGAGCGCGCCTCCCACCCGGGTTCTCATTGACCCTCAAAGCGCGGCTGTGCAAACCGATCTGGCAGGTCTGGCAACCGGAGGCGGCATCGGTGTGCTTGCCACGATCCAAGGCGTTACCCCCGGCGACGTCGATTTGATTGCCCCCAAAGGCACCATCGACGCCGGTGACGCCGGAATCCGCGTATCGGGCAATCTTAACGTGGCCGCGGTTCAGTTGCTCAACGCCGATAACATCCAGGTCGCAGGCGCGAGCGCGGGAACGCCCGCCGCCTCGGCCGTTGCAGTCCCAAGCCTGGGCGGCCTTATCTCGCCTTCCAGTTCGGTGGCTGCCAACAGCACAGTCGCGGAAGAAGCTGCCAAAAAGGCTCGCACCCAGGCGAATCCAGAGGAGGAACTGCCTTCTATAATCACCGTGGAGGTGCTCGGCTATGGAGGCGGCAGCGGGACCAGTGACGAGGACGACGAGGAGCGCAGGAAGATCGAAGCGGCGCTTCGTTAAAAATCGGGTCATTTTCCCGCTTGTGTTTAAATAAAGTCGATTTAACGCGTCGTTAAATAAAGCGCGGACTGGAGCGGACCGGCAAAATTTTTGCGCTACCCGCAAGATTACTTTGACGTAAGTTGATTGGATCAGTATGGATTCATTCATCGCCTAATCGAGCAGGTCATGCGTTTGATTTTCCCGAGGCGCCCTTTTCCTCCGATCGCTTCCACTCCCATTTATTTATCTATACTTATGAAAATCAAAAGACTGGTGCCTTTCGCACTCCTAGCACTGGCAGGCTCGCAAGTCAGCGCGGCGGTCGTCTCGAACTATCAAAGCGGCGATATTTTCCTGGGAGTCCGTGTGAGTGGAGGCACCGGGCAAGCCTCTTCTTATCTGGTCGATTTGGGCGCGGACACGAAGTTCACGAATGCGACAGGGACTTTTACGCTGACATCGCTGGGTAATCTCGGAGCTGACCTGCAGTCCCTTTACGGGGCGAACTGGAGCAGCCGTGCGGATCTTTCAATTGGAATTTTCGGCGCTCTCGGTTCGGGACCGGCGGCTACCTTGTATGCATCAAGGCAACGGCTGAGTCTGGAGGTTGCCAGCGAACCGTGGCCCCTTCTTAACAGTAGCGGGCGAAGCGGAACCCTTTCCCAAATCAACAGTGTCCGCAACGCTTACAATGGCAAGAACTCAACTTCGAACAGTCCATTTGCCATCACGCAGTCAAACGACAGCAGTTCGGCGAGCTACAATTTCCAGGTTGCCACGCCTGGGGTGCTGGACTTCGGGGGAAGCAGCCAATGGGATAGCATTGAAGCAATCGGCACGAGCGGAATCACCAACACGGCTTTGGACTTTTATAAAATCAGTCCAAGCGCGGTTACCAGTCCGGGCTACTTCACGATCAACGATTCGGGGGCGCTGACCTTTACTGTGGTTCCCGAGCCGGCATCGCTGCTTTTGCTGGCGTTTGCAGGAGCATTGGTTGGAAGCATCCGGCTTCGCCGGCCGACTACGGCCGCCTGAGTTAACGAGCACAGTTCACTTTTTACCTAAGCACCTAATGAAACTAATTAATACACTTGCAATCGGCGCACTTGTTCTGGCAACCGCCGGCGCGGCATCGGCCCAGACAGTGATCCGGATCGTCGCCTCCAATGGCGACCGCGGCGCGACACAGACGGCCATTTCAAAGCTATTGGCTTCGGGCTGGACCTACCAGGGCATTGGAGGAAGCACATCTTCTTCGGGAACACTAAGCGTGGCGGTGAACTCCAATTTCGGCGCGTGGAAAGGAACCTATGCCGGTAACTCGGTAGTGATCAAAACATCGTATGCGGGCGCTTTGGCTGGCATTGCCGCCGTTGCAGGGCACACACTCAACCGGTTTGTCGTGAGCAATGGAACAGGGACCGGTGCCGTGCCAAATCCGAGCACCGGCACCACTGAAGGGACGGATTACGAACAAGGCTTCGCGGACTTTGGCCTTTCCACGAATTTCCAGGCGACTTCGCCATTCAACGGCGTGGTAAATGGCGTGACCTACAATAAGGTTACCGAGGAGAAGGTGGGAATTTCACCGCTGGTATTTGTTGCGAGTCCGGGCTTTCCCGCCGCGTCGGCGAACATCACGACGCAGCTCGCGCAGCAGCTCTATAAAAACGGATTCGCGCCGCTTTCCTTGTTTACCGGTCTTCCGGCCGATGAGAACAAGATTGTCTACGCGATTGGCCGAAACACGGATGCGGGCCAGCGTTATGGCACCTACACCGAGATCGGCCTCGGCACCACGACGGCTGTCCAGGTTTGGAAACCGTCGATCACCGGCGCGACGACTGATCCCAGCAATGTGGTTTACGGAGGAACAGCCAACTCCCACGTTCTTTGGCCGCAGGAAATCGTCAGCGGAATTGACAGCGGATCGCCCGGCAACGGCGGATTCGGCACGGGAGCCGATCTTGCCCCCGCTTTGACGAGCGTGCTTGGACCCAACGCTTACAAGCTTTTCGACGCCTCGGTAAATGACTTCATTTTCCCGAATGCGACTGCTGGCTATTACATTGGATATCTTACTCCAAATGATGCGAACAGCCGTGTGCTGGGTGGGGTGGTTGCGGCAGCCAACCGGGGCGTATTGCTCAAGTATAACGGTGTGGATTACACACCGGCGAATGTCCAAAATGGAAGCTATACTCCCTGGGTATATAATCGTGTGCTTACACCAAAATCCGGCCTTACAGGATTGCCATTGACGTTCGCCAACGCTCTTCGTGACCAGATCAAAAACACCGATGCCACGGTCGGCGGCGGCCTCAAGGATGACGCGTCATTCCGTGTCGAACGTTTCCAGGATGGCGGGCCAGTCACACTGAAATGAGCGGGTCGCGGACATTCGTGACCTTTGTGTGTGGAAGCTTGCTTTTAAACGCATGCCTCATCGGCCACGTTCTCTGGGAACCGGTCCAATCGCACGAGTTGACTCCGCAGCCGAGCGTATCCGCGGCTTCTTTGATTGTTGAGACCGCCGAGTCTGAGCGGGCCGCCAATGAGACCGTTGGCGCTTCACAGATAGAAGCGGCATCCGCCGTGTCCGGTGCGGAGCCCTTCGTTCCTTTTGTTAAGGATGTGAAAGCGTTACCGGACATCGGCGAGATCAAGCCTGTGGAGGTTGCCGCGCCCTGGATTGAACCTGCTGACGCGCAGTTTGACGTCGCGGAATCGGCGGAACCGGAACGAGCCACTCAAATCAGCGCCGGTCGGCGAGGCGGACGCATTGCGTTGAATGCGCTGCCGGCAGTTGCCGTCGATGCTGCGGCGCCCGGCAGCAGCATGGCCGTGGGTGGAAACCGCGTGACGGTTGAAAATGTTGTCCTCTCGCCCGAGGGCAAAAATGTGGGGCTTGATCTGGTCATTGAACCTGAGTTCGCGCAGGTTTCGGCGGAGGTTTCGGCTGGCTCTTCGCTCAAGCGCTGGCGCGAAAGGAACAAAAAAACCGGCGGGTTCACGGAGGAAGAGGCGCTTTTCCGGATGCGCTGGGGATGGGAAGCCTTTGCCCAGGCAGAACGAAATGCCGCCGAAACTCCGTCCGTGATCCGCTGAGCGTATTGGCAGCGAACGGCGCCGGTGTAGTTTAAGCAATGCCTAAGCGCCTTTTTGTCGGGTTGGAGTTGCCGGAAAGCTGCCGGGAAACCTTGGTGAATCTCGATCCCAAGATCAATGGGGTCCGGTGGATCGATTCCGGGCAGATTCATCTGACCATGAGTTTTCTTGGAACCCTTTCGCACTCCGACGAGGCCACAGCACGGAAAGCACTTTCTGAAGTGCGCGTGCCGCCGTTTTTCCTCCCTATTGAAGGAATCGGCGTTTTTGGCGGAGCGCATCCGACCGTGGTTTGGGCAGGCGTGGGAAAAGGGCACCCGCATCTCTATGCATTGCACAAGCATTTGCAGGATGCGTTGTTGGCGGCGGGCCTTGAGCCGGATCTGAGGCCGTTCCAGCCGCATATCACGGTTGCGCGGGTAAAGAGCGTTTCAGGCGCGCTGCTGCAGCCATTTTTGCGCAAGAACGCTGAAGCGGAATTGGGGTTGTGGGAAGTAACGGGCTTTGTGCTTTTCTCAAGCGTGCTCACGGGCGAAAGCGCCAGCTATACCGTGGAGATGCGGCGGGAGTTTTAGTTATTTGGCCGACTCGACGCTGTTTTGCGCGGCGGCAAGATATTCGATCACATGAGCCTGCTGGGTTTCGTTAATCCCGGCACGGCGCGCCATGCTGGCCACCATTTTCTGCCAGCCGCTGATGGAGCGCGAATCAAGCATCTCCAGGTCGTGACATTCCGTGCAGCGGCTGGTGTAGATTCGATGGCCTTCCTCCAGATTTTTTGAAGCGCTGACGGTGACACCGGCGGCTTTTAGAAATTCGGGTGTCACCGGCGGCGACGTCCGTTCTTCAAGCGCTTCGCTCATCTCTTTCCTTAATGCGAGAAGCTTTGGGTGATCGGCGCACCGTTTAATTCCATCCTGAAGGGCCGACAGCGCATGGACGACGCCACCCTGTTTTTTTCTAAATGAATCGGCCAGCCGGTAGTCGTCCTCGGAATCGGCAATTTTTTTCTCGATATAAGCCTGGGCCGTTTTGAGTTCAACACGGCCTGGTTCGGCAGCGAGCCCTTCCGCGACAAGGGCGGAAGCTTCCACGAGACGGTGCAGTGCCACGGCTTGCCGGGTGCGCGCCACGGCGCGATTTGAGAGGGTGACGCGCCTGAGCAGATCAGCCCGGTCTATTTTCGAAGGCGGCCCGGCATTCCCTCCCTGCGCGGCGAGGCGGTCGGCGGTTTCCTCCATCGGCAAGGCCAGGCTTAAATAACCGAGTTTGCATAGCTGCTCGGAGCTCTCGCGTAATCCTTGCAAAACGGCCGGGCTGTTTTTACCGGCAACCATCATGTTGACACGGCCCATCAAAAGGGAGGCCGCTGAGCGATACTGCGGATCCTGGCCGGCCCGGACCAGAAGCTTGCGGGCATCGTCATAACGCTGGGTGCGCAATCCCTCCACGGCGCCAAGCAGATCGTTCCATGCATTGGGCGGAACCGATTCGAGCGCGTCGGCGGGCACGGTCACGGCGATCTGTGTGCCGTCGGCTTTAAAAAAGCTGACATAAACCTGGGCGGCGTCCTGTTTGAGCACATTAAATTCCTGGCCTTTTGGAGCGCCAAGGAAGGTTTCGCCTTTAAAAAGAAGCGTCTCACTGCGCGTGAGTCGGACCAGATCGCCAACTTTGAATGCGACCACGGCAGCCTGGATCGCTGCGATCAGCCCTAGCAACGCCCCGGTGATAATCAGATACGCCCTGGTCCGCATGCTCTATTTTTTCTCAAGCAGATGCGCATCAAACCAGTCGGCCAGCTGCGCCGCTTCAACTTCCTGATGCGCCCAACCGTGAACACCGCCGGTTTTGACAATCAATTTCGCCTCGGCTCCAGCCTGCGTGGCACGTTCGACAAAGGATTGTGATTGCTGGATTGGCACCAGTTTGTCCGCATCGCCATGGACTATCAGGGTCGGCGGCAGTTTTGCGTTAATAAAGTAGATCGGGGAAATCTCCTTGCCGAGTTGCTGGCGGCTCTCAGCACTCTCGGACCTGGCTCCGAAAGCCGCTTTGAAATCCTTTAAAATTCCTACCCCGACCGCATCTTCGCCTTCCATGCCGTAATTGAGAAAATCTGTGGGCGGATAAAAACAGCCGACTGCCTGGACCGCGCTGCTTTCCCTGTCGATGGGATCCTTCGCGTCGGCTTTTCCCGGGCCGCCTTGCGTGCCCATCGTCAGGGAGAGATGGCCGCCGGCGCTTCCGCCCGAGATGCCAAGGTGATCGGGATCGACGCCCCATTTTTTCGCATTGAACCGGATAAATCGGATAGCGCGGTGAATATCGGGCGTGATCTCGGTAATGGTGAACTTCGGCTGCGAGCCGTGCACCACGGCAAAAACAGTGTATCCGTGATCCAGAAATGGCGCATAAGCGCCCGGGTTCACAGCGTCATGGCTTGAATACCAGCCACCGCTTACCATGAAAACCACGCCATGGCCGTTGCTCCCTTTGACCGGCTGAATGACGTCCATGGTGAGGGCAACTCCGGATTTCCGTCCGTAAATCACGTCCTCAATGCGAGTGAAACCGGCGGGCGATTCGGCATGGAGTGCAAGAAGCGGCAGCCAGAAAACGAGGGCGAGAACTTGGGGGAACTTCATATGTGAGGGGTAAAGATTTTTCCGCCTTAAACCAAAGCAAAAAACGGTTCCTGCCGCGTGAGTTTATTCATCGCAAGCTTGTCGACGCCCAAGGAAGCGCGCGGCCACGAATTTCTTCACAACCCCTCCCTTTTCCGTGCGACACCGGGAACCGGCTATCACCTGCGTATAAAAACATGAACCGAAATCACCTTAAAATCCTCCCGATCATCCTGGCCCTGTTGTTTGCCGGGTATCAGTTTCTCTCCTCGGAAAAATTTGTAAACCCGGAGACCGGGAAAAAAAGCCGCGTGGGACTTTCACCCGCCCAGGAATCCGAGCTGGGGTTGCAAAGTTACAAGCAAGTCCTTAATCAATCCCAAACGATCGACTCAGGGCCGGAGCTTGAGTTGGTGACGCGCGTCGCAAAGCGGTTGGCGGCAGTGACCGGGCCGGCGGCAAAGGAATTTGACTGGCGGGTATCGCTGGTACAAAGCGATCAGGTCAACGCGTTCTGCCTGCCGGGTGGCAAGATCGTGGTTTATACAGGCATCCTGCCGGTGGCCAAGAATGAAGCCGGACTTGCAACCGTCATGGGTCATGAGATGGCGCACGCCACCTCCCGGCATGGAGCCCAGCGTGTGCTTCAACAGAACATCTCGCAGACCGCGATGGCGGGTGTAGCTATCTCACTCTCTGATATGGACTATGGGAAACAACGCGCTGTCATGGGCGCGCTCGGTGCCGGCGCGCAGTATGGAATCCTGATGCCATTTGGCCGCGACCATGAATCCGAAGCGGACCACATCGGCCTTACCTATATGGCGCGGGCCGGATACGATCCGCAGGAGAGCATTCGTTTCTGGAAGCGAATGGAAGAATCCGCCGGAGGCCGCCAGCAACCTGAATTTCTTTCAACCCATCCCTCCGGTGAAACGCGCATTCGCCAGCTTGAGGAGTGGATGCCAAAGGCGCTCGAGGAATACAAGAAGTCCAGCCACGCTAACTAAGCGGCATCGCCACGACTCACCAAACCTCGCGGCTCTAAAATCCACGCTATTGGGCCGTTTGCTGGATTGCTGTAAAGTTCCCTTTCTCGCAACAACAAACAAACTCTTCGGTTGCCGATTTGAGCTCCTGCCAGCGTTTGCGGATATCCCTGGTCTCCGCTTCAGTGATCGAGTTATCGAGTGCGGCGGTTGCGATGGCGCCAAGCATCTGTGCGAACTCCTGCACAATGTAGTTTGTCGAGCTAACTACGGAACTGCTATAGCTAATCCCGGTTACTTCCGGACTCTTGATATAAAAACCACCGGCCCGATCGCAGATCCATTCGGCAATGCGCCGATCGCCTGTGATCTCCAGGAGCTGTGCAATCCGGTCCAGCGGATTGGATGAGCCGCTGCCACCCTCTCCGGTTGGCTCGGCCCACTTGTAAATCATGGAAGTCGAGAGTCCGAGAGCCGCTGCCAGTTCCTTGGGATTGGTATGCAGAAAAAGTTCGCGGAAAAGCTGATGGGATTTCACGACGCCCATTCTTACTGGTTGATCCGGGCGCGGCAAGAAGGAGCCGTCGATTGTCGCTCCTTCAAAAATCGCCTCGCGGCCAACTTAGCAGAATTACAAATTCCCGACTAACCGTCGCGCTTCATCGGAGTCTTTGGAAAGTGTCACCGGCACATTGCGGATCTCGGTCTTTTTACCAACGCGGCGTTCCTCTTTAGCCACGACCACCAGACTGTCGCAATGCTCAAAGGCGTATGGAATGTTACCGGTCGACATCGAAAAGATGCCTTGTAGATCGAGCGATTTGAGCGCGCGGATACAATCCTTGATCCGTTCGCCGGAAAGTTTCGAGAACGCTTCATCGATTGGAACGATGCCAAGGGACGGTTCTTTTCGGCGTGAATCGTGGCGTTTATAAGCGCGCAGGTAACTCGCCAGGATCGCGATGAAATAAGGGGATTGATTCTCGCCACCGCTGAACTTGCCGCTCTGTTTGTCGACGCGCGTCACCGGGGCGCCAGGCTGAGTGAGATCCTCCACCTCCATGTCGTATTCGTAGTAATGACGGTAATCGAGCAGGCGCGCGGCTTCCACGCTATCGGCCTGATCAGTCAGCATGCTCAGGAAATGCCCGATGGCGTCGCGCAATTCGGCATCGGCCGAGGCGAAAAAAAGATCATCGGCACTCGCCATGGCGCTCGCATCGAGCAGGCGATGGTAGAGGCGGAAATCCGGGTTTTGCCATTTGCGGATCTGATAACGATTGATCCCGATCGGCGATTTTAAATAGCCATTGAGCAGTGTGCGGATGGTTTCCACTTCAAAAAGCGCGGTCCGCAATTTCTCAAGGACCTGACGCCGGAAGAGTCCCTCCCAGCTGCGCCGCTCGCGCTCGGCTTTTTCGCGGTAATCGGGAATATCACTTTGAGCCAGACGGGCGAGTTGCTTCTCGTAACCATCGTTATCGGGGGCCTCGACGACCAGCTCGTCGAATCTGGGATGAGCCAGGGCAAGATCGCGTCGCGAGGCGCAAAGTTTTTCCCATAAAATCACGGACTCTTTGTCGCAACGGTTGAAGAGCGCATTGAACTCGCCGGCTGCCGCTTCCATCGAAATTTGCCGCGCCAGCATCCCGGCGCGCAGTTCTTCGATACGGGCCGTCCACGGAGAAATATCAGCTTCGGCCTGGATCTTTTGAAACCGATCGGCGGACCGCACAATTTCTTCACGCAACCCGGCCACATGAGCTTCCAATTGGCGGATCTGCACGCGTTTCTCGCTTCGATCCAGCGCACGCCTTTCGGTTTCAAGTGCCGGCAGTTCGCGTTCGATTGCCGCCTGTTGTTCGGCAAGATCATCGAAGCGGGCGCGATCAATCGTATTCAACTTGGCGATGTTTTCGTCGAGTTCACGCCGGGCGGCCGGCAGCTCCTGCGCGCGGGCGAGGTCCTGATAAAACGAGTGCGGAATGGTTTCGAAAAGTTCACGCCAGCGCTGTTGGACCGCGTCCGCTTCATCGGCCAGCGGACGCAGCTTGCGTTCTTCCGCCTCCAAATCGGCCAGGAGTTTTTCCTTCCACAAGAGCTGCTGTTCGAGTCCGCGTTTACCAATAAACGGCAGATTATCGTAATGCCGCGCCCGATCAACAAACGCGCCCCGGGCCGTAAAACCATCGGGTAAAATCGCGTAATCGTGATCGCGCAATTCTTCCCGGCGCTCGACACAAACAAGATCGCCGAAGAGTTGGGAAAGCACCGCGCGGGCCACCGGATTGCGCGCCTCAAGTTTTTCCGCCAGCGATCCGGGTTTAAGCGCGCGCGAAAGTTTGAGGGCTTTGCCGGGATGAATGAGCGATTCGCCGCGGGCTTCATCGCGTAACTGATGATAGATCTTTTCCGCCGCGTCGTACTGTTCCGGCGCCACCACGACGGCAAATTTGCGGGTAAAAGTCACTTCGATGGCGGGGCGCCAGCGTTCATCGACGATTTCGCACAGTTTGCATAGCGGCTGCGCGGCCGGCTCACCTCCTTGCGATGGCAACGCCTTGTTAAGGGCGTCGAGCAGGCGCGTCGGGAAAGGAAGCTTGCCGATCTTTAACGCACCAACCTCCTCGCGCAATGAGCCCAGATGCGCCCGAATCTCGCCCAACTGCCGCTGCACCGGCGCCACCGCGCGGCTGACCTCCAGCGCCGCCTTTTGCGACAACTCCTGCAATGAGCGGATCCGGGCTGCAGCTTCGGCGACTCCGCCGTTTTCAAAATGGCGAATTCCCTGCTCTACCGCGTCGATTCCCGCTGAATCGAATTCAAACGGCAGCGCCCGCAATTGCCGCACCCATTCATTGCAATTTTTTACCCGAAGCCCGAGCGCCTGTTCGATCGAGCTGCCGGCCTGTTGCAGATCCGAGACTTTTCGGGCGAGCTCCGCATTGCGGCTTTTGATGAAACTGTAGAGTTTCCCCTCGGGTGTCTCGTTGATGAGGGTTTTAAGTTGATCCAGGCCTGTGCGCCGCTCACTGATTCGGGCCACGAGCTCTTCCAAACGGCTTTCCTCGGCCGCGCACGCGACATGGAGCGCCGCCAGCCGTTGTTCATCGTCGCGCACGCATTCAACCGAATGCCGATGCCGCAAATCGGCTTCCAGCCAGCGCGCGAGCAGTTTGTCGCGGAGCGCGCCGTTCTGGCGAGTGAACAAATCGCGGATCTCGCCGAGCCGTGCAAACTGATCGTTCAACTCCTTGAGATCGCTTTCGTAACGAAGAAATGTCCGGTAACTTGCCGTGACATCGCTTACGTCGAGGCGGTCCGCGGGGAGGATGAAATGCCGGCAAAAATCGTTAAAACTTTTGAGGAACGTAAACGACATCGCCGTTGGCAGCAGCCCGCGCAAAACGGAACGATCGAAATTTAAATGATCGTTGTGCGCCATGTCGCGCAGATATTCCTCCAAACCGGGATAGAGGCGCCCTTTTACTTTCCCATCCGCCCGCGTCTTAGACTCCGCAAGCGCCTTAAACGCCGCAAGCTCAAGCGGCTTTCGATCGGCATCGAGGAAATCGGCGCGGTTTAGCTGCGCGGGAATTAAAAACGGCGTGACACGTCCATGCACCTCGGCGGCGCTGGCAAACTCCACCCGCAGCCCCCAGGTCTCAACCTTTTTGCCTTTGGGCCAGGTAAATTCCAACGCCACATAGCTGATGGCCGAGTTGCGCATGTATTGCGTCACCCCGTTTTCCTCGTGTTTGGTATCGCCCAGCGCGTAACCCTTCAGAGTCCGATCGGAGCGGTCGCCCGTGGCCGATTGATTAAAGCGCACGAGCCGCTGATCGCCCACGAGCACGATTTGGATCAGATCCATGAGGATCGACTTGCCTGAACCGGTCAATCCGGCAAGCAGCAGGTTGCCTTCAACGGGAATGGAATCCTTGTAACCATACCAGTTGAGGGCATGGATACGGGTCAGTCGAATCGCGCGGCTCATCGGATCCTTCCAAAGAGTGCGGTTGTCCGAATGGAGTCGTTTTTTGTCGCTTTCAAATGAGTGCTTCTTCTTCGGGTTCTGTTTCCGCGGTCGTGCCCGCGTTCGAGGAGGCCAATTGCCGTTCCACATGGCGGCTCCAATCTTCCAAATCCTGAAAAGGGATTACGCGCTTGAGAGTGGAAAGAATTTCAATGAGTGAGCGCGGAAAATCGGCATCGGGAGTAAAACGCACGAGGTTTTTGCGCTGTGCCTGGATCAGGATCTCGCGGAGCCGTGTCGGGCTTGGCAGATGCCGTTTAAGCGGCTCAAATTTTGAGCGCAATGAATCGTTGAGCTGCTCGGCAGTCAGCGCGACGGGCGGGGTTTCACCGCGGTCGCGGATCGCGGTATCAAATTCATACCAAAGGGTGAGCAATACGAGGGTCGCATCGAGTTTCAGACGCAGGAGGAAATCGCCCCGCTGCGGAATGGCCTGCACCAATCGCAATTCGTGCTCCCAGAACAGTTTCAGATCCAGAAGCGCGGCAATCTCTTCAAGCCAATCGCGGTTTTGATAACCCCAATGGTAAAGATCCGCCTGGCCGGTTTCAAATCCAAGGATTGAGCCGTAGGCAAGCAGGCGCCGCAGCGCTTCGCCAAGCCGTTCACGGTCGTGCGAGGAAAGCCGGCTCAAAAGGCGATCGGTTGCGAGAGGAATTTCAGAGGACATGGAAAAAAGAGGGAAGGAAACAGCGACCGGATGGCCGCCCTTATTTCTTTACCAGGACAAAGCGTTCGATCCGGTAGCAGAGCTTCACGTCGCTTGTGATGAGAGCCGCATCATCACCGGCACGCGGAACCTCGATTTGAAAAACCGCATCCGAGGCGTGGGCATGGAGCAGGCAGGCGATCACGTCCGCCAGATCGTCTTCGGTATGCATTGGCAAATCCTGCGAATGAATGCGGCTCCCCAGTTTTGCGGGAAGCGACTCCACGAACCGGTTGGCACGGCCGACAGTGAGCGAATCGCGCATCGCCGAGCGAAGCTGTCCCAGGGCGTGCCCCTGCTGGCTCTCACTGGTTTCGTCGTCGAGCGGTTCAATCTCCGCCGCGGACCGGCGCAATCGCGGCGTGTAAAGTGAATCGAGCCCGGCCAAGTAGCGGACATCGTGGACGCGCATGGCCGGGATTTCCAAAGCATCGACCTCGTTAAGACGCTGCCCTGCGAGCCGCTGGTTGAGCGTCTCAAAAAAGAGCTGCACCCGGCTGCGATTTTCGCCCGCCACTTCCTGCAGATAACGAAACCGGGCAAGCGAACGGCGAGTGAATTCAGCGGTGCGCCGGTCGACGGCATCGGCAAGCGGCACGACCTGATCGAGCAATTCGGAAAGCTCATCCAAACGGGCCTGAACCCGGCGCATGGCCGAATCGACATCGATAAACGGTTCCCGGCGCAACACCTCGGTTTGCATGGCCGAGAGCATGGCCGGATCGATGGCAAGTTCATCCACTCCCCGGCGCGCTTCAGCCAAACGAATCGGCAATCGCGCGCGAACCAATTCCGCATAACAACCACGGCCAAAACGCGGGGCGAACTGATCAAAAAGCACCGAGAGACTCTGTTTTAAAGTCGTGGCGACGAGTTGCTGGCGAATATGGCGTTCAATCGACTTTTGCATCGCGCGCAACTCGCCAAGCCCGGCCTGAAGATTGGCCACACAGCTTTCCACCTGCGCCCAAGGCTGCGCGGCCACGGCATCGCGGCTGGCCAGTGTCACGCAGACATTCACGATCTTGTCGGAGAAAACCGCCGCTTCCGGGCGCGCCATTTTCCGGAGCGCATGGGTGAGGGTGACTCCATTGGGATCAAAGAAAATGAGCCGCTGCCAGTCCGCGCGCTGTTCTTCCTCCAGCCAGCCTGCGCCCAGCAGACGATCAAGGAGAAGCCGCGCCTTTTCACGCGCGGAAAACGGTTCGGCGGCGCTTTCATCCTCCAGGATCACCTCACCGTGCGACTCAATCACGCTTTCGGCAATGGAGAGCGCTTCATCGCGGGGCAATCCGCCGTTTACGTGCGAGGCGGCCACTTCCAAGGCATCGAGCACGTCGATATACAACGGCGCGGAGGAGCCCGATAAAAGCCGGAAAAATTCCGGGCGCACTTCGCGCAACAGATCCTTTGAAAGCAGCGGCTCAGTTCCCATTTTCAGGAGTTATACCCGGCACAAAGCAGCGTTTTGAGAAAAGGGAAACATGCCCGGAACGGGCCGCCAACTCCGGCCGAACGGCGTCCAAAGACGAAGTGTGGGAGAATCCAATACGCTGCGAGGCCGGCAGGCGAATTTAGACGACTTCCCCCAGATTCACCTCAAACAGGTATGTATCCTGTGGCAGATGATCGAATACCGAGCTCGGCAACGGCCTTCTGGAATCATTATGCGCCCCCTGGACAAGATCCAACTTGGTTCCATTGACGCTTGCCGAACCGATCACCTCTGCCTCGATCCCAAATTGGCCGCCCGAAAAAAAGCCGTTAACGAAGATCCCGGCTGCTGCCCGCGCTCCGCCGGGTTGGCCGCTGGAAAGAATCTTGCCTTTGATGATCAAACTGGCGATTCGGGAAACGGTCGTCTGCGGATTATCCGAGGCTGCCGCGTAATCGCCGGCATTGCCAAAGGAAAGGCCTTTTGTATTAGCAAAGACGCTGGCAACCAGATTTGTCGCTTCCCAATTCCCGTCACCGCTGCCCACGCCAACCACCACGGAGCCAATCTGCGAGCCACCCTTAACGAGCTCAACGGATTCGTTGTAGCCGGCAAGAATATCGGCGTAATGAACGGAATCCTTGATCGTCAGCTTTGTGATTCCGTCGACGGCAGTGATTAAGGCGCGTCCGTCGCTTGAACCGAGGATCGAGCCGACTGTGAGCGATTCGATGAAATGGGCGGAGCTGATCTGCGCAGAAATCCCATTCGGGCCCGGCTCAATCTCTTCGCCAATCACGACCGTGCCCAGGTTCCCGTTTGTCGCGATGATCGAACCGCTTCCAAAAGCGTCTCCATGAATGCACTCCGCGATGAAAATATTCCGGATTGAGCCTGCGCGAACCTGCGCGGAAGCCACTCCGGTTCCACCGTCAAGTTCACCCGCAAAATTTCCCGCCGCATCGCCGACGACACGGATCGAACCGATCTGGCCCGCGGCGGAGATTTGTCCCACCAGCCCGGAGTCATCGTCGTAAGAGCCGGAGCCTCCGATCACGCTTCCCTCAATGAGCACGGTTCCCATGTTACCGAACGTGGTGATGGAGGCCGAATGATCGCCAAGGCCACCCTCGACATTGCCACGCACGAACGCGTTTTCCAAATCGTCGGACGCGCTGATGGAACCGCTTCCAGTCCCCTCGCCGCCCAGCAATCCGCCAACGATGATGGTGCCGACTTTTCCGCCGCTGGCGATTTGGCCGGAATGCGCACCGAACCCGCCGGTTAAAACACCTTTAATCGTCACTGTGTCGATGTCCCCGGTTCCGGACTCTCTGTTTGAACGCAGATTAATTTCGCCGCTACGATCGCCGACGCCGCCCAGAACGGAACCTTGCACAGTGACTTTCCCGATATCGCCGGCACTCACTACCGCCCCTGATTCAGTGCCCGCGCCACCGGCAATATTCCCGTCGATCGTGACGCTTTTCAGGGAATCCCGCGCGCTGATCTGGCCGCTTAAATTGCCCTGACCCCCTTTGAGACTTCCGTGAATGGTGACGCTGTTGATGGTGGAATAACTATAAATGATGCCGGTCTGATCGATATCGCCACCCAACAGATCGTGCTGCACTTCGACCGGGCCGAGCACGCCTTCCGCCACAATGGCGCCGCTGAATGAACTGAATTGCCCGGCGGTTCCACTCTCCGGTTTGCCGATAATTGAACCGCCTATTTTTACGCTTGTGATCCCGGGGGAAGTAGCCCCGGTCTCCGGGTCGCCCGCCTGCGCCACGATCAATCCCGAGCGCGCCCCGATGCCGGCGATCAGATCGTGACCGACCTCAATTGGGCCAAGTCCGGTCCGGCTGCCAATCGCGCCGCTTTCAAAACCGGTTCCGCCTTTTACCGAGCCTTCAATCACGACGCTTTTAATTGTGCCACCGCTGACAATCTGTCCCGAGCTGCTTCCAAACGCGCCGATCAAATCGCCACGAACATGCACCGCGCCAAGCGGCGTTGTGCTGCCAACCGAGCCGCTGCCGGAGCCGATCCCACCGATGATTGAGCCGTCCACGGTCAGGCTTGCGATGGTGGTTTGCGAGGCAATGACCCCGGAGAGTATACCGATGCCACCCTGCAAATTGCCGCCCAGATTCACCGCTTTCATCGCAGTCGTGCTGCGGATTGAACCGCTCCCTTTGCCATCTCCGCCGGTCACGTCGCCAGTGACCAAAATTTTCCCGATTCCTCCAATCGCCGTGCTCTCGGGCGTGGCAATGCTGCCGCCGCTCCCGACCGAGCCGCTCGATTCTCCGGAGCCGCCGGTCACCTTCCCTTTAATGGTTACCGCACCAACTCCCAGTCCGCAGGAGACAGAGCCGGATTCCTTGCCCGTGCCACCAATGATCCCGTCATCCGCGCCATCGTGGCCGACCGTCACGGCACCCATTCCGATGGCGGCAAAGATGCGGCCGCTAAAATCAGATGCACCGCTCGTGGCGCCGCCTTTGACACTTCCGCCAACCGACACGCCCTGGATAGTGCGCTCGGTAATGATGCTGCCCGAGAACGCTCCGGCCCCGCCAACAATGGAATCCTGGATAAAAATGGCGCCGATTTTTCCTTTGGCCAGGATGGCACCGCTGCTCTCCAAAGCGCCGCCTATGATGGAGCCTTCGATGCGAATGAATCCGATTTTCCCATTGCCATCCACTTCGTCGCTGACGTCGGGATTCGGATCCGTTGCGACGCCGAGCACCTGCAAGCTGACATCCTTAAAATCGCCGCGCACGGTCAACGAGCCGAGGGCACCGATCACCCGGCTCCCAAACGAAGCGGTTCCCGGATCCTGGGTGCTCAGCCCCTGCAATCCCATCGATTTTACAACAAGCGATTTCAACCCCGGGGTGACCGATGTGGCGTCCCCCGCGGCGATCCTTCCCAGGTCGCCGTCGACCCGCACTTTTCCAAGGTCGATTCCATCGCCATTGATAAAGCCGACATTCACACTGCTTGGAGCGCCGCCTGCACTTTTTGCGGTGATGGTCAGGTCAGTGCGGGCAAACACCGAGTTCTCTTTGAGCCCAAGAAATTGGAGCTGAAAATGAGTGGCATCCGCCGGATCGGCAACAAGATGCGCGACCGCAGCCAACTCAGCGTCCGAGCCCTTGCTGGTTTTAACGGTGACCATGTCGCCATCAAGATCAACAAATGTGAGAGTCGCAGGGGCGATCCGGGGTTCAAGTAGTTCCACGCCCTCCGTGATAAGCGAAAATCATTCCAATTCAAGCCTCCACGGTTTGCGGCAATGATTTCGTCAAAGCGGCACGCTTTCCGGCAGTAAAACCGGGGACCTGGGCATGGCATTCAGCGATGCATCGCGGCGATTCGCGGAGCCAATCCGCGATTTGGATTGCTCGATTCCCAGGGATGCAGTCAAGTCGCTCCCCCTTTTCGCGGTTGCCGTTCGCGCGCATCCATTTCCATTTAGTCATTCACCCTTTTTTTCTCTCTCATGCTCTCCGCAGGAATTGTTGGTCTCCCGAACGTCGGCAAATCGACCCTCTTTAATGCTGTCACCCGCACGCAAAAGGCGCAGGCGGCCAATTATCCGTTTTGTACGATCGATCCCAACGTCGGGATTGTCGTTGTGCCCGATCCGCGCCTGGCGGTTCTGAGCAAATTGTCGAATTCAAAAAAATTGGTGCCGGCCGCCATTGAGTTTGTTGACATCGCGGGGCTGGTCAAAGGCGCGAGCGCAGGCGAAGGACTTGGCAACAAATTCCTGAGCCATATCCGGGAAGTGAACGCGATTGTGCAGGTGGTGCGCTGTTTTGAGGATGACGACATCCATCATGTCAGCGGAACGGTCGATCCGGTCCGGGACATTGAGATTATCAATACCGAGTTGGTGCTCTCGGATCTGGTGGCGACACAAAAACGGGCGGATAAACAAACCAAGCTGGCACGTTCGGGCGACAAACAGGCCAAAGCCGAGCTGGCCGTTTGCGAAAAACTCATTCCGCATCTCGATCAAGGCAAACCGGCAATCACCCTTTCCCTCAACGAAGAGGAACAGCGCATCGTCAAAGAATTTTTCCTCCTCAGCAACAAACCGACGATTTTCGCCTGCAACGTGGCGGAATCTGATCTTGGCAATGTGTCGGCGCTGGTAGAAGCGGCCAATGAAAACGAAGGCGGGACGCCATCCGAAGCCGTTGAGCTGACTCCGGCCGCCCGTTATGTCAAGTCGGTCCAGGACTATGCGCGCGCGCATTTTGCCACCGAAGCAATCGTCATCAGTGCCCAGATTGAGAGCGAACTGGCCGGGCTCGCAGAAGAAGAAGCCGCCGAATACCTGCGCGGACTCGGCGTGGCGAGCAGCGGAGTCGGATCGCTCATTCGCGCCGTTTATCATCTGCTTGGGCTGCGCACTTACCTGACCACCGGCGAACAGGAAACCCGCGCATGGACAATCAAGGCGGGAGATAAGGCGCCTGCCGCCGCCGGCGTGATTCACAGCGACTTTGAACGCGGATTCATTGCCGCGGAAACCGTGCATTTCAACGATCTCGTCACCCTTGGCACCTTCCCAAAGGCGCGTGAGGCCGGGAAACTGCGGATCGAAGGCAAGGAATACACCGTTCAGGACGGCGACGTCATCGAGTTCCGCTTTAACGTGTAAATCGCGGCCCTACCGGATCACGACCCGCGCACCGGGTTTGATCATTGCCGCGACGCGGACTGCATCCCAATTGGCAAGGCGGATGCATCCGTGGCTGGCGGCGCGCCCAATGGTTTCAGGCTCGTTGGTGCCATGGATGCCGATCCCCTTCTTGTTGATCGACATCCACATGACGCCGACACTGTTATTTGGTCCGGGCGGAGTGAGGACGCCATTTTCCCCTCGGCGGCCGTGATAGAGCATCTCTTTATCGAACCGGAAAACAGGCATGTAATTGATCGTTTCAATATGCCAATTCCCTTTTGGTGCGGGAAGGGATGAGGAACCGGGCGTAATTGGAAAGGCCGCGAGAATTTTTTCGCCTTCTTTAACCTCCAGCATCTCCTCGGCGACATCGACATCGAGCCATGCGCCCTCGGCGCTTTCCTTCGCGGCGGACGCCTCTTCCTTGGTCCGTTTGGCTTCAACGGCGGCCATGTCAAACGGTTTTACATTTGGCACTTTTACGACATCGCCCGATTTTAGATCGTTACCTTTAAGTTGCGGATTAAGCTCTTTCAGAAACTTCTCACTGGCGTGAAATTTCTCAGCCAGCAGTTCGCTCACCGAGCCGTATGGAAGCGCCTTGAGTTTTGCCTGTTCCTCCGGCTTTTCAGGCACCGGCCCGATCTGTTCCAGATCCTCGGCGGTCACGGTGTAATCGATGGTCCCGGGCAGATCCTGGTCAATTGGAAGGGATTTTACGTTCCCGTCGGCTTTAAGTCCATGCGCCTGCTGGTAACGCAAAATGGCTTTTTTGGTAAATTCACCGCCCTCTGCGTCGATTTTACCCGGCCCGAAATTTTCCCGGTCCAGGAAGACCTGCACGCGGAGTCCCTCGGGATTCGGTTTTTCAGCGCAAACAGGGAGCAAACCAAGCGTCAAAAATGCAAGGGTCAGGGAAGGCGTTTTCACGATAGAAACATCGGGGGAAACCCCTGCAGCGGCCCTCTCCGGAAGCGGGTTCGCGCCCGCCGAACCGCGGCCTAAAATTCGATCGGTTCGCCGGGGGTCGGCGTAATGATCTCCGTTCCAGGGAGATCGGTGCTGAGCACTTCGCGAAACCAGTTCATTGCGTCGACATCGCCATGGACGAGCACGATCTTTTTGGGGCGCACTTTATTCGCGTATGCCCGCAAGCTTTCCCGCGAGGAATGGCCGCTGAAATTAAACTTATCGACCCTGCAACGCAGCTTTTGCGGCGGCATCTCGGCGCTGAGCTGGACGGTCTCCCCGGGCTCGGCGCTGCGGATTTTGCCGGCGGGCGACGCCGGATCGGCGTAACCGACAAAAATCAGGGAGTGATTGGGTTCACTGAGCACCAGACGCGCGACCGTATTGGAAAGCGTCTTCTCACTCATCATGCCGCTTGAAAGCGCATAAATGCGGCCGGCTTTCATAGGCAGCGTCTGGGCATCCTGGCCACCCACGACAAATGGGGCGACTTCATCGAGAAGCTGGAGGCCGCGCCGCTGCCGGATGCTGCGGGGAGCGAGCCGATCGTGGAGTTCGGTCAGTTTGGTGCCGAGACCACCGATATAAATCGGGCAATCGCGAGGCAATAATCCGCTGCGTCGGAACTCATAAAAAAGCGCGAGCATTTCCTGGGTCTTGCCGAGGGCAAAAAGCGGGAGAAGCACGCAGCCGCCGCGTTCAAATGCGTCTCTGAATGCTTCCGCAAGGCGGAGTTCCTCACCGGCCCGGGTAAATCCCTCGGGTGTGGCGCGATCCCCGCGTGTGGTCTCCATGATGAGCACATCGAGTGGCTCCTCGGGGAACGTGGCGGCCTGCATGAGGGTCTGGGCGTCAAAATTAACGTCACCCGTATAAAAAATCGTGCGTCCATCGGCGCGGATCAGCGTGCCGGTGGAACCAAGAATGTGGCCGGCGTCAAAAAACTCAAACTCGATGTCGACGTTCTCGTTGGGGGAAAGCCTTTCCCCATTCAGATCAAACCGCTGGCGCACCGGGATGTTGGAAAAGCGGCGGCTGTTGATGTCTATTTCGCGATGGGTAAAAAGCGGATACGACACGACTCCCTCGTCGCGCTTTTTCAGCATCACATTGACTGAGTTATGAAGCATCACCTCGCTAAGGGCGCGGGTGCCTTCGGTCATAAAAACCGGGGCGCGGCGCTGGCGTCGCATCAGAACGGGAAGCGAACCGACGTGGTCCTGATGGGCATGCGAGACGACAATGGCATCGACGGAATTGTCGGCGAGCAAATCGTGATTGGGCAGAGCCGCCTCCCCCTCCATGCGCGGATGCAGACCTGAATCGAGGACCACCCTTTTCGCGCCGATCTGCAATAAGTAGGAGTTGGCGCCAATTTCCACCGCGCGCGTGAGATTTGTAAACGTTATCGAGCCCATTTTCTGCCGCGAACGATGCGGAGGGGGGCCTCGCTTGGCAACGGTATTGTGGCGCGGCCAAGCGAGTTAGCCGAGAATTGCCGCAAATAAGCGCAAATCGGAACGATTCAAAGGCCGCGGGCGCGGGTTGCTTCCCACGTGCCGCGTGCTCTTTCAGTGAGCGATTGGCGCCCCGCATTGACTTCCAAACCCCCACTCCTATTCTGCGCGCGGTGAAAAAATCCGTGAATCTCGAACCTTCCGCTGACACAACGCAGGCGCTCAAACCTACATTTGAGCTAATCCAATCGCAGTTGGTGCTCGTTGAGGAACGGATTCGCGAGCAGGCACGCGCATTTGACCCTGCAGTGGAAGGGTATGTGGCGTATGCGGTGGAGAGCCACGGCAAACGGCTGCGCCCTGCGCTCGCGTTGCTGGCCGGAGGCGCCACCGGGCAGATCGTGCAAAGTCACTTTGACCTGGCCGTCGTCGTGGAACTCATTCACGCGGCCACCCTGGTCCATGATGACATTCTCGATGGAGCCGACCAGCGGCGCGGCCAGCCAACGGCCAATGCCAAATGGGGCAACGCGATTTCCGTCCTTCTTGGCGACTGCCTTTTTGCGCACGCGCTGAAACTTTCGAGCAATTTCGAGAATGGCGAGATCTGCCGGAGAATCGCGACCGCCGCCAGCGATGTTTGTTCCGGGGAAATCATTCAGACCCAGCGCCGGTTTGATCTGAGCCTGACGGTGCCCGATTATTATAAAATTCTGGAGATGAAAACGGGCGCGCTTTTTGGCGTGGCAACCGAGCTAAGCGCGTTGATCAACGGAGCGCCTGAGGAAACGATCGCGGCTCTTAAAACGTTCGGATTGCGCCTCGGCACGGCCTACCAGATTTACGACGATTGCCTCGATCTGGCTGGCAACGAAGCGGAGGCGGGCAAATCGCTTGGAAGTGATCTGCGCAAAGGCAAACTCACGCTGCCGATCCTCCATTTGCTCCACCACAGCAGTCCAAAGGAACGCCAGGAGCTCAGTGAGATCATCCTGAGCGGGAGCGACGCGGAACTTCACATTCTGCTTGAGCGCGCGGTCGAGGCGGGTGCTGTCAAAGCCGCCGTGGCCACGGGCCGTGAGATGCTTCAGGAAGCAGGCGCGCAGATCGAGGGGCTTCCGCCAACGCCGTACCGTGAAGCGCTTTCTGAATTGGTCGTGACCCTTGATGGGATGATCGGCCAGTTCGCGGATCGTTCGGCGGGACGGCTGGCGCATTGAGCGATTTTTTCGCCCATGCCGCGGCCCGCTGGCTTGACGGCTGCTCATTGCAGAATTTGTCCCACTGATGCGTCCTCCAAATCCACCCGCTGAAACCGAGCGTCTACTTAAGCTAATTAGTTACAATATTCTCGATACACCGCCGGAGGCGCCGTTTGATCGGATTACTTCGCTGGCTGCGCGGATTTTCTCGGTTCCAATCGCGCTCGTTTCGCTCATTGACGCCAACAGGCAGTGGTTCAAATCGTGTTTTGGAGTCGATCTGAAAGAAACCGGCCGCGAGATTTCTTTCTGCGCCCACACTATCCTCTCAACAAAAGTCACCACCGTGCCAGACCTGACCCTCGACCCGCGGTTTGCGGATAATCCGATGGTCGCAGGTCCGCCGGGCGTCCGTTTTTATGCGGGCGCACCGCTCAAGACAGCGGATGGCCACTCCATAGGCACACTCTGCCTTGTCGACATGAAAGCGCGCGCATTTTCGTTGCTTGAAGAGGCGACTCTGGCCGATCTGGCCGCGCTCGTTGTCGACGAGTTGGAGTTTCGGAGCAGTCAAAAACGGTTGCAGGCTGAGTTGGCCGAAAAAAAGTCGATCGCGGCGGAGCTTGAGAAATCGAACAAGGAGCTGCGTCTGGCGTTGCGCCGAAACAGCCTTTTAAGCACCGCCATCAACAGCACCAATGTGGGAGTGCTCGTCAGCGATCCCAATCTTCCTGACAACCCGGCGGTTTTCGTCAACCCGGCCTTTGAAAAGATCACCGGCTACAAATCCGAGGATGTCCTGGGGCACAACTGCCGCTTCATGCAGGGGCCCGGCACGGATCGCGAAATAGTTCGGAAAATGCGCGAAGCCATCGCCGCGCGCCGGCCTTTTAACGGGCTGCTCTTAAATTACGGAAAAGGCGGGGTTTCCTTTTGGAATGAGCTGATGATCAACCCGGTTTTTGACGCCGATGGAACGCTTTTGAACTTCGTGGGATTGCAGAACGACGTGACGGCGCGGGTCAATGCCCAACAGGCACTCAGAGAGAGCGAAGCCCGCTTGCAAGCGATCCTCGATAATACCACGTCGCTCATTTACGTGAAGGATACCGGCGGCCGTTATCTATTGGCGAACCGGCAATTCTGCACATTGTTTTCTCCGCAAGGCGAATCGGCTATCCTGGGAAACACCGACTCGGCGTTTCACTCCCCGCAGATCGCGTTATTGCTGCACGAAAACGACCGGCGCGTGTTCGCGACAAACAGCTCGCTGGAATTTGAGGAAACCGTCATGCAGGCCGACGGGGCGCATACGTATCTTTCTCTTAAATTCCCGCTGCGCGACAGCGAGGGGCAGCCGTATGCGCTCTGTGGAATTTCCACCGACATTACCGCCCGTAAACAGACTGAGGAAGCGCTGCATCAAAGCAAGGCTCGCCACACAGCAATTTTGGAAGCCTCCCTCGATTCGATCCTGACGATCGACCACCAGGGATGCGTGGTGGAAATCAATTTCGCCACGGAGACAATCTTCGGTTACAGCGCCGCGCAAATGATCGGCAAGGAGATGGCGATGCTCATCGTGCCGCCCCAGTACCGGGAAGCGCATCGGAATGGGATTCGGCGTTTTCTGGAAACCGGCGAAGGCCCCGTGCTGGGCAAACGCCTGGAGCTCTCCGCGATGCGCTCCGATGGGAGTGAGTTTCCCATCGAGCTCACCATTATGCGGATCGTGAGCGATGGGCCGCCCATGTTCACCGGCCATATGCGCGACATCTCCGCACGCAAACAGGTCGAGGAAAAACTTCAACAGGCGAAGGCGGAAGCCGAACGCGCCAATGCGGCCAAAAGCGCGTTTCTTTCCCGCATGAGCCACGAACTGCGCACACCGCTCAATGCGATCCTCGGTTTCAGCCAGCTTTTACAACGTCGCCCACTTGATGAACGGCAAACTGAAAGCGTCGGTTTCATCGCCAAAGGCGGCCGCCATTTGCTCGATCTCATCGACGAGGTGCTTGATTTGACCCGCATTGAATCCGGCAATACGAGCATCTCCGCCGAATCGGTGGAAATATCCGATGCCCTGGAGGAAAGCCTCAGCCTGGTTCAAAATCTGGCCGAATCGCGTGCGATTCGATTTGATGTCAATTTGATAGATATGGCAGACCGTTTTGTTACCGCCGACAGGCAGCGGCTCAAACAGATTTTTGTGAACCTCCTCTCCAATGCCATCAAGTATAATCACGACGGCGGCACAGTGAGCGTCGACTGTCAAAAGCGGTTGCCCGCGCTTTTGTGCATTCACATCCACGATACCGGCCGCGGCATTTCCGCGGAAAAAATGGAGCGGCTTTTTGTCCCGTTCGAGCGTCTGGGCGCCGAACACGAAGGAATTGAAGGACACGGGATCGGACTGGCGCTTTCCCGGCAGCTGGCGACGCTCATGGGAGGCGTCATTGAGGTACAAAGCGAGGTGGGCCGGGGCAGCACGTTCTCGCTTGTTCTGCCGATGGCCGCCAACGCGCAGTTAAGTCTCCCGAAAGAAAAATCCGCTTTTTATGGAGAAAACGGCCGGTTCCGCACCAAGCGGAATGTGCTTTACGTGGAGGACAACCCGGCAAACCTGCGTTTAATGGAACACGTCGCAAGTGAACATGCGGGGGTGCGGCTTATCACCGCCACGCGTGGTGGCGACGCATTGCCATTGGCGCTGGCCCATCGGCCCGCGTTGATCCTGCTCGACCTTCATCTGCCCGATCTCGGCGGCGAACAAGTGCTCTCGCAGCTTCGCGACGAGCGGCTTCTAAGCGGCACGCCCATTGTCATCATTAGCGCTGATGCGATGAGCAGGCAGGCGCACCGGCTCCTGGCGGCCGGCGCCAACGACTACATCACCAAACCGATCGAAGTGGAAAGCATCCTCCGCCTCTTCAGCCGTTACCTCACTCCAGCGACGTGAACGCTCTCCACAATTTCATCCGGGACGCACGTTTCCTGATCATCGACGATGAGCTGGCCAATGTGCGGCTGCTCGAAGGCAATCTTGAAGCGGAAGGACAGCTTCATTTTTGCAGCACGACCGATCCACGCCAGGCATTCGCGCTTTTTGAAAAGTTTGAGCCCGACATTATCCTGCTCGACCTGATGATGCCGCATCTTGACGGATTTGCCGTCATGGAACAGTTGCTTGGCCGCATTGCTCCCGATCAGTTTCTGCCGATCATCGTCCTTACCGCCGACGTTTCGCCAGGCACAAAAAAACGGGCGCTGACCGCCGGGGCGCGCGATTTTTTAACCAAGCCTTTTGACGCGACTGAACTCCATTTGCGGGTCAGAAATCTGCTTGAACTGCGTTATCTGCATCGCGGATTGCAAAATCAGAACCGGCGCCTCGATGCCGTGGTGGCGGAACGCACAAAAGAACTGGAGTCAACCCTGGCTGAGTTGAAAACAAGCCAGCAACAAGCCATCCTGCAGGAACGGCTCCACGCGTTTAGCGAGATGGCCAGCGGCGTGGTGCACGACTTTAACAACAGCCTGGGAATTCTGCTCGGCTACAGCGATCTGCTGCTTGAAACCGATATCCTGAACAGCCGCGAGCGGACCATTAAATGCATCCAGGCAATGAATACCGCCTCCCAGGATGCGGCGCAGGTCGTCCGCCGATTGCGCCATTTTTATCGGCCCCGGCACGAGGATGATCTGTTTGAAATCGCTGATCTGCGGATGCTTCTTGATCAGGCATCGCACCTTAGCAAACCGCGTTGGAAAGACCAGGCGCTGGCTGAAGGACGTGTCATCACAGTCAAACTGGAACTGGAAAAAGTGCCGGCCATCGCATGCAACCCTTCGGAAATGCGCGAGGTGATGATCAACCTCATTTTCAATGCCATCGACGCGATGCCTGAAGGCGGCACGCTCACCTTGCGCACCGGGGCGGCCGCCAACCGCTCCGTTTTTGAGATCAGTGACACGGGCCACGGAATGAGCGAGGAAGTGCGTGGCCGCTGCCTTGAACCGTTTTATACGACCAAAGGAGAGAAAGGGACCGGCCTGGGGCTTGCGATGGTATTCGGCATTGTCCGGCGCCATGGCGGGAGCGTGGAGATTGAAAGCGAGCCGGAAGTCGGAAGCACGTTTCGGGTCTCCCTGCCACAGGAGGGGGCGCCGGCGATGGTGGCCGCGGCCCAAAGCAGCAGGATGCGCCGTTCCCTGCAGGTGCTGATCGTCGACGACGATGAACAAATCCGCGAGATCCTCTCAGAGATACTTGAACGCGCCGGTCATATCGTGGCCACCGCAAGTGACGGTCACGAAGCGTTGCTAACCCTTCAGTCGCAGAAGTTTGATCTGCTGCTTACCGATTTCTCGATGCCAAAAATGCACGGCGGGCAGCTGGCCCATGCGGCGCGGGAAATCGATGCGGCCCTTCCTATCATCATGACGACCGGTTTTGGCGAGATGATGCTCCCGGATGGCAAACGTCCTGCCGGGGTCGATCTGCTCCTTGAAAAGCCGGTCTCCGCGGAGCGGCTCAAATCCGCCATTGCACAGGTTGTTTCCGAGTAGGACAGCACGCCCGGGGTGCTACCTGCGCAAGCGTCCCTTCAGAAGCGCAAACTTGGCGGAAAGCGAGGCACGATCCGCGTTCGCGTAATGATCGGGCAAATATCGACGGTCTGAACAAGCCAGCACGGCTGCCAGTTCCTGAAGCGCAAGCAACTGCGGATCGAGCGGATCGATAAACGAATTCACCGCCTCCTGAAGATCAACGACTTCCAAACTCTGGTCGCGGCCCGCAAGAACGGCACGTTCCTTGGCCCTGGTAAGCATGGCGTCCACATCACTGCCTGTCAGCGCCCGTGCGCCGAGCGTTTCGTCGACGAACGCCAGCATCGGCTCGGTGAGCGTGATTTTTTTAAAACTGGCGATGGCATTAAATTGCTCAAGAACGTCGTTGTGGCCCTGGGCGGGAAAAAGCGGGATGCACAACCCGAACCGGCCCTGACGTTTCATATCGATGGAAAGGAGATCAGGACGCGAAGTCATCGCGATCCAAAGCTCCCGGCCGCGTAGACTTGAATCGCCCAAATGCGCCGCGAACGCGGCAAAAACGCGGCCGGAAACCCCGCTGTCGCCGTCGGCCTCGCGGGTGCCGAAGACGGCATCGGCTTCATCAACGACCACGATCACCGGACCCAACGCGCGGATGGTCATCAGGATGCGCCCTTGTTGGAGTTCGGTGTCGCCCACCCATTTCGAGCGGAATTCGCCAAGCTCCATCATGGGCAGCCCGCACTCACTGGCAAAACAATCAACGAGGAACGATTTTCCAACCCCAACACGACCCGGCAGAAGGACGCCGCGTTCAAGGACGTCGCGTTTGCCGTTGGCGATCAGCCATGCCAGCTCCCGGAGCCGCGCCTTGGCCGCACCATGAGTGGCAACCGCGTCGAGATTCATTCCCGGCTTTGGATTCTTAAACCGCACAAGCCCCTGGCAGTACTCCTCGATGAGACGCTTTTTACCCAAACCAACATGTTGCGCCGTGATGCGTCCGCCGTTGCCAACCGCTTCCGCCAGTAGATGCTCAATGCGGCTGAGATTGAGCCCGGAAAGCTGCCCGGCCAATTCTTCAAGAGAAAAGTCGCTCCACGCTTCGACCGGCTGGTTTCTCGCCGCCGCGTACGCTTGCAAAAAACGAAGGCGTTCCCCGGCTTCGGGCAATTCGATGGCGACCTGCGCGACGTGCGGATTTTGAAGCAAATCACCGGCAAGTTTCGCTGACGCTTCGGTCACCAGCAGCAGACCGATATCGAGACGCCGCATCTCGGTCGCCCATTTCAGGAGTGTCACCAGCGCCATCCGTTCATCGATGCTCGAATGCGCGTCGGCGGAAGCCGGGACGATTTTTTCAGGAAAATCGATGACCAGTGTGATGCTCTTTTTATTTTGTTCGGCGGCGTGAAGAAAAAAACGGCGAAGCAGCGGTGCGATGCGCGTGAATTCCCTCGGCGGGCCCTGCTGGCGAAAAGCGGTATTTTCGACCTGGTCATAAACCGCAAGCCATTCGAAAAAGAGCTTCTGCATTTCCGCGTTTCCGAAGGTAAGCCCGTCGCTGATATCGTAAAAAAGGAGAAAACCGCGATCGGGAAACAGCCGGCGCGAAAGGAATGTTTTAAGCGGCACATAGGCGGTGCCGCCTGCCTCCTGCACGGGAAAAACGTCGAAGATATTGCCGTGAAGAATGAAGAGTGAATAGGTGGCGCCATTCCATCGGCGTGCCAGTTCCATGGCCCATCCGCGCAATGGGAGTGGTGAAACTTCAGCGGGATTCATTGGCGGATTCGTCCTCGGGCCGACGGCCGGGATTGCGGGATGGGCGGAGGCATTGTGGATGGACTAAAACCGACCCGCAGTTCCGTATTTGGAAGGTCGCCAACCAGATCCTTAAACTCGTCCATTTCTGACAGCCATCGATTGGTTTCATCCAGGTGCTCCACGGTGGCATCGATCCGGGCCGTTAAAGCGCCGGCATTTCGGGAAGCCACGGCATCGGCGCGGATGAGTTTAATCTGTTGATCGAGGCGTTCCTCTTCAGCGACGACCAGGGCCAGGTTGTCAGTGGCTTGCTGGCTGCGTTCGAGCCGCTTATGAAGCACCTCAAGACGCTCCATTCTGGAGGCAAGAAAACGCTCCCGATTTTCAAGCGACTTGCCGCCCTGCGCTTTGAGGCTTTCAATTTCCGCGCCGAGATGCGCCACTTCGCCCTCAGCCTGATGCACCAGTGATGGAACCCCTTCCAACCGTTCGGTTTCCACAAAGCGCTCCAGCGATTCTTCAATTGAAAGAAGCCGCAAATAGGTCCACATCAGTTCGTCGAGCTTGCGCAAGCGCGGGTCAAATCCATTTCCTCCAAGCGCGCTTTCGGCACTGGCCACTTCGATATTTTGGCAAACCGCGGCGAGCGCCTGGTAACGGCCAAGCCGCTCGGCTGCAAGCGAGCCCAGCAACGCATCGCGCCTTTTTTTAAATTCCACGACTTTCGCCTCTTCCACGGCTCGAACGCTCTGGTCGCGCCGGCGATCGACCCAATGGCGGAAAAACGGGAGGTCGGGCACGTAGATCCAGCCAATGGCGTAGGCGGTGGCTCCGAGCACCAACGGCAACGCGTGCCCGGTCACAAATCCCATGCCCAGAGTCAGCAATCCAAGCCAGCCGTGGTGCGGACTTTTTAAAAACTCAAGGTGATAACCAGGTGAATCACTTTCACTCATCGGGAATGAAGATGGGGCACAACACGCGAACCACGCAAGGCGCCTGATGCCAAAGCATCATGTTCAAGCCGGTGCAGCAATTCCTGTGTCAGTTCCATAAACCAGGGACGCTGGCGCATCCCCATCAACGGTTCATCGGGCCGTTCCACCCGAAGTTCCTCCACCAAACGCCCGGGATTGGCCGCCATTCGAAAAACACGGTCCCCGAGATAGACGGCTTCCTCCACGGAATGTGTAACAAAGAAAACCGTTCCTTCCTGCTCTTTCCAGAGTTCAAGCAGCAGTTCCTGCATCCGCAGCCTGATCTTGGGATCGAGCGCGCCAAACGGCTCATCCATCAATAGAATCTTCGGCCGAAGAATCAATGTCGCGGCGATTGCCACGCGCTGTTGCATGCCGCCGGAGAGCTCCGAAGGATATTTTCCTTCGGCACCTTCAAGCCCGACTTTTTTCACCCAATCCCCCGCCAAAGCGCGTCGCTCTTTGAGCGGCATGCCGCGCAGCATCAGTCCAAATGCAATGTTTTCAATTACCGTAAGATGCGGCAGCAACGAATACTTCTGGTCCACAACGCCGCGCTCCGCGCTCGGGCCGCTGATCGGTTGTCCAAACACGAGCGTTTCACCACTCGTTGGCGGGAACTGCGGGGAAAGACCGGCGATAATCCGCAACACGGTCGATTTTCCGCATCCCGACGGACCCACAAGACAAACCAGCTCACCTTGTCCGGGAAGGTCGTGGACGATGAATGAGACGTCTTTAATGGCAACCTTCTCCTCGGGACCGAAGCCGAACGATTTGCTGACATTGCGAAAGGTAACCACCTCCGGCAAGCCGGCTTCGCTGCCGGATGCGGAAAGTGTTGCGCACTCCAGGGGAGGATTGGAAGAAGAGGGCGGATTGGGAACGGGATTGTCCGTGCTCATAGAAAAAGCGCTGTTGAATTACTTGAACCGGTAGGGAAACAACAACCGGGCTCCGAGCCGCCATAATTGGTCGCAAGCTACCGCGATCAGGACAATGACGAAGATGATGGCGAAGATAGCCGCTGTATGGCCGCGCCGTTCGGAGATGGAGATCAAGTAGCCAAGACCGGCCTGCGCATTGACTACTTCAGCCAATATGATCCACCCCCAGCCCACGCCATAGACGGCGCGCAGGTTCTCCCAAATCTGCGCTTGCGCGACGGGAAAAAGGACATGCCAGACCAACTGCCATTGCGTGGCGCCCTTGGTGACCGCCACATCGAGAAACGCCCGAGGCACATCATCCACGGCGCGGATCACGAGCGGGAGGAGCGCAACAAAACAACCAATAAAAAGAAACCCGATCTTCTGCGTTTCGCCCAATCCAAACCAAGCCAGCGAAAGCGGGATAAATACAACAATCGGCACATAGGCCCCCATCAAGGCGAGTGGCCGGAAAAAGGCGGCCACGGCGCCAAAACTGGCCATAAAAACACCAAGCGGCACGGCCACAATGGCGGCGAGTGTAAAGCCGATTGTAACCCGCTCAAATGATTGCAAGGCGCTCCGCACAAGAGCCTGCTCGAAATGCAGCTTTGGATAGGCATGCATGACTTCCGACGGACTCGGTAGAATCAATGGCGCAATCATACGCTCTTCTATCCGGTCGCCGCGCGTGAATAGCCACCAGGCCAATATCACAAGTCCAATAAAACTCAGGGTTAAGAGCGCCTGATTTTGTTTTGGCAAACCGCGCCGGACGTTTAGTCCCGCAACGCGAACCAAAATAGTCAGTAACAGCGAGAACCCAATGGCGAATGCAAAGAATCCAATCATAACAGGCAAAGGTGAAGCGCTATCAAAGGTCGGAAATGCGCCGGCGCGGCAGGAACCGCTCCACCCGGCGCATCTTGCCAACCGGACCTATTCTTTTTCCAAAGGGAACACTTTTATCTCAACGCGACGGTTTTTCTGATTATGCTCCTGATTACTCGCATCGTTCATTCCGGCGACGGGATTTTCCCAGCCGTTGCCGATGACCTTAAACTTGTTCGGATCGAACTTGTATTTTTCCAGAATGGTCTTTCTGACTGAATCGGCGCGATCATAGCTCAATTGCCGAACCAGATCAGCCGGCACGATTCCTTTTCGACTTCCATCCGTGTTCCCTTCAATGACGATGTAAGCATTGCCAAAAGATCCGGCAAGTTTGCCTACTTCTTCCAAAACCGTTGGGATGTTCGCGTCGTAGTTGGTATCGAGCACTGACTTGTTTGGAGGAAAGGTTATGATCACCGATTTTGTCAGGATCTCCCCGTTCTCCGCCTCCGCGTTCTTAAAGAGCGCACCGGGCTTAAAAGTTGCCTGGGAAAGATCGCGCACTTCCTTGTATTCATCGGCCATCTTGGCCATGACCTGACCGGCCTTGACCTTGGCGGCGGGTACCGGCGCACTGATCGCCCCCAGACTCTTATAAATGGTGGAAGCACGGTTCCAAACAACCTCGAAGTTCGAGGGGTTCATCGGATCGAGAAAGAAGTTGGCATTCTCGCGGTAGTTGGCGAGATGCGCATCTCCCTCGGCGACGCCGCCATCCTTGCCGATCATCGAGGTGCAATCTTCCACCGGCAAACCGTAAGCAGCTGAAAGCAACTTCGCGGCGTTGGGCACGTTCTTGCGCACGATGTCCATGCCTTCAAAAATGCCCCGTGCGAGATTGGCAACAATGTCCGGGTGATCACGGTAGAAATCGTTTCGCACAGCCCAGACATCGGCAATGAGATGGTTGGCGCTGCCGGTGCTTAAAACAAGGCGCGTATCCTTGAGCTGGTCGGACACAGTATAGATGTCAGGAGACCAGCCAATAAATGCATCAAAAGATTTGTCCTGAACGAAAATTTTGGCTGCCGCAGGCGCGTCTCCCGCCCAACGAAAGTCTACTTCGGCAGGATCAATTCCCGCGTCCACGAGCAGCGAAATGATGAAGTAATGGCTGGGCGAATTCTGGGCCAATACCACTTTGCGCCGTTTGCCGCCTTTGGAGTGAAAATCGTTGATTGAGCGGATATCACCGCGCGCGACGATTCCATCGCCGCCTGCTGACCAGTCGATCTGCTGGCAGATGACGGGGACCGTGCGGGAATCCTTGGCCAGCTCAGGCGCAAAAAGAGCCATCATGTCAAGGGTGCCCCAGAGCACATGGCTGTGGCCGCTCGCGAAGAGGTCGCGCGCTTTGACCGGGTCATCCACAAGGGAGAGCTTCACATAGAATCCGTATTTTTTGAAAAACAGACTTTCCTGGTTCGGTTCCATCCCGTTGTTGGCGGCAATAATCGGCGCCCACCCCGGCCAGACGTTGATTGGAAATTGGACGACAAATTTACCGTCCTTCATCGGCTTATCGTAGTCACTCACACCAGCCACGGCTGGAATGGCGGAGCCATCCACCAACGACACTGCCTTGTCGCCGGCAAGCAACTTGTTCGCCACGGCGTTTTCCTTGTCGCCCTGCTTGGCGAGCGTCTCTTTTAATGCATTGGGATCAATCGAGACTCCCTGCTGCTGCTGTGAGGAAGCCGGCGCTATCTTGTCCCACCAGCGGGTGATTCCAAATCCGACGACCGCCAGAATAAGAAGCGTTAGAACGAACTTTCCGAGTGATGTCATGGTTAGTTTGGTGAGGGTTATTCCGCGATTTTCTGTCGCTGCTCAACCGGCGCAGCAGACTCCGTGGATGGTGCGGCGTCGCCCTGAACGAGCCCCATCTTCTTTTTATACTCCTGAAAAAGCGCGGCGCCGCGCGCCTGCTTCATCTCCTGTTTACGCTGGACGTTTGAGCCCATTTCCCTGGCAAGATCGAAGGTGGCACGCATCTGCCCCTCACCGACGGCAGCACTCTGGCGCAACTGTTGCATCGACTGGGAAAGATCATCTCCCATCATGCCCTGAAGCTCGGTGATTGAGCCTTTCATGAGGCCGGCAAGATTTTCAAGGGAACGCCCCACGGCGACACGCGCTTTGACAGTCTCAAACTCGCGCTGGAATTTCTGAATTTCCCGGAGGCTCTGCGCGATGATCTGAGTATTTTGGTGGTAAAGCTCCTCCAAACTTTTGAGCTGCCCTTCGTTATCGGCAATATCCTGATCCATGGTGGCCAATTCCTCGGCGTAATGGGCACCATTCGCCTCATCATTTGCAGCCGCGGCTGCCTGCAACATCCCCTGAAGCTCGTCGCGTTGGCGCATCTGCCGTTTAACCTGGTCCCTTAGCACTGCAATTTGACTGGCCAGCTGACCGTTGGCGTAATGAGCCTTGTCCGCTTTAACCTTCGCATCACGAATCCCGCGCTCCACGACAGCTTGATTAACCGCATCGTTCTCCGTGGCTTTCTCGGCTAACAGCCCGAGGTAGATGAATATTCTTTTGATGGCTCTGAACATAGTTGTGGTAGTTAGGTGAAATAGATCGGTAGCCGACTACGGCTTCCCTGGCCGCGTCTCCTCGTCCTCAAGAAGGATTTTCCTCTCCAGGATCAATGTAAGCTGCGCATCCAACTGCTTTTCGTTTGAAGCCGAGAGCAATGTCACATTCAGCTTCTTAAGCGGTTCAAACACGCGTGCCTCTACATCGAACGCGATAAAGTGAATATTAAGTCCGATGCCGCTCGCGGATGCCGCCGCAAGAAGGGCTGGAATGACTGCGGCCGGATCAGGACCAACTGTGTTTGCGCCGTCTGTGATAACGAGGATATGCGAGCGCGGCAACTTTCCATCAAGAAGCGGTTGAGCAGCCACACGCATCGCAGCGCCTAAAGGAGTCGCGCCATCAGGCACGCCAAATCCCTGAATCCATGTCCGAAATAGCTTGGGATCGAAGTTCTCCAAAGGAACAACAACGCGGCCGCTCTCTCTTGAGAAAATAACAAGGCTTGTGCGAAGTAATTGAGCGGGGTTGCTCTTCTGAAAGGCTTCCAACTTGTCGACCACGCTTAGCAAAGCGCGGTTCGCGATCTGAAACTTTGGAACACGCTTTCCATCACTCGCCACGACAGCCTCCTTCATACTGCCGGAGGTATCATAGACTATCGTCAAACCAATACCCGGCGGTTTCTCCGATTCGGCAGCGCCGAGAGAGAATGTCATCACCGCCCAAAGGAGAATCGTCCCCAGCGCGACTGCGTGATTAGTTTTCAATTCGGCGCCTAGCCTAACTCGCGGCCGGGCACTGTCAACAAAACCCGGAGCCATGGAAATTGGATAGATAAACCGGCCACAAACAGTTTCACAATCACCTTATTTTCAGGCTCTTACAAATCACTTAACCAGCGCGTTTCAGCCGGAGCCGAATCGTCTTGGATCATAAAGTCAACAACAAAAATGAATGAGTTCGGCGTGCTCGATAAGTAGGCGGCGAACTTGATTCAGGTCGAGAGTCCGGCTCGGGGATCCGTGCAGCAAGGCCGGTCTACATGTTCGGATACGAGCCAGAAGAGTGGTTGACTCATTCAGGCTTTTTCAAACAGGACGGTTTCAATTTTGGGAGTGGTCCGTTAGCTTAAATGCTTAACCCTAATCCCTATGAAGTTGATTCTCTCTCTCTTTATCGTCTTATTCTCATCGCTTTCGCACGCCGCGGAAGCCGTTGTCCCGGAAGTGGTTGCAAGAGGTTTTGATGAGTACCAAAAACATGGCTCGCTGGCGGCTTTCAACGCCTGGCTTTCAGGATCGGCGATTGAATCCGAGGACGACCTGCAAGACCAGGTGGTAAGGCGCATGGGAAAAGTGCAGTCCGTGTTCGGACGAATGATCGGTTATGAAATCATTCGTGCCATCGCACTCTCCCCCTCAACCCGCCGCGTTTATGCGGTCGCGAAATTTGAGAAGGGCGCGGCATGGATGTCTTTTGACTGTTACAAGCCCGGCACCGAGTGGATCATCCCGAGGCTCGATTTTAATACCAACGCGAACCTCGTGATGCCGCCTAACATCCTAGGTGGTCAGTGAGCAGGCAAGCTACTCCACGGCGGCAATCTTCCATCCTTCGCGGTATTGTTTTGTAAGCAATCGCTCCGCTTCGGGCTGATTGGGGATTCGCATTGTGGCAGCGTCCCATTGCAGGGTAACCCCGGGAGTTCTTGTAGCCACGTTGCCAAGCTGCACCGCCTCGGTTAGCGGGCCGGCGTACTCAAAGCTGTCAGTCGTCTGTTTCCCTTCAATGACTGCATCAACCCAGGCGTGGTAGTGATTGGCGCCGGCTACTTTATTGAAGGCCTCAAACTTCTCCTGCGGATAAAGCTGCGGCATCGCGTAATGCGGCAGGATGAGCACTCCTCCTTCTCCTATAAAGAGGGAACCTGCGGAGGGAAGCACCTTGTCCGCTGGCATCTGTGCAAGTGAAATGTCAGGCTTGCGTCCTCCATCGTACCAAATAACCGGGATGGTTTTACCCGCGGTAAATGCAGTGCCGGGAAAGAGATAACTAATAGTCTCCGCGAAAGGCCATGTTTGCGAATTAAGCCCCTCGTTTTCGGCGTGAATAGTCAGGGGCGCGGTAAGTTCAAGCGCGGTAAAAACAGGATCAAAGATATGGCAGGCAAAATCGCCCATCGTGCCGCCGCCGAATTCCTGCCAGTCCCGCCACTTGAAAGGATGATAGGCATCGGGAGCAAAATCGCGCAGCGCGGCCACGCCCAGCCACGCATCCCAATTCAAAGACTCGGGGACGGGCCCCGACGGCGGCAGCGCAGTCAGCCTGGTATTCCCGTTGCCGTGATTGCCCTGCCAGGAGTGAACTTCCTTGATCTTGCCGATAACCCCGTCGCGCAAGAGCTTTACTCCGGTCCGATAGGTTGAATCGGAATGGATCTGGTTGCCCATTTGAGTAATCACCTTTGATTTGGCTGCCTGCAACCGCATCTGGCGGGCTTCCCACACCGTATGAGTAAGCGGCTTCTGGCAATAGACATGTTTGCCAAGCCGCATTGCATCCAACGATATGAAGGCATGCATGTGGTCGGGCGTGGAGACTTGCAGCGCATCAAATTTATCGCCCAATAAACTGAACATTTCACGGAAATCCTGAAAATGCGCCACCCCGGGGAACTTTGCGTCCACGCCGCCAAAACGCGCGGTATCCACATCGCAAAATCCGGTGAACTTCACTTTTGGATGTGACCCAATCTGCATAAGATCGGACAATCCCTGGCCGCTGCAGCCGACCACGGCAACTTGCAAGGTGGAATTCAGGTTGGCGGCCCGGACAAAAGCGGGAAATCCTAAAACAGCTGCCGCGGAAGATTTAATAAAGGACCGGCGTGTGGTATTCATAAATGGGGAACGAGACGTGGAAAGACGGGGTGATGCATCATCAACCCACAAACGAACGGACAGCTAGTCGAAAAATCAAAGACTGCATGGACGGGCTCTTTGAATGGGAATGAAAGGAAACCCGAATCATTGAGGGGGCGCATCCGCCAGGATGCGCCAAAAGGGCGTGTTGTGAATGGAAACAATGGAAATGTGTTCAAGTGAACATATTTTCCAGTATGCTCTCTTGCATGTCCAAGAGTTCAAAACTCATCGAGCTGCGTGCCCGCATTCAGCAGCACCTCTCCGCGCCGCCTGCGCAGCACCGTGCTTATCTGGAAACAGGGGTCCCTTCGCTCGATAAGCTGCTCGCAGGCGGGCTGTGGAAGGGCGGGATTGTGGAATTGACCTGCGAGGCAAAAACCAGCGGCGCGTCTTTTTTAATGCGCACCATCCTGCGCCACGCGGCCAAAGAAGGGCGCTGGTCGGCGCTGATTGATGGAAGTGACTCCTTTGACCCCCAATCCGCAGGCGCGCAGATGCTCAAAAATCTGCTTTGGATCCGGTGTAAAAAGGCAGGGGATGCCATTCGCAGCGTCGATTTGTTGTTACGCGACGGCAATCTGCCGCTCCTTTTTTTGGATCTGCGCGGCAACCCGGCCACCGAGCTGGCCGCCATTTCCTCTTCAAACTGGTATCGGCTCCAGCGCGCCATTGAGCCAACGTCGGTTGCATTGGTAGCGCTGACCCCGCGTCCTCTTATTATGTGCGCCGATGTCCGGCTTCTATTGGAAGGCCATTTCAAACTCGCATCCCTTGATGACGAACAGGAGGTTCTCCTGCCGCAGCTGAGTTTGAGTATTTCCCGGAAACGTTCCGCGACCCGCTGGACAGAACAGATGGAGGCGGCCGTATGAATCCTTTTCTTTTTAAAGGCATTAAGAAGGCTTCTTCTCCGGAGCTTCAAACCGCGCGGCCATGAATCTGTATGCGGTGATTTTTGTGCCGGACTTTGCATTGCAGGCAGTTCTGAGGAACACACCTGAGCTGCGCGCGCAAACCGTGGTTTTAATCGCGGAAAAGAAGACGCGCATTTTGCAAATGACGCCGAGTGCGCATGCCGCCGGAGTGACTCAAGGCATGACCCCTACCCAGGCCGTGGCGCGCTGCAATGGGCTGATCATAAAAATCCAATCCCCTGATGCAGAACGGGTAGCGCGGGCGGCATTGGTAGAATGTGCATGCAGTTTTTCCCCGTTTGTGGAGGAAACCGCCGCGGGAATCTGCACATTGCGCTGGGATGCGGAGTGGCCCGCGAGCCAGAAAAAGCGTCCGCTTGTGCAGCTGGCGGCGGTGCACCTTTGTGCGCGGCTTGGGATCGCGCCCAACGCCGATCTGGCGTTGCTTGCCGCCCAAAGTGCCGATTCCTGCCGCGAAGTGCGCGCTGCACGCGACCTTGCCGCGGTCCCCATTGAAATACTTGCCCTCCCGCCGCATCTCCTCAGTGTGCTTGGCAAATGGGGAATCCATACTTTGGGCGATTTTGTCGCCCTGGGGCGCGACTCGCTTGCGGAACGGCTTGGCGCGGAAATCCTTCCTTTTTTTGACCGCGCATCGGGACGCATTGACCGGCCATTGCGCTGCATCCCGCCACCGGAAATTTTTGAGGAAAGCATTGAGTTTGAAAATGAAATTGAAACCCTTGAGCCGCTCCTTTTTATCCTGCGCAGGTTTTTGGAACAGATCGCGTTGCGTTTGGAGACGGCCTGGCTTGTGGCATCGGAACTTGAATTGCGCCTTGGGTTTACAATCGGCGCCTTCTATCGACGCCGCTTCGATATCCCCTCGCCCACCTGCGATGTGGATGTGCTTTTTCGAATGCTTCACACACATCTCGAAAATTTCCGCGCTGAACATCCGATTATTTCGCTGCGCCTGACAGCGACTCCCAGCCGGCCATGGCGCCAGCAATTCGGACTTTTTGAAAGTGCGTTGCGTGATCCGAATCAGTTTTTTGAAACGCTCGCACGCCTTGGCGCGCTCCTTGGCGAAGGCCACGTCGGCACGCCGAATTTGTTTTCGACCCATCGGCCCGATGCTTTTTTCATCGGCCCCGTCATCTTTGGAGAACTTTCCGATCGGCGCAGAATCACCGCTGAACCATCCGCCACCAAAGCGCCGATGGCCGGTTTGTCATTTCGCCGATTTCGCCCCGCCCGGCCCGCGCAGGTTCTTTTTAAAAAGCGGCCCGTATTTTTACAGAGCGTGGAAGTGAGCGGCGCCATTATCGATTCTTTTGGGCCGATACGCCTTTCTGGCAATTGGTGGAATGGAGCGCCCTGGAGCCACAACGAGTGGGATGTGCAACTGCACGAAAGCGTGCTCTGCCGCATTTATGAAGAAGACGGCGCATGGTTTCTGGAAGGCATCTACGATTAGGCGCGGCGCAATGAACTACGTTGAGCTTCACGCACGCACCGCTTACAGCTTTTTGCGGGGCGCATCGCTTCCTGAACATCTTGCGGAGAGAGCCCTTCAAATCGGGCTTCAAAGCGTTGCCGTGTGTGATCGCAACGGCTTTTACGGCATCCCGCGTTTTTCCAGCGCCGCCCGGGAAAAAGGAGTGCGTGCGATTACCGGCTGCGAGCTGACCATGGAGGATGGGACTATCTTGCCCGTGCTCGTGGAAAACGAACGGGGTTACCGGAATCTTTGCACGCTTCTTTCCCTTGCGCATTTGCGAGCGCCCAAGGGCGGATGCGCGATTGCGTGGGAGGAATTGCCGGGATTTTGCGAAGGCCTTATCGCACTGACCGGCGACGAAGAAGGGCCGTTGCGCCGCGCCTTTCAAATTGGGCCATCCGAAGCGGACGCAGTGCTTCAAAAACTCAGCCGCCTGTTCGGCCCGGGCAACGTGTTTTTGGAACTCCAACGCCATCTTATTCGTGGAGAAAATCGGGTATTGCACCAGCTCGCGGCACTTGGCCGCCGACGCGGACTCCCGCTTCTTGCCACCAATGGAGTCCTTTATGCCACGGCTCAAGGGCGCCAGGTGCTCGATGTTTTCGCCTGTTTGCGCGCCCATACCCATCTCGACGAGGCAGGCCTGCTCCTAAGTCCAAACAGCGAACGGCGCCTTAAATCGGGTATCGAAATGGGGACCCTTTTCCCCGATTATCCCGAAGCCATTTCCAATACTGTGAGCCTGGCGGAACGGCTTACTTTTTCCCTCGAAAACCTCGGTTACCAATTCCCGCATTACGACACCCCAGACGATAGTTCCCAGGCCGATTTCCTTCGATATGCCACTCTGGAAGGCGCTCATCGGCGTTATGGCAAACGCATTCCGCGTAACGTGCTTCGCCAGCTTCGGCACGAGCTCGAGCTGATCAATCGCCTTAATTTCGCCGGTTATTTCCTCATCGTTTGGGATCTGGTGAATTTTTGCCGCAGTCAAAACATCCTCGTCCAGGGACGCGGCAGCGCGGCAAACAGCGCGGTCTGTTATTGTTTGGGAATCACTGCGGTCGATGCGGTTGAATGCAAATTGCTCTTTGAGCGTTTTTTAAGCGAAGGCCGCACAAGCTGGCCCGACATCGATCTTGACCTGCCAAGCGGGCATCGCAGGGAAAGCGTCATTCAGGAAGTCTATCGGCGCTATGGCCGGCACGGGGCCGCCATGACCGCCAATGTCATTACTTACCGGGGACGCAGCGCGGCGCGGGAAATCGGCAAGGCGCTCAACTTTCCCGAGTCGCTCATTGAACGGTTCAGCGCACTTTTCTCAAGCGGCGACTATCCGCACACGCTCCCTTTGGAAGCCCAGTTGATTGAGGCCGGCATCCCGCCCGAGCATCCGCGCACGCCGGCTTTTCTTTCCCTTTACCAATCCATTTACGGTCTGCCCCGGCACCTTGGCCAGCACTCGGGCGGCATGATTATTTGCAAAGAGAAACTCAGCTCCATCGTGCCGCTCGAGAACGCTTCCATGCCGGACCGCAGCGTGGCGCAATGGGACAAGGAAGATTGCGATAGCCTCGGCATCATCAAGGTCGATCTCCTTGGGCTGGGAATGATGTCGGTGCTTCAGGATACCGTGGAGCTCTGCAGCCAGCGGGGTTGCCCCGTCGACCTGGCCACCATTCCAAAGGATGACTCCGCCGTTTTCGACCTGATGTGCGCGGCCGATACGATCGGCGTTTTTCAAATCGAAAGCCGCGCGCAAATGGCCACCCTTCCCCGGATGCAGCCCCGCTGTTTTTACGATGTCTGCATTGAGGTGGCCATCATCCGGCCCGGCCCGATCCAGGGCGACCTCGTTCATCCTTATCTGGCGCGCCGCACCGGCAAAGAACCTGCGCAATATGATGATGAACGTCTTATACCCGTGCTTGAACGCACACTTGGAGTCCCGCTTTTTCAGGAGCAACTCCTTAAAATCGCGATGGTCATGGGCGACTTTACCGGAAGTGAAGCCGAGGAGTTGCGGCGCGCCCTGAGCTTTCATCGCTCCCCGGAGCGGATGGCCAGAGTAACTCTCAAATTATGTGAACGCATGGCGCAAAAAGGGATTGCCCAACATGTCATTGAACGGATCGCCAAGTCGGTCGGTTCTTTTGCCCTTTACGGATTTCCCGAGTCGCACGCGATCAGCTTTGCGATCCTGGCTTATGGCAGCGCCTGGCTGAAGGTGCATCGGGGCGCCGAATTTTTTGCCAGCCTGCTCAATAATCAGCCAATGGGATTCTACTCCGCAGCCACGCTCATTGAAGATGCGCGCCGCCATAAAATCCGGGTCCGGCCGGTCTGCATTGTGCAGTCAGAGTGGCGCTGTTTTTTGGAAGCCGATAGCGCCCTGCGGCTTGGCTTGTGTCTGGTGCGAGGCCTTTCCCAAATACGCGGCGAAGAACTTCTCGCCCGCCGGTCGGAGCGGCCTTTTAAGTCGATCACCGATCTGAAAGCGCGTGTCCCATTGCATAAGGACGAATTGCGTCTCCTGGCCGAAATCGGCGCATTAAATCCCCTGGCCGGACACCGCCGCGATGCGCTCTGGCAAATCGAACAGACGCAACTCCCGGAAGACGATCTTTTTGCCGGCCTTTCGGAAAATAGCGCCTCGCCCCTTGATGCGATGAATGCGGGCGAACGACTTCAGGCTGACTACCGCGGCACAGGTCTCACCACGGGGCCACATCCGATGGCGC
>JAQGOL010000005.1 GCA_028293625.1 Chthoniobacteraceae bacterium | reverse complement strand
TCCGTAAAGGAGCGTCGGCTCTCGGGGTTCTTAAGGATTTGGGATTGCACGGGGGTCTGTTTCACTTTCATTGGTATCTTCCAGATACCCGCCCCTTGTGTCCACTAAAGCGGAGCAAGCTCACACCGCAAACACTCAGCCATCGGATACAAAACTCCGAGCCAGTTCGAAACCCAAATCCGCTCAACAAAATAAGCGACAAACTGGTCCAAAAATCAGTTGCACCTCATTTCAATCAAATTAGTTGAGAGCAACGACACATTGAGCGTGGCACGCATGTCGGGCATCTGGAGAGCAATCAGGCGCTCGCCTGCTTCCTCCGGGCTTGAGAGTCTCTTCAGGGCAATCGCATCTAAACACCCAGTAAGGAAAATAGTAAGAGTGCTCCCAGCCTGCCGATTTCTGCTTGGCTTTGATCCCGACTTTCAGACAACTTTTAATAGACTTCTCTGACAGGACACTAGGCCAGGCAACACAAAGCGACGACCGTGATATCATCCTCGGGCAATGTATCCTTGTTGGTTGCGATCGAGAGAAGCCGCTCGACCATTTCGCCGGCGCTTGCGCTGCCTTCAAGGTGCTTTGCCAGCGCGGCATGGTCGAGCATGATGTTGGGTTCGGCATCAAGAATGCCGTCTGTGTAAATGATCAGCACGTCGCCGGGAGTAAATATGAATGTACCTTCCTCATACGGTTTCCGCGCGGGAATCCCGAGCGCGGGACCGCGTGGATGAAGGTTTTCAAACGAGCCATCCATATGGCGGATAAAAAGATGGGCATGACCGGCATCAACAAAAAGCAGCCGCCGTGCGGCAACATCAAGCTGCGCGTGAAAAAGAGTGACAAAACCCATCGTGCGGATGAGGTCGGCTTCGAGTCCGAAACGGACCAGTTCGAGCGCTTGAGCGGGCGGATGCAAGCGTGCCACCGTGCGCACTGCGGCACGCACGGTGGCCATTAAAAGCGCTGCGGACATGCCGCGTCCCATGGCGTCGCCAACGGTCAAAACGAAGGTATCGGGAGCGGTTTGTTGCCAGTCATAAAAATCGCCGCCGACTTCCCGGGCCGGCACCGATCGCGCGGCCAGTTCAAATCCCGGCAAGCTCGGGAGCCCACTCGGCAACAGGTCTATCTGTACGTGCGCGGCCAGTTTAAGCTCCGCTTCAAGCTGCCGCAGCAGCACTGCGTTCTCGCTGCTTAACCGACGCGCCCGCAGCAAAATCTCCACACGCGCCTGAAGCTCGGCTTTTTCAATCGGAGTGGCGATTAACTCATCCACACTCTCCCATAGATGCCGCTTTGCCATGCCGACGCCATGCCGGGAAGCGACCAGCAACACGGGCAAAAATACGAGATTTTCGGCATCCTTGCGCGCACGCAGACGCGGTAGCAGCCGATCAAGCGCGTGCCCGTCGACAATGCAAAGATCAAATGGTTTGTGCAGCGCCGAATCCGATTCATCAGCCACCAGCTCGTGGCGCGCCGTCAGCCAGTCGGCCAGGACCCGGCGGTTTTCCTTTTGATCAAGCAGCAGCAAAATCGTGCTCATGTTCCCTCCTGCTGACAGCGCATCGGATCGCCCGCATCTTCCGCTCCAGACGTTTTACGCACGGGTCGAATATTTGATCGACCGCAAAACTGATCGCGTGTCACCTCCCGGCGCTGACTTCTTTCTGACGCTTATCACTCCATTCCGGTGTGCCGGTGAGGATGCGCGTGAGGCCGGTAAGCGGCGGACCCACCTTAATGCCCTCGTGCGGAATAATCTCCAGTTCTCGCAACGCCCGCTCAAAGCCGCTTAGACGCTTTTTCAGAACGCCAATCACGCGATGGATCTCCGCGTTCATCTCCACGTAGCGCAGAAAAATGATATTGTCGGTCAAATAACTGATGCCGCTTTCGGTGGCGCGAAACTCGCCCGTAAAACGCTCCACTTCGTTCACCAGGATGCCGGTGGCACCCATGTTCCGAAGGTATTTGCACAACGCATGGAGATGGATCACCAGCCGGTCGTCATTACCATCCATCTCTTCGCCATGCATGGAAAGATGATAACCGGAAACACTGTCGAGCATCACCAGACGCGCGGAACGATCCTCCACTTCCTGGCGCACGAGATGCGCGAATTCATCGGGCGTAAATCGCAGCGGCTCCACTTGCACGACTGAGAGCATCTGACTCTCAATCAGCGGCTGGAGCGGCATCCCGACCCCGGCGCTCCGGGCCAGCATCGTTTCCCGCGATTCTTCAAACGTGTAAATCACCGCCCGCTCCCCGCGTCGCGCGGCTTGCATCATAAATTGCAAGCCAACCGTCGTTTTTCCAACCCCTGTCGGACCGGTAATGATCGTGATCATGCCGCGTTCCAGGCCTCCGTGCAAAAGCGCGTCAAGCTCGCCAATGCCCGAAACCGCCTGCTCGACTTCAAACTCCCGGCCGTGATTCGACGGCAACAAGCGCGGAAAAACCTCCATTCCACGCGACGTGAGCCGCATCGAGTGGCGCCCCGCGCGAAACTCGGAGCCGCGAAATTTGGTGACACGCACGGTACGGCCGGGTGCGGCGGAATCGAGATGGATGACGCCGTCAGCCATAAATTGGAGATCGTCATCGGGAGCGAGAACGCTTCCCTCCGAGCTCAGGAGTACGGTTGCCCCTTTTGCGGTCAGAAACCGCAGGAAGGAAAGGACTTGTTTGCGGAATTGAAATGGATCGCTTGAGAGGTAGCGAAATTCGCTCATCACTTCCAGGAAGACGCGCCGGGGCTGAAGCGCTTCAACCTGCTCGATGATCTTGCGAGTGGTCGGCTCGCGCTCGACTTCGGCGGGAGAAAATATGTCGTAAGTCTGCCCCTCGGCGAAAAAATCGGACCCGGGACTCAGGTCAAGAAATGTCACGCCAGCCAGGTCCAACCCGAGTGCGCGTGCGTTTTTTTGGACGTTTTCCTCCGACTCCTCCAGTGAGATAAAGACGGCGGCCTCCCCCTTGCTGGCGCCTGCGACAAGGAAGTGCAGGCCAAGTGTTGTTTTACCCGTCCCCGGTCCGCCGCGCACCAAATACGCACGGCTCGGGATCAAGCCTCCGTGCAAGATTTCATTGAGCCCGGAGACGCCCGTGGACAGGCGATTCAAGGTCATGTTTTTCATTTTGTACGAGGAAAACTCGTCCCGATTTCAAGGTTTTTCCAGCGTATTTTCGGTTTGTTGCCCGTAAAAAAAATCACCGTCGATGCGGTTTAATACGGCAGTCTGCAAGAGGTTTCCAAAAAGCTAAAACGAGTTTTTCAACTGATAAAAAGCAGGCCAGCCCTGGACCCGTTGCCCTTCCTTAGAACGCGCCGCGGATACAACAAAATCGAGCTAAAGACGGATACCTGCAAAAAACCTGGATGAGCCGAAACCTACAGAGCCGCTTATACAAAAACCAAGCCGGTCATCGTGAGAAGGAGATACTTCAAAGTGGCCGGATATCTCGTTGCGGCACATCGAAACCGTATCCCATGAAACAGATTACTCTTCCACTTGTTGAACTATTCGGAATCGCCACCACCCGGGGCCTCCTGGGAGCAGGTTTGGCGCTCTTACTAGGCAACCGGCTCAATCGTCATAAACGGAGGGCGCTCGGCACGTTCCTTACAGTGCTTGGCGCTCTTAGCACACTTCCTTTTGCCTATGACATCCTGATTCGGCGCGAACGCTTGCCCATTTCATCGAGTCCCGCCAAGGAACTGCCTCCCGACCATTTGCTGGTTGGCCAAAAAAGCCAACTTTCAATATGAGCCGCCTGGTTTAAGCACGGTTCCCGCCTGAACTTCTCGGGCTCCAGGCGGCTGGAACAAAAGCGCCCCGACGTCTCAGGCGGCATGATCTGATGCCTCACAGGCATGCGGTATTTTCGGGTTATGCATCATTAAGAAAATGAATCCGGTGTTCATGCTCGCTACGGCTGACTAAGAGCCGGTGTTCTTCCTCTTCCATCTGTTGAAGCACAGCGCGAATTGCCTCCAGCGATTCTTTGCCATGGTCGGCATTGAGGCATCGCAGCGCGGCATTACGCTCTCAACGTTGCTGAAGGGAAATGCACTGCGCGACGATGGGAAGCATGGCGGCCATCAACGGATCAAGCTGCTGAAAGTTCTGCCGCTGAGCAGCGTTGTCAGCGGTGAGATTGCGTGCCACAGCCGCTTCACTCGATATCTCTAAAGCAAGGTGATATGAGGCAAGGTGCGCATCGCCCGTGGTAAGCAGGAAACCTTGCACGCCGTTTTCAACTTCCACAAGAAGGAGAACAGACTGTCTCCAGCGATCGCGCCACTAGGTTTACACCGCGGGAGCCATAATCGTGCTCTTCAAATCCCGCCGCCTGGAAAATCCGCAAGACCGGTCACTTGATCAACACGCGCCAAACCCGTGGAGCAAAGCTCTGTCTGTCGCGGGCATGTTAAATCGAGGCTCCGTGAATGCAATCCTTCGTCGGAAACGGATGGAAAATGCAATCGTTCATCGCAAATCGCGGCGGCAGGATCGATCCGCAATCAGGTTTGACTTGCAACCCATTCTCTATCCGGGATTTTCGATGTGGGCATATTTTCCGCAACGTCAGGACGACTCCTTTTCCTAACGGGTGCTGTTCCGCAGATTAGTTCGCCCTTTGCGCAGCAGTCACCGCGTTCTGCCCTGTGATCGGCAATGCGAGAGGATGAGCGCAAAAACTAAGACATACCGGACTTCGTGGAAGAAGCTGGCGCGGATTGCCGGCCTCGGCGTCGCCTACTATGTCCTGGCACGCCTCGGTCTGCGGCTAACTGTTGAAGAAAGCAATGCTTCGCCGGTCTGGCCGGCGGCGGCAGGCGCCCTGGCCGGGCTCCTATTGCTTGGGCGAAGCGCCTGGCCGGGAATCTTCCTGGGCGCGTTCTTTGCCAATGCGATCTTCTTGTCTGACTTGGGATCGCCGGCTACGACTCTCTGCGTCTCCGCATTCATCGCCTGCGGTAACACACTCGAGGCGCTGGCCGGCTGGTTTTTTTGTCACGGCTGGTTAAAAAACGACGGGGAAAATCCGAACCACGGGCTTTGGTTCCCCGAGATTGCCGCCTTCCGGTTTGCCGCACTGAGCCTGTTCGTGGGGATGATCGGGGCGTGTATCGGTCCGACGGCGATTTGCGCAGCAGGCCTCCAGCCGTGGTCCAAATTTCCGCTCATCTGGTTCGTCTGGTGGTTCGGCGATGCCACCGGAATTCTGCTTGTGACACCTTTCCTGCTTGTTTGGGCGCAGCTGGCTCAGTTTCACTGGCGCTTCTCAGCGGAAGCAACCGCCGCATTCAGCCTGCTCTTGCTGACGTGCGGAATGGGATTTTTAGACGGCGGACAGACCTACCCATACCTCTCCCTCGCTCCGATGGCCTGGATTGCCACGCGGCTTGGCTCAAAAGCCGTGGTGAGCGGCTTGGTTCTTATTTCCACGTGGGCCATTTGGAGGACTACTCATGGGAACGGTCCTTTCGCGGATCCCTCCGAATTTACATCGCTCCTTCGTCTCGCGGTTTTTCTTTGGGTGAGCAGTGTCACGAGCATGGCGCTGATGAGCACGGTGGCGATCAGAAACAGAACTGAAGCCGCTCTTCATAAACTCACTGCCGAATTGGAGGAACGAGTGGATGTGCGGACCGCTGAGCTGCAGAAGTCCAATGAGGCGTTGCGGGAAAGTGAACAGCGCTTTCGTCAGGCGGCGGAGTACTTCCCGGGTGTTTTTACCATCTACGACGCTGAAAAGCGTTTTGTCTTCGTTAATGCGCGCGCCAGCCAGCTTGCCGGACGTGAGGAGAAGGAAATGGTCGGGCACACCAATGAGGACTTGTTCTTGCCTGAGATCACCGACCGCTATGTGCCGGTGCTCAATCGATGTGTGCAATCAAGGGCGCCACAGACTTTTGAAGCGACCCTGCCATTGCCCGGCGGCACGCTCATTCATCTTTATAACTTCATCCCGTTGCTCGGTAAAAACGGGGAAATTGATCAAATCCTCGGTGTCGCTTACGACATCACTGAACGCGAGGCGCGCCTGACGGCGATTTTGGAAACGGCGCCCGACGCCATCATTTCCGTCGACTCCCGTGGGCTGCTCATTGGATGGAACAATGGGGCGCGCTGCATCTTCGGCTACAAAAAGGAGGAAATACTCGGCAAACCGATTGAGCTGCTGCTACCGGAACGTTGCCGCGAGCCGGAAGCATCCGGTCTTGAGCGGTTCAAATCGATCGGGGAATCGCGCCGGCTCGGCAACCATCTCACAGACGGACATGCATTGCGAAAAGATGGGAGCGAATTCCCAATCGAGCTCTCCATTTCCGAATGGAAACTCGGAGAGGAAACTTTCATTACGAGCATCATTCGCGACATCACGGAGTCCAAGGCGGCCGAGGAGGCGCGCGCGCAACTGGCTGCCATTGTCGAGTCGAGCGAGGACGCCATTTTTAGCAAAACCCTCGATTCGCTGATCACGAGTTGGAACCGCGGCGCTGAGCGTCTTTACGGCTATGCCGCCGCCGAAATAGTGGGCAAGCCGGTTTCCCTGCTCTGCCCGCCTGAGTGCAAACCCGAATTGGCGTGGATCATGGAACGCGCCCGGAGGGGGGAGCGAATCGAACATTATGATACCAAGCGAGTGTGCAAAGACGGCCGCCTGGTCGATATTTCGCTGAGCGTCTCCCCCATTTACGACAAAATGGGCGGCATTATCGGATGCTCAGCAATTGCCCGCGACATCACTGCGCGGAAGCGTGCCGAGCGGGCACTGCGGGAACGCGAACGCCGTGAGCGGGAACGCGCGGCGGAACTGGCGGCGCTTTTGGAGGCCGTGCCAACGCCCATTTTTATCGCCCACGACCCTGACTGTCTTTACATGACGGGCAACTCCGCGGCCGCGGATTTGCTGAGGATCCCCGCGGGCGGGGAGATTTCTCTTGTTGCATCCGAAAAAACCGGACCGCGTAATTTCAGGGCAATGAAGGATGGGCGCGAGTTAACCATGGAGGAATTGCCCGTCCAACGAGCCGCGCGGGGTTTTCCCGTGCAGAACTTCGAGTTTAGTCTTGTTTTCGAAGATGGCACGACTCGTCATGTGCTCGGCTATGGCACCCCCCTGTTTGACGACGCAGGGCGGCCCCGTGGCGCGGTTCATGTCCTGGTTGACATGACTGAGCGCATCGTCGCGGTACAGAAGCTCAAGGAAGCCTTGGAAAAAGAGGTCGTCCTGCGCCGGGAGATCCATCATCGGGTGAAGAACAACCTGCAGGTCATCATCAGCCTCCTTTATCTGCAATCGACCCGGGTAACCGATCCGCGGACACTTGAAATTCTGCGTGAAAGCGAGATGCGCACACGCGCTATCGCCATCACATATGAGCTTTTAAGCCAGTCCCAGAATCTCACCAAAATTGAGTTCGCCGACTATGTGCGTAAACTGACAACCCAGCTGTTTGACGCCTATAAAGTCAGTTCTTCAACCGTCGCGGTAGTTATCGATACGGAGGAAATATCGCTGAGCCTCGACACGGCGCTTCCCTGCGGCCTGCTTATCACCGAGCTGGTTTCCAACGCCTTGAAACACGCTTTCCCAAGCGATCGGGGTGGCGCGATCACGATTAGTCTCAAGCCGACCAATGCCGGCCTCGTCCAGCTTATCGTGCACGACAATGGAGTCGGTTTGCCGCAAGGATTCGATGTGGCAAATATTCCAGGCGTGGGACTCAAACTGGTGCGCGATCTCACCCAACAGCTCGGCGGGACCGTGGAGCTTCAGAGCGATCACGGCACCGTTGCCACCATTACTTTTGCAAACCCCGATCCGCCCGAATTAATCTAAAGGTGCATCCGCATTGACGCACGCCTCAAACCGCTTGGCTTTGCCGGAAATTCCGCGCAGCAAACCGTTGCCTGGTTCAGGCTATCAATGAACTTTCCGTGAGCGCGGCCACGGCATCGCCCAGAGCCAATTCGGGCGGGGCTGATTGAGCATCTAAGGTGGCCGATCCGATTACTTTTATGCGATTGGAACCAATGAGGTTAACCGCAAGATCACGACTGCGATCAACGGAAAAAAACGCCCATTTCTACACTTCCACGATGAGCGCTTCGTCAATGGTGCGCAGGAAGGAAGAAATATCGAGCGGCTTGGTTAGATAGGTTCTGGCGCCCAGGGCAAGCAGGTGTTCAATCTGGCCTGGCGTGGCGTCGGCACTTACCATGACTACCGGAATTTGACGAGTCCGATCATCCCCTTTGAGTATCCGCAACAGTTCGTCTCCGAGAAGATCAGGCAGATGCATGTCCAGGAGGATCAAATCAGGTTGTTGTTCAAGCGCCAGCTCCAAGCCGGCACGGCCCGTCGTGGAGGTAAGGAGTTGCACGCCGGGCCGCTCCAGAAGGACTGCCTCGACCAGCCTTAGGTTGGAGAAGTTATCCTCAATATAAAGGATGCTGTGTTTTACCTGCCGTGGCACTGCGGGTGTGGGCAAAATCACCTCGTGAATACCTTGAAGGTCCTGAGGCAGACTTTCCGCTAAAGGAAGTTCAAGGGAAAACGTAGTGCCGCAACCAACTTTGCTCTCCACCTGAATGGCCCCGCCCATCGCCTCGACCAATCGTTTTGAGATAGCCAGTCCAATCCCCGTGCCTGCGACTTCGCTGGAGCTGACATTTAGGCGCTCAAACGGAGAAAACAGCTTAAGCAGATCTTCAGGGCTAATCCCCGGCCCCGTATCCCGCACGCTCAGGCGCAGGCGTCCATCCACGCCGGCACGTTCACAAACCAGATCGACGCGACCAGAAGGCTTGTTATAACTGATGGCATTGGAAATCAGGTTTATGAGCACTTGCTTGAACCGCTGCCGATCCACCAATGCCGACGCCCATTCCAAGGCGGGCGCGGCTCGGATTACATTCACGGTGATTGCTCGTTTCTCCGCGAGCGGCCTTACCAGGGAGGCGACTTCTTCCAAAACCGGCACCACACGCACCGGCTCAATGTTCAACTCCAACTTTCCGGCTTCAATGCGGGAAATATCGAGCACTTCATTAACAAGGTCCAGAAGATGCCTTCCTCCAGATATGATATACGCGGCGCTTTGTTTCTGCTTTGGAGAAATATCACTTCTTTCGAGCAACTGACCGAATCCGAGAATCGCGTTAAGCGGTGTTCTCAACTCGTGGCTCATGCGTGAAAGAAATTCACTCTTGGCGCGGTTGGCGCTTTCCGCCTCCGCTTGGGCTTCCTCGGCTTTTTGCTTCATTAGGAGCAATACGATTTCAGCTTGTTTGCGCTCAGTAATGTCGCGCTGCACAGAGACCCAATGCGTAAACCACCCTTTTTCGTTCGCGACAGGAACTATATTCAATTCCTCCCAAAACTCGCTGCCGTCCTTGCGATAGTTAATAAGCTCGACCCGCACAGGCTTCCAGCGTTCCAGCGCATGGCGAATAAGGCGCTTGGTTTCCGGATTGGTGTTTGGCCCCTGAAGAATGCGCGGCGTCTTGCCGATTACTTCGGACTCGGTGTAGCCTGTCGTATCTGTAAATGCTTTATTGACGTAAATAATGCGCGGACCCGGCTCGTCGATCGGTTCGGCCTCGGTGATCAGAATCGCATCATTGGCGTGCTCGATCGCGTTTTCCAAAAGCCGGAGCCGGTCGTCGTCACGCTTGCGCTTGGAAATATCGCGCATCACGCCATCCCAAACGATGCTCCCATCCAACATACGCCGGGGCTGAGCGGAAACCTGAACCCATTTGGTCTCCTCGGGGGAAAGAACGTGACGTCCTTCCCAGCAGAGTGGCTTTAATGTAAGAGCTGATTCCGAAAAAGCTTGCTCATACGTTTTAGAATCTTCCGGGTGAATCAGCTTAAAATACTCCCCGGCATCACGCAGGAGCAGCTTCGGATCGAGTTGCAGGATCTCTCCGCAGCTGTCGCTCATGGAGAGGAACTCCGCGCTCTCATCGGTGCGCTGCACAAACCGGTAAGTCAGGCTCGGGCTATCTTCACCAATCCGCTCATACTTCGCTTCAACCAATTGACGCGCATTCGTGTTCTCCTCCCAAAGTGCGATTTCACGGAGCAGGCGTCCCTCGGTCAGTTTGGATTCAACGGCCGCCGCCGCCACCTTCGCCAGCTCAACAAGTGAGTCGGAATCAAACTGGCTGAATTGCCTGGGAACAGTGTCGATCAGGCAAAGTGATCCGAGAGTGGTCCCATCACGCGTAGTCAAAGGCGCTGCCGCATAAAAACGGATGTGAGGTGGACCGGTGACCAAAGCATGATTGGCAAATCGTTCATCCGCGGAGGCATCCATGACAACGAGCAGGCGGTTCTCGAGGGTGGTGAAAGCGGAAAGCGCCAAGCCGCGTTGCGTTTCGCTAGCGGTATTAAGCAAGGAGAGGCATGCCGTCGGAACTTTGAAAATCCTCGCGGCAAGTGATCTGATCGCCTCAAACTCGGATTCCGGAAGTAGATCAAGAAACACGCGGTTTTCCAAATTTCGGAGGCGCTCGAGCTCGAAAATAGGAATGGGCGGTATCATTCCGAATCGTAACTAAGAAGATCGATAAAGACATTAAAAACGCACTTATCTAATCCGGCCAAAGTAATCATTCTCTACTTTCCCGGAAGCCGGACCGAAGGAAACCTTTTCCGGAAATTTACCCTGGGCCGCCCTCAGGATGTTTATTCGCCTGGAGGCGGAAACAATTTCCTGCCTGGTCGAGGCGTCCATATGGAATGCCGGGATAACACGCCCCGTTGTTTCGCATAATAGATAAACCGCGTCGCGCACATTGACTTCCATAAGGCGCTGTTTTAAGCCAGCCTCCGGAAATACCGATGATGAACCTGGCGCCCCAAAGATCGAGGCCGCGCGTTTTGATCTCATTCCGATGCCCGGAGAATCTTATGGAATCATTCTATAGCGCGGAACCAAAGCTGAATCCCCTATCGTATCGCTGACAACTCGATTTCTTAACATTCCACAGATGAAGACGGTGCGCATCGGATTGATCCGGCATTTTGAAGTAACAAAACCAATGCCCTCGGGCTGGCTCACATTGCTTGATCTCACTCGCTGGCGCGAAGCATACGACCAGGCCGAAATCATCCCGCGTGCCCTTGACTTGGGAGGTATCGACTGGAGGGAATGTTTCTCAAGCGACCTGCCGCGGGCCGTTCTCACCGCGCAAGCGGCCTTCCCGGGCGCCATCAAGCAACTGCCTGAGTTGCGGGAGCCGCAGGTGCTTCAATATCAGAGCGGCCGCCTGAAGCTGCCGCTTGGCGCGTGGCGCTGGATACTGCGCCTTGCCTGGATGAGCTCCCACTCCTCACAACGCTCCACCAAAGTCGAGTTCGTGGCGAGGGTCCGAACTTTTGCCGATGAGATTCTTGCCACAGCCCAGCACGACACGCTCATTGTCAGTCATGCGGGAATCATGGCATTCCTGCGCAAAGAACTGCTCCGGCTCGGGTTCACCGGGCCCCGGTTTGGGCTCGCACAAAACGGCAAGCTCTATCTGTTTGAGAAAACGAGCGGCGGAACCCGGTAAACTCTGCCGGGACGGGTTAGTTTATTGCCGGAAAACCCGGCCCGGATGCGGGTGGAGCAAAAGCGGTGCAAAGCTGCCGGACGAGTGCTCAGATGAGTTAAAAACGACGGAACGGGTCAGTGCACGGAACGCTTTATTTTATTAGGCTATTTCGAGTCAATCCTTCACCAGATATGCCTTCCTGCATTCTGTACAGCGCGAACAGACTTCGTGAAAGCCGCATAGAAAAATTCACATGAATGTAACTCTTGCCTTTTATTAAATACGTGTTCAAAAACGGATTGCTGTATCCCCCCAAAAACAATGAAAACACTCCTAAATACAATTTTAGCCGCCGGCATTCTCGCATCGGCCGCTTCCACGCACGCCGCCACGGTTTTCTCCCAGAACTTCGACACAAGCCCCGTCAATTACACCTTGCCTGCCAACAGCACGCTCATCCATCAGGGAACCAAATATTGGGAGCTGAGCAAAAACCTCGGCGCGGATCTGAATCCCTCGATTCTTGGAAACACAACCAACTATCTGACCGGTCAAAACATGGATGCGGCTTTGCCATTTGCCGAGGCCGCGCCGGCGCAGATTGATTTCGCGGTCAACGTTGCCGGCTTTTCAAACTTCACCCTCTCCATCGATCTGGCGGGACTTCCCTCCGCGGAAACGGCCAATTTTGTGCGCGCCTTCACCGATAACGACGGTGATGGAGTTTACGAGACAAGCGTTTTTAATTTCGTAGGCAGTAACAATTCACCGTATATCGATGCGGTCACTGGCGGCCAGCTCTCCGCCACCTTTCAGACTTTCAGCAATTTCGCCCTGAGCGCCCCGACAGCGGCCGACCAGAACTTGCGAGTGCGGTTTGAGCTTTTCAACGATACAGATTCATTAAATGAAGCGCTTGCGATGGATAACATCGTTGTGACCGGTATCCCCGAACCGACCACCGGCCTGCTCATTTTCACCGGCCTGCTCGGCCTTGCCAGCCGCCGCCGCAAAGGGTAACACTCCGGCCGTCCGAGCCGGCGTGGAAGTTCTTCCCGGCCGTTTACAAAGCGCGGCATCGCGAATGCCTCAGCGTTCCCCAATCTGCTGCCGCCACATGGCATAATAGAGCCCCTTTTGGGCGACCAGCATCTCATGGCTGCCCGATTCCACGATCCTCCCTTTCTCGAGCACAAAAATGCGATCGGCGTGCAGGATGGTCGAGAGCCGGTGTGCGATCAGGATCGTGATGCGCTCGCTGGAAAGTGAAACTTCCTTTACCGTTTCGGTGATCTCTTCTTCGGTGAGAGAATCGAGCGCTGAAGTGGCTTCGTCGAAAATCAGCAGCCGCGGGTTGCGAATCAGGGCGCGGGCAATGGAGATCCGCTGGCGTTCTCCACCGGAGAGTTTCATGCCGCTTTCGCCGATGGTCGTTTCCAAGCCAGCCTCGGTCCGGTTCACAATGCCCATGGCGGAGGCTTTTTCCAATGCATTGAGCATCTCTGCTTCTGTGGCATCGGGTTTTACGAAGAGCAGGTTTTGCCGGAGCGTGCCTGAGAAAAGCTGTGTTTCCTGCGTCACAAATCCAAACTGCCGCCGCACTGGGTTGAATCGAATATCCTTGGTGGAAATGCCATTGTAATAGATCTGCCCCTCGACGGGTTTGTATAAACCAACCAGCAGTTTAACCATGGTCGATTTTCCCGAGCCCGACGGGCCGACAAACGCAATGGTGTCGCCCGACTTGGCCTCCAAAGAGATATCGTCAATGGCGTTGGTGCCTGCATCGTGATGGCGGAACACGACATTCTCAAACCGGAGATGCTCGATGGGGCCGGTCTCAATTGGCGTTTCCGGGTTGGTTTCAATGGGCCGCCGCATGAGGGCGTCATAGGTTTGCAGCGAGGCGTCTGCCTCGCGGTAAAGCAGGATAATATTTCCCAGATCCTGAAGCGGCATGAAAATCTGGGCCGTGATAAATTGCATTGCGATCAACTCGCCGGGAGCGAGGATTTTCCTGAAAATAAGCCAGAGCAGGATGAAGAGGATCGACTGCTTGAGCAGGCTTAAGGCCGAGCCTTGCATAAATGAAAGCATCCGCACCTGGCGCACCTTGACCATTTCAAGGCTGAAGATTTCCTCGGTATGCTCGCGCAGCCGGCGGATTTCCTGAAAGGTGAGTCCCAGGCTTTTCACGAGCTCGATGTTGCGCAAAGACTCGGTGATCACGCCCGACATTTTATTGGTCTGCCGATTGATGCTGCGCTGAAGCGTCTTGATTTTGCTGCTCAGCAATCCCGTCAGCCCACCGAGCACCAGAATCCCAATAACAAACACCGGCACGAGCGCCCAGTGCTTGGTGATTGCGTACCAGACCAGGAATCCGATGCCCACTAGCGATGAGAAGAGAATATTGATGAAGGAATTGATGAAGCGCTCCGTATCGGTCCGCACTTTTTGCAGGATTGAAAGCGTTTCACCGCTGCGCTGGTTCATGAACTCCTGGTAGGAGAGGCGCAGCGTCTGCCGGATTCCATCGTTGAAGATCTGCATCCCGAATTTCTGCACGACGAGTCGAGCCACGTATTCCTGCATCGTTTTCGCCAGCCTCGACAACAGCGCCACGCCCACCGCCAACGCCAGCAATCGCAGCACACCGGAGATCAATTCCTGGTCGCTCCTGGCCGCTTGCCGGAGCGCATATTCGTCAATGATTTTTCCAAAGATGATTGGGTCCACCAAGCTCAACAGCTGTGCCGCACCGGCCAGAAGCAGGGAGAGAAATATGAGCCATCGGTAAGGTTTCAGATAGGTCCAAAGAATGTCCATGCGGAAGCGAAAGGAGCCGGCGAAGGAATTAAGCTTAAGGGTTTGAGGGGCAATGGGATTAAATCCGGCGTATGCGTTTGCTCGTTACGTCAGTTCTTCTCGCGACGCTTTTTTGCATCCCGTTTCTGATTTGGGGTGACGATTTTATGCGCTGGTTTACCGGCGATGCCGCCATCGAATGGATTCGTGGATGGGGAGCCTGGGGGTGGGCAGCGGTGGTGATTCTCCTCGTATCGGACCTTTTTCTCCCTATTCCCGCAACGCCGGTCATGTCGGCCGCCGGTTTTCTTTACGGAACAATGCTGGGCGGCCTGATTAGCGCAACAGGCTCGTTTGCAGCCGGAATGGCTGGTTATTGGCTCTGCCGCGGGTTCGGACGCGGGATCGCTCTGAAACTGACGGGCGAAAAAGAGCTCGCGGAAAACGAGACCCTTTTTAGACGAAGCGGCCCGTGGCTCGTGGCCGCATCCCGGTGGATGCCGCTCCTGCCAGAGGTGGTCTCGTGTTTGGCAGGCTTGACGCGGATGCCGGCAAAAACCTTTGCTGTATCGCTCGCGTGCGGCTCAATTCCGATGGGATTTGTTTACGCGGCAATCGGCGCGGCCGGCCAAGAGCATCCCGGAATGGCAATCGGGTTGAGCATGATCGTACCGCCGATTCTTTGGGTCTTGGTACGCCCGCTTTTGGGAAAACAATTCGGCGCCTCAAACAAGGCGCCTTAACAACGTTCAACGGGAGATCGCCTCATTTTCCGGTTGTCCTGCTTTTAGAAGAACGCGGGAGTCAGGATGAACGCAACTCATGGGAGAGGATGCTGAGGCAATAAATCGCGGCGGTCTCAGTGCGCAGGATAATCGGCCCGAACGTAATGGGGCGGCATCCGTGCGCTTTGGCCTGGGCCATCTCGGCGGGGGTAAAGTCGCCTTCGGGACCGATGAGAATCAGCGCATGCGCGACCCGGTTTTCGCTGCGTTGACCAAGGAGCGTCTTGAGTGGCCGGGCATCCGGTTCGAGCGAACCAATTAACATCAGATCGAAAGCGGAAGCGGCTTCAAAAAAGGCTTTGGGAGTTTGCGGCAGAGCGATTTGGGGAACCCGATTCTGGCCACATTGCTTGGCGGCTTCCAATGCGACGCGCTGCCATTTCTCACGCTTGCGTTCAGCGTCGCCGGCATCGAGCCGGACGATCGTGCGATCGGTAAGGAGCGGGACGAGAGCGGACGCACCAAGTTCGGTCGCTTTCTCGATGACCAACTCCATGTTTTTCCCTTTTGGGATCGCCTGCGCAAGGGTGATCTGGCACGGCGGCGGCGGCGTTTCGATCAATCGAAGGAGACGACACTCCACATTGTCGCGCCGGGCGGAGATAATCTCGATTTCCGCGGCGCCTCCCTGCCCGTTGAAAACGGTGGCCTGATCGCCGGCCTTCATCCGCATCACATCGACGCAATGGTGCGCCTCGGCACCGGTCAGCCTCAACGGGTCCTCATTCCACGAGGAGGGCGGGATAAAAAAGCGCGGCACTGGAGACGCGGGCGGTCTTTATTCGAAAAAAGCCTTGGCCTTTTCGAAAAACGACTTGTGCAGCGGAGTGTTGTCGTCGCCGGTCAGCTCGGCAAATTCCTCGAGCTTCTTGCGCTGCTCAGAATTCAGACGGGTGGGCACTTCGACGGCGACATGCACAACGAGATCGCCCCGTTGGGAGGAATTAAGGACAGGCATTCCTTTGCCGCGCAGCTTGAAGGCGGTTCCGCCCTGGGTGCCAGCGGGAATCTTCAAATGGGCTTTGCCTTCGAGCGTCGGCACACGGACTTCTCCCCCAAGCGCCGCCGTCGTAAATGAGACGGGCACCTCACAGAAAAGATTTTCGCCTTCGCGTTCAAAGACCTCGTGTTCCTTGATATGGATGACGACATAAAGGTCCCCGGGCGGCCCGCCGCGCAAACCGGCTTCACCATTGCGGGAGCTGCGTAAACGGGAGCCGTCTTCAATCCCGGCCGGGATCTTGAGCTTGATCCGGGTCGGCGTTTCGACGCGGCCATCGCCGGCGCATTTGCGGCACGGTTTTTCAACCACATGCCCGGTCCCGCGGCAACGCGGGCACGTCTGGGAGACCTGGAAAAAGCCGCGCGAACTGACCACCTGGCCGCGGCCGGCGCATCCAGGACAAACCACGGCACGTGAACCGGCCTCGGCGCCACTGCCACTGCACGATGGACACGCCTCGAGCTTGGAAACCTCGATTTCTTTGTCGCATCCAAAAGCAGCTTCATCGAGCTGGATCTGCATGTCATACCGCAGATCGGCTCCGCGCTGTTTGCCATCGCGATCGGGGCGCTGCGCCCCACCACCGGCGCCGCCGCCAAAGAATTGCTCAAAGATGCCGCCCGCGCCGCCGCCTCCGGCTCCACCGGCTCCGCCGCTGGCGCCAAAGACTTCGCGAAAGAGATCAAAGGGATCGTGAAATCCGCCACCGCCGCCCCGCGCGCCACCGCCGCCCTGGGCGAATGCAGCGTGTCCATGGCGATCGTACGCGGCGCGTTTATTCTCATCCATTAGAACGTCGTAAGCCTCGCCGAGCTCCTTGAACTTTTCCTCGGCCGTATGATCGCCGGGATTTTTATCGGGATGAAATTTTACGGCCAGCTTGCGATAGGCGCGTTTAAGTTCTTCCGAGGTAACGGTTCGGGCAACGCCAAGGACTTCGTAATAATCGCGCTTTGTAGCCATGAATCAGGACTGAATATAAAGAGATAAAATGAACGTTTTTCAGCCTTGTGCAGGCTGAAAAACGCGTCCCGGCGACCGATGCCGCGAGACGCAACAACGGATCGGCTTATTCAGCCGCACCCTTTGAAACGATGACCGTCGACGGGCGCAGCAGACGATCCTTGAGTTTGTAACCCCGGCGCAACTGGCGGACAACGTGTCCTTCGGGAATTGAATCGCTGACTTCCTGCGCCACCGCTTCGTGCAGGTTCGGGTCAAACTTGGCTCCTTCCGCCACAATCGGTTCCACTCCGCTCTGGAGCAGGAAATCGTTGAGCTGCTTGGAAACCATGTCCATGCCGAGGAGAATCGGAGAGTTCTCCGCGCTGGAACGGGCCGCGTTCAGGCCGAGCTCAAAGTTATCAAAAATCGGAATGAGCCGGTCAAGAAAGGCCGCGTTGGCATAACGAACCGCGTCCTCTTTTTCCCGGGCGGCGCGTTTGCGAAAATTCTCAAAATCGGCCTGCCCACGCAGCGCCATGTCCCGGAAGCGCTCCATCTCCTTTTGCAATTGAACAGACTCCTGCGATTCGGTGATCTCTGCCTCTTCGGATTCAGCGGCGGCTTCCGGTTTCTCTGTGGACTGTGGATTGCTCATTTTTTTCGAATAACAATTAAAGTGATATCATCGTGCTGCGGATGGGTTCCGACAAATGACCGTAAATCATCCGTTAACTTTGCGATAATGCCGGCGGCCCCATCAGACGCGCTCGCCAAGATCGAACGGAAGACATTCTCCATCCCGAATTCCATCCCATGCCGATCGAGTGCTTCAGTCACGCCATCCGTATAAAGGATCAGGCAGTCGTTGGACTCAAGGGTAAGGGAGAAGTCGGCCGTGACTCTATTGAAGACACCCCCGCTGTCAATCCCTAGCGCCATGCCAGGTGGATTGATTCTGGAGATCGAACGGTCGCGAGCTTTAAAAAGTAAAGGCGCATCGTGACCGGCACGGCAGAGTGTAATCGACGGGGAATTCCGATCCAAAATCGCGTAAGCCATGCTGATGAACATGTCTTCGCGGATATCGGGAAAGAGCTGCGCGTTGACCTGTCGAAGCACCACCGCCGGTGAATGCTGGGCGCTTGCCTGGGAACGCAAAACACTCCGGCACATGGCCATGATGAGTGAGGCCGGCACCCCTTTTCCCGAGACATCGGCGATCGCCACCCCGCAGTGCTGCTCATCGACGGCAATATAGTCGTAATAATCGCCGCTGACGTGCCTGGCCGGGATATTGATCCCGCTGATCTGATAACCGGCCACTTCCGGCGCGTTGGCCGGAAGCAGGATCCGTTGAATCTCGTGAGCAACCTGAAGATCCTGGTCAATCCGCTTTTTTTCCGCCGCTTCCGAAAAAATAAAAGCGTTGTAGAGGGCGAACGCGGATTGCTCGGCAATGCCTTTGAAGATTTTGAAGGCGCTGGCTAAAAACGGTTCGCTGCCCGCTTTGCGCGAGACCACCAAAAGCCCGAGCTTCTGGGAACCATAGACGAGGGGACAAACCATGGCGGAAACCGGCCGCTGCGGACGATCGGGTCCAAGGCGCGGATCCTCGCTCAAGAGCAACGCTTCGCCGCCTTTCCACGCCGTGGCGATGAGGTCGACAAACATCGGGCACCCTTTGGAAACAAATTCCGGCCGCAGATGTTCCCCTTTGCGGTCCGAAAGATACAGCGCGCCGGTATAGCCATCGAGAATGCGCATGGTTCCTTCCACGATAAGCCGGTGAAGGTCATGCGGTTTAGTGTCGTCGGACACCGCGGCGCCAAGGCCGTGAAAGAAATCAAAGACCCGCGACTCTTCGAGTTCCAACCGTTCGCGTGCTTTTTCCAAGGCCGCGATCTGCCGGATCTGGCGGCGGTAAAGGCGTGCAAAACCAACGGTCCCGATGACCAAGAGCGCTAGAAGGATCGCAGGCCACATCCGCAATCAACGAACCAAATGCAAGTCTTGCTTGAGGTATTCAAGCACGTCCTTAAACTTCGCGGCGTTCTCCGGATTAGCCTCCACGCAAGCTTCGTGGGCCTCCAGCATCGTCTGGGCGCGGCGCAGTTTGTCGTCGCCGCCTTCGGTTGGGAGCAATGCCTGGGTCGGTTCGAGTCCGGGGGCATCCGGGCGTGATTCGATGGTGAAAAGTTGATCAAGGCCGAGGTTGCCAAGCAGATCCCGGTTGCGGTCATTAAGATTGGTGGCGCGCAGCTGGCCCTGGCCCAGGGCCCGCAAATTGAGGGCGATGCCAGCCAGCGTTCCCATAAAGGTGGAATCCATGACCGGACAATTTTTCAGATCCATCACAAAGTCACGGAATCCGCGGTTGATCATCTCCTTGGCAAATTCCTTAAGCCCGGTGCTGTTGAGGAAAGAGCCTTTGCCTTCCACACGCACCCAAACCGTTCGATCGGTCGTGCCGACGAGAATGGAAGGCTGAGTAGTCACAAGAAAAAGAGGATCAGGCGGCTTGGCCGCTTGCACATATGGGTAATTTGAAACGAAAAGACCATATTGTCAGGTCGATTGCGTCTCATTTAAGACAATCAATTCCAAAGGAAGGACTGGTTCAAAGCAACAATCTTGCCATTTTCAATAAGGAGTGCACGCCACGCCGTAATTTTTCCATCCTTATTGTAATCATCTCCCACAACTTTGAAGTCCGATTTAAAGTTTCCTTTCGCCGCCGCATAGACCTTGTCCTGCGCCTGCACATACGAACCGAGGTTCTCCTGCCGGTACTCCAGACGCACCGTCAGGTCTGTCTTGCGAGTCGATCGCCAGAAAAAGGTGAAATAATGACCGTAGCGCTCCCGGCGATCGAACTGGTTGACTGCACCGAAGTTGATGCGCTGCCGCTCAAAAGAAATCATCTCATCCACCGTCGGCTTGTAGACTACCGGGTCGTTGAGGAACGTTTTGGTTTTACGAAACTGAAACGCATCTTCCAAAGCCAGCGGGAGCACATTGGCTTTTTCAAGAAGCCGCGCCGGCTCTGCGCAAAAGCCCGCCGTCGCGAATGCCAGCGTCAGGAGCTGAAGGAAAAGTCGTTTCATGTGGGGAGAAAAACTACGCGTTGGGCCGAAGTCGTGTCAATTTCCACGGGCACTCGCGCTGATTCATTAAGAGTCCGTGAAAAAGGGAATTTCAAGCACTTCCCTGCACGGCGGGCGCCTCGGGTGGAAAAAATGGTCTGGAGTGGTGTATCCGATTTCATCCGCAAAGGGCGTTTAATCGTTGAAGTGAGACCGGTTGCGCGGTCCCGAGCTCCTGGGCAAAGAGCGAAACGCGAAACTCTTCCAATAGCCATCGAAATGCATGCTGATTTTCCTCCGGCACCCGTTGGCGCCAGTTCGCAAATTGCGCAAGCTGCTTTGCTTTCTCCAAATCTTTGGCTGGATTCAACCACGCGCGTTCCGCCCGGATTTGAACCGCTCGCAGATACCGGAGAAGGTGCGGCAACTGGCCGTTGGCGGTGTGTGCAAGGAAATCGACCGGCACCAATCGCTCCACATCGTGCTCCATGCCCGCATAGCGCTTCTGGCTTCGCAACACCGCCTCGCGCAGATCGAAAATTTGCCGGGCCAGTTCTCCCACCCGATGCGTAAGCCCGGGCAGTTCGCGCCGGGCCGCATCAATCATGGCGTGAAACCGGGCAGCGGTGAGCGGCAGGACGGGGTTGAGCGCCAAAAGATGCCCCAGGATGTGCTGAGCGGCGGACGTTTGAAGGATGTCCGGAGCCGCCGCTTGTTTTAACCCGCTGCCCGAATGCGGTTTGGGCGTTTGCAGCTTGCGGCTCAACTCGCTCAACGCATCGTCGAAGCCCGCTCCCTTTCCCGATTTAGGAGCGTTGCCGGGGGTGTATTTGCTCAACGCCCGCAATTCCTTGAAAAGCCATACCACTTCGCGAGCCATCACATGCTCGGCAAGCTGGCGGACTCCAAGCGCGGAGGCGGTCTCCGCTTCCTGGCGTTTGCGAAACAGACGCAGATCGACCGATTTGCCTCCGGCAACGACGCCCGGATATGCCAGCAGTGGCGCTCCGCCGACTTCCTCGACAACGAGCGATTCCGGCAAATCGCCAAATGACCAGCTTACAAGGCCCGTTTTTTCAAACTGCCGCACCGCCCGATCCCATCCATCGGACTGCACGCCGCTCGACTCCATGGTCGCATGCACCGCCGCCAAATCACGACCGGAAGCGACGGTCCGATTTTGCCGATCAACCACTTCCACCCGGGGCCGGAGGTAATCGGGCAGACTCTTCCAATCCTCAGGCTGGACGATGACCCGGTATTTGAGGGCGATAAACGAGGAGAACGCTTTAAGCAGGTCGCCGCTTCCGGGTTTAAACTCGGCGACCATCTCGCGGATCTTTGGTTCAAGCGGCATGAGCTGCTTGCGGATCGTCTTCGGCAAGGCGCGCAGGAGCGCGGCGGTTTGTTCCTCCCGCAGGCCGGGCACCATCCAGTGGAGTTCGCCGGCGGTCAGCCGCTCGGCCAGCGGCAATGGGACCCGCACGGTGACACCGTCGCGTTCCCCGCCGGGATTATAGGCGTACGTCAGCGGGATCACCGTATTGCCGAGCGCCACCTGATCAGGGAAAAGATGCCGGTCGTAATCAAGCTGGCCGGCGTCGATCAAATCGGACTCCGTCGCGCAGAGAAAATCCGGGTTCGCCGCGCCGCCCTCTTTTACAAACCGATTCAAATCGTGAATCGAGGAAACGCCTTCGATACGATCGGCATAAAAGCGGTAAAACGCCTCGTCGAGATCCTGCACGCGGCTGTTGCGAACCCGGGTAAGCGCCGTTTCAATCTTCTCCCGCAGTTTTGCGTTCTCAGTGAAAAACCGCAAAGGAATGCGGGCATCGTCCGCCACCAAGGCGCCACGGATAAAAAGCTCGGTGGCTTCAATTGGATTGATCCGGCCGTAATCGACCTGGCGCTTGGAAAGCTCGAGTCCGTAGATCAGCACACGCTCCCAGACCAACACCCGGCCGGCCTTGGCGCTCCAGGATGGCAGCGTGTAACGGTAATGGCAGAGATGCGCGCCGAGTTCGCTCACCCACTGTGGATCGATCCGCGCCACGGTGCGCGCGAAAAGCTGCGAGGTTTGCACGATCTCGCCCGACACAATCCAAAGCGGCTGGCGCGACGGCGTTCCCCCACCCTTTCCGGCCGGCGCTGATTTTGGTTTTTTGACATTGCGCTCGTACAGATTGGAGCCGGGAAAAAGCGTCACGGCGCGATCCGAGGAGGCCTTGTAAAGATTGCGCTCCTGACGAAATCCGATCTGGCCAAGCAACCCGGCCAGGATCGAGCGATGCACCGCATGATACGAACGCTCCAAGTTTTCTTCCTCCCTGGCCGGACGCACCGGGTTGGATGGCCGGGCCTGCTCGGGCGGCGACAATGCGGCCGGCGCGGCTTTGGGTAGATTCCGGGCACGATCCGGACGCGGCTCATTGCGCCGGTTCGAACGCGGATCAACGATTCGTTCCTCAATCGTTTCGGTCAATTGCCGATGCACATCACGCCATTCCCGCATCCGGGATGGAGAGAGGTAATTTGTGCTGCAAAAACGCCGGAGCGCATTGCGGCTTGTGCGCACTTCCGGATCCGGAGCCAGCCTCCAGATATTCAGCAATGTCAGAAAATCCGAGTCCGGGTGCGCAAACGCACGGTGGGCCGCGGCGGCGGCTTCCTTTTCCTCCTCGGGCCGTTCTCTCGGATCGGGAATGCTTAATCCCGCGGCGATGATGAGCATTTCCGGCAATGCGCCCTCCGTGCGCGCCTGAAGCAGCATCCGGCCGAGGGTCGGATCGAGAGGAAGCCGTGCCAGCTCACGGCCGAGGGGCGTCAATTGATTGCCCTCAATCGTGGCGTTGTCAGATTGAGTCAGCGCGCCGAGCTCCTGCAAAAGCTGATAACCGGCCCGAATTGACTCCGGCTGCGGCGGACTCAGGAAAGGAAAATCCTCCACCTCTCCGAGCCGGAACGCTTTCATTCGCAGGATGACTTCCGCCAGATTGGCCCGCTGGATTTCGGGCTGCGTAAAGAGCGGCCGTTTATCAAAATCCTCCTGGCTGTAGAGCCGGATGCAGACCCCGTCCCGGACACGGCCGGCGCGGCCCGCCCTCTGGTTGGCGCTGCTTTGAGAAATCGGCTCAACGGGCAGACGTTTGGTCCGGGTCCGTGGATTATAACGGCTCATCCGGGCCAGCCCCGCGTCGATGACCGCGCCGATGCGCGGGATCGTGAGAGACGTCTCGGCGATGTTGGTTGCCACAATCACCCGGCGCCGATCGCCCGGGGTGAAGATTCGCTGCTGCTCGGCATTGGTCAGGCGCCCATAAAGCCCGAGCACTTCGATGCCCGACCCAAGGCTGCCCTCGAGCAGATCGCGCGTATCGCGGATATCGCGTTCGGTCGGCATGAAGACGAGCAGATCGCCCGAATCAAATTCAATCAGCGCATCCTCGGTGGCGCGCGCGGCGGCTTCAACCACGCTCAGTTCCTCAAAGGCCGCGGCGCGCGGATCGGTGGAGACGTTGCGTGATTCAATGGGCGAATAGCGCACCTCCACCGGAAAAAGCCGGCCTGAGACCTGAATGATTGGTGCCCCGCCGAATGCCCTGGAAAACGCCTCGGTGTCAATGGTGGCGGAAGTGACAATTAATTTAAGATCGCCCCTGCGCCTCAGAAGCCCCTGCAAATAGCCGAGCAAAAAGTCAATGTTAAGGGAACGCTCATGCGCTTCATCCAGGATCAAAGCCGAGTAGGCGCGCAGCAACGGGTCGGACTGAATTTCAGCGAGCAAAATGCCGTCCGTCATAAACTTCACCTTCGTGTCGCGGCCCGTGTCGTCATTAAAGCGCATCTTGCAACCGACCTCCCTGCCCCACGTGACACCCAATTCCTCAGCCACCCGGCGCGACACGCTCATCGCCGCCACCCGGCGCGGCTGGGTGCATCCGATCTTTCCCCGCAAATCGAGCCCGGCCTCAAGACACATCTTCGGCAGCTGCGTCGTCTTGCCCGAGCCGGTTTCACCCGCGATAATCAGAACCTGATGGGTCCGAAGCGCCGCCACGATCTCCTCGCGACGCGCGCAGATCGGAAGGTCGGCAGGATAATTAATAACGGACATGGAAAAAGAGAAGGCGTGCGGCGAAAAACGCTGGCCGCGCCGCATTTGGAGGTTATTCCGTGGGGGTAATGGAGGCGCGCAAAAACGCCTTTTTCTTATCCCGCCACCGCCGCCAGCAAGCCGGGCTGGTGAGCGCCTCAAGAAGCGCCGTGCCGAGTTCATAAATCTGCCCATCGAATCCGTACGCGTCGTAGACAGTGGCGCTCTCCTCCATCGACTCGCCTAAATGCCGGAACAATGCATTGTCGCGGGCGCCGGGGAACTCGATGTCGTCCGGGTTATCGTAGACGTATTGGCAGGCCGCGAAGTCGGTTGAATGATAACGGCGGCAGACATGCGGCCTTACCGGGTAAATGCTGCAGCGGCCATCGCGCAGGATCGGGCACTGGATATTTTGGGTGACGTGCTCAAAGGGAGTCAGCGCGAGCACCTTTTCCGCATGCAGCGCCAGCCGGCCCATGAGGAGTTCAAGTTCCTGCGGGCTGAATCGGCTGCGGACGTAGTCGGCGATCAGGAATACTTCCGGCGGCCTGACATCGACCCGCAGATGACAGCAGGTAAAGCAACCGTCCCGGCACGCCAGCCGCACATCACCCTGTTGGATCAGCTCTTCCTGAAGTGCATTGAACGAGGCGAGTTCCCTGCGCAATGCGCCGTGAAAATCTTCAGGCGATTTCGCACGCGAAAGATCTCCGGCAAGCTGGGCAAGGGATGGGTCGGCCATAAAAAAGGAGCGCCAATGAAGCGTCTGAAGCCGCTTGTCTCAACCTCTACTTCTTATTCTTTCAACGCTTTCCTGCGTCCAGGGCCGGGCCAAGTCGAAAATTGCGCGGAAAAATCCGGACAAGACTTAAGCCACCTCGAGCGCGGGCGCGTGCGAAAGGGCGCCGTCGCGCTGGCGGAGTTGCTCCAATAGCGCGTCCCGCTCGGCTTTGACTAAGTCAAGCTCGGCCACTTGCCCCAGGAGCCGGGCACGTGCTTCGCCAAGCTCATTGGTGAGAGTTGTCAGTTGATGATGTTGCACGCTTTCCTGGAGCTGACGCAGCAAAAGGACACGCTCCCGCTCCGAGTCGCCAAAATGCTCGCCCACCTCACGGAGCTGGCGCCGCAAGTTCTGAATCTGCATCCGAGCCGCATCAAGATCCGCGCGCGCCTTGATCAATTCCTTCTCCGCGTTGGCCAATTCAATATGCTGGTTATTGGAAACAGCCGTTACGGAAGCAATCTGCTTTTCCTGCCCGGCAAGCTGAAATCGGAGTTCCCCATTTTCACGCTCATAACGGGAAGCCTCGGTAAGTTGCGTCCGGAGCCGGAGACATTCCTTTTCAAGCGCCTCGCTTTTTTCGCTCATCCCCTTCAAGCGCATTTCGGATTGGGCCGCTTGTTCAGTCACCTCAGTAACCCGATTGGCAAGCAGACCACGCTCGGTCAGAAGTTCCTTAAGCCGGAGCGCGGAATTTTCCAACTCAGCTTTAAGGCGTGCCGCCTCCGCAACCTCGGACTGCGGACCGGCATTCAAATCGGGCGGACTCGCAGGCTGCGGTTTATCAACTTGCGCTTGCGGAATGATACGGATGGTTTCCTGGAAATCTTTGGGGTTGCGCTCGGGATCAACGGCTTGGGTCGACTTGCGTGCGGCGATCACCCGCACTGGCAGATTCGAGCGCTCCGGGATGATGATGGCGCTCTGGCAGATCGGGCAATCCATTTGCCGGCCTGCATCGGAGGATTGCACTCCGATTTTTTGCTTGCACTCGGGGCAATGAAATTTGATTTCGTCCATGACGGTTTGCAGGGGGGGAAGGAACAGGGAAAAAACTGCGGACCCGAGCATCCACGAGCGAAGGAAGAGGATCAATCTTTCAAATGGAAGAAGATCGAAATTAATGGCCCGCGGCGATCTCCGCTTGCACGGGGACGCATTCGCAAGCCACCTTCCGCGCCGTGTCCGACCCGATCATTCCGTCTCTTGATATTCCGCCCGGCGACTTTGCCGCTTACATCTTCGATTGTGACGGCACCCTGGCTGATACAATGCCGACCCATTACCAGGCGTGGCGCACTGCGCTCGGGGAACATGCCGAGAGTTTTCCCGAGGCGATGTTTTACGAATTGGGCGGCGTGCCAACCGCGCGCATCGTGGAAATCATCAATGAGCGGCATGGCTTTAATCTTCCTGTGGATGAAACCGTGAACCGCAAGGAAGCGATCTTCCTTGAACTGAGCCCCGAGGTGGCGGCCATTGAACCGGTGGTCGCCATCGCAAAAAGCCTGGCGGGGAAAAAACCGATGGCGGTGGCTTCCGGCGGACATCGCCGGATTGTCCTCAGCACCTTACGTGCGCTCGGTTTGGTCGACTTGTTTGACGCCATTATTACCGCCGAGGATTACGCTCGCGGCAAACCGGCGCCCGACCCGTTTTTGGAAGCCGCTTTCCGTCTGGGTGTCCCGCCGGAGCAATGCCTTGTATTTGAGGATACCAAGACCGGCATTTCCGCCGCCGTTGCCGCGGGAATGCAATATGTCCTCGTGCCGCCTCCCGTGCGCAAACCGCAGCCCTAAAGGAGAACGCATTCCCATGGTAAGCTCAATTTTTCCGTGCTTCCGTGCGGAGCCGCGGGGAAAAATTACCATCCACAAACGCCCCCTCGTTTGCCATTTCACATCCAGCTTTGTCGTTTCATCTTAAGCGAATGCCGCACGCCGACGCTCTTCATACCGCCCTCAAACGGACGTTCGGTTACGACTCGTTCCGGCCGCTTCAGCATGAGATCATCCTTGATGCAATGGCGGGGCGCGACGTTTTTGCGCTATTGCCCACGGGCGGCGGAAAATCGCTCTGTTTTCAGCTCCCGGCGCTGATCCGCGAAGGACTCACCATTGTCGTATCGCCCCTGATTGCGCTGATGAAGGATCAGGTCGACGCACTCCAGGCGAGCGGCGTGGCGGCCACTTTCCTCAATTCGACCCTGGACGGCGTCGATGCCCGGGATCGGTTCCGCGGGCTGCATCGCGGCGAGTTCAAGCTCCTTTACCTCGCCCCTGAACGGTTGATGCTGCCCAACTTTTTAGAAACGTTAAAAAGCTGGAATGTAACACAGATCGCCATCGATGAAGCGCATTGCGTGAGTGAATGGGGCCACGATTTCCGGCCCGAATACCGGCAACTGGCCGAATTGCGCGATCATTTCCCGGGCGTCCCCGTCATGGCGCTCACAGCCACGGCGACGCAGCGAGTGCGCGAGGACATCATCGGGCATTTGCGATTGGACGAACCGCGCTTCTATGTCGCGAGTTTTAACCGGCCCAACCTGACCTATCGTGTCATCCCGAAGGCCAAACCCTTTGATCAGACTCTTGCCTTCATCAAGTCGCGGCCGGGTGAAAGCGGGATTGTCTATTGCTCGAGCCGCAAGGCCGCCGAAAGCGTGGCTGAACGGCTTGAAAGTCACGGGATTCACGCAAAACCGTATCACGCCGGGCTGACGCCCAAGGAGCGGGCAAAAAATCAGGAGCTGTTCCTGCGCGACAAAATCCGCGTGATGTGCGCCACAATCGCGTTCGGCATGGGCATCAATAAGCCCAATGTGCGGTTTGTCCTTCACTACGACTTGCCCAAGAACATCGAGGGATATTATCAGGAAACCGGGCGCGCCGGGCGTGACGGGTTGCCAAGTGAATGCATCCTGCTTTTCAGCGCCGGCGACGTGGTCAAACAGACCAGTTTTATTGAAGAGAAATCCGATCGCGACGAGCAACGCATGGCGCGCGATCAGCTTCAGCAGATGGTTCATTTCGCGGAGTGTTCGGCCTGCCGCCGCGCGGAATTGCTCCGCTATTTTGGCGAGGATTTCGGCGATGAGAATTGCGCCGGCTGCGACAACTGCCTCTCACCGCGCGAGACATTCGACGGGACGATCGCCGCGCAGAAATTCCTCTCGTGCATTTACCGGATCAAACAAAAAAGCGGGTTCAATTTCGGGATGAATCACACGACCGAAGTGCTGACCGGCGCCGAGACGGACAATATCCGCAAGTGGCGCCATAACGAGGTCTCTGCGTACGGAATTGGCACGGAGATGAAGCGCACCGAATGGCAATCGATCGGCCGCGAGCTGGTCAGGCTCGGGTTTTTACGTCAGTCAACCGAAAAATTTGCCACGGTGGAACTCACGCACGAAGGGCTTGCCGCGCTCAAGGACCGGCGCAGGATCACGCTCACCAAGCCAGTGGCGGCCGCCGATAAAAAACCGAAGGTTCGCCGGGGTGAAATCGAATGCGATGAGGCGCTCTTTGACCGGTTGCGCGCGGTGCGGCGGCGTCTTGCCGATGAACGCAATGTTCCGGCATACATTGTCTTCTCAGATGTGCCCTTGCGGGAAATGGCGCGTATCTATCCGACAAACCTCATGGAATTCGGCCAGATCGCCGGAGTCGGACAGCAGAAGCTCAAGGATTTTTCGGAGCCGTTTATTGAGGAGATCAGAAACTACCTAAAAGATCATCCCCGCCAACGCTTCGACTGAAGCCACGCGCCGGACTACGAATTAAAAGCGCCCCGGCGCTGCCGCCATTTTAGGGCTCCGGGAAAATCGGCCATCCCAATGGCAGCCAGGAAAGCCAACTGGGCCGCTGGCGCGCTATGCCGGAGTTCCCAGGAACGGGAGGCTTGCCCATAAGCGTCCGCCATCTCGCCGTCGCGAAGAAACCGCGTGGCTTCGGCGAGAGCCTGCTCCGCGGCGTGACGCAGATTAAAGAGCGTCGCCAGATCGCAGCCGCACCGCAGGCAGGGACTCGTCTCATTCATCTTTCCACACGATGGACACGAAATTTCCATGGCGTTTGCCGGTTAATCCTCGAGATAAAAAATGATGTCGCTCAGCGAGTCGTTCAGCGGTTGCAGACTCTCGATATCCTTTGCCTTGACCGCTTCGGCGCTCTTTCTAAGCAGCTCACGAATTTCCACCGCATCCTCTTCGGTGACTTTGTTTTCAAGCAACGCTTCAGCACGTTTACGCAGTTCCTTGGCCGAAACAAGCAACGCGTGTGAATCAACCGGTTCGGAATCTTCGCCGGGTTCTTCCAATTCCAAGACGTCCTGATCAACCAGTGACATGATATTTTGTCTGGCCGCTGCAAGGTCAAAGCTGGCATGCACGTTCCGGGTGTCGAGCGTAACGCTTTTTTTCAGCCCGGTTACCCGTTCAGTAGCCGTTACCGTGAGCATCCCGTTCAGATCAAGATTGAATGTCACCAGGATCGGGTTGCCGTGTCCGGCTTCGCTCAGCCCTTCCACCCGGAACTGGCCGACCAGCGTGTTTTTGGCAGGGATGCGATCTTCGCCCTCAAACACGGTGATTTCCACTTCCCGCTGGTTATCATGAACGGTGTGGAAAAGCTCGGACTTGCTGACCGGCAATGGCGTGCCGCGGTGAATGATCGGCGTATTCACCAACATCTCGCCTTCCTCGGTAAACGAGAGCGCCTCGATTCCAAAGGAGTGGCCAGTGATATCGACCAGGATCGCCTTGCTCTTTTCCCCGGCCATGCTCGCCGCGGAAATGCTCGCCCCAAGCGCTACGATCAGATCGGGATTGATTTCCCAGCGCGGCACCAAATTCAGATTCGCCTCAATAAGCTGATGGACCAACGGGGTGCGCGTCGAACCGCCCACCAGCATGACTTTGGCAATCTCGCCTGGCAAAAGCCGCGCGTCCTGAAGGCTCTTGTGGATGCAATCGAGGGTCTTTTGCAGATACGGCTCGATCATCTCCTCGTAATCGGCGCGCTGAAGCTCCATCTCCAGATGCAAATCGCCATGAATGTATTCCTCGCGAACCATCACCAACGGCTCATCGCTGAGCGCGCACTTGGCCCGTTCAAGACTCAGCTTGAGCCGGCGCATCGTCTTGGGATCTTCGCTGAGGAAAATCTGATGTTTCGCGTGAAAATCGTCGACAACGCGCTGGACAAGCAGTTCGTCAAAATCGTCACCACCCAGATGGGTGTCGCCGTGGCTGGCCTGCACTTCGACCACATCATTTTCAATGACCACCACCGAGACATCGAACGTGCCGCCGCCCAGATCGTAAACCAGAATGCGCTCGTTGTCGGAGTGGCCCGCTTCATAAGCGAGCGCCGCGGCGGTCGGCTCGTTGATGATGCGCACCACCTCGAGATTGGCCAGTTCCCCGGCGTTCTGCGTGGCTTTTCTTTGGCTCGCATCAAAAAATGCCGGCACCGTGATGACCGCTTTTTTTACTGGCTGTCCGAGGAATTTTTCCGCCTCCTCCTTGAGTTTGCGCAGGATAAATGAGGAAATTTCCTCCGGGCTGAACTGCTGCCCTGCAAGGGTCACTTTCACCGGCTCCCCCATCCGGCGTTTGATGGAATGAATGGTCGATTCCGGCGCGGCGATCAGCATGTTGCGCGCGGGCAACCCAACCAGCAGCTTTCCCTGGGGATCGATTCCAACACAGGATGGCATCGTCGGCTGGCCGTCGATCGGAATGATTTCCGGCACGCCATCCTTTACGTATGCGATGGCTGAATTGGTGGTACCAAGGTCGATACCGACAATGATTTCTTTCATAAAAATTTAATTGGGCTTGCTGATTTTGACTTCCGCCGGACGCAATACCTCGTCGCGCCAGCGGTAGCCGACCGAGAGCTGCTCAACCACGATGCCGGCAGGCCGCTCGCTTGTGACAACCAAGGCGACTGCCACCATGCTTACCGGGTCGAAAGGCTGGCCAAGGGTTTCCACCCGGCGGATCCCGGAATGTTCAAGGAGTTTCTCAAGATGCGCCGTGAGAATGGAAAAACCGTGGCCCAGGCTCTCCCAGGCCGCCTCCCAGGGACGCGAAAAATAGCTCAAAACCCGGCCAGGCCGCGGGGCGCGTTCCAACGCCGCACCAAGCCGGTAAACACGATCGAGGATCTCCACAAGCCCCAGGCAATGGGAGCGCGGCAACGTTTGCGCCGGTCCGGCCTGTGCCGATTCAATCCGAATCAATTGTTCGCGCAGGCGCTTCATTTCCCCCTGAAACTCCCCAAGGCTGACTCCAAATTGACTGAACACCTCGGCCGATTTGCGATTGCCTCGGCGGCTCTCATTGCGCAACGCCGTTAGCTCCTCGTACACGGAATAAACGTCGGGCTCCGCATCGTCGGTTTCAGGCTCGGGAATCTCATCAATGCCGGCAAGCCATGCCTCAAATTGCGTGCGCAATGCCGTTTTCCACGACTCGAGCGCTTCATTTTTTTCACCGGCACTGCCCTCGGACCCTTCTTCTTCTATTTCGTCAAACATGAGCGCAAAAATGTTTTCATCAATTCAAATTCCAGTGGCTTGGGCGGCGATACAGCCACGCAATATTTTTGAACCACTTCCCCAAGCGTCATCCCTGGCGAGGTCATGTCAAAAAGCCGATACTGCAGCCGCTTGGATTCATCGCGGATTTGCTCGTAAGCCTGGGAAATCGCCTGGAAACGTTCCGCGTCGCGCTCGGGCGGACACTGGCGGATTCCATCGAGATACGCGCGACGAATGTCGGCATCGGTTGCATCGGGAGAGAGTCTGAGAATCAGGAACGGATTCATAAGATTGGCTTACCGCCGGGCGCCACTGCGTCCTTTTCTCTGGCGATTCATCTCGCCGAAAAGGACCTCAAAAAACTCGGCGGGCATCTTTTCGAGGGTTTGCTGACGAAAATCGTCAAACTCGGCGTCGTTCATGGCACTCACTTTTTTCAGCATGTCCGCGATGATCTGTGGTGGAATCATGCGGGCAATATCCTCCCCGCTTGGAGGCGCTTCCGGTTCATCCCAATCCGGGAGTTCGTGCTGGCCCCGTTCATGCCGGAAAGAATCGAGGACGCTGGCAACCAGCTTGATCGTGGCGGAATCGCCGCGTTTTACCGCTTCATCGCGGATTGCATTCAGCTCGATTTGACGGTGATCAAATCTGCCACGCGTTTCATTGCTCAACTTATAAAACCGGAAGCGCGGATGCTTGGGATCGTGCTTTAAACCGGTATTAATCAACGTTTTTACGATTGGGCTAAAGTCAGGTTTGCCTGAGAGTAATGGAATCAGGTCAAGCGCTTCCTCTGAGGTAAAGTCCTTGCCGGCGACCGGCTGCAGGCATTCTGACACATAGTTTAATTCCGAATACAACGCGTACTCTCCGACGCATGCAGCCGCGTAATCAAGCATCAGGCAGAGCGATCTGCGCTCAAAAGCGTTCACAGGCCGCGGAGCTTTATCCAATGATTCAATGAAAACACTCCGTTGCCTCAGCTTGCGGCTCAGGCTCCTGTAATAGATCCACTCAAAAAGACGCAGCGCCGGCACCGAACCGGATTCGCCCCGCGCTTCGTCCCTCAGTTTCCTACCGATTGCCTCATCGCCATAAACAAGTTCAAGCATCGCCTGCTTGGCTTTAAGAAAAACGCTCCCCCGATCAAAATCTGTCTCGCTGGGAAGCGCATATTGATAAGCGCGCTCGAAACCGTGCCGCCCCTTGGCCAGCGTTCCTTTTTCGTAATACTGACGCGCCATTTTGGTCAACGCGTCGACCAGCTTCCGCGGCGGCTCCGGGTCAAGCGTATCGAGGTCGCGTGCGCGCTGAAGGTAATCGAGTCCTTTTCCCCAGGTCTTGCGCGCGACACATTCGGAACCGGCCCGCAGCATTACCGCTTTTGAGCGCGGAAACAGAGCGGTCATTTTATCAAGCAAGCGATTGCGTTCGCTCTTGAGGTTTTCAACGTCGTACACATCCAGCAGCTTGAGATGCGCGCTGAGATTGGTTGGATCGAGCGCAATGCTTTCCTCAAGAAGCTCAATCGCTTTATCCGCGTCGCGCAAATCGGACTCATAAGCGCCGAATCCAAAAGCAGCCTCTTCTTTGGCAAAATAGGCTCCGGAGCGTGCAAGCACCATTGAGGCGATTTTATTCTTCAACGGATCCTTGGCCGGGATCCGCTTGATGAACTCGCGGCAAAGCACATCAAGAGGCGCGTCGCCGGGATCCTTCTCCATCTCGAGGAGAAGCATCCGATAAACAAGCCACGACTCGTCGTCATTCTTGAATCCTTTCTGAAGGGAAAGCCTGTCGAAATACGAGACGTACGGCCAGAAAAACGGCGTGGGCAGCAAGGCGCACGCTTTCATGTAAAAATCGGAAAGTGCTCCGGCCAGATTCGGCTGCAGAGAAGGAAATCCGGGGACTACGCGCAGTTCTTTATACGAGTCGATAAACCGCTGTTTTTGCCATGCCTCATCAGCGCGGCATAAAGGCGCCGCCAACTCGGGAACGCGCAGCAACTGGCAGGCCGCCGGCATGAGCGTTGGGTGCGGGATCCCTAAAAACAGTCCGAATGTCCTGCCTGCCCGCTCGATCAAACCGCCTGCGGGCAACTGATTAAACAGCACTTTTGCCTTGGGCGCATCGCCGCCATAAAAGGCCAGGAGCGCTTTCACCAACATCTTCCACGATGCGAAGATTGAGCCGCGCGCCAGTGGGCGGATCATTTCCTGAACCTGCTCGTAGCGCATCTCGGAAATGCCTCGGAGCGCTTCATGGATGACGCTTAACTCCGATTGGAAAGGCTCAGGCAGCCGCGCGATTGCTTCCCGGTCGGCAAACGAAAGAACCAGCGCGTCGGCTGCCAGCTTTGCCGGTTGGCCTTCAAGACGGCTCCCGGATCGGGACAAAAGACCAAGCGCGCATTCGAACCCGCCGGCCCAGTCGTTGGCGGCGAGCGCGCCTTCAAGTTCGAGGAGAAGCAACTCGGAGGCCGGCGCAATTGTTTTAAGATACGCAATAACCTGCTGTGCCTCGGGAAGCTGCCCCTTTTCCATCAACTGCACCGCCAGCAAACGATTGGCTTCAATCAATCCCGGTAAATATTTATCCCGGTTCTGCTTGCAAAGCGTTTTGTAAAGATCGCGCGCCTTGCGGAACCGGCCCGCTTGCATCTCGGCGGCGGCTTCATCTTCGATCATATCCGGGTTTACGACCGGCGGGGAAGAGGGATGCTTTTGATGTTTCTTGCCCATGATCGAAACGAATGGTCGCGGAAGGTAAATGAGATTTCCCGACCAAGGAAAGCGGGTTCTTGCGCGATTTGCACAACTGTTTGATTGTGCAAACAACCCTCTGCGAATCGCAGGGAAAGGTGATCCAAGGGGGGGCGGTATCCGCCATTTCTCTTTACCTGATCCGATAGCTTGCCCGCGCTGTTGACTCCACGACGCGCTTCTTCATCATAAAGTTTCCCTCTTTGCCGACATGCTCGAAAAACACGTTCTCAAAATCACCCAGGAGCTCAATCTCCAGGTCCGCCAGGTTGCCGCCACCGCAGTGCTCCTTGAGGAGGGTGCCACCGTCCCGTTCATTGCCCGGTATCGGAAAGAAAAAACCGGCGAACTCGACGAAGTGCAAATTACCGCCATCCGTGACCGGCTCGAGCAGCTCGCGGAGCTTGATAAACGCCGTGAGGCGATCATTGCATCGCTTACCGAACGCAAACTTCTTACCCCGGAACTGATCGCCAAAATCGACGCGGTCGAGACGCTCTCCTCGCTTGAAGACATTTACCTGCCGTTCCGCCCGAAAAAACGGACCCGGGCAATGATTGCCCGCGAACGCGGCCTTGAACCGCTGGCCGACCTGCTCTGGAGCCAGGAGACCCGGCTCGATCCCAAATCCGAGGCCGCGAAATTTGTCGACCCCGCCAGGGAAGTTAAAACGCCCGAAGAGGCGCTTGCCGGAGCCCGCGATATCCTGGCCGAACGCGTCAATGACGACGCCTCGGTGCGGGCGCGGATGCGCGAACTTTATCTTTCCAAAGGGGTGATCAAATCGAAGGTCGTCGCCGGCAAGGAAGAAGAAGGCGCCAAATTTAAAGATTATTTCGACTGGAGCGAACCGGCCGCCACGGCTCCCTCCCATCGGGTGCTGGCGATCCGCCGGGGAGAAAACGAAAACGTCCTTTTCTCCCGGCTGACTCCCCCCGAAGAAGAATCGATATCGCTGCTTGAAGGGCATTTTATCAAAGGCACTTCTCCCGCGGCGCTCGAAGTAAAAGCCGCGGTCAACGACAGCTTTAAACGCCTGCTCGGATTCGCCATGGAAGGCGAATCACGGATTACGGTAAAAAAGCGCGCGGATGAAGAAGCGATCCGGGTCTTTGCGGAAAACCTGCGCGAATTGCTGCTTGCCTCTCCCTTGGGGCAGAAAAACGTGCTCGCGATCGATCCCGGGTTTCGCACCGGCTGCAAAGTGGTCGTGCTCGACCGACAGGGCAAACTTCTCGGCAACGATGTGGTTTATCCCGAACAAGGAGCAAGGGCGGCGGCGGAGGCTGCTCAGATCATTAAGGCGGTGGTGAAAAAATTTGACATCGAAGCGATCGCCATCGGAAACGGCACCGGGGGAAGGGAAACCGAAAGCTTCATCCGCAAGCTTGGCCTGCCCGGCACCATCACCATTGTCTCCGTCAATGAAAGCGGCGCCTCCATTTACTCGGCAAGCGAAGTGGCTCGCGAGGAATTTCCCGATCACGATCTGACCGTGCGCGGCGCGGTCTCCATTGGACGCCGTCTGATGGATCCGCTGGCGGAACTCGTGAAGCTTGATCCGAAATCGATCGGAGTGGGCCAGTATCAGCATGATGTGGATCAGAACGCTTTAAAACGCTCGCTGGACGACGTGGTGATGAGCTGCGTCAACGGCGTCGGGGTGGAACTTAATACAGCAAGCAAACAGCTGCTTAGTTACGTTTCCGGGCTCAACTCGCGCACCGCGGCAAACATCGTTGCCCATCGAAACGAACATGGTCCCTTTAAATCGCGCAAACAGCTGCTCAAGGTCACCGGCCTTGGAGCGAAGGCTTTTGAACAGGCCGCCGGTTTTTTGCGAATCCGTGGCGGCGACCATCCCCTCGATGGCAGCGCAGTGCATCCCGAGCGTTATGAATTGGTCGATCGCATGGCGGCCGACCTGGGCTGTAGCGTGCTTGATCTGCTGCGCGACTCCGCCAAACGCGCCAAAATCGACCCGAAAAAATATGTCACCACGGAGGTCGGGCTTCCGACTTTAAAAGACATCATGGCCGAGCTTTCCAAACCCGGCCGCGATCCGCGCCAGCAGTTTGAAGCGTTTTCATTCAACGAAAGCGTTTCAAAAATGGAAGATCTCCAGCCGGGCATGAAGCTTCCCGGTCTTGTCACCAACGTCACGGCGTTCGGTGCATTTGTCGACATCGGCGTCCATCAGGATGGGCTTGTGCACGTCAGCCAGCTCTCGGATCAGTTTGTCAAAAACGCGGCGGACGTTGTCAAAGTCTCCCAAAAAGTAATGGTGACGGTGGTTGAAATTGATCTGCCCCGCAAACGCATCGCGCTCTCGATGAAAACCAATCCCGAACTCGTCCCGCGCGGCGATCGGAAAGCCGAAGCCGGACCGCGCGACGTCAAGCGCTTTGCCGAAACCCCTAAGCGCGATGTCAAACCGCAACCAGCCGCTCCCGGCAACGATTGGTTCAGCCAGGCCCTTAAACGTAAAAGTTAAACCATGCGTTGTGATTGATCCGCTCAAAGACATCCTCTCGCGTCCCTTGCGCGATCTTCGCATCTCGGTCACCGACCGTTGCAACTTTCGCTGCACCTATTGCATGCCAAAGGAGCTGTTCGGCCGCGATTATCATTTTCTTCCCAAGAGCGAAATCCTCTCCTTTGAAGAAATCACGAGGTTGTCTCAAATCTTCATCACGTTGGGGGTTGAAAAGCTGCGGCTGACCGGGGGCGAACCGCTTTTACGCAAAAACCTCCCGGAGCTGATCTCCATGCTCCACGGGTTGGAGGGGCTGCGGGATTTGACTCTGACGACCAACGGGTCGCTGCTTGCCAGCCAAGCCGCCGCGTTGCGCAACGCGGGCCTGCAACGCCTCACTGTCAGTCTGGATTCGCTGGATGAAACGCGGTTTGCCGCGATGAATGATGTCGATTTCCCCCTCTCCAGAGTGCTTGCCGGCATCAATGCCGCTGTCTCCGCCGGTTTTTCGCCGATCAAAATCAATGTCGTCGTCAAACGTGGGGTGAATGAGCCCGACGTGGCGGCAATCGCGCGCCGGTTTTCCGGCAAGGAATACATCGTGCGTTACATCGAGTTCATGGATGTGGGAAACAGCAATGGCTGGCGGCTCGATGATGTCGTCCCGGCCGATGAAATCCTGCAGCTGCTCCATTCCAATTCGCCCATTGAAACACTGCCGCCCAATTATCCGGGCGAAGTCGCACGCCGCTTCCGGCATCCCGATGGCGGCGAAATCGGCATCATCAGCTCGGTTAGCCAGCCATTCTGCGGCGACTGCTCCCGCGCACGGCTTTCAGCGGACGGCCACCTTTATACCTGTCTGTTTTCCGGAAAAGGTCATGACCTCCAAACCCCAATGCGCGCGGGCGCCAGCGATTCGGAACTGACCGAAATCATCAGCCGCATCTGGAGGGCGCGCACAGACCGATACTCCGAGATCCGCTCCGATCAGACAAACCGCGCTCCGCGCCCAAAAGCGGAAATGTCGCTTCTGGGCGGCTGACAGAGTTTCGCCGGCGCGCTTTACTTGCCGCGGGTCACTTTCTGGACCTTGTTCTTGGTCACTCTATTTCCAAGCGACGTGCGGTTCTTGACTGCCAGCGTCGCGAAATCAAATGGGATTTCGCGGATCCGAATACCGGGTCCTTCTTTTAAATGGACAACGAGTTTCGGCGCTTCTTCAGGATTCGGACTGACAGTCAGATGAAGTATCTTTCCCCCGGCAACGGGATAGACCCGGTCCCGGATGACGCCGTCACCCATGTGGAAGCGCTTGGCGAAAGTGGCGCCGGTCTCCTTGTGTTCGTAAAGGAGGTTATAGGTCGTCGAAGTATCGCCGCGCTGAAAGATTGTCGCGTATTGAATATCGGCGCCAAAGAACTCCTTCTCTGTAACCTTGTTCACCTTCAGGTTGCCATCCCGGCTGATCGCCATGACGTCATCCAAGTCGGAACAATCTCCCAACGGCTCGGCCGCGTCGTCTTTCTTTAAATTCCAACCAATAAACCCATCCTTTTTATTGATGAAAAGCTTGGTGTTGGCGTGAGCTACACTCGCGGCAGTGATCGCCGAGAAGGTGGTAATCTCAGTCCGGCGCTCGCGCCCTTTGCTGTATTTCTTCTTAAGATTCTGAAACCACGCAACGGCATAAGCGGTCAGGTTCGCCAGGAATCCTTTGGTCTCTCCGATTGCCTCCTGGATTTTCCGCAGCTCGTCATCGGCGTTGCGCGAATCGAACTTGGAGATCCGCTTGATTTTAATTTCAGTAAGATGCGCGCAATCCTCGGGAGTTACCGGTTCCTTGAGCTTCTTGGTATAAGGGGCAAGTCCTCTGTCGATGGTCGAGAGGACACTTTCCCAGGTCTCGCACTCCTCGATCTTCTGATAGATCTTTTTCTCGATGAAGATTTTCTCCAGTGAAAGCGTGTGCCAGCGCTGGTTAAGTTCTCCCAGGCGGATTTCAAGCTCCTGACGAAGCAAGTCACGGGTGCGCTCGGTTGAGATCCGCAGGATGTCACTGACCGAAGTAAACGACGGCTTCTGGTCGAGAATTACCACCGCGTTGGGATGGATCAAAATCTCGCATTCGGTAAAGGCGTAGAGCGCATTCCGAATCACCTCCGGATCACTGCCGGGAAGAAGATGAATCAGGATCTCCGCCTTCTCCGAGGTATTGTCGTCGACCTTCTTGATCTTGATTTTCTCCCGCTGATGCGCCGATACGATCGATGCGATCAAATTCGGGACGACAGTGCCAAATGGGATCTCGGTAACAGCCAGCAGGTTGGGCGAACGCACCTCGATCCTGGCGCGCACGCGCACCTTGCCGCCGCGCCGGCCATCCTGATACTCGGTGCAATCGGCAAAACCGCCGGTCAGAAAGTCCGGGAACAATGCCGGCGTCTTGCCCTTGAGAATCGCGATGCTGGCATCCAGGATCTCGATGAAGTTATGCGGCAAAACCTTGCAAGAAAGCCCGACTGCGATTCCTTCAACGCCTTGTGCCAGCAACAACGGGAACTTCACCGGCAGCGTGACCGGCTCGTCATTGCGTTCGTCGTATGACTTGGTCCACTGCGTCGTCTTCGGATTGAACACCGTCTCAAGAGCGAACTTCGACAAGCGTGCCTCGATATAACGGGCGGCGGCGGCCGGATCGCCCGTGATGATGTTCCCCCAGTTGCCTTGCATGTCGATCAACAGGTCTTTTTGACCCAGGCCGACAAGCGCATCGGTGATGCTCGCATCGCCGTGCGGATGATACTTCATCGTATTGCCGACCGCGTTGGCGACCTTGTTGTAGCGGCCGTCCTCGAGCTCCTTTAACGAATGAAGTATCCGCCTCTGGACCGGCTTCAACCCATCGTTGATGTGCGGCACGGCACGATCAAGAATGACATAGGAGGCATACTCCACAAACCACGTCTCGAACATCCCGTCCACATGCTTCAGAGCGGGCGCCACGGCGCGTGCCGTCTCGCTTGTCCTGGCAAGCGGCAACTCCGGCTGATCGTTATCTGCATTGTTCTTGCGCATGAATTACGTCGTGTAAGCGAGGTTCCTGATGATGAACTCCTGCCGGTCCGGTGTGTTGGCTCCCATATAAAATTGCAGCAATTTTTCCACCGGACTTTCCTTGCCGATAATCACCGGTTCGAGCCGGATCTTGGGCCCGATGAAATGCCTGAACTCGTCGGGCGAAATTTCGCCCAGCCCTTTAAAGCGCGTGACTTCGGGTTGCGGCCCAAGCGCGGCCATCGCCTTGACGCGCTCCGGTTCGGAATAACAATAGCGGGTCTCTTTTTTGTTCCGCACCCGGAAAAGCGGGGTTTGTAAGATGTAAAGATGCCCGTTCTTAATCAGTTCGGGCAGAAAGGTGAGGAAAAAGGTAATCAGCAGAAGCCGGATATGCATGCCGTCAACGTCGGCATCGGTGGCCAGAACAATGTTGTTATAGCGCAGTTCCTCCATTCCCGCCTCCACGTTGAGCGCGCTGTGCAGCATGCTTAACTCGTCATTCTCATACATGATCCGCCGGCTCTTGCCGTGCGTGTTAAGCGGCTTGCCTTTGAGCGAAAAGACAGCCTGCGCATTCGGATCCCTCACCTTCGTGATCGACCCCGATGCGGAGTCGCCTTCTGTAATAAAGAGCGTGGTCTCGCCGCGCTTGTCGTCATCCCCGCGCCGCGGCGCCTTGTCATTAAAATGAATCCGGCAATCGCGCAGCTTGGAGTTATGGAGACTGACTTTTTTGGCGGCATCCCGCGCGATATCGCGGATACCGGCCAACTCTTTTCGTTCCCGCTCGTTTTGCTGGATTTTCTGCTGGATCGATTGCGCCACCGCCGGACTCCGATGCAGGAAGTTATCGAGTTCTTTTTTTAATAACTCCGAAACGTAATTGCGAATGGTGACTCCGCCGTTGGGCGTCATCGTCTGGCTGCCCAGCTTTGTCTTGGTCTGCGACTCAAAGATAGGTTCCTGCACACGAATCGAAATCGCCGCGATAATCCCGGTCCGGATATCGGCGGCATCGTAGTCTTTCTTGAAAAACTCGCGCAACGCTTTCACCACCGCATCGCGGAACGCAAGCTGATGCGTGCCGCCCTGCGTCGTGTGCTGGCCATTGGTAAACGAATAATATTCCTCCCCGTACTGCGTGGCATGGGTAAAGACAATCTCAAGCAGGCCCGCAGAATCCTTTAGGTGAATCGCTTTGTAGGCAGTCGATCCATCAATCTTCTGATTCAGCAAATCAAGCAGCCCATTCTCGGATTTAAAAACCTTTCCATTGAAGGTCAGCGTCAATCCCATGTTGAGATACGCGTAGTTCCAAAGCAGGTTCTCGATATACTCGTCCTTGAAGCCGTAATTGGGAAAAATCTCCGGGTCCGGTGTGAACGTGGTCAGGGTGCCGGACTTCTGTCCCTTGGAAGGCTTGATCCCGTGATCGGCAGTCAGGTTGCCCGTCGCAAAGTCAGCCTTGCGCATCTTCTCTTCGCGAAAGGATTGGATAACGAACGATTTGGAAAGCGCATTGACGGCTTTTAATCCCACGCCGTTTAACCCGACGCTTCTCTGAAACGCTTCACTGTCGTATTTGCCGCCCGTATTCGGCTTGCCCGCGCAATCAATCACGCTTCCAAGCGGAATGCCGCGGCCAAAATCGCGCACCGTAACCGTCTGGGTCCCTTCGGGATTGACTGTGACGGCCACATCGATGCGTTTGCCGCACCCCATCGTGAACTCGTCAATGGAGTTGTCGATCGTCTCCTTGAGCAAAATGTAAATGCCGTCGTCGTGGGCGGCACCATCGCCAAGGCGGCCGATGTACATGCCGGGACGCCGGCGGATATGTTCATTCCACTCCAAGGAACGAATGTTAGCTTCTGTATACTTCACGGGGACTTGACTCATTTTGGGACCGGTTTCATACGGCAATATTCCGCGGCGCGGCAGTGGAAAAATGAAGGAAATTACATCCGCCGTCGCGAAACCAGCCGTGCATTCATGTTCTTATGAACACCGATCCAACCTGCCTGCAAAGACATTTATTTTTTTCGTGCCCAAATTGCTGCGTGTCGCGAAAGCGGGAGTTCCAGCGGGAATCTTCCCGATCACCCCGATTGCCGCGCCCCTTTTTTACTCAATTCGACCGGCAGATTGGATTGCGCTTGTTCCGGCATGGCCGCGCGGTAGCGTTTTTGGAATCCAAGGACGCGGTTTTTATGAAATTCAAAGTTCAACGCCAGCTCACCGCCGCTCTGGAGAATTCACCCGGGACCCTGGCGTCCATTTGCGACACCCTCAGCCAGCACGGGATCAATATCGAGGCGATGTGCGTGGTAGACAATGTAGAACAGAGTGTTACCAGAATGGTCACAAGTGACCCGGAAAAAACAAAACGCCTCCTTCACGAAAAACAGATTTATGTCGTCGAGGCGGACGTTCTCGCGGTCGAGCTTACTGATCAACGCGGCAAACTGGCCCAGATAAGCGCCACGCTGGCGGCGGAGAAGATCAATATCAACTATCTCTACGGCAGCTTTCATCGGATCGGCGCGCGCACCCACATTATCTTCAAGGTCTCCGACCTGGCCAAAGCCCAGCGCGTCCTCCTCGAACTCGACATCAGGTAGCCCGATGAATCCGGGCACTGTCGCAATCATGCCGCCGGGAGCGCTCGGAGTGAGTTTCTTTTACCACCTGACCGGCGGATTGGAACGGCTCGATCGAAGCGTTTTTTTTATCGGTCTCGATGAATCGCGCAGCATCGACTCGCTGCTGGCCGGCGATCTGCGGATCGCATCGGGCGGCACGCTGCACGCATTGCCGGCCCCCGAATTCATTTACCGCTCCCTCAACGACGTGTTTGAAGCGGGAGCGCTCCCGGAAGTGCTTATTGTCTGCCCCAACCCGGACCAGTTGCTCCCGGTGATTTCAACGCTTGTGGCCCTGATCGAACGGCTTTGCATGGGCAATGACGACGCGTGCCAACAGCTCCCAACCATTATCCTCAGCTCAAACGGCATTTATTTCCAAAGGGTCCGGCAGATGTTTATTGAGAAGCTGGAGGAATCGACCCTGCTTGGCCGTCTGCCGGATCTCTGGCCGGACCAGATGCCGTATATCATCGGCCATTTCCTGCGAGGCGTGACGATCCAGACCGGTTTGCGCGAAGGCTCGGGCTCCAACGCTATCTACCGGCCCGGACCACGCGGTATTTCCCTTCTGGTTGGCGGAGGCGAAGCGGTGCGGCGCCGCTCTTTTGAGCTTCTTTCCGGTCTTGGAGGCTGGTTTGAACTGGCGTCGAATGTCTCCCCCACCCGCTTGGAGTTTGAGAAAGCGATCGTCAATCTGACCGTAAACTTTCTTGGCCTCCTTTATGCCTTCGATTTTGAAGAAGGATTCCGGCCGCTCACCATTGCTGAAATCCTTACACCGGAGCACGAACCCGCTGTCCGCGAACTCGCCTACCGGGTTTTTGAAATCGGCCGGGCGGTCAAGGCGTTCACACAGGTCGACGATTTTGAAAAAGTACTGGCCGACGCCCTTGCTCGCTGCCGGCCGATCAGTTCGCATATCCCTTCAAGCCTCCAGACAATTGATCTCCAAATCAAACTGGACCGATTGGAAGTGAAATTCACCCCGACCGAGACTTGGCTCGTCGATCCGTTGATCCGTTATGCGCGCTCTTCCAATCTCCCCGAAGCCGCCGATTATTTTGAAGGATTGCGCGCGATGCTGATGGCGAAGCTCGAAAAAGCCGTCGCGCGCCAGGCGCTCAATCGGCCCAAGGCTTGATCGTTTACATAATCCGGTCCCGCAGCGGCGCGCCATCAAGGAAAAGCCGGAAATTTTCCAGAAAGTGGCGCACAAGGGTTTCAGACTCATTCCGGTGCCCGCCTGCCGTGTGAGGCGTGATGAAACAATTTGGAATACTTAAAAGCGGATGATTTTCCGGCAACGGTTCCGGGTCGGTCACGTCGAGCCAGGCGGAATCGAGACGGCCGGACTTGAGCGCTTCACACAGCGCCTCCTGGTCGACTGTCGTTCCGCGTCCGATGTTATAAAAAACCGCGCCGGGTTTCATCATCGCCAGGCGCTCCGCGTTGATAAACCCCCGGGAACCGGCGTTATCGGGCAGGATATTGACAACGTGATCGGCGGCGGAAAGCGCGGATGGAAGCGCATCAGGTGTGATCACATTTCTCTCCCCGGCCGGATTGCGGCGCATGGAAGTAATGTGCATCTGGAAAGGCGCAAGCAGCTTGATTAATTCCAATGCGATCGCACCAAAGCCCAAAATCACCACGCTCTGACCGCGCAACGAACTCGATCCGTTACGCAAAGCGAACCACTCCGGCGAGCCGCTAGCCGCCCGGCTTTGCAGCGCCAATGGAAGCTGCCGGGCGTGGCCGAGCATAAATGCCAGCGCATGATCCGCACACGCCTGCGCATAGACAGTGGAGCTGTTGGTCACCATCAAACCGCGGGCGGCAGCCAGGGAGCGAAATTCCGCCGTGTCGTAGCGCGTAAATCCGGCGCTTGTCAGATGAATCCAGCGGAGCCGGCGGGATTTCTCAATCGCCGACAGATCGGGCTGTCCAAAAGCGATGTCCGCGGAAGAAAACGCCGGGTCAGGCTCGGATTTTGCCAGGACCGAGGAGGCGGGATTTTTCGGAAAGAGAAGCTCGTGCGGCGCAACTCCTTTTTGCAGGAGATTTAAAGCCGGATCGCTCAGTTGAGAGTCGGAAAAGATGATCATGTCGTGGTGGGATTTTGTAATAAACAGCGTGGAATACCGCCAGATTGCAACCGGCTAACTCCGGCGCTTTTCCCGGGCCCGGATCATGGAAGCTTCCTCCGAGATATTCATCATGCTGAGGCGGGTCGCGTGAAAGAGATTCACGCAACTCCACACCAGCGTGCCGGCGCCCACGAACCCGATCGCCAGTGCCAGGCCGATCATCCAGCCCGCGGCGGCACCTGATTGCCGGGACGCGAGCCCGGCTCCGACAATCGAGACGAGGCTGGCGCTGATAAAAGAGCCAAGCGCCACATATTCTCCGCGAAGCGCGGCGAGCAACAATACAGCCTGACGTTCAATGCGATTGATATGCCGAAGCCTCCAGCTGCGTTCTTCGGGCTCATTGGCCGCTTCCAATTCAGCCGCGAGCAGCCGCAACCGTTCTCCCGCGCGCAAAAACCGATTGCTCGTGCTGAGCGCAAGGACTGACATCGCATTGGTGAGCACGGCCGGCGCCACGATCAGCGTCAGCAGCGCGAAAGGGTTTTGCGAAGCGGTATCAATCATGGCGAATAAGAAGGCCGTCGGGCACAGCGTCCAACGAGTCTATTCTCAAACGCCCGCAAAGCTCAACGGACTCCTTCGCACGCTCGGTGCCAGCACGATCATGACTCCCGTCATCACTATCACAATTCCAAGCGCCCCGCGCAGCCCGATGATCTCGGCGGCAAATCCGATCAAGGGCGGCCCGATTAAAAAACCGGTGTAGCCGATGGTTGTCACCGTTGCGAGACCCGTTTCCGGAGAGATGCCCGCAGTGCTGCCCGCCGCGCTAAAAACCTGGGGAACAACCGTGGCAAATCCAGCGCCGACCGCTGCAAACCCAATCAAAGCGGCGGTTGGCTCGACCACAATGAGCACCAGTCCCAACCCGGCTGCTGCCAGGAGACCGCCCGCCCGCACCAGCGTCACGGGACCGAACAGGCTGGAAAGCCAATCGCCTGAAAACCTGCCCGCGGCCATGGCGATTGAAAAAGCAGCGTAACCGGCGGCAGCCACCCCATCGCTGGTGCCGGCAAACCGGCGGAGAAAGACCGCGCTCCAGTCGGCCATCGCCCCTTCGCCCATCATCACGCAAAAAGCGACCGCGCCGAGTGCCACAAGCGCTTTTGGAGGCCATCTGAATCCGGCACGACGCGCAACGTGGGAGTGAGTCCTGCCAGTGTCGATCAAATGCAGGCATCCGAAAAGCGCCAGCGGGGCCGTCAAAAGGAACGATACGGCGGAAAAATGCGTCAACAGGCCGATCCCGGCATTGGCAATCACAGCACCGAACGCGGCCCCTGCCAAGCCGCCCACGCTAAAGAGCGCGTGAAATGACGACATGATTGGCCGCCCGTAACGGAGCTCAACCGCCACCGCCTGCGCGTTCATCGCCACGTCCAGGGCGCCATGAGCCGCTCCAAAGAGGAAAAGAATCAACGCGAAAACGATGACGCTCGTCTTGAAAGCGAGCAAAGGGAGCACCAGAAAAAAGACCGCCGCCGAAACCTGCGTCACACGCCGGCTGCCGAATCGCGACGAAAGCCAGCCGGCTGGCGGCATTCCCACCAGCGCGCCAAACGCGATCATCAGCAATGCAAGTCCGAGCTGGCCGTGACTCAGTCCACGAGCGGTTTGCACCGCCGGAATTCGCGATACCCAGCTCGCAAACAGCACGCCGTTCATAAAAAAAAGCGCCGCCACAGCCAGGCGCGACACGATCAACTCGCGCCTGGGGGCAACCACCACGCGCGGAGTGGTGATAGTGGGGGACAAATACGATTCCATTGAGGAGGAGCGTTCCACGCGTTAGCCAACAAGAAGCGGCTCGCGCAGGAGAGTAAAAGAGGGCTCGTGAAATGTAAGCCAGCCGGTCCGAATCTTGTCCCAGTCCTGTTTCGCCTCGGAAACCGCGATCGTGTGCCTGTCCCGGCTGTTGACGTGCTGTATCATTCTTCAAACCCGGCAATCCCGAGCATTTCGCTTAAAACAAACCCGGAATCATTAAAACTGAGCGTCTGATCGAAATCACTGGCTACGAGGTAATCGGCGGTGCGACTGGTTCTCTTCATAAGACAGCTATTTACCCAGTTGATATATCAGTCAACCGATGAATTCCGAAAATACGATCATCTTCTCGGATATGCCGGGCAAAATACGGAATCAGATGCATTGGCTGCTTGAGATCCGTTGATAAAGCTGTAATATCAACTTATCCCCATGTCCGTTGAACGCGAAGTTAAATCCCCCAAATACCGGCACGTTTTTAATCAGCTCCGGAAGGAAATCGTGACCGGCAAATATAAGCCTGGCCAAAAATTCCCCAGCGAAGCCGATCTGGTAAAACGCTTCGATGCTTCCCGGATCACTGTCGGCCGCGCGGTTCGTGAACTGAGCCAGCAAAACCTGGTGGAACGCCGGGCCGGCTCGGGAACTTATGTGCGCTCGGATCGATCGCAGGGGCTCTCGTTTGGATTGCTCATTCCAGACCTCGGACGCACGGAAATCTTCGAGCCGATCTGCCAGGGAATGGCGGATGCCCCGCAAGCTGCCGAACACGCGCTGCTCTGGGGGAATGCTGCGTCGGGCAATGCAACCGCCACCCGGCAGGAGCGTGCATTGCAGCTCTGTGAGCAATATGTCTCACGCAAAGTATCAGGAGTATTTTTCGCCCCGCTTGAACGCCTCGCCGTTGATGATCCCACCAACCAGCGGATCATCGATGCCCTTCAAAAAGCGCGGATTCCGGTGGTGCTGCTCGATCGCGATTTCCTGCCTTACCCGCAGCGTAGCCGGCACGATCTGATTGGGATCGATAACCGGCGCACAGGTTACATTGTTACGGAGCATTTGCTTGGACTTGGGTCCCGGCGCATTGCGTTTTTGAGCTATCCCCGTTCGCCGTCGACTGTGGAGGAGAGGATCGCGGGTTATCGGGAAGCGCTGTTTGTGCATGGCATCCCGGTGGAACCGGCACTGGTACAGCGGCTTGAATCCGATGAAAACGAAGCGATCCGGGCATTGATTGAAGCGGTCCACCCTGACGCGTTTGTTTGTGCCAATGACCGCACCGCGGGACGTCTTATGCAAAGCCTGCTTGCCTTGGGACACCAGATTCCGAGCGGGATGCGAGTGGTCGGCATTGATGATGTTGAATACGCCGGCCTGCTTCCGGTCCCCCTTACAACGATGCATCAGCCCTGCCGGGAGATTGGAATGGCCGCAATGGCAGCAATGCTTGAGCGTCTCGCGCGGCCTGACATGCCCGTGCGCGACGTGCTTTTGGAATGCGCACTTGTCATTCGCGATTCCTGCGGGGGGAAAGACGCCGCAACTACGGGTGTGGATCGGGCAACAGCGCGATCAAGGCCGTGAGACCGGAGGTTTGGGTATTGAAGTTGTGCTTCCCTTCTTTGGACGATTCATGCCACTCAACTTTAAACTCCCTATTTTCCGCGATCCCATGCAGTTGCAGCGACGTGACGCTCGCGCGAAGAACACGATCGATTTCTTGCGCCAGCTCCGAATAAAGCTTTTTGGAATCGAGCACATCACGCAGATGTCCGAGATAACGGGCAAAGATTCCTTTAAAAAGTCCGGGATCCCATCCTGAGACCCCCAATTTTTCCAGGAGCACGCCATCGGTTGTTGTGAGGCCGGCCCTGGTCAGTACGGATCGCGTCACCGTCACTGCCTGCTCGAGGTAATCCTCGCGTCCGGTGGCTTGATAAAGCGCGGTAAGAGCACCGATAAACACGCCTTGATTATAAGTCCAGTAATCGCCCATATGCCCCGGCACATCAACCACACCGATGCCATCATAAAGTTTTTGATCATGGAACCATGCCAAACTGCGCTCGGCCCACTGCAGGTAATCCGCGGTGCGGGTCCGCTCATAAAGCCGCGCTGAAAGCAGAAGAAAAAGACCGTTGGTAATGGCGTTGGGCACCAGCTTGTCCTCCACTTCCGTCCACATGACGCCGCCGTTTTTCTCGGGACGCCAGTTTTTTGCCATATGCGCGTGCACCGCCTGGGCGGTTGCCAGGTATTTTTTGTCCCGGGTCCGGTCATACATCTTAAGCCACGTGATTCCCCACCAGCCCGAGTCATCCAGGTATTCATTGCGGAACTCGGTGTAGTAATTATTCAAAACCGGCTGCGTCGCGGCCTGCTTCTTTTCAAATCGCTCCTCATCAACCGCGCTCCACTGATTGCGCCGTTTTAGCTCGGCAATCACGCGAGGACTCTTCTGCCGGAGATCCTTGTTGGAGTCGTAGAGGGCGGCAATAGTCGCTTCATACTCGGCGCTTCCGGTTTTCCTCATGTAATCAAGGAGCATCTCCACCGCGTTTGCCGAAGACCACCATGGAGGGTTGCGCCGCCCATCGTAGTAAGCGCGAATATCGTCGCCGGGTTGATCGAGCCAAATATTCAGAGTCGGCGACCAATAAAGTTTGTCCAAAAGCGCAATACCCAATTTGGCGGAGCTTGCAACCGCATCGCGGCCAAGATCAATTTCGGCGGAGAAGCACGATACCAAACTCGCGAGAAGAACCGCTGAGAAAAGCCTGAAACTGTTCACGGAGTTTTCAGTTCTACTCGACGATAAGTTTGCCCCACATGATCGGCCAGTGACCCGGGAACGTGCAGACGTATTCATACTCGCCGGGCGCAGTCGGCGCGACGAGCGCCAGCTTCTCTTTCTGGCCAGGCTCCAGCATCTTTGAGCCGGCGAGAATCTTGTCAGTGGCCGGAATATAAAGACGGCCGGTTTTATCCGGCGTTGCGGGCATGCCGGAGGCAGCCGTTCCTACTTCCTGCCGTGAGCCGGGCGTTATCACGACGAAATTGTGCGGCATGATGTCGGCATTCTCAAAGATGATTTCAAACGGTTTGCCCGCTTCAACAACAAGCTGCGCCGTGTCATAGCGCATCTGCTCCCGCACGGTTTTTACTACAAAAACCGTGACCCCAAGTTCCCGAAGCGCCGAGCGAATCCGGCTCCCTTCATCGGGCGGCATCCGCGAGGCGAGTTCGATTCCCAACTGGACGGTTTCTACGAACTCCTGGGCGGTCCGTTGTTCAGCTGGAACGCTTTGGCTGTAAGCCAGGATGCTTTCAGCCACCGGCCCGGCTTCTTTATCCACCCATGCCTCGCGCGGAAGCGCGAGCACCGCACGCGCCGCAATCCCGCGTTCTTTGCCATCCCGTAGATAGGCCGCAAGAAGTGAAAAATTCGCGCCTGCATTCTCATTTCCCAACAACGGCAATACACGCAGGGCGGCGGCGCGGACATTGGCGGCGAGCCCATCGGGATCCTTGCCAAGCAAGTCCGCAACAAGGGGCTGGAACTTCGCGCGCATCGCCGGATCCGCGATCAGGCCGATCGCATCGAGCAACATTGCACGCGAGTCAGTGCTGGCTTCGGTCATTCGCCAAGTATCCTGCGGGCCGCCATCCATAACCACGCGCGCCGCGAGTCCGGCACGGCGAACTTGTGCAAGCGAATGATCCTTGGAAGCCATGCGTCGAATGGCATCGCGTGATTTGATCAATTCAGACGAAGGCGCGGAGCCCAGCAAGCGGCCAAGCTCTTCGGCCGCGCCGGTATCCTTGAAGCGTTCATCCATTCGGCCCAGTGCCGCTACGATCTCGGCTTCGCGTGTTCCTTTATGAAGTTTCGCCAGATCGGCCAGCGCGCTTTCGCGAATCAAGGGATCCATTCCTTTGCGTTCAACCTGCGCGATAAATACCGCTTCTGCTTTAGGCGCCTGCGCGAGCTCGGCATTGGTCATTCGTCCAAGGACAAATCCCAGCGCGCGCGGATCTTTCACATCGTCGGGCGATGGCTCGAGGGCGCGCATCGTTTCTTCAAGCGTGTAAGTCAGGTAGTAATCCGTCTCGTGATTAAGAATTTCGAGCGCCACATCGATGGCTTTCTTTTCCTTAAAGAAACTCGCGGCGCGCACCGCTTCAAGGCGCACGAGCGGATGCGCATCCGCGGCTTGAATCTTCAGCAGGTCAAGCGCGTTGGGAATACTCTCCCGCCAGTAACAAAGAATACGGGTCGCCGCCGCGCGCGCATGATGTTCGGGCGAAACCAGCATTTCCCCTAACAACTCGGGATTGACCACATTCATCCATTGATAAACCCAGAGCGCCTCAGTGCGGTTGTGCTCGTAGAGCGCGTCGTTCTTATCAAGCTCACCTACCCACTTTTTCAGGCCGGCAATTACTTCCGCCTGCGGACGCGTGCCGAGTTCCTGCTTGGCGCGGATGCGTGTGCGATCTTCCTGCACCTTTAATAACTCAAGAAGGTTGGCCACAGGTTCGCCCGCGATCAACGCAGGCTGCACAAGGGGACGGGAAGGATAAGTTACCCTCCAAATCCGCGCCTTTGCATGATCGCGCAATGGATCGCGAATCGAATATTGCATGTGGCCAATGAGCGCATCCTGCCAATCGGTAATATAGAGGGCGCCATCGGGACCGAACTCCATATCTACGGGCCGGAAATTAGGATCGTCGCTTAAAAGGAGCGGCTCGATTTCTTCTCCTTCATACCCGGAGCCAACCTCGCGCGCTTTATGTTGAAGAATCCCCTGCACGCCGATGGTGTTGTTGAGCAGGAAGCGGCCTTGCGCTTCATCGGGAAAATGGCGGCTCGTGACAAACTCGCACCCGCTGGTGGGCCGAACCCTTTTCGGGAACCATTGTTTCATCGTCTGATGCTTTTCCGGGTATGGCAGACGGCCTGAAAACGCGGTCGCAAAGTAGTTCGCGCCGCCGGAGGAATCCGAGATGAAAGCCTGGCCCCATTTATCAAAGGTCTGCCCGTGCGGATTGGCGTAACTATAGCTCACAAAGAGATCGAGTTTCTGAGTCAGCGGCTCGTAACGATAAGTTCCCGCATTTTTACAACGCACGGGCCCATAAGGCGTTTCAACCTGGGTATGATGGAAGGTGCCTTCCTGAAAGTAGATCGCGCCGCCCGGATCAAACGTGAAAGCGTTGGTCACGTGATGGCTGTCGGCTGAATCAAAGCCGCTTAAAAGGATCTCGCGGGTATCGACCCGGTCATCGCCATCGGTATCCTTTAAAAATAACATTTCGCGCTGGCCGCTGACCAGGACTCCGCCATTGACGAATTCAAACCCGATCGGCAAATGCAATCCGTCGGCGAACACTTTCATCTGATCGGCTTTCCCGTCGCCATTGCTGTCTGTGAGGATGATGAGTTTGTCGCCCATCACATCGCCCGGACGCCATTGCGGATAACTAGGCATCGTGGCCACCCAAAGCCGTCCTTTGGCATCAAAAGCTGTCGACACCGCGTTGGCCAGTTCGGGGAATTGTTCTTCTGAGGCAAAGAGATTTACGGCGTAACCAGGCGCCATCTTAAATCGTTTAAGCGATTCCGCAGAGGGGAGGATCAGCGCGGATTCGGCTTCCGAGTTTTTACTTGCCTGACCTTTTGAACCATCGGGCGTCTTCGTCTGGTTTACACCGAAGGAAGTCACCACCTTTAAGAACTCCGGCACATTGGAGTCGTCTGCTTTTTCCGAAACCGCGCCGCCCTGGGCCAGAGCCCAAATGCGCGCATCGCGATTGGCGCACTTGATATCAAGGACTTCCCGCTCGCGTTGCATCACATCGCGGTTGGTTTGCGGCCCGTCGGCGAATTTCAATCCCGAGCGTCCGCCATAAACATAGTAAGAATCGACGATCCGATAGCGGTGATACCAATGAAAATTCTTATCGGCGATCTCACTTTGCAGTTCCTTGCTCAATTTGGGATCCCCACGCCATTCACCAAAAAGAGCCCTGTCGAGAATACCGGCAAAGTGCACGTCCCCTTCCCTGCTTAAATGCACGCCATTGATTGTATGCCTGATCTTTGAAACCGCCTCATCCTTGCTCCTGGCCGGCCCGAAAAGTGCCAGCGTGGGATGAAATACATCGGCGAATGGGACCCCATGTTTCGCCGCAACCTGGCGCATCGCCTCCGTGTAGAGCTCAAGATTCGCGTTCGTGGCCGTGCCGTCCGGTAAATTGCGGTCCCCGAGGTTTTCATGAGCAATCGGAGAGACCAACGCGACCCGTGGCGCGCCCTTGCCGCTGTAATTGACTTTTAATGTCGTTGCCAGCCACGCATCGAGATCGCTCTTAAACTGTTCCAGTCCCGGCGGTCCCGCAAACGACTCATTAAACCCAAAAAACGCCAGGATGACGTCCGCCTTGCTGAACTTCAGGTGCTCTTCGGGTTCGCCAAAACCTTCGGCGCGCGGACGAAGCACCACTTCATCCGCTGGCCACGCCAGATTCCGCACCACGAGTTTGTGCGCTGGAAACCTCCCATGCAGGAGCGTCTCCCAGTGGTTGTGATGCTGCATGCGCTCAGCCAGCGTATTGCCAATCAGGCAGATATGATCATTTTCGCGAATCTCCAGGGTGGGAGGAGATGCCGCTTGAAGCTTCGTCATGGCAAACGAAAGGCAAAAGAGGAAAACAAGGCGGAGATAGCGCATGCGGTTATGAGGGGTTGATACGGGCAGGTTGCAGGGTCGCCGGGCATGGATAAAGGCGGAAGTTCCATGTTTTTGGCGGAAGCATGCCGCGAGGAAAATGATTCTATAGCGAGTTAGTATAGAAAACCCTTTACAGAACGATCCGCACCGCGCACTTTCCCCGCATCGTCTTCCCTGACTCCCGGTGACGACCCGCGTCGGACATGCCACTCCGCCGTATCCGCAATACCTCCGCGGAATTTAATTCATCACACGCCGTATGCGGTGTTGTGCCCTTAAAAACGCTTCCGTCCTCATCTCAAAACTTTTCTCCATTCATGAAACCTCGCTTCTCTCTCCCGCTCGCCGTCCTTGCGTTCGCCGGTCTTGCAATTACCGCGCAAGCCGCCGACAAAAAGAAACCGAACATCCTGGTGATCGTCGCCGACGACCTTGGCTACGGGGAACTGAGCGTTCAAGGTTTCACAAAGGAGATTCCGACGCCAAACGTCGATTCCATTGCCGGCAATGGAATCCGTTTCACGAGTGGCTACGTGAGCGGCCCGTATTGCAGCCCAACACGCGCAGGACTTTTAACCGGCCGGTATCAGCAGCGGTTCGGACACGAATTTAATCCCGGACCGGCGCAAAATGCCGGAGAAAAAGCCGGCCTGCCGCTCACTGAAAAAACACTCGGCGACCGGCTCAAAGCGGCCGGCTATGCCACCGGCTGGTTTGGTAAATCACATCTTGGTTATGAGCCGGAGTTCCATCCGCTGCGGCGCGGTTTTGACGAATATTTCGGTTTTCTGGGAGGCGCCCACAGTTATCTCGATGCCGAAGGCAAAGGACGTGATCCGATCCAGAAAAACGGGGTTGCACTTGATAAGATCGATTACAGCACCGACGCGTTCGGGCGCGAGACGGCGGGCTTCATTGAAAAACACAAGGACCAGCCGTGGTTTGCGTACCTCGCCTTCAACGCGGTGCACGAGCCGCTCAAATCGACGGAAAAATATCTTTCCCGGTTTCCCAACATCACCGATCCCAAGCGCAAGGAGTTTGCCGCCGGTCTTTCCGCACTGGATGACAATGTAGGTCTGGTACTTGCCAAATTACGGGAACTCAATCTTGAGGAAGAGACGCTTATTTTCTTCTTTAACGACAATGGCGGGCCCACGCGCCAGACCACTTCCAGCAATGGACCTCTGCGCGGATTCAAGGCGCAGACATGGGAAGGCGGCATCCGGATTGCCTACATTGTACAATGGAAAGGGCATATTCCCGCCGGCAAAGTCGATGACCGGCCCGTGATTCAACTTGATATCTTTCCAACGGCGCTTGCCGCCGCGCAGGTCCCGCTTGATCCCTCGTGGAAGGTTGAAGGCGTCAATCTGCTTCCCTATCTTTCCGGCGAGAAGCCCGCAGCGCCTCACGACGCGCTTTACTGGCGGTTCGGCCAGCAGATTGCGATTCGCAAAGGCGATTGGAAACTCGTCAAGGCACCCGGGGGCGGCGCCGAGCAGGGTGAGAACAAAGGGGTGGCCGACACGCACGGCGCCCAGCTCTACAACCTCTCAAAAGATATCGGCGAGCAAACCAATCTCGCCAGCGCCGAGCCTGAAAAGCTCAAGGAACTTGCCGGCGCCTGGGATGTCTGGAACCGCGAAAATATCGAGCCAAAATGGACTCCGGGCGGTCCACGTGCCCGGAAAGCAGTGGCAGCTGCCGAAACCGGCGCTCCAGTGCCATCGACTTCCGCCGCTCAGGGACCATGGAAAACGGGAGACTCGCTTAGCGGCCAGGAATCGCCGCAAATTGCACGCCATTCACTCTCAATCGCAGCGCGAATCGACGACGGAACGCCAAACGGCGTAATCGTAGCCCAGGGTGCCAGGAAAAACGGCTTTGCGCTCTATCTGAAGGACGGAAAACTGGCGTTTGCGCTCCGAATCCAGGGCGAACTAACGGCAATCACCAGTAACAAAGCTGTTGGCCCGGGCGCCCATTCTCTTGAAGCCCGCCTTGGAGCCGATGGAAAGGTCGTCCTTCTGATTGATGGCGAATCAGCCGGTGAAGGCAACGCGCCGGGCTCGATTCCCTCGCAACCAGGCGAAGGGCTGACCGTTGGCAGCGATGGCAAGGGTGCCGTCGGTGATTACTCCGCACCAAACGACTTCACGGGCAAGGTGGACAACGTGACGGTAAAAGTTCTTTGATCAGCCGCGTGAATATCCGCGTGTTCCTGAGCAGTCTGCCCCTCGCTGGCGCGCTCGCCGTGTTTGCCACGGAAAATATGGATCGGACGCCGCCCAAACTCGCGACTGCGAGCGCCCGCGCCGCCGGTTTTGCCGCCACAATCGAAAGCAAATCAGACGCGCCCATGCCCGTGCCCGAGGGAATGGTCTGGATTCCTGGCGGCGAATTCTCGATGGGCAACGCGGACCCGACACGCTCGCTTTGCGGAGGGAAAGATCCAATGCCCGATGCGCGTCCCATCCACCGGGTCGCGGTCGACGGGTTTTGGATCGATTCGACGGAAGTGACCAACGCGCAATTTGCGCTTTTTGTGAAAGCCACCGCCTACATCACCGTGGCGGAACGCAAACCGCGCGCGGAAGATTTTCCCGGCGCACCCGCTGAGCTGCTCGTACCGGGCTCAATCGTCTTTACCGCGCCTGAAGGGCCGGTACCGCTGGACGATTTCACGAAATGGTGGCGTTACCAGCCCGGTGCGGACTGGCGGCATCCGGCAGGCCCCGGCAGCAGCATTGAGGGCAAGGAAAAGTATCCCGTGGTGCATGTCGCGTTCGAAGATACCGAAGCTTATGCCAAATGGGCGGGCAAACGGCTCCCGACCGAGGCGGAATGGGAGTTTGCGGCGCGTGGCGGCGCCGCCGGCGAGAGTTATCCATGGGGCGACGAGTTGCAACCCGGCGACAAATGGCTCGCCAATATCTTTGAAGGCAAATTTCCTCATAAAGATAGCGGCGCGGATGGCTTTATCGGCATTGCACCGGTTGCCCAATTTTCACCAAACGCGTATGGGCTGCACGACGTTGCGGGCAATGTCTGGGAATGGTGCTCGGATTGGTATCGACCCGATTATTACGCGCAACTTGCACGAAGCGGCGTAGCAAATAACCCGAAAGGCCCCAACGACTCGCTTGATCCCGCCGAACCAGGCGTCAACAAACGGGTCCACCGTGGCGGCTCGTTTCTCTGCACCGAACAATACTGCACGCGCTACATGGTCGGCAGCCGGGATAAAGGCGAACCGGGAACCTCTTCAAGTCACCTCGGATTTCGCTGCGTGAAAGCGGCAGCATTGAAAGCCGAATAAACGTCCATTCTCCTCTCTGAGGGATCCAGCTCCCTCTCTGAGACATCAAATCGTCTATCTAACGGAGCAAATCGCCGATTCCCCGCGTCGGTTCAGCGTAAGACCGCGTAAGTTGGGCACGCGGCCGTCTCAGTTGCGGATTTCCTGCTTCAGCCGGGCGTTAGACCGGATCAGTTTGATATTCCCCGCGTCAGCTGGCGATTAGAGCCTCACAGAGGCTGCGCGGCGCCGTCCACACGGGCGTTCATGCGCGAAATCCGGGATGCGCTCGCCCACGATTCACGAACTCGCCCCGCAGGATCGGCCACGGGAGAAACTGGAAGCCCTTGGAGCCGCGGCATTGAGCGATTGCGAGTTGATTGCCATTCTGCTGCGCACAGGAATGAAAGGGTCGAATGCCATCGATATCGGCCGGCAACTGATCGCGCGATTTGGTTCACTAAGCGGGCTGGCGCGATGCAGCGTCGCCGAGTTGAAAGATATCAAAGGGATCGGCCTGGCCAAAGCCGTTCAGCTCGCCGCCGCATTCGGGCTGGCGACGCGGCTGGCGAGGGAAACCCTCACCCGACGCCGGATGGATGCGCCGCAACTCATCTTCGATTTGCTTGGAACCGAGATGCGCTTTTTGAGCCGGGAATCGCTGCGTGTGGTTTTGCTCGATACAAAATTTCATCTGCTGCGAGTGGAAGAGATCTCGTTGGGAAGTTTAAATGAAAGCATTGCCCATCCGCGCGAGATCTTCCGGCCGGCGCTTATCCACGCGGCCTTCGCTCTCGTGGTCGTGCACAATCATCCCTCCGGCGATCCGGCGCCAAGCCAGGCCGATCACAGTCTTACTCGGCGATTGGCGGAAGCGGCCCACCTTCTCCAGATCCATTTGCTTGACCACATCATCATCGGCAACGGCGACAACGGACGCCAGCCGTGGTTCAGCTTCAAAGAGGCCGGAGTGCTCTAAATGACGCGTTAGAAGAGACTGGAAGCGGGATGCGGGATTCGGGAAGCTTGCCGGCCCAACGTTCCCCAAAAAAACCATCCACTTTTTCCCGTGTCCATCCATCCCACAGCAATCATTCACGCCGACGCGCAGCTCGGCAGCGACGTCGTCATCGGGCCATATGTGGTGATCGAAGGGGCGGCGCAAATCGGCGACGGCTGTGTGATCCAGGCGCATGCGGTCATTTGCGCCCATGTGAACATGGGAAAAAACAATTTGATTGGGTACTCGACGGTTGTGGGAAGCGATCCGCAGGATTTTGCTTTTAAACCGGACGTTAAAAGCGGGGTGCGCATCGGCGACGGAAACAAAATCCGCGAACATTGCACGGTGCACCGCGGCAGCAGTGAGGGAAGCGCGACGATCATCGGGGATGGCTGCTTTCTGATGGCAGGCACTCACCTCGGCCACAATGTGCGGCTCGGAAATCAGGTGATCATTGCCAATGACTCGCTTCTTGGGGGACATGTCACGGTGGAAGACCGGGTTTTCATCGGGGGCAACAGCGTTTTCCATCAACACACGCGGGTAGGAGAACTTGCGATTTGCCAGGGCGCCTCCGGTTTCAGCAAAGATGTCCCGCCCTTTACCATCGGCGTGGAACATAACTTCGTGGCGGGCCTTAACATCATCGGTTTGCGCAGAGCCGGCTTTACTCCGGCCACGCGTGCCGAAATCAAGGAAGCTTTCCAGCTCATTTACCGGCGCGGTCTCAATACGGCGCAGGCGCTCGCTGCGAGCAGGGAAAAAGCATGGGGCCCTGAAGCGAATGCTTTTTTTGGGTTCATCGAAGCGGCAAAAAAGCGCGGAATTTGCGCCTATATCGGCACGAAGAACAGCGCGGCGGGCCAGGGAACGGATCAGGCATGAATGCCTGATCCGGCGCAACTTATAACGTTGCGGCGATCCTTGCGCCTCCCTACATAGGGACAAATGGATTCCCCCAACCATTTCACGCGGATAAACTTAGGATGAAGTTGTTCCCCATCCTGCTGATTATTCCGCTGATCATTGCCAGCGGTTGCGCGACCGCTTCAAACGCCGCGCGGCATCCCATCGTGGCGCAGCAAACCGGAGAACCGACCAAACCCGGCCAGCGGATGATCGTACGAACAACGGCTTACACGCATAGTGAAGCCGGCGGCCATCGCAATGGCGTGGATGGCCGCCTCCGTTTTGGCGGCGACGTATACAGCGCGGCAACCGATTGGTCCTGGATGCCGCTCGGCACCCGATTCAGGATTTGTTCAAGCGGACGTAATTACGTGGTTGAAGATTACGGCCTGGCGCTGGTAGGCCGCCGCACCATCGATCTTTACGTATCGAGCCGGCGCGATATGAACGCGTGGGGAGTAAAAAAAGTGGAAATCGAGATCTTGGAATTGGGCTCGCATATCATGAGCCTCAAACTGCTCGAAGGCCGCATGAAAAACTCCCATGTGCGCAGGATGGTGATGGCATTGCGCAGTCAAAAACCGCAAGCACCTTGAAACGCTCCCCTTCCGGGAAGGCTGATTCAGATGCATCTCCGCTTGTGCTCGGTATGCAATTGCTCTAATTGGGCACCTTTCTCATATTCGCTCAGCAACCGGGCAAAGAACTAATTTATGAACATCCTTGTTACCGGCGGCGCCGGGTATATTGGCAGCATCTGTGTGGAGCAGCTTCTGGCGGCTGGCCATCAGGTCACTGTCTTCGACAACCTGACTGAAGGACATCGGGCCGCCGTGGATCCGGGCGCGGAGCTCATTATCGGCGATTTGCAGCAACGCGACGATATCAATGAAGCGATGGCGAAGGTGCGCCCCGATGCGGTCATGCATTTTGCCGCCAACGCGCTGGTTGGCGAGTCGATGGAGAATCCATCAAAGTATTTCCGCAATAACGTGGGGGCCGGCATCAATCTGCTTGATGCGTTGGTTGCCAATGGGGTCAAAAAATTTGTTTTCAGCTCCACCTGCGCCACGTTCGGGCCACCCGACCGGTTGCCGATTGACGAAACGCTTCCACAGAACCCGATCAATCCATACGGGGAATCAAAACTCATTTTCGAGAAGATCCTGCGCTGGTATGACGAGATTCACGGGATCAAATATGTGGCGCTTCGCTATTTTAACGCCGCAGGCGCCACGGACAAATACGGCGAGGATCACCGGATTGAGACGCATCTCATTCCCAATATTTTGAAAGTGGCGCTCGGACAGAAATCGCACGTCGATATCTTCGGAACCGACTACGAGACGCCCGATGGCACCTGTATTCGCGACTACATTCATATTCTCGACCTCGCCCAGGCGCACATGCTTGCGCTGAACATTGGCGAAAGCGCCAGGTTCAATCTCGGCACCGGCGGCGGGACCAGCGTGCGCGAAGTCATCGCCTCGTGCGAAGCGGTAACAGGGAAAAAAATCGCGGTCGTGGAACGCGACCGCCGTCCGGGCGATCCGGCCCGGCTGATTGCCGGTTCAGACAAGATCCAGCGTGAACTTGGATGGAAACCGAAGTTTCAAGCGATCGATACCATCATTGAAAGCGCCTGGAACTGGCACGTACGCAACCCGGGCGGCTATGGGGATTGAGCGGCCGTGCCACCTTCAATCGTCCGCTATTTTTCCCAGCTCACCACGGGCCGCATGGTGCTCTGGTGTTACCTGATCTGGTATCTTTGCTTTGCGATCCGCTATTTTGATCCCAGCCCAAACCTCTGGCTGACATCGATTGGCATTTCCGGAATTATTGGAATCGCCTTGCTGATCAGCACCTCGAACGGGAAAACGAGCCTCGACCGGTGGCAGATTTTCCGCCTCTTCCTGATGCCATTTTGTGTTTCGAGCTTTTCAGCCCTGGTAAAAGGGCGCGGGTTCTTCCTCGTCTTCTCGCCGCACTTTTTGGAGAACGTGATTGTGCTCGCGCTCTGCACTGTCTTCTGCGCGCGTGTGAAGATGTCCAAATAAAACAGGACAGGCTACACACCTGGCCTTGTCATCTGCATTCCCCGGCCATCACGTCGGTTTCCTTGAACGGGATGGCAAAAGGCTCAAGTGACATCGGTTCATCGTGATCAAGGTACTCGTCGCAGATCTGAAAGAAATCAGCCCGCGTTGTCACCCGCCGGATGATATGCAGGAACCGGCCCGAGGGCTCCACACCGAGGCCAAGATAGTTGATATATTTCTTCATCTTCTGGACCTGTGCCGCCTGACGAATGTCCGGTGCGCAGACGGCTTCATAAAGCGCATGCACATAGGCGAGCACATCGCGGCCTTTTGGCTGGAAAAGCGGTTCACCCCGGCGCCACTGACGGATTTGTGCAAAGAGCCACGGATTTCGAATGGCGCCGCGTCCGATCATGAGTCCACGCGCGCCGGTTTCAACAAGCACATCCTCGGCTTTTTGGGCGGAATAGACATTGCCATTGGCCAGCACAGGGCAATCGAGCGTTTCGACCGCGCGCGCGATGTAATCGTAATGGACGGCGCTGCGATACATTTCCGCAACGGTGCGTCCGTGGACGGTCAGCAGATCAATGGAATGTTTGGCAAAAATCGGCAGCAATTCTGAAAAAACATCCGGATTATCAAATCCGAGCCGGGTTTTGACCGTGAACTTCACGCTGACCACTTCGCGCAACGCGCCCAGGATCGCATCGACGCGTTGCAGATCGCGCAGCAACCCGCCGCCGGCGCACTTTCTGTAAACGACCGGCGCCGGGCATCCCAGATTCAAATCGACCGCGGCAATCGGATGCTTCTGAAGCTCGCGCGCCGTGCGCACCAGCGAGGGAATATCGTTGCCGATCATCTGCGCGACGACGGGCTGGCCGGTGGGATTCTGGGTGATCGAATCGAGGATCGGCCGATCAAGCCGCGAATCGGGATGAACCCGAAAATACTCGGTATAATAGACGTCGGCGCCTCCGTAAGCTGTCATCAGCTTCCAGAACGGCAGATCGGTGACATCCTGCATCGGAGCGAGAACCAAAAGCGGCTCGCTTCCGGCCAGCAGCGCGTTGAATTGGGAGAGAGGATCGGGTTTCAGGGCACGAAGGATAGCTGGAAATTTGGTGCGGGCAATTTTTGACGTGAGTGAAGCTTGCCCCGGCTTTGCGGACGGTTCAGAAAACGAACGCCAGTCCAGCCCTTTCCCCCAAAAAACCTTTTCGTGAAGAAGTTCCTCTCCCTGATCATTTGGTTCGCGGTCATCGCGATCGGCGCGACCGCCTACGCAACCATCGCCCTGCGCCGGGGTGAAGCGCTCAATTCAGGCTATATCCTCACCGCCGCGCTCTGCACGTATGCGGTCGGCTACCGTTTTTATTCCAAATGGATCGCCGCGCAGGTGCTCACGCTCGATGATCGCCGCGCGACCCCATGTGAGATCCACGATGACGGCAAGGATTTCGTTAAAACGAACAAATGGATCGTCTTCGGCCATCATTTTGCCGCCATCTCGGGACCGGGGCCGTTGGTGGGGCCCGTGCTGGCCGCGCAGTTTGGTTACCTTCCCGGCACGCTCTGGATTCTGATCGGGGTGGTGCTCGGAGGGGCCGTGCAAGACTTCGTGATCCTGGTTGCGTCGATGCGCCGGGACGGCAAATCGCTTGCGCAAATGTTGCGGGACGAATTGACGAGCACGGCGGGCGTGGTGGCAGTTCTGGCGATCATATCCATCATGATCATCCTGCTTGCCGTGCTGGCGCTGGTAGTTGTCAATGCGCTGGCTGAAAGCCCGTGGGGCGTCTTTACCGTGGCGGCGACGATCCCGATCGCGCTTTGCATGGGCGGCTATCTGCGCTGGGTGCGCGTCGGCAAGGTGCTCGAAGGATCCGTCATCGGGGTCGCGCTTTTACTCGCCGCGGTTTGGGGAGGCCAATTTGTGCACGCCTCGCCGGAATGGTCGATCTTCTTCACCGTCACGGCAGCGCCCCTGGCGTGGGCCATCATTATCTATGCATTGGCGGCAAGCGTGCTGCCGGTCTGGCTGCTGCTCGCTCCACGCGATTACCTGAGCACGTTCATGAAGCTCGGCACCATCTTCGCGCTGGCACTCGGCGTCTTCATTGTGCTGCCGGACTTAAAAATGCCGGCGCTTACGCGGTTTATCGACGGCACGGGCCCGGTGGTCCCCGGCCCCGTCTTTCCGTTCTGCTTTATCACGATCGCCTGTGGCGCCATCAGCGGGTTTCACACGCTCATTGCCAGCGGAATCACCCCCAAGATCATTACCCGGGAAACTTACGCGCGTCCCATCGGGTACGGGGCGATGTGCCTCGAATCGCTGGTGGCAATCATGGCGATGGTGGCCGCATGCACGCTTGATCCCGGTGTTTACCTTAGCATGAACATCAAGGCGCCCGGAGCCGATGCCGCCACGATCGCGGCCAATACCGTGGCACAGGTTTCCGCTTACGGGCCCGTTTTCCAGGTCACCACCGAGCAGATGACGACACTCGCGCAGACCGTCCACGAGAATTCCCTCTTTGGGCGCACGGGCGGCGCGGCCACGCTTGCCGTCGGGATGGCCAATATCTTCGGACGCGTCTTTGGCGAATCGCTTCTTGGTATTTGGTACCACTTCGCGCTCATGTTCGAGGCGCTCTTTATTCTCACCACCCTGGATGCCGGAACACGTGTTGGGCGTTATCTTCTTCAAGACGCGCTTGGACATATCTGGAAACCGATGGGGGAAACGCGCAGTCTTCCCGCCAATCTCCTTGCAAGTTTCCTGATTGTCGCCGCCTGGGGCTATTTCCTCCTGAAAGCCGTTTACGATCCCGATGGGGGCATCAAAGCGCTCTGGCCAATCTTCGGCATTGCCAACCAATTGCTCTCCGCCGTCGCCCTTTGTCTTTGCACGACGATCCTTCTTAAGATCCAGATCCGCCGAGCGCCGCAATCTCCGCGTTTCGGCATGGCGTTTGTCACGCTTGTGCCGCTGATATGGCTTCTCGTCGTGACCGTGAGCGCCGGTGTGCAAAAAATCGCTTACAGAGACCCGAAAATCGGGTTTCTGGCGGCCGCTACGGTTGGGGAAAAGAAATTGCCGGCCCTGGAAGAGTCGCTTTTAAAAGCAAATGCCGCCGGGGAAACCAAAGCAATCGAGGCGGCCCAAAAAACCCTCAAATCAACGCGGGCGCAGGTCTTTAATATGCGCCTGGACGCGGTGATCACCGGGATTTTCCTGGCACTCGTGGCGACGATCGTGGTGATCAGCGTGCGCCAATGGATCCTGCTAATCAATGGGTCCAAACCGGCGCAACTTCAGGAAACCGAGCCTGTTCTTTTACCGGCGGGCGTACTGATTGAGAGTTCGCCTGCCGGCACATTGGGCATGATTGCGCTTGGGTTTACCTTATTAAAAGAAGTTTCAGGGGAGGCCGCCATCGCGCGCGAACAGGCCGTGGCCGAAGTATGCGATTGCATAGACGCCAGGACAGCCAAGGGCCGGCAGAACGTTTATCTGAGCGCAACCGAGCATCGTTTCAAAGGCGTGCGCCGGTGTTGTTGATCAATCGGAGAAGTCGCGCCCTCGTTTACACAGGCGGGCGAAATCCATTGATAAGTGAGATTGCATCGCCCCGGCGGTCCCGCTAATCCTCGACGCTTCTCAAGACCCCAAGTTCCCCTCAGTTCCTCCCCCCCTTTAGGCCATGAAAACGGTTGTGCAGATTTCTCTCGATGTCACCAACATCCCTGAAGCGCTTGATACCGCCCGAATGGCGATCCGGGCCGGTGTCGACTGGCTGGAAGCCGGCACTCCGCTTATCATTGCAGAAGGAATGAACGGCGTCCGCGCACTGCGCCGCGAATTTCCCGGGATCCCAATCGTGGCGGATCTTAAAACAATGGACGGAGGCTGGCTGGAAGCGCAATTGATGGCCGAGGCTGGCGCCACCCATGTCGTTGTCATGGAACGGGCGCATCCGGAGACAATCAAAGTCGTCGTGCAGGCCGGACGCGATTTTGGAATCAAGGTGATGGGCGACAACCTCGGCGCGCCCGACATGGTGGCGGCGGCAAAACGGCTCGAGGATCTTGGATGCGACTTTGTCATCCATCATATCGGCTTTGATGAGCGCCGGGGGATTGTCGCGGCAGGTGGAAGCTGCCCAAGTCCGCTGGATCAACTGCGCGAGATTGTCCAAAGCGTGAACATTCCCGTGCAGGCGGTCGGCGGGTTAAGTATCGAGCAGGCGATGCGCACCCCGGAATATGGCGCGCCACTTGTGGTTCTCGGCGCGCCGCTTGTGATTGATCCCGACGCGTTCAAAACCGCCGGCGGCGATCTCGAAAGCATCCTGCGGTCGATCTGCGAAAAGGTGCACGCCTACGGCGACATCGGGACCGCGCGAATTTCCCTATGAAAAACTCCATGCAATCAGTGGTCAACTACGCGGCGGCGCCGGGTTCAGTTGAGCTTCGCGAAGTAGTCATTCCCGAGATCGGCGACGACGATGTGCTCCTGGCGGTCGAGGCGGTGGGCGTCTGTGGCAGCGATCTGCATCAGTTCTCCGGAACGCATAGCTGGAAAGTGAACTATCCGGTCGTGCTGGGCCATGAATTTGGCGGCATCATCGCCGAGGCAGGAAAAAACGTGCGCGGCTTTTCTGAAGGCGACCGCGTGGTCAGCGAGACGGCGGCCGTCATCGATCCGGCCTCCCCGTTTGTCCGCCAGGGCCTTTATAACCTCGATCCCAACCGGCTCGGATTCGGGTACGGTGTCAATGGCGCCATGGCGCGCTTTGTAAAAGTGCCGGCCCGTTGCCTGCATGCAATTCCAGCCGGACTGGCATTTGAAAAAGCGGCGCTTACCGAACCGTGTTGCGTGGCTTACAACGCCGTCTCGGTGAACTCGCGGATTAAGCCGGGCGACAGCGTGGTCGTCATTGGACCCGGCCCGATCGGACTTCTTTGCGCGATGATGGCAAAGATCGCCGGAGCGGGCCAACTGATTGTGGTGGGAACCGCGGCAGACGCGGGCCGGCTTGAAGTTGCCAAAACCATCGGAGCCAACACAGTGCTTGGCGCCAATAACGAAGATGTCAGGGAATGGGTGAAGAACTTCGGAGACGGTTACGGAGTCGACCTGGTGATCGATGCGGCAGGCGTTTCCGCGACCCTCAAACTAGCCATCGACATCGTCAGGCCTGCGGGTCAGATCACAAAGGTAGGCTGGGGTCCGCAACCAATTAATTTCTCGCTCGATCCGCTGGTTCAAAAAAACGTGACGTTGCAGGGAAGCTTCTCCCATAACTGGCCAGTCTGGGAAAAAGTGCTCGCGATGTTAGGCACGGGCCAGATCAACCTCGATCCGGTTCTCAATCGAATTTCCCCCCTCGCGGAATGGCACGAGGCATTTGAGGAGATGCACAAAGGCAATGTGGTGAAAGCCGTGCTCAAACCATGAGCCGCAGTAGACGCCTGGAAAACAAGGTGATCCTTGTAACCGGTTCAACCAGCGGGATCGGGGAAGGAATCGCGCGCCGGTTCGCCCGGGAAGGCGCCAGCGTGATGGTCCACGGACCGGAGCTCGCCGAAGCGCAACGGATTGCCGGGGAGATTGAAGCCGATGGAGGGACGGCAGGATTTGTTAGCGGAGAGCTGAGTCGCGGCGATGTGCAGGAAGGAATGATCGCCACGGTGATTGAACGATTTGGCCGGATCGACGGGCTGGTGAACAACGCCGGAGTCAGTCCACGCAGCAATCTTGAAACCACCGATGCCGCGCTATTCGACCGGATCATGGCGATCAACCTGCGCTCGCCCCTTTTGTTAATCCGCGCGGCGCTCCCTTACTTCAGGAAGCAAGGCGGCGGGCGCGTGCTTAATATTGGCTCGGTGAACGCATACTGCGGCGAGCCTAATCTGCTGGCTTACTCAATCAGCAAAGGCGGATTGATGACGATGACCCGCAACCTGGCGGATGCGTACGGCGCGGAGGGAATTCGGATCTATCAATTTAATGTCGGCTGGACGCTGACAGCCAATGAAGCCGCCGTGAAGCGCGAAGCCGGCTTCCCGGAGAATTGGCCCGCCCGCTTGCCCCAGGTTTACGCTCCGGCCGGACGATTGATAGCGCCCGAGGAAATCGCCGCCGCCGCCATCTTTTTTCTCTCCGATGAAGCGGCGTTGGTAAACGGCTCCGTGCTCGATTTTGAACAATATCCGATGATAGGCCGCAATCCCCCGAAGGACCTCACCGTATTCATGAAATGAAACCAAGACTTGCTGCATTTCCAAAGTGTTTCATGGACGAACTCTGCGTCCATAAGACGATGAGTGTCTTTGAATGGATCGAACTTGCGTCCACGCTGGGTGTGGATGGACTTGAGTTCTACTCAGGCTTCCTCGAGACCGACGACGTTTACCTTGGCCGTCTTCGCGAGGCGCTGGATCGGCATAATCTCGCGATGCCGATGCTATGTTGTTCGCCGGATTTCACCCAGCCAGACCCCGCGTTGTTACAGGAAGAGATCGAGCGCGAGAAGTCGATGATCGAAGTCACCGCCAAGCTCGGAGGCAAGTTCTGCCGCGTGCTCTCGGGGCAGCGGCGTCCGGAGATTTCGCGCGCCGCCGGGGTGGAACAAGTAGTCCGGGTCATCAAAGGCCTGCTGCCGTTCGCCGAGAAGCATGGAGTGGTTCTCATTATCGAAAACCATTACAAAGACAACTACTGGAGCCATCCCGAGTTCGCCCAGAAGATGGAAGTCTTCGCCGAGATAGTAAACGCGATCGACTCGCCATGGTTCGGGGTTAATTACGATCCTTCCAATACCATCCTGGCCGGCGAAGATCCCATCGCCTTACTCGAAGTGGTCAAGCATCGCGTGGTGACGATGCACGCAAGCGATCGTTATCTGAAGTCCGGGACGATCGAAGATTTGCGCAAGGAAGAAGATTCCGCCGGTTACGCAAGCCGCCTGGCCCACGGAGTTATCGGGCGCGGCATGAACGACTTTGACCAGATCTTCTCGATCTTAAGCTCGGTCGGTTTCAATGGATGGATCTCCATTGAAGACGGCGTCAATGGCATGGACGAGTTGCGCGAGTCCGTCCGGTTTCTGCGCGGAAAGATCGACCAGCATTTTTCCGAATAGCGGCCGTTCCGAAGGAGTGCGGCGGGAAATCACGACAGGGACGAATTCAGAATCAGGTCGAGTTTCCCCAGCAAGAGCGGGAAATCGACCGGCTTGGTCATGTGATGGCTGAACCCCGAGGCCAGCGCGCGCTGCACATCGTCGTCCATTCCAAATCCGCTGAGGGCAATCCCCGGGAGCCCAAATTGCGCGTTTAATTCCAGCATCATTTCGTGACCGGAGCGATCGGGCAACTCCAGATCGCTGACGACGAGCCTCACAGGGCCAAACGCGCCATTGGAGAACATGGCGCCTTGTACTTCAAGCAACGCCTTTTCCACGGTTCTTGCATGAGTCACAACGTAGCCTGCGCGGTTAAGCAGCCTGATCATGACAGCGGCCGTGTCGTCATGGTCTTCAACCAGGAGCAGATGCGCGCCGCGTCGTTGCGCCGTGCTCGGCGGCGGAGCGCTCGGCGGTGCAACTATCGAGCTATGCTCAAGAGGAAGGGCCAGGGGAAGGCAGACCCGAAAGGTTGAGCCGTGACCGAGCCCTTCACTATAGGCACTTAACGTGCCTCCATGCGCATCGACAATGGCTTTACTGATAGTCAGTCCAAGTCCAAGTCCGCCGAACTCGCGAGTGATACTCGAATTAAGTTGTTCGAATGCGGTAAAGACTTTTCCAAGCGCCGCGGGATCAATTCCTATCCCGCTATCAATCACTTCAATTACGACCCAGCTTTTTAAATCGCGATCCTCTTCAAAACAGTTAACGCAGATTGTTCCCCTGGAGGGAGTAAACTTTACCGCATTGCGAAGGAGATTCCAAAAAACCTGGGTCAGGCGGCGGTTATCCGCATTAACGAGACTATGGGTCAGGACAAAATGCGTGCTGCAATTGATCTCCTTAGCGGACGCGGCGCTTTTGGAAACGGTCTCAATCGCGTGCTCAAGAAGGGAGCGGATATCAACCGGCTTGCACTGAATCTCGAGCTTGCCGCTGCGGACCGTGGTGGCGTCGAGAAGATCATCAATGAGCTGAGCTTCAAGCGTCACGTTACGATGGATCATTTCAAGATCCTTGCGCACATCCGCCGGCAAGCGTGTATCGGCGCATAATTCAGCCACCAGGATCAGCACGGGAGAAAGCGGAGTCCGAAGTTCGTGCGAGAGCGTGGCGAGGAAGATATCCTTCGCTTTGCCCGCCATTTGTGACTCCAAAAGCTGGCGTTCGCGCTTGACCTGCTCCATGACACGATCGGCCGTTGGCGCCACAAGATCGATAAAGTTGGATGTCTTGAAAATGAAATCGCGCATTCCCGCGCGCATCGCTTCAATTATACGCGCTTCATCGGAAAAGCCGGTTACGAGGATTGCAGGGATTTCAATCCCTTCGGACTGGAGCTGCCGGTAAAAATCGAGTCCGAACTCGCCGTTTTCCAGCCGGTAATCCAGGACGAGCAGGTCGACATTGTTCTCTGTGAGCTGCAAGCGCGCCTCAGCCAGGTTCCCGGCACATTGGACATGATAGCCGGCCCGCTCCAAACTTCTGCGTTGGAGGTGCCTGATACCGGGATCATCTTCGACTATAAGAACCCTTGCCTGAGGCGAGGGGCTGGCGTCCATAATCAGGTAGAGAGCGCGGTACGCGGCCGTTTGACCACCTGCAGGAACAGGCCAAGCCGGCGGATGGCGTCGATAAAACCTTCGTAATCGACAGGCTTGGTGACATAAACATTGCAGCCGAGTTGATAACAGCGGTCCACTTCCCGAGGATCGTCGGTGGTTGTCAGCATAATCACCGGGATCTTCTGCGTCGCAGGATTGAGCTTGATCTGGCGCAATGCTTCGATGCCATCAATACGCGGCATATTGATATCGAGGAGAATCATAAGTTCGCCGGTCAAAGGGAGTGCCTGAGCGCCATCGGCGCCTGTAAGCAGATCGAGGAGTTCCTGGCCGTCTTTGACGCGGATAAAGCCGTTCATCAATCCGGCGCGTTCAAGATTACGCTGCACCAGAATTGCGTGGCCGTCATCGTCATCGGCGAGGATAATTGTAACTGGGTCGGGACTCATGAACTCGCAATCTACATCGCCTAAGCGCTTTTGGGATCTAATTCAAAAAGAGAATGGGACTGAATAGGGAATGCGATAAAAAACGTGGTCCCAACGCCTTCCTCGGATTCGACCCAGATCTTTCCGCCGTGTCGCTTCACGATGCGTTCAACCAAGGCCAATCCGACGCCTTCGCCGGGGGCCACCGTGCCATGAAGCCGCTGAAAGATCGTGAAAACCTTGGGCAAATGCTGTTTGGCGATTCCGAGTCCGTTATCTTTAACATAACAGACCTTCATACCATCGTCAGGCAGCCCGGTGGAAGCAACCTCGCCAATCTCGATTCGGCCCGGCCGGTTTTTATCTGAATAATTGACGGCGTTTGCGATGATGTTGGCCATGACCTGTTCGACCGCGGTCGGGTCGCCCCAGATGTCAGGCAGACTCAAGGCGGAAACGGTCACTTTTCGCTCGGTAATTGTCAGCCTCATTGCTTCAAGAATCCGCCCCACGACACTATTCAAGTTAACATTGCATGGGCGATATTCCACGCGCCCTACTCTCGAAAGCCGCAGCAATGCGTCGATGATCGAGGAGAGGCGCGAAACGGCGGCCTGAATAAAATGGATCGCCTCGGTGATATCGCGCTCGGCCAAAAGCTGGGCACGCGCCTTGACGCTTGGCGTGAAGTCACCGGCCAGGAGCCCTTTCATCTCGTCGCGAATCGCTCCGAGTTCGCGGCTGAACCCTTGAAGGTTGACAAGGGGTGAGCGCAGATCGTGCGAGACGCTGTAAACAAACATCTCGTTCTCCTGGTTTTTTTGATCCAGATGCTGATTAATCCGGAGCAAGTCAGCGTTCTGACGTTCAAGCCGCTCTTGTTGTTCGCGCTCAACCAGCTGCGCGGCGACGAGATTATCGGCCATTCGCCTGAACTGTTGATCCAAGTCGAAAATCTCATCGGTGCCTTTGATAGGTTCCCCAATGGATTCCGCGCGCGAAAAGCGCCCGACATTTTCCGACAGGATGGCGATCCGTTTGGTAATTGATTGCGCAAACCAGCGCACGACCCCAAAACCGATTAGCAAGGTAAGGATCAAACCTCCAATCAGTATCCGCGACTGGAAGGTCGTGGTCTGGTTGAGGTACTGCAGGCGATACCGATCAAGACTTTCTTCGGCTTGCCGGATCGGGTCGAACGCTTCGGTGATCGCATTGCTTAAGGAAACGCCTTGCAGGCGGCGGACCTGTTCCAGGGCGGCTTCCCGCTCCCCTCGCCCCACCATTTCAATGAGCTCATCACTCCAAATCCGGCGCGCTTCGATTTGTTCGAGTGCCAATTTCAAGCGGGGCGGCTGCAACGGATTATCGGCCACCATCCGTGCAAGCTCATTATGCATGTCGGGAACGGTGGTCGAAAGCGACCGGTATTCCGTCAGAAACTGAGGCGCTCCCGTGGCAACGTAACCCCTCAGATTGCTTTGGGATGCCGCCAATGCGCCGTAGATGCGTTCGATCTGAAGAAGCACTTCCTTGGAGTGCACAGCCCAGAATTGCGCTTTGTCGTGCTGGGTTTGCTCGCTGATCAGGAATCCAAGCAGAAGCGCCAGATAAACGATGGGGATGGCGATCAGCAGGAAGCCGCGCTGGTTGAGATTCAACCGGGGAATTTGCATGGCTTAAAAATACGGGATCAATGCACCACCGATTTTGGTGGCACAACGGCTCTTGCAGCGGCCGCCTCTACGCGACCTTCATCAACTCAAAGCTTTCGAAAAGTGGAAGCAGATCAATAACCTCGTTGGCGGCTCCGCGAAGATCGCCTCCGAGCGTATGCGCCGCGGCTGCCACTTCAATTCGAATGCCACGACGGCGCAGTTGCAGAGCGAGATGGGCAAAATCGGCATCGCCGGTCACCAACACGACCACATCCGGTTTCATCTCAACAGAAAGCTCCACGGCATCAATGGCCATCAGCACGTCGATGTTCGCCTTGTAATGTTTCTCGTCGGTAGGCGAACCGTCCTTGGCGACCACCAGAAATCCATTCGAGCGCAGCCAATGCAGAAACTTCATCTTACGCTCACGCTCACTCTGCCATTCGGTCATTGCCGGCGGCAATCCCGCATAGATCACCATCTCAACAAGGCGCCGGGAATGATCGGCCTTTTCCAAAAACTCGCGCAGCTTGAGCCAGTCGAGCTTGCGGTTGGAGGCGCGAGCCGAGCTGACTACGTTGGACTCATCCACAAAGATCAGAACGCGCGATGCCGGCATTTGATCATTGGAACGGTATCGACCCGTCATTTCGATTCTGCTTCCGAAGTCCCATCCGCGGCGGGCGGCGTGGTTTCATCGGGAGTTTCAGAAGTGGGACCGGCAAGCTTGCGCTTCCGTTTTTCTTCTTTTTTTGCCTTTTTTTCGAGGTCTCGTTTGCGTTTTTCGAATTGGTAATTAGGTGCAGCCAAATTGGATCCTTTTGTAGTTGGGGGAGGGTCAAGGAGAGCGTGAGAAAACCAAAACCGCAAGCCAAAGCCGCGATTTACTCTTAAGAGGCAGCCGCTCGAATCCCATTTCCGAGAAAAACGACGCGCCTTGGCTCTATTCAGCGATCGGTTCTCCCATTAATCTCTTACCGCTTCGTCATGCCTCCAACCCTTCGCCAACTGATCGCGCTGATGCTCATCGCATTGGCGCCGGCATTGGTCTCGGCAGCCGTTCAGCTTCAATGGCGCGCGAATCCTCCGCTTGAGCCCGGAGAAGTGCGCCCGGCCACTGCGCGCCTATGGGCGGCACGAGTGCTCTGGGTCGACGCCCGCCCCGGTAAACGGGCACGCCGCATCGAGGATGCGGTTTCGCTTAACACCAAGGAATGGGAATCCCGGCTGCCCGCCTTTTTCGCGGCATGGAGCGCGGAGAAAACCGTTGTGGTTTACGACCAAAACCAGGAAAGCGGCGATGCGGCAAACGTCGCGGCACGGCTAAGAGACGAGCTCAAGATTGACCCGGTGTATGTTTTAAAAGGAGGATATGAAGCATGGCGTCGATAATTTTACGCTGGGCAATCGGCCTGCTTTTTTTATGTGCCGGTCTGTTAAAAGCCAGCGATGCACAGCAGTTCGCCATGGATGTTCAAAATTACGAACTCACTTCCTGGACATTCTCAATCCTCATCGCCGTTTATCTGCCATGGCTGGAAATCGTTTCCGGCATCGCCCTCATTGCCCGCCGGCTTTATTCAGGGGCGCTTGCCGCTTCCACCGTCATGACCGCGGCCTTCCTGGCGGCAATCCTCAGCGCATGGTGGCGCGATCTCGACATCGCCTGCGGTTGTTTCGGCCCCGAGATCAATCATACAAACTATCCGCTTCACATCATCGGCAACACGCTTCTTCTGCTGGCACTCGCATTCCTGAAAATCACCGAGCGGCGCTCCAACCTTCAACCCGCCCAACCTGGCATCTCATGAAATCCGTCATTTTTTTGCTCCTTTTGATTTTCTCAAACGCGAGCCGCGCGGATGTGGTGACGCTCGCCGAGGCGGTTGCCGCCAGGGCGCTTCACCTCGAATTTAAAAGCAACGGGCGCGATCGCCTTATACTTACCGCCACCAATCCCGGCACGGCTCCGGCAACCCTTGCCGTCCCGGCCGGGCTCCTTTTCGCGGATAAGAACGGAGCTCAAATAATCAGCGTCATCCGCGCGCTTACGCTCCCGGTGGCTTCCGGCGAAACGGTGCAGGCCATTTTGCCGGCCGTTGCACTTTCTGTTCAAACGCCCTCGCACCGACTGACTGTGTTTTAATCGCTCAAACGGCTCCCCGCCTCGCTCCACTCTTCGCATACGCCGAAAAAAACCGCGATCTCCCTGTGGAAACCACGCAGCTCGCCGCATTGTGCCTTGTGGAGAATGTCCGGTTTAACGACTGGCAAAAATTTCTCGCACCAGCCCGTCTGCCCGCTGCGATTCCCGCGGCGCCCGCTGAAATCGTTGAGGCCGTTGACGCGCTTGGGATTCTTCGCGAAATCGCACCCGGAGAAAAACCGGCGCTTGGAGAGGACGCGGAGCTGAAGCTGCGGGCTTTACGCAATCCGGTTTCGCGAAGCAAAGCGATGGCACTTTTTGGGATGAACCTTCCTGGAGAGCGCGCGCCTGGAATTGTGCCGAGCCTGGGGCAGCTGCTCCATAGGAAACCCGGCGACAACTGTCCCACCTGTCAAGCCCGCGCAAAGGGAGCAGCGCCCCCGAATGATTTATAGTGCAATCCCCTACCCTCTCTTCGACAACGTCGCTTTACCGCGTTAGGCGGATCGCATAAACCCTTTAGTCCATGCTGTTCCCTCGTTTTGCCGCTTGGCTAATCTGCTTTACCGCTCCGCTAATTTCTGCGATGGGCGGACAAAACGAGTTTAAATCGCTTTTTAATGGAACCGACCTCACAGGATGGGACGGCGACCCGCGCTATTGGAAAGTGGCCGAAGGCGTCATCCGTGGAGAATCAACATTCAAGGCGCTGCCGCTTTCAAACACTTTCCTGCTCTGGCGCGACGGCATTTTGAAAGACTTCGAGTTGCGGCTCAAGTTTCGCATCTCAAGCGGCAACTCAGGTATTCAATATCGGAGCCGCGACCTGGGAAATTGGACGGTCGCCGGCTATCAGGCCGAGATTGAGAATAAACAAGGGAAGGTCGGTTTGTTATACGAAGAGAAAGGCCGCAAATTTCTCGCGAATGTGGGAGAGCGCGTCGAAATGGGGTCGGGCGGTGAGCGGCGTGTTTTGAGTCGGATTGCCAGCAAAGAAGAATTAATTGGCAAAGGATACTACAAGGAAAAGGAATGGAATGACTATACGATCATTGCGCGGGGCAATCATCTTGAACAATGGCTAAACGGCATCAAAATCATTGAACTAACCGACAATGATACGGCTCACCGTGCGCTGGACGGCATTTTGGCGCTTCAGATTCACGCCGGACCTCCAATGCGGGTTGAGTTCAAGAACATCTTTTTGCGCACACTTTAAACTTTCCCTACTACCATGATTACACGCCGCCACGCCCTCAAAACCCTCGCATTGACCTCAGGCGCCATCGCTCTTTCGTGCGAGGCGCTTCGTGCCCAGACACCCGCTGTCACCCCGGCGGCCGCCGCCGAGCCGGAGGGCGTTTTCAAACTGCCGCCGCTTGGCTACGATTACGATGCCTTGGAGCCTTTTATTGATGCGGAAACAATGAAGCTCCATCACGACAAACATCATGCCGCGTATGTAAGCAAGCTCAACCAGGCGCTTGCAAAAGCACCCGGCCTTGAGAAGAAATCAATCGAGCAAATACTAGCCAATCTCGATGCCGTTCCGGAGGAAATCCGCAAGGATGTGCGCAATCAGGGCGGAGGCCACGCCAATCACACCTTCTTCTGGCAGTTGCTCAAGAAGAACGAGGGGGCGCTTCCCGGCGGTGCGCTGGCAAAGCGCATTGACACGGATTTTGGCAGCATCGCCAAGTTCCAGGAACAGTTCGCGGCCGCAGCGGGCAAAGTATTTGGGAGCGGCTGGGTCTGGCTTGCGTGGCGCGATAAGAAGCTCGGCATTGAAACGACCGCCAACCAGGATTCCCCGATCATGACGGGCGGCACGCCCATCATTGCAATCGATGTCTGGGAGCATGCCTATTATCTCAAGTATCAGAATCGCCGGCCTGAATATATCAAGGCATTCCAGAGCGTGATTAACTGGAACTTCGCCTCCGAGAGTTTCGACAAGATTGCCTAACCGGCCCTGAGAAAGAAAACCAAAAGCCTGAAGGAGACATTCGCGTTTCCTTCAGGCTTTCTATTTCAAACCTGCGAAAGCCGGTATTCGGCTTACCGGCTGAGCTTCAGCTTTTCGAAGATCGGCGTCAGTGCGCCCGTCCATTTCGCGTAACCTGCCGCATTGGGATGAAGCATGTCGGGGAATTCCTCTTTTTTGCATGCCCCGCCTCCATCGTTAAACAGACTCCAGGTATCGCAGAAGACTACCTGCGGATCGGCCTGAAAAGCTTCTACTAAAAGCGCGTTAAGCTGTTCGATTTTTTCCGGAAACTTGCCGGGCTGCGGACCGCGCGGCATCACTTTATTAATGACCACGGACATCGCGCCATCCGCTTTATGGAGCGTTGCCACGATTTGGCGGATGTTGCCGGCCACCACTTCCGGCGTGGCGCCAAGCGAGAGATCGTTGGTGCCGATCAGCAGGCTCACCGCTTTTGGATGCAGGGAAACGACATCGCCATCAATGCGCGACAGCAAACCGCGCGTGGTGTCGCCGCTGATGCCGCGATTGGCCACTTTCAGGTTCTCGAAATCCTTGGCAAGCGAACCCCAGCCCTGTGTGATCGAATCGCCAAAAAAGACGACTGCGCCCTGATCGTTGGAAACTGTCTTGGCCCATTCGCTTCGGCGATCTTTCCAAAGCCCGCGGAACCAGATCCCTGGCTGGACGGGACCTTCCCCTGGAAACGTTTCACTCGGGGGCTGGGCAAAAGAGTGAGCCGTTTTTTCAAATCCAACCATTGCGGTTCCCCGTTTTTGTGCAAAGAGCCACGGCAATAACTCCGGCTCCTGATAAGCAGCTGTCCACGAATCATGGCTCACGCCCGGATACTCGCTGTAGAGCGGCTTGCCGCCTGCCTGCTTGAGCGCGGCGATCATCTCGCGGCTGCGTACGACGTTAACCGCCTTGTCGGCATCGCCATGAAAAGCCCAAAGCGGCACACTGACGGCCCGCGCCGCAGCCGCCTTGTCGCCTCCGCCGCAGATGGGAACCGCGGCGGCGAATTTCTCGGGCCAGCGAGTGATGGCGTCCCACGTGCCGTAACCACCCATCGAAATACCGCTGATGTAAAGCCGGTCGGAATCGATACTGAATTCTTTTTGAAGCGCGTCGAGTGCGCCCATTGCAAGCAGCATTGAAGGGCTTGCCTTGGCAGGCTGCGCGATCGTGTTTGCGCTCCAGTCGACGTCGGCCCACTTTTGCTCGGTGGGACACTGAGGCACGACTACAAAGCAGGCGTACTTCTCGCGAACTTCGGGTTTTGCAAAGAGAGGGACGCAATGTCTTAACTGTGCCTGATTGTCAGCGCCGCGTTCCCCTGCTCCGTGAAGGAATAGGACGACTGGATACTTCAATTTCGCGTCGTAGTCCTTCGGCGCAAGCAGACGATAAGAAAGCGATTGCCCGTCGGAAGCAGTATAAGTTCGCGGTTCAAAATCATCAGCCCGGAGCGAAACGATGGAGGCAAGCACAAGGGAAAAAAGAATGGCGAGGGATTTCATTCGGGTGGCAAGTGTGAGTCGAACCAACCGCCACGGGGAAGTTTTATAAGCGAAGATTTTCACCTTTTGGAGCCGGTCGCGCTTCTTGGATCCGCCGCGTCCTTTTTTTGTGAGCCGCTCCACGTTCCTTGCCCCGCGACGCCCCGCAATGCTAGCCTCGTATCGAAATGCCAGACCCCACCCCCCCCCTTGTCCAACCGTGCCCGGGTTGCGGCGTTTTGATTGACGTTTCCGAGGAGGAGCCACTTGCCGCGATGCTTTGCCCGAGCTGCGGGGTCGAGGTTATCGTCCGGCGCTCTTTTAATCATTTTGAAACACTCGAAGTGCTCGGAGCGGGCGGCATGGGCACCGTTTATCGGGCCCTTGATCCAAATCTCAACCGCACCGTGGCGATCAAGCTTTTGCGTAAGGAATACACGAGCAATCCGGAATTTGTGCGCCAGTTCAAGACCGAAGCCGCGGTGACGGCCTCGATCAATCATCCCAATGTAGTGAAGGTTTATTCCGCCGGCACTGACCACGGCATGCTCTATATCGCCATGGAACTGGCTGACAAAGGGTCGCTCGACGAGCTCATGATTCGCGAGGGCAACGTCAGCGAAGCTCAGGTGCTCGATGTCGGCATTCAAATCGCCCATGGACTTAACGCCGCACTGCAGCGCGGCCTCATCCATCGCGATATCAAACCGGGCAATATCCTCTTTTCAAACGCGCACACCGCCAAGATCGTCGATTTCGGCTTGGCGGCTCTGATCAATGAAGCCGGCACCGTGGGTGGAGAAATCTGGGGAACGCCTTATTACGTCGCGCCCGAAAAACTCGATAACAAGCCCGAGGACGTTCGAAGCGATATTTATTCGCTGGGCGCCACGCTCTTTCATGCGCTGGCTGGTCGCCCGCCATTTGAGGCGGAAACGGCATCGATGAGCGCGCTGATCAAGATCAAGGCGCAACCGATCAATCTGGAGGGATTTGTTCCGGATGTATCGGGCCCGACCGCTTTCATTCTTAATAAAACGCTTCAGTGCGACCCGAATCGGCGGCCACAAAACTATGAAGAACTGATCCGTCAGCTTGAGTTTGCGCGAACGCAGCTTCGAAAAAACACGATCCTGGTTACCCCGGACGACCCGCGGGTTGCCCCTCTTAAAACGGCGGCCCCAAAACCTGCCTCCACGGGCTGGATCACATTTGCCACCATCGCCACCGTGGTTGCTTGCGGGCTCCTTTTATATCTCTTCAAACCCGGATTTTTCCAGACAACACCGCATCAGCCACAGATTGAGGCAATCAAACCGGCCCCCCCGACCGTTGAGGATCAGTTCAAGGCCGCTCGAGTGGAGCTCGTTGCCGGCCATTACGGGAAAGCGGCGGCCGACCTGCGTTTTCTGGACGAAGAAAAAAGCCTCCCGCAACCACTCCATAATTGGATCACGCTTCACCAGGGGCTCGCTGAATGGCTGGGTGGAAAAGAGACCGACGGACTCAACACCTTTGGGAAAATCGAGGACCGCGGCGGCTTTCCAGGCGATGAGAGCGAACTTAAAGTCTCCCGGTTCTTCCTCGATCTTGCCCATCTGCTGCGTACCCCGGGCGCGGCGCCGGCCGGAGTTACTGACAGTTTTGATCCCTCGACCTATCAGGCCATTGGATTCCTGCTTGCAGGACTTAAAGAGTGGAATGCGAATCGGTTTGAGCAAGCGGCGGATAGCTTTAAACAATTTACCGTCGCCACCCCGCAGGCGCCGGTCCTCTGGCTCGGGGATGAGACGGCGCTCGGATATTTGAAAAAAATCGCGGCTGATCACCTCGCCGATTTTCAGGAATTCAAGACCGCCACGGAAAGTCTGAACGCAGCTGTAACGCCGTCTGAAAAAAAGCGTGCGATCGACGACGCCCGCGCCGTCCGCTCACATTTCAAGCTCAACGGGAAGCTGGCAAAATCTCTTGATGCCACAATCCGGGAACTTGAGCCGCAGGTCACGGCGCTTTTGGAAAAAGAAGCCGAAGAACAAGCGGCCCGCGTCATTCAGCAGGAAGCCGAAGATCTTAAGACGCTCACCGAATTAAGACAAAAACACGCGGCGCTTTTAACCCAATACCGATTTGCCGATGCCAAGGCGCTTCTTGGAGCGGCCAAACTCGGTGGTGAAAAAGCGCGCCGCGAGCGGGACACTCTCGCGGCCAAAAGCGACTGGCTCCTTAAATTTAAGGCGGCGCTGGTCCGGGATCTCAACACGGTTGGATATCCTGCGCCGATTACGCGCAAAACTGGGATCGCCCTCTCCGGCGGAGTCGCCAAAGCCGACGATCAGCAGCTCCAGATCCGCACCCAATACGGTTTCGTGCCCGTTGCATGGGCCGATGTCTCCTTTGAATGCACTTACGCCATGGCACAGTCGCTGATCAGGCCGACTCTCGGACCGGAGCTTGCCGCCGACCGCAAATGGCTTTTGGGAGTCTTCGCATTGTCGACCGGAAAACCGACCGAGGGCCGACTCCTGCTGACAGAAGCCTCCCAGATCCGTCCCGAATACATGGCGGCCCTTCCTCTCTTCGCGGAAGAACCGTGAGCCCTCGCCGCTCCGTTTTTCCCGAGCATGGAGCCGGACGGAAGCGGACGATCGGCGGCTGCGGTTTACACGGAGAACGCCGGCAGCTTTACAATCTGGCCGCCGTTCATGGCCGATTCATGCGCGCACAAGCCAACACATGTCCAATTGGCCGATTCTTTCGCATTTGGGAACGGTTCACGCCCTTCCACCAATGCAGCCAGAAATTCGTTCACCAAATGCGGATGCGATCCGCCGTGGCCGCCGCCTTGCACAAATGAAAGATGCGAGTCGCCTTCCAGATCATACACCCCCTTGGTCGTAAAACCCTGGATCGGCTCGGGCAAACGCTTCGCAAAATCAGGCACCTTGACCTTCCTTGGAATTTCGTGCTCGGCCAATTTGGCGGTATGCATAACGGGCTCCTCCCCTTCAACCAACGCCCATTCGAACGACTGCTTTGAACCGTAAACGTCGATTGATTCCCGATATTGCCGCGCCGTATCAAAAAGCGAACGAACAATTCGTGCGGAAAGATCCGAGTCCTTGAACTTGATATGCGCGGATTCAACGGCAAACGGCGATCCGTATTTTTCGGCCAGTTCAGGACGCACCGCGCCCGATCCAAAGCAGCTCACGTATTCGGCGGGGCTGCCTGCAAGCGCGGCAACCGGTCCGACGCAATGCGTCGCATACCACATGGGAGGCAGACCGGGCCAATAATTGGGCCAGCCATCCATATCCTGCTGATGGCTCGCTTGAAGGAACTGCAGTTTGCCCAGCTCGCCATTGTCGTAAAGTTCCTTAACAAAAAGATATTCACGGCTGTAAACAACCGTTTCCATCATCATATATTTGAGCCCGGTCTGCTGCGTCAGCTCAAAGATCCGCTTGCAATCCTCGATCGACGTCGCCATCGGCACCGTGCAGGCCACATGTTTGCCAGCTTTAAGCGCCGCGATCGTCTGTTCGGCATGGTCGGGAATCGGCGAGTTGATATGCACCGCGTCGATCTCCGGGTCTTTTAGCAACTCACTTAATTCCGTATAACGCTTGGTAATTCCGTATTGGTCCCCCACCGCGTCGAGTTTCGATTGTGTGCGCTGGCAGATCGCCACCATGTTGGCATTTGGATGCCGTTGATAAATGGGAATAAACTCGGCCCCGAAGCCGAGTCCGACGATGGCGATATTGATTCTCTTGTTTGAGTTCATGATGGGAGGGGTTGAGGTGAAGGGGACGGCGTGTGTCACACACAAACGGCAATGAAACGATATGAAAAGTTTTGAAGCTTGAAAACTCGCAAAGTTGGCTGCTCGCCCATTCCGGCGTTAAAACCGTAATTTTCCCCTTTTCCTTTCCCAATTGCCCTCCTAGATTCCTCCCCTCTCGCGCTCGTAGCTCAACTGGATAGAGCGTCGGCCTCCGAAGCCGAAGGTTGTGGGTTCGACCCCCGCCGGGCGCATTCCTTGTAATGGACAGGGAATGCCAGCGATAGGAGTCGTGATGCTCAAGGACGGGCCGCAGCCGCATCCTGTTCATCGACACATTCGTCGATTTGCTTAAGTAACTGTTCAGGATGAACGGGTTGCGCCAGCGCCGCCAGAGCGGGATCGTTGCAGGATGCAACACCGACCTTCGCCGCGATTTCCCGCAGAAGCTCGAGCATCTTTGTATTCTCCTGCTCGGCCAGCAGGTTGATCTGGAGATCCAGGCGGCTGCGGCGCTCATTGATGCGCCCCTCGCGGTTTTCGGAGATAAGAATGAAAGTGGAGAGAAAGATAGCCTCCAGGGAGACAACCAATGTCAGGAAACTAAATGGAAATGGGTCGAGATGCCTGGCTGGCGCAACCGTGTTCCAAAGTATCCATCCGGTAAACCAAACCACGTGCACCCAAACAAATATCATCGATCCGCAGAAGCGGGTAATCACGCCCGCCACGCGATCCGTGGCGCACTGACTTGCTTCGGCAGCCCGCTCCAAATTCGCGATGACTCTGACATTTTGCGCGGTGCCCTGCTCGGTTAAATTTCCCACACCAAGGGTGCCTTCCAGATTTTTGATAACTTTCGACATAAGTTGGGCAGATCTACCTGTTAAAACAGCTTCTATTGGAAGCATCCGCGCAGCGCACTGGGATGAGTATTTAGAGAGGGTGAAGAGCGCCACGGCTAAATCGTGAACCACGCCGGGAGCGGGCTTAATCTATGAAGCGGAGAGAACCGATTCAGGCGATTTATTTTATTCTTTTCAGGTGAGCGGGCTCCGGATTGACACTGATTGAGCAGTCAATTCATTGCCTCTCTACCCGACCGCCCCCTTCCCGTTTCCCGATTCCTCGATGCCGGAGCCGGAACCTTGTTCAACTCTATTTAGTCACCCAACCTCTCATACTAACCAATGAACTTAAACTCGTTTTCTATATCGCGCGTATTTAAATTGCTGAAGGCGACCGCAAGTTCGTGGATGGAAGACAACTGCCTGCGGCTCGGCGCGGCCCTTGCCTACTACTCGATCTTCTCGATCGCGCCCTTGCTGGTAATTGCAATCAGCATTGCCGGCCTCTTTTTCGGCCGTGAAGCTGCCTACGGAGAAATCCAAACCCAGATGAGTGGTTACGTTGGCCATCAGGCCGCGCAAGCGATTGAAGCAATGGTGCAAAGCGCTTCCAAGCCGGCTCAAAGCAAGATGGCAGCCTTGATTGGAGTGGTTACGTTGATCATTGGTGCCGGCGGAGTCTTCGGCCAGCTCAAGGACTCGTTGAATACAATCTGGGAGGTTCAACAAAAACCCGGCGGCGGAATCAAAGCGTTCCTGCGCGAACGATTACTCTCCTTTGGAATGGTGCTGGTGATAGGATTTCTGCTTCTGGTTTCCCTTGTCTTGACGGCCGCGATTGCAGTCCTGAATAAATATATTGGGACGTTCCTTCCCATGTCGGGACTCATCGCGACGGTATTTGCCTTCATCATCGCTTTTCTGGTAGTCACGCTTCTATTTGCGACCATCTTTAAGGTTCTCCCTGATGCCACTGTTGAATGGCGCAATGTATGGGTGGGCGCCGTGGTAACCGCCCTGTTTTTTGAACTGGGTAAGACCGGTCTTGGATGGTATCTGGGAATGGAAAGCACCTCGTCGGCCTATGGAGCCGCTGGCTCGATCGTGCTTCTTTTACTTTGGGTTTATTATAACTCTTTAATCCTGTTTTTCGGCGCGGAGTTTACTCAGGTCTATGCCAATGAAACCGGCACCCGCATTCGGCCTTCGAAAAATGCCGAGCCGGTGACGGCTGAAATGCGCGCCCAGCAAGGGATGGCGCCGATTGCCGCCTCCAAGGATCCACAAGCCAAGCCGGCTGAGGCCGTAAAAGACGGCACCCATCCGATTCATCCCCCGATCATCGTGGAAATTCCCGTGGCGGTGACTGCCAAAAACGCGGGGCCGATGCGCGAATTGATAACGGCCACCGTTGTCGGGTTTGGAGTCGGAACGATCCTCCGGCTGCTTGAAAACAAGCGCAAAGATCCTACTGAACTGATCCGTGAGGGAGTCACGGAACTTGCCCAACGCGGTGGCGGCGTTGTTTCGAACGTGGCAGAATCAGCGGCGAAAAAAGGACGTTCATTTATTCCCAGAAATTGGTTGTAAAGGCGGTTGTGTGAGGAGTCCATTTGGCGATCTCCGGGCTCAAGCCTCGCTTTGATGGAAAAGATCATCCTCATTCTCGTTTTGATGACGGCAGCGACCTGCGTTCAAAGAGGCAAGTCAGAGGAGCCGGCTCCTGTCGTGCCAGCGCTTTCTGGCGTGGAAAGAATTGCCATTGCACGGATGAACAAGGAGGCTCTGTTACGGGAGCGTTTCAAGCAGGCGGGTTTGCCTTACCCACCCAGGAAGATTTTTCTTCGAGCCTTTAAACGTGAAGCAATTCTGGAACTGTGGGCGCGGGAAGAAGAGGGCGGCACTTATAAGCTGATTGCCACTTATCCGGTGCTCGCATCGTCCGGTGGGCCCGGTCCCAAATTTAAAGAAGGCGATCGCCAGGTGCCTGAGGGCTTTTATTTTATCGACCGATTTAATCCGGAAAGCCGGTTTCATCTCTCGCTCGGACTCAACTACCCCAATGCAGCCGATCGGCTGGTTGTCGACCCGGAACATCCCGGCGGCGACATTTTCATTCATGGAGGAGCGATCAGCATCGGCTGCCTGCCTATCGGCGATCCGGCAATCGAAGAACTTTTCCTGGTGGCACTCGATACCGCCACCCGCGGCCAGCTCAATATTCCCGTCGATATTTTCCCGACCCGGATGAGTGGTCCGGAGTGGGAATCATTCGCCCGGGAATCATTTGCACGCGATCGGTCGCTTGAAACATTCTGGAATCAGCTCGCACTTGGGTACGCTACTTTTGAGCCTGAGCATCGGGTGCTGGAAAAGAGGCCTGAGTCGAGGCATTGATTGGTATCGACGCGCTTCTTCATCAACTTGTCATCCCGGACTTCTGGCAGCAGGGCGCCGTTCATGCACTGCGCCAAGGCAAGGATGTCGTGGTCCATGCGCCGACGGGCGCCGGCAAGACATACATCTTTGAGCTCCTTTATCCGAACCTGCGGGGACAAGCAGTTTTTACCGTCCCGACACGCGCGTTGGCCAATGACAAACTGGCCGAGTGGCGGGCGCGCGGCTGGGATGTAGGCATCGCAACGGGCGATCTCGCGCTCAATCTCCACGCCAAGGTCATCGTCGCCACGCTGGAGACTCAGAAAGGTAAATTCATCCAGCGCGCCGGTCCGCGTCTGCTCGTGGTGGATGAATATCAGATGATCGGTGACGCGGTGCGCGGAGTGAACTACGAGCTCGCCCTGGCGCTGGCTCCGGCGCATACGCAGCTTTTGCTCCTTAGCGGCAGCGTGGCTAATCCGCAGGCAGTTGTCGATTGGCTGCGGCGCATCGGGCGGGACGCCGTCCTTATTTCGCACGCCGAGCGGCCCGTGCCTCTGGAAGAAATCGATCTGTTGGCGCTGCCCAACCGTGCCGCAAGCCACGTCAGGGGATGGTGGCCCCGGCTCATCACCAACGCCCTGCGGGCGGAGCTGGGACCGATTCTGATGTTTGCGCCCCGCCGGAACGCAGCCGAGGAACTCGCCCAGCAGCTCGCCTCGGCGCTTCCGCCCGATCAGCCGCTGACGCTTACCCCGGAACAGCAGTCAATTGCCGGTCCGCGCCTTGGAAAATTGCTCAGTGCGCGTGTAGCCTATCATCACAGCGGCTTGAGCTACGCGCAGCGTGCGGGACTGATCGAACCGCTTGCAAAAAATGGGCAGCTCCGCGTGGTGGTGGCCACGATGGGCCTGGCAGCCGGAATCAACTTCTCCATGCGCTCGGTGGTCGTCACAGCCACCACCTATAAAGCCGGTTTTTTTGAGCAACAAATCCAACCTGATGAACTGCTCCAGATGTTCGGCCGCGCCGGACGCCGGGGACTCGATGAGACAGGCTATGCGCTCATTACTGACAAACCGCCCCGGCTTATGGATGCGCGCGCCCGCCAGTTGCGCCGTGCCAACCCGGTCGATTGGCCCACCCTGATCGCGGTCATGCAAGGCGCTTGCGCTTCAAATGTCGAGCCGTTCAGCGCCGCCCTGGAGCTTAATCGCAGGCTTTTTACGCCGGTTGAAATTCCATTGGGGGTCGAGCATTGCCGTCTCACCGGCCCGATGCCATGCAATCTCTCGGTTGATATGGAACGAGCCAGGTTTGCCCGGCGTAATGTGGTTGAAATCCTCAATTCCCGCGGCGAGTGGGAACCGCGCGCCGGCGAATCCAAGGAAGTGCGCCTGGGTGACGCATGGATCCTTGATCATGGTCGATGGCGTCCGGCTCTTTCAATTGCCCATACGCTTCATCCCTTCCGGTTTGGCGTGTTGTGCAAACTCGAAGTGGGAGAAAAAAAACGGTACGGGCGCGAGCTGCACATCGGCACCCGGCGCGGCGAAGGAACCCTCGCATTGGCGCCGTGGCTGCGAAAACTTCTTAAGCTGTCGCGGGTCGATAAAGCCGCCCTTGAGGCCGACATCATTCCTCGACTCGCCACGTTGTACAAAGCGGCCGCCCTTATCCACGAACCGGAATCGCTCGTTGCCCCGGCCGCTCCCATTATTCAAAACCCACGGCTGGCGGCAATTATTCCGCGCGGCGAACAACTCTTTGCGCGATTCAATTTTGACGATAATCCGATCCGTGCTTGGGTCGATTCCCATGGCATGGCCCTCGTCGAGCCGCCGGAGCGCCGCGAGCTCCCGATTCCGTGCCAGGGCTGCCCTGAGCTTCCCTGGTGCAGCTCGGTGGAGATCGTGCTCTCACCCGCCTTCGCCTGGCGCCGTCTGGGATTAATTGAACCCGACGGCCATCCCACCCGGCGCGGCATCCTCTTCAGCTTCTTTCATCATGGCGAAGGATTGGCCGTCGCCGCCGCGCTCGAAGACGAACGCTACCCGATGGACGAACTCGTTTTTGATCTTGCCAATTTGCGCGCCGGTCCACGCTTTTCGGGCGATGATTCCCCATACGGTGGCCGCCTCGGAGGACTCTGCCAGCAGACCTATCGGCGCGCCGATCTGCCAGGCTATCTGGAAATGGGTGTCCCGGCCGATTACGGCGCCGGAGCAAGTGAAATTGTACGCGAGATGGTTGAGCATCAAACGCCGCGACAGAAAATGCTGACTGAATCGCTTCGGCAGGGGGATCTCGAGCGCGCCCTGATCGAGTGGCGCAGCCTGTTGCGTCACATTATTTGGGCACCCGACTACGACTGGTCCCGCTGGCGTGACTTAAAAGAAGCAGCCGCCCGCTATGTCGAAGCAACGCACTCTCCGGGCTTGGAGGAGCTGCCGCCTCTGACCAACGCGCAACGAAGCACGACGCGTTCACGGTAAACGGCGCGAGGCGGCGGGACGGTTTAATCGTTGACCGCTGCGGCCGTCTCGTTTTTCCAAACAAAACGCACCGGCTTCTCCACGTCAGGGTGCAGACTCTGATGCACGGGACAAGTCAGTGCGGCGCGCTCCAGCGCCTCCCGCTGCGGATGATCCGCCGGCAGTGACATCTGAATCTCGGTCGTTAACCGTGCAATCCGACGTACGGGCACGGCGGTCATCTCTTTTTTGACCGAGATTTTTGTCCCGCGCAGATCAATCTGATGCCGTTCGGCAAAGATGCTCATCACGCTGAGCATGCAAGTGCCAAGCGCCGTGGCAACGAGGTCCGTCGGCGAAAACGACTCGCCTTTCCCATGATTGTCGACCGGCGGATCCGTCAACAGCTGTGTGCCGGAGGGTCCATGCGTTGCCGAACAGCGCAACTCGCCAAGGTATTCAATATCAATATTAACCATTCCCCACCCCTACCCGTTCCATGGCGCCTCGAAAATCACTTCTTTTAATCGCCACCGCATCACGCGCCACATGCCGCAAGCAACATCTTAAACACCGCTCCCTCCGCTTCACGCAAATACCCGGCTGAATCGCGCGCCCAGCGGGCGCGCAACGTCTCAAGATGATCTTCCGGCAATTCGGCCGGCCGCGGCAATAGCGGATCGTAAGGCAGCTCCAAGGTAATCATGGCCGGCGCGCCCTCGTCGTTTTCACCCAGGGCGTAACCGCACCATTGGCCCAAAGAACCCGGACACGCCGTATAAACGGACTGCAGGCGCTTTTGTCCCCTGCCAGGCTCTGTCACACGCAACCGATACGGACGCCGTTCCTCTTCACTCAGCGCGTCCCACATTCTCTGCGCCAGCTGCGTTGACTGATGTCCATCGGCATCAATCTCGGCGAGCGCCCAGTGCAAACTCACAATTTTCGACGGGCGCCATTTGAGGATAAAATCGCGCAAAGCCCGGGTCTCGGGTTCGGACCATGGCCCGGGCCCGGATGGTTCCTCGCTTTGGGCGCTCCAGTTGAAGCCGCAATTCCGGTTCAGATCGACTCCATTGGAGTTGTAACGGGAGCAGCGCGTATACGAATCCGGATTGCAAAGCGCGAGCACGGCCACGGGTTCATTCAGATCCGCCAAAAATCGTGTTACAAATTGCTCCAACAAGAGCACTGTGGCGATCTCATCGCCGTGCATACCGCCGATGAGCAAAGTGAGTTCGCCAGGGAGCCTTTCCCCGGCAAGATCGAAGTTCGCATGGACGATCTGATCACGCCCCTCGATGGACTGGCCAATGGAAAACGGGGCAACAAAACGGTTCAAAGCGGGGTGGCTTTTATGCATGGGCAGTGATTATGCACCCTTCCACAGACCGCCCCCAATCCACAAGCGCCGATCCCGCCGCGAGGAAAGGTTGTTGCCGCGCCGCCTCCCTGATCCCGCCTGCCGCCATTTTTTTAGCTAAAACCTGCAGATTTCTCTTGAGCTTTGGATGCATGGAGGGCATGTTCCGCGCCTCCTTTACGGGATATTGAGTCCGACCGAAACGTCAGCCACTACACCGTCCGGGAAAACCGCAAGGCACCCGTAGCTCAATTGGATAGAGCATCTGACTACGAATCAGAAGGTTCCGTGTTCGAGTCACGGCGGGTGCATTTCTTCTGGATCCTGTATTCATCAGGCTTCCCAGCCCGCCACCCCCTCCTCTGAGACCCCCTCTCCTGTCTCCGAACCGGCCGGTGGCTATAGTTTGGCTAATGATTCGTGCATCGATCATGGGGTGCCCGCGCCAAAATCGGTAGCAGTAAAAAGCCGCGTCCGCTCCATCACGACGGCCACCGAAACCTCTACCGGCGAGGCAAAATCTATTACCGGCTTAAAGGCGGAAAGTGGCGCTCCCTTGGAACCACGGTGCGCCGGGAGGCCCTCAGGAGCCTCCGGGAGCTGGAGGAACGCGAAAAGGCGGTCCGATTTTTCCAGCAAAATCGCCTGCCTGGGATCACCGACGACCTCGCACGGTTGGAGCGCAAAGTGGACCAAATCGCCACCGCCCCGACACCGGAATCGGTAGCAGCCACTTTTGCTACCGTTTACCGCGGCGACTTTTACGAGGAAGCCACCCGGTTTTACGAACTTTTGGCGTGTCCGAGTTCGAAAACGAAAACCGGCTAGGGCACGTATCACCGGGCGCTCCTGGAGATCGTCCGGACCGTTCGAAAAGCCGGGAACGTGGACGTCAGCACGCTGGATCCCTGGGCCAAGATCGAACTGCTTGGCCCTTCCGGACTCTGGGCCGAGTTCAAAGCCTCCCACCAGGGGTCCTCCAGCCTCGATCAATTTATGTTTTATCTCCGCAAACTCGTGCCCGACTTTGTCTCCAAGGGATTCTTTCCGGCTCATTTCACCCAAAACTTGGAGACCATCAAGAAAGTGGGCACCAACCCGCGCGATCCGCACATTCCGACGCCGGATGAGATGGCTGCGCTCCTGGATCTCTGCGAGGCCCGGGACGCCGAACTCGGCCGCCTCATCCGCGCTTTCGCCTTCAGCGGCGCGAGGAAAAGCGGATTGCTCGGACAAGACGGCCTATCCTGGGAGCGAGTCGATTTTACCCGGCACACCATCACCCTGCTCGAAAAAGGGCGGAAATTTCGGACCATCCCGATGGGGCTGCAGCTTTTCGCGCTGCTTGCGGAACTGCGCGAGCGATCGCCAACTGACACAGGGCTCGTTTTCCGAATCGGCTCTTCGCGTGAGGACACCGCCCAGATCATCCTCAAGGAGTGCACGGGGCAGGCCGGCGAGGAAGTCCGAGATATGAAGATTTTTCACAACTTGCGGCACTATTTCCGGACTCAACATATGCGCTAGGGCACGCCCGACCGCATCCGTGATGAGCTGACCGGCCATTCTCGTGGACGCCGCCACGCGGGTGACGCCTACAACCATGTTTCAATGCCAGACATGGAGGCGGCGGTGTCGAGGGTCAGACTGTGACTTCCACGGGGAACAACGCCATGAAGCCAACTATTTCCGCATCGCGACGATTCCCTGCGCCACCCCTTTCACGGCCGATGCTCTTCCGGCGGGTCCGAACGACAAACGAAAAATTCCAGAATGAACTCGCATGGAAAGCTCAATCCAATTGGAGCCACGGGAAAAATCTTATCATCATGGCAGTTCGCCAGATTGCTGCGACCGAGGGGCTTTTCGCCCAGTGAACAGCCGAGTCAGGGACGGCCAAAAATCGAGATAATCGGTCAACTGGCCGAGAAGTTTCTGCCCTCTCAATCTTTTTTTGCCATGCCACTTGGCAGGATTGCAGTCCTGCCACAAAGAGAGGTATGTGGGCAAAACGCGCATCCGAAACCTCCATCGACGAGGGAAAATCTATTACCGGCGAAAGCTAAAGCAATGGATTTCCCTTGAGACCCCGGTGCGGCGGGAAGCCATCAAGCGCCTCAAGGCGCTGAACGAGCGCGACACAGCGTTGAAGTTTTTGCAGAAGAACGGCCTCGCGGGTATCCCGGAATCCCTCGAACGACTTGAGAAAAAAATTGATCAAATTGTGAGCGTGCCTGCTCCAGCTCCACAGGAGCCTCCCCCCGCAACCGTCAAGCGCGGCGATTTTTACGAGGAAATCACCCGGTTTTATGATCTCCTGGCGTGCAAGAGTGAGAAAACCAAGGGCGGATGGGGCACCTACCATCGGGCGCTGGTGGATTTGGTTAAAACAATCAAGAAAGCGGGAAAAGAGGACATCAGCGCGCTTGAGCCGTGGGAAAAAGTTGAGCGCCTCGGGCCCTCGGGACTGTGGGCGGCATACAAAGCCACTCACAAGGGGCGTCCAGCATCACCAATTCATGATGTACCTGAAAAAGCTCGTGCCCAACTTCATCGCTAAAAGATTTTTTCCGGCCCACTTCGAGCAAAATCTGGAGACACTTAAAAAGCTGCTCACGCACTCGCGGGATCCACACATTCCGCCTGCCTCAGCCATGGCGGAGCTACTGAATCTGATCGACGCCCGGGATGCGGAGCTTGGGAGCCTGATCCGCGGGTTCGCCTACTCCGGCGTTCGGAAGAGCGCGCTCCTTGGCAAGAAGGGGTTGACGTGGGAACGCGTGGATTTTTCGGACAACACAATCACGTTCCTGGAAAAAGGTGCGAGACGGGGTAAAGGTGCCGATGGGTCCGAAGCTCCTCGCCCTCATGCGGAAGCTGCACGCGCAATCAACCCGCTCCGGCTTGGTTTACCCCATTGGTTCGTCCCGTGAAGACACGGCCCAGGGAATTCTCAAGGAGTGCGCCGCCGAGCTGGAAGGCGAGGTTGCAGAAATGACCTTTTTCCACGCGTTCCGCCATTATTTTCGTACGTCCCACATGCGGCAGGGCACCGCGGATAACGGGTATCATCTCCGCCATGCTGGAGATGATTGGAAAGCGTCCATGGTGAAAGCGGGAGGGCGCCCGATTGCCTGTCACCATGTGCTCGCGTTCCGGGGCCACATGGTGACAGGCGATTTGGAGCGGGACCGGCTCTTCAAGCCTTTAGCGGTGCCCTTACTGCAGTGATCAGATCACTTCGTCAGCACCACGTGCATGGCGGCAGGAGTTGTCACATGCTCAGTGAGTTTGTATCCCAGCTTGGCAAGGTCTAGGCCAGCAAAGAGCGGCTCGCCACTGCCGAGCATGATGGGCGAAACAGCGATGTGGAGTTCGTCGACCAATCCTGCTTGGAGATACTGGCGAATCGTCGCTGCCCCACCACCGAGGCGCACGTCCAGTCCGCCAGCCGCCTCCCTGGCGCGCTCCAAGGCAACGTGGATGCCTTCAGTGACGAAATGAAACGTCGTGCCGCCTTTCATTTGAATCGACGCACGCGGGTGATGCGTGAGCACAAAGACCTGCGAATGATATGGCGGGTCTTCACCCCACCAGCCTTTCCATTCATCATCCGGCCATGCGCCGCGAATGGGCCCGAACATATTGCGTCCAAGAATCGATGCGCCAACTCCGTCGAAACCGCGTTCCGCAAAGTCGTTGTCGACGCCCGTCGTGCCTCCGTCTTTGCCCACCATCTTTTGAAAAGCGCGGGTTGGGAAGAACCATTGGTGCAGATTCTCGCCACCAGCACCCAGCGGATTCTCAAGACTCTGATTCGGCCCCGCGCCATACCCATCCACGGAGACTCCAAAGCAATGCACACGTAACTTGGACATAGCAGTCGTTTTCTATGATTTCACGTTTTTTGTTAACCGGTTTTACGCATTCACACCCCCGCGCCGCTGCTCACTTTCGCGAATCATTTCACCGACGTCCGCTGCGGGGCGAATCTCAAACGGCCCGGCTTTCACCCCCGGGTGCTTCGACATGATCTGAATCGCATGGTTCAAGTCTTGCGCTTCGAGGATGAGGATGCCGCCGAGTTGCTCCTTCGTTTCGGCATAGGGACCATCGGCTATAACCACCTTGCCATCCTGCCAACGCAAAGTCGCTGCGGCTTGCGGGCCCTGCAGTGCATGGCCACCGGCAAACTGCCCATTCTTTCGCAGCTCATCGTCATAGCTAAAGCACTCGTCCATCATGGCATTGCGCTCCGCTTCCGGCAGATCGTCAAATTTGTTTGGCTCGATGTATCCCAGGCAAATGTATTTCATAGGTTGTAGCTCCTTTGTGAGTTTGGCCGTTCAGTTTCGTTAGTGGTTACAACGGCCTGTTTCTTATCCGTTTCATGAGCTAGTCGATTGGCATGTCCGGATTTCGACTTGGCCCAGCATTTTTCTGAAATGATTTTCGTGAACCCTTAACTCACCTCGCTCAGCCGTTTTCCAAGGAACCGCCGTTCCGGTTCCTGCTGCGTGAGAGCCAAGGCGCGCTCATAGGCAGCGCGAGCTTCCACTCCTCTGCCCAGTCGGCGGCATAAATCGGCCCGTGCGGAGTGCGCAAAATGGTAGTCGGTCAACTCCCCGCGCGCGAAGATCGCATCAATCAATCCCAGTCCCGCCTCCGGCCCATCCCGCATCGCCACGGCTACGGCGCGATTGAGTTCCACCACGGGCGACGGTTCAACACGCGCCAAGATGCTGTAGAGGGCGACGATCTGCGGCCAGTCGGTGGCTTCAGCTTTGGCAGCTTCCGAATGCACTGCTGCAATGGCGGCCTGCAGCGTGTAAGGACCAAAGCGCCGCGAAACCAGGGCCCGCTCCACCAGCGCAATCCCTTCGCCGATCTGTTCACGATTCCACAACGCGCGGTCTTGATGTTCCAAGAGAATCAGTTCACCCGTCGGTGACGTTCTGGCCTCGCACCGCGACTCCTGCAAGAGCATCAGTCCTAGCAAACCCATCACCTCGGGTTCTGGCAGAAGCTCCAGCAGCAAACGTCCGAGCCGGATGGCTTCAGCGGAAAGATCGGCACGAGTTAACAACGCTCCCGATGTCGCCGAGTAACCTTCGTTGAATACCAAATAGACGACTTGCAGCACCGTAACCAACCGTTCTGGCAGTTCCTCCACAGACGGCACCTGATAAGGAATGCCCGACTCGCGAATCTTCGCCTTCGCCCGCACGATCCGCTGGGCGAGGGTTGGCGCCGACATGAGAAATGCGCGGGCAATCTCTTCGGTGGTTAGGCCGCAAACTTCACGCAAGGTCAAGGCCAACCGGCCCTCTGGCGCCAATGCGGGATGGCAGCATGTGAAGATCAAACGCAGGCAGTCGTCTTCTACCCTCTCGTCCAGTCTATCAGCGGCGCCATCGGCCGCTCTTTCCAGTTGCTCGATGATCTTTCCTTGTGCGGCATCGAATCGTGCGCGCCGCCTCAACGCATCGATGGCTTTGAAGCGGCCCGCGGAAACCAGCCACGCACGCGGATTGGCCGGCACGCCGTCCCGCGGCCAGCGCTCCAACGCGGCAGCAAACGCGTCATGCACGGCATCTTCGGCCAGATCGAAATCTCCCAGCAAGCGGATCAGCGCGGCGAGAATACGGTGAGACTCCGCCCGATAAAGCGCATCCAGACTTTCCCGCACCTGTTTGATGGTGATTTCCATGCAGGGGAGGTAAGTGATGGCCAGATGACCTCATGAGCCTCAGGCAAAGCGCTCAACCGAGCAACTGTGAAGATCAATGCTTTGGGCGAGATGAAAAACTCGCTGCTGAAGAGCATCAATTTCGAGTTGGAGTTCAATCAGAGGGACAAAAAGTCCATAACTCAACTGGCTGGCCGCCGCCAACTTGATACCAGAAGACGTGGTGATGCCGGCAAAATGTTTGTCCCCTCGGGTAAGACAAGCACCTTTTCTTCCGCGGATTGCCCGCGCTGGAAACCGTTCGGCAAGAATTTTTTGGAAACGAATTTTTTGGGGTGTCGAGCGCGCTTCATCGCCAGCGGTTGGCCGGGCAAGATGTCCCACTCAACCAAAGCTTAATGGTGGAAACCCGCGGGTCAGCCGCTCCCGTTGATTGGCTTAAACAAAGTCGTGTCCGGAAAGTAAGCTCCAAAAATCGCCCATGAAAACTACCCTCACCGCGCTGCTCGCTCTCTCCATCGCCGCCTCCGCTCAAGACACAGGGGTGAAAAACATCTGGCCCGACGAAACAGCGGGTAAGCCATCGGAGGCCAAACTCGATGGCGAACGGGAGGAAGCGGCAATCGTGCTTCATCGCGATGATGTGCTGCAAGACTGTGGCTGAACATCGAACTTGCAACGGTTCCGAACAGGATACTTGCAAATTCTGAATAGGATAATTGCGACCCTCTGTACTCCTGAGGTCGGATTGCCAAGAGCGTTGCAGTTTTCCCGTTCAAAACGGTTTTTTGGTTACCCAAAAGCCGGGAAGAGCGCTCCAGATGGCATTTTCGAACGGCCACTCAATCCTCGCCGCCAACGTTGGATCCGATTACGCCAAACCCGAGACGATCATTTTTGATACTGAAACTCTGGAAGCAGTAAGAGCGTTGGCTGTTTAAGCGTCGCAAAAGGATACAAAAACCCGGCTGTGCCAACACGGCATTGAGGCCTCTTGGCGCTGACGGGGTTGGAAACTGATTTGATCGCGTAGGCGGCCCATAAGGGGCTGAACACCTTGGTCGAATAACCGACGGCGTATCCGATATGGTCCAGTTTGAGGGTCTCTTTGCGAGACACCGGTAATCCCGGTCAGCAGGTCGCTTTCGAGTCGGTCTTGACCCCCTCAATGCCACCTGTAGGCGCTTTCCTTAGAGCCCTCTGTGCTCTCGCTTTCGTCTCCCCAAGAGACGGGAGCCATTCGCGAATGGGAGCGGGGAGGCGGTCTCGAAAAGCTATCCCGCCGACGGCGAGGACAAGTGCTGAAATTCCGCCGCGAAAGGACCGAGAAAACATACGGGATTGGCTCATGGAGGGCTTTGTAGGGGCAGTCCTCTATCTGAGGCAGACTTCCGACCCAACAGCGTAAGTGCTCAATCCCGAGAGCTTGGCCGCGGCCGTGGGGCGAGCATAATCGAGAGCGAGCCAACTGCCCTCCAGATCTACCGTTTTAAGGATGTTCCTTATTCATGACAGCAACATCCTCTTCAGACGCAGGGGTCAAAGCACATCATAGCGAATCCAAAGCGTGTCGTTTGCTCGTTGCTCCACCGATTTGAGCCTCAGGGCTACGGCGACGTTGTTGGGCGGGTTCATGCCATCGAAGGTGGCCGCGACGTCGTGCCGCCCATCGATGCCTGGCGCTATTAGGAGACTGACCTCGTCGATGAGGCCCGCCTGGAGAAACGCACCATTGATGTGGCCGCCCCCTTCGATCAAAAGGGTGCGGATGCCAAATCGCTCGCCGAGCAAGTCCATGGCTCTGATGAGGTTAACCGAGGATGCACCAGCAACGATGTAGGACACACCGTTCTCCTTGAGCATGCCCAGATAATCGGAAGGAGCCTGCTCGCTCAGGAGGCAGATGAGGTGATCGCCGCGCAGGTTGCCATTCGTCCAGCGCAGTTTGCCATGCGTGTCCACACAGACCGCATAGGACTCCGCTAAGCGGGCAACATGAACGGACTCCGATCCGGCCGGTATGTTGGAGGCGGAGGCAAACGGTTCGTCATTGCCGAGGATTTCCTGCATCGTGGTGCGACCGCAAAGCCAAGCGTTGCTCTCGAATTGCGCGCTGGTCGCTTCATATTCATCCTCGTTCGTGACGCCTGCGAGCGCATCGCCGTCGGTCCTTCCATCCACGGAAGAAAGCATGTGGCAGATGATGTAAGGTTTCATAACAGTTGACTTTCAGATTGAGCGGACTGTAAGCCCAGTGCTAAAGCGGCCTCCGGATCATTCCAGCTCGATTGTAACTTTGCTCGCCCCGGCAATGCTGGCGACATCCACGTCCGCCTCGATTTTGCCGATGACGATGATCCTGGGCTCGGGGATTTAGCTCGTCTAACGTATCCACATGGCAGGCCAGCTTACCTTCGTGAGTAAGAATATCGTTCTCAGGTTTCGTCGTCACCGGGTGCCATGTGCGGATCGACGCCGATCTATTGGGGCTTCACCATGGACCTGATTGGAAGAAGCGACATTGACTCGCGCTCGCCACATCCGCAGATCGTCTGATGAGTCGATATCCAAGGCGCCGGCGGGAAACTCGAAGAGTGTGACTCGAGTAATGTCGGCTTGAATGACTGCCTTCGCCCCGCGGTCGCCGGACAATCTTTGCAGCTCGGAGAAGCACGAGTGGTTAAATAAGGCCGGGATGCCGAGCGTGCCGGAGTAGCAGGAGGCCACGATTGCGCGTCCGGTTTGATCGTGCTGCTCGATGAGAGCGCCGATCACTTTCGCGTCCACTGCGGGTTGATCACACGCCAGCAAAACGAGGGCGGAAACTGGCTGTAAGGCCTTCACGCCGAGGCAAACGGAGCTGCCCATGCCGAGCTGCCAGTTTTCATTTCGAACCAGCATCGGGTGTAAATCGGCCACTGCATTTTCCACCGCCTGGTGCGAGTGGCCTGTCACCACGCAGACGGGGTCGCACCCTCCTTGCTGCGCGGCACGAACCGCCGCGTGGACCAATGTCTCGCCGTGAAGTTCGAGCAATTGTTGGGCTCTCCGAGGCGGGTCGATCCGCCCGCAGCCAGGATTATGCCGGCGATTTTGCGCATGCGAAAGTTTGAACGGCGGGCTGATGGATGGGCGCTCGGCGATTGCGCAACTGCTCGCCAGTGCCGTGTGCAAACACGCTCTGAATTTCTGCCGCGATGGAAAGCGCGATCTCTTCTGGCGACTCCGCGCCGAGGTGCAATCCAGCCGGGGCAAACAGGCGTGAGTGACAATTCACCCTATGGTGCATTACATCAAAAAGAAGGTCGTCGCGGCGCCGGCGCGAGCCGATGAGCCCAAGGTATTTCAGTCCCGCAGGCAGTAGTTCTCGCAGAGCCGCGCAGTCGCGCCCGAAATTATGCGTGGCGAGGACGACGGCCGTCCGATGATCGAGCATCTCCGGAGGCACTGGCGCGGCGTTCATTTGCACCACATCCCAGCCGAGCAGCTCGGCGTGGGCGCGCAGCGCGTCCGTGTCGGAGCTATCACCAATCAGAATTAGCTGCAGGGCTGGCTCGATTGTTTGTAGGAACGTATCAGAACCCGCTTCAATGCCTGTGGTGATGCAAGTGCCGCGCGCCGTACCGTGTAGGACCGTCTCCAGCCGACAACCCTGTCGCTGACAAAGACTGTTGCGCAGCTCGGCCATCAGCTCGTCGCGGACACGCTCCACGAAGATGTCGATCGTGCCGGCGCAGCCAAAGCGAAGCCGGGTGTCGAAGGTCATCAACCTTGGCGCCCCGCTCCGGAGAACCTCGCGAGCGCAGACGATCACGTCGTCTTCAATGCAGCCAGCACTGATTCCACCAGCGGACTCTCCCCCGGCGCTGATCAGCATCCGTGCGCCCGGCCGCCGGTAGCTCGAACCACGCGCGGCAACGAGTGTCGCCAAAGCAAGTGGCTGCCTGCGGCGCGCTTCCCAGAATCGGATGATTTCGCGGACCTCCTTCATGCGATCTCCGGAAGGCCATCGATGAGTTTCTCGACCGTGATCGGATAGTTGCGCACGCGCACGCCAGTGGCGTTATAGATCGCGTTAGCGACGGCTGGGGCGACACCGCTTATGCCAAGTTCGCCAACGCCTTTCGCCTTTAACGGCGAGGCAGTCGCATCAACTTCGTCGAGGAAGATCACCTCTTGGTGCGGAAGGTCGGCGTGGACCGGCACTTCGTAGGTGGCGAGGTCGTGATTAACGAAAAAGCCGATCCGCTTGTCCACGACAAGCGCCTCCATGAGCGCGGCGCCAACACCCATTGTCATGCCGCCGATCACCTGGCTGCGTGCCGTCTTGGGGTTGAGAATGCGGCCGGCCGCGCACACCGCCAGCATGCGCCGGACGCGGATCTCGCCAGTCATCGCATCCACGCCGACTTCGGCGAAGTGAGCGCCAAAGGTCTGCTGCTCGAATCGTTTGCTCAAGTCGCCATACTCCATCGCATCCTCGCCGACGAGTTCCGCCTCCTTCGCCGCGTCGCCTAGCGTCGCCATGCGATCACCCGAGCGGACTTGGCCATCACTGAACACTGCATCCTCCGCATTAAATCCGAGCTTCCGCACCACGATCTCACGCAACTTCATGCACGCTGCGAAGACGCCTGCAGTAGACGATGCCGCGCCCCACTGCCCCCCTGATCCGGACGATTCAGGAAAACGCGAGTCGCCCAGGCGCACGACGACTTTTTCCAGCGGCACGCCCATCATCTCGGCCGCGGTCTGAGCGATGATCGTGTAGCTGCCGGTGCCAATGTCGGTCATGTCGGTTTCGACCGTTACTTGGCCGCGGCCATCGAGCCGGACACGGGCGGCAGATTTCGTGATTGGCGCACCACGGACGGCGGCGGCGACACCGATGCCCACCAGCCAGCGCCCGTCGCGGGTCTTGCCGGGCTTCGGATTACGCTTGTTCCAACCGAAGCGCTCCGCGCCGGTGCGCAGGCACTCAACGAGTTGACGCTGCGAAAAGGGGCGCCCCGGGAGCTTTGAGTCCGCCTGCGTGTTGGGCTGGTTCGCCTGAGGATCATTCGAGGCGGGGCGGCCGGAATTGTCGGGCACGACCTGCGTGTCATTGATGATCCTAAACTCGATGGGATCGAGGCCAAGCTTCTCGGCCATTTCATCCATCGCAACCTCCAGCGCCATCATCCCCGGCGCTTCGCCCGGCGCGCGCATCGCGCTGCCTTCGGGCAGGTCGAGCGTTGCCAGCCGGAGGCGCGTCATCCGGTTCTCGCCGGCGTAAAGGACGCGCGTCGAGATGGTTGCGGCTTCCGGCCTTCCACCCGGCAGATTGCCGGACCAGCTCTCGTGTCCGATCGCAGTGATCCTGCCGTCCTGGCTCGCGCCGATTCGGATTCGCTGGATTGTCGCGGGGCGATGCGTCGTGTTGTTCATCATCATCGCCCGAGGCAGCGCCAGCTTCACCGGGCGTTTGGCCGCACGTGCCGCGATTGATGCCATGACAGCATCCGGCAGGATCGTGCCCTTCCCACCGAAGCCACCGCCGATGTAAGGCGAGAGGATGCGAACATTTTCCTTCGGGATACCCAGCGTTTTCGCAATGTCGCGCACGCCCCAATTGATCTGCTGGATTGAAGTCCAGAGGGTGAGCCGGTCACCGTCCCAAGCCGCGATGGTGGCGTGTGGCTCCATCATCGCGTGGGTCTGGTCGGGCGTGGTGTAAGTCTCGTCGAGCTTCACCGGCGCAGTGCTGAAAGCGCCCTCGAAATCGTCGACTAAGGTCTCAGGCGGCGGGCCGAACGCCCCGGGTTTCGAAATGGGTGCGGTGTCTTTCACCGCTGCGAGATCAAAGACGCCGTCGGCCCGGAGATATTTGACTCGAACGAGGGCCGCGGCCGCGCGAGCCTGCTCGAAGGTTTCCGCTACCACGACACCGATTGCCTGATGATAATGGTCCACCTCCGGACCGGCAATGGGACGGGCGACGTAGAATGCGCCCTTATCGACGATGCCCGCATTATCGGCAGTGACGATGGCGAGCACGCCCGGGGACGCCTTGGCCGCAGCAAGATCTATGGAGACGATGCGGCCTTTCGCAATGGCCGAAGCAACGATGTAGCCGTAAGCTTGGTCGGCAACTACGTCGTGCCGCTCATAGGCATAGGGTGCGGTGCCCGTCACCTTCAACCGTCCTTCGACCCGGTCGACGGGTTTGCCGACTACCTTCAACTGGTCGATCGGGTTCTTCGTAGCGGGCGTGTCGAACTTCATGGCAGCTTGTGGTTAGTGGACGGATGACGCTGGCCGCTGATGAAATTTGTCGATCATGCGATCTCTGGTAGCCCGTCGAGGAGCTTGTCCAGCGTCATAGGATAGTTGCGCACCCGCACACCGGTGGCGTTGTAGATTGCATTCGCAACCGCGGCCGCGACCCCGCAAATGCCGAGTTCTGCGACACCCTTCGCCTTCATCGGCGAGGAGATCGGATCAGTTTCGTCCAAAAAGATCACTTCTTGGTGAGGGATGTCGGCGTGGACCGGCACCTCGTAAGTGGCGAGGTCGTGGTTGACGAAAAAGCCGATGCGCTTGTCCACCGCGAGTTCTTCCATTAGCGCCGCGCCCACGCCCATCGTCATTGCGCCAATCACCTGACTGCGTGCCGTCTTGGGATTGAGGATGCGGCCGCAGGCGCAAACGGCGAGCATGCGCCGCACTCGGGTAACGCCCGTGTAGAGATCGACTCCGACCTCCACGAAATGCGCGCCGAAAGTGGACTGATGATACTGCTTATCCAGATCGCCGTATTCAATGAAGTCCTCCGCTACCATTCCCTGCTCGCCAGCCACCTCGGCCAGCGACATCCTGCGGTCACCGACACGCACTTGGCCGTCGGCAAAAACGGCGTCGCCGACATTAAACTTGGCCTTCTGCGCGATCGCTTCGCGCAACTTCATGCACGCGGCATAAACGCCCGCAGTTGAGTTGTTGCCGCCCCACTGCCCGCCTGAGCCGCACGATTCCGGGAAGGTCGAGTCACCCAGCCGCACGACAACCTGCTCCAGCGGCACGCCCATCATCTCAGCGGCTGTCTGCGCGATGATGGTATAGCTGCCGGTACCGATGTCGGTCATGTCGGTCTCGACCGTGACGGTTCCACGCCCGTCGAGGCGCACGCGTGCGGCCGATTTGGTGAGGAGGTTGTCCCGGAATGCCGCGGCCATTCCGATGCCCACAAGCCAGCGTCCGTCCCGCACGCCGCCGGGTTTTGAATGACGTTTCTCCCACCCGAAGCGCTTTGCCCCGAGACGCAGGCACTCGACAAATTGCCGCTTTGAAAACGGCGGCTGCGCAACCCGCTTCGTCTGCTCGGGCTTCTTCGATTGCGGGTCGGAGGAATCGGGCTTGGCCGGATTGTCCGGGACAACCTGTGTGTCGTTGAGGATCCGGAACTCGACCGGGTCCAACCCAAGCTTCTCTGCCATTTCATCCATGGCGATTTCCAGCGCCGCCATGCCGGGCGCTTCGCCGGGGGCGCGCATGGCGTTCGCCTCGGGTAGATCGAGTACGGCGAGCCGATGCGCCGTCATGCGGTCGGCGCCCGCGTAAAGCGAGCGCGTCTGCATGGCTGCCGTCTCAGGCTTTCCGTCCGGCTGATCGCCCGACCAGCTTTCGTGCGCGATAGCGGTGAGCTTGCCCTCCTTCGTCGCGCCAAGGCGGATGCGCTGGATGGTCGCCGCGCGGTGGGTCGTGTTGTTAGGCATCAAGGCCCGCTGGAGCGCCACCTTCACGGGCCGGCCGGCGGCGCGTGCGCCAAGCGCAGCCATTAAGGCATCGGCACGAAGAAAGAGTTTACCCCCAAAACCACCGCCGATAAACGGTGATATCACGCGGACCTTCTCCCTCGAAATGCCGAGCGTCTGCGCCATGTCGCCCGCTGCCCAGGCGATCATCTGATTTGAAGTCCAGATCGTGAGCTGATCTCCCTCCCACGCGGCAATGGTCGCGTGCGGCTCCATCATGCTGTGTGATTCGTAGGCCGTCGTGTAAGTGGCATCAAACTGCACGGGCGCGGCAGTGAAAGCGGCGTCGAAGTCGCCGACCTTGCTGTCAGATGTCCCCCCGCCTGCGAGTTGTTTGGCAGGGCCGGCGGTCTCCTTCGCCGATTCGAGATCGAACGCACCCTTTACCCGCGCATACTCGACACGCACAAGTTGCGCCGCCGCTCGGGCTTGCTCGAAAGTCTCGGCGACAACGACCCCGACGGCTTGATGGTAATGCTGAATTTCGGGGCCGCCGAGGAGGGGTGCAGTGTTGAACTTTCCCTTGCCCAGCCTGCCCGCGTTTTCGGCGGTGACGATGGCGAGCACACCTGGAGCCGCCTTGGCCGCGGCGAGGTCCATCAAGACGATGCGGCCCCTCGCAATGGCCGCGCCCACAATGTAGCCGTAAGCCTGATTCGGGACCACATCGTGCCGCTCGTAGGCATAAGGCGCGGTGCCGGTCGTCTTGAGTGGGCCATCAATTCGATCAGTGGCTTTGCCGACGACCTTCAACTGGTCGATTGGGTTGGTCGTCGCGGGAGTATCGAATTTCATGGTCAGGCTCCTTTGGCTTCCGCGAGCACTGAGGCCAGAGCGCGCTCGACAAGCTTTAGCTTAAATGCGTTTTCGGGCGTTGGCTTGGCCCCAGCGAGCAAACGCGCTGTTAGCGCTTTGGCGCCGCGCGGCATCTCGCTCTCGGCTTCCTCGACACGCCACGGCTTGTGCGCCACACCTCCAAGCGCCACGCGCCCAGTGCCATCGGGAAAGATGATCGCCGCTACGGAGATGAGCGCGAACGCAAACGACGCCCGGTCGCGCACCTTGAGATAGATTTGTTTACCGCCGGCAGGTTTCGGCAATGTTACGGCCGTGATCAGCTCGCCGGGCGTCAGCAGGTGGTCGATATGCGGCTCGTCGCCAGGCAAACGATGAAACTCTGCGATCGGAATGCTGCGCGTGGATCCATCTGGCCGAATTGTTTCGACCACGGCATCAAGCACGCGCATTGCCACGGCCATGTCGCTCGGGTGCGTTGCAATGCACGCCTCGCTCACACCCACGATCGCGTGCTGCCGGCTGAACCCGCCAATTGCGCCGCAGCCGCTGCCGGGCGCGCGTTTGTTGCAGGGCTGGTTGGTGTCGTAGAAATACGGGCACCGCGTCCGCTGCAGCAGGTTGCCTGCGGTCGTCGCCATGTTGCGCAATTGCCCAGTAGCGCCGGCGACCAGTGCGCGGGCAAGCACGCCGTAGTCGCGGCGCACGCGCTCATCCGCCGCGAGGTCTGTGTTGCGCACCAGCGCACCGATGCGCAGCCCGCCTTCCGCCGTGGCTTCGATCTTGTCGAGCGCGAGGCCGTTGACGTCGATCAGGTGACTCGGCGTTTCAATCTCCAGCTTCATTAGGTCGAGCAGATTTGTCCCGCCCGCGATGAACCGGGAACCTGGGTTCCGTACGGCCGCTGCTGCCGCTTCGGCCGGTGAATTCGCGCGCTCGAAGGTGAACGCTTTCATGCAGTCCTCCCGGCTACTTCTGTGATCGCCTCCGCAATATTGGAATAGGCTCCGCAGCGACAGATATTGCCGCTCATCCGTTCCCGCAACTCGGCGGGTGTCAATTGCGGCGCAGCGGTGAGATCACTGGTTGCGTGGCTTGGAATGCCGGCCTTGACCTCCTGGAGCATTGCCACCGCCGAACAGATCTGGCCGGGCGTGCAATAGCCGCACTGGAAGCCATCGCATTTCACAAAAGCGGCCTGCATCGGATGCAGATGGTCCGGCGTCCCCAACCCCTCGATCGTCGTGATGCTGTCGCCTTGATGCATCACTGCCAGCGTGAGACACGAAACGATCCTCCGCCCGCCCACTAGCACGGTGCAGGCGCCGCACTGCCCTTGGTCACACCCCTTCTTGCTGCCCGTGAGATTCAGATGCTCTCGCAGCGCATCCAGCAACGTCGTCCGTGTATCAACTTCTAGTTCGCGCGCCTTTCCATTTACATTAAAGGCGAGCTTCACCGCGGCGGGCTTGACAACCGGCGCAGCCGGAGGCGCCTGCGCCTCAGCCAGAGGAGGCAGCATCGTCACCGCCACGGCTGCGGTTCCCATGACCAAAAACTCACGCCGGCTAATTTCAAGGTCGTCAGGATGATTCATAGGATATTTCGAGTTAGGATGCGACTACAAGACCGACTTCAGGGTGTGATTGGAAATCGCTCCTAAACAGCTATTTAGAGGTAGGGGCATCTCTGACACATTTATCGGAGCTAGTCTTAACACCGTGGTGTTGCAGGAATTCAGAGTTTAAGGCCCGCAATTCCAGGGTTCTGTAGGCGCGACTGTACCTGAACATTGAATTTGCAACGAAACGAACGGGGAACCTGCAACAGATTCGAAAAAGATAATTACAACGCAATCGTAAACAATTGAAGCGGATACAGATACAAGTAATTTGCCGCTACTGAATCCGGCAAGTATGCACTCACCAATCCGGAACCACACCCCTCGACCGTGGTACCCGCGTCCACTCTCAAGGGTCAGACGCCGCAGTAACCAACCGCACCAACGTCAATCCAAATCAGCGGTCACGAGACGCCATCGGCACAATCGCCGGGAAAGACCGGAGCAGTAGTGATATTAGGCCCCCTGGCAGTCACATTACGAGGAAGAGAATGCTCAACTGAGTCCTGCGCGTGCGGCGATGCGTTCGAGCCGTGATTGGTGGCGGATGGTCAGCGGCCGGTGGTGGCGAGAAGGTCCGCCGGATATCGTTCCCCCTCGACATGGATATCGGCCGCGGCGCCCTCGATCTCGGAGAGATCAGCGGTAGTCAGCTCGATGTTCGCCGCCCCGAGGTTCTCCTCAAGCCGATGGAGCTTGGTGGTGCCGGGGATCGGCACAATCCAGGGCTTCTGCGCCAGGAGCCAGGCGAGCGCAATCTGCGCGGGGGTTGCCTGCTTCTCGCCGGCGATGCGTTTGAGCAGATCAACCAACGCCTGATTTTTCTCCAGCGCTTCCGGCGTAAAACGCGGCAGGATGTTCCGGAAGTCGCCTTCACCGAGCTTGGTCTCCTTGTTCATCGCGCCGGTCAGGAAGCCCTTGCCAAGCGGGCTGTAAGGCACGAATCCAATGTCCAGTTCCTCGCACGCATGGAGAATGCCGTTGGTTTCAGGATCCCGCGTCCAAAGCGAATACTCGTTTTGAAGCGCGGTAACCGGCTGCACGGCGTGGGCGCGGCGGACGGTCTGCGCACCAGGCTCTGAGAGACCAAAATGCTTGACCTTGCCCTCGGCGATCAGGTCTTTGACCGTGCCGGCCACGTCCTCGATGGGCACGTTCGGGTCGACGCGATGCTGATAGAAGAGATCAATCACCTCGACGCCCAGCCGTTTGAGCGAGGCGTCGCAAACCTCGCGGATGTGCTCGGGCCGGCTGTCGAGGCCCGCACTTTTCTTTGTCTCGGGATCAATCTTGAAGCCGAACTTTGTGGCAATGACTACCTGGTCCCGGATCGGCCGCAGCGCTTCACCAACCATTTCCTCATTGGTGAAGGCGCCATAAACCTCGGCGGTGTCAAAGAAGGTCACGCCGCGCTCTGCGGCCGCGCGGATCAGCCCAATCCCGTCAGCCTTACTGAGCGAATTGCCATAGCCGAAGTTCAAACCCATGCAGCCGAAGCCGATGGCTGAGACTTCCAAATCACTGTTTCCAAGTTTGCGCGTTTTCATTTTGTGATGTCGCTTTCGTGCGCCTGAACCATTCAGGCCTGGCACGAATATCAGACATCTCCCGCGACGCGTCTCTCGCGATCCTGCGCCTCCTATCGCGATCTTGCGGGAATGGGGTGGATGGACTCGCGGGTTGCAAGACGAGGCGAAATATCTTTTCGCACGTATTTTGGGGGGCGGCTAGACTTGGGCTCGTGAACGCACCCGATCGCAGCACTGCCGCCGCTTTTCCCCGGTATCTCACCGGCGAAGTCGTGGCAGATAGCGTGGCTCTCCAGTGGCCGGGGCTTTTTGCCCGGCGCTGGCGGCTCCCGCGCGTGGTCGACCGCTTTCTCGTGCCCGCCACCCCTGAACCGCACATTTCCTGCAATCTTCGCGGGATGGCGGAATTCCGGGAGCGCGACGTGGGCGGAGCTTGGATCACGCGGCAAATCCGTGCGGGCGACTTGTTTGTCACGCGCTCGCGCACCCCTTACGAGGTCCACTTCCAATCGCCGCCCGGCGAGGAACTCGATAATCTTTCCATTCACATTGCCGTTGACCCGTTCCTCGCGGCGCTGGAAATGCGTTATCCCGGCAGTGCCGATCGTGTGGAGGTGGCCGACTTTTTCGGTCGGGACGAGATCCTGTGGCCAATCTGCCTGACCTGCGCGGAGCTTTTGGCAGCGGGCGTTCCAGGCAAGTCGCCTCGGGTCGCCGCGCTCACACAGCTCTTCGCCGCACATCTTGTGGAAAAATACACGGAGGCCGCGGCGCAGATGCAGGCACACAGTGGTGGGCTTCCCATTCGACAGCTCCGCAAAGTGCAGGATTACGTGGCCGAAAATCTCGCCGAGGAAATCTCGATCGAGCGTTTGGCCGAATTGGTGGAACTGAGTTCCTCGCACTTTTCCCATGTCTTCAAGGAGACGACCGGCATGGCGCCGCTGCAATTTGTCACGCGCGAGCGAATCACCCGCGCCCAGCAGATGATCAGGGAAACCTCGCGCAGCCTCATCGAGATCGGACTCGAAATCGGCTACACCAGCCCGAGCCATTTCGCGCAGGTCTTCCGGCGAGTGGTCGGTGTCACGCCGACGGAGTTTCGGAAGGCATTGTAAACGGGTTTCGGGATTCCCGCAGGATCACGACAGGCTCCGCAGGATCGCGGGAGCAGGCAGGCGGCAGGTGCGCGAAGATGAGGCCATGAATAACGACACATCTGAGGCTCCTCATAAGCCGACACCCTACCGAACAGGAAACCCGATCAAACCCCTCATGATGCCACTGACCATTCTCACCAGTTCACTCTCCGCATCCGCCGATACGGCCCAGGGAGCGGACAATTTTTATAAGAGCGACAAGGTTACCGTTCAGAAGGTGACCTTTAAGAACCAATACCGCATGGCCGTCGCCGGGAACCTTTTCACTCCCAAAAATCTGGATCAGAACGTCAGATATCCTGCCATCGTGATCGGGCATCCGATGGGCGCGGTGAAGGAACAGAGTTCAAACCTGTATGCCCAGAAACTGGCCGATCAGGGCTTTGTCACCTTGGCCATCGATCTGCCCTTCTGGGGCGAGAGCGAGGGGCAGCCTCGCAATGCCGTTTTGCCGGATGTTTACTCCGAGGCTTTCAGCGCAGCAGTGGATTTTCTAGGCACCAACGCGTTGGTGGACAAAGAGCGGATTGGCGTCCTGGGGATATGCGGCAGCGGAAGCTTCGTCATCAGTGCCGCTAAAATTGACCCGCGAATGAAGGCCATCGCGACCGTCAGTATGTATGACATGGGGGCCGCGGCCCGCAGTGGTCTCAAGCACTCGTTCACACTTGATCAGCGAAAAAAGCTTATCCAGGACGCCGTTGCACAGAGATCCGTGGAGTTTGCCGGGGGTGAAACCAAATACACCGGCGGAACTACCCACGAACTGACAGCGGATACCGACCCGATTCAGCGCGAGTTTTACGACTTCTACCGCATGCCTCGCGGTGAATACACCCCGGAAGGCGGGTCACCGAAGTTGACGACGCATCCGACGCTGACCGGCGTGGTCAAGTTCCTGAATTTCTACCCATTTAACGACATCGAAACGATTTCTCCACGCCCCATGCTCTTCATTACCGGCGACGTCGCACACTCCAGGGAGTTCAGCGAAGACGCTTACAAGCGAGCCGGCGAACCCAAGGAGCTGGTCATCGTTCAGGGCGCGGGACACGTCGATCTCTATGATCGGGTAAATCTTATCCCATTCGAAAAGCTCACGGCCTTCTTCGCCAAACATCTGAAGATGGCGCAGATTGGCCAGGACTGATTGGGACCCAAACTGTCTAGCGAATCGATCAAGTAATAAAACCAAGGAGTATATATGACGACGAATAAAAATGGGGCTTATGCCGGCAAGGTTGCCTTTATAACCGGAGGGGCGAATGGCATCGGTCGCGCCACGGCAATCGCGTTTGCGCGCTTGGGCGCCAGGGTGGTGGTAGCTGATGTTTTCGAAGACGGCAACCACGAGACAGTGCGCCTGATCGAGGCGGAAGGCGGACAGGCGCTCGCCGTCCGGTGCGACGTGACACGGGCCGAGGAGGTCAAGGTCGCTTTGGAAAAGACTGTTGAGGTCTTTGGGCGGTTGGACTTCGCCTTCAACAACGCAGGCATCGAGCCGAAGAAGCCTGCGCCGACTGCGGACTACGACGAGGAGGAGTGGGACCGGATCTTCGACATCAACCTCCGCGGCGTGTTCGTCTGCATGAAACACGAGATTCCGCTCATCCTCAAGCAGGGCGGCGGGGCGATTGTCAACACGTCCTCCGGCGCAGGAGTGATCGGCATCAAGGGGAGCCCGGCTTACACCGCCGCGAAGCACGGCGTAATCGGCCTTACCAAGGCGGCGGCCCTGGATTACGCGGCGCAGAATATCCGCATCAATGCCGTCTGCCCCGGCTACATCGAGACGCCGATGATGGAACGCTTCACCGGCGGCACGCCTGAAGGACGCGCGAAGGTCATTGCGGAGGAGCCAGTTGGGCGGATGGGCAAACCCGAGGAGATCGCCGCGGCCGTTCTCTGGCTCTGCTCGGATGGCGCCGCCTTCATGATTGGGCACGCCATGGTCGTCGACGGCGGTCAGACTATCCAATAGAATGCTCCTCTCCATTTTGCGAAGGGCGTCAGGGAGCCATCGCGCATGGACGAATGGCCGCCACGAAGAAATCGTTGCTGCTGTCTTGGTCCAATCATGGTCGTTGACGGCGCCCAGACGAAATAGGGCGCTTCGCAACGCCATCTAATATGAAGAACACTATAACCTCGATTATACTCCTCTGTTCGTTGTTCGCCGCCTCGGTATCCGCAGCCACCGAAAGCAATGGGAGTAGAGACGCGAAGGAAAGTCAGATGATAATCAAAATCGGAGAAAAAACTTTCACTGCGCAACTGGAAGACAGTAGGACGGCAATTGCATTCAAAGCGATGTTGCCGCTCACGCTGAATATGGATGACGTGAATGCTAACGAGAAAGTGATCAGTCTTCCCGCCAAACTACCCACCAACGACGCCAACCCAGGGGATATCCATGCTGGCGACTTAATGATTTGGAGGAGTCGGAGCTTGGTTCTCTTCTATAAGTCCTTTCCGACCTCATACAGCTATACAAAGATTGGTCGTATTAATGACGCGACCGGGCTTTCTTCTGCGGTCGGCGCGGGAAATGTAACGGTTAAGTTTGAGCTGAAATGAAAGCGGAGCCGTCACTGGCGGCGGAACGATAAGCCTTAAACCATTTGAACGATGCGCTATTTAGTGAGAGCCCGCCTAAAGCCCGGAATGGAGGAGGCTCTGCTCCATGGAATTGAAGATGGCACGCTTGGCCGCGGCTCCGTTGCGGGTGACGAATATCTCTGGGACATGCAGCAGGCACGCGTGGCTCACGATGGCACCGCTTATTGGCTGGAGGTTTGCTACTGCCTTATCCCGCTTGAGGAAGAGCGACCGTATTGGGCACAATACTTTGAGTTGATCAGCATCAAAGATGCGCACGCACGTCGGAACTGCCGCGATCTGAACGGCACGGAACCGTGGGCCTGCTCCGAGTGCAATTGCACGCGCCGACTCGAAGAAAAGCTCCAAAGCTCAGGCGAGTCATTTCTGACGCGTCTGCGAGCCAAGTTTGATGGCCGCGCAGTCTAAGGCCACTTCATCCCTTGGGCGCGTTCAAGCAAGGCGACAAAAACAGTATTCAGGCAGCCCGCAAACAAGATGGGATGGCTCATAGCTCACTGGTGCGAGTAGAGCACCAAAGCTTGAGCAAATCCTCTGGCGTGAAAAATCGTGGCCCCTTTTCCGTTCATCCCGTCGCTTGTCACAATGTAGAGTTCGTTGGTGCCGGGCCGGATTGCCAAGCTCGTAGAAAGCAGGTGGTGGCCCTCGTCCCGCCCCGGCAAAAGCACCTGGCCGATGGGGATGCCGTGTTTGTTGAACACTAACACCCGGCCCTGACTGTAGATCGCCACGTAAAGGTTGCCGTCTGCGTCGGCGCGCATGGAATCCGGCGCTGGGCCGGTGAACTGGTAGGCGACGGCTGTGCCGAGCGGCGCAAGGGTCGCCGCGTCCGCCAGTTCGACTCGGTGCAGCAGATTGCGGCTGAACTCCGTGACCCACAGCTCGCGTCCATCCGGGCTGAGCGCGATGCCATTTGCCATGGCGAGGTGCGGCAGCACAGGCGTGATGGTTTTGCCGTCCGGCGAAACGTAGTAAGCGCCGCCCGTCGGATCGGTGGAAGTGCCACGCGAGTCGGTGAAGTAGAACCCTCCGCGGGCGTCAAACACCAGATCGTTGACGACGTAGCCGGCTTCGGGCGGGACAATGGATTGCATCTGCGTTCCATCCGGGGCCACCGCGAGGACGCCGCCGTCGTTTTTGAAAATGCCCATGGCGGCAATAAAGACGCGACCATCTTTATGAATGGCGAGGCCCCCGGTGCCAACTGGTTGAGTGGTGACAACCGAGAGCCGCTTTTCCGGGGTAACGCGCAAGACCCGCTTGCCCGATACGTCGGCGAAGAGGAGGTTTCCGTCACGGTCGAAGGCCGCGCCCTCCAGAACGATCCCATCCTCGGAAACCTTGAACCAGGGTTCCGCCACCACGGTCTGCAAGCCACGCTCTGAGGGTGGGATCGGGACCGATCCGCTTGTCTGCGCATCGTAGACGAGCGAGGCTGCCGATCCGGCGCGCTGCCCGTCAACGCTTCCCCTTAGACAAGCAAGAAAAGCTGCTGCTATAAGGAGCGGGCGGCTAGGCCAGCACGCGAGAAATCCTCGGTGGCCCTCCCTGGCCCCTTTCCCGGCGAGGGCGTGTGGATGTGGGCGATCCCTTTTCGCGTGTGGCTTGATCGTTGTTTCGGAGTTGGTATCGCTCATTTCTGTCTTCTCCGTTTCGTTGACGTATCGGGCGAGCGGTTTCAGACGCGCCTCATCTCGCAAAACAACGTGCTTCAGCGCCGACGCAGGCAGACTGTCATCCGAAGAAAGATCCATCCCATTCTCCGGGCTATCAGCTCATCCGTGCTGGTTGCGGTCGGCCATTTCGAGCCAGTCTAGTTCTTCTTCCATCCTGTGAAAGGCATCGTCGCCGATCTTGTCAGCGTCACGCATCTCAAGAATGGCTTGCCGCGCCGCCTGTAGCGCTCCGTGATAGATTTCAGTCTGGGCGGAGCGTGTGGGATCGTTCTCGCCTACCGGTTCGCTGGCCAGAAGGGCCGTGAATTCCTGCCGGACAGCCTTCGCGGCCGGTGAGCGGTCGCGAGCGAAGCTCGCAAGGCCCGCACGCAACGCGCTTTCGCGCGCAGCCCTGAGTTCGCGCCCGATAGGATCATCATCATTCAAATCAAGCGCGCGCAATAGAGGTTTGAGCGTCAGTCCTTGGATCACGAGCGTCCCAAGCACGACGGCGAACGCGGTCAGCACGATCAGGTCGCGAAACGGAAATCCCAGTGGCAAGGCCAGGGCTGCGGCAAGAGTGACAATGCCGCGCATGCCGGCCCACGAAACCACCAAGCCGCTTCCGGTGCTGGGCCGCAGCATTGGCCGGGGCGGATGAAAGCCGAACCGACGGTGGTGCCACCGGACCACTGCGTTGAAGGGCATGTGCCAGGCGAAACGCACGACGATCACCGTCACCAGGACTGCGACGGCGACGGCGAGGTAGCGTCCCCGGTCGGCTGCTTCCAAACTCTCAAGAATCGGGCGTATCTGCAGGCCGATGAAAATAAACGCGAGGATGTTCAGCCCGAAGACCGCCGTCTCCCACACGGCGTTGGTGGGGAGTCGCGTCTGGGCTGGAACTCGCTCCGGGGCAGAGCGCGCCATCGCAACGGCATAGCAGACCACTGTCAGCACGCCTGAGAGCCCCATTTGTTCTGCGAGAATCCAGACCGCGAAGGTGCTGAGAAACTGAAGGATGATGGCGGTGGGCACGTGCTGCACACGTTCCATCACCTGCAAGGTGAGCCACCCGAGCGCCGTGCCGGCGGCCACGCTGCCAGCCACCGCAAGTAAGAAAGTTGGCGCGATTGCAGCGATCGAAAACTCGTTGGCGGCAACCGCGCCAACAGAGAGGCGATAGATCAGCAGCGCACTGGCGTCATTCAGCAGGCTCTCGCCTTCGAGAACCGTCAGGAGGCGATGCGGCGGGTGCAAGGGACGGAGCACGGCAGTTGCCGCAACCGCATCTGGTGGAGCCACGATCGCGCCAAGCGTGATGGCCGCGGCCCATGGCATCGTCGGGATGAACGCGTGGACGATGAGGGCGACTGCGGCCGTGGTGAGTCCGACCGCGAAAACGACCAACCCGAGCACCGGCGCCCAATTGTCTCTGAGATCTCTTGGAGATGCGTCGTAAGCCGCATCGAGCAACACCGGGGCGACGAAGAGTGCCAGCGCCAAATCGGGAGAGACGCTGAACGATGGCGCCCCTGGAAAGAACGCGAGCAGCGCACCGCCGAGCGCCAGGAAAACCGGATAAGGGGCACCAACGCGCCGTGCCGCCGCGGCCAGGGTGACGGCAACCAGGAACAGGCCAAGCAGTTGTTCCAGATTTCTCATTTGAACCGATCCGAGAGCGTCTATTTGGCCCGCTTCTGGAACACTTCCTTCGCCACCGGCAGGGCGGAAAACGCATTCGGCCAACCGGCATAATACGCCAGGTGCGCGATCACCTCTCCGGCCTCCTCCTGTGTCAGTCCATTATCCATCGCCCGATTCAGGTGATACGGGATTTGCGCGACCTGCCCTGAGGTAATCAGCGCACTGACCGTTACGAGGCTCCGGTCACGCGGTGCCAGGCCGGGCCGCAGCCAAAGGTCGCGGAAGAGAACGTCCGTCGTATCCTGCACCACCCCTGGTGCTACCGAGCCGAACTGCTCGCCCACCTGTGCCGCACGCTGCGCCTCGGCGGCCTCATTCAAGGGCAGCAGCGATTCCGTTTCCGAGGGTAGTTCGTTCGAAGAAATTCCGCGCTGGGCGAACACATCCTTCACCGGCCCGACTGCGGCAAAGGCATTGGCCCAGCCCGAATAAAACGCGAGGTGCGTGATAATCTCGGAGATCTCCCGTGGCTTGACGCCATTCTCGATGGCTTGGTTGGCATAATAGCTCAGAGCCGGGGCCATGCCGCGTGTGATCAAGGCAGAGAGGGTGACGATGCTCCGGTCGCGCGGGCTTAGTCCTGGCCGTTTCCAGACCTGACCGAAAAGCCGCTCCTGTTTATACTTTTCAAGCGCTGGCGCGACCTTCCGAACGTCCTCAGGGGAGAGTCTCCTCGTCTGAACATCTGACTGAGTGATGGCGGCAGTTCCGGCTGGGCCGGTCTTTAGCTCTGCGTTTGTTTTCATGTGATATTGCTCCTCCGTAACTTTCTCCAGCCAGTCGACGGCTTTGCCGTCGACCGCCTCCTGGATGGCGATATGGGTCAACGAGTTTGTCGGCGACGCGCCGTGCCAATGCTTCTGCCCCGGCGGAATCCACACCACGTCGCCTTGGTGAATCTCCTCGATCGGGCCGCCCTCGCGCTGGATGAGGCCTGAGCCGGCCGTGACGATGAGGGTCTGGCCCAGCGGATGTGTATGCCATGCGCTCCGGGCGCCGGGTTGGAACGTGACGGAAGCGCCCGAGACTCGTGAGGGGTCTCTGGCTGGGAAGAGAGGATCGATGTGAACAGAGCCGGTGAAGTAATCGGCCGGACCGACCTGAGGGGCCTGCGAGCCGCTTCGCGTGATCGAGATCGTTGGAGAATCCTGCGCCGGTATTGCTGGTGATTGAGCCATGATGGAAGTCGCGAAGGTGAGCAGGCAAAGCGAGACGATCGCTGGGCCAAGCAGTTGTGTTTTCATTCGGATTGGATTGAGTGTTTCACTGCGATCGGCGCCACGCGCGGGACAAGCACTCTTGTGATGTTCCCAGCGGCTGTGCTGTAAACGATCGATACGATTGGATGAGTTTTAATTGTTAGGATGCGGGAGAAGCTTCGGCTCTCAGGCTTGTCCCTTCTCTCGCGATCCTGCTGGGGCTAACGCGTTCTTGCGGGAAAAAGAGGAGCCGGCTTCAGAAGGAACGCCGCTTCGTTCAAGTTCAATAGGCGTTAGCCGCTCTCGTCAGGCCCGCAGATTCTTTGGTGAGTCTAGATCAAGTGCTCCGGCGGGAAATTCGACCGAGGTAACGCGCGTTGGATTGGCGCGGATGACCGCGTTTGCCCCACGATCATTGGAAAGGCTCTGTAACTCAGCGAAGTACGATTGAGCGAAAAGAGCCAGGATGCCCAGCGTGCCGGAGTAAAGCGGGGCGACAATTGCCCTCCCTGTCTGATCAAAACGTTCCACCAACGAGCGAATGACGTTCCCGTCCACCGCCGGCTGGTCGCACGCGAGCAGGACGACGGCGCATACTAGCGGGGTGCTGCCCAATGAACTGCCAGCGGGTCCGCCAGATGTCGGAAAGGACGGGCAACTCTTTCAGGAGCGCCTCTTCGTCCGGGGGTTAAACTTTCACCAGAGCTTTCGCCTTCATTCATAGTGACGCTCCTGAGAGTAAAACCCGTTTCCGCACGGAGAGACTCGTCCTCATTCAGGCCGTCTCATGGTCCCGCCGCACTCGTCCAATAGTGGCGTTGCCGACACATTCGCCGCCGAGGACAAAAAAGGGCAGCCCGGGCGAAATCTTGAGAAGCCTGGCGGAAAACGCGCGGAAAACGGGGTCTTCGTACGAGGGACACCATGTAAAACGACAGCCGCCGTGTCGATGCGACTCGACGTATTTCCTTCTTGGGAAAGGCTGTTACTGAGGTGTTGCAATTATCCTGTTCGGATTTGCTGCAAGTTTCCTGCTCGATTGTTTCCAAGTTCGATTTTCACGCACACAAGACCGCGGCGGCGGGAAGCATCTGTGGCCCCTGCTCAATACCCCGGAGGCGCGCATGAACTACTTCGAGGTCACCGGCCGGGGCGCGCTGCACATCCATCCCGATGCCGACCATCGGCTCTACGTCCTGGAAGGCAGCCTGCTCGTGACCTGCGGAGCAACGACAAGCAAATGCACTGTGGGCGATTTCATCATCATCCCACGCGGCGTGCCCATTGCTACGATGTCGCGGCACCGGGCGAAAAAGCCTTGCTGCTCACCTTCGATGCGCCGCCCTATGACCCCAAAAAAACCGTCAACGTTGAGCCCAAGCCTTCGGCAAAATAGCCGAAGAATCGACACGGACATTTCCCGCTGTCACCTGCTGGCCACGCCGCCTTTGTATACGTTGACCAATCGAAACGGCATGCTGAGATCGCTATTGTCATAGACGCGGACACATGGAAGAGCCGAAACAACCGCGAATAAACGCGAATGAACGCGAATAGAGGCACCCGGACCATTACCAAACCTCTGGCTCCCCCATTCGTTCATTCGCGGTTAAAAGTCCTTTATGGTGATGGCTATGCTGCGGCTCGGGAGTGGACAGAGTAGAGGTGGCGACTATAAACGGGGTGATGAATCGCTCGATCGCAGGAATGCGTGAGACAATGAAAACGAACTTACTGCTAGTGTAGTCCGTCGCAATTAATGCACTTTTTGCCGTAGCGGAAGCTTTTTGCGGGCACGTTTCACTTTCATGAGGATGTCGTTAGCTTTGGCAGTCCAGATAAACGGTGAGAGAGCTTGATTGTGAAGGGCCAGGTATGTCTCCAGCGCGGCTACTAACTCCTCCAAGCTATGGAAGACGCCACGGCGCAGGCGCTTTACAGTAAGATCCCGGAAGAAGCGCTCAACCATGTTCAGCCATGAAGCACTGGTGGGCGTAAAATGCAG
>JAQGOL010000011.1 GCA_028293625.1 Chthoniobacteraceae bacterium | reverse complement strand
GCGTCACCTCCGCCGCAAACGAGCTGAGCTGATCGACCATCGTGTTGATGGTGTTCTTAAGCTCCAGAATTTCGCCTTTCACGTCGACGGTGATCTTTTTGGAAAGATCGCCGTTTGCCACCGCCGTGGTGACGTCGGCGATGTTACGGACCTGCGCCGTCAGATTGCCGGCCATCGAGTTGACCGAATCGGTGAGATCCTTCCAGGTTCCCGCTACGCCGCGCACATCGGCCTGGCCGCCAAGTTTTCCTTCCGTTCCCACTTCTTTTGCCACGCGTGTCACCTCCGCCGCGAATGAGCTCAGCTGATCGACCATGGTGTTGATCGTCTCTTTGAGCTCCCGGATTTCACCCTTCACGTCGACGGTGATTTTTTTGGAGAGATCGCCGCGCGCAACCGCCGTGGTGACGTCGGCAATGTTGCGGACCTGCGCCGTCAGATTGCCGGCCATCGAGTTGACCGAATCGGTCAGATCTTTCCAAGTGCCGCCAACCCCTTTGACCTCCGCCTGGCCGCCGAGTTTTCCTTCACTGCCGACCTCCCGTGCCACACGGGTCACTTCCGAGGCAAACGAGCTCAGCTGATCGACCATCGTGTTGACGGTGTTTTTGAGCTCCGCGATTTCGCCCTTCACGTCGACCGTGATTTTTTTGGAAAGATCGCCGTTTGCCACCGCCGTGGTCACGAGCGCGATGTTGCGGACCTGGGCCGTCAGATTGCCGGCCATGAAATTCACCGAATCAGTCAGATCCTTCCAGGTGCCCGAGACGCCGCGCACATCGGCCTGGCCGCCCAAAATGCCTTCGGAACCGACTTCGCGTGCCACACGGGTCACTTCCGAAGCGAACGAGCTGAGCTGATCCACAAGCGTGTTGAGCGTGTTTTTCATCTCCAGGATCTCGCCTTTGACGTCGACGGTGATCTTCCGCGAAAGATCGCCGTTGGCGATGGCCGTTGTCACGGCGGCGATGTTTCGAACCTGGGCCGTCAGGTTGCCGGCCATCATGTTCACGTTATCGGTGAGATCCTTCCACGTTCCGGCGACCCCGCGCACGTCGGCCTGGCCGCCCAATTTTCCTTCCGTGCCGACCTCGCGCGCTACCCGCGTCACCTCCGAGGCAAACGACCGAAGCTGATCGACCATCGTGTTGATGGTATCTTTGAGCTCCAGGATTTCCCCGCGCACGTCGACCGTGATTTTTTTGGAAAGATCGCCGTTTGCCACCGCCGTGGTCACTTCGGCGATGTTACGCACCTGGCCGGTCAGATTGCCCGCCATCGAGTTCACCGAATCGGTCAGATCTTTCCAGGTGCCCGCCACCCCTTTGACATCCGCCTGGCCGCCCAGTTTTCCTTCCGTGCCGACCTCGCGTGCCACGCGGGTCACTTCCGAGGCAAATGAGCCGAGCTGATCGACCATCGTGTTGATCGTGTTCTTGAGCTCCAGAATCTCGCCCTTTACGTCGACCGTGATTTTTTTGGAAAGATCGCCGTTTGCAACCGCCGTGGTCACTCCCGCAATGTTGCGAACCTGCGCCGTGAGGTTTCGCGCCATGAAATTTACCGAATCGGTCAGATCCTTCCAGGTGCCCGAAACGCCTTCGACCCGTGCCTGGCCGCCCAGGATTCCTTCGGAGCCGACCTCGCGCGCCACCCGGGTTACCTCCGAGGCAAACGAGCGGAGCTGATCGACCATGACGTTGACCGTGTCTTTGAGTTCCAAAAACTCGCCTTTGACGTCAACGGTGATTTTTTTTGTCAGATCGCCATTGGCGACCGCCGTGGTGACGGTTGCGATATTACGGACCTGCGCGGTCAGATTGCCGGCCATCAGATTGACGTTGTCGGTCAGATCTTTCCAGGTGCCCGCCACCCCTTTGACCTGGGCCTGGCCGCCAAGCTTTCCTTCCGTGCCGACCTCGCGGGCCACGCGGGTGACCTCGGATGCAAACGCGCCAAGCTGCGTGACCATTGTGTTGACGGTCGTCGCCGTCCGCATGAATTCCCCTTTAAGCGGACGCCCCTCGATATCGATCGTCATTGTCTGCGCCAGATCGCCCTTTGCCACCGCACCGATCACGCGCGCCATTTCGCTTGTCGGCTGCACCAGATCGCCGATCAACTCATTGACCGCGCCGATCGATTCCCCCCAGCGTCCCGCCACATCGCCCAGGCTCGCGCGCTGTTTGATGCGCCCTTCTTTTCCGACGACGCGGCCGACTCGCTCAAGTTCCAGGGCCATGCGTTCATTGGTGGCTATCACTTCATTAAAGACGTCGGCGACTTTGCCAGCCATGTCTGACCAATCATCGGGCAGGCGCACGGAGAAATCGCCCCGTTTAAAGGCGGTCAAGGCGCTATACATCGTCTTCAAATCAAATGTCTCGTTCTGGCGAGGCGACTTTTTTGCGGATGAAACAGGCTCTTCGGAAGGGTCGTTTTTCATGGGGTGTGGCTCGTGGCTCCAGCTCTGGGAAGGGGTGAAAACGCAGAACGAGTGCTTCGATTCGTATCTTTAGGCGCACTTGGTCGCCTCTGCCTCGATTTATTTTAACCACTATCCCTGACCGAGAAAGCCACCGCGAATGCACGCTGCAAGCCGCTCAAGCAGGAGGTAACCGCGAATAGACACGAATGGGCTTAAATGACAGAGACAAAAAATGAGATCTCGCGAGCAGCTTGCCCGTCTTGGCGTCAGCGGCATGGCTCCACCCGCTTTCCGCATTCCGATTTAGTAGGAAAGCGCGCGATGCACCGTCCGGCCAGCGGAAGGAGGGAACTGCCGCTTTAACAAGGAGAACGGATGAATGCACCAGATCCAATGGCGTCCACGGCAGAAGGAGCGCGTCTTGCCGCGGATCACGCGCGCACTGCGAACTGGAAGCGCTGGGGGCCGTATCTATCCGAACGGCAGTGGGCAACCGTGCGCGAGGATTATTCGGCGGACGGAAATTGCTGGGATTATTTTCCTCACGACCACGCGCGCAGCCGCGCTTACCGCTGGGGCGAGGACGGGCTGCTGGGCATTACCGATCGTGAGTGCCGGCTCTGCTTTGCGATCGCGCTTTGGAATCGGCATGACCCGATCCTCAAGGAGCGGCTTTTCGGCGTGACCGGCTCGGAGGGAAACCACGGTGAGGACGTTAAGGAATGTTATTTCTATCTCGATTCCACGCCCACCCATTCATACCTCAAGGCGCTCTACAAGTATCCGCAGTGCGAGTTTCCGTACGCCCGGCTCATCGAGGAGAACCGCCGCCGGGGAGTTGCTGAGCCGGAATTTGAACTTGCCGATACCGGGGCGTTTGCGGAGGACCGTTATTTTGATGTTTTTGCCGAGTATGCCAAAGCCGGGCCGGACGATATTCTGATCCGGATCACGATCGCCAACCGTGGGCCGGAGCCGGCGCCGATCGACGTACTGCCGACGCTTTGGTTCCGCAATACATGGGCCTGGCGCAACCGCCATGAAGGGGTGTTGATCAAACCGGCCATCAGGCCGGCAGGCGCGACCGCGGTTGAAGCGATCCATCCGACACTTGGCGCATTCCGCTTCGAGGTCGAAAGCGGCTGTGAGTTTCTTTTTACTGAGAACGAAACCAACACGGCCCGTCTTTTTGGAACGCCCGCCACGTCTGCTTATCTGAAGGATGGATTCCACGAACTTCTCATTCACAATGCTGGTGATGCGGTAAATCCTCAGCGGACCGGGACAAAATGCGCGGCCCATTACGTGTTGGAGATTCCCGCCCGCGGCTCCCTGACACTGCGAATGCGTCTGCGAGAGCCGCGCATTGCCACGGGCGCTGAACTTTCAACGGCACCCGGCTTCGGCGATTTTGACGCCCTTTTTGCCGAACGAATCGCCGAGGCCGATGAATTTTATGCGGCCACGCTTCCGGCCGAACTCGCCCCCGAGCAGCGGAATGTCGCCCGCCAGGCGTATGCGGGACTCCTTTGGAGCAAGCAGTTTTACCAATACGTCATCAAAGAGTGGCTTGATGGCGATCCGGGCCAGCCATCTCCGCCGGCCGACCGCGAGCATGGGCGCAACCGTGAATGGGTTCATCTCTATAACCGCGATATCATTTCGATGCCGGACAAGTGGGAATATCCGTGGTTTGCCGCTTGGGATCTCGCGTTTCACATGATCCCATTTGCAAGGATCGATCCCGACTTCGCCAAGCAGCAACTCATCCTCTTTCTGCGCGAATGGTATATGCATCCAAACGGGCAGATCCCCGCCTATGAGTTTGCATTCAGCGACGTAAATCCGCCGGTGCATGCGTGGGCGGCATGGCGGGTTTACAAGATGACCGGTCCGCGCGGCGGGCGGGACACCCATTTTCTGGAGAGCGTGTTCCAGAAGCTCCTTCTTAATTTCACCTGGTGGGTCAACCGCAAGGATCTTGAAGGGAACAATCTTTTTGCCGGCGGCTTCCTTGGCCTCGACAACATCGGCGTTTTTGACCGCTCAAAAGAGTTGCCGACGGGCGGCTGTCTGCAGCAGGCCGATGGCACGTCGTGGATGGCATTTTATTGTCTTAGCCTGCTCTCGATGGCGCTCGAACTCGCCGAGTACGACCCGGTTTATGAGGACATGGCGTCGAAGTTTTTCGAGCATTTTATTGGCATCACCGACGCGATGAACACGGTTGGCGGCACAGGGCTCTGGGACGAACAGGACGGTTTTTATTACGACCGTTTAAAAATCGAGTCCCGCACGATCCCGTTGCGGACACGCTCGCTTGTCGGGCTTATTCCGCTCATTGCGGTGGAGGTTTTTGAAACCGCGCAGATTGCGAGGCTGCCGGGCTTCAGGAAACGGATGGATTGGTTTCTGAATTATCGCGATGACCTCAAACCGCTCATTACCTACTGCGAACCGTGCAAGCATTTTTGTCACCGGATGCTGGCGATCCCAACGGAGGAAAGGCTTAAACGCGTGCTCTGTTATATGCTCGATGAAGCCGAGTTTCTCTCGCCCTACGGCATCCGCTCCGTGTCGCGCGTGCATCGCGAGCATCCCTATATTTTTCGTGCCGACGGTCAGGAGCACCGTGTCAGTTACGTGCCCGGAGAAGGCGAGAGTCATCTTTTTGGAGGCAACTCAAATTGGCGCGGCCCGGTCTGGTTTCCGATCAACTATCTCATTATTGAAGCGCTTGAACGATACCACCACTTTTACGGAGAAAACCTGCTCGTGGAATGCCCGACAGGTTCGGGAAAAATGATGAACCTCCAGCAGGTGGCCGATGAGCTTTCCCGGAGGCTGTCGTCTATTTTTCTTCCCAACGACAGTGGCATCCGTCCGTGTTTTGGAGAAGCGCGCGGCTTATGGAAAGATCCCTGCTGGCGCGATCTTGTGCTCTTCCATGAATACTTCCATGGCGAGACCGGACGCGGTTTGGGTGCGAGCCATCAGACTGGTTGGACGGCGCTCGTCGCAAGATTGCTCGAATCGGCTTCCTCGAAATCCGGCGCCCATGCTGCCTGAAGCTTTTCCAAGGCTTCCTAATCATTATTCCGGAGAGCGGCTGCGGCGGTTTGGAATTCCGGTCGGCTGCCAGTTGGTTGAGATCTGTTTTTTTGCCCGTGAAGCAGTGACACTTCGCGCTTTAGCCTCGAGTCCGCACGGGGAGTGCTATGGATTGAAGTTCCATGAAATCTTCCGCGCGTTCAACCCTCGTTGCCGCCTTTCTCTTTGTATCGGGTTTTTGCGCTCTTATTTATCAAACGGTTTGGTTGCGCGAGTTCCGGCTGATTTTTGGCGCCTCAACCGCGGCCTCCGCTGCGGTGTTGGGAATCTTTATGGGCGGGCTCGGTTTGGGGAGCATCTGGCTGGGGCGGCGCATGGAGCGGGTGCTTAATCCATTGGCCTGGTATGGGAACCTGGAACTTCTCATCGCGCTGACAGCGGCGGCGACGCCGGGAATGCTCTGGCTGGCGCGGCAGGCGTATATTGGCACCGGCGGCAGCATGGTCCTGGGGCCGGGCTGGGCTGCGGTGATGCGTCTCGTGCTGGCCTCGCTGGTGCTCATCGTGCCAACCGTGCTGATGGGAGGCACGCTCCCGGCGGTTGCCCGGGCGGCGACGAGCGGGGCCGACGATGGCCGCCGCACGTTGGCAATGCTTTATGGAACCAACACCATGGGGGCGGTAACCGGCGCACTGGTTTCAACCTTTTTCCTGATCGAACAGTTCGGAAACCAAAAAACGCTTTGGATCGCCTGCGGCCTGAATGCAATGGTCGCCTTGATGGCGCGCCTCACCGCGCGTACGTGGCCCCCGGAGCCCGTGGAATCCAAAGAGCCTGGCGAATCTTTTCCTCCGGCCTCTTCTTCCCCGGTCAATTCGACTTTCGTCCTTTTCGCCGCAGGCGCCGTCGGCTTCGCGTTTATGCTCATGGAGCTGGTCTGGTATCGAATGCTCTCGCCGCTCCTGGGGGGCTCAAGTTTCACCTTCGGACTTATCCTGGCCGTGGCGCTTTTTGGCATTGGTCTCGGTGGCTGGCTCTATTCCTGGGGCCAGATAAAGCGGCCAACCTTGATGAGCTTTGGATGGACATGCGCGTTGGAGGCCCTTTTTATCGCCATCCCGTTCGCACTGGGCGATCGGCTCGCGCATTTCGCCCTTGCCCTGCGCGGATTGGGTGAGCTCGGTTTTGGCGCTCACATCCTTGGATGGTCACTGGTGACAGCCATTGTCATTTTGCCGGCGGCAATCGTGGCCGGCTACCAATTCCCCATGCTGATTGCGCTGCTCGGTTCAGGCCGGGAGAAGGTGGCCCGCCAGACCGGACACGCCTACGCTGCCAATACGGCCGGGGCGATTTTTGGCTCGCTGGCCGGCGGCTTCGGGCTCCTGCCGCTGCTGACCGGGCCGGGCCTCTGGAAGGGCATGGTCGCGTTGCTCTCATTGCTCGCGCTGGTGCCCGCGTTGTCCGCATTGCGGCGCAGGGAGTTCTCTTTCATCCCGGTTCTGGCCCTGATGGCAGGCGGGCTGGCATTTTTTACACAGGGACCCACGGCTGTCTGGCGCCATAGCGGAATTGGCGCCGGACGCGCGCCCTCGGAAAAATTTACCGTCAATGGCCTCCGTGACTGGAGCAGCAAGACGCGGCGCACGATTGTGTGGGAAGCTGAAGGGGTGGAAAGCAGCGTGGCTTTGGAGGCGGCAAGCGGTTACGCCTTCGTGATTAATGGGAAAGTCGACGGAAATATCCGTGCCGACGCCGGCACCCAGGTCATGGGAGGTCTGTTGCCGTGTTTGTTGCGTCCGGCCACAAAAGCGATGGTGATCGGGCTTGGCACCGGCTCCACCGCGGGCTGGCTGGCGCGGACGCCGGAGATCGAGCGCGTCGATGTCGTGGAGCTCGAACCGGCCGTGCTCGAAATCTCGCGCCGCTGCGCGCCGGCCAATGGCGACGTGTTGAAAAATCCGAAGATTCGCCTCAGTTTTGGCGATGCCCGGGAGGCGTTGCTCACCACCTCGGAACGATACGACATCATTTTTTCGGAGCCTTCCAATCCGTATCGGGCAGGGGTTGCCTCGCTGTTTACGCGTGAATTTTACAAGGCTGCGTCGGGTTGTTTGTCAGGGAGCGGGATTTTCGCGCAATGGGTGCAAGGATACGAAATTGACGGCCTCGCCATGCAGACGGCTTACGCCACTTTGGGAAGCGTCTTTGAGCATGTGCAAACCTGGCAGCCGCAGGACGGCGATTTTCTGTTGATAGCCTCGCACCAGCCAATCTCCCTCGATGCGGCCACGCTCCGGGCACGGATTGCCACGGAGCCGTATCGTTCCGCTCTGCAAAAGACGTGGAATGTCAATACGCTCGAAGGATTCCTGGCGCATCATACCGCAAATGATTCTTTATGCCGGCTCGTGATGGCTTCAAATGCGGCGCCGGCAACGGATGATCGGAACAGCCTGGAGTTTGGTTTCGCGAGACAGGTCGTTACACGAAGCAAAACCAGCGAGGTGAATTCGGAGATCTACCAGATGGCCGTGCGCCACGGCTGGCAGCATTGCGCAGTCAGCGGGGCAATCGACTGGGAGGCGGTCGACCGGGAACGGGAGAATTCCTTCCGTGGAAGCATACGGGATTGGGCGCCGCGCGTTGCCATGGCCGATGAGGATGGCCTGCGATGGCGTGCGCTCCGAAGCTGGCAGACGGCCAACTTTTCGCAACATTGGCATGCGCACCATTACGAGCCGGCGAGCTACTCCGAGCTATGGATGCTTGGCACCGCTTTGGCGTCGACGGCCGATCCGGATTGCTGGCGCTTTGTGTCGCAAATTTATGATGTCAGTCCCGGCGAGGCCGAGGCGCTGTATGCCAGGGCGTTCCTGATGTTGGACCAGAAAGAGCTGGCGATTATACATTTTGTTAAAGCGTTGGAACTGTGGCGTAACGACCCGTGGCCCTCCATGACAGTAGTGAACTATGTGCTGAATAAGTGCCAGGAGTTGGCCATTTCCGGCGATCGCGCCACGGCCCGCATGCTTTACATGGTCTTGCGGGAACCGCTCTGCGTGCGTTTGGATGATCATGCGCGTTTGGAAGCGGCATTTAAAGCGGCGGTCGCGGCGGCCGGAGGAACGTTAAGCGATCCGTTGGTGCAGGAGGCGTTTGCTCAGTTCGGGTCTGAAGTGCCATGGCAAAAACCGATGCTTGTACAGCGGGCACTCATGCTGCATGCCATCAATGCACCGGAGGCCATTGAGGCGGCGCTTAATTTGCAGGCGTTTCGCGACGCCGAGCCCGTGGCGTTTGGCAAAGGATTGCCGGAGCCCGAGCTGCAGCAAGCAAAGTAATACTTGCGAAGAGTTGATCCGCCGGACCACGGCTAAATGAGGTGCGTGCTTGCCGGAAAATGGAGGAGGTTGCCTGCGTTATAGAACGCCGCAGTCGCTTGCTCTCTTTCGTTCAATCCGGATTGGTTATCGGGAAAGCTGTTTCCCGGTTCGAATAGTCGCCTTTAGCGGACTGGAAGCGGGGTCGGTCGGTTTACGGAGCCTGAAGAAGCGGACACGCGACGGTGACGCGATGGTATAGGTATTCTGATAGTTCGATTCAATCACCCCGGAGATTACCGTGGTCCAGGTTCCAGTGACGAGTTCATCGGTTGTTTCAAGAGTATATCCTGTCAGATAGAGCGGCCAGGAAATGGTCGCTGTATCGCTGCCGTGGATGATGGTGAGAGGCTTTTTGAGCTCAGGGATCATCAGAGAGCCCGGGACAGTGGGGAACCCAAGCAGGGCCGCGCTAAGATTGGCCACATCCCCATTGCGCATCGGCTGCCGCGGGTTGGTGTAGTCCGGAGCCGAGGCGCCTGGTTCAAAGCGGTTGTCAAAGTAGTCGTAAATATTGCTGCCCCCGGAGATCCCGGGCGCAAAGAACATAAATGGAATCGTATAGTTGGTTGCATTCGTGGCGTCGCTGTGGCTTGTGGCGGGTGTGCCGCCGCCGTGATCCGCCGTCAGCAGAATGGCTGTCTTTCCAGCCAGCGCGGGATTGTTGAAAACCGCGTCGAGGATCTGACCAAGCCAGCCGTCTGCCACCCGCATAGTGGTGCGATAGAGGCCGTTTGCCGATGTCCACCCTTCACTATGCCCGGCGTAATCGGTGTCCGCGATCTGGAAGATGGTGAAGTTCTTAAGGGTGGAGTTTTTAATTGTTCCTACGAAACCCGCCACCATGTCTGAAGTCGCCGTGCCAACCGCCTCGGAGATCAATCGGATATCGAGTTTATTGCGCCCATTATCCACGCCCACCGTGTCCGGGGCTCCGTTGACGGAGTTCCAACTGCGCTCGCAGATTTGAAGCCGGGTCTTGCCCATATAGAGCGCGGTGCCAAACCCCCGGTCATGCACCACGTCAAAGATGCTCGCCTTGTAGGTGCCGGGCAAAAGGCCGCTATTGTGGACTGTCTCCGGTGGGGCGGGTGCATCGCTTATAATCCCATGCTGAACAGTAGCAGGCAGACCAGCCGGCCGACGCACGGGCCGCCCGGTTAACATGCAAAGATGATCAGGAATGGTGATCGATTCCGTGTAATCGCATCGGGCGTTGAAGGTTGAAGCGGAAAGTTCCCGCAGCCGCTTGAAGTTGGGAAATTCGGCCGGAGCGCTTTCAATGAAGCCCTTGATGAGATCGCCGCGTCCGCCATCAATGCTGATTGCTATAACATAGCGCACCTCTCCATATGCACTTCCTGATAAAAGCGATATGTACAATATTAAAACTTTAATCAAATAACCGAATGAATATATTTTATGCATATCAAATAATGATAATACTATTCATGGCGTCACGGATTGTAAAGGGACGAAAAATTGCCGCTGTATCCGATCCTTTTCTTCAGTCTGATACCGTTACAATTCCAAGCGTGTATGAGCCGTCAGCGATCTTGTGTTTGAGGGGAAGCTCGATAGTGCGCCGCGTTGCCGGGTCAACTACCCGCAAGGCAAGCCAATAGTCGCCTGGCGTGAGGTTTTCAAACGTGAGAGTGTGAGTAGTGGAGTAGATGGCACCCTTTACCCATAGGCTGCTCGGAATCGGACCCGCATTGGCACGGAATACGGAGGCATCCGTTTTATCGCGTAAACTAACAAGAAGTTCGAAGTTGCGTTGAGCCCGGCCGACTCCGCGATTGATCCACTCGGTTGTTATTGTGAATAATTGTGCCGGTGCAAGCCGGTTTGGGCAGCTCACCCTGACTGGAACGAGCCGATAACCCATTTCGCGGGAGCCTTTTGAAACAAGTTCAGGTTCGTTGCGAACAAAGTTTCGCGCGTCACCGCCTTGCCAGCCCAAAAGCGCGATATAGTTTGGATGCAGGCTCAGGGCGTCATCTACCATTGAGCGCACCCATTTGTCCCCGCCTTTTTTGTTTTGCGCATAACCGCCCAGGAACTCTGACATGAAGGGACCTTTACGGAAGGTGGCAAATGCATTCTCGCAGAGCAGCCGCTCGTTGGATCCGAGCGCACCGCCGCATCCGTCCCGGCGGAACGTGATGTTCGACTTGGAAAGCGCATGGTCGAAAGCCGAGTAGGTGAGATACTCCCCGTAATGTGTGGTCGAAGACAGATCAAGCCGGTCCCGCGGACCTTCATAGTATTCTTTGGGTCCGTCAGGATCATAAGAATAGCTCAAACTAAGGAAGTGGCCAGGGAGCGCTTGTGACCAGACATCGAGGATCGTTGAAAGCGCGGCATGCCGATCCTTTGGAGAGGAATATTGAAAGCCGGAATGCCATTCTCCCCAAAGGCCGAATCCGCGCAAATCAATCAGAGTAACAGGACGCTGTGCGAAGTTGGCATCAAGGGCGGTTAGAAATTTTGAAAGGCGCTTTTGATAGGCCGGATTTCGCGAATCGACGACGTCGTAGTGAATACCGCTATTTTCGCGAACTTGTTTTTGTTCCGGGGGAATCTGTTTCAGCAGATAAGCGGGAACGCCCTGGCCGCTTGGAGGCTCGCGGTTTGCCCACCAAAGAAGGGATTCGCTTGAAACCCGGAGTTGTATTTCTTTCCCGCGCCTGCGCCAGTAATCGTAGGCGTAGTTAGGTTTGGAAAAGTCATACAGGTTTTCTTCTTTTTCCACGTCAGCCCACGAAAACATCAACGCCACCTGATCGACGCCTTCAAAAGGTTCATCAGGCAGCGTCAGGAGGGTTGAGCTCCCCGCCGGTTCCTGGTCAATTGGATAGTTTTCGTAGACGACCCAGCCCATGTCGGGGTTGTGTAAAATCGCCGTGGGATCTTCTTCCGGGGCGATGCCCGGAAACTTTTCAGCGGCACCGCATGATGCCATTAATTGAAGCAGGCAAAGCAGACTCAAGCCAGCCACCGGAGTAAGAGTATTCGCGAGTGTGTTCATGCATGGAAATGCGCACATCGACATCGATTTTTGTGCCGTGCGCGAAGGTTAATCACTCAGGATTCTGCCTCCTTTAAGCTGTTCTGAATCAGAATTTCGAAATCCAGCAAGGCAGGCGCATAAGTCGTATCGAAAACCGTGTTCAAGGGAAATCCGCCGGGCTTTGCCAAGCAGATCAGCCCGGGTAACAAGCTCCTTTTGCTGGAGCGCAATGAAGATTTTGGTTCCGGGCTCCGGGACATCAAGAATATAAACCTCCTCAAAGACGGTGCGATAGGTGAGCAGCATGTGCTCATAGAGCGGGTTGGCCGATCGGCCCCAGACATTTGCCACCGCGATTCCGCCGGGAGTCAATGCGTTGCGTGTCGCTTGCAAAAATTCCGCTGTCAGAAGATGAGGGGGAATGGATTCAGCACCGAAGCTATCGAGGATGATCAGATCGTATCGGGCCGTGCAGTTTTCAATAAAGTCGCGGCCGTCCTCAACATGAACCTGCATCCGGGCGTCTTCCTGAAAGGTGAAGTAAAGTTTGGCTGCCTGGACAACGTAATCGTCAATTTCCACGACCTCGATCATTGACCCCGGTAGATGACGGTGAAAAAAGGAGGGGAGCGTTCCGCCGCCTAATCCGACAATTAGAATACGGACCGGATTCTCGATAAATGCCAGGCAAAGTGGCAGAACCTTTGAGTAAGGAAGTTCGAGATCTTCCAGGTCATGCATGTTTACGATGCTTTGAGGCACGCCGTTGTGTCCGAAACTCAGGGTTCGAAAGCCTGAGTCGTCCTCGGTAACCACAACCAGGTTGAAGGGAGACTGCAACGCAGCCAGGACGCGTTCGCCATTCTCCACGGAAACCGCCGGGATCAGCATTCCACCATGTTGACGGCAAGTCCGCCGCGCGAGGTTTCCTTGTATTTTGAGTTCATATCCCGGCCGGTTTCGCGCATTGTTTTGATCACTTTGTCGAGTGAGACGAAATGGTCCCCTTTGCCTCGCAACGCAAGCCGGGCGGCATTAATCGCTCCCACTGAACCCATCGCATTGCGCTCGATGCATGGGATCTGAACAAGGCCGCCGATCGGATCGCAAGTAAGGCCGAGGTTATGTTCCATCCCGATCTCAGCCGCGTTTTCCACTTGTCCGGGTGCGCCGCCGAGATGCTCGCAAAGAGCCGCGGCAGCCATTGAACAAGCCACGCCTACTTCTCCCTGGCATCCGACATCAGCTCCGGAAATGGAAGCATTTTTCTTAAAAAGGATCCCGATGGCGCCGGCGGTCAGCAAAAAACGAAGGATGCCACCGGGCCGCGGATTAGGCGGGCAGAACCTGTCGGCATAATGCATCACTGCGGGAATGATTCCGGCAGCGCCGTTTGTAGGCGCAGTGACCACTCGGCCGCCGCCCGCGTTTTCTTCATTTACAGCGAGGGCGTAAAGGTTCACCCAATCGAGCGCGCTCAGGCTATCGCGGGAAGTATCAGCCGGACGGGCGGTGAGCTGCTGATGCAAGGCGTGGGCGCGGCGTTTTACCTTCAGGCCGCCGGGGAGAATCCCGGCGGTTTGGCACCCCTTCTGGACACAGGCCTGCATCGTCTCCCAGACGCTTTGCAATCGCTGCCATGTTTCAGCCTCAGAGCGCCATGCCGCTTCGTTTTGAAGTGTCAGTTCACTGATACTTAAATTTTGCTCGTTGCAAAGACGCAGCAGCTCAGCGGCATCCTGATAACCAAAAGGCGGGTTTACAGTTTCAGCCGGCTTGTTGATCTCGTCCTCGCATACAATGAAGCCGCCACCAATCGAGTAATAGATGGCGTGTCTGACAAGTTCCCCGGTTTCATCGAGCGCGGTGAGCCGCATCGCATTTGGATGATAAGGAAGTGTTTCGGAATGGAGAAATACAAGATCGGTTTTCTCTGCGAATCGCACGGGCTTTGTACCGTTAAGCAAAAGCAAGCCAGTGGCCCGCACTTCTTCAAGCAGTGTTGGAATCTGATCGACGGGAATCACTTCCGGGGTGTGCCCAAGCAAACCAAGAATAGCTGCCTTGTCTGAACCGTGCCCTTTGCCCGTCGCGCCGAGCGATCCGTAAAAATGAACGTTCACTTGCGCGGTCCGTGCCAAATCATTGGTGGCGGCAAGCTGGCGAACGAACCTTCTGGCGGCGCGCATTGGGCCGACTGTATGGGAGCTCGAGGGGCCGATTCCAATGGTGAAAAGTTCCAGGGCGCTGAGGTGCATGGGCGGATTCTACGATCAAAAATCAAATTGTAGCCGCGATTGGAGGCGAAGAAACGCCAATGTTGATTGGATGGCGGGAATAGAGTGCCAAACACGCGGCCGCCCACTGTTTTGTGCCCGATTTATTGGCACCCCCGGAGTTGAAGCTTATCTACTCGAGGATTGTTCAGACAAATTAGAAAGCCAATTGTATGCCAGAAAAGAAATCGACCAGTAAACGCGAACTTATTGAGCCACATAAAGGAGACAAACGTTATGTTCGTCGAAATGCCAACGGACAGTTTAAGTCGAGTGTCGACGTCGGCAGATCGCTCTCGGCTGACAAACGGACCGATGCCGAGGCAACCGTGCCAAAAGGCCAAGGCGACCGCGGCGATACAAAACGATAACCTCCTCTGGCTCTGTGAATGAGCGATTGATTGCTTATAAGTGCCATGGGAGTGAGAATGGGCCGCCAATTCAGACGCATCCCACCGAAATGGCACTTAAAGCAACTATCTACAAAGCCAACCTCCAGCTCTCCGATATGGATCGGCAACTCTACAGAGATCAGGCTTTGACGATCGCGCGGCATCCCTCCGAGACCGATGAGCGCATGATGATTCGCTTGTTGGTATTTGCTCTGAATCTGCCGGCCGGTGATTCTCCCTTGGAGCTCGCAAAGGATTTATGGGAGGCTGATGAGCCGTCGCTTTGGCAAAAAAGCATGACGGGGGAGATCGAGCATTGGATCGAGATTGGGCAGCCCGATGAAAAACGCCTGATGCGTGCAAGCGCGCGCGCGGAGAGGGTAAGTGTTTATAGTTTCAATTCCAAGACCGCCACTTGGTGGAGCGGAATACAGACGAAGATTACCCGCGCGAGAAACTTATCAGTATGGCAGGTGAAAGCGGATCAGAGCGAGGCATTGGCTGCGCTGGCGCAACGCAGCATGCAGTTGAATGTAACAGTGCAGGATCACGTTGTCTGGATGGATAACGGGCAGAGTTCGGTGGAGATTCTTCCTGTGCGCCTCTACGGGACTCCGTGAATCGGATATTGCCAGCGGAAGCAGCGCTCGATTTAGCTTAAATCACGTTGAGCAGATGGTTGTGCGAGAGCCCGCCTGATCAGCTCGACCCGCCGCGTATGCCTCAAAGACGCGCCGGATCTCATCGCGCACATTTCTAAAAACGGCAAGCTGTTCTTCTTTAGTCCCAGCGGCATGGGCCGGATCAATAAAGCCCCAATGATGGCGGTTTACATTGCCGGGAAAGATCGGGCAGGCTTGATCGGCATTACCGCAAACTGTAATGATCGTCTCGACTCCTTTGTCCAGGAACTCACTAACGTGCTTTGAGTGATGACTGGAAATGTCGACGCCGATCTCGGCCATGACTTTGATAGCCAATGGATGAACATAACCGGCCGGTTTGGAACCGGCGCTGGCAACTTCGATCCGCCCTCCAGCCGCCGCGCGAAGAATCCCTTCCGCAAGATGGCTGCGACACGAATTGCCAGTACAGAGAATTAGGACAAGCGGCATATTCAAAGGTTAACAGCAGCCGCTTGTTTTGGCGCCGGAACTTGGCGGAAGACAGAGCTCTTTGGCGAGGCAGTCGGTGTGTTTGGAGCCGAGCTGGAAAGTCAATACCTGGCCTTCCGCGCTGGCTGCCAGCACTGGAAACTGTGAGATGGCGCAATCTTCGTATTCCACCTCGACTTCGAGGTCCTCGCAGCGAAAGAGGGGCGCTGCCATGGTTAAAATACCGGCAAGTTTGATCGGCGTAAGACGGTGATCGATATCGTCCGCCACCCAGGCTTGGATGGTGCAGGTCGAACTCTGGCGGACGGTTCCTCCGCAGTCTATAAAGCTCTTGTCGATCCGGCCGGCTTCGGTGATATGCGCGTGCGCCGGAACCACATCACCATCCGGCAGGATAAAACGGAGCGCAAAATCGGGGTGTGTTTCAAGGTGGGATTTGAATTCGGAGGCTTTCATGAAGGTGTTTCTTACTCGCGAGCGTTGGGCAGCAAGGAGGTTGACGATTAGAAAAAAGAACGCGCTAAGTTTCAGCAGAACAACAGTCCGCTTCGCGTATGGCGCAACAGGCAGGGACGGCGAGTAAAACACCCAGAAGGGGACCCGCGAAGTAGACCCAGAGATGCTCAAGATGGCCGCTTATGACGGCGGGCGAAAGTGAACGGGCGGGATTCATGGAGGCGCCACAGATCGGACCTGCAAACATCGCCTCCAGAGCAATCACTGCCCCGACGGCAATGCCGGCTGTGATCCCTTTTTCCTTTGCGCCGGTCGAGACGCTCAGGATGACCACCATAAGCAGAAAAGTTAAAACGATTTCCAGGATAAGGCTCTGCATCGGGGAACCAGCGGGAAGGGTTGCTCCAAGGGTTGCGTCGGTTGGAAAAAGTAAATGGAGGAGGCCGGTTGCAAAAAACGCGCCGAGCAGTTGCGCCGCGAGATAGGCCGGAACGGATTTCCATGGGAAGCGTCGAGCGAGGGCAAATCCGGTGGTGACAGCAGGATTAAAATGCGCGCCGCTAACGTCACCGAGGGTATAGATCATTACCATGACGATCAGGCCAAAAGTCAGCGCAATGCCGGCGTGGGTGATCGTGCCGCCAGTGGCATGATCGATGACGATCGCGCCGGTGCCGGCAAAAACCAGGGCGAAGGTGCCAAGAAATTCAGCGAAGAACTTTTGTCTCATACGCTGTTTTTTTTTGGGGAACCTGGCGTTTGGAACAACAGCCAGTGATTTCATCCAGCCATCCGACCGTCGGTCTCAATTTGCTCAAACGCTTCAGATCGTGCTTAAAAACAGCATGCGTCTGCACGCAATCCTGCAGGCACTTAAGATTTGCTTCGAGTTCGGGGCTGGGATGCGCAGGAAGTGAATAGATCATCCAGTTTTGATGGCGCGCGGCCTCCACGACACCCTTCGTTTTCAGATAGCCCAGATGCTTGGAGATCCTGACCTGTGGTTGATCCAGGAGTTCCTGTAAATGACAGACGCAAAGCGGTCCCTGGCTTAGGATATTCAGAATCCGAAGCCGGGTTTCATCGCAAAAGCATTGGTATATTTCGATCAGGTTCACGGCGGGCGATCTCATCTATATCCTCTTTAAGGAATATGTCTCCAAGGAAATACAGAGAGCATGCTTTTTCATTTGCGGCCCTTTGATCCGCATCGAAGAGTCGCCGAAATGCAACACCTTTCCCCGGGCGTCCTTTACGCGAATCTTTTGGCCAAGCTGTAACAATGCTTCGGTTTTCGGTAAGAAAGGCTCATGGTCGACCCTTTGCCGCGTCTCTTCTTAACCACCCGCTGGTCGGTTGTATTGACCGCGCAGGAGGGAGCGGCATCCGGTGCCCATGAGGCGCTTGAGATCCTCTGCCGAAGTTATTGGTATCCGCTTTACGCGTTTGTGCGGCGTTCGGGTCATGGGCCCCACGATGCGCAGGATCTGACGCAGGAATTCTTTGCGCGGCTCCTTGAAAAGAACTGGCTCCACTCAGCCGCGCCCGAACGCGGTCGCTTCCGGACATTTCTGCTGGTGGCGATGAAACGGTTTTTGGCCAAGGAATGGCATCGGGCGTCGGCTCAGAAACGCGGAGGAGGCACCATGTTGCTGCCGCTCGACACGGTGGACGCCGAGCGGCGTTATGCGGGCGAACCGGTTCTTGCCGCGGAGGAAGTTTTTGAGCGGCGCTGGGCGATGATGCTGCTTGAGCAGACATTGGAACAACTAAGCGCCGAGTATGACGGACGGGAATTTGGCTGCCTTAAAAATTGGCTCACCGCGGAGCGTGGCGCGATTCCTTATGGGGAACTGGCGGCACAGCTTGACATCAGCGAAGGGGCGGCGCGCGTGGCGGTTCATCGTCTGCGCAAACGGTTTCGGGCGATTTTCCGTGAGATCATTGCACAGACTGTCGATCGGAATGGAGCCGTGGAGGATGAGATGCGGCATTTGGGGAAGGTTTTAGCTGGCGGCGTGTAACAAGCCGGACGTTTTGCGAAACTACCTGAGCGATGAACTCTTCTTCCATCTGCCCAAAATGCGGGACCGCGCTGCCCGCCGATGCGCCGCGCGGACTTTGCCCGTATTGCCTTGTTGTCATGAATTTCGCATCGGAGACGTTCATGCCTGGTGATGCCACGGCGGCTCAGCCACCGCTTCTGCCCGAGGAAGTGGCACCACATTTTCCGCAATTTGAGATCATTGAATGCCTTGGACGTGGCGGCATGGGGGTCGTTTATAAAGCGCGCCAGAAATCGCTTGGGCGGCTCGTCGCCTTGAAATTGCTCGCACCTGAGCGGGAAAACGATCCGGAATTCTCGGAGCGTTTTTCCCGGGAAGCGCAGGCGCTCGCGCTCCTTGATCATCCCCACATTGTGACCGTGTATGACTTTGGTCAGACCAACGGTTTTTTCTATCTGCTCATGGAGTTTGTCGATGGAGTCAATCTGCGTGAATTGCTTTGCTCACGCAGCCTGACGCCCGAAGAAGCGCTCGCAATCGTGCCGCCTCTTTGCGACGCGCTTCAATTTGCCCACGAGCGCGGCATTGTGCATCGCGACATCAAGCCCGAAAATTTGCTCCTCACCAAAGACGGCAGGGTGAAGATCGCCGACTTCGGGATCGCCAGGATGATGGAAGGCGAAGCGAAGGAGGAAAAGGCAGCGGGCACTCCGGGATACATGGCACCGGAGCAAACGCGGACGCCCGAGCGTGTCGACAGCCGCGCGGACATCTATTCGCTTGGCGTTGTTTTTTACGAGATGCTCACTGGCGAGCTGCCCGCCGCCGCGATTCAACCGCCCTCGCGCAAGGTGCGGATTGACATGCGCATCGATGAGGTGGTCCTGAAGGCACTTGAAAAATCGCCCGAACTCCGGTGGCAAACAGCCGCGGATTTGCGCAGCCGCGTCGAGACCATCACCGCCGATCCGACTGGCGCGGGCGCCATTCCTCCTCCAATCGCTGGCAGCTTTGGGATTCATACGACGGCGGCCGTGATGCTGCTCCGGCTTTCCGCGCTCGGTTTTCTCGGATTTCTTGGCACCGTGCCCGGAGGAAAGCGGCTTTGGGGCTTCTCGGGGTTCTTCGGATTCATCGGCCTTGCGTTTTTGGTGGAATGGAACAGCCACTGGAGTGTGCGAGCGCGGCGGATTCTTTGGGGCAGTGTGGCGGGAGCGGCCTTGCTTTTCCTGATCTGTTTTATCTGGCCGCAAAGGACGCTGACCGGCTCACTCCCTGTTTTAAAACAAACGTGGAGTTACGGGCTTGGAGCGCCTTGGTTTGAAGAGATCCAGGTCGCGGGAACAGCCCGGCAAAGCTGGAATGTATTGCATGTGGAGAGATGGTCGTTTCTTGCCGGTGTTTTCAGTCTAATGGGCTGGCTCACTTTAGGGGCGCTGCAGGATTCGGAACGGGAGGCTCGCCAGCAGCCTGGCGGCGCCCGCTTAAAGCTCTCTGAAATCGGCAATCACCACCGGCGAATTTATTGGGGAAGTGTGGTTCTGGCCGTGCTCGTTTTGAGTGCGGCGGCTGTCAATGGCGTTGTGCTTGGGTGCGCGCTCATGCAGGCCACCCTTGGAGGCGCCCCGCCAATCCTCATGACGATTATTTTTTGCGCGTTTTTCCCGGCCATTCCACTGGTTATCAGCCTTGCACGTCACGGATTGCCAAAGGGAGAGGCGAAATTTGGAAAATGAATAACTATCTGTTTTTCAGTAATGATTTTGAGATCGTGTATGAGATATACCGTACCAAGTGATTGTTTGTAAAAATGATTACGGATTGGTGAATAAAAGGTGGTATTTCTTTCGGCTAAAATGTCGGAATTGCCGGAATTTTGCTTGCTGAACGAGGGCGCAATCCGACCTTGGTCTTCACGCCGCTCGCCCCTAAATTTTCGAAACCTTCAAAGGCACTTGATGACTTCCACCTTGGATGAAGAGAGCAGGCTCGCCATTTTGCATCGTTATGCGCTGCTTGATACGGAGCCGGAGAAAGCGATCGATGAGCTCGCGGCGCTGGCCGCACGGATTTGCGAGATGCCGATCGTCCTTGTCTCGCTGATTGATGCAGAGCGGCAATGGTTTAAATCCAGGATAGGCTTGGAAATAGCGGAGACGCCACGTGCGTTTGCTTTCTGTATTCATGCGCTTCGGCACAAAGGGATACTTACAGTGCCGGATGCTGCAAACGATGCGCGTTTTGTTGATAATCCACTGGTCACCGGCGAGCCTGGGATTCGTTTTTATGCGGACACGCCATTGATTAGTCCGGAAGGGGGCGCGCTCGGTGCGCTCTGTGTGATTGACCGGGTGCCACGGCAGCTGAGCGGCGCGCAGGCGGAGGCGCTTGAGATCATAGGCCGGCAAGTGATGGCACAGTTTGAACTCCGGCGTAAGAGCCTTGCGGAAGTAAAAATTTGCCGTCTTAGGAGGCTTTACGCCGTTTCCAGCGCCATCAATGAAGCGATCGTGAGGGTGCATGATCCAAGTGAATTGTATCAACGCGCCTGCCGGATCGCGGTGGAGCAGGGAGAGCTGACCATGGCATGGGTGGGGCTCGTGGAGTCGGACGGCGACTTGAAACCGGTCGCACGCTGGGGGGAAGACAACGGTTACGTCGACGCGCTTCAGCTCACGGTGGAGGCCGAGCGGGTTGAGGGGCAAGGGCCGGGCGGCGTCGCGTTCCGGACGGGCAAACCGTCGTATTGCAATGACATCGCCGCGGCGACGCACTCGTTTGCCTCGCGCGTCGAGGCGGCGCAACGCGGTTATAAAAGTTGCGCGGCATTTCCACTCAAACTCAAAGGCCGTTCGGTGGGGGTGATGGCAATTTACGTCAGTGAACGCGATTATTTTGATGCCGAGGAAGTGCAGGTTTTCAACGCGCTGGCGGAAAACCTCTCCTTCGCGGTTGAATCCCGGCAAGGGGAGGAGCAACGCCTGCGAACGGAGAGTGCGTTGCGCGAAAGCGAGGAACGGTTCCGTGAGCTGGCGGAAAACGTCGGCGAAGTTTTCTGGATCAGGGATTTGCACAGAAGCCGGATTCTTTATGTGAGCCCGGCGTATGAAAAGATCTGGGGCTGCAGTTGTGAAAGCCTTTATGAATCGCCCGACACATGGCTGGACGCAATCCATCCGGAGGACCGCGATCGCGTAAAAAACGCGGGTCTAACCGACCAGAGTTCAAGCGTTTACAACGAAGTCTACCGGATCGTGCGCCATGATGGCAGCGAGCGCTGGATTCGCGACCGGGCCTTTCCCGTGAGGAATGCAGCGGGGGAAGTCTACCGGCTGGTTGGCACGGCGGAGGACATCACGCTGCGCAAACGCGCTGAAGAAGCGTTGAGGGAGAGTGAGAGTCGGCTTGCGTCGGCGGCTGAAGCGGGCCGGATCGGCATTTGGGATTGGGACATCACGAGAGGGCGCGTTCTTTGGTCGAAAATCCATGAGGAATTATGGGGCTTAAAAGCCGAGGAATTTTCAGGCACGTACGAGGCGTTTGTGCACGGGGTGCATCCTGCGGATTTGCCGGCGCTCACGGACGCGATAGAAGATGCAATCGCCACCGGCATCGAGTATCAAAAGGAGCATCGTGTCGTCTGGCCCGACGGGAGTGTCCATTGGGTTGAAGGGCGGGGCGCCGCGCGCTACGATGCTGCGGGCCGGCCGGTGGGGATGTCAGGAATCGTTATGGACATCTCCAAGCGCAAACGGGCCGAAGAGCAGACCCGCGAGCTTGCGGCACGATTGACCACCACGCTTGAGAGTCTTACTGAAGGGTTCTACACGCTGGATCGCGATTGGCGCTTTACTTACATCAATCGCGAGGCTGAACGGATTGCGAAACGCTCGCGGGAGGACTTACTTGGAAACCGGTTCTGGAGCGTATTCCCGGAGACCTTGGGCACGGTGATCCAGCAGGAATTTGAGCGGGCAATGAGCGAGAACGTGGCGGTTCAATATACGATGTTCTACGAGCCTCTTAACGGCTGGTTTGAAGTCCGTGCCTACCCCTCGGAACAGGGGATCGCTGTTTACGCACGCGATGTGAGCGAAGAACGCCGGGCGCATGAAAGTATGCGTGTGAGCGAGGAGCGCTTTCGTCTGCTCTCCAAAGCCACCAACGATGCGATCTGGGATTGGGATCTGGTTTCAAACGCGCAATGGTGGAATGAAGGCTTGCACACGCTTTTTGGCTTCAGACCCGAGGAGGTGGCGCCGATCTTTGATTGGTGGGCAAATGGCATTCACCCTGAGGATCGCGAGCGCGTGCTCAAAAGCATCCACGAATCGATCAGTCACGGAAACGCGATCTGGTCAGCCGAATATCGATTTGTGCGCAAAGACGGCAGTTACGCCGATGTGCTCGATCGCGGTTATCTCATCCGCGATGCCGCTTTGAAGCCAATGCGCATGATCGGTTGCATGACCGATTTAACCGAGCGGATGCGCGCCGCGGAACGGATCGCCGAACAGGCCGCGTTGCTCGATAAGGCGCGCGATGCGATTCTGGTACGCGGCCTTGACCATCGCATCTCCTATTGCAACAAGAGCGCCGAACGGCTTTACGGCTGGAGCGCAGTGGAACTCCTGGGAACTTCGGTTCGTGACATTCTTTACAAAGATCCCGCGGTGTTCGATGTGGCGATGCGCGAAGTGCTCGACCACGGCGAATGGGTGGGTGAGCTTGTGCAGTTGTGCAAGGATGGACGCAAACTCACCATCGAAGGCCGCTGGACGCTTGTGCGCGACGAGAGCGGGGCGCCACGGGCAGTGCTTGCGATCAATACCGATATCTCCGAGCGGAAAAAACTTGAGCAGCAGTTCTTCCGCGCGCAACGGATGGAGAGCATCGGGACGCTGGCCGGCGGCATTGCTCATGATCTAAATAACGCGCTCGCACCGATTGTCATAGGGCTCGACCTTTTGAAGATGCGTTTTACGGAGGCGCGCGATCAGAGTTTGCTTGCGATGATCGGAGCGAGCGCTGAGCGCGGGGCAACCATGGTGCGGCAGGTCCTCTCTTTTGCACGCGGTGTGGAGGGCGAACGCGTCGAGATCGCAGTTGGAAAACTCATTGGCGAGATCGAAAAAATTGCCAACGAAACTTTTTTTAAACACATTCACGTCCGCACAAAGGTTGCCGCTGATCTCCATACGCTTTTGGGCGATCCGACCCAACTCCACCAGGTGCTGCTTAATCTTTGCGTTAATGCGCGTGACGCAATGCCCGCTGGCGGCACGATCACGATTTCCGCCAAAAACGTGGTTTTTAACGCGCACGGCGATGCCAAACCCGGACCTTACATTCTTTTGGAAGTCGAAGATACCGGCGCCGGAATCGCGCCTGGGATGATCGAGAAAATCTTCGATCCTTTTTTCACGACCAAAGCTATTGGACAGGGGACCGGGCTCGGACTCTCCAGTTCGCTTGCCATTGTCAAAAGCCACGGCGGCTTTATCCGAGTGGAAAGCGAGGAATCCAAGGGCGCAGTTTTCAAAATTTACCTTCCGGCGCAGCTTGAAAAATCGCACATGCTCGCTACGCGGGCAGAGCCCGAAATGCCGCGCGGCAATGGTGAAAAAATTCTCCTTATTGATGACGAGCTCCTGGTGCGCGAGGTGACAAAGCAGACCCTTGAAACCTATGGATACGTCGTTGTGGTTGCCCGCGATGGCGTCGAGGCCATTGGGATTTTTGGCCAGGAGTATCGTGTCATTTCTGCGGTTGTAATCGATATGATGATGCCGGTGATGGACGGTCCCGAGACCATTCAGGTTTTACTGAAGATTGATCCTGAAATTCCCATCATCGCCGCCAGTGGTTTTACGACTTCAGGCCATTTCGCCAGAGCTTCCGCCCTGGGCGTAAAGCATTTCCTCGCAAAACCTTATACTGCGGAAATGCTCCTGACGGCATTAAGGCAGGTTCTCCCAGGCAAAGGCGAAAACAGCAGGCCGCCCCGTGGCTTGGAACCTTGAGCCGCATCAATGGAGAGAATAGCGTTCGTGTTTCTATGAAAATCGCTCAATTTCTCCTTCCGTTCTCCCTCGCTACTGCGCTCTTTGCCGCTCCCGAGGCCGCGGAGTATGCGCCGGCCGTGCGGGTTGAGCCTTTGCTTCAAACCACCGTCACGGCCAACGGAATGCCGATTCGTTATCCCAATACAGATAGCCCCGAGGTGAAGATGTTATTGGTTGAAATTCCGCCGGGCGCGGAGACCGGCTGGCATAAACATCCGATGCCATGTTATGCCTATATGCTCGCCGGCACGGTCACCGTGGAACTTGAGGCCGGGAAAAAAAATACATTCACGGCGGGGCAGGCTTTTGTCGAGACGGTCGATACTCTTCACAATGGAAAAAATCTCGGAACCGAGCTGGTGAAAATCCTAATGGTTGTAACCGGGGAAAAAGGAAAACCAGTCGCCGAGCCTGTCAAAAAGTAGATCCCCAAATTGATGCGAAGGGGTGGTTCGGCGCCTTTTCTCTCTGCCTCATTTAGATTCCAAGCTCGCGTTTTGCCTCGGCAAATTTTTCCACGGCAAAGTCGAGGTCTTCACGCGAGTGCGCGGCGCTGATCTGAGTGCGGATGCGTGCCCGGCCGTGCGGCACGACGGGATAAAAGAATCCGATAACGTAAACTCCTTTTTCCAACATGAGCCGCGCCAGGCGTTGCGCGACTGAAGCTTCGCCGAGCATGATGGGAACTATCGGATGCGAGCCCGGAAGAATCCGGTAGCCAAGCGCATCCATTGCCTTGCGAAAGTAAGCGGTATTTGCCTCAAGCTTGTCGCGCAGTTCCGAGGAGGCGGAAAGCATCTCCAATACTTTGAGCGACGCCCCGGCGATGCCGGGCGCGAGTGTGTTGGAAAAAAGATAGGGCCGTGAACGCTGACGCAATAGTTCCACAATCTCGCGCCGGCCGCTCGTATAACCGCCGCTTGCTCCGCCCAACGCCTTCCCAAGCGTGCCGGTGAGAATGTCCACCCGGCCCATGACATCGCAATGTTCGTGCGTGCCTCGTCCGCGCGCGCCCAGGAAGCCGACGGCATGGGAGTCGTCCACCATCACGAGCGCATCGTATTTCTCGGCCAGATCGCAGATGCCGCGCAGATTGGCGATAAAGCCATCCATTGAGAAAACGCCGTCAGTCGCGATAAGTTTAAAGCGGGCGCCTTCCGCGACCCGGAGCTTCTCTTCAAGATCCGCCATGTCGTTGTTGCGATAGCGATGGCGTTGCGCTTTGCAGAGACGGACTCCGTCAATGATAGAAGCGTGGTTAAGCTCGTCGGAGATGATTGCATCCTCGGCGCCAAGCAATGTTTCAAAGAGTCCGCCGTTGGCATCAAAGCAGGAGGAATAGAGAATGGTATCCTCGGTGCCAAGGAACTCACTTAAACGCGACTCAAGTTCCTTGTGCAAAGACTGTGTGCCGCAGATGAAGCGGACGCTTGAAAGGCCGTAGCCCCAGCGGTCAAGCGCTTCATGGGAAGCCGCGATCACGCTAGGGTCTCCTGCCAGGCCAAGGTAGTTGTTTGCGCAAAGGTTAAGTACTTCGCGGCCGCCTTCAACGCGAACATGGGCGGCTTGCGGCGTCGTAATAACACGCTCGGATTTATAAAGTCCGGCGGCTTCGATTCCGGCGAGTTCGGTTTGAATGTGCTGCTGAAAGGCGGGGCTCATTGATCAAGGTTGGAGAAATCGACTGGCGGTTTTCCTGTAAGGGGCCTGGTGAAATGCTCGCCGAATTTTGTATATCCTTTCGTGAAGCCACCGTGCGCAAGAAAGAATGCGCCCCCCTCAACACCCATGAACCGGTCAAGCCGCGCGCTTTGGCCGGTGGCGTCATGACTGAAGCTTGCCTCGGTCACCTTGCTCCACTGGCCGCCGCGGCTGTGAATCCATTGATTGCCATAGAGCGCCTTGCGTTGAAGGTCACCATTGTTGCCGACAAAGTTTTCGCTAAACGAATGAAAGTGTCCCAAGGAGGCGCTCGCATTTGGCGCACTGAATTGTGCGATTAACATCCAGGTTTTTTTCTCCGGATGAAACCAGTATCCGGTGTAAATGGCGCTCCCTTTTTCGGCTGTTTTTGCAGTCAGGATAAAACGCTGCGGCTCCCCGGTTTTCCATGGATAGATCAAATGGCTGTGTCCGCCTGTTCCTTCGCCGCCAAAAGCATCAGCGATGACATTTTCCCCTTTTGCCAGGAGCCGGGTACGATCGCTATCGGCGACGCCATCGCGTTTCATGGCGGTTTTTCCTGCGCCGCTGTCCCACACTGAGAAGATAATGCGGCGTTCCGTGGAGCTGATAACCTGCATGCCGAAGTAACCGCGTTGGAACCCGCACGCCATATAGAACGTATGGACCGGGTCTTCAACCGCGGTGACCTCGCAGTAAAAAGCATCGAGATCACTCTCTTTGGGCAATGGATAGGTGAGATGCACTGACGCCGCGTTTCGCCGGGGCTCAAGATTGAAATGCGCATCGACCGAAGCGGGGCCATCGAGGACGAGCGCGGTAATCTGAGCGTCAGGCAATCCCTTCAAGTCGGGCAAGCTAAGGGCGAGCCTGAGGTATCCTTCATTGGATACTTCAAAAGCGCCAAAGGAGACCGTGATTTCCGAATCGCCGCCGATCGCCGTCGCCTCACGCGATTGTTCCCCCACGCTGAGTTTAAACGCGGCTTTCTGATCTTTTGGCAACCGGAGTGTGATGGCGGCAGTCAGCTCTCCCTGATGCTTGATTTCACCAAACCAGAGCGCTTGCTGCCCGCCATCTTTCCAGCCCTTGATGCCTGCCGGTGAATGGATATCCAGCGCATTCGGATCGGGCCTGCTATAGGCTGTAAACGCAGGCACGCGAAGTTCGGCGCGTGCGCTCAGGATTGTCGCCGCAATCAACGTCAGGAGGGCTGGTATTTTTTTCATTTAAAAAGGCTCTTCTATATGGTCGTTCTCTCCTTTTCTGAGTAAGTCGGTAAAAAACCGAAGGGACTCAAAAAGGGGGTGGGGTTACAGTCAGCGCCAGTTCAAAATCACCTTGCCGGATTCACCGGACAACATCGCGGCGAATCCTTGCTCGAACTCCGTATAATGGAATCGATGGGTGATCACGGGGCTGATGTCGAGTCCGCTCTGGAGCATCACGCTCATCTTATACCATGTCTCGTACATCTCACGGCCGTAGATGCCTTTGATGGTGAGCATGTTGAAAACAACCTTGTTCCAATCGATGGCGATCGGGACCGAGGGAATGCCTAACATCGCGATCTTTCCGCCGTGCGCCATTTGGTCAATCATGTCGCGCAATGCATCGGGCGAACCGCTCATTTCCAGGCCGACATCGAACCCCTCTTTCATGTGAAGCTCTTCCTGGACTTTGGCTAACGAGCCATGCTGTATATTGAGCGCGACTGTGGCACCCATCTTTCGCGCAAGCTCAAGCCGATGTTCATTTATGTCGGTGATCACCACATAACGCGCTCCGGCATGTTTGGCGATTGCCACCGCCATGATTCCTATCGGGCCCGCTCCGGTAATCAATACATCCTCGCCGAGCACCGGAAAGGTAAGCGCCGTATGCACCGCATTTCCAAACGGATCGAAGATTGCCGCGATGTCGCGATCCACTCCGTTTGTGTGATGCCAGACATTGGTCATCGGCAAGGAGAGATACTCCGCAAACGCGCCGGGACGATTGACTCCCACCCCTTTTGTATCCGCACAAAGATGCCGCCGCCCGGCAAGACAGTTGCGGCAGCGCCCGCAAACTACATGCCCTTCACCGCTGACTATCTCGCCCGGATGGAAGTCGGCAACGTTGGAGCCGACCTCGACGATCTCACCTACAAACTCATGGCCAACCGCCATCGGCACTGGAATCGTGCGTTGCGCCCAGGCATCCCATTTATAGATGTGCAGATCGGTGCCGCAAATTCCGGTGCGATCGACTCGAATAAGCACGTCGTTGATGCCGATTTGCGGCTCGGGAATTTCTTCGAGCCAAAGTCCGGGGCGAGCTTCACGTTTGACGAGCGCTTTCATGGATAAGATGAGGGAGAAGGAGCGCCGTGGTGAGAGCGGCGGGTTAAAACGGTTGCCAAAGGGAGAAAAGCGGGTGTTCTCTATTCCGGAAACCTCGTCTCGTATATCGGACTTCAATATCCGGCATGCAAGATCTATTTCTTGTAAATCGAACAACGCGCATGGCACGAAATCAAAAACAGCAGACTCCACCCATTGACTCGGGCGACGCCGCGATGGGGGAATTGGGCAATCGCATCCGGCAAATGCGCGCCGACCGGAGCTGGTCACTTGAAGTCCTCTCAAATGCGAGTGGAGTAAGCCGCTCGATGTTAAGCGAGATTGAGCGCAATCAGGCTAATCCAACCCTGGTGGTGACGATGCGGATCGCACGCGCCTTTGGTGTGACTTTAGGCGAGCTCGTGGAAGCGCCCGCGGTAAGTTCTTCAGTGCAGGTGATCAGGCGAGGCGACCGTGCCCAGATCTATCGTTCGGATAACGACTGCCAGATCCGCACACTTTCCCCGCTCCAACTGGAAAAGGACGTGGAATTTTATGAGGTCCAACTTCAGGCCGGAAGCGCCTTGCGCAGCGCGCCGCATTTTGAAGGGACCCGGGAATTCCTGATTGTGGAAAAAGGCCGTATCCGGGTGGAATCGGGAACCGATTCAGAGGAATTGGTGGCCGGCGATTCAGCCACTTACCGGGCTGATGTGCAGCATGCCATTGTGAATATCGGGAAAGGCGAAGCGCTTATTTTTCTCGTCGATATCTACCGGTAAAAATCGGCATGCTGCTGAGTGCTCGAAGCGTTGCTTTTTCAACAGGAAAAAAGCGCGCATGGCCACGATGCGGTTTGGATTTCACCCGCATCATGGCGACATATTGCGTAAACTTCATAGGCTGGCCTAAGGGCCGCCCATAGCATTTACTGTGCGCGCGCGGCGGTTCTTGCCGGCACGAAATTCACGATGGGCGAGGAGCCCGAAGGAACAACTTGGGAATTACCGATGAAGGTGGCTCCTTCGGCGATGAGAAGGAGGGGCGCCTTAAGGTCTCCGATCAGCTGCGCGTTGGAATGGAGATGGCATTTTTCAGTGGCGGTCACATTCCCGTTAACGGTGCCTTGAATGACGACCGTGCCGGCATCGATATTGCCATTAACAACGCCGCTTTGTGCGATGATCAGAACGCCTGAGGTGAGGATTTCGCCATTGACGGTGCCATGACAAGTCAATTCGTTGTCGAATGTGATCGTGCCTGTAATTTCAACGTCGCTATTGAGAAAATTGGTGGATGAGGGAGTCATTGCCGAAGCTTATGCACGATTTGAGTCCGCCGCCAAGGAGTAGCAAAAATTTCTCGCGAGCCGCATTCTAAAGCTGTTTGCCGAAGGCGTGTTACTGCTTTTTTGGCTGGCTTTTACGGAGCCGATAATAGCACGGCTCAGGATGTTGGCAGAGTGGTTTAATGCCCGTTCGTTCCAGCACAACGTCGTAGGGTCCGTCAGAGATTTGCGGACACTCCTCCCAGATGGGTTGGCGGCACCGTTCGACCTCGCGTCCGAGGCGGGCGCAGGCGCCGGCAAGCGAATCGACCCATTCGCAGGCGTCGCGGTCGAGGTAGCTGCCCTGTTCGAGTGCAATTTCAGTGCTGGTGGCAAGCTGTGTGACGGCATGCAGGGCGCAAACAGCTGTGTATGCATGATACGCTTCCGCTACCCGCCGTGTATTCCGCTGAGAACAGGCATCCATTGCGTCGCGCAATGTCCAGACTGCCGGTGCACAGCCTTCGCGGATAAGGGTGGCTGCCTTGGCAAACCCGAATTTATCGCACGCATCCGCGATCGCGAAGGATGCCACGGGAAGTTTCGTTTTGATCTGAGGAGCCATCATAAATATTGTTTTGTTGTAGTCTCAATCCGGTTTTGGCCCGATGGACGGTTGTTTGCAGCCCTTTGATCTTGTTCTGTTTACGAAGGCCTCTCCTGCCGCTGACGGGCAATTTTATTTGACTCCCTCGGTGCCGGATCTTGACCGAATAGATGCTCTGAGAAAGCCTCGTGATGCCGGTGTTCCCTCTTCCCGCCTTCGTATGCCCCCACAATGCCGATGACCCGCCCAGTCCATTTTCTTCTCCTTATCCTTTGCTCATTGCCGTTCTTATTAAAAGCGGAGGACCCCGTTTTTCCCGGGGATCCGGCGGCAATTCTGGAGCGCACAAGTTTCCAAACTGCCAAGCCATGGAGCCAGCAGGGGAACCTGCGGGCGGACGTGGCAATGATCTATGGCATCGGCGAGAGCATGGCCGAGCGGCTCAGGAGTTGGAGAGACCGGGGTTACCGGGTTCATCTCATGACGGGGGTCTCATGGGGGGACTACCAGGATTATCTTTATGGCCGCTTTGATGGCCAGAATCATGAGGATAACGCGCAAACCGACCGCAACGGGCGCAAGATCGGACATGGCGGCGACGTTTATTACATCTGTCCGGCGGAAAATTTCGGCGCCTATCTTTGTGTGGGCGTCCAGCGGGCGCTCGATGCCGGAGTCGAGGCTGTTCACTTGGAAGAGCCTGAATTCTGGGCGCGGGCCGGTTATTCGCAGGGATTTCAACGCGAATGGCAGGCTTACTACAACAAACCATGGGAGGCGCCGCACTCGTCGGTGGACGCCCAGTGGCGGGCTTCCAAATTAAAATATTACCTGTATCGCCGGGCGCTTCAGCAGGTGTTCAATCATATCCAGGCTTTCAACCGGCGCACCGGCGGGAACGTGCGCTGCTATGTGGCGACTCATAGTTTAATCAATTATTCGCATTGGTGCATCGTGAGCCCGCAATCGAGCCTGGCAAAATTAGACGGGTGCGACGGATATATTGCCCAGGTTTGGACCGGCACGGCGCGCACCCCTAACCATTTTCGAGGTGTGCGAAAGGAGCGCACATTTGAGACCGCATTCCTGGAATACGGCGCCATGCAAAACCTCGTTCGGGCAACCGGCCGCTCCGTTTGGTATTTAAACGATCCTGTGGAAGATAATCCGCGTCATGATTGGACCGACTATCGCGGCAACTGGGAATCGACTTTGGTAGCCTCGCTGCTTCAGCCCGACGTCTGGCAATACGAAGTGGCGCCCTGGCCTGAGAGAGTTTTTGGCGGAAGCTATCCACGCAGTGCCAGGCCCGAGGAGCGCAAGGCAATCCCGCCGGATTACGCCAGCGAATTGCAGGTTGTCATGCAGGCGCTGACGGATATGAAACAGCCGGACGTCGCATGGGATTGCGGCACCCGGAAGATCGGAGTTCTGGTAAGCGATTCCCTCATGTTCCAGCGCGAGCAACCCACCCCAAGTGATCCTAACATGGCACACTTTTACGGCCTTGCATTGCCACTGCTGAAACGCGGTGTGCCAGTTACTCCGGTCCAACTTGAAAATGTGACGCTGCCGGGGTTTTTGGATGAACAGCGGGTTCTTATGTTGAGCTATCAGGGACAAAAGCCGCTCTCCCCCGAGGTCCATCCTCCCTTGGCGGATTGGGTTAAAAAAGGCGGCGTTCTGGTGATGGTGGATGATGACAAGGACCCTTACAATCAAGTCCACGAATGGTGGAATAAGGAAGGCGCAAACGACCGCATTCCCCGGCTGGATCTCTTCGATGCGGTTGGAATCAAAGACATCGATTTCACCAAAGAGCCGGCTTCAATGGTTTCCGTTGGAAAAGGGGCAGTCATCTGGCTGCGAGAAAATCCTGTGCAGTTCGCTCTGAGCGCCGCGGCCGACGCGCGGCTGGCCGAGGTCATGAAAATTGCCGCAGGCAAGGCAGGGGAGGTATGGAAAGAAACAAATTACCTGGCCTTGCGCCGTGGGCCTTATTGGATTGCTGCAGGCTTGGATGAATCGGTGGAGGCGGAACCGAAAACTCTTACGGGTCGCTTCATAAATCTGTTTGATCCGGAACTGAAAGTGCGACGATCCATCCCGCTCACATCAGGCACGCGAGTCTTTTTGCTCGACCTTGATGCGGTGAAAACCGGCGAGCCTCGATTGCTCGCTTCCGCCTGCAAAGCGCTGCCGGTCAAGCGCAATCGTGACGTGGCGCAGTGGACTGTCGAGGGCGTGGGCGGCACCTCGGCCATCCTGCTGATTTCCTCCTCCCGGCCGCCCCGTGCAATCCAATTGGATCACCAACCACTGGCCACATTCATTTACGATGAAGCCGAGGCATTGCTTTATATCCGGTTCCCCAACGAAGCGCGCCCCCGGGATCTGACGGTGGAGTTCTGAAATTTTAAAAAATCAGTTTCATGCCGCAGACTACGCCGCGTCCGCCAAGCGGGGCGATCTCCTTGAGAAACGAAGTGTGAAGGCGCGCTTCTTCATTGGTGAGATTGACCCCGCGCAGATAAAGAGTCGCCTCGGCTTTGCCCAGTGCAATGCGGTATCCGATGCTTGCATTGATCAAAAAATAGCTGTCTGTCGGCAACTCAAAGTCTGACGTGCGGTTTTGGCGGGCAACGTATTGGCCTTCAATGCCCGCGCTAAACCGTTCGTATTGAAAATTAAGAGCGGCGCTCGTGCGAAAGGGAGGAATCCGTGGGAGCGGATCGAGAGTGATGCTATCGGTGGCTTGGACGTAATCGGCTTTGAGTTCAAGTTCCAGCAGCAGCGGCCGGGCCGGAGGGGCGCCTTCTTTGTTTGTCCCGACTGTTTCCGGGGTCACAGGGGAAAGTAGATGAAAGGTAACTTCCGCTTCACCGCCGAAGAAGTTGGCGGAGGTCGATTTATAGAGAGAGAAAGGCAGGCCATCTTCTTCGCCTGCTACCACCTCACCATTGGAAAATTGTCCGATGAAGTCAGTGAAATGATTGTAGAATACGCTCAACGCACCGGTGACGCTGCCTCTGTTTTTACGCAGCGAAAAATCGATGCTTAGTGCTTTTTCAGTCGGCAGGCTTGCATTGCCGATCTCAAAGACGTTGGTCGCGAGATGGGGGCCGTTGGCAAACAGTTCCTGGTAAGTCGGTGCGCGCTGTGTGAATACCGTGCTGAGCGCGATAGCATAGCCTTGCGCGGGAGTGTAAATCAGTCCTGCGGAGCCGCTGACATTATCGAAAACGCGATCACGGCCGGGGCCGAAACCGGGGCTCGATTCTGAATCGACCGAGATATGGTCATAACGCACGCCAAACTGCGCACAAAAAGGCTCAATGGCGATTTCTTCAAAGATAAATGCCGAGCCGGCCACGGTTTCAACAGGCGGCAGGAAAGCTTCGGTGCCGAGCGCGGAAAAACGGCTCTTTTCGGTTTGATAACCAATTGTACCCTCGAGGAGCCCTATCTTTTCGTGCGCCAACTCAACGCGCCCATCGAACCCTTCGTTTTCAAAGATTGTCCCGGCGAGTGCTCCTTCAAATTCGGTGTGTCCGTAGCTTGAAATTCCGACGCTATACTTGATCGTTTTTACCTGTGAAACCGGTGCAATGAATGCGCCGCGCAAATCCCATCGCCGCTGTTCCATGTCGATAGTGACGTCCCGCTCAGCCACCGTTCCGTAGTTGGTATGGAAACCCGAGTATGCGACTCCAAAGTACCCTTCGTTCCATGCGTAGGAAGTTCCTCCAAGAAGACCTTCGGTGCGCAAGTCGCTGTTCGGAAGCACGTCGCGGGCTTCTTTCTGGCCCGGTGCGAGCGGTTCACGTTCACGGAGTCTTGATGAGCGCGCAAATCCTGGGATTTGCAGGTTGTTGGCCGCCCGTTTGTAGCCTTCAAGATGCCAATTGAAACCGCGAATGCCGCCTTCAAGTGTAAATGCGCCGCCACGCTCCGTATTTGCAGAGCCATACCGGCTCTCGACGCTGCCGCGCAATGGCGCGCCTGCCGGTTCATCGGGTATCCTGTTATCGAGCACATTCACCACGCCTCCAATCGCGTTCGATCCATAGAGCAAGGTGGCTGGTCCGCGCACTACTTCGATGCTTTCCACTGACACAGGATCGAAGCTGACAGCGTGGTCGACACTGGTGGCCGACGCATCAATGGTGTTGTTCCCATTCTGCAGGATCCGAATACGATCGCCGCCAAGGCCTCGGATAATGGGCCGGCTTGCCGCGGGACCGAAGTAGGTGGAACTCACGCCGGCCGCTCCCGAAAGCGTCTCCCCCAGCGTAGGCTGAAGTGCGAGTTGAAGCCGGTTGCCTTCGAGAACGGAAACCGTTTGGGCCTGCTCAAAAAGAGTGCGTCCCAATGGTGAAGCAGTGACCACTGTTTCGTCCAGGACGGTGACCGCAACGGACGCGTTTTGCGCTAACGCTGCGTTGCCGCCAAGCAGGCTTGCGATCGAAATCGAGAGAATGAATTTGCTCATGAATTGAAGTTTGGGCGGCTGCAGAAAAGGAGTGCCGGTCCGATGCGGAGTAAATGCAGGAGGCCATCGGATGGTCCGGCTGCGCAGTGCGTGCGTGGCCGGGCCGGGAAAGCCTGAATTATTGCAATATAGTAACGATTAAGACCTCTTGTTCTGCACGTCATAGCGCACACTCCCGAGCGTTGAAATATTGTGAAAGGGAGCCATGACCAAAATAAAAACGTCTTAATTGAAGGGATTTCCCGAGAGATTTTGACAGTTGGTGAGTCGCCTTCGAGAAACGACAATCAATCGTGCGACATCGAGCTTAGCAATATTAATGCAATTAAATTGCATTTGGCGGCTCCTGTTTTCGGCTGCTGCTTTCCAGCGGCGGCTGGCAAGGAGCCGTAAAAAATCCTTCAACGGCGGTTCAATCGGGGAGAAGGCGGCGAAATGTTTTTTCCAATTTTCCGGGTGCCGCTGCGTCGGAGTGCCGCGACGCCGGCTGCCTAACGGATTGAATGGCTCTTTCAACTGGCGTAAGGAGTGTGCGATGCCACCTTCCCATCCTCCCGCAAACTCCAGTCTCGAATCCGCCCTGCAGACTTTGCGAGATCATCAGGCCCGGGTGACTGAGCCGCGCCGGGCGATCCTGACGATTCTAACGAGCGAGCACGGACCGTTTACGGTGGAGGAAATCTATCAGCGGATCGAGAAGGGGGTTTGCGATTTGGTCACGGTCTATCGTTCCCTGGCGGCGATGGAGGAGATCAACCTGGTGCGGCGTTGCGATTTTGGCGACGGCGCATACCGGTATGAATTCAACACAGGCGATCATCATCATCACCACATCATTTGCCGCACATGCCGAAGTGTAAAAACGCTTGATTTCTGCGTTGCTGACAGTCTTGAACGCATGGCTCGCCAGCTCGGTTACGAAAATGTCACCCACACGTTGGAAATCTTCGGTGTCTGCGTGAACTGTCAGAAAAAAGCGGCGCGTGCGGGCGGCCCGAATCCCGCCGTCCCGGGATAGCGTGCATCGCCGTAAAGCCGTGCCAGGCGGCCTGGTGGAAAGTTGAGGTGCGGGTTGGATTGAAGTGTATGGGGGCGCCCGCCGGGGCCGCTTGACTTGAGTCAGTCCGACGCACCACTCTGAGCCGCATGCTTTTAGGCCTTTCCCCTCTGCGCCGCGCAGCCATTTGGTTCGCATTTTTTGTCGGCCCATCACTTCTGATTTGCTCCGCCCAGGCGCGCGAACCGCAGCTTTCCACCGCGTCGAGTGAAAAGGTGGGGCGCCTTGGCGAAAATCGTTATCAGACGCCGGCAAACCAGATTGTGACACCGGCCGGGCTGCAAGTGGAGTTGCCGCGGATGCGGCCGCAAGCCATCGCATTAAGTCCCGATGGCAAGCTTCTGGTGACCTCGGGGAAATCGCCGGAGTTGATTGTGATAGACCCCAAGTCTGGCAAGGTATTGGAAAAAGTGGCCTTTCCCGGAAAGCCAGTACCGGTTGAAGCGACTTCCAGCGAGGGCTCGGAGAAACTACCTGAACCTGCCAGCAGCGAACTTAAGCCTGATAACAGTGCTCAGTTGAGCTTCACGGGGCTCACCTATTCGCCTGACGGCTCCTTCATTTACCTGGCCAACGTGAATGGTGATATAAAGGTTTTCAAGGTAGACAAAGAAAAGGTTTCTCCACTGAAGACAATTTCGCTGCCTGACGCAAAAGCGCCGAAGCGGAAGCAGGAGATCCCGGCGGGTATTGCCGTTTCGCGTGATGGCAAATTGATCTATGTAGCTGGCAATCTAAGTAACAAGCTGCTGGAACTTGATGTGGAGAGCGGACAGCTGACCCGGTCATGGAATGTGGGGGTAGCTCCTTTTGATGTGGCTCTTGCCAACGGCAAGGCATACGTGAGCAACTGGGGCGGGCGTCGTCCGGCGGCGGGCGATCTTGTCGGACCCGCCGGACGCGGCACGGTTGTGCGTGTTGATCCCGTGCGGCACATTGCAAACGAAGGCTCGGTCAGCGTGATTGATCTTAAAACCGGCATGCTGGCAGGAGAAACGCTGGTCGAACTGCACGCCAGCGCGCTCGCGGTCACCCCCGATGAGAAGTATGTCGCAGTCGCAAACGCCGGCAGCGACACCATTAGCGTGATCGACACAAAGACTAATCTTCTCGTTGAAAAGATCTGGACTCGGGAGCCGTCCGAGTTGTTTGGCGCCTCACCAAACGCGCTGGCTTTTGATAAGAGCGGCAAATGGTTGATGGTCTGCAACGGAACGCAAAACGCGGTGGGCCTAATCAAGTTTGATCCGGCGAACAAGGAGTCAAAGCTTATGGGGCTGGTGCCGGTCGGTTGGTTCCCGGGGGCGATCGTGCACGACGCCGTCCATAAGCAGATGTGTGTTGCCAATATCAAGGGAATCGGCGCGCACCGAGTTGCCAAACCGAGCGACAAGCCTCGCAAATCGAATGAGGAAGGCGAGAACTCCAAGGATTCGTTTGGCACGCTCTCGCTTGTCCCGATCCCGGACGAAAAGACGCTTGCGGCTTATACAGGCATAGTTGGAGTCAACATGCGCCACGCGGCGATTCAACAGGCAAAAGAGCCTCCGCGTCCGGCTCAGCCTGCGCGTCCTGTGCCCGAACGCGCGGGGGAGCCAAGCCTCTTCAAGCACGTCGTCTATATCATCAAGGAAAACCGTACGTATGACCAGGTATTGGGAGATGTGAAGGCGGGCAATGGCGATGCGGCACTCTGCACCTTTGGCGAAAAGTTTACCCCCAACCAACACAAGCTCGTCAAAGAATTCGTGCTGCTGGACAACACCTATTGCTCGGGCATTCAGAGCGCCGATGGCCATCAGTGGACCGACTCGGCGATCACGACCGATTACGTGGAACGCAGCCACGCCAGCTGGCCGCGCTCTTACATGAGCATGAAGGCTGAGGATGGACTTGATGCGCTTGCTTACTCGCCCGCGGGATTTCTTTGGGACAACGCGATCAGGCATAAGATTTCCATCCGCAACTATGGCGAGGCGTGCGTGACGGATTGCGGTTGGGCGGACAAAACAAAAAAAGGCAAACCGACGTGGAAAGATTACCTCACCGACCTTGAAACGAGCGCCGGTCTGACCGCTATTCGCTGCAAGCCCGGCATCGCGTCCCTTCAGCCCATTTCAAAGCTTGATACAGTTGGCTGGGATCTCGGAGTGCCGGATGTGATCCGCGCAGACCGCTTTATCGCTGAACTAAAGCAGTTTGAGCAAAAGGGAGTCATGCCCCAACTCATCATTATGCTTTTGCCTAATGATCATACCGCCGGCACTACTCCCGGCAAAGCGACGCCTGCGGCGATGGCGGCGGACAATGACCTGGCCTTTGGCCGCATCATCGAGGCGCTTTCCAAGAGCAAGTTCTGGCCCGCGACATGTCTCTTCGCCATCGAAGACGATCCGCAAGCAGGTTGGGATCATGTAAGCGGTTACCGCACGACGGCGTATGTGGCGAGTCCTTATACCAAACGGGGCCAGACCATCTCGACTCAATATAACCAGACGAGCGTTGTGCGCACGATTGAGCTGATTCTAGGCCTGCCGCCGATGAACATTATGGATGCGTCGGCAACACCGATGACTGATTGCTTTAGCGAGACTCCAAATCTTACTCCATTTGTTTCAGTTCCAAATCAACACCCCATTGATGAGCTTGCTCCTGAAAAGAAGAAAATTACAGACCGTCAGCTTCTCAAAGACGCGACCGCTTCCGCCAGGCTCAACCTCAAAGAGCCTGATAAATGCCCCGAAGACTTGCTTAACCGCATCCTATGGCGCGCGATGAAAGGCACCGCCCGGCCGTATCCCGCATGGGCGGTCACAAAGGTCGACGATGACGATTGAGAAAACGATCTCAACTATCGGGTTTTCCCTTCCTCGTATTGGCTCAATTGACAGGCGTTATTACGCTTCGAAAATAAATCCTTCGGCGCCTTCCGGGGCGTGGCCGATAAAATACGCCTGATTCTCCCAGATATAGACGGCGTGTCCTTCCTGCGTCACAGTGATTTTGCTGATCTTATGGCCTTTGCCATACGCAGAGCGCAGGAAGCCTTGGATGCGAGATAACGCGTCGCGTTTTGTGCCGGCGGGCATTTCAGTAAGAGGCGGGACAAAACGGACATCGCCTTTGCTCTTTATGGCAACCAGTCGGGCATCTCGCTGTAGAACGGAAAATGTTTTCCCCGTGGCGCGCCTCAATGGATAGGTATCCCCGGGCTTCCAATCGTGTTCCGGGAGATCTATTTCGCTTTGTTCAACCACGCGTATTGGCGAACTTAGCTGGCCGAGGTAGACGCCCCGCCAACCTGCTTCCGTCTTCTCAAGTTCCAAGACATAAAACCGGGTGGGAGTGACGCGAAAACGGCCGGCTCCTTTCTTAGAGTACTTGAGCAGGTCGAGTAACTCCGGGTTTGGTTCAATAAAGAGGCCGTCTTCGCTGCGGATCGTGCCTTGCGTGTCGCGCGTGAAGGCCAGGCCTTGATTAATATCTCCAGGGTAGGTTTCCCGGGGCTGCAACTTGGAGGCATCTACTTGGTTTTCATCAAGAGCAGGGGATCTCGGCGCCTTGGCCGCGGATTGCGGGACGGTCTGCTCCACGTCCGACCACAAAAAGTATTGGTTGCGTTCAGCGCCTACAAACTGTTCCCAGTCCGCTTTCTCATAGATTAGTTCATCAACAGTCTTGCTTGCATAAAGCACATGCAGCACCGCGTGTTTTTCCGCCCCGTCCACCGCCTCGGATTTGCGCAGTAAACGGCCAAGTGTCTGCACGCGTTGACGCACAGAAGACGAAGCCGCGACGATGATTCCCAAGTCAGCCGATGGAATGTTAAATCCTTCAATCAATGACCGGGCGGAGACAATTACCTGCGCGGCACCTTGCCTAAACAGCCGGAGCGAAGTCGCCCGCATCTGATCCGGAAACTCACTGTGTTCAGCGACCACGGCAAAACCTTCTTTCCTTAAAAGGATTAGGAGTCGCATCACTTCCTCGATGCTCTCATGAAACAGAATTGCCTTCGTCGTGGGATTCCCGGCAAAAGCATCGCCCAGAATCCGCACAACCGCTTTTGCCCTTTCTTCCATTCGGAATAAAATCCGTTTTCGCTCCCCGGTAAGTGCGATCAAACGGGCGGCCGCGGGATTGCCTGCCGCCCCTTTTGAGCGGCACCACCGGATGAGGCCAAGCCCTCGGCGCCCAGGCCGTTCGAGTTCGCTGCGCAGGTTCTTGATTTGCTGGCTTGCCGTTTCGTATTGCACGTTCTCGTGCGGCTTTAGGCTCAATCCGTAATGGACAATGCTAAATGGCGGCAGCGTGCCGAGTCGAATGGCCTCCGCATAATTAAGCTCGAAAACGACCGGACCAAGCTCCCGGCCAAGCACACTGTTTTCGAACTCCACAGGTTCGTCCTCGCGTGAGTCGATTGCCTGGTCTTCCTCGCCGGCCGCGTCCGTATCGCGCTCTGGTGTTGCTGAAAGGCCAAGCGAAAAAGCCCGATCGGTTCGAAAGATTTTTTGCATTTCGGCCGCACCCGCGCGATGACATTCGTCCACAATTAGAAGCAAGGAAGAGCCGGCTCCGGTCTCCTTTACAAGATCCGGCAGTTTTCGGGAGGCGGAGTTTAAGACGCAAACCAGAATGCGCGTTTGCGTGTTGAAAACGGCATCCTCGCCACTTCCCATCAAGCCGATTGCGGTGGAGGGCAAATTACTTCGGCTCAACAATTCTTCGCGCCATTGGTCGAGCAGAACCACAGTCGGGACGACGATTGCGATCCGGAGATCCGGTTCGCGGGTTTGTTGGAGCCGCTCGGCGATGGCAAGGGCAAGCATCGTCTTGCCCGCTCCCGTGACAACTTTGATCACGCCTCGGCAGCCCGCGGAAAACCAATTCCCGATGCACTCATTTTGCCAGGAGTGAAGGGTAACTCCCCGCGTGAGTTCCCATTTGTCAGGCAAGAGCGCCACCTCCGCCGATGCCGCGGCGGTCTCCTCGGGTTTGTCAGCAGCAGCCGGATGTTTTTTTTGCCAAAACTGCATTTGAAGCAGCTGCTGGAGAAGGACTTCATCGTTGGGTTGCAGCTGCTCGGGAAATTCCACTTACGGACTCTCGCGGGTTCAACTTTCCGGGTCAAGAAACCTCGCCCTTTATGCCAGGAAGTTGATAATTGGGCAGCTCCGTGAGGAACGCCGAGATATTACGATATAAAATAAAGTGGACTGACTTACCTTCTGTTTTCCGTATATGCTTCCATTTCTATCGAAGTTCGTTGCAATCCTTCGAATTGGCGCGTGCGGCTCTGCCCGATCGATACTTGCAACTCGATGCGGTTCTGTTGTTCTTTTGATTGGTCTGATCGTTGCGCACGCGCTTGGCGATACTGCACCCAGTTCCGCCGAGGCACACGGCAAGGTGCTTCTGGAGAAGATCCTCGCAGACCAACCAGACGGGCTTTGGAAAGGAGCCGGTTTAAGTTCGATACGTCTTGTTGCGCAAAGCCCCCGGCAGATCTATTCGACGGGCTTAAAACCAATTTGGCATGCAAGCATTGTAACCAAGTCCGCCGCGCATGGTTACCTTGCGTGGGATGCCGCGGCGCCTGGGCATCTCGTTGAGTTTGCATTGGATTCCGACCGGCCTTCGGCGGGAGCTCATGTGGTAGCGGGAGTCCCGAATCTTCAACAGTTTCCTGTTCCCGGAACGAGCGCCCCGCGGGTTGCGTCGGGTTGCGTGCCGACAGCTGGAGCAAGTTTGATTGGTTACTGGATTTCCAATGGCTTTCCGCAGTGGACTTCGGACTTTGTCAGGCAGGCAGGCGAGACCGATCTCAAGGCGATTGTTTCGCGGCTGCGCAATAAGATCCCAATGCAGGAGTTACCGGATAACGCAGGCTATACGGAAGATCATATGCCACTTAGCGGGGCGATGCCGGAAGAGTTGGCTAAAGCAATAGAAGAAGATGCCGCCCTGCACGGAATCAAAGTAACGGTAGCCTTGGAGAAGTTTGCAATGGAGGTCCTAAAGCGTGAGGTGAAAGCAAAACGGCCGGTCCTGCTTACCTGCACGGTGAGATTGCCGCACAAGCCCGAGCTTTCATGGGGCCACGAGATCGTTGGCGTGGGCTGGGCGCGAATTGACGGGGAAGATTTTGTCGGTATTTGCGACAATTTCTTCCCCGTCGACAATGCGCAAACGACACGATGGATCCGGGCCGATGCGTTTCAATCTATCCTGACTGTTATTCCGTGAGTGCTCAGACTGATGCGTTAACCGAGGGCCTTATGGAAAAATTCGGTCGTCCGCGCCCAAGCCTGTTTTGCGGCGGCTTCGTCGTAACGGGGAGTTGTGTCGTTATGGAAACCGTGATTTACCCCTTTGTAGATATGCGCGGTGTAAGAGACACCGGCCGCTTTTAATGCGGCTTCGTACGCAGGCCATCCCTCGGTGAGATTTTTGTCGAGTTCGGCATAATGCAAAAGAAGCGAAGCCTTGATCTTGGGAACATCGGCGGCGGCGGGTTGCCGTCCATAAAAAGGAACCGCAGCTTTGATGATCTCAGGCAATCGCACGGCGAGTGTGTTAGCCATGCCGCCTCCAAAACAGAATCCGACTACCCCAACTTTGCCGTTGCAGCGGGGATGGTTTTGCAACCATTCGGCGGCGGCAACAAAGTCCTCGGTGATCTCGCTGGCATTGCGTTTGGCCTGCATGGCGCGGCCTTCATCATCGTTGCCGGGGTATCCGCCGAGCGGGGTGAGTGCATCGGGTGCAAAGGCCAGGAACCCTTCGACCGCCACACGGCGCGCAACATCTTCGATGTAAGGATTTAAGCCACGGTTTTCGTGGATAACCAGAACGGCCGGGACTTTGACTTCCGCGCCGGCGGGCTTTACCAGATAACCGCGAATCTTGCCGCCGCCTTTTGGTGAGGGATACTCTGCATAATCGGCGGTGATCCGTTTATCGTCCTTTGCGATTTGTTCGGCAAAAGCGTAGTTGGGGGAAAGCGCTTCCAGAATCGCGGCGGCCGTCAGTCCGCCGATAGCGAACTTTGAAGCCTGCTGTAGAAAGGTGCGTCGATTAACCCGGCCATGGGCATAATCGTCGTAGAGGTCGAGAACTTCCTGATTAAAGTCGGAGGCGGTTTTTCGTTCCATAGGGAACTCGAGCTAACCACAGCAATGGGTTTATCAAAAGTATTTGTTGGGCAGACTCGGCAATAAGCCGGAGCTGTGATTGAGTGGGGAATGCATATTAGTTTTCCCCCACTGGTTATTGCTTTTGCCGCCCTTGCCATGACTTCACTTGGCGCGCAGACGCCCGTTGCCTTCCCGCTTTGGACAGGGGACGTTCCCGGTGAGAAAGGCGATATTGGCGAAGAGATCGACACAACCAAACCGACGGAAGGGACAGTGGCGGGCAAGCGCGTTATCCGGCTTGGGAACGTAAGCAAACCTACCGTAACCATTTATCCGGCGCCGCACGACAAGGATACGGGGACTGCCGTGCTTGTTTGTCCGGGAGGCGGCTACAATATCCTGGCGATGGATCTTGAAGGAACCGAGGTGTGCGAGTGGCTCAATTCAATCGGTGTGACAGGAGTGCTTTTAAAGTATCGCGTGCCGGCTCGCAAAGGCGGCGAGCGTTATGCCGCGCCTTTGCAGGATGTGCAGCGGGCACTTGGGCTTGTGCGCAGCCGCGCCAAAGAATGGAATATCACCGCCGATCGCATCGGGGTTCTGGGGTTTTCGGCCGGCGGACATCTCGCCGCGGCGCTCAGCAATAACTATGAGGAGCGCAGTTATTCCCCGCTCGATGAAGCCGACAAGGTGAGTTGCCGGCCCGATTTCGCAGTCCTGATCTATCCTGCCTATCTGACCCGGAAAGAAGAAGGAGACGCGATTTCGCCTGAACTGAAAATCACGGCCAAGACTCCGCCAACGTTCCTTGTACAAACCGAGGACGACGGCGTGCGGGTGGAAAATAGCCTCTATTACTATCTTGCCTTGAAGAAAGCAAAGGTATCGGCCGAGCTTCACGCTTATCCTATGGGCGGACATGGCTATGGCCTTCGCGCCACGGACAAAGCCGTTACAAAATGGCCTGTCGCTGCACAGGAATGGATGCGCGGCCTGGGCCTTCTTAAGCCGTAGCGCAAAAAACTCCGTGTGAAACGAGTTCCACACGGAGTCTTTGGAAAGGGAATGACCAGCCGGTGAAGGTTACTTTGCCCTTCGCTTTGGTCATGCGCGGAGCGCGGCTACTTGAGTGATTTCAAGTAGCTGAGGCTTACCGGGATTTGCTGCTCAACGGTGGGCGATTCATCTTCGATGAAGTAATGCTGAATACCAACCTTGGCGGCCGTGCGCAATACGGCGGGCCAATCGGTCATGCCCGTTCCGATTGCGACGTCGTCGGTTAGAGGCGCGTGTCCGGATGGGACGCCGGTTTTCGCGCCTTTGCGGATATCTTTGAGATGCATAAGCGCCCAGCGATTGGGATATTTCTCGAGGAGCTTCACCGGATCCTGGCCGGGATGCATAATCCAGAAGACGTCCATTTCAAATGCAACGGCTTCGGGCTTGGTTTCCTTAACCAGCAAATCAAACAAGGTGCCATCGCCAAAGGGGATGAACTCATAACCATGGGCGTGGTAGACAAACTTGATACCTTCTTTGGCGAACGCCGCGCCCCACGCGTTGAAATCCGCCGCTGCTTTCCGGCAGGTGGCTTCATTGAAATTGGCTTCCTCGTGAGGAATCCAAGGGCATGCGGCGAATTTCAGCCCGAGCGCTTTGGCCGTGTTCACGGCGCCGGCCAGATCTTTGCTAAGCGCTTCGTATTGAAAATGGCCGCTGATGGGGTTAAGTCCGCGTTCTGTAAGCAGCGCGAGGAATTTCTCGTTTGGCATTCCATACGTGGTGGCTGTTTCCACTTCCGTAAAGCCGAGTGCCTTGACCTTGTCGAGTGTGCCGGGAACGTCCTTTTTAAAAGATTCGCGCAGGCTGTAAAGCTGGAGACCCGCAGTGCCGGAGAAATCGCCGGCAAACGCTGTACTCGCCGTCAGGAGGAGAGAGAGGAGGATTCGTTTCATGATTGGATGGGGAAGATACGCCTGCTTTGTGCCTGAGTGTGATTGGGTTCGTCGATCTGAAAGGAGCGGCGTGGAGGATTAAGAAAGAGGCGGGAAAAGACCGGGTTTGAGGGCGGTCACGATGTGAGGTTGTAACCTAACCCAGCGGAATGTGCCTGTGCCGGCTCCGCAGCTTCCAACCACTCCTATGAATTCCAGAATTCTAATTGGCATTGCGCTCTTCAGCGCGCTGTCGGCCACGTCGCAATTATTCGCTGATTCCCTGGTGACTACCGGATCAGTCACAGCCGTTGTGAAAGAGCGAGGCGCATTGACGGTGTTATCGGATCAAACCCATGCGCCCATCCAATATACGGGCATGAACAAGGCCGTCGTGCAATTTGGAAGTGGGAAACCGGCAACTCTCACAGACTTATCGGTTGGTCAGTTGGTAACTATTGAGTATGTGGTGATCGATCAACTGCCCGTTGTGGCCAAACTGATTGTTCCCGACCCTGCGGCTCCTGCTATCACTGCGGTGCTGCCAGTAGCCGCGCCGGGATTAAATGCTGCGGAGCAACGTGCCGCAACAAGCCGGGCTGCCCTGGATAACGATATTACGACCCAGCCAGGAAACAAAGCCCGGATTGATCGCGATATTACCACTCAACCCGGCCGTGCTGATCTTCAGGCGCCGGATGCCACCAAGCGGGTAGTGCGGTAATAGTTTAGCTGCTTTCCAGTCAGCTTTGACAGCTTGGGGGCAGTTGGGAAATCGCCGGTTTTTTGAGAGCGTCTTACTGCGATTACAGGCGGCGGAAGTGGCGGGAGGCGCGCACTGAGGCTGCAAACAGGAGCGCGAGCCCAGCCAGGATCAGGAAACGTGTGAACCACGTGGTGGAGTTTATAGCTTTCGCTCGAATGCTGATTTGGAGATCAGCCCAGTTATCCACCGCGACGGCTCGGCTGAATGTTAGCAGGCGTCCTTGTTCGGGAATGTTTGCCTGGATAACGGCCGGATTGGTTACGGCGGCATCCTGCTGTTGAATTAGTCGTTCGGCTAAACGTGTGAATGCCGCATTATCGTCAGACGTGTTCCGATCGAGGATTTGCTTGGCATCCTGCTGCGTGTAATTGGCTTCTTTGCCACCGCTTGCCGCCCGCAGTTTGTTAGCCAGCGGATCGGGTTGTCCCGTGGCGGTGGATTGTCGCACGTTGAGGCCGACGAGCGCCTGCTGGAGCTTAAGATTATGAAGTTGGACACGGGCGTCTTCGTTAAATGCGAGGTCGTGCTGGCTTAATCCAAACGCGGATTCAAACGCGCGCCGCGCCTGTTGAGGATCGCCCTGTTCAAGGGATGAATTCCCAAGCGCGAGCATTTGTTCAGCGGCTTTGGTTTTTTCGCGCTGCTGGGCTGCCTCGTTCCTGAGATAAGTCTGCACGTCGACCGTGGTATCGCGATCCACCACTTCTTCACTCTGTAACTGAAGGGAGCCGGCCCATTTTTTTACCTCCCACTTCTCGTTGAGGTAAACCTTCCAAATAATGTTCTCGAGCGGCAAATCAAACTTCGGAGCGAGTAACTGAAGGTCGAGTGTTTTGCCAGCGTCGCCGATTTGGCTGCTGTAGAAAAAGCTGACGACCATCGGTTCGCCGCTTCGGGATTGTTGTTCGAGCGGGATCAGGATTTGATCCTGTTCACGCCAGGGCCAGACGCCGTTTTGGTTGACGTAGGCAAACCAGAAATGCGCATCTTTGGGGAGTGTGAAATGAAGCAGGCGCTTGTCCCCAGGCAGGATCTCAAGCCGAACCTGCGTTATCATCGCGCCATTATCCGAGACGGCCGAAGTAAAGGTGATGCTATTGACGCGGGCCGGCAACAGTTTGGTTGCCTCGTGCCGTTCGAGCTTCATGGGAAGCAGGAACGCGGGTTCGACTAGCCGATAGGCAAAACTCGCTGAGGCGGCGCTTAGGTTTTGCTGAAGAAGCCGAGGGATGCTTTGCCATTCAGTCGGCTGGAGCGCTGCCGGCGGCGCATCGATCCGAACCTGGAGCCGGCCTCCGGCTTGCACGGTAACAAAGCCGCGCTGCAAATTTACATCACCAACCTGGATTCCGCGCAGCGCGATTTCGGCCGCCTGGGCAATCACGGGAGTCTGGTATGTGACTTGGAGAAGATATTGTCCGATCATGCGCCGGTGCAGTTTAATTTCCCAAAGCTGCAGGCCGCCATTGGCACTATTTGGGACAGGGAGAAAATCGGCGACCTGATCGCCTTGAAAGCTGGCGTTCTCAGCATCGGCGGGAAGCGATACATGGAATACTTTCAATCCGGTGTTCTCGATCTGGTATTGGAGGTTGGCTGTAATCTTTAGCTGTGCTTCGCCTACTGCCGCATGTTGAAGTGTGGTGACCTGAACCCACGGGTCGACTTGCTCAATGTCGAGCGCGAGGTTCCACGGCGTTTGCAGGACACGGAACGCCAGGACGCCTTTTTGTTTGATGCCGGATTTTTGCGGGTCGAGCTGGGTAACGCCATCGCGCTTTGAAATTTGCAGACGAAGGCCTTGTTCCGGCACGACCAGGAAGGTGCCCCGTTGTTTGCTGGTTTCGCGGAATGTCAGCTGTGGGGCGATGAAGCCTTTTGCCGCTTTAACCCCCGGGCCTGTCAGGGCGATTGCGAACTGTTGCTGGCCTTCGGTGCGGCCACGAAGATGAAGCGTAATGATCCGGCCCGTGTCGGCCTTTGATTCAGTCCAATGACTAAGCGCCTTGCCGCTGATTGATTCCACATCCATCCCGGCGGGCAGGGCAAAGCTTAATTTAAAGATGCCGGCCCGCGTGATTTCCACAGTCGCATTGACAGCAAGCAACGCGCGATCTTCGCCCAGGGAAAGCGTATCCTGGGATTCGACCCGCACATCGGGCTCAACCGCGGAAGCTTTTAGCGAGACCGTGGCTTTGACGTCCGAATAACGGAATGCGCGGCGCACGGTCAACCCTGGGATCTGAAGGACGGCGGAGGCGTCGCCTGGGAAGTCCTCGAAGTTGATCGGGGAAAATGTTTCCGCTGTGACGGTATCGAGCTGCACTTCATTGCCCGTGGCAATGCCGAAGAGCCCGATCTGGCCGGCGGCATTCTCGACGGAAACCAAGCCGACAGTTTGCGTCACAGGGAGGGGACCGGTAGCGATCTGGGAATGGATAATCAGGGAAAAAGGACGGGACTGTGCCGGTACGAGAGTAACGCGTAGTTTGCCGGTATCGGGATCAAAGCGCCATTGTGAGACCACGGATGCGGGCGCCTTCTGATCGGGTGCCGCGATGATACTGGCAGGATCAAATACATCAGTGATGGTGGCGCCTTTTGGAACGATGAACACCAGTTCCGCAAGTTCACCTTGCGCTGGCCGAATGGCGGCATGATGCACACCTTCCACGACCCCCGCCGTTGGCGCGTAGAGCTGCGTAAATTCCGCATAGAAAACGGGCTTCTCGCGCGCCACATCGCGGCTCCGCGGTTTCCATCCAATCCAGACGTCGTTGGCTGGCGAAAGCACCAGCATGGCGATGGTTTCTTTGCCCGCTGTCTTCTGTTCAATTGAAACGGCTTCCGCTGAAACGACATCCATGTCGAGGTTGGCCAGGGTCAGCGTGACTTGATTGACGAGGCCGAATTGCGTGGGCAAAACAAAACCGCTCTCGGCTTCCTTTTTTGTCACCGGCACCTGGTATTGAAGTTCGATGTCAAAAACACCGCTCTCCAGGGCAAGCAATTGCTGGACGCGCTTCCCGTTGATCGCGGTTTGCACGAGTTTCAGCCCGGCTACCGGATAAGTAATGTTCGTGATGACGGCGGGTTCGAACAAAACCGGCAACCGCTCTCCTTTCACGGCCTGCCAATGGATCTTTGCCGCAGCCAATACAAATTTCTCCTCGACCCGGATCTGCTGGGTAACGGTTTCCGCAACCGGTTTTCCTTTGGGCAACAGTGCCACGGCATCAACCGGCGCCTGGGCCGGAGCCTGTGCGTATGCGGCGCCTGTCAATCCAAACAGACCAATCATCAATAGAGTGGCAGCTGCCGCCGCACCGCCCGCTGCCCCGGTTCCCCCAGTTCCCCCAGTTCCCCCAGGAGCCGGTGGGATGATTGGGTGCGGTTTGCGAGGGGATTGGCCAAGCCGGCGGAGCGAAGGGATGGCAATGTGAAAAATAAAGAACAAAGCTGCCACGCAAAGAAACGCGGGCGTTCCATTGGGAGAACGAAGAGCGGCCCATGAGAGCAGAATCCACGCAAGGATCATCCAAGCCCATTTTTTTGTCAGCCAGGCATAAGCCGCGATGCCGATCGCAAAGAACGCGGGCCACGCATAACCGAGCCATGCGTAAGCCGGCGTCTCCGCGCTTACATTCCCGACTTCAACGGAAAGCGCTTTGCCGGACTGCTGCACCGGGGCGAGGAAAGTAATCTCGCGAGCCGGATCGATTCCCTCTTCCCGGGCCAGTTCGCCAAGTTGAACAAAAGCCACGCCGGCCAGTGCGAACGCGACGCATCCAATCAATACGCCGGCCCAATAACGGACGGTATGCTTGTACGCATTGCCCCGGACCACGCCGAGCCAGACAATGGTCGAGAGCGCCAGCAGAAGCAGACCGGCGATCAGCGTCATTAAAGCGCGCCCGCCGTTTTCTCCATGAAACATGCGGACCAATCCCGCGAAACCGGAAACGTCCTGGACGCCGCCGACTGGGGTGAGCGAGCCGGAGCGATAAATGAGCCGTTGCGCCGTATCGGGCTCCAGCTTCCATTCCGCGAGCATCACTGGCGCGCCGACAATCGGGGTGGTGACATTGACGCGTTTGGGATCTTTGGACCTTGTTGCCAGTTTCAGATCGATGGCGAGCACCGCATTCGGATCGGCCTGTTGCGGGAGTGGAATCAGGTTCGCATTTGCGTCGGTGACAGGCACGGTGGCGGCGCCATTCACCGTTGCCGACCAGAGTTGAGTGTCCGGTGGAAGCGTGAGCCGGAAATGAGGGTTGCCCCGGTTTTTGACAAAATAATGCGCATCGGTAAGCACCTGGCCTTCCTTTGAAATGCGGGTGACCAACGATGCGCGATCAACCACCTGGCTAAGCGAGTCACCCTGTGCCAGCGGGCTAAGCGCCAGTTTGAGATTAAACGGCCGCGCGGCATAGCGGTATGCGGCCAGGATCGGTTCATTAAAAAAGAGGCGGTATTCGGGCGGCACCTCGCCGGTCTCAAGCGGCAGCAATCCGGCGGAAACATCGACCGGCTTGACCTGGAATTGATAGGCGCTGATCACGATCGTGTGGCCTTGCTCGGATTGTGCATCAACGGGACGCGCGCCGGTGAATGCGAGTGTGTCGCCCTGGGCTTTAAATGGCCGCTCGTAGGTGGCGAGAAGTGTGTAAGCGCCAGCCACCGGTGTGTGCAACTGCACCACGTAGCCGCTCTCGGTTTTCTGCCAGTTGCGGATGTCCTTGCCTGTGAACTCGATGTTAAAATACTCGTCCGAGAGCTCCACTTTAAACGCCGAGACCGGGGCGCCCGAGACGACGTAATTGAGCACGCTGCTTCCATAAGCAATCCCTTCGCCGATGGAGAAAAGATGGAACGCATCGGCCTGGATGGATTGCGGCAGCCGTTCCACGCGCATGGTGGCCTGCCAGGCCGGTTCGCTCAGGCGGAATGCCACCTGGATGCCGGCTACTTTTCTTGGGAAAAACGCGGTCGAAATCTCCGTGAGCGCCTGGGTGCGCTGCGCGGTGAGCCGGAATCCGGCATCGGATGAAACCGCGAGATGGCCGCGCACGGATTTGGTTTTTGTGACTTCAATCCTGGGCAGGATCCAATCGGTTGCGCCGAGTGCCTGATTGCGTTCCAGGCGGAGTTGCACGACCTGGCGGCCTGAAACGGGCTGTCCATAGACAAGCCGCAATTCAGCCACTCCGGGTTCCTCCAGATCGCGCAGAAAATAATCGTTGATCCCGGCCGCATTGAGCCGCGCCACGGCGTAACCTTTCGGCACACGCAACAGCAACTCGCGCAGTGGCGCCTCGCGGATATCGAGTTCAATCTCCGCGTCGATGGTCAGCTCGTTCTCTCCATGATGATAAGCGAGCACCTGGGAAACCGTCAGCTCGGGCAGGATCTGATCCGCCTGAATGCGCAACGCGAAATCGCCGCCCGAAAAGCGATAGGCAAACCGTTGCTCGCCCGGAGCTCGAAACGCCGCCTTGGTCACGTCGCTCTCAGGAAATTGTTCGGGTGAAACCTGCGAGAGTCCCTTCGCCTGCACCACTTCCAGACGCACCGCGCCTTCATTCACAATCCGGAAGTAGCCCGCAAACCGTGTTGCGCCTTCAGGTCGCAATTGCATCGCATCAAGGGTTTGCGGGAACGCGCCAATCGGAGTCTGCGTTTGAATCTGGAGGGCAAACTGATTTTTGAGCGGCTGATTAAATTGCACCACCAGCCGGCGATCCTGTTCACCCGTACCGGGTTCGACTTTCCAGGCAAGCACCTGTTCGCCCTGCACTCGTGTGACTTCGCCATTTCCACGCAGCAAAAGTGTGACGCGATCGAGTTCGCCCTGCATGACTTTGCAATCGAGAAGCGCGGTTTGACGCATCAACCCCGGGCTCACGCTAATCTGCGCAAGCATTTCCGCCGCGTAAAAAAGTTTGCCTTCCGTCTCAGGAGCCGCCGATTTCCAGGAAAGTTTGACCACGCCATTGGGCGGTAAAAAGCTGGCGAAATCGTTCCCTTTTCTTTCCGGCCTTGCCGCACCGGTAAATTGAAATTGCGTGCCGGCGGCGAGTCCCTGCAGGACGATTGGTTGCAAACCACTCGGCGCGACGCGGAAGTCGACGCTGTTCCATCCTTCCCCTTGCCGGACGGCAGCGTTGAACTTGAATTGAATGGGAAAATCGCCCGCTTTGTCAAAGACCAGAACGTAACGGCCTTGATCGGAAGCGATCCGCCAATCGGGGTGCTGGGCGAGCTCGGTCAGCGCCACGCTTCCTGAGAGCAAAACAAGCGAGCCGCCTTTTGGGTTGGTTACGCGCGCCGTGGCGCTGAGGACAAAAGCCGCGTTCTGCTCGGTGAAAGTGCCCGCCAATTTGAAATCCCGAAGCACCACTTGGCGGGTTTCGGGATCGGCCACCGTGATTTTAAGAGGAAACGAGTAAGGCCCATGAAACTGGAATGTGAGCGGTTCAGGTTCCCCGGGTTTGATTTCGCCGCGCAAAGATTCAGGCAGATATTGGAGCTCAATTGGAAACAGACCAGTGGCCGCCTCGGCCTGGACATCAAGATCCGGAGTTGTTTCCACTTTGATAAATCCGCTGAAAAGCGTCGGCATCGGCGGAGTCAACGCAAGGGTTGGCACCGGGTTTTTCCAGGATTTCAAGTCGCGCTCGGCGGTGATGACAACGGCCAGTTGGGTCAGCGGTTTGTCGCCTTTTTTGGGCCTCAATAGAAGGGTGCGCGTTCCGTTGACCTCCTGCCGGATACTCCAATCCTGGAGCGCGTCGCCGGTGACCTGCCGGATTTCGCCTTCGCCGCTGAGGGTTAATGGCAGCTCTTTGGGAGCGCCCTGGAGAATATCAAGCGTAGCGGCGATCTGATGCGTGATCTTGTCGCGCGTCACTTTGATCGAATGCTGGATGGCCGTCGAAAATACCAGCTTCTCCGTGTCACCCGGTGTGCCATTAAAAAACCCTTCAATGACCAGACGCACCTTGCCGTCGGCAGCCTCACCGCTCACGGACGGGTTTTTGATTTCGGTTGGCTCGGCAAAAGCGGCAGTCATGAGCCACGGGAGGAGAAGCAAAAGGGCGAGGTGGCACAGTTTCATAAGAAGGAGTGAGGTTGCTGGGAAAAGGGTGTTTTTCGCCTCTCCCATCTGTTTTTCCGGTCAAGCGCGCCCGGAAGAGAAGAAGGAATAGGCGTTAACGGCCGGAGATGCTTTTTGCCTGGCGGATCATCCACTCCAGGCGGGGTGGGCGGGGATCCGCGCCGTAAACCGGCGGGACGCCGTTGAGATAACCGAGCAGGCGATCGGAGGTGACTTCCGCCGCGAAAGGGCTGCCGGCGAGCCATTCAGAAAAGGCGCTCGCAGTTCCAGCCAGGCGCAACGAAGGAACGGCTTGTTCAAAGGGCGGCGCGGCGCAGGTGAACGGAACCGCCCATTCGTGTTCGCGGTAATCGGAGGTGCCAGGGACTTTGAACCGGACCCGGACAGTGGCCAGATCACCCTCGCCGCGCGGGTTTACTTCCACGACATAAAGCGCGTTGCCCGACTCCGCGGCACCGATCTCGGCGGCATCAACGGTATTATCGCGGAATTGCTCCTTGGTGAGCTGATGTTTGGCATAACCGACCTGGCGATAGGCGGTGACGCGGCGCGGATTAAATTCCACCTGCACTTTGACATCGGAAGCGGCTACCCGGAGGGCGCCTGCGAGTTGGCCGGCAAACTCGGTGGCGGCTTGCTCCGGGGTATTGATAAAGCCATAGCGGCCATCGCCATTGCGGGAGAGTTGCTCAAGCAGATCGTCGTTGTAACCTTCCCAGCCGATGCCGAAACAATCGAGGGCAACCCCTTGTTTGCGATGGGCTTCCACCTTTTGTTTCAGAGCGGCCGGATCGACATCGCCCAGGTTCGCGGCGCCGTCCGTCAGCAGCACAACACGGCTGATGCTGCCCACCTGGTAATGGCGCAATGCGGTCTCGTAACCGAGGTCGAGCGCGGCGGCCAGATTGGTGCCGCCTTGTGGAGTGATCTCGCCGACTCGCGCAATGGCCTCACCGGCCTGATTGCCGGCCACGCCATCCACCCAAAGCCGCGGAGTTCGGGCAAATGTAATGATGCTGAGGTGATCCTGCGGCTGCAGTTGCTTTGCGAGAACCGTAAGCGATTCGCGCAGGATTCGCACCCGGTCGGCCCGTTCCATCGAGCCGGAATTATCGAGCAAAAGGACCAGGTTCAACGGCCGGCCAGGCTGGCGTCCGGCGGCGGCTGTCTTGACCGAGAGCCGCAACAGATCGCGGTTTTGAGCAAACGGATAGCGTGCCCGTTCAGAAGCAAAAGCGATCGGCGCGCCCGGAGCCGCTTCCGGATCGTGGTAATCAAATGCGTTGATGAATTCTTCGCTGCGGATCGTGGATGGCTCGGGCATTTTCCCTTGTTCCAAACTGGCACCGGCCAGTTTGAAAGCCACGTCGCTGACATTAAGCGAGAAAGTGGAGAACGCATTGGCGCTGGTGAGAACCTCCGGTTGCGGGATATCAGCGGGCTTGGATGGAGTCGCCGGAATGGCGGCAAAGTCTGCTGCCTGCTCCAGCTTTGGCTCGATCTCCTCGGGTTTGGCTGCCGCCGGCTTGGCCGGGGCCGACGTGGCGGGAGTCATTGCTCGCGTTCTCGAATTGATGCGCGGTTCCACCGCTGTACTCGGTGACCGGGTGGACTCAGCTTCTTCCAATGATCTAACTTCCGGAGACGCAGGTCTTGCAGGCGCAGACTTGGTTGTTTCCGCGGCAACGTCTCCTTGTTTGTAATAAAAGTTGTTGGACTCCAGTGCCGGGACGTTTTGTTGTCTGCCCAAAACAATCTCTGCCCTTTTCTCACCGTCCGGGTGAGGTTTCCTGTCCAGTTTGTCGCTGAGTGAAAGGGGCTTAAGCCCTTCGTTGGAAGTGGCAATGGCGGGGGTCGTGTCTCCCGCTTTTCCGCTATCGTAACCGAGGCTTGCGGGATTCAATGGCTGCGGATTCGCTGGCAAGCCGTTTTCATCCCACATTCCCGGATGTTCTGCGGTGTCGATGTTCAGCTTGGAAGCGTTATCATCCGTCCAAAATGCAGTGCGTCCGGTGATGGGATTCGCCTCCGAGGCACGGCTCGATGCGCCGATGGAGCCGTCTTTTAAAACGTAAAGCCATTTCACCGACGCACCTTCGGAGGCGGGTTCCATTTTTTTCTGCGTATCTGTCTCCCAAAACATCCCTTCAGATGCGGTAGCCAGGTTTTTTTCCGTTTCCTGGCCTAAAGCAACATCGGCAGGCGCCTCCGATTTTTTACCGGCACTCGCCAATTCGTTCGAGCTATCGGTTTTCTTTTGAAGTGAATTGTCGGCGTCGGAAAGGGGCGGGGCCTGCTGCTTGTTCAGCGCTACCTCTTTATTGAGCGCATAACCGCGAGGAGGTTGGGCAGGTGATTGGAGTGCGCTTAGCGTGTCGACCTGACCATCGGCTGTCGGTCTGGGAGCTTGCGGCTGCGCTTCAGCAAGAGCCATTTCCTGGCTGTTATTGGGATCAGTCGCGGTTTCTGCCTTGCCCGCGAATTTTCTGACCGGATTTTCCCAAGCCCTGTTTACACTCCAGACTGACCGCGCACGTGCTTCATTATAGGCAGTGTCGTCATAGTTATCGCGGGCTTGATTGATCTTTTCCTCCAGCTTGCGGGCCGCAATGTTGTGAGGATCATGGCTGAGAACTTCCTTGGCTTTTTTGGAAGCGATATCGTAGCGGCCGCTCTGAAAAAAACCGTCCGCTTCAACCAGCTTGCCTTTGATTTCCACTCCCGCGTTTTGCGCAGGTTTTGTTTTCGCGGATGAGTCCGATTTGATCTTTTCCTCGGAATCAGCGGCAGCTGCTGATCCGCCATCGGGTTGACCTGAAGAACGGCCGGCGCTCAAAGCTGTCGCACTGGTAACACGGCTCTCCTCTCCTCGATCCTTAATCCCTTTTTGGACAGCAATGCGTTCGCCTGCTTCGGCGATGGTGTCGAGGTTGCGAGATTGCTTGCTGCCAGCCGCAGGTCCGGAAGCCGGAGCATTTTTGGAACGTGTCAGGGTGTCCACCGAGGCGGGTTGGGCCGCTGCAGGCTCCAAAGTTGCAAGCGCCTCGTGCTCACTATTGCGTGATTCGTTGAGAGTCACTGCGGCACCCGCCATGTCCTCCAGTGCAGCGCCGCTGTTAGCGCCACCTATTCCTCCGGTGGTACCGGTTGTCAGGCCGAGGCTCGATTCACCAAGTTTTTCGTCGGCATCCGTCGCTTTTGCAAAGCCGCGAAAGTTAAGGGTGGTCTCCTTGGAATCAACCGCAGGGGTGGAGCCGCCGGAAGGGAGGCCGGACATTGGTGTTCCGAGCTTAAAATCACTGAAACCGGAAGTGGCAAAACGGTTGCTTGGGCTTGGGGCATCCACTTTTGAGTTGATATCCGCCCGTGCCCCGGTTCCTCCGCGGCTTTCACCAAAGAAGTTTTTTTTGTCGGATGAGTATCTCCTGATTGTGCCGGGTTGAGACGCCCAATGCCCGGAGCGCGCCATGGAATTAATTCCACGCTGATCCCAGTCGTAATCGTTGATCCAAAAAAGGCTTCCGCCCAGGAGCACTGCGATGGAGGCCGCGAGCGCGAGCGGAACAGCCGATTTCCAGCGCGGCCTGAGGATGACGGCCGCCGGTGTCGGTTTTTTAAAATGCGCCAGCAAACGCTCGCGCCGTTCATTGGAAAGGCGCAATGGCGTTTCGTCCGGAATGGTGACGGCCTCGCGTAAAAGTTCCGTGGTGCGCCGGAGCTTGGCATGGAGCGCGGCAAGGGCGGGATCGCTGGCGATCTCGGCCTCGAGAGCGGCGGTTTCCTCCGGCGAGAGCTCGCCCATGAGCATAGCCGTGAGCCGGACTTCAAGTTCTTCGCGTGGTGACATCATTGGAAACCTCCAATTTGAAAGCGTCTGCTCATTGCGTGGCTCCGGTTCTATCGAGCTCCACTGCCATGGTCTTGAGCGCGTGATGTAAAAGATAGCCAACGTTCCCAACCGTGATTCCCATGCGGATACTGATTTCCTTGTAAGAAAGATCTTCGTTAAATCTGAGCCGGATCAGTTCGCGGCTCCGGTCATCGAGCGTTTCCAAAACCAGGCGCACCAGCCCTATCCCTTCCCATCGGGCAATTTGTTCGTCGGGCAAAGGCTGCGGGTCCATGGTCGGGATTTCCTCCTCATTGGGGGAATCGCCCAAAAGCGTGATGCGATTGGTGCGGCGCTGATGATCCACAGCCAGATTATGCACCGTACGGTAGAGCCACGGCTGCGGCGTCCTGACCTGGTCAAACTGAGTGTGAAGTTTCATAAAAGCATCCTGCACGATGTCTTCAGCAGTCCCTGAATTGCCAAGCAAACGCCTGGCATAAGCCAGCAACGGAGCCTCCAATGCGGCAAAGACCTGTTCGATGGTTGCCCACGTGGAGGCACTGGTTTCATCCGGCATCTTCGCGGCTTTGTTTTGGCGGCTCGGAGAAGTCATCTCATCCGGGCAACGGGTTTTGGGGGAGACATCGTTTGCTATGAGACGTGCCGCTTTAGGCTTTCTTAGAAATTCCCCAAAAGAAGAGTTGGAACGCTTTCCTTGGCGCTCCTGCGATTGCAAATCGAGAATGTTTGCAGCGCCTTTAGCCGCCGACGGCCTGGTATTGGCGCACCCCGCGGTTCCAGAGTGTGGTGGCGAGCATCCACATCAGAAGCACCCAAACGGCCTGGGTCATCAGGCCGCTAAGAAGGTCCATTCCTCGCACCCGTTCCATGTAGACCTGGACGGGAAAGAAAATCTCATAGGTAAACGGCGACCAATGAATGAAGCCCTGGAGCCATCCCGGCATGATATCGAGCGGAAAAACCTGGCCGCTCAGGAAGTATTCAAACGAGTAAAGGATGAAGACCACCGTGGAAATTTCCAGAATCCAGAACGCGAGCATCGCCAGCGAATAGGCGATGAAAAACTGGATCATGGCCGCCATAAAAAGCGAGAGTGCAAAGGCAAGCCAGGTCAGCGGATCGCGGGGCAGCGAAAGGTAATCGCGCAGGAAAAAGAAGATGAGCACGACGGGAATTGCCGTCACCGCAGAGTAAAGAACGCGGTAACTTCCGTAAAGGCTCAGCCGATATCCGAGATAATTGATCGGCTTGGTGAGAAACGAGCTGATCCGCCCATCGCGAATGTCGGCGGCGATCTGCCATTCGTCCTCGGTGGGGGTGATCAGATTTTCCACCAGCAACGTGAGCAGAAAATAGAAGATCATCGCGCGGTAGTCGTATCCGGCGATGGAAGCGTTGCGTTCTTCAAAGATGGCGCGCCAGATAAAGACTGTGCCAATGAGTGGCACCACGCCGAAAAGCGCTCTTAATAGAAAGTTCCACCGGTAAACAAAGGTGTTTTGTAAACCGATATCAAAAACTTTGAGATACTTCATAGATGGCGTGGACGCCACCGAAGTTATGGCTGCACGGTGGCAGCCGGGGCGGCGGGCGTCGCGAATTCCTGACGGAGGCGATCCCGGATTTCCTTCAGCAAAGGACGGCGTTTTTCTTCCATCTCTTTGCGCAACTGTTCCTCGACCTTCCGGCGTTCCTGGGCGTAGCGCTTGATGAATTCCTGACGCTTTTCTTTCGTCAGCTCAAGGCCGGCTTCGCGCATGACCGATTCGATATCCTCCACCATCTTCTTGCGGCGAAACTCATCCTGATCGCGCAACGATTTTTTTTCTTCAGGTGGAAGGTTTGACCAGCGGAGAAAATTTTCCTGGAACTTTTTGAGCTGTTCAGGGGTGAGCGCTTCAAGGGCGCGCTGGGCATTTTGGATTTCCGGAGACATCGGGCCGGAACGCTTCGGATTGCGCGGCACTTCAGGCGCAACCGATTGAGCGGGTTCCTGGCTTTGGGCCATTCCTGCCGGGCAGGCAACGAAAAACAGGCCCGCGAGGGCGGTCAATACACAGGTTTGTCGAGCCATGCGGAGTTCTCTTCGTAAGCGAGCAGTTCGTCGAGGTGGCTGATCACGGTGTAATCGGGACTGTCGGAGACTTCCTGGGCAAGCGCCGCGATTTGATCGGTCCGGTTGGAGCGTGTCAGCGTGGAGATGCCGGCAACCGTAATGGCGAGAAGCCCGAGCGCGGCAGTCAATGCGCGACGGCGCGACAGCCAAACAAAAAGGCCGGCCGGTTTTTCCTGCTCCCGAATGGCGCGCAACACGTTGCGTGCAAAGAAGGGCGAGACGGCCGGTTCCTTTGCCTTGGCAAGCAGCTGCCAAAGATCATCGTGTTCTTCATTTTTCATGACGGCTGGATAAACACGCCTTTATTGGGGGAGTTGCGGATTTTTCCGCTAAGAAAACGGGGAAAATCGACAGGGACCAAAAACCGCAATCGGAACCGTGAAACGGCGCGTTTCAAACGGCTGCGAGCGGCGCTTTTTTAAGAGCGCCGCGCCATTGTGCGGCCTCAGACCTGATCGGCTTCAAGGAAGCCTTCCAACTGGCGGATACGGGTCGGGTGCCGCATTTTGCGCAATGCTTTGGCTTCAATCTGACGAATCCGCTCGCGAGTGACTTTGAACTGGCGGCCGACTTCCTCCAAGGTGCGGCTGTAGCCGTCCACGAGGCCGAACCGTTGTTCGAGCACCTGGCGTTCGCGTTCCGTCAGCGATTCAAGGACATCCTTGATCTTCTCCTTGAGGAGCACGATCGCGGTCATGTCGCTGGGATTCTCGGCGCTCTTGTCTTCAATGAAGTCGCCAAAACTCGTGTCGTCGCTTTCGCCCACAGGCGATTGCAGCGAAATGGGCTGCTGCGCCATCTTAAGAACCGCGCGGACGCGTTCAACCGGAAGCTGGATTTCGTCGGCGACTTCTTCAGGCGTCGGTTCGCGACCGTAATCCTGCACAAGCTGCTTCTGCACGCGCATCAGCTTGTTGATGGTCTCGATCATATGCACCGGGATACGGATGGTGCGCGCCTGATCGGCGATCGAACGGGTGATTGCCTGCCGGATCCACCATGTGGCGTAAGTGGAGAATTTGTATCCTCGGCGATACTCGAATTTCTCGACCGCTTTCATGAGGCCCATATTGCCCTCCTGGATCAGATCGAGGAAGGAGAGGCCGCGGTTGGTGTATTTCTTGGCAATCGAAATCACGAGGCGCAAGTTGGCTTCAACCATCTCGGTCTTGGCTTTGAGCGCTTTTTTGAGCCAAAGCTTGAGCTCGCCATACTCGGCCAGGAATTCCTCGGGGCTCATCCAGGTGCGCATCTGGATGTCCTTGAGTTTGGCAGCGTGATCGACCTTGGCGACCATCTCGGGTTTGGCCGCTTGCTTTTGGAGCTCGACCAAATGGAGCTGGATCAGGCGATGGGTTTCATCCGCCAGATGCACAAACTCCTCAGTGACCTTCTGTTTGAAGAAGAACTTCGGATAGATGCGCTGGATGGAAGCGTGGGCCTTGTGAAAATCGGTATACGACTTGGTGTCGTGATTTTTCCCGCCATGGGCGAGATAGTTTTTATACCCGTTAATACAATTGTTGGCGGCGTTCTCAAGGCTCTGGCAGAGCTTGGGAAGCAGCTTCATGTAACGTTCGCGGCTCTCGATTTTTTTATCGAGAATGATCCGGTCAAAACGCTCGCGGCTTTCAGCGAGTTTTTGCGCCAGGTCAAGGTAAGCGCGCGCGATGAACCCGAAACGGTTCACGTATTTCTGCACGTTAAGCTCAGCCTCTTCAATCCGCTTGGAAATCTCCACCTCCTGCTCGCGCGTCAACAGCGGGACCTGTCCCATCTGCTTGAGATACATGCGAACCGGGTCATCGAGGATGTCGAGCTTGGCCTCGGGTTTTTCTTCCTCTTCCTCCTCGGCATCCTTTTTGCCGTCCTTGAAGCGGTCGACATCGGAGGAATCGATGATGTCGATTTCCAATCCGCGCAGCCGGTTCATGATGAGATCCATCTCATCGGGGTCGTTGAGATTATCCGGAAGCGCCTCGTTGAGGTCGTCGAAAGTCAGGTAGCCCTGTTCTTTGGCCAGCTTGATCAGTTCACGGATTTTCTCCTGAACCTCCGGCTGATCGAGAATGCTTAGCGGTGCGGGCGCGGCTTTGACCACTTCGGCACTGGCAGTGCTTTTGCCGTTCATCCCCATGCGGGAATGGGTTTCAGCTTCATCGACGGGAGATTTTTGAGCCGCCGATTTTTCAGCTTTGGCGGGTTTCTCCTTGGCTTTTTTTTCAGAGGACTTGGCTGAAATCTTTTTCTGGCTCGGGTCGGACTTCTTAGTGATAGGAGTGGTGGTTTTCGAAGAGGCTTTAGGCATACCCGAGGATTGAAAAGTTTATCCCCGCCTCTAACGGTACGCACAAGCGGCAGACAAGGGCGTCAGAGGGGCAGGGAAAAAGGCCGCGCAATATGGGAGAGCCGGATTTGTAAATCAAGAATTTGTTTCTGCAAGGAAACGCTCTCTTCGACGCTCAATTGCGGGTTGCGCATTCGGGCGGTCAAAGCCTCGATGCGGCGTTGTGCCTGGCGTTTTTCAAGCCCCTTCCAGCAGTCATGGGCAATGGTAAGCGCATTGGAAGGCGGTTTGATTTCCAAAAGGCCTACGAGCGCCGCTTCTTCGCCCGGGTCAAGCGTGGTCAGGAATGCGTTGACTGACGAGGAATTGGAAGGAAGGAAGTCGGCGCTCAAAATCTTGATGAGCAGGCCGGCATCCGGTTCACGGGCAAGCACTTCATTCCACGGCTCCTCAAAAACCCAGGCTCGGGCGTCGTCGTCGCAAAGCGTCACCAGCGCGAGCAGGCGCAAGGTCGGATCAACCAGGGCAGGCTCCGGAACGGCCGCCGTCATTGGAGCGGGCTCGGCCTTTGGCGGTTTTTTTAAAATGCGGACAAATTCCTGAGGCGAAATTTCCAGGCGTTGCGCCGCCCGATTGACGACGGTCTCGCGCAGAATCGCATCGCTTAAGAGGCTGATGGAGCCGGCGATTTTCTTAATGGCAGCTTGTTTGCCACGCGGCGTGGCAAAGTCAGGCTGATTCACCAGCCGGTCGACCTGATAATCAAAGAAGTCCTTGGCGTCGTCGATTCGTTGGGCAAAAGCCGCGGCGCCCTGGCTGCGAATCAGCGAATCGGGATCCTCTCCCGGTGGCATCTCGGCAACCCGGACAACGAGATTTTCAGCCAGGAGATGGACAAGCGATTTAACGGCCGCGTTTTCGCCCGCTGCATCCGAGTCAAAACAGAGGACGACTTCGGTAACAAACCGTTTAAGCAGATGCGCCTGCCGGTCGGTAAATGCGGTGCCTTGAGGCGCGATAACATTTTCAATCCCTGCCTCAAACGCGGTGATCAGATCGAGCTGCCCTTCGCAGACGATGGCCGAACTCTTGTTAATGAGCGCGCGTTTTGAACGATTCAGACCAAAAAGCACCGCTCCCTTGGTAAAAAGGATCGTCTCGGGCGAATTGACATACTTGCCGCCTTTTTGCTCAGCGCTCAGCACGCGGCCGCTGAAAGCAATGACTTCATTGTTGTCGTTGCAAATTGGAAACATCAGCCGGTTGCGGAACCGGTCATAAAACCCGGCGTCCGGATTATCCGCATCGCGGAGTGCAACGATGCCGCTTTGGAGAATTTCCTCAGTGCTGAAGCCGCGTTGATGGGCAAAATCACTAAACGCGTCGGAAAGTTCGGGCGCGTAGCCAAGCTTCCACGACTTGGCCACCTCCACGCTGACGCCGCGCCCTTTGAGATAGTCGCGCGCGATCTGGGCCGAAGGTTTTCTCATCAATTGGAGATGAAAAAAATCGGCGGCTTCGGCATGGAGCGCGAGAAGGCGGCGGCGTAGCGTGTAGCGGGCGGCATCCTCGGCGCTCATCTCGCCCTCGATGATTTTGATGTTGGCGCGGTCGGCCATTTTTTTAACCGCGCTGACAAAATCGAGCTGCTCGTATGTCATCACGAAGCGGAAGACGGTGCCGCCGGCGCCACAGCCAAAGCATTTAAATCGCTGCCGCTTGGGATCGACCGTGAAGGAGGCGGATTTTTCGTTATGAAAAGGACAAAGCGCCTTAAAAACGCCGGCCGCGCGTTTGAGGTGCACTCCATACCCTTCGATCACCTCGACGATGTCGACGGTGTTCTGGATCTGCTCGATGGTTTCAGGTGGAATGCGCTGCACGGCATGGGGAGCAAACCACGGCGCCTTTCAAGTATCAATGAAAGGGTGAACCCTTTGGCGTCGCGACCAAGTCCCTCCCGTGCCGGGCTTTTAGTTTGCGGAAAGTTTTCGCGCCCAGGTCCGATGCAGTTTTTCACAGGACCGATCAATGATGAAATAGAAGGCGGCAATACCCCCGGCCAGAAGAGCGAGGTAGCCAAGGAAAACAATAAACCGGATGAGAAAACTTTCGTTCACGTAGCTATTAGGCGGCATCAGGGCCACCGCGACGCGTTCAGCCACGGAGTGGGAAAGGTAAATGGAGTAGGACGCCTTGCCCAGGCTGACAAACAGCGGTTTTTCCATGATGGAATAAATAAATGAACTCGGCCAGCCCGCGCTTAGTACAACAAGGATAAGGGAAGTGATGACGGTAGTCGTGGCAATGAGCCCCATCGCCGGAGCAAAATAATGGGCGCCTAAAAAACCGCCGACCCCCGCGGTCGCGGTGAGGTTTGCCAGCCACGGCGGCGGCGCTCCTTTTTCACGCCAGATGGCAAAAAGGATCGCACCGATAGCAAAAGGGAAAGTGACCCGTGAAATGAGCACTATCCAAATACCTATTTCATCGCTGGGATTTTGTGAGCGGATGGATGCGTAAGCACCAACAAGAAAAACAACAATCAATGAGAGCAATCGCCAGTCCGTGACTTTTCGCACCACAAAAAAGAGCACCGGGAATAGAAAAATGCAGCACCACCAAAGCACGCTGATTGACCAGGCCGGATAGTTCCAGGAGACAAAGCCAGGCCGCCAATGCTGAACCATAAGGACTTCCAGGGGAAGCGATGTTATAGGAAAGGGGACGTTCAGCGGTACATTCACCCGCCATCGGATAAGGTGCGCCACGCTTACCATTCCAACAACCAGCAACAGCGCGGCCAAATACGCCGGATATAAACGAATAAATCGGTCCGTTAGAAAACGAAAATAGCTCGTTGGTGTGAGCACTTTTATCTTCTTTTCTGAAACGAGCATCGTGATGAACCCGCTAATTAAGAAAAATAAACAAACGGCAAAATTGCTGCGGCGTATCAACCACGAAAATACGGTAAGCGACGGAAGCAGAACAAAAAATTTGGTGTACAAGTGACCCCATACAATGTAAAGGGCTGCCACCCCGCGAATTCCATCGAAAGCGGAAATACGCTGGCCGGGGTTTTGAGCTCTGGGGAGAGTAGTTTGAAAATGGTCCATACGCACCGGAATACCGGCCTGATTTTTAAAGCTGAATAAAATAATTAACTGACGCGATCAAAAGGAAGCCTCCAGGCAGCCTTTCTCATCCGGTCCGGTAGCCGACTTCATGATCCGCGCTTTGAGCCACATCAAAGCGCCGAAGATGCTGTGTGCTGGCCTCTCAGCTACACGGCATTGGGCCCCGAGCAAGCGTTTAAGTGTAAAATCGAGGACACGAAAATGCGGCGTTTTCGTGTCGGCACGTGCTAAGTCGCTGGATACGACCGGGAAACGCCGCGCTCTTTCGGGCGCCTCGATATATAAATTATTCGGCTGGCATCGCCCAGAAAGCCCTGCCCGCCTCACTCCAGTCGCGTTGCTGCACCGCGTCAAAAGCCTGCAGACTCATCGTTTTTCGAAGCGCCGGATCGTCGATCAGTCTCTGTACTGCGGCGGTGAAACCGGCCACGTCACGAGCCCGGGTGACGTAGCCGGTTTTCCCCTCCGTAATAAGGTCGCGTGGTCCGCCCTGATCGGAGACCACGTTGGGCAGGCCGCTTGCGAGCGCTTCAAGCACCACGTTGCCGAAAGTGTCTGTTGTGCTTGGAAAGAGAAAAAGATCGGCTGAGGCAAATGCCCGCGCCAGATCGAGTCCTGCCAGATAGCCTGTAAAAGCGGCATCGGGCAGGAGTTCCTTGAGCTCTTTCAGATATGGGCCATCTCCGACAATGGCAAGCGAGGGAGAGAACTCGCGCGTTTCGCCCTTAAGGAGCCTGCTCCACATGGAGGCGATGAGATCGAGGTCCTTTTCCTTGGAGACACGGCCGACGTAGAGCAGGACCGGAGAGCCCGGCGCGATCCCGTATTTTTCCCAGAAACCGGGATCGCGCCGGGAAGGATGAAAGAGGGTGGTATCGAGGCCGCGCGGCAGGATGCGAAATTTGTCCGGTGCGATGCCGCGTTCGATCCAGGCGTGGCGGTAGCTTTCGGAATTGACATAAATGAGGTCGAGCTGGTCGTAGAAAAACTTCATGTAGCTCCACGTGAGGGTTTCCAGCGCGGAATCATCGGTGAGGATGCGCACGTATTGAGGGAAATCAGTGTGGTAAATGCCGCTGGTGCGAATCCCGAGGATCCTGGCGGCAATGAGCGCCGTGATGCCAACCGGGCCGGGAGTGCTGATGATCAGCTCGGTAAATCCTTCGCGATGGATGTAATCGAGCATCTGCAGGACAGGCGGGAAACTCAGCTTCTGGAGTTCGTATTCCGGGAGTTCAAACTCGCCAATGGGCGGGAAATTTTTAATTGGAATATCGCTGATCTGAATGGAGGAACGCGATGTGACGACCACCAGATCGTTGCCCTCGGCGACGACCGCCGCGGTGAGTTTTCGAATGGTGTTGGCCACGCCATTGACGTCCTCAAGCGTGTCGGTAAACCAGGCGCGTTTGCGGTTTTTTAACGCCGGCGCCAGTTCCCCGGCAAAGCGCCGGCTCACATCCGCAAGCCATCCACGGTCGGGTGCCTGGCTGCGAAATGCATAAAGGTAAGGCGCCAGCGTCGCAACGATCGGCAGCATGACACTAACTTCCTGAAGGGCCGCGATCAGGCTGCCCGAGGCGGCCTGCTTTACGAACCGCGTGAAAAAACGGAACGCGAGCTGGTTGACAAAAAAGTTCGCGATCACAAACGCGCGTCTTTCCGGTTCGACAATCCCAGCGGTTTGATCAATCAACAGCGCCTTGACATCAGTTTGAGAAAAGTGCGCCGCAAATTGCCGCCACACCGATACGTGCGCCGGTTTTGCCAGCTCAAAGATTTTTCCCGTCGCAATCCCCTGCGCGATAAAGCCGATCTTGTCCGTCCAGGAAAACTCAGTCGGATCTTCGCCTTCCATGAACCGCGAAAACGCTTTTCCAACGAAGCTGGAGCTCTCGGCGCCGGCCACTTTTTCGCCGATAAAGCAGCGCAGGTTATTATAGAGCCCATGGGAAAGCGTGAGCGGGCTGCCGCCGGCGCCATGGATCTCACAGCGGCTTTCACGAATATGGCAGAGAAATTCGGCGGGGGTCGCGCACGCGGGCGTGCTTGTGTAGGCGGAAGCCGGATTCATTCCGCCGTGGTCGTCGGATCCGGCGATGAGCACTTTTTTCCAGGGCTCGAAATGGGTTGGCGTCAGTCGATGCCGATTGGCCATCTCTTCAATTTTATGCGGGGTAAGTCCCTTGAGAATAAACCGGGTCACGTCGCCAAGGAGCGCATCGCGGAGCCCGTTGATTCCCTCAAAATGCTTAAATAGAAGAAGCAGCTTCTCAATATGCGCGAAATCGAGACGCCCGTTGGTTTTATAAAGCGGATGAGCGACCGCATGGGCGATGTTCTGCCGGGCCAGATAATCCTGCAGATCGTAGATATTTTCCCGAAGCGCCTGCATGTCGCCGTGTTGCGCTTCGTTAATCCCCCATACAAGCAGATGCGCCGCAGTCCGGTCCTCGGGGAAACTGGCGGTGATCTGTTCGCTGATAAAAACCCCGGGGCGATCGGCAATTTCCAGGCACCCCTGGATACTGTTGTGGTCGGTCAGGGTGAAAAAGTTCATCCCGCGTTCTTTGAGCTGCTCGTAAAGCGCGCGCGGCTCTGAATAGCTGTCCTGCAAGCCGGCCCGGCGGAAAAACCATTCCGGGGCGCGGACGCTATGGCGGGAATGAAGATGAAGATCAGAACGCACAGGGGCAGGGATCATGGGTTAGAAATCGGGAACCACGAGCATGTGGTTTCCGCCCGTTCAATCAGGCCGCGCCTCAATGACAAGAGCGGGGAGTGATTCACTCGCCGTTTGTGTGGCGAAAAAACCGGATCAATCACTTTTTGCTGAATAGGCGTACCGCTGCCCGATCCATTGCAAATAAGTCAGTGGGACGCGGGTTGTGAGCGCGCGGACCGTCAGCCCGCGGATCTGACGCCACACCCTGGGATGTCGGCAATCAACCGGGTGAATGGAAATCCGCATCAATGCATTCGTTTTAAGGAGGCGAAAAAGCAGGAGATTCCATCCGAGGCTGACGACGCGGCGCCATAGGCTGCGAACACTCCAGACCAGCGATTGGGATTGGAAGGGCGCCGCGCGAAAATCACTGACCGTGGCGAGCCGGGTCGTGTATTGGATGCCGAGTTCACAGAGTGCGGCTTCGGCTTCGGCGCCAAGGAGCCAGGCGGGTGCGATGAAGCCTGCCGGATCCAGTCCCAGTAAACGGAATTCTTCGCGCGCTTTTGAGACCAGCCGGGCGGCTTCGGCCTGGGAAAGGTCGTAAAACTCCCCTTCATCGGCAGTGTAAAGGCGGGTGAGGAATTTTTGAAGTAGGCGCTCGGCGGGCCGGCGTTCCCGCCAATGATGGTAGCCGTGGATGACCACCTCGTGCCCTTCATTGGCCAACCCGCGCAGCCATTGGCAAAAATCCGCGTCGTCGAGCAAATGGCCGCGCCGATGGTGATCGGGGATGACAAGGAGTGAGCAGGCCGGCACTCCAGCCTCTTTTAACGCCGCCAGGATTGCGGTGCAATCGAGCCGGGTGCGTGGAGAGACATCGTGCAATGAGACCACGAGGGCCGAAAGGATACTCATAACTCGGCAAACGGAGTCACTCAGGCCGCATATCGGCGTCTGAGCGCAGCGCCCGCAATGTTCAGACCCGTCACGAGGGAAGCGCCAATGGCCAGCCAATCGCCGTGGCGGCCATAAAAAGTGTGCGCGGTGTTGATTGGAACGCGGATTTCGCGAGCCGGCTGCACTTCTTCGCGGAACGGTTCATACCAGCGGTCCACGCGGCCAAAGCGGTCGATCGAACAGGTGACGCCCGTGTTGGCGCAGCGGAGCAGGGGACGGCGATTTTCAACCGCCCGGAAGAGCGCGTTGTGGAGGTGTTGTTCGGCTCCGGCGGTTTCCAAAAACCAGCCGTCGTTGGTAATGTTGACGAGCAATTGCGCGCCATTGAGCACAAACTGCCGGGTCAGATCGCCAAGGGTGTCTTCAAAACAAATCAATGCGGAGAATTTAATCGCCGGTTTTGGCAGGGTAAGCACCGTAAATTGGCGGCCCGGGGTGAAATCCGAGGGGACGAGTTCGCCGGCTACCATGGCAAAAAGCGGGAACGCGGTCCGCAACGGCAGATATTCCCCGAATGGGACGAGGTGCATCTTTTTATGCGTTTGAAGCTGGGTGCCGTGCGTGTTGAGCAAGGTGGCGACGTTGTAGTCCTCCCGGCGATCGATGTCGGTATCGACCGTGCCGATTAGCAATGAAAAATCGCCTTGCTCCACCTGTTTCATAATGAAGCTGTAATTAGTTTCATCCGCGAACATGCCACGCGGGGTCGACGCTTCCGGCCAGACGATCAGGTCCGGTTTGGAGAGCGCGACGGCGGTGGTGAGCAGGTCGAGCCGCTCAAAAATTCGGTTCTCGGAATCGGCGCTCCATTTCTCGGTTTGCTTCGTATTGGGCTGAATCATGCCAACGCGAACCGTGGTGGCCGGTTCCGCGGCGTTTCCGTGCATCAGCGTGCGGACTCCATAAGCGAACACGGCGGCGATCAAAGCCATGGTGAAGCTGAATTCCCAACGGATCCGTTTCAGGAAAATCGGGCCGATTTCCGCGAGCAGCCGGCGCACGATAATCACGCCCATGAGATTGCAAAACGTGACCAGGAACGACAACCCCCAGACGCCGGTGATGTCGACAATCTGGATCATCGCCAGGTCTTTGTGAAGCGCGACGCCCAGCCCGTTCCAGCCGAATCCGCTGAAAAGCCAGCCGCGGACCCATTCGTGAGCCACCCATGCGGAGGCGCCCAGAAGCGCGGTGGCGATATTGCCGCTGGAATGGGTGAATCGGCTGACTCCATCGTGGAGGCGGCTGATGAACCACGCCCAAAAGGACAGGTAGAGCCCCATGTACAAAGCCAGCAGCAGTGATAAACCGCGCAGCCAGAATTCCCCAAAAAGAATTCCAAGCGTGCCGAGCCAGTAAAAAGTCGCCGTGAAAAAGACGATGCCCGTTACATAACCAAGCAGCGCCTTTCTAAGCCCGTCGCGCTTTGTGGGCCGGGAAAACCAGACCGCGCAAATCAGCGGTGTAAGCGCAATCCAGCAAAGCGGACCGAGGTTCCAGGGAGCAAAGCAAAACGCCAGGAGCAGACCGCTGGATGCCGCCGCAAGCCAGGGCCAAAGGTGAAGCGCGGATCGTGGAGGGCGGGTGATGGACGGGGAAACGGAAATGGCGGATTGGTCGGACATCGCGGCGGAGCGGTGTTTTCAATCGGCGCCCCGCATTGCGCAACCCGCAATTTAAGCAGAGTCCCGCCTCTTTGATCTATTCGCGACGGATGCGCCGGCTCCTGGGCTTTTCCCGGGTGACCGGTTCGAGGGCGTTTTTGAGGTCGCGGGCGTAACCGGAGTTCACATAAAAGGCGGCCTTTTCGAACTCTTCCCTTTTGCGGATGGCAACCCGGTCGGAGGAGACGTACCCGATGGAGATCATTCCTTCAATCGAATCGAGCACCTCGGCGAACTCGAGCCCCTCCAGCCGGCTAAGCAGCGTTTCGCCTGCGGTGTCGCCGCCCCCGGTTCCGAGCGCTTTAAGGATGGAGACTTCGACTCCATCAAGGTTGATTTCTCTAGGCATAAGGATGACTCGGTTTGGGGCAGTGAGAGTGAGGGTTAACTATCGTCGCGGCCGAGGCGCTTTTCCACATCGGCCTGAATCCATCTCCAAAGCGAGGCGAGTGAAGCGGTGACCTCCTGGCGCGCCTCGGTCAGTTCGCTTTCCGTAAAGCCCCGGCCAGCCTGGGGCAAACGGCGGCCGAACATGTAAAATTTGATCTTCGGTTCGGTGCCCGACGGCCGCACCGCGAACCGGCGTCCATCAGCCAGATCGATCATGAGCATTTTTTCCTTCGGGATTTTGTCGCCTTCGATATCGACAAAATCCTGCTCGGCAAAATTGCGCAGCTCGGTCACGGGCGACTGATCGGCTTCGCCCGGCGGTTGCGACGCATACGAAGTCACCAGCTTCTGGATCTTGCTCGCCCCCTCGGCTCCTTCAAAGGTCAGATTGCCGTTCTGCTCGAGGTAAAAGCCGTAGTCGGAATAGATTTCATCCAAAAGCTGATCGAGCGTGAGTCCCCGCGATTTGGCGTAAGCGGCCACTTCGGCAAAGACCACGACGGCGCCATTGCCGTCTTTGTCGCGGATAAAATCGGCGGCGCTGTAACCGTAACTCTCTTCGCCGCCGCACACGTAATAGCTCGAATGGTTGAGCCGCAGCAGGCGGGTCTCGATTTCGGGCAGCATCCGGTAATTCATCCGGCGTTCGATCGGCAGCGCGGCTTCGTATTTGCCGAGTTTTTCGCCGATATATTTAAAGCCGGTGAGCGTTTCCACACAGCGCAGGCCGTTGCGTTGGGCGATGGCTTTTTGAAGATCGGTGGTGACGAATGTCTTGATGATCACGCAGCGGCGCGCGTTGTCCGAAGTGATCACGCGCTGTTCGATGAGTTTTTTGACCCGGTAATAGGCCATCAGGGAGCCGATCTGGTTGCCGCTGAAAAGTTCCATCACGCCTTCCCGGTTGCGCGCCGCCACCCCCATGCGGTCACAATCCGGATCGGTCGCCATGACCAGATCCGCCCCGACTTCGTTGGCCAGCTCGATCGCCTTGGAGAGCGCTTCGGCGTTTTCGGGGTTGGGCGATTTCACCGTAGGAAAACGGCCGTCGGGAATTTCCTGCGCCGGCACGGTCGAATAACGGAAGCCGAGCCGGTCGAGCATCGGTTTAATGATCGCGCCGCCAGTCCCATGGATGGAGGTGAAAACAATCTGCAGATCCTTGGCCGACTCGACCATCGGCCGGTCGAGCACGAGGGTTTCGAGCCGTTCCATGTAAGCCTCGTCGATCTCTTTGCCGAGCACGGTCAAGGTTCCTTGCGCGTCTTCAGGCAGCGGCTCGTAAACGTCGGATTCAATCGCATTGACCTTGGCGATAATTGCGCTCGCATGCGGTTCGACGACTTGGGCGCCATCGGAGAAATAGACTTTGTAACCGTTGTCGTGGGAAGGGTTATGGCTGGCGGTGATGACGATGCCTCCAAAAGCGTTCTGCTGGCGCACGGTAAAGGAGAGCTGCGGGGTGGAGCGGGGTCCTTCAAAAAGACAGACGTCGCATCCGTTATCCATGGCGACGCGGGCGGTGAGTTCCGCAAAATCGCGTGAAAAATAACGGGTATCGTGGGCAACAACGATCTTCGGCTTGCTCAGGATCTGTTCCTTGGCGAGCCACTCCTTCAAATAAGCCACCAGACCCTGCGTGGCGCGACTGACATTGAAGAAATTCATCGCGTTGGTCCCGGCGCAAGGCCGTTGCGGGCGATCGAGCGGCTGGGGTTCGCCGCGTTCGGCCGCCGTCACGATCTTGCCGATGGTGCGTCCGCGCAGGCCGCCGGTCCCAAAAGCGAGGGTTTTAAAGAAACGATCATCGAGTTCCTCCCATGCGCCGGCATTCACCAGTTCCGTGATGCTCTCCAAAACAGAGGGCTGGCTGGTTCTAACAAGCATTTGTTCGATGTTTTTCGCGCTGCTTTGACGCAGCTGTCCGGCCTGCACGGCTCGCTCAATTTCAATGCTGAGATCGCTCATAAAGTGACACCGAGTCTAGGAAGGGAGTCCTCGAATGCAAGCGGCTCGGCAACCGAAGCTGTCATGGATAAAACCGATATTCAGCTTGTCGCCGGGCGGCGTGCCTCCAACTATCCACGGCTTCCTTCGCCATGTCTCTCACACCCAAACGAATTGTAGTCAAATTTGGTTCCGGTATCCTTGCCAACCCGACCGGAAACGCCCTCGATGAACCGCAATTTGAGCGCCTTTGCGCGGAGGTGGCGGCGCTGGTGAAAGCAGGACATCAATGCGTGGTGGTTTCAAGCGGCGCGGTGGCGGCGGGACTGATGGCGCTGGGAATGAAAGATCGGCCCGAAGCGCTTTCCGCCCGGCAGGCCTGCGCGGCGATTGGTCAATCCAAGCTGATGCGTATTTACGACACGATGTTTGCGGCCCACAGGCTCAATGTCGCGCAGCTGCTGCTTACCCATGGCGATCTCGACAGCCGCACCCGGCACGCCAATGCCGCCAATACGCTCGAATGCCTGCTTGAGCATAAAACCGTCGTGCCGATCATCAATGAGAACGACTCGGTGGCGGTCGAGGAGCTCAAGTTCGGCGACAACGACCGGCTTTCCGCGGAGGTGGCGATTTTGGCCAAGGCTGATCTCCTGATTTTATTGACCAGTGTCGATGGACTTTTGGATGAAGCGGGAACCACGGTGCCGGTGGTTGAGGATATTGACGGCGTCGCCTCTTTGGCCCGGCAGGAGAAAGGGAAGTTCTCCGTGGGCGGCATGATTTCCAAATTGCAGGCCGTCAAGATGGCAGTCGAGGCTGGCATCTGCACCTATATCGTGAGCGGCCGTAAACCGGGCCAGATCGGCGCCGCCGCCGCCGGCGGATCCGCCGGCACGCATTTTATCCCAAAGTAATCCGGCTTGCCTGGCGGCGACGCCTGAGTGCCATGACCGCAAGCGGGATAGAAAGAAGGGCCGTTGAACACGGCTCGGGGATGACAACCTGCACCCGCATAATCTGCCCATTGATAAGCCCATCGCCAAAGTCCGCGGAGAGCGGGGTAGTGGTGATTGCAAGGTTGACGGCGTTATCGAGGGAATAATGCTGACCTCCGAAAAGGACGCTTCCGGCGGGATCTTGTTGGTAAACGTAAACGGTGGCGTTTTGGAATGCGGCGGAGAAATCGGCGCGCAGATCGGTGTAGAAGCCGCCGTAGAACTGATCACCGGGCTGGAGGCCATTGGTTTGGAAGTAGAGGGAGATTCCGGTCTCGGAATCAAATAACGTCGTGAAAGGCGCCGTGGCGTCGGTGAGACGCAGGAGATCGTTGCCACTCGCTGCGGAGTGGCTGAAATCCGGCAAGCCGGTACGGCTGAACTCGAAGGCAAAGGAGGTGGGACTGATGACGGTGCGAAAATCAACAATCCGCTCCGCGCGCTCCACCTGCAAGGCGGTCAGGATTCCTGGGCCGCTACCGGGAGAGATGAGGCCGCCGGAGATGCCGTATTTCACTCTCCCGGATCCAGCGAGTGTAGCCTCCGGTTGAGCTTCAATCTTCCCTTGCAGGCTTCCATCGATCTTCAATGTGCCGCTGTTGACCGTGGCGATGAAAAAGCCTCGAGAAGCAGAAACATCGCCGCTGAGAGTGACGACGCCCGGGCCAAAAAACGTCAATGTACTTGGAAAAAACGAGGAAAAGGAGGCGGAACTGCTTATATCACTGGCAATGGTAGCTCCCGCCAGGCTGGTATAGATGACCGCTTCAGAAAGAAACTGAAGCGTTCCGCCTCGGATAATGCCGCCGTTTAAAATAAGCCCCGCGGTGTCAGGCTTCGCTGTATTGAAAGTGAGAGTACTGGTGCCGAGGTCAAGGAGTTGTCCCTGGTTCTGGAGGGCATAGAGAGAGGCGGAGGCGGTAAGCGTTTGCGGCGTTTGGGCAAGGAAGTAAGCGTTGGCGCCCGCTGTTTGCAGAGTAGATCCGGCAGGCGCGGTCGGTGTTGCTCGCACGAAACCGGCGACGGCGTCATAGGCAAGAAATGAAGCGGAGCGCTGGGAATCCGCCTCCTCCATCACAATAGAAGAAGGCACTATTCCGTTCTGCTGTATGAAAGCAGTTGTGAGTTTCAATTTTTCCACCGTTCCGAGTTGTCCGCTGCCGGGCACGATAACCAGAGTGCCGCTCTCCTCGCGGGTGAGACTATCGAGGCCTGATGGACCGCCGACAGTGACGGTAAGCGAAGAATTCCGGCCGCGGTCAAGTAGCAGCGCCGCACCGCTGGTGTAGGTAAGTGGATTCCTTCGGGAAAGGATAATGCTTGCCTCGGAGCTCACGCCGGCAGGCGCAAGCTCAAGCCTCCCATAATTCAGGGCTATCTGGTCAAGTCCAACCGCGGAACTGCTGGCAATCGCTTGGAAACGCAAGGTGCCGCCACTGAGGCTGATTCTCGCAAGCTCGTTGGTATTGCCGCTTAAGCGCAATAATCCGGCACCGATTTTGGTAAGATAGCCGTCGCTGAAATTGCCGGAAAATGAGAGTGACCCAGCCTCGACGCCGATAACACCGTCAAGGCCGGAGTAGATGTCTCCGGCCCATGCGTTGTCACCGCCAAGGTTGCGCAAAGCGCCCCGCCCATGGGGGCCGCTGCCGGAGAAAGCGAGCGATTTGGGGGCAATAGAAAGACCGCCAATGAGCTCAAGGGCCGCGCCACGGGAGACATAGGTACCGGTGTTGCCAAGCGCCGAGTCATTTTCCAGGCGGACTGTTCCTGCGATAATCTCGGTGAACCCGGAGTAGCTGTTGGCGCCGGCAAGTGTAAGGGTGCCCAAACCGCTTTTGCGCAAACCACCTGAGCCTGTGATGCTACTTTTAATGACAAGATTGCCGACTGTGAAGATGGTGCCTGTGGCGGAACCAAAATTCAGTTTGTTCTCCATGAGCCGGGCGTTGCCTGGAAGGGCAAGGATGGTGCCGCTGGCAACCGTCAATGTGCCGCTGCCCAATACCGCGCTGCCGTCCTGCACACGCAAGGCATTCACAGACTGGACCCCTGCGACGGTGACCGGAGTTGTGAGACTGACATTGGCTCCCGCACTTAGAGAATCGTGAAGGTATTCGTCCTCAGAAAGCGGCCGCACACCGTTGGCGCCATAGGTGACCAGGCTTTCAGGGCCGGCTTCGCCCCCGTATATGCCAGCCAGAATGCTGAGTGTAGTCGAGCCGACAGCACCGTCACCACCAACAAGCGATGGAACATTCACAAAGCGGATGCTAGCTACTCCCGGACCGGACACGGCTCCAAGATGCGTGCCTGTGAAAACCGGAAGAACCGTTCCGGTAGCTGCCGGCGTGAGGCTTTGAAAAGTCAGGGTGGCAGGTTGAAAAGGGTCTGCCAGCACTTGAACAAGCGGAAGCCCAACAGGAATGAGATTGCCTGCTTTTTCCGATACCGGTGCAAGGGCGTTGCCTTTCAGAGTCAGCGTGCCGCTGAGTGAGAGTGCCGCGGAGTCTGAAATGCGGTTGGACTGGGCCAGTGTTGTATTATCAAGCAGCAGAGTCGCTCCGGAGTTCACCGTGAATACCGTATTTAATGCGGAACCAGAACCAGCAAAAGAAATCGCACCGGCATAGATGGTGGTGGGACCGCTGTAAGTATTCGTGCCGGCAAGCTCCTGCTGACTGCCTGTATATTTTGCGAGCGCCAGTGTATTGGCACCGTTGTCCCGCAGGACGCCGGAAAAACTGCCGCCCCGATTGAAAATACTAAGGCTGCGCTTGCCGGAGCTCCCGGCGGAAGAAGAATCGAGCGGATAGATTTCAGCGTTCCCGCCCTGAAGTCCTCCTACACTGAAGTTATCGCCGATGTAACCCTCCAATGTAAGCCGGGTGCTGGAGCTTGGATTGAAGTAGTATTGAGCCGAGCCATTGACTCCACTGCTGGTGCTTGCCCGCAGTTCGCCTGAAAGAACATTTACCTGGTCGAAAAATGCCAGGGTTTTGAGCGTAAGTGTGGCGGGGCCTGTCTTGGTAAAAACGCGGGCATTTGCTCCCTCGCCGGAGTAAATGGACGCGTTGCTAGTAGCGTCGGCGAGGGTGTTAAAGGTCAGGCCGTTCGGCGAGCTTTCTAATAACGAGCCCTCAATGAGATATCCAGCGGTGCGGAACTCCAGCTTTTCCGCGTAAACGAGGCTGTTAAAGACGGTGACCGTCCCGGGCGTTCCGTCAAAAATGGCGGACCCACCAGTGGTGGTGGTGGGCCATGTGACAGCATTGGTGCCGTCAAACCAATTGGCTGTAGTCGTATTCCAAGTGCTGCTGCCGCCATTTCCCGAGGAGCCCCAGATCAGTTCCGCAGACATCGCGGGGAGGGAAAGCAGGAGAAGGGGGATGACGCTTCGGAACATGGCGGCGGTAAAAATTAAAGGGGAAAGAGAGTACGTTTGAACCGACAAATCCGCCGTCCGCCATACCCGGCAATGCTGCCGAAGCCTTTCCAACTGTTCAACTGAAACTCGCTCTTATGTTTTCACATATACGATGATGGCTGCTTGCAGGAGATTCCCTCCTTCGACGCAACGAGCGCCGGGGCTTGAACCAGGCGAGGCTCTGGACCAAGGTGGCCTTCCATTTTCCCATGACTGATTTAAAAGAAGAGATCCTCGATTTCGGCCGCCGCGCCCGGGCCGCCGCGCGCGTGCTTGCGCGGACCAGCAGCGAACAGAAAAACCGCGCTCTGCTTGCCATGGCCGATGAACTCGTCAATGCCGCCGATACGATCCTGGTTGAAAACGCCAGGGACGTGGCGAAGGCGACAGCAGACGGCCTCTCGGGCGCGATGCTTGACCGGCTGAAGCTCGATGCCGGGCGGGTCGGAAAGATCGCCGCGGGCATCCGGGAAGTGGCGGCGCTGCCTGATCCGGTTGGCGAGGTTATCAAGGAATGGACGCGTCCCAATGGACTGGAAATTTCCAAGGTGCGCGTCCCTATTGGCGTGGTGGGAATCATTTACGAGTCGCGTCCGAATGTGACCAGCGACGCGGCGGTTCTTTGCACAAAGACAGGCAACGCAACGATTCTGCGGGGCGGTTCCGAGTCGATTCATTCCAACATTGCTATCGCCGCCGCGCTGAGCCGCGGTGCGGAACAAGCCGGGTTGCCAGCCGACAGTGTGCTGCTGATTCCGACGACGGACCGGGAGGCGGTGCGGCATCTTTGCGCGATGGACCAGTATCTCGACGTGATTGTGCCCCGTGGTGGCAAAGGGTTGATTGAGACCGTGGTCAGCCACGCACGGATGCCCGTGATCAAGCATTACGATGGGATCTGCATTATTTACGTCGATCCCGAGGCCGATCTTGCGATGGCGCAGGAGATCGTAATCAACGCCAAATGCCAGCGGCCTGGCGTCTGCAATGCGGTCGAAACCGTGCTGGTTCACGCCGATATAGCCGATGCCTTTTTTGCCACCACCGGCAAGGCGCTGCTTGAAAAAGGGGTGCAATTGCGCTGCGACGAACGCGCTTTAAAGCTCGGGGCCGGCGAACCGGGTGTCATTGCCGCCGCCGAGCAGGATTATCGCACCGAGTTTTTGGAACTGATCCTTGCGGTCAAAGTGGTCGACTCCCTGGACGAAGCGATTGAGCATATCGAGCAGAACGGGTCGCATCACAGCGACGCCATCGTGACGGCCAATGAAGAGAGGGCCGAACGCTTCCTTCGCGAGGTCGATAGCGCCACGGTCTATTGGAATGCGTCGACCCGGTTTACCGATGGGGCAGAGTTTGGGTTCGGCGCGGAGATTGGGATCAGCACCGATAAACTCCATGCCCGCGGCCCGATGGCGCTGGAAGAGCTGACGACCTACAAGTATCTGCTGCGCGGCAACGGCCAGATAAGAGAGTAGTCCAGTGCGCGGATTGGCTTGTTATACCGCCCGTTGAAGGCAAAAACTGGCGGTCATGAAGCTTTTCCCCCCGCTCGCCTCCATCTCTCTTGCCGCCATGACCCTGCTCAATGCTGCTTCCGCCGCCGAACGCGATTTTTACGTCGGCACTTACACAAAAAAGGAAGGGAGCCGCGGGATCTATCATTACCGGCTCGATACGCAGACCGGCAAGGTGACGGGCGGAGAACTGGCGGCCGAGTCTGAAAGTCCGAGCTTTTTAGCAGTGCATCCGGGTGGAAAATTTGTTTACGCGGTCAACGAGAGCAAACAAACCGTGAGCGCGTTTGCGATTGGTGAAGGCGGCAAGCTGACCGCGCTCAATCAGCAACCCTCGGGCGGTGCGGATCCGTGCCATATCTCGATTGCCGGCAACTATGCGTTAATTGCCAATTACACCGGTGGCAGCCTCGAGGTGCTTCCCGTTGAAAAGGATGGGAGCCTTGGAAAACCGAGCGACTTTATCCAGCACAGCGGAAGTGGGCCGGATAAAAAGCGCCAGGAAAAGGCGCATGCGCACAGCATTTACCCTTTCGGCGGATTCATTTACTCGTGCGATTTAGGGACCGATCACGTCAATATCTACAAGCTTGATCCGGCAAAGGGCACCCTTGCCCCCAACGATCCGGCGTTCGCGCATGTGGCTCCCGGCTCGGGTCCGCGTCATCTGGCATTCCACGAGAAAAATGCCTACGTAATTAATGAGATGGCGAGCACGATCAGTCTCCTGACGCGGGATCCCAACTCAGGCGCGCTCTCTGAGCCCGTCCAGACAATTTCCACGTTGCCGGACGGTTTTAAAGGAAGCAGCACGACCGCGGAAATCTTTGTGCATCCCAACGGAAAATTTGTCTATGGCTCAAACCGGGGCCACGACAGCATTGCGGTATTTTCGATCGGTACGGACGGAAAACTGACTGCGATCGAGCAGGCGGGGACCCAAGGCAAAACGCCGCGCGGCTTCGGGATCGATCCGACTGGCAATTGGTTGATTGCGGGTAATCAGGACAGCAACAGCCTCGTGATTTTCGCGATCGACTCCGCGACCGGCAAACTGAAACCGACGGGGCAGAAACTTGAGGTGGGCATGCCGGTTTCCGTGGCGTTTGTGCCAGCCGCTGCGAAGTAATGCGGCGCTACCTGTTTGGCGCTTCTACGATTCCATTCGCACCGTCGCCGAGCGGCCATGGGCGTCGAGCCCTTCGATCAGGCTGAATTGCGAGATCGTGGGGATCGATTTGCGAAGCGATTTCTCGTCGAGCCGAACAATGCTGGTGCGGCGTTGGAACATGTCCGCCATCAGGCCGGGGAACGATTTGCCGGCACCGCCCGTGGGGAGGGTGTGGCTTGGGCCTGCTACGAAATCGCCGGCTGCCACGGGCGAATAGCCGCCCAAAAAGATCGCGCCGCTGGTGAGAATCCGCGTGGCGATTTGTTCCTCGTCCCTGGCAACAATGGAGATGTGCTCGGGCGCAAACTCGTTGGCGACAACAACGCCTTCCTCGAGGCTCTTGACCAGGATCAGCGCGCAATCTTTCTCCAGCACGCTGGCCAGATGCTCCTGGCGGCTTAGGGCACGCAATTGGGTTTCAATTGACGCTTGGACTTCCATCAGGAGTGTCTCGGAATCGGTGACGAAAAGAATCGAGCTGTTTTTGCCGTGCTCGGCCTGGGCCAGAAGATCGGCGGCGATCCAGGCGGGATTAGCGGTGGCGTCGGCGAGAACCAGGATTTCGCTTGGCCCGGGAAGCAGGTCGATTGCGACCTGACCGAACACCTGGCGTTTGGCTTCCACCACATAGGCGTTGCCGGGACCGAATATCTTCTGGACCGGCTTGATCGTTTCCGTTCCGAATGCAAGGGCGGCGATGGCCTGGGCGCCGCCGACGCAATAAATCTCCGTGGCGCCGGCAAAATTAAGCGCGTAAAGGAGCGCCTCGTTGACCAGGCCGCTTGCGTCGCAAGGAGTGGCGACCGCGATTTGTGGAACGCCTGCCGCCGCGGCGAGAGTCACGGTCATGATGGCCGTGGAAACGAGGGGAGCGGTCCCGCCGGGCACGTAAATCCCGACACGTTGAAACGGATCAAAGCGTTCACCGACTTGCGCTCCCTGGGCATTTTCGGCGCTCCAGCTCTTGCGAAGGCTCGATTTGGCAAATGCCATCACGTTGGCGTGCGCGGTGCTGATGGCTTCCTGCGTTGCCGTATCGACCGCCGGGTTTCCGTTTACCCGCAACTGGCTCGCTGCGAGCTTAGGGCCGCCGAATCGTTCGGAAAACTCGAGAAGCGCCGAGTCGCCCCGCTCGCGCACCGCGGCGATGATTTCGCGTACCGTCTGCTCGGTTTGAGGATGCGGCATCGCTTTGCGTTGAAGGGAGGCGAGGGCCTGGGAAAAATCGGGATCGCTGTGGCGAAGGATGCGCATGAGGTCGGTTCTAGTTTCGGAGAGCAGTTTTGAAAAGCGCACAGGCAACACGTTCTTCCCGGAAAACAAAAGAGACTCTTGTTGCGCGGCGGCTTGCCCGATAGGTGGTGGAGGATGATTCGGAAACTTGCCATCCCCCTTGTTTTTCTGGCCAGCCACCTGAGCAGCTCGGCGGCGTCGAGCCGCCCGGGCATCGCCGTGGAATACGATCAGGTGCGCCGGATTGCGTTGCGCGATGTGAAGGTGCAAAAGGCCTTTGAGCGGGCCAACCGGCAGTTGGAGGAGAAGATCGTGGAGCTGGATCCTGCGCTAGCCGATTACCGGCCGTCCCGGCATGAGGAGGCTCCAAGGGAAACCCGAGCCGCGCATCCCGAACCATTCCGGCCTGCCCCCGTCACGCGTGTCACGCCGAAAACAACGGCCAGGCCGGCACCCCGCATCGCGGCGCCGGCGCGTAGAAACCACACGCTTGAGAAGGGCGAGACGCTTGGTTCAGTGGCCGGCAAATACCACGTGACGGTTCAGGAGTTGCGCGTGGCCAACCGGATTCGGGACGATCGAAAGCTCTCAGTCGGCCAGGTGCTCATCATTCCAAGCGCCCATTAAATCTGCCCGTCGAATTTGAAAAGGAAGAGTTCGGCCGCGTTTTGTTCGCGATAATAGAACTTGAGGGCGCCATCGCGGTTTCGGACTTCCATCGGCATGGCATTGCTCGCGCGCCGACTGTGAATCTGATGAATGCCGATCGTGCGCCGCGCGTAAAGTTCGCCCCAAAGCTCAATGCGCACCGCGGCGCGGGTTTTTGCAATCAGGCGCGCGGCAAGCAGCTCCTGATCCTGAAAAAGGAATTCAACCTGTTCGCGGGCCTCGATTTCCGCGTAATCGAACCCGCTGGTTTCCTCAATCCCAACGGGAGGTGTCTCGCTCCAGGTGGAGGCGACCACGCCGAGCCGGACGCGTGGATCAAATCCCGCGTTGCCGTTTAGCCAGGAGAACGTATTGACCGCCGCCGCCAGTTGTCCAAATTCGCCGGCTGCCAGCGTGATCAGGACGTGGTCGACCTTGTTGCGATCCCTTTGCAGCTCGCGTTGGGCCGAATAGGGGACCCCGGCGACATGCACGAACTTCGACCCTTCCAGGCGCACCCGATCGAGCAACGAAGCGCGGGATTCGAGCCCTTTATGCACTCCGCTTCTTGCCAGTGACCGAGCGCCCGGAGCGGCCGCTTTTTGGTTTGGCAAGATCGGTGCGATGCCCGATTTTTTCAACTTGGCCGTGTTTAAAATACTGGGTGCGCAACGCTTCGTATTGCTTGTCGCGTTGATCGTAGAGGCGTTTGAGTTTGCGCGGCGCCGCCTTGCTTAAAGCGTAAGCGGTAATGATCGGCAGCGTGATGGTCGAGTCGGCGTAGCAGACAACGCAATCGGGCAAATTATCGGGATCAATTTTGCCCCAGCTCACCGCCTCACCGGGGGTGGCCCCGCTCAAGCCGCCGGTGTCAGGGCGCGCATCGGTGCATTGGAGAAAATAATCGTGCCCGCGTTCTTCAATGCCCATCACCTCCTGAATCTGCGGCTCGGTCTGGAGCATGAAGTTCTTGGGCGAGCCGCCGCCAAGAATAAAGACGCTCGAAGTGGCGCCCCCGGATTTTGCGGCATAGACGATGGCAGCCGTTTGATTGACATCGCGATTGACGTCGATAAGCAGTTTTGAATCGCGCAACGCCATGGCGGCCACGTTCATGCCGATGGAACTGTCGCCTGGCGAACTGGTAAAGATCGGCACGCCGAACTGGTAGGCCGCGCTCAGGACGCTCGTCTCCTTGACTCCCAGCAACCGTTCGCGCTCGTAAACATAACGTCCAAGCAGGTAATGGAATTCGTCGGTCGCCATCGTGTGCTGGAACTCGGGGCCCTGAATGACCTGGCGCACGAAAGCGTCGGTATCGAGCAGCACATCGTAGTCAAAAAGGACGTCGTAAATGCGGATGATCCCGTCCCGGCGCAGCGCGACGTCATCCAGAAAAGGGGAGCCGGCATAAAGCTGCATGCCGAGTCCGTAATGGAGATCGTGGTAAAGATTGGCGCCTGTGGAGATGATCCAGTCGACAAAACCGGCTTTCATCAGGGGGATGATCGCTGAGATGCCGAGGCCGGCCGGGGTCAGCGCACCGGTAAGTGACATTCCGACCACTCCGTCGCCGGCGATCATTTTCTCACTGAACAAGCGGCAAGCCTCCGCGAGCCGGCCGCCGTTATAGGCTTTAAAAGCGGTGTCGACCAGATCGGCGACACGCATGTTCTTTTTGATTGGCGTTGGAAGCAGCCGCGGGAACTTCTTGTTAAGCGAACTCATGAAAATCGGGGACGGTAACGCCCTGAAGAAGGGCGTCAATGCGCGATTCGTTGGGGCGCATTGGCTCGTGGCTTTGCGCCGTCTCAACTTGAGCCTGTAGAAGTGCGGGCGTTTACACACTCACTTGCGCGCCCCATTGCGTATTGGCCGTGTATGAGTAAACCCGCTTCGACCGACCCGACGCATGGCGCCGCCATTGTGGTCAGCGATGAGGAGTTGATGCGCGGCGTTCAGGACGAAGATCCGACGGCGCTTGCGGTCCTTTACGACCGTTACAGCTCAGTCTTAAAAGCGCTAATCATGCGCATCATTCATAACGAGGCCGAGGCAGACGATCTGCTCCAGGAGATCTTTATGGAACTCTGGAACCATGCCCGCAATTATTCCCAGGAAAAAGGAAAGCCGCTCGGTTGGATGGTTACATTGACCCGGAGACGTTCCATCGATCGGTTAAGGAAACGCCAGAGTTACGCCAGAGCCGAAGAACGCCTCCAGCAGCAAACAGAGCAGCAGCCCGATGCATGGATTAATAACACAGTAGATCAGGAAATCGAATCTTCGGACTTGCGCAAAATGCTCGAGAAGGTCATTTCCTCGCTTCCTCCCGCCCAGCAACAGGCAATCGACCTCGCCTTCTTTAAGGGCATGAGCCAACGTGAAATCGCCGCCTACACCCATATTCCCCTTGGAACAATCAAAACCCGCCTGGAACTGGGCCTTAAAAAAATCGCCGACGGATTGAAAGGGCTAAAAGATGAATTTTGAAGAGTTTGAGAATAATGCCCGGCTTTACGTGGTGGGTGCATTGGACGAGGAAGAGAAGGAAGCATTCAATATTGCGCGAAAAGATTTCGGGCAACGCGCCGAGCGTTATGTGCAGGAATGCCGTCGCCTGAGCGCCGCATTTGCACTGAGCTTGCGTCCTCAGCCGCCGCGCACTGACGCTAAAGCGCGTCTGATGAAAATGGTGCAGCAGTCGCTCCAGGGAAAAAACGGGTCACGCAAATCGAGCGTGGAATAGTTGAGGTGGGAGCCGCTAAAAAGCGGTCGGCAAGTTGTTTAACCGCCTGATTGCAGAGAGTCAAAGGAAGTGGTCGGGCTGGAGAGATTCGAACTCTCGACCTCTTCGACCCGAACGAAGCGCTCTACCAAGCTGAGCCACAGCCCGACTGAAGAAGCCGCGAAAATAGCACGCGCTGTTTCTGGGTCAAACAGAAAGATTTCCAAAACCTTAAATGCCACGGGGACGAAGTTGGCGCTTAAGGATCAGGTAGATTAAAATGAGTTGGGTAAGGCTGGAAAGAATCAGCACACCGCTGTTCCAGGCAAAGACGCTCATTGAAAGCTTGCCGAAATATTTCGCCGGTCCAAAGAAGACGTTGACGCGACTCTGCTGGGTTTTTTTGTCGTAGCGCCTGTAATCGTCCTGCTCGGCTTCCGCCTTTGAAACCAGGTCGGTTACTTTTTGATTTGTGTAAAGCCGCTCCGCGGTCACTCCCGAGACGCGGCTGCGTAAGCCTCCTGTGTCGAGCGATTTACCGTTGATGATGCCATCAACGCGCCGGAGCCGCTTTTCCACCTCAGCCTCGGACCCGCAATCCAGACCGCTTAAAAGCGCGAGTGTATCCTTGAGGTCATCAAGGCGTGTGGAGTCGGGCGGCGTCAGGTTGTGCTTGGAAACCAACTGGTCGATCTGTTTTAAGATCCGGTCCTGGCGAATGCTCAAGGGATTGAGTTTAGCCTGGGCAACAATGAGCGCTTCATAGCTGTAGTGCGTCGCCACAAACCGGCTGATAAACGGCACGGTCAATGCCGCGTCGTTGCGATCCGCGGATGGAATCTCCGGATGCCGTTTAAACCAGCTGCTAAAGGTGTATCGCAGGTCAAGGTCGCGGTTCATTTCCTCATACTTGATGAGCGCGCCTCCAAAGATAAGCTGCGGAATAAGGACCAGAGGGACAAAGTTGGCCGCCGTTTTGGAGTCCGCGACAAACGAGCTGATGAACAGGCCAAGGCTCGTGCCGCTCGTGGCGGTGATGAGCATAAAAACAAAGTACGGCCAGAACATCCCCCGGATCTCAAGGATCTGATTGCCGACCACGACAAAGAGCGCGCACTGGACGGCCGAAAAGAGGGTCAGCGTGCTGAATTTGCTGAAGATGTAATACGGCATCCGTACGTCGAGATTGCGCTCCCGATTGAGCACCACCCGGTCGCGGATGATGTCGTCAACGCTGTTCATAAGCGCCAGAAAGAGCGAGACGAGCAGCGCGATAAAGATGTAGGTCGGAATATGGAAGGCGCTTGCAAAATCATATTTGCCCGAGGCGTCATCGGTAAAATAAAGCGCCCAGCCCGTTACCAGCGCCAGCATTGGCGGCACCAAAACCGTGATCACCAAATTCCCGCGGTTGCGTAGTTTGGAGATAAACGAGCGCCTCAGCAGGGTTCGCAATTGCGTCCATTCGTCCCGCCATCGGATCGGGTTGCGTTTTCGCGAAGTCGCGGCCGGAATGGGCGCGGGCGGCGGCGGCGCCGGTTTGCGCACGCTGATCTGGCGCATGTCCTGCAACAGGCGGAAACTCTCGTATTTATCGCGCCAGTAATCGGGCGAGAAGCGGCGGGCCGGCACGAACTGGCTCTGGCTGTTTTCCTCGTAAATGACGTCGCCGCTCAGATCGCGCAACGGCGTTTCCAAAACGTCGAAAATAAACTCCGGCCGTGTCGTGCCGCAGGCGGGGCAGCCGCCGAGTTCCGTTCCGAACTGTTGCTCATGCTCAGCTGCGGCAAAGTAACTGAGCATCTCGCTTGGAGTGCCGTAAAAGACCAGTTTGCCCCCTTTATCCAGCAGGAGCGCTTTCGAGAACATCTGAAAGAGTTTCGAAGTGGGCTGATGCAGGGTCACCAGGACAATTTTGTTGTGCGCCATCGAGCGAATGATGTCGATGACGTGTTCACTGTCCTTGCTGCTCAAGCCGCTGGTCGGTTCGTCGAACAAAAAAATGTCCGCCGAGCTGATCATGTCGAGCCCGATATTGAGCCGTTTGCGTTCACCGCCCGAAAGCCGCTTTTTAACTGCGCTCCCAACCACCGAATCGCGCCGTTCATTCAACCCAAGTTCAAGCAGCTTGCCTTCAATCCGGCGGGACCGATCGCGGCTGGAAAGATGCGGGGACCGGATCGCGGCGGCGAACTCCAGATTTTCCTCGATGGTAAGTTGCTCGTCGAAGGCGTCGTCCTGAGGGATGTATGAGATGAAATGTTTTAACTCCTCCAGGTTGCTGTAAAGCGCCTGGCCATTAAGCAGGATGCTCCCCTGGCTGGGCTGAAGCTGGCCGGCGATCGCGCGCAACAGGGTCGATTTGCCCGAACCGCTGGCTCCCATCACGCAGACCATTTCGCCGCGCCCCACATTGAAAGAAATGCCGTCGAGGCTGGATTCATGACGGCGAAAGCGATGCGTCACATCGTTCATCTCCAGCCGGGCAATGATGTTGCGTTCCTCTTCAATGATCCGCTCGGAAAAATTGCACCGCAGCACCTGGCCCGTATCGATGCGAATCGTGTCGCCGTCGCGCAGCTCGCAAGTGGTCCGCACCGGCAGCTCGCCGACCATGATCGCCCGATCGGCTTGGATCACCTCCAGTTTCCCGATCTTGGCTTCGTAATTGCAAAGAATCTTCAACAACACGTCGCCGCTTGTGCCCGGTGAAAGCAGGATATCGTCCACATCAAGCAGCGAGGGATTGTTGGAGACCAGATAGCTCGACTTATACGCCTTGAGCTGGAAACGGCCGCCCAGGGCGCGCGCGCGCCGGCGCAAATCGCTCAACGGCAGCTCGGAATCGTTATGGAAAACAATTTTGTCATCAAGGGTTGCCTCAATGATCGCCCCGGCCCGAAGCGCAATGCCGTTAAGGAGCGCATCGACCGGCTTGAGGGCGCGCACCTGCACTTTGAGGCCGAACTTGACCTCAAGCACCGACTCGCGTGTGCGCACTTTTTCGAGCTGCACTTCATCGTCGTTGTCGATGTTCAGAAAAACCTGCGTCAGCGAGACGTTTTTCTTCGCGTTAAAATAGTAGGCCAGATCCTGGTAAGTGAGCACCTGTTCACCCAGCACGATCCGCTGTCCTGTATAAATCCGGCAGAACGCACCCGGCCCAAGAGGGCGTCCCCGGACGACGATTCCCTTTGAGCTCTGGTTTTTGAGCAAAATCAGGTCGTGATAGCGAAAGGCAACGAGCCGTTCGACCCCGGCCAGCCCCTTGAGTTTAACATCGGAATGCCCGTCGGCGCCGAAAGTCAGCGATTCGAGGGGGGATTGACCATGCTGGAAAACCGATTTGTCGGACTCTTCGTTGGCGTTAAGCTGGTAAACGATGTCGATGGCCTGGGCCGCCATTCCCAGCTGCGCCATGAACCCGTAATAGGCCACGACCTGCCCCTGATCGAGGCCAGCCTTGGAAATGAGATCATAAAGCTGCACTCCGAGCATGATCTTGCGCTCGGCACTAAGCTGGTTGCCGAGTTTGAGCGCCATCGCATTGAGATCCTGCTGCTCGTTAAGCGCCTGCCGGAAAAGCTTCCGCAGTTCCGAATAAACCGCTTCCGGATAGTCGTACCGCAAAAAGCCAAGCGACGAGTCAATTTCCTCCTCCAGGACATCGCCGCGGCCGGTTTTTGAAAAGGCCGCAAGCACCTGAATCATCAGGGGGAGCAAATTTGGACCTTCGGTCACCGAACGGGGACGGCGCAGGAGGCGGCGTTGCAGGGTAATCGCAATCCGCCATGCCCGATGCATCATCGGATGACGGTGAACTCGCTCGCGTAGGTGGTGATAAATGCCGGATGTAAAAAAACTCATCGAGTGAACCACTTCAGGGTGGCGGAGTGATGGGGGGCGGAATCTATAAACGCCTGCCGCGCTTGCCGCTAGGCCCAAAAAACGGGTGCCTGTTTACTCTGCTGTTTTTTTCATGCTGGCGCATGCGCTCGTGGAACTTCGCAAATTCCGGGATCGAATTGCGCTGCACGGCTCTCCAAAGTGGCGGAATGGAATTTCCCCGGAGCCTCCTCTGCCTTGGTCTATTGACGTTCGCACATGCTGACGCCGCCGAAAAACCACGTCCGTTGATGCGCGATTTCATGGGACTCAACGGGCACACGGTGCAGTTCAAGCCCGCCCTTTACGCGCCGGTCGTCAAATTGGTGCGCGATTATCATCCGATTGTCTGGGATCTGGGCGAAGAGACGAGTTTTTCGACCACCTTCCCAATGGCGCGCAACCGCGTCGACTGGTCCCAGGTCTATGGTTCCTGGCTTAAGGCGGGGATGCGGGTGGACGCCTGCTTGATGTTTGATGATTTGGCGCCTGCGCTTTGGAAAGATCCCGCCCGCGATGCCGCCGCGTACGGTGAAGCATTTGCCAGGGCTTTTGGTCCCGGTTCCACGGCATTGGTCGAATCGGCCGAAATCGGCAATGAACCGGGCAAGTATTCCGATGCCGAATACCGGCGCATTTTTGAAGCAATGGCGGGCGGCCTTCGCAAGGGCGATCCCGGGATGCGGATCGCATGCTGCGCGGCCAACCTCGGGCCGAGCGGCCGATATTCCAAAAGTGTCGACTGCCTGAGCGGGCTCGAATCGCTCTACGACATCGTCAATATTCATCTCTACGCGGAAGTGGAAGGGTGGCCGACCTGGCGCCGCAGTTTTCCCGAAGATCCGAAGATTGAATTTCTAAAACACCTGCATTCGGTGCTCGATTGGCGCGCGGAGCATGCCCCTGGCAAGGAATTGTGGCTGACGGAATTTGGCTGGGACGCCTCGTCCAAGCCGGCACCGGCCAGTGGCACGTTCGCCAAGTGGGAGGGGAATACCGAGACCCAGCAGGCACAGTGGATCGTACGGGCATGGATGATTGCCGCCGGACTCGGATTGGATCGCGCGTACCTCTATTTCTTCAACGATGAGGATCAACCGCAGATACACGGCTCGTCGGGATTGACGCGCAAGTTCCAGCCAAAGCCCGCCTACCACGCCGCGGCCTGGCTGCAACGCAGCTTGGGCGATTATCGTTTCAGCCGGGTGGTGCGCGAGGAGGTTGCGGAGAGTTTTGTGTACGAATTCACACAGGCAACCGAGCCGGGCAAACGGCTGATTGCGGTGTGGAAAGCGACGGGAGAACCGGCCCTCACCACGGTGAAAGTCGCTTTGGGCCGGGTCGTGCGGGCCGAAAGGATGCCGTTAAGCGAGGCTCCCGCCGAACGTATTGAGGTGCAGGTGAACAAGGACGGCCTGATTGAGCTTTCCGCGGACGGATCGCCGGTATTCGTCTGGATGGAAGAATAAAAGGGCACTTTGCCAGCGCCTCATTTCTTCCTGCCGTGGTCACCGAACCGTCATTCGATCTTCGCCACTTGCGCACCGAGCGTTTTCAAGGTTTTGTTCAAGAGAAGATTTCCGGTGCGTATTGAAGTCCGCCGAGGATAATAGGCTCCACCCCTGCGCTGCCACCCTCGTCCGATCGGTTGCACCCGAATAATTTTCTGATACGGTCACGCACTTTTTCGAAAAATTTCCCATATGGCTCAACCTGAAAACCGCAATTCCAAGGGCAATCGCCCGCCTCCTGTACAGGATCCCAACTTTAACTGGCGAGGCTTGGTCCTCTTTGCGCTCGCCATTGCGCTGATTGGCGGCGCTTGGTTTTTAAGAGGAGGCGGTGTCGGCAGCGTGCGCGATGTGCCGTGGCCCGAGCTTGAGAAAAAACTCGCCGCCGATTTGGTCGTCAAAGAAAAAGGGCTTGAACTCATTTCGGAACCCGGCACGCAGCTCGATTATCTGAAGGGGACCATGCGCGAGACGGCTGAGGCAACGGTTACCGTTCCCTTCCGCACCCAGGTCAATCTGCAGTTCATGCCTGATTTGCAGAAGACTTTGAAGGACGCCAACATCGCGGTGACCCCAAAGTCGGATACCAATCTTTTCGCCTCGGCGCTGATCAGTTTCCTTCCGATCATTCTCTGTCTCCTGGTGCTTTATTTCTTCTTTCGCCAGCAAATCCGCATGGCCGGAAAAGGCGCCCTGAACTTTGGCAAGAGCAAGGCCCGCATGCTTGCCCGCGATAAAAACAAGATCACGTTCAAGGACGTCGCAGGCGTTGAGGAAGCCAAGGAAGAGGTCGAGGAAATCGTCGACTTCCTTAAGGATCCCAAGAAATTCCAGAAACTCGGCGGCCGCATTCCAAAAGGTGTCCTGATGATCGGGCCTCCCGGAACGGGCAAAACCCTTCTTGCCCGTGCCATTGCCGGGGAAGCAGACGTGCCGTTCTTCTCAATCAGCGGATCGGACTTTGTTGAAATGTTTGTCGGTGTCGGCGCGAGCCGGGTGCGCGACATGTTCGAGCAGGGCAAAAAAAGCGCCCCGTGCATTATCTTCATCGACGAAATTGACGCGGTGGGTCGCCATCGCGGGCATGGAATGGGTGGTGGTCACGATGAGCGTGAGCAGACCCTGAATGCGTTGCTGGTCGAGATGGACGGATTTGATACCCAGGAAGGCGTCATTATTATTGCCGCCACTAATCGTCCTGACGTGCTCGATCCCGCCTTGCTGCGTCCGGGCCGTTTTGATCGGCAGATTACGGTCAATCTTCCAGACGTAAAAGGCCGTGAGGAGATTCTCAAAGTGCATTCCAAGCGTGTGAAGATTCTGGAGGGAACCGATCTTGCCGTGATCGCTCGTGGCACGCCGGGTTACAGCGGCGCGGAATTGGCCAACGTGATCAATGAAGCGGCGTTGCTTGCCGCCCGCCGTGGGCTCAAGGCGATCGGGATCAGTGAATTGGAGGAAGCCCGCGACAAGGTGCGCTGGGGCCGTGAACGCCGCAGCCTGGCAATCAGCGAGAAAGAAAAAGAGAATACGGCTTACCATGAGGCGGGCCATGCGCTTTTGCTGGAAATGCTCGAGCACACCGAGCCGCTTCATAAAGTTACGATCATTCCCCGCGGTCCTTCCCTTGGTTCAACCATGTGGTTGCCACAGGAAGACAAATATAACATGCGCAAGCTTGAGCTCATCGACAGCCTCTGTGTCACGATGGGCGGCCGCGTGGCCGAGGAAATCGTTTTTGGCGACGTTACCAGTGGGGCTCGTGGCGATATCAAGCAGGCAACCGGCATGGCCCGCAAAATGGTTTGCGAATGGGGCATGAGCGAGAAGCTCGGCATGGTCGAATACGGCGAACACGACGACTATGTGTTCCTCGGACGCGAATTGAGCAAAGCGCGTGATTACAGCGAAGCGACTGCGCAGGAAATCGATAAGGAAGTGCGGAAACTCTGCGACGACGCTTACGCGCGCGCCACGGAGTTGCTCACCACGCATCGTTCCCAGCTTGTTGCCATCGCAAAGGCGCTTCTTGAATACGAGACACTCGACGGCTCACAGATCCGCGACATTCTTGAGTTCGGGAAAATGAAAAACCCGCCTTCCGCGCCGACGCGGCCGCATAGCGAGCCACCGCCGCTCAAGCAGCCCGAACAGGGAACAACTTTGGCTCCGGATTATCCGACTGGCCTCACTGAGTCTCCCGCATAGGCATTCACCAGCGGACATTTTGTCTGCGTGAATTGTTTGAAAAAAGCCGTCCGGAATTCCGGGCGGCTTTTTTTTACCCTTTAATTGAACCCGCCTGATTGAGATGCGCATTCTGACCTATAATATTCACGGTTGCGTTGGAACCGATCGCGTTCATTCGTTGGAGCGGGTAGGCGAGGTGATTGCAGAATTAGGACCCGATGTGGTGGCGTTGCAGGAGGTCGATCGGGGCAGGGCTCGCTCAGAGAATCTCGATCAAGCCAAGTTGCTCGCTGAACGACTTGGAATGGAGTTCCATTTCCATCCGGCCTTAACCATTGGAAACGAGGAATACGGCAACGCGATTTTAAGCAGGCATCCACTTCGCCTGCATCGCGTTCAATTACTGCCGACGGTGAAGTCGGGATTCTTTCTGGAGACACGCAGTGCGCTTTGGGTGGAAATCGATATCAACGGTATCCCCTGGCAGGTCATCAATACGCATTTCGGGCTGGGCCGCGGCGAACGTCTTTTGCAAATGGCGGCCTTGCTTGGCTGGGTTGGCGAAGTTAGTGAGAAAGCGCCGCTCATTGTGTGCGGCGACTTTAATTCGCACGCGGGCGGACGTGTCCATCGGCTGCTCTCGGGCGCTCTGCGCGATGTGCAAAAAATCGGCCGGCGCAATACTTTCCCATCGCGTTTTCCAATGCTCTGCCTTGATCATATTTTCGTGGGAAAAAATGTCCGCATCATTGATGTGGATGTGGCGCGCAGCCTCAGGCTGCAGGCTGCCTCCGATCATTTGCCCTTGCTTGCGGAGCTGGAGATGATCTAGCGCCTACAAAAGCGGAGCAAGCGGCCGCAGCGCGGCTTCAAGCAGACGCCGGCTCAAAGGCCGGGTCGCAAATTCGGGCCAGGTGATTTCGCGGCTGTCGGCAAAATCCGTTGCGAGCATCTCCTCAAGCCGGGCAGCTTCCTGGGGCGCATGGGCGAGCAGGTTTAATTCAAAATTCAGCCGCATTGAGCGGTTATCCGAGTTGGCGGATCCCACCACCATCCACTCATCGTCAATGAGCATCGCTTTCGAATGGTTGATCGCTTTCGAATACTCAAAGACCCGGATCTTGTAACGCAGCAGCTCTTCGTAATAGGAACGGCCAATATGGACCAGATAAGGGTGATCGGATTTTTCCGAAACGAGAAGTCGCACCTCCACCCCCCGCGCCGCGCAAATCTGGAGTGCGGAAAGCAGCGGCACATCGGGGGCGAAATAGCCCGTGGCCATCCAGACGCGTTTTGAGGCGAAATTAAGCAGCGCGATCAACGACTTAGGGATCGGCTCCCGGGGTGCGTCGGGGCCGCCTGCGATGATCTGACAAAGTTGCCCGTCGCCAGCTTGCGCCTCCGGATAAAAATCAGGCCCGATGATCCGTGATTCCGTAGCGAAATACCAATCCGTGGCAAACGCTTCCTGAAGAAATGTCACGACATTTCCCTGTACTTCCATCTGCGTATCGCGCCACGCGCCAAACGCAGGATCTTCGCCAGCGTATTCGTGGCCAATGTTCATTCCCCCCACAAACGCAAATTCCCCGTCGATAATTTGGAGTTTGCGATGATTCCGCAGGTTCGTGAAACGTGAGTGCCGCCCAAACGGCAGCGAATAGAACCACGCAAACTCGCCTCCCGCCTTGACGAGCGGGTCAAAAAATTTCCGCTTCGTTCCCAGGCATCCGATCTGGTCAAGCAGCAGCCGCACCTGGACGCCGCGTTGCGCCGCTGCCACGAGCGCATCTAAAAACTCCTGGCCCCGGTTGTCCTGCCGCCAAATAAAAAACTCCACATGCACGTGATGACGCGCCTGCTCGATCCGCTGTTTAAGGGCCGGATAAAAGGTGACCGCATCGATCAGAAGCCGAAGCGATGTGGCGGTCGAAGCGGGGATTTCATTGATATTGACGAGAGCCCTTAAAAGAGCTGTGGCTGAAGGAGTTTGTTTGCTCAACTTCAATGAGGCGCCGGGCGATTCGCTATGGCGCGCAAACTTTGCCTTGGCAGCCCGGCGCAAACGGCGCCGTTTTATCCGGTCAGCCCCTAGCAATAGATAGGCAATCGCGCCGATGACCGGGAAGAGGAGAATGGACCAGATCCAGGCCAGCGTCGCGGCGGGGCGCTTTTTGGATAAAAGCACATGCGGGATCGCGCCCCAGGAGAGCACGTAGAGAATAAATACCGCCCAACTCATCGTGACTCCATTGCGCCCGCGTTGCGATCGATCGTGCGGGCGACATGGCGCGGCGGCGTGGAGAGAAGGGAGCTCATGCGAGCATAGCTCTACTGATGAAAGGAGCGGAGTCGAGCCCGGCGGTGAACACGCCCGGAATTGGACGGGAGAAGCGTGCGCCTGAGCTCCATTTCAGGGTCGTCAAAGCCGAAAGATAGGGCTGGTTGCCAAAGAGGTCTCGAAGGGTTTGTGCTATGAAAATTAAGACACTCCGGGATCTTTACCTTCACGAATTAAAGGATCTCTACAGCGCGGAAAAACAACTCTGCAAGGCTCTGCCTAAAATGGCAAAAGCCGCCTCCAACGAAGAACTGGTGGCCGCTTTTGAAGAGCATCACGGCCAAACCGAGCAGCACGTCGAACGCATTGAGCAGATTCTCGATGCATTGGGTGAACCCAAACGGGCTGATAAATGCGAGGGGATGGCCGGCATTCTGGCCGAAAGCGAAGCAATCACGCACGAGGACATCAGTAAACAGGTGCTCGATGCCGCCCTCATCGCTTCAGCTCAGAAAATCGAGCATTACGAAATCGCCGGCTACGGCACGGTGCGCACGTTTGCCGAGATCCTCGGCGAAGATGAAGCGGCCAAGCTGCTTCAAATGACACTCGATGAAGAAATCGAGACCGATGAAAAGCTCACCGAGCTCGCTGAGGACTTCATTAATGCCGAGGCGGAGACAGCCGAAAGCGAATAATCAATCGCTGGCCGGATTCTTCTAGAGTCCGCCCCGAGCCGGATTTCCATGCATTGGAACCGGCTCGGGGCTTTTTTTTTGGCTAGATGTCTTCGAGTTCGCGGCGGATTTCTTCTTTGCTGCGACCTAGCCGCTGCTGAAGGCGGCCGAGCAACTCGTCCTCCTTGCCTTCCGCAAACATGAGATCGTCATCGGTGAGCTGACCATACTTCTGCTTCAGCTTGCCTTTGATTTCGTTCCAGCCCCCTTTGAAATTAAGCTTTTCCATGTCTTAAGTATCGGGGCGCGATACGCAAACCGGCCGCATCGTCATCCAAGGAACGCGCGCTTTATTTTACTTCATACGCGGATGGCTTCACGCCTTTGACGCTGCCACCAAAGCCATACGGGCTCGGGTTGAATTCGCCCACCAGCGTCACGTCGTTTTTGGCGGGAATCTTCGCTTCCAACCCGACCGCCCAATAGGCGCCGTTGACGATCAATCGGCGCAGCCCTTCATTTGGCAAATCGGAGGCGGCGCCCATGGTCGTGGTGAGAACCTTGTTTGTCTTGCCGGCTTCATTGAGATATTCACGCGTCCAGACAATTGGCTGCATCGGTTCGTTAAGCCCCTGTTCCACCCCGTCTTTGCGCTTCTTCTGGCCCGTGGCAGGTTCATCGGTCGGCTTCATCCCTTTGAGCACCTGGCCGCGCACGAGTATTTTAGAGGGAGGCAGCGGGTCGGCTTCATAAACATCGGTGGTTCCGAAGATCTCTTCGACGCCGCGCAGGATCGGATCGTTTTTAGCGGACTCCTCAATGATTCCCCGTGTGGCCTGGCTTTTATGGCCGCCCCAATGGTTGACCCATTGTTCTCCAAGCACCTGCCGGCCGAATCCACCGTCCCAGGCTTTATTGCCATTCGAGAATTTGGCGAATGGACTGCTGCCCGGAATGCCTGAGAACGCGTGGGTGCTGGTACGGAGTGCGATAAAAGGTTTGCCTGCCAGATAATAGTCGGAAAAATGCTTCATCTGGGCATCGGGCCAGTGGCGGAAGCGCAGGGAGGTGATGCAAAGATCCGCCGTGTCGAGAGCCTCGATCCCGGGCTGATTATCGGCGGTGTTGGGATCAATGTCGCCGGTCGCCGCGTTGACTGAAAAACTCACCGTGCATTTGAACCCGTGCCGCTCGCTCAGGATGCGGGCCAATTGCGGCAGCGCTTCTTCACTCCGGTATTCTTCGTCTCCGGCAAGGAAAACAATGTGCTTCCCTTTGCCCGGCCCTTCTTTGCCTTCGTAAGTGACAAAATCAGCGGCGTGCGTGAGCGAACTCAGCGTGGCGAGGGCAAAAAGCGAGGAGAGGATTTTCATTGGGAATGGGGGTTATTAGTAAAAAGGCGTTTTGCATTGCAATGGCCTGCCTGTGGAGACCGTTTACTGAGCGAAAGATTAGGGATACAAGAAGGCCTCCGGGGTCCGTCGGTTACCCGGCTTTTTCGCTATGGAGTTTGCCGCTTTTCCCAAAAGTTTCCGCGACACTCGGCACCCGCTCGCTGGTCCCAAGCACGTCGTCCTGGGCAACTGACTCGTCGCGCCGCGAAAACTTCACTCCGACAAGCCTCGAAACGCCGTGCTCTTCCATGGTGACCCCATAGAGGGCGTCGGCGCGGGCGATCGTCCGTTTATGATGGCTGATCACGATAAACTGGCTCTGCCCCACAAACCGGTCGAGGATCTTGATGAACCGGCTGATGTTCGATTCGTCCAATGGTGCGTCCATTTCGTCCAGGACGCAAAACGGCGCGGGCTTGACCATGTAGATGGAAAAAAGGAGTGCCACGGCTGTCATGGTCCGTTCGCCGCCGCTCAGCAGGGAGATCGACTGCAGCTGTTTGCCGGGCGGTTTGGCGATGATATCGATCCCGCTTTCCAATGGATCGCTTTCATTGGTTAAGAGCAGATTCGCTTTCCCGCCGCCAAAGAGTTCAACGAACATTTCCGAAAAATTAACCCGAATTTTTTCAAACGTATCGGCAAAGAGCGTTTTGGTTGTCTGATTGATCTTTGCAATGACATCGAGGAGCTCTGCCCGGGAGGTGATCAGGTCGTTGTTTTGCTTTTCCAGAAATGCATTGCGCTCTTCAAGCTCATCATACTCCTGGATGGCATCGAGGTTAACCGGCCCCATCGAGTCGATCCGCTGATCGATCTCGCGCACAATCGCGTCGATCTTTTCCCAGTCGAGCTCGAAGCTTTCCATCGCGCGCACCTCTTCCGGTTCCTGATTTTGGGCATCGCCCGCGGCGGGTTCCTCCCCAGCCGCTCCTCCCCGTTGCAGCCGCTTGATCTGGTCGCGGATGGCCGACCGCAAGGCGTCGTGATCATTTTGAAAATCGCGCAGTTCGATCTGGTAACGCTTCTGGATGTGTTCGCAAAGCGCGGCGAGCTTCATCTCCAACTGGCTCTGTTTAACTTCCACTCGGCTCCGCTGATTGTGCGCGTCGTTGAGCTGCTGGCGCAAATGCCGCAGCGCCGTGTTCATCTCATCGACACTGACGGCGATCCCGGTGCGTTCCGCCACGAGCGCGCTCCCATGGCTTTCCCTCTCTTCGGCTTCCACACGCAGCCGGCCGAGGTTTGCTTCAATCTCGGAGATCTCCGCCAGCATCGATTCCGCCCGTTCCGCGTAGCTGGCGATGTCGCGTTGGCGTTGCGCGATCAGGTCGCCAAGCTCAGTCAGACGCGCTTCCATCGGCTGGCGCTGATGATGGAGGGAAGTATGCCGCTGGCGTTCGGTGGCAACTTTGATCCGCAGTTCGTTTAATTCCGAGCCGACTTCATTCTCCTGTGCGCGCACTATTTCAAGTCCCGTTTGCGCCTCGGTGCGCCGCGACTGAAGCGCTTCAAATTGTTCCAGAAAGCCGTTCACTTCCTCTTCAAGTCCTTCAAGCCGCAGGGTTGCCTCGTAAACGCGCGCCTCGGAGCTGGCCCGTTCTCCCTCCAGGTTCTGCTGTTTGCGTTCGGTCTCGCGCAGTTCGCGTTCCAACGCGGCAAGCTGTCCGCGCAATGTGGAAACATGGATCGCGCTGTTCTGTTTTTCCTCCCGCGAATCGTCCAGCTGCTGCTGGGTTTCCTCGATCTCCGATAACAACGCGTCGCGCCGGGAATTGATCTGCTGAAAGGCAGCGTGGATCCCGTTCGCTTCATTTTCGAGCACCGCGATCTGGTTTTTGCGCTGGAGCACGGAGTTTTGCGCCTCGCTGGTGGCGCCTCCGTAAAGGATGCCGTTGCACGTGAGCACTTCGCCGCTCAAGGTCACGATCATTGAGCCGTTCTGCGGGAAAAGGCGCATCGCGGTTTCAATATCGGGCACAAGCACCGTGTGGTTTACGAGCCGCTCAATGAGGCGCTTGATTTCCGGCGCCGCTTTGACCTTGTTGATCAGCCAATCGAGCGCCCCGGCCGGCAGCCGCATCTCGCGATTCTCGCGATGCTCAAAAACCTGTTCCAACTGGCGCAACGCCATCGACGCCTTGCCCATCTTTTTTTCCGTAAGCGTCCTGATGATCGACTCGGCAATCATCGTATCCTTCATCACGATGGTTTGCAGATGGCTTCCAAGGCACGCTTCCACGGCCGATACAAACTCAGGCGCCACTTCGATAAATTGCGCCAGCGCCCCGAAAATGGCCGGTTTGAAAAAAGCCGGGTTATCGAGTCCCCTCAAAATGGCCTGGGTGCCTTCGGAAAAACCTTCGCCTCCTTCATTAAGCTGCCGGAGGACTTCAAGCCGCGATTCTTTATCGGATAAAAGCCGCTGGGTGGTGCGCAATTCCTGGTCGAGCCCGGCCATCGCACCGTGGTGCTCTTTCAACTGCTGCTCGGCCCCGGCAAGCGCGGCCGTTGCACGTTCAAGTTCAGCCTGCGCTTGCTGAATCTCAGTCTGCGCGGCCGATTGCTGTTCAATAATCCGCGCCAGGCTCGACTCGATTTGAGAGAGATCGCCTGAAAGCATCGCCAGACGGCCTTCAGCGCTCTCGCGCTGTTGGCTGGCCATCGATGTCTGCCCGCGCAACGCACTGATTTTGCTCTCCAGCCGGCTCGCATCGCCCGCCAGCGAGTTGATCGCGCGCTCCGCTTCCTGACGTTGCTGCACCAGCGCCGCCGTGGCGGCCTGTTTGGCCTCCAGCACGCGCAATTCACCCGCCAGCATCGTGGTGATCTGCTCAAGCTCAGCGTCCGTGTCGTGCAGTTGGGTTTCGGCAATGCGCAGCTTTTCCTCCGCGCCGGCCACCTCCGACCCGTAACGTTCCACCAGGCCCTCAAATTCACCGGCCCGTTCCTGGTTGAAAATAATCCGATTCTCGTGATTGGAAATGCGGGTCCGTAAATCGCCGACGATTTGGCGCGCGGCATTGAGCTGTCCCTCAAGATCGGCAAGCACGGCCCGTTGCACGGAGACTTCGGATTCCTGGCGCTCAATCTCCTCCTCACATTCCGCCTGGCGATCGACCAGCCGCGTCTGTTCAGCCTCGATCAGCGCGCGCTGGCTTTCAAGCTGATCGAACTGGCGCTTGGCGGAATGGGTTTCCAGCAGCCTGAGGTCGGAAAGCAGGCTCTGATAACGGCGCGCCTTGCCGGCCTGGCGTTGGAGCGAGCCGATCTGGCGCCGGACTTCCTTAATGATATCCGAGAGGCGCACCATGTTCGCATCAGTAGCTTCCAGTTTCCTTAACGCCTCCTTCTTCTGCGACTTGTATTTGGTAATCCCGGCGGCTTCCTCGAAAATCGCGCGCCGATCCTCGGGACGCGACGAGAGGATCATGTCGATCTTGCCCTGCTCCATAATGGAGTAAGCCGAGCGCCCGATGCCGGTATCCATGAAAAGCTGCTGGATGTCGCGAAGCCGGCAGGTGGTCTTGTTAAGAAGATATTCCGAGCCACCATCGCGAAAAACGCGCCGCGTGATGGTGACTTCGTGCCATTCAAGCCCGAGCTGTTCCTCGCATTCGGAGAACGTCATGGAGACTTCCGCCATGCCGACCGCCGCCCGCGAATCGGTGCCGCTGAAAATGACATCGGCCATCTCGCCTCCGCGCAATGCCTTTGCCGATTGCTCGCCAAGGACCCAGCGCATCGCATCGAGCACGTTCGATTTGCCGCACCCGTTCGGGCCGACCACGGCCGTCACCCCGCGGTGAAATTCCAGCTTCGTTTTCGGGGCAAACGATTTGAAGCCGAAGAGTTCAAGCGATTGGAGATACATGGGTGGATGGCTCCGGAGCGTTCCGGCGCGCAAACCGGTCAGAGTTGCGAAGGGCGCAATGGGAGGCAAGGCCAATGTCCCAAAACGATCGGATCCGGACGGAAGGAGTGCGCGGATGCGGGAATCTATGCGTTGTCCGCACGATCAGTGTGCACTGACGCGAGATCGCGTGTATTTCCGCGCCATCAGCCTGCACGGACGCGACAACCGGCGCCACTTCTGCGCCATCGAGGTGTACGGGCGCGTCAGCCGTGGTATTTATGCGCCGTCCAGGCGCGCAGGCCGGTCAAGGGAGCGCTTTTCAGCGTGAGCGAGTGCATCATCCCGGCAAAACTGTTCTGAAACAGCTGCATTGGATCGCGTGCGAGGGTTTTATTGCACCACTTTGATATAACCGGAATCGGCAAGGGAGTTGCCAAGGCGGATGAGCGCTGCTTCCAACGTATCGTGCGGAACGCGGCTAGCCGCACTCGCCGCCCTATCAATCACGGCGGAAAGCGTGAGCGATACAATCTTTGGGCTGGTGCCAAGGGTGAGCTGCCCCGCGATACCGGTCATGACGGCGGGCGCCACGGTCTGATCAATGGAACTGATGGTAATCAGCACATCAGTGCCCTTGAGCCAGAACAGGTCATGCTCAATATCGGGATGCTCGCCCGTTGCCGTATCGCCTGTCACCAGGGTCGTGCTTTTTGGCACCGGGCCCGTTGAATGCGTGGCAAGATCCGGCCGCTGCTCAATCCAATAGATCTTTTGAGTGCCTTGTTTTCCAGTCCAGAGGATGGCGGCGCGCTGGCTGGCGCGGTCGAGCACTAACCGGCCGTTCACCGCGCCTTTGGTGGCGTTAATGTCTTCGCTCGCCGTTTCAGTGCCGGCCACCTTGTAAATCAGCAAACCAGGATCGGCCACCGTAAGCAGCGCCGGCTCGGTTTTTACCTTTCCATCCGGGCCTGAGATTACGGCGGTATAGCTGCCCGCGTTTGTCGGGGTCACTGCGACAACTGTCAGTGAGGGGCCGGTCGCGCCTTGGACTGCAGCTCCGTTCTTAAACCATTGATAGGTTAACGGACCGGTTCCTGTGGCATTGACCTGAAATACCGCCTGGTCGTCAGCAGAAACATTTTGCTGGGACTGTGGCTGGAGAGCAATCACCGGGGCGGGCGTGCCTGACGCGCCGTTTTGCGTAACAAAGAGAGTATCGGGCCCGTACGCCACACCTTGGGAATTGGTCGCCGCCAATCTGAAATGATAGACTGTGTTGGGGGAAAGCTTGGAAAGTGTGGCGGTAACAGACTTTGGATTCATTCCGTTCACACTGGAGGGAGTTGCTGCCGCGGTGCTTCCGTAATTGCTCGTCAGACCGTATTGAAAACTCACCACTGTCTTCATGGCGTTGGCCATTACGGTTCCACCGAGGGTGGCTGTTGTCGCCGTAATGGCTGTTGCCGGAGAAGTGCTTATAACCGGCACGCCTGCAGTGAGATCAAGCTGCCAGATCACCATCTGGTTGGCTGTGCCGTAGAACTTGCCGTCGCTGCCAAGAACCGGCGTCCTATACGGGTAACCGGCGTAGCTGACATCAAATGAATAAAGGGTTGTGAGCGCCCCGGCGCGCGTCACTTTAAAAAGTGTTCCCGTGCCGTTGGATCCGCCCGTTGTGGTGGTACCGTAAATAGACCCATTGCTGCCCATCACCAACCCGGCTGTGGCGCTGGAGCCATTGATGCCGTTGAAAGCGATCAGCGTGGTGAAAGTGCCAGTGGGCGTCACTTTGAAGATGGTACCGAGATCGTTTATCCCGGAAGTAACTCCGTAAAGATTGAAGTCGCTCCCGAGCAGCAGTGGCCCTTTCGGATAGGCGCCGTTGATGGAATTAAAGGAAACCAGTGTGGTAACCTCACCGCCGGGAGTCATTTTATAGACCGTTCCCAGATTTTTCAGCCCGCCCCTGTAGGTTGTCCCATAGAAATTGCCGTCGCTTCCCTCAATCAGTGCGGCATAAGGATGGGAACCCGTGATTGAGTTGAACGAGAAAAGAGAGGTGATGGTGCCTGCTGGCGTCATCTTAAAGATGGTTCCCACGTCATTATTGCCGCCAGAAGAGGTTGTGCCGTAAAAATTGCCATCGCTTGCGAGCAACAGCCCTGCCATCGGAATGGATCCGTTGGTTTTGTTAAAAGAAACCAACGTTGTAAGGGTGCCTTTGGGCGTGCATTTGAAGACTGTGCCTGCACTGTTTTGCCCTCCGCCGGAAGTGGTTCCGTAGAAATTGCCGTCCTTGTCCTCCACCAGTTCGCCAGCCGGATAGGATCCATTGGGGGAGCCGAAGGATGCCAGACTGGTGAATGTGCCCGCAGCCGTTACCCTAAAGAGTGTCCCAAAGGGGGCGTTGGCTCCATCTTGGGTCGTACCATAGAAGGCTCCGTCGGAGCCCTCAATCAACCTAGAGGGATAGAAATCTTTGCCGTGGCCGAAGAAATGAATTGTCGTGAGCATGCCCTCTGGCGTGACTTTGAATCCCGAGCCGAAGCCCTCTTCGAAGCTTGGGCCTGTTCCGCCTTGAGCGGTCGTCCCATAGAAGCTGCCGTCGCTTCCCTGCACGAGTCCCGCCACAGAAGACAACACGGTGCTAGCGCGATAGGGGTTAAAAGCCACCAACGTGGTGAAGACACCTGCGGGTGTTAACTTGAAAACAGTTGCTTCAATGGACGCTCTACTAGAGAAGGGGATTGTTCCATAAAAATTGCCGTCTTTGCCGATCGCCAGTTGCGCACTGCAATGATAGCCATTTGGCCCGTTAAAGGAGACTAGCGTGGTAAGCACGCCTGCTGATGTCATCTTGAAGACTGTCCCATAGTCATTGCTCCCACCGGTGTAGGTTGTCCCGTAGAAGTCGCCATTGCTCGCCTGCACCAATCCGGCACTTGGAGTGCTCCCATTGGTTCCGTCAAAGGAGATGAGTGTGGTGAGCGCGCCGGCCGGCGTCATCCTGAATAGCGTTCCGACGTTGAGCGCACCACCCGTGGAGGTGGTCCCATAAAAATTGCCATCGCTCCCGACTATCAGATCGCCCAAAGGAGTGTGGCCATCACTGCTGCCGAAGGAAACCAGCATGGTAAGCGCGCCCTCAGGCGTTAATTTAAACACGGTTCCAAAGTCGCTGGTTCCGCCCTTGGAGGTTGTCCCGTAGAAGTTCCCGTCCGGGCCGTTCACCAGTGCGGCCATTGGTATGGCGCCATTAGCGGAACTAAAGATGGCCAATGTGGTCAGCACGCCATCGGCCGAAATTCTGAATACGGTTCCAAGGTCGTTCGCCCCGCCTTTGGCAGTCGTGCCATAGAAGTTCCCGTCGCTCCCTCTTGCCAGCCCGGCCTTGGGATTGGCGCCGTTGATGGAATTAAAGGAGATCAGTGTGGAGACTTCACCGCCGGGAGTCATTTTATACACCGTTCCACGACCTTTCGCCCCGCCTGAGCAGGTTGTCCCGTAAAAATTGCCGTCGCTTCCCTCGACCAGTTTGCCATAGGGGATGCGGCCGCCGCCGTCGCCGGAATTATCAGAATAAAGCGTTTTATACGTCTGCGCCCGCCCGACGGGAGAGGCTGTGAGGAGAGCTGTGAGCGTCATCAGGACAAGCGCGCAGCGGCGGATAAATCTCATAAGGGAGTGTTTTCGAGCAGTGTTGCAACTGAATAACAAAAGACTGCGAGGCGCCTTTTAATATAAGATTTTATCAAAGCAATTCGCCAATCCTGCTCCCGGCCTCCGCCGCGCAGGGCTAAGATTCGCGGCAGGCCGATTTTGCAAGTCACCGGCTACGGGACCAGCCGATCGAGCGCCGCTTCGGCGTCGATCAGGCCAAAGCCATCGGCGGGACTAAATCCGTCGCCGCGCAGATTTTCAAACGTGCCGGTAGCATCGGTGGTGATTGCGCCGGAAAGCGTCTGGATGGTGACGGTTGCCCCGGTAAGCAAATCGGCGGAGTTGCCGGCCGCGCGGAGTTCAAACTCATCCCGGTCGACGCCGAAGTCGATGGCGACGCCAGGGAGAAAGGTGCCGCCCCGGAAGGTGAGTGTCAGCGTGGTTTTGCCTTGGCCGCTAAAGGCCGCTTTGATCTGTGAACGCTTGACGCCGGTGAAGCCGCCCAGGCGAAATGGGTAACCAAGTCTGGCGCTTGGATCAAACTTCAGCCCCGCGGGCGCAAGATCGATGGTAACGCGTTGCAGGATGTAATCCGCGGGCGCCTCAAAGCTCAGATGAAAGAAGTGGGGATCGTTTGCGGATGCGTTATCGCCTCCACCGGTGGCAGTAAGAGTGACCGTGGCGCTATCGGAGGTTTGGATGGAAGCCTTGCTGAAGGAAGGGTCGAGATCGTGCGAAACGGCGGATTCCTGCAATGCCGAGCGAATCTGGAGGGCGGTTGCGCTGCCGGGACCGCCCGCGGCCTGAAGCAAAAGGGCCGCGACACCAGCCGCATGAGGCGCCGCAGCGCTGGTGCCTGAGAAGTTCGGGAACCCGTCCTCATCGACATCCGAGAACGGGCCGGGAAAAAATGTCGTATTGACGTTATCGGGCGCCGAGATGGAGGGCTGTTGACGCACCTCAGGGCTGGAGAGGCGGCGGCCGGCACGGTTGAAGTAGATGGTCAGCGGGCCAAAAGAGCTGAAAGGCTCCGGAACCAAAGGATTCCGGTAGTCGTATGCGCCGACTCCATCGCCACCGGGCGCTCCCGCGTGGCCAAACAAGGTAACGGCGTTGAGCTCCCGGTAATCCGAATCGAAACCGCCATTTGTATGCGCCAGATAACGGAGATGCGTGGCTTCCTGGGTGCCGAGCGCGCGCCGGGTAATGGCGATCTGATAGCCCGAGCCGGTTCTGGAGACAGGGATCGAAGCGAACTCAATGGCCTGGCCGACACTCACATTTTCATCGAGACCGCTAAGATCGGGACGGAAGTTTCCCCGTGCGTCAAAAACGAGCACGTTGTAATCGGTCGTAATCGAGCCGGGCAAAAAAGGATCATCCCACTGGAAGTCCAGGAGTGTCATCCCACCGGTTGCTTTCACATGCTGGACCACGACAGGTTTGCCAGCCTTGGCGAAGTTATGGAATCCGCCCGCGGTAAGAGTGACGGGAACGCGCGAAAGCTTCAGATTGTTGGGCACCAGCCGGGCGCGCACATTCGCGTCGGATATGGGGCGAAAATCATCGGCGAACCCGAGGTTGCCGTCATTGCCGGCGGAAGAATAATAGAGCACTTTTTTGCCCGGCAGCTCGCTGCTGTGGACCGCGTCATCGACAGCCTGCGATGCAATGCCATCGGAAAAGAACGGTTCATCCGGGTAGCCGATGTCATCGACAATAATGTCGCACTTTCCCGTGGTGCGCAGGGCCAGCACACCTTGCGCAAAAGTGGCCGGGGTCTCGCCGGAGGTTGTAAACACGAGCCGGGCCTTCGGCGCGATGTCGTGGATGATCTGAAGCATGGCGCGCCCCTCATCCTCGCCAGTCGCCGGATCGCCCTCCGTAAGCACTTTGACCGGTTCGTTGTTGAGTGGATTGCCGGGGCCGGGCAAATCGCCGCTTGCCACATCATTGGCGGCGGGAGGAAACGAAACATCAAAGGAGTCGGAGATGACACCCACTGTAATGCCTTCCCCGGTAAAACCGCGGCTGTTGACCGCGACGGTTTTCAGCAAGGCCGCCCCTTGCGTGGTGGTTCTTCCGACACGCTTGATTGGGCGATGGACAAGCACGATTGAGAAAACTCCCGGGGTGCGTGCCGCCGTGACAACGCTTCCAAGCGGGATCTTTGCGGAAATCGTGCTGCCCGGGCCGGCGACTTCATGGGTGGCGAGCACATTGATCCCCAAGGCGACCAGCGCGGCCTGCACCTGGGCCAGTGGCCGGCTGCCATCGAGCCGGATATCGACCACGGCCTGCTCCCCATCGACCCTGGCGCCCGAGGCGATCGGGGCATCCTTTTGCATCCGTCCTTTGCGATCGGCGGTTGTTTGGGAATTGGATTGATACCGCTCCACGAGCCGCTCAAGTCCGCCACCCACATTGGGCGGAATGACGCCGGTATCCGCCGACGCGACCGAAATGATGAAGAGAAAAGTCCAAACCAGCCGGCGCGAGAAAAAATGGATCACAGGATGCGGGATAAGAAGAAAACGGGGCGGTTGTCGCGCCGGAAACTATTTGTTGGAAAGCGCATCGTCGAACTCTTTGCGTCTGGTTCGCGGAAGCGGCAAATCTTTGCCGCAGTGATTTGTGCGATCGGGAGTTGTGGAAAAAGAACCAAGGCGCGAGCGTGGCGACTTATGCCTCCTGCCCCCTTCAGAAACCCGGTTTTTTTGCGTCTGCTGATCGCGATTCTCTTTGCAGCGACCGCCTCGGCGCAAGAAACGTCCGAGCGGCCGAAAAAGAAGAAACGTACCACATCGGAGACCACGGAATCGAAACCTTCCAAGAAAGCGGCGGACGAGGAAGACGCGCCACCCAAAAAGAAACCGGCGGCTTCCGAGGGGGATGCTGAGCCATCGAAAAAAAAGCCGGCAGCCGCTTCTGAGGAAGAACCGGCGGCCACTCCCAAACCGCGTAAAAAAGCGACGGTGGCATCTGCGGAGCCGGAAAAGGAGCCTGTGAAAAAGAAACAGGTGGAGGAATCCAACGCGGATGCGGATGAAGCGGACGCCGCATCGGCCAAGCTGCACAAAAAACCGGCGTCGGCGCCGGCGCCTGAAACGCCGTCAAAAGAGGCCAGAAGCGCGGCAGGAAAAGCCGCCTCGGCGCCCAACGCGAGCGTCGAGCCGGATCAGATTGTCGAGTACGCGGGACTTTCCGGCTCGATACGCACCCTCATTGATGCCGCGCTCGCGTTGACCAAACAGAATCTGACTTACACGTACGGTTCCGCGGATCCGGCCAATGGTGGAATGGATTGTTCAGGAACGATTTATTATTTGCTGCGTCAGGCCGGGTTCAAGGATGTGCCGCGCGATGCGAGCGGTCTTTACAGTTGGGCCCGCAAAGAAGGCAAATTTTTCGCGGTGATCAGCAAGAAAGCCGATGGATTTGAATTCAGTGATATTAAACCAGGCGACCTCCTTTTCTGGAACGGCACCTACTCGATTGACCGGGATCCGCCTGTCACCCACGTGATGATTTATCTGGGCACTGAAAAAGGGCGCAACAAGCGGATCATGGCCGGGGCAAGCGACGGGCGCACGTATGATGGAAAAAGCCGCTGGGGCGTGAGCGTATTTGATTTCGTGATGCCGCGTCCGCGTCCGGGTGAGACGATGGCAAAGGCGGACTTCCTCGGTTACGCGCGAATTCCGCTGCAGGGCGCGGAAAAGGCGGCTGAACCCGAGCCGGCGACGGCGGCGGAGCCCAAGGAAGAGGAAAAGCCGGCTGGCAGCAGTGCTTCCAAAGGCCATTCGCAGCGCCCGAAAGCGAAGCGGAGCGTGAAAAGCAGCGACTGAGGGAACAGGCGCGAATTCCGCATTTCCAAGCGGACGGCTCCACCCATAGCTTGGCGCGATGAACCAAGAGCATGTCGAGGAGCTGTTGCGCTTTCTCCGTTTTCCCAGCATTTCAACCGACCCGGAGCATAAGTCCGATGTGGCGGCGTGCGCAGGATGGTTGCAGCAAAAGCTGACGCAGATCGGATTGGAGGCGGAACTGCATCCGACCGCCGGACATCCCATTGTGGTGGCGCGCAATGTGCATCGGGAGGATCGGCGAACGGTGCTGATTTATGGCCATTACGATGTGCAGCCGGTTGATCCGGTGGCACTCTGGACTACGCCGCCGTTTGAGCCACGCATTGAAAACGGGATCATTTACGCGCGCGGTTCCACCGATAACAAAGGGCAGATCCTCGCCCATGTGCTCGGAGTGGGTGAAACGTTAAAAGAACACGGAGATCTGCCGGTGAATCTTATCTTCCTCATCGAAGGGGAGGAGGAAGTGGGAAGCAAACATCTGGAAGACTTTTTAATTTTGCATCGCGACGAGTTGAAATGTGACGTGATCGCGGTTTCCGACACCGGAATGGTGGCGCCCGGCGTCCCAACGCTCACCTATGGATTGCGGGGCATCGCGGCGCTGGAACTCAAAGTGACGGGGCCGGACACCGATTTGCACTCGGGCATCTTCGGCGGCGCGGTGGCCAATCCGATCACGATTCTTGCCCGGTTGATTGCGTTGCTCCACGATCATGAGGAACGCGTGGCGGTGCCCGGATTTTACGATGGTGTGATCCCGCTGGAGCCGTGGGAACGGCGCTCATGGGAAAAGCTGCCGATCGGCGACGCGGAGATCCGGCAATTGACCGGCGTGCCGGCGCTGGCGGGAGAACTCGGCTTTAGTTCGTTGGAACGGATTTGGGCCCGGCCCACCGCGGAGGTCAACGGGATCGGCGGCGGATTCCAGGGGGAGGGGACCAAGACGGTGATCGCGAAGGAAGCGTTCGCGAAATTAACGTTCCGGCTTGTGCCCGGGCAGGACCCGGAAACGGTCATGAAAGCCGTAAGGGCGTATCTGCTGGCGCAGTGTCCGGCGAGCGTGCATTTGGAACTCAAGGGCGGGCATGCGGGCGAGCCGTATCATACCAACCCGAATTCCGCTGATGGAACGGCGGCCCAGCGCGCATTGACACAAACCTTCGGAAAAGAAGTCGCGCTGATCCGGGAAGGGGGAAGCATTCCGATTGTGAATACTTTCAGGCGCGTCCTTGAGGTGGAAACTTTGCTGCTTGGCCTGGCGTTGCCTGATTGCCGCGCGCATGCGCCGAATGAGAATTTCCCGCTCGAGAACTTTTTCGCCGGAATCCGGCTTAACCGTCTATTGCTGGAAGAACTTGCGCGATAACGTACATGGCGCGAGGGGTGCTCTAAAGATTTTATGAACGCCTTCTCAGAGCTGCCCCTGGAACCGATCCACCTTTACCGGATGCCGTCATGCGAGTGATGATCGTCGACGACGATCGCGCCGTGGCTGAAACAATCGCGATGCTGGTCAAGAGTTGTGAGCACGAAGTTGTTGCCACGGTGACGGGCGGCGGGCTTGAAGCGATGCGCAGCTTTGCGCTTCACCGGCCCGAACTTGTGATGCTTGACATCATGATGCCGAAGTTTAATGGCTTCACGGTCTGTCACCAGCTCGTGAGCCGTGATCCGAAGGTTAAAATCGTGCTGATGTCGGGCGTCGTGGATCAAAGCTACCCGAGCGTGGGCAATTGCGGAGCCATCGATTTTATGCCGAAGCCGCTTAATCTGGCTCGGGTCCGTGAGACGCTCGACCGGATTGCTGGCCTGCGCGAGGAGCCGCTTCTTCCGTTATGAGCGAGCCCGGACCTTGTCTTTTTTCGCTTCGCAATCGGCATTGAACCGGCGCACTTCGCGGGCGAGTTCCTGCTCGATTTCCGCGGCGCCTTGAAGGTCGCCTGTGATCTGTGCTTTCACGATTTTATCGCGCAGGAAAACCTCGCGCTCGGCGATTTTGGCTTTGAATGAAGAATCAATTTCGGCCAGTTCAGCCTTTTGTTCCTCAGTGATCTTGGTGGCGGGAGATGCTTTTTCGAGCCGTTCCATGGCCAGTTCGTATGCGGATTTCATAAAGTTGGAGATTGAGTGTTGAGTTCGGAGCGACGAAGAAGACCGCGCGGCCCTGATGGAAGTTTGACACTCAAATTTTAACCCTCAATTCTCAACTGACCGAATGATTAAACTGCTGAGCACGGATTTTGACGGGACTGTCATTGATCACTTTTCAAAACCGGCGGTTTCCCCGGCTTTTTTGGAGGCTTTGGTGGCGCTCAATCAGCGAGGAGTGCTTTGGGCCGTTAATACAGGACGCGAGCTTGCCCACATCGTTGAAGGGTTGCGCGAGTTTTCCTTTCCCGTGGAGCCCGATTTTGTGCTCACCGCGGAACGCGAGGTGTTCCATCGCGGTCCAAATGGTTTGTGGCAGGATTACGGCGATTGGAACGCGCGCTGCGTTGAAGCCCATGACGTGCTTTTTTCCCAGGCCGGCCAGTTGCTCTCCGATATTCACGACTTTCTTACCACGCACGTGAAGGCGCACGCGATTTTTGAGGGCGATCGCCTCGTGGGACTCGCCACTGAAACGGACGAGGAAATGGACCGGGTTTGCGAGTTCCTGGAGCGTGAACGCGGCCGCGTGCCGGGGTTCCAGTTCATGCGGAACACCATCTATGTGCGGTTTTGCCATGAGGCTTACAGCAAGGGAACCGCATTGGGAGAACTTGGACGCCTGACCGGAATCCCTCCGGAGGAGATCTTCGCCGCTGGCGATCATTACAACGATTTGCCAATGCTCGATGGGACACATGCCCACTGGGTGATGTGTCCTGGCAACGCGGTGGAAGCCGTGCGCCTGACCGTGAGCCGCGCGGGCGGATACGTGGCCACTGGCCATTGCAGCGAAGGATTGGTGGAGGCGCTGCGCGTTTTTAAGGCAATTTAAGGGCATCAAACGTCCGGGAGCTGCGTTTCCAGGTGCGTCTGCGTTGCGCACTCTCTACATTGACCGCCCCCATTCCGCTCATTAATAAAAACCATGGCTACATTAGGCATCGACCTCGTAGAAGAAATCCTGAGGCTCAAACGCACCCGCAACGCGGTCATCCTGGCGCACAATTATCAGGTGCAGGAAATCCAGGAGATCGCCGATTTTGTCGGCGACTCGCTCGGGTTAAGCTACCAGGCCGCCAGCACCAATGCCGATGTGATTGCTTTTTGCGGTGTCCATTTCATGGCTGAAACCGCGAAGATCGTGAATCCGGGCAAACGGGTGATTCTACCGGATCTCGACGCGGGCTGTTCGTTGTCGGAATCGTGCCCGGCGGACAAGCTGGAAGCGTATCTTGCGGCGCACGCGGACAAGAATTATTACGTGATCGCCTACATCAACTGCTCAGCGGGGGTAAAAGCTTTAAGCGATGTGATTTGCACAAGCGGCAATGCGGTAAAGATTGTCAATGCCGCGCCGGCCGACCGCAATATTCTCTTCGTGCCGGACCAGAACCTCGGCGCGTGGGTCATGGAGCAAACCGGGCGGAAAATGGAGCTGTGGCGGGGGGCCTGTTACGTGCACGTGGAGTTTACGCGGGATTCCATCGAGCGGATTCGCGCGCAGTATCCCGGTTCACCGGTGGTGGCGCATCCGGAGTGCACGTATGCGGTGCGAATACTGGCTGATGAAGTTTGTTCGACCGAACGAATGATTACCTATTGCAAAAATTCGTCCGCCAGTTCGTTTATCATCGTTACCGAATCGGGAATGCTTCACAGGCTGCGTCGCGAGATGCCCGACAAAGATTTCATTGCGGGACCGACTGATCAATGCGCCTGTGCGGACTGTCGATTCATGAAAATGAACACCCTTGAAAAGCTCCACGATGCCCTTCTTACCCTTACTCCGGAGATCATTATCCCCGAAGCCATCCGTGTCCGGGCGGAGTTGCCGATTCGGCGGATGCTTGAGCTTAGCGCCTGAGCGGGCTGTTTGTTTGTGATGAACAGAATGCGAGGTATCTGGTGGGTGCTGGTAATTGGGCTCGGACTTTTCCTGGGCGGTTGTAAAACTAAAAAATCGACTCCGGAAGAGGCTGCGCGGATGTTTTTTGATCTGCTCGGGAATGGAAAAGCAGCGCAGGCATTTGACAGCGCGGCATTTGGCTTTCAGTCGAAGCAGGAAATGCAGGTTTTTGAACAGAAAGCGAAGGAACTTGGGCTTACCGATCTTGTAAGTTCCACATGGGAGCCGGCCGATATTCAGGATCGCTCCGCTTATGTTCGCGGCGAAGTGGTCGACAGGACCGGCGCGAAGATTCCGCTCTATGTTGTGCTCGTTGACCAGTCAGGCGGCTGGCGTGTTTTCGCGATCAAAAAACCGCGGGGAGTCGCCACCGGACAGGCGGCCAATCTTTTCGGGACGCTTGGTCCGTGGACAGGATTTGGGACGGCGGTCGATCTCCCGATGCCAATGGAGCAGGAATTGCGGGACCTTGCCTCGGAAACGATGGGGCTTTTCAGCGATTCAATCCGGCTGAAATCGTTTTCTGTTTTTTATGAGAGCGTCTCCCGGGCCTGGAAGGTGCGTCTGACCACGGGCGCATTGCAGCGCGCTTTTCAGCCCTTTATCGACAAACAAATCGATCTTGAAGGTGTTAAGAAAGTGCGTCCCACCCTTGATCCGCCCGCATATGTCAACACGGACGGATTTTTGATCATCTCAGGCTATTATCCGATGAAGCCATATCGGATCGCGTTTGCGCTGAAGTACATTTACGAGCTGCCGAACTGGAAGCTCTTTGGCATCGACGTCAACGTTCAGGAGTAGCGGTTCATTTCAACCTTCGCGCGCAATGCGATCCGCAGGTTAATCCGAGTTCAGACCCCTGAGGATTGCTATCGCAGCGTCGAGGGAGGCGCAGTCGCTGATGCTTACACACGGGGTCCCTTTCCGGGTCCGGTTAAGGAGGCCCGAAAGCACGCTGCCAGGTCCGAGCTCGATAAAGAGCTCACATTTTTCCTGATCCAGAAGATGTTCCATGGTGTCGGTCCAGTGGACCGTGTCGGTCACCTGATCCTGGAGGGATGAGCGGATTTCCTCGGGTTCGCGCACGGGGGTGGCATCCGTGTTGCAGATGACCGGGAACTGCGGGACGGCAAAGGTGGTGCGCTGAAGTTCATCGCCCAGTTTGAGGAACGCGGAATTCATTAAACGGGAATGATAAGCACCGGCCACGTTGAGCAGCTTGGCGATCCGGATCCCGTGATCTTTGGCCATCGAGACGGCGAGAATCACTTTGGCAGACTCACCGGAAATGACGATCTGCCCCGGGCTGTTGAGGTTGGCAATATCGACGTCGGTTTCCGCGGCGAGGGAACGCACGGTGTTTTCCTCGGCCCCGATCATGGCCGCCATGGCGCCGGAGGTTTGTTCGCAGGCTTCCTGCATGAAGATGCCGCGTTTGGCAACCAGCCGGAGGCCGGTTTCAAAATCAAAGGTTCCCGCCGCCGCATGCGCGGTGAATTCACCGAGGGAAAGTCCCGCGGCGGCCTGGATAGGAAATTCGCCGATTTCCTGCCGCAGCGCCATCAGGCAAGCGAGACCGTGGATGAATAGGGCTGGCTGACAGTTTTTGGTCTCCGTGAGCTCGTCTTCAGGTCCCTCGAAGGCAATCTGGCTCAGCGGCCGGCCCAGAATCGTATCGGCTTTGTTAAATAACTCGGCCACGGCCGGGTAGCGGGCGGCTAGATCTTTGCCCATGCCGACCGTTTGCGCTCCCTGGCCTGAGAAGAGAATGGCGATGCGTTTGTTCATAATACTGTTCCAAGCTGGATAAGTTGCGCGGCACGCCGCGCGGTTCGTTCTAAAAACTCGGCGCCGCGTTGCATAGCTTCCTCGAGGGAAACCGGCTGATCGACGATGGGGCACGCCGCGTTGAAAAGAGAATCGAGCCCGCCATCGGTGGCAACCGAGCCGGCAAGGGCAATGACCGGCTTGCCATTTTTGCGGGCGAGCGCGGCCACGCCAGCCGGGCCTTTGCCTTCGAGAGTCTGCCCATCGAGCCGGCCTTCGCCGGTTATCACAAGATCGCTGGCCGCGATCCGTTGTGCGAGCTGAAGCGCATCGGCCACCACATCAAACCCGGATTGGATCTTGGCGCCGCAAAAGCTCATCAATCCAAAACCGATTCCGCCGGCCGCTCCGGCGCCCTCCGCCTCGCGAAAATCGCAGCCCAGCTCCTGGGTGACAATCCGTGCGAGGTTCTCCATGCATTGTTCGAGAAGACGCACCGTCCTGGCGTCGGCTCCTTTTTGCGGGGAAAAAACAAAGGCGGTCCCGCGTTCGCCAAGGAGCGGATTCTGGACGTCGCACGCGGCGATGACCTGCGGTAAAACAAGAGCGTTCGAGGTTCGGATCTGTCGCAATTCACGCAGATCGCCTGGACCAACGGATTCGCCGTTGCCGTTAAGAAATTCGTAACCCAGGGCTTCGGCCATGCCGATCCCTCCATCGGTGGTGGCGCTGCCGCCGAGGCCAACGAGGATCGTGCGGGCACCGCGCGCGGTAGCATCGCGCATCAGTTGCCCGGTGCCGAATGTGGAGGCGTGCAACGGATCGCGTTCGGCCGGTTTTAATCGCCAGAGTCCGGATGCCTCGCTCATTTCAATGATGGCGAGTTTGCGCGAAGCGACCCAGACATAACGGGCATCAACCTTGCGTCCGAGAGGATCGCAGGCGGTGGTGGCGATCCATTCTCCATCGAGAGCCACGCAAAGCGCCTCGGCAAAACCTTCGCCGCCATCGGCAATGGGCGCGATCTGCACTTCAGCCTCAGGCCAGGCGCTTAAAAAACCGCGTGCGATTGCCTCGGCTGCGGCGACAGCGGAAAGGGAGCCCTTAAATTTATCAGGCGCTACGAGAACTTTCATGAAAGGAGAGGGGGATGGGAGTTTCTGCATGCAAAGCCGCGATGACAAGCGGGCTTTGAGAAAACATCGACACGATTTTTAACGCGGGCATTGCAGCCGCCCGCGCATTGGTCTATTCTCGGCGGCTCTCAACCCGGAGGGGTGGTAGAGCGGTCTATTGCACCGGTCTTGAAAACCGGAGACCCGCAAGGGTCCGTGGGTTCGAATCCCACCCCCTCCGCCATTTTCAGCGAGAACTGGAGTGTGGCGTTTTGCAGTGAATTCGAGACGGGCATTTGCACAGAACCCGAGATTTTTTTGCACTGAATTCGAGACACACCTTGTCCGGTTGCAGTGATTCGGGGAACAAAGGTTTGTGCAGATTCCGAGATCGGTTTGCACTGAATTCGATGCCACCTCTGTAAAATCCGATTTAAGCAGATTTCTCGTCTCGATTACTGCGCAAAATCGGAGAGAGAGATCGCTAAGTCCCGATCAAATTCCATGTTGGTTTTGCGATGAATTCGTGACGGTACGGACGTCGATTTGCAGACATAGCCGCAGATACCCGGCCGGTAATTCGAACTGTCAGCGGACAGCGATGACTGTGAACTTGCTTTGGATTGCGCCTATGTCCTTTTGCCGGCGTCGGCCGCACGGGTGTAACACCGGATGACCACCTTCCCGAAATGAGAACCGCTTTCGAGGTGAGCGAAGGCCTCCTTCGCGCGCTCGAAATCGAAGACGCGGTCGATCACCGGTTTGATGCCGGCCATGGCAATCGCCTGGGCGACGTCCTGCAATCCTTCGCGGCTCCCCACCGCGATGTGACGGAACGTCGCCCCGCTCCCGAATAACGCGAAGAAATCGATACCGGCACTCTCGGTGCTCAGGAAGCCAATGGAGGCGATCTCCCGCCCGCCCTGACCACGCGCAGGGATTCCCCGATCGTCCCGGGCCCGCCTACCTCTATCACGCGGTCCACGCCCAATCCACCCGTTAAGGCGCGCACGCGATCACCCCATCGGGGCTCCTCTTTGTAGTTCACGCCTCGTCGGCCCCGAGCATCCGCGCAACCGGTCCGCCTTCGCAGCGCTGGACGTCGTCGCGATCACTGAGGCGCCAACCGCCTTCGCCAACTGAAGCGCAAAAATGGAAACACCGCCCGTCCCTTGGGGAGCACCGTGTGGTCGCAGCGAATTGCCACACCCATGGTCAGGGCGCTCCACGCTGTCAGCGCGGCGCATGGCAACGTGGACGCCTCCTCATAGGAGAGGCTATCAGGGACGCGCACGAGGGCTTCCTGGCTGACGAGCTTGCGCTCAACCAGCCAACCATCGATCTCACTGCCGTAGCCAAACTGGCTGACATTCGGCGGCATTCGACCTCCATACCAGCGAGGATGAAAGATCCCCATGACCCGGTCGCCCGCCTTGAAGTCATCGACGCCCGCCCCGACTTCCACCACTTCGCCCGCCCCATCGCTCGTGGGGATCAATCTCTTGTGATGAGGCAATGGATAACGGCCGCGAAGCGTCGCGATGTCGCAGAAGTTCAGCGAGACGGCGTGGACTTGGACCAGCACCTCGCCCCGCTGGGGGCGCGGGTCATCTTCGTCCCGCAGCTTCAGATCTTCGAGGCCTGAGAAGGCATGGAGTCGATAAGCCTTCACAAAAGATCTTACTCTAAGATGTCAAACGGAGTGATCGTATTGCGCCATGTGCCTTGCAGACATAATCTCGCCATGGATGGTGATCTTGGACCGTGCCGCCTCGATCTCTTCCATGTCTTGCGGGGTTAGTTGAACATTCACCGCACCAAGGTTCTCCGTCAGGTGATCGAGGCTGCGAGTGCCAGGAATGGAAACAATGAATGGCTTTCTCGCGAGCAGCCAGGCCAGGGCGATCTGTGCCGGGGTTGCGTTCTTCTTTTCGGCATAGCGCTTGAGAAGATCGACGATGGGCATATTGGCCACGAGGCTTTCCGGCTGGAATCGTGGGAACTCGCCACGGAAGTCTGTTTCTGGATCGAATCTCGTGCTGCTACCCATTTTGCCAGTCAGGTAGCCCAGTCCAAGAGGTCCCCACGGCACGAAGCCGATACCGAGTACCTCACAAATAGCTAGCACGCCATTTCGCTCAACATCCGGGGACCAAATGGCGTATTCGCTCTGGACTGCGGCCACCGGCTGCACCGCGTGCGCTTTGCGGATTGTCGCAGCGCTAGGTTGGGAAAGGCCGAAATGCCGGACTTTGCCTTCCTGAATGAGTTCTTTAACCGTCCCCGCCACATCTTCAATCGGCACGGCGGGGTCCACCCGGTGCTGGTAAAGGAGTTCAATTCGGTCGGTATTCAGGCGTTTTAATGACTCCTCAACAACCTTGCGGATATGCTCCGGCTTGCTGTTCAGGCCAATGGTGCCATCGATGGCAAAGCCGAACTTGGTAGCGATGGAAACTTTGTCGCGAAAGGGTGCAAGCGCCTCGCCAACCAGCTTCTCGTTTGTGTAAGGGCCGTAAACCTCGGCGGTATCGAAGAACGTGACGCCTTTTTCATAGGCTGCACGAATGACCTCAATGCCCTGGTCTATCGGTGCGGGTGGGCCGTAGTTGGCGCTGATACTCATGCATCCCGCTCCGATTTCCGAGACTTCTAAATCTCCGAGTTTTCGTGTCTTCATTTTGTTGGTTTGCTTAGGCTGATCTGCTGATGCCGCTCACGACAATGGGCCAGCGGCCAATGCCGCACCGATCAGAGCAGTATTCGCCAAGAAGCCCCGACGACTGAGGGCTCTGTGATCGCGATGGTTTGATCCACGCTTGTTTATTTTCATAGATAGACTGCTAAATGTCCTTACGGGTGAGCCGTTCGCTCGTCCGATTACCTTACTTTCGATGGAATTCGGCATCTGTAACTAGCCAGCAGCGCCAAATCACTCGCCAATGGCGCCAACTTTCAGGCGTGAAAAGGTGCTATCTGATTGAGCCAAGCTATGTGCGCTATAGAACAAACTCACAGGCAGTGTTTGTCTAAATGCCGCTTGTAGTCTTCAAGCGCACGCGGGATGTCGGGGTTCTTGAATATATCAAAGACTCCAAAGTCCGGGAGAATGTCGTAACCCGTGAACTTGTAGTTGGAAGTGATGTGGAGGAACATGTCGGCCGTTCCTTTGCCGCCGTACAATACGCCGTTGGGATTATCGAAGGCTTCTCTTGGAGCGTTCCAGGTCGCGGAGATCATGAACTTCCGCCCCTGCATTTTGCCACCGGTCCCGTACTGCCGGCTGGGGTCCTCGCGCGTGCGGCCATCGCCCGCGAGCAAGACCGCTCCGGTCAGACCAACATTGAAGACCTCGTCCACATATTTCTTGTAGATCCACGGTGCCGAGAACCAGTTCACCGGCGTCTGAAGGATGACCAAGTCAGCGGCCGCGTGCTTTTTCACCTCTTCCTCCGGGTCATAGCCCCGCTCGACAAACGTCTCGATGACCTGATGCCCGCGCTCCAGGAAAAACGCTTTTGCGAGGTCCATGAAGGTGAGGTTGAGCTTGCCCTCAGACCATCCGGGATAGGCGAGGTGGGTGTTGATAATGAGTATTTTCATTGGCTCGATAGGTCAAAGCGGGGAAGGCCCGCGCAAGGGGCGGCGAATGCACCGATGCGTTAGGCCCGTTTGGATTGGCGCGATTGATTTACAGCACGCCATTCGGCAGGCGTTTGGCCTTCCCACGCGCGGAACGCGCGGTAGAACGAATTGGGATCTTCGTAACCGACAAGAAATGCCGCCTCAGTGATTTCGACCGACGGATCGCCCAGATATTGCCGGACTAGTTCATGGCGGGTGTCGTTGAGCAGTTGCCTGAAGCTGGTTCCTTCGTCTGTAATACGGCGTTGCAGGGTGCGCTCGCTCATGCCCAGCTCTTTTGCGACCATGAGGAGGTCGGGCCGGCTGCCGGACAGCAGCCGTTTCAAAACCCACTTCACCTGCGCAAGGATGCTCGGTTTAGTCCGCCCCTCTTTGAGTTGAATTTCGAACTGCGGCGCGAGCATTTGCAGGAGTTCATCGTTGTGCGTGACGAAGGGACGCTCCAGATCGGCCGCGCGCAGAACAAGCGCATCGCGAGTGGCGCGATATTTCACCAGGCAACCAAAGTATTCCTCAAAGCCATTCTCAGGTTCAGCCGGCCGTGTGAGTTCGATGCGCTTGGGATTGAGCTTCGTCTTCGTACCTCGGCGGCCGAGTTCCGTCACGAGCGCGAAAACCGCGTCGATCAACAAAGTCGGCGCCGGCTCCTCTCCTGCAAAGGGCCAGGAGACCTCGACCAGCACTTCATCGCCGTTCTGGGTGAACCGAAACTCTTCGGCGCTGCAAAGCTGTTTGTAGCGCGCCAATCTCTCGATGGATTCGCGATAAGTTCGAGCGTGCAGGGCGGCGAGGAGGGTCGGGTGATACTGGTCCGTTTCGACCTGGCTCATGAACTTCCAGCCCATCGTGGGGTCGTTCGACAGCGCGCGAATGGCCCGCCAAATCGAGAAGGATTGAGCCGTGGTAACGAGGCTCTCTCCGCTATAGACCGTCGGGGGCAGGTTGCTTCGGCGAAGGATGGCACCCGGGGTGAGGCCGATTGACTTCAGCCCAGCCCAGAAGACGCCAGGGAGCTTGATTCGATCCTGCGCGTTGCTGTTGACGCGGAAATGATCTGTTTGAGCTTTCATGGTTTGTCCTTGGGCGAAGTATCGAGAGACGAAATTACAGCAGAAAACTGCGTCTGTAATTGGCAGAAGGCGCCAATCTACTTGCGAACGGCGCCATTCTCCCAGGCGAACCACACTCGACGTGAATTCGCCTGGGGATTATGGCGTTCTATGAGCGAAAAGATTCGAGTTGGGATTATCAGAGCGGGTGGCTGGGCAAAATACGGGCACATTCCTGTGCTACAATCCTTGGAGGAGTCCGAGATTGTTGCCGTCGCGAGTCGCAAAAAAAGAAACGGCTGAAGATTACGCGGAGCAGTTTAACATCCGGCATCCTTTCGATGATGAGCAGGATCTCATCGCATGCCCCGAGGTCGATCTTGTTGCAGTCCTGACTCCCGGCCCCGAGCACGCGCGGCTTGCTAAAGCCGTCATAGCGGGAGGCAAAGACGTTTACAGCGAGTGGCCGCTTTCAACCACCACTGCCGAGTCGCAAGAGCTTCTGAGCCTTGCCGAAGCCAAGGCGTCAAGCACGTCGTCGGTCTGCAACGCCGTCATGGGCCGAGCGCACGCTACTTGAGAGACTTAGTAACGCAGGGATACGTGGGGAAGATTCGTTCCGCTCACATGATCGTCAATGTGGACGCCTTCCAGCCCACCATGCCCGAACGGTACGCGTGGACCATTGCCCCCGCCAGCTTCACGCACGTCCTGTCCATCTACGCTGGTCACTTTATGGACATGCTTTTCCATACGGTTGGCTTTCCAAAAAAGCTGACTGCGGTGATCGAAAATCAGTTTCCCTTCATCACAATCGAGGAGACCGGAGAAAAAATTCCCACCACCAGGCCGGACGCGGCGATGGTTATTGGCACCCTGGAGGGCGGAGGTCTGTTTTCGATCCAGATCGAAGGCGGTCAACACCATCGCACTGGCCTACAGATCGACATTACGGGCACCCATGGCGTTTTAAGAAGCACGAACCCTCGTGGCTTTGAGAACAAAGCGGACAACGCCATCGAAGGAATGAACGGCGTGGAGTCATCCTTCTCTCCGCTTCCTGTACCCGCGAAATACCAATTGCCTGGCGTCTCTCATCTCGACGCAAGCGTGCAGGATATGGCCTGTCTCCATGTCCGCTTGCACAAAATGGCGCCGATCGGGTGAGCGGAACCACCGTAAAAACGCATCTTCGCGCAATCTTTGCCACCAGTCGGCGCGGTTTGGTCAAATTCGGAACTGGTGCCGTGTCCCAGGCCGCTGTCCCGGTGGCACCGACTGGGCCGCTACGACGGTCGCAACTCCGCCCATTTCAAGAGCGCATCGAGCGCCGGGCAGAGCGACTGCCCCCACTCGGTCAGCGCGTATTCCACCTTGGGCGGGATCTCCGGATAGACCTTGCGCCGCACGATGCCGTCCTTTTCCATGCATCGGAGTTGTTGGGCGAGCATCTTCTGGGTGACTGCGGGGATCGCCCGTTCCAGTTCTGAAAATCGCTTCACCTCACCGCCGAAAAGCTGAAAAAGAATCAGCAGTTTCCAGCGGCCTTCCAGCATCTGAAGCGCCTCTTCGACTCCTTCCGCAGCGGTGAGACGGGTCCAGGCTTTCCTTTCGAGTGGGTTACTTACTTTTTTGTGGGTTCTTCCCATAAAGTAGATATCGGCGAAGATCGCTTGGATGAAAGCACAACCACCTCCACTCGAACTTCCGCCACCCATCACCGCTTACTGGAGCGCCGCCAATAGCGCGAGGATCGACGAAGCCACCGCCTGTTTCGCGGCCAATGCGGTGGTGCATGACGAGAGCCGGATTCATCAAGGCCCTGTCGCCATCCGTGGCTGGATCGAGGAGACCACCCGGCAATACCAACCCATCGTCGAAGCCCTTGGCGTCAAGGAACAGGACGGACGGCATCTCGTGAGCGCCCTTGTCAGCGGAACCTTCCCCGGAAGCCCGGTCGAACTGCACTTCGCTTTCACCCTGAAGGAAGGCCAAATCCTTCGCCTGGAGGTTGTATGAATCCGCCTCAAGCCACCCTTTCCTGTGATCCTCGTAAATCTTCCCGCAAGGGCGCGCTCGTGCTCCTCGTCGCTGCCTTGCTGTTTACAAGTTGCGCCACCGGCGGCACGCCGCGTGGACACATTCAGCAAGTCGGCCTCGTGTGGCTAAAACATCCCGGCGACGCCCCCGAGCGGGAAAAGATCATCGCCGCCGCCCAGGCTTTCGCCCGCGATATTCCCGATGTCGAAAGCGTTGCCGTCGGCCCGCCGACCATCGAACCCGCCAGCAAGTTCAGCGATCAGAGCTTTGATGTGTGCTTCATTGTGCGGTTCCGCGACGAAGCCGCGCGGCAGCGATACAACACGCATCCCGCGCATCAAAAGGCCGCGCAGGAAGTCTTCCTGCCGCTGTCGCGCAAGCTGCTCTTCTACCGCTTCGTCACCGAATGAACTCCCGCCCCGAAAATTCATGACCACCGCGCATTCCTCCTCTGCGGAGTTTTTCGAGAAACGGATTCTCGTCACCGGCGGCACCAAGGGCACCGGGGAAGCGATCGTCCGGCGACTGGCCGCGGGTGGTGCCACCGTGGCGACGACTGCTCGATCGGAACTGCCCAGCGGCTCCGCCGCGAAGTTTTTTATCCAGGCCGATCTTTCCACCGTGGAAGGCACGGCGCAAGTCGCCGAGCGGGTGCGGCAGGAACTCGGAGGCGTGGACATTCTCATCCACAATGTCGGCGGCTCCAAAACTCCGGACGGCGGATTCGCCGCGGCCACCGAAGAGTTTTGGCAGGAGGAATTGAATCTCAACTTGCTCGCGGCGGTCCGGCTGGACCGGTTGCTTTTGCCGCCGATGATCGACCGCCGAAGCGGCGTGATCGTCCATATTTCTTCCATCCAGCGCCGCCTGCCACTGCACGAATCCACGACCGCCTACGCCGCGGCGAAGGCCGCCCTTTCCGCCTACAGCAAAGCGCTCTCGAAAGAACTCGGGCCCAAGGGGATTCGAGTCAATTCCATCGCTCCCGGCTGGATTTACACTTCGGCTTCCGAAGCCATGGTGAAGCGGCTTGCCGCCACTGCGGGCAGTGACGAGGAAACGGCGCGGCAGGGAATCGTGACTGCCTTGGGCGGAATCCCGCTTGGGCGTCCCGCTTTTCCGCATGAAGTCGCGGAATTGGTGGCGTTTCTCGCCTCCGATCGGGCGAGTGCCATCCATGGTGCGGAATACGTGATCGACGGTGGCACGATTCCGACGGTGTGACTCGGACTCTGCTACTCCGCTCATTCTTTCGATGGGTCGCGAATCCTCTCTCGTATTCGATTCGATCGGAGGTGCCCTCGACCATTCGGAGACCTAAAAGCCCCCGTCGCCCGGGAGGCTTTTTTGTGCTCGGAGGTGTCTCGAATTCACTGCAAATTTACAGCGAGAGCTGGAGTGTGGCGTTTTGCGTGTTAGAACGTATAAGCCGGCCCGCCGCCGTTTCCATCCCACCTCTTCGCCGCCCCAGCCACCGATCGCCGAATGCCAGGCTCACTTTCGTCGCAGCGCAGCTCAATTGGGCGCAAAGTCCTGATCGGCTTCGGCCTCGTGCTGGCCATGCTTGTCACCATTGCTTTCATGACATGGCGCAGCATCCGTAATTTTGCCGAGAAAGCGGATTTGGTGGAGCGCTCCTACCGCGTGCTTGAAGCCAGCGAGAAGCTGTTTCGCGAGGTGATTGAAATGGAAAACCACCGGCGCGGTTTTCTGCTGAGCGGCGAGAAAATCTATCTCACCGGATACGATGCGGCCCGGGAGGATCTGGTGGCAGTCCTTTCAGCCATCAAACGGGACACAAAAGAAACGCTTGGGCAGGGATTGTGTGTCGCCCGTATGGAACACCTGCTGGCGCCGCGTTTTGCGATGCGCGGGGTCGATCTTCAAACCCGCAGGGAATCGGCCAACGGCGCGGCGGCCGCACTTTTCAACGGGCCCGAGGAGGACGAATTTATCCGCGTCATCCGCCAGGAGATGGCGGGCCTGCAGGTGCGTGAACGCAGGCTGCTTGATAAGCGTTCCCGGCTAACGGATGCCATCGAGATCCAGACGCTGGTGGTGATGGTGGTGGGAACCATTCTCACGCTGATCGCCTTGGTGAGCGCCAGCGGCACGATCCTGCGCGATGTGAGCGCCCGGCGCCGGGCCGAGGAGGTGCTGGCCGACCAGCACAATCTCTTAAGCAGCATCATCGATACGATGCCGGATCACGTTTTTGTGAAGGATGTAAAGGGACGTTACATCATGGATAATCGGGCGCACCGGCAGTTCCTCGAGTTGGTTGAAGGCGAAAGCATCGAGGGAAAAACGGTGTTCGATTTCTTTCCCAAAGCGATCGCGACCCTTTACGACGCCGACGATCAGGAGGTTTTCGAACGTGGCGTGTCGCTGCGTAACCGCGAGGAGCTGACCCTGACGCGCAGCGGGGTTGAATCGTGGCTTTCGACAACAAAAGTGCCGTTGCGCGATCCGGCAGGCCGCATTCTCGGGCTAGTTTGCGTGAGCGCCGACATTACCGAACGCAAGGGAGCCGAGGAACAGCTCAAGCGGTTTGCCAGTCAGCTCGAGCGCAGCAATGCCGAGCTCCAGAACTTTGCGTCGGTCGCTTCACACGATCTTCAGGAGCCGCTCCGCAAGATCCAGGCATTTGGCGACCGGTTGCGTGTCAAGTGCGGGCCGCAGCTGGGCGAGGCCGGGCTCGATTATCTCGGGCGGATGCAGAATGCCGCGGAACGGATGCGCGTGCTCATTCAGGACTTGCTGAAATTAACGCGTGTGACAAGCCGGGCGCAGCCATTTGAGCGGTGCGATCTCAACGCCGTCGTGCGCGAGGTTCTCTCGGATCTCGAAGTTGCCATTGAACAAAAGGCGGCGCGCGTGCAAGCCGGCCCGTTGCCCGTCATCGACGCGGATCCCGTGCAGATGCGGCAGCTTTTCCAGAATCTGATCAGCAACGCGCTCAAGTTTCAGGGGCCGGGAGAGACTCCGAAGGTGGAAGTCGATGCGCAGGAATCCGGGGAGGAAATGTGCCAGATCACGATCAAGGACAATGGGATCGGATTCGGGCCGCAGTTTGCGGAGCAGATCTTCGTGGTGTTTCAGCGTTTGCACAGCCGCAGTGAGTACGAAGGGACTGGGATCGGATTGGCTGTATGTAGAAAAATTACTGATCGCCACGGAGGAACAATTGTGGCAAAGAGCACCGAAGGCCATGGAGCAACGTTCATAGTCACGTTGCCTTTGCGTCAACCTTCCCACCAGACCCATGAGTAAAGATACCATGCCGATCACCATTTTGATGGCAGATGACGACGCGGATGACCGCAGGCTCACTCAAGAAGCCCTTGAAGAGGGTCGTTTAATAAACGATGTGCGGTTTGTTGATAACGGCGAAGAGCTCGTCGATTACCTTCGCAAACAGGGCAAGTTCGCCCCGCCCGCGGAAGCGCCCCGGCCCGGCTTGATCCTGCTCGACTTAAACATGCCGCGCAAAGACGGGCGCACGGTGTTGAAGGAAATAAAGAGTGATCCCGATCTGAGGCAGATCCCGGTGGTGGTGCTCACCACATCGCGTGCGGATGAAGATGTGTACAAAAGTTACGATCTGGGTGTGAACAGTTACATAGTCAAACCGGTGACTTTTGAGGCACTGGTCGACATCCTTCAGACCTTGGAAAAATATTGGTTCGAGATCGTCGAGCTGCCTCCTAACAAGCAGTAGCTTCCAATGTTAACCTCTGAGCAGCTCGCCTCTTTGCGCCGCGAGTACTCTCTGCGGCCGCTGCGCCGCGCGGATTTGGATCCCGAGCCAATCGCGCAGTTTAATTCCTGGCTCAAGGAAGCCCATGAGGCCGAAATCCTCGAGCCGAACGGGATGACGCTTTCCACAGTGGACCCCAGCGGCCAGCCATGGTCGCGGACGGTGCTTTTGAAGATTTGCGATGAGCGCGGCTTCACATTTTTTACCAATTATGAGAGTGGCAAAGGCGCCCAGCTTGCAGCCAATCCGCGTGCGGCGTTGACTTTTTGGTGGGGTGCCATGGAGCGGCAGGTCAATGTCACGGGTTCCGTTACGAAGTCTTCCACGGAGGAGAGTGCGCAATATTTCCATTCCCGGCCGCTGACAAGCCAGTTGGGTGCCTGGGCTTCCTTGCAAAGCTCGGTGGTTAACGATCGGGCGCAGCTTGAACGGCAGTTCGAAGAGGCACGCGTTCGATTTGAAGGGAGCGAGGTTCCTCTCCCATCGCACTGGGGCGGCTATTGTTTGCATCCGCAAACCATCGAATTCTGGCAGGGACGCCGGAGCCGCCTTCACGACCGGCTTCGTTATACCCGGATGCCTGCGGGAAGCTGGCGGATTGAGCGCCTCTCTCCCTGAGGAACAGCCTTGAGGATCCGTTAAAAACTCAGTTCCAGTGGCACTCCTTTTATGCTGGAAACAGCACCCGTATTAATTTTATCGTCTCCGTGGCCTGTAAATTGCATTGAGAAGATCTCACTATGCGGCGTTTCTCTCTTATCCTCTGTCTGACTTCATGGATAATGACAGGTTTCGCCTCGGCGCTGACTTTCCAGCTCGATTATTCTTATGACGTGGCCAATGGCAATTTTTTCGGCCAGACGCCTTTAGCGAAAGCCGCGGTGGAAGCGGCGGCGGCCGATCTTGGCGCGGTGATCACCACGCAGTTTGGTGCAATCAGCAACGATATATTTGTGGGTAAAAGCGGCGCCACGACCGCGACGTTTAACGCGAACGTGAATTTCAGAAATCCGATCACTGGCGTTCCGGTGACCTTACAGGGGATTTCGATCGCGGCGAACACGATTCGGATCTATGTGGGAATGCAGAAGCTCGCTCCCAATGCGGCAGAACTTGGGGAGGGTGGTCCCGGCGGTGCCGGTTTCAGCTTCACCGGAACCGGCCTGCCAACGGACTGGATAAACGCCATTAAAAATGGCCAGAACCTTTTTAACGCGGCGATGTCCCGCGGAGGCGGGCCGGTGATCGGCACACTCAGCGGGTCGAGTGCGCTCGGCCCGGTGACTGCCGATTACACCCTTAAGTACGGCGCCATCGTTGGGAATATTTGGTTTAACAAGGATACAAATAAAGACGGCACGGTCGATGACGCTGCCACGCTTGCTGCCTTCTGGCATTACGATCACACCAAGCCGGTCGAAGCGGGGAAAAATGATTTTTATTCCGTCGCCCTTCACGAGCTCATTCATAGTCTTGGTTTTGGCCAGTCGGCCACGTGGAGCGCTGAGCATAACGGCACCACATGGGTGGGCAGCAGGGCGAAGGCATTGAATTCAAACAGCGGAACTCAACTTGTTGCCGGCGATAACGTGCACATCAGCAGTAGCCTTATGAGCACTCGCATTTCCGACGGGCTTCCCCAAGAGGCGGCGATGGATCCTTCCATTTTAACAGGGACCCGCAAATTGCTGACCGCAATGGACCTGGCTTTTTTGGGCGATATTGGATACACTGCGCTGGTGTTGCCGGTGCCGGTGACGGGGAGTGTGGATGTGGTCAGCAATGTAGAGGCGTTCATTCAAGGAAGCGCGATTTTAAAAGGCGCTACGACAACTGTGAGTTTGGAATATGGCTTTGATACTTCGTACGGCCTGACAAAAAGCTTTTTGCTGCCGAACAGTATCCCCAATTTCAATGTGGCTACTCCCGTTTCCCTTGTCCTCACCGACCTGGAACCCGGGATGACTTATCATTACCGCGTGAAGGCAACGAGTCCCGAAGGGAGTGCCACCGGCTCGGATGCCACATTTACTCTTCCTGCCGCTTCGCTCGGCGCCACCATCGTCTGCGACAACCAGGTTGTTACTTTCTCTCCACTGACCGTCAACGCCGTGCCCGGTTCGCCCTCGGCAGGCGTAACCCTTTTGGTCCCCGGTAATTCCGTTTCACAGAAGGTCGGGGCGGTGACTCAAGGCGCTTTTGGCACGGTGGCCATCAATGGCGTAAACGTCGTTTACACACCGGGCGCGAGTTATTTTGGCGAGGATGCTTTTTCTTACACGATTACAGCGATTACCCCTTCGGATATACCGGGTGTGAAACCGCTGACCGGTCCCTTCAAGGCCACCGTGCAGGTGCGTTCCTCGACAGCTTCCACACCTCATGCCGCCGCCATCAAAGGGAACGCAATTCCCGGGGCTCTTTCAGGAACCGTTTACGGGACTCTGGGAACCCCGGCCGCCGGACCTTTTGCCGGCACCCAGCAGGGAAGCGGAGGAACCGTGCGCGCCATCTTCACCTCCAACGGCGATGTGCGTTTTAAAGTCAATGACAGCCCGGCCGGACTTGGCGGCATGAAACTCGCCAAGTTTGGCGATCCTTCGGGCCACTCTGTCGCCGCCAATTTAAAGATCGCATCGCCGACCGTGACAGCCAAGAACGACGGCATTTTGATTGCCGGGCTTGAAAACGGGGTTTTGCGGATTGCCGCGCGGGAAGGGGTGCCGCTTCCCGGATTACCCGCCGGCGTCACGATCAAGACGTTTGGCAGCATTGATGGCAACGGGCCCGTGACCTTTTTTGCCGCCACACTCCAGGGGACGGGAATTACCTCTAAAAATGACGGTGCCCTTTGCGTGGCATTGACGGATGGCTCGGTGAGGATTCTGGCGCAGGAAGGCCAATTGGTGGATGGGAAGAGTGTTGCCGTTTTAGGCTCATTAGTCGGACTCCCCGGAACGCTGGCTGATGGACGCTGGCTCGCGGGCAGCGATGAACAACCGGCTCTTGGGGTTCGCGTCACTTTTTCCGATAAGAGCCAGGCGATTTATAGGATGCCTGCAAGCGGGGCGGCTTGGATCAAATTGGTTGAAACCAATGGAGATCTCGGCCTCGGCTCGCTTGGCCTGCCGGGATTTGGCCCGGATGGCGCGGCTTTTACCGCCAATTTTAAGGCGGGCACTCCTAATGTGACCGCCAGCAATGATACGGCCCTCTTTTTCTCGCAAGGCGGAGTCACCACGGTCCTTGCTCGCGAAGCAGATCTGGCACCGGGCTCCGATGGCGTGGCGATTTCGGATACTCGCTTTAAGACGCTCTCCGATCCAGTGGCAGGCGCCGGCAGGCGCGGCGCTTTCACAGGAACAGTTACCGGACCGAATGTGAAATCGACCAACAGCGCGGGATTATGGGTGTTTGCACCGGGCACAAAGGGTGTCCGTCTGCTGGCGCGCGCCGGTGATCCAGCGCCTGGAGGCGGGAAATGGGCGACATTTCCTTCTGTGGTGATGAGCGACGCGCCGGACGGAGGTGTCATCTTTCTCGCGACACGCGCCGTTGAATCCGGATCGCCTCTGACCGCAAAGAAAAACATGGGGCTCTGGGCTGTTGACAATGCCGGCCTCCCTCAGCCGCTGGTTCAGACCGGCCAAATGATGCAGATTTCCGGCAGTAACAAGAAGGTGACAGCTCTTGTGGCCTTGAAAGCCGCGACCGGTTCCATAGGCGCCGCCCAAGGCTACGATAATGAAGGGCACGTGGCCGTGCTCATTACTTTTGAGGATCGCACGGTGGCGCTTATCATCGCCGTAGCTCCTTAACAGGGGCCTCGCTTGTAATCGTCCCGTTCAGCCTGCCGGGGAGAGGGGAAGATTACGATTAAGGGGGGAGGGCGTGCCGCCCCTTATTTCACAGGAGGGGGATTGCCTGTGGCCTGGACTTTGCGGCGGAAAATTTTGTCGCCATTAGTCACATAAAGGTAATCCCGGTTGGTACCCGCCAGAGCGCAACTGGTCAGCGGCTTTGAAGCTTGCGGCTTGGGGATAACTCCGCAAAGACGGCCGGTCGAATCAAATACCTGCACCCCAAGCGCGCTTGTAACGTAATAACGGCCGACAGTGTCGGTTGTCATGCCATCACCAGCGGCAGAGCCGTTGTAAACCGGGGAACGGCCGTCGGGACTTTTGGCATTGAGATTCACCTCCGTGCGCAGCGTCATGTAAGGCGATTTGGCTGTCAGCGCCCCGTCGGATTCAATGCGAAATACCCAGGCGTTTTGCCCTTTGTAATCTGAAACCGCCAGGGTGCCGCCGTCCGGTGAAAGCGCAATTCCATTCGGACCGGCAACCCCGCTATCAGCGGCCACCTTCGATTTTCCGTCACCGCTGATCTTTGTGATCTGCTGAATGCCGGTCTCGGTGATGTAAATATCGCCTTTTTGCGTGACCACCAGGTCGTTGGGCTGGACCTCCTCGGCCATGACGGAAATGGCGCCATCCGCCGTGTTGATGGCGATGACTCGTTTTTTGGAGCCCTGGCAGGCATAGAGGCGTCCATCGGGACCCCATTTCAGGCCGCTGGCGCCCTCGTTGCTGATCTGGGTCTTTAGGCCGTCGGGAGTCATCTTAAAGATCCCGGGCGCCTTCATATCCGAGAAATAGAAATTACCCTCGGCGTCGGCGCACGGCCCATCGGCAAAACCGAGTCCTTCGGCCACGAGCTGCCATTCTTCGCCTTCGATCAGCAATTGCTGCAATGGCAAATCGCCCCCGATGTTCCTGGTAATGACTGCCTCGACCTTGGGCGTTTCCTTGCGCCACAGCCATTTGAGCGCCTCGGGAAAAATGGAGCCGCCGTGTTTGGAGCTGTGAGCGAAACCGTCCACGTAATCGAACCGCGTATCGTATCCCATATATTTGAGCGCGGAATACATCTGCTGGTTGGCAAGGGGCCAGTTGCCAAACTGATTATCGACATCGCCGCCCGCGTCTTCCAGATAGACCCGGATTGGTTTGTGCGCGCTCTTGCGAATCAGGGAAGGATAAACATTGCCGCCGCGGATATTCGTAAAACTACCGATGGTGGAAAGCACCTTGCCAAATGCCTCGGGATGTTCCCACGCCACGGTGAACGAGCAGATTCCGCCCGAACTAGCCCCGCTGATTGCACGGTCGGCCGGCGCATGGGAAAGCCGGTAGCTTTTTTCCACCTCGGGCAGGATCTCTTCCAGCAAAAAGCGGGCATAACGATCGCCCAACGAATCGTATTCAAAGCTTCGGTTGCTATTGTTCCAGGCGCTCGTGGGCTTCTCTTTGGCGCTCTCCTGGCCCGGATCAAGGAAGATGGCGATCGTCACGGGCATCTCGCCGCTGGCGATCAGGTTGTCGAATACGATCGGCACCCGCCAATTTCCCTTGGTGTTAACGTAATCATGCCCGTCCTGGAAGACCATGACGGAGGCAGGTTGTTCCGCTTTATATTGCGCCGGCACATAGATCGACCAGTCGCGGATTGTGCCGGCAAAAACCTTCGATTCCCAAGCCGGCATCCGGGTGACAGTGCCGTGCGGGACGTTGGCGTTCGCTTCGTGTTCAGGCGCCGCTTTGAAATCATCGGCGGCGAGCGCAGCGGTGGCGGAGAGGACGCAAAAGAATAGAATGCGCATAGAAGTAGGATGGAAAGCCGTGCTGTTTACTGGGCGGCCTTGTCTTCCGTGCGCCACAACCAGCGCAGCGTGTCCGGGAACATGGCTCCGCCGTGTTTGCCGCTATGACCGCCGTCGCCGAACTCAAATTTATAGTCGTATCCGGCGAATTTGAGCGCGGCAGCCATCTCCTGATTGGAAAGCGGCCAGTTGCCAAAAAGGTTATCGAGATCGTTCGACCCGTCCTGCAGGAAGAGACGCAGCGGTTTGGCTTTCCCCTTCGTCTGCCGGATTTGCGCCGGATAGACGTAACCGCCGCGGATATTGGTGAAGCTGCCGATATGGCTGATCACTTTCCCAAACTTATCGGGCCGCTCCCATGCCGCGGTAAACGCGCAGATTCCGCCCGAACTGTTGCCGCAAATCGCCCAGCCTTTTGGGTCTTCCGTTAACGCGTAGGTTTCGCGCACCTTGGGAATAATCTCATCGAGAAGAAACCGTGCGTACGCGTCGCCGAGCGAGTCGTATTCAAAGCTGCGGTTGCTGCGCTCTTTTTGTCCGGGTTGTGCCGCGGCGATCGTCCCTGGATTAATAAAGATGCCGATGGTGACGGGCATCTCATTGGCTGCGATCAGGTTGTCAAATACCACCGGCACCCGGAATTGCCCCTCTTTGCTGACGAACCCGCCCCCGTCGCAGAAGACCATGACGTTTGCCGGCTTGGATTTGTCGTACTGCGCGGGCACATAGAGCCACCAATCGCGTTTTGTGCCGGGGAAAACCGTGGAGCTTTCAAAGGCGGGCATCTGTGTCACCACGCCATGGGGGACCGAATCGCGCGGTTGCGAATCCGCTCCGAGTTTGTAGTCGTCGATGGCGAACGCCGAGATGGTAAGGGCGAGGGAAATTACGAGGGGGCGCAACATGGGTGGCAAACTGCACTGCCGCCGGGCGGACAATCAATCCGCAAATCGCGGTTGGCGCGCATGCATGTTTTGTTGGATGCCTTACTCTTCGATTCTGAGGTTCGTATTGGAATCGTTTATCTTTTTGTTGCAAACAATCACGAAAATTGCAACAAGCAGCGATTCGCCAATTAACATCCAGGCAAACCAATTGCTGATCCACGCCCAGCCCGAGAGACCGGCAATCGATGCGCAGATCGCCATGGTCGCCATCATCATAAAACAGCCTCGTGGTTTATGAATCTGCACATCGGGTTCCTGAGAGAAGGGGAGAAAAAGTTCCCCCAATCCCGGCAACAGGCTCAAAGCAGGAATCATTATGATGCCCGGCAAAAGGAGCAGCAGAAGGCTTCGCTCCTTGAGCAGAAAAAAACCGGCGACGGCGATCACGATCATTCCTGGCAGGCAGACCAGCAGGATGATGGTCTTGCGTGTTCCGTGGAAAAGGGCGGCGGGCCGGGGTAATGGGGCTTGTCTGAAAAGATCCGCCGCATGCCAGTCTTCGCTCAGGCGCAGAATATCGAGGAGCAGGGCGGGGAGGACTGCGATAAACGAGCCGGCAAACGCCATGGCGAAGGGGCCGATGGTGGAGAAGATGTGGCTGGAACGCAAACCGCCCCCAAGAAAGACAAGCGGCATCACCATAAACTGGGCGAGCATCGGATAGACGCGCAGCTTGACGCCCCGGGAGCGGGTCATTCCGACAATAGTAAGCCGGCAGGCGGCGCGTTCCACCGGGTCACGCAGCCAGAGCCGGACCAACGGCAGGTTCAGCAATGCGGTGACATGGCGTCCGCGTTTTGCTCCGCTTTTGACCGCGCCGGCGCCCGCTTCATTGAGGGTCACGAGGCCTTGTTCGTAAGTGGAAGCCATCCAAATGACGCCGAGCCATGCGGTGAAAACGGTGGCGCAGGTCCCAAGGGCGGCAAGAGCAAGAAAGCTCGGGGAGAAATTTTTCCCGGTCAGCACGGCATCGAGCGCGGCAAACCAGACCGGCGGCAGGACGGCGAGCCAGACCGGCGGCGAGGCAAACGCGGAATGATCAAGCTGGCCAATAATGCGGGGAACGATCTGCCCGGCGAGCATGGCGCCGACAGCCACGACCATCTGCACGGTGGTCATGACGTTTTCAAGTTTTTCGCGGCCAAACCAGCGCAGGCAAAGGTTGTAAGCCAGGGCAACAAAGCTGGCGCAGAAAATCACTTCCAGGCTCACGGAGAGCAAATGGACGGGGATAAAGAGAAGGCCGCCCAGTTTTGCCCGGCTTCCCACGATAAATCCGCACAGATTAAGCGCCACGGCCATGGCGATGGAAACTTGGGCGAGCACACGCACCTTCGCGCTCAGGAGCGCGCGCGGGTGGACAGGCCGATGCAGGAGCACGTCAGCTTCATCCTTGTTAAAAAGCATGCTGCCACTGCTCGACGCCAGGGTGATCCCAACCATGACAAAAGTAAGACCGTGCAGCGATGCCGTGAACCCGGTGAATTCCAAATGCGAAAAGGCGAATGCCGTCACGCCAAGCATTGAAAAAAGCAGCAGCGACATGCTTGTGCCGGCCAGCAATCCGGTTTTGCGCGGCGGCTTTCCCGTTTTAAGCCGGCTGCGGAACATCAGCCGCAAATACAACAACCGCAGGACGTGTCCCTGGCTGGAGGAAGTTGCGGGAGGAATCTCGGAATTATTCACGAGCGAAAAGTGCGTGCGAAATCGGCGGCGCGGGCTTCAAGCTGGCTGCCGCCGGTCATCCGGGTGAAGAGCTGTTCGAGGGTATCGGCATCGTGCTGGGCGAGCAGGGTCGCCGGCGCGCCATCGACCTGAAGCCGGCCTTTGTCGATAATGACAACCCGATCGCAGACACGCTCAACGACATCGAGCACATGCGAGCTGTAGAGGACCGTTTTGCCTTCCTGGGCCAGAGTCTGAATGAGCGCTTTAAACCCGACTGCCGCGTTGGCATCGAGCCCGTCGAGCGGCTCATCAAAAAGAATGACCGGCGGATTGTGCAGGAGCGCCGCGATGATGACCACTTTGCGGCGCATCCCTTTCGAATAGGCGCTGAGCAGCTTGTCGGTAAGCGTCTGGGGGGCGAGGTCGAAAAACGCGATGAACTGGCCGATCCGCTCCCGCGCGCGTTCTTCGCCGATCCCATAAAGGGCGGCGACCATCTCCAGGTATTCCTGGCCCGTGAGCGATTCAAACACAGCACCTGATTCCGGAACAAATCCAATATGGCGTTTGACTTCCAGCGGCTGCGTCAGGAGATCAAATCCTGCAATCTCCGCCGTGCCGCTGGTCGGTGCGAGCATCCCGGTCAGCATCTTCAGGGTGGTGCTTTTACCGGCGCCGTTTGGGCCAAGGAACCCGACGATTTCGCCGGCCGGGATCTCCAGGGTCAATGCATCGACCGCCAGTTGCGAACCGAAACGTTTGGTCAACCCGCGGATTGAGATCATGGCGCGGTATTTCAACAGTCTCGCGCCCGGATGCAAGGTCAGGAGTGGGAGTTGGTGGAAATAGGCCGATTTAAACCGGCGCATGCTCTTCCTTGAAAGAAAGCCGGCTTGTCGCTCATGATGGCCAGCTCGCAATGACTCCCGATTCCACCCTTCTCCATTCGTTGGCCCAGCAAGTGGGCACTCCCTTCTGGCTTTATGATTCCAGTGTCATCCGCCAGCGCATTGCCGATATCCGCTTTCTCACTGAGGGAGAAGGAATCCAGGCGCGCTTTGCCATGAAAGCGTGTCCGGCGACCAAGATTCTTCGTGAGATGAAGGAAAATGGGATCTGGATCGACGCGGTTTCCGGCAACGAGGTGCTCCGTGCTTTGCATGCCGGTTATGCGCCCGGAAATAATCCGCCGCAGGTCTGTTTTACCGCCGACGTGTTCCGCGATAACGCACTCCAGGTCGTGCTCGAACATGGCATTCTTCCCAATGTCGGTTCCCCCGGGATGATCGCTGAATTGGCGCGCGCCGGATATCAGGGGCCCATTTCCATTCGAGTCAACCCGGGCTTTGGCCACGGGCACGTCAACTCCTGCGACACGGGCGGACCCAGTTCAAAGCATGGGATCTGGTTTGAGGATCTGGCCGAAACAGCGCGCTCCGCTGCGCGTGCCGGGATCCGGGTGGTGATGCTCCATTCGCACATTGGCAGCGGCCCCAAGTTTCAGGAATTGCATGAGAATCTGACCCGGCTGGCGGCTGAATTCGCCGAGCTGCTGCCGCAATTTCCCGGCGTGGAAGCGGTGAGCCTTGGTGGCGGCATCCCGCACAATTATCGGGATCCGAATGTGCAGATCCCGCTTGAACCGCTGCAACGAATGTTCGCGGATTGCCGGGAAAAGCTATGCGCCGCGGCAGGCCGCCCGATTCGCCTCGAGATCGAGCCAGGCCGTTATTATGTCGCGCCCGGCTGCTCGCTGATTACGAAAGTAACCGATATCAAGCAGACGCGTACCAATGAGAAGGGGCAGGGCGCGACGTTTGCCATGGTTGACGCTGGGTTTGTCGATCTGGTGCGTCCGGCGATGTATGGCAGCTATCATCGGATCGATGTCGTCGGCAAGGATGTGGCGCATGCAGAGTGCGAGTCGATCGTGGTGGCAGGCCCGTTGTGCGAGAGCGGCGACATTTTCACCAGGGACGAATCGGAACTCTTGGTGCCGCGTTTATTGCCGAAGATGGAACCAGGCGACCTGCTTTCCATCCGCGATGCCGGAGCTTATGGCTACGCGATGAGCAGCAATTACAATTCGATCGGGCGCGCGCCGCAGCTTTGGCTCGAAGCAGATGGGACGGTGGAAACCATGTCGCGCCGCGAGACGCTTGCCGATTTGCTGCGCGCGGAAGGATAAGCGATTCGGCTGGTTTCCAAATCACGCCCTCGGGTGATATTTGCGATGAACAGCTTTCAGGCGCTGCTGGTCAACGTGCGTGTAGATCTGGGTCGTGGAAATGTCCGCATGCCCAAGCAATTCCTGGATGATCCGCAGATCGGCGCCGTTGCTGAGCAGATGCGTGGCGAATGAGTGCCGCAAAAGGTGCGGGTAAACGTTGAGATTGATGCCGGCGTTTTTCGCGCACGTTTTAACAATCTGCCAGATGCGCACAGTCGTCAGTTTCGTGCCCCGGGTGGAGAGGAAGACTTCATTCCCGGTCCGTTTGCTAACGAATCCGGGACGTTCCTTTTCCAGGTAAAGCGCGATCGCGGAGCACGCCTTGCCACCAACCGGCACTAGACGCGTCTTGTTGCCCTTGCCCGTGACCCGGATAAAACGCGAATCGAGATCGAGATTTTCCAGGCGCGCGTTGACCAATTCCGAGACGCGCAAACCGCTGGCGTAAAGCAACTCCACGATAGCCCGGTCGCGGAGGCCGCGCGGGGCGTCGACCGGGATTCCTTCAAGCAAGGTCTCGGTCTGAAACTCGTTCATGGTCTCAGGAAGATAGCGCTCCGTGCGGGGCAGCGTCAGAAGCTCGGTGATGTCGCGTCCAATCCGTTTTCGAAGGTGAAGCCAGCGAATGAAGATTTTGATGGCGACCACGACGATCTTGATGGAGGCAGCTGCCAGGCCCGCACGTTTGCGATCGGCCAGATAAAGTGAAACGTCGTCGAGCGTGATCGCGTTGAGGTCGATATGCGTCTCGGGAAATGGCGTGTGGGCGCGGGTGAGCCGCTGGAGTTCTTCCTCTCCCAACGCGGCCACCAATTGCCTGCGTTCAAGCCAGCGGGCAAAGCCTTCCAATGAAAGCCGGGTCGAGATCTGGTAATTATCCGAAAGCCCCCGTTCAGTGGCTTGATACAGGATAAAATCTTCGATCGCCTCGCGCATTATGCGGCGATACCGGGAAGTGGCGAGCCGGTGATCTGGGCGTAGGCTTCAAGATACTTCTCGCTGGTCCGGGCGATGACGTCGTCGGGTAACGGCGGCGCGGGCGGTGTTTTATCCCAGGTGAGCGTCTCGAGGTAATCGCGCACGAACTGTTTATCGAAGCTCGGCGGACTGATGCCGAGTTGGTATTGGTCGGCTGGCCAAAACCGGGAGGAATCGGGGGTCAGACACTCGTCAATAAGAATGACGCGTCCGTCCAGGATCCCGAATTCAAACTTTGTATCGGCCACGATAATGCCGCGATCGGCAGCGTAAGCGCGGCCTTCCTCGTAGATCCGGAGGCTGAGGGTGCGCACCTCGTTTGCCACTTTGTCGCCGAGCAGGCGGCGGCATTCGTCCCAGCCGATGTTTTCGTCGTGGCCGCTTTCAGCCTTGGTGGAAGGGGTGAAGAGCGGTTCGGGCAGTTGCTCAGCCTGGCGCAGTCCGTCCGGGAGCGGGATTCCGCAGATGCTTTGGGAAGCCTGGTATTCTTTCCAACCCGAGCCAGCCAGGTATCCGCGCACCACGCACTCGACGGGAAGCGGTTTGGCTTTGCGCACGATCATCGAGCGTCCGGCAAGCAGCGCGGCATGCGGTTGGAGAGCCTGTGGAAAATCGGCCGGATCAGTGGAGATCACGTGGTTTTCGACAAAATCAAAGCGCGAGAACCAGAAAGAGGAAAGGGTGTTGAGCACCGCACCCTTGTGCGGGATACCGTTTGGCATGACGCAGTCAAAGGCCGAAATGCGGTCTGTGGCCACAAGCAGGAGATGCTCGCCGAGGTCGAAGATTTCGCGCACCTTGCCGGAAGCCACCTTGGGAATATGCGGCAGGTCGAGAGTAAGAAGAGGCATTCAAGACGAATGCCCAATGCCGGGCAGGGAAGGAAGCTCTCTTTTTAGACGCGTCTCCGGCTTTGAAAGCGGTGGCCATGCGTCATGCTCCAAGTTACAGATCAACACTTTCCCTCCTTATGAATGAGCCTTTTCATTTTAAAGCGTCCGCCCGCTTGATCGATTTCATGCGGCAGGCGGATGAGCCCGGTCTGATCAATCTCGCCGCCGGGGTGCCGGGACTTGACTCATTGCCGGCGGCGGCGCTCAGCGAAGCGATGGGGGAGGCGATTGCAAAAGAAGGAGCCAGACTCTTTGCGTATCATCATCCCGATGGGGATCATGGACTGCGCGAATTGCTTGCTGCGCGGCTTGAAAAACGCGGCGTGGCGGTCAAAGGGAGCGAACTTTTTACCACGACAGGCTGCACACAAGGCCTTTCGGTAATGCTCTCCGTGATCGTACAGCCCGGGGACGTCGTGGCAATCGAGGCGCCCGCCTATTATGGGATGCTGGAGATCCTGAGCGAGTTGGGGGCACGCGTACTGCCGCTGCCTCTTGGTGGTGATGGCGGCGGCGTGGAGATGGGGATTGCCGAGGAACTTCTTTCCCGATGGAAACCGCGTTGCCTGGTAATCTGCTCCTCTCTTTCAAATCCGTCAGGCGCCACGGTGCCGGAAGATGGCCGGGAACAACTGGTGGAAATTTGCCGGGGGCTCGGCGTGCGGATCATTGAAGACGACATTTACGCGGAGTTGGTCGATGGCGGCGCGCCCAAGCCGATGCGTGCTTTTGATGACGGCTCAACCGTCTCTTTCGTCTCGAGTTTTTCCAAGTCCATCTCGCCGGGACTGCGTGTCGGATATTGTGTGCCCGGTTCGCTTTTTGACCAGGCCACTGCCCGCAAATGCCAGCAGGATCTCCATAGCGCAGTGCCGACGGAAGCAGCGCTCCGGGAATTTCTGGCCAAGGACGCGCTCGACCCGCATCTGGAGATGTTGCGCGTGCGCAATGCCCGTCGGCGGGCGATCGGGATGAAGACGATTACCCGCTGCTTTCCAGCGGGCACCCGCGTAGCTCCGCCGCGGGGCGGCTACATGCTATGGGCGGAGTTTGCCGCCGCTCACGACCTGGCTCAGGTGCGGGCCAGGGCGCGCGCGCAAGGAGTGGCGTTCGCGCTCGGAGATGTCTTTTACACCAATAAACCGGGCACAAGCTATATGCGCCTCAACTGCGCCAAAGCCACTGAGGAGGAACTCGTGCGCGGGCTTGAGATCATCGGAAGCGCACTGGCTGGCGCGGACTGACCCTATTTGGCGGTCAGCTTTTCGTACGCTTCAAGCACGTCTTTGGCGTGGGTGCTGGTCGTCGCCTTGGGCATGGTCCAGACGATCTTGCCGTTCTGGATGAGAAACGATTGGCGTTTATCGATGCCGAGAACGTGTCCAACGCCGAAGGCGTCGGCGACTTTGCTGTCACTGTCCGCAATCAGGGTGAAAGGAAGTGTGTATTTCTCCTGAAACTTCTTCTGGCCCTCGGCTTTGTCGCCGCTGACACCGAGCACCTGAATGCCTTTGGCCTTCAACGCCGACCAATCATCACGGATGCTGCAAGCCTGCTTGGTGCAACCGGGCGTGTCGGCTTTCGGGAAGAAATAAACGAGGGTCGGTCCCTTGGCGTAAACGTCTTTGAAATCAACGCTTTTGCCGTCCTGATCGATCGCCGTGATTTCCGGGGCGGGCTTGCCGACTTCCAGTTCGGCATGGGCGCCGAAAGTGATGCCAACCAGGGAAAACAGGGCGGTGAGTGTGGTTTTTAGTTTCATGGAATTTCTTAGTCAGTTCTGGCTTTGCTGTATCCGAAGAAGCCGCGTTTTTTGATCAAATCAGCGACTTGAGCGGGCACCATTTGTTCCCAACTCGCATCGTGAGCGGCGATTCGTTGAAGCACGTCGCGGGAGAAAATACTCAGGCATTCGGGGTGATAGTTATCGAGCTGTACAAAGCTGCCGCGGTCGGCCAGGTAGCGATAAAGCGGCCGCAATTCGGCGGCAACCTGGACGTTGTCGATGGTGGTGAGATCCGGGCTTTTGCCGTCCTGCAACGGATAGACGTAAAGCTTTAGGTCGTTTTTAAACAAGCGCCCGAACGATTCCAAAATACCGCCCGGCAACGCCGTGTAATATTTTTCGTCGAAGAGTTCAATAAGGCTGGCGGCGCCCATGACGATGCCGATGCGTTCCTGGGTATGCCGGGCCAAGTAACCAGCCAGCCGGTAGTATTCCGAATAATCGGAGACGAGCACCGACATACCACAGGCGGAAAGGAGGTCGGCCCTGGCCAGGAAATCACGCCGATCAACCGCGCCGGTAGCCAGCAGATTGCGCATGGTGATTTCCATGACCTGAACCACCGGTTTGCCTGCCACGGCGGGGTGCGCAACAAATTTCTCGTGAGCCGCACTGAGCATGTCGAGGTTGACGTTGGTGACGGGACGAAAGCTGCCGCGCGCCACCAGGACGGCATGTTTTCGGAAAACTTCGCTTGGCTGAAGCACCTCGCGATTCGGCCCGAACATGGCGGCGCCGGTGAGTCCAAGCTGGACGAGCTTAAGGCTCATCAGCCGGTTATCGACATAGCGAAATTCGATGCCGGTGAACTCGATCATGTCGATCTCGATGCGGCCAGTGGTGAGCTGGTCCAGGAGCGACTCAACCATGGCGTCGGGTTCGTGATGCCGGAAAAATGCGCCAAAGAGCAAATTCACGCCGACAATTCCAAGCGCTTCCTGCTGCAGGGCCGCGTCGCCATCGAGCATCCGGACATGGATGACGATCTGGCTTGGGGCATCGAGGGGATGGGATTGAAACTTGACCCCCATCCAGCCGTGGCACTCGTTGTTGCCCTTGAAACTGCGGGTAGTCACCGTGTCGGCAAAGGTGAAAAACGAGGTCCCATCGCCGCGCTTATCCTGAAGCCGATCCAAGTTGAGCTGGAACTCGTGGTCGAGCATCGACTGAAGCCGCTGCCGGGAGACATAACGGTCGGTCGATCCGTAAATTGCGTCACTGACAGTCATGTCGTAAGCCGACATGCTTTTGGCGATGGTGCCCGCGGCGCCGCCTACCCGGAAAAACCAGCGGACGACCTCCTGGCCCGCGCCGATTTCGGCAAACGTGCCATACCAGCGGTTATCGAGGTTGATCCTAAGCGCTTTTTGATGCGTATCGACGGCTTCTTCTTTCATTGAATAAGTTAAGTTGCCGGAGAGCCTGACGCGCACCGGTTCAAGTGTCTGGGAGGAACCGGTCAGTATGGGAATTAAATGCGCAGAGGCACCTCAAAGTAGTCAAGCGCCCATTCCCGCATAAAACGGACTTGGAGCGGCCGGATCTTATAAATGATCAGTTCGGGATTATCCGGAGTGCCAAGGTATTTGCGCAGCAGCGGATTGCTTTCCCAGATCTCGGCCAGGAGCCGGGTGTCGTCGAGCACTTCGGCAAGGCCGGTGATGCGCACCTGATCGTGGTGCTCGTCGAGGTAATTGAGTTCGACCTTGGGATTGGCTGCGATCTCCGCCGTTTTATGATAACGGCGGAGGTTGGCCACGTAGATCGTGAATCCATCCACCCGCACCGGCGAAACCGGACGAACCCGGGGCTGATCGCCCTCCACCGTGGCCAGCTGGGGGAACCGGGCGCTCTTGATAACAGCCTGTGCCATTAAAAAGAGTTCATCCTCGGTAAAGGGCTTGGTCGGGAGCGGCATATATTCACGCGGCTTTCATGGAAGCCGCTCTCAAATCACTATACGGCGAAGGAAACGGCGAGTTTGTTTCCCTTAAATTTGATGCCGTTTAGCTTCTTGATTACTGCTTTGGCCTGATCCTCTGCCACATCCACCAGGGTCTGTTGTGGTTGCAGATGGATCGCGCCGATGGATTCCTTGGGCAATTTGGCGACTCCTGCAATTACACCCACGATGTCACCAGGCTGGATATTCTGATCGCGTCCGATATTGAACGCGAGCCGCGCCATCCCTGCCTCGTGCGATTTGGGAGAGGGATCGGCAAAGCGGCGCTCGGTGGAGGCTGGACGCGGTGCGTCGCCGTCAGCACGTGCTGCCCGTGGACGACTCGGAGCCGCGTCGCGATCCCCTGAGCGAGGTTCGTATTTGGGATAATTCCGCGGCTCGGACGAACCGGCATAACGCGATTCACGCTGCGGCAATTCCTCCGGGATCACTTGGGCTGGCCGCGCCGCTTTGTCGTCGCCAAGCAGATGAATGAGGGCGGAGGCGATGTCGGTGGGCGAATGGCCCGCTTCAAGCAGCCGGTCGATGATAACGTCGTGACGCTTGAAATCGCCTTTCTCGAGGGTTTCCTTCAACGAATCGAAAAAGAGGTTTGCGCGCTTCTCCTCCACTTCTTCAAGGGATGGCACTTTTTCCCGGCGGATCCGGCTTTGGGTAAAGCGCTGGATGTTTTGAAGTTTGTAGATCTCGCGTCCGGCCACAAATGTGATGGCGCGTCCGGTGCGGCCCGCGCGTCCGGTGCGTCCGATGCGGTGAACGTAATCTTCGCCGTCGTGAGGCAAATCGTAGTTAAAGACCACTTCGATGTCATCCACATCAAGGCCGCGGGCGGCGACATCGGTGGCGACCAGAAACTCGAAGCCGCGTTTGCGGAACTTGCCCATGACGCGTTCCCGCATGTTTTGAGTAATATCGCCGTGGAGTTTATCGGCCGAATAACCGCGGGCGACAAGATGATCGACAAGTTCATCGACCATCATTTTCGTCGCGCAGAAAATAATGCCGTAACTGATGTCGTACAGATCAATGAGGCGGCAAAGGACCTCCACCTTGGCCCGCCGATCGACTTCATAATAGCTCTGCTCAATCAAAGGCACCGTGAGCGTCTCGGATTGGATTTTGACCGTTACCGGGCTCTTGGTGAAGCTTTTGATTAGCTGTGCGATCGGGGCCGGGACCGTGGCCGAGAAGAAGATGGTTTGCCGTTCCGGCGGCGCCATGCTGAGGATTTTTTTGATGTCATCAACAAAACCCATGTCGAGCATGCGATCGGCCTCATCGAGGATGACCATGCGGATCTGGTCCAGTTTGAGGGTGCCGCGATCAAGGTGATCCATGATACGGCCCGGTGTGCCGATGACAATTTGGGCACCGGCATGGAGTCCGCGGAACTGGCGTTCATAGGAAGCGCCGCCGTAGATGGGTAGTTCGCGTACGCCACGCTTGAACATGGCCAGCTTGGCGACTTCTTCGGCCACCTGCACGGCCAGTTCCCGAGTAGGGCAAAGTATGAGCACCTGGGTCGCACGCAGGTCGCCGTCCACACGCTCGATGGCCGGGATCGCAAAGGCGGCGGTCTTGCCTGAGCCTGTTTGCGACTGACCCACTGTGTCCGAACCACTCATGATAACTGGAATGGCAGCCGATTGAATGGGAGAGGCCTCCTCAAAACCGACCTTGGCGACGGCTTTAAGGAGCTCCGGCGAGAGGCCTAGCTCGCTAAAAAGTTTCTTTTGCATTATAGCTTTTAGTCTGTCTGAGGGCGGCAGGCCACAACTAATCAAGCCGCAGAGATGCAGCTCGAAATTTGTGAACTCTGCACGCGCGCTCTATTTCCCGGCAGATCGGATATTTGAGCGCGCGGATGAAGAATTGGCCGGCGAAAACTGAAGCAGGGAGCAACGGACTCAAATTGAATAACTCGGTGCGCAGATTGGGCGCATAAACGCGCTCATCGCTTCGGATGATCATCTCTCGCAGCCTAATTTCAACCGAATGCGGGTGCGCATTTACTCCGCGGCCTTGTCGAGCGGTTCACGGTAGAAAACCGCGACATTGCCAACGCGCATGATGAGGTAGCTTTGCGTCTGCTCAACCATCTGCGGCACCAGGAGCTTTTTTTCTTCCTTGAATGCGACAAACTTCACTTTGACGAGGCCATGTCGATCGAGCGCTTCATTAAGACTCTGGAGAAAGGCAGGCGTGATTCCGCCCTGGCCAAGCTTGATGACGGGCTCGAGTCGTTGAGCACGTGCTTTGAGTTCATTTTTCTGGGTGTGGGTCAAAGGTGTGGGCATTGGCTCATCGTAGTGGGCGAATGTCGCCGGGCAAGGGGATAGCCGCTCGCATCATCATCGAAGCGCGCCGGCATTGAGGCAAACGCTGCCGGTTCCTGAGGGCGACACGGAGGAAGCTGGTCGACAGAGCCGGCGCTTTCAAAGGCCGGTTGCATCCGTAAGGATGTTCGTGCGGATTGCTTTTATTAATAGATTGGTTCGAAGGGCGCGGCCTTCGGCGTTTAAATGCAACGGTGTATTAAAGAAGTATTTCCTTTGAAAAACGAGATCTTCGCGTTTATCAATCATTTGTCCGATATTGGATAAATCGCTTAAAAAATTTGATTCGTCTTTCTCAGGTGTCATCAAGTGTTTTTCCGAAGCGATGTAGGGGGTATTCGCGAAGTAAACAGTTGCCCCCTTCTTTTTTATACTGTTTGCAAAATCGCACAAGTAACGTTCTATTTCGGGAGTCACATGGTTTGGCTGGCTAAGATCATAACCCATGCCTTTGAAATTTGAGCCTTCTGTCCGCAGCAAATCCCCATGGCTATTCAGATTATAAGCAGAGTATTGAAAATCGGCAGAAGTCACGCGAGTATGGAACTTTGAGAGAGTTAGATTGGAGTCAAATGTAGCCAATCGATCGGAAATGGCGGTTGGATAGAATTTTTGCTGCACCTTGGCCGTAAACATTTGACCAAGCTGCAATGGTGAAATTGAGAAAATGAACTTGCCTTTTTCCTTATAGTTCATCGCTTTCCATGAGTCATGATTCCATCCAATAATGTTGGAGACCTGCCAGGTTGTTAATCTGGATGTGTGAGTATAATAAGGGGGTTCCAATATAAGAATTAAGCAGTCGCCATTCTCAATCACCGACTCAACCTCCTGCAGAATCTTTTCCAATCTCAATCCGGCATGCAGGCCAAAGTTGATAACAGGGATATTTAATTGTCGGCTGGCATATTCCGTGTCAATCCCAAATAGAGTGCTCGAGCCACCAGCGATGATTATTTTTTTGCTCCCGGTATGCTGTTGCACCAAATATTTCTTAATGGCAATCATCTCAGCAACCCAGTATTCGGCGGGAAGGGGCGCGTCGATTAAAAGCAGCGCGACGGAGCAATGAAAAATGCAAGCTGCAATGGCGAAAATAAAAAACGCCTTGATAAATCTCATGATCAGAATTGGAAGTAGAGAAATTCCGATTTTTCTGCGGATGTCATATAAAGGATCAATATAAAAAACAGAGCGCCATAGAATGCCCCTTGTAATCCCGAAGGACGCCACCGAAGAAAGCGAAGCAGTTGATTTCCCGGCGAGTCCTCAGCCATGGGCAGATAATTGGTGGATTCCAAGTCATTGCAAGTAGGACGATGGCTCAGGAATAATTCCCGGGTGTTCGGGAATCCCCAGGCAATGCCCAAGCCGATTGCCAGAATAGGAAGAACTTCCATGATATAGAGATTGGATAACGGCATTAATTTGTCGAATACGATCCAATCGTATCGCAGGCCCAACTTTCCAAAGACGCCTTCCAGCGCTCTTGGAACCGAAACCCCGTTCATTCCAACCATGCCGCCCAGCATATCCATTGCTGAAGAACAACTATCGGCACGAAAAAACACCCAGCCTACCATCGTCGCGGTAAAGGTCACGGCGCATGCGCCAATGGCCGCGATCGGGCCACCGTTGCCCCAACCGAGGCGCTGTTTTAAGCTGCGCCAGGCATGGTTTACGATCAGGTAAAATCCGTGCAGTCCTCCCCAGACAATAAAAGTCCATCCGGCGCCGTGCCATAAACCGCCAAGTAGCATGGTGATTATCAGGTTCAAATAGCGTTGGAATTTCCCGTTCCGGCTACCGCCCAAAGGGATATAGAGGTAATCACGCAAAAAGGAGGAGAGTGTCATGTGCCAGCGCCGCCAGAATTCGATGATGCTGGTAGATTTGTAAGGGGAATTGAAGTTCATCGGCAAGCGCACGTTGAACATCAACGATAATCCAATCGCCATATCCGAATAGGCGGAGAAATCGAAATAGAGCTGTAAAGTGTAAGCCAGAGCCCCTATCCACGCTTCGCCCAGCATTGGATGGCCAATTGTAGCAAGGGTATTAAAAACCGGTGTGGCAATCCCCGCGAGGCAATCGGCAATCAGCAGTTTTTTTGCAAGTCCTAATACGAATATTCCCAAGCCTGCGGCCACGTTATTTATATTGAGACGGCAAACATCAGGTTTGGCGAATTGTGGCATCATTTCTTTATGATGCAGCACTGGACCCGCAATAAGATGCGGGAAATAAGTGACAAACAGTGTGTAATGAAGAAAGTTATGTTCCTTTGCCTTTCCCTTATACGTATCCACCAGGAAAGCGATTTGGGTAAAGGTGAAAAAAGAGATGCCAAGAGGAAGGAAAACCTCGCCTATTGGAATGGCTGTGCCTGCAAGGCGATTGAAGTTATCGGCGAAAAAGTTGGCGTATTTAAAATAGCCAAGCAGGATTAAATTGCCCGCGATCGCGCCGGTCAGTAGCAGCTTTGATTGTCCTGTGATTTTTTTTCCGATCAGGTATGCAGCGCTGTAATTAAACGCGATGGATCCAACAAGCAGCCCGACAAAACGGACATCCCACCAGCAGTAAAAAAATAAGGATGCTGTTGTAAGCCATAATGCAGCCAGATCGTGTCTATATTTTCCAATCCAGAAAAATCCAAAAAAAACAATCGGGAGGAAGGCGAATATAAAAACGTGTGAATTAAAAAGCATTAAAACTAATCCTTAATTACTTGCCTGTTCGCGCCGATCAAATTTTTGGAGCCGGAACAGGATTAACGGCACAGAGCGGGCATGCACGCTCGCTCCTTAGTTGTATCAAATCGACAGGAATTCCGATGGCTGCACTTAATTGGACGATTTCTGGACGGAATCAACCGTTGGCAGACCGCCTTGAATGCAGTGCAAGGCGTTGGTAGTACGGATAAAAAGCTGGCCGTTGGAAATTGCGATCGATGACCGGGTTCCTTCGCTGCCGCCCATCGGAATCGTCGCCAGGAGTTTAAATTCGTCCCCGGCGCTGCAAACAAAGACCGTTCCTTTTTCATTGATGATGTAAATCTTGCCATCAGCCGCGGTGGGAGAACTGCGGATCACCATACGATCACCAAGGTTGCCCTGCCATTTTTTCGCCCCGCTTTTAGGGTCAAGGCAGGTGAGGGTCTGTGAATCGCCATCAAGGACAAAGAGTTTGCCGTCGTAAAAGACCGGGGTGCAGACGTCAGGGGTCTTTTTTTCGTCAAAACTCCAGGCCACACCGCTCTCGCTGATGTCGCCCTTTAAATCGGTGCGGAAAGCAATGAGCGGTTCTTTTTTGGGACCGGATGCGATGGCAAGACCCGCGGCGCTGACCGGGCTTGCAACCACGCGCATCCATTCGCCGCCTTTGCGGTTAATGCCGTATCCGCGCCAAAGTTCCGCTCCCGTGGCCGGATCGTGGCCCGTCATGCAATCGCCGCCAACGAGCAGAATCTGCGCTTTGCCATCCGGCGTGCGATGCGGCACCGGGGATGCATAACTTTCCTGGCTTTCGAGCTTGGCTTCGGAAGAGCGCAGCTGTTTCCAGAGGGTTTTGCCTGTCGCCGGGTCGAGGGCGATAAGGTAACTCTCGCGATCTCCCGCGGAACCGGCCAGACCAGGGTAATCGGCTGGAGCCGGTGACCGTTGAAGAACCTGGATGTAAAGTTTGCCCTCAAAAAGGAGCGGGCTGGATCCGTAGGTCCACATGATGGCAAACCGGCCGTAATCAGCACCCAGATTGCGTTGCCAGAGAGCGTTGCCATTAAAATCAAATGCCGCCAAATCGCCTGTGCCGTAGAAGGCATAAACTGTTTTGCCATCCGTTAGCGGAGAGGGGGACGCCATGTTGCCGCGGCCTTTATCGATATTCCCGGTGGCCACTTGTTTTTGCCAACGCACCTTGCCGTCTTTGCGATCGAGGCAGAAAAGGAGCAGGTTCTTATTGGCATCCGGGCTTGAAACAAAAATGGAGTCTTCCCAGATTGCCGGCGTCGCACCGCTGATGCCGGGCAATGGTGTTGACCATTTGACACCTTCGGTCGCGTTCCAGTTTGAAGGCAGATTTGCTTCCGGAGAGGTGCCATTAAAAGCCGGGCCGCGCCATTGCGCCCAGTTTTCGGCATTTGCATTGAGCGAAGAGGCAAGGGCGATGGCGATGAGAGGAAAATGGAATTTCATGCAAAGGGGGCTACAAGGGGAAATAGCGCGAGATAACCAGGCGGGAAGCCATCGCGCACAACGCTATCAATCACCACGGGCGTCTTTTATTTTGAAGAAAGATCGAGAGCAACCAATTCACCCTGATTATTCTTCGCAAAAACTTTGCCGCCCGAATAGGTCGGCTGAACCCAGCAACGGCCGCCTAGCACTTGCGCCCGCAAAACCGGTTTGAATCCGGCAGGGGAGGCGTCGCCAATAAGCAGTTCACCGCGCTCGCTCAGGATGATCAGTTTACCGTCGGCAATAACAAGAGATCCACCGCCGACGCTTTTGTCGGTCCAGACAACAGAACCGCGAGCGGCATCGAGACAGACTAAAGGCGATTTTGGATCAGCCTGGCCGTCGAGCCCGTAAATGTGGTTTTGAAAAGCGACAGGCGTGTTGACCTGCGATTTAAGGTTTTTGTTGCGCCAGAGTTCCGTCGCCTTGCCATTGGCGATGGCAATCAAAGCGCAACCGCTCCCGTAACCGCTTGAAATGAAGATTTTGTCGCCGGGCAGGACAATTGGGGTGGCTGCATTGACGCCATAGCTGGTTTTCCAGCCAGAGCGCCAAAGTTCGCGGCCGTCTTTGATATCCAAACCGACCAGCGCATTTTCCTTAAAGAGGATGGCGGTCCGTTTGCCGCCGATCGTTGCGACAACGGGCGAGGCGTAACCCGCTTCATCGTTGCCAGCTTTCCAGAGGACCGCGCCGGTTGATTTATCGAGGGCGACCGTTGAAGCGCTTTCCCCTCCAACATCAAGGAGGAGCATCCTGCCTTCAACCGTGGGCGAACCAGCAAAGCCCCATTGAGGGCGTCTGCCGCCTAAATCTTTTTGGTAATGTTTATACCAGATCTTTTTCCCGGTGGCTGCTTCCAGGCAAAAAAGGTCTCCCTGATGGCTGACGGTATAGACATGTTCGCCATCGAGAGTGGGAGTCGAGGCCGGACCTCCTTCAAACATCCGTTTGTCGAGTCCAAGCGGGTATTCGTGGCGCCAGACCTCTTTGCCGGTTTTCGCATCAAGACAATAAACGACGTCTTTGTCGTTAAGATTGCCCATGGAATATATCCGCCCGTTACTGACCGTAATCGCGGATGTGCCAACGCCAAGGGACGCTTTCCAGAGTTGACGGGGGCTTTCGGAAGGAAGCGTAGCTGGAAGTTTTTCCGTGGAACTGCCGTTAAAAGCCGGGCCGCGGTAATGGAGCCAATCGGCAGAAGCGTCGGTGCAAAAAAGCGAAAAACCAAATACCGCTCCAAGAAGCGATCCGGTTAATGGATTCAGCCGTCCAAAGGAAATTTTACCATTCACAGTCCAAGCCCTACGCAGGCTCGTGAAGTCTGTCAACGCCCTCTCTGAGCCTGCCCTGATTACTTGATAAAGCGGATTGAAAACGGGTAGCGAAACGGGACGCCCTCGCTGGCTTTGATGGCGGCAATCACCATGCAAACGATCTGAAAAGCGTGCAGTAAAAAAAGTAGGGGAATGCCGATGACTGCAAAAACGAGGGTTAAGCAGAGCACGATTGCGCCAATGACGTAGATGGAAATTGAGATCTGGAAGTTGAGCGCTTCCTTGGCCTGGTCATCAACAAATGGATTGCCGTCGCGTTTAAGCAACCAGATGACGAGCGGGCCGATGATGTGTCCGACACCAGTAAAATAATAGGCGAACGCGCTCAGATGCGCGAACATGGCCCAGTTGCGTTGCTCTTTGGTCAAGGCAATTTCATCAGGAAGATCCATGCGTGTAATGTGACTTTTTTGCACGGATTGGCAACTCGGATGGAAAGGTATTTATGGGTGAAGTTGCGGAGTGGGTTTAGCGTGGGCTTTTTGGCGCATTTATGGTTAAGCGTTGCGCGCTTACCATGGATGGCTATGCAATCGCAAATGGTGGTGCGCGTCGGGAATAGAGGGAGAATAAAACGAGGTAAGCTCCCTTTATTCGTAATGGGTTTGGTGGTTTGGATAATGGTCGCGGGACTCGTCGGGTTTCCGCTCAAGGCAGGCGCAGCTTCTCCGGAGCGCGTTGTTTTTGCAGGGAGCCTCGTGCCGCCGCCTGCGGAAGCCGCGGCGACAATGCATCTCCTGCGAAAAAATCAGACGCAGACCACGATGGAACTTGAGATTCCACTCCGAATGCGCAACTACGCGGAGTTCACGCAGAAGGTAGCGAGTGGAAAAGTGGTTTCTCATGCCGAAATGGAACGGCGTTACCTGCCCTTGGAATCCGATTATGCCGCCTTGCGCAAATGGTTTTTGAAAGAAGGATTTGAGATCACTCTTGTTGATTCAAGCCGGCTGGCGCTGTTTGTGAGGGGAACAGTCGATCAGATTCAAAAGAGTTTTAATACTGAGGTGGTTGAAGTATCCGTGGAGGGAGTCAGTTATAAAAGTGCGCGGACTGCTCCAAGCATGCCGGCGGATGTGGCCGGCTCAGTGTTGGGTATCAACGGACTACAGCCTTACTTGAAGTTTCATAAGAAGGTCTCAAGCGTCGAGCCTAACTTTTCCAATCGCGCTCCTTATCTCATTGGTGAAATCACCGGCGCCTACAATGCCAATAACCTCGGTGTAACAGGCGCCGGACAGAAAATCGGCATTCTAATTGATACTGTGCCCAATGACGATGACTTGATTCAGTTTTGGCTGATCAACGGCATTTCGCAGAGCATCAATAATATTGAGAAAATCAATGTGACCGGCGTCCAATTGCCTCCGCTCGGTGTGGAGGAGACCCTCGATGTGGAGTGGAGCAGTGGCATTGCGCCAGGCGCCAAGGTGCGGGTGTACGCGGCAGGTTCGCTTACCTTCGTTGATATAAATAAATCGTTGCTGCGGATAATCAGCGACCTGCCGTCACAGCCGCAATTGCAGCAGCTTTCAATCAGTCTCGGTATTGGTGAAACCTATCTGCCCATCAGCGTGCTCCAGGCCGAGACGCAGTATTTTGCCACAATTGCCAACAGCGGAGTAAGTATTCTGGTTTCATCGGGAGACGAAGGTTCCAATCCGGACCAGAGTAATGACGGGCATGCAACCGGGCCGCTTCAGGTCGAGTATTTCTCTTCGGATCCAAGCGTCACGTCGGTCGGTGGAACCAACCTTTATTTGAATCCGACAACAGGGCAGCGCAGTAGCGAGGTGGGGTGGTCAGGCAGCGGCGGGGGATTAAGCCGGCTTTTCAGCCGCCCAAGCTGGCAAGTCGGCATCGGCGTGCCGGCGGGGACAGATCGGCTTGCGCCGGATTTAAGTCTGGTTGGAGGCAGTCCCACGCCGGCTTATATTTATTTTAGAGGGCAAGGGTATTCAGTCGCCGGGACGAGTTGGAGCGCGCCTGTCTGGGCGGGCTTCTGCGCGTTAATCAATGAAGCGCGCGCGAAGCTTTCACAGCCTCCCTTAGGGCTTCTGAATCCTCGCATTTATCCCTTGTTAGGCACGGATAGTTTTCGCGATGTCATTACGGGTAATAACGGAGCCTATCGGGCGGGCTCTGGTTATGACCTGGTAACCGGTGTTGGTGTGCCGGACGTCGCCGTGCTGCTGCAAACGTTGACCGGGCAAAACAGCGGTGCGTCTATTAGAGAGGTGAATCCTTCCATCGGTGCTTTCGCCGCCTCGGTTACTATCATAGGAAATAATCTCTCGGGCGCTACGAGTGTGAAGTTCAATGGAACCGAGGCCGTCATCACATCAAACCTGTCAACACAGATCGTGACCGCGGTCCCGGTGGGCGCCTCCACCGGGAAAGTGACGGTCGAGGTAGCATCGGGAACAGTAGAAAGTCCGAATGAATTCACCGTGACCGGGGAAGCGGTGTTGCCGGCGCCAGGGGTTTACGAAGGGCTGATTAACTTCATTCAAGGAGATGGCAATGGATACTTCAAGGCGAATGTAACGAGAACAAACCGGTTTACTGCGCAAATCAAAATCAACGGCAAAGTTTATAGTTTCGCGGGTGCATTCAGTCAAAGTGGTAACTCTCATGTTAAGCTCAGCCAGGACACGGGCGATATTGTAGTAGACTTGAGCTTTATCGGCTCGCAAGACTCTCCGCGAATTGCTGGTGTGCTATATGTGGGCGGACGGCTCGGCACTTTAAGTGCGTCTCGTCCCTTCTACAGCGTGGCTCAACCGGCTCCCCAGCAAGGCAGCTATACGCTTTTGTTGATCCCGGATCCGCAGTCGTATCCGTCGCCGCAGTTTCCTCAAGGCTACGGTTATGGGAGGTTAAAAGTAAGTGCGGCCGGGCAGGTTAAATTCAGCGGCAAGCTGGGGGATGCCCAATCGCTTAGCTCCAGCACTTTGCTTAAGAGCGGAGGTCTATTTCCGATTTACTCGCCGCTTTATAAAAAGCCTCTTGGTGGCATTGCCGGCGAACTTTTCTTCAAGGAAGACCCGGCCGTTAGCGATTGTGCGGGTAGCGTCGCCTGGATCAGGCCGGCTCAATCCTCGGGCGTCTATTCAGAAGGGTTTGTGATCAAAAATCTTGCTGTGATCGGCTCCCGGTACGCCGCGCCGCAAAAGGAAACCCGGGTTTTGGACTGGGCCGAAGGGGCGGGCAAACTGATGTTGAGCGAGGGAAATCTACCGACGCCACTTGAAGCGGATTTGCTTCTTTCTTTGTCGAATAAAATCACGCTTGAATCAGAAAACGTAAACAAATTGTCGATTGTTATAAATGCGCCCACTGGAATTTTTCAGGGTTCGTTCATCCACTCGGTATCAAGGTCTAAAACATTATTCTCAGGCGCGTTGCTTCAGGTCCAAGGTACTGCTGGAGGGGTGTTTTTGATTGTTAATAAAAGTGGCGCGATCCAGCTCTCGCCTCGCTGATTAGTGCCGGAAATCGGGCGGCTTAGCGAAAACGGGGTTCATTCGAGCCCCGCTTTTCTTTGTTTTCGTGCCGCTTGCCACCCGGCTCGGGCGGCCGATAAGTTCCAAGGATGGCCACCTACGTTTACGAAACCACCGATTCTTCAAAACCTGTAAGACGGTTCGAATTTCAGCAGAGCATGAAAGATGCACCACTGAGCGCCGATCCGGAAACGGGCGAGCCGGTCCAGCGCGTCATCAGTGGCGGCTACGGATTTGTCGCAAAAGGAGGAGGCGGAGGGGCGAGTCCAACGCCGGCCGGCGGATCGTGTGGGACCGGCTGCGGATGCCATTGATTGGTTTCTTAAGGCACCCGATTCGCACGCTCCGCTGTGGATTCCCGCAATGAACCTTTCCCTTTGATTGTGTGATCCATTAATCAAAGCCCTTTCACCATTCCTTTTTGCATGTCCGCTTCGCCCGCTCGTTCTCCACTAGGTCTCATTTTTCTAACCATTTTGATCGATATGATCGGGTTCGGAATCATGATTCCGGTCCTGCCGGTTTATGCACATGAGGCGAGGTTTGGGGCGACTGAAATGCAGCTTGGGTTCCTGGTGGGAATCTACTCGCTCCTGCAGGTGATTTTTTCGCCGCTTTTTGGAAAAATCTCCGACCGTATCGGGCGTAAACCGGTTCTGGTTTTCAGTATCTTCGGCACGGCTATCGGATTTGTGATCCTGGGAGCGGCCAATACGCTCTGGATGCTCTTCCTGGGCCGCATCATTGATGGGATCAGCGGCGGGAATATTGCCACGGCCCAAACCTGTATTGCCGATGTGACCACTCCCGAGCAGCGCTCAAAGTCGATGGCGCTTATTGGGGTCGCTTTTGGACTTGGCTTTATCATCGGACCGGCGCTCGGCGGCGTGCTGGGCGGAAAATTCGGGGTTTCGGTTCCATTCTACGTAGCGGCAGGACTGGCACTCTGTAACGCGCTGCTTGTTCTCCGCTTTCTCCCCGAAACTCATGGACCCGAACACCGGGTCCAAGCCCATGAGCGCACACCGTTGCGCGAGGTTTTCAGCACCGAAAATGGGACCATGATTGCCACGATCGTATTGGCCTATTTGGCGTCCATCATGGGGTTCTCGATGATGACCTCCCTTTTCGCGTTGTTTAACCAAGAACACTTTGGATATGACATCGCGCATACAGGTTACATTTTGGCTTATGTCGGCGTGCTTGGCGTCCTGATTCAGGGCGGACTGGTGCGGCGGCTCCTCAAGCGTCCCATTGAAAAGCAGCTCGCCATGGCTGGAGCGGGCATTCTCGCATTGAGCATGTTTGCATTGCCACTGACCGCGCAACTCGGAGCGGCGCTCTTTTCCTGGAGCGCCGGGAAAACATTTCTTGGCCTGCATCTTAGCCCGGAATTGTGCGCCCTGCTTTTTGTCTGCATTGGAATCGCGCTGGGAAACGGCTTTATTACTCCGACCCTCAATGGGCTGGTTTCAAAACATACCGGTCGTCGCGTTCAGGGTCGCGCTTTGGGACTCATGCAGTCGGCCGGCAGCCTTGCCCGCTTCATCGGTCCGATCCTGGCGTTTTGGCTCCTCAGCTTTGACAAGGATGGGCCGCAATACGCCCGCATCGCATTCTGGGTGAGCGGAACCATTATTTTGCTGGCACTTATCCTGGTGGCCGCGGTTTCGCCGGCAAAAGAAGCCGTTTCAATACCCGCTCCTGTGCCGGAAGTGGAATAACAACGGCAACTCCATTCTGCTTCCCCCTTTTCCAACCGTTCGTTATATGGGAGTCGATTTTTATTTGTACTCCAAGGATGTATGACAATCCCGCTTGAAGATAATTTTAACGATATCATTGGCAAAGCGATGCGTGGCCTGAAGATCTCGGATAGCCAAGTGGCCGAGCAGACCGGCATTGCGGCACTGGAAGTAAAACGGTTGCGAGAAGGAGAGTTCAATGAGGTGGCTGCCCGCAAAATTGCGCCTTTGCTTCACCTTGGCGCTGATGCCTTGGTGGAAGCGGGCCGCAAATCATGGCATCCGTTTCCGGTGGAACTTGAACAGCTTGCGTTGTTTAATACTCCTTTTGACGATGTAACTGTTAATTCGTACCTTGTTTGGGAAGCTCATTCCCGCGAGGCGGTGGCTTTTGATACCGGATCCGATTGCACCGGCATGCTCGATTTGCTCAAAAGCAAAGGCCTGAAATTAAAGGCCATCTTTCTTACACACACCCATGGAGACCATATTTTTGATCTCGATCGGTTGATGGAGGAAACTGGCGCCATGGCTTACGTCGGTGAGCTTGAACCTCTCGATGGCGCGCATCCCGTGGTGGAGGGAAGCCGGTTTCGCTTCGGTGCCCTGGATATTGAGGCGCTTCTGACATGGGGGCATTCGCCTGGCGGTATCACTTATGTGGTAAACGGACTATCCCTGCCGGTGGCGATCGTGGGTGATTCAATTTTTGCCGGTTCGATAGGTGGCGGAACTGTTTCTTACGAGGAAGCGTTGAAGAATAACCGCGAGAAAATCCTGACGCTCAACGACTCTACGGTAATCTGTCCCGGGCATGGGCCGATGACCACCATTGCGGAAGAAAAATTGCATAACGCATTTTTTACCGGCCATTTATAGACTGGGAACGGCGCGTAAAACGTTATCCCTTCAGGCACTTAGACCGTTCAACCACCCCAATATGCTCGAAAAAATCGCTTTTGTCGGAACCGGCCGCATGGGCGCCAATATGGCGCGTCGGTTGAAAGACCAGAATTTGACAGTCACGGCGGTCTACGATGCGAATGCGGCGGTTGCCTTTTCGCTGGCCAATGAACTTGGGTGCGCCGCGCCGGAGCGTTTATCGGAAGTCACAGCGCTCGCAGACATCATCGTCACAGTGGTGAGTGATGACGAAGCGATGGATCGGATTTTTGCTGAGAGCGGCGACTCGCTTCTGGTCGGCGCGCAGGGCCGTCTTTTTATCAATTGCGCGACAGTCAGTCCCCAAACGCACCTGGAGGTGGAGCAGCGTGCGGGAAACGTCGGCGCGCAATCGCTGGAAGCGTGCATGGCTTCTAGCATCACCCAGGCACGCGAAGGCACCCTTTATCTGATGTGCGCCGGGCCTCAACCGGCTTTCGATCGGGCCAAACCGCTGCTTGCGATGCTCGCCGCGTCGGTTCGGTTTGTGGGGAGCACGGGCCAGGCCGCCAGGGTCAAGGCGCTGGTGAACATGGTAATGAATATTAACACCGCAGGTCTGGCTGAAGGGCTGGGCCTGGCCGATGCCCTCGGACTCGACCTTCAGATGGTGCGCGAAGTCTTTTCCGAAACCGGCGCCAATTCGCGTGTGCTTCAAACCGACGGCGAAGACATGCAAAACCGCGAGCATTCGTGCTTTTTTTCCGCCGCGCACGCCGCCAAGGATAGCGGGATCGCCTTGCAGCTTGCACGCGATGTCGGTCTCGATCTACCGCTGGCCGAAGCGACTCGGGCGCAGTTCAACCGGCTCGTTTTTGAAGGCTTGGGCGAACTCGATAAATCCGCCGTCGCGGAACTGACATTTAAAGGCCGCCAGGCCGACGCTTAACGCAGAGCGGACTGCGTTTTAGACCGCCGGGGTGCGTGGATACGTCCCGAGGATTTTGACAAAGTTGCAGTGATTTTCCAGCTCATTGATGGCTTCCACCAGCTTCGGCTCGCTGGCATGGCCGTCGACATCGGCAAAGAAGAAATATTCCCACGCCTTGCGTTTTGACGGCCGGCTTTCAATCTTGCTCATGCTGATTTTGAGCCGGTTGAATGGCTCCAGCGCAGAGAAAAGGGCGCCCGGTTTATCCTGGACGCAGAACATCAGCGAGGTGCGATCGCTGCCGGTTGGTGGTGAGGCGGATTGTCCGATTACCAGGAAGCGGGTGGCATTGTTTGGGCTATCCTGAATGGATGCATTGAGTGTGGTCAGTCCGTGCACCTCGGCCGCCATCGCACCGGTGATTGCCGCCGCGTGGGCTTCAGTAGCCGCCAGCTGGGCTGCGCGAGGAGTGCTCGAAGCTTCAATCAGGTCGACATGCGGAAGATTCTGCCGCAGCCAGTTCCGGCATTGTCCCAAAACCTGCGGATGCGAATAGATCTTCTCGATCTGGTCCCTGGCGATTTTCGCAACCAGATGGTTTTCGATCTTCATTAGGATTTGCGCGCAAATCCGCAGATCCGAATCCATGAAGACATCGAGGGTGTGGTTGATGGCGCCTTCGGTGGAATTTTCGATCGGGACCACTCCATAATCGGCGTTGCCGCGCGCCACGGTGTCGAAGACATCGGCAATGGTTGTGCAGGCAAGGTAATTGACGCTTGCGCCAAACTTGCTGCGCGCGGCCTGATGCGTGTTGGTCGATTGCGGTCCGAAATACGCAATCGTGAGATCTTTCTCAAGGGCCAGCGAGGCCGACATGATTTCCCGGTAGATGGCCCGGATCGCTTTTTCAGGAAGCCGTCCGCCAAACGCGCTGTTTTTATCCACCAATGCCCGAAGCACCTGTTCCTCCCGTTCCGGGGCATAAATGGCGGTTCCTTCGACCTTTTTCACCATGCCGACTTCATGGACAAGATCGGCACGTTCGTTAAAAAGTTTGACGAGTTGTTCGTCGATGATGTCGATTTTTTTGCGGATGGCAGACAGGGTCATTCGATTGCGGATTAAGGATTCGGGGTGGCGGGTTGCGAGTCGTTTCCGGCAGCAGGCGCCTCTTTCGGTTTCGATATTTCGGCCAAAACTTGCGCCGTGGGAAGAGCAACACGCTTGAGCTCGCTCGAATTCGGGAGCTCATCGGTATTTTTGAGCCCGAAATGTTGCAGGAAATATTCGGTGGTTCGGTAAAGGAGAGGGCGCCCGGGCAGTTCAGCCCGGCCCGCGATCTTTACGAGACTGCGGTCAAGGAGCACTTGCATGACGCCATCAACCGCAACGCCGCGAACAGCCTCGATATCGGCGCGTGTCACAGGTTGCCGGTAAGCCACAATCGCCAGGGTCTCGAGTTGCGGGCCGGTGAGGCGGGTCGGTTTTGCTTCGGGATAAAGCTGACGCACCCATGGCGAAGAATCTGCCGTGGTGATAAACAACCATCCGCTTACCTGCTCTGAAAGGTGAAAAGCGCGTCCGGTAGCCTCATATTCCGCCTGCAATTGGACGAGGGCAGCGCGTACCTCGGGCTCTTTTGCACCGGCGTATTCCCGTTGCAAAAGCGCTTCGGTCTGTTCGCCCGCTCCGCGCAACGCTGCCAGGATCTCTTTGATTGAGATCGGTTTTGGCGAAGCAAAAACGAGCGCTTCAATGACTTGGTTAAGCGTCATGGTGACACATGAAAAGTTCCTCGCAGCCTACGCCGCCCGCAATTCGATTTCGCCAAACGCGCCTTCCTGCACGGCTTTGACCATCTTAAGCCGGATTAATTCCAACAGCGCCAGGAACGTCACCACGATTTCAGCGCGAGAGGCTGTTTCAGAAAAGAGCTCGTGAAAGTGCAAGGCAACGCCGTCGCTGATCATTTTTGCAATCAGATCGATCTTGTCTGAAACGGTGTAGTTTTCCTCGAAAATCTCGCGCAAATCGTCGCGGTGGTTCAGTTTTTTAAGCAGGTTGTTAAAAGCGCCGATCAGGTCGAACACGCTCACATCGCCCAGCGGCCGCTCCGGCGCGGCTTCCTTTTCAGGGAGCCGCGCAAACCGGTTGGACTGCTCGACTTCGCGTTTGGCCAGATGCGAGGCGGCGTCCTTGAATTTTTTGTATTCCACAAGCTGGCGCACCAGTTCCCAGCGCGGATCGTCCTCCTCGGCCTCTTCCTCGGGCGGTTGGACATTGGCCGGCAGCAGGGTCCGGCTTTTAATATAAATGAGATTGGCGGCCATAACCACAAACTCGCCGGCTATATCAAGATTAAGGACCGAGAACGCGTCCATGTAATCCAGGTATTGCTGGGTGATCCGCTCGATGGTGACGTCATAGACGTCGACCTCATCCTTTTTGATGAGGTAAAGGAGCAGATCCAGCGGGCCTTCAAAGACCTCAAGTTTCACTTTGTATTCCCTGGACATGGAACCCGGAGACTACCGGCGGCGCGCTGGCATTGAAAAGAGGAGTTGTCAGCGAATTTCGAGGGATGAAATGCAGGAAGTGGAAAGGGCGTGGCTGGGGATTTATTTTTGCCCAGGCAACGTGATTTGTTGGAAGTGGTTTTCTTGACATTTTGCCGGCTCGCCCACTATGGGTGGCCGCCGTTCTTTCCATATCCACAAGATGTTGTGGATTCCCCCGCCGCGCGTTCGCTTGCCGGCTCACTTTTTTCATACCCGTCCCCTGGCAGATTTTACCATCCAACCGATATATAATGAGCAGCGCCGTCCTTGAACCTCCCATTGAAATGGAAATTCCAACTGACTTCACCACCCGTGAAGAGGGGAATCATGTCGTCTACACGATCGGCAATAAGACTTTTCGCTTAAATAAGGAGAAGGCCAGGGCACGGATGGCGGGAAAACGGGTCATCAATGGCGAGCGCAGTGCCGAGCTGAACGTGCTTCCGCTCAAATATCATGAGGCTTACCGCATTTATAAGCAGATGAAGGCCAATCACTGGGAGCCCGACGTGATTGATATGACCAAGGATTGCACCCAGTGGAATTCAGGCGCGCTTTCCGCCAAGGAACGCTGGATCATTGAAATGGGCGTCGGTTATTTCTCCGCTGCGGAAGGGATCGTGGGCGATTCCGTGTTGCACGTCATTGAGGACAATCTGACAGCAGCGGAACTCAAACACGCGTCATTGCGCCAGATCGCGGAGGAATCAATCCACATGGATTCCCTCCTTCACATCATCGGCAGCCTTAATATCGACATCGATGAAGTAACGGCCCGGTTTCAGGATATCCCGAGCATTCGCAATAAAAACGAGTTCATCACCCGCCAGATGCCCGAGCTCAAGCGCGGCATCGATCTGACGCAAACCGTCAACAAGCAGAAGTTTGCCAAGGCGCTTTTCGGCATCACCCAGGTCATGGAAGGAACGCAGTTCTACGCGCTCTTTGCCATGATCCTCTCCATTCATCGTCAGAACAAAATGACCGGCATCGGTCAAATGTTCCAATACACGCTGCGTGACGAGTCCAACCATATCGCGCTGGGCCGGTATATCCTCGAGGAACTCATTAACGAAAACCCCGACATTTGGACACCCGAGTTCCGAGCGGAACTGGTCGAGTTCATGAGGGAGGGAGTGCGGCTTGAAAAGGAATTCGTGCTCGATTGCCTTCCTGAAGACGGTGTTGGAATGAGCCAGGCCGAGTTTCTCGATTACGTGGATTTTAACGCCGACCGCCGCCTGGTTGGCCTTGGTTTGCAGCCGCTTTCCCAGATCAAAGCCAATCCGTTCCTCTGGCTGGATGAAGTGATCTTCCTGAAAAAAGAGAAGAACTTTTTCGAGACCCGCGTGACCGAATACCAGACGGGCGGCAGTGTCAAAAACGCGAGTGAAGACGACCTGATCTGAGGCATCCCATGAGCACGTTTACCCTTTCAAACGACATCGCTGAGTTTACCGGCGAATTCCCCCAGGTGATCCGGCGCGATGCCACGCATCTGAAATCCGAAAAGCCGCGCGTGGTGGCGTGGTTGGGATCCAAGATCGCCCAGGCTGTCCGGGCCGCCGCGCTGGCCGCGGGCGCGGAGGCTTCCATCGGCGATCAGGTCCAGGCCGAGATCGAATTCCGGCTTAAACGCGAGAGGCCGCTCTTTATCCATATCGAGCAATTGCAGGATCTTGTGGAAGAGACCCTGATGGAGCTCGGACACGGCAAAGTGGCGCTCACGTATGCCAAATACCGGGCCCGGCGTTCAGCCTTGCGTGAACTGAAGCAGGAGCCGCCCGCCGCCGATGAGACACAGCTTGAGCTCGCCTCGCGTGAACAGCTTGCCGATATCCGGGAACGGCTCTCTTTTGCCCGCATCGGGTTGCATCTCACCCTTTCCGAAGACGATCTGATTGCCCGGATGCTGCGGAGCGTCTCGATGAATCTTACCCTGGATGAACAGCGCGAGACGATCATCCTCAACGCGAAAAACCTGCTCGATGTCGATGCGGACTCGCGCTTTTTCGCCGGGCGCATCCTCCTGAGCTACATTTATGAGGAAACGCTCCCATGGAAAATTGCCGACGGTATTGGCGCGCTCAAAGAAGCCCATCGCCGTGGATTCCTGAGTTCCATTCCCGCCGGCATTGAAGCGCAGCGCTTTGATCCACGGCTGGCGGAGTTTGATCTCAAACCGCTCTCCGAAGCGCTCGACCCGTACGCCGATCTGCAGTTTGACTTCATCGGCATCCAGAATCTCTACGATCGGTACCTCGTCCATGTCCGCGATCCGCAGACCGGCAAAAAGCGCCGGGTCGAAGCGCCGCAGATGTTCTGGATGCGCGTCGCGATGGGGCTTTCGTTGCTTGAGACGGAGCGCGAGGCGAGGGCCCGTGAATTTTACAGCGTTTACAAGACGCGCCGGGCGTGTTCCTCCACGCCGACCCTCTTTAACTCCGGCACGCTGCGTCCGCAGCTTTCGAGTTGTTACCTCCTCTATTGCGGCGATTCCATTGAGGAAATCACCGAGACGTGGAGCCGCTTCTCGCATCTCTCCAAATGGGCGGGCGGCCTGGGTTGCTCCTGGACGGCGGTGCGCGGCACCGGCTCGCACATTCACGGCACCAACGGCGAATCCTCGGGCGTGATCCCTTTTCTGAAGGTCTCCAACGATATCGCCATTGCCGTGAATCAAGGCGGCAAACGGCCCGGCGCCCTTTGCAGCTACATCGAGCTCTGGCACACCGATGTGGAAGACTTCATGGATCTGCGCAAGGAAACCGGCGATGACCGGCGCCGCACGCACAACATGAACACCGCTCACTGGATTCCTGATCTGTTCATGAAACGGCTCAAGGCCATCTCGGAAGGAGCCCTTCCCAAGGACGCTTCGTGGACCCTTTTTCGCTCCAATGACGTCGCGGATCTGCCTGAGATCTTCGGCCGGGCTTTTGAGGAACGGTATGAACATTACGAGCGGCTCGTGGATGACGGGAAGATCTGGGGCCGCAAGGTGCGGATCCTGGCGTTATGGAAAAAGATGCTCGAAACCCTGTTCGAGACCGGCCACCCGTGGATGACCTGGAAAGATCCGGCCAATGTCCGCTCGCCGCAGGACCATTGCGGCGTGATCCATAACTCCAATCTCTGCACTGAGATTGAGCTCAATACGAGCATGGACGAGGTGGCCGTCTGCAACCTCGCCTCCATCAATATTCCCAGTCACCTGCGGGAGGATGGCGCCCTCGATCACGAGAAATTGCGCGCCACCATCAACACGTTGATGCGGATGCTCGATAACGTCATCGACATCAACTTTTACCCGGTGCCGGCTTCAGCCAACGCGAACCTCAAACATCGTCCGGTCGGGCTTGGCGTCATGGGACTTCAGGATGCGCTCTTTATTAAAAAGATCCCGTTCGACTCGCTTGAGGCTGTGACATTCAACGACGAGCTGCTCGAAGCGATCGCGTTTTACGCTTACAGCGCCAGCAGCGATCTGGCGGCTGAACGCGGCACTTATCCCAGTTACAAAGGCTCCAAGTGGGATCGCGGCATGCTTCCGCTCGATACCCTCGATCTTTTGGAAAAAGAACGCGGCGTGCCACTGCTGGTTGATCGCATCAGCCGGCTGCCGTGGGAAGAACTGCGCGCCAGGATTGCTCGCCAGGGGATGCGCAATTCGAACTGCCTCGCGATCGCGCCGACCGCCACGATCTCCAATCTCATGGGATCAACCCCGTGCATTGAGCCCGTCTACAAACATATCCACACCAAGTCGAATCTGAGCGGCGAGTTTGTTCGCACAACCGATCAGCTGGTCAAAGAGCTTCAGCGGCGCGGACTCTGGGACGCGGAAATGCTGGCGGACCTCAAATACTTTGACGGCTCCATCCAGGCCATTGAACGGATCCCCAATGATGTAAAACGGCTCTACAAGACCGCGTTTGAAATTGAGCCGACCTGGATTTTGCAATGCGCCGCGGTGCGTCAAAAATGGATTGATCAGGCTCAGAGCACCAACCTCTGGCTGGCTGACAACGATGCCCGCAAAGCGAGCTTCATGTATCGGGAAGCCTGGGAGCGCGGCCTTAAGACAACCTATTACCTCCGTACAATGAACAAATCGTCCATCGATTCCAGCCACCGCGAACGCCGCTCAGTCGATCCCTTGCCTGTGGTTGCGGCCGACGTCCAACTGGCCTGTTCACTGGAAGCGATGCGCAACGGCGGCGTCTGCGAGTCGTGCCAATAGTTGGCCTGAAAGAGTGATCCCGGCTCCCCTCAATTCCGGGTGCGGTGAATCCCCGATTCATGCAGCAGAAACGCCGACCCAACGCCCGGTTTCCATCCTGAGTGTGAATTAATTTCACCGGGTGGAGAGTGGGGGCCGTGCACGTCAAAACCATTCTTCATAGCGTCGAGATTGTTGGAAAAACCACTGACGTTTATGAGGCGTGGACCGATTTTGAGAACTATCCCAGTTTCATGGAGGGCGTGCGTGAAGTGCGTCAGATTGATGATCGCCGTTACCTTTGGATCTCCGATTTCGATGGCACCCGGGTTGCCTGGGAATGCGCCATCACGCTCCTGATTCCCCATCAGCGCATTGCCTGGCGAGTAGTCGGCGACGATGGCGCATCGGGTTCCGTGACGATCGAGCCAGCGGGCGAAGGCAAATCCCATGTCACCTTTCGGCTTACCTACGGAAATAGCGCTCCTTGGGGAATCATCAGCGAAGCGGCAATGCGGCAGCGGGTTTGCGCCAATCTGCGCAGGTTCAAGCGTTTGTTTGAAAAAGGCCACGCGTTGAAACGGCCCGTGGCCTGAAGCCGCAACAGGTTCGCCGCTACAGCGATTCGGCTAAAACCGCCGATTTGAACCAGATCTCATTGCTTTATCCGAGGCTTGATAAGGCATTTTTTGTTGCACTTAAGCGGCACTCTTGACGGGTTTGACATCCGCCCTCTAACCCAGCGGAGGCAATCAAAAAGTGATTGCCTTCCGCTACCCGCATAAGAACCGGATTACTTAGCTGCTTCCGGTTCTGGCGATGGCTGAGCTTCCGGAGCTGGCGGCGGCTGCGGAGCTGGAGCCGGCGGTGCGGGTACTGGCGCCGGCTGGGGTTCTGAAGTCGGCGGTGCGGGCGCTGGCTGGGGCTCTGGCACTGGAGTCGGCGGCACTGGAGTCGGCGGCACTGGAGTCGGCTCTGGCGCTGGTGGTACTGTTACGGGCGGAGTGGTCACCGAAACCGGCGGGGTGGTGGCCGAAACCGGCGGGGTGGTGGCAACGGGAGGCTCAGGCTTCTTCTCCACCAGCAGCGCCGCACGATCTTTTACCAGTTGGTCAATCGTCGAACTGGCAATCAGGAAAGGGCGGCCGGCGAATTTCTGTTCGGTGGCAAGCTTCTCTTCAAGACGCTTGGTCGTTGTTTTGAATTCTTCGTCGAGCTTGGTCTTCTCCTCAGGCTTCTCCTCTTTGCCCGGTGTCCGCTCTTTTGGAAGAGTGGCCGCGACCTCGACTGCAACCGGATAGTTGCCGCCGCTCTGTTTACCGATTTTAAGCGTGTAAACGAAATGATCGAAGGTCTCAATCGTTGCCACAGTCGGCTTGTCGAGGCCGGTCTCTTCGGGCTTCGCATCAGGAGCGAGCACATCGGAGAAGCTGGCGGCGGCAAACGCGCTGGAAACCGGACCGGTTTTGGCGGTGTCGATTTTTTCCTCTTCCTTGGCGCCATCGAGCTTCCAGTCGGCGGCGACGGTATCGCGATCAAGCTTCCACTTCTGGGCATCCGTGACACCACTCAGCGTGATCGTTTTCGGATTTTCAATCTTGAGGAAATCACGTTTAAGCCAGTTTTCAGGCTTTGCGTTGACCTCATCAAGCGTTTCGGAAACGAGCGAAACTTTCGCCCCGGCACCAACGGGCAGCACGTACCGGCCGGAAGGAAGACCGGGCATTTCACCGCCATCGGCCTCGCCCTTTTTCACATACGATTTTCCAAGCAAAAGGGCGGCGAGCTGTTTGCCATCCTTGTCCTTGAACTCGAGCTGGGTGCCGGCGCCTTTGCCTGGCTCAAGGTCGAGCCTCGCGAATTGCGAGGGGCCGACTTTAACTTCCTGGACCGACTTGAGATTCCACAACTTCAGCAGCAGCCCGCTGATTTGCTCGTAGTTGGCGGGATAATCGGCGCGTTCCTGCACCGTCCATGTCTCGTCCTTTTTGACCAGGTTCAATTCCGAGCCTGAGCTTTTCACAACCAGCCGGGCAACATCGTTGATCGGCAGGTCGACTACTTTGGATCCGGCGGTTCCGGTGCCGGCGGCGTTCCACGTGTCGCCGGTATTTTTATACAGATAATAGCCCGCGGCGCCGAGAACGAGCGCGAGCAGAAGCAGAAATGCGAGTTGTTTGCCTTTCATGAGGAATAAAGAAGGAAGTTAACGGGCGGCTTGTTTACGACGGCGTTGGACGGCCATCACGACACCTCCCAATGCAACAAGGAAGGGGACCGCGGCGATGTTTTCCCATTTGAGCCGGTTGGCCAGGGAGTCGATGTCAGCGCGCAGTTTTTTGCGCTCGAGCTTCAGTTGCTGTTTTACCTCGGTCTCTTTCTTGCGGAAATTGGCGATCTCCTGCTGTTGTTCAGGCGAAAGGATGAAACGTTGTCCTGGTCCGCCATCACTCGATTTCGCCCGCTGCAGATCACTCAATTTGCGCTGCGCATCTGCCAGGCCTGTTTCAAGTTCCTTGATCTTGCTGCGATAACGTTCCTCGGCGTCGGTCTGCATTTTATTAACCACCGTGAACGGACGCTCGCGGGAGGTCCGGCTGCGCACCTTGATGAGGTTCTCATCGCCGGTCAGCTGATCGACGGCACTCTGGGCAAACGCCAGGTTGCCGTTGACCGGGATAAACATGCGCTGACCACCGAGCGGGTTCATCGTTTCCTGCGCGACGACCTGGTCCTGTAAAAAGTCTGAGTCGCCAATGAGTACGACTGCATTCTCTTTTTCAGATTCCTTAAGAACTGCATCGGTTGAAGCAGGCTCCGGCGGTTTTCCATCGGGCTTGGGATCGGCCGCCTTCGGTTTTCCCTCGGGGAAAGCAGTCTTGAACTTCCCGGTGAGCCGCACGGCCAGGGCATATTCGGTGCCGGACGATTTGAAGCTCTTGATAATTTCCTCGCCGCTCATCTGCGCCATCATCGGCTCGACCAATTGGGAATCGGTTGTCGATTTCAACAGCACGGTTTCCTTGAGCCCTTCACTGGGAGTGCCGGTAAACGCGCCGGGGAATGCCAGGAGAAGATTGTCGGCATTGGCGGTGAGCACGTCGTCCTTGTTGACGGCTTTCTCGGTCAACGTCAGCAGAGCCGGGGCGCGGCCCTGGCGGGTCTTGGAGAGATAATTCATATCGGCCACGACTTTGGTTGAGTCGAAGGCGAGTCCCCACGATTTGAGAAGCTTATCAATGGAAGAGCTGCTGGAAGGTCCCATCGGCCCGCCCGCGCCGCGATCAAGCACGGCAAGCGGATCAAGAAACGCGATCAGTTTTCCACCGCGCAGGATGAATTGGTCGATCGCGAACTGGGCCGTATCGGAGATCGCCTTGGGATGCACCAGGACGAGCACCTTCACTTCATCAGGGATTTTATCCACGGTCATCTCGACGGTTTTCACCGTGTAATCGCGGCCGAGTTCACTTTGAATCAACCACGGCTTCTGGCTCTGGCCACCGCCCATGCGCGCCATCATTGGATTGGATGGCATGCCGGCAAGCTGCAATGGACTCATGATTCCGACCACCGGTTTTTCAGCGGCCGCCACACGCGAGATCGCGCGCGAGAGATCATATTCAAGCAACCGCTCACGGTCCTGGGTGAGGAAGGGGAGCGCTTCTTTCTGATCGAGCATCGTGACGCTCACCCCGAGGTAAACGCGTTCGCCATCGGGCAGCATCTGGCCTTCCACGCCGTCAAGCTTGGCTGAATCTTCCGCGTCGGAATCCGGCTCCGGATCGAGCTTTTGGATTTCGATCTGGCCCTTGGACGCCTGCCGGTATTCGCCGAGTAAATCCTCCACGCGCTGAGCGTAGGCCTTCAGATCAAGCGGCATCCGGTTTTCCTTGCGAGTGCAGTAGAAGCGGATCTGGACCGGCGTATCGAGTTTCGCGAGAATCGCGCGGGTTCCCGCCGAGAGGGTGTATGCGTGTTCGGCAGTCAGATCGACCCGCTGTTTTGCGCGCGAGCCGATGATGTTGATTGCAACGAGGATGGCGAACATGGCCGCCACGCCGACCGTCGAGTAGAGATAGGTTTCGAGACCTTTCTTCATTGGAAAAAGAGAATTAGGGGTTGGAGTTCAGCCCGCGCGATGGGCGCGGATGATCACGCTGGTCGTAAAGAGCGAGAAGCCCATGACCGAGAGGAAGTAGAGAAGGTCGCGCGAATCGAGCACGCCTTTTTGGATGCTGTCAAAATGCGTCATGACACTGAATGCGGCGATGCCATCGACAAGCCATGGCTGCGCCCAGCTTACCAGCAGATTGGTCACCGGCGGCCATCCCGCGAGAATCAGGAAAAGCGAGAGCACCACTGAAACAATAAAGCTGACGACCTGATTGCGGGTCATGGCGGAAGTCATCGCGCTGATTGCCAGGTAGGCGCCTGCCATGAGCAGACTGCCGATATAGCTGGCGAAAATGACGCCGTTATCCGGGTTGCCCAGATAGTTGACCGTGATCACGAGCGGGAAGGTCAGCAACAAGGCGAGGCCAATGATCAGCCACGAAGCGAGGAACTTGCCAACAATCGCCTGCCACGGAGTGACTGGCATCGTGAGGAGCAGCTCGATGGTTCCAAGCCGCCTTTCATCCGACCACATTCGCATTCCGACCGCCGGCACCAAAAACAGGTAGAGCCACGGATGCCACATGAAGAACGACTGCAGGTTTGCTTCTCCGCGCTCGAAGAAGTTCGCCATCATGAAGGTGAAAAATCCTGAGAGCAGCAGGAAAATGACGATGAATACGAAAGCGACCGGCGATGAAAAATAACCGCGCAGTTCGCGTTTTGCGATAATGAGAATTTCTTTCACTTCTTTGTCTCCTCTTTCTTGTTGTCCGGCAGTGTGATCCCCCGGAAGACTTCATCGAGCCGGCCTTCCTCGATGCGCAGTTCCTGCACTTTCCAGCGTTCCTTTGAGGCCATTTCCCCCAAGGCGCGCGAGACTTCATCCCCGCTTTCTTTCTGCCTGGGAAAAGCGCGCACCGCGACCGGCGATTCGCTCAGGACGATGGAGCGCGCAACGGCGGAGATCTGGTCGATTTTCGACTTCACTGCCGCGGCGCTTCCATCAAGCAGACGCAACGTGACGGCGCCCGCCTGGTCTGAACGCATTTTCAATTCACGCGGGGTTCCATTGGCGACGATCTGGCCGCGATCGATAATGACCGCGCGGGAACAGACCGCCTCGACTTCCTCAAGGATGTGGGTCGAAAAAATAATCGCCTTCTTTTCGCCCATGCGCCGGATCAGGGTGCGCATTTCGTGTTTCTGGTTTGGATCAAGCCCATCGGTTGGCTCATCAAGAATGAGGACCGCCGGATCGTGGATGATCGATTGGGCAAAACAGGTGCGGTGCCGGTAACCTTTCGACAACGTCTCGATGCTTTGATGCAGCACCGGCTCGAGAAAGCACATTTCAATTGCCCGGGCGACCGCCCGTTTATTCGCATCGCCTGAAAGGCCGCGCAGTTCCGCGGCAAACGAGAGAAAGCCATGCACGCTCATATCGGCGTAAGAGGGGGCGTTCTCAGGGAGGTAACCGATAAGCCGTTTGGCGGCGATCGGGTTTTTCAACATATCGAATTCACCAATCTTGATCTCGCCTTCGCTGGGCGGGATGAAGCCGGTGATCATACGCATGGTGGTGGATTTGCCTGCACCATTGGGTCCAAGGAAACCAAGAACTTCACCTCGTTCGATTGTAAACGAGACGCCATTCACGGCGACTTTGGGACCGAAATGCTTTTTCAGATTTCGAACTTTGATCATTGAGTTTCGGGGATCGGGATAAAAAAACTCCGCGCCGTTTTGCAAGCGCGGGTTTTCGAAGACAACGGCAGTCTCTTCGCGTTCAAATTAGTTTTGGAAGGGGGACCCTGCCGACGGCTGGGTATAAACTTTCTTAACCGCTCCTACATCGTCGCGGTCCATTCCTAATCTCAATTCCCTGTGCCTCTTAGATAGATATTAAAGAGTTAGATAAAAAAGCGCTCCGGAAAATCGCGCTACTTCTCAAGGCTCGCATTCCCTTCGTCCAGATAAGAATGACCGGCAAATTCAGTGGTTTGTATAAATTGCCGCCATGTCAATGCGCCGATTTGACGGGTGGCTTCCATCCGTTTGGACTGCGGTTTGGGCGCATCCCACTCGACCGCAGCGAGCGCTTCCATGAGCACCCGCCCATCCAGCGGCTCGGGCGCTTTGATTCCAAGTAGATGAAGAACGGTTGGAGCAACATCGATATTGCCGCTTGGAAACAAATCGCGGAATCCGGCGCGGATGTCAGGACCGGCGGCGATAAGGAGGTTGTTCACGTCGGCTTTCCCCAGTGTGCCGTGCGTGCCGAATCCACGTTCCAGTTCGCCATAAATCAAGCCGGGAGTGCCAAATTGATTGGGTCCGGGCAGGGCGCGAAAACTGAAAACGACGTCCGGTGCGTTGGCGGAATCGAGGTGTGCATCTTTCAGGGAAAAGGTGCCGGGCAATGGATCCTTGGTGAAGATGGGGCCCGCGAAATCGCTTGATTGGAGCAGATCGACAACTTTTTGAATCATTTCGGAGACGTGGCCGGCAACGTAGATGCAAACGCTGCCGCCCGTATTGACCACAAGCACTTCACCAGGCGCGGGAGCCCATTTGAACTCGCGTCCGGCCGGAATACCCATGGCTTTGAATTTCGCCACTAAATTGATCATTTTTGCGACGGTGGAAAACCCGTGATCGCTGACGACAAAAATATCCGTCTTGTCGCGGATCCCTTTGGTTTCAAGCGTGGAAAGCACGGCGGCCAGGCTGGTATCGCAATTGGCTATACCAGCCAACGCCGCCGCCGAACCCGGCGCTGTCATATGCTGGCTGAAGTCCGGTTCGTTCAACCACAGGATGCTCAACTTCGGCACGCCGTTTTTCCAAAACACCTCGGTCAGCGCGCGCGTTGTCCAGGTATCCTGGGCCGAATTCGGTTTGACGTTCTCAACAGTGACGTCGGTGGACGGGAGGGGCGGAAACGGGCCAAGCTCTTCAACGATTTCGGCGAAGGCTGCGGGCGACTGGGATTTTCCGGCGAAAAGCATCAACGAATCCCTGGTGCCGCTGCGGCCAAAAAAGCGGTCCTGAAGCAAAGCCACCGGTTTGGTTCCCGAAACCGCCGTGCTGAAGCCCGCTTTCTGAACCGTCTCCGCGATTGTCGAGACGCCGAGATATTTCCCGCCGGTCAGTTCGTCTCCCTTGCGGATGGCTTCGACGCTCTCGGTGGCAAACGACGCGAGCGGATTGATCTCACGCCGGAACTCGCGATTGGCGATAATCCCACTGCGAGCCGGGAAAACGCCGGTGGCAAGCACCGTGCCGTTGACCTCGGTGGTGGTGATATACTGGGAATGGTTGTTCGTAAAAAACGTGCCGCTTTGAGCCAGCGCATGCAGCGTCGGCGTGCCGGAAGCAGTGACAAAGTCGGGGCGCATCCCGTCCCAGATACAGATTACGACATGCTCGGCACGCGCTTTGGCCGGCGCCGGTTTTTGGATGGCCGGCTTGCATCCCAAAAGCAGCGCCGCCAGCAGCAGCAAAAAGATTTGGCTTCCGGCTGCCGCCGCTTCGTGGGAAATGCGCGCGGTGAATCGACTCCAAGCTTTTGTTCTCGTGCTCATTTTGTGGGCGGTCATTTTTCTGCCGGGATTGGGTTCCACGGAAATCAAGGGTGAAGAAGGAAGACGCATATTGCCCGCGGTTACCATGCTCGAAGGAGGCAGCTGGCTGGTCCCTTATGTGGGAGGCAAACCGTTTTTGCGCAAGCCGCCGCTGGTGAACTGGCTGATTGCTGCCTCGTTTAAAATTTCCGGCGTGCGCAATGAATGGAGTGCCCGGATCCCCTCCGCGCTTTGCGTCCTGGCCTTGGCCGGCACCATCGTCGCCTTGAGCAGCGGACGCGGTTGGATGAATCCCGAGACCGGGTTCATCGCGGCGCTTTTTTCCATGACACAGTTTGGGCTCCTGGCGAAAGCCCGTTTTGCCGGGGCTGAGATTGAAGGCATTTACGCGCCACTGAGCGGCTTGGCGATCGTAACGTGGCTGGCCTGGTGGCGGCAGCGGCGTTCCCCTTGGTTGACATGGACCGTGCCATTTTTTTTCCTCGGCGTGGCGGCACTCGCAAAAGGGCCTTCGCTGCATCTGCTTTTCTTCTACGCCGTGGTAATTGCGGCGCTTTGGGTGGAACGTCAATGGCGCTGGCTATGGCATCCGGCCCATTTTGCCGGGCTGGCAATCGCGGCGGCCATCTTTGCCGCCTGGGCGATCCCGTTTTTTCACTCACCCGAAACTCTCAACGCCGCCGAGGTTTGGAAACGGCAGGGGATTGAGCGATTTACCGACAGCGAATTCAACGCGGGCAATTTCTTTTTGAATATCCCGCGTGGCTTGATGGATCAGTTGCCGTGGTTGCTTTTTACACCGCTGCTTATCGGCGCAATCCGCCGCCCCGAATCGGGCGCGGATGATTTGGAAAATATCGGGCCTGCCGTTGACCGGCGTTTTCTTGCCGCCCTGGCAGTCACAATCGGAGCCTGTTTTTTTGGATTACTGCTGGTTCCCGGTGTGCTGCCTCGTTATCTGCTCCCGCTCGGAGCGCCGTTTGCACTTCTCCTTGCGCTTGCCCTCAATGAGAGCCGCCCAGTGGGGCGCGCCCTGCGGATTTGGCATCGAGTCAACGTCGTATTGGGCGGATTGCTTGTCGTGGCGGCTCTCGCAACCCCGTTTTTGGCCGGGGCAACGCCTGGTGGCCTCGGGGCAGGGGATGCGTTGCGGCATTTTGATTTCGCGCGCGCTGTCCCTGCTGCTTTGGTCGCAACTCTCTCCCTTGGCCTCTGCGCTTTCATCGTTGCAAGGCGCCCGATTGGATTGCGCCCCGCGACACTGGCGCTTGGAAGCGGCATTCTTTGCGCTGTCGCCTCCTTGCTTTACGCAACAGCCGCCATCCCCTGGATCAACCGGGCCGACGACCTTCGCCCGCTCGCCGCGCAAATCGATGCGGCCATTCCCCCAGGGAAATCACTCGTTGTTTTTGACCCCGGTTACGCAGCGGTACTTTTTTACCTGCGCACCCCATTCAAATACGCAATTGGTTCCATCCCACCCGGAAGCGAATTTGTGCTCGCTCGAAAACAGTCGTTAAAAAAATTACCCGAAACACGCACGGGCCTGGTGGTGGCTCGGACTTTTTCGGCCGGTGAGGCGAAGGAGACGTTTTTGTTGTTGCAGCCGCGGGACCGAATTTCGAATCATCCAACTCCCTGACCGCGCCATCGTCCAAAAGCGAACGCGGACCTCGGAGAGCTGGCGGTTGCGGAAGCCGCAAGCTTGTGAAATTTTTCACAATCTTCTTGAATTCAATTCCGCATCTTTACAAAGTCCGCCCCCACCTTCCACCACCCGCTGATGCAGACAGCCGCATATTCGATTTCTCGAAGCTCCGATCATCCCTGACGCATGGCGAATATCTTTCCGCGCGGGAGTAACATCCTGCCGCTCAAAATCATCCTCTGTTTGGCCGTTATCGGCACCGCAACGACAGCTGGGTTCGCGTATTACTTTACCAACAAGTATACAAATGTTGGCTACCAGCCGACCCAGCCGGTTCCCTTCCCTCATGACATTCATGTCAAGCAGGTCGGAATGGACTGCCGCTATTGTCATAGCGCGGTGGAAGTGGCGGCCCACTCCAATATCCCGACCACCCAGGTCTGCATGAACTGTCACGGGCAGGTTCAAAAGGATAGCCCCAAGCTTCAGGCGGTGCGTGATTCCTGGCAGACGGGCAAGCCGATCGAATGGGTGCAGATCCATAAGACGCCTGACTACGCTTATTTTAATCATTCGGCGCATGTGAACCGGGGTGTCTCCTGTGTAAGCTGCCATGGCCAGATCAACGAGATGCCGGTGGTTTATCATGCCAAGCCGCTCTCAATGGATTGGTGTCTGGAGTGCCATCGTCATCCCGAAGATGCGCTCCGTCCGCTTTCTGAGATCACCAACCTGGATTGGAAGCCGACTCCGAAGTCAGGCCAGTCCGTGGCCGATGCCCAGCAGGAAATAGGGCTCGCCCTTAAGACAAAGGGAAATATTAACCCGCCCGATAGCAACTGCGCTGGTTGCCACCGCTAACGAATTTCTCGATGAGCAAACGCGTTTTACAACACCCGCCTGAAGATTCAACGGGTAAGAAATATTGGCGCAGCCTAGGCCAGGTGGCCGATACGCCCGAGTTCCGGGGCTGGCTGGAGCATGAGTTTCCCCGTGGCGCATCCGAGTTTGAAGGAGGCGAAGTTTCCCGCCGCAACTTTCTCCAACTGATGGGCGCCTCCATGGCCCTTGCCGGACTGAGCTTTGCCGGCTGCCGTCGTCCGGAAAAGCATCTCGTTCCATTTACACGCGGCACGGAATGGTCCATTCCGGGCAAGGCGCTCTTTTTCACCAGTTCGATGCCGTCCCGCGGCGGGGCTCTTCCATTGGTGATCACGACGCATGACGGGCGTCCTACCAAGATTGAAGGCAACCCGTTGCATGCCGCCAGCAAGGGGGCCACCGATACCTATGCGCAGGCGTCCATTCTCGATCTCTATGATCCGGATCGTTCCCGTACTTTCCGGAATCAAAATGGAGCTTCCGATTCCGCCGGATTCGAAAAAGGGCTCGATGAAGTAATCAACGGGGCCGGCGACGGCACGGGTCTTGTATTTCTACTTGAGCAGAACTCTGCGCCGACGCGTGATCGGTTGCGGGCAGCGATTGAAGCAAAATTTCCCAAGGCGATCTGGGCGCAGTATGAGCCGCTGGGTGGCACTGATGCCGGCATCTATGCCAATGGACTGCAGGCGGTGCCACTGCTTGATAAAGCCGATGTGATCATGTCGCTTGATTGCGACTTCCTCGGCAGCGAATCGACGGTTGAACAAACCCGCCAGTTTACTTCCCGCCGCAAGCCGGAAGCTGAAGGCGGAATGAACCGTCTATATGCTGTGGAGAACCGGTTTACTTTGACCGGCGGCATGGCTGAACATCGCCTGCGTGTTCCTGCAAGTCTAATCGGCGCGTTCACTCTCGCTCTTGCCACTGAAATTGCCGCGCGGACCAAGGACCCCGTCCTTTCGACTTTGGTCAAAGATCTGCCAACCGGCACGGCCACATTTGACCCCGCGTGGGTCAAGGAGTCCGCGGTTGATCTGATTGAGCATAAAGGCAGAAGCCTTGTGCTGGCCGGATCCCGTCAGCCGGGTGCCGTTCATGCGATGGTTGCCGCCATTAACAGCGCGCTTGGAAATTTTGGGAAGACGCTGGTTGGCCGCGCTGGAGCGAAGCCCGCAGCCACAATTTCCGCTGTTAAAAAAGCCATTGATGATGGAATCGCCAAAACACTGGTGATTATCGGCGGCAATCCTGTTTACAATGCTCCTTCCGATCTGGACTGGGGTAATCTTCAGAAGGATTTCCGCGATAACAAAAAGGGCGTCGTCATCCGGGTATCTCAGCACGAGGATGAAACCGCGCAGCTTTCGACATGGCATGCGCCGCTGGCCCATTATCTTGAATCGTGGGGTGATGGTTATGCCACCGATGGCAGTTATCTTTCGGGGCAGCCAATGATCCTGCCGCTCTTTGGCGCATGGTCGGAGCTCGATGTGTTGGCGAAGTTCGCTGGTCTTTCCAAGCCTGCGGGTCCTGAACTCATTCAGGAAACCTTCCGCCAGATTGCCAAGCCGGCTGATTTCACCGTCGCATGGGCGACGTTCCTTCATGACGGTTTCCTTGCCAATACAGCCGCCAAACCTGAGCAGCTTGCTGTTGCCGCATCGGCTACGGCTTATGCGCAGGAAAATTTTACAACGCCTGCGTTTAATTCGGAGACTTTCGAAATCGTTTTCGTCCCGGATTCCAAATTGGATGACGGACGTTATGCCAATAATGGCTGGCTTCAGGAACTTCCCGATCCGATTACCAAGCTCTCCTGGGATAACGCTGCTTTAATCAGCCCGGCGAGCGCGAGGAAATGGTCTGTTGGCACCGGTGATATCATCGAGATTCGCTCTCAAGGTCGTTCCATTCGGGTGCCGCTCTTTGTCGCGCCTGGGCATGCCGACGCTTCCCTGTCGATTTCACTCGGTTACGGCCGCGACTTTCCGGGCCGTGTTGGTGGCAAGGATGAAACCGGCAAGAGTGCCGGATTTAACGTCTATCCCTTGGTAACCACCTCGCAGCCTTATTTCCTGGTTGGCGCCGAAGTTCAGAAGACGAATGATAAGTATGCTTTCGCGGTTACCCAGGAGCATAATACTTTGGAAGGCCGAGGAGCCGAGTTTGTGCGTGAAGGCACTCTTGAAGATTACAAGAAGAAGCCCGACTTCGCCAAGACGATGGGCATGGATGCCCACGCGAAGTGGAAAATGGAGAACGGCAAAAAGGTTGAAGTCGTTAATGAGTCACTCTACTCCCATCCGCCACTGACGAACATTCATCAGTGGGGAATGACTGTCGATCTTAGCACCTGCACCGGTTGTTCGGCCTGCATGATTGCCTGCCAGTCGGAGAATAACATTCCGATTGTTGGCAAGGCACAGGTTCAGAACGGACGCGAAATGCACTGGATTCGCACCGATCGTTATTTCGCCAGCTTCGATGACGAGACCAACGACCCGGAGATGGTGTATGAGCCAATGCTTTGTCAGCATTGCGAGAATGCGCCATGTGAAACGGTCTGCCCGGTCAACGCCACTGTCCATAGTGACGACGGCTTGAACGTGATGGCTTATAATCGCTGCATTGGAACACGTTACTGCGCCAATAACTGCCCGTTTAAGGTCCGCCGTTTTAACTTCTTCGACTACAATCAGCGCAAGATTGAGGACAAGGGTCTTTATGCATGGAATCTGACCGCTCCGAAAGGAACGGAGGAGACGATCAAGATGCAGAAGAATCCGAACGTGACTGTCCGCATGCGCGGCGTCATGGAGAAATGCACCTTCTGCGTGCAGCGTATTCAGGAAGCCAAGATTGCCGCCAAGGTGAGCGCCCGCGACACGGATCAGATTCGCGTGCCTGCCGATGCGTTTACTGTGGCTTGCGCGCAGGCTTGTCCAAACGACGCGATTACTTTTGGCGATATTTCAAATCCCGAGAGCAGCGTCTCCAAGGTGCGCGCCGGCGAGCGCGGCTATCGTCTCCTCGAATATCTAAACGTAAGCACCCGTGTCTGGTACTTGGCCCGGATACGCAATCCTAACATGAAGATGCCTGGCGCTGAAAAAATCGGCGCCTACTCCCGGGGCTCCGGCCACGGTGGCGGCCATGAACATGGCGGTGCCGAACACGGCGGACATCAAGTTACAGCTGAACACACCGAAGCTTAAAAGTAATGGCTAACTCGACTTCCCCGACAGTCACGTTGACGACACCGCCCGAGATGGCTCGGGTGCCGTTGGTCTCCAACAATCGGCCGTTGACATGGATCACGGACAAGGTTTCTCAAATCGTTGAAGAGCCCACACCGATGTGGTGGTGGCTGGCATTTGCCATCACCTCGCCAATCGCTCTCATCGGTCTCTTCTGCATTGGTTATCAAATCTCCAACGGCGTAGGCGTTTGGGGAGAAAACAAGACCGTTGGTTGGGCGTGGGATATTACCAACTTCGTGTTCTGGATCGGTATCGGCCACGCCGGAACCTTGATCTCGGCAATTCTTTTCCTGACCCGCCAGAAGTGGCGGACCTCGATTAACCGCGCCGCGGAAGCAATGACGCTTTTCGCGGTGGTTTGCGCCGGTATTTTCCCGGGCATCCACGTGGGTCGCGTCTGGATGGCTTGGTTCCTTGCTCCTATTCCCAACCAATACGGGATCTGGCCCAACTTCCGGTCGCCACTCCTTTGGGACGTGTTCGCGGTTTCCACTTACTTCACCGTTTCCGTACTATTTTGGTATACCGGATTGGTGCCCGATCTGGCGACTTTGCGCGATCGCGCCAAAAGTCGCGTGGCCCGCTACATCTATGGTGTTTTTGCCCTCGGTTGGCGCGGTTCAAACCGTCATTGGCGCAGCTACGAGATGGCTTACCTCCTTTTGGCTGGTTTAAGCACGCCGCTGGTTCTTTCGGTGCATTCGGTCGTGTCGTTTGACTTTGCGACTTCGATTGTCCCCGGTTGGCACACGACCATCTTCCCGCCTTACTTTGTGGCAGGCGCTATCTTTGGCGGATTTGCGATGGTGCTCACCATTCTTCTTCCATCGCGGTTACTCTATCCGCAACTCAACGATCTGATCACCCGGCAGCATGTCGACAAGATGGCCAAGATCATCCTGCTGACTGGCACGATCGTTGGGTACGCTTACTTGATGGAGCTTTTCATTGCCTGGTATAGCAGCAATCAGTTTGAGGCTTTCACCTTTTTCCGCGCCCGTATCGGTTACAAGAACAGCGGATGGTATTCCTGGGCTTACTACTGCATGATGTTCTGCAACGTCATTTCTCCCCAGTTATTCTGGATCAAGTCGATGCGAACCAACTACGTGGCGGTATTTATCGTCTGTATGTTCGTCAACGCGGGAATGTGGTTTGAGCGGTTTGTCATTATCGTTACCTCGCTTGCCCAGGATTTCCTTCCGTCCTCCTGGCGCCACTATTCTCCATCGCAAATCGAGGTCTGGACCTTTGTTGGCACCTTTGGGATCTTCCTTTCGCTCTTTCTTCTGTTCATGCGTTTCCTTCCCATGATTGCCATGTCGGAAGTCAAGATTGTGACTCCCGCGGCAGATCCTCATCACCACAATCCCGGCGAAGAGACCGGCACCGAAGCGCATCACTAGGTCACCGCTCATGGCTCAATACCAAAAAGTTTATGGGCTCGGCGCCGAGTTTAATGACGCCGCAGCATTGATGGCCGCGGCTGAGAAACTCCGCGACGCCGGCTTCAAGAACTGGGACGTGCACTCCCCGTTTCCTGTCCACGGCATGGATGCCGCGATGGGACTTGGCAAGTCCTGGCTCTCTGCCCCGGTGCTCATCGGCGGTGCTGCGGGCACGCTTACCGCGGTTCTGCTTACATTCATTCCTTCTTGGGGAATCTATCCGCTGATTGTGCACGGAAAACCGTATGACTGGCGCACCGTACCTGCGTTCTTCCCGATCATGTTCGAGTTGACGGTCCTCTTTGCCTCATTCACCACTGTGTTTGCGCTGATGATTTTTAGTCAGTTGCCCAAGTGGTATCACCCGGTCTTCAACTGGGAACGTTTCAAACGCGTTACCGACAACGGCTTCTTTGTGGTGATTGAAGCCCGCGATCCGAAGTTCTCCGAAACCAAGACGCGCGAACTGCTTGAATCCATTGGTGGCAAGCACGTGACTCTTATTCACGATTAGAAATTTTAGCACCCATGCTTCGCTACTTTTTCGCTTCTTTTATTCTGATTACCTGCGCTGTGGTCGCCCTCGCCGGCTTCCGCGGACAGCATAGTGGTCTTCCCCCGATTGAGATCTTCCCTGATATGAAACATCAGCCGAAGTATCAGGCACAACATTCAAGCAACTTCTTTGCCGATGGCCGTGCAGCACGCAAACCGGTCGATGGCACCATTCCTCTGGGCTACACTTTGGCTGGCCGTTATCTGCAGGTCGGCGCCAAAAACGGGCCGCTCAAGCCACAAGGATTCTCAAATCTGCCGGACTACTATAATACCGGCAAACTTGGCGATTCTTACGGCGACGGCTTTCCTCTTGAAGTCAGCGCGCAACTGATCGACCGCGGTGAGGAACGCTTTAATATCAATTGCGCCATCTGCCATGGCCGGACCGGCTACGGCAACGGGATCGTGCAAAAAATTGGCAACTGGGCGACAGTCGCCAACCTTCAGGACGAACGCATTCGCGTAATGCCTGACGGGCAAATCTTCAGCACCATTACCAATGGCAAAAACACGATGGGCGCTTATGGGCCGCAGATTGCCGTGGAAGATCGTTGGGCGATTGTCGCTTATCTCCGCGCTCTGCAGCGCAGTCAGAATGGCAAATTAGCCGACCTCACCGAGACGCAGCAAAAGGAATTGGAGCAGGAAAAGAAGTAAATGAGCCATCCACATGACCTCACCCCGCCCGAGGCGGAGAAGTTCGATCCCAAGCACGCGGGATCGCTCCCTAAAAACCTGCTTTTGGCGGGCGCTGCCGGCATCCTCCTTAGTCTGATCGGCTTGGCCGTGCCCTCCTGGCGCGAGCAGTTTGCCTTTTCATGGCTGTTTGCCTTTTTCTTTTTCTTCTCGATCTGCATCGGCTGCCTTTTTTGGACATGCCTCCATCACGCCAGCGACTCGGATTGGTCGGTGCTTGTCCGCCGGCAGCTCGAAAATGTTGCGAGCCTGATTCCGTACTTTGTGCTCTTCTTTTTGCCGATTCTGGCATGCACAAGTTATCTATTTAAATGGTGGGACCTTGCTCCGGGTGCTGACCCGCTGCTCGATGCCAAACAAGGTTATCTTAACCACACGTTTTTTTATGTTCGTGCGGCTTTCTATTTCTCGTTGCTTACGCTGATCGCGCTTTCGCTGAAAAAAAGGTCGATTGCCCAGGACAAGGATGGCTCTGTTAGTCATAGCTTGATGATGCGCAAACTCGGTGTTGGCGGTATCCCGGCGGTTGCAATCGGGATTACGTTCTCCGGCATTGACTGGCTCATGGGGCTTGATTTTCACTGGTTCTCCACGATGTGGGGCGTCTACCTGTTTGCCGGCGCGGCGGGCAGTTCAATGTCGCTTTTGGTCATCATCGTTTCGGCTCTCAAGCGCCGTGGCTACCTGAGCGTTGTGAACGAAGAGCATTTCCACACGATGGGTAAATACATGCTCGCCTTCTCCATCTTCTGGGCTTACATCGGGTTCAGCCAATACATGCTTATCTGGTATGCGAACATCCCGGAGGAGACCATCTACTTTCGGATTCGCAACACAGGCGGTTGGTGGTATCTGAGCACTCTGCTTGTTGTCGGCCGATTCTTTCTCCCTTTTCCGGTGTTGTTGATGCAGGCGACCAAAAAAGCCCCGCAATACCTCTGTGCGATCGCATTTTGGATTATCGGAATGCAGTTGCTCGATATGTATGTGATCGTGCTCCCGGCTCTTCACGAAACCGGCCTTTCTCCGAGTCTGCTCGATATTTTTCCCCTGATTGGAATGGGCGGGATTCTGGGGTGGTTGTTCTTCCGCAATCTTGGAAAGAGCTATCTTTTCCCAACACGTGATCCCCGCCTGGCCGCGTCGCTCAAACTTACGAACTGACATGCCGACCGAAGATACTTCACTGCCGAAACCGAGCGGATTCCTGACCCTTCTTTGGGCGCTCTTTTTCTTCCTGCTTTTTGCCCTTCTAGTGGTGATCTGGATGCGCCGCAATGGTCCCAGCTCGCTTGCAGTCGATAAGGCCGCGGAGAACCGCATTACACAACGCGAGACACTTCAGAAGGCTGACGCTGAGAAACTTGCCGCCGTGGAATGGGGCGACAAAGCAAAAGGGGTGGTTCATATACCGCTGAGTGATGCCAAGCGCCTTGTTCTTGGCGAACTTAAGAACAAGACCCTCGGTGTCTCCGCTGTGAAGGTTGAGCCACGTCTTCCAATGCCCGCTCCCTTTGATCCGAATGCCGCAGAGCCTGCGCCGGGCGCACTCCCTTCCGCACCGCAGGGTGCCGATACCATCTATTTCCAGCCTCCGGCTCCTGCAGCGGCGCCGTCTGCTTCAAACGCATCCGCTTCCATGCCGGTTCTCTTTGCTAGCTTGAGCACTGGTCCTCAAGTTTCCTTCCCCTGGACCGCAACCTCCGAGATCACTCAATGACCGCAGTCGCCGCTCCCGAATCCAAATTGACGCCGGCCGCCGTGCCGGTCATACCATCGACCGATGCAAAGGTCGCTGTGGAACGTTCCCAGATCGATTCCGCCGCGGCTGGGCCCGTGCTGATTTTCTTCACGACTTCAATCGCGTGGCTCCTGGTGGCCAGCTTACTTGGTTTCATCACTTCGATGAAGCTGCATAGCCCGGGTTTTCTGGCTGATCTGCCATTCCTTACTTATGGCCGGGTTGCTCCCGCCTATAATCTGGCATTAACTTACGGTTGGGCCAGTTTGGTTGGAATGGGTGTGAGCATCTGGTTGATGTCACGTCTCTGCCGGGTCCCATTGCGCTACCCGGGAGTGCTGGTTCTCGGCGCCGTATTCTGGAATCTCGGGCTCGTGCTCGGAATAGGTTCTGTTCTCGCGGGTAAAAATACAGGCATCCCGGGAATGGAAATCCCGTTCGGCGCGGCTGCCCTGATGTTCATCGGCTATCTGTTGATCGGCCTCTGGGGCGCAATTCTTTATAAGTTCCGCCGCAACGCTCCAGTCTATATTTCAGTCTGGTATCTGCTTGGCGCCTTCTTCTGGTTCCCGTGGTTTTTTGGTGTTGCCCATATCGCTGTCACAATGCCACAGGTGCAAGGGGTAGTTCAAAGTGTGATCGCCGCCTGGTTTTCGCAGAATCTGAGTCTGCTTTGGCTGACCCCCATCGGTCTTGCCGCCGCCTACTATCTCATCCCGAAAGTCGTCAATCGGCCTATTTACAGCTATAACCTTGCAAGCATTGGTTTCTGGACATTTGCATTGTTTGGCGGGCTTACAGGGATGGCCCGGTTGAGCGGGGGGCCGGTCCCGGCCTGGTTTGTGACGGTCGGAATCGCTGCCAACATCATGATGATCGTACCGATTGTCACCGTCCTGACCAACTTCATCTTCACGATGCATGGTCAGACGCACATGGTTTACTATTCGCCAACAATCCGGTTTACTTTCTTTGGCGTAATTGCTTTCGCGATCTCATGCTTTGTGGGAGTCCTGGCCTCGTTGCGTGGCTTTGATAGCATCGTGCATTTCACACAATTCCAGGCCGCTCAGCAGCATTTGGTAATCTACGCCTTTTTCTCGATGGTGATGTTCGGAGCCATTTATTATATCACGCCGCGGCTGGTTGGTTGTGAATGGCTTTCCGCTTCCCTGATCAAAATACATTTCCTGGGCGCGGCTTACGGCGGTGCCACCATTATCGCTATGATGGCATTCTCGGGCTTGTCCGCAGGCCTGACGATGATTGATCCGGATGCGACATTCTCGCAGGTCATTCAGATCGGGCAGGTCTACTTTGCCGGAAGCAGTCTGGCCTATGTATTCATCCTCTTTGCGCATCTCTTTTTCGCGCTGCACTTTCTTCTGATGCTCCTTCGCATCGGGCAACCCGGTGGAGAACCCACGCTCTTCGCGAACCCCGGACAGGAGACACACTAATGAGCCGTTCGTCCTATCTCTTTACTGGAATCTTTGGTACATTCGCCCTTTCGTGCCTGGCACTGGTAGTAGTGCCGCAGGTCCAGATTGGAAACCTGCAGCCGCAAGTCGACCCGGAGTCCGGAGAGGCATACCCAATCGCCAATGCGCGCAAAGGCCGGGATGTTTATGCTGCGGAAGGTTGTTTTTACTGTCATTCGCAACAGATCCGCGACGAGCAGAACGGACTCGATATTGAGCGGGGATGGGGACCTCGCCGTACGGTAGCGAGAGATTACATTTTCACCAACCCTCCTTTCCTTGGGACCATGCGCTTGGGGCCGGATCTTACGAATGTGGGAACGGCGGACTGGAGAAATGAAGCAAAGGAAGATCCACGCAAGCCCGCCCGGCGAAATGCGGCTTGGCATTATCTGCATCTCTATCAGCCCACCTCGGTTGTGACGGAATCGAATATGCCTCCGTATCGCTACCTATTTGATCTGCGGAAGATCGGGGGGGAACGCTCGTTGGACGCTTTGAATGTCCCAACGAAGGCAGGCTATGAAGTCGTGCCGAAAGCAGAGGCAAAGGAACTTGTTAGTTATCTTCTTTCGCTTGACCGCACCCATCCACTCAACGAGGTCAAAGCTCCAGCCGGTGCGCCGGCACCCGCCAAGTAACCACAGATTTCTCGAGAATGAACGAAGGTCCTGAACGCATCGATTACCGGGAAACGTCCGACATCACTGAGGTGCATGCCGCGATCAAACGCGAACATGGCGATCCTCGCGCGGAGACAACTCCCATCCCGCTTTGGCTTTCCGCTGTCTGCGGTGTAGCCATCTGCTGGGCTGGCGCTTATTTGGGCGTCTTTCATGGCGGCTTTTCCTCCTCCATTTATAACGAGTATCAGAGTTCGCCATCTGCGTTATTCCCAACCAGTAAGAAACAAACTGGTCCGGGAGCAGGTCCGGCCGCGGTGCTTTCCCTGGCGCAACAGGGTAAGGCCGTTTATGCGCAGTGCGTGACTTGCCATCAACCCACCGGAGCCGGCGTGGCTGGTCAATACCCGCATCTTGCCAAGTCTGAATATGTAATTGGGAGTGAAAAACGCCTGATTGCCATCCTGCTCAAGGGACTCCAGGGACCGATTACTTTGGATGGAAAGCCGTTTGTTAGTGCTGCGGTCATGCCCGCGTGGGAAGGCTCGCTGAATGATAAAAAGATCGCCGCGGTTGCGACTTTTGTAAGAAGCGAATGGGGAAATGCGGCGCCTGAGATTTCCGAGGCCAAAGTCGCCGCTGCGCGTAAAGAGTTCGCCGGTAAATCAGGCGCATTGACTGAGGCCGATATTCTTCAAATCCCGGCTGATGCGACATTGCCGGATGCTGCCGGCGCGGCTGCCCCTGCTGCCGGGACTGCTCCTGCGGCTGCCCCGGCTACCGGCGCTGCTCCCGCGGCTGCCCCGGCTGCGGGCACTGCTCCGGTAACTCCGGCAGCACCCATTGCTTTGCCGAAGCCGGCGGAAGCTGCCGCTGATCCGGCTGTGCTCGCCCAAGGCAAAGCGGGTTACATGACGCTCTGTTTCGCGTGCCACCAGCCGACAGGTTTGGGCCTGCCGATGGTATTTCCGCCTTTGGTGAAGAACGAGTATGTCCTGGGTGATCCCAAGCGCTTTGCCGCGATGATCCTTAAAGGCGTTATGGGACCGATCACGGTGGATGGAAAGCCGTATGCGAATGTCATGCCCGCGCAGGAGTTGCTTCTCAACGACGAGAAGATCGCGGCGATCCTGACCTATGTGCGTTCGTCGTTTGGAAATAATGCATCCCCGGTCTCCCCTGAAATCGTTGCAACCGCTCGCAAGGAATTCATCGAGAAAAAGACTTCCTGGACCGAAAGTGAGCTAAAAGCATTTGGGACCGCCACGGCACCAGAGCCCGCAGCACCCGCTAGTGGAACGCCGCCTCCAGCCGCGCCGGTTCCCCCGGTTGAATCGGCGCCAGCCCCTCCGGCACAGCCTGCTCCTCCCGCAGCACCTTCAACACCACCCGCAGTGCCTCCAGCCGCCGAGCCAGCTCCTGCGCCGGACGCTCCGGCCCCTGCCGCCGCCCAGTAACGCTTTATATCGTCATGAAAACTTCGCTTAGTATTGCCGCATGCCTGGTGCTATCTGCCCGTTTTGCCGCGGCGCAAGATGCCGTTCCGGATCAGGTAGCGGCAGGGAAGATGGTCTATATGACCGTCTGTTTTGCCTGCCACCAACCGACTGGTCTGGGACTCCCGCCGGTCTTTCCTCCATTAACCAAGTCTGAATATGTCGCTGGTTCGCCTGAACGGTTTGCAGCAATGATTTTGAAAGGCAACGCTGGTCCGATGACCATCGAAGGCAAGCCATACAACAACATCATGCCCGGACAGGAACTGATGCTCACCGACGACAAGATCGCCGCCGTCATGACTTTTGTTCGTTCCAGCTTCGGCAATAGTGCGCCGGCGGTTCCCGCTTCAGTAGTTGCGGCTGCCCGCGCCAAGTTCGCGGAAAGAAAGACGCCGTGGACTGAGGCGGAATTGAAGGCATGGAAAGATGATGCCGCGCCCGCCAAGTAAGGTGACTCGCGAATAAGTATTCGCGTGATATGCTGTGCTTCCGCTCCAGCCAAGTTCGGCAGGTGTTCCCAGTTGAAAGCTCCCGCTCCTCTTTTTTGTTAAGAAATTAATCTACGTATGGCATCCCACGCACACGATGACGCGCATGACGCGCATCACGACGACCACCACCATGAGCTTAGCTTCTGGGAGAAATACATTTTCTCGACCGATCATAAAACCATCGGAATCCAGTACGCCATCACGGGTCTTTTGTTTTTGTTGTTTGGTTTTTGTTTGATGATGGTAATGCGCTGGCAGTTGGCGCACCCGGGAACGGCCATGCCGGTGATCGGCCCCATCCTCGGATCGCTTCCAGTTATCAAAGATCATTTCCCTGGCGGCGTCATGTCGCCCGATGGATACAATGAGTTTGGTGCAATGCACGGCACCATCATGGTGTTCTTCGGGATCGTTCCGATTGCTTTTGCCGCATTCGGCAACTTCGTGGTCCCGCTTCAGATCGGCGCGCCCGACATGACGTTCCCGCGCATCAACATGGCTAGCTATTGGACGTTCTTCATCAGCTGCGTGATTATGCTTGCGAGCTTTCTGGTTCCCGGCGGCGCAGCCAAGTCAGGCTGGACTTCTTACCCGCCACTTGCTGGCATCGCGGATTTAGGGCCTGCTTATCATTGGTTCTTTAACGGTCAAAGCCTCTGGCTGACTGGCATGATTTTTAATATCACGGCTTCTCTACTTGGAGCGGTGAACTTTATCGCCACGATCATCCAGTTGCGTGCACCTGGCATGACGTGGATGCGGCTTCCCTTCTTTGTCTGGGCGCAGTTCATCACGGCATTTTTGCTTCTCCTGGCGTTTCCTCCCCTGGAAGCCGCGGGTATTTTCCAGTTCATGGATCGCGTCTTTGGCACGAGCTTCTTCATGCCCACCGGTCTTGTCGTTCAGCAGCAGCTAACCGACTGGTCCGGTGGTGGCAGTCCGCTTCTTTGGCAGCATCTCTTTTGGTTCCTTGCACATCCTGAAGTATATGTGCTGATTCTTCCTGGTATCGGGATTATCGCGGAGGTTGTTGCCAACAACACTCGCAAACCCATCTATGGCTACAAGGCGATGGTAGGGGCGATCTTCGTTCTCGGGTTCCTTTCTTTCATTGTCTGGGCGCATCACATGTATATGACCGGCATGGGCGCCAAGGTGGCGACCTTCTTCCAGATCACCACGGTTGTTATCTCCATTCCATCGGTGATCCTGATCACGGCATTGCTCCTCTCACTCTGGGGTGCTTCGATCCGGTTCACAGTGCCGATGCTCTTTGCGACCGCATTCATGCCGATGTTCGGGATTGGAGGGCTGACTGGTATTCCGCTCGCGTTTAATACCGTCGATCTTTATCTGCACGATACCTACTACATCATCGCGCACTTCCATTATATCGTGGCTCCCGGGACTATTTTCGCGATCTTCGCTGGTGTCTATCACTGGTTTCCGAAGGCGACCGGCCGAATGATGAACGAATTCCTCGGACGCGTGCATTTCTGGTTGTCACTCATCTTCATTAACGGGTTGTTTTTCCCGATGTTCCTTCAGGGTATGGCAGGCGTTCATCGCCGCTGGGCTGATGGCGGCGGCGCGGATCTTGATCATCTCACCTACGAACTTGCTCGCCCGGTCCTTCATTGGAACCCGTTTATGAGCTACGCAGCCTTCCTCTTGGGCGCTGCGCAGATTCCTTTTATCTTCAATTTCTTCTGGAGTATCTGGAACGGCCGCAAGGTGGGTCGCAATCCGTGGGAAGCCACCACCCTGGAGTGGGATGCTCCTTCGCCTCCGCCACATGGCAACTTTGACAAAGAAATTGCAGTCTATCGCGGGCCTTATGAATACAGTGTTCCGGGCGCAGAGACAGACTTCACTCCTCAAAGCGAACCCACCGGGTCAAAAACGCCAGTCGTAGCACCGGTTGTCCACGCTCCGCTTTCAGCTCACTAGATCCAATGCAAATTCCTCACGAAGTTACTGCCCGTCCGGACACCGGACTTTATAACGCCAAGCTGGGTATTTGGCTGTTCCTGGCGTCGGAAGTGATGCTCTTTGGCGGCCTCTTTTCGGGATACATTTTCCTGCGCCTTGGCGCGGAACCTGGATATTGGCCGCACGGGTTGCTGAACGTGCCCGTTGGAACTTTCAATACGGCGGTTCTGATTCTTTCCTCAGTGACGGTTGTCCTTGCCTGGGCTTCTCTCAAGATGCGCCAGTTCAGTCGCTACAAGCTCTACATGGGAATAACGATCCTATGTGGCATCCTGTTTCTGGTTGTAAAACTCGCCTATGAGTATCCTCAGAAGTTCACCCACTTTGGTGTCTTCATCAAAAAAGATGCGCTCGGCAAGTATGAGCAATATCTGGGGAACCAGCACCTTGCGGCTTTAAAGCTCGATCCCAGGGTCGAAATCAGCGGGCATTTGCTCGACGCGCCAAAAGGATCGCATTACGAGAAGGTTGCGCAGGAAAACGCCGAGCATTTCAGGCATCTGCTTCATGAAGGCGGTGCTGAACATGGCGAGCATGGTGAGGCTCCTATCGTTACGACTGACGATCCGAACGATTATGTAATCCAGCTCGATCCCGCCAACGCCAATCCGACGGATCCGGCGAACGAGAGACCAAGTTTTTGGGCGAAACCCCAGACCATGAAAACCGCCGTTGTACAGGCGGCGGACATCGACGGGCCTCACCCAAGCATGTATATCCCGCGTCACAGCCCTTATTTCGCTGTCTACTTTACAATCACTGGATTGCATGGATTACATGTATTGGGTGGCGTGCTGATTTTCATCTATTTTTGGGGACCGGGAACGGAGCTCTATCGCCGCAATCCCGAGCACTTCACCAATCGGATTGAGGTCGTTGGGCTCTTCTGGCACTTCGTCGATTTGGTTTGGATCTTCGTTTTCCCTCTCTTCTATTTGCTGTAATTTACGAACATGAGTGATTCCAAAGAACATTCCCACGACACCCACGCGGCAGTAACAACGGATGCTGCCTCGCACGATGCTCATAACATGCATTTCGGTCTCTACTGGGGCATTGGTGGTGTATTGATTGCGCTCACGGGGGTAACTGTCTGGCTGAGCTATTTCGACTTCGGCTCCCGGGAACGCAATATCGTTATCGCGATGCTGGTGGCAACTTTCAAGGTAAGCCTTGTTGGCGCGATCTTTATGCATCTTAAAGGCGAAAAACCAACCATCTGGCGGTTTCTTTATTTCACCGCCTTTTTTGTTACCGGTTTATTCCTGCTGACCGCGCTCCATTGGGTTGATCCAATCTTTGGAACGCAACATAACCTTCATTAATGTCTCTAAAAATCTTCCATATCCTGTTCATCTTCCTGGCGACGTTGATGTCTCTTGGATGTGCAGCATGGTCGTATTTTAATCAGACAGCTCCACTCTTTGGAATTGGTTCCGCGCTTGCAGCGGTAGCGTTGATTATTTACGGGGTCATCTTCATCAAGAAATCAAAGAAGATCATAACATGAATCTTACACGAGTTAGCCGAGTAGTAGCGGCAATAGTGCCGGTTTTGCTTGTTCACCTGCCGATCAATGCGTCCGCCTGCGCCGTTTGCATGGGGGACCCCGGTTCTCGTGAGGCAGGAGCCATTAATGCCGCAATGTTCCTGATGTTGGGTTTCATTTTTTCGGTTCTCGGTTTGCTCTGCGCATTTGGCCTTCATCTTTACCGCCGCTCGCAAGCGGCAATTCCTTCACACTTGCAAATGGCCGAATTGATCGGCTCTCACTTAAAGTAACATGCTCAATAAATGGATGGGGATGGTCCCCAATGCATCTGAACACGGCTATCTTGTCGACCATCTGCTTGAGGTCTGCCATTGGTTCATGCTCGTGCTCTTCGTGGGCTGGTTTTCGTTTTTCTTGTATTCGATCATCCGCTTCCATCGTTCGCGCAATCCACGCGCGAATTATCACGGTGTAAAAAGCAAGGCTGCGACTCATCTTGAGCTCGTTGTTATCCTTGTGGAAGCGATTCTGCTACTTGGCTTTGGTCTTCCTTTGTGGGCCAAACGAGTTACCGAGGAGTCCTTTCCGGATAAAAACGACGCGCTTCGCGTCCATGCGGTAGGCGAGCAGTTTGCGTGGAACTTCCATTATCCAGGGGCCGACAATGTATTTGGTCGTCAGGATGCGCACCTTGTCACCGGGAACAACCCACTTGGTCTCGATCCTAGCGATCCGGCCGGCAAGGACGATGTGGTTTCAAAAAACGAGCTCTATCTTGTCAACTTCAAACCAACCGTCATCGAAGTAACCTCCAAGGATGTTATTCACAGTCTATCGTTGCATGCGATGCGGATCACGCAGGATGCCACGCCTGGTTTACGGGTTCCGATCTGGTTTCGTCCAAAACTGGAAGGCACCTATGAAGTTGTCTGCGCGCAGTTGTGCGGGGCCGGCCATTTTGGAATGAAGGCTTCGATGATTGTTCAAGGCCAGAAAGAGTGGAGCGCGTGGTATGAGGATACGATGAAGTTGCAGCACCCTGTTGCCGCTGCTCCCGTCTCCGCGGAAGCTGCCGCCCCGGTCCCCGCCCCGAATCCTGCTCCGGCACAATAAGGGGTTACGGCTTACTCTCGCCAGTGAGAGAGTAAGAGTGCCTATTCTTTGAAAGACTCCGGTTTATCTCTTCAGCATCTTTGGCTTGCGCGTTTTGCGAAGCTTGTGGTGCTTGCAACGTTCGCACTCATTCTTGTAGGCGGTCATACGACTACGTCCGGCGCGGGAATGGCATTCGCCGATTGGCCTTTAAGCGCGGGATCGCTTAATCCGGCGGGCTGGTGGAATGATTTTTTCCAACGGCTCGAGCACGGCCATAGGTTGATTGCCGAAGCAGTTGGTTTGATGGTTGGGATTTTGTGCGCGTGGATCTGGGAGAAGAAACGGGCTGTTCCCGGAGCGTTGGCATTTGCCGTGGTTGTGGCGGCTCTATTTTATTTCATGGGGTCGCCCGGCAAGATGATTGTCCACGGTGCATTGGGAAGTGTGGTCATCAGTTTTATTGCCATTCTTCTATTTGGAAGGGATGAACGGCCACCCAGTCATCCTTCGCGATTGCGCTGGCTTGCTTTTGGCGCCTTCATTGGAGTCTGTATCCAGGCATTGCTTGGCGGGCTTCGTGTGACGATTGAATCGGGCGGAAACGTGGAAATGGCGACGGCTTTTCGGATCTTGCATGGTTGCTTTGCTCAATTGGAGCTGGTGCTGCTTGTCCTGATTGCCGCGATGCTCTCGCCTGTCTGGACTTCGTTCGATTGGAAACCGGAGTTCAAGGGCGTATCTCGTCTGGCATGGTTTTCAGCGCTTATCATTTATATTCAACTGATTGTTGGCGCGGCGATGCGACATAAAGGCGCGGGGCTTGCCATTCAGACTTTCCCCAAGGCCACACCTGAAGGAGATTGGCTTCCTGTTGTGCATAACACTTTGATCGATCTTAATTTCTCTCATACCCGGATAGGTGCCCTGATTGTGGCTGTATTGGTTTGCTGGCTGGTGGTAAAAGCTTTGGCAAACGAATCGCGGTTTGTCAGGCGCCCGGCAGCGCTCCTGATTTGGCTTGTTGGATTACAGATAGTCCTGGGCGTGAGTGTGGTCGTTTATCTGCGCCCGCCGCTTCTAGCCACGGTGCATGTCATCAATGGCGCCGCCGTGCTGGCTACTACAGTGCTTTTGGCGGTGCGAACAACCCGCCGCCCCGATTCAATGCATTCATCTGAAAACTCAACTCGAATCCATACCGCGGGGGAGGTTGAAGCGTGAACCGGGTTACGGAAGAATTTGCCATGCCGCTCGCCGACGCTGATGATTTGCCTGAGATCGGTTTAATTAGTGATCTGATGACGCTGATCAAGGCTCGCCTGAGTCTTTTAGTCATCATTACAACATTTGTTGGCTTTTGCATGGCAAGCGAGGCCCGGCTCGATTGGCTGCTCCTCTTTAACGCCATATTCGGCACGACTCTTGCCGCCGCTGCAGCGGCGGTGTTGAACCAATGGACTGAGAGCCATGTTGACAGGCTCATGGAGCGCACCAAGTCACGTCCGCTGCCAGCCGGACGAATGAGCCCGGCAAGCGCGTTGGTATTTGGAATGGTGCTGACGTTCGTAGGTGTCGGATGGCTCTGGATGACAGCCAACGGTCTTAGTGCTTTGCTGGCGGCTTCAACAGTCTTTATCTATCTTTTCCTTTATACACCACTAAAGCGGCGCACCGCATTTTGCACGATCGTCGGTGCGGTATCGGGGGCTATCCCGCCAGTCATCGGATGGACAGCAGCGCAAGGAAGCCACCCGACCTTGGGTCTGGGCGCATGGGTGCTTTTTGGAATATTGTTTACCTGGCAGATGCCGCATTTCCTGGCCATTGCATGGATGTATCGGGATGAGTATGCACAAGCCGGTTTTATCATGCTAAAACGCGATGATGTCAGCGGAGCAATAACGGCGCTGACCAGCCTGGCCTTTTCTTTGGCATTGGGTGCGATTTGCATAGTCCCTTTTGGAGCGGGCACTCACGGACGGGTCTATTTGATCGGCGCTATTTTGTTTAACGCCATTTTCATCTTCTTCGCCGTCCGGTTCCTTCTTGAGCGAAATCGAGTGAGCGCGAGGCGTCTGTTTTTCACGTCCATTTTTTATTTGCCGCTGATTCTTGGCCTGATGGTTTTTACTAAATCTTAAAAAGCGCTCCGATGTATCGATCCACCTTATGGCTGGCTGCAATAGCGCTGACGGCATTGGCCGGATGCAAAAAACAGGAGGAAGCTTTTGAGGTCTTACAACCGCCCGCGGCTCCCACCCAACTTCATCGGCACTGGCAGTTGCCGGACTTTTCGTTGATCGAACGCACTGGAAGGCCGGTGACCTCGGCGGAACTGCGAGGTAAAGTCTGGGTGGCCGATTTCTTCTACACAAGCTGTCCCGGACCTTGCCCGATGATGACAAGTCGGCTGAGCGAAATTCATAAGGCGACTCGGGACGAGAAAGATGTCTCTTTAGTTTCGATCTCAACGGATCCGTCAAAAGACACGCCCGATGTGCTCAAGCAATATGCTGCAAAATTTGGAGCGGATGAACGCTGGCTTTTCCTGACAGGCGAGAAGGAGTCGATTTATACTCTGGCCAATAAAGGATTTAAGCTTTCCGTGTCCGATGAGGACGGCACGGAGCGGGAGCCGGTAACTCATAGCACCAAATTGGTTTTGGTCGATCGCAATGGAACGGTCCGTGGATTTTACGATAGCCAAACGGAAGAAGAGACGCAGAAGCTTATCCAGGACATAAAGCGGCTATTAAAGGAGACGCGATGAATGTGCGTGATCTGCCGCTTTTAAATGCGAGTCTGAACGGTATTAGCGCACTCCTTATAATGATAGGAGTTGTTTTCATCAAAACGGATCGCAAAAAGGCGCACATCATAACGATGTCGACGGCGCTCTTAACATCCACGCTATTTCTTACCAGCTACGTTGCCTATCACTGGCTATCGAAAGGGATTGTCACCAAGTTCACACATCCCGGATGGCCCAAGTCCATCTACTATTTTATTCTCGCCACCCATATACCTCTTGCGGCGTTGACCGTTCCCTTGGTGCTGATGACCGTGATTCCGGCATTGCGGGCCCGATACGATCGGCACCGGCGTATTGCGAAATGGACCGTTCCAATCTGGCTTTACGTTTCAGTGACGGGCGTTTTGGTTTATCTGATGCTTTACGTCTGGTACCCGCCGGTAAAATAAGCGCCGGCCCGCTGATAAGATCCCTCAGCCTTTTAAAGCCGCTGTTCTTCCGGCGGAAGAAACACACGGAAGCGATTTTTATCGATCGCTTTCATATAAGCTTCAAGCGGACTGACAATGCCTTGCTGCATCACATTCCAGATCGCGTCATCCATGAACTGCATTCCCTGGGCTTTTCCGCCCACGATGACGTCCTGAAGCTTTTGTGTGGCGCCTTCGCGGATAATGGCGCTCGCCGCGCCATTGACCACCAGGATTTCATTGACGGCCAGCCGCCCGCCGCCGTCACAGCGCTTGAGCAAAAGCTGTGCAACGACTCCACGTAGCGAGTTCGCAAGCATGGTCCGGACCTGTGCCTGCTGATCACTCGGAAAAACATCAATCATACGATCGACCGTTTTGCGGGCATTGTTGGTGTGAAGCGTGCCGAAAACCAGCAGGCCTGTCTCGGCAGCTGTCAACGCGAGCTGAATGGTTTCCAAATCGCGCATTTCACCAACGAGCACAATGTCGGCGTCTTCGCGCAACGCGGCTTTAAGACCGGCCGGGAAGTCCGTGGAATGTTCGGGCACCTCGCGCTGAGTAATAAGGGCGCGTTTGTTGACGTGCACAAATTCAATCGGCTCCTCAACCGTGATGATGTGGCGCGAAAAGTTGGTGTTGATGTAATCAATGAGCGCCGCGAGCGTGGTCGATTTTCCCGATCCGGTAGGCCCGGTAACCAGCACAAGGCCGCCGCGAAGATGCCCAAACTCTTTGACGACCGCAGGAATTCCAAGCTGATCAAGCGACATGATCTTGGTTGGAATCAACCGGAAAACCGCGCCGTATCCGTGCGTTTGCTTCAGGTAATTGCAGCGAAAACGCGAGTGCTCATCCATTTCGTAAGCAAAATCGAGATCGCCACCCTCTTCATACCGGGCCCAGCGCTCCGGGCCGGAGATTTCGCTCATCATGAACGCCATCTCGTCATGCTCGAGCGGCTCATTGCGGATGGGAATGATCTCCCCGTGCCGGCGGATTTTGGGCGGTGCACCCTGTCCCAGGTGAAGGTCGGAAGCTCCTGCTGAAACGAGGACTTCAAAGAATTGATCGATGTAAGGCATTGGAGGGAGAGCCGCATTTTTGGCGGCGAAGATTGGGGGATTTAAACCGGTGAAACTTTGATCATTATATTTCTGACCTCAAAGTCTCCATGTGACCTAAGGAAGGCAGCCGTGCTCTATTTTTTGAAATGCTGCCGCATCAGGAGCTTCTGCTCAGCGCGGGCATACGCTTCTTCTTCAGCGATCAGGCCTTGGTCATAAAGCTCCATGATGGAGTCATCCATGAGCTTCATCCCGTTTTTACGCCCGGTCTGGATGATGCCTGGAAGCATAAAAGTTTTCGCATCCCGGATCACGGCTCCGACAGCTGGAGTGTTGGTAAGAATTTCGAGAGCCAATTCGCGGCCCCGCCCGTCTTTTCGTGGGATGAGTTGCTGCGAAATGATGCCGCGCAAGCTCTCGCTGACCATCACACGGATTTGCTCACGCTGATCGACCGGAAAAACATCGAGCACCCGATCCAAAGTCCGGGAGGCATTTCCGGTATGAAGGGTTCCCAGCACCAGATGGCCGGTTTCGGAGGCCGTAATGGCCAGCTGGATCGTCTCCAGATCGCGCATTTCTCCCACCATGATCACATCGGGATCTTCACGAAGAGCACCCCGGAGCGCGGCTCCAAATGAAGCCGTGTGTGTGTGCACTTCCCGCTGGGTAACGTGACACCCTTTCGATTCGATCACGTACTCGATCGGATCCTCGAGAGTGATGATATGGTCATGCCGATTGCGGTTTACCTCTTCGATAAGCGCGGCAAGGGTGGTCGATTTGCCCGAGCCAACCGAGCCGGTGACAAGCACCAATCCGTTCTGGTATTGAGTCAGGAGCTTGAGTTCCGGCGGGAGACCAAGGTCGTCCATGGTGCGGACCTGACTCTTGATGATACGGAATACCAAGTCCATGCCAAGCCGATGCCGCACCACGCTCGCGCGGAAACGGCCAAAGGAGGTGGCATAGGCAAAATCAACATCGCCGCGTTGATACAGCAGCGCTTTCTGGGGGTCTGATAAAAAGCTTAAAGCGAGGCGCTCAGTGTCTGCGGCCGTCAGTAGATCGGCTTGTAACCAGATCGGTTCAAGTGAGCCAAATCGACGCCAAATTGGCTGCGCGTTAACGCCAAGGTGAATGTCCGACGCGTCTGATTCCTGACCAATCTGGAGGTATTGGTCGACGTGTTCGAGCGTGTGGACTTCGGTATTTCCAGGGGAGACTGTAGCAACCATTCTTGCGCACAAGAGCTACTTGCCGAAGTGGAAAAAGCAAGGAGGAGTTGGCAAATCAGCGATGTTTTCCGCCGGCTCTTAGTACCGGCGCTCGTGCCGCTGATTTGAACGTTTCGCCAAGTCGCCCAAGCGGCCCGTCGCCCAAGACATGATGAACGGTTTCCCCAAATCAAAGGCCATTTTTAATGCGCCAAGCGCCAGTCCGGCTTTGCCCGCGTTGGCCATCTGCTTTTCGTTTTTGCGATTTACGACTACTTTCTTTGTCCGGGCCGGAATTTTCGCCAGGACCAATCCAAGCACCGCAGCGCCACTGATCCAAATCAGGCGGTTTTTAGCGAATGCGGCGCGCAGTTTCACCGCGGGATGGGCGTGTGCGCGAGCTCCGCGCGAATGGGCACTTAACTCAGCGCGTGCGCGGTCAAGTTCGTGAATCAGTGTCTTTTTACGCTCTTCGAGTTCAGCCATTCGTGATCCTTTTTAAATTCTTCCAATGTGGTGGCAAAAACAGGAGCGGTGAACTTGTTTTTGGCCATGATTACAAGGGCTGCGGCTCCGCCGAAATGAATAAGCGCCATGCCGAGGGTGACCCAGATCCAGGAATGTCCATCGCCCAGCAGCCACGCGATCAGAAAAACGACTGCCAGACAAAAGAAAACGTATCCCAAAACCACCACCACCAGCGCTGCCGCAATAAAAACCGCAGCCAGCCCGTAATGGACTCCCGCTTCCTTTGATTCTAATCCAACAAGTTGGAAACGGGCTTTACCATAGCTGAGGGCGGCGGAGAGAAAATCAAGAGAGTGCCGGTAAAATCCGGAGCCTGCGTCCTCAAGCTCCACATCGGCTGTCGTTGGCGCAGGCACAAGATTAACGACGAATGATTAATCCAAGAACAAACCCTGCGGCAAGCGCTGTCAGGACCGACTTGGAGGGGTTGTGACGAATGTATTCCTCTCCGTCTTCCTGGAATGTACGAACCTTTGCACGCGCATCGCTGTAAGCGTCTTCAGCCCGGCCGCGAAGCTCATGCGCGGTGTTTTCAGCCCGCGTACGAAGTTCATGTGCTTTGGCTTCGGCCGCGGAGCGGAGATCGTCGGCGGCATGTTTCACATGGCTCTTGGAGGTTTCAAGATTGGCACGCAGCGCTTCACCGGCTTCCTTGAGGTGTTGTTTGGAGCTTTCCATATTTTCCTGCGAACCGGGGTTTACATCGGAACCAATTGAGCCAGGAAGATTGGGTTCATGGGTGGTGGCTCCTGGGTTGTTTTTTTCGTCGCTCATATGTTTTAGACTGTTTTATCTGCGTTTTCCAGGCTTCGAGGAAGCGAGGCGGGATCGGGTCCCCATTCGATGCAAAGAGAACGGTTTTGACTCCCTTGATGCGCTTATGCGAGACGTCACTGTGCGCGGAAAATGATGCGTGCCTTGCTCAGATCATAGGGAGAGAGTTCCAGTTCGACTTTGTCGCCGGGAACAATGCGGATAAAATGTTTGCGCATTTTGCCGGAGATATGTGCAAGGACCAGGGCGCCGTTTGGAAGTTCAACACGGAACATAGTACCGGGTAACACATCTTTGACGATCGCTTCAGTGGTGATCGCATCTTTTTTCGCCATGCTCCCCACAATGGCGGAGGAGCCCGATAAAACGCAATCTTGCAGTCCATCAGATCGGGACCGGGTGTGCTCTGCAGAAGGGTCGCATCGAGATCGTCGTGATTGGCCAACCGAATTCCAAGTTACAGGTGGAAATCATGTGCCAATTCATTGAATGTGCGGCTCTGCCCCATGCGTCGACGCGCCGGATTTACCCTTCTTGAAGTTTGCCTTGCTGTGGCGATCAGCGTTTTGCTGATGTTTATCGCCATTCCCAGTTTTACCGGAATGCTTTCAAAGCAAAAATTGGAAGCAACGTTTGATCGCTTTGATGAGTTTGCGCGACAGGCTCAAATACTAAGTGTGACCGAACGGCGTGCCTTTGTGATTGTCTGGGGGGATGGAACGCTCGCAATCGAACCGGATGAACCGCTCGCCGAGGATCGTGGCAAGGAATGGCCGAGGCTCGCTTTGAGCAAGGAGGAGACGCTCACAATCGAGCGTCCCGCGGCCCTTGAAAAGAAGCCGCCCATGGAATGGATTTTTTGGCGAAGTGGCACATGCGAGCCGGTGATCGCCAGCTATCAGGGGCCGGAAGGGGCTTGGGTCGCAAAATATGACGCGCTTACCGCACGCGGCACATTTGAGGCAAGGAGTTCCTTATGAAGAGATTGCGTGTCAAAGGCGGCAATCACCGCGGATTTCTCCTGCTTGAAGTGATGGTGGCGGTCATGGTGCTCGCGCTTGGGGTGGTAGCGTTGGGCCGTTGTGTGCAAAACTGTCTGGCGGCCGATCAGCTTAAGGAGGAGAGCGCGCGTGCACGCCGCGCTTTGGAGAACGCGATGATGATGGTGGAGGCAGGCACGGTGCCGGCCGTCGAGTCGAAGAGCGAAGAGTTAAAGGGGATGTTCGCCGGTATGACCCTCAAGACAACGCGCACTTTGCTAAAGGAAAAAAACGAGAAGGATCAGGAGGTCGCAGGCATTTACGCAGTTACTCTTGAAGTGCTCTGGACGAGCCGGGCGCAAAAACAGTCGCGGCGGCTCACCTTTTACAATTATCCGAGGCCTCGTTGACATGCTGTTTAAACGAGCACGCTTCCACGCATTTTCGCTGCCGCGCCGATTATCGCGCCGCGCATTTACGCTCCTTGAGGTGATGATCTCGGCGGTGATCATCCTGATGCTGATGCTCACGGTCTATCGGTTTGTGGTTTCCACGCTCAAAAGCATGAACCGCTCCGGAGAGATAAGCGCGCAGCGGCAATCGATGATTGGCTTGATCAGCATGCTGCAAACCGAGTTGGCGGATCTTCCCGGCACGGGTCAGAACCTGCTTCTTGGCCAGCCTCATAAGTTCAACGGCCGTGCAAGTGACACGCTCGAATGGGCAAGTGAGGCGGGGCTCGGTGTGATGACCAGCGCAGCGCCGGGCAACTACCGTGCGTCGCTTGAGATTGTGCCCAGCAAAGCAAATCCAAAAGTCCTTGAGCTGGTACTTCGGCGCTGGCCGGCTGATAAGACTCAAAAAGAGGAGTTTAAACCGTTTGTCACGCTGCTAAGTCCGGTCACTTCCCTCGAGATCCGCTATTTCCACCGGCAGCTCAACGAAAAGGTCGATCGATGGACCGATGCCAACAGTCTCCCGTTGCTGGTCTATGTGAGCATCCAGCGCGGGCCCGACGAGCCGCCGTACGATGCGGTGCTCTCGGTGCCGTCGGCAAATTTGCAACGATGAACCGCTTTTTTTCTTCCCGGACCCCTAACCGCGGCTCTTCGCTGATGGTGGTGCTCTGGGCGCTTTTTCTCCTCTCTGCCGCGGTCATGGCGTGGGCCAAATGGATTCAGCAGGATCTCCAGCTCACCGGCCAGGCGAACGCGGGACTTGAAGCGAGCGCCATGGCGCACTCGGGCGTGGCAATGGCTTTAAACCCGCGCATCTCGCTGGAGTCGCCTCAACTTGAACGGGAGGTCGATTCAGGACTCGGTTACCGGGTGCGGATGATTTCAGAAGGAGGCAAGCTTCATATCAATTGGCTGCTGGCCGGTGAGGATCCTCGGAAGATCACCATCCTCAAGAGCTGGCTGACGAGCATGGGGCTCGATATTCTTGAACGGGATACAGTAGTTGATTGTCTGCTTGATTATGTGGATAACGACAATGTCAAACGGCTTAATGGCTGCGAGGATGACGGTGATTATCATCCTGCCAACCGCCCGTTTTTAACGCTGGAGGAAATTCCCCATGTGCGTGGCATCGAAGCGCTTACGAGTAAACCGGGATGGAAGGAAAATCTGACACTCTACAGCAACGGTCTTATTGAAGTCGTCTCGGCTTCTCCGGAGGTGCTCCGCGCGTTGCCCGGATTTGGCGATGCCCGGATCGTCCGTTTCATCGAGTATCGCGCCGGCGTCGATAAAATCCTCGGCACGGCAGATGATCCACCGTTTAAAAGCCTGGAGGAGGTCCGCTCGTTCATGGGCATGAGCAAAACCCAGTTTGATGAGCTTGGTCAATTGATCGGGATCAAAGACCCTGCCAGTGCGGTCATGCGCATTACCTCGGTGGGGCACTCGGGAAAAGTGATTCGACAAGTCGAACTGGTTGCACGAAAAAGCGGCCTTAACCCCGCCATCCTCTATTGGAAAGAATGAAGAACCCCGGCGCGGAAACCGCCTTTCTCACCCCTGACTCCGATGGCTGGCGCGTGCAGCAGCCCGGCCACGAAACCCGGACGCTCAAAACGCTCGATGAGGCGGCGGCGTCGGTTCCAGCCGATCGGAGCATCCATCTTGCCTTGCCCGGGAGCTTCGTTTTATTGGAGCGCCTGACACTTCCCTCGATCGATCCCGCTGAGCTCGCCGGCATGGTGCAGCTGCAACTCGAAAAAACGCTCCCTTATCCCGTGGAGGAGGCCTCTTCGGATTTTGAAGTCATCAGCCAAACAGAGGGCGAATCGACACTGCTTTCGGTAGCTGCGAACACAGCCCGCATCGATGAGCTGTGCGAGCCGCTCAAAAACCGGGCGAGGCTTCCGCAAAAGGTGACTTTCTACGCCATGCACGTAGCGGCCTCATGCCCGCCGGATGAGGTCGTGCTCTGTATCTGGCCCGAGGATGGCCAGCTTCAGATCGCGATCGCTGAAAACGCCAAACTCGGATTCGCGCAAAATCTTTCCGGGTTCGATGCCGAAACACTCGGCTCGGAACTGCCGCAGATCCTTCTCGGTGCGGAAATGGAAGGCGTTTCGACCCGTTTTTCACGCATCCGCATCGAGCAGGGCTGCATTGCGATCAGGGAGACGATTTCCCAGTTGTTTGAGCAGCCGGTCGAGTTGATTTCTTTTGATACGGCGATGCCCGAGCCGGCTGGAAACCTGGCTCCGCCGGCATGGCAAGCCGAGGTGCGTCGGATTCAAAAAGCAGGCCGGTTGCGGCAATACCTGCAATTGGCGGCTGTTGTTTATCTGCTCGCGATAGCGGCAGCGTTTATTTATCTGGCCTGGCTCAAAAGCCGTGTGCAAAAAATCGACACCCAACTCGTTACCGCCCAGCCTCAGCTGGCCTTAATCAAAGCGCGTAAGCAACGTTGGGAAGCTCTGGAGCCCGCGATTTCTCCGGCGCGTTATACAATGGAAATATTGTATCGGGTTTATTCGAATCTGCCGTCCGAAGAGGTCAAAATAACGCGCTTTGAACATACCTTGAAGGATTTTAAAGTGGAAGGCGAAGCTCCGAACTACAAATTAGTCACCGATTTTTACCTGAAACTGCGCGACGACAAAGCGTTGGGGGATTATCAGCTCGAACAACCCCAACCCGTCGCACTCCTGCCCAACGGCGGCACTCCATTTAGAATGTCCGGCAAACTCCTCAAGCCATGACCGCCAGGGAAAAAAATCTCTCCATCGTGGTCGGGGCCGTGGTGCTTTTTTTGGTGAACTACCTTCTGATTGAGTTCTTTTTCACCAACGAGAAAAAGCTCCGCGGCAATTTTATACGCAAGAGCGCTGAACTCGGCAGCTATCAACTCATTCTTAAAGAAAAGGAGCTTTGGGAGAAACGGAACGCCCAGCTGGACGCCCTTCAGCCTAAACTGACCCGCGAAAGTGAAGTGACCGCCGCAGGCGCGCTCTTTGATCAGATCAAAGAAATCGCGCAAAAATCGAACGTCGTGCCCGAGGAACCGCTCTTGGGAGTCCTTGATAAAAGCCAGCCCTATTACATGGCTGTGTCAGATACATTCGCGATAAAAAGCAGCTGGCAATCGCTCTGCAGCGCGCTCCGCGGAATGCAAGGCCCCGGTCAGTTCATGGTTTTTGAAAGCGCAGTGATTCAGGTCGATACTGCGGACAAAACGTTGCACCGTGGCGAGTTCAAGCTCGCAAAATGGTATGCGCCAAACTAGCGGCCGAATTGGGATTATCTCCTCGATTAAATTGCGTTATGAAAACTTCTTGCCGACCAGCTCTCTGTTCTTTGTTGGGCATGTTTGCCGCCATTCCTGCTTTTGGCGTTCAGGACGGGATGCCTGAACCGTTTTCGGCCGACCGTTACGATGCGATGCTGAAGCGGTCGCCCTTTGCGGTGGCAACGCCACCCACGCCGGCGGTTGCGGAGCCAACCGATCCATTTCCCGGCCTCTACGTGGCAGGAATCAGCAAAATGCGATTTGAGGATGGCACCGAAAAAGACCGGGTCACCATCAAGACGCGGGGGGATTTAAACGGCGGCTTTACTCTGATTGGAAGTGAACCGAATAAGGACGGTTACGCGGTGACCAGTGTGCAATCGCCCGATAATTGGAAGGAGACCAAGGTGATTATCAAAAAGGGAACGGAGTTTGCCACCCTCTCTTTTGATCTTCAATCGACTCCTTCCGCTCCCTCTCCCGCGCAAAATCCACCGCCCCGGCCTGTCATGCCGAACCAGCCGCGGACGCCCGCTCCGAATGGCACGGGTATGAATCCCAATTTCACAAACGGCCGCAATGCGCCCATCCAGGTTAAGAATGCGGCGTCGCGTGCAATTCCTTCGCCAAATCCGAATCCCGGCATGATGCAGCCGTCATCCCAACCCCAGGGCGCGGTGAATCCGCCCATCGCGCCGGGTTTGCCCGACTCCTCGCATCGCCGGATCCGGCAGATCAACGTGAAGCCGTAAAAAGAAAATGCCGCGTTTCGTTCAGAAACGCGGCATCTTTTTGCCGGAGCTATTTCCAGTTTCCGATGTCGTCCACTGTGTTGGGCAAGCCATCCTCGCCAACCGAATAGAGATCATAGCTTCCGGGGTTATGGACACCGGGCCGGACATAAGTATATTCGTGCTGCGCATTAAACGGATCTTCGGAGACATCCTCCATCAATCGTGTCCAATTACGTGGTTTGGGTTCGCCGTCGGGCCGGTTGACGAGCGCCTTCAGCCCTTGCTGGGTGCTGGGCAGTCCGCCGTTAATGGCATCGTAAGTCATCAACTGAGTGCCAATGGAGGCGATATCAGCCTGGGCGCGCACTTTTTTCGCCACAGTCACGCTTCCCTTCATTTTGCCGATCGCAAAACCGAGCAGGAGCACGATGATGATAACCACGAGCATGATCTCGATCATCGTGAAGCCGGCTCTCGCGCGGCGGCGGACATTTTTCATGTTAAGGGATAAGTTCATAGTTCAGATGTTTCCAATTTGTTTTCAGTTCGATTTCCACCGCACGAATCGCAATCGGGGGCGACTCTTTGCCAAGGGTCACAGTCAATTTGTTTGCTCCGCTTAAAAGCAGGGAACCCGGCACCAGCTGCTGGCATTGCATCCAGCCCGCATACCGAAATCGCATATCGGGTTCAAGCGCCCTCACACTCCCCTGATAACCGGGATCGGCAAGGTCGGGCAGCCGGATCGATGCGCGGCCAAGCGCACGTTTATTAAGGGTGATTTCTGGCGGGTTAAAAGGATCGGCGTTCAGGATTTCAAAACTAATCACCGCCACAAGGGGAGCCGATTCAAGGTCAAATTCCAGCAGAGTTTGCCTGGGTCCTTTGGGGGAAAGCTTGATTGCTCCCGCTTCGATCGTCGCCTTAACACGGCCATAAAGATAGCTGTCGTCGCTCCCCGGTGCGGCCGACGGCAGGTTCGAAAATGGATCGTCCATCGCCGGCTCCTTTTCAAAATCGAGCGCTTTGCGACCCTCATACTTTTTAAGCGTCGCCACAAAAACACTGCTTAGGTTGGCGCCATCGCCGGGCACCGAAACCTCCACGTAATCGAGCCCGGAAACCGGAATGATCACCGTCTCCGAAGTGGGCAGCTCCAGGCCGCTTCCAAGCGGTTGGGATTCGTAAAGTTTTTTCCCTGTCTCGCTCCACCCGGAAACGACCGGCGCGTTACCGAGCGTGTCATTAAAAAAAAGCCGGAGTTGAATCTCTCCCGTGACAATGCGGCGCAGGCGCAGTCGAAATACCGTTTTGGCGAGTACGCCATCTGCCTCGGGAGTAAATGTGCGTTGCAGCGACTCCATCCAAATGGGAAATCCCGATTTTGAGGAAGGCGCGCTCGCTCGCAAGTCGAGCCAGACGGAGAAGGGGGTTGGCTGCACGCGCAGTTCCTGGGCACGCAAAGCGGGAGCGGCGGAAAGCAGCAGTGTGGCGGCGGCGATCAGGATGGAGGAAGTGGCAGCCATTGAGGCGGGGGAAGGTCCGGAGAGGATTACTGAAACACGACTTTAAGCGTGCATATCTTGTGTTAAGGCAAATACAGCACTGAGCACTCCAAATACAATGAGCCCCACAACTGCGGCGATCGCGAGCATCACCAGGGGAGGAATGAGTTCCGAGGTGATTTGGACCTGCTTATCAAGTTCTCGTTCATACACATCGGCGATCATTTGCATTGTTTGATCAAATTTGCCCGATTGTTCGCCAACCGCCATCATGTCGGCGAAGAGTTCCGGGAAAATTTTCTGCTCGCCCAATGCCACCGACATCGTCGCCCCGTCGACGACCGCCTTGCGCACAAGGCTCATCCGGGCGCGTACATATTCGTTCCCCGAAATGTCCTCGAGTAATTCAAGAGCTTTTAGAAGGGTGACACCGTTTTCTATCAAGGTGCCAAGCGTCCTGGCAAATTGCGCGTAATAACGGTAACGTAGAATCGAACTGAAAAGCGGCATCTTCCAAATGAACGTATCCCAGCTTTTGCGTCCTTCGGGGCTGCGGGTAAATGCCTTGAATCCCGTGTAGGCGCCAAAGCCAAGGAGCAGTCCCAGCCACCAGTATTGAGTAAGCAACTCATTGCTTTTCATCAAAATCTGGGTGGGTAACGGGAGTGCCCGCCCGCCTGTCTTCGACAGAAACGACATCATCTGCGGGACCATGAATTTGATAAAAACAATGATCAGGATGATTCCCATGCCGACGAGCAGGGCAGGGTAGACCAGCGCCTGCGTCACCTTATCCCGTAAGGCTTTTAATGCCGATAGATGCTTTACCAGTCGCTTTAATATATCGCCCAGCGCGCCGCTGGCTTCTCCCGCGGAAACCATATTGTAATAAAGCGGCGAGAAAATGCGTGGGAACTCGCGCATGGCCTGGGAAAGGCTTCGACCTTCAATCAGTGCCTGATGAAGTGTTTTGCAGAGCGCCGCCAATCGTGGATGTTTAAGCCGCTTTACAAGGATGCCCAACGCTTCATCAAGCGTCATCCCGGCCGATAACAAATGGGCAAGCTGTTCGGTAAAGAGGTAAAGCTGCGAGTGGCTTAGGGTATCTACCTTTTCCTCGCTATTGGCCGTTTTGGCAGAGCTATTGCTGCCATTTGAATAAAGCTTGGTTGAAGCCGCGGCAGCCTTCTCCTTTACCGGCTCAATCTTGATGGGAACGCAGCGATCCTTTTCGACATGGTGAATCGCGGCGGCGCGATCATTGCACGTGATGACGCCATCGATCAGTTTTCCCTCAGAGTTACGCGCGACGAATCTGAATTGCGGCATGGGGCGGCAAACATAGGGGCTAAAAGAGCGAAGGCAAGCCGAGTAGGCTTGCCTTCGCTGTTTAATTAACTGGGGAGAAAATGTGCTCTACAAAACGCGTTTGCGGCGAAGCGCCAAACCGGCAATGCCAGTAAGCAGTAGCATTGCACTGGTCGGCTCAGGAACTGCGATGGTAGTAATCAACGGCGACGAAGCGTCCTGCCATTCGGCGCCGGCGCTGTTCAGGGATATCTGGATAATTGCACCCAAAGCCGTGTCAGTCGGAGTTTTCCAGGTCCATAGATCGTTCGAGACAACATTGAAAAAACTGGATCCCGCAATGGTTGTCTTGTCGTAGAAACGAATTGAGAGCGGAATCGACGTTGAGGTCGGAAGATTATTTCCGGTTAAAGCATCGCCAGCTACGAAAGCGAGTTGCAGCCCAAAACTGCCGTCCGCCGCTCCTTCAAAAGTAACGTCTCCAATCGACGTCTTATTAAAAGGCTCTGCCGGATTGCTTCCAGTCACCACTCCGCCGGTGTTCGCACTCCCCTCGCCGGAAAGGGCAATCCACTCCCCGGCAAAATTATTCGCCGTGGTGGCGGCGCTATAATAACCAATCTGGATAACGCTTCCGTTACCATCTCCGCTGATTCCTGCGGAAAGCAAATTATTGGTTTTATCCTTAACCAGCAGCCCGCCGGAGCTGGCATTGACCGTGGTTTGAGCTCCTTGGGCGAATGCCGTACAAAAGAGAAATGTGACCGGAAGAAGATATTTGAAGATCATTCAGGCGAGAAGAAGAGTGTTCTGTTAGGGGGTGTAAGGAAGAACCTGAGCCAGAGTGGCTGTTGTTCCGTTGATGCGTGTAATGAACATCGCCGTTCCGGTTGGAATGACTACGGCATCCTGGTTTTTGAGACTGTTCGTCTTCCGCCAGTTCGTGCCGTTATAGAAGTAAGTGTCCCAGGTCGTTCCATTCCACACATACAAACTATCCGCGCTTTCAGGAGCAGGTCCGGAAGTCCAGCCGGCGGTCTGCTGCAGGCCAAGCGCCGAAATAGCAATGTCGACCGGAAACCGGTTGGCGATAAAGGTCGAACCCGCGCCCGCCAGATCAGTCTTTTCCGCGGTGGAAGGGACCGTGCCCATCAAAGTGATGTTTACCGGCGTGGTTGCCACTCGAGTGACAAAGAAGCCTTCATCCGGATAAAGAACAGTGGTGTTGGCGTTGGTTACCGTGGTGGTTTTCCGCCAGTTGGTCCCATTATGAAAATAGGTGTCAAAAGCCGTGCCGTTCCAAATGAAGATTTTGTCCGCCAAATCTGCGTTTGCATTGCTCTGAAGCAGCGGGGTCGTGGTTCCAAAAATGCTCCCCAACGTATTGGCGGGAACAATCTCCACGGTATCGTTGGCGGCAAGCAACGTCGTAAGATTGGCGCCATTGGTGCTAAGCGTCAGCTGAGTGGCGGTATGCGAGGCAATCAGAAAAAACCGGCCGACTTGCGCCCCCGTTTTAACCCGCACGAAATGAGGCGCGGTAGTAAACTGATTGGCAGTCCAGGCAGCGCCCGAGATAGTAAAAGCGCTCGAGCTATCAACGGAAGCTACAGCGCCGGCGTAAGCTGCCGTGTTATAGAGCGGGATGGAAAGGGTCCGGCTTGAAGGCGTAGTGGCGTTGGCCGCGGCCGGAACGGTCACAGTAATGAAGCCAACCGGCGTTGTTGTCGCAGTGGTGGTCTCTGCCATGGCAGGATCAACAAGCACCGCAGCAATTGAGCAAGCCAGAGCGACTGCATAGTTCCGGAACCGAGGCAAGGTAGGATTCATAGGGAGATATTGCTCTTTTAGTTCAAATTGAAGACTTCGCAAGCGGCATCTGAAAAGGTTTATCAATGACTTTCAGGCGGGGCTGATTTTCGCTTTTTCTCGCCATTTCCTAATGCGCCGGGGCGAGCAAACACCGGGGCGCGGTGCGATGGAAGTTTAAAAACGTTTTTTTGCTTATACAGACGCCAATTGCCCTTTGAATGCCCACAAAAGCGCTTTAACTCCCAGTTCAGGAATATTAAACGGTTTTCCAATAAAGTCATTGCCTCCACTTAAACTCGATTGCACTCGATTTTGAAATGTGGCCATGCCGGTTAAAAAGACGATGGGCGTATCGCGGTGCGCCGGAAGCGCGCGGATTTTGGTGCAAAGTTCAAACCCATTCATTCCTGGCAAACCGATGTCGAGGAAGATCAGATCAAAGGGAGCCCGCTTGACAATGCTCAGTGTGGCTTCCGGCGTCGCCGCCGACGTGGCTGAAAGAGTCACAAGCTGCATGGCGGCCGTAATGAGCTGGCGGGCATTTGCATCATCGTCCACCACGAGAATCTGCGATTCATTCAGGATTTTCAGGCGCGTCCAACGGTCGCCCCCCAGGAGAGTGTCAAGGAGATCAATTGCTTGTCCAACTGTTCGCACTGTGGAGAGAGTTGCTTGCTGCGGCAGCGTATCGAGATCAAATACGAGCGATTCAAGCGCTGATGCGAGTTGAAAAATCGGCTTTCGTCCAATCAGTATTGAGAGTTCACAAAGCTGATGAACTTCCTGTAGCAATTCGCCAAACAAGCCGCTCTGGCCGGTTTGCTGCCGGGTATTTTGAAGCGCCCGTCGCAGCCGCACGATCCGTGTTGGCAACTCCACCGCGCATTGTTTAAGCCATTCCTTGCTCGCCTGCGCCGGTTCTGTCCGCGCCACTGCCGGCGAGCCTTCTTTAAACGATTCCACCGCGTTTATCAATGTCGCCACTGGATTTGCGAAACGTTCGAGCCTCTTTGTGACACCTGCTTCATGCGCCGCCTGCGCCAGCGGCTCAAGCTCCGTTGGCAATGCGATGATTGGTAGCGAGCGAGTCGATTTGTTTTCTCGAATCGCCGCGATCACCTGGCTGCTTTGAATTCCAGGAAGCAACAGGTCAATGACCACAAGATCAACCTGGCCTTCCTGAATGCGGGGCAGCGCTGATTCGCCGTCAAGCGCCACATTCACGTGAAAACCGGCCTTCGCGAGCGCTTCTCCATAACAGGTGGCAAAAAGCGGGTCGTTGGCGACGAAAAGGATGCGGGATGGATTCATTCAAAAAGGGGCCGGGTGCTGAGGATGCAATCTTTCCATATGCATGGAACGTGCCGCGCGTGGTCAGACCCGGCTTTTTTGCATCCGAACCACTCTCCGGCCGGATGCCCGTTTTGTAAATCGCGGAGCTGCCGCGCGCGTTGAAATCGCGGTGGCAAAGAAACCAAAGAAAAACCTTGAGACGCAAGATCAGGCGGCTAAGCTGCCCACCCGTTTTCAGCGTGCCGGTGATGGAACGGTTCGATCGGATGAGTAGCTCAATTGGCAGAGCAAGCGACTCTTAATCGCTAGGTTCTGGGTTCGATTCCCAGCTCATCCACTTTTTTCCTTTCACGGAATCTTTCAGCAACTTCCCGGGCGGCGCCTTCTCTTTTCTTGACGAAGTGTCATAAAAAACCCAGCACTTTGTTGGGCAGTTGCGTTGATGCCATGCCGTTCTTTTTTCGAAGCGGGCCTTGACGAATGTAACAGCCACGGTTACATCAACTCGCCCCATGGCCGCCAACTGTCAGTTCGCTTTCGCCGTGCATCTCTTAACCTTGCTCGCTCACAAGGCTGGCGAACCTATGACTTCCTCGGCCCTGGCCGCCAGCGTGAACACTCACCCCGTTGTGATTCGCCGATTGCTGGCGACTCTCAGCCGCGCCGGAATCGTGGTAACAGGCAAAGGCTCCCAAGCCGGCTCGCGTCTTCAACGATCGCCTTCCGAAATCACCCTGGGCGAAGTTTTTCGTATCACGATGCCCGCATCTTCCGCGGCTTTGTATCCGCACGGGCCAAATAAACGTTGTCTGATCGGACACAATATCGAGGGGGTGCTGATCACGATTCTCGGCTCGGCGCGGGCGGCTTTTGAGGAAGCGCTCGGAAATTACACCCTCGCCGATGTTCTCGCCCGGGTTGCCGAAGGCGCCGACGAAATTCCCAAACCGATTTCGTCCAAGGCCGCCGCTTCGGCCTAATCCGATGCAAACTCACCCGCTAAAAACCGATGTACACTGATACTGCTCATGTTGATCCACCGTCGATTCTTCAATCCGCGTTCTCCGGAGAAGCTCCGCCGCTTTTAGCTCACAAGGCGCTGCGCCGTGATGAGTTCTGGCGTGAAATTCCCGGTTATTCCAATGTGAGCGAAGCCGATTTTCGCTCCCATCTTTTCCAACAAAAACACGCCGTCACCAACGTGCGGCAACTCCGCGACACGCTGGGCCAGTTGGTTGAAGATTCCTTTTTTGAAGATCTTTCCGCCGGGATGCACCACGCCCCGATGGCTCTCCGAATCTCGCCTTATTTGCTTAGTCTCATTGATTGGAGCAATCCGCTTGGCGATCCGATTCGCACTCAATTTATTCCACTTCGCTCCCAGCAACAGCCGGATCATCCGATGCTGCGGTTTGATTCGCTCAATGAACAGGGCGACTCGCCCGTGCCGGGCCTCACTCATCGTTACCGCGACAAGGCGCTTTTTCTTCCAATTGATTCCTGCCCGGTCTACTGCCGGTTTTGCACCCGCAGCTATGCGGTTGGCACCGACACCGATCTGGTTGGCGAAAAACTTAAGCTCCACGCCAGTCTTGCCCGCTGGGATAGGGCGTTTGAATACATCGAATCGCGACCCGAGCTCGAAGATATCGTTGTGAGCGGAGGCGATACCTTCAATTTGAAGGCTGACCATCTCCAGCTGATCGGCGAGCGGCTCTTGAAAATGCCCAATATCCGCCGTCTGCGTTTTGCCACCAAAGGGCTTTGCGTGATGCCGCAAAAAATCCTAAGCGACAATGCGTGGTTTGATGCCCTGACCCGGGTGGTTGAACTCAGCCGCAAGCTGCATAAAGACGTAGTTGTTCACACGCATTTTAATCATCCCAACGAGATCACCGGTATCACCCACGATGCGATGAACCGGATGACGGAACGCGGCATTGTTGTCCGGTGCCAGAGCGTGCTTCAACGCACGGTCAACACGGAGCCTTCCATAATGCAGCTCCATGTCCGCCGCCTTAGTTACATCAACATTCATCCGTATTATGTTTATTTCCACGACATGGTGCCGGGCGTTGAAGATTTGCGGACAACCTTGCAGACCGGGCTCGATCTTGAAAAACATGTGCGCGGTGCAACCGCCGGTTTTAATACCCCGGCGTTTGTGGTCGATACGATGGGCGGCGGTGGCAAACGCGACGCCCATTCCCATGAGCTATACAATCGCAAGACGGGCATCGCGGTCTTTACCAGCCCCAGTGTGCGCCCCGGTAAAAAATTCCTCTATTTCGATCCGCTCGCCTCGCTCGACGAGGAGCATCAATGGCGCTGGTCGCAGCCTCTTGAGCGGCGCGCTATGATGGATGAGGCGCTCGACGCGGTGAACGCCTGAGTATTCCCACAACTTCCGAAAGCGCCGTGGTGTGACGTGTGTCCGCCACGGCGCTTTGCTATTTTAGCGTTGCAAGGAATTCCACCACGTTGCGCAAGTCGCGTTTGCCGAGCACTTCCCCCAAGCCGGGCGGCATCGCCGAGGGGACCGCGTCACGGCTTTTGATCTCCACCTTCTTCACTTTAAGTTTTGAACCGTCGGCCAACTGGGTCAACGTCAGTTCCTCGCCGGTCTCGCCGGAAACCACTCCCGCGACGAGATTCCCATCTTTGAGAGTAATCAGGACATTGTCGTAACCCGGCGCCACGACAGCGTTTGGGTCGACGATTGAAGCCAGGATATAAAGCCGATCGTGCCGCGTGATAATCCCGGCAAGATCGGGGCCGACATCCCCGCCCTCTCCTTTGATCTTGTGGCAACGCATGCACGCGGCCTCGGCTTTCTCGTAAAAAACTTCACGTCCGGCTTTGGCATCGCCTCCTTCAAAGCATTCCCGCCAGCGGGCGAGGGGATCTGCGGCGGGACGCGCGCCCTCAAAAGCGGCGAGTTTTTGAACAACCAGCGGCTCGGTGCGTTTGGCAACGGCCTCAAGCAAATCGAGTTGAATGCCGGGCAGCACCTCTCCGGCGCTCAGCAGATCGAGCCAATTGGCCAGCACCTGATCTGCCGCCGCCAGCTTTGAATTGCCCAATGTTTGCAACGCGCCCTGTTTTTCCGCCACGGTTCCTTGTTTGAGCGCGGCAATGCTTTGTTCGATCGCCTTTTCCGGCGATGCAATTCCTTCAAGACGGCGCGCCTCGGCCAACAGCGTTTTATCTTTTTCCAGCAACGCAGCTGAAACGGCTTCCGCGAGCTTTGGCGACTGAATGGCGGCCAGCGCCTTTAATGCCGCGGCACGGAGCGGGCCGCTAAAACGTTTGTCAACGGCTGCGCTGGCGAGCGGCTCCTCGCATTGCGCCAGCTTGAGCGCCGTGGCCATTTCCAACGAGGCAAGCCGGATTGACTGGGATGAATCTTTTAACAGCTCAGGCAGCGCGCCGCCAGCCTCCAATGAAGCCTCCCCGCGATTTCCAGGCAAAGGATGGAAAAGCCCGGTTACCCGGTCGCGGCCAAGAATTTGATTCCATTGCGCGAGCGCTTCGATTGCGTCGAGCCGGGACGCCTCGGCTGCTTTGGGCTGGAGTGCCAGTTCGACCAGTTTCCGAACCGTGCCGAGATGATAGGCCGCATTGATGGCACGCCGCGAGAACGGCGGACTGGCCTGGGGAACCATCTCAGCCAGTTTGGGAAGGGCGGCCGAAATGGGAGTGTCGTGAATGGCGCGCGCCGCTTCCAATGCGATTCGTGGACTTTTGTCATTGAGAAAGTCGGCGGTTTCAACTCTGCCGAGCCTGCGCAAAGCAAGCAGCGCGGCGAGCCGGATCGACTCCGAATCATCGTGCGCCGCGGCGGCCAGCAGGGCGGGCTCGGCGTTCGCGGCAAGGGCCATCACTCCTGCGTGCCGAAGATAAGCGTCTTTATCGGCATTCTCCCGGAGCATTTCCAAAAGAGGCGCCACCGCGGTATTGCCACCTACTTTGGCGAGCGCCATTGCCGCGAAAAATCGGACACGCGGCTCGGGATCATTAAGCAGCCGTATCACGGATTCGCGTTCGTCGGCCACCCGTGCTTCGCCGATAAATTTTGCCCATTGCCCACGCACTTCGGCATCGGCGTCGGCAAAAAGAGGCATCAGCGCCCGGGCCGCGTCCGGCTTGAGCCTGGCGATCTGTGTGACTCCCCAGATTCCGTGAAGCCGCGCAAGCCGGGGTTGAGTGTTCAGGGTGGCGCGAGCGAGGGGGATCGGATCGCCGCGGCGGACTAATTCAAATTGCGCGGCCAGTCGGACCCGTTGGTCGGCATGCGCGAGTAAGGCTGAGAGGGCGTTTGTCTCGCGTTTTGCCATCCCTTCGCCAAGGAGGGTTTTTGTTTCGAGCACGAGGGCGCTTTGATCAACCGCGGGCGCATGCACCCGGAAAATGCGTCCCTTGCCGGTCTTCTCCCAACCATAGACCCAATCAAGAACGTAAACGCCGCCATCGACGCCAAACTGCACATCGCTTGGATAAAGATTCCAGAGCACCTTGCCGGTCGTCACCTTGGCCGAATTATCGAGCAACACCGAATCCGGATTATCGACCGTGTAACTGGCGCCCTTCTGTTTGATTGAAAAGGACCGCACGCCGCCTGGGAAATCCGCGAAAAAGAAATGCCCATTATACGATTCAGGCAGCCCCGTGCCCGGGTAAAATGCGATCCCGGCCGGGCCATGGCCGATATGGCCCACCGGAGGAAGCTGAGAGAGCGCCGTTGTATCCGTATCGAGTTCCCAGAGCTTCTCCGAGTTCCACGCACCGAGTTTTGGCAAAAACTGCCAGCCGATCCGCCAGCCCGCGTCGCCACCTTCCACTACATGGACCCAGCGCGCCTTATCTCCGCCGTCCGCATTGTTGTCGCCTGTGAACAGGTCGCCGAAATCGTTGAACGCAAGCGATTGCGGATTCCGGAGGCCGCTCATTACGAGTTCCATGCCCGTTGCGTCGGGGTTGCAGCGAAAGATCGCGCCGCAATCGGGCTGATCGATGAGCTTGCCCTCACGGGTTGTAACGCGGGCGCCGGTATCGGCGATGCTCCAGTAAATCCTGCCGTCGGGCCCCGATTTCACGCCGTGCATATCGTGGCCGCCGTAAGCGATATGGACACCGAACCCGCTCAAGAGCTTTTCTTTTTCATCGGCAACACCGTTTCCCTTTCCATCGTGCAGCCGCCAAAGATCCGGGATGCAGGCTAAAAAAATATTCCCCTCGTGGGCAAGCACACCGGCTGCCACGGCGGTTCCCACGCCTGCAAATCCTTTTGCAAACAACGTGTCGTGGTCTGCATTCCCATCGCCATCGCTGTCTACAACCATCCGGATCTGTTCGCCTTCCACCTCCAAGTCGTGCCAATCGGATTTTCCGTCGCCGTTGAGATCCTTGATCCGCTTGCCATCGGATTTTTCCATCGCCTGTTTAAGAAAGGCGACCCGATCGTCCACTGAGCGAAAGGCGAGATCCGCTGTCAGCCAATCCATATAGCGGCGAATATCGAGCGCCCCGCTGCGCCGCCGGTTTGTTTCGATGACAAAGGCGCGTCCCTTTTCATCGAAGCTGAATGCCACCGGATTAACCAAATGCGGTTCAGCGGCCCAAAGATCGACCTGCAGACCTGGGGCGACGCTCAACTTTTTCAAAGCGCTTTCCGGCGTATCGTTTGCCGTGGTGGCCTCCGTTTTTCCGTCCTGGGAAAAAAGCGAAGGAGATGAAGCAAGAAGGATCGCGGCAAACAGGGGGGACGGCGTGCGCATGAAGAGCAAAAAGAGGGAAGCCAAGCGCCCCGTCAATGCCCAATCCCGGCTTCTTCAACCGGTGCCGGTTCAGCAGGTGCGGCCTCAAGGCGGCTTCGAACGCAGAGAAGGGCGGCCGTGCAGATTCCGTAACAGATCGCCGCGCCGATCATTGCCGTGCGCATCCCGGCCCAGTCAGAGAGCTTGGCCGTAAGCAGCCCCGCGAAAGGGAGGACCCCAAAAAAACTCAAGCCGGCGATGGCTGAAACACGGCCCCGGATAAAATCGGGAGCGCGTTCCTGCACAATGGTATTGGCCAGGCCATACATGGTCGATGTGCCCATCATCATGCCGATCATGGCCGGCAACGCGACCCAGAGTCCGCGAGCTAGCCCCAAAATCATCATCGCCACCGTGATGATCGCCACCGCGCAGCGCAAATAAATAACCCGCTGCGAGTGCGCGATCCTTAGCAATTGGATTGATCCTAAAAACGCGCCCACCCCTGACGCCGCCATGAGGAACCCATGCTGGCGCGCATCAATTCCGAGCACGTGCCGGGAATAAAGCGGGACGAGGATCATAAAAAACGGCGAGATAAAACACGTGGTCAGCGAGAGCAGCAAAAGCATCGTCCGGGTCGGTTGATCATTGCGCACATGGGCAATGCCGTCGCGCATTCCGCCCTGCCGCAATTTCTCCTCTTCCACGGAACCGCGTTTCCTGGGGCTGATCGTCAGCAACGCGATGATCAACGCCGAGAAACTGGCGGCATTGGCAAAAAAGGCCGCGGCCGTTCCAAGCCAGGAAATCAGGACGCCGCCCAAGGCCGGGCCGGCGAGGCGGGTGGCGTGAAAAATCGAGCGATCAAGCGCGATGGCCGAGCGCATCTCCTCTTTGGAAACCAGCTCGGGAACAAGTGCTGCGGCCGCTGGCATTTCAAACGCCGTTGAGAGTCCGAGGAGGGCGCCGGCCACCGCGATATGCCAGATCACAATCTGCCCGCTTTGCACAAGCAACCCGATGGTGACGGCCAGAATCGCCTGCGCCACCATGACAATGATCAAAATGATCCGTTTATCGTGACGATCCGCCATCATTCCGCCGAACATCGTCAGCGCAAGCAACGGGACACCTGACACAAAATTGACTAGTCCCAGCGTAAACGCCGTGCTGGTCAGTCCCGCAAGTACCCAGCCTTGGGCCATCACTTGCATCCATGTCCCCAACATTGAAAAAGCCTCGCCCGCCATATAACGCGCAAAAGGTCCACGGCGAAGCAACTGGATCGGTAAAGACATGGTGAAAAACGAAAATGCGGAGCGCGGACTTTAAACGGCTTCCCTGGCATGCCTACTGCCAAAAATTCGAAATTATCGTTTGTGGCCGCGGTTTCCCGGCGTTCCCTAAGATATTTCCCCCCTTCCGGTTAAGCTCTGGATCATTCTTTCCTTCCCCATGCCTCTTGATTTAACCCGCCGCCATTCCGTCTCCATGAGCCTGCTGGGCTTTTGGATGCTTGCAGGAACGAGCATCGGGGCCGGTCCGGTAACGCTTCAGGAGCATATCAAACCGGTGCTCAAGGAGTTTTGCTATGATTGCCATAACGCGAAAAAACAGAAGGGCGATCTCAACCTCGAACCTATTGGCGACAATCCCAATCTGGCCGAAAACCGGGTGGTCTGGGAAAAGATCGCCGAGCTTATCGAGTCCGGTGAAATGCCACCCGAGAAAAAGCCGCAGCCGGCCGACGAACAGCGCGACTTGCTGCTTAATTACATTGGCGGCCAGCTCTCGCAGTTTGATTGCAAGTTGAATCCCAACCCGGGCCGGGTCACCCTTCGCCGCCTTAACCGCGAGGAATACCGCAACACGATTCGCGATCTGCTTAACGTCGATTTTCTGCCCGAGGATTTTCCTAACGACGAGGTCGGTTACGGCTTCGATAACATCGGCGATGTGCTCTCGCTTTCGCCGATGCTGATGGAAAAGTTCGTCGCCGCCGCTGACGAGATCGTCAAAAAAGCGATTCGCCTCGATGCGGTGCCGGTCCCCGTGCTGCATCTTGTGCGCGGCGAAAAATTTGTTTCACCCAGCGAATCGAATCGGCCGCTCGAAAATCGCGGATTCGGCCTTTACGTCGACGGCGAAGCCACGACCGATTTTGAATTTCCAAAAAAGGCCGAATATGTATTCCGGGTCCGGGCTTATGGGGAACAGGCCGGTTCCGAAGCGCCAAAGCTTGCGTTGCGGGTCAATAATCGAGATTTGGCGGTCTTTGAAGTGCCCAATGAGAAGGGCAAAATCTACGAGGTGCGCGCCGCCATCGATGCCGGCACTCAAAAAGTCGCGATTGGATTTCTTAACAATTACAATAACGCCAATAGCGCCGACGATAAGCTGCGGGGCGATCGGAATCTTTTTGTCGATTACGTTGAGATTGAAGCGCCACCGTTTGAACCGACGAATGTTCCGGAAAGCCATCGGCGGCTTGTGCCGCGCATGCCTCAGGCCGGCCAGGAACATCAGGTCGCCACGGAAATTTTATCTGGTTTTCTGCGGCGCGCCTATCGCCGGCCGGTGAGCGAAGCCGAAGTGGAACGCGTGACCCGGTTTGTCGACATGGCGCTCGCTGAAAAAGGGACTTTCCTCGAAGGCCTTCAGGTCGCAATCCAGGCCACCCTCTGCTCGCCGAATTTTCTCTATCGCTGGGAGCTCGATCCGCAGGAAATCAAGCCGGGCGACACGCGCGATTTGAACGATTTTGAGGTCGCATCGCGGCTCTCTTATTTTCTATGGAGCAGCATGCCCGATGCGGAACTCTCCGCGCTTGCTCAAAAAGGGGAGCTGCGAAGAGAGGGCAATCTTGAGAAACAAGCGGCCCGCATGCTGAAGGACGGGAAAGCGCGCGCTTTTGTGAACAGTTTTGCCGGGCAATGGCTCCAGATCCGCAATATCTGGGAAGTCTCCATCGATCCGAACACCTTTCCGAAATGGGACGACTCGCTTAAAGGGGCGATGAAAGAAGAGACCGAGCTCTTCTTCCAGGCCATTGTCCAGGAAGACCGCGATGTGCGTGACCTTGTCGGCGCCGACTTCAGTTTTTTAAACGAAAAACTGGCCCGCTTCTACGGGATCGATGGCGTGAAAGGGGATCATTTTCAACGCGTCACTTTGCCCAAGGGTTCGCCCCGAGGCGGCGTGATCACACAAGCCAGCGTTTTGCTTTCCACTTCGACGCCAACTCGGACCGCTCCCGTCATCCGGGGTAAATGGATCCTTGAACAAATCCTCGGTACTCCGCCGCCCGCGCCGCCCGCGGACGTTCCGCCGCTAACCGAGCAAAAAGCGGTTAATCAAACCGCCACTTTGCGGCAACGGATGGAAGAGCATGTCGCCCGTGACGAATGCGCTTCCTGTCATAAACGGATGGATCCGCTTGGATTCGCACTTGAAAACTTTGATGCCACGGGCGCATGGCGCGATACGGACGGAAAGTTCTCAATCGACGCTTCGGCGAAATTGCCGGGAGGCAAAGCCTTTAACGGCGCTGGCGAACTGAAAGCCGTGCTGAAAGACGGCAAGCAGTTCGTAAATAATCTGACTGAAAAAATGCTCACCTACGCGCTGGGCCGGGGTCTGGATTATTACGATCGTTGCGCGGTGCAGGCCGTGGTGAAATCGATGGAGCCAAAGGGCAACAAATTTTCCGCTCTGGTGGCCGGGATTGTGACCAGCGAACCGTTTTTGAAACGCAAATCGGACATGGCTCCCACACCGGGTGAACAACCAAAATCCGTTGCCGGTGTTCAGTGAGCATTCCCTCCCGATATTCCCCCTGTTTTCATCGAGTGCCTTGACCGTTTATTACCATTTATGAATCAGCCTATCCAAATTCCCCGGCGCACTTTCCTGCGTGGACTCGGTGCGGCAATCGCTTTGCCGATGCTCGACGCGATGATCCCGGTGCGTGCCCTGGCAGGCGCAGCATCCAAGGCGCCGGTGCGCATGGCGTTTCTCTTTGTTCCAAATGGCGCAAACATGGCTGAGTGGACCCCGGCCAGCGAAGGGGCGGTCTTTGATTTGCCGTCCATTCTTCAACCGCTTCAGCCGCATCGCAATGAACTGCTCGTGCTCAGTGGCCTGACTCAGGACAAAGGACGCGCCAATGGCGATGGCGGCGGCGACCATGCCCGTTCGGCCGGCAGCTGGCTCACCGGGGCGCAACCGCTTAAAAGCGAAGGTTCCCAGATCCGGCTCGGCGTTTCGGCAGACCAAATCGCGGCCTCGGCGCTCGGCAAGGCAACCCGCTTTGCTTCGCTGGAACTCGGGCTGGAACCCGGACGCCAGGGAGGAAAATGCGATACCGGCTACAGCTGCGCTTATTCCAATAATATTTCGTGGCGCAACGAGGCGACGCCGATGACGCGCGAAATCAATCCGCGGTTGGTTTTTGAGCGGCTTTTTGCCAGCGCATTGCCCAAGGAAGTCGGTGAAGGGCAGGCTCGGCGCGCGCATTTTAAGAAGAGCATTCTCGATTTTGTCCTTGAAGACGCCCGCTCGCTCAGCGCAAAGGTGGGCGGCCGCGACAAACAGAAAGTCGACGAATATCTCACCGCCATTCGCGACATCGAACTCCGCGTGGAAAACGCCGAACAGATGGTGGCTGGGGCGAACAATTCGCCTGCGCTCGGATACGAAATTCCCGAAGGCATTCCGGAAAGCTACGAAGCGCACTCAAAATTAATGTGCGACATGATGGTGCTCGCTTTCCAATCTGATGTAACTCGGATTTGCACGTTCATGCTCGCCAATGAGGGAAGCAATCGCAGCTATCGGAACATTGGTGTTAACGATGGACATCACACCCTTTCCCATCATCAGGGCGATCCGGACAAGCTTGCCAAGATTCGCGACATCAACCGGTTCCATGTTCAGCAGTTCGCGTATGTATTGAACCGGCTCAAATCAATCCCGGAAGGCGATGGCACTTTACTCGATAATTGCATGCTCCTTTACGGCGGCGGTCTGGCCGATGGTAACGCGCATGCGCACGACAATTTGCCCCTGGTCATGGCCGGACGCGGCGGCGGGTCGATCGTTCCCGGACGCCATATCCGCTATTCGTCTGAAACGCCCATGAATAATCTCCTCGTTTCCATGCTTGAACGCATGGGCGCGCCGGTGGCCAATTTCGGCGACAGCACCGGAGCGCTTCGCGGGCTCAATGGTTAGGACTCCCTTTTGCAAGCTTGCGCCCCGCTTTGTTGCGGCGGGCATTTGGTTGCTGCCAGCGGCCGGTTTCCTTCTCGCGGATGAACCCGTTGCCGGCTTGATCACACAGCTTGCCTCTCCCGATCGCACGATCCGCCGCGAGGCCGCCCTGCAGCTTGGCAAAGCGGGACCGGCGGCAAAAGACGCCGTGCCTGGCCTGATCAAGGCGCTTTCCGATGAAGATAAACAAGTCTGGTCCAATGCCGCGGGCGCCCTTGCAGCCATTGGCCCGGAGGCCGTTGAAGCCATTCCCGCCCTTGTTTTAGCTCTCGATAGCCGAGCCGGACGCGGCCGGGAGCGGCGTCAGCTCATTTTGCGTGCCGCCTATGCGCTGACGCGGATTGGGCCGGCTGCAATTCCCGAGTTAATCAAAGCACTTTCAAGCGACGACACCGGCCAGCGGATCGGCGCTTCCAAAGCGCTTGCCGGAATGGGCCCGGCTGCCAAAGACGCCATTCCCGCCCTTTTGCTCAATCTTTCCAACGACGACGTTTTGCTTCGCCGTGAAACCGTCGATGCGCTGGGGGAGATCGGTCCCGATGCCGCGAAACCGTTGCTTGACTCGCTGGCTTCCGATCTGCCGCGCCGGCGTGAAGCAGTGGTTCTTGCCTTGGGCCGGCTTGCCCAAAAAGGCGCGCCAGTCAGCCCGGCGCTCCTTGCAATGTTCAAGGGTGAGAGCGATCCGCTGGTGCGCGCGGCGCTTTTCGGCGTTCTGCCATCCTTGCAGGCCGAACCGGCCGTAAGCGTTCCATTATTGATGGATGGTCTTAAAGAAAGCGTCGAAGCAGTCCGGCGTTCAGCCATCAACGCGCTTCTCCTGATGCGTTCAGCTCAATCCGCGCTGATCCCTTCGCTGGTGGCTTCGCTCAAGGAACCCGACGCCGCTGTCAATGAACGCGCCGCCGATATTCTCGCCCGCATGGGTGCTTCGGCAAAATCCGCCGTGCCCGAACTGATTGAAACCCTCGTGCGCCGCCAGCCGGCCTCGGCGATCTATGTTGATGCCATTGCTCAGATCGGACCCTCCGCCGCACCGCTGATTTTTCAAAGCCTCGGCGCCGATGATCCCGCCGCGATCCCTCGCGAACGCTGGGACGGAATTTTGCAAAGCTTAAAGACGATGGGCGGCGTGGTGGCTCCGGCGCTTGGCACGGCGCTGACTGACGGGAAAACGAGTGTGCGCCTGATTGCCGCGCAGGCCCTTGGTCAAATCGGGCCGCTCGCCGCTGCCAGCGTGCCTGCTTTGCTTAAGACGTGCGGGGATGCCGATCCGCGTCTTCGTTCCGCGTCCCTCGCCTCGATCGTGGATATCCACGCCGATTCAAAAACGGTTATCCCACGCGTGGAAGCCGCCCTTCATGACTCCGTTCCGGCGGTGCGTCTGGCCGCGCTTCAATTGGTGCCTGCCTTTGGAGAAAGCGCCAAGCCGCTTGCTGCTTCGATCATCGCTGGTTTGAAAGAGACGGATCCCGCACTGCGACAGGCCGCCGTCGAAGCGATCGGTGAATCCATGCCGCAGGCGGTCCCTGCGCTCCTTGGAATTCTTAATGACTCCGCTCTCCAGCCCGCCATCTTGGATGCGCTTGCCCGGATCGGATCGCCGGCCGCTTCCGCCGCCGCCCGCCTTTTTGAACTTCTTCCAAACGCGTCCAAACCATTGCGCCTCCGGATTCTTTCATCGGTTTCAAAAACCGGCGCCGAGGGAACGCTTGCGCCTGCTTTCTTTTCTGCGCTGAAAGAAAACGATGTCGAAATTCGCGCTGCGGCCTTGGCTGCTTATCCGCGGGTTGAACACGACTCCACGGCTTGCCGAATCGCGCTACTTGAATCGTTTAAGGACCCGGAGTTAAAACCGCGCCTGGCTGCCATTGAAGCCGTCGGAACCCTTGGCGGGCGCGAACCGGAGACGCTCGCTGCCATTAATGCACTTGTGGCATTGCTACCAAAAAACGAGGAGCGTCCGGCAGCGATCGCGGCATTAAAAAAACTCGATGTCCGCAATGTTCCGATCCTTCTGGAAATCCTGGCTTTAAGCGATTCTGAAGTCCGGATTTATGCCTGCGAACGGCTCGCCGCGGTTGGCCCCAAAGCTTCTGAAGCACTGAAAACTTTGAAGGAGTTGCCGCAGGCGCAACTTTCCGAAGAAATGCGCAAGGCCGTTAAACGTGCCATCCAGCAGATCGAAGGCCGGTAATCTGGCTCTGGAAGTGCTCGTTGCCCGTAATGTTCCGGTCCTTCTGAAAATCCTGGCTTTACCGCGTCATCAGCAGATTGAAAGGCGACCTATACTGTTCGCTTAGTCTGTTTAAGACAGGTTTCTGAACGGCTCATTTTTCAAGTCCGTTTCCAGTGTCCGTTTTTGAGGAATCGACGTTCCCAGCCATAAAAACTCAGGACCGCAATTGTATAGGTGATCAAGAAAAGGGTGAGAAGACGTAAGAACCCGGAAACAGAGTGCGCTGGAGTAGGCCAAGTATGATCAAGCCATCCCTCCATTGCATAGTGCCAGACATAAAGGCCAAACGAAATTCGACCGGTAAATCGAAGCCATGTCGGACAGAACCAACCAGCGAAGCGGGCATTCAAAGCAGCGCACAAAAGCGCTGCTCCTCCCAGATTTACAGCCGTTAAGGTCCAAATCTCTCTGCCTGTAAATGGCGCGCAAGCAATTGAAAGCAAACCGCTGACGATGCCGACCGGCAATAAGACAGGATCACGGGTTCGGGGAAGTGCGAGAAATGCACCCCAGCCCAAGGCATCCAGATGATGAAATGGAAGGAGAAAGTGGGAAGCCTCGTGCATCTCGAGGGCGACGGCGAGCTTCGCCAGCCCTAAGTTGCCAACGAACCGTATCGCGGGAGCAATCAGGATCATCACGAGGGCGACGCGCCTAAGTACCCGATCGTCCAGAAAACGGACGAATGCCGGCCAGAGCAGATAAAACTGAGCCTCCACGGCAAGAGACCAGAAATGACCCACTTTGTAGCTGTCAATTGGCAGTAACAGAATCTGGCTGAAATTAAACGTGAACGTCGTAAGCCCTGTTAAATGCCGCATAAAGCCTTCCGGCATAAAGAAGGTCGCGACAATCAGCAGGTACGCAAAATAAAGGGGAATCAACCGTTTGGCACGGCCTCGCCAGAATGAACCGAAGTAGTCAGAGGCTGAACGCTCCCGCTTTTCCCGGAGGATCGAAGTGATCAGGAAACTTGAAAGGATGAAGAATAGCTCCACACCGATCCATCCAACGGGCAGCCATTGGGCGTGAAAAAGTATCACCATGAGGACGGCTACGCCACGGTAGCCATCAAGAGCCGGGATGTCTCGCATCAGCGTGTCCGTACAATTCCAGAGCACCCTGGCAAATTAGCCAAACTTCCAACGTGCAAATCTAGGAACAAAAAGATGGTCGCCTCGCGCATCCCCCAAAAAAGAGCTTATTGCACATGCCATCAACTTCAAAATCCATGGCTGGCGCCGGGGCGGAAATTTAAGCTGTAAGAAATCCGATTGGAAACAGGATGCGGGTTAATAAAATAGTTGTTATATAGTGGCGTCCATCGACAATCATAATTATCTGCACGAGATCTTTCGCGCCAACTCGGGGGCTACTGGCGCTTAGGATCGGACTGTTCTCGCCGTGGCATTGCCAGGGACTTGTCGATTCCGGCGCGCAGTTGTTCGTCAGTCAGTGTGCCTGTTTTATCTGTATTCCAAGTCTCAAACCAGCCGTTGAAGCCGGCAAGGAATTCGTCATGACTTAAGCTGGCATCTTTGTCGGCATCAAACGCGGTCATGAATGCGGGCCCAAGAAATGTACCCGCACCAAACCCCTGGCGCCCACCAGGCCCGCCGGGTCCACCGCCAGGCCCACCAGGTCCGCCGCCGTCGAGGGTTATACCGGGGGACTTTCCGCTCACCTGATCGATGACGGATTGCGCGCGCGCCACCACAAACCCTTTGATCGGTTTGACCGGAGCGCCTCCGCCGCCGCCGGGCCCAAAACCGCGTCCCTCCAGCGGTTCACCTGCGACCGCTTTGTCAAATTTCGCCAGTTTGACTTCAGACTCTTCCTGAACCGCCGGACGAATGGCTGCGGCGAGTTCATCGACCTGTTGATTGAACCGTTCAGGTTTAAAAATCGTCTTGTTGAAATCGTCCAGCTTCGCGAGGTAAAGACTCTTGAACGCTTCCACCTTAAAAGCGCGTTCAAAGAATCGATTCTCGCCGCGCCACGGCTTTTGAATGCTCAGATTATCGCGTTGCTCCTGGGAGGCACCCATTGGGAATTGGCCAAAGGAATGATCGAGATCCCAAGGTAGGAACTGAAAACGATGAGTGGTGGGATGCAGATAGAGATAATAGTTCTGCCCCGCGGTAAGAATGCTATCAAGGGTGGAAAGCCAGACTGTTACCGCCATATAGCGCGCAAGCTGGTCAAGCTGCACATACTCTCCAAGGCGGGCCGCAAACTCTGAATCATCGGCTTTGGTAACAAACCGGCAGAACTCGATGAGACGCTTGGTTTCATTCTCTGAAACGTCATCCTTGGGATCATAAGTCTGTTTGTATTTTGCCCAATCATCTCCGAGATCGGCAAAAAGATTTTGTGTAACCGGTTTGAAGATCGCTCCTTTTTTTGTGCCGAAGTTCTCCTCCCCGAAACTCTTATCTATATCTTCCACGAGCGAATAGAGTCCCAGGTATTGTTTGTCATACTTGCCCGGCACCGTGACATACACCCGGGCATAAGCCGTCCGCGGCGCGGGCACTCCGGCATCCCGGTAAAGCCGGTGCGAGAGCACCTCGTTCATCCAGCTTGCATCGGTTACATCGCTATGAAGATTCAGGGTGGTGATCCCCGCCAGCTTCTGGCCTTTGACATTCTTATTGAGGTCAATCTTCATCGAGCGCTTTTCCGAGCCGCGCGATTCCAAAAAGGTGCCATTGCCTTTGTAACGAACCGCCACGTCTTTGAATAGCCGTCCATCGAACTCGAGTTCGGCATGCACCTGCTTAAACTCAATTCCCATCGCCGATGCCAGCCCATTGCGTTTCCCTTCCGCTCCCTGGAGCATCGAAGCCATTCCACGGCCGGGCCCGCCCCCGGGTGCGGCTGGACCCCCTGGTGGGGGCGCGAATGATGCGTTAAGCCCGACTCGTAACTGCTCGGCATCTACTTTGCCGTTTTTTTCCTTGTCCCATATCGCGAACCATTTTTCTCCCAGCGCGGTAAACTCAGACTTCGAGATTTTGCCGTCCTTGTCGTTGTCACCTTGTGTTAGGAAGCCGGGCGCCAAAAACATCGATGGCCCGAACCCACCGCGTCCGCCTGGAGCTCCGCCGGGCCCGCCAGGAGGTCCCCCAGGGCCGCGGCCTCCAAACCCAGCTGGCCCGCCGACCGGTTCCATGGCGGTCCATTGTTCAGCGGTGAAGCTCAGATGCAGTGTCCAGACCTTGGCTGCCGAGAGAAGGTCGGACGACTTCATTTCTTTACCCGGTTTGGCCTCCGTCGTGGAGTCGGGTTTGGGATCGTCTTTTTTAGCCTGCACGGGAACTGCCAGCAACAAAGCCGCCGTTGCCAGAGAGAGGGAGTGATAAGTCATAGCCAGCTTACAGTTCAGGAGTCATTCCGAGCACCACATCAAAGCGCGCGGCGAGTTCGCCCGCTTTAGCTCCGGTTAGCGGCGCAAAATCGACCGTGACAGAGTCCCGCGCCTTTTCGTCCTTGATCCCGCGCCAGACGCCATCCTTTGCGTTGCCCGGATGCCCTTTGATATAGCATTGGGTCGTTAACAGATCCTTTCCTTTCCCTTTGATCTTGTAATGGATATGCGGAGTGCGTCCAGGGTAGGTCACCGGCTTGATCGTTCGAAACAGATACTCTCCGTTTGTTCCGGTAAGAAACCGGCCGAATCCTTGAAAGTTTTTGTCGCGCTTATCGTTATTACCCGTGCCGCTATGCAGATAGGCGCCATTATTATCGCATTGCCAGATTTCCACCAGCGCGCCCCTGACCGGTTCCCCTCGCGAATCGAGGATCCGCCCGCTTACATAACTAATTTCACCTACTGCCGGAGTCAGTGAATCATTAAGAATAATGAGATCGTTATCTGTATCGAGTGGCAAATGATCCGGATAAAACGGTCCCTCGGTTTGCGCCGGCGTGCGCAGCAATTCCTCGGCGAATGCGCCCGGGACCGAATAAAAAGCGGCCGCGACTCCAAGGCCTGAAATAAAGCGGCGGCGACTGAGCGCGGAGGCAAGCGAATGGGGGGAGGGAAGTTTCATCGGAATAAGGGGGTTGATTGCCAATCGGACTCTTGGTTCATATCAAAAAAACCAGCTTTCACATCAGGAAATCATGGATCGCCTGCAATGAAATCAATCGCGCCCTTTGACGGCTTACCTCGGGAGCTTTTCAACGCAGTTGAGCAGGTACGGGAGGAGCTGTTTTTTCCGGGAAACCACGCCGGCAAGAAGCCAGATGTAAGGGGCGCGCAGCGGGTAATCAATGGTGTGAAGGAACGCCTCGGTGCCGCGCACCAGCAGCAGGGAGGTCTGGTCGTTGATATCGGTGACCAGGAGTGAAGAGAAAAGGAGGCCGTCGCGCTGGCGTTGTGCTTCAAGCGCCGCCAGGAGTGCATCGCGTTTTTCTGGAAAGTGTGCAAACGTGAGTTCCTCAATTTGCGCGACGGCAAAGCGATGGCCGGCTTCCTCGTAGATTTTGGAGTCGGCATTGATCGCTTGCTCGGCGGTCATCGTCATGAGCGGGGAACCGACGGAAAAGATGCTCTCCGCCAGTTCGCGCGGATCGCATTCGGCCACCGTGCTCAGATGGGCGAGAATCTGCCGATCGATTGGAGTGGCGGTGGGGGAAGTCAGGTTGAGCGTATCGGAGATAAGCCCGGCCATTAGCAATCCGGCGATGGCTTTTGGAATGGGAATGCCGTTGTGTTGAAAGCACATTGTTACAATGCTGCTCGTCGAACCAACCGGGTTATTCCAGAAAAGCATCGGCGTGGAACTCGAGAAACCGCCCAGCTTGTGATGATCCAGAATTTCGACAATCGGTACCTTGTCGGCGCCGTGCACTGCCTGCGTCAGTTCATTGTGATCAACCAGGATAAGCTGCCGCGGAATCTCTTTTAGAAAATCGGACTTGGACAAAATTCCAACCAGCCTCCCATCCTCGTCGAGAACGGGAAATACAAACGCGGCCGATTCAGCCGCGATATCGCGCGCCTGCTCCAAAAGGGTATCCGGACGAAAACTCAGGTATTCGGATTCAAGCATGCGATCGACCCGGACCGCGCCACGTGCCAGCAGCACGGTGGTCGCGGTGTCGTGCGGGGAACTGATAATCGTGATGTTGGCGGCGCGGGCGGCCGCGTCGGTTGCAGGGAGAAGCGGGAAGCCGCCAGTCACCACGATCGCGTGCACTTGTTCACTGATGGCGAGATCCTGGATATGCGGCCGATCACCGACAAAAAGGATCACCCGCTGATCTTTGTAACGTTGAAGGCGGGGCTGAAACGAATCCTGGGCCATGGCGCCTACCATGAGGAGTTGTTCGGCGGTATCGCTTGAAAGGGAACCGGTGATCAATGTGCCGCCAAAGGTGCTCACGATGTCGGCCAGCGAAGCGATAATCAGCCGCGCGTTGGAAGCCTCTTCGCGCGATGGAAAAAGATGATGGCTGATCTTGAAGGTGGAGAGGAGTCCAACACAGCGGTTCTCCCCATCAACCACTGGTAGGCCGCGCAGCAGTTTTTGATCAATGAGCTGGATCGCATCGTAAACCGGCGAATCCGTGCGGACCGAAAAAACGTTCCGCTCCATCACATCGCCCACCCGTGGAGAGAGATCGTTGATCAATACCGGAGGGGGGACGCCGAATTTCTCCAGGACAAAATCGATGCGCTCGTTGGTGTTGCCGGCACGCGCCGCGATGACTCCGGACTGCCCGTTGAGCCGCTTGAATTCGGCATACCCGACTGCCGCACAGATGGAATCCATGTCGGGATTGCGATGGCCGATTACGATGGTTTGCATTGGGAGCGGATCGTGTCAGAGCAAAAACGCCGGGAAAGTTAATTTGTGATCAACCTGTCACGCACTCTCAACCGGCCGGCGGTGCCATGTCGGCGACGCCCGCCTTGGCAACGAGCGGAAGAGATAGACCCCACGAGACAAAACGAGGTCTCGATCGCCCGTACCTGGCGAAAACCGCGAAACTGACAAGCGGCAGGCCAAAAATCGGGTCAGAGCCGGCGTCCCGCTTCCGACGCCTTGATCAAGGCGGCAAGCCGTTTTTTTCGCGTCTCCTCCTTCTTGGCCGAGATCACTCCCCAAATCGTAAGCTGCCGATACGAGGGTGGTTGCGCCAAAAAGAATTCCCAGCCCTTGATGCATTGGCGAAAATCCGCCTCGGACTTTTCATCGAGCGCGGCGGCTTCCTTTTGTTCGTACGCGTAGATCCTCGACTTCTTTTCCTGACGCCTGCCAAAAGCGTCAAGACCGGCGGATTGCATTCGCCCGGTGCGGATAAGTTCATCCACCCGGGCGATATTAACCGCGCTCCAGATGCTGCCTGGTTTTCGCCGGGTAAACCGGATCATGTAACTCTCCTGGTCGATTCCTTTACGGACGGCATCGATCCAGCCAAAACAAAGCGCTTCGTCCACCGATTCGGGCCATGTCATGCTCGGCCGGCCTGAACCCTTCTTGTAAAAGCCAACCCAGAGCCCGGCCGCCGTTTCATGGTGCGTTTCCAGCCAGAGGCGAAATTCGGCGGGTACGGCAAAGAAGCTTGGTTTCATAAAAACGCCATTCTCGGCCGATAGAGCCGGGCCGCCCGGCAAAGGTTTATGCTTAAAAGTGGAATGAAAATCCGGCGCGAATCCGGTAGTCGGGCACTGTTTGCAGCTTGGTTGTATTCATAATGACGGGAAGTTCGACACTCACATCAGCGCTTAATCCGCCAAGTTGTGCCGTGATCCGCGGACCGATATAGAGCGAGGTAAGCCCGGTATCTTCCGCCACCCGACCCTGGAAACGGTCGGTGTCCTTTGATTCCCCGGAAAGCACGCATTGCAAACCGAGCGATTTGCGTTTGCGGTGGATCAGGTAAACGCCGGGGCCGCCGCTCCAGGAAAGGTCGTTGGCGAAATGATAGGAATGCCGTCCATCACCGCGCAACGTGAATTGCGTGTCGGCCTCGAAGAAGACCGCTTTGTAGCGTACGAACGTTTGCGCTCCGAAAATGGCGTCGTAGGAACCGGTGCCAAGGGTGAGGTCATGCCCGTGAATGCCGCTTTCGGGCGCGCCTTCCACCTCCACTTCACTAAATTCCTCCTTCAATCGGCTGCTGTCGCCCGTCGGCAGCTTGATGCCTGCAATAAGATTGATGGTGGCGCTGAAATCCGGTTCACCTCTCAAGGGAACCGCTGTCGTTTTTCCATCTTTGGAAAGTCCCTGGCTGCTTTCATGAAAAAGCGCGTCCTTGCGGAAAACGACGAGGTTGGCCAGTAACGAAATGTCTCCCAGCCCGGACTCATTGCCACGGTCGATCTCGAATCCTTCGGGCCGCTTGTAGGAGCGGTAGATCAGCGGCACGTTGGCTTGGAGTGCGAGGCGATTGTCAAAAAAGGAGGAGCCGATCAAAAATTGCGTGATCGAGCTGTCAAGGTATTGGCCCGAGGGATTGGCAATCTCATGGTCGTTGAACTGCAACGTCCCAAAATGCGTGAACTGTTCCGACATGCCGGCGTAAATCGCAAAGGGGCGTTCATGGACGAACTCCTGCGCCGGCAAATAGCAGCCGCAGAGATCGCACGCAGGCAGGTTGGCGGTGATGTAGAGTGAAAGAAGGGAGAAAACGGTGAGGTGGGAGAGCTTCATGGAATTTGAAAAAGCAGGGAGGGTGAATTGAGCGGCGCTCGAAGTCCGGTGAGAATGGATGCGGCACGGCGCCAGGCCGGCGGCACGGCCGCGGGAAGCAAGGTAAAAGAGCATTCCGGCGAAAGGCCGGCTGCGACTCAGACCGCCTGGGGAGGCGGTGTCGGCGGGGTATAACTCCGCACGTCCAGGTGCGGCGCAATCATCAGATACTTCCACTCCGCAACACGAGGCGCCGGTAATTTTAGAAACGCGCCGAGCACTGCCTCCTGCTTCACCAAACTCTTCGCCACCTGCCCTTTGTGTTCCTGTGTCCGTCCGCTCTTCACCACTTTACACAATACGCACGGATGCTCCCCGTCGAAGGTCTTCTCAATCGCCACACCGAGCGTTTCATCGCTTGAGTAGCTTGCCATCATCCCAATCCACGCAACCGATTGCAGCGCAAGCCAGTGTCCGCCCAGGATCTGCATGGCGGCAATAAAAACGATCAGCTTGAAGCGGCGGGAAAGCACTGGCTGCCTGATTTAGGGAAGCCGATGAAAGGACGCAAGCTGCAACCGCGCCGCAGGTTTTCACTCGGGTGGCCCTGACAACTCCGGATGGAGGCGCAGATCACGATCCACCGGAAACGAGAGGAGGGCATGGCCAGGCCAGGCCGAAGCGGGCCAGGTATTTGCGAAGCCGGTCTGCGTCGTTGGTCACTTTGCGGTTTCCGCGCGTAACCGCAAACAGCTGGCGGCCGGCTTCGCTTAAAGTGGTGCTGGCCCGGCTGACCCGGATCACGCAGGCAAGCTGGGCACGGTCAAAAAGGTCAAGTTTTGCGGCTCCATCCGCACCAAGCACTTCCATAAGCAGAGATTCATCCGAGCCCACGGCAGGCGCGCTTCTCCATGCGGCCCGGAGGCGGCTGAGTTCGGCGTCAAGGACAGCGCGCGTGATGCGGCCGCCCGGGGCGAGGGTCGACATTCGTGTCACGGCTGCATTGAGGTCGCGAAAGTTGGCATTCCATTTCGCTTCGCCTGATCGAGCAAACGTGAGAAAGCCGGTGCGCACGTCCTTTGCCATGCTGATGCGTCGTCCCATCCGCTTTGCGGCGCCTTCAAGCTCATGGTCGAGATTCGGTTCGATATCTTCGCGCCGTTGGGCCAGGCCGGGAAGCGGGAACGTCCAGAGGTTGATGCGTGCAAGCAGATCCTCGCGAAAATCCCCGGCACCGACCGCGCCGGCCAGATCGCAATTGGTGCCGGCGATCAGCTGGAAATCACTCGCCACTTCGCGATCGGCGCCGACCGGCAGGAACCGCTTCTCCTCCAGGGCCCTCAGAAGCATTGCCTGCTCGTCTGACCCGAGTTCCCCAATTTCATCAAGGAAAAGAAGGCCCCCATCGGCCGAACGAAGCAACCCCGGACGATCACGCTGGGCGCCTGTGAATGCACCGCGGACATGCCCGAAAAGTGTGCTTGCAGCGGTATCGCCTCGCAGCGTGGCGCAGTTCACCTCCACAAATTCGCCCGCGAGTTGATGCCGTTGCTTCTTTAACTCAAATACCCGCCGGGCAAGCGACGATTTGCCGGCTCCGGTCGGTCCCATCAGCAGGATCGGATCGCGCGAAGCGACAGCCACATGCTCGATCTCTTCAATCATTTGATTAAAGGCGGCGTTGCGGGTCGCGATTCCACTCTTCAAAAAACTGCGCGCCTCGCGTTGTTCCTCGGCAAAACGGGCGGCGATCCGATCGTAGCGTGATAGATCGAGATCGATAATGGAGTAGCTGCCAGGCGAGCCGCGTTCCCGTTCCCCGGGCGGCGCGGTCTGGATCAGGCGCGCAGGCAAATGACGCGATTCGGTGAGCAGAAAAAGGCAGATCTGCGCGACATGCGTTCCGGTCGTAATGTGAATCAAATACTCTTCCCGCTCCGGATGAAACGCGTAGCCGCGGGCAAAATCGGCAAGCGCGCCGTAGACCTCTTCAAAATCCCACGCATCGCTGAACCCCACGGTATGCCGCCGTACTTCGGTCTCCGGCGATACCTTGACGATATCGTCCGCGACGGCTTCGGCCATGGAGGAAGCTTTCCGGTCGTGGAGCAATTCGAGCCGGCTCACGAGCAAATCCTCCTGTTGGCAAAGCGAGACCGTCGGACGCCAGTTTTCCCAGCGTTGCGGACCGATGCCGCGGTCGAGTTGAGTGCCGAGCAGACCGAAGATGACGAGCTTCTTTGAGACCATGGCGAATATGCTAAAGGCGTAGCCATAAAGCTACGGATCGGCGAGCTTCAAAAATTTTTTAGCGACTGGTCCGAAGCGCACTTAAAATGTTTCTCTCTGATATTGAAGGAGTTGCGAAGTTTAAGAAGCGTCGGTGGCACGGGTTGGCATGCGGCAAGCATTAAGGAGATCCATCGAAAGAGTCGGCGCATTAAACAGCAGCCCGCTCGCTTCAACCAATCCCAACAAATACGATCATGGCCAACAAAACCTTGTTTGAAACCGTAGCGGGCCGCTTAAAGACCAATGTCCGCAACGAAGCCGGCGGCCGTGCGTTTTCATTCACCCCAAGGCACGCTCTGGCGCAATACGCCGTCACCGGTTGCCTGAATTCAACCTTCTACGCCAACGCCGCGACACAACTTGAAAAGGTGCTGCATCTGGCCGGTGCCGTCGAAGCGAGCTTTGTAGCCAAAACCGCGCTTTATTGCCGGACCCGCGGTTACATGAAGGATATGCCGGCCCTGCTTTGTGCGACGCTGGCGACCCGGGATCCTGCCTTGCTGGCCATCGTTTTTGACCGCGTGATTAATAACGGCAAGATGCTGCGTAATTTTGTTCAGATCATCCGCAGCGGCGTGACCGGGCGTAAATCGCTCGGTTCCGCTCCCAAACGGTTGGTACAGCGCTGGTTTGAGCAACGCGATGATGCCCAGGTTTTTTGCGCTTCAGTTGGGCAAACGCCCTCGCTGGCCGATGTGATCAAGATGGTTCATCCGCGTCCGGCAGCTCCTTCCCGTGAAGCGCTTTACGGCTGGCTGATCGGACGCCCGCACAATGCGGAAAAACTTCCGCCGCTGGTCCGGGAATTTGAATCGTACAAGCGTGGTGATTTGAAGGTCGCACCTGAGGTTCCTTTTCAAATGCTGACTGCACTCAACCTCGACTCGGCTGCCTGGCAATTGATCGCTGACCGTGCTCCCTGGCAGATGACCCGGATGAACCTGAACACGTTTGCCCGGCATGGCGTATTTAATGATGCCTCGCGTGTAAACCGGATCGCAAACCGGCTGCGCGATCCGAAGGTTATCCGCCGTGCCCGTTGTTTTCCGTATCAACTCCTGACGGCGTTTCATTCCGTCGATAAAACCGTCCCGGAACCTATCCGAAATGCGCTTCAGGATGCGATGGAAGTGGCCATTGAAAATGTGCCCGCGATCCAGGGCCGCGTGATTGTTTGCCCGGACGTCTCCGGTTCGATGCAATCGCCCGTGACGGGCTATCGGCCAGGTGCAACGACTGTGACACGCTGCATCGATGTCGCAGCGCTTATTGCCGCCGCCGTGTTAAGAAAAAATCCGGATGCCGAAGTGATTGCTTTCAGCGACAACGTAGTGCCGTGCCGGCTCAACCCGCGTGACAGCGTGATGACCAACGCGCAAAAGCTCGCTTCGCTGCCCAGCGGCGGAACCGACTGTTCCGCTCCCTTGCGGCATCTTAACCAACAGCGTGCCAAAGGCGATCTTGTGATCTTCGTGTCCGACAACATGTCGTGGGTCGACAGCCAATATGGCGGTCGCAGCACGGCGACGATGAGTGAATGGGCGAAATTCCAGGCCCGCAACCGGGGTGCGCGCCTTGTCTGTCTCGACGTGCAACCAAGCGAATCGACCCAGGCTGTTGAACGCGCGGATATCCTCAATATCGGCGGCTTTTCCGACGCGGTATTTGAGATCGTAGCCGCGTTTTCCACTGGAGAATTGCACCCGGACCACTGGGTCGGCCTGATTGACCGGATCGCGTTGTAATAATGCTCTCGCGGACTGTCTGAAACCTTCGCCGAATGCTGGCGAGACTACACCATGCGTCTCGTTCATTTTTTGTCGGCGTCCCTTGTTCTTTGAAACTTCCTGAGCGTCTTAAACACGCTCATGGCTTTCGTGACGAATGCTGTGCGGAAATAGATCGGTTGCGGGTTCGAGTCCTGCCAGTGCCGTTTTTTCGCGGCGCTGTAGCTCAATGGCAGAGCAATCTATTTCGCCAACTATTTTATCGTCACGATTCCATCATCCCTTTGCGACGAATGCAGATGAGACTACATCCTTATCACGGACGAGGTCGCGGGTTCGAATCCCGCCGGCTCCATTTCTACGGGGCCGTAGCTCAGTGGTAGAGCACGTAACTACTCTCATCACTTTTGTCGTCGCAACTTTTCCCAACCTAACAATCTCCGGCGTTCCATCAATGGCTCTGCGCTGGAGCCCATTTCGGCGAATGGCGAATGCCTGTGAGAATACATTGAATTTTCTCACTCCTGTTTGTCGCCATTCGAACGGCAATTACTACCTATGAGTTCCAAACTTACCCATCAATCAATCCATGTCACCGGTGAGGCGACCGGTTTCCTGCCTGCGCCCGGCTCCCGGGGAAAGCCAATCACGGTCATCGGAACGGAATCGATTCGCGCGACCTTTGATGACAAGTGCCTTGAACAGGCGATGAACTCCCGCGGTGCTCCCGGGGTGACTGACCTGGTGCTAAATCCCGATGCGCATTGCGGTTACGGAGCGCCTGTCGGCTGCGTGCTCGTCTCGCCCACCCATATTTATCCCGGTCCTGTTGGCGTCGATATCAAGTGCTCAATGAGTCTGCTTTCACTTGATCTGGAGGCGGCGGCCATTGCCGATAAGGCAACGCGCCGCGCCTTGATCAATGCGATCTGCGAGCGGACCCCCACCGGCGCCGGACGCGGCCAGCGCTCCGCAAAGAAGTCGCGGCCGGTTTCCCCGCAGCTCGGACGCCGGGTGGCGATTGAAGGCGCGTCGGTTGCAGTCTGCGAGGCGCTTGGAATCCCACCTGAATGGGCGGCCCGCTGCGAAGACTCGGCACATGTCGGCCATGACGATACTTCCGATGCTCTGGCCGAACGTCTGGAATACCTGATAAACAGCGGCGCCCTGCCAAGGTTTGACGATAAAATGACTCAACTTGGAAGCTACGGCGGAGGGAATCATTTTGGCGAATGCGAAGTAGTCGAAGTTGCGAAAAATGAACGCGCGCGGCAGACCGCTGAAGTCTTTGGACTTCGCGATGGCGGAGTCGCTTTTCTTTCGCACTGCGGTTCACGAGGCTTTGGCCACAATCTGGCGATGGGGCAATTTCGCGCGCTTCAACAGTTCTTCAGCCAGTGGAACCTGCCGCTGCCTGGAAATGACAAGGAGCTTGTTTACGCACCGCTGGGAACTCCGGAGGCGGATGCTTATCTCGATGACATGGCGCTAGGAGCCAACTTCGCCACCGTGAACCATCTTCTTATCAATGCCCTCGTGCTTGAAGCATTCCAGGAGATACTTCCCGGCGCGGCAGGGCAACTTGTCTACTTCATCAGCCACAACATCGCGCGCCGCGAGATCGTGGAAAATCGTGAAGCATGGGTGCATCGCAAAGGCGCCACGCGAGCATTCCCCGGCGGCCATTATTCACTGCGCGGAACGCCCTTTGCCGAGACAGGGCATCCTATTTTGTTGCCAGGGAATCCGACCGCCGGTTCTTGCGTGATGGTCGCCGATTCTGGCGCGGAGAAAAGCTGCTTTTCTGTCAACCACGGGGCGGGCCGTGTGAAAGGCCGCAAAGCTGCAATCCGCGAACTTGACCAGAAGAGTGTGGACGATGAGTTCACCGCCCATGATATCCTGACCAATTGCAGGCTTTATCCGAAGGACGAGGCGCCGGCTGCCTATAAAAACTTCAATGAAGTCCTGCACAGTGTGGAGGGCGCGGGGTTGGCCAGCGAAGTTGCTCGGTTGCGGGCGCGGTTTGTGATCAAAGACTCCGATGAAAGCCTTGGAGGCGCTGCATGAAGAAGAGAGAAACAATTACTATTGATGGTTCGCTGGGAGAGGGAGGCGGCCAGGTTCTGCGCTCTTCGCTTGCGCTTTCACTTGTCACCGGAAAACCATTCCGGATCGTGAATATTCGCGCGGGACGAAAGAAGCCCGGTTTGCTTCGGCAACATCTTACTTCCGTGCTGGCTGCCACTGAGATCAGCGGCGCGGTCTGTGACGGCGCCGAGATCGGCTCCTGCGAGTTGGTTTTCCGGCCGGAAGAAGTTCGCCCGGGCGACTACCGCTTTGCCGTCGGCACGGCAGGCAGCACGACGCTTGTCCTGCAAACCATTCTGCCAGCGCTGATGCTCGCCTCCAAGCCATCAAGGCTGACGCTCGAAGGCGGCACCCACAATCCGTTTGCGCCACCTTTTGATTTCCTTTTCCATACCTTCCTGCCGCAACTCGCGCGTTTCGGTCCCAAAGTGGAAGCCAAACTCATTCGTCCGGGCTTCTATCCGGCGGGCGGTGGCCGGATGGAAATTGAGATCGGCGCGGTTTCAAGCCTTCAGCCAGTCGACTTGTACGAACGCGGCGCCGATGCCGGCAGGCGGGTGGTTGCCCATGTCGCCGCGCTTAACCCCGAGATCGCGGATCGCGCTTTTGAGCGGATTAAAAAACGGCTGGGCTGGGAGCGCTCGCTGTGTGAAATCGTGGAACACCCCGCCCAGTGCGGGCCCGGTTTTGTGCTCGTTGGCGAAGTCCGTTCCGCTCATATCACTGAATCGTTTGTAGGATTTGGCGAAAAAGGAGTTCGCTCGGAGCAAGTGGCCGACGCGCTCGTTGACGGAGTGCGCGACTATCTTGCCGCGGTGGCGCCGGTGGGCGAATTCCTGGCCGACCAACTGCTCCTGCCGCTGGCGTTGGCTGGCGGCGGCGGTTTTCGGACGATTCGCCTCTCGCGGCATGCAAGGACGAATATCGATGTCATTCATCAGTTCCTCTCGACCCGCCTTGAAATCGCCGGGGCTGATGATCGCGGTGTCGAGATCCGTGCAGTCTCTTAGTAGGCTCCATGTCCCTGCATTCGACGCGGATTCGGGTTGTTTGTCAGCCGGCTTGTAGCGCTGGTTTTTTATATCACCTGAACTGTTTTTTTCAGTTCCGGGATGCCGCATAATTGCGCTTGCGTCGGGAATCTTCCCGGCAATGGTGACGCCTCGTTTTTATGCCGCCTCTTAATTTACAAATCCATGCCATCTTTGGATTAGCGAGCCGATTGCGGCGTGGGACATGGGTTGCAAATATCATCTTCCTGATGATTCTGTTTCCGCTTACGTCCGTGGCTGGGCTCTATTGGAGCGCGCCTCAATCCGCAGCGATCACGAAGGTTTGTTTTGGCAAGGATCGCTTCGTTGCGGTGGGACCTTCCGGGGTGATCCTTTGGTCTACTAACGGATCGACATGGTATGCCGCGGATCCTCAAACAAGCGGCACTTCCAGTTACTTCGAGAGTGTCTGTTTTGGGAATGGCTATTTTATCGCGGTCGGTTGGGACGGTAGTATCCTCCGCTCGGTAGATGGGAAAAGCTGGACCTCTTCGCCTTCGCCTACCGCGCGAACTTTGAGCGATGTCTGGGCGGAGCAAGGCCGATTTGTGGCGGTTGGCGAGGCTGCGACAATTCTTGTGTCCGCGGATGGCTATTCCTGGACAAGTGTCGGATACAACAATGCAGGAACTCCGGGATACCCATTGGATAGTTTGTCCTCTGTACGTTATGGAAATGGTGTCTGGGTCGCCCTGGAGCGAAGTAATACAACCGGGGTGCGTTCCACCGATGGGGTGAATTGGACGAGAATCTATTCCGGGAACGGTTATAAAAAGTGCCTCATATTTGATGGTACCCGTTTTGTCGCCGTGGCGGATGCCGGGGGACAGCTATCGACTTCATTGGACGGGCTGACCTGGCAAAATATGCCCGCGCCAAGGGGCCTTTATTCAATCGTGTTCGGGGAAGGACTCTATGTCGCCGTGGGCGAAGGCGGTGCGATCTTATCGTCCCCCGATCTGATCACCTGGACGGCCACCGCCTCGGCACCGGGCGTGGTCAGCATGGCGTATGGCAAGGAGATGTTCGCCGCCGTGGGAAGCAGCCGCGCGTTTTCCGAGGATGGATTAACCTGGACCGTGAAGTCCATGGGCGGGACTTGGGTTGATCTGACTGCCACCTGTTTTTTCAAATCGAAGCAATACATCACCGGCAAAAGCGGGCATCTGTCGTATTACGATTTCCAGCAGGAGACGATTGTTCCGATTGTTTCCGGCACCAACGCGGATCTTCGTGACATTGCCTCCAGCGGCAACGCCCTCGTGGCGGTGGGAGCCAACGGGATTATTTTATATTCCACGAATGGTGTGGCGTGGGAGCTTGTCGATTCAAAGACAGTCGCCAATCTTACAAAAGTAACTTTCTGCCTCGGGAAATTCTGCGCCATCGGGGCAGGCGGCGTGATTACCATTTCCGGGGATGGAAAAACATGGCAGCGCGCGGCAAGCAACACATCGGAAGCGCTCTTTGGCATTACGGCCGGCAATACACGGGTTGTCATCAGCACCGCCAACCAGGATATCCTCAGTTCAAGCGATCTCTCGGTATGGAGCAGGAGCGCGGGTCCGAATGAAACCTTAAACGATCTGCGGTTTGGAAACGGAGTATTTGTCGGAGTCGGTTCCTACGGGACGCTCTGGTACTCGACCGATGGCCTTCAATGGAGCGCGAGGGCTTCGGGGTATGTAGGTGTGATTTCGCGTGTCAGTTTCGGAGCGGACAGGTTTGTGGCCGTAACCTCGAGTGGTGAGGTCAGGGTTTCAACAGACGGTATGAACTGGAGCCGCGAAGCGACAGGGCTCGGAAATGCGGTCACACTGAATGCCATTGGGTATGGCGATGGCCGATTTTTCGCGGTTGGAAACTGGAAGGCGATTCTGTATTCCCAAAAGCTCTTCAACATGGCGGGATTCACTCCGAGCCTCCGGCTTTCGAGCCCTCAGGCCGCCGGGTTATTTGCCGATAACCATGAAGGAGGCGTTTTTGATATTGACCGCAGCACCGACCTGCTCACGTGGAGCACGGTCGCAATCGATCAAACCGCGCAAAGCTCGGGCCTTCTTTTTAAGGAGTCAGTGGCTGGCAGAGATGCGCACTGCTTTTACAGGGTGAGAATGACTGATACACGGCCGATCTCCTTTTTCCCCTAAAAGGCGGCGCCGCCCGATTGTGATTTGTTTTTCATAAGCGGTCGGCTTCACGCTTTCTTCTCTCGAGTGTCATTCGCAGCGTCGAGAATTTGATTTCCCATCTGGTTGATTCCGCGCGCGGGGCGGTTACTCTCTGGCCGTGAAATTTTCAATCATCTCCCTTCTGCTGAGCGCGGCGCTTTCCATCGGCGCGATTGGGGCGGAAAAAAAACTTATGAAAACTGACGAACCAAAACAAAGCGGTGCCGGCCTGCAGCGGATTACATTTGGAGGCGGTTGTTTCTGGTGTTTGGAAGCGGTGTTCCAGCGGCTCGACGGAGTGAAAACGGTTGCCTCCGGTTATGCCGGCGGCGCTGTGCCAAATCCCACCTACAAGCAAGTCTGCACCGGGGAGACCGGGCATGCGGAGGTAGTGCAGATTGAATTTGAGCCGGCGAAGATTTCTTTTGAGAAACTACTCGAAGTCTTCTGGGCGGCGCACGATCCGACCACTCTCAATCGCCAGGGCGGCGACACCGGCACGCAGTATCGTTCTGTGATCTTTTACGAGGACGACTCGCAGAAAGCCGCGGCGGAAAAGTCCAAGGCCGCCGCGCAACCGGAGTTTAAAAATCCTATCGTTACGGAAATCACGCCGCTGAAAACCTTTTATAAAGCGGAGGATTATCATCAGAACTATTTTAACGAAAACGCGGGCACCAATCCTTATTGCACCGTGGTAATTCGTCCCAAGCTGCAAAAGCTGCTGCAAAAGGGGCTGATCAAAGAGCCCGCACGTTAAACGGCTGGCAGGCGAACTGCCTTGTTTTTATTCCTTATTGGCCCTTATTCCGGCTCTTATAAGATAGCCGGAAGAGGGGAGGGGTTATGTTCGGCATTACGAGAGGGGAGCGGGCGTAAACGGGGCGGGATTCAAGCGCAAAACCCCGCTTGACGCCTTGGGTGGGAATCCCTCTAATCCGCGGCTTTTCCGCCCACGGATGCTCCACGGGTGGCACCCTTGACGCACATACCACCCATGAATTTTCGCACCCTGTTTTCGGCCTTTGCGCTGCTGCTTGCGGCTCTTTTTCTGCCGGCCGCCGTATTTGGCCAGCAAGGCCAGGCGCCGACGGTCAAGTCGATCGAAGTCCAATACGCCGGGGCCACGACAATTGCAAAGGAGAGAATTCTGGCAAATATGCAGACGCGCGTCGGACGTCCGTATGATGAAAAAACGGTGGAGGACGACATCCGGCATCTTTACGCGACAGGCAATATCACCAATGTGCGTATTTTTGGCGAGCCGCAGCCGGACGGGGTGAAAGTGATCGTGGTGGTGCAGGCCAAGGCGCAGATCACCGAGGTGATTTTAAACGGGGTGACCAGTGTCAAGCCGAGCCGGTTGCGCAAGGAAATCACTTCCAAGGTTGGAGAGACATTGAATGAAGCGACGGTTGAGGCGGACCGGCAGAAGATCCTCGATTATTATTCGGGCAAAAACTTTACCGAAATCGACGTCCGTTCCGCGGTTGATATCAATGAAAAACTCGGCACGGCGCGCGTCACTTTTAACGTGACCGAAGGGGATAAGATTTCCATCCATTCGATTAACGTGGCAGGCAATGTGGCGCTTAAGACCCGCGAGATTAAAAAGGTCATCAAGACCAAACCTAAGAGCCTGATCAGTTTTCTTACCAAGACAGGCCGCCTCAATACCGAGGCATTGGAGCAGGATGTGGCTGCCATTCGCGAACTTTACCAGAGCCGCGGTTACGTCGATGTCGAGGTGGCCCCTCCGACCATTGTGCGCAAAGACGGGAAAGCGGATGTCACCTTCAATGTGCGCGAAGGCATCCAGTATCACGTCGGCACTCTCACCCTCTCCGGTGCGCAAGTCTTTAGTGTGGATGAGCTGACCAAAAATCTCAAAACCAAGGCTGGCGCCATCTACTCGCCGCAGGCCGTGCGCGCCGATATTCGCACGATCCAGGACCTATACGGGGCGCGCGGTTACATCGATTTTCAGGCCGGCGCGGACACGACACCGGCGGGACCCGGGGTGGTGAATGTCTCGGTGCGTGTGGAGGAAGGGGTTCAAAGCTACGTTGAGCACATCAACATTGTTGGAAACACCCGCACAAAGGATAAAGTCATCCGGCGTGAAGTCGCCGTTGCGCCGGGAGATCTCTTTAACACCGTGCGGGTCGACGCCACCAAGGCGCGTCTGATGAACCTTAATTACTTCGGCAAAGTAGACACCTTCCCGGCCGATACGCTGGTGCCCGGCCGCAAGGATTTGAATATCACCCTGGAGGAGAAGCGGACCGGTTCGCTCAACTTCGGCGCCGGATTCAGTTCCATCGATAGTTTGCTTGGTTTTGCGGAAATCACCCAAAGCAACTTTGACATCACCAATCTCCACGGATTTACCGGAGGCGGCCAGCGCTTCCGTGCGCGTGCTCAATACGGCACGCGGCGCAAGGATTTCGTGCTCTCACTGACCGAACCGTATTTTCTTGATTACAAGGTGCAGGTCGGCGGCGAGATTTTCTATCGCGACGCCTCGTTTGTGAGCTCGGTCTACGATGAGCGCCGTTATGGCTTTGATCTTAACGCCAGCAAGCCGCTAAACGATTTTACAAGGGTGCGCCTTGGATACCGGCTTGAAGATATCGATATTCACGATGTCGCTCCCGATGCCTCCTCCATCATTCAGGCTGCCAAAGGCCAGACGCTTGAAAGCCGTATCTCGTCCGGGATTACTTACGACACACGCGATAACGTCTTCTTAACGCGCAAAGGTGAAAAGATCGATCTGGGCGTCTATGTCGCCGGCGGACCTCTGGGCGGCGATGTCGATATCTATGGGTTTGACCTGGAGGCAACCAAATATATCAGCCTGCCCGGCAATACGATCCTCACTTTAAATGGCGAGATCGCCAACGTAGCAACGTGGAATGGCGGAAGTAATGTGCCTATCTTCGATCGGCTCTATCTGGGCGGCGCCAACAATCTGCGCGGATTCAAATTTCGCGATGTCGGTCCGAAAGACGAAGACGGCGAGCCGATTGGCGGCAGCGCACTCATTCGTGCGACAGTGGAATACACGTTCCCAATTGTGGAAAAAGTGCGCGGCGCCGTTTTCTACGATGTAGGCGGAGTGGGAGCCAAGAGCTATAAGTTCGGTGGTATTAACAGCGATTTCGGTGTCGGACTACGGCTTGACTTGCCGATCGGACCCATCCGTATTGACTACGGCATCCCGATTACCTCGGATCGCTTCAACGATTCGAGCGGCAAATTCAACTTCAACATCGGTTATCAATTTTGAACGAACCGGATTTTGTCCGGTCTTAGGGCAGTCAATTTTCCCACAACCTCAGCTTAAATGAAAAAATACCTCCCCATATTCGCCGCGGTCCTTGCGATCGGTGCCGCCTCTGCCTCCGCGCAGACTCTTAAGATCGGCACGGTCGACATGAAGAAAGTCTTCGAGAACTATTATAAGACCAAGGATGCCGAGTCGCATATCAATGAAGCGCGCACCGCGGCCAAGAAAGAGCTCGATGACCGGATGGACGTCTATAACAAGGGCGCGGCTGAGGCGAAAAAGATCAACGACGAGATCGAGAAGCCTGAGCTAAGCAAGGAAGCGAAAGAAAAGAAGGCCAAGGATCGCGATGAGAAGGTCGCCGAATTGAGCACCATGCAGCGCGAGATTAACGATTTCCGCACGACCCGCGAGAAGCAGCTCCAGGAACAAAGCGTCCGGATGCGCGGCGGGATCGTCGATGAGATCAACAAGGTGATCGCGGATCGCGTGAAGGCCGAAAATTACAACCTCGTGTTCGATAAATCCGGCCCAAGCCTCAATGGTGTGCCCGTGCTCCTTTATTCCAAGGAAGAATATGAGTTCACAGCCGATGTGATCACCGCGCTGAATAAGAACAAAGGCAAGGAAGAAGCCGCCGCTCCTGAGAAGGCTGCAACGCCCGATGCCAAGCCTCCGGTCAAACCGAAACGGCCTTAAATCTAACATTTCCATATTTTGACCGTTCAAATCACGGTTGAGCAACTGGCCGCCTTAGTAGGCGGCCAGTTTGCGTCTACAGCCGATCTTCAACTTCCCATTACCGGCGCCGCCGCTATCTCCGATGCGCTTCCGGGCGATGTGACCTTTTTTGGAAACATCAAATATTTGTCCGGACTCAAAAAATGCCGAGCCACGGCCGCGCTTGTGCCGCTCGATTTTGCGGAGGAAATCGGGCCGGTGGCGATCCGGGTTCAGAATCCGACGCTGGCGTTCTCCTTATTGGTGGAAAAGTTTGTTCCTCCTCCGATCACATTTGCCGCCGGGACGCACCCGAGCGCGGTGGTCGGCCGAGGCGTGGAATTGGGTGAAGGAGTAAGTATTCAGGCGCACGTAGTGATTGAGGACGGCGTGAAGATCGGCGCGAACACAGTGATAGGAGCGGGCAGCTATGTGGGGCACGAGGCGAAGATCGGCGCTGATTGCCAGATTGCACCGCGGGTGACAGTCGGCTCGCGTTCCATCCTTGGAGACCGCGTGATCCTTCATAGCGGAGTGGTATTGGGCGGCGACGGATTTGGATTTGAATTTTCCAATGGCAGACACATCAAGATTCCGCAGGTCGGCATCGTACAGCTCGACGATGACGTGGAGATTGGCTCAAACAGTACGGTCGATCGCGCGCGTTTTGGCCGAACCTGGATCGGCGAGGGCACAAAGATCGATAACCTGGTCCAGATCGCGCACAACGTGGTGATTGGAAAGCATTGCCTGGTTGCGGCGCAAAGCGCGGTAGCCGGCAGCTCTAGGCTCGGCAATTATGTGACAATGGCGGGGCAGACCGCTGTGGTCGGCCATGTCGAACTTGGCGACCAGGTGATCGTCGCCGCCCGCGGTGCCGTGAGTAAGAATTTCCTGGCCAAAGAAGTGCTATGGGGCGCGCCTGCCGTGCCGATTCGGGAAGCCAAGGAACAGATGGCGATGGTGCGGCGGCTGCCGAAAATGGCGGAGCGGCTCCGGCGTTTGGAGCAATTGCTGGAAGCACAGTCAGCGCCCGCCGCGCGTATTGCTGAGTCTTCGCCGGAAAGGTAGGCGTTCGGAAGTTTTCATCATGCCGCAAAGGCGCGATCCACGATTTCTGAATTCCACCTTATGAACACCGTCCTCCTTCTGGTCCTGTCGAATGTCTTCATGACCTTTGCCTGGTATGGGCACTTGAAATACGGGCACGACTGGCCGATTTGGAAAGCGATAATAGCCTCGTGGTCAATCGCGCTGATCGAATATTGCCTGGCCGTGCCGGCCAATCGTTTCGGTTATGGCCAGTTCTCGGGATTCCAACTTAAGATCATTCAGGAAGTAATCACGTTGGTTATCTTCATCGTGTTCGCGATCACGTTTCTGAAGGAGAAACTCGCCTGGAATTATATCGTGGCTTTCGCTTTTCTGGGCGTGGCCGCGTTCTTCGCTTTTGCGTTCAAAACTCCTCTCACCGATCGCGTAGATGTCAGCGAGGCGGTTCACGCCGCTGACAGTTCCAAATAAAATGTATCCAGGTTCCTGGCGGTACGGCTTCGTTCGCCTTCATCGGTGGAAGATGAGGGAGGTAAGCACTGCAGCGACAGCGGCGAGCAGGAAAAAATAGAATATCCAATGAACAATCACGCCGCACCAATAGAAGGGGGTACGCGGGCGCAGATCGGGCTGAATAAAGAGAAAATAAAGCGCCGTAATACCGCCGCCAGACCAATGGCGCTCACTTACGATGCGGTAAATAGCGCCTGCCGCGATGCCGATTCCAAGTATCCGAAGCAGTGGAAGCCAGCGCGGATGAACCGGATACCAGAGCTGGTTAGGTGAATCGGTCATCGGATTTCGCGGCCGGTTAGCTTGTATCGGCATAGTAAGCGTAGTTATCAACCGATCCAAAAAGAGGATTCTATGATGCGCCATCCTCGAAAAAAGTGCTTGATGTGAAATTCGGAGCCGCCGCTGCCAAGGGGGCCTTGATAAACGCCGGTTATCACCTGAACGCTCCCGTCGGCTTGGCGGGTAATGGAAAGGATGGGTTCAGAACTCTTCGTCCGAACGAGCCCGGCAACTTCCTCCAGTTCCTTTGGGTTTAGGGCTCGGGAGGGGTTCGAAGCGCTGGCCACTATAACAACGGCAATCAAACAAAGTGCGGCGACGTAAGCGAGAATTGCCAGACGCTGCACCCAATCGATGCATGGAACCGGAACTAATGGGATCGTCGTTTTCACGTCAACGGAATGCGAGGTTCCACTGACGGGACGCTATGCAAAAGCTCGGGCTCGCGAAAGACGCAACTTCCGAAGTGTTCGTCTGCGAGTGTGGATACGATGCCGTCATGATGGGGGACTCGCATGGCGATGACACAAGTCGAGGAAACGCTCAATAAATGCAACCTGGCGTTCAGAGCGGGGCGCCAGGGACAGGGGCGCCAGGGCGCCAGGGACAGGGGCGCCAGGGCGCCAGGGCGCCAGGGACAGAGGGGGCGCCAGGGACAGAGACTTTATTGCAATGACGCGCCCGGTCGGCCGGATTGTAGTTGACTGAACTAACCGGTCCAAGGGTGGCCGCCAAAGAAGCCCTTCCAACCTCGGCAGACGTGCCGCGGTCGTGCAGTAACTCTTCACTTGAGGCGTCCCAGCGGCGGCCTGC
>JAQGOL010000041.1 GCA_028293625.1 Chthoniobacteraceae bacterium | reverse complement strand
AATTCGAAATTTTCGATTTTCTTTGTTCACCGCATTCGCCTCGCGGCGCTTTGCAGCCCTGCTTTTGGAGCGGGGTCGGGAAAGTAACCGCCCAGCCAAAAGGAGCAAGAACTAATCGCATCCTTTCGGTAGTTTTTTGACCTTCCCTTGGGTAGTAACTGATCTGGCACGCTTTTCCTCGAAAACTTCAATTATCATAACCGACTGCATCGGAGCGATTCCCTGTGCTTTTCACCTCGAAAGACGGCTTTTCGCATCGGCGCAGAACAACCTAGGGGTTTTACCGTATTTTCAAGCGAAGATGACGCTCTCAGCATGGCGCTGAGATTGGTTGAGTTAATTCGTCAGCAGTATGGAAAGGAATGAATGGTTATGGAGAAATTAGAGATGGGAACGATACAAACAGAGCTCCCTGCCCGGAGGGCAAGCATGACTCGCGTCGGCAATTTATCCGGGACGGCAATGCCTACATCAACCCGGAGCAGTCTTGGCACTGCAGCAAACAGGGTGATATCGGTATTGATAGCCGACGATCACACAATTGTGAGACAAGGAATACGTGCATTAATTGAGTGTGATGAGAAGATTAAGGTAGTTGGTGAAGCGGATACTGGTCGTAGTGCAATCCACATGGTAAAAGAGTTAAATCCAGATATTGTTTTAATGGATATTGCGATGCCATTGTTGAATGGACTCGAGTCGACCAAACAACTAATAAAAGAATTTCCACGACTTAAAATCGTTGTGTTATCTTCTTACAGCGACGACATTTACGTCACGCAGGTTATGGAAGCGGGAGCGGCCGGTTATCTCATCAAACAAACGGCAGCAAACGAGCTTGTCGCCGCGCTGAAGGAGGTACAGAAAGGAAAAGCGGTATTTAGTCCGTCGGTGGCGAGACGACTGAAGGATAACTGCCGCAACGGACTCGAGCATGGACAGCTGCCAGGAAAAGAGAGGATCAAACTAACACCTCGCGAACTTGAAGTGCTTCAGCTGATTGCCGAGGGGTATGCTAACAAGCAGATTGCCTCGGAATTAACGATAAGCATTAAAACAGTGGAGAAGCACCGTCAACGCGTCATGGACAAGCTAAACATCCATCAAACAGCCGGCCTGACACGCTATGCCATCGTGAACCGGATCAGCGAGAGCCATATGCAGGGCGGGGCTCTTTAGCTGCCCTAAAAGCGCGAAGGCGTTTCCTCCTTAGCAGGCGATGAGGCACCCGCTGTTTGCCTCTCCCGCGCTTGCTCCAATCGTTGCTGCAGTGAATCCGCTGCGCCGCTTGCAGCACGTCCAAGCTCCGTTTCAGACCCCAAATCCTCCGAGAGCTCCCGCAAAAGGCGCAGCGCGTCAGCCCGCTGGGTTTCCGCCAATGCTTGAACAGCGGCGAGACGATAGACCGCGCTTGTTTGAGATTCCCGAGCCCATTTCGGAAGCATTTCAATCGCAATTTCCGGATAAAACCGGGCGATTCCATAAAGGGCGTAATGTCGTGTTGCCGGCGGCCCGCTTAGCAATTCAGCGCGCCAGAACTCCCACTCATTTCGGGCACTAATGCCATAATAGCGCATGGCTTGAGGGCGCGAGAGCGGATCAATCATAGCCTCAATTTTAAGTTGGGGATCAATCGTCATCGTCAAGGAAGAGTCAGGGACGCCAATTTCCCGGAGAGCAGCGAGCGCGGAAAGGATATCGCCACATTCGACACGGAATGAATCGGTATTAAATCGGCTCTTCAACTCGCCCGTGGCTGATGTGAATTTCGCAACCGCACTGAGCGGGAGATTTTCCATCAAAACCAAAACCGCCGTTTGCATCGCGGAAGCCGAAAATTCGGAATGTTTGCGTCCGTATACCAGAAGCGCGTCCAGTTGAGGGACCGTGTTTGGACTTATATTGTAAACGCCTTGATATATTTTATTTGAGGAGCGAATAGCAACCGTATGAAGCTCTCTTTGGAGCGTCTGGCCAGGATGAACCTCTGCGGCATCTTCAACTGTTATAATTACGGCATTCTTAGCCGCTACAAACATTTGACCGACGTCGATTCGCACTTGCAAGGGAGCCGGACCGCTATTTGTGAGAATCGCAACGAGTTGCTCCCGGCCGTTCCCTGAGAACGACGCATTTACTTTTCCCTGCGTAATGGCATCGGAGAGGGAGATCGATTCAAAAGAGTTTGCGCGGTCGGGCGTTCCGGGGTGAGAGGCGGACGACGCGGGCGGCTCAGCGACAAATCCGTCTCCAGAGCGAAGCCACGCGCCGCCCCCAGCCACCGCGGCAACGATGGCGACCAGCACGCAGATTGCTTTGGAGTTCATAGCGATACTTATCAAAAGCAGCGCGCACGCCAGCACCAGAAAATTCTTGTTGACGATTTAGCACGTTGCGACGGTCTGTGTATGAACCGTTACTCCGATTTGATTGATCGCATCTTTTTGCAAGACGACTTTCTAAAAGCCCTTCGTCCGAGTGAACCGCTCAATCGCGAACTCTGCCGCCGCATTCAAATTGCCGGGGAAGACGTGCTGAGCGGTGGAAAAATCATCAGTGCCCCTGCAAATTTTACATTGGTTCGCGGTGGAGCCCTCTACGCGCTGGATGCATTAGCCGAGGCGCACGCAATTTTTCAGGACGCGCAGAATGACGTCGGTTCTTATTGGCACGGGATGGTGCACAGGCGGGAGGGCGATTTTGATAATGCGCGTTATTGGTTTCGCAGAGCGGGAGTCCTTCCGATCTTCAGCAGAATGCATCAGGCAGCGCAGGAATGGTCCCGTGACATGGCCAAACAAAACACGTGGGACCCGTATCTGTTAACCGGGCAGTGCGAACAGGTCAGATTTGGAGCCGAAGGACTCGCGACCGAACTGGCCGCATTACAACGTGTGGAGTTTGAAGCGCTTTTTGATTACTGCTGGCGTGAAAGCACTTTGAATTGAGAGTTCAGAGCCGAGGCTGGCGCTTCAAGTTTATCGCAGTCAAATTCGCGCAATGAATCCCCGCCTCGAGGTCATCAATACCGGCACCGAACTGCTTCTTGGCAGTGTCATCAATACCCACCTTCAATTTCTTGCCGAAGCACTTTTCCCGCTCGGGCTTCGAATTGAACGCCAGGTGACCGTTCCCGATGGTCGCGCGATTGCCGACGCATTGCAGGAAACTTTCGGACGTGCCCAGATCGTTTTAATAACCGGAGGGCTCGGCCCCACGACTGATGACATAACTCGCGATATCGTGGCGGAACTGCTCAATCTTGAACTGGTTCACGACGAGGGCGTCATGCAAGCGATCGAGGAGCGGTTTATCCGACGCGGATTTACACTTGGTGAACGCGTCCGGCTGCAGGCGTTGCGCCCCCGTGAGGCGATTGTTTTGCCAAACCAGAACGGAACGGCGCCAGGCCTCTATTTGCCTCCGCTTCCCCTACCTAATTGCGGGCAAAGTTCGCCGCACATTTTTTTGCTTCCAGGCCCTCCTCGAGAGCTAAAGCCAATGTTTAATGAAGCGGCGCTCCCTCTTCTTCAAAAGCTCGTCCCCGCAGGAGCTTCTGAGTTCAAGCGTAACTATCGAATCACAGGAACCGGTGAATCCCACGTGGAAGAGCGCATCGGGGCGGAGCTGCTTGCCCTGGGAATTGAACTTGGTTATTGCGCGCGTCCAGGTGAAGTCGACGTGCGCATTATTGGAAGCAAAGCCATTCTCGATCGTGCAGAAACGATCATTCTCCGGCATTTCGCCACTCAGATTGTTTCAATGGACGAGAGTTCGCTCGAGAAAGTGGTGATCAAATTGCTTACCGAGCGATCGCAAACGCTCGGAGTTGCGGAATCGTGCACGGGAGGATTTCTTGCCCATCATCTGACAAACGTGCCGGGCGCCTCGCGTGTTTTCCAGGCCGGCTTTGTTACGTATGCCAACGACTCAAAGACACGCGAACTCGGCGTTCCAGCCGAGCTTATTCTTGAACACGGCGCAGTCAGTGCGGAGGTGGCGCTGGCGATGGCGCGCGGCGTCGTCCGTGTTGCGGATGTTGATTATGCACTTGCCACAACGGGCATCGCGGGTCCTGGAGGAGGAACGCCAACCAAGCCGGTCGGCACGGTTTATGTCGCGCTCGCCAGCCGGCAAGGCAAGGAACTGGTCCGCCATTTCACATTCCGCACCGATCGGGAAACCTTCAAGACGTTGACGACGCAAGCCGCACTCGACCAGTTAAGGCAGCAGATTCAATAAGCGTTCAAAAGAAGCGCGCACCCCGAGGCGGCTATGGCAGGATCACCACGGAGGTGCCTACTTTCACCTTCTGATAAATCAAAGGCGCGATCTCAGCCGGCAGCCGCACACAGCCATGGGAGGCAGGATAACCGGGCAACACGCCGATATGCATCCCAATCCCGCCGTCGGTCAGCCGACAGAAAAACCGCATCGGCGCGCCCACGTAATGCGTTCCACTGGGGGCTGAATCGACTTTAAGGCTTACACCCTCCCTAACCACCCGGTTCCTGGAATCGCAAAAAGACCCGTAAATGTTGGAACGATGATCAAGGTCTTTTTCGAGGATCTTGAAGCTGCCTGTCGGCGTCATTCCAGCACGTTTTCCTGTGGAAACCGGGCTATCGATATAAACCTGATCTCCGGCTAGCAGCTGAAGCCGCTGCGCTGAAATGGAAATGACAACACGCGCATTGTCGCTATCGATCAATGCTTCCACCGATTTATCAACCTTGGGCGCCTCCTGACGCCGCAGGAGCTCGGTAGCCTTGCGCATTGGTGGATTTGAAGATCCAAAAAGGCCCGCAGCCGCCGGTTGGGCGTGCGACCAGATCGCAAAGGTCAAAGCAAGCATCGGAAAGACGCGGGGTATTCTCATGCAGCAAAAAGGCCGGTGACACATATCGGGGTTTCTACCACACCGCAATCAGATAGTGGAGAAGGAACATCTCAGGTTGGCATTGGACCAGCGCTGCGTTCCAAGCCAATGTAGGCACCTCGTGGACAAAATTGTTCCTCTTTTTTTTCGCCGCCTCCGATTTGCGCTGCCGTTTTTTGCCGCCTGCCTCCTCGCCATGCCCGACGGCGTCGCCCGCAAAGCCGATCCCCCCGAGTTGCCGAAAGCCCCCCCGCAACCAGTCTCCCCGATTGTGCGTGTTAAACGGGGCGAATCGGTCGAAATCCCGCTTAAAATTTACGGAACCCGCAGCCAAACCCTCGATTTCCTGATTCGAGTCCCCCCGCAAACGGGTAAACTTTCAGAGATCAAACGCATTGCCCAGGAGGCTGGATCGATCACTTACACGCCCTCCAAGGATCTCATCGTTAAGCGGGATAAATTTTCATACGCGGTTCGCAGTAACGAAGGCGTTTCCGCAGCCGTGGAAGTGGCAATCACGATCCTCGATACGGACCCTGATCTTTTTGCACCGGAGACCACCGATTTCGGGCGAACTCTCTCGGGCGAACAAGTCACCAGGAATGTGGAAATCACCAATCGCGGTGGTGGCATTGCGGAGGGCAACCTGGAGGTCGAACCGCCATGGCAGATCGATGGCCCATTGCACTACCGCCTGAACGCGGGGACAAAGAGTTCAATTAAGCTGATCTTTTCGCCGAAAAGTGTCGGCAGCGCGCGTGGACTGCTCCGTTACGGACCGGAGACCCAGTGTGTTACCGCACTGACTGGGGAATCGCTCCCTCCAATCTCCATTTTACCAGCCAAACTTCTCCTTAAGCAGAGCGAAGGAGAAAAGGGAGTCCGAAGCGCCACACTGGAAATTTTCAATAATACGGCAAGCGAGCAAACCATCACCCCTCTTGAGGATGATCGGTTTATCTTCTCATCGGCGGCCACGATCAAACCGCTCTCCGAGGGGTCAATCCATGTTGAGACTGTTGAGGCGAACCTTGCCGCGCTTGATGGCGAGATCCGGCTTCATTCGACTGCCGGCGAAATCAGCGTGCCGGTACACGGCGATGCGGTGCCGCCAATCCTGCAAATCACACGCGAGAGCGTCAACTTTGGCGCAATCCCGTTTGGTGGAAATGCGCGCGAACAATTCGGAATCAAAAATCGCGGAGGCACGAGCACCACCGTTACTATGGAAATTGCAGCACCTTATTTTCTCCAACAGCCTGCGATCACGCTCTCCCCTGGCGAACAAAAAGAGCTGACAATCGGGTTGCTGACCGCAAATCCGGGAAGTTACCGCTCCACGCTTCTAATTCGTGCCCGATCCCTTGCGAATCTGGAGATTCCAGTCACTGCGCAAATCGCACAGGCCGTTGGATTTGCGACACCATCTCGTACTGAACGCCCCGTGCTCGTCGCCGCATCGCGTCCCCGCGTCATTGCTGCGAATCGACATGAAGAAATCGCCTCCGCTTCAACTGAAGGGCTTCCTCTCCAACTCGCGCAAATCGTGGAGTTGACTCCAACCATGGCGATCCTTGATTGGGTGGAACCGAATCCCGGCACGGTCCATTCAAAAATTGAAGTGCGGCAACTCTCCCTCGAAGGCGGGCAATTGAAGCTTGATTGGAAAGAGATGGGTTCATTTGTGCCCGAGTTCAAAAATGGGCGAATGAAGGGCACCCTCACCCGGTTGGAGCCGGGCGCCCTTTACACCATTCGAATCCGCGCCATCAAGGCCGATCAATCATCGGTCGTTCGATGCGAGGCGCAATTCAAGACGCCTCCAAAAAAACCGCTTCTGGCCTCACTCTTTACGCCTCTTCGCATCCTGGCGGGTTTGCTCGTCATGGCTCTGGGCGGCGTGATCTGGCAAAAAATCGGGCGCCGCCCTGCAGCAAGATGCTGATTTTGAAGAAACCGGAAGATCGGCTAAAAATACGCATCGCGGAGCTTGTGAATTTTTTCACAAATTGCTCTTGCGCCATTTCTCCCTCGAAACCTAACGTGTTTCACCGCATTTTTGCGTAATCCCATGGCCCTTACCACCCACGAAATCGAAGCCCCCGACACGCTTGCCAACACGCAGGCAGGCATCGAAAAAGCGGACACTTCCTCCGACATCCTTGGCGAGAAATTGATCCTGAACATGGGGCCCTCCCATCCAGCCACGCATGGCGTTTTGCGTCTGGTATTGGAAATGGACGGCGAGATCATCACCAAAGCCACTCCCGACATTGGTTACTTGCATCGCGGCGATGAAAAAATCGCCGAGAACATGCATTACAACCAGTTTGTGCCCTACACGGACCGGCTCGATTACCTCGCGCCTCTGGCTAATAACGTCGCATACGCATTGGCAGTGGAAAAGCTGATGGGCTGGGAGTTGCCTGCGCGCGGCCAGGCCATTCGAGTCATTTGCTGTGAGATGTCACGGATTTCCTCCCACCTCCTGGGCATTGGCTGCCTGGCAATGGATTGCGGCGCCATGACGGTGTTCCTTTACACCTTCACTGAGCGGGAAAAAATTTACAATCTGTGCGAGTTGCTTACCGGTGCACGCTTTACAACAAGCTACACGCGTGTCGGCGGTCAGACCCGCGATCTTCCGGACGCTTTTATTCCCCTGCTCCGAAAGTTTCTGAGCGAGATCCCCGGTGTCATTGACGAAGTGGACAGCCTGATTTCCCGGAACCGGATTTTTGTCGATCGGACCAAGGATGTCGGCACCATTACCAAAGAGCAGGCGCTCACGTACGGACTTTCAGGGCCGAACCTTCGCGGCAGCGGGGTCGACCACGACCTGCGCAAGAAGCATCCCTATCTTGGCTATCAAAACTACGAATTCGACGTGCCAATCGGCAGCGTTGGCGATTCCTACGATCGATACCTTGTCCGAATGGAAGAGATGCGGCAGTCCGTGCGCATTCTCCATCAGGTGCTTGATAATCTTCCCGGCGGGCCCATCAACATCGATGACGCGAAAAATTTCGCGCCTCCCAAACCGACCGTGCTTACGAAGATGGAGGAACTTATCCATCACTTCATCATCCATACGGAAGGCCCCGACGTGCCTCCCGGCGAAATCTATTTCGGCGCGGAAAATCCAAAGGGTGAACTCGGCTTCTACATCAACTCACGTGGAGGCGGCACTCCGCATCGGCTGAAGATTCGCGCCCCCTCGTTCGTTAATTTGAGCATCCTGCCGGAGCTTTTGCCCGGCTACATGATGAGCGATGTCGTGGCTATTCTCGGATCGCTTGATTTCGTGATGGGAGAGTGTGACCGATGAAGCAACTCAATGATTTAGACTCCCCATTGCGCAACGGAAATCATTCGATGGTTTCCGCCTGGAATGGCACTGGGCATCTGAATCATTTCCTTAAGCTGGCCAAGACAGCGCCGATACTCGTCGTGCTTGCAGTAAGTGGCTGCGGCCAACGATTCACCAATTCGAACATCGACGTGGTGAACAAGCAATTTGAACTCGCTGAAAAGCAGAGCCGCGGCGGAGTTACTCCAAAGGAAGTTGAAGCGATCCTAGGCCAGCCGTTGCGCGCCGAAACCAAAACCATTCCCCTCGAAACCCAGAAGAAGGAAGTCGAAGTAGTCCGTTATTACTACGAGCAAGACGGTCGTATTGTTGAAATGCACTTCATGGACAACAAACTCATCGCGCGGGTTCCTCATCTGGAAGCTTCAAAGCCTGCCCCGGCTAAACCACATTCGAAATGACGATTCCTTCCGAGCTGCTTCTAAAAATCGACGAGGCGATTTCCCATTACCCCGTTTCCAAACGCAGTGCGTCCCTGCCGCTGCTTCATCTCTGGCAGGAACACTTTGGATATATTTCAGACGAGGCGACCGTTTGGATTGCCAGGAAACTGGAACTCCAACCAATCAACATCCTTGAGCTGGTAACCTTCTACCCGATGTTCCGGCGTGCGCCTGCCGGCAAACGTCACATCCGGGTCTGCCGCACGCTTTCGTGCTCGATGGCAGGAAGTTACGAACTGCGCGATGCAATCGCCAAGGCCGGGGGTATTGACCTCAAGAAATGGGAGGCCGGATACTATGGCGATGAGCAAGGCGACGACGAACACTCACATGGGCTAACCGGCCATCACGTTCATAACCCCGGCCATGGCAGCCCGGTTGCGATCAGTGCCGACGGCCAGTATTCGATCGAATTCGTCGAATGCCTTGCAAGCTGCGGCTCCGCGCCTGTGGCCATGGTCGACGATCTTTTCAAGGAAAACGTCAAGCTCAGCGACGCAGCCGATCTGCTTCACCTCCAGCGCTCCGATGCCACGCTGCCCGTGGTCAAAGCGCCGCATCCGCGTGAAAAGCGGATCGTTTTTAAGAACATCGATACGGAAGGATGGACCAACGACATCGACTGTTATTTGCGCGATGGCGGTTATGAGGAGCTAAAGAAGGCGTTCGGGATGAAGCCCGAGGAAATCGTCAATGAAGTCAAGGCAAGCGGCTTGCGCGGACGCGGTGGTGCCGGCTTTCCTTGCGGTGTAAAATGGGGATTCATTCGGCCTGGCGGCCCCAAACCGACCTACCTCATCTGTAACGCGGACGAATCCGAGCCCGGCACCTTCAAGGATCGCTATATCCTCCATCAGGATCCGCATCAACTCCTTGAGGGAATGATCATCTCCTGCTTCGCCGTCGGCGCGAAGCTTGCCTATATCTATATCCGTGGCGAGTTCCCTGAAGGCGCGCAGATTCTGGAAAAAGCGCTCGCTGAGGCACGAGCCCACGGCTTCCTCGGTTCAAACATTCTTGGCTCCGGATTTGATTGCGAGATCTACATTCACCGCGGCGCCGGCGCGTATATTTGCGGCGAAGAAACCGGACTGATTGAGTCGCTGGAGGGCAAACGCGCCTATCCACGGATCAAGCCTCCTTACTTCCCGGCTGTGCTCGGCCTCTACCAGTGCCCCACGATTGTTAATAACGTCGAAACGCTTTGCGACGTAAAACACATCGTTCGCATGGGCGGCGCCGAATACGCCAAGCTAGGCAAACCTAACAACACGGGCACCCGGATCCTTTGCGTCAGTGGTGACGTGCAAAAGCCTGGTTATTACGAGGTTGAAGTCGGCAGCGTCACGATGGGCGAACTCATCTATGACATCTGCGGAGGCCTTAAGGAAGGACGCACCCTGAAAGCGGTCATCCCTGGCGGCTCTTCGGCGAAGGTCCTGAGGGCTGGTGAGAAGTTCAAGCTCAAGGATAAGGAACTTGCCCTTGAGGATATCCCGATGGATTTCGATACTTTGGCTGCCTGCGGGTCGATGGCCGGGTCCGGCGGCGTGATGGTCATGGACGACACGCGCGACATGGTCGCCACGCTCAATAATCTCAACGAGTTCTACGCTCACGAATCGTGCGGACAGTGCACACCGTGCCGCGAGGGATCGCTTTGGATGAAAAAAATCACCGATCGCATGCTCGACGGCGGCGGTGTGGCTCGCGATCCGGCAGTGCTTAAAAATGTCGCCGACAATATAGCGGGAAAAACCATCTGCGCTTTTGGCGAAGCATGCTCCTGGCCGACTCAAAGTTTCCTCGCCAAATTCCCTGAAGAGTTCAACGCCCGTTCCACCAAAGCGGTGCCGCCACCGATGCCGCCGGAATATACATCCGAAGAACTCTCCAAAGAGGCGCTTATTCCCACCATTTCTTCACCTCGCGATACTGGCCGCGATGTGATGGCGCCAGCCGCCACCAAGTAGACAAGCCATAAAATTCCGCGGGCGAAATCAACCAAGGGTTACCAGCATCAACACCACATCACTTCCCCGCCCATGATTTCGCGAGCAGGACTTCGACTTTCCTAAATGAGCACCGAAACTTCCACCCCTGTGCAAATGCTCAACGTCCAGATCGATGGCGTCTGGCTGCAGTTCCCAAAGGGTACCCGCTTGATTGAAGCCTGCTCCCAGGCACAGAAATTCATTCCTCGTTATTGCTATCATCCGAAGCTTACCGCGCCGGGTAATTGCCGTATGTGCCTGATTGAACTCGGCATGCCAAAAATGGGACCGGATCGAAAGCCAGTCGTGGGGCCGGACGGCAAGCCTGAAATCGGATGGATTCCCCGCCCCCAAATCTCCTGCGCACAGGATGTAGCCGAAGGAATGGCGGTCCGCACGGATTCTCCGATGGTGCAGGAATGCCGGCAAGGCGTCATGGAGTTCCTGCTGATCAACCATCCGCTTGATTGCCCGATCTGCGATCAGGCCGGGGAATGCCGTCTGCAGGAGTTCTCTGTCGAATACGGCAACTCTTCCTCCCGTTTTCTGGAGAGGAAGGTTAAGAAGCCGAAAAATATCGAACTGGGACCTCGCGTTACTCTCGATGCCGAGCGTTGCGTACTCTGTTCGCGCTGCATCCGCTTCATGAAGGAGGTTGCAAACGATGACGTGCTGGGATTTGTCGATCGCGGCAGCTTCTCAACCATTGCCTGTCATCCCGAACGTGTCCTTGACAGCAACTACTCCCTTAACACGGTCGACATCTGTCCGGTTGGCGCGCTGACTTCGAGCGACTTCCGCTTCAAGATGAGGGTATGGTTTTTGAAGGAGACCAAAACCATCGATGTAAACGACGGCCTTGGTTCCAACATTACCGTCGGCAGCCGCGAGAACGTGATCTACCGGATTACTCCGCGCGAAAACAACGACGTGAACGGAGTCTGGCTGCCCGATTCCCACCGGCTTAATTTCAAATACGTTGGTGCTTCCAACCGATTCAAGCTGCCGCAGATCAAAGCACAACCTGTTGATTGGCGCACAGCCATCGCAGTTGCTGCTGAAATCCTCAAAGCGCATTCAAGCGAGTCGATCGCAATGATTGCCTCGGCGCGAATGACTAATGAGGAGCTTTTCGTAGCCCGGTTACTGGCTCATCAGCTTAATATCGCACCGGAGCGCCTTGATGTGCTTCCCCGAACCGGGGAGCCTGATGGCATTTTGATCCCGGCCGATCGCAACTCAAATACGACCGGCGCCAAACTGCTTGGAGTAAGCGCGAGCGAACCAGGATCTCATTTGCCTGGCATCGCCCAGGGAGTAAGAAGTGGAGCAATCAAAGTGCTGATTTGTTTCGAAGATGCCACCAAGTGCGGGATGACGGCAGAAGAGCTTTCCAAAATCGCACTGATCGTCATCGACATCCTGCCAAATGCCACCAGTGCGCTCGCCTCCGTGCTCTTGCCATCAAGCGCCTGGGTGGAAAAACGCGGATCATTGATTAATATCAATGGGCGGCTTCAGCGGATTAATCGCGCGGTACAACCTCCTGATCAGGCGCGCGACGATTGGGAAATCCTACGCGATTTGCTTACTGCCCTGGGTGGCACTAATTCCTTAAATTCCATTGAGGAAGTCTTCAAGCTGATGGCTGGAGAACATGCGGAATTTGCGGGACTAAGCCTCAGTAAGATTGGCGACCTCGGCGTACCGCTTTCCCTCACCCCGGCCACAGCAACTCTTCAGGAAGCAGCGAACTAACGCGATCACCTCTCCATGGATTTTATTCACTCCATCCCCTGGTTCCTGATCTTTGCTTCATTGGCGAAGACCATCTTCATCATCTTCCTGGTGGTGCTTCCGATGGTAAGTTACACCGTTTATGCTGAACGCCGCGTGAGCGCGCTCATTCAGGATCGTGTCGGCCCGAACCGGACAGGGTTCCCGCTGACGCTTCTTGGATTTAAGAAAGATTTCTCTCCTTTCCTTGGAGGTCTGGGACAGCCTGTGGCCGACGCTGTAAAATTTCTTCTTAAAGAGGACTTTACGCCAGGCCATGTAAACAAGCCTTACTTCTGGCTCGCTCCGGCTCTGGCGATGATGCCGGCCTTGATTACGCTTGCTGCCATCCCGTTTGGCAGTGTCCTCGATCTTGATTTTCTCCTGATTCCTCTTGGCCATCTCTTTGGCGCGGAATGGGGGCATGGCCCAGTGAAGATGATCATTTCCGACATGAATGTCGGGCTTCTTTTCATGTTCGCCATCTCCAGCGTGAGTGTATACGGGATCGTGCTGGCTGGCTGGTCGTCCAACTCGAAGTACCCCTTTTTAGGCGGCATCCGAAGCACGTCGCAGATGATCAGCTATGAACTTTGCATGGGTCTCAGCGCGGTTCCTGTTTTGCTTGTCGCCAGTTCAAGCGGCCTCTCATCGATTGTAAATTATCAGGTTGCCCATGGCTGGCTCCTGCTTCCCTTCACCGATGGCAGCCTTACTTTGCGCGAAATCCTGCTTTGGATCCCGATTGCCATCGCGTTTGTGACCTTCACCATCTCGATGTTCGCAGAAACCAATCGGCTTCCATTTGACCTTCCCGAGTCCGAAACCGAACTGGTTGCAGGCTATCACACCGAATATTCTTCGATGAAGTTCGCCCTCTTCTTCCTCGGCGAATACACGGCCATGATCGCCGGATCGGCTCTGATCGTCGTCTTGTTCTTTGGCGGCTGGCACCTCCCATTCATTCCCGACGGTTCACGTGGCGGATTCTGGGGCGCGATATTTGGATTCGTTAATATCACGGCGTTCTTTGCCAAGGTCGCCATGCTCCTCGTGGTCTTTATCTGGGTGCGCTGGACTCTCCCCCGCTTCCGCTACGATCAGCTAATGAAACTCGGCTGGCTCTACCTTTTCGAAATCGCGCTGGCTAACATCTTTCTCACCGCCGGCATCCTGGCATTTACCTAACCGCCGCATGGCTTACATCGTACCACGCCCCAAATTGACTTTCGCGGAGAAAATGTATCTCCCGAGCATTGTCGCCGGTATGGCGATCACCTTTAAGCATCTCAAACGGATGCTCAAAGGCGAGACCAAGGTCGTCATGCAGTATCCCGAGGAAAAATGGGATTCCAACATGCCCGAGCATTATCGAGGCGCCCCCACCTTGGTCAAAGACGATCACGGCCGGGAGCGTTGCGTTGCATGCCAGCTTTGTGAATTCATTTGTCCTCCAAGGGCCATTACAATCAGTCCCGGAGAAATCCCTGCGGAAAACAAATTCGCGAAGGTCGAGAAGTATCCTGTCGAGTTTAAGATTGATATGATTCGCTGCATCTACTGCGGCATGTGTGAAGAAGTCTGCCCGGAACAGGCGATCTTCTTGCGCAAAGACTATGCAATCACCGGCACCAGCCGTGCCGAGATGGTCAACGACAAGGAAAAACTCTACGAAATGGGCGGTGTTTTCGACGGGCTTATCCATAAGTGGAACCCGAAGAAGTAACCGGACAAGCCGCAACCACCCTCGCCCTCTCCAGGCAAACCGATTCTCATGTCGCCCGTCCTATTCTGGTTTTTTACTTTTCTCATGCTCGCGTTTGCCACGCTCGTCGTGGTCAATCGCAACCCCGTTGCCAGTGCGCTTAGCCTGGTGGTTACATTTTTGAGCCTGGCAGCGCTTTTCGTCGGCTTAAACGCCTATTTCATCGCTGTCATCCAGGTGCTCGTTTACGCTGGTGCGGTCATGGTGCTTTTCCTCTTCATCATCATGCTGATGGATTTAAAAGCGGAACGCCGTCGCAAATTCAACCTTCTGGCTGTCGGCGGCGGTGTGCTGGTATCGGTTGGTTTTGTCGGGGAACTCGTTCTTGTCCTTGGACGATTCAAACTTGGAGAAAGTCCTTTTCCAGCTTTACGCGCTGAAAAAATCGACGACGTGCGCGAAGTCGGCATGACGCTTTTTACCACGCACAACCTTCCCTTCCAGGTCATCGGCGTGCTGATTCTGGTTGCTACTATCGGCGTTGTAATCCTGTCCCGGCGCGAGCTCAAATAACATGACCCTCAATCATTACCTCCTCGCAAGCGGACTGCTGTTTGCCATCGGGTTTGCCGGCGTTCTCCTTCGCCGAAATATCATCACGATTTTCATGTGCCTTGAGCTCATGCTCAACGCAGCAAATCTTTCCCTTGTTGCGTTCAGTCGCTTTAATGTAACGCCCGGCGGATTGCCCAACTACAACGCGCAGGTCCTTGTATTTTTCATTATTACCGTGGCTGCCGCTGAAGTTGCTGTCGGTCTTGCCATCATTGTTGCGCTTTTCCGTGCCCGTCAGACGACGCACGTCGAAGACATTAGCACGCTGAAGTTCTAATGATGAGATCGCGCACGATCGTCGATCGGAACAGAACGGCATTCCTCCTTTCTGTCCCTCCCGTGCCGTCCTGGCTTTAACTCGCTTTTTTGATACTTTCATGGATCCGCATCTACCCTGGTTTATTCTTCTAAATCCGCTCGTTACCGCGGCGCTGATTCATTTCTTATTGCGCCGATCGCCGGGTTGGAGCGCGGTGCTATCGACTGCGTCCGCATGCGTTGGATTGCTGACGGCCTTTGGAATCTGGTTTTCCGGATTTCCAACGCAACCAATTGAAGTGCCTTGGCTGGATTTCAGCCCCTCCTTTCGGCTTCCGATCGGGATCACGATCGATGCGCTTAGCAAGGTGATGTTGCTCGTGGTCACCGGCATCGGCGCCTTGATCCATATTTACTCGACGGTCTACATGGCCAGGGACGAAGCGAAGTCTAGGTTTTTTGGTAACCTTTCCCTGTTCATGTTCTCGATGCTGGGCATCGTACTGGCGAACAACTTCGGGATGATGTTCATTTTTTGGGAGTTGGTTGGGGTAAGCTCCTATCTGCTGATTGGTCATTGGTTTACTCGTGACTCCGCAGCAGCCGCCGCCAACAAAGCCTTTATCACCAATCGCATCGGTGACTTTGGCTTCATGCTTGGAATCCTGATTGTGTGGAATGCCACCGGCTCATTGATCTTCTCAGAGATCGCCGCAAACCTGGGCGCGCTGACGGGGCTTGGAACCGGCTGGGTAACTGCCGCGGCTCTCCTTGTTTTCTGCGGGGCGGTTGGGAAGTCGGCTCAAATGCCCCTCCACGTCTGGCTTCCCGACGCGATGGAAGGTCCGACACCGGTTTCGGCCCTTATTCATGCTGCAACGATGGTGGCGGCCGGTGTCTATATGCTGGCAAGGGTTTACTTCCTGATCGGCGCGTCCCTGGATGCTCAGCTTGTGATTCAATGGATTGGAGTGATCACGGCGGTCTTCGCCGCGCTGATGGCCACTCAACAGGATGACATCAAACGCATCCTTGCCTATTCCACACTTTCCCAGCTCGGATACATGGTCTGCGCAGTCGGCCTGGCAGCGCCGAACGCCGCAATGTTTCACCTTTTCACGCACGCATTCTTTAAGGCACTGCTCTTTCTGGGAGCCGGGGCAATTATTCATCACCTCCATCACGAACAGAATATATGGAAGATGGGCGGATTGAGCGGACGGATGAAGGTTACCTTCTGGACGTTTCTAGCTGGCTATCTTGCCTTGATCGGCTGTCCATTCTTTAGCGGATTTTATTCCAAGGACCTTATCCTGATGGCGGCATGGCATCAAAACGGCCTGGTATTTGTTCTCGCGCTTTTCACAGCATTTCTGACCGCTTTCTACATGACCCGCCTTGTCGTGGTGGTTTTCCTTGGACAGGCACGCAGCAATGAAGCAAGTCACGGACACGATGGTCCGGGCGCCATGAGCCTTCCCTTGGTGATCCTTGCGGCGCTTTCCGTTGTTGCCGGCTACGGAACGGAGAGCTATTTTGAGCATGCTTTTCAAGGCCTGCCCGCACACGAGCACGCCGGCGTGGTACCCTGGCTTGCTATTGGGGCCTTCCTCCTTGGATCCGCCCTTTCGTTTGTCATTTATCAGGGGAGAGCCAAAGACCCGATCGTTATCAGGCTCTTCAAAAACAAGTTCTACTTCGATGAACTCTACGCGGCGCTTATCGCCGGCACCCACGATTTGCTGGCCCAGATTTCCAGCTGGTTTGATAAATGGGTGCTCGACGGAATTATCGTCCGTGGCCTGAGTGGTTCAGCTTGGGGAGCAGGCTTCATGCTGCGCTTCCTTCAGGTCGGCAACCTTCAGGCTTATTCTTTCCTCTTTGGAATCGGCGCCGTGGCGCTGATCTACTTTGTCGTGCTCGTAAAATAACCGCCATGAACACGCTCTCCAGACTTAGTGTTAACTGACGCAGGCTCATGCTGAATCTCATTATTTTCATTCCACTCCTGGCTGCCTTCGCCGTATTGCTCGGCGCACCCGCGCGTAAGAGCGCACTGGCAGCCGCCGCCGCAGGCCTGGTCATCTCCCTGTTCGCGCTCTTCTCCTACGACGCGTCAAAGGCTGGTTTCCAGTTTGCCTCCTCCACTCCTGTTGTCCCCGAATGGGATTTGAAGTTTCTGCTCGCGGCTGACGGACTAAGCCTGGTGATGCTGCTGCTAACCAATCTGGTGACGCTGGCCGCCGTCTGGATCACCCCGCTTGTTGAGAAACGCGAAAACATCTTCTACGCATGCCTTCTCTTTATTACGGCTGGAGCCGCCGGCGCATTTGCTTCACAGGATCTCTTCTTCTTCTATGCGTTCCATGAACTGGCTCTCATCCCTACTTTCCTTCTTATTGGATTATGGGGCAGCGGCCAGCGGCATGCGGCCGCGTGGAAGATTACTATTTACCTGGCGCTCGGCAGCTTCATACTTCTGATCGGCCTGGTTGACCTTTACAACGCGCTTCCTGCCGGGGTACGCACGTTCGACATGATCAAGCTTCAACAGCTTGCATCCGCTCACGTTATCCCGGAGGCGAGCCAGACTCGGCCATATCTTTTACTTCTTGTCGGGTTTGGCATCCTGATCTCGCTCTTTCCATTCCACTCGTGGGCACCGACCGCTTATGCCTCGGCCCCTACACCAGCCGCCATGCTGCATGCAGGTGTATTGAAAAAATTCGGTCTCTACGGCCTGATCCGTCTGGCCGTGCCGCTGCTGCCCGCGGGCGCCCAGCATTGGTCGTGGCTTCTGCTGACCCTTTTGGTTGGCAACGTCATCTATGTAGGCCTGGCTACCATCGCTCAAAAGAAACTCGACATGACACTTGGTTACTCAAGCGTCATGCACATGGGTTATATCTTTCTTGGAATTGCCGCATTTAACCTCGTTGGCGTTACCGGCGCCGCCGTGCTCATGTTCGCGCACGGCCTTTCCATCGCCGCGCTCTTTGCGATGGCCGGGCATCTTCGCAAATTCAGCCCCTCATTGGCCTACGAGACCATGGGCGGTCTGGGCAAACCGATGCCGTTCCTTGGCGCGGCATTTGGCATGGCGGCTTTCGCCTCAATCGGCCTTCCTGGGTTCGCCAATTTCTCAAGTGAAATTCTGGTGTTTTTCGGCGCATTTAAACCGGCATTTACCCCGGAGGCCGGAAGCTATCAGCTTGCCACCGCGTTCGCACTTTGGGGCGTAGTGATTTCAGCCGTCTATATGCTGCGCGCCTACCGGGCGATTTTCCTCGGTGGCGTCCGCAAAGATTCAACCGACTGGGTAGACCCGATCTTCTCACTACGCCTCCCGGTGATTCTGCTTTTAGCCACGCTCATGATTACCGGCTTCTTCCCAGGCGGAATCGTGAACCTCGTAAAGCCTTCCATTGAGGCGCTTCTGCCAAAGTAACACAGTGTCTTTAGCTCTCATAAGGACGCCGATGACCCGCCCTGCTGTCTGCGCGATTTGTGCGCGACTCCTCTTTTAAACGCCATGCCTGCTCCGCTTTCACCCATCACCCTCGAAGTTATTGTCCTGTCACTCGGGATATTTCTACTTCTCGCCGAATCTTTTTCGCGCAGCGAAGACAAGAGCTGGATGGCGCGTCTCTCCATCGTGGTTCTCGGAGTCGTTTTTGCCTGGTCGTTCCACACGTCGGGCAACGCCGGCATCGATCTTTCAAAGGCTTTCTACTCAGCCGATGAAACCGCGCTCTTTTTCAAGCGGCTCGCGCTGCTGACTACAATGATCGTGCAAGTAATGGCGATTGAATACGGCGGTGTACTAGCCCGATTTATTCCAAGCTCGAAGACGGGCGCCGGGACCGGCGAGTTCTATGCTCTGCCTGTATTGACCTGCGCGGGTCTCATGTTCATGGCATCGGCGGTTGATTTCCTGCTAATCTTTGTCTCTCTTGAGTTGGTCACTATCAGCTTTTATATTCTGGTAGCATATATGCGCAAGCAAAGCACCTCGCTTGAAGCGGGTGTCAAATACCTTATTCTTGGAGCGCTGAGCACCGGATTTCTTGTCTATGGCATTACCTGGATATTCGGGCTCACTGGCGAAACCAACCTGTTCCGAATTGCTCAAGTCTTGCCGGGCATGCTTGCCGAAGGAGGCCGCCTCCACGATTCGCAGACACCCTTGCTCTTCGGAATTATTCTGGTGCTTGTGTCGCTTGGATTTAAGATTGCTGCCGCACCATTTCAGATCTGGGTGCCCGATGTTTATCAAGGCGCTCCCACCCCTATTACGGCATTCCTGTCAGTAGGCTCAAAGGCCGCGGGGTTTATCGTCCTTATTCGCGTCATCCAACCGTTCATCGGATTGCCTGAGATTGGCCCGAAGGTCATGGGTGCCCTGGCTGTGCTCGCCGGGCTTAGCTTGCTCTACGGAAACCTTGCCGCAATGCCGCAGGATAATCTCAAACGGATGCTGGCCTACTCCAGCATCGGCCATGCAGGTTACCTCCTGGTTGCCGTGGCCAGCACCGGACCGAGCCTGAGCACCCTGGGGCAAAGCAACGTAGCGGTTTCCTTCTACCTTGCCGGCTACTTGCTGATGACGTTGCTAAGTTTCCTTGTGATGACCGTGGTTGCCAATCATTCCCGGGGCGACGATATCATTCACTTCAACGGCTTGGCCAAACGCTCACCGTTTTTAGCTTTTGGAATGCTCATTTCGATGCTCTCCCTGGCCGGCATCCCGTTCACGGCAGGATTCTATGGAAAATTCCTCGTGTTTGCCGCGGCTGTACGGGAACACCATTTTGTGCTCATCGGCATTGGCGTCGTCACGGTGGCCGCCGGTTTCTATTACTACCTGCGTGTAATAAGCGCCATGTATTGGCAGGAACCGACGGACGAAACACCTGTCACCATTCGGCCGCTGACCCGGTTCACCATCGGCGCGCTGATTTTGGGAATTATCTTCTTTGGTATTTTCCCGGCAACCATCCTCGAGATGTTAAACAGCGCTCCGGTGCAGAATACTCCGATTGCGCTTCAGACCAGTCTGAAGTAAGGATCGCCACAGGCTAGTTGGTTCCCGGCGGACAACCGCCGTTGGTGCCAGTTCCGCCGCAATCGTTGCCTCCGTGTCTTGGCGGCACCGGTGGCCGGACTACCGGAGGCGGGGGAAATACTCTGACTTTCGGATCGCCCGGATTGCGATGACGATCGTTTGTGCGAACGACCTGAGGCCAGGGAGTCCGCCTTACCCGCTCGAAGAAGCCCCGCGGGTATGTCTCAGGAGGGACCAGCTCTTTGGTTTCAACCTGCTTGTAGTCCAAGGCACGCACGCTCTTTCCGTTTCCGCCAGAGCCGCTCGATGTTCTGGCGACGGCAATTTCACTCGGGGAAGCCCTGCCAAGCAGAAACTCGAATCGGATCCTGCCACGCCATTCCTGGCCGATCTCCTCCGAGTCCTGGCGCCATTCAACTTCCGTGACGACGTGCGAACCGAAGCGGACTTCTCCGCGTACTTTTACCCCCGCATAGTCTCCGAACCCATGATTGCCGTGAACCTGATAAAAACCGACCGCAATCCTCGGATCGAAAAAAACAGGGGAATGTGGAATCGCAGCTTCAAGTTCCGCGTCCCAGGACCAGGCGGCACTCCGGCGCGTGGTGGAGGTATCCGTCCATCTCACTGTCGTCACCGAGGGAAGAATTAGTCCGGAGGCATCAGTCACCGTTCCTCTGCGTGTTCGAGTAAAGTGACGCCGTTCGGTTCTGACATCATCGCTATCTCCAACTGGCAGGTAGGCGTTGGCGCGCAATGTCAGCCAGTCTTTGGAGACCTCCGCTCCGACTCCAATCTGGGAGTACGAAAAGCCGTCCGAATCCTGAAGAGCATCATAAAAAAGATTCCCACCGATATAGAGACCCGAATCGGTTAATATGCGGCGAACCGCGATTCCGCCGCTTAGTATTCCGAAGCCCTGGTCCCCTTTCGCCCCGTAAAGTTCCCCGATGATCACCGTCCTGGGATTGATAAGATAAGGTTGATCAATCCGAAGCCCGAACGCATTGGCGTCATCTGTAAAATCAGCCTCCAGACCAACTTCGGTTTGCGCGAATTTACTTTGATTAAAGAAACCACGCGGCTCCGGCACCGAGCTACTAAAAATGGAGCCTTGCGCCTGCGCTTCGGCTGGAGCGATCCCGCCCAATGCAAGCATCCCTGCGGCATAACCGATCATTCCAAAACGGACTGGGTGGCTGGCTTTCGCGGGCAGAATTGGATAACAAAGCATATAGGATCCTTGCGGTGGCGGTTAGTGTTGTTTTTTCCCTCCTCAGCATGCGGCCCACTGAATGGCCGCAAGGGGGGAAAACCAGGTGGGAACAAAGCCGATCATTCCGATTCAGTTGAATGGCCACAATCGGGCGGGTGGATCGTTGGGGCATCCGTGAAGGCCATTAATGGGCGCCGTGCGTTGGCTGAAGCGCTCCTAAGTGTTTCTCTTACTGTTAGGTCCTCTTTTTCATTGCCCTGCCATCAACTGTCCTTTGTTCTGTCGATCCCCTCATGACCTCGCACGACTGGACTCTTATCTTTCTCGCCCTTGGAGCCGTCGGCGTTCTGGTCGTTTTGGTCGCCCGCTTTAAGAGCAACGCGTTTATTGGCTTGCTCGTCGCGGCGCTTCTCCTTGGCAGCGGCACTGATTTGGGAATGACAAAGGTCCTGAAGTCGTTTCAGGATGGCCTCGGCGCTACCCTTGGTGGCATCGCCGGCGTTATCGCACTTGGAGTGATGCTCGGCCGATTGCTGGCTGAATCGGGTGGCGCCGAGGTTCTTGCCCGTCGCTTCAACCGGTTTTTCGGATCAGAGCGGGCCGTCTGGTGTATCATGGCGCTGGCGCTCGCAATCGGCCTGACGACGTGGTTTGCCGTCGGACTCGTCCTTTTGTTACCGGTGCTCATCACCCTTGCACGAGAATCCGGACGCCCATTTTGGGTGCTCGCGCTCCCCCTCATTTCCTGCCTTGGAGTCATGCACGGATTAATGCCGCCCCATCCCGGGCCTGTAATCGCCATTGAAGCGTTAAAAGCAAACACCGGCCTTGTGCTTGTATGGGGAGTCATCATCGGGCTCCCGACGGCAGCCGTCGCAGGTCCGCTTTTTGCCCGTTGGGCAATGGATCACGACATCGCGCAGCCCCCTTCGATTACCGCGAGTGCGGCGCCCGTCCCGCCAAAGGCGCCGCGTTTTGATCTGACCCTTTTTACCATGCTATTGCCCGTGGCGCTCATGCTCCTTGGCACGGCGGCGGAGCTTCTGCTTCCCAAAACAGATGGAGCCCGTTCAACGCTCGAATTCATCGGGAATCCAACCATCGCCATGCTGATCTCGGTGATCTTCGCACTCTGGTCGCTGGGGCTTCGCGCCGGACATGATTCTTCAAGCCTGCTTCGATTCACCGAGGAAAGTGTCGCTGGCATTGGAATGACTCTCCTCATCGTAGGGGGAGGCGGTGGATTTGCCCGGGTTTTGCGCGACGCAGGCGTCGCAGAATCGCTCGGCCGGCTTGCCTGCCTGCTGCACATGCCGCCGCTTTTATACGCGTGGCTGGTAGCCGCATTTATTCGGGTTGCAACCGGATCGGCAACGGTGGCCATAACAGCCGCCTCGGGGGTTTTGGCGCCGCTAGTGGTGGAGACTCCTGGGATCAATCGTGAACTGCTGGTGATTTCAATGGGTTGCGGATCACTTTTTTTCTCTCATTTAAACGATGGCGGCTTCTGGATTGTGAAAGAATGTTTCGGGCTGAGCGTGGGGCAAACCCTTCGCACCTGGACCGTCACCGCCACGCTTATCGGCGTCGCGGGGCTTCTGTTTACTCTGGCTGCAGACCTTCTCTGGCGAATGATCCACGGTTAATCGCCTTAATGTTCCTTATCTAACTATGAAAAAACTCGGTATTGCCATTGTTGGGTGCGGCGGAATCACGCTGCAAAACCATCTACCCGGATTTGCTCTCTGCCACGAAACAAGTGTTGTTGCATTATGCGATAACAATCCTGCCATCCTCGAACAGGCGCGCCAGGCCACCGGGATCACGGTCATCTCCACCCGCTATGAAGAAGTAATCGCCCGAGATGACGTCGACGCCGTCGTCATCGCCACTCCGAATCTCTTTCATCCGCCGATCGCGCTTGCGGCCATTGCCAATGGCAAGCACGTGATGTGCGAAAAGCCGCTTGCCATCAACCTGGCCGATGCACGTGCCATGGCCGATGCGGCGGAAGCCGCCGGTGTGCGGCATATGACGGCGTTTACTTACCGCTTTGTTCCAGCAATGCGTTACCTGGCGCACCTGATCGCGGAGGGGGGACTTGGAAAGCCGTATCACTACCGTTCGTGCCGGCTGCAGGATTGGGGGACACGCAACCTCGGATGGAGGCAAATCAATGCGCTCGCGGGCAGCGGCGAACTCGGTGACATGCTTTCCCACCGCATCGACTTTGCCCATCACCTTATCGGACCGATGCGACGGCTCGTGGCGCAAACCAAAATCCTGGTACCGGAACGGGAAGGCGCGCCAAGCGATCTGGAGGATTGGGTCGCCGTGATGGCGGAGTTCAAAAATGGCGCAACCGGTGTTTTGGAAAGTTCCAAACTAGCGCGGGGCCGAAACGAAGGGTGGCGCAGCCGCGATTACGTCGAACTCAACGGCAGTGAGGGGACCTTTGAATTTACCACCGGCACTTGGAACGAATTACAATACGGAAAGGCGGGCGGCCCGGGCCTTGCACCGCTTGCAGTGCCGCGTGAATTCTGGGTTTGGCCAGGCAGCCCGCGTGATCCGGCGATTGGCGATCCGCTTGTCGCGTTCCGATACGATCAGGCATTTGAATTTATCGACGCGATCCGCAACGAGCGGTCGTGTGTCCCGAGTTTCCACGATGGAGTTCAGGCTCAGGCGGTAATGGAAGCGGCCAAGCTTTCGGCCGCTCAAGGAACATGGATCGAGCTCGAATGAATAAAACAGCCGTCATCACAGGAGCCGGCACCGGAGTCGGGGCCGCGACCGCCCTTGCCCTTGGAAAAGAAGGGTGGCGCGTGATCTTGATTGGTCGCCGCCGGGAACCGCTTGAAGCGGTGGCAGCGCAGCTAAATTCCGCCCTGGTCTGTCCCCTCGATATCGGAGACGCAAAGGCCGTGGCACAACTCGGCAGAGAAATCGTTGCTCAATTCAACCACGTCGAGGTGCTCGTCAACGCGGCGGGAACCAATATTCCACGGCGCACCTTTGAGCTCCTTTCAATGGAAGATTACCACGCCATGCTCCAGACCAATGTGAACGGCGCCTACTATTGCACCCAGGCGTTTCTGCCGGGAATGCGAGCCCGCGGTTCCGGCACGATTGTGAACATCGTCTCGGAAGCGGGCAAACAAGCGAGCTCCAAAGCCGGCCCAGGCTATGTCGTCTCGAAATTCGCACTTGCGGGACTTACCCAGGCAATCAACGCCGAGGAGCGCGAGCACGGCATCCGCGCCTGCGCCATCTTTCCTGGCGACATTGACACCCCTCTGCTCGATCAGCGGCCCAATCCACCGAACGCGGCCGCCCGCGCCCGGATGATGCAATCAGAAGACATTGCCGCCTGTGTATTGCTGGCCATCAATCTTCCATCGCGCGTTGTCATCGAGGAAATGCTCGTACGCCCACGATAGGATAAACACAGCCTGAGCGCATTGGAGTTTACCAGGCGCTTTGTAATGAAAGGCGGGCTACCTCTATTGGCAGAATTACCGCGCTGTTACGGCTTTTTATTACGAACCACAAAGCTGCGGCCGTACGCCCAATAGCCGGAATCTTTACTGGAATAGGCTTATGACTCGTCGACCGATTCCTCAGGGACCTGTGCCTCGCGCTCGATCAGCGTGATGATATAGTTGCTGAGCGAACGCCGTTGTTTTTTGGCTTTAACTTTCGCAAGCTCAAGAATATCAAGCGGGCAGCGGAACGCTGTGTAACGTGACTTGGTTTCCCCATCAGGCGCTGGCGCCCTGCCCCGCCTTACGGGACTCAGTTTGATTTTGGGTTCTGTCTTTGTTGCAGTTTTCTGTTTCATAGTTTTGGCGTCTTTAAAAACAACACTCGTTTTTATAGGACTCGGTTTTTGCTTAACGCAAATATCGTGCCGTGAGATTCACGTACAATAAAACAAGAGTTGCCGAAAACCTTCGAAGGTTCAGTCAAGCTTGCGCGCAAAATTCTCATAACCGATCCTTTCACCGAAGTGAAAGCCGAGTTGCCACTGGCATAGCCAATCTCGCACCCGATGTTTGAGACTTCAATCGCCTCTCTATCCTAAATGGCAAAACTTTACTTTATACGTGCGATTTTTTGATCCGCTCAGCGCTCCGCTGCCCGCTTTCTCATTGCCTCTTTTAACTCAACCGCATTAACGCGATCGTCAATGTAATCGGCCTCCCAAAATAGAATCTGCCGCGCCGCCACGTTGTCCGCAACACCCACGCTCTGTTCAAGATCCGCAACGCTTCCAGGCACCCACGCATAAGTCCAAACGTCCACTTTGCCTCCGGTTTCCTCCCGTAACGCCCGCCACGCAAGCTCGGCATTTCCACCATCCCGGTAGTATCCGGCCGCCACGACGGCATCGACCAAACCCTCGTCCGCCCAGGCAGCGACATCGAGTAAAAGGCCGCGCAGGTTTCCATCAATCGTGTTCAACTCACCACGGTAATGCCACGGATGGCCCACCAGCGTGGCGATTGGGACCAGCCGCTTTTGTTTATGTACCAGCTCGCGAACTGCCCGCATAAATTCGGTTTGCGGCTCGGCGCGCCGGCGAATCCAAGGCTCATTGGAATTGTCAGGAACGGCTCCTGTTTCCAATAATGGATTCTCATATCCGTAATCGGCGATGCCGGCTGTATCATTTTGTGGATTATCCCGCACATCACCGGTGCGAATCCAATCGAGGAATATTCCATCCAGATTGTAGCCGGAAAGAAGCTCTTCAAGGATTGCCAACTTGTATCGGCGAACTTCCGGGAAAGAAAAACTCAGTTGGGAGCGGTAAGTTCTGCCGTTGCGGCGTCGCCAGCGAAACTGCGGATGCAGTTTTGAGAAAGCGCTTTGCAAACCCCAGCCGTGATCGTCTTCGTTGATCGTCACCCAAGCGTGAACCTGCAGCCCGATCTCATGTCCATAACGGACCGCTTCAGCAAACGGATCAAAATGCGCGTAATCGAGCGCGGTAAATTTCTTAACCAACGCCGCACGTTGGGGCTCGCTTAGATTTGGAGTGAAACGGAACAGCAACGCTTTATCCGCATCTGACTGCGGAGTCCAAAAACTATCCGCATCCCAAGCCCCCATGGGTTGCAGCAGATTGCTCTTATAAAGTGCACGCCCGCCATCAAGCACGCGCCAATAGACCCGGCTCCACCCGCATTCCTTGCACTTGTCGAGCATCTGGCGAACCCCTTCCACACCCCAGGCAACCCCCTCTTTGAGCATCCAATCTGAATGGGTAACCGGAGCGCTCAGGATCCACTTTCGATCGCTCGGAGCTGCAAAACCGCGCCATCCAGGCAATCCACCAGCCGCCAGCGCCAATTTTAAAAACGTCCGCCGATTCACAATGCGGATTTTTTCAACCGGCTTTTTTTGAGGCGTCCGGTTTCGCGGGATTAAGAATCAAGACCCAATCGTGTTCAACCGGCGGCTGGCAGCTCCATGTTCCGGCGGCATCGGCTCCCACCGTTGGCAAATCCGTGCGCTCGCCGCTTACCGGATTGAACCAGAATGCGTCCCACTTCCCGTTTGCTTCCAGACCACGGACAGTCACTGGTTCGCCGCGAGGCAAATAAATGACCCGGACACCGCCCGGAATTCCCGCAGATTGCGGTCCTGCCAGATCGTTTGCGGCTGGTTGATCGAACCGTCCCCACGGCGCATCGCCGTAAGCCCCAACCGACATGGCTGCGCTCCACTTTGCGTCATCAAACGCCAATGATTCCCAGTCGGCGGCCCCGCTCTTGGCGCAACGCCACGTGGTGTCTGAAGACAGCTTGAGCAATTCACCGCTGGCAAAGCGAATTTCCAGGGACGCAATCAAGCCGGCGGGATTGGCGGGAACCGGAGCGGGCAGATTTTCAGCAACGACGGTAAGGACATTCGAGCCGGGGGCCAGGAGTGAGGCGACACTAAATTGTTTGCCGCCATGCCAGTCGGCGGCGCCACCGAGTGAATGGCCATTAAGACTTACGGTAAAACGATCGTCGGCAGAAAGACGCAGCCGGGCTTCAAGCATTTTACTTCCTCGATCCACCACGAACGTTTTTCGAAAAAACCGCTTTTCAACCGGCGCATCCTGGGGCGGTTTTCCTTCCGGGAACCAAATCCATTGGGCGCCATCGAAGTTCACTTGCGCGGCCTGGGCAAATCCAGCCCATTCCGGGTGCGGCGTAAACTGATGCCACGGGAACTGTTCCAGCAATCTTTTACCAAGAGCGATCTGTTTTGAGCCCGGGAGATTCATCGCCTCATCCCATGGAATGGTTCCATAACCAGTGGGCGGGCTGCCGGCGGTTGGCGACGGCCCATGCGGCTGGTCTTTGCGGTTGCATTGCCAGATCCCGTTTGCGCCGTAGGTATGGCCGCCGGCGCCGTTCAACATGCAGACCCAGAACATCGCGCGGGGCCATTGTGCAGGGATCTTCCCATTGAGCATCTCGTAACTGGCCTCGCCGTTGATCACGGGCAAAACGGGATGATCGGCATAGGATTGGCGGACAGTCTGTACTGTAGGCGGAACCGCTTCCGCCTCGCCATGCGGGGTTTGAAGCATGTCAATGTCGATCAGGTTAATATCGTCGATTGCGTTGCGCGCGCTCAGCCGTCCGATGCCGGTCGGATGAATGGTAATGGGCCGCTTGAAAGGGTCCATCGCACGCAGCGAGCGGGTCACCTCGGTCCATCCCTTGACCTGGACGCGGTCATCGTAAGGAAATCCTTTTGCCTGGTAATAAGGAAGATTTGCCTCGCCGGCAACGCACCAAACCACCGGCATGGCACCGTATCGCGCCACCAGATTGCGCCAGTGAAGCGTTGCTTTTTCCACCCCCATCATCGGCAGAAAATAACCCCATGCACCCACGATGCACGGCGTCAGTCCGGACTCGACCAGATGGGCAAGACGTTGATCAGCGGCATCGAAATATTCAGGTCGAATCCGGGCGTAATCTTTTTCCCAGGGAAATCCGGCTTCGTTGGCGCCACGCGGATCAAAGGGTGGCATGTCCGGGTAAAGCCCGGCAACAATCTGAACAACCGTAAATCCCTTCTCCTTCCGGTCGGCGGCCAGCGTCTTAAACTCCGCGGGCCACTGAAGGCGCTGACAGAGCCCCATCCACCAGGTATCGCCCAGCCAGAAGAACGGTTTCCCATCAAGATGCTCGAGGTAACGCCGACTCGCCGCCACTCGCAGCGGCCCGTGGAGATAAAGCGGATTAAGTCCGGTGTATGCTTCAACCTGAACATTGCCGGCAATGTGGTGGAGCCCCGTTTCGCTCGCGTCCGCATACTCGGTTTTAAACGTGTGCAATCCCGTCACCGGCGATGCATACCGCACTTTCCAAATATTTTTTCCCGCCCAAAATGCCGGGACACACAATTCGTGTCCGGCCGGATCGGTAAACGTCACGTCGAGAGTGACTTCGTTCGAGGGATCGTGGTAAACGCGGCTTGCCGTAAACGGGATTTCGACCATCACATTTGCCTGCGTGCGGACCGTCCCGGCGTTTGCGGCGCTCAGGGTAAATCCAAGCAGAACGAAAATTCCGCGCCAAAATGAACTGGGTAAAAGAGAGGTCATGGCATCATTTTCCCCTCAAGTTTTCGACGCAAAGGGTTCTCATATCACCCATCATCAACATGCGTGCTTAGAGACAATGTGTTTGGAACCCGATGATTGCGCCGATTGGCAATCAGCTCCTTAAATTGCCTCGCCGAAACCATGCGCAAGCACTAAGCATCAAATCCCCTTCCCATGGACTTTCCCCTCTCCTCCCGCGTCGTCCCGTTTGCCATTGTTTCCACGCTTCTGACCTGCCCGCTTTGGGCTGACGTAAAACTACCGGCGGTGATCAGCGATAACATGGTCCTGCAACAGGAGAGCAAAGCGAACGTATGGGGTTGGGCCGATGCCGGAGAAAAGGTGGCCGTCCAATTTGCCAATCGGAACATGCAGACCGTTGCCGGTCCCGATGGCCGCTGGAATGTCAAACTGGCGGATTTAAAAGCGGGCATCATCGGCGACCTGACCATTGCCGCGAACAATTCCATCACGGTAAAAAATGTGGCGGTCGGCGAGGTATGGGTTTGCTCGGGCCAATCCAACATGGAATTCCAGGTCAGTGGCGGCAAAAACGCTGCGGAAGAAAAAGCGGCCGCCAATTTCCCCTTGATCCGGGTGTTTACGGTTCAAAAAGCGGCCAAAAACGAGCCGCAGACCGACTGCGTCGGCAAATGGGAGGTTTGCACTCCGGAAACCGTTTTTGGATTTACCGCGGTTGGATATTTTTTCGGCCGTAAACTGCACGAGGACATGAAGATCCCGGTTGGACTCATCCACACCTCCTGGGGCGGAACACCGGCCGAATACTGGACACCCAAGGAGATCATTGAGGCCGAACCGGACTTCAAATCCCTGGCGGAGTCGTGGGAACAACTCAAAGCCGCCTATCCCAAGGCAAAGGAAGATTACGAGAAAGCGCTGGCCGAGTGGAAAGATGCGGCGGCCCTGGCCAAGGCAAATGGAACGGCGGCTCCCAAAAGACCGGCGGAGCCAAAAGGCGGAAACGCATTCGGCGGTCCGGGCTGCCTTTACAACGGAATGATCGCGCCGATCGAGCCTTATACAATCCAAGGCGCCACTTGGTATCAGGGCGAATCCAACGCCAGCCGGGCGAGGCAATATCGAAAGCTTTTCCCAACGATGATTCAGTGCTGGCGGCAGCATTGGGGCGTCGAGTTCCCGTTTCTTTTCGTTCAGCTGGCCAACTACAATGCCCGGGGTGTCGAGCAGACCGGTCAGCCGGAAGAGAGCCAATGGGCCGAACTACGCGAAGCCCAGCTCATGACCCTTGAGCTTCCCCATACGGGCATGGCCGTGGCGATCGATGTTGGTGAAGGCGGCGATATTCATCCCAAAAACAAACAGGAAGTCGGCCGCCGCCTCGCATTGTCGGCCGAAGCGTCGGTCTATTATCGGGAAGTCGCTTATTCGGGTCCGCTTTTGGCAGGCAGTCAGCAGGAAGAAGGCAAGATCCGCCTCAGCTTCAGCAATGCTGAAGGGATGAAAGCGAGCGATGGCGGCAAGCTCAAAGGATTTGCAATTGCCGGTGAAGACAAAAGGTTTGTCTGGGCGGACGTGACGATTGAGGGCGATCACATTGTGGTCTCCAGCCCCGAGATCGCCAATCCCGTCGCTGTCCGTTACGGGTGGGCCGATAATCCTGAGTGCAATTTGGTCAATGCGGCCAGCCTGCCGGCGTCGCCGTTCCGCACCGATGCGTGGCCGCAGGCTGCCCCGGCAAGAAAGTAATTGAAGGCGGCGGTCCATCCGCCTTCCGCCCGGCCTCAATAGACACGGAAGTGAGCTCGTTCGGCCGCGGGAAGGGCAATAATTGACAATTCTCTGTGAAAGTCAGAAAGCTGCGCTTGCAGGCGCGTACTTTTTCAATGTTGGGTGTCATGACGCGCGTCGACCATTTCAGAATATCCAATGCCAAATTCCGCAGCTTCCCGCCTTGTCCTTGGTCATTATTCTGAGCAGGTCGTCATCGATACGGCTCGCGAGACTTTGCGCGCGGCCGGCGGCCACGTCAGTTGTGGCTTTGTATTTGCCTCGGCGGATTACCGGCCGCATCTGGCCGATTTTCTTGAGTTGATCCAGTTGCACGGCCATGTCCCGATTCTGGCGGGATGCAGTGGCGTCGGTTTGGTTGGCACCGGCGCCGAAGCCGAGGGCGCGACCGGTTTTTCGCTTCTTTTACTCGACCTCCCCGAAACAGAGCTTCACACGGTTGAACTCACGGCAGCGGATACGGAAAACTCTACAGCCACCCCCGATTATTGGCATCGGACCACCGGCGTGCGCGGCGTCGACGCCTGGACGGTTTTAGCCGATCCCACCGCGTTTCCAGTTGAACCCTGGCTGAACGAGTGGAATGCCGCTTATCCCGGCGTCGCCAGTATCGGCGGGATCTCAAGCGGAGGGAAACGCGGCGACGACATTTTTCTGATGCGCGACCGGCACATTATTGAGGGCGCCGTGGCAATCGGTTATAAAGGCGGGGTCCGTGTGGAGACATTGGTCAGCCAGGGTTGCCGGCCGATCGGTGAACCGTTCACCATCACCGGGGCGGAACAAAATTTCGTTCTTTCGCTCGGATCCCGGCCTGCTTACGAGATTTTGCAGGAGACCTTCGAAGCGCTTCCTGATAGCGACAAAGAACTTGCCCAAGGCAATATCTTCGCCGGACTGGCCGTGTCTGAATACGTCGATGAATTTAAGACCGGCGATTTTCTCGTGCGCAACCTCCTTGGAGCCGATCCGGAGCACGGTGTTTTGGCGCTTGGAGCGTATCCACGAGTCGGACAGACGCTCCAGTTTCAACTCCGCGACCGGCGCAGCGCCGACACGGAGCTGCGACATCTCGCTGCGCAGAAGGAGATCCGTCCGTTTGCCTCTCTGCTCTTCCCATGCAGCGGCCGTGGAAAACATCTGTTTGGCACCGCCAACCATGATGCGGAAGTTTTGCGGGAAACGTTCGGTTCGCATCCCAGTGCCGGCTTTTTCTGCAATGGTGAGATCGGACCTGTTGGCGGAAAAAATTTCGTCCACGGTTACACTGCCTCCGCAGCGCTTTTCGCGAATCTTTGAGCGGTGAATCCGTCGAATTGAATAAACCGGCGAATTCCTTCTCTGATTGGCGCATTCGTTGTAAAATTTCTGCCACGAACCTTGCGATTTGCACGGTTCCTTAATGTCCAACCCCGCATTCCCATGCTTCGCCCTGTCCTGATTGTTCTCTTCAGCTTTCTTGCTCTTTGCCTGCCGGCGCGCGCCCAGCTTTTCTCCGGCGAGGAGAAAGTAACACCGAGCCTCATCGCGGACACCACGGCGGTTGTAGCCGGCAAACCGTTCACGGCGGGGGTGCGGCTGAAGATGAAGTCCGGCTGGCATACTTACTGGCAGTTTGGCGGCAGCTCGGGCGCGCCTACCAGGATAAGCTGGCAGTTGCCCGAAGGATTCAAAGCCAGTCCCATCCAATGGCCGCTTCCAACGGCACGCGTTGATGAAGGCGAACTGACTTACATCTACGAAAACGACGTGCTGCTTCTGGTGGAAATCACGCCCCCGGCACAGTTGCCCTCAACGGGTTCAATTTCCTTAAAAGCCAATCTCCACTGGCTGGTTTGCGAAAAACTTTGCGTGCCGGGCGAAGGCGACGTTTCCCTCGACCTGCCGGTTGCAGCGGAAGCCGCGCCCGCCAACGCGGAGCTTTTTGCTCAATGGCGCGCGCAACTTCCAAAATCCACTCCGTTCCCTTTTGCACTTCAATGGGAAACCGGCGCGAAAGAAATCAAAGCGCGTTTAAGCGGATTGCCAAAAGAGTTCAAAGCGGAGTTTTTTCCGTTGCCGGGCGAAGCGCAGGTGGGGCAACCCGCCATCAGTGAACCAGCCGCCGATGGATCGCGGGTCATCACCATACCCGTGGAGGGCGACACCAAGGGATTCAAAGGCGTCCTGGCCACTCAAAAAGACGGAGCTCCCCGCGAAAGCTGGGCGGTTTCACGGACCGACAGCGCCGTCGTAGCACCTGCCGCCGCCGCCCCTGCGGCAGTTGCCGTTCCTTCGTCGACTCAAAGCGCCATCGCCACGCGCGCAGCAACACCCGGTCTTCTTGGGATTTTGTGGGCCGCGTTTTTAGGCGGATTGATCCTTAATCTGATGCCATGCGTGCTGCCTGTCATCGCACTTAAGATCTTTGGCTTTGTGCAGCAGGCCGGCGAAGAGCCGCGCCGCGTCTTCCGGCTCGGTCTCGCGTTTGTGGCTGGCGTATTTACATTTTTCCTTTGCCTCGCAGCACTTGTTGTTGGCTTCCAGGCCGCTGGACACGGCTTAACCTGGGGATTTCAATTTCAAAACCCCTACATTCTCGCGGCGCTCATTGGCGTGGTGTTTGTCTTCGCGCTTTCGATGTTTGGGGTGTTCGAGATCATCCTTGGCAGCGATACGGCCACCGCCCTCGATTCCCTTTCCCGCAAGGACGGTTATTCCGGCGCGTTCGCTCACGGGATGTTCACCACCCTCCTCGGCACTTCGTGTACCGCTCCATTTCTGGGGGGCGTGCTTGGATACGCCTTTGTCCAGCCGGCCCACGTCGTCATCCTGATCTTTGCTGTGGTCGCCGCCGGGATGAGTCTCCCGTATTTTCTCCTTACCTGGCAACCGGCCTGGATGCGCTTCCTCCCCAAGCCCGGCGCGTGGATGGAGCGCATGAAACAATTCATGGGATTCGTCCTCCTCGGAGTGGCGCTCTGGCTGTTAAGCGTGCTCGGGGCCACCGGCGGCACCAACGCCATCGTGGCGACGACGGCGTTTCTTCTCGTTCTGGGCGTAGCCTGCTGGATCTACGGATTTGCGCGGGGAATCGTGGCCAAAATCATCGTGTTGGCATTGGTGATCGCCGGATGGTTTTTCATTTTAAAAGGCCAGCTCGATTCCAAACCGGTGCAAAACAATGGGCAGGCACAAAACGTGGAAGGCGGCATTCCCTGGCAGTCGTTTTCAGATGAAAAGCTGATGGCCGCGGTTCAGCGCGGCGAGCCTGTGTTTATCGATTTTACCGCCGACTGGTGCCTCAATTGCAAATACAACGAACGTGTCGTGATTGAAACCGAGCCGGTGCGCGCAGCGTTTAAAGAGAAAAAAATCGTGGCGCTCAAAGCCGACTGGACCAACGGCGACAAGAAAATCACCGAAATGTTGAAGCGTTTTGGCCGGGTTGGCGTTCCCGCCTATCTCTATTATCCGGGCAACGGCAGCGAAAGCCCGGTGGTGTTGCCGGAGATTCTCACTCAGACCAGCCTGCTGCATACGCTCTCACAAACAAAGCCGTAGTGTTTCAATTTTACTTGAAATCACTTTTCAGCTCGCTCCTGAAAGTTTTCGGGAATATTTGAGCAGGTATCGCGTCAAAGTTGCCCCCAGCTACTTGCTTTAAAAGCCTTTCTTCACTTTTGAATGCCCCCTTGCTCCAAAAATTTTGGGGCGGGTGCATTCAAGAAACCAAAAACGCAGACAACAGAAAGTTAATGCATATGAAACGCAATTCCACGACCAAGACCCTCCTCGCCGGCGCCGCACTCGCTGGCATCCTCAGCGGCGGATTCGTCCAAGCGGCGACCTCCACCAAGACCCAGAGCAATGGCGCTTCCGCCGGCGTTCTCGCTGACGAAAAAGAAAAAGGCGATACCCACGGCTGCGCTGGCAAAAACTCCTGCAAAGGCAAGGGCGGTTGCAAGACCGGCGACAAAGGCTGCGCTGGCAAGAACTCCTGCAAAGGCAAGGGCGGCTGCGCGACCAAAGACGGCAAGCCTGCTCACAAGTAATCAGTAGCGAAAGATTCCCGCCGGAGCCGCGGAGAGAAATCTTCGCGACTCCGGCTTGGCTTTGCCGAGTCCACGAGTCAAAAGTCGTTTTCAGATATGCCAGCTTCCCGCTTCAACGCATTCACCGAATACGGCATCGGCATTGGTTTGCGGCTGCCGCATTACCAACACATTCTTGAGAAAAAACCGGTGGTCGACTGGTTCGAAATCATCTCGGAAAATTACATGGTCGAGAGCGGACGCCCGCTTCAAATCCTCGATCAGATCCTTGAGCAATACCGGGTCGTCCAGCACGGCGTTTCCATGTATTTCTGCAACGCGGACCGGCCCAACCGCGATCACCTTAAAAAGCTCAAGGCGCTGACCCGGCGCACCAAAACGCCCTGGCTTTCGGATCATCTTTGCTGGGGCAGTATCGACGGCCGCTACACCCACGATCTCCTCCCTGTCCCTTACACATGGGAAGCGATCGAAAAAACCGCCCGCAATATCTGCGAGGTACAGGACTTTCTCGAACTCCCAATCGCGGTGGAAAATGTCAGCAGTTACGCCGAGTTTCACGCCTCGGAAATGAGCGAATGGGAGTTCTTAAGCGAAGTGGTTGAGCGCGCGGATTGCGGCATCCTCCTCGATGTGAACAATATTTACGTTTCCTCCCGCAATCATTCGTTTAACCCGCTCGATTATGTGGAAAACGTGCCGCATAACCGCGTCGCCCAGATCCATATCGCCGGTCATACCAAGTACGAGAAATACATTCTCGATACCCATGATCATCCCGTGCTCGATCCGGTCTGGGAACTCTACAACGCCGCCCTCCTTCGTTCCGGCCCCACAGCGACCCTGCTTGAATGGGATGACAAAATCCCTTCCTTTGATGAGGTTCACAACGAGGCTTTAAAAGCGAAAAACTTTCAGCCTCGCGTTCCCATTCTCAAAAACACAAAGCTCGCATGAAGCCGCGTGTCACGGCGTCCCAAGCGACCGTCATCCCTTTTCCGACATGGCCGCCCAAGCTTGCGGCAATTCAGCGCTCCATGCTTCAGGTGCTCTCCCGTCCGCTCACGCGAGCTGACGGGATGACTCCCGATTCCGCCGCCGAAGCCGCGGCCCTTGTCACCCCAAACGACCGCCTCACCTCCTTTGAGCGGCTTCAGATTTATAATCAGCAATACTGGTGGCGGCTGCTGGGCGCATTTGGTGAGGATTTCCGCGGTCTTCGAGGAGTGCTTGGCCAGCGTAAATTCGACAAGCTCGCCATCGCCTATCTTAAAGAATACGGATCGACTTCCTGGAATCTGCGCGACCTGGGGCAGCACCTGGAGAAGTTTGTGCGCGAGAACACGGCTCTGACCGCCCCTGACGCGCGGCTTGCCGTTGAAATGGTGCAAGTCGAATGGGCGCGTGTCGAAGCCTTCGACGGAACCGAGAAGCCGGCTGTCGACCCGCAAAAAATCGCGCGGACTCCACCGGACCGGCTCCGGCTCTCGCTTCAGCCTTACATCACGCTCCTTGAGCTTGAATATCCCATCGACGATCTCCTGGGGAAACTTAAGAAACGCGACACGGAATCGCTCAGCAACGCGGTCTCCAACGATCGCCCCCAGCGCAGCCGCCGCCTCGTGGCGAAGCCCGGCTCGACACGGATTCATCTTGCCGTGCATCGCGCCGATTATTCGGTCTATTTCAAACGGCTTGATCCGGAGGCATACCGGCTTTTGATCGCCCTTAAAAACGGTCAATCCCTTGAGGCAGCGTGCGAGGAAGCGTTCCGCAATTCCACCCAGCTCCCCGAAAACGCGATTCAAAACGTCCAGAGCTGGTTTGCGACCTGGATGCGCCTCGGCTGGCTCTGCGCGTAAAGCAATCGGGCGGCAGCTGAAAAACCGGCCATCCGGGTCTAATGCGCACATTCTTATTCCCGCACGGATTGATGCCAGCGGCCTGATTTCTTAAGTTTCCAGTGGAAGATTTGGGACGCGATATTTCGCATCTGGCGGCGAAGATTACGAACTTTCGAGCAGCGGGCTGTATGGTATCTCCTTACAGAAGTGGGCAACAATATCCGCCAGCACGGCAGCGGTCCTGGCTTTGCGGCGGCTTAAGTAAACCGAAAAGACGGGCTCGTCCGCTTGGCTTTGGCCGACAATGGCATCGGCATCCGCAGAGCGCTGAAGCCTCGGATTTCGTCCAAGATCAACGGTTCGAAGAAGGGCAACGGCTTAACGCCGGTCAGTGAAATGGCGAAAATCCTCTTCGGGCAACAGGCCGTCCTGTCTCGCCAATAGGATGACCTGTTTCCGAAACCGCTCCGCATACTCCGCCAACAACACCAACTATTTACCTGTCCCGTATTATTTGTTCCGTACTTGTGACGCTGCGAATGAAGTCCGGTCGATGCATCGGTGTCACTAATCGTGTCGGAAAGTGGTAAACCAACGATGTTACTTTCCAGAAGCCGCGACCCCTGTTCGAACCGACACGCGGCTAATGCAACCGGCCACGCGGCTGATTTGAACAGCCGCGAGTCTGGTCCGATCCCGCATGCGGCCAATGCCAGCAGACACACGGCTGGTCTGATCCGACCCGCGGCCAATGCGAGCAGACGCATGTCAGGTTCGATCCGGCCCGCGGCCAATGCGAGCAGACGCGTGGCCGCTCCGATCCGACGCGCGGCCAATGCGAGCAGACACGCGGCCGGTCTAATCCGACACGCGGCCAATGCCAGCAGACGCGTGGCTGTTTCAATCCGACACGCGGCCATTTGGCCAGGCGCCGCGGCTAAAGCCGGTGGTTACCCAGGCAAATGATCCGGTTGCTGAGGCAGCCCGCCGAATGCACGGGCAGGAAAGCTCCTCCGGCACCTCGTTCTCACCGGATTTGACCCTCTGTTCATTCGAACATATATTGCTTAATGAGGGAGAGGCAGGGATATGAGAGTCGTAAGCGCCACGATGAGGTGCCCCATCTGGCGGTTAAGGTGGATCCGGCCACCCAAAACCAGGCGTTTAACGCGTTGGTTTTCCTTTACAAACAGGTTTTCCGAGCCGGGCCCGGGCCATTTCGGGGATTTTGCCCGGCACCTGCCCATCGTGCTCACCCGCCTCGAAGCCAGCGCTTTAATTGACGCCCTCCCGCCTCCCTGGCGCCTGATGGCGCTCCTTCTTTCCGGCGCGGGCTTGCCGGCTCATGGAATGCCTGCGGCTCCGGGTCAAGGAGATCGATTTTGGCTGCCGCCAGATTTGTGCGCGATGGCAAAGGCGCCAAGAATCGCATCACCCACAACTCGGCCATCGATTCCCTTAAAACCCAGCTCTCCGAGAGCCGCCGCCTCTTTGAGAGGGATCTCCACAATCATGCTCTTGGCGTGCCCTATGCGCTCGGCTGCAAATATTCCAATGCCGCCATTACCTTGGACCGGTTCTGGGGCTTTCCTGCTCCAGGCCTTTCGGTCGATCCCCGCTCGGGCATTGTGCACCGGCATCATCTTCATGAGACGCTTCTCCAGCGGGCCATCGAAGCAACGGTCAAAAAAGCGGGCATTTATAAGCCACCCCGTACCCTGCGCCATTGTTTTGCCACCGATTTGCTGGAAACGGCTGCGACATCCGCTCCGTGCAGGAATCGCTCGGCCATCACGATCTCTTCACCACAATGATTTACACCCACCACCTGAACCGACCCGGCATGAGCATCCGAAGTCCCGCCGACACCTCTTGAAGGAGGGCTACAGTCCGCACCACGCGGCTGGATTGCGCGCATCGCAATCCCCGCGGGCACACCGTGAAGCGCAAGCCCGGCACACCGTTTCCCCCGGCCAAGGGAAAGCCCATCATGAAAAACGATTTCGTTTTTTACGGCTGGCTCTCCCAAGCAGCTCCCTATAAAAATTTAAACAAGCACCGCAAAACACAGCAGCTGTAAAAAAATCAGGCTGCTGCCTTTGCCTACAAAATGCAGCCGCTGCCCATTTAAGCTCCCATGCCTGTAAACCTCCGAAAAGTACAGCTGCTGCCGACTATATGTTAGGCGCGTTTGCACACGTCCCGTGAAAACGAAAGCCAAGCAGGCACTATCCGAGGCTGTGGACCTGATTCTTTGGGAGCAGTGGGATCCCTTCGGCGTGAACGCCATACCGGCGGCACGCAACG
>JAQGOL010000019.1 GCA_028293625.1 Chthoniobacteraceae bacterium | reverse complement strand
ACAAAGGCGAGAACAGTCGGCGGCGAATCTTCACTCCGGCGGTGACCTTCTGGGCCTTTCTCACTCAAGTTCTCACCCGAGGTTCGTCCTGCCGTGATGCCCTGCGCCGGATCCAGGCTTGGTGGCGCTTGGAGGATCCCACCGCGGCGGCGCCTTCCAACGACACCAGCGCCTACTGTGCGGCGCGTCTTCGCCTTAATGATCACGCTCTCAACCAGATCAGCTCGCATCTGGCCGGCCATCTGGAAAGCAACGTCAGCGGCTCCGATCTCTGGAAAAATCGGGCGGTCAAAATCGTCGATGGCACCGGGGTTTCCATGCCTGATACTACGAAGAACCAAGAGGAATGGCCGCAGAGTGCTCAACAAAAGCCGGGCTGCGGTTTTCCCACCATGAAGCTCGTCGGCATCTTCTCCCTCGCCAGCGGCGCGCTGCTGCACCTGATGCTCGGCTCCAAGCATGATCACGAATGCGAGTTGCTGCGCCGTCTGCGCAACTATTTCCAACCCAAGGACATCCTCCTCGCTGACCGCGGTTTTTGTTCCTTCGCCGAGATTGCGGCCCTGCTTGCCCGGGGAGTCGACTCGCTCATGCGCCAGCACCAGCGGCGAGCCGCGGACTTCCAGGCCGGGCGCTCCCTCGGTCCCGACGACCGGCTGCTGGAATGGACCAAACTAAGAGAACCGGCTCAAGAATTGCACCGCGGAGGAGTATGCCGCCCTGCCTAAGCGGCTGACCCTGCGGATGCTCCGTTACACGGTGGGGGCGGCCGGCTTCCGGACTCGCGAGGTGGTGCTCATCACGACCTTGATCGATCCCGTTCTCTACCCCAAGGACGACTTGGCCGAACTCTATTTCCGGCGCTGGAACGTGGAGCTTCACTTCCGGGAGATCAAGACGCTGCTGGGCCTGGACGTGCTGCGCGGCCTGACTCCGAAAATGATCCTCAAGGAAGTAGTCATGCACCAGATCGCTTACAACCTGGTTCACACCTTAATGCAGCACGCCGCGCTGACTTACCATGTCGCCCTCAAGCGGCTTTCTTTTAAGGGCGCTCTCGACAGCCTTCATCATTTTGCCGACGCCATCCACGCGGCCACCGGGAAGTCTCGCAAGCAGGCGCGGCTTCAAGATGAACTGTTCCGCACGATCGCCTCGGATCTGCTTCCGGAGCGCCCAGATCGCTCCGAGCCGAGAGCGAAGAAACGCCGTCCAAAAGGCTACCAAATGCTGACGAAACCTCGCCGCGAGATGCGGGTGTCCCCGCATAACGGCGCGACCAAAGTAAAACGTTTGCAACCCGCTTAATTTCGCGCCATTCGTGTCTGCCCCAAATATCCCCACGGAGCAGAGGAGTTGGCGCTTCTTAGAGGAATGACCCAGACCGAGATGAAAATCTTACATGCTAGCCTCGGATTGATTGCTTAAAATGAAAATACATGATAAATTCATCATGTGAATGTGACGACGATTACTGAGCGCGGACAAATCTCCATCCCCGCTGAACTCCGCAGAGAGATGCATCTTACACCCGGGAAAACGGTCATGTGGGAGAAGGTCTCCGCCACAGAATGTCGGCTCCTGGTGCAGGAAGCGCCAAAAGTGAAGCCTGATCCGATGGCTGCTATCGGCTTCGCGCAACGCCACGGTCTGGCTCAACGCACGACGGCGCAATGGATGAAGATGCTTCGGGAAGGAGAAGAGGACTGATGGCCTGGGTCGTTGATACCTCCGTGCTGCTCGATATTTACTCAGCTGATCCGCTCTTTGCCCAAGGCTCGGCGCGTTGTCTTGCGGTACATGCGGCGGATGGTTTAACTCTTTGCCCGGTAACCTACATTGAACTTGCCCCAGCATTTGACGGCGATGCCGCGCTGCAGGAGCAGTTTCTCGCGGAAGTCGGAATCGAGTGGCCCACCACCTGGACATTCCATGATACGGAGGTGGCGCACGGGCTTTGGGCGGCGCATATCGCTCGAAAACGCACCGGGCACACAGCGAAGCGACCGGTTGCCGACATCTTGATTGAAGCCTTCGCGAAACGTTTTCAAGGATTGATCACGCGCAATCCGAAGGACTTTACAGCCACCGTGGTTGTCGTTCCGTAGCAACCCCGCGAATGCCGCGGCTAAACAGAAACGTGGCCGCGTCGTCGTCGCCGCCGCGGTTTCCTTCGGGGTCAGACGGAATTCGCGCATGTGGTAGCTAAGACACTGCGTCATGAAAGGAAAAGAAACGGGAGCTTAGCTAATTCATGGCGATGTATGGAATGGAGGTCGGACCACCGGAGAGGTCGTTGCATAACCCCCCGTGTATGCAACGTGGAGTAGACAAGGTCGCAGTAGGACCTCCAGGAAACCGGCGGTCCTAGCGCGACCGTTGCGGCCCTAAATCCCATTTCTTTGACTACCCTTTGAGCCAGAGTTTACGCATCTAAGGGGTCAAGGTTTCCGATGGCTTCGCAGAAACCTTCCAGGCCTTGGGCGCGGAGAACTTCCAGATACTCAGCCGCTGGAACCGGGGGATTTTTTAGACTCAGCCGCGTCTCGCGCAAAACGGCCAGGACTTCGTCCCGGCCGGTCTCCAGGAGCGTAAGAAAAAACGTATCCGGCGTGGCAACCCTCACTCCGAGCGGTTCGAGCGTCGCAGTGGGGAAATCGCGCACGTTCCACGTCAAGATCATCTCCGCTTCCGCTTCCAGCGCGGCGGCCAGCACGTGCCGGTCGTCGGGGTCAGGCAGTTGCAGGCGCGAGATGCGTTTCTCGTAACCGCTAACCAGACTGTCTGCGGCGTGCATATCCATCAACATCCGCGTCCGCTCCAATTGCTATCGTTTTAAGTCCGGCCTTTCCCTCAGCACCGCGGTCATCCACTCCTTATGGATGGCTTCCGTCCCACCTCGCCTGGATCAGCCCATGCACGGCCAGCCGCATCAGCAGATCCCGCAGTGCCGCGGGATAAAGGACACAAGCGTCCAGGATGACGACCAACGCGCTCATTCAAATCAATAACCGAGCTTTAGCCGCTGCCCCTCGGCGGCCAGTTCATCCAGGGCCTTCCGCCTCACCGCCTGTTCGCGCTCCCGGTAGCTCAACACGTCCTGCAGCCGCGCCCGGCGGTGGCTGCCAACGCGCCGGCTAGGGATCGCTCCCTTGTCAAAGAGCTGCGCGGCGAAGGGCCGCGACACATTCAGCAGCGAAGCCGCCTCCTGAGGCGAGATTTCCTCCTCCATGCTCACGACCGCGACCGCATGCCCCTCGGCCAGACTCTGCATGGCTGACGTCAGCACTTCCAGAATGCGGGGCGGAAGCGGGAGATGGACTCCCCCGCCGAGCACCAGTTCCCCGGTGGAGAGTGTGCCCAGTGTTTTCAAGCGGTCGCAAAATTCCCGGGCAGATTGATGCTCTGCTGGGCTGAGTGCCTGTGGGTTGAGTGTCGTATTCATGGCTTAGCAGTTGCCTGAGCTTACGATTATCTGAAATATCCACAACAACTGCTTTATCTGAATTCCGGCCAGGCACGTCGGTTGCTCGGACTTTGTCAGAGCCGGAGGTCGAATAAGTTATCTCACTTGGCACTGTCGCTCCAGCCGAAGGCAACCAGGGCGTCTGCGACGGGTAACTGCTGGAGATGAGGCACTTCGATGGAAAGGGCCGCTTTTTTGGTTGGAAGGTGTGCCGATAGTGCGGACACCAAATGATGAGGCTTTCGCGGGCTCGTGGCTGTTCGAATTGGATGCATCCACGAGCGCGTTCCACATAAGCCGCAAAAGCGGGCCTGCGGTGCTGCCCTCCTGGTAAACCAGAGCCAATTGCCGATTTCCCGTCCGCGGAGCCCATTTGCCCACGCAGAAGCCCTTTTGCAATAATGAGAGGGTATTGAAAAAAATGCGTGAATAGAAGCACTCAACTCACGGGGAAAATCCGGTCTGGATTCCGCTTCGTCCAAAGAAACGGCTTGAACGCCTACACGCCAAAATTCTTTGTCTACCTCCTGACGGAACGTTGTCGCGAAATTGGGTGTCTCACATAATTTCGCGAAAAACATAAAATGTTTGCTACATAATTTCTCGCATTCGTGTCTGCCCCTTTTCGGTGACGGAAACCGGAGCCATTTTGACGGGTACCTTCAAGATCATCTCAGTACCGAGTCCAACACCTTGGCTCGCCACGCTCAGTTTCCCACCCATCTCTTTTGCCGCCAGCGCACAGTTATGAAGACCGAAAGAGTGCTTTTTTCCCCACGTGGTAAATCCTTGTGTGAAAATCTGTGGCAAGGTTTCCGGCGCAATGCCAATTCCGTTGTCGCGCACGGAAATCTGCAGCATGCGTTGGGAGTCGACGCTCATCCGCACTTCAATCCGTTTTTCGGCGCGATCGGAGAGTTCACAAGCGGATTTGGCGTTTTGCAGCAGGTTTACCAGAATCTGAAGAATCTTGTGTTTTTCCCCAATGATCGCAGGCACCACATCTAACTCCTGCATAAGTTGAATCCGAGCCCGTTCCATCGCGCGCGAGTTCCAGCGAATGGCGTTCTCGATGATTTCCCTTGGATTGATCTCCTCTTTGAACGCACCGGCCGAGGCGTAATTTTGTTGCGTAGAAACGATGCCTTTGACCTGCTCAACACCCGTGCGTAGCGCCTCCATTTCATTGGAAAGTTTGGAGCGCTCCGTGGAGTAATAACCAGCCAGTTTCCCAACCAATCTGGGCACCTGGATTCCTCTGGAATCGTTCGCGGCGAAGTCGGACCAATTTTCGGCGTGCTCTTGGAGAAGCGCGGCAAATTTCACTAAGCCGGCGAGCTTTGAGTTGTGGAGGGCCTCACCGATGAGGGAGACGGAAACGTTGATGCTGTTGAGCGCGTTTCCAACGCTATGGAGGACGCTGATTGCAATCTCCGCCATGCCTGCTTTTCGCGATGCGTCCAGAAGTTCGTGTTGAACCTGTTCTATCTCCTCCTCGGCACGTCTGCGCTCGATGATTTCGTTGCGCAGTTCGCGGTTGGTATCAGCGAGTTCACGCGTTCGCAACTGCACCCGCACTTCGAGCTCATCCCGTGCAGCGTGCAGGTCTCTCTGGGCTCCGCGCAGCAGGATGTTTTTGCGATAAAACATGGCTGTCCATGCACCCACAAGCAGGACAATGGCGCCCAGGATTTCGGCAATCCACGCGATCCGTTTGGGGGTCCAAGCCGAGGGAGCGGCGAGCACGCTCATCTCGACGCTCGAAGAAACGAGCAGCTCGAATGGCGGCGTTTCAAGGCTGTTGTCCCACGAAAGAGTCTGCCCACTGCGAAAGCAGCGAACCACGCCGGTGAGCTTTAGTCGGCTGGAAGGCTGGAGCCCCAGGAGCGTGGCGTCGGCTTTTGGGAAGATCGCTTCAAATAATCGGCCTCCATTTTTGAGCCGGAGAATAGCGCCCGAGGGGCCGGTCTCCATCCTATCAAGCAACTCGGCCTCGATCACAATGCGTTTTGCGTCATGCTGCGGGCCGGGAAGTTCGCTTTGCTTGAGGCGCGCGGGCTCTGGCAACGGGGCCGAACCCGTCACGCGTATCAAAGCGCTTCCGAGCCTGGGAGAGAAAGATTCGCCCTCCAGAAAGCCGACCGCTTCCACGACAGTTCCCGGCGGTAAGTCTGTTTTTTCGCGCAAGGACAATCCGAGCCCGCCAGTGGCATCCTGGAGAAAGGCGACATTGCCAGAGGAAAACGTTACCCGGCCGGCCACCTTGGCGTGCCGGGCAAGTTCTCCCTGTGCGTTGAATTGAGTGAGGCTTTGGATTTCCTGTACCGGCGCATTGAAGGGCTCTTTTTGCGGGACGCTTTCGATGGAAATAAAGCGAAGTGAGGGAACCTGAACCCGCATTCCAAAAAGTTGGCGATTATCGGCAAAAGTGGCCATGGAGACGCCTCGCACCCATACCGTGGTGCCGACAAGCCGTTCGATCTCCTGCGGATTGGGCTGTCCAAAGATCGTGACGGTGATTTGAGTGCCTTCAACCATCAACTCGATGGTGTTCTCCTTGCGGGCCATCACCGTGCCATGCATTTCGATCCATTGAGCGTCGAGGCGGCTGGCGAGCAACTGCCGCGGCGAGGTGGGTGCCGCCTTGGGCAACTTACCGCGGCCGATGACTTTAAGATCGTAAACGGCGATGACGGGAGAAAACTGCCCCGGTTGGCATTGGCCTTCGATTTCAACAAAGTCGCCCATTCGTGCGGCACGTGAAAATGGACTCTGCGTGATGAAGATTCCTCCAGTGTCATCCTGAAGAGTGAAAGCGTTTCCCTCCAGGAATGTGATCGTCCCGCGGATCTTGACAGCGGGCCGTGTTGACAGTTCCCGGCTTGAAAGCCGCAGGATATTGCCAATCCCGCTTACAACGTTCCGGTCGGCCGCGAGCCCGAGGTCGCTTTTGAGTTCGTAATCCGGGAGATTATTTTTGCCGACTTTTCCGCAAAAGGCTTGGCTGAGCGTCGGAATGGGATCCGCCCAGTTGAGGATGCCGACGACATTGATTACATCGCCTTTGGCAAAAGTTGTGCCGTTAAAAACTCTTTTAATAAGCAAGCGACGCCCTGAGGCGCTTCGTTTCAGGCGTACCCAGGCCGGGGATTTTGCCGGGGACCATGCGCTTGGACCCGAGGCTCCACGGTCGTTGAGACGAAACTGGAAGACAGCACCTGTCTTGGGAGTGACCGCAATGAACGCGTACTTGGAGTTGGGCTCAAGGCTCTCGCGTACCAGAATCCCGGCTTTGGCCCATGCGTCGGTGGTCTCCACCGAGTCAACCCGGACCGTGATGTCACATTCTCCTTCAAACCGGCACTGCGCGTATTGGAATTGCTGGACATCATCCCAGATATCGCTGCCGCTTCCTTTGATTACCCATTGGTCGCCCTCTTTTTCCGCGCTCCCTTTTAGCAGTGGGTCGCCGATGTCAACGGACTGCAATTCCTGCTTGAGGCCTGCTGCGCTGGAAAACCGCACCGTGTTTAAAGCGTCCGACTTGTGAGAAGTCACAGCCATTCCCATGTAAGCCGCCCTACCCATGTGCAGGGTGGTCTCCCCGACAGAAGTCCAGTTTGTGCCATCCTCGGAAACGGATCCGGCAAATGTGCTGTTGTCCCCATCGCTGATCTCCAAGGTTTTCTCATCAATGATCGCGGTCACCACTCCTCGCGCCCGGATGCGTTGTCCGTTGAGGGTGGCGCTCTGCACTTGGGAGAGCTGAGTCAAAGATAGGGAAAGAAGCCGCGGCCAGCTCCCCGCGAGGGGATCGAGCAATTCAATTTCGGATGTATCAGGGGTCTGTAAAATTCCGGCGACAACTTTCTGGTCTGAGTCGAGCACCGGGTGGCAGAAACCACGTGCCCGGACGCGTGCCCCAAGCAAACCGACCAACGGCACGGTACTGTGGCCTGCGACATTAATATAAAGCTTCATGAGGCTCCCCGACTTGACAAGGTCCAGAAAAATAACCCCGCCTTCCTCTCCTGAGAAAGTGACTTCGCCTTCCACCTCCGCCCAGCAGTAGTGCTCTTCGGGCAAAAAAGGCTGGCCGGGCGAAAGCTGACGAGGCGTAGGGCGCGGCACCTCTCCCAAGAGGGTGCATTTTGCTTTCGCAATGGACGGAAGCTCCTCCACCCCGGTTCCCTCCAAGAGTTCGTTGACCTCGCGGATGTGTTTCAGTGCCCTGACATCGGGCATACCTTCCCATGCTTCACAGTTGATAAATCCTTTTCCCTCAGGAGAGAGTGGCGAAAGAAACTTTCCCTCAATGACGGCCCGCTCCAAGGCAGGGCCGCTCCATGCCACTGAAAAATAATTGTCTCCTGGTCCGGCCAAATGGAGCACTTCGACAAAATACTTTTTGCCAACGTCCATCGGCACGACAATCGAACGTTCCGCCGCATCCCAATCGTTTCGTGCAGTCCAGTTAGACACTGTGACCATTGAGCGCGCGTTTTTGGCATCCGCATCGCTGCTGATCCGCAGTTCGCAGCTGTCGTCGGCCGCAAGCCAAAACTGGTAGCCTCCGCTCCGCGGCGGATGAATGAATCCGCGAACCCGGGCGAGGGAAAATTCGCCGGCATCGGATTGAAGGGCATTGAGCCGCGTTGTGTTCGAAGGAAAATCGGGGTAACGGATTTGCATGGCGCGTGTTTTCCCTTCCACCAGAACGTTCCATCCGGTGGCCGGCAGCGGTTGCCCGGGGTCGAGTCTGACACGTTCGGTTCCTGCCGCATCCTGCAGCCAGACGCGATTGGGCGGTTCCACGCCCACCACCAAGCCTTCTACTCGCACGGGACGCTCCTCGATCGCCTCCTGCACTGTGAGCGCCCGCAGCTGGCTGATCGAGGTAATTGTCTCTTCCGCCTGCGCGAGCGCAAAGCACGGTAAAAACAGCAGGATGGTTGTGGCGCAGAGCCGGACCGATATTGCGTGCACGATTGGGAGAGAGTTGGTGACGCCGACTCTTAGAAGCGATTTAGGCAGAAAGCCTGGACGCGATTTGCATTGTTTGATCGCGTGGAAAGAACATCGGATGGAGGGGGATCTGATCGGACGCGTCTAAGCAGGTGCCATGCCGCATGTTTTTCTCTGGGTCATAAGCATTACAGCTCTTGCAGATATACAACGGAAAGGCCGCGCCAATGTGAGCCGCGTAGAGTCCCGTGAATACACGATAGCTTTGGCGATATTCCCTCTGCGTCCACTCTCTTTGAGCGCACGCAGATTTCCTATCATCCGGTCCGCCGCGTCCGGAAACTAGTTGGACCTAATGTGCTCTTGTTAGCGCTTCTTGCCGGTGAAAAACGCCGAGCTTATACACGTCGGCAAAACACGACCATCTCAGCTCCGAAATGCAATGATTTGGTGTCCATTATTTCGGGGGAAGTCCAGAGAACGCTCCCATGCCGGGCGCGGACAGATGATCCATTATTGAGTCGTCGCACCGCGAGAAGCAATCAATCGAGCGGCTTCGAAAAAAGAGCAGCGAGCCGCATGCTACCGTTTCGAGGCATAGCTACTCATCCCTTGCAGGCGCCTCAATTTAAGCGGTTCGGTCCGAGACGGTCCTCGCGACTTCGATTTTAGCTTTACGAAAAGCCGGTGCAATCACCGGATAACCGCGGCACTTCGTCCGTATATTTTAGGTAGCAAGAGGGAAATCTTACCTTAAGGATCTCTGGCGTTCGAAAATCAATCCCTCAATAACTAACGATTTCGTGTCCGCCTTATCGACTCCACTGTAATCGAACGGTAAATCAATAGAACCGCGTTGTTTGGTATATCGATGCATTCCGAGGAGATCCGAGCCCGGATTGGCGTCATTCAGGATCAACTGATCTTTGCAAACGCGATTCTCAATGTCAGAGAACCTTCCGAGGTAGTTCGCAGAAGATATAATTTTGGTAGCAAAAACACTGGTTTTTATAAAAAATACATCAAGTTTTGTAACTTATGAAAAACCAACTTCAACCATTGCGGGCTCTCCTCGTCGAGGATTCGGAAGCTGACGCGCTGCTGCTTGTCGAAGCGTTACGGCGTGGTGGTTACAGGCCGGATTGGCATCGCGTTGAGACTGAGCCGGCACTGCGAGCGGCGCTTTTGGATCGAGAATGGGACGTCGTTTTTTGTGACTATTCAATGCCAGAACTTGATGCCATGAGTGCCTTACGCATCATGCGAGAGACTGGCGACATGCTGACGGCGATTGTCATTTCCGGACAGGTTGGCGAAGAGGTGGCTGTCGAGGCGATGCGAATGGGTGCCAACGATTTTGTCCTCAGGGAGAATTTTCAGCGGCTCGCACCGGCCGTCGATCGGGAACTTCGCGCGGCCGAATTGCGGAGAGAACGCCAGACTGCGGCGCTGGCGTTGCGCGAGAGTGAAGAGCGATATCGCGCCCTTTTTGACAAAAGCCCGTGGCCGATGTGGGTTTATGATGCAGAGACCTTTCACTATCTCGCAGTCAATGAAAGAGCGGTGAAAGATTACGGCTACACGCGCGAAGAATATCTGAGGCTGACGGTGGGCGACCTCCACCCGTCCGAAGAAATGGCCGCGTGGCAGGAATATTTTGGTCAAACAGAAGTGGGCGTGATTGCTTCGCTTGAGCGTACCTGGCGGCATCAAAAAAAAGACGGCAGCGTCATCATGGTCGAAATCGCCAATCAACCGATCGTCTATCATGGCGAGGTGGCCCGTGTCGTGCAAGCCATCGACATCACGGCTCGTAAACAGGCTGAGGAGGCGCTGAGGGAAAGTGAAGAGCGATTCAGGGGAACGTTCGAGAAAGCGGCTGTCGGTATTGCCCATGTCTCCACAGAGGGGCGTTTTTTGCAGGTCAACGACAAATTATGCGGCATCGTCGGCTATGGGCGGGAGGAGATGTTGGACATGACCTTTAATGATCTGACGTTGCCTGAGGACCGGCTTGCAGGACAGGAAGCAAACCGTGCCATGCTTGCCGGCGATCTTTGTTCCTACACTGCGGAAAAACGTTATCGGCACAAACAAGGAGAGACGCTCTGGATCAGCCTTGTGACAACCTTGGAGCGTTCTGCGGAAAGGGGGCCGAAATACTTCATCTCGGTCTTTGAAGACATTACGACGCGCAAACTGGCGCAGGAAGCAGTGCATAAAAGCGAGCGCGAGCAACGCAAACTGGCCACAGCGTTGGAGACTGAGCGCGCGCGATTGGTGGCTGCGCAGGCAATTGCAAAAGTGGGGAGTTGGGAAGCCGATCTGTCGACGCAATTACTGATTTGGTCCGACGAAACCTATCGAATTTTTGAAACTGCTTCCGACCAGTTTGAACCTACGAATGAAAGCTTGCTGCGCTTGGTGCACCCCGAAGACCGCGTCGCGACGGAGCAGGCGGTCGTCCGATCCCTCGACGGGCAATCACCTTGCACAACCGAGTATCGGCTCTTGATGTCGGACGGACGAATTAAGTTTGTTCAAGCGCACTGGCAAATTGTCCGCGATGATCGGGGTACACCGATGCGGGCGATTGGCACTTGTCAGGACATCACCGAAGCCAAGCACGACCACGACCAAATCCGCGAACAAGCCGCACTGCTTGACCACGCACGGGACGCCATTCTCGTGCAGGATCTGGATGGCCGAATCAAATATTGGAATAAAAGCGCAGAGCGGGTCTTTGGCTGGACAAGCAAGGAGGTGCTCGGCAACAAGGTGCAGGACTTACTCCACGAAAGTCTCAATCCATACGAGGCCGCATTGAAAGGGACGCTCAGCGAGGACGCGTGGATCGGTGAAATGACCAAACGCACTAAGACCCACTGTGATGTCCTCATCGAGGGCCGCTGGACGTTAATGCGCAACGAGGCTGGCGAGCCTACGGCGATTCTCGCGATTAATACCGACATCACTGAAAAGAAAAAAATCGAGGCGCAGTTCTTTCGTGCGCAACGGATGGAAAGCATCGGAGCGCTCGCTGGTGGCATTGCTCACGATCTTAACAATGTCTTTGCACCCATGATCATGGGGGTCGATCTGTTGAAGCTCCGCGTGACCGATCCCGAAAACTGCCATCTGCTGGAAGTCATGGAGACATGCGGCCAACGCGGCGCGGATCTGATCAAGCAGGTGCTGTATTTTGCTCGTGGTCTGGAGGGAAACCGCGAGCTGATTTCTCTAAGACGGGTTATGGACGAACTACAAAGAATGGCATGCGATACTTTTCCAAAATCAATCTCCGTGGAAGCAAATGTTCCTGAAGGAACGTGGAATATATTGGGTGATGCCACCCAGCTCCATCAGGTGTTGCTAAACTTGTGCGTCAATGCCCGGGACGCTATGCCCCGTGGTGGAGAGCTGCGAATTACCGCGAGGAATCGGCAGATCGATGAACAATTTGCCGCCATGCATTCCGGCGCACGTTCAGGTCCTTATGTGATGCTGGAAGTTGCCGATACAGGAGAAGGAATTCCTCCGAAAATAATGGAACGCATTTTCGAGCCGTTTTTCACAACGAAAGAAATTGGCAAAGGGACAGGGCTCGGACTCTCGACCACCATGGCCATCGTTCGAAACCATGGCGGGTTTATGACCGTGGAAAGTAAGCTGGGCGTTGGGACGCTGTTTCAAATCAATCTGCCAGCCGAAACTAGTTCTACGCAAATGCAGGCCGAAAGGGTGGCCCTTGAACTCCCGCGCGGAAAGGGCGAGATCATTCTGATCATTGATGATGAAGTCTCCATTCGCTCGATCATTGGACAGACACTGGAAACGTTCGGTTACCAAATCATGAGCGCGGATGACGGCGCGGGCGGTATCGCAAAATATGCTCAACATGCAGGTGAGATTGCTGTGGTGATCACCGATATGATGATGCCCGTGATGGATGGTGGCGCTGTCATTCGCGTGCTGATGCGCATTAATCCTGAGGTAAAGATCATCGCGGCAAGTGGGTCGATCAATCAGCAGGTGGGAACAGACGTGGCCGGATTGGTAAAGCGCTTCCTGCCGAAGCCGTACACTGCTGAAACGCTGTTGATAGCGCTTCACAAGGTGCTGCATCCGGAGTCGAGAATTTAAGTGAAATTCGTCATCCAGGGCAGCGAGGTCCAGATGGCTGTCCAGGGTGAGGCGCGCATCGGCGCAGACTGCCAGCAGTTGGGGGTGATGGTCACCAGCGTCACGGAGGTCGATTCGATGGATCGCTGAAGCCGATACCAATTGGTGGAGGCAATGGCGTGCAGTTCGGGGGCCGGATTGCCCCAGATTGAGGAAATAAGAGGCCGCTGTCCCTCACAGCTGCAAATCCGCGCCGCTCATGCATCTGGCGCTTTGCAATAGCAAATCCAGGGAGATTTTCGAGGATGTGTATGCCAGCCGATTTGGGTTGAATGAATCGCTTTTGTCAATGAACCCGACCAGAGGCCACGGCTGTTGCGGGCGGCCTAGATTCACAGCACGAGACCGTGAAAATCCGTTATTGCGCGAAGCTGCAAAACTGGCCTGTTGACTACTCCAACGCTACTGAATGCGCCGCGCCAGCAGTTTTGAAAGCGCATTGTTGGCGCACGCATTCCGCTCAGCCTACGAGGCACGGGCAGCGCCGACCATCCACAGCGGCGCGCTGCCAAGGCACCGATGCAACGCGACGCCATTTTCGGCTTCGAGACTGTCGGTGGCCGTGTCGGCACTCCGGGACAAATCCTCACTCCTGCGGTAGCTTGGGCCGACTGCAAAGCCTTTCAAGCGACCGCAAAGAAACTCGCCTAGCTCTACTGGCACGTGTAGCCGGAAACGCTCGACGGTTCGACTGCACCAAGTGTCCGGCGCGACGATCTCACCTACGATGCCTCCCTTGCGAAAACATGGATTCGTCCCGATGCCTTCTTCGGCAACGCCACGACCTTCGTCGAGGCGAATGGACGGACCGACTTTGATGACGACCAGCGCAGCCTCGTGGTCATCACCCTCACTCCCAGCGTCTGCGTCACTTTCGCACATCGGCATAGCCGACTTCGAGTTGCCGCTCACTATGCCGCGCCCTTTCGATCGCATCGTCCGCTCACCTACATCTCAATTTTTGATTAGCGGCGCCCCCGGAAACTTTTTTTGACGATACGCGTATTCCCTGCCGCCGTGGGCGTGCGAAGTGCTATATATTACGTTAACGGCCCCCACGGAATCCACCCTCTGCAAGTCCCTTCCACACCCCACGACTCCGGTCGCAGAACGGCGGCCAGTCACTTATCCATGCTCGTCATGGATGACGAGCCGATGGTGCGCGAAATCCTCACCATGATTTTGAGGCTGCGCGGCTACAGGGTTACCGAGGCGGAAAATCGTGTCGAGGTGCTTGCGCTGGTCACTGGCTTTCAAAACGGCACGATCGATGTTTTGATTACCGATCGGTGCATGCCGGGCATAAGCGGAGGCGATCTGGCGGAGAGAGTTTATGAGGCGCGGCCGGAGATTAAAACGATCATTACCTCGAGCTATTCCGTGGACGAAATGGCGGCGAGGCACCTCCACGCACCCAGAGGCGTGCCTCAAGAGGGCGCGATCGACCAGGCAATCCGCACGATTCTGGAGCCAGCTCCCGCCTTGCAATGACACCCAACTCCGCTCCCAGACATGCTCGCGAACCGCATCAATCATGAAATCACCCCCAGATTATCCTTCAGTGAATCGACGGCGACTCTCGGCCGCGCGTCACTGGCGGGATCAGTCCGCCAAAAATCTGGTCGGCCTCCTCGCAAGCGCTCTATTGAGCTTTCCGGCGTGGGCCGGGACGGCAATTCCCGAGACCCGAGGCGGCCCGTCCGAGGACAAGGCGGAGAACTCCTCCAGTCTCTCCGCTTCTCTCCAAAAACTTTGGACGCAGAGGGCGAATTCCGTCCAGTTCGGCGGTTTTGTCAGCCAGGGGTTCCTCGTGAACACCGGCCACAACGATTACTTCGGCGAGACCAGCAAAGGCACGGCTGACTTCCGCGAATATGCGCTGAACGCGTCTTACTCCATCGGACAGTTTCGCTTGGGCATGCAAATTTTCGGCCAGAAACTCGGAGAATATGGCAATGACAATTTGGGAATTGACTGGGCGACTGCGGACTACCAGCCCGCGCAATGGTTCGGCCTGCGTGCCGGGCGCGTGAAGATGCCGCGCGGCCTCTACAACGAAGCGCTCGACGTGGATTCTGTTCGCCCTTTTGTGCTCCTCCCGCAGAGCGTTTACGACGCGCGCCTGCGCGACTTTAACTCCGCCTTCAACGGCGCCATGGTTTTCGGCAACATTGGCCTCAAGAAACTCGGCAGCCTCGATTACCGCCTCTTCTACGGCGACATCCCGATCGCTAACAACTCGGGCGCCAGCGACTACTTCAACAACGATTTTCCCTCCAAGAGCCTGGATATGGAAATGGATTCCGTACGTGGCGGCTTGCTGTTCTGGAACACGCCGCTCACCGGCCTCCGCATGGGTTACTCGTACAGCTCGTTCGAGAATCTCGGCTCAAACCGCCAGGGCACGGTGCAGTTCGCGCCGCCTCCCGCGCCACCGCTGGCGGTCACAGGCTCCAAATCCACAAACCGTTATGATCGGCATCTGCTTTCAATAGAGTACGCAATGGGCGCCTGGGTGTTTGCCACCGAAGCTGGACGCGAAAAGGCGATCTACAACATTTCCATTAGTGGGGCACACCTTCTGGATATCGATTTTACAAGCGACTATTTTTATGTGTTTGCAGCGCGTCGGATCACCCCCTGGCTGGAGCTCGGCACTTATTACAGCTACTCGTGTGATGCTGGATCGCCGATCGGCTCCGTTCCCATCGCGCAGAGCGGCCAGTCAGAGATCAAGCAGGGCGATTTCGCTCTCAGCGCACGCTTCGATATCAACGAACACCTCATCTTCAAGGTGGAAGGCCACTACATGGATGGCGCCGGCAAGATCTTCGACACGGTTGCTCATCGGCAGCCTTTTGCTGACCGCGACGAGGCGTGGTTCCTCTTCGGCGCGAAGGTGACTTACTCCTTCTAGTTCGATGTTCACCAAGCTTCTTCCCTTGCTGGTCTTCGGCGTGAGTGTCATTACGTCTGGCGCAGCGGTTCGAGCCGAGCCTATGCTCGTCGGCCATCCCGGATTACGGGGACAAAGGCTGGATGACGATGGCGTAAAGGCCGTGCTCTTGGGTAAAAAAGTCACACTCAGCGGAGCGCGCGTGGTTGTGATCTTCGCGCGGCAGGGCGTAGCGCAAAACGCGTTCCTAAGCTCCCATCTCGGAATGACTACCACCCAGTTTCAAAATTACTGGCGCCGCCTGTTCATGACCGGCGGCGGCAGCGCGCCTCGGATCGTTGAGACCGAAGCCGAGGCGCGCAAACTCGCTGCCGAAATCCCCGGCGCCGTCGTCGTGATCGACTCCGCGGACGCTGGTGGTTTCACCGTTCTCGCCGCCGACTAACCTGCAATGAATTTCTCCCGCTTGACCCGCAATCTCGGCTTCCGGCAGACGATGCTGTTGACCGCCGGGGGCTTTGCGCTGATCGCGCTCGGCGTCACGGGCGTCACACTCGTCTCGCGCAACTATTCGCATCAGGGGACCAAGGAAACGGAAACGCTTACCGAACAATTTCTACCGGGTCTGGTTACTCTCGCGGGGTTGCAGGACGCCGCACACGATCTCCGAAGTATCACATACCAGTTTGCCTTGGCCAAGGACGAGACAGGCATGGCCGCGCGAAAGAAAGAGTTCCAGACGACAACGATTCGATTCACTCAATGCGTCGCGCAGTTGCAGCTCCTGGCCCGCGACGAGCCTACACAGCGTTTCCTCGCAGGCTTCGGCTTGGAATTGCAAAGCTATCGTGAAGCTGTAGAAAAGTTTCAGAAGGAGCTGGGTATAGGAGAGTTTGAAAATGCGATGGCGACACTGGATCAAAAAGTCGAGCCAGCTCAGGAAACAATTGAGCTGCAGCTCGAGATCCTCAGCGATCAATACTTTCAGCTTTCGCAGAAAGCCAGTGCGCGCACGACTGCGGTTCTCGCGCAAGCAGATCGTTTCAATCTGCTGGCAACGGTCGTACTTGCCGGTTTCACGCTCCTTTGCCTCACCCTCTTACTTGGAGCCACTCGCGCTCTGTTGGTTCAGATGAAGCAACGCGATGCCGAGCGCCAAGCCGCGCAGGGCGTCCTGGAAAAACGCGTGGAAGAACGCACCGCCGCTTTGCGCGACAGCGAGGAAAAGCTCCGGGGCATTTTCGAACATAGCGCGCAGGTCTTTTATTCCCACACCGTGGACGGCCAGCTCACCTACGTCAGTCCGCAGGCGGAGCAACTTCTGGATTGCTCGCCGGCGGAGGCCTTGCAGCCCTGGACTGTCTTCCTCGCCAATAACCCCATCAACGCGGTGGGGATCGAATCAACCCGCCAAGCCATTGAGACGGGCAAAGCGCAGCGCCCTTACCAGCTCGAACTCAAAACCAAAATGGGACGCACTGTTTGGGCGGAAATCCACGAATCGCCGGTGGTCGTGGCAGGCAAAACGGTCGCAATCGTCGGCGCCCTGACCGACGTCACCGCGCGCCACCGCGCCGAGGTGAAATTGCTCGCGGAAAAAACCCGCTTTGCCCGCCAGCGCGATGCGCTCATCGCCCTGACCAGCAGTGCCACCAATGGCGAAGACCTGATGCAGTCGATCCGGCGGCTCACGGAGACGGACGCTCGCACTCTGGGCGTCGCCCGAGTCAGCGTCTGGCGTTACAATAGCGACCGCACGGCGATCTGCTGTGTGGATCTCTATGAACTGGAAACCGATCGACATAGCGCCGGTGCGGAATTGCCAGCCCCCGCCTTTCCGGCCTACTTCCGGGCGTTGGAAGAGCTGAATGTGATTTCCGCACGGGACGCAAACCTAGATTCGCGGACCTGCGAATTCTCCGAGATTTACCTTCAGCCGCTCGGCATCACTTCGATGTTGGATGCGCCCATCCATCTGGCTGGCATTGGGGACGGAGTGCTGTGCCACGAACACATCGGATCTTTGCGGCAGTGGACGACCGACGAGGAAACCTTCGCCGTTGCTGTCGCCAGTCGGGCGTCTCTCGCTTTGGAGGGCGCGGAACGTCAGCGGGCGGAGGCGGAACTGCGGTGGAAAACCGCTTTGCTGGAAGCTCAATTAGATTCCTCTCTTGATGGCATCCTGGTAGTCAACGATCAGAGCCGTCAGGTCCTCAAAAATCAGCGGTTCAACGAAGTCTGGGATATCCCCCGCGAGCTCGCAGACGCGACGGACGATCGGAAGTTCGTTGAGTTTGCCATGACGAAGACCAAAAATTCTGCGGAGTTTTTCGAGAGGGTCTCCTATCTCAATGCGCACCCCGAGGAAGTCAGCCGCGACGAGATCGAATTGATCGACGGAGGCTTTCTGGAACGCTACAGCGCACCCGTAAAGGACAAGCGGGGCGGGCAGTACGGCAGAATTTGGGCGTTTCGCGATGTGACGGAGCGCAAGCGGGCGGAACAAGAACTGCGCAACGCCCACGAACAGCTCGAACAGATGCTGGCGCACAGCCCGGCGGTCCTCTACCGGCTAAAAGTGGAAGGCAAAAGCCTCGTACCGATGGCCGTCAGCGCCAACATCACGAGGTTGTTAGGCTTTTCGCCGGCCGACGCCGTGGATCAAGCTTGGTGGCTGACGCAAGTCCATCCGGAAGATCGCGACATCGCGCTCGCGAGCATCGAAGATTTGATGGCGCACGGCGCGAGTCGATCCGAATACCGGGTACGTCACAAGGCAGGGAACTATCGCTGGATGGAAGGCAACCGCCGGCTCCTCCAAGATGCCGCGGGCCAGCCTGTAGAAATCACCGGGGTTTGGATGGATATTACCGACCGCAAGCAGTCTGAGCACGCGCTAGAAAAGGCGCACCGGGAATTAGTCGATCTGTCGCGGCGGGCGGGTATGGCGGAGATTGCCACGAACGTGCTGCATAATGTGGGCAACGTGCTAAATAGCGTCAATGTCTCGGCCGACCTGCTGCGAAGGCAGGTGCGCAAGACGCCAGTGGCCGATCTCGATCGGATCGTCGCGCTGCTGCAGGAACAAGGGCCGAACCTCGGCACGTTCTTCACCACCGATCCGCGCGGGACGAAGGTGACGGAGTTTTTGGCCAGGGCGGCCCTGCGCTTTACCCGCGCGCAGGAAACGCAGCTTCAGGAGGTCACGTCGCTGCAAAAAAACATCGAACACATCAAAGAAATCGTGGCCATGCAGCAGAGCTACGCGCGCGTCTCCGGCGTGACCGAACGCTTGCAGATAACCGACCTCGTGGAGGACGCCTTGCGGATGAATGGCGGCGCCCTTCAACGGCACGCGGTGCCAGTGGGGCGCGAGTTTGCGCTTGGGCTGCCTAGCATCGCCACCGACAGGCATAAGATTCTGCAAATCCTGGTGAATCTGCTGAGCAATGCAAAACACGCCTGCGACGGTGCTACTGGCGAAGAAAAGCGAATTACCGTGCGGGTCACGCAAGCTGGCGACCGCCTGCGGGTGGAGGTGATCGACACCGGCGTGGGAATCTCGGCAGAGAATCTCGACCGCATCTTCAACCACGGCTTCACCACCAAGAAGGAGGGTCACGGCTTCGGCCTCCACAGCGCCGCAAATGCCGCGAAGGAATTGGGCGGCGCGCTCACCGTCCACAGTGCCGGACTCGGTCAGGGCGCGACCTTTACCCTCGAACTGCCATGTCCGACGGCGAAGAAGACCATTTAAAAACCCCTCCTCATTCCTGCCCCGCGCGCCCGTTCCCGCGGCGCTGCTGGGCTAGTGGGCGACATCGGCTTTCGAGCGACTGCCGACGGATTATGCCATGGAGACTTCCAGCGGCACGTGGTGGAGGCAATGCGGGAATTTACATCCGGGCTGTCCGGGGTCATCACCGACAAGCACAAGGGGCTGCAAATCCTCGTCAATTTGCTGAGCACCGCCAAATACGCCTGCGATGACGCCGGCTCCGGGGAAAAGCGCATCACTGTGCGGATGGCGCACGACGACGATGCGCCGTCCGCGCACCGCTTTGCTGTCGAATCGGCCTTCCAGGGACAGGAAGGGCTGGAGCGGGTCAACGCAGCGTGCAGCGCCGGCAACCCTTACGCGACGGCCTTCGTCGATATGGGGATGCCGCCCGGATGGGAGGGCGTAGAGACCATTCAACGCATCCGGAAAGTCTATCCTGAGTTGCAAGTAGAGGGCAACGCTCCGTTGTCACCTCTGAAGTTTCGCATGAGATTTGTCTCCGCTTCGAAATCTGCGACACCGGCTGATCGGCATCAGCTTGGAGGCGCAACAGCATTTGTTCGAGCCCTTCAACGAGAACGACAGCCCGACCACCCGCAAATACGGCGGCACTGGGCTCGGACTGGCCATCTCGCGGCAACTGGTGGCGCTGATGCACGGCGAAATCGGCATGGTCAGCGAGACGGGCAAAGGCTCCATGTTTTGGTTCACCGCCCGCTTCCCCCGGCAAGCCACCGTGCCGCCCCGGCGCGAGCCGGCGGAGTTGGCAGGATTGCGTACCCTTATCGTCGATGACAACGCTACGATCCGAAAAATCCTTACCGCGCAACTCACCAGCCTGCGCATACGCTGCACGGCTGTCACCGGTGGATGCGAAGCGCTGGAAATCCTCCGCCGCCAAAACGCTGGGCCCGATCTCTTCATCCTGGCCATCCTCGACATGCAAATGCCGGAGACGGACGGGATGAGGCTAGCCGAAGCGATCAAAGCCGACCCCGCCATCGCAGCGACGCGCCTGATTATGCTCGGGTCGCTGGAGCACAACATCTACCCCAAGCGCGTCAAGGTTGCGGGCATCGAGCAATACCTCACCAAGCCAGCCAAACAATCGCGCCTCCATGAGTGCTTGGCCGCGATGATGGGCCGCCAGTAGACAGGCGTTGATTCCCGTCACTCTCGCGCCGGTATCTCCAAAAACCGAAGCTCCGCGGCACAGCGCCGGCGTCCTCCTTGCAGAAGACAAATTGAAGTCGAGCCGATAATGCGGACACAGAATCGTTAGTTATTGAGGGATTGGTTTTCGAACGCTAGGGAAACGCTGGTTAAATCGCATTCGAAAACAGGGTGCAACTATCGACCAATAGATGCGAATCAGGCAGACTTTGTCATGCAGTGCCAGGCAAGTTTTGTTCAGTCTGAGTATGCCGGGAAAAAGAAAATCACCCGGCGGGACCTCTTTCTTTCAGAAATGGAAGCCGTGGTGCCGTGGCTTCTACTCGTTGTGCTCATTGAGCCTTTCTATCCCAAGGGCAAACGAGGTCGGCCACCATTGGCATTGAGCGAATGTTGCGCGGCTACTTTCTCCAGCAGTGGTATGGGCTCGCCGATGAAGCTCTTGAAGACACAATTTATGATAGCCAGGCGATGCGTCACTTTGCTGGCATCTTTCTGGGCTCGGACCCTGTTCCCGACGCTACCATCGTGCTCAGGTTCCGACATTTGCTTGAAGAGCACGGACTCACCAAAAAGATCTTCGAGGAAGCCGGCGCTTTGCTGAGCGAGAAACAGCTTTTGATGAAAGAGGGCACCATTGTGGATGCCACGATTATTGCGGCCGCACCTTCAACCAAGAACAAGGCAAAGAAGCGCGATCCCGAAATGCACCAGACAAAGAAGGACAATCAGTATTACTTCGGGATGAAAGCGCACATCGGTGTCGACATGGAATCGGGCCTGGTCCACTCGCTGACTACCACGGCCGACATCGTTGAAACTCGTAAACTGCTCCATGGAAGGGAGAAGGTCGCTATTCTCGATGCAGGGTATATTGGCGTGGAAAAGAGGGAGGAGATCATCGCCAAACATCCAGAAGTCGAATTCATCGTTGCCGCCAAGCGGCGCAGGATCAAAGCGATGCCGGAGGGGAAGTTAAAAGAGCTGAAGCTGGCACTTGAGAAGGTAAAATTGCAGGTGCGGGCCTTCGTAGAGCATCCCTTTCATATCGTGAAGAACCTCTTTCATTACCGGAAAGCACGTTACCGGGGCTTGGCCAAAAATGAAGCGCATCTCCATACCCTTTTTGCTCTCGCTAACCTTTTGATCGCTAAACA
>JAQGOL010000004.1 GCA_028293625.1 Chthoniobacteraceae bacterium | reverse complement strand
GCGCTGCCGGCATTGGCCGCCACCAGGTCCGGCTTGCCATCGCCATTAAAGTCCGCCACTGCAAGCGACTGCGGGCTTGCTCCCACCGCATAGTTGACCGCGCTCTGGAAAGTCCCATCCCCATTGCCCACGAGCACGCTCACATTGGCGCTCCCTTCATTGGCTGAAGCCACGTCCAGCTTCCCATCTCCATTAAAGTCGCCCACCACCACCCGCGGATTACTGCCTGCGTCAAAAGCTCTTGCGCTTTGAAAGGTGCCATCGCCATTGCCAAGCAGCACACTCACCGTAGCCGCATAGAAATTGCCAGCCACAAGGTCGAGCTTGCCGTCGTTATTAAAGTCGCCCGCCGTTACCGAGAGCGGACCGCTTCCCACGCTGTAGTCGACCGGGTTCTGGAATGTCGCGTCTCCCCTGCCCAAGCGTACTCCAACCGTGTTGTTACCTACATTGCCCGTTTCCAGGTCCAGATGCCCATCTTTGTTAAAGTCACCCAACTCAATATCGCGCGGCTGCGAAGAGCCGCCTTCGCTAAAGCCTTCTATAAAGCCGCCATCTCCCACAGCGCCCGGAGTCAGGCTCAGGCTGGTTGCGTTCGCGCGCGTGTTGTTATTGCGGTTCTCAAGGATAATCCCGGGCACATCCGCTATGCTGAACGTGCGCGTAAATGGCGCTCCAAGCGGGTTGCCCGCGCGATCAGTGAGCGCGGTCGAGGCGGTAAACCTCACAGCTCCCGCTTGCAGCGGCCCGTTCACTATCCTGTAGGAGGCGCTCAGCCCGCTGCTGTAGCCCTCGCTACGCAAGCTATAGAGCAGATCGTCCACCGTGCCAAAGAGCCCGTCCTTCCCAGCTCCGCGCAGCTCAAAGTTGCCCGTGTTATTAACAGGCCCTGCCACCATGTCCTCCGAGAAGCTCAAACTAAACCGGTCAAAGAGCGCCGTGCTGCTGCCGCCTTCCTCCGGCAGGCTAACCCTGGCAATCAGCGGCGCCACGCTGTCGGAAAGATCAATGGAAAGGATATACTGGGAGCGGATGTCCCTGCCATCGGCGCCCTGAATGCGCAAAAAGTAGACGGCACTATTTCCAGTGATGTAATTGAGCGTGCCAGTACTGCTCGTTGCCAACGGAACAGGATTGCCCTGGGCTTCAATTGAAATCGTCGCGCGGCTGGCGTTTAATGAACTTCCGGCGGGAAAGACGAGCGTAGCATTGATTCCATTGCCTGAGTTGAGAGAGCCAAGTTGATAATAGTCCCCTGACCAGTCGTCGGCAGGCAGTGTTCCAGCGACCACAGCTTGCCCGGTTTGCGAGAAGGCGAGGGCGAAATTGGCGCTGTTCTGACTATCGTTGCCCTCGAGCTCAAATTGAGGTCCGCGTGACTGGTCAACCCGTAATTTGTAAAGCGACGGATTCTGCGTGTTATAAACACGCACATAATAAGTCCCGGGCCCAGTAAGTATAAAGCTTTGGATCTGAGCAACCCCTGAGTAACTCCCATTCGCCGCGACCACACCAACTCCGCCGGGGTTCTGCAATTCGAGCTGCGGATACGTGTTAAGTTCACTTGCTTCAAGTCGAAGCGTGATCTTGTCGCCCGCTTCGCCATTGAAAGACCAATAATCCACATCGGCGTTGGAAGAAAACTTCCCCACACCAAGCGCAGTATAAAAAGCAGAGCCGGCGGGTGTTTCACTCAGAGGCAAAGGCGTTCCGTCGAGGCGCGTTTGGTTATTCGTATTCTCAATCTGACCGCCAACCGGATTTGCGATTGTAAAATCCCGGACGATATTCGCCACGGAATTGCCACCTATATCTTTAAGACCCGCATTGGTTTCAAATCGGTAGCGGCCCGGCTGCAGCGGACTATTTAGAAAAGTGAGCGTGACCGTTTTGGAGCCATTATAGGAAGGAGTTAGCGCATAGATGCTATCATCCCCGTTTCCAATCAAGCCGTCCGGACCGGCTTCGCGCAATGCATAGCTTTGCGATGCTCCGGCAGAGGAGGCATCCAGGGCGCGCGATGCCGAAAGAAGAAAGCTGTCGATGACAGCGCTGCTGGTGGAGTTGGCTTCCGGTAAACTAATTACCAGGATGGCCGAAGCCGGAGCATCGGAAGCAAGCCTGACACTGACATTGTCGACTCCCCATGACTCATCGTTAAGCTCCTGGAGCCCCTCCCCCCGGAAAGAGATCTGCGCGGTTGGACCGGAGGCGGTGAAAGTAACCTCAATGCTTCGATAAATCGCATCCACATAGCTCGAGTTGAATCCGAGCGAGATTCGGCCGCTTTCCGGCTCCTCTGGAAAAGATTGCGGCTGGCTGGGTGGCGTGCCGTTGTAGTTGCTAAAGGTATGACGCAAAAGCTGGGCGCCATCCACACTCACATTGAAATAATCAGGGCCCGCCCCGCCGTTTCCATCCCACGAATCAAGGATGTATAGGTCAAAGACGACTGTGTAGCTACTGCCCGCCGTCAGATCTGAAAGGGCGAGCGTCTGTGTTTCATTTCCAAATCTGCCGGAGAAACGAGTAAAAGCCGGCGTTGCTGAACTATCAGCACTTGCCGAGGACCATTCCGAACCAATCACGCCCTCGAAATCGGTGAAATACGGGACGTGAACAGCGGCCGCTGTCGCTATCGCAATGGAATAAAACCAGGCAAGCAGTAAGAGCGGCCCTATTCGCCACGCACCTGAGGTCTGCGCACGTCTCTTTTCCCGATGCGATGTCTGCGATTTGTCGGGGTTGCCGTGCTTCGAGTCGTTCCGCATAAAATTTCAATTTTGGGAGTCGCGTGCATCACAGAGGCAACAAACGATAAACTTCACAAATAAACATCCCATTAGCAGATGGTAAAATCTAAATCCATCAAATATGGATTAGAGATGTCGCGAAGTTAATTTTCGTTTTGTTTTAATTTGCAGCTTTTGCACAACGAAGAAAAAGACCGATAACGTCAAGACGTTATTTAATCCGTTTACATTTTTTTTGATTTGCGCGTACAAATTAATTTTATCCGATGTTTTAAATTAAACAAAGCCTGAGGAATTGGCTTGCCGTTGCCGCGCGTTAGTTGGCGCTCAATGTGGCCGCTCCGAAACCCGGATTGCCAGCCCGCCTCCTGGCAAACGCATCCAGAAAGACCGCACACCAATTACAAGCAGCTATTAATTCGTTATCGTATGCACTTGACTGTATACATAACAGTCCAGACCAGCGTGAAAGCCTGTGAGCCACCATGCATTTTGCCGGCGCTCCGCAGTGAAATCGGCGACGCGCTGGCTTGGCCCATTCTCCGCAGCAACGCGAGCGGTCTATTGAAGCGCCGCTCATTGCCGAGTATTATCCCGGGTAGCCGGAAGAGAGTCGATGGAAGCGGCCGTCCGGAAAGGATGAGCGATCTGTCCAAGAGCGCTTTATTCGCGCCAGCTTCATCGCAGCCATGTCTGCAAGGAGAGGAGGCTCCTTTAATCAGCTTCCTATTTGCAGCCGCACGATCCCGTTCCGCACGCCATCTTTTTCTCAGCGAGCCTTTTCTCAATGGCCACTGACGCCGGAGTAATGGAAAGGCCGCCGAGCGCGGTGCATCGAAGTTCGCGGGGCATTTGTTTAGCGACTTGTTTGGCAGTCTCGATCACTTCATCAAGCGGGATGACCTGATCAAAGCCGGCGAGCGCCATATTTGCACAAGAGAGCGCATTGGCAGCCGCCATCACGTTTTTGCCAAGGCAGGGCGCTTCGACGCGGTTGGCAATCGGGTCGCAGATGAGCCCAATCATGCTCTGCATTGCCATTGACGCAGCGGCGACGGCCTGCGCGAGTGTGCCGCCGGCCATCGTGACCAGCGCGCCCGCCGCCATTGCCGCAGCGGAACCGCCCTCAGCCTGGCAACCGCCGACTTCGGCAGCGAATGTCCATGCCGTTGCGATAAACACTCCAATGATTCCACTGGCGAGAATGGCGCGTGCCATCTCGTCCTCTCCCAGATTCATTTCCTCAGCCATTGCGATGACAGCACCGGGCAGGGCCGCGCATGCCCCGGCGGTTGGCATCGCCACGATGACCCCCATGGAACTCTTCACCTCCATGAGCGCCGTCACATAAAGAATGATGCGGTTAAGCGCGCCGGCATTTAGCAAGCCTCCTTCCTGCATCAGCCGTTCAAACCGGCCGGACTGATACCCAAGTACACGGTCTTCATAAGTTGTCCCGGCGATCCCTTGGGCGATGGAACGCCGTAGAATGCGCACGATGCCGACCATCATTTCCATTGCTTGCTGCTCGGATAAACCGCCCCTCGTACACTCGTATTCCAGGGCAAGTTTCCAGAGGGGGATGTCGCGACCTGCATCAAAAGCCAGCATTTCGGCACAGGAACTAAATGGCACCTTCGTCGTGCGGTGCGAAAGAACGGGTAGCACCGGGGCGAGCCGCCTTACGATTCCTACAAATCCAAGGAGTTTCAACTGCGCGAGGACAAGGTCGGGAACAAACTGTTGCGCCTTTACCTCCACCATCTGCAATCCATTATGTTCATGAAGCAGGATGGCATCCGCATCAAAGAGCATGGCGACTTTTTCACGCAGGGCAACGCCATCGCCTCGGGCCCACAAAAGGGTCTCGAAGTAGTCGCCGAACATGGAGACCGCGAACCCGTCTATATCGAGCACCTTCATCATTCCGCCACCGGTGGAAATAGCGCGAAGGGAGTGGCTCTTCTCATTCTTACTCAGCGTAAGACGGTAGGTATTTGGATGCGGATCGCCGGCATCGACGGTCTCGATGCGGATCCCGACGCCGCTTTCTTCAAGCGCCCGCATGGAGCCTGGCAGGCGTTCATCCGCGGCGTCCCATCCCATTAACCCGCCAAAAAGGCCCATATCCGAGCCTTGCGTATCGTGCGTGGTTGGCAGCGAACCATGCCTATCAAACTCCACGAGCACGGCGTCAAGCTTTTCCTCCATCAGGTCGCGAGCCAATCTTCCAATGCGAAGGGCTGCTGCGCAGTGTGAACTTGAAGGACCGCGCATCACCGGTCCGATAACGTCGTTGAAAATGCTGACAAACATGACAGCTGTCGATTTCCAGCTCGGCGGTCAGCGCCACCGCGCAGTTACCTACGGCTTATAAAACGCGCCGATGTGTTCGATGATCTTTGCGCGAAGTTCATCGCCGTCAACAGGCCCGTTGTGGCGCCAGATTACTTTTCCATCCGTATCGACCAGCAAAGTGTGCGGGATTGCGCCCGGCCATTCCGGATCGAGTTCCTTCATCAAATCGTTCACGCTTGCGCCACTGAAAAGATAACTGTTGGTGGGACGATTCTCGGCCCTCAAAGAGTTTTTCAGCCGGTTCGAAAGACCCGCTCCGCGTTTTTCCAAAAACGCTTTTACCTTCGCGCCATCGGTCGGGTCATCCACGCTGAAGGTGATCAGTTCGAAGTCGCGCATATCGAACTTGCGTGCGGTCTTCACCAGTTCGGGGAATTCCGCGACGCATGGTCCGCACCACGTGGCCCACACATTGAAAAGACGCACTTTATTGGTGCCGTTTTTGCGGAGCAGTGCAACGCCCGCCGCATCAATCGGTGCCACGTCGACGGGTGTCTTGTCCCATTTCTGCGCGGCCTCGACAATGGACTGCTTTTTGCTGAGCCATTTTGTGGAACATCCATGCGGTTTGGTAATGGCAAGCGAAACTGGTTTACCGGCAAGCAGTTCCTCGACGGCGTGGCGGGCATCCGCCGACTTTACAGTGGAAGAATCGGCGAAGCGCGAGTCGTCAAACTGGCCCTTGTAACGCAGCTTTCGTTCCGCATCAAAAAGGAAGATATGCGGCGTAGCCAGGCATCCATAGGCTTTGGCTACCGCCTGCGTCTCACCATCATACAGATAAGGAAACGTAAACCCCGCTTCAGCCGCATATTTTTTCATGTCCTCAAAACCGTCGTCATACTTCGAATAACCAAGTTCATCAATGCTGAGCCCCTCCGGATTATTTGGGTTGATGGCAACCAGCTCAAGGCCCTGATTTTTTGTATCGGCCAACAGCTTTTTGATGCGGTCCTCAGCTGCGTGCGAATCGGGGCAATGATTGGAGATAAACGCAACCATTAACAATTTGGCGGTCTTGTAATCGGCCAACGCGTGGGTTTTGCCATCAATGCCAGGGAGAGAAAAGTCCGGCGCGGCATCGCCGATCTGCAGCTCATGAATTACCTCGGTGGCCGCTTTGGCATCTTGCGTCTGCAGCGCCAGGAAGAGGCAAAACAGAAGAGACAAAACAAAGAAAAGAGAACGGAATCGTTTCATGACAGCTGGGGGGAACTGGGGGAAGTACGGAGAACGTGAGGGAATTGAACGATGCTCGGAAAATTACAAATAGAGGAACAACAGAGGGAAATTGTCGCCGTCGCAAGCTTATAGCCATCGTAGTGAACTTCGTTAAAGAGGCAAGCCGGCTGTTTTGCCAGGCAGGCGGATGGCAATGGACAAGCCCGATGAACTCGCACACCCTTTTTTCCCATGGTTGCCTCATACCAAACTCTTGCCTCTGCCCTCCGTGAGCGTCTTGCCGTCATTCAGGATCGCGAAGCGTATGCTCAAGATTCCGACGCTCATTTGGAACGGCTCAAATCCGTATCTGAACGCATTCAAGTTCTTCAAGCGGAACTCCCGCCTCCCGTCGACCCCCAACTTGAACACTACTTAAAGCGCAGCAGCTTTGACAAAGCGCTTGCCTTCATTGAAGCGCTACCCGGCTAAATCAAGCGCTTCATCATCAATCGACAAAAAAACGGCGCGGACTGCCTGAGGCAATCCGCGCCGTTTTGTTTTGATTGGTTCCTACAACCGCGGATTAACGCGAGTAGAGTTCAACGATCAACTGTTCGTTGACGATCGGCGCGATCTCTTCGCGGCTCGGAATGCGGGAGACTTCGCCGGCGAAATGATCCTTGTCCACATTCAACCAATCCGGAACCGGAGTGATCTGTGTGAGCTCGAAATTGCGGGCTGCGAGACTGCGTGAATTGGCGTGATCCTTGACCGTGATCTTGTCGCCGGGCTTCACGTTGAAGGACGAAATGTCGACTTTGCGACCATTGACCTGAATGTGGCCATGACACACCATCTGGCGTGCTGCGGCGCGGCTGCTGCCGAATCCGAGACGGTAGACGACGTTATCGAGACGTGTTTCGAGCAACTGAAGAAGAATCTGGCCGGTCACGCCGCGGCGTGTCAAAGCGATCTGGAAGTAACGGCGGAACTGGCGTTCCAGAACACCGTATTGGTAGCGAAGCTTTTGCTTCTCATCCAACGCAACAGCGTATTCGGATTTCTTGCGGCGCGAACCTTTTGGTCCATGAATGCCGGGAGGATAATTCTTGTGCTCGAGCGCTTTGGTAGGGCCGAAAATCGGTACTCCAAACCGGCGGCTGATCCTGTCTTTTGCTCCTGTATAACGTGCCATGACTAGTCTTTCTTAATCTTTGAATTCGTATTGATCGTGCCGTGCGAAATCAAACGCGGCGCTGTTTGGGCGGACGGCAGCCATTATGCGGCACCGGAGTAACATCCTTGATGATGCTGATTTCAAGACCGACAGCCTGAATGGCGCGCACTGCGGATTCGCGGCCGGCGCCAGGTCCCTTGACCCGCACTTCGACTTCTTTTAATCCGTGGCCCATGGCCTGGCGGCAGGCATCCTGCGCAACCATCTGAGCTGCATAGGCGGTGCTTTTACGCGAGCCTTTGAAGCCTACCTTGCCGGCGCTCGACCATCCAATCACTGAACCGTTCTGGTCGGTGATGCTGACAATGGTGTTATTGAAGCTTGCTTGGACGTGCGCGATTCCCGAATGCACGTTTTTGCTGCCTTTGGCCTTGATGACCTTGATCTGCTCAACCACCGCGTTTGGATCGAGCGAGAAGTTTTCCACTTTCTTCTCTTCCACCGGAGCGGCATCTTTTTTCTTGGCAGCCTTGGCCTTCGGAGCGGCTTTTACTGCGGGAGCAGGAGCAGCTTCAGGAGTTGCGGCAGGAGCGGTCACTTCCACGTTTGAAACCGGCGCCGCTTCGGGAGCCGCTTCTGGACCATTAGGATTCTTCGATTCAGGCATACTAAATTTCTAATTATTTCTTGGCGTCCTTGGCGCGCTGGACACCGACAGTCTTGCGGGGACCTTTGCGGGTGCGCGCATTTGTCGATGTGCGCTGGCCGCGGACCGGCAACCCGCGCCGATGGCGAATGCCACGGTAGCAGTTGATGGCCTGGAGGCGCTTTAGGTTGGCCTGCAATTCACGCCGAAGATCGCCTTCAATAGGGAGCTTGCTGGCCGTGATGGCTTGGATGATGTGATTCAGCTGCTCAGGCGAAAGATCTTTCGCACGAAGCTCGGGATCGACATTCGCCTGCTCAAGGATCTTTTTCGCAGTAGTCGGCCCAATGCCGTAAATGTAAGGCAATGACGCTACGATGCGCTTGTCGCCAGGGATTTCAACTCCGAGTAGTCGGGGCATAAGATTAGATAGGTTTAGCCTTGCCGCTGCTTGTGCCGTGCATTTTTACAAATCACACGCACGACATTTTTGCGCTTCACGATGCGGCACGCCTCGCAAAGCCGTTTCACTGATGCTCTCACTTTCATAAATTGGAAATTGGTTGAATTTAGGGGACAAAAAAGCGCGCCGGAGAAGTCATTGCTTTCCAGTGCGATCAAATCCGGGGCTGTTTCTGCGGTGGGTGGTCCGCCCCCTTATCAGGTCGTCGGTCTGCATCTCTAACAGGAGTTCATGCCTTGGCAAGATGCGATTCAAAGGAAATCGCATTTTTTCAAAACCAACGCATAAAACAAAACTGAAAGGCGACATCTGCGGTTGAAATCTAGTGAGCCAGGTTGCCCGCGCGCCAGGTGAGAATCTCAGGTTCACCCTGGGTAATCAGCACGGTATGCTCAAAATGGGCGGATGGCTTATTGTCGTTGGTAACGACCGTCCATTTATCAGAAAGCGTGCGCACTCCACTGCCGCCAAGGTTGACCATTGGCTCAATCGCCAGCGTCATGCCGGCCTTTAATTTAGGGCCGCTGCCACGCCGGCCATAGTTAGGCACCTGCGGCTCCTCATGGAGGCTGCGTCCGACACCGTGGCCGACAAATTCGCGCACTACACTATAGCCGTTGGCGACAACCTCATCTTCAATTGCGGCGCACAAATCGCCCAGGCGGCGCCCGGCAATCGCATGGGTAATCGCCAAAGCCAGCGAAGATTCGGCAACCTGCAGAAGGCGCTGTAGTTTGGCATCAATGGCGCCGGCCGGGACCGTGGTGGCGGTGTCACCGACCCAGCCATCTTTAATCACGCCAACGTCGAGCTTAACGATATCTCCATACTGGACCCGGCGGGATCCGCCGATTCCATGCACAACTTCTTCGTTCACCGAAATACAGATATGCCCGGGAAAACCGCGGTAACCAAGGAACGCGCTTTTGCACTGCTCCTCAACCATATAGTCGGCGGCAGCCTGATCGACTTCACCCGTGCTGATACCAGGACGGATCAAGCCGGAAATGCGCTCAAGGATGCGGCTCGCCGCCTGGCAAGCCTCACGCATTTTTACTATTTCACGGGCATCTTTGATCGGGATCATTCAGCTTCCAAAATTTTAACTACCGCGCCAAACACACTTTCAGGCGTTTCCTGCGAGTCAATCCGGTGAAGCAACCCCCGGTTCTCATAAAAACCAATGAGAGGAGCCGTCTTTTCCAGATACTCGCGCATTCGAAATTCAAGGGTCTCCAAAGTGTCATCCCCTCGCCTGCCCAGTTTACCGCCACAGTTCGGGCAAACCGATTGGGATGAGACGACATGAAGTCCTACACTAAAACTCTGTCCGCAACTTTGGCAAATGAGGCGATTAATGACCCTTTTTTGTAGAGTTGGAAGATCCGCATCGAGCGCAATCACAACCTCCAATGGAGTGCTACGTTTTTTGAGTAGCGACTCAAGGTCCGTGGCTTGTCCCAGCGTCCTTGGAACGCCATCGAGGACAAACCCATCATCTATCTTTTCAAGCCAATGCTCGACGACCTGGAGCACCATGCTGTCAGGCACCAGTTTTCCATGCCGCGTAAGGGCTTCAGCCGCGATGCCAAGTTCGGTTCCCGCCAGGCTTTCCTCGCGCAATATAGCACCAGGAGAAGCAACCGGAATCCCATACTTGGACCGGATCATCTCAGCTTGCGTTCCTTTGCCCGAGGCTGGAGGCCCAACTAAAACGATCCGGCGCTTCACCTTAACGAAAACGGCCGGCAACAAAAATTGCCATTCCAGCGACGATCAGGATCGCAAGGCCCACATAGAACCACATGAGGACTCCTTGCTGAACAGCCTCGCCACGAGCCGCAGGGGTGCGGTCGAAACGGCCACGAATCTTGCCCTTGCGCAGAAATCCGTCGTAGTGCCGCTGAATCAGGTGAGTTTCGATCTGCCGCATGGTATCGAGGACGACACCAACGACGATGAGCAGGCTTGTGCCTCCAAAGAACTGCGCTGTCAGGTAAGGGACACGCAACTGCTGGGAAATCATCTGTGGCAGAATCGCGATGATCGTGAGAAAGATGGCGCCGGCAAACGTAAGCCGTGTCATTGTGAAGTCGAGAAACTCAGCGGTTGGTTTTCCTGGACGAACTCCGGGAATATAGCCGCCGTATTTCTTAAGATCTTCCGCGATCTGCTGCGGCTGAAACTGCGTTGCGACCCAGAAATAACTGAAGAAGAAAATCATCACGCCATAGAGAGCGTAATGCACCGGCCCGTCCGTAAGCGCCGCAGCGATCTTTTGCGCATTCGGAGAGTTGCTGAACATCATGCTGGCGATCGTCGTTGGGAAGACCAGAAGCGCCTGGGCAAAAATGATCGGCATAACACCGGCATAGTTCACCTTCAAGGGCATGTACTGTGTCTGTCCGCCATAGACTTTCCGTCCAACCACACGCTTTGCGTATTGAACACTGATTCTTCGCTGCGCCTGCGTAACGCAGATTACCGAAGCGATGACCAGAATCAGGAAGCCAATTAAAAGGACGAGGAAAAGCGGATTGACGGGGCTCGTTGTATTTCCGGCACTAGGCACGAAAGTATGCCAGGCCTGAACCAGAGCCGCGGGAAGACGGGCGACGATTCCAACCGTGATGATCAGTGACATTCCATTACCGATGCCGCGATCGGTAATTTGGTCACCAAGCCACATCAGGAACATGGTGCCGGCAGTCAAAGTAACCACCGTGATGATTCGGAATGCAAATCCCTGATCCGCCACCAGCGGAACCCCCATCGAGTTGATGGTATCCATAATCCCCTTGAGAAATGGATTCTGCTGCGGATTCTGAAAGGAGACAGCAAGCAGATACCCCTGGAAGATACACAACAAAATCGTCGCATACCTCGTATACTGCATGATTTTCTGGCGTCCCCCGTCTTCCTTGGCCAATTTACCCAACTGCGGGATGACCGCCGTCAGCAGCTGCATCATAATCGATGCGCTGATGTAAGGCATGACTCCAAGGGAGAAAACGGCGCAATTCTCAAGAGCGCCGCCGCTGAAGATATTGAAGAGCGCCGCGATGCCGCCGCCCGCCTGATTATTGACCTGGGAATTAAACCAGTGCTGGAGAACCGACGCATTCACGCCAGGGCAGGTGATCGCGGCACCTATGCGGACGACCACCAGCAACACCAGCGATAGAATCACCCGGTTGCGTAGCTCCGGGATTTTAAATGTATTTGTAAAGGCGGAGATCATGAGATGGCTGTTAGAGCCGCGCTAGCGAAAGCCGCGGAGGGCGACAGCGATCTCCACCCCGCGACGGGCGCCGATTAAAGTTTGCCTGTAACCGCCTTCAGCGATTTGAGAGTAATGGTTCCACCGGCCTTCTCGATTTTTTCGCGAGCAGAAGCGCTAACGGAATCGGCGATGATGGTGAAACTCTTGGTGACTTCACCCACGCCCAAAATCTTCAGGGCGTCGATCGTTCCGCGCACCAGACCGCTGGCGCGAAGAAGCGGCTCGTCGATTTCAGTGCCGGCATCAAAACGCGAGAGATCGCGCACGTTGACCGCACCAAAACGGATTTTGAACTGGGCATTATTGAACCCGCGCTTTGGCACACGACGGATAAGAGGCATCTGGCCACCTTCAAATCCAAGACGGATGCTTCCGCCGGAACGTGCTTTTTGACCTTTGTGACCTTTGCCGCTGGTCTTTCCGTGGCCGCTGCTTTCGCCGCAACCAAGACGTTTAACGCGATGTTTAGCGCCGGGCCGGGGTTTTAGATTGGTAAGATTCATGGCTAACTTAGCTGGCTACCGCATCGAGAGCGGGTGGCTTGTGCATCGCGACGCCGCGAAGCTTAAAGATTTGCTCCTTGAGGCGGAGCTGGGTAAGAGCGGCGATGGTCGCCTTGACGACATTGGCGTGATTGCTCGATCCGAGCGACTTGGCCAAAACGTCTTTGATTCCTGCAGCCTCGATGACAGCACGAACGCCGCCTCCGGCGATCACACCAGTTCCAGGAGATGCAGGACGCAGCAGCACGCGGCCGCCGCCAAATTCACCAATCACCTCATGAGGGATGGTGCTATCGAGAACCGAAACCTTGACGAGAGCCTTCTTGGCCGACTCGGAAGCTTTGCGAATGGCTTCGGCAACTTCGTTGGCTTTGCCGAATCCACATCCGACGCGGCCCAGTTTGTCGCCGGCAACGATCAGCGCGCTAAAGCTAAAGCGGCGTCCGCCTTTGACTACCTTTGCGCATCGATTGATGAAAACGACTTTCTCGGTGAGATCTGAGGGCGCTTTTTCCGGCTTATTACGATCGGGCCGACGGCCACGGTTACCGTGTTGAGGTGCTGCCATAAAAATTAGAATTGGAGACCGACTTCACGGGCGGCGTCTGCAAGCGCTTTGACTTTGCCGTGATAAATATAACCGCCGCGATCGAAGACCACCGCGCCGACGTTTTTGCTTTGTGCCCGCTCGGCAACCAGCTTGCCGACCTTGATCGCTGTCGCGATGTTCGGACGGGTCGACTTGTCGCCGCGGAAATCCGCTTCGGTCGTGTTGACGGAGGCAAGAGTCCTGCCGGCTTCGTCGTCGATGACCTGGGCATAGATATGCTGGCCGGAGAAATGAACCGAAAGCCGCGGACGGGCCGGGGTGCCGGAAACTTTTTTGCGTAGGCGCTGGTGACGCACCTTGAGAGGATTTGGACGACCCATAAAATTACTGAACGGTTTTGCCTTCCTTGCGAATGATCTTTTCGCCCGCATAACGGACGCCCTTGCCCTTGTAAGGTTCAGGTGGGTAGTAGCCGCGGATATCCGCTGCCGCCTGGCCGACGAGATGCCGGTCAATGCCTTCAATTTTGATTTTGGTATTCTCTGTCACCGTGATTTTCAGACCGGCTGGGATCTGAAAAAGAATGTCATGAGAGAATCCAAGGTTCAGTTTCAGGATGGCTCCCTGCACGGCAGCCTTAAAACCGACTCCCTGAATTTCAAGATCCTTGACGAATCCGGCACTGACACCCGTGATCATGTTATTGACCAGGGCCCGGGAGAGACCGTGCAAAGCGCGCACCTTGCGATCTTCGCTGCTGCGTGAAATCTGAACCTTGTTCCCATCAACCGATCCGGTGATCAGCTTGGGTAACTGCCAGGAAAGTTTTCCTTTTGGTCCTTCGGCACTCACGGCGCCTTCGCCGGTGATGTCGATTTTAACCTTCTCGGGAAGGTCGATGACTTTATTTCCAATACGAGACATATCTAAGTCCTGTTTACCAAACGTAAGCGAGCAATTCGCCGCCGACGTTCTGTTTCTTGGCCTCGCGGCCCGTGATGACACCCCGGGGAGTGGAAAGGATCGAAACCCCCATGCCTCCCAACACGCGAGGAATCTCGCTGGCTCCCACATACTTGCGGAGACCGGGCTTGCTGATGCGCTTGATGCCAACGATCACAGAAGTGCGGTTGACGAGCTTGTTGGTGACTTTGATCTGAGGGAATGGTCCCGTCGTATCAAGTTCATAGTCAGTAATGTAGCCTTCCTGCTTGAGGATGCGGGCCAACTCCGACTTCATTTTCGAATACGGGATAAGAAGTTCGGACTTCTGCCGGGCATTACGAATCCGGGTCAGAAAATCGGCGATGGGATCGGAAAGATTACTCATATCTTAGGCGGCCTTTTGAACCGGGCGTTTGGCTTTATCTGTAAATGGCATGCCTAGTTCAGTCAGAAGAGACTTGGCTTCCTCGTTGGTCTTGGCGGATGTGACGATTGTCACGTCAAACCCGATGTTGCGCTTGATCTTGTCGAGCTCAACTTCAGGAAAAATGGATTGATCGGTCACGCCTAGCGTGTAATTGCCGTTGCCGTCGAACGCTTTGGTCGAAACTCCACGAAAATCGCGGATACGGGGAAGAGCCGTTTTGATCAAACGCTCAAGGAACTCATACATCCGGGTGCCGCGAAGAGTGACTTTCGCGCCGATTGGCTGATCCTGGCGAAGCTTGAAGTTAGCGATGCTCTTTTTGGAGCGGGTTTCGGAAGGCTTCTGACCGGTGATCAGGGTTACTTCCGCTTTCGCGTCTTCGAGCGCTTGTTTTCCATCCGCCTGTGAGCCGATGCAGGTGTTCACGACGACTTTTTCGACGCGGGGGACCTGGTGCACGTTGCTGTAACCGTGCTTTTCCTTGAGCGCGGGGATAACGCGTTCCTTGTAATGATTATAAAGTTCGACGGCCATAACTCCTAGGCTTCTTTCTTGGGCGAACGAGCCGATTTTTCAACGAGCTTCACGTTCGAAATGTGAATGGGGCCTTCGCGCTGGGCGATTGAGCCTTGGGGATTGTCTTGGGATTTGGGGAGGTGCTTCTTAATGAGCCGGACTCCTTCAATCAAGACTTGTTGTTTCTTTGGCAAAACTTCCAGCACTTTGCCGGTCGCGCCGCGATGGTTGCCGCTGATGACAGCCACCGTATCGCCTTTATTGACGTGAAATTTGATTCGGTTCATTTAGAGCACCTCCGGGGCTAATGAGACGATTTTCATGAAATTCTTCTCCCGCAACTCACGCGCAACGGGTCCGAAAATACGGGTTCCCCGAGGATTCAAGTCCTTGTCAATAATGACAATGGCGTTGTTGTCGAAACGAAGATAGCTGCCGTCATCACGACGGATGGGCTGTTTGGTGCGCACGATAACGGCGCGGACCACATCACCCTTCTTGACAGTGCCGCCGCTGGAGGCTTCGCGAATGTGCGCCGTAATCACGTCGCCGACCCGAGCTTCCATCTTTGCGCCCTTGCCGATCACGCCAATCATCTTGGCCATGCGTGCGCCAGTATTGTCGGCGACATCGAGTCTGGATCTAATCTGGAGCATAACTAGTGTTTGATAACTTCAACCAGGCGCCAGCGCTTGAGCTTGCTCAACGGGCGGATTTCCATAATGCGCACGGTGTCCCCGAGCTGCGCCTTGGCTTCTTCGTCATGGACGTAGAAGCGCTTCACGTTTTTGACAATCTTGCCGAACTTCGGATGCGGCACACGGGTGATGCTTTCGACGACGAGCGTCTTCTGCATCTTGGTGGAGACAACCTGTCCCACACGCTCCTTGCGCAAACCGCGACTGGCCTCGCTGGCAACTGAATTTGTTTCTTCGCTCATGACTTACTTTGCCGCCTCGGCGGACTTGGCTTTCTGGTTGAGAACCGTCTCGATGCGCGCCACTTCTTTGCGAAGGGTGTGAAGCTGGCTCGGTTTCTCAAGCTGCCCGCTCTGCTGCTGGACTCGGAGATGAAATACCTCCTCTTTGATCTCGCGTCTGCGGGCGCCCAACTCTGCCACGCTCAACTCACGAATTTCTTTGATCTTCATAGACTAGGCCGCAGCGCGATGCCGGGTGATGAACTTGGTAGCGATTGGGAGCTTGTCGGCTGCCAGGCGAAGCGATTCACGAGCGACTGACTCAGGAATGCCGTCGAGTTCGAAAAGGATATTGCCGGGACGCACGGTAGCGACCCAATACTCAGGAGCACCTTTACCTTTACCCATTCGGGTTTCCGGCGGACGCGCGGTCACCGACTTGTCAGGGAAGATCCGAATCCAAAGCTTGCCTTTCCGTTTCATATTGCGGGTAAGCGCAACACGGGCGGCTTCAATCTGGGTATTGGTTAGCCAGGCGCGATCGAGCGTCTGGAGCGCATAAGCGCCGAAATCAATATTGATATTGCGTGTCGCGGTACCGGCGCGGCTGCCGCGCTGGGTCTTGCGATATTTCACGCGTTTTGGCATCAAGGGCATGGGATGTCCTCCTTAGAGTAAAAGTTAAATCTAGTTCCCGGCAGCGGCGACTTCAGCCGGCGCTTGTTTTTCCTGCTTCTCCGCGGGGGCGGCCAGCTCGGGTTTTTTGCAGATCCAGCATTTGACGCCGATGACGCCATAGGTGGTGTGGGCTTCCGCGAACCCGTAATCAATTGGAACACGCAAGGTGTGAAGCGGAATCTTCCCTTCACGATACCATTCCGCGCGGCTGATCTCAGCACCGCCCAAACGGCCGGCGCAACGGATCTTAATACCGTCTGCTCCGAAATCCATCGTCGTCTGAAGCGCCTTCTTCATGGCGCGGCGGAAAGAAATCCGGCGTTCCATCTGAAGGGCGACGTTCTCGGCGACGAGCTGTGCGTCAAGTTCAGGGGTTTTGATCTCCTGAATGTCGATCTTGACAGATTTTCCACCGGACATACGCCCGATTTCTTCCGTCATTTTCTCAATCTCAGTCCCCTTGCGTCCAATGACGATGCCGGGCCGAGCTGTGTGAATTGTAACGCGGATGCTGTTCCAGGCGCGTTCGATAACGATCTTGGCGACGGCGGCAAGGCGAAGTTTGTCCTTCACATACTTCCGGATCTTAATGTCGGAGTGAAGAAATTCGGGAAGCTCCTTGGGGGAAGCAAACCAACGCGAACGCCAATCGCGGCTGACCGCGAGTCGGTAACCAATAGGATTAACTTTCTGACCCATAACTTATTCCTGCGAAGTGGCCTCGGGGGTCGCGGTCGCGGTTTCAACCGGGGCCACAACGGGTTTTTCCGCTTTGTTTTGCGCAGCGGGCTTGATGCTCTTTTTCTTCACGCCGGCTTTTTTGGAGGCGCGGGTTTTGATTTCAATCTCGTCGGAGAGAATGATGCGAATGTGGCTGGTCCGTTTCCGGATCGGGCCTGCGCTGCCGCGGGCCTTGGGCTGGAAACGCTTGAAGGTGGGGCCTTCGCCAACGGTGGCTTCCTGCACGACCAACTTCTCGGCACGCAGATGATTGTTGTTTTCCGCGTTGGCGATCGCGCTCTTCAATGTCTTGGCAATCATTGCGGCAGCCTTTTTGGGGCTGAATGCAACAACGTCAAGAGCGGCCGCAACGGGCAACCCCTGGATTGCGCGCGTCACTTCCCGGGCCTTGAAGGCCGAGATGCGCGCGCCTCGGTAGATGGATTTAATCTGCATGTCTAAACGCTTAGCTGTTTGGTCGTGAAACTGATTTTAGGGCTTCCACCGTCGGGCGGACACCACTTTTACTTTCGAATGCTGAGCACTCCCGTTTGAACTGGGAGCACGGCTTCCACTGTCAGGCGGTCACCAACTTCTATCTTTGCTTTGTCTGAACTGAGATCCTGAATCACCGCTCCCGCGATTTTCTCGCGAACGTCGACAACCCGGATCTTGCCAATAATTTTGCCGTCACGAATGACGCGGAATGGCATGCCCACTTGGACGCCATGATTGCTTCCAACGTTGGCTACGACAAGAGCTATATCTTCTTTAATGCTAATGACTGCTGCGTCGGTCAGCGTGGAAGATACGGCATTTGTGCTCACCGACTGCGGTGGAGCGACTCCGAGCGCTTTGGCTGCGCCTCGCATTTCGGCTTCGAGAGCCAGGCGGCTGTCGGGATTGGTGCTCACGGTGACCTTTTCATAGGTCAGCACGGCTTCCGTTAAGCGAACCAGGGCATCTTTCAATGCCTTTCGTTCCTCTTCCGTAATCCGAAGATTGGTGAGCGCCTTTACCAGCCGCTGTTCAAGTACGGCGGTATTACCGCCGGCTCCGTCAACCCCGATCGCTTCAAGCCGAAGCTTGAGTGCGCCCGCCTGGCGGCGGAACACTTCAAGCTCGCTGTTGCTGTTTGCGAGGTTCTGTTGCAGCTGGGCGACTGACTCTTCGCTGGCGGCAAGCTTTTCAGCGAGCCGCTTTGCTTCAATCTGCCCAGCCTCGAATGCCAACTGGGCTTCGGAGGATTCGATCTCTTTTTCAGTCAAAGAACTTGCCGCCTGCGGCTCCGGCAATGCCAGAGCCATTTGCAGTCCGGCGACTAACACCAGGGCGCCTGCTCCAAAAGTTGATAGCTTCTTTTTCATGCTTCAACTTCCGTCGCAAACACCGCGGTTACTTGGTCACCTTGGCGGTGTGCGAGCCGTGCTTTTTGAAGATCCGCGTTGGCGAAAATTCTCCAAGCTTGTGGCCCACCATGTTTTCGGTAACGAAGACCGAGTTAAAGATCTTACCGTTGTGGACGAGGAACGTATGTCCCACGAACTCCGGAGTGATCGTCGAGCGGCGCGACCAGGTCTTGATCGGCTTCTTGACACTCGATGCATTTAGTTTGTCGATCTTCTCGTAAAGATGCTGCTCAACGAAGGGACCTTTTTTCAGGGAACGACCCATAGTAGCGGATGTCGGTTAAATTACCTGGTCTTCTTTTTCGAAGGCCGGCGTGTGACGATGAAGTTGTTGCTGGTGTGGTGCTTGCGGCGGGTCTTGAAACCTTTGGCGAGCTGACCCCAGGGCGATTCGGGATGCTGGCGTCCGCCACCACCCTTGGACTTTCCTTGACCGCCACCCATCGGGTGATCGACCGGATTCATGGCCATACCACGCACTGTCGGGCGCACTCCAAGCCAGCGGCTGCGTCCAGCTTTTCCGGAGGAAACGTTCATATGATCGCCGTTTCCAACCTGGCCGATCGTTGCGTAGCAGCCATCGTGAATCTTGCGGATTTCACCGGAAGGCATGCGGATGAGTGCATAACCGGCTTCGCGGTTATTCAGGATGCACTGCTGACCGGCGCTGCGAGCCACCTGGCCGCCGCGTCCGTGAACCAGTTCCACATTGTGGATGGCTGTTCCCAGCGGGATGGCGCTCAGGGGAAGCGCATTACCAAGTTCAGGAGCTGCTTTCTCACCCGAGCTGACCTTTTGTCCGACAACCAAGCCGTTTGGGGCGAGGATGTAAGCCTTCACGCCATCCGTATATTGGATAAGCGCAATGCGGGCCGTGCGATTCGGATCATATTCAACCGAGAGCACTTCAGCGACGATGTCGCGTTTGCTCCGTTTGAAATCGACGATACGATATTTTTTCTTGTGGCCGCCACCGATGTGACGTGCCGTTAGCCGGCCGCGGTTGTTACGACCGCCGCTCCGCTTTTTGACCTCAAGAAGAGACTTCTCGGGTTTGGATTTTGTGATCTCGTCAAACGCGGGCAACGCTTTGTAGCGGTTGGCCGGTGTGAAGGGACGAAAGGTTTTAAGTGCCATGACTTTTTGCGCGGCTAAAGGTTACGCCAGGTTGATCTTGTCGCCCTCTTTCAAGGTAACGATCGCTTTTTTCCAATGCGCTTTCCGGCCGTAAGCTGCGGTGCGCTCACGCTTTTTCTTACCCGCATAGTTGCAGGTGTTCACGCCGATGACCTTCTTTTTAAAGAGGCGCTCGACAGCCAGCTTGATCTGAATCTTGTTGGCGCGGGGATTAACCCGGAAAACGTATTTATTAAGGGTCTCAGACAGCAGGGTCGCCTTTTCAGTAAAGACGATGGTCTGAATGATGTCGTAGGGCTCGTTCATTACTTCGATGTCCTCTCTGCGAGTTCTCCGAGGGCGTCGCTGGTGACGACGATCTTCCGGTAGCCGAGTAGTTGCTCAGTGTTCACTTCGGCCGATGTGATCAGGAGAGTCGGCCTGACGTTACGTGCCGAGAGATAAGTCGATTCATCGAACGCTTTGCCGATGACGAGCACTTTGGATTCCGGTGTGATCGCTTCCATTGCCGAAAGGAACTGCTTGGTTTTTGGCCCGCTCACTGTGAACGAATCAACCAGAAGCACATCCCCCGCAGCGATGCGGACACTCAGCGCCTTGCTCAAAGCCAGGCGGCGAACTGATTTGGATACTTTCTTTGTATAGTCACGGGGCTTCGGTCCGAAGACCACGCCGCCGCCTACCCATACAGGCGAGGATTTGTAACCAGCACGGGCGCGGCCGGTGCCTTTTTGGCGCCATGGTTTGGCACCGCTCAGGTTGACGTCCGCCTTCGATTTCGTATTGGCGGTTCCGCTACGGCGGGCGGCGCGCATGGCGACCACCACATCATGCACAGCTTGTGTGCCTTTGCCGTTGGTGATAACAGAGACGTTCGCGTTAAGCGCCGCCTCGAGAGTCAGGACAGTTGCGCTCATTACTTAGCGGCCTCCACTTTTTTGTCTTTTTTGGCGGGGCGAACCACGACATAGCTGCCGTTGGCTCCGGGGACCGCGCCGGTTACTAGAATGACCCCTTCAGCTTCACGGACCTGAAGGACGCGCAGGTTCTGGACGGTTACTCGTTCATCACCCATGTGACCAGCCATGCCCATGTTCTTCCAAACACGACCCGGGGTGGAACGATTGCCGATTGCGCCGTTACGGCGATGCATCATCGAACCGTGGGAAGCGCCTTGACCGTGCATGTTATGGCGTTTGATAACGCCTTGAAAGCCCTTGCCCTTCGATTGCCCGATCACGTCGATCAGGTCTCCGGGGGCGAACTGGCTAACATTAAGATCAATGGCGCCTTCAAGCGTGGTGCCGTCAGGTAGACGGAACTCTTTGACGAGCTTTTTGGGTTCGCTGCCAGCCTTCTTGAAATGTCCAAGAAGCGGCTGCGTGACGCGCTGTTCTTTTTGAGTATCGAAACCAACCTGCACGGCGCAATATCCGTCGGTGGTTCCGGTTTTGACCTGAGTAGCGGTGTTACCGCCGGCCTCGATGACAGTCACGGCCGTAGCCTTGCCTTTATCATCGTAGACGCGGGTCATCCCGAGTTTTTTGCCTAGCAATCCAATCTTCATCTTGGCGGTTGAGCTGGTAATCAAATCTTGATGGTGATGTCCACGCCGGCCGGCAGATTGAGCTTCTTGAGCTCATCGACCGTCTTGGCAGTTGGCTCGATGATGTCGAGCAAACGCTTGTGGGTGCGGATTTCAAACTGATCCATCGACTTTTTGTCAACGTGCGGGGAGCGGTTCACAGTGAACCTCTCGACGCGAGTCGGCAAAGGAATCGGGCCAGCAACTTGGGCGCCGGTGCGCTTGGCGGTTTCTACAATTTCCGCGGCCGATGTATCCAGCATGCGATAATCGAAAGCCTTGAGACGGATGCGGATGCGTTGTCCAGTCATAATCTAAGTTGTTATTTGCCCTTCTGATCGAGCACGGCGGCGAGCACTTGCGCCGGCACTTGCTCAAAGTGGAGCGGTTCCATTGAATAACTGGAGCGCCCTTTGGAGAGCGATCGGATTGCGGTCGAATAGCCGAACATTTCGGCCAGCGGCACTTCAGCATTGATGATGCTAAGGTTGCCCTTCGATTCAATGCTCATGATCTTGCCGCGGCGGCGGTTAAGATCCCCCATGATGTCGCCTTGATACTCATCAGGCGTGGAGTTTTCGACCTTCATAATAGGCTCAAGCAGGATTGCATTGGCCTTTTTGAAAGCTTCCTTGACGGCAAAGATAGCCGCCATCTTGAAAGCGAGTTCGTTCGAATCGACGTCGTGGTAGCTGCCGTCGATGATGTCGACTTCGACATCGATGACCGGGTAACCGCCAACCACGCCATTCAGCACGGCTTCTTCAATGCCCTTTTTACAGGCAGGAATGTATTCTTTCGGGATCGTGCCGCCGACCACCTTGTTCTCAACAACCAATCCCTTGCCGCGTTCGGACGGACGGACGTTGACGATAACATGGCCGTATTGACCACGACCACCGGATTGCTTGATAAGCTTTCCGTCGCCCATTGCGGGCTTGGTGATGGTTTCGCGGTAAGCAATCTGCGGCTTGCCGGCGTTGGCATCGACTTTGAATTCGCGCATCATTCGATCCCGAATGATTTCCAGGTGAAGCTCACCCATGCCGGCGATAATCGTCTGGCCGGTGTCTTCGTCGGTGTGAACCCGGAAGGTGGGATCTTCTTCAGCAAGACGCTGGAGAGCGAGGCCCATCTTTTCCTGATCGACCTTGGTCTTTGGCTCAATAGCCATCGAGATAACCGGGTCAGGGAAGGAAGGAGGCTCAAGAAGCATCACATGATCTTCATCACAGAGCGTATCGCCGGTCGTCACATTCTTAATGCCGACGATTGCCGCGATGTCACCCGAGTAGATCGTGTCGATATCTTCGCGCTTGTCTGCCTGGATCTGAATCAGACGGCTGATCCGGTCCCGCTTATTGGTGCGAGGATTATAGACAGTATCACCCTTGGTGAGCTTGCCGCTGTAAACACGGAAGAATACCAGCTTGCCTACAAACGGATCGCTCCAGAGTTTGAAAGCGAGCGAACAGAAAGGCGCGCTGTCATTGGCAATTGCCGGGATCGGAGCCGCTGTATCGGGATCCTGGCCTTTGGCGGCCGGAATATCGAGTGGTCCGGGAAGATAATCGATGACCGCATCGACAAGATACTGGACTCCCTTGTTCTTGAAGGCCGAGCCGCCGACCACCGGAACGAACTTGTTCGCGATTGTCTGCCGGCGGATACCAGCCTTCAACATGGTTGGAGTAATCGGCTGTTCCTCAAGAAACGCAGTGCCAATTTCTTCATCAAGATCAGAAATCGCGGTCACCAGGTCGGCGTAAGCGTTTTCAACAAGGTCTTGAAACTCCTCGGGAATTTCTTCGATCCTGTAGACCGATCCCATGACATCGCTGTCTGAATAGATGATCGCCTTGCGATTGATGACATCGAGCTGACCCTGAAGATAATCTTCACGACCGAGCGGAATCAGAACGGGCCATGCATTGGCACCGAGCTTGGTGCGCATGTCATTGATCGCGTTGTCAAAGTTGGCACCGGTCCGGTCCATCTTATTAACGAACGCGATGCGAGGCACGTTGTATTTGGTCGCCTGGCGCCAGACGGTTTCAGACTGGGGCTGCACACCGGCAACCGCGCAAAAAACAGCAACCGCGCCGTCAAGAACACGCAGCGAACGCTCAACTTCAGCAGTGAAGTCAACGTGGCCGGGGGTGTCGATGATGTTGACCCGCATCTTGATGCCGTTATAGGCCTTGTAGATGGTTTCTTCGGGACGCTGGGTCCAGAAGCAGGTCGTGGCGGCGGAGGTGATCGTGATTCCACGTTCGCGCTCCTGCTCCATCCAGTCGGTGACTGTGGTGCCTTCATGCACCTCACCGATCTTGTGGATCATTCCTGTATAGAACAGGATTCGCTCAGTGAGCGTGGTTTTGCCGGCGTCGATGTGCGCAGCAATCCCAATATTCCGCGTCCTCTCGAGCGGGTAAGCGCGATCGGGCGAATTCGGATTTTCAGAAAGTGGTTTAGCGGCGACTACAGCCATAATGATTCCCGGTTAAAGACAATGTCTTAATTAGAAGCGGAAGTGAGCGAACGCACGGTTGGCCTGTGCCATCTTGTGCGTATCATCGCGCTTTTTGATCGCATTCCCCTGTCCGGCAGCGGCTTCCTTAAGCTCGCTGGCAAGGGCCTTCATGAGAGGAACGTTTTTACGCTTGGTGGCGTAACCAACGATCCAGCGCATGGCGAGGGCGACCTGGCGGCCAGGAGGCACTTCCATTGGGACCTGATAGGTGGCGCCACCAACGCGGCGGCTCTTCACCTCAAGACGGGGCTTCACGTTGTCCATTGCCTTATGGAGAGTCTCCAAAGGATCAACGGCATCGGTGCCCGTGCGGGTTTCTTCGATCGCTGTGTAGACGATGCGCTCGGCCAGTGACTTCTTGCCACTTTTCATTACGGTCGCAATGAGGCGCGCCACAACTGGACTGCCGTAACGGCTATCCTGCTTCTCTTCTTTATGAATAACTCGACGACGGCGTGACATGTGAGTGGTGCTTAAAAGTGGAACTTACTTACTTCTTCTTACCGGCGGGCTTTCCGCCCTTACCCTTGGCCGCGGCTTCCTGGCCGGGCTTCGGACGCTTGGCTCCGTATTTGGAGCGGCTGCGGCGGCGGCCATCAACTCCGAGCGCATCAAGTGCGCCGCGGACGATATGATAGCGGACACCAGGCAAATCTTTTACACGGCCACCACGCACAAGCACAATGGAGTGCTCCTGGAGGTTGTGACCTTCGCCGGGAATATAGGCGATGATCTCATAGCCATTAGTGAGGCGAACTTTGGCCACCTTCCGCAATGCGGAGTTAGGCTTCTTCGGCGTACGTGTCATCACCTGAGTGCAGACACCGCGACGAAACGGGCAATTTGTCAGCGCCGGGGATTTCGATTTAACTGAAATCTTTTGGCGCCCCTTACGGACGAGCTGGTTGATGGTGGGCATTCGAAAGTGTGGCTTCGTTTAATTCACTCCATTCAGCACCGAAATCCGGTGATGAAAAACCCGCCATTGCCGGTCTGGAGTAGCTACCGGCGGCGGGGAGGGCGGAGACTAGAGGATTCACTTGATGCTGCAAGCGAATTTCTGACCTGCTCTCAACTTTTTTCCCTCGTAGAAAAACCACGAGAAAAAGACTGCGTCCCTCACGACTCCCAGGGTTCCTAACTCACGGACCCACCGGCCAAAACCGGGAGCCGCGAGAGCGAGTGGAGATCCACATCGAGAGCGCGAAAGGGGGGCGACTATGTAGGCGAAAGTCCCCTTGGGGGCAAGAGATGTTTGTAAGAATCTGCATCCTTTTTTCAAATCGCCCCCGTTTGCCCGGTATAAAGGGATTTAAAAGGCCGGGCCGGATCAGGCTTTGCGTTTTTCCATCCCTTGCTCATCGCGAACGGCCAGGAACAGCATCCCGGCGCAGAGGCCGCCGGTGATGAGCAGCAAAGGGAGCAGGCTCCACTGGCTGCGGGGCCAGATGAACTCGCCGACGTTAAAGGAAGCCCACTGGCATTGCGGGGAATGCGGCGGGTAAAAAACATAGGTAAAAAGCCCCTCGTAAATGCCAATCGGATTTACGGAAACCGGGCCGCTTACCGAGCCTAGCAGGAACGGAGAGGCTTCGCCGTTAGAGATCGATTCACGCAACACGCTGCGCATCAGGTCGGCGCGGCGCTGTTGTTCAGCGGGATCGGTGGTTTCGGAAGCGATCTTCAGCTCTTCCTTCTCCATGTGCAGCGCCATTTGCTCCTCCAAAAGTGGCCAGGCCCGTCCGTACGCAAAGAGGGGCCACGCATAATCGGCCAGAAGATTGTAGCTCCATTCATCGCGACGGCCTTCCACCCGGGCATGGCCCCCCACTCCGACCGGGCTTTGCGCGTCGGTCGCCGTTAAAAGCAGCTGAACGCAGACCGATACGACGCCTAAAACGGCGGTGATTTTACGCCACCGCGCGAACGCCACCACCAGTGGCAACGCCAGGAACGGCAGACCAGGCACCAGGTAACGCGGACCGGCCGAAAAACCGCCGTGATAACCGTTGAACGTCATATTCACGACAAAGAAGAAGCCGAAAATTGCCAGGCAAAGTCTTGCTTCCGAAACGTGCGACTTTTCGCGCAGCCAAATGAAAATCCCGTACACTCCCATCAGCAGCACTGGCGCAAGAAGGATCACTCCGCGAAATGGCGAGGCAACAAGCAGCACCGCGACGTATGCAAGCCGGTATAAGGCGCCGATGGAACGCGGAATCGGGAACATTCCAAAAAGCGCGCCGCCGGTATCTTTAAACAGCGGGTTCTGGAAATCATTATTGATCTTGAACGGCGAGCCAAAGCAGACCCATCCGTAGGCGCAAATCAGAAGAAAAGGACCGGCGACGCCCGCTGTGTAAAGGAAAGCGGCGCGCCAGTTGCGCCGGTCCGACCCGACGGAGAGCAGCGCATAGAACCCAAGGAAAATGACGGCAATGGCTGCCACATAATTGGTAACAGCGGCAAATCCGGCGCAGAGCCCCGCCAAAACATGGGAGACAGGCGACCGTCCGCATCGCAAAAAATAAAAGCCGCCCAGAAGCAGCGATGCGGTGAGCGCGTGATCAAAGAGGATCGTCGCGAACGGAAAAAACGTGGTGCCGAAAGCAAAGGCCAGCGTTGCAAGCACGGCGGGCAGCATTTCCCCATTGGAAAGATCGCGGGCGAGCCGGAAAAACATGACGCAGGCCAAGGCGGAAACGACACCCACACTGCAAACAGTGGTTAGCCAGGCATTTAGAGTCAATATCCACCAATGATCCGGATTGAGCCCGCACCAGCATTCCAGGTGGTAGAGCAGGAAGTAACCCGGCAACGCGAAAAACGACGTGCCCGGCGGTTTATTCGGATGAAAGTGGCCCGTCTGCGGCACGTATCCGATATCGCCTGAAGCGCAGATCTCCACCATCGGCGCCTTCTCGACGTCAGGCGTGGTGGACGCCTCATTGACCGGGAAAAGATTCCAACTCATGTCGACCCACGAAAGCGCGAACCGCTTGCCGTTGCGGCTGTATTCGGCGTGGTCGAGCGGGTTGCGCCGCAGCACATCGCTTCCGGCAACCCTCTCGTAAACAATGAAGTTATCGATCGCGAAACGGCCTTCCTCAACCATGGCGCGCACTTCGGCAAAGCGGGAATTCTGGTTCCAGCCGCCGCCCTGATGGAAATACGAGAACGCAAAAAAGCAGGCGATGAAGAGAAGGAATTCAATGCGCTGGGGCCGGGACATAAGTGGCACGAATGCCGGGGAAAGCCGGACGAGACAATGCTGAACTTTGCACGGCGCCAAAATGATGCCGGAAGAAGCCGGGCTGTGCCCCCCTATCCTTGCCTGTGATCCGATTCCCAGAACGTGAACACAGATTTGCTAAACAGACGTTCCATCTGGGAGCTATTGAAAAAAACATTCAGTCAATGGTCTGAAGATCACGCGTTGCGATTGGCTGCGGCGCTCGCCTACTATTCCACCTTCTCGATTGCGCCGCTCCTGGTGATCGCAATCGGTGTGGCCGGATGGTTTTTTGGACCCGAGGCGGCGCGTGGCCAGCTTGATGAACAACTGCGCGGAACCATCGGGCCGGAAGCTGCCCAGGCGGTTGCAACCATGATTAAAAGCGCCAGCAAACCTTCCAGCACGATCACCGCCACCATTCTTGGGCTTGTGACATTGTTGCTTGGAGCTTCCGGTGTTTTTGGGCAGCTAAAAGACGCTTTAAATACCGTTTGGGAAGTGCAAACCAAATCCGGCCAGGGCATCAAAGGATTTATTCATGACCGGTTGCTTAGCTTTGGAATGGTGCTTGTTATCGGTTTTCTACTCTTGGTCTCACTAGTCCTCAGCACCGTGATGGCAGCGTTCAGCCAGAACCTCAGCAACCTGCTGCCCCTGCCGCACTGGGTCTGGACCGTCGCCGAGTTTGTCATTTCGTTTGGCGTCATCACCCTGCTTTTTGCGATGATTTTCAAACTGCTGCCTGATGCAAAAATTGAGTGGCAGAATGTTTGGATCGGAGCGGCCGTCACCGCGCTTCTTTTTGAAATCGGCAAGCAGCTTCTGGCCCTTTACCTCGGACACCAGGGAAGTGCATCCCCGTACGGAGCTGCGACCTCGGTTGTTTTGCTCTTGCTTTGGGTCTATTACGCCTCGTGCATCCTTCTCTTTGGCGCTGAGTTCACACAGGTTTACGCCACGGCGTCAGGCCATCAAATCGTTCCCAACAAATACGCGGAGCCTGTCACGGCCCAGATGCGCGTTCAGCAAGGACTCAGCCCCGGAAAAGAGAGCGTGCCGCCCGAAGTGGAAGTCGTCGAGGTGCCGGTCTATACGCCGCCTCCCGCCCCGGCTTATCCGCACAGTTTTGCCGAGGTCCCCGGTTATTTAAAGGAGAGCCCGGCGGCGGCGTTGATTGCCGCCGTGGGATGCGGCTATGCGGTCGGAATTCTTGCACGGAAAAAAGATTCGCTTACGCCCGTGCAGGAGATCACTCACGGGACCCGCAATCTCGCGCTGGCTACCATCCCAATCGCCGCGCATTTCACCCACCGCATGTGGAAAGAAGCAGAGCGCAGGCTGGATGTGAAAAGCCTTTGGAAAGCGTGCTTTAATCTGGCCCGTTAGAAAGTCCCCTGCCCGCTTATTGCTCCGCAGGACGAATAGCCGTCACATAGAGGAGCTCACAGGCGCCATTGCCCGTATCGGTGCGGGAAAGCGACGTATTCCAATAAAAGCCTTCCGGGCCGGCCGCGTTAACGAGGTAACCGATTATCGCCACTACTTCCCCGCTTTTTAACGCCCCGATACCGTTCGCCACCGAGCGATTGGAGGCGATCAAATGCATGTTGGCGGAATGCCCGGCCAGGACGGTCTTGTCAATCGGAGGCGCTCCTTCCCAGGAATAGAAAAAGAACCGGTTGGATTGAGAGATATCAAGCTGATCGAGAACGGCCTGATCGGACATTGGCCCCCAGCCGACGGCCACATCGAAAGGAACGAGCCGGCTCGCCGCCCCCCCGCGGTAATGCTTCGTATGCAACACTCGCGCGGTAATCTCATACAGGGCAACCGCCGTGAGTTGAAACCCGTCCACTTCCCCCAGGCTCGCCGGTGTAATGGCTGTCTGGTTTGGATCCCCGGCGACCAGAATCCCCGGCGCATGCCGCAGTTCCGATGCCGGCCAAAATCGAAAAACGATGAAAAGCCCGAGGAGAAGAAAAAGAAATTTAACCAGTCTCCGCACAGTGCGATTGCATAACAGCAAGCGTTTGCACGAAGCAACCTTGCCGGGGGGAAAACGGCGCCAAAGGGTGATGAGTCTTTACAAGCAGGGAGTTTGAAACAGCGCTGCTCTTACCAGCGCAGACATTTCCATAAACCCCAAAGCACCATCCAGGAGGCCGCGGCTGACACGGCACAAATGAACGCGCCTACCAAAGGCCACGGATCAAAACGGTAAGGCTGCCTGCATTGCGGATTCGGCATTTTGCTCATCTTTTCGTAGCTCAATGGTTCGTACATAGAGGCGGGTTTTGAGCGGCTTCGCATTTCCGAAGTCGGATGGATTTCTTTGTCGTTGGATTGCTTTTTCAAAGTAAAAAGCTTTCGCATAACCAACGCGGTTACATCGTCAGTTTGTTCCCGCTCCAAACACGGAAGGAACGCTGATCAACGCCTAGGTAAGCCGTCCTTCGAGCCAGCTTTTTATCGTCGCCTGCCGTTGGCGCACCGTGTTTAGTCGCAGGCAGTGCCTGCCCTTTTTAGTCAAAAAAATCAGGTCATACCCGGCGATTTTCGCCCGCCACCGGTGCACCCAAATAAACGCCGGTTTTAATCCCAAACATCCATGAAAATTATTCCTCAATGTGTCGCGGCGATCGCCGCGGCCGGCACGCTGCTTGCGCCTTCTTCGGCCACCGCGCAAACCACTTCTTTCAACACAGGCAGCCTGGGATCGCCCGGCAATGGCACCAACACAGCCAACGTCACGCTTGGATTAAGCGGCGCGATCTCCGCCGGCAATGATCTGGCGGTCGGATATGCCGGTGGCGCCCATACATCGGTTGATTTCAATCCGGCTTTAAATCCTGCCGCCGGCAGCCCGTTCACCATCGAGTTCTGGGCCAAACCGGGCATTGTGGTGGATGACGGGCTTGGGCCAGCGCCAGTGTTCAACCGTGTAAGCTCCGGCTCCCGCTCAGGCTGGGTTTTCTTCCAGCGCAGCGGTGCGACAGGATGGAATTTCCGCATGTACGATGGCAATGGAAGTAACACGGGATTCGATCTCACCGGCGGCACCTATTCGGTCAATGCATGGAGCCATGTCGTAGCCGTCTGGGATGGTTCGACTCCGCTTCTGTATGTCGACGGATTACTCGCCGATAACACCTCAACAGGCTCCGGGATCTATAACGCAAGCAGCCAGGCCAAATTCACTATCGGCAGTTACGACGACAGCGCCAATCCCTTCACCGGCTCGATTGACGAAACTGCGTTTTATCAAACCGCCTTGAACCCGGCTCAGATTCTCGCCCACTTCAATGCCGCCGCCAGCCCGATCGCGGGAACTTATAGCAGCCTGATTCACAGCGATGGCGCGGTGGAATATCTGCAAAACAACCCGATCCCCGAACCCTCTTCAGTCGCATTGATTGGCCTTGGCCTCGCCGGCTGCGGGTTCAACCGCTTCCGCCGCAAATAACGGCACGGAATCCCGGTCCTTCGGGGCGGCGGATCGCTGGCAGGACGAAGGCATTGTGCGGAGGACGCTATTTATATAGCCTGCGGCATCCTCCGCCCAATGCCACGGGAGCGGCCCCCCTTTATGCGTCCATCTTTCCTTCTGTTTGCCAGCATTGCGTCGCTTTCCCTTCCACTGAATGCGGCGGATCGCTTTTGGGATATCAACAGCCAGCTTCCGGGGGCTGGCGGCCCCCTTCCGGACGGCAACTGGGAAAACGCCAATTGGACATTGTCGCCAGCGGGCACGGAGCCGGGCAGCTTCTGGGATCCTTCTGATTCCGCGGTTTTTGCCGCCGGGACAGATGCCACCGGCGCATATACCATCACGTTAAATGCAGTCCAAAACGCCAGCGGATTAACCGTTCAGGAAGGAACGGTCTCCCTGGCCGGATCGGGGTTGAACATCGCGGCGGCAACCGTGACAATCGAGAACGGCGCAAAGCTTTCGATTCCGTCCACCTTGAACCTGGTGGCGACAACGGGCGCTCAGCTCAACCTGAATGGAGGGACGTTTCGCAACACCAGCAACGCCCCCGGCGCGGCATTTGCCGACCCCGATTTTACCATCAATATCGGCGCGGCGGGCGGCACGATTGAAGTCACGAATACGGGAGCCAGCTCGACGATCTTTTTAGGAACGCTCAAAGGCGACGGCAATACGCTGATAAAAACCGGCCCTGGGGAGTTTCGTTTTCAAGGCCCGGCGATGGCCGACTCCACGTTCTCGAAGCTGGTTGTCAATCAGGGGCTCTATCGGCTCGGCTTTGTATCCGGCAACACCTTTGAGACGGGCTTCGGCGCGGTGCCTGCCAATTTTACCCCCGACGCCATTACCCTTTCAGGCGGCGGCGCCATTGGAACGAGCTGGCTGGCAGCGGACTCTGTCTTGCACGCCAACCGCGGCATTACCCTCGGCGCAGGCGGCGGCGCGCTATTGGGGAACCTGACAGTCCCGGGCGCGATCACAGGGACAGGCACTTTAACCACCTCGACGACCATTGTGCTTACCGGAACCAATAGTTTTACGGGGGCCACCGTCGTCTCCTCGGGCAGCCTTGCTCTCGGGACCGATTCCGTTTCCTCCGGCACGCTGCTTCATTCGGCCGGCATCACCGTCAACAACGGCACGCTCTCCCTCGTCAATGCCACCGGCAACGAGGACCGGATCGCCAACACGGCCCCGGTTATTTTAAACAACGCCCAGCTCTCCCTGACGCCGAACGCGGCGGCGGACACAACCGAAACCGTCGGCGCATTGAGCCTCACCTTCGGCAACAACATTCTCAGCGTCGGTTCCGTAACCGGCTGGGTGACCACCCTCGGCGCTGCCTCATTTTCAAGAGGATCCAACAACGCCACGGCGCTCCTGCGCGGCACCGGCCTTGCCCAGGACCTCCCTGACAGCATTGCCCGGATCACGCTTGGAGATGCCGGTATGGCGCTCACCATGGTCGGCACCGCCACCCTCAACAACTCGGCCCCTGACGACGCCACCCCGGCGCTCAAAATCGTTCCGTATCTCTTTGGCGATAATACCGTGGGAGGAAGTGGCAGCGGGTTTGTCACTTACGACACCACCCTTGGCTTTCGGGTGCTCAATGCGGCGCAAACCATCTCGCTTTCGGCAGGCTATTCCACGGCCGCCAACCCCGACAACGCGGCGGCCGAGTCCAACATCGTCTTCGGTAACGGCTCAGCCATCGTCCTCAACTCGCTTCTTTTCAAAACAGCCTCCAGCGCGCTCACCAGTTCCACTCCGGTGCCGCTCACCGTCAACAGCGGCGCGATCGGCACGGCAGGCGCCTTCAATTACACGATTGCCAGCGGTTTTTCGGGCCTGATTCTTGGCAATGGAGAGGGCGTTATCACCGTCAGCGCCAATACCCTCGACATCAACACGCCGATCAGCGTCACCGGCAACGGCGGCCTGACCAAATCAGGTGCCGGCACCTTGGCTCTCAGCACAGCGAACCCTTACAGCGGCGGCACGCGGATCAATGCCGGCATCATTCAGGCCAACCATGCCCAGGCCTTTGGCACCGGTCCCGTCGCGATTCACGGGACGCGCCTCGCCATCCAAGGCGGTCTGACTATCAGCAATCCCCTCTTCATCGGGTCCAATAGCGGGGTCGCCGGGCGCGGCCTGATTGAGCCGGTCGGGGGCATCGCAACCGTCAGCGGCCCCATCTCGATCACCAGCAACGCTTTTGCGGGCGGCCATTTTGCTGCGCCCGTGGGAACCGCGCTCATTGTAACCGGTCTCATCAGCGCGCCTCCTGCGGTCACGGTATCAACCCGGTTCGGGAATGTGACGATGTCAGGCGGCGGCACCGGCTACAGCGCGCTTCAGATCCAGGCGGGCACGGTCACCATTGGCGCGGAAAACGGGATCGCCACGACCGCCATCGTCGATCTGGCTTCCAGTGATCCCGCCACATTGGATCTCAATGGATTTAATCAAACCGTGGCCGGCCTTGCGCGCACATCCGGCACGATTGGCCGGGACGCCACCGTCACCAACTCCGGCGAGGCAAAAACACTCACGCTCAATGTGACCACTTCGGCAGCCTACGCGGGGAGCATTCAGGCAGCCAACACCGCCGGCAACGCCACCATCACCGGGAATCTTTCCCTGGTAAAAAACGGTCCCGGCACGCAATCGCTCAGCGGCGGCGGCGCCAATACTTACACCGGCTCAACCGTGATCAACGGCGGAATTCTCAAGCTCCAAAAAGGGGCGAACACCGATGCGCTCCCCCCTGGAAACAGCGTCACCATCAATAGCGGGGCAACCTTGCAACTGGCCCAAAGCAGCCTCATCAACGATGAACTAACCGCCTTTACGATCAACGGCGGCACATTCGATCTGACTTCATTCCTTGAAGGGGTTACGCCCGTGATCACCCTCACCAATGCCACCATCCGCGGATCAAACGTTGGTTATGTGCTCAGCCGCGGCGGATTTGATGCCACTGGCATCAACACAATAAGCAAACCGGTAGGCGTCCGCGGAGAAGACGCCAATAGCGGCCGGTTCACCATCGCCAGCGGCGTGACCACTGTGAGCGGCAATATCGTGACCGACAACGGATCCGTGCAGGGAATCAGCAAGACCGGCGCCGGCACGCTCATCCTCGCCGGGGCAAGTTCCTACCGGGGCGCCACCGTTCTCAAAGAAGGCACGACGATTGTGAGCGGTTCCATCGCCGGCGTCAGCGTCATCACCGTCGGCGACTTCGCAAACCTGGGAACGCCCGTCGTCCTGGGCGGCTCCGGGTCCATTGGGCCGGTCAACGCGATCGGCAGTGGCAACGCGGCCACCAGTGGCGCGACCGTTTCCCCGGGCAACGCCCCAAATGTGGCCGGCATCCTTACCACCCGCGCATTTTCCCTGACGGCGGGGGCGCATCTTGCCATGGAAATCGGAGGCGCCGGCGAGGCGGCCTACGATCGGGTCGCTGCAAGCGGCGTGGTGACCCTCGAGGGCGGTGACTTAAAACTGACGTTGCTGGGAACGCCCTCGTTTGCCTTTGGCGATACCCTCTTTTTAATCGCCAATAACAGTCACGCCGCGGTGAATGGCACTTTTGCCACGCTCAACGGCAGTGAGTTTACCGCCTCCGATATTCTCCTCAACGGATACCGGTTCCAACTCAGCTATACCGCGAATTTCACGGGCACCAACTCGGACGGCCTCGCCAACGACGTCGCCCTCATCGCGGTCCCCGAGCCCGGCGCGTGGCTGGCCATGCTCGCCGGGCTTGGCGTCCTTGCCATCCGGACACGATCACGGCTGCTTTGAAAAGGATGACTGCCGCTCAACAGGCAGAACGCGCCGCGGATAATTTGGTGCCGGATAATTTGGCGCCGGGTAACGTGGATAAGGCCGCACGTAACCGGGTGTCCCGTAGATTGTCCCGGAAGTGATGGAACGCAGCGCGGTGGTCTGGCTGGAGCGATCATTGGTCAGGACGCGCTGGCGCCTATCCTCCGCGGTCTCCTCATCCATCTTCGCCACGCGATTGGCTTCCATCTGCTGGTTGCGCTCGGCGATGGCAATAGTTTGACGCTGGAGATCGAGCTGGCGCTTGCGCTCCCTATCGTCCGCTCCGCCGGAATGCTGACGCCCGGCTGTCCCCGGACTGTTCTCAAGGCGGGCCGATGACCTCGCATAATAGTTCTGCCGTTCAACATCGGTGAGAACGTAATCGTAATTTCTGAGCGTCGTGATCAACGCCGGACTCGCCCTGTAAGCCTGCAAATAACGTTCTCCCGATTCGTTGAGCGCTTCCACCAGGCCGCGCCGCCGCACATCTTCAATAATCTCGCGATCGCTCAGCCCACTGCGCAACAGCTGGGAAAGATCAATCAGAGTAAGCGCCTCTTCCGCTTTGAGAACCTCGCGAGGTTTGATCATGCGCCCTTCGGGAAGCGGAACCGCCTTATTGGAAACCGCCACCTTGCCCGGAACCGCGGCCTCGGCTGAAACCGCCGACGATTTGGCGGCGCTCAGAGAGCCCGCCGCCACCAGCATCACCGCAAGAAAAGCGGCATGATAGGTTGATCCAACCCGATGCCGTACCGGACACGGGTTGTCTGCATTCTGAATAGGTTCCTTTACAGCGGGGTGGCGCATGAATCTGAAAAAGCATGTATGAAGCCAATTTGAACAGAAAGAAATCGCGTCACCACGCTGCAACATTGCTAGCACTCGGTGAATCAACATGTGACCAAAAAAACCGAGCTACAGATGTCAAAAACCTGCTTGGTTCAGTCCGAATCCGCCTGTCTGCCAAGCTCGCGCGCCAGCGCCATCAGCTCCGCGGCATTTTCGAGGCCGTCGAGAAAACGCGCCGGAATCCCGGAAAGCCCAACCTGCGCTCCCACCAGCGCGCCGGTAAGAATGCAGCGAGCCTGATTCTGTCCTCCGCCATTGAGCGCATGGAGAATCGCGGACTCGAAGTCGTCCGAAAAACGCGCGGCAAGGTAATAAGCCGCAGGCAGCTGATGATAAATTGCGCACGGCATCCCATAAACCGTAGAAACTTTCCACGCGGGCTCGATCCGGATCCCGGGATCCAATGCCGCTTCAGCCATAAAAGAGGGCGTCAACAACGCGTCAGGCGACGAGAACCGGCCGGCGCACGGTCGATCCTGGCCGCCCGGTTTGGGCGGCTGCAATTTGCCCGTGGTCACCGCATGGAATGGCAGATCGCCGGCTTTCACCAGCTCCATGAGTTTATCCGAAAGGAATGGGTCGAGCTTTTCGCCGCGCACCAGCAAACCGAGCGCACAGCCATACGCGGTGGTCATCGCCACGATCGCTTCATCGGCCTGCGTCAGGAGACAATTCGCGCTCACCGTCTCAGCCACTTTTCGCGGCGTCGTGGCGTAGCGCGCCGCCAGCACAATCGCGCGCTCGGCCGCTTCCGTGGTATCGGCGTGCCCGCCCGTCTCTTTCCATGACCGCTTTTGTTCAACGCGCTGGCGCCACGCTTCCCGGATCGATTGGCTGGTGTATCCGCCCGGGCCATTCCTCGGCGTGCCATCCAGCTGCGGAAAGAGTTCCTCATCCAGGCGCCGGCAAAAATCATCCTGATCGTAACCGCCGCAATCGATCGTGGACCGCAGCAACATGGTGGCGATGATCCCGGCCTGGGAAAGCTGTCCCGCCTTCAGTCCCGCATGATAGCGCTCCGGCTTGGGATCGGTGTAACCGGTGATCCAGTCCCCGTAATCGCGCCGCATCTCATCGAGATCATAATACCAGTGCGGCCCCAGCGCCAAGGCGTCACCAATCAACGCACCCATCACAGCGCCCGCGGCGCGATCGTTTATAGACATAAAGTGGCACATTTTTAACGCCGCCACGATACCCGGAGCCACCTTAAAAAAGTGGAGTCAACCTCTGTCTAAAAAGCCGCCAGGGCATCCGGGCTTGTGCCTCTCCTAAACATTCCCTGAGTGTGCCGCGGAAGTTATTTTGGGGGCGCAACAGTGCCGTCTTTGAATGACCGAATTTTATCAGTGGTGCCAAGGAGCATATAATCGGTTACATCCTCGCGAGTGGCGACAATGAATTGTTGCGCGCCAGCAGCCTTGAGACGGCGCAGCATCTCGAAGACAGTCTTGTATGTGGTGCGCTCGTCCGGGCAAATGACAACCACCTGGCCCACGCGTCCCTCGCTATGCGTCCGGATCCAGGTCTCTATCTCATCGGGCGTTTGGTGATCCTTGTCGATGCGCATGTCGTAATCATGGAGAACATAGGCGACTCCGGCATTTGTCGTGGCGATGTCAATCGTTGTGGGACCACTGCCGAGGGCAGCACCATTGAGCAACACCATAAGCAGGAGGAGAAGCAGTGCGGTTTTCATGAGAAGAACGTCTGTAGCTTGGACAAGATGACCTGTGCGCTCACGGTATCCAATCCGCAACGTTTCGCGACTCCGGAGAGACCGGTTAAATCATCCGATCGGCGAGGATGACGGCCATTTGGAATCACCCGTTCAGAGCCCCGATCTCCCGCGCGCCTGATCTCATGCCTGGCGTAGGCCTACTTTCGCGAATCCGACATCCCTTCGCCATCCGGACACGGCCACTCCCTGTAATTTACAGGAAGTGGAGGTAAGGGGATTCGAACCCCTGGCCTCTTCATTGCGAACGAAGCGCTCTACCAACTGAGCTATACCCCCAGGTTTTTCTACAAAAAGCGACGCGCAGTAAACCGCACGTGTCCATTGCAGGGCGGGCACTATGAGGAAATGCCGTGTCAGGGCAAGACGAAATTGTCTTGATAAGACAGTTTGAGGCTAAGTGAGCCATCTACTGCCTTTTCTGGAAATTGGCCGAGCAAACGGCCTGCGGATTAAAACGAAGCCAAGTCGTCCGCCAACGCCAGATTATTCCAGTGAAAGACGGTGACGGTCTGAGGCGGATCGCGCTGGGAGCATTGAAAAGGATTGAAGACTTAAAAAGATGGAAGCCGTCTCAAAATTCCTCATCAGGGGGCGAATCAGATGGACCTCGTCTCCATATAATCCAAAAACTCTGTAATCGTTGCTGAACAATGGTCAACCACTCGCCATTCGAAGTCAGGCTTGTAACACTCGAAGTATGAGCGCCGCCGGAAAAGCCAATATCGTGGACCAATGGCTCCAAATTGAGGCAACTTTGGCTCCCGATTGTGCAGTAATTCCCGCACTCAATTGTTCCACAAAATCCATGCGGTTGGACGAAGGAGCAGTTCTTGCCAGATTGAGGGAGCTGTATAAGGAACTACCCCCAACTCTAGGCAAGATCCCTCCGCAGCCGAGGAACTTCCGCTTTCGTGCAACGGTGCTGGCCTGAAATGGCACGTAGCCTTTTTGCCCTGTGCACTGCGGAGAGCGTCGACAACTCGCGTCACATCCCGCTATCCGAGGCTGGAGAAAATCTTACGCATGGGGAAAGACAACACTTTGGCCGATCTCTGCCCGATGCGTCATGCCCGCGTGTCGAACCACCAAAACTCCGACCGATGAGCCACGATAGATTACATATCACCAACTGCATTGAATGGCGCGGAAGCCAGTGCTTCGATTGTAGCTTCACTCAAAGCTTTCTTCGCGGGAGCGATCGCGCTCGCGCTCACGCTCAATCCAGCGGTCAAGCTCTGGAATACTGCCGGCAACCCAAGCACGCACTTGCTCATCGTCGTGCTCCGCAAGCTTCATCACATGCGCCCTTCGGCAAATCAAGATGTCAGCCAGCGAGCCGCTCCAGCCTCCAGGGAGCAGCCTATGGTGGAAATCGCCGAGGAACAGCGGCTTGTCCGGCGCATAGGTCAACATCGACAGGAACAGCGGGGAAAAATGGTTTCCTTCCTCGCCATCTTTCTTGCCAAACATGCTGAGGCAGTTGCCGAGCAACGGATAACGCACGTCGGGGTCTCGACCGGCCCATTGCTGTAGGATCGCGGGATCAACGTCATCGATTGGGTTCCCCATACGAAAGTCCGCAGCGAACAGAGAGCGGTTGTAAAGCGACGGAGTTTGAAGGAGAAACGCGTCGAGCGCTACAAAGGTCTGCGTCTCAAACAGCGCCTTCAGGACATAACTCAGATCGTATGGAGAAACATGGTAACTATCTAGCTCCGAGCGGATATTCGCACACACCTTCTCGGCCGCCGGTTGGCCGTCCTCGCCAGCGAGGCAGACTTGGATTACCTCGTGTGCGCCGAAGTCCCTTAGCTGGCCTTTCTTACTGAAGTCAGCGCGGGCGAGAAGTTCGCGACCGACTGAAACGAGTCGTGCGTGTAGCCCGTGCCGTTCCTCGCGATTCTGGGGAAGATGCATGTGCAGAATATCAAGGGCGACTTCCACGCCCTCGGAGAGCGTCGCGATATCTTCGAGCAGCCCCGCCAACGGTTCTTGTGGTGACTTTGAAACGCTGCCATTGGCGATAGCGTCGAAATTAGCGGCTACAAGAGCGCCCTTCGCAACTGCGCTCCTGAGCCGTGCGATCCCTTCCGTATCGATTTCAACACGGGTCTGAAGGTGCGGAAGGATCGGTGCCAAGTCGGGATTGTCAATTGCGGCATCGAGCGCGGAAGACGTGAAGCTTTGATCTCGCTGGTGCGCTTCATAGAGGAAGCCGCCAAGCACGGTTGGGTTGCGCCTGTTGGATTCAACCGTTCCATAAGCCATCACCAACTCGCGCCACATTCCATCGAGGCTGTCCGCAGCATCAGCGAGACCTCGCCCAAATTCGAATGCTCGTTGCGCATGCCGCTCGAAAAGCAACTCCACAAGAAACTCCGCGCGGGGAGCAGCTTCGCTGGCCAGGGCGCGACCCAGCTCCAGCGCCATGCTGTTCGCTTTTTCATATCCCTTGATGGGATCGACTTCGTTCTCCTCCCCATCAGCGAAATCGTAGCCGTTGTTCATGCGATTAAGGACGATCGCTCGCGCTTGGTTTAGCAGGTCCGACGGTTTCAGTCGTTTAATGAGCTGCTCAAGCTTGAACCGAACGTCGTCGGACATCCCTTTGCCATCATAACGAAGGGCGGCCCGCAAAGAGATCCATCCCTCCACCCATGGCTGTTTCTCAAGAAATACAGTGACGACGCGATCAAGAGCATCCTGGCAAGTTGGATACTGCCAAAGAGAGCGTGCGTGAGCTGCGAGGAGCACGCGCGCATTCGCATCCGGCAAGAGCTCGAGCGCCAGCGCGATTGCCCCTTCGAACCAATCCCAAATGTCCCTGTGAATCTCCGGACGCCAGCCCCAGTCACGCGAGCGAGCGCCGAAGCCGTCGCTGGCTGAAGATGAGAAGTGGTCGGATTTAAGCAAAGCCCGCAACGCAATCGGCACGCTACTGCGTAGGTTTTCTTCATTCGACGCGGCGAACCGCTTAACCAACAAACGTCGCTGCTCTGGATTTGCGTGGGTGCCTGAGAGGTAGATATGGAACAAGTCGCTAAAGGTATTTCGCGCTGAATTGATGTTATTGCTTTCCGGCTCTGCGCCGGCAACACGCGAGAGGAGAGTCGCAGCGCGATCAAACAAGCTCGCCTCGTAGCCAATGGCTTTGATCAATCCAACCCACTGATGGCGGCCGCTCAGGCCCTCGAGTGAGGCTTCGAATCTTGCGAGCACCGCTTCGGGCGCGACTGGGGCAATATTTGCAATGACCTGGAAGTCGTCCCGCTCAGTAGCCATCAGGTCGCCGAGAGGACCATCTACTCGCAGCCAGCGTGCGACTATTGCTCGCGCGCAGGCCGAGTCGTGAAGGAAACCAAGCCGGCGCGACACCGATTTGAGCATCCTGGGCGTCAACGTTCGGCAGAATTGGTCAAAGCGGGCCGGAGAAATCCGCTCAATCACATGAGCAGCGAGCCGGTTGGCGATGGCTTGTGGCAGGATTGCACGAAAACGCCCACGGGCTTGAACAACGCCGCGATGACGCATTTCCGCTAGTGCTTCATAGAATAATTGGGCACCGATGTTTCTAATCGCCCCCACTCGGGCGAGTTCTCCTTCCTCCGAATCATCCTCTCCATCAATCGAATACAAAAGCGACAGATCCTCCGCGGCCCGAAGTAATTGCCCGTCATGGTCTTTGCGCTGGCGAAAGATCCTTTCGAAAAGAGTGTAATCTCTGAGAGTGCCGAGCGTTTCGCCCTTGCCTAGGGTCTGAGCAAGAACCTGAGCAACACGGAAATTGCCATCGCTAAACTCGGCGATCTTTTGACCGTCAACTTGGGATACGTTAGGGAAACTCTGCTTAATCCACTCGATTACGAGGTCGGGCGATACCGACTGCAGGCGGAAAACGTCGGTTTGTTCGGGCTCGTCGTCGCGGACGTCATACTCAACGGTAATGAGGCTTATTTCGCTAGCCTCACTCGTGCAAAAGCGAACAAGCTCGGAATGGGTGGTGGGATTGCAGTTATCCACGACAAGGATAGCGCGCTGTCTATGCGCTATCAGCTGGCGCGCCATCTCACGCGCAGTTGGATCGGTCTCCTCAGAATAGTCGGTATAGACAGCAAGGCTAGGATCGAGCGGGTTCTCGCCGACACCTTCTTCAAACAACGCTTGAACGAGACGCGTCTTGCCTAAACCCGATAGACCAACGAGGCGGATGCACTGTCGGGGCATGCGCAGGCCAGCTCTGAGGCGCTCGATGCCTTCCTCGATAGTAAGGTGTCCACGCTCCCGCGAACGCTCATCGATCAAGCAGGCCTTGTCGTTGAAAAGGTAGGGCTTGGGAGCGGGGGCAACGCCACTCTCCCAGTAGCCGATGCCACTCCACCCAGACAGTGGACGCCCGATTCGGCCACGCACCCAAGCGGAAATGCCTAAATATTGGTTAACCCAGGTTGCAAGGCGGTCGCGATCGTAGAAATCGGTGTGGAGTTGTGTCGCGCCAGGGAGATCGTGCAACGCGTCCCGGATCGCATTGCGGCGATCGGCCAGTGGCTTGTCTGCAACGGAGCCTTGAGCACTGACCATTACATATGCGCCCGACGCATCAGCGAGTTCGCGAATCACATCGCGCAAGACGCCCTTGGGGCGCATCTCCTCACGGATGGCGCCGGCCGGCATATCAGGCTTCTTGACTTGAAAGCCGGTTAATCGACGTGGCACGAAATCCGGACAAGTGATAGGCGATGGGCATTCAACGCGAACATCGAGCCCACCGTCCGCCGCGTCTTGGTTGCCCCCAGCAGTGACAGAAGAAAGCGGGTAACCCTTTGCTTGCAGTTCGGCGGTAGCCAAACGAGCAACTAGCAACCGCAGATCAGCGTCGCCCAAACTGGTAATGTCACTGCCAGAAATTTCAAACATAACTAGAATTGCTGGCCTTTCAGAAACGCCAAGGTTTTGCCTTATTCTGTCTCGGTGTCATCCCCAAAGTAGAGAATAACTTCGAACGAGCATGTCAGTGGAGAGGATATTTTGACTTGCTTCACTGCTGCCGCTACTGGATAGAACATCTCAGCGCCCGCCAAACTCTCCGATTGGCTGACCTGCTTTCTCCAAAATCATGGCTGAAATCTTAGGAACGGATTTTTGCAAACCTACTTAGACTGTGGAAGATGCTTCGCTGCGCCGTATCGCATCGCAGATTGGAGTATAGAAGTCCGCAATGTCGTTCTTGTTCCGCGCTGAAAATGCCATGTGTCGATGAGCAAGGACCGATGACCCGCCATATCCAGCCAGCAGGAGTTCGCTTGGTGCGAGGCATGAATTGGAGAACCTACAGATTACCCGTCTCTTGGACGCCTTTTTTACGGCTGAGCAAAAACCGTATGGGACTATTCTTACTTGCTTCGCTTACTTAAGCATTTAGATGATCGCCTTGACTGCGGACGTGCTGGACGTTTCCGCGACACACTGGACACCTGGCCCGCACGGACTGATCCCGAAGGCGGTCGCAGCGGTGGCAATTGACAAGCGCACGCACACGGCCCTTTAAGCAAGTTTATTCCAGGATCTTGGGCAGGCTGCGACACCCTTCGGAGTCAGCCCTCTGCGTTCGAGTATCCGGTGGTATCGCGGACTCGATCATCGGCTAAATCTTGGAGCCCTGCGGGCTGAAAACCTGTCGGTAACCCTTAGTAGCTTGCCGTTGCTTTGTTTGTGACAGATTCCCTTGTGGTGGCGTTCTATCGCTGGATGGCGCCGGAATTTGCTAATTAGCGGCCGGCGCGGGCTTGTCGTACTCGCCCAGGGGCCGGATCCAGATGTTGCGGAAGCGGACGGGATTGCCGTGCTCGTAGAGCTCGATGTAGCCCTTGGGGGGTTGCGGGCTGTCGTAGTTGCCCAGGGCGCGATAGGGAGTATTGCCGTAAAGCTCCTGGCGGTGATGCACGACAACGCCGTTATGAAGCACGGTCACGTAGGCTTTTTTAACCAGCTTTTTGTTTTCATCCCAGAGCGGTGCTTCCCAGATGATGTCGTAGGTCTGCCATTCGCCGGGCGGCCGAGAGGCGTTGACGAGCGGCGGTTTTTGCCCGTAAATCGCGGACGCCTGCCCATCGGCGTAGGTCGGGTTGTTGTAAGAGTCGAGCACTTGGATTTCGTATCGGCCAAAAATGTTCACTCCATTATTGCCTCGGCCCTGACCGTTGCCGCTGACCGCGGCGGGAGTGGCCCATTCGATGTGCAATTGAAAATCACCGAACTCGTCCTTGGTGCGGATGCGGCCGCTTTTGGTGGTTTCCATGTAGCCATCTTCAATTTTCCACTGCACATCGCCCTTTTCACCCTTCCATTTGGAGAAATCCTTGCCGTCAAAGAGGACGACGGCGTCTGAAGGTGCGCCGGCCATCTGGCTGAAGGTGGCGCCTGGCGTGATCACTTGCGGGATGGGCCGGGCGGGATCATGCACGTGCCACTTCCCGTCAGGCTGCATTGGAGTGTCAGTGTAGCCTTCGGCGGCGCGGACCGCGGAGGGAAGAAGGGTCGCAGCCGCAAGGCTGAGAGCGAGAATCGAGCGACAGATCGGTTGCATATTCGGGGGTTTGGTTGGGTCCCTGAATGTGTTTCCAGCCAGTGAATTTTGTCACGATTCTTTTTGAGTTTCCACGCTGCGGGCAGCTCTCCATTTCTTCACATCCCCTCCCTGGCAAGCGCGGCGTTCTAACAGATTACCTATCCCTTGATGTGAATCATTACCCACAACTCTTTGGGCCGCGCATGGAACCCTGGAAGGATAACAGCCGCCCGTAGCCGGTGGCTGAGTCCGCGATGCCACCAGGACACCGAGCCCGCACGGATCGACCCCGAAGGCGGTCGTCGCCGCAATGAAACGTCGAGGACTACAGCCGGCACGCCACTGAGACCGCGGCGCTGCGCTGGCCGACTTCCTCGTCGTCTTTCACGAAGATCGCTTCGTAGGTGCGCAGCTCGGGGGTCCCCGGCACCAGCAAGGGGCGTTTGTCAATGAACTCGGTTTTGCTGATAAAGCGCAGCAACTCCATGGGGGCCGTGCCGCGTGCGCAATAAAGATTGATCCCATCGGCGTCGCCGCGCTGGTAACGGAGCAAGGCGGCGCCGTGCGGGAGGGTTTCGCCGTCCAAGACCGGGGTGGCAATGGTCAGGTCCACCGTGTGTTCCTGTCCGACAATGCCGTAACCTTTGCCTTTGGATTCATCGTAAACCGCGCGTCCTTTGATCGATGCGGCCACCCCGCGCGCCTGTGCTTCCGCGTTCTTGAATGCCGCACGCTTGGCCGCCGTGGCACGCTGCGCGGCCGCCGCCGTGGCTTCCGCCTCGCTCGCGGTGGAGTGGATCGCGCTGTTATTCGCTTCAAGAGCAGCGATTTCCTTCGCTGTCAGTCCATCGGCCGGCCCGTTTTGCCTGGCTTCCTTCAGCATTTGATCGTGCCAGGTCATAAAAGCGCCGTCGCCGGTGGGAACGTAATCGGATTTAGCCATACAGAATTTGGAGTTGGGGAGTTCGGGTTCGAGGTTGCCGTGGTTATGACCGGGAGAGGGACCGGGAACAATCGAGCTACTCCCTGCTCGCCGGATAGGGGGAAACACCCCGCTCAACCACACGGCGGCGCGCCCCGGTCAAACTCCGCAGCGCCTCTGCCAATTGGCAGGGCCCCTCAACTGTTTGCCACGCTCCTTTACCTGATCCGCCCACGCCTGCGCCAGGCAAGGACTTGGCTTTACCAAATGATTTGGTCATTCCACCGCGTGGTTGGATAAGGCGCCAAAAAGTTAAACGGCTTAACCATTTGGCAAAAGGCAGTGGCACTTTGATGGAAGGTTAACGGAGGTTGGTTGAGGCCCGGCAAAAACTGGAATGGTCCCGTGACCGACCGGTAGCGCCGTGCTGCCAGCCGGAAATAAAGCGAACAGGTTCGGCAGGATGCTTCCACCGGACCAGCCGGTCTTTCCACCGGCGCGCCCCCTTTGCCGCCAAACATGTCGAACGACTCAACCGCGCGGCGCAACGGTCGCGCCATTTGGCGGAGGTTCTAAACAAGATAAAATGGCGGCTGTGAACGCCTCCACCGGCCCCTGACAGATCACCTGTTCTTAAATGCTCTCTAAATGCTCTAAGGCCGTGCACCGTACGTCCCGCACGCAGAATCCTGCGGCACGATGGGCGGGACGCCAAGCTACGGCCCGTAGATCCGCGTTCACTTAGAGAGTGTTATGAACTTTTTTCCTTGGGAAGTGTCAATTTGGTATGACTGAGCGGAAGAGCGATCCGACCAACGAGAGGTGGTTGCAGGTTTCAGATTATCGGCGCAACTTCAAATGCCGAATTTCTAAAATCTTTGCTTCAGCGGGGACAATCACATTTTCGACAATTGCTGATAGTAAATGGGCTGAATCAACATAGTGAAACGTTGGAAGCACCCATGAGTAATATTTTAGATGCTCGAACATCCCGTATTCACTAGATGGCAACGCTAAAACCGGTTGAATTGGAACAGAAGGAAGGTCCTTTACTATGCCGCTTAATTCTTGAGGTATACTTCGCGGATCGGTGATATCGGCGATTATAAATCGCGCCATTCTCGCTAAAAGGTTAACCGTTTCATCTGTATCTCTACTGCGCGGAACCTCAAAATCGAAAATGATTGGCAGATAATCACGAGATCGTAATTCTTCTCAAAGCGCGTCGAGAACAACTTTTCTTTCTGGTGTAAATCGACCTAAAATTAACACGACCTTAGAAGTAATAGTATCAATCACGTTGCGGACCGCCTGATTATTGAGAAGTAAGTATATAAATTGAGCCACTTCAAGATTATCCACTGTGATAATAGGTTCATTCTCACGAGTCACTATGAGGTTTTTCTGGATAGCGCCAGTCGTGTCGATATTCCAAACTGAAGACCCATATATTCGGCAGTTGTCCAAATTAGCATTTCTTAGATTTACATTCACTAGCACAGCATTTCGGAGATTTGCACCCGATAGATTAGCTCCTTCCAAGATGGTCGAATCAAGGTTGGCTCCCAGTAGAGTGGCATTCGAAAGATCTGCGCCGCTCAGATCCGCTTGCCGCAGATAAGCCCCATGAAGCGACGCACTCTTGAGGGATGCTCCTCGCAAATCGGCTCTGCTTAAGTCGATGATACGAAGATCTGCTTTATCAAGTGTTGCACCAGCCAAATTTGCTCCCCTCATATATGCCCATCTCAAGTGAGCACCGTCCAAAGCGGCTGAATGCAGATCGACTTCCGGAAGCTTAATCTCTCCGAGATGAGCATCAACAAGATTAATCCGAACTTCAGGATTACTACTCCGCCAAGTGTTCCAAGTCTGCACCCCATGTTTTAGTAACGCCAATTGATCTTTATTTCGCATTCTGGCAGTATTTAACAATACTTCGTTAATCTCCAGTCGAGAAACGCCTGACAAACTACCCGTCCCCTGACGCCTGTTCAAATATGAGTACTTTAAACGGTCGGTTTCCCGGCATCGATATGACCCGGATTCACGAGCGGCTGATTGCAGGCGGGATGATCACCGTGAACAGATCGAGTGGGAAAAGGCGGAGCTCGTCAGACAAGAGGCATTGGCTGCCAACGGAACGGCGCTGCCGACTGAAGAGGCGGAGCTGCCCCCGCTGCGTTCGCTGATGGATATTTCCGCCGGCATTGTCGACCCGCGCAAGACGGTGCTGGGAAACCGGTTTCTCTGCATCGGCGGGCTGCTCTTTGTTGGGCCATCTGGGATCGGCAAAAGCAGCGCCAGCGCTCAGCGGGATATTCTGTGGAATATCGGCAAGGAAGCCTTCGGGATCCGTCCGCAGCGGCCCTTCGCATCTTGACGATTCCGAGAACGATGACGAAGACCTGGCGGAGATGCGTGATGGTGTTGTGAAAGGCCTGCGGCTCACTGAAGATGAAAAGGAGGTCGTTCGCAGGAACGTGTTTTATGACACGGAGCAGACGCGGACGGGGCCCGCTTTTCTCGCCTATGTCGAAAGACGGCTGCAATCATGCTCCGGGCTGGATCTGCTGCGCCTTGACCCGTTCATGGGCTGCCTGGGCGCCGATCTAACCGACACGGAAAAGAGAATGGCGTTCCTGCGCAACGGTTTGAACCCGCTTCTGACCCGTTATCAAGTGGCCTGCATCCTGAATTATCACACGCCCAAGACCACAAACCGGCAAACCGATTCCTGGCGGGGAAGTGACTGGATGTATGCGGTGGCTGGCGGCGCCGACATCACCAACTGGGCGCGGGCGGTCATGGTGATTGATCCGACACACGTTCCGCACGTGTTCAAGTTCATTGCGGCAAAGCGCGGCCCTCGGGTCGGCTGGGTCGATGAGGATTTTAAAAAGCAGATCATCCGGCACTTCTGCCATGCGGAGGACGGCATTTATTGGCGTGCGGCAACCGAAGAGGACTTGATGGCGGCGCAGGAAGCTGCTGCCGCCAAGAGCGGGCCGGCAAACAAGAAGGTGGTGCTGACCGTTGAGAAACTGCTTAAATTCATTCCTGAGGGAGCAACGATTGAGCAAAGGCAGCTCAAAGCAAGGAGCTAGCAGGCGGGCTATCCAGTCAACCCAACGCGCGCCGTGATCAAGGATGCGCTGGATGAAGGCGTTATCCACAGGCATGAATTCAAACGCTTCAAGAAGTCCCTGAGGTTCATTACGGACGGCATGCACAGCAAAAAATGGTTCGTCCATCTGCTTCGAATGAGTCTGAAAAGTAGTGGTGATGACGGCGCTACTTGGTGTAGCTGTCATCACCACTGCTCACGTCCGCCAGCAGCGTGCTCGAAACGAAAAATCTGAGGCCATGAGTAAACTGGAAAGGAAGCCGCCTGGCTGGGCTTCTCGACGCCTGAGCGGAACCGGAGAATGGCTGTTCGATCTGCGGCGCAGGACGGCGCGCCCGTCCGAAGTCCGTCGGGTTGTGGAGAAAAGTAGCACCTCAAAGGGAAGCCAGGGGCGGTGCGGTGCGTGCCGTGTTTCAATCGCCACGGCATTTTCAGCACTGGTGTTTTACCTGCGGCCATGTATCGATTTGCGAATGTCACGCAAACACGGCAATCGGGCGCAGACAGCTGCTGCCCAATAAGAATGTTAGCCGCTTCATGAGCGCGTCCCGAATTATGAGAGTCTTCCCAACCCTTGCTTGCAGCGTTCTCCTACTTTCTACTTCTACATACTCAGCACCACCCCAGCCGACGCGAGCCGCCAATCGAGAGACGAGCGACGCGCAATGGAGCGTCCGTGTAGACGTCCTCATGGTCGCGATGCCACAGGACAAGCTGCTTCCACTCCTCCCCGATCTCCGTGATCCCAAGAAGATCGACGCTGCCGTTGACCAGCTTCTCACCGCCGTCCAACGCAAGGAAGCCATCCTAACCGGCTATCCAACCGTCAACACGCTCGACGGCACTCGCAGCATGAGCGAGGCAATCTTCGAGAAGCGTTATCCGACGGAATTCGAGCCACCCCAGAACCCGCAGAACAAATCCACTTCATCACCAGCCCTGGAACCGACCGCTGTCAACGACTCGCCGCTGCCAACCGCTTTTGAAACCCGCAATCTGGGAGTCACCCTTGAGGTAGAGCCACACGTCAACACTCGTGGCGACTCCATTCGCATCGATGTCGTTTCTCAGCGAGTCGAGTTACTTGGCTTTGACTCGTTCGATGCCATCAAGACTGCGAGCGGCAGGAGTGTGAAGATAGATCAGCCCCAATTCTTCACCTCGAAAGTCAATGCTAAAGTAAGGGTTCAGAATGGTCAACGTGCGCTTATCGCGGTTCATCTACTCGCCAAGCCCGAGAACTACTTGGAGGTTTTTATACTTCAGGCATGGACTACACCAGTCAGATGACTCCCGAAGAAACGCCCAACCCTGAAGTTTCGTTCCGGCGTAGCGCAGCCGGGATTTGCAAAAGGGCTGTCGGACGACCGGCAGTTTCGGGTTAATGGCGACTAGCCGCACGTTTTCCAAAAATGAACGACGAGCAATTCATCACACACTCTCGCGAGAGCTTTGCGATACTCCGGTGGGCGCCGATCGTCGCCGTCACGTCCCTACCATTCACCTTTGCCCGCGGTCCTATTCCGGCAGCGTTATTTGTTGGGGCCGTGCCCATCGCCTCCACTTGGCTTTTGTCGCTTCTTCTCGCATGGCGGACGCGCAGTCAGTTTTTATTGGGGCTCAGCATGGTCATTGTTTTTGTTGGCCCTTATTTGGTTGGTGTCCACAGTTCCGAGGTTCCACTCCCCCAGGCTCTCCAATAGTTCTGCGACGTTGTGATTCTCACTGGCACGCCCTTGCTCTTCTTCCGCGCTCGCTTATTCCACTTCGCACGTCTCGATGAACCCGACGTCGCCGAACCCTGAAACCTCATTCCGGCACGGCCCGAAATGGAACTGCCTGAACGAATGAAGAGCTCTCTGCATAGAAGTAACCGGCGAGAATTGCCCATTCCCGTGGAAGCAGCCCTGGCCATCCAAACGTTGCCGGTGCCCGTGGCTTGAGGGTTGCCTCTTCCTGAATGTGTAAACGCTCGAAAAGGCAGTTGCGGCCTAATAGTTTTGCGCACGATGAATGAACACGGTCAGAAGACTGCCGAACTACGACTCGTTGCCATTGCACTTCTGCTTTGGAATCTCCTTAGTCTTGCCATCAGCGCCCAGCGGTGGCCTTTCGAGCCAGCGCCAGGCGTCAACACTTATTCGTTCCCAGTCGATCTTGGCGCTCTTGCGTTTCTTGCCTCCATCGGCTTGTGGCGTCTCTCGCCAGCCGGGCGCACGTTCGCGCTTGTGCTCACATGGTATTGGCTCATTGGTTCCGTCCTACTCTTCCTCGAGGTGTTCTCAGTTGGCGGCATCGCCGTCACTTCGCACTCAAACTTTTTGGCGGCCATACCGAAGAGTGCCTTACGCATCTTTGTTATCCCGTTCTTTCTCGCGCAGCTATGGCAGTATCGCGTTCTCAACCGTCCTGAAGTCCGTGCTTTATTTTACCCGATTCCTAATCGACCAATTGCCTAAAGTTTCGCTCCGACGCAGCCGGAATGAAACTGCTTGTTAAAACCATGCACTTAAGCAAACTCTGCCATCGTGCTCCGTTTGCAATCCATGCTTCTCACACGCAGCGATCTGCAAAAAGGCCTGTCAGGCAACCAGTGATTCTACCTTAATGGTCGGCATGCGCATCTTCACCAAACTTTTGAGCGTCTGTGCCGGGGCACTTTTCGTCGCATCGTTGGTTCTCGCGTTCTTGGGTGCAGACAGCGTGCAGCGTCCTGCTACGATGCCGCTGATTTCTTGGAGCATGATTTGTCTGACAGCGAGCATCCTTTTCTTGCTCGTTCGATTGAGTTTCGCGATTGCACAGAGGAAATGTGCTGATGTGTGAGTCCACAGAACGACCAAAGGAATGAGGGTTATCTTTGAGCGCAGTTCGCAAAGCGGTTACCCGCTGACAAGCTGCCCATTACCGTCCATGTGCCTGGGCATCTCTCCGCCCATTTAAAGAAGGTCGCTGCCAGTCCGGCGGGAAACACTCGGACAATTTTCCTCGCGCCCCGTATGAACGGAAAATTTGCAATCTTTTTACAAATTCTTGACACCTCGGCAACCAGCCGTCTGACACTTGAAGCCATGAAATTATTTCAACATATCATCACCGTTGTTTGCGTCGTCGCCTCTCTCGTCGCTAACGCAGGCGAGCAACTCACCGCCAACGCCAAATGCGCGGCAAATCAACCAACCGCTGGAGAACTGCAACTTCTCCAAGGAACATGGGAGGGAGTCCTGGTGGGCGACGACGCGCGCCAAAAAATCACCATCACGATCAACGGCAATTCACTCCATTTTCACCGGGACACGAACTTTTGGTTTGAGACGACTATTACACTGCCGGCCGGCAAAGACCCAAAGCAGTTACACGCCACCATCAAAGGGTGTCCACAGCCTGATAGCATCGGCAAACTGGTCGCAGCCATCTTCAAGATTGAGGACGGGACCCTCACCCTGGCCGAGTACGACATATCCGACGAGCCGCCGAAAACCTTTGATGGCGCAAACCGCTACGTTGTTAAGAGGGTTCCGCCGCAAAAGAAGAATGCCGAACCACCTAGTGAACCGAAAACGCCTAACCCTGAAGTTTCGTTCCGGCGCAGCGCGGAATGAACCACTTGTTAGGTCGCTCCGCCTCAACGAATGGAATTAACCAATGAACAAAAGAGTGATCGTGCGCGAGGGATTGGTATTTCTGGCCGCGTGCGGGGCATTCTTCGTGTTGGCCATGATCCTGCCGCTGCTGTTCAGGATCGAGCTGTGGCCGGTTTTGACTACGATGCCCTTCGCGCCCCTTGTCATCCCGTTTTACGTGCTCGTGCGTTGGAGACAGTGCAAGCGTAGGTATCACTCATGAGCATTCCGCGAGGACAGCCCAACCATGCGCGACAACGAGCCTGGCCTTCGCGCCTTGGTTGCAATCCAAGCTTTCCTCACGCCGAGATCTGCAAGGGGACTGTCGGGCAACCGGCAGTTCTACCTTAATGGCAGCCCAAAGTGTCTCCCATGAAATGGCTTCTCTACGTCAGTGTTCCCCTCGTCGCGCTGCTTGTCGGCATGAGCGTCTATCCGGGTTTGATCGTCGCGACGATTTTCTCATTAGTCGGTTGTGTTACTCTCCTTCCGCTGCTTGGCCTCTGGTTTCTTTTTGTTGGGCTCATGGCTCTTCGCGACATCCGGCTTCGGCGCTCGCTTCGGTTCGCCTACAACCTTCAGGCCGCTGCAATCAGTCTCTTCGCTTTCGGTCTGATCATGCTGGGTGTCCCAATGCGGCTTGGGTTTGCCGTTTCTCGTCCAGCCTTCGAGCGATTTCTTCGAGACGCGGCAGCCCCGGTGGAGAGCCCGAGGCGGAGCGCCGAGCTGTCCCGCTGGTTCGGCATCTATCACGTCGACCGTTGGGGCATCGATGCGGGCGGCGGCACATATTTTCGCACTGGAACCGGCGGCGGCGAATCCGACGAATGCTCCTACGGCTTCGTTTTTCAACCCGACGGGGAGGTCACTCCGCTTACCGCTGCTAAATATTACGAGAGTCTAATTGCTCGCGACTGGCACACCTTCTCCGATTACTTATGAACGCAACAGAACGTCGCCTGAACCCTGAAGTTTCATTCCAGTGGTGGCGCGGCCGGCATCTGCATAAAGGCCTGTCGGGCAACCGGTGATTCTGTCTTAATGGCGTCATCGAGCGCGTACTATGAACAAGCCTCAGCATTCCAACTATGAGCGGGCCACACGTTCTGTGGTCATCCTCCTCCTGTCGGTTGGCATTTACATCTGGGTAGGGCACACGGTTTTGCACAGCGAGTTTTTCTTTGGGGGCCACTATCACGCCACTTCGATGCAGCGGATCACGCCGAGCACTCATCCGGCATTCTTCTGGGGCTGGCAGGCTGCGTGGATGGCCGCAGCGCTCTGGCTCGACGCCTGGTGTATCCGCGACTTAATCTGCATTGGCCGTACACCAACTTCCTTGCATAACAATGACGCCTCCTGAAGTTTCGTTCTTGGCGCGAGGTGGCCCTTCAGGTGCGACGAGATCACCGAAATGGGCAGTTGCTGCCTTTCCCCCGAAAATACAGCGGCTGCCCATTTCGTTCTGCCCGGGCGGCAGCGGCCAGAAATGCAGCTGCTGCCCAATAGGATGTTAGGCGCTTCTGCACACTTCTCATGACAACGAACGAAGACACCCCCGAACAGCCGTTACGAAAGCCCGTTTGGCCCGAGGGCGCCGTCGGAGAGTATGCGAGTTTGTTGCGCGAGTGTGCGGCTGCATCCGTCGAGCGCGGATTG
>JAQGOL010000014.1 GCA_028293625.1 Chthoniobacteraceae bacterium | reverse complement strand
AGAGCATGCTGGTGGAAGGGGCAGGAGAGGCGCTGGCCACGATGGCCGCCTATATTGATCTGAACCCGATCCGGGCCGGAATAGTAAAGGATCCAAAGGAGTATCGCTGGTGCGGTTACGCGCAGGCCGTGCAGGGCCGGAAGCGTGCCCGGGAAGGATTGCGCATCGCCATCCAGGCGCGTTTTGGTGAGGAGGTTCCCATGTGGAAAGTGATGCCCTTTTATCGGAAGTATCTTTTTGAAGAAGGCGTGGAGCGGTTGGCCGGGGAGGATGGCACGCCCGGGCGCCGTGGCTTTAGCGAAGCGGCAGTGGAAGAAGTTCTCAAAGCGGGAGGCAAGCTTGGACTGTATGATGCGTTGCGATGCCGGGTGCGCTATTTTTGTGACGGGATGGTTTTGGGCAGCAAGGCGTTTGTGGAGGAATTCTTCAGGCTGAACCGCGCTCGATTTGGTGTACGACGTGAGAGCGGGGCACGGCCCTTGAAGCGGCTTGATATGCCCGGCCTTTATACGGTCCGCGATTTGCGAAGCGGCGTGATCATGCCCTCTAAAGCCTGATTCCGCGAGGCGGCAGCTGGGTGTTTCCCCGGCGCGGGTTGATTTCGTGGTCGGCAAACGGAATCGACTTGTTAAGTTCCCTTCGTGCACGGTCCCGCCAGATGACTGCCTTTATTTTATGGGCGGCGTTTTTCTTCAATAACCTTTCGTTGTAGGCGGGAACATTGGCAGGCCGCCGCTGGGACGCCTCAAGTGAAGAGTTACTGCACGACCGCGGCAAGTCTGCCGAGGTTGGAAGGGCTTCTTTGGCGGCCACCCTTGGACCGGTTAGTTCAGTTAACTAAAATCCGGCCGGTTGGGCGCGTTACTGCAATAAAGCCTCTGTCCCTAACGTCTCCGTCCCCTGTCCCTAACGTCTCCGCTGCCGCTTGCGTCTCCGTCTGCGGGCTGGCCCGGCGTCGGCATTCGCACTGATATTCTCGGTGCGAAGCTGCGGCTTCCGAGCGCGCTCGAAAATCAAAGCGTGCTAACCGGCCTCGGAGTCGCCTCACCGGAGGGCAACGCCCTCCTATTCTTTACCGGCGGCATGGGTCAGGCCGTCAACGTGGACTCCAAAAACAAGGTGAGTATCGTGGCCCCCAATGCCGGTAAGATGGGCGTCGTCATATTGCCTGTAACGGGAAGTTTCAGCGGGCGCTTGCTTAATCCTGAAACTAATAAAGTGATTACCTTTAAAGGAGCCATCCTCCAAACTCAGCGCCTTGGCTCCGGCTTCTTTCTTGATTCCAGCACGTCCGGCGCCGTCGTCTTCGCGCCGAAGTAGGGAAAGCCTCGTTACTCTCTCGCCGGCAATTGCAATAAAGTCTCCGTCCCTGGCGCCTCCTCTCCATTTGATCGCACTCGGATCGCAAAAGGGTCTTATGCGCGGAATTTGGAAGAGCCAGTTCGATCCATGTGATTGATGGTCAAAGCCAGAGTTCAGCTGCGCTGACGCCAGCACGACGAGGAGGTGCCGTTTGCCATCCTCACAAGGCGAGGCCTACAATGGTGGTATGCGAATATTTCTTGCCGGCGCCTCCGGCGTGATTGGGCAGCGGATAATTCCCCGGTTGGTTCAGGCCGGGCACTTAGTCGGCGGCCTGACGCGCTCGCCCAACAAAACGGAGTTACTCAGCCACCTCGGTGCCGAACCGATTCTTTGTGATGTATTCGATCGGGAGGCACTTATCCAAGCGGTTCATGATTTCAAACCGGACGTCGTGCTGAACGAGTTGACCGATTTGCCGGATGATGCGGCGCAGATCCGTGAACTCGCAGGTCTGAACGCTCGCATCCGAACCGAGGGAAGCCAGAATCTGATCGAGGCCGCGCGGAGGAGCGGGTCGCCGAAAATCTTGGCTCAAAGCGTTGCCTGGCAATTACCTGATGGGCCCGATGCCCAGGCTGTCGCAGAACTGGAGCGTTCCGTTCTCGCAGAGGGAGGTGTTGTGCTGCGCTATGGACAGTTCTACGGGTCTGGCACCTATAACGAGGAGCAACCGCCCAATGAACCTCGCGTTCACATCGACCGCGCTGCCGAACGAACGGTGGAGGCGCTGGGTGAGGCAACGGGCGTCGTCATCATCATCGACTGAGTGCGCGTCCGCGATCCGGCCGACGATCGCGCGACGGTGAATTCGGGATGGATGAGATCCTTGCCGACGACAACGAAACTGCATTAGCGTTGCTCGCCGACTTCCTGTAGAAAGTAACTGCAGCCAATGTCATCGCGATGAACAAACTCGCGGCCGACTCGTCTGAAGCGTGGGCGGTGTAGATGCGGGGACCGTGTAAAAATGGTCGAATCTGGCCGGAATGAACGTGGCCGAGATCTGGCGCAATATTTGCCGCTTTTTATCGGGTCCGTCTCGTTCCCCTGGCGGAAACGTCCCAGTAAGGATAGACGATCGAATTCCGGGTTTCGCCGCTCTGGGCGTGGAGGCGAGCGAACTTCTGGCGGTGCAAACTGCAATGTTGAGAGGGATGCTTTATCAAACTTTGCGCGACACCATCTTCACCCATCCTACCATATCCGAGGGTTTCCATCAGCTATTTGCAAACCTCTCTCCGGCCACCTAAGTTCAACTCCCTTAACGGCACTTGGCTTAATCCTGTTGGTGAAGCGGGGAGGGGTATATTCGAGGCAGTCAGCGGCACCCTTAATTCCGCGTTGTTAGATGGTTTGTTTGTAAAGTCACAGGAACCGGGTTGACCAGAGTTTGTTCAGGACATTGTAAGTAATATATGCCGCGAATGTCGGGAGCGAAAGTCACCTCGATCGCGAAGCAATATCACACAACGGATCGCGCTGGATCGTCGCGTCACCGAAACTACCCCGGGTGCGGCGCCCTTTTCAAGGTAGCCGTATTTTCCTGGTGAAAGAATTGTTACAAACAGTCAGTCGCAGCGGCACGTAATATTTAAGAAAAAGTGTCAGTGTCAACCGTGGTTTCACTGCGGCACTCGCTCATCCTGGCAGATCTCCGAACCAAACCAAAAATGAAAGCCGAAAGACAAATTTCATCAATCCCGTTGCGCGTCGAGGATACTTCAGACGACGAAGCGGTCGCTCAGCCGCCCATTTTTTACAAAACGGTCAAGGTGAATAATCTCGATATTTTCTACCGTGAAGCGGGCCCAAAAGACGCTCCGACGATTCTGCTTTTGCACGGATTCCCGACCTCCTCCAACATGTTCCGGAATTTGATCCCGCGTCTTTCCACTTCATTTCACGTGGTGGCGGCCGACTATCCCGGCTTCGGCCAAAGCAGTATGCCGGATCATAAGGATTTCGCATATACCTTCGAAAACTTGACCAATGTCGTCGAACAACTTGTCGGGATGCTTGGACTCACCAATTACTCGCTATACGTGATGGATTACGGGGCGCCAATTGGTTACCGACTGGCATTGCGGCATCCCGAGCGTGTGCAGGCGCTGATCGTGCAAAATGGGAACGCCTACGACGAAGGGCTCCTGAAGTTCTGGGACCCGATCAAGAAATACTGGGAAGATCCAACCCCTGAGAATCGCCAGGGCATCCACTCTCTCGTCGATCCGAAGTCAACCCGATGGCAATATGAAAACGGCGTCGCGGATCACACGCTCTTAGATCCGACAACATGGACCCTGGACCAAGTCGGGTTGGATCGCCCCGGGAATGATGATATTCAACTCGATCTGTTCTACGACTATCGGACCAACCTGCCGCTCTATCCGGAGTTCCAAGCCTATTTCCGTACGTATCAACCGCCGACCTTAATCGTCTGGGGTAAAAATGACGCCATCTTCCCGGCGGAAGGTGCCGCTCCCTATTCGCGCGATCTGAAGATTCTGGAGACGCATCTGCTGGATACAGGCCACTTTGCGCTCGAAACGCACGGAGAAGAAATCGCCAGCCGGATCAAAGCATTCTTCAAGGAACACGAAATCGCGGATTGATCTACGGCAGGAAAAGGGCGGGACGCATCCGCTCATCATCGGGTCCTTCGTTCTGGGATTTTACCGTGAATTGGCTGCGACTGCCTTCCGGGATAGCTCCGCCATAGACACAGCGGACGGATCCCGATTTCGGAAAAGGCTCAACCGACAGATTCGCGAGCACGTGTTTAGCGATCCATTTCCACGAGCCGCGCTTCGGCACGGTCCAGATCTCGTTGCACGACGCGCAAGGTCTCGTCATTGATCCGGTGTTTGTTACGCAGATCAATGAGCGTTTGATGCTCGACCTGTAAGGCTCCCAGCCCGAATCGACGGAAGGTCGACACTGG
>JAQGOL010000013.1 GCA_028293625.1 Chthoniobacteraceae bacterium | reverse complement strand
CCAGTGTCGACCTTCCGTCGATTCGGGCTGGGAGCCTTACAGGTCGAGCATCAAACGCTCATTGATCTGCGTAACAAACACCGGATCAATGACGAGACCTTGCGCGTCGTGCAACGAGATCTGGACCTTGCCGAAGCGCGGCTCGTGGAAATGGATCGCTGAACACGCACTCATGAATATTTCGGTCGAACCTTTTCAGGAATCGCGGTCTGTTCGCCGCGGTTAATGTGAATGGTGACCCGGCAGGCACTCATGAGACAACCATTTGACGTCCAGCCGGGCCCGGCGTGCCGGCCGATCTTATCCGTTGTCTTCCCCTCCGAAGTTGAAGACGGTGCCGCTTGACTCGTGAGGGTGAACAAACGGGTATTCAGTCAACCCCAGCGGTCGTCCGGCACGGAAAGTTCGAAATTGCAGATACCGCCGTGAGTTACCTTGGCTTCGACCCTTTCAGGTCTAAGGTCGCCAGGTAAACGGTTGCAACGGACCTTTTGCGGGCTCCGCAGTATAAGCGTTATAATTACGGATATATTTCCCGGAGAGTTGAGGGACTGTTATTGCGGCTAAGAATCGTGCTTACTTTGACAGAGGGCTTCCGCTATCTGGCCTTTGATTACGGCGGCTCGATTTCAAATATCGCATCAACTACAAGGGGCGCGCCAATGGGCATGCTTTGTACTCCATAGACCAACCGAACATGGCCAGCCTCTTCCCCAAAGATTTGAACAAAGAGATTTGACGCACCATCGGCGACCGCGGCGTGGTCGATAAACTGATCGGTCGTCACCATCAGCACTGTTAGCTTAACGAGTTTTTTCAGCCGGTCCAGAGTGCCGAGATGTTCTCTTGCTGCCGCAAGCGCGTTGAGCGATGCGATGCGCGCCGCTTCCTGAGCCTGGTTCACCGACAGATCTTTCCCTATGCGGCCGGATATGGTGAGTTTGCCATCTTTGACTGGGAGCATGCCGCTCAGAAAAAGCAGATTCCCGGCATCCGCAGACTCGACATAAGCTCCCAACGGTGCGGGAGGCGCAGGAAGGTTGATGCCAAGCACCGCGAGCTGGCTTTCGGCCGTCGTTGTGTGTGTCGCCATGACTTGTCTCCTTTCGATTCAATTACCAGTGGCCGAAATGAGCGCCGCCATCGACATACAGGATGTCACCCGTGACTGTCGTAGCCTCCGTAAGGTACATGACCGCATCGGTGATGTCCTTGACGGTTGAAGGCCGCCCCATTGGCGACAGGCTTTCCATCACCTCTTTCGAAGTCTCCCGGTGAAGCGGTGTGTAGACAACACCAGGTGCGACGGCGTTGACGCGAATGCCGTCTTTAGCGTACTCCATCGCAAGGTGCTGCGTGAGGGTTGCGAGGCCGCCTTTGGTGATCATCGGCACCGCTGCCGTGACGCCTCGAATCGGGTTGCGCGCGAGGGCCGCCGTGATCGTGACAATGCTCCCGCCGGTATTCTGCGCGAGCATTTGCCTGATGGAGAGTTGCGTGATGTACAGAACACCTTCGACGTTCGTAGAGATAAGCGACTTGAAGTCTTCGGCCGTATACTCCGTGAATGGCTTGGTGATGAAGATGCCGGCGTTATTGACCAATGCATCAATCGACTTGAAGCGCGACATTGCCGTCTCCACGATCCTCGCGGCAGTTGCCGGCTCCCCGATGTTTCCGTCCACCAAGGCAACGTGCTCAGAAGCCGCGACCTCGGTGGATTGGCTCATCTTCCGGGAACTGGCAACGACGTTGAAACCCCGCTCGGCGAATGCTTTAACGATTCCCGCGCCGATCCCTTGGGAACCGCCGGTCACGATGGCTGTCTTCCGTGGGCCGCTCATTTTATTTTCCTCTGGAAGGTCTTTGCTTAAACAGGATGCAGGGCAGTTTGCATAACCAGCTCCAGAAGCGCATGAGCTGCGGCGGCGGACGATGCGGGGTTCTGCCCGGTAACCAGATGACCGTCGACGATCGCAAAGCTCTCCCAATCTGGCGCTTTCTCATACAGGCCGCCGATTCTCTTTAGCTCGTCCTCAACAAGAAACGGCACAACATCGGTGAGGTGAACAGCTGCTTCCTCGCCGTTGGTAAATCCCGTAACCCGCTTGCCCCTCACCATCGGAGCGCCCTGATAGGTAACTCGATGGAACACGGCGGGTGAATGGCAGACTGCGGCAACGGGCTTGCCGGAATTATAGAAGGCCTCGATCAAGGCGATGGAAGTAGGATTATCGACCAGATCCCACATCGGGCCGTGGCCGCCGACGTAAAAGATACTATCGAAATCTTCCGCTCTCATGTTGGCAAGCCTGGCCGTCCGTGAAAGCGTCTCTTGCGCCGCATGGTCCTGTTTGAACCGCGTCATCGCAGCGGTCTGGTTTTCCTCTAAATCGCTTTTTGGATCGATCGGGGGTTGCCCGCCTTTTGGCGATGCCAGCGTCAACTCGACACCAGCATCCTTGAATACAAAATAGGGGGCTGCGAATTCCTCAAGCCAGAAGCCAGTCTTGCGGCCGGTATTTCCCAGTTGATCGTGAGATGTTAGCACCATTAATATTTTCATATTCTCTCGCTCGCTCTTTCTTTCTTTCGTTAGTTAGTGGGAGGAACTCCTTTGGCACTGAGCCAGTAGACAGATGGGGCCGGCGCGCATTGCGGGAGTGATCGGAAGCTTATTTATTTAGCACCATTGCCTTGTCGTCGCGCAGCAATTTGAAGGCTGCGCGCAACTCGGCCGAGAACGCCTGAGGGCGCTCCCAAGCTGCAAAATGCCCGCCTTCGTCAAGCTTGTTGTAGTAGATGAGTTTGGGATACGCCCGCTCCGTCCAGGTCCGCGGGGCTGCATAGATTTCGTCCGGAAAGACACTGACGGCCACCGGGATGGTGACATGTTTTGGGTCAAAGAAGGCAAACTTGTTTTCCCAATAGAGACGCGCCGAAGAAATCGCCGTGCCCGTTACCCAGTAAAGCGTGATGTTATCGAGGACATCGTCTCGCGTAAGGCCTTCGGAGTGTCCGGCAAAGACGCGTGCGATGAGCTCGTAACTCTGAGCGTCGTGATCAAGAATCCAGGCAGCCAGGCCAATGGGTGAATCCGCAATTCCGTAGAGCGTCTGCGGCTTGTTTTTCATTTCAATGGCGTAGCCCAAGCCGGTCTTATAGAAAGAATCCAACTGATCATACGCATGCCGTTCTTCGGCTGAGAGCCCGGATGGCGGCGCTTCCCCGTATTGGAGCGCCTTGGCAATGTCAGCTGGAACAGTTGCAGGCATGTTAACGTGAATGCCGAGCAATTCCGGCGGCGCCTGTAGAGCCATTTGCTCTGAGACCGCATCTCCCCAATCACCGCCTTGTGCCACAAACCGTGTGTATCCCAGACGCTTCATCAGCACGATCCACGCTTTTGCGATGCGGGCAGGATCCCAGCCGGTCTCAGTCGGCTTGCCTGAAAAGCCGTAGCCCGGCATCGAGGGTATCACCAGATCAAAAGCGTCCGATGCGCTCGCGCCATGGGCCGTGGGATTGGTAAGTGGATCGATAATCTTCAGTTGCTCGATGATTGAGCCGGGCCATCCGTGCGTGACGATAAGCGGCAACGCATGCTGATGTTTGGAGCGAACGTGAATGAAATGGATGTCCACCCCATCGATTTCGGTGATGAATTGCGGCAGGGCGTTTAGTTTCGCCTCGCACTTGCGCCAATCGTAATCTGTCGCCCAATAGTGCGCGAGTGCCTTCATCGTCGCAAGCTGCACGCCCTGCGATTGATCGGTGACCGTCTCCCGTTCAGGCCACTTGGTCGCGATGACGCGGCTGCGCAATTGGGCGAGTTCCGCTTCCGGAACGCTAACGTGGAACGGACGGATTGCCTCGGGATCTTCCTTGGTGACGGGCCCTGGCCTGTCGGCCGCGATTGCTACAACTGCAATGGCCGCGAAAGCAAACGATGCAATGGCAGCTCGAATGGGAGTTAAGCGTGGCGCGAGGGTTTGTGTAATAACGAAATTTTCCTGGTTTTTCACGGTGCCGTTCGATTTTCCTGTTATGCGGGCCCAACCGGTCCCGTGGCCGGAATGAGAAAGCCCGCTCTTCCAAGTGGTCATGCCCCGACAACCGGTGCGTTCCGACTTGGTTGTTTTAGTTAGCTTGTGGGATTTGGAAATGGGGGGACGCTGTCCCCCAAACCCCCTGGGATTTTTTTTCGCTTTGGACTCTGATTCGATGAGCTTCCATGTCGACAGGCAACCCGAAGGCCGCACTATCACCGTCTTCGCGGCGTGACGGGCGCTTAGGTTGCTTCCCCGCAGAGCCTTAACCTCCCACCGCGCATGCATACAGTGACGCCGGCGTCGTGCCCTGTCAAATGGCGCCTCCTCCCTGCGCTCCGAGTTCGTTCGAGCGCCTGGTGATCCAGGCTGCTGTGGAGAAGCTGCTGGTTATAGTAGACTTCGAGGTATTCGAACATGTGCCCGCGGTGTCAATGCTCGTGAAGAATTGACCCAATTTGGTTATCTGAAATTGACCCGGGCGAGGCGTTTAAGGAAGTTCTGTCAAAAAGGTTTAGCGGAGAAGCCAGTCAATTTGCGGTCTTTGAGGCAGAAGCTCTCCTTGGACGCCTCTTTCACATAGTGTTTGAGCATCCGCCAAAGCTGCGTGTAGTGGCGATTGACAATCGCGCCGGCTGCCAACACGGGCAGCATCGCAACGGCCTCAAACATCAGGTAAAGCCGCCGCCTTCGCGAGCCTTCGGCACTCCCACCAAGCGCACCTTGGCATCCGGACAACTCACCCGCGGCACCCATGCCGTTAGGAGCGTCTCGTATTGCCAAAAATTAAGATGCCTCCAGCTCTTTCCAATCGTGTATGCACCGGCACAGCACTCCGTTTTTGGGAGCTGTGAACTTTGTGTCACGCACAAAATCCACTTTCAATTCAAGTTACTTTGGCTTGCCGATAAACTCGCTATTCACCACCCTCCATTCGGGCCTCAAATGCAACGCCAGTGTAAAAAAACCATTGCTGTCCATCGGTCGTTTTCGCCAAACATACTCTCCAACCCAAAAATTTTCCACCCACTCAAATCAGCGAAAAGCCATAATAAATGCACCAAATTAAGCAGTCACCCTAATATGGCTGCTAAACAGATCGCACCAACAGACAGCGTGGCGCGAAGCGTTCATTCAGACCCAGGCGCCTGCCGCTCTGCTCGGGCGTCATTTCATCACTTACGTCACTTGGATAGCTGCTGCTCCGTGAGCATTTCTCTTGGTTCTCGTTCCGACATCAATGCCCCAAAGCCGTTTATGTCGTGCAGCTTAATTTTCAGAAAAGTTTATGCCAGCCTCTAAATAGCAATGACTCTGCGATGTGCCACCTTTCAAAGGCGCTCCTGCCCGCCTCGGTTGTCAATGGCGCGGGTGGCGTCACCTAATGTTTTTGATTACCTTGGTTCAGCTTGCCCGCCCTTGGATTGCAAGGCAGCTGCTTTGGCGAGCAGCTTGGTCACCTCAGTGTCGCTGGTTTGTGAAAATTCCAGATACCATTCGCCAACAGCCTGAAAGGGCTCCGGCATCATCAGGGCTACGACCTCTTCGGCCTCAGCGGTAAGCCGCTTACAGGTGGATGGAGGCGCGGTGGGCACTGCGACCACGATGCGAGCCGGATGTTGTAGCCGCACGGCTTGCACCGCGGCCAGCATTGTGGCGCCGGTGGCAATGCCGTCATCGATCAACAGGACGATTTTCCCTTCAATGGCCGGCCGTTTTTCGTGTCCGCGATAAGCCCGCTCCTGCCGCTCGAGTTCTTTTTTTTCACGGGCTGTGACCGCATCGATCAACCGTTCGGGTACATAGCTGCAAACCGATTCATTGAGCACGCGCACATTCCCGGAGGCAATCGCACCCATGGCCAGCTCCTTCTGTGCTGGAAGGCCAAGTTTGCGCACAACAAAAACATCCAGGGGCGTGTGAAGACGCTTTGCAACCTCAAAAGCAACCGGCACTCCGCCGCGCGGCAGCGCCAGGATAAGGACATCGTGCCGGTCGGCATACCGGGTCAAACGCGCAGCCAGCAATTGCCCTGCCTCGGTTCGATCTTGGAAGTATTCCCGCATCAGTCTCTATATATTCATCGGGCCAGCCATCAGACTACGCGGATTTTATTTTGCTGAAGTAAAAGGTCTAAAACTGAATTGTCTTCCGGCCCTCACCTGGGGCGCATCAAAGCATGCATCCTTCACAGCCGTTTTCGTTGCCGCCGCCGAAGCTTCTTAGGCAGAGATACGCTTAAGAGTGAGCGGAAAGAAGGGGCGTTTTCCCGGAAAGCCAATGATTTCAAAAGACCACTTTTTTTCCAGCGCTCCCACTTGAAATGATCAACGCTTTCCAAGGGCGCGGTTTTACAGACAAAAGGAAAAACACGAGTTGGTACCGGAAACGCAGCGATACATGGCAGCATCACACAGGCGATCATCATCAAGGATGTTGATCTGTTGTTTTCAGCCGCCTCTCTGAGTTTGATCTTATCGATTTTGATCAATGGTAGCTACGTCGAATACAATGTGGATATGGTAACAAAAAACAGTTTTAACGACGATATTTTGCTCGCGTCAACCAAGAGCGGGCGGGCGTGAAAGAGCGCGCTTTTTCCAGTTCGTTGGACAGAGCCGGTTCCACCTGCATCAACCACCATAACTATGCTGGCTAAATACAAAATCGAATACTCAGTTCCGTTCCAGCGCCACGATCAACCAAGTCAACATCTGACCAATGATCCTGTCGCCTGTGAGGAGTTTCTGGCCGAACTTCTCGAAAACGGATTTAAGATTCAGGAGATTCTCCATGATGGGGTGGCTCTTCCAAAAGCGGCTTTTGATCAGATGCTCAAGACAGCATTGGGTATACTCGCCACAAAGCACATCTGCCGATCGCTTGGTATCGATCCGGCTGAAGCGCACCATCGCTTTGGATTGCCGGCCTAATCGTTATGAAACAGGCCAAGGGTCTTGGGTGCTCAGCCGGATTTCAATTAAGATCCGCTGCAGCGCCTGCCTTGTAGCAAAGAGCGGGATTCCCGGGCCGGTGTTGCACGATGCGTTTCCGTTCGCTTCGAGTTGAGGCATTTAAACTACGCCGTCGGAGGTCTCCTGGCGGCCTTGACGGCTGCCGATTTGTTCGTTCTGTATAAAAGCGGCGAAGGCACTGAAGTTCAGCGCCGAGCCAACCCAATGCACATATGACAGGGGAGCGGCAATCGGGCGCGTGGAGTTGCAGTCGGGCGCGCTCAAGTTGGTTTTTCCCTGGGTGTGCGAGCCTCACAATTCACATCGAGTCCCATGGATATTCCAAAGCCGAACACCACTGAAATAGTAATTCATCACGGCAAGGAAGAGAAGCTTGCTGTCCGCCGGGTGGAGCCGGAGCGTGGCGTGGTTTGGCGGATCTGGGTTGAGCCATTCAGGGACGTTTTTTGCGCAGATGACGTCGCCTATTGGCGTGATACCGCCGGGATTTTGCATCCGACTATCATCTGCAACCTGCGGCATGAAGGAAACCGGGTCGAGTTTTCGCTTCTCGCAAGCAAAGACACATAGAGCATCCTGGCGCCGCCTCGATTGTTTGTAACGGGCCTGGCTTTTGGCCGCTCGATGTAGCCTCGTTTACCTGAATGCTTTTCCTTCTGGAGCATCCCAGGTTTAAGAAATCAGCTGCAGCAAAGGACAGGCGTCCCCTGAATCCGGCTTTGTTCCATGTCACTTAAAGCGCGGTTGGCGTCTTGCAGCGCATAACTGTTGATTTGCGGTCTGAGGTTTCCGGCTTCGGCTAAGAGCGCGCGGGCATCCTCGCGAGTATTGGCGGTGACGCTCAGTAACTCGCGCTCCTGGAAAAGATGACGCTCATATTCGAGGCCGGGAATATCGCTGAGATGGATACCGGCAATCGAACATCGGCCCCCTCGATCGAGAGCTTCTAGTGTTGGCGCCACAAGCCTGCCGCTTGGGGCGAACAGCACCGCGCCGTCCACCTTTCCCGGCAGGCTGGAAAAATCGCTGCCGGCCCATGCGGCACCGAGCGCCCTGGCTTGGTCAAGATGGTTCTCGCTACGCGTGATCACAAACACTTCATGACCTCGACTTGCCGCGAGCTGAATGACGATATGCGCTGAACTGCCAAATCCTACCAGAAGCAGCCGGCCTTTTTCCGGCAACGCCGTACGTTGAAGCGCGCGGTAGCCAATGAGTCCGCCGCACAGCAGCGGCGCGACTGCTTCGTCGCTGAATGTTTCCGGCAGTTCGTAGGCAAACCCGTGCGGAACGACGGCGTATTCGCCGTATCCACCGTTGGCGTCATATCCTGTGTAGCGGCTTGCGATGCAAAGATTTTCGCGGCCGCGTCGACAGAATTTGCATGTGCCATCCACGTGCCGCAGCCAGGCAATTCCGATGCGTTGGCCGAGCCTTAACCCTGTCACCTCGGCGCCGATCTGATCGATCCGGCCAACGATCTGATGGCCTGGAATCAGCGGCGTTTTGTGGAGCGCAAGATCTCCGGTAATGATGTGAATATCCGTGCGGCAGACCGCGCAGACACTCACCCTGACGCGCACTTCTCCTCGCCCGGCCTGCGGTTCATCGACTTCGCGCAAGGTCAGCGGCGCGCTTTCCAGCGCCTGTTGTTTTGTTAGCACCATTGCGCGCATGCGGTTTGCAAATATATCGAAGGAATCAATTTAAGTTTCGATGCCTGGGTGGTTCACGCGTGGAGGATTCTCTCCGCTCCGTTTACTCCAGGCTTCCGGCTACGCGGCTTTTCTAACGCCGGCGCGGTATTCCGTGGGGGCCTGCCCGACGAGAATTTTAACGAAATTTTTAAATACCCGGTTGAAGTGTGTGACTAATTGGAACCCGGCATTAAAAGCGACTTCCGAGACACGCGCATGAGGCTTCAACAGCATCCCCTTGGCTGCTTCAATACGCACACGTGCAAGGTATTTAGTAAACGTGCATCCGACCGATTGGTGAAACTTTTTGCAGAAATAAAAGCTGCTCATATTCACAGCAGCGGCGACTTGTTTGAGCGAAAGATACTCGGCTTTATGCTGCTCAATATACTGACGCGCGCGTGTCAGATTGGGGGCTTCTGAAGCTTCGCATTGGAGCGCAATCTGACTGGCAATAAGCGAGAGGTGTTCGGCGAAAATTCGCAGCAGTTGCACGATGGACTCATACTGGTTTGGCGAGAGCGCGCGTGATTGGGAAAAGGCGGTTTTGAATTCTTCAAGTTTTCCCTGCAGTCCCCATTCGCGCAGTTGTTTCGCCACGCGCGCGAATTGCGGCGGACCCGGTTTTTGAAGCAGCACTTCGCCAGTACGAAGAAATCCGATGATTCTTGTGCCGACGCGAATAGGCACGGCGGTTTCACTCAAACCGGAAAAACAGATGTTCGTTTGTGCATTGGCGTTTCCTTGCGAGGCAACTTGGTGTTGTACGCAAAGGCACGCTGCGCACGCTTTGTTCTCACTGGCTAACAACGCGCAAAAAGGGTTTTCGTGGCGCTGTCCATGGTGGGCGAGCCGCCATTGCTGCACCGGACTGAGAGTCAATGGCATGCCGGTTGCCTCGCCGAACGCGCTCTTATATTCCTTGAAAATTTGCGAGTTCGCCAGACGCTCCTGGAAGAACTGGTCGGCTTTGTTTTCCATAGCTTTAGAACCTGAAGCTGATCTCCCCCGGTAAGCGGGAGCTGCCGTTGCGAGATTCGTGCGCTTGCAAATCCACGTCCCGGCGCACGCAAACCCTTCTGCAAAGAGTACATCGACTTCCAAGCAGCTTGCCGGCGGGTCGATTTGAACACCGCTTTACCTCCAGGGCCGGAAACTGGCCGGCTCGATTCCCCTCATCAAGGCCTCGTTTCCACCTCGGGCCTGGACGGATGGACGTTCAAATGCCCGGCAAACCAGTCCGCGGCCAGTCGCGCCACGGCTTCAAGCGCGCCGGGTTCTTCAAAAAGATGGGTTGCGCCCGGCACAACGCTGAGTGCTTTTTTGCAACGCAATCGCGCCAGTGCCTCCTTATTCAACTCCATGACCGTATCATCGTCTCCGCCCACAATCAGCAGCGTCGGAGCCTTCACGCATTCCAGCGCCTGCCCCGCCATGTCGGGTCTTCCGCCGCGCGAAACCACTGCATCAATCAAATGCGGCTTTCGGGCCGCGGCAATGAGAGCCGCGCCGGCGCCGGTGCTCGAACCAAAATACCCCACTCCAAGATGGCGGACTGCCGGTTGCAACAGGAGCCAGAGTGTTGCCTCCGAAAGCCGGCTGGCAAGCAGGGGAATGTCAAAACGGAAGCGTGTTGTTTGATTATCTTCCATCTCCTCGTTTGTGGTTAAAAGGTCGAAAAGGAGTGTTCCGTTGCCGGAGTCACGAATAGTTCGGGCCACAAATTGATTGCGCGGACTGTGCCGGCTGCTGCCGCTGCCGTGCGCGAATAGGACGATGCCGCGCGCACCTGCCGGGATCACCAGTTCACCCTCGAGCGTGGCCGCCTTGCATGGGATAGTGACATTCACAGAAATTGATCCACCCGCTGCTTATTCAGACGAAGTCATGTTCGCGTTCACGCACAACGAGAACCGGACAGGGAGCGTGCCGGACAATCCGCTCAGCCGTGCTGCCAAGCAGGACCCGCTTCAAGCCGGTGTATCCGTGTGTTGTGATCACAATGAGATCGACATTGAGTTGCCTGGCAAAGTCCACGATGAGTTCAAAGGCAATACCGATGTGAACCATGCACTGGTCGAGAAGCTCAGGTTCCACGATCGATTTCGCAAGTTCTCCCAGCCGCTCCCGAGTGGGCTCAATTAGGATGACTTCGCCCAGCGGCGCATAGGTGAGGTCTGCCGGATAAGGCAGCGGTTCGATCGCATGAAACAAGATAATCTTCGCGCCGAACTGTTTTGCAAACGGCACCGCATACCGCAGTGCTTTCTCGGATGCCGCTGAGAGATCAAGCGGCACGAGGATCTTCTTAAGCCTTGATATGGCGGGAGCCAAATCTGTCGCAGAAAGGGTTTCAGGCTTCCTCACCAAGGTATCCTTCTCATCTTCCGAAGTAGTGATAGTCACAATGCGGATTTCTTAAAAAGATCGAGGCATTGCTCGCGGCAATCGCGCCCCGGCCTTGACGCACGATCTGGTTGTCCACTCAGCCCGAAAGAACCAACGCACCGGTTTGCGTCATCTCCAGGCGTGCGCCAGTTGGCGCGGGCTCCTTCTATTTCAATCTAAAGCAAGTACGTCAGATTTCCAGAAGCAAACTGGCTCGCGGATCTTTTCCATAAGCCAATCCACGATCAACCCGCGTTCTATTCCGGAATGCCGGATATACTTAGCCCTTTCGCTAATCCGAGCATTCACGATCAATCCTGGATTGCGTCCCGGGAAAAATTGCCATTGATCTGGCGCATAAGATTGCCCGGGTTCTCATTGCGAAGTTCAAGGGGGAGCGCTGTCTGCGGGAAATTTTGATAACAGACCGGGCGCGCCCAGCGTTGGATCGCGGCGGTGCCAACGCTTGTGTAGCGGGCATCGGTGGTGGCGGGATATGGACCGCCATGATTCATCGCGGGAGAAACCTCCACGCCTGTCGGGAAGCCATTGATCACGAGCCGGCCGGCTTTTCGCTCAAGCACGGCGATGAGGTCGCCAGCGGCAGCAATGTCCTCGGGCGTGCCGTGAAGGGTCGCAGTCAGCTGGCCTTCGAGTTTCTCCGCGACACGGATCAGGTCGGCGGTGTCCTGTGCCGTTACCAGAAGCGCATACGGGCCAAAGACTTCCTCTTGCAAAGCGTGTTGCTCCAGGAAATTTGCCGTGTCAGTCGCATAAATGGTCGGCGCGCCGTGGGTTTTCGAGGGATTCGCAGTGGCATCGGAGTTGGCCAGCGGAATGACACCGGCGATTTTGCCCATCGTGGTGAGACCATCGTGGAACGAACGACAAATGCCCGGAGAGAGCATGGTGCCCGGCATGCTTGTCTCAATCGCGCTTTCCAAATAACCGGTGAACGCCTGGAGATCCGCTCCGCCGACTCCGAAGATGAGGCCCGGTTTTGTGCAGAACTGGCCGACTCCCATGGTGATCGATCCCTTCAACCCTTCGGCGATCTGCTGGCCGCGCGTTTTTAATGCGCCCGGGAGAATAAACAACGGATTGAGACTGCTCATTTCGGCAAAAACTGGAATTGGCTCCGGACGCGCGTTGGCGGCATCGAACAAATTGCGTCCCGCTGTCCGCGAACCGGTAAAGCCCGCGGCGCGCGCGAGTGGATGCTTTACCAGCGCCACGCCGATTTCAGCGCCGCTTCCGTGCATGAGCGAAAAAACGCCTGCCGGCAATCCGCACGATTCAGCCGCCCGCGCAATGGCGCCCCCGACCAATTCGCCGGTGCCGGGATGCGCACGGTGCGCTTTGACAATGACCGGGCAGCCGGCCGCGAGCGCGCTGGCGCTATCGCCGCCTGCCACAGAAAAGGCGAGAGGGAAGTTGCTTGAGCCAAAAACGATGACAGGACCAAGCGGCACGACCATTCGGCGCAGGTCCGGACGGGGAACGGGCTGTCGATCGGGCAGGGCGGTATCGATGCGGGCGTCGCACCAGGAGCCTTCACGAATGACGGTGGCAAAAAGGCGCAGCTGACCAACGGTGCGGCCGCGTTCGCCGGTCAACCGGTCGAGAGGCAGACCGGTTTCAAGATGGGCGCGTTGGAGTAATTCGTCGCCGAGCGCGATGATTTCCTCGGCGATCTTCTCAAGAAACTGCGCGCGCGCCTCAGCGCTTGTTTTGCGGTAGACGGCAAACGCTTCGTCCGCCAGTTCAAGCGCCAGGTCGACGTTGTCGAGCGAGCACTCGTGGAAGAGCGGCTCAAGAGGTTGATTATCAAGCGGGCTGATCGCATGAAAAGAACCGGTGTTCGATTCAACGAGAAGACCGGCAATGAGGCTTTTTCCGTGGAGAGTCATGAGAGTGTCAGGCGATGGTGTTGATGAGGGTGCCGAGTCCGGCAATGGCGATCCGGATTTCGTCGCCGCTGGCCAGGGTGAAGTCATTGGGCGGCACGACGCCGGTCCCGGTGAGCAGATAGCAGCCGGCGGGGAAATCGTTGTCGCGAAGGAGCCAGTCCGTCAGTTCGGGCAAGGTCCGTTTCATCTGGTTCAGGGCGGTGACCCCTGAGAAGACGGCCTGGGCGTTGCGCACGATGACGATTTCAATGGTTGCCTCCACGGGCAGCGGATCGCGCACCACGAGCCCGGGTCCAAGCGCGCAGCATTGGCTCCAGACCTTGGCTTGCGGGAGATAAAGCGGGTTCTCGCCCTCGATGTCGCGCGAGCTGAGATCATTGCCGATGGTGTAGCCAAAGATCGCTCCGTGGGAATTGATGGCCAGTGCCAGTTCGGGCTCCGGCACGTTCCAGGTCGCGTCCGAACGCAACCGCATGCTGGCGCCGCTTCCCACCACCCGATGGGGAGTGGCTTTGAAAAATATCTCGGGCCGTGCCGCGGCGTAGACCCGGTCATAAAAAGTGTCGCCGCCCGAATCTTTCGACTCATCCATGCGCGCGTCGCGGGAGCGAAGATAAGTAACGCCGGCTGCCCAGACTTCCTGGCTCTGGATCGGGGCGGCAAGCAATGCGGGTCGAATGATCGGCGTCGCGCGCGTCAATTTTTCCGTCAGCCATACAGCGGGTTCGCGCTGAACAAAAAGTTCATCAAGACCGATTCCGGCGAGCAGGAAACAATCTTCGCCGCGTTGCGCGACGAGTCCGTCGGCCGAACAATAAACAGTAATGGGAGGGATATGCATGGGGAGGAAGTTACTCGGCGTTCCAGGTGAGAAGTGCGCCGGCGGCGGTCGTAATCAATTCTTTTTTATCGTCTTCCAAATCGGCCAGAAGCGGCAAAGCGGGACCGGTTCTCGCAATTCCCGACAGAGCGACCGCATTATGAAGCACCGGAATCGGCCCGTGTCCGTTGCGAAGCGCCTCGAGCATTTCGAATTTTTCGCGAATGGATTCAGCCGCAGCCAGGTCGCCGGCACGCAATGCGGCAAGCAACTGCTGGGAGCGCCGCGGCGCCACGCAGACGCAGCCCGAGGTAAACGCCCGGATGCCGAACTTGGTCCAGTGATCAATGGCGGGCTGCTCGCCGATACCGCTCACGATAAGGTTGGGGTCGACGGCATCGACCATGGAGCGCAGAAGCGGGTCGATGACCGGTTCGCCGCGCACCACCGCGTATTTGATCCATGAGATGGCCCCGGCGGCCACGAGCGATTTGACCACTTCCAAGGTCACGTATTTCTCGTCCTTGATGTAAAGCACCACGGGAATGCCGGCTTTCTCAACAAATTTCAGGATCGCCACGCGCACGCCTTCCGGGGAACTGACCGCGACGGCTGGCAGCAACATCGCGGTCGGAAACTTGCGGGTCGCGAGGATGGCGGCCTGGTCCATCATGGTCCCAAAGTACGGACCGACCGATGGGATGACCCAGGTCTCCGGGGCGGCCGCAGCTTCGAGCAGATCGAGCGTTTCTCCGTACTCGGAAACCGCAATGTTGTAAAAATTGGCGTTGCCTCCGTACAGCAGGGTTGAAATGCCGCCGGATTCAATATGCCGGATCAACCGCGTGTTCTCGCCGGCATCAACTTCCAGGGCCGCGCCGCGGCAGAGCGGGGGCACGGCGATAACGGACGATTGCAGGTCGGCGATGGAAAATGTGGTTTTCATGGAATGGGGGTTGTGCTCATGCGCTGAGGTGAAATGCGTTTCAGAGTGGTTAATGAATTTCGGGTTCCGCGAGCGAGCCTTCCGCATGCAAAAACCGGAAATCGCACCCTTCATCGGCCTGGGTGACTTCATTTAAAAAAAGCGAAAGAAATCCGCGGCGCGCATGCGGCGGACGCTGTTTCCATTCAGCCCGGCGCGCGGCAAACTCCTCCTCGGTGAGCGCCACGTCGATCCGGCGCGCCTCGACATCAAGTGTGATCAGGTCGCCGTCGCGCACCAGGGCAAGCGGTCCGCCGATGGCCGCCTCGGGTGCGACATGCAAAACGCAGGCGCCATAACTGGTGCCGCTCATGCGGGCATCGGAAATTCGCAGCATGTCGCGCACGCCTTGTTCCAATAGTTTCTTCGGGATTGGTAGCATGCCCCACTCCGGCATCCCGGGCGCCCCGCATGGACCGCCATTTTGAAGGAGAATCACCGAGTCGGCCGTCACAGGGAGTGCCGGATCCTCAATGCGCGCTGCCAGATCGTTGTAATCGCAGAAAACGACGGCCGGCCCGGTATGTTTGAGAAAGCGCGGCTCCATCGCCGAATGTTTGATCACCGCTCCACGTGGCGCCAGGTTGCCGCGCAAAATCGCCGTGCCAGCTTCGGCCGCGACCGGATTATCCCGTGTGCGGATCACCTCTTTGTTGAAAATCTCGGCGCCGCCAATGTTTTCGCGGAGTGTTTTGCCGTTGATGGTAAGCGTGTCCGGCCGCAGCAGATCGAGGAGTTGCGCCAGCAACGCAGGCAGGCCGCCCGCGAAATAGAAGTCTTCCATCAGGAACCGGCCCGCGGGACGCAGATCGGCCAGGCGCGGCGTGGTCCGCGAGATTTCATCAAAACACTCCAGCGGCAGCGCGATCCCGGCCCGGGCCGCCATCGCAATAAGATGAATGATGGCGTTGGTCGAGCCGCCTACCGCCATGTCGACCACGATCGCGTTGTGGAAAGCGTCGGCGTTGAGAATTTTCGAAGGACGCAGATCGTTCCACGCATTTTCCACCGCTTGCCTGCCGGATTGTGCCGCCATGCGCCAGTGGGCCATGTCGACGGCCGGGATAGAAGAGGCGCCCGGCACCGTCAGCCCGAGGGTCTCGGCAATGGCGGTCATCGTGGAAGCCGTGCCCATGGTCATGCAATGGCCATGGGAGCGCGCGATGCCGTCCTCGATTTCGCACCACGCTTCTTCACTCAACCGGCCCGCGCGTTTTTCGTCCCAGAACTTCCACGCATCGGAGCCGCTGCCAAGCGTCTGACCGCGCCAATTGCCCCGCAGCATCGGTCCGCCGGGAACAAAGATAAACGGGATCTCCGCCGAAGTGCCGCCCATGATCAGCGCGGGAGTGGTTTTATCGCATGCGCCAAGCAGCACCGCGCCGTCGATGGGATGGCACCGCAAGACTTCCTCGGTCTCCATCGCCAGGAGGTTGCGATAAAGCATCGTGGTCGGTTTCATGTAGCTCTCGCTTAGCGAAAGCAGCGGCACTTCCACCGGCATGCCGCCCGCCTGCAGGATCCCTTTTTTGACATGCTCGGCCAGGATCTTGAAATGAAGATGGCACGGGTTGAGTTCGCTCCATGTATTGAGGATGGCGATGATCGGTTTGCCTTCCCAATCCTCGGGGCCAAGCCCCATTTGGCGCGCCCGTGAACGGTGGCCAAAAGAGCGCAGATCATTGGGGCCGAACCAGCGGTAGGATCGGAGCTGTTCGGGAGTGAGACGGGTCGGCATGCGGGTGGGAAAAAGGGGGACTCTGTTTATCGGAGCGGAAAGATCCAGGCCATGATCATGGTCAGGAAAAGGCCCGCGAATCCCTGGATGGCCATCATCGGAGAAACCGTGCGCAAGGTCTGCGCCTCGCGCAATCCGCTCAGGCGCGTGATGATCCAGAACCCCGCGTCGTTCATCCAGGAGAACGGTTTGGAGCCGCAACCGATGGCGATGGCCAGATAGACCGGATGCACGTGCGATTGGCCGCTCTCGATGAATGCCTTGGCGATCGGCGCGGCGGTGATCATGGCCACCGTGGCCGATCCCTGCCCGGTGCGAACCAGCATGGTGATAAGAAAAACGGCGGGCAACGCCAGCATGTGCAGCCCGGCCAGCATCGAGCCAAGCGTCTCGGAAATCCCTGTCTGCCGAAGCACCCCTCCAAAGGCTCCGCCCGCGCCAATGATCAAGAGAATGGTTGCCCCGCCCATTAACGCAGTGCCGACGGCCTTGCTTGCGGCCGCTCCGTCGCGTTGCGAGGCAAGCGTCATCAAGGCGGCGAGGGCTCCCAGGGTAAGAGCCATGTCTTTTTCACCGAATGTTTTAATCGCCCAGGCCAATCTCCCGGTTGCGGGAAGGATCGGCGTCAGGGCTGCCTCAAGCCCGATGAGAACAACCGGCAGCACCACGGGGATCAACGCAATCGAGAGGCTGGGCAGCGAGCGTTGCGGTGCATCTTCGGGAAAAGCGGGTTCTTCGTCCGGAATGGCGAGGGTGATTTTCCGGTTTGAAAAAGTCGCAAATGCCACTCCAACCAATGCGGCGCCGATACCAATCAGGCAGCCCATGCCGATCATGAGACCCATTGGCACACCGAGTTCACCGGCCACAAAGAGCGGGCCCGGGGTGGGAGGAACCAATGAATGGGTGATCGTGCCGCCCGCCACGGTGCACATGACCAGAAGCAGGTAATCGCGCCTGGTGCTTCGGGCCACGGCCTTCAGAAGCGGAGCGAGAAGATAAAAGACAGTGTCAAAAAACACCGGGATGCAAAGTAGGAACGACGTCGTGAAAAACGCCCAATGCGCCCGGGCCGCTCCCATCGTTTGAAGCATTTTCGCGGCAATGGACTCGGCCGCTCCCGACAAAAGCATCGCTTCCCCTAAAATCGCCGCCATGGCAATCAGGATGCCGAGGTTTGCGCACGTCTTGCCGAACTCTTCCGCCACGCGGGTTGAAGCCGGTTTCTCTGAGAACTTCGCGGCGGTTTTGAGCGTGATCTCACCCTTGGCTGCTCGCGCCTCGGCGTAGCAACGCAAAGCATCGGCCGGGGTCAGCAACGCGACGCAATACGCGCCGAGCACCAGCGCTAAAAACGCGTGAAGCCGCATCCAAAGAATGCTGCCCACCACAATCGTCATCCCGCAGCAGAGCAGCAGGAGGGAATTCATGCAGGGAAACGGACGGGCGGGATTTTGCGGGGGGAAATCACGCGGAAACCAAACCTGATTGCGTTTAAGATGGGAACCGTAAAAAGCGGCGGAATCACCCGAAGAGTTCATGGGCCGTCCTTCTTCCGGATCGACTTTGGCGCGGGACTCATGTGCTCTTCGTTTTCAATTTCCCCATGAATTTTCCGCGCCTTTACACCCGCCGTCAGCAGCTTCGTCTCCTTGTCCCGGCGTTCGCCGGCGGCTTAATGCTCCCTGGAATCGCCAGTTCCGAGGAGGTCAGCAGTTCGGGCAAAGGATTCCGGTTCTTTGCAATCAATGACCTGCATTTTCTTGAGGATGCCTGCCGGCCTTTCTTTTCCGATGTCGTCGCCGCCATGAAATTAAGCGCGCCAGATGCCGCCTTTTGCCTGATCTGCGGCGACATCAGCGACAAAGGGACACCTGAGCAGATTGGCGCAATCCGTGATATCTTCGGCAAGCTTGAGATGCCGCTGCATGTGGTGCCCGGCAACCACGATTACCTGACCCAAAAGGACCGATCCGGTTACGACGCAATTTTCCCCGGGAAACTCAATTATCAGTTCGAGCATGAAGGGTGGCGTTTTCTCGGTCTCGATACGACAGAAGGCGTGAAGTATAACCAGACCGTGATTGCTGACGAAACGCTTGCGTGGGTCGACGAGCAGTCCGCTCTTCTCGATAAAAAGCAGCCAACGGTTGTCTTCACGCATTTCCCGCTCGGCGAAGGGGTCACATACCGGCCCACCAACGCCGGCGTGCTTCTTGAGAAGCTCTCGAAGCTCAATTTGCGGGGAGTCTTCAGCGGACACTGGCATGGCGCCAGTGAACGGCTCGTGGGCGAGGCGTCCGTTGTCACCGATCGTTGTTGCTCAAGGGTGCGCGACAACGCCGATGGCTCTCCCTTAAAAGGGTGGTTTGTTTGCGAAGCGACCAGGGCCGGCGTGCTCTCCCACGCTTTTGTCAAAGCGCCTGGGATCAAACCGGTGGGTTAAGAAAAAAACCGGCCGCGCTGAACTATTCTTTCAGCAGCTTTCCAGGAAGGAAGATCGGCGCTGAACAGGCGCCATCTTTGCACACAAAGGCCGCCGCTCTGGCCAGCTCAGGGTATTGGACATCGGGATTGGGCATCGGACCTTCTTTTGAGTCCCACCACTCGAGTCTTTTGTAGTTGCCGGGCATTTTAAGCGCTGCTTCAAAAAGGGCGCGCGCGGCCGGATCGTCCTTGGCGCCGACAATGGTGATGTGAGCCGGCTCAATGCGCAACTCCCGGTCGGCGAGGAGAATGCCGCTGACGCCGTATCCTTGTGCATCAACCACGACTGGGGACGCCAGATACCGCATCGCGTGTTCGGCCATGGAGCGCCAGCGTTTGTCACCCGTGTGATTGGCGAGCATGTTAGAAAACCGGACCAGGGCGATATTTTCATCGACCTGCGGTTTTGCAGGAGTGATGGAGGAAGTGGAAATGGAGGACGCGAAACCAGCTGGCGATTTGAATTTCACGTCGATGAATGCAGCCGCTTCAATTGCATTGGCAAGCCACGCGCGTTCCGCCGTGACGGTGTAAAGGGCAAGGCAGGCGCGTCCCATTGCCAATGTGTCGGCCATAAACAGCCCCTCGGTTTCGCCATGCCGATAGCCGCCGCCCTTGAGCTTGCGATTGGCCTGGATCCATTGCGCCGCGCGCTTTGCCTCCGCCAGGCAGGATTCATCGCCCGTCGTGGCATACAACGCGGCCAGGCCGGTGATCGCCAATCCGTTTTCCCGGGAATAGATATGCGTGTCGATACGGGGAATGCCACGGGCCCGGCGGGCTGCGTCATTGAGTGCGAAGTATTCCGCGGAATGTTCGCCCTGGATGACATCAGCATCCTGGCTGGTGTAAAACGCGCCTTCCTTTGAAGTCAGGAAAGTTTTGAGATAGCCGCGGATCTTCTGAGCCGAGTCGCTCCAGCGCGGTTCATTCCAAAGACTGGCCGCGAGCGCGAATACCCGCATGTTCTCCGTTTGAAACGGCATGATCTTTTCAAAGTGCGGATGATCCCAGTCGCCGTCGGTCGAGTATTGGTAAACACCGCCCCAGACCGGATCGAGCAGTTTCAGGCCGGCCGTGAGGGTTTGCCTGGCGCGTTTTTCCATGGCCGCGTCGCCGTTGATCCCTTCCGTCAGGCAATATTCCAAGGCGTCCCAATTGAGATACTTGTGCACGTCGCCCCAGCCGCCATTGACATCATCGTAGGCTTTTAAAAACAAATCGCGCATCCCGCTGCGTTGTTCAGCCGTTAGAGCTCCCTCTTTGGCCGGTACGACCACCGCTTCCGGCTCAACGGAAGGTCCGGGCGTCGGATCGTCGATAATCGCCTGCAGGAGCGATGCCATCGGTTCGGGCGGGATATAACCGCGCCGCTTCACAATCTCGCCCCCGTCTTCATTGAAAAAAATCGTCGCGGGCCAGCCGTAATCCTCGTAGCGGTTGGCCAGATCGGGCCGCGAATCCTGATCGACGCGGACAGCAATATAGCGGCTTTTAAGGAGCGCGATCACCTTGGGATCCTGATAGGTGAGCTCGTCCATGACATGGCACCAATGGCACCAGACGGCGCCGAGATCGAGCATCACGAACCGGTGCTCGCGTTTTGCCTTTTCAAAAATCGAATCCGACCATGGTTGCCAGTCGATGACGGCAGGTTGTTCCGCCGCATGAAGGGCGGATACGAAGCAGGAGAGGAGAAAAAATATCCGGAACGACATAACCCGGATAAGAGCCTTAAAACGCCCTGTTGTCGATCTGGCGCTGATTTTCCTTCAATGACGCGACAAATGATAATCCAGAAAACGGAGAGCCCGCGCCGAGGCGTCCGATGCTGCGGCTGGCGATAAACGATGGCCTTCTCCCTTGTAAATATGGATCTGGGGATTGCCTCCGAGTTGTCTGGCCAGCTTCTGCAGTTCGAAGGCGTTGCTGACCGAGACACGCTCGTCGGCGTCTCCGTGCAAGCTCAGGAGCGGTGGAAGCCGGTCGATTTTCCCTTTGTATCGGGTGAGGATTCCGCCGGCGATTTCCACGAGGGCCTTGACGCGGGGATCGTTGGAAGATTCCGCAACGCCAAGATAAGCGCCAAGCGAGTAGCCAAAGATCCCGATCGCCCCGGGCCGCACCTTCGCGTGCGCGGCGGCAAAGCTGACGGTATCGTGCACGGTTTCAATCCAGACCGGGGCGAGTTCATTGATTTTATCATCGCCGGCGTAATGCGTTCCCGTCCGGTCGAAATAGCGCACTAAAAACGCCACGTTTCCCTGAGCAGCGAGCTGTTTTGAAAAGAGTTCGAGCTGTGATTTTCCAACGAGCGTCCCGACGGAAGTGTGCAAGACAAGGACCGCGGGAAAGCGCCCGTTGCCAGCCGGCGCAAACGTCTCAACGTGGATGGTTTTGCCGCCGCTAAGAAAAGACTCGTTGCGTTGCTCGATGGCGGGGGCCGCCTGGACGGAATGCATGGACGTCTGCAAAAACAGCGTCAGGAAGGGGAGGCAGCCGAGGATTTTCATTGCACACCACTTCGGTGTCGTCGTGCGTTTCGGTTCCTCAATGCCTGAATTTTCTATCGGGGATTCCCAGGAACAGCCGTTGAAAATTTATGCCGTGGCGGCGCCGGCAAAATGGAGCAGTTCAAGAATCTCGCCTCGCAGATTGAGGAACTCCGGGCTGTTGCGGTGCCGTGGCCGATCAAGTTCGACAACGATCACGCGTTCAATCCGGCCGGGACGCGGGCTCATGATGACGATTCGATCGCTCATGTAGATCGCTTCATCGATGTCGTGGGTGACCAGAACCATGGTGGTCTGGCGCGCCCGCCAGAGGCGCAGAACTTCATCCTGCATCCGCATCCGGGTAAAGGCATCGAGGGCGCCGAGCGGCTCATCGAGGAGGAGGAGTTTTGGATGATTGATCAGTGCCCGCGCAAGGGCCACGCGCTGGGCCATGCCGCCGGAAAGATGATGGGGAAACGCATTGGCGAACGCTTCAAGTCCCACCAACCGCATGAATTCATCAACTTCATGCCGCTTTTCACGGAGCAAACCGCGCGCGACCAAACCGATTTCGATATTGCGCCGTACGGTCAGCCAAGGGAAAAGATTCGGGTCCTGGAAAACAAGGCCGCGCTCGGCGTTGGGGGCCGTGATTACTTCCGAGCCGACACGCAGTTCGCCGGAGTTCGGTGAATCGAGGCCCGCGATCAGTCGCAACAGCGTCGATTTGCCGCATCCGCTTGGACCGACAATGGAGATGAGTTCCCCGGCGGCGACCGAGAGCGAGACGTTATCGAGGGCAAACGTGCGGGTGGAAACGCCGTCGGCACCGCGGAATGCTTTGCTGACGCCATCGACTCGCAGAGTTGACCCTTCAGCGGCCGATTGCGCGGAATTGAGGGCTACCACTTGATGACCCCTTTCTGCCAGACCAGCACGTGATCGCGGACTTTGAATAGGACACTCATGATTGAAGAGAAAAACGCCGCCATAATCACCAGGGCCGCGTAGACTTTGCCGTATTCGGCCCAGCCTTGAGCCCAGGTCACATACCAGCCGAGGCCGGATTTTACGCCGATGGTTTCCGCAACGATGAGTGTGAGGAAAGAGGCGCCCAGACCCATGAAAAGGCCGAGGAAAATATTCGGCATCGCGGCGGGAATCGCGACCCGGAAAATGAGGTAGGACCGGCTGGCACCGAGCGTTCGAGCGACGTCGAGGTAAGAAGCGCGTGTATTGGAGATGCCCGACGCGGTGAGCATCGTGACCGGGAACCAGACCGCCAGCGCGATGAGGCCGATTGCGGAAAACATGGCCGAGGGGGAAACGATCATGGCCAGGGGAATCCAGGCGGTGGCGGGAATGGGGCCGACCACTTTTAGAACCGGCATGCCCCAATAACGGGCGAGGGGAAACCAGCCGATGCAGATCCCGGTTATCAGGCCGATCGTGACACCGAGTGTATAACCGCCAAGCAACAACGCGAGCGAGTGCCACGTGCTGTCAAAAAGGAGCTCCCGGTCGTTTATCATGCTTTGAAGCACGCCGGCCGGGCTCGGGAAATACGGCATCGGCAGCAACGGCATCCAGCGGAGGCCCGCCGTGATAATTTCCAGGATGGCGAGGAAGAGGATGGCTACCCCGATGATCGGGCAGGTTTCCTTCATCCATTCGCGCAAACCGGCGCTAAATCGTTGAAGATAAGCGATTAAGAGTGAGGCGCCGAACATCTCCCCGAGGAACAGGTTGTAGAGCCGGGTCTCGTTTTCGGGTTCATTTTTCGCGGAAAACCAGTGGACGATCAACGCGAGGATGATTGCGACCGGCACCGACAGCAGAATTTTTGCCGGCACTCTTGATGAAGCCGGGAGTTCGATTTGTTCGCGTTCAGCGGAAATCGGGATCCGGGGTTGAACTGCAAGTTCCTGGGACATGGCTATCGGATAATGGTGGCCGGTGCGCAGCAGGAAGAGACCACGAACGGCCCACGCATTGTCGCCAGTTCAATGGCCAAACGCGCCGCATGATCGGGCGCCAACTGTCCGCCGGGGACAGATTCCACATACAGATCCTTCAGCCATTCATCGGTTACGCCGTCCAGATGCACAAATGCGCGTTTGGCAAGCGCCGCCACGTCAGTCGATGGACTGAGCATTCCGGCGATTTTCATTTCCGCCGCCGCGGAATTTACAGCTGCCTCAGCGCCTGAAATGCTCGGGATATAACGCAGGTTGGCAATCGCGACGGTGTTAAGCTCGGGGTTTGAAGCGAGATACTTTTTTTCCACCGACATCCGGGCGGCGGCGGCCGGATTTGCTTCCACCCATTTGGCTCCCTTAAGAAGAGCGCGTGTGGCGGCGGCAGCGGCTAGCGGGTTTTTAGTCAGGTACTTCCCGTTCACGATCACCGCGCAGCAATATTCGTCCTTATACGGAGCGTCCTTTGCCTGATCGGCGATATTCCGCACTTTGCCATCTGCGAGCAGCAGAGTGCCGATCGGCTCGGAGTCGGCGATGGCGTCAATCTCGCCTTTTTCCAGGGCGAGCCCGAGTTCGCCGGCTGGGAAAACGCGCCATGTGATCTCTTTGCTTGCATCGATGCCATTGGCGCCGAGAACCCGGTTGGCGAAAATAAAGGGTGGTGTTCCCATGCCTGGAACCCCGATCCGTTTGCCTCGCAGATCTTTGACGGTCTTGATGGGGCCGGTGGGCGAGGCCTGCACGCGGAGGCAGCCGGTGTGGATGCCGCCGGTGAACTTCACATCGAGGCCCTGCTCGATTGGCTTGAGAAAATACATGATGAGGTGGTGCGTGATGTCAAAGCCGCCCAGTGCCAGCACATCTTTGTATTTAGACCACTCACATTTTACCAACTCGACATCGAGTCCTTCCTCCTTGAAAAAGCCTTTTTCGACCGCCGTAAAGATGGGCGCCTCGCAGGTGATTCCGATATAACCGACCCGGATCTTGTTGGACTGCGCAGCTGGGCCGGCCGTGTTTTTGTTGCAGCCCGCCATGACAAACAGGAGGCCCATGGAGGCGGCGGTGAGAATTCTTCGGAAAGACATATATAAAATTCGAGAGAGGGGGGATCGCGTCATCCAACTGATAACCGGGGAGCTGCTTGTAATGGAAATACAAGTTCGCTATTACAGTTATGCTCAAAGCGCATCACTGAACATGCAATTTTCCACCCTCTTCGGTTCATGGACTTAAGGCAGCTCCGCTACTTTCAGGCAGTGGCCGAAGAGCTCAGCTACTCGCGCGCGGCAGAGCGACTGCGGATCGCCCAGCCGGCGCTCAGCCGCGCCGTCCAGGAAGTGGAAGCCGAACTGGGGGCTCCGTTGCTCGACCGCGATCGGCGCAGCGTGAGCCTCACGCCCGCCGGCCGCGTGCTGCTGCGCGAGGCCTCCATTCTTTTTGAACGCTGGGATGAGGCAATGCGCCGGGTCCGCCGCACGGCCGCCGGCGAGGAAGGCGAACTGCGCATCGGTTATATCGGGCCGCCGACACAGCCGTTTCTTGGAAGATTGCTCAAGGAATACCGGCTTCGTTATCCGCTGGTTTCGATCCACCTGGAGGAACGCACCCCAGAACGGGTTTGGGAGATGCTGGCAAAAGGGCGGCTTTCGATTGCTTTTACCCGGCCCGTTTCCTCCACGGGAACTTCTGATTTGCGCACGCTTCTCCTGAGAAAAGAGCGGCTCGGGGTGGTGCTTTCAAACACGCATCCACTCGCGGGGCGCGCGACTCTTTCGTGGCGGCAACTGGCTGGCGAACCGCTCATCGTGCTGGCGCGAAGGGAAGGGGTAGGGCTGCACGATGCCGTCCTGGCTGGCTGCCAGCAGGCCAAGTTCTCCCCACGCATTGCTTATACCCCGAGCCTGATCGGCACCGTGCTCAGTTATGTCGAAGCTGGCGCGGGCCTCGGGATCGTGCCCGAATCGGTCGGGACGCCGGACGCGACCCTTCGCTTTATTCCTCTCAAACCGGTCGTTTCGGTTCCCCTGGTGCTTGCGTGGCAGGAGGGCGAAGAGATGCCCGCGACCCAACGGCTCCGTGAACTGGTTACTTCGTGGCAGGTAGAGGGGAAGCTCTGGAAGCTCTAGGTTTTCCAACCTGGCGGGTTGGAATCGCGTTTATTCGAAGTCGTAGATAACGACGCGCTGGCAGTTCGGTTTGAACGCTTTTTCCACGAACTCAAGGTGGAGAGGGTGGATCTGGTAATCATCCTGGAGCTGTTTGCTGGAAAACTGGAGATTCAAAGCCACCTGATAACTTTGATCAACCACGTCGCGAGGGCTGCCCGACATTCTGCCAACATGAAAACTCAGGAGACCGGGAATGGGGCGCAAATACTTTTCTGCCCCGGCAATGAGTTCGTCAGCGGCCTGAGGTTTGCCGGGGAGAGTCCAAAAGATAACAACATGCGAAAACATGGGGCAGATTTCTCGGGTCGCACCTCGCGCGTCGAGAGGAAAAGTTGGCATCTCGGTCGCACCACCTCCGGTTTCCGGCTTCGGTCCGTAGAATTTTTAATGAAACGGATATCCCAATTGATGAGGAGTGGTGTAGGCGCCCTGGTTTTAAGCGGAGCGCTGGTTTTTGCCGGATGTGAATCCCAATATGCGAGCGGCCACCATGAAAGGAGGGCGAGCCGTATGGGGACTTCAGGCGCGGTCCGGAGTTCTCCGGGACGCGTTTTTAACCCGCAAACCCGCGATTTTGAATGGGTTGCGCCGGGTGGCACACCGACATCGCCCGGTGCGGACCATACTCGGAAGCAGTCATTTTATTGAGAGCAAAAAGGGAAGTCGTGAGCAGGTTTGAAGCGCTTGCACCGGGGTGGCCAAACTGAAAACATTCGGACATGTCACCCCGCATGAGCCGCTTCTTTTTGGCTGTCTCCGTTTTTAATTTGAGCGCTTGCACACAGGTGCCCGATGTCTTTGCAAGCGGTCGCGATGGGCGCTCTTTTAACGCGGCCACCGGCCGCTACGAGTGGGGCGAAGAGTCGGCGCCCGTGCACTCCAGACAGGCGGCGGGCCGAACGCAGGGGCGGACCGATTCCAATCAGCCGGCGGCGCGGAGTGAGGATCGTCCATTCAACCCGGCGACAGGCCGCTTCGAGTAGTTCTAAGCGTGGGTGGCCAGCTCATCCAAAGTGAAGATGCGGCGGTCGCCCGTTTTCACGTTTCGGAACGCGATCTCATACCAGCCGAGCATCCGTTCAGGGCGGTAAACAAAAGAGCCGACCCGGATTGGCTGGCGGGTAAGAACGCGGTGGATCACCCGTTCGTACCGCGAGTGCGGGAGTCGCCTCCGCGAACGCCGATTCCATTCGATTTGCCGGCCAACATCCTCGTAGCGAGATGGGCGTTCCGGAAAATCGAGGAACGACCGGGCGCGTTCATTCAGCACGGCAAAGACGTGTTCGCCGGCATCCGAATCGCCCACTGCGTGGATTGCCCGACGGAACGGGTGTGCGATTTCATGGGCGATTTTGCGCATGGTCAGCTGGCGGCCGTCTTCAAGTTGCCAGAGGGTTTCGCTCGGATTGGCCGTAAAAGGATTTGATGGAAAGCAGTCAAAACGCGCCAGGTACCCTTTGCGCGAGGTGTGGGCGCACGGCTTGAATCCGGCAATGACCGGGAAACCTCTGCGGGCAAGAGCGCCAAGGTCGTGATCGGGCCAGAGAGCGACTTCGCGCACGATCCCGCCAATGAGCGATGCCGCCGCGACCATCATTTCCGGCGAAGGCGTAAAATCGGCGGTGATTTCAATTCGCCCATCGCGCGGCCGGACACCGATGCCAGTGCTCAACCGGTTGGCGGTAAGGAGCATTACCGGCGGATGAAGAAGATAAGTAAGCAGCAGCGCGAGCTGATGCATGCCCGCGCCGTCAAGCGCCCGGTTTTCCGGGATGGAAATGTTGTAGTGGGCGCTGAAGCCCTCCAAACGCACTTCGACTCCCTGTTTTTTTTCCCATGCGTCCAGTTCGGTTCGCACATAAGCGATTTGTTCCCAAAGCGAATGCCCGGCACGGACTGCGCAGCCGGGTCCCAGCTCAATGATCGGGGTGGCCACTTCAATGACACCAGTATCAAAATAAAGCGCGCCTCCGGAAGGGAGGTGCCACGAGCGCCCGGCCCGCGGGATCATCTCCGCGCGCACGACATGGCGCGGATTGCCGAATACCTCTTCCGGGGCGCGTTTCTGGCCGTTAACATAAAGCGTGAACTCGGCCTCCAATCCCATGCAGGGATCCGGTTGCGCGGTGATTTTGCGCGCCTTCGATTTGGAGGAAGCAAGTGGATCTTTCCGGGGATCGGTCATGTTGCAAAGCTCAAGGGTTTGGAGGTTCGTCTTCGTTACAATTGCCGGGAATCAGGGTCAAATAACCGAGGTCGATGTGGAGATGGTCATCATTCTCGCCGGCGCCGTGTCCAAACGGTTTGACATGCACCTCGGGACCGATGCTCTCGGCTATTTTTGCGTAGCGCTCGATCGTTTTTTGAGAATCGAGCCAGTTCTCCCCGACTCGATAGATATCGGCCGCCGCCGCCCATTGATGCGGGGTGGCACGGTTCAGGTTGCGTGCATGGGCGGGGGAGCGGTACCCACCATTCACACTGACACAGACCGGCGCATCCACCCGCGCTCTGAACTCCTCCAGATAGCGCGCCAGCACAGAGACGGCGCACGGAATATATTGAGGAGCCTGACGGAAAATCGCGCGCGCTTCACGGCAATCGACGCTCATTAATTCAGAGAGGAAAAAGTGCGCGGTGAGTTTGATTTGTTTCGCCTCGGCCCAGGTCTCTATCTCGTAAAAAAAGCGGGGAAGCCGATGCCGGTTTCCATTGGGATCGGCATGGAATTCCCCGGGTTTAAGCAAAGCGCGACGCTTGGGAGAAAGGGTCAGGGCATCGACAACTCTCATGCGGTGAGACGGCTGAAAATGAGTGAAGAGATTAAGGCGACGGCGCGGGAGCGCGGATCGCTGGCGGCAGCGCTTTCACTGAAGATGGCGATCACGTAAGGGGCTCGACCGGTGCAATAGACGATGCCCGCATCGTGGCTGTGAGTGGAAATCTCCCCCGTTTTATGCGCCACACGGACATCGCGTGGCAGTTTGGCCGGCAGCATGGCGTTGAATTCCTGGGCGAATAAAATCGAGAGAATCTGTTCGCGGGAGCCGGCGTTTAGAAAGCTGCCTTCGCAGACCAGCCGCAGCAGCTCAACCGCACCGTGCGCCGTCATTTGATTGTAGAGGCCGCGATCAAACGCCGCGAGATCTTCCACGCCCCGGACCAGCCTGACTCCTTTAATGCCGGCGGAGGCCAGGGTCTGCTGAATTTGTTCGATTCCAAGCAGGTCGAGCAGAAGATTGGTGGCGAGGTTGCTGCTGCGCACGATCATGGCGCGTGCCAGCTCCCCGATCTTCAAGGTGCGTCCAATCCGGCCATGACACTCACCGTCGCCGTCGCGATCGGGCTCAAGATGGTAAATCGAACCGTCGGCAATGCTTTTAAACCGGTTCCGCACATGGAGCGGATCATCGAGATGAAAGGCGCCTTGCTCGACGGATTTAAAGAGCGCCATGAGCACGGCGAGCTTGATGACGCTGGCGGCATGCAGCCAGCGCTCCCCATCGAGCTCAAACGAAGTGCCGTCCTGATAATCGTGCACCGCCACCGCAATCGTGCCGATGCCGGCATCGGCTGCGATTTTATGAATGCGCTCGCTGAGCCCCTCGGAATTCATCGGACTGGTGGCGGGATGTTTTTTTGCGCCTCCATCAGTTTGGAGTAAAGGGCCGTCAGCGCCTCCGGAAAGACACGTGTGTCGGCAAGGACCGGCATGAAGTTGTTGTCGCCTTCCCATCGGGGGACGATATGGAGATGCAGGTGATCGACAACGCCCGCTCCGGCGCAGCGGCCGAGGTTGAGCCCAATGTTGAAGCCCTGGGCGCGCACGACTTCCCTTAAGAGGCGCTGAGCGTGTTCGGCCAAGTCCCAGAGCTCGAGTTTTTCGCCATCCGCCAGGTCGGAAAGCTCGCCGATTTTGCGATAAGGGACCGCCATCATGTGGCCCACCGCATAGGGAAAGCGGTTCATGATTAAGAACGCATTTTTGCCGCGCGCCACCACCATGTGGGCGGCGTCATCAATTGCGTGGGCGGCATCGAGCAAAAAATCCGAGCCGCCGGTTTGTTTAAAATATTCAACGCGCCAAGGCGCCCAGATTCCGGAAAAGTCCATGGGAGGTAGTTTTCATCTTTAAAAAGTTTACGTCCAGCAGTGCTGATCAAGAGAAGAGGCGTTCCCTTGCGAGGTGAAATGAACCGGCGTAAATAGGCGGTTCTACCCACAATGAAAACTTCATCCCTGTCATTGATTATCGCCTGCGCGGCAATCCCGCTGATTGGCTGGCTTGATTACGTGACCGGCGACGAGCTGGACGTGTTCATCCTTTACATCGTGCCGATCGCTTTTGTCTCGTGGGCCGCCGGGACGCGTCTGGCCATGATTCTTGCGTTCGCATCGGCCGCGATTTGGTTTGCCGATAATGCGATCTTAGGCGGCGCGTATCCCCATCCGCTTTACGGGTGGTGGGGCGGATTGGTGATGCTCACCGTTTTCCTCCTGGCTGCCTATTCGGTGGCTCGAATCCGCAAGCTGCTTGATCACGAGCGCGAATTAAACAAGCAGATCACCGCGGCCATGGCGAAAATCCAGCGCCTCAGCGGCCGGTTGCCAATCTGTCTTGGATGCAAGAACATCGAGGACGAGCGAGGCCAGTGGCATGACATCGAGGAGTATTTCACGAGGGTGTCGGAAGATGACTTTATCTTCCAGCATACCGTCTGTCCCAACTGCCGCGTAGCCTCCGGTGCAATGGCAGGCGCACAGGACCGGGCCGTCGCGCATCAGAAATAATCGGCTCGCCCGAAGCGCGCTTCTTTTTACTCAATCACCAGCTCAAGGGCGGGATGGAGTTTTTTCAGGTTCGGCAGTGATTTGCCCTGCCACGGAATCCGGTTGGACCCTTTGACCTGGATGGCGATGTCGGGTTGTTTGCGCACCGCGATTGTGAACTTAGCCAGCAAGTTGATGCCCGAGCTGTTGAGCAACTCAAGGCTGGTTAAATCAAGAATGATCAGGGAAGGGTGCGTGGAGAGGACTCCATCCATGAGTTCATTAATCGGCGCGTAGGCTTCGGTGCCGCTCAGGCGCATCGTTCCCTCAAAGTGGATGATCGCTTCTTCGCTCCAAACTCGGTATTCGTTACTCTTGATTTCCATAAAAAAGTGGTGTTGGGCCGGAGACTAATGGGGAAGGGCAAGCCGGGCGACAGTTTCCACACGCACGGGATCTTCGGGCGATTCCCCGGGTTGCTCAAAACTCCAGGAAATCCGGGCGCCATAATCATTCATCAAAGTCAGCAAGCCTAGCCCCGAACCATTGGCGTTATCGCCGGCTGCATTGGCTTCAAGCCGTTCAATCAGCAGTTCTCCCGGATCGCCATCCGTGATTTTTTCAAGAAGCGATTGAAAGCGCTGGCTGGTCTCCGCCGAGATCGAATGGTCGATGCGCAATAAAAAGTCGTCTTCGGTCAGGCCCGATTCGATCACCACGTTGCCGTCGGTGCGGAATTTGACGGCATTTTCAATGAGCTCGTTGGCCATGTAGGCAATGGCGTGGACAAGATCGCTGCTGTCGGCTGAATCCGCCTCGTTGGAGAAGAGCCCCTCGTAGAAGTGGCTCAAAAAATCGGCGGAACTGCTGCAATGATGCCATTTGAGCTGGAGGGCATCGGTATTAAAGGTAATCCGGGTGGAGCGTTGCAGGTCAGCGGGCAAAGCCGAGGAGTCGCCGAAGGAAGTTTTCATCGGGATTAAAGGTGTTTAAGAACCAGGAGGGTGATGTCGTCGTGAACCTTCTGCGTATCGATGTGGGCTCGCACATCTTTAATAATATTGCGCTTCACTTCCACTGCTGAGCCTGCGCGATGCCGTTGGGCGCTTTCACTCAATCGTTCAATCCCGAATAGCTCACCCGCGGGGCTTTCCGCTTCGGTGATTCCGTCGGTATAAAGAATAATAATGTCGTCGGTTTCAAAAGGCAGTTCCCGCGTATTGATGAATTGCGCAATCTCGGATTCGAGTCCGACGGGAAATCCGAGGTCGATCGTGTCAATCCGCTCAATGCTGCCATCTTTGCGAATGAGGATGAGTTCCTCGTGCTGGCCTGCAAGCGTGACGACGTTCTCTTTGTAATCGAGAAACGAAAGCGTGAGGTTATTGCCCGAGCCGGTGCGCTCGATGTTTTTGCAAATGACGCTGTTGAGCACGTTTAAAAAGCGTTTGGGATCCTGTTCCCCGCTTTCAAGGAGGGTGCGCGCCACCGATTGCACCATGAGCATCAGCACGCCGCTTTCCAATCCGTGGCCGGTGACGTCGCCGATTCCGATTTTTACGCGCCCATCGATTTGAAGGACATCGTAATAGTCGCCACCCACTTCATTGGCCGGTTCCATATAGCCGGCGATATCAAGGCGCGGGACGGCTTGTAGTTCTCTCTTTTTGGGCAGCACCATCATCTGCAATTGCCGGGCGATATCCAATTCCGCTCCGAGTCGCGAGTTCTCGCCCTTGAGCCGTTCGTTTAACGATTGAATCTCGGCATTTGCGGCACCCAGTTTTGCGGTGCGTTCAAAGACGAGCCTTTCGAGGTTCTTTGTGTAATTCTCGATCTCGGCCGCCATCTGGTTAAAAGCGCTTCCCAGTTCGCCAATCTCATCGCCGCTTTCAATTTTCACCCGGACTGAATAATCTTTTTCCTCAAGCCGGCTGGCCGCGCTGGCGAGCGCACTAATCCCGGCGGTGATCCGTTTTGAGATCCCAAAGACGGCTGCAAGCACGATGCCGAGGCTGAGGAACACCAATCCCATTTGCCAGTTTCGGATGCGGGTGGTCGCTTTTGCGATGTCCTCCTGGGCCGCGTAGAGGGAGGCGTAGATTTCCCGTTCAGGCACGACAAAACCGAGGGTGGCGTTTTCTTTTCCGATCTTTTTCCCACCCCAGAAGTTCATTTCTGAAAGGCGATGCAGGACGATCACATACGGCTCAGCCTGGCCGTTGGCCATGAGCTTGACGTGATGGATTGCCACCGCGTCGTTCGTTGGCAGCGTGAGCGATTTGACTGCCGGATAGATGCTCATTCCCAGACTGCGGTCGAGTCCTGTGACTCCTTCGCCCGCGCCCTGGTTTTTTATCATAATGCCAAGGGTTTTCTCTCCCTGTGGCGGAATGGCGATGACGTTGCCATTCGACATGCTCAAAAAACCGAACCCACTGTCAGCGACACGGACGTCGTTGATCAGGTCGGCGAATTGTTCGAGCGTGATGTCGACGGCAACCGCTCCGGCGCAATCGGTTCGCTCCTTATTCCAAAGCGGATGGAAAAACGTGACAATCAGGTTGCCCGTAATCGCGTCGACGTACGGCGCGGTGCTGGTGACGTCGCTGTTTCCATGCGAGCGCTTTGGATCTTTGATCCATTCCTGCCACCCCTCATAAACGCCCGGGAAAAAGAAATCCCAGAAATTTTTGTCGTTATGGCCGGGGTAAAGTTTGTCGAAGGTCTGTGCCTGATCTGAATACGGCGTCGTCCGCATGATGGGCCGATCCTTGGGGCCCATGTAATACATCTGGAGCTTTTTGGCCCCGGTTCTCATCAGGCTCGTCCCAAAAAGATCAAAAACCGCCGTCTCCTGGATTTCACGCAGTACATCCGGACGCGGTTGATGATCGGCTCCAAGAAGGTAACCCCAGACGCTGATGACAGAGGGTTCGTGCTTCTCGTTCTGGACCCATTTGCCGGTCGGATCAAAATAGAGTTTATCCGAGAGATACGGGATCCTGGCAGCGGCGTCCCCAATCTCCTTTTGCGCATCGGGATGATCGATCAGCGCCTGCATGGGGCCCGAGAGCGCTGTTACTTCCGAGTAAACGCGTTCAAGCAGGAGGTTTGCGCGGAGCCCGGTGGTGTGGATGTAATTCTCGAGGTATTCGCGGCTCGCTTTTTCCAAGCCGTTTTTGAGTTCAGTTGAAGCATCCTCGCCGAGCCGTTGCACGTTCCACAGCGCCACGCCGCCGCTCATGAGCAGGTCGAAAATCACGGCGGCTCCGACCACCAGAATGAACTTGGTGCGAAAGCTTTTTGGCGCGAATCGAAACCACTTTTTCCCGGACTCGTGGCGATGCACTCCGCTCATAGAGGTTTGCGCGCCGACGCGATCCAGATCGGCCATCCGGCATAGCCTTTGGGATGAAGCGCCGCGTAGATGTGATCCTGAAAACCTTGCCGGAACCGGGTCACAAATTCCTGGTCGTCGCCACGTTCGGCGGACATTTTGCCGGCGTAAACGTCTTCCCATGCCTGGATGATGTCGGCAAAATCCTGCGGATCGCCGTCGAGGTTTGTGACCATGAACGATTCCATGCGGACGTCATCAAAGCCGGCCTCATCGAGCAGCCGCCGGCTTTTTGGCCCAAGCTCGATATCCATCTCAAAATCGCCCCAAAGCCTGGCGACTTCGTTATAAGTCCACGCGATGGAATCGGCTCGCGGTTCGCCCAGGCAATGCGAGTTCTTTTCGTTGGTAACGTAAACCCGTCCGCCCGGTCTGCAGATGCGGAAGAGTTCTTTCAGGATGAGTTCAGGTTTGTTAAAGACCTGCAAGGCGTGGCGGCAGGTCACAAAATCGAACTGGTTGTCATCGAGCAGAAGAGCCGAGGCGTCTCCGTAGATATACTCGATATCGGTAATCCCAAAGTCTTCCGCCACTTTGCGGGCGTAGTTCAAACTTGCCTTGGCATGGTCGAGCGCGACGAGGCGGTCCGGCTTGAATTCTTTTTGAAGCAGCACCGCAAAATCGCCGATTCCACAACAGATGTCGGCCACATGCATTCCGGGCTTAAGTCCATGCCGGGGAAGAATCCGGCGTTCGTGGCGCCATGTCATCTTGGTCTGGGTGCGTAAAATCGGCACAAAACCACCATCTTCAAGCACGCCCTGGCCGGGGTAAAAATCGTTGTCGTATTGCTCGATATGGATATTCGGGCTGATCGAGCCGATTACTTTGAACTTGCGCATTGCCCAGCCCACCACGCTTGAAACAATGATCCGGATCTTAAGGTCGGGCTGCTGTTTGCAGACTAAAGTCAGGATTGCCGCCAGTTCATGAAACGCGACATTGTTGATCTTGTTTAGCTTTTTGAAATTGAGAAAAAGCGTGCCCGAAATCCGCACAACCACTTGCTCCACCAATTCCCGCACCGGGGCGATCTCCCTGGCCCCTTTTGGCCGCATCACCCCCGCGAACACGATTTCCTGGTTATTATCGTCAAAGCGAACAGAAAAGCTCATACGGATGGGGAACGGTTTTCTTCGAGGCTGATGTCAACGGTGAGGCGCAACTGGTTGGGTGTGTCCAACGAATCGACCCATATTTTCGCCCCGTAATCCGAGGCAAGTTCAAGCAGCCCAACGGCGCCACTGGCACCCGCTTCACCGAGCAACGAGCGGGTATAAAGCTCGCCGGCGCGCAGCGATTGCGCGTCGGCCACGCTGCTTTGATAAAACTCCGTCTGGGTCTTTCCCACGGGAATATTGAGTTCGATGCGGTCGACGGGGCCATCGCGCAGGATGGAGCAGAGGAGCTGGCCGGCTGACTGGTGCTGGTAGAAAACGATCTCAAAGAGCTCGTTGAGTACGGTTGAAAGAAGGTTCGAATAAAAAAAGGAGTCGGTGCGTTCCAGGCTGACAGCCCGCGAGAGATAATTCGCCATCTGATCGCAGTGCCGCCAATGCGCCGCGAACCCCCCGATTTCCACGTTCATTTCGATAAGTGACCGCGCTTGAGCTGATAGTACAGGGGCGTGCATTATGTAAAATGTTGTTGGAAGGGTGCTTGGGTAGCCTGGACGCGAGGAAGGAACGGGGTTGGAACTCCTTTTTCAAGATAATCCGCCCGGTTTTGTCGATCTCCTCAGTCGATCGCTCTCCGCACGCCACTTTCCACTCCGCTGAAATCAAATTGGCTTGCCCTGCGCCAGCAGAATGGTACGCGGGAGTCCTGATGGAACTCTCTTCCGATTCTTTGCGACTGGCTGCTGAACTTGACGCGTTGCGCGTGGAGAACCGGCGGCTCACAGACGAACTTGAAGAAGTCCATATCCTTTACCAGAACACAATCGAGCACGGCGAAGCGGTGGAGAACCAGCTTGCTGATACGAATATCGAGCTCGCGGCCGAGAAAAAGAAGGCCGACGACCTGTTGCTCAATATTCTTCCGGCCGAAACAGCCGATGAGCTCAAGCGATTCGGCCGTTCCCAAGCCCGCTCATTTGATCCGGTGACGGTGATGTTCACCGATTTCAAAGGATTTACCCAAATCAGCGAACGCCTTTCGCCCCAGGCGCTCGTGGCTGAGCTGGACGAATGCTTTCGCGCGTTTGATGAAATTGTTGGTCGTTATCCGATCGAGAAGATCAAAACGATTGGAGACAGCTACCTCTGTGTTGGGGGATTGCCCACGGTAAATTCCAGTCATGCCTGCGATCTGGTGGCGGCCGGTCTCGACATCCAGCGCTACATGCTCAGCCACAAACTCGCCAAACAGGAAAAGGGCGAACTCTTTTTCGAGATCCGTATCGGCATCCATACCGGACCCGTCGTGGCTGGGATCGTCGGAGTCAAAAAGTTCGCCTACGACATCTGGGGCGACACGGTCAATACGGCGTCCCGCATGGAGTCAAGCTGCGAGGTGGGCAAGATCAATATCTCGGGGGCAACCTGGGCGCTTGTTAAAGAGCGCTTTGATTGCGTGCATCGCGGCAAGATCGCGGCAAAAAACAAAGGCGATATCGACATGTATTTTGTCGACGGCGAAACCGTCAAGACGCCGGTCCGCGCGCCTAAAAAACCGCGGGCGCCCCGGGCGGTTTCAAAGCGCAAACCGAAATAGCAGCGAGCGTTCTTTGACGCGCTTTCCAGCTCACTTCGCTTTCCCGGCCAGGATTGCCGCTTCCTTGTCAAAGGTCGCGATTGATGCCTTCAACTCCTCGACCAGCCCCGGACCGCTTTTGCTTTCGTATTCCATCGAGAAAACACCGTGGAAGTTCTGCCGATGCAGTTCCTGCAACATCCCCGGCACATTGCTTTTTCCCGTGCCCCAGGGGACATCGGCTTTGTTCTCGTCAACGTCCTTAAAATGAAGGCTGATGATGTGGCCTTCCAGTTTCTTAAGGCACTCCACCGTGTCCAATCCGGAGCGGGTCCAATGTCCCACATCAGCACACGCTCCGATCCGCTTTCCATGGCCGGCGATCGCCTTTAAAACTGTCTCCGGATCGGCGTAAGGCGACGGATTTGGATGATTATGGATGGCAACGCTGATCTCGTATTCGGCCGTGAGCTTGTCGAGAAGGTCGAAAGCATCCGCGGTCGGCTCTGAAACCAGAGTTGGGATCCCGAGTTCTTTCGCGAACTCAAATATCCTGCGATCTGCCTTCTCGTCCGCCGTCAATTTGACAACGCCAAAACATGCCACGCGAATTCCCGCTTGAGCGAACTTGTCGCGGAGTTGCGCGCGCAGTTCGGGCGGGAGCGTTTGATCGGTGTTGACCGGGTTTTCCTTGCTTAGTTTCTGGGTCGGATTGAGTTCAAAATAGCTCAGTCCAAGCGCCTGGGTAATCTCCACGGTTTCATATAAAGTTATGTCCCGGAACGTGTAAGCCTTGGTAGCCAAATGCCAGCCGAGCTTATCCGCGGGCCCGGAGTCGCGCGTGCTTCTTTCCACAGGTTCAGCCGATAGCTGCATGAGTGTGCCGGACATTGCGCAGAGTAATAAAGCGAAAGATTTCATGACGGCTTGTTCTTTGATGGATTGCGGCTTGTAGCGGCCGGGGAGGGGACTCGGTTTTGGCCTTTTACCGATGAAAAGGCAACCGGCTTTAATGGTTGTAAAGCCGTTTGAGTTTATCCCAAAAGGGCGGCGCCGTTACGTGCAACCTGCCGTCAAATGCCGCGGCCGTGACCATCTCCGGATCATCTATGGCCCCGGGTATAGTTTCCCGGCGAACCTGGACCGATTGCGTTCCCGCGGCGTTTCCGCCAAGCGCTTACTGGCGTCCCGCGAGGATGGAGCTCACGCTTTTTTTGTCTTGGCGCGTTTGACTCCTTTGACTTTGGGATGCAGGGCTGCCACTTCGGTATCGTCGAGAAGACCGTCGGCATTGAGATCCGCGGACTTGAACGGGCCGGTTTTATCGGTTTCGAAAGCTTTTTTGACGGCTGCGATTTCGTCGCCTTCCAGGCTGCCGTTGGCGTTGGTGTCGTAGACGCCGGCCGCCTTGCGCAGGGCTTTTTGTTCGGCTTTGGCAGGGTCCTTGGACAGTTTGCCCGCTTTTTTAGCCGGCGCTGGCGAAGGAAGGCCAAAGAACAGGGCGGCGATGAGAAGAGTCAATTGGTGAAGCTTTTTCATAAAGGCGTGGCGTATGGATTTGGTTGGTGAGTCTGAGTTATCGGCATTTCATGCCGGCGCCGTGGTAACTGAGGCTGCACCGGATTGGGAGCCCTGGTGCGTGAATTTCTTGTGACATTGAATCAGCCTGCGCCGGGCCCGGGGTCGTTAATTCGAAGGAGTTGAATTTAAGATGCGTGGGGGTTGTCAGCCGGACTCTTCCGTGTTGAAATCGCCGCCCTTCTCACTTCAGAACTCCAACCAATGAGCACAAAGAAACAACTCAACGTCGGCATCGTCGGATACGGTTTCATGGGGCGCACCCATGCAAACGCTTTCCGAAAGGTGTCCAATTTTTTCGATCTTCCCTATCAGCCCGTGCTGAAGGCGGCGTGCGGACGCGATGAAGCCAAGCTGGCCGCTTATGCGGACAAATGGGGCTGGGAATCGACCGAGACCGATTGGAAAAAACTGATCGAACGCAGCGATATCGACATCATTGATATCTGCACCCCCAACGATTCGCATGCGGAAATTTCCATCGCAGCGGCGCGTGCCGGCAAAATGGTGATGTGCGAAAAGCCGCTCTCCCTCGACGGACCACAAGGCGAGGAGATGGTGCGCGAGATTGAGAAGGCCGGGGTCGCCAACATGGTCTGGTATAACTACCGGCGCGTGCCTGCTGTCACACTTGCAAAGCAGATTATTGATTCAGGCAAACTCGGCCGGGTTTTCCATTACCGCGCCAAATTTCTTCAGGACTGGACGATCAACGCGGATATCCCGCAGGGCGGCGCGGGTCTTTGGCGCCTGGATGCGGCGGCCGCCGGCAGCGGTGTGACAGGCGATTTGCTGGCGCATTGCATCGACACGGCGCTTTGGCTCAACGGCAGCATCGACACGGTGACCGCGATGACGGAGACGTTTGTCAAAGAACGCATGCATCAGCTCACCGGCCAGATGCAGAAAGTGGAGATCGACGACGCCTGCGCATTCCTGTCGCGGTTCAGCAACGGCTCGCTTGGCACGTTTGAATCGACCCGTTATGCCCGCGGCCACAAGGCGCAGAACACCTTTGAGATCAACGGCGAGAACGCCTCGATTGCATGGGATCTCCATGATCTCGGACGGCTCCAATATTTTGATTACCGGGAAGAGAGCCAGACACGCGGCTGGAAATCCATTCACGTGACCGATACCGATCATCCGTACATGGGCAACTGGTGGGTGCCGGGCCTGCAGATCGGTTACGAGCACACCTTTGTCCATCAGGTTGCTGATTTCATTAAAGGCATCGCCGAAGGAACGCCTGCCGCGCCGACGTTCCGCGACGCGCTTGAAACCCAGTACGTTTGCGACTCGGTGCTGAGCTCCGCGCGCTCCGGCCAGTGGACTCCGGTTAAAAAGCTTGGCTAAACGGTTATCTTTAAAGGCCGTCCTCGAATTTTGGGGACGGCCTTTTTTTACTCCGCCGGGAAAGCTTTGGTAAACGCCGATTCCAGAATTTCGCGCGAGCTGAGTTTAAGCTGCTCGGGATGTTCGGCGAGATGACGTTGAATCACTGAGGCCAGGAGGATCAGTTTGGCGGGGGCGGGGTTGGCGGGAAATCGGAAAGGAAAACGCGCCCCGCATTGGAGACCGGATTGGCAGGCATCGAGGTACCCGGAGAGGTATGCCATGCCCGTTTCAAACTTCAATTGCTCCTCCTTGTTGCGAAGCGGACCGGGAGCGACGGCAATTTTCGCAAACGCATTTAAGCCGGCTCCCTTGGTGATGACGAACTCGGATGCGTCGCTTACCGAGGTCAGGAGCACAAGTAGAAGGATGACGGGTTTCATGCGGAGCCATAGTCAAACCACGAATCGGCGCGAATGAACGTGAAATCAGGCAGATCCACCTTTTCCCATGTTCATTTGCGCCTCCTAAGAAAGCGATGCCCCGGGGAGTTTGTAAAAGACTTCAGGTTGCCTATTTTAAAAATGAAACGCTTACCCATCGCCCTGACATTGCTGATTTTGTCCGCGACCCTTCTCCGCGCCGGCGATTCATGGACACAGTTTCGCGGTCCGACCGCGCAGGGGTATTCCGATGCCAAAGGGCTACCGCGGCATTGGAGCGAGACCGAAAACGTAAAATGGAAGACGGCATTGCCCGGGGAAGGCTGGTCGTCGCCGGTAGTTGCAAACGGTCAGATTTGGATGACGACGGCGCTCGAGGAAGGCAAATCGTTACGGGCGTTATGCGTCGATTTCGCCACCGGCAAACTCGTTCACGACATTGAGGTATTTAAAAATGAGAGCGTGCCGCCGAAGCATCGCCGCAATTCGTACGCTTCTCCGACCCCGGTCATAGATGGGGACCGCGTTTATCTCCATTTCGGTTCGCTCGGCACGGCGTGTCTTTCCACCAAGGACGGGAGTAAGATTTGGGAGAATCGCGAGTTGAAAGTCGATTTTCAAAACGGCGCGGGCGGCTCGCCGGTTTTATTCAAAGACAAACTGCTCATTGCCTGTGACGGAATGGATTGCCAGTTTGAAGCGGCGCTTGATACCGCGACCGGGAAGATTGCGTGGAAGACGGAGCGCTCGGCGATTCCAAAGCTCCAGAAGCGCCCGGAAGATATGCGCAAGGCTTACGGGACACCGTTCATTACAACCATTGACGGCCAGCCCCAAAGCATTACGACGGCTGCCGAACGGCTTTATGCTTACGATCCCGCCACGGGAAAGGAACTTTGGTTTGTTGATTACCCGGGGTTCTCCAATGTGCCGTTGCCTGTCACCGATGGGAAGGTAATGGTTATTCCAACCGGATTCATGAAGCCGGAGATGTGGGGAATCAAGGTGGGTGGCGCAAAAGGCGATGCAACCAGCACGCATATTTTGTGGAAACAAGTCGCCGGCGCCCCGGCGCAAGCCTCGCCGGTGCTGGTCGACGGGCGGCTTTATATGGTCAACGATAGCGGCATCCTCTCGTGCCTCAACGCGATGACCGGCGCAATCGTTTGGAAAGAACGCGTCGGCTCCGATTTCGCGGCCTCGCTGACGTATGCCGACGGCGTCATTTATCTCTTTGATTGCATGGGTAAATCGCTCGTCATTGAGCCTGGCGACACCTTCAAAACCGTGGCCTCAAACCAACTGGCCGACGGTTTTATGGCCAGCCCAGCGGTGGTCGGTAAATCGTTAATCCTTCGGACCAAGAAAAATCTTTACCGGATCGAATAACACCCGCTCGAGGTCACGGATGACTCGGTTTCAGGCGCTGTTATTTCTTACTTGTCGCCTGCAAAAGCTCCCACGATTTTGCGCTGAACGCGGCGGTCGGTTTTGAATTGGTTATCACCCGGCGAAGAACCGATTCCGAGAAACGGCCAAGGTCGAGTTTGCGCGTATTGGCGATTGCCTGGGCGCGGGATTCGGCGTCGTCGCTGGAGAACCGGTTGACCTCGGCGGTGAGCGCTTCTTCCATGGCGGGTGTGATCATTTCAGCCCGGCCCACCATGACTCGCGCGACCTGGCCCGGGGAGGGCGAAAGGGTGAGCGGCAAGGTGCGATCGGTCCACTCACGCGGCAAAATATAGAGGACCCGAATGCCTGATTCGCCCAGCCATGAGTCGTCCCAGGTGTGCACCATCGCGGCGGATTCCTTCTCGTAAAGGCCTGCTTTGGTGAGTGCGGTTTGGAGTTGGTTTCCCAGGGTGCGCCGAAGCGACTCAAGCGGTTGATCAGCGGCCGAAGGCGGGAGGGCAACGGTGCGGGTTTCTCCCGCGACGAGGGCTTCGACGCTCAGCACGCTGCCGCGGCCTTCATGCGCCCGATAAATAAAAAGACTCTTGAGATCCTCTTTGCCGGTGTTTTTAAGATGCAACGTCTGGGCGTTGTCGCCCTCGCTTGTCACAGTCAGTGGGGCGATAAAACCAGCGACCCCGCGGTAAAAAAGAAATTTCTCGGTCTCGCGCGGGCCGCCTCGCGTTGAAATGGAGACGAGCGAGGCGTCGGTTTCGCGTGCGGCATAATAGTGACTGCCTGCTTCGTCATTTTGAAGTGCGGGCGGAGTGGCTGAAGGGGGCAAGAGGTTTACCTGCATCCAGCGTAATCCTTTTGGCGGACTGACCGATTTATTCGCCAAAATCGGATTCAGCTCATTGGGAAAGAGCGCCTGCGGATACCATTCGGTGATGGTGCCTTGAGGAAAATCAACTCCGACATCGATGGTTCGCGGCGTTTTGGAGTAGAAGTAGATAACGGGCGTCTCCATCCGTTGCCGGGAAGTAATGGCACTCTTGGCAGCCACCAGGACGCCGTTCCGACGCTGAAGGCCGGGCCGGTTGAGCGTATAAACGAATTTTGGGAGGTCCCAGACGTTGAGCGGGTTCCAATCGAGTTGAACGCCATCGGCACCTTGAACGGAAGTGAAAGTGCCCCATTCATGAGCGACGTAGTCCGAGGTAACCGTTTTTGGAGCCTCGAATTCATTGGGAGGCACGGCGAAAAGCGCCTGCGTGGCGCTGAGGATGAAGAAGAGCAGTGGGATCGTTCTCATGGCGCAATGTTCATCTTTTTTTGTCGAAAAGTGTCAGGGGCCGGTAACTGTTATGTCAAAAAGTTGTGAATCCACGGCATGGATTGACTCGCGCCTCACGACCTCGCACTTTCTGCCGCCATGGTTGCTCCCCGCCACTTCGTTTCGCCTTCCATCCTTCTGGCTGCTTGTTTGATTTCCGTTCCGGCCTCCCGCGCCGCCATTCCCGCCGACCAGCTGGAACGGGGTGCGAAAATTTTCACTGAAAAATGCCAGCTCTGTCATCAGCCCTCGGGGCAGGGTGCGCCGCCTGTCTATCCGCCATTGGCCAATTCGGATTGGTTTAAAACCAATCGGGAACGGGTGATCAAAGCGCTTTGCGAAGGGTTGTCGGGACCGATCAGTGTAAACGGTCAGAATTATTCCAATGTGATGCCGGCGCAAATGCTCGATGATAAGCAGGTGGCCGATGTACTTAGTTATGTCGGCAATTCGTGGGGCGGCGAGGCTCCCGAATTTACCTTGGAGGAGGTGCGCGCGGCCCGGAGCAAAACGCAGTTTGTCACGTATGCCGACCTGCTCAAAAGCGCTGCTTTCCAACCATTGCCCAAGGCGCCGACCGGCTGGACGTTGCGGGAACTGGTGCAACTGCCCGAGTTTTGCACGCGGCTGGCCGGCGATGGCTCGGATAAGCACGTTTATGCGTTGGCGCAGAATGGAGCGGTTTATATGGTCGACACCACGCAGGGAGCGATGTCGCCCATTATCAAGGCAAGCGATTATATCGATCCGAAGCGAGGCGAATACGTGGCCCTCGGTTGCACGCTCGATCCGCAGGGCCGGCTTCTGGTGGTGACCAATCAGATGCTTATCAACGATGTGCCGGTCTATACAAATGAAGTGGTGATCTGGCGCACTGTTGGACCGGTCAGGGATGACGATTCCCGCAAGCTCGAACCGTGGTTTACAATGAGCTATCCGCGCGGAGTCGGCGGCTTTAATCACGGGGTCAGTCACATGGCATTCGGGCCGGATGGAAAACTATATGTCAGCAGCGGCTCCCGCACCGATGGCGGTGAGACCACCACCGACCCGCATTATTTTGGCGGCGCGGAAGTAGATACCACGGCCTGCCTTTGGAGAATTGATCCCTCGGCCGCCAAACCGCAGCTTGAAGTAATCGCCCGCGGCATCCGGAACGCCTACGGGTTTGCCTGGGACGGCAACGGCAATCTTTTCACCGTGGCAAACGGTCCCGATGCAAGCTCCGCCGAGGAGATGGATCTTATTGAAGTGGGCAAACATTACGGCTTTCCATACCAGTTCGCCGATTGGCCCGTGAAAGCCGGGTTTCCTTATAAACACACGCCGCCGCCGCCCGCCGGGATCCAGTTTACCTTGCCCGTCGTCAATGTCGGTCCGGCGGCAGGGGGCTCGGAAGAGAAGCCGCTTTTTACATTTGATCCGCATTCCTCCCCGGCGGGAACCATCTGGTGCGGCGAACAGTATCCTGCTCCCTTGCGCGGTGGTTTTTTAATCACTCGCTTTGGCAACCTTCTTGGCGCCCCCGCCGCGCCTGAGGATGTCGGTTTTGATGTGCTCTCCGCCCATTTGGAAAAGCGCAAGGATGGCGGATGGCTGGCCCGCACCACCTCGGTCCTTGCGCCGCTGGGCCGGCCGCTTGATCTGCTGCCAATCGGCGGCGGCCGCATTCTGATTCTTGAATATACCCGTTCAATTAATTTCAAACAGAAGATCGGCTGGTTACCGGGGCGCATCCTGGAACTCGCCCCTGGGAAGCCTTAGCGTTCTCTCTGCCTGCCAGCACCGGCGTGGAGGACCTGTGAGGCGCCCCAGCGAACTTATGCACGGTTCTTCTGAGGCGTGCAGCGACGGTGGAATGCCCGCCTTGCCCGCCGGGATGAGAGATTCTTTCAATTAAGAATTGAGATCAGCCGCCATCGGCAGAGGATCGCTCATGCTTCCTTACGATCTCGCCGCGCACATGGCCGCCGATCTCGCCGACATCGAACGGACACGCATGCCTTTTGGCAAGTTTGGTCCCGCCAATTATCCTCCGTATGGAGTGCCGCTTTACGATCTGCCTGCGGAATACCTCGGCTGGTTTGTCAAAAAGGGTGGTTTTCCAAAGGGCAGACTCGGTGAGCTTCTGCGCATGGTGCATCAAATGAAAGTGGATGGGAGCGATTTTGCCTTTGATGAAATGCGCCGCAGGGCAGGGGGCCGCACCGTGCTCTTTCCACCTAAACGTTCCGCCCCGCGAAGTTTTAAATAATCGATCCAGGACTCGCCAAGCCGGCCGTTTTCTTTGTAAGCGGATATAATGGCCGGACTTCTTCATTCACGTCGTGCCTTTTTACGTGGCGCGGCCGGGCTGCTTCTGGGCGCGGGCTTGCAGCCGGATTGCTTCGGGACTTCATCCGCACGGCTTTCGTCGGGTGATTTTTCGTTCGTGGTCTTGAGCGACCTTCACTACCGGGATGCCCGGTGCGGTTTGTGGCTTGAGCGAGTCGTTGCGCATCTGCGCGCACTCAGGCCCGCGCCATCATTTTGTGTGCTTGATGGCGATTTGGCCGATTCCGGAACGCGGGAACAACTCGGTGCGGTCCGCGAAATTTTTCGTCCATTGCCAATGCCACTCTACCCGGTGATCGGCAATCACGATTGCACTGAAAATGGCGATCGCAGCGCGTTTGAAGCGCTATTTGGCAAGCAAACCAATTACCGGTTTGAACAAAGCGGCTGCCAGTTTTTGGTGCTCGATTCCATTGAAGGCCGGCGTGTTTACCGGACCCGGATTTCGCAACAGACACTTGGCTGGGTCGATTGGACCCTCCCTCAACTCAGTCCTCAAAAGCCACTGATCGTCCTCACCCACTTTCCCTTGGGACGCAACTGGCTCCGTCCCTTGAACGCAAACGCACTTCTTGGCCGGTTGCGGACCCGGAACATCCAAGCGGTGTTAAGTGGTCACTGGCATGGGTTGACCGAGCGCATGGAAGGACCGGCGTCATTATCGACGGGTCGCTGCTGCTCATGGTGGCGCACCAACCACGATGGATCAGACGAAAAGGGGTATGTGATCTGCACCGTACGCGACGGACACATGACCCATCGTTTTCAGCCTGTGGCCAATAGTTCCGAAAAACATCCATGGAACGGGTCGGCGCCGATTCTACGCAAAGCAGTTTGAGCCAGGTAATGCTGCCTTCACAGATTCTTTAGCTTTGGCAAACGTTCTTTCAAGTTCGTTTGTCTGCGCCCCGTGTCATGTTAGGCAGGCCGACTTTTCCAAACCGCGGGACATAACAGATACCTTTTGTCTACTTGGAAAACCGGCTGCAAACACTGCTTTAGCCAGCTAGACAGTTTGGTCTCGATTCCCCCGGCATGAATCTCCGGTCTATGTGGCATACTGACTTGATTTAACTCCGAGTCCTTGATGATCGACTCAGAGTTCAAAAGCGGTCAATCGGCCGCTTTTACTGGTGTCGCCTGTCAAACCACTGCCCGTTTTATCCCCGGGCAGTGGCGACGGCAGTGGCTTTTATTTAGCGGGTTCCGCGTTCTCCTTCACATCTTTGTCGATGAGAGTGATGATATAGTTGCTCAAGGAACGTCGATCTTTTTTGGCTTTGATCTTGGCTACTTCAAGCAGGTCTTCAGGACAGCGGAATGCTGTATAGCGGGTGCCGGGCTCTTCTACTGGAGTGGTTTTCATGCCGTAGGTTAATCACTTACTTTGAGTGCGCAAGGGGCTCTTTTCAATTTGTTGTCGGGAAAGCGGATTTTATCCGGCGCGGGTGGATACCCGGAGCATCATTGCGTCGCGATCTGGCGAACTTTGGAAATGCTTTCACCGTCTGCTCAAACCAGCCAGGGAATTGAAAAAACCGACTCATCATCTAGCTGTTTTTCAGGTTTGGCAAAGTGGGGGCCACGCGGAGTAAAGTAGCCCGCATGAAGCTGTCTATCCCCCTCTTTTGTATCCTCATCGGTTGGGCGGTGAGCGCTGTCAGCAACGCCGGCGATAATCCGTTGAATGTCCAACTTGTCGCGGAAAACGTGGCGATTCAACCCGGGCATGCATTCCGTGTCGGACTGCATCTTCAGCATCCGGCTGGCTATCATAGTTATTGGAAATTTGCCGGGATTGTCGGGATTCCGACAGGCATCGAGTGGAAGCTGCCGCCGGGTTGGACTGCTGGCGAAATCGAGTGGCCGGCTCCGGAGCGCGTGCTGATGTTTCAGATCAAGGCGCAAGGATTTTACGACGAAAAGCTATTGCCTATCATGCTCACTCCACCGAAGGATTTGGTTCCCGGCCGGACGGTAAAACTGGAAGGGACGGCGCGCTGGATGTGTTGCGGCCGCAATTGCAACCCGGGCTTTAAAAACGTGAGTGTTGAGCTGCCGGTGCAAGCCGATGCGCCTGCACCCGATTCCCGTTGGAGCGAATTGTTTGAAAAGAGCCTCTCGAGCGGTGCCAAATATTCGAACGATTGGACAGCCCGCGCCGAAATCACAAACCAGAACGTCATCTTTCATATCCTCCCTGTTTCAGCCGCCGCTAGAGAACAAATGAGCCGGATCCGGGATGTGAAGTTTTTTACCGAAGACGGCCTGACCGACCCAAACCGGCCTGAATCGTTGACCCGGAGCGAAACCGAGCTTCTTTTCACCCAGGGGGTGTCGGAATTTGCGCCGGACCCGTTGCCAAAGGAAGTGCGCGGCATCCTGCAATCGGCCGAGGGCTGGCTGCCAGGAGAGAGCTCGATTCGGATTTCTGCGCCGTTGCATCGCTGAGTGCGCTCAGTTCCGGCATTTAAACAATTCGTTTGGAATTGATCCCTAAAACCGCTCCGGAGCATGCAGGAAGAAATTTGTTGAGCCGCGGCGCATTCGCGAGGAAAATGCGGGCGCTTTGAACCATCCCAATTCTACCACCACCCCCCGCCGCCGTGTTGTCATCGGCATGAGCGGCGGAGTCGACTCCAGCGTCGCCGCATATCTTCTTAAGGAACAAGGGTATGATGTGGTGGGAGTGACAATGAAGGTGTGGCCGCAGGATTGCATCTCCCGGGCGGAAGATAAATGTTGCGGCCCGCAGGCAATCGCCGATGCCCGCAGCGTGGCACACGCGCTCGGAATTCCGCACTACGTCGTCGATGAAGCGGATCAGTTTGAAAAGATGGTGATCGATTATTTCACCACCGAATACAAAGCCGGCCGCACGCCAAACCCGTGTGTCATGTGCAATGAGAAGGTGAAATTCGGCAATTTGTGGGGCAAGGCCAAGGCGATCGGCGCCGAGTTTATCGCCACCGGTCATTACGCGATCATCGAGCATCATGCCGATCGCGCCGTGCTCCGCAAAGGCCGCGACCCGCGCAAGGATCAATCGTATTTTCTATTCAGCCTGCGCCAGGCGCAGCTCCAGCGCGCCATTTGTCCGCTTGGGGACATGGAAAAAACCGAGATCCGTGCAATTGCGCGCCAGCTCGGGCTCAAGACAGCGGATAAGGTTGACAGCCAGGAGATCTGTTTTGTTCCCGGCAATGATTACAAGGCGTTTCTAAAATCGCATATGGGCGAAGGCGAATTCCATCCGGGCGGCATCTTTGACAAGCTCGGCAATCGCGTGGCTGAGCATGAAGGCATTGAGCTCTTCACGATCGGCCAGCGCAAAGGATTGCCGGGTGGAAGTGCAAGGCCGCAATACGTCATCGATATCGATCCAAGCACGAGCAGTGTCATAGTCGGCGATGCGGAGGATCTCATGGTGGAGGAATTTGAAATTGATAACACGCTCTGGCATGAGAGCTCCAGTGAGCCGTTTGAGGTGGTGGTAAAGATCCGGTATGCGCATGCGGGCGCCGCCGCGACGGTCACTCCGGGCGCGGATGGCCATGCCCGGGTCCGTTTGCATACGCCACAGCGCGCCGTGACGCCAGGGCAGGCCGCGGTCTGCTATCGCGGCGATCAGGTGCTCGGGGGCGGCTGGATTGCGCGCACAGCGTGCGCGCTGAAATAGACGGCGCGCAACAAGCCGCCGTTCGCCTTGTCAGCCTTCCGTCCATCTGACATCATTCGTTGTGAAGTCTTTCCGGTTCCTCCTGCTCCCTGGTGTATTGGCGGCAAGCGCCTGCCAATCACTTCCTGTTGCCGCGCCGCATTACACTCAATTTCGAGTCACCAATTACCGTGGTGACCTCATCGCGGATTGGATCGCTGAAGGAAGCTATCGCCGGTTCGGTGATGCGTATGAGATCAAGGCCGTTGAGCGCACAAGCGGGCCGCCCCTTTCCCAGACGACACATTATCCCAATGGCTGGCGGACAGTGATTAATGGGCCTCACATTATCCGCTGGAGCTCAGGCAAGCCTTACTGGCTCTATCGGCTCGACACGCAGTAGGGGCCATTCAGGGGACCGATGCCGGCGCGTGCCAGTAGCCGGGCAATCCCTTTTTTGTAGCCAGCAGAATCTCTTTTACTTCGTTCCGGCTCTTCTCGGGAAGAGTGGCAAACCTGGCGTCCCAGCCATTGAGGATATCCCAAAGACGTTGATAGATGCGCTCACTCATTACCGCCGGGATCTGGTCAAATGACTCCGTGTAAATCAGGAAACTGCACGGGTATTTGAAAAGCCTTGTTTGAAGATCAAAATCGCGCAGCGAACGTCCCTTCGAATCGCGCGGTCCGCGGGCCGTGAAATCACGCATGAACTCGGCGTTACCGGCGATCGGCTCGGAAAGCGGTGCTTCTTCAGTAAAAAGCAGGTAGCGCAGGAACGCGTCGATTTGCCGGTCGAGATAGCGAATATGTCCGTAGGTCGCCATCATCAGCTCAGTCTCGTAACGAAGCCGGGTAACGTAATTATGCATGTGGCTCTGATGCTCGAGCACCAGATGCGCCACGATGTCGCTGGTCGGCGCCAGGTAATTTGAAGTATCGAGCAGGTTCTTTACATCGGAAAGATTTCCGAGGTAGTTCGGCTCGCGGATCTGATGTTCGAAAGCTTCAGCGCCCGCGAGGTTGCCACGGTGAATCTGTCCGCCGTGCTGGCCCGTGACATACCAGCCTGCCCACCGGTCGGCCAGCGGCGTGCAATGGGTAATCTCGGAAACTTCGCTCTGGCTATCAATTTCGCCGCGTTCATCGGTGCCAATGGAACGGATAATATGGCCGGGGATCCCGAGCGACCGGTTGCCGCCGTGGCATTGCATGCAATCCGCGTTGCGTTCAAAGCGTGGTTTGTAGGCGGCGGTTTGTTCCAGGTCGTAGAATACTCCGCCAAGGCGCGGATCGACTTCGCTCACCTCGATCATGGGCGCTTCCGGAATATAACCAATGTAGACGTTATCGTTGAAGTAAAGCGCGCGGGGTACTTTGGGCGAGATGAAGCTGCGCTGAAGCGACGTTTTCGAAAACACCAGGAGCTGCGAGGAGACCGGCACATCGAGCGCCTTCAAAAGCGCCGGCAGATAGCCAAAATCCGCGTCCCATTTCAGCTTTACCTCTCCGCTCTCGATTTTGGCTTGCAGCATTGCAACCGGTCCGGATGGCGTCTGGGTGCTGTAAGCAATCGGCACTTCTTCATACTCAAGTTTATGGGAGGAGCCTTGAAAGTCTTCAGCTTGCAAGACGCCCGGGGCGGCAACGAATAGGAGGAATAGATAACGCACGCTGGAGGGGGATCCGGGCAAAGACGAATGAATGGGCGTTACTTTTTCTGAGTGCGAAGGTATTGCCAGATTGCTTCAAACTGGTCGTGCGCGTTGCCGTCGTAATAATCGGTAAGCGGCGTCTTGCCTTCGTCATCGGCAAAACGCGGCATTTTCGATTCGGGATCGATGCGGAGTGGATGCATGACCCAGCGATGGTAATAGCCTTTGCGCAGGCGCTCAGGCGAGTAGGCAAGGTTGATGCCAGGCGCCTCGAACACGGCAGTCGGCGGGCGATCTCCGACACCATGGCAGGTCGTGCAATTAAAGCCGCCATTCTCGCTGATGAGCTTGGAGCCATTCTCCGCTTTCTCTTTGTCCACAGGCAGTTCAAGTTCCGGCGCGGCAGGCAAACCGTGCTGATGAGCAAGGCCTTCAGCTATTCCTTTGGATACCGCGGGGAACCCTGGCATCCGTGCGATAATCCACGGGCGGGGTTTGTATTTGCCATTACCTGCGATGAAGTTCTCCATCCAGGGAGTCTGCAGTTTTTCGCCGAACCAGGTTAGCATCGGCACGGCGGTCCCGGCGACCGGATGTCCTTCTCCCTCCTCGGCAGGCGCGGCGGCCTGCAACGGTCCCATATCGGATTCGAGTTCGGCCCAGGTGCTGCTTTTTCCATCGCGGGCATGGCAGGCAATGCAGCGCATGTTGGTGACCTGGCGCTCGGCGAACTCCGCTTTTGTATCCTGCTTTAGAGAGCCAAATCCGGTGGAACCGAAAGCAAGGAGCGCATCGCGTTGTTGGGGGGTAAAATTAAAATCCGGAGCGGTGCCTCGAGCGGCGGCGGTCGGCGCCATGCACCCCTTGATCCAACTGTTTTTAAGCGTCGCAACCAACGGCGGCTGCGTGGTGGGTGGCATGCCGGCGTGACAATTCAGGCAACCGCTGGAAACCAGCAATTGAGCTCCCTGCGCGGCGTCTCCCTTCGGGGTGGCGGGAAACTCGCGTTGATTACCCGCGAGCAGGAATGCCGCCAGCCGTTCGGCCTCGTCATTGGTCAGCCGCGAGTTGGGCATGTGCGTCCATGCGTAGTTCTTGGCCGGGTCTTTCAGATAATTGCGAAGCGCCTGCGGCTGCCACTTTGCTTTAAGATGCGAAAGAGGGGTGCGATCGTGTTCGTCTTTCTCGGCATACTCCGGCGGCGTATGACAGGCGATACAGCCTAGATTGGCAAAAAGCGCTCCGCCAAGCGGGGCGAGGTCCGGTGAAATTTCCGTCTCGTCAGCCTTGCCGGTGGAGGCAAAAAACGCGGCGAGATCAGCGGCCCGTTGATCGACCTGGCCCGGGTTTGCCGAAAAAACCCGCGGCATCAGTGAATGCGGGCGGATCGAATGCGGATCGTTGATCCAGTGGGCGAGCCAGGTTTCGCGATACTTGGCGCCAAGTTCATCAAAGACAGGGGCGTCGTGTGCCAGTTCAGGCATTCCTTCGCCGCGCGGCGGGATCAGCGCCGGATCGCCATGGCACGCCGCGCACCGTAGACTGGCAAAAAGCTCACGGCCTTCCCGAAGCCGGAGTCCTTCCCTAAGCGCCTTTGCATTGATGTCGTGGGTAAAGACCGTGGGCGGTACCGGCTCAATTGGGAACTCTTTGGAGGACCACTTAAACTGAATGGCCGCATCGCCTGATCCGTCACTTGAATATTCCGCGACAATCTTGGTAGCGCCCTTGTTAAGCTGCAGCGCCTTGCTGATGGTTTGAAGTTGGTTGCCCGGCACGGTCTCCAATAACACCGCGCCATTGACACTTAACCTGAAGCTGCCACGCACCTCGGCGTGAAAAGTATACTGCGCCCGAAGCGACGAATTAATCTCACCCTCCCACTTGGCGGTGAATGGACCAGCTGGCAGAAACGGCGTGACGGGCTCGCCTTTTGGCACAAAAAGCGTCATCAGCCGGGCTGAACGGGTGTCGGTTTTCCCGGCCGCGGTAAAAGTCACGGTCAATCCGCGTGCCGATTTTGCCGGCGCTTCCGGAAGAACGGGGGCAGCCAACGGTTTTTCCTCCGCATGGACCAGGGAGGCAAGCGCAAGAAGATAAACGGCGGCGTAGGAGTGGCGCATGGCGGGCAGCATTTAAAAAGAGTTCAATGGTTTCGGCGCTTTTCGCCGATGAATCAAGCTTAGGAAGCAAGTCCGAATGACCCGTCTCAAGAGAGCAGCATCAGTGTGATGATCAAATCTCACAGTCTTAAAAAAATGCCGGTTGGGATGCAGGCCAAGCTGTTTAATCAAAATGGCCGACATTTTTAGTAATGCAGAAAAAAGGCTGCGTCCGAGTGGACGCAGCCTTTTGGTTATGGATTGAAGCGTGCGGTTAGCGGAGCGAGGTATAGACGACCCCTGGCTTGGCGTCGGGAGCGACAACGTTGATCGTGCCGCCGACTTCGGCCGGAACATCGCGGCCATCGGCGCCTTTGATGTTCATCTTCAAGCGGAACTGATCGACCGGTTTTAGATCGGGCACTTCAATCAGGACACTTTTCCCATCCGCAGCGAGCTTGACGGAAGTAATGTTGATGTCGTCGCGGCCTTTTTCCTCGGGATTGCTCGGCTTGTATTCCGGGGAACCGTAAGCCTTGGTCCAGCGATAGTTGCTCAGTTGCAGCGAGTAGTTTTGCGGATCAGCAGCCGTCTGAGGATCAAGCGGGCTGGTAAACCCGATATGGATTCCCTTATCGGTAATATGGATCGAGTTTTGCATGCAGGCGGTTTTGCCGGTATAACGCACACGATGGAACCCGGCATCCTTGGCGCCATTGGTTTGCCAACCCTTTAGGCCCGCCAGATAAAGCTGGCCGTCTGTTGGGTTGAACCGGGGACGCATGACGCCGGTATCAAACTTCAGCGGGAAGCGAACAACCGCGCCCTGGGCAACTTCGCCGACACGCTCCTGGATTACATTAAAGAGCGAGCTCTTGCCGTAGGAAAGATAAAGGAGCTGGCCATTAAGCGGGCCCCATTTCTCGCTGGTGTTCCAAACATGGCCGCCGCAGGAGTTATCCCAGTCGTATGGGATCCAGCAGAGATGCTGGGGCCGTTCGGTGGGGGGAGTGGGCTTGTGCGCGAGGTCGGGCACTTCGATAAATTCGCCCTGTTTGACGTAATGAATGTAATCAACCGGCACCCAGGTTCCCTGGTTGTCGCCTGAAGTAATCTCGCCATTTGGACCGACACCCATCCCGTTTGGCGCGCGGACGCCTGTGGCGAAGACTTCAAACTTCTGGCCATCCTTGGAGATCTTGAAAATACAGCCATTGTGGTCGCTCAAAGGACCCCATCCACTGCCGCCTGGATTCACCGGGCCGCCTTTGGCGAAGTAGAAGTTGCCTTGGGGATCTGTCTGAAGATCAAATGCGAACTCGTGGAAGCCGGGAGTCACCTGCACGTCGTTGTTGAAGCACTCATAGAAGTCCGCTTCCCCGTCGCTATTGAGATCGTGAAGCCGGGTAATCTGATCCCGGCCAAGCACGTAAACCTCGTCGTCCACAATCTTAAGGCCGAGCGCTTGGAAAAGGCCGGTCGCATATCGCTTCCAAACAACGTTTTCAAGCTTCCCATCAAGACCGCTAACTATCCAGACATCGCCGCTATGGGTGCTAAGCGCTGCTCGTCCATCCTTGAAAAAATCGAGGCCGCCGAAGCGCATCCACGATTTGTAGGCATTGTCTACAGGCGCCGGAATGGTATCGACCACATACGGTGCGCCATCCTCATCCTTGCCGAGTTCGCCCTTGGCTTTGACTACTTCAGGCCAATGCGATGCACCACCTTTGGTCAGTTCAACCAGATTGCCGGGCTTGGCAGAAGCCTTTGCCAGATCGGCGAACTTGGAAGCATCCGCCGCCGTCCCCTTGAAGTAGATCACCTTGAAAGCTTCACCGCCGGCAAAGACGGGAAGCTGCAGGGAAACACGGCCTGCCGCGGATTCCAATTTGGCGCCTTCGGGTGCGCCGATGACTGTTACGAAAAGACGCGAATCGGCCGCTTTTGCGTTGTCGTTAATGGCGATCGTTTTGCCATCGGCACTGATTTCAGCGGTCGCTTCGGGAAGCGCATCGGCCACCAGAAGATTGGCGGCATTGGAGCCTTTGCCGCTGACATTAAAAGTGCGGCTGATCAGGCCCGATTCTTCGGAGGCGGGAAGTTCCAGCACGCTGGCGGTGCCGACCGTGTAATTGACGACCACATTGTCACCATTGAGATAAAGCCCTTTGTATTTGGCCCACTCGTGGGGAATGGGACCAAATGGCACGGTCGCGGCGCCGGGTCCGCTCGGCAGCTTGCGCGGATCTTTAAAATTGTCACCCTGGCTCCAGCCCGGGGCGGGATTGGTTTGGAAAACCATCTTCGCGTCGGCTGCAGGTCCGGGATTCGGTCCATGGCCGCCATCAAAGGCGACGCCTTTCAGCTTGATCCAGCCGCCATTCCAGCCGCCGGACATCCGGAGCAGGTCGGTATCGAAAAGGACCGCCGATGTGGCGTCTTTGCCGAGCTTGATAGCGATTCCTTTATTAGTAACACATCCTTTGCCATCGAGTGTGGTCTTGCCCTCCAGGTTCGTGTAAGTGGCTGAAAGGAAGCGGCCGTAATCCATTTCCGCGTATTTGTCGGCGGCAAAAGCGCTGACGGCGGATATGGCAAAAACGGTCGCTAGGATGAATGGAGTTCGTTGTTTCATGCGGAGTAGAAAGGGTGAGGGAAAGAAGGCCTGACGGCCTTTTTTGGGGGTGTGTAGCGTGTTCAATCGGGCCGACGAAAGGAAATTAGAGGCATTCTTTTACACGGCAATTCCGCTTTGTCGCGCGTCGTCAGCGACGATTTGCATGGAAAAATTACTTTTTTCGCATTTGAGAAATTTCTTCTCAGTAAATTCCCCGCCATTGGGTTATCAACGAAACCGAACCTGCCATACCCCCTGAATTTCATTAACCCCCTAGATCACATGTTCGGAAAACAAAAACGCAAAGCCGCCTGGGTCCAAACCGCACTTGAACGTTATGAGCGCCCGCTCCTGCAGTATGCAATGAGCATCACGGGTGAGATCGAACGCGCCCGGGATGTGGTCCAGGAAACGTTCATGCGCCTGCACAATCAGGAGCAGGAGAATATCGAGGGGCATCTCTCGCAATGGCTTTTTACCGTATGCCGCAATTGCGCGCTCAAATCCCTTAAAAAGGAAGATCGCTACGTTTATATTGAGGCACAGGAGTTTGAACAAAAGCGTTGCGAAGGACTCACTCCCCTCATGGAGCTTGAGCGCAAGGAGCGTGTCACCCGGCTCATGGAGCTGGTGAAAGAACTTCCCAAGAATCAACAAGAAGTCGTCCGCCTGCGTTTTCATCACCATCACTCGTATCAGGAGGTCAGTGATATCACCGGCCTGAGTGTGGGGAACGTTGGTTTTCTGCTCAATGCTGCCATGCGCAATCTGCGCGGCAAAATGGAGCGCGACGAGAAAGACGAAAAAATCATCTACCTGAAAAAAGGAGCAGCATGAAATGAGAGGAAATCTCAGCGACCAAGACCTGACGGATTACGCCCTCAACGAACTTCAGCCGGAGGTGCGGCTTTATATGGAGTCGATGCTGGCTGTCTCGGAGGAATGCCGGCACGACATTTATGAAATGATTGAGCTGCGCCAGATGCTCGAAGAAGGTTTTGAGGCGGAAAGCGCGCCTTTCTGCATTCTTACCGATGAACAGCGCGATTCGGTCTCGGCATTTCGTCCAACGACCCCGATCTGGCAACGGGCCGCAGCCTTGGTCGGCATCGCTGCCTGCGCCGCATCCACATTGACACATCCCGCTTTCTGGCGCACGGACGATCCGGCCGGCAAGGTCGCACAAGTGGCCATGCAGATGTCCAAGATTGTCGCCGACGCTGTCACCCCGGAGAAAATTAATTTTGTAACACCCCTGGCTACGATTGCCGCTTTTGCCGAAGAGAGCAGCGGCTGGTTGCCTGCGGCTGTTGAGCCAGCGGATCCGACGATCTGCACCCCGCCTTCTTCCGCAGAAAGCGGACCGATGGTTTCGTTCGAATAGCCATTCCGCCTTTTTAGCCTCCCGTTGATCGCCCCATTTTAATGCCTACCGATACCGCCCCTGATAAAGCGACCCCCGTCCGCGCGCAGGTTGAACCATTGGACGACAAGGCCGCCGCGGCGCTTTTGGTGGATGCTTCCAACCGGATCACGGCTGAGATGGGCAAATTCATCGTCGGCCAGCAGGAGGTGATCGAGCAGCTCATCATCGCAGTGCTGGCAGGCGGCCACTGTCTGCTGGAAGGTGTGCCGGGGCTGGCCAAAACGGCAATGATCCGTTCGCTTTCTCTTTGCATGGATCTCAGTTTTCGCCGGATCCAGTTCACGCCGGATCTGATGCCGTCGGACATCACGGGAACCGACATCATTCAGGAGGATCCCACGAGTGGACACCGCCGGTTTGTATTTCAAAAGGGACCGATCTTTGCCCAGATGATTTTGGCGGATGAAATCAACCGGACTCCACCCAAGACGCAGGCTGCGTTATTGGAAGCGATGCAGGAACATTCGGTAACCATTGGCGGCCAGACGATGCGCCTTGAGGAACCGTTTTTTGTTCTCGCGACCCAAAACCCGATCGAGCAGGAAGGGACTTATCCGTTGCCCGAAGCGCAACGCGACCGGTTTATTTTCCTCGTAAAGGTTGGCTATCCGAGCCGCGAGGAAGAGCGCCAGATTATTGCCCGCACCACCGGCACATTCGGCGCCGAATTAAAGCCCGTGATCCACGGCGACCAGATTATTGCGTTGCAGAAAGTGGTGCGCAAAGTGCCCGTGCCCGAACACGTCATGGATTTCGTACTCGATCTGGTCCGTTATACCCGGCCCAAATCCGCCGATGCGCCCGCGTTTGTCAAAGAACTCATCGAGTGGGGCGCCGGACCTCGCGCGTGCCAGAACCTCGTGCTGGCCGGAAAGGTGCGCGCTGTCTTAAAGGGCCGTTTCCACGTCACCATCGACGACATTGAAGCGCTCGCGACGCCAGTCCTTCGCCATCGCGTCGTGCCCACTTTTAACGCCGAGGCTGAGGGAATTAACGTCGATGACATCATCGAGCGCATTCTTAAAGTCGTGCCGCGCGGTGAATCCAAAGGCGTTCTTTAATACGGCGGCTGCATCGTTCGGCGCAGTTCGACGCTTCGAAGCGACGCGCCCGTTTCGCCTCCACCGGCTGCCTGCCGCATCCCACTAAGAGCTCTCTTTCATGGCGCACGTTGCCGATCTTTTATCTCCCGCCGATCTGCAAAAAATCGGCAATCTCCAGGTATTCGCCCGGCAGGTTGTCGAAGGGTTCTGCTCCGGATTGCATCGTTCGCCGCATAAAGGATTCAGCGTTGAATTTAAGCAGCACCGCCAATATGTGCCCGGGGACGAAATCCGGCATATCGATTGGCGCGTGTTCGGGCGGAGCGACCGGTTTTATATTCGCGAGTACGAGGAGGAAACCAATCTTCGCGCCACGTTGCTGCTTGATTTGAGCGGCTCGATGGGATACGGGCGGGGACCGGTGAGCAAATATCAGTACGCAACCCGGCTGGCTGCCAGTCTCGCCTACCTGATGCTTCAGCAGCAGGACAGCGTGGGCCTCGTGACTTTCGACACCAAGATCCGCAAATACATTCCGCCGCGCTCCCGAGTAAGCCATTTGAATGTGCTCATCGACGAGCTGCAGCGGAGCGTTCCGGGCGGCGAGACCGAGCTGGGCGACGTTTTTCACGATCTGGTTCCAAAATTGCATCGGCGCGGTTTGCTGGTGGTGATCTCGGATTGTTTTGGCGATGTGCCAAAACTGCTCAAGGCGCTGGCTCATTTCCGGCATGCCCATCACGAAATTCTCATCTTCCAGATTTGGGATCGCGATGAACTCGAGTTCCCTTTCAAAAACTGGACCCAGTTCGATTGCCTGGAGCAAAACGGCGTCAAGCATCTGCTTGATCCGGCCCTGTTGCGCGAGGCGTATCTGGCCAACCTGGATAAATTCCGCGACGACCTCACGCTTGGTTGCCGCCGGCATAAAGTCGATCTGGTTCCCTTTGTCACTGACCAGCCGTATGCCGAAGCCCTCGCCGCTTATCTCAGCCGGAGAATGAAGCGCGGATGAACCCGCATTGCGTCTTGTTTCATGAGCTTCCTTAACTTCGCCTTGCTCGGAGGATTGGCGGCTTTTTCGATCCCGATCATCATCCATCTCTTCCACAAGAGCCGGTTTGAGGTGGTCAAATGGGGCGCCATGCACCTGCTCGAATCGGTGATCCGGGTCAACCAACGCCGGGTGCGCATCGAGCAGATCATCCTCATGATCGTGCGCGCGGCGATCCCGGTGATCCTGGCTCTCGTGATGGCGCGTCCGATCTGGACCGGCGCGCAAAAGCTCCTGGGGGAAGCAAAAAGCTCCACCGTGGTGCTGCTCGATAACAGCTACTCGATGGAAGCAGGCCGCACCGGCGTTTCCAATTTCTCGCTCGCCCGCGATGAAACCACCCGGATTGTTTCCGATCTCAAACGCGGCTCCGAGGTTCAGGTCGTCCTGATGGGAGAAGGCGGTTCAGGCCTGCTTGATCAGCCCACTTACGATACGGGCCGAATCACCCAGGCCTTGGGGAAACTGACCGCCGGTTACGGGCGCGCAACGGTTCCTTCGGCGCTGCGGTACGCGGCCGGCGTTTTCGGACAGATGCACGAATCGGCACGGGAACTTGTGGTGCTCACCGATTTCCAACGGGTCAGTTTTGAAGCCACTGAGGATACGCTTCTTGGGCAGAGCCTTGAACAGCTCAGCAAACTTCCGATCCCGCCCAACATCACCTTCTTTGACGTCGGCCAGGAGGTCAAAGACAACGTCGCCATTGAATCCCTCGACTTTTCCCGGCTCATGGTCGGTGTTGGGCAAAAAGTGCAGATTCGAGCCAACCTGCGCAACTACGGGGAAGGCAACTACAAGGATCTGCGCGTTTATTTCAAAGTGGATGGCAAAGAGCGCGCCGTCTCCCAGCTTCCCACGCTCGCACCGCACGAAAAGGGGCAGCTCCTTTTCTCGTATGCGTTCACAACGCCCGGTTCCCATGTGGTCGAAGTCACCGCCGACGCCGACCCTCTCAAGGCCGACAACGTCTTCCTGGCCAGCATCCCGGTTCGTAACAAGATGCCCGTTCTCCTCGTCAACGGCGATCCGAGCAGCGATCCGCTCAAAGGGGAGACCGACTTCGCCGAGGTGGCCCTCCAGCCTTACACCGCGGGCCGCGTGGAGCTTGCGGATCTGATTTCCACCAAGGTTATCCGCGCCGACGAACTGGATTCAAAAAAGCTCGCGGAATCGGCCGTCGTGGTCCTTGCCAATGTGCGCAATCTTAATGAGCAGCAACTGCGCGGCCTCGAAGAGTTTGTCAAAAACGGCGGCGGTTTGCTGGCGTTTACCGGCAACCGGATTGATCAAGGCTGGTATAACGGCGCTCTCTTCAAGGATGGCAAAGGGCTTTTGCCAATGGCGCTCGGCGCACTGGCCGGCGACGCGAATTCCCCATCGGTCTCCATTGTTTCTCAGCGGTTTGAAAATCCCGCGCTTGAACTTTTCAACGATTCCCGCAACGGGACCCTTTCAGAATCGGCGATCCGGATCTGGTTTAAAATGAAGGAGCCGGCGGCATCAGGCGGCGACGTCCTCACATTGGCGCGGCTGGCCAATGGCGATCCGTTCCTGGCTGAAAAATCTTTTGGAGAAGGCCACGTGATTTCCTGTGCGACCGCAATCGACAGCGATTGGAGCAATCTGCCAACACGCTCAACCTATGTGCCGCTCCTCCAACGTCTGGTCGTTTATCTGGCTTCCACCATTTATCCCTCGCGTAATCTCGATGTCGGCAAACCGGTCATCGCGCTTTTTCCACCCGCTGAGGTAGGCAAAAAAGCCACACTCACCAATCCCGAAGGAATCACACTCGACCTGCCCATCGTGAAAAAAGGCGAACGCGGGGTCATCGAGTTTGGAAAGACGGAACGGCCCGGCCTTTATACACTGGCCGGACCGGGCGGGGGACCGATCCATTACGTGGTCAATGCATCGCGCAGCGAGTCGGATCTGCAAAAGCTGAGCGCGAAAGAAATCGAGGACCTCGCCACGGCGCATCACATCACGCTGGTTCACAACGGGACTGAATATAAGGCGCTCGATCACGCGCGCCGTTTCGGGCATGAATTCTGGAAGCCGTTGCTTTGGGCGCTTCTGGCGCTTGTTTTTCTTGAGATGATCCTTGCCCAACGGTTCGCGCGTCCCCGCCGCAGGCGCGCCCCATCCATGGTGAGTGGCGTTGCGAAAGAGCTTCACCCGTCATGAGCAGCGAACAGATTTCATTCCGGTTTGCAGGCGATTGGCCATGGTGGGCTGGCGTGGGCGCCGCGCTCGTTTTGGGTTTGGTCGCGTGGATTCTCTATCGGCGCGATGCGCTGCCGCCACGTCGCTGGGTGCGCTGGCTTTTGCCAAGTTTGCGCGCGCTTGCCGTCATCATGATTGTCCTGATGTTAAGCGGCCCGGTATTGCACCATCGCAAGATCATCGGCCAGCTTCCGAAGCTTTTCCTTTTTGTCGATGGTTCCCGCAGCATGGGCCTCACCGATCCTTCCATGGGCATCGGCCGCAAGATTCTCGCTCTGCAACGCATGCGTTTGCTTCCCTCGGATGCTGTCCGAATGGAACTTCCCAAGGCGGCCGAGGCGCTCGCTGACGCGCAGTTGCTTTCCGAAAAGTCAAAGGATGCCGGTGATGATGCGGTTTTCAAAAAGCTCGCCTCGGATCTGTTTGTAAAGATCGGCGCTGCTCGCGACCTGATCACGGCTGGCGGTGGGGATAACGGCGATCGGCTCGCTCGATTTAATAAGGATCTTTACGAGCCTTCCAAGGCAGTGGCGGAACGGGAGTTTAAGCAGATCAACGACCGGACTCGCAGTGCTGAAGAGCTTACAAAACTGGCTGGAGTGACCCGGCGCTGGCAGGATGAATTGGCCGACGCGTTTCAGAAAATCGGAAGCGACCTGGCCAGTGGTGAAAACTCGGTGCTGCGGAGCGCGTTGGAAAAGTTCGATGCAATGCCCCGGGCGCAGCGGGTCCAATCGTTATTATTGGAAGGCGAACCCTCGGGGATGCTGGCGAAGTTCGCGACCAACTACGACGTCCAGCTTCTTGTGCTCGATGGTGGCAAAGCCGACAGGATCTGGCAGCCGAGCGCGAAAAACCCGGCTCTTCCACTTAGCCTGCCAAAGCTGATTTCCGAAACGACCAATCTTTCAACCGGCGTGAAGAACAGTGTCAGCGACTTTGCCGGAGGCGAACGTGGCGCGGTGATCCTTTTCAGTGACGGCCAACATAACGAAGGCGAGGCCCCAGGTGAGATGGCCAAAGTCCTCGGCGCGCGCCAGGTGCCTGTTTTTACAGTCGGCTTCGGCAGCCAGCTCCGACCACGCGATCTGGCTATTGTGCGAACTGAGGCGCCGGATTCCGTTTTTTACCAGGACCGTGTCCGTGGCCAGATTCTGCTGAAGGACGACATGCCAGCCGGGATGCCGTTTGAGTTGAAAATTCAGGATGGCGACAAAGTGCTTTGGCAACAGCAGGTCACAAGCGACGGCACGCAAATGCGCAAAGTGCCGTTTGATTTCTCAATCAAAGAAGTGGCCGAGTCGAAGCTGGCGGCGATGCCCAAAGGCGAGATGCAGCTTTCCGGCGTGCCGCTCGATTTGAAGGTCAGTGTCTCCCAGATTGAAGGCGACCGTGAGCCGGCCAATAATTCCGGCAGCCTGCGTCTCCGAGCTGTGACCCAGAAACGCAAAGTGCTCATAATCGACGGGCGTGCACGGTGGGAATCGCGTTATCTGCGCAATCTCTTTGAGCGCGACGAACAATGGGAAGTCAACGCGATCGTTGCCGGAAGCAAAGCAGGAGAGAACGGCTTTGCACGCGGCGCGAATGCCGAGGAGTTTCCAAATGATCCGGCTCTTTTGCCCGGCTACGATCTGATCATTTTTGGAGAGGTGCCACGCAATCTTTGGAAGGGCGATGAACTCCAGTGGATCGCTGATTTTGTTTCCAAGCGCGGTGGCGCCGTCGTCTTCATCGATGGCCAGCGCAGCACATTCAAACAATACGCCGGCACTCCGATTCTGCCGCTTTTCCCAGTGGAATGGAGTGATGCGCCGGTTGTTTCCGACGGGTCCGGCAAGATGGAGCTCAATGAGCGGAGCGCGGGGTTGGCGCCGTTCAGTTTAAACCCGGACAAAGCGCAGAATAAAGAGACCTGGAGCAAACTGCAGCTGCCGCATTGGTTTTCCGGCGCTGTGCCGTTGCCCGGTTCGGAGACATTGCTTGCCGCCGATGCGGGAGGCAAAAAGGTGCCGGCGATTGTCTATCGCCCGTTTGGTGCCGGCAAAGTGCTTTACCACGCTTTTGACGAGTCGTGGCGCTGGCGTTTTGAGGTCGGCGACGAATTTCACGTACGTTATTGGAACCAGATTGCCAACTGGATCGCGGAACTCCCGTTTGCGGTGCGCGACAAATTTGTTTCCCTGGATGCAGGCGCCGCGACCTATCGACCCGGCGACTCAGCCGATATCCGGGTCCGCTTGCGCGATGGCTCCGGCAAACCGGTCAGCAACGCGAGCGTCGATGCGATTCTTACCCGGGATGGAAAGAAAGTCGCGGCGATCCGTCTTTCGTCCGATGACAATGCAGGCGGGCTTTTTCACGGGAAAACCGCGGAGCTCGAGCCGGGCAATTACGAAGTGGGGATCGAGTCGGCCGGCATTCCGGGAAGCGAACTCAAGGCGCGCACCTCATTCCTGGTGGAACCCCGCGATACCGGTGAGCTGACCTTGTTGAACCTCAATGAAGAACTTCTGAAGCAGGTTTCCATGATCAGCGGCGGCCAGTATGTGCGTGAGGAAAACGCCGGGTCGCTTGTCGAGATCCTGGCTCCGATGAGCGAAGGCAAGGTCGTCGAGGCGGAAACGGTTTTATGGCAAAGCTACTGGTGGTTTGTGCCGCTGATCGGACTTTTCACGGCGGAATGGATCATCCGTAAGCGGGTGGGCATGCTGTGAGCGCTGCATTGCCGTCCACCCATCTCTCGTATTCCCTGCCTAATTTCCTGGTCGGCTCGGGGCTAACGAGAATGCTATCAACGCGCCGCCGCGTTCAGCTTCCAATCGTATGAGTTCCAACCTTGATCCGAAGATACTTTCCAAACTTCGCGCGTTTGCTGCGCGGAGACGAAAACTGATCATCCTGCGCGGCCTCTGCGCGGCGGTGGCGATGTTGCTGGCCACCATGATGATCGTGGCGCTCATCGACTGGAAATTCGTGCTCGCGGATGAAGTGCGCCTGGGGCTGAGCGCCGCCGCCTATCTGGCCGTAATCATCGCCGAGTGGCGCACCTGTTTTCGCCAGCTCACGCATGCACCGGGACCGCGCCGGCTCGCGCGGCTGCTCGAACATGCCGAACCAAAACTGCGCGAGGATCTCCTCTCCGCCGTCGAACTTGGCACTTCGGCTCCAAAGGAAATGGTCGATTCCGAGCAGTTCCGCGCCCTGGTGCAAAGCGACGTGGCCAGCCGGATGGAAGGGCTCAACGTTGCGCGGCTGCTGCCGGTAAACCTGGTCAGGCGTTACGTCGGGTTCGCCGTCATACTGCTTTTTGCAATGGGAGCCGGGTTTGCGCTCACCGGGTTTCAGTTTCGTACCCTCATGCTTCGGGCTCTTTTGCCGATGGCCAATGTCGATCGCGTTTCCCAATTTAAGGTGGCGATTGTCGAACCCAAACCGGCCGAAATGCGGGTTCCTTTCGGAGACGCCATCCCGCTGGTCATTGATGTTTCCGGCGGCCGTGCAAGCAAGGCCGTGGTTGAAGTGTTCAGCAAAAGCGGCGGACACGAGGTGCTCCAGATGAGTCCCGCGGAGAATGACCGCTTTTCAGCCACCATCCAGATCGGCCGTGAAGATGTGGAATACCGGGTCAGGGCAGGTGACGCGATCACGAGGAAATACCGGCTTGAAGCGCGGTCGCGGCCGCACATCGCCAACTTCGAGAAGATTTATACGTATCCGGTTTACTCGAAGGTAGAGTCGAAAAAGGTATTGGAAGAAAACGGCGATCTCGCGGCATTGGAAGGAAGCGAAGTTGAGCTGCGGCTGGCTGCCAATCAGCAGATCGAAAAGGCCGAGCTGCGCGTGGAACAGGGACGCAAGGAATTCACCGTGCCGTTGGTTGCCGCCGCCGACGGCCGGCTTACCGCCAGGCTCCCATTAAAGACGTCCGGAATTTACCGGGTCCACCTCATCGCGGCGGAGACCGGTTTTGAAAACAAGTTCAGTCCCGAATACGAGATCCGTGCTGAACCCGACCTGATCCCGCAGATCGAGCTGGAACTGCCCAAGGACGATCTGATCCTCCCCGTGAACGAGATTGTTGATGTGCGGGGAAGAGCAACCGATGACCAATCGCTGGGCCGGGTCTCGCAGATGATTCGCATCAATGAAGGGACATGGCGCGAAGTGCCCCTGGTTGAGAACCCCGGCGTGACGAGCACGGTCAATCGCCGCTGGGACCTGTTTGAGCAAGGCGTGAAGCCTGGCGATCTCGTTGCCACGAAACTGCTGGCGGTCGATCTCAAAGGGAATAAAGCCGAGTCGCGCACCTTGCAGATCACGATTACGGCGGCGGGATTTGAAGCCAAACGGTTGCAGGCGCTCGAACCGCAGCGTGAGCTGTTGCGTCTGCTTGGTGAATTGAAAAGCGCGGGCCAGCTCTTTGAAAAACAAGGCGCCGAGGCACGCGAACAGTTCGCCCGTCTTAATGAGGCAGATCCCCAACGCAAACAGGCCGCTCTCAACGCCGCCACCGCCCTTGAACAATTCGACACGAAATTTCTCCCCGCCTGGACCCAGCTCATTGCCACGCAGCGCGCCGCGGATCCCGGCCACCAGAGTGCCGATCTCGTTCTACTCGGCCGCCTGCTTGCACGGCTCGATTCCGGATTCCGCGAACCCGCGCGCGCCTCGCTGACCGCTGCGGCCGCTACGCCGGATTCCCCGCTGGCGCGTGATCAGGTGCGCGATTTTGGCGATGCCACGGCGCGGATCAATCAGGCCGGTGTCCGTGCGGTGGACGTCTATAAACCGTTGGTCGGTTCGGAGGAACTCGAAGTCCTTGTTGAAAACATGGAGGTGGTTGCCCGCGAGCAGGAACGCTTGTTGGTGCTCGCCCAAAACAGCGGCGACGATGCCGAGCGTTGGGCCCAGGTCGCCAGCCGGATCCGCGTGGTCAGTTCGGAAATCCGCAGCTTGCAGGACCTGATGAAGCTTGCGGGCGAACACGTCTCCGGAGGTACCGGCGACCGGCTTCGCTCGATGATCAAAGAGATCGAGAAACCGCGCGGCGCGATTGACCAGCTGCTTGCATCGGCCCCGGGCAAGGCGTTGCTTGAGCCGAGCACGCGCCTTACAAAGATTTGCACAGAGACATCCCGCGTCCTTTTTGAGCTTAAAAAGAACATAGCGGGGGAGGTTCTGAACAAAACCATTGAGCTGCGCAAAGAGGTGGAACCGGCGTACGTGCAGTTTGAAAAACTTCGCGCTGATCTCGACCAGATCCTGGCCAATGCAAAGCTGCCGCCGGTCCTGCGCGCCCAGTTGACCCGGAATCGTTGGGATGAACGTAACGGCGTGCTTAAAGCCTATGGCGACATCGAGGAAGCACGCGTCGATTCGGATACCTATTTTGTCAGTGATCTGCGTTCAAGCTCGCTTGCTCTTCAAGCGATGCGCGATACCGCCTCCGAGGATGATCACGCCAAAATCAAGGAGAAGGTCACTCCCCTGGAACGCGGTTTTCGCTTGCTGGAAGGCGGACACGATTTGTTTGAGGTGATGGATGGGCTTAAACAGCTTTCCGCCGCTGAACGCTGGGAAATTTATACGCCCCGTTCCCGCACGATTTCTCCGCGCGATTGGGATCGGCTCGAAAACCGGCTTCGCTCGCTGCCCGATGAACTTGGCCGGATCGCGTTTGATGATCCGACCCGCAAGCTGATTGGCGAAGCGCAAAAGATCCTCTGGGAGACATTCAAACTGCCCGAGCCGGAACGCGTGTCGAAGGAAATGAAGGAGCGTTACAATCCGCAGCGCGCTCCAAAAACCATGCAATCGGACGTGGAAACATTGGTCGGCCGATTGCAACTGGCTCTCGACGTTTTCCGCAAACCGATGGAGGAAGCCCGCGAGGCGCTTGCCCAGATGACTCCCAAATTGAGCGAGATGATGGCGCAGCTCGCCAAGGAAGCTGAGGAACTCAAAGCTGAAACCGAGGCCGAAGCTGCGAAGACTGCCGACAAACCGCCGGGCGAGGCACAAGCCGATGTGCAAACGCCATTGGCCAAACAGGAACAGCTCAATGCAAGCGTTGGAGCCCTGAAGGACGCGTTGCGCGCCGATGCGAACCAACAGGAAATGTCCCAGAAAGCCGGACGCGAACGCGCGCGGGATGCCGATGACGCCCTTGCAATGCTCAAGGATCCGCCGATCCGCGCCGAGCAGGCGCTTCTTGAAGCCGCCGATGCGTCTGAAGCGAACGCCAGGAAAGAGGCACTCAACGGGGCGGCCGATCATCAGCAGAAACTGGCCGATGCGTTAAAACAGCTTTCCGAACATTACGCCAATGTCGAAGCCGGCAAGCCCGAGGAAAGCCGGTTGGCGTTGCGTGAGACCGAACAGCCAAACGGGGTCAAAGAACAGCTCGACGCCCAGTACGCCAAAGCCGAGCAGATGGCGGAACTTGCGATGAAATCGCCGGAAGAACTCCTTGCTCAGTTGGAGAAAGCGCTCTCCACCAATCAGATCATGCAGCAGGAACTCAGCGCGATTGCAAAAAACACGCTGACGGACGCGCAAAAACAGCTGGGCCAGGCGAGCAAGCAGGAAAATCAGATCGCGCAGGATATCAGCAAATTGGCAGCGGCACAGCCGCCTCCGGCTGCCCCTGCGCCACCCGGTACCTCAGCAGCCGATCCCGCAACGCCGCCCGCGTCCCCCGGCACTCCCGCTGCCGATCCCGCGACTCCGCCCGCATCTCCCGCCAGCCCCGGAACGCCACCGGCATCACCTGCCGATCCCGGAGCGCCATCGGGCACGCCGCCCGCGGCTCCTGCTGCACCGCCTGACGGAGCGCCAGCTGCGCCGATGCCAGCCGCCGCGCCGCCAAACCCGCAACTTGCCCAAGCTGCCCAGAAGCAGGCGCCCATCGCGCAGGCAGCCGGTGAAGCCGGGGAAGATGTATCACGGGCAGGCCGGCACGAAGCGCGTTTGCAAAACATGGCGGTTGGAGAACAACTCCAGGCGCTCGGTGAGAAAATCGCGGGCACCGCGAAAACCGATGTTCCGAATGCCCAGGAGGCATTGAGCAAGGCACAAATGGCGTCGCAAGCCGAAGCGGCAGTCAATGGCGCCAACACGGAGCTTGCCGCTGAATTGGGCCAACTGCAGGCCGCGTCGACAGCCCAGGCAGCCTCTCCGAGCGGGCAGGCATCGCAGGCTGGCCCGCCGAATTCTCCGGCACCGGGACAACAGCCTCCACCCTCGGCGGCATCTGCCGCCGCGGCTCCCCAGGCGGCGCAGCCACCCGCTGATAGCCAGGCACCGGGTTCACCCAGCGCTGGCGAAACTCCGGGATCGCCACCGGCGGCCCCCGGGAGTGCTCAACCGGGACCGGCTTCCAATCTCGCATCGGCCCCGGCAACTCCCCAGGAGCAGGTCTGGATGGCCCGCACCCTGGATGCCCTCGATGCCGCCATTCATTCAGATCCGAATTCCCAATCCCCCGATTCCCAAGGCAAACAACCGGGTCAAGGTCAGGCCAAGGGCGAGGGGAAAAATGGCCAGCAACCCTCTGATGCCGCCGCCCAGCAGGCTCAAAATGCCCTCGCCGCCGCGGCGCAAGCCGCAGCCCAGGCCATGCGTGCTGAGAGAAGCGCCAATCCCAACGCAACCACTCCCACTGAGGAACCAACCCAGGGTGATTATCAGGCCAAGTCCAAGGCGGGCGTGAAAGGGGAAGGCGTCGGCAAAGCCTACGGCGCGCTTCCTACCGACCTGCCCAATGCCCCCAAACTCAATGCCTGGGGCAAGTTGCCGAAAAAGCTCGCGGAGGAACTGAGTCATGGCCAGGGCGAATCGGTCGCCGGGGAATACCGCAACCAAATCGAGACCTATTACCGGGTGATCGCTGAGAAATCCAAAAAGTAATGAACGCGATAAACGACACTCGGGATAAGAAGCAGACAACGATGTTGCGCCTGCTGCCGTCATGCCTCCTCTTCGCTGTCATGCCATTCACGGCCGTGTCGGCGGCGGACAAAGTGGATGAAGCGCTTCTTCGCGGTGCGCAATTCCTGACGACCCAGCAGGATGACAAGACCGGCTCCGTCTCGATTAAAGGCCGCAACGAGACGGCAATGACCTCACTCACGATCCTCGCTCTGGCTGCGCTGGGACATCAGCCTGCCGACCCAACTCCCGAAGGCAAAACCATGCGCAAAGGGCTCGCATTCATTCTCCGCCCTGAGTTGCAGCAAAAAGATGGTTATTTCGGGCAAGCCGATAATTCGCGCATGTATGGCCACGGCATCACCACCCTGATGCTTTCTGAAATGCTCGGGATGGGCGCCGATGCCGCCCAGGACGAACTTATCCGGGAGAAATGCCGCAAAGCAATTCAACTCATTGAACGCTCGCAGAAGGTCACGAAAAATGAGCATTCGCGCGGCGGCTGGCGTTACACGCCAGATGATGCGTCCTCCGATCTTTCGGCAACTGTCTGGCAAGTGATGGCGTTGCGCGCGGCAAAGAACGCAGGGCTGGATGTCTCCAATGGTGCGGTCGATGAGGCGATCAAATACATCAAGCGGTTGTACGAAGAGGATCCCGACAAAAACCTTAATCCGCGTCCGGGCGGTTTTGGATACCAGAACAAAGGGCATGAGGTTTCCACCACATCCGAGGGACTCCTTGCGATGCAGGTATGCGGCCAATACGAAGCACCGGAAGCACGCGGAGCGGCCGAGCGGCTCTTAAAGGAAGGTGTGCGTCCTGAGGAACGCTGGTTTTATTACACGACCTATTATTACGCGCAGGGGATGTATCAGAGCGGCGGCAAGTTCGCCGTGGAAGGGCGCAAGGTGGTTTCCGACATCCTGCTGCCGCTCCAATCGCGCAACGGTTCCTGGGAAACAGGCGGCGGCGACGGTCGGGAACAAGGTCCGATCTACGCGACTTCGATGGCGATATTGAGTCTGGCGGTGAAGAACCATTTTTTGCCTATCTACCAAAGATAGGTCCAACTTTGCCTTTCTCTTAATCGTAATCTTTGAGTACGGAGGAGATTAAGATTAAGATTAAGAAAAGGCGAAGTTAGAATACCTGCCGGAGGTAGGAGATACTCTGCGTTGCAATGACTTCCGGGCCTTCTTCAAATTTAAATACTTCCACCGAAACGACGTCGTCGTAATGCACCTCGCGCAGCGCGGCGGCGATTGGATGGAAGTCGATCTCGCCGAAGCCTGGTCCCTTTAAATTCACGTCGTTGGCGTGGAAGTATGCAAACCGGCCGGCGCTCTCGCGAATAATCTGCGGAATCGGTTTCTGTTCCGAGCACATCGCTTTTACATCAAGGATGATCGACATGGCCGGACTCTGGAACTGTTCAGCAAACCGGATCCCTTCCTCGGCGGTGTTGACAAAATTGGTTTCCGACGGGGCAAGCGGTTCAAAACAGATCACCACGCCGCGATCCTCCGCCTGCCTGACCGCGTCGCGGAAACAATCCGTGGCCCACGTCCATGCCTGTTCATAGGTTACTCCGGGAAGGAGATCGCGTTGTTTTGGGGAACCGACAATGATCCGGTTGCCGCCCAGATCGGCGCAGCAATCGACAAGGTCCACAAAATAACGGCCTGTCCGCTGGCGCACTTCCCGATCAGTATGGGTAAGATACATTCCTTCAGCCTGAACCAGCACCCAGTGCAAGCCCGAGATCCCGATTCCGGACCTTGCCGCCGCCTCGCGAATCGTGACACGCTCGGCTGCGGAGATGTGATTGACATCTTTCGCGATCGTAAATGGCGCGATCTCGACCAGATCGTAGCCCGCTTTGGCGGCGTAATTGAAAGTATCCTCCAGCTTCCAGTCCTTGAAGATCTCGTTGCAGATGCCGAATAACATATTGCCTGGGAGGAATCAGAAAATGCCGTGGCCCGCAATCCGCGATTTGTTACTGCCAGCGCTCGTTAAAGAAACCGGCGTCGACGATCGCGCCCGGCGCTTTTTTATTGGGCGGAGTATTGAGATCCACAATCGCCCAGTCAGGGAGCTTCGGGGTTTGTTGGGAATTGGTCTGTGAACTCCCTTCCCGGAACGTGAACGAACTGTTGATTACCACATACCGCCGCGGATTAAGCGGGTTGGGATAGATCATCACCGGCGCATGGTCGGCGGCCGGCACACTCAGTTTTCCCAGGGTGATCCTTTCCGCGTTCCATTGGATCGGGAGTTTGGAAAGCACCTTCGCCAGCACCGCGTTGCTCGAAGGATCGCCCCAAAGCACCAGGTTCGAATTGGCTATATCCTCCTCGGTGAGGGCCGTGTCGTCTTTTACGCGGGCTTCACCTCTGAATACCGTGCGCCATTGCGGGATCGCCCGTTCAAGCTCACCCTTCACCCAGCCGCCCACTTTCTCGTTCAACGCCTTGCCGGTTGGCCGCACGAAAATAAAGCTGTCATTAAATGCGTCGTCGATCGGTCCGGTCAGGCCGTGGTGTTTTGAAATTCCTTCCGGCTGGGCGGAATTGGCCAAAGCCCATTTCCCCGCCGTTTTGCGGAAGTGCGGCTTCAAAGCATCCGGCGTCGTGAGGTCCTGCGCGTCGATCACGACTTTGATCGGATGCGCTTTGTCCGAAGTCGCCTGATCAACGGGAAGATTGATGGAAAAAGCCGACACGTTTTTTGTCGTGACCTTGAAACTATTTTTGCCGGCGATCTCCGCCTCCACCTGGGCGCGTTCCCAGTGTTGCTCCAAGCCATCGAGTTCGATCCACTTCATTTTATTGTAGCGGAGCGTGTAAGTCGTGAACCGCACCCTGGCCGGGAGCCGTTCGCGCCCTTTCACCACCAATTCAGCCAGGCGGCGATCGAGTTCTTTTTTTGTCTGCGGCTCATACTTGTGAGCCGTCTGCGGTCCGATCAGGCGCTCCATTGTAAGACCTTCGACCGCCGCCGCTTTTTCCATGATGTCGGCGGATTGCTTTTGCCCGTCGAGTTCCCCCGAGTAGGCAATCAGCGTCGTGTTGGTCAGGTTCTGCGCGTAATCGGTCGCGTCGTAGAGATGCCAAAGCTGTTGTTCCCACCACGGCGGCGCTTCTTTACCGGGCGCGAAGACTTTATTATATTGCGCCGTCTCAGCAAACCCGGCTCCCGGCGAGGCGGCAACAAAGAGTCCCGCGTGATGCGTGGCGATATGCCAGACAGAAGCGCCTCCCATCGAAAAGCCAACCGCCACCAACCGGTCGCCATCGATTGGGTAATGCGCTCGGGTATCGGCGAGCGCCTCCATAAAGTCGGTTTCCCCGGCGAACTTGCTCGCATTGCAAAACCGGCCGTAAAGATGAAGAACGAATGCGCCCTCAGGGTTGAACTCGCCGGTCTTTTTCATCCGCTCAGTCAGAAACGCGAGTTCAGTCAGGTTCTCGCTCCTTCCATGGAACCACGAGTAGAGCGGACGCGGCGCCTGATCGGCCGGCTTCCACGATGCCGGGACAATGAGTCCGTAAGGCTGGACCGATTGATCGATTCTGGAGCGATAGCCGCGAACAACAAGTCCCGTGGCCGAGGTCCACGGACTTTTACCTTCGCTTAAAGCTTTTGCCCGTACCATTCCCTCGGCCAGCAACGCCTTCGCATCGGCAACCTGTTTGAGATTAAAAAACTCGTCGTAGGTGAGCGCGTCGTGGAGAGCCTTATAAAAGATCTCCACGTCGGGCAACAGCGCCGCATTTGCCGGATTGCCACGCAACCCGGCGATTTCTTTTCCAAGCGCCGCCGTGCTCTCAGTCAGCTCCTGCCGGTCGCCATCGGGAATTGCAATCCCCGGGGGGGGCGTCTGATGGGAAGGCGAGGGGACCGGAGCCGGCGCCTGTCCAAACACGGAAGTAACGCCGAACAGGAGCGCCGAAAAAAGAATCGGTTTCATGGCGGAAACTATTTCGAGCCGGTCACCTGCCAGTTCTCATCAAAGAAGCCGGCCTGCTCGACCAACCCCGGCGTGAGCGGGCCGGGTGCCGTGCGCAGATCGACAATGGCCCAATCCGGAAGCTTCGGAGTCTGCTGCGCGTTGTTGAGGAGCGCGTCTTCCCTGAATGTCACCCCGCTGTTGATCACCACATACTTTTCCGGGTTAAGCGGGTTTGGGAAAATGAGGATCGGCGCGTGATTTGCCGCATCGTAAGTTTTGCCGCCGAACTCGATCCTGCCCGCGTCCCATTTAATGGGGAGTTTGGGCAGGATCTTCGCCAGGACCGCGTTGCTTGAAGGATCGCCCCACAGCACGAGGTTCGAGTTTGCAATGTCATCCGGGGTCACGGCCGAGTCATCCTTGATCGGGGCGTCGCCACGGAACACGCGCCGCCAGAAGCTGGTGGCGTGATCAAGTTCCGCCTTTGCCCAGCCGCCGACCGTTTCATTAAGCGCTTTGCCCGTCGGACGCACCATGACAAAACTCGCCATGAAAGCGTGATCGACCGGTCCGCAAACGACCGGGCTTTTTACGAGAACGCCCGGTTTTGAGAGATGCGTCGGCTTCTCGACGCCCATCCATTTCCCTTCCACCTTGCGGAACCCCTCGGCGCCTTGCAACTGCGCGCCATCGATGTCGACCACGGTGGCCGCGGTGCCGCCGAGTTGCTTGAACGAGCGGAGATTAAATTCGGCCACGTTATTGGTCTTTATCGACAAATGGGTGGCATCGCTCCAGGTGGCGTCGAGATCGGCGCGTTCCCACTGTTTTTCCATCGCCTGAATTCCGAGCCAATGCCCGTTCGGATAAATGAGCGTGTAAGTGGTCACGTGATCGTGCCTGGGCAGCGGGTCATTGCCCTTGACCGCCGCCGCCGTCACGAACTCCTCGATCTTCGGCTTTGATTCGGCGTGATACTTGTGCGGCGTCTGCGGCCCGATGATGTGCGGGATCGTGAGCCCTTCCTTTTCAAGAAAACGGATCATGATGTCGGCGGCCTGTTTCTGTCCGTCGATCTCGCCCGAGTAAGCAACCGTGGGGCAATTCACGAGATTGGCCGCGTAAACGGTGGAATCATACCAGCGCCAGAGTGTTTGTTCCCAGGCAGGCGGCATTTTATCCGGCGAGTCCAGATGCAGGAATTCTTTGCTCTCGCCAAAACCGGCGCCCGGAGCCGCGGCGGCAAATGTCGCCGAATGATGCGTGGCAAATTGCCAGCACGACGCGCCGCCCATCGAGAAGCCGCGCACGACGAGCTGCTTCGGATTGATCGGATAATGCTTTTGCGCATCGGCGAGCGCCTCAAAAAGATCCGCCTCGCCCGCGAATTTATTGGCGCAACAGAACCGGCCATAAAGATGGAGAACAAAAGCGCCATCCGGCACAAACTCCCCTTTGTTCTTCAACCGGTCTTCGACAAAAGAGAGCTCGCTTAGTTTCTCACCCCGGCCATGCATCCAGAAGTCGAGCCGGCGCGGCGTCTGATCGCCCGCTTTCCAAGCCTCAGGCACGACGAGCCCGTAAGGCTGTACCGAGCCATCGATCTTGGAAACGTAACCGCGCACCACCAGCCCGGTCGCGGATTCCCACGACGGTTTGCCTTCCCTCAATTCCTGCGCCCGCTGCATCCCCAGAGCCAGCTGCGCCCTGGCCGAGGCGAACTGTTTGGGTTCAAAGAACTCGTCGTAGCGCAATGCCCAATCGACCGCTTTATGGAAAACCTGCACATCGGGCAAAAGCGCAAGCTGCTCCGGCTTGAGCACGCCCTTGAGCGCTTCAATCTCCTGGCCCAATGCCGCCACACCCGCCGTCAGTTCCGCGCGTTCGGCATCGGGCACCGCGATCCCGGCCGGTGGAATGGGACGCGGATCGGCCGCGAAAGCGTGAAGCGAACTGATGGCCGCGGCCAGGATGAGCGGACGCGAAACGAGACGGGGAAGGAACGGATGGGAGAACATAGATGGTGCCGGAGAAAAGGGTTACCAACGCAGACCTGCGGAGCAGGGCATTCCTTTGGGAAATAACGAGTTTTGCGGTGCCATCGCCTTACATCCGATCCCAAACGTCGAAGTAGGGGTGGGTTAAACTGACTGCGATTCAGACTTCCTTGCGCATTTTCAGAGGTTCAGCAAAAAGTGCCGTCCTGTACAAACAGCATGATTTGTGTCAAAGTTGAAGATGAATCAGAAAGAGCAGCTCGCCTACGACGAAGCGTCACGGGCCATTGAGCAATGCCGGTCGGAGGGGAAGAGCAGCAAATTACTCGATCTGAGTGAACGCGGTCTCACCGTGCTGCCGCCGGAGATCGGCCAGCTCACGACGCTAACGGAGCTGGATCTCAACCGAAACCAGCTTACATCGCTGCCGCCGGAGCTTGGCCAGCTTACGGCATTAAAGGGCCTTTATATTAAAAGAAACCAGCTGACAGCTCTTCCAAGGGAGATCGGGCAGCTCAAGGCGCTGACAGCGCTTAACCTCTTCAGCAACCGGCTTACGGCGTTGCCGGGGGAAATCGGCCGGCTTACAGCGCTAACGGAGCTTAACCTCAATAGAAACCAGCTTACAGCGCTAACGCCGGAAATCGGTCAGCTTACTGCACTGAAAGGGCTCTATCTCAACAGCAACCAGCTAATGGCACTGCCGGCGGAGATCGGCCAGCTTAGGGCGCTCAAGGAGCTTTACCTCAATAGCAACCAGCTCACAGCGCTGCCGCCGGAGATTGGCCAACTGACGGCCCTGAGAGAGCTTGATCTCAATAGCAACCAGCTCACAGCGCTGCCTTCGGAAATCGGTCAGCTCACGGTGCTGGCGGCGCTTTACGTTCGCAATAACCGGCTTGCGGTTTTGGCTGCAGAAGTCGGCCAGCTCACGGCGCTGCGAATACTCATTTTAGAAGGAAATGCGCTCGCGGCACTTCCGGATAGCTTGCAATATCTGAATGAATTGCGGGAGCTGACGTTGCACGGAAATTACGCGTTGGAATTGCCGCCGGATTTGCTGGGGCCAACCTGGGCGCAATTTGGTCCTTCAGATTCCAGAGCAAATCCGCGGGCGATTCTGGATTTTTACTTTGCAAGGCAGTCCCAGGGAGTCGCACCGATGCGGGAGGTGCGGGTATTATTAGTGGGACGGGGACGGGTAGGAAAGACTTCGCTATTAAAAGTCTTGCGCGGTGGCACGCCGGACCTGGAGGAATTGGAGACGCTAGGTATCACCGTTCTGCCATTGGAGTTGCGGTGCACGCAGGGAACCGCGACCGCGCACGCGTGGGATTTCGGGGGACAAGAGTTTCTGCATGGGACGCATCAGATTTTCCTAAGTGAACGCTGCGTCTACCTTTTAGTGTTGGAAGGACGGGAGAGTAATTGGGAGACAGAGACAGACTACTGGATCCGCTTTATCCAGAGCTATGGGGGCGACAGTCCGGTAATTGTGGCGCTGAACAAGTATGATGATCACAAGTTCTCTGTCGACCGGTTTCGACTCCAGGAGCGCTGTCCTCAGATTGTGGGATTTGTGGAGACGGACGCCTTTACCGGCCGCGGTGTCGCGTCGCTGCGCGTGCTGCTCGAAGAGACGGTCAACAGGATGGCGGACGTCTGGATCGGCGTGCCGAAGCGGTGGCATCGTGTGAAGGAAGCATTGATCCGAATGCCCGAAAACTTTTTTGATTACAAAGGATATCAGGCGCTCTGTGCGCGCATGGGAATCGCCGAGGAACGCCAACAGGAGAGTTTGGCGGAGACGCTGCATCGGTTGGGGATTGCCCTGAATTTTCGCAATCATCATCGGTTGCGGGAGACCAGCGTTTTAAAGCCGCAATGGGTGACAGAGGGCATCTATGGACTTCTGCGGTTTGCGCAGTCAAACGTTTGTCATGGAGTGATCGAGAAAGCCCGGCTCTCGGACGCCTTGCCGCCGGAAGCGTATCCGACAGAGAAGCATGGCTTTGTGCTGGAGCTGATGGAGAAGTTCGAAGTGGCCTTCGCCCTGGAGTCGCAAGCGGGGCAATCGAACGAGCCTACACACTGGCTGATTCCTGAATTGCTGCCCGAAGTGCAGCCGGCAACCTTTAGCGAGTTTCGGGCGCCGGGAGTACGACGGTTACGATTTTCATACCCGGAAGCATTGCCCCCGGCTCTGCTGCCTCGATTGATCGTGCGTACCCACGAGATGAGCGCCGCACACCCGGAGTGGCGCTGGCGCTCCGGCGTAGTGCTGGAATGGGGTGGTGACAAGGCGCTACTGCGACTCGATCGCCTGGAGCGCCGGACCGAAGTGGCGGTGCTTGGTTCATCCCAGGAAGACGCACAAAGTCTATTTGATATGATTCGCGCACATTTGGCGGTGCTCCACGGAGAGGTGCCCGTGCTCGAAGAAGTGGCGGTGATGGAGCAGCAGGAGTGGATCAAGATGAAGGAATTGCGGTTGGCTGAGCGGGACAAAGATTCGGAGATCAAGATAGTGGTCGGTAAAGGAGCCGAGGAACGACGGATCGCCCTGCCGGTTGTTGCAACCCTGGACACGGTTGAAAGCGTGGAGGCTCGCAACGCGGAAGGGCCCGCAGCGCCACCGCGCCTCCGGCTTTTTGTAAGTTACGCGCATGCTGATGAACGAAAATTGAAGTTGGCACTTTCCACTCATCTCACAATTCTGGGTCGGCGAGGTTATATCCAGGCGTGGGATGACAAGCAGTTGGTCGCTGGCGACGAGTGGAAGGACCGGATCATCAAGGAACTCAGCGAAGCGGATATCGTGCTGTTGATCTATTCAAACCAAGCGCGCGCTTCCCGGTTCATTCAAGAGACTGAAGTGCCTACCGCGCTCGAGTTGGTCCGGCAAAAAAAATGCGTTTTGATCGTAGTGCCGTTGGATCGCAAAGACTGGAACGAAAACCTGGCCCTGGAGCGCGAACTCAAAAAACTGCAGACCGCGACATGGAACGCAATCCCGGTGATGGATTTCAAACCGCAGCGGAACGGCTGGTTGGAAGTGGAGCATTCCATCTGCAAAGCGGTCGAGGCCCGGCGAAAGGTAATGCACGGACGGCTTTAAGGCGGCGCAGAACGGGCGAAACGCAGCGTAATTGCTCTGAGGTTTTGAGGTGGACAGCACCCGCGGCTTTCCTCCCCCCATAACTGCTACGGCGCCACTTTTTAGTGGCCGGTCAGTGACTCTCCCCAGGCTGCTGTCAAAGAACGGGCGGATTCGACAGTTCCGGGGACCGCTTATGCCAACTACTTAACTGATAATTCGTCTTCGGTTTCCAAAAAATCGACCTGTCCGCTGCTGATCTCGTAATAGGCGCCGATAACGGCGAGCTCCTTTTTCTCAACCGCCGCTTTCACCACCGGATTCTCGCCCGCCTTTTTGACCTGCATGCGGACATTGGCGATCACCGCTTCGCGCATGCGCGCTTTTTCATCGCGGATTTTCGGCAGATTGCTCACGGAGGGGACGATCTGGTCGAGCAGAAAGCGCACGTTCTCCGGTTCCCCATTCCGTTCCTTCTCGGGCAGCATCGCGGCTTTGACTGCGCCGCACCCTTCATGTCCCATCACGACAAGGAGTTTGGTTTTGAGATGCGCAATCGCATACTCGATGCTCCCGGCCGTGGCGGGCTCCACGATCTCGCCCGCCACCCGGATGGCGAAGATCTCGCCAAGGCCCTGATCGTAGACGATCTCGATCGGCACCCGGCTGTCGGAGCAGCCAAGGATCACCGCAAAGGGCGTCTGGGTGATGATCTGCGCGCGCCGCTCGTTGGCCGACAATTCGGGGCGTCGGGCGTGGCCGCCAAAGAACCGCGCGTTGCCGACTTTCAGCATCCGAATGGCCTCCTCGGGCGTGCGGATCGTAGGCGTCTTGAGTTTGGCGATTTCCTCCATCGTCGCGCCTTTCTCAACGGCCTCCCGCAGCTTGTTTTCCAGCTGGCTCGCCTCCTGGGAGGGGGCTGGCGTTGCGGTAGACTGGCTTCGGCCCGTCCCGAGAAGGCCGAGGGCCAGTGTAGTCCGTCGCAATTAATGCACTTTTTGCCGTAGCGGAAGCTTTTTGCGGGCACGTTTCACTTTCATGAGGATGTCGTTAGCTTTGGCAGTCCAGATAAACGGTGAGGGAGCTTGATTGTGAAGGGCCAGGTATTTCTCCAGCGCGGCTACTAACTCCTCCAAGCTATGGAAGACGCCACGGCGCAGGCGCTTTACAGTAAGATCCCGGAAGAAGCGCTCAACCATGTTCAGCCATGAAGCACTGGTGGGCGTAAAATGCAG
>JAQGOL010000010.1 GCA_028293625.1 Chthoniobacteraceae bacterium | reverse complement strand
AAGTGAAACGCTGCAGCCCCGATGATAGTGCTTCTATAGGTTGTGCGAAAGTAGGACGTCGCCAGTTTTACGCCCCGCATCATGTGAAAACATGGTGCGGGGCCTTTTTTTTGTACTTTTTTCCGGCACCAAAAGCGCGCCCGTGCTCCAGAGTGCCTGAAAATGTTTTAAACGGACCGTTATCGGCGCACGAATTTCGCGGCGAACGCGCCGTCCACGTTATTGAGAAAAGGAAGCGACCGGCGGGATTCGACCAACTCGAGTTCCGGGATGACTGAGAGGGCTTCTTTGACCAAAAGATCGTTTTCCTCCGGTTCAAGGCTGCACGTACTGTAAACCAAAGTCCCGCCTGGTTTAAGAAGTGTGGTAGTGCGTTTGAGCAATGCAAGTTGCTGGGCCGGCATCCGGATGAAATCCTCCTCGGTAAGCCGCCACCGCACGTCGACCCGGCGCCGGATGACTCCCGTATTGCTGCAGGGCGCATCGACAAGAATTCGATCAAAATTTTGCGCTTTGAGGGTCGCATCCTCTTCCATGCAATCGTGCTGAATGACGGTTGTGTTTTCGACACCGAGGCGCTGCACGTTTTCCCGGAGCCGTGCAACGCGTGATTCGTAAAGATCGCATGCGATGATATTTCCCTCATTTTTCATGAGTTCAGCCATGTATGTGGTTTTTCCGCCGGGCGCAGCGCATGCATCAAGGACGGATTCGCCTGGCTGCGGGTCGAGAAGATCGCAAGCCATCAAAGTGCTTGGATCCTGCACATAACAGAGTCCGTGAAGAATCCACGAAAACGGGAGCTGTTTTACTTTAATTGCTTTTGGATGCACGACAGAGAGCTGCGCGGTTGGGGCGCTGATTAGCAGTTCGCCAACAGTCACTCTCAGACCGTTAGCGCGGACATGGACTTCTGCCGGCTGATTGTTCCATGCGCAAAGCTGAAGCGTCGCATCGGCGCCAAACGTTTCGTTCCAACGCTCGATCAAAAATTCGGGATGCGATGTGCGAATAGAGAGGGATGCCTGTGTCAGCGCTTTTTCGAGGTCGGCTTTTTCGCGAATTGCGCGCCGCAGCAAGGCATTGATCAAGCCGCGCGCGCGCCCGCCTAATGAAACCGTTTCATTAACAGCGGCATGCGCCGGGGTGCGCATGTGGAAAAGTTGATAAAGCCCGAGCCGAAGGATGGTGCGCGCTTGTATATCGATCGCGTCATCGCGGAGTTTGGAGATAAGAAAATCGAGTTCGGTAAGGTTCCGCAGGATGCCGAAAAAAGTTTCCATCAAAAAAGCGCGGTCGGGAGCTGAAAACCGCGCGGTTTCAAGGGTCTTGTGAAGGATCTCGTCGGAAAATGCGCGGCCTTTCTCCCATTCAAGGAGCGCGTGAATGCAGGCTTGTCGGGCGTTGGTGAACATTTTGATGGCGATGAGAACTTACGAAGGAGAAAGGGAACGCCAAGGAACAATCTGATCGGCGGACGGGTCTGGCAAAAAGGAGTGGAAACAAAAGCGCCCTCCTTGGTGAAGGAGGGCGTTTATAGAGCGCTCTGGAAGGCGGAAATCAGCGGGCGGGAGCCGGGCGCCCGACCGCGTGGTAAGTAAAGCCGAACTCGCGCATGGTGCTCGGGTCAAACAGATTACGTCCATCAAACACAAGCGGCGTGTGCATGCTTGCATTGACGGCGGCGAAATCCTGATTGGCGAACTCATGCCATTCGGTGGCGATAATCAGCGCCTCGGCACCGGCGACAGCCTCCAGAGGGGTAGCCGCCAGGGTCACTTTCGTGGGATCAATCAGCTTCCATTCGACGGCTTTTTCAGCACCCTTCGGATCGTATGCGGTAACATGCGCACCTTCGGCAGCGAGCCGGTTGATGAGTTCGATGGCGACCGAGTTGCGAACATCATCGGTATCCGGCTTAAACGTCATGCCCCAGACCGCGAGCTTTTTATCTTTCAGGACCCAAAGCGATTCACGGATTTTATCGATAAACCGGGTCAGCTGCATCGCGTTGATTTCCTCGACCTCTTCAAGCAAGGCAAACGGGGTGCCAAGCTGCCGGGCGATTGCGATGAACGCTTTGACGTCCTTTGGAAAACAGGAGCCGCCGTAACCGATGCCGGCATTGAGGAAATTGCGCCCGATGCGCTTATCCATCCCGATGCCGTCGGCAACCATTTCGACATCGGCACCGCTTGCTTCGCAGATGGCGGCGACAGCGTTGATGTAAGAGATTTTGAGCGAAAGAAACGAGTTGGCGGCGTGTTTGATAAGCTCGGCGGAATTGACATCGGTGACGAGAATGGGCGCCTTAAACGGTTCATAAACGCGCTTCATCAAATCGGTGGCGCGATTGCTTGAAGAGCCGATCACGACGCGATCCGGATTCATCAGGTCGGGCACTGCGCAACCTTCGCGTAGAAACTCGGGATTGCTGACCACTGCAAACTCGGCATCTTTGTTATAACGCTTAATGGTCGCCTCGACGCGCTCGCCCGTTTTGACCGGGACGGTGCTCTTATCGACGATGACCCGATAAGCGCCAGGCTTGAGGACGCCGGCAATTTCGCGCGCGACTTTTTCAATATACGTCAGGTCGACGCTGCCATCGGTCTGCGGCGGGGTCGGCACGGCGATGAAAATCACTTCCGAGTTGTCGACGCCGTCCTCAATCGAATTGGTAAAGCGCAGCCGCTTGGAGGCAACATTGCGATGGACAAGGTCCTCGAGGCCCGGCTCGTAGATTGGGATTTTTCCCGCCTGAAGCATCTCCACCTTGCGTTGATCGTTATCGACGCAAACAACGTGATGGCCAACTTCGGCAAAGCAGGCACCCGAGACGAGACCAACGTAGCCTGAGCCGATAATGCAAAGATCCATTTTTAAACTATGTATTGTGTGAAGAAAAAGCCGCTGCTGGATGTAAGTCGTGAGCGGATCGTGATTAAGCGAAACCGTTACTGACAGCGCAAGAATATTGACCGTCCCGGATTGATACGCGGTTTAGTTTGACTGCACCAGTTTGAGCAGGACGGCACCGCCGACGGCCACTAATCCGCCAATCACCGCGCGCCGGGTGGGGCGTTCTCCGTCAATAAAATGGGCCAGCACCAGCGTGACCAAGGGCGACGTCGCCACGATTGGAAGGACGATGCCGCTCGGTGTGGTCTTGAGCGCCCACTGATAACAACCGACTCCAAAGGCGGGTCCGGCCAGGGCGTTGCCGACCACCAATGGCAGACCGCGCTTCCAGCGATCAGGCTCGTTTTCAAGCGTGGTTGGCCGGATTTTCCGCATCAGAACAAAAGCGATGGCGGTTACCAAGACTCCGCCCAGAATGCGCTGGTAGGCGGCGCTTCCGCCGTCGATGTTGAAGTTCCCGAGCATGGAGACTTCATTGGCTTTCCTGCTGATGACAGCGCCAAAGGCTTGTCCAAGCGCGGAGCCGAACCCGAAAAGGGTGCCGATCCAGAAGACCTTTGGCTCGACCTTAAGGCTTCGGTCCGGCGCCAATGCAATGACAACGCCCGCCAAAATTACCGCGGCGCATGCCAGGTCGGGCGCATGCAATTTGGTGCCAAGCCAGATCCATTCAGCAAGCCCGGCGATCGGAGCCGCAAGACATTGGGTGAGAAGAATGGCCAGACGCGGTCCAATCCTGGGCAATGCCCCGAAGAGCGCCAAGTCGCCCAAGCCGAACCCCACAACGCCACTGAGAAAAAACCATGGCAGCCCGGGGCCGTGCAATCCCGCGCCGAATCCGTGACCCCACACCGCCAGGAAACAGGTTGCCAGGACGATCCGGCAGAGATTGGCGCTGCCGGCGCCGAGCACGCGGGCGGAGCGCGCGGCGAAAATGACCGAAAAAGAGAAGAGAATCGTCGTGAGGACCGAGGCGAGCATGAAAGCGGAGTGGGGTGATGATCAGAACAGCGGGTAGGCGAGAACCCAAATGACGACTCCGATGCCCAATGCCGAGCAAATTGAGTGAACAAGGAGAGCCCAAAATACGGTGTCGTGAGAAAGCCTGGCCAGCTTGCCGATGGCGGCGCTGACCAGGAAAAGAACCGTGGTTTTAACAAACGTATCCCCGAGGCCGTTCACGGACCAAAGGTTCCCGCTGATTGCCTGAAAGCAGAGAAACAGGACGGCTTGGCAAATAGCAAGGGTGCGCGCCTGTTCGGTCAGTCTGCCGAATACCGGGAGGATGAGCATTCCGATAAGGAGCCCGGCGAAAAACGCCAGCTTCATTACATAGCAGCCAAAGCCAATGATGCTTGAATCGAGATGCGCCCCGCCTGCACAGAGCAGGCTCAGAGTAATCAGGATGGCGGCCAGGCTCCAAAGAAACAGACGGCTTCCCAACCGGATTTCGAGTGGATCACTGACGCGGATGCGCTCGGACGAAGGAAGATGACGAAACCAGTGCTCCCAGTGGCGCAGGTTTTCCTCAATGACGAGCCCCGGGGTAGAGGAGATTGGCCCGGCTCTCAGGGAATCTGAATAGGTGAGCAGGCGGGCCATCTCCACCTTGAGGCCGGTTACCGCGCCGGAATCAAGGTTTGAAAAGTCGGTGTCGGTGAGCACGAGCCACGGTTTTTCGCCCTGCGCATTGGCTTCGCCGGCGACGGCAAGGAAGCTGTTCCCGGCCAGGGCGAGCCGTTTTGCCAGCGGTTGAAGCGACTTGATCGAATAATCATGTTTACCAGGAGCCAGCATCACCGCGCCGCGCAACTCATGGGCGGAATCCAGAGCGCTAAAGAAGATGAGCCTTGGCATAACGACCGGGTTTCTTTGCCGCCGAAATTTCTCAACGTGCAAGGAACGATTCGAGCGCGCCACCGAGCAGTCCATGCACATCACGCTCAATCTCGGCCCGGGATGGTTCCCAACCGGTCGCGGCAAGATCGCAGTACTTGTCCGCGAGCACTTTTGCAATGATCGGACGTGAATGATCCCACTTGTAAATGAGCTGGTCGAGCACGCGGCAATCGCTGTGCTGCGGGGTCACGCTCAAACCGATGAGTTCAATGCGCATCCGTGTGATTTCTTCAATGAGCGACGGATTATTCATGAACCACCAGCAACCGAAAACATGCAGGTTCCGGAACTTCCGGGCCGCGACGCAAAGCGCGTGCTGATTTTCCCGAGCGAGCATGGTGCAAAGAAACTTGTTATCGGGAAACGCCTCGCAAAGCCGCTCGACGGCGCCGACGTCGGCCTGGCCAAGGCTGTCGCCGGCGAGGCGCAGGAGCGGATTCGCGTTGCGCCGCACACCGATCATCAGCGCGAAAGCCTGATTGTGCTCACGCCCATGCGGCATGATTGCGTGCTCAATGAGCTGTGCGGCGGCCGAGTTGTCCGGAAAGCGGAAGTCGGCTCCGAGCGATACCATGCAGTATTGGGCATCGATGCGCCGCGTCCAATCTCCAAGGAACCGGCGCACTTCACTAAAAGTAAGTTCCGAAAAATCGGCGTGCACGGCGTAACCCCAGGTCCGGAGCTTTGGGACGCTGTTTTCCCAATCAACCAAAAGCGGATCAATCCGAAGCGCCGCGGTGAAGCGGGGATCGCGGTCAAAGTCGCGCTCCCAAACAGGCCGTTCCACGTCATCGAAAGGCGAGTTGGTCATGCAGACCTTGCGCACGTTGGCCAATTCGAGCGATTTGTTAATAAAATCGCCGGAACTCCATTTTGAGTAATGCTGGCGCAACGCGGGAAGATCGCGTTTTTTCACGTCGAATCCGAGCCGGTTGAGCGTGGTAAGGACACCGCGGCACGCTTCCGAGAGAGGGGAGTGGTCGATAAAAAGCGCATTCCAGATCGCCTCGGCCTGCTCGGTTTTTTTGAGTGTCCAGAATTTGGCTTCCGGCATGTCGAACCAGCGGAACCCTTCGGCGATCAGGTAATGGTAGGTAAGCAGTTCGTCGATCCCCCAGAGGAGCAAATCCCCGAACGCGGGATCGTAGAGGTGGGTGTGAACGTCATAAACCGGCGTCTGCTGGACCACATTGCCAACGAGCGCGCGAAGGGCGGAAGAATGTTCGGAGGTCATGGGGCGAGCCTATAAAGGGAGTTGACCCATGCAAGACGGCAGAAATCGCCGCCGGAGTTAGACTTACCAGCGGGCAAGCTGTTCGGGGAAACGGCAGCGCTGGCAGTCGCTGGAATCCTGCATGCAGAAATCCTCGTAGATCTGCAGCAGGCCTTGTTGCATCGCCACGCTGCGAAGCAGTTCGTGCCGGCGGACGCTTTCGCCAAAAAGCCGCGTGGCGGCGATTTCAACCCGGCGATTGCTCAAGGCTGCCGGGAGTTTCTGATAGTCGCTCCAGCGTTCGGGGTTCGCGGAAACCGCCAGCGGGAAAAGAACGTTGGCAAGGATCTCGGTGAGTCGCGATTCGCCCACGAGCGCCATCCGGGCATTGCCCGCTTTGGAGGTTAAAGTGAAGTGGTGATCCCAGTATTCATCGCGCAATTCATGGAAGAAGCGGCGCACCGCAGCGGGATCGCATTCTTCTTTCAATGCGCGCATTTTCGGCCAGTGCCGGATGATCTGGGCGAGCGCCCCCAGACGCCGTTGCGGATGATTGGCTGGACGCTGCCCGCTCATTTTCCAAATGCCCGGGCCGATCGTGAGCCGTTCATACTGAGCACGCCGGGGCCACCATTGCTCCCACAGCCGGCGCAGATAAATCCGGGCCGTCGCGTCGTACTCCCCCAGGTCGGCTGCGTTAAGAAAGCCGCTTAATCCGAAAAGGAGCGCATCGGTTTCCGCCTTGGCACGCAGGGCAAGCCGGAGCGGCAGGCGTTGGGAGATCAACGTGAATGCAAGTTTGTTGCTTTTGTATCCGAGCGCGGCGGCGAGACCTTGGTAAAGCGCCTCATCACTGCCATGCAACTCGGTTAATAATGCGAGCGACGCCGCCTTGCGTTGAAGCCGAAAATGCGCCGAGCCAAGGAGGATCTCCCTCACTTTTTCCTCGGGCAACGCGCGGAGCGGTCCGACGCAACGCCCAAGCTTGGCTTCGGGTAAAAACTCCGGAGCTCGATGGGTTAGCGCGGTGACGTCCAGGAGCACCTGCGGAACGTTGCGATGCTGGAGAGTGCGCGTGAAAAAATCCAAGGTGCCGCGCTGTGTAAAAAGATGGAGGATAACCGATTCATAATCCTCGTTGGTGGCGTGCCCGTGCCGTTCCCAATCGCGCCAATCGGTATCGAGTTCAATGCACCCTTTTACCGGTGGCGCTCCATCAAACGAAACGGATGCCTCGGCAAAATCGGGACCCGCCTCGTGATTCCAGGTTCCAAACTGAACGATTTGCACCCGCACGCCGTCGCGAGTGAGGAAATTGCGTCCAAAATCCCCGGCAAACCAATGGGCCTGAAGTTCGTGTTCATTGAGGCGGATCGGGGCGTCGATGAGCACTCCTTCGCTCATTCGGGCAAATCCGCCGCGCCACTCGCCGTATCGCTCCCCGTCGTGCATGACGATCGTAAAATAGGGCGGTCGGGACGGCGTGCAACTTTTGGTTCCGGCACCCGATAATTTGATTTTACTGGTTGTTATAAGATTGTTTCAAACATCCCCGACCGTTTTTCAAAGAGTTGAAATCCCGTGCATAAATGTGGGGGTAAAACGGTTATCATACACCCGCTTGGGCGAGGGAGCGCGATTAGTGGGGAAGAATACCTACTCCAACACTCCTATGAAAAAACATATCGCCCTCGCATTAGTCGCTCTTGTCGCCGCAGTTCTTCTCCCAGCCTGCACCACCGTGGAAGCGCCATCCCCTACTGTCCATAGCACCACGACCGAAACCAGCGAGACCTCCGTGCATCGCCCTGTTGGCTCCAGCGTGGAATCGACCACAGTGCGCAGTTACTAAAACATCAACTTTTCAGTTGAGCAAAAAGAGCGGGGACCCCAGCCCCCCGCTCTTTTTTATGTACGGATGCCCAGGCGTCGGATGAAAACCGGCTTTAGCGTTTTAATTCGCTAACAAAGCGTTCGATATCTTCGGGTTGCGTGTCCCAGGTGCACATCAACCGGCAACCGCCCGCGCCGATAAACGTGTAAAAAAGCCAGCCCTGGGCGTGCAAAGCCTGAATGGCGGCAAGCGGCAGTTCCGCAAAGACCGCATTGGCTTCCCGCGGAAATAAGATCTTCACTGATGGAATCTCACGCAGTTTGGATTCCATCAATTGGGCCATTGCATTGGCGTGGCTGGCATGCCGCAGCCAGGCGCCATCCTTGAGCATTCCGACCCATGGAGCGCTTAAAAACCGCATCTTTGAAGCGAGCTGGCCGGCTTGTTTGCAGCGAAACTCAAATTCGCGTGCCATGGTCCGATTAAAGAAAACGACCGCTTCACCCAAAGCCATCCCGTTTTTGGTGCCGCCGAAGCAGAGGACGTCGACGCCGCTTTGCCAGGTGATTTCCTTGGGTGCTACCCCAAGCGACGCAACGGCATTGGCAAAACGCGCGCCATCCATATGGAGTTTGAGATCGAGCGCCTTGGTTTTCGACCAGATCGCTTTGAGCTCGTCGGGTTTATACACGGTGCCGACTTCCGTGGCCTGGGTCACACTGACGGCGCGCGGCTTGGGAAAATGAATGTCCGTGCGCCGTTTGACGGTGGCCTCAATTCCCGCAGGTGCGATTTTACCGTTTTCACCCGGCAACAGCAGCAGCTTTGTGCCGTTGGAAAAATACTCGGGCGCGCCACACTCGTCGGTTTCCACGTGGGCAAGCTCGTGGCAGAGGATGCTGTGGTAACTCTGACAACAGGAAGCGAGCGCGAGCGAATTGGCCGCCGTGCCGTTGAAGACAAAAAAGACTTCGCAATCGGTCTCGAAAAGATCCCGCAACAAGTTGGTGGCACGCAATGTCCAGGGATCGTCGCCATAGGAGCGGGAATGGCCATGATTGGCTTCTTCCATGGCTTCCCATGCTTCGGGGCAGATGCCTGAGTAATTGTCGCTGGCGAAATGGCGTTGGAGAAAGTCACCCATGAGTCGGATATTATGCGCGCCGTCGGCGCAGGCCTAGCTTCACGTGCAAAAAGTCCGCAATCGTATTATCGCTGGCCAGCTCATCATCACTTGGTTTTTACCCGCCCGCCGGAGCTTGCGGACAGAGACGAAAAAAAACGCGCCGCACTGTCCGAAGACCATGCGGCGCGTGAAAACTAAAAGCGGCTGCTTAGAGCGTCTTGCAGAACTGTTCGAGACGATCGATGCCTTTTTTGATCACATCGAGGCTCGTTGCATAGCTTAAGCGGATCGTGCGGTCATCGCCAAAAGCGATCCCGGGGACGACGGCCACGTGATGTTTGCTCAGGAGCCTGTCGGCGAAGTTCTGCGAGGTGAGCGAGAGTTTGCTGATGTTTACAAGCACGTAAAACGCGCCTTTTGGCACCACCAGGCTCACATTGGGGATCTTGCTGATCCGATCGCACATGTAATCGCGGCGCATCTCGAACTCTTCCCGCATGTCGGTGACGGGCTGCTGGTCGCCCTTTAGTGCGGCCAGTCCGCCTTTTTGTGCAAACGAACACGGATTCGAGGTGCTATGGCTCTGGATCGCGTCGATCGCGCGGGCGATCGCTTCGGGGGCGCCCAGGTAGCCAAGCCGCCAGCCGGTCATCGCATACGCTTTGCTAAAGCCATTGACGGTGATGGTGATGTCGTAAGCGCCCGGCAAAGAAGCCACGCTCACATGTTTTGCGCCATCGTAGGTAAGCTTCTCGTAGATCTCGTCGGAGAGAATCAGAATGTCTTCGTCAGCGGCGACATCGACGAGGGCCTGGAGTTCTTCTTTGCTGTAAACCGAGCCGGTGGGATTGCCGGGTGAATTAAGGATCACCATCTTGGTGCGCGGGCTCATTGCGCCCTCGAACTCTTCGGCCGTCATCTTCCAATCGTTCTCCTGCGTGGTCTGCACGAAGATCGGCTCCGCGCCGGCGAGCCGGACCATTTCCGGGTAGCTCAGCCAATAAGGAGCGGGAATGATGACTTCATCGCCGGGCTGGCAGGTGGCCAGGATCGCGTTATAGCAGGAATGTTTGGCGCCATTGCTGACGACGATCTGGCTGCTTTTGTAATCAATCCCGTTGTCGGCCTTGAATTTGTCGGCAATCGCCTGACGCAGTTCAGGGGTGCCGCTGCTGGGCGTATATTTGGTAAAACCCGCGTCGAGCGAGGCCATGCATGCCGCTTTGATATGCTCGGGCGTATCAAAGTCGGGCTCTCCGGCACCGAAGCCGCAGACATCAATACCTTCGGCCTTCATAGCTTTGGCTTTACTGTCGATCGACAGAGTCAGCGATGGAGTCAGAATCGTGGCGCGTTGGGCGAGTTCCATAGAGATCTTAATTTAGGAGTTGAACGTAAAAGGGTTAAAAGGCGTGGACGTTTACTTTGTGTACCAACCTTCCACCAGCGGCTTGAGATTATTCTCGGTGATATTGATAATCCCCATTTCGCGCTGGGCATTCTCCGCGGAATCCGAGGCATGCGCGGCGTTGACCATGATGGTCTGGCCGAACTCGCGCCGGATCGATCCGGGAGGCGCTTTGGAAGGATCGGTTGGCCCGAGTACTTCGCGAATTTTACGTACCGCCTCGACGCCTTGGTAACAAATCGCAATGCACTTCTCTGAGCCTGGCTCGTTGCGCTTGTCCGCCGGACAATCGCTCGGCTTGAGGCCCGCCATGAACTTGACGATCTGTTCCCAGTTCTCGCGGCCGTTGATGGGTCCCAGCAATTCGCCCAGCTTGTGCATCGACTCGTCGTTGAGCGTGACGTTGAATTCCTTTTCAAGAAGCGGTTTTGCCAGGCTGGCCGAACGGTCCTTGAGCTTGTCCATGAGCACTTCAAGCACGGGGCCGTAAAACTCTTCGGCCTGCGCCACGCTCATCCGGTGCACCTTGAAAGCAATGATGTAGAGACCGGTCCGCGAAAAGAGATCGATCACACCGCCCGGACGCGCATTGGGAAACCGGAAATTGTCCGGCTTGATCAGCACGAGGGTCTTTTCAACCTTGGTGCCGGTGGGGAAATCGACGGTGCCATCGAGCAGCCCGCCATCGGAATCTGAGTAAGCGGTCCAGAGCTTGAGGTTGGCCTCGGCGCTTGCCGTATCGGGCGGAGCGAGGACGGCGGGCTCGAAGTAGGTCACGTTGCCGCTCGCGTCGGCCATGTAATCGCCATACGTGTCGCGGATCGTCTCGCCGCTGGTGCGTTCATTGACGATATGCCCCACCGTGCTGCGGATTTTCATCACCGCATCCTCCCCCTTGAAAACGAGCAGCATCACCCGAGGCCGGGTCCCGGATTCACTCGGCGCGAAGTTCTTCAAGACATACTTGCGAATGAGTTCCTGCGTGGCCCGGTAGCGCGGCTCGGTTTCCGTGACGATGGAGGCGGCGTATTTTTCAACCAGTTCGCTGCTGGGCGCATACATCCGAGCGGCCACCAGGTCGAGGCCGGTGCGTGAGATCAGACGTGCGACAATGCCCCCGGTGCGGGATTTGCGAATCGAGTAAGGCGTGACAAGCACGTAGGAAAGTTCTTCGGCCATAGATAAAAAGTGCCCACGGAGAGCGCTCCGAGCATGGCTTTGCTCAGAGAAAAATCACCGGAGGCAGGGTTTTAGTTTAAAATTCTTCGGTTTTAGGTGGGTGGTGAAGCTATCGACGCATCCCGAAAGCCGTCAACGGATTTCGATTCAGCCGCGCGGGCTTGCTCCACCCCCGAAACCATGCCGCGCCCGATCAGATTTTGCATCTGAATCGGGCGGCTTTTTCAGTCCGCATTCCGGACAAAATGAGCCTTAGATCCGTGTCGCCGCTCCGGTGATCCACTTTCCTTTGCGCACGATCTGGTCGATCCGGAAACCGTTTGCTTCAAAGGCTTCGACAACTGCCTTTTCCTGGTCGCGCAGGATGCCGGAGAAAATAAGCCGTCCACCCGGGGCGGTCGCGGCAACAATCTTTGCCGCCACCTCAATCAGAATCCCGCTGAACATATTGGCGACCACCACATCCCAAGTCCGCTCCGGAGTCCATTGCCTGACATCGAGTTTCTTAACACTCAATTTGGAGATCTGGTTGGCGCGCACGTTCTCCTTGGAAACACGCACCGCGTCCGGATCAAAATCGCCGGCCTCGGCCTTCTTCGCCCCGAGCAAACGCGCGGCAATGGCCAAAATGGCGGTACCGCAGCCAAGATCGAGCATTTCCCAATCCCGGAGCTGATCGGACGCATCGCTTAAAAGACGCAGGCAGGTCGAAGTCGTCGCGTGATCGCCGGTCCCAAACGCCATCCCCGCCGGGATCAGGATAATCTTCCGCTCGGGATATTCCTTCACCAGCGCATCGCGCTCGGTTTCGCTCGAGGCGATGATCAGCTTTTCCCGGACCCGGATCGGGGCGCGGGCGCGGGGCTGGAGGGCGATCTCGCGTTTTTGCTCCAGCACTTCGCCGCCGAAAGTGGCCACGAGTTCATCGGCCTGCGCGCGCGTGAGCTGGAACGCTTCAATCCGGATCGTCTTTTTTCCCGCGAACGCGGTGATGGCGACTCGATCGCCGACCGAGGTGAGCCGTTCCAACCAGACGTCCTCCCATTTCGCGGCGCTGAGTTTGCGCCAGATGTAATGAATCATTTTTTGCGAAAAACGACGATGTGCTGCTGGGGAAGGGTGCCGATGGTTTGCACAAATTCGATGCCGGGATGGATACTCATCTCTTTTTTAACCTGTGCCTCGCTCATTTTGTGCACAAGCTTGATAGCCACCTGCGGATCCTCCTGCCGGAACTCGACGAATACCAGGCGGCCGCCGGGCTTGAGCGCCGGAATCATATTGGCGATCATTTCGTAGGGATGATCGAACTCGTGGTAAACGTCCACCATGAGCATCACGTCGCACGATGCCGCTTTTAATTTCGGGTCCGTGATGGTTCCCAAAATGGGTTCAACGATCTTTTCCACCCGGCGCCTGGCCATGTTCTTCATCAACAGATCGAGCATTTCCTGCTGGATCTCGACCGCGAATATCCGGCCGCTCTCCCCGACCAGCCGCGCCATCCGCCAGCTGAAATAACCGCTGCCCGCCCCGATGTCGGCCACCGCTTCGCCCGGTTTAAGCTGAAGGGCCTCAAGCAAACGGTCTGTCCCTTCTTCCTCCTCGCGCTCGGGCCGTTCCAGCCATTGCCAGGCCTGATGCCCCATCACATGGGCGATCTCGCGTTGCATGAAAAAGAGGCCGGTGCCATTGGGATCGTGTTCGGCGCGGGACTCGTAAAGCGGATCGGGCTTGAGATCAGCGCGAAGTGAACCGGTGGCAAGCAGCGCAAAAAGCAGAAAATGTCGGAGCATCGGGAGAGTGGGGGGTTGTCTAAAGACGTTTATGCGGCAGATATTCGGCGCTCGGCAATCTGCATTGCGCAAATCTAGCCGGCCTCGCTTTTTTCCGACTGCAAAATCGGGATGGAGACCTCCACCTCGGTTCCGACCCCGACCTCGCTATGGACGGAAATGGTGCCCGAGTGGGCTTCCACCACGCTTTTTACAATCGCCATGCCCAAGCCCGTCCCCTGGCTTTTCCCAAACGAAACAAACGGCTCGAAAATTCGTGCCTGAAGTTCGGCCGGGATACCGCAGCCCGTGTCGCTGATCCGGAAGACCACGTGGCTGCATTTCTGCCGGACTGAAAGAGAAAGCATGCCGCCCTGGTTCATCGCTTCAATCGAGTTTTTTACCAGGTTGAGAAGCATCCGGGCAAAACGGCCGGTATCAGCGGTGATAAAGGCCGTGCAATGAACCTCGCGCGCCAGGGTGATCGTCTCAGGAACCAGGTGGTTGATTTGCGGATCGACCTCTTCCATGAGCGCCGTGATGCAGGTGCGCCGCAATTCCAGGCTGCTCCGGCCTCGCGCAAAGTCGAGGAGTTCCTGCGTCATATCGAACATGTTGTCAACCGCACGGCCGATTGTGTCGGTGAGCTTTTTGACCGTCGGATCGGGCGCCTTGCTTGAAATCAACTCAGCGCAGCCGCAGATCACGCACATTGGGTTTTTGAGATCGTGAATGATGGAGTTGGCCATGGTGCCAACCAACGCGAGGCGCTCGTTGCGGATCAGCTCCGTCATAAAATGCTCATTGCCTTCACGCAACCGGCCCACCACTGAGCGCAGGAAATTCATGTGCAGACGGCTCGGCGCAATCAGCAGCATCTGTTCAAACCCGCTGCGATCCAGGAGGCCGAGCAGCGATGGCTCCACGCAAACGGCCTGGGCTGAGCGGGGCTGTCCGTCGATGAGCGCCATCTCGCCAAAAAAGTCGCCGGCCTGCACCAGCCCGAGGGTTTCCTGTTTGCCGGCGCGGCCCAGTTTGGAAATGCGGATCGTCCCGTTGCAAATAATGTAGAGGCAATCGCCCGGGTCGCCTTCTTCAAAGAGCACGTCGCCCTCCGCGAGCCGCATGAGATGCATGGCAGCACCGATCTCAGCGATGACTTCGGTGTCGACGCCTGTGAAAAGTCGATTTTCGCGAAGCTGATCGAGCTGCAGGTGGCTTCGGAGGGGCTCGAGCATGGAGTGGAAACGTTACAGGGTGGAACTGGTAAACGTGGGGGAATGAAGAATCATTTACCGGGTCCCCGGCCCGGCTGCAACTTTGCCTTTGCGGCCTTTGCTTCAAGCAGGCAAGATCGACCGCCACATGATTCATATTCGCGACATCCACGAGGCCTGCCGCGCTGCGGGTCGCCCCGCTATTTCCTTTGAGTTTTTTCCTCCAAGAACCGAGGAAGGCGACCGCAATCTGCTTGAAAAAACGATTCCTGAGCTGAGTGCGCTCAAGCCCGACTATTGTTCCGTCACTTACGGGGCCGGCGGTAGCACACGCGAAAAGACGCTCGGCATCGTTGATCGCATCCAGCGCGACCATGGGCTTCCGGCCATGATGCATCTCACCTGCGTTGGCTCGACCAAGGAGGAATTGCGTGCCGTGGCTCTGGAAGCGCATGCCCGCGGCATCCGCAACCTTCTCGCCCTTCGCGGCGATCCTCCCACCGGAGGCGATTTCGTCAAAATCGATGGCGGCTTTGAGTATTCACGCGAATTGGTCGAGTTCCTTCATTCCCTGGACGGATTTTCCATCGGGACAGCCGGGTTCCCGGAAGGGCATATCGCCTGCAAAGACGGCAAACACGCCGATTGGAATTTTTTGGGCGAAAAAGTTGCTGCCGGGGCTGACTTCATCATCACCCAGCTCTTTTTTGATAACGAAGATTTCTTCGAGTTCCATGATTACATCACCGGCACGCTTGGGGTGCGGGTGCCGATCATTCCAGGCATTTTACCGATCTTGTCGCGCAACCAGACCAAGCGGTTTGTCCAGCTTTGCGGCGCGAAAATGCCCGAGGCGTTTCTCGCGCGCATTGAAGCGCTTGGCGATGACGATGCCGCGGTAACCGAGTTCGGCATCGAACACGCGACCAAACAATGCGAGGGGCTGCTGAAGTTCGGAGTTCCCGGACTCCATTTTTACACGCTCAACAAAGCGCTCTCAACGAGCCGGATCGTGCTTAATCTCGCTTTGGCATGAGCAGCCGTGTTTACGTTTACGAAAAGTGCGATACCTGCCGCAAAGCGCTAAAGTTCTTAAAAGAAAATAGCATCGCCCATGAGGCGCTCCCGATCCGCCAACAGCCGCCAACTGTCGATGAGTTAAAAGCGATGCTTGCTCATGTAGGCGGTGATCTGCGGCGGCTCTTCAACACGTCGGGTCTCGACTACAAAGCGCTCAACATGAAAGAGCGCCTGCCTCAACTCTCCCAGGAAGAAGCGTTCGCTTTATTGGCTGGCAACGGGAACTTGGTGAAGCGCCCCTTCTTGTTGGGCCACGACGGTGGTCTGCTTGGATTTAAAGAAAGCGAGTGGGCGCGATTTTACGCCTTGCCCATTGCCGGGTAAGGAAGGTTGTTCGCTTTCAGTGAACAGAAAATGAGGTTCTGTCGATCGCCCGTCGTTTTCCTGGCAAAGGCAGCCGGTTGACGCCAGGCAACCAGATTTGAACGGAAACCTTACCCTCATCGATGTCCGGCGCTTGTCCGTGAACGGCCGGCTGTTTTCCTTTCATGGCGAGCCATCCGCCATACATCGCTGGCGGCATAACCTTAACACCCTCCCGTCGACGGGTTCGTGCAGCTGTTTATCTTCGGTTCCGAGATGGTGAAGAGGATCGACCGATCGCACCAGGCCGGACGGTTTTTCGGAAGGCGGCATAGGATTGAGCGAACGTTATTAAGAAAAATGTGAGGGATCTCTCCCTGCTTGGTAATTCCAAAAAGGTGAACGCCTGCTGCCAGCGGTCAGCGAGGCACGAGCGGCAGCACCGGACCACCGATTGATTAGAGGGTGCCCGATTGCACCGATATCTCGGCGGAGTGGTGAATTAAAGGGCCTGGTTCCTTATCCCGAAGGGATGACCGCCTGTAGCCGGTCGGTACGCGAGGCACGAGCGCCACCACCGGATCACCGATCCATTAGAAATCCGCACCCCGGCAGGGGTGCCAGCCGGAACCAGTCATGCCGTCGACCCACACTTGTTTGCTCTATCACCTGGTCTTCGCAACCAAGAACCGGGAAACCTTAATTGCCATACATTGGCGCGCCCGATTGCACGAGTATCTCGGGGGAGTGGTGCAAGGTCAGGGCGGAACGCCCCAAGGAGTAGGCGGTGTTGCCGATCACGTGCATCTTCTGATTGGTCTTAAGCCGACAGAGCGCCTTGCCGATTTGGTGCGTGAGCTCAAGAAGGCTTCATCCATCTGGGTAAAAGAGACAATCCGAGAGCCGGTCTTTTGCTGGCAGGAAGGATACGCGGCCTTTACGGTGAGCGCATCGGCAAAAGCCGCCGTGCAGGCTTATATTGCCAATCAGGAACAACATCACCGCACGAAAACCTTCCGGGAGGAACTGACTGAGTTTCTCCGGAAATCCGGCGTCGACTATGACGAGCGTTACCTTGATTAGCCGGGAAAACAGCTGGCACCCCTGCCGGGGTGCGGCCGTGTTTTAATCTTGGTTCCCGGTGGTGGCGCTCGTGCCTCGCTTACCGACCGGCTACAGGCGGTCATCCCTTCGGGATATAAAACACCTGAGCGTTTTAACATTGGTGTATTGAGAAACCCTGCGCGGTGAGAAACGCTTCCGGACAAGGTTCGAGAGATCAAAGCGGATCAACCAATCGCACCAGTCCGGCCGATTTTTGGAAAACAGCACGGGTTTGATCAAATGCGTTGAGTGAAATCCGCACCCCGGCAGGGGTGCCAAACGCAACCAGTCATACCGTCGACCCACACCTCACGCGGTTAGCTCAGGATCCTGCTGATTACATTGCCTTTTACATCGGTTAGGCGGAAGTCGCGGCCCTGGAATTTGTAGGTTAACGTTTTATGATCAATGCCCAGGAGCTGGAGCATGGTGGCGTGAAGATCGTGGACTTCCAAAGGATCTTCCACCGCAGCGTATCCGAGATCGTCGGTGGCGCCGTAGCTGATGCCGCCCTGCACACCGCCGCCCGCCATCCAGATCGAGAATCCTTTGTTATGATGATCGCGGCCGTCGCCGCCCTGGGACATCGGGGTACGTCCAAACTCGCCGCCCCAGACCACCAGGGTGTCTTTCAACATATCGCGTTGCTTGAGATCGGCGATGAGCGCCGCGCTTGCCCGATCGACTTCCTGCGCCTTGAGTTCAATCCCTTTTTTTAACCCGCCATGATGATCCCAGTCCTTGTGATAAAGCTGGATGAATCGCACCCCGCGCTCGGCCAGGCGGCGCGCGAGCAGGCAGTTGGAGGCAAAGGAACCATCACCCGGTTTGCAGCCGTAAAGGTCGAGGATATGCTGCGGCTCCTTGCTCACATCGGTCAGCTCGGGAACGCTGGCCTGCATCTGAAACGCCATCTCGTATTGGGCAATGCGTGTGGCAATTTCGGGATCGTCAACAAGCGCGTCGTATTTTGAATTCAGCACGTTGATGGCGCTGACCACGTCGTGTTGCTGGTCGCGAGTCACCCCGGGCGGATTGTTCAAGTAAAGCACCGGATCGCCGGTGCCGCGCAAGTGGACTCCCTGGAACCGGCTCGGCAAAAATCCCGCCGCCCATTGCCGGGCGGCGATCGGCTGGTTCTGACCACCTTTTCCCAGCGAGGTAAGGACAACGAATCCCGGCAAATCGGCCGATTCGCTTCCCAATCCATACGTGACCCACGATCCCATGGATGGGCGGCCGGCAATCTGCGAGCCGGTGTTCATGAACATGTGGGCCGGGTCATGATTGATCGCGTCGCTTGTCATCGAACGCACAATGCAAATGTCATCCGCCACCGAGCCAATTTGCGGGAAGAGCTCGCAGATCTCCGCCCCCGATTGGCCGAATTTGGCGAATTTAAATTGCGGCCCGTGGCAAAGCAGGCGTTGGCCCTGCAACTGCGCGATCTGCTGCCCTTTGGTCATGCTCTCGGGCATCTCCTTGCCATGCATCTCAGCCAGCTTCGGCTTGTAATCGAAGGTCTCCAGATGAGAGGGCCCGCCAGCCATGGAAAGGAAAATCACCCGTTTGGCGCGAGCCGGAAAGCTGAGCGGGAGGCCGTTCCAATGGTCTGCGCCGGCGGCGTTGGAAAAGAGCGGATCAAGCAGCGAGGCCAGCGCAAGGGTTCCCAGACCGCGCGAGGTGGCGCCCAGAAAGGTGCGCCGGGTCAGTTGCTGGGCATTAAATTGGACGCGATCGTTCATGAGCGGGTGATGGTTTCGTGCAGGTTGAGAAGCACGCGTGCCACCTGTGTCCAGGCAGCCAGTTCGGCACGGTCGATCCCGGTCGGCTCTGTGCTCAACCCAATCTTTAAAAGCGCCTCGGCCGATTTGGGGTCGTCCTGATAAAGCGCACGGTTTTTTGTGAGCAGTTCACTCAGCAACGCGATTTCATCCTGCTCCGGAGCCCGATTGAGCGCCTGGCGAAATGCCCACGTGATGCGTCCGGAGACGTCGCCGTCGCATTCCTTTAAAATCCGGCCGGCAAACGCGCGGGAAGCTTCCACGTAACTCGGGTCGTTAAGCAGAACGAGCGCCTGCTGGGGAATATTGGAGCGGACCCGTTCCGCCGTGCATTCCTCGCGGCTGGGCGCATCGAACGAAATCAGACTCGGATGCGGATAAGAGCGCTGCCACCACGTGTAGAGGCCGCGCCGGTATTGGCTGGCACCGGTATCGGCCTGATAGGCGCGCGTCGGGAAGTTCAGATTTTCCCAGTAACCTTCTGGCTGATACGGTTTGGCGCTTGGACCGCCGACTTTGAGCGGGTTTTCAAGCAGCCCGGCGATCGCGAGGGCGTTGTCGCGAACGAATTCGGCATCGAGACGCCAGCGGCTTTGGCGCGCCAGCTCGCGATTATAAGGATCCCGTTTCTGAAGCTCTTTGCTGGCCGTTGAGACCTGCTGATAGGTCTGGCTGGTCACGATAAGGCGCACCATATGTTTTACGTTCCAGCCGCTTTCCATAAACTCGCTTGCCAGCCAATCAAGCAGCTCGGCTTGCACGGGCGATTCACCTTGCGACCCGAGATCATCGAGCACTTTTGAAAGGCCGATTCCGAAGAACTGCTTCCAAAGCCGGTTCACAAAAACGCGTGCCGTCAGCGGATTTTCCTTCGAGACAATCCATTGCGCCAGGTCGAGGCGGGTTAGCTTTTTATCCGCTTCGAACGTGGGTTGAGGAAGGTAATGCGGAAGGGCTGGCTCGACGATTTCGCCGGTTTCATTCATCCAATCGCCCCGAGGCAGGATGCGCACCTTGCGAGGTGAATTGGTGTGGATGCTGATCAGGGAGGTTGGCACCGAGGCATCGAACTCCTTTTTTTCTTTGCGGAGAGCCTCCAGCTGGGTGCGCAGCGCGAGAAGTTCGGGTGCCGTTTGCTTGAAATAGGCCGTCAGTGCCGCGGTTTGCGTGGCGGTGCGTGTCGCCGGGTCGCTCTTAAAAATAACCGCGATTTCCTTTGGCAGGCTCTCCTGGACGGCAGCGGGATGAGGGAGTGTTGTCGCGCTGAGACGCAGGGTGTTAATGACGTGGTTGTCGCCCCAGCCGAATTTTAAGACAAATGTAAGCGTGCCCGGTTCTCCAAGCGGCTGGGCGGTTTCAATGGAGAGCGCCTGATCAACGCCGGTTGCTCCCAGCACTGCCCAGCCGTTCTCTTTTTTGTCGGCAATGCCATCGATCGCGTTTTTTGCCGAAAACCCGGGTTGCTCAAACGAGGCTGAAGCAGCGCTCAATTTTACGGGACCTGGCTCCGGTTGTTCGATGGTCACTTCATTCAGAACAAAGTTGCCGTTGCCGGCCGCCCCCACGCCGGGTGCGTTCCCTTTTAATGCTTCAATCCGAAAACCGGTGACGCCTTTTCTAGGAATGTTCACAGTGATCCGGTAGCTGTCACTTCCGTCATTCTCCGCTTTGCCGGCTTCGCGAGTCGAACGGATGATGCCGCCGGGCTCAATGAGCAAAGCGAAATTCGCTTTTTCGGAAACCGCTTGCGCAGGCTCCAGGACTGTCCAGGCAGCAGCATCCCTGGCGAGTTGTTCGGCGATTCCTTTTTCCCATGTTTCCTGCGCGGCAATCAGCTCGGGATGCGGCTCGTTAAACTCTTTTTCCAACCCGGCAATTTGCGCGGTAAGCGCTTCGGATTTGGTTTTCTGTTCAGGATTCAAAACAGGCATTCCGCTTTCGCGCTTGCCGATGATCGGCTCTTCGATGTCGGCGAAAAAGGCTCCCAATGAATAGAAGTCGCGCGCAGTGATCGGGTCGAACTTATGGTCGTGGCACTGGGCGCACCCGATGGTTTGTCCAAGCCATACCGTGCTCACGGCCCGGACGCGATCGGTGAGCATGCGCGACTCGTAATCCTTGGCCTGCGCGCCGCCTTCCTCGGTGGAGAGCAGCAACCGGTTGAACCCGGAGGCGATTTTTTGTTCCTGGGAACTTTCAGGTAGCAGATCGCCGGCGAGCTGTTCGATGGTGAATTGATCGAACCGTTTATTGGAATTAAACGCGTTAATCACGTAATCCCGGTAGGGCCAGATATTGCGCGGGTTGTCGGAGTGATAGCCGATCGTGTCGGCAAAGCGCACTACATCAAGCCACGGAATTGCCATCCGCTCGCCATATTGGGGCGAGGCAAGCAACGCGTCGACCTGCTTTTCATAAGCGTCGGGCGCCGCGTCCCGGATGAACTCCTCGACTTCCTCCGGCTTGGGCGGCAATCCAATGAGATCAAGTGAAAGCCGGCGCAAAAGCGTGCGCCGATCCGCCGCGGGTGACTGGCTTAATCCCGCAAGCCGCGCCCGGATCAATGCGTCGATAGGTGATGCGCCAGGCTCGGTCGCCGGGCGCGCTGGCGCGATATACGCCCAATGATCCTGGTATTCCGCGCCTTGCTCGATCCATCTATCCAAAATCGCCGCCTGCCGCGCGGTCAGTTTTTTGCCCGAATCGGGCGGTGGCATTTTTTCATCCTTATCGGTTGAATGAATGCGCACATGAACATCGCTTTGAGCGAGGTTGCCGGGAACAATTGCTTTAACCCCATCATTCTCAGCGAGCGCTCCTACCCGGGTATCAAGACGGCGATTGGCCTCCCGCGTTTTTTTGTCGGGGCCATGGCATTTGAAACAGGTTTCAGCCACGATCGGCCTGACATCGCGGTTAAACTCAATGCGTGCGGGAAGCGGCTCTTCATTGCCGAGAATGAGATGGCCCGGAATCAGGAGAGTGCCAGCGACGAGGAGCTGTAAAGAAGATCTGAGGAACATGGGGGGAACATCGGGAACCAGAAAGACGCTTCCGGGTAAATGTCCGGAATGATCTGATTCTTAGCACGGATCTTTAATTGGCAAAGGGCCGACGTTAGTGCGGGGGAAAAAGCGAAAGCCCTTCTGACAGCGAAATCCGCTGCCAGAAAGGCTTGATACCGGCCTTAATTAAGGCTGCCTCGCTTACTTGAGCGGCGGGTTGTCATCTTCCACGGCGCCCTGGGCGAGTTCGCTGAGCGTTTTCGGTTTGACCGCGGCTTTGCGAGCACGCGTGACGACTGTCGTCGGATCGACGGGCTCGTGCCGGGACGGTTTTGGCGGAACCGGCGGCTCGCTGGGCGCGATTGTCTGAGACTGTTTCCAGGAAATCGTCCGCGCATCTTCCTGGGAACCCTTGACCAGACGGAGCACGCAAACCGATCGCTCGAAGAGTTCAATCTCGTCGCCTGCAACAGCCGTGATTGGCTCGGACGGACAACCGGATTCATAACGTGTATCGACGCAAACCTCCCAGGTGACTTCCTGTTTTCCCGCGAGCGCAAAGCTCACTTTTTCGTGATGCGCATTAAAGAGCAGCAGGAAAGTATCATCATGGATCACCTCGCCGTAAGCATCCTTTACATCCATCGTATCGCCGCTCAGCAACATGCCCAGGCAGCGCGTGTAACCGCTACTCCAATCGCCATCGGTCATGGCTGAGCCGGTCGTGTTAAACCACATCAGATCCTTTAGGTCGGAGCCGCGCAGCCGTCTGCCTTGGAAGTATTTCTCACGGCGAAAAACGGGGTGCTCACGCCGCAGCCCGATAATTTTGGAAGTAAACTCAAGGAGTTCCTTCTGCCATGGGGCGTGTTCCCAATTAAACCAGGAGATTTCGTTGTCCTGGCAATAAGCATTGTTGTTGCCGTGTTGTGTCCGGCCAAATTCATCGCCTCCAACCAGCATGGGAACGCCCTGGGAAAGGAGGGTGGTGACAAGGAAGTTCCTTATCTGACGCCGCCGCAGAGTATTGATTGCCTCATCGTCGGTGGGACCTTCCGCGCCGCAATTCCATGAGCGGTTATCGTTATGGCCGTCTTCGTTATTTTCTCCATTCGCATCGTTATGCTTCTCATTGTAAGAAACCGTGTCGTAGAGCGTGAACCCATCGTGAGCCGTGATCAAATTGATGCTCGCATAAGGCCGGCGTCCGCTGTGCTCATACAGATCGGAGGAACCTGTCAGCCTGTAAGCGAATTCGCCTAATTGTCCCATTTCGCCTTTCCAATAGGCGCGCACGCAGTCCCGGTATTTTCCGTTCCACTCAGCCCAGAGAACCGGGAAGTTGCCAACCTGATAGCCGCCTTCACCGACGTCCCATGGCTCGGCAATCAGCTTCACCACAGAAAGGACCGGGTCCTGGTGAATGCAGTCGAAGAATGCGGAAAGCTTGCTCACATCGTGCAACTCGCGCGCCAGAGTCGACGCCAGATCAAAGCGGAATCCATCGACATGCATCTCCAGCACCCAGTAGCGCAGGCTATCCATGAGTAACTGGAGGACCCGCGGATGCTGCATGTTGAGAGTATTCCCCGTGCCGGTATAATCCATGTAATAGCGTTTATCGTCTGCCACGAGGCGATAATAAGCTTCATTGTCGACGCCTCGGAAGGAGAGCGTCGGTCCCATCTGATTGCCTTCGCCGGTATGATTATAGACGACGTCGAGGATCACCTCGATGCCACCCGCGTGGAGGTTTTTGACCATCTCCTTGAACTCGGTGACTTGTCCGCCTGTGACTCCCTTTGAAGAGTAAGCCGAGTGCGGGGCAAGGTAGCCGATCGAGTTATAACCCCAGTAGTTGGAAAGTTTTTTGCTCTCCAGAAACTCGTCGTTCACAAAATGATGCACCGGCATCAACTCAACCGCCGTAATGCCGAGTTTCTTAAAGTAAGCAATGGCGAACTCACTTCCGATTGCCGCATAAGAACCACGGATTGCCTCCGGGATATCCGGACAAAGCTTCGAGAAACCTTTGACGTGGACTTCGTAAATAACCGATTCCGCCAAAGGAATCCGAAGCAGCTTGTCGCCTTCCCAATCAAACGCGTCGTTGACGACCACGGACTTGGGAATGCCCCACGCATCGTCGCGAGTATCGCGAACCAGATCGGCATCCTCCGCGCCATTTTGCACGTAACCGAACATGTCCGGACTCCAATCAATCAAGCCGCCGATCGACTTTGCATAGGGATCAATCAGCAGCTTTGAATCGTTGAACCGATGTCCATGGGCCGGATCATACGGACCGTAGACGCGATAGCCATAAAGCTGCCCCTCGCGAAGCTCGGGCAAAAAACAGTGCCAGACCATGTCCGTGCGCTCGCTCATGCGCACTCTGAAGGTTTCAGTCGGTGAACCGATATTGTCAAAAAGACAGAGATCGACGCCGGTGGCTTTCTCGGAAAAGATCGCGAAGTTGACCCCTTCCGGGGTAACTGTTGCGCCTAGCGGATAGGGTGTGCCCTTCCAGACCTTGAGTTGATTCATAAGAGGTGGTGCAGTATTGCTGCGGGTTAAACGCGGGCGCTTCACATGCCGGTCGTGATTTCGCCGGTGCACAGCCAGCAAAATTGAGCTGAACGCGTGGAAGCGTCAACCCCACGAGTCCCGCACCCCTGAATTCCGCTTTTTTCAGGATTTCACAACTCAGCCGCCGCTGGATTGGGCGGCTCGGTGGCCGGCTTCCTGGCATTTAAAAGGCGTTGCACCGCGCGAAGAGGAATCGGAATGAACGCGGGCCGGTAGCTAAGCTCATAACCGAGTTCATAAACGGCTTTGCTTAACTGGAATGCCTCCAGGAGCACACGGGTATCTTCCGAGGTCGCGGGCAGAAATGAGGCTTCCCCGCATCCTTCAAAATAAGCATCAAGGAAACTTTTGCTGACGGTTTCAACCCACGCCTGAGCCCACGGCTCGAGGGTGATTCTATCATCCTGACGATCCATGCTCAGGGCGTGGGATGCTACATAATCAAAAGAACGCAGCATGCCGGCCACATCACGCAATGGAGAACGTTTGAGCCGGCGTTCGCTCAAGGCAAGTTTCGGTTCACCTTCAAAGTCAATGATCGCAAAGTCCTTGCCGGTATTAAGGACCTGGCCGAGATGATAATCGCCATGAATGCGAATTTTTGTGGCATCCATCTTGTGGCTTAACAAACCCGAGAACGCGTCAAAGAGCTGGGTTTGATTGGCCAGCAAAGCGGAAACGTCGGCCTGGATCTCTTCGGGCAGCTGGCTGAGCTGCTTGCGGAGTTGCCTTAGCACACTGCTGGCTGATCCTCGCATGCTTTGATACAAAGAACGCTGGTAGAGAGTGCTGAAGAGTTCGGGAGCGAACTCCGGAAGCGCTTCTCCGGCATTTAATGCAAGATGAAGTTCAGCGGTCCGGAAGCCAAGTTGCCGGGCGCGCTCGGTGTAGACGCCACCAATCAATTCCAGGGCGGCTGCCTCGTTGAACTCCACGCGCGCCTCAAGCACTCTTTCGAAGTAACGTTTCACCGAATCGAGTGAATAAGACCAGCCGTCGCCCTGATTTTGGGTGTAGCCAACCAGCATGCCGACGATGCCTTCCGCCTTGGAATCCACCAGGCGCAGTGCGCCGGTATATGTCGGAGTAAAAGAAAGCTTCCCGTTAAGATACTTGGTAAGCTCGCAATCCGGATTCATCCCGTGCTCGAACTTGCGGTAGAATTTGAAGAACCAGATGTCTGCGTAATTGATGGATGTATTGGATTGCTCCGCACTGACCAGCCGCGATCCTGCGAGCGCGCGTTCCAGCAAAGCGGGTTCGGGAGTAATAACACTGTCGCCGACAAGCCTGGTGCGGCCATCCGTGGCGCCGCGTTCAAGCATCAGCTTTAGCAGCGCCGTCCTGAATTCAGGAAGGTAAAGTGCGTCGCAAAGTACCTGCTGGTTTGCCAGCTTTACTATCAGTGCCACTGATCCATCGGATCCCAACTCCATCAGCCTGGTTTCCTGTTCAAAAGCGACGGGAAGCAGATAGGTATCAAGGAGTCCATCGGCAAATGCGACCTCCACAGCAAGGAGGTGAGCCACTCCGGACTCGAGTTTCACGGGCACATCTTCCAGCACATGCATCTCGCGTACTTTGCGCCCCTTTCCTCCAAACCAACGGCAGACTGGAATATAGGCGGGCAAAAATTCCTTCTCAAGGCGCCGCACAAAGCTCGGATTCCAGATGGCTTCCCTGGTGACGGCCGGTGCATCCCATTTGATTTCGCCTTTCCTCAAAGCGGTCGCCGGTCGCAGAGCCAGCCAATAGAATCCATGCGGGGCAAGAGTATAGACCTGCGGAGTCTGACCGATTTCCGGAAAGACAGAATGCCCAATCAACTCCTCGGGAACCAGTCCGGCATAAGCCGACAAATCGAGTTCAGCCACTTGCACAAACCGCGAAAGATTCGCGATTACCAGGACCGTCTGCTCTTCAAAGCGCCGCGCGTAGGCGAGGATTTTCGCGTTGTCGGGTTGAAAGAACTCAATGGTCCCTTGGGAGAACGCCACCCAATTTTGACGGACCGCCAGCATCCGGCGCATCCACCAGAATAGGGAGGAGACGTTTTTTTGCTGGTTCTCCACGTTGACCGACTCGTAGTGATACTCGGGATCAATGATGGTGGGCAAATAGAGCTGCTGCGGATTGCCTTTTGAGAAACCGGCATTGCGGTCCGCGCTCCATTGCATGGGAGTCCTAACGCCGTTGCGGTCGCCAAGATAAAAATTGTCGCCCATGCCGATCTCATCGCCGTAATAGATGATCGGTGTTCCCGGCAGGGAAAAGAGCAGCGAATTGATCAACTCAATGCGGCGCCGGTTATTGCCCAGCAAAGGAGCCAACCGGCGCCGGATGCCAAGGTTGATGCGCGCGCGCGGATCCTGCGCATAAACGCGATACATATAGTCGCGTTCTTCATCGGTCACCATCTCGAGGGTTAACTCGTCGTGGTTGCGAAGGAAAATAGCCCACTGGCAGCCCGCCGGGATCGTTGGCGTCTGCTCCAGGATGTCGATGATCGGGTAGCGATCCTCCATTTGCAGCGCCATGAACATCCGCGGCATAAGCGGGAAATGGAACTCCATATGACACTCATCCCCGTTGCCAAAGTAAGCGGCCGCGTCTTCAGGCCACTGGTTGGCTTCGGCAAGCAGCATGCGATCGGTAAATTTATCGTCGATATGCTTGCGCAACTTCCTCAAAAACGCATGGGTCTCCGGCAGATTCTCGCAATTGGTTCCTTCGCGCTCATACAAGTAAGGCACCGCGTCGAGCCGCAAGCCGTCCACTCCCATTTCGAGCCAGAAATCGATGGCGCGGAACAGCTCTTCATGCACCAGCGGATTTTCAAAGTTGAGATCAGGTTGATGCGAATAGAACCGGTGCCAGAAGTAAGATTTTGCAACCGGATCCCACGTCCAATTGGAGGTCTCAAAGTCTTTAAAGATAATCCGTGCTTCCCGATACTTTCGCGGATCATCGCTCCAGACGTAAAAATCGCGCTCCGGCGAACCAACCGGCGCGTGTCGTGAGCGCTGAAACCATTCGTTCTGGTTGGATGTATGGTTCAGTACCAGCTCTGTGATGACGCGAATGCCGCGGCGATGCGCTTCCTCGAGGAAAGCGCGAAAATCGTCTACAGTCCCATAACTCGGATGAACGGCGAAATAATCGGCAATGTCGTAACCGTCATCGCGTAGCGGGGAGGGATAGAAAGGAAGCAGCCAGAGAGCGGTAATCCCCAGTTCGGAGAAGTAATCGAGGCGCTCAAGGAGTCCTCGGAAATCTCCTATTCCGTCGCCGTTGCTGTCTTGAAATGTTTTGATGTGCAGCTCGTAGACGACTGCATCTTTGAACCACAGGGGCGTAGTCATAGTTTCTTTCAACGTGCTGGCTCTGGTGGGCGCGCGCACATGGCATGAAATTAGCAGGTTGATTAACGCCGTCGACAATCAACCCGCGTGAGGGCTAACCACTCTTTTGAACATTTTCCCGGCGGCTTATTGAATTACCGGCGCGGTTTTCACCCAGCAACGGAGGACTTCCGCCACACTCCACGCCTGGGCAATACAGCCACGGGGCGTAAATGGGGCCTCAGCATCGAACACTTCGCTGATCGACCCGATGCAGGCCTCATCAAAATGGGGAAGCATCCCTTCAATAAATCCGCGTGCGCCTGCCTGATCGTTGGGATGCACTTTAAGCCATGCATCGACGAATGGTCCAATCAACCATCCCCAGACGGTGCCTTGATGGTAGGCCGCGTCACGGGCGCGCAGATCGCCAAAGTAGTACGGCTTATAGTCCGGATGCTCGCGGCTAAGTGAACGCAGGCCTACGGGAGTGAGCAACTCGGTTTGAACCTTTCCAAGGACAGCGGCCCAATGAACTTCATCGAGCACGGGGTGGGTGAGCGAAATCGACAGAATCTGATTGGGCCGGCAGGCTGGATCGTCTCCCGCTTCGCCATCGACAACATCGAGCAAGTAATTGCGTTCAGGCGACCAAAACCGGCTGTTAAAAGATGCGCGAGCTTTTCTTGCATGATCCAGATAAAGCTCGGCGGCGTTAGCACCTTGTTCCTCGGCAAGCCACCCTGCCAGGAGGTTCAGGGCGTTGTACCAAAGTGCGTTGATTTCAACTGCCTTGCCGCGTCTTGGCGTGACGACCCAGCCGTCCACTTTCGCATCCATCCAAGTTAACTGATACCCTTCGGCGCCTTGTTTTAATAAGCCGTCATTGGGATCAACTCCAATCCCGAATGAAGTGCCGCGAAGATGGCACTCCACAATTTCAACCAGCTTTGGCAACAAAAGCCGCAAGGTTTCCCGATCCTGACTATGATAAAGGTAGCGATCCAGCGCGTGGAAAAACCACATCGTGGCGTCAGCGGTATGGTAAAGTCCTTCACAGTGGCCCTCAGGAAATAAGTTAGGAATGAGTCCATCGCGCACATACTCGGCAAAAGTGCGCAGGATCCATCTGGCTTCCGCCATTCTGCCCGTCATGAGGGTCAACCCTTCAAGGCTGATCATCGTGTCGCGGCCCCAATCCGTAAACCAATGGTAGCCGGCAATAACGGTGCGTACTTCCTCCCCACTGGCACGCGAACGGATGGCATCTTCGACCCGCGCAGCAGGGCTGATGATGAATTGGTCGGCCGCGAGGACCAATTCCGCGGCAGGGCCATCCTGTGCCTGCACATGCGCATTGGAAATCAAACGGGCGCGTCTTTCGGATTCCGAGGCGATTGCCCGGTCCGGATCAATTGCCATAATGGCCGCCCACGGTTCAGAGGAAGCAACCAGGGTGGATGAGCGCTCCGGGGTTAAATGAAGGGTAAAGTTTCCCGGGCTCCAGACAATTCCACTCGCGCGGTAACCCCGATCGGCTTCCCCCTGGTAGCTGATCTCGCGGCGTTTTCCCCCTGTGTGGGAGAATAAAGCATTTTCGTCATGTACATAGAGCCGCAGTGGATAAAATGGTTCGCCTGCGGAGACTTCGTACTGCCGTCCATGGATTGTGAGTGTGTAATCCTCTTGGAAAACTTCATCCACATCGTGTTCGTGCCGCCGAAAATGCACCGATGGAGTAATGCGAAGCTGCACGGAGGTATGCCCGGAAAGGAGCTTATAGGTCACATACACCGTGTTTTGGCCGTGAAGTAATAAGAGCCGTTTTTCCAAAACAATACCATCGGCTTCATAGCGCCAGATAGGTAACCCATTTTCCAGACGAAACTCCCGGACGTAGTGTGTTTCAGGAAAAGCGCCGGCGGAAGTTGCAGGTTCTTCGCCGCCGATTAGCAGCCAGGTTCCGTTTGCAAGAAGGAGATGCTCGGAGAGATGGTTTAGCATCACTACACGGCCGAGCGGGGCAGGCAGCGCCGCGATCAGCAGTCCATGATATCGACGGGAAACCGATCCGGAAATGGTGCCGGAAGAATAACCTCCAAGTCCATTGGCCAGCAGCCATTCACGGCGAAGCAAAGCGCGGGCATCGTCAGTCTGCGATTGGGCGATGTTAATTGATCGAGTTAGCATTGGATTAAATCTTGGGGGCTTTCATTGGCGAAAGAAGAACGGCCGAGAATGCCGGAATCTTCCAGTTCTCTTCACTATCAACGGGCGGAGTACCGTTGCCGCCGTAACGCGGATCCTCGCTCGACCAGATCAGTTTCCACTCGCAGTTTGCCACCGGAGCCAGCAGGGGATCGGGCGCAGGATCAAGGTGAAGATCTTTTCCAAGATTGATGATCAAAAGGCGGTCATCGCCTTCGGTACCAAAGAAGCGCAGCAAAAAGGCGCTCTTCCCCAGAACCGCGCCGTCAAAATTGCCGCGTTGTGCATTGCTTAGGAGCGGGTCACTTTTGCGCAGATGAATCAGGTCGCGGTGAAGAAGGTAGATTTCCTTGAATCGAATCCGATCCTCAAACCTGAGTTTGGAACTAAGGAAAGTCTCTCTCCTTTCCGGGTTTTGCAATACGATGGTCGATGCCGGCTGTGCTATGCTTGGAAATTGTTTAAGAAACTCTTTGCGTCCTTTGGCGACCAGCAACGCCAGTTCAGGGTTGTGATCGGCAAAGTAATAAAACGGCGTCGACGCGGCGAACTCCTGGCCCTGGAAAAGCATCGGCGTGCCTGGGCCAAGTAACAGCAACGCCGTCATGGCGCGCAACTGGCTCGGACTCGTCAGCGCGTGGATTCTCCTGCCCCAGAGCGAGTTGGCAATCTGATCGTGGTTTTGAATAAACGTCACAAAATTTGACGCCTTCAAATCAAGGCCCGGGGTGCCGCGCCGTTTTTTCTGCCATCTGTAACGTTGGCCCTGATAAATAAAGCCCCATTTGGCAGCGGAGATAAACTCCTGCGGGCCTCCTTCATAATCGGTGTAATAGGCTTCATTGCGTCCGGTTAGGGCAACGATTGCGCTATGGTGAAAATCGTCGTTCCAAACCGAATCCATCCCGTAGCCGCCCTGGCTTACAGAACGTACGAGCTCGGTATTTTGCGATTCGTTCTCGGCTACCAGATAGGTTTTGCGTAGTGGAGCGGTCTCGCGCACGCGCCGCGTAATAGCAGCAATGATATGCTCTTTTGACTCGTCGAAAATCTGCTGGGTGGCATCAAGCCGAAGTCCGTCAAGGTGGTATTCATCTATCCAGTAGCCTGCATTGGAGAGAAAAAACTCCCGGACCGGGCCGCTCTGCTCGTCATCAAAATTGATAGCCTCGCCCCACTCATTTTTGTAACGCTCACTGATATAGTGAGGAGAGAACTGTTTGATGTAGTTACCATCCGGTCCGAAATGATTGTAGACGACATCAAGGATCACCGCGATGCCGTGACTGTGGGCACAATCAACAAATGCACGGAACTCATCGGGCTCCCCATAAAGCCGGGTAGGGGCAAACAGGTTGACTCCATCGTAACCCCAGCCGTGGTTGCCAGGAAAATCGGCCACCGGCAGTAGTTCAATGACATTGATTCCCAGATCGGCAAGTTCAGCGAGTTGCTTTGTCGCCGCCGCCCAAGTCCCTTCCTGGGTAAAGGTGCCAATGTGAAGTTCATAGATGATTGGCACCTCGGGGATGCCACGCCATTCCTTGTCCGTCCACGAGTAGCTTGATGGTTCTACGATGCGAGATGCTCCGTGGGGACCGTCTGGTTGAAAGCGGGAAACCGGGTCCGGAAACGCGCCACTTTCCAAAACGAATTTATAGTGATCGCCGACCTTTGCCTCTTTTACCACCCCGGAGAAGTAACCGCCGGATTCCGCCAGTAACTCAATCTCCGAAAAAGATTTGGCGAGATCACGCGCTTGTGCGAATCGGACAAAGAGCCGCTTTGCCGCCGGTGCCCAAACTCGGAAATGAACTCCGCCATCGGGATGGGGTTCGGCGCCGACCGGGAGGCGGCGTCCGGGCAGCGAAGTTTTGAAGGCGGGTTGTCCGTTGGAATTTAAGGGCGTGCCCATTGGTGAGATTCTGAATTTCCAGAAGGGTTGCACAGTTGCCGACTCCAGCCGGATTCAGCAGGCGCTTGTTAAAAAGAGTGGTGGATAAAGCAGGCGCTTGGAGCGCATGAAGAGGTGGTAGGTTCTAAACACCCAAATCGGGCTCGCGGCGAAGAGCGGTTGGTTTGGCTCGAACTAATCGCGGCAGATTGCGATATCGCCAGCTGCCTTGACATTCATGCCGGTGCCGGAAGACTGAGCTGCCTATGGCCATTCCCACACAGTTTGAAAACGTTACCGCGATTGCAAAAGCCAATGTCTATTTTGAGGGCAAAGTTGTCAGCCATACGCTTCTTTTCAAAGACGGCAGCAAACGAACTCTGGGACTGATCTTTCCGGGCAAGTTCCATTTTGGCACCGAGAAAGCTGAGCGAATGGAAATCGTCGCGGGCAAGGCTTCGGTGATTCTCGATGGCGAATCGGAAACGCGTGTCTATGGGGCCGGCGAGGCGTTTGAAGTATCTGCCCAGAGCGGATTTGCCATCGAGGTTGGGGAGGAAATTTGCGAGTATATCTGTTCGTTCCTCGATTAAGGGCGTTGCCCGGCAGGACGATCTGTACGTTAAAACGCCGCGCACCTCTCAGAAGATGCGCGGCGTTTTAATTTGTCTTGAGGGAAAACTAACTCAGCGCGTCGAGCTTGGCCAGAAGGGAGGCTTTGCTTGTGCCTGCGCCGAGCACTTGATCTTTGACTTCGCCGTTTTGAAGAAAGAGCAGGATGGGAATTGAAGAGACGCGAAAACGGGCAGCAAGCTGCTGGTTTTCATCGACGTTAATTTTTCCAACCTTGGCTTTGCCAACACGCTCATCAGCCATCTCATCAATGATCGGACCGATCAAACGGCACGGACCGCACCACGGAGCCCAAAAATCGAGCAGAACGGGAACAGTCGACTTCAAAACTTCGTCTTCGAAATTAGCGTCGGTGATGGTGAGAACGTTTTGGCTGGCCATGATAAAAACTAAAGGGGCGAAGCGCCGTTGAATGCAAGGAAAGCGATGGCAAATGCGAGGATCGAAATGACCAAGGCCGCAATGGCGAGGATGTTAATCGCTGAATCAGCTTCCGCCTCAGCGGCCGGAAGCGACTGGGAGATAGCCGCAGAACTCATCGCAGGAGCCGGACGGCTCACCAGCGGCTGGGTCTGCTGCATTTTAACGGTAGCCCGGGGCAAAGGCTGCTTGGCACTTTCCGCCGGGAGCGTGATGCGGGCGGTCTCCTTTTTCGGCGCCGCGGCGCGTGGAGCCCCTTCCGGAGAAGGGGTTGGGCCGGCGCTCAGCGGCGCTGGCTTGAGTGGCACGGTCGGTTTTGCGCCAAGGGATGGCGGCTTGGGAGGCATCGGTGCGCCGCCTGGTTTGATCGAAGGAAGGGAAGGGGCGCCGGGAGGCGTTGGGGCGCTGCCGGGAGGCGGGGGAACAAAAAGACGAGAAGGGGCCGGAGGCATTGGTGCCGAAGGTGGCGGCGGCATCGATCCGGGAGGTTTGGGAAGCGATGAGCCCGTCGGTTCCGTCTGACTCGGTACGTTGATGCGGACAGTTTCCCGCTTCATCGCCGGCTGCTCGTTTTTAGGCGGCAGCGTGATACGAATGGTTTCGCTTTTTGCGATGTCGTGGGACGACTCGGACGGGGCGGGAGGAATTTCTTCGGGCATAGAGGGAGAATTTCCAGCTGTCATCTCACTCACCTCAATTGGTGTCAACTCGATTGAGTGCGCCCGGTTAGGAACTTTCGCTTGCCCGAATTTTTCGCTCTTAGATAGGATGGCGCAATGGACATTCTTGTCACCGGCGGAGCGGGCTTTATCGGCTCGCATTTTGTGGGGAAATGCGTGGAACTGGGTCATCGGCCAGTTGTATTGGACGATTTTAACGACTTTTATAATCCAGCCATTAAACGGGCCAATCTGGCTGGCCTCCCGGATGTGCCTGTGCATGAGGTCGATATTCGCGATGCTTCCGGTGTAAAACGGATTATTTGCGAGGGCCATTTCGACGCAATCGTGCATCTGGCTGGCCGGGCCGGGGTGCGTCCTTCCATCAAAGAGCCTCAGCTTTATATCGACACCAATATCACCGGCACTTTCAACCTTCTTGAAGCGGCCCGGCAAGCCGGCGTTCCCCGGTTTATTTGCGCGTCGAGCTCGTCCGTCTATGGGGTCTTAAAAACGGCTCCTTTTCGTGAGGACATGTGCTTAAACCAAACCATCTCCCCCTACGCCGCCACGAAGCTGGCCAGCGAGCAGCTTTGCTCAAATTACTCCCATCTTTATGGGATGCGGACTGTTAACCTGCGCTTTTTTACCGTTTACGGACCGCGCCAGCGCCCGGATCTCGCCATCCATGCATTTACCAAAGCCATCCTCGAGGGACGCGCAATCAACCAGTTTGGCGACGGATCGACCCGGCGCGATTACACTTACATCGACGACATCGTGCAGGGAATAGTCGCCTGCCTGAGCTACGAGGGCCCCCTTTGCGATGTCTTCAACCTCGGTGAAAGCCAGACCACCACTTTAAGCGAACTGATTTTCTCCATTGAATCGGCGCTTGGGAAAAAGGCGCTGATTAATCAAATGCCCGATCAGCCCGGCGATGTGCCGCTTACGTATGCGGATATTTCCAAGGCTCGGGCGCTTCTTGGATATAATCCCCACACCCAGGTTGCTGATGGGATTCCAAAGTTCGTGGAATGGTATCTGGCCTCCCAAACGTCATGATTTTTTCGATGCGCACGGCAATTCGATGCGCGGGCGGCCTGTTTTTTTCCAGCGCTCTCTTGCTTCATGCGGAACCGCCCGCTCCATGGCCTCAGTTTCGCGGCCCCAATGCCACTGGCATCGCCGCCCCCGATGCAAGGCCGCCGGTCGAGTTCGATTCTCAAAAAAACTGCCTCTGGAAAGTCGAAGTCCCGCCCGGCGGATCGTCGCCAGTGATTTGGGGCGGCCGTGTTTTTCTTACCGGCTTTGCTTCAGGTAAACTTGAAACGCTTTGTATTCAGTGCAGCGATGGAACGCTTCTCTGGAAACGCGAGGCGAAGGCCGAGGCGATCGAACCGTTTTTTGATAAATTCGGCACTCCGGCCGGTCCTTCCTGTGCCACCGATGGCGAACACGTGGTCACCTATTTTGGATCGTGCGGCCTCGTTTGCCATGATTTTGAAGGCAAAGAGCTTTGGTCGGTCCCGATGCCGGTCATCAGGAGCGCCGACGGCTTTGGCACCGGCAATTCGCCGGTCATCTTCGAGGGGCTTGTCTATTTGCTGCGCGATGAACAGGGCGATGCGGGCGGTCTTTACGCGTTTAATGTAAAAACAGGCAAGGAGGTCTGGCATACTTCGCGCAAGGAATTTCAGGTCAGCTACTGCACGCCCGTGGTCTGGGATGGCGCCCTGGTCTGCATCGGCGAATTGCGCGCCAAAGCGTATGATTTAAAAACCGGCAGGGAGCGTTGGTGGGCGAGGGGACTTTCCGCTTACCCATGCACGACCGCGGCGGCCGGTCCTGATGGCAACCTTTATATTGCGACCTGGAGTTCGGGCAGCGGCAACGAGCCCAATCCCGAATATGACGAGCTCCTTGTCCGGCATGATGGCGATAAAAGCGGTGATATTTCCCTGGTTGAACTCGCTGACAGTCCGCTCCGGGATTTTCTCGGGATCATGGACGATAACCAAAACAACGTCCTTGAACGCTGGGAATGGGATCCGATCCAGTCGTATATGCGGACCGGGAAAAACGCGGTGCTTTGCATCAAACCTGGTGGTCTTGGCGATGTGACCGACTCCCACGTTGTCTGGCAAAACGAACGTGGCGCTTCGTACGTCTCTTCGCCGCTTGCGTATGAAGACCGGCTTTTCCTGGCCAAGGATGGCGGATTTGCCACCTGTTACGAGGCGCACTCGGGCAAGCTTCTTTACGAAAAACAGCGGCTCGGGGCCGAGGGCGATTATTACGCGTCGCCGGTTTTTGCCGCCGGGAAGATATATGCCGCTTCAAGCCGCGGCACGGTGGTGGTGCTCGATGCGGCGGCTGACAAACTGACGGTCCTGGCGCGGAATGTTCTCGGCGAGCTGCTGCTCGCGACGCCTGCCATTGTCGGCAATGCCATTTATGTGCGAACCGGCTCGCATCTTCGGGCGTTCACGGACAAAACCTCTCTCCCATGATTTCGCCAACCTCTGTTGTGGAACTTTTACAGGCCCTGGTGCGAATCCCGAGCGTGAATCCCGCCGGCGATCCCGGCACGGACGGCATTGGCGAACAGCGGATCGCCGAGGAGCTATGCTCGTTTTTAACCACCCTCGGCGCCGAGGCCGGCCTGCGTGAAGTGCAGCCCGGCAGACCGAATGTCGTGGCACGTTTCCCAAGCGATCGGCCTAATAAACCGCGGCTTTTGTTCGCTCCGCATACCGATACGGTGAGCGTGGCCGGCATGACCATCGATCCTTTTGGAGGTGAATTGCGCGATGACCGGATCTGGGGCCGTGGCTCAAGCGACACCAAAGGTCCGATGGCTTCCATGCTGTGGGCCTTGCGCGAATCGCTTGATTTGATCCCCACCCTCAGTCACGAAATCTGGTTCGCCGGTTTAATGAGCGAGGAAACCGGCCAGTATGGGGCAAAAGCGCTTGCTGCCGAGGAACCCTTTGATTTTGTGATTGCCGGCGAACCGACCGGACTCGACGTGGTCCACACCCATAAGGGCGCTCTCTGGCTTTCATTAACCGCCCGTGGCAAAGCGGTCCACGCGTCGGCTCCGGAGCGCGGGGAGAACGCCATTTACAAGATGGCGGATGTCTTACGGTGCATCCGCGATGAAGTGGCGCCAGCCCTTGGAAAAGTACGCCACCCAGTGCTCGGGTCACCCACGATCAGCGCCGGAGTGGTGCGCGGCGGAAGCAAGACCAACATCGTGCCCGATTTCTGTGAGGCGCACGTCGACATCCGGACCATTCCCGGTGACGAGACGATTCTTGAGCGAGTCAGCGCCCAGCTTCGCGCGGTTTGCTCCGATCTTGAAATCAGCAGCGTCTGCTCCCAGCCGATGTGGACCGATCCCGCGCATCCGCTTATTTCGTTGCTTGGCCAATGCGGCGCCAAATCGATCGGAGCCCCCTGGTTTTGCGACGCCGCTATTTTCGCGCAAAAAGGAGTGGCCGCCATCGCCATGGGTCCCGGTTCCATCGCGCAGGCGCATACCGAGGATGAATGGATCGCGGTGTCGGAACTGCAGCGCGGCGTCGATTTTTTCCGCCGGTTCCTAAGCGGCCTGAAAAGCGGCTGATCCATTATTGGCGATTTAAAAAGTTCTTCCCTTCGCAGTCTTGCGGGGGAGAGACGGCGCGGGTAGTTTCGCGGCCCTTTTTTATGAGCCAACCCCAAAACGCCATCAGCCCGCGCCGCGACGAAGATTTCCCCGAGTGGTATCAGCAGGTCGTCAAGGCAGCCGATCTTGCCGAAAACAGCGACGTGCGCGGTTGCATGGTGATCAAGCCGTGGGGATACGGCATTTGGGAGAACATGCAGCGCGTGCTGGATGGCATGTTCAAGGAGACCGGCCATAAAAACGCCTATTTCCCGCTCTTCATCCCGCTCAGTTACATGGCCAAGGAAGCCGAGCACGTGGAAGGATTTGCCAAGGAATGCGCGGTCGTGACCCATCATCGCCTTGAATCCGATGGCAAAGGCGGGCTGCGTCCCGCGCCTTCCGCGGAACTGACCGAGCCACTCGTCGTGCGCCCCACCAGCGAGACGATTATTGGTGCCACTTACGCCAAATGGGTGCGTTCCTGGCGCGATCTTCCCATTCTTATTAATCAATGGGCCAATGTCGTGCGTTGGGAAATGCGGCCCCGGCTTTTCCTGCGGACCGCAGAATTTCTCTGGCAGGAAGGGCACACCGCGCATGAGACCGAGGTGGAAGCCCGCGAGGAGACCACCCGGATGCTGGGCGTTTACGAACAATTCGCCCGTGAATACCTCGCCTTGCCGGTTTTCACCGGCGAGAAAAGCGAATCGGAACGTTTCCCTGGCGCGGTGCAGACGCTTTGTATTGAGGCCATGGTGCAGGACAGAAAAGCGATCCAGGCCGGCACTTCGCATTTTCTTGGACAGAACTTTGCCAAGGCCAGCGGCATCCAGTTTCTCTCGCGCTCAAACACGCAGGAACTCGCCTGGACCACCAGCTGGGGCGTAAGCACCCGCATGATCGGCACCGTGATCATGGCCCATGCCGATGACGATGGACTGGTTTTGCCACCCCGCATCGCACCGGCGCATATCGTCATCCTGCCGATCATTCCCAAACCCGACTCGCGCGACGCCGTCATGGCCGCGGTCGACAAGCTCGCCGCCGAACTTCGTTCCCAGACTTATGCCGGGGTGCCGGTGCGTGTGGAAATCGACAAACGCGATTTCGGCGGCGGACAGAAAACGTGGGAGTGGATTAAAAAAGGAGTTCCAATCCGGGTGGAAATCGGTCCGCGCGATCTGGAAAAAGGCACCGTTGCCGTTGCCCGCCGCGACAAGGGGCCTAAAGAAAAAGAATTCCTCACGACAGCGGATTTTGTGGCCGGAGTCGCCAAGACCCTGGAAGCCATGCAGGACGCTTTGCTCGTCCGGGCCACCGCTTTGCGCAGCGCCCATACGGCTGTCATTGAAAGCAAAGAAGAGTTCTATGCCTTCTTCACGCCCAAAAACAGCGAGCGTCCCGAGATCCACGGCGGTTTTGCCCTGGCGCACTGGAATGGCTCGCGCGAGGTCGAGGAAAAGATCAAGTCCGAGCTTAAAGTCACCATCCGCTGCATTCCATTCGATGATGCCGAGCCGGGCACCTGCATCTTCACCGGCGAACCGAGCGCCCGCCGCGTGGTCTTCGCGAAGTCGTATTGAGGAGCAGTCTTTTCGTGGCTGGCTTACCGCTGGTAAAACATCGCGATTTGGCTCACCACGTAGTGCTGTTGCTCCTCGGTTAGCTCCGGAAAGATCGGAAGCGCCAATGTTTCCCGAGCCGCGCGCTCGGATTCAGGGAAATCGCCTTTCCGATATCCAAGCGACGCGAAGCATTCCTGGAGATGCAAAGGGAGCGGGTAATAGATTTCCGCGCCGATTCCGTCTATTTGCAGCTGGGCTCGCAACGCGTCGCGGCCGGGCGCGCGGATGACAAACTGATTGTAAATGTGGTGGTTCTCCACGCCGGTGCCGGCCCACGGTTCCACCGGAAGCGTGACCGTCGAGTCGAGGCCCATTGCAGTGAATTCCTTGCGATAAAAGGCCGCACGCGCCCGGCGTCCGGCGCTCCAGGAATCAAGATGGGGAAGTTTAACCTGAAGCACCGCCGCCTGGATTGCGTCGATCCGGAAGTTGCCTCCGATCCATTGATGGAAATAACGGGGCTCCATCCCGTGATTTCGCATCGCCTTAATGCGCGCCGCCAATGCCGGGTCCTTGCAAACGACCATGCCGGCATCGCCAAAGGCCCCGAGGTTTTTTGTCGGGTAAAACGAGAACCAGCCGGCTTCACCAATTGCGCCGGCCCCGCCGAGAGCATGCCGGGCCCCGAGCGCCTGGGCGGCATCTTCCAGCACCGGCACCCCGTATTTTTTGCCCAGAGCCACGATCGCGTCCATGTCCGCGCAACACCCAAAGAGATGCACAGGAATGATGGCCTTGACGTTTGAATGCTTCTCAAGGGCCGCCTCCAGCGCGGGCACCGAGATATTGTAAGTGAGCGGATCGATGTCGACGAAGACTGGCGTTGCCCCAACCCGGCTCACGCATCCCGCCGTGGCGAAAAATGTGTAAGGAGTCGTGAGCACCAGATCGCCCGGTCCGATTCCCAGCGCCATCAACAGCACCAATTGCGCGTCTGTGCCGGAGGAAACGCCAAAGGCATGCGAAGCCCCGCAGTATTCGGCCACCGCCTTTTCAAACGCTTCAACACGCGGTCCAAGGATGAGTCCCTGCGAATCGGCCACCGCCTCGATCTCGGCAAGAATACGTGCTTTAAGCGGCTGATATTGGAGTTGAAGATCAAGAAGCGGGACCTGCATCCTGGCAGGATGCGAAACGACCCGGTCCAGCGTCGAGCGGAGAGTCACCGCGAACTGATTTTCGGCGAAGCAAAGGCGTTTAACACTCCGACTATTCGCGCTCACGATCCATCGTGCCGAAAATCCGGAAGCGCGCCGCCGAGACCACATCGTTGTGATCGGCATCGGGCACACTTTCAAAACGGGTGATCTTCGGTGAAATCAGGGCGAGTTCGCGGCCCATCCGTTCAGGGATAATAGTATCTTCCGCTCCGTGAAAAATGGTGATCGCTGGCGGACGCGGCGATGCGGCCAGCTCACGAATCCTTGTGCGGTTGTCAAAATTGCTAAGCAAGAGATAACAAAGAGGCATTCCAACAACTCTCCGGGCCATATCCCTTAAAGTCGTAAACGGCGCGATCAGAACGACTTTGCCGGGTGAATGCTGAACCGCGAAATTGAGCGCGGCGCCGCATCCGATTGAATGCGCGGCAATGTTCAGCCTCGATTCCAGGTCCGTCTGCGCGAGATGCAGATTGTTTCCAACCAGGCTCACCGCTTTTTCAGCCGATTCTTCTATCGACTTGGGTGACGCGGATCCTTTGCAGAAGCCGTATCCCGGATACTCGATCAACACAAAAGCATCATTTTTGAGCGGGCAATCCGCGATAAAGTCGGCCCAATCCAACGCCCGTGTTCCGTTTCCTCCAAACATGACCCAGATCCTGTCAGGCGCCTTTATTTCCGAGTTGCGCGGTGGAATATAGAATGAACGTTGCGCGCCTTGATTTGTATTGTAATCGAGCGCGACGGCGCCTTTCGGGAGTTCAAGCGTATAGGTTTTCCCATAGCTGCTTGGATGATAGATAAGGCTATGCTGTGTTAGTAAAAGTAAAAGGGCGAAGAACATAAGCACCAGGGCGGGGACGCGAATGAACGAGATGGCCAATTTCTTTAATCGCGGTGGGTTGGTCAACATGGGGAAACGGTTATGCTCGCAAAGCTTTTCCTTGGAACAATGCATTGAGTTCGCTGCAACCGCCATCCCTCACGTATTGATCCCACCCATGAAACGACTTTTGACTCTGTTCACCCTTTTGATTTCCATGCACGCCGCCGCCCACGCGGCGCAGCCCCGGGTTTCCAACAAACCGGCATTCGATCCATTGAGGTTCTTTACCGGACAGACCCATTCGTGGGGCGTCATGGAAAGTCGCTCCGGCGAGCCAACTCAATGGATTAAGACCGAAACCCAAGGCCGGATGATCAACGGCGAACTGCGCATGGAGCAGGAACTTGTGTTTGAAAAGGGCCAGCGCCAGCATCGCTCATGGCGGATGCGCCGGATCGACAGCCGCCATTTTGAAGCCACCGCCAATGATATCATCGGAACGGCGCACGGTGAGCTAAACGGCAATCTTTTCCGGTGGACTTTCAAGCTGGCATTAAAACCGTCCAATCCGCTTTTTAACGTCACTATGACTCAGCGTATGTATTTCCAGCCCGACGGTAAGACCATGATCAACCGTGACACCATCCGCAAAGCCGGCATCATCCTTGCCCAGGTGACTGAACAATTCAGCCGCGTGCCGTAAGACCTGTTTCGCGCGATTTATCGCTGCAAACGTCCGCGCGTGCCAGGTTATCCTCAACGCCGGACTCCCTTGCAAATGAAACTACTCAAAGTCATTGCCGTATGCGGGCTGGCATCCACAATCCATGCCGGTGAGCTGATTTTGAATGGCAGCTTTGAAGAAACCAAGGGTGAAGCGTGGCTGCCCAAGCTGGCTCCGAATGTTAGGGATTGGTACGGAGGCACCGTCGAGGCTCCCTTTGACGACTGGGCTTTTGGCGCCGGCTGGGAACAGGGAAATTATTCCATCGCTCGTTCCAACCAAGCCCATGAGGGCCTGTGTTCCTGTCAGATTGTTTGTGCCAAGAAAGGCCGCGGTGGCATCGCCAGTTCGCCTTTGCAGCTCGCACCCGGCACAACCATTGAAGTCTCCTGCTGGATCAAAGCCATCGGTGCCGATGGCGGCCGGATATTCCTGAACTTTGAAGGCGCGCCCGGTGATGGCTGGGGAAGCAAGGACCTAAAGACCGGAACCTACGAATGGACACGCTTTAGTCATCGCGTGGTGATTCCCAATGGCAACCTGGATGCTCCGCAAAGTATTGTCGTCTTTCTCTATACCAGCTGCGAAGGCACAATCTGGGTGGACGATTTTTCCGTCCAGCCCGTTGATCTAAAGGGCCCCGCCGAGGTCGGACCCGCCCGCAGGAAACCCAAGCTGATCGCCGAGCCGGCAGATTCTGCGGGCTATCGAGTGAATGTGGTTCCCGCGTTGGAAAAGGTCTTCCGCGAAGGCGATTTCGTTGCGGTCCCACGGTCCGCCATTGAGCTTGGCGCCGCTCGTAATGAGTATGAATCAATGCAGGTGGTGATCGAAGCTCCGTGGCGGGCCGTAACCATTAGGCAAGTCCGGATCTCGGACTTGAAAGGTCCCCACGATGCGGTGATTCCGGCCAGTACAGCCAAATGGGAGCGGGTGGATTATATCACAACGATTGCGACACCTCCCTATTTCACCGAGCACGGTTTAGGCAGCTATCCGGATCCCCTCATGCCGGCGGGTCCATTCACTGTTGAAAAACTCGCGCGTACTCCGATTTGGATTACCCTAAAGACTCCCAAGCAATGTCCTCCGGGCAATTACTCTGGAACCATCACCATTACGCCGGAGGCACAGAGTCCAACGATCATTCCGGTCACGCTGACAATATGGGACTTCGCACTCACTGATCAAACCCATCTGCGCACGCTCACCTGGCTGGGCGGCGGTTCTCTCCGCGGCTGGTATGGCCTGGGCGATTCCCCGGAGGACGAGCAAAAGCAAGCGGAGGCACTTGGCAATTACCAGGATTGCCTCCTTGAACATCGCCTTGGGCCGGGCGGAGAAATTGCCGGCCAAGTGCGCCCGGATGAGAATGGAAAATTCGACTTTAGCGACGTCGACGTGAAGTTGGAGCGCCTGATTGCCAAAGGCATGAACGCCTTCATTATGGGCACCGCTCCGAACCTGGCGCGTGAAAAGAAGAGTGCTTACACTCCGCAATTTACTCAGCAATTCAGTGGTATGATCAGGGCTTACGGCGATCATCTGGATAAAAAGGGGTGGCTGGATTTGGCCTATGTCTACGTCTACGATGAAGCGCCCAAGTCGGCTTGGCCCGAGGTCAGGAAGATTGACGATGCCATCCACGCCGCCGCCCCTCGCGTGCGCATCCTGCAGTGCCTGAACGAACCTGAGGGGGTGCGCGAATTGACGGGATTTGCCGACGTCTTTGATGTCTATGTCGCCCAGTATCATAAAACCGGCGTCGCTCAGGCACAGAAGAAAGGGGCGGAAGCCTGGTTGGCAGTCTGCGCTTATCCGATGGATCATCCCAATTTCTTTATTGAATATCCGCTCCTGGATCTCCGTGTCAGCCCCCTGATCTGCTGGAAATACAAGGTCAACGGATTTGAGTATTGGTCGGCGAACTCCTGGGGAGTGAATGGACAAAAAAAGGACGGCAAATGGCCGGATGCGCCGTGGGTGGCCAATACTTTCGGACGCTATAACGGCGACGGGTATTTGCTATATCCAGGGGCTGATTTGAATCCGCGTTCTTCGATTCGCCTGGAGGCGTTGCGAGACGGGCTGGAGGATTATGAATATCTCTGGACTCTTAACACACTCCTCGAGCAAGCCGGGCGGCAGAATATCAGCGGTCCTGTTGTAGAAGGCGCGCGCAGGCTTCTTTCGCTTGATGGATTGGTAAATGAAACGGGTACCTATTCAACTCAACTCGACCTTTATCTTATTCATCGCCGCAATCTCGCCGAGGCCATTGTCACCTTGCGGAAACTGATGGAGTAGCAAAGGGAGTTACGAAAACCCCCGGCTGCCTTGAGAAGTTGCCGTGGATTTATATCGGTTCCCCATCATCGGACTCCTGAAACGCGAGATGGACCACGGCTCCATGGTCGTTATTAAACTCGACAGTCCCGTTTAATTGCAGGGTGAGATCGCGCACCAGTCTTACTCCCAGCGTGGTGGCATTTTCAGGATTAAAACCGATGGGGAATCCAATGCCGTTGTCGCGGACTTCCAGATGGAAAACGCCATGAACAGCAGGCTGGAAATGGATTTCGATTTCGCCTCTTTGCCTTTTTACAAAGGCATGCTTGAGCGCGTTGGATACGAGTTCGTTAATAATCAACCCGCATGGAATGGCCGCGTCGAGCGCGAGGTAAACTCCTTCGGATTGCACCTTCAGCTGTACGGCCTCGCTTCGGACCCGATAGGAGTCGAACAAAATGATGGCCAACTCCCGGACATACCCGGCAAAATCGATCTTCCTTAAGTCGCTGCTTTTGTAGAGCTTCTCATGAATCAGCGCAATGGATCGGGTGCGCGACTGGCTTTCCCGGAGCACCTCCAGCGTATGAGGATCTTTGACATTAAGCGACTGAAGGAAGAGGAGGCTTGAAATAACCTGTAGATTATTTTTGACCCGATGATGGATCTCTTTTCTTAGAAGTTCCTCTTTTTCCAGGGACTTCCGCAGCTCCGCCGTGCGCTTTTCCACCCGCCCCTCCAGCGTGGTATTGAGCTCGCGAATCTCTTCCTCGGCTCGCTTGCGCTGGGTAATATCGGTGGAAATACCGCAGACAGCATACGGCTTCCCGGCATGGTCAAAGAGAGGGAATTTGATTGAAATATAGGTGTGCATTCCGTCGTATTGAGGAGTCACCTCCTCCCATTCCAACGGTTGCCCGAGTGCGATTACTTTGTGATCCATCGCTCGGAGCTTGTCCGCGATCTCTCCCGGAAAGAGATCGTAGTCAGTTCGGTTTTTTACATCCTCGTTAGTGACGCGAAATACCTTCTCATATTGCCGATTAACCAGGACGTAGCGGCCTTGAATATCTTTTAAGTAAACCAGCGCGGTGGTATTATCAACAATGCCCCGCAGCCGTTCCTCGCTTTTCTGCAAGGCACAGTAGAGCGTCGCATTCTGTAAAGAAATCGCCGCCTGCGAAGCGAGCAATTCGAGTACGGCAAGTCGATGAGGGGTAAACGCGCCTGTCGCCGCGCGATTTTCAAGGTAAAGGAGGCCAACCAAAGAACCTTGTTTGAGGATCGGCAGACATAACACGGACTTCGGTTTCTCCCGCGCTATATAGTCGTCGCCGGAAAAAACAGGATCGGCTGCGGCGTTTTCAAGGATTACTTTTTTGCGGCTTCGCGTGACGTAGTTGATCAGAGAGTGGGGAAGTTTCGAAGAAGAAGTCACCGCGCCGACCGGGAAAAACTTGACCTCTTCGCGTCCGGCATTGGCTTCGCCCTCAAGATGTAAATCGCCGTTGCGGGCCAGGATGAGAAATGCTTTTTGCGCGCCTGCGTTTTCGATCACAATACGAAGCAGCGTCTTTACCAGCCCGTCCAGGGTGATCTCGCTTGAAATTGCCTGGGATGCCTTGATGACCGTCATCAAGTCCAACTGCTCAGGATTGGCGGCAATCGTATCGAGTTCAAGCGGCTTTCTTTCCAGGAGCCATGGGTAAAGTTGATCAAGTTGGCTGACCTTTCCATCGGCTCCCCATTGCAGGTAGCAACTGCGTGCCTCGCGGAGATAAGTCTGAGCGATGGATTCGAAGTTTCGCGCGAAATAGAACCTGGCGGCGAGTTCATTGGCGATGGCCATGTGATGGATGAATCCATTGACCCGCGCCGATTGAATGGCTTGATCATAGAGGCGCATGGCGTCCAGATCGCGGCCCTGGAGGCGGGCGATTTCGGCCGAGACCAAGGCGTGGCGATTTAGATGGTTTTCCGCGCAATTATCCGACCACCGTTCGAGCTTTTGCAGTTTTTGCTTAAGAAGCTCCATCGACTCGTTTTGCTGCGCGGGAGGGAGCTGCGGATGGAGCGCACTCAAGGTCAGTGCATGATAGAAGTGGTAAGTGGACTCGATCATGAAGTCCATGATGGAGGGAAGGATTGGCACTGTTTCGACAGCCCATCGAAGGGCCTCGGGATAGCGCCCATAGAGGAATGCAGTGATCTGCTTCATGATCTGGAAATAGGCGACTCCGGAGACAAATGCGGCTTTGGTGAGTACCGCCAAAGACTCCGCTTCGTCAAAAAGCCCTTCCTTGCAATTCATCATTGGGGCCGGCAGCGTTGTCATCAAACCTGCCACAAACTGCTCCTCAAGCCGGATCGTCTGGTAGGAGACGTCATTGTGGCTTTGCGCGGCAAATGCCTTCGATCTACGGGCGAGTTTAAGAACCTCCTTGAGCGGGTCGCCCTTTTCCACAGCGTGCCAGACCCTCAGGAAGGCGTTAAAGCCGGCATAAACAAGATTGCCGGCATCTAGGCAGGCGGCAAACGCTTGCTCAAGGATCGGGGAACTGGTCGCAATGTGCCGCCACCAGATATTGATGTGGGCCCCATGAATATAGAGGAGCGTCCCTTTCAACTTGATGTCGTTGAACCTTTTATTGAGTTCGACCGCCAGTTCGGAAAACTGAAAGCCCGACGGGATATCGCCCAGGGTTCCTACCAGGATCATGCCGTAACAGATGTAGGCAAAGGGAGATTCCTCCGCATTGCCGTGGCGGAGGGAGACGTTCAGGGCTTTGAGGGCCAGCAAGGGAAAAAGTTCCGACTGTGCAATGTAAACGCAGGGCATTGCGTCGACAAGCAGACCAAGGATCGCCAGGATGTCGGGGTCGTTGACAATCGGCGCATCAACGAGCCCGGCGATGCGCCGGCCGCGAAGGTTGGTGGCTACTTCCTGATGCTCGGCTTCAAAGGCTGCCTGAATCTCGCTGCCGGACTTGGGCCATGTCACGCCGAAGAGTCCAAGCGCTTCGAATGCGGCCTTCATGCCATCGTCGTATCGCCCGGAGACTTCATAGAGTCGCAGACGCAGTCGGTAGACTCGTGCCCGGTCAACATTGGAGCGGGCGTTCTCGAGAATCGAATTAAAAAAGTCGTCCGCCCGTTCAAAATTGCCGAGGAGATATTCGCATTCAGAGCGCTCCAGATGAATCTGGAAGGTCTCTTCGTAATGCATGCTCCACGCCTCCTGCGGCAGGAGGGCGATTGACTGCGCGAGGTAGGAGCGTGCCGAGGCATAGGCAATGGCCGCTTTCGCCTTTTTCCCGGCCAAAAAATTGAGCTTGCGCAGCAATTCTTTTTCACCGTTATCGGTGATGAGTTCAAGGTTGCGGTTGAACTGGTTTACAATCTCAAAGACCGCCTCCTCAATCGCCGCTCTGTTTAAGCGGGCCACTAATCGGCGGCCGATCCGCAGATGCCTCGCCGCTCGCATTTGCTCCGGAATCAGGGAATAAGCCGCCTCCTGCACCCGGTCATGGAGAAACTTGTAGGTATTGCCAGGATTAAACAGCAGCCCCATGCGAACAGCTTCCCAGAGCACCGCGTGGATCTCTTCCTCGGATTTCTCATGAGCGATAGCCAGGGTGGCGACCGGGGCGCTGTTGCCCAGACAAGCAAGCGACTCCAATGCCTGCTGGGTTTCGGGGGGGAGGCGCTTGAGTTTTCCTACCATCAAATCAATGACGTTATCGGTCAACCCTTTGGCATGGATGCGATCCAGGTCCCATTTCCAAGCGGCGGTTTCCGTATTGAACTCAAGAAGATGCTCTTCAAAGAGGGCGATTAGAAACTGGATCGCGAAAAATGGATTGCCCGCGGTCTTCTCGTGAACCAATCGGGCCAGCGGTGCGGCTTCGGTTTCCCGGCAATGAAGCGCGCCTGCAACGAGCTGATTCAAATCCTTGGGAGAAAGCGGTCCGATGACGATCTCCTGGACGCGAGCCCCGGATTTGCGAATCGTATCCAGAGTATCCAGCAAAGGATGGCCGGGTTTGACCTCGTTCTCCCGGTAAGCGCCGATTATCAGAATGTAGCGAAGCTCAGGTTGGTTAAGAAGATAATCAATGAGTCTGAGGCTTGCCACATCCAGCCACTGCAGATCATCGAGAAAGAGGACGAGGGGATGTTCGCGCCGGGCGAATACGCTTAGGAAGCGCCGGAACACTCTCTGGAAGCGGTTTTGCGCGTCACGAGCCGGGAGATCAGGAACGGGCGTCTGACTTCCAATAAGGAGCTCAAGCTCGGGAATAAGATTGACGATCAGCTGGCCATTCGGGCCGACCGCCTCGCGGAGGCTCTCCCTCCAACACTCCATCTCCTCCTCGCTTTTTGCCAGGATCTGGGAAACGAGCGTTTGAAACGCTTGTCCAAGAGTCGCATAAGGGATATCTCGTTTATCTTGGTCGAACTTGCCGGCGGCAAAGATCCCGCGCGACGGCACCAACATCTTGTTAAGCTCGTGGACGACTGAAGACTTGCCAATCCCGGAGTAACCAGACACGAGCACAAGCTCCGGTGTCCCATCGCTGACAACCCGGTTAAGGATCGCAAGCAAGGCTGCAATCTCGGTTTTTCTCCCATACAGCTTTTCCGGAATGAACAAACGGTCCGGAATATCGTGCGCTCCGGTCAGGAACGGAATAATCCGGCCGAAAGATTGCCACTCCGCCAGGCAACGCCGGAGATCAACCTCAAGGCCCGCCACGGTCTGGTAGCGCTCCTCGGCCATCTTTGCCAAGAGCTTCATAACAATGGCTGAGATCTGCGCGGGTGTTTGGGTTCTGCATTCGGCGGGCGCAATCGGTTGCCGTGCGATATGGCAATGGACCCATCCCATCGGGTCGCCCGCGTGAAACGGAAGCTCGCCTGTCAGCAGTTCGTAAAATGCAACGCCCAGCGAGTAGAGGTCGCTGCGGGAATCAATCGAACGGTTCATGCGCCCGGTCTGCTCAGGCGCCATGTAAGCCAGTGTGCCGGCGATGATCTCGGGCGGCTGGGGCGATTGGCGCTCGCGCGGCAACCGGGAGGCGATTCCAAAGCCGGTGATTCTGACCTGGCCCGTGTGAGGGTTGAACAGGATGTTTTGCGGCTTGAGATCTTTGTGTATCAGATTGTGCCGATGAATTTCCGCCAGCGCCGCGACGCTCCCAAGGGCGATTTTCAGGAACTGCTCGATCGCCATCGGAGCGCCGGCAAGGTCCGCCAAACTAACTTGTGCCCCGTCATCTTCGAGCACCAGGAGAGTGCAATCCGCGTCCCGTTCCAATCCCAGCGGGCAAACAATCAATGCCGGGTCGAGTCCATGCGCGATCTTATACTCGTGTTCAAGCCGGCGGATCACAGGGTCGGACGAGGACCGGGCACGGGGCAGCTTCAGCAAAACCGGCGGTTCTTCTCCGCGAGATGCCCGGTAGAGGGTAAAATCCCCCGCTTTGCAAATCGTCTCGCGTGTCGTGTATCCTGAGAACTCGCTCATGCGTGACCCCCAGTGACTTTCGCGCTGAATTCCATGCGCTGCAAGTCCGTCACCTGCCGGGGTAAAGAAGGTGCCGCCGCTTTTGGCCGGAACGGCCCGGGGAAATTTATCGGCAGCTTATTTGCGCAGCCTGAAGAATTTTTTAGGAGCCAGGAGCTCGATCAGCAGCGGACTCCGCACGCCTGGCAAAGTGGTCCAGGTGCTTAAGTCGGTTGTTTCCTCAAGAGTTGTTTCGGGATCAGCCCAATAGAGCAGGGGGCGCGAGCCGGCGCGGGTCAGATACAACTCGAAGGGCGCCGGGTAATCCGCGATGAGCTCACAATCCAGAATCAGATCGCTTGAGGTAAGCGAGGATTGATGCACTTCGATTGCGAGCACGTTTTCGCCGGCAACAAGCTTTGAAGCCGGGATGGTGAACGTGAGATAATTTGCCGTGTTCGTTGAGTTCGGCACCGCGCTGGCCGTGCCGCTCATTGCGTAAGTGTAAGGCGGGTTGAATGTGCCATCGGCAGAGACCGCGGCAGGCGCGGCCTCATTGTTCAGCCAGACAACCGCCGCGTCATCGCGCAGAATCCGGAGCTGAATCCCGCGGATAGCGGCCGGGTTGGCGACCGTGAATTTTTTTCGGAAGTAAAAAGCCCGGGTGCGATCAGTGGAAAGGCCAGGCGTGACATTCGTCCCAAAAACAACCCCGCTTATGCCGAAGCCAGCCGGAAGCGTGCATGGGAGCCAGTCGCCAGGCTCTTCAAAATTGAGCTGCTTCCAGTTAGTCGGCGGCTCGCTCCTTGTCTCGCGGTACCGCCAGCCGCCGGCGCCGCGGGGGATGAGATTCGGGTCAGCTGCGGGCGATTTGAAATACCATGCCTGGCCCGTTACCTCGCCATTGACCGCATCGGAGAGCGCCAGCTGAATGAACCCGTAGGAGCTGGCATTTGCGATGGGCGCGACAATTGTTTTCAACGTCTCGCCCGGAGCAAACGTGAGGGTGCCGGTTGCGAGCACCGTCTGCGAATCGCCGAACGGATTCGACTTCGCGATGACCGACCAATTGACGCTGACTGCTTGTGAGGAAAACGTGCTTAACCGCACGGTGAAATCGCCGGGATATTGCGCCGTATCGCTTTGCGCCGGTGCATACGAAGTGACCGCAACGCCCACCGCCGATCCCGGTACCGGCATGAACGGCGCCAGCATCGCCGCATGCGCGGGATTTGACGGATTCCATGTCAGGTTGGCGGGATGATGTGCTGTGTCCGGCAATGAAAGGTAATTGTCGTGGACATTAAAGTAAGGCCGTCCGAATGAGTTGGTGGCGGTGGTCTGATAGATCCAGGCGTTTGCCTGCGTGGGGTGCCACTGCCCGCTGAAAGTATCGCGATAAATGCTGTTAAGAAGGAGCGAGTTCTTTACTTCCAGCGTGGCGTTGTAGTTGTAACCGGGCCCGTAATTGTCGCCCCATCGCACGGCTACCATATTGCTTGCAAAAAGGCATCCATCGACAATGGCGTTGGGTCCGTCTCCTGTGGCGTTCGCGCTGTAGCCAGCTTCAACGCCTTGCCCGCAGTTTAAGAAGACGCATCCGCTGAATGTGACGTTCCGTGTGCCGGAAAGCGAATTGCCCTCGTGAAATGTCCCTTCATACCAGTTGCCTTGGGACAAATAAGGGGTCACATCCGCGGCGGCGGTAAAGGGATTGTCGCCGCCGTTGCCGCCGCTATCAACGCCGTCGTCCTTGCCGAACCCGATCACATTGTTGGTGAGCAAAAGGTCGCCGTTGGTGAGGTAAAGCGCGTCGTTGTCCGCGTCCGCAAACCCGGGATCCTCGCTTGGGAATTCCATCAGCGCCGACCGGTCGATTGTGACCTTGCTGCCGTTGAGTTCGCCGCAGGTAATTGCGCGCTGCATCAGCGTGCGCTGGAGATCAATCCAGGTATTCGTTTTGCTGTTCATCTCCTGCCCGGCAAGACCAAAGCAAAAGCAATCACTCAAATGGATCTGGGCACCAATGCCTGTTCCCGAGCCGCTTCCTGAAACAAGGAAAAGCGCCTGATTCGGCTTGTGAGTGGAGTAACCGCCATGGGTGTCAAACCACGTCGCATCCTCGCCCGAGCCGGTGAAGATCGTATGGGTTGCCGTCACCGATGATTTCGCCGATGGCAACTCGATCCCACCCCAGAATTGGCCCGCGGTTTTCGGCGCAAAAACCACCGGGCTCGCCTCCGTGCCGTTGAGTTGCAATGTGCCATTTACCACGACCTCCGCCGCGCTGCCCGCCGCGCCGGTTCCAGTGGAAATGAGGACGATCGAGCCGGCCCCGATTTTCAGCGTGATATCTGTGTTGATAATCAGCGTGCCGCTGATGTGAATGCGCGAGTTTTCAGGCCAGATGGTATTTGCCGCAATGGCGCCGCTGACGTCCGTGAATACCGGCGCTGCTTCGAGCGTCATTGTCCGATTTGCGGCAAGCCCGTTTACAGCAGCTGCAAGGTTCAACGGGCCGGAGCCGGTCAGCGCGGGGCCGAGCAGCGAGCCCCAGCCGCGCCGCATCTGCAATGTTGTCCGAGGAAACGCCCCAAAGCTGACAATGCCATTGAGCCGCACGGTTTCGTTTGATCCATCGCGGAGCACGGCCCCGATCGGCACCGGCAATCCGGCGGGCCAGAAGGCCGGGGCGATTACTTTTAGCGCCAGCCCTGAGAACGCCGATGGAGCATCATTGACCGTGCGGAAAGGCGTGTGCGGCGGGATGCCATCTTCCGTGTCACCGCGGCGTGCATCGCGCGCGATAAAACGGATGGTTTTTGTATCAACCAGGGCGCCATCTGCCGTGCGGCTTTCTGCCCTGAGTTCATGATAACCAAACGCAGTGACGTTCACGGCCGAACCGACGGCCGTCGTCACGCCATCCAGGGTAGCCAGCGTGGCCGCGGCATTCGGATCGGCTGCAACTGTAAAGCTTCGCGGCGCGTCATACTTTGTCTTATCAACAATACCTGTGATGGTAATTGCGCCGTAGGCGGACGCGGCGCAAAGAGTGAAGAGGAGCTGGAGGAAGCGGTTCATAACACGGATGCGTGGAGGGCGACGGCATTGTAAGGGAGCGAATCCGGCTAACAAGCGCCGCATTTGGAGAGCGTGGAAAGCGCCGTTGCTCAAACGCCCCGGCGGCCACGCGTGTCCGCTGGCAGGATGCTCAGGCAACTGGCGCCGATGATCAACGACGCTCCGCAGAGCATCAACACGGAAGGGATTTCACCAAGAAATATCCATGCGGCTGCGATGCCATAGACCGGTTCCAATGCCGCCACCACCCCCACCACGGCCACGCGCACATCTCGAAGTGAGGCGGTAAACAAGCCGTGGGCAAGGCCCGTAAAAACAACGCCAAGCAATATCAGCCACGCCCAATCGCGCGCGGGTATCGATGAGAGTTGTCCCGCAGTCAGAGGCAGGAGAACCAAGCCGGCTACCGCGGTTTGCCCGGTAACGAGTGGAACCAAAGGAACAACGCTGAGGATTCGGCGGTTCAGCAAGGTGAGCATGGCGAAGGTAAGACCGGCGGCAAGGCCGAGCGCCGTGGCGATGCCTGTTTGTGAACCAAAGTGCCAGTCTGGCACCACAAAGAGAAGGCCCGCGATCACCAAGGCGCACGCCAGCGCCTCCATGCGCCGCGGCCGTTCACCCAGCAGCAGCCAGCCGAGCAGCGTCACAAAAAGCGGGTAGCTTGCATACGTCAGAAGAGCGAGTGAAACCGTGCTGCATTGGATGGAGGCGAAGAACGCCCACCAGTGCGCGGCCAACAAAATTCCGCCCGCGAATAAACGGCCTGAATAGCCGCGCCAAGCCACCGGCATCGGCTCATGGCGCAGCGCCAGGACTACTGTCAACGCGGCCGCGCCGACCAGCGAACGCAGGCAGGTAACAACCAGCGCGGGACTGCCCACCGCCTTGCCGATCAGTCCGGAAAGGCCAAACAACAACACGGCGGCATGCAGGCTCGCCAGTGCGGTGCGTGATTTCATTCGTTTAGCCCGGCACTCGCGGAAGGCGGCGGCGGGGGCATCCGGACGCCCCACATTTTTTCGATCATTGTAAAGCCGGCCGGGTCGTAGAGCCGTAATGCCTCCCGATCAAACGGTTCGTATTCGCCTCGCCAGAAATAGGCGCACGACAACTCCGCAAAATATTCAAGCTGATTGAATGCCGCGTAAGATTTGTCGAGTGACGCGCCGTTTACGTCTTTTACGCCGTGATAAAGCCCGGCCGCCATTGCCTGCTGCCACGCGGAAAAAATGTCCGTCTGCTTTTCGGGCCACTGCTGGAGATGCCATGCGTGGCTCAACTCATGCACGAGCAACTGCGTCGCCCAATGCTCGTCCTGCCAGAGGTAATTGGAGGCGGAGTAAATGACCAGGACGTTGCGCCAGCTTGGGTCAAGATGCGCACGAAAGTCGGGGTCGATTCGCCGGAAATACTCGGCGCCGTTGTCTTGCCCGCCATTTGCCGACTGCGAACCGAGCATGACAAAGATCGAAAGCGTCCGCAGGCGCTCGCGGGCATTCGCCGGAAATAGCTGCAGTGTCTGCTCGAGTTTTGCCTCGAGTCGTTTGACCACTTGGTCCGCCTCATCGGGCCGCTGCTCAATGAGCTCGCGCTCGAGTTGGAAACTCCATTTGTCGAGCTTGCGCCCGATGTATTGGCGCGGGGGTTCGCGATAGTTTACCTCTTTCCGCGGAGCAAAGGAACGAGTGGCCCGCGCGGGCGGCTCGATCGCCACGTCGCCCTTGCCGGTTTCTGAAAAACAAAGCGTGCCGATGACAACGGCCAGAAACGCGACTTTTCCCCGAAGCCTCTTGTAACGTCGTATCTTCATCAGGCTGCAACCCCCTACAGAGCGCTTTGAAATTTGCAATCCCGCGCTTTATGCAAGCCGTCCCGGACCGTACTCCCGTTGGTTGCGTCGTACAAGATATGGCGCGAAGATCAAGGCGGGCACCATTGGCGGCTTTACCCATGAACGCATTTCCAGGGTACACGACAGCGCGGATAATTTGCGAGACGGGGGAGTTTGCTCTTTATCGAGGCTCGCGCGAGAGGAATGGCGGATTGGTCCTTCTTAAAGTCCCGATGGCGCGGAATCCCTCCAGGGCGGTGATTCGCAAGATTGAGCATGAATACGAGGCCGCCCATGGATTGGCTTCGTCGCGGGTTGTAAGGCCGCTGCAAATTGAACATTATGCCGGACGCCCCGTCCTGGTGCTTGAAGACGATGGAAACCAAAGTCCGGTTTCCGATCTTCTCACTCACCCGGTAGCCATCGAGCGGTTCTTGCAAATTGCGATTTCAGCCACGCAGTCCCTGGGCGAAATCCATCGGCACGATCTTATTCACAAGGATATCAGACCGCAGAATCTCTTTTACAATAGCCAAACAGGCGATGTGCGGATTGCCGGATTTGCAATCGCCTCGCTGTTGCCGCAGGAAGCCGGCGACGGCCGGAATTTTTTGGAGGGGACGCTTGCCTATATGTCGCCTGAGCAGACAGGACGCATCAACCGGGTAATGGATTACCGCAGTGACTTCTATTCCCTGGGAGTCACTTTTTATCAGATTCTTACCAATGCGCTCCCCTTCGAAGCGAGCGATCCGCTCGAATGGATCCATTGCCATATCGCGCAGGCGCCCAAGCCTCCCTCCACGCTTCGGCTCGAGATTCCCGAGGCGCTTTCAGAAATTGTGATGCGGCTTTTAGCCAAGGCGGCTGAAGATCGCTATCATGGTGTGGCCGGCCTTCAATTTGACTTGGAGCACTGTTTGCAGGAATGGCGCGCCACGGGACGGATCGCCCGGTTTTCCCTGGGACAATCTGATTTTTCCGAGCGCCTTGAAGTGACGGGCAAACTTTATGGGCGCGAGGCGGAGTTAAAAGAACTGCTGAGCGTTTTTGGACGAGTCATTAGTGATGGCAGGTCCGAGCTGGCGCTTGTGTCAGGCTCCTCCGGAGTGGGAAAATCGGCGCTGGTCTGGGAGCTGCAGGGATCGATCGCCATCAGGCGGGCGTTTTTTACTTTTGCCAAGTTCAATCAATTCAGACGCGATATTCCTTATGCAACCATTGCGGAAGGGTTTCGGGAACTGGTCCGGCAAATTCTGGCTCAGAGCGAAGAGCGTCTTAACTGGTGGAAAGCGAGCCTGCAATTGGCCTTGGGTCTTAACGGTCAATTGATCGTTGAGCTGATTCCGGATTTGGAATGGATACTCGGCCCGCAACCGCCGGTGGTGACATTGCCGATGAACCAGGCGAAGCACCGCTTTCATTTGGTGTTTGCAAAGTTCCTGCGTCTGTTTGCCACTGCTGAGCATCCTTTGGTGCTTTTTCTTGATGACCTCCAATGGAGCGATTCCGCCAGTCTGGACTTGCTGGAAGTTATTCTTGCCGACTCCGATACCCGGCATTTGTTTGTGATCGGCACCTATCGAGATAACGAGATGACTCCAGTTCATCCACTTAGCTTGAGTCTGGCGAAAATTCGCGATGCCGGGGTTCCGATGCGGAATATTTTTCTCGAGCCGCTTTCATTTGAAGAGATCAGCCAATTGACGGCCGAAACGCTTCATTGCGAGACTGCCCGCGTCGAGCCGCTTGTCCGGCTGGTGCATGAAAAAACCGGGGGCAATCCCTTTTTCGCAATTCAGTTTCTGACCACGCTTGAGCGCGAAGGGCTGATCGGTTTTGAGAGCCGGGCGGGGGCGTGGCAATGGGATCTCGCTGGGATACGGGCGCAGAGTTACACCGATAACATGGTCGATTTTATGGTCGAGAAATTGAGCGAACTCCCGGCCTCCACCCGCAACGCCATGCATCTGGCGTCGTGCCTTGGCCATGAAGAATCGATCGGCCTGCTTGCAAGGGTCGCCGGGGAAACCGAAGAAGAGATCAGCGCTGACCTGCGTGGGGCGTTCCGCCAGGGGCTCATCCTGAAGCATGGCGAAGAGTATCGGTTTCTGCACGATCAGGTACGGCAATCGGCGTATGGGCTTGCCTCCGTGGAATGCCGCCAAAAAACGCATCTTAGGATTGGCCGGTTGCTTCTTGTCAGCACGCCGCCAAGGGAACTGAGAAGCAACGTCTTTCAAATTGTTCAACAGCTCAACCTTGGGGCGCCTTTGATTTGTTCCCAAAACGAGCGGTTTAAACTTGCCGGACTCAACCTGACTGCCGGGACAAGAGCCAGAGAGTCGTGCGCTTATCATTGCGCGACTCATTATCTTGGCATTGGGATCAAACTCCTTGATGGGAATGCGTGGGTATCGAGGCATGAACTTGCCTATCGGCTTCATTTTGAGCAGGCGCAGTGCGCATACCTAAGCAGCCATTTTGAGGAGGCGTTGCTCCAATTTCGCGCCTTGCGAGTTCATGCGAAAACCGCACTTGCACAGGCGGAAGTGGTGCGTGGGGAGATCGATGTCCATACCCTGGCATGGGAACTTCGCGAGGCGGTTGATTGCGCTATCGACGGGCTCCGTATTCTCGGCATGGAAATCGACGCGCATCCCGAGGACGCGCAGGTGAAGCTTGAATATAATCTGATTTGGAAACATCTCGGGAGCCGCTCCATTGGACAGCTGGCGGATTTGGCGCCCATGGCGGATACTCAAAAGGAGGCCGTGCTGCTTGTCCTGGCAGCGCTCCAGCCGGCGAGCTTTTTCACCGATCGGAACCTCTACCTGTTCTGCTGCTGCCGGATGGTGAATGTGAGTATCCAGCATGGCAACTCACGCGTCTCGGTGATCGCGTACGGGGCGCTGGGCGTGTCCATGGGCCCAGCTTTTGGCCAATACCGCGAAGGCTTTGAATTTGGCCAGCTGATTACAAGGCTTGTCGAGCGCCCTGAGCTCCTGGCTCACAAAGCGGAAATCCATTTCATGGTGGGCGGCATGATCAACCCCTGGCTGCGTCCGCTCTCAAGTTGCCTTGATTGGCTGGAGCGTGGATTCAAAGTGGCCGGCGATGTCGGCGATCTGATATTTGCCTGTTATTGCGGTGTGCAGACTGTCTTGCAAAAATTCGTCCGGGGCGACGCGCTGGACACGGTGGATGCGGAATCCGAACGGTTCCTGGAGTTCACCCGCAAAGCGCGATCGAGTGCCAGTTCGCAAATGATTCTTGGCCTGCAGCGGCTCATTCTGGCCATCCGCGGAATAAGCACCCGCGTAGCGACCTTTGAGAGTGCTGATTTTAGCGAACACTCCTATGAAACCGACCTGGCCGGGTCCGGCCCGTCGATTGTGTCGTGCGGTTATTACATCGTGAAATTGCAGGCGCGCTTTCTCTTCGGGGAATTTGAAGAAGCGCTAATCGCCGGATCGATCGCGCGCTCGCTACTTTGGTCGTTGCTCGGCACCATTCCCGAATTTCAGTATCACTATTTCGATGCGCTCGCCTTGGCAGCTCAATTTCGAAAGGGCGGACCGGAACCCTCTTTGGCGCTTTTACAGATGCATCACGCCAAATTAGGCGAATGGGCCGGGAACTGTCCGGAAACCTTTTTTCACGCATACGCGCTGGTTTCCGCTGAGCTGGCGCGGATTCGAGGGGATGATCCCAAAGCGGCAGATTTTTATGAGCAGGCGATCCGTTCGGCACATGAGAATGGGTTCGTCCCGAATGAAGGCATCGCGTATGAATTGGCCTTCCGCTTTTACATGGAGCGTGGTTTTGAAGTCAGTGCGAAAGCTTATTTGCACGAGGCTCGCGGTTGTTATGCGCGGTGGGGTGCGGAAGGAAAGGTCCGCCAACTTGAAGCGCTCCACCCATGGCTTCTCGACCCGATGTCGCCGGAGCGCGGCACGGTTGCCACCGGTCACGAGCAATTGGATTTGATGACGGTGGTCAAAGCCTCGCAAGCCATTTCCAGCGAGATCGATCTCTCTCATCTATTGGATATCCTTCTTCGAATCGTTCAGGAAAGTGCCGGCGCTCAGAAAGTGGCGTTGCTGCTGGCTGATGATTTTAAAATCGCCGCGACCCTTGAATGCGGGCAGTCGCGTCCGGCCGCCCCGGCGCCTGCTTCATCCAAGGTTCCCTTGTCGATCATCCATTACGTCATTCGGACTCATGAAAAGGTGCTTTTGAAAGAGGCAACGAGCGACGCGCGTTTTGCACAGGATGAATACATCGTCCAGGAAAAGCCCAAGTCCGTTTTATGCCTGCCGATTCTTAACCAGAGTGCTTTGGTTGGTCTCCTTTATCTTGAAAATAATCTGGTTCCCGGCGCGTTTACCTCCGACCGGCTCGCCGTGCTGGAACTGCTCGCTTCGCAGGCCGCGATCTCATTGCGGAACGCAGTTTTGTATACTGAGCTGCAGCAGGAAAATCATGTGCGCAAACAGGCGGAAGAAGAGGTGCACCAACTCAATGCAGAATTGGAAGAGCGGGTGGAACAGCGCACGATGCAACTGCGGCGTTCTTTGGAAAAAGAGGAGCTCTTGCGAAAGGAGGTGCATCACCGGGTGAAAAATAATCTTCAGGTGATCTCCAGTCTTCTTTATCTGCAATCGCTCGATTCCCGCGATCCTGGTACCCAGGAGGTGCTTCGGGAAAGCCAGTCCCGCACCCGCACCATCGCGCTGATTCACGAGAAACTTTATCAGTCGAGCGATGTAAAACAGATTGATTTTGACGTCTACACCCGGCAGCTCGCGGCCAGCCTGATCGATTCGTATCAACCCAAGCGGGGCTCCGTCCGGCTCAACATCAAAGCGGAAGGAGTGCTGCTGAGTCCCGATGTGGCGGTGCCATGCGGGTTAATCATCAACGAATTGGTTTCCAATGCGCTCAAGTACGCGTTCCCGGAGCAAACAGGGGGCGAAATTGAAATTGATTTCCATCCCGCGCAGAACGGCTTTTTTAAACTGCGCGTCCGTGACACCGGCCGTGGCCTTCCCGCCGGTTTTGATCTTGGTAAAACCTCCACGCTTGGCGTCCGGCTGGTGCGCGACCTTACCTTGCAATTAAACGGAACGGTTGAGTTCAAGAGCGAGAACGGCACGGTGGTGGATATCACTTTCCCGGACTCTGCGCCGTGATCCGGCACGAGCGTTTCCCGCGCCGCTTTTTATGCCGCTCCCCCGGCGCCGCCTCGCTGCAAATCCGGGCGAGTTTGGCCGAGATCAGCTCGCGGTTACGATTTAAAAACCAGTGATCGCCATCGACTGTGTGAAAAACAAATTTGTTTTGGGTGTAAGCGCGCCACTGCGCGGTTTCATCGGGATAAACAAAGTCATCCTGCAAAGCGCTGAAGGCTGTCAGCCCACAGGACAACGGCACGTCCGGAGTGTGCTGATAAGTCATCAGCAGCGGATAATCGGCGCGCATCAAGGGGAGAATCCGGTTGAGGAACTCCGGATCTTCCACAAAGCGCGCCAGCGAGATGAGGTATTCAATCGGGTTGTCGTTCAACATGGCCCGTGAAAGGACATCGCGCTTTTGCCAGACCGGCACAAGATGCGGCGCGATCGTTCCCGAAACCACAAAATGAAACGGCTCAAGGCCGTGATCGCGGCGGACACGGCGGGCGACTTCCCAGGCCACAATGCCGCCAAAACTGTGTCCCCAAAAACAGAAAGGTTTATCGAGCCACGGCTCCAGCGCTTCCACCAAACCATCGATCACCTTTGAAAATTGGTCCGGTGGCGGTTCGGCATGCCGGTTTTCACGGCCGGGCAGTTGGATGGCCAGGATTTCCACATTGGGTGGGGGATGAAGAAGGAAATGAGTAAACAGCGAGGCGCCAACCCCCATCGAATGAAAACAGATCATCCGCATGGGAGCTGTTTCGGCACCACGCGCGCGCACGATCCAGGGGCTGACGATTTCCCATGTGGTTTCCTGCGTCAACGCATCCCCTTCAATGGCTGTGACGCTATTGGCTGGCGGGAGGCCTGGCTCCGGGGAACTGGTGATCGCGAGCAGATCGGCCGCCAGAGCGTCGATGCGCTGTCCCTTCAGCAGCTTCATGATCGGGTAATTGACATCGAGACTTCGCACTATCCAAAGTTGCAGCTGGGTCAGCGCCAGCGAGTCGAGGCCGAGCCGATCGAGCTCGGTCTCCATAGGAATGCTGTCGCCCATGGTTCCAAGGATCTTTCCAAGCTCATGAACCAATTGCCGGGCAAGGGCCATCCGACGTTCCTCAGGTTCCAGCGCGGCAAGTATCGCCCGCAGATTCCCGCAATGGAGTGCCGGCCGCGCAATGCCGATCCTGGTGAGGAGCGTTGCATAACGCGAGTCCTTGGTCAGATGCGGATAGGCGCGTTTGAATTTCTCCCAATCGACGTCGGCAATGACTCGCTGCGGCGTGCCGTGGGCCATGGCGTTTTCGATCTTTGTAAGCAGTTCGCCAAGATGCATGACCCCAAACCCCTGGCTTTCCAACAGGGTGAGAACGCCTTGGCGATCCTCGGCGCGCCGGGACATTCCTGCATAGTCACCAAGAACTCCGAGGTTGACGGTGGTCGCATTTAAACCTTGCGAGCTTCGAACCTGTGCAAGGCTATCGAGAAAGTAGTTGGCGCACGCGTAGTTTGATTGCCCGAAGATCCCCAGCGCCGAGGAGATGGAGGAAATCATGAGGAAAAAATCGAGCTTCAATCCGCGTTCACTGGCCGCGAGGTGGAGATTCCACGCGCCAATGGCTTTGGGTTGAAAAACCCGCCAAAATCGGTCGCTCTCCATATTGGCCAATGAAGCGTCCTCAAGAATAGCCGCGCTATGGACGATTCCGGAGAGAGGCGGAAAACCGGGCGGCCATGTATCGAGCAAATGACCGAGCGCAACCTTGTCGGTCACATCGAGAGGGTGAACAAGCACCTGCACTCCAGCGTCGCGAAGTTCTTCGATCACACGCTGGTCAGCTTCGTTTTTGATCCCGCCGCGGCTGACCAGGATCAGGGCTCCCGCGCCTTTGTCTGCCAGCCAGACGGCGAGTTGCAGCCCAAATCCACCGGTACCGCCCGTGACAAGGTATGCACGGTCTCGATGGCAGGAGAAGTGCCGTGGCGGAAGCGTTGGAACAGAGTCTCCCGCGGTTTTTAACACGATTTTGCCGGTATGCTGGGAGCGCGTCATCAGCCGCATGGCGTCGGCCAGCCGCGACATGGGAAACTCGGTGATCTTTGGCGGGGCAAGGTGGCCGTCCGCAAAGAGCTGCGCCACTTGGATGAGCAGCCGCGAATGCATGGCCGGCTTTTGGATGGCGAGCCGATCAACATCGACGATGTGATAGGAAATATTTTCCCCGAGACGCTCCATCGGCATCTTCGTGTTTTTGTAAATGTCGGTTTTGCCGATTTCCAAAAACCGGCCAAACGGCGCCAGGCAGCGCACGCTTTCATGAAGAGCCTGTCCGGTCAGCGAGTTAAGCACCAGATCGACGCCGCGCTCGTTTGTAATGGACATGATCTGATCGCGGAAGCCGAGTGAGCGCGAATCAAAGACATGTTCAATCCCGAGGCTGCGAAGGTAGTCACGCTTGGTTTCGGTCCCGGCCGTGGCGATAATCACCGCGCCCTTCCATTGAGCCAGAGCAACCGCGGCGAGGCCGACGCCGCCGGTTGCCGAGTGGATAAGCACCACATCGCCGTGCTCCATGCGGCCCAGGTAACAAAGGCTGTAAAACGCCGTTAAAGAGACAACCGGGACAGCGGCGGCCTGTGCGAAACTGAGCGTATCGGGCTTTCGCACCGTGCCGCTTGCCTGCGCTATGACCCGGCCTCCAAAGCCATGCGCCACCCTCGCCATTACCTCGTCTCCAATCTCGAATCTGCCCGTATTCGCACCCAATGAAACAATCCGGCCAGCTACCTCCAGACCCAGCTGATCTCCGGCCAAACCTCCTATGATTGCCCGTGGATTTAACAAACCCATCATGTTCATCACGTCTTTGAAGTTTAACGCAGCGGCTTCGACTTCGATTTCCACTTCCGCCGCACCGCATCGGATCGCCTGGGTCCGGCGGAACCTGAGATGCTCGATTGAACCGCGTCCGGCAGGATCGGCGCGATAACTTGAACCGAGCGCGGGAAGCGGAAGAGCGCGGGCGATTTCCACTTCAGCCAGTTCTACTGAAGCAAGTTCGCGCACCCACCGGCGATTGGCGCGGCAGGCGATTTCCACTTCATCAAGATCGAGGCGCCAATGGTGGATCTCCGCCCTCAGGAGCTCGATTGCATGCTCCTTTGAGTCGAGATCAATGACCTTCAAAGGCACATTGGGACATTCATTTCGCAGCACTCGCGCCAACCCGATCATCGTGGCTTGGGCAAGGTCGATTTCGGGATCCGAATCACTGACAGCGGAGGCGCCAATGGTGACCACGTAAACCCGCGGTTGCAGGCGGCTCCCGGCCAGGCCGCGTCCCAGCGTGAGCATCGGTGCAATCAGCGCTTCAATCCGCGCGGGCAAATCCGCATCGGGTTTTTCGTCCGCGGCCCACAGGCAGATCAGATGGGTGCGGCGATCGAGGCTGCGGACGCAAACTTGCGCCCACCAGTCGCCCACCGGGGCAATTAGCTCGGTTTGTATTCCATGCAGGCGCGCCGCCAGCTCTCCCGCCAAACCGGACGCGGCGCCTACAATCACGCAACGTCGCAATTCCTCTTTTGGGAGCGGGACCGTTTTCTCAATCGCGGCCTCGCGCCAGGCAAATTCGTAAATGCCCGAGGGCGCTGATTCCTGTCCGGTAAGGAGCCGGCGATTTACGCTTCCCTGCAACTCCGCCACCACGGTCCCATCGGGCCGGTAAGCCCACAGATCCGAATCGAGCGAATGCTCGTCATTGCGCGAGATCCGTAAATGCGCCCAAACAGTCGGGCCCTTGGGCGAGTCGTGAATTTTGAGCCGCGCAATGGAGTGCGGGAGATAAATCCGGCCCGGAATTCCACGGCGAAGGACGTCGGCAAAACCCGCGTGAAGACAAGCATCCAGGAGTGCGGGATGAAAAATGAAGCGCGGCGCTTCATGCTGGAGTGCTTCCGGGAGTTCGAGTTCCGCGAGTACTTCATTGCCACGGTGCCAGAGCCGGCGCAGGCATCGAAACGAAAGGCCGTAATGAAGTCCCGAGGCGGCCAGCGCAGCGTAGAACGGCTCAACGGCCAATTCATCTTCCTGGCCAAATCGGGGACGCACTTCAGCAAAGCGAGGAGCCGACGAGCGAAAAGCATCCTGGAAAAAGTGGATGCGGCCCTGGGAATGGCGGCGCCACGGATTGGCCCCCTCCTCGCGCGCCCTGCTGCTAATGGTGTAATCGCCTTCCACGGAAAGGATCTCCAAACGTGTCTCCAGCGGAAGCTGATTGGCATCGGGCAGAATCAGGGCCGATTCAAAGCGGATATCTTCCAGAAAAACCGGGACCGCCGGCCGATAAGCTTGCGCGGCGGAGACCGCCATTTCGATGTGTGCGGTGCCCGGAACAACGACCGCCTCGTTAACCTGATGATCCTGGAGCCAGGTGCTGACCGCCGCATCCATTTCGAGTTCCACCGCGAAAATATTCGCGTCGGCTGCCAGCGCGATCGTCCGTTTAAGAAACGGATGGCGTTGTCCGTGGCCGAGTCGTTGCTCTCGCAATTCGGGCATTTCAAACCAGTGGCGTTGACGCAACCACGGGTGTTTGGGGAGATCGGCCACCCACCGGCCCGAGCCATTGAAGATCAGCGACCAATCAATTGGCACCCCGCGCAGATGCAAGGCGCCGAGTGCCTCCACCAGCGTGGCATCCTCGGGTTCGCCTCGCCGCATGGAGGCAAAAACCGCGGCCCGGCTCTCCAGTTTCTCAATCACCGCTTGAGCGCCGCTCAGGAGAACGGGATGCGGTCCGATTTCCAAAAAAGTATCGAATCCATCGGCGATCATCGCGGTGAGCGCGTCGGTAAAGAGCACGGGCTTACGCACATTTTGATACCAATAGTCCCCAGCCAAATGAGTCCCATCCTCCTGTTTACCGCTCACCGTGGAATAGAGTGGAAGCGCTGCCGCGGCGCCGCGCACCGGTGAAAGGGAACTAAGCAGATCGGCTTTCAACGGCTCCATAAGCACGCTGTGATAAGGCACTTCCACATTGATCCGGCGATGAAAAAGACCGCGTCCGGCAAGGAGCTCGGTGGCTTCTCCGATCGCGGTAAAATCGCCGCTCAGCGCAACCATTGCGGGGCCATTGACTGCGGCCAGCGAAAGCGTTCCCCCGACTTCCATCACCAGGGCTTGGCCCTCCTGCGCTGAAATCCCGGCCGCGAGCATTCCTCCGGCGCCCGCCTGCCTTGCCTGGATATGGGAACGATGGAAGATCACCTCCACGGCTTGACCGAGGGTGAGAGCTCCGCTGGCGTGGGCGGCGGCCACTTCCCCGATCGAATGTCCCGCCACCCCGTGAGGGACAAGGCCGCGTGCTTTCAGGACTTCCGTAAGCGCCACCTGCACGGCCATGATGGACGGTTGGACGATGGTCGTCTTATTAATGCGGGTTTGTTCCGCGGGCTGGAACATTTCCTCCTGCAACGACCAACCTGCGAGGTCGAAAAATAACCCGTCGATCTGGTCGAGCACACGGCGGAAAGTGGGATCACTTCTCCACAGCAGGCGGCCCATCGCAACCCATTGGCCACCCTGTCCGGAGTAGAGGAAACCGACCCGTGGCATCGCGTTTCCTTCGTGCTTTACGGCGCGTGTGCCCGACGGTTTTCCTTTTGTGAAAGTGGCCAGTTTTTCGAGGATCTGCTCCTTGGTTTCACCGGTTACGACAAGGCCGTGGGCATACCGAGAGCGGCGTTCCATTGCGGTGTGCGCAATGTCGCGCAATGAAGAGATGCTTGAGCCGAGGTAACGTTCCCAACGGCGCACGGCCTCGCTCAAAGCCGCTTCGCTTCGGGTGCTGATGATCAACGGCATTGGCGTGCCTTCTTCTCTGCTATCCGTGCTTTCGTTCTCCGGACTCCCGAGGATGGCCGTCAAAGGCGCTTCCTTGATGACGATATGCACGTTGGTGCCTCCGGCTCCAAATGAGTTCACCCCGGCCAAAAGCGGTTTGTCTCCCGTGAGCAGTGCCACGGTTTGCGTGGGAACCCTGAGCCCTGTGAAATCGATCGCCGGATTGGGCGTTTGAAAATGCAGATTTGCCGGCACGGCCCGGTGCCGAAGCACAAGCGCCGCCTTGATAAACCCGGCCACTCCCGATGCCCCTTCCAGATGGCCTACGTTTGTTTTGATCGACCCAAGCAACAATTCATTCCCGAAAAGACGGTCGCCTCCAAGAATGGACCCGAGCGCCGCCGTCTCGATCGGGTCGCCCAGCGGAGTGCCTGGACCGTGCGCTTCCACAAACGCCACATGCGAGGGATCAATGCCGGCATCCCGGTATGCCGCTTTTAACATCGACTCCTGCGCCACCACGCTCGGCACGGTAAACCCGGCCGGAACGTAGCCATCCTGATTGCAGGCGCTTCCGAGCACAACGGCCCAGATCGGATCGCCGTCGCGTTGCGCATGCGAGAGCGGTTTGAGAATGACCGCGCCGGCGCCCTCGCTGCGAACGTATCCATTGGCCGAGGCATCAAACGCCTTGCAGCGTCCGTCCGGGCTGAGGAATCCTGCCCGGGACATAATGATGGAACTTTCCGGACGTAAAAGCGCGTTGACGCCGCCCGCGATCGCCATGTCAGCTTCATTATTCCAAATGCTCCGGCACGCAAGATGGATGGCGGTGAGCGAGGAGGAACAGGCGGTGTCGAGCGTCAGGCTTGGGCCTTTGAGATTGAACTCATAGCTGATGCGGTTGGAGAGACCGCAAAGGGCCACTCCCATCGCTCCATCCGGCGAGATCTGGTTTCGCTGCGAGGCATCGGTTTGCATGCAGAGGTAATCATAAAGAAATGCCCCGATAAACACCGCGGTCCGTGAGCCGGCCAGCCGCTCGCGGCGAAGCCCCGCGTCTTCCATCGCCTCGTGCGTGACCTCAAGCAGCATTCTTTGCTGGGGATCAATTCGTGAAGCTTCCGCAGGAAAATAGCCGAAAAATTCCGCATCAAATTCGTCGATGCCACGGATAAACCCGCCGTGGGTGCTTTTGATTTTTCCGGCACGAAGCGAGTCGGGATGATGGAAAACGTCCCGATCCCATCGCTCCGGCGGCACCGGGACAATGGAGTCAACCCCGTTGAGTAAATTATGCCAGAGTTCACCGGGGCTATTGGCGTCGCCGGGAAATCGGCAGCCAATGCCAATGATTGCGAGCGGTTCTCTGGGCAGGACAGGTTCAATCAGCGGTGTCAGGAGTGAGATCATGGATGTATTTTGATGGCCTGCGCATCGGCTCGTAGCTCAAGGGCGGAGGAGCGGCGCTCCAGCCCCGGAGCGCGCGCAGGAGGACCCGCATGACGATCGCGGGATGAAATAAAACCGGCTCGGCGGCTTCCAGATGCAGGACCTTTAGGAAGGCGCCGCAGACCTGGGGGTTTGTCGCACTGAGCGAGAAGAGGTGCCCGGTATACCATTGTAAAAACCGGATTTTCAGCGTGCGCCGGCCTTTCATTCGCGGAAAACGCAATCCTTCGCAGAGCGTCAACATCCACGGCAGATTGAGGATGGATCTGCAGCGCCGGAAATAGTCTTTCCAGAGAATTGCGTTGGGCTTTTGTAATCCAAGCAATTGATCCAGAGCGCGCGCTTCTTTGCATGCCACCGACATTCCCTGGCCAAAGACCGGATCAAAGCTGCACATGGCATCGCCAATCAGCAGCAGCCCGGCGGGGAACCGCTCCACGCGGTCAAAGCGGTGCCGCGTTTGCCTTGAATATCGAGAGCGGACGATCTCACCAGCCGGAACGGCCGATGCGATGGCTTCATACAAATCCGGCGTGGAAAGCGTCCGCGCAAAGAGCAGGAAACCTTCCGGGTCGGCAGGGGGATGCTCTCCCAGATAGCCGAACAAAGTGACTATCCAACGCTCGGCATCAAGGGGGAATAAATGGCCGCCACGGGCCAGCGCCGGAAGTGGATGGACACCGATGGCTTTCCAGTCGCGTATACCCGCCGTCTTCCAATAGATGCGAGTCACGGAAACCATGTCGACTTCCATGGTTTCGCAAGGCGGTGCCGGGTAGCCCGCCGCGCGCAGCCATTTTACGATTTGGCTGCCACGGCCGGAAGCGTCCACGATCAGATCCGCCGATATCGACTCGGCGCGGCCATCCTGCGTGAGGCGCACGCCGGTGACCTGTTCACAGTCAAATTCCAAGGCTTCCACCTTGCTCCCCGTCTGGATTTTGACTCCCCGCAGTTTGCGCACCCGAGCCCGCAGCCGCCCTTCCAGGCGTACCCGTGCTTCGGGATAGATGACCAGATCGCAGGGGGCGCGGTTTTTCCACGAGCCGTATTGGAACCACCGGAGCTCTTCGGGAAACGCCAGCGAATCGACTCCATCGGCCGAGAGTTCTTCGATAAAGCCTGGAAAATAGCCGGCCAGAATCCCGAGGCCGCTTGTCAGCAAAGCATGGAATTGGCGTCCCTGGGGCACTCCTTTGCGCGGCTGTCTCTCATCAATTTCAGCATCCCGCTCCAGAAGCGTCACCTTCTCAAAGTGATTGGCAAGAACCCGCGCCGCCATTAATCCGGCAACGCTACCGCCAATAACCAGTGCATGATTGGATTTCAATATGTGAGGCGTAGAGACACGGCGGCGGGATGCCGGAACGCCAGCCGTGTATTGCGTTCCGCGTCGCTGCCGCGATTACTTTAGCTCGATAGCCGGGGCAGGGCCGAACAAGAGCAATGTATCGGGACTCTTCAAGGGCTTTTACTTCCTCTTTCCTGGGCTTTCCGTTTGACTGGGCGATCTATCAGGTTGACGGTTTTTTTTGCAGATTGATTGACGCGACGTTTGCCGGTACGCCGCGGATGGAGGTGGTTAAAAAATGTCGCCACAGACAGAGCGCTTTTCCCGAAGGATGGCTACCGTGGTTGGAGAGAGGTTTTCTCCCGCCCCCACCACTCGGGGTGATGTTAGCAAAGCGCCGGACCGCACGATTTTCAGGGTGAACTTAAGTCGCCAAAAATGCTTATCGATTACTAAGCCTGCGAGCCGGTTTGAGGCGCGGTCGGTCCGGCAGATTTCTCATTCCAATTAAATATGGCCAAGGCACATATCCTCATCATTGAAGACGAGATCCTCGTCGCCCGGGAACTCGAAGCGCGCCTCAAGGGAATGGGTTACGAGGTGGACGGGATCGCCAACTGCGCCGAAAAAGCGCTTCAGATGGTGGCGGAAAAGCGCCCTGACTTGGTGCTCATGGACATTGTTTTGAAAGGCGATGTCGACGGCATTGCCGTCGCCAAGGAAATCCGCGCACGATTGGATGTCCCGTCCATCTACGTGACGGCTTACTGCGACGAGAACACGCTCGAGCGGGCCAAGGAGACCGAGCCGTATGGCTATTTGATCAAACCTTTCTCCGAGAGCGAACTGCGTGCCACTCTTGAGATGGCGCTGCACAAGCGCGAGATGGATCGCCGGCTCCAGCAGGCATACAAGGATCTTCAGGTTGTCACCCGGGAGTTGCGCCTCAAAAACGAGGACCTCGAAATGGAACTCCGGATCGCCCATGAAATGCAGATTGGGATGCTCCCCTCGCGGTTTCCGTGCATTCCACGCGGCGCATCGTTGACTGAAAGCGCGCTGCATTTTGAGAGTGTCTATACTCCGAGCGGCCAGATCAGCGGCGATTTCTTCGACGTCATGCGCGTTTCGGATACCGCGGCCGGCGTTTTTATTTGCGATGTCATGGGGCACAATGTTTCCGCCGCGCTGGTGACGGCGATGATCCGTGCGCTGGTGGAAGAGTTTAGCGTCCGGGCGGATGTTACCGATCCCGGTGCGTTACTAACCAACATCAATAAAGTTCTGGCACGCGTCTTTGAGCAGAATGAAGCCGTTGTATTTGCCACTGCTTTTTATCTGATCGCTGACGTGGCTACTTCAGCCATCAGCTACGCAAACGCTGCTCATCCAAGCCCTTTGTATTTGTCTCGCAAGCTGGGCGATGCAACCCCCATTCAGGCCGATAGCAAACAAGGACCCGCCCTTGGGCTTTTTAAAGATATCACCTACGAATCACGGACCCGTCCAATGGCGGCCGGCGATTCCGTGATGTTATTTACCGATGGCATTTTCGAAGTGGAAGATCCCGGCGATGAGCAATACAGCGAGAACCGGTTGGTAAAAGCGGTGCGCGAACGGGTTCAGCTTCCCAACTCCAAGATTTTTTCCGAGTTGCTAAGGGATGTGCAAAACTTCGCGGCGGGACGCGAGTTCCCTGATGATGTCTGTCTGGTGGGAATGGAGGTCAAGCGATGCGGTTGAGTTTGCGAAGCCAAAGCAACGCGTCGCCCGAGTCACGCCGACGGAGGGTTTGGCGATTGGAGCCAATCGCACCTAATGCGGCACACAAGGCTTCGGAAAGACGATGTTAACTTCGGTGCCGTGCTCACTCCTGAATTCAATAGTGCCGTTTAGTTGAGAAGTTAGATCTTTTATAAGGCGGGTGCCGAGGGTGAGCGCCTGTTCAACCGAGAATCCCTCCGGCAATCCAATCCCGTCATCACGCACTCTCAATCCGAGCGCATCCTCGCCGGCGAAGTAGACATCAATTGTAATCGTCCCTTTTCTACCATCAGGAAAAGCATATTTAAGCGCATTGGAAACCAGTTCGGTAATAATCAAGCCGCACGGGATCACGGCATCAAGATCGAGGCAGACCTTTTCGGTTCGCACTTTAAGCTGCACGGCCGAAGGGCTGACGCGATAGGAATCAAACAGGCCTTCCACTAATTCCTTGATGTAGGGCCCAAGTTCGATCTTCGAATCCCCGCTGGATTGATAGAGCTTTTCATGGATAAGGGCGATGGAACGAGTGCGCGACTGGCTTTCCCTGAGAAGTTCCTGCATTTGCGGATCATCAACGTGCCGGGACTGCAGATAGAGCAGGCTGGAAATAACCTGGAGGTTGTTTTTGACGCGGTGATGGATCTCTTTCCTGAGAAGCACCTCCCTTTCCTGCGCGTTTTTTAATTCAGTTACATTGACCAGAATATTCACGGCGCCGATTAGCTGGCCGGCGTCATTATGGATCGGGTTGGCATAAGCCAAAACGGTAATCCGAGGCCCATGCGGTCGCTCGATGATGATCTCGTAACCGTTGTATTCTTTGTTATTCTGCAAGGCCAATGCCATCCAGCATTGGGAATGCACAATTGGCACGCCCTCTTTTGTGAAGAGCTTGTGCGAACCGCAAAAACGATCCGCCGGATTGTTCAGAAGCGGCTCGCGTCCCCAAAGTTCCACCGCATGCTGGTTATAATAATTAATCAGCCCGCTGGCATCGCAAGTATAAGCTCCCGCCGGAAGTTTATCGAGCAGACGACGGAAATGCCGTTCGCCCCGTTCCAAATGCAATTCAGCAAGGTCGGAATGAAGTTGATCAAACGCTAAAGAGCGTTCAGCCACATCTTCCGGAGCCGGACAAGTGCTCATACTTCAGACCATGGAACCGTTTTTTTACCCGTGCAAGGGCAATGCTTGCAAAGAGGGCGGCTTGCCGAGCTGAAGGGTTTGGACGGAGCGAAAAAAACCGATGATTCACCGCTTGAAGACACCGGCTTCATCCCACTTCTCGAAGAGGGTTTTCACAACCAATCGATTATTTGGGAAGCTATGCAATCCCTTGTGGTGAAAGTTGGCTGTAGCCAGAGGCCTGCCCGTGGCGTCGGACAGCTTGAGATCAAGCGTCCATAAATACATCACCAGATCCCACTTCCAGTCATCGTAATAGGTCAAAGACAAGGCTCCTTGTGCCTTCTGTTCAACAGTCCCGATAGACCTCTGCGCCAGTTCCGAGCTGATTGCATTTTTGATCCCTGGATCATGGTCATCAGATGTAGCAACAATTTGAACCGATTGGCCGGGTGCAAGCGAACCGCGCACCCCGCTTCCCGTATGTGATAGTGCGCAGCCTGAAAACATCAGGACAAACGATAGAAGGAAGCGGTTAATCATGCCCCCTCTTACTCAGGGAGCAACAAAGAGTGAAGATCTTTGCTGCGAGCGGATTGGTGCTCCTTACACAATAATGTCCTTAGCCGGCACGGCGACACGCCTTTGTGGTTAACGTCTGAACGGCATCAAGATGCTGCTGGCGGCCGAAGTAATGCGCTTTCGACCATGAGCCTCGGGCGCCGCGGTCGGTAAGGAATTCGCGGGAAATGGCTGCGTTCGAGTTCTTATCGGGATCGACCTCCGAGCAAATTTCAAGCAGCGAAAAGAGCTTCAATTAACCCGCGCAATTATACCTTGTCCAGACAACGCCTTGACGGACACTTTTGATCACCTGGTCAAACTGCTCTGTTGATACGGCACTTCATCCCCAGCGGTCGCACCGATTGCTGGATTGACTATGCCGCTCGCAACGCCTTCTCAAAACACGGGCAAACATCTGTGAATTCGGTGAGCCTGTCCTGATTATTGTTCTGACTTTTGCCTTTATGAGTACCTTTAGCGTAAGTCGCTCGCAATGAGCAAAAGAAGAGGCGGGGGCAGGAATCGAACACTGCGTATACGGCCCTTGCGGAGACCGTGCCTTGCCACTTGGCTACCCCGCCTTTGTAAAAATGTTATAAGTTCTGCGCGTGGGAAATCATGTCCCGGTAATGCCGCAGAATCTCATGCACCGCCACAAAAAGCCCCCGCACACGATCTTCTGTCGGAATGCGGCCCGGTGCAAATAGTTCAATCTCGAACGGATAGGGACGAATATCGGCCGGTGGAGCGAGCCTCCCCTGGACGTAATCGGAAAGTCGCGAGTGACGGTCCGACGGGCGGATTCTAATCGGGCTTTCATGGAGCGGAATTGTTTTGCCCGCAGTGGCAACGGCCGGTTCAACGACTTCGCGGGCGAGAACCTCGCTGCGCACCGTGGCATAAAACCCTTCGGCATTCAGATCGGTTCGAAGTGTGATCATTCCATCAAAGAACCATTTGCGCAGTTCGCCTTTGAAGAACTCAACGTCTGCATCGGTTGTTTCTTTGCGATAGCGCCCTTCAAATGCACGCAACGGCAGCGGGTTTTCGTCAAAGCCCGGCAGGTTAACCACGGGATAAGCAAAGAGCGCATAATCGCGGGCCAGGGCCGGATTGAGTTCAAATTCAAACAGCAGCCTGGCCAGCGCAATGATGCTTTCAGGCAGCCCCGCATCGAGTCCGGCAAAGAGCGCGAGCCGGATCGGTTTGCCGCCTCCCCGCGCCCCAAGAAGCATGAACTTGGGAATCTCAATGCGCTGATTGCCAATCAGCACGGGATGCTGGCTCGCAATCAGGCTTTCGGATTCCTGTGCGGTTTCAAGCAGCGGGGCAAGGAGTTCCGAGACGATATTGTGTGAGGCGGGCGGAGATGAAAGCAGAGTCGTCATGGGGCAATGTGGCGGGTCAATTTTCCGGGTCGCGCTGAATTGGAAACGGCAAAAATGGAGCGCGAATCAGATGACTTCTTTAATCTATATTTATATACTAGAGTAATTCAACGGTTTTTTTGGTTCCCGAGAAAAAATTGCGCGCGCGCATCGATTGCCCAGGCGCCGGATCGTCTTGCTGTTGGCAACGACTTCCTTTTTCGCAAGCTGCAACCCGCTTCGGCCAGATTTAGCCCTCCTCGTGCTCGAAGCTTTCAAGCAGCTGGCGGATCTGCTCGGCGGCAGCCGTTGCGTCGACACCGGAAGCCCGCAGGATAAAGTGCGTGTCGCGGTTGAGATTGGCAGTCAGCACCGAGAGGATGCTTTTGGCCGAGAAGCTGGTGCCGCCTTTGATGATCTCGATCTCGCAGAGAAAACTGCGGGCGCATCGAACAAAAGCAGCCGCGGGCCGGGCGTGAATGCCTTCCTTATTGAGGACCCGCAGTTCCCATTCCACTACGCCCTTTTGAGTGGCTGGTTTGAGATGCGCGGGAAACGGCGCCGGCTCGGGAAGCGTGATCTCCAGTTCCCGCAATTGCGCGACAAGCCAGTCGTGGGCGGTCCATTTTTCAATGTTCGCGCGAAGGGGGGAAAGCCATGCGGAGCGCGCATCCGCTGGCATAAAGAGCGCTTCGGCGAATGCTTTGGCTATCCCTTCGACATCGAGCGCGCAGACCTGCAAGGAGAGCGCTCGGGTTTCCAATGCGACACCTACTGTTTCTGAGACAACGAGGACGCCCGGTTTATGAGAGACCAATGCCCACTCCTTGACGAAGAGATTCATACCATCCTTGCCGGAGTTAACCAGGAACACATCGCACGATTCCATGGCGGCGAGAGCCTGGGTGCGATCGCTGGTGTAAAAGACCTCGATCGGATTAAATCCGCAGGTCTGGGAAAAACGGGAATTGATCCGCTCGATCTCGCGATAGACGGCATCCCGATATGCGAGGTAGACCGTTAAATCGGTACGGGAAGGGATTAAAAAGGCGAGAAAGCGAACATGCCCGATGAGTTGCGGGTGGAGGTCGAGCAGCCGCTCAAACGCATTGAATCCGATGATCTGGTTTTTGCTAGGATCAAGCCGATCGACGCGAATGATGCTCAGTTCGCCCATGCTGGAGGCGAGCTGTTGCCGGGCCTCGGCTGTCTCGGCACTTTGCTGAAGGGTTTTAAGCGCCTTGGGGTCAATGCTTGCCGGGAATGCCCGGACCCGCACGGTGCGGCCCGAACTGAGGATGACCGTGCTTCGGTGAAGATCAACGGTGGCGCCAAGGATCTCCTGGCAGCACGCCAGGAAAGAGCGCACATCGGCGGCGGTCTGAAGGCCGATGACGTTGCATCCGAGCAATCCGCGCAAGAGGGTCTCGCGCCATGCCTTGGGGAGCAGTTTGAGGATGGCAGGCTCGGGAAAGGGAATGTGAATAAAATGGAGGATCGGCGTCTCCGGAAAATGGCGCCGTAACATTTCAGCCAGCGGATAAAGATGATAATCCTGGATCAGGAATGCGCGGACCGGAATTTCCGTGGCGCGGATGGCTTCGGCCAATCGGCGGTTGGCTTCGAGATAAGAGTCCCACGCGCGATGCGTTTTTTGATCCAGCTGAGCGTATCCGAATTGGTTAACGAGATGATGGTGAAGCCTCCAGAGGATCTCGTTGCTGATAACGCCGTAATACTCGTGATAAATGCCTGCTGGCAACGGCACGGGCACGACATTAAGATCCGAATCGGTCTGATCGTTGGCGGTGGTATAAAGGGCATCTCGCTCGGATTCGCTTCCCGGCGGTTCTGAAACGCAGCAAAACCATGCCACATTGGGCTGGCGCGCGAGCGGTTCGATCATGCTGACGAGTCCGTTAGTGGAAGCTTTGGCGACCCATTGGCCCGCTTCCCATACAAAATCGTGAGGCCCCCGGTGGGCTACGATCACCACTGTTCCATCATCACTCACCGGCCGTGCCGCAGCGGGGATCGTCATACTCTTATTATTACATCGGGTTCCGTGCGGCGGCGATCTTGCGCCCAAGCCAATTGCACGGCGAATCGCGTATCTTTTTTCCCAGGCCGATGCTGACCGCGAATCGGTTGGATTGGTCGGCCTCTTTTAGTTTTCGACGAACTTTTTAAAGCAGGCGAGGTGGGATTCCAGGCGTTGCGCCAGAATGTGGGGATGATTCCAACCGGCTTCATGGAAATATTTCATTTTGAAGCTCACTTTGGACCTGCCATCAGGCAGCGCTTCAAAGCAAACGACCCCCGACTTGTCCACTCCGGAAACCGTGCGCCAGGCAATGCGCGTTGGGGGAATAACAAGAGAGAGTTCCACGACTGATTCATATTCTTTGCCGCCTCGCTCGATAAAGAGTTGGAATTTTGACTCATCCAGACGGCGTACCGTGCGAATGGCTTTAAGAAAGTGGGGCCAGTTCTCAAAGCGCAGCCAGGTGCTGAATGCCTCGGCCGCCGAGGTATCAACGATGATGGATCTTTCGATGGAGTCCATTCTGAGCTGAACATCGGCTAAAAATCACTCCAACGCTCTCGTTTTCTCTGCACTTCTCACACGATTAAAAAAGCAGCCGCCTCTGAATGGCAGAGACTTTGCGCGATTGAAATCGCCCTCGTTCAGAACCTTTCTGAACCGCCTCGGAACATTACCCCTTGAGAATCAAGGGGGAGCGGGTGAAGAGACTCGAACTCTCGACATCTTCCTTGGCAAGGAAGTGCTCTACCAACTGAGCTACACCCGCGTGAAGCGAGCCGTGAAAGTAGGAAGCCAAAGCGGATCTGGCAATCACTTTTTATGCGTTTTTCGTTTTTTTTTGCGCCGCCGGGCGGGTTCCTCCCCAAATGCCTTTAAATCAAGGCGCCGAGCGCGGTTCCAATGGCCAAAAGGAGAGAGGTTTCCGCTTCAGACCAGTCGTAAGCGCCGGTTTTGGCGATTCCAAGGACACCGCGCAGCTCGCCTGCCGTCAGCATCGGAACGGCAAGGGAGCCTTCCATGCCGGTTTGTTTCGCCGCGGGAAGGGCCTGGCCGGACGTGTCGGTTTGAAGATTGCATAATGTAATCGGCTCGCGGCGTTCGGCGGCAAGTCCGGCAATCCCTTTTCCCACGGGCACCGTGCCGACCAATTGCACGATATGCGGGGGGATATTCGCGGAAGTGACCAGTTTTAGGACACCATCTTCGAGACGATGCACCGTGCCGGCCTGGCAATCAAAATGGGCTAGCGTGGCGGCGAGAACTTCGGAACAATTACCGGAGGCGAGCGCCTGGAGAACGGCGGAGGGGAGGGGAGATTGGCTCATGATGGAAGGAATTTTGGGCTTTGGGCAATTCTTCGCGAGCATTTCTCGTTGTGACGGCACTTTTCACTTTCCAGTTTTGCTTTTCGCCCTTGGACTTCCCGGATGAACCGGCTTCAGAAGATTCTCGATGTGAAAAAAAGCGAAGTGGCAAAGCTCCTGCCACGAGTCGAGTTGTTGCGCGCGGCGGCGCTGCAGCGCGATGATTTCCGCGGGTTTGCGCTTTCCATCGATCGCGGACCGGAAGCGCTCGGTTTAATTGCGGAGGTAAAAAAGGCGTCTCCGTCGGCGGGCACCATTGCCGAGAACTTTGATCCGGTGGCAATCGCGGAGGCTTATGAAGCGGCGGGAGCCCATGCGATATCGGTGCTGACAGACGAGGAGTTTTTCAAAGGGAGCCTCCGTTATCTCACGCAGATCCGCAAAGCGGTGTCGCTTCCATGTTTGCGCAAAGACTTTATCATTCACGACGCTCAGATTTATGAGGCGTCGGTGGCAGGCGCGGATGCTATTTTGTTGATCGTGGCAGCGCTTGAGCAGGAGGCCCTGGAAGCTCTCTATCAGACGGCGCAGACGTGTCAGCTGGAGGTGCTGGTCGAAGTGCATTCACTTGAGGAGCTCGACCGGGCGCTCGATCTCGGCGCGAAAATCATCGGGATAAACAATCGTAATTTGACGACGTTCGAAGTGGACTTGAAGGCGACCGAGGAGCTCAGCGAGGAAGTGCCGGATGGGATTATCCTGGTGAGCGAGAGCGGGATTAAGACCGGAGCGGATACACAGCGTGTCTTTGACGTTGGTTGTAACGCAATTCTCGTGGGCGAAACGTTGATGCGGACAGGCAATGTCGCGGAGAGCGTGGAGCAATTGCTTCGCGTCAGGTAAGCAGGCGCCTTTGCATCCCGTTCCTGCTCCGCGTGTGTGCCGGGGCGATAGAAGAGGAGAAGCCATCGGGCTCGACATTTAATGCGCTTCCGGGTTGCATTTTATGCATGAATCGCGCCCCTCAACACGATTTTTGGCTCCGGACCGCCCGCGTGGCGTTCTCAAATCCTTTCGATGAGGAATTTAATGCATTGCTCCCGGAGATTGAGGCGGAACTGAGCGGCCGGGTCAGCAAGCTCGATCAGGCCGGCGCCACACATTTGCGCCGGTACCGGGCTGAGGAGCGCGCCACGATGCGGACCGTTTTTCTTTTTGACACCTACCGCCGGTTCCAGCCGGAGCTTGATCGGCTCGTTGCTGAGCAGAATAGAAAGGGCGATGCGACCGTGCCGTTCGCGGATGAATTACTCAGTTTGCTGGCACGGCGCGGGATTGAGGGGGAAGAGGCGCAACGGGCGTTCGCCATTTTCTTTCAGATCCGGCGGGCGCATTCTTTTATTGGGGAAGGGTTGGCGGGGCAAAGTGATGTGATGAAGACGTTGCGGCGGCATCTTTGGAACAATGTCTTTACCCACGACATGCATATCTATGAGCGCTCGCTCTGGGATCGCATGGACGATTTTTCCACCCTGCTCATTGGCGAGACCGGCACCGGCAAAGGCACGGCAGCCGCCGCGATTGGACGCTCGGGGTTTATTCCTTTTGACGCGAAAAAACAGTGCTTTGCGGAGAGCGTCACGCGCGGTTTTGTCTCGCTGAACCTGTCCCAATATCCGGACACGCTCATCGAGTCCGAGCTCTTTGGGCATCGAAAAGGCGCTTTTCCCGGAGCTGTTGAAGCGCACGAAGGTCTGTTTGCGCGATGCAGCCCATTTGGGACGATCTTTCTCGATGAGATCGGCGAACTGGCGGCGCCGATCCAGAGCAAGTTGCTCGGGGTTCTGAATAACCGCGTATTTTCACCTGTCGGCAGCCATGAGGAAATCCCTTTTCGCGGCAGGTTGATCGCGGCGACGCACAGGACGGACTTAAAAGGTCATTTTCGAGACGATTTTTATTACCGGCTTTGCTCAAACGCGATCACGCTGCCGACTCTGCGCGAGCGTTTGGCGGAAGAGCCGCGTGAGCTTGATCAACTACTCGAGCATCTGGTTGCGCGGATTGGCGGAGATGCCGCCATTGCGCTTTTGCCAATCGTCCGCGCAGCGCTGAGCGAATTGATCCACTCCAATTACCGCTGGCCTGGGAATGTGCGCGAACTTGAGCAATCGGTGCGACGCATCATCCTGACCCGGACTCATCCTGGGGGAGCCGCCGCCGCCATCCCGGATCAACTTTCCGAATTGCAAGCGGGAGTGGCGGCCGGATCCCTCGATGCCGACGCGCTTCTGAGTGCTTATTGCGCTTTGCTTTACACGCGTCACGACAATCTGGAAGAGGTGGCCCGCCGTACCAATCTTGATCGCCGCACGGTAAAACGCTATCTCGGCGTCACGGCGCGCAAGCGTTGACCTGACGGGCGACGGCATGCCGCGTTTTTTCTTTCACTGACAATTTTTTTACAAAGTCCGCACCGGGCTCTGACAAACGGCGCGGGGGGGAGCCGTAGCGTTCCGGCATGAAGATAAACCCTCTCCTCATCCTGTTGTTATCCGCCTGCGTTGCCTCAGCGGCGCCTGAACCGTTGACGCTGCGAGTGGCACCCGAGCGTGACGTGGTTTACAGCGGCGGTTCGCGCGAAGTGCTTATTCAAATTGAACTGGAAGGAAAGCGTCCCGAGCGCAGTCAACGTTCGCCGATGAATCTTGCCGTGGTGCTCGATCGCAGCGGTTCAATGGCGGGAGCGAAGCTCGAGAAAGCCCGGCAAGCGGCATGCGTCGCGTTGGATCAACTCGATGCGAACGATTATTTCTCCCTGGTCATGTATGATAACGATGCCGAGGTGCTCATCCCACCGCAACAGATCGATTCCCCGCGCGAGCGCGAAGCGCTGAAGGAGCGCATTGAACGGATACGCCCCGGCGGCGGCACGGCGATCTACGCGGGAGTAAAGCTCGGGGCCGCGCAGCTTCGTAAAAATAGCGACCGGGAGCGGTTGAGCCGGGTGATCCTGCTTTCTGATGGGCTCGCCAATTCAGGACCCAGCCGCACCTCGGATCTGGCCGGGCTCGGCCTCAAGCTGCGCGAGGAAGGGCTCAGTGTGACGACGATCGGCCTTGGGGATGATTACAACGAGGATCTCATGACCGCTTTGGCGGAAGCCAGCCATGCCAATTATTATTATGTGAAGGATGCGGAGAAGCTTCCTGGCATTTTTTCCGAGGAACTGGGCTCTGCCCGCACCGTGCTTGCCCGCGCCATCACCATCCGCATCACCGTGCCGCAAGGGGTTCGGATTCGTGAAATCCTTGGGCATCCTGAGATTCATTGCGGCAATCATTCCGCGGAGATCTCGCTTCCGGAATATTTCGGATCGGACAAACGCCGCTTTTTGGCGCGTTGCGTGGTGGAAGAGGCGCGGAGTGAACCACTTGAGCTGGCTTCCGTTGCATTAAAATATGAAGAGGCCGGGAGCGGCAAAGCGGGAAATCAAAGCGAGGCCGCGACGGTTAAATTCACCGATCAGCCCGATAAATCCGATGAAAGCCTGCGCGCGGAGGTTGCCCGGGAGGTTTCCGTGTTCAGGAACCGCGAAGCCAAGGAGTTGGCGGTCAAACTCGCTGATGAAGGCAAATCAAAGGAAGCCGCGAGTGTGCTGCGCAGCCAGGCCGCCGCCAATGCCGCCGCGCCTGCCCAGGCGAAGATTCCCAATTTGGCGGAAGAAAATCGGAAGCTTGAAGCAAGCGCATCGGAGGTCGATTCAAATGGCACTTTGAGCAAGTCGAGCCGCAAGCAGGTGCAATACTAGAACTATCAGGATAAATACCAGAAGCGCTGAGCGGAATGGCCGCCTTGTCATTGCCTTGGGCATGCTTCAGCCTCGCGGAAGGATGCGTTTTTAGATGAGAAAAAATGTTGCGATCTTCCTGCTTGCAGTGCTTTTGCCAAGCGTCGTGCTTGGCTGGCTGGCATTGCGCAACGCGCAGGAGCAACAGATCATCATCGAACGCCGCACCGCCGAGCTTTACCAGAGCGAAGTCGATAATGCCGCCGCGGGAGTGCGGGCAATCATCGATGAACAGCGCCGCGGATTTGCCGAGAGTGTGCGCCGCTTGCTCTCCACGCGGCCTCCTGAACAGCTCGCTAAAAATTTCGCTCCCGCGCTGATCGATGCATGGCCGCGGAAGGCGGTCGGATTCGCCATCGGCGCGGATGGCCGAATCGTCTCGCCGACGGCCAAGGACGCAGGCAGCAATGCGGATTGGAAGCGGTTTCTCTGGGATAACGGCCAGTTTCTTTGCAATCAGATGGCCGTGATGGTTTTCCCGGTCTCGGTGGACGATTTAAATCGTCCTGACCAATACCGGAAAAAGGCTTCCCAGGAGCAGCAATCGGTTTTGGTCATGAGCAAAAAGTCCGCGGCGCCGAGTGTGCCGGCGCCACTGAAGGAACAAAAGTCGGAGGCACCGCCTTCCGAGCGGGCGTCGAATGCCCTCTCCAAGGAAGCGTCCTCCCCGCAAAAAAACGAGCAGGACTCTGAGAAGCAGCCGGACGCCATGGTGCGCAACGTCGCGCCGCAACAGATGCTGGCCTTGAGCGATCGAGCTGCTTATTCGCAGCTAAATTGGGCGACCACCGGTTTCAAGGCGCTGACCACTGAAGCCAAAGAAGGAATGGTAACTCGCTTTGTGCAGGACCGCCTTGAGATGATCCTCTGGCTGCGTCCGGAACAGGCGCCGGAGTTGATTTTCGGCTGCCTGGTGGAGGCGGATAGTTTGCGCGATCTCTGGGCTTTGGCGCTTCCGGAGCCTGTCACGGCGAAAAAAGGAGAGGGCCCTGAGTTTATTGTCACGCTTCTGGACGACAAAGCGCGCGCGGTGATCAGCGCGCCGGCGGGCGTGGGCGGGCGCGATTGGAAGCGGCCGTTTGTCGCGTCGGAGATCGGGGAAGCATTGCCGCATTGGGAAGCGGCTCTTTACCTGCCGCATCCCGAGCAATTGCAGGAATCGGCAAAGAAAGTAAGACGCACGCTTTATCTTCTGATCGGCACGGCGCTCAGTGCGATTGCATGCGGCGGCTGGCTGGTGGTGGCGGATGCGCGCCGCCAGTTGCTGCTTGCCCAGAAGAAGACCGATTTTGTTTCCAATGTCTCCCATGAACTAAAGACACCGCTGACTTCAATCCGGATGTTTGCCGAGCTGATGCAAAGCGGGCGCGCGGAGCCGGCGCGTCACGCCCAATATTTGCGGATCATCATGGTGGAATCCGAGCGGCTGACCCGGCTCATTAATAACGTGCTCGATTTTGCGCGGCTTGAGAGGAGGCAAAAGCAGTTTGATAGAATCCGGTTTGACCTTCACAGGACGCTGGAAAGGATTTGGGAAAATCATGAGCTCCACTTGCGGGAGAGTGGATTCTTAACGAGCTGGAAAGATTCACCCGAGCCTTACCCTGTCCATGGAGATGAAGACGCGCTGGCGCAAGTCTTGGTCAATCTACTTTCAAACGCCGAGAAGTATTCCGGCGCGCAGAAGGAAGTTGAGCTTCATAGCTATATTGACGGGGAAACTGTTTGTGTGAGCGTTCTTGATCGCGGCACCGGAGTTCCCGAGGGCGAGGAGCAGAAAATCTTCGAAGCGTTCTATCGAGCGCACGATTCGCTTTCAAGCGGGATACAAGGCTCCGGTCTCGGGCTCACCCTCGCGCAACGGCACGCGCGCGAGCACGCGGGTGAGATACTTTACCAGGCGCGGGCGGGCGGCGGAAGCATCTTCACCCTGCGGCTTCCTCTTCTCTCGTAACTACTTTCCGAGTTGCCGCCTTTTGAAATTTAGAGATGAAAAAGAAGATATTAGTAGTCGAAGATGACGCGCATATCCGGCTTGGATTATGCGATGCGTTGCGGGCCGAAGGTTATGAAGTCAGCGAATGCGGGGACGGCGCCAAAGCCCTTCAACTATTGCGTCAAAGCGGCGCGGGACTTGTCGTGCTCGACATCATGCTTCCCAATAAAAGCGGTTACGATCTTTGCCGCGAAATACGGAGCGCGAAGAATCAGGTTCCCATCCTGATGCTTTCGGCAAAAGGCCAGGAGATCGACAAGGTGGTCGGGCTTGAGTTGGGTGCGGACGATTATGTCACCAAACCGTTTAGCTTGCGCGAACTCCTTGCCCGGGTTCATGCCTTGCTAAGGAGGGCCGATTCGGGCGGCGCGCCCGCCGTCGCTCCGGATGAAATTCGGTTTGGGAACGTCTGTGTCGATTCCCGGGCCTTGCGTGGAAAACGCGGCATTGAATCGTTTGAATTGACACCGCGGGAGCTCAAAGTGCTGGCCATTCTCCATCGCGAACGCGGCAATGCAGTCTCCCGGGATGCAATGCTGAATGAAGTCTGGGGAATTGAGTATTACGGAACGACACGCACGCTCGATCAGCTTATCGTCAAACTCCGACAGAAGCTGGAAGACGTTCCCGCCGAGCCGCGTTATCTGTTAACAGTCCATGGCCTCGGCTACCGGCTGGAAGGTTAGTCAGACGGCGTAAGCAGTCTGAAATATTCATTCGCTGGAGCGCGGAAGTTTAAAGGTGCGCGGGCGCCTGCCGAAAGGCTGGACACCCGCGCTGTTCCCCCCGGAACGACGCTAAGATGAAGAGGCGATTGTGCGCGCGCAATAATTGAAACGTTACAATCACGTTAGGTTGGGAGGTTCACGGCAATATGAATTGGAGGGGAAACGACCAGCATTGCGGGAAATCCGATTCAATTATGCTCCCCGAGCACTCCTTCCCAAGGAGCTTAACATCTTAACCAGCTACATCTTATGAAGACTATCCGTATCATCAACAGCACCCTCGCAATCGCAGCGGCTCTCGCCCTCAGCCCCGCCGCCTTCGCCCAGACCACCGTGACCACTGCCTCAGGCGGCGCCACCACCTCCGTCTCGACGACCACGACCGCCGGCACCATCAGCGACTTCGGCGATGACACCATTGTCGTCCGTTCCGAGACTTCGCCTGATCCAATCCGTTACAGCTATAGCAAGACCACTACTTATGTCGATGAAGCCGGCGCGCCGGTCTCGCGTGAACTGGTAAAGTCCGGGCTTCCTGTGACTGTCTATTACGTCAAGGAAGGTGACCGTATGATCGCCAACAAAGTCGTTGTCCGTAAGAAGACGACCACGACCACTGGTGACGGCGGAACAGTTGTTGAAAAGAAAACAACCCGCAGCAGCGACGCCCCCGCTGTGATCGAGAAAAAGTCGAGCACGACGACCACGATCGAGAAGTAATTCTCTGCAGAGCCGGCCTTTTTATGGCTGGCAATTGACAAAGCCCGCGAGCTCTACCCTCGCGGGCTTTCTTTTTTTACTCAAAAAAGCGGGCAGGTGGAAGAAAGCTGCCGGGCTTGCAAATGCGATCAACAAGTTCCTGCCAGCTCTCGTGTCCGGAAAGGATTTCAATCTCCACCCGCATAAAATAAATCGGCAGATCGAGGTTTCCGACGCTATGCGGGAAACGAACCGCATCTTTTTCCGTGGTAACGATCATGTCGAGGTCGCGCCGGATACAGCGATTGATGAATTCCTGCAATTCCTTGACGGTAAAGCGATGATGATCGGCAAAGCGTTTCGTGATTTCCAATTGCGAGCCGAGTCCGCGCAAACCGTTTTCAAAGCTTTCAGGCTGTGCGATCCCGCTGATGGCGCCAATGAATTTACCTTGGAGCAGCTCCAGCGGTTTGCGTTCCTGGGTGTAAAGGTTTTGCAAATAAAGCGGCTGATGCGTGCATTCGATAATCTCGGCGGTGCGGTTGAATTTTCGGATGCGTTCAATGAGCGCGGCGTTGCCTCCCGGGATGCTTTTGGTAATAAAAATGTAGCTCGCGCGGCGCAGATTGGAGGGCGGTTCGCGCAAAGTTCCGCGGGGCAAAAGGAATTCGTTACCAAAGGGTGCCTGGCGATCAATCAGACAGATATCGAGCCGATGTTTAAGATGCAGATATTGCATGCCGTCATCGAGGATGAGGGTATCAACACCCATGTGTTCGATGGCGTGGATGGCGCTTTTAACGCGGTCCTTGTCGACGAGGACGATGACGTTTTTCAGGCTGCGCGCGAGCATGAATGGTTCGTCGCCGGCGAAGCTTGAATCAAGGAGCAGACGCTGACCGTCATGGACAATGCGTGGTTTTTTGCGCTCCATCCCGAGCCACTTGCGCTGAAGGCGGCGGAACAAAGGCGGTTTTTTACTTTTATAACCCCGGCTCAGGATTGCCACGCGCCGCCCGTTGTCCTGCAAGGTGCGCGCGAATTTTTCCACCACCGGTGTCTTGCCTGTGCCGCCAACCGTGAGGTTGCCAATGGAAATGACCAGGCAGCCCGGCGTGTGCTCACGCAAAATGCGATGGCGGAACATCCAGAGGCGGCTCTGAACGATGCCTCGGAAAATCCAGGAAAGCCCGTATAAAAACCAGCGAAGCAATGCGGCGCGCTTGCCGTATCGACGTTCAAGAATGACGTCGATGGCAAACTGCTCAAAGCCTTCCAGCCAGCGGCGGAACACGTCAGAGCCGGGTGGCGCCGGTATTGTCGGCCTGGGTGAGGATCGTGCGGGCCTCGCCATCGGCGGCGGACAACATGGCGGCCGTCACCGCTTCGGGATTCTCGAGAGTCAGACAGCAGATGGTCGAACCTGAGCCGCTCAAAAATCCACCAAGCGCGCCGGCTTTTTCCCCGGCGGCAATCACGCGCGGCAGCATCGGAATGAGCGGCTCGCGGTACGGTTGATGGAAGAAATCCTCAAAGCAGCCGCGCAACAGTTCATACCGTTGAAGGGCAAACGCAGCGGTGATGCGGCAGGCGTTCGCGGAGCTGGCGGCCGCTTTTTTATGATCAATCATTTCCGGCAGCACGGCTCGCGCAGCCGGTGTGGCAATTTCAAATCCGGGCACCAGCAGGACAAAATGCAGCTCGGGCGAAACCTCGCATCGGAGGGAAGGGAGGCCCGATTTTGCAACGGTAAAGCCGCCGAATTCCGCGGGGGCCGCGTTATCGGGGTGTCCTTCAAGCTGGGCGCAAAGTTCAAAGAGATGTTCGCGGCTAAGCGGTTTGCCGGTGAGTTCGTTCAAGCCGTGAAGAAGTCCAAGGCGGACGGTCACGCTGCTGCCAAGTCCGCGCGATTGGGGGACCTCGCCTTTGATTTCCCAATGGAATGCAAACGGTTCCGTGCGCGCGGCGTTGAAAAACCGGGCGGCGGCATCGGCTGCCATGACGTGAGTCTGTGAAGGCCCGCCTCGGCGCACCGTGACCTGGTTGTGAATTTGCAAAGCGACTCCAAGAGAGTCGTAACCGGGCCCGAGATTGGCGGAGGTGGCCGGAACGTTTATGGTGACTTCGTTCATAGCGTGAGTCTCGCGAGCTAAACCGTGCCTGGTCAAACCGCGAATGGCTGTAAATGGGCACCAGGAGATTTAAACCGCCAATGAACACGAATTTCTAAGAGGAAAACGGATTTCGAGCCGCCTGATCCGGCCTCCATTCGCGGTTTGTTTTTATCGCTTTCCTCTTTTGGCGGGATGCTTACGGTCTGCCCCCCATGAATCGTCACGACGGCCGCGCGCCGGATCAGCTCCGCCCCATCTCGTTTGTTTTGAATATCGCCCCGAACTCGACGGGCTCAGTGCTGGTCGCAAGCGGCGATACCCGCGTGATTTGCAGCGCCATGATTGAAGAATCGGTGCCGCGCTGGATGAAAGAACAGAAAGTGCCCGGTGGCTGGATTACGGCCGAGTATTCGATGCTGCCGTATTCAACGCTTCAACGAAAGGCGCGCGACATTTCCAAGGGCCGCCTGGATGGACGCAGCGTGGAAATCCAGCGCCTGATCGGACGCTCGTTGCGTGCCGTGATCGATCTGGATGCGCTTGGGCAAAGGACTCTTTGCATTGATTGCGACGTGCTTCAGGCCGATGGCGGCACGCGGACGGCCTCGATCACCGGAGCGTGCGTGGCGGCGGCGCTGGCGTTTCAAAAGTTGCTCGATGCCAAGGTGATTTCCAAAAGCCCAATCGCGAAATTTGTCGGCGCCGTAAGCGTGGGGATTGTCAATGGGCAGCCGTTGCTGGATCTCAATTACATCGAGGATCGCGATGCGAGCGTCGACATGAACCTGGTGATGACTGATGAAGGCAAGTTCGTGGAGGTGCAAGGCTCCGGCGAGGAGAGCACTTTCAGCCAGGAGGAGCTCTCCGCGATGCTCGCGCTTGGCAAAAAGGGGATTACCGAACTGCTCGCCGCCCAACAGGAGATCCTGCGCACCGCGCGCGCCGCGACGCAGATTTAAGCCAGCCCCCGGCTTTGGCGCCGAGATCGAAAAGCGAGCTAAATTGTCGCTTGACCCTCCTTCGATGTGCCTTCATTGTCCCCGCCCCTCGTCTACAAAAGAGAATTTTTATGAGCAAAGTTTGCAGCATTACCCACACCCGGCCGACCAAAGGCTCCATCATCCATCGCCGCGGTCTCGCCAAGAAAAAGGGCGGTATCGGCCAGCACGTCACCAAAGTGGTTTCGCGCACCTTTTTTCCCAACCTGAAGACCAAGCGGATCTGGGTGGCTGAGCTCAAGCGTTTCGTGCGGGTCAAGCTGACGGCGCGCGCTTTGAAGACGGTGGCCAAGAATGGCGCTTACTCGACCCTCAAGGGCGCGGGCGTCATTTAAGACTTCCTGTTTTTAAATCCTGCTTCGTCATGGCCTTCAACGCCATTAGCAGCAAGTCGGGCAAAAGTTACGTGCTGCACGCGCGTGAACAGACGCTTCGAGGCGGCCATACGACGACGCTTTATTATTTTGCCGGAAAGGCGACCGAGCTCGCCATTGATGCAGTGCCGGCGGGATATTATGTATCCGAAGCCAAGACCGGCCTGCCCGTGCTCAAAAAAACAAAGTGACCCGCTGATCTCACTTTAAATAAAGGCGGCCTGAGGAAAACTCCTCCGGCCGCCTTTGTCGTATTGTGACGGCAGCAAACGATTCCTTGCGAGGTTTCCCGGCCTCCATTCATTACCATTTACCGCCATGTCCACACGCCCCATCCCTGTCACGATCCTCACCGGTTTTCTCGGCGCGGGAAAAACAACGCTGCTCAATTACATCTTAAAACAGCAGCACGGTTACAAGTTCGCGATCATCGTCAATGAAGTTGGCAAGATCGGCATCGACGGGATGCTGGTGGAAAATCAAAAAGAGGAGGTTATCCAGATGAATAATGGATGCCTTTGCTGCACCATCCGGAAGGATTTGGTTAAGGGTGTGCAAAACCTGATTAAACGTGGCGGCTTCGATTATCTGCTTATTGAAACCACCGGCATCGCCGACCCGGGTCCCGTGGCGCAGACCTTCCTTAATATCCCGCAGCTTCAGCAGTTCGTGCGGCTCGATTCGATCATCACCGTGGTCGATGCCGAGCAGATCGAAAAGCAGATGAAGTCAACCGAGACGGCGCGTGAACAAATCGTGATGGCCGACTTTTTGTTGCTCAATAAAACCGATCTGGTCGACGAATCCGGTCTGGCCCATCTCGAGACCGTCCTTCGCGGACTCAATCCGCATGCGCAGATTTTCCGCACCAATCAGTCGCAGGCGAACCTGAAGGAGCTGCTTGATATGAACGCGTTTAATCTCGATCAAAAACTCGTGGCCGATCCGGAGTTTTTAAACGAGCTGAACCAACGGCATCATCACGATATCAATTCAGTTTCCTTTGAATTCAGCAAGGCGTTCAACGTCGAGAAGTTCGAGAATTTCGTGCAGGAACTCTCCGAAAAAGAACACATTTTCCGCAGCAAAGGTTTTCTCCAGATTGCCGGCAATCCGCGGCGGGCGATTTTCCACGGGGTAAACAATCGGTTTACGATCTTGTGGGACCGGCTCTGGGAAAAAGCCGAGGCGCGCACCAGCCAGTTGGTCTTTATTGGCAAACACCTCGATGAAGCTCGTCTGCGCAAACAAATCGAGAGTTGTTTGGCCTGACGCAAGGGGCCAGCGCACTCTGTCGGTCCGGCTCGCGGGAATCAGTTCATCCCTTGACTGAGGTCGGCACAAGGACGGCGTCTTTCATCCCGTGCAGGAGCTTTTTGTCCGCCGGACAGATGGTGGCAAGGGCGCCGCGCATCTGAGCTTTGCCATCGATGATGAAATAATACGGGCAGAGCCGGACCCTGCCTCGCATGGTTTCAAAAGCAGCGGTCGACGGGTTTAAAAAGCGATGCTCGACGACGCGCCCTTTGTGGAAGCGTTGCAGGATGTAGGGGTGATGTTGAAACTCAGCCAAAGCGTGCGCGACCGTCGCCTGCCAGTCGCCCTGGGGTTGGTCTGATCCGAGGACCACGCTGCGGCTTCCCCAGCCGAGTTCGGAGAATCCGCTGATTTTGAGAATCAAATCGCGTTGCTTCTGACTGAACTGCCCGAGTTCTTCCCAGCGATTGATATCCAGGCCGGGAATCACCGCGTGATGCGGGATCGGCGCCGGATCGAGAATCCACGTATACGGGATGTGTTTCTGGAGCTCGAGAAAGTGCCGTTCGCCCAATTCGCGGCGCCAGAATTCCCGCAGAGGCTGCATCCAGAAGAGTCCAAACCACATCTTTTCCTCAATGTATGGCTTGAGCGGCGGAGTGATTTGCACCGTGCCGGCCGCGGCAGCCGCCATGAGCGCCGGGACGGATGGAATATTGGCCAGATCAAATTGCTCAAAAAACCGGTAGATCAATTGAGAACCGGTAGCCGTGTAGCTCTCGGCGGCGTGAACGTGCTGGCCGGTATGGCGCGCCATCCATTCCATCTCGGGCCGGTAGGTGCCCGCTTCTTTTGAGACAAGGATGTCAGCATTGGGCGCGATGGCGTTGAATCCTTCAATCATGCCGGCTGCGCCGCCGACGATATCCTCGCCCAGGGATGCATAGGTCTGGTTAAGCCACGCGGTCAGGCCGATTCCACCAGGTACGGTATCGAGTTCGGCGATGGTAAATCCCTCCTCGGTGAGGACAAGATCGGGCCGGATGACGAGAGGGAGATCGGCGCGGAACTCTTTTTTCCGTGAGAACTCAACGAGTTCCGGCGGTTTGCCGCGGTCTAGGTAATCAGCGATCCACGCTGGTTGTTTGCCGGCCACGCTGCGGATATAGAGCTCGTTGCAGGCGCGATTAAATAGGTTGAGCCGATGTCCGAGTTTTTCGAGCTGATCGCACAACCTGGCATCGATGGGGAAGGCGTCGGGAGAAACGAGCCACTCTTTGTCGGCGAACAGGCCTTCGGCCGGCATCGCCTGGCGGATCGTGGAGACTTTATCGAAATCGGAAAACATAAGCGCGGGGTGGCAAGCCTTGGCCGCGCCAAATGCGGCGCGGATGGGAGAGATGACGGTCAGTTTAAATCAGAAGTTTGAGGGCGCCGCGTACCAGATCTTCAACAACAAAGGTGGCGTCGCCCTTTTCGCTGACTTGTTTGACTGCTTTGTGCGCATCAACTTGTTTGTATCCGAGCGAAATCAATGCCAGGACAGCGTCGGTGATGCGCGGATCGGGAGCGTTGGCGGCACTTGCGGCTTCCCACGCGGCAGCGACGCCCACTTTGTCTTTGAGCTCCACGATGATCCGCTCGGCGGTTTTTTTGCCGATCCCTTTCGTTTTGGCCAGCAACGCCGCATCGTTGTTAACGACGGCGGCTTTAAATTGCACGACCGAGATGCCGCTCAGGACATCAAGTGCTGTTTTGGGACCAATGCCGGAGACGTGCAGAATCAGGAGCCGGAAAAGGTCGCGTTCGGCCGCTGTCATGAAGCCGTAGAGGACATGCGCGTCTTCGCGGACCTGAAGATGCGTTAAAATCTTGATCTGATGGCCCTGGACCGGAAGTTTGTCGTAGCTCGAAAGCGGGATGCCTACATGATAGCCCACACCGTGAACTCCAATGACAACATGGGTCGGCATCGCTTCAATAAGGATCCCTTCGAGGAATGTGATCATCGCCTGCAGTGGAAGTTGCATCGTGGCAACTGGAAAGCCTTTTTCGTCGCGGCCCTCATGGTTCTCAATGAGATGGGGGGAGGCGAACGATTTCAGGCACGCGCTGAGGCGCCCGTCCAATTGCTTCCCGCAGAGAATCAGTGGCGGGTCTGGCTTGAGCCAAAGTCGACACACGCGCCGGTTTCCGCCCCGATTCCAGGCGCGCACGAGACCGAGCTTGTCGCGGGGATTCACTCGGATGCGCCGGCTCGCGATGTTTCTATCTCAAAGGAGGACTTCGAGGCGCTCAAGATTGGATGGGATCAGTTCTTAAAGAGGGCTCGCGCCAACGCGGATGCCGTGGAACTCAAACCCCGATACTTTAGGGATCGCAAAAAGGTCATTGAGTATGCGCTGCTCAGTTCCAAGCAGCCGATCATGAACTCAGCGGTGCTTGGGACAAAGTTCCTCGACCTTTTCAAGGAGACGCTCGGGGAAAAGGTGCTGCTGGTGGTGCCCAACCGGTACACGGCATTTGTGTTTCCCGCCTTGGCCAGCAGCTACGAGCAATATGCCCGGGTGGTGCTGGAAGCGTATAAAACGACGGCGTTTCCGGTCAGCGTCGAGGTTTTTGAGGTCAGCGCGCAAGGATGGAAGACCGTCGGCATTTACGAGCCGTGATAGCCGTCGCGCTCGCACATTTTCCAAAGTTATCCCCCCAAGTTGCCACCCACGCTTATGAAAAAAATTTCCGTTATTCTTTCAGTTGCCCTGTTGAGCGGCGCGCTCGGGCTCGGCTTTTTGTACCTGAAAAAGAATCTTGGACCGCACACGGCGCGCGCTTCGGAACTGGCACCGGCTGAGACGCTCTTTTTTGCTCAATTGCCCGATCTGGCCCGCACCCGGGATCGCTGGCTGAAAACGGCGCTGGCCGATTTATGGAGGGAGCCGGAGATGGAGGCATTCATGGAGAAGCCGCTTGCCAAAATGGCGCACGATTCCACATGGCAGGCTCGGTTGGATCATCTGGTGCGTCTCAGGCCAAGGGAGATGTTTGTCGCGGTAACCTCAATCGACGGACCGACGCCGCGGTTTGTCGTGGGACTCTGTTTTTCCGGAAGCAAAAGCCAGGTGGAAGCGTTGCTGGCTGAACCGCGGGCCGCATTGAAAAAAGCGTGGCCGGCGGGAAAAGCCGATTTGATCAACTACGGCACCTCGGAAATTGAGATTTTCTCGGAGAAAGAGAACGTGATGGCAGGCGGTTTCCGCGGCGATTGGTATTTTGCGGCCAACAACCTCGAACTCCTGCAACGCACGCTCGATCGGTATGATCGAAAAAAAGCTGGGGAAAGCGGCGCAAATCCCGGCGGCACGCTGGCCGATTCACCCCTGTTTGCCGCCGCCGTGGCGAAACTCTCCGCCGAGCATGACGGGCTTCTTTTTGCCCAACTCAGCACGGTGATGGATCGTGTCATGGGGCTTTTGGCCGCCAGCGGACAAAAGATCGACGATTTGCAGCTCGCTGCTTTGAAAAAAACGCAAGCCATCGCCGCGTCCACCAAGATCGATGGCAAACAATTCCGCGACACGGTTTTTTTGCTTGGCCCCGGATCAAAACCCGAGCACGCGTTGCAGCGGCATTCCCTGGCGCTGACCTCGCCGGGCACGGTTCTTTATTACGCGGCGGGATTGCCGGCCAATATCGAATTGCCCGAGTCGTTGTTTTCGATGGGGGCACTTTGGCTGCCTGCCTTGGAGTCGATGCAAAAGAGGCTCGCTGAAAAAGGCCTTGTCCTGGCGGATCTGGGAAAAGCGTTCGGGCCGGAGTTCGGCACGGTGGTCGATTGGCCGCAGACGACCTCGCAGCCGTCGCTCGTGCTGGCGTTTGATGTGCGCGATCCGGTCAGGGCAAAAGCTTTCACCGAGGTGCTTACGACGGGAGAGGCCGCCTGGGAAAAGAGCGAGCAGGACGGTGCGGTCATTTATACGGCACCGGAATCCGAAACGCTGCCGCTGATTACCCCTTCCATAGCGCTTACGGATGGTTTTTTCCTGGTCGGATTGAACGAGGAATCGGTCGGGCCGGCTCTTGAGCGGTTCAAGGCCGGAGTGCCCGCGATAAACACGATGCCAAAATATGAAGATGCGGCGCGCTCTGTTGGCACACCGACAGGCAGTTTCGGGTATGTCGATCTTGCCGGACTTTGCGAACGTGCCTACGAAAGGATCTTTCGGCCGTTTGCTGTGATGTCGATGACGTTCGCTCCGGAGGCGGGCGAATACATCGATGCCGGAAAACTTCCTTCCACTGCTACGATTATAAAACACTTTGGTCCGATGGTGTTATCGCAATCAAGTTCCGAGCAGGGAATGCTTTTTGAATCGGCCGGTACGCTGACGTTTGCCCAGGTTCTTGTCGGCGGCGCGGCCGGGGCTGTTGCCGCTGCGTTGCCCAATCTGAGCACACTGACAGGGGAGGGCGGGATCAATGCCGACACGCTGCTTCAATTAAAAAGATCCGTGCCGATTCTGCCTGCGGGCTCGATTGAAGAGCTTAAAGAGGCGCCTGCGCAGGGGGACGACCCGAAAGTGGCGCCATGATTTGGAGGCCCGTACCGTTGGGTGGGGGGCGGGGGTCCGGCCAACGGGCGATTTCTCGTGCCAACTAAAAATTTTTCGGTGTGGAAAGCTAAATCTGTGGTAGGGTCTTATTCCTATGCCTATCCACAAGAAGACCGCATTTTCTCGGCGTCTCCCCGATCTGGTGACAGAAGAGCTGGCCAGTGTGCTTTCCTCGAAAACCAATTTTGAATTTAAGGAGCTCTTCGAAATCGTTCACGCCAATCTCCGGGCTCGCAACGCTGCCAGTGGCGGCGAAGAAATGCTTCGTCTGCGAGCTTACGAAAAGCTGCAGAACCTGGTGGCTCGTGGGATGGTTAAGAAAGAGCTCAAAAAGTACAAAGGCATTCCCAAGCAACTCGCTACATTGCAGACGACACCGCCCCCGGTTCCGGCGCCTGCGGCCGTGGTCTAAGTCGCTGATTTTGGTTTGAAGGCACAGATGCAAGAATACCTGCCCGTTCTTCTCCAAGTTGTCGTTGCCGTGGTTTTTGCCGCGTCTGCGCTGATCATCAGCCTGGTTTTGGGGAAATCCGCCAAGCGGAATGCGACCAAGGATTCGGCTTACGAGTGCGGCATGCTGCCAATCGGCGGCCCGCAGCCTCGTTTCAGCGTCAAGTTTTACCTGGTGGCGATGCTCTTTATCCTTTTCGATATTGAGATCGTCTTCATGTATCCGTGGGCTGTGGTTTACCGGGATTTTCTCGTTGAACACGGCACCCGGATCTTTTGGAGTATGCTCTGCTTTGTGAGCGTCCTGACAGTTGGCTACGTTTATGCCATCAAGAAGGGCGCCTTGGAGTGGAATAGTTAAGAGCGGCACTCTTCAAATCCGAGAAATACAATTCGGGCGGCTTGCCGGGAAACCGGCAGACCGCCCGATTTTTTTTGCGCTGACATTTTTACTCAACGATGTGGGATCAATCATTCCATAAACTTGCCTCTTGCGATCTGATCTTTTAACCTGCGGCAATGGTTCATCACATCATCCTCTTTAAGCTAAAACCTGAGGTGACACCGGCAAAGCTCGAGGAAATGATGCGCGCAACCCGGATGAGCCTCTTAAAGATTCCCGAGGTGCTGAGTGTCAAATGCGGCAAGGCGATCAAAATGCCTGCGGACTGGCCCTTTTTTATCGCCCTTGATTACGAGTCGATGGAAAAACTCGCGGTGACCGAGGATGACGCCATCTATATGAAGTTCATAGCCGACATCATCGACGCGCACACGGCTGAGCGGCTTTCGATCCATTATGAAATGGATCCCGGCAAGCATGTGAAATTTTCCTAAGCGGCTCATCGCCGCCGGGTCACACTTCTTCTTTCAAGGCGCGTTCGTAAACGGCCTCGTAACTTTCCGCCGCCCTGGCCCACGAAAAATCGGATCCCATTGCGCGCTCCATCAGTTTTTGCCATTCAGCTGAATTTTCAAATACCTGTTTGGCGCGGAGAATGGAGTCGTAGAAGGCTTCGGATTGATAATCAAAAAAGAGGAAGCCGGTTCCGGAATGGGTCCCTGGATCGTAATCGCGCACAATCTGGAACAGTCCCCCCGTCGCTCGGGCGACGGGAAGGGTGCCGTATTTGAGCGAATACATGGCGCTCAGACCGCACGGTTCAAAATGGGATGGAACAAGTGCGATATCCGCGCCGGCCTCGATGAGATGGGCAAGGCGTTCATCGAGGACTTTCAGAAACGAAAAACGGCCCGCGTGCCGTTTGCTTGCGATCATGAGTTCCCGTTCATACCCGGTATCGCCCTCCCCGAGGATCACCAGGCGAACATCGTCGGAGAGAAGCCGGTCGATGATCGGGAGCAACAGATCGATTCCTTTTTGTTCAGCCAGGCGCGAGACCATGGCAATAACTGGTCCCCTGGGATCCGGATCGAGGTTCAGTTCGGTTAGAAGCGCCTTTTTGCAAACCGCCTTCCCCGACAGATCGGTGCTGCTGAAATGGGCTGGAATAAAGGTATCCGTTTCAGGATTCCATATATGGGCATCCGCGCCGTTGAGAATGCCGGAGAGAGCGCCATTTTTTTCCCGGAGCACCGGATCAAGTCCGCAGCCATACTCGGGCGTCTGGATCTCGCGCGCATAGCGTTCGCTGACGGTAGTGATCTGATCGGCAAAAACGATTCCCCCCTTTAGCAGGTTAAGGTTGCCGTAAAATTCGACTCCCTTTTCCGAGAAATAATCGCCGGGCAGATTTGTCAGTCCGAAATCGAGTCCCCAAAAGCTCCCCTGGTAAGCGAGGTTGTGAATGGTCAGGACGGTTTTGAATGGCAATGCGCGTTCCTTGATCAGCGCCGGGACAAGCGCCGCCTGCCAATCGTGCACGTGCAAAATCTGCGGAGGCGGCAGAACCCGTCGCGCCAATTCGACGACGGCTTTGGAAAAATAAATAAATCGTTCGGCGTTATCGCCGTAATCGCGTCCGTCAAAGCCATACAGACCCGAGCGATCAAAATATTCGTCACGGCGGACGAGAAAAACCTGCACACCATTGGGAGCTTCGCCTTGGAGGATCTCGGCATCGAGACGTTTTGCGCCGACCTGCACGGTGATTTGGACGCCGGTGGTGCGGACGCCCAGGCGCGGATCTTCGCGCAGCCCTCTATAACAGGGGAGCACGACGCTCACTTCATGGCCGCGTTCAGCCAGCGCGGCCGGCAATGCATCGAGGACATCCCCAAGTCCGCCTGTGCGTGCGAAGGGGGTTAATTCACTGCCGGCGAAGAGAATTTTCATCTGGATTCAAACTGTCGTTTAGCATCCGAGCAGAGAAAGCCAAAAGTGCATGCTTTTGAGAGGCACTTTGCTCTTTTCACTTTAACTCGGGCGGCTACATTGGCGGACCTTGACCCTCGGCCACGCGCTCAACGAATGACTCTCGGTAACTTACTTTCAGTCGATCAAATCATCCCAGAGATGACCGCGACAGAAAGGTGGTCAGCCATTGTGGAGCTGGTCGACCTTCTTGTTAGCCGGGACCAAATCAAACCTGTCGACCGCGATGTCGTCCTCGCTGCTCTGCGTCAGCGCGAAGAAACCATGAGCACGGGAATTGGCTTCGGTATTGCCATCCCGCACGCCTCATCCGACCGCGTTACCCAGGTAGTGGCCGCTTTTGGCCGCTCCAGCAAAGGGATCGAATTCGATTCCCTTGATAACGCCCCGGTCCGGTTCATCGTGCTTTTTGTGGTCCCCAAAGACCAGTTCCAGACGCACCTGCGCACCCTGGCTGCCATCGCAAAATTTCTCAATGACCGCTCCGTACGCGAGCGTCTCGGCACGGCCGGTTCGGCGGAGGAAATCCTCGCCATTTTTGAAAGCACGTCGCCCGGCAAAGCGTAGCCGGGAAAAAGCGGCCGCCCGAAAATTTGTGGCGGGCGGCGGGATTTTTTTTTCGGCGCATCGCCGCAGCCACCCTTTTTGAACCGCTCCAAGGCGCGGTTGAACCCACTTTTTCATGGAAACCATCCAATCTCTTTTAGAATCCAGAATCCGCGTGGCCATCGCCGGTATCGCGGAGCTTGAGCCACAGGTGACCCCGACGGCCGATTCGCGGTTTGGCGATTATCAGACCAACGTGGCCATGATCCTGGCAAAACAGCAGCGCGCCAACCCGCGCCAGCTTGCTCAACAGATTATTGAGAAACTGGATGTGGACGGCCTCTGCGAGGCGCCACAAATTGCGGGCGCCGGGTTCATCAATTTCCGGCTGTTGCCCGATTTCCTGGCGAATCAATTGGCATTGTTGATCAGGGATGAGCGGCTTGGAGTGCCGTTGCCTTCGCGGATTAAAAAAATCGTAGTCGATTTCAGTTCACCCAATGTCGCCAAGCCGATGCATGTCGGCCATATCCGCTCCACCATTCTCGGTGATTCGCTGGCCCGGATCGCCACCTTTATCGGCCACGATGTGGTGCGCGACAATCATATCGGCGATTGGGGCACGCAGTTTGGCATGTTGCTGGTCGGCTGGAAGAGCGAGCTGAATCAGGAAGCGCTTGAAGCGGATCCGCTCAGCGAAATGGAGCGTATCTACAAACTGATCAGCGTCCGGTGCAAAGAAGATCCGGCCACCCTTGACCGTGTCCGGCAGGAGCTCGTCAAACTTCAGGGCGGCGATGAGGAAAACCTCGCGCTTTGGAAACAGATGATCCGCCTTTCCCAGGCGCAGTTTGATACGGTTTACAGCAGGCTTGGCGTCAGATTCGACGCGACGCTTGGCGAGAGCTTTTACAATCCGCGGCTTGGCCCGGTGGTTTCGGAATTGCGCGAACGCGGCATCGCGGTTGAAAGCCAGGGAGCGCTCTGTGTCCTTTCCGACCATCGTTTGCCGGAGAAGGAAGACCCGTTTCTCATCCAGCGCGACGGGCAATGGACCGATATCCCAGCCATCGTGCAAAAAGCGGACGGCGCCGCCAATTATACGACCACGGATCTCGCCACGCTCCAATACCGGTTTGAAACGTGGAAGCCGGATGAGATTCTTTATGTGACGGACGGCCGCCAGCAGCTCCATTTCAGGCAGTTCTTCACCATTTTCGAGCGTTGGCAGCCGGAGCTGGCCGCCAAAACGCGGCTCGCGCATGTCTGGTTTGGCTCGATCCTGGGCGATGACAACAAGCCATTTAAAACGCGCAGCGGAGAGACAATCCGGCTCGTTGACCTTTTGGATGAGGCCGAAGAGCGCGCCCTGAAGATCATCGCGGAGAAAAATCCGTTGATGCCGGAAATCGAGCAACGCGAGATTGCCACGATCGTGGGGCTCGGGTCGGTGAAGTACGCCGACCTGCTGCCGAGCCGGCAAAGCGATTACGTTTTCTCGTGGGATAAGATGCTCAGCCTGCAAGGCAACACCGCCCCTTATCTCATGTATAGCTACGTGCGCATCCAGGCAATCTTCCGCAAAGCCGCGCTGGAGCCCGCAGGCGAGGAGAGTCTGGTGATCTCGCTTTCTGAACCCGCGGAAATCGCGCTGGTTAAAAAACTTCTACTTTTTGGAGAAGTTCTGCCGCAGGTGTTGGTCGATTTTCGACCCAACGTGCTTGCCAACTATCTCTTTGAGCTGGCGTCCACCTTTCACGGTTTCTTTGAAGCGTGCCCGGTGTTGAAGGCGGAACCTGCGGTGCGCGCGATGCGGCTGGCGCTTTGCAAGGTCACCGCCAAGGTTTTGGCGCGCGGTCTGGACTTGCTCGGCATCGCCGTGCCGGAGCGGATGTAGCGCTGGTCAATCCCGGGCATTTTCGCCCACGTAAGGATTGGTTTTGCGCTCAATGCCGATCTTGGTTGCCGGGCCATGGCCGGGAAGCACGGTGATATTGTCGGCAAGTGGGAAGAGTTTTGTGCGGATGCCGGTAAAAAGAAGGTCACGGTCGCCGCCAGGCAGATCCCAGCGTCCGACGCCGCTGGCAAAAAGGACGTCCCCGCCAAAAAGCACGTCTTCTTCTTTTAGCAGAAAGCAAAGACTTCCCGGGCAGTGCCCCGGCACTTCGAATACCTGGAAATCGAGGCCTTCCAAATGAACCGAATCGGTTTCCGAGATGAAAAAATCGGCGCGCACCGGTTCGATCTCCCAGCCGAAACCGAGGCGTTTAAAAAAGAGGGGATCGATCACCATCTGCTCGGTTTCACGATGGTAAGCCACTTTGCAGCCATGTTCCCGCTGAATGCGGGCGGCGTCGACAACGTGATCGATATGGCCGTGGGTAAGAAGAAGCAGGCTGATCTTGTGTCCCTTTCTTTCAAGCCACTCCGCCGCGCCTTGCGGGGCGTCGACCAGAATGCCCGAGCCTGGCAGGAAAAAGCAGTTTGTATCAAAAATCCCGCCTGTGAATGTGTCCATTTGCTTCATGAAACAGGCAACTTGCACACGCTGCGCGGCAACAGCAAGACCCGCGCGGCAGCGTCTTTCCACATTAAACTGGCACTCGATTTACAAAGTTTCCAATTTCTTAGTTCTTCATTACAAACCTCATTGAATTACACCGCGAACTCGCATTTGCGCTTTGAATTAATTCTGTCACGGTGTCCGCCAATTTCCTAAGTCCTCCTCCTTATACCTGATGAAGCCAATTCGCTTTCTTGTCTGGCCGCTGGCGGCCATTTGCATTGTCTCTTCGGTTGCTTTTGCCGCCGACGAACCCGACCCGGGTCAGATCGAAATCTCCGTGGGCCGCCTGCTTGAACAGATTCATTACAGCCGCAGAAAGCTGGATGATAAGATCTCTCAGCAGCTCCTTAAGAACTATCTCGAAGGGCTCGATTATAATCACCTTTTCTTTCTCCAGAAAGATATCGACGCTTTTACTGCGAAGTATTCGACCACACTTGATGACGATATCCTCCTTGGAAATCCCGAGCCGGCATTCTCTATTTATGAGCTTTATAAAAAGCGGGTGGAAGAGCGCGCTGCCGGCGTCAAGGAGCTGATTAAAAAGGAATATACCTTTAAAACGGACGGCACGGTGGAACTCAACCGGCAGAAAGCCGCGTGGCCCAAGGATGAGGCTGACGCAGACCGGATCTGGGCCGAGCGGATTGAGGCCGAAATGCTTCAGGAAACGCTCAACAAGCATAAGATCGATCCGCCGGTGAAGATTCTTACCAAGCGATACGATCAAATGCTTCGTAATCTTCACGAGCAAACCAAGGAGGATGTCATCAAGACTTTCCTCACCGTGCTCGCGCAAACTTACGATCCTCATAGCGAATACATGAGCCGCTCGGAGCTGGAGAATTTCTCCATCAATATGCGGCTCTCGCTGGTGGGAATCGGAGCCGTGCTCCATTCAGAGGAAGGCTACGCCAAGATCATGGAATTGGTCACCGGCGGACCCGCCTCCAAGGATGGCCGGCTCAAGGTTGGCGATCGCGTCGCCGCGGTTGCACAAGGCGAGAAGGATTTTGTCGATACCGTCGATATGAAACTCGACAAGGTGGTTGAGATGATTCGTGGGAAAAAAGATACCACGGTGCGGCTTCAGGTAATCGCGGTGAATGCCGCCGATCCTTCTGTCCGCAAAATCATCGAAATCAAGCGGGACGAGATTAAGCTCAAGGAGCAGGAAGCAAAGGCGGAAGTCATCGAGCGTCCGCGTGCGGATGGGACAACTGAACGGCTCGGCTGGATTACGTTGCCCTCTTTTTATGCCGACATGGAGAGAAGCGGCGTGGCCGGCGCAAAGAGCACGACCAAAGACGTCCTGGCGCTAATAAATCGCCTCAAACAGGAAGGGATCACCGGCCTGGTCATGGACCTTCGCCGCAACGGTGGCGGTTCCCTGGAGGAAGCGGTGAATCTGACCGGACTATTCATCAAGAAAGGACCCGTCGTGCAGGCTAAAAACAGCACAGGTGTCATCACCGTCTCCAAGGATCGTGATCCCTCAATTGCTTATGATGGCCCGCTGGTAGTGCTTACCAACCGGCTCAGCGCGTCGGCCAGTGAGATCTTTGCCGCCGCCTTGCAGGACTATAACCGTGCAGTGATCGTGGGCGACTCGAGTTCGTTCGGAAAAGGGACCGTGCAAACCATGCTCGAAATCGGCAAGATGATGCCGTTCCTGGGCGGGACCAACGAAGCGGGCGCCCTCAAGTTGACGATCCAAAAGTTTTACCGGATCGCAGGCGGTTCCACTCAGCTTAAAGGCGTCGAGCCCGACGTGAAGTTGTCGTCGCCCTTCGATCAACCCGAAATCGGCGAGGTTTCGCTTAAGGGGCCGCTTCCTTACGACACTATTGAAGCCGCGCCTTTTGATAAAGTGGAGAAGCCACTCTTTAAAAACGAACTGCGCCAGCGCTCTTCAGCGCGTGTCGCTGTCGACCCCGAGTTCCAATACATCAATGACGATCTCGAGCTTTATAAAAAGCGGGTTGCCGCCAACACGCTCTCGCTGAATATCGACACTCGTCGCGCCGGAAACGATGAGGAAAAAACACGCAAAGAGAAGCGGACTGCCGAGCGCGCGACCCGTACCATGGCTGAGCCAAAGCGCTTTTCCGTAACGCTCGATAACGTCACCAAGCCTGAGCTTCAACTGGTGACGAACGATAAAAAGAAAGATCCCGCCGCGGAAGAGAAAGCCGCCGCCACGGCCGAGGATACCGAGGAGGAGACAGATGCCGACTCCGCTAAGCCAGTGGTCGATGCGGTTCGTGCTGAGGCATTGAATATTGTTGCAGACCTCGTGGAACTCTCGCACGGCGCCAAGTTGCCGGCGACCGCGCGTAACAGGTAATAGTGAATTATAGGCGGGGATATCCGGGAAACCGGGTATCCCCGCTTTTTTTTGCCCTGGCTGAAAGCCGGGCGATCAGCTTCCGAAGCGGCCATGAAGCCGGATCGTTTCTCCGGTCTCAAGCGAGATATCGCGAAGTTTCAAATCGCCGAGGGCAAACGAATTTAATGCAAAAGGGCGATCCTGAATGCGTTGAAAGTGAGGTTTCAAAAAAGCGTTCGCGGCACTGGCGATCATGCCATCGCCCCGGCAGGAGAGCTCGGAAAGCCGCGCATTCAATTCCTGGTCAATATCGAGCCGCCCGGAGAGCGCGACTGTCGCACTCATTATAAACATTTTAGCCGTCACCTCCGCCCGGAAACTCAGCGAGCGTGTTCCGGTGGAAGTTACCTCAAGGCGGGTCTTTTTAATCTCAATTCCTTGTTTTGCCGCTGCGGCTGCCACGAGCGTATGGGCAAGCCGCTCCAGGTCGCTGCGATGAGCAATGACGTCGAGTTCCCCGTCGGCTGCATTAACGGGCACGAGGAAAGAATCAGCGCCCTGAGACAACGCCAGTGTCGCCGCATTGGCATAAAGATTGAACTCCAGCGGAGTCCCTTCAAACTCGATCGGCGCCGCTTTAAGAACGATCTTGCCGACCTGGAGATGGGAGCTGGTATTCGCGCCCGTCGGGCCGCTTAACCGTTGCTCGCGCGTAATTTTCGCGCCGCTGAGATCAATCCGAATCGTTTCTATCGCGGGGAAAATGCCACCTTCGACGCTTACTTCACGAGGGGCCACTCCGCGATTGGAAAACCCAAGTTTGATGGACTCGGCCAGTGCCGCGTGAGAGGTGGGAAGAATTGAGCCGGCTAAAGGAAGCATTCAAAGAGGGTTGTTGCGCCGGAGAGTGGCGTCAAGTCCAACAGACCAAAGCTGGTTGTTCATTCAAGCACGTTGAGAAGTTTTGCTCTCGCGGCGGGGAGGCGATGATATGCGCGTCCGATGGCAAGCGCGGCGCTTACGTCGGGATGTTGAATGCCCAAAAGACGCGCCAGCTCTTTTTCAAAATGGAAAAGCGCGCGCTTCGAGGCCGGCTGCGCGTTGAGGAAGCCAAGGGCCCTTTGCAGAAGCTCATAAAGTTCGGGCGCGGGATGCTCGGACTCGGTGGTCTGCTCAATGAGTTCAACGAAATAAGCGCCCAACGCCACCCGACTATAATCGAGGCGGACTCCTTCATGCGGGTTTCTCAGCGTTACTTCGCGCAGAATATGAAGTTCGCTCCTGCGGCTGCGCACAAATCCAATCTCACAGTCAAAAAAAAGGTCCAGCAATCCGGCGAACCGGCTTTTAGGTTGGCGCGCGCCTTTGCAAACTGTTTTGAGAATTCCGTGGCTATCTGTTAACCATGTAATTATCAAACTGCTTTCTGTAAGTTTTGTTTTTCGCAACAAAATGGCGGAGGTGGTTTCCACGCAATCAATGTTAACGCGGTATCAATTTCGAAGGCAGAAAAAGTTTGCCGCAAAGAATCGGCTCCGCTAGTTGTGCCGGCCCCTATAAAGTTTTTTTATGAGCGAAGAACCCAAGCCAGCCTCCTCCCAAATCGATACCTCAAACCTGCGCACCAGCTATGCGAATGTCTGCCGGATTGCCCAGACCCCAAACGAGGTAATCATCGATTTCGGCATGAATCCTAACTTCTTCGGCAATATCCTCGAAGAATCGCTCAAGCTTGATAACCGGGTCATCCTTTCCCACGACGCCGCCAAGCGCCTCTGCCTTCATCTCACGGCAACCATCCAGAATTTCGAGGCCCGCTACGGCACGATTGAACTCGACGTCACCAAACGTCTGAAAAATCCCCCCAAAGCCCAATAGTTTCCTGATTTTTCGAGCGCGCACACGCCACGAAGAGGACGGCGGTCCTTCGTGCCGGGGCGGATTTCAGGGAGGTGAAATCCGGTGCGGGCAAGAATTTGGAATGGTCGTTCCCCCCGGCCTTCTCTCTCTCGAGTTCCTCTCATTTGCCGACTTTCAGGACCCGTATCCAGTCGCGGTTTTCACTCTGGAAATTTGTCCCGCTTCGTCCTTTACAAGTTATAAAGATAACGTAATTATCGGTGCGTTAGGCTCCCCGCGCACTGGTTTAAATTCCTGCCCCCTTCTTCTCCTTTAGTCATTCACGTTCCCCATCATGAAGCGCATTTTCTCCTCCGGTTTGATTGAACCCCTCGAAGCGCGAATCGCACCCGCTACCATTCGTATCGGTGCGACCGGCATCTTCGAAAACACAACGGATACCGAGTATCACGAAACGGGTGGCAGCCGAACTGATGATTTTAACAAGCTTAACTTCACGGACACGTCCGCATCGCCCGGAGATCTGATTTCCCAGGCGGTCGACAGCCCGTTAAGTAATAATACTTTTTATCTGCGTTTGAAGGCTGGTGACACTGTTCAACGGTTGACTGAGGGTAATAACTACAACACAGATCTCATTGTGGTGAAAGGCGGCAATGTGATTGCCTTTTTCACTGATCTGAATGGGAACAATGATTTTGATGACGGAGAGCTAACCGGGCTGTCGCTCGGCGCTAATGCGGTGGTGGAAATCAACGGCAGTGTGAATGGCGATATTCTAACCAACTTGGATGAGCATGGCACGAAGGAGCTCGCTGATGACACTATTTCTGTAAATGGTTTGGTTTCCATTAATCAGGGAATCACAAGCCTGAAGGTGCTCGGCGGCTCGGTCTTTGGTAGCATTTTTAGCGGCGGCACCATCAAAAGCCTTGAGATTGCTAAGAATGTAGAAAGTGTTCTGGCTGGCACCGCGGCTTTTAACACCAGTTTTGATGTTTTTAAAATCGGCGATGTTACAAAGCCGGGCGATTTTTTGACGAAGCGTTTCCTTCAGTCGGCGCCACTCCCTTCCGACGTCGCTTCCAAATCGGTCGGTCCTTCCATCCTCGATACGACTGTCGGATCGGTTACTGATCGTATTGAGGCAGGGGGCGGGGGATTTGGCTCAAAGGGCGGTTCGTTGATCGGCATCAAAGTCCTTGAGGATTCAAACGGATTTAAGCTTTTGGCGGGAGACGGTGGCAGCGGGGATGCCTCCAGCAAGCGCCTCATCGGAGGAGCCGGCGGCGATCTCGCGAACATTTATATCGCAGGGGCGGTCGATAACACCGCGAACAGCCCGCTCGGCATGGTGCTTAAAGCGGGTCGTGGCGGAGATGCGGAATCGACTTCCAAAGGCGGCGTCGGTGGAAAAGTAACAAATGTACAGGTTGGTTTTGAGTTGGTCGGGGGGGCATCGATCGCTTCCACAGAGTTGGTTGCCGACAGTCTCTCCATTGCCGCGGGCGATGGTGGCAGCGGCAAGCTCGGCGGATTGGGCGGCGCGGTTTCGCAGATCAAGGTGCGGGTTCTGACCCCCGATGCGAACGGCAACGAAATCGAGATCCTGGGTGGAACCGGCGGCGCGAACAGTTCGCCCGGTGGAAAAGCAGGCGCTGGCGGCTCAATCACAGCGATCGATGTCCGTAATCAAATTTCGACCGCGAACGGCGATATTTTAGTGCAGGCGGGCAATGGCGGCGATTCCAACGCGGCAAGCCTCGGCGCTGCCGGCGGCTCCGTGCAAAACAGTTTATTGCTTGGGTTTGACCTTCAACTCATTGCCGGAGATGGATCTGACGGGAGAATTGGCGGCTCGGGTGGAACGGTTTCAGGCATTAAGATCGCACGCGATGATTCTGTCATTGCACGCAATGTCATCGTCAATGCGGGTCACGGCGGAGTCGGTTTTGCCTCGCGAGGCGGAGTCGGTGGTGAAGTGCGCGATCTCGCGGTCGATAATGGCGATTTCCAATCTTTTATCGTCAATACCGGAAGCGGCGGCAATGGCGGCCAGAGCTTCAATGGAATTGGTGGTAAAGGCGGAGCTGTTGCCCGTTTGGACATAGGCGATTTCGACAGTAACCTCGGCCTGGGAGTTTCCTTGGAAGGGGCTCTTGAAGTCCGCAGCGGAACCGGTGGCGACGGCAGCAAGGGCGGCGGCGCGGGCGGTTCGCTTTTGGATGTCGATCTTCGCGGGGCAAATAATTTGAATATCAGCGCCACATCCGGCACCGGTGGAAGTGCCACCGGAATTGGAAAAGGCGGCGCTGGCGGTTCCCTCGACCTCGTTCAGCTTACCAGTGATGGCTTGGTGGACGGTATTAATGTGACAGGCTCGATCCGTTCGGGCGACGGCGGCGACGGCAAAGGAAGAAACGGCGCGGGCGGCAGTGGCGGAGATATCCGCACCACAAGCCTGAGCGTGGATGGGGATAGCATGATTATTGCCGGCAGCGGTGGCAACGGCCAGATTGCCGTCGACGGAAACGCCGGGGCGGCGTCCGGGCGCGGCGGCTCAATCATTGCAACGGGTCTGTTTGGACGATTTGGTTCCGGAGAACTGCGTGCCGGTGATGCCGGATTGAGTGGAGCCAAGGCAAGCGTCGGCGGAAGCATCCTCGGCAACCTTGGAACCCTGGCCGGACTGCGCGCCAGTAAAAACATCGTCATCATGGCCGGCAATGGTGCGCACGGTGGAGCGGGCGGCGATATTGTCGCCCTGACGTATGGCAGCACAAGCGAGACACTTACCCCGACGCCGATTGGTTCTATCTTGATTCAATCCGGTAACGGTTCAGTGGAAGGAAAACTGGCGGGCCGCGGTGGTAACATCACCAATGTCAGCGGCGCTGTTTCCTCGGGATTAAACCAGACGACTCAATTTTTTGCCGGCGACGGCGGCGGCGGTCCCTCCGTAACCAAGGCTGCTCCTGGCGGTTCAATCAGCGACATTACGATTTCGCGGGGCGGCTCGCTCGGCGGATTGCTTCGCTTTGAAGCGGGCGATGCCGGCGATGCGCCGGCGGCATCCAAAGGCGGAGCCGGTGGCAGCGTCAGCAAGGTCGGCGTCAGCGAAGTCGCGGCCGGAACCATTTTCAAGAGTGTCGCGGCGGGTAACGGCGGCAGCGCCTCAAAGACCGGCGGTTTGGGAGGAAGCATCAGCGGAGTTGACGCTCAAAATCAGGATATCGGTGTGCGGACCGGCCAGACCTACGGTTATACCACCATGGGCGGTTTGTTTGCCGGCACGGGCGGAGCAGCGGCCAAGGCCGGTCTCAACGGCAGTGTGACCGGAGTGACCGCCGATACCATTTCCTCAATCGTGGCGGGTCGCCTCGACACCCCGCGGATGGCGGAAAAGGTGGGCGATATTTACGTCCAGGGCGACGCTTCAACCCTTTTGCTTTCCACCAATGACGCGCTGGTGCCGAACGGCAAATTCCAGATCCGTTTTGGTTCACAGCAGACAGCGCTTCTCGCAGCCAATTCCACGGCTGCAAACGTGGAGATCGCGCTGAACAAACTCAGCGGTATCATCGCCGCGGGAGGCGTGACGGTAATTTCCACCGAATCGCGCGGGTATGAGATTCATTTTAATAATCCGGGCAACCAGCAACTGCTGAGCGGCCTTGAAATCGTTCCGGGCGATGTGACCGAAGAAATTCGCGGCTCGGTGCAGACCATTCCAGTCGATGCAACCACCGAAGGCGGCATTTCCCTGCCGGTGCTCGAGCTCCGCCCCGGACAGACGAACGTGCTTGTTATTGAACCTGTGCCGGGCTCCGCGCAGTTCAGGACGACCGAGCAGGTGCCTGGATCGACTGTCGATACCGAGATTCAAGTGCTCGATCTATCGGGTCTGACCCCGTTCCCCAACGGTGAGTTCACACTGACATTCGACGGCTTTACTACCGCTCTTCCTCTGAAGATCGGTGTTGATCCGCAGGCTACGGCTGATGCCATTGAAACTGCGCTCAATCTCGTGCCTTCGATCGCGAATGCAGGCGGCGTGATCGTCGACGTTTTGGATGCAACGCGCTTTACCATCACCTTCCAGGCTCTGGGCGCACAATCTGAGATCGAAGGTCTGCGTTTGGTCCAGGAAACCCAACGGATCAGCCTCGATTCGGTGAGCACGCTGCCAAACAGCAAGTTTACGTTAAGCTTTGAGGATGCCGCGGGGACCATCTTCACCACTGCTCCCATCCTTGGAACCGCGACCGCCGCGGAGATCGAGGCTGCTTTGAATGGACTTACCTCCATCAAGGCGGCGAGTGCAGGCAACGTGACCGTGGTGCAGGTTGGCGCCGGTCAATTTGACATCACTTTTGGAAAGAACGGAAATCAGCCTCCTCTGACTGGAACCGGCAGCGTGCCTGAACTGCAGGAGCTTTCGCTTGAAGCGCTCTCGGCCATTCCGGGAGCGACATTTACCCTCAGCTCCGGAAACGAAACCACTCCACAACTGCCGGCCACGGCAGGCGCGGCACAAATCGCGGTGGCGCTCAATAATCTGCCATCGATCAAGTCGCAAGGTGGCGTGACAGTGACCGTTTCTCCAACGCATGTTGTCGACGTCACTTTCAGACAAATCGGCGATAAGATTAACCTCACCAGTGACGCGCTCCAGCCCGAGGTTCAGCATATCGATCTGAGCGGCACGACCGGGGTGACCTCTGAATATTCGCTCGCGGTCAAGCATTCGCTGAGTTTGGTTGAGGCATTCAAGGGCGGGTCGACGACGATTCTGGGCAATGATACGGTAACCGTGCCGTTCAACCTGCTCAAACTTCCCCCGGTGGTTTCCGTTGACGGAAATCCTCAGGTCAAGGAGACGCAGACGCTCGACGTTGCCAATTTCTCCGGAGCCGGAGCGCAGTATGTCCTTAATTTCAATGGTCAGAATACCGGCGTTATCAAGACCGCTGGCCTTACCACGGCGCTGACCGCCACGGCCATTGAAAGCGCGCTCAACGCGCTCGGCACGGTGAAGGCGGCGGGTGGCGTGACTGTGGCGTTTGTATCAAATTCAACCTACCGCGTCTCGTTTGTCGCCTTCGGCGATATGAACCCGATTACGGGCGAAGGGTTTGTCCGAGTCGCTCAGCCTGGCGGTTTCCTGGCGACCACGCTTCCGGTCGATGGGTTTGATTTGGTGACTGTGGTTGCCGGAACGCCGGCTGTCATTGAAGTCGACCGGCTTGACGTGAATAAAATCGTGGTCCTGGGCGGATCGTTCACCCTTAATTTCGCGGGTGAAACCACCGGGGTGATTCCGATTCCGGGCAGCGTCAATGCTCTGCGGCAGGATATTCAGGATCAATTGAATGCGTTGGTGGCTGTGAGTGGAGTTGGCGGCGTCGTCGTCACCGAGGCTGTCGCGGGCTCCAATGTTTTCACGATTACCTTTACGGCCCCAGGCAATCAACCCGACATGATCGGAACAGGGATTGTTCCTGAGACTCAGAAGCTCAATCTGACGCCGTTGCTTGTCGATCCGACAACCGACATCACCCTTGAGTTTGATGGCGAAGTGACTCCTCCTCTGCCCGGTTCGACCACCGCCATTGATATTCAAAACTATCTGAACGCGTTGGGGTCGATCAGTGCGCAAGGGGGAGTGCGGGTGGGCGGCGCGAACGGCGTTTATCAAATCGAATTTAACCTTCCAAGCCCTGACGGCAATCTGCCGGCAATTATTGTCAAAGCCGGCGGCACTGCTTTGCATGAGCATCAGCAGCTCGATCTCGGATCGCTTTCGGCTTATTCCAGCGGTTATTTCGACCTTACCTTCGCCGGACAAACCAGCGAACCGCTTCCTGTCACCGCCAGCGCGGCGGATATTGCCGCGGCGCTCAATAAGCTGCCAGCTGTTATCCAGACTCGTACCGATGGAACCGGTAAAGTCATCGTAACTGCTATTGCCGGCCAGCCCGGTAAGTTCGATATCGAGTTTAATATCTTCGGTGATCAGGCGCTTGTCAGAGCTGACGGGGCGGTCACGACAGATCGTTATCCGGTGCTCGTTACGCAAACCCATGACGGTTCACAGGTGCCGGTTCTTGTCTCAGAAAAACAAGGCGGCGCCCCGTTCCTCGCTCCTGTCTCCGAGACCACCAAAGGCGACGCGACCACCAAGGAAGTTCAGCATATCGATCTCTCGGCGCTGGCAGCTGCCCCGAATGGCCAGTTCACCCTTGCATTCGGATCACTCTCGACGGCGCCGCTGGCATTTGGCGCTTCAGCCAGCCAGGTTGCGGCGGCTCTCAATGGGCTTTCGACCGTGCAGAATGCACAAGGAGTGACCGTCACTGAGGGGGCCAATGGCTACGACGTCACCTTCAATACGGTCGACGACAAGACAGCGATTGAAGCGATTGTCAGTCTGCATGAAGTGCAGACAGTCGATCTCGGCACGATTGCCGGTACTTCGGGCGGAGAGTTCGTTCTTAAATTTGGCACCTTCACAACAAACCCATTGCCAGCCACGGCAACGGCGGCGCAGGTTCAAACTGCCATCAACGCGCTCTACAGCGTGCAAGCCGCGGGCGGGGCGACGGTCACATCCCCCGCGCCGGGTCAGTTTGCCGTCACGTTTAACAGCTTCGGCGATATTCCTTCACTTAGCGGCAATGGAGGCGGCGTCGCCAATCATGAAACGCAGAAAATCGTGCTTGGCGAACTGCACAATGTAAGCGGTGGAAAATTCAACCTCACTTACAACGGGCTGACAACTGGCGCCATTTCCGTCACGGCTTCGGCTGCCGAAGTCCAGGCTGCCCTTAATGCTTTGGAGAGCGTCAAAGGAACACGTTCGGATCGCACTGGCGCTGTTGTTGTCACGGAGACCTCCACCGGCACCTTTACGGTCGACTTCAATACATTCGGCGATCGTCCCACACTAAGCGGACGGAGTCTGGTGGCCGCCGATCGCATCATTAATTCGGTGGAAAACGCAGCCGGGAGCGCGGGCATCCTCGTGCCGGTGGCTGAGACCGTCAAAGGGGCGGCCGCTGTGAATGAAGTGCAGACGATCAACCTGGCAGATGTGGTCAACGCAGGCGGCGAATTCCAGCTGCGCTTTGATCGCTCCGATGCCGGGCTTGTCACCGCCAGCACCACCAACATTCTTACATCAAGCGCCTCCGCTGCCGATGTTCAGGCTGCCCTCAATGGGATTGCCTCGATCATTGCTGCAGGCGGAGTCAAGGTTGATGCCGGCGCCAATAACACCTTCAGCGTCACCTTCAATAATCCGGGTGATCAACCAAGCCTGATTGGTTTTGGCGGACATCACGAGCAGCAGACGGTGAGCTTTGGCGAAGTCGGCACGCTTCAGAACGCCCTATTCCGCCTCGTAGTCAATGGCGAGCCGACCAAGGCGCTCAAGGTTGGCGCCACGGCTGCCGAAGTCGACGCCGCCCTGGAAGCGTTGGCGAGCATCAAAGTGCTGCGCAGTAATAACGAGGGAAGTGTCAATGTGGTAGCCACTCCCGGAGTGGCCACCGGCTTCACGATCGACTTTAATGATCTTGGCAATCAAAGCGCTATCAGCACCATCGCCACTGTTGCCGTTGAAACCCCCGTTGATATCAATGAAGTGACCGCGGGCACCGACTCCACCGCCGAGCAGCAATTGCTCAATCTTCACCACTTCGGGGCTGTTGAAAACGGGAGGATCCGCCTCACATTTGGCGCCGATACGACCGCTCCAATCAATGGGGATGCGACTTCGCTTCAAATCCAGGACGCGTTGAATGCCTTGCCGAGCATCAAGGCTCTCGGCAACGGCACAGGCAAGGTGACCGTGATCGATATCGCTCCTGGAATCTATCGAATCGATTTCGGAGTGTTTGGAGATCAACCGAACATCATTGGTACCAAAAACAGTTTTGGCGCCACTGAACGTCTGCCCGGTTCAACGCCAATTGGCGAACTTGATGCCGCCCTGGATGGCGTTTCGTTTGTAAATGTGGACCTCAGCGCTAGCACTCTGCCTAATAACGTGATCGTCAAGTTCACTGAGAGCGTTGACCAGCCGTTGATTCACGGAAAGGTCTACACGCATGAAAATCAGCGGGTCGACGTCTATGAGCAGGGCGACTATGTTCTTAGCTACGGGGGCGATACGACAACCATCCTGAGGCCAAATTCATCGGCCATCGAGATCCGTGACGCGCTCAATGTGCTGCCATCGATTATTGCGCTCGGCGGTATCAAGGAAGTGGTTCTGGGCGAAAATAGCAGCTTCAGCTTCACCTTTGAGGGCGATAACGATCCGATTAGGATTGAAGCCGCGCAGACGCTTGCGCCGCTGCCCGTGGTGGCCAACATCGAGGGAGACTCCACGGCTCGTGAAGTTCAGACTGTTAACTTCATTACCAAAGGCGCGTTTGTTCCTCAGAAATACGCGGACGGTTCCCTGGTGGGAGCAATCAAGGACTTCAACGAAATTGACTCAAACGTCTTCCATTACTTCGAGAAGAACGGCCTGCCTGGCTTCAATGAAGGCGACCTTCCGATCGACGGCATCGTGATGGCCAAAATACTCGACCAAGCCACCATCAACTTCATTCCCGAGGCGAAATTTACCGCCAACGGATTCTTCGATAGCAACAATCGGATCTAAGCCAGCGCCGCGCAGCCTCCCAATCTCCCCTCGTTATGTTCAAAAAGAGAACTCCCCACAGCATCGAAGCTCTTGAAGCGCGCATTGCCCCGGCCGCTGTTTTGACACCAGCCTTGCCGACCGTCAAAGACGCTGAGCTTGCCTACGATCAGGATCCTTTCCACGATCAGCATTTCGTGCATGCCCAGCACGGCAGTCCGATCCTGCTCAAAGCGGGCCAAGTGCTGACGACCGGTTCGGGAGCGCGCAGCGGCAGCTATCTTTTGCTGGTTGAAAAAGGCCAGATGATCGTCTTCACGACCGATCTGAACGGGAACTCGGAAGTCGATTACAACGAGATTACTGGAATTGCGGCCGGCGACGGCCTGCGTTTTACCTCTTTCATTGATATCCATGGCGATATCGTCACCAATCTCGATGCGGATACCACTCTGAGTGATTCCGATAATAACGGGAGTAACAACGATATCTTCCTCAAAGGCGACGGTCTGATTCTCAATAACTCGGTGATTGAGTCGATTACCCTTCGCTCCCTGACGGAATTCGATATCACGGACCAGAACCAGGATGGCACGGTCGATGATGTGGATATCGGGCTCCGGCTGGCACTGACCAGTTATTCCATCCACGGTCAGATCCTCGCCGGCAAAGGCTTTGGTGTGGCTGGCGATCTCAGGAGCGGTCTGCTGGTCGATACGGCGGGCACCATTCTGCAAGCCGACAATTTCGACGGTGTCGGTCTCGATTTCTATCTTGCCACCAAGTCGACCATTGGCGCCATCCGCACCGGCTCGACAGCTTCAAGCGAATATTTCAGTTTCGGCATTTCCGCCGGCGACGATCTGCAGGGGACCCTCCGTACATTTGCCCCTCCGGCGGGACAGGTTGGCGGCGACATCTACAACGTGCGTGGCACGACCGGCTCGACCTTCAACATCAGCGGCCTCTATAGCGGCACGGGCGGCTTCGGCGCGCGCGGCGGCAATATTGACACGGTCATTCTGAATGGGGAAAACGCTTCGGGCTATCAGATTGTTGCCGGGGACGGCGGACGCGGTGCTTCCGGTGGCACCGGCGGTTCCATCCTAAACTTTAGCGATCTCGGATCCGTGACGGGCAAAGTCACTTTGAAGATCGGAAGCGGCGGTATCGGGACCACAGGCAACGGTGGCGATGGCGGCAATATCGGTCTTGGTGTCATTCCGACCTTCACGGTTGGACCAACCGGTGAGGTTATCCCTGTAACCAAGCCGGCACCTGGCGCGGCGCCTCTGGCCAATCTGAATGTCAATGGCGCCTTTTCAATTGAACTGGGCGACGGCGGCTCGGGATTTGTGGCCGGTGGCAATGGTGCGAGCCTGACTAAAGCGGTCATCACCACGCCCGAGGGGACGGTCGAATACGGACGCGCGGTGGTCGCTACAACCCACGATGGAAAACACGATCCGGTTACCGGCAAATTGCTGGCATTTGGCCAGGCTGGCGCAGGGGTTATCGGTCGCAGCATCCCTGTCGATTTCGATGAGGATGGGTATTCCGACGTGGTTTTCACCACGTCCGAGCCTGAACAGCTGGTCGTTCAATTCAGCGATCCAACCACCGGTTTCCGAGTCGATCCTAATACCGGTGCGCCAATCCGGATCTATCTCGATGGGCCGATCAGCGCGGAAGCGCTGGCAGTGGGCGACTTTAATGGCGACGGCCATCAGGATGTCGTGGTCGCCTCCTCGGATGTCGGCAACTTTGCCGGAATCATGGTTTTCCTCGCGAAATGGGAGGACGCAAACGCGAATGGGCTCAGTATTGCCGAAGATCTTAATCACAACGGCAAGGACGATTTCCTTGGATTCTACACCGCGCGGATCAGCCCGCTCCCTTCCCTGGCGGCTGGAGATCCTGCGGGTGGGCTGCTCCTGAGCAATCAGTATGACTATGTGCGTTCAGCCAACGCTATCAACGATATCGCTGTAGGTGACTTTGATGGCGACGGCTACACAGACATCGCCGTGGTGGCAACCTACATTGCAAAAGGGCCGCTCCTGCCTCCTACTGAAGTGGTCATGGTCCTCACTCCCGATCGGGAGGCTGGAAAACTGACCGGGCAATTTTACGCGGATATCGGTTCCAAAGGAAAAGGTGAACCTCCCGTGGGCGCCAATCCGTATGTCCCATTTGTATTGTTGGGCGGCGACAATGGGCGTCTTGAGTCGACAGCGCTTTCCACCGACGCAACTCACGATGTGATCATGGCGCAGCCGCTCGGCAGCCAGGTTTCCAATAGCTCACGGCTTTTCGATTTCTCGCAAAAGAGCATCTATGGGCCGCAGCGTGGTTCAATTTCCTACGGGAGTGTCGATACCAACCGCATCCTGGGAGCGGATAAGATCAACCTGGTGCCGGCTTTTGTTCGGGACTTTACAGTCGTTGATTTTGATAAGGATGGCAAAGCCGATTTCGTTGCCATCACGGGAGATCCCGAAGGTTATATGGTGGCCGTCTCGGGCACCGGTCTTGGAAACGGCACAATCGTTACTTACAACCCGGGCAGCCCGTCGGATAACCGGGGCTATTACTTTGGCACCAACGGCTTGGACGACACCACCGCGATCCACGCTATTCGCGCGACCAATATCGCGGAACTCGGCGATGATCTCGCCGGATTCAGGCCGGACGATGTGGCGGTTCTTGATCTCGGTATCGCCGGAGATGGGCTGCCATACCTGGTGATTGAACTTTCAATCTGGGATATCAAGCTGGCGCAGACGCCCGGGCTGGGCCTCCCTCCTGTGATTACGGGAAATCCAGGCGTCGATTTGGTCAATGAACTTGCGTCTACTTTGCAAAGGCCAAGCGGCGCCGATGTCAGTGTTGTCGCCTTTGACACCCATTTCTTTGATACGTCGACTACCGCCGTTGCCAATTACGTAACGGCCATGCCTTCGGTGAATCCTCTGCGGCTTCACGACATCTTCTCAAGTGGCGCTTATGGACTCAGCTTCACTCCGGAGGCCGAACATTATATCAAAATTTCAGCCGGCGACGGCGGCAACGGCGTCATTGGACGCGGCGGAGTAGGCGGCTTCCTGGGAGGCAGCCTGGCTCAGCTTAATCTGCTCAATGGACAGGGGATTAGTTCCCAAACCCTCTTTGGAGCACTCAACATTACGCTGCCTGCAAACATTGCCTACGAAGGCACGGTCCTCCTGACTGGTGGCCGTGGCGGAGACGGATTCACGACAGGCGGAGTCGGCGGCGGGATTCTTGGAACTTCCATTCATTTTGTCGAGAATACCGCCCGTTTTGGCACCGAGACTACGTTGCGCGCCGGTAGTGGCGGATTTGGTGTCTCCGGCGCCGGTGGCGCCGGTGGAAGCCTGATCGCAAATGCCCTTGATGAAGGCGTCCTTTTGGTAGCCGGCGATGGCGGACCAGGGAAAGTAGGCGGAAATGGCGGTTCAGTGATCGGCCATGGCGTCGCGCAATTCGCCGACAACCGCGAATCCTTTCAGCAAATCTATGCGGGCAAGGGCGGCAATGGAATTACAGCTGGTGGCAATGGTGGCAACATCACCAACTACCACGGCCTCTTCGATCTCGTGTTTCGCGGCGATTCCGCCGGCATCATCAACTACGTGGCGGGTGACGCGGGCACCTCGGTCTCCGGAGCTGGAGGCAAAGGCGGCAGCGTGACCAACACGAGTCCGTTCCGCTTTGGGGTAAATAATAACCTGATGAGTGGCGACATCTACCTGCGGGCAGGTAATGGCGGTGACGGCCTCTCCGGCGGCGCTGGCGGCGACGTGGTTACTTTTGTCAATCAACCGTCCACCCAGGATGCCCCGGCGGTGCTCAGCTTTCTGGCGGGCGCAGGCGGCGACGCAACCAAGGGAACCGGTGGCCGCGGTGGGGATGTGCGCGATATCACCACCCCCTCCAAAGGAACCAAGACATTGGGCGAGGCGCCTTTAATCGATGGTGTGCCCCTTTCAATCGGCGGCAGTATTATTTCCACTCGCGCCACGGTTTATGATTACAACCGGATCATTGCCGGACCCGGCGGATTAAGTTCGGGCGGCGGTGGTGGAGCCGGCGGCTCAGTCTCGAGCGTTGTGAGCGGCAATTCAGACGGACCATTTGTGGTCGCGGCCGGTGCCGGTGGCAGCGGGCTTTCCACTGGCGGCAAGGGCGGAGGCATCAGCACTGTCCGCCTCGACGTCGGAGGAACCTCACTCTCCAAAGCGCTGATTATCGCGGGCGCTGGCGGCGACGCGGGAGCCTTTATCGCCAATCCGCGTGACCCCTCGCCTGACCAGTCGCAAAAAGCGTTTGGCGGCCGTGTCGGCCGTGGCGGCGATGGCGGAAGCATTAGCAACATGTTCCAGTCCGGTGGTATTGGAAGTCACATCGACCTTATCGCCGGCAACGGAGGTGATACCACCCATTATGGCACGGTGGGTGATTCAGTAACGTTTGTTGGTAAAGGCGGCTCAGTCACTAATTCCCGTTTTGATGGAAACATCGGAAATATCGACCCGACCGTCCCGATCAAATCCTACAACAATCTTAATCAGGGCCAGAAAATTGCCGACTTCATCGATGAGCGTCTGCGCGATCTCTTTGTGCAGGGATTTGTTGGCGATAATGTCGGCAACGTCGGCGTTGTCGTAGGTGGCGCGGGCCGGCTTAAATCGGTCTTTGTGGGATTTGACTCGCTCAGCGGCTCCATTTTCAAATCGCTGCCGGCCTTTCATGCCGTTAATGGCGACCTGACCGACATCACAGCTCGCAACATCATGTCGGCTGTTGCCGGCAGCGTGGAACGAATTGCTTCAATTCATACCATCGACAGAGTGATTGTAAATTCCGGCGGCGACGCCGGCACGGATAAGAGTTCATTACCATTTGCTTACCTTAACAAGTTCGGTATTCCTGTTTCCGAACCTGTTTCCGATGGCGGTCTTGTAGATGGAGCAATTGTTTCCTCTACCAAACCAACCAATAGCGTTCTGCCCGGAAACCGTAAATTCGTTCTTCCTTAAGTGAAAGGCACCCAGATTCAGCCACCTGTTTCCCCCATGTTTTACCGAAAACCCATAAAGCCGGTTCTTCCCGCGCTCGCCATTTTGCTGGGCGCGTTCCTTGGCCTCATCCCGTCCGGCGCTGTCGCGCAGGCGGCCGCCGGCTATCAATTCATTGATGCCGGTGCCGTGCGCAATTTCGTTCTGGCCCAGGACGAGGTCTACGTTCAAACGCCGGTTCCTCTGCTGGCTAACAATTTGCGCGCCCGCATTGAAGCCGCCCTGCCGGGTCTGACGGTCCTTGATTCCACAGACAGCCACGCATTGGTGAAGCTTCCCCACATCTTCGACGCAGCGAAGGCGCGGACCCATAGCGATGAGGTAAGCACCACTTTTCCCGACGCGAAGCTCTTTCCGGTGCTTTATGTGGAAGGTGTTCCCGCCGGAAAAGGAAGCCGGCGTATTATTACAACGAAGATCCTTGTGAAAGTTCCCGAGGGAACTTCGGCTGCGGAGCTCTCGGCAAAGGTCGGCGCTACTTCGATTCGTCCTACTTCCGAAGCCGGGCTCGTGATATTCATCATGCCGACTGCGCACGATGTTCTCTCCGCGCTTGCCGCCCTCAAGGCGGCTGGTGTCAATGCCAATCCGATGCTCGGTCATTCGTGGGAAGCGATGGCGCTGCCGAAAGACCGCTTTTTTCCCGCGCAATGGCACCTGCACAATACCGGCCAGCAAGGGAGCAAGCTCGGGATTGACGTTAACATTCTTGATGCATGGAAAGTTACTCTGGGCGCTGGAATCACCATCTCGATCGTCGATAGCTGCCTTCAAACAAATCACCCCGATTTGCTGCCGAATGTTCCTGCTGTCAATTCTCTGCTGCATTACGATTTCCTGGACGAAGATATCGATCCCAATCCGCATTTTGGAGATCAGCACGGCACTTCAGTGGCAGGCGTTGCTGCGGCTGCTCAAAACAACGGTTCCTTCAACCCGTCTGATAATAGCTATCTCGGCGTGACCGGCGCCTCTCCATCCTCACGGCTTCTCGGCTTGCGGCTTATCAATGAGAGCGGCTTTGTCCCCGTTACTGACGATGAGGAAGCAAGCGCTCTCTATTGGAAACCACAGGGCAACGCTATCGTTGACATCTCAAATAACAGCTGGGGACCCAGAACCGCAGCCTTTGGGTTGCTCGCTCCTGATGTCCTTACTCGCGCTGCACTCCGCGATGCTGCCGTCCTGGGCCGTGGAGGCAAGGGGCAGATCACGCTTTTCGCGGCCGGCAATGGCAATGGCGATGGCAGCGAGGCTAACTTGAACGGATACGCAAATTCCCGTTTTGTGATTGCGGTTGGCGCGATTGATAACCTGGGAGGTGCCTCGTTTTATAGTGAGATTGGCGCTAATGTGCTTGTCTCGGCTCCTTCAAACGGCGGCACGCTTGGAATTGTTACCACGGATACAACCGGGGTTGAAGGCTATAACCCGCCTACCTTCGGAACGGAACTGGCTGACACCAACTATACAAATTCCTTCGGCGGTACTTCCTCTGCCACACCGCTTACCGCCGGTGTCTGCGCATTGATGCTTGGAGCAAACCCCGACCTCACCTGGCGCGACGTAAAAGAAATTCTCATCTCCACTGCTGTTCAGGTCGATATACCGGATCCGGACTGGATCAATAATGCGGCGGGATTTAAGTTTAACCACAAATACGGCGGAGGAATGGTTGATGCCTCGGCTGCTGTGATTCGCTCTCTGGACTGGAGTCATCTGGCTCAGGAACAGGATCAATCCATTGCGTATCAATCCAATGTTTTTCCGCTGAAGATTCCTGATGACGGAGGAACGGTGGGATTACCTCTGCAGTTCAACTTCTCGGGTCCTAACTTCCCCAATCTCCGAGTTGAAACGGTCGAGGTAGCGGTTTCTATCGCCCATGAGCGGCGTAGCGATCTTTCAATTACGCTGGTCTCGCCTGATGGCACAAAAAGTCTTCTTGTCGCAGGCGGCACTCCGCTCGGTGATGACAAAAACTTCAAGTATTCCGTATTCGACGGCCCTCAACTCGGCTGGATATTTACTTCCAATCATCATTGGGGCGAAAACAGCACGGGCACATGGAAAGTGCTGGTTGCCGACAAGCTAAAGGGAACCCTTGGAAAACTCGAATCCGCCTCAGTTCATATTTACGGCACGCCGAGCACTCCGCAGCGCATCAAGTTTGAAAAGGCGCGCTACAACATCAGCGAGCCCGACAATGTAACCTCCGGCGGATCTCCTTCAGTCCTCACAGTGAACGTGCAGCGGCTCGGGCCGCCCGTCGGAATCGCGCAGGTCGATTTCTCCACGAGCCCTCGTGGCACCGCCACCGCTTCCGGCCTTAATGTTGTTAACCCTGATTACTCGCCGGTTGGAGGAACCATCACCTTTGCCGATGGCGAGACGAATAAGGAAATCAATATTCCGATTCTGCACGACACAATTGCCGAGGAGGATGAAGTCATTTATCTGCTTCTGAAAAATCCTCGCGGTGCCTCGCTTGGTGGCATCAATTTGGCAACGATCCTCATTCGCGATAACGATTCAAACACAGTTAGCGTGGAAGCAACTGATCCGATTGCCAAGGAACCTACGGAAGGCGTGGCTGCGGATAACGGAACATTCACGATTTCCCGCACCGTTCCTTCACCAGCGGCGCTGACTGTCAAATATCTCATTGGCGGAACAGCCACCTTTGGCTCACAGCCAGGCGGCGATTATACGCTCTCTTCGTCTTCAATCATCTACAACGCGATCATCCCTCCTAACGAGACTTCGACCACTGTCACGGTCGTCACTCGCGAAGATGGCAACATTGAAGGAACTGAAACAGTTGATCTCACCATTTTGTCTGATGACTCAGGAACTTATGCGGTAGGGGCTCCCTCTACGGCACAGGTGCGCATTCTCGATCATGACAGGCCGTTTGTGAAGATTTCGTCCAGCCTTACATTGCTTAAGGAAGAGGATCCTAACCGGGTTGCTCATGTTCGAATCATGCGATACGCGAATGATCCCGCGTCGGCTCCGACAATCAATGCGACTGACTTGGAAGTTGATCTCAGCTTTACCGGAACGCAGCTCAACGGCAGCAACTACGTGGATGCCCATACGCTTAAGCCGCTTCCTGAAAAGGTCGTGATTCCGGTGGGGCAGTCCGAGGTTGTCCTTGATGTAATACCCAAGGATGATTCCGTCTATCAGGCTATCAAAACCGTCGTCATATCGTTGGCTAACAACCCGAACCGCGAATTTGATTTCGGTTTCCCAAGCTCGATAACGCTGACAATCCTTGAAGACGAGCAGCTACCAGACGCCGTGATTCCAAGAACGGTCCTTTCCGAACCTAAAAATGGGGCTCGGATAGTTTCTCCGAACAAGGTGCTTGTTTCAGGCACTGCAACCGACAACTCCGGCATCAATCGGGTGGAGTATCGGATTAATGGGAGTGAGTGGAAGGTGATCTCAAGTGCTGAAATCACCGGTGCGAGTGCGAAATGGAATTTCGAGCTGGGCCTCCCTGACATCGCCGGCGGCGAAGTGCGTTACGGGTTTAACACACTTGAAATCGCCAGTGTCGATTCAGATGGGAACCGCTCGAAGATCTCTTCCGCGCTATTCAAGTATGTCAAGGAACAGGCATTAACAGTGTCAGTCGCAGGTGCTGGCAGTGTCTCTCCCGGATTCCTGCCCACTTCCACCCGTGAAGCCGGGTTGACTTATTCAATCGCGGCAAGGCCAGCTCCCGGACAGGTCTTTAAAGGTTGGACAGGTTTGGTTACGAGCCCGGCCCGCACCATTAGCTTTGTCATGCCGGCCTCCGAGGCGACCTTGCAAGCTGAGTTTGTTCCGAGTCCCTTTGTTCCTGCCTTGGTGGGACGTTATTCCGGCTTGGCACGAAACGCGGTATTCGCAGTTGAATCGTCGGGTTACGTCGACCTCAATGTAACGAGTAGCGGACTCTTCTCCGGGAAACTCCTCCTGCCTGGTTCATCTTATGCCTTCAGAGGCGAATTCAGCGGTGACGGGCTGTTTGTGGGAACGATTCCTCGTAAGAATGACCTGCCCTTTGAGGTTAGCCTGAAGGTCGACCTCTCTCCTGAGGGGAGCCAGCAGATCATAGGAACCATTGTTTCCTCCGGCTTTACACTTAATGTTCAGGCAGACCACGCGGTCTACGGGAGAGCCAATCCCCTGCCTGACGCGCTTGTAAAGAGCTATACAATCGTGCTGCCTCCCAATGCGCCGCTCGGTAACACTCAGTTCGATCCTCACGGCAACGGTTATGGCGTCGCGAAGATTGATTCCGCCGGCCTCGTTCATGCAAACATCACTCTGGGTGACGGAACGAAAATCGTTCTGAATCAGCCACTCAGCAAGGATCTGACCTGGGCCTTCTACTCGCAGCCGTATTTACGGAAAGGTGTTGTTCTCGGTATCATTACCCAGGACGCGACCCAGACTGACAGCGACTTCCACGGGCAGATCGATTGGTTTAAGCCAACGCGTGCCACCGACAAGATCTACCCGCAGGGGTTTACCGTTCATAATAACGACGTCATTGGCTCCATCTATACGCCTGCTGCTGGTGGCCGCGTATTAGCCGGTTTTGCTTCGACTGATGGAAACGCGAAGCTCACCATCGACGAGGGCAATATCGTGAATCCAATCATCAAGTCCGCCACCTATGATGATTCCAATAAGGTGATCATTACCACTCCCGGGACTGATTCAGTGAGCCTGAATATCAACACGAAAACAGGCACATTTAGCGGATCGTTCCTTCATCCCGTCAGCTCGAAGAGAACGCCGATTAATGGCGTCCTTTTCCAGAAACAGAATATCGGGGTCGGCTCCTTCCTTGGAAGTTCTATTAGCGGAGTCACAATCCAGACTGGAAAGGTCCTTCTGGAGCCTGCGCAACCGCCGGCAAACGCCCCTCAGTAGAATTCAAGTTGGTTAATAAAGACCGGCGCCGCTTCTTAGTAAGCGTCGCCGGTTTTTTATTTCCCTCCGGATGTTTCATAAAGCGCTGGTGTGCAATCTTGACTTGCCGGGGTCACTTCTTAGGCTGCAACCCTTTCCTAAAACACCCTTATGACACTGAATCTCGATGCCCTCTCTCGCGCCGCGAATGAAGCGCGCGGCCTCGCCATGGATGCCGTCCATGCGTGCTCCTCCGGTCACCTCGGTCTCCCGCTTGGATGCGCGGAGATTGGTGCCGCCCTTTTTGGGTCGGCTTTGAACTACAATCCGGACGAGCCGCGCTGGCTCAATCGAGATCGCTTTGTGCTCTCCGCGGGACACGGCTCGATGTTCCTTTATGCCTGGCTCCATTTGGCCGGCTATCCAATGGTCACGCTTGAGCAGGTGAAAAATTTCCGCGCCTTTGGAAGCCACACGCCAGGGCATCCTGAGTCGTTCGAAACTGAAGGAGTTGAATGCACCACCGGGCCGCTGGGCCAGGGTGTCGCCAACGCCGTCGGAATGGCAATGTCGCAGAAGATGGCAGCCGCGCGTTACAACACAGACGACTACCGGATCTTCGATAACCATATCTTCTGTCTGGCCGGGGATGGCTGCTTGCAGGAAGGCGTTTCAAGCGAAGCTTCCTCCTTTGCCGGCCATAACAAGCTTGATAACCTGGTGCTTATTTACGATTCCAATGACGTTACTCTCGACGCGATGGCTATAGCTTCGCAAAGCGAGGATGCCGCAAAACGCTACGAGGCTTACGGATTCGACGTTCAGACTGTGCCGGGTAACGATCTGGTCGCTATTTTTGAAGCTATTGAGCGGGCTAAAAATGCAGTCGGCAAACCACAGCTGATCATCGCAAAGACCCTGATTGGCAAAGGCATTCCCGAAGTAGCCGGCACCGCCAAAGCTCATGGAGAAGGTGGCGCTAAATTTGTTGATGCCGCTCGCAAGGGGCTTGGCTTGCCCGAGAATGAGCATTTCTTTGTTTCCGAAGAGACGCGCGCCTATTTTCAAGCTCACAAAAACAAGCTTGTTGAAAAATACGAGGAATGGTCCGGCACCTTTCAGATGTGGGAGAGCGCCCATCCGGTTCGCGCAAAAGAACTCGCCGATGCGCTGGGAAACATTCTTCCCCTCGATTTGATCGATCATATTCCAGCGTTTCCTGCCGACACCAAGATCGCCACACGCAAGGCTGGAAGTGACGTGCTGCAGCCTTTGGCCGCCGCGATTCCTACTTTCATCAGCGGCAGCGCGGATCTGCATGGCTCGACGCTTAACTACATCAATTCCGACAAAGATTTCACTCCTGAAAATCAGAGTGGCCGCAACATCCGCTTCGGAATCCGGGAGCATGCCATGGCTTCGATGCTCAACGGCTTTGCTTACGACGGAATCTTCCGGCCGAGCGGCGCCACCTTTCTGGTTTTCGCCGATTACGCCCGTCCCGCAATCCGCATCGCAGCGCTCTCCAGGCTGCCGGTTATCTATATCTTTACACACGACTCCATTGGCGTAGGCGAAGACGGACCGACTCATCAGCCCGTGGAAACGGTTGCTGGTCTGCGTGTGATCCCTCAGCTTGACGTCATTCGTCCAGCCGATCCGGAAGAGACCGCCGGCGCATTCGTGGCTGCCATTGAACGCACCACCGGACCAACCCTTCTGGCGCTTACCCGGCAGGTCGTGCCGATGCTTAATGAAATCCCGGTCGAGACCCGCCGCAATGGCGTGCGCCTTGGCGGTTACATCGCCATTCATGAAACAGGGGAACTGAAAACCATTCTCATAGGCTGCGGAAGCGAGCTTCAGCACGCGGTAGCCGCCGCCAAAGAGCTCGGAGCCGGTGTTCGCGTTGTTTCGATGCCGTGCCTTGAACGGTTTGAATCTCAAAGCCCCGCCTATAAGGAATCGGTGCTCCCCAGCAGCTGCCGCCGCCGGGTTGCGATTGAAGCCGGTGTCCCTGATCCTTGGTACCGTTATGTCGGCATCGATGGAAAAGTCATCGGAATTCCCCGGTTCGGCATCAGTGCCCCCGGCAACAAGGTGATGGATTTCTTTGGTATCAACGCCAAATCAGTCGTTGAAGCCGCTCAATCTTTAGCCTAACACGACGTCAAAATAAACCGCCGGAAGCCTGCTGGCTCCCGGCGGTTTTTTTATTCCGTCTCCGGCCCCAAGCTCTTCAAGTGCGAATGAGCTAAGTTGCCGTTGAAGTTCCAGAACAGAGGAAATCCGACTGAGGCACACCGCACTCTAAGCCCTGCGGTTGGGCGGCGGCTTTGAACTACTAGAAGCGCAATGCTGTAAAGCATTGCCACGGAAGGTTCGCCGGCTGAAGTAGGCGTTATTCCGAATACCGAAAGCCGCTCCATTGACGTTTTCGCTTACATTGAGTTTTGTCATCCCGTTGATCGATCCGCTGACAAAATAATCGGTTGTCCTTATGTCTCCCCCGGCTCCGATTCGCGACGCATAGAAGCTAAAGCTATACGGAACTCCCACTGTAAGACCGGTGAGAGTAAATCCGGGACTAATCGATTAATTCAGTGGCTGCTTTACTCAAGCTCGATAAGAGCTTAGGAAAAACGCGGGCAGGAGTAAATTTGTATGTTTTGGGGGAACGCGCATTGTGCATGTTTTTCTGGATCACGGATTGCATGTGAGCTCATTCAATGATCATTTTTATGTTTGCCATTTGTTAAATTGCCTATGGTTTTTGAGCTCTATTAAGTGCACGGTTGTGGTGGAAATAAGCCTGCTGCTGGTAGTTTCAGATTTGCATAAATGAAGTTTACTATCCGGGTCTACGCGTTTTTGTTCCCGCTCCCGTTGCACAGCGCTACATCGGGTGGCTTGGGAAAGATAGTATGCAGTCTATTAAGGACGCAGGACCCCTTTGATGATCTCGGCGTTGCCAGCAATGCCGGTAAGCCGTTCGGGCCGCCCATTGTGTTCAAAGAGGAGATCGTCGTGATTTAAGCCGAGCGCGGCGAGAATCGTGGCGTGAAGATCTTTAAAATCACACGGCTGTTCGGCCGCCATCAGACCAATAGCGTCGGTCGCCCCAATGCGGGTGCCGGGTTGGACTCCGCCGCCGGCCATCCAGATGGTAAATCCGGCGGCATTATGCTGGCGGCCTTGATCGCCTTGCATCATCGGGGTGCGGCCAAATTCACTGGCGCAAACAACGAGGGTTTCATCAAGAAGCCCCCGCTGTTTAAGATCATTGATGAGGGCGGCGATCGGTTGATCAGTCTGGCGGGCCAGGGGCGGATGATTTGTGGCAAGCTTGGCGTGCGCGTCCCAGCCGTCCTTGTCGAACATGTTATAGATTTGCACAAAACGGACTCCGCGTTCAACAAGGCGGCGGGCGAGCAGGCATTTGCGTCCGAATTTTCCCACCTGCGGATCGGCATGTTCAAGCCCGTAATCATTGCGCAGGGCGGGGCTTTCCTTATCGACGTCGCCCACTTCCAAGGCGGCCGATTGCATCCGATAGGCGAGCTCGTAACTGGCGATGCGCGCATCAAGTTCAGTAACTCCAGGGCGGGCAGCGCGATGTTTGAGGTTGAGCTGATGGATCAAGTCAAGGGAAGCGCGTTGTCCATTGGCAAGCTCGGCTGGCGGGAGCAGATCGAGCACAGGCGTTCCCTCGCTGCGCAAGCGCGTCCCTTGAAACGCGGCTGGAAGAAATCCGTTGGAATAGTTGGGGGCGCCTCCAAGCGGGCCGGCTTCAAAGAGCAGGACATAACCTGGCAGATTTTGATTTTCGGTGCCGAGTCCGTAAGTAATCCACGAGCCGAGACTTGCTTTGCCGGCCAGCGTTTCGCCGGTGTGAAGCTGGTAGCTGGCGGGAGCGTGATTGTTGCTCTCGGCCTGGAGTGAATGGATGAAGCAAAGGTCGTCCACACGCTTGGCCAGATGCGGGTAGAGCTCCGAAACCCACATGCCACTTTGGCCATACTCGGAGAACTTGAACGGACTCGCCATCAGTTCGTCTTTGCATCCTTCAAATACGTTGGAATGGCGCGAGTTTTTCAGCGCCTCGCGGATCGATGCCGGCACAGGTTGGCCCGCAAGTTTTTGAAGCTCAGGTTTGTAATCAAAAGTGTCGATACTTGATGGGCCACCTACCATGTAGAGAAAAATTACCGACCTGGCTTTTGGTAGAAAATGCGGTGCCCGCGCAAGAAACGGGTTGATCGGATCAATCCGGATGGCAGGCGCGGCGGCTCGGCCTTTTGACAATGCCCCGAGCGCCAGGGCTCCAAAGCCGCCCGTGATCGAGCCGAGGAATTCGCGACGGGAACGGCGGGGGCTGGCGAACATGAGAAGACTTTTTAGCAACAAATAGATATTGTGCGAGCCGGTTTCCCGATATCCGGTTATTCTTTACCATGCGTTTTCTCCTGTTCGCATCCCTGCTTTTAAGCGCTGGCCTGGCGGCAGACGGCGCGGAGGCAACCGGGGCGCAGCTATTTGAAAACGAAGTCTGGCCGCTGCTGGAGAGCTCCTGCTTGCGGTGTCATGGAGCCGAAAAACAGAAAGCCGATCTGCGCCTGGATTCACGCGAGGCGGCGTTGAAAGGCGGCGAGAGCGGGCCGGCAATCGTTGCGGGAAATCCGGGCGAAAGTCTGCTCCTGAAGTTGGTGCGTCACACGGAAGCCGATCGCAAGATGCCGCCAAAGGAAAAGCTGCCCGATGGACAAATTGCCTCGCTCGAACAGTGGATCGCCGATGGAGCGCCATGGCCGGCACGGACGGCGGCCGACGCGCTGCCTTCACCCAAAGTTTCGGCGGGAATTCTTGGCGACGCCTGGAGCGATCCGCGAAATCCGATCGTGAAGATTTTTGCCGGTCAACGGCTTGATCTCTGGTCACTCAAACCGATCGCCCTGCCGGTCCCGCCGCCGGTAATGGATAACACGTGGCCACGCAATCCGATTGACCGGTTCGTTTTGGAGAAGTTTGAAACGGCGCGTCTTGCCCCAGCGCCCGAGGCTGATGCGCGCACGCTCTGCCGCCGGCTTTATTTTGACCTGACCGGATTGCCGCCCGCGCCCGAGGAGATGGCAGCTTTCCTTCAATCGGCCGCCAGCGACCGGGCGACTGCGATTGAGACGACTGTTGATGCACTCCTCGCCTCGCCGCGTTATGGTGAGCATTGGGCCCGGATGTGGCTGGATGTGGTCCGTTACAGCGATAGCAACGGGTTCGATTGGGATGAGTTTCGGCCGCAGGCGTGGCGCTTCCGCGATTATGTGGTGCGTTCGTTTAATTCCGATAAGCCATTTGATCGCTTCATCCGTGAGCAGCTCGCCGGGGATGAAATGGTGGCCGATGCGCCGCGCAATGCCGCCGAACAGGATTGCCTCGTTGCCACAGGTTTTCTGCGGCTCGGTCCCCATGACAATAGTGCCGCCCTTTTTGGCGAAGGCCCGCGGGTAAGAGCCGCCTTGATGAACGATCTGGTGGAAACGACGGGATCCGCGTTTCTCGGCCTGACGCTTTCGTGCTGCCGCTGCCACAATCATAAGTTCGATCCGGTTTCCCAGGCCGACTATTACCGGCTGCGGGCGTTTTTTGAAGGCGTGAAATTCCGAGACGATCTGCCCCTGGACCTTGAAACGGCGCAGGCGGAAATCCGTCACCGGAACGCACAAACTGAAGCGCTCCTCGTTGAAAAACGGAAAATTCGGGATGCGATTGCCGAGCCGACACAGAAGCGTTTGCGAGCGGAGCGGAAGGGGAAACTTTCCGAGGAAGAACAGGCGTTGTTGCGGCTTGCCAAGCCGGACGAGGAAACCACGGCGAAGATTAAAGTGCTTGAGAAAACGATCACGCCTTCTGCGGAGGAGGTAAAAGCGGCGCTCGGAGATGCGGAAAAAGTGCGTTACACGGCCGCTGATCGCGAGATCAAGGCGCTCAAGGAAAAGCAGCTTCCTTTCACAACAGGCCTTGTTGCGAGCGATGAAAACCCGCCTTCCACGCATCTGCTTTTCCAAGGTGATTTGACTAAACCACGCGAAATCGTGGCGCCGGGATTTCTCTCAGTGCTCGATCCCAATCCGGCCGATATTGCGCCGCCCGCGCGCAATGGGACGACAGGCCGCCGGAGCGCGCTGGCCGCATGGCTTGTCTCGGGCCGCAACCCGCTTACCGCGCGTGTGATTGTGAACCGGATCTGGCAGGGGCACTTCGGCGAGGGGCTCGTGGCGACGCCCAACGACTTTGGATTTTCCGGGACACGTCCCTTAAACCCGGCTCTGCTCGACTGGCTTGCAAGCGAGTTGGTGAAAAGCGGATGGTCCTTAAAAAAACTGCACCGGCTCATCGTGACGAGCGCCACGTATTTACAAGGCGCACCGGTGGCCGGCTCGGGCGGATCGTCCCCCAGGCGGCTCGGAGCGGAGGCATTGCGCGATTCCATGCTCGCGGTAGCCGGGCGTTTACACTCCAGCGCTGGCGGTCCGCCGGTCTGGCCCGCGGTGCCGGACGAGCTGCTTCGGGCCAATCCCGCTGTGCTCGACGACAACGCGGAGAAAACCAAGGGATGGTATCCATCGAGCCCGGACCAGCTCGAAGTGCGCAGCCTTTATCTGGTGCAGAAACGCGGCCTTCGGGTGCCCCTCATGGAGACATTCGATTTGCCCGATAACGCGCTTTCGTGTCCGCGCCGGAATGTCTCGACCGTTGCGCCGCAAGCGTTGACCCTCCTTAACAGCCCGTTTGCGACCGGGCTGGCGAAAGCCTTTGCGGAACGTCTTGAAAACGAAGCGGGCGTTGCGCCGGACGCCCAGGTGGAACGGGCGTTTGCCGCCGCTCTGCAGCGTGCGCCCGATGAGGAGGAACGCTTGGCCTGCCTCCGTTTCCGCGCCGAGCACGGTCTGATTGAACTCTGCAGGGCGCTGCTTAATTTAAATGAGTTTGTTTATGTCGATTAAGCCCGCGGTGAAATCGCTTGCCGGGAGGCGATCGGCATCGGGAACGAAAAAGGTCATTAAACTCAAGATTACGATTACGATTGAGAAGAAGAGGATTTAGGTAGAAAGCGTGAAATCAGACGCCAGCATTTCTTCAAAAACGTCGCGGGCCGAATCGGAAGCTGGCGCGCGTCCAAGGTCCCGCAAAGGTGGCGGCTGGAAAAAGCTGATTCCTTATCTCATCGTTGCCGGATTGGTTGGGGCGATCGCCATGGGGCTTATGCCAAAAGCGATCGAAGTGGAGACCGCACAGGTGAACACGGGACCGCTCACGGTGGTGGTATTGGAGGAAGGCAAGACGCGGATCCGGCATCGGCATGTGATTTCGCCTCCGGTGTTCGGATTGCTTAAACGGATTGAATTGCGTGCCGGCGACAGGATCGAAGCGGGTAAAACCGTGTTGGCTGTCATTCAGGCCGAGCCGGCAAGCTTTCTGAACCCGCGTGCAAAAGCGGAATCCGAGGCGCGCCTCAAGGCGGCGGAAGCAAGCCGGATGCGCAGCGAATCCGATCTGGAACGCGCCCGTGCCGCCCTTGATCTTGCGAAAAAAGATCGGAGCAGGGCCGAGGTGCTCAAAAACAAAGGCGCCATCTCAGCCAAGGAATGGGATGCGATGGATAGCAATTTTACGGTGCTGGGCCGTGAGTTGCGCACGGCAGAGTTTGCGATGCAAGTGGCTGCCTTTGAAGTCACACAGGCGGAGGCAGCGCTTCAACAGGCGCAGGGCTCCACCGGGATGGCCGCGTCCGAGCCATTGAAAATCGTGGCGCCGGTCTCCGGTTTTGTCCTGAACGTGATGGAGGAGAACTCGCGGATTGTGGCGGCCGGGACGGTGATCATGGAAGTGGGCGATCCGAACGATCTGGAGGCGGAAATCGAGCTTTTATCAAGCGACGCGGTCGGTGTGCGTCCTGGCGCGGAGGTCTCCATTGAGCAATGGGGTGGAGAGAAGCCATTGCGGGGAACCGTGAATGTGGTCGAACCGGGCGCTTATACCAAGGTCTCGGCGCTTGGAGTTGAAGAGCAGCGCGTGAAGGTGCGCGTCAATTTTACCGATCCGCTGCCTGCCGGTCAGCCGCTTGGCGATCGGTTCCGCGTTGAAGCCCGGATTATTACCTGGAGCGAACCCCACGTTTTGCAGGTGCCGACGGGCGCCCTTTTTCGGCGCGGCGGCGATTGGATGACTTTTCTGATGGAATCAGGCCATGCCCGGGCGACAAAAGTGCAGATCGCCCATAACAACGGCACGGCAGCCGAGGTGCGTTCGGGTTTAAATCAAGGCCAGACGGTGATCCTGCATCCCCCCGACTCACTCACGGAAGGAACCTCGGTCCGGGCCCGGTAAACCGCCGCCTTTTTGCTCAGCGATTAAGCGATCGGCGCATGTCGTGCAGCGCGCCTGAGTACGTTTGGGAATGGACGCTGAGACGACGCGAAATGTCTTCCATGCCGCTGTTGGGGTTGCGGATGGTGTAAGGAAAACAGGCGGCTTTAAACGTCCCCGTTTTAACCGGCGTAATCCGGAGCACGACGCGTTCAATCGATTTTTCGTCTCCCCACGTTCCATAAAGCACTTCGTCGGTTTTATTGAGAGGGCGCTCGAATGTGAGCTCATCGCCCACTGTGCTTTTCCACCGGAACCCGCGCTCTTCAAACGCCGTGATTGCAACGGGTTCAATTTCGGTGACGGAGTTTGCCTGCAAGGTGGTTGAGGCGTTGGGTGAATCTTTCTGCATGACAGCGCAGGAACTCAACGCAGCCATCAGCGTGATTCGAGAGAGGAAAGGAAATCGGTTCATCGGATAAGGGAAAAATGAAGACTAAAACAGGCGGCGAATTCGTGGTTTGCGCGGTTGAATGATTTCGGGAGCGCTCCATGATCCGCGCCATGAATCCCATCACGTACAAGATAATTCATCTTATTGGAATCGCAGCGCTTGCCCTCGGTGTCGGCGGCATGATGGCGGGCGGAGAGAATCGGAAAACATTCGTCGCATTGCAGGGGATCGCGGTGCTCGTGATGCTGGTTTCGGGTTTTGCGATGCTGGCCAAGCTCAAGCTCGGTTTTCCACCCTTTGCAATGGTGAAAACAGCGCTCTGGGTGGTCATTGCGATGCTCCCGGTCATTTTCCGAAAACTAAGACCGTCTCTTGGCGTGGCAATCACCGTTTCATTGACGCTGATCGGCATCATGGCATGGCTTGGAGTGGTGAAACCGGCGCTTTGGTAGCCGCAACCGGCGCGGTCCAGATCCTAAGGCTGGAGAGGCTTGCCGGCGCGCCCCACTCCAAATTGGTCGCTGACGTTTTGGATCTTGCCGTCGTAAAAAATGGCTTCGAAAAATTTGGAGCTGCAGACCGGTTTCCCGTTTTCGTCTTTGAGCGTTGCGACGATCTGGCGGCTCCTGGCATCAATGACATCGGGAGTGTGGGTCCAGGCGAATCGGCCATCGAGGGAGAATGTGATCCAGCCATGGCCGCCCGCTGAAAGATCGACGTGTGCGGTTTCGTTGGGCGGCATGACGGTGGCATCGAAAATATAGAGGCGTTTGCCATCCTGATCGCTGATCCAAAGTTCTTTTTCATCGGGAGTGAGCCCCGCTCCATGGGTGCGGCGGGCCAGCGTCCCGTCGCCGGCCAGAACCCGGTGAATGACTTTGCCCGACGCAAGGTCCGCCACGTCGAACCCGATATGTTTGCCCAGGCAGACAAACGCAAGGGTTCCGGCCGCGTTGACCGTGAATGGAAAAACGCCGCTCTCCCCGATGGGTGAAATGACGTTTACAACGGCGTCATCACTGGTCCGGACCGTCATGAGCGTGGCTTCCGAACCGCAGTAAACAAATTTGCCGTCCAATCCCATCACTGTGTTATGCGACTGGCCTTTGACTGGAATGTGCCCGGTAATTTCTCCGGTCTCCGCATCGACAACAAACCATTCGCTGCCGCCTTCGCCGACCCACCAGCCGGTCGGGACATAGATTTTTTTCCCGTCCGGCGTAACCGCTGCCCGATCGCATCCGTTCACGTATTTTTTCTCCCAGACGACCTTGTCGGTTTCCAGATCAATGCAGCCGAGCGTGTGATTGGTGGTGGAATAAAATGCGCGATGCGTCCTGGCATTTGCGCAAAAGCCTCGGATTCCCTCTTTGAAGATCGGCAGATCAATCCGGCGCACGAACTTGTGACCGTTGGCGACATCGAAGATGAGGACCCCGGTTGCGGTTGATCCTTCCGGTTGCGCGCCGTCAGGGGAGGCAAGATAGAGCAGATCACTTTTCACTGGCGCCGCGTGCAATACCATTGACCCAAACAACGCGGCAAAGAGCAGGATATATTTCATCAGAGGAGCTTTGAGGGGAAGTGGGAAAACGGGGGGAACTGAGGGGAACTGGGCGCGGTACTGGCACGGCATATCACGATGATGGCTAAGACCCGGGACGCAAAGCTGGTTAAAAGCTTGCCGCGGCTGGCTTCTCCGGGCAAGCCCACATGCGATTCTTTCATGCCCGCACCTATGAACAATCCGGATCCGATGTGCTTAAGAGACCCTAAATTTGAAATGCGCGTTTTACGGCGGATTTCTTCGCGCTCGCGGCGGCTGCCGAAAGATGGAGTTGGATATGGCATGGAAGCTTCTGCCTTGCCGCGAAGATCATGAGTTCCAGCTCCGCTCCCATTCTTTTGGTTGATGATAACGCTTTTAGTCGCAGGCTGCTGGCGCGTTCGCTTGAAATGTCAGGGTTCGCTGTCTTGGAATGCGGCAGCGGACGGGAGGCATTGGAGCTCATTGAAGCCGGTGAACCGATGCTACTCGTGCTTGATTATGAAATGCCGGAGCTGACCGGAGTGGAGGTTTGCGCGCAGGTGCGAGCCAATATTCAACCGGCCATCGCGACGCTGCCGATCATTCTTCTTACAGCGCATATCGGCGAGAAGCATGAGATCGAATGTTTAAGCGCCGGGGCCGATGATTTTGTCACCAAGCCCGTCAATGCGACAACCTTGAAGGCGAGAATCCAAACGCAGATGCGCCTGCACGGATTGCGGACCGAGTTGAGGGAGCAAAAAGTCGAGACGGACCGCTGGCGGGCACTTCATGAGCTTGATCTCGATGCCGCACGCTCCACGCAGCAGGCAATCCTGCCCGCGCACTTGCCGGGCATCAGTGGGTGGCAGGTCGCGGCGCATTATCAGCCGCTCATCCAGGTCGGCGGCGATGTGTACGATTGGTTGCGGCTGCCCGATGGCGCCTGGCTTATCTGGATCGCCGACGCGACCGGACACGGCGCGGCCGCCGCGCTTTTAACCACGTTCATGAAGCTCGTTTTCCGTCACGCCGCCACTGAAGGGCAGTCGGCGGGCGAGATCCTTAATACGGTTAACGCGGACGTTTTCGCAGTCTTTAAGGGGCGCTCCTTTCTCACCGCGGCGTGCATGATCGTGCGGCCGGGTTCCGAGGAAGTGATTTTCGCGGGGGCCGGGCATCCCGCATTGCTGATCCGGCGACTGGATGGGCATGTGGAATCCGTTTCTTCCAAGGCGCCACCAGTGGGTGTGCACGCGGAGCTTCGCTGTGGCATTACCTCCATCAAAGTGGAGCCGGGCGAGACATTGCTTCTCTACACGGACGGTCTCTACAGCATGAAAGATGAGAGTGGAGAGCGCCTCATTCCCGCGGATGCGCAAAATCTGATTCCGCCGACATCGAAGTCGGCCGCCGATTTTTTGGAGCAAGTCGTAACGGCATTAAACTCCGGTCCTCAAAGCGAGTCGATCTCGGATGATGTGGCTCTGATTGCGTTGCGGCGCGAGTAGCCATCAGCACAAATGAGCGCGAGCCCATTTGCCGCGGGCTAATCGGTGGCGGGACGCATGGCGGTAATAGGGACGCGATTCATTCCGCTTTGAAGTCGCAGGCAAGACCACATCGGGAGCCACCCCGATTTAGAGATGAATGAGTAATCAACCCATTTGCATCCACAGACGGCGTTCGGCCGCGGGGTGCAATGAGCCCGGCACCGCGGGGCCGTCATATATAGATGTCGCCCTGCTTGTATCTGTCGAACTGAACAATCCGATCTCCTTCATTAACTGATTTTCGCAGCTTCCCTTTATCCTTACATGAAAAAGTTTTTGTCTATCTTTTCCGCAGCCTTGCTGGCCGGTATGGTTGCACCGTCGTTGCTGGCGGCTACCCAAATTTCGGTCGATTTCTTCCACGAGAACCTTGAGTCGTATGGCGACTGGCGCGAAGTGGGCGACTACGGTTATTGCTGGCAGCCCCGCGATGTGGATGCCAATTGGCGTCCATATAGCGATGGGCATTGGATCTATACCGATGCCGGCTGGACATGGGACTCCGATGAGCCGTATTCCTGGGCGGTTTATCATTATGGACGCTGGGCTCAAGTCGAGCGTGTAGGCTGGGTCTGGGTGCCGGGCAATGAATGGGGCCCCGCTTGGGTCTCCTGGCGCCGTAGTCCCAAGCATGTCGGCTGGGCGCCGCTTCCACCTGAAGCGCGTTTTGAGCGTTCCTCCGGTTTTAGCCGGAATGTTGACGTCGATTTTGATATCGGCCCGACCAGCTACAATTTTGTCGAAGTGCGGAATTTCGGGGCACCGAAGTTAAGAACGGTATTTGTGGAGCCGCGTGAGAACGTGACTATCATTAGTCAGACCACCAACATCACCAAGGTCACCTACGTGAACAATGTGGTGTATAACGAAGGCCCTCGTTATGACGTGATCTCTCGTGAAACGGCCCAGCCGATACGCCGTCTCAAACTCGAGCGCCGCGAAGATATCGACGGTGATATTCGTTCCATTAAAGGCGATCAACTCCGCGGAAGGGTGGAAGGGGAATCGTTCAAGGTCGTGGCACTATCCGTCGATGCCAAACCGCCCACCGCGCCCAAGAAGGTGGTTGCCAAAGTGCAGGCGGCGCAGATTGATCACGGATGGAAAAACGCGGGACCTCCCGCGGAAGTGGCCAAACTTCGCACCAAGGTCAAAAGCGAAGCGGCAGCGCCTGTGCCGGTGGAAGCGGTAGAGCCTGCCCCGGCCGCCAAGGTAAACGAAGGCCAGGGCAAAAAGGGTGATGCAGCTGCTCCAACTGCGGTAGCGCCTGCTGAACCTCAGAGTAAGCCGGAGCCTCCTGCAATGCCGGGCAAAAAAGGGAAAAACCAACGGCCACAACCTTCGGACGCCGCGCCCGTGCCGGGAGCCACTCCCGGTGCCATCGAAGGAAATCCGCCTCCCGCAGAACCTGCTACGAAGCCTGGAAAACAGCCCAAACCGGGCAAAAATCAGAAGCCGGTTGCTCCTGATGCGGTTCCCGCACCTGCCGCGACTCCTGAAGCCAAGCCTGATCAGGCGGCCGATGAGGCACAGCCAGGCAAGAAGGGGAAAGGCCCGAAAGGCGCCGGGCAACAGCGACCACCCGCGGCAACCCCAGGGGAGGAAGCTGCTCCGGCTGCGCCAGTGAAAGCCGGCAAAAAAGAAAAGCGGAATGAGGCGGATAATTCAGCTCCGATGCCGGTGCAATCTGAGGAACGGAAGCCAAAAAATTCACCAGCCGATGCATCGCATGGAAAACCGGCGGCGGCTCCAACGGAAGGTGAACAAAAGCCAAAGCAGGAGAAAGCTCCTGGCCGTGAGAAGCCCGAGCCAGCAGCGGCCCGCGGTAATGAGCCGCCCGCCCGGTCAGATGCGCAGCCTCGTGAAAAGCATGCGGACGCTCCGCAACCCGGGCAGTCTGAAAAGAAGGGCAAAGGTA
>JAQGOL010000008.1 GCA_028293625.1 Chthoniobacteraceae bacterium | reverse complement strand
CCGCAAAGCTGTAGCCGGCATACTGCAAGCGGCCGGTGAATGCTCCGGTTTTTGTCACGGTCGCCCGCAGATAAGCGCCAGTCTCATGAAGCGCCGGGTTGGAAAGCGCCACGCCAACATAGCTGCTTGGATAGGCGCTGGGAGTCACCGTTGAATCACCAAGAACCTTTACAGTCGCGGTTGAAAAGCCGCCCAACCCGTCCGGAATCGTATAGGTGAATGTATCTGAACTGCTGAAATTGCGCCCGGGCGAATACTGAAGCGTCAGATCAGAATTGATTGAAACCGTGCCATTGTCGCCTTGAGTAACTGAGGAGATAGCTGGCGTATAGCCACTAAAAGAAATGTCGTTGGAAAGCACATCAATTTGAACCGGCTTAGCTCCGATGCTAATAGTGTCATCCACAGCCCATGCAAATGCGTGATATACTGACAAGGCAACATCTTTCCCCTGCGCGTTGGTGGCGACCACTCTGTAAGGCTCGTTACGGTCATAAGTAGGTCTATAGTATGGCACCTTGAAGGAGATCGGCACCGGGTCCCACCCGTTTCCAATCTCCTGGTCCTGTGTGATCCCATAATACATATATGTATTAATAAATTCGACGTGCATCTTCGTCGCAGAACCGTTGGGATTGCAGATCCCCCTGATAATCAGGAACCCGTCGCTGGTTCCGTCGCTGGTTCTAGTCTGGAAAAACGGCTTTGAGAGGAGAGGCGCAGCCGCGCTGGCCGTGAACGTCTGGTCTTCGCCGTAGCTGATGCCATTGGCATTCGCCACCACCACCCGGTAATGAAAGGGTTGGTTGCCCAGCAATCCGTCCTCCGTGGCGCTCACGGCCACCTCGTCGTTGCCTGCCGTGACGTTTTGAGCCGCGGTTTTACTCCCGTATGCGCTGGTCGCCCCATATTCAAAGTAGGCGCTGGCTGCCGATCCATTTGGATTGATGGTCGCATTGAAAATCCGGTTATCGGAAGGAATTCCAGAGACCAAGACGCTTATTACCAACGGAAACGGGTTGGCGGCGCTGGAAGTGGTGAACGCTTGATCAGCGCCATAAACGATGATGCGGCTGTTGGCCGCCACTGCGCGGTAATAGAGTGTCTTGCCAGCGGGCAGGCCGGTGGCCGATGCGCTGATATTGACTGGCGTGTTCCCGCGGCCTGCTTGTTGGGAAGCTGTTATGGTCCTGTAAGAGAGCGAAGCGGTGCGGAGCTGGAAGTAGACACTGGTTGGAAGTGCGCCCGGGATAACCTCAGCGTTGAAAGTGGCAGAACTGGAGTCGATTGCAGTAGCCGCTTTTGTGGTGACCTCAGGAGTAGGGGATGGGATCTCCAGTTCAAGATTGTGATGCGCCCCAGCCTCGATGGCGACGACATAGCCGAGGCCGGGGGGCACGTTGGCTTGTCCGCCATATACCCAGCTCTCGGGCGCACCCCAGGCAATAACCGTTCCATCATCCTTCAGTGCCACGACGTGATCGCTGCCTGCGGAGAGATGAATGATTCCCGAGAGTCCCGCGGGCAGAGCGGAGCGCCCATACTCCGTGGAACCCCACGCAGCCACGGTTCCATCGCTCTTCAAAGCCAGACTGAATTCTCCGCGCGCCGAAATGGCTGTTACACCAGCGAGATTGGCCGGCACTGGAAGATTGCTGTTATAGAAAGGGAAATCGCTAACGGTTCCATTGCTCTTCAACGCGAGAAGATGATTTCCGCTCGCGGATACGAGGGCGGCGTTTGAAACGCCTGCCCCCACCAAAGAAGCTTGTCCGCCTGGAAAGTTCCAGGCGCCGATGGTTCCGTCCGATTTTACAACATACTGCTCGCTCACGGCGACAATTCCAGAAAGCCCGGCAAAGATCGCGTTCTCACCGCTGCCATATCTGTTCCAGGCGACAATGGTGCCATCAGACTTAAGGGCTACATCATATAGTCCGCAGGAGATGGCGACCACGTTTGAAAGCCCGGCCGGCACATGGCTTGCCGCATCGTTATCTCCCCAGGCAACAACCGTGCCATCGGATTTAAGCGCCAGGCTCTCATCATACCCGCCTGAAAAGGCGACGACGCCAGTAAGCCCCGCCGGTGGTGTATTTGCGCCGTTCGGATTGTAACCCCAGACCTTAAGCGTGCCCGGGACCAGGACATTTAAGAATCCGGCTCTGCTAATGGTTGTCCCGAGAGCATCGGTGGCTTTAAGTTGATAGTAACCGCGATCGCCATACTGCGCGTGAGCCAGTGTCATTGAACTTCCGGTTGCGCCAGCAACAGGCATTCCGTTATGCAGCCACTGATAGCTCAGTGATCCGGAGCCGGTGGCCGCAGCGCTTATTGTGACGCTCTCGACATGGATGGCTACCTGGCTTGGCTCAGGGTCTTTCGTGAAGGTTGGGCCTGCCACCAGGAGGAGCACTGGATTGCTGGTAACGCTGCCAAGAGAGTTGCTGACTGTCACCGTATAGCCGCCGGCATCGTAAGAACTCAGACGGCCATTGGTGAATGAACTTGCCGTGGCGCCGGAAATTGGGACTCCATCCTTGCTCCATTGATAACTCAAACCATTGCCCGTGGCAGTGACCGAGTAGATAACAGAAGAAAGGCCGCCTAAAGTCTGAGTGGCTGGCTGCGGCTGAACCGTGATAAGCGGCTTGGAAATTCTTCTTAGCGCCAGGCTGGCATGGTTGCCCGCATTAATGGCTATCACCCGCGCAAGCCCGGCTGGAACGTCTGTGGCCCCTTGTGAATTATCGCCCCAGGCGGCCACCGTGCCGTCCGATTTCAAAGCCAGGGAATGCGAGTCGCCCGCTGCGATGGCGACCACATCAGAAAGGCCGCCCGGAACATCGCTTTTGCTTGAAACCACCGTTCCATTGGATTTGAGAGCCAGACTAAAACCCCCTTCAGAGATCGCGATGAGGTCTGTCGGCGCTCCGGGAAAGCGCGTGGAAGGAATCGGTGTACGGTCCGATTTTAATGCAAGTATCGTCGTCTGTCCGGCGCCTATGGCACTGACGTCAGTTGCATGGCTCACCTCGGGATCGACTCCGGTTAGAATGACCCTATTGTGCCACTCAACAACTGTTCCGTCTTCCTTCAGTGCAAGATCTGTATAAGCGCCGGCTGCAATAGCGACGACCTCTGAAAGCCCATCAGGAACTCGCCCCGCGCTTTCTATAGACTGACCCCAGGCAATGACGGTTCCATCCGATTTAAGTGCCAGGCAGTGATGGCCGCCCGCGGCGATTGCGACAACGTCGGAAAGTCCGGCGGGCACGGCGGGCGCTCCGTTCCATCCGGCGACGGTTCCATCCGATTTCAACGCAAGGCAGAATCCACTTTGAAGAACGCGGTCAGATCCAACACTGATCGCCAGCACGTCAGAAAGCCCAACCGGCACGGCCCCGGCAAAATTTCCCCAAGCGATAATCTCGTTTGGCACCCGCACATTAAGAAATCCCGCATGGCTTCGGCTGATGCTCGTCGAGTCCGCGACTTTGACTTGATAAAAGCCGCGATCCGAATACTGGACGCTGGCGAGGGTCAAACTATTTGCATTTGCGCCCGCAATTGGCAGCCCATTGCGCAGCCACTGGAAACTCAACGCGCTGCTCCCCTCGGCTGCGACAGTGAAAGTCACGGGCGTCTTCTCGTCTACGATCTGATTTCGCGCCGGATGCGCGGTAAAGACGGGCGCTCCCCAGCTTTGCGACGCGAAAAGGAGCAGCGAGCCCAGGCAGGAGATAAAGAGTTGGGAAAGGTTCATGGGAGTTTTCACAAAACACGCGCGGCCCTGGCTTGAGGAGAACCCAAGGGTGTATCAGTCTGCGAGGATATTGTAACCGTACAGTGCTACCTCCCGCACTCACATTAGCAAGCGCGATTCACCGCGCCTTGGCTTAAACACCTTCGCCCTGCGCACCGTTACCGGAACGGCTCAAATCGCGAAAAAACTGCGTTCCCCAACACAGTGAATTCCTCAACCCTCTAATGTCACACCTTCGGATGCATGCGCCGGTCGACTTGGGATCCAATCTCACAAATCCTTAATCCGGGGCCATTTTTCCGAAAGGGAAAATGGCGGTGAGGGAGGGATTTGAACCCTCGATACCCTTTCGAGTATGCCGCTTTAGCAAAGCGGTGCTTTCGACCACTCAGCCACCTCACCGGGAGCGCGAAGTTAAGCGGAGGAATTTGGCGCCGTCAAAAGAAAAAAGCGGCGATGAGAAAATGCGCGCGGAATAGGGTGCCGCTTGCGGAAAAAAGCGGGGCCGTTATAAAGCGGGCATGCAGGACATAGACCTCGTGGAGCCGATCGGCCTGAAGAAGGCAAAGCACCTTGATGAACTCGAACACAAGGGGATTTCCGAGGACGACTATAAGCCAAAACTTAAACAGTTGCAGTTCGAACTGCTGAAACTTCAGCGCGAGCTGAGCGAGCAAAAGAACACTCTGATTGTGGTCTTCGAGGGTCCCGATGCCGCTGGCAAAGGCGGAGCGATCAAGCGGATGGTCGAACGGCTCGATCCGCGCCTGCTGCGCGTGCACTCAGTCATCAAGCCGTCCGTAGAAGAGTATCAGCGCCCTTATATGTGGCGGTTCTGGCAAAAGCTGCCGCCCTTTGGCCAGACCGTGGTTTTTGACCGGTCGTGGTATGGTCGGGTGCTCGTGGAACGGGTGGAAGGGTTCGCGACGGAAAAGGAGTGGAAACGGGCGTATCAGGAGATCAACGCATTTGAGCGGATGCTCACCGATGAAGGGGCGGTCATCGTGAAGTTTTACCTGCACATTACCAAGGAGGAGCAGCTGGCGCGCTTTAAACGGCGCGAAGCGGATCCGTACAAGCATTGGAAGATCAACGATGAGGATTGGAGGAACCGGCGCAAATGGGATGAACACAACGAGGCGGCCGAGGAGATGTTCCAGAATACGTCGACAACCTGTTCGCCCTGGAATGTGATTCCCTCAAATTTCAAGTGGGTTGCACGGGTCAAGGTGACGAAAACCGTGGTAGACACGTTGACCGAGCGTTTGAAGCAAAAGTCATGACGCCGCGTAATGCCGCCGCGCTGGGATTGGCCATCGCAACGCTTTCAATGGCCGGGTGCGATCGATTGTTTGAAAAGGACACCAAAACAGTCATCGCTTCCGCCGAGAAAAAGGCGACCGCGGGCGATTTTCGCGGCGCGGTGCGGCTCTATGAATCGGCGCTCGATGGAACCCCGAAGACGGTCGACATACATTACTGGCTGGCGATCGTCTATGACGACAAATTGAAGAGCCCCCTGGATGCGCTGCATCATTTCCGCCGGTATCTGGAAATGGCGCCGGCCGGCAAATACGCGCGCGAAGCTAAGGCGTATCAAAAAGAAGGCGAACTCAAGCTGCTGACTTCGCTTTCAACCGGCACCTTTGTTTCCCAGGAGGAGGCGGTGCGGATTAAAAACGAGAATCTTAAGCTCGTTAAAACCCTGGCTGAGCTGCGGGCGCAAAAAAATGTGGTGCTCCCGGCCGGCGTCGCGAAAGGGGAGATGGTCCGCAAGCCGATCCCGCCAAACGCAAGGACCCACATCGTTGCGTCCGGCGAAACATTGGCTTCAATCGCCGTGAAATATTATAAAAACAAGGCGAAGTGGCAGACGATCCAGAACGCGAACTTTTATGGCGGCAGCGGCGCGGCGAAGATCAAGCCCGGCCAGGAGCTAATCATTCCGTAGCGGTTCCCGCTTTCACTCGGGCTTCAGGAGCGGCGCGATGACCCGGGTCCAGATTTTGTAGCCTTCCGCGTTCATGTGGAGCTTGTCGGCGACGAAGATGTCGGGAAGCGGAAGCCCATCGGCGCCGAGCATTTCCGAGAAAACGTTGATAAACTTCATGTTAGGCTGGGTTTGGATAAACTCTTCGGCACGCTTATTCAGGGCTTTGACTTTGTCCGCCTCCGCCCAACGTGACGGGTTTCCGGCAATCGAGATGTAGGCGATCCGCGCCTTTGGAAGGTGAGCGCGTGCGGAGGCAAGGAACACTTTTAGGTTTTCAAAAACCTCGTCCACTGATCTTCCCGCATGGATGTCGTTGCCGCCTGCGTAGAGCACGACCATCCGTGGTTCGTAGGGGAAAATAATCCGGTCCGCAAAGTGGGTCGAATCAACGATCTCAGAGCCGCCAAACCCGCGGTTGAGCACCGGATAATTCGGGAAATCGTGCCCGAGCGTTTTCCAGAGCCGAATGCTTGAGCTGCCAACAAAAACGATTCCGCCTTTGGCTGGAGCCTCGGCCTGATCCGCTTTTTCAAAAGCGGCGATTTCCGACTCCCATTTGGCGAAGCGATCGACGTGCGCGACGGGCGGTGCAACTTCGACGGTTTCGACCGCATGAATCCGTCCCGGCTGGGCGCCGGAAACTAAAACGAGGAGAGCGAGAAGGGAAGTTCGGGGAAGGAACATAGGAGACCGATAAAACCCGCCCGTCATAGATTGCTCAATCCTCAAATACCGGCAGCGCGCGCAGACCTCTACTTTTTGCCGGGCCCGATCAGCCAGGTAACCTGGCCGGCATCGGGTTGGACCGCGGCGGCCGGATAACGGCTGTGACCGCCCAGAATTTCATCGATCACGCCTTTTTTGGAATTGTCGTCAACCATGAAAGCAATATGCCGGGCCGCGTTCAGGAGCGGCAACGTCATGGTGATGCGTTGTGGCGGCGGCTTTGGGCCGATTGTCGGGATGATATTACGCGTGGTTTCTTCGAGCGAAGGCGACCCGGGAAAGAGTGAAGCGGTGTGTCCATCTGGACCAAGGCCCAATAAAACGAGGTCGTGAATATACCGGGATTCGCCGAGGCGGGCGGCCACGGCGGCCAGCTTCTGCTCGTATTCGAGGGCGGCCTCCTCGGGATCAATCTCGCCCCGGACCCGGAAAATGTTCCCTTCGGGAATTCCGACGGCATCAAAGAGCGAGAGCTTGGCCATCTTGAAATTACTCTGTGAATCCTCAGGTGGCACACAGCGCTCATCGCCGAAAGTGATTTGGATTTTGGTCCAGGGCAGATCGGCGATGCGCGCCAGTTCCCCGTAAACGACGGCAGGGGTTGCGCCACCGGCGAGCGCCAACCGGAACAGGCCGCGGCTGGCAATGGCGTTTCGCGCCTCAGCCGCAATAAAGCGTGCGGCGTCGCCGGCAAAATCAGCGAGGGAGAGGACTTGAGCGGGTGATCGGGAGTTCATTGAAAAAAAGTGGCCTTTGGGAAACGGGCATCCCTTACATAAGTTTGCACGGCAGGGTGAAGAGCAGTTCAACGCCGCCGGGCCGCCATGCGTGAATTTCCAGGGAGGTGAGCGACGCTTTGCGTACCCGCAAAATAGACGGGTTATGGAAACCGAGGAGTTGTGAAATGAGCGAGCTCAGGTCGGGCTCATGCCCGACGATCATGACCGCCGAAAGCTTTGTGTAGGTCTGAAGTTCCGTGATGGCTGATTCCGGCTCCATCCCGCTAGCCAGGAATCCCGCGAGTTCAGGAGCGGGAGCATCGCCGAAAATGGAATGAAAATGCCGGGCGGTTTCGCGGGCGCGCACCAGCGGGCTGGTTAAAATCAGATCGAGGCGCAATTCCTTTTCCTTGCAGAACCGGCCGACGCGTTTGGCCTGCTCAACTCCTTTATCGGTGAGTTCGCGTTCAAAATCGCTTGTGACGGGAGCTTCGGCGTCGGCGTGGCGAAGGATATAGAGGAGCATGGAAAGAAAATCGGTGAACGGCGGCTTTTTTACATGACCATTCCGCCATCGACGGTCAGGCATTGGCCCGTGATATATTTTGCTTCCGCGCTGGCCAGGAACGCCACGGCGGCCGCGATATCGTCGGGTTCGCCGAATTTACCCATCGGGATCTGTGTGACAACGCCACTTTTGACCTGATCGGGAAGCACGTCAGTCATGTCGGTGGTGATAAAACCGGGAGCGACCGCGTTGATGGTGATGTTGCGGCTGGCCAGTTCGCGCGCAATCGATTTGGTCAACCCGATCAGCCCCGCCTTGGATGCCGCGTAATTGGCCTGCCCGGCGTTTCCGATGAGACCGGCCACGCTGGCGATGTTGATGACCCGCCCGCTCCGCTGCTTGATCATCGAACGCTCAACGGCCTGGATGAAATTAAAGGCGCCCTTGAGATTTGTATCGAGCACCTGATCCCAATCCGACTCGCTCATCCGCATGGAAAGACCGTCCCGGGTGAGCCCGGCGTTGTTGACCAAAATATCGACGCGTGAGAAATCGCTGAGGATTTGTTCGGTCAGTTTTTTGACCGCCGCATGATCGGCTACATCGACCGCATACGCGACAGCAAGGCCCGCGTATTTCGAATTGATTTCCTCGGCGGTGCGATTGGCGTTGAGTTCAGTGCGGCTGACAACCGCCACGCGCGCGCCTTCGCTGGCGAGGCGCAGGGCGATGGCATTGCCGATTCCTCGGCCTGCGCCGGTAACGATGGCGACTTGATTGGCGAATCTCATAGGGGCGCGGAGTTTTGCCAGCGAGCGGAGAGGAGTCGAGTGCTTTTCCGGGAGCAACGCTCCTCTCTCCTCTTAATCGTAATCATAATCTTCCCCTCTCCTCGCCCCCCTTAGGGCCCGAGGGAAGATTATGATTACGATTAAGAGAGGGACTGGGGGGCCGGGATGCTATGCGGCCACGAAATTTTGACGATGAACTCGACGACACCCCTGCTTTCAGCGAAGCCGTGACCTTGCTGAGGAATACTTCCAGCGGACTCTATTGCGACGCGGGCGACTTTTATATCGACCCGTGGAAAGGGGTCGATTACGCGGTGATCACACATGCCCATAGCGATCATGCGCGGATCGGGTCGCGAAATTATCTGGCATCCGAGGAAGGACGCGCGGTTTTACAGGAACGCCTCGGGCCGGAGTCGCGTATTGAGTCGCTTCCGTATGGCAAATCGATCACGCGGAACGGGGTTACAATTTCGTTTCATCCGGCCGGGCATATTCTCGGGTCGGCGCAGGTGCGGGTGGAGTATCGGGGCGAAATTTGGGTGGCAAGTGGCGATTACAAAGTGGAAGCGGAACCGACCTGCACCCCGTTTGAACCGGTGCGTTGCCACACGTTTATCACCGAGTCCACCTTTGGACTTCCAATTTACCGCTGGCGTCCCCAGGCGGAAATTTTCGCCGATGTGAACGGCTGGTGGCGTGCCAACCAGGCAGCCGGCCGGACTAGCGTCTTGTTCGCGTATTCCCTCGGCAAAGCCCAACGCGTCCTGGCGGGGATCGATCCTTCTATCGGGCCCATTTCTGTCCACGGAGCAGTGGCGAAACTCCTGCCGCACTACGCGGCGGCCGGAGTCCGGTTGCCGGAAGTTCAAAGCGTTGAAACGTTCCGCGCCGCCGAGGGGAGGGGACTGGTCGTCGGCCCGGCTTCCATCGATGGGACCCCATGGCTTCGAAAATTCGGCGAGATCTCAAAAGCGTTTGCTTCGGGCTGGATGCAATTGCGCGGCGCCCGGCGGCGTCAGGCGCTCGATCGCGGGTTTGTATTGTCGGATCACGCCGATTGGCAGGGATTGTTATCGGCCATCCGCGCGACAGGCGCTGAGCGGATCTGGGTGACGCACGGCTCAACCGGCCCGATGGTGCGTTGGCTGAAAGAAAATGGCTGGGAAGCCCAAGCACTGGTCACGCGATTTTTTGGCGAAGCCGCAAATGGCAAGGAAGAAGCCGAGGAAAAGGAGCCATGAGACGCTTTACCCGGCTTTTTGTTGCCCTTGATGAAACTAACCGGACCAATGAAAAGGTCGCGGCCTTGGAATCGTATTTTCGCGAGGCCAACCCGCGTGATGCGGCATGGGCTTTGCATTTTTTGAGCGGCCGCAAGCTTCCTCGCACGGTGACTTCCACCGCATTGCGCAATTGGGCGGCCGAGGCGGCGGGTTTGCCGTCGTGGCTTGTCGAGGAATGCCACGATGCGGTAGGCGACTTGGCGGAAACGGCCGCGTTGCTTCTTCCCGATACACCCTCGACCATCGACCTCCCGCTCCATGAATTGATTGAAAATCGGCTGCTTCCAATGCGCGACGCCCCTGAAACCATGCGCAAAGAGATGCTGCTGCGGACATGGAGCGAGCTGGACGCAAAAGAGCGGCTTGTCTGGAATAAACTGATCACCGGCAGCTTCCGGGTCGGCGTGGCGCAAACGTTGGTTGTCCGCGCACTCGCTTCGGTGGCGGGGGTGGAACAGGCGATCATGGCTCATCGCTTTACCGGACGCTGGCAGCCGACCGCGGACGATTTCAACCACATCTTAAATCCCAATCCGGAAGCCGGAGGTGAAGTCGCCAGACCTTACCCGTTTTTCCTCGCGTCGCCGCTGGAAGGAAATTTGGAAGCGCTCGGACCTTTGAGCGATTGGCAGGCCGAATGGAAATGGGACGGCATCCGCGCGCAACTGATTCGGCGCCAAGGCGAAGTGCTCGTCTGGTCGCGCGGCGATGAGATGATCACCGAGAGTTTTCCTGAAATCGCCGAGGCCGGCCGCGCATTCCCCGATGGAACGGTGCTCGATGGAGAAATCCTGGCATGGCAGGGCGAGTTGCCCGAGCCGTTTTCCCGGCTCCAGCGCCGGCTTGGACGCAAGGTGGTCAGCCGAAAGATGCGCGGCGATGTCCCCGTCGTTTTTCTCGCGTATGATTTGCTGGAATGGAAAGGCGAGGATTGGCGGGCGCGCACGCTGGAGGAGCGCAGGCGCCAGTTGGAATCGGCGCTTGACGACGCGCTCCATCGGCCGGTTGAAATCGCGGGCAAACCGCTTACTGCAATCGGCGAGACATTTGATCTTTTTGAATTGGAGCATTTTTCACCCATCCCGGCCTTGCCATTGCGTTTATCGGCGGTTCTGACACCCGATTCGTGGGAAAGCCTGCTGCCCATGCAGCACGAATCCCGTGTGCGCGGCGTGGAAGGAATCATGTTCAAGCGCCGCTCCTCCCCCTACGGAGTTGGACGGCAGCGCGGCGATTGGTGGAAATGGAAGATCGATCCGTTTGTCATGGATGCGGTGCTGATCAATGCACAGCTTGGTCACGGGCGGCGCGCAAGCCTTTACACCGATTACACATTTGCCATCTGGCATGAAAACAAACTGATTCCCGTGGCGAAGGCTTATTCCGGGTTGAGCGACGCGGAGATTCTGGAAGTGGACGCGTTTGTGCGCGCCAATACGACCGACAAATTCGGGCCGATCCGCGCCGTCAAACCCGAGCTGGTTTTTGAACTCGCTTTTGAAGCCGTGCAGGAATCGACAAGGCACAAAGCCGGAATCGCCGTCCGATTCCCTCGAATGAGCCGGTGGCGCCACGATAAAAAGGCGGCGGACGCCGATACGCTTGAAAATCTCCGCGCCCTGTTGCGGGTGCCCCGATGAACCGCGACTGGCTGGCGTGGTTCAGGAAACAGGAATGGAAGCCGTTCCCATTTCAGAAAGAGACCTGGAATGCTTATCTGGCCGGGAAAAGCGGTTTGGTGCATGCACCGACAGGGCTGGGCAAAACCTACGCGGTATGGGGCGGGCCGCTCCTTGATTGGCTGGAAAAAAACCCGAAGCGGGCGGAGTGGCCGAAAAAGGCCGAGCCGATCCATGTCCTTTGGCTGACTCCACTCCGGGCGCTGGCCAATGACACCGCCGAATCGCTGCGCGCGCCGCTCACCGGCCTGGGAATCCCGTGGAATGTGGAGCTGCGCACCGGCGACACCACATCGGCCGTCAGGCAAAGGCAGCGGACCCGGTTTCCCACGGTGCTGATCACGACGCCCGAGAGCCTTTCCCTCCTGCTTTCGCATCCCGATACGCGTGAAAAATTCGCCACGCTGCAATGTGTGGTTGTCGATGAATGGCACGAACTCATCGGGTCAAAACGCGGAGTGCAGGCCGAACTCTGCATCGCCCGGCTGCGGCGCTGGCTGCCTGACCTGCGCGTATGGGGACTCTCGGCGACATTGGGAAATCTTGAGCAAGCCTTGCGGGTTCTCGTCGGGCCGGCATTCCCGGCCAGCCAGTCGCGTCTCATCTCGGCGCACGTAAATAAGAAGTTTGAGCTAAAAACGCTCCTTCCCGTGAACATGGAACGGTTCCCGTGGTCGGGGCATATCGGATTCAGCCTGTTATCCGATGTCGTTGCGGAAATTGAAAAGAAGGATACGACGCTTCTTTTTACAAATACCCGTTCCCAGACCGAGCTCTGGTTCCAGGCGTTGCAGGCCGCACGGCCGGGCTGGGGAGACAACCTCGCATTGCATCATGGATCGATCGATCGGGAAGTGCGGGAGCTCGTTGAAAAACGGCTTCGCGCGGGGACGATCAAATGCGTGGTTTGCACGGCGAGCCTCGATCTGGGAGTCGATTTTTCGCCGGTCGAACAAGTCATTCAAATCGGAGGCCCAAAAGGGATTGCCCGCATGCTGCAACGCGCCGGGCGCAGCGGACATCAGCCCGGCGCGGTGAGCCGGATTATTTGCGTGCCTGCGCATGCCTTTGAGCTGGTTGAATTTTCGGCGGTGCGCGAAGCGATTGGCCTGGGGGAAATGGAGTCGCGCGATCCGCTTGAATGTCCGCTCGATGTGCTCGTGCAGCATTTGGTGACCCTGGCGCTCGGCGGTGGATTTGAAGAAAAGGAAACGCTTGCCGAGATCCGCGCTTCTTATGCATTCCACCAGCTGAAGGACGACGATTGGCGCTGGGTACTCGATTTTGTCACGCGCGGCGGCGAATCGTTGCGGGCTTATCCGCAGTTCCGGCGGGTGCAGGAAGAGGACGGTCTTTATATTGTCAAAGAGCCGCTTATCGCGCGGTTTCACCGGATGTCGATCGGCACGATCACCAGCGAATCGTCGATGTCGGTCAAACTGGCCAAGGGCGGTTTTCTTGGCACGATCGAGGAAGGATTTATCGCGCGCCTGCGGATCGGGGACACTTTTTCATTTGCCGGCCGGCAATTGGAACTGGTTCGCGTAAGGGAAATGACGGCCACGGTGCGTCCGGCCAAAAAGAACACGCGTCTGGTGCCGCAATGGCTTGGAGGAAAGATGCCGCTTTCCTCGCAGCTTGCCCGGGTTGTCCGGCGGAAACTGGCGGAAGCACGGCGCGGGGAATTTATCGGACCGGAGATGCGTGCGGTGGAATCGGTGCTAAAGATTCAGGCTGGATGGTCAATCATTCCCAACCCCGATGAATTGCTGATTGAATGGACCGTCACCCGCGATGGATACCACTATTTTGTCTACCCGTTTGCAGGCCGGCTGGCGCACGAAGGGCTCGCCGCCTTGGTCGCGTTTCGGATCGGCCAGCTGGCTCCGCGCACTTTTGCCCTTACAATGAACGATTACGGTTTTTCTCTCACGACACCCGATCGCCTTGATCTGGATGAGAGCGGCTGGCGCGCGGCATTGTCCCCGGAACGGTTGCTTGAAGATTTGTTTGAATGCCTCAACTCGACCGAGCTTGCCCGTCGCAAGTTCCGGGAAATCGCGCGGATCGCGGGCCTGATTTTCCAGGGATACCCGGGCGCGAATAAATCGACACGCCAGGTTCAGGCCTCAAGCGGCCTGTTCTTTGATGTGTTTGCAAAATACGATCCCGCAAACCGCTTGCTGCTTCAGGCGCGGCGCGAAGTGATCGAGCAGCAACTCGAAATCATCCGGCTAAAAACCGCGCTTGAACAAACCCAAACGATGCGGCTGATCATTCGTCAAACTGAACGCCTGACCCCGCTTGCTTTTCCGCTCTGGGCAATGTGGGTGCAAAGCCAGGTGAGCACGGAGAAATGGGGCGACCGGGTCCATCGCATGCTCGCACAGCTCGAAGCCGTCGCCGGCCAAGGATGAACCCCGCTGAATCTATTCAATGCGAGGGGAGCGCCGTGATGACCTGGGCGGGCGAAACGCTGCTCCTGCTTCCCGAGCGCGCCGTTTGGTGGCCCCGGGAAAAAACGCTTTTTATCGCCGATCCGCATTTTGGCAAAGCATCGGCATTTCGATTTGCCGGGCTGCCGGTCCCGGAGACGCCGGAGAGTGAAGATCTGGCCAGACTCGAATTGATCCTTTGCCAGACGGGAGCCCAACGCCTGGTGATCCTCGGCGATTTTTTTCACTCCAGGACCGGGCGGAGCGAGAGCATGCTGAGCGCGCTGGGGAGCTGGCGCGCGTGCCGGCAGTCGCTTCCGATCGTCCTGGTGGAAGGCAATCACGACCGGCACGCCGGAGCGCCGCCTGCGGAATGGCGCTTCGATTGCGTGAAAGGACCGTGGCAATTTGCGCCGTTTTATTGCTGTCACGAGCCGGAGGAAAATCCCGGGGGTTTTGTTCTCGCGGGCCATCTTCACCCGGCATTTCATCTGAGCGAAAGAACCGGGGCGGGCCTTCGCAATCCCTGTTTTCATTTTGGCCGGCGCCTGGCGGTGTTGCCGGCGTTTGGCTCATTTACCGGCAACTGTTCAATTAAAGCGGCGCGTGGCGACCAGGTATTCCTCGTCGGCCCGCGGAGTGTGATTGATGTGAGCCGCCTGATCCGCAAATAAGAGGAGCGCTCATCCCGGCACGGACCAGGCATATGACTCTTTGCGTGATATTCTAAGTAAACGATAGATAAATACTCGCCTGCGGCTTGGATCTATTATCTAAAGTTGGTGCGTTCCCTGAGCTCTGTCTTTATCACTTCGCCCTCTACTCCATGCATGAGAGACTTTCTGCTTCTGATTTGGCCACATTCCAGGCAGTCAACCGTGAACGCCACCTGATTGCCCAGGAACTCCACGACACGATTTGCCAGAGTCTTGTCGGGATCAGTTTAATGATCAATGTGCTCAATCGCCGGGTCGCAAAAGGGCAGCCGCTCGCGGTGGACGAACTCGATTGTCTGGGCGCCATGGTCAACCACGTCATCGACGAAGCTCATTCCCTTAAGGCGAAGATGACCGGCTCCGAGTAAACCCCGCAATCAGCGGATACTTACCTGGCTTGCAAGCCTTTGAGCGGCCTCATTCAAGATGCGATCAAGCTCCGCGGGTTTGAACGGTTTCAGGAGATGATGATGAAATCCTGCGGCACGGCTGCGGCTGCTGTCGGCGTTTAAGCCGAAGCCACTCATTGCAATGGCGAAGATCTCCGTGGAAGGCCGCAACCGTTCCATAAGTTCCCAGCCGGTGCCGTCCGGCAAGCCAATGTCACTCATGAGCACTTCCGCGCCGGAATCGGGAAAGCGTTCGACTGCCTCGACAATGGTTTGAGCGCTCTGGACGATGTGACCCGACTCTTCAAGATAAAGTCTAATCCATTTCAATGTGTCTGAATGGTTTTCAACGACGAAAATGCGCAAGAGAGTTGGTTCCGTCATATTGCTCATATTAACAATATTGTTATGTATGCGTAACAGATAGCGGTAATTCAACCGTAAAAAGCGCGCCCTGGCCGATTCCCGCGCTCGATCCGGAAAGATTGCCACGGTGCCCGTCAATGGTTGCCTTTGAAATCGCCAGCCCGAGCCCCAACCCGCCAAATTCGCGCGTGATCGATTCGTCGCCCTGCCTGAAGGCTTCGAAAATATAAGGAAGCGCTTCGGGGGCGATCCCCCGGCCGGTATCCGAGATTTCCACAAGGATGGAACCGGCTTCGTTTCGCGAATTCAGACGGAGTTCGCCACGTGGGGGCGTGAATTTTGAGGCGTTCTTAAGCAGATTCCAAAAGACTTGCTGAAGGCGGGAAAAATCGCCCTCGATCTGGCAGAATTGCGCGCTGAGGTTGAGGATCAGCCGTTGCTCCTTTACGGCGATGTCCGATTCGGTGATCTCCACAGCGCGGTTTACGACATCGTGGAGATTGAGCGGGACGAGCTCGAGTTCGAGTTTGCCGTTCCTGATCCGTGTCACGTCGAGCAAGTCGTCAATGAAATGGGCTTCGAGTTTTACGTTGCGGCAAATGGTCTCCAGCCCATCGCGCACGCGCGGCGCAAGGTCGGGCCGGCCCAACAGCATCTCGCCAATCATCATGACCGGTGTGAGCGGCGTGCGCAATTCGTGCGAAAGCACGGCAAGGAAATGGTCCTTGGCGCGGCCGGCGGCTTCGGCTTCCTGCCGGGCTTCCTCGGTCTCTTTCAACGCGGCGAGCAGCTCCTCGCGGCTTTCCACCAATGCCTGCTCGGTGAGTTTGCGTGTCGTGATGTCGACAATAAATTCGACGCCCTCATTTTCGTTGAGCCGGGTGGAGGCAAGCAGCGCCCACCATCGTCTGCCGTCTTTTCGCAGATACTCAATTTCATAGGGCGTCGTGCGTCCGGTGGTTTTAAACTCCTCGGCGGCCGCCCGTGAGCGTGCCATCCATTCCTTGGGGGTCATTTGATCCCGCGTAACGCGACCTTCGATCAAATCGCCCCGGTTGCAGCCACACATGGAGAGGAAAGCGTCGTTGGATTCAATGATGCGGCCGTCGACATGGAAAAAGAGCACTCCAACGGTTTCAATTTGGAATGCGCGCCGCATCCGGTCTTCGGACTCCCTGAGTGCTTCCTCGATCTGTTTGCGTTTTGTGACATCGGTAGCCGCGCCAAACCATTCGACGATCTCCCCAGCGGCATTGAAGAGTGGGATAGCCCTTGTAAAGGCGTACCCCCAGGTCCCATCGACTCGCATCACCCGGTGTTCGCTCTCGAAAATCTTTTTTGTAAGCACTGCTTCCCTGGACAATTTTTCAACCAGCGGCAGGTCGTGGGGATGAATATAGTCTTCAAGCCAGGTGGCGCTTGGGTCTTCCGTATTGGCAAGAAATTCGCCGCCCTGAAGCTGGAGCAACTCGCTCCAGTCCGGACTCATTCGAAAGATTACTTGGGAAGAAGCATTGGTAAGAGCGCGGTAACGTGCCTCACTCTCACATAAAGCGCTATTGGCGCGTTTTTGCTCGGTGATATCCACAAGCGTCAGCACCACGCCTCCGATCCCATCCTCAATCGTTCGGTATGGCAAAAGCCGCGCTAAAAACCAATGCTCGCCTGTTTCATCGCCCACTTGGCGCTCAATCGGTGTCAGTTCAGCGAGGACATGCGCCGTATCGCTTAATAATTGGGGGTATTGGAGGTGATGTCTGAGATCGGTAATCGGGCGGCCGATGTCACTTGCAATGAGATGGAAAAGTTTAACCGCCGAGGGCGTGTAGCGCATGATGCGGAGCTCGCGATCCAGGAAGAGGGTCGGGATCGCGGTCGCGGCCATGAGATTTTGCATGTCGCTATTGGCGTGGCCAAGCTGATAAACGTTGTTTTTGAGCTCCGAATTGACCGTAATAAGCTCTTCATTGATTGATTGCAGCTCTTCGCGGCTGGTTTCGAGTTCCTCGGTGGCCGAGCGCAATTCCTCGTTAATCGCCTGAAGTTCTTCGTTACTGGCTTTAAGCTCCTCCGTCGACGCTTCGTATTGCTCAACCGTGTCGCGCAGATGCACTTTCATTTCCTCCAGCTCGCGTTCCAAATGATTCCAGGCCGGGTCGGGCACGCTGCCGGCAGTCCGGACCGCATCCGCCTCCGTTTTTTCTTTCGCATCGAAAATAACGAGGAAAAAATCGGGTTCCGGCTGCCGCGACGGGCCGACCCGCAAATTAATCAGATAGGCTGTGCCATCCAAACTGGCCGCGACGTCATTGACCTCGATCGCAGTGCCGGTTTCCTTGGCGCGATAAAGGGCGGATCGCAGCTCGATCCGAAGCATCGGATGCACCAGCCGCAGCAGGTTCATTGTCGGCTCGCCCCCTGTAAATTGCAGGAAGCGGCTCGCCTTCTCCGATAAATGCTGGATCTCGTAGTCGTGATTGACAATGACCGAAGGGGCGGCGAGTTGCTCAAGCAATTTGAAGTGCAACTCGCTCCATGAGAGCTGCGGATTGAGGCCGGCTGGAGTGCCGTGCGCAGCAAGCGGGAAATGGTCTTCTGCGAGTGGAATTCCTTCCTTTGTCCAGGGACGCATATCCCTGGGTACGCTTGAAGGGACCGGCATGCTCGTGCGCCGGATCGGGCGCTGCTGGAATATCCGGTGCTTTTTGTCAGACATTCCAAAAAGGCGGCTTCCTTTTTCGATCGATTCTGAAGAGCCGAGAAAAAGCCATCCTTCCGGCCGAAGCGCAAAATGGAAGGTGTCGATAAGGCGGGCCTGCGCGGACCGGTTAAGATAAATGAGGAGATTACGGCATGAGACCAGGTCCAGGCGTGAGAACGGCGAATCTTTCAATGCGTCGTGGACCGCAAACAGCACCATCTCGCGCACTTCCTGCCGGAGGCGATAATGATGCTCTTCCTTGATGAAAAAGCGCGAGAGCCGTTCCTCGGAAACGTCCGCGGAAATCGTGGCGGGGTAAACCGCGCGGCGTGCGAGCCGGATGGCTTCCTCATCGAGATCAGTGGCGAAAACCTGAAGCATCGGGGGGGCCTTTAATTGCCCGGCATGCTCGCACAGCAGCATTGCAAGCGAGTATGCCTCCTCGCCAGTGGCGCACGCCGCCACCCAGATACGGACGGTGTCATTGGGCCCCTTGCCTTCAAAGAGCGCGGGAATGATTGCCTGGAGAGCGTTAAAACAATCGCGGTCTCGAAAAAAATTGGTGACGGTGATGAGCAGCTCCTGGACAAGCACCCTGGCCTCTTCCGGACGCGTTCCCAGAAAATTGAGGTACGCGCTCAGTTCAAGCGTACCATTGACCTGCATTCTTCGGGCAAGCCTCCGCAAAATAGTCGCGCGTTTGTAGCAGCTAAAGTCGCGGCCGGTCTGGCTCCGCAGAAGGATCATGACCTCGCCAAGCGCCTGTTCGTTCTCATCCATCTTCGGGCGTTGAGCCGAGAGAAAATTTTCCTCGGGCGGCAACCGAAGGCGGCGTTCATTCTCGCGATATTCAAGAAGCCGATGAGGGATTTGTGCGACTTTCAGCACCCAATCGACCATGCCCGTTTCGATGGCGGCCCGGGGCATCGAAGGGTGTTCGGCTTCCTCGGGATCCTGCGCAATGGTCAGTCCGCCGCGCTCCTTGATTCGTTTGATCCCGATTGCTCCGTCGCAATCGGCTCCCGAAAGGAGAATCGCCACCGCGTGCGGCCCGTGGGAATCCGCCAGGGAGCGGAAAAAAAGATCCACGGCCACCCTTTTTCCATGCCAGTGGCGCAACTGGGTAAGCCGCAGATGTTCGTCCGCCGACAAGAGGTATTTGTCCGGAGGAATGACGTAGACGCAGTTGATTTCCACCTTTTTCAGGTTTGTTGCCTGCACCACCTGCATCGTTGTCGTGCGCTGCAGGAGATCGGCCAGCGTGCTTTCATGCTCGGGCGAGAGATGCAGGATGACGGCAAACGCCATTCCGCTATCGGGTGGCATGAGAGAAAAAAAACTTTGCACCGCCCGGATGCTGCCAGCCGATCCCCCAAGCCCAATCAGCGGAATCATTGAATAACCGCGCGTCGGAATGGCGTTGTCGATCGTACCTGGAAAATCGTGCTTAACAAAGTCCGGGCTGATTTCCGGCAAACCTGTATCTGGTGTTGTCGAGGACGTTGCTGGGGAGCGTTCCTGGTCGGACATCCCGCAAAGCTAAGTAAATCACTTTTCTGTGCGAGCGTTTAATGCACGTGTGCTGCTTTATAAGAACCAGTCTGTTCCAATTATCCCGCCGTAAGGACACGCTGGATTACTTGTTTAAGATGCTGTATATCGAGCGGTTTGGTCAGATGCTCAGCAAAGCCCGCTTCGAGACTGCGGCGAATGTCGTCATCCATTCCAAAGCCGCTCATTGCGATCCCGGCAATCCCGTAGAGTTTGGAAGCCGACCGCATCAGCTCGTAACCGGAGGCATCCGGCAATCCAACGTCGCTCAGGAGAAGATCAAATCGTTCGGTTTTCAACGATTCGAGAGCCTCTGTGACGCTTGCGACAGTTTTCACTCCGTGGCCCGCCCGGTGAAGGATCCGCATGAGAAGCTGTGCGGTGTCACGATGATCTTCGGCCACCAGAATACGTGCCAGATGGCCGGGATTCGCGGGGGCGATTGGAGAGGGCTGGAGGCGTTGGCCGCTCTCCACGGGTGTCGTTAACGGAAGTTCCACGGTAAATGTCGCGCCTTTCCCCAAACCGGGACTTTCCGCCAGCAGACCGCCCCCATGTGCGTTGGTGATCGCTTTGGAGATCGCCAGCCCCAGGCCGAGCCCGCCAAATTCCCGGGGCGTGTTTACGTTGCCCTGCTCGAATACACCAAAGATTCGAGTAAGCGCTTCCGGTTCAATCCCCACGCCGCTGTCGCGCACGATAAAACGAGCGATTCCATCCATGCCGGCGGTTGTCTTCACAGAGAGCGATCCGTTTTCGGGCGTGAATTTCACCGCGTTCTTGAGCAAATTCCAAAGGACCTGCTGAACACGGGTGGCGTCAACCACGATGGTCAGGGCGGTCGGCGAGAGATCGGTCTCAAGCCGGATCTTTTTTTCGAGAAGATAAGGCGCGCAGATTTCAAGGGCCTGTGCCGCCAGTCTGTTAAGGTCGAGCGTTTCGCGGCGCAACCGCAGTTTCCCGGAGATAACGCGGCTTAGGTCGAGCAGATCATCAATCAGGTTGACCTCCAGCTCCACGTTGCGGCGAATCATTTCCAGGTCGTGCCGCGTCAATTCGGAGAGTTCCGACTCCCGCTCCATCGCTGTCACCGCAATGAGCACCGGAGTCAGCGGTGTTCGTAACTCGTGACTTAACGCAGCCAGGAAACGGTCCTTGGCACGATTGGCTTCCTCGGCATCGGAAAGCGCCGTTCGAAGAGCGCTGCGTGCGGTCTCAAGTGAAGTGGCGAGAAGCTTTGCCTGATCGGCCGCTTGTTTGGCAATTCTCGCGCTCCCTTTTGCGATGATGGCCCGGCGTTCCCCTTCAAATGCGGCCGCGAGCAATGGCAAAAGCAGCGCGATATCGAGGACAATTTCCACATTCGGCGTGCCGCCAAGGAGCACAAGAACCGAACCGTCCTCGCCCGCGATACCCGTTACTTGCGCCTCGCCGGCCGGACCTGGAAATGAAAGCTGCCGGTTTATTGTATGACCAATTTGGCACTCCCCGACAAAATCATGCCATTGGCGGGCATTTGGCAGGGTCTGAATAAAGCCGGGAGCCGGCAGGAGCGTACCGAGCTCCAGGTCACGAACAAAAATCAGAAGATTTTCCGCACCAGCGTGCCGGGCAACAATCCGCGCCGCTTCCTGGCGGTGATCAGGGTTCGTCAGCGCCGAGACGAGCGAAAGCAGAGGTGGTTGATACACAATCGTCGCTTTAGGCTGGAAATACACAAACCACCGCCGTGCAATTGTGGAACCCGCTGAATTGGCCCTCAGACCGGGCCACTTGGCCGTATGTGTTGCATCCGGCAAACTGAATGGAGCCGAGTGCTTCTTTCAAACCGTCGAGTTCATAACCAAATTCTTTTCCCATTCGCAGCCGCGTCGCCACGCAGTCGAAAAAAAGCGCGAATTTGGGTTCATTTCCCTGAAGCTGGTTGACCGCGTCACGAGTGGCATCCGCCGCCGCGTTTCGCGCCGAGAGCGCATCGGTTCCCATGATGCAGACGAGCGCGCCGGGAGGAATTTCCGCCGCGCACGTCACTGAGCCGTCCTGGCCGATAGCCAGCGGCACCCGCAACCGGAAACCCTCGCCGGTATCGATTCCAAGGATGTTATGAAGGAAAAAGGGAAGGGGATTCGCCGGATCGAACTCCTGGCCGGTTGAGGCGGCATGCTCGGCAAATACATCGACTGCCCGCATGGCGTTCAGGCTCACGAGTACCGGTCCGTTGGATTCGGTCACTCGCATCGGTTTGCCTGCCGGACGCCAGCCGTGCCGCACACCGACACCGATCGGTTTATGCGAAAGAATCTCAAGCACCACCGCGGCATCAGTGGCTACCTCCGTCCCCAGGATCACCTGGGTCTGCTGGAATCGCGCATCGTCCCCGGCGCCTCCTCCGAAAAATTGGTAATTGCCACCCGTACAGATCGTCAGCTGCTCGATCAATTCGTCAGCGTGACCGGCAAGGGCATCGGTCAGTACCAAGCCAGAACTGTAGGCATGGGGGATGGTGCCACTGCCTGAAAACGCGGAAACAACCGCTTTGGCGGCGGCCGCCCGATCCTTGCCAATGCCCCGGCCGATCCCCGCGGCAAATTTCAGCTCCGAGGATCGAATGGCAATGGCGCAGGCACGCCCATCGCCATGCATCTGGCTGGTGAATTCTCCCGCTGAAGAGCAACCGACCAACACGGCCGGATGGCAGCCATCGGTAAGCGCTTGCACCAGGACACGCAGATTATACCGAGGCGAAACAAAGAGAATCAGTGCGTCGGGAGTTTCTCCATTTAAACCGGTGATTACTTTCTGTGCCAACATCCGGCCCCCCTCCTCGCTATCGAGGCAATCAGTATAAACCACAGCGGTTGTCGTTGGAGAAATGTTCATTGTTACGCAGCGGTTCTTTAAGCGAACTGAAACACGGCTGACGCCTTCTCCTGATCAATCAGCCTGCTCCAATGACGGCATTCCGGCTCACGGCCGGACGGTTCGACACAATTTGTCGGGGCAGAATGAATTCAGCGATTTTTTTTGGCTCCGCAATTCGGTTCGGAACCAAATCGGCGTGGAAGAGTGTGGCGGTTGTCCAGACGCCTTTGCTTGTGCGTTTGACGTTTCATGCCAGAAATTCCCACGCTTCGGATTCTCTGCACAGATCCGTCAGCCTCGAATTATTTAATCGCCGGTTCAAGCGCCTGCGCGGGATCGACCAGAACGGGAGTAACCGGAACCTTCATCGCTTCTGTCTTTAAAAAGTGAAGAAGGACGGGTGCAAGGATGATCCCGCCGATGCCCATGAGCCGTTCGCCGAGCACCAACGCAAAAAGCATCAGCCACATCGGATGTTTAATCCGCGAACCGATGATGCGGCTATTGAGGAAATATTCGAGTTTATGGACGACGACGAGGAAGACGAGCGCCCAGCCGGCCCGTTGCGGGGAGATGGTGAAAGCGATGCCGACAATCATGCTGTTGCTTAAGAGGTTCCCTACGACAGGCAGCAATCCGCAAACGAAAGTAAGAATAACAATAACTGTCGCATGTTTCAGTGAACCGCCGTAAACGAAAAAAGCGGTCAGCACCGTGTTGATGGAGGAAATCAGCACCTGCGCCCCAATAACAGTCTCAAAGCTCATGTAAAATGAGCGGAAGCGCTCGCTGATTTCCGCGCAGAGCACGGAATAAAGATTGGAGAGCGAGCCGCCTTTGCAGGAATCCCAGTCAAGCGCCGGGTTGAGAAAAATCCCGATCGCCACCACGATCCCGATCAGAAGGAATACAAATTCCTTGGTCGCGACCTTGGCGAAGTTGCCAAGGTAACCCATCGCTTCCGAGACGCTTTCAAGAGCGAGTGCCTTAAGGCTCTCAATATCGGCAAAAGGAAGTTCGATGCCGTGTTTGGCGGCAAATTTCACCACCACCGGGATGGAGGTGGAAACAATTTCGGGCAGCGCCACAAAAGCCCGGTTGAAGAAATAAACAAAACCGCAAAAAGCGCCCGTCACTAGGATGACAAAAAGCAGAAGCGCGATCCATTTTCTGTGGAAGAAATTGAGTTTGCTTAGTGCGAGGTACGAAAAAAGGACGGTCAGGAATGGCGTCACCAAGTGCAGTGCGGCCATCAGGATAAGCCAGAACGCAAACAACCCGTAAGAAACCAATGCCGACTTGCGTAGTTTTCCAACTAAAACAGACATAGAGGCATCGGATGTGAGCAGGGCATCCGAAAATCCGCGAGCCTCATTTTTATGCCGCCACAGCGATATGAAATCGAGCCGACGTTTCTGCGGGGAGAGCGACGATTTGTTGCACGAACTCCTACTGGCGAATTTTCCGCTCGTGGATGCTGACGATTTTTAATCCCGAATCGTCGCGTCTTAATCTGAGAATATTCTCCGTCTCGCCTCTGCCCCTCTCCTCCGCATTTTGCACCGAATACCGGATCACAAAACGGACCGACATTTCGCTTTGCGACGCGACTTTTACCTCGGGCTCGCCGATGAGGGTAAACTGGCGGCGCGGCCATCGCCGGTAATAATTCTGCTGATCGCGTTCGATAAACTTTCGGCTCACTTTCCCGCTGTCAAAATAGTTCACCTCCTCTCCGTAAAGAGTGTTCTCGCGCTCTGGAGTGGCTTGCTGGGCGGCTTCAAGATATCGCGTTACGAAGCTTCGCGCCTCCTGAACGAGATCGAGTGAAGGCACTTTTGGACGGGGCCTCTCATCCGGGAGACGGCGTGGTGCCACCGGCTCCTCCACCTTCGCCGCGGGTTTCGGAGGTGGCGGCGGCGGAGGCTCCTCGTTGACTTCCATGCGTTGGAGAAATTCTTTGTCGCTCTGCACCATTCCCTGGGCACGGCCGCGGACTGACGGATCAAACGCTTTAAGCGCATCGACGGCGCCTTTGGCCGGCGTCGCCGCTGCCGCTTGCAGGCTTTGTAAGGTGGCCGTATCGAGCTCGCCCGTCACTTGCAGGCCTTCATGAATCTGGAAACGCTTCAGGCTTGCCCGCGTTTCCGCGTCCATAACGCCGGTCGATTCGCCTGAATAATAATCTCCTTTTCGAAGCGAATTCTGAACCTCCGCGATTGGCCCCTCCGCGCCGAATCCATGCACGGCGAACAACGTGCAGACGATCCAGCCGGAGCACCGTAAATGAATGCCGGGTTTACGAGGCGGCCTCGGGGTGGGTTTCATACCTGATTTAAGATCGTTTTACCCTCGTTACGCGGTGGTGTCCCGGGCATGGCCGCTCTTAAATATGGCATCCGTATAGCTCGCCAGCGGCTGAGTCCCGATATTCGCTTATGCGATATATCTCAGACATTGGAAACGGACAGCAGTTGCACATTGAAAATGAAGGCAATCAGACTTTCATCGGCGTCAGCAGCCGGGGCCCGGGCCAGCAGCAGAGCCAGTCAAACGCTTTTGATACCGGGAAATGGGCGAATCAGCCTCTGCTCTATAAAATAGACGACGCGCTGATTGTTCAGATCGAGGGCGAAAAAGGGACGCGTTTCCTGCGCCTCTCAGGAAACCAATCCCAGTCGACCGATCGCCCCGCCGATTTGGAGAATGCCCAAAAGCTCCCGCTTACGGAATCATCGGAGCCAGGAATGAAACGAATGGACCCAATGAAACCGATGAAACCGATGAAACCGATGAAACCGATGGAGCCAATGAAGCCCATGGATCCTCTTTCCTGATCTCCATATAGGTGGGAGACCTGATTGCCCCATTCCGGTCAATACCCCATAACTGATCACGTTCCCCCACGAACGTTATTCCCCCCAAACAAAGACGCTCCGCGCGAATCCCTCTAATCCGCGCGGGGCGTCGTTTTTTTTAGCCGCTCCTGCTGATTGTTGTAGGATGTCACGCCATGGTTGAATCATTTCCCAAGCCGTGGACTGGAGTTAAAGCGCGTCCCCACACAGGCCGTTTTATAACGCTTGTGCCCACAAATGCCGAATCGGATGCCGGTGAACTATTTGCGATCTCCCACGGCTCAGACGCTTGCGAAAGGCTCTGGCAGTTTTTGCATAACGGCCCGTTCTGCGACGTTGCGGCAATGCGTGACTGGATTATCCAGTGGCAATCCGCGCCCGACGTTGTCTGTTTTACAGTAAGGGCTATCAACTCGGGCCGCGCCCTTGGAATGATTTCCATTCTTCGGATTACCCCGGCCCATGGGGTGGCTGAGCTTGGATGCATCTGGTATGCGCCGGCCGCGCAGAGGTCATCGGTCAATACCGAGGCGGTTTATTTGCTTTTGTGTTATCTCTTTAACGAACTGCAATACCGGCGGGTCGAATGGAAATGCGATAGCCGCAACGAGCCGAGCAAAGCCGCCGCGCTCCGGCTCGGGTTTCAGTTTGAGGGTTTGTTCCGCCAACACATGGCGATCAAGGGAGTCAATCGCGACACGGCTTGGTTTAGCATTCTCGATGGGGAATGGCCCCGCCTGCGTGCCAATTTCGAGCACTGGCTTCACGGCGAGGGAAGAGTCTCGTTGCGTGAGCTCAACGGCGTGCGGCCGTGAGCGAGACTACTACGGCTTTTTTGTGGCGTCGGCGTGCGCGCGCTGGGCATCATCGCGAGCTTTCTCGACCGCTTTGGCTGCCTGTTCGATAGCTTTTTTAACTTCTCGCGAGACCTGTTCACGAATCTGCTCCGCATTGCCGGCCGCTTTCTGAATCGCCTCGGCTGTCTCCTGAAGCGCGCGCCGGGTTTGCTCAATGGAAGCATTGTCGACACCCGCTTCCCGGAGCGTGCTCTCAAGTTTGGTGACGACCGCGTCCAATTCGGGCCCCCGATTTTCGGTCAGGATATTCCCTTTGTTATCAACAATGATTCCCTTTGTGTAAACGTTAAGCGGTGCGGTGAGGCTTTTCACCCATTCATAACCGCGCGCCGCGCCAGGCATCAATTCTCCGAGTTTGATCTGAAGATTGTCGAGGTCGCCTCCTTCGTGCGTGGCGATTTTGACCTCCAAAGTGGCTTGCTGGCCTTTGCGGAAATAGGTCAGACGGACGGTATCGCCTTCTTTTTTTGTCCCAACCAACGTTTTTAATTGGGACGCGTTGGCCAGGATCTGGTCGTCGAATTTAAAAAGCACGTCGTTCTTTTCCAGACCGGCCTGCGCCGCTGGACTTCCCTCCACCACGCTGCGGACCAGGAGGCCGGTGCCGGATTCGACCGGAAGCTGGGCGCGCACTTCATCGGAGATTTCAGTGGAAGCGACTCCGAGCCACGGTTTGCGGTTCGGTTTTTCCGGTTTGCTCTCCTCGGGAACGACAGTGATTGAAGTGCCGTTGCCGAGTTCCACTTCGCGGGTCTCCTTTTTCCCGTTTACTTCAATGGTGATGGTCGCTTTTCCGGTCGACCCGGAGCTGCTTGCGCTGGTGGTGACCGAAGTGCGGTTTTCTTTTTGCGTCGGGTCAACTGCAAGCAGTGTGGTGCTAACGGCGGCGGTGAGGCTTAATGCGAGGATGATGCGTTTCATAATTCAATAGGTTTCAAGAGCGATCGGGATGATCTGTTCGCGGTGGGAGGCGCGGCGAAATGTCGATTCCGCACTGTCGCGATAAGTGACGTCATCAAGCCAGGTGTACCGAATCAGCCGCATCGGGGCGGCTGCCATTTCGATGACTCCAAGGTCGCGCACTTCAACGAGTTCGCTTCGTGTTTCCACGGGCAAAAAGACACGAAGATCCGACGGTTTGGCCGTGTCAAATCGCGCTTTTTCAGAGGGAGGCTGAAATAGGAACGCAAATGCGACAACGGCTGCGGCGGCAAATGGAATCGCATAGGCCAGAAAACGCCGGCGCGGCGCATGGAGCCGTTCCATTAATTCCCTTGGAGGCTCGGAAGGACGCATCCTGCGCAGCCGGCTTTCGATCGAATCGTCGTCGTTATTCATGAGCGCACCTCCTTAAAAGCTTCACGGAGTTGCTCCACCGCATAGCGATATCGTGAGGCGGCTGTATTGAGCGGGATCGTGAGAGTATCGGCGATTTGTTGGAAAGTAAGCTCGCTCCAGACTTTCAAGATCACCACTTCGCGCAGGTGAGGTGGCAGCGTTTTCACCGCGCCGGCCAGTTCATGGTCGAGCGCCGCGCCTTCTTCCCCGGATTGGAACCACGAGATTTCCTGGGCGCTCGATTCGCGGCGCACACGGCGTTGATTGCCACGGGCAAGATCGATGGCGCGCCGGCGAATGGTGGCGAAAACAAGGGCATCATCGGGCGGTTGACCATCCCCGCGTCGCCACGCTTCCACCAGCGCCTCTTGAAGCACGTCGTGAGCGTCGGCTTCAACTCGCGTTTGGTCACGGGCAAAAAGAAGGAACCGCCGCGCGTTGGCCGCAAGCCAGGAGTTCCATGTGTGGGCTTTGGGTTGGTCATCCACGAAAGGGGCATTGTAATCTGCCTATAGAAGCGCCACTGGAGAGGGCGTTTGTCTCCGAAATCGTAAAGCTGCCCTTTCGGCATCGGAAACCGACGGCGCGGATGGAGCGCCGCCGCGGACTTCAGCCACCTGAAGAAATTGCCGAAACAAGCCGCAGCGTGCGTGTTACTCTGCCAAAACTATTCGGCGATCGAGTAAAGGGAATCGTGGCCGCGCAGGAAAAGTTCTTTGCCGGCGATAGCGGCCGAGGCATCAAACTTGTCGTCGAGCTTGTTGGTGGCAAGCGGCTCAAGTGTATCGGCATCTTTGATCACGACGGTTTTCCCATCGCGGCCGACCAGATAAACGCGGCCCGCGGCGGCTACGGGCGAGGCATAAACGCCGCCGAGCAAGTCGGCGATGCGCTCGGATTCAAAGAGACCTTTCCCTGTCTTTGCATTAAAACAGGAGAGCGTGCCGTTGTTGCCGGAATAAAAATAGAGCCGTTCACCGGAAAGCAACGGGGAGGGGACATACGGCGTTGCTTTGGTCACGCGCCAGGCGATCGCGTCGCTATTGGTTAAATCGCCCGTTTTTCCGAGCTTGATGGCAAGCAAAGCCGCGCCACGAAAACCGCTGATTGCGTAGAGCATTCCGAAATCGCTCACGGGAGTCGGGATGGCATTGGCAGTCATTCCGGCGCACTCCCAAAGTTGCTTGCCGGTTGCGAGTTCGTACGCACGCACCTTATTGGTGGCGCTGACTATCACCTGAGGAACGCCTTCATGTTCAATAATCAGTGGAGTCGACCATGTGGTCGGCTCATCGCGCGGCTGTCGCCAAAGTTCTTTGCCCGTCGTTTTATCAAGAGCCACAATGAAGTCGTCGCCCTCGTGATCCCAATTGATTACCAGCGTGTTGGCGTGAAGGGCGGGAGAGGCGCCCTCGCCAAATGCGTTGCGGGTCTGCATCCGGCCGAGGTTCTTTTCCCACTTCAAATTACCTTCCAAATCGAAACAAAAAATTCCGCGCGAGCCGAAGGAAACGTAAAGATTTTCACCGTCTGTCACCGGCGATGCGGAAGCAAATCCGTGGTCGCGGTGATGCCCTTCGTGCGGAATTTCTTCCCTGGCGACTTTCTGCCAAAGCAATTTCCCGGTGTCCCGGGCAACGCATAAAACGACAAACTGGTAAAGTTCGTCCGGGGTCTCGGATCGCATTCCTCCGCCGGGACGGGCTCCTGCGGGCGGCGCCGTGGCGGCCGGCGCTTTTTTGCCGGTTGGAATCGCGCTGAGAAGGAAGATTTTATTGCCCCAGACAATCGGCGTTGAAGTGCCGAACCCGGGCGTTTTGAACTTCCATTTCACATGCTCGGTTTCGCTCCATGTGAGCGGCGGAGTCCCGAGGGGCGCCGTTCCTTTTGCTTCGGGGCCGCGCCATCGAGGCCAGTCGGGTGAGTCAGCACCAAAAAGCGGGGTTGCCACCAAAAGGCCGGCAAGAAAAACCGAAGTAAAGCTCCGCATGGGAAAAGAGTTTATTTGGTGGCGTTCTCGAGACGGACAGCGCGGCGGACTTCAGGTTCCTTCAGCGGCGCTTTCACTGTGGTCGTGGTCGTGACCGTCTTCGTCCGGACAGGCAGGGGATCAAGCTTTGGAAGGTCGACAAACTTGGCGAGTTCCTTGTCGGTAAACGCTTTGTGAACCAACTCGGCCTCCTCCGCTTCAATCGCGGTGAGATCCTTTAACCCCTTGGGATTGTTGACAATGTAGGGAGTCAGGAAAATCATCAGCTCCCGTTTGACGCTGTCTTTGACTGTGCGCTTGAACGGCAGTCCAAGGATCGGGATGTCTCCAAGAATCGGGATCTTGCGGACCGCCTCGGTTTTCTGGGTTTCCATCAGCCCGCCGATCACGACGGTTTGCGCATTGGGAGTCACCACCACGGTTTCTGCGGAGCGCTTGGCGATGACAGGTGCGGAAGCGGTGTTGGAAATCGGGACGGTCTGGCTGGTCAGCGTCGAGATTTCCGGGGCGACAATCATTTCAACAGTTCCCTCAGAGGTGATAAATGGAGTGACACGCAGAATGATGCCGACGTTATCATACTGGATCGTATTGATTGTCTGGCCATCGCTGGTGACCCGGCTGTTTGTGACAAAAGGCACTTCCTGGCCAACCACAATCACCGCTTCCTGATTGTTGCGCGCCATGATCGAAGGCCGCGAGAGCACTTCAAGTTTGCCATGCGTGGCCAGAAGCCGGAGCGTGGCCTGCCAGTCATCCCCGACCACCCGCAGGAAACTGCCATCGGTCGCCTGCGCAAGGCCGAAGAGGCTCGAGGCGGTTGCCGAATTTCCCAGTCCCGCCACGGTGCCAATATCGCTGACAAGCGAGGTGTTTGTACTCGTCGTGACGCCGGTGGTGGCGTTGACGACGTTCCCGGTCGAGGTCGTCGTGGTTGAAGTGCCGGTGATCGCCTTGGTCGGGTTCTTTAAGTTGAAGGCGTAGCTCCCTTCCACTCCAATGTCGGAGCCTTTATTGTAAGTGACTTCGATAAAGACGACTTTGATGAGAACCTGCGGCTTCGGTTTGTCCAGGGTCCGGATCACTTTGAAGAGTTGATCGTGGGTCTCTTCATCGGTGACGACGATCAGTGAGCGGGTCTCGGGATCGACCTGGATGGTGGCGTCGCCCAGAAGCGTGTTGCTGCGATACTGGCGCGGGCCGGTGGCCGAGCTCGAGGAGCTGCTGCTGGTGCTTCCGGTGTTGCGGGTAGTAGTCCCGGCACGCACGCCGCCGCCGCCGGCGGCGCCCGAACGAGCCGATTGTGCCTGTGCCTGCGCGGAGAATGCCAGCAGGGCCGGCACGAGCATCGCGCCCAAGACCTGCATTTTTGAGAAGGGGTAGAGCATAAAAAGAAATCAGAGTCGGTTACCGGCCCCCACCGCCACCGGTGCCGCCGCCGGTTGAGCTGGTGGTCGAATCCATGGCGGCGCCATTGTTGGCGCGTTGATTAAGCCGGGTGGTCTGGGTTGACGACTGGGTGCCGCCATTCAGCATGCCGCGAAGCACGGTGGCGACGCCTTCCGGATCGGCATCGGTAAGCTGGTAGACGTAAACGCGCTGTTTTTTAGCGTCGGTGGCGTCCAGTCGCACAACCATTTCTGAGATCTCAAGCATCGTGTCCTGGGCGGCTGTCACCAGCAGCGAATTGGTGCGCGGATCTCCGACCGCCACCACTTTGGACTGTAAAAGCGATCGTTCGCTGCGTTGAGCGGTGGGAGCGGCGCCCCCCTGACCGCCTTGGCCACCCCTCCCTTGGCCCTGCCCCTGTCCCTGGCCGCGGCGGTTGTTGTTTTGATTATTCCCCGATTGGGTGCCGGTATCGCTGAAGACGTTGGTGATAAGATCCGCCATTTCGGTGGCGTCCGCGTGATGGAGCCGGAAAATGTGCATGCTGGTGATGTCAGTAATGGAGGTATCAATTCCTTTGATCACCTCGGCGATGGTCGCCAATGCTTCGTCCGTGGCGCTGACGATCAGGGAATTGCTTGGCTCATCCGCCACCGCGACAACGCGGGAGGTCGCCTGGCGCGCCTCGCTTTGGGGAGCCGCCGGAGTTCCGCCTCCGCCGCCGCCGCCACGGCCGCCGCCGAATCCACCGAAGCCGGGAAAACCGCCGCCGCCGCCACCACCACCGCCACCGCCGCGGTTATTGCCGGTGGTAGGAGTGGTTGCGAAAAGCTGGGTAATGACTGTGGCAAGCTTGGTGGCATCGGCATAACGCAATGGGAAAACGCGAATGTTCGCGATTCCGGAGACCGAGGTATCGATCGCCTCGATAATCCGCGCGATGCGATGAATGTTGTTTTGGGTATCGGTAAGAAGGATGGAGTTGCTGCCGTCATTGGCGCTGATGGTCGCCTGATCGCTCAGCAGCGGCCGCAGGTTCTCGACCAGTTTGGCCGCTTCGCCGTAACGCACCGGCATGATCTGGGTGACCATGGCGTCTTTGCGGGGGATTTCCTTCGATTTGCTGCCCACCTCAACCGGCAAATCGCGTTTTACAGCGTTATTGCGATTGACGATCTTGAGAATGCGTCCGTTGCGGATGGCGACGAAGCCTTTTTCAAGGAGAACGGTGTTAAGCAGATCAACCACTTCCTCCGTATCAATGCCTTTGCGGCTCACGATGTTAACGGTGCCGGTAACAGGCACTTCCTGCACGATAATCAATCCGGCCGCATCGCTGATATAACTGAGCACTTCAGAAAGCGCCGCTCCCTGGAAATTGAGGCGAATGCCGTCGGGGCCGATCGTGATCGGGGATTTGCCTCCCGTGGCAGGCGCGCCGGGAAGCGTGCCATCAGCCGTGGGCGGTGCGATCGGAACGGGCGGTGGGATCAGGTTGTTTTCGGGATTGATCGGCTCGGGAAGCGCCACCGCCGCGGGCACAATCGGTGTGACGGGGGCAATAACGGGCGCAGGCGCCAGTTGGCGTTCCTGAGCAACGCTCAAAAACGGAAGCATGAGCGAGACACCGAGAGCCGCGGTCCGGTAGGCCCCGGTGAGAATGTTTCGGGAGGTTTTCATTTAAATTTCTTTCTTTCGGCGTTCCATCATGCGGCGGAGCACTTCCGCTTTGTCCCCGGCTGGAGCCGCTCCGGCAGGCGGTGCGGTTGTGCCGGGAGTGGGCGAGGTGGCAGGGGGCGAAGTCGTTTCGGTGGCCGGGGCCGGATCGCTGCTCTCCCCGCCCTCGTCCGGGACTGGGGTGCTGCCTGCGGCGGCCGATCCGTTCAATGGAATCTGCGCGCCGACCAGCACACTGAGCCTTGTGCCAGCACGCTCAAAATCGACTTTTTCCGCCGAAATCGCCGTGATGGTGAAGTCCGCGATTTTATCGTGAACGCCAATCACCTTGCTATATTCCGGCTGGGAACCCGAAAAGAACGCGAGCGTGTTAGTGCCGCTCACCATCGTGCCGGTGATGGTAATAAAATTGGGACGCGTGCGCCCCGAGCTCCGCCGTTCCTGGGGGTCTCGGTTTGCCTGGATCGGGCGGCGCTCGGGATCAAAAACATTGCGGGTGCGGATCGTAGGAAAGGCGTCATACCCTTTGACCAACGGCTTCTGCGCATGGGCCATGGTGCCGAGCAGCAGGAAGAGAGCGGCACAAGAGGCATGCGTTTTTCCAGAAACGCGAGGAAGACCGTTGATTTTAAAAGGGTTCATCGTCCGTTTTTTCCAGAGTCGCTGATGCGCACAAAACTAAAGTGGACCGTGAGCATCAACTGCCCGCCTTTGGCGTCCCGCGCGGTAATCTCACACTCATGCAGCTTGGCCGGGAGCGGATCGGTTTCGAGTTCGTAAAGGAGCCGTCCGAGGGAAGCCTGATCGCCGGTCGCCGATGCGCGGCAATCGAGAGTGTCATAGCCGCCTTCGCCGTCGTGGATATGCCACTGGGGGGTCAGATTGGTGAAACTGATTTTGCTGTCGGTTGTCCAGCGGCCGACCGCTTGGAAAACCTCGCTCTCGCCCGCAGAGGCTTCTTCCGGCATGTCAGTGCGCATCATCTCGGCCCAGCGGCTTTGGATGGAATCCTGTCGCTCAATCAGCTGCCGTCCACGGACGACTTTTTGGCGAAGCGCGGCGATCCGGTCGCTTTGTTCCTTCCAGCTATTGATGGCGGGGGAAAGGATCATGCGATCAAAGAGAAAGAGTCCCACGACAACGCCGACCCCGATTTTAAGATAAAGTTCGCGTTGTTTATTTTGCATCTTTGGGCTCCCAGGTGAAGCTGATGGTGAAAGTCTCGGGATTTTGTCCGCGCAACCCTTGGGTGAGAAGATTGGTGATTTCAGGGCGCTTGCGAAGGGTCTCCACAAATGCGAGCCGGGCCGCAGGCGTCCGGGCGAATCCGGTGCAGGTTACCGTCGATTTGTCGTTGCTGATCTGGATGCTTTTTGCCCAGACATCACCCCGATCGGGAAACGCGCTCATCAATCCTTCCAGCAGCCGGACACTCTGCGCGGTTGGATCAAACCAAGGTCGAAACTGGCGGATTTTTTGTTGAGTCGCGTCGAGCTGGGTCACGTTTCGGCGCATCCCTTCCCACTCGGTCTCCAGGTTGCTTTCAATATGGGAACGTACCGTGAAAGCGATAATGGGAATCAGGATCAGCGCGGCTGCCGCCCCGACCATCATGCGGCGGCGTTTATTGTCAAAGCGTTGGAAAGTGGCCTGCCAGCGATTGACCTGCGGGATGACAAATTCAAACGCGACGCGTTCTTTTTTAAAATAGTGCCGGGCTGCATCGACCGCCGCGCCGGGAGTGTTCAAGTCGGGCAGCGCGGCGCCAAGACTCTCAATTCCCATGCGATGAAGCTGCGGGCGGATTTCGTTTGAAAGGGTTTCCGCTGCCGCCGCCGCACCGCCGAAGTGGGCCTGGCGAACCTGCTGGCGCACCGTCTCGGGCAGGCTGCCCAGGGCAATCCGCACATCCCGGCAAAAACCGGCCGCATCAAACGGATTTTCGGCCGCGTCGACCGGCCCCTCAATTGAACGCAGCGCGACAATGCCGCCGCCGGCCGCCACCACCACGTCGACATGGTTTCCATTGGCCAAAAAGTGGAGCGCCGCCGGGGTCTCCGGCTTGGGCAGGCATCCGGTGATTCCAAGCGAAATGCTGACCGCGCGGCAGCCTGCGTTTTCGAGCATCAGCTCGACAGCGGCGATCCGTTTATTGGCAACCGCGGCGAGCGTGGCGCGTTTCTGGCCATCGGGCAGATTATAGGCGCAATAAGCAAGACGCAGATCGCTGACAGCAATGGGGAATTCGCGTTCGGCCCGGAGTTCAAGGTAACCGCGAAGATCCTCCTCATTCATGTCCGGCACGTCGGTCGCCGTGGTGAGCGCCCAGCCGGGAGGAATGCAGACCACGCAGCGGCGTTCCTTGATTCCTTCAGCGGCGAGCAGGGCGGCGAGTTCCTGGCCGATTTTAGCGGGATCGCGCACGACACGTTCACTTCCCGCGGGGAGCGAAATGGAGCGGACAATCCGGTCGCCGTCGGTGTCATGGCGCATCCATTCCACCACGATCCGTCCGGACTCCAGGGTGACCGCGAGCGCGTTGGCGACCTGCAGGCGTTTCTTAATTTCGGCGATGTCTAACTTCATTGTATCCCTTTTGTGCTCGCGAAAGATTCCCGCACATCGCTTCCCAGCGCCCAGCCCAGCGATGCCAGGTTGCGGCGATAGATGATTTGCGGTGTGCCTGTGCTGTTATCGATGACAAAGCGTGTGCGCCGATACCCGCGGCCATGCCGGCCCACGGCAGCCACATCAGCGCTGATCTGGTAGCTGCGGCCGGTCAGATAGGGGCCCGCCTGCTCAACGCCGTCGGGACCGAGAATATCGGCCACCCAGGCGATGCCAGCGCTTTGCGTGGCGCTGCCGAGGCGCTGGCTGACAATTTTGGAGGCTTTATCGGTATCGATGCCGGGCAGGCAGGCGAGCACGGTTTCACTGGCGGTATTAACGTTGATCAAGCCCGCCACGCTATCTCCGTCACTCGTTGTGAGGGAATCGGAGACCAGGTCGAATTCCTCCGGTTTCATCCCGCTGCGCACATAAAATGCCAGCACGCTGTTGAACCGAGTCGTGGTTCCAAGACTCGCCATAATTTCATTGGCGCGGCTTGCGCTTAGTTTCTCGGTAAGAAGGGTGGTGAGTTCCGTGCCGGGTTGGGTCACGTTGATCCGCGCCGTCGTCCCGTCGCTCTGCTTGTTCGATTCCTTGCTGAAAACAGTCAGGTATTCAAGAATACCCGGGTCGAGTTTGCCGTCCGAATTGTCGCTGGGAAGATTGATTTCCCCGTCGTCCTCATTGGCATCGAGCACGCCGTTGAGGTTCGTATCTTCGCCGTAAAGGATCAGGCGGGTGGCGCCGCTCACGAGCCCGAGCTCTTCCACCGATTCAAAATCGGCGTTTTTAGCCGAGCTGGCGGGCGTTTGCCGGTTGTAGGTCTCCGCTTCAGCTCCTCCCGGAGTCACATCTTCATCCGCGTCGCGCCAATCGATGATGGCAGCGGCGAGTTCAGCTGTCATGCCCGGCAGTTTGCCGAGGATATCGAGAAAAATCTGCGGGTCGCTGACACGCATGTTGAGGTTGATCTTGGAAGCTTCATCAACCAGGCCGAATACGCGCGTTGTGCCGTTGGTCGTGGTCTCGGCGGCGCGTCCAAGAAACCAGAAGGTTGCGTCCCCAACCGGCACCGCTTCGCTCTCGTAGCTGGTGATGTCGGGCATCAGCCCCGGGGTTTCCGCCGTCGCCATGAGCAGCTCCACATAACGGGCCGCCCCGTCGATGGCCTGTTCGGCCTGCCGTCCGGAAAGATCGTTATCGGCGCCGCGATAGGCCATCAGCATGGAGTGTCCAAACAAAAGCGTAATGCTCACCAAGCCGAGGCAAACGCAAAGTACAACGACCAGGACTGAGCCGTTTCGCTGGCTGGCGGAGTGAAAGGTTGCACTCATGGAGGAGTGGGCGTTTCTGTGGCGGCCGGGACGACGATGGCCGGCTGCGTGGTCCAGGGAACCACCACCTCGATCGGCGGCTGGATCCGGTCGCCCGCGGTAGCCAGATGGATGGTAACGCGGACCGCTTGCGGCAATGTTTTGTCGGTCTCGGCTTCCGTCACTGTCCAGGTATCGCGCCAGGTCTGCCCATCGTAGAAAGAGAGTTCCATCGAATCGACTCCGGCCAGCAACGTCTGTTCCGGCGGATCGGTGCGGGTGGTGGCAAGAAGCGCCTGGTCGGTGGTGCGGACCAGAATGCCCGACTTCAGATCGGTCGCGGAATTCGGATCGTTGGCGATGTAATACTCAACCTGAAGCAGCTCGCCATTGACGTATTCCAGCTCACCATTGTCGGTGGCGGTCGTCGTCGTGAATTTTAAATAACCGGGAAAGTTGGATTGGCGGCCGGACTTGCTGTCGGGCTCCCGCGAACCAACCAGCGTCGCCGCCAATGTGCCGCCCGAGACGCGCGCATTTTTGAGATCATTGCGCAGGACCGATTCAGCCCGGGCGCGAATCCGGGAGAGCCGGGTACGTTCGGTCGCTTCGTTGCGCAAATGGATGGCCTTTGAAAAGACGCTGTAAATCGCGGCCATGAGAATCGCGCAGGCCGCCAGGGAGAGGACGAGTTCAATGAGCGTGAATCCAGCGCCGCGTTGCGCATGGCGCTCAGCGGATAAAGAATGGCTTGCGAGCCTCATCTTTCTCGAAGGATTCATTGAAGGGTGTCACTAACAAGTGTGCTGACTCGGACCTCGTGTTCCTGGCCCTGGACCGCGTAAAAAACGTGCATGGTCAACTCGGTCATCTTGCCCGATTGCCAGCTATCCTTGGTCATTTCCCAGCGGTAACCGGGCCAGTCAGTGCCGCAGTCGCCCTTGGTCTGCGCGCTGCTCCACGCTTTGCCCGGGATCAGTTCGCTTAAGCGGTTCTCGGCGAGTTGCACCGCCGACGTGCTCCGTTCCGCCATGATGGAGGTGCGATTGGAAAGAGTGAGCGCTGAAACGATCACCGGCACCAGGATTCCCATGAACACCATCGCGGCCAGCACTTCCACAAATGTGAAAGCCGAGCGGGTTCTCCTGGATCTCCGGGGGCGGATCATTTGACTTCTTTTAAAATCTCGTAACTCCAGCGGTCAGCGGTCAACGAGACGGTCACCGTCGAATTAAAGCGATCGATGATTTTGACGGTTTCCGTCAGCACGGTGCCAGGCGCGCCGTCCGGGGCGAATTCAACGACATGAATCAGTCCCTGGACGATCTGCGTCTGGTCCAACTCAAAATGCAGATCCGGATTAATGGGATACTCTTTGGCGCGCCCTTCCATGGCTGCGAATCCGCTTTTCGGGCTGACTCCAAAGTGGCTGGTCTCCGGATCGATCCAGACAAACATCGGGATGCCCTGGGAGATCGCTTCGTTGCGCGCGTATTCGGTCAGTCCGACAAAGCGGACGGCCTCGTGGTCGAGGTTGCGCTGGCGCAAGGTTCGGGAGAAAGACGGCGCGGCGATCCCCATCACAGTGGCGAGCAACGCCATGACAACGATCATTTCAACCAGGGTGAAGGCGCGCGCCCTCTTGGCTCCGCTACTTTTTAGCATCCCAGTTGGTGATGTCGTCATCCCCGCCGGTGTGAAGATCAGGTCCCATGGAAGAGAGGTCGATCCCCTTGGGATTGTTCTTGCCGGGATACGAATAGATATAGGAATTGCCCCATGGATCGACGGGCATTTTTTTCAGATACGGCCCTCTCCAGTTCTGGGCGCCGGTTGGCTCGTCGATCAACGAATTAAGTCCATTACTGCCGGCCGGGTATCCACCGGTATCGACCTCAAAAGAATCGAGCGCCATTTCGATCCCCGAGATGTCGGCCTTGGCGGCGGTGATTTTGGCCTGCTGGCTGCGGCCGGACATTTTAGGAATCACGATGGCTGCCAGCACCGCGAGGATGACAAGCACAAGCAGCATTTCCACCAGGGTAAAGGCTTGCTGGCGACGGCGGCGGTTGAAGCGATGGAGGTTGGATTTCATAAGCGATTATTTGATGGAGTCCTGAATGGTAAAGATCGGCAGAACCATGCCGATAAAAATGGTGCCGATCAGGCCGGCAATGAGGAAAAGCATGAGCGGTTCAGCCAGCGCCACGGCCGTCTTAAGCTGGCGATCCAGGGTCACTTCGGTCACTCCTGCCAGACGCACCAGCTCCACATCGAGCCGGCCGCTTTCCTCCGCCACCGCAATCATCTCCAGAGTCGATCCGGCAAAAAGCGCGCGGCAATCGGCAAGACTGGCGCCGAGCGCCTCGCCTTTTTTAACCCGTTCGGTGGAGTCGCTTACCAGATCAATGAGAGTCTGATAACCAAGGGAGCGGCGTGAGACGGCCAGCGCGTTGATAAGTGAAACACCAGCCCCAAGCAGTGTCCCCAGCATGCGGCAGAATCGTGCCATGGCAATCTTGGCGGCCAGCGGCCCGACCACCGGTGAACGAAGCAGCCATTTTTCCCAGGTGCGCCGGCTGCTGTCCAAAGTAAACCAGCGGCGGCCCAAATAGATCAATGCGCCGACTCCGGCAGCCATGAAGAGGCCGTAATGCCGCATCGAATCGCTGATCCCGACGATGACCTGGGTAACCAGGGGGAGGGCGGCATCAAATCCTTCAAACAAGGTTTTGAACCGGGGGATAAAGAAAACCATCAGGAAAATCAGAACCGAGATGGCCAAAAAAAGGAGCACGGCCGGATACATCATGGCCGAAGTGACCTTGGCGCGCAGTTCCTTCTCCCGGGCTTGAAAATCGGCTACCTGACCGAGGACTACATCGAGAAAACCACCCGCTTCGCCCGCCTCGACCATCGCCACGTAAACCCGGGGGAAAACATCCGGCGAACGGTTCATGGCTTCAGCCAGCGAAATGCCGTCGATGACCATGTCGTGGAGTTCCTTCCACTTGGCGCCCGCGACCGGATTGGCGGTCTCCTTATAAAGAATGGTCAGCGCCCGGCTCAATGGGACGCTGGCGGCGAGAAGGCTCGCAAGGGAACGGGTGAAATCCTCCAGCGCGGCAAAAGAGATTTTGGTCGATTGCCAGCCCCATTTTTTGCCGGCAGCGGCAGCAGGGTTGGAACTCGCGGCCTTGGCGGCGCCATTGCGCGAAGCGGCCACGGTGCCATTGCCGCTCTCAACCAACTTGACCGGGGTGAGTCCGCGCTGTTCCAAAAGCCGGACGGCATCCTGGCGGCCGCTCGCTTCGAGGCGTCCTTCCGAGACCCCGCCATTTGTCTGCATTGCCCGATATTCGAAAGTCGCCATGGCAGGTTAAACGGCGGCGACGAGCCCTTCCTCGCTCTCGTCTTTGGAAACCCTGTAAACCTCGGCCGGCGTCGTGACTCCGTCGCAGACCAGGCGCCATCCGTCCTCGATCAGCGGGCGCATTCCCTCGCGCTTGGCCTGTTCTTTAATCTCCATGCTAGAACCGCCCCGAAGAAGCACCTGCCGGATCGCGGTGCTCATCGTCATCAGCTCAAAAATGGCGCGCCGTCCCGTGTAGCCGGTCATGCGGCATGCCTTGCAGCCAACGCCGCGGAAAATTTGGACATCACGCAAGACCGGGATGCGCTCTTTCAAAGCCTGGGTGCGCGCCGAAGTATCCTCTTCCTTGCAATCCTTGCAGAGCACGCGGACCAGGCGCTGGGCGATGACCGCTTCCAGAGAAGAGGCAACCAGATACGGTTCCACGCCCATATCAACCAACCGCGGAAGCGCTCCGGCGGCGTCGTTGGTGTGGAGCGTGGAGAAAACCATGTGCCCGGTCAGCGATGCCTGGACCGCGATCTGTGCCGTTTCTTTATCCCGAATTTCTCCGATGAGAACGACATCGGGATCGTGCCGCAAAATGGCACGCAGTCCGCGGGCAAAAGTAAGGCCCGCTTTTTCAGAGACCTGGATCTGATTGATCCCCTTGAGCTGATATTCGACCGGGTCTTCGATCGTGATAATTTTGCGGATCGAATCGTTAATCTGATGGAGCGCGCTGTAGAGCGTGGTCGTCTTGCCGCTTCCGGTCGGCCCTGTCACGAGCGCGATTCCGTGCGGCATTTCCAATACGTGCTCGAAAAGATTGCGTTCACGCTCCGCCATGCCCATTCCGGAAAGTCCAATGACGCCGGCATCCTGGCGCAGCAACCGCATGACGACCGCTTCACCATGCAGCATCGGGATGACGGAAACGCGGATATCGACCTCGCTTCCTTTGACCCGGATCTTGATGCGGCCATCCTGCGGCACCCGTTTTTCCGCGATATCGAGATTGCTCAGGATCTTGACGCGCGAGACGATGGCCGGCTGGAACCGTTTGATCTGTCCGGGGACGGGGATTTCCTGAAGCAAACCGTCGATCCGGTAGCGGATGCGCAGCTCGTGTTCAAACGGTTCGATATGCACATCCGAGGCGCGCAATGAAATCGCATCGCCAAGCACCTGGTTGACGAACCGGATGATGGAGGCATCAGCGGCGGCTTTATCAAGGTCGCCTGAATCTTCGCGATCTTCGGCGACAACCTGAAAGCTCTCGTCCTGTTCGAGGAGGTTGAGCGTATCGGCGCCTACGCCGAGATGTTTTTTGATCTCACGCTGAAGCGCCTCGCTCGGAGCAAGGACCGGCCGCAACTTGAGGTCGGTCAACGCCCTCAGACTTTCCAGTCCCGGCGTGGCAAAAAGCCGGCTGGCTGCCACTTCCACCACATCGCCAATCTGGCGAAGTGGCAGAAGTTCTTCTTTAAGAAGGATTCGTGCGGAAAAACGCGCGAGCAGCGAGCGGTCCGGCTCGATGTTTTCGAGCGCGGTATAAGTGAGTCCGTATTCCCCGGCCAGCCATTGGAGGACTTGCTCCTCGGTGTTGGCCTGCAGTTCGCCCGCATCACGAAGCTGTTCAAGAGCCTCGGCGTCCATCGCGGAGAGCTGCTGGCGCTCCACCATGGAGCTCAGGAGTTCGGTGCGCGGGGCGGAAGGTGATTGCGGCGGGGGGAGGACGCTCACGGTGGGCTTATTCGAGAATGCCGTTGGAGACGAGCGCGGCTTCCTGGCGCACGGAAAGCACTTTGCTGAGCTCTTCACGGGCTGCGGCAAGTTCAGCGGCGGCTTTTTTGCGGGCGTCGCGAACAGCGGCAAGCTTGGTTTTGATGTCGGCCGGGGTGGTGGCATCGCTCTCGAGCGCGGTGCGAAGCGCTTCGCTCGCCACCGATCCGGCGCTGCGGGGGCCTTGATCCGCGGCAGGTGCGCCGCCACCGTTTCCGCCGCGTCCGCCAGGACCACCACCACCGGGGCCGCCGCGCATTCCGCCAAAACGGCTGCCGGCTGCTTCCCGCTGTTTGGTTGTCACTTTTTCAAGAAGCGGCTGGATAATGGTCCATTCTTCGTCGGTCGCTTTCAGCGATGTTTTGAGACGATCGTTCATGCGCTGGCGAAATTCTTCCGGGGTGCCGCCGCGGCGATTGCCGCCATTGGCGTTATCAGCTTGGGCCAGAACCGAAGCGGTCGTCAGGGTGAGTGTCGCGGCGATGGCGGCGCTCAGGGCTGTGAATTTGATGGTTTTCATATGATGAGTCTTTGTGCTGCTGGAGGAGTTCAACAACGGCCGGCCCAGCTGATTTGCCGGAAACGATCGTCGCGGGGGAATCCCAGTCGGGTTTCCTTAAAAGACTCAACACGGGCTCTGTTTGGATTGCGTTAGAACGGGGCGGGAAAATTGTTAAGAGAGCATTAAGTTTGCAGCGTTTTTAAAAGATCACGCGCTAATCTTCGCCTTCAGGTCACGCATCCTGGATGCCTTGTCCGGTATTTTCACCGTTTAATTTTCCGCCATGTCGTTTCCCTCCGCTCCCAAGCCCCACGCGGCGCCTTCCTCCACCGCCACCCGGATATTGATCATCGACGATGAGCGCGAATTGTGCGCACTCATCAGCGATTATCTGCAGCCGCTTGGTTATGAAGTTGTTGCTGAGCATAATGGACCCGCCGGAGTCGAACGCGCCGCTGCTGAAAAATTCCACGCCGTCATCCTCGATGTGAATCTTCCCGGCCTCGATGGATTCGAAGTCCTGCGCCGAATTCGGAGCCGGTCCGATGTCCCGGTCCTTATGCTCACTTCCCGGGGCGAAGAAACCGATCGCATTGTCGGGCTTGAAATGGGCGCGGACGACTATCTTCCCAAAACGTTTTCCTCGCGCGAACTGCTGGCCCGTTTGCGGGCTGTCACACGCCGCAACTCGCGTCCGGGGTCGACTGTTGAGCGCGCTCCCGAAGCGGAAATCGTGGTTGGGCCGTTGCGGATCAATCCCGGGCCGCGGGTGGCGATTCTTGACGGCCAGCCGCTCAAGTTAACCACACTTGAATTTGAACTGTTGACGTCGCTTGCCCGGGCCCGGGGCCGCGTGAAGACGAGAGAGCAGCTTATTGAATCGATCGCCGACCGCGATTACGACGGACTCGACCGCTCCATTGACGTCCACATCTGGTCGCTGCGTAAAAAGCTGGGGGACGATCCCAAAGCGCCCCGTTTTATCCAAACGTTCCGGGCAGTCGGCTACATGCTCATCAACCCCGACGCAATCTGACGCCATCCTCGTAATCGTCCCGGTTTTAACGCCTTAAAGCGACCTCCATTCCTGATGCGACTTCCTCTCTACGCCAAAATCCTTTTCTGGCTTTTTTTAAACCTTGTTGCGGTGGCCGCCGTGGTCGCATTGCTCTTTAACGCCCAGTTTCTTTTTAATCTCGATTGGTTGCTGGCGAGCGGGGCGCGGGAACGCATCGAGGCTGTTCGCAACCTGATCGTAGGCGAGCTTAATACGACGCCGGTGGATGAATGGGATCAGGTCATCCACCGTTATAACGAGGCTTACCATGTGCGATTTGCCTTCTTTGACGATGAAAACCGCGAGCTGATTGGCGATGTCGGCGAACTGCCTGCCGATGTTCTTGCGCGGATGTCGGCAAGGCCCGATTTCTCCGGCCCGCAACCCTTCAAACAGCCCGATGCAACGGCGCCCGTTGTTCCTTCCCGTGGCCAGATGGAAGGGTTCCGACGGTGGCGTCCTTCGCTGCGCGCCCTTTTGCGCACGACCGAGCCGACCCGTTACTGGCTGCTTGCGACCGCCTGGCTCGATAACCCGCAGGCCGGTGCCCCGATGCGCGTGGTTTTCGTTGCCAAAGCGAACACCCTCAGCGGCGGGGGCCTCGTGTTCGATACAACGCCTTGGATCATCCTGATCTTTGGGACCATCATTTTTTCAATGCTGTTTTGGCTTCCCCTGGCACGCGGCATTACCCGCGCCATCGCGCAGATCACCCGCGCCACCCGCCAGATCGCCGATGGCCGTTTTGATGTGCGGGTTGACTCGCGGCGCCGGGATGAACTCGGTCTGCTTGGCGAGGCAATCAATCAAATGGCTGGCAGGCTCGACGGTTTTGTGACCGGCCAAAAACGGTTTCTTGGCGATATCGCCCACGAGCTTTGCTCTCCGCTTGCCCGTCTCCAGATCACGTTGGGAATCCTCGAGCAGCGGGCGCATGAAGATCAAACCGTTTATATCCGATCCGCTTCGGATAAGGCCGAACAGATCGCCGCTTTGGTCGGTGAACTGCTCTCTTTTTCCAAGGCCTCCTTTGGCGCGATGGCGGTCAATCTACAGCCGGTCCGCATTCGTGAAGTCGCGGAAGAAGCGGTCAGGCGTGAAGCCGTCGAGGAGGCGGCCGTCGTGCTCGATATTCAGGAGGATCTGATAGTCGCCGCTGATCCCGACCTTCTCATCCGCGCGGTTGGCAACCTGGTTCGCAACGCAATTCGGCACGCCGGCTCCGCCACTCCCATTACACTCTCGGCCGCCCGAGGCCGTGAAGGGATTCAGATTGTGGTAGCCGACAGCGGCCAGGGCGTGCCGGAATCGGAGTTGCCCCGAATCTTCGATGCATTCTACCGGATTGACAGTTCAAGGACCCGTGAGACAGGCGGAAGCGGTCTCGGGCTTGCGATTGTAAAGAGCTGCGTCGAATCAATGTGCGGCTCGGTGCTTGCGCGCAACCGATCGCCGCATGGATTGGAAGTAAGCATCACCCTCCCGGTCGCCGATAGTAAACTCCATCGGCCGCCGCCGGTGGAAGGGTGAACCGGACCGCGCCTTGCTTGTACAGGCGAAAGCCCGCTGTCTTTTCGACTGCGGGCTTTGCTGGCAAAAAACGTCGGTTACTTCGTCTCAGTAATCGTGGTCTTGGTCTTCTTCTCCACGACAACGGGTTCAATGACTTCGACCTTGCGAGGGGCCGCTTCAATCACTTCCACTTTTCTTGGAGCCGCTTCGATGACTTCCACCTTCCTGACAGGCGGCGCAGGCCGTACCGCGGCTCGTTCGATGACGGCACGCTTGCGATCGGATTTTTCGACCACTTCAGTGCTGGTCGTGGTCTGCCGTTCGACGGGCGGCTGTGTTGTAACAGTAGTTTGCTCCTGTGTGACTGCTGGTGCGGCAACAGGTGCGCTTACCGCCACTTGTTTCCTTACCACAACCTTACTGGCGATCATCTCATCGCCCGATTGCGCATAATAAACAGTCACGGGAAGTCCCGCACGGACCATCTCCAAGGAGACCGGAGCGCCGGCTTCGTCGACGTAGGTGGTTGTTTTGCTGTAACGGTAGCGAACTGGAGCCGCTTCCGTGGAGCTGCGGATGACAAGCATCTCGGGGCTCACTTCACTGACAGTGCCAAGTGAAGTGGTGGTGCTGGTGACAGTTTCTCCCACGGCGATTGGCGCGCACCAGACAAGGGCGGCAAGCGACATGATGGCGGTGATTTGACGGTATTGGATAGTTTTCATTAAAAGGAGGTCGGAGGGGTGAAAAATTTGCGCCCGGTGGGTGTATTGCTTATAACGTGGACGCCACCTAGGCTGGTCGCACCGGCCGCTTGAACCGTGCTTAAAACCGACCGCTTTCCAACTTGAATTTACGTTACATTTGATGTCGCTCTCGTTATAAGCCGGCAGCTTATTTACCATCGCTTTTTTTACCCATCCCTGTGTTTCAATCAGACCCTCTTCTTCGACTCGCCTCACTGCTTCGTGCGAAGAAACTTGTGTTGCTCGACCGATGGCGCCAGCTGGAACGGCGCTTGCCCTGCACGGCGGGACTCGACGTGCCTGCGTTGAATGATCACATGCCTGATTTCATCGACGAAATCGTCGCGACATTGGCTCATCCCGCTGAGGCTGCCCCGCTTAATAAAGCGCCAATAAGCACTCCGCCGGTTCACGCATTGCAGCGGTTTTCAGCCGGGTTCGACATCACCGAGGTGGTTGCCGAGTATAATCTGTTGCGCGATGTGATTCTCTACCTGGCGGAAGAGGCTGACCTTCTGCTTTCGGCCCGGGATCACTGCACGTTGAACAGGATCATTGACGGAGCGATCGCCAATGCGGTGGAGACCTTTGCCCTGCAGCAAGCCGTTTCGCTTCAAACAAGACGCGAGGAAGAGGTCGCTTTCCTTGTTCACGATGTGCGTAGTCCGTTAAATTCAATTTCATTGACGGCCGCCTTGCTGGCTGAGGACTGCATGGGACGCGATTCGGCAACCGACGAGATGTTCAGGACCTTGCAACGAAGTGTGCAGCGCATCGACGCGCTCCTTTATAATGTGCTTCAATCCCAACGCAACCTTGGCACAGGCCAGGAGATCCGGGTGAAGCGCGGTCCGGTTGATCTCTGGTCGTTGGTGCAAAGATCAATGACTGAATTGGCCGCTGTCGCCGCCGATTCGGGTACGATCCTGCGCAACGCGGTGCCGCGTCTGCTGTCGCTCTACGCCGATGCCGAACAGATCGCGCGAGTGTTCCAAAATCTGATTGGAAACGCGATCCGCTTTTCTCCCGAAGGCGTGGTGGAGGTTGGCGCAAAAGGAGAGGGGAGCCGGATCGAATGCTGGGTGCGCGACGATGGCATAGGGATCCATGCCGACCGGCTCAACCGGGTTTTTGACAAACTTGAAACCGATCCGGATCCCAAAAGGGCGGGACTCGGCCTTGGACTTGCCATTGTAAAACAGATCATTGAGGCCCACGGCGGCGAGATCACCGTGGAAAGCCAGGAAGGGTGCGGGGCGATCTTCCGGTTTATTTTAACTGAGTAGTAATCTAGGTTTTTTCAATCAGCGCTTCGGGCGCGATGAGATCCTCGAGGATTGCCCGGCTGCACCGGATCGGCAGTGAGTAATGCCCTTCTCCCTCAATAAAACGCGTTTTGCAATTTGGGAGCGCCGCAGCCAGCGCCTCGGCAAGGTGCCATGAAAAACTCGCATCGGCCTTGCCATGCCAGAGGCGGACCGGGACCTGGATCGATTGCGGAGCGAATCCCCAGCTTTGCCCGTAGATTTCCGCGTCGGAGACCACGCCATGCGCCCCGGCTCGCCAAGCTTCTTTATAACAACCAAAAGACCCTTCAAAGACAGCGGGATCGCGCAGCGATTCCCGGTCTTCCTTGGGAACAAACCGCAGGATTACCGGCCAGATCCACCGTGGCGGACGCAAGGTGGCAAACGGACGTGCGAGGTGGAAAAGCTGGCGTAGCACCGCGGGTTGATGCCGGTGAATGGCCAATAACCAGCGATAAACCGGCAATAACGCTTTCGGATCAACATCCGGGCCAAGAGGAGGAGCGCCGGAGACTACCACAACCCGTTCTACCAGTTCGGGCAGAGCATATGCGCATGCAAGCGCGTACGGGCCGCCACCCGATACCGCTAAAATTCGAAACCGATCGAACCCAAGCTGCCGGGCGATTTCACGCACGACCGGAGGCCAGTCGAGCAACGCCCGTTTCGGCTGATAAGAGGAAAGGCCAATTCCGGGGCGATCGGGTGACACGATCCGGAGTCCGAGTTGACGCGCAGCCGGTCCGAATCCGGCACCCTGCAATCTCGATGCGGGCCAGCCGTGGAAGAAAAAGACCGGGATGCCATCGGGATCACCGTCTTCCGCGACCGCGATCTGCAGGCCGGAGGGGAGTGGCAAGGTAACAAGGTGAGGGGCTGACAAGGAGATTGGAAATTAGCGGGTTGCACGCTTGGGACGATGGATGGCTACCGCGGCCAGATCGTCAGGGAGGGGGACATCACTTGAAATTTCATTTACCGCCGCAATGGTGAGTCGGATAAAATCACCGGCTGAAAGTGCGTTGCGAGGCAGGAAAGCGGCCGCGTCATCGGGGGTGAGACGATTGTCTGAATCATCTTTCATGCTGTACAAGCCGTCTGTGTAAAGAAGGGCGGTTTCACCTTCCTCGATATACGCGGAGGCTTCGGTTGCTCCGAGATCTGCCAGCACGCCAAGCAGAGGAGATTGGGAGGCGAGTTGTTGCACGCTTCCATCGGCGCGTGAAATCAGCAGCGGCGGATGGCCCGCTCCGGAAAAAAAGATCCGGTTTTCGTTTGGCCGCAGGAGGATGCAAGCCGCTGTGAGATAGGAGCGGCCTTTGAAGACGGAATAGACGTCGGCATTGACCGCATCAAGGATCTCGGCGGCGGATCGCGATTCATTGCTGGCGTGTAAAAAGACGAGCTTGGTTAAAGTCGTCAGCAGGGCGGCGGCGGCGCCGTGCCCAGTGGCGTCGGCGATCCAGATCAGCCAGTTTCCATCAGGAAGCCGCAGCCAGTCATAGATGTCGCCTCCGACCTGAATGAGCGGTTGATAATGCGCGGCGACCTGCCACCCCTCGATGGCAGGAGAACGGGAAGGAAGAATTGCCTGCTGGGTCAGCTGCGCCGCATCCAGGTCAAGTTCATGGCGGCGGCGCCAGCGTTCGAGTTCGTCGTTTTGTTCGCGCAATTGAGCCCGTAACGAATGCAATCGCAGTTGCGTTTCGATGCGGGCACTCAAAATCATCGTATTGACAGGCTTGGTCACGAAATCATCCGCGCCGGCCTTCAGACATTCGACCTCGCGGTCTTCCCCCGCGTCGCCGGTGAGCATAATGATCGGCATCATGGCGATGGCCGGATCTTTGTTGCCACGCACCCGTTCACAAACCTCCGCGCCGGTCATTTCGGGCATGTCATAGTCGAGCACCATCAAAACGGGTTGCCCGGATTCGACAATTGCCAACGCCGCCGGGCCGTCGTGGCATTCCGAGACTTCAAATCCGCCCATCGCCAAAGCGCGCGCAAGCAGGGCGCGGCTTAGATCGCTGTCGTCAACGAGCAGGATTGGGGTGGTGTGGGGCGTCATGAGCGTATTAGTTCAATCGGGATTGCTTCAATTCACGAGCCCTCACTCCACCAAAAAGTTCATCTTCGAGGGTCGGGCAAGCAATTCAGTGACGGAAAACGCAGACGGAACGGAGAAATTAATCATCGCAATCCGTGGCCACGCTCCGGCGCCTCCGTCTGGATGATCATCGTTTTGTTTCCGTCGAATTCCAAGTTGAGGTATCGATTTGTCCGTCTCCTTCTACTGCTCAGGAACGCGATCATAATCGCCTCCGAAGCACGCACGGCGGCGCTCATTGGGGCGTGCGGATCCATTTTCAATTCACTTGGTTTGAAGCTTTGCGATGAGCGCCGTTTGTCTATTCTCCAATCTCAGATGACAACGCCATCGAGCGACATTCCAGACTCCACTTCCCGGCCGGCAGCGGGCGATGAGAGGATTGCGATCTTTAGCGACATCCACAGCAATCTTCCCGCGCTCAAGGCGGTGCTAAAAGAATGTAAGAAACGTGGGATCCGCAGTTATATCTGTCTTGGCGACATCGTCGGTTACGGCGGACAACCGGCTGAGTGCCTGCAGATCATAAGGGATCTGGGTTGTCCGGCGATTATTGGCAATCACGATGAAGCGGTTGCGCGTGGTTTTGCCAGCGAGGATACCAATGAATCGGCCGTGGCCGGCATCGAATACTCGATCAAACAACTCTCCGATGAAGAGCGCCAGTGGTTGGGGGCTTTGCCTGAAAGCTTGCAAAAAAAGAGGGCTTCCTTTGTTCACGCATCGCTGATGGAGCCAACCACATGGTGTTATATTTTTTCCGATGCGGATGCGACGCTTTCGTTTCTTTACCAGACGACGCCGCTCTGCTTTTGCGGGCATACCCATGTGCCTCGGGTTTTTGTGCGACGCGGCACCCGGCAGCCTCTTCTGCTTGATGAGCGGACTTACAGTTTTTCTCCCGAGGGTTCCGCTCTTGTCAATGTCGGCTCGGTCGGCCAGCCGCGGAACCGGGACCCGCGCGCGCAATTTGCAATCTTCGACCCTGAGTTGATGCAGGTCGAATTGGTGCAGGTGGAATACAATGTCGCCGCCGCCTGCAAAGCGATCCTCAAGGCCGGTCTTCCTGAAAACCTGGCAACCAGACTCACTGTCGGCTTTTAAGACCTGCGTCTTCGATATAGGGCGTTCTCTGTCAGATCAAACGCCGCTGGGATGAACACGGATCACGAGGAGGTTGATCCGTGTTCATCCGATGCGTGGCGGCTGTGTTAGACCGCAAACGACAGCCGATTAGGGCTTTGGCTCGGAAGCAGGAGCTTCCGGCTTCTTCTCGTCGGCGGGTGCGGCAGGCTCGGCAGCGGGTGCGGCGGGTGCGGCGGCAGCTTCCGGCTTCTTCTCTTCGACTGGCGCGGCAGGCACGGGTGCTTCAACAGCGGGTGTCGTCGCGGGAACTACGGGTTCAACCTTTTTCTCTTCAAGCACGGGGGCTTTTTCGACTGCGGGTTCTGTGGTGCTGGTCTCAGGAACTGCGACGTGTTGTTCGCACGCGACACAGAAAGTGAGGGCAGCAGCAGCAAGGATATAGCGTTTCATAGGGGGAGCAAATCTATGCAGGCGGCACCGCCCAACGCTACTTGTATTTGCTTAATTCAGGCTTCTTTATTCTTAGGGATTTTATTGGTGCCGCAACTTTGATCTAACAAAGTCGCCAACGCCCCATCAGCTGCTTTTTTTGTTAGTCGCGGGCACTAAGAATTCGGCGCGATTCGCTTAGCACGACTCCTTTAAACGCCATCCGCAACGAGTCGGGATTTGCCGCGTGCAAGATGGCCTCCTCCCGCGTGATCAGGCGCTCCACGGTCATCTGCTGGAGCGCATGATCAAAGGTCTGCATCCCTTCGCCGATGCCGAGTTCAAGTGCGCCCTGTAATTTGTCGAGCCGGTCGCTGGCGATCAATTTTGAAACCGAAGCATTATTAAGCAGGATCTCGACAGCCGGGATAACGCCGTGCGCCTCGCTCTTGATTAATCTTTGGCAAACCACGGCATGCAGCGTGTCGGCGAACAAGCGGCGCGCATATTCGCGTTCTCCACTTGGAAAAAATTCAAGCACGCGCTGCACCGACTTTACAGTATCCGAGGTGTGCAGCGTGCTGATGACAAGGTGGCCGATATTCGCAGCCCCCATGGCGGCCGCGGCGCTCTCGGCATCGCGCATCTCGCCTATTACCAGCACGTCCGGATCTTGTCTCAGGACATTGCGCAACCCGGTGTTGAAGCTGGCGGTATCAAGTCCGACCTCGCGCTGTTCAATGATAGATAGGTTGTCTTCAAAGATATACTCGATTGGATCTTCCAAGGTAATCACGTGTTTGCGGGAGGTCGTGTTAATATGGTTGATCATCCCCGCCAGCGTTGTCGATTTGCCCGCCCCGATTGCTCCCGCCACCAGGATTATTCCGCGCGGCGCTTGGGAGACCTGCGCGATGATCGGCGGCATCCGCAGGTCCGCCAGGGTGCGGATGGCGGTCTTGACTATTCTCAGCGCGAGCGTGAACTGGCCGCGCTGCTGAAATACATTGGTTCGGCACCGCGCCAGGCCCGGCAAGGTGAGCGCGAAATCAATCTCATGCTCGCTATAGAGCCGATCGCGCAAATGTTCCGGAACAATTTCCGTGAGCACCGCCCGTATCCATGCCTCGGTTTGCGGCGGCGCGTCAACCGTCACCAATTCGCGCTGAATCCGAAAGACAACCGGCGCCTCGGGCTTGATGTGGATGTCGGAGGCGCCAAGGTCAATTGCAGCGCGAATGATACTGTGAAAAACGGAGTCCATAATGAGGGGAGTGGTGTCTTAATGGAGTTTGCCGCCGATTGCACGGCTTCAACACGCGAACGCTGATAACGCCCAGTCTTTTTTAGTGCTGCTTAACGCGCCGCAGCCAGTAATTCGTCCAGCCGATCAAAACAGATCTGTGACCACGTTTCCATGGAGTCGCGGCGCGCGGCAAGCTGGGCGCGATCCAGAAACTGGAGCTCCGTGATCATCGCCTCGCCTTTTTGCACATCGGCTGTTTCCAGTTGAAAAACGTGGACAACACCCAGATGCACGCGGCCGACCTCGTTGGAATCGTCGTTAAGCAGCGCGGCGGCACGATTGGTGTAAGCCGTTCCGAGACGGAGCTCCTCGCCCACTTCACGTTGCACTCCGGCGTTGTAAGCATCGAGGTCAAGCGCGAAAAGATCTTCATCGTGATCGTTCATGTGACCGCCGATCCCAATGGAACCCTTGGAAACGAGACGCTGTTCGCCGGCTTTTTTACCGCGCACGTAATGGAGCACTTTTCCCTCGTGAACCAGAATCGCGTAAGGAATGATCTGTTTTAAAGCGGCGTCGGCTTCGGCCGGCGCGCGAGGGGTGAAAAAATTGTTGCCGCGATTGAGCAACGCCGGAAGATATCGGCCAATTTCAAAGTTAAGGCCCTGGAACGCACCGAGTTCATCGAATAACGCGCGCCGGACCACGAGAATCATTTCATCTTTCATGGTCGGCACATTCTCGGAACCGAAGGCGCTGTTGTCGAGCGGGATGCCGGAGTTGGATGCCGCCGGAATTTTCTACCGGGCAAGCTCGATTGTGAGCGCCCGGTTGATCTGACCCGATTTGCGTGCCGTGGCGCGCACCTGGTCCCCGACCTTGAGTTGTTCCCATGCGGCATTTTCCTCCCCGCGCAGGACCCGGGTATCAACGGCCATGTGCAGCGTTTCTTTTCCGAGCCGTTTCTCGTCGATTGTTAGTGTTTTGTTTTGCTTATCGATTTCGGTGATCCGTCCGGAAAACTGCCATGCGACCGAAGCTCTCGGATTGCTATGCCGCGCGGTATACGAATCACCGGCGAGCACGGGCGCCTGGTTCAGCAATGTCCGCGAGCCCAACGTTTCAATTCCGCGAACGCCCTCAATCAGGTTCGCCATGATGGCGGCGAGCGCCAGAGCGATCAGTTTCTTCCTCATATATTCCCTCCGTTGCCTGTCCGCTTCCCGCGGCAGATCAAAACGTTACGGTAGCAGCGGCAATTGTGGTTGTCCCGATCGGCTCTGGCGGCTTGACGACGGACCGGGTGGCCGTGTCGACTCCGTAGCCTCCCTTATGAACGCCGCAGCCCTCTCGCTCTCCATTGCCGTCGCTTTCACCATTTCCTGCTCCGCCAAGGTGATTGAATCTGAAATCTGTGTATATGGCGGCACCGCGGCCGGAGTCAGCGCAGCCTGCACCGCATCGCGGTTGGGGAAAAAGGCGGTGATCGCGGAGTTCGGTCGCCACGTTGGAGGACTCACCTCGGGCGGCCTGGGATGGACCGATATTGGAAATAAAGCGGCGATTGGAGGATTCGCCCACGACTTCTACAAGCGCCTTGGCAAGTATTACGGCAAGGCGGAAGCCTGGTATTTTGAGCCGCATGTGGCCGAGCGGGAGCTGCGCGATTTGCTGGAAGAATCGAGCGTGCCGATTTACTTCGGGCAACGGCTCGCCACGGTGAAAAAAGAGGGCACCCGGATCGTGGAGATCGCGATGGAAAATGGCGACGTCTATCGGGCCGCAATGTTCCTTGATTGCAGTTATGAAGGCGATCTGATGGCCAGGGCCGGGGTTAAGTATATGACAGGCCGGGAAGCGAATGCCCGATTTGGTGAAACCCTTAACGGAGTGCGGGCCACGACGCCGTCGCATCAGTTTAGTGTGGCGGTTGATCCTTACGTGACTCCTGGCGATACAAGCAGCGGCTTGCTCCCATTTGTGCAGCCGGGTGATGGCGGAGTTCCAGGCGACGGCGATCTCTGCGTGCAAGCTTACAATTTCCGCCTTTGCCTGACTAATAATCCCGTGAACCGCAATCCCATCGAGCCGCCTGCCGATTACAATCCCAAGCGGTTTGAACTTTTCGGGCGCTATATGGAAGCACTCGTGAAGGCCGGTCAGAAGGTAAAGCTCGGCAGTTTTTTGAAGCTCGACATGGTCACGCCGGAGAAGACCGACATCAATAACAACGGCGCTTTCTCAACCGACTATATCGGTTTCAACTACGACTATCCCGAAGCCGATTATGCAACCCGCGCCAAAATCTGGAGCGCGCACGAAGAGTATATCCGCGGGGTGCTGACATTTCTCGCCACCGACCATCGCGTGCCTGAGAATGTCCGTGCCGAGATGAGGCAATGGGGTTTCCCGAAGGATGAATTTTTGGATACCGGAGGCTGGCCTCACCAGATGTATGTTCGGGAAGCGCGCCGGATGCTCGGTTCCTATATCATGACTGAGAATGAATGCCGGGGCTCCCGAAAAGCGGCGGACGCGGTTGGGCTGGGCGCTTATAACATGGACTCGCATAATACCCAGCGGTTGGTGAAAAACGGGCGCGTTGAAAACGAAGGTGACGTGCAGGTGGGAGTGAGCCCGTACCCAATCTCGTATGGGTCAATTGTTCCCGCCGCCAGCGAATGCAGCAACCTGCTCGTGCCGGTTTGCCTTTCGGCGACGCATATAGCCTATGGGTCAATTCGCATGGAGCCGGTGTTCATGATTCTTGGTCAATCGGCTGCCACGGCTGCCTCCATTGCAATCGATCATTCAAGCGCCATCCAGGAGGTCGACTATGCACAGCTTCGTGCCCAATTAACAAAGGACGGCCAGGTTCTTGCGTGGACGGCTCCGGTGAAAGCAGCTCCGGCCACCAAACTCGAAGGTCTGGTGCTCGATGACGCGGAGGCTGAACGCAAAGGCGATTGGATCGAATCGACTAACGCGGGATGGGCAAGGGTAGGAGCCGGTTACCTGCACGACGGCAATGAACATAAAGGGGAGATGTCGATCCGTTGGACCCCGGAGATTGTTGAGGCCGCCCAGTATGAAATAGTGCTCCATTTCGCGCCCAACCCGAACCGGGCGACCAACGTGCCGGTGACAATCGAGGCCGGCGGCAAGGAACTTGCCGCGGTGAAAGTCAACGAAAAGGAGGCGAGCGGAGCCAAATCGCTCGGTCTATTCTTTCTGCCGGCCGGCAAGCTAACAAGCATCGTGGTTTCCAATAAAAACACCGACGGGCATGTCATCGCCGATGGAGTGCAGTTGCTGCGCAAGGATCCGCCGTCCAAGTAGCTCAGGTTAGTTCAGCCAGGAACTGCACGGCCCGTCTTTCCACCCAGGTCTGGTTGCCTGGCGCCAGGTCAAGAAACCCAACGTGCCCGCCGGACTGCGGCGCTTCAAAATAGAACTTCGGATTCGCTTCCGCCTCTGCGAATGGAAAGGATTCGGGGCTCAGAAAAGGGTCGTTGCACGCCGTGACGAGCAAGGTTGGCACGGTGATTCCAGGCAGGAATTGGCGCGCGCTCGACTTTGCCCAATAGTCTGCGGCATCGCGAAATCCGTGAATCGGCGCCGTATAAAGATCGTCGAATTGCCGAAAGTTTTTGACTGAGCGCAAGGTCGTCTTATCAAGGCCAAGCGGGAACCGGACGGCTTTTGCCTCGATCTTTGCGACCATGGTTTTGATGAAGCGTCCGAGATAGATTTTGTTGCTCCAGCGTTGATCGAGCGTCCGCGCGCTTGCCGCCAGATCAACCGGGACCGACACCCCCACGCCACCTACGACAATCGGATCAACCGGCGCTTCGCCGAGGTATTTGAGCGTGATGTTGCCTCCCAGACTAAAACCGAGAAGCGCTATTTTAGAGTAAGCCGGTTTTGCATGGGCTATGACTTTCGCGAGATCGCCGGTTTCGCCGCTATGATAGAAGCGCGGCAAGCGGTTTGCCTCGCCGCTGCACCCGCGAAGGTTCCATGCGAGCGCATCCCAGCCTGCCGCATTGAGGGCGGTCGCCATGCCGCGGATATAGCCGTTATTTGTGCCGCCTTCAAGGCCGTGGGAAAGGATGGCGAGCCGGGACCGCGGTTCGTTGCCGCGCGCCCAGTCCAGATCCAGAAAGTCGCCATCCTCAAGCTCCAGACGGGTCCGGTTGAAAACAAGTTTGAATCGCCGGGGAAAGAGCACGGGAAGAATAGTCTGCACGTGCCCGTTTCGGATAAGAACCGGCGGATCAAACTGCGATGCAATAACAGGCATGGAAAAACAATTGGATCAGCGCAGTCTCACACAGCTGTCACGGTCGAGGCGACCGGATCCGCTAGGCAAGTGTCTCCACCAGGGTTGCCGGGGCTTCGCGGGTGAGAAGCTGAAGGGTTTTCAAAGTCTCGGGCTCCTTGTAATGCCGTTTGATGCCGCTTTCTTTTAATGCCGCCGCCGGCACCCGCGCAATAAACTCGGCAAACGTCTTGTCGGCTTGTTCTTTAAGCAGCTTCTGCCCGGCCTTGGTTGCCCAGAATTCCTCCTCAATGATGGCCAGTGCGCGCATCGCTTCATCCGGCCCGAGATCTTCCCTGCGTGCGAGCACCCAGATCAATTCCGGATCTTCGGGAAGCGACACGGGGAAGGGGACAAACGGCACTTTGACTTCCTCTTCGCCATCCCCGGGCGCGGCAACCTTAAGTGTGCTGCTTAGCGTGCGCTCTCCGAGCACTATTTCCACCGCAACCCCGCCGCCGTCTTCGTTCGGCGTGAGCGCTACGTTTGATTCTCCAAAATTGCCTGCCAGCTGGCTCTGAAGTTCAGCGACAGTTTCCGGGGTGAGATCGGGAAGGGAACCTTCTTCGCAGAACTTCTCAAACGTGGCCAGGCTCTTAACAAGCCGCACTTCCTTGGCAACCTCTTCGTAGATGCTCGAGGCAAGATGCGGGTCGCGCGTGGCTTTTGGCAGCACTTTCTGCAAGAGGGCCAGAAATTCGGCTTCGTTCATTCCTTTGATTTTCATGGGCGATAAAATAGGGGGGCGCAGTTCTCGCGATCTCTCATGCAAACTGCAATCCGTTTGATCGTGCGCCATCGCTTCGCCCCGATGAATGGCGGTCAGGATTACATTTTTGAAGGGATCGACAAACAGGCGATGGAATTGCAGCAAAGCGCCGTTTATTCGACCAGGTGGACGTTATAAATTTACGTCTGACTCCAAGGCAACGCGCTCTGGTAACCGGACGAAAACGTCTGCTCGGAGGCCTGTTATGGATGCGCATTGGCGGGACTTAAATAGTTGCGCCGTTGAGGGATTCCCGTTGTGAGCGGCAAGCATGCCGGACATACTGCCACGCTGCGGATTGACCATTTCATTCTTCGGAAAGAGGGCGCCATCTCGATGAGGTATTGCCGATTTTTCGTGAGTCATTTATTTTTCGCAGGTTTTTCATTCGATTAATTTTATGACTCCCTCCACTACTATCATTGGTGCCGGTCCGGCAGGTTTGACGGCGGCTTATCTGCTTGCCAAAGCCGGGTTGCCGGTCGTGGTGCTGGAAGGCGATCCCCAATACGTGGGAGGCATCTCCAAGACCGTGACATACAAGGGATATCACTTTGATATTGGCGGGCATCGGTTCTTCTCAAAGTCAAAAGAAGTCGAGGATCTCTGGAGCGAATTGCTGCCCGATGACATGCTTGTGCGGCCGCGTTCCTCGCGCATTCTTTACCGTGGAAAATTTTTCAGTTACCCGCTCAAGGCGGTTGATGCGCTGATTAAGCTTGGCCTCTTTGAGACGGTTCGCTGCGTGCTCTCCTATGCCTGGGCACGGCTGCGGCCCGTCCGCAATCCACGCAGCTTTGAAGAGTGGGTGACCAATCAATTTGGACGCCGGCTCTTTAATGTTTTTTTCAAGACCTATACCGAGAAGGTCTGGGGCATGAGCTGCAAGGAGATCTCGGCCGATTGGGCGGCCCAAAGGATCAAGGGGCTTTCGCTTAAAACTGCCGTGCTCGCGGCGCTCTTCCCGGCACGCAAACCGCGCGACCGCCGCGAAGTGGTTAAAACGCTGATTGACTCGTTTCGCTATCCACGGCGCGGACCGGGAATGATGTGGGACGCGTGCGCGGCAAAAGTGCGCGACCTGGGCGGTACTCTTGAAATGGGCCGACGCGTCACAAAATGCCGGTACGATGCCGAAAATGAACTCTGGTCGGTGACAACGCGCGACGCGGCCGGTTGCGAGCGGAGCGGCACGGCGACCCATCTGATTTCGAGCACGCCAATGCGCGAGCTGGTGGCCATGCTTGGAGATCAGGTTTCTGACAACGCGCGGCATGCGGCGGCCGAATTAAAATACCGCGATTTTATCACGGTGGTATTGATGCTGAAGGATCGCGGCGCGTTTCCGGATAACTGGATTTATATTCACGATCCGGCGGTGCAGGTGGGGCGCGTGCAAAATTTCAAGTCGTGGTCGCCCGAGATGGTGCCCGATGCGGCAATGACGTGCTACGGATTGGAATATTTCTGCTTTGAGCATACCGGCCTTTGGAATCTCTCCGACGCAGCGCTTCAGGAACTCGCGCGGGCCGAGATCGTAAAGCTCGGCCTCGCGCAGGCTGATGATATCGTGGACGCGCATGTGGTGAGGCAGCTTAAGGCTTATCCGGTCTACGACGATGCCTACGCGGGCCATGTCGCGGCCATCCGTGCGGAACTGGAGGAGAAATTTCCGACGCTGCATCTGGTTGGGCGCAATGGGATGCACAAATACAATAACCAGGATCATTCAATGATGACTGCAATGTTGTGCGCGAAGAACATTCAGGCCGGGGATCGGCGCTACAATCTCTGGGATGTTAACGAAGACGCCGAATACCATGAGTCGGGCGATCATCGCGGGGCGTCATCCGGCTTGCGCCAAGTGCCGCAAGCGCTCGCGGTGGGCGGCGTTGAGGCGACCGTATGAAACAAGGCGCCAGCCGGCCGGCGCCCATCCTCTCCCTTTGGGCCGTGATGATCGTCACAGCGCTCATTTTTCCCCTGGTGCTCGGACTCGCCATGAAGAAGGGGCTCAATCACGATGAACATCAGCATATCGCCGCCGGCGCGCTGGTGGCTCGCGAGGGACTGCGGCCATACCTCGATTTTCCTCATTTTCACACCCCTTATCTTGCCTATATCTACGCGGCGCTTTTCCACGTCACGGATCAGCTGTTGTTGGCCGCGCGGCTTTTTACCACGCTTTGCGCGAGCATCATGGTGGGATTGGTTGGAGGCGTGGCGTGGGCATTGTTTCGCGGACGCGGCCGGTGGCTGGCGGGGTGGGCGTGCGCGGGCGCCGTTTTGTTATGCATTACCGCGGGGCTTTTTACTCAAACAGTCGGACGCGCCTGGAATCACGAGCCCTCCTTGCTTTTCGCCGTGCTTGCCTTCATTTCGCATATCGCCGGCATTGAACGCCAGCAGCGCGGATGGCTTATCGGCAGCGGCGTGTTGCTTGGCGTGGCGATCGGGATACGGCTGACCTACGCGCCACTTGTTGCGCCGTTTGCTCTCGCGCTTTTCTTTTATCCGATTCCGCGCTGGCGGATTGCACCGCTTTTGAGTTTCACCGGCGGCCTTTTTTTAGGCAGCCTGGGGTTCATCCTTCTTTTTGCGGCCGCCCCCGAGCAGACCTTCTTCGGCACGTTCGAATTTGCAAAGGTGAACGTTATTTATCGGCTGAGCGGAGAGGGAGCGCCGCGCACGATGACTTTTCTGACCAAGATACGCTACCTTTGGAAGGAGGTTGTCCGCCATGAACTTCCTTTGTTAGCCGTGGCTTTGCTCCCCTCGATAGCCGCCTATTGGGACGCGCGGCGCACGGCCCGGGTACCACGCTTTGAGCTGCGATTTATTCTGCTTCTTTTGCCATTCCTCCTGTTTGGATCATTCGCGCCGTCGCCCTTATTTTTTCAATACTTCTTCCCGTTTATTCCTTTTTTGATCCTTGCGGGACTTTACGCGGTGGTTTCAATCGAGCCCGGCGCGCGGTGCCATCGCGCAACGCTTTCCGCACTGCTGGTTTCAGCGGCGTTATCCGCCGTGCTTGGCGGCAGCGCTTATTGGCGGCTTCGTGAGCCGTTTTCCGTCAAGGGCTGGACACCGATCAAGTTGCATCAGGATGCCGCGAACCTGCGCTCCATTCTCCCGGCTGGGCGTCTGCTCACGCTCGCGCCCATTCACCCACTCGAAGCCGGTCTTTTAATCTATCCGGCGTTCGCCACGGGACCATTTGCGTGGCGGGTATCATCGCATGTCGAAGCGGCCAAGGCGGCGCGCATCGGGCTGATCACGCCCGAAACGCTCACCGCCCGCCTGGAGGCGGTGCCTCCGGCCGCACTCCTGCTTGGTTTCGAGAATACCGAAGTGGATCTTAAAAATTACGCCAGAAGCCACGGTTACCTCCCAGTGCCGCTGGACGAGCATACTCTCTGGGTTGCGCCTGTGCAGCACGCCCTGGAATTAAAGTGATCCGGAGCGGCGGGCGGTGGCGTGATGATACGTCTGGACAGCTCGATAAACGAAATTCATTCTTAGTAGAACACATAACATAGTCTGTTTTTAGGGTGAACAGTCCAGGCATCGGGAGCTCGGATTTTGATAGCGTGCGCGGCTATGTGGCCCCGAATTGTATTCCCCATCCTTCTTCTATTAAGCCGCGGTTTGTCCGCTCATGATGGACTGGAACTAGCACCTCCAGTTTCTGTGCCGGAAGCCTGGAATGTATTGATGCATTGTCAGGCGAACATCGAAAAGCTCGTGATTGAAAACCAGCTGAAGGAGATTCCAACGCAGATGGTTCTTAGTCTTCAAGCCATTCGTTTTCTCCAGAAGAATGCTTCACAGGGCGCTCAAGGTAGTTCGCTGAAAGGTAGCTTGACTGCATTGGCGGCAGGCGCCGATTCCCTGGGGCATGACAGCAGCGGTTTGATTGCCGAGGCGACAATCAATAGCGCTATCAGTTACCGCGCTCTTCTTCGGAAAACCGCTGGCCTCTATCCGGCCGACGTCGTTCACGCGCCGGTTTTTAGCTGTCCGATGTGCAAAGGCATTCGCGAACTTAATCCGAAAACGGTCTGCCCAAAATGCGGGATGAAGCTTGTCGCGCGAACCATTCCCGCCACCGCGGTGGTTGAGCCTTCCATTGCCATCACGCCAACCAGCGAATGTATTCTTGTTAAGGGCGAACAATGCAAAGTGTCGCTGAGGTTTGTTTGGAAGCGTGGCGGACGACCCGTTGATTCAGAGGAGTTAATGGTGGTTCACACGGAACGAATCCATCTGCTGATTATCGATGAGAGCCTCGAGGACTATCATCACGAGCATCCCCGGCCCACCGGGATTCCGGGCGAGTATGCACTGACTTTTACGCCGCGCCGCGCAGGTTCCTATCGGATCTTTGCCGATGTCACTCCCCTTGAGTCCGGACTTCAGGAATATCCGGTATGTGATCTTGCAGGAAGCGACCATGGTTCAGCCCTGGCAAGCCGCTCCGAAGTGGCCATCGGATACGACGCGGGGCTTAAATACGAGCTGACCTGGCTTACGGATGGACGTCCGGTCTATGCCAATCAACCCGTCCATGCAGTGGTGAAGATAAGCGATGCCGAGGGTGTCCCGTTTCGGGGACTTGAGCCGATCATGGGCGCCTATGCGCATTTGGTCGGATTTTACGAGGACCGGAAAACGGTGGTCCATATCCATCCACTGGGCGATGAACCAAAACAACCGGCCGACCGCGGCGGCCCAAGCTTCATGTTTCGTTTTGCCGTGCCCAAAGCCGGGCATATCCGGCTCTATTGCCAAGTGCAGATTGGCGGGGTCTCGCGGTTTATTCCCTTTGCGATCAACATCGCCAAGTAAGGGCGGCCACGATTAAGGCGGGCCGATTGTCACCAACTGGCGCGTCACATTGTTGCCGTAATCGGCCTCGGAAAGAAACTGATCGGGATTCATGATGACTTCGAGAAGGTATTTTCCGGGTGGGACACCGGTAATATCGACCCACTGTCCAGGCAGTCCGCTGTCATACACATCGGACCATCCTGCGTGGATTCCTTGGTTGGAGCAGTCAAACTTGGGATCGACAGGAGCCTTCGGATTCCATTGCACCACATCCTCGAGGCAAAAACTGACCTTTTTCCCGGTTGCAACGACCTGTTTCTGAAGATCGAGCAGACGATAAGCAGCAAATCCCTTGAAATGATAGTGTCCATGGCAGGGGGCATATTCAAAGGCCGGATTGCCCACCGGACTGCCCATCATGAGGTTTGCCTGGCCGATATTGCGCGACTCCGTTGTGAAGCGCAGCAAACGGTGTGGTCCGGCATTGATGAGGCCTTCCACCACGGAACAGTCACCGGGAAGAAAGTTCTCCTGGGTGACATAAGGCTTCAAAGAAGCGGCCCATACGATTAGATCAGCATCCCGGGAGCTCGTGCTCGCTAGAAGGGCGACCCCTGAATAATTGGTCACGCCACGCACGGCCACATACCAGTCGCCTTCCGTGGGGTTGTTTACTTCTATTTGAGCGAGATTGCGCGGACCGTTTACTCTTCGGTCAAAGCTTTTTGTAGTCGGGAGGGTTCCGTAGCTGAGATAAATCGCGCTGCTCCCACTTCCCTCGCTGCTGCTGATTCTCAAAATCTGTTCGCCGGCGCCGACATGTATTTTAAAGTATGTTAAGTTTCCGTGATTTCCAGCGAGTGAGAATGCCGGGACTCCACTTTGGAGCTCGTTGGGCTGGACGTCTGAGACGAATTCAAATGTGCCGTCGGCGATCGGACTTTGTTTGCCATTTGCCAGAATGGCGCATGCCTTGAGTATGACGGTCTGGGTCAAAACGATCGGTTGCCGATAGCGGGTTGATAGCACGGTTGGATCGGTGCCATCCGTTGTATAATAAATTTTTGCACCCAGGCTGGGCGACCTCAGCTGGATGCGCGCTGCCTGACTGAATTTACCGGGGCCAGGGCTAAAGAGCGGAATGGCAGCGCTATTTGGAGCCTGCTGATACTGACCTATGAGGCTCACCCCGCTAAAGGCTGCGTACCCATGCAACATGACGTACCAAACACCGTCGTGCGGGAGTTCCACCGTCATGGTTTCTTTTGTCGATAAACTCTTGCTTGCCTGATCAAAATTCGTGGTATCGGGATGCGCTCCAAATCGCGCGTAAATGTCACAGTCTCCCCAGCCTCCGTATGTGCTGAATTTCAGGTTTGTGCTGCCGGGCGGAACAATCACCCGGTAGACGACTTCGCTGCCTGTAAGGCCATCAAGGTCGCGTATTGGAATGCCTTCCTGCAGGAGTTGGGGCATTTCGGTCAACGCAATGGCATTGGTTGCAAACCCGAAGGCTGCCAAAAAGCCCGCAATAAAGCGTAACCCGGATTGAATACCTATACGTCTTGAGACGCATTTAACGAACAAAATCCCGACGATTTCTAGCAGTGTACGGTTAAATTGCAGATCCGGAGGTGATAATTGGTGATTAAGAGTAATAGATCGTTTATAAAACGTATGTTCGCTCATGCCTTTAACTCCTTGCTTGCCACGACTTGGTCCTACTTAAACAAGTAAATAGAGGCGCTGTTGCCGACAAAAAAGGTAGATGTATTTCCCGGGCTAAAAGCATGACCGGAGAGCCATTTTATGACTTCAAAATGGTGAGCCGGATGGAAATGCACGTTGCGCCCACTCGTGCCGCGCGTGCTTGAAAAGGGAGGCGATTAAGCGGCTCTTTGATCGCCGATTTTGCGCATTACTCATCCGCCGCCTGTGAAAATCAATGGGCAGTTGCAGATTCAACTCAAAGGTCGATAATCCCAAATGGCCAAGCGCCAACAGAAAAGGAATGAGCTGGTGCCTTTGACTGTACGCGGTATTCGAAAGGCGCCCACAGGAGTTGAGGGCTTTGATCAGATCACCTCCGGGGGCCTCCCGCAGGGGCGTCCGACTTTGGTCTGCGGCAGCGCGGGCTGTGGTAAAACGCTTCTGGCAATGGAATTTCTGGTCCGGGGAGCGACGCTTTTTGATGAACCGGGCGTGTTCATGTCGTTTGAGGAATCGTCCCAGGAACTGGTGGAAAATGTCCGTTCGATGGGGTTTGATCTTAGTGATCTCGAGGCGAAAAAGAAAATCGTGCTCGATTTTGTCCGCATAGAACGGGAGGAAGTGGAGGAGACCGGCGAGTATGACCTTGAAGGTTTGTTTATCCGCTTAGGCTTTGCCGTCCAATCCATCGGCGCCAAGCGTGTGGTCTTGGACACCATCGAGGCGCTGTTTGCGGGGCTGCCTAATGAGATGATCGTGCGCGCTGAACTGCGCCGGCTTTTTCGTTGGCTAAAGGAAAATGGTCTGACGGCAATCATTACCGGGGAACAAGGGACGGGGACATTGACCCGCCATGGACTTGAGGAATACGTCGCGGACTGTGTCATTCTGCTCGATCACCGGGTTTCTGAGCAAGTGACCACGCGCCGGTTGCGGATCGTCAAGTATCGCGGTTCATCCCACGGGACCAATGAGTATCCGTTTTTGATTGGAGACTCCGGGATATCGGTCCTGCCGATTACCTCCCTGCGCCTGGAGCACAAGGCCCCCACTGATCGGGTTTCCAGCGGCATCGCGTCATTGGATGAGATGTTTTCAGGGGAGGGTTTTTATCGGGGTAGTAGTATTTTGCTCTTGGGATCACCGGGGACGGGAAAAAGCAGCGTCGCAGCGAGTTTTGTCGATGCCACCTGCCGCCGCGGCGAGCGCTGTCTTTTGGTTGCTTACGAGGAATCAAGCGACCAGATCGTCCGCAATATGCATTCAATTGGCATAGATCTCGGCCAATGGATTGATCAGGGGCTGCTCCGCGTTCACGCCACGCGGCCGACGCTTTATGGATTGGAAATGCATTTGTGGAGACTGAGATGCCTCGTTGAGAGCTTCAATCCCGCCGTGGTGGTCATCGACCCGCTCAGCAATCTTTCGTTGTCCATGCCCGCGTGGGAATTAAAGCCGACGCTGATGCAGCTTGTTGACCTTTTAAAGTCGCGGGGAATTACTGCTCTCTTTACCAGCCTGGTCTCAGAGGGCGCTTTCATGGAGGAGCCGCATATCGGTATTTCGTCGTTGATGGATACCTTGATTTCGCTGCGCAACATTGAAGCGGATCGCGAGCGCAACCGGATCCTGAGCGTCATCAAGTCGCGGGGGATGACGCATTCCAATCAGGCTCGTGAATTTATCCTGAGTAACAACGGGGTTTATTTGGTCGATATCCGTGTCGTGGAAGAAAAGGTGCTGATTGGTACGGCCCGCGCGTCGTATGAAGCCGGCGAACGAGCCAGTGTCGGTCTGCGCCGTCAACGGGCGGAGCGTCAGGCAAGGCGGACAGCCCGAAAACGCAAAGCGATCGAAACGCGGATCGCGGCTTTTGAAGCGGAGCTGGAAGCGGAAGCGGAACTGGAAACAGATGAGGCGGATTTTTTGGCAGCCCAGGAGGTGGCTCGGGAGCAAACGCAACGGTTGCCGGGTCAACTCCGCATGGGTGATACCGGCGAACTCCTCGACCAGAAAAAAATCACATGAAGCAAAAAAACGGGAGCAGCGGCGACGAAGCGGCCCCTTCCGAGGTCTATTCGTTGCGGTTATATGTAGCGGGCCAGACGCCGAAGTCGCTTATCGCTTTCGCCAATCTCAAGCGGATTTGTGAGCAACACCTCGCGGGCCGCTATTGCATTGAAGTGATCGACCTGATCTTGCAGCCCCAGCTGGCAAAAGGTGATCAGATTCTGGCCATCCCCACCCTGGTGCGCAAGCTGCCCTCACCAATGAGGAAGATCATTGGCGATCTCTCCAACGAAGAACGGGTGCTGGTGGGGTTGGATGTGCGGTTGGTTCCAAAAAAAATCATCGCGTGAACCATTACCCCGATAAATCTCTCGCAGAGAGCGCGGCAGCCTTCGAAAAAGCGGCTGCCAGACCGCCGACGACCCACTATGTGCTGCGTCTCTTTGTAGCTGGGACGACACGGAACTCGGTTTGCGCGATTACCAACCTCAAGAGAATCTGCGAGCAGCACCTCGCAAACCGTTATCAGTTGGAAATTATCGATATCTATCAGCAGCCCGAACTCGCCCGCGAGGCTCAGCTCACCGCAGTGCCTACTTTAATCAAGCAATTGCCGCTGCCGATCCGCCGGATCATCGGTGATCTTTCCAGCGAGGAACACGTTCTTGCGGGACTCAATCTGCTCAAGCGCGCCTTGTAAGTGACGCTCCATCCCATGGCCAATCCCGGAAATAACGTCATCTGGAATCTCAACCTGGAAATGGATCGGTTGCGGGCGCGGCTGCAGGAAGCGAATGCCACGCTCTCGGCAATCCGCGATGGCGCGGTGGATGCATTGGTGGTTAAGGGCGAGGGCGGCGACCAGGTCTATACACTCCAGGGCGCGGAGCAGCCTTACCGCATCATGGTTGAAACCATGAATGAAGGGGCGGTCGTGATCACACCGGACGGGCTGATTCTTTTTTCCAACCATCGTCTCGGCAGCCTTCTCAAGGAATCGTTGCAATCCATCGTCGGAGCAAACCTGCTTTCGTATGTCAAACTGGAGGACCGCGATCGCTTTGCTGTGCTGTGTGCCCAAGGATGCAGGACGCCCGCCAGCGGCGAGATCGCGCTATTTTGCCGTGATGGAACGGCTGTGCCCGTCGATTTGGCGTTGAGTCCGCTCAAAATGCAGGAACTTCAGGGGATATGCATTGTGGTGGTCGATTTGACGGAGCGTAAAAAAATGGAAGAAGCTCTCCGGCAACAGCACGAAGGCCTTAAAAAAGCCATTGAAGCCCTTGAAGAAAGCCGCGCGAGGCTTGCTGGCATTGTGGGCTCCGCGATGGACGCCATCATTACGATCGATGCCGATTTACGCATCGTGCTTTTTAATGCGGCTGCGGAGCAGATGCTTGGTTGCGAGGCGGCAGCAGTGCTGGGCACTTCGATTGCTCGCTTTCTGCCGGAAGGCTTCCGCGCGGAGGAGTGTGTGCACGCCGGTTCCCCTGGCACGGTGAAAGGCGTCGAGGAGCCCCTTGGCGCGCGCCGCATGAATGGCGAGGTATTCCCGATTGAGGCATCAATTTCGCATGTAGAAATAGGTGCCAGAACGCTTTTTACCATCATCATGCGCGATATAACTGAACGTAAACGCGCAAATGAGCAAATGGAGGCGGCATTGAAAAAAGATATGCTGCTGCAGAAAGAGGTGGTTTTGAGACGGGAGATTCATCATCGGGTGAAAAACAATCTCCAGGTCATTTGCAGCCTGCTTTATCTGCAGTCGGCCGATGTCACCGAACCCAAAACGCTGGAGGCGCTGCGCGAGGCGCAGACGCGCGCCCGTTCAATTGCGCTTATTCACGAGAAACTCTACGCCTCAAGCGACATGACCAGGATTGAGTCCAATGGTTATATTGGGCAGCTGGCTGCGGATGTGTTTCAGGCGTATGAGGTCAGCCACGGCAGGATCGTTCTCAAAGTAAACTCCGAAGGCATTTACTTCGGCCTGGATGAGGCGATGCCATGCGGTCTTATCGTCAATGAGCTGGTTTCCAACGCGCTCAAGCATGGTTTTCCGGGCGGCAGAGAGGGCATCATTGCCGTGGAACTGCGGCTGGTCGGAAGCGATTACATTGAGCTATGCGTGCGCGACGACGGAGTCGGCCTGCCGGAGGGCTTTGATGTTGAAAAGGATGTCACCTTCGGGCTGAAATTGGTGCGTGACCTCACCAGGCAACTCGAGGGAACGATCCGGTTTCAAAGGGACCATGGCACTGCTGTGAGAATCACTTTTCCAAATCCGGAAAGCGCCTTTTCCCATAGAAACACGCCTTCGGATCCCGAGGTTCTCCCTGAACTGGCGCGTGTTATGCCCCGTCAACAAATCCTGTAAGTGTTTTGGGCAGGATCAGTGCGTTGAATAAAAGAGATGGCTCCCACTGTGCCGCCGGCGACACTTACGCCGGATTGGCTTTCATGCCGGGTTGCGCACGGCTTTGAGCTGGCCGCACCCGGCGGCAACGTCAATCCCGCGGCGCTGCCGGATCGTGCTCGGGAATCCGGCTGCCTGCAGAACGCTTTTAAAAGCCTGCGCGGCTTCTTCCTGCGTGGTCGAACCGGAGAATCCGCCTGTCGGATTGAGCGGGATCAGGTTGATATGCGCGTCAATTCCTTTCAATAACACCGCGATCCGCTCAGCGTGAGCGGGTGTGTCGTTGACTCCCGCGATCAACGTCCATCCAAAAAGAATCCGCTGGCCGGTCGTGTCGCCGTATGTGCGGCAGGCAGCGATGAGTTCGGAAAGCGGCCAGCGGCGGCTCACTGGAACCAGCGCGGCCCGCTCCTCTTCCGTAGCTCCGTGAAGGCTGACGGCCAGGAGATACGGCCGCTTTTCCCTCGCCATGCGCAGGATGCCCGGAACGACTCCCACCGTGCTGACCGAAATACGGCTTGGCCCCAGATTGATGCCCGCTGTGTCGCTGATGATATCGAGCGCAGTCATGACAGAATCGTAGTTGTGCAGCGGCTCGCCCATTCCCATGAGCACCAGGTTGCGCAAACCCGAATGTCCGGCCGCGCGCAGCGCCCTCTGCGCATGAAGCACCTGGCCAACAATTTCCCCCGGCTCAAGATGCCGCACAAATCCCATCTGCCCGGTTGCGCAAAAAACACAGCCCATCGCGCACCCCGCCTGTGTGCTCACGCAGGCTGTAAACCGGCGCGGATAACCCATCACCACCGTCTCGATGGTCTGGCCATCATGGAGGCGAAGCAAAAACTTCCGGGTCAGCCCGTCGCTGCTCGCAATGTCGGCCACCGGCTCGGGCGTCTCCTGGAAAAAATGGCGGGCGCTTTCCCGGGCGCCGATTTTTTCCCTGATCCAGCGCTGAACCGGGGGGACAAAATCGGTCTGTTCCTCGAGCGTCTTGACCGCTTGCCGGTGCAGTGTGCTCCAGAGTTTGAGCGCGTGGAACGGATTGATTCCCGCCTCAACGAGTTCCTGCTGAAGCGCGGAGAACGTCAGGTCATGCACCGAACGGCGCTTTGGGATTTCATCAATCGTCGGCATGGAAAAATGGAGGCCGCACGTTGCCGGGGATCTATTTGAGGGCAAGCGGAAAGTGCGATAAAACCTATTTGGAATTTTTGAAAGCGAGCATCCGCAGCCCATTGAGGCAGACAAGAACCGTGCTTCCTTCGTGGCCGACAACGCCGATCGGTAAGAGGAGTCCAAATCCGAGCGCCGAGATGACCAGGATCACAATGACGCCGAGCGCAAAGGCCAGGTTTTGATAAATCACACGGCGGGCGCGCCGGCTCAAGGCCAACGCAAATGGAATATTCTGCAGATTGTCGCTCATGAGGACGATATCGGCGGTTTCCATGGCCACATCCGTGCCGGCGGCTCCCATGGCAATTCCGATCGTGGCCGTGGCGAGGGCCGGCGCATCGTTGACTCCATCGCCCACCATCGCCACAGGGCCGATATTTTTGAGTTCCTTAATCACGCGCACCTTGTCTTCGGGCAGCAAATCGGCGTGGAACTCATCCACGCCAGCCCGCCTCGCGATTGCTTCAGCCACGCGCTGATTATCGCCTGTCAGCATGACGACGCGTTCGATTCCGCTCGCTTTGAGCTGACGGACCACATCGGCGGCATCGGCCCGCAGCACATCGGCAATCGCGATCGCCCCCAAAAGGGTGGCGATGCCGGTGCACTCATCGATTTCCCCGACAATCACACACGTTTTGCCTTCCTGCTGTAATGCGGCGACCTTCTGCTCAATCCCGTCGCCGATTCCTCCGTGTTGCGATCGGAAGTAACGCGCGTTTCCGACCGCAATCCGGCGTCCTTCCACCAGGCCGCTGGCTCCCTTGCCTGAAGTTGATTGAAACGCCGCGCATTCCGCACTCGCCTGGCCGCGCGCTTCGTTTTCCATCACAATCGCCCTTGCCAGCGGATGCTCGGATTTGGCTTCGACCGACGCTGTGAGGCGAAGCAACTCCAATGCGGCAGAGTTGTGCGGCTCGGCCTGGAGATCAATGGCGTTTTCCCCGGCGATCACGTCGGTGACACGCGGTTTGCCTTCGGTCAGCGTGCCGGTTTTATCAAACGCGACGACTTTAATCGAAGCGGCCCGTTCAAGATGGACGCCACCTTTGAAGAGCACCCCTTTTCTGGCCGCGCCACCGATGGCGGAGAGAATGGAGGCCGGCGTGCTGATGATCAGCGCGCAGGGCGAGGCGACAACCATGACCGTCATGGCCCGGTAAAACGCGGCGTGAAATGGAACGTGCCCAACGGCGATGGGCCAGATGATCAGTCCGATAGTGAAAAGGATAACCCCGGCTGCGTAGAACTGCTCCGCACGATCAAGGAACCGTTGAGTGTCGGCCTTTTCACTTTGGGCCTCCTCCACCATGCGTACCAGTTTTTCAATCGTCGAATCCTTGGCCAGCTTGGTAACGCGCACTTCCAGTCCGCCGCTCTGATTGATGGTTCCCGCGAAAACCGGGTCACCGCTTTTTCTCGAGACCGGGATCGACTCACCCGTCAGCGAGGATTGATCGACCGAGCTGCTTCCTTCAATCACAACACTGTCGAGCGCGATGCTTTCCCCGGGCCGGACAACGACGATGTCGCCCACGACCAATTCCTCCACGGGAAGGAGCACGGTTTCCCCATTGCGCCGGGTGAGCGCCTTGTCGGGCCGCAGTTTCATCAGGGAATGGATCGCCTTGCGGGTGCGATCAATGGCGTAGGACTGGAGGACGTTGGAGAGTGAGAAGAGAAATAGGAGCATTGCCCCTTCAAATGGCGCATTGACCACGGCGGCTCCCAGCGCCGCCAATACCATGAGCAAATCGACGTCAATGGTCCATTGACGCAGCGATTGCCACCCCGCCTGGACTCCAAAATAGCCCCCGGTCAGATATGCGCCGCAGTAAAAAACGGCCGACCATCTGCTGCCAATTTTCGCGCAGGCCCATCCTGCGATCATAAAGATGAGGGTGAGCGCCGTGCAGAGGAGTTCAGCCCGGTCGCCGGTTGTCCAATGGGTGGCCAGTTCCCGAAGGGTCTCCGGCTGTTTTTCAGCTTCATGGGTATAAGGCCGGATTTCCGCCCCGGTTTCGAGCACCCGCTGCATCATCTGCGCCTCGGAAAGCTTGGCTTCATCAAAAGTGACCGTCATGACGCCGCCGCGGAAAGTAGCCCGCGCGCGGCGCACGCCCTCGATCCGTTGCGCCTTGCGTTCGAGCTTGAGTTCCGCGGCGCCTGAAGCCCGGCCGCCCAGCCGTAGGAGCGCCTTGCAATAGAGTTGATGCCCGATCGGCGCGAGTTCGGCCGCCACTTTTCGAACGCCTTCCTCGGAGATGACCCGTGGATCAAAATCAATCGTCAATGCATGTTCGCGCTCGTCGATCCCGGTACTTAAAACGCCCGGCTGCGATTGCATCGGTTTTGGTGCCGCCTGAGCTGGCGGGGCAGGGAAGAGCTCGTCCGGTTTCATATGTTGGGGCAGTGACGCGCGATTGACACGGTCGTGAGGTAATATTGTATCGGACGGTTGTGCCGCAAGAAAGTCGCGCGGGACCGGCCTGTTTGGGTGTGCATGCATTGCGGCGGCGCTTCATCGAAGAGCGCTTAGCCTTGCGCGGGAAATGATTTCACCTAGCCTGCGCCCAGCGTATGCCCCCCGGTCTCCATTCTTCGCCAAAGTGACGCGGATCCTGCTCGCTCTCAATCTGCTGGCGGCCCAGGTGTCGTTTGGTTTGGCCCCCTCCGAGCTTTGGACGGATGAACCTCCCCGGACGCTGCCGGCCAAACTGGCGGCGCTCGATCAAGCCGCTTCCGATCTGCCTGCTGCGGTTCGTCCCGCGGCCGTTTTTCAGAAAGCGTCGATTCAAATGCGGGCGGGACTCGAGGAAGGACTCTGGCTCCCGGAGCTTGAGCACACCGCGAAAGCGAATGGCGACGACTCGTGCACGGCCGGATTGCGGGAGCTTGCCCGCGCCTGGCTCTCTCGCCTTGCCATGCGGCAGGTCGACGCAGCTTTGCTTAAATTTTACCGGCGACAAGTCCGGTTTCCTGATTCGTTAAGTGAAGCGGCGGAGGAAATTCCGAAAAACCTTCAATTGGATGCGTGGGGCGAACCGTGGGTTTATAAGCCAGCGGCGCCAAATCATCTCAAGCTTGTAAAGCAACGCTATCAGCTCGGCACCACGCGCTACCCGCTTCTTTCGCGTTTTGAGGACGCGCTTAAGCCAGCTCGGCCAGTTCCCTCGTGGAAAATAACCAGCCGGCTGGTCGGAAGCCGGCGCGTTCTGGAGTTGCGGGATGCGGCCGGAAAAACGGCGGCGCTTCAGGAAGGCGGCCGGCTCGGCGAAATCGGCCTTTTGTTTATCGGGGACGGCTGGGCGTTGTTTGCCGATACGGAACATTTGTTTGCAGCCACTTTTTAACGCATGGCTTCCATCTCGGATTTCCTCTCGGTGGAATCGCTGCGCAAGCTCGAGCAACTCGCCGTGCGGTCGCGTTATATCACGGAAGGCTCCATGAGCGGTGGTCATAAAAGCCCGCTGAAAGGTCAAAGCGTCGAGTTTGCCGATCGGCGCGCTTATACGAAGGGCGATAATCTCCGGCATCTGGACTGGAAAGTGTTTGGCCGCACGGAGCGTTATGTCATTCGGCAGTATGAGGAGGAAACAAGTTTGCGCGTCCATGTCGTGCTCGATGCGTCGGGTTCGATGGCATACGGCTCGCCGGAGCATCCCACTAAGTATCAATATGCCTGCCGCGTGGCAGTGGCGCTCGGTTATATTGTCGGCAAACAACACGACTCCATCGGCCTGACCGTTTACGACAATGAAGTGCGCGAAATGGTCCCGGCCCGGAGCGGATCGCGGCATTTGCGGCTCATTGTCGACCGCCTTGCCTCCCATCAACCGTGCAATGTGACCGATACCGGCAAAGCGTTGCATGCGCTTGCCGAGATGATTTCCCGGCGCGGGCTGATCGTCCTGATGAGCGATTGCTTCGATGATCCCGACGCGCTCTTCAACGCCATCGCGCATTTTAAAAAGAAAATGCACGACGTGATCCTTCTCCAAATTCTTGACCCGGCGGAACTCGATCTTTCCATGAGCGGCATCGCTGAATTTATCGACATGGAGACGGGCGAAACTCTTGAGATCGACCCGGTCACAGCCCGCGAAGCTTATAAGCACGAGCTGCAGAAAGCCATCGACGCGATCCGTGAAAAATGCGCCGTGATGAATGTCGATTACCGGCTGGTCTTCACCTCGGAAAGCTTCGAGGACTTCATTCATCAATACCTGTTGGAGCGGCGGCGGATGTCGCTTTGAAAAATTCAGGAGAATGACATTCCTCGCCCCCTGGCTTTTTTATGGATTCGGCGCATTGCTGGCACCGATCGCCATCCATCTCTGGCAACGAAAACGGGTGGTCAAGGTGCCGTTCAGCACGCTTCGATTTTTAAAGGTGGTGGCCGCCCGCACAAGCCGAAGCGCGAAACTTGAAAACCTGCTGCTGCTATTGTTGCGATGCCTGATTTTCGTGCTGCTCATCCTTGCCGCAGCCCGCCCTTTGCTTTCAACGGATTCCACCAAACTTTTCAGCGGCAATGTACCCCGATCAATTGCGCTGGTGATCGATGAGTCGCTGAGCATGACCTACAAGAGCGGCGATATGAGCCGGCTGGAACGCGCCAAGGACGGGGCCCGTGCCATCATCGACGATCTGAAACCTGGGGATGAAGTCGTGGTGATCGCCGTGAGCGACCGCGCACGACTTCTCATTGGCGAACCGACCGTGGATCATGCGGCTGCCCGGCAGGCGATCAATTCGATTCAATCCACCGAGGGCAGGACCGATTTTTCAGCCGCTTTAAAGAGCGCCTGTAAAGCGATTGGAAAAACCGGGCGCGGGGTCAAAGAGATCTTTCTTTTCACCGATAATCAGGAGAACGGCTGGCAGTTTGAGAAAAACACGGTCTTTGATGAGACTTGGAAACGCACTCGTCCGCAATTGGCAGTGGTGAGGCCGGATGCGCTTACGGCAATCAATGCGACGGTGAGTAAAATCCGTTTTGAGACCCCTTTTGCCGCCCCCGATATGATGACGCGAGGCGTTGCGGTGGTGGAAAATCATTCCGCTTCCACATTGCGCGACTTGCTGGAAATTAAGCTTGGGGAAGAAAAGGTCGCCGCCCGTCCGGTGGAGGTCGCACCGGGGAGTTCCATGGAGCTCCCTTTTGAGTTTCAGATGCCGGCCCTGTCGGGACGCTGGGCGCAGGGAACCGCCTCGCTTTCCGGCGATAATCTTGAAGCCGATGACCGCCGCTATTTTACCCTGGCCGTTTATCAGACACCGCGACTCCTGGTGGTTGAATCCGGCGAAGGCCCCGAAAAGACCCGCCCCGGTTTTTACCTTCGAAAAGCGCTGACGGCTGGAGCCCGGGGTGCGCCCCTGAAAACTGTCTCCCCGGCCGGGCTCGATGATTTGTCGCTGGAGCCGTTTTCAGCGATTTTTCTGGCGGGAGTCGATATTGGCGATCGGAGTTCCGTACAGCTCAATCGGTATATTGAAGCAGGCGGAACGGTTGTCTTTTTTCCGGGCGACCTGCTCGATGCCGCGGCCGTGGCACGGCTTGAATGGATGCCGGCAGAGCCGGAAAAAATCCGCGACCTCCCTGCCGGACGGCTCATTGCGCAGGCTCTTGAGCCGCGGCATCCGCTCTTTATCAACTCATGGGATGCCAACACACCGTTTCCGGCATTGCCGCAGCGCAAGTTGTTGAATTGGAAACTCGGTGCCGGCGCCCGGGTGATTCTTACGCTAGGCGATCATTTGCCGTTCATCATCTTCGCCCAACGCGGCAGCGGGCGCGTGATTATCGTAAACGCTTCAGCCGACCGAAGCTGGGGTGATTTTCCTCTGACCTCGGCATTCCTTCCGTTGATGCAACAGATCGGGCGCCTCTCGGTTTCGCGCACGGGCCGCGAATCCGAGTTCCTGATTGGCGATCCGGTTCCTGCCCCGCCGGGCATCCCGCGTGATCAGCCGCTGACTCTGAAGCCACCTGCCGGCGATGCGGTGACAATCGCGCCCGGAGCCGCTTTGTCGGAAAGGGCGGGGGACGCGGGCTTTTATTCACTCACGGCTTCCGAAGAACTTTATGCCTTTGCCGTCAATCTCGATGCCCACGAGTCGGACTTAACTCCGATCAGTGAGGAAGCGCTCAATCGGATTGTCCCTCACGAGAGCATCATTGGGCTCGACGCGCTCCACGTTTGGCTGGCGCAAAACCGGGGGTTGGTCCCGCTCTGGCCTCTGTTTCTCGCGCTGGCGCTGATGGCGTTCGCCACCGAATCGATCTATTCAAATCTCCTGGCCAGACGCCGGTCCCAAAGCGGCGAAGCGCGCATCAGGACCGGGCGTCTGAATCAGCGGCGGCTTAACCAGTTGTTCCGAGCCGAAGAGGTGGAGGAAAAACGCCCGTGAACTTCGCGATCCTTCAAGCTGTCATCCTCTGGTCTCCGATGTTCCCGTGGCCGCTGATCGCCGGCGTGGCTCTCCTGGCCGGCGCCGGGATTGTGTGGACCCAAGGATTGCATTCCCGCCGGCGCGCCCTGGTCTCAGGCGGACTGCGAATCGGCGCACTTTTTCTCTTTGTCGTGATGCTTCTTCAACCGCAACGCCGGTTTGATGAAATCACCATTCTCAAACCGCAGCTGGCAGTCGTTATCGACACTTCCGAAAGCATGAACGATCCCGTCGACGCTGCGCAGACGAGCCGCGCAGGCCGGGCACAAGAATGGCTCGCTTCACCGCTATTAAAAAAGGTTCGCTCCGATTTTGAGCTGCACTTCTTCGGTTTTGACAACCACCTTGCGGAACTGCCGGATGAACCCAAAGAACTTGGATTCCAAGGTGGGAGTTCCAATCTGCGTTTGGCCGTAAACCAGGTCCAGGAGCGGTTCCGAGGACAACCGCTCGCTGGAATTCTGGTGCTTAGCGATGGCCTGGATAACTCGCCTGTCACAACCGTTTCAAAAGGTGCGCCGGTTTACACTTTCGAACTCGAAAGCGTTTTTAGCCTCAAACAAAAAGGAAAGCGGGTATCGCTTGGAAATGTCGATTATCCCGCCCGTGTGGTGGTCGGATGGGATTCAGAAATTCACGCCTCAATCACCGGCTCGGGCATGGGTGGATCAACCGTGAGCGTCGAATTGTGGCACGACGGGAGGAAGGAAAAAGAGGTCGCCGTCTCCTTTAATGAGGACGAACAGACGCGGCCCGTGGCGTTCCCCGTCGCCCCCGATAAACCCGGGATGATGCAATACGAGCTTCGGCTCGAAGACGCGGCCGCGGATACGGATTCAAAAAAGTATCCGTTTGTGATTGAAGCGATGGCACCCGGCAAAAGGGTGCTTTATGTGCAGAACGCGCTTGGATTCGACTTCAAATTTCTGCGCAAGGCGATTGTCACTGATCGCAATCTGCAGCTTAACGCCTTTGTGCGCTGGGGCGACGGCAGGCTCGTTAATATGGGTGAGCGTGGCGTCCCGTCAGATGCAAAGCTTGAGCTGACCGCCGCAGGCCTCTCAAATTACTCGGTTGTCATGCTCGGCGACCTCGCTGTCGACGCTTTAACCGCGGCGGACTATGAGGCGCTCAAGGAGTTTGTAAATCGCGGCGGCGGTCTTGTCCTGCTCGGTGGACGCAACGCACTTGCTTCCGCTGCGATTGCACAAACCGCGTTGGCTGACATTTCGCCCGTGAAGTTGCCCGCTGAATATGTGGAGGCCAGCGCCACGGTTGCGATCACCGATGCAGGGCTGCGGCATCCGGTTTTCGGCCCGCTCTTTGCCAGCATCAAAGAGTTTCCCCCACTGCTGACAGCAAACTATTCGAGTGGAGCCGCCGCCACCGCCGAAGTCCTTATGGAAGCAAGCAGCGAAGGCCGCACTACTCCGCTCATTGCGCTGACCCGGTTCGGCCAGGGCCGGGTGGTATCAATCCTGACCGATACAATCTGGCGGTGGCGGCTCGCGGCCAAGTCGTGGGACGCCGAGCGCTCACCCTACGACACGTTCTGGACGCAGCTCATGGACTGGCTCATTCCCAAGGAACAGGAGAAAGGCAACAGCGCCAAACTTGAGCTTTTTACCGAACGCGCCAACTACCTCATGGGTGAGCGGCCTGAGGTGCGCGCCATTCTTCGCAGGGTTGATGAAAAAGAAGGTCAACCGCCGGCGACCCTTCCGCTTGCGCTCACGACTCCGGATCAAAAAGTCTTCCAGTATACGATGAGGCCGGCGCTGCTTCCCATGGCCAATGGCAAACAAGTTCCAGGTTATAGGGTGGAGGTGGAACCGAATATCCCGGGCGTCTTTACAGCGGCATCCTTGCTTGCTCTTCCGGGTGGAAATGCCGCTGGTGAAACGCGTTTCGTAGTAGCAAAACCTCCTGCCGAACTCACCTCAAAACCAATTGACAGGGAGTTGCTCAAACGGCTGGCGGAAGAATCCGGCGGCAGATTTTATACTCTCGAGGAGGCTGCCCAATGGCCCGCGAACATCCATTTTAAACAGCAGCAGTTCGCCCGTATGCAGCTCGCCGATCTCTGGAATCAGCCTCTTCTTCTTGGGCTCCTTTTTACATTGCTTGCCGGCGATTGGCTTTGCCGCAAGAGCTGGAATCTTCCGTAACTCGAGGCGGTTATTCTCCAATCACCCGGAGCCGGATAAAACGTTTGCCCGGTTCGGTGCTGGTCTCGGTGTCGCGCACGGTGATTGTCTCCGTGCCGTCGCCGTTATTAACCGGGCTTCCCAATTGCACGGTGCCATTGGAAAACCAGTTGCCGGGGAGTGTGGCGGTTTCAATTTGAAACGTCAGGTTACCCGCGGCCAGGCTGCGGCGGTATTGGATGGTGAGATACGGGCCGCTACCCGAATCGTTGGCAAGAAATACCGACACCGGTGCGGATGCATCAGCTGCAAGCGGATTGAACCCATGCGCAAACTCGCGCAGGTTGGAAATTCCATCGCCGTCCGGATCGGCAGTGAGCGAACTTATCAAAGGATTGGAGATATCAGCCGTTGAAAACGAAAAGGTTTGCCACATGGAAAAGCTGATCCGAGCCAGGCTGCCGGGAGTCCCCGCCGGAACCGGGGAAGCTCGCCAATTACCGGGATCATCAGCATAGGCCTGCAAGTTGAGGCGTTCCAAAGAAGGTCCGGTCCCGCCGGGTGCCGTGGGCCATGGTGCGAGTTTTGAATAATCAACCGATTCGACAGTGATATAAGGAGTCACGTTCTGACCTCCGGGACTTACATACGGAACGCCGGGCATCTGGAGCGATACACGTTCCCCGCCATTGTCCAGGTTGCCCGCATACGGACCGTAGACGCGGATCGCAGCGGGAGTGTTATATTTCCCGCGCCACGCGGATTCGCTGAGGGACGTAACCAGGATAATCTGGCGCGGCTCAAGAGTGATTCCGGCAGGGAACGGGTAGGCAATGCCGGTGAGCTTCCATGTGTTCAGCGGGTTTGCGGTATCAAAAAGAGCGACTGGCGAATTCGAGTTGTTTCGCAATTCAACAAACTCGTCTCCATTCAATGCGGGCTGATACATCAGTTCGGAGATGACCACGGGGCCGGTGAGCGGTCCGGCATTGATAGCGCCGAAGGTTTGTTTTAACTGGGCTGGAAAACTCTCGATACCAGCGCTGTTAATATAACGGCCAAAGCTGACAGCCGGGTTTGATGCTCCGAAAGTAAAGCCGTGCGAATAGCCTGTCAGATTCCCCGCGGCATCCGCGGCTGAGAGCCGCACTTCTTCTCCATTGCCCTCAAAGGTGAAACCCGTGCCGTTGGCATTGAAGTCGTTTTCGTTGAATACAAGGTAGCCGTTGGCGACAATGATCGTGCCGTCGGCAATGCGATATTTTTTTGGGTTATTGGCGTTATCGCTCAGGAACCATCCCCCAATATCGACGCCTTGCGAAGTTGGATTGTAAAGTTCCACCGTATCGGTCTGGGGAAGCACGGAGTTGGAAAGGAGTTCATTGACGACAACCGTTGCGGTTGCCGGGGTCGCGTCATCGGCGCCGGGTGATCCGCCGATCATGGCACTCGCTCGCCAGCTTGCCGCGTTATTAGGAAGAGCATTGCTGTTGGGATTGAGCGGGACAAGCGAGTTGCCATATCCATCAGCGAGTGCGGGCCACGGCGCGCTGTGACTGTAAGTGACACCAGTTACCCGGTTTCCCGCGAGATCGTTGAGTATAATGGTCTCGCCGTTGTTATCGAGGCTGCCCGCATAAGAGCCGGCGACCGCCACGCCGGGATATCTCGCGCCGAATCGCACCGTATCGCTGACAACCAGCGCAAAAGCATCCGGGCCCAGCACCGCACCGGCCGGGAAAGTATAGGTGATTCCACCAAAGCTCATCCCGGCAAGGTTAACCGGCGCGGGCCCGACATTTTTAAGTTCAATAAACTCGAACTGGTCGCCATCCGCATCCACAGACGGGGAGGGGCGATACATGATTTCCGTGATCAATAGGGAAGGCGCCTCCGAGACTACGAATGTGAATTCCACCACGGGACTCCACTCATTGTTGGCATTACGAATCCGTGCCCTGACCGTGCTTGTCTGGGTGATGGGAATCGGGGTCGAGTAGACGTTGCCCTGGACCGCGCCGCCTGGCGCGCGTGGGTCGCTCCCGTCGGTGGTGTAGTAAATCGTCCCGGTCGCGTTCGGATTGGTGATCGCAACCTGGAAACCTTGCGCCACCTGGCCGCCCGATTGCGAGAACACCGGCGCGAGCGTGGCTGGAAAAAGTCCTTCGGCTCGAAATTGCGCCGGCACCAATGCGCCCCCGACTGTGTCATCCGTATAACCGTTTAAAAGAACCTGACGGCGGCTGGGATTGTTTGCGGCGCCCGCGGTTGTGTAGCGCGTGATATCGCCGGTGCCGTTGATCCAGGTATTAAAATCCGCGTCGTTAAATGAAGGGATCAGCGGCAGCATTTCAGCGCGCAACGCATTCTTTCGGGCCAGAATCTTTGCATCGGTAAGGGCGCCGCCATTAAAGAAATGTTTCTGGATCCGGTCGGCAAAGAGCAGCTTGAACTCCGGGCTCGCCCGGAGGGTCGTGTAAAGAGTGCGGATAGTATAAAGAAGGTTTTCGGCCGCGGGATTGGATGAGACGATAAGATGTTGGACGGAGCTATTGGCGGCGGCCGTGGCAAATTGATTGGTGCGCGTGGTGGGAGTTCCTGAGCCGGGGAAACTCCCAAAGGAACCTTCGCCATCCCAGACCGTAAATACCCATTTGCCTGTCGAAGAGCGTTCGCGGGCCATGATGTAGTTGTTATGCGGCCAATCGCCCATGACCTCATAAAGGTTAATGAGAAGGTAATCGATGAAGTTGGCGACATCAAGCCGGGCCATGGCTCCTTGGTAGTTGGCGTAGTTGCTTTGCGGATTGCTGCGCAGGTAAGTAATCAGCTCCTGCAGCATAAGGTTGTCGCCACTTGCCGCATCGTTGATCACCCAGACATCCCATTCCTTCTCGCTGTGATACCAGTTCTGGAAAAATGCCTGCCTCGGCCGCTCGACCGGATTGTAAAAACCCTTGTAAACGCCATTAATCCAAAGCGTCGCGTTGATCCCATGGACGCCGACATTGCCGGTGTCGATGAATAGACGCCGGGTAAGCTCGTCGCGCACGAACGGGTTGGAAATGTCGTTCTTCCCGGAGCGCATCCGCAGACTATCAAAGCTCGTGACAGCCGAGCCCGGAAACAGAGGATGGTTTAGCGTCTTTCCACCAAGATCACTGCGGAAAAAGGCGTTGATCTGCGGCTTTTCAGTCGAGGAAGCCGAAAACGGCGAGAAGCTGTTGGGATCGCCATTGTTCAAAAAGGAAAAAACATAGCGAGGCCGTGAGTAGGGGCTCCCGGCACAGCGGAACCCGCAGTCGATGTTAAATCCTGCCGTGCCTCCCGGATAGAGCAGCTGTAGGTTGCCCGGGCGTTCGATGAATGTGCCACGCAGGTCCGGATTATTGTATTGCGCCGGATCGCTGGCGGCGATCCAGAGGGACGACGAGTAGTTGGCCGTCGTGTTGTTAGTAATCGCGAAAATGCCGTAAGGACGATAAAGTGAGCGCCCGGCGTCGGCGGTCAGACAGATTGCAGGAAGTGATTTTCGCGCGGCGGCCTGGTTGATAAGATAGCTCCTGGTCGTGGCACGCGATGGAATGAACCCCGTTTTGAACGCGCGCGCCCGGATGGCGAGATTAGTCGATACATTGATCGCCCCGCTGTAATTAAAGCCGATTGTTTCAGTCGGCTCACTCCCATTGGTGGTATACCGGATCGTAGCGCCCGGAGTCGGGCAACTAAGCGCAACCGATTGGGCCGTTGAATAAAATCCCGCTGCCACGCTAAACACGGGATCCGCCACGATGCCCTGGAGTTCGGTGCCGCTGTTCATCTCCCCGGGTGTCGCGGTGTCGAAGTAAACCGCGGCGCCGGCGGCATTGCGTCCATAGGAATGGAAGGACGATCCGCGCGGATATGCCGGCGAAAAGTCCTGGATCAGGACGCCGGCCCTATCTCTCAAGGCAAGGTAATCGCCCTCTCTGTTGAGGCTGAAATTGGTATGCAGATACCCCGACGAATTGCGGAGGTCGACGTTTTTGCCATCGCAGAAAACGACCAGGTAACCGTTTGCCGGAATAATGGTATTGGCCGGGAACAACCATTTATCCGCGTTGCCAGGCTCATTGGTGAGCCGCCAGCCTGAGAGCGGAATGGCGTTTGATCCGTTATTGTAGAGCTCAATCCAATCACTCGAGTAATCAGGGTTGTCAGGCGACTCGTCGGTTGCTCCATCGTCGCTTGCCACCGGTTCACGCAAGCCAGCCAGATACTTCCATTGTTGTGTATTAACGACCAAAGGAACGCTGGCCGCGGTTCTAAGATCCGCTTTTAAGTAAAGATCGGGATCGCCAATCGCCACGTTATGCACCTGGATTGCCAGGACGTTGACTCCTTCCTTGAGCAGGCGGGAGGGTGGATCGATGAGGAACGTGGTTTGGCTCCCGACATTATTGCGGGCCGCATTGGCCACAGCGGTGGCTGGAGTAAACGTATTGGGAAGCATCCCGATATTCGCGCGGGCAACTTCGATCCCGTTGATATAGGCAACAAACGAGTCGTCGTAATCGACAAGCAATTGCATCGACTTGGTATCAGCCGCCTGGGAGGCCGTGGCATTGAAGATCGCACGCAGGTAGAGGGAGGGAGTCCGGCTGATGACTCCGGTTACCGCGGTTGCGATGCCCGCCGCGGATCCGGCTCCAATGGGTCCGGGCCCCGAGCCCCAGGCTGAGTCGTCATAGGATGTTTGCGATCCCCAAGGCACATTGAGTTTGCCTGTAAAAAGGAGCGCTGGATCGTATAGGTTGCCGGACGGTTCAACTACGCCCGGAAGATATTTCCAGGTATCGGCGGCTGCCACGGCGAGGACCGAGGGCGAGCCGCTGATCACCAGGTTCACTGACATCAGGAATGTTGTGTTGGTAGAGGAAAAATTAAGGGCGTGGATGGCAATCACGTTTGTCCCTTTAACCAGACGCGTGTTGGTTATCCCCAGGTTGATGGTGGTGGAAGTAAAGCCGGCGGCCGCCCCGACGTTAAGATCAGGGTTGTAGGCGGGCTGATCGTGGAAATGAAATTGTTTTGCCGGGCCCGCCCAACGACGCGCTACTTCAACCCCGTTCACGTAGCAGATGAACCCGTCGTTATAGCTCAGGGTTAGCTGGAGTTGATCCGTCCGCACCGCATCGGCCGCTGTGACGGTGAATGTTTTGCGCAGGTAAAGCGAAGGTGTCAGATACTGCATCTGGGTTCCCGTATTGGTCCCGTAGACCGGGCCGCCGCTCATCGAGCCATACCCAAATGGACCGGGCCCGGACTGCCATCTATCATCTTTAAAACTTTGCTGATACCAGCGCGATCCCGTGCCGATTTGTGCCGTGCCCGCCGTATCCCATTGCAGATTGCGCTCCGAGGCCGCCGCTACAATTTCATTGATAACCACATCGGGCCGTGCCCGGACGATGAGGCAAAAAAGTGCCAGGGAGATGACGGCAAGCCGGTACGTGGGGGAGAACATACGGGGAACGAAGAGCGAGCGGGGGGAACGCGGGGAACCAAATGAACTGGTGGGAACTCCATCAAACTGCGTTTGCAAGCAGAGTCAATCGGTTTACTTGCCGGGCCGTTGAAGCTCGCTTTGCCTGGCAGTTGCATCTCCATGGCGCACTTGCGCTGGTTAAAATTTCCCGGTAACGGTCGGATCGGACTTTTCCCCCAATGAAACCTTTTTCTTTAGTTGTCGCGTTGGTTGTCGCGGTTTCTTTTCCGTGTCCGGGCGCGCCTCCAAAAACGACGACGCTTTCAAAGCCCGAAGAGCCGGCCGCGGCGCCAGTCTGGAAGCGATTGAATGCGGAAGTGACGACGCCGCTTTTTATTAAACAAGCGGCCGGGATCAACACGCTGGCCAACGTCACACTGAGCGCCACGGCAATCCCGCTGAATGGCGAAGTCGCCAAGGTCATTTTCACTTCCGATCTTGGGGCCGGAGGAAATGCGGTGATCGCATCCGTCACGAAGCTGCTCAAGTCGGTGCATCACGGATGGCCGGCGGGGCACCGGGTTGAAATCGCCTTTAATCCGCCGGTTGCCCCTGACGATGCGCCGGCTTCCGCATTGGCGATCGCGCTGATTCTGGACTCGATGATCGCCGGATGGGAGGCCGACCCGGCGTGTTCGATCGTTGGCGGCCTGCGCGACGATGGCAAAGTCTTTGCCGCCACAAGCGCCCTGATGCGCCTGACGACAGCCACCCGCAGCGCCGCTTCCCGGATCATCATGCCTGAGAAAAACGCGACCGAGGCGGCCGATTGCATGGTCAATGAAGGAGTCGCCGGAACAGGCCGGGTCCAAATGTTTGCGGTCAAGGACTTCGATGAAGTCCTTCGGATGGCCGCCGCCACCCCCGACCCGGATATGACCACGGCGATGGAAACCTTTGCGGAAGTGCAAAAAAGCCTGTCGCAGGCCGACTCGGATCCGGAAGCGCTTCTCAAGGAGAGTGACGTCCTCGAGTCGCTGCGCTCGGTTCTCGAAAAATGGCAGAATCACATGAGCGCACGCCTGCTTTTGGGCCATGCGCGCGGGTTGTATAAAACGTTCAGCCTTCCCGGGTCGATGGAGGCGGTTGACCGGATCGCGGCGACGCTGCTGAAAGGAATCTCGGCAGCCCGTCCTTATGAGATCAAAGGTCTCCCCTCGGATCAAATTGACGCGGAGGTTGCAAAACTGCGCGCCGCCGCGCCGCGCCTTGATCCCAAGGCGCGTCCGTATGTGGAAGCCGTGCTCCGTTATGGCGACGCGGCTCGCACCTGGAATGCGCGGCCCAATCACACCGCTTTCGAGCTGGAGGATTTCATGACAACAATGTCCACTGAAGCGGGCAAAGCACGCGATCGGCGGGGCGACGTTGCTGCTTTGATCAGTGCTCAGAAATAAGCGATCCCCAACGGAATTTCCCTAAGTTATTCGAGGATGCAAACGCCCGTTTTTTAGCGATGCTTGGGGCCTATGCCCGATAAGGATTCCCGCCTCCAGCCCGCCGCTTTTCCCGGAGAGGGCCACCACAACGGTGATTCCACTCAGATTTCCCCGAGCGGGTCCGCGCGCATGCCTCTCCCCAAAAAAAAGAAACGGCGGATTGGTCCCTGGATTTTCGTCCTGCTGCTGATCATTGGCGGAGCATGGGCGTACTTTCACAGGCCCGAGGCGCCACCCGAAGCGGTGGGTAGGGGGGGCGGAGGCGGCGGCGCGGGAGGCCCGCCCGTACCTGTCGTGGAAGGCATTGCCACGGCCAGGGACGTCCCCATTTACCTCGATGGGCTCGGCACCGTGCAGGCTTTCAATGCCGTGGTGGTTCGCTCGCGTGTCGATGGGCAGTTGGAAAAAGTCGCGTTTGAGGAGGGGCAGGATATCAAGGCGGGCGAGCTTCTTGTGAAGATTGATGCCAAACCGTTCGAGGCGACGCTCGGCCAGGCTGAGGCCAAGAAAAAGTCCGATGAGGCCCAGCTTGCCAATGCGCGCCTTGATTTGACGCGCAATGTTGAGTTGAGCGCCCGGAAAGTGATTGCGCCCCAGCAGCTCGATACCCAAAAGGCGCTGGTTAGCCAGCTGGAGGCGACGGTGAAAGCCGATGAAGCGACTATTGAAAGCGCGAGGGTGCAGGTTGGTTACGCAACGATTTCCGCGCCGATCAGCGGACGCGTGGGAATTCGGCAGGTCGACCAGGGAAATGTGATTCATTCCAGCGACGCGAATGGAATTGTGTCCATCAGCCAGCTTAAACCGATCTCGCTTCTTTTTACCCTGCCCGAACAGAATCTCGGTGCAATTCAGGAACAACAAGCGGCCGGCGGCGAACCGCTTGCCGTTGTGGCGGTCGGACGCGATAACAAAACCGAGCTGGGCCGTGGCAAACTTGCCGTGATCGATAATCAGATTGATACGACGACCGGGACAATCCGGCTCAAGGCCACTTTTCCCAATGAAGATCTCAAGCTTTGGCCCGGCCAATTTATCAACGCGCGCCTGCTGCTGACTGTTAGAAAGGACGGGATCGTGGTGCCGGCATCAGTCGTCCAGCGCGGACCGGAAAGCAGTTATGCGTTTGTCATTAAACCGGATCAAACTGTGGAACTTCGACCGGTAAAAGTCGCCCAAATCGCCGAGGGACAGGCATTAATCGAGGATGGATTGGCCGCCGGTGAGCACGTGGTTGTCGATGGACAATACAAGCTCCAACCCGGCTCGCATATTGTTCTCAGCGGTTCCGGGGGAAAAGGGAGTGCTGCGGGCGCCGGAGGAAACGAGGGAAGTGGCGCGCGCGGTGGCTCGAAGGAGCCGGGGCGGCCCGACAAAGGCGGCGGACGGACCCCTTCCGGAGCAAAATCCCCGGCCAAGTGAATATTTCCGAGCCTTTCATTCGGCGGCCCGTGGCCACGTCGCTTCTTATGGCGGGCGTTGTCCTGATGGGGCTGCTTGGGTACGCTTTCCTGCCGATCTCCGCATTGCCGGCGGTTGATTTTCCCACGGTTGAAATCCGGGCGCGTTATCCGGGAGCGAGCCCCGAGGTGATGGCCTCCTCAGTAACGACCCCGTTGGAACGGCAGTTTGGGCAGATCAGCGGGATTTCCTCGATGACGTCGACCAGTTCGTTTGGAACCACAAACATCACGCTTCAATTTAATTTGGATCGCGACATCGATGCCGCCGCGCAGGAAGTCCAGGCCGCCATCAACACGGCTGGCGGCGTCCTGCCGCGCAACATGCCCAACCCGCCGACCTACAGCAAGGTCAACCCGGCCGACACGCCGATCGTGACCCTTGTCCTTTCCTCGGACACGTTGCCTTTGGAGAAAGTCAACGATCTGGCCGATACCGTGCTGGCTCAAAAGCTCAGCCAGGTGACCGGTGTCGGGCTCGTTACGATCCAGGGAAATCAGAAGCCGGCAGTGCGGGTCAGGGTCGATCCGGTGGCGCTGGCGGCGGCCGGGCTTGGTCTTGAAGATGTTCGCACGGCACTCGTGGCTTCCAATGTAAACGCGCCCAAGGGGAGCTTCGATGGAGCGCGCCAGTCATACTCGATTGGCGCCAATGACCAGATTTTTTCCGCCGAAGAATACCGGCCGATTATTATCGCCTACAAAAACGGGTCGCCAATCCGGATCAGCGATGTGGGCGACGTGGTTGATAATGTGGAAAATACCCGGCTCGCCGGCTGGGTGGGCGACAAACCTTCGGTCATTCTCGATATTCAGCGGCAGCCGGGCGCGAACATCATTGAAACAGCTGACAAGGTGAAAGAACTGCTGCCCCGGCTCAAGGCATCGCTTCCGCCGAGCGTGGCGGTCTCCATCCTTTCCGACCGCACCGAAACGATCCGCGCCTCGGTTGAAGATGTGCAGTTTACCCTGCTTTTGACCGTCGCCCTCGTCGTCGCGGTCATCTTTGTTTTCCTGCGTAAATTCTGGGCAACAGTCATCCCGAGCATCGCGTTGCCGCTGGCTGTCATCGGCACGTTTGGGATCATGAAGCTTTGCGGATTCAGTCTCGATAACCTCTCCCTGATGGCGCTGACCATTTCGACCGGCTTTGTCGTCGATGACGCCATCGTGATGATTGAGAATATCGTCCGCTATATTGAGGCGGGCGACAAGCCGATGGAGGCCGCGCTGAAAGGGGCAAAGCAGATCGGGTTCACGATCATTTCCCTGAGCGTTTCGTTAATCGCGGTGTTCATTCCGCTGCTGTTCATGACAGGGATCGTCGGGCGGCTCTTCCGCGAATTCGCGATCACCCTGAGCGCCTCGGTGGTCGTCTCGGCGATTGTTTCGCTGACGCTGACGCCGATGATGTGCGCCCGATTGCTCAAACCGGAATCCGAGTCGGAGCACGGCCGGTTTTACCGGGTCACCGAGCGGATGTTCCAGGGAATGCTCGACTGGTATGAGGGCGGACTAAAATGGGTTTTGCGGCATCAGGCGTTCACGCTTTTTGTGGCCATCGGAACGTTGGTGGCGACGGTCTGGCTTTACATTCTCATTCCAAAAGGGCTTCTCCCGCAGCAGGACACGGGGATGATCCTTGGGGTGACCGATTCGGCGCAGTCGATCTCTTTTCGCGCCATGGTGCAGCGGCAGCGGGCCATTGCCGATATCGTCCGCCAGGATCCCGATGTGTTGAGCGTGGCGACGTTTGTTGGCGGCGGTTCGGTCAATACGACAGTCAATACCGGCCGTCTTTATATCAATCTCAAGCCGCGCAACCAGAGAAACGCCAATGCCACGCAGATCATCGCCCGGGTGCGTGCTGCCACGCAGAATGTCCCCGGCATTTCGCTCTTCATGCAGGCCGTGCAGGATGTGCAGATCGATAGCCGCGTCAGCCGCACTCAGTACCAATACACGCTTCAGGACGCCGATGAGACCGAGCTTTCAGAAGTGTCGAAACGGCTTCTGGAAAAGCTGCGCATGGAGCCGGAATTAACCGATGTAGCCAGCGACCAGCAGGACAACGGACTTCAACTTAAGATCGATATCGACCGCGATAAAGCCGCCCGGCTCAACGTCCTCACGCAGGCAATCGACGACACGCTTTATGATGCGTTTGGGCAGCGGCAGGTCTCCATTATTTTCACCCAGCTTAATCAATACCGGGTCATCCTGGAGGTGCAGCCCAACTTCCAGCTTACCCCCGCGGCGCTGAGCCGGATCTATGTGAAATCGGTCAACGGGGCTGTCGTTCCTCTCAGCGCGTTTGCCACTTTAAAAACCACCACCGCCCCGCTTGCCATCCTGCACGAAGGTCAGTTCCCGGCCACGACGCTTTCATTCAACCTGCGGCCGGGCGGATCGTTGGGCGAAGCAGTGAAAGCAATCCAGCGTGCGGAGAAAGCGATCGGGGTGCCGGACACGGTGGTCACTTCATTTTCCGGAAGCGCCGCCGAATTTCGCGCCTCGCTGGCGAGCGAACCGTATCTGATCCTGGCGGCGATCGTCGTGATCTACATTGTCCTCGGCGTGCTCTACGAGAGTTACATCCACCCGATCACCATCCTCTCCTCGCTTCCCTCGGCCGGAGTCGGCGCGCTGCTGGCGCTCATGCTGTTTCGCATCGATCTCTCATTGATCGCTCTCATTGGAATCATCCTGCTGATCGGCATCGTGAAGAAAAATGCGATCATGATGATTGATTTTGCCCTTGAAGCCGAACGCGAGGAAGGGTTGCCGCCCGAGGAATCGATCTACAAGGCGTGCATCCTGCGGTTCCGCCCGATCATGATGACCACGGCGGCTGCGCTCCTGGGCGCCCTGCCACTCGCGCTGGGGCGGGGGACCGGTTCAGAACTGCGTCAACCGCTTGGCATCTCGATCGTTGGCGGACTGCTGGTCTCGCAGTTCCTGACCCTTTACACCACCCCGGTCATTTACCTTTACCTCGCGCGGTTTGAACATTGGTTTTCACGCAAACACGAGGAAGAGCCAACTGAGTCCCGGGCTGCGGTGCCGGTCCAAGTGCCGTGAATATTTCCGAGCCATTTATCCGGCGTCCGGTCGGCACCTCGCTGCTGGCTGCCGGTCTTTTTATCCTCGGGATTGTCGCGTACAATTTTCTCCCCGTGGCCCCATTGCCGCGGGTTGATTTCCCGATGGTGCAGGTCTCCGCGTCATTGCCGGGAGCCGATCCCGCAACCATGGCTTCCTCAGTGGCGGCTCCGCTTGAACGGCGTTTCGGGCAAATCGCGGGCGTCTCCGAAATCACGTCGGTGAGCACGCTGGGCGGCGTGTCGGTGACGCTTCAGTTTGATCTGGACCGCAAAATCGATGGCGCGGTTCGCGACGTGCAGGCGGCCATCAACGCCGCCGCCGGGGAACTCCCCTCCAATCTTCCGAGCCCGCCCCGGTTCCGAAAAATCAATCCGGCCGATGCGCCGATCATGATTTTGACGCTGACCTCGGACACGTTGCCGGCGACGAAGGTTTTTGATCTGGCTGACACGATCATTGCGCAGCGCCTCAGCCAGATCGAGGGAGTCAGCCAGGTGGTGATCAACGGGGCCGAGAAATCGGCCGTGCGCATCCAGATGAATCCGAGCGCGCTCGCGTCGGTGGGATTGAGCATGGAAGACGTGCGCAACGTTCTCTCTCAATCGAACGTCAATCTGGCCAAGGGAAGCATCGACGGTTCGGAGACCAGTTACATGATCGACAGCAACGATCAGTTGCTCGAGCCCGCTGATTATCGTTCGATTGCCCTGGCCCAGCGGCGCGGTGTCCCCATTACATTGAGCGCGCTGGGGACAGCGGAGGAGGGGGTTGAAAACTCGCGTCTTGCCGGCTGGGCAGGGACCAAACGCGCCGTGCTGCTGATTATTTTCAAACAGGCCGGCGCCAACGTCATCGAGACCGTGGACGGGATCCGTGCGGTGCTGCCGCAGGTGGAAAGATGGGTGCCGCCCTCGGTGAAACTTGAAGTTTCAAGCGATCGCACCACGACGATCCGGGCCTCGGTCCATGACGTGCAGTTCTCCATGCTGCTGAGCATTGGGCTGGTGGTCATGGTGATGTTCCTCTTCCTGCGCCGGTTCTGGCCCACGTTCATTGCCAGTGTCACGGTTCCGCTTGCCCTGGCCGGCACTTTTGGCGCGATGTATTTGCTCGGCTTCAGCCTGGATAACCTCTCCCTCATGGCGCTGACCATCTCGGTCGGGTTCGTGGTCGATGACGCCATCGTGGTTATCGAAAACGTCTTCCGGTTTGTGGAAGCAGGCGAGCGTCCGTTCCAGGCCGCGCTCAAAGGCGCCCGGCAGATCGGTTTTACAGTGGTTTCAATCAGTGTCTCCCTGATCGCGGTTTTTATTCCGCTTCTTTTCATGGGCGGCCTGATCGGGCGCCTTCTCCATGAATTCGCGGTCACGCTGAGCCTGGCCATCGTGATCTCGGCGGTCATTTCGCTCACGTTGACGCCGATGATGTGTTCGCGATTCCTGCGTTCCCATGCCGAGTCGCCGCCCGGAATGTTTCACCGTGTGACGGAGCATTTTTTTACCGGCATGCTCGATCTCTATGAAAGCGGGCTGCGCTGGGTGCTCAAACATCAGGCTGTCATGCTGGTGATCACCGCTCTGACGCTTGTGGCGACCATCTGGCTTTATAAGCAGGTCCCCAAAGGCTTTTTTCCCCAGCAGGATACCGGCATGCTCATGGGCACCACCGACGCCTCGCAGGATATCTCGTTTCCGGCGATGGCCAAACTGCAGGATCAGGTGACCCGTGTCGTCCTGGCCGATCCCGCGGTAGCGACGGTCAGTTCGTTTATCGGCGCGGCGGGAGGCAGTTCCACCGTGAACAATGGCCGCATGTTTATTACGCTAAAACCGCAGGGTGAACGCCAGGTGAGCGCCGACCAGGTCATTGCACGAATCCGGCGCCAGGCAGGGCAGATCGGCGGCATCAGCCTTTTTATGCAGGCCGTCCAGGATATCCGCGTCGGCGGACGCATGGGCAAAGGCCAATATCAATACGCGCTGCAGGCTTCAGATCTCGATGAACTCAATCAATGGTCGCCGAAGGTGCTCGCCAAGCTGCGCCAGGTGCCACTGCTGAAGGACGTTTCCACCGATCAACAGACCAAGGGGCTCGAGTCGAGTGTCGTTATTGATCGCGATGCCGCGGCGCGTTTCGGCGTCACGACCCAGACGATCGACAGCGCCCTCTACGACGCGTTCGGGCAACGCCAGGTCTCCACGATCTACAAACGCTATAACCAGCATTACGTTATCCTTGAAATCAGCCCGGAGTTCCTGCGCGATCCCTCCTCCCTGGACAAGATTTACGTCAAATCGGAGACCGGCCGGATGGTGCCGCTCAGTTCCGTGGCGCGATTTGAGATCACCAACGCGTTTCTCTCGGTCAATCACCAGAGCCAGTTTCCGGCCGTAACATTGTCGTTCAACCTGCCGCCCGGAGGTTCGCTGGGGCAGGCTACGGAGCTGGTGAACAAAGCGATGGCCGAGTTGCACGTGCCTTCGACTGTGCGGGGAAGTTTCCAAGGCACCGCGCAGGTTTTTCAAGCCTCGCTTTCCACCGTGCCGATCCTGGTGCTGGCCGCGCTGTTGACCGTCTACGTCGTGCTTGGGATGCTCTATGAAAGCCTGATCCATCCACTCACGATCCTGCTAAGCCTCCCCTCGGCAGGCGTTGGCGCACTGCTGGCGCTCATCTATTTCCGGCTCGATCTCTCCATTGTCTCCTTCATCGGGATAATCCTCCTGATCGGCATCGTGAAGAAGAACGCGATCATGATGATCGATTTCGCCCTGGACGTGGAACGCTCCGAATCGTTAAGCCCCGAAGACGCGATCTTTAAAGCCTGCGTCGTCCGCTTCCGCCCGATCATGATGACGACCCTGGCCGCGCTTTTTGGCACCTTGCCGCTGGCCTTCGGCACAGGCACCGGCGCCGAGTTGCGGCGCCCACTCGGCATCGCGGTCGCCGGCGGCCTGATCCTCTCCCAGATCCTGACGCTCTACACAACGCCGGTCATCTACCTGGCCTTCGAGCATCTCCGCCAGCGCTTCTCCCGCTCTCCTTCTTAATCGTAATCCCTGTCTGGCTTCCGGCGTCTTGCGCAAAGTCTGGCAGTTGCCAGCCGAGGATGTCCATATCAGCGGGAAATCCTGGACGCACCGACGGAAACCGAAAGGCCCCGTTGACCACCCAGGCTGCCGTCCGAGGATGGAACGTCGCCAGACGGAGGAAAATCGTAATCTAATGGGTATCAATTGCCATTTCCGGTCCACGGAAAATGGTTTTCCGTGGACTGGAAACGATTTTCCGTGAACGGCCAGCCATTTTCCGCGAACGGCCAGCGGTTTTCCGTGAACGCTCGACCGTTTTCCGTGAACGGTCAGCCGTTTTCCTTTAACGTCCGCCCGTTTGCCGTTAACCAAAGCCGCCTTGCCGTGGACATCCGGCGGCTTTCTTTTAATGGCCAGTCATTTGTTGGGATCGAAAAGGCGCTCACCGTCAAGGTTCACCCTAAGACAGTCTGCGCGAGGCGGTTCCCCTCAGTCGCCGTGTTCTCCCAAGAATGATTTCCCTTCTTTCCGCCATTGCCATCCTGCTTTTGGCGTCCCTCGCCGAGTGGCTCCACGCACGGCGGATTCGCGTGCTCGGACGGCTTGCGTTTGGTCCAAAAGGGATGCCCAATGGCTGGACTCGCATCGTGCCGGTTCTGCGGCCGCTTTGCCTCGCGGCTTTTACATGGGGTTTGGCAACGCTTTTGATCCTGAAAATCGGGAGCGCGGACGGTGGCTCGGAAAAGGATGCCGCGAACAAAAACGCCACGCGGCTCGTGTTCGTCGCGGATCTTTCCCCCAGCATGTATCTCCAGGACGCGGGTCCGGATGGCAAACAGACGCGGCACGCCCGGATGCGGGAAGTCGTTGAGGCGATCCTGCAGCGGGTGAGCGGGAACCTGCGATTTGGCGTCATCGGTTTTTATACCGAATCGCTTCCGGTCATTATGGAGGCGCGCGATCCCGAGCTGGTGCGCAATGTTTTTAATGGATTGCCGCTGACTTACGCGATGCCATTGGGGCAGACCGATCTTGGGCAGGCGATCAATGCCGCGCTCAAGCTGGTTGACGGATTTCCGGAACAAAGCACCCGGTTGATTATCTTTACCGATGGCGATTCGGTGAATCTGGTACCGATCGCGCTCAGGCCAAAATCGGTGAAAGAGGTGCTGATCCTCGGCCTGGGGAATACCCATAAAGGCAGCTTTATCGACGGGCATCAATCGCGGCAGGAAGGGGACATATTGGGGAAACTGGCCACGGACCTCAACGGCACTTATTCCGATGTGAATGAACGGCATCTTTCCACGTCGGCGCTTGGCGATCTGGTGGTAACGGCGCCCCTGCCAGGGCATGGCTTGAGTCTGGCTGAAATGGCGGTGCTGGCCATGGTGGGCGGCGCGTCGATCTGCGCGTTGATTCCGGTCGTTCTGGAGTTCTTCGGCAGCGATTGGAAAGTCGACAGGCCAAAGGAACGCGCATCGCAAACCGCGGGAGTGATCACACGATGAGAAAATTTTTCACCCTGCTCTGGCTGCTCTTCCCCGTGGCCGTGCTCTATTATCATTTCAACGAGGGCCAAAATCAGATGGCGCGGGAAAAAGCCCGGGTCCATGCCGCAAAGATCCAGGAGTTGGAGCGGCTAAAAGATCCCGATTGGGAGCTGGTGATTGAGGAATATGAAAAGCTGAGCGCCGAGCTTCCGACAGAGGCGCCGCTTGCGCGTCATCAGATTCGACTCGCCCAAGCCACGGCGCGGCTTGAGATGCTCGATGTCGTCGCCGCAATTACGGACCTCACCTTGTTGCTCCAGGAATCGGCCAAGGTTCACGGGGATGATGCAAAGATCACCCGCGCCGTTCGGGAGATGCTCGGCAAGGCGCATTATTACGCCACTTATCTCTTAAAAACGAACGGTGCCGCCGAGGAGGAATGGCGGCCTTATGCCGAGCGAACCCGGCAGATTTTCCGGTACCTGGCCGAACATCAGGAACCGGCCGCGCTTGCTTCCTATGAACGGCGGGTCGAGGCGGAGTTCGAGAAAAGAATGCAAAGGAAAACCCCATGAAGAATCGATCTGCCTGCCTGGCCATTCCCGCCTGGTTTTGTTTCGGTTCCCTGGTTTTCGCGCAAGAGAAGCCGCCGGGCGGCGCGGCCGTGGAAGGGGTCAGAGGGGTAAAGCAGGAGGCCGTGGCGAAGATTAGGAACGTTGAAAACCAGAAGACAACGGTCGCCGGGAGCAGCGCGCAAGGTGTGAATAAAATCGACGGGATCGACACGATTAATGGCGTGAAAGCCGATGGACACACCGCGGTTTTGTCCGTGCCGCCTCCGCCGGTAATCCCTGCCGGCGGGATCACCGTGCCGGCCGGCAACGCGGTGGGAAGCGCCGCCAGCATCCAGGCGGTCCACGGCGTGGCCGGGATTAATGCCGGCAAACTGCAAAACCTTGAAGCGGCGCTTTTGATGAAACAGGGCGGGGGAGAGACTCCGGCTGGTGGCGGCGCTGAAAAAGGCGGCAAAGGAAAGTCGGCGGCTGCGGCGCTCCTGGGAGGACCACCCGGAAAGCCCGCGCCTAAGAGCGGTCCTAAGGAAGACGGACGCGAAGGATTTCAAGAGTTCGAGAAGCTCCAAAACACCGGCTCGTGACACGGCCCCCACCCCTTGCCCGATTGAACCATTTTTTTCAACCCGCAGATCAACGCAGATCACTGAGGGCGGCTCTGATCCTGGCCTGCGGTTTCGTCTCTCTGTTTGGAACCTTGCACGCTCAACAGGCCATTGAAGCTGCACCGGAGACTCCGATCATCCCGCTTGGTCCGCCGCCGCCTCCCGACCCGAAGGTGATCAAACAGCTTGAAGCGATTTTAACCCAGAAGTTCACACGCGATCCGAACGACATTTTTAGTGGACTTGAGCGGGGACGCTCTGCGGAGGCTCAGAATTTAACGGAATCCTTTCTCGCTCTTTTTCGCACCGGCGACTGGCGGAAAATCCGCGAATCGCTGGCGGAGATGCCTTTGGAACTGGCACGCCGGATCTACGAAAAGATGCTGGCGGATCTGACCGAGAAACAGAAACCGAATGTGCGGCTTGATGACGTGCTCGCGCTGGCCGATGCCGTGCCGGGCGAGTTCACCGGCGACCAGTTGCGCAGACTCGGGCAACTGCTTGGCCTTGCCGTTCCAGTCAGTGAGAGTTACTGGCTCTCCGATCGGCTTAAAAAGGGAACGGATAAACTGGGCGGCTCGGATCCGGGCAAGCGGTTGCTTGCCGGACGCGTTTTGCTGGCAGGCGGATTTAAAGACCTGGCCCGGGTTTACCTGCCGCCGCTTGAACAATTGGATCAGGTTTCGGATGAAGGGGTGCGCAACGAGGTGAGATCGTTCCTCTCTTCCCAACAGGAAAGCGAGGTCGCACAGCGCGGGCAGGTGCAGAAAGTCTGGGACGACAATGTGCGGATTCTCGGACTCGCCAAGGTAAATGATTGGGAGCGCACCAAAGCGAGCCAGGAGCTTGCGCGCGTGATCACGCAAATTTCGCCGTCCACACTCGCGCCGGTTTTTGGCGACATGGTAAAGAACAATCCTGAAGGCGCTGTGCGGCTGATCAGCGCCCTTGGACGCAAGTTGCAAAACGAGGTGCGCAATGAAGTGCCCGTGCGTGTTGAGAATCTCAAGGCCCAAACGGCTGTTGCCAATCTGCTCGCCGAAAACGTCGATCTCAGCCTTCAGCCGTGGAATCAGCTTTCCCAAATGATGGGCGAGTTCTGGCTGCTTGAGGCTGAAACCACGTTCACTCTAAAAACCGGCGTCCCCGCCAATCCAAACGATAGACCGAAGTTTGTCGCACCTGAAGAATTGCTTGCCACCGCGCCGATGGGAAAATGGGCTTCCTCGTTCCCGCTCGGTCTTCGCGACCGGCTCGATGTGGGCATTTCAAGAACCATCCTTGCCGGGGCGAATTTTGATCAGGCAGCCGAGCGGATCGTGGAGATCGGGAAACGCGCTCCCGAAGCCGGAGTGGCGCTTGCCGAAGACTTTCTCAATGTCTGGGCCAGGACGCACAACCCGCAGATCCCGGAGGCGTTGCGCAGGAAATACGAGCTCTCGGACGACGCCCGGATTCCCGTCACGCCGATCATGATGGAGAAAAACATTGAGAGTCTCTCCCGCATGATGGCGCTCTTTCGGCAGGCCGGCATCGCACCGAAGGATTACGAGAAGGTGGTCACGGCTTTCGACCTGGCATACAGCAACGCCGAAGCTTATCGGGCCAGCCATATCGAGACGGTTTTCGGTCCGCTCGATAAGATGGATGAGCCACTTTTTTTCCTCATCCTTTCCCGGATGAACGCCAATCTCGGCGAGCGCTGGCGCAAGATGGATGTGCAAAAGGCCGGGCTCACGCGCCGGGACGAAACCCAAACCCTGGAGATGGTCCGCGCCGGATATGGCGCCGCATTGGGGATGATCGAAAGCTGGCTTGGCGGGCATGCCGATGGGTCGCGCGCCCTGACATTGGCCGGAACACTCCTGACGGATTGGGGCGATTTTGAATACTTCCAGGAACTTGTCACCGGCGACTCGCGCAAGCGGATGATCGGTTATAAGGAAAAGAATTTGCAGGCGCAGGAATACTTCAAACGCGGCGCCGAGGCGTATGCGAAGGAAGTGCCGAAGCTTGCTCCTGCCGATTATTCCATCGACGCGTATCTGGGATGGTTCCATGGCTTGCTTGGCATCGGTTCCGGCGGGCAGCTCAATCTATCCAAGGCGATGAACCGCGCCGCATTGACGCAAATCCGCGATCATCTTCTCGCGCTGCCGGGCAACGCAGCCCAAGCGCACCTCAGCCAGTTCGCCAAAGTCGTGAATGCACGGCTTGCCGATGAAAAGGAGCCGCTCCATGAGGATCTCAAATACCGTTATCTGGCCAGCGCGCTCGTCATTACAAAGGACGACCCTTTCACCCTTGGCGCGGAAAAGAAGGTCGCCTATTTTGATGAATTGCTCAGCGAGATCCGGTTGCAAACCCGCGTGGACGGCCCGAACACCGTGGGCCGGGACCAGGAGTTTGGGATCATCGTCAGTGTGATCCATACCGAGGCGATGGGAAGGGTGGCGCAATTTGGCCAATACCTCACCAACGCACCGGGCGGCCCTGCCGGCAAGCCACGCAAAAAAGTCCCGTTGGCCAGGAAAATGCGCGAGGCACAGGGACCGCGCGATGAACTCGAGCTGAGCCTGACCGAAACGCTCGCGCCATTTTTTGAGATTAAATCCATCACATTCGCAGCGCCGGAAGTGAAACCGCGTCCCAGCGCGCAACCGGGCTGGGAGGAAACCGTGCTCGCTTACCTGCTGGTCAAACCCAAGGACGCGAGCGTGGACAAAATCCCGCCTGTTGAAATGGAGCTGAAGTTTATGGATCTGACTGGTCCGGTCACCATTCCCGCAGAGTCCGCCGAGACGGTGATCAAGGTGGGAGCCGGAGAACCGGCGCCACGGCCGGCCGGGCACATTGAGATTACCCAGACGCTCGATACGCGCCAGTTCCAGATCAATGGCGCACTGCCGCTGGAGATCAAAGCGACAGCCACCGGACTTGTGCCGGACCTCGACCAGCTGCTTGATCTTGAAGCGCTCAAAAAGGCGATCGGGGTGCGGCATATTAATCCGCACGAAGGATTGCAGGTAAAAGAGATCAACACATGGGGCGACCAGGTTGCGCCGCAATCGGAACGGCTCTGGACGATCGCGCTCGATGGCGACCCGATCCGGGCGGCTGATGCTCCAACCGAGTTCGTATTCCCGGCTCCAAAATCAAAAGACGCGGTTGTCGTTTACCAAAGCTACAACGATATGGACCTTTCCACGCTTTCCCAGCCTTCTCTGGCAGTTGGCCGCTCCGCCGTGGCGGGAAATGCAAAGCCGGCCTCGCACCGTAATTTGTGGCTTGGAATCGGGACCTCGTGCGTGTTGCTCGGAAGCGTCCTCGCCTTTGGGTTAAAACGCCGGCCCGGAGCCGAAGAGCAGCCTGTGCAAGCCCGCGATGTTTTCAAAATGCCAGGTGAACTCGACGGCTTCGCAGTCGTCGCGTTGCTTCGCCGTCTGCGGACGAGTCCGCTCGTGACGCTTCAGGACTCACAAAAACAGGAACTCCAGCTTGATCTCCAGCGCGTCCAGGAGGCTTGTTTTGGTGCCAAAGAGTCCGCGCTATCCGAAGCCGACCTGCGCGGGGTCGTGGAAAAATGGCTGCGCCTGGCCTGTTAATTTCATCCCATCCCCATGCAAACGATTATTGAACCTCCCGCCATCCTTGCCGCGGGGGCGCAGACAGCCCAGCAATTTGTCGCCGGCGTCCGGGAGCGGGTGGCCAAGGTGGTGGTTGGCCAGGATGTCGTCGTCGAGCGTGTGATGATTGCCTTGCTGACGGGCGGCCATCTGCTGCTGCAAGGGTTGCCGGGCCTGGCGAAAACGCTGCTGGTAAACACCATCGCCAAGGCGATCAACCTGGATTTCAAACGGGTGCAGTTCACGGTGGACATGCTGCCGTCCGACATCATCGGCTCGGAAATCATTGACCAAAAGAGCGGCGACTTTCGCATCCACAAGGGACCGGTATTTACCAATCTGCTCCTTGCCGATGAAATCAATCGGGCGGCGCCCAAAGTGCAGGGCGCCATGCTCGAAGCGATGCAGGAGCGCAAGGTGACAATCGGCGGACAGAACTTAAAACTGCCCACGCCGTTCCTGGTGATTGCGACGCAGAATCCCGTGGAGCAATCGGGCACTTTCGAACTGCCCGAGGCCCAACTCGACCGGTTCATGCTCCTGCATCGGCTCGGCTATCCCGGCCGCGATGAGGAACAGTTGATTCTTCAGCGCCAGCTCGGGATGGGGTTGCGGCGGGAAGGCGGCGGCGCCGTGCCTCGCTCCGCTTTCGACATGATTGAAGAGAACGCCGGCGCCTCGGTCGAGGATCTGGTGGTCGCGATGGAAGCGGTCCAGGCCGTGCATGTCAGCGAGGTTTTTGTGAAGCATTGCGTGGAACTGGTGCGACGCACCCGGGAATCGAAGCATCTCGATTTTGGATGCAGCCCGCGCGCCGGACTTGCGTTGATCAATGCGTCGCGCGCCCGGGCCGTGATCCGTGGCCGCGATTATGTCACCCCGGAGGATTTGTTCGATCTTGCCGAGGACGTGGTGCTTCACCGGATCCGCGTCAGTTACGAAGCGTCGGCCGCCGGGCATACCGGGGGAGAAGTTCTCGAAGCGATCCTTGCCGACCTTGGCTGACAAGCGATGCGCCGGCAGGTCAAACTCAGTCAGGATCCGGTCGATGCGCGCCAGTTCGAGGTCGCGGTCAGGCATCTTGCCAACAGCCTGAACTTCGGCCAGGAGGAATCGGTGTTTCACGGCGCCGGGCTTGAGTATGCGCAGTCGCGGCTATACGTGCCTGGCGATCCGGTGAAGTTCATCGACTGGAAGGTCTCGGCCCGTGTCGGCAAACTTTTCATCAAGGAATTTCAGGAGCCAAAACAGATTCCGCTTTACCTGCTGCTCGATACCTCCGCCTCGATGTGTCTGAGCTCGCAGCCGCTGAGCAAATACGCGTGGGCGGTGCAGATTGCCACCGGGATCGCGCTCGCCGCCCAGGCAAACGTGACGCCTGTCGGGCTTCTCGGCTGCGGTGCGCGCGAGTTGCATGTACGTCCAACCCTTTCCCGCAACGTCGTCATGGAATGGTCGCATCAGCTCCGTCATCACGATTTTCTGGAAGAGACTTCATTGGCGCATCGCGCCCGGGAAGTGGCGCCTTCGCTTAAACGGCGCACCATGATCATCGTGCTTAGCGATCTGCACGATCCCGATGCATTTCCGGCTTTGCAGGTGCTTTCCCAGGAGCACGATTGCATCGTATTGCACCTTCAGGATCCCGCGGAACTGCGGGTAAAAGGAGCGGGCATTTTCCGCGGAGTTGAAGCTGAGTCCGGCCGCGCGTTTGTCGGTCATGGACGCCGGATGTGGGTGGATGCGGAAGGATGGAAAAGTGAACTGACCCGCTTCGGCATCGATTATCTGCATCTGCCGACTGATGAGCCGATCCTTGGCAAGCTGCGTCATTTCCTAAAACGCCATGGGTTCGGCGCCGGCAGAGAGCGATAGCATGAAACGGTTTTTTAAGCGGAAAAGCTTCTGGCTCGCCGTTGCCGCCGCCTGTTTGCTCGCGCTGGCCGCGGCCTATTTTTTCCGGCCCGAAAAAGAGGTCGATTCGCTGAATGTGCCGCTCGGCGTTGAGCAGGCGGCCATCGTCACATATAGCGGACCGCCCGTCGCGGTGACGCCCTATAAATGGGGAGTGGCGGTCAATGTGCGAATCGCCAGGGTGATCGAGCAGGCCGGTTCGCGGGTTTATGATGTGCGCTATATCGCCAATCGGGCCGGCACTTTTGACCTGAAGGATTACCTGGCATCCGAAGATGGCCGCCAGCTTGATGGCTTGCCGTCATTTAAATTCCAAGGCGATCCGAAGCTTTCCAAAGAACTCGATGCACGCATCCAGGAGACCGAAAAAGTTCACGTCGACGTAGGCGGACATTACTACGCAACGCTGGCCGGGCTGGCGGTCTTTTGGATGGTGTGGCTGCTCCTGCTTCTTTTTTACGGACGTCCCAAACGACCGAAGCCCGCGCCGGATGCGCCGCCCGAGCCAACGCTGGCCGAACTGTTGCGATCCTTACTTCTTCAACTTGAAGCCGGCACACTCGACGCCGATGGAAAGGCCAGCATGGAGATGCTCCTTCTCCGCCACTGGCGCGAAGAGCTCGCGCTTGGCGGCATCCCGATGAACGCCGCCCTCGACGCCATAAAGAATGACGGGAAAACCGGGAGCTTATTGCGCCAATTACAAGATTGGCTGCATCGTCCCGGCTCCACGGTTGGCCGCGAGGATATCGCGGCATTCATGGCTCCTTACACCATTGAGGCGCAAAAACCTGCCGCCACCCAGCCATGACCTTTTTGCATCCCCAATGGCTCGGCCTTCTCGCGCTCCCGGTGATTCTCGCCTTTTGGGAATGGGTCCGGCAAGGCCAGCCCATTGCGATGCCATTTGATCACGGCCGTCAGCGGCGCGGACTTGTGCTGCGGTTTCTGGTCCTTTGCGCCAATTGCCTGCCGGCCGCACTGCTTGCGCTCTCCATTCTTTTCCTGGCGCACCCGGTGACATTCAAGCCGCCGGAAATCGAGCGGAAGCTCACGAACGCGCAGATCGTACTCGATACCTCGGGGAGCATGGCCGAGAACCACGGTTCGCAGGATAAAGGCCGCCACACGCGTTTTGATTCAGCGATGGATGCCATCCTGCAATTCATCAATTATCGCAAAGGCGACGCGTTCGGGCTCACGATTTTTTCCCGCACGTTTATCCACTGGCTGCCGCTCACGCTCGACACGCAATCGATCGCCCTGGCGCGGCCGTTTATCGTTCCAAACAATCCGAAACTCGATCCGCCGAGCATGGGGCGCCACGGACTCCCGGATGATCTCTGGGGGATCACTTACATCGGCAAAGCGCTTCTGGGCGCGAGCGAACTGCTTGCAGAACGGCCAACGGGTGATCGAATGATCATCCTGATTACCGATGGCGAAAGCAGCGATATCAAGCCGCCGCGCGACGCGGAAATCATCGCCGCGTTGCAAGCCCAAAACATTACCGTTTTCGCCATCCTGATGACTAACGAAACCATTGAACCCGCGTTGGTAGGGATTGCGCGGGCAACCGGTGGCGAAGTCTTTAATGCCGTCACACCCGAGGCGCTCCAGGCCGTCTTCCAGCGCATTGATGAGATGAAAAAAGTGGTCGTCCTTGAGAAAAAACCGCAGGTCGCCGACCACTACGATCCATTCTTCCTGCCCGCGCTCAGCGTGCTCGGCCTGAGTGTCCTGGCGCTCTTCGGATTGCGTTTCACTCCGTGGTGAATTGGAGCGCGAGGAATAAGTCAGGCGGTGGAGATTTTGAGCCGCATGCAACAGTGCGGGAAGGAAGCTTATTCACTCAAATCTGCAAGGCGCGGGAAAAGACAAATGGGACGATTAACGAGTGCTTCAATGAGAAGGTTGGCCTCTCCAAAGCTGTGTATGCTCCGGGCCGCCCGGTGAATGGGATGTCAAAATGAGCCCTTTATAAGCCTATTGAAAATCAAGAACTTATCCATTGCTTGGTGTTCTTCGCTGTTTTAGAAACAAACCACTTACTTCTTGGTATTTTGAGTGCGGCGGTTAAAAGGGTTTCATGAGCCCCCGCTCCAGAACCACTCCTCTTATTACCGGCCTTGCGGCCATTTTGTTTGCCTCATCCACCCACGCGGTAACCGTCGTTTGGGACAATCCCGGGATAGGTATATGGAAGGACGCTGTCAACTGGGCCGGCGACGTTGCTCCTGTTGCCGGAGACGATGTGCGGATTAATAACACCGGCACAGCTGTCATTGATTCCAGTCATACTATCACTATCCTGGATGTAATCCTGGGGCCGGCCACCGGTGAGAATGGAAACCTTCAGATGACGGGCGGTTCGCTCACGACTACTTCGGACATTCGCATCGGCGCTCCTCTCACGGGTACCGGAACCACCAGTACAACCGGCGGCGGCACCGGTCTTCTCGAGCAATCCGGCGGAACAATTGCGATGTCGGGGGGCAACTTCAATATAGGCTTTGGCGATACCTCGGTGGGAACCTATAATCTTACGGGCGGCTCGTTTGAGTTGGATTTCGGGACAATTATCGCCGTTGGCAACCGCGGTACGGGAACGATTAATCAAAGTGCCGGTTCCATTTACGTGAGAGGACCGCTTACCGGGACAGCGACGGGTACGGGGCAGGTTAACCTCGGCCGCAACGGGGCTGTCGCCGGTACTAATCCGGGAACTTCCTCGGGGAGTTACACGCTTTCCGGAGGCAGCCTGACTGCCGCCCAGTTGCGCTATGGCAACAGTCCCTCCGGAGCGCCGACAGGTTCGACGAATGTTTTTAATCTGAAAGGCGGCTCCCTTACCATTGGCACAATCTCGATCGTCAACGTTAATGCCAGCAATGCCTTTAACTTCACCGGAGGCGTGCTTTCCGCTACCTCCATTGCGATCCCGCTGACCAACAATGGAGGCACGCTTAGTCCGGCGTCGCTTGCTTTTGGCAGTGCCACCGCACAGCCCTCGCTGACGGCCGCCGGCGTCCAGACTTCGCCGATTGGGACGACTACTTTCACACTTGCCAATTCTTATATTCAAAGTTCCACCGGCACACTCTCAATTGAGATTGGCGGTCCCGGCAGCAACGACTTCGTTGACATTGGCGCCGGCGCCCCGGTTGGGACGGCAAGTCTTGCGGGTCACATCTCGGTGAGCCTCCTTAACTTCTTTAATCCTACGCTGGGCAGCACCTTTGATGTTCTGACTGCGGACGTGATTACGGATACTTCGGCAGTCCTCGGACAGACTTCCAGCGGTCTCGGCTTTGCATCGAGTGTGGTGATTGGAAATGATGAGCGACAGGTGCTCCGACTGACTGTGGTGCCTGAGCCCGGAGCTTTCATTTTACTTGGCGCGGCCGGTCTCGTCCTGTCGATGCGGCGCAACCGCGCGAAAGCCGTGATACAACATTCATAAGAATAAGCGGCTCAGGCTTAAAGATTAGCCTCTTCGTGTATCTTCAATCGCATCGGCAACGCGATAAGGCTAAGTACAAAAACCAGGGCCAGCAACACCAGCGCCGCGCCCCAAAGCTTTGAGCCTACTTCCGGATCGAATGAGTCCTGGGCCAGGATAAAGATGTGATACGGCAGGGAGAGAACTGGACTCTCTTTGATCCCGCGCGGCAATGTTGCGCCGGCAAAGATCGTGGCGGTAAACATCACAGGCGCCGTCTCGCCGGCCGCGCGGGCGAGCGCGAGAAGCGATCCTGTAAGAAGACCTCCCCATGACTGCGGAAGCAGCACGGCCCAAATAATTTTAGAGCGGCTAAGTCCGAGCGCTGCGGCGGCTTGAATATAGGCGGGAGGAATGGTTTTTAATCGTTCAATGAGCGAGACCGTGACCGTGGGCAGCATTGTCATCGCAAGGACCAGCCCGCCGGCAAGCCACGATTTTCCCCAGCCGCACCATTGCACAAATAAAATGAAGCCGAAGAGTCCAAAGACGATGCTTGGCACTCCGTTGGCAGTATAAAGGAAGGTGCGCAACGCGCGCCGACCGCGTTCATTCTGAAGCCAAACGCGTTCGACAAGGGCGATGGCAATCGCCGGCGGCGCGCACGCTGTAAAGGCAGTGGCCAAAAGGATCAGCGTACCGACGAGGTTCCAGAAAATGCCGCCTGACGCCCCAACAAGCCGGATTTGTTCGGTAAGAAAACCCCACGAGAGCGCCGGGCCGCCGCGCCGGGCGATGACGGAGACGAGTCCAACCAGGATGCCGACTGCGATGAGCGCGCAAAGTCCGGCAACAGCTGCCACGGCAATGTCTGTGGCTTTACGCATCGGAACGTTTTCCAAAACTGGTGCCCAGGAATGCGGCCGCGCCCGTCATTGCGAGCAGGATCAATCCGAGGCCGGCGATGGCAGCCCAGTGCAGCGGATCACCATAAGCGATGTTGGTTTCCGAGCTGCCGAGCTTGCTTGTAATAGTCTGCCCGGATTCAAGCCATTTATTTACCGAAAGCCAATGTTCGGGCAGGTTGTTATCCTGCCTGCCAACCACCAGAAACACGGCGATGGTCTCCCCAAGGGTGCGCCCGAATCCCAGGAGAAGGGCTGAACCGAAACCCCGCGCGGCCTGTGGCAATGTGACGGAAATCAGCGTTTCAGCCCGGGTCAGGCCGAGCGCGCGTGCTGCTCGGCGTTGGGCGGCGGGCACGCCGCGGAGCGCGTCGTCACCGAGCGTGACGAGGGTAGGCAGGACCATGACGGCAAGCAGGATGCCCGCGGTCAAAAGGGTATCGCCATTGAGCGGTTCAAACCTCGCGAACACGTCATAGATCCAGTCGCGCAGGAGCAGGATGCCGAGCAAGCCGTAGACGACAGAGGGAACGCCTGCGAGAAGTTCAATCAATACCTTGACCGCCAGTCTGGCGGGGCGGGGGAGATACTCCGCTGTGCAGATCGCTGCGCCAAAACCAAGCGGCGCCGCGACTATCAGGGCGATGAATGAAACAACCAGCGAGCCGTATATCATCGGCAACGCACCAAACTCGCGGGAGCGGAAAAACCATTTTACACCCGTGAGATAGCGGGTTCCATCATGCTGCCAGACAGGAATGCTTTGCCAGGCGAAGATCCCAAGCAGCAGCAGCATCGCCGCCAGGGCGAGCATGCTAAAGAACCAGCTTAAAGTGCGAGTCATGGAACGGAACTCAGGCCGTTACTTCACAAGATCCTTTAGCCGGAGATAACCGTGCTTTTTTACGAGATCCTGGCCGCGCTCGCTGAGTAGGAAATCAACAAACACCTTCACTGCCCCTTGCGGCTCGCCTTTGGTCAATAGAAAGAGCGGCCGGCTGAGTGGATATTTCCTGGTGGCGATGTTTTCGGTTATGGGGGCAACAGGCACGCCGTCGTCACCTTTGAGCGCCAGCGCGAATACCTTCTTTCCATCCGCCCAGGATGAGGAAAGCTGCGAAAGCGCTCCGCGTGTGGAAGCCACTTTGTTTCGCGTTTCTTCATTGCCGCCGACTTCCGGGAAACTCACCTTTGGCGCCGCGGCGGGGCTGCCGTAGACCCAGTGCACGAATACTTCCCAGGTGCCGCGGCCGGGTTCCTTGTTAAAGAACGCGATCCTCTGTGGCTTCCCTCCAAGCTCCTTCCAATTTGTGATCCTGCCTTCGTAAATTTCTTTTAGCTGCTGCTTGGTAAGGGAACGCACGCCGCCATCCCATACGTCTTTGGAGACGATGAGTGCCACGGCATCCTCACCGACGTGCACTTCATTGAATTGAACGGATGGATACTTCGCGCGATCTTCGGCGCTCACTGGCTTTGAGCTCATGCCAATTTGTACGAGCCCATCCCCGAGCATCGAGATACCGCCCGAACTGCCCCCCTGCGTGTCGACCTGGATGTCCATTTTCTGTTCCGCACGAAGGATCTCCGCAGATTCGGCCACGGGAAGATTTACGGTAGTCGAGCCATTGATCCTGAGCGTTTCGGCACAGATCTGAGCCGTTAAAACAAGGAGAGCAGCAAGGGAGATCGCGAGGGGTTTCATATGCTGACTGACGCATACAGATTCATCCCGAGGCTTGCAAATACAAAGGTTAGTAACCCGCTTGATGACGGTGCCCAGGGCGGCCTATCGAGTGGCAATGGGTTAATTGGGCGTGATTTTCAACCTCTGTCAGAGGTGGAGGCGAATTATTCTGGACGAATAAAAGAAATAAAATATGCATGATTGCGCATATTAAATCGAGTGAAGCTTTTCTTCCTCGAAATTCCTGATCGCTCCATCCGACAAGCGCCGTACCCCAAATGAAACTACTTCTACTTAGCCTTGCATCACTCGCCGCCGCGACAAATCTCGCATCTGCAGACATCGGAATCGTTTCCGTTCAGGAGGCAAAGAGGCTCATCGAGAATTCCGATGTAAAAGCCCGTCCCGTTGTCCTCGATACCCGCGGGGGCTATAAGGATTATTTTCGGGGACATTTGCCGACGGCTCATCATTTCGAGTTCGATACATTGCGCGGTACTGATAATGGCGTTCCGGTTCAATACCTGCCATCAGATCTCACGAAGGCGCTGCTTGTTCGCGCCGGCGCCGACAAGGACCGGCTGCATCTTATCTACGCAACCGGCGCCGAGTTGCCAAACGACGAGATCCTCAGCGCGAGCATGGTTGCCTTCGTGCTGGAGAAATACGGGATCAGGAACATCAAGGTAGTCGATGGCGGATTACCCGCGTGGAAAGCGGCCGGTTTTGCGCCGACTCAGGAATACTTTGGCAATCCGCCGGGACACTTGCCGGCAGAAGGCAACCCGGAGATCGCGCTAAAGGTTGAAGATGTGCTCCAGAACAAAGGGAAACCCGGCTTTGTGCTGGTCGATGCGCGACCGAAGAACGAATACCTGGGGCAGGACGAAATCTGGCTTCGCAAAGGCCACATCCCAGGCGCGATCAGCTTTCATTGGGCGCGGCTGATGGAGAAGGATAACACGCACAAGTTCAAGCCATTCGCCGAGGTAAAAGCGGAGCTTGAAGCGGCCGGGATTACACCGGACAAGCAGATTATGTGCTACTGCGGCACGTCCCGCGAAGGAAGTCTCTTGCGGTTTTATCTAAAGCATGTGGCCGGCTATCCCAATGTCCGCCTCTATGAAGGCGCATGGAAGGAATACGTCTGGCTAAAAGACAAGTCGCTGCCTGCCGAGACGACGGATCCTTCGGCTCAGTAGAACTATCGAGCCACCTTTGGGTTTACCCAGATCGCCCAGAAATTGTGCGGTGACCGTCATCCCCTCAGCGATGTGGTTTTCTATTAAGCAGAACGAAGACATCCGCGTCGGGGGATAAGATTCCGCTCGGCTTCTGTGCCGTTGCGGCAGCAGGTGCGATTCCAAAGGCGCTAAATTTCAGAAGGGGCTTGGAATTCCTCAGGCGCGGGCAAAGAAAAGGGGGGTGGCCGGGTCTCTTGTGGACGCGCCGCATGTTTGCCACCCTTTATGAATTCTGAAATTGAAGATCTCAATGCCCGCATCCTTGAGATGCACCCCGCGATCGAGGCGATTTACGCCGAGATGTCCAAGGCCATCGTGGGCCAGGAATATCTGATCCGGCGTTTGCTCATTGGACTGCTCGCCAATGGGCACGTCTTGCTGGAAGGCGTTCCAGGGCTGGCGAAAACGGCGACGATCAGCGCGCTGGCGCAAACCATTCACACCAAGTTTGCCCGGATTCAGTTCACGCCTGATCTGCTGCCGAGCGATCTGTTGGGCAACCTGATTTATAATCCACGCGAAGGGACTTATTTCACCAAACAGGGACCGATCTTTGCGAACCTGATTCTTGCCGATGAAATCAACCGCGCCCCGGCCAAGGTGCAGAGCGCGCTTCTGGAAGCGATGCAGGAGCGCCAGGTGACAATCGGCGAGGAAACCTTTCCGCTGCCCAAGCCGTTTCTGGTGCTTGCCACGCAAAACCCGATCGATCAGGAGGGAACCTACGCGCTGCCCGAGGCGCAGGTCGACCGGTTCATGTTGAAGGTGGTGGTTGGCTATCCGAGCCAGGAGGAGGAGCGCAAGATCATGCGGCTGGTGGCCCGGACCGCCGCCAGGGATCCGCTCCGCGCCGTGGTGCAACCCGAGACAATTCTGGAGATGCGCAAGCTCGTCGACGCAGTCCACGTGGATGAACAGATCGAGGATTACATCGTGCGCCTGGTTTTTGCCACCCGGGAGCCGGCGCGTTTTGTGCCGCAGATGGATGGGATGATCCGATTTGGTGCGTCGCCCCGGGCGTCAATTAATCTTTCGCTGGCGGCAAAGGCGCGCGCTTTTCTTTATGGCCGCGGTTACGTGCTGCCGGAGGATGTGAAGGGGATCGCCATGGACGTGATGCGGCATCGGGTGATCACGACCTTTGAGGCGGAAGCGGATGAAATCAGCAGCGAGAAAATCGTGCAGCATGTGCTTGATCATGTGCCTGTCCCATGATCGTCCGGTCCCAGCCCGTCAAAGCCATACCGAAGGAGTGGCTTAAAAAAATCCGTCAGATTGAACTGCGCACCGTGCGGCTGGTGGAAGATCTCATGGCGGGCCAATACCATTCCGTGTTCAAGGGACGCGGCATGGATTTCGACGAGGTGCGCGAATACCAGCCCGGGGACGAAGTGCGGCGCATTGATTGGAATGTCACAGCCCGCACCGGTATTGCGCACATCAAGAAGTATATTGAAGAGCGCGAGATGACGGTGATGATGCTCGTTGATGCGAGCGCGTCGGCCGGCACCGGCTCAGTGAGCCAGAGCAAACGCGAACTGGCCGCCGAGATCGCCGCGGTGCTCGCCTTCAGCGCCATCCAGAACAATGACAAGGTTGGGGCGCTTCTTTTTACCGATGGAGCCGAGAAATATATTCGCCCGGGAAAAGGCCGCATCCATGTGCTGCGGCTGATCAGCGAGGTATTGATGTATGAGCCGGCAAGCCGCGGCACCAACCTCACGTCCGCCCTTCAACACGTCAACCGCGCGCTTTCCCGGCGTGCCGTCATCTTTGTCATCTCCGATTTCATGGATGAAAGTTTCGAGCGCGCCCTGAAGATCACGAGCCGCAAACACGACGTGATCATGGTGCCGGTAGTCGATGCGAGCGAACGCGCGTTGCCGGATCTTGGCTGGATCGCTTTTGAAGATGCGGAAACGGGCGAAGTGATGGAAATTGACACCGGTAATCCAGCCGTGCGCGCTTCTTTTTTAAAAGGCGCCGAGGAACGGATCGAGCGGTTGCGCCGTTATTTTCGCAAGACCGGGCTCGATTGCATTGAGGTTCAAACCGACCGCCCGTATCTGAAGGCGTTCATGCAATTTTTTCAGAACCGCTATCGGAGGCTGCATCCATGAACGAGCAACTTACCGATGATTTGCGCCTTCTTGAGGCGCCGCAACCGTGGCAATTGGAATGGTGGATCGCGGTCGCCTTAATCGTGCTGCTGGTGATTGCGCTTTGGATGATCCGACGGCGAAGGGCGATCCTGGCCGGACTCCGGGAGTCGAAGCTGATCCTTCATGCCCACGAAGATGCCCTGGCGGCGCTGGCCAAGCTTTCCGGCCTTCTGAGCGAGGAGCAGGCGCGTCCGTATTCAATTGAAAGCTCGGCGGTGATCCGGCGTTATCTGGAAAACCGGTTTCAAATCCGGGCGCCGTTGCGTTCCACGGAGGAATTTCTTCATGAGGCCCGGCATTCACCCAAACTTTCCCCTGAGTTTCAGGCGCTGCTCGGCGAGTTTTTAAAATTTTGCGATCTGATCAAATTTGCCCGGGTACGAGCGCACCGGACTGAGTTGGAAAATTTCCACGCCTCGGCGGTCCGGTTTGTCACTGAGACCAGGGTAAAAGAACCGATGGAGGCGAGCGATTGAACGATCTCATCGATCAGCTTCACACCTTGCGGTTTGGGACGCCTTGGATGTTGCTTCTGCTGCTGCTCCTGCCGTTTTGGGCATGGCTTCGAGGACGCTTCGGCGCGGTGGCCGCCGTTCAGTATTCCTCGGGAAAGCTGCTGGAATCCGTCTCGCACAAATCGCGCTTCTCGCGTGGCCGGATGCTGGTTGCGCTTCGGTATGCGGCCCTGGCTTTTCTCATCCTGGCGCTTGCTCGTCCGCAAATTGAAAAAGGTCTCACCGATCGCGAGGCAATGGGCATCAATATCATGCTTGTGCTCGACTTTTCCGGGACGATGAAGACCAAAGATTTTTCCCTGAATAATCGGCGGGTGAGCCGGGTGGAAGCGATGAAGGAGGTCGGCGGTGAATTTATCCGGGCACGGGCCAGTGATCGGATTGGCGTGGTGCGATTTGATGCCGGCGCGATGCTGGTGAGCCCGCTGACGCTCGATCATGAGTGGCTCCTCGCGCAACTGGCCCTCGAAGAGCCAACCCAGGGGACGGCGCCGGGTTCGGGCATGTTGATTGCCGCTGAAGCGCTTTTGCCCGCAAAAGATCAGGCCAAGGTCATCATTACCCTCACCGATGCGGATCAGGTTAATCAGGGGCCGTCCCCGGAGGACGTTGCCAAGGCCATCGCGCCGCTCGGGATCAAAAATCACGTGATCCAGATCGTTGATTTTGCCCAGATGCAGCAGGTCTCGGCAGGCGGCCAGCTCTTTAATGAAGTGGCACGGACCACTGGCGGCCAGTTTTTCAAAGTCGCCGATGTGGCGGGTCTGCGCAATGTCTACCGGCAGATCGATCAGCTCGAAAAAGTGGCGTTCAAGGAGCACAAACAGAGCAGTTGGCGCGAGCTGATGGCATGGCTGGCCCTGCCAGGACTCGTATTTTTGCTCAGTGAAGTGCTGCTTGCCCAAACCGTCTGGAGGCGTCTGCCATGATTAAATTTGCCGCGCCGCTATGGCTTTGGTGCGCCTTGATTGGCGTTCCCGCCTTGATCGGGTTGTTTTTGTGGAGTGCCCGCCGATCCCGGGCCCGGCTCGCTGGGATTGTTGCCGAGCGGCTCAGGGAGCAGATGCTCAGTTCGGTGCATTTTAAAAAACGCCGCATTAAGGGGCTTCTGATCGTGGCCGGCATCACGCTGCTTTTGATTGCTTTGGCTCGGCCGCTTGCGGGATTTCTTCCCATGCAGGTGGAAAGAAGTTCAGTCGACTTCTTCGTGGCGCTTGATCTCTCGCGAAGCATGCTGGCCGAGGATGCCGACGGGCAACGATTAAAAGCCGCCAAAGGAGCCGTCGGCCGGCTTTTGACCAATCTGAGTAATGACCGCGTTGGGTTGATCGCTTTTGCCGGGGAAGCGTTTGTCGCGGCGCCGATGACCCAGGATCATGAAGCGGTTCGCCGCAATCTTGATGCGTTGGAAACGACCTCCATTGCGAAGGCCGGCAGCGACATCGCGGCGGCAATCAAGCTCGCGCAGAAAACGTTCGAGAACGGCGAGTATGAAAGCAAAGCGCTGGTGATCATCAGCGATGGCGAAGAGTTGCAGGGCGACGCCATCATTGCAGCGCGCGAGGCCGCCGGGAAGGGGATCCGCATCTTCACAATCGGTGCCGGCAGCGCGGCCGGAACCCGGATCCCGGATGCAAAACAAGGCGGGCCGTTGAAGTTTGCCAAAAATGAATTTGGCCGCGAGGTGATCACGCGGCTCAATGAGCGGGTGCTCCAGCAGATTGCCGCGAGCGGGCACGGTTTTTACGAGCCGCTCGGCAAGGAGGGCGATGGGCTGCTTTCCACGTATCGCCGCGGACTTGAGCCACTCTCAAAAGGAATGAAAACCCGGCCCTCGCGCGACATGATCGATTATTTCCAGTGGCCTCTGGGGCTTGCCATTGCGTTGCTTCTTGGTGAAATGCTTTTGAGCGATCGCCGGTGGCCAAAATTGCTTCCTGCCAAGGCTCTCGTCCGTGCAGTGCCGCGGCCCGCTCCCGTTCTCCAACCATGAAACTGTTTCCCCTTTTTCTGCTCGCCGCAACCACAGGAGCATTGGCCGATATCCGCCAGGCGCAGGATTTATTGAAGCGGAATGAATCAGTCAAAGCCGAGGCGCATCTGCGGCAGTTGCTAATTGAAAAACCGGCCGATCCGTGGCTGCTCTACAATTGCGCGGTTGCCTTGTATGCCGCCAAAGACTTTGTCAAAGCGGATGAGCTCTGGCAGCAGCTTGCGGCGGCCCCGATGCCGGACGATTTGCGCGAACACGTCTGGGCGCAGGTCGGCAACGTCTCCTATCGGATCGCCGAACCGTCCATTGAGCGCGAACCGGACGCGGCGCTTTCGCGGCTTGAGCAGAGTCGCGAGGCGTTCCGGGTGGCACTCTCATTTAATAAACGCAACGAGAGTGCTAAAAAGAATCTGCCTGTAGTCGAAAAGCAGCTTGAACGGGTTTACTCACAGCTGGCAAAACGCCTGGCCGAGGAGGCGAAAAAGGAGGCATCCAACGAAAAAGCGATCGAAAAGTTGCAGGCCGCTCTCACGTATCAGCAACAGGCGCAGACTTTAAACGCCAACGCGCCCGAGCATAAGGAAGCGCGCGCCGATATTGAAAAACAGCTCAATGATCGTTTTTCGAAAAAAGCGGTTGCCGAGGAGAAACGCGGCGACCAAGGCGATCAGAATTCGCAGTGGGCCCGGGAAGAGGCAAAGAAGGAATTTGAAAAAGCTGCCGCCGACTTCCAGGAAGCCCAGCAATTTGATCCGCATGATCAGGCCGCGGTGGCGGGCGAAAACCGGGTGAAAGAGAAACTCGCCAACCTTTTGGACAAACTTGGACGCAAGCAGCAGGCCGATGCCGTGGCCGAGGCGCGTTGGGAGCCTCAACGTGCCGAGGAAAAGTTCCAGCAGGCACTCGATAATTTCCAGGAGGCGCTTGCCCAGAAAGCGGATCATCACGATGCGCAACAAGGCGAAAAAGAGGTGCGCCAACAGCTTGAGCAACTCCACCTTGAGCAGGGGGATCGTCTCGCCAAACAAGGCGAGCAACAGGCTAAAAACGATCCGGCCAATGCCGCTGAAAATCTCCTGAGCGCACTGGAGCATTTTGAGCAAGCCAAGGCGCTTGTTCCCGAGGACAACTCAGTTCAGCCGCGGATTGATCAGGTGCAACAGGAGCTTCCTGATCTGCTCACCAAGCTTGGACAGCAGGAGCAATCCAAGGCCGCCGCCGCCGAGCCGAAATCGCCCCAGGAAGCGGTCGCGCATCTTGAAAAAGCCGAGGCCAGCTTTGGAAAGGCCGCGCAGATCGCCAAGGGGAATGAGGAAGCAAAACAAGGTCAGAAAGAAGTGCAGGAATCTCTTGCGCGCCTTCGCCAGCAACTGGCCCAGCGGAGCGAGCCGAAGCAATCGCCGTCCAAGGAGCCTAACGAGGGGTTTGAGTCGATGCTCGCCAAGTTCAAGGAACAGCAAAGGCCGCCTGAACGCATGGATGCCAGGCATCATGCGGGCGAAAAATACGATCCGTCCGTTAATAAAAATTTTAAGAACTGGTAAGCCCCGTCCCTTTACCGGGCGGCTTTCAAAGCTTTGCGGCTGTACCCAACACGGTTTCCCGGACGGCCTCAACCGGATACTTTGGGGCACGGTTTAATGCTTGTTTGAAAATATCGCGGCGAAACCATTCCGCGGCTTTTGCCAGCGGCGCGGATGCCGGATCGCTCACGATGCCGGTGGCGTGCAGGCCGCGGATGAGCCACTGGGCGCGCTCCAGCGTCGGCTCATTGGCATTGCCGTTGGCGAAAATATGAAAGTCCGGCTCCGGTTCAATGCGTCCGTTGCCGAAGTTAAAGCCATCAGCGGAAAGGCTGAGCCTTAGGGATTCCCTTGAAGCGCCAACGAACTCGCGCCTGCTGAGGATATCGACGATTGCATTGCGGTTTTGCAGTTCATCGCAGTAACGGCACGCCTCGGCGAGCGCCGCGATCAAGGCAAGATGGGAGTCCCGGGAGGTTTCCGCGAACTCGCGGCGGACCATGAGCACTTTTTCGATGTGGCCCGGAGCAAGTTCGGCGCTGGTCGCCACGCACCAGCCGGCTTTTGAGAGCACCGCGACCGAGTTCCACGGTTCGCCCACGCAATAGCCATCGAGGTTGCCAGCCTTGATGTTCGCGTGCATTTGAGCCGGAGGAACGACGACGATGCGCACATTTGAAACGATGCGGTTTGCGCGCAACCAATTGCGAAGCAGGATATTGTGCGAGGAGAAAGGATGGACGACGCCGAAAGTGTAATGTCGTTTCCCTCGTTCGATCTCCGTTCGAAGGCTCGGCCCGTCTCGGACTCCCACTTTCCAGAGCTCGGACGAAAGTGTGATTGCATTGCCGTGGAGGTTGAGGACCAGACCGGTCAGGCAATCGGCCTGAATGCATCCAAGGCCGCAGTTTGCGGAAACCACGAGCCCGGCGGGCGCCTGCGCGGCATGAAGTTCGCCATAGATGATCTTGTCGCGCATGGTTGCCCAGCCAATTTCCCGATGAAGCTCCACGTCGAGCCCGTGCGCGGCAAAGAGCCCGAGTTCCTGGGCCATGACGAGCGGCGCGCAATCCGCCAGCGCCACGAATCCGACCTTGAGGGTTTCGCGCGGGGTTTGGGTGTTTTGAAGCATGCGTGGGTGAAGATGAGCGCCTTAAGCTTCCAATATGCCAGAGCGGGATGAAACTGCGAAAAAATGACTTTCGATTTTGTGGTTCCACTGATGAATCTGGTTCATCCATGTCCGTTCCGCTTGATAGCAGACAACTCCGTGCCTTTTCGATCCTCGCAGCCAATGGGAGCTTTACCCAGACCGCGCACGAACTGCATCTGAGCCAGTCGGCCATCAGCCATTCCATGAAAGCCCTGGAAGACGACATTGGCTGCAGGCTTTTTGACAGGATGGGCAAAACCGTGGTGCTCACACAGGCTGGCGAACAGCTTCTTGTCCACGTGGAACGCATTCTGGAGGAAATGAGCGTAGCGCGCGCTGAGCTGGGGCATTTGGGAAAATGGGGACGAAGCCGGCTGCGCATCGGGGCGAGCACGACCGCCTGCCAGTATGTCCTGCCGGCTGTGCTGCGTGAATTCAAGGAGAGCTTTCCGCAATGCGAGATCTCGATCACTCCGGGCGATACGCCCAACAATATCGAAATTCTCCGCGCCCATAAAATTGATCTGGCGGTCAATCTGGAGCCGCGCCGGGAGGAATCGTTGGAGTTCCGGCCGCTTTTTACCGATGAACTTCAATTTGTGGTGAGCGCGCTGCATCCCTGGGCAAAGTTAGGCAAGGTAAAACGCGACGAGATAGCGCGGCAGCATTATATCCTCTATGGAAAGGCGAGCTATACCTTCCAGATGATTGAGAGTTACTTCCGCCAGGATAAGATTGTTCTCCATAGTCTGCTCGATCTTGGAAACATGGAAGCTATCAAGGAACTCGTGAAGCTCGGACACGGCATCAGCATCCTGGCGCCATGGACCTTGCGAAAGGAGCTTAAGGAAAAATCGCTCGTCGCGCTGCCGCTTGGAAAACGCAAGTTGCGCCGCCGCTGGGGTGTCCTGCACTGGAAAGGACGCCGCCTCAGCCTTGCCGAGGAAACCTTCATCGGGCTCTGTGAAAGCGTGGCTGAAAAACTCGGGTAAATCTTGAATAAACCGTTTTTTCGGGCAAACCGTTGGTCTCCCCATGAACCGTTACATTCTAGGATTTCTTCTTTTCTCATCGTGCATCTCCGTGGCTTTGGCTGAACCGATTCGGGTGCTTGTCTGGGATGAACAACAGCCGGAACAAAAACCGGGCTACAAAAACTTTCTTGGCAATGCGATTGCCGATTCCCTGGCGCAACAGCCCGGATTGACGGTGCGGAGCGCTTCCCTTGCCGATCCCGAGCAAGGACTCTCCAAAGCGGCTCTTGATCAGTGTGATGTGCTGATCTGGTGGGGACACAAACGCCACGGCGAAATAAAGCCTGAGACAAGCAAGGCGATCGTTGAGCGCGTGAAGAACGGCGAGCTCTCGCTCATCTCACTTCATTCGGCCCATTGGTCGGGTCCTTTTATCGAGGCCATGAACGCTCGCACCCGGCAGGATGCCCTCAAATCGCTGACCGATGCCGAGCGGGCGACTTTAAAGATCGTCGAAGTGCCCGCCAAACTCTACCGCCAGCCTCGACGCGAGGAACCGCTGACGCCTTCCTTTGGCAGGATCAAGGATGCCGATGGCGCCGATGCCCTTCAAATCGTGCTGCCCAACTGCTGTTTTCCCGCTTATCGCGGAGATGGCCTGCCAAGTCACGTGACAGCGTTGCTGCCCGAACACCCGATCGCCAAAGGAGTTCCCGCGCATTTTGATATCCCTCAAACAGAAATGTACGATGAAGCCTTCCATGTTCCCGCGCCGGACGTTGTGATTTTTGAAGAACGCTGGGATAAAGGTGAACATTTCCGGAGCGGTTCACTCTGGCAGGTCGGCAAGGGGCGCGTTTTCTATTTCCGTCCCGGCCATGAGACCTACCCGATTTTCACCCAGCCCGAGCCGCTGAAAATCATCGGGAATGCGGTTCGTTTTTTGGGCGACAAAAGCGCGCGTTAAAGCGGGCCATGGTGGCGGTAGCCGGACTCGAACCGGCACGGCGCTTACGCGCCAGCAGATTTTAAGTCTGCTGTGTCTGCCATTTCACCATACCGCCGCAGAAGTGGCGTGACCGTGCATTGAGTCGCGATGGAGGGCAAGGATTTTGGCCGGGGTCATGAAGAAAGTGAAGTTCTCCGCTCAATCCGCGCCAAATAATGCAAGTGACTGAAAGCGTATCGTTATAACTTTAATGCTTCGGCTGCCACTTTGATGCGTTCATCCTGAAGGCGTTCGCTTTGATCCCTGGCCCGCTCCTCAAGCCGATGGAGATCAACTCCCGGAAGTTGCGCGACGACTGAGGGACAACTGAGCAGCGCCTGCCAGAGAGCGCGTTTACCCGTTACACCAAGCAGTAATCCTTCAATGGATTGAAGAAGTTGGATGTTGGAGGCAGGGGCTCCACCGGGGCGCAGTTTGAGCCACGCAAAGGTCTCCACCAGCCAGGCCGCGGCTTTGCGGGTTGAGCTTTCGACAATATTAAGGCTGCTCATAATCGACTTGAGTTCCTTTTGGTCGGCATCGATCTCCCCGTGGAGCGTTGAAAAAAACCGGCTCCGTGCCGGGTCGGTTTCCTTGATCAGATCCGAAAGGAGTTCGAGAGCGCCCACGGATCCGGCGAGGTGATCGTTCAAATAGAGGTCAAGGTGTTCTTTGCTCATCGAGTCTAATTCGGCCGCGGAGGCCAGAGTGGCGCTGGCACGAGCGTCTCTAAAACTGTGGACTCGCGCGCGTCTTTCCCCGCAATCTCTTTGTACATGAAATACCGCCGTTTTGGCCGCACCGACCTTAAGATGCCCGTCTTTTCCTGCGGCGGGATGCGTTACCAGCACAAATGGGACGACTGCCCGCCGGCTGAAATCCCCGAGGAGAACCAGCGCAACCTGGAAGCGACGGTGCTGCGTTCCCTGGAGCTTGGGATCAATCATATTGAAACCGCGCGCGGATATGGAAGCAGCGAGATGCAATTGGGCTGGTTGCTGCCGAAGTTGCCGCGGGAGAAGATGATTATTCAGACCAAAGTGGCGCCATTCGCCACGGCGAAAGAGTTCATTGAAACCTTCGAGACCTCAATGCGCTACTTGAAGCTCGACCACGTCGACCTTCTCTCCATTCACGGAATCAACAACGCGGAGCTTCTCGATTGGACACTGAAAAAAGGGGGCTGCCTCGACGCTGCCCGCCAATTTCAAAAGGAAGGCCGTTGCAAGTTCATTGGCTTTACCACGCACGCGACCACCGACGTGATCATTCAGGCTATTCAGAGCACCGAATTTGATTATGTGAATCTGCACTGGTATTTCGTGAATGATTTTAACTGGCCGGCTGTGGAAGCCGCTGCCGCTGCCGACATGGGTGTTTTTATCATCAGCCCTACCGATAAAGGCGGCATGCTATACGATCCGCCAGCCAAGCTTCGCGAACTTTGCGCCCCGCTTTCGCCCATTGCTTTTAATGATCTCTACTGTCTGGCGCGGCCGCAGGTGCATACATTGAGCGTCGGCGCGGCGCGTCCCGGCGATTTTGATGAACATATCGCGGCACTGGATCATTACGATCAAGCCGCGGAAGCCGTCGCGCCGATCGAGCTGCGGTTGCGCGCGGAGATGGTCAGAGTTCTTGGCGAAGATTGGTGCAAACGCGGTTTGGAAGCGTTACCGGGCTATCAGGCGATGCCTGACGAGCTCAACGTGCAGGAAGTTTTGCGGCTATGGACGTTTGCCAAGGCGCTCGATCTCACCGCGTGGGGCAAAATGCGCTACAACCTGATGGGCAATGCCGGCCATTGGTTTCCCGGCAATAATGCTGCCGGGTTCGACCCAGCCCGGATCGAGGCGGCCTTGCACGGGCATCCTTTTGCGGAGAAGATTCCCGCCATCCTGACCGAGGCGCATGCACTCCTTTTTGATGCTCCGAAGAAAAGGCTAAGCGAAGGCGGATAAAGCAGCGGTGCCGTTATATTTCCATATTCTTCACCTGCCTGGAGGCGAGAATCATGGGGATAAAAAGGAGGCATGCGCTCATCACCACCGGGATGGTCCAGGCCACGGCGTCCGAGATCGGAAATTGGATGCGGGTGACCTGGCGCATGTCGGGAATGGAGGCAAGTCCGACAAACAGCGCGATATAAACAAAGCTTAGGATAAGACAGAGAGTCCCGCCGAAGCTGCTGACGATCTTGGAGGGATTTTCTTCCTTAAAATTGGGAAAGAGCGCGCCAAGTCCGACCGCCAGCCCGCTCAGGGCGGCGCTCATAAGAGCAACGGAACCCATGAAGAAGAGTCTCTTACTCCAAGGCAGATGCAACAAGGTGCTTGAAGTAGCCATGAGACTGACTGTGATGACCATGGCGGTCAGACAGCTTAACCAGAATTTCTGAAGGAGCACCTTGGGCAGTCCCATGGGGGAGAGTCCAAGAATCCAGATGCGGCGTCCTTCAAGACTGAACTGAGGAAATACAAACCGGGTGGTAAGTGTTGAGAGTGTCAGGGATGAAGCCGACAAATTCAGATAGCTAATCAGTGTATCCCAAAACGGGTTCTTAAAATCGAATGCGACGTTGCGCACATTAAGGACATAGATACAAAGCAGCCCGAAGAAGACCATGAACTGGATCCATTGCGCCGGATCGCGCCAGAAAAGCCGGACGTCTTTAACCACGAGGGCCGCGGCCGGTGGCGATAGAAAAAAATGGCAGGCGCGCTCCAGCCACGAATGCCGCGCGCCGCGCAGCCGTTTGGCCTCCGATTTGCGCTGGAATCGTTCAGCGCGTGAGCTTAAGGAAATCGTCCAGCTTTCATAGAAGCAGCGGCCGACCACTTCGAACCCAAGTAGAAGCCCGAGCATGGCGTTGCTTAAGAGCAAAAGAAAATAAAAGTAACCCTGGGTGGCAAGTCCTTCACTCCAGGCAAGGACGGACCGGGTCAGCCACGCGCTCGGCAGCAACGGATGCAGGCTCAGCCGGGTATTGTGGAGCAGCTTATCAAAGGTCACGACCTCCTGCGTGTTGGCGGAATCGAGCTCAGTCACCGGTTTCAAACCGAAGATGAGCCAAAGCAGAATCGCCGCGGATATGAGCAGCCCGATGCGTTTGACGTTTCGCCTGGCCATAATCCGCACAAAACAAAGAATTCCCCAGGAACCGGCCAGCGCGGGGATGACTACAAACGGAAGAAATACCATGGCCACCTGCGGATAAAACTCCGGCGAAACCGAATGAACGCGTCCGTAAGCGATCATCATTGGAGCGCTCAGGAAAATCAGTGCCCAACTGGAAATGGCCAGCGCCTCGCAGAATTTCCATTGATAGATATTGCGATGCGAAATGGGCAACGAGAGAAACCACTGTGTTTCGCGGTTCTTAAAAAGAGTCGAGTAACCGATGATGAGGTTTGAAAAGGCCAGCATCATGAAGAAAAAACCGAACACCAAAAAGAGGATCCGTTGGGAGAGGAGGCTGCCGACCAACGGGAAATGGTAAAGGTAACCGAGGCCCGCCTTGAAGATCCAATAGCCGGCTCCCAGGTAGCCGATGATAAATGCCGACAGCACAAACAAAAGGAGGGGTGACTGACGCCGCACCCCGCGTATCCGGGCGCACAACGAACGCCACTGCACCCAAAGCATCAGGCGGAAAAGGGAGACGGTCGTAATCTGCGGAAGCGGAGGGCGATCCATGATTGAAGTCAAAAATGCGGAGGAAAGCGGCGGTGGGAAAAGGAGGATGCAAACAGACAAACCCTTTGTTGCCTTGCAAGGTCAGGATTGAAAGGGCGATTGCGCTTTCCGCAATCGCCAGAGCCGGATTATTCCTCGTAAATGCTCCATTCTCAATGTTTCACATCGTCCTGATCGAACCCGAGATTCCACCCAATACCGGCAACGTCGGCCGCCTCTGCCTGGCCACGGGTGCCCATTTGCATCTCGTCAAACCGCTCGGCTTTCTCATCGACGATCGCACCTTGCTTCGTGCCGGACTCGATTACTGGAAAGAGGTGCAGGTAGCGCTCTGGGATTCCTTTGACGCTCTCCGTGCCGCCCAAGCCGCGGATGCCCGATTCTTTTTCCTTACCACCAAGTCGACCCGCGCGTTCTGGGACACCCCGTTTCAGGACGGCGACTTCCTGGTATTTGGCCGGGAAACCAAGGGCCTTCCCGAATCGCTGCTCTCGGCCAACCAGGACCGCTGCCTTACTATTCCGATGACCAATCAGACCCGCAGCCTTAATCTGGCGAATTCAGTGGCAATCGTTCTTTTTGAAGCAATCCGCCAGGCTCGCCCTGCGGCGTAGGCCGTTTGATGCTTAGAGTTCGGCGATCAGCCGCCGGTGGATATTATCGAAACCGCCGTTGCTGAAAATCACGATGACATCGCGCTCGGCGACAAGGGGGCGCAACCGGCTGATAATGGCGTCGACATCGGGCTCATAAAACGCGGGTTTGCCGGTTTTTGCAATATCGTCAACAACCTGTCCCGGGTCGAGGCGGTCGCCAGCGGGCAACTGTTCAAGCCGGGCCACCTGCGCGAGGATCACGCCGTCGGCTTCCCCGAGCGCCTGGCTTAAGGAATCCTGGAAAACCGCGCGCCGTGTGGTGTTGCTGCGTGGTTCAAACAGCGCCCATACCCGGCGTCCGGGATACTGGTGCCGCAAACCGCGAAGCGTTTGCGCGATGGCGGTGGGATGATGCCCGAAATCGTCGATGATCGTAATCCCTCGGGTCTCTCCACGGATCTCCTGCCTGCGTTTGACTCCTTCAAACGAGGCGACGGCCTGCTGGATGCGGTCGAGCGGAACGCCATAGAAATGCGCCGCTGAAATGGCCATGGCGGCATTGCGAACATTATATTCGCCGACCATGGGGAGTTCAAATCGGGTATCGAGCAGAGTAAAAGCAGAACCGGCGGAATCGTAGCTCACGTCGCGGATCTGGCGTGCCGCGTTTGGTGAAAAACCGACTTCCAAAAGCTGGGCAAAACAATTGCGGGAGACATCGACGCAATTGGCGTCATCGGCATTGATAAGCACCATGCCGTCACTTGGCACCACGTTGAGGAGCCGCCGGAAGCTCAGTTTGATCTCATCGAGATCTTTGAAAATGTCGGCATGATCAAACTCGATATTATTGATGATCAGCAGTTCGGGCAGGTAATGGAGAAATTTGGAACGTTTATCGAAAAACGCCGTGTCGTACTCGTCCCCTTCGACCACCACATGGCGCGACTCGTGCAGCGAACAGCCTTGGCCAAGATTTTTTGCAATTCCGCCGATCATGTAGGCCGGATCAAGGCCGGCGCTCTTTAAAATCCAGGCCAGAAGCGAGCTGGTCGTGGTTTTTCCATGGGTGCCGGTCACCACGAGGTTATGGCGGCCCCGAAGAAAGAACTGTTTGAGGGCCTCCGGCAGCGAGACATAAAAAAGCTTCCGATTAAGCACGGCTTCCACCTCCGGATTGCCTCGCGAAATGGCGTTCCCGACAACGATCATGTCGGCGCTCTGCGGCAAATTCTCGGCCCGGTAGCCTTCACTAAGCTCAATTCCTTTTTCCTCAAGGAACGTCGACATCGGGGGATAAACTTTGGCGTCCGAGCCGGTCACCGTGAAACCCTGGGCGCGCATGGCTGCAGCCACCGCTCCCATGGCGGTGCCGCAGATGCCGATAAAATGGACATGACGAATCGAAGTGCTCATATACGCAGAAAAAGTCGGCGACGCTAACGTTCCTTCCGCGGAAGCGCAATCGCTCGGATGGAGCGAAGTCAAATTCCCGCGGCGTCGGGCGATCAAAAAGCGGCGGTTTTCAAACAAATGATTGGAGAGGCGTGAAAATAACCGCATTGGGCAGGTGCGTCATCAGGCGGCCATCTTCTCTTGGATCCCGATTTATTAGCACACCCATGTTTCTTACAAAGAAACTACAACCTACCCAAAATCTATGTTAGCTATTATCGGAATCATTCTAGTTGTTTGTTGGATCATCGGCCTCGTCGCTCACGTCACTGGCGGGCTCATTCATCTCGCTCTTCTGGTGGCGCTTGTTATGTTCGTGCTCCACTTTATGCGAGGCAAAAAAAGCGTGTAGCCGTCCGGATCTCTTCAGTTAAGCCCCGAGCCGGAGAATTTCGTCGTATTCAAGCGCCGAGAGCGGAATGACTGAAAGCCGCGATTGGCGAACCAAAGGAATGCCGGCAAGGAGGGCGTTGGCTTTGATCATCTCCAGACTAACGGGCTGATTGAGCGCCTTAAAAGGTGCGAGGTCAATGCATTCCCAACTTCCTTCGCTGGCAGTTGGATCGGGATAGGTTTCGCGAGTGACCGTGGCAATCCCGACAACCTGCTTTCCCACGACACTGTGGTAGTAGAGCACAAGGTCCCCGGCGCGCATTGCCCTCAAATTATTGCGCGCCTGAAAGTTTCGGACTCCTGTCCAGGCAGTGCTTCCATCGGCCACGAACTGGGACCACGCATACGTGGTCGGTTCTTGTTTGATCATCCAATGCTGCACGGGTTTACTCATTAACCGAGGATTGAGTGGGCGGGAGTGCCGGCTACTCAAGCAAAAAAGAAGCGGCGGCGAGCGGTCACATTTAGAAGCGGACCCGTAGATGAAGGGGAGGGGAGTGAATTATATGAATATCGCAGCGGGGCGTGAGGAGTGGGAGCAAGTGCATCGGCAATGGGGATGGTTTCTGGCACTGGGGCTATTACTTCTTCTAATTGGGACAATCGCTATCAGCTTTGCCATGGCTACTTCCATTGTGACCATGGTCTTTTTCGGGAGCCTGTTGCTTGCAACCGGCGTGGCACAGACCATCAGCGCTTATCGGCACCATGCCACGAGCGGCTTCTGGCTCCAGTTGCTGGCGGCGGTGCTCGACATCGTTGTAGGCGGCCTCATTGTGATGCGGCCCCTTGAAGGCGCGCTTGTGTTCACGCTCGTCCTGGCGGCGCTCTTTTTTGTAGGCGGCATCTATCGCATCGCCGGCGCTGCTACTGTGAAGGCTCTGGGCTGGGGCTGGGCCGTTCTAAGCGGCGTGGTGGATATTCTCCTGGCCGTTTTATTACTCACTGGCTGGCCATTTTCGGGACTCTGGTTTATCGGAGTCTGCCTCGGTATCGGCCTGCTGTTTCGAGGATGGGCGTGGGTGATGTTCTCTTTAATTGTGCGGAAAGCCGTGCCGGATCCGTCCTGGCATTAGTCCAAGGTAAAACTCGGAAAGGAAAATGGGAATCATGAGGAAATCGTTCTTTAGTTCGATACTAAAAGCGGCTGCTGTTTCAGTTGGAATTGCGATCTGTGGCGCGCACGCCGTTGAATCGATCGCAGATGCCAAAGCAATCGCCGAAGAAGCATATATTTTTGGCTATCCACTTGTGACAATGGAGATGACCCGGCGCGTCATGACGAATGTCTCCAAGCCGGAGGCGAATCACGCCCCGATGGGCGAGTTTTACCATTCGCGAACGTATCCGAGTGCGTCGTTTCGCGATATAACAGCTCCCAACGCGGACACGCTCTATTCGACCGCCTGGGTGGATCTGTCGGCAGAGCCGTTTGTGCTGACTATCCCTGACGAAGCGGGGCGTTACTTTCTGATGCCATTGCTCGATGCGTGGACAACTGTCTTTGAAGCTCCAGGAACACGCACAACGGGAACGGGCGCCCAAAGCTACTTGATTACCGGCCCCGGCTGGAGCGGCAATGTCCCTGAAGGACTTAAGGAATATAAGTCGCCGACATCAATGATTTGGATTATAGGCCGGACTTACTGCAATGGGACCGCGGAGGATTATGCTGCCGTCCATGCTATACAGGATCGTTATAAACTCTTTCCATTGAGCGCTTATGGCACCGCTTATGTTCCGCCCGCGGGGAAGGTTGATCCTTCGGTCGATGCCAAGACCGCGGTGCGCGATCAGGTAAACCGGCTGGATGCGGAAACCTATTTCAGAACGCTGGCCGCGCTGATGGAGAAAAATCCACCAACCGCCGCTGACGCGCCGCTATTGGAGCGGATGGCTACTATTGGGTTGCGCCCAGGTCACCCGTTTGAACTAAGCGCCCTTGATGCTGAAGCAGCCAAAGCGGTTCAGGAGGTACCGAAAACGGCTTTGGCCAAGATCCTGGCACACAGGAGCGAGGCGGGCGTGCAGATTAATGGATGGACTTTCTCATTGAAGACAGGCGTTTACGGCGAGGATTATTTACAGCGCGCATTTGTCACCGCCATTGGCCTCGGGGCAAACAGGCCGCAGGATGCGGTTTACCCGATTTCGGAATCTGATACGGAAGGAAAGGATTACGATGGTTTGAATCGTTATGTGCTTCATTTCGAGAAGGATCAAATTCCACCGGTGCAAGGATTTTGGTCACTGACGATGTATGATAGTCAGTATTTTTTTACCGCCAACGCGCTTAATCGTTTCACGGTAAGTCCTCGCAATAATTTGCATTACAACGACGATGGGTCGCTTGATCTTTATATCCAGCACGACTCCCCGGGGGTGGAAAACGAATCCAATTGGTTGCCTGCACCGGCGGACAAATTCGTGCTGATAATGAGGCTCTATTGGCCCAAGGACGAGGTTCTTAATGGGCACTGGCAGCCGCCTGGCGTGAAAATCGTTGGTCCCCGGCGCGGCTCGGCGACGGAAGGCTGAGGAGCTAAATCTTACATCAAAAGAGTTCGAGGGGCGGCAGTCATCTGCCGCCCTTCGCTTTTTTTTGAGATGCACGCATTGGAAAGGCCTTGTTCCAGGACCGCCAAATCTCAAGCCGCGGCGTGACGGAAGTGGAGGAACGGGTTGAATCGGAGCGAAAAACCGGGGTATGAAGTTCTCGCCTAATTAAAGAGTCGAACTCAAGGTCTACTGAACGCTTTTATCTACCCTACATGAACAAAAAATACAACGTCGCCGTCATCGGTTACGGCTGGGCAGCCACGGCGCATATCGCTGCAATCAACGCCACAGACCGCGCCCAGGTGACCGCGGTCTGGAGTTCGCGTCCGCTTGAATCGGCAGAACTGAGCGCGCGCCATGGCTCGCCTATTGCCGCATATGACGACCTTGCCGCGATGCTTGCCGATCCGTCAATCGACGTCGTTGATATTACCAGCTACCCAAATCAACACGCCGCGCAGTTCATCGCGGCGGCACGGGCAGGCAAACATATCATCATTGAAAAACCGCTTGCCATTGAATGGGCCGATATCCTTGCAATGAAGCAAGCTGCGGAGGAGTCGGGTGCAAAGACGTGCGTTTGCTTTGAGTGCCGATATTCTTCCCAGTTTCTGGCAACCAAGGCGTTAATTGATTCAGGGTTGGTGGGCGGGTTGCATTACGGCGAGATCGACTACTATCACGGCATCGGACCATGGTATGGACAGTATCGATGGAATACCAAGCGCGAATTGGGAGGCAGCGCGTTGCTCACAGCTGGCTGCCATGCGCTTGATGCGTTGTTGCTTTGCATGGATAGCTCTGTTGAAGAAGTCACAAGTTACTCAACCCAGAGCCGCAACCCAATTTTCGCGGCTTATGAATATACGACAACCAGCACAAGCCTCCTGAAGTTTAGCGGCGGTGCGATCGGGAAGTGCGCCGCGGTGGTTGACTGTTTGCAACCTTATTATTTTCACACACACCTGGTCGGCAGTGAAGGTTCCATCCTTGATAACAAATTTCACTCCCAAAAACTTGGCGGTTTGAACAGGCACGCATGGAGCGAGCTCTCGATGAAGATGCTCGATAGCGGCGATGTGAGTGATCACCCGTATCAGACGCAATTTCAGGCTTTCTTCAACGCGATTGACGAAAATAAGGAGATGCCGTTGACGAGCTTCGCAGATGGCTTTGCAACCCATCGCGTGATCGCGGCGGCTGATAAGTCGGCCGCCGAAGGGCGCACGGTCAAGATTAGCGAGATCCCAATTGCTTAGGCAGATAAGCGGTTATTATGCCTTCCGCGATTGCCATTGCCGCCCATCCCGATGACGTCGAGTTTGTCATGGCCGGGACGCTCCTGTTGCTGCGTGCGGCTGGTTGGGAGATCCATTATCTGAATCTTTCAACCGGCTCGCTTGGGAGCATGAGTCTGACAACAGCCGAGACGATTCGGATTCGCCGCAAGGAGGCAAAGTCGGCGGCCGCGCTGCTTGGTTCCAAATGGCACGCCCCGTTGTGCAATGACCTTGAGATCTTCTATGAGAACCGCACATTGCGCCGTCTCTGCTCGGTTATCCGCAAAGTAAAGCCCACGGTGATCCTCACGCATTCGCCACAGGATTACATGGAGGATCATATGAACACGGCGCGATTGGCCGTCACGGCCGCGTTCGCCCGGGGGATGCCCAACTACATGAGCATTCCATCGCGTGAACCGGTCCAAACGCCGGTGACGCTCTATCATGCCAGTCCCCACGGTTTGGAGGATGGATTGCGCGGCCGGATTATTCCGGGAACTTTTGTCGATACCACCAGCGTGCATGAACACAAGCGCGCGGCCCTGGCGTGTCACGCCAGCCAGAAGGCGTGGCTCGATGTAACGCAGGGGATGGACAGTTACCTTGCTGCGATGGACGATTTTAGTTCCACCCTGGGCAAGCTCTCCGGCAAATTCCGTCATGCAGAAGGATGGCGCATCCATTCGCATCTTGGATTTTGCGAGGAAACGGCGGATCCATTGCGGGATGTATTGGGCGGCTATTATCTGGCTAATACTTCCGATTTAAAAACTTAATAAAAAGTGATTTCAGCATTATGACTCGTAAACTTAGCGCGATTTCCCCCGATTGGTGGGACTATACAACGATCGATCAAGCTATCATTGAAGAAGCTGCCCGGTTGACTCCGACTGATTTATTGCAACTCTCGCGGCCGGGTTTTCAAGTCAGCATCTACGAGACGCTTGAGGAGTTCTACCTTGCCGAAGCGCTCGAATATATCGCCGCCTGGAAGCAGAGCAGCGCCGATAATCCGGTGGGGATCTGCGGGCCGATCGGCCCGACTGAACAGCTCCCACTGGTGGCCCGCCTCGTAAATGCTCTTGGACTTGACCTGCGATCCGGGCATTTCTGGGGTATGGACGAGTGGTTTGACGTGGCAACCGGCAAGGAAGTTCCCGTTACTCATCCTCTGAGCTTTGAGCGAGCCGACCGCGAGATGTGCTTTAATCGGATAGAAAAAAAGCTCCAGATTCCCGACGCGCATCTTCATTTCCCGAAAGCGGATACGCGCGTGTACAGGGAAAGCTGGGATGCCGGCGTTCGATGCGCCGTCATGCAGGGCGGGCAGGGGGATGTAAAGCATTGGGCATTTAACGATCCGCTTCCTCGCAAAGGCGCTTACTCTGACGCCCCGCCTTCTCCCGAAGAATATCGCAGCCTGGCTACCCGGATTGTCGACTTGCATCCGCTTACGGTCGCTCAAAACGCGCGCACGAGCGGGGGCGGCAACATTTCGATCGTGCCGGTGAAAGCGATTACGGTTGGCCCGGCTGAAACATGGAAAGCGGAAACGGTCTCGATCTGGCACGCCGGCAACCATGACAACCCATTTGGACAGCGGCTCACCGCATTTATGATTTCAAAGCGTCTTACCGACGCCAGTGTTCCAATGTCGCTTCTGGCCGATCATCCCAATGTGCGCTTTAGTTATTTCCGTGGTGGGATAGGGAGTTGCGCCGTGGAGATGCACTGAAACCTATTCAGATGCCGCCGGGGTGACGGCCTCGGCGTTGTATTGCGCCGTTTGCTGTGTCCAAAGTGCGGCAAGCTCGCGGACTTTTGCCGGGTTTTCGGCCGCCAGATTTTTGGTTTCCGATCGGTCGGAGCTGAGATCGTAGAGTTCCCAGGGACTCTCTTTTCCTGCGGCGACAATCTTCCAATCGCCTGCGCGCAAGGCACGATTGCCTTCGTGAAGCCACCAGATCGACTCGCGGGCGATGGTGCCGTCTTTGGCAAAGAGCGGCACGAGACTTTTGCCCGGCGCGGGCGGAACGGGTTGACCTTTCCATGTTTCAAACGGTTTGCCTCCAGCCACATCGACGATTGTCGGCAGAAGATCGATGACATGGCCAGGCGTGGATCGCAGTTCGTTTCGCGCTGAAATCCCGTCCGGCCAGCGCACAATGAGCGGCGTCGAGATGCCTCCTTCATGAACCCACGTTTTATGGCGCCGGAATGGAGTGTTGGCCATGCTTGACCAGCCCGGCCCGAGGCTGAGGAAAGTAGCGCCCGTCCCACATTCGGCAGTTGGATCGTGTCCATCGCCGCGAACCATCATTTCCGCGCTTGCTCCATTGTCGGAAAGAAAAAAGACGAGGGTGTTTTCCGTGGCGCCCATCGTTTGGATCTCGGCAAGGACGCGGCCAATTTCCCTGTCCATCCGGTCAACCATCGCAGCGTGGATCGCCATTTTCTCACACTGAAGCTCGCGTTGCGCCGCGTTGAGATCGGTCCACGGCAACGGCCGGTTTACTTCGTTCGGCCCAAGCTTCTTCAGCGCGGCTGGAAACGGATAGGGCGGTCCGACTTCCCGTTCAATTGGGGAAAGCGTGCTGCCGCCAATTCCCATCGAATGCATCCGCTGCCAGCGTTCCTCGCGCATCGCATCCCAGCCGCGAAGATACTTTTCCTTATACCGCGCAATATCTTCCAACGGCGCTTGCAGTGGGAAATGCGGCGCGGTGAATGCAAGGAACTCAAAGAACGGCTCGGCGCTATATTTCTGCGAGTGTTCCCGGAGGCACTTGATCGCGTGATCGGCGATGGCAGTGCTGGTGTAATAACCGCTGTCGGCGGTAACGGGAGGCAGCGGAAGATCGTCCTCGGTGTGCTGGCGTGGCGCGAAATGCCGGTCGTGATCATTCAGGCTGTAGGAATGATCGAACCCGTTCTGCATCGGCAGCCCGTCAACATGCCATTTGCCCGAGTGATAAGAACGATAGCCGAGTGGCTTAAGCATTTCGGGCAGCAGTCGAGCCCATTGCGGCCGTTTCCCCTGCGAGCCGCTTTGGATGCCGGGCACTGTATCGCGCCGCACTTCCTGAGCATAGTAGCCGGTAAGGATTGCCGCTCGCGATGGCCAGCAGCGTGCCGTGTTGTAGAATTGCGTAAAACGCAAACCATCTTTTGCCAGCGAGTCCAAATTCGGCGTCGCGATATCTCCTCCATAACAACCCGCGTCCGAGTAACCCATGTCGTCGGCCACGATGAGCAGGATGTTAGGTTTGCGACCGGCGGCGGAGAGAGCCGGCGCCAGGAAACAGACGCAAAGCAACGAGAGAAGGGGAGTGCGGTTCACAGGCGCTTATTTGCTCAGGAGTTCCCGCACTTTGAGCGGGTCGCTGGTTGGGAGCTGGCAGACAAAATCTTCACAGATGTAAGCAGCCGCTTTTCCTTCAATCGGTGCGACGGTGCGCAGGAACTCAAGCCGTTCGCCGAGCCATTTTTGATTCTCGCCGCCATCGGCCAGAAGGAGAAGTTTTCCGGAAAGAAACCTTGAATGTACTTCCTTTAATAAGGCGCGCGTATCGGCAGCGTCGCGCGCTCCGGCTATGATGATCTGGCGCGGCTTGGCTTTGGAAGCTTCGAGCGCGCAAAGCATCAGCGGCATCGCGTTTGGCACCTTGGTAAGTTGATCGGTAAAAGCCGTGATCGTCTTGATGGCCTGATCCTTAAGGGCCGATTCGCCCGTCATTTGCGCGAGGCGCAGAAGATTGAGCGCGCTGATCGAGTTTGGGGAAGGCTCCGCGCCGTCGTAGTCTTCTTTCATGCGGAGCAGGATATCGGGGGCGCCTTCCGCGACGCTGAAATAGCCGCCATGGTTGGGATCGCCAAAAAGCGCATCCTGTTTTTTCTGAAGTTCAAGGGCCCACCGCAGCCATGCGGGATCGAAATCGGTTTCGTAAAGGTCAAGCAATCCCCAGATTAAAAAAGCGTAATCATCGACAAATCCGGCCACGTCACTCGCGCCCTGCCGATAGCTGCGGATTAAGGCGCCGTTTTTCCAAAGTTCCTGACGGATGAACCTGGCGGAGTGTTGGGCCGCTTCCAGATAAGCCGGCTCATCCAATGCCTGGGAGGCGCGCGCGAATGCCGAAATCATAAGACCATTCCAGGCCGTGATGATTTTGTCGTCCAGGTGCGGACGCGGCCGTTTGGAGCGAACTTCGCCAAGTTTTTTCCGGCTTAAAGCCAGTGAAGCCTCGATCTGTGGCTCGGGTTTATCGAAAAGTTTTGCGGCCTCAGAAACACTCATGCGTTGAATCAGCGTGTTTTTGCCGGTGAACTCGTTTTGCGGATCGCTTCCCTTCGGCGCGTTGCCCTCCTCTTCGACCCCGTAAAAGCCGTTAAAGAGCGTGGCGGCTTCCACTCCCAGGAGCTCGACGATTTCCGTCCTGGACCAGATATAAAAAGCGCCTTCGCCATGTTCGGGTTTGCCATGGGCAATCACGCTGTCGGCATCCTCCGCTGAATAAAAGCCACCGCCTTGGTCCGTCATGTCGCGCCGGACATAATCGAGGATGTCGCGGGCAATCTTTTCGTACTGAGGTTGGCGGGTGATCTGAAATGCGTCCACGTACGACACGGCAAGCTGCGCCTGATCGTAGAGCATTTTTTCAAAGTGCGGGATGTGCCAGAACTTATCGACGGAGTAGCGATGGAAGCCGCCGCCGATGTGATCGTGCATCCCGCCATTGGCCATCTTTAGGAGGGTTAGGAGAGCCATGTCCCGCGCCGACTGCCCCTCCGGAGTCGCCGCTCCGCGTGCATAGGCATCGAAAAGGAAATTGAGCGTGACAGGGCGTGGAAACTTCGGGGCGGACCCGAACCCGCCAAATTCCCCGTCAAAACTTTGCGTCAGCTGGGCAAGCAGGCGCGAAACGGCGCGGGCGCCATCGAGGGTTTCGGTTGGGGTGCCGATTCCCGCGTATTCCTTGAGCTGCTCGGCGACTTTATCGCCGTGTTCGACGATGTTTTTCTGGTCGCTTTTCCATCCCTCGGCGATGCGCTGGAGCACGGTTGGAAAACCGGGCCGGCCGTAACGGTCTTCAGGCGGATAATAGGTGCCTCCCAGGAACGGTTTGAGATCGGGCGTAAGAAAGACGCTCATTGGCCAGCCGCCACTGCCGGTGGTGGCCTGCACAAAGGTCATGTAGACGCGATCGACATCCGGACGCTCTTCCCGGTCGACTTTGATATTCACAAAGCTCGCGTTCATGAGCGCGGCGGTTGCCGGACTTTCAAACGACTCGTGTGCCATTACGTGACACCAGTGACATGTGGAGTAGCCAATCGAGAGAAAGATCGGTTTTTGTTCATTGCGCGCTTTTTCAAACGCAGCAGGTCCCCATGGATACCAATCGACAGGATTATGTTGGTGTTGAAGCAGATACGGGGATTTCTCGCCTGCCAGATGGTTTGTGAAGGTGGCGTCAGAATTCATCGGTTTTGCGGGTTCGGCTGCTTGACAAGAGGCAATGGCTCCTATGACAAACAGCGCGTGTATTTGGGATCTTAAAATGACATTGCGCCACATCATTGCCACCATCTCCGTCCGGTTCTCCAATGGCAAGCGGCACGCGCGATCCGCGCTCCTGATGGCCGGATTGCTGGTTCTGCTTCCGGCCTGTTCGACCACCCAGCGCGTGAAAGATACCAGTCACACTTTTAGAACTGTTGTCATCGATGCCGGTCATGGCGGCCACGATAACGGGACCCGTTCCCGATGGGCCGGCAGCGAAAAGGATGCGGCGCTCGATGTGGCCCGCCGGCTTGAACCAAAGCTGCGCGAAGCGGGATTCAAAACGGTGATGACCCGGAACACCGACCGCTTTATTCCGCTCGATACGCGCTCGAAGATTTCCAATAAACAGAGAAATGCGATTTTCGTGAGCATCCATTTTAATGAAGCGCCCCGTCAGGCTGTTTCCGGCACGGAACTTTATTATAAATCACCCGAGTCGCGCGCGCTCGCACAAGTGCTGCTCAAAAATGTGGCGTCCGTGCCCGGCGCCAGTTCGCGTGGTGTGCGCACGGCCAATTTTCACGTGCTGCGTGTGAATAATTACCCGGCAGTGTTGGTGGAATGCGGTTATTTCAGCAATCCCTCCGAGGGAGGCCGTTGCGCGACACCCGCTTACCGGGAGCGTTTGGCCGATGCGATCGCTGACGGAGTTTTTGCGCAACGTTTTAATGGCCCGCGCATTGCGAAGGCGAGCGCCCCGGTTCCGGCGATCGGACTTCAGGGAGCGGTCGCAAGCACCCGTTGAGTATCAGGCCTCCTGGCTCCAGTCATTTGGCTTTTTTTGGTTGCAACTCAGAGCCGCACAAGAGCGGCGAAAAAGAAGCAGCCAATCATTAAAAGGCCGATGCAGAAGTTGCCGATCATGCCGGCCGTGGTGCCGAGCACGCTTCCCCAGGTTGATTTGCCGGCGGGAAGGAGTCCCCGGCCCCCAAGCAGCTCGCCTACGAGCACGCCAGCCAGCGGACCGATAAAAAGGCCGGGCAAGCCAAAAAAGAGTCCGACGATGGTCCCAAGTACTCCGCCCATGGCGCCCCAGCGAGTGGCGCCGAACCATTTCGCGCCAAGCGAGCCGCTGAGCAGTTCGAGCGCGTAACTGAGCAGGGTAAGGGCAATCATTACTCCAAGGCTCCACCATCCGACGCTTTGGGAGCTTCCGAGCATGAAATGGTGCAGGATGGCCGCCGCCAAAATGATCGTGGTGCCGGGGAGCAGCGGGATAACAGTTCCAATCAGGCCGATGAGCATCATCAGCACAGTAATAAACCACCAAAGCGAAGTCATTTTAGGTAAAGGAGGTTGCGGGGTTGCAGAGAGCTCTTTAATACGGGCGGCTCATTTCCACTCTTCATCGTAAATCGTAAATCAAACTCATTATGGCACTTTCTGTCGGCTCCAAAGCTCCTGATTTCTCTCTTAAATCCAAAAACGCCACGGGACTCGTGGATGTGAAGCTTAGCGATAATTTTGGCAAGAAGAACACCGTCCTCCTCTTTTTCCCGCTCGCTTTCACCGGTGTCTGCACCCAGGAGTTCTGTGACGTGAGCGGCGGGCTCAACGCGTTTACTTCGCTTGACGCTGAAGTCATTGGAGTCAGTGTCGACAGTCCTTTTGCGCAGGAAGCATGGGCGCAGAAAGAAAATATCGGAGTCGTGCTGGCCAGTGATCTGAATAAGACAACCGCCACCGCCTACGATGTGCTTCTCCCTGATCTCGTCGGGATCGGCGCCTGCTCGGCCCGCGCCGCTTTCATCATTGATAAGCAGGGCATTGTTCAATACAGCGAACAGACGCCGACTCCGAAGGAATTGCCTGCTTTCGATGCGATCCGCGCGAAGCTTTCCGAGCTTCAGTAACAAGAAACGACGCTCTTGCGTCCCGTGAATGTTTTAAGGGAAGCGCCTGCGCGCTTCCCTTATTTTTTGCGGCCAGCAATGGCCCGTTTAAAAAAATCGCCCCGCGTTCCATTGCTGGCACGCGGGGCGATGTGAACCAAGTCAGTTAATTAAAGAACCACGGTCTTGCCGGGAATCGCTTTCGGGTAATAACCGTCAGGTCCTGGCTGAACCAGCGGAGCGGCATCCCAGGCGAAGCTTTTCGGCATGATGCTGATCTTCGAGTTGAGGGCGGCCTCATAATCGATCTCTTTTCCGGAGTAAGCAGCCATGCGTCCGAGGATTGCGGTCATCGTGCTGCTGGCGCCGTAGTCGATTTCGCTGTATTCGCGATTTTCACGGATCGCCTTGAAAAGGTCGTCGTGTTCCTGCTGGTAAGGATCTTTCGCGTTCTCCGCTTTATAACGCCACTGGTTCTCGCCGAGGATCTTGTTTCCGCTGACATCCGAGCGGCCTTTGGTGCCAACGACATGCTCGCTGACGCTGTTCCAGGTGTTTGGCTGGTGGCGGCAGTAGCTGTAGCAGGTCGAACCGTCCGCGTAATCAAACTCGCAGGCAAAGTGATCGTAGATTTCGCCGTCATCGGGGCTGGTGGTGATTTCGCGGCCACCCATGGCGCGCGCTTTGACCGGAGGTCCTTTTTTGACCCAGTTGATGACGTCGATGTTATGGATGTGCTGCTCAACAATGTGGTCGCCGCCGATCCAGGTGAAATAGTACCAGTTGCGAAGCTGATACTCCATTTCCGTCAATGGGCGGCCGTATTGCTTTTCAAGTTCGCTCCGTTTTTTCTGCCATGGACGGCTTCCGTTCCAGTAGCAGTTCATTGAAACGACGTCGCCAATGGCGCCGTCGTGAATGCGCTTGAGGGTTTCGATATAGCCGTCCTGATGATGGCGCTGCAGGCCGACACCGATCTTCAGGTTTTTCTTTTTGGCTTCGACCGCGGCCGCAAGGACCTGGCGCACGCCGGCGGCATCGGACGCAACCGGCTTTTCCATGAAGATGTTTTTGCCCTGGCGCACGGCTTCCTCGAAATGAATCGGGCGGAATCCGGGAGGCGTGGAAAGAATCGCGACATCGCACTGGGCGATAGCTTCTTTGTAAGCTTCAAAACCGATGAACTGGCGCTCCTTGGGAACGTCGACGCGGTCGGCGTGGGTTTTTTGAAGATTGCTGAGCGAACTCTGAAGCCGGTCTTCATGCGCATCGGCCATGGCGACCAGTTTGACTGGTCCGAGGCTGTAAGTGTTGAGCGCCTGATTTGCCGCGCCTGAGCCGCGTCCGCCGCAGCCGATGAGGGCAATTTTAATGGTGTCGTTGCTGGAGGCGCCGAGCGCGAAGCGTTCAGGAGCCAGAGCGCCGAGAAGGGCGGTGCCGGCCACCGCCGCCGAGCCGCGCTTGAGGAAATTACGCCGCGAGAGGGAATCGAGCGTGATGATTTGTGGGGAGTCTGAGTTCATGGGTTGAGTTGAGATGCTAACGTGAGAGGGATCCGCAGCCGTGTGGCTGCGGGAGTGTTAATCATGCACTGCTACCAAGGCTTAGAACCGACGGAAGGCCAATTGATTACAAATTCGAGGGTTTACTCCGCTTTGTTCAAAGCGGGGTTGTCCTTTTCCACTCCGCTGTTCCAGTAAGTGGTCATTTCCTGCGGGCTCGGCGTTTTTAAGGGGCGCACGATGCGGAATCCGAGGAATTGCGCATCGGTGTGATACCAAATGCTCTTGGGCAACTGGGGATCCTGGATTTTCCACGTTTTATTGGAAGCACGACGGGCGGAACTGCGCAGTTTTGAGACATCGTCATCGTCCCAGGATCCGCCGCGGGCGACATGCGGATAAGGGGTGGTGGCCACGTTCCACGGATTCACCGTGGTTTCCTGTTTGCCATAAAAATTGGCGTCATATTGGTCAATGCACCACTCAAGCACATTGCCGGTCATGTCGTAGAGGCCCCAGGGGTTGGGTTTTTTCTTGCCGACCTTTTGGTATTTGAAATCGGAGTTTTTGCCCCACCACGCATAATCGCTGATTTGCGAGGCGTCATCGCCCCAGTAATAGGCGGTCTCGGTGCCGGCGCGGCAGGCGTATTCCCATTCCGCTTCTGTCGGCAGGCGATAGAATTGCCCGGTTTTCGCGCTCAACCATTGGCAATATTTATTGGCGGCATGCTGGGTCATCGAGATGGCGGGGAATCCATCCTTGCCCATGCCAAAACTCATTTCGACATACGGCTGTGTGGGGCGGGTGACCGCGTCGGTCACGGCGTTAAGCGCGGCGGGAACCTGCTTGGTTGCGCGCGCCTTCTTCTCCTCAACGGGATACATGAAAAGCTCAAACTCGTTCCAGGTCACCTCGCATTTACCCATCCAGAAGGGCGCGATTTCCACCGTGTGCTGCGGACCTTCATCCGGCTTCCTGCCCTTCTCGTTTTCCGGACTGCCCATTTTAAATTTGCCGCCCGGAATCGGGAGCATTTCATAAGTGACGTCGGTGCCGGTGATGATGCCGGTAAACGGCTTCATCTCCTGTTCAGTGACAACCGGTGCAGCGGCGATGCGCCCGTGGATTTCAGCCACCAACGCCGCTTCAGCCGCCGCGTTTTTGCCGGCGCCCTCTTTTTTGCGAGCCACCAGGGTAACGGAATCGGGCCACATGGCGCCTTCGTTAATCCAGGTTTTGAGGATATCGGTCTCGGCCGTAGTGAGGCGTTCCAGGGAATCGGTGACCTTGTTGCGCGGCGGCATCAGCTTCTTGGCGTCGTCGGGAAGCACGGTGGTGGTGTAGACCTTGCTTTTTGAAGCGTCGCCGGGAACGATGGCTGATTTGGTTTGCAGCGCCGTTTCACGGGTTGAGAGGTCAAAATCGGTGTCGCCCTTTTCAAAGTCGGTCCCTTTGGGGTTGTGACAACGCACGCAATTGTTTTCGAGGATTGGTTTGACCTCCTTGTCAAAATCGACGGCACGGGAGGCCGGCAGACCTAAAAAAACAAGCGCGGCAAACGAGAGAGGGGAAATCGGTTTCATTCGAGAGGCGGGCAGTTTTGTCCGTGAGTCGAGCCTCTGTCAACGAACGGAAACGCGGCAAGCGTGATCACCTCTTATTGCCGCTCGTAAAACGTTACATTCAATCGTGATTCCGTGTCTTGCCGTTCAGCGCGAACAACCTCAGAGTGGAAGCATGTTCTCTCGCAGCCACCTCCTTCCGTTAACAATGGGCGTTGTGCTCGCCTCGAGCGCCCTGGCCATCGATCTGACTCCAAAGCCGGACGGCTCAGTGCTTCCCGCTTCGCCCAAGTCCGTTATCCCGGCGCCACCGCCCGATGGCACGGCCGTCCCAAAGCCGCCCGCCGCCCCGCCCGAAGCAGCCTGGCGTGCGCTCTTTGATGGCAAGTCGATTGATGGCTGGAAGGTGACCGAATTTGGCGGACGTGGCGAAGTGACGGTCGAGGATGGGACGATTGTGCTCGGCGCGGGAAATGATATCACCGGGGTGACCTATCCCAGCGAACTCGCCAAGATGAACTACGAGGTTGAGCTGGAGGCGAAACGGATCACAGGCGGCGATTTTTTCTGCGGCCTCACATTTCCGGTCGGCGAGGCGCATTGCACATTTGTGGTAGGCGGATGGGGCGGCACCCTGGTGGGGATCTCCAGTGTTGATGGACAGGATGCGTCTGAAAATTCGACCAGCCAATCGATGAAGTTTGAGCCGAATCGCTGGTACAAAATCCGGGTCCGCGTGACTCCGGCGAAGCTCGAAGCGTGGATCGATGACGCGCAAATGGTAAATCTTGAACTGGCTGATCGGAAAATCAGCATGCGCCATGGTGAAATTGAGCTTTCGGAGCCGTTTGGGATCGCGAGCTTTCGTACCCGCGCGGCCTTAAAGGGGATCAAGATCAGAAAGTTATAAGAAAGCGGCGCTTGAATTCTGCCTTATTGCTTTTGAAAAAAGCGGGAGAGTCGCGGTTCTCTGCTTGCGGCCGGGTGCCATGCCGTTGCTAGTAAGCGCCGCACGCGATGGCCGCCATCGCTGACGCACCCGACACCCTTAGATGGCCCGCCAATACACTCTTCATCGACAAGCCGCCCCCGCAGGACCGCGCATTGACTTTGAAGCTGAGCTCAACCCGCAGCAATGCGCTGCGGTCAAGGCGCCGCCTGGCCCCGCGCTCGTCATTGCCGGCGCGGGAAGCGGCAAGACGCGCACCCTGACTTATCGGGTGGCGTTCCTGCTCGAAAACGGGGTGCTTCCCCAGAACGTCCTTCTGCTTACCTTTACCAACAAAGCCGCAAGGGAAATGCTCGATCGCGTCGCCGGCCTCGTGCCCGGCGACATCACGCGGCTCTGGGGGGGCACCTTTCATTCGGTTGGAAACCGGATTTTGCGCCAGCATGCGTCTGAGGCTGGATTCGCACCGGGATTTTCGATCATGGATCGGGAAGACCAGAAGGACATGCTCGATGCGGTGATTGCCGGCCTTGGAATCAATACCAAGGAGAAACGTTTTCCCAAGGGCGACGTGCTTTCCGATGTTTTTAGTTATTCCTTAAACACGCGCCTGAGCATCGAAACGGTGCTGCTGGAAAAATATCCGCACTTCCTGGAGTTCGAATCCGAGATTTCGAATGCGCAGAAGAAGTATGAGGCAAGAAAACGCGCCTCCAACTCGCTCGATTTCGACGACCTGCTCGAAAAAACGCTGCGGCTGTTGCAGAACCATCCGGCGATTGCCGAAAAATATCAGAGGCAGTTCCAATTCATTCTCGTGGATGAATACCAGGATACGAACCACCTCCAGGCCGACTTCATCGACATCCTGGGTGCCTACCACAAAAACATCATGGTCGTGGGCGATGATGCGCAGAGCATCTACTCGTGGCGCGGAGCGAATTTCAAAAACATTGTCGATTTTCCCCGGCGTTATCCCGGGACGAATATTTACAAGATCGAGACCAATTACCGCAGCGTGCCCGACATTTTGGATGTGGCCAATGCCGCCATCGCCGCCAACGTCGAGCAATATAAAAAAGAGCTCGTGGCGGTGCGTCTGGCGGCGCCGGTCAAACCGGGATTGATTCCGTTGGGCGATTCGAACCAACAAGCCGCTTTTATTGCCGAACGGATCCTCGATTTGCGGGAGGAAGGGATTGAGCTCAATGAAATCGCCGTGCTTTACCGGGCGCATTTCCATTCCATGGAGCTTCAGATGGAACTGACCCGACACGGCGTTCCTTATCAGATCACCAGCGGACTTCGCTTTTTTGAGCAGGCGCACATTAAGGATGTGGCGGCTTTTCTGAAATACGTGGTCAATCCGCGCGATGAAGTGGCGTTTAAAAGAATGGTGCGGCTTTTGCCCGGCATCGGCGCCCGTTCCGCCGAACAGATCTGGGCGGGCGTGCTTCGCGGACTGGAAGGAATCGCACAGGCGCCGCTTGTTTTGAACATTTCAGAGGAGGCGCCGGAGCCCGCCCCAGTTTCTTCGCAAGGAATTGGAATTAAATTTGGCGAATTGCTCGGACCGCTTAAAGTGCCGCCGAAGAGCCAGAAAGCCTGGCAGCAACTCGCCCTCACGCTGGACGAGATTGCTCCGCGCGGAATCCCGAATCCGCCAAGCGAGATGATTGAATGCGTGATAGAAGCCATCTACGACGATTATGCCAAAGCAGAATTCCCAAACTACGAGCAGCGCCGTGAAGATCTTCATACGTTGGCAAACTTCGGGCGCCAGTATGAAAGCGCGGCCGACTTCCTCGACCAGCTCGCGCTCTTAACCAGCCTCGACAATGTGGGCACGGTCGCTCCCGAGGACAACGAGATGCTCACCCTCTCGAGCGTCCATCAGGCCAAAGGGCTTGAATGGCGGGTGGTCTTTGTCATCTCGCTCACCGAAGGAATGTTCCCAAGTTCGCGTTCCCTGGAGAGCGAGCAAGCCGTCGAAGAGGAACGTCGGCTCTTTTACGTCGCTGTGACCCGCGCCAAGGATGAACTTTATCTCACCTTCCCGCATCTTCGTCTCAATGCCGGATACGGCGAAATGCTCCAGCGCCCCTCGCGTTTTTTAGCGGAGATCCCCTCCAACCTGTTGGAGGAATGGCAGATCAGCGGCGGCTATTAACCGCTTTCAACGGACGCCGGTTTCCGAACCGGCAGCGGTAGTGCTGGCACGAACAGGCGCACGCATTTGAAGAAGAACGGCCGTTTGGAAGCGGTTGCTGAGGTGGAGCGAAACGAAATGGCCGATGCCGAATCGTGGAAAGCGGGAGCGACTCGGCAGTAGAATCGAATATATGCTTATTGCTCACGAGATAGAGCCCACAGGATCGAACGCATCAAGCGCACCGACCCTCTGGGTGAAGAGGCGTGGCGAACGCAAAGTAAAGGTTGGAGTAAGAAAAAGTTAAGTTCGACAGCTCAGGCCAGAGGGTTGAGTGCCGCCCTTGGTTGTGCAGTGGGCGCTCTCATGGTGTGTCTGTGCTACCTGAAAGCATCTGGCGGACTTGCATGAGTGCAAATCCAAGTAAGTTTAGTCCTCGCCAGCGGTCTGGGCGTGAGGCATCTGGCGAGTCTGCTGCCAACCCGATGCCCCAAATGCGATCAACCGGGCTGGCCTCCACAAGGACATGCTGTCCGGTGCCGAGAAGAAACGCAGCCAAGTCTGGATGCTGAGAAAACTTGGCATGGTTGCCGGCAACGACAAAATCAAACCGGTGCGCAAGCCAAACAGCCTCGTCAAAGTCAGCAACCGAACGCCCAAAGTCTTTGGCCTGCTTGGGATGTCCGGCAGCCAGAATCCGTTCAAGCGTGGCGGTATCACCAAACAAGCGCGCCTTCGATGCCATCATGAAGTGCTCAGCGGTACGATACTCCACCCCATCGATTGCAAACGGAGATAGCCACCACTGACTAAAGCAAGACCTCGTGACGCTGCCATCTGGTGCAGCTTGGTGGCCCCAGAAGAACACGAACTTCGGCGTGGTCTCGGTAGCAATCACCCCAACAAGCTCTTCAACTGACTTTGGCGGTATCATGAGTAGCATTCTGGTTGGGTGAACGACTGAAGGCAGCCGCGGCGGGGGCGCTGGCGGTGATGCGGTCCGATGCAGCCCGCCGCGACCCTGCCGTCGGCTGGTGTGACTGGTTATGCATGCCGCATTTGCGAACCAAGCGTTTGCGAGATGAAGGCCAAAACGTAGAGCCCGGTGGGAACATGAAATGGAGAGTGGCCCGGGAGCCGTGCGATGTCGAGAGGACTCAAATCAGTGTTCCTGGAACGCCTGAACTCGCTGGAAGAGCTCGAGCGTTGTAGCCGGAAGTAGTCAGCGGCCGCCTTGAGGGCAATGATCGCGAGACGCCGGAAGGGTGACCCGCCGTAACCGCAGATCGCGTGAAATAGAGAGTTTAGTGGCCGTTTTTAGGGTAACGCCGCGGTCTGCATAACGATTGAGCACACCAGCAGCCTGGGCTCCAAAGAGGTGGCGGCCCGGAATAGTTTCCGCTGCCCAGAATGTCGGATGGTTCGATTTGTTGGGCTCTTTGCGGGGAATTATCTACTTAGTGCCTTTCTGTTTTGAACCGAAAACTCGCCGGGAACAGATAAGATTTTGCTGTCGGTGTGATAGACGCAATGAGCTTGCTCCGCTTTAGTGGACACAAGGGGCGGGTATCTGGAAGATACCAATGAAAGTGAAACAGACCCCCGTGCAATCCCAAATCCTTAAGAACCCCGAGAGCCGACGCTCCTTTACGGAAGCC
>JAQGOL010000015.1 GCA_028293625.1 Chthoniobacteraceae bacterium | reverse complement strand
CGATCCGTGCCCTGCAGCTCGAGCACGCGGTGCAGGACGGCCATACAGCGATCGACGCCGGCGACGGAAACAACTTTCACGAGATCCTGAGCAAATGCGCCGAGTTCGGTTGGATCGCGCTGCAGGGGCGCGACCAGCAATTCTTTGCGCACGCGAATCCGAAGAGCCCCAAGCAGCCGCTGAACAAATTGTGGGGGCCCAAACAACTCGTTGATCCCGCCCGCGGCGCAAAGAGAAAGCGCGGCGCAAAAGCGACCAAAGAAGAGCGTGCGCGCCAGCAGGTCGCCGCACTGGCCGCGCGCCTGGCAGCGAAAGAAGGCAAGCCGGCGAAACGATTTGCGCGCCTCTATCGTTGGAGCAACCCGGGCGTCAAAGATATCCTGGCACGGCTCCTTGCCGGCGCGTGGAAATATTGGGGCCGGCCGAACAACGAGCCGCCGGAATACACCGACCAGCTTGCATCGGAGATCAAGAAGCAGGTTGCCACCCGCGACGGCGGCAAAGAGTGGCGGTGGACTCAGATCAAGCCGGACAACCACGCCCGCGATTGCGAGGCCATGTGCACGCTCCTCGCGTTGATGAGCGGAATTCTCACTCCGGAGGCGGCCGCGGATCCCGCGCAGGCGCAACCTGGCATCATGGAGAGCGCGGCCAAGATCCTCACGGAGATCGCCAAGCGCGCGGCTTCCAAGATCATTCCCCAAGGTGGACTAAATCCGGCCCCGCCGGCTCAAAGTAGTCCACCCATCGAAAGCCCTCGCATAGATCCGCCGCTGACCGTGCCGAGCAGCACGCGCAAATATCGGATGCGCACGCCCGAGGAAAAAGAGAAAGCAACGGCACGTTGACAGAGGCAGGCAAAGCGAACCCGACAGCCCAAAGAGAGCGCACTACCAGCGAACCCCATCCCTCGCGGATGCGCGGCGAGCTCACTGTCCGCGCTCTCTTTGTGGGCGGGTTTTATTCCAAAATTATTCCGCACCATGACCGCCGCCGCCTTTCAAAAACTTCTCGATGAAGCCGCCGAGTTGAAAAACTCCATCGATCGGGATTCCAAACGTCTGGAAATCGTAAAAGCCCAGATTGCCGAAGAGATCGCAAAGCGGCCAAAGATCGCCACCACTCCGACCGAAGGCGGCGGCATCAGCTATCACGCGCAGTCTACCTCCGGCGTTGCCGTGCGAGTTACCCAGCCAGCTCCGCAGCTTCTGCGCAACTTCACTCCGGAGTTGATTGAGAAGTTGAAGGAGCTTGCCGGCCGCGGGTTCAAAAAGCTTTTCATCACGAAGTATTCGACCGTCCCGAAATTTCGTGAAGTCTGCTTTCGCGTCCTGGAAGACAAAGATCTCGCCAAGAAATTCATTGGCCTTTGCGAAGTCGACAGCACGCCCACCGTTACCGTCGGCTAACATGCAAGGGCCTCAAATCAGGGTCTACCTGGCTGAAACTGACAACTCGGATTTTCACGTGGCCGTGAGCATTTATGCCGATGGCCAGATTCTTCAGGATGGGCCGAGCGAATTGATTGATCCGCTTTTGGAGAAGTTGGAGCGGGCTCTTGCTCGCCGACGTAAAGGCCGTGAGCTCCCCGCTCAAGAGCGGGCGCATAGCCGTGCGGATTTTCTCGCGGTGATTTGATCCAGGGCTATCCGCGTTGACACGAGCCGCCCGGCATGCCGGCCTATCAGCTCCTTCAACTCTTCTTCCTCGATCCTATCGCGGAAGTGATCGCCATCCGCGAGCGCGCCAAGGCTCTCATTAAAGAGGGAAAAACCCTCATGGAGGCCACTGGCAACGGCGGGAAAAGCGGTCGCAAGCAATTCGCTTTGCCGCTCGATCAAATCCTTTTCGAGGCCAACGCGGCGCTCAAGCATCTCGATCCCGCAACCTACGGCCGCCGGCGTCGCAAATCTTACGGCTGCATCACCGCCCGCGACTAAATGAGCAAATTCGCCCAAACCTCAAGCGGTCTCTTTGTTCCCTCCAATTACGTGGGAAGCCGAACCTATGAAGGCGCCCGGCAGACCAGGCATCGCAAGTGGATGCCCACCATTGCCAAGGACACCAACAAGACAATCACGCCATGGGTTCGCACTACCCTCCTTTCCCATGGGCGAAACATGTACGCGAACAGCGGGCTCGTTGGCGGCGCAATCGATGATGTTGGCCGATACATGATCGGCGACGATGGAGTGCAACCCGAGCCGCTCACCGACGATCCTGCTTACAATGCGGAGGTGAAGGAGCGCTGGCGCAACTGGTGTCTTATTGCCGATTACCGCCGCAAGCTTCACCTGAACAAGATCGCGCAACTATCGAGTACCTCGCCCGATGTTGACGGCGATTTCTTCATCAATCTTACCGAGACCGGCGGCGGCAACGAGCGCGGCGGAATGGCTCAAATCCAGTGCATTCGCGGGCACCGCATCGGCGACGCAGTTGGCTCCGCGGCTTGCGATACCAATGACGGCGTGTTGGAGGATCGAACCGGGATCACTGTCAGCTATCGGCTCATCGATGGCGAGAATCGTGATCAATTCACCGATTTGCCCGCCCGGTCCGTTGTCCAGGTCATGGACGCTATTTTTAGCGATCAGCCTCGCGGCTTGTCGGCGATCGCGCGCGGCATCAATCAGATTTTCGATGCGCGCGAGGCCACACAATTTGAGCTCGAAGCACTCAAAAACAACTCCGCCCGATCGCTCGTTATCAAAACCCCGACCGGCGAGGTACCTGACGACGTGCTTGATGACGAGCTCAACGCAGGCAATGGCATCGACGATCTGACTCTTGAGGAAATCCAGTCCGGCGAAATACTGCGCCTCGGACCAGGTGAAGAGATTCAGGATGTCTCCAATACCCGGCCCGGGAACAACTTTGTTCCTTACATGGAATTCAACTTCCGGGACTTTGCTTGCGGCTATGGAGTGCCGCTCGAGGTGATCTGGAAGAGCGATCTTGGCGGACCTTCCCAGCGCTTCTTTCTTTCGAAGTTCCAACGCCGCATCAATGCGCGGCTCGCGCTTGTCACGATCCCGATTTTCTATCGGCGCATCTATATCTATTGGCTGGCCAAGGAGATTAAGCGCAAAGCACTCCCCTTCCGGCCCGATTGGTACAAGGTCGCATTCCAGCCGACTTCTCCAAAGATCACGATCGACATCGGCCGCGAGGCTCAGCAGGACCGCGAAGATATCCTGCTCGGCACGCGCACCCTGTCCGAAGATGCCGGCGAACGTGGCAAGGATTGGCGCGAGATCCGCAACCAGAGCGAAAAGGAAACCGAGGATTTGATTGATCGCGCGCAGCGGCTTGCCGAAAAAAAGAAGATCTCCTTTGAAGTCGCACTCTCGCTCCTGAGCCGCCGCACTCCAAACGGCAACCTGCCGCAATCCGAGCCGGCTCCCGTTCCGGCGAATCGGCCTGTATAGTCGACAGGTTGACAGCGCGCGGCCTCGTGTGAGCAAAAGCACCTGGTTCAAAATTACAAACGCCGCGAGCAAGGACGAAGAAGCCGAGATATCGATTTACGACGTGATCGGCTCATGGGGCGTCACTGCCGCTTCATTCTGCGCGCAGCTTAAAGCCATCACCGCCTCGAAGATCAATCTTCGGATCCACTGCCCGGGCGGGGCGATCTTTGAGGGTGCTGCGATCGCAAACGCGATTGAGCGACACCCGGCCACGGTCACCGCGCATATCGACGGCCTGGCCGCGAGCATGGCCACCGTGATCGCCATGTCTGCCGACAAAGTCTGCATGGCCAAAAACGCCATGTTTATGATCCACAATCCCGCCGGCTATGTCGGCGGCGACGCTGAAGACATGCGCAGTATCGCGGATCTGCTCGACACGCTCAAAGAAACGATTCTCAACGCGTACGAGCAAAAGACAGGGAAAGACCGCGGCGATCTGTCGAACATGATGGACAAAGAGACTTGGCTCACGGCCGAGGAAGCGCTCGAGGATGGATTCATTGATGAGATCACCGAGGACGTCAAAGCGGCCGCGTGTATCACAGGCGATTTCGACCTCTCCGGATTCCTCCACGCGCCCTCCGTTGACACGGCTACGCATGGCATGCCCAAAAAGCCAACTACTCTCCCTGAAGCCCTGACCGCTCTTGAAGCGTCTCAAAATCGCGTTGGCGTTCTTGAGCCGCTCACAGGTCAAGTCTCCACCCTCAATGCGCAGCTCGTCACCGCAAACGGCACTATCACCGCGCACGCGGGCTCCATTTCCGCGCTCACAATCGAGCGCGACACGTTCAAAGCAGAACGCGACACCGCCAATGGCGCCATCGTCACTCTGCGCGCCGAGATCGCTACTCTAAAAAACACCGCCAAAACGGCATCTGAACTCGCCGTGGACATCGTGGCGGAGACCGGCGCCCCGGCGGTCAGCGCTGAAAAGAATCCTTCCGCAGACGCAAAGCTCAGCGGCTCCGTACTCCTTGCCGCGTACGAGGCAATCAAGGATCCCGAAGCGCGCACCGCCTTCTTCGCGAAAAACAAGGCCGCGATTTTCGCCGCCTACAACAGCAAACGCTAACTCCCTTTCCATAGCTCACGCAGTCACCTCGTTGACAACTTTCCACCAGCTAAACTATTCATGAACCCTCTCAATAAACTCCGGGTGCTCGCACTCGTAACAGCTGTCATGTCTCTCGGAGTTGCTTTGCAACACGGCCCCGGTCTCGGGCTTGTCGTCTTGTTCGCGGCTGCCGCCAGCCTCGCTCCTTCCGCTCACACTCAATGCCTGGGAGCCAACTCCTTTGCCGCTGCTCTGGTCACCGATGTGGCGCGCATCAGGGGCATCACCATTCTCCAGGCAAAGCTTGCCGCGCTTTCTTGCTTTTCTACGGATTTTTCATGCGATCCCATCGCGCCCAAAAAGACGATTCAGGTTCCCAAAGCAACCGTTGGCGCCACTGGGCAAACCAACCCGACCAACTACGAAACCGGCGATACTACTTTGACGGCGATCGCTGTGACTCCCAACGAGCTCAGCGTCTCTTTCGGCATCACGAGCGCGCAGCTGCAGCAGGGTTTCCGGATCGAACAGATTTGCGACATCAATTTGCGCGTGCTGGCAAACATGATCATGGATGCGGCCACCACGCCGATGACCCTGGCAAACTTTCCTTCGCCGCTGATCGTGACTGCCGCCAACTTTGGCACCGACGATTTGTCCATTCTCTTTGGCAATGCCAAAAACTACACCCAGAAGAATCTTGTTCTGGATGGCACTTACCTTGGCCAGTTCATCCCGACCGATAAGTTTCATTATGCCCTCGGGGAAGATGGCGCCTACGGGTTCGACAAGATGCGCATGAACAACCGCTGGAACGGCGGCGTCGCCAACCTTCAGGGCATCGTGGCGGATCCCCAGGCCATCGGCCTTGGCTCCGGACTGCCTGTGATTGATGATGCCGTGGCGAGCATGATGTTGAGCTGTGAAGTGATTATCGTTCCCGGCATCGACCTGCCCGTCCAGTTTTGCGTTTGGGGTTCGCTTGCCACGCGCGGCGTTTGGGCCAGCTACAGCGTCATGTTCGGCGCGGCCGCCGGCGACACCACTGCCGCCCGTCTCATCACCTCCGCGTAATCCGCGGCGGTGTATTTAGCAGCTCTCAGCTCCTCATGAAAACAGCCACCATTCTATTTACTGATAAGGGCAAACCCGTTCTGCTTTTTGGTCCAGACACGCCATTTAGCCAACAGCGCGCGGCCGTGCAGAAATTCCGAAACGACGGCCTGCCTAAAGGAATTGTCCTGGCTGAAATCTGGGAGCGTAAAAAGCTCAAGTGCGCTGCACGGCCGCCGGCTCCGATTGAAGAAGTCACGGTTGAAGCTCCAAAGGAAACGAAAGCTCCGAAGGAGTCCAAACAGCCGATCCCGCCAAAGGCCAAACCTGCTGATGAAATCCCTGTTCCTGTTCTGGCCCCTGAATCGGCACCGGTTCCGCCACCTTCAACCCTTGCCGAATTCATTGCTCGAAATACTCCGCCCGCTGACGAGCTCGGCAGTTAGTTTTCCCAAAGAACCAGCAAGCAAGCCGCCGCGGAAAACATATTAACTCGCGCGCGCAGGCTTAGACTTGCCAATTAAGGGCGGAGCGTATCACGCTCCGCCCTTCTTAATGAAAAGGGGGTGCTCCGCTGCAGGAGTATTCAACGAGATGAGCTACAAGCAAACGTCTCTGGCATTCATTATTTTTAGGGGAACTCCAGTTCCTCTCTACTATTTTGGACTTTTTTGAGTAACAGACTCAAATCCCTTCAGCTTAAAAGAAACAGCATCAACACGCTCGGTTTTATATCCAACAACTTTGCCTACACTGTCTATCTTTACTATAATAAGTTTCTCACCGAAAAGAGAACGTGCTGAATACCAGCCACCACCATCGAATGATTTATCGATTTTCATCGATTTATAAAAAAAGCGAGCGCTCCGTTTACATGATTCGCTTTTAGCCCAAATAACATTCGTATTAAAAATAGATTCCCAATTAACAACCGATTCTGGATCGCTATCAATAACGAGTAATGCCAACTGCTTTACACCAGCTTTCCGCAGCTGCATATTTTCCGCAAAAAAACTTGGAGTGCCCAGTTCAGAAACTAGCTGCCGCAGGGATTTAGCTGGAATCCTCAAGTAAACTAAAATCCCATAAGCAAATAATATGCATAATCCCACCGCAGTTAATACCGTTCTCTTTGCCTTCAAAAAATTCCGTCCTTAATCTAAGTTGTTAATTTTCAACCGCTAGAAAAGGCAAGATATCGAAAAGCAAAAATCGGCAAAGTCAACGAAATAGGAGTTAAACAGTGTTTCCAGCAAGGGTTTGTAGTTTCTTGTGATCCGTTGAAAGCATCTCATTCAACCAAAAGAACACTCTCTACCTTTTGGGCGTAAGTTGACATTCCAGACGCATGGAATGAGCGCTCCTCTTTTTTGTTCACTTGCTTGTGCAATCGTCTTGGTCGCGATGTGCTGGCTTGCCGCCGGCGGCGATGACCAGGATGGGCCGATGCCGCCCGCAACCCCTTCGGCGGTATGAGCTACGTCTCCGAAATGTTGCTCGATGCGCATCGCGAGCTGATTGCCGACGGGCACGGTTGCGACGTGGTGACCGCGAGCGGCACGCGCAAAGCGATCCTCACGCCCGCCGTGATGAGTGAGGCGCTGCGCAAAGCCGGGCAAATGCTCCAGATCTCGCAGACTTGTGAAATGGAAACCGCTTTTGCCACCGCTCTCGGAATCGTCGATCGCTCTGTGATCACGATCGCCGGCCAAACGATGAAGGTAATGGTCATCGAGGGAGAGCCCGCGGATCCATTGATTCTCTTTCACCTCAAGGTCGAACTCTGAGCCGATGCCCGCCGTCACCACGCAGCTCGATACTTCAGGCATCTCCGCGATGTGCGATGACCTGGCTAAGATGAGCGGGCAGACGTGGGAGCACGTCGTTGTGGATCAGACCCTGGCATTGCTTCGGGTGGCATTGAAATACACGCCGGCGGCACCCGTCGGAAAAATCATTTCCCGGGTCAAACGTGCAAACGAAAACATTGGGTTCAGCGATGGCACCGTGGTCGCCTGGTTGCGGCGGGCGAACGCTTACGCGTTCCTCGACGTCTCCACCTTTCGGCCGCGCAAAGGCCACTCCAAACCGCAACAGCTTATTAACGGAAAATCGTGGCATCTCATGGACTCGCACCACCGCTGGTCCGCCGATCGCAACGCGCGCTTTGCCCGGTTCCAGGCAGAAGCCGCTTTGCGGAGGAAAGATGTCGCGAAAGCTGTCTTGGCGCGAGGCCTGGCAAAAGCGACGTGGCTTCAGATCGCGGATGATTTGGGTATCGATATCCATCCCGCCGCATACGTGCGCAGCGCGAAGCCAAGCAATGGCAAATTCTATAAGAATGGCACTGCCTTGAAATTGCTCAGCGCGGCGGCCGCTTTCATCGATATCCGGAACGACAACCCCGGAATAAACGATCGGCTCAACGGCGAATCGATCATGAAGCGCGCAATCTCCACACGGCTTCGAGCATTTCAAATCGAGACAGAAAAAGGCGTGTTTGGCGACGTGGCGGCACGCGCGAAACGCTACCCCGGAATTTTCACCAATAACTGACCTCCCATGCGCGCGCCCGACTACGAAACCATTTTTGATGTTGAAACCGCGATCGAAACCGCGTTTGCCGACGTGCTCGTCCGTGTCTGGGGCATCCCTACTTTCCGGCAAGGGCAGGATGTCCGCCTACCTATCCCGCGCGTCGATGTGCAGTTGCAACTTGGCCAGGATCAAGGCCACTTCGGGTTGACCCAGGACGGCAAATTGATCCGTGATGCCTGGCATGGCCGCCTTATTATCGACATCGTCACAAAGCGAGTCGGGGGCATGCCGAATCTGCATGGCAAAAGCCGTGCCCGGGTGCGTCATGCGGTGCAGTATAGTTCAGCCCGATTCGGCGAGGATGAACTCCCGTATCATGTTTTGAGTTCAATCAAGGACGGCGGCACGGATCCGACGTGTGACACCGGCGACGACTGCGACGTTTCTTCGCTGACCTATGACGTCATTATCAGCGTCCGCACCAATGCTTGGCCGGAAGTCTCTGATCTCGGCGGGATCCTCGGTGATGCCGCGGGGAATCCTTTCGTGACGGCTGCTGGCGATCAGATCGGAATCGCCGGTACCACCGATCCGCTACCGGTTCCATGAGGTTGACTCCATGCCTCTTGGCATGAAGTCGCGTTTTCTTTCCTTTTTGCTTTGCCTGGTTGCGCTGGCCGGCCCGCCGCAAGCCCGCGCCGTTGTAGTTAAAACCTACGCGGATCTACCAACCGTCACTACGCTTTCGGATGGCGATCTTATCACTGCGTGGTCACTCGCGGACGCGCGCGCAATCACGTTCGCAAACTTCAAGGCACTTCTTCCATTTCAGCCGATTGATCCGGATCTAACAGCACTCGCGGCGCTTACCACCACAAGCTATGGCCGCTCGCTCCTGACGGGTTCGGATGCGAACGCAACGCGCATCACTCTCGGGCTCGGTGGTGCCGCGCTCCTCAATGTCGGCACCACGGCCGGCACGGTTGCGGCCGGCGACCACACTCACGCCTTTTCCGCGCTCTCAGGGATCCCGACCACTCTCGCGGGTTACGGAATCACCGATGCCGCGTCGCTCACTCATACGCATGCATTTTCTGCTTTGACCGGCAAACCAACCACCCTCGCGGGCTACGGGATCACCGACGGGCTCACGCTCGGATCCACGTCATTGACGGCGGCCGCCGGCAATCACAACCACGCGCTTTCCTCACTCACCGGCAATCTTGCCGTCTCACAACTTGGCGGCGGCACCGGTGCGACGGCGACCACGTTTTGGCGTGGCGATGGCACCTGGGCGACTCCAGCCGGCACTGGCGGCGGCACGGTCAACAGTGTTGCAATTACCACGGCAAACGGCATCAGCGGCACGGTTGCCAATCCAACAAGCACGCCGGCCATTACGCTGACTCTCGGTGCAATCACTCCCATCTCCATCGTTTCAAGCGGCACCATTTCAGGCTCCAATTTGAGCGGCACCAATACCGGCGATCAGACTATCACACTGACGGGCGATGTGACCGGCACCGGAACCGGCTCGTTTGCGACAGCGATCGGCGCGGGAAAAGTGACGCTCGCAATGCAAGCCAGCATGGCCACGGCGTCGTTGCTTGGCAGAAATACAGCGGGATCCGGTGCGCCTGAAGTTCTTTCGGCGAGCACCGCAAAGAGCTTGTTGGCTTTGAACCTGGTCGAAAACGCGGCGCTTTCCACCTGGTCCGGATCGACGGCTGTCAATACCCTCGGCACAATCACCGCCGGCACCTGGAATGGCACCTCAATCGACCTCGCGACCCGATCGACTGGCCTACTTCCCACCGCAAGTTTCCCCGGTAGCGGCTTTAACGGCATCAATCAGCTCGTGCAGCTTACCGGCGCCGGCAAGCTCCCGGCGTTGGATGGGTCGCTATTGACTGGCCTCTCGAGTGGATTTTCCAATCCTATGAGCGCCGTCGGTGACATCATTTATGGCGGCACTGCCGGCACTGCCACGCGCCTTGCCGGCCCGATCGCAAACAGCCTCTATTTGCTCACATCTCAGGGCACGGGCACCGTGGCCACCGCGCCGGCATTTACCGCGCTGGCCACCGCGATGAGTGGTTATCAGACAGCGCTCACAAATTCCGCGGGGCTCCTTGGTGCGCTGAGCGATGAGACCGGCACGGGCCTCGCCGTATTTGCCACCAGCCCGACGCTGGTCACTCCGATCCTGGGCGTTGCCACCGCAACGAGCGTCAACAAAATCACCATTACGGCGCCGGCGACCAGCGCAACGCTCACTTTGGCCCAAGGCTCTTCGCTGATCACGGCCGGCGCGTTTTCAA
>JAQGOL010000040.1 GCA_028293625.1 Chthoniobacteraceae bacterium | reverse complement strand
ATCCTATTGGGCAGCAGCTGCCTTTTCAGTCGTTACTGCCTGGGCAAAGTGGAATAGGCAGCAGCTGCATTTGCAGGGGAAAGGCAGCAGCTGTCTATTTTCGCGATCGCAGTATGATGCCGGCATTTCGCAAATACGGACAGAGATCGCCCGGAAAGGCGAGCCCGGAAACCGTGAGTGAAAGCACTTAGGAAGCGCACCGCCGGCGTAAAACGCACGCCGCTTGTTTGTTGCGCTCAATCGTCAAACTGACTTTTGAAAAACACCTTTTTGCATACGAGGTGCCATAGCTTGAATCCAATTCCTCCAAAAAACGTTATCATAACTGGCGGGGGGTTGCGCCCACCGACAATTGCAGCTGCGATCCCCGCAAAAGCTCCTGCTACTAGGAAGCCGACAACTAGAATAAAAATGACGATGAATAAACGTTTCCAAAAGGATTCAAACAACCATATCAGGTCTTTAATCGCGATTAGAATGATCCAGATAACGGGCAGAACCGCAAGCAAGGCGTCACCATCACTAGAGGCAAGGACGAAGGGAAACTGAAGCGGCGAATGTTGAATTCGAATAAAAGTCATCAGTTGTTGCTTTCAAATGCAGTTGAGTCTCATTCGGCAGACCATCACTTATGCCGGTTACTTCGTGTCACTGCCGGTGATTCCCCCAATGATGCCGCCGCCGAGAAACCTTTTCGTGCAGTCGGGGCAAAGCTCGTCATCGTAATACTCTCCGCCTCGTGCATAGTGGTCACAGCCTGGGGTGCGACACACGTATATAACGCCATGGCAATCTGGGCATTTACACTGATCGCGCCGAAAGAAGTTCTCTTCAAAGATTATTGCTCGGACGTTCTCTTTGCAGAATGGGCATTTACCGAGTGGTTTATATGACATTGTTTTACTTCATTTGTTGACGCATTGCTCTGACTGATTGTAACGCGCGCAGTTGCATAACATTATTATTGAATGTTATCCGCACTATTCTGCGGCTGTTGTGCTTTGCGGGCATTCCCGAATCAATACAGAGCCGATCGTAAAACACCAGAGTGGAATACGCGGATTGAAACGCGGCACACTGTGCTATGGCTTCCCTTTGTTCTCTCCTCTGCGATCCGAAGAAACCCCGGCGGCGGATGTTCTGCGCCACGGGCCGAAGCTTTCTCGCTCGGCTTCGAAAGTTTAGCCAAGCTCCCTCATTACAGGTTTGCTCCCGATCTCCGCTTTTCATTTCGAGGGTGCTGCCGGCGGACCTGAGCGTTGTTGATGGCGGCTACACCAAGTAGCGCCGTCATCAACAACAACTCTCTCAAAGTCGGCGTTGTTAATGACGGCGAAAATTCCCCGTCGTTAACAACTCTCTCCGGATTCATTTTGTGCACATGGGCGTACCATTTTTATCTGAGGATGCCGGGCTATATGAATCTCAGGCCTCACGCCGAAGCGTTTGAACTTGTGCTCAAAAATAGCGCCTTCCTCCAAAGCGTCTTTGATCACAGCGCGCGTCGGATTGACTGCATATCCCGCTTTATCGATGAGCGCCTTCAGTTGCCCCTGCTCAATCGTGGTGCCCTCGGGAATGAATTTGAGGAGCCTTTCAACGGTTAGCGCGGTCTTCTTATTTGCCGGCCCACCCTTGGCAGCAGCGGCTTCCTGCGCCGCCATCAAGTCATCTTCGGTTGCCGCACGCCAATAAATGCCGTCTCCCGCATGGCAGAAGTGCCGGATGATTTGCTTTTTAAAATCCTCATCCACCCAGCCGACCCGCGGGCCGCGCTTTGCCGCAATGAACTTGAACACGTGGGGAACGTGTGTCGGATCAATCACCATGACCGCCCGGGCCCAGTTGGTAATGTCAGCGCCGCCGGCCGCCGCGTACATCCAGTCACTGCCCCGCCAGGAATCGGTTTGCCGGTTTGTGGTCTTGGGCGTGTGATGATTGAGGATGCAGGCCACTTGGTAGCGCGTCAGAAGCGGATTCAAGCCATTGCGCAGAAACGCCATTGCGATCTGACGGTTGAAGGCTGGGCCCATGGCCTTGTCGTTGTGGGCCCGGAGTTCAAGATCGGCCTCGGCCTGGTTGCACGTATGCAGGGAAAACTGCTTTTTGGTCGCGATCTCCTCGGCAAAAAAGATGCCGTTTTTGCGCCGAAACATTCTGTAAGCTGCACCCGTCATGGCGAGTGGAGAGGGGAGATAGGCCTCTTTTGCGCGGTCGACCACCCGCGCGAAGGCAACTTCTGGGACCCGGAATATAGCAATGAGGCACCAGGATGGAGGCAATTCCAAACACTGGAGATTTCACTGGAAGTAGGCCTCCAGTAGTATTTTGGAGGGTGGGTTAAGTGCCTCGAAATGAGGGACTTAGAAAAGTGGCTCCTGAGGTAGGACTTGAACCTACAACAAAGGCTTTTTGACTAGCGAAGGAATTGCCTAGTAAATCACCATAAACCGCTGAGATTCCTTGGCTTGCATCGTTTTTCATACTCTCTCATATTAGCTCATAAATACTCAAATGCCCCGTCCAATTTGGCACATTTTGGCACTTTTTTGGCACTAGCTCGCAGAGTATGGTACTGAATATTCGATGAATTCAGCGCGTCAGATCGTGTAATTGTGGCTTTCAGTCTGTGAATATATGGCGCATATGTGAGCACTCATCGACAGAGGAGGAATGCTGTGGATTCCTTCAATTCGCCCTTGAGTAGCTTGCTCGAAAACTGGCTGACTGAATCGACAGACAGTTTGGCCCCACCAAAAACAATTATGAGAAGCGAACGATATGTGGAATCCGCGGCCAACCCCTGGCCCAGCGATCTTAATGACGTTGTTCGCGCCCGGGAATCACGATCCAAAAAAGTGCGCGAGATTCTTCAAGAAATGTCGAAGAAGGATTTGGTAGATCTGGTGTGCAAATTGGCCACTGACAATTCAGGCATTGCGGACGACCTGCTGATCGAGGCCGCTGATGGACTCGCAAAGGAAGACCTGGTCCGTGCCGTGCGCGCCGCGATTGTGATAGCTACCGATGTTCCCGAGCATCTGATCAATCGCAACTTCCCGATTACGCCGCGTATGACCGCATCGAAAAAGGGTTAGGGAAGCTGATGTCGTTGGGCCGGACAGACGAAGCTATGCAATTGGCGGTCGAAGTAATGAAATCCGGCAGTGCCCAGATTGAATCAAGCGACGAGGGCGAGATGCTCGAAGAGGTTGTCCGCTGTATCCGTGTCGTCCACGAAGGGTTGACCAAGGCCGGCGTCGACGCCGCTACAAGCGCGAAGTGGCGAGCTCAGTTGAAACACGCTGACCGGGTCGGCTTTGTATTGGACGCGCTTGAAGAATAGCCTCCGGGAAAGGGACAAATTCTTAGAAGCCCGAAGCGGTATTGCTGTCGAATCGCCGGTTCAGAAATGAGTGACATCAAGCTCCGCCACGAAGTCGGATAATCAGCGGTATTCTGATCGCTTTGGGAAAAGTTCCTGGATCGGGATTCTCAACGCTTCGGCGAAGAACATGATCGAACGATCATCGATATGGTGAAGTTGCGCTTCAATTTTGAAATTCCACTTCGGCTCAGTCGAGGCCTGCCATCGGGAGTTTGGCCGCAAGTATCGACTGCGAACATCCGAATCCGTAGCGCCTTCGCCCGATCTGTGGTCCGATGTTATTTTTCTAACGCATACCGCCTTTCTCATTCGTCAGGCGTTTCCGCTTAACCCATATCGCAGAAGGGCAATTGTCCAAAGGATCGTTAATAACGTCACAGTTACAAAGCCGGCGGCGTGAAGCAGAGAAATGGCCCCGTGCTCGTCGGAGATAGAAAATAGCTGTTTGAAGCAACTTCCGGCAGCCAGAGCTGCAACAGAGAACAACGAACACACTGTGAGTTTGGCCGCCACGACGCCACATGCTGCGGGAACTGAATGCGATGAAACCGCGTGCAGTCGCTCAATGAAGTTCAGAGCGGTAGTTCGAGGATGTAATGCGCCGGAAGTCAATTGAGCAAAGCCGGACATGAATTGCTGAACAGCGGGTGCGAACCCGAGGAAAAGACCAGCAAGAATCAACAAAGCAATAGGAGCGGACAGTATGACAGCTAGCCGCACCGGGAGAAATTTCCGATCAAAACTTGGCACATCGAAGCCAACACCGGTGCCTATGGGAATGTAGCCTATCTGCACAGTAGTGCCCAGGAGCACAAATTTTGCGACAGGTGAACCATAGAAGATGGTAACCGTAGTCACGGGAATTCGTGCAAGACGAATAGCAGCCCAGTGGACTATTGTACTAAATATTGACAGGGTGATCAACAATAGGATTATTGAGATGGAGAAGTTGGTTTTCACAGGGAAGAGACACTTAAGAGCTACGCTGATTTCGGCGGTGGAGGAACTTCAAACATGGTTGAACAAATATGTGGCTGCCGCCAGCGCTGAGGCCGTGGAACGATTCGGGTGCTTTCTGCGGTTAATGTCTTACTTTGTGCATTTACGGATAGAGAACGTCAGCCTGATTCTTGAGCGGGAGATGATGGGTTCGTTTGTGTCCCATCAGAGTAAAGAGTTCTTCATTGCTCACTCGATACGCGGTACGCATTGATCAACGGGATTTGGTGATGAAACATTGTCTTGGATTTCGGGCAACAACCGGCGAAGGTAAACCATTCAAAGGGAGCGCAACCAGCTACTTGCCCCTTTGAGCCGCTTCCATTCTTAAGCCTCCTGTTTTGCCGAAGGTATTTGGCTCCCATGCGCCCGTCATTCACTGCTCGTCCCCGGTTAATCAGCCCGGCGAGCGTGAAATTAAGGTTCTTCCGAGAACTTCCGGACCCGAACGCCGGAATCCGTAGTATTCTGAAGGCGGGATCGCTACCGAATCGTTGGCTCAGAAATTAGTGACCTCCAACTCCGCCATGAAGTCGGACAATCGGCTGTTTTCCTTTCGCTTTGGAAAAAGTTCCTGAATCGGGATTCTCAATGCCTCAGCGAAGAACATAATCGCACGATCGTCGACGTGGTGAAGTCGTGCCTCGATTTTCGAGACACCACTTCGACTGATGTCGAGGCCTGCCATCTGAAGTTTGGCCGCGAGTATCGCCTGCGACCATCCGAGTGCGTAGCGCCTCCGCCGGACTTGTGGGCCGATGTTGTTTTTGTAACGCATACCGGCCACGAACAATATGGCCGGTCTGCGATCGAACGGGTTCCGGGGGAGGCGATTGTTCTTCTATGTTCTTCGATTGACCTCCCGTGTTCCACGGTGTCTTACGATTCTTCTCGACTCGATTCTTTCATTGGAAAATTCCACGCCGTCTGAATAATTGTCGCCGCGAAAAAGGCGACCTGGTGGATCGGCGAACTCGCCGGTCTTGTCAGAACTTCGATAACACTCAATGCTGTTTATAGCCCGAATGTTGATCCAGCCAGCGACCAAGTTTTTTCATCGTGCATTTGCTGAGAGAGAACGGTGAGTCAGGCTCATTTTTGATTTGGGAGATGGCGGTTCGTCCAATTCCCATGAGGATAGAGAGTTGTGCACCGGTGAATCGACGATCCGGAAATTTTGATGCCAGCTGGAACAGGGCAAAAATCAGGAGGGGATCTTTAATGTCATCTTCGTCCGAGTCTGAGTTCTGTGGGGATTTTCTGTTGTTCATGTCTTCTTTCAACCCGATCGGGACATGTGATTTGAGAGGATTTGAAATTATTAGGAATATATTTTGTGGCTACAAAGTAATTTCTATCGCTTTCGAGAAAGTTTTGTTGTAGGGTGTTTTCCCCGCAAAAGTGCTGTTTGGTGCTGGTGTATTCTTGTATCTGTTGGCCAGGGTTTCGGCCGATTCCGGCTGTGATTGCCTCCCTCCTTTCAGCCGGTAAAATGATCTTACAATGACCACTGTGCTCTTGTGAAAAGGCCAGATCGTCCTGCCTGGTCCAATCCGCGATCAGCTCCGTCTCTGTCCTGGAGATGATTTTGAGGTCGTAGTCGAAGATGAAAATACAATCACGCTTCGCCGGATCTCGTCTCCTGCAAATCGCGGTCTTGTCGACCTTCTAATTAATTATCCGTCCACGTTCACAATCCCGCCCCGGGACATGGAGGATTCACTTCCTATTTGAAGTGTAATCCTTCTGCTGGATACGAACCTTTTTGCGAACCGCTCAAACCCGAGCCGGATGCAAATGTCGTTTCCTGTGTGTGTCTGTGCGATAATGAACTCCACGTGAGCTCGCACTAGGAAAAATCTGGCGCGGGATCGAACGGTCGCCGGGAGGAAGCGAAAAGCCAAGCTCCTCAGAGCGTGGCTCGTCGCACTATTGAACTTGCAGGAAATGTCGCATCTTGAGTTCAACATTGTGCCGTCCACGTCTGGGGCCAACTCAGAGTGAGCACACGCTCGTTTGAGTTAGATTGCTTGGGTCGTACCAACCCGTTGCAGCTTCTACTCGCGGTGCGATTGCGAGGATCGATTCTGCAACCGCATTTTTTACCTCAGTCCGCGTCGGGCAGCGCGTTTGATCTTGAGAAGTTCTTCTTCTTTAAAGGTCATGGTCTGAGTGAGTCGTAGACGGCGATTGCGTGGCAAGCTCGTAAACTTCAACACCAGCCCAGCGGCGCGAACGAAGCGCTGCGATGTTCCAGTTCGTTCAATTCCGACAGGTTTCGGAATTGCAATGTCGGCTATCTGCCGGGCGGCAAGTCTGACCCACGAACAACGGCTTCTAAAATCTCGCGGGCCAAGGCCTCAGCTTGATCGACCATCTGTTCGCCAAGTATGAAGGTCGATTTCCATCCGATTCCAGCGGCAATCAGCGGTCCTACGAACGGTATCCATTTCGAGCTCTCTTTGGCAGCGGTGCGCTGTCCCATGCTCCTCAGAAGGAGCATGATACCTTCTTTTGCGAGATACTTCGCCGCGAATTGAGTGATCTTCGCGTTAAGCAAACCCGGCAAGCCGTTGGGGCCAAACAGGCGTTTGACGTATTCGAACTGTTCGAAAGTCAGTCCATAAATCTGGGCGACAGCATGCGCCATTTTTACCAGCACGGCAATGTCAGCGGCGATGTCCACGACAGGGACCGGATTAAAGCCATTCGCGGCGGCCAATCCCGCATACAGAGGCATTAACTCAAGCGCTAGCTCACGTTTTTTTTTCAACGATTCCTCCGTATAGGAAGCCATGTCCGCGATGAATCGAGATCTCTTTATTCCGGATAGCGCTTCGGAAATGTCATCAAGCATGCACCCCAAGTCATACTTTGCGGGGTGCCGGCCCGACGTGAGGTAGACGCGGCTCGGTGACGCGGGCAGCAAGTTGGCTCGAATGTCCGATTCGATTTGCCGCCGCACCTCGTGTTCAGAGAGCCCGTTATCGTGCAAGCCATCCTCAACTGCCCGATCAAACTTGTTGCGGAGCACAAAGCACGGTATGCCATGCGATGTGAGTTCGCGGTAGAGGTATACGTCGTTCTCAGTGAAGCGCTCTGCCGTGACCAAGAGGAAGGAATCGTAAGTTAGGAGCTTTAATCTCTCGATATACGTCTCCTTCGGCCAATTCGGCGTGCCGATGCCCGGAAGATCCACGAGAATCAAACCTTTCCCCGGATGGCTGAACTCCTGCTCGCGGGAAGTTGTTTCCACTACTCCGACCGCAGCAATTTTCTGTCCGAAAATTGCGTTGATTAAAGAGGATTTTCCGCTCCCAGATGGACCGGTAATCCCACATTTGACTTGAGCATTCTCGAAGCCTTCGAGCTTCTTACGGCACTTTTCTGCAAAGTCTCGAATCAGGTCATCCATTAACCAGAACACTATCGGAACACCCTTGGTGGGCAATACGGATCCTCACGCGAAACGCCGAACACGGATTGCCCCGGCACAGGCAGGTAACGTCCGGGATCGGGCAGCAATAAATCGCCACATTTAAAATTTTTGCAAACGTCATCAGCGGCTGGATCATCTCCGCGCCATCATATCGCGGACGAATCGGTGTTCCGGAAGATCTTGAATGACCAAGTCTTGGGATCGCACCGCAACCACACTTCGAGCCCGAGGTAATCACGGTCCTGCTGCTCCGATCGCGACGGCGGCTCAAGGCAGCGGCATGTGATGCCGACCTGAATCCACACCGGCCCGACGTGCCCCGTATACGACTCGTCGATGACGTAATACTCTCCGCTCATGCGCGAGCGGTTGGGGAACATGCAATTTTCGTCTTCGCCATACAGACCGGGCGTGTTCAGATAGGCTTCGACCTCTTGGTGGACAATATCGAGCATTTTGTGACGACGCTGCTGGATAGCTTGGTAGTCGCTCAGCCGCATGTTGTCGAGATGGGTGTCAGGTCGTCGTGCCCAGCTTGGCAACTCCACACGCGTCATCCAGAATCTTGGCAACTGCTCTTTGCGCCGCATAACGATCAAGCTGTTCCGACAACTCGGGCAAGGGTGAGCGTAAGAACGGGCGTGCCGCCACATCGAGATGTCACCTCACGCCAGTTGCCGAATTGCAGCCGGAGTAAGTCGGCCGCTGGGCCAATGCGTCGCAGCGGAAGGCCTTGCAGGGTTCGCGGAGCGTGCTCGTGACTCTCGTTCACAGGACGTTAGGCATGTTTACATCTCTTTTTGCCGGTGCCGCGCAATTATCGTAATCCAAAAACTGGGAATCCCAACCGTATTCCTCATCGTGTTCCAGCTCGCCCCACCATGACAAAGTGATTTCATTCCCGACAGGGTCATCAATGCTGAAACCATCCGCATACGGCAGGGTAAACTCTCTAATCGAGTAGCCTGCGTCTTGGAAGCGCTTCCTTGCGGCATCATATTCTCCGGAGCCGATACTCAGCTCCGCGTGAAATGGTCGCGGAATAATCCGGGGCGGGCACGGATGAATATGAAACTGCACGCCAATATTGTCATGCTTGACAAGTGCTACCCATCGCTCGCCGGTTATGAGAGTGACGTCCTTGGCTATTCGCAGGCCCACGAGATCGCCATAGAACGCCACCACCTGATCCTGTTTCTCGGTGTAAATGCGAAGAACGATTCTTCGGGTAAGCGGTTCCATTTCAGACGTTTTTATTTTTAGTTGGTGCAGCCTGTGCGTGGCAGGGAAGCCTGGTGAAACCGGACGCTCGGGCGGTGACTGCGGCATGCGTTGACCTGCAGAGCTGCAGGCCATTCCACTTGCTGATTTGCCACCGCGCAAGGTTCTGTCAGGATCTGGTGAGGTCGACGGTGAGATCCGGCACGAAGCCGGGATTTGGTTCGGCAGGGTAGGCACGGATCCGAGTGTCGCCAATATAGTAATCCTGGCTGTGGTGAATGTGCCCGTGAATCCAGAGTTGGGGCCGATGTTCCTCGATGAATCCTTCAAGCCGGGAAGCATAGGCGCAACTGATGAGTTCTGAGTGTCGATGCTCCGGCAACGAGCGTATGGAAGGCGCGTGATGGGTGACCATCACCGAATTCTCCGGTTGGTGCGACGCAAAGAACTGCCGCAGGGCTTCGAGCGAAGCAATGTGCTGCCGGCGTGTGCCTCCGGCTGAAAGGCGCTTGTAGAATTGCGCAGAGTTCCGAACCCTCTTGTAGTCGTTCATGACGCTGTTGGCTTCCGCCGCCCCAGCCATCCGGTCACCGTGCAAGGCCATGTCCGTCCACAAGGTGCAACCGAAAAAATGCACACCGCCAATCGTGACGGAGTCGTTCTCAAGGAAATGCACGTTTGTTCCGCGGGCCTTGTCACGCAGGCGATCCGTAAGCCGCGGGAGCTTGTCCCCATAGAACTCATGATTGCCGCAAATGTAGATGACCGGCAACTCGGGAAACCTACGCAGGATCCAATCGAGTCCATGGTGCTTCGTGGAAACATCTCCGGCGATAACTACGCAGTCGCAATTGACGGCGGGCACATCGATTTCGCCGAATTCCTGATGTAAGTCGCTAATCACATGAAGTCGCATAAAAGGAGCCGCGGCGGCTATTTTGTGTTCCGACTGCGATGAAAAGCGTACAAGAAGCGAGCGCTGTCGATCGAAATGCAATCGTCCGCGTGGAACGCACTCCTCTCATTGAGTCGGCCGAGTAGCAGAGTCGGAAGGCCATGTGCCGGCCAGGTATGCGGCAACCAAACCTGCATGCGACAGCGGTCGTGAAATGTCGTCGACGTCACAGTTGGTTTCGAAATCAAGAAGGACAACCTCGCGACTAGCTGCCAAATTTTTCAATTCCCGGACTTCGGCCTGCAGGCAATGGTCAAGGACCCACCGATACGACGGCAGATATATCTGAAGCCTGGCATCGCGGTATGAGAGTAGCGTGGTGCCATTCAAACCGGCACGATGCCCAAGAATCCGGCCGTTGCGACGAACCGTCCTTTTCAACCCAACCATGTTCGTGATCTGAAGTTTTGAGGAATCGACATCCGTGGTTTCGAATACCTTGAGAGCTTGCCATATTCCCTCGACGGAGGTCGCGGTCATATCGGATGAAAACGGGACCGGGATCCCACCATGGGGGAAGAACGGGCTAAACTTCACCCATGGCTGTTCACCTTTGGAGGTAACATCGATCACGCATGCATTGGGATAATATTTCTGGAGAGTCGCTTCGCTCTTGCGGCGACTCTCGAGGGCGATTTCCATAATGTGCGAGTATTGGAGCGCACTCGGTGAAATCAACTGGATACTCTTCCGCAGATAAGTTTCCTGGCTCTTGCAGCGGGCGCCTCATGCTTATGCCAGCAGTTATCCGCCGATTCCAGCGCCTCACCTTGACGCCATCAACATGGCCGCGGATGAGCGGCGATGCCGGAGGAAAGGGGGGCACGAAGTTTCCGGGTATGGCAGGAGCGTAATCCTTTGCGCGAAAACCAGCCCCGGAGTCTTCACGTGCGGCGGGCGAGGGGCTTATATCCGACGTGCAGGCTGCGAATGTGTCTATTTGCTATAGATCAAAAAGCGCATTCCACGATACTCCCAGGAATTCGCACGGTTTCGCTTCCGACGCTTTTGCCACAGCACGGCTCAATTTGTGCCCAATGTTCACGATTTCCGCATGTTTCACGGCTTCGTGAACATGGGCATTTCCGTGAACATCGTAACCGCGCTTCCATTTCGGAGCACTTCCTTTGATAGCAGTTTTGACCTTGATGTCACCGTCCACCATGAATGCGGGCGTATGAAACGTGCTGACTGAGCTGATCTATTCCAACGTTCAGCTTTGGATATCAAGGTTTTCTACAGTCTTGCGGTGCCAAATAAGCGTTCCCACCGGGAAGTCAGTCACAAATCCCACGAGACGCATTTTGTCCTTTGGATGGACACACATCACCATACCTAACTTCATCATTGATGATGCCGACTTCAGGGCGGTTCGACTTGCCGGCTCCATGATAGCTCAGCGTCACCGAAGTGGAAGTTTCATCTCCGAAACGAGGTGGTTGCGACGAGATTGCAAAGGTTTTGTATGTTTCGCTGTCACGAAGAAAATCCTCAAGCGTTGACATATCCTGTTGACCAGGGGGTCTGAGATATTTTTTCTCGAATCTTGCTACCGCGATCGGATTCGAGAACCATCCTGCTGCATGCATTGCTTTACATAGTTCTCTATATGCCATGTGACGATCTAAAGCCTTTCAGTAAAGTATTGAAAGCGTGAAGAGCACCATCGAACTTCTTTGCTTAACCGCTCCGGCTGCATTGCCTTCGCTTTCCATAACTGCTACCCACCATTCCGTATCCACGTTCACTCCTGTCTTGGTGTTGGCACAGCTTGAATGTTATCCGAATAAACAACTCAACCCGATACCCTCATATGACGAATCCAGCAAAGAACACAATCTGTCTATGGTTCGATCGCGACGCCGAAACCGCGGCACGTTTTTACGCCGCGACTTTTCCCAATTCCTCCGTCGAAGCGGTGCATCAAGCGCCGGGTGACAATCCATCCTGCAAAGAAGGCGAAGTGTTGACCGTCGAGTTTACCGTGATGGGAATTCCCTGCATTGGACTCAACGGCGGGCCCGGTGTTGAGCACAACTGGGCATTCTCATTTCAGGTGGCAACCGATGATCAGGCTGAGACAGATCGCTATTGGGAAGCTATTGTCGGAAACGGCGGCACTGAGAGCGATTGTGGCTGGTGCAGGGACAAATGGGGGATTAGCTGGCAGATTACGCCGACCGCCCTGACGAAGGCGTTCACCGGTCCGGACCGCGCCGCCGCCAAACGGGCATTTGACGCGATGATGACAATGCAAAAGATCGACGTCGCTGCAATTGAGGCGGCGGTCCGCGGTTAACATTGCAATGACCCAAAACGAAGGGGATAACAAGCGCATGGAGATGCAACGACTGACCCGCCCCGAGTTCGAATGGTCCTACTCAACTCCAACCTCAGTCCTGCATTGAGTGTGCGCTCCCGGTCAGCCGGGCCTCGTGCTTGAACGTCCGCTTCAAATATCCTTCTGTGTTTGCACCGCCGCCTCTACTTAACCTTGTTGTGATCCGATCTTTAGATTTGGATCGGTCCGAGCGCTTCTATCGTGTTCTGGGACTTAATTTCGAGCGTCATCGCCACGGAAACGGGCCGGAGCATCTTGCTGCGCAGCCGTATCAGGACGGCTCAGTATTTGAGATTTATCCCGCAGGCTCGAATTCAGGTGAAACGACTGGCGTCCGGATCGGATTCAGTGTCGATGCTGTTGATTCCTATTTGGACGGGCTCGTGGAGGCTGGCGGATTGGTTGTGCATCCACCTTCCAACAGCGAATGGGGCCGGAGAGCGGTAGTGGCCGATCCTGATGGGCATAAAGTGGAGCTGGTCACGCCACCCCACAGAACTAAAACTAGCAATGGTAAACAAGCCGTTTCCCCCAACGCCTGACTCGCCGCGAGTGCCAGCCGCCATGATCATTCCACCTTCTACATACTGTCGAAGTCTCATTTTTGATCGGTCGAAGGCGGACTACCGACGTTCGCCTTTGCATGGAGCCCGAGTGCCAAATTTATAACGGTATTGAGATGCACGTCTCGCGGATCGAGGCGCTCAAGGATGCTCAGCGCTGCCTAGTGCCTGAACTGCACGAGGGCGATGTCGTTATTCTCGACAACAGTAAAACCCACGACTCCGAAGCGGTAAGCTTACTCATTGAAGGTGCCGGCGCACACATGATTTTCCTGCTGGCCTACTCCCCAGACTTCAATGCTATTGAGCAGTGTTTTTCCAAAATGAAGCAATCCGTGCGCTCCGCCGCCGCACGCACCCGCTGCAAGCTTCACAACGCGATCGTGAAAGCCACAAACGCAATTCTTCTATCGGACGTAAAAGAATGGTTCGAACATGCAGGCTACTGGGCAGCACCTAAGTGCCATCCGCTCTAGTCAAATTGTATTGTAGTTCCGGTGCCCGTGAGACGAGCATACTGAGATGAGCAACAGCAGCCTGAGCCAAGAGGAACTCGTGAGTATCGTGCAGAAGCTCTGTGCTGCCGAGGGTTCAGAAGATGAAATGGACGAGATGTTGCAGTCGCTGCATAACGCCGTTCCATATGCGCCGTGGACGGACCTGATCTACTGGCCCTCCGGCTTTCCACATAACCCAGATATTCCCGAATTAACACCGGAGGAAATCGTGGAGCGCGCCTTGGACGCCAAGGCCAATATCATCATCATTCCGCCTTATCAGAATGACCGGCAGGTGTAATCCTGTTTGATCCTCTCTCGATACCACCCAATCCGACGCTCCTTCGGATTGGATTGCCTATCTTACTTACTTGCTGAACATCATCGACATGGCCGCGGTTGAGCGGCGATGTCGTAGGGAAGGGGGGCGTGAAGTCTCCGGAAATGGCGGGAGCGCAACCCTTTGCGCGGACGCCAGACCCGGAGTCTTCACGCGCGGCAGGCGGCGGGCTTATACCTGCTGTGCAGGATGCGACTGTGCCTGGCCGCGCTGATATGCGCGCTGATATGCGCGCTGATATGCGCGCTGAGCGCTCAACGTCAGAGTCGCGATGACCTTCTGGCGCTGATCTTGGGCCAGTAATCGGCCAGTTGGCGTGGCACTGGGCGTTGAATCTCGCTGGTTCTTATCTGAATGGAAGTCTCAGAGAGATATTGCAGGCTTCAGCTCAAGTTGTGGAAATTACGTTTTGCCCCTTTATCCCGAAAACGCCAGCAGCACCCAGGAGGTGGCGATCATTGCTGAAGATCTCCTTGAAGTTATTTTCAGCCGCACAAGCCAGGTGCAGGGCGTCAGCAGCGCGCAGATAGGTGGAGGAATCAAATTCTCCGAACCGACTTGCCGTTCCAAGCAGAAGGTCCGCTGTCATCGGCAGCCAGGTCCAGAGGTGGTTCGCTTCATCGGCCTGGAGTTGAAGAAATATAAGATCGCGCTGTGCAGCCGTGATTTTTCCTTCCCGGAAGTTCCGATGAAATGTGGCCGCTAGTTCCAAGCGTCCGAAAATACAGCATGCCACTCGTCCGTGCCGCTTGGCCAACGTACGCACCTCATCGCTGCCTTGTTCGTTAAGATAGCACTTCGCCACATACGCAGTATCGAAATAGATCACGCGCGCTCCCGATCTTCGGAAATGTAGTTGCCTGAATCATGACCGATTTTTGGAAGATCTGAAAATCCAGGTAGCAAAATTCGATTTGCAAAGGTAATCCCTTGGTCATCTTTCACGAACGGCACGATTTTCGCTACTGGTTGACCGCGTTCCATGATCACGATTCCGTCGGCATGAGCGGCCTTTCTCACCCAATCTCCGGTTTTCATATGCAATTCACGAATGGAAATCTCGACCATGTGCTCAATGTGACACCTTAAGCGGAGCTCAGCAAGCCCATCTTCCTGGCTCCAGCTGGTGGATCGTTCGCAATACCGCACATTAGCGCCGGATCTGTGCGTTGAACTCTTCCGAAAGCTCGTGACCGGGCAAATGGTTGTGGGCACAGCGCAATGGCGCATGAACCGCGGGTGCTGCGTGCTCCCTGACTGGGGGCCAACATCGACATGGCCGCGATTGAGCGGCGATGTCGTAGGGAAGGGGGGACGTGAAGTCTCCGGGGATGGCAGGAGCGCAACCCTTTGCGCGGAGGCCAGCCCCGGAGTCTTCATGTGCGGCGGGCTGCGGGCTTATACCTGCTGTGCAGGCTGCGATTGCGCCTGCCCGCGCTGCTGTGCACGCTGGGCACTCAGCGCGAGAGTGGCGATGACCTTCTGCCGTTGATCTTCAGGCAGGTTCTTCACCAACGTCTGGTAAGCCTGCTTTACTTCGGGATCTTCCTCGATTTTCTTGAGAACGCTATTCCGCATCCGTTCCGTGCGCTCCTGTTTCTGAATATCCTGAAGGACAATGGTGCGTGCCATCCGCTCCGGAGTCAGTCCCTGGATATATTCCCAGCGCTTTGGGTTAGCCTGAATATAGGCGTCGATCTTGGCGTTGATTTCCGGGTTCTGCCGGACATCGGAGCCGTTGTTCTCGGGCTGAGGTTTTCCTTTAATCATAAGTTTGGTTTCCTCGGTTATGCGCCTTCCTCGCGCAGATTTTGGATGATGGTTTCGGTGAAGGTCTCGGCGATTTCCGCCGGATTTTCCCGCTCGACGGCAAGCGCCATCAGGAACTCGGCTCCTGGCGCTTTTCCAAGGCGACGTTCGATCTCCTCGTTTGCTTCGACGTACCGCGTGACCGTCTCGTCGGGGACGTTGATAAGTGCGCTTTTTGGCATGTTATTTTGGTTTGATTTCTTCTGACTGAAAAATTGCGTCACCAGTTTTCCTCGGCAGCTTGGTTGACCTTGGCGACGGGTGGTACAGGCGCCTTTTGTGCCTCGATTGCGCTGAGCCGGCTTTTGAGCGCGTCGATTTCCTTTTCAATACGCGGCCCCTGCTGGGTAACCCGCCGGGTTTCATTCATTGCCTGGGCGAGTCCCGAAAGCCGCTGGTTCAAAGATTCCGCTTGTTCGGTAAAGGCGCGGGTCGCGGCTTTCTGTTTGTTGAACTCAGCTATGGCGGCGTCGTTTGACACGACAGGCTGAACGGCAGATTCTCGGGTGACGGCGAATCGGGCTCCTCCGTTGTTTGGACGTGTGTCCCATTTCGCGGGGCGTTCGATCCGGTAGACGGGATGCGCCTCGTGCATTGTAGAACGATCTGCCGGATCAATGTAACGTCCAAATCGATACTCCGCGATGCGTTCGGAATAACGGATGCCGGAGGTGCTCTTCAATGCCTCGGATCGCGCAGAACCTGGAACAACTACAATCTTTGGAGCGGGTTTGCTCACGCATCCGCTGAGGTAGGCTGTGAGTAACAGCAACGATGGAATCAGTTTCATGAAGTCTATTGTTGCGACGCGTGCTCCTCGGCGATGCGCGAGTTCCGCAACGAAATGGAGTTGAGTGCCGCTTCGTCCTGGGATGAGGCGCTTTTCCCAGCTGGCTCCGTTCCGATTGCAACGCCGGCAACTTTCGCGTCGGCACGGTCGATAGGTTGGGTGATGTACAGGTAAAATTGTTTGCCGGCTGCTACCCGGACATAGAAACCGTCACGCTCGATAGTCTGCTCGATCTGCTGGGCGTAGCGGTCGAGTACTGCCTGGGCACCCTGGAGCGGTGCGTTTTGCAAGCTCGGAAGCGCATAAGTGCCGAAAGCGAAAGACCGCTTCTCGGTAAGCGCCTCGGTGGCGCCCGAGAGGAGTGTTGCGGCGAACAGTTTGATTTCGGCGTAGTCATCCCGCTCGATCAAGCGGCCGCGCAGACCGGCGCTTCCGTCGGTAATACCCCAGTCTTCGCCGTTCTGGTCGTGCTCACGATCGAGCGCAAGACCGCTGACATGGAGTTCTTCTCCGGTTTGCCACACGAGAATCCAACGCCGGTTACTTGCAATCCGCTCCCTCACGCGATCGATTTGCGCCGTGCCGTGAACTTCCGTGCCTGCCGGGATCAGAAGTCTGCCATGATGATACACGTCGCCGGTGACGAGTCCGATGATCGGTGTGTTGATCGTTGAGGAATCGACCGTGACGATCAGCTTGCAAGGAATCAGCCGGCCGAATGGAGCAAAGTCGGCGCTCCGCTCCTTTGGTTTCGGCTTGGTTACCACCGTTTCAGCAACGAGCGTAAGTGGAGGCGGCTTTACGATGGGTGCCTGCGTCGGTTTTTTTTGTGCGATCGGTGTCGCTTTTGCCGGTTCGTCACCTGGAGGACGGAACGGAACCATCGCGCGGGTAACGGTTTCAAGCAACTGCGGCTTTTCCTCGGCGGTGCCGGGCTTTGCCTGGAATCCGTCGCGTGGGGTCACTCGTTTCCGTTGGGTATTTGCGATTAATAGTCCGATGGCGAGGATCAGCAGGCCCACAATAAAAATGCCCGGTTTGGTGCCGCAGAAGTTGAGGAATTTACGCGGATTCATTTGCGGCTCCTGCTTTTGGTTTTGGCCGGCATGACTGCCGGAACCGGCTCGCTTGGTGCCACACGGGCGAGTAGAATCGTGAAATCGTTTTTGATGGAAAGCTCGTTGCGCTCGCCATCCGAGGTTCCTGTGATCGCCACGTAACCGCTGATCTTCTCGTTTGGAGTAAGCAATCCGGGAAGCTGCGTAAGCGACGGGTAAAAGATTTGTTGTCCGGCTTTCACTTGGATCTGCTCGGGAACAAATTCGATTACCTTGTCCGTTTTGTTCACGATCGTGAGGTGAAGGACCAGCGTGTCCTCGGCATTGAACCGGTAGATCTCGGTAGCTTCGACCCGGTAGTCCGAACATTCTGTGATGCACGGTTTCTCGCTCCGGAACTCCACATCGCTGACAGCCTCGGGATAATGCGCCTTCAGAACCGCAAATGCTTTGGCTTTATCGAGCAGACCTATAAGGCGAGGCGGCGTTACAGGCCGGGCCGCTATCGGCTTACTGGCTGCTTTGGATTTGAGATTGGCGAGATACCACGGCTTTGCGCTCTCGTGTAATTCGAGCGCATAGGTTTTGTCATCCCAGCGCACGTTGAGGTTGGTAACCGCGTCCCTGACAAGGGCTCGCACGGAGAAGTAAGAAGTCCCTTTTGTATGGGAGAGCTGAAAAAGGGCAGGGGACTGCGGATCGGTGGCAACCAGGGCGCCATCGATTGCCTGGATAGGTCCTGGGAAACTGATCGTGGTTACGCGTTGCCCGGAGACCGGCACGGTTTGAACAGCGTGATCGTCCAGTGTAATCTCTTGGATAGGATCAAGCAGCTCTGCCGAGTGGAGACAGCCCGGTGAAGTGCACGCAGCAAGAAGGAGCAAACTAATGGTTCGTGTCATACTTGAAGTCTTTGATGGCGGTCGGAAATCGGCCGTTCTCGACCATGTTTGGATTGCGTTGGAACTTGAGCTTGAAGGTGAACGGCAGCGCCTCCGTGAATGCTTTCTCCTGAAAAATGCCGGTCCGGATCAGTTGCCCGGATACCTGGGTAAGAACCGACTCGGCGCGCGTTTCGAGGATGTCGATTCGGCCTATCTCAACTTTCTGGTGAAGTTGTTTGGCTTTGAACTCGGCGTCCTCCGAGATGCGTTGTGCCTGCGCTTTCTCCATGGCACTCTTGAGAAAGAGCTGTTTGAGTAGCTCGCCGTGGTCGAAGTCCTTCGGATTGCGTTCCAGAAATGCGATCGTGGCAAGCGTGCTTTGCTGGGCGTGCAACGCGTTGGCATCCTGGAATTTCAATAGCGGCGACACATAGAAGGTGCCGGCCGGATCAATAACAATGACCTGCTCACGGCGCTTGAACGCGTTGACCAGCCGATAACGGTCCACCGCGGCGAAGATAAGCACTGCGCACGTGCACCCGAACCACCAGCGCGCCAGTCGGTCACGGTCAACGAAGATTCGGGTGGGACTGAAATCGCGCTCCTTGCAGATAACCGCCTGGCGCGGGGTGGGCATGCTTTGTCTGAGTTCGTCGGACGTCATAATGGGATCCGTTTGAGTAGTTCCTGGATGATTTGATCCTTGGTGATGTCATCGTTCTTCTCCGGTTTTGGTTGCCGGTGATGACCGAGCGACGCCAGTGCTGCCGCCGAAGGCGAGTAACTGCTTCCGCTTAATGACGAGCCAGCGAGAGCGGTCGCTCCTGCCGTGGCTCCCGCTATTATGCCGCCCAATGCCGCCCCCAATCCGCGTCCGCTGCCGAATGCTGCGGCCGCTCCCATCGCTCCTGTTCCAGTCGCAACTCCCACCGTGGTGGCGTCGCTTAACAATGCCGAGCCGATTTGTGCTCCGGTGGAAATGGCTTTCTGCAGGATGACCGGTGCGGCAATCGTGCTGAAGATGACCCAGATCCCCAATACCGCGATGCCGATCAGGTTTTGGAATACGTAGCCGGCGCTGCCTGCCGCGCCGCCGGTCAGAAAGCTTTGGTCGGTCATGAAATCGAGCAGCCCTTGAGTTGCAACCGAAGCGGCGCCCCAGCCGAGTGGCCATAACATCACGCCTGCCAGTGACAGAACGTAACTGACCCCAATGGATTGCAGTGTCCGGACCGCCAGGAACCCGACAAAAATCGGCGACAGCCCGTATCCGATGTAGAGGATGAACTTTTGAGCCAGATAGGCGTAAAAAAGAATGACACTTCCCAGGAATCCGAAGGCTTGAAGTGCCCAACTTGCCAGTTGTTCGGCAATGGCGCTGGGGTCGCTGATTTTACTCCACCAGCTCCCGCTGTTGTCATGTCCGCTTTGGACCAGAAGCTTCGCGTTATACTGTTCACCGACCTTTGCCGGATCAGCGTGCAGCACATTTTTTACGGTCTGATCGGCCGTTTCGCTCATCAGGTTTCCCCAAGTCGTTAGTTGGGTCAGCAGGACGATATAAGCCGCGGTGCGTGCAAATGTTCGCAGGTAGGCGCCTGGACTGCGCTGTCCCGAGACGGTGAAGGAAACCATCCCGATCACGAGCAGGACAAAGCTGATTGGAACCAGCACCGAACGCAGCTGATCGCATTGGGTCAGGAAGTTCGGAAACAATACGTTGAAGTCGTTCATGAAAATATTCTGAAAAACCAATTTTTCGCGCGCGCTCCGGAGCACCTTTGCACGGCAGTTACGGCTGGTTAGCGAGCCATCGCGTGAAGCACCTCAAGCGTGATCCAGAGCACCAGAATGAATGCAACCCCACCGCCCGCGATGATCGCGCAAGCCACACTGAACCTGTTGATCATTTGCCTTGCGGGAACCGGGCCGGCGTGGAGTCGATCCGAAACGTGCGCGAATAGTTGCGGAGCGCTTCTGCTACTTCGGCCTGCCGCTCTTCCGCCCTGGCTTGCTCCTGTTTCTCACGATCTGCCCGGTTCTGGATGTCGAGCACGAGAGTTTCGGCAAGGGCATGATCGACCTCTTTATCGATCGATCCGAGCTCGGCGTTGTAGCCTGCCAGGACCCCGGTCAGCTTCTGCGTTTCAGCATCGGTCGCGGCTGCTTGCAGTTGTTCAGTAGTTTCAGCCACGCGGTCTTTGAGGACTCGGCGCCGCTCGCTCACATCCTCGAAGACATCGCTGAAGTTCCGGGCTGTTTGTTCCACCGCGACAAACTTGCGGTAGAGTTCCCCGGCCCGTGGCAACTCGATGCCACCGGGTGTCTGAACCGTCGCGTCGATCCCCTGATATAGTCCGTTTAAGTCCGATCGCAGCACCGCGAACGAGTCATCGACCTTCTTCAGTTCACTGAGTGTCGTGCCTACCCCGGTAGTATTCAGGCTTCGAATAAGGTCATCAGCGCCGGTAATCCTGAGCAGCGTCGATGGATCGCCGAACGCCTTTACGTAGGCGGTGATCTGCTGAAGCTGCTGGGTCAGCGTGGTGATTTGTCTGACCTGGTTGTCGATCATCTCGACTGTCTTGGCGATGTCCTCGACGTGCTGGATTTCAGAGAGCGCGTCAGAGATCGGATCGGTGACGACAAGCTGGGCATGGCATGTAAGAGCCGAGCAGGCGACGCAGAATATAATGGTTTTCATTTGGCTATTCCTGAATCCGAAGGGTCTTCACGCTGGCATTGAGAAGGGCGCCGTTGACCTCCCGTTCCGGAAGCGGGATATCGAAGAGGCTGAGTCCGCTATCGATATTTCCCGGCTGGCGTTGCAGTTCGACAAGCTGTCGAAACTGATCCTTGGCGCTGTCGCTACGGCCTTTCTCGTAACCGGTCGCATACGATTTCTCCGCAGCCTTGGCGCTTCCGGCGGCGATCGTTTCACCAAGCAAGACCCCGGCCCCAGCGCCCGCCGCGGTAATATGCGGATTGTTCTTTCCAAGCACTCCGCCAATGAGCGCGCCGCCCGCGGCACCGAGGCCATCCGCTGCGATTCGTGTAGGACTCATGCCAGCACAGGCAGTTAAGAGAACGGGAACACAAGCTATGAGGATGATTCGAATCTTCATGCGGATACTTGTAGTGAGAAATCGCTTAGGACCTGCTCCAACCTTGGAGCGACTTGCCGTCCTGAGGTGATTTCTGAACGGCAAGTTGCTGTTAACCGCCGGACTTACACTTCCGGCCGTGTCGAGCAGGCGATGATCCCTGCCACCGGATCATCGAATTGCTGCATTTCCTCTGCACGTTTTTCGAAGTGGGCCCCGGTTGTGCTCGAACAATAGAGCATCTCGGGCGAAGCCACGTTATGCATGGTACCGCAGACAGGCCGGCCGGCATCCGTGTGCAGATAGGTGAGTGCCGCGAATTTTTCTCCTGCCTGCTGGTCGGGCAGGGGATAGCTCAGGATACTCTGCCGGGTAACAGCGGAAAGCTCCAGGTCCCGTCCGATGTCATCCAGATCGGAGCGGTCATTCTGGCGCATGAGGAAAAACTGGCGACTGTTTCCGAATACCGCTGCCCGGATCCGGCTTTCCTTGAACCGCGAGTATTGCTGGACGATCGAGATGTTCCAGCAGTTGAACTTCCTCAGTTGCGTGTAACTTTCCTTCACGATCTCCTCGCCGCCTGGGATGTCCATGAGCCGCGCCACTTCTTCGTAGATGTTCCGTTTCCTGACGGCGCGGGGCAGCGTCACGATATGCTGTCGCGTGTAGTTGGTGACCAGAAATCCGGCAGCCGCCCGAAGCGCTTTGGCTGATTCCGGAATATAACCGAGCTCAAAATGCGCAATCTTTCCGGTCAGGGAAACGTTGGAAGTTCCATCGAACAGCCGGCCATAACTGCCATCCGCGCACCACGGCAGCATTCGGTCGGCGAGTTCCCGGATTTCGTCGTTGCCATGTTCCAACTGCATCAGTTCCTGAAGCATCCGATGGGTCGGCTGTTCTGCCGGGGCAAAGAATGCGAACGCCACGTTGCGCACCTCCCGTCCGGTTCTGGGCTCCTTCAGAAACCGGATGACATCGGCCTCCGCGATTTGATCGAGATAAGCCTGTCCCTCATCGGGCGCATTGCTTCGCCAATCGCGGAACTCAGCAAAAATATCCAGCGAAGTGCTGCCCGGCCGCATCCGTTGAAGTCTCCGTTTGGCGAGTGCGCAAGCCAGGCGTGCGATTCCCAGAAGCCGCTCCGGATTCTCATGGCTCCACTGGTTGAAAATATCGTCGTAGAGCAGATTCAGATACTTGGCGATCTGCGCCTGCCGGTTCATCTGGCGGTCTTCATCGGAGCTGATTCCCACCATGCGCGCCACGAGCGCCGTGGCCGTTGAAAGGTGATCCGCCGTCAGCGGCAACCGATGCGTATCGAGATAGTTGATTGTGAGATCGCCATCCGGCTGAATGATGATGGGACGCGCTCCCGGCTCGACCGTTTGTGTGTAGAGACCGTATGAAAGTCCTTCTTCAATGATCACCGTATAGTCGAAGTAACCTTCGGTCTGGGAGAGCAGGTCACAGACGGTGACCGATTTCCCCGCTCCACTCATTCCGAGCAAAACGGCGTGCTGCGGTGTGGCGTCGGTGCCTGACCCGGAAAACGTTTTGACGCCCACCAGGTTCCTCGCCGGACCGTCATAGATCGCTTCCGCCGTTTCCAGGTGCCCGGTGAACGTGGAGCTGAACGGCAACAGGTCCGCGATGTAGCGCGTTTCGCCATAGAGCTTGCGATGCGGATAGTCTCCCCAACTCCACCCCGGCCAGGTCTGGTAGAAGACGTTCCGCGACGTGGTTGGCAACGCGCACTCGAAGAACTGCGCGCTATTCATGCTCTGGATTGCGCTCTTGATCGCTCCGGCCTTCGACGCCAGCCCGTCCCGAGTCGGATCCCAGGTTCGTACAACAAACTGCACGTTGAATGGCAGCGTATGTCCCTGCATAAGCGCGGCGATCTTGCGTTCCTTCTTCTCCATCGCCGTCAGAAGCGAAAGCCGTTTCTCGCTCGCGTAATCTCCAGCGAGCCGATCATGCGCCTTTTCTTCCCTCGCGATTTCCCTCCCGGCCGAAACGGGCTCAATGTTGACGGTTATTGTGTAGTCGAGCAACGGCAGATCAGTCAGCCGGCGAATGATCCCCGGGAAACTCACCTTCGGCCATCGCCTGAGGACCAGCAGTGCATGATGATTGCCATCCAAGTAGAAACCGGCGTTCCTCTTTCCCACCGCTTCGCCGTTCCAGCAGTTATCATGAATGGAAAATACAGGGTCGAACAGGTCGTCAACATCAATGCCGGGCCGTTGAGTCAGCGAGGGATTGAGAAACGTGCTGTAATGCCGGAAATGATCCACGTCGGCCATCGGCGTGATCCGCGCCTCCGGAAATATCCCAAGCAGCATTTCATGTACGTGATCGAACTCCGCGCTAAGTTGTCCAAGAAGCGCGTCGTAATAGTTCCGGCGCGCTTCCCTCGACTGGACCAACGGTGGTTCTGCCGTAATGGCGCGGGTTACATACAGAATCAGCCGCTGCCGGCGCAACTGGCGCTCGGTCATGGCTTCCCAATACCGGATAAAGCGCTCATTGCGCGTTCGCCGAGTCCAGATGTTCGTCGCCTTCCGGGTCTCGTCGTTATAACGCAGCAGCTCGGCGCGGTAGTCCGAGTCGCAGAACCATTGAACCTGGAGTCGTTGGTTTTCATGCAGCGATGCCAGGAGCAGGCCGATCTGATCCTGAAACGCGTTGAGTTGCGCCGGTGCTGCGGTGGAAAGATCAGGCGGTTCGAAGTAAAACCCTTTCGCGACATGACCGCCTTTCCGGACCCCATGAAAGACGATCATGTTCTCCATGAAATAACCGTTCGGAGCCGATTCAAACATAACATCTTTCCTCCAGTGGCTGCCGTGCATCCGGACCGAATCCCGGCCCGCTGATCCACAATTCCAGAATGTCCCGGTCGTAACCGGCCGGTTTACCCTGTCTGAACCCGAAGATGTAAGTCAGCGAGAGTGAAAGTGGAATCGCCGCCACGCTCGCCGAAGCCGTGATTGTCCACTGCGCCACGCTGAAGAGCAGCAGCAACACGATCACCGCCGCAAAGATCCCGCCGATCAGATGCCAGAAGAGGTTGCCCTCGAAGCCCCATGTTTTCCCATCGGAATCGTCGGCGCTATTGGTTTCCGTCAAACGCAATTCGTTCATTGGAAAGCGCCTACATCCACGGTTGAACCTTCAAGCCCGAAAGCCGTAAAGAGCGCCTTCACGATCACCGGCGCACCTGCAATTATCAGCCCGCCAATGATCGAGAGTTTGCCAGCATCGGTGTCACCGCGTCGAATGGCGAACCCACCACCGATCACGCAGATCGTGCCGAAGATAAACCCGATCAACATCACAATGCCCATGGCTTTACTGGCGCCTTCCGCAAGCCCGCCTGCTGCCTGAGCGAGAAAGGGCAGGGACCGTAGATACAAGAATCCTGTAGTCATGGCCGCAAGTAATAGCCTCTGTTCGCTTTAACGGTGCTCCAGCCTTGGAGCAATCCAACGCGTCGCACCTGTCATGCTCGCACGCATGAAGGCAGAACTGATCTCGTCCGATCGCGCAGAGCAACTAAAGGACCTCAAACCGTATCTCACGTGCCGCGTCCTCGGCCAGGATCATGTGATCCCACGCGTTGCATCCGTCCTATACCGTGGCGAACTTGGACTTACCCCCTCCAAGCGTCCCCGAGGCAGCTTCCTCTTCCTCGGCCCTACCGGTGTCGGAAAAACGGAACTAGCCATCGAGTTCACCCGTTTCCTATTCGGGGACGAGCACCTTTTCCGATTCGACATGTCCGAATACCAGACCCAGGCAAGCCTTGGAGTGCTGCTCGGCGGCCGTCTGGGTGAAACCGGCCTCCTCGCCAAGCCTTTGGAAAAGTTCAAAGTCGGTACCCTTCTCTTCGACGAAATCGAAAAAGCGCATCCTCGCGTCCTCGACATCCTGCTCCAGATCCTGGACGCCGCCCGGGTCACCATGGCTTCCGGCGAAACGCTCGACCTAGGCGGTTTCTACATCGTCCTTACCTCAAATCTCGGCTCCGCCGAAATCCTAAACCTCCAGCATTCCACCTTCGCCACGATGGAGCGTCACGTCCTGACTCGCGCCTTCCAGTCACTCCGCCCCGAGTTCTACGCCCGCATCACCGAAAAACTGGTCTTCAACCGGCTCACCTTCGACGTCCAGCTCCATGTGGCCGCCATGCTCCTCGACCAGGAACTTGCCCGCCTCCGCACCCGCGGCCTCGACCTCACCTTCGACGCCACCGTTCTCCCGTTCCTCCTCCGCGAAGGATTCCACCCGCGCCTCGGCGCCCGCCCCCTCCGCGATGCCATCCAGAAGCACGTCGGCGATGCCTGCACGGAGGCGCTGCTGGCGGGATCTTTCGTGGGAAGGGGAGCTCTGACGGTGAATGACGGAGGGCTCATGATCGTGTAGAAGGCTTTCTGAATCGCTCCGGTTTCGGGAGCTTGTAAAGCTGATGGATTATGTAACGATCTAATCACTCAGGACACTGGTTAGGTAAGCAGGAGCCGCATTGGTCCGCGTAATAGCTACAGCACGAGCTAAACCAAATTAACCTCTTCGAGCCAAAATCACTCAACTATAGAAATTGATGCACACACCAGCGGTCTGCTCCACCAAGCTGTCTTCCAAATCAGCGGCGCGCACATCTAGCCCTTAAGCAAGCGCGCTAGCGTCGCGAAAAACGGGAGGAAGGCTCGAAATGCTGATGTATGCTTGATCTGCCGTCAGGTGGCGAAACCGGGCGATCAAACAAAACCAGCATTTCGAGTGAAAAGAACTTATCCCAAAATCCTCCGAAACCGCAAGAGTCGAATCCAGCGCAGGCTTGATCCCAAAACCAATCAGGGCGCAGGTGCCACGCCCGTAATGGGCGCTGTCAACATCCGGCTTGAGATGGCCGAACGGACACGCGCGATAAACTGCGGCGGTATCGGAGCCCTTCATACGATGGTGCAACGGATCGGCTTGGCCGGGGAGATCGACAAGCGCCTGCACCTTCTAAAGATTCACCTGCCCTATCATGAGAGTGATCACGTGCTAAATATCGCCTACAACGCTTTGCTTGGCGGCGTATGCCTGGAGGACATTGAACTACGCCGCAACGACGAGGCATTCCTTGACGCTCTCAACGTTCAGCGTATTCCTGATCCAACTACCAGCGGAGATTTCACCCGGCGTTTTACCACAAGCTCCATTTGCGATTTGATGGAAGCCATCAATGAAACGCGACTGCGGGTATGGAAGCTTCAGCCCCGCAGCTTCCTCAAGGAGGCCTTCATTGATATTGACGGCACCATTGCTGGCACGCACGGAGAATGCAAAGGCGGAATGTCGCTCTCCTACAAAGGCATTTGGGGCTATCATCCGCTCATTATTTCTTTGGCCAATACAAAGGAAACGCTTTACGCGATCAACCGTCCGGGCAACGTAGTCAGCCACGACGGATGCGTTCCGTGGATAGACCAGTCGATTGCCCTTGTAAGAAAGCGCTCTAAAAAAATCACGCTGCGAGGCGACACAGACTATACACTTACGGGCGAGCTGGATCGTTGGGATAAAGAAGGAACCAAGTTTATCTTCGGAATGGATGCGCACGCCAAAGTAGTTGGACTGGCCGCGTCGCTTCCCGAGGCTGCGTGGACGCTGCTTGAGCGCCCACCCAAGTATGAGATCAAGACGAAGCCACGGCCGAAGCGCGATCGGGTCAAGGAGCAGGTAGTACGCGAAAAGGGTTATACGAACCAGGTTCTCAAGAGCGAGAGCGTGGCGGAGCTGGAGTATCGGCCATTGAAGTGCGCCCAGGACTACCGCCTGGTTGCTTTGCGAAAGAATATCAGCGTGTGCAAAGGCGAAAAAGTTATCTCTGAGGAGGTTCGCTACTTTTTCTATATCACCATCCGACGTGACTTAAGTAAAAAGAAAATCGTGGAGCTGGCCAATGAGCGCTGCGATCAGGAGAACGTGATTGAGCAGCTTAAAAACGGGGTCAATGCAATGCGGATGCCAGTCGACAATCTGACAAGCAACTGGGCCTATATGGTGATGTCAGCCTTGGCGTGGAACCTCAAAGCCTGGTTTGGATTATTGGTGCCCAATCAGGAACGTGGAGTGGAGCTTGTGCGCATGGAATTCAGACGCTTTTTGCAAAGCATCGTGCTGTTGCCCGCGCAAATCGTGCGCGCTGGCCGCCGCGTCATCTACCGCATTTTAAACTACAACTCCTGGCTCAAAGACTTTTTCGCGGCTTGGGAGCGGATACAGGAGCTTGGAGTTACCTAAACGAGACGATCCAAGCCCGATCGGCTTGATCCAAGAGTAAATAGCATCCGGTTGCTTACTCCAAAAGGTAAGCAGATAAGCGGAGCCATGCTTACAAGCACAGGCCGAACGCCCATTTGCTGGCGAACGGCCCGAAAATAGTGCCGCCCGACGCTTTGCAATGCCGTTTTAGGAAAAAGCTGCGTACATCATTGTCGAACGCGCACAATCATTTGGAAAATCCGTGCCGGAATCCGTCACTTTGCGCCAGCAGTTCGCTTGTTTTGGGTCTAGCTGTCGCCGCACTCTGTGAGCACCGTGATGCTCCATCTCTCCGCCCAGCTTGCGCGAGGATCGCCGCTCATCGATCACCCTCTTTCCAGCACTCGGAGGTATATTGCGTTAGGGCGCCTGCACATCGCACACGCCGGTGGCTTTTCTATGTGGATAGTAGTAGAGGCCGTAGCTGCTGGCGATTAGTGTCTCCACGGCAGCGGAGCCCGCTTTCGGATCCTGCCCGGTGAGTTGCTTATAATCAGCCAGTCCTCGCTCGATCCCATTTTCGCCCCACTTCGTCACCTTGGCATTCACGGGTGAAACGGGTTGATCAGATGACTGAATATATTTTTCGAGGTCGAGTTTATTCGCGAAGGACTTAGCCGTCTCATACCATTTGGGCAGCTTTCGATAGGCCGTATCACCCTGGCTGGCGGCGATCAGGCGCGCAAAGACATAATGCTCCGCCGCAGCGAGATGGAGATCGGCATTGCCTAAATCACGGCAGTGCTTCAGCCGAGTCCAGCCCTGCTTAAGTTCCTCCACGGTGTAGAGCTTGGCGATTTTGGTTTTGGCGTCTCCTACAGCCTCTCCAGCTTTGGTGTAGCCCGCTCCGATCCATTTTTCCACTTTGGCATCGTCGATCTCGACGGCCCATGCAGAGGTAGCGGCGAGGGCTAAAAGCAGAAACACGCGAGCGAGGAGGGAGTAGCTTTGCATAGTCATATGCAACCCTTAGTTAGCATAGCTTGTCAAGCACGACGGCCACCGTCGGTCAGACTTCTAAGAGGGTGTTATGCACTTTTTTCTTCAAGAAGTGTCAATTTGGCATGACCGAACGGAAGCAATACCCAAGCGATGTGAGTGACGACGAATGGGCATTTGTAGTGCCGTATCTGACCCTGATGAAAGAGGACGCTCCACAGCGAGAACATCCCTTGCGCGAAGTCTTCAACGCGATGCGCTGGATAGTTCGCGCCGGTGCTCCCTGGCGGATGATGCCTACCAATTTTCCTCCTTACTACGTTGTTTACCAGCAGACGCAGCGCTGGCTTAAAGCGGGCGTTTTCGAGGATGTGGTCCATGACCTGCGAGTGCTTTTGCGGTTGCTGGATGGTAGAAACGCCAACCCGACTGCCGGGATCATTGATAGCCGCACGTTGCACGGCAGCATTGAAAACGGAGATCGCGGCGGCTATAACGCAAATAAGAAAAAGAAGGGCAGCAAGCTGCACATGGTCGTGGACGTTTTGGGCAATCTTCTTGCCGCCCATGTGACCCCTGCAAACGAACAAGACCGTGCACAAGTTGGAGAGCTGGCCAAAAAAGTGCAGGAAGCTACAGGCGAGAACGTCGAGGTGATGTTTGCTGACCAGGGCTATAGCGGTGAGGAAGCTGCAGCGCAAACCGCTGAGCACGGAATCCGTTTGGAAGTAGTCAAGCGCCCCGAGGGAACCAAGGCTTTATTCTACTGCCTCGGCGCTGGGTAGTTGAGCGTTCTTTTGGCTGGCTGACACTCTTTCGCCGGCATGTGAGAGACTATGAGCGCTTGCCCGAAATCCTTGTCGGACTTCACTTCGCTGCTTTCGCCTCCGTAATGCTTTCCCAAATCTTCTCCATCCTGGCAGGCCAAAGTTAATAACACCCTCTAAAAGCACTAGCTTGCGTATATATTGCGGATACGAGCCTTAAGGATGCACGACGGTTTTGGCCGGAGGAAGGCTGCACTCTAAATGATAGGGATGGCATTAAATCGCGAAGTTGCTAATCTCCGCGCCCAAGCTGCCATCCCTATATGCTAAGTCCCTTGCCTTCTTCCTCTTTTGCACGCTTCCAGCGTTGGTTGCGTCTCTTAGCCGCTTCCGCCATTCTCCTCGCGAGTGGCGGAGGCGCTTTCGTCGCGGCCGGAGAGGAGCTGGCTCCTGTGGAAAAGGTCATGACGGCGCTCGCCGCGGTTGAAGAGAGTTTCCTGGTCAGCCCGGCGGCAAATGAAGAGACGACCAAGCCGCGCCCTCCGGAATCTGCAGAGCAAGCCCTCGCCATCCGCGCTGAGACGTTGGCGCAAGAGCAGCGTGGCGAGTGGCTCAAGGATGCGCAGCATTTACTGCTGATGGACAAGGGATTCCTCGACAAGCAACCGCAGGCACTGATGAACGCTTTCTTCGTCGACTTGGGCCAGCACCTCCGCCAGGAGGCGTCAAAGACAGAGGGCGCGGCGACAGAAAACGTGGTGAGCGAGCTCCTCCAACAGCTCTTCGCCCAGGGCTACCAGGCCAATGCGGATATTTTTAAGAATGCCCGGGAACAATCGCGGGCGACGAAGGCTGAACTGGCCGTTCCGCCCAGCCTCCTTGCTCTGAAGGCGCGATTGGTCCCGGCTCGCTACTTCTTTGCCGATGAATTGCGTGCCGTGATCGAGAAGATCAGCGCAGGTAGAGACGCTCTCGCTCAACTCAAGGCGCCGGAGCAAGCGCTTGAGCGCGCCGAGAAGTGGCGCAAATTGCTTGATGAACTGACGGCGCCGGGCGAGTTGCAGCTAGCACTCGAGCGCGCCGAGAAGCGGCGCAAATTGCTCGATGAGCGGCTCGGCCTGCTGCAGGCGTTCACGGAGCAGCCGCAGCTGGAGCAGTTTTTCTCTCGCGCCGAGCTGGAGCCATTGGTGGGGCAGTTTCAGAAAGCCTTTTCGACGATTGTCATGGAGGGCGAGACCGCGGTCTTGCGGAAAGGTGCGCTGAATCCGCAGGACGCCATGGGAAAGGCGCTCGAACTCGAAAAGCAGCTCGTGCAGTTCACCGAGGCTGCCGAAGCCCGTATCGAAAAATTTCGCTCGGCGCATGCCGCCGCGCTCGCGGCGATCAAAAAGGGTCGTGAAGTTGCTGTAGCGGGACGCGAGGCACTGGAGCGCTCGCGGGTAATCGATTTTCCCGTCGCGGCCCGCGAGCAGGTCTGGCTCCGGGCTCACATCGAGCCGCAATCCGAGCCTACGGAAGATCTGCGGGTGCAGGTAAAATTCTTTCTCGTGCGGAAGGCAGACGTCGTGATGTCGCTCGCAGTAAAAAAACGGCCTGGCACCGTCGCCCCCGCTTCGGACGGATCTCCTCACTCGGCTACGCCGGACTCAATCAAGCCCGATGAGGAAATCTTCCTCGGCGTCACGCTGAACCGCATGATCCTGGACCGAGGGCGCTTTGTGGCGCCAGAGGGGTGGAGCGTGCGCGTGGACCATGCCGCCGTGCGCAAGGCCTTTGTAACGCTTGGCTTCCCTGCGTGGCTTGCCAAGGAGGCAGACGCCATCATTGATTCCAATACTGGCGTGCTCACTTTTACGCTGCAGGGGGTGGAGCCGAATCTGGAGATGTTCGGCTTGGAGCCCGTTCCGTTGCCGCCAACCACGCTGACCTTGAATATCTACGACGGCAGCATCTCGGTCCAGACGCAACTGCTCGAGAAACTGCGCCAAGCGGAGAAGGAGGCGCTGACGGCGGTCTGGAACCGCGCCTTCCGCGTGATCGCAGCGAAGCGTGTGCTCGGGATCGAAGTGGCGGCGCTTCCGGTTTCGAACGGGTCACCCGCCTGGCCCCGCACGATACGGCTGGAAAAGGATGGACTGCCCCTGGCCGAGTGCGAGTTTGCGCTTTCGATTCACGGATCGGATACACCCAGGGTGTGCGTTTCTGGGTTCCGCGCGACTGAGGCCATGCGGAAGTACTTTCGCGAGACGCTTCTGGCACATCTGCGGAAAGCCCTGCCAACCTGGCCTGGGGAGATCGATGATTATCTCTCGATTGATTTCACAGGCCCCGAGGAAAAGGACGGGCCGGCCCTGGGAGCGACGGCGCAAGTCTCCTTCGGCCGGCTGCAAGTGCAACTGGAGCAGTCGCCCGTGGTCAAAGTGCTTTTTCGCCCGCTCAATGCGGATCACCCCTGGGAAATCTCGCTCGGTGACTGGCAGGGATGGCTGAATGGGGCGCGCCAGGAGATCACCCGCGTGCTCGCGGAGCAGGCGCACGGTGCAATCGCCGAGCGGATCGCGGAGCTGGGCGCGATTGAATTCAATCTCCTTGGCAATCTGCTGAAAATGAAAGTGACGCCGGTGGAATACGTTCCGGCGTCGGGCGCTTATCGCATTCAGAGCAGCTGTGAACTGGGCGGCCCCACGTACCCCTTTACCATTCAAAATCTGCTCCTGCTCGATGGGTACGATCCGGCCACGCGCCAGTGGACGAAAGCGCCGCGTTTCGACTTCCGCGGCGCCAGCTTTCGCACGCCTGCCGATGAGGAGAATTTCAAGGCAGCGGTGCGGAACATCCTGCAGTTGCCCGAAGGTGACGGGTTTGGCGGACTTCGCCTTACCGATCTCCATTGGTACCAGGGCGGTCTGGCATTTCGTGTCCACTTGGAGCTGAAAGCCATCGACATGGAAATTGTTACGAAGGAGATCGCGCTGGCCCCTTCCGGCGTGACAGCGGATTTTACGGGCACGCTCCGCGCCACCCTGGAGGCGGCGCTGCTGGCGCAGCTGCAAAAGCAGGACTTGAGCATCTCAGGGATCGGTCCCGTAAAGAGTGTGCGGTTGGATTCATCGAGCGAAAAGACCCGGCTCACGCCGGATGTGCGGATCGGCGTCATTGCCACGATGGAGTTCATGAAGGAGAGCTACGAGTTCCCGGTCCAGGTCTACCCGGATCTTCGGTTCGACCGCGACGCGATCGCGCAACTGTTCCTCGGAAAGGTGGAGGCGTGGGCGCGGGCCGCCTTTAAGATCAATATTCCCGGCGCGCTCTCCATCGAGTTGGCCAACCCCCCGTTCCAGCTCGATCCGCCGCGCGTGCATGCCACTATTGCGTTTGATGTCAGCCAATTCTTTCACATCGGCCTGACGTTGACCATCGGTCAAAACGGGGTAGAGTTGCCAGAGCAGCTGGAGGTCGGATCACAGTTGCTGGCAGCGGCGCTGGACCAGATGGTGCGCACCGCCAGCGAGGGGATTTGCTGCCTGCATAAAGTCGGCGGGACCTTCTATCCGCGAGAAGCTGGACGCTTTCAGGTGCATGGCGATTTGACCTTTGTCGCACCGGAGCTGACTCGGTTGCTGAAAGTCGTCTCAACGCTCTCGTTTGATTTGCGCTCGATCGAGCAAGGGAAGATTCCCCTCATCGGCGTGATGAGGGTGTTGGATTCGCTCGACCTCTTTGAGTCGAAGGCCGTACTTGATATGGGAGCGGCCACTTTGTACTCCCGGGACAAAGCGCTCGGAGTGCTGGCGTACATTTTCAAACCGGAGCGCGAATCCAAGTTGGATTTTAAGCAGGGCATTTTCGAGTCGAGGATGCCGCTCGATCTCTTCCGGATGCACATTGCCGATACGAACCTGAAGATTCACTTCGGAGATGGGGCGGTGGCGGTTAAGGCCGCCGGAAATGTGGATCTCCTGATCGGACAGGCGGATTTCTTCGATATCGGTGCGCAAATCGGTCGAGGGCCATTGCGGTTCAATGCGAAAGGTCGTGTGGCGGTCAAATTCTGCCCGAAGATCGGATCCGCAGAGGTTTCGGTGAACCAAAGTCGCGCCCAGGCGAAGTTTTCGGTGCTCTTCATTCCACTCTCCGTGAGTGTCCCAAGTGTGGAAGAGCTAACCCCGGGTCTGCTGCTCGACCTCATTGCCGGACTGTTCGATTTCCGCCTGGAAGACCTGGCCCAACTCTTGAAAGGAAAAATCTCCATCGGCGCAGGACACGGCGGTAAAGAGGGGGACTCTGGAAAGAGAGGCGATGATACGAAGGCTCAATCCGGCGGCAGCGGGCAAGAGCCTGGCGAAACGCACGGTCCCCCAAACGACCAGGGCAACGGGAAAGAACAAAAGGCCGACGAGAAAATAGGGGTTCCGAAAATGCCGCCGGAGAAAACAAGTGACGAGAAGAAGGGGGGCGAGAAAAAGCTCGACCAGAAGCCTCCAGGCAATGAAGTCACCGAAGCCGGACTGAGCGAAGGGGGCACGCCAGTTTTTTATGCACAGGGAGTCAAAGATAAGTTGCCGTCGATTTTGAATGAGACCAAGAGTTGGCTGGTGGAGAGCATCGACGGTAAGCAGGCCGCGCACTGGAGCTGGGCGAGGGGAGGCCAGCGCGTCTGGCGCGTGGCAATTCAGGGTGACGTGGCCTACGCCTGCCCGCTGTATTTCAAAAAAGAAGAAGCCGACGCAGACAAAAATCCGCCGCGCACGCTGATCCCGGCGAAGGCTGGCAAACTCCTGCCGGCGCCGGAGAAGGCGCCCTCAAAATTGACCCATGACATGGTGGAGGCTTTGCTGGCGATCGTCGTGCCGGAGGAAGGGTCGAGCGGTTCCATGCCGGCAGCTGCATTGATGGCGATCCGCCAGGCGGTGGCTGCCGGCTCAAGTTCCGAGGCTGCGGCCAAAGATTCTGAGGCGCTGGAGGTGTGGCACTGCACTCATCCGGCCAATGAGGTCTACGATCCCAGCGACGCGCCCGAAGGAACGGCGGATGAAAGCGCGCATGCGACGGTGATCATCAAGGCCGGCGGCTGGCGCACTTATTTCACGCGCCTGAAAAAAGACGGCCAGTTAGTGAAGCATAGCTTTGCCAAAAACGATCCGCTTCTGCAACACCGCCTCCTGCCCACCACGGAGGGGGAGTGCCAGGAGAAAACTTTCGCCTCTTTGACCGGACAATTCGCCCGGCTGGTGCAGAAGACAAGAGCGGGTGGGCCAAAGTACCTGGGGGAGACGGATGCCGCCTTTTATCTGTACACAAAAGAGAGCATCGCCGTGATCGAGCGCAAGGCGGATGGCCGTCTGGGCACCCACCGGCTGGTCTGCCCGAAAGCCTTGCCAAGCGTGCACGAATGTGAGGTGGAGGAGTGGCAGCCGATCGTGAAGATCCTACAGGAGGAGGCTGCGGAGGGCAGCCTGCAGCGCGATGACGAACTGATTCTCGACGCGCCTCGGCCGGCGCGGCTTGCGATCATCGAGGGGGAAGACGAGAAGCCATGGAAGGTGCGGCTCTTTGCGCGTCCTTCGCCGGCGGTGCATCCGACCTTTGCCTCTGAGACCGCGGATGGCGGGCTCGATCTTTCCAGCGCCTACCAAGCGCTGGGTGAGGAACTGCTGGCCCGCGTGAGTGCGCCGCCGGAGATCGCCCCTGACAAATGGAGCCTGGCGATAGGTTGCGAGGCCACGCTTCCACCTCTCGCGGCCACAATGAAAACCCATCTCTGCGAACACTGTCCGGTGGCGGCTTCGGACCCGGAAAACGTCATCTCGCCGTATAATGCGGAAACGCGCCAGTGGAAATACGTCTGGCACGACGTGCCGCAGAGGGACCCGCAACTCGCAAAATTTCGGCAAATCCTTAAGGATATCTGGGCAACGCCGCAGATGCAGCGATCCAGCGAGCTGGCCGAGAAAAAGAGGCGCCTCAGCGGGATTTTGGGTGCTTCCGGCGCGAAAGATGGCCTCCCGAATGGGGCTGCGACCAACGTGCGGGGGAGATCGGACTACCCCGGGTACAGTTTCGAGAAGGACGAGATGTTTATTCTGCAGAGAGTGAACAATCGGTTGCAGTTCGCCTGGTTGGAGCAGCCGTTCAGCCGGGACAGCGCGACCGCGAGCTACGATTACCACCCTATGCTGGATGCAGTCGGGCAGCAGTATGCGGTCATCCACTCAAACACCTTTCAGCAGCGCCTGCGGCTGGGGGACCTCATCACCGCGGAGGCCGAAGCGCCGATCTTGGGGGCCGAAGCGCCGACCGCCAGGGTCGATCACCACCATTGGTCCATTGGGCTCGAGATCCGGCCGGAAGCCGCGTCACGGCGTCTGGTCTGGGCGGAGGTCTTCTTTCCCGGGGATCAGCCTCTGCGAAGAGAAGCCGTGGCGGAGCAATTGCAGGCCAGGCTCGCCCAGAGCGCGGCCTCCGCTCCGTTTGCGGCCGTGCAGAGCTTCCTTCAAGCCGTGAAAAGACACGGGATCGAGGAGTCTCACCTGGCCATTCTGCGCGAAGCGGCGCACCTGCCCATGCGGATCTGGGGCAACGGCGTCTCGTTGGATGGCGGTCCGATGCAAGGGCGCTATGAAGATTGGCTGAAAAAGGGTGTGGTCGTGGACCCGGATCGCTTTCCGCTAGGGAAACGCGCGGGGCGTAGCGCGTTGATTCTCGATCTTTTCGCCCAGCCCGAGGTTTGGCTCCAGCATTTCCGCGCCACCCCGCGCTGGATCGTCTACGGCAGCAATTAAGGCCACAAACATTTCTCCGCAGCGGCCGGCGAATCGCCGTTCTGGCCCCGCCAGCGTGCTCAGACAACGCTTACCATGGACATTCCTCATTCTCCCACCCAGCCAGAGCCGGAAGACGAATCCTCGGCTGCTCCCAAGTCCCAGTTCCGCCACGCGATCACACAACTGCTTCCCTTGGTGCGCTCCGCGCGAAGCGCGCTGATCAAGGCAGCGGGCTTGGTCAAAACGTATGGGCCGCCCGCCGCCAAGCAGGTGTGGAAAAAATCGGTTATTGTCCTCCGCTGGCTGGACACACGGCGGAGGAAGACCTGGCACGCCGCTCGGCCGCGCTTGTTCAGCGGTGCAAAACGAGGCCTGTGGGGACTTGATGCGGTGCTTACCTGGATGAAGCCATTCTGGCAGCGCCTGTTTGGCGGGCTGCTCTGGCTCGGACAATTCATCGTTGGGCTGGTGTTGCATACGGTGACGGGCGTGCTGGAGCTGGTGGGCATCTCGCGGCCGCGGCAGAAATCGTTCGCGCCGCCCTTGGTCTGGACTCTCGCCAGCGTGGTGCTCTGCGGTGTGCTGGCGTTTGATGTGTGGTCCTACATGCGCGGACGGCTAGCCGAGCGGATCGTGGATTCTCTGGCGCCCGCGCCGCCCGCGCCGCCCGCGCTGGCCGGGCTGGCGAAACCCACGAAGACCGACGTGCCGGATGTCGGCGTTCCGTGGGCTTCCGAGTTTCGCGTTTGGGAGCACCGCACCGTGGCGAGAGCGCTCCAGCCGATCTTCGATTGGCTGGAGCGGGAGCCGGAACAGCCCCAGACCGCGGGTGAGATGCGGGCGGCGGCGCCTGCGGCGCAGAAAGGGGTGCCTTCACCCTTTGCCACGCTGCTGGCGGAGAGCCCCTTTGCCCCAGCCGCGTTGCTCACGACCAAGAGCCCACCGCCGGCCCCGGCGAAGGTGGCGCCGGTTGCTGAGCCGCTCACGCGCTGGCTGCGGCTGGCGGCGTGGCCGGAAGAGGCGGAGAGTGAGACGAAGCGGCGGCGGAGGGATGCGATTTGCAAGCTCGCGGCCGGTCTCCAGGCCCAGCAGGAGTTGCCGCTGCTCATCGTTGCCCTGGGCCGTATGCACCTGCGCGATGCCACCGGAGCCCCGCCGACGGAGGAAAAGCTGGCGGCGTTGGCGGAGCACTTTCGCGCTCGCCTGCAGCGCCAGCCGCCCGATGGGCAGAACCTCTTCCAGTTGGGCGCCTTTGCCACGCTGGCTACCTACATCCAGCACATCGAGTTAAGTGAAGGCGGGAGCGGGCAGCGCGAGACGGAAAGCCAGGCAGCGGAGGTACTCGCCCGCGACCTGGCGTCAAAGGCCGCTCTGCCGGAATACCGCGAGCGCCCGGCCGTTATTGTTTCCGCCGCATTGGCGATCGGCGGCGTGCAGAGGCAGTTGCTCGAGCGGATCGAGCACGCGGCTGCAAAGGCACCCCACCCACTGAAAGAGGAAAACGGCCAACACACGGCCAAACCAGAGGCCAAGGCCGCTGCCGCCGGCGAGCCGGACTTCGAGTTTGAGAACTGGGTCTTCATCCACCAAATCCTCGTGCGGTTTGTCGAGATGGCCCAGGCGGACGACGACGTCCGCACTGCGCGCTTCCACCTGACCTTCGTGGATGGGATCGATCAGTGCGTTATGTACGGGCTCTTCTTTTTCGTAATAGCACTGCTTGCGGGTCGGCTCTTGGTGCTCGCGTGGAGCAGGCTGGCGTGGTGGTGGCTCTCCTGGAATCTGCGGCGCTCGGCCCAGGCGGCTTCGGTGCACGCCTTCTCTATTCCAGCCCAATTGCTCTACACGGCCCGGAGAGCTTTTTTGCGGAGCTACGGCACGCCGGCTCCTTCGCCGGATATGCTGGTGGTGCGCGCGGAATCCTTCCGGGAGACCAATGCTCGCTCGCGCTGGCTGGGCTCCTACTGCGGGCGCGCGCTGCCCACGGTCGGCTTCATCGGAAAAGTGCTGGGCATCGCGGCCTCGATGGCCAGCGCGGAAGACATTGCGCGGGCGCAAGGCTCCTTTGCCCAGGCAGAAGCCATCTCGAAAGTCTCCGGCAGTTTAGGTGTGGCTTTCACCGCCACGCTCTCCGCGTTTGCGCTTAGCCTAGTGCTCGCTTTTCTCGATGCGGCCCTTGGGCATCGGGAGGTGGCGTTTATCGATGAGGTAGAGCATCGGCTCCTTTCTAAGTGTGAGGAAAGCCAGCCGCGGCGGCGGCGCCGCTTCTACCGTAAGTGGGCGGAGGACGTGTGGCGGCGGACCGTGCGCGCTTACCGCGCCTTTTACGCGCCGGAAGTCGGCCCGCGCTCCCACGGCCCGGACGCGCTTCTCAATGGCCACCGCGAAAATGGCAGTAGCTCAGGGAATGGCGAGATGGAGGGACCACGATGAAGATCACCCGTCTCCGAGGCCGCTCGCACAGCGCGGAAGAAGAGCGCGATCCGCTCGTGGAAGATTTGCTGGAGGTGCTGCTCTGCGGGCTCGGGGCGGCCGCTGCGCTCATGATGCTCTACTCCGTGCTGCCCAAAAGCGGGAGTCCGGAGAGCCCGGGCGGAGCGAAAGCGGAGCGCGCGGCCACGCGTAGGGAAGCGCACGCGCGCCGTCCGCCCAAGGCTGTGAGTGGTTCCAATGATTTCTTGATCCAAATCTGGGTGGAGGCCGGAAAAGGTACCGGCATCGAGCCGGGCCGCATTGAGCTGCATGGCTTGGACGCAAAACAGCGCTTGCATCACTGGACGGAAGGTCGTGAGGATACCGGGTGGCGGCGCGTTTTTGTCACTCACGCGCCTGCCGATAATCTGAAGAAACTCGAGTTGATCTGCGCTGCGGGCAGTGCGAGCAAACTGGCGGAAAAAGTCGAGCTGACGCTCGAGATCGGCATAGATAGCGACTTCCATCGGGTTAAAGCGACGTATGATCCGCCGGCGCCGGTCAATCACCGCTACGAGACCGCCGGAGTCTTTCTGCTCGAAGCCCAGGAACAGACGCCGGCCATCCCGCAAAAGCAGCGAGAGGCGACCCCTCCCTCGCGCGAGGAGAGGGTGCTGATCGCGACAATTCACCCGGCTGATCCCGAGCGACCGGTGCGTGGGATCACTCCTAAGTGACCATGAGTAAACGTCACTCCGATCACAGCGGACACTCGAACATGCGCGAATTCCTGGACGTCATCGTCTGCGGTTTCGCGGCGGTGCTCGTCCTCGGCATCATTTTTTCGATCACGACGCCGCCGACCCCGGTGGCGGAGCCGGCTCAGCCTGATCTGCAATACCAGCTCTTCCATTTCAGCATCAAGACGGAAGCCGCACAGGGGGCGTCATTGCACTGTGCGCTGACGCCAGAGGTCACCCTCGGCGATAATGCGTCAGGGCGGCGGAAGCTCACGCTCCATTATGAGGAGAACCAACGGCGGTGGCTGGTCGATCCGGCGCAACTGCCGAAGGAAATGAAGATCTCCCTGATCGGTTTTTCATCGAAAACCGATGAAGAAGCCTTGGAGGTGGAAGAATACGAAGGCAAAGCCTCTCCTCCGAAGCAACTGTGGGCCGTTTTGTGCACCGGAGTGCCGGATGGCATGACCTGCAACGTGGAGGCTTTCTTTGTAAACCGGGCCAACGAAAATGCGGGCGCTGCCCCGCTGCGGCTACGCCGCATAGTGACACCCGGAAATCCTGAAGGGAGCGTGAAAAGCCTTTACCCGGGGCAAACGAGCGAATTCTCTCCTAAGGGCGATACCCGATGAGTGGAACGCTGCCCAATGCGACCGATCAGGTTTGGTGCGCTCAATCCATGAGCCCTGGTCTTCCACCCTTCCTCAATCCGGCAGGTGCGCCCGATCCGCCAATACCTCACAGTATGAACGCTTTGCGCCGTACTGATGACTTCACCCTTGAAAGATAAGAAATGCCTCGCCGGCTTCACGACCTTGGCCGCTCTCCATTTGGATCTGCGCCGGGAGCGGAGGGAACAGGTGCGGGCTGATGCGCACTCGATTTCGGATCAAACAGACCGGCCGCTGCAAGAATTTCCGGCGAAGCCGGAGCGGGGAATTTACAGACATCGGATCAGCGGAATAACTTTGGCCAGGATGAAGTCGCCCGAGGAAATACGCGTATGCATGGTGCACTCGCCCGGGAGTTTGTGGCCCAATCTGATGCTCCGAGAGCACGGAAATCACCCCTGTCTCCGGGAACCGGGCGTTGGGAATTACTGCGGATGGCAGTGCAGCAGCTATCCTTTACACGACCGGTGCGGATCGCTTTAGCGGCCTGCGTTATGATCCCTACAATGCCCACGAGCAATGCGCCACTGTCGGATTGCGTCTGGCGGAAGTCTTTTGGAGAGAAATTTTTTATGGAAATCAGGGACAAGACTCGCGACTGCGTCGGGAAGTGTCATCCGGCTAAAATGCTGCGGAGTCTCCGGGGATGCCGCGCGAGCTGAAATAGGATCCCAAAAAAGGGGCAACCTGCTTAAGTAAATGAAGAGACCGCACCCTGGTATAATACCGAAGCGGTCTGAGTTCCCTCTTTCGTCATTTCGATGGGTGCCTCACCCATTCTTTGCCATTCCAGGCGTATGAAACCCCGTTTGTGAAAAAGAGAATGCACTCTTCTTTCGGTATATACGGAGCCAGCTTCTGCTCGCGATACTTGTCAAACAGATTGTCCTTATCAATTTTTACACCCGCAACGCCTTCGATTGTCTTCAGGTTCTTGTTGAAGCCATCCGTAATCAGCCAGAGCGCCAGCGATTCCAGCAATTTGAAGGTGTCTTGCGTGATAGCTCCACTATCAGCCAGATCGTAGGCTTCGGATAAAACCTTGTTGCCGAAAACGGCCTTCTCCGTTTCCTTCGATGTTGACTCCAGAGCCTTGAAGTAGTCCCACAGTTTCTTCGGATTTGGAATTTTGATTTCAGCTGGAGCGCGGTCTCCCGCGGGCAACGCCTCGCTTGCCAGCGCCGATAGGGCAACCACGAAGAACAAAAGCAAACGCATGAGCGATATGATTGAGCAGAATTCGCCGGCTTTGGAAGAACTTTTCTTAACCAAGCTGCTATACGCATTGGTGGCATATATTTGTCTCTTGTCGTTCGGCAGCACCCCAGTTTTCTAACGACTTACAGAGCCTACCTGGTTAGGATGTTGCGATAGCAATCTATACACGGGCTTTGAGTTCGGAAGATGGAGTCTTGGGATTCACCACCAGCGCCGCCGAAACCATGGTGAAGTGCGTCCATCCGGCTCCATTGGGGGTAGGAGGCGGCGGCGGTGCCCCCGTTCGCAGTGGACGAGGATGCAGGTGTGCTTGGGGAGGGCGCGGAGGAGGTGGGGCTTGATCTTGTGTTCTTCCTGCTCGGTGAAGTTGCGGGTGAGTTTGCCGGCAGTGTATCCCCACGACTTCTTGATGATCTTGGTTTTGCCGAGGAAATCGGCGCTGTCGACGGCGCCTTCCTCGTCAGCTGCCCGGAAGATGAGGCGGTTGCGGAGGTTCAGGGTGAAGACGCGGGCTTTTTCTTTACCGAGCGGCGGAATGAACGAGGTGGTGGACTGGGCGGCGGCGACGACGGTGGCACGGGCCTCGCGGATGACGTCGACGCAGTTGTAGTCGCTCATGCCTTCCTCGGAAGAGGTGACGAAACGCTGGGCTTCGTCGGCCCACAGGATGAGCAGGTTGTCGCGTTGGCGTTGTTCTGCGGGTTTGTCGAAGCGGCGTAGCGTGTGGGTGTAGAAGAGCATCTTCAGGAACGTGTTCACGTATCGGCGCTCGATCTGGAACTTCTGGGGCATGGCCACGCAAATGATTTTGCCGCGGTCGATATCGGGGAAGTCGAACGTGTTCGTACGCGGGCTAAAGACTCGGACGATGTCAGGGGTGATGAATGCCTGGAGATAGTTGGCGATGGTTTCTTTTACGCCGCCGATCTGCTCGGCCGGCTGGTTGAGAAATCGGTTCCGGAAATGAGCCATCACCTCGTTGCGCGCGGGGCTGGGATTGGCGTAGACGAGGTCGTCGAGTGCGTCCTGTAGATCGCTCGGGTCGATGAGGAGATGATAGGCGTTCTCGAGTGTAACATCGGCGCGGATCTCACGGAGCAGTTCGAGGGCGCGTGCGATGTGAACCTGGGCTTGGTTTTTGAAGAATCCTTTGTCGCCGGATTGGCCAAGACTCGATGCGGTGTCGATGACTGCCTTAGCGAACGTGTTGTACGGGATTCCGCGGTCGGACGTGAGATTGTATGTGTGCGCCGGTTGCCAGTCTGCGGGGGCACTATCGGGCCGGACCTGGAGCAAAATCAGATCGCGTTCGCGGCCGAAGTGAAGGGCCATTTCGCGAAGCGTTTCCCAGTAAAGACCTTTGTCGTCGATGCAGACGCCACCCCAGCAAGGCTCGTTTTTGAAGACTTGATAGAGTAGGGGCGTGATGCCGGAGCGCGTTTTGCCTGAGCCGGTGTCGCCGGTGATCAGCCAACCGCGGCAGAAGTCTTCGCGTGTCCACGATAAGCCGCCCAGTTGGACAACCGCTGGCTGTTTCGATTTTTGCGAGCGTCTGATTACGATCGCGGTGCCGGCGGCGATCAGCACGAAGGCCACGATGGCAAAGATGATTGACATGGGCTCGTCAGCACCGGCCGATCAGGATGCCTGCCAGCAAGGCGAGGCCGGTAATGATCATCAGGAGTCCGATGGGTGGTTCGTTCTTTTGCTGGTTGAGACTTCCGACGCGGCGCAACTCGAAGGTCAGATCGAGCGACTGTTTGGCGAAGGTTTCGGCGCACTTATTGAGTAGCTCCACGGTGTCGCGAAACTCCTGGTAACTGGGCCGTTCAATGCCCGATTCCGGTGAGCCCGACGGCGCATGCAACAGATAAATGCGGACAAGTTCCAGCGACGCCATGATGGGATCGTCTTCATTGATCTGATGCTTTGCTCGCCAAGTAGCGATGGCCTCGTCGAGTGTGACTTTCTCGCTCATTGTTCCAGTGGCAGCACGGTTTGCATGTTGGCGTGGTCCGGCAGGAGTAAGTCAGCCGCCAGATCAACCTGCGCGTCGAAATGGCGTTGCCAATGTTTGAGTCGCTGACGGTCGATCAAAGTGAACGCCGGATGCGTGATCGCGTTTGTGGCAGTAAGGCTGTACTCGTTCAGCGATGCCACCAGCCAGTCCTGCATCCGTTTCATACTGATCTCGCGTCCGCTGAACTCGTGGAGGATCCGCTGGCGGCTGCGGCTGTTGTCGTAAATGCGGAACTGCTCGCTGTGCACCTCGTTCCTGACCAATACATAACTACAGCGGCTTTCAAGGCTGGTTGAAACGAGTCGGACTTGCTCGATGCTGTCGTTCTCGTGGTTCACTGGCATGATGACTGTCAGCTCCGCGCCGGCGGCCTCGAGCACTTCAAACACGGCGATCTCCGTGAAGTAACGAAGGAACAAGTCGGTCGACGCTGCGCGGCAATCGACGATGACCAGATCGTGCTTCTCGATGAGCGCAAAGATGGTGTCGAGTTCCTGCGGCTGTTCAGGATCGATGAATCCGGAGTCGGGATGGAACCGCTTCAGCGTGGAATTCTCCTGATCGGTATCGACGGCCGCATGTGGGATCTGCCGGTCTTTCAGATGCTGGACAAAGTTGGTGGCAAAGAAGCTTTTGCCGACGCCGCCTTTGCCGTTGATGACGAAGTTCAGTCGTTTGGTCATGGAATGATTCGGTAATCAGAGTTTGCTTGCATCCGCGATGCGTGGGCCACGGCCGCCTGTGGGTTGGGATGCCGGTTCCGGCGATGAAGCCGATGCTGGGTGCGTTGCCATAGCAGGGGATGAAGCCGGTGACGGGTTGTCGGATGCGGCCTCGACGGAAGCGTCACGACTTGACGCAGAGGAGCCTGGAATCGCCGGACGCGGCATGGTTGTCGGTCGTTTTGCCTGGCGTGATTGCCGGTCTGAACGGAGCGGGCGCGGTTCGCGTTTTTCGATTTCTTCCCGGCAAAAACGGCCAAGCGTGTCAATCGCAACACTTACACCGACTGAAGCGAGAATGTTTCGGATTACACCGTATCCGGCTCCTTTGCGGCGTAGTTCAGCGATCATCTCTTTGATCGGCAAGAGCTTCGCATAACGTGTCGGACCGACTGGTTCGAATGCTCGGACGATGTCCGCGAGCTTCTGTTTCAGCTCGGCGTGAGCGTCTGGCGTGCTCATGTCGCATGGCGCCGCGATTGATTCGGAAGTAAGTTTTCCATCGAAGATGGAGGTAGGGCGTCCAATCTATTACAATGTTTCCTCGGTAGCTTCCGGCCCTTCCTTATTTTCAACTCACCGCGGTGTTGCCGCTCTACTCTGCGTTTCATAGTTCATTCATCGCAGAGATCCATGGGCGAAGTAGCTCCAGCCTTGGAGCAACATTTTCGAATAGTTCGCGTAGAAGCTCGGTCAATGTTATCGCCCAAGACTCAGACGAATCTGAAGAATGCGCGCGCTTACTTCGAAGAGCACATTGCGATTGGTGAGTATTACGGAGAAGACAACCGCGTCACTGGAGAATGGCTTGGACACGGCGCGGAGTCACTCGGATTGCGTGGTGTAGTGAGTAAAGAGGATTTCCTGGCACTATGCGAAAACGTGAACCCTGCCACGGGCCAACGGCTCACACAGCGGATGAGACGAAGCCGCGACCAGGCTGATTCCGGCGACGAATCCTGTATTAATCGCCGGATCTTCTACGATTTCACATTTTCGCCACCAAAGTCGGTGTCCATTGCCGCGCTTTTTGTGGGCGATGCAAGGCTTGTTGAGGCACATCGGGTGGCAGTCAAGATCGCGATGCATGAGCTTGAGGCGTTCGCCGCCACCCGGGTTCGCATGGGCGGGGCCGTCAATGACCGGCGCACGGGTAACATCGTTGCCGCACTCTTTGATCACGATACTTCGCGTGCGCTCGATCCGCATCTCCACACGCACTGCGTCGTTTTCAATGCCACGCATGATTCCGTTGAGGCGCGATGGAAAGCGCTCCACAACTACGACATGTTGTCCGCGCAGAAGTTCGTCGAGAATGTGTACTATCATGAGCTCGCCAGGGAACTGTGGCGATTCGGTTATGACATTGAAAACTCAGCTCGCGGAGACTTCCAAATCCGGGGAGTCAGCCGGGAACTATGTGATCGGTTTTCCAAACGGCATCAGCAGATCGATGAAAAAACCCGGGAGTTGCTTGCGGCGCATCCGGAGAAATCGAGTGGCAACGTCGCTGAGATCCGGGAGCGTATGGCCTATAAGACGCGAGCCTGGAAATCGAACACGGTTTCGTCAGATCGACTTCGAGCATTGTGGGATAGCCAACTCACGCCTGTGGAGCGGGAGTCTCTGTCGATTCCTCGTAATCCCCAGTTTCCCGACTCCCCGCAGCACCCAAGGGCGGAGAATGCTGTCTCGTGGGCGGAAGACCATTTGTTCGAGCGGCGCTCGGTTGTTGCCGAACATGAACTCTGGCGGTATGCACTGGAGTTTGCGCGCGGATCTTCGCTTTCGGTTGCCGACATTCAACAGGAGACAGCCCGCCGCCCTTATATCCGGGATGAGCGGGGACGGATCACCCGGCGCGATGTGATGGCTCGTGAATGGGAAATCCTGCAGATCGCCAAAACCGGGGTCCGTGCATGTAAACCAATGTTGCCTGAACTTCCGCCACTGGATTCCTCGCTGGCCGAGGATCAACAACGGGCCTTGGATCGAATTCTCGCGTCACGCGATTTTGTAACGCTTTTCCGCGGTGGTGCCGGAACGGGTAAGAGCTACGTCCTGCGCCGAGTGCAGGAAGCAATCGAGGCTGCCGGTCTTGTCTCGGTGATTCTGGCGCCGCAACGGCAGCAGGTGATCGATCTACAAAAGGATGGGCTGCGGCACGCTTCGACCGTGGCGCAGTTTATTGAAAGCGGGTCATTGCCGAAAGGCGCGGTGTTGATCGTAGATGAAGCGGGCCAAATCGGGGCCGGGCAAATGATGTCTCTATTGAAAGCGGCGGGTGCGAATGACGGCCGAGTCATCCTTTCCGGCGACACCCGTCAGCATGGCCCTGTAGAACCCTCCGATGCGTTGCGAGCCATCGAGCGTTATTCGGGATTACGTCCCGCGGAGTTGAACACGATCCGCCGCCAGGATCCGGAAAGCGCCGCGAATGCGCAAGAAAAGGAGCGGATTCGCGAATACCGGCAGGCGGTCAAAGAGATCGCAGACGGGGATCTTGCCACGTCATTCGACCGACTCGATAAGAACGGCGCAATCCGGCAGTGCGCACCGGAGTCGACCGAATCGGAGTTGGCCGATGCGTATGTGGAAATGGCCGTGAAGAAGCAATCGGTGCTGGTGGTTTCGCAAACCTGGGCGTCGATCAATCCGCTCAATGACAAGATCCGCGCCGGCATGCGTGAGCGGGGATTACTGTCAAAGGACGAGAAGGAAGTAACCGCGTTGAAGCGGCTTGATCTGACCAGCTCTCAGAAGTGCGATCAGCGGTTTTATCCTGAAGACCACGTCATTGTATTCAATCGTCGGTTCGGGAATGGCGGGAAAGGGGATACCGGCAAACTCTATATGCTGACCGGTGCGGGTCCAGTGGTGGAGACCAGCGCGGGCAAGGTGCAGTTAATCAAACCTGAGCAGCTCGATGCGGTGACGATCTGCCGTCCACGTCCGCTCTTATTGAGCCGCGGTGATAGCCTGCAGCTCAAAGCCAATGCCACGGGCACGGATGGAGCAAAGTTCGCGAATGGCGAGATCGTGACTGTCGCCAAAGTAGAGAAGGGCGGGGGAATCAAGCTGAAGGACGGGCGCCGGTTGCCGGCGAGTTACAGGCAATTTGTCCGCGGTTACGCGGTCACGTCTTACGGTTCGCAAGGAAAGACCGTGGATCATGTGCTCCTGGCCGATGCGGGAAGTCGCGCCGCTACTAACGCGCAGCAATGGTATGTGAGCGTGTCGCGCGGCCGTAAAAGCGTGCGAATCTTTACGCCGGACAAGGCTCAACTTAGGGAAAGCATCGTGCGCAGCGGTGACCGGCCGTTGGCGATTGAGATGAATCTTACCCGCCAGGCAATTCCGACTTTGCAATATCTGCGAAGCCTCGGCCGTGGACGCGCTTTCGCCAGGATCGTTTCCCGGCTTTTGGCCAAAGGCTTTCACCGGGCCGACGCCCATCAACAAAGCATCACACCATGAGCCTCAAACACGCCTCCCGCGATTCCAATGCCACACAATCTGCCGGCAATGCCTGCTGGCGCCGTGAACGAAACCGCGCCGCGCTTTGCGTGGAGCTCCCATCCGGCGAGTTCTTCCTTCTGCCTTACCAGCAGTTTGCCGTGGCGCACCTTTCGCGCACCGATGTGGGCGAGGCGCTGCTGATTTCGTTTTTCAGCCATGACGTCATGCTGAACGGAGACAACCTGGCTGAGCTGGCACTGGCGTTACAGGATCTGGCGGTTGCATGGGTAACACCGGCTCCTGCCCGCTACCAGTCGAGCCGTGGATCGGATGGCGCCTCAATAACCGCTATCCAGGTTACTCCGGCGGGAGAGGGAGGTCGTTGACCGTTTGGTGGAAGCGTTCAGCTGCGAAATCGCCCAGCACACTCGGCTCACCTGCGTCTGGCTGCGCGATGAACGTCAAGTTGCTCATGTAATATCCGCCATAGCAGACATAAATCGACATTTGGTCTTATAAATCAGACGTTGAGTTCCATGCCGCAGGTTTCATCGATTCCATTGGCAGCCGCCTATGCGCTCCGCAAACTGGGCCGCGATCTCGCGATTGCACGGAGGAAACGGAACATTTCCACCGCGGACATGGCTGCACGTCTTTTCGTGAGTCGCGATACACTTTGGCGGATGGAGCGGGGTGACCAGACCGTGGCTATCGGCACGCTGGCGACCGCCGCATTCATTCTCCAGTTGCCGACCGTCTCGCCAATCTCGCGGAGCCGGCGACCGATGCGCTGGGCTTAAGCCTGGACGAGGAACGCCTGCCCAAACGCATCCGCCGTGCCCGCTCATAAGTGTCGAGGTTCACATCGGGAAGTGTCGCATCGAACCCGGGACTGTTTGCTGCACTGCCGTTAAGCGTTTTGTTCGGTAGGTCTCAGTATTTGTGGCGTTTGGCATTGCCAACGTGTTCGTCCGGAACTTTTTCGCGCCACCAGGGCACGCCCAGCGTTTTTCGGAGCGAATCGAAGAAGTTGAACTACCGAGACGGATGCAGCATCCCACGGAAAGCCACGTCATCGTGGTAATGGACGCTTCCGGTGAGAAACCGGGTCGAGCATGGTTTCGAGGATTTAATGATTGAGAAGCGAGCCACCGCGACTCTTTCACTTTATTTCGTTCAATTCTTTCGTTTCGTTTGTTTCGGAAAATCCATAACCTTTTCCGTCATGAAAATCGCCAATCCATCTCCTCTGCCTCCTCCTAATATGGAGCAAGCCCGGCAAGCCCGTGAAGCGGCCCGGCTTTTTGCCGCCATGACTGCAACTGCTCGGGGGAGCCAATCCCTGCGCCTTCTTCCCGACGACAAGGCCGCTCAGCCGGTCGAAGTGCCCGAAGCTGCCTTTCGTCTCTTCCTTGAAGTCCTCAATCAGATGGCACAGGGCAACGCAGTGACCCTCGTGCCTACGCACCACGAACTCACCACGCAACAAGCCGCCGACCTTCTTCGCGTTTCTCGGCCTTATTTCGTGAAGCTCCTTGAAGCAGGCACGATTCCGTACCACCGCGTAGGTAGTCGGCGGCGGGTGAAGTTTGAGCATCTCATGGCCTATCTGGAGAAATTCAAAGGCGAGAGTCGCGAGGCGCTCGAACAGCTGGCTGCCGAGGCTCAGCAGTTCGGCATGGGCTATTAGGCTTTCCGCGCATGGCCAATTTTACCGCGTTGTTCGATGCCTGTGTGCTCTACCCGGCGCCGTTGCGCGACTTCCTGCTAACCTGTCCTGCCTGGGCCTTTTCCGCGCACGTTGGAGCAATGAGATCCACGCCGAGTGAATACGAAATCTCCTCGTCAATCGTCCGGACCTAAAACCGGAGCAGCTCCAACGCACGCGGGAACTCATGGATCGGGCTGTTCCCGATTGCCTCGTCACAGGTCACATGAAACTGGTGGATTGTCTCTCTCTGCCAGATCCGGACGAGCGTCATGTACTGGCGGCGGCTATTTGTGGCCATGTGGAAGTGATTGTTACCTTCAACGAGAAAGACTTTCCGCACGAGATCCTGGCGGAATTGGGCGTGGAAGCTCAACATCCCGACGAGTTCATCAGCCATCTCATGACTGTCGACTGGAGTGCGGTTTGCCGCGCCTTGAAAAACCAGCATGCCACCCTCAGGAACCCGCCCCGCACTGCCGAAGATCTCCTGGATATTCTGGAGAAGCAGGGATTACCGCTTACCGTTTCGCAGCTTCGCCCTTTGGCGGAATTGATCTGACCCATCGCCGCGGCCAATCGGCCGCTTGGAAGAGCCAGCAATGCAGGGTGTGCCGGCTGGAAATGAACCGGAACGAGTTCACGCGAAAGCGTGTGTTTTTCGAAACGAGCTTACCCCGTCATAGCTCTGGAATCCTCTCTCCAACGACAAGCCTGACTCAGGGCGACAGCCCCATGGACTGTGCCATTGCGCGATGCAATTCTTCCGCAGTCATCGCGTTCACCGCTTTATTCTCAGCCGGTGCGGGTGCGGGTTGCTGCTGCTCCTTTCTCCGTTGATACCATTTTTTCACCCGTTCACTCCGGTTCAAACCATCTCGTGCCAGCTCCTTTCGCGCTTTGCTCACGGTCGAGGAGAGATTGAAAAAGCAGACTTCGCCGCGTGATGCCGCCCGATCGCATGCAAACGCGTGACATTGCACCAGCGCCTTCTCGTAAGCGCCGAGGATTCGTGTCACTTCGTGTCCGTCCTGGAGCGCCAGGAAGAGGAACGAGAAGGCTGTCCGGCGATTGAAGAGCACCTTGCAGTTATCCCAGTGGAGTTGTTCGAGGGAGGCGAGCAGGACAAACGCCTTTCGCCGCAGCTGTTGGATGTTGTCTGCTCCAGTTCTGGAGCCATATGTAGACGCACGTGAGTTAAAACGGCGCCGCGCGCCGCATGAATTTGTCTGCTGTGTGGCGGAGCCGCCCTCAGACTTGGTGGAATTATCACAGTCTTTCGCAGGTTTCACTCCGGGATCGTGAACCTTGCGAGGCTCCTCGCTGCTCCCAGACTGGAGCGGAATTGCGGCCGCAATCTTCACCTTGCCGGCCCCCAGTGTCGTATAGGTGTGAAGGTAGTCGCCGTCTTTGTCGTAAAAGAGCGAGTGCTGATCGAACCGGAGTTTCCCCGGCCGGCTAACCATCACGCCCCAACGTTTCCGTCGACGCCGACCTGTGCAGCGTTGTTTGGTTTCAAACGCGAATTCTGCTCCCTCTTCATTCCTGATCCGCGACAATTCCCGGGTAGCGTGTTCCCGGGAATAACCGGTTTTCCGGCAGAACGCTTTCAGATCCACATCACCCCAGATTGGCGCCCTGTCTGCCACACTCCTCAGCCAGCCTCGGAGTCGTCTCCGGCAAGTTGCCTCGCCTCCCGTTCGCCGTCCTCGTTTTCGCAGCGTTCGCTGAACCGCTTTTTCACAATCTACAAAGGGCAATTCCTCTTGTTCATCATCCACTCGGCGACATTAAACCGTGTTCGGCCAAATGTTGCTCCAGCCCTGGAGCCATCTGAAAACGCACGCGGGTTAAAAACGCGCCGCGCGCCGTATGAATTTATCTGCTGCGTGGCGAAGCAACCCTCAGAGCGGCGGATTTATCACAGACTTTCCTGGATTTTACGTTGGGATTGTGAGTTTTACGAACCGGTTCCTGATCTGAACAAGGAATCGTCGGCACGAATCTCAAATACGGACGACATTCAAACAGATATCGGGTGTGCCGGCTCACTCAATGTGCCAGCGCTTGAAGTGCAGGCTACACAGAGTGAGACGCTTTTGCTCTTTGCTTCATCCAATTTCCTGGCGGCAGAGGGATTCGACGATGACGTCCAACACGTCCGTTTTGTCGATAGAAACTTGATTTCATCGCCATGAGCATGAACGCTTATCGAGTCGATGATCGTCGATTTTTCGATAGCAAAACGGCTTGATTGCAGATTTACATTCACTTTACAAGCTCTCAGCGTCCGGCTATTACCCACGATTTAAAGTCAAGGATATTACAAGAGCTATTAACTGGCAGAACCCGTCTACTGTGAATGTCCATTGAACCTGAAATCAGTATAAAAAAGCCTGACGTGGACGGATACGAGGAACAATCGCTGCGCCTTGGCGGTTTTCCGATCGAGAGCATTATGATTCGCTCTGAAACACGTAGCGTCTTCGAGGTAGATCGGCGGATTAAATCCAAGCAGTATGTGATGGACCCGGATTTTCAACGGGATTTTGTATGGGATCAAGAACGCCAGAGTAAGCTCATCGAGTCGGCGCTGCTGCGGATTCCGCTGCCTGTCTTTTATCTGGCCGAAACATTGGATGGGAAAATCGTTGTGGTTGATGGTCTTCAAAGGCTGACTACCTTCCACCGATTTCTGAATAACGACTTTAAGCTAAAAGGGTTGGGGTTTTCCGACGATCTGAATGGTAGAAAATTCCGCGACCTACCTCCAGCGCTTCAGAATCGGATCGAGGACACTCCCTTGCAACTTTATCTTATCGACAGTCAAGTTCCGGAATCGGCCAAATATGAGATTTTTGAGCGAGTCAATAGCGGTGTGCCGTTGACTCGACAGCAGATGCGGAATGGCTTATTCACAGGCCAAGCAACGCACTGGTTAGACGCCGTAGCATGCACAGAGGAGTTTCTGGAGGCAACTGGGCGGAGTTTGAACTCCAAAACGATGCGTGACCGGGAGTGTATTAACCGCTTCGCTGCCTTTCAGCTCAATGGCTGGCAAAACTACGCTGGGGAGATGGACGATTTTCTTGGAAAGACACTCTCACAAATGAACAAAGGTTGCGATTTAGTCAGTTTGACGGCGAACTTTCTTAAATCGATGAAGCTCAATTTGTCGGTTCAGGGAGCTCATGCCTTCAGGAAATCTCTCATAACGCCCGAGTCCCGAAGCGTGCTCAACGTCGCGCTATTTGATGTACTTTCTGTGGTATTCGCGTGCGCCTCTGAGACCTTGGTAAAACAGCGGAATCGGGAAATCGTTACGGCTATTCGATCGCTCATCCAAGACCCGGGTTTTGATCTGGCAATCAGCCGCTCTACTAACTCGGTGCGAATGGTGAGAACGCGATTCGAAATGGCGGAGACTCTTCTTCTGCCTTTACTCTTATGATCGATTTTATTCATTTGCGTCATTTCAAATGCTTTGAGGAGCTCGACCTGCCCCTTAAGCCCCTGACTCTGTTGACTGGTTTTAATGCTGGAGGCAAATCTAGCGTCATTCAGGCGCTGCTATTGCTCAAACAGTCGCGTTCGGCTATGCGCTTTCCCGGTCAGGTCAGCGTGTGCCTCAATGGCATCGACGTGGATTTAGGCACGGTAGGCGATGTCATGGATGAGCGAACCGCGCGAGGATACTTTTCAATTGGCTTTAGCGCCGGAGGGCGACGCCTCAATGTCAAGTGCTTGACGGAAGTCCGGGATGCCTTAGTGACTCAAGTTGAAAGCATGTTGGAGAGCGACGGAACTTTGGAGAATCCGGTTAAAACTTGGCCGGAGGATGATCGTGAGCCCTGGGGGCAGCTTTCGCGATTGCTACATGTGCCCACTGAACGGATGGGGCCACGGGAGACGTATGGTGCAGATACCGGACCCGAAGAAAATTCATGTCATTTGGGGCCGCGTGGAGAATTTACAGCTTGGCTACTTTACCAGCGCCGGGAATCAACGGTGGCTGAGGAGCTGTGCCGTCTAGATGTTCCACCAACTTTGTTGCGTCAAACGGAAGCTTGGTTGGGAGCGTTTTTTCCGGGTGCAGGGCTCGAAGTAAAGCGTGTGGATGGAGCAAACCTTGTCACTCTTCGTTTGCGAACCAGCGCAGCAGGAAATCTTCATCGTCCTCAAAATGTAGGATTCGGGTTGACATATGTGCTGCCAATCGTTGTCGGAGCGCTGGCCACTGAGGCAGACGGGGTTCTAGTCGTAGAAAATCCTGAAACTCATCTCCATCCCTCGGCCCAAGCGCTAATTGGAAAATTCTTAGCCCAAGTCGCGGCGACTGGACGTCAGGTGATTATCGAATCTCACAGCGATCATGTGCTAAACGGCGTCAGGGTTGCGGTCAAAGAAAAGATCCTTCACGCGGAAAGTGTCCAGATTCATTTTTTCAATCGCCGGCCTTCACCTAGAGACGTCACTCCGCATGTGATCAGTCCGATACTTAATCAAAACGGCCAGATCGATAATTGGCCTAAAGGTTTTTTTGATCAACTCGAACAGGATCTCGAAGTGTTGACCACATGGGACTGAGCCGTCGTTTTCTTTTCAACGACGCCTCCTGGCATGGGCAATGTGCAAGCGCGGACGACTTCCGTCATTGCATCCGCTTCTGCATGGAAGTCCATTCCTTGCTCAATGATTTTGGGGCAGGGCTGGAGGTGGGATACAACTTTCGCCGGGCGTTAGTGGGCTTTGTCCCCACAGTCCAAGAGGCACTCAAGTCGCTGTCGCCGCAGCAGCGTCAACGCCTCCTCGTGTGGCTGGATAAACAAGGCCCCTTCTGGGATCGACCAGCGCGGCATAGCGATCAGGAATATTTTGAATGTGAGGGGAAGCCTGTTACGGAGACGGCGCTTGCCGAGGCGGCTCACCTTTCTCGGGAAGGCGATCATCCTGTGATGGTGTCGTTGCCTAATAGCTCCTATACCCCTACCAAGTTGACAGTTACGTGGCATCAAGGGCCATATGGGACGATTTCTTTTTTGCTTGATAACGCGGTGACTCTGGAGGAAGTAGCAAGCTTTGCAAAGGCTTGCGAGTCGACCTTGGATAGTTATGAGACGCTCATCCACTGGGCTCAAAGCCATTGCGGGCAGCTCGCCATCATTCGCAAAGACATCCTGGGGCAACTGGGAAGCACTTTTATTCCTGCCATCGCGAAGCGTGGCAAAGAGTTGCTCGCGGCGTTGAACGCTATTGTCGAAGCGTTGAGCAAAAACGATATAGAACGCTACAATAAACTTTGCTCGGAGTGGTTGACCAGTGATCGGTTCAGTGACGCGTCTCAGAGTGAGAAAAATGATTCAGAGTTCAATTTGCGCATGCGTTTTTGTCATCCTTGCTCTGGGGAATATCTTTGGTGCTACTGGCACGGAAAAATAAGGACCAATGTCTTCCGACTCCATTTTGAGTGGCCGCCGCCGTTCGAAAGTCGACGGATGTTCATCGCTTATTTCGGTCCCAAGCTGACGAAGAAGTGATCCTCCCTACAAGCATTCAAATAACGTAATCTTCAAGCAAGCCAGCAGCCGTCGAGTAAATGTGAGATTTCTTTCCGTGCCATGCCGATATCCAAAGTTTCGAACCCGGCAATCACGCTGCCTGAAACTGTTACTCGTGCAATTGCGCGTTAGCAATGCAAGCTGAGGAACTCGTTGGTATATCAGCGCTCTATGCCCAGTAGATGATAGTTATGCATTGCGCAGGGAAATTGCCTTGGAACCCGTGAGTATGCAGTTTTAGAAGCTCCATTTTGTAAGCATACTAATTGGCTCTTCGCTCACCCTCCGACCGTGTTCTGTGAACCGTTAGATTTTGCTCCAAGGCTGGAGTAATTGAACGAGCATTATTGCTGTGAGTTGGTGAGTGGTTAATCAGTGTATATTATTATATAATATAATCGTTCTCAGGAGGCCGCGATGTCAATCAAAAAACTAAACATCGAACAAAATGGTATATCAGCCTATTGAATTAATTCGCGCATCCTGTATTCCAGCGTTGATTTTTTGGTCGTTGAATAGGCCGCACTCTGTGTAGCCGGCATTCTGTGCATACTAGTGCTTGCAAAACGCGCGACAAACGCTATCCCTCGTCGACCATCCACCCCAGATGATCAGACTTCTCCTTTACGCCTCACTGCAGAGTGTGCCGACACCTCATTATGTGATGTGTCCTTCGCTTTCGTTCACCGCAACTGGCCATCGTTGTGCTCACGTCAATCATCCTAGGGGCCCTCTCGTTCTATGCGCGAAAATCAAAGTTCGATTGATTGAAAAATAACTAGTGTTAATTGCGAAATGGAAGAACTGCAAAAAGTAGTTAACGTATTAATATTAAAACTTCGTCGATGAGTTCTGTTCGTGAAAAATTCGGGCAAAGGCAACCGGTGTCTGTTGCCATCAGAAAACTGATCCGAGATTATCCGTGTGACGTTGGGATCTTAAAAGAGCTCATTCAAAATGCCGACGACGGTGGCGCTCGCGAAATTCTCCTGATTTTGGATCCGCGTGATCGCGGCGAAGTGAACGCTCCGCTTCCAGGAATGCGAATGCTTGGTGGACCGGCAATCATTGCCGCGAACGACAAGACATTTTCGCCGGAAGATCTCGAGAACATTCAGCGTCTTGCTGATAGTGAGAAGATTGAGGCGGCTGGGAAGACAGGCCGATTCGGGTTAGGTTTTAATTCGGTCTATAATCTGACGGACTTCCCGCTGTTGTTAACAGGAAACGATCTGTGTTTATTTGATCCGTGCGCTACAATAGTTGGTCGAGGCGACAGCGGAGAGAAGTGGCGTCTCGATGATGAAGTAGTTAAGGAAAACTCGCAGTTTCTCGATCTGTTCATTCCGGGATGCTTCAGCGGAAAAGAGCCTCATCACGAAGGTACGATTTTTCGGCTTCCTTTGCGCAGCCAGAATCACGTCGAACAGACGAGGGGTGCGATTTCCAGCGTGGTGTTTGGCCCCGAGATCTTCGATATTTTAGTCTCGGGACTGTTAGATATCGCAGATTCGGTCATGCTATTTTTGAAGAACCTCGAATTTATCGGCTGCTATCGAGTTGATCCAAAAACATCCAAGCGCATTCCACTTCTCGAGATTGAGACCCTAAATCCAGAGGACGTTCGTGTGGGCAGAGAAAAGGTGAATGACGTTCTCATTGGCACCGTGGAGCAAGCTTTGGATGAGATCTCATCAGCTCCCGAGGGTCGAATTACTACCTCATTTCTCCACGAAATTAAGGTAACAGAAGGTCAGAGCTTGTCTGGCCGGTCAGTGAAGTGGCGCGTAATAACTGGGCTTTACGCTGGTAAGGATGGGAGATTGGTGGATCAGGCTCGCGCACTCCGTCTACACCACGAAAAGGCGATACCTAGCGCCGGTGTTGCTGTTTGTCTTGAGCGGGGCGGAATTAGGTTGCCGTCCATTGATGGGCAGGTCTGCTGTTTTCTCCCGCTCGGCGCGAAACACGGCACATTTCCTGTACAACTCCATGGCTCATTCGACATTGACTCCGGACGCTCGGATATCACCTCACACACTGCGGGTGAAGATCTGCATAAGCGGGCGAGAGGACTGTGGAACGACTTGCTTATTGAGGACGGCGTCGCTGAAGCATATTGCCAAGCACTGGAATTTGTTAAAGAGCACGATCTCGACCAGGAGGCGGAGAATGGTGAGGCAGAAGCGCTCTATTTGAAGTTTCCTAGCCCAGTAGGCGTTATCACTGGACCACTGGCTAAATTATCGCCCTCAGTCTATTCGAAGATTGCGCCTCTTCCGTTTTTTCGATGTGTGGATGGTGTATGGTATCCGGCCGCCAACCTGGTTCCTCTTCCGGAAAATCAACCTCATTTACTTGCGTGCCTGGTGGCGGAGAAATTTCTGATTCCCCAGCCAATAATCCCGGATTTCGTCATCGACGGACTTGGGGGAGACGCTCCAGCAAATTTGGATAGTTCCGACATTCGTGACCATTTCCATACGGACCACGATATTGGGCTACCTCTAGCCGAGGTGCCTTATCCGGGTCTGAGAATCCGATCCCAAGTCGAAGCTGTTATTACATTTCTGCTGGACGATCCGACGTTTAACGATTGGAAAGGGCTGCCGCTCGCGCTTTGTGCCGATGGAAAACTGCACACGCTGGGCTTTGGTGATCCGGTAGTGAGATTTATTGGCACGGCTCGCCAACGCGACATCTTCGCAACTTTCTCTGACTGGTTTCTGGACGAAAAGCTCGCCAGTGCAGTGGCCCTCTCATTGCGCCCTGGGACAGGAGCGATGCGAATGACAGGGGTTCATATTGCGCAGCTTGTGCCTCGTGTAACGGGGTCAACAACAGACAACGATGCCGTTTGGGATTTAAGCGGCCCGAAGCCTCCCAATCGACAGTGGATAACCAACGTTCTCGCAGAATTGAATGCGGTTTCGACGGACGAAAAACCTGAGAGTGACATCATAGATAAGATGCAGTTGATTCCGGGGGACGACGGACGGTTGCATCACCCGGGGGCGTATCAGACGCCATTACTCGTAAAGTCTCCTCAAAAGGCTCTTTGTCGCATTCTGAAGGAAGTCGGTGTTCTGCATTTCCTGCTCAGCGATGATGCACTGTCGAAGAACTTAGAACGATTTGCTTCGAATTACGAACGTGTTTGGTATCTGACTCCGAAGGATCTTGCCGACAGCCTAACATCTGAGATTGAGGAGCTGGCGGAAAAACAGGAAGCCTGGGCGCGTACGGAGGTTGTGGAGCCTCTGCTCTGTTTCCTGTCATCAACTGAGGCTCTCGATACGATCGCGCAGGATGCAGATCTTCTCGCGAAATTGCGGCAGCTTCCTCTATTCGAGGATCAAACCCGGACGTTTGCGGGCATTAGCAACTCTTGTTTTTTACCGGGAGCATTTAGCTCGCCGGAGGTTAAATTGCCGGTTCGCTTACTGCGCGAATCAGGGTGGCGCGGCTTGATCGAGCTCCTTGGCGTGGCGGAACTAAATCGGCGCACGCTGCTGTGTGATTACGTCTTGAAGTCGTACGAGACGAGGGAATCCAACGAACAGCTGCTGCTGTTAAGATGGATACGGGATGAATGGAATTCGATTCTCAATGATTGTAGTGAAGTCGAATGTAAGCAGCTTTTAGCGTTACTTGGAAAAACACCGCTTGTTCGGACAACCAACGGTCTATTATCTTCAATTTCTGAGGTTTACGACCCAGCCTGTCAGGAATTAGTGAAGACAGTTATCGGGGAAGGTGCAGCGTTTCCAGATTTGGAGTTCTACGCAGACCAAAAAGATATCTGGGTGGGTTTCTTTCGCGGTTTTCAACTCGCCAAGATGCCGCGGCCACAGGACCTGGCAGACATTATTTTGAGATTAAGTGTAACGGCATTAAATCGTAGTTTGACGGCGATTGAGGCAAGACAAGTAGAGTTGTTTCTGGCCCACGTGACGGAACATTGGAACTCGCTTCGGGAAGAGATTGTTGATGATTCGGACTCAAACGAGGTTACGTTTGCGGAGTTCCTAAGTGATCTGGCTTGGTGCCCTGTTGTGCGTGATCTGGACCGCTTACAGCTGTTTGGATCGCCAGTGGCACCGGAAGACCGGTTGTATCAACCGTCGATGGTTTTTCTCGCAGAGCAAGGTAACTTGGTGGCGTCCCAAGCCCCGCTTCTTAAGCAGGGACGCAGAGCGCCGTCAGCCGAGATGCGTGAAGAGCTTGGTTTTCGCGAGCAGCCTGATCCAGCGCTGGTCGTCGCCCATCTTCAGATACTTCTTAAACCATATGGCGCGCGAGAGCTAAACGAGGTGGAACACAAACGTGTTTCAACCCCAGCGCGCGTGATTCTTGAGTATTTCGGCCGGCTCGATTTTGATGAAGCAGATACTGCGGCGAGTGCGCATGAGGCCTTTTATACGATACGCGAGATTGCCTGCGTCTATCACCCCGAACGGCATCGTTTTTATAAACCCTGCGATCTTTTCCGCTCCGCGCCGGTTTGTCTCGCTCCGTGGAAGATAAATTACGTGCCGGGCGGAAAAAGTAGAGCGTGGCTGGCAGATGCACTTGATCGTCTCGGGCGCCGGGCCTACCCAGGGATCGAGGATTACATTGAGGTTTTGTCCAGTATCGCTACGCGCGCGGGTAATGGCGTGAAACTCGAAGAAGGAGATGCGAAGCAGTTTCTTGCGATTCAGGCCGCTATGACGCTTCTGATTTCAGGTGAGACTGTGTTAAACTCGTGTCCGGTTCTGGATCGCTTCGGCTACGTCGCCAGATCGCAGGATGTATTGCATTTGGATGATGCGTGGCTCGAAAAGAGTATGGTGCCAGCACTCCATTTGCGTTTTCTGCACCGCAACACTCCCGAACTCCTCATCGAACGCCTTAATATTGCACGTGTCAGCCAACTTTTGCAGAAGATCGTGGATTGTGCTTTGGAAGACAGCCAAGCAGCGGCTTTTCGCAATGAGTGCAGTCGGCTGGAGGTCGTATTAACAAATGATGAATTTCTTGATGGATTTCGCCGACTTGCTAATCACCAATACGGATTTGCAGGAGCCACGATTGAACTGCCGGAGATCATTGAGTTAAAACCAGTGGTAAAGCTTAGGTGTGCAAATCAGGTTGAATTTGGCGGGCAAGTTTTTGATCTAGCTAAAACTGACGAAGATTTTTGCGTGTCGCTCAATGATAGGGACTCTTGTGTTGTTTGCCTCGCTGAATCAGCTAGTGACGATTTGCCAGATCAACTCGCGTTAGCCTTGAACGAGCTATTGGCGTCGGATGAACAAATCGATAAAGGTGACCTCGCCGCCATTCTCCGTTGGCCAACGGCGGAAATTAGTTCTCGCTTGGATCGCCGACGGATTCCGCAGATTGCCCAAGGAGAATTTGATTCTGGGACAGCTGCCGACCCGGCTCACGAAATTGAGTTCGACGAATCCTCTGGAGATGGCGACGAGGAGACCGACCTTTTGGAAGAGACGAATCTGAAAACTAGATCTGAAGACCTGACCGATGGTCCTGTGGCAGGTGGCAATGATCGATCTCAGGAGACTAAGGGGCCTGAGGAGGAATCGGACGAGTCCAGCGAAGATGAGCAACACCCTCAGAATGGGCGCGCCAGAGAGTCTGGGCAGAATGAAGTCAGAAAACAAACTGCTGCTAGTAGTGGCGGCGGCGGTGGCGAACGTCGAGGACGGATGCTTCCGGGCACCGGAAATGGAAGCACCGGCAAACTTCAACCTCACAACACGCCAAAGAGGCAAGACGATCTTTGGATTTCCCGTCCGAAGAATGAGAAGCAGGTGGAGCAGCGGCGCAACGGTGACGCGAGTGATGACGAAGTTCCGATCAATCATCGGGTTGGAAACGCGGCCGTGGGCTGGGTGCTCCAGTATGAGCGGAGCCAAGGCCGAAGGCCGCAGAATATGGCACACGCGAACGCGGGCTACGACGTTGAGTCTAGGCGTGGTCGCATCGTCGAGCGATACATAGAGGTAAAGGGCATTAACGGAGAGTGGGGTAATAATGGCGTGCCGCTATCCTCAATTCAATTTGAGGAAGGATGGGAGAGGGGCGACGAATTCTGGCTCTACGTGGTGGAGAATGCGCTCGATTCGAAGTTGGTCCGCATACATGCGATTCAGAATCCCGTCGAAAAGATTACCCAATTTCGGTTTGATCGCGGCTGGAGCGAATGTGGCGAGCCCGTCGAATTCCATCCCTTGGAGCCGAAGGTAGGAATGAAACTCTTTAAAGATGATGACGGCGAAGGGGAGATCGTCCATGCAAACCACTCCGGCTCCACTTTGCACCTCAAAGTGCTATTCGATGGAGGCGATTCGTCCAAAAATCTCGTTTACGACCCACGTTACATGCAACTGCTGGCTGCCAATGGACTTGATTAATCAATCAGTTAATCAGTCTCATGAGTACGTGAAGGCGGGCTTCAGCCTGGAAGGGGCTCCTGAAACCCGACTCCAACACTTCTGTCTTCTGGGGAATTCTTGGTGCAATGTCCCTTGTTCCCTGGGTGGGAACATCCTATTCAGGGGATTCTCCAAATGACTTTCAATCCCACCCCGCCGTGCAAATTTTAACTCTCACCTCCTGTACAGGCGAGAAAGCGGTGGAAAATCCACAACAGCTCGTGCTGGACGATTTTCAGCGAGGGGCAGCGCATGTGATTAAACGGGAAGGGGAGCTGAAGGAATTACTTCGGACGGCCGGGGAAATTTACACCGGTGAGCAGCACGTCCGTTTGATGCGTGGCGTGACGGCTTTTCGTCAGAGCGCGACGGCGGGGACGACCCGTCTCGATCTGCACGTTCTGTCCGCCGGCTACGGTATCATCCCGGAAAATCGGAGGATCGCCCCTTACGAATGCACCTTTGCCACGATGAAGACGAAGGAACTCGCTGATTGGGCGAAGGCGCTCGATGTGCCGGAGGCGTTTCGGAAGTTAGTCGCGCAGCATTATGACTTTGGATTGATCCTGCTCGGTGACAATTATCTCAAGCCATGTGCACTGGACGTAGCGGTGAAGTTCGGAGGACCTACTTTGCTGTTATGCGGCACAGGCATGGCCAAGAAACTGCCACGTTTGGCAAATGTGCGGGTCGTGACGCTCTCAAATCTCGAGGCAAAGCGGTTCTCATGCGCGTTGATCGGCTTGAAGGGCGAGATTGCGAAGCGGCTGCTCGAAAAGCTGGCGATCGAACCGGAGCTGATTTCAAAAATCATGGACCCGACGACGGATGTGCTGGCATTGCTCGATGTCGACGCGGTGGCGTTTGCTAAGAAAAGCACGCGCACGGCAATGCGCGCCAATGCATCGGTGGATCGCGTCATCAACATTCCCGACTCGTGGTGGCAAAAGCCGCATCGCTCGAAGCTGCGTTACTTCATCCCGGAATGGGACGATCTCGTGGACCCGGATTACGACTTTCGCAACGACACGCATTCCGGAGGAACGGGCGACTGGTCGAACCAGGTTTATGCGCACCAGATGTATCCCGAGCCGAACTACGACGGTCTCCTCGTGTCCCGCGCAGTCGCGGAGAAGAGTAAAAAGAAGAAGGAGCGCATCAATGCCCTGGGAGTTCATCGCTTCCTGCGCGTGCCACGCCAGTATCCCATCATGGGCGATTGCGGCGCGTTCGACTACATCATGCAGGAGCGCCCACCCTACACAACAGAGGACGTGCTCGACTACTACACGCGGCTCGATTTCGATCTTGGCGTTTCCGTGGATCACCTCATCGTCAGCGCGACCGAGGCGCAGAAGCAGTTTCGCTACGACCTCACCATCCAAAATGCGGAAGAATTTCTAAAGCAGCATCACAAGGCGGGGCTAAAATGGGAACCTATCGGTGCTGTCCAAGGCTGGGATGCCGAGTCTTACGCCTCCGCGGCTGAGCAATACGTGAAGATGGGCTACCGCTATCTCGCCCTTGGTGGGATGGTCAGGAGTAACTCTCGCGAAATCCTTCAAGTTGTTCGCAAGGTTCGGGAGAAGGTTCCGATGAACGTCCGTATCCATCTCTTAGGAGTCGCCCGGCTCGATGCACTGAACACCTTCGCTGAAGCCGGTATTCAGTCTGTGGATAGTGCGTCGTTTCTGCGCCAAGCGTGGATGCGCATCAATCAAAGTTACACGTCGTTTGATGGGCCTTACGCCGCGCTACGAATTCCAGAAGCGGGAAAGAGTTTTCGAGCCAAGCACATGGAGGAACACGGCGGGCTGACTCAGGACAAGGTCACGCGCTTGGAACAAGAAGCTTTGCGCGCGGTGCGCGGTTTAGGACAACGCAGTGTGTCCATCGAAGCGTGTCTCGCGGCCTTGTTGGAATACGATCAGTTCGTGACTTCGGATCGAGTTGACATGACAGATGCATACCGCAGAACGCTGACTGATCGTCCTTGGGAAAAGTGCGGTTGCGCGATCTGCGAGAGTTCGGGGGTTGAGGTCGCCATCTTTCGTGGGAACAATCGAAACCGTCGGCGAGGCTTCCACAACACTTACGTCTTCTATCGCCTGTTTCAGCAGATCCTCCGTGGCGAACCGGTGTCTTTTCTAAAGCATCGTGCCGACCTGGTGGCAGACCAGATGGAGCTATCCCTTCTTGCGGCCGTCTGACCATGGCTTACACGGTTCACATCCGCGAAATGGCTCGTCGCAAAATCGCGGTGATGGCGAAAGACATGAGCCGGTGGGAGACGAAGGAGCGGATTGATGACGAGGAGGCGGACTTCATCCGCAAAGGGATCCGCGGCTTTGCCCACACAACTACCGCTGAGCCGTTCAACATGGGTGGCGTCGATGGGAGCGGCGACTATCCAAGCTTCAGCTACGCGGATTCGTTCGTCTATGTCGCGAGCGCGTCGGGCACGATGTATCGCACCGATGCCACGCATGGATTGGTTGAGGTAAAGGCGCTCGAGGAACCCGCTCTCGAATTTATCTGGCTGCCCGAAAACACCGACGAGGCAATGATTCGATGGCTCGCCGCACTCGAGGCTCTAGCGGGATGCCCACCACTGGAGGTAATTCAGCAATCTGACTACCGGGAACTCAAAAACCGGATGACGCACCAAGGGCACACCGCCGTAAAGCTGCTCGCAGACCTCATTCTGCCCCGCGCTTCCGATACCGCGAATGTCGGTATTCAGCTGCGTTCGACGGCCGAATTGGGCGCTGCTCTGCGACTGATCACTGGTAAGACTGTGTGCCGGTATATCCTGATGGACACCACCTTTTCGCTGCCGATGGTGACTCGCCGGGAACTTAGCTTGTTTTTCGAGCACTTGAAGCGGCTTTGTTGCGTGGAAGCGCGAGCGCGAGACATCGGCTTCTTTGCCCTGAGCAAGTCGCACGGGCTGCCGACCATGGAGCTGATCGAAGGCTTTGCTTCGGACGCGCTGGGTTTGATCGCTGGAAAGGTCGCAGAGCACTGGTTTATCCGCTTGCCCGTCCCGGGAGTGGATGCCTGGAAATTCAGTCTCGCCGAGGGGCGCAGTCTGCCGCCGGTTGGAGCGGTTAGTTACTTGTTCCGCCTGCACAGGAACATTCCCGTGCTGCGGCTGGACATGGATCGGGAGTTTTGGGAATCGCGGCTGCAAAACGATCCCGTCGCGGAGGCGAAGGTGTTCGCTGACCTCGACTACTGCGGTCACGACCAGCGGGCCTACGGCTATCCGTATCCCATCAAGGCGTGCCACGATCGGGCGCGCCTTTCCGCGGGGGAGCGCGCGGCACTAAAAAAACAGATCATGGATGCAGCCGTCGCTGCGGGCATGAAGCGGCATCTCTTCCGGGATGTGTCGGCTGCGACAGGACACCTGTAACCATGAGCACGCTTAACGAACTCATCGAACAATTGGGTGGGCGTGAAGCACGCTTTGGGGTGCTGGCGGAGAGCGACACCCATCAGCTCACCGTGGTGGCGCAGAATTTCGACGTTGCGGTAGGCGATCTGTTCCTGTTGCCTTGCACGCGCGGGTCCGGACCGGACGGGCGAAAGGATCGGGTCTATATCTTCCGTACGACCCAGTATGCGAACATCCTGAACCGCACGCTGGAAATGAACGATGTGGCGCGGAACAAACTCACAATGCCGGATTCCTACCTCGCGCAGGACTTGCAGGATGAGCAACTCATCGAACTGCGCGGCATGGTGCTCGGATACGCGGAGCGGGAAGCCAGCGGCGACTGGATCTTTCACCGCCCGAGGCGACTGCCGGGTCACCTCACAGATGTTTATAAGGTCGATCCGGCGCACCCACTGGTGCCGGACGTGGTGAACACGCTCATGCGCTCGCAGTTGGGTCACGACGGTTTATTCATCGGCAACCTGCTCGCCGGTGAAGTGCCGCTGGCCGGCGTCGAGGTTCATCTGCCTTCCTACGCTCTCTCCCATCACATCGGCATCTTCGGCCGCACGGGTTGCGGGAAGAGCAACCTGATGATGGTCTTCCTCCGCTCGATCTTGGAGCACAATCGCCATGTGGCGGTGGGGCAACGTCCGGGGCCACGCTGCTCGATCCTCGCCATTGATCCGCACGACGAATTCCGCGCCTGGCACAGCCACTCCGGCGGAGCCGACGGCATCCGCGGCATCATCAATTCCTACTCGGCCACGGAGCGGCAGGAGTTGGCGGAACCGTTCTACTACCTCACCGTGCGGGATGTCGGGGACACGGGAATGGATCGGCGGCTGCGCCTGTCGCGGGCAGACCTCACACCGCAAGACCTCGCGAGCGTGCTGGACATGACCGACCAGCAGCTCGGCTTCGCCCAGCGGTATTACACCAAGCCGGACATGGGCGAGCGGTGGGTCACGCAACTCCTGCTCATGGCCACGGAGTCGGCAAAGGACGATCCGCACATCGGCGACTTTCATCCCGGCACGATTGATGGCGTGAAGCGGCGGCTCAGCTTCGTTCATGCAGGAAACAGTAGCGTCTTCACGCCGTTCGATCCCGATGCCGGCTTCAACTACGAGTCTTCGCTGCCAGACATTCTCTGCGCTCTGGAAAAAGGGCGGCTCGTCATCGTGGACACCTCGCTCATGTCGGAGCTGGAGCAGTTCTTCCTCAGCACACTCGTCGCCCGACTGCTCTTCACTCTGCGCAAGGCGCTGCGCTCGGCACCCTCGCGGGAAGCTTTGATCGATAAGATACCGCTCGTGCTGGGATGCGACGACGTCGGTGGACTAATGGGCATGCGTTCGCTCGCCGATGCGTTGGTTGCGCGCGTCGAGAGCGGCGAACTGCCCTACCTCAACGGGGACGAAGTGCGCGCGCCGGATGAATTGCCCTACGTGAATGTGGTCATCGAGGAAGCGCCGAGCGTGTTGAATCCGCAGCGGATCAAGTTTGGCAGTGTCTTCCGCGACATCAGCCGGCAGGGACGAAAGTTCGGCATCGGGCTGACCGTCATCAGTCAGCAAGTGACGGAGATTGACCAAGGTATCCTCACGCAGATCAACACTGAGCTGACAATGGCACTTGGCAACGAAGAGGAGCGGCGGGCCGCAATTCGCAACGCCTCATGTGACCTCATGGGCTTCGAGCGCGAACTCCAAGTGATGGAAAAGGGGCAGTCGATCATCTCGGCTTCTTACCGAGATATTCCGCTGCCGACCCAGGTCCCAAATTTCGACGACAATTCACCCCAAATCTAATCCTCCAATGGCTGGGGAACAAAAAGGCAAGGCTTACGAAGCATTCACTAAGGTCGCACTAGAGCAAGTAAATGCGAGTGGCTCACTAAAGGGAGAAATCTTTTGGGATAAGCGTCCTGATCAAATGACGATCGTGCCTGACCTGACGATCGGGAAGGACAAGGACCACCCCGACGTTGTTCTCCTAATCAATCACAGCGGCTCGGCGGGGGACTCACACAAGAAGTTCTGGCGGAATCTCGGCGAAGTCGTGGAAGCTAAAGTTTTTTTGCCAAAGGCTCCGCGGGCTTACGCCATCGTATTTGATGCGGTGATGAAGGAAGATTTGAAGAAGGCACAGCTCTCATACACGGATGGACAACTAATTGTTGGTGATCTTAAGTATGGCAGTGAATTGCAGGCTTGGATTGATGAGCATCTTGGCGAGTTTCCAAAAGACAAGGCCGAGAAGGTTGGTTTCTTCAAGGCGCGTGTGCGACGAGATACGGCGTTGAAGGAGCTGGTGGACAAGTTCGCTAAAGACCTCACCGCTCTGCTCCGAAAGAGAGCACCTAAGGAGCTAGAAAGCATTTGGCTTACGGAGCGAAGTCGAAAGCCCGGAAAGGCCCCAACCGCACAAATGACCTCAGTTCGCCGCGGCCTTAGTAAGCTGCTGATCTTCGAAGATACCGAAGTGGCGCTCCGCTTATTTACTGGAAAGCGTGTGCGCCAAGATGAGGTTCCAGACTATGCATTTGAACTGGGGCTTTCAGGCAAGGCTCTTGGTCGCGCTTCTCCGTCGGATCAAGAAATTGCCGATGCGGTGACATTGCTCGGGACCGATCGCGTGAGGGCTGTGATTGCGAGAGCGCCACTTGCTGCGATGGAAAGATGCCTGATTCCCCTTCGAAATTTGCCTAATCTCACGGTGATGGGAAAGTATCTTACAACTCAGTTCAACGAGCTCTGTGATGCAGAGGTTCATTTAAAAAGGCTGATTGATCTGCACGCAAATCCGCTCGGTCTCGTTGCGGGCTATACGGTGCCTACGAGTTGGCCGCCGGCTTCTGTGTGGTTGATCGAGTTTGTGATCGAGATCGTCAAGGCTTCGACTGGTGTAGCCAACGGCTATGGTTACGCCCAATTAGCGCGTGAAGTTTTGGCGGCGGGTTTCGGCAATGCAACTGACCTTAAATCGGCAAATCAATTTGGGGGTGGATTCGGCCTCTCAGCTTGGATTTCTCGTGATCCAAAATCGGGTTTTCGATCCGACCTTTTAAAGGGCTGCGCACATGTTTTAAGCAAAAGGCTTGCGACAATCGGCAAGTCGCAGTGCGAAAAATTGATCGTCGCGATTAAGACGCAGATTGCCGACCATCTAATCGAGGCAAAGCTCTGCACTTACAAGGGTTTCGAGCCACTTGCGGCATTAATTGAATCGCAACTTAAGTCGTTCCAGCGGCAGAGCTACAGGAGCTGTTTTGGCGAGTGGGCTCAACTCGGCGGCCAAGCTACGAAGACAACGGTAATTAGGATTCAACACACCGTGATCAACTGGCAGTCTTGCTCCGATGCTGGTCGCGATCACAAGAAGAAAGAACTCTGCGGGCGTGCTGCGGCGCTACGCTATAGCTGGGATGCGGTGAAGAAATGCTTTGTCCCGCGTCCCGGCGTGAAAAAACTCGCCCTGGTCGTTGATGGCACTTGGCGTCAAGGCGATCTCGATGCTCTCGCCCGAGCAGGTTGGGACGAGATTTTCTACCCCAATCAAATGGAGGAGTTGGAGAAAGCAATCATCTAGCCGGGGCATGATTTCCTTTACTCAATTCCTTAGCGTCTTCGACGCGATGGGCCGGACGCCGAACGCCAGCCAACGGCAAGCTGTGGCGGCGGTCATGGACGACGCGCTTTTCGTGGTGGCTGGTCCGGGCACCGGAAAGACGGCGACGCTGACGATGCGGATATTGAAGCTGATCTTCGTAGATGGAGTGAAGCCGCGCGGCATCCTAGCGACGACCTTTACGAGGAAGGCGGCGGCCGAGTTGCGGTCGCGCGTACTGACCTGGGGCTATGCGCTCCAGGAGACGCTGCAAGCCGACAAAAAGCTGAGCAAGATGGTGAGGCTGTGGCTGGAACGGGTGGACATCAATCAGGTCCGCACGGGAACGATCGACAGCCTATGCGAGGAATTGCTGCGTGACTTCCGCGATCCCGGCACCGATCCGCCGGTGTTGGCAGACCAATTTGTCTCCGAGACGCTGCTGCTGCGCGCGGGCTTCTTCAACTCGAAGCGCTATGATGACGATGATCTCGACGAGTTCCTCTGCGCGGCGCGGGGCACGGGGAAATTTGGCTGGAATCTCGGGGCGAAAAACGATCTCGCGCGTACGATGTGGGACCGGCGTCACCACGATCAGCTGGACTGGGCAAAGTGGGTGAAGGCGGGCACAACGCCCTCCGAAAAAAAAGCCCGCCAACTGCTGGACGATGCGCTGAACGATTACGACGCCGAGCTGACGAGCCGGATCATGGTGGACTTTGCGCAACTCGAGCAAACGGTGCTGGAGCGGCTGCAGAAGGGCGGGCTGAAGGAATTCACCAACGAACTGGATGTGGTGCTGTTGGACGAATATCAGGACACGAATCTGCTCCAGGAAAGTCTCTACTTTGAACTGGCAAAGCGGTGCGGTGGCGCTCTGACGGTGGTGGGCGACGATGACCAAAGTCTTTACCGCTTTCGCGGAGCGACGGTGGACCTCTTCCGGGATTTCGAGGCGCGCTACGCGGGCGTCTTTAAGCGGAAGCCTACGAAGATTTTCCTGAACGAGAACTATCGTTCGACGAAGACGATCATCGATTTTGTGAACGACTACGCCACTCTGGATAAGGGCTACCAAAGCGTCCGAGTGGTCGGGAAACCGGGACTCAAGAACCCAAAGGTGGGCAATGTGGGGCTGCCGATTCTCGGGATGTTTCGCGAGACAAAGCAGGAGCTGGCTGCGGACTTGGCGGTATTCATCCAGGCGGTAACGCGCGGCAAAGGTTACAAGCTGCCGGGTGGTCAGGTGGTGAAAGTGGACGCAACGAACGGGGGCGATCTCGGTGACATCGCGCTGCTGTGCAGCTCGCCGCAGGAATACAACGCCGCCGATGACCCGCGGCTGCCCAAGGTGCTAAAGGATGAGCTGGCGGCGCTTACTCCAAAGATCCCAGTTTTCAATCCACGTGGGCAGGATTTTACCAGCCTGCCGCAGGTGCGTCGGCTCGGCGGTCTGCTACTATGCTGCCTGGACCGTGATGCGACAGCTGAAGACGTGGTGGCGAAGGGACTCGGGCAGAGCATTCGCGCGGAGTTTCAGTCGTGGGCGCAGGAGGCGGAGACGTTGCTCAAATCGGGCAAAGTGCCGAAGGAACTTGTGAGCTTTGTGGACAATTGGTCAAAGCGCAGCCCCGGTCGCAGCGGCTACGCTTGGCCAAAGAACTCGCCAGCGATCGAACTTTTGTATGCGCTGGTGCATTGGCTGCCCGAGCTGCACGATGAACCTGAGGGACAGGTGTATCTGGAAGTCTTCACGCGGCAGCTCGCAGCGGCTGAGCAAGTGAGCTCGTTCAATGCGCGGGTGGTGAGCGATCCGGCGAAGAAAGACCTCTCCCTCAAATCGGTCGGGCATCTTCTGCTTTATTGGCTGGCGCCGATTGCCTCGGGCTCTGCGAAGGTGGACGAGGAGTTGATCGAGACATTCCCGCGCGACCGGCTCAACGTGCTCTCAATCCATCAGAGCAAGGGCCTGGAGTTCCCGCTGGTGATCGTGGACGTCGGCTCGGACTTCAAACGCAACCACCACGCGAACGCCTTCAAACGCTTTCCGAACAAACCGGGACCGTCACATCAGCTCGAGGACTTAATGCGCCCGCAGAGCCCTCTGAAAAAGCCGGCGAGGGGCGGAGTGGATCGCTCGTTCGACGATCTCTACCGCCAGTATTTCGTTGCCTTCAGCCGCCCGCAGGACGTGCTCCTGCTCGTGGGTCTGGAAGCGGGACTGCCACCCAACGCAAAGGTCGAGAACGTGGCAATGGGATACACCCGCACCGGAGTCTCTGGCTGGTCTGGGAAGCTGCCGTTCGTGAAAATTTGAGCCATGAACATTTACGGAATGGCCAAGTCGTATGTTAATCTAAAGGGCAGTAAATGCCGTGGGTTTGAACTCGATTTTTTGAGGCTTGCTCTCGCCAAGCAGCGTGACCGCGACTGCGCGGGTGCTTATCTCTGCGCACCGCTTCCCAAAAAATGCGGTGATTCCATCGTTGCCGAATGGAATGAAAAATATGGTGCGGACGTTCACTTCGTTCCCGCAGAGCTGACTGAGGAAGAAATGAATTTACTCCGAGCAGAGAAGGAGCGGGACAGATTCGGCAATCGAGCAAAGGGAGACGGTGTTTCGGCGTCCGCCAGTTATGGAGAAAAACTGATCGAAAGGAAGCTCGGCGAATGGTTAAGAGGCAACCATGAGGGCATCAATTCTAGTCCCGGCACTCCACCGCCAATTTTGCCCGGTATACGCTGGGATTATTTTGGAACTATCTAACTTTCATGCCTCTCTCCGTCCGACCACCGATCCAAACTCTGCCTTCTTATAGCCTGACGGGCGATCTGCTCGGCTTCCTGCGCTGTGGACTGCAATATCGCTACTCTCGACTCGGCAAGCTTCCACCGTCCCATCCGGTCCAGTTGTGGTTCGGCCAGTTCATACACGCCGTTTTGGAAGAATCGTATCGACAGGTGAAGGAAAAGCGGAAGTCACTGCCTCCGTGGTCAGATCCGGACCTGCTTGAAATCTTCGAGCGCATTGATCGCCGATTGGCGGCTCGCAACATCATCTGCTGGAACGAGGATTCGCAGAAGCTCGGTTACTCCCGCGCAACTTCGGCGGTGAATGAGCTGGGTCCGCTGCTCTTTCCGCTAATCAACCAGGCGGAGGTGCGCGTGCGTGGAGCGCGTAAGCTTCCAGCCGCCATCATCAAGCTACTGGGGCGGGATATGGAACGGTATGAGATGCTTGGGGTGATTGATGTGGTGACGCAGGTGGAGCTGTTCTCGCCAAAACACCGAGGCAACAAGCTGCTGGAATTGATGGTGGAGGAACTACCGGAAAATCCGCCGGACGAGTTCGAGGTGATCGTGGATTACAAAGGGATGAAGCGTCCCGCGCAAAGTGAGGAAGGAGAAAACGTCGGTCTTTGGGAAATTTACGAGTGGCAGGTGCATACTTATGCTCATTTGCGTTCGCTGCTGACAACCAAGCCGATCATCGCCGGTGTGGTCGTGTACCTCAATGAGCTAGTGCCGACGAAATCTGACCTAATCGCTCTACAAATCGCCTTGAAACGCCGCACGAGCACAAAGGAGCTGCTGCCCGAACTTGGAAGCAAGGACGAGGCTCTGCTGCGAGATTGGAAATTCAAGGAGCAGCCAATGCCGAAGTTGTCGCGCGACTTTCGCCTCCAGCGTGCGATCCGCGTGATCCCTATCAGCCCGATGTCGATCAGGGACTCGCTCAACGAATTCGACGGTGTGGTCGGACGAATTGAGAAATGCCTTATGGATGAGGCCAGCACCGGCAAGCTCATTTCGTCCTGGGACCGCAATGCAACGCACGAGCCAACCTGCGCAGCGTGTGACACCCGGACATTTTGCCCCGACTTCACCACGGAGACTTCTCCGCGATTGCCCGGATTTAAGTTGTGATCCCGATATCGACCGTGAACGAAGCGGGCGTTATCTGGTCCTTGAAGCAGCGGCTGCAGCGTGAAGGATTGGATGGTCGTCAAGTGTCAGACATCGCTGTGGATAGCGACGGGGCATATCGAGCGTCACCGTATGCAGCCCAGCTTGAACCGATGTTGTCGTTACCAATCTTGGGGTTCTATCCGGATGTCGTTTGCTCGTATTCAAATTCGAGTGAGGAAGGAATTGCTGCATTTGAAGTTAAAGGACGGTTTGAGGATTGGCTGAAGGGGGTGACTCAGGCGCGTGCATACCGGGAAGGAGTTCATCGCTCCTATCTCGCACTGCCTTTTGAAAAGCAGTCGCGAATGGCAGCGCTCGAACGCGATGCACATCAGAGCGGGATTGGGGTGTGGCTGTTGGAGAAAAGCACGTGGCATGAAGTCATCCAGCCGGCAACGCCGCGTCCAGGGCTTATTACGACCCGTGCCTTGTCAGCTGCGCTACGAGGAGTTGCTTTACCCAAACGGCTTCAACTCAATCATCCGTTGAATTATTTAGCGGTCGCTTACGCGAGAGCGCGGTTGCCCCAAAATACTTTGCAGGAGGCGATGGAACGAGAGTGGGGGGATCTTCGTAGCGAAAGCACGAGACAGCACGCGATTAACGGGGCACGCTGCCTTGGATTGCTCACTATGCAAAATGGGCTGACCCGACTCGGATTAGTGGCGGTGGATCTGATGGAATCGCTTGGATTTAATGCGGGGGTTTCTATCAATAAAAGGGAGCGGTTTTGCACCACGCATCCTGGCATGGCAGCTGTCGCCCGAATGGTTTTCTTGCAACAGGAGAGTGTCACCCTGGTAGTAGATGCTTTGGGGCGAGCGGGGAAATCCGAGCTGAATACAGAAGAACTTTTTCGGGTTGCTGCCACGATCAATCCTGCTTTAGCGGGTGGACTCTTTCTCACAGATCCCAAAGACATCAAACGAGATCAGATTGTGTCGGACCGCTTCAGTCCCTCGTTCGTGTTCAAGTTTAAGCAGATGCTCTGGCATGCGGGGATCCTCTCGCTCCCGGCTCACCCCACGGCGGGGAAAGAAGCCGGTGCATACCGCCATCTCCAAGACCTTTGGAACGTGGAGGATCGTTGGGCACTCCGATGAATCAAGAGAGGCTGCTGCGGGATGAAGAATGTCTATTTCTACCAAATTCTTCCTGGGAGAAAAACTCCGAGCAAGAGCCCACCTGTCAGGCGTGCGACTCCTTACTTACTGCCCGGAGTTCAAGGAGATTGGTGAGCCAAGGCTGTTAGGCTATAGAATCTGAAAATTTATGAGCCAAATATTTAAGAATACAAGCCGCGTATTTCGAAGGGAGATGCAGTCACAAGGGATAGGCCTCAATGCGAGCGGGAGCTATCTCTTCGCAACCCTTGATGGAGCGGAGCTTGACCACCTAAAGACGGTGAATTTCCTTTCGTTGTCTTGGTCATCCCAGCAATTTGCGCTAGTTCTATCAGGAAACGCCAGGCGTGGATGTCTCGTGCGATTCGTCAATCTCACGCCGGATTGGCGGTACTGCCGATTTCCAGCCCCCTTTACCTACCTCTCACCAAAAATATTGAACGCGACCCCGCAGGCGTTGCCTGCCTTCCTCCGTTCTATTGCGGCTAATTCTACATTAAAAATATACAGACCGAACGAGAGGCGAGAATATGTCGGTATTTTAGTTGGTCCACGTAACGGGACATATAAGTCCATAGTAACAATCGTGGATGATAGAATCCGAGCGGTGGATATTGAGGAAAAGCCGCCATCTCACGGACCGCTTCCCACCGCGATCCGCGAGGAGAATCCTCCAGAAGGCGAATCGGTCCGAGCACGCTTATTGGAGCTTTTCGGATAACTGTGATTTTCGGTTGTCAAAAGGCTTGGGTCGCGAGAGGAAGTGCTGTGCGGGTTGCTGTCGCTAGGTTTTGGATCGCCAGGCGGAGACGATCGGCGGGAGAGGGATCCTGTAGTCGGAAGTTGGTATTTTCCCAAAGGCACCCGTCAGCGGCTAGTTTGACGTAGGAGGAGGAATCGACTGAGTCAACGCCAGCGTTGAATAAGCGTGCGGTCGTTTCTGGTTTTCCGAGTCCGAAGACATGGAGCGGTCGATCGTCGATCTTTTCACGCACCGCGGCAACGATGGCAAGGACGAGGTCCACGTCGCGCGCACGCGGGACGAGACCGCCGATCGCAAATCCGTCAAAAGGATGTCGAGCCAGCTCGGCCGCGCAAAGCGACGCGCTCTCGACGCTCCATGCCTGGATGCAGGCGAACAATCGAAGGTCGCGGCGGCGGCGGTTTTGAATGGCCCATACCGCGTTTGCTATGGTCAACGCCTGTCTCCGCTTTGCCTCGGCGATCGGCAGCTTTGGCGGGATCGGGAAGTCCAGAGTGAAAGCGACGTCGGCGTGCTCTTCTTGGAACTCCAACACGTCGAGAGGAGTTAAGACTTCCACTTCATTACCCAGGCAAACACGAAGGTGCCCAAGTCCGCGGTGTTCAAAGACTTCGCTGCCATCGAACAGCGTCGCAAATCCGCCGGAGTCAATAAGTAGCGGCAGTCGAGGGCGTTGTTTCATCAGCTTAGCGTAATGATGACTGACCATCACAGCTTGGCTAAGACGTGGCAGATACGGCTGGATGAGGGCGTCGAGCGGATACTTACTGCCGAATGTGGTAACGGGAATGTAAGCAGGGAATCGGATAATTCCGTGGGCGGTTTCTAGCTGGCGTGGCTTTTCGGGCATACCGTGAATTCAGTTCCGCTCAAACCAGAGATAGAAAAGATCCAGATGCTCATCGGACGCTCCTTTTTCAAGACGCTGGACCGGCAACTGGAGGGAATCGTCCCCGCATTGGAGGCGAACGGCGAGAACGTGTTTGCACACGTTGCCCTTGGCGTGATCCTGGCAATCGCAGGTGAAGTCGGGCCGCATACCCTGAACACGGTGTGGTTCAAGTCCACCACTCACAGCCCAGACGCCGGATTCTACCGCCTGCACATTTAGTTCCAGGGCTCGGCGAAGCCGGTAGGGATCTGTACCGGACTCAAAGTCGGCCGGGACGACTGGGATAGGAGAGGGGAGTAAATGCTCATACGGTCGAACGTTGAGGGTCGCGAGACTTTTGGCCGACTCGACCCAGGTCGTGGCTCTTTTTTCTGAGACCCCTCCGAGTGTTGAAATCCATGAGGGATGGCTCACGGCCAGGGAAGACAAATCGGTGATTCCTGCCGCAACCAATTTCCTGGCCCACTTCGCGCCGATTCCGTCAATTAGGGTGAGTTTAGCTGCCGGCTCATTGACCCCGTTAATAATCATTTGACGCAATACGCCAATTCCCGGGTCTTGGTAATCAGGTTCGACAGAACAGTCCGGGGCAGCAGTGTCGGTGCGATGACTCAGCTTGTGGATGGTCGCCGCCGCCATGAGCAATCGGTCCATGGATTCGATCAAACGAAGGATTTCGAACGGGTAGCAGCAGTGCTCGTTCGCAACCGATTCCAGATCGCCCGTGCGGGACCAGTCGAGTAAGACGACGGCCGTTTTGAGAGCCGATAGGAGACGTTTTCCGTGCCGGGGTAGTCGGCGGTGCCAAGTCTCACGCGGACCTTCGAACAGGAACGAATCAATTGTTTTTAGTCGCTCCACCAGCGAATCCAGCTCTTCGAAATCCACGCTGAGAACCGGCTCGCAGTCGTCGGCGCAAGCCGCCGCTACGAGGAGGTCGAAATGAGTAAAATATGTGACCGAGCAGAGGAACCTTCGGAGGTCAAGGATGGTCGCGGGCCGCAACAGATGGCGAATGGCGATGCGTCCCAAGGGAGTGGCCCGCAAGCGTTCCTCGCCCTCGTTAACCTGCTCTTGCTCGTCCTCTGCTAGCATCCCGGCCCTGAGCATCTCCCCGATGCACTCATCGATTGGGAGACGGTCGCCTTGGAGCTTGGCTAGGGAACCATCGAACACCCGGTGCAACTGGGTGGAGGATCGCGCCATGCCAGAGTGGACTTCCGCGAGAATCTGCTCGGCCAGTGATTGAGGATCTCGCAGACCCGACCGAATTCGTTCGAATCGCCCGCGGGGGTAATGCTCTGCTGAACTGTTCCACGACGGAGCTATCAACAGGGCCTCGCCGACCGGATCGAGACCTGGACGGCCAGCCCGTCCCGCCCGCTGCCAGACCGTATTGACCGCCAATGGGACAAAATCTGTGCCGTCGAATCCTTGGGTATCGTAGAGAACAACTTGGCGGACCGGAAGATTCAGGCCCATTTCGAGTGTGCCAGTTGCCACCAGGATCCGGGTCGAGCTTTCCCGGAAGGCATTTTCAACCACCCGGCGTCGGGAATGATCCAACCCGGCGTGATGGTGGAGGGCATCGAGCCCTTGCTCGCGGAGAAATGCCGCCAACTGTTCGGACCGGCGCCGGCTCTGGACAAAGACAAGACTCTGTCCTCCGGCGTCGCGCGTCCTGGCCAATTCCTGCGCAAGTAAACCGGGTTTCTCTGCTGCTTTGCGGAAATGTACGATCCGCCATTTCAAGGAGACCGGACGCCAGTCCGATTGGAATTCAATGCCTTCGAGCCAGTCGGCTAATTCCTCTCGGTTTCCCAATGTGGCTGAAAGCGCGAGAACACGGCAAAATGGGTTGAGGCGGCGGAAACGGGAGATGGCGCCTTCGAGACGAGCACCACGTCCGCGATTTCCAAGGAGATGAATCTCATCGACCACGAGCCAGTCTACCTCCGGAATCCATGACCAGTGGCCCCGCCAGCATCGTGTGCAGGCGTCCAAGCGCTCGGGAGTCATAATGAGGACCTGTGCGTCCTGGTAGGAAACGGGATGCGATTTTCTCGTTCCCCCATAATCCCCGGTGAAAACCCCGACGGGCGTGCCACGGAATTCATCGGCCCATCGGGATGAAAGTTCGTCAGCAAGAGCGCGCAACGGGCTTAGGTAGACCGCGCGGAACCCGCACTGCACCGATCGGCGGATTGCTTCCCTTGCCATCCAAGTTTTTCCAGAGCCGGTTGGCATCTGGAGTACGCAACTAAACCCGGAATCGAGCAACGCATGATCCATCACGAGCTGTTGGGCCGGATTAAACTGTGGCGAAAGATCGATCATGGGAATCCGGAAACCTGCCTCGAACTTTTGAAAGCGCAACTACGAGCTTGTTGGATTGCGCTTTAATCGATTAAAACGCATTGAATGAGCGGAAAAGAGACGCTATCTCAATTTACAATGAACCTTCGTTGGATCCTACGGCAGCGCAATCTTGCTTCTGACAAATGGGCGGAGACGCTTGTTGGGATGACCCGGCGTTTTGTGACAGAAGCGCGTGCTACAGGACTGTTGCTTGGCGCCGAGCCGAAAGAAGGCGAGCGCTTGGCCATTGCCGAGATGAGCGGGCACGAAGTGGAAGAACTCGTTAGCGTTCCACTCTACGGACACGGGGACACCATTCGGAGGGAGAATCTGCGCTATCTTTTGGAAGCGCTTCCCAAGGGCGAGGCTAAAGAAGCGGCAAAACAGATCGGAATCACTGCTTCGCAATTGTCCCGGTGGAGGGGAGGGAATGTCGACAAACCCCACCCGACCAATGTGCGAAAGCTTCTGAAATTCCATGGGATCGATCCCGATATCGCCCTCGATACGGAACCGCTGTTTCTATCAATGGAGCCAATCAGTGGATACGGGAAGAAGCAGTGGTTGGTGAAGCGAGTTATGGAGATGCCTGCAGATGAGATCGCAAAAATTTATCCGGCTCTGAAACGGATGCTCCGGCACGATGAAACGGATTGAGCTCAGTAGCCTGGGGCTGCCGATCTCGAGCAATGCATTGGTGACATGGGAAGAGCTCGAAGTGGGAGAACCTTGGGCAAGCCTAATTGGGATACTGGCTCCGGGGAGTGTTCCAAGTGAAATCCAAGCCCGCGCGATTCGCGAAGGCAACCTGTTAAGTTCCCGTCGCAATCTGATCGTTTCGGGTCCGACCAACTCCGGTAAATCACTTCTGGCTTACATGGGGCTGTTGCTTGGAGCGCGTGCCGGACGGCGAGTCCTGTTGCTCGAACCACTGAGGGCGATCGCTCAAGAAAAGTTTGATGAGCTGGAATTGGTCACTACCCAGCTGTCGGAGAAGCTCGGTCGCAAGATCGGGGTGGAGATCACCACCGGAGATTATCGGCTTAAAGAGGAAACGATGCAAAGCCCACCACCGGAGACCGGAGAAATTGTAATCGCCACGCCGGAGCGGATCGAGGCTATCCTCCGCAATCCTGACAACGATTCGTGGATTCAATCCTTCGTGGTAGTTTGTGTAGATGAAGCCCATCTGCTCGGGGATGGCCACCGCGGTGCTTCGTTGGAGTATGTCATTACTTCCTTCCAGACACAAAGTGCGCCACCCCGGATGTTCCTGCTATCGGCAACCCTTGGGGATACCAGCGCCATTCAGCGTTGGCTGGAGCCGTGCGACGTAGTGATGTCGATGATTCGTCGACCACCGCTTGACCGGTCAATCCAGGTGTTGGAACCAGGAGACGAACCCAAACAATCATTGAGAACCATGGTTCAGACGATTCTCGCGGAGCCCGGTCACTCACTCATCATTTTCGTTTACCAAAAGGCGTGGGCTGTCTCGTTGGCCGCTGACTTGACCCTTACACTCGGAGCCGTGTGCGGTTCCGACGGCACTCGCCCTTACCATTCAAGTTTGAGCAGCGCAACAAAGGCGGAGATTCGTCACCAGTTCCTGGCGGGATCGTGTCGTTGTATCGTCACAACGGCCGCGCTCGCGTTGGGAGTGAATTTGCCGGCCACCCACGTTATCGTGCGTGATCTTCAATATGGACCGGGTAATCCGATTCCGGTTGGATCACTCTTTCAGATGGCTGGACGGGCCGGAAGAGGAACCCTGCCAGGCCAAGCCATCTTCCTGTGGAAGGATGGTGATGCATGGGCGTTGAATGAGATGCACCGAGAACTCGAATCCCCCAATATCGCCGAAATCCGTTCTGTTCTAATCTCGAAGCGGCTAGCCGCGACTGAACCACCTCTCGCTGAAACTTTGCTTACTCTTTTAGCCCGGCGACCGGAGACTGGTATGTCTCAAATTGAGCTTGAACGGTTTTTGTCGGCGACGCTGGCAGGTGAAGCCTGTTTGGAAGCGGTGACGGACTCACTGGCGTGGCTCGGGGCAAACTCTCGGGTCTTCGCACATGTGGAGGAGGAAACTTGGAAGGCGACCCGGCTTGGGCAGGCCGCGATTCGCGCCAGCATGCCGTTGGGATTGGCCGCAGGATTTGCTCAACTTGTGCGGGATTTGCTGAGTGTCGATCCCACCGATGTCATCCTTCACGAGTGGACTACTTTGGATATGCTCATCATAGTAGAGCTAATGGCAACGAGATCGGGGCCGAGAAAAAGTTTTGGGGAACCGCTGGCCGTCCAGGTCGATTCAGCACTTGAACAATCTCTGGTTAAATCGGTTCTATTTCGCAACTGGATTCGGGGGGCTAAGAATTACTCGAAAGCCGAAGAAATCATGGGCTCACTCGGCTTTGTAAGCGAAGGTGGAGCCGAGGCCCGAACTGGAAAGGCAAGGCAGATCGGTTATTTGGCTACTTGGCGTGCACTTGTGCTATGGCACCGGGCGAATGGGGGGCGAGTCGATGATGTTGAACGCCGGTGGAAGGTAAAAGATCTTGCCGAACTGGAGGAGAGCTGGCGCGATGACCGGCTCTTCATCTTGGGGGCAATGGTCGGTTTGTGGGACCTCCGCTGCTTCTTCTTTCACTTAAAAGAGGAGTGCTGCGCGGATTCGCAGCGGATTCAGCGGGTGAAACGAATCTTTCAGCGACTTCGCTTAGTGAATCTCCAAGTAATGGATCTAGTGAGTTGGTGCAGTCCTCTTGGTCCAGTATTCCTGCGATTGCGCCGCTCAGTAGGCAACAACGGTCGGCAGATTCCAGCTAAGGCCACTATGCGCAAACTTGAGGAAGCTGGAGTGACTTCTGCAAGCGAATTGGCGTCGAAGACGCAAGCTGATCTGACAGGCTTAGGCGTGCGCAAGGATTTGGCGGCTTCGATCGTTGCGTTTATGCGGCGTAGGTGAGTCGACGGATTGTGCGATTCAATGCTGGGTGCAACGGTGCATCCAAGTTATCTTTGGGCATTCCTAAGGAAGTCTCGGCCAGAGTATCTTATCGGAGGCCTAAAGGCTTTCGGACATGCTCAGATTTGCCGTTAACCCTTTGCTCGCTCGTCTCTCCCCAAATATGAAAGCCAACTCTTACGACATCTGGACCCTGTTCTCAGAGCGCCGATTCAGAATTCCCCTCTACCAAAGGCACTATGATTGGTCAGAATCGCAATGCGCTGCGCTTTGGGAAGACTTTATACGGCTCTGCGAGAACAGCAAAGTGAACCATTATCTGGGGACGATGGTGGTAGTCGCGCGACACAACGAGGTATTTGAGATTGTCGACGGTCAACAGCGAGCAACTTCCCTCATGTTACTTTTCAAGGCGTTGCAGGGCTACTTCAATGAGTGCGATTTGCGCCGACTCACTCACCTGCAATCCTCTGATTTGCAGGTGCCCGAGTTGCGCCTTCTTTCACAGGGAAAAGGACGGGGAATGGGAAGCGAATTCGATCGTTTCAGCGCTGCTATGTATTCTAAGGAAGGGGATGGACCCGCACAACCTGAGATCACGAATTTTTCGCGCAACCTCGAATTCTTTCGACACTCGTTGCATGAGCACCAAAAGGCTGTGCCAGCCGCTCAGAGACTTACATTCGAGACCATCAGAAACGGGCTAACAAGAATGTGCGTGGCTTTAGTCGAGCTCGAACCACAAGGCGACGACAAGGATTCGCCTCAAACCATTTTTGAAAAGATGAATGCGGAGGGCAAAAACCTCGAAGTCCACGATTTAATTCGCAATTATGTTTTCATGTTGGCGGCCGAATCAACTGGCGAACCGGCTGTCGATGCGAAGGCGGATGACATCGCAAGCGCAAGGCAGCAAAGCCTCTATCTCAACGAATGGCAGAATTTTGAAAGCGAATTCTCCGGTCGTGCCTTTGACCAGATGAGGCATTTTTTCAGAGATTACCTGATCATTGAGACTGGGGATGTAAAGCTTACTTCAGGCCCAGAGTTATACAAGAAATTCAAAGAGAAATTTGCCGTGCGCTCGCCTACAGTGGGCGCCGTGGCGCCAGAGTTACTGAGCGACTTTCGGGGCGTCGAGAAGCTGGCCAATGACCTTTGGAAATACGCCGATGCTTGGAACAAAGTCGTTTTCGAAATTCCCGTGCAAGGAACTTCGTCTCATACCGCCCGTCTGCGACAGCTACTCAACGAGTTCGGCCTCATTAGCAATGCTCCATACTATCCGTTCGCAACCCTCCTGATGGTGCAAGACCAAGCCGATCACGAAAAATTGGTGAATCTCTTCAAAATCCTCAATAAATTCATTGCCATTTCTCGTATTACTGACACGCATGTGCCGTTCGGCACCCGGTTTCTTAAACCTTTGCTGGATACTAAAACTGTTTCCGACAGGGTGCTAGACTTCCTGAGGAATCCTTCCTCGTTGCAAAAGCAACTTTGCGCATTGTGGCCTAACGGATTTGATCCCGAGGCGAGCATGAGAAAAGCCCTGACGGGGAATTGGGCGGTGGAATATGGCGTATCAGGATCACAGTCGGATATTGAGGTCGGAAGTCTCGCCCAAACTCAGGAACAGGAGTTGGATGCTGAAGGGGATGCTAGTTTAAGAATAACTCACGAGCTGGACGTGAATGCGGAGAACCCTCCGCCAGACCTTTATCATTTGGACAGTCGGACAACGACCTACATGCTGCTCAAGATCAACGAACAAATCATGCGAGCAACTGGGGACACAGCCGTGGAATATTTGCAGCCCAGCCATTCTTTGGAACATATTATGCCTCAAACACGAACGAAAGCCGGGTGGCCGACCTTAGACGGAGCGTTTTATGAAAGGTACTTACACTCCTTAGGTAACTTAACTCTTATTGGGAAGGGCTTTAATTCCGTCATTTCTAACAAATCGCTTGAAGAGAAAATCGTCTACTATGAACGCTCTAGCTATGCCATCACCCGAAGGTTGGCGGGGGAACTCAGGAGGGACTGTATGTTCAAAGCTGATTCGATGCAAAAGGCCGATATGAAAAAACTCGCAGAGTTTATTCAAATTCGCACTTTGCAATTAGCGGAAGAGGCGATCGCAGTTTTTAGATTTTAATCTCGTCTGATGAATAATAAGAATCAAAGTATATCCGTGGAAAGGGTCGATCTGACCAGCTTGCTTCCGGAGGAAGGGAGTCGCTTCTATATTCCGCATTACCAGCGTAAGTATGCGTGGACAAACGAAAACTGCTTGGCGATCGTGAATGACGTGCTGGCGGTTGCTAATGGATCAGGCACGCATTTCTTTAGTAATTTAACTTTGAGTCCGTTGGACGGAGTGGGTAGTTACTATGTTGTCGATGGACAGCAGCGTATGACCACTCTGGGACTGTTTATCGCGGCATTAGCCAAAGCACTGCCTGAATACCGGGAGGAGCTTGAAGGCTATATCAAGCACAAAGAGATTTTAAAACTGTCGTTCGAAGACCAGGTGGATCAGCGAACCTATCGGCATTTATTGTTAGGGCACTTCTGTGATGCAGAAAGTCTGAGTAATATTATGATAAGCAACTTCAAATTTCTCGAAAAACAAGTTTTATTGTCGATAAACGAACTGCGCGCTGCCTACGCTGGTGGGTTCTTTAAAAGGCTTCTCTTTGTGCGGGTCATTCTGGCGGCGAACATGCCGCCGCAGCGCGTTTTCGAGAGGATGAACGGAACCAAGCTCCCGCTGACACCGTTGGATCTAATTAAGAATTTCCTGCTCATTGAGGCCAAAGGACGTGAAGATGAGGTTTACGACATAATAGAATTAAGACTGTGGGGCTGGTATGGTCATATACAAATTCTAGTGTCAATGCATGCCGGTAGGGCAATTCCTTATGATGATATTTATAAGCATTTTAAGGAATTTTATTTGGCGTGTCCCGAGAGCTCACTAGGGGCGTTGGTATTTCTGGAGAAGTTGGACGTATGGGCTAGTGCATTCAAGGCCATAGAAAGCATTTTTGCGGACTTAAACAGCAACTGGCAGATGCAGGCTGGTAATGTATGGCGTTTAGGTCCTATACTTATGAAGATAGCTATCGTGTTTTGCGCCCCCGAAGATCTGGATTGTAGAAACACACTAATTGCAAGAATCGTGAAAAGTCGACGCTCTTGGGTAGCGACTGAGCGATTGCATCGCAATAAACTGCATCGGCAAACGGCTGATGAAGTAGCCTCCAATGACTGCCTAAAGTCTGTCAAGGATGCAAAGTTGAGCGACCAGAGACACTCCCTGACAGAGAGTGTTTTCAAATGTTTTGAAGTGCGCTCGCGTGACTGGGTTACAAAGGCTTTCGCCTACTGGATTCAGGAGAACGGACACCTGGAGCCGCAGTTTCGATCTACCCGAAACATGCAGGTTCTTGGCCTAGAGAATATAAGCTGGGAAAAAGAAGTGACAACTGAGCGCGTGGTAGACGCGTTTCATAAGACTTTCGAGGATCGCGTCAGTAAGCTCGAAATCGACTCGTCCAGAATTTGAGTTTTTCGCCTTAATTTTTTTTGCAGTGCGAATTTGTCCGGCGCCATAGGTCTAATTTGCAGACGAAGCGGCAAACCGACATGGTTTGGCGGCTTGCAATCACCTTGGACATGAGGTAAACTCGGATTTTTTTGAAATGCTGGTTGAAACGAAGGCACAAAATTTTCGACTCTACGAAGGCGGAGTGTATGGGAATAAGCTCAAAACCTGGGATTCACTCGATAAAGTAAGGCTATCGAGTTATATCGGACGCGTTGTAATGCGCTACAAAGGCCGCCTTGGCGGCGCTCGTTATCCTGGCCTAGGAGAACAAGTTAGCCAGCAAGAAGCACGTGTTCAGTTATCAAAGTGGCTGGCACTCGGAGCTAGGGAAGCCGAAGTGGTATACAATGAAGCTGCTCCCGACGAAGGGCTCCTAATCCAAGGTGAGCTTATGCGATCCATTGATTACTATTCACTGTTTTGGTCATCAGAAAAGACAACAATGCGTTTGGCTATGCGGAATGGACGCCAAGTGCATGGCCTTAAAGCCTTATTTTTACTTAAAGAGCACTTGTTCCCGTCATCCTTTGTAGACTTAGAGGAGCTCTTAGTAATATTTCCGGATGCCGTTGTGGAGTTTTCTGCTTACCGGTTCGCGCTGGGTTCAATACCAAACCGTAACACGATAATTTGGGAGGTTCGAAACTATTGAGTGACGGACTTGCCTCTGAGTAGCCCCTATTAAAGGCGTTCAAAAACGGTTCCATGCCGTGGTAAGAAGAGTCGTTCATACATCCGGCTTGCATATGCGTCGGTCATGCCTGCGATATAGTCGCAAATCACACGCGTTTTTACGACCGAATCCTTTTCTTCCTCGTATCGGTCCACGAAATTCTTGCCAAGCAGCATCTTTGGATCCGCCTCGATCGCTTGGAAAAGCGATGTGACCAAAAATCGTCCCCTGTATTCAAGAGTTTGGACCGACTGCAGGTCAATAATGTGCTTTTTGACTATGGCGTTGAGCTCTTCAAGAAATGTTTTGGCACTCGCTTTCAACTTAGCCCTATACGATAAAAGTGGATGAGTGAAGCCAGTGAGTTGATCGAGTTCAATGGAGGCGATCATCGCATGGACCAAGCCTCCAATTGCCTTTTTACGATGTTGTTCATGAGGTTGCTCAAACAGGTGATTGCCAGTTATTTCGGCGTTAAGCCCTACCATTGCAGCCCAGTCTTTATCCAGCTTTTCGCAAGCACACTCCCAGTGATCGCGCGTTATTAGCCCCAAGGCGATCCCATCTTCAAAATCGTGGACGCCATAGGCAATATCGTCGGCCGCTTCCATGAGGGAGCAATCAAGCGTTCGATGCTTTGGCTTCCCATTAGCTTCATCAGTGGGTGGCTTGTCCCATTCCAAGAAGAGAATTCTATCAGATTCTGGAAATACTTCCAGTAACCAATCAACAATTGGCTTATCCGAGTCGTAATAGCATTTTGGTGGCTTCCAATCATCCCGACGGAGTTGCGCTAATGATGTCGGATCGACTGCGGCCTTCGCTCGTTTGCCATCCGAATACGGCCGGGGATATTTAAGTATCCCCAGCAAAGTTCTGCGAGTCAGATCCAGGCCGAAGCCCGATGTGTGGGCCTCTAATTGAGCTAAGAGTCGAAGGGATTGAGCATTACCTTCGAACCCACCGTCTCGTCGCATCATGTAGTTTAAGGCGCATTCGCCGCTATGGCCAAATGGTGGATGTCCTACGTCATGCCCGAAAGAGATACTTTCAATTAGTTTGGTAGGGGGAAGGATGCCTAAAGCGTTTTTGTGCGTTTCCCGAAGCTGCAAGACCAATCCTCTGGCTATCTGGCCAACTTCCATCGAATGTGTAAGGCGAGTGCGATGAAAATCGCCTTCAGCGATTCCTAAAACCTGTGTCTTCCCTTGTAGTCTTCGAAAACCAGCTGAGTGGATAAGACGTGCTCTGTCTCGCTCAAACGGTTTACGCTTTTCGTGAGGTCGGTTTTCTTCAGAACCGCTCTTTCGTTCAAACCATTTGAGTTCTAGGTTCATATAGCTGATAAATACCTAATGTCAAAGGATCAAGAAAGGTAAATCAGTGCACTATCAAATGTATCCTTGTTTTCCGCACACCTTTGCACGTATCTGTCATTCGAGGAAAGTCTGGGTGCCGCCCATCAACTTGTTGAAATGTCCCAGCCGCGGTCACGAGCCGTCTTGCCGGCGGCTCAGACGGCGATACGGGCATTGAACTCACGTTTCGGGTTGCTGTGTGTCTGGAATTGCCCCCAGTCCAGATTGGAAATCCGGCTACATGTTCAAGTTGTCTGCCGAAAAGATCGAAAAATTATCGAGGCAGTCTGGTCGATCTTTATGTGACTTGCCTGCTACCACTCAAGGATACGGATTGGTTGAGGAAAGTACATCACCGATATAGGGGATGGTTCTTTAATTTGGCTTTGGCCATATTTGCGGACCCGAGGCCACTGAGGTTGTACGTCTTCATCCAGTTCGAGATGGAGAGACGAGCTCGCCACAAATCAAATTCTTTCCAATGATTAATCCCGTGAGCCATCCATAAATCGACATCTCCTCCGATCAATTTGTAAAGAGCGTCGAGGTGTAATGCTGAAGGCCAAGCGCTCAGAAGTGCCTTGGACTGCGAGCTTGAATGCCGACCCCACTGTTTCAAGGTGATGAAAGGGCAAAAATTTGTAGCGACCAAAATATAGTCGTCGCCAGCTGATAAGTGCGGCACGTGCGAAGCGCGGGGTCCTGTTTTTGTCGCACTGCTTGTCCACTCTACAGCATTGCGCCTATATGCGGCCATCGCACCATCCGCCGCTCTCCGCATTTCGGGAGCGAAGTCGATGATCGACGGCATCCATGGCTGAAAACTGGGGAAACTTGTGCATTGGGGACCTTGACCATAATTGATCCCGATCCCCACAATCAGCGGCAGCTCTCTATCATCATCGACCCAAAACTCTTCCGCATGGCTCGCATTCGTAGCTCGGCAGGTATTTTTGCCGGGTTCAATAGAGACAAATTGAATTCCACCGTTGGCTGCGCTGTATGGAGTTGCGGTACTGGCTCGATTGATAAGCGTAGTTGTCAGCGCACTGAAGTGGTGACGCTCAAACTGTTTCAAGATCGGGTACAATCGCTGGAAGGAAATCGCCATAGAAAAGGTGTTAAACCCGCGAGGGCTGAGCATTGCTAGATGTTTTCCGAAATGCTTTTGACTTAATTACTACTGTCTCGGCAAGGAATCCGCAGCAGGCACGCGTGATTAGGTGCTTTCGTCATTCGGGCAAGCGCCATTGCGGCTTTCGGAGTGCTTTCTAGCAATGGCGGATATTTAAACCGCCCTTTTCGTCAGCAGTATGCGGCTTTGCATCACTTCCACGCTGCCGCGGTCGATTGATTGGCTGCTCCAACGCTGGAGCAGGGAACCGTAAGCGCCCTGATAGAACGGTGCACAAATAAAAACCTTATGAGTGCATCGAGCATAAACTCTTTAAAAGACGAGCCGGCGGTTGGGAGTGAGGCGGAGCTGATCGACAAAGAGGAACTCAGGCGGCGGCTCAGTCTGCCTTCGGTGCGGATGGTTGATGAGTTGATGCGGCGGCGGAAAATTCCTTATGTGCGTTTGGGACATCGGACGGTGCGGTTTTCCTGGCCGAAGGTGCTCGCGGCAATCTCGCGGTTGGAGTGCCGGGCGTTGGGAGACGGGTGAAGGCGAGTGCGGAATCAAACGGTGAGATGCGTTCGGAAAGATTGGGGGAACAGGGGCCGGGGACCAGCAATGGATCTCCGGCTTCTGAGCTTTTGGATCGGTGTTCAGTGATCGTGGAAGCTTGAAAACCGGCTCGGACAGAGGGAGGACTCAGGCAGGCGAGCAAAAGTGTGGCCGCCCAATCAATGTTGGCGGAGCGATTTTATCGGTTTCAAAGCCGCCCAGTGCGGGATCGGTGGCGAGGCGTTCCCAGACGCGGCGGGTTTCAGGAGCGAGCTTGCTCGTATCCACGCCGGATGTTTCTGAGGATTCGCTCAACCGTGGGAGCCGCCCGCCGGGTGTCAGTGTACAGGTCGTTGCGCAAAACCGTCCACTCAAAGGCGAGGCGCTCAGGTCCGAAAGCCAGGGCGATATCCAATAGCATGGGGAAGCTGGGTTTGAGCAATGCGGCTCGAATCCTCACAGTGTCATCCGCCTGCCGGTTCGACCAAACGAGGCCCGGATATTTTTCCCAAACGGAGGCACATGTGGATGCACTCATCTCGTTACCTATAAACCTTTGGCGAAGCAGGCAAAGACTAAAAGTTTCTCCCGCTCTGCATCCCGGCATGCGGGCACAGTCGGTTATCAATGCCCTTGTCCGGCCTCCCATATCGGGAACGGGGCGGTGATCTTCTGGCGAAAGGATGCATCCTCCTCAACGGCTACTTTGATGAAGCGGTCGCTGAGATCGCAGTGCCGTGCGTCATCTGCTTCACCCCACCTCTACGAGGTCTGTGGTGTGGCCTTCTGATCGGCTTTCATCGGCGGGAACAGCTCCCAAAAAGCCGCGGCGGCCTTCGGTTTCACCAACTCGCGGTAAGCGGAGAAAAGTTGGTTCGGGTTGTCATGACCCATCTCCAGCGAGGTGAGGGGAGCGTTTTTGTAGTGGGCGACGTGGTATGAGGCGAAACTGTGGCGCATCGCGTTCTTTGGCCAGAGGATCCCGGTTTGGCCGTCTTTGGTCTTTTTCAACCGCAGGCCGGCGGCTTCGCGCAGGCGTTCCCAGGTGTGTGCGAGATCGTCCTGGGGAGCCACCGGGCCGCTAAGACGATTGTGCGGGGAGAGCCAGGCTGCGAGATTATCGGAGATCGTCACGTTGCGCCGGGTGCGGGTTTTGGCTTTGGCGGCTGTCACTTCGATGGTGCGTTCCGCGAGGGAGACCTCGGCCCAATCCAGCGACGCCAGCTCAGATGCCCGCAAGCCGCAGAAGAGGCCGATGGCGACGTAGGGGAGCATTGAAGCGCCTTCGAAGGTGGAGGCGACGGTCAGGAGCGTTGCGCACTGGTCCACGGTCAGGATTCCGGGTGCGGTTTCGTCCAGGGTGGCAACCTCGATCTTTTCCATCGGGTTCGCGGCGGCGTAATTGTGTTTTATGGCGAAATTGAAGAGGTTTCCCAGGTCGCGCCGGTAATTGTCGCGGGTGCGGAGGGCCCATTCCTGTGTGTTCATCCACTCGGACACCTCATGGTGGGTGATCGTGTGGGCTTCGCGCTCGCCGAAGACCCGGGCGAACGCTCCCAGGACGTGTTTTTGGACCCGGAGATAGTTCGCACGGCGGCCGGCCAGCTGTTTCGCCTTCAGAAAATCGGCGACCAGGACGCTGATGGTGCGGGCGCCGGCTTTGGGACGGGTGTGTTTTAGGAAGAATTCGGTGGCCTGGTCGAGGTCGGCGCCGACTTCGGCCAGCTTGGCGATGCAGCGTTCGGCCATGATCCGGTGGGATTCGGAGAAAACGACGCTCGCTTTGCCCTCGTTGAGGCGCCGGACGCGCAGTTGGTCGGCCTTGGTATCGGCTTCGGTGGCGGTTTTGTAGAAAAAACGTTCGCCGATTCCGTTGATCCGGGAGTCAACGCGCCACGCGATGGCGCCGTTTTTCCGGGTGATTGGACGGACTTTGGGCCATTTATTGCGTTTGGCGTCCGTTTTGGTGACCGGTGGGCGGGGAGTGCTCACCCGGGAGATTTTGGCACTTTTTTGGCACTTTCCAAGCGCTGCCTGGGGAAAAGTGGCTCCTGAGGTAGGACTTGAACCTACGACCAATCGGTTAACAGCCGATCGCTCTACCACTGAGCTACTCAGGAATTTGGTCCCCTCGGAAAGGGGAGCGGTTTTATGCATCAGTCACCGCCGGGGGGCAACAACTTTTTGCGTTATTTGGATGAAAAATGCGGGGAACCTGGGGGGAACCTGGGGGACGCGGACTATTTGCCCAGGGCCTTGCGCAGGTGAAAGAGGGTGACCGCGCCGATTTTCCGGAGGCTCTCCGGGCTGAGCTTGTCAAAGGTGTCGTCGGCGGTGTGCCAGGGGAGGTAATCAAAATCGATCAGGTCGACGGTGGGGATCCTGGCAAGCCGAAGCAGCGGCTCGTGATCATCAAGGATCGAGCGGTTGTAATAACCAAAGTGCTTCCGTAAACCGAGCGCTTCGGCACTGAGCAGAATCTCCTCGGTCAGAGGCTGAGGCGAATCGGCGGAAAGGGTGATGGTGAGTTCTTTGTCGCCGATCATGTCCCAGAGGATGCCGAATTTAAACTGCGCGGCGCGCTGAGTGTCGCGTAATTGCGTGGCGTAATGGCGGCTCCCATAAAGGCCGTCGGTCTCGGTGAATTGTGTGAACGCCTCTTCGCCATCGAAGAAGAGAAGTTCCACCTTGGATGCAAGCACGGGATCGAGCGCCAGGACGCGTGCCAGTTCGACCAGCGCTCCCGTGCTCGATGCGCCGTCGCTTGCGCCTACGAACTTGATCGTGCTGAACCGCTTGGTGTCGAAATGGGAGGCGACGATCACCGTTTGCGTGGTGGCCGGCGCGGGGCGTGCCGTGGTTGCGGAGAACCGCGCGATCAGATTGACAAACTTGACGGTTCCACGCGGTGTCTCGGCGGTAAAAGGTTGCGGCTCAATATCCCAACCCGAGGCGGCAAGCGATTCGCTGATTGCCGCCCGCGCCTTTTCAATCTCCGCACTGCCCGAGGGGCGCGGACCGAAATCGATCTGCTTTTTAACCTCAGCAAGCGCTTTTTCGCCCGAGAATTCCTTCCAGATCTCCGCGGGAACCGGCAACGCGGTCGGACGTGGCTTCGGTGGCGAGGAAGAATGCGAAGAGACTGTTTGCGGACCGGCGGCGGACCCCGTGGTTTCCGAGGATGAGCTGTCGGCGGAGGAATCGGCTTTACGGTTGCACCCGGCAACCGGGAGGAGGAGCAGCAGAGCGGCAGTCAGGAGCACTCGGGAGTCGCGCACGGGATAAAAAAAGGAATTCACTTAGCTCTCTTCGTTTTTCAACCCAAGGACGCCGAGAATTCGCTGCAAATCATCCGTCCCATAATATTCGATCTCAATGCGGCCCCGCTTTTCATTGTGATGAAGGGAGACGTGGGTGGCGAGGTGCTGTTGGATGCGGTTTTGCAGATGAAGAATCGCGGGCGCAAGCGCGTTCGTCCCCGGGTTGGTGCCCGGGCTGCGGGTCGGCTTGGTCGTCCCATTTTGAGTAAAATGAGTGGCGACGAGCTTCTCAGCGGCGCGCACGGTGAGATTGCGTTTAATGATCTCCTCGGCCAGGAGCAATTGTTCGTCGGGGGATTTCAGGGAGAGCAACACTTTGGCGTGTCCGACGGAAATCCGGGATTGGGTGAGCCAGCTTTGCACCTGATCATGGAGATCGAGCAAGCGCATGGTGTTGGCGATCACGGCGCGGCTTTTGCCTACTTTCTGGGCGATATCCTCCTGGCGCAGCTTGAACTCTTTGGCCAGGCGGGCAAAGGCATTGGCTTCTTCAATCGGGTTAAGGTCTTCACGCTGAAGGTTCTCAATTAACGCGAGTTCCAGCACGTCCTGATCGGACGCTTCCCGCACAATGACGGGGACTTCACTTAATCCGGCGCGTTTGGCGGCACGCCAGCGGCGTTCGCCGGCAATCAGTTCAAATTTGTCGCCCCGCTTGCGGGCAATGAGCGGTTGAATGATTCCATGCTCCTTGATCGATTCGACGAGTTCCTCGAGGTTCTCGTCGCGAAAGACCGTGCGCGGCTGGAGCGGGGTTGGAATGATTTGTGCAACGATCACGAGCTGAATCCGCTCACCGTGCTCAACGACAGGGGTGGGCGAAATGAGGGGCGAGGGCGCCCGGGCGCTGATGAGAGCGCCGAGACCTTTGCCGAGTGCAGCAGCTTTGGACATAGAGGGCGCGAAAGTAGCCGCCTTGCTCGCGAAAGGCAACGTTGCCGCCCTTTCCTTGCAAGATAAGCTGCACGCGTGCTCTTTGACCAACTTGCCCTCGTGCATGATCCCATCCCGCATTCGGCGCCGTTGAACATGGCGCTGGATGAGGCGTTGTTACGGACCGCTAACGGACCGCTTTTGCGGATTTACCGCTGGGAAACGGCGGCGGTCTCCTTTGGTTATTTCTCGAAGTTTCAGGAAGTGGCGGCCGCGTGGCCGGGGCGCGAACCGGTGCGCCGCTGGACGGGCGGGGGAACGGTCCCGCATGGGGAGGACCTGACTTATACGCTGATTGTTCCCCAGGATTGCCCGGTTTTCGCAATGGGCGCCCTGGAATCGTATCGGCTTATCCATGAATGCATCGCCAACCTTCTGGGCGGTGCGGGCGTCCTGGCGGAGGCGGCCGCTGAAAAAGTTTCCGATGCCTGTTTTGAAAACCCAGCGCGCCACGATGTGCTTTACGCGGGCCGCAAGGTGGCGGGCGCCGCACAGCGCCGCACAAAATTCGGGCTGCTGCATCAGGGAAGCATTCAGTGCGGGGCTCGGGATGCGTTTCTGCGCAAACAACTTCCAGAGGCGCTGGCGGCCGGGCTGCTTTCCCGCGAGTTAAGTCGAGCCGAGGTTTTGCTGGCTGAACAACTCGTTCACGATCGGTATGGGGCGGAGATCTGGACACGCCGGTTTTGAACTTCGCACAGCGGTGGATATACAGCGGATCGGCCGGCCGCGCCGCCTTCCTAAGGACGGTTTTGCCGCGGGGCAGCTGATAGAAATGGAGTGTTCCCTGGACCTATTCAAGCAGCTTCAGGCGATCCTCACGCCGGTCCAGCAGCTGACCGATGTGATAGAGGGCAGCGAAGCTTATATGGCTGCGCTCAGTTACTATAATACGGTGAAGCTCGCGGCAAAGAACGGGGCGCCCGGCGCGCAAGCCGTCTATGAGAAGCTCAAAGGCCGTTTCGTCCAGAGCGGCGCGTTGGTTCCCGTGGCACCTGCTTCGGCTGAAACCGACGCAGCCAGCGAATAAGCGCCTTTCTTAATCTTAATCTTACTCTCTCATCTGCCCGGAAGATTAAGATTAAGATTAGGGAAGAGATAGGCACCTTTGGAGTGCATCGATTTAAACCTGTGCCGGATTAAAACGATGGGGCGTCGGATCAAGTTGCTCCGGTGTTGGATTGAAATGACCCGATATCGGATTCCTCGGCACCGACACCGGATTGAAAGGATGAGGCATCGGATGCAATCAGCCCGGCGACGAATCAAATTGCCTTGGGACCGGTTCAAGACAAAGCGTCTTCCATAAAAGGAGGTAGGCAAACCGAAACTCGGTCACATAAGGGATCAGCCTATTGTAGCCGTGGAAAGCAGGATTCGTTGACGCGCAGGTTTGATTTTGGCAGCATCGTGAATGGTAGCGCGCCACGCGCGTTTTATCGTATCTGTCGTAATACGCCATCCGACATATCGTCGGTTAACACGGGCGAATGCAGTGATCAATAACCTTGCCATGGAAGCACCCACCAGAGCAGTAGCAGCATTCAATCATTTACAACAACAGCCCATTGGCCGGCGAGGAAGACACGGCCGAGGAAGTTCGCGCCGCGGCAGATTACTATTGGTGGCGATCTTCTTCGTGCTGCGCAGCACGGATCTACTGATGTATTTTGGAACCCACCCAAACAACAGGGCGGAGCTACTAAGTCCCCTTATTGCAGGCGGCATTTGGACCACCGTACTCCTGGTTGCGATCGGTTGCCGGCAGAACTGGGCGCGCTACATTCTAAACAGCCTCCTGGTTCTAAGCGTGATTTTTTCCTTCGTTGGCTCGCTGATCTTATTGCAGGAGGGGACTCAGGATCATATGCCAATTGCGATGCTCCTAATTGGTGGGCTCGTTAATGCGGGGCTGTTTTGGTGTTTATTCGCATCTCCAAGCATCAGGCGTTTATCCAAGCGGGCTTGAGCTCAGAGCGTTGAAGCGCTTGCCAGGCGGGTGATATAACGGGCCGCGGAGCGTCTCACGGCTTGTTTTGCATCGGTATAGACCACACTCGGCCACCAGGCGCCGTAGAGACGCTCAAAAGCAAATGGCTCCAAAGCCAATACGATTTGTTCCACCTCAGCAACGGAAAGAGGAAGATAGTTCGGATAGCTATACATGAAGCTTACCCAGCGTCTGTCCGCCGCCACCGTCGGCTGATCGCCTGTGAGCAGTGCGCCAAGGCCGGCCGCGCCGGATTGCCAGTGGAGCACCTGGAATCCATCAAAGTGGCCGGGCGTATGGATCAAGGTCAAGCCGGCGCCGATTTGCCGGGTGGCACCGCTCCAAAAGCGAATGTTCGGATCGGGTCGACGGACCCATTGCTGATCGGATTCGTGCAGGTAAATCGGGGCGTTATCAAAAGCGCGGCTCCATTCGACCATCGCTGCATAATAATGGGGATGCGAGATGGCGATTCCCGCAATGCCGCCGAGGGCTCTTACAGCCTCGATGGTCGCATCATCCAAAAATGAGAGACAGTCCCAGAGGATGTTACCATCGGGAGTCCGGACTAAGAGCGCACGCTGGCCGATGGCGAACTTCGGTTCCGTGCCGATCCCGACAAGCCCGGGTTCTTCCTCGTGAAAGGTATTGTGCCAGGGGCCTTGCCGCATCTCGGCAAGAGAGGTCCATTGCTGCCCGTGCAGTCCGACATATTGGCGTTCATCAAGGCAGATGGGGCATTCACGCGGCGGACCTTGGGTTTCAGCGTGTTGAACGCCACAGGTGACGCAGATGAAGCTTTCGATTGAAAAGGATGGAGTCATCGTGAGCGCTCTAAAATGATGGCACAGCCGACGCGAGATTGGAACCTCCGGCAGACTGCCGGAGATTGTCAGCTATCGCCAACGATATCGGCGGTTACGGACGCCTGCGGCGAATACCGAGCACGCCAAGTCCGGCGAAGGCCAGGAATGCGGTGGTCGGCTCGGGAAGGGTGGTTGTTGTAATGGCGATTGTATCGACCCGCTGCAGCGCGGTTTCTTCGCCGGTGCGTGCGCCGAATGCAAATGTCTCTCCGGCCGCCGGAGTAAATCCGGGAGTCTCGACGTCGGTAAAGTTCGTGTAAGAGCCAGAGGCAGAGCATCCGTGATTGATCGCCGCAGCATGGAGGGGCGCCGTGTTTCGATTTTCGCGCCCGGCCCCCGTGGGTTGCCGGCTCCGCGCAGGCTAAGAAACGTCCCGGCCGCTGCTTATTCCCGGAGGATGACTTTCCCCAGCCGTTTTTGCATTTATTTTTCTTTCGTTATGGCGGCCCGCGCGGCAACGCTGCCGCCTGAGCAGATTGATTTTTTTGAGTCAAAGATCCGGCCGGTGCTCGCCGCGGAGTGTTATGAGTGCCACAACGGGACGAAGAAAAAGGGTGGCCTGCGCCTCGATTACCGTGATGGCTGGAAGCGTGGCGGCGATAGCGGGGATGCGATTGTGCCGGGCGATCCTGCCAACAGCCTGCTGATCAAGGCGATTCGGCATCTCGATGCGGAGCTCAAAATGCCGGCAAAGGCGCCCAGGCTTGATGAGCAGGTTATCGCAAATTTTGAAAAATGGATCGAGGCGGGCGCACCCGATCCACGCGACGATCCGCCAAGTGAGTCTGCCGGCAAGGGTGTGTGGCCTGACTTGCTTGCTGCCCGGCGCAACTGGTGGGCGCTGCTTCCTGTCCAGAAGCAGGCGATCCCCGAAGTCAAAGATCCGAATTGGAGCGTTCATCCTGTCGACCGGTTTCTACTTTCAAAGCTTGAGGAGAAAGGGCTTCAGCCGGCGCAACCGTCTGATCCGCGAACACTCATCCGGCGGCTTACGTTCATGCTGACCGGGCTCCCGCCGACTCCGGTTGAAGTGGAGAAGTTTGCAAGCGAATCCGATTCGCAAGCGGCGGTGACCGATGCCACTGAACGATTACTCTCCTCGCCGCGTTTTGGTGAGCATTGGGCCCGGCATTGGATGGATCTGGTTCGTTATGCCGAGACCCATGGCAGCGAAAGTGACCCCGATATTCCACAGGCATGGCGGTATCGCGACTACCTGGTGCGCGCTTTTAATGCTGATCTTCCATACGATGCACTGGTTCGCGAGCATCTCGCCGGCGATTTGCTGGCAAATCCCAGAGCCAACGTGGCGGGATTTAACGAGTCGATTCTAGGCACCGCGCATCTGCGTCTGATTGAACACGGCTTCCAGCCCATCGATACCCTGGATGACCAGGTCAAGGCGGTCGACAGTCAAATCGATGTCGTCTCCAAAGCGTTTCAGGGCCTTACGGTTTCATGCGCGCGCTGCCACGATCACAAATTCGACGCCATCAGTCAGCGCGACTATTATGCCCTTTATGGCATCTTCGCCAGTTGCCGTCCGGCGCAGGTCATCATCGATACTCCCGCGCTCATTAACAAAGAGCGTCCGGCATTGGAGGAGCTGCGTGGAAAGATTAAATCGGAACTCGCAACGGTATGGACCAGGGCTGCGGCAACGTTGGGTGAGCGCTTGCTTAATGAACCCGTCCGCGCGGCACGGGCGGCGGCACTTCACATTCAAGTTGCCGGGATTGAGCAGCAAATCTCCACGCTTGAAGCGGAAGCGCGGCGAAGTATCCCGAAGCATGCAGAAACGATTGAAGGTCCAATGCCCGCGGCGCTCTGGAATTTCACCAACGATGCGCGTGATGCGATCGGCGGCTTACACGGACATCTTTACGGTGGTGCGGAGATTAAAAATGGACGGTTGCTTCTGAATGGCTCGGGCGCCTATCTGCAAACCGATCCGTTGATTAAAACTCTCGCGGCTAAAACACTCGAAGCATGGATCACGATCGCTGACCTTGGCCAATCGGGCGGCGGAGTGCTGAGTGTGGAGGCAATAAAGACACACGGGTTCGACTCGATCGTTTACGCTGAAAAAGAGCCGCGGCGCTGGGTGGCGGGAAGCGAGCTTTTTCGGCGATCGCAGAATGTGGCGGGTGAATTGGAAAGCGCCAAACCGGCTCAGTTGGTGCAAATGGCAATTGTGTACGGCGAGGACGGGCTTATCACGCTCTACAAAAATGGCGTCGCATACGGGGCGCCGTTCAAACAGGCGCCGCCGCGCACCTTTGAAGCCGGCGATGCGCACGTACTCCTCGGCTTGCGGCATACCGGGGCTGGCAACGGCTTTTTCAAAGGGGAGATCGAAGAGGCGCGTCTGTACGATCGCGCATTAACGGCCGGGGAAATTGAAGCGTCGTTTCGTGCGGGAACCCCGCCGGTCATCACCGCGGCGCAAATCAGCGCCGCACTTAGCCCTGTGCAATTGGAACAGCGTGCGAGCCTAAAGCTCGAATCCGAGCGGATTCGCACTGAGCTTTCAGCGTTGGAAGAAAGCTCCGGCGCGCTTCAAAAGGCGCTTGGCGAACCGGGCGCGCTGCAGCCTTGGATGCGGATGCAGGCGCAAAACGATTTTGCGGCGGCGTGGACCAAGCTGGTTGCTGATCAGCGGGCAGCCTTCGGGGAGATTAGCCGCCTTAACCGGGAGGGATTCCGGCCTGTGTGGGATCTCTCAGGGCCTGACTGTGGAAGGTGGTTTTATGAAGGGCCTGGGCTCTCCGGTGCTGCTTGCCGTCCGGGAGAGTTCTCGATTGAAAGGGAAGGGGACCGCATTCTTTTCGGCCTCTATCCGGCCGGGATTTTGACTCATCGCCTTTCGGACAAGCATGGTGGTTTGCTGACATCGCCCCGGTTTAAGATAGAGTCCGACAGCATAAGCGTTCACGCCTTTGGTGGAGGAGGGGCGATGGTGCGCGTCATTGTAGATAACTATCCGCTTCCTGATAACTCGGTTTTCCCAAAGGCGCTTCTGGAGAAACAGGAAGCGGGCTGGATTCGGCTCGATACCGCATATCGCAAAGGAAGCTGGGCTTATATTGAGTTTGGCACGCGCGAAGACCTGACGCGTCCGCTCTCTGCCGGCAAACCCGCCGCGGAAGGCCGTTCACATTTTGGCGTAACTGATATCGTCTTCCACGATGGCAAGGAGCCACCGGCGGAGGAGAACATCGCGCAGCTCGCTTTGTTCGAAGGCGGCGTGATGAAATCAAAGGAGGAACTCGCCGCTCATTATCAGGCAACCCTGGAAGCAGCGATCAATGCATGGAACGAGGGCCATCTTAATGAATCGCAGCGCGCCTTTCTCGATTTTTTCGTGCGTCGCGGTTTGCTCCCGGTTGCTTTAAACGCCTCGGCAAATCTGGGAATGCTGGTTCAAAGCTACAGGCAGCTCGAAGCCGGTGTGGCACTTGAACGGCGCGCACCCGGAGTGCTCGAAACCGCCGGCTTTGATGCGCCTCTCTTGCAGCGCGGCGATCATTTAAAGCCCGGGCAACCAGTCGGGCGCCGGTTTCTGGAAGTATTGGGCAGCCAGCCTTACCAGACTCCGCTCAGCGGCCGGTTGGAACTTGCCAATGAACTGGCCAGTCCGCGCAATCCGCTTACCGCGCGAGTGATGGTTAATCGCATCTGGCATTGGGTATTCGGGCGCGGCCTGGTTCCAACGGTCGATAACTTCGGACGCATGGGTGAGAAACCAACTCATCCGGAGTTGCTGGACTTTCTCGCGGGGCATTTCGTGGAGCACGGCTGGTCAGTGAAGGAAATGGTGCAATACCTTGCGGCCACCCGAGCCTTCCAGATGAGCAGCGATCCGTCTGCCATGGCGATGGAAACGGATCCAGGCAATGTCTGGCTTTCACATATGCGGGTCCGGCGTATTGAAGCGGAATCCATCCGGGACGAGTTGCTGGCGGTATCGGGCGGGCTTGACTTAACAATGGAAGGGCCCGGCCAGCCGCCGGACGCGAGGCGGCGCAGTATCTATCTGCAGATACGCCGCACCAATCTTAATCCGTTCCTGCAGGTATTCGATGCCCCGCAGCCATTCACCACGCTTGGGAGGCGCGACTCGACGAATGTCCCGGCGCAATCGCTGACCCTGCTCAACTCTCCATTTGTCATCGGGCAGGCACGCGCCTGGGCGCAATTGCTGGTCGAGTCCGCGCCGACCGAGAGTGTCGAAGGTCGCGTACGGCGAATGTTTGAAGCCGCGCTTGCACGGCCGCCTTCCAACGAGGAAGCGGCGGCCTCGATCGCTTACCTCGGTGAGCTCGGCGAGGGGATTCCTCAGGAGAAGCTTCCAACAAATAGCCGCGTTTGGCAGGATTTTGCGCAATCGCTTTTTAACTTAAAAGAATTCATCTATGTTCGCTGACAGATTGTCCCGCCGGGAGATGCTTCGAAGGAGCTCGCTTGGCTTCGGCTCAATGGCTCTTGCGGGGCTTCTGGCTGATCGCAGCTACGGAGCCTCTTTGGTCGAGCCGGCTATTCCGGCGCCTCATTTTAAGCCGCGGATCAAGCACGTCATCTTTGCCTATATGTCGGGAGGTGTCTCGCATATTGACTCTTTTGATCCGAAACCGGAATTGACTCGGCGCCACGGCCAGCCGATGCCCGTGCCTGTCAAGCCGACCATGTTCAACAATAATGGGAGCATCATGGCGAGTCCCTGGGAGTTCCGGCCGCGAGGCGAGAGCGGACTGCAAGTCAGCGAATTGTTTCCGCATATAGCCAGGTGCGCGGACGATCTCGCCGTGATCCGTTCAATGACCAGCAGAGTCAATGAACATGCCCAGGGCAATTACGTCGCGCATACCGGCTTTCCATTCATGGGGCATCCAAGCGCCGGTGCCTGGATAAGTTATGGACTTGGTTCCGAGAACAAGGATTTGCCGGGATTCATCGTTTTACAAAGCGGCAGTGCCACAGCGCCTCACGGAGGGGTCGGCTTGTTTAGCAATGGCTATTTGCCGGGGCAGCATCAGGCTTCCATTCTCAGGGCCGATGCCGCTGAAGCGCTCTCAAATATTGCCCCGCATGAATCCGACGGGCTTCAGCGCCAACGCCTGAAGTTCGTTCGCGGCCTGGATGACAAGTTTCTTCGCACGGCCGCCGATCCGGAGGTTGACGCCGCGATCCGCAATTACGAAACGGCTTATCGGATGCAAACGGCAGTTCCGGAACTTTGCCAAATAAGAGGCGAAACGGAGGCAACCAGGAAGCTTTACGGGCTGGATTCTCCCGACTTACAAAAGGCGGCATACGGAAAACAGTGCCTGGTGGCGCGGCGACTGATTGAGCGGGGCGTCCGTTTTGTTGAGTTGAGTTGTCTGACCAAGGATATCGGTGCCGGTGGGGCGGCCAATCCGTGGGATCAGCATAGCCAGATTAAGGAAGGCCATGGGGCGATGGCTTTTCAAGTTGACCAGGGACTGGCGGCGCTCATCACCGATCTTAAATCGCGAGGGCTTTTTGAAGAGACCCTCATACTCTGGGCGGGCGAGTTTGGGCGCACTCCCTTTTCCCAGGGAAGCGATGGACGCGATCATAACCCGTCGGGATTCAGCGTCTGGATGGCCGGAGGAGGGGTGCGCGGCGGCACCGCTTATGGCGCAACCGATGATCTCGGCTATCACGCGGTCGAGAATATCTGCTCGGTCTATGACCTCTATGCAACCATGCTGCATTTGCTGGGGATCGACCACGAGAAGTTGACTTATCGATTCGGAGGCCGCGATTTCCGGTTAACTGACGTCCATGGCAAGGTCATTCGCGAGATTCTGAGCTGAGGCCACCGCCTCATATAGTCATCCCGGAAGTAGGATATGTGATGTTTGGCCGGGCAAAGAGAATTCCTCTTCGCTACTCATCAATACGTCTTTGCAATGCCTATTTAATGACGGATGTGTTTCTGAGTGCGACCGGGAGGATCGCGCATACAAAGACAAAGCCGTTCTTGCCTGATGCGCATTTTGTGACATTCTGGTGAAGTCAACGGGGCTTGGATAGCCTGCGACTCAAGGAAGTTGCTTTTCCAAACTCCGCGACTCCCCCCCAAGCCAATTTCACATCCCCTTTATTCTTCTATGCCCATGAACCGGTCCCGTATTTTACTTGGAAGTATCGTCGCGCTTGTTTGCCTGGAGGGACCGCTGGCTCAGGCGGCTGAAGATGTGATTACAGGAGTTGCGCCCGCCTGGGCAACAACGGCGGCGTGGAGCCTCGGCGCATTGCCAGGAATTAGTGATAATGCGGTGATTCGCTCCACCGGCGTCCTCGATTTGCGTGGCTCCGCTTTTAACGGAACAATTCCGCCGAATTACACCGAGATTCAGGATTTAACTTTTGATTCCGGGGTCGCGATGACGCTGACCAATAACAGCACTTCGGTCAATATGACCCTCGGACTCAATGGGGGGCGTGGCGCCGATGTGCCGCTCATCCAGACTATCGGGGACTTCGTCTACACTGTCACCGGCACCAACACGGCGGCAACGCCACACACGCTCGCTTTTCAGCTGAAAAGCGGCGGAGAGATCCGGATTGCCGGAGCGGGGCGCCTCGACCTCAACGCCGTTGTAAGCGAGGTTGGCACCGTGGCGAACCTGAATAAAACCGGAACCGGCATCCTGAATCTCGGCTCGGTTAATGTGTACACGGGTGAAACAAGTGTCAGCGCCGGAACATTGGAAGCAGCGGTTGCCGGTGCATTGGGTAGTGGAACGGTGAGCGTGAGTCCTGGTGCGCAGCTTGCCCTCAGAAACGTGACGCTCACAAACTCCGTTCTGCTCAATGGCGGCACCTTGCTGACTCGCACGGGTGATCTTTCCAATTTTAGCGGCAACGTGGCGGCGTCCGGGAATTCCGCGGTCGTGCTTCGCAGCTATACGACTCCGGTCAACGATCTGAGTATCACGATTTCCGGCGCACTCACGGGTTCGGGCACGTTGACGGTGAACGGAAACGCGTCGAATGCAACCAGTGCAAAGGCGCTGATTCTCACCAATCCAGCCAATACTTTTGGAGGCACTTTCCAGGTAACGCCGGCTCAAATTCTTAGAAGCGCTCCCGCGTTGACTGGCAATACGCTGGGAACGGCGGCGATCAACCTCGATGGCGGCACATTGCAGTTGCACGATGACGGTGCAGGCGATTCCGGGACGCTGACTTACGGCAATAATTTGCTGCTTCAGGGAACGGGCGGAACGGTTAATGTTGATCACGCCACAATTAACAGCGGAAATGTGATTCAACTCGGCACCCTGACCCTTGGTGCGCAGACTCTCAACGTCACGGGCGCCAATGGTTATGGCGTGCGGTTTGGGGAGACAACTTTGACGGGCGCGGCGACGTTCAATCCAGTCAGCGCTCCGGTGACGTTGGGGGGCGTGGTCAGCGGCGCATTTGGCATTACTAAAACAGGCGCTGGCAACCTTGTGCTCGGTGGGGCCAATACTTACACAGGGACAACCCATATCGATGCCGGCACGCTCTCACTGACGGGCTCGATTGCGAGCAGCCCTGCAATTATTGTCCAGACGGGGGCGGTTTTGGATGTTAGCAACGCGGCCGGCGGGTTTGTTCTTAATAACAAGCAAACCCTCTCGGGAACAGGAAGCGTCACCGGTCCCGCAACCATCGGGAATGGCGCCAGGTTGACACCTGGAGATGCCATTGGTGCCGGAATCCTGAGCTTCTCGAACCTGAATTTTGGTTCTGCGACAGGCGACACATCGGTTCTTCTTGCGAACCGCAATACCGGGCAGGCGAGCATCACTGTTACCGGAGCCGATGCCCTGGTCATAAAAAGCGCCGCCGGGTCAATCACGGTGAATGTGGTCGGAACCCTTCAAACTACCGGCCAGATGGTTCTGGTCGATTACGAAGGAGCGCTTGGGGGAACTGGATTTGCAGGATTTAAGCTTGGAACTTTACCGACCCCGCGAGTCATTGCAGCGCTGGTTAACAATGTCGCCAACAGCTCGATTGATCTCGATATTTCGGGTGTCGATTTTCCAGTGTGGACCGGAGCCTTGAACAATCAATGGAGTACGGCAACGTTGGGAGGCGCCAAGAATTGGGTGCTTAATTCAAACAACGCCACCAAGACCGACTTTATATCCAAGGACAACGTGTTGTTTCGCGACAGCGCGACAGCGACCACCGTCGATGTCAGCGTGGAGGACGTGACCCCTAACGTCGTTGAGTTCAACAATAGCGCGAAGAACTTCACTATCACCGGCAGCAAAGCCATCGCGGGAACTGGCGGCATTATTAAAGCCGGAACCGGAACCGTGACTATTTCCAATGCGAATAGCTTTACCGGTTCGGTTCAAATGGATGCCGGAACCGTCATCGTGGGCGCTTTGGCCAATAACGGACTGAATAGCCCGCTTGGAGCGGGAACGAGTCTGGTTTTCAACGGCGGCACGCTTGAGTTTACCGGAGCCTCGGGCGCCACGGATCGGCAAATCACGGTCAATGACGGCGGCGGCACAGTGAAATCCGATAACGCGATTACCTTTTCAGGCCCAATTTCGGGTACCGGGATATTAATTAAGAAAGGAACCGGCAATCTTGTGCTGGCCGGGGCCAATACGTTTACCGGCGGAATCCTGATCTCTACGGGCATCCTGCGGCTTGCAAACGGTCAGGCCGGCGGAGGTACTGGTGCGCAGACGACCATCGCACCAGGCGCAGCGCTTGATTTGAACGGCCAGTCTCTGGCAGGGCATGGCTATGTGCTTGTGGTGAGCGGAACAGGCACTGGCGCGCCAAACACCGGAGCCGTCTTTAATTCAGGAGCGGACAATACCTCGGCTTCCTACGACAAGTTCATCCTGAACGGCGATACTACGATCGGCAGCGACGGAGGCCGATTTGAACTCGGTCATCTAAGCACACTTATTAACGACGCACTCGGGTTTACTCTGATAAAGACCGGCAGCAATGTAGCCGGCATCGGAAATGCCACAACCGGGCTGGGCGGAGTCTTCATCAACAGCGGCGTGCTTCAAGGCGGCCACAATGATGCCTTTGGAACAAGCATCGTGACCGTCAATGCCGGCGGTGCATTGGAAGGTTCGGGGGGACGAACCTTTCCCAACGATATCGCGCTGAATGGCGGCACGATTCGCCAGACGCAAGCTGCCCAGGTTGATACTTATAATGGCAACGTCGAAATGCCGGTAACCAGCACGCTGGAAGCTGCTGTTAATAATACAGTCAATCTCAATGGCGCGATCGCGGGAGTTGGCGGTTTGACCAAGATTGGCGCAGGGATCGTGACACTGGGAGGCGCGACTTCCAACGTTTACTCAGGAGTCACGACAATCAACGCGGGAACACTCAATGCCAATAAAGGTGCAGGGTTTGATGCCATCCCCGGAGATATGATCATTAACGCCGGCGGCCGCTTTACTTATAATGGGCACAACGTCAGCAATCAGATCGCCGACTTCGCGTCGGTAACGCTTAACGGGGGTAATTTCGGAGACCCCGCGAGCACGGCGCCGACCAATCCCGGCGCCACCGATACGATTGCCAACCTGACCATCAATAGCGGGACGTTTGGTTCGGGCCGTAATTCCACATTGGGCGCTTTTACCATCACCGGATTATTGAAAGTCACTGGAGGCACCGCATTGGCCCAGCGGGGAGGCGGGATCAGTTCCGCGGCAGTGGAGATTTCAGGCGGCTCGATTAATCTCGATGGCGGCAGCGCGTCGGTCGGGCAGGAAAGCATATTGAACATCGGGGCGGGCGGGCTGACGCTTTCCAGCGGCACGATCAACCTGAATGCCGGGCCAAGCGCGGTGGCGGCGAATTCCGTGGGAAGTATTGTAAATCTTAGTGGCGACGTCATCTCGACGGGCGCAAGCCATATCAACGGGCTAACCCCAACTCTTACCGCGGTGAAAGCGGTGGTCGACCTACAGTTCTCCGATCGCCAATTCGATATTTCTGGCACCCTCGATATCGGAAGCGCGACATCACCTGTTAGCGTTGCCGACGGCGGCATCGTCAAGAAAGGTTTGGGGACGTTGTCTCTGTTTGGTGACAACAGCTATAGTGGCCCGACGACTGTTGCCGCCGGAAAGCTGGTGATCACCGGCACGATTGCCGGCAGCACGGCGATCGACGTTAAAGCAGGCGCCACGCTCGATATGAGCGCGCAGACAAACGGCGCAGTCATCGGCGGCGCGCAGACGCTCACCGTGAGTGGAAGCGCGGCAGGCTCATTTATCGTGGAGGGCGTAATGAATGGGACGGGAGTCGTAACCGGAGGAGTTACTGTAAATGCGAACGGCACTCTTGCTCCATTGCCGGGTACCAGCTCGCTAACTACCACCGGTGCTTTTAATCTGAATAGTGGCGCGCATCTTAAACTTGAATTCAACGGAACAACCGCCGTTTCCCAATACAGCCGCTTGATCGTGGACTCCGATGTGGTGCTTGCCGGCGATTTGCAAGGATCACTGCTTGGGTTTACCCCGGCAGAGGGAGATCTCTTTTACGTGCTTATTAACAGCGGCGGCGGAACAACCACCGGAACGCTGAATGGCGTAGGCGACGGAGGCGTCTTAACTATTGCCAATCAACTGTTTGAGGTGAGTTTTGATGGCAATAGTGAAATCGGAGGCGCCGCTGGGTTTAACGCGGGTGGCAACGATCTGGTTCTTAAGGTAATACCCGAGCCAACTTGCTTTGCAATGATCGGAACGGCGTCCAGTGTGCTCCTGGGACTGCGCCGCTATCGCCGCCGCACATAGGTCTCTCTGTCAGCCGCCAGGAATCCAACGGCCAAAGCAACGGCGTCTCCCTTGGGGCGCGCCACCGGCAATTCGACGACAAAGAATGGCAAGCGCGAGGACGCGCCCGGATTCCATACGAGTTACATATTTCACGAAGATCGTCCTGATGTTCGCTCACTTTGGAGCGACTCAGCCGACGACTCGTCTATTATGAAAACTCCAAACTTCCCAATTCTGTGCCGGGCCACCCGCATCATGTTCACCGTCGCTGCGTGCGGACTGGCTTTCCCCGCTTACGCTCACGAGGTCTGGATCGAAGATACTCCTGACGGGCGCCTCTTCGTGCGCTTTGCAGAATACGGTGAGAAATTTGAGAAATCTCCCGGCGCACTCGATGCTCTCACTTTGCCCTTTGCATGGACTCCGGGTGCGGAGACCAAAGCCGGCGAAAACAAGACCGGTGAAGAGCTCCGCGCCGGCAAGGAAGAACGCGAGATTCGAGCCGGGAAAGTGCAGGCGTTTGAGGTGCAAAAGAACGCCGACGGTTTCCTTCTTGCTGGCGCACAGGCATCGATGCCGGTGCAGATTGAAACCGGCTTTACGGTGATGGGTAAACCCGGCGACCCGGCGAAACCCGCTCGCAAACCTTTCTTTTACGCCCGCTGGCAATCGACCCCGGCTGTCGCAGCGCAACCGGCGCTTAACTTCGACCTTGTACCGACTGGCACCCCGGGGAAGGTCTGCGTCTATTTTCGTGGTCAACCGCTTGCCGGCGTGAATGTAAAACTGTATTCGCCGGCCGAAGCTGACCAGGAACTTAAGTCCGATACCGAGGGCGCGGTCTATTTTACGGCGACCAAACCAGGTTTGTATCTGCTTGCGGCCGCCCACCAGCGGGAGGTGATGCCGGGCTACTTTGGCGGCAAAGCCTACGATGTAATCAGTCATAATTGCTCACTTTCCTGGCGCCAGCCTTGAGGCGGCCGGGATAAGCATAGGATTGCGTTATTCGAAAACGTCCCGCCGTTTACCGATGGCAGCGATAAGCCTGGAAAAAGATACTCTGGATTGCTTTCAGAATGTCTCTATCCGGACTTGTCTGGATTAGGCGGATAGTAGGAGGTCGCTCAATAGAGCAGCCCGGCTGCGAGGAAAACCGGGCACCTTTGCCGCGCATACCGTATACGTCCTTTGTTGCTATTTCCTTTCCCTGGAAACGCAATTTGGCGCACCGAAAAGGCAATCACAAGGAAGTGCATCCGGCGGGAACCTTCTAGAAAGAGTGCGCATGATCACTCCGCTTTGCAGGCGTCGCTGCTTTGGCCTCAATCGTTTTTCGGCATACCACCGACAGGGCAGCACATTTGCGAGCATTTGTAATTTCGTTTCGGACCAACCTTACGATTCAAGCGCCGTCACTTTGAAGAGGTCGCCGCACTTCGTTGCACTCGTTTTATTTAATGTATAATTTATCTACTGTCTCGCGCCTGCGCCGAGTTCTGGCAGTTCTAGCTGCAGCCGCGCCGCTGAGTTCACTGCCTGCGCAAAGTTTCTTCACCAATCCTTCGCAATTTATTACTCCGGTCTATCGCGATACGGCGAATTCCGAGTATTCGAATTGGGACATTTTCTACTCGCCTTATAATGGTGCGAACTATCCCGACATGGCTGCGCCAAACGGCATTGGAGGGCTGGCGTCGGAAGCTTTGGTCGTTCCTCCCTCAAATTCGAACCCATTCGATCCGTACGCATTCTGGTCCGCCGCCAATCCCACGATTACGCAAAAGTTGGAATCGCGAGCCCTGGTGGTTGGTCCGGGCACGACCGGCAACATTTACAGCTTCTCCGGTCCGACCGGATTCGAACTCCAGGATTCAACGTCGTATGCGCTTGGAAGCGTCAACCTGCAATGGCAAACGGATGGTTCACTGATCGACTATTCGACGCTGAAACTGACCTACCTTGTTGCCGGCAGTCCGGTTTCGATTACGCCTGTCAACTTCATCACGGAATATCAGGCATCCGGATCGTCCTTCGGGTTTAGTTTGCGAAACCGAATTTCCGCGCAATGGGATCTCAGCGGGCTCAATACGAAAGACTACACGATTACCTGGCAGTCGGTCGGATCAAGCAGCAGCCTCCAGCAGACCATACTTGACACGTCTGCGACGTATTTGGAAGCCACCCCTTCCACGCGGGTTTGGAATGGCGGCGGTGGCGGCGGCGATGTCAAATGGAGCAGCGGGGCAAACTGGGTTTCGGGCACCGTCCCGTCTCCTCGCGGCAATGTGACTTTCAACGGCGCCGCAGCCGTCACACTGGATAGCTCGCGTGAAGTAAGCCTGCTGACACTTGGCTCGACCGCGGGAATCTCTATTGCCAGCTCCAATGGAAGCAAACTCAAGGTCAATAGCGGCATTACCGCGACCGCAGGCGTGACCGTGATTTCCGCGCCTTTGACCCTTGGCTCCTTTAATCTTTTCCGCATCGGTTCCGGTGCTGATGTTTCCATTTCAGGTCCGATGGACGGTTCGTCCGGGTTTTATAAAACCGGCGGCGGAACCCTTCGAGTTTCGGGCGCCATCTCGATCGGAGGCCAAATCCTTCTTGGGGGAGGCACGACTTACTTGAGCGGAGTTAATACCTACACCGGAGCGCTGTCGGTTTTTAGCGGGGAACTCTACTTGCAAGGGAATGCGCCTGTGGCAACTTCCGGCACGCTTGGAAAGAGTTCCGAAACGGTCTCGATCGGAGGAGGCGGCACCATCGGGGATCCCGCGGCGGCTGTTTGGATTGACGGTCCGTTTAGTGTCGACAGAGCTTTCAGCATAGAAAACGGCGCCGAGCCCAAGATTCTGGGCGCGCAAAATGCCGTAAATGGCGCAAGCTATACGGGGGCGGTCCTGCTCGCATCCGGAGCCACCGAGGTGGCGTTGTCGGCTCGCGCGACAACTGACCGGCTAAGCTTCTCGGGAGCCGTTTCAGGCGGTGCGGCTGGCTCAACGCTCAAAATAACCGGCAGCGGGACGGTCTTGTTTGCCGGAGCGAACAAGACTTATCTAAACGACACGATCATCACGAGTGGCACACTTCAAATCGCCGCCGGGACCTCACTGAACGGCAATGGACGCGTGGTGGTTGGCGCCAACTCGAAGCTGGTTGTGGCGGGCACCTTGAACGGGAGCGGTGATCTATTGATTGATAGTGGCACCGTGTCTGGAAGTGGCACGATTAACCGCCCCTTTGAAGTTGGCGCCGGCGATCGGTTATCCCCGGGAAACAATATAGGCAAACTCAACAGCGTCGGCCAGACATGGGCTGGGGGAGGCCGGTTGCTTTTTGAAATCGGCGATCCAAATGGGAGTGCGGGAGTTGGATGGGATATGGTGACGATGACGGGCGCGCTTGAACTGACCGCCACAACGGCCGCGCCTTTCACGCTTGAACTTTCCACGCTAACCGCTGCTGGCGTTGGCGGGCCACTTGCCAGGTTTGATTTTAATCAAAACTATAGTTGGATCTTCAGCACGGCCACTCAGGGAATTGGCGGATACAACTCAAACGCTTTTGCAATTGATTCCACCGGCTTTGCTAATCCTCGGTCCGGATTCTTTTACGTTTCGGCATCCGGAAACGATCTGCAGCTCAACTACGTTGTTCCTGAGCCAGGCGCCCTTTTACTTGCACTTGGTGGACTCGCTGTGATTCTTAATAAACGGCGGCGCAAAGCGCCGGATAGGCGGAATTAGGCTCGATTGCACGGCTACGTGGATCGTCCAATGATAACTTCCAGATTCGGAAGAGCAGCTTTGTTCGTCCTTTTTCCACCGGAGCGGCGAGGTGCCCGCGCACTGGCCCCATCCCTCATGGAACCCCATCTTTGAAAGAGCGATGAGCGGCATGCAGGGCCTTTGCTAGGACGGAGGATAGCGATCGAAACCTGGCAGTTGCGGATCTAACATATCCCAAGGTTGCGCGTCAGACACCCAAACGTTCATTTTCGGCTGAAACCAGCGGGGATCATCCAAACTGGAGGCCGTAATGCCGATGCCGCGCTCGGTTTCGGCCCCTGTAATTCGGGAGCCGCAATTCGCGCAAAAGCCGCGTTTGTTATGTCCGTTGGCAATGCTCGGAGTTGTGTAGTGGTGAAGCGCACCTTTGGTCACTTTGAAAGCTTTGGCCGGCACATAAACGACCGGCGTGAACGGGCCGCCGGATAGTTGCTGGCAATCGCGGCAGTGACAATTAAGCATGATAATCGGCCGCGAGCTGCATTCGTAGCGAATCGCACCGCATAGGCATCCGCCAGTAAAAAATGAGTTCGGCATAGGATCGATTTAGGGTGATATCGGTTACTTTAAAACTTTGCCTGCAATGGGACTGCAGCCTTGAAGAAGTCTGCATTCAGTGAATCCGCCCAAAGCTGCGCCGCTTTTTTTTCGCCGGACTCGCTCAGGTGGACTTTGTCGACCGTGTCCGCCTTGCCGAGGGTGTCGTAGTCAGCGCCCGGAAAACAATAAGGGTGTTCGTTGATCATACGCTCCTGGACACGGCGGATCTGGCCAAATCCGTCGGGAGGCGACTGACGGTTTACTACCACGGCAAGGTTTGGGAAGCCGGCGTCCTTGCGAGCCTGCTCGATCCAGATTTTGTAGTTGGCGACGATCTTGTTTTCGTCCTTTTCCGGCCAATCATTCTGACCTTGATCGGCGAGGATCGCCCGCAGACCGGTTACTGAACAATACTTCGTGAGCGCGTGTTCCAGGCGAATATACGGCATCCGGATTGATGAAATGACAAACGGATGCACGAACTGTTCACCGTGCGCGGATTTAGCCCAGTGCTCGAGGCTTGTCCCACCGAAGGCGGCATTCAACAGCAGAACCGGGACATTTTGCGCCTTGGCGACGTGCTCCGCAAACGCGGCCCAGAAGTAAGTACCGCTGCCGGCAGGAGCAGGCTGGACGTTGGAAGAAAAATGTTTACCGACGGCTTCAGGCAGAAAACGCGCGTCACCGCTAAATTTGTATAGGCGCTGCGACTGCATGTCGCCGGCCGGCAGTGCGATGGTGCTGACGCGGTCATCTTTGGCTCCGGAGAGATTGATCTGGCCTCCTTGGGCCACAGAATGACCGACCACGACGAATACTTCCCCCACGCCGACCCTTTCAACGGTTGCCATGACCGAAATCCCATCGGCACGCGTGCGGACTTCCAGCGAATACCAGCCCGCCGCGGCCGTGAGCTTGCCCCGGTAGCTCAAATCGGGCTCTACCATCCCCAGCGCCGTCCAGTCGCCGGCCTTTCCAGTGGCGACGTCTACCACCCTGGCTTCAACCGAGGCTCCCGGCCAGGCGCAGTTTCCGGCGATGACAATCGTAGCATTTCCAGCCTGGTTACGCTGGAAGACGAGCCGGTTGGCGGGCACGGTAACCGACAACGACGTTTTTGCCGCCGCACCATTGGCCGGGTACAGACGAATGAGCGCAATGCCGGGGGCCTTCAAAGTCAGGCGCAGCGAACCTGTTTCGCCAGTAACCAATTCGCGCCGGGCATTTGAAAAATCGTTTCCGGCATCGACCGTGCGAATTTCCGCCGTCACACCACCAGTCCAGGCAAAGCCGCTCCAGTTCAGGACAAATTCCGAACGCGGGTCGCTGAAGTTGCTGACGAGCATGGTTGCATCGCGGCCCTCGCGGCTCATGCCGGCGGCAAACGCCAGCTTCCCGGCAACACCACCTTGGGTTTCCACACGCCGGGGCGTTTCGACAAGATACTCAAATGCACGCAAGGCTTGGTAGACCTTGAGCGGCACGCCTTGTTCGGTGAAGATGCCGAACCCGCCCAATTCACCGTGAAAAAAATTGCAGACGTCAACGGGCGCATCCTGCAATTCGACGAGGGAAGCGGCAACAAACGCGGCTCCGGGTGCGCCGGCCATTTCTTCGTAGTAATGCTGCCGCGAGCTGCCGGATCGGCTTAATGGTCCCCATGTATTGCCGGGAAGAAAATTCCATTCATTGAGATGGTTTTCGGTGTCGGTGAATCCCTTGGAATCGAGTAGCTTGCGAATGGCCAGTGAACGCGCGGAAAGTTCCGCGGGATCAGCCGTATAGCAATGCCAGGAGAAGAAATTCAGCGGCACGTTCTCTTTGCGGCACATGGTCAGGAAGTTCGAGGCAAAGTCCGTCGGACGAAATTCCCCGTTAATAAAGCTGCCGCTGGCGCCGAGTGCCGGGCCGCCGACTTTCAGATTGGGGAACTGCTTTTTGATTGCTGTCGCGGCAGTGCGATAAAGCCGCAGGTAGTCCTCGTCGGTCCCGCTCCACATCACGGGGCGGTTCTCGGGTTCGTTCCAAATTTCCCAGTAGCGGATATTGTGATGAAAACCATCGGCCCAGCCTTCATTGTAATGCCGAATGATCCCGATGCAGATCGCCGCCCACTTTTCCATATCGGCGGGTGGATGGACATATCGCTTCACACTCGTGTGCTCAATACTTTCCCCGAGCCGATAGATTGGTTCCGCACCGGTCTTTCGAACCGCATCGATATATTCGTCGGTGAGCCGGAAGTCGTAACTTTCCGCTAGGGTTGGATCGGCGCCCGGGTTCGGGAAAACGGCATGATGATCGACGACATACGGGTTGGGCCAGCCACAATCGTGCAAGCGCGTGAATGGAATCCCCAACTCCTTTTGCTCCTTAATCAGATCAAAAATCCCTCCCGGGGCGAGCGGCCCTTTGTTGATACCGTGAAGCGGGCGAATGAGACCTGAAGCAACGGAGAAATTGGCGGTTAAAACGGCGTCATCGGCGTGAACCGAGCCTAAGAACAAGATTGTCAGCCACAAAAAGCAGACAAAAACGGGGCGCGTGAAAAGCGGGTTATCCATTTGCGAAAATTTCGTGTCATTGCCAATCAACGCCGCCGACTTCCGCCCAGAAAGGTCAATGCGCCGGCGAAGACGAGCGTCAATGAGCCCGGCTCGGGCACGCCGACGGCGAAAAGCGTTGCGTTATTGATGGCATAGACCTTGCCGTCAGCGCCAATCACAGTGGGCGTGTATGCTTCCCCTAAATCGGAAGTCAGTGTAATGGACTCGGTGAAAGAATTGCTGGCCAAATCCCAACGATAGAGTTTGCCGTCTTCGTTATTGACCAGGACACTGTTTGTAAAGGGATCGACCGCGGCGGTATTGATGCACCATTCACGAACCGCGTCAGGCGCCCCGGGATACTCGTCATCCCGTGTCACACCGGCGATTGACAGAACCTCTTTCATTACGACCAAGCCGGTTACAGGATCAATTTGGGTTAGATTGAGTGGATCAAGTATAGCCAGCTTATTGACGCCATCGCCGCCGCGGCCTGCGTAATTGTTGTACTTAACCATCAAAAGGTAGGAGGATGTGCCTTGGTAAGCTGCAACCATCAATGCCGGGACAATCGAAGCTGTATCATCCCAGCCAAACGATCCCGGGGTTTTTATTTGAAGCAAATCGGCGGAAAAATGGTTCATCGTGCCGCCGCCGTTGTAGCCGTCGTTGGTGCCGAAGTAGATGTCGCCATCTGGGCCGATAGTGGGAGAGGCGCTGGAGACGTCGATGACAGCGTTCAGGGGTGCGGATTTGGAAACAAGCGATAGATTGCTGGCATTAAGTTCCACAAGCCGGCCGTTGTAGCCATCGTTGAGAGCGACGTAGACCTTGCTTCCATCCGCGCTCACAGCAGGAGCGCTATTTTGGGCCACCTTTGTCATGCCCGCGGCCAGAGCACCGGCTTCCATCCAGGTGCCAACGCCGTCTGCGCTTATCTTTGCGATACCGCCGTGCAGATTAAGAGTTTGCGAAGTCGACTTGTCGACCTGATAGCCGAAGTAGATGTTCCCGGCTGACTCCGAGGTAATCGGTGTATTGATAAAGACGTTCTTATCAAAGGCGGCTTTGTTGGCGGTATAATTGCCAATGTCATAGAACGCCAACTGCCCGGACGCAGCGGGCGCCGCGCTATCGGGTGTGTCCCGGTAGTAGATCGTGCCACCCGCGCCGGGATAATAGAGGCGGTTGGCAGCGCTCAGCACCGGGCTATAGCTTGGCACCCAGCTTGCGGCGGGGATGGGCAGGATATAATCGGTCGGTTGCGACCAGAGTAACGAGCCATCGCCGCCGTTGTGCGCGTCGATTCGAAATCCCCCGGAAGCGCCGGTTTTAACCGGAACCAGGACCGTATTGGCGGCTGTGATCAGCGCCGAGCCATAGTGAATGTAGAGATTGCCATCGGAATACTGCGGGGCGAGGTCGACGGGGGTCTGCCAGAGGATGGCGCTCAGAGGCTGCGAAGCAACGCTTGAGATGGCACTATGCTGGGCATCGCCGCCATATCCTTCCCAGACCGGTTCCATGGCGGCCGCCCCATGGAGCGAGGCTGCTGTTATGAGTGCAAGACAAATGCATAATGGGCCGGGCGAATGTCGAGGGAGGGGAACCGGAGGCATACGCGGCGATTCAAGCATCGAAATGGGAACAAGGCGACCTCAACGGATGGGACACCGCGTTTTGCCGCGTGGAACCAAGGATGGAAAAAAATCGTTGTTTATCTCGGAAAGTAGCCGCTGCACACTTCACGATATGAAGCCCCATAAAAAAAGCTGTTTTTCACCGATCATCGACCGAATTGAAGAGATCATTCGTGCGACCAATTCAAAAGGAGGAGAGGTTGAGGCGTTGCATTTGTTTCTGATTGAAACCGGCGCTTTTGCCGAAGCGAGCAAGGATGAATCGAGGGCGCTTCTGCAGGCGGTAAGCAAGTGGCGTAAAAGCCGGCCAGCGCCCAGCAAGAGGGAGCGTGAAGTGCAGAAGGAAGTGGAGAAACTTGCCTCCGGTTCTGCCGCGGCGCCTGTAGCTGCCATCGAGTAGCAAGGGAGCCGGTTTTTTTCTCATTTTTAGGGAAAAAACCGTGAGCAGGTTGGGATGAATCACGATTTGGAAATGTGATTGTCATTCTTAACAGTACTGCAGGTCAGAAACCGGGCGGGGAACAGGAGAAGATCGCCGCGCTTTTCCGGGCGCATGGGGTCGAAGCCCACGTAATCCGTGCCGAGGACGGTTCATCACTTTGCAAGCTTGCCCGCAAGGCGGTGGCCGACGGCGAGCAGATCATTGTGGCCGGCGGTGGCGACGGGACCATCAGCGCGGTGGCGGCGGAGTTGGTTGACAGCGGAAAGACGCTGGGCGTGCTACCGCTTGGAACACTGAATCATTTCGCCAAAGACCTCAAGATTCCCCAGGAAGTTGAAGCGGCGATCGCGGTCATTGTCGCCGGGCATGTCCAACAGGTCGACGTGGGCGAAGTAAATGGATCCATTTTTGTAAACAACTCGAGCCTCGGGCTTTATCCACGGATTGTTTCCAAGAGAGAACAGCAGCAGGAACAGCTTAAACGCGGGAAATGGCCGGCATTTGTTTCCGCGTCGATTGATGCGTTTCGGCGCTATCCATTTATGAATCTGCGCATTGCATTTGAAGGCAAACAATTGCTGCGAAGGACCGCGTTTGTCTTCATCGGCAACAACGAATACGAGGTAGCCGGGTTCAAGCTGGGCGGCCGAAAATGCCTGAACGCCGGTAATCTTGGTCTTTATCTTACTCATCGCACGGGGCGCCTGGGCATGTTGCGCCTGGCTTTCCGGGCGCTTTTCGGCCGAGTAAATCAAGCGGCCGATTTCGATTCTTTTTGCGTCGAGGAAGCGTTGATTGAGACGCGCAAAAAAAAGCTGCTCGTGGCAACCGACGGTGAGGTGACAATGATGGCAACCCCACTGCGTTACCGGATCCGGCGCAGCGCACTACGGGTGATTGTGCCGGGGGAGGCGGTTGAGTAATGCGTCGGATCATCCATCTTTCCGATTTGCATTTTGGGCGGATTGATCCTGCCATTCTCAATCCGCTCCTGGCCTTTATTCCGGATGCAAAACCCGATCTGGTGGTCGTTTCCGGCGATCTTACCCAAAGGGCGCTCGCCGAGGAATTCAAAGCGGCGCGTGCTTTTCTCGACGCGATCGCTTTTCCTCAAATTGTCGTGCCGGGCAACCACGACGTTCCGCTGCATAATCCGTTTACCCGGTTTTTTTCGGCGTTGCATAAATACAAAAAATATATCAATGCCGACCTCGAGCCGGTTTATCGCGATGACGAAATGATCGTGGTGGGCGCCAACACAGCCCGCTCATTGACGTGGAAAGATGGCCGGATCAATAGCTGCCAGATTGATTCGATGCGAGAGCAGCTTTGCAAAGCAGGCGATCGCACGAAGATCGTCGTAACCCATCATCCCTTTGATTTGCCTGAAGGGGCTGGAAACGGCCGTGTGGTTGGCCGTTCGCGCGAGGCAATGGTGGCACTCGCGAAATGCGGTGTTGATATGTTGCTTGCGGGCCATTTTCACATTGCCCATACCGGGCATACCGCCACGCGCTACAAAATCCAGGGACACTCAGCGCTGGTGGTCTCCTCGGGAACGAGCACGTCGACGCGTGGACGCGGCCAACCCAATTCGTTTAATGTGATTGAAATGGAGCAAAAAGAGATCCGGATCGAGCGGCGGGTCTGGGATCCCGGGCAGGGAAACTTCAGCGTGCTTTCAACCGAAAAATTTGGCTCCACGGAGCAAGGGTGGGCGCGGCTTTAATTGTCCCTTCGAGCGGAATGCCCGACGATTATTTGTTTAACGTGAACGAAACCGCGTTTCTGCGGCACCAGTCGGCAGCGAACCGGTGACCGAGTTCGGCGGCCTTTTTATATAACGTCATTGCCCGCTGCTTGTTGGCGGCGATTCCCAGACCGCCGTCCTCAAGGCATTGCGCGAGGTTGAACATGCCGTTCGCATCGCCGGCGTTGGCGGCTTCAGTGAAGAGTTCAACCGCCTTCTGCGGATTGGCTTTGGCCATCCCTTCGCCTTTCATATAAAGAACGCCCAGATTGCTTTTGGCCAGCGCATACCCGCCGTCGCTTGCCTTGGTGAAAAGTTCGCGGGCTTTGACCGAGTTCTTCGGCACCCCGAGCCCTTGCCGGTAACAGGTCCCAAGCAAATCCATTGCGAACAAATTATTCCCCTCAACCGCTTCAGCCAGGAGCTCTGCCGCTATTTTTGTGTTCTGGGGAACGCCGTTTCCATGGAAATAACATTCACCCAAGTAATATTTGGCATCGATGTCGCCTTTCTCGCTTGCCTGCTGGAAATAGTACACGGATTTTACAAAGTCCGGCGGCGCTCCATTTACTCCATGGGAAAGCATCAGTCCGGCCCTGCGTTGCGCAATGGTTTGTCCTCGCGCCGCCGCGGCGGCATACCAATTGAATGAATTGGCCGGCTCGGCACGCAGCAACGCATCGCCCAGATACATCATCGCCGAGATAATATCGAGTCTAGCGGCCGCGGTAATCAGCTCCCGAAGCGGTGGAAACTCCACGGCGTTGACCTCTTCCGGGCGGTCCCGCAAAGATTCCAGGAACGTGGAGAGTTCGACCCTGGCGATCTCGGCTTCCGGGAACTCCTTGGCAGTCTTCAGCCAGGCCGTAATCGCCGCCGCGTGGTCATCGCTCTTTTCAAGTGATCTGGCTTCTTCCACCGCGATCTTAAGCAACTCCTGCCGCGTGGGTGGCGGTTGGGGAACAATCGGCGGCTCGGGCTCCGCGGGTTTGACAGGATCCGCCTCCGGGCCGGAATCGTGTGGCTCAACGGATTCGTGGCCGTTATCGCCCAGGTCCGATTTTTTTTGATTCGGAATGAAAAAGTAAACACCGGCGCCAAGGGCCAGAACTGCGAGGATGCTTCCGACCAGAACGGCGGGCGATTTTTTCGGCGCAGTCCGTGTCAGCGGAGGTGTGACTCCGGGCGGCCTTAACGGACCAGGGGCGCGCCGCGCAGATGCCGAGGAGTCGCCGGATCGGTTGACGGCAGGAATGCCGGGCGTCGACGGATGCCGTTTGATCTCGATATCGCCAAGACCAGCCAATCCCAGGGCGAACTCGTTGGCGGTGGCAAAAGAAATTGTGGGGTCGAGCGCGCGCCGGAGGACATCGTTGCCCTGTTCGGAGAGGGTGGCCAGCGGCGTGTAACGTTGTGCACCATGGCCGCTTAAGGCAAAAGGCGAGATGGTTCCGCCGAGCAGTTCATAAACGATCGCGGCGAGCGCCTGAATGTAACGGCAACTGATGTTTTCATCCTCACGCGCCCCGGCCGCCATGCCGCCGACGATGGTTTGCCGCCCGGCCCAGGTTGCCGAGAGGGAAAGTTCGTGCGTAATGCCGAGTGGATTCAGCTTTAGCGAAAACGGCGGCCAGCTTTCCACCGGGCGATGGAGCAGTTCATCCTTGGTGATTGGCTGCCCGTCGAAATGGATAAATATCTGGTGGAGCGCAAGATCTAGCCGGGTCAGTCCCGAGGCGAGCGCGTGATCGATGCCATTGGCGGCCTGTGGAAGGAGCTTGAGCGCTTCCTCAGCACTCAATTCCCGCCGCGCCCGGAGCAACTCAACCAGTGTGAACCCGCTGGTCCATTCCATCGCAATGAACGTGGCGTCGCCAACCGTTTCAAGCGCATGAATCTGAAGCAGGTTGGAATGCTGCACCGCGCCGATCCGTTCCACGTCGCGCTCGATCTGCGCCAGCGTGCCCGGATCTTCCAGGAGCTCGCGATTGAGCAAAAGCAGCCGCACCTCGCGCGCTCCGTTCAAATCCCGGGCTTGGAAAATGCGCCCGGTATTGCTTTCTCCGAGGATTCCCGTGATCGCGTAGCGGCGGCCGATTGTCTCGCCGATTTCAAATTTGACTTCCGCCTCGGCGCCCTGCGCGTCGGTGGCGAAATTCTCAAGCAGCGTCTCGTAGTTTTCCTCGCTGGCGATGGGCGAACTGACCGTGGCGCTCAGACCGCGCAGGGCGTTTGAACATTCCTCGATTTCCTTGCGCAACGCCGCCGGTGTCTGCGGCCGGAGCGCGGGATCTTTTTCAAGCATCCGCGCCAGAAGAGCCGCCATCGGGGCGGGCATCGGGCCGAGTTTCTCAAAAGGAGGTGGTTTTGAGAGATGCTGGCTCATCACCTGGGCCATGGAGCCGGTGAAAGGGGTCTGCCCGGAGATCATATACCAGAGCGTGATGCCAAGGGAATAGATGTCGGATCGGACGTCGATCTCCAGTTCGTCGAGCTGCTCGGGACTCGCAAAATGGGGTGTCCCGACAAAACCGCCCATCGAAAGGGTGGCGGCCGCTTCGACGCCATCCTCGGGGAAACAACTTTTGGCCAGTCCGAAATCGATGACTTTGGTGACCAGCTCGTCGTCTTCGCGAACGAGCATCAGATTGGCCGGTTTGATATCGCGATGAACCAAGCCATGCGGCTGGGCCGCGTTGAAGGCGCGCGCCACCTGATCGGCGATCTGCAAGGCCAGCGCCAGGCTGAGCGCGCCCTGGCGTTTGGTGAGCGCCTCGACGGTTTCGCCATCGATGAGTTCCATCGCGTAAAAATAGGCGTCCCCATCGATGCCGAGATGGAACACGGAAGCGACATGCCGGTGGCGCAATTTGGCGGCCGAGCGCGCCTCGCGGATAAAGCGCTGTCGTGCCACTTCGCTGTCGAGATACGTGCCATTGATGACCTTGAGGGCCACCGGAATGCGCAGGCTCGTGTCGAAGGCTTTGTAGGTGATTCCCATGGCGCCACGACCCAGTTCAAACGGCGAACCGTCATCGCGGGTAAGCACCTCGTAATGGTCAAATTTGAGGGTCGCAGGCATCTAGGGAAGGGGATCAGGCATCACTGTGGGAAGTTGATCAGTTTCGGCAATTGGCAGCTCTCTCGCGAATCCAAATTTGCATCAATCGACTAATCGCTTTTTTTTGGACAATCCAATGTGTTCAATGTGCGGGCCATGGGTGCCAAGCTTTACGTTAATCCGGCCAATCTCGATGCATTTGAAGTGCCGATTGGTAATACTGCCACGATCGGACGCACACGCGAGAACACGGTTTGTTTAAGTTTCAGTCCACAGGTTTCTCGTCAGCACGCATTGATCCGTTGTCATAATGGTTACCAGTACCAGCTTATTGATCTTGGCAGCCGGAACGGCACTTATATCAACAATCAACGCGTGGTCATGCCTGTCACCCTTCAGGACGGTGCCCAGATCCGGGTCGGCGATACCTCGCTCACTTTTAACGAGGGTGTGGACGAAGCGTGCGAGGAAAACCTGCGGCTCACGGTGGTTGGCGGCATGGATACCAGCGCCGTCAATGCACGGCCTGTCGCGTTGCTCGTTTGCGATATCCGCGGCTTCAGCACCATGTCCGAACGGACCGCAAGCGCCGATCTGGCCCAGGTCCTCGGCGCGTGGTTCCGGGAAATGGGGAACCTCGTTGCACAGTCCGAGGGCACCATCGACAAATTCATTGGGGACGCTGTGCTCGCTTATTGGGGCGCGATGGCGGACGGCGCCGGCAATTGCGGCGCCGCATTCTCCACCGCTCAAAAAATTCTCGCCTTAGCCGCCGTGCGCAAATGGCCCAATGGCGATCCATTCCGCGTCGCTGTCTCCATGCATTACGGCACGGTGACCTGCAGCAATATCGGCGTCTCCGTCGAGCGCGACGCGACGATTATTGGCGACGCGGTGAACACGGTTTTCCGGCTTGAGTCGGTCGCCAAAGAGCTTTCCCAGCAGATGGTCGTCTCGGGCGATCTCGCAGCGCACCTGCCGTTGATCGGTAAATTCACTGATTTCGGCGAACGGGCGTTGAAAGGAAAAAAACAGGCTGTCCGCGTCTACGGTCTGGGCGACTGATATCCAGGGACGCCCTGGGGTTCTGACTGTTTTTCCCGGCGGATCGGGCGCACGGTTCTTTTCGAAAGAGAGAATTCACAAACCACTTGCACGCCATCAAGCGAAGAAGGTGGCAATGAAAACCAACATTTACGTTGTCGCTCTATTCTGCCTCGGCGGTGTGCTGAATGCCGCACCGGTAGCACCCGCCTCCGAGCAGATCAAGGAGCTCCAAAAAAAGGAGCTTCAGCTCGAGAAAAAGGAAGCCGAACTTGAAAGGCAGCGCCTTGAGCTCGAAGCGGCAAAAAAACAACTGAAGCTTGAAGAGACCGCACAACGGGTGACGATGCGCCTCGAAGGCGATGCGCTCTTTGATTCCGGAAAAGCGCAGCTCCGGCCCGAAGCTCAAAGTTCGCTTGAAAAAATCGCCGCCGTGCTTGTGCAATTTCCGAGCGCCGCGGTGCTCATCGAAGGACATACCGACTCAAAAGGCAAACCGGCGGTAAATCTGGAGCTTTCTGAGAAGCGTGCGTTGGCCGTGCAGGAATTCCTTAAGAAGCGGGCCGAGTTATCCGGAATCCACTTTACCACCCGCGGCCTCGGTGAAACGAAGCCGATTGCGTCAAACGACACCGAGGAAGGCCGCCAGCAAAACCGCCGGGTTGAGGTCGTGGTGGAAAAGGCGAAATAAAATCGCGGCTGAGATGCCCCGGGTTCCGGAAAAAACCTACGTTCGTTCTCTGCGACGCAGCGCGACCCAGGAGGCGAGATAAGTTCCCACCGCCCACAAGCCATGGCCCATGGCGGCCTTTAATCCCGGGCCGGGACGTTCATACGTGTCGTCTGAACCGAGCTCGCGTTCGGGATCAAGATTGCGATACGATTGGCCGTGATCGCTGATGGTGTCGCCGGTGAGTTTTCTTTTCCAAAGAAAGCTCGTATCCATCATCACCTGCGCGGAAAAACTTGGCATCAGCCGGCTGGTGCGAAGCACCGAGTCGGACATTCCGCTCGCGGAGACGGTGTAACCCGAGAAGACAATCTGCGGGATCAGGATCAATGGCACGATCATGACAGCTTGCATGACCGTGCGTGAGAATGCCGAAATTGCCGTCCCAATGCCGACCGCCGCCAGCGCTGTGCCAAGCACGGCCGCCAGCTGCCACGCCACCGATCCGTCGCGTCCTCCTTCGCCAAGGATCAAAGCGCCGTAGAGCAGCAGCGCCTGGGTGCCGGTAATCGCGGTCAGGAACAGGAATTTGCTCGTCAAATAAGCGTGTGGCCCGACGCCAATCAGCCGTTCCCGCCGGTAGATGGCGATTTCCTTGACGATTTCCTGCGCCGCGTTGCTGCAACCAAACCAGAGCGTGGCGAGGTATGCAAAAAACATGACGAGCGCCCGCTCATCGGTCACCCACGATACCAACGCGGCAATGATAAGCGGCTGACCGGCAAGAATGATGAAATTGCGCCAGTCCGAACTCAGGATCGCCCACTGTCGTTGAAGAAGGATTGGCAGGGCCAGCGCGCGGCGTTCCTCATTGCCGGACAAGCGCTGGGTGCCACTTCCGGCTGGCAGTAACTCGGGGATGGGCGATTTTTCACGGAACTCGCTCTGCCATTCCTTGGCCGGCCGATCGAGAAGCTTGTCGTAGAGGGCGCTCAGCTTGGCGACATTGAAGTAATCGCGCGCTTCCTTTGGCGACCCCTGAAACGCGACACAGCCTGCCACAAGCACGACGACCTGATCCATCAGGTAAGCGTTCTCCATGATGTGGGTTGTGCAGACGATCGTGCAGCCCGTGTCCGCCAGATCGCGCAACAGTTCCATCAACTGGAATTCGGTCGCCGGATCGAGTCCCGAAGTCGGCTCGTCCAGAAAGAGGATTGCTGGCCGGGCCAGCAATTCGACTCCGACACTGACCCTTTTGCGCTGGCCGCCCGAGAGCCTGGAAATGGGAATCCCGGCCCGTTGGCGCAGGCTCAGCTGTTCCATGGTCTGAAGGAGGAGCTTTTGGAGCTCAATTCCCGGCGTCTCCTTGGGCAGACGCAGTCGCGCGGCAAATCGGAGCGCCTCCATCACGGTCAACTCCGGATGCACGATGTCTTCCTGCGGCACAAAGCCAAAGGATGGCGCCGCGCCGGCCGCATAGATGTCGGCATGATCGGCAAAAACGCCTCCTTCATCCGGCTGCCTCAGACCGGAAATGGCATGCAAAAGTGACGATTTGCCGGCGCCGCTTGGCCCGATAATTCCAATAAATCGCGAGGCGGGAAACTCGATGGTGACATCATCGAGAATGGTCAGCGGACCGAAGCGGGAGAAAATATGGGCGGTTTGGAGCGATCCGCCTGCCGCGTTGGCGACGCGCACCAGCGCACGCCCATTAAAATGAAAATAGAAAGGCCCGATCTGGAGACGGTCCCCGACGGTTAATTCATGCTTATCAAAGCGATGCCCATTAACGAAGGAGCCGGAGGAACTGTTGAGATCGCACACCTCGCATCCGCCACCCGCTTTTGGTCCGACCTGGGCGTGCCGGCGCGAGATGGCCGGATTGCTTAAAACCACATCGGCGGCTGAATCGCGGCCGATAACGAGGGCGGTGTCGAGGGGAATGCGCTCGGCGGGGATGCCGCGCACCAGCATGGTTGAAGTGACGGCGGGGAGGCTGGAATCGGTGAGTTCCACCACCGGCGGCTCTCCCATTCCGAACTCAATAAAGACCGGCCCGATGCCGACCCGGTCCCCATTTTTGAGTTTGGTGATGGAATAGATGCGCTCGCCATTGACGCGTGTGCCGCCCACGCTGCCGAGATCTTCAACCGCGCAACGTTCACCATCCCACGTAAAACAGCAATGCTGCCGGGAAATCTCCACGTGGCTCAGCTCGAGGGCCGCTTCGGGCGAGCGGCCGGCGACATACGCGCCTTCGTCCAAGACAAAAACCCGGCCGGGCAAACCACCCGTGACAGCAAGATAGGGCATTGAAAAATGCGGCGTGAACAGCGGAGAAGATTCCGCGGAGGACTTACGGGAGGACGGCCCAGATCTCCACGATCCGATTCTTCTCGAGGTTTTGCGCGTTCAAAATGGCCGAGCTGCCCATCGCCACCGAATGCATGACGTTTGTCACCCCGCATTTGTCTTTCATCGCAGCAAGCACCATGTCGGCGCGTGCCTGGGAGACGGAGACATTTTTCTGTTTGTCGCCCTTGGGATCGGCATAACCGAGAAGCACAAATACCGCGGTTGGATCGTCGCGTAATTTGAGCAGTTCCGGCGAGCCAAGTTGGCTCTTGAGCGTATCGACGTCGTCCTGGCTCAGGCTGACTTTACCCGGACCAAAGGGAATGGTGAGCACCTTGCCCATGCTGCGGGCGCGTTCCACACTGGCATAAAGCTTATCCTTACTTGAACGGCTAATGTTGGGCATCAGATCGATGCGCGTAAGCACTTCTGATTTGATCTTTTTATTCTCCGCGCTCGCCACGGCGAGATCGAGTTTTTCGGGCGCGACGATTGCGGGAGGCGGCTCAGCGGGTTCAGCGGCCGTTTGCGCCGTTGTTCCGCTACCGGTGGAATTCGCCGGGCTGGTGGCGCTTTTTTCACCCGGAACCGCCGGAACCGCCGTTTTGCTTTTGAGGAAGGGCATGCCGTAATAGACGGCTCCGCCAAGGAGAGCGGCGGCGAGGATCACGACTGCAATCAACTTGGCAGCACGTGCTCCGCTGGAGGTGGCCGGGGTGAGCGGTTTGCTGCATTCCGGACAAACCAATGGAGCGTCGGAGGCTATTTCGATGGATTCTCCGCGGTAGGCTTTAAGACAACCCGAGTAATTATGGCATTTGGCGATCACCTTCATAGGAGTTGGTTATAGAGTCTGCGCTTGGCGAGCAAGTTCCCACATAGATCACTCTTTAATCCAGGACGCGAGATCTTCCGGCAGCGGCGATTTAAAGGAAAGTGCGTGAGCAGCAACGTGCAGCGCGGCTGAATGAAGCGCCTGGCGCGGCAGAATCAAGCGCCGGGCCAGCGCGTCGGTCCAGCCGGTCTCAATGAATTCCAAATAGCACCCTTCATCAGGGCCGTAGATTTTGTCGCCCACGATCGGATGCCCGTATTCGGAAAGATGGACACGGATCTGGTGCATGCGCCCGGTTTTAGGAAAACAACGCACGATCGCAAATTGATCGCCATTGGAAGTGGCTTTGGAAAATCGGCGCTCCACTTTGAACCGTGTGCTGGCCAGTGCGCCGTCCGGGTGCCCGATCTGTTTGAGGTAAATTCGAAACGGCTCCACATCGCGTTGATGGAGCAGGGGAACCTCGATGGTAAATTCATCGTGAATCGGCCAGCCCCAGACAAGCGCCAGATATTCCTTTTCAATTCCGCGCTGCTCCATGATCTGGTGGAAAGTGCGGGCTGCTGCATGCGATTTGGCGACAAGGGTCAGCCCGCTGGTCTCTCGATCGAGGCGGTTGATGATGGAAACCTGCCCGCCGTTGGCAATTTCGAATGCGAGGATGTCGCGCAGCTCATGCCAAAGCGTCCGGCGACCGTTCGGCTTGCTCGGGTGCGCTTCCATAAAAGCCGGTTTGTTTACAGCTATCCAATCCGCGGATTCCGCGATGATGTCCGAATGCGGCTGGAGGCTTGAGGAATGGACGAAGCGGGACAACGGGGTTGCAGATTGTGAATTACGGAGAAAGGATGGCCAAGCTTGTGGCGGGGGGCAATCCCTGTCCCCATAATTCCCAATCCGCAATCTCCAACTGAATGATTTCCCTTCGCAATGTGAGCCGTCATTACGCCAACTCCGGAGCGGCCCTCGACGCGGTCTCACTGGAGATTGCCGCCGGGGAGCTGGTCGCGATCACCGGGCCAAGCGGCTGCGGGAAAAGCACACTCATGCATTTGCTGGGAGGACTCGATTCACCGACCTCCGGGGAACTTTTTGTCGATGGGCTCCCGCTGCATTCCGCCGGGGAGAAGGAACTCAATGCCTATCGACGCAACAAAATTGGCATCGTATTCCAGTTTTTTAATCTGCTCCCGACCATGAGCGTGATTGAAAACGTCTGCGTGCCGCTGCTTTTACAAGGCGAACCACTCGCCGTGGCGCGAAAAAAAGCGCGCAAGGTTATTGAATTGGTCGGATTGGAAGATCGCTCAGATCATTTTATGCATCAGTTGAGCGGCGGCCAGATGCAGCGCACGGCCATCGCCAGAGCCTTGGTACATGAGCCGCGCCTGCTTTTGGCCGATGAACCGACCGGCAATCTCGACTCAGCCAACGCGGAGCAGGTCATGACTCTGCTTCAAAGAATTTCTTCTCAGTGGGAAACCACCCTGCTAGTCGTCACTCACAGCGCCGAAGTGGCGCGAATCGCCACCCGCTGCATTCGAATGCGCGATGGCAAGATCCTTGACCAGCCCCTGCCATGATCACTACCGATGAGATCCGAGAGACCCTGCGCGATAAAGTCCTTTTCGCGGAATTTTCCGACGAGGAAATGGACGAGTTTTTTGCGTTGCTCGATCCCGAGGAGTTTTCAAAAGGCGACGTGATCGTGCGCCAGGACGATGTAGGCGATTGCATGTATGTTCTCGTGACAGGCAACGCCAAAGTGCTTCATCACAAGGATGGCCACAGCATCGACCTTGCAGTGCTCAAGGCGGGCAGTTTTTTTGGCGAGATCTCACTGGTCGACGCCGGTCCGCGTTCGGCCGATGTCATCGCCACCGACGACTGCATGCTCTTAAAAATCACCCAGGCGTCGCTCTCGGCGCTGGCGGGCGTTTATCCGACTGCCGCATTCAAATTCCTGATCGCCATCGGCCGGCTTATGGTGGAACGGCTGCGTCAAAGTAATCAGCGGTACGTCGATTCGCTTCTCTTTCCCATCGCTGGAAAAGATTGATCCGCACCGTTGGATCCGTGCTGATCCTCCCGCCGGGAAACTCTCCCGGCACGACAACCCTCCCGTTTTCGGCGCCTCCCGGCTGCCTCTCCTTTTTTCCGTTCCTTATTTTTAATGACCTCGTTGCAACACACGCTCGCCAAAAGCGCCAGTATCAGTGGATCCTCCCTGCATACCGGCGAAGAAGTCACTCTTACCCTGCATCCCGCCCCGCCCGGCCATGGACGCAAATTCAAGCGGAGTGACCTGCCGGATGAACCGATCATCGACGCGCGGATTGAGCACGTCAAAACGGTTGAGCGTTCGACGACCATTGCCGAGGGAAGTGTCAAGGTGCATACCATCGAGCACGTGCTTAGCGCCCTCGCGGGCATGGGCGTTGACAATGTGCTTATCGAGATGGACGCTAATGAGCCGCCCATCGGCGACGGCAGCGCGCGGCCTTTTGTGGAGCTGATCAAAAAAGCGGGCGTCATTGAACAGGCGGCCCAGCGTCCCGTGTATGAAGTAACCGAGACGATTCATCTTGAGACCAAAAGCGGCTCGCTCATGACGATTGTGCCCGATGAGACGTTCCGGGTCTCATGCACACAAGTCGGCCCTGACGGCCGCTTTACGCAGTATTATTCGACTGAAATCACGCCCGCGATCTACGAGAAAGAGATCGCCGCGGCGCGCACCTTTGTTTTTTACGAGGATGTGAAGTCGCTTATCGACAAGGGGCTGATCAAAGGCGGCAGTCTGGAGAACGCCGTGGTGGTCAAAGGCGACTCGGTGCTTGGCAAAGAGCCGATGCGTTTCAAGGAGGAGTTCGCCCGGCATAAGATCCTCGATATCGTCGGTGATCTCGCGCTGTTCGGACGCGCTTTTAAAGGGCACGTCATCGCGATTAAACCGGGGCACGGCGCCAATACGGACCTCGCGCGTGCCTTGAGTAAACAATTTGCCAAGACGATGGCGTTGGTGCCTCCGGCCGTGACGCCAAAGGGCGGCGACGTGCTTGACGTCAACGATGTGATGCGCCTTCTGCCGCATCGTTACCCGTTCCTGATGGTGGACCGCGTCATCAATTTTGAAGGTGAAAACAAATGCACGGGCGTGAAATCGGTTACGATCAACGAGCCGTATTTCCAGGGTCATTTCCCCAATCATCCCGTGATGCCTGGCGTCCTGCAGCTGGAGGCGATGGCGCAGGTTGGCAGCATTCTCAGTTTGCGTCTGCCGGGTCAGGCCGGACGCATCGGTTACTTCATGAGCGCCGATGCGGTCAAGTTCCGCAAGCCGGTGATGCCCGGCGACACCTTGTTTATTGAGGTGGAAGTCACGCAGCGAAAAAAGAGCATCGCCAAGTGCCGCGGCCGTTGCGTGGTGAACGGCGAGGTGGTTTCCCAGGCTGAACTGATGTTCGGATTTATCGATCCGTGACTTCCAAGATTCATCCCACCGCAGTCGTCGATCCCGGCGCCCAAATCGGCGAGAACGTCGTGATCGGCCCGTATTGCGTGATTGAAGAGAAGGTAATTATCGGGGACGGCTGCTGGTTTCAGAACCATGTGACTGTCTGCGGGCCGACCAAAATCGGGCCGGGCAACCGCTTTTTCAGCTTCGGCTCAATCGGCCAGGTCACCCAGGATCTCAAATATGCGGGCGAACCGACGCACCTTGAGATTGGGGAGAATAATGTTTTCAGGGAATTTGTGACGCTGCACCGCGGCACCGCGCCCGGGTCGGTCACACGGATCGGCAGCCACTGCTACCTTTTGTCCTATTCCCATGTGGCCCACGATTGCGTGGTTGGCGATCATGTTATTTTTTCCAACAACGGCACCCTGGCCGGCCATGTGGAAGTGGGAGATTACGCGGTAATCGGCGGGCTGACCGCGATCCATCAGTTCTGCCGGATTGGCGCCCATGCACTGACCGGCGGTTGTTCAAAGATCGTGCAGGATGTCCCGCCTTACATGATTGCCGATGGGAACCCCGCGAAAGTCCGCAGCTTCAACAAAGTGGGACTCGAACGGCACGGTTTTTCCGAGGAGGCGATCCGGCGCATCAAAGAAGCTTACCGGCTTATCTACCGCTCAAAGCTCAACCTTCAGCAAGCCGTTGAGCAAATCCGGGTCGATCTGGCCGATTCGCCGGAGCTTGAGCTTTTGATTGAATTTGTGACCAACAGTCCGCGCGGCATTATCCGCTAATCGCAAGCGCGGGATCATCCCAGTGACTTGATTCGCCGTGAGAGATCCTTGCGATTGATCACGTCGACCACTTGGACCTGTTCAGGCAGCAGCCGGAACAGCAGCCGGTGATGAATTCCAATGCGCTGACGCAGGATGTCGGGACACGCTTTGAGCCGGACCACGCCCACAAACGCCGCGGGCTCGCCACCCGCCAACCGTCCGAGGATGGCAAGCGTCGCGCGAGCTGTTTGCCGGGGAATCAGGGCAAGGGCCTGGTGGAATTTGCGGGGAAATTCAATCAGCCGAACCGGTTGATTGGCGCTGACGCCGCTTGGCAGAATGAACGCTTCCTCCTCGTCGACCTCCTCATGCTCCTGCGTATCGTGCCGGGCTTGGAATTGCTTGAGGCTTTCAAGGTCCGTGTGCATTTTTTCCAGCTCCCGCCGCAGGACAGCGCGCTCGTTGTGCCGCTGTTTAAGTTCACATTTTAGCGAGTTCACTTTTTCGCGTAACAGATGCAAGGCACTCTCATCCAAGGGCGCCAACAGGTTGCAAGATTGCACAGCAGCCGGCGCCTTCTCTTCCCGATGCTCGATTTCACCGCGCAACTGTTCGAGCGCTTCTTTTAATTGCCGCACCTCGGCCGCTTTGGATTCGAGCCGATGCCGCGCCACTCGCAACGCTTCAGCGTCTGCGCTCGGCTCCGATTCCTCTTCCATAAAGCGCGCGTCGATAAGGTCGCTAAAGGGGTCGTCGGGGGAAAGATTGAGTTTGTCGCGGCCCTCAAGCATCTGCTCAAACAGATAGAGCGCGTCTTTTTTATCGGTGATCGGTAAAATTCCACGCGCGATCAGGATTCCCAGAGCGCGCTGATCGGAGGTCATGATACCCGTGGCGAACCTCGAAAGCGTTTCCGCGTTGTTGTTCATCACCGCTTCCCGCGCCAGTTCATCCAGGAGTGATAAAAAAGCCGCCGGCTCATCCCGCCTCATCAGCAACCGCGTGCCGGGATGCACTTCAGCGGGATCGCATCCGAATTCGAGCCCGGTTTTCATGAGCCGTTCAACAATGTCCTTGCGACCGGCGCGGGTGACGTAAAAGAGGATGAAGGCCCAAACTTCTTTGAGTGGTTCCGGGCATCCGAGTTTTTCGTAGGCTTCGGCGATCCGTTCAAAAAGAGAGAATGCAGCGAGCCGAACGGTATAGGTTTGAAGCAGTTGCGGATCGATTTTACACGGATCGAGCCGCGCGAGTTCATAAGGCTGGGTCTTGTCGAGGCGGGCCTTGGTCAGGTAACGCTCGGGATCTGCCCGGACTTCGGCGGCCGTTTTTCCGGCCACATCGCACGACAGATGAAGGCGCTGCTGATCTTTATCAAAGCAGCAGCGTTTGTATTTTTCATTACTGCCGCACGGGCAGCTTTCATTGCGCCCGATTCTTGCCACCGCCCTGCGCATCGTAAATCCCCGGGCAAGATCGTTGCTGGCATTCTGTGGAACGATGTCGAGGATCGGGGCACGGCATAAACGGAGCATGCGTTGTCCCATGCTTTGGGCTTCGAGCATGTCGCTCTGGTCGAGTTTCCATTTGTCGTGCTGAGCCAGGACCGCCGAGAAGCCGTCATCCCTTATAATCCCGGCCAGGGCGCATAACATTTCCATTCCCGTTTTGCTCAGCTCCTTTGTGCGTGCGAGCAGCCGCGCCTCGGTGATGAGGCCGCTTGGCAATTCACCGTTGCGTCTTTCCAGGCACCACGCCGCAGCAACGAGCAGAGCGGACGCCTGGCTCTCTCTTGCGACCAGGGTTCGCTGCACCGCGGTCAACAGGTGTTCAGCCACATCGCCATCCATGTGCCACGCCACGCAGCCCAGGGTAAGAATGTTGGGCATCAGCAACGTGCCTTTAGTCAGGTGCCGCGCGTCAACACGGCGTCCGCAGCTCAAGGCGGCGACGACGCCGTAAACAAAGCCGGGCTGATCATTATCAAGCACCACATCATCTATCCAACGATCCAATTCCGCATCGTCGGCCGGCAGCATCGCGGCCACTTCACGTACCGCGCCTTGATGAAATCGGGAGCGGTCAATCAACTCGCGCAGCTCCTGGCGCATCATCGGTTTTGGGAGGCGCCGAGCCCCGGGGAAAAAGAGTCTCTGTTTCTCATTTCGGAGAGATCGAGCGAGTCACCTGATCGCGCGCATTTTGTTGAACTAAAGCAATACTCCTTTTTTCTTCATTTTCACCAAGCCCGCCTCGTTTCTTCCCGTCGCATCGCGAAAAACGGAAAGCCTCTTATTTCACTGGATGAAAAACGATTCACTTCCATGTTCAAAGGCGCTCCTCTTTCAACAGCATCCGCTTCCATTCCACCCCGCATCGACGAACCATTTCTCTCTCACATTCCTGAGTTCCTGCGGGACTGCGGTATTCCGGTGAAAAGCCGGTTGTCGAGCCACTGGACAACGCTCAATGGGTTGCGCCTTCACAGCCGCGAATCGGCGCGCGTTCAAGGCGTTCCTTTTCTTCTCATTCACGGCCTCGTGATTTCGAGCCTCTACATGATTCCATTGGCCGAATGCCTTGCCGTGCATCATTCGGTGCATGCTTTGGACCTTCCGGGGTTCGGTAAAAGTGACGGCTCCGCGAGTGCATTGAGCATTCCTGAACTTGCGCAGGCCGTTGTCGATTGGATGGATGCGCGTGGCATTGAGAAATGCCACCTGGTTGCAAACTCGCTCGGCTGCCAGATCTGCGCGCACCTGGCCGCTGAATATCCTTCCCGGGTCGTGTCGCTTACCTTGATTGGCGCCACCATCGATCCGGATGCACCGGGATTGGCGCTTCAGATTTTCCGCCTCCTCAAAGATGCCCTGCGTGAACCTCCGCGGCTTTGGAGCAGCTGGCTATTCGATTTCGGCCGTGCCGGCCTCGGCCTGGCGCTTGGCACGGTGCGCCACATGTTCAAGGATCGGATTGAAAAGGTGCTTCCACTCATCCCGGCACCCACTCTCATTATTCGCGGCGAGAACGATCCCACCATGCCAATGCGCTGGGCTCAGGAAGCCGCTGAGTTGACACCCAATTCCCGGTTTATAAGCATTCCCGGCGAAGCGCACTGTGTCCATTATTCCGCTCCAAAAACCGTGACGGTTGAACTGCTCGCCCATGCGCGCACTTCTTCCCGAGGTTAGCGGCCGCCACGCACCACCAATCAATCTTCTCCCGCCGAATTAAAGGCGTCACTCCCCCCAATTCACCACCCCCATTATGTCTCGCGTCCGCACCTGGCTCCAAAAACGTTGGTGGAAATTTCCAATCGGCGTCTGGCTCATTGGCATTTTTTCGCTCCTGATTGGGATCGTTATTTTTTGCTTCTTTTTTATTCGCCGCGAAGTGGTGCAATTCCTTCCGGAACATACTTTTAGCGTCAGTGATCCCGCGTTTTTCGCCTCGGCGCACGCCTTGGGAGTGCCGGTTCCGATCAAGGGAAATAAAATCGAGCTCCTGAATAACGGCAATCAGATTTTCCCAGCGCTTTTGGGCGCGATCAAATCGGCGAAAAAAAGCGTGAATTTTGAGACGTTCTTATTCCATTCCGGCCAGGTCGGCAGCCAGTTTCGGGATGCTTTCTGCGAGCGCGCCAAAGCCGGGGTCATCGTTCGCATCCTGCTGGATGGCGTCGGCTCAGGCACGAAGCTGGATGATGAGGATGTCGAGACGATGAAGAGGGCAGGTTGCCAGTTTGCCTATTATCATCCCACACGCTCCTGGCGCATTGATCGCACCAATCGCCGTTCGCATCGTCGAATTCTTGTCGTTGATGGGAAACTCGGGTTTGCAGGAGGTGTCGGTTTTGCTGATGAATGGCAGGGAAACGGCGATGCCGAGAATCATTGGCGCGACGTGCACGCCAGGATTGAAGGCCCGCTTGTGGGAGAACTGCAAGGCGCTTTCCAGCAGCATTGGATGAAGGAGACCGGCCAAGGCCTCAGTGGCGCCGATGAATTTCCGGAACTTGCTCCCGTTGGCGACCTGACGGGCCAGGTTACCGCGTCGCATTCTTTTGCTATCGCGCCATTGCCGCTGGTTCAGGCCATCTCGATTGCTGCGGCGGAAAAAAGTGTGTTTATCACCAATGCATACTGCACGCCGAACAAGGATCAGGTTGAGCTTTTAAAACGGGCTGTGCAACGCGGGGTGAACGTTTGCCTGCTCGTGCCTGGCAAACATAATGATCAGCCGATGACCAAGGCGGCCGGGCGCAATGCCTATGGCCAGCTGCTTGAATGCGGCGTCAAAATTTACGAATACGAACCAGCCATGATTCATACCAAGACAATGGTCGTGGACAGCCTCTTCTCGATGTTCGGATCTTCAAACCTCGACTCGCGCTCCGCCGCTTTGAATGAAGAGCTTGATGTTACTGTTTATAACGCTGCTTTTGGGAAACAGATGACCACTGCATTTGAGGAAGATCTTAAACATTCAAAGCCGTATACGCTTGTGGAGTTCAAGAAACGCTCGGCCTGGGAACGGCTCGCGGAATGGGCCATTGCACCATTCCATTCGCAACTTTGATTGTTTCATTTTTGCCTGGAAACAGGCCTCGATTTTTTAACCCTGTTTCCTTGTGATTGGTTTCCTATCCCGCATTAGATTTCCCGAACGTAAAATCCTGCTGCTTTTGTTGCTCATTGGATGCAGCATCCTGGCGTTTGAGCTTATCGAGGACAACGCGACCGGTGGTGGAAGTCATCGTTTTGATCGCTGGCTCCTGACGGCATTCCGGCAACCAAACGACTTGTCGGTCACGATTGGTCCCGCATGGATTTTAGACGCAGCCCGGGACATTTCGGCCCTTGGCGGTACGACGGTTCTGGCACTGATAACCGCGGTGGTGCTCGGGTTTCTGAAGTTGCAACGCAAGCCGCATGTGATGGCGCTGGTATTTGTCTCCGTGATAGGCGGCAGCCTGCTTTCGAGCCTTCTGAAGACTCTCTTTGCACGGGAGCGTCCATCAGTGGTTCCGCATCTTGCCCACGTGACATCGCTTTCATTTCCAAGCGGTCATTCAATGCTTTCCGCGGTCACCTATATTACCTTGGGTGTCCTGCTTGGACAGATCACCACCCATCGTCCGACCAAAGTCTATTGTCTGGGTGTGGCTGTTTTTCTCTCTTTTTTGATCGGCCTGAGCCGGGTTTTTCTCGGCGTTCATTTCCCCACTGACGTCCTGGCCGGGTGGTGCGCCGGCGTCGCATGGGCTACTCTCTGCGTCACTGCCGCCCGCTGGCTTCAATCCCGTGGTCAGATCGAACCACCGGAGACCAAAGCGGGCTGAAATAGCAGCCTAATTCAAGGGCAGGGGAACTTGTGCAGCGCTCCGAAGGTATGCCAGCAGGTCGCGGACTTCCTGATCGTTGAACTGGGTGAGCAATCCTTCAGGCATCATCGAGAAATCCGTCACGGTGATCGCTTTGATCTCCGAGCGCGGGATGGTCGCTGTCTCGTTGAGGGCCGCGATTGAAATCACTTTCGGATCCTGCTGATTGGCAATGCCGGCGATGACACGGCCTTCCTTTAACTCCAAAACCGTTGTGCGGTATTGGTTGGGAATCTCGGCGTTCGGGTCGAGAATGTTGTGCAGGAGGTAATCGACGTCGTTTCTGTTCGCACCCGTGATATCGGGTCCGATCCTGCCGCCTTCGGCAAATAGCGTGTGGCACTGCGCACAAGTCCGATTAAAGAGGGCGCGTCCGCGTCCGGCGCTGACCGGCGGATCTTTGGCCAGAACGAGCGCCTTGTATTTTGCCTGCGCCTGGACGCGGTCGGCAGAACTCTCTTTGGTCGCGCCCCAGACTTTTTCAAGCTGCTGGGTGACACCGGCGTCGTTAAGCCCGCGAATCTGGCGGGCAATGTCAGCCGAGACATCGCGCACGGGAATTCGACCGTCGCCGACGGCCGCGAGTAGGGGAGCCGCGTAAGTGGCGCGAGAGGCAAGGGTTAACAACGCATCGCGTTTTTCGGGAGCCGGGAGCGAAGCGTAGACGGCAAGGACGGCATCGGGCGTTTTTGGATCGGCGTAAACTGCAAGTCCCCGAATTGCGGCGGCACGCAATTCGGTGTCGCGCTGAATCAATTTCAAAAGCACGGAAGGCAGCGCGGCATCTTTGATATTGAGAAGTGAATCAAGTGCCGCCAGACGATCCTTCGGCCTCGCATCGGTGTTGGCGACCACGAGCCTGGTCGCGTCGAGCGAAAGGCTGCTTCCGAAGGTCAATGAGAGCGATTGTACCAGGGTGCGAATCTCATTTTTGGAGGTCCCGCCAAGTTTTGCCTCGACCGCGGCCCAACCTTTCGGCTCGGCCACCGTGCGCTGGCCTTTTAACGCAGTGCCGATCCCGGTGAGGATGGCCATTTGCCGGGCGTCATCCCCGGATTGCTGCAAAGCGACCGCCAGGGCGTCGAGACCGCCATTCAGCGCAGCGAGACGGCGCGACGTGAACTCCAGGATGCGCGGCAGTTTGGAATCAAGGGCGATGGCAAGTGTCCGGTTCAGGTCGGTTGGGGCGAGTGATTCCAATGCATACCACCCCATCAGCGGCAGGTTGTGATCAGCGGCATCTTCCGCATGGCCGTTCAGCGCGGCGGCAATTTCCCAGCGCGACTCCGGGGCGATGCGTTGCGCCGCGGAGGCGATGTAAAGACGCACCACAGCCGACGGATCTGTTTTTGCGAGCCTGCCAAATTCCTGCACGACGGTTTTGGATGGCTCCCCATTCTCGCAGAGCAACTGGATCGCCCAAGCACGGACGTATTGATCTTTTTCATTTAATGCGGCAAGCGCGATTTCCTCGCTCAGGCCGCCGGTTGCGTGCAATGCCCAAAGCGCGCGTAAACGGCGGGTCGGATCGCTGTTTTCAACGAGCATCTTGCGCAACGCGGCGTGCACTTCCGGGTTCGGGCCGCGTTCCTGTAAAATCCGGCGTGAATGGCGGACCCACCAGTCGTTGGCGTTGAGTTGCAGATTGACCAGCTCGGCATTGCTCAGTTTCTGAAGATCAACGTGCGTGGTCTTTTGCTCGTTGTAAACGACCTTAAAGATGCGCCCATTGGTGCGGTCGTGCGCATTGACGTCATTGTTATGGCATTGGTTTTTGTCATACCAATCAATGAGGAAGAGCGAGCCATCCTGATCGTATTGCAGGTTGACGATTTGCGACCAAAGATCGTTGAACGCCATGAAGTCGGCGCCGTGATGGCCCACAAACCCGCTTCCTGCCGGCTCCAAGATGTCCATGTTGAGCCGGGCGCCGTGGATATTGTTCATGAAGGCTTGTCCGCGATATTGCGCAGGCCAGCTGCCTCCGAGATAAACCATCAGCCCCGCATGAGCATGACCGCCGCCCGCCGAATCGCTCTTGCCATTGCCTGCGTGCGGCCCGTTACCGCCGACCCAATGGACGTGATCGGCGATCGTCTTAATATCATCGAACACGTTCGGGTTAAAATGCTGGCCGCCTTGCCGCTGATAATGCGCGTTTTGGATCATGTGCCAGAGATGCGGAATCACGCACCCTTCGGTAATGCATTGGCCGTGCTCATCGAAGTCGATTCCCCACGGATTGCTTGTCCCTTCGGCAAAGAGCTCAAATTTGTGCTTGGTCGGATGAAAACGCCAGACGCCGGCATTAATCTTTGTCCGTTCGCTCTCGGGCGCACCCGGCTTGCCTGCATTGCTAAAAGTAAATACGCCGTGACAGCCGTAGAGCCAGCCGTCCGGTCCCCACGTGAAGGTGTTGAGTGTCTCGTGCGTGTCGCCGAATCCGAAGCCATCGAGAAGGATTTGTGGCGGGCCTGACGGTTTTGGCTCATCTCCATCCTTCATTGGGATGAACATCAGGTAAGGTGCCGCGCCGACCCAGACACCGCCAAAGCCCACTTCCAGTCCGCTCACCAGATTCAACCCCTCCATGAAGACGGTCTGCTTGTCGAACTTGCCGTCGCCATCCACGTCTTCAAACACCACGATTCGGTCCTTGCCCTGGTCTTCCGGCTGGCGCTTCGGATACGAATAAGCTTCCGCGACCCAAATCCGGCCGCGGTCATCGATGGCAAAAGCGATCGGCTGTTTCACGTCGGGCTCGCCTGCGTAGAGTTTCGCCGCAAACCCCGGCGGCAAGGTCATTGCTTTAACTGCCTCCTCCGGCGAGAGGCCGGCGAATTTGGTTTTATCGGCCGGGAGCGTCGAGGCCGCGGGCGGCGCCGCATTGGCAAAAACCGGCTTTTTATCATAAAACCGGAAATCATCAAAATTGATGTGTCCCCAGCCGACACTGAGTTCGTCGACAATCCGGATACTGATTTCCTTTTCTTTAAGCGACTGAAGATCAACGACAACCGGCAGCATTGTTTCCGTGTCGCGGCCACTGGCGGTGAAGAATACTTTACCTGTCCCCATGTCGATAAGCTCCACGCGCTCACCTTGCGCGACGCCGCCAGCGAGCCGGAATGCGGCATACGGCTGGGTGACTTTAAAAGGGGCGCTGGTCAGGGTTCCCTGAGGCGCATCTTTTAGCAGCTCATAGCCGCCAATCCAGAATGCGCCCTGGTGATTGGCGAATTTTCCTTCTCCAAAATCGCGGTTTTGGTCGATCGGCCCTTTATACGGCTGGCCTTTGAACGCTTCACCCGTGGCGGTCCAATCGCGCAATGTGCCATCCTCAAAATCGAGGTTGAGCGGTTTCCCATCCTTTCCGAGCGGCAACGTGCCGACGGGGCCATTGGCTGCGGCGGAAGGCGCCGGGGCGATGCCCGGTTCCACATACGCCGGATTAGCCTTCGGCTGCGCTTTTTCCCACGCTTCCTGGCTGACGGTTTTTTTCTCGGCCAGATGAACAAAGCTGCCTCTTTTGTTGCCGACAACAATGTCGGGCAACGTATCGCCATTAACATCCCCAACCACCACTTGCGTTCCAACGCCCGAGTTGTCATCAACGAGATGGGGAACGAAATCGACTGACTTGCTGTTGCGGACCAGTTTAAACCAGTAAAGGACAGAAGCGCCGTTGGGATCAGCATCGCCCTTATTCCCGTGCGCCCAGAATCGTTTGCCGGTGACGATGTCCTTGAGTCCATCACCATCCATGTCAACGAGTTCAACCGCGTGCGGTTGTGAGAAGATGACGCCGTACCGGTTCTCCTCCGGTTTCTGGCCGACGATCACATGCTTGCGAAAAGTGGTTTTGCCGGCGTCCTTCACCTGTTCCCACCACGCCACGCCGTAACCATGCGCCGCCACGCTGCCAACCACGTCCGCGAGCCCATCGCCATTCACGTCATAAGCATAGTATTGTGCGCCGCCACCGAAGTTCGCCGTGTGCTTTTCCCAAACGGGATCGCCATTTAGCGACGCAGGCTGCTCCCACCAGCCGGTCCCTTCGATGATATCGGGCCGCCCATCGCCGTTAACATCGCCCAGGCCGAGTCCGTGCGTGAACTGGCCGTATCCGTTGTTTTGGCTGATCGGATGGAACTTCCACGGCTTCGCCGGATCGTCGGATTCCTCGGTGGCGTATCCAAAAAACCCGGCTGAATTGCAAACGATGTCTGGTTTCCCGTCGCCATTGAGATCGGCGAAAGTGGGCGACTCGTTATCCACCTTGTCAAAGATGATATGCCGCTGCCACGGTCCTTCTTTTCCCTGAGGATTTTCAAACCACGAGGCGTCCTTGCCTGGAAATCCGTAGATAAGAATATCGGGCCAGCCGTCTTTATTAAAGTCGCGGGTAAAAGCGAAAAAGTTGTCTGAATAGACATTGTTTTCACCGAGAGCTCCCTCAAAACCGGGAATGGTCTCTTCGGTTCCATCTGCTTTCTTATGCTTGAAGGTGCGCGTCGCCGGATAGATTTCGTGCCGGGATTTGAAGTCCGGTCCTTCATACCAGAACGGCCCGGAAACGATGTCCGTTTTGCCGTCCTTATTGAAGTCGCCGAACGTGGCGCCTTCGCTCCAGAAATGTTCGTTAAGCTGGATCTTTTTAAAGCTGTGCAGAACAGGGTCGGCGGCCGAGGCGATCGATGCGGCAAGGCCGAGCGCGATACAGGCTGATTTGGTGATCTTCATGGGGAGAATGAGAGGCGGGAAATTTAACGGGCAGGGACGGCGTTAATGGTTTGTGCAAGCTCAAGGGAAAGGTCGCGACCGGCGGCGGTCTTGATCCTGGCTCGGGTGACCATCTGCATCACTGGCTGGAGGTTGGGGGCTGTCAGTCTGACGGTTTTGCAATCTGTGGAAAGCGTAATGGCGCCGATCTCCACCAATTCGCCTTTGAGTTCGCCTTTTTTGCCGACCACTTTTTTTGGATCAGTGGCACTGTAGAGATCGCTTCCGTAGGATTCAGTCCAGCGATAGTTCCATTGCTCGACATCGTAGTTGCCGGGATCAGTCGCTGAGACGGGATCGAGGGCGGTGCTGAAAGTCAGTTCAAGGGCGCCCTGTTTGACGTGCAATGCCGCGAGGCCCTCGGAAGGAAGTCCCGTGTAACGCACCCGATGAAAAGCGCCGTCGCGCGCGGCGGTAGTCTGCCAGCCGCGCAGCCCGGCGATGTAAAGCGCGTCGCCGTTGACTCGGGCGCGCATGCAGGAGCTCTCAAACTTCCACGGCAACTTCACGATGCCCGCCTGAGCGATGCCATTGACTTCTTCCTTGAGCACTTGGAACACCGCGCATTTGCCATAACTCAGATGAAGCAGGCTCCCACTGAGCGGCCCGAAGTTCGCGGGTGCCCAGACCTGGCCCGCCGCCGAGTTATCCATGCTCCACGGAATCCAGCAGAGCGGGGCATCGTAGGTGGTCGGCGTTATTTTGCGATGGTCCATCCCAACAGCCCCGAGAAACATTCCCGGCTGGCTCACCCAATTGATGCGGCAGACCGGGGTCCAGATGCCTTCATTGTCGCCTGTTGTCAGTTCGCCGTTCGGACCGACCCCGCATCCGTTTGGGGCGCGCAATCCGGTGGCTACGGTTTCAAGTTTTGATCCATCCTTGCTCACCCGGAGCAGGCAGCCGTTATGCGGACCGGCCGGATCCCATTTCGCGGTCCCCAGGAGCGGGCCGCCTTTGACAAAATAGAAGTTGCCGGCCGCGTCGGTGTGCAGGTCGGTACAGAACTCGTGAAAGTTCGGCGTGCAACTGACGTCGTTATTGAAGTTCTCGTAAAAATCGGTTTCCCCATCGCCATTCAGGTCGTGGAGCCGGGTGATTTGATCGCGCCCCAGGACGTAGACCTGATCATCCACAATCTTCAGTCCAAGCGGCTGGAACAGCCCCGTTGCGATCCGCCGCCAGACCAATTTCTCCAACGTTTCGTCAATGCCACTCACGCTCCAGACGTCGCCGCTCCACGTGCAAATCGCGGCGCTTTTTTTATCAGCAAAAAAATCGAAGCCGCCAGGCCGCATCCACGCTTTCCACGGGTTTTCGTTGGGAAGAGTCAGGACATCGACTTCATACGCGGCGCCGGTGTTGCCGACTTTGCCGGCAGTGACGATCGGCTGTGGATAATGACCGGGTCCACCGTGTGTGAGTGTCGAAAGTTCCTGCAACGGCGTGCGCGCGCCGGCCGCCGCCTCCCATGCGCCGCGATCCGGCTTCTGTGCAACCGGCCCATGCCAGATGCGGATGGCAAAGTGAGAGGTTTTTTCAAGTGGCGGGATCTCGACACAAAGTTCGTTCCCGATCCGCTGCCAGGAGAGCAAATGCGCTTCGCCGTGAGGGCTGTCCCAGAGGACGATGGTGGCATTCTTGTCGTCCTCGAATTCGGCGACGTCCTCGCGCGCGTTGGCATTGGCCGGCGCGTCGCAAACGACCATGGTAAGCAGCCCTTTGGACGGTTCAATTTCCAATACCCGCTCAAACCAGTCGATGCCGTTCCCGTTTTTATACGCGGCCTTTTCCAGCACGCCCGTCCCCTGAACTGTGTAGCTCAATACGATGTCGTCGCCTTGAACATAAAGTCCGCGCCAGTGCGCCCACTCTTTTGGAAGCGGCACATACGAATTATCGCGAACGTCGGCCAGGGTGCCCTCCTTCGCCCAGCCGGGGACGGCCGCTGTTTGAAAAATAAGTTCGCCTCCCGCCGCCGGACGCGAGCGTTCGGGCGGCCGATGCGTCCCGTCAAATGGCGGTCCGTAAAGTTTGAGTCCGGCCTTTTCACCGGCGACCCAGGCCCCCGCCCAGCGGCAAAGCATCGTATCAAAGCAGGCCTGTGCGGAAACTTTCCCGGCTCGTTTTAACGGCACTGTGATTCCTTTTGTGACAATGCCTGCCACATCCTCGCCATTTTTGGCGTATTGCATCGTAACCGAGGACGAAAAAAACGGCCCGTAATCCATCTCCTCCCAGCGTTCGCCGGCTCGCGCAGTGACAGATAAAAGCAGCGCGGAAACCGCAGCGGCGAACAGGGGGCGGGGAAATGGCAGGTAAAACACAGGAGGTAAGAGATGAACCCGCCCGCTCCCGGACCCTTGGATAAAAGCCGGGGAGAAGGCGAAAAAAACGCGAGCGCGATCGTTGTGCGATTGTCCGGACGATTCCAAATAAGAAGAGCGGGTTGTCGCGGATTAACCCGGCCGCATGCACTCCCCACGTTCCTCCCGCCGTTCCTTCCTTAAGTCGACGCTCGCCGCAGGCATTGCGCCGCTTTTTCTTCCCTCGCGCCTTTGGTCGGCGGAAACCAAGCCAGGCAGCCGCATCAATCTCGGATTCATTGGCTGCGGGATCCAGTCCCGAGGATTGCTTGGCGGTTTTTTAAGCAAGGCCGACACGCAGACAGTCGCCGTGTGCGACGTCGACACTGCGCGCCGTGAGAACCACCAGAAGATCGCCCAGGATTTCTATGCGAAAAAAACGGACTCCGACTTCAAGGGATGCGCCGTTTATAACGACTTTCGCGAATTGCTCGCCCGCAAAGATATCGACGCGGTCGTCATTGCCACGCCTGATCATTGGCACGCCATCATTGGCATCGCAGCCGCGGCTGCCGGGAAGGATATCTACTGCGAGAAACCGCTCACTAACACGATTCACGAAGCGCGCGCCCTGGTCGACGCAGTTCGAGTTCACAACCGCGTGTTTCAGACTGGCTCGATGCAGCGTTCCTCGCGCGAATTCCGTGTTGCATGCGAGCTCGCGCGCAACGGGGTGATCGGCAGGATTTCACGGGTGGAAGCGGGCTTTGGCGGCCCGGGCGTTCCGTGCGACCTCCCCGGAGAACCGCTTCAGGCCGGCCTTGATTGGGAGATGTGGATTGGTCCGGCGCCAATGCGTGATTACAATGCGATCCTTAGTCCGCGCGGCATCCACTCCCATTTTCCGATGTGGCGTCAATATCGTGAGTTCGGCGGCGGGATGGTGACCGATTGGGGCGCCCATCACCTCGACATCGCGCAATGGGGCCTCGGCATGGACGCAAGCGGACCAGTGGAAGTGATCCCACCGGCCGATTGGGCCAAAGCCGAGGCCGGCGCGAAGCTGGTGTATGCCGATGGCGTGGAAGTCATCCATATCAAAGAAAATGGGGTCACCTTCTTTGGCAGCGATGGCGAGATCCACGTCAACCGAGGCAAGTTCCGGCTCACCTTGCACGGCACGGATAAGGCAAAATCTTTAAGCAAAGACGATCAGCCTTCGCTTGCCGCCCAGTTGGATTTGGTTGAGAAGGAATTTCTATCCGACGCCAAAGTAAAGCTTTACGCCAGCAACGACCACAAAGCGGACTTTATATCGAGTATCCGGAACCGAAAACAGCCGATCGCCGACGTAGAAATCGGGGCGCGGACAGTCACGTGCTGTCACTTGGCCAATCTCGCTTATTACCACGGTCAGAAGCTCCGGTGGAATCCGGATGCGAACAGCTTTGCGGGCGGAACAGGGGATCCGTCGTGGTTGACTCGCCCCTACCGCGGCGAGTGGAAAGTGGCGTAGCCACTCCGCCTCCCCTCTTAATCGTAATCTTAATCATAATCGTTTCGGAGGATTACGATTACGACTACGATTAAGAGTTAAAAGAACAGTAGCTGAGCCACCGGCCTCAATTCCTGCTTTCTGCACCGGCCGAGCCCGCATAGGTTGCCGATGCCCATGATTCCATTTCAAACACTCGCCCAGATCCGGACTCCGGACGGCTCCCATATCACCCTTCACGAGCACGACGGCGAGTATTTCATGAAGCACAACGGGCGCCAGCTCATGAGCAGCACGGCGACCGCTTCCGAACTGCTCCTGGCGGACCTGGGCTGCGAACATCTCCGGGACCATGACCGCCCGCGCATTCTGATTGGCGGACTCGGCCTCGGTTACACGCTCAAACGTGTGCTCGAAATCGTCGTGCCGACCGCCGTCGTGCATGTGGCTGAGTTGTTTCCCGAAGTCGTCGAATGGAACCGGCAATATCTGGGCGCGCTCAACGGTAAGCTGCTCGATGATCGCCGCGTCAAAGTGCTCGTTCAGGACGTCTTCCAAGTTATCCGGGAAGCTGCGACAGCGGGCCGCTATAATGCCATCCTGCTCGATGTCGACCACACGCCGGCCTCGTTAGTGCAGGCAAAAAACGCCCGTCTTTACGATCGCCACGGCTACGCGCTTCTCGCCAAGGCCTTAAAACCCGCCGGACGCGCCGCGTTCTGGTCAGCTACCGAAGAGCCCGGCTTTATTCCCCGTCTCAATCAGGCAGGATTCGAGGTGAAAGCATATGAAGCCAAAGCCCACGAGCGCGCAAAAAGAGCGGCCCACCGTATTTACGTGGCTGAGCAGCGTGCGGTTGGGGAACCGGTTCCACCTGTGAAAACCAGCCGGCCCAAGTGAACTTCAAAGCGCGCGAAAGTCGGTCTCGGTCCAACTCTCCGGATCGGTCACTGTGTAGCTGAAACACGCCGCGGCAATACCATCCGGCAACGCCTCGTCGAAGAGTGAGTCGAAACTCCGTGGCGTCCGTTCAATGAATGCGGAGCCTGTTGGTCCTGTGCTGAGCACCATTGCAACTCGAGAAAGATCGCCGCGAAAATATTCCTGAAGGAGCGGAATGAGCCGCCTGCTGAAGAGCCTCCGCAGATCAGGGAATGACTTTACGGCTATAAAAAAGCCATGCCCGATCCGGTGATCACGGTCGAGGAGATACTCGATGCGATCGTTTAGGCGCTTGAGCAACCCGGCCAGATTCACGGAGCCGATCTGGCAATTAAGCAGATCATAATCAGGCTCCAATTCCTTAAAATCAAACCGGCTACGCAATGCGGGCTGGCGGGACGGCGCGGGCCAATCCGTGGTGTTCATTGTGCCAAAGATGTCAAGGTTGGCCGGCACTGCGAATGGTGGTTCATCCTCACAGCCGGACAATTGCATGGTCGCGCCCGCAACCAGGCGGCCCATTGGATCAAATACCGCCCGATTGCCAGGCTCGATCAGGCGAACCAGAGCGCCGAGCACCTGGCCCAGGTCGACCGAGCCGATCTCATCAATCAAAAGCGCATGGCGTTGACCCGGATTTTTGCGGGCTTCATCACAGATCTGTTTGAACGGTCCATCGACCCACCGAAACTGCGCAATCCCGGCTTCGCCGACGGGCTGAATTCCGCCCACAAAATCGGCATAAGTGATTGCCGGGTAAAATGTCACGAATCGAAAACGGCCCACTGGCTCCGCGCCGGTCTCTTCTCCGACCTTGAGCAACTGGACAAGTTCGACTGCTTCCTTATCGAGTTCCTCCCAATTGGACTGAAGCTCCCAAGTGCCGTCCTGATTCGTGGAAAAAATGAACGGAGCACGGCGGATGCTCGCATCGCTGTCCGCCGCCGTTTTCAAGGTATGCTGCTCAAGGTAACCGAGCAACGTTGATTGAATGGGAGCTGGCGTCCTGCCGTGTTGCCGAGCTTTGGCCATTATTAAAGTGTGGCCGGAAAGCTCCGATAAATCGGATGCGTTTCCAAGGAAAGCAAGCGCCGCCGCGATGACCGCACGCCATCCGTAGCGTGCGAGGAGTTCATCGCGCCAACCCTCCTCATCTGCGGCCTCAACGGCATCGCTATATTCCAACGATTTTTCATGAAGCCAATGCGTCTTTCCCGTGCCGCTTGGTCCGTAAAGGATCAGGTTGATCCCGTTGGAGAAGCGGGCGGCGTCAGCGCTGGGCTGTGGCATTGAAGATACCATATAAAAATAGACTATATGTTATGGAGAATCAATTGAACTAAAACGTGCGCGCACGCTCCTTCTGCAAATAGGTGAGGCCTGCGCGAACCCGCATCTCTGAGTGAGGATGAGTTCAAGAAAAGGATGGAGAGATTCGGCCGCCTCCTCTATGCGTCTTTTTAATGCCGTTGATCCAAACGCCTGAACACCTCCGCCTTGACGAAGATATACGACGCTTAAAAAACTGGAAAAGATGGGGACCCTACTTGTCGGAGCGGCAGTGGGGAACGGTGCGCGAAGACTATTCCGCGCACGGTGATGCCTGGAATTATTTTACTCACGAGCATGCGCGCAGCCGGGCGTATCGCTGGGGAGAGGATGGGTTGCTTGGAATCAGTGACCGCCAGTGCCGGCTTTGTTTTGGGCTCGCATTATGGAATGGGCGGGACCCGATTTTAAAGGAGCGCCTTTACGGCCTCTCCAATCCGCAGGGTAATCACGGCGAAGATCCGAAAGAGGTTTGGCATTACCTCGACTCGACTCCGACGCATTCTTACATGCGCGCCCTTTATAAGTATCCGCAGGCTGAATTTCCTTACGCACAGTTGGTTGCCGAAAATGCGCGCCGCTCGAAATTGGAACGCGAATTTGAGCTTGAAGATACAGGTATCTTCGATGAGAGCCGTTACTTTGATGTCATAGCCGAGTATGCGAAGGCGGATGCTAACGATCTGCTAATCCGCATTACTTTAGCCAACCGCGGACCGGAGGCAGCGGAGTTGCACGTGCTTCCAACACTTTGGTTCAGGAATACCTGGTCATGGGGATGCACGCATGAAGGCTGCACATTAAAGCCGAACATTTCACTGGTGAACGATCAGCTGCTGAGCGCGAATCATCAGACGCTTGATGCTTTCCAGTTTGCCATTGAGACCGGTGCGCCGTGGCTCTTTACCGAGAACGAATCAAATAACGAACTCATTTTCGGCACCTCCAATGATTCGTCGTATGTTAAGGATGCCTTTCATCAGGCGGTAATTGGCGGCAATCCATACGCAGTCAACGCGAGGTGCACCGGCACCAAGGCGGCACCGCATTACCGCTTGAAGATAGCGACTGGTGCCGAAGTGGTGCTACGGTTTCGGCTTGCGCTCGCCACCGATTGGCCGGCTGTGCCATTCGCGGAGTTTGATGAGATTTTCGCAATGCGGATCGCTGAGGCAAATGCGTTTTATGAAACCAAATACGCCCGCGAATTATCAGCCGAGCAACGTAATGTCGTGCGGCAGGCGTATGCGGGATTACTCTGGTCCAAGCAATTCTATCATTACGTTGTAAAAGACTGGCTAACCGGAGATCCCAACTTTTCGGAACCGCCTAATGAACGACTCCGAGGTCGCAACCACGATTGGCAGCATCTTTTTAATGCCGACATTATTTCGATGCCTGATAAGTGGGAGTATCCGTGGTATGCGGCGTGGGATCTCGCTTTCCACATGATCCCGATGGCGCGAGTGGACCCGGATTTCGCCAAGCAACAGCTCCTGCTGTTTCTTCGCGAATGGTATATGCATCCAAGCGGTGCGATGCCTGCATACGAGTGGAATTTGAGGGACGTCAATCCGCCGGTGCATGCCTGGGCTTGCTGGCGGGTTTATAAAATCAGCGGTGCGCCAGGCGCGCGCGACCGGCAATTTCTTGAGCGCGCATTCCAGAAGCTGCTGATTAATTTTACATGGTGGGTGAATCGCAAGGATGTGCAGGGTAAACATATCTTTTCGGGCGGCTTCCTTGGCCTTGATAACATCGGGCTCTTTGACCGGTCGCGCCCGCTGCCAAGTGGTCAGACGCTGGCGCAGGCCGACGGGACGGCGTGGATGGCGTTTTATTGCGGCACCATGCTCTCGATTGCCATTGAGCTTGCGCGCGCCAATCCGGTGTACGAAGACATCGCCTCCAAGTTCCTTGAGCATCTCGTGGAAATTGTGGACGCAATGAACGACGTTGGCGGCGGCGGATTATGGGACGAGGAAGACGGCTTTTATTATGACCAGCTTTTGATCGAAGGCCGTCAATGCGTGCCGCTTAGGGTGCGTTCGCTGGTGGGATTGCTTCCGCTTTTCGCGGTTGAAATTCTTGAGCAGAACGTCATCAACAAGCTCCCGGGATTTAAGAAGCGCCTCAAGTGGTATGTGAAGAATCGCTATGATATCGCGCAGAACATTTCTTATAAAAAACGAAGCACCTCCGATGGGCATCATATCCAGCGCTTGCTGGCGATCCCGTCGAGGGAAAGGTTGATCCGCGTGCTGAAGTATCTGCTCGATGAAAACGAGTTTCTTTCGCCTCATGGCATCCGTTCACTGTCGCGTGCTTACAAGGAAAACCCGTATCATCTCAATATAGACGACGATAGCTACCGAATCAGTTACGAACCCGGGGAATCGGAAACCGGCATGTTTGGCGGCAACTCAAACTGGCGGGGGCCGATCTGGGTTCCGATGAACTACCTTCTAATTGAAGCGCTGGAACGTTATCACCATTACTGGGGGGACGACTTGCAGGTGGAGTTCCCAACCGGTTCCGGCCATTTGATGAACCTTGCGCAAGTCGCCCACGAGATTGCCAGGCGGCTTACAATGCTTTTCCTTCCCGATGAAGAAGGAAAACGGCCCTGCTTTGGCGGCGATTCACGTTATGCCAATGATCCGTACTGGAAAGATCTCGTGCTTTTCCATGAACATTTCTGCGGGGAAACCGGGCGCGGGCTTGGAGCAACCCATCAAACAGGATGGACGGCATTGATCACGCGTTGCATGAACATGGTGGCGCGCGAGGAAGAAGAATCCGACTAGGAAAACCGAAGCGGTTTCTCCCGGCCATTTCCAGGTGCGGCCGCGTTACAGAGGGCAGCAGTTCGCCGTCCACCCTTTGTAATCCTATGAGTATCAATCCAGAACACCGTGAACAAAGTCTTTCAATCTGGCAACTGACGGCTGAGCCGGTGGAGTTTGCTTCGTTGGATACTTCCGCATTTGCCGATGTTTGCGTGGTAGGAGCCGGTATTGCCGGCTTATCGGTGGCATACGAGATAGTGGCCTCGGGACGATCGGTCATCGTCATTGACGACAGCCGGATCGGAGCCGGAATGACAGGCCGAACGACCGCGCACTTGGTAAACGCGCTCGATGATCGCTATTACGAATTGGAGCGGCTGCACGGTGAAGAGAAAACGCGGCTCGCCGCGCAAAGTCATACCGCGGCGATTGAGCGGATCAGCGCGATCGTCAGGGAAGAGAAGATCGATTGCGATTTCGAACGGCTCGAAGGTTATCTCTTTAATCCACCCGGGGAATCAGGCGATCTGCTTGAGCGGGAATTTGAGGCGGCAACACGTGCCGGAGTCTCGATCCAACGTGTCGAGCGCGCGCCGATGGGTGACTTTAACACCGGGCCGGCACTTCGCTTTTTAAGTCAGGGCCAGTTTCATCCCATCAAATATCTAACAGGGCTGGCCGCCGCAATCGAACGGCGTGGAGGCAGAATCTATACGGGAACGCACGCGGTAAAGATTGAAGGGGGCAAGACGGCGCGAGTGACCACTGCAAACGGGCATGCGATCACGGCTGGCAGCGTGGTAGTGGCGACGAATACGCCCGTCAATGACCGCTATGTCATCCACACCAAACAAGCTCCTTACACAACTTATGTGATCGGGATTCCGGTGCTGCACGGCACGGTGCGGCATGCGCTTTACTGGGATACCGCGCAGGAAGCCGGCCAGCAGAAGCATGGCGGTCCTGTGGCTTATCATTATGTCAGGCTCCAGCGGGCGGGCGATCATGATGTGCTCATCGTAGGTGGTGAAGATCATAAAACAGGGCAGACGGACGATTTTGAGGCGCACTTCCAACGGCTTGAATCGTGGGCACGCTCCCGCTTCCCCTGCGTGGGGGACGTCGAATACCGATGGTCAGGTCAGGTGATGGAGCCGCTCGATGGGATGGCGTTCATTGGGCACAATCCTGCAGATGACGAAAACGTCTATCTTGTCACAGGCGACTCAGGAACTGGAATCACCCATGGAGTTATAGCCGGAATGCTGATCCGCGACTTGATCACGGGCCACCCAAATCCGTGGAAGGAATTGTACGAGCCCGGCCGAATTACGCCGAAAGCAGCCGGGGAATTCCTGCGTGAGAATCTTAATGTTGCCGCTCAACTTCGCCACTATGTAACAAAGGGCGATGTCGCATCGGCCAACGAGGTTGAAGCCGGCTGCGGGGCGGTTGTTCGCGAAGGGCTTTCCAAAGTGGCCATTTACCGCGATGACGACGGGGTGGTGCACCGGCTCTCGGCGATCTGCCCTCATTTAAAGTGTGTGGTCAACTGGAATTCCGCCGAGCGTATCTGGGATTGTCCGTGTCACGGCTCACGGTTCGATGCCTTGGGGACCGTGATCAGCGGCCCCTCGATTTCAAACCTTGAGACGCTCTGAGGTCACATCAGGTTTCCTGCGGGCTCGCGCCGAACGCAATTTGCGCCAACCGTTAATCCGCCCGGAGAATAACGATATCGTTAGGATGTACCGCGCACCAGACCCTGTCGCCTTTATGAAAGGCCGTTTGCATTATACTCTGGCTGGCAGCCATCACAGAGAGCGACAGGCCGCTTGCTGTTTTAATTTCCAATTGGTGAGTGGGTCCTTTGAATAGTTCCTCTTCCACCACGGCTTCAAAAACATTTTCCTGGGTCGGTCTTTGTGATTGAAGATGGATTTTCTCCGGGCGGATGGAGACAACCAACCGGGAGGTTGTTGGTGAAGGATTTGGATTCGGCACGAGAACCTCGACGCCGGAAGCAATGCGAAGTCTGATGAAGCCGCCTTCCACTCCAACTGCATTGGCTTCAAGAATATTTGCCCGGCCAATGAAGTTGGCTACAAACGCAGTTTGCGGTGCGTGATAGATAGCCGCCGAGTCGCCGAGCTGTTCGATGCGGCCTTGATTTACAACGGCAATGCGATCGGACATTGTAAGCGCCTCCTCCTGGTCGTGGGTTACAAAGACGAAAGTAATCCCGAGCATCTTCTGGAGCCGCTTGAGTTCTCCTTGCATCTGGTGGCGGAGCTTCGCATCGAGGGCCGAAAGCGGTTCATCGAGAAGGAGCACTTTGGGTTGGCAAATGAGTGCCCTGGCCAAGGCGACCCGCTGTCGTTGGCCGCCGGAAAGCTGCCCTGGCTTGCGCGCTTCAAGGCCCTGGAGCGAAACAAGCGCGATTGCTGATTGTACGCGCCCGGCGATTTCCAACCTGGGCAACTTCTGCATCCGGAGCCCAAAGCCGATGTTTTCTTCAACCGTAAGGTGTGGAAAGAGGGCGTAACTTTGGAAGACCTGATTGACGTTCCTGCGGTAGGGAGGGAGATGGGTGACATCTTCTCCCCCGAGCCAGACACTCCCTTCCGTTGGCGCGTCAAAACCGGAAATCATTCGGAGCAGCGTCGTCTTGCCACAGCCTGATGGGCCAAGGAGCGTTAAAAACTCACCGGCCCGAACATTGAGGTCAACGCCGCGGATGGCATGAAAGTTCCCGAACTTTTTAGTGACGTTTCGTAGTTCAACCATCTTAGGATTCGGGTTGCCTCCGCGTGCCAAGCCAGAAGGCAATCGAGAAAAGGACTACAACGCTCATGCCGAGCGCCGAACCGAAGGGCCAGTCCCGGGCTTGTCCGGAAAATTGATCCTGGATGACATTGCCGATCAGCGGCACTCGTTTTCCACCCATAAGATCGCTGATAGCAAACATGCCCATGGCCGGAATGAAGACGAGAAGTATCCCTGCCAGCACGCCGGGGCGCGTGAGCGGCAAAATCACGTTCAGAAAGGCTTGAAGCGGGCCGGCTCCAAGATCAAGCGCGGCTTCCACAATCGAGTTGTCGAGTTTTTCCACACTCCCATAGATTGGAAGGATCATGAAGGGGAGATAGGAATAGACCAATCCTACAATGACGGCACCCGGAGTGTATAGCATTGGAAAAGGCTCCGAGATCAGCCGGCTGTATTGCAGGAGACCGTTTAGCAGGCCATTTTCGCTTAGAATGATAATCCACGCATAGGTGCGGATAAGGAAACTGGTCCAGAAGGGAATCATCACGAGGGTGAGAAGCAGATTGCGCCGTGAATCCGGGGCGCGCCCGAGGGTCCAGGCAACGGGATAGCCGATCAGCACGCATAGAATGGTCGTCAGGCCGGCGCACCCCAATGAGCGGCCAAAAATTTGCAGATAGGTGGGGTCCCAGGCAAACGCGCCGCTTTCGTCGTGGACATAGCCGAAAACCCGCCAGTAATTTTCCAATGAAAAGCTAAAGACCAGCTCACCCAACTCGTCTCGCTGGCAAAAGCTGTAAACGAGCAGAATCAACGCCGGGATAACAACAAATGCAACCAACCAGGCTATCAAAGGAGCAATCAGGAGCCAGCCGATAAAGCCGGGCCGGCGTGCGGCTCCGTGAGCCGGCTGTAATAGTGCCAGAGGAGTCTGCATGGCAGGGAATTGCCGGGCAGCGTCCTACTTGTTTTTCAGATCGGTAACCAGTTTGTCGATTTCTTTGGTAACTTTTCCGATGTCTTTAAATGTATCGAGCTTGGGATCGCCCGCGGGATAACTCGCGGTATTTTTGAGCTGGGCTTCAGGAAGCAGTTTGCGCGCTTCCATGTTGGGATTTGTATATGGGAAATTTTCCGAGATGATTTTGCTGACCTCGGGCCGCAGGATATAATCGATAAACTGATGGGCGGCGTCTGCGTTCGGTGCTCCTTTGGGAATGGCAAGGCTGTCGATAAACATGTGCGCGTTTTCGGGGAGCACATACTTGAATTTTTCGCCGTGTTCCTTGATGAGGATTGCAGCTTCACCGCTCCAGACAATGCCAAGGTCAACATCGCCGTTGGCCAGCGGGGTCTTTGGACTATCTGAATTGTAAACCTTGATCTGCGGAATCCACCCTTGAAGTATCGGCTTCACCTTCGCAAGGTTCTCGCTGGTAATGTCATTGACACCAAGCCCGAGGGTGGCAAGCGCCCAGCTTACCATTTCCCGATTGTCATCCAGCACGACAATCCGGTTTTTGTATTTGCCCGAAAAAACATCGGCGTACCCCTTGATCTCGTCCTTAACCTTCCTGGTGTTAATAACGATGCCGACCGAGCCGGTCATCCATGGGACGCTAAACTTGTTGTCAGGATCGTGGGGCAGGCTTTTGAATGGGGCGCCTATGTTTTTGAAGTTCGGGATCCTGGAGAGATCGAGCGTTTCAAGCTTGTTGGCTTTTGCCAGCGCTTCGATTGTATATTCGGAGGGCTGGATCAGGTCATACTTGGATCCGGCAACAAGGAGTTTGGAAAGCATCTCTTCATTCGATGCATAATTCTCAACGTTGACCTTAATGCCGGTCTCTTTGGTGAATCCTTTTATGACTGAATCGGGAACATATTCCGACCAGCAAAAGAGGTTAAGGACTTTCTTTTTAGGCGCTGCCATGGCGGGGAGTGCAAGCACGGCAATGGCCAGGGTTAGCAGGAAAGTATGGCGAGTTGTTTTCATGTGGATGGTTTGAACGGAGCAGGGCGATTGAGCTTGCGGGCTTTTTCAGCCAATACAACCAACAGGATGGTGATGGCGATGAAGATGGCTGAAATCGCATTGAGCGACGGGTCGAGCCCCTTTTTTGCCAGGCCGAATATTTTCAATGGGAGCGTTTGCGAGCCGGGACCGCTGGTGAAAAAAGTGACAATGACTTCATCCAGGGAAAGGGTAAAAGACATCAGTGCGCCGGAGATAATCGCCGGGAAAAGATAGGGGACTATCACAAGCCAGAAGGCTTGAAGCGGAGTCGCACCAAGATCAAGCGCGGCTTCTTCCAGAAAAGGATCGATGTCCGATAGTCTCGCCTGGACCGCCACGAGGACGAATGGAAAGCAGAAGGTCACGTGCGAGATAATGACGGTCAGCAGACCGCGCTCAAATTCGGCTTCTGTGAAAGTAGCCAGCCACGCATTGAGGGGCGCCTGTAAGATGGAAAAGAGGATTAACAGACTTACTCCCATAATCACCTCGGGGATGATTACGGGAACAAGAATCAGAGTATTGAGCGCGCGCGTTCCGGGAAATTGGTAGCGATGCAGCAACCACGCTCCTACGGTGCCAATCACGACGGAAACCAAAGTCGTGATTGAGGCAATCAGAAGGCTATTTCGCGCCGCTTCAATGAGCGATTCATTCTGCCAAAGGATGGAATACCAATGGAAAGTGAAGCCGGTCCATTCGGCGCCGCCTTTGGCTTTATTAAAAGAGAAGACGACGAGGAGAAGTATGGGCAAATAAAGAAAGAGAAAGACGAGCGTGCTCCATCCGCCACACAGGAGGTCGACGAGGCCCATTCCCGAGGGGAAGCGATATTTCAAACGTCGCTCGTTGCCAGATGCCACAGGAGAAGCCGATAACGCGTCGCGCTGCGCATGAGAAGACAATTGTTATGCTGCCGGCGCGGTTACGGAGCGGCTGGAAAACAAGATACTGCTTCATGGGCCGAAGCCGGAGCGCAAATCCGGACGGGTTACTGGCGGCTCTCGTGGAGAAACGCAATGACGTCGCGGAGCTCCTGGGTTGTCATCAAAGCGCCAAGACCAGGCGGCATCATCGAGACGGGCAGCGGTTCGCGGGTGACGATGTCACTATTTTTATACTTCGCAGTCGCTCCTGTGGCATCACGAAGAGTGACGGCGGATTTATCGTCCTGAAAAAGGTCGATCCCGTAGGCTTCACGGCCATCGCGCAGCGTCAGGTGGAATGTGGTGAAAGCGGGCGCGATTTCCTTGCTTGGTTCGCGAATGGACTCGAGAAGCTGCGTCGGCGTCAGCTTGCTCATATCGGAAAGGTCGGGTCCGACCGCGCCGCCGCGGCCTTCCACGGAATGGCAGGCTGAGCAAAGAGGGCCGCTGGGATGAAAGATCAGACGGCGGCCGGCGGCGGGATCGCCTTTGCCCAAAAACGCCGCATCGGTTTCCGGGGCGGCGGGGATATGAGCGGGGAGTTTAGCCGTGACTGAGTCGGCAAGACCGGCGAGGGGAGTCGCGCGGGCGGCGAAGAGAAGTTGTTCGCCAAGTTCCTCCGCCGCGCCTGGATCGGCTGCAATCTGTTTTAAAACAAACTCCACTTCACTTGCTTCCAATCGGCCGCGAAGGGAGCGCAATGCTTCGCGAATCAAAGGACTTTGACCGCTTTGGAGCGCTGCGTTCAGCACGGCGCGGGTTTCCGGGTTCCCAACGGAATGGACCAAACCGGCGAGGGCTTCAAGTTTTACGGTAATGGCAGCCTGGGTCGAAGCCGCGATGCGGCGCAACTCCGCCTGCGCGGGTTCGTCGGAGCGGGAGGCCAGGATCCGGGTGACGGCTTCGCTCAAAACTGAAGGGCCATCGTTCTTCATGATGCCGGCAAGGAGAGGCATCGAAAGCGCGGCCGTTCCGTTTGGAATCAGCCGCAACGCCATTGAGCGCACTGCGGGGCTGCGGGCGGGATCGAGCGCGACATTCACCATTTCCTGCGTGGCCGCGCTGGGATCAGGTTTGCCGGTTTTGATGAGTTGAAGGGCGGCGACGTACGCTTCAAATACGGTGCGTGAAAGCGGTTCATCCAACGCCGACTCCAAAGTGGGACGAAGGTCTTTTAATTGTTCTTCTCCGATCCATTGCAACGCGGATCGTTTTACCTGGGGGCTTGAATCCTTCAGCCATGCGGGAATCGCCGCAATCCCCTCGGGAGCGCCCCGGCGTCGCATTGCGATGAGCACTCCAAGCCTGATTTTCGGGTCGGGATCGGCAATGTGCTCCTGGAGCAACGCCAGGTTGTCGCCGTGCACGAGCGCCTCGATGCCGCCATGGATCAGGAAAGGATCCGCATTTTTCAAATATTGAAGCGCGGCCGGACCCGTGATTTTGCCATTTAACAAACCGGCAAGTTCCGACTCGGCCGGCCTCAAGGCCGAAACCGGGGCCGCAGGTTGGGCCGGCGCGCTGATCCGCCAAAGGCGGCCTTTTCCATGGACTTCATAAGCGCCATCGACCCAATCGCCAACGTAAAGAGTTCCGTCGGACGCGGCGGCGATGCCTGTTGGACGGAAATCGGGCCCTCCATTGACGAGCCAGGTGGGTGTGGAAACCCAGGAAGCGCCATGCGGGCTCAAGGGGAAACGCTGCACACCGTGATCGTTCCAGGTGCAGCCAAGAAGTTCCCCGCCGCGGGCAAGCAAACCAACAGGGGCCTCGCCGGAAAGGCAAACCGGGGGAAGCGTACCGGGCAGCTCGCCCGTCCACGCAAGAAAGGGATGCTGCGTGGTCCTGCCATAGCGGTAACGAAATCCGTAATCGCCGCCTTTGACGATGTGTAAAAGCCGGCAGTTGGAACCCGCGCCCGGATCGTTATCGAGAGCAAAAAGACGCCCCTGGGCGTCAAAAGCGAGACCGAACGGATTCCACAAACCGAGCGCCCAGCGTTCCAGATGGTTGCCATCGGCGTCGCAGCGGAAAATGCCACCTTCATCGGAGCCTTTGACTGTCGCACCATCGACACCCGTCAAAGTCCAAGGCATCCCATGATTTTCACCAAGGCCGATATAAAGCAGGCCGGCGGAATCGACGGTCACACTGGAAAGTCCGTTGTGGGGATACGTATCGGCGGTGCTGAGCTGAAGCAGCCGGGTGCGTTGGTCGCAATGCCCATCATGATCGGTGTCGCGCAAACGCCAGGTCTCCATACGGGTGGAGAGGATGACGTCGCCATTGGATAGAATGCAAAGGCCCATCCCATCGTGGAAATCATCGGCAAACGTGGTCAGCTTTTTAGCCAGCCCATCCGGGCCGAAGTCTTCGAGCACCACGATGCGGTCCGCAGCCGGGCCGGTGTAGTTTTTCGGGCGGAAATGCGTGTTGTTTTCCAGGACCCAAACGCGGCCCCGCGCATCGATGGCGAGAGCGGTCGGAGTGCGGATACTCGGTTCAATGGCCGACAGCTGCACAGTCATCCCGGCGGGGACGGCCTTTGGCGCTTCAGGCGCGGCAAGTGCGGCATTTAGACACAAACACGCGGCAGGGAGGAAATAGCGGGGGCGCATGAAAGCGACTCTTAGTTGGCTTCGAGTCACGGAACAATCCCGATCCGCTTATTTGTCGGAGAGCAAAGCCGCGCGGCGGACTTTTTTTGCGCCGGCTCCAAGGCTTCCGGAGCTTTATCTAAGCTGCGAATGCCGCACGGGTGCCGGTTCCTTCCACGGCCGGGCAAGGCCGCGATGCTGGATGAAATGAAAAACAAACATTACGACCGCGGCAACGAGGATCAGATGAACCAGGGTGCCGATGATGCGGGCAAAAAGACAGCCGACCCAAAGGATGGCGAGAAGGACTGCGATGGTAACGAGCATGGAGAAAAAGAGACGTCGCTTTGAAAAATTCTATTGAAGGTATTCCCGGGCGAACCGCCAGCCGCCGTAGACGCCCAGCAAACTGCCGATCGAGCTGCCGATGAAGGCCTGCATAAGGCCGAAATATTCGCCCGCCCACCAGCCGACCGCGCCGCCGACATTTAATCCGATGAAGATGCAAAGTTTCATGTTTTGGAGGGAACGAGCAGCTGAGGTACAGGGCGGCTTTTTAGATCCCCATGTTCGAGAGCGTCACGGCGATGCGGTTAACGATCTGCGTGAGCTCGGGATTGGAGTTTTCGAGTCCATCAACCGATTTGGTCAACCCTGAGAGCGCGGCTTCAAGCAGCTCGGGCTTTTGTTCTGTACGCGTGGCTTCATGGGCGGATGCGGCGGCAAAACGCGCCACACTGGAGGCAGCTTCCTCGTGCGTTTCGGAAAGGGTGCCGACCTCGGACTTGAGCGCCGCAAGCAGGTTAAGGAGATCTGCTTTGGTTTCAGCAGGCATGCCGGCGGAGTTTTCTACCCTGGCCTGGATTTGCGCGATGTGGTCTTGAATCATAGGGATGTCTTTAATCTACCCCGCTCGAAGCTCATTCAAGAAGCATCATTGGTGGAAAAAACGCCACGCTTCTGGAAGGGCGGGGGAGCGCGATGCGAACGGTGGTATCTGCCGTTAAGCAAAGGCCTGTTCACGTCCGGATTTCACAACGTTTTACTCTGTAAGAAGAGGCGTCGGAACCTGCTTCCGGCATCATCGGGAGAGCCGGCAGAGGCAAAGTTCTTCGAAAAAGTCTCGTCGAAGCCAGGTTACTGGCTCATTAACCGTCGCGCAAAGCTTCCGCCGTGCCTTCTCCCAAACAACGCCTTGATCTGCTCCTTGTGGCCCGTGGTTTGTGTGAAAGCCGCGAAAAGGCGCAGCGTGCGATCATGGCGGGGGCGGTGATGGTGGCCGATCGGGTGATTGATAAACCTGGCACGAAGGTCAATGAAGACGCGCTTGTTGTCGTGAAGGCGGCCGACCGTTATGTGGGACGGGGCGGGCTCAAGATGGAGGCGGCCCTAGGCGCATTTTCCATCGTGCCGAAAGGGGCCACGTGCCTCGATATCGGCGCATCGACGGGAGGGTTCACCGATTGTTTGCTCCAGCATGGTGCCGCCAAGGTATATGCGATCGATGTGGGGCACTCGCAGCTTGACTGGAAAATCCGGAGCGATCCCCGTGTGGTGGTGCGCGAAAAACTCAATGCACGATACCTGAGTTGCGCGGACATTGCCGAGCCAATCGATATTTGTGTGATCGACGTATCATTTATCTCTCTGACTTTGATCTTGCCGCGCGCATTTGAACTGTTGCGTCCTGAAGGGGTGATCATTCCCCTCATCAAACCGCAGTTTGAGCTTCGCAAAGAAGAGATTGGAAGAGGCGGCGTTGTTCGTGATCCGGCTCTCCATGTCCGGGCCGTGGAAAAAATCCGATCGTTTGTCCTCGAAACGCTCAGACACCAATGGTGCGACTGTATCGAATCGCCGATTCTCGGGGGAGAAGGCAACAAGGAGTTCCTCGCATGTCTACGCGCCGGATCGGTTTAATCGCCAATACAACCAAGGCAGGGGCGCAACGTCTCCTCGCGGGACTTTGTGAAGAGTTCAGGCGGTTTGATTGCGCGCTTTTGATCGATGAGCGGACCGCAAAATTTGTGGGAGCCACCTCGACGTTTTCAGTTTCTGATCTTGGGCGCGAATGTGACCTGGTGATTGTGCTTGGAGGCGATGGCACGCTTCTGCAGGCGGTCAGGGAACTCGGTTCGCGCCTGCCGCCGCTCTTTGGCATCAATTTGGGGTCACTTGGATTTCTTACTTCGGTGAGCTCGGAGGCCGGAAGCAAAGCCGTGGAGAAGCTGGTTGCCGGCAATTACACCCTAAGCGAGAGGACCATGCTTTCGGTGGAGGTGCTGCGTCATGGCGAACCGCTTTTTATGGAAACGGCACTCAATGACGCGGTAGTGAGCCGGGGCGAGCTTTCGCGCCTGATCAAAATCGATGTGCTAATTGATGGAGAAAGCCTCAGCGAATATAATGCGGATGGTTTAATTGTGGCGACTCCGACCGGCTCAACCGCTTATTCGCTCAGCGCGGGTGGGCCGGTATTGACACCGGACAGCGGTGTTTTTGTTATCACGCCGATTTGCCCCCATGTGCTTACGATGCGTCCGATGATTGTCAGCGACGAATCATTTATTGAAATTGTGCAGTCCCGCGACCAATCGGACATATTCCTGACACTCGATGGACAAAACGCGATTCGCGTGGAGAGTGGCGACCAGATCCGTGTCAGCAAGGCTGCGCACCGGCTTTCCCTAGCAATGCTGCCGGGACTAACTTTTTTTGAAGTGATGCGCCATAAACTGAAATGGAGCGGCACGGCGATATGACGACCATTGCCGACATGCTCAAACCAGGAAACGTGCAGTTAAAACTGCAGGCAACCACCGGCGAAGCCGCAGTGCTTGAAGTGGCCGCCCTGCTGCGCAACGATCCCGAGGTGATGGACTGGGAGAAATTATACGCCGCCCTGAAATTGACCACCCCGTGCGTTTCCCAGCCAGACCGCGCTTTCTCCCTTTGCCTTGCACACGCCCGAAGCAGCGCCGTGACTGACATGGTCATGAGTGTTGGCCGTTCCGACTTGGGCATTGCCTTTGGGCAGTGTGCGGATCCGGCGCGCTATTTATTCTGTATTGGCGTGCCTGTGGCGCTCGATGCCGACTACCTGCGCGTTGTCGGCCTGCTGGCACGCATCCTCAAGGCGCCTGAGGTGGAGGCGCAGCTTAAAGAAGCAAAAACGCCGGCTGGTTTCGTGGAGATCCTCTCGCGCCTGGAAGCCAAACTGTAGGGCACTCGAGCGTGGCACGTGTTGGGTTTAAAATACGAAATATCCCGAATTGGCCTAAGTTCCGGGGTGCGTCCCCCGTATGGCTGTTGAAAGCAGATTACTTCATGAACGTTTCCTCTCGCATTGACAGTCCCAACCCGAACCCTTTTCTTCTTTGATTATGGACCAGTTCCCTCCCAAAAAGCCCCTCAGTCAGCGACTCCAGGAAAAGCTGGCGGCTTCGCGCTTTTTCACTTTTTCGTTTTTGATCCACGTCATCATCATTGCCATGGGCTTCAAGGTGGTGCTTTTCCATCAGAGCCGTGCAAAAGTTGATTTTACTGCGGAAGGCGGGGTGGTTGGCGCTGATACCGCGGTAGCGCCGCAGGTCGACCAGCTGCCGGATCCGACTGTGCAAACTTTTACGCCCGAGACTCCATCGGTTAGTGCTCCGACAATCAGCGCGATTACGTCTACCAACACGACTTCGGCTAGTTTTCAAATGGCGTCGGTGCCTGTGCCGGTCGTTAAAGCAATGGGAGATGTAAAGATGAACGAGCTGCCGAAGGCGATGAATTCGGTTCCCGGCAAAGGACTTCCGTCCACGATGGCCGGCCGAATGGGCGGTACTGCCCGCACGATGATGATGGACAAGAACAAGGGGAAAGATTCGAGCGAGAAGGCAGTGATGGCAGGGTTGCGCTGGCTTAAACAGCACCAAAGTGAAGATGGCTCGTGGAGTCCGGAATTTACTCCGTCGATGACAGGCTTTGCTATTCTATGCTTCCTGGGCCACGGCGAGACGCCTGAGTCGCCCGAATTTGGCCCCACTGTTAAGAAGGGGCTCGATTGGTTGTTGCAGCGCGGCGGAGAATTCCAAGGCCGCATGTCCCTTACCAAAGATGGATGGGGTGGAAACGATGGAGTCTATCAGCATGCAATCGCGACGTATGCGATGGGCGAATATTATACGATGACCAAGGACGATCGTTATGCCGAGCTCCTGAAGCAGGCGGTGAAGTATATTGTGGATGGTCAGGCACCGGATGGCGGATGGAACTACGGCTACCGCAAGGAACCTAACAGTGATACTTCGGTTGCAGGCTGGCAGATCCAGGCTTTGAAAGCCGCCCATCTGTCCGGATTAAACATTGCCGGTGTCGATGAGGCACTCGACAAAGCGATGGTTAATCTAAAGCGGGTGCAGGGAAAAAATGGCGGCTTTGGTTACCGCACTCCGGAAGACAGGTATAGCCTAACGGGTGTGGGCGTTCTTTGCACCTATTTCTGGAAACAGGATAAGGATAAAGTGGTGCGCGAAGGCATTGAGTTCATGCTTAAGGAAACCGATGAGAAATACCCGGTCAAATACAATGGTAAGGATGCCAATCTTTATGCGTGGTATTATAATACGCAAGCTTGCCTGATGTATGGCGGTAGTACATGGAGTAAGTGGAATCGCTTGTTTCAGGATGAGATTGCCACCAGTCAAAGTAAAGATGGTTCTTGGCCACGTACGGGTGCCAAAGACAATCCTGGCGGCCTCGAACTCAAGAATGACGGGGCAGGTCCATTCTATCGCACATCACTTTGCGTTCTGATGCTGGAAGTATTCTATCGTTACATGCCAACGACGAAGTAAGCCGCCTAAGAAACAGTTTCAACCAAAAGGCGCGAGTAATCGCGCCTTTTGTGTTTATTGGAAAGCCGCAGCCACCGAACAGGCCGGGGGATCATTGGGAAGTGATAGAATATCAATTCCGCGCTTTGCTCTAAGCAGCGCAGCGTATTCTGAGCGAATCCGATTGAAAACCATCTGCTCATCGAAGTGTTCGCTGGCGAATATTCGCCCGGCTTTACTTAGCTGCTGCTGTAAGTTTTCATCCGATATAACCTGAGAGATTGCAGCGACTATGGCCTGCACATCGCCAAGGGGAACTATAAATCCGGTTTTGGCATGCACCACTGCCTCGCGATTTCCTTTCACGTCACTTACAACGCTCGGAATGCCCATAGCAGAAGCTTCCATTACTACCCTTGGGACACCTTCGAATAAGGACGGCAAAACGAGCACATTCATCAAGCTATAAATAGCGGGCAAATCGGCATTTGGCGAAAGACCGGTAAAAACGCATTGATCGGCAATGCCATAATCTTCGGCGGCGGAAGGGAATACAGCGTCAGACTTTCCAATATCCGGATCCCCGACAATTAGAAATCGAGCAGTTGGAAATTTTTCGCTCAAAATCGTAGCAGCAGCAAGAAAATCGGAAAAACCCTTTCTGCGTGCGGCGAGTCGACCTACGAATCCAATGACGGGGCTCTCCAAGGGGATATTGAGCTGCTGGCGAAGGTCGCGTGTCTTTTTTTCTGTAACCGCGCTGGGGTGAAACTGGCGCAGATCGATACCGTTTCCTATATATCTGATTTTTGGTAATGTACAGATCTTCTCACCAACAGCCGTGTAAATGTCCTCCATGTTTTGGGACAAAATGAGATCCGAACAGAATGCGCCTGCTTTTTCGACCTGAATAAAAAAATGGCGAGTCCGTCCGGTCATATGTTCGTGGAAATAAAAACCGTGAACCGTATTTATTACTATAGCTCCCCCGGCCATCTTTGCTGCCATCTGCCCTAATAGTCCGGCTTTCGGCGTATGCGTATGGACAACACAAAAACGTTCTCGTCGCATTACTTGGCAAAGTTTCCATGTCGACACCATATCCGCCAATGGTGTCAGACGGCGACTCATCGAGACAGCAATGTGACGGATCCCGGCTGCCTCAATAGCAGCCACCTCGGTTCCACTTGACGAAATGCCAACAACCTCAAACCCCGTCGATTGCAAACTCTGTAATTGATTTAGCAGTAAATCACGAAGCGAATAATCAACAGTTGTTACATGGGCGATTTTGAGACGATTCATAACGCATCACCATCCAGATAAATTCGGCTCCAGAGTTCGAAGTTAAGCAATAACCACAGCTGCGAGTCCCAGACGTTTCGCCCACTCTTATGCTCACGCCACAATCGCTCAACGAACGTGACATCAAAGTATCCGCGACGCCGGGTTCGTTCATCGAGAATCACGTCATAAGCAAACTCTTTAAGCTCGCCCCTGAACCAAGGATCGAGTGGAACGGCAAAGCCATGTTTGGGTCGGGCTATCACCTTAGGCGGTACCAACCTGCGGAGAGCTTGCTTAAAAATCCATTTCAGACTCCTCCCGCGAATCTTGAATTCGTCTGGAATGCCGAACGCCAACTCAACAAGTCTATGATCGAGAATAGGCAAGCGTGCTTCCAAACTGCATGCCATCGTCGCTTTATCCGTTTTTTCCATGTAACCGTCTGGCAAAAGCGTCTTAAGGTCCGCGTACATCATCTTGTTAGCGGATCCAATCCCTTGGCTGTGGTGAAATCTATCGATATACGGACTGGTTATCGAAGCTGGATTATAATTGATCTCATGCGCTATGGAACCCGTGGAAAGCAACTCGCTCTGCATCTCAGGGTCAAACAAGACAAGCCATGAAGCATATCTCTCAGCTTGGCTGCAAAGCGGTAGCGTATGAACGGTCCGCTTAAGCCGACGCAGACGAGGCATGCGATCTGCAAGCATCGGAATTAGCCTGTCAATTAATTTATTCGGCAGCATCTGATAGCGCGAGGCTAACCGGTCAACCGCATACCTCCGGTAGCCACCGAAAAGCTCGTCTCCACCGTCTCCTGAAAGAACAACTTTAACGTGCTCTCTTGCAAAGTTACTAAGGAGATAGAGAGGGAAACACGCAGCGTCTCCGAATGGTTCATCGTAATGATAAACTAGCCGGCGCAGAGTTTCAACGAGGTCAACGTGCTCAACGAGTAATTCATGATGCTCGGTGTCGAAATGAGCTGCTACAGCTCGGGCGTCCTGTAGTTCGTTATAGCTTCCCCCAATTGAGAAACCGAGCGAGAAGGTTTTCACCGGGACACTGGCATGACGCTGCATAAGAGCGACGATGGCAGTAGAGTCAACCCCGCCGCTCAGAAATGCTCCAACTGGAACATCCGCAATCATCCTTCGACGCACTGAGTCGTCTAATAAGCGCAAAATTGTTTCGCCGTAATCTGCCGCACTGAGCTTTCCATATTCCAAGAGCTGCATTTCGGCACCAATATCCCAATACTCTTTTATATCAAAGCTTTGCTCTGTAGCCAAAATATAATGCCCAGGCAGAAGTTTGAAAATGCCCTTATATATGGTCTCGGGCGCCATAGAATGTCCAAACGCAAAAAAGTTAGACAAACCCCGTGGATTGATCTCCCGGGATATATCGCAATGGCTTAAGATCGATTTTATTTCCGAAGCGAATATCACCCCGTTGGGTTTACGGTAATAATAAAGCGGCTTTTCGCCGATTCGATCCCGAGCTATAAGGAGCCGTTTTTGTTTTTGATCCCATATTGCAATTGCAAACATCCCATTTAGCCTGCGCAAGCAATCGACATCCCACTCGTCATATGCGTGGAGGATCACTTCAGTATCGCTTGCCGTGCTAAATGAATGCCCTTTTGTCTCAAGAAGCCGCCGCAATTCGTGGAAATTGTATATCTCCCCATTAAATACAATGCAGGACGTCTTGGACTCATTCCAAATCGGCTGATGCCCGCCATTGATATCAATTACACTAAGGCGGCGCATTCCAAGAAAAATATTGGCGCCGTGCCAGGTTCCTCGTGCGTCCGGCCCCCGGTGAGCCATCATATCCGTTGCGTTGTCCGCCTGCGTTTTCGCGTTATATTGAAACCCTAATTGCCCGTAGATCGCACACATAAATAACTTGTAGTTTCTCACTTAGCAGTGCCAGCGATGCCGCCATGCTTGAAACATCAATATAGTCCACAAGAAGTATTCCCAATTGTATTGAGCGCTAAGATGCTGAGTCCACTTTTGACGAATAATCTGTGGATGAAAATAGCCTTCTCGTCTAAGCCTGTTTTCATCTAACAATTCTTCAGCCCAAACTCGAAGAGGACCACGGAGCCAAGCTCCAATTGGAACTGCAAATCCCATTTTTGGCCTATCCACAAGCGTTCGTGGCACATAGCGGTCAAGAACTTGGCGAAGAATCCATTTCCCCTGACCCCGACGCATTTTCATTTTGAGGGGAAGTTGCCAAGCAAACTCCAGAACTCGCGTGTCAACCATTGGAACACGCACCTCAAGGCCTACCGCCATGCTGGCGCGGTCTACTTTTGTAAAAATATCATCTGGGAGATAGCTTATTGAATCCAAAAAAAGCATTCGTTCTGTAAAATTACTCCAGGACGGCCAGGATTTTGATTCAGTAAAAGGAGTAGGCGGTTCAAATCCATTAATGACGATATCACTAGGTGTTTTATAATGAGATACCCTCCAGTGATACAGTTCCTCGGGGGTACTGCTCTTGCACATGTCCAAAATACTCCCAATCCGGTTGCCCAAAATTGTATTCGGAGTCATTAACATGAGTCTGGTCGCTACTTGCTTGCGGATTTGGGCCGGAAAAATGTCCAGAGCGCGCCAAATCCGCTCCGCTTCGCGGTATCGCGGATAACCCGCAAAAAGCTCATCGCCTCCGTCCCCAGACAAACTGACTGCCACGCTACTCCGTGCGAGTTTACAAAGCAAATGGGTTGGGATCTGCGACATATCGGCAAACGGTTCGTCGTATATGTCTGGCAGGCGTGGAATAAGCTCAAGAGCATCAGCGGCCGTAAGATAAAGTTCCGAATGGTCAGTCCCAAGGTGACCGGCAACCTGTTTAGCATGCTGCGCCTCATTAAATGTACATTCGTCAAACCCGATACTAAAGGTTTTAACAGGTCGATGATTCTGCGCCTGCATTAAGGCGACAATCGTAGATGAATCAATACCTCCTGATAAAAAGGCGCCTAAAGGAACATCAGCGATCATACGAGAGGAGACTGCCTTTCTTAATAGCCCATCTAGCTGATCGGTAGCTTCCTTCTCCGAAACATCAAGGCAGTTTGCCATGCCACTTTCTGCAATTTTTTGTAATGACCAATATGGGATAGGTTCCGGCAACGATTGTGCATCAGCCGGGATTGCAAGCATATGACCAGGCTGCAACTGGTGGATCCCTTTATATATACAAACCGGAGCCGGTACTGCATTGCGGCGGAGATAAAGACTCAATGCGCCAAGGTCTATATCGGCTTGAAAATCCTCGTGTTGTCGTAAAGCTTTAAGTTCGGATCCAAATAATAGTGTCCGCCCAATCTGGCCATAATATAGTGGCTTTTTTCCTAGCGGATCACGAGCTAGAAACAAACTCCGCTCCTTTTTGTCGAACAGGGCGAATGAGAACATCCCGGACAATTTCTTAGTTGCTACCTCCGCTCCCCATTCTTCTACCGCAGCGAGAAGTACTTCCGTGTCCGAGCCTCCCCGAAAGGCATGGCCTGCTAGGCGGAGAACGGTTCGTAACTCTGCAAAGTTATATATCTCGCCATTGAAAACAATGACATAACGGGCGCTGGACGATAGCATTGGTTGATGCCCTGCCGGCGACAGATCCATGATCGAAAGTCGGCGAAAACCGAGAGCTATACCGACTTGCGCGTCAACCCAGACTCCGGAATCATCGGGGCCGCGATGCGAAAGCGTATCCGTCATCCTTGAAGTCATGTTCCGCATCTCGAATTCGCTGCCGGAATTCGGCTTAAAATATCCGGTCCATCCACACATTATATTAATGAATTGTACATCTCACAATACATGTGTGAAATCCCGTTTAGGCTGTAGTGTTCTTCAATTCTTCTACGCGCAGCCTCACCCATTGATCGGAGCGCGCTATCACCGATTGCCAGCAGCTGTTCCCAACCTTGGCTCAACATGCGCGCATCTCTCGGAGGCACTATAATTCCTGTGTCACCAACCAAAGATCCGCTGTCACCCACATCGGTAACTACGCATGGTACCGCACACGCCATCGACTCTGCTACAGCTAACGATAAGGCCTCGCCATAGCTGGAAGACGATGTGGCGATATCTAGTCCCGCCATTAAGCGAGCCATGTCTGAGCGCTCTCCCATTAAGTGGAGCCGCCCCAGGAGGGATGGCGAGCTCAAAAATCGTTTGAACGCCGGGTTGTCATTATCAACATTAGTCCCTGCAAGCACAAAATGAACATCGTTCCGTGTACTCGCTAGAAATTCTGCCGCCCTAAGGAAGGTTTCATGATCTTTCTGCGGATGGTAGCGTCCAATTAGCCCTATGAGACGGGCGGCGGATGAAACGCCAAGTTCTTCGCGAACGCTTAGCCTTGCTGAAAAATCCGGTTCAAAAATACTTGGATCGACTCCGTTGGGGATCACGCATGAGCTTCGAGTCTGAAACCCAAGTCGGGCATGCTGAGAACGAGCGACATGCGACACAAACACGATTTTTGCCGCCGACCCCGACAGCCGCGCCATTATTTTAATTACTAATCTGGTAAGCGGCTTCTCTGATGCAAAAGAACAGAATGAATTTTGAATGCACCAACAGACCGGAATACGGAGCAGCGTGCCGCATAACTGCGCCGCCAAATTGCCATGATACATCCAGCCTTGAATGAGATCGGGCTTCTGCGAGCGGAGATATTTCAGAAGTAATGCCGCAGCCTTGATCGACGGACGGCCCTGCTGCATTTCAAGTGACATGACGTTGATTCCGAGCGCCTCAATCGCCGTGCAGATTCTTCCACCGGCAGTCAGTGAAATAACACTAGTCTCAAATCGACTATCTTCCATCCGAGACAGAAGGTTTAATAGCATCATTTCAGCTCCTCCTATAGTGAGGCCCGTGATTACATGAACGATTTTTATTCTACTCATCGGATTCCTTGAATCAATGCAATCGTTCGGTCGCGAAGTTGAGCGATGCCGAATTCGCTTACAATCCGTTCACGACCCTTTCGGGATATCGTGACTTTTTCCTCCGACGACATCTTAAAATATCGCTCCCATGCGGCGGCTAATGCTACAGGATCATTTCTTGGGACGATTTGTTCCGGATTGTCCACCACGAAGGCGGAGTCACCCACATCCGTCGCAACAACTGGGATTCCGCATGACATTGCCTCCCCTACAACATTGGCAAATCCTTCTCCATATGCAGAGGGGAGTGTTGCAAGATCGAAGGCGTTGTATATGTCTGGCATGTCATTTGACGAGCGAATCCATATAAGTCGATCTGCTAAACCGAGCTCGTGTGCCAGCTGCATTAGCCGCTGCCGATAAACGCTCGGCCCATCTCCTACACACACGAATCGAATTGTCGGGTTTTGGGAAGCAAGTATAGCAGCAGCCCTCAAAAAGGTGGGATGATCTTTCTGCGGGTCAAGACGGCCGACCATACCGATTAGCAGTTCAGATTCACTAACACTCCAAGAGGCCCGGATGCGCACACGTGCCACTTGGTTTGGTTGAAAGCGATCAGTATCTATCCCATTGGAAACGACAGCCAACCGTTCACTTGCATAACCTTCTTTGGCATAGTGACACATTCCAGAATATGAATTTGCTATCATCAAGTCGGTAAGTCGTGACATCCACGCGCACAGCCGGAAACTCGCAACCGTTGCCCAGCCTTCCCTTGATTGATCAGTTTCAGACATTCCAAGACCCCAGACAACGCGAACGCGGAGAACGAGTCCGAGCAAAGCTACGAGTTCGTATGCGATTCCGATATATGCCCACAAGATATCAGGTCTTTCTTGGCGCACCGTCCGGAAAACTCTCCATAAAAGCGATAAAACGTCCCATCGGCTCCTTTTTCCAAACGACAAAACGCTTACACCAGGCAATGCTTCCATCTCTGATCTCAGTAGTCCCCCGTCGTAGAATGTCGCAACGGTAATTCTAAAACTTGTGGTATCAAGCGCTTTAACCAATTCAATGAGTTGCCTCTCCGAACCGCCGTGCCCGAGTGATCGGATTAAAAAAAACAGATGAGGCAACTTAGACATAGGCGCCTCTTTGGCAGGTCGCAAATATGGCTTGTCCGTGGTTGCAGTTATTGGCATGTGATTATTATTCATGTTATCGCAGTTTCATGATAAATACATTGCAGCTATGGCCCATTAATCGGCAAGCGCGCCGACGCGTATTAATACTCAATCCAGATAAGAAGTAACCGCTGTAAAACAGACCATTTCCACCTACGGCCGATATATTGAATCCCGCATCTTCGAATACAGTGCGCCATCGGGATCTGCGATAAGAAAACAGTTCTACTACCGCATTTTGATATTCTCCATGCGGTTTAAATGCTCCCAAAAAGCACCAAGATAGCACTTCAGTGAGCGAGTGTCGTTGCGGCGGATTAGTTAGAGGCAAAGAATGAGAACTGGTTTCTGATTGGTTGATCGATTTATGATGACCGCCGAAGAGCCGCTGAATAACATTCACGTAATGAGCTACGCTGTTCCAAAACCGCCACGTAGGGCTCGGGAGAAAGTGAATCACCGTTCCTTCCGGCTTTAATACTCTACGAACTTCTTTCAGGGTGTAATCAACATCTTTAATATGCTCCAGAACGTTAGAAGAGTATATTATATCAAATGTTTCGTCATCCGCAGGAATATCCTTTCCATTGTAGTTTTGCACTGGGAAGACCAAGCTCCGGGGCATGACACGCTGCTCCACGTCAATTGACAACACCTCGCAACCCAGTGACGCTATTAACGCCGCCTGGTAGCCGCTTCCGCCGCCGAGCTCAAGCACACGGGTTTGAGGTATGAACAAGTGCTGAATCGATTCAAATTCCTCTTTCCTCACCTTCTCCCTCAAACCTATTTTTTCCATCTTCTTATCGGTTTTCATTGTACTAATCTACCTATTATTTCCTCCCATTTGCTCATAATCTGTGGCGTGCTGAAACGCAGGGTAACCTCTTTTGCTTTCTCTCCAAACGCCTCACGCCGGTCTCTATCGGCTATTAAATTCTCCATCGCTTCTGCCAGCGCCCATGTATCCTCCTGGGGAACCAAGAGGCCATCAATGCCATGGCGGATTATGACGGACGGACCCGTCGGACAGTCGAAACTGATGACAGGCAGACCTGCTGCCATAGCCTCGCAAAGAGAATTAGGAAATCCCTCAAATCGAGATGACATAACAAACAGATCCGAGGAACGGTAAGCATCCGAAATATTTTTTGTAACCCCCTCAAGATAAACACGATCACTCAATCCCAGAGCTTTGATCTGCGCTTCTATCGACGAACGCAACGGCCCATCTCCATAGATTCTGAGTGTCCAATCAGGATTTCTCCAGGCAACGAGATTAAATGCTTCAAGAAGTATATCATACCCTTTCTGTCTAACGAGTCGTCCGACAGACACTATTGTTTTAGAGATGTGTGTATCGGAACAGTAATTATATGACTTAAATGCATTAACCGCGTTTGGAATTATTTCAACCTGACGTCGTATGGAGACGGAAAAATAATTTAATGACTGTTTATTCAAAAGGATAACACTTTTGGCAGACGTATAGGTTAGCCGCCGCAGGACCTGCCAGATTCTCCCGATTGGTTCGTTTCTTGGATCGTTTGCCTCGCGTACAATCACTGGAATTCCTAACCCAGCCGACGCCATTAAAGTAATTACATTGGTCTCGCACATGAATGAGATGATCACATCTGGCGACAAATTGAGTATAGAGGCCCTTAAAACCCTGACGCGATGAATATTCAGGCTAATAGCTTGGAGTAAATTAGCAGACTTGCAGGACACTCCTAATGGGTGATAAGATACATCTGAATGCAATTCGTAAAATGGTATGTTCAACCCATCTTGCAATACCATCAAATTAATCTCCCAGTGTTTCGCCGCCCAATAATTTGCTAGCGTTGTCGCTACACGTTCTGCGCCTCCGCTCCCAAGTGAATAGATTATGATGCTGATACGCATGTATTTACTTAATTGACAGCTGCTCCAATGCCTTTCTCGCCATAATCGTCAAGTATAATGCAGAAACGGCGTATACAACGCTCGTAGACAGAGCAATTCCTGCTGCACCCATGCTCTTTGCTAATATGAAATTGAGCAAAATGTTTAAGCTCACGCTGATTATTGTGCCCCATAGCAAGATTTTATTGGCTTGAAGTGAGGAAATTAATTTAACCATCAGGATCGAGACACTGTAGAACGGGATCTGGATGAAAAACATCATCTGAACCCAAGCAACTCGCGCGGTGTCGTCACTCCCAAACTTTCCCCTTTCAAATAAAAGCGCGACGAGTTTTTCAGAAAACATCATTCCTATTATCGTGATTGGAATCGTTGTTAGGAGAATCAGCTTCACATAAGTAATTAATGTCCGTTTCAGTGCGCTCCAGTCTGATGTTGCGGCCAATCTGGAAAAATATGGAAGAACAACAGTGCCAATTGCGGCGGTCTCGATTGTAAGAACAAAGGCGACGATTTTATTCCCAAAATTCAGAGCCGACACGCTTCCTGCGACAAGCATGCTAGCCATTGATTGATCTATCAACGCGGTACTGCACATCATGGCTGACGCTGCCATGGTTGGAAAGTATTGGCGGGAAACTCTTATGATTGCCGGATCTCGTAAATGTGGCATCAATGTCATCTTGATGGAACGGGAGATTACAGCATATGTCAAAATTAATAGATGCGCGACCAGCCCACTTATTACTCCTAAAGCGATCGAATAAATTCCGGCACGAGATCCGAATAGGAGAAGCGAAGCGATTGTCATCACTGGAACTATGCACGGGGCTAGTGCAGTGAATATAAATTTTTCGCTGGCATTGAGGACGGCTTCGCATATCCCACATAATCCGGTCAGAACGATACACGGCAAAGTCAGATAAAATAAGCCTAGGATCAATTCGATGCGATTAGCGGGATACTGAGAATATGCTAGGGAAAGTGCCGAGGGAACGGTGGTGGCCATAACCATAGACGCGATCACAAGCGCGAGAGTGGTGATTATTAATACTTCGCAAAACAGCCGTTGCGCGGCCTGGATGCCTAAGTTCTCCCTTACTTGGATATACACTGGGATAAATGACGCATCAATTGAACCGGTGATAACATTTATTATGTATGTCGGAAGCAGAACTGCCAGCAGATACGCGTCTAGGTCACCGCTCATTCCGAAGAAGGCAGCGACTAAAATTTCTTTCGTCATGCCGACGATTTTAGTCGCGCTCGTAGCTATTCCCACAAAGGCAGCAGAACTGTAGATGTGGCGATTAACTGACCGCATGAATACGCGATCGCACCAACCGAGTGAAGGTTTTCCCCTTGCCGAGTCAATATTCAACTTAAGAGCTTTGAGTTTTAAGTTCATTGCTCGAAGCTATTTGCATTATTCCGTTGATCACCTATCGCAAAGTATAGGTTTTTGAATGGATGAATTACTGTATGCAGGTGCAGCAGCAATGATATATATAGCATGCCGGAAAACGATGTGAACTGGTTATGCCAGGTTATGCCAATTATGAGATAGCATATCCACATAAGCATTAAAGTTGTGCAATCTCTGCTAGGAGATAGAGTTAAGTAACTTTTAAATAACCCGTATGCTAGGATAAATAAATAGGTGGCGAAAACCACCGGACCTGCCTCACCCCAAACGGTTAAGTAAACATTGTGCGATGGAACGTCCAGAACGGCAGGAAACGTGCCTTCGCACTGAAAGGTAAACAGGCCCGACCCATACCACGGATGATCGAGGGCAGTGGTGACGGCTGTTATAGCGATTTCAAGACGCGAGGCAGCATCGGGGTCACGAGTACTCTCGTTAATGTCAAAGATCCGGCTAATCTGCCCGTGCTCATTAATGTCTGGAACCGAAAGACCTTGGACGGTCAACAAAATTGCTGCGATTGCAGGCAGAATGGATGCTAATATCAAAAGTTGATACGCGGGTCTTAGACTACGAAGTCGTTCAGCAGCCAATATTAGCATGCAAAATACAGTTAGGTAAGTCCCGGTGCGCGACGCGGTTAAAATCAAAGCGGTTAGGCCCGCTATACGACCTAGTGCCGCGAGCCTTGGGCTTGCCCAGCGCGATAGTAAGAGTGCAAATATAATCGCGAATGCTGCTTCGTCCGGATTACTCCAAAGTCCCGCCGGACGAAGCACGTTGAAAGCCGTCGCATCTTCTTGTCGGGTAAGTGCGATTGCCCGAACCAATTCCGGATCAAAAGCCTCCCATACAGAAAGACAACAATTGCCAACAACTGCAAGCTGTACAAAACCCGAAAAACGTCGAATCGTATTGTAAGTGAGTGCTATAGCGAGAGCAGAAATCAAAAGAACATTTTTTATGAAAAGCCTGACTCCTTCGAAGAAGACCACGTTGTCTGCACTTGCCAATGACGCCCATAATAAATATGCAAAAATCCATATGAGATAAATAACGATAGATTTCAATTGGCGAATAACGTGCCAGTTGATAAAAAGCGATATCGTTAAGCAGCCGACGATGACCAGGTAAGTTCCGTAGAGTAATGCCGAAGAAAATGTTATGAAAAATTGGAGGCATCCTGCATAGATAACGGCCAGATAAATGAGCAGTATTCCGTGCGAAGCTTTAAGAAGCGGGTGTTCCTCCGAAGCGGAGGGAGAGAATCCGACGCCTCTCATATTTCAAACGGCAATCCAAATCCAATTTGTGAAACTCAGATGCGCCCGGTTTTTTTTGCGGGAGCTACCGGGATGGATACACGCTTTTCTGGCAAACGATTTTCGATTGTCCGTGTTCGAATTGGCCATGGAGAGCGGTAGCGATTATCTTTATGCAAATTTGATCGATTCCAGACAAAACCTGCAATTAATGCGTTCGTTCCACGTAGTCGACTCACGGCGCGTATAGTATCCTCACTGGGGCTGGTGCGAGCACAAACAACCAAGCAGATCACACCCCCGAGATCACACAGGCTGACTGCATCATTGGTCCGCTGCAAGGGAGAGCTATCGATAACCACTCGATCAAACTTCTCTTCAGCCACAGTCAATAGCTGACGAAGATTTCTGTAATTCAGCGATTTTCGTGATGTCGTATCATCGGCAAATAGTGCCATTACCGATAAGTTGTCGATGTGTGTCTTTTGGAATATGAAGTCTGAATCTTTACCCGTGTCAGACGTGGGAGTGGCTGCGGATATTTTCCCGTCAGTGAGAAAGAGTCGACTAATCTCCGGATTGGAAAAATCTGCATCGACCAGCAATGTTTTAGCTCCCTGCTGTGCGAATGCAACAGCGCAATTGACTGAGCAATATGTTTTACCTTTCCCAGGAGACGGACTGGCGAAAATTAACGTCTTTCGACATGCCTTATCTTGCTCGAAGGCAATGGCGATTGATAAGTGATGAAACGCCTCGAGTGTAATAGGGGATGAAGCGAACGGATCCAGCCCCCGTCTAGTTAGTCTTTTAGATGGTTTGGTATTCGGAATTTCTCCCAGCACCGGGATCTCAAGAAGCGCTTCGGCGTTTTCGACGGTCCGCAGGGAAGAGTCGGCAGCATACGAGACTAGCGCAGCGCAGCTACCGAGGGATAATCCGGCTAAGGATGCCAGCACCAAAATAAAACCCTTTCTAGGTCTGACTGGCCGCTCTGGCAGCATAGGTCTCGCCACAACTCTGATTGCGCCCTGCGATATATCTTTAATAACATCGGTTTGTTTTAGGCGTGTCAGCACCGATTCGAAAATCGCTCTATCTGATTCCAAGTCGCGGACAAACGCGGCATACGGCATCAGAATCTTATTGAGTTCAAGGGCGTGGGTTTCCTGTTCTCGAAGCGCGTCCTGTAGCTTCTGTTCGGTCAGGACTGCAGCTTGGTAGGAAGAAACCAGATTGCCCCGGGCATCCTTAACCGCTCGCTCCAATGCATTCCTTAGTGTTTCCAGTTCAGTCCGCGCTTCGATATATTTTGGATGCTGGGCTTTATATCGTTCCTCTATTGTCGCGAAGTGTGCCTCCCGCTCAGCGATCGTTTTTTTGAGTTCGACAATGGCGGGCGTGGTGGAAATTACGCCGCTAATCTGCATCGCGGTTGGATTACGATTTTCGGTTCCGGTTAATTCACTACAGTCTGCCTCGAGCTTGATGCGCTCGGCCCGGGCCAGTGTGACTCGGGCATTTAATGACTTCAGATTCTCCAGTGTGATACTTTGCTTGTCTTCCAGGGATACACCCCGGTTTTCTTCCTTGTATGTCTGGAGCGACTGTTCAGATTTTGCCAAACGGCCCTTGAGTCGTTCAGCTTCTTTGACTAAGAAATTATTTGCGAGTTGTCCCGCCTCGCGTTCCATCTCGAAGTTCCATCCCGCAAATTCCTTAAGTACTCCTTCCGCAATTCGCTGAGCCATTTTGGGATCACGGTGTTCAACGGTAATGTCGATCAGCCGGGTGCCTCTACGAATTTTGGCATCAATGTGTTTTGCCAGCGTTTCCTGAAGTAGAGTTTCGGACGCATTCGGGCTGATTTCGGGAAGGAAATCAGGGTCAGCGTTTAGCTTCTCATGCCGAATTACACGTAGCAAGACCTCAGGGGCGGTGATACTTTGCTCGAATGTTTTGATGATCTCCAATGCTTTAAGGTCTTCAGCCTTCATTCCTTCGATATTCATCAATTTCTGCTCCTCCTGTTCCACCTGAATGACAGCTCTTGCAGAGTAAATCTTGGGACTTGAGAACGCGTAATACGCTCCGACTGAAGCGCATGTCAACGTGCAAAACGCGATCAACATTTTGCCTCGACGCAAAGCATCGAACAGCATTCGGACATCATGCAAGAAGGTGAACTTTGTGGAGGTTTCGCGTCCGGCATTCATCTCAGAATATTCTTTCGCCAACTGTGATTATATCGCCCGCTTTAATTTCGAACGCCACGGTGGTGTTCTCTTTAGCCATCCGTTTTGCGTCAAGTTTTTGGACCAGTTCTTTTCCGCCGGTTCGCCGCTTGAGCGTAATTCGAGTTGTATCGGCGATTCGCGTATAGCCTCCAGCTATTCCAATGGCTTGGACCAGATTGAGAGAGCTTCTGTCGGGGAATTTATAAGTTCCCGGGCGTTGGACTTGTCCGATTACGGTAAATATGGTCCGTGCATACTCCAGCACTGACAGGTTTACCTGGGGATGAACTAGAAAGCGTTCTCCTAGCTCTTTGCGAATCAGGTCCTCCGCTTCCCTCACTGTTCTTGAACCCACTCTGAGGCTGCCAATTAAGGGGAAGGATATCTGACCATCACTCGGTATCCGCACCCTTGTAGTCAGATCATCCTCCTGAAACACTTTTATTTCAACTAAATCGTCGCCTCGAAGAACGTAGTTATCGGCACTGTTGGCGCAGTAGCTTTGCGAAATACATACGAGGGTTGCGATTGCAAATAAATACAAAATAGGGATTTTCATACGAGCTATCTAGAATATAAAGCTGGCATGTATCTCGACCTGATTATTGCTGAATTCAAATTGGGGGTCGTTGGAGCGGTTGCGGCCATGCATGTACAGCAATTGGACATTAAACCATCGGTTCACATTCCAAAGTATACCTGGCTGAATATAAATGTATTTGTCGCTTCGTGAATTTCCATCCGGGGCATCCATATAGTCGGCCTGGCGATATCCCGCACCCAGCGTGAGATAGATACCGCGGGAGAGTAGATGGGAAATCCGGGAGTTGACGCCAAATAGTGTATAATCGTTGCCACCTTGCAGGGCGGAATTCTCGGTGCGCCTGAAAACGTTGCCTGTAAACTCCGTGCCTTCGAATGGAATGTATGAGAGGCCAAGATCCACCACAGGTGTTGTCCGGGAATTTGTGTCGTGGGTATGACGAAACTCCATGCCGCCTGTTGCATCAAATACAAGTTTTTCTGTTGCCATATACCGTGTGCGCAGCAGGATCTGTTCAACGCTTTCAGACGGACTATGTTCCACTTTCAAATTTCCAACGGCTCCTCCTAGTCCGACGCTAAATAGCGGTGTCAGTGAATAATTTATAGTGCTGGTCAGTCTGTTTTCCTTTGCCGAGACAAAGCCTTTTGGATCTGAGCTGATACGGGTGAAATTAGATTCCAGAAATAGCTTATCGCTCAAGTCGTACCTCGCATCCATAGCGACTGTCTGGACCTGACGATTAACACGTCCGCCAATATCGATATCAACACCAGCGCCGCTTAGGAATCGATAGTGAATTCCGAATCGCCATTTGCTGTCACTCCACTGTCCGTCCAGGAGAAACTCGTGATCCACGGAGTTTTCAGAGCTATGGTGGACGAATTCCAGCAATGTGAGTGTGTAATCGGCAGAAAGAAAACTGCCCGTCGGGGGATTGAGTCGACTTGCTCTGTTGCTTCGGGAGAGGTGATAATCGGATGTTTCGGGTGAGTCGAAGTACCCCACTGTCAAGCCTGGAGAAATGGCAAAACTAACATCCGGTTTTTTATTGTTTGGCTGGATGAAAATATTGTCATCATAGGTGATTCTGGTATCGAAGTGAGGATGCACCTGCCATCGTGCGCTAGGGCCTTCGGATACGGACTTTATCGGTGGACCGATAAATTCAGCGGCATCCAAGTTCGAGCGATCGGGTGGATCATCCTCCTGAACGGCGTCCATCTGGCCCGCTTCCGCGGCTGTATCGACGTCAAATAGCAGGGGTTCTTCGGCGACCGGCTCTTGCGCAAAAACGTTTTGCTCGATGCTGCGGAAAACAATCCAGGGACAAAGTCCTACGATGAGCCATCTCATGGCAGGAGCTTTCCGTGGCTCATCTTCGCGAGAAAGTCGCGAATCGATACCAATTGGGTTTGGCTGGACGGGCTTTCCATGCGGCGCGCATCTAAACAGCTCACTCGTTTTGCGGCAATGCGTACCGGCTACTGAGGCCGGCATGGGGGAATTGCTGAGCTGAGCTGCCAGCTACACCGCAGGTGGTATTAGTAAACGGCTCGGCTTTTGACTCGCTCTAATGGCTTATAAGCCCCATAAGCGCTGAGTTTTAGAGGAGCGTATTAGACGCCGCTTAAGAAGCTGCTTTTACTACTTCAAACCATGATGCCCCGACCACCCGGGGCCGATGGCATACAATACAAGCCTTATTAGGCGTCCGTCGAGGGCGGGTGATGCTCGGTCGTATTGAGCCCAAGGACGCTCATGAAGAAGCTTGAAGAGATGACCTGAAGGCCGACAATAATAGACGTCATTGCGGGTGTTAGCATACGCAGATTATCGGGGTAGGAGAGTATGCCAAACCTGGCGGACTGCCAGATACTCAGGGCACGAATCAAGAGGCCTCCACCGAAGAGAAAAATCATAACTCCAATCGCAAGCCCGCGCTCCAAGGTGAGGAACTTAAACACCGTGGAGAACTGGCGATCCTGCGGAAGCAATCCCGACCCAATGCCGAAAACTTTTGTAAAGCAGGCCAAACTGACAAGTTGGATGCCCGCAATAATAGACATGGATGCAACCAGCAGAGTTCCTACGTCAAACGCTATACCGAAGAGTTCACGCGGTGCCCAGCAGAGGAAAATGGTGGAGATCAGTCCGAGCATTGCGATGACGATTCCTGGAACAAGGAAGAGCCACCGGGGCGAGTAGATCAGCATGAAACGCAGGTGACGCCAACCGTCCCGCCAAGCGCGGAGATGCGGCGGCCGGGAGCGGCCATCGCGGTAGAGAGTAATTGGCACTTCAGTAATGGGCAGCCCTTTTAGAGTCGCCTTCATTACCATTTCAGAGGCGAACTCCATGCCGGTTGTCTTCAAGCCCAAGGAATCGTAACCTGTTTTGGAGAAAGCCCGGAGCCCGCAGTGAAAATCGCGAATGGGTGTCTTGAAAAATGTGCGTCCGAGGAAAGATAGGACTGGATTGCCCAGCCATCGGTTTTTCCAGGGCATGGCTCCCGGCATGATCGTGCCTTTGCCACTTGGCAGTCGGCATCCCATGACGAGTACAAATCCTTCGCGCAGTTTCTCTATAAATCCATGGATCGAGGAGAAATCGTAGCTGTCATCCGCGTCACCCATGATGATCCATCTGCCTCTGGCTGCCTCTATGCCGCCGCGCAACGCGCTGCCATAGCCCTTTGCCGCAACGGCTACTACCCGAGCCCCCAACTGCGTCGCTATCTCCACTGAGCCATCCGTGCTCCCGTTATCGGCAATGACGATCTCTCCGCGAAGGTTGGTGTTTTTGATACCTTCCTGAGCTTTTATGATGCATTGCTCGATAGTCTCCGCCTCGTTGAGACATGGCATTACAATCGAGAGGTCGATACTCCCGACCAAATGGGTGTTAACGACGGCCGCGTTTTCTGAATCAAGCATCACGTTCATATCGCGGAGTCGGTGGAGTTCTTGGCGCCACTCGACGTGCTGGTGGCCTGGGTGAATTTCATACAAAAAAAGGGTGATTGAGTCTGCCGTAGCAACGCCTCAAAATGGGGTGCTGTTAGGAGCTTGGATGTTCGCTCAACGGCGGGGCTAGGCGGGGAACTGGAAAAGCGACGGCGCGGCGCCCGAAAAATGGGGCCGCGCCGTGCAAGGGGAGGGGATTGATTGCGTTTTTTGAAAGACAGGCTACCGAATTTTCAGAAGTTCAACCTCGAAAATCAGCGTTTCATTCGGTCCGATCGGGCCTCCGGGAGTTCCACTTGCACCATAAGCAAGTTGAGGCGGGATCGTGAACTGATACTTGGCGCCTTCCTTCATAAGCTGCACGCCTTCTGTCCAACCTTTGATGACCCGGTTCAGCGGGAATTCGGCGGGCTGACCGCGTTTGATTGAGCTATCGAACTCGGTTCCGTCAAGGAGCGTCCCACGATAGTGGACCTGCACGGTATCCGTGGCCTTTGGGCTTTTGCCTTCGCCTTCTTTGAGCACCTTATATTGCAGTCCGCTGGCGGTGGTTTTCACACCTTCTTTTTTTGCGTTTTCGGCGAGGTATTTTTCGCCTTTTTCGATTGGGGATTCAGCCATAACCAAAAGGGGTAACATCGCCAGCATTGCTGCGGCGAAGACTTTCGTCCAAGAGATCGATTTCATAAGGGCCGTACGGTATAATTGAATTCCGCATTCACGCAATCACTCTGGCAGGCTCGTTGAGTCCATTGCGCCGCCAATTTCTTCGGCTCCGACAATTTTCCCTCCCTCAAGAGTCCAGCGGTAGACGGGCGCCGCGGGGCCTTTTCTCAACGCCTTCATCAATTCGGGCGCATCCCGCTTTTGGAGCATGAGTTCCGTTACACCGCCTTCATGGCAGCTCAGCACTTTATCGTGGCCCTTGAATTCCCGCGGTTTGCCTATGACCCGGGAGAAATCCGGCGCGGTCGGTGCCAGCTCGTCCGACTTTTGAAGAACCAGGAAGCTGTAGGGGAGCGATCGCAGATCGATTCCCAGTTCGAGGCTGAATTGATGCCAGGAGGCACTCTGGAAAATCTCGCTCGGAGGATGGGCAAAATGATGACACCAGTGCTGCTCGTTTTTGGCGGTCAACATGCCGCATCGCGCCTGGTGAGTGCATGGTGCCACCGCGACAAATCCTCGGGCGTCGCCCAGGAGCCGATCCCGCACTTCGCTCAATCGCCGGCTTTCATCGCGTGCGCCGGCTTCCACCCAGATGATTTCCGTGGCCTCGCGCGCTCGTTCCATCAGACGGCTCAGATCCCGCGAGGGCAGTTCATTAATCACGTGGCTGAGGACAAGCAGCGTATCGGGCTCCATCTGTTCGCCCATCCGGACGGTCAACTTCGGGTTTTCACGATGGGCGCGCTCGGCGGCAAACCGCATGGCCGCTGAAGAGCGGTCGTGAAGAGAGAGGGAGCGAAACTGGTCCGGCCACCATTCCAGGACCCGGCGGCTTGCGATGCCGGTGCCGCAACCCCAATCGAGAATATGCCGGCTTTTAGGACTCCACTGGCGCAAGGTGAGTTCCCTTAACGCCCCGTCCCATTTCCAACCGATGCGTTCGGCAAACGTCGTGTCGTAGAGCGCCAAATCCTCAACAGCGCGCCAGTAATTGGCATTGCCGGCCGTGCCGCTGAGAAATCCCTCGCGCAAACGACGCAAAGTTTTGAGTTCGCTAGGAGTCCAGTATTTGATCATCGAAAAATTAGGAGTGGGCCGAATCGACGCCGTTCAATTCCCCAAGCAGCATGGCGAGGTGCTGCTCTCGAATGCCGTAAAAATCGAGCATCTCGTGGAGCCGCCGTCTTAAAAGATCCGGCGCAAGAGGATGCGGGCGTTTAGTGGCCGCTATCATCAAATTTTTGCCGGTGTGCTCACTTGAAATAAATTCAAAGACGCTCGCCTTGTAGCCGTGGATTTCCAGCAGCAGCGCGCGAATGGCATCGGTCACAATCTCAGCCTGACGTTCATGCAGGATTCCGTGCCTCATTATCTCGTGGAGCACATCCGGCGGAGTCAGTTTTGCACGGATCTCTTTATGGCAGCATGGCGCAGTTACAATGAGCGATGCCCCGGCGCGGATTCCTTGAAAAAGGGCGTCATCGGTTGCGGTATCGCAGGCATGCAACGCGATTAGGATATCGACCTGGCCGGCCTCGAACGCGCCGATTGCACCCTCCACAAATTCCAGTTTCTCATAACCAACCTGGCGGGCCGTTTGATTTGTAAGCGCCACGAGGTCGGCGCGCAACTCCACCCCGGTTACACGCGCATCCAAGCCGCGTTTTTGAAGAAATTCACAAGTGGCAAAAGTAAGGTAACCTTTGCCTGCGCCCATATCGAGCACCCGCAGCTCGCGGCTGTCTGCCGGCCGCAGTGCGGTGTCAGCGAGGAGATGCCCGAGAATTTCCACAAATCGCTGAATTTGCCGCAGTTTATCAGCCATTCCCGGGCGCGGCTCGCCGCCGGAATTGGCAACGCCGAGCGCCTGAAGAAAAGGGGCGCTTTGAGCGACCGATTGCACTTTCCGGCGATCATGCTCCGGCTCCGGCGCAAGTGTAAATACGGGACGACTTGCCTTGAGCGTGCTTTTTTCTTCCCGCACATGGCACCGCAACTGCCAGTCGCCCGTCGTCGTAAACAGATGGGCGCTCTCAAACCCCGCCATGCTCAAAGAAGGTCCGATGATTTGATCAACCGCCTCGGAAATTGAATAATTCTTCGTCACATCGCGGGTGGCGTGATGAAAAACCAACGAGAGCAGACGGCCCTCCTTTAACTCCACCATTCGGCCGTAAATATTTCGCAATCCGGCTTCCTCTCCGTGATACCGGCTCAGCGTGATCTTTACAAAGGCGTCGCTCTCCAGCGCGGCGCGGAGTTTCTGCAGGAATTGTGCGGTAGGCGACATGAGGTGGAGGTGCAGAATCGGGACAAAGGGCGGCAAGACAATGATGAAGTGCGTGAAAGCGGATCGGACGGGCAGTCCGCGACATACTTTTCCTTGCGCCGTCTGCTTTGGCTCCGCAGAGTGGCGATGCGAGTTGGCAGATGATCGCTGTGCTGGTTTACCGGTGCAGAGGAAAGTCCGAACACCTTCTGGCAGCATGCCGCGTAAAACACACGGGAACGTCGGGCCAAAGTCCGGCGTGACGGAAAGTGTCACAGAAAATAGACCGCCCGCGTAAAATACGGGTAAGGGTGAAAAGGCGGGGTAAGAGCCCACCGCCCGGCGCGCAAGCTCCGGGGCACGAAAAACCCCATGCGGTGCAAGACAAAACAGGAAGCAGTGGCCGCCAGACCCCGTTTCGCTTCGGCGAAACAGCTTCCGGGTAATAGTCGCCCCATCGCGCAAGCGAGGCGTGTGGCGAAAGCTGCACGAGAGAAATGATCATCGAATCCGCGCGAAAGCGTGGAGGAACAAAATTCGGCTTATCGCCGCTCGCGCTCTTTAAAGGCGCTTTCCGATTCGGAAAGCGCCTTTTCAGTTCTCCGCAGCGAGTGCCTTCCGCGCTTTGGAAAGCGCTCCACGCTGCTTGCTGTCCAATCGTGGATACTCAAGATCGAGCGAATCAAGCGCATCGATAATGGCTGAGGCGACAACTACGCGGGTATACCATTTATTGTCGGCCGGGACGACGTACCACGGCGCATCCTTGGTGGCGGTCCCACAAATTGTTTCCTCGTAAGCCTTCATATAATCGTCCCAGAATTGGCGTTCCACGAGATCCCTGGGATCAAACTTCCAATGCTTCTCCGCGTTGTTGAGCCGTTCAAGGAGGCGCTTTTTCTGTTCACCCTTTGAGACGTGCAGGAAAAACTTCAAAACAATCGTCCCGTTTTCCCTCAGGTAACGCTCGAAATCACGGATCTGCCCATGACGTTGCTCCCAGATCTGCTTGTTGACCTCGCTTTCCGGCAGCTTCTGACGCTCCAGAAAATCGGGATGCACCCGCACCGCCAAAGTTTCCTCATAATAGCTCCGGTTGAAAATCCCGATCCGCCCGCGTTCAGGCAGGTTTCGAACACAGCGCCATAAATAATCGTGATCTAGCTCGTCGTCGGAAGGCGCTTTATAAACGGATACCTGGCAACCCTGGGGATTGATCCCCGACATCACATGCTTGATTGCGCCGTCTTTTCCGGCTGCATCCATGGCCTGGAAAATGACCAACACCGACCATCGGTTTTGCGCATAAAGAACCTCCTGAAGTGTGGCCAGCGCCGTAATTCCTTCTTCGAGCGCTTCCTTTGCGCGCGGTTTATCGTCCGAGCTTAAATCCCCGGTTTCCTTCGGATCGAAATCCTTGAGGTGGAATTTCTTGCCGTTCACGACCCGGTACGGTTTTGAAAACTTGCGTACGTGCCGGATAACCTTGCTGGCTTTCATGAGAGTTAAATATCTGTGCTAATGGTTTGAGCTCACGGCGTGACCGCGCTGGAGTTGGCACAAACCGTCTCAACTTGTCGGGGGTTTTACCAGCCAGCGCGGGAAATCTCTCAGCCGGACTAATCGCCATGCCAGAGTTTTGAATCCTATCCTTGAATTGACGTAATTTGTCGCCTTGACCCGTTTGTGGCCTGTGCCGTGCTAAGGGAACACATCCGACATGACTGATGCATTTTCGGCACTCCCATTTTCGGATTACGATCTTCAATTACTTACCGTTGAGGAGGTAAGCATTCATTTGGGCACCTCCCGCGCTTTTGTCCGCCTTTGCCTCGACACAGGATGCCGTACACGTGGCGGACGGCTGAGCGCGGCCGAACTGCTCCATTGGCTTTTCGAGCATTATACCGAGGTTCGCCAGTCTGCGGGACTGGCACCGCTGCGTCCCATCGCGGCGCTTCAGGATCCCGCACGAATACAATGTAAAATGGCAAACGCAGTGATCACTCTGACTCAGTTCAATGCTTCGCGCTCTTCCATGCTGTGCAAAAAGCGTCACTTCCGTGGCATCATTCAGATGATGCAGCGCGCGATGGGCGGTTTTTAATCCAATCGCGCGTCTGCCATCCGTTTTGATGCGGTTGAAACAAATCGCGTTTTAACGTTTTGCGTTCGTGGATCGACCCGGTGGCGTGTTTGAATCGCGCGCGTGAAACTCTCCTTCCTCGCCCTCGCTTTTCTTTTCGCGCCTGGCTCTCTTCACGCCGATGATTGGCCGCAATGGCTCGGCCCCCAACGCGATGGAGTCTGGCGCGAGACCGGCATTGTGGAGAAATTTCCAGCCGATGGTCCCTCGGTCCGGTGGCGTGTGCCACTGAGCGCCGGCTATTCCGGACCGGCCGTGGCCGATGGACGCGTTTATGTGATGGATAGGGAACTCGCAAAGGAGGCCGCCAACCCGGTCAACGCATTTCAGCGCGGCCGGATTCCGGGCAACGAGCGTGTTCTCTGTTTTAATGAGGCCGATGGCAAGCTGCTCTGGACTCACGAATATGACTGCCCTTACACGGTGAGTTATGCCGCCGGCCCCCGCGCCACTCCCTTGGTCAACGCCGGGAAGGTTTATACCCTCGGCGCCGAGGGAAACCTTTTCTGCCTCGATGCGCTCACGGGCAAGGAAATCTGGTCGCGCGATTTTAAGAAGGATTTCAATATTGCCACGCCGGTCTGGGGCTTTTCCGCGCATCCGCTTATTGATGGCAACAAACTTATCTGCCTTGCAGGAGGCGAGGGGAGTGTAGCCGTGGCTTTTGACAAAGAGACCGGCAAGGAGCTCTGGCGGGCGCTCAGTTCCATGGAGCCCGGTTATGCGCCGCCTGTCATTTACGAGGCCGGAGGAAAACGGCAGTTGATTATCTGGCATCCTCAGGCGCTCAACTCGCTCGATCCGGAGACCGGCGCCGTTTACTGGTCCGAACCCGGCAAAGCCAACGCAGGGATGTCGATCGCCACTCCGCGCAAAATGGGCGATCTCTTATTTGTCACTTCCTTCTACAACGGGTCCGTGATGATGCGGCTCGACCTGGAAAAACCGGCCGCTGCGAAAATCTGGCAGAGCAAAAAGGCGAGCGAAAAAGATACCGACGCCTTGCATTCAACCATGTCCACTCCGTTCCTGGAGGACGGTTATATTTACGGTGTCTGCAGTTACGGCCAGCTGCGTTGCCTGAAAGCCGATACCGGAGAACGTGTCTGGGAAACGTTCGCCGCCACCACCGGCGACAAGCCCGTCCGCTGGGCCAATGTTTTTCTCATTAAAAATGGGGACCGTTATTTTCTTTTTAACGAGAAAGGCGATCTGATCATCGCAAAACTCACTCCCTCAGGATACGAGGAAATCAGCCGGGCGCATCTCCTTGACCCGACCAACCGCGATCCCGGCCGTCCCGTGGTCTGGTCGCACCCGGCTTTCGCCAATCGTTCGGTATATGTCCGCAACGATCGGGAAATGGTCTCTGTTTCTCTGGCGAACTAGCGTTCTGGTTTAACCTTAACAAACCGAAACCGTTCGTCATAGTGGCCGCGCGCATGGAGCCGGCAACAGACGATGCAGGCCGATTTTCGCCGCAACGGACGCACGCGCGGCACTTCAATCCCGCAACCTGGGCAGCGGTAAATGTGGCGCCGCTCCATCTGACGCCGGGGCAGGGGAAGATTATGGCACCGCTTTTCGTCTACGAGGCCAAGATCAATGCAGGCGGCCTTCCATTCCGGTCCATGCGCTGCAATGCGGCGGCGTCCGCTGCGATGGTGCGCCACGAGATGCGCCAGCTCATGCCGCAACGTTCGGTCAATTTCCTCTACCCCAAACGCAATCAGCTTTGGATTAAGCACGATCAATGCCTTGGCCGAAAACGCCATCCCCGCGGTGCTGCGCATCCGAGGATTCCATTGCAGCCGCACACGGGCCGCCAAATCGGCGCACCCGGCTTTGTGCAGCAGCTCCGTGGCCTCTTTCAAAAGGCCTTCAATGGACGGAACACCCTTGGACGGTGGCGCGAGCGACATTTCTAGCTGAGGAAAAAAATCATGCGTTTTCAGGAGCAAGCCGCGCAAAAATGCCGGCAATGCGTTCGATCGCGCTTTCGATTTCCTCGGCGCTTGTCAATTTTCCAACGGAAAAACGAACAGTGCTTCGAGCAAGCTCGGCGGATACCCCCATCGCCAGGAGCACATGCGAGGGAAGAATTGAGCCGACCATGCATGCGGAGCCGCTGGAGGCGCAGATCCCGGCAAGATCAAGGTTCATCAAAAGGCTTTCGCCGTCGTGGCCTGGAAAACTGACGTTAAGCGTATTGGCCAGCCGCCACTCCGGGTCGCCATTGAGAATCGCCGCGGGAAATGCCTCCTCGATCCCGTTCCAAAGCCGGTCGCGCAAACCCGCCTGTCGCTCCTGCTCCATGCCAAGTCCGGCAATGGCGATTTCAGCGGCCGCCGCCATCCCGGCAATCGCCGCAACATTTTCCGTCCCCGGACGCCTCGCGTTTTCGTGCGAACCTCCAAATTGCAGTGCATCAATGGCGATACCCGACCCGAGATAAAGCACCCCAGCTCCTTTTGGCCCGTGAAATTTATGGGCCGCGAGTGAGACCGCATCAAAATCCCGAGCCACGATCCCTTCCTTTCCAAAAGATTGGATGGCATCGGTGTGAAAGAGCACGCCTTTGGCCCGGCAAATCCGTGCGGCGTCACCAACCGGCTGAAGCGTGCCGGTTTCATTATTGGCGGACATCAGCGAGACGAGCGTTGTTTGGGGAGTCAGCGCATCGGAGAGTTGATCCGGATCGATGCGTCCGCGTGAGTCGACCGGAAGCCATGTGACACTAAATCCTTCGCGTTTTTCCAGATGCTCGAAGGCATGGAGCACGGCGTGGTGTTCACTTCGGCTGGTAACAAGGTGGCGCCCGCGATCAGCCTGGCTTCGGGCAAGCCCGATGACGGCTAAATTATCCGATTCGGTGCCGCCTCCCGTGAAGATGATTTCGTGCGATTTGGCCCCAAGCAATCTGGCGATCCGGTCACGCGCTTCATCAACAGCGGCGCGCGCCTCCCGTCCGGCCTGATGGATGCTGGAAGGATTGCCAAAGTGCTGACCCAAAAACGGGAGCATTGCCTGCATCGCCTCCGGGGCGAGGGGAGTAGTGGCGTTGTAGTCGAGGTAGATCATGTCAGGGGCGGCAGCTTTATATCATCCAATCCCCAACGAACTCGTTGCGGCGGTTTTTATCGAGGATCTGAAGCTGTTTCTCCTCGTAAAAAACCAGCGATCGCGCGGGGATGCTGTGGGTTAAAAAGACGCTCGCCCCAATCGTGCTGCCGGCGCCAATCACTGTGTCACCCCCCATCACGGTGACCCCGGCATAAATGGTGACGTTATCTTCCACGGTCGGGTGCCGTTTTTTGCCTTTCAACGCCTGACCACCCGCCAGTGAACGGGCAATCAGCGAGACCCCCTGGTAAAGCTTCACATGCCGGCCAAGCACCGATGTCTCGCCAATCACGACGCCGGTGCCGTGATCGATGAAAAAATGGGAGCCGATCTGCGCTCCGGGATGGATATCGATGCCGGTCCGCGCATGCGCCCATTCGGTCATGATCCGCGGAATCAATGGAAGGTTGAGTTTGTAAAGGACGTGGGCGCTGCGCTGGATGGCAATCGCCTCCACATACGGGTATGCGAGAATGATCTCGTCCAGGTTGGCGGCTGCCGGATCGCCCTGGAAAGCCGCCTCCACGTCGGAGCGCAACAATGCCCGCACATCGGGCACCCCTTCCAAAAACTTGATCATCAGTGTCTCGGCCCGCGCATCGGGGCAGCCTGGCTCGCCAAGGCGCAGGCTTTTGCAGATCTCCTCCTTCAACCGGTCGGCGATGGAATAAATGCGATGCCCCGTCACCCGGCGCAGATGAACAGAGTGGATCGGTTCGAGGTCGTGAAAGCCGGGAAACAGAAGCTGAAGAAGGTCTTCGCAAATAGTCGCCAATGCGCGCTTCGATGGCAGATTAGAGCCGTCGATGTTATTGATGCCGCCGCCTGTCTGATAGGAGGTCAGGATCTGTTCGGTGATTTTGCCGAGGTCCTTGTCCATGGGGCGTGCAAGTTCCACGCTCGCGCCTCCTTGTTCAATATAGAAAGTCGACTTAACAAACCGTGAATAGAGGCCGCGCCATTCTGTCCAACCGTCCAATTTTATGAAAATCTCCCGTTCCCTGCTCATCGTCCTCATCGGGTTTTCGGCGGCGTGCGACCGCAAACCGAGGGCTCACGACGCCGATTCCGAGCGGCGCAGCGAGGAAACACGACAGGCCGATGAGCGCCGGATCAGCGAGTTGCGCGCCCTTGAACAACGTGCCGCCGAACGCGATGCGGCTTCACAAGCGGCCATGAACGACGCCGATCGCCAAAAAATCGAATCCGAACGCGCCGCGGTAAATCGCGAAAAAGTGCGGCTGGCCGAGGCGCAACGTCATTTGGGCGAACAGCGCGACGCCCAGCTCCGTGAGAACGATCGCCAGGCTGAACAACGCCGCGAAGACGAACGGCTGGCCGCCGTTGAACGGGCAAAACGCGATGCGGCCCAGGACGCGCGCGCCGCCCAGAAGATCGACTTTTTTTATGACGCCCTCGACCCGTTTGGCGATTGGATCGAAATGGAAAAATACGGATACGTCTGGCAGCCGCGCGAGGCTCAGAATCCGCGCTGGCGCCCGTACACCGACGGGAACTGGGCGTGGACTAATTACGGCTGGACCTGGACCTCTAAGGAGCCGTTCGGGTGGGCGGCCTATCATTATGGACGCTGGGCCCACGTAAAAAGGATCGGCTGGGTCTGGGTGCCCGGTTCGGAATGGGCGCCCGCCTGGGTCGCATGGCGGCGCGGCGAAAACCATATCGGCTGGGCGCCTTTGCCACCCGATGCGCATTCCGGCTCGGGATTCACCGCCGCCGTCGATCGCGACTATGATATCGGGCCGGGGAGCTATTCGTTTGTGCCGGTGGAAAACTTTGGCGAGCCTACGTATGTGGGGCAACTGATCGAGCCGGAGCGCAACCTCACCATTATTAATCAAACCGTGAACGTCACCCGCGTGACTTACCGCACGGTCGAGAACAAGTCCGTTGTCTACAATGCCGGACCCGAAATTAATCTCATTGATGCGCGCAGCCGGCAGCCGGTTCGTCAGCTCACGGTGGAAAAGGTCGCGGGGCAGGGGCCATCCGTTCAAAAAGGCAACGTCCTTCAGCTTGCCGCCCCGATCGTCCCCACCAATGCCAAACCGGCTGCGGCGCCTACCAAAGTCAAAGAACACGCAAAAGCTGCCGACGTCGATAATGGCTGGTCGGGCGGCGGCGACGCGCAGGCCATCCAGAAGGTGCGCGCCAAGATGAATCAGGAAGCCAATGCCGTGGTGCAAAAACCGGCAGCAGCTGAGATTCCAACGAAACCCGCTCCCAACCAGCGGCGTGTGCGTGAGATCACACCGGCGCCCAATGGGAATCCCGATCCGGAGATTCCGAAAACGGAGCCCCCGTCCGTGGCGCCAGTCACGCCGCCGACGCCGCCGGTAACAAAATCGCCTTTCAGCCGCCCGCCCGGAGCTTTGGATAAGCCAAAATCGAAAGAAGCCGGGCAGGAGCGCACCCGGCCAGGTGAATCTCTTGCGACCCCGGCGGCAACTCCTTTTCCGAACCCGGAAAGCAGGCCAGATCGCCCGGATGCACCGCCGGCAAACAGGGAAGCAACGCCTAACGGCCGCGGCATAAAACGGCGGGATCTTTCACCCATGTCAGCCCCGGTTCCAAACCGTGGTTCTGCAATCAGTGAGCCGGCTATATTGCCAAACGCGTCCAAGCCGGCGCCTGGCCCCAGTCCGGCCACGCCTCCGGCGGCACCTTCAAAGCCAAATACGGAACCCGGACCAGATCGCCCGGTTGCAACACCTTCAAATACCGAATTAGCGCCTGCTGGGCGCGGCATGAAACGGCGAAATCAGTTGCCCACACCGCCCGTGGCACCGGCGACTCCAAACCGTGAAACCGTGCCAGGCGATGCATCCCCGAACGCTTCCACGCCGGTGCCGGACATCAAATCCGGCCGCCGTGATCGGCCTGCTGGATTAACTCCTCCAGCGAGACCGGATCCAACTCGCAAACCCGGTGCGACGCCACCTCCGCAATCTGGCACTCCAGTAACTGCGCAGCCGTAAAAAAAGCCAGGGATTCACCCGTGTTCAGACCCACAACGGGCCGCCCGTACCCGATTTTATCTTGGGGGCATTGGTGAAATTGCGTCCTAAGCCACCCGCATCCCTTAAAACAGGCCTATGAGTAACGAGAATCCCGCGAAGATTGAAATTGGAGGCGAAGGCCGCGGTCTGGTTGACGCCACTATGTTGGAGAAACGAGCGGCCGAGCTGGCCAAAATCGAGGGACGCCATTCATTCACTGACAAGGATCTTGCCGAAGCCCGAGCTGAGTTGCTCGGCAGCGAGGTCATTCCACCGCCGCCCGAAGCTGCTGGAACAGAAGTGGAAAATATCACTTCCTGGGACGATCTGTTGGGCGACTCAGGCGGCCCGGTGCAAACCCAGACGCTCGAGGATGAAGCAACGCTTGGCGAATCGCTCGTGCAGGAAGGCCTGGAAGAGGCTGATCACGATATCCGGCTTGCAGCCAGTGACGAATTGCCGCCGGACGACGAGCCAAGGGACTGACAGAGTTTCTTATTTTGCCGGAGGAAAGGGCGGATTCTGAGCCCAGCCAGGAGCCACATCCTTGAGGTTAGGGCTGACGTCTGCTTGCACCTCACCCACGGCCCAGCGGATTCCACCAATGAGAAGCTCCTGAAAAAGCGGGTTGAGCCAGACATCTTCCCGATGACCCATGGAGGTATAAAAAACACGGCCTTTGCCGTGCATCCGTGCCCATGTAGCTGGGAAGGCAGGCCGTTGGTACTCGATCCCTTTCATGGCGTCTGTCTCTTGAACGAGAAGCACGTGGAGGTCGTCTGAGAAATCCTTGAGGGAATACCATTCCTCCTGCATATCAAAACCGGCGCCGACCTTGTCGAACCCTGGAAATTTGGAGTCCACGCTCCGCATCCTGGCGTTTTGCTGTGCTCCGTGTTTGATGAATTCGCCGCCCAGCATTCTGACATAAGGATCGGCGAGGGGACCAAAGTTTTTATAGCGGTCGGGGCCTTTTTTCGACTCGTTATTGGTATGAAAAGTGTCGCTGGCACTGTGGCTGCCAATGAAACCTTTGCCACCTGCCACATAATCGAGAAGCGCCTGTTTTCCGGCAGGAGTCATCGCCAGCTGCCCATCTGTTCCCGGCGTGGTTAAATCGCCGGTGGTATAGAAAAAAACAGCGTCGTATTGATTTAAGTAACCGGGTGAAAAAAGGGAGCCGTCCTTCGAAAACGTAAACTCCCAATTGTTCTTTTTACCAAGCTCCGCCAGCACTTTCTCTGCGTGGCTCGGCATGCCGTTTTTATAGCTGATTACCGAGTGTTCAAAACCGCTCGACTTTGAGAAAAAAAGGATCCTGTGGGCCGGCGCCGCATCGGCTCCAAACGCGGCAGTGGCAAGGGCAATCAGGGCGGTGGTATAAACAAAAGCGCGACGGTTCATTCCGGGAAAAGGGCGGGGGACTTTGCGTTATTTGGAGGACTTCGTCTTTAGTTGCACTGACTCAAAGACTCCCGTTGCCAGTGCGCCATTTCCATGGGAGGAAACAACGAAGCCCGCAAAAAGCTCGGGCGGCATGGCATCAAACGTGTGCTCCCCAAGCCGAATCCAAGTCTTGCCGTCAGCGGAATGGAATCCTGTCATTGTGCTGCCTTGCCGGACGATTTTCACCCATTGCGGAGCTCCGATCTTTGTATCGAGGACTTCCGTGCAATCCTTGCCCGACTCAGGCCGGACTTGAAACCCAATCCGGGTTGTCGTGAGCGCCATTGCAACATTGCGTGAATCGGCCCGTGTCCATTTGCGAATGCAAATGCCCGCCTTCGAGAACTCATCGGTTTTGTCAATTCTAGCGACTTTCGCACTGAACTCAAAATCGCCACTGATCGCCTTATAAACAAAGCGCGCGGAGTCGCTGGTGCCATAAAGATCGGTTCCACTCGATTTGATACTGATCACGCCACTTGCAGGGTCGCGAATTGTACTTCCAGGAGTGTTGGTTTCGCCAAAATCGGCGCTCATCCAGCCATCGAGTGATTTCTCAATCGCCGCAATCTTTTCGCTCGTCGCGGATTCCAGGCTCTGGGCGCGTGTAATGAGAGGGCCGGAAAATTTTTTAAACTCATCGGAAACCGCCGCTGCCTGCTCCTTTGATTCCGCGGATTTCATCCTTTCCGCTAGCATCTGAAACCGCGTGAAATCCTCAATGCACTGTGAGGCGAGGGGCTTAAGATCGGCGATCCAGGCATAAGGACCGGTAGGAGTGGCTGAGCGAAACTGCCGCAAAAGGGTCACGGATTCCTCCACATTTCCAAGCTGCCAATCCTTTAGTCCAACAGCCAGGAGTGTAATGATCTCCGGCTCGTTTTTATCGATGTCCTTAAGCGAGCCAGCCGCGGTCGTCCCTTCCAAATGCCTGGAAAGCTCCACAAATAATGCACCCAGCCGCGCGTTTGCGGGTTCGTTTGAGAGCTCGACGCCTTCCTGTCCGAGGGCCTTAAAGGCGTTTTGCGCTGCGGGCACGTGTGCGGCCTGCAATTCGGCGATCCCTTCCTGCAAGCTTGCCCATGCGGCTTCCACTTTCGGCAGCTTTGCATTTGCCTTAATGGCGCGAAATGCATCCGCGGCTTCCAACGCATGTCCGTCGAGCAGTTTGGCCCGCGCTTTTTGCATTGCGACGCCCGATTCACCCTGTGGAGCAGCAGCCGCTTTTTCAACGCTGGCAGCTGTCGCGGCAGGCATGGCATCGCCAAAAATCTGGCTGCGAAAGAAAAAGAGCACGCCCGCGCCGGCTAAAATAAGCACGATCATGCCAAGGGTCACCCAGCCCCACGCCTGCTGATCCTGCTCACTTTCAAGCACCACACGTTTGCTCTGAGGCACTTTGCCTGCTCCATCCAAAAGCTCCTCCCGCGCATACTGGAGATGCTCAATCAATTCCTCGTAGCTCTGATAGCGCGCGTCGGGATCCTTCAAAAGCGTGCGGTTAATAATAAAGGCCGTGCGCCCCGACACATGCGGCGCAAAGGCTTGCAGGCTGACCGGCTGTGATTTGAGATGTTTTAAAGCGACCAACGAGGCGCTCTCGGCCTCAAAAGGCGGGCGACCCGCCATTGCGTGGAAAAGCGTGGCGCCTAGCGAATAAATGTCGCTGCGAAAGTCCTCGGCTTTTCCATCAAGCTTTTCAGGGGCGACGTAATAGGGGGTGCCCCAGATTTCGCCTCGCGCGCTTTCCTCCTGCTCCATGAAAATGGCGAGGCCGAAATCCACGATTTTGGCAGTATGCGCATCCGCGAAGAGGATGTTTCCCGGTTTGACATCGCGATGGATAAGGCCGTGTTCGCGGGCGGCTTTGAGCCCGTTGGCAATGTCGATGGCCACCTCCAGCGTCTGCGCCTCGGTAACCCGGCCCTGGATGCGCATGAGATCATCGAGCGATCCTTTGTCGACGAGCTCCATGACGATGAAAAAGCGGCCCCGATCGCTGCCCGTGGAGAAAACTTTAACCACATGGGGATGGTTGATGGAGGCAGTGATGGCGGCCTCGGTTTCAAGCTGGGCAATGAGCGTCACGTTATCGCTATGATCCTTGCGCAGAAGCTTGAGAGCCACGTCGCGATCCAGTCCGGAATCGTGTGCCTTGTAAACAACTCCCATGCCGCCGCGGCCCGCCACGTCGACAAGCTCAAAATGGCTGACTCGGCCACGAACCGTCATCGCCATGTTACAGCCTGGACACACAATCTCAGTGAGCGGTTCCTCGTCGCCCACATCGATTAGCGCCGAGCAATGCGGGCACGGTTGAATTTGAGAGTCGGGCGTGATTTCTGGGGCGAGATCCATGAAGTGAAACGGTGTCTGGGGCCGCTAGGGGAAAGCGTTAGATAATCGAGGCGCTGGATCCTCGTCGATAGCGTGTCTCGATTTCGGACTGCCAACGACCGGTGGAGAGGATATGGGAGTGCGAAAGTAGGCCGAGGGTGGTCACGAAGGAAGCGTAAAGTGCCCGGAGCACGGCTCAACGGTGATGGCACGGCATTTTTCAGCCAGGATCGTGCCATCTTTTAGGCCGTGCCTGGATGCGATCAGACAATAAATAGTTCCGATCCATCCGCATCGCAGATTTTCGGAATTCATACGCCCATAAAACGCTCATCTTGCAGCTTCCTGAGGCTCAGGCCGCGTTGCAAACTCCCGGCTCGGCAATGCATCGAGGATCGATCTAAAGGCTTTTTACGGCGGTTTAAATCCTTATTAGTCCGGCAGGAAACATCTGGGTGAAACTTGGGCGCACTGTCCCAAACGCCGGAAATTTTGCGATGAACACAATTTACGGCAAACCGTGAGAAGTCAGCGCATCTCGATCCCGTGAGAGTGAAAAGCAAAGCTTTGACTCACGGCACCGATTCGGCAGAGGAAACTCAGGCATCGAATTAAGGGGTGGCCGAATCGGCTCATTTCATGCAGAATAGAGAGGTCGATTTTATATGACATATATTGTATGATGTTATGAGGTGCCGTGTTTACCGTGGTCAAAATTGACCTCAATCACTCCGAAAAGCTCCCCCGCGCTCTGCCAGCACAAAAAAAAGACACGGCTTGGAAACCGTGTCTTTTTCACTGCTAAGCGCCCCAAGGCGCGTAAAAGGATTTACTTCGAGGTCTTTTCCTCGATGTATTTGACGACGTCGCCGACAGTTTGCAGCTTTTCCGCATCTTCATCAGGAACTTCGACCGAAAATTCCTCTTCGAACGCCATGACTAGCTCTACCGTGTCGAGAGAATCAGCGCCGAGATGCTCAATGAATGAGGCATCGGTGGTGACCTGCTCCGGGTTCACGCCGAGCTGCTCGACGATGATATCTTTGACTTTATCCTCGATGGATTTTTCTGACATAAAATTGGTTCGTTGAGAAGTTGCTTTGGGTTGGTTTTGGGGCACACGCTTTAGAGACGGCAGAAAATCTTGGCAACTCCATAATTATCCAAAAAAAATCCTCCGCCCCATCTATCAGTTGAAATACGCCGCCGGTTTACATTTTCCTAGAAACACCATAACAACGAACTCATGAGCGATTTGTCCTCTGAACTTGACCTGAAATTCCTCCCGGATTGGCTGAAGGAAGGCCCCACGGAGAATCGCTATGCGAATTTTCAAGGTGACACCCACGAACGCGGCAACCGAGGCGATCGAGATCGCGGCGGATCACAAGGAGGACGCCCTGGTGGCGGAAGGCCTTCGGGCGGTGGCGGCCGGCCTTCTCCTGGCGGCCCACGCAACGACCGCCGCAGCGGCCCGCCCAGGCCCGGTGGCGATCGCCGTGATCCACGCCGGGACGACCGTGCCGGTGGCGGCGCCGAGCGCCGGTTTGAACCGCGTCCACCCGCGGCACCGCTTGCGCCTACCGTCCGCGTCGAATTTCTTCCCGAGCCCAATGGCGTCACCGGCATTGCCAAGCAGATTCGTTCCGGTTTCCGGGCCTATCCGCTTTTCGGCACGGCTCGCATGTTTTTGGAAAAACCGGAACGCCATCGGGTGCGGATCACATCGTTGGATGCTGCAAAGCCGCTTTTCCAGATCGATGACGGCCCGATTTCTTTTGATCGGACCGGCCTTGAGCGAAATGCGTTCCAGCGCTTCAAAGACGAGTATTACAAGGAGGAAGTCCTTCAGGGCGATCCGATCAAAGGCAAATTCACCAATGTTGCCCGGAGCCGTTCCACTGGCGCTTTCCTTGGACCCACGAACTATCATTCGTACCAACCGGCGATGCGCAAACTCTATGAGGAGCGCTTCAGCCGCCGCATGTCGTTCTCAGACTTTCAGCAGGAAGATATCGTGGTCGTCACCGACGAGCAGATTATCAACGACTGGAAGGAACAAGCTCGTTCGTCGACCACTTTCACGACGCTCAAGGAGGCTGAACCGGTCATTTTCAAAAGTGGCTTTGAAGCGGAGCAACACTTCAAAAAGACCTATCTGCCGCAGTTGATCAAGACAGGCGTCACGCTCGAAACCAATGGGGCCGCCAGCCGGGATTGCACCGATCGCGGAATTATTGCCGGCCTCCGTGAAGCCTGGGAACAGGAACGCGGATTCCCTGGCAGCATTGTGCATCATCTGCGGTCGCGATTTGTCGATATCGGGCTGCACTTCTTCAAGCATCGCAAACGGGTCCTCTACATTTCGCCGATCCGTCCTCAACGGCATGCTTCCTCGGAGAATTTCTCTGAAGGAATCGCCTCGATCCTAAGTGCCATTGAAGAGCAGCCGAAGATCACCCGCCCTTTGCTGGCAAAAAAACTACTCGGCGATGAGCATGAGTCTCCGGAGCTTTTACCGAAAAAATCGGTCCTCGCTTCGGATCTGCATTATCTCATCCATGCCGGAAATGTGATCGAGTTCCACGATGGCACGCTTGATTTGCCACTTTCGCCGAAAGCGGAAGGCGAAATCTCGCATGCTCCGGTCTCGGGTCAGCGTCCCAAGCATCAGGTTTGGCGCCAGAAGCCGCTTTCGGGCGCCGCGAGCTTGGTGCGTGCCGAACGCGCCGCTGCCGAATTAATCGGCGGAGAGGCTCCTTCCGAAGCCGATCTTCAGGAGTCCGCGGAATTTGAATCCGATTTGGAAGCCGCACGGCAGGAAGCGCTTGCGAGCCAGGCAAAAGCCTCCTCGGAGTCATTCACTGCCGAGCAACAAGCCGGCTCCAATGAACCGGAGGCGGAGCTCCCGGCTGAGTCTCCCGCCGAAGCCGCGCCCACCCAAGGTTAAGCGATCAATGAATTCAAGCCGTCAGCACCTTCAGGTGACTGGCGGCTTTTATTTTTCAGGTACGATCGTTTTGGTCGCCTTCAGATGATCGTAATTCGGGAAAAACGCCTCGACCGAGTAGCTTTGTCCAGCGGTCATGTCACGGGTGGAAATCGACACGGAATACTCCAGACGCTCACCGGGATTGATGGCCACAAGCGTTGGCTCGTCTGAAAAAGACTGATCCTCCGACCATTGTTCAACGAGTTTGCCCGCGTTATTTCGGACAAGCACCTCAATGCGCTGGGTCGTCGGAAACGAGAGCTGCTGAAGCCGTTTGCCTTTATTCGCCAGTCGCAATGTCACCTTGATTTGGCGGGTCTCCGATAGCTTGACCGAAACCGGATCAAAGGTGGTTGTGAGTGCGAGATCTTTCCAACTTACGGTCCCCTGCTTTTTCTCTTTTTCCGACGAGCCGCGAAAGATCGTCCACGGCTTCAAAAACCGGCTGGCCACGCTTGGTTTTCCTGGCTCGCGGCTTGGTTCCTCGGAGGCGTGGGCGGAGACTAGAGCCATCCAAAGAAGAAGAGGAATTGCGTGGCGGAATTTCATCGTGCGAGCAATACGTCACGAGCCTCACGAGTTGCAAATCGCTTTTGATGCACGACACTCGGCGCCCATGAAACTTGCCCGCCTTTTTCTCCTACCGCTTCTCGCATTGAGCCTGATGGGAATGGGAAAAAAACAGACTGTCTCCGTGCGATTCCATGTCCAGGCCAATCCGCGCGACGGTGAATCGTTCGCCGTCCCCGCGAAATTTCACAATCCTGACAGAGATGGTTTTGTGGAACGGGTTGCTTCCGTTTCAGAGCGTGAGATTGCCGCGATCCGCCCCGTGCCGGCCCAGGACGACAGTTTCGGATGCGTGTTTAAACTCGATCTCCATGGCACGATCGGGCTTCAGACATTAAGCACTGAGCGGCGCGGCGCGGTGGTGGTTCCCGTGGTCAACACCAAAGCAGGCCCCCGCCAGTTGCCTGAAATGATCATCGATAAGCCAATCACCGACGGAATTATTTATATTCCTCGCGGCTTTACCCAATTGGAAATCAACGAGCTTCAAAAGCAGTTTCCTTTGATCGGCCAGACTGGAAAAAGAAAGTAGAAGCTCTCGCGTTTGCGCGTGCGCTCGCGCAGAAACTTGCCGGAATGAGTTTTCTCGCACTGCTTGCCGCTGTTGCGCCGGTTTTTTTAATTATTGGAGCCGGATACATCATCCGGCGGATCCATTGGTTGAGCGTCGATGCCGACGCTTCGCTCATGCGCGTGATCGTTAACCTGCTCTTCCCGTGCCTGATCCTGGATACAATCTTGGGCAACGCAGCCTTGCAGAAAGCTGGGAACGTCCTCCTGGCCCCAGCGGTCGGCTTTTTCACCGTCGTTCTCGGATATCTGGTTTGTTATTATGCCGCTCCGTTATTTGGGGTTCGCGACACCCGCCAGCGCCGCACATTTGCTTTTACAGCGGGGATCTACAACTACGCCTACGTCCCCTTACCGCTTATTCCCAAGCTCTTTCCGGCAGACGCGGCATCCACGACCGCCATTCTGTTTATTCACAATGTCGGCGTCGAAATTGCGCTTTGGACCGCCGGCGTCGTGCTGCTGACCGGCGCAGCAAATCCGGCCGGCGATGAGCGCCGTTGGACCCATCTATTTAACGGCCCTGTAGTCGCCATCCTCGCGGCCATCGCCCTGCATTTTTGCGGTGCGCGGCTTTGGCTTCCGGAAATCGCCCTGAGCGCCATCCATAGCATGGGCGCGGCGGCGCTGCCTCTTGGCCTGATTCTCACAGGCGCTACTTTCGCCGATCAAATGCGGCATCTCTCAATCGAGGGAGGCGCATCGGTCTCCATCGGCTCGGTTTTATTGCGCCTTGGAATCATCCCGCTGCTGATGCTCGCTTTGGCACGATGGCTCCCCTGCCCGATTGAATTACGCCGGATCATCGTCGTACAGGCCGCCATGCCGTGCGCCTTGATTCCTGTTCTTTTAAGCAAACACTACGGTGGCGATCCCGGTGTCGCGATGCGCATCGTCCTGGTAACGACAGCGCTGGGTCTTGTCACGATTCCACTATGGATTCAGGCAGGACTTTGGTGGATCCACTGTTAAAAGCCAGCGCAGCCCCCCCATATTGTTTTTTTTGGAGGTTATTCCCTGCAAAATCGGGCATTCAGGCATTTAAAAATTACTCGATAAAGCGGGACCTTCGATTTCGTAGGCTTTGAATAATAGTGCCACCCAGCCACGCGATCAGGAAAGCGGAGGCTCCCAGAAAAAGTGCGCGTTGCACCGGATGCTCCGCCTGAGGCGGTAAGCTCACAACCCCGGTCTGATCCGCAATCGCCGGGTGGCGGACATAACGGCCCTGCCTGGGCAGGGCTAGCGCATCAAAATGGGTGCCCAGCTCCCGCAATTCGATGATCATCTCATCGCCCCGAAGCGGAATCCCGTGCCCGGTGGCAACCATGCGTGGATTAAGCGAGATTAGTTGCTCAACTGACTCTCGCGCCGCCTCCCAATCGGAGGTGAAATACGCAGGCGGACCATGCACTTCGGGTTCCTGTCGCAGCACGGCCAGCAGCGACTCCTGCCGGACGGTAACCAACGCATCTCCGGCAATAAGCGCCCGATCCGATTCCCGAAAAAGGGAAATATGTCCGGAGGAATGCCCGGGCGTATGTATCCAACGCCATCCCAGCGCACCTGGCACTGAGCCATCCACCGGCAATGGCTGAACGTGACTTCCAAGAACGATCGGGCCTTTGGGATAAATAGATGCCATCCATGCGAGCATTCCGCCACCGACGCTTGGATCCGGAGGCGGGTAACTGGAGCGGCCTGTCAGGTAAGGCATCTCAAGCCGATGCGCAAAAACGGTCACATTCCAATGCTCAAGCAGGGAACGCAGCGCGCCGACATGATCAAAGTGACCATGCGTCAGGATGATCGCCGCCGGTTTTGCTCCCGCCCCAAAACGCTCCTCCGCCGCGTGCCGGATCCGCCGTGCGTATCCTGGCAGCCCGGCATCGACCAAGACCCAGTTTACCGCACCTGGTTCACCGAGAAAATAGACGTTGGAAATACCCGTTCGAAGCCCGGCAATGTCGGGTGCGACCTGATAAAGTGAACCAATTTTTCGCGCCATCTCAAAGCGCGGATGAGCATGTCTTCGAGCAAATCCAATCATGGTAGTCCTCCCTATTGCTAAATCGTGAACGCTTCGGTTTACGGCGGTGCGGAGCGGCTTACGACTTGCGTGATTTTCCAGTTTCCGACATCGCCTTGGACCGTTACAGTCCGGTTCCTGCCAAATATGATTGATGTAATAATTGTCGGCGGCGGACCGGCGGGACTGAGTGCTGCGCTCGTCCTGGGACGATCGAGACGCCGTGTTCTTCTGTTTGATGCCGGGCATCCGCGAAACGCTCCATCAAAAGCGATGCATGGGTTCCTAAGCCGCGATGGAATGGATCCCGCCGAGTTTCTTAAGGTTTCCCGGGAACAGCTTCGTCGCTACGCGGATGTGGAAATCCGTTTGGGGGAAGTCGCCACCGCCCGAAGCTGTGAAGATGGATTTGAGGTTGTGATGGCCGACGGCACCACCGCCCGGTCGCGCATGCTGCTGCTTGCCACGGGAATTTCGGATACGCTCCCTGACATCGAGGCAATCGAACGCTTTTATGGCCGGACCGTGCATCATTGCCCATACTGCGACGGATGGGAGCATCGGGACCGGCCTCTGGCCGTTTATGGCCGTGGCACATCCGGCCTTGAATTTGCCGTCGAGCTTCTCGTTTGGAGCCGGGACCTCGTTCTTTGCACGGACGGTCCCTCTGAGCTGGACGACATCGGATCCAAAAAACTCGCCTGTCTTGGGGTCCGGGTGATTGAAACGCCGATCGCCCGGCTTGAGGGCGACGAAGATCAACTCAGTGGAGTGCGATTTAAAGACGGTAATTTTCTCGCCCGTGAGGCGTTGTTTTTTTCTCCCCAACAAAAGCAATGCAACGCCCTTGCCACGCAGCTCGGATGCGAACTTAACAATGAGGAGGCTATCGAATGTGGGGAAAACGCCGCCACGTGCATCCCTGGATTATTCGCGGCAGGCAACGTGAGCCGGGGGTTGCAGTTGGTCATCATTGCAGCGGCCGAAGGAACCCAGGCTGCGTTCGCGATCAACCAGGCGCTCCTTGAAGTTGATGCCGCCGCCGAGGCAGGCATGCCTATTGAACCGCAGCCGCATTGCCCGGAATCCGCTTAAACTCTCCGGCAAAAAAAATGCGAGGCCGTCAGCCGAATGGCCGACGACCCCGCTTGTTCCCCCCGGAACGAAAGCTAAGACCCCACACACGCCGATCCGTTAGAAATCTCTTCAAATTCTTTTGAGACTTCTCTAAGCCGGCAATCCGGAGGGTTCGCGCTTCGCTCTATTTCAGTGAGAGCAGATAGGCAAAAAGATCGCTCACATCCTGGGCCGGCATCCCCTCGAGTATCCCTTCGGGCATCAGTGAACGCCTCAGGTAAGCCGCCTTACGGATTTCATTTTTGCCAATCCGGCGCTCGTCCGCGCCCGGGATCCGGATGAGGAGCGCATTCTTGTCTTCTGAAACAAAAAACCCATCGATCACATCGCCGCTTTTAAGTTCTACCCGGAAAATCCGGTAACCGGCTTCCATGGCGGCGTTTGGCGTAATGATATTGCGCAACAACGCTTCCAGTCCCATCGCCCCGGCGCTGCTTAGGTTGGGCGCAAGATTTCCGCCTTGTCCTTTGATCAAATGGCATGCCATGCAGAGTGAAGCGACCGTTTTTCCGTGCTCGGAATCACCTTTGACTGCCGCGAGATTGCGCGCTTTTGCAAACTTTGTATCGAGCGCAACGGCCTCCGCCTCGGTGAGCAATGGCGGGAAATCGCTTGTCTTGGCTACTTTCGCCCCGCTCCCGGGCTTGCCCCATGGCCCGGCGCCGGATGCGTAAAAAATCACGCCTTCGGGCCGGGCACGCCCTTCAAAACTTCGATCGAATGCCGTGCGGATCTCGTCGTCAGTGCGAACGCGGTTCCAGACGCGAAATTCGCTGATGGCGCCGGCCGTGCCGCTTTTTTGCTGCGTCGACCCGATGCGCAAATGCTCCAGCTTCCCGGGCACCGGCCGGATCGACTGACTGTCAAGTGTCCCATCAATATAGATTTTATAGTTCCCTTTTATGTCGCGGGTGACCGCATAATGGGTCCAAAGATCCGGCGTCGTGGCCTTTTTGGCGATCGCGATGTCCCCCACCCCGCCGCCAATCCAGACACGGAAATTGCCGCCGTAGAAATTCATGTCGACCTGGCCGGGCGCGCTAAGGAGACCGTCCTCGTTACCGATTCCCGGTTCAAGGCGAACCCAGCTTTCAATGGTAAAAGCGCCATCGAGGGTCAGCTCGGGATCGACAAACGCCTGGGCGGTTCCATCGAGCAGAAGCACCGGCCGGAACAGATCTCCGAGTTCCTGCATGAGCGCTGCAAGGTCGCGATCATCGCCAAGGACGGCCTGCAGCTTGTCAACGGCTGCGCCGTCAAGATCCGCCTTCGCCATCGCGCCGCCCTTGATCGCTTCAACAATCGAATGCGCACCGGCTTTGGTTGAGGCCAGCCGCGCCAGGGCATTTCGTTTCTGCGGCGCGCTCAGATCAGGCCAGAGTGCGAGCACCAGTTTGCCAGTGGCTTCATTTTTTGACGAAGCGAGGGTATTGAGCGCTTCATCCCGTACCAAAGGATCGGCGGCGCTTTTGACCAATTTAAAAAACAGATCGCTCCGGAGGCTGCCCATCTCACGCAATGCCCGCAATGCCGCCAGCTGACGTTCACTCGAAGCGGAAGAATTTAAAATCTCAAGCAGCTCAGGCTCCAAGCTCGACAATTGGAAACCACTCGCAAGCCGCACCGCCAGATCGCGGCCCGCCTCGTCAGTAACGAAGAGTTTGCGGGCCGTTGCGGTGAGTATCGGTTGAAGCTTGCCATTATCCAAGCGGTTGCGCACCGCCAACAGCGCTTCAAGCACCGCCGTGCGTGTCGCCACATTTTGCAAGGTCGCAGCGAGCGCCTCCCCTACTCCCGGTTCATCGAGGAACTGAGCAAGCCGCAGCACCTCTTCCTGGCCCGGTGCCCTGGTCAGCTTGGGCAAAAGCTGGGCGACTCGTGCAGCGCTCATCCTCGGTTCAAGCGCAAGCGAAGCAACCAGCCGGTTTTCAATCGGCAACCCTTTTGCCTCCTCCGAATCGAGCCATTTGGCGAGCGCCCCAGGCTGTTGTTCAAGAAATAAACGGACCAGGTAACGTTCAAACTCGCGCTCGTACGCTTCCCTGACCTTTTGCGGCTTGCCATCGCGTGTGGCGGGAGCAATCGGGCCGGCCAATGGTCCGCGAGCTGATTTGACCAGCGTCGTAATGACCGAACTCTCCGGGGAATCGACGCGGGCGAAACTGCCGCTCCACGGATGTGCAATCAGGGTCCCGGCAGTCCGGATGACCTGGGCCCGCACTTCCGGGTCCTCATCGTCGACCAAGGCAGAAACCGAAGGCAACCAATCCGCCGCCACAAGTGAGCTCTCACCAAAGGCGCGCACCGCCTCGCGGCGCACATTGCGGCTGCCATCGCTGAGAAGCGGTTGAAGGATGGCAAAATCAATTTTCTTCAAACCTTCCAAAGCCCAGAGCGAGGCAATCCGGCGGCCGGCCGGCTCGGTTTTATCGGCAACGATCGTTTTTAAACCCGGCGCCAGATCGACGAGCTGGCGATCCGTAATCGCCTGCCAGGCCAGATGGCTTTGGGTAAGCGAGTTGCCGCCCAGCTTTGCAACGAGCGATTCGCCGGGAAGTTTGGTGAAGTCCGCCACGGGGAAAGGATGCTGATCCACCGGCTTGACCCGCCAGATCCGCCCCCGCGTCTTGTCCCGGTCGGGATGGTTGCGCGGCACTTCGTTATGGGAAATGATCTTGTTATACCAATCGACGATATAAAGGCAGCCATCAGGACCGAAGTGGATGGAGACCGGCCGGAACCATTCATCGCTTGAAGCGACCAAGTCGGGCAGTTTCAAGAGCTTATAGCGCGGTCCATCACGCAGGATCTTGATGGAATTAATCCGGCGCGTGATTGGGTTGGCCACATACATCACATCCGCGTATGCCTCCGGCCAGGCCCCGTTTTTATCCGAAAGCGCCAGGCCGCTCAGGCCTGTGCCGCCCATGCGAAACTCCGCCGTGCCGGGAAAATCCGGGGCGTAACTCTTAAAAATGCCATCCGAGCAACCCGGATAATTGGCATACTCATGGAACGGCATCACCGGATAGCCGTAATCGTTGGCTTCCTGGATGAAGGTTTCGCCCTCCGAGTTCATCACGAGACCCCAGATATTGCAGGGCCCCTGGGAAGTGATGTCAAATTGTGAGCCGTCGTATCGAAACCGCGCCATCCGGGTCCGGTCAAACTGCACCTCGCCGCCTTTGGCATCGCGCACCTTCCCGGAGATAAACGCACCCTGGGCCATCCAAATCCAGCCGCCCGGCGCCCGGGTAAACTGATGCGGCATCAAATGGGAATCCTGCGTGCCGAACCCGCCCAGGATCACCTCGCTTTTATCGGCTTTGCCATCCCCATCCGTGTCGCTCAGGAACTTGATCTCCGAGCCGTGATGCACATAAGCACCATTTTTATATGGAAGCACGCCAAGCGGGATGGCGAGTCCCTCGGCAAACACGCGCGGTTTCTGCACCCCGGATGCAAAAGGCGTATCAAACACAATCACCTTGTCCTTGCCGGGATTGCCGTAAAGCGCCTTGGCCGCCTCCGCGTTTTCACTTCCATCGACGGGATAGTCAAATGCCGTCATACTCCACATCCGGCCCTGTTGATCCCAATCGACCGTCACGAACTTGCCGATCCCGGGTTCTTCCGCGGCCACCAGTTCAATTTCAAATCCCGGCGGCACGGTAAAAGTCGGTTTTTGTTCCTCAGCTGTCAGAGGTGAAACTTTGGCTTCTTTGGCCGGTTCAGCAGCTCCGACGAACTTTTTACCGGCAGGCGTTGGCGGCAGTTCCTCAATCGTCATTTCCTTATACTGCACCAGCGCCTTTCCACCGGCGTGAATCTGCATTCCAATAATCCCCGAGTCGGCGATCGTCGGATCGGTCTCGGTATAATCGCAGGTCTGCACGCCGTTGATCCAAAGCGTGAGACGCGCTCCGTCGGCCCGGATCACATATTCGTTCCAGTCAGTGCGATGAAGGACCGGCTCGAGCGCTTTCATATCCGAAGGGGCCAGCAATTTGTTGCGCCGGCCTTCATCATAAATAGCGCCCCACCATTCTGGATCGCCCATGTCGCATTGGTACCCGGAAACCTCGTTGTTATTGGGAATCCGTTTGGTGCGAATCTGCACCCCGCTGTTGATCATCCCCGTAGCCGGATCGCCCATGAGCTTGAACTTCGTTCTTAAAACAAAATTCGCGTAACTCGCTGTCGTGCAAAGAAAATCGTTATGCGCAATTTTGTTCTCCAGTGAGCCGCCGGTAATGCAGCCGTCCTGGACACGCCATATCTTTGGGTCCCCTTCCCAGCCAGCCAGCGTTTTGCCGTCAAAAAGCGCTTTGGGATTCAACGGTGCCGGCGGTGGTTCGGCACGCGCATACAAAAAACCAAACAAGGTTAGCACTGCGAAAAAGAGGGGGCATTTCATGGAGAACAGTTCGGGGTAAGGACTTGAAGGAGCCCATTAATACTCAGCTTCGCTCCCCGCCGCCAATGCCTGAGATAAACGGTTCACACTTTTCCGCAACGGGTTGCAGGGTCTTCCCTTTTCCCGCAAACCGGGGTCAAAAGCATTCTATTGAACTCAAAAACGCGGGAGCCGCCGACAGCGACCTCAACGGCTGGCCGCTGACCGGGGCGGGCGCGGCACCTGCTTTTACCACCAGTGTCATTATCCCGCCTGGCGGTTACCTGATTGTTCCCTGCTCGGCGGCGGCCGGCTCATTTCATCTCCCGGTGGCGCTTCCTGATGCAGGCGGCATCGTACAATTATTCACACCGGCCGGTGTGCGTGCCGATGCGTTTGAGTACGGGAACCAGGTTGCGAACTTCTCGGTTGGCCGCATAGGGACGGCTTGGGTACTGAACAGTCCCACGCCCGGCGCCGATAACATGGCCGCCGCGGTGGCGCCAAATCGGGACATTGCTCTGAACGAGTGGCTTGCCAACCCCAAACCCCGGCGGGAGTGATTGGATTGAGCTTTACAACAAAAACGCAACGCTGCCCGCCGCCCTCAACGGACTTTATATTCAAACAAACGGCGACGCTTTCCGCGTCAGCGCGCTGGCTTTTATCGCGCCAAATGACTACCTGCAGCTCTTTTGCGACGAAAAACCGGGAGTCAATCAGCTCGACTTCAAGCTCGCCGCGGGCGGCGCCATCTTTTCGATCCTTGACCCCAACGGAGTAAAATTTGATACCGTGAGCTTTGGGCCGCAAGCACAAGGCATTTCCCAAGGGCGGGTGCCGGATGGGACCGGTGCAATCATGAGCTTTAGCTCCGGCGGTACCGGCGGCGCGGTGAACTATTCGATTACTTACACAGGCCCAGCACTTAATGAAATACTTGCCTGCAATATCACCGGAGCGCAAGCCCCGTGGGGAACCCGGGCCGATTGGGTCGAGCTATACAGCCCTTCAAACGCCCCGGTTGATCTGGGCGGCATGAAGCTAAGTGTAATCAACGCGGCGACTGCCCGGACGATTCCACCCAATACAATCATCCCGTCGCAAGGTTATCTGGCCATCTGGTGCGATCCGGCTCACGCCCAAAGCACGGTGGCCGGCGCAGACCTCAATACCGGCTCCGGCCTCGGCGACGCCAGTGGTTCGCTCTATCTTTTCAATTCGATTGGACAACTTGTTAATTCCATCGAATGGGGATTCCAGCTTGCCGATCAATCAATTCGACTCACCGCGGGCTCCTGGAAGTTATTGGCAAATTCCACCCGGGCATCGGCGAACTCCGCGCCTGCTCTATTGGATGCGCCGGGTGGCTTGAAAATTAACGAATGGTCCCCATTTCCGTCCATGGGCCCCGATTGGTTTAAGCTCTATAATGCCGCTCCAAATCCCGTGGACATGGGCGGCCTTTATCTTGCCGACGATCCAAGCGAGGTCGGCCGTGCAAAATTCAGGATCCCGCCCCTGAGCTTTATTGCCTCAACCGGCTGGATCCGATGGGAAGCGGACAATTCGCCCGAGCTGGGCCGCAAACACGTAAATTTCAACCTCGATTCAGGAGCTGAATACTTGCGGCTTTCGAATCCTGACCTTTCCTCGATCGACACCATCAGTTTTGGATTTCAGACGATCGGCGTTTCCCAGGGCTGTTTCCCGGACGGCGCCGCCAGTGTGGTGGCAATGCCTTTTTCGGCGACGCCGGGAGGGAAAAACGCGCTGCTAAGTGTGTTTCCCGCCACCCAGAGTTTGTCCGCTTGAGTTAACGCGACGATGAGCGTTATCGCGACGGGGCCGGGTCCATTCAGCTATCAGTGGAGCTTTAATGGCAGCCCAATCAACGGAGCGACAAACAGCTCGCTAACGCTCAACGGGATCACAGCGGCAAATCGGGACGTGGCTGAATGTGGCACCGGATGTAACTGAGATACTCCCGGCCGACCCTGTGACCGGCGATCCGAGAGTGCGGGTAAAGTTCACGATCGCACCCGATGCGATGAGTGAATTCGCACGCTTGCTGGTAATGCCATAGAAGCCCGGAAAGCACTCGCTGGTGTTTTTCATGCCCTACACGAGGCGCCTTGGTTCTGAGGGTATTTCGGGAATGAATGCGCCGTTCACAAGACCGATTCGGCACGCCAACTCGAAACTTTTTAGGCAGAAACCTCTTACAAATACTGCTTATGAAACTCTATCAGCATCGCAATCTGGGCACCAAACTCGCCGTCACTCTACTGGGACTTAGTCTGGCAGCTGGAACCGTCTCCTTTGCAGCGGATCGGCCAAGCAACATCGCCACGAGCGAAACCAAAAGTAAGCTCGACGCCAAGGACTGGAAGTTCCTGAAGGAAGCGGCCGAGGACGGCATGGCGGAAGTGCGCTTGGGCGAACTGGCAAAACAACAGGCCAGCCAGCCGCAGGTCAAGGATCTGGGAACCCAGATGATTGCCGACCATACCAAAGCCAACGAGGAGCTTAAATCCATTGCCTCCAAGAAAGGGCTCACCTTTCCTTCGGATGTGGATTCAAAGCACAAGACCAAGGTGGAACGCCTTTCCAAGCTTCAGGGCGCCGAGTTTGATCGCGCTTATGTGGCTGACTTGATTAAGGACCACAAAACTGACATCGCGGAATTTGAGGCAATCGCCAAATCCGCGGAAGATCCCGATGTGAAGGCCTTCGCCGAGAAGACATTGCCAACCTTGCGCAGTCATCTTGAGCGAGTAGAAGCAGTGCAGGCCGAAATCACCAAGAAATAGCATCATCGGCGACGCGCGAAATTGCGCTTAAGGCGCCAAATCAGGCCGCTGCTAAAGAAAAAGGGACGACTTTGTGGTCGTCCCTTTTTCGCGCTCCGGAACGGCCGATGCATCCATGTTGGTGGATCGCTCGCGCCCCCGGCAACCGATGGAATTTATCGAAGGGAAGAGATTCCCCAAAAACCGTTATGGCTGCTGCTTTGGCTTTTCTTTCTTCGGTTTTTTAACTTCTTTTTTGTGACTGTTATTACCTTTGGCCATAATGAGACTCCTTCTTAGTTTTCGATTCTTGAAATCTGCCCTCGCCTGAGCGCAGATCTCCTTACCGATAACCCGGGCCAAGCCAATCGTCACGCTTGGAGTGGTGCTTTGCTGGAACGGCGGCTCAAAATTTCCTGGTCCTGCAAAAATCCACTGTTTCCCTGGATGTTCGCCTTTCATCGGGACTAACGCGCGGTTCGTGGCGTTTTCGGGCTGCTCGACAGCGGGCAAAGTTTGGTCTTTGCTCACCGATGTGCGTCTCATGAATTCCCGTTATTGGCTTTCTCGAAAACCGCTTTTCTCTTCCAGATTGAGTGTCCGGCCTGTGCCCGTCTTTCACTGAATCCTCCCAGAGCGGGGCGAATTCAACCCGGCGTCATTCGGCGTCCTGGTCCCGCCCGTATCCAGAAACCCAAGTTTTACCCATGCACGAGCAACGTCAGAACACGTTCACCTTCAGCCGTTCACTTGGCGCCCTCGGCGTCGTATACGGCGATATCGGCACCAGTGTGCTTTATGCCTTCAAAGAGTGTCTGGAGCACCACCTCAGCAGCCAGCGCGATGTGATTGGCGTCCTTTCCCTGATCATCTGGAGCCTCTTCAGCCTGGTCGGAATCAAATATCTCGGCAACATCATGCGCGCCGATAACCAGGGCGAGGGAGGAATCCTCGCGTTGCTTTCTCTTGCCTTTCCAAATCGCGGCAAGGCGGCGGGTGCCACTGCGGCGGGAATGATTGCCATCGGCATCTTTGGAGCCGCGCTGCTTTATGGTGATGGCGTCATCACACCGGCCATCTCAGTGCTTTCCGCTGTCGAAGGCCTTCTGATCGCTACACAGAAACTTAAACCGTTCGTCATTCCGCTTACCCTTGGGATTTTGATGGGCCTGTTTCTCGTCCAATCCAAGGGAACCGGCGCGATCGGCAAGTGGTTTGGGCCGATCATGCTCGTCTGGTTTACTCTTCTGGGGGGGCTCGGCATTGCCCATATTTTTCAATACCCGGGCGTTCTCATGGCGCTTAACCCGCTTGAAGGCCTCGAATTTATCGGCCGCCACGGGACAAAAGCCCTGGCCATCATGGGCAGCGTCTTTCTTGTGGTGACCGGCGGCGAAGCTCTTTATGCCGATATGGGCCACTTCGGGCGAACTCCAATTGCCCGCGCCTGGACTTTTCTGGTCTGCCCGGCCCTGATTCTTAATTACCTTGGTCAAGGCGCAATGGTCATCGCCGATCCGGCTACCCGGGAGAATCCGTTTTTCCACATGGCGCCGACCTGGGCGCTTTATCCGCTCATTGGAATTGCCACAGCGGCCACGATCATCGCCTCCCAAGCTCTTATTTCAGGTGCCTTCTCCCTGACCATGCAGGGAATCCAAATGGGCTACATTCCGCGGATGGAGATTCTGCATACTTCGAAAGACGAGCACGGCCAGATCTACATTCCCAAAATCAACGTGCTCCTTTTTCTCGGCTGCATCGCATTGGTCATCGGATTTAAAAGCAGTTCTGCCCTGGCAAGCGCGTATGGAATCGCGGTCACCCTGACAATGCTGGCCACCACGGCGCTTTTCTACTTCGCTTCCATGAAACTCTGGGGATGGAGCCAGTTGAAAGCGATACTTGTCTGCACCGTCTTTGCGATCATTGAAGGGACGTTTTTCGCCGCGAACTCCCTCAAGATTCTGCATGGCGGATGGTTCCCGCTGGCGGCCGGTGCCATCATTTTTACGCTGATGATCACGTGGAAAAATGGACGCGACATGCTGCGAAACAATCTGCCGCCGGGAATGCCGCTCGACGACTTCATCGCTTCCATCAGCATGGCCGGCATCCTGGATGAACATAACAAGCTTCATCGCAGCCAGGGGACTGCCGTCTTTTTAAGCAGCAACTCGGAAGGAACGCCGAATGCGCTGACCAAAAACATCAAGCATAACCAGGTGCTTCATACCCGGAACATCTTCCTCACCATTGTCACCGATCACCGCCAGCCACACGTTCCTTGCGAAGAACGCGTCACTGTTGAAGATCGCACCGAGGGATTCTTCCGAGTCACAGCCAAATTCGGTTTCATGGAAGCGCCGCACATTGATGAAGTGGTGCGAGCCTGCGAGCGCCATGGCTTTAGTTTTGACCCCCAGAAAGCAACGTTCTTCGTGGGTAAAGAGCGGATCGTGCCGACTGCGAAACCGGGCATGGCGCTCTGGAGGGAACATCTCTTTGTGTTCCTGAGCAAACATTCCGAGAACGCCGCCGATTTCTTTCAGCTCCCGCCCAATCGCGTCTATGAAGTGAGCCAGGTCGTGGAGATATAGCCTGCCGAGAATTCCGGGCGGCGTTTTGCAATTGATAACAAAACGTCAAATAGTTTAGCTGGGTTTGTGCGTTTTATAAAGCGGAGCACGGGCCGTCATGGAGTCCATTGACGAACTCCGTTACGCCACGGAATTCAGTCCGCGAACGGTTGCACCCAAATCGGATGAACCGGATGCGGGCAAACTCAATGTCGACGCGACAATTTTTGAAGCGACGCCCGTGCAATTTGAAGTGCGCAACACGGGGGTCACACTGGAAGTCGATCCGGCCGTCGTTGAGGAGGGCAAGCTCATCCAATTCGCTGTTGCCGTGCAACGCGTCAGGTTGAAGGGGTTTAACAAAATAAGCCTCGAAAAACCCGGAGACGAGCGCAAGGTTGTCGTGGAGCAGCCCGAGTTCGAGACCACAAAAACGACGACAACATTGCGGCTGCATAATGGTGAACGGATCCTCTTAGCCGTGCACAAAACTTCCACGTTGCCCAGCGAGCTTGAGATTTACCTGCTGAGGGTGGAAGCGACCAAAGTGGAGTGAAGTCAAAGCGTGGTTTCACTCCACGGTTCAAAGATCGGCCACTCCATTCCCTCGATCTTCCATCCAAGCAGATAACGGAAAACGGAGCCGGACGACCGGGCGCGCGGCACTCGGAAAACGCCCTCCTTATCAGCGTAGACGCTCTGTTGCTCTTCACTGAGCCCCGTATTGATCCGGACCAGGCAAAGCATCTCCCCGGGCGCCTTGGAGGCGTGTTGCGTGCGAATCAAAATCTGATCGCCTTCCAGTTCCACATGCGCCGTCAGCACAGGAATCTGCGCGATGAAGTCCGCCTCTTCCTTCATCGCGAGCGCCAGTTCACCATTGTAGGCGCCAATAACGCGATCCAAATTGTAGCCGCACGATTGCATCGCATCGCGCCAAAGCGGTGCTCCGCTCAAACTGGACGGTGCATTCTTACGGGCAAGCGCCTTCAGAATTTTGGATGGCGCTCGTTTCCCATAACTCCTTACCAGCGCACGGCAGAAAACTTCCCCGAGTGGATAAACCAGAAACGGATCGCGACTGGCTCCCAACGTCTGGTTACTGGCAAGCGTTTCAAAGGAAACCTTGCCACGCGCGGTTGCCGCCGCACCCGCACGACGCAATGCGGTTCGATCGGTTTCCGAACCAAAAAACCGCTCCTGAACAAATGTCGCGAGTGCTTCGTGAAAAAATTGGGTACTCGCAAAAAAACGTCCCATCGCGCCGTCGCTCAACTGCTCGATGTAAACGTGAGTTGTTTCATGAGCCAGCAGTGATTTGAGTCTGGCAATCGGAACGCCCTGGCCAAGCGGGATCCGAATTTTAGTCCAGTTCGCCTGCCCTGCCGCGTGTTCAACGACGGGGCTGGCAAGATCGACAACAATCCGCGACGGAGTCGCCTTGGCACGAAGAAATCGGGTGACGGTGTCGTGCACCGCGTCGGCTTCTGCGATCAACGCCTGCGCGTTCGCACGCTGGCTTTCCCTGAACAAAAACTCATACCGTTTCGTCTCTGCGGACGCAAAAGCGCTTTCGGCGGCGGGACGAGCCGCCTTTGGATCCGGGGCGGAATGGTTGTCGCATTGATTTAACGCGGCAAACCAAACCACGGGCACGATTCCAAGTCGCAGGAAATGGAGCAGCCGCACAAAACGGTTGCGGCTCAGTTTATCGAAGGCGTGCTGGGTGCGATCGCCCATCGCAAGAAACCCAAGCCACGCAAGGAAAAGCGCCGCAATTCCCACCGACAAGTGCGCCGCCAAATGACGCCACGGGATCCGCACCGATGCGCCATCAATGCCCGGGGAAAGTAATTCGTTTGGATCAAACAACCCTATCCACCCAATCCCACGGGCACGCGCCCAAAGAAAAATCCAAAATACCACCCCGACCACCAGCGCGAACCATTGCCGTGTCATTGAGAATGCGGCGGCCAGGGCAAGGACGTAGCCGATCGCGACCATTTCGAGTAAAAACTCGAGGCCAATAAAATTCCACGGGAACACGGCATCCGTCGATTGCAGGGAAAGCAAACCGAGTATTGCGTCATCAACCCAACCGAGGATCGGCAGCATCGCGAGGACGAGTGAAGCCGCGATCATTTTGGCGAAGAAGATGCGGCTGCGTGAAACCGGCAATGCATCAAGAAATCCAAGCGTCCCGCGCGCGCTTTCTCCGGTCAGCAAACCGGATCCTGTGATGATTCCAAATAGCAGGATAAACACGACCATCGAGCTGCGGGAATTGTCGATCCAGCAACGGGCGCAAAGCCGCTGCGCATCGGGAAATTCCGTGAAGAGATCCCCAAGAATAAGCGCACCCACAAACCCGAAAATCAGAAGAGCCAGCGGAAAAAGCGCGCGCAGTTCCTTTCGTAACAAGGCGATCATGTTTTTTCGACGGCTGCATTGAGCGCCGTGTGCAATTCAGCAACAAAGGCTTCAAGGCTGATTCCCGCTGCCGCCCTGAACCGGCTCGATACCGGGCTCCATGTCTCACGCAGCCAGGCTCTGGCATCCTTCTGCACCACGTGCCCCAAAACCGATGCGAGAAAAGTCCGGCGCGTTTCCTCCCCGTGCAGCGTCCCGAGCAATCGCACTGCCGTGCACGCCAGACTCCGCGCCTTTTCTTCACCGGCTCGTTTCCGAAACGACAACCAGTCCGTCAGATCGGGTGCGGAGAAATCCGACGGAACAGTTTTTATTTCCTCGGCAATCTGAAGAGCGGATATCCCGCGTTTTGGCCACCATTCAGTAAATCCATCCAACACCCAGGCATTGCGCTCCAACTCCAGGCGTTTCTGGCTTTTAACAAGCAGCTCCTCGCGCACGATCCATCTCAGCAACAGATCGGGTTTGAACTCCTTGGCGGTCAGATTCACCCGTACCATCAGCCCTTGCTTAAACTCAAGGGCGCCATTCTCAAAAAGCCCCTCGGCCAGATCGCGGCGGTGCACCACAAACAGCGGCGGCATCGTCTCGCAATGCAGATAAGCCGCCAATTCGGAAAGCTCCCTGCCAAGCCGTGCCGCTGTCGAGGCAATCGCCGCTTCCTCCTCAGGAGTGGGCGTGTCGACCGCCGCCGATACCCCCACTCGGATCCCGCCTTGCAGCACTTCAATCGCACCGGGAATTTGCACTGGCGCCAGACGTTTGAGTCGCTCCACGTTCATCCCAAAAATCATCACCGCTCCAAACGCGAGAAAGCTGATCGTCATCTTTTCGCGGTATGACATCTTCTCAGATAACATCGTGGCGAGGCTGGCATCGCGAACGAGCCCGAGAAAAAAGCCGAATCCCAGGAGGAGAACTGCGAATCCGCCAGTAAGCACGATGTCCCGAGTGGGAATCACATGCCGCTCGTAGGAAAACCGGCTACCGATGAGCTGAAACGGAGCAAAATTGGCGAGCGAAATATCTGCCTCGGAAAGCGCTGCCCACCCGATTAATCCGATCACAAAAAAGAGAAGTCGGTAGCGGCCCAGGAACGCGAACGCGAAAAACAGATTATAGATAAACCAGCTCCAGAACCCGGAGCGCAGGACGAGTGCCAGTAGAAACCGTCCAGTCATCGCATCGCTTCCCCGTCCTTTCCACACAGCCAATGCGAGCACCAGTCCGACAGCTGTCAGCATGAGCGTTAGCCCGAGCACGTATTTGACTGCAATCATGCGCCAGCGCGGCAGCGGCAGACCTTCGAGAAAAAGCTGGGTTTTCTGGCGAAATTCAATGGCGATCAGCACCTGGCCCAGGACAAAACAAGCCATCGGCACAAAGGTGTAATGCAGGATCTGGAGCGCAAAAAGCGTCGTTCCCCCCGACAGATGCACGACGCGGTTGCCCATGATCAGCGTCAGTCCGCCTGCCAGCGTCAAAATCAGAAAGAAAAACGTCAGGCTGTGCTGGCGGAGTTCTTTTTCAAGCAATCCGCGGATCATACGCGTACGATTCGCGAGCCGACGCAGGCGATGAAAATATCTTCAAGGCCCATCACCGTCACTTCGACTTCGGGCGGTATTTCCAACCCCCGCCAGACGGCCGGGTCCGCGCTGAGAGCGAGCGTGCGTGTTCCATCAAACTCTTCGTCACGCCAGACTTCAAAGTGCGGAGGCGCTTCAAATACGGTGCCCGCGGGCATCCGCACCCGCCGCACGCGTTCGCGCAATTCGTCAAGCGCGCCTTCAAATCGCATCTTCCCCTGGTGAAGAATGCCGACCCGGTCGGCGCAACGCTCCACCTCGTCAATCAAATGCGAAGAGAAAAATGTCGTGCGCCCGTGCTGCCTGGCTTGGGCGACAATGATCTGCATAAACTCACGGCGCGCCACCGGATCGAGACCGGCGGTTGGCTCATCAAGAATCAGCACCGCGGGACGCGGCGCCAGTGCCAGTGCCAAGGCCAGCTTGGCCCGCATGCCGCCGGATAAATCGGAGACGCGGCGGTTCTCTGGAAGATCAAAGACGCCGAGGAGCCGGTCAAACTCACCCTGCTCCCAGGTCGGATAAAACGAACCGACAAAGCGCCCCAAAGCGCGGCAGGTCATCCAGGGATAGAAATTCTGCTCCTGCGAAACGTAACCAATCCGCTGTTTCTGCGCGATGGAAGTGCGTCGCGTGGTTTCCCCCAAAAGCGTGATTGTGCCCGCTTCGGCCGCGATAATCCCCATGAGGATCCGGATCGTGGTCGTCTTGCCCGCTCCGTTGATTCCCAGAAACCCATAGATCTCCCCTTCCCGCACCGTGAGATCCACACCATCAACCGCGCTCACTTTCCCGAAATGCCGCCGCAACCCGCGCACTTCCAGCACCGACGCGCACACCGGCTCAATTGCGTTCTCCATTTCAGAATTTCCTCACGGCTTCAGTTTCAGCCCCGGAAAACGCCGCCCTTCCGCCGATCCGTTCTGAGGGTGAATGGAAGTTCGCAAATCGCGAAACGCAGCAATTTAAAAACGCCGCGTAAAACAGCCAGCTGAAGCGCATCCCTTAATCACTACCGTCCGGAAACGCAGCGCCAAGGAGTTTTTCCGGTTTCAGGCGCTGCCGCTTTCCAATTTCGCTTGTTGCAGCTGCGTGCATTTCCGCTAAAACGCGCGGTCGTGTCTACCTTGTCTCATTTGTTCGATCAAAATCGCGCATGGGCGACCTCCATCAAGGAGGGCGACCCGGAATTTTTTGCGAAGCTGGCTCAACAACAGTCGCCTCAATACCTCTGGATCGGCTGCTCAGACAGCCGGGTTCCTGCCAATCAGATCACGGGCTTGCTCCCGGGTGAAATTTTTGTGCATCGAAACATCGCCAATGTAGTGGTGCACACCGATTTGAACTGCCTTTCCGTCATGCAATTCGCCGTCGACGTGCTGAAGGTAAAACACATCATTGTTTGCGGGCATTACGGTTGCAGCGGTGTCGGGGCCGCTTTACGCCGGGAAAAAATCGGTTTGGCGGATAATTGGTTGCGGCATATCCAGGATGTTTGCACCAAGCACGCCCCGCGTCTTGATGCCATTGAGAACGTGGTGGATCGCGCCGAACGCCTTTGTGAACTCAACGCCATCGAGCAGGTAGGCAATGTATGCGAGACAACCGTAGTGCGCGATGCCTGGGAACGCGGGCAGGAGCTTTCCGTCCATGGCTGGGCTTATGGCATTGACGATGGAATCGCACGCGACCTGAATATTACCCTCGATGGGCCTGACCAATATCCGGCCACCTACGCGCACGCTTTGGCCAATGTCGACAACGTCAGGAAACGAGCCGCTTCCAAATAACGTTTTCGCGGGCGAACGAACCTCCGCCCCGGGATCTATTGCTCGATCTGATTGATCCGGGCGACATGCCGGCCGCCTTCAAACGGTGTAGCGAGCCAGATCCTCACAATATCGAGCGCCATTTCAAGGGAGATCGTCCGTTGCCCTAATGCCAGCACGTTGGAGTCGTTATGTTCGCGTCCCCAGCGGGCCGTATCAAGGCTCCAGCAAAGCGTGCATCGCACTCCGCGCACTTTGTTGGCCACGATCGCCTCCCCATTTCCGGAGCCGCCAAAGACAATGCCCCGTTCGCAATCGCCGCTTGCCACCGCTTGCGCAGCCGGCCGGATAAAAGCCGGATAATCGACTGATTCATCGCTGAAAGTGCCGAAATCGCGCACTTCATGGCCAAGGCTCTCAAGGAGCGCTTTGACGCGTTCTTTATAACCAAATCCTGCGTGATCGGACCCAAGGGAGATTTTCATAAAAATATAGAACAGACGTTTACATTGCCGGGATCGAGGAGGTGGGCGCCACGACCGGTTCCACCCGTTTTGCGGCCGCGCCCGCCTCGTTTTGCGCCATCGCCCGAAGTTCGCCGAGCACCGTGGAAGCACGCGTGGTAAGCGCTTCGATGGAATTGAGAACGAGTGTATTGAGGTCGAAGGGTGTCTGGCGCTCTCCCCGTTGGTGCACAAACTCCTTGCGCAACTGGCGTAGTCCCTCAATGACGCCAGCGGTAAATTTTTCCACATACGCAGTGACAAGCTGATCCGCATATTGGCACGGCAACGCGGGCAGTTTGGTTTTAAGGTTGTCATCAATCAGCCCAAACAGAACTTCCTTGCTCAATTCAGGAAGGCGCTTTCGCTTGATAACCGGTTCAATCGGTTGCTCGAGGTTCTCGCCGAAAAGACGGCGTTTTACCGAGGCAATCTTGCGGAAAAGGAGCCAGTCCAAGAACAGTTTACGGACCGGAACCAGCGTGCCATCAATCCAGAGCTCATACGGGGCGAGCGTCTCCATTTCATCCAAAGCAGGTTCCGCGGCTGGGATCACCGACCCAAGGTTAAATCCAACCGCATACAGGTCCGTCATTACCAAGGCCGCCGGCTCCGCCCCGCCGAGCGTGGTGCTGAGCAGCGTTTTGAGCCGGGCCTGACTTTCGATGGCAAGTGCCTGGCCCGCGGCAATCAAAAGCGGATTCCAGCGATGTCCGGCGAGGGTGCCGAGGCTTTCATTAACCTCATACCAGTCATCCACGCCCCGGCGCATGCTGTTGGCAAGCTCAACGGTCCTGGAGGCGCAGCTCGTCTTGCATTGAATCGCGTTTTCGGCGCGCACCTTGTCAAAACCGGCCGTCCAGTCGACACGCAGCAACCGGTCGACGATTGCGATTTTGTCATCAAGGAGCGCCATCTCCTGGGTGAGCCGGCGCTGGGTTTCTTTCAGTTCCCGGAGCTCTGGCGATTGCTCGATTTGGGAAGCCTCAATGCAAAGCGTGTGGCCCTGGCGCAGCGTGTCGCCGATGAACTCAAGCGTGTAATCGCTGCTGTTCAAATAATTGGTCAGGTCCGCCATGAAGCCGTTAAATGCCCTCTCCTGTTTCATATCAGAAGCGGGAGCCGCCTGTCCGTTCTCGTTGTTACGGCTCAGAATAACGGAGGCGGCGCTCAGCAGATCGACGGCATGAATCCGGACCCGCTGTTCCTCATAAGCCTGGCGCAAAGGACCGGCCATCGAGAGAGTTTTGAAAGCGTCAATAATCCGCTCGGGATGCTGGCTCTCCTGGCTGGGAGCAAGCGTCCCGTCGGCGCGCAAATCCCGTTTGCTCGAATCGACATTGATGACCAGGAAAATCCGGCTGAAGAGCCCAAGCAGCTGATTAAACTCGGCGAAAACCTGTTCGAGAAAAAGATTGTCGGCTTTTACCACAAATACCGCGCAGGCCGCGCTATCGCGAAATTCCTTGGTTAAAACATCATAGCCAAAGTTCATCCGGCTATAAAGTCCGGGAGTATCGACGAGCACCGTGCTTGATTCAGCCAGGGTTTGCACAGGAAACTGCACGTCAATGCGCCGGATCGCCTCGGTAAAATGCGTGCGCGGATCAAACTGTTCGCCTCGCAGTTCGGTGACGCGAATCTGCTGGGCAAGCGCCACATGGCTGTCGGCCACCATGTCATTAAGCACCACTCCATCTGCAAAGACCGTTTCCCGGCCGTTATAGCGGGTGACTGAAAACCGGGGAGCCGCCCCGTTTTTGACATAAACAAGGCATGGATAGCCCGGCAGCGATGTGACCTCGCTGACATACGTGCCGCTGATCGCATTCATCAGCGTTGATTTTCCACTCTTGAGCGGGCCGAAGATCAGGAGGTAAGCCTGCTGGCTCGCCAGTTTTTCCACCAATGAGCGCAACCGGGCGCGCAGTTCATTGAGCGCGGCAAGCGGCTTCTGAAGCAGTTTAGCTTCGCCCGCTTTCTCCATTTGCAGCGCGGCGTTATCCAAGGCAGGCGGCAACGCGTTCAGGCTCTCAAGCGACGCTTCGCAAAATCGTGAAATTTCAGTTTTCATCAACGCCAGCCACCTTTGAAGCATTCTGTTAAAGCGTCAATCCATTGCGGATGAAGAAACGATGACCGCATCTTTGCTTTTCAGTTTGAAAGGTCTGCTTCATCGTGGCGCCGATGAAACTCCTCTCCCTCCTGGCAACCATGATGCTGACCTCCCTGTTCACGGCGCAATCGGCCGAGAAAGATTCGCGAGTATTTGAAATGCGCACCTACTACGCGGCGCCCGGCAAGCTCGACGCTCTCCATGCCCGGTTCCGGGACCACACGATGGCGCTCTTTACCAAACACAATATCACCAACATCGGCTACTGGGTTCCGATTGAAAATACCGAGAGCAAACTGGTCTATGTGCTCTCCTATCCGAACCGCGAGGCGCGTGATAGCTCATGGAAAGAGTTCGCGGCCGATCCGGATTGGAAAAAAGCCCATGCCGCCTCCGAAGTAGACGGGAAACTTGTTGCCAAAGTGGAACAGCTTTTCATGACAGCCACCGATTTCTCTCCTGAGATCAAGCCGTCGGTTGGCCAGGCTGACCGGGTATTTGAGCTGCGCACCTACACGACAACTTCCCCGGAGACGCTGGCCTTGCTCCATTCCAGGTTCCGCGACCATACTATCAGACTCTTCACCAAGTACGGGATGACCAACCTTTTCTACTGGCAGCTTACCCCCGACCAAGCCGCTGCTGATCGCACCCTGGTCTATCTTTTGGCGCACGCCTCCGTCGATGCCGCCAAGACTTCCTTTGATGCGTTCCGCCTTGATCCAGCTTGGGTCGCCGCGAAAACCGCGTCTGAAACCAAGGGAGGCGGATCGCTAACTATTCCAGATGGCGTCAAGTCGGTCTTTATGAAAGCCACCGATTACTCGCCAACCAAGTAGAGCTATCCCGCCGGCGAGGTAATAAGATGAAACCGTTTAGCACGCTGGCGCAAACACGCACCCCAAATGGCGCGCAGCTCACGCTGCAGGAGCATGACGGCCAGTTTTATCTCAAGCTAAACGGCCGCCAGCTGATGAGCAGCACGGCGGCTTCCTCTGAACTGAGGATCGCCGAACTGGCCTGCGACGCCGTCCGCAACAAGCCCGGTCCGTCCATCCTGATTGGCGGACTGGGCCTCGGGTTCTCCCTGCGGCGCGTCCTGGAACTTGTCGGGCTCAATGCGCGAGTTCACGTCGCCGAGCTGCTTCAGGAGGTCATTGACTGGAACCGGCAGTTCTTAACTTCACTCAACGGCGCATTATTGGAAGATCCGCGCGTTGAAGTTTTTGCCGAAGACGTTTTTAAAACAATAGGCCGCGCTCCGGCTGCCACCTACGACGCCATCCTCCTCGATGTCGACAACGGGCCGAATGCGCTTGTCGCCGGGCAAAATTCGCGGCTTTACGACCGCTTCGGCTTTGGCCGGATCGCACGTGCGCTGAAGCTGACGCCGCCGGGCCGGGTCGCATACTGGTCGGCCGTTGAAGATCCGGCATTTGCAAAGCGCCTCTCCCGGAGCGGGTTCAAGGTTGAAGCATTCGGCGCGAAGTCGCATCCAAGTGCCAAACGGCTCGCCCATACGATTTATGTAGGCGAACGGGTTGAAGTAAAATAGGCGGCTCCATTCTTGAGCGGCCAACATGGGGCCGCGGGTCCGGTTCTTTACTCCGGGCAGGGAGCGTGAAACCAGTGCCGGCCAGCTGTCGCGCTTTGAGCAAACTGGCTTGAATTGCCCTATTCATCGGCGCTCGTGGTTTGCCAGTAAAGCACTCCAAGTGTGGTCGCCCTGTCTATTTCACGCAGATGACGCTTCACATCGGCAGGCTGGAGAGTGAGCGGACACCACTGGATTTGGTGATGAATGAATTTTGTTCATGGAACCGATCGCAATTCCGGGGCCGGAAAACGCGGCTCTTGGCACCGGCACTGCTAAACGCGGCTGCCGATGAACAAGATGCCATCTATTAACCAGATCAACGGGCAGGCCCTCTCGGCTGACCAGTCCAACTATCTGACCGGGTTCTTCGCCGGGATGGCTGCGCGCGGACTCCGTTTCGATAATGTGGAGCCGGCACCAATGGTGGAAAAGCAGGTTTCCCTGGATGACCTCATTTTCGAGGAGCGCGTCAAGAAGGAGCTCCATCCGCTCGACGCCTATCAACAGCTTCTCGACAACGCGGTTGGCAATAAGGCGCCCGAGAAGGATGATCTCTTCCGGTTTAAATGGAATGGCCTCTTTTTCCTCACTCCCAATAAGGAGGCGTTCATGGCCCGGTTGCGGATTCCCGGCGGCCAGCTCCGTTCATTCCAACTGCGCGAGCTTGCCCATGTCGCGCAGCAATTAACCACCGGCTACGTCCAGATTACGACACGGGCAAACCTCCAGATTCGCCTTATCCAGCCCAAGGATGCGCCGGATGTCCTGCATCGGATACAGAGCGTCGGCCTGCATACACGCGGAGCCGGCGCGGACAATATTCGCAACCTGACGGCAAATCCGACCGCCGGTATTGATCCGGCGGAATTGATCGATGTGATGCCGCTCTGCCACGAACTCGCGCAGATCATCATCAACGATCGCGCCTTCTATGACATGCCGCGCAAGTTCAACATCGCCTACGACGGCGGCGGATTGATCGGCACGGTCGAAGATACCAACGACATCGGGGTAAAAGCAGTCAGGGTCGGGGATGAAATCTATTTTCGAATCGCGCTCGGCGGCGCGACGGGACACAAGGCGTTTGCCCGCGATCTTGGCGTCCAGGTCAAACCGTCCGAGATCAATAAAGTGATCGTGGCCCTGGTCCGTGTCTTTATTGCCAACGGCAACCGTGGCGACCGCAAAAAAGCGCGTCTGAAACATCTCCTCGATTCCTGGACTCTTGAGAAATACCTGGCTGAGGCGGAGAAACAGCTTGGAACGACTCTCGAACGTTCACCGCTGGACCCGACGGCCATGCAATACCCGGCTGCTGCCATCGCGCATTCGCATATCGGCGTTTACGCACAGAAACAGAAGGGGCTCAACTACGTCGGTGTGGCGATCCCGGTCGGGCAGATGACATCCAAGCAGATGATCCGGATTGCGGAGATCGCGGAGCTGTACGGCTCCGGCGAAATCCGGCTGACGGTGTGGCAAAACTTCATTATTCCCAACGTGAGCGATGCTTACGTCGAGACAGTTAAAAAGGCGCTTAAGAAACTTGGCTTCGACACACAACAATCGAAGTTGCGGGGCGGCCTTATTGCCTGCACCGGCAACGCGTATTGCAAGTTTGCGCAAACCAACACGAAAGGACACGCCGCCGCGCTGGCCGATTATCTTGAGAAGAAGCTGACGCTTGATCAGCCGATCAACATTCACGTCACCGGATGCCCCAACTCGTGTGCCCAGCATTACATGGGCGACATCGGATTGCTCGGGACAAAAACCAAGGTCGCCGGGGAAAGCGTCGAGGGTTATCACGTCTTTGTCGGTGGTGGCTTTGGTTCGCAGCAGGCCGTGGGACGCCAGGTTTTTACCGGCGTCGTGTTTGAAGATCTCAAGCTGACACTCGAAAAAATGCTGCGCGGTTATCTGAGGCATCGGACACCGGGCGAGAATTTCCAGGCCTTCTCCGCCAGGCACGACCTCAACACCCTCCAGGCCATCTTTTCCAATGAAGAATAGGCAGCCTCCGGAATTGGAAAGTCGCGTTCTCTCATGACGACGCTCGAAGGGGAATCCCGCACGCTGATTGACGATTTGCTGGCCGAACAGCAACAGCTCACGGCGGTACAGCGTTTTTCGCGCCGGCACGATTCCGGCGGGCTGCCGGCCCAGGAACGTTATTATCGCGCGCTGCTGCCGGTGGAAAAACCGCGTTTTGGGGAGCAATACGCGTTCGGGGTCGATCTTGATGCCTGCACCGGTTGCAAGGCGTGTGTCAGTGCGTGCCATTCCTTAAACGGGCTCGATGAAGAAGAAGTCTGGCGCAATGTCGGCTTCATTCATGGTGGCGACTCCGATCACGCCTACCAGCAGACTATTACAACGGCATGCCATCATTGCGCCGATCCCGCCTGCCTGAACGGATGCCCGGTTAAAGCCTATGAAAAAGACGAGGCAACCGGGATTGTCCGGCATCTGGATGATCAATGCATTGGCTGCCAGTATTGCGTGCTCAAATGCCCATACGATGTCCCGAAGTATTCAAAAAAGCGGGGAATCGTCCGGAAATGCGACATGTGCTACAACCGCCTGGCGGCTAATGAAGCGCCGGCTTGCGTTCAGGCGTGTCCAACCGGCGCGATTAGTATCCGAATCGTCAACAAGGCCGAGTTGACGGCAGGCATTCATCCCGAAGACCAGCTTCTGCCGGACACCTTCACCTCCGATTACACAAAGCCCTCAACGCTCTATTCCACCCGGAAAACAATTCCCGCCAACGCCCGCGCCAGCGACGCTTTTTCGCTGCGAATCGAACACGCGCATCTGCCACTGATTTTGATGCTGGTGTTAACGCAATTGAGCGCCGGCCTTTTTGCCGTCCTTGCGCTGATTGGCATCCTGGGGACCGCGCCTGTTTTTGAAATCAGCAAAGCCCCGTTGGCGCTGATTGCCTTTGCGATCCTGAACGCCGGACTCGCCGTCAGCGTGCTCCATCTTGGCCGGCCGCTCGGTGCATGGCGTGCATTTCTGGGATTGCGCACTTCCTGGATGAGCCGCGAGATATTCGCGTTTGGGATTTTTGCCGGGGCAGCTGCGGCCTGCACTGTATGTTGCGTCTGGGAACCACTTAGCGGGCTGGTCCCAATCCTCAGGCAAGTTGAGTTATTCATTCGACCTGCCGCTTTTGCCATGCCTCTCGCCGTCTTCACGGCCGTGCTTGCATTGCTGGGGGTTTATTGCTCGGCCATGATTTATATCGATACGCAACGGCCGTTCTGGAAAAGAGAGCTGACCATCCCGCGCTTTTTCGGCACCACCATTTTGCTGGGCGGTTCGGGCGCCGCATCGATCCTTGCGTGGCTGAATCCAGCCGGACAGACGGATTTGATAGCGTTCCTTTTGACCGGAGCCGCTCTCCTGCGGGTCGCCTTATTTACCTGGGAATCGCAAAATTTCACCGCCGATTTGGCTGACACCGAAGAACTTAATCATCGCTCGGCACTGACCATCTGGAGTTTAAGGCGTCCGGTCCTATGGCTCTTTTGCGCGCTCTCAGGCGGCGCGGTTCTCGCCTCGTTCATAGGCGGCGCGCATTGGAGAGGAGCCATGATTGCTTTTGCCCTGAGCTTTGGAGCCCACTTGGTGGAACGTTATTTTTACTTTACGGCGGTCGTTGCACCGCGAATGCCCGGAGGAGTTGCAGCATGAAAAAAATCGTCGGAAAAATTGCGGGACTAGTACGCCAATGGGAGGGACCCCAAACCGATGATCTGGTGCTTCGGCCCGGGGAATTTGGATTGGGAAAGATCCCCGCCCGCCTGACTCCCGATGATACGACCACGATGGTGTGTGGTTATTGCTCCACCGGATGCGGCCTCAACGTGCATCTCAAGGATGGGCGCGCCATCAACCTGAGCGCCGATACGCATTACCCCGTCAATCTTGGCATGGCGTGTCCCAAAGGATGGGAAGCGCTGACGCCATTGGCCGCGCCCGACCGGGCCACGACGCCGTTGTTGCGCAATGAAACCACGGGCGAACTTGAACCCGTCGACTGGGATCGCGCATTGCTGCTTTTTTGCGAACGTTTTAAGGAAATCAAACGCAACCACGGCCCCGAATCGGTCGCGTTTTTGAGCACCGGCCAGATTGTCACCGAAGAGATGGCATTCCTGGGCGCGCTTTTTAAGTTCGGGATGGGGTTTGTACATTGCGACAGCAATACACGGCAATGTATGGCCACCTCCGCTGTCGCTTATAAGCAATCATTCGGCTTTGACGCGCCGCCTTATTCTTACAACGACTTTGAAGAATCGGACGTCCTTCTTTTTATCGGATCAAACCCGTGCATCGCGCATCCGATCCTCTGGCAGCGAGTCCTAAGGAACCGGCATAATCCCGAGATCATCGTCATCGATCCGCGCGCAACCGAAACCGCGATGGCTGCCACCCAGCATTTCGCCATCCTGCCGAAAAGCGATCTCGTGCTGCTCTACGGGCTGGCCAATATTCTGATCGCAAGCCACTGGATCCGGCGTGATTATATCGATGCGCATACGACTGGGTTTGAGGATTTTGCCAACTTTGTGGCGCAATTTACCCCGGAAGTTGTCAGTGGACTGACCGGCATTTCAGTCGACCGGCTTTGGCGTCTGGCGCAAACCATCGGCGATGGCAAACGGGTCTCGTTCTGGTGGACCATGGGCGTCAACCAGGGACACGAATCGACGCGCACCGCCCAAGCCGTGATCAACCTCGCGTTGATGACCGGCAACATGGGCAGGCCCGGCACCGGCGCGAACTCCATCACTGGCCAGTGCAACGCAATGGGCTCGCGTCTGTTTGCGAATGTGACAGGCATCCTCGGCGGATACGATTTTCTTAACACGGTTCATCGCAAGCATGTGGCTGAACAATTGCGCATTGATCCCGCCGCCATCCCAAATCGCAACAGCCGCTCCTACGATCAGATCGTTGACGATATCGAGGCGGGCAAAATCAAGGGGCTTTGGGTCGTGGCCACCAACGCCTCCCATTCGTGGATTAATCAGAGCCGATTTAATGAGACGCTCAAAAAGCTCGATTTCCTCGTCGTGCAGGACCTCTATTCCACTACGGAAACCGCGCGCCGGGCCGACCTGGTCCTGCCGGCTGCGGGTTGGGGAGAGAAGGAAGGGACACTCATTAATTCCGAGCGCCGAATCGGCTTGGTCAAACGTGTCACGCGCGCCCCGGGCCAGGCGCTTGCCGATTTTAACATCTTTAAGCTCATCGCCCAGTATTGGGGCTGCGGGGAGATGTTCCGCGAATGGTCGTCGCCAGAGGCCGTGTTTCAAATTCTCAAACGCGTCTCCAGCGGTCAGCCGTGTGAGATCGACGGCATCAAAGATTACCGGATGCTTGACGATTGCGGCGGCGTCCAGTGGCCATGTCCTGTTTCAATCGACGCCGCGCCGCCCGCCACCGAACGGCGCCTGTTTGAAGATGGCCGTTTTTACCATGCTGACCAGCGGGCACGGTTTCTCTTTGAAGCGCCGCGCCCAAATCCCGAGCCGGCCGACGTCGACTTTCCCTTTATCCTGCTGACCGGGCGGGGAACATCGTCGCAATGGCACACCCAGACGCGGACGGGAAAATCCGATGTATTGCGAAAGCTTTATCCCGAGAACGTTTACGTGGAAATCAATCCCATTGACGCTGAGCGCCTTGGGATTGCTCCAAACGCGCCGGTGGAAATCGCGTCCCGGCGTGCGCAGATCGAGGCCACGGCTTTTGTCACCAACTCGGTCCAGCCCGGCCAGCTCTTTTTGCCGATGCATTACCCAAGCGTCAATGAGCTCACATTTCCGGCCTTCGACCCGTACTCGCGCCAGCCTTCCTACAAAGCTTGCGCCGTCCGGCTTACGGCAAAAAGCGCGCGGCTGTAACGGTGCGGGGTTAGATGCCCAGCTTCACAAGCTCGCGCTCCAAGCCGGCCTGAAACTCAGGCACGTCGGCACTTGGCGGCCGGTATCCTGGTTCTTCAGGGATCATTCCCAAGCTGCCGGTCTGATCGAGATACCAGACGGCCTTTTTGCCGTCGCTAAACACCACACTGCCGCTCACCATCGAGCCGGGACGCGTGATTGAATCGACTTTGATATTTACGCCGCTGCCGGCCGGCGGGAACGCCTCCGGGGCGATTGTGTCAAACTCCGCGTTTACCACTGCCGGTTCCTGCACCGGCTCGGGCTCGGGTTCCTTGAAATTGAGCCGCAGATCATCAATGAGAAAGCGGGTATCCATGTAAGTGAGTCCGATGCCGAACTCCTTGCTGAGACGTAGCTGGACTTCGGCAAGGTTGGCACCCTGTTCGAGCCATGAGCCAACTTGTTGTTTCTGTTCTGAGGTCAGTTCCATAAGCGGTGATGAATTGGCGTAAGTTGGTTCCACTAAGCAAGCATCCGATTTCGCTTACCGTTTCAACCAGGTCGCAAGCTTGCCTTCCGTTTCCGGACTCCAGGCCACGCGGAATGTATCATGGGGCAGCATCCGGACCTGGCGGCCTCCCTCGGTGCGAAAGTGAAATTCCACACGGCGTTTGCCAGGGCTCTGCGAAAGGATGTCGCGCACGGCCACGAGATCGGCTTCGGTGGTTTTTCCACACTGGAACTCAAGGACGATCGGCTTTTCGCGGGGCTCAGGCTTCTTTAGTGGTTTCACCTCATTGGCAACGAGCCGGGGCGGCTCCTCGCGCTTATCAAGACGGCCGATGATCGACACCACCGCGCCCGCTTCAAGGTGCTGGGAATATTTGCCGAATGCCTCGCCCCAAATCATTACTTCCATTCCCCCGCTCCGATCCTCCAGCACGACGATCGCAAATGGTTTGCCTTCTTTTTTGGTAAACTTCTTTTCCACGGACGCCAGCGCCCCCGCGATTGCCACCGTGCTTTTGTCTTCCTGTTCGGCCAGCTTGCCGATCGGCACAAATTTGCCCCCTTCAAGCAGAGTCCGGTATTCATCGAGCGGATGACCGGTCACATAGAAGCCAAGCAGCTCTTTTTCAAACGCCAGCTTCTCCGCGACGCTCCAGAGCGAAGCCGCTGGCGCCGATTTTTTCGACGCCTTTGGTGCCGCGTCAAAGAAAGAGTCAAATAACGAGACCTGGCCCGCGGCTTTGTCTTTATGCGCGCTGGCGGCCGCTCCCATTGAGGCGTCGATTTCACTGAAAAGCTGCGACCGTTCCTCCCCGGTCCAATCAAATGCCCCGCATTTGACCAGACACTCGAGCGACTTCTTGCTCGTCTTTTTGGTGTCCACGCGGCCGCAGAATTCTTCCAACGACTTGAATGGCCCCTCTTTTTCGCGTTCTTCAATGGCACCGGCCATTGCCGCTTCCCCCACGTTCTTAATCGCTGCCAGCCCGAACCGGATCGACCCGACATAAATCTTGCCGCCATCGGCTGCGGGAATGGCCAGCGTTTCACCCGGCAGATCTTCTCCCATGACGAGCGATTCCTCGCCGTCTGCACCCGGCAGATCTTCAAATCGCACATCATCGCCGGCCCACGGCGGCGCTTCAGAATCGATATCAAGATCAAGCAGATCAGTCGCTTTTCTCCGGCGCGAAACCTTCACGGCTTCCACCCCTTCGCTGCTGATCTCTTCCGGGATGAATTTCTGGCCGCTCTTATTCACGTCCGGCGGCAGGATCTTGATCCCCATTCGCTCGCATTCCGCCACGAAAATACTGATTTTATCCGTGTTATTAATCTCGTTGCTCATCACCGCGGCCATGAATTCGACCGGATAATTGGCTTTTAGATATGCGGTCTGATAACTCACCCACGCGTAAGCGGCCGAATGTGAGCGGTTGAAACCGTAGCCGGCAAATTTTTCGAGCAGATCGAAAATCTCATTCGCCTTCTTCTCTTCGATGTCGTTGAGCTTTTTGCACCCGTCGACGAATTTCACCCGCTCAACTGCCATCTTCTCCTTGTCCTTCTTACCCATGGCGCGCCGCAGCAAATCGGCGCCGCCCAGCGTATAGCCTCCAAGGACCGAAGCGGCCGCCATAACCTGTTCCTGGTAGACAAAGATGCCGTAGGTATCCGCGCAGACCTTGGCGATCAGCGGATGGATATACTTGATTTTGGCCAAACCCTTCTTGCGCTTGATATAGTCGGGAATCAAGTCCATCGGACCCGGCCGGTAAAGCGCTAGGATCGCGTTGATATCTTCAATGTCCGAGATATCGAATTGTTTGCAGACATTTACCATGCCGCCCGATTCCAGCTGGAACACGGCGATCGACTCTCCTTTGTTTAAAAGATCAAAGGTTGGTTGATCGTCCAGCGGGATGGTCGCAATGTCGAAGTCCGGCTTTGTGCGATGGATCATCACGACCGCGTCGGTGATGACCGTCAGCGTTTTGAGCCCAAGAAAATCCATCTTGAGCATTCCCAGATCGGTCAGCGGCCCCATGGCATACTGGCTCACGATCGAGCCGTCGTTGGCACGGGTCAGCGGGATGTATTCCGACAGATCGCGGTCACTGATAACCACGCCCGCCGCATGCACGCCAACGCCGCGGGTCAGCCCTTCCAGCGTTGTCGCATATTCCCACAACTGCCGAACCGCGTGCTCTTCGTCGACCGCTTTTTTTAACTCCGGATTTTTGTCGATGGCTCCGGCGATGTGCTCTTTTTCACCTGTCTCCTTGTTCTTCTTATCCAGGCCCGCCAGCGTGATGCCGAGTTCGTTCGGGATCATCTTTGCAATCCGATCACCGTCCCCGTAACTCCAGCCAAGCACCCTGCCGACGTCGCGCACCACCGATTTGGCACCCATGGTCCCAAACGTGACAATCTGCGACACGGCCCGGTCGCCGTATTTGTCGCGCACATAACTGATCACTTCCGGACGCCGGTTCTGGCAAAAATCGACGTCGATATCCGGCGGTGAAACTCGTTCCGGATTTAGGAACCGCTCAAAGAGCAGCTTGAATTTGATCGGATCGATATCCGTGATTCCCATCACGTAAGCGACAATCGAACCGGCCGCCGAACCGCGCCCCGGGCCGACCGGGATGCCATGTTCCTTCGCCCAGTTGATAAAGTCCCACACGATCAGGAAATAATTGACGAATCCCTGCGTCTCCAACACGGCGATCTCCCGTTCAAGCCGGGCACGCACTTCCTCCGAGTCGGCCGCCGCCCCATACCGACGGCGCACGCCTTCCTCGGAAATCTCGCGCAGATACTGATTCTGAGTCATGCCGGCGGGCGGCGTGTAGTTGGGATACTTGGGAACTCCAAACTCAATCTGCAAATTGCACCGCTCGGCAATCGCGAGGGTATTGTCACATGCCTCGGGGAAATCGCGGAAAAGCTCACGCATCTCGGCGGGTGATTTGAAATAAAGCTCTGGCGTATATTTCATCCGGCGCTCGTCGGTGACGTTGGAGCCGGTCCCGATGCAGATCATCACATCGTGGGCGTCGTGATGTTTTCTTTCCAAAAAATGAACATCATTGGCAGCCACAAGCCCGAGCCCGAGTTCCTTGGCCATACGCGGCAGCACCTTGTTGACCTTGATCTGCGCCTCGATGCCGTGATTGTGCATTTCGAGGTAAAAGTTCTCAGGCCCGAGGATCTCACGGTAAACGGCCGCCGTTTCCACCGCTTTTTGGTAATCATCGGCCACGATCGCCTGCGCCACCTCGCCCTTGAGGCAGCCACTCAGTCCGATCAAGCCGGCGCTGTATTTCCGCAGGTCATCCTTGTCGATGCGCGGCTTGTAATACATGCCGTCGAGGTGCGCGATTGAGACCAGCTTAACCAGATTTTTGTAGCCCTGTTCATTTGAACATAATAACGTGAAATGATTCGAGGCATCCCGCCCGCTCGATGCCCCGCGGTCTGTCCGTTTGCCTGGCGCCATGTAAACCTCGCACCCGATGATTGGCTTAATCCCGTTCTTTTTGGCCTTCTGAAAGAAGTCGATTGCTCCGAATAAATTGCCGTGATCGGTCATCGCTACGGCTGGCATCGCGAATTCCTTGGCTTTTTTCATCACCGCCGAGACCCGGTTTGCCCCGTCGAGCAGCGAGTATTCCGTATGGAGATGCAGGTGGACAAAAGAGTCAGTGGACATGGCAGAGGGGTATTATACTCCCGCGCCGCCCGGGGGCGAAGGGCGAATTTCATCGTGTCCCCTGGAATCACTCCCGCTTGCTTCCCGCCCCCCGGATCTGCACCATTGAGATAAATTTCTGTCGTGATCGCACCTCTCTACCGCTCCCCCCTGCTACTTATGACGTCACACCGCTGGCTCCTTCTCCCTGGCTTTTCGTTGATTTTCCTTACCGCCTGCCCCAGCCCAAAAAAGCCCGCGATCGAGGTTGAACACGAGCGGAACGCAATTTCCCAGCATACAGTGATCAGCGGGATGAGCACTCAGAGTGTCATCGCAAGCCTCGGCAATCCCGATCACGTCTTGACAAGCAAATCCGGGAACATCGTCACCGATCAATGGTATTATCCCTCCGGTGTCGCGGTGACTTTCACCAACGGCATCGTTTCCGGTTTTCAGGTAAAAGCAGCTTCAGCGACACCTAAGCGAGGTGACTGGATGTTCAAAAACTACCGAAACCCGCTCGATAAGAAACCGGCTTCCGCCCATTAAAACGCCTTCCGCTGCGATTGGCCGTTTACATCGCAGAGCCGCGCACGGACCGCGGATGTAAAAGTTTGCGAATTGGCTGCTTGCGTGGTGTGCAGACGGTGCTGTAGAGATACCGCTCCTCCGGGGTTGGCTGCTCTGCGTTATCGGGATTCCCGACAAATCGCAATGCGTCGGCGCCGGAAACTTCAAACGAGGCGTAGGCCGGTTTGCAGAGACTCCCGCCGGGGTGGCGAAATTGGCAGACGCGCCAGACTTAGGATCTGGTATCGAAAGATGTAGGGGTTCAAGTCCCCTCTCCGGCACTTTTCTCTGAAACCTGATGGATAAAGGGTTTGCGGGCGGTCCTGTCACAGCCCGGGAAAAAGCGGAAATCCTACCAGATCCTATAACCCTATTGGGATCACTGCAAAAGCTACCTGAGACTTACATTCGGGCTTCCCAGAGGACGCCGAAAGGCCGGTTCGCGAGAGCCAAAGAACTCGAATCCGCCGGGATCCAAGACAGATATTACGTCTAAGATACCAGGTCGCGTGGTCTGACGGCCGTTCTATGTGAGGATCCGGATACGATCCGCGAAGTGGAGATTTAAAAAACGCTCGTCATCCTCTCCTAACCCTCCTTCAACGCTGCCAGCGCACGTGGCGGCGGTGCTGGACGCTCATATTACTGATCATCGTTCTATCAAAGTCTGCGTGCAGGCCCTTTCCAACGCAAAACGGTTGATCGCGTCGTGAAGTCTAGGAAGTAAGCTGCCATTCTCGCTTGCCAATGCGCTGAAGGCAGGTCTTTTGGCACGATAGCCTAATTGGTTCCTATCAACGGTTTCGATCAGAGCGGTATTCAGGCGGATCGTCTCTGCCGCCATGAAGGCAAATTCAGCCCAGGTTACTTGGGAGGGATTCGTCCAATGCCAGATACCTCTCGCTTTATCGATGATGAGATCAAGGCAATTGTTCACCAAGTCCGGCACATAAGTAGGTGAGATCACATGATCCTTTGACGCCTGGAAAGGCTGCCCTTCTTCCAATCTGCCGATCATTTCGAAAAGGAAGTTGCGCTCATCCCAAGGCCCGAAGAAAGAACTGCTTCTGATTACCAATGCAGTGGGATTGATTTCCAATACTTTGGCCTCGGCTTCAAGTTTGGATAAGCCATAGATATTCAGGGGTGCTGCCGGGCTGCTTTCCAGATAAGGCGAGTTGCTTTGCCCATCAAACACCATGTGGGAGGAAAACGTGAGGAATATGGCTCCGTATTCCTGGCAGAGTTTGGCCAAGATGACGGGACCCAACGCGTTCTCCCGGAAGCAAAGCTCCTTGTTTAATTCCGCTTCGTCCACTCTTGCAAAACCTGCCGCATTGATTAACGCCCAGGGCCGATGTTCTTCCATTACCTGCTTTACAGACTCCCGATTGGCAATGCCCATTTCCTCCCGGCTTAAAAAGCACATAAGAAATATTGCGAATTGCGCATATCCGGGCGAAGGCGCGTCCCAACGTCCCAGTCGCTCCTGTGATTAATATAGGAGACGGCGTAGGGAATGGAAGTTGACCCGGAAAAATTGCCTCCACTTTCGGAAGTTCCCTTGCCTTGCGCTCTTCTCCGAACATGAATGCGCACAGTAAACAATCGGACATTCGAGCTGCCCTCAACATTCAATGAAATATTCAAAATGGGAGAAATGGCACGCCAATGGCAGGGTAATACCGATTTAAAGATGGAGGGATGAGCGATGCCAAAGAGGAACACGCGGATTAAGCACGTATCTAAAACCCCGACGGGTATCACTGGATTTGACGAGATTACCAATGGAGGCCTGCCAAAGGCCCGTCTAACGCTGATTATGGGCAGCACGGGCAGCGGGAAAACCGTTTTCGCACTTCAGACTTTAGTCAACGGCGCCCGCAATTATGATGAGCCAGGTATTTTCGTGGCATTTGAAGAAAACGCCGATCAGATCGTGGACAATGCAGCGAGTTTTACGTGGGGGCTGCGTGAATTTGAGAACAAGAAAGTGTTTATTTACGACGCGCGCGTTACTCCGGATTTGGTTAAGGGAGGGGATTTCGATCTGACGGGTATCCTAGTTGGCATCAAGACCAAAGCCATTGAAACCGGCGCCAAACGCATCGCATTTGATTCAATAGACGTGCTACTTTCCTTGCTGAGCGACCTGGACACCAGACGCCAGGAAATCTATCGGCTTTGCGATTGGTTAGTAACCAACGAATTTACAGGGCTCCTAACTATGAAAATGGATGCCAACGACGAGGTGATAGATTGTTATGCGTTCGTGAAATTCCATAGCGATTGCGTAGTGATGCTGGCTCACTGTTTAGTAAATCATTTTTCCATGCGTCAACTGCAGGTCGTAAAATATCGCGGCTCGGCCCATTCAGATAATCAAACGTCTTTTGTCATTCTCTCCACAGGCATTGAGGTTGCCGCGAGCACTTCTCATGAGCTGAAACGCCCGGCATCAACCGCCCACGTCTCCACAGGAATCAAACAGCTCGATACAATGCTCCACGGAGGCTATTACCGCAGCAGCTCCGTGCTTTTAACCGGCCCCCCCGGCACGGCAAAATCAACCATCGCAAGCGCTTTTACTCAAGCGGCATGCCTGCGGAATGAACGCACGCTTTATGTCGCATTTGATGAAAATGCTGAGGGAATCGAGCGCAATATGGCTTCCGTCAACCTGCACTTGCCACAATATCGCCGCAGCGGCTTGCTCTACATTTACGCGGCCCGCACGGAAGCTATCAGCGGCCCGATGCATCTGATGAAGATCAAGTCGATCATCGACGAATTTCAACCGAAATGCTTGGTGATTGATCCCATCTCTTCGTTGATCCGCGCCGGCGGCGAGAAACCGGCCGCAGAAGTAGCCGAGCGGCTTCTCTATTTAAGTCGTGCACGGGGAATAACAATCGTTTGCACGAGTCTTGCCGATGAAAAACCGCCGCTCCTTGGCAACATACCAATTCATGTCGGCACGATTGTCGACGTGTGGATTCACGTCGGCTACTTCATCCAAAACGGGGAGCGCAATCGTTCACTATCTATCGTTAAATCGCGAGGAATGAAACATTCAAACCGCATCTGTGAGATGATCCTCACTGATGAGGGGATATCCTTGACCGACGTGTATGTTTCCCAGGGGATGTGGTCATGGGTAATCTTCGCTGGGAACGACAACGCGCCGAAAAAGCCGAACATCTGCGTGCCCAGGCCGAGATTGAAAAGGTGCGACAGGAGTTGGCCCAGGCACGGTCCGAATTGCCAGGTCAGATTGAAGCGTTGCGCCGTCAGCTCGAACTTAAACAGGCAGAGCTTGAGGCTTTAGTTGCCACTGAAGCCAGCCGCAGCGGGGAATCTTCACGTCTTGAACATCCCAAAATCGCTATCTCTCCGCAGCACTCCGGCCAATCCGTTGCCCCGAAAAAGATCCGCAAATCTTCTCGTAAAAAGGAGAATGCAAAATGAGTCTGCGTCACCGCTCAAAAAAGCAAGGTGACGCCAAGCCGGAATTTGCGTTCCGGCTCTATATCGCCGAAGGCACGCCGCATTCAATGCTGGCGGTAGCCCGCCTAAAGGCCCTCTGTGAAAAGTATTTTGCCGGGCACTACAGGCTCGAAATCAGGGATGTAATGGAGCATCCGTGTTGTATCCTAACCGATCGGATTTTGGCTACACTGACGCTTATTAAGTTAAGCCCTGAACCGCAGCTTAGGATTATCGGAGATTTGAGTGAAGAGGCCAGGGTACTCGCCGCGCTTGGAGTAATTAGTGAGCCCCCTTAAGCCTCTTTAAAGGCTCAAATGTGGCATTTTAAGGATGCGCTGAAAGTCAAGTCCCCCGCCCGCGTTCCACAGCTCATGAAAGAAAAAGTGGATTTACTTGAAGGGAAGATTGAGAGAGGGCTCAACTGGGCGCAGTTGTGTCAAACTACTGGGAGTTCAGTCATCAGTAACATGGAAGGCTGAGCACGTCAGCGCAGGGGGCGTTCCCGCCAGCGTTAAAAGTGGCGGATGGTTGTCAGCTCGTTAGGTAGGTAATTGTTTTTATACTGATACGCCTTCGGTTGTTGATTCACATAACCGAATTTTTTACGCAAAGGCCGGCGCGTCCGATTTTTTGGTATCGTATATAAAAATAGAAGCCCGACTCCCGCGTCGTGCGAAGTCGGGTTCTATGTATCCAGAAACACTACAGTTCAACTATTGCCTGCTTTGAGTAGTTAGCCAATTCGGTTGATCCCCGCACCCCCTCTCAGCATCGACTTTGATGCGCCGTACAAAGCAGGGCGCTTCCTGCCTGAGGAAAAGCACTATCGTCCTAAACAAGAAGAAAACTACGATCGATAAGGGTTTACCTGACAACCTGATCAGATGGGATTTAGTGTCATCCAATAACTCTCGGTTCCACGAACTTACAGTTTATGATCCAACGTTTCGATAAAATCGCTGTCGACTTCCCCGTGCCTAATAGTCCAAACCCGGCCGCAGCAGCGGCTGTGCAGGAGCTCATGGGCGGCAAGTTCGGGGAGATGTCTACTCTCATGAACTATACCTTCCAATCGTTCAATTTCCGGGGCAGAACGAAATACCGGCCATTTTACGATCTCCTCTGTAATATTGCCGCAGAAGAATTCAGTCACATCGAAGCCGTTTCCTACGCCATCAACTTGCTTCTGACCGGTTCAACCACGCGTGCCAATCGCAACAAGCCTGAAGGGGCGAGCGCTGAATCTCCGATCGCAATGGTCGCCAATCTGGTTACGAGCGGCTCGACTGATCCCGCACCTCTTGCCGAGGGGCTTTCCCAGCGGTATGCCTACCATTTTATCTCTTCGGGCCAGACGGCGTTGCCGTTTGATTCAATGGGAAATCCTTGGAATGGAAGTTATGTGACTGCGACAGGAAATTTAAAGCTCGATCTGTTGCACAACTTCTTTTTGGAGTGCGGTGCGCGCGCCAACAAAATGCGGGTATATGAGATGACTGCAGATCCCGTTGCCCGCGCCATGGTGGGCTATCTTCTTGTGCGTGGGGGTGTGCATATCGTCGCCTATGCAAAGGCCTTGGAGAAGCTTACAGGTGCGGACGTAGGCCGGCTCCTTCCCATTCCTGATGTAAGTAACAAAAAATTTCCTGAAGCCATGAAACATGAAGTAAAAGGGCTCCACACGATCATGTATCATTTTAGTCCCACCGATTATACTCGGATAAATGAAATCTGGAACGGACCGCATCCCGAAGACGGCCAGGAACTAGTGGTTCTCGATGAGATGCCGCCGGGCTTTCCTGCGCCGGATCTGGAGGAAGAACCGCAGCTTCCTTCACCCGGAGAAATTGATCCTGAAATGATCAAACACTACGCCAAGGTTCTTTCCTGAAACGCCCAGGGAGCCAGCCTTGCAGCAATAAGATCGGTGAAGTTATCCGGTTACCAATCCGAAGCTACGTTGAAATCCGGCGCATTTATTCGAAAAAAATGTTGATTGCATGATGCGATGGCCACTGCAGAGGCGGAGCTTTCTAAAGACGGCTCTGCTGGTCAAATCCTGCACCTTGAGTCGCTAACCATCCAGCGAGCGGAGAGGGCCGAGAGCCGCTTGTGCGAAAACGTTCTGTAATAGGCTTACTTCTTGATAGCAAAAGACTGGAGCTGTGTGGCTGGTGTGACTGCAGAATTAACTGCGTCGGGAACCGCTTTAATAGCCAGCTTAAGCGACGGACGTTGACCGGGAGCCTTGCCGATTTGGAACGCATCGCGGAGCTCGGCATCACGACGATCTTTGAGGTCGACCCCGTTCTTCGGCCAAAGATAGCAGAACTTAAGCTATGATGGGTGGGACGTTTCGTGTGTAAAAGAACTGCTTGTCGGAAGGCAACATCAATCCGGGAGTGCCCCAATTTTGGTTCTGGAACGCAAGGCCACGAAGCGTAGCGAAGTGGCCTGCATGACCTGAAGTGGAAGAACCAAAAATTGGTTCCAGAACCGGGTCCCACTCTCCCTTTCATGCGGCTGCCTGGAGTATTGCGTCACTGGCTTTATCGGTTGGTTTTCGGCGTTCCTCCTCGTAGTGTTGGTGCGGCGTTTGTTTGCCCAAGGCTTGGCGCGGGCGCCACGTGTTATAGCGCTCAAACCATTCTCCAAGCCCTGCTTCCAATTCCGGCACGGTGCTATATTCGCGCGATAGATCTCCTCGTATTTTACACTGCGCCAGAGCCGCTCGATGAAGACGTTGCCCATCTAGCGACCCTTTCCATCCATGCTGATCTTTATGCCAAGCCGGTAAGTCTCCCGGTCCATTCCTGCGGGGCAGACTGGCTGCCCTGATCGGTATTGAAGATCTCGGGCAGCTCTTTGCTTTGTGCCACAGCGGCCGTCGACGCCTCCTGGCAGAGCGAGCCGTCCATTATATTTGAAAGCGCCCAGCCGAGCACTTTGCGCGAATGCCAATCCATCACCGCGCACAGATTTGCTTTGCCGTAGCGCATCGGTACATAGGTGATGTTTGCGCACCAAGCCTGGTCCGCACGCGTAACATCCAGGTCGCCAAGCAGGTGGAGGTATTTGCGGTGCGAGTCGATTGAAATGCCCGTTCGCGGACGACATCAGATCGTTTTTACGCCCATCTCCGGGCGCGGCCGCAGAAGCTTCTTGCTGTCGACCGTCTCTTTGTGAGCGCGCTCGAGTAGCGTCACGAGCCGGCGCGTTCCAAGCATGGATCGAGCAGGCAAATTTCATCAAGGAGCCGCTTGATGCGCAGATCCCCCGCACCTTCTGCCGCGGGCACATAATGGAGCATCGAACGTGTTACTCCCAGTTGGTAACAGAAACGCGCACTTAGCACCGGCCAAGCTGGATGTGCGGATTAATTTGGGTGGTTCCGCCAGGGTGCTCAAAAAGACTCCCGCTTTATCACCAAGCTTCAGAACCTAGAGCGTATTAACGGCATCCGAATTGATTGGCATCGAAACGAGCTCGCCACGACACGATACTCATAGTTACGCCATGCCGTGACTGAGAGAGATAATCGAATACCTCCGGCGAATTGGTGTGGAAGATGTGGCGACCGTGACGATGCACGAGCACACACGCGTCGTCATGGTGATCGCAGGCATTGCCGCCGATGTAAAAGCGTTTATCCACCACCAGCACGCGCTTGCCAGCCCTCGTGCAAGTGGCTCCGCGAGAATGCTACCAGCAAAGCCTACTCTCGCTTTCAGGTAATGGAAGGCGCCGCGCCCGTTCATCCAGCGAAGATTTCGAACTGGCGCCGCACTTCGAGCGCGTCTTCGAGGTGACGTTCCAGCTGAGCGACAATTGCCTCCCAGGAGTTCCGGATAGCAAGTTCGCGGCCTCGGCGAATCCGATGTCGATCGGGACGACGTACGGCTTCTTCGCAGCCTCGAATGAATTCCTTCCTATTCTGCGCCACGCGCACGACGTCAAAAAACTGCAGAACCACATCCTCTATCGCGGTTGAGACGATTGGGCGCTCTGCAGCCATGTATTCGAGAGCCTTCGTTGGGTTGATAAATTCTGTTGCCTTATTAATGGCAAAGGGCATCAAGCATACATTAAGCCCTTTTACGTAGCTGGGGAGTTGCTGATAATCGCGGCTGCCGAGCCAGTGCAGGTTAGTTCTCCGCGGAAAAGTTGCCGGATCAACTTTGGTCCATGGGCCGATGATGATGACACTCCACTCCGGGTGCGCGTCCGCGAGGGCGGCGATCAGTTTGTAATCCATGCGTTCATCGACTGCCCCGAAATATCCAAGACGAGGTTTAGGGAGCACCGCGAGCTCATTGGGAACGGCGGTCGTCGGAAGTATGGCCTGCCCAAAATGCTTGACATCCACGCCACAACCGTAGCAGTGACAATTCGGGTTTAAGAGGCGTTTTGCTTTATGGATCTTCGGTCCGCCTGCAAAAACCACATCTGCCACACTAAGCAGCTTGTGCTCTCGATGGATCAGTTCCGGCGGAGCGCCTCGGAACTGCGAAAGCTGGTCCATGCAATCATAGACGATCGCACGCTCATTCATTTTACCCGCAAACGGAACCACGGCCATTGGATTGTAGAACCATTGCAGCGGTCGCACAAAGGTGCGGCCCAGCGCTCCGGTGAGTGTCTCCCGCACGAGGTGGTAATGGGCTTCATCGCGGGTCTCGCGCTCGGCCATCAGCGATTCGGGAAACTCGGCGGTAAGGATCGTAAGATTTGGCAACCCTTCCGCGCCTCGGATCTTGGCTCGCGGCTTGGCAAGCCCTTCGACGCATACCGGCTCTTCCACAAACAAGATTGGATGGCGCTGCGCGAGGCGGGAAAGAAACTGCTGCGGGCGCTGCCAAACCCAATCCCAGCGCAGATGCGAATGAACGAGGATCGAATACCCTTTGCGGGGGCCTTCCGAGTGTTGCTTGGGGGCCGGCTCGTGACCACTGCCGGTAACAGATGGGGGCAGATTCAGTGAGGTCATTTCCATGTCTTCTTTTTCGTGTGAGCTGAGGCCTCTGTACGTCAGTTTTCGCCCCGAGAAAGGATTGAGAGGGTAAGGTAACGCGCGCGGCTGCAATGCGGCCGGGTTTTTCTGCGGGACTGGCAGAATTCTCAGGGCGCAGCCCGACGGACGAACGCTGGGTAAGCGACGAATTTTTCTTGCCATGCGAACGCGCGTCTTTCTTCCTCGGCCAGAATATCCACGTCCCGATCGCCAACGGAGCTTCGTCCACGGCGTAGATTGGTTGAATCTCAATGGTGCATGGGAGTTTCGCTTTGACCCGGAGCAGGTCGGCGTCTCGGAACTGTGGTTTACTGCAGGTCCGCGCTGGACCGAACAGATTATCGTTCCGTTCTGTTGGGAGTCGCTCGCCGCGTGGGGCGAAGCCGGCGCAGCAGGGAATGACAATTTTTTTTCCCGGCGCGCCTATCGGCAGCCTCTGGAACTTGACCATGAGAACTATCGCCAGGCTTTGCGGCATGAGGTCGGCTGGTATCGACGTTGTGTGATGATCCCGCAAAACGAGCACTGGCACGGCAAACGCGTGATCCTAACTATCGGCGCGGCCGATTTTTTCACGGATTGTTGGTGCAACGGTGAGCACGTCGGACATCACGAAGGCGGATTCACGCCAATTGAGTTTGACCTCACTGACTTTTTGAAGAGCGGGCCCGATGATCACCTTTTCGCGCAGTTGGTCCTTCGCGTCAGAGACCCCATGGACAATCGCGAACAGCCCGTTGGCAAGCAGTGGGGCTGGTATTCAACAGCCAGCGGAATCTGGCAGACGGTTTTCCTGGAACCACGCGCGGCGCATTTCATCCAACGGTTTGAGATCACAAGCAATCTCGATGCCGGGACGGCTACTATCGAGGTCTTCACAAACGGAGGCGCCCTGCTCGACGTGCGCGTGACGAGCCCAAATGGAGCTGAGAGCGTCAAACAATTTGAAGTGATTCATGGGTTTGTTTGCGCCGCAATTCCGATTGATCCGCTGATTCTGTGGGACCCAAATGATCCGCAACTCTATTTCCTGCAGCTGACGCTCCGGGAAGGCGCTGAGTCCGATGTTGTGCATGGATACTTCGGCATGCGCAGCCTTTCCGCCAGCCCGGTCGAGGAAATGGGCGCGCCCGCTGCGCTCTGTCTGAATGGCCAGCCAATCTATCTGCGCGGCGCACTTTATCAGTCTTACCATCCGGAAGGCATCTATACCGCGGGCGACGTCCAAGCCTTAATCGACGATATCAACTTTGCCAAACGCGCCGGCTTTGACATGCTCCGCGTGCATATCAAGATTGACGATCCGCTGCTGCTCTATTATGCGGACACGCTCGGCATTCTGCTCATGGCCGACTTTCCAAATTTCGGCGAAGGCGGCGACACGCCGCTGGGGAGGCGGCGGTTTGAGGAGATGATGCGCGCCGCCATCGCCCGTGACTTCAATCACCCTTCAATCATTGCCTGGTGTCTCTTTAATGAGACGTGGGGCTTTGGCGGACAGGACGAGATTGTGAAACTGATCAATCCTCAGCCACTAACAGTGAGGCCGCCCGATCTGCTGCAACTCCCAGGGACGAAGCTCGCGAATCGCGACGCCTATTACTGGGTCGAAGCAATGTGGAACCTGGCCAAGTCGCTCGATCCGACTCGCCTGGTAGAAGATATGAGCGTGGTTGCGTGGGATCACTTGGAGCACTACGGCCATGGCGGCACCGACATCAATTCGTGGCATTTTTACTCGCACGATTACGCCAAGGCGCGCGCACACATTCAGGATGTGGTCGAGAACACCTACACCGGATCCACCTTCAACTACGTGCCCGGTTTTGTCCAAGGCACGCAGCCTTTGATCAATAGCGAATACGGCGGAATCGGGGCGCTCGATGGGGACCGAGATATAAGCTGGAGTTTCAAATTTCTGACAAACGAACTGCGCCGCCATGGCAAGCTCTCAGCCTATATTTTTACGGAACTACATGACGTCGAATGGGAGCGGAATGGCTTCCTTAATTACGATCGCACGCCGAAGGACTTTGGCTATGATCCGCGCGTCGTGAATCACGGCGACACCCTGCCGATTGATGCGCCCCCAATTATGCGCTGCCGGCCGGGCGAAGAATGCGTGATCGAAGTCTTTTCATCGCATTTCTCGCGCAAGCCCCAGGAAAACGTCTCACTGCACTGGCGACTGAGCGGCATAGATTCCCTCGGCTGGATAGACGATGATCTGGCGGGCGGTATAAAACCAATCCCTTTCACACACTATCATGTGGAACTAGTCGAACGGCTTGTGCTTCGGCTACCGAAGGAGACGATGCTCTGTACATTGTGGGTGCGAGCAGTGGCGGCCGACGGCTCGGTAGCCGCCAGAAACTTTGTGCAGTTTTTCGTCGATGACGGTTTTCCAGCGTGCACTGAAACCGAGTCGCTCATCGTGTTGCGCGTCCAGCCGCACGAATTTTCCTCCGCGGAATGGTCCGGGGCGGCGAGCAGTGCCACCGAGGCGCTCGAGGGTGGATCAGCTTACGGGGAAGGTCACGGATGGTTTGAATGGCGGCTGCCGTTTACGCCGCGCGATGCTAGAGATTGCAAGAAGATCCGTGTTCTTTGCGAGGCCTCCTCCAGGCGAGAAGGCTGCCCGCAGACCGACAGCTTTGTGCGGCCGACCACCCTGCAAATTAAGCTCAACGGCCAGCGCATTCATGAAAGTGTGCTGCCCAATCATCCACACGACACACGCGGCGCGCTAAGCTATCTGCGGGGCGGCTGCGGGGCGTATGGTTACCTTGTTTCCACGACGCTGGAGGGCGAACTGCTGCGCGAAGTTCTCGCGGCATCCATTGACACCACCTTGGTTCTCCGCTGTGAGGTTCCGCCAGGCATTACATCAGGGGGTCTGACAATTTACGGGGGCGACTGCGGGCGTTTTCCTGTAAGCCCAACCCTTTTGATCGAATAGTCCCGAACTGGGTGAGCGTCTTGACTGGTTGAGCCTGTGCTCAACTTGCGGACACGGTAAGCCCAGAAAAAGATAGGAAGATCCCGTAAAATCCAGAAGGTGGAGTGCTTGCAGATCGTGTAGAGCCCAATGCCGAGCACGCTAACGACGCTGAGTTGCTGGTGGCAATGGAGGCCGCCCCCCCAACAAGCGCAGCTTTGTGCGGCTGGCTGCGATTTGAGCTTTGATGAATGGAGTAGCGCGGGAGCCGGTATGCAACATTTTTGGCCGCAGCGATGCTTCATTCATCTGTGGATTACCAAGTTTAATCAGGGAGGCATCGACGCGCTGGCAAGCAAGCCCCGACCGGGCCGGCCTCGCAAAGTAAGCTGGAGCGCTTCGGTAATCTGCTGGTGCCAGTGCTTGAAGACCCTGCCAAAGCGGGCATCGAGCATTGGACCGGAGTCAAAGTCCACGGATGGCTTAAAGAGCAGCTTCAAATCGAACTCGGCTACCGCACGACAATTCGTTACCTGCACGAACTCAACTATAATTTGCGCGTGCCCAATGCTGGCCGGAGCGCCAGGATGAAGTCGCGCGCACAGCCTTTCTTGAAGAGCTGCGCACGCTTCAGGATGATCGTGGCATTGAACTGTGGTTTGGGGATGAGTGTGGGGTGGAAGGTGATCCTCGTCCCCGCCGGCGCCCGAGCGCTTGCGCAACCGGCTCTAACTGCCCGCGTTCCGGAAATGATTTTGGCAGATGCTCCAGATCGAGCCTTTCGGCATAAAGTTTATATTGCTGCCAGATAAATTCCTTGAAGGGCAAGCCGTTCTCAGCTGACCAATAACGCTAGATTCCGCTCAGATAATCACTTAACAAAAAGCGATAGAACTTTATAGCACTTCAGCAACGACGCTTATGTTATTCTCCTATTTTTGATCCTTCCGGGTGTCTTGGCTTTGGTCTTTGGTCGCGTTCGGGTTTGAGTCGCCTAGTGACGTCTCCGCACCTTGCCCGGTGGGCTTCGCGCCTATCGGGTTGAGCTTGCTCCACTTTAGTGGACACAAGGGGCGGGTATCTGGAAGATACCAATGAAAGTGAAACAGACCCCCGTGCAATCCCAAATCCTTAAGAACCCCGAGAGCCGACGCTCCTTTACGGAAGCC
>JAQGOL010000021.1 GCA_028293625.1 Chthoniobacteraceae bacterium | reverse complement strand
AGCACAGACGACACCTCGATCGTTGAGATCCTCAGCAATACGGCGGTACCCATAGCGTGCTCGATGGCGCTTAAAGACAGCCTCGATCAGGTCTCCTACTCGGGCATCAGCAAGCTGGGTCGCTGTTAATGTGGCAGCATGGTAGAAGCTGCTGCGAGCCTCGCCGAGCACTTCGCAAACTTTGCGGATACTTCCTCCGGTCTTTTGCGCGATTTCTTCAATCATCGCGCGACTCCCGGCTGGGGTTTGGTGCCGAGGATGACGGCAGCCTTTTTTAAAATGTCGTTCTCAAGTTTGAGGTTGGCGTTTTCGCGTCGCAGCCTGCGCAGCTCGTCCGCTTCGGGCTCCTCGCCTACGGCTCGCAGCCCTTTGCTCCCGAGCTGCGCAGGCTGCGAGAGATGGCGAACCCACCCATAGAGAATGCTGGTGCCTATACCGAGATCTTGAGCCACTTCGGGCACCCGTTTTCCCAAGCTCACAAGCTCTACTGCCTGGGCTTTGAATTCTGAGGTGTATCGTTTTCTGGTCACTGATTTCATTGTCGCTTATTCCTTTATTCAGTGGTCCAAGATTTTAGCTCACCTCAAAAACGCGATCCATAACTACCGCCGGCAGACTCAGCGCGTAACGGGCTGTGCGCTCAGGAACGTTTGCCGCCAATCGCTGGAATAAAAACCCGTTCTCGAAAATCCGTCCGCCTCGAAACGACTGAGGCGCTTACTTAAGTGATTGAAGGGTTCGAACGGGTTATCGATAACGATCGCCTTATCTAAATCCGTCCGATTCTGTGGCCGACGACGAAAAACGTTTTGGTGCAAGGGCTGCCACCGGCAAATTCACGACATGAATGCTTTGGCATGAAAAGCTACGATATTGTAATCATTGGCGCCGGGCAGGCAGCGATACCACTGGCAATAAAACTCGCTGATAAAGGTTGGAGCGTTGCGATTGCGGAGCGCAAACATCTCGGGGGTTCCTGCGTTAATTTCGGCTGTACACCGACCAAAGCGGTGCTGGCATCCGCACGAGTCACACATCTCGCCCGGCGAGCCGGTGAATTTGGAATCTCGGTGTCGAGTGTTAGAGCCAACTTTTTAGAGGTCCTCAACCGGGCACGCGCGATCGTGGAGGCATCGCAAAAGGGCATCGCAAGTGAGCTTAAAGCACACGGTGTTGAGGTTCTTTACGGGCATGCGCGATTTGCTGGGCGGGAGGGCGGCAACTCCATCCTGCGCCTCGAAGAGCAGAGTCTTAGCGCAAGAGAAGTCGTCGTCAATACGGGCACGCGTACGGTTTTGCCGCCTATCGAAGGGCTTTCTACGGTAGCTTATCTGCACGCCGGCAACTGGCTGAAGTACGATCAATTGCCCCAACACGTCATTATTGCCGGGGCGGGCCCAATCGCACTGGAAATGGCTCAATTCTATCGACGCATGGGTGCCGAGGTGACCGTGGTTGGAAGCGGTCACCAAGTTGCCGCGAATGAGGATCCTGAAGTTGCTGGCGCGTTGCAGGGGATTATGGAAACCGAAGGCATTGCATTTCGTCTTAATTCGCGGGTAAAAGCGGTTACTGGCGATTCCATGATGGTTCGAGTCGTTGCCGACTCCGCTGAAAAGGAACAGTCGATCACAGGCTCTCATCTCTTCTTGGCAACTGGTCGCCGGCCAAATACGAACGATCTTGGGCTTGAGGCTGTGGGTGTCCGCATCGGCGAGAAAGGGGCGATTCAGGTCGACGAACGCCTCGCCACGGGGGTGCCGGGCATTTGGATAGCCGGTGATGCGAGAGGCGGACCAATGTTCACGCACACCTCGTGGGACGACCATTTGATATTAGAGTCGCAGCTACTCGGTAACGGCTCGCGGACTACGACCGGCCGAATCGTCCCTTATGCGATTTTTACCGATCCAGAACTGGGCCGGGTAGGTATGACTGAAAAGGAAGCCCGCCGACTCCATGGCGGGCAGATCAAAGTCGCCAGCTTCGCAATGAAGCACAGTGGCAAGGCCACCGAGCAAGGCGAGACCCAGGGATTCATCAAGCTCATCGCAGACATTCGCGACAAGCGATTGCTCGGCGCTGCGTTCTTGACCGCTGAGGGGGCGGAACTAGTCGCTTCTTGCATTACGCTCATGAACACCGGGGCGCCGCTGACCCGGATACGTGACGCGATTTACATTCATCCAACACTCAGCGAGGCGATGCAGAGCGCCGTAGTAGCCTTGAACCTTTAAGCTGAAAATCGTTGGAGAATCGCACCTGTCGCTCCGCGGGATCCACACCGCACAAGCTTGTCACAGATCGATAACGACTTCTCTCCTCGGTCGGGAACAGCAGGTTAAGAGATTTACCATAGCAGGCGGTTCGAGCGGAAGAGGGTCGTAGTCGACGGCGCCGGCAATAAGAGCCGTCTCGCATGAGTGACAAACTCCGCTGCGGCAGCCCCATCGAACTGGTACGTCGCAAGCCTCGGCGAGTTCAAGGAGGCTATTGAAGGCCGGGTCCCAAGGACATTGAGTCCACTCCTTGCGAAAGAGACGCGTGGTCCTATTCCGGGCGCGCCAGGTGGGGCATGGGGAGATCGCACAGGCGCCTGCACTATACCTACGGTTTCGGATTCTCCCGGTCCGAAGATTTCTGTATGAATCCGATCTGAAGCCACCCCCCAGCTGGCAAGACCCGCAGTAAAGTCGCGCAGAAAGGCGGTCGGCCCGCAAAGATAAAAATCCGCCTCACGGCTCATCCCCAAATGTTCCAGGGTTGCCATATCGAGGTGTCCGGGAGCATCGAATTGCAAACCCGGTTTGTCCTCGGGAAGCGGCCTGCTATATCGCACATACGCCCGGCTGTTACGAAGTCTGTTGAGCAGGAGGCAAACTTCCTCCGCGAACGGGTCTTCACTGCCATTGGCAACTCCTCGAAGCCACCACACTATTCGCGCAGATGACTCTCCTTTTTGATACCCAAGCGGTACCGCTCACTGCTCGGAGGGCCAGAGAGTGAATAACTGCGTAACAGCGTAGGCTCTTACGGCTTGGTGCGCAGGCGCAAGACAACGAATTGTCGGGCCAAAGCAAACGCCAGCGGACGCTCATCGGCGGATTCAAGTTCCAGGGAAACGACATGGTTGCTCTCGTGTCCGATCTGAACAACACGCAAAGGACGGAACCCCGGCAACGCTGGAGGAGGGTCTCCCGCCGAGGCCTGACCCGGTTCGCCACTCACAGCGCCTCCGTTCGACTTCGTTTGGAGAAGCGATTGGAACGAAGCCCTCCAGCCAGCGGGAGTGCGGGGATCCGAAGAGCCCGCTCCAGTTTTTCCCGCGGATGGCCCGGCAAATATAGTAGCCGGTCGATTTCAGCGATACTCATTCCCTCCGGACCGGCGACGACCTTTACTATCTCATCGCCGGCCTGGACTTCTCCCTCCTGTAAAACCCGAAAATAGAAACCTGGCCGGCCGTGAGAAACCAACAGGGAGGGCATGCGCGGTTCGTCCATCCTGATGCCGACACGATAGCAGGTGACTCGCGGTTGGGTAACCTCGAAGAGCGCGCCACCAATGCGGTATTGGTCACCAATACAGACCTCCGTATCGGGTAAACCGTCCACTGTGAAGTTCTCTCCGAACTGTCCAAAGGTGAAATCCGCGCGGTGCAGTTTATCCTGCCAGTAATTGTAAGAATCGAGCTGGTAAACGAACACGGCCCGGTGCTCGCCTCCATGGCTCGCCAAGTCCGCCTGCGCGTCACCCTCGATATTCAATCGCCGGACCATGCGCTTACCTTCCACCGCATTCTTCCAGACAGACGTTCGGACCGTTTGCCCCCGCCAAACGATCTCCCGCGGCAGGCCGACATTCATCCTTTAGTCACAGAATCTCACGGCGGTGATACACGTCGGCAGAAAAGCGAGTAGCCGGTCATAGGAGTCGACGCCAGATCACCCCTCCCCCTCGAAAAATTGCACGCTGAACCAATTCTGTGCATCCCACCAGACCCGCTTGCGACGGTAACCGGCGTCTGCGGCAAGGTTGGTGAACTCTTGAAGCGTGTATTTATAACAGTTTTCAGTGTGAATTGTTTCCCCCTCATCGAAGCGGATATTGCCGATTCCGGGGACGAACACATGCTGCTGTTTCTCGCTGACAAGGTGCATCTCCACGCGGCCCAAAGACGGGTTGTAGAATGCATAGTGACAAAATGTATCCAATTCAAAGTTCGAGCCGATTTCGTGATTCAGGCGTCGGAGTATGTTGAGATTAAACGCTGCCGTCACCCCGTGGGCATCGTTATAAGCGGCATGTATCGTCGAGGGACTCTTTTTTAGATCGACGCCAATTAAGAGTCCGCTCTCGCGGCCACAAGTTGTGCGGATCGATGTCAAAAACGCACGTGCCGCCGCCGGCTCCAGATTGCCAATTGTAGACCCCGGGAAGTAGGCTACGATTCGAGCGGAGACGGTGCCATCGACATCAGGAAGCACCAGCGGTCGGGTGTAATCTGCGCAGACTGGAAAAATTGATAGATCCGGATACCTCTGCTGCAGAGCCGCGGCAGAATTTACAAGGTATTTCCCGGAGATATCGATTGGAACGTAGGCGACAGCATCGCGCAGGTGGTCAAGCAGGATGCGGGTTTTGATACTGCTGCCACTCCCATACTCGACAATGAGCGCTCGGGGCCCAATCGCAAACGCAATTTCCGTCGCGTAATCGCGCATTATCCCTAACTCGGTCCTTGTCGGATAGTATTCCGGCAGTTCGCAGATTTTATCGAACAACCCCGATCCATGTTCGTCATAGAACAGCTTGCTCGGTAGCATTTTCTGCGGGCCGGCGATGGCCGTAATAACTTCCGCTCGGACCTCGTCTGCCGAGGGCGCAAGGTCCAGCGCTTGCATCGGCGTCCGGTAGCTGGCGGCGCACTCCGCATTCACAGCTAATGCATCGTTCATAAATTCCTCGCCAAACGGATACCGCTGAATTGCCAGCGAGTGGCGGGAGGAAAAAAATTACGATACGTTCTGCGTATGTGCGTCCGTGGGGTAGCGACAGAGCCTCCACGCAAAACATACTGATTACACATAAACTTGCCGTTGTATTCGCCAAGCGCTCCTTTCCCTGGATGGTAGCCCGGATAAGGTGAATAGGCGCTGCTGGTCCATTGCCAGACTTCCCCGAACATCTGCTGCAAACCCGGCCGCTCCGCGGCAGGTCCCGGATGAAAGATGCCGGATTCGGCGAACACTCCTTGCGTAGGATCGACCGATTCCGAGGCAATTTCCCACTCCGACTCGGTAGGCAACCTCACCCCGGCCCACCGCGCAAACGCGTCGGCCTCAAAAAAGCTGACGTGGCATACTGGCTCGTCGTCGAGGATCGGTTGCACGCCACTGAGTGTATGGTTGAACCATTCACCGCCTAACTCGAACCAGTAAAGTGGCGCGTTCCACTGCTCCGTCTGCACGGTTGCCCATCCTAAAGAAAGCCAGTATTCGGGCTTCAGGTATCCTCCATCTTGAATAAACTCCTTAAATTGACCATTGGTGACAAGCCGTGAAGCGATTTCCAACGGAGCTACATATTCCTGGTGACGGGGACTCTCATTGTCGAATGCAAAGCCGATTCCATTGTGGCCAATTTCCCGAACTCCGCCATCCACGGCAATCCATCTGGACGCGCCGCCTGTTGCCGCCTCACAGGCCGCCCGTTCCACGTAAGCCGGACGCAACGGATTGACCCAAAAGACGTGTTTGATGTCAGTGAGCATCAGTTCCTGGTGCTGTTGCTCATGATGGAGCCCGATTTCCAGTAGCAACGCAACCTCTCCGGAAGAGGGAATGTCGCCGCATATTAGCATGCTGAGCAACTGCTCATCGACATAAGCCCGGTAGGCGTAGATCTCTTGAACGGTGGGACGGCTCAAGAGTCCCCGGTTCTGACGACAATGGCGATCTCCTATCGCGTTATAGTATGAGTTGAATAGATACGAGAAGTGCGGATCGAACTCCTTGTAGCATCTCTTGTGAGGCTTGAGGATGAACGTCTCAAAAAACCAACTCGTGTGTGCGAGATGCCATTTCGTGGGACTGACTTCCGGCATTGACTGGACGACGTAGTCCTCCGTTGAAAGCGGCTTACATAGGCCCTCGGTTTGCAACCGAACCAGCTCAAATCTCGCCACGTCGAAGACTATACTACTCTCGGATGAAGAATGTTCGATTGGCATGTCTGAAAGCGGTATGGTGATAAAAGCTGAAAACAGAGCTCTCAACTACTGAGGTGATTTTTACTTCGACCTCACTTTCCTCTGGGAATAAAGCCGGGAACGCCAGTCTCCACAACGGCGTTGAATCTCATCTGCGTCTTGATTCCTTCGTTGATCTCCCGCATGGCGTCTTCAGGAAGAGTGCAGACGTCAAAGTTTTCCTTAAGCCGAGTGGGCGTCTTTGTAGTGGTCAGAAGCGCCGTCCCTCGTTGAATAGCCCACGCGAGCGCGACCTGGGCCGGAGTCTTACCGACCCGGCTCGCGATTGCGGTAATGACAGGATCCGCCAGTAAGTTAGGCTCGCTACTATGACCCAGCGCAGCGAAAGCTTGCATTACGATTCCATTTTTTTGGCAATAATCTAAAAGATCCCATTCGGGGAGATACGGATGGGATTCGACATGAACGACCGCCGGCTTGATGGTCGCGGCTTCAAAGATCTCCTTCACCCTTTCCAGGCCGATGTCGGATAACCCAATCGCTTTGCACTTGCCCTCATTAACCAGTTCCTCTACCGCTCCCCATGTATCTAGCAGCTTCACCCCCCTGTCATAGATCACATTGCCGTTCGCGTCCCTCGGGTCTTGCACATCTCCAGGTTGGAATGCGAAAGGGGTGTGGATGAGATAGAGATCGATGTAGTCGAGCTGGAGCTTCCTGAGGCTCGCCTCAAAAGCCGGTTTGACGCGCTCAGGACGATGATTGGTGTTCCAAAGTTTCGTAGCGACAAATACATCCTCCCGCTTGATCTTCCCCGCCTTGAACACTTCCTCCATCGCTTCGCCGACCTCTTTCTCGGTTTGGTAGCGTTCCGCGGTGTCAAGCCCGCGGAATCCTGCCTCCAGCGCGGCTTTAGTTGCATTTTTGGTTATAATGGGGTCGGGAATCAGTGTTCCAAAACCGAGCGCCGGGATCGCGCCAGAGCCGTTGTTGAGAGCGAACTTCGTGTAGCGAAGATTATCGGGTTCCAACACATTTTTATCCTCCGTTAGTTTATGGTCGATTGTCAGCCTGCAGACTCGTGAGGTCAGGACAATGCGATTTGTGATTTTCACCTTCGGGTTTCGTTTTGGTATGCAAGGCTTTGTCGAAGCCTGTGCATAGAACGAGGAGGCCCGCGCTTTGCGATCTTATTCCAGTTAGCCTTTTACATCGCAGGTAACCGGCACAGCTCCCAAATAATCCTTCAATTGCGCTCCTGAAAACCACCACCTTCACCTTCTCATCGGACTCAATGGCTTTGATGATTGTCTCTCACTGCGGGATATTTGCAGGACTGAAAATATTGATGGGTGGAAGCTCAAAGTTCACATCAAAAGGATGACCAATGGCGTTGAAACCAACTCTTCCGAATTTCAGCAGACGTGTTAATTGGTATCTATTTTCCATGGTTGGAAATGGGTTATGGCGTTTGTATCACGGCCGTCCGCCTTCAACAAGGCGCGGGTGGTGATATTGTCGAATCGCAGGTAACTTATTTCTTCGCGGATTCGATATGTTCTGTTTTTAGGAAAGCGTCAGTCAGGCGAACGATTTCGTCCGGCAAAAGATCCAGGGCGAAATGGCCGGCATCGAGAATATGTATCTTGGCACCGGGAACCTCTCGACGGTAAGCCTCGGCACCGGCAACGGTGAAAGAAGGATCGTAGCGGCCCCAGAGTACCAAAAGCGGCGGCTGATGATCACGCAGCCACTGCTGCCAGGCGGGGTAGGACTTCAAATTGCTCTGATAATCGTAGAAGAGATCCAACTGAATGTCGCTCTGGCCCGGGCGGTTCAAAAAGTAATACTCATCAACCCAGGTGTCGGGATTGAGACATTCAGGATGCGGAGTCGTGCCGACGTGCCGCTGCCGGGTGGCCTCCAACGAGAGTAAATTGGCCCGCACGTTGGATTCATGAGCCAGACGGTCCTTCCAGAAGGCGCGCCGAACTTCCCAAAGGGCGGATAAACCTTCTTCGTGCAAAACGGCATTTTGGATGATCATCGCCTGCACCCGTTGCGGGTTGGCGAGAGCCATGCGAAATCCCACCGGCCCGCCGTAGTCCTGCATGAAAAGGACATATCGGTCCAAGTGCAATTGATCGGCAAACTTCTGCATGACCGCCGCCAGATGATCGAAAGTATATTTAAAGGCGAGATGATCGGGCCAGGAGGAATGTCCAAACCCGGGATAGTCAGGTGCGACAAGGTGGAAAGTGTCGGCGAGCGAAGATTCCAGAAGCGACTGATACATCCGGGAGGACGAGGGCAGGCCATGAAGCAACAGGATTACCGGCGCATCCGAGGGACCCGCTTCCCTATAAAAGATATCGAGATCGTCAACCCGGGCGGTGTGGTAAGAGACCGGCGTTCTGGCAGAAGCACACGCGATGTACATGGAAATGAATATCCCGAAAAGCCGCCGGAAGCTGGATTTCATATAGCGTGGTTCCAATAGTGGTTAGGTAAAGGTGGACGGCATCTGGCGCCGCTCAGTAGCCATCCGCACGACGACAGCTTCAGCGAAATCAGGGGTTCTCATTGTACGTTCCGCCGATGCCGTTTCGCCCTCCGTTGCTCCCCGGTCTGGGCTCAATTTGAACGTGACTCCATTTCAAGGACTTAGCTTGCATCAACGCAACACTCGGTAGTTATGGTTTGCTTATCCGAAACTCGAATCCGGAAATGACGTTCTCTTTCCTATGCTACGGGCCACAGCCGCCGGCCGTTTGTAAGAATCGTCCTCTTACAAAGCTGCCGATGCAGGAGAGGATTCAAAATGGGACAATTTGTCCTTCGACAGTGATTCATGGAAGTGGTTGAGAAGTTTGACCTCGATGGTGCGGTGGCCTTCGCTCTCTTTGTTCGCGTTACCTTCCAGAAGGAGCGTCGCATACGGAACTCCAGCCCCGCGATACGCCGCTTTCGATTACATGGCCCGAATCCCTAATATATCGCATCGAAGCTGTACTACCCGTCTGAAGGAAACGTCTTGATCAGAAGACGACGCGCTCATTAATTCCAAATTTATCGCCAAAAAATCGGACATGTAATAAGCCGGCAACGCACATCAAAGAAGGAAACTCTGCCAATGAAGACTCTGGGTTACAGCCAGCCCATGTACATTCTGCCGTTCGACCACCGTGGTTCGTTCGAGACGAAGTTGTTCGGCTGGCACGGTGCTTTAACGCCGGCGCAGACCGCCGAAATCGCGGCGGCCAAGCAGATAATTTACGATGGCTTCAAAGCGGCAGTCGCTGCCGGTGTGCCTAAGGAAAAAGCGGGCATCCTTGTGGATGAACAATTCGGTACGGCCATCTTGCACGACGCATCGGCGAACGGTTTTACCACGGCGTGTCCTGTCGAGAAGAGTGGTCAGGATGAGTTTGATTTCGAATACGGCAAAGACTTTGCCAGGCACATTGAGGATTTCGGTCCGACGTTTTGCAAAGTGCTTGTGCGTTACAATCCTGAGGGAGACGCGATGTTGAACGAGCGGCAGGCGATGCGGCTTAAACGGCTTTCCGATTATCTTCATTCCAAAAGTAAGAGCCGTTTTATGTTTGAGCTGCTCGTGCCGCCGGAAAAAGCGCAATCTGATGGACTCAAGGGTGACACGGAAGCTTACGATCTGAAGGTTCGTCCCAGGTTGATGGTGCAGGCGATTGAACAGCTTCAGGACTCGGGCGTTGAACCTGACGTCTGGAAAATTGAGGGGCTCGATCATCGCGAAGATTGCGAAAAGATCGTGTCGGCGGCGCACCGGGACGGGCGCGATCAAGTGGGCTGCATCATTCTTGGCCGAGGCGAAGACGACAACAGGGTGCACGAGTGGTTGACGACGGCGGCTGGTGTCAAAGGGTTTATTGGCTTCGCCGTCGGCAGGACTGTCTTTTGGACCCCGCTCGTCAACCTGCGCGCAAATCGTATCCCGCGTGAATCAGCCGTGGCCGAGATTTCGGGCCGCTATAGGGAATTCGCCGCGATTTTTGAAAGTGCTCTTCCTTCTTAAGCGGAAATGTTGGCAATCACCTGATTACTTGTGAAGAGAAATTCACCAATGCAACCCGGCATGATCGGACTCGGTCGCATGGGAACTAACGTAGTGGGTCGGCTGACCAGAGGCCGCCACCAGTGCGTGGTCTGTCTGATGGTCCCGGCGGCCGCCGCCGATGAGGCCATCGCCGATCTCGTGTTGTTGCTTGAGCCGGACGACGTGCTCATTGACGGCGGCAATGCCTATTATGTGGACGATCTTCGGCGGGCACGCGAATTTGCCTCGAAGAAGATTCATTACGTGGATGCGGGCACCAGCGGCGGACTTCAGGAGAACGCTCAGAGCGTGAGCGTCACGGAGAGGGCCGCCAGACAATGAAAAAAGCGGCTCCAATCACATGCTTGTTTCTCGATATCGGGGGCGTCCTTCTTACCGATGGGTGGAATCATGACATTCGCGCTCGTGCAATCAAGGAATTCGACCTGGATCCTAAAGATCTGGAAGCCCGGCATCATCTGACTTTCGACACTTACGAAGAGGGTAAGCTGACGCTCGATGAATACCTGGGGCGAGTTGTCTTCCATGAGAACCGACCGTTTACCAGGGCTCAGTTTCGGCGCTTCATGTTTGCGCAGTCGCAACCCTACCCGGAGATGCTCGGGCTGATCGCTCAACTCAAGGCAATGTACGGGTTAAAGATTGTCGTGGTGAGCAACGAAGGACGTGAACTTAATGCCTATCGGATCCGCAAGTTCAAGCTGGACAGTCTGGTAGACGCGTTTGTTTCTTCCTGCTTTGTCCATATCCGCAAGCCCGACACGGATATTTTCCGGCTGGCACTTGATATCGCCCAGACGCCTGCGCAGCAGGTGATATATGTCGAAAACACCCCGATGTTCGCACAGATCGCGGAAGAATTTGGGATTCGAAGCGTTCTTCACACCGATTACAGAACTACATGTGCAAAACTGGCCTCGTTCGGATTGCCACATGCCCAGGGAGAATAGCTGATGCAATCCGCCAACCCACATGTGCTGACGATCAACGGCGGCTCATCGAGCATCAAGTTTGCGCTTTTTGAGGTCGATGACTCGCTGCGGCGGCTCCTTGCGGGCGGCATTGAACGGATTGGACAGCCGAAGGCGACCTTCAGGGTAAGAGGCTTGAACGAAACTGACAATTGCTCACGATCAATAGCGGCACCGGATCACACGGCGGCAGTAGGCTTCCTGATGGATTGGGTCGAGGCGCACAGTGGGTGCGGGGCATTGACGGCGGTTGGGCATCGCGTGGTCCACGGCGGGCCAAAGTATAGCGAGCCCGAACGCATCACGACGGAGATGGTCGAGGCGCTGCGCAGTCTGGCTCCATTTGATCCTGAGCATCTGCCGGAGGAGATCTTGTTGACTGAAGCGTTTCATGGCCGTTTTCCGGATCTTCCGCAGGTGGCTTGTTTCGACACGGCCTTTCATCATGATCTGCCGCAGGTCGCGCGAATGTTGCCGATCCCGCGGCGATACACGGCGCAGGGCGTGCGGCGTTATGGATTTCACGGATTGTCCTATGAGTTTCTCATGAACGAACTGGAGCGTCTGGCTGGAGCTAAAGCGGCGAAAGGACGGGTGATCCTCGCGCACCTCGGCAATGGCGCGAGCCTGGCGGCTGTACATGGCGGGAAGTCGATGGACACAAGCATGAGCTTCACCCCGACCGCCGGCGTCCTGATGAGCACCCGCTCCGGAGATCTCGATCCGGGACTGCATTGGTATCTGGCGCGCACGCAGGGCCTCGATGCGAAAGGTTTCAATGAGATCGTTAACTTCCAGTCAGGACTGCTCGGCGTGTCCGAAACCAGCTCCGATATGCGTGACTTGCTCGATCGTGAGGAGCTCGATCTCCGCGCGGCGGAGGCAGTCGCCATGTTTTGCTATCAGGTCAAAAAGTGGATCGGTGCATTCGCAGCGGCATTGGGCGGATTGGACACGCTGATCTTCGCCGGAGGCATCGGTGAGAACGCGCCGCCTGTCCGGGCGCGGATCTGTGAAGGACTCGGTCTTATCGGAATCGAATTGGACGAACCGCAAAACACGAAAAGTGAGCCGATCATCTCGGCGGTTGACGGGCGGGTCGTGGTTCGGGTCATTCGTACGGATGAAGAACTGATGATCGCAAAATCCGTCATCCGCGTCCTCAATCTCAGTCCAATCCCTAAAACCTAGATCATGGGAACTAACACTCTCACGCCGGAACTGCTCCTTTCCATGGATGCCTACTGGCGCGCCGCGAACTACCTCTCGGTCGGGCAAATTTATCTTTACGATAATCCGCTGCTGAAGCGGCCTCTGACACTGGCGGATGTGAAGCAGATGCTGCTGGGACATTGGGGCACCACGCCGGGGCAGAACTTCATCTATGTGCATCTGAATCGCGTCATCAAGAAATACGACCTCGACATGATTTATGTTTCCGGCCCCGGACATGGCGGCCCGGCGATCGTGGGCCAAACCTATCTGGAAGGCACCTACAGCGAAATCTATCCTGACATCACTCAGGACGAGGCGGGGCTGCGGAAGCTCTTTCTTCAATTCTCGTTTCCCGGTGGAATTCCGAGTCACGTCTCTCCCGAATGTCCCGGCTCGATCCACGAAGGTGGTGAGCTGGGCTATTCGCTCAGCCATTCCTTTGGCGCGGTATTCGACAATCCCGATCTCGTTGTCGCCTGCGTGGTTGGCGATGGCGAAGCGGAAACGGGACCGCTGGCCACGGCATGGCATTCCAACAAGTTCCTCAATCCTGTGACCGACGGCGCCGTGCTGCCGATCCTGCACCTCAACGGATACAAGATTTCCAATCCGACCGTGCTCGCCCGCATCACCCGCGAGGAATTGGAACAGTTGTTTCGCGGTTACGGTTGGACGCCTTACTTCGTCGAATATGAAGATATCGAAATCATGCACGAGACGATGGCCTCGACGCTGGATCGGGCGGTGGAGGAGATTAAAGGAATCCAGCATGCAGCTCGCGCTGCCGGTAACCTTACGCGTCCACGCTGGCCGATGATCGTTTTCAGTTCCCCCAAGGGTTGGACGGGGCCGAAGGAGATCGATGGCCGGAAGATTGAAGACACATTTCGCGCACACCAAGTGCCGCTTTCGGATCCGGCCGCCAATTCCGAACACCTCAAGCTGCTGGAAGAGTGGCTGCGGAGCTACCGGCCCGAGGAACTTTTCGATGAGCATGGCCGTCTGAAGCCGGAGCTGGCTGATCTTGCGCCCAAGGGCGAGCGCCGCATGGGGTCGAATCCGCACGCCAACGGGGGCATGCTGCTCCGCGATCTGCGAATGCCGGATTTTCGAGAGTATGCCGTCGAGGTTCCCACGCCCGGAGTGCGCGGGATCGGCGACACGCATGTGCTCGGCCGCTTTCTGCGCGATCTGGTAAAACTAAATGACGAACAACACAACTTCCGTGTCTTTGGTCCCGACGAATCGCTTTCCAACGGCCTGGAAGCGCTATTTGAAGTCACCAACCGGCAATGGGACGCCGCGACCTTGGCGAACGACGAATTTCTCGCACCCGCCGGCCGGGTCATGGAAATGCTCAGCGAACACCAATGCGAGGGCTGGCTGGAAGGGTACTTGCTCACGGGACGGCATGGACTCTTCAACTGCTACGAGGCGTTCATCCATATCGTCGATTCGATGTTCAATCAGCACGCCAAGTGGCTGAAGGTCACGTCGCGCCTGCCATGGCGAAAGAAGATCGCGTCGCTCAATTACCTGCTGGCCTCGCATGTATGGCGTCAGGATCACAACGGCTTTACGCATCAGGACCCTGGCTTCCTCGACCACGTCATCAACAAGAAGGCCGAGATCGTGCGGGTGTATCTTCCGCCGGACGCCAACTGCCTGCTATCGGTGATGGACCATTGCCTCCGCAGCCGCCATTACGTCAACGTGGTCATCGCGGGTAAGCACCCTGCGCCGCAGTGGCTGACCATAGAAGCCGCAGCGAAACACTGTCTCGAAGGAATCGGAATCTGGCGGTGGGCAAGCAATGATCACGATGGCGAACCCGATGTTGTGATGGCTTGCTGTGGCGACGTGCCTACTCTGGAGAGCCTCGCCGCCGTGTCGATCTTGCGCGAGCATCTCCCGGAATTAAAAATCCGGGTCATCAATGTCGTTGATCTCATGAAGCTACAGCCGCAGACCGAGCATCCGCATGGCTTGAGCGACCCGGATTTCAACGAACTATTCACCAGGGACAAGCCGGTTATCTTCGCGTTCCATGCTTATCCTTCGCTGATCCATCGGCTAACTTATCGGCGCATCAACCACACTAACATCCATGTTCGCGGCTACAAGGAAGAGGGCACCATCACGACTCCATTTGATATGACGGTGCTGAACGACTTGGATCGCTTCCATCTCGTGATCGATACCCTCGAGCGCCTGCCGCAGGCCGGCTCCCGAGGTATTCAATTACAAGAGCAGCTAAAGGAAAAACTGATTGAGCATAAGCAATATATCGGCATCAACGGTCGGGATATGCCGGAGATTCGGAACTGGATGTGGGGCGGGACATCAGCGGACGAGCCGGTATGACAGCCGTCCCATCTGCTCTAGTAATATAGAGAAATCTGTCTTGTGCCCCAGTTTGAACTTATCTGCTTCGTCCTGATGCTGGTTGCCGCGCTGGATCTCGCGGCGTGCAAGATACGATTGCCTTATCCAGTCTTGATGGTACTCAGCGGCCTTGGACTCGGCTTAATTCCAGGACTTCCGCGAGTTACCTTCGCGCCGGAGCTGGTCCTGCCAATCTTCCTGCCGCCGCTGCTGTTTCCAGCGGCCTTCCTAACCTCATGGCATGACTTCAGGACCAACTTGCGGCCGATCGTTTTGCTCGCGGTGGGTCTGGTCCTGTTGACGATGGTGGCCGTCGCCTGGGTCGCTCACTGCTTCATCTCCGATCTGTCTTGGCCGGCAGCGTTTGTCCTCGGCGCGATCGTGTCTACACCCGATGCAATCGCCGCGACTTCTGTTTTCAAGAGGCTCATGGTGCCGCGCCGCATCGTCACGGTGTTGGAAGGCGAAAGCCTGGTGAATGACGCCGTCGCCTTGGTTTCATATCGATTTGGCGTCGCAGCGGTGGTGACCGGAAGTTTTTCGCCGTCGGCAGCCGTGCTCGTGTTGCCATTGGTGGTAGTCGGCGGGGCAACAATCGGCGGGCTCGTCGGTTTGGGGGTTGACTGGATTCTGCGGCGACTAGATGACCCACCAGTTCAAATCACTATCTCGCTGCTCGCCCCATTTTTGGCGTATTTGTCAGCCGAGCGACTTGGCTGCTCGGGTGCCCTTGCGGTCGTCACGGCTGGAGTCTTGATCGGTTGGCGTTTGCCGCGAATGGTCACAGCCCGCACCCGGCTTGACCTGAGCGCATTCTGGCAAATGCTCGTTTACCTGCTCAACGGAATCATCTTCATCTTCATCGGCCTGCAGTTGCCGCAAGTGATGGACGGCCTGGAACACAAGTCGTGGGGCCATCTGATCTTCGAGGCGGGCGTGGTTAGCGCCGTAGTGATCGCAGTTCGACTTCTTTGGATCTTTCCCTCGGCCTATGTGCCTAGGTTTCTATTCCGGGGAATTCTCGCGCGGGATCCCTATCCGGACTGGCGTCATTTGGTCATAATCGGCTGGTCGGGAATGCGCGGGGTCGATTCGCTCGCCACTGCACTAGCCTTGCCGTTCATCACTGCCACGAGCGCGCCGTTTCCCGGACGCGACACAATCATTTTCATCTCATTTGTGGTGATTCTTTGCACGCTCGTCTTGCAGGGTTTGACCCTGCCGATTCTGATTCGCCTGCTCAAGGTGGAACGCGACGGCAAAGCCGATTGCGAGGAACACGTTGCACGAGTGGCTGCGAACCAAGCGGCGCTCGGTTATCTTGAAAGACTTGCGGAGTCGGATGCGCAGCATGGAGAGCAACTCACTCTTCTTCAGGCGCAATATCACGAACGTCTGGCGC
>JAQGOL010000024.1 GCA_028293625.1 Chthoniobacteraceae bacterium | reverse complement strand
CGGCATCGCTTTGATCCTGCGCCGCTTGGCGGCAACGATGAATTCGACTTCTGGATGTTTGGCGATGATCTCCTCCCTCTTTTCCACGCCAATATACCCTGCATCGAGAATAGCGACCTTCTCCTTTCCATGGAGCAGCTTATGAGTTTCAACGATGTCGGCCACGTTGGCGGCCGTGGTAGTCAGCGAGTAGACCAGGCCCGATTCCATGTCGACACCGATGTGCGCTTTCATCCCGAAGTAATACTGATTGCCCTTCTTTGTTTGGTGCATTTCGGGATCGCGCTCCTTTGCCTTGTTCTTGGTTGAAGGTGTGGCCGCAATAATCGTGGCATCCACAATGGTGCCCTCTTTCATCAAAAGCTGTTTCTCGCTCAGCAAAGCGCCGACTTCCTCGAAGATCTTTTTGGTGAGTCCGTGTTCTTCAAGCAAATGTCGGAACTTCAGCACGGTGGTAGCGTCGGGAACAGGGTCCGAGCCCAGAGAGATCCCCGCAAAGTGGCGCATCGCCTGGCAATCATAAATTGCGTCTTCGAGAGCTGCATCGGCGAGCCCATACCACTGCTGGAGGAAGTAGACACGCAACATGCGCTCAATGCCAATGGGTGGCTGACCTCGTTTGCCCTTGGGATAGAAAGGCTCAATGAGCTCAATGAGTAGAAGCCACGGCACCACGGCTTCCATTTCTGAAAGAAAGAGATCCCGTCGAGTGACTTTCTTTTTCCCGGCATACTCAGATTGAGCAAAACTTGGCTGGAATTGCATGACAAAGTCTGCCTGAGTCACATCTATTTACCGATAGTTTCACTCTGTTTTTCAGGGCGATTTAATCAGCGTTTTTTCTTAAAGGATTCAGGTTCAGTAACCAATGACGGAGGTCCAACTCGTCCCAATCCTTACCTCATCCCCCGTAGCTACCCGTGACCCTTTGAAGAGTACCCGGTCAAAAGCTCCGATATCTCTTCCCAGCAGAGTCGCATTCGCAACCAAAGGCGCACTATTTAGTGCAGGATTAACATATAGCCTTACAATATCGTTATTACTACCTGGCATAAAAGTAATCTGCACCACTAAAAACGTTGGCTGACCAACGCCAATTGCAATCGAAGAGGAGGCAGTATCATAACTCTTCACACTCCACTTATCACTCGTACCAGTATCACCAATACTTAGTTTACTTCCACCACCCACTAGACTTCCCAATAACTCAAGCCCGCATGTTTTGAGACCGTCCGTATCGACACTATCAGCACGGATAATAAAGCTTATCCACAAAGTCATACCTGGCTTGCCCAAGCGCCTGACGCCATACATATCAGTCACACACTTCTCATCGCCCAAAAGTGAAGTGTCAATGGATCGGCTAGCTTCAACGTTACTTGAAAATGAAACGGCCTTACCATTTGTCGGCAACGCTCCATAAGACAGTCCTGAGGGCGTGACATCATTGACAGAACTCCAGGTCACTCCCGTCCACCCGAAGTCAGTTAATGAATCCGACGACTGGCTAATATTGGCACTAGTGGCGTAATTAAATCCTTCGTAGCATAGCAATCCGCTTGCACTGTAGCTATACTCGTAGGCACCCACATCGAACGGCACAGCACGCGAAATACCATCAATGTCACTGTATGGAGCATCAGACGAATCCCCGGTATTAACCGCTGGACTGGTCGATCTGAGATCAAAATTAAATCCTTTATAGTCCACAAAACAAACGCCTGGATCCCCAATCACAATATTATGATCTACAATCCCGGAAACCCCAACTCCCAACAGCTTCCAAACAAGATTATTACGAACAAGATTTCCTGTAGATTGAGCGCCGTTTTTGTGCGGGTTGACTGTGAGCCACGGCGTAAAACCAAACGTATCAATTGGATTCTTAACAACCGTGTTATTAACTAATCGACAATTAAGTGCTCCAAAAAATGAAAGCCCCTGCCACATATCTGTGACGACAAGATTATTTTCAACAGTCCAATTTTTGTAATATCCATCAAAGCAACCAATACCTTGCATTTGACCTTTATAAGGTTGATTTGGGTCAGTGCAACTTACAAAAATATTTCCACGTAATATAACATTTTCAACGACCCCTGCGCCCACTGCAATATCACCGTAGCCACCACTCCAACTCTGAAAACCATCGTCATGGTTTCCATCAATTACATAACTGTTTTTGACTGTATTATCCTCAAACTTGCAATTATCAGCCAAACCACGCATCCCGTCGCCTGAAAAATTAGTAATCGTGTTGCGCGAAACATCCGAATGAACGGCCTCATGAAGGATAACGATTCCAAAATTGACGTTGGTGAGCTTATTATCTGTAAAAATTGTATACGGAGCCACTGAGGAAAATCCAGTTAAGGCCTTTGCCTGCCAATCAGCCACCGTCCATCCAAACGAGTCTAAAGTGGAATAAATTGCACATTGCGTTATCGTTATATGATCACACAAAGTTCCTATGTTTACAATGGGAACAAGGCTTCCATCCCATTGATTTGGCGGTCTAATTGTCAATCCGACAATGCGCCAATTCGAAGCATTATAGAACCTTAATCGATTAAGAGTGGGATTGGAATCAACTTGCGCCTGAATCGTCACATCGCCTGTGGGCAGTCCGGTGATTATTGGAGAGCCGTGATCTCCAGTTCCTATGTTTAGGGTATCTCCCGCTACAAAGACTTTTCGTGCCTCGAAAACCGCCTGCAATGTACTCCATGGTCTCGCGACAGTCCCTGGATTACTCATACTGCCATTAGTGGGATTCACATAATAAGCAGCAGCATTAGTGCGTACCGGACCACCAATAGCTATTAAAATAATTAATATCTGGAAAAAATGCCTAAGTTTCAATGCGTGATAAGAGAGTTAGAAGGTCGTGACAGGCGGACGGGTTGATTATTTATTTCATCAGCACTAAGCAAGCTTCGTGCCCTGAGTAACCAATGTATGTATGTTTAACAAAATCCACTCGCCAACTTCATTCCGTTTTCTTCATTATGAAGTCATTCGTAACTCTTTTGTTTTTTATCAATTGCAGCTGAAATTAACGTTAACTTAGGTTGCAAAATTTGTGGGAAGACTGGGACAGATGAACTCGCGCAATGAAATTTAATTGCCACAACCGGCGGTTTAGCAAGAAATTTAACTGCACACAAACATTATTTATCGTTGCCACTCAATAACGGTACGTTGTCGAATTCTGCTAACATCCATGTTTTAAATTTACCGTTCTCGTAATGAGGAGTGTAGAGATCTGCCCCTTGAGTAGGGCAAGAATCTGCACGCAGATTGAAAGCATCCTCGCCAGCAGCCACTAGTTTTTCTGCCACAATCTCCACACCACCTCGTCAAAACCCTGCAAACTTACTCCTTTCTAACTTCCCCTCTGCGCAACCACCAGAGCAGCAAAAAGAGGGGGATCAATGAAAGCACAAAGAAAAACGGCCCACCCTTTCGATGGATCATATGATGAATCATATGAGGGCCGATATGCACACAGAGAAGACCGATGACCAGAATGCGGAAGCCGTTGCGGATAAGCCCGAGCGGGATTACTAAAAGAACGAGAACAGTCCGGCGCCACGGGCCTTTCAAAAACATGTACGACGCTAATAAACTCGTAATAAAAAGCACCCAACTGGAGCGGATTCCGCTGCATTCCTGCGCTACTTCAATCACAATCCCTGGAAGCTGGAAGACCGTCCTGTCACGTAACACCGGTGTGCCAGTAAGCTGAAAAAACCAATTGGCCACTTCTGCGGAACCAAGCTTGGATCCTGTCTCAAGAGATTCTACCAGCGCATCCGGCAATGGCACCATGAAAATCAGAAACGCAATCGGGAAAGCAACAGCCGCCATCCATTTTCGACCCAGGAAATAAAAACCGCCGGCCGTCAGGAAACTAAGAAAAGAAAGCATCATCAGCCCAAGATAATCATTTTCGCTAAGCACGGAGAGTATTCCTCCGTACGCTAAAAACAATGCAACAAGGCCGCTAAACGATGCTGCTATGACAGCTCCCGGAAACGGCACATATTTCGATGGAATTTGGTCACGCTGAATATAAACAAGATAAGCAGATATAAATGGCACCAATAAAATCTGCGAATGCAAATCTACGGCAGCGGCATGCATTGCCAGCGAGATCAGCGGCTTTATATAGACTAATAATACGAGTAAACTAAAGATCAGACAAAAACGCAATCGACTCATTTCCGCAGCTTCACCGTTATTAACTTCAGAATTTTCGTCATTCATAACGTAAGCCAAGGAAGGAATCTACTGTGAGGAATATGTGACTTACTCACATTTTGCCTGCTTCGCCGAATTGCATTTAGTGCAATTAAATTCAATTGAGTTAACGCAAGGCACCTAGACAATACTGAATTTACCAAAGACTTCATTACTCTTTAGTAGTATTCGCCGGAAATGGGGATGGAACATTTGATGCACGGCCAGAATCAAACAGGAACTCAATTGATTCGCCAACTGTTTCGGCAATGAGATCTTTGGTTCGTTCGCTCGAATTCCACCAATACGCAGTGCCATATTCCACAGGAATCCACGAAATGACACCTATATGCGTATCAGATCCATACACCTTCGAAAAGACAGAACGGCTTCGTCGAGCATGAGCTCCCAAGGTTAAAACATTTATTGCGTTAGGACGAATCTCCTTTGAACGCAAAACGAGCCAAACGGCTGCAGCCGACTCAAATGTGCGTTGCCGCGCGGTCGTTTTGGATATTGCAACAATCACCTTATCAGCCGGAACCCCAAGTTTCATTAACTGGTACCCAGCGCTTTCGGCATAGCTAGGTTGCGGACCAAAACGCGCAAGTGGAAATCCTCCCGCTGCCACAACATACTGATATCGGCCTCGCTGGAACTCAAGTGCTGCGGACTGTATACCTTCCGAGCCAATCCACCCTTCAACCACCAAGATTTCAGCGGGAAGCTTGTCAGTCACTGATAAGAAGGACTCAGCATAAAACCACCAACCCATAAATGGAGTGCAAATCAGAGTCAATATACAAAAGACAAACAAGCGTGTCGGCCACCAAACCACTTTACGCTTGAAGAGCAAAGACCTTGATTCGACAGGTGTATGAGTCTCCATGTGACTATAGCGTCAATTTCGATGGAGTCTTATTTAAAGACATAAATTGAGAATTACCTCTCAAACGCTTCGAAATTCCCAGAATTATAAAAACTGGCTTGCCCAGTCTATCACCCTACTCCCTCGGACAAATAGTTTCTAACGAAACCCTCCAAAGAAAAACTAAAAACAACTTATTATTAATACCAACATCTACCGATCGTACGCAAAAACATAAGATAAAAGAATAGATTATCTAAATACTTCCGTTTAGGCATATTACAATAACATAACACACTCAATATAGTAATCGAGATATCTTATCGAATATTTGAATCGATTTAAATCGATTCAAATATTCTTCTATACTAGGACGCTCGATTCGCTGTGGCGCTTTCAAATCGAACGCGCTTATCATTATTCGTAGCGGCACGTGCCTTTCGAAGAAAATGCTTTTCAACACAAAACCAACTTAATAGACCCAATAAAGAAGCGGGTCCCACTACTAAAAAAAATAGCGCGACAGGCTGCAAACTGGGGTACATCCAGAGAGATATTTTCTGAAGCGGCCAGCCGTATAGATAGAGACCATACGAAAAATCTGGCAATAAATTGATTACTCGAAGTGAGGCAAGGTTCAAGTGAGCAAATCCCAGCAGCAAATATCCGCCGGCAATAGCAAGAGGCAATTCAGGATTGGATGGTAGTAAAGCAACACCAACAAATAGACAAGTAGCAGCGATGAAGACGTACGACATCCGATATGCGATCAAGTTTCTAAAAACATAAAAGCCCACCCCCGCCAAAAACACCGTACCCATGGTAACTAACACGTCAGGCTCTCCGAAGACAACGAAGAGAAAGGATTTGGGACGAAAATTCGGGATAACAAAACAAGAAGCAATACAAGCGCAGAGAATAAATCCGGCGAGCCAAGCTTTCCTCTTAAATGCACCGAAAATCCCAAGCAAAGCTACTAAAACATAACAGCGAAATTCATAAGGGATACTCCACACAGAGCCATTGAGGGACGGATAGGGCCAACCAAGAAAAGCGGGTGGTGTACGTGGCCAACGCAGAACAAGCATCTGCGACAGACTACCGAACTCACACGTTTGAAAGTATGAGGAAGCATCCAGCGCGCCCAATGGACCAACAACGAAAACGCATACAATACCACAAATCACAAAACCCGGATATATACGTGCCACACGACGAACAATAAAATCACCAAAATGCGGCTGCCGATCCCAACTTTTAGCGATAAGAAATCCACTCAAGATGAAAAACCCACAAACGGCAACATGCCCTAGCGTGAAACCACACCATTTTGCTAACGGTTCTCGGCGAGCATCTCCATCGATAAGCTGGTAAGAATGAGAAAATAGCACCAGCGTCGCTAGAATGAATCGTATAATCTGAAAGTTATTATTTGGATGCATTGTATCTATGTATATTCTGAGCGGCAATTATGGCGCAATAAGTCATTTAAGTCACAGCCTGACTCCTGAGTGTAACCCACACAAGGATAAACATTAACTCGAAAAGCTAATGACATTTAAAAAATATATTGCCGTCTAAAGAAACATCGCGGCATCGCCTATGAGGCGGTCGACAAGCGGAGAAAGCACGCCAATAGCTCCGTATAGTGAATACCGCATGAATAGACAGAATGGGGGCTGCCAAAATAAATATTAAATTTATCCAACGTGAGGTACAAGCAAATTACTATCACTTATTTATTTAGTAACCGCAAGATCACATCACTTCACATCTACGTGCACGTACTCGCTGACGAAGCGTCTCAATAATCTGATTACCAACTACAGGAAACCAAATCCACGCCAAAAACAGAGAAATAATGAATGACGCAATAGCAAAGACAACCCCCATCCAAAGATTGAGATTGGTAACATTAAGCATACCCAAAACCAAGCTTATAGAAACTAAAATAAATACAAAAGAAAACGCGCGGTAATTATCGCGTATTGGGATTGACTGTCTTTGCCATAGTTGAATTACAGATACACCAACCGCTACAAACTCGGCCACGAGAGCACAAGCGGCAACTTGAATACCGTCGCCTCCGAGTAAAATAATTACAATGCCGAGTGGCAGATTTATTCCTCGCCACAAGTTTAAATAAAGCTGACTTATTGTATCCCCTCGTGCCAGCGACGCCATTGTTGGTGCAAATCGCAGAAACCGGATGGCAAAAGATGCTCCTAACAAAGGAACAAAGCCACTACCTTGGTATTTCACACCGTATAATAGCCCCACGATCTGTTCACCCGCAACAACCAATGGCAGCGTAAGTATAACTCCGCAGATTGCGCCTACCTGAACACACATGCCGTATTGCTGACGAAATAAAACAGGATCGTTTTGCACTCGCGACATCAATGGCAACATTAAGGCCGAGCCTACTTGGGTAAAGATATACCAAGGAGTGCTAACTAATGCAAATGCCAAAGAATAGCTTGCTAGCATACTTAACGAAAAGACTCTTCCTACCAATATTTGGTCAGCCTGCTGCGACAAAAACATAACCAAACCGTTTAAAAGCAATGGCCAGCCAAAACTCAACATACTACTAACATACGAGGGATTCCACGTCCAACTGTATCTGCGGCGTGCAAACATAAATGTCATAGCAGTACCCATCACCGCCTTGCCAATCATTAGCCAAACAATTGCCCGGTAGTCTCCAAACCAAAGCGCCATCGGCCAAGTAAGCGCAACCGTCACGGCCTGCGGCACTACATCCACAAGGATTAGCGGAACATATTCGAAATGTCGCTGTCGGCGTGAAATATCCAGATGACAAAGGCCTTGGAAAAGCGGAACTACGGCCAAAGAAGCAAATGCCCAAGCAATATGAGGCACACCGAAAAGGTATGCCATCGGAGTACTCAGCGCTACTATTAAGACACAGCCACATACGCCTCCTACGAATTGAAGGGCATGTGCTGTCGACTGGAACTCAGGCAGATCACCGTCATTAGATTGGATAATCTGTTGACCGAATGCCATACGCCCAGCAACCTCAAGAAGTATCATTGCCATGCTAAATACAGCGGCAAGTGCATAATCCGTCTTTGCAAGCGCTCGGGCTAATATCAGATTCCGAGCAAATGAAAGCGCATAACCTGCCATGCGGCCAACTGTCAAAACTAGCGTTCCGTGAAATAATTTAACCGATGTAGCCATAGAAAGTATTACGCAGAATAAAAGCCGCCAGTTAAGGAACAATCATAGAGACCAGCCGTGCGCGATATCGCTTATTTCCCTAATTTTTTAAACTTTAAAAGACAACTGCTCCTGTTGAAGGTTTAGAACGAGAAATGCAAACGGCTAAAAAGCGGAGCGATTGGTAAAGATAGCACGTTCGCGCCCCATTTCGGCAGCGTTTTAGTGCTTAGATTTCGCATTTTGAGCTTCAGGCGCAGGTCGTGCCTGGCAGGCTGCGTTTAGCGATCAAAAGGTTCGCCGGAGCAAAAAGGGTGTGGAGTTGGGCCTCATTTTTGGCCAAGCCATGCTACCGTGCTTTACGGTAATGGAAGAGGTTCTTTACTATATGAAAGGGATGTTCTACGGAGGTCCGCACCTGCAATTTCACCTCCTCAAGTGCTAGTTTGAGTTCCATTAACTTCCCCGCCGGCGTTCTTTTGATCCTGCGCCACTGGCGGCGACGGTGACCTCTTCCCTCTTTTGCACTCTTGTGCGTCGATCGATATTCTACACAGAGATAATTTTGCCCAGCCAGTGCTTCTTTAGCCGACCCCGTGAAGAAGCGGCTCTGAGATTTCGCTCTCGCGGGCTCCGCTGCCACTCAAGACTGTAGACGCATAAAGAGAACTAATCGCCGCCAGCGTCATGTAAAGAAATAGAAATGATTGATCAAAATATGCCACTGAGATACAAGATGCTGCGTGTGCAAATAGCGAAGCACCTAAAGCCCATGCAAATCGCGCCTGGGATTCATCGACGTTTTCTTGACGCTTTGAGAGCTTTCCAACATAACTGAAAGCCCCCCATAGTATAAACACAAAGATAAGCATTAAAAACACACCTCCGTGTACACCATTAAGTATATACTGGCTCGTTATATCGGTATGATCAGGGTTATTTGTCACCCCGGTTGCCATCCAATGGCGCGTATAGTCAGTTCCAGAAAACCACCATTCATTAAAATGCGCTATCGTTGAACGAATCAATTCTGCTCTATACCAACCCGTACTGCTTCCAGTTAGATCAAGTCTTGCGAGAATGAAATAGGGAGGCTTTGACATTACCAGAGCCAATAAACAATAGACTATCACAGCGAATATCCGCATATGCGAGGTTCGGTGACGCCATCTCCAAGCAGCCAAGGCAAGTAAGCCGAAGAATACACCGACCAATGGGCCGCTCGAGGCACTTGCGAATACCATCATTAGACATGCAATGACTCCCACTTTTGCAGCGAATCTATGCGTATTCCAGATACCTATCATCAGCGGAATGCAAGCCGCTGCAATTGTTCCTGCAAGAATGGGATGCAAAAATGGACCCTGCGCGCGGAATCGTCCTGATCGAACGATGACCGCACTATCAACCTTTCCAAAAATGGAAAAAAGGTTTTTCCCAGTAAATTGCTCATACATCATTTCGATCGCAATCGGAGCTAAAAACAAAGCCGTAATTTTCACAAGATGCATTACGTCCTGAGTATCACGACAAAAGATTCGTATCAGGAAATAGGTCCCTAATGCGTTGTATGCTATTCCCATTCGAAAAATTAAAGCATCGACGGGTGCTGCATGAAATACGCTAACGCACAGCATCCATCCTCCCCATAAAAGCATAAGCTTATCCACACCAATTAATCCACCTACTGGCCGCTCGTGACGAAATAAAACCCGTAAAATTCCGGTAAATATCAGCACCCGGATTACACTAAAATGAAACGGTCCTATATCAACACTTTGGCCGAGAGTCACGTAACAGGCACCCGCCAATAAGGGCAAGGGAGCCCATCGCGCAGGCAAGGCAAGTAGCGCAACAACATTAAAAAATAAGAATATGACTGCTAAACTCGTCATTGATCAGGAGGATACGACTAAACGCTGTGGTTTTCGAGACACAGGAAGCTCTAACAGGAAGATTACCGCTTGCTTCGATCAAAACTCGAAATACAGCAAGCATTCTGAAAATAATAGATCGTGACAGCTCAAGCACAAAGCATGAAATCGCTGCATAGATTGGATATTTGCGACGCACACCTCCATAAAGCTATATCAAACAACAACGTTTTTACATAGCAATTTTTCACGATAAAAATCAATCAAATCAACCGTATAGACTTTAAGAAAAACCAATTAAAAGTCGCAAGACATACGCTAAATTCAAATAAGCGAGGACTACATAGTTTTTCGGAAAAATCTCAACTCTAATTTTTAGGATATCTTTGAGTATTGAGTGATTGCGCAAGCAGACTAGCCATCCCCAAACTTTCCGAATTGCCTTCACTCACTTAGAATTCTTGAAATTTTCTTTAGTCGCTTGCTCAAACTCACCCAACAAGATCCCCCATTCTCGAGTGCGAATTCCTGATTTAATAATACGCGCGGGATTTCCGGCACAGATTGAATGTGATGGTACGTCGCGCGTCACAATTGCACCAGTACCGATTATGCATTCATCTCCAATTACAATACCAGGAAGAATGATAGCATGAGCTCCTATAAAGCAGTTTTTTCCAATCCTGGTGTCTGCATGTATCAGCCGAGACATATCATGGGATAAAATGACTGCATTAAATGCAACATAAGTTCCCGCGTCGATATGAATACCTCTAGGATTTGTGCGATCAAAATGTACTTTAAGTGAAAATTTGCACGTTGGATGAAGATCCATGTGCAGAACCCGACGTAGATACCATCGATAGAATTCAATTGTCAGATTCCGCCCCATTAAAATAATACGTCGAAATAGGCCAATTCGCCGAGGCCGGTATCGCCGCTGCTCAACCGGCTTTAGATTCTCCTTGGACACGAGTGGGGATTCTTTGAGAGGCTCATCTAAACTGGGATCAGGCAATTCATTCATGGGAGATATAAAATATGGTTCCAGGCAATACGTTTTATCGAAACCTTTAACGAACAAAGTTAATCACACAGCATTCTTCTAAATACGTTTTAGTTACTATCTAACTCGCGATATTGCATCATTAGATCCAGAATCAGACGTATGATTAGTGGCGCTCGTGTCGTGGGAACCAGCTATCCAGTATTTCTTTACCCAAGATTCCTTTCCTAAGCTCCAATTCAAAACTAATTGCCACTTTCGAAGCGATGTAACACGAGACGCCCTTTTTTCGCCACGCGTCACGCTCCATCCAAAGGAAAGCAATCCCAAGCGCACTGCGGCAGAAATCAACATTGCAATACGATATTGAAGCGCCTTGAACATACCGTGGTTTATTACCATGTAAGTATAAACTGCTTCACGCATCATCACGACTGAGAACTTGCTAAACTGCAAGCGGGAACTTCCGCCCCCATGATGCAACACACGCGCCGAAGGAACATGATAGATTCTTAAGCCCAGATTACGAACCTTGAGACATAAATCCATATCCTCGGCGTACATAAAGTATCTTTCGGTAAATCCCCCAACTTTTCGGAATACTTCGGTCGGCAGCATAATACAGGCACCGGCGATTGCCTCGACTTCGACCGGTGCGCCAACGTTAAGGAGAGCCGCATTTGCGCCGAGCCGCGATTTAGGCATCCAGCGGCGCATAAATTCGGAAGAGAATGCTTCCGTCAGGGGGGTTGGAAGAACATGAATGCTTCCCGACTGAATGGAGCCATCGCAGTTGAGCAGCCTTGGCCCGACGATTCCAACCGATGGAAGAGCTAACAATTGATCAAGCAGTGTCTGCAGCGCGCTCTCATACAATTCCGTATCGGGATTTAATAACAACACGGCATCCCCAGTCACTTCAGCGAATCCCAAATTATTCGAGCGCCCAAATCCGATGTTATCGTGGGCCTGTACAAACAAAGCTTCAGGAAACTCGGTGGCCAGCATCTGCTTACAAGCGTCGAATGACCCACCGTCGACAACAATCACCTCGGTTTGCAGGCCGGAGCAGGTTTTCCTGATTGACATCAAACATTGCCGTACAAATTCACAGGAATTCCAATTAACAATAAGAATGGATACTTTCATTCGCGGCAAAGTTAGAGAAGCTGAATCGCGGAGACGATTTGATTACTTAGGTTGCGTTCAGTTGCGATGAAATAAAGATTCGCAAGAATTAATAACTCCACTGATCCTGGCAATTTCATGACTCAAATCGTTTGAGCAATTTGATTTTCCGAAGCGTTGCGCGGGAAATTGGTTTTCGCGCCGAAGGACCAGCTTTAATAATTTTAATCGCTGAAAAGACTGCCTTACCAAAGAGCTCAATTCGATCTGGATGGCAAAGCGATCTCAGACAATTGAATATCAACCTAGGCGCAAGAAATGCCAACGCGGTCCGTAACGGCAAACACCTAAACGCCAGCAGGATTTGATTCCTTGGCTTAAAGAATTTGTCAATATTCCCTCTGCCAGCGATGGGAGAAGCGTGATGGCAGGCAATCAATTCAGGCAGATATCGAATCCTCCCTCCCTTATCCAGTATGCGAAAAGCCAACTCCACCTCTTCGTAGCACATGAATAAAACTTCCGGAAAAATCCCGGCATCCATCATCTCTTTGCGCCTAAACGCATAGGCGGTTCCACTAAAATAGTCAGTTTCAAACGTTAGCGTGGAAAACTCTGCGATTTTCACTGGATGCCACCAGCGCGCATTGTCCTCCTGCCCATCGGGCCTAAGTAAACGAAAGGCGAATCCGCTATCTGCAGGACGGGAATTGAATGAAAACTCAATTTTCTCAAATAGCTGGGCATCGGGAAGAGAGACATCACTATCAAGGCCGACAATAATTCGACTTTTTGACGTTTTTATTCCGATATTTCTGGCAACACATGGTCCGCCTTGGCGGCCGCTCTGCACGACAGTGACCCAAGGAAATTTTCGATTAATCTCCCCTACAGTGCCGTCCGTGGAGCCGTCATCAACAACGATGACTTCAGCCGGCACTGCAGTTTGATTGTTGATATCGGTCAGGAGTCGGATGACATCAGCGCATCGATTATAGGCTGGAATAACAACCGATATTCCAGCGTGATTTTTTTGAGCAGGTAGCTGCGTCATCTCTACTTCTTCACCTTATAAGTCCAGATGTGCAGCGATACTGGAAAGATCCTGCCCAACACTCATCTTTGTTATCTGGCGCCAACTATATTTCACGGATGCCTAAAATAAATTACCAACGGGCAGTAAAGCACTTGGCTTGCGGAAATGCATTCAATATGAGGCAAACGCGTCATTGCCGCGACGAGTTATCTCGCTCCCATTGATATGCGTCGATTCCGGATAACTGCGTTTTAGCACGGACTTTAGATGCAAGATTCACGATCAGGTAAACAACAGCGCTGGGCCATAACCGCGGCGTGGAGATCCATCGAGGCACGCTTGCCTGATTTTTCACATAACTATTTTCTTTTAGCTCCGGAAACCTGCTTCGCAGCTGATATAACCCAAGCCGGCTTCTTGTCTTGACTCGAATAAGATCTGCCACCGTTCGCGGCGCATGGATTGTGAATGTGCAATTTTCCGGGGTGGCGCGTTCATGTTCCTCAAAATGAGAACGCACGAATTCATCATCGGCAATGATGTCAGGGAACTTTGTGAAACGGGCGCGGCCGGCCTCGCTGACCGCATAAAATCCACCACCCAGCATTCCAGGTCTATGATACGGCTGCTTAAGCCAAATTGAATAAAAGGCTTTTACGCACCAACTGGAATGGGAAACATCCACTACCATGGCCGGTGCCGCCGCCAGCTGATTTCCTTCCAAAAGCAGGTTGGCAACCTGACGCACAGCCTCGATTGTCAGCTCCACATCCGCATCGACAAAGCAACGAGGGAATTGAGTGGCTGCGCAGTCCCCCAGGTTCAATGCAGCGATTTTTGAAGCCTGCTGCGTTTCAACCACGCGCACCGGCTCACCAAACGCGTGGGCAATCTCAGCGGTTCGATCCGTACAACCGTTGCAGGCGACAATGATTTCGAGTTCGCCTGGCTTGGATCCTGAGATAAGGGAAGTGAGACAACGCCCGATCACGGCTTCTTCGTTATGAGCGGGAATGACGATACTGATCATACAATTTTCTCTCGCGGAACTAGCGGTCCAGACGCAGGCGATTGAGGCGGTGATTAAAAGCACGCGCCTTGAGCATCGCCTTATATTTGCATGCCGCTTTGAGGAAGAATCGCCGATGAAAACGCAGATTCCGCACCAGGATCTTCGGCGGCAGATTTATTCAGCAATCGACTATAGAAAGCCAGCAGCACCTTTTCGCTGTGTTCCCAACTCAGGCATTCAGATACGCGCCGGATCCCAATCTCCTTCATTTCAGCGCGCCTCGCAGGCTCGGCAATGAGTGCAACGATGGCTTCACCGAGTTTGCGCGTGTCGTTCTCCGGCACATAGACCGCCGCGCCGCCCGCGCTGAACCTGGACTCCTCAAGATCGAAGCTGACGATCGGCAAACCCATCGCCATATACTCAACGATTTTGTTCATGGTCGACTTATCGTTCAACGGATCTTTTGGATCCGGGGCGATACCAAAATCGGCGGTGGAAAGATACTGGCGAAGCTCATCATCGGGAGTGCGCCCGGTAAACAGCACGGTACCGTCCTGGAGTAAGCGGAGTTCCTCGGCGAGCTGAAGCAAACCGTCAAAAGCGTCGCCCTTTCCGATAAAAGTAAAACAGGTATCGGTCAGGCCGGCATCCAAAGCGTGACGAATTGCGCGAAGCGCATAGTCAACCCCGTCCTGCACACCCATCACCCCTAAATAAACCCCCATGTATCGGCGGCCGCGGCGGAGTTTTTCATCGGGACTAACGGCCTTGAATAGTTCTAGTCGGGGTCCGCTGCGAACGACGGCCACCTCCTGATCCCGTTTGCCCCCGCGCGTGAGGGCGATCTGTTTATAACTTTCGTTGGTTGCTATCACGGCATCAGCGGTTTCAAACTGCTTTTTCTCCAACCAGAGGAGCGCCTTCCACATAAAATCCTGGCGCGCGTATTTTGATTCGTAGAGTTCCGGGCAAAGATCGTGGTGATCAAATACAAACTTCACGCCGTGCTTTTTATACTGCCGCGCAATATACCAAAATGTGTCCGGCGGATTGCACGATTGGATGACGTCAAAACAATCCTCCTTCCAGATTCTTCTGGTGAGTTTTGCCGTCTGATAAAGACAGTATAAAAACTCTCTGACAAAGCTTAGTTTGCCGCGCGTGGGCGCAGGCATCGGGTAGCGGTAAACGTGGATCCCGTCGATCACCCTGTTTGGTTGTTCGAGTTCTTCCGGCGGACATGGAGAAATCACACTGACTTTATACCCGGCTGCGGTCAGCGTGCTCGATTCCATCCAAACGCGCCGGTCAAACGGCACGGGCAGGTTTTCCACCAGGATAAGGATATGGCCTTTGCGATTGCTCATGAAAGAATGGGTTCCAATTGGCACTTACCAGTAGAGCCCGTTGTAATGTCCCTTGATCTCCTCCGGCCCGCCGATTCCGGCAAGATCGAACACCGTCTGATGTTCCTCAATTTTTGAGAGCAGCGGGGTGTAGACATCGGATTTATGACCAAACACGACCACATCCCCATGCTTCAAAGCGGTTTCCGCTGAACACAATGCCCGTTTCAGGTGAGGGAAATGGATTTCAATAAAGCGCTTATTGGAACCAAAGAGGGCCGCGTATTCCACATTCGGATCAAAAATAAGAAGATCGAACCCCTTGCCTATCAGGATCTCGGCAAGGCTGATGAGCGGGCTCTCCCGGAGGTCATCGGTTCCTTCCTTAAAGCTCACTCCCATCATCGCGACTTTGCGCGAACCAAGCGCCATGATCCGGTGAGCCGCATGTTCAATCTGATCGCGGTTACTCTTGAGAATGGCGTCAAACATCGGCACCGAGGTATTCTGGGTGCGGCCGAGATAACTAAATGCCCGCAGATCTTTGGGCAGGCAGGAACCACCGAATGCGAAGCCTGGTTTCAGGTATTTGTTGCTGATGTTGAGCTTGGTATCGCGACAGACGATATCCATGACTTCACGGCAATCGACTCCGGCATTCTTGCAGACCATGCCGATTTCATTGGCGAAAGTAATCTTCGTTGCATGAAATAGATTGCATGCATATTTGATCGATTCGGCTGCGGCGACTGAACAATGGATCCGATCGCCACCCGATTGCTTATAAAGTTCGCAAACCTGCGAAAATACATCGGCACTTTCCGTGCCCACCACGGTGTAGGGCGGATCGTAAAAATCTTTGATGGAAGTTCCTTCCCGTAAAAACTCGGGATTCATTGCCAGACCAAACGGAGAGTCTCCCGCGTGTTTCTCCAAAATCGGCTTTAGAAGCTCGATCGTCGTGCCGGGAACAACTGTGGATCGGATCACCACGGTATGGAAGCTTTCCTTCCCCCTGATGGCGTCCCCAATCTCTTCGCAGACTTTCGTGACGTAGAGGGTCCCCAGGCTGCCGTCGGGCGCGGATGGAGTGCCAACACAGACCAATGAAATTGCGGTTTCATTGACGGCCTTCTCACAGTCGTTGGTTACCGTCAATCGACCGCTTTCGATCGCCTCACGAATGAGTGCATCCACCCCTTCCTCATGGATTGGCGCCTTCCCGTCGCGCATGAACGCCAGCTTTCGCTCATCGGTGTCGACGCCGACCACGGTATGGCCATCCCTGACTAGGCAACCCGCCGTGACCGCGCCAACGTAACCAAGACCAAAAATCGAAACATTCATGCTGAGTAGTAGATAGGCTAATTAAAACAGGAAAATAATCGACGGAGTCACCAGCACAAAGCCTGCCTAATGGGAGGAGAAAGTGGAGCGGAAAATCAGGCCGCACTTTTCTGCTGGCCGCAGTCGATAAATTCGCGAAGCGCGTTTAATAAATCTTCGCCAGCGTACGGACCAATCTTTGGAGCCGTGACGAGGGCGTTTAGGTTTTGTAGCCGCGAAAGCATTTCCGCGTCGTCAAACGCAACATGCGCTTTTCCCAACGCCTGCATTCTTCGCGCCGTGGCGAGTTGATGTTCATTGCGATCTTCGCCCAGCGAAGCGCGGCGCGGCATCACTAGAATCGGTTTTTCATAAAAGAGCGCCGAGAGGATTGTTCCCATCCCCGCATGCGCGACGATCAGGTCGGCTGTCCGGAAGCGTTCCTTGAAAATTGAGGGGGGCAGGAACGGCAAACAGTCGATATGCTTAGGTGTCCAGCGGCTGCTCCCGATTTGCGCGAAGATCTCTTTGCATCCCGTCTCGGCGGCCCATCGATCCACCGTCTTGAGAAGGCGTTCAAACGGCAGATCGCTTCCGACTGTGACAAAAATCATAGAAAGCCAACGTCCAGCTTACTGCGCAAAGAGAGTGATAACCAGGCAAGCATCAGAGCACGTTTCCCTTGAACTCCGGACCGTTCATACTTGCCAGATGCGGCCATTGGGTAAGCCATAGGTCGGCAAATGGTTTTGCCAGTCTGCCCGACAAAGAAAGCACTTCGGCGTTTGCCAAACTGTCCAACCAGATCGTGCGCGCGCCAAAGCATTTGCCGAAGAAGATCGCAAAAAAACCAGGCGCGGATCCCGTTGAGATGATCACATCGGGGCGTTCTTTATAAACGAGTAAAAAAACGCTGAAGGCGGAACGGAAGAGGGAAAATTTCTCCCACTGGGTGGCATCGTGAACTGTCCGGAAAGGCGCATCGCCGATTTCAGAACGGTAGCTTTCCGACACCGTTGAAAAAATAACGTCACAACCAACCAATGCGGGCCGCAATCTTAACATTTGCACCCAATGGCCGCCGCCCGAGGAGATTGCCAGGAGTTTCAAACGGGGTTTTATCATTTACCCTGGAATAATCTGCCCGTCTTACCAGTGTAGTCCGACGCAATTAATGAAACTTCAAACCCGAAGGGTTACCGGGGTTTAGCCCCGGCAGGGGCGGCGGAAAAGCTTTTCCTTGAAGTGGAGCGCTCGCAATTGGTTAGGGGGGCGCATAATTCAGCGATGTCGCGCGGTAACGCATGCCAATATTCCCCAGATGGAAAGGTCCGAACGTACTCCAGAAACGCACGATAATGGGCGACTGAAAACTCGCCGTTCTGATACCGGCCGGCTTCGAAATTGATGTAGTCAGGATGGACATTTAATAGAGCCATCCCACCGTGTTCAGCGAGCCAATCGAACTTCTGTTTCCACACATTGATCCCCTGCTCTTTTAGAACAAGAAAGAGCGTGGAGTCCTGAGCTAGGGTATAAGGCAATTCCATATAACCAGTGAAATCCCCTGCCGCGGCGCTCGTGGAAACGGATACCTCCCCATCTGGGAAAGGAACCCAGAATGGAAAAATGGTCCCCGCATTATCCGGCTGCGGTTCAAAAGGATCGGTATCAAAGGTAGAAGCATCGTACTTGATGTTTAAATCGTGGATCCATTCCAGATTGTGCAGCATGAAACCGGAGCGAAAGCCAACCGCTCCCCACTCCTTTAGATAGCGATTGATCTGATTCGCATTTTTTTTGAAATCCGTGCGGGAACGATAAAGTTTTCCGTCGTGATGGAGGTCATGAACGCCAACCTCAAAGCCGTGCTCTGTGAGCCAATCGCGCAGTTCTTTTGGGACCTGATATTCCCCCTCGGGAATAAAATTAAACGAGGAACGAAACCCGAGTTCCATTTCGAGTTCCGCCAGTGCCCGGACGCGGTCCACTCCTTTTTGTCCTTCGACATCGTGAGAGAGAACGACCGTAAACTTTCGTCCTTCAGGCCATCCCCGCCACCCTTCAGGTGGCTTTTCCGACCCTGGCAAAATAGGCCAGATATGACCAACGCGCTTAAGAATCCGCAATGCGATCTGCCGTCTAATCGCCAGGCGAAGTACACGCGGGAGAAGCGGCTTCAGCCAATAATAGATTCGATTGCGCAGCACAAATAAGTCCGATCAGAAATCACCAGCGATCCGCGTATTCAACCCACCATGGGCATATGCCGACGGCCAGGAAAATGTGCCTTTTGGCATCCATTGATGGGCTGATCGAGGCTGTCTTTGGGTCAGCCAGTGATCCACTTCGGGGAATAGGTGCGCTCTTTGTTAAAGATCGCCGAAACGTCGGCCCCGCTTTCCACCAGCGCGCCATAATCGCGTTTTACTGTGGCCTGATCGGTTTTCCCCGCTTCAAGGACCACAAGCACCTTATCCATAAACCGGGCGATGGAGAGGGTTGGACTGGTCGGGCTCACGGGGGGCATATCGAAAATGATGTAATCAAAGTCGCTCGCCTTAAACTGCGGCATCATGTCGTGAAATTTCTTGAGTCCAAGCTTCAGTGGTCCGGCGCTTTGCGAACCCGCGGCGGCCAGATAGAGATTATCCGCCGACGGGGTTAGCGCGGCAGCACCCTGAAGCGCAGCTTCCAGCGAGTTGGCGGGCTTGCCGTCAAAAAAGGCATGAAACTGCGCGGGATCCATATTCATGTCGACCAGCAGAACCTTGCCCGTGTCCGTCTCGGAGAGACTTGCCGCGAGACCCGCAGCGAGCGTGGAGGAGCCCGCTCCATCCGAAAAGCCCGTCACGGCAACCAGTTTTGGCTTATGCGTCACGCCGGTGATATCAAAATAAAGCCCCAAGCGATCACGGATGGCTTCCGCAAAAGGCCGGATGAAATGAGCCGGTTCCCATGACGCGATTTGAGAGCCCCCCGCGTTTTGAAGGGCCAATTCGCTCCCCTCTCCTTTTTGCGCACGCCGGGTACGTTTGCGCCCTTTTCCAATGGCATAAGGGATTGAAAGCAACACAGGGATACGCAAACCGTTTTCCAAATCCTCCGCCCGCTTAATGGTATGATCCATTACGAGTTCAAGCAATAACGGGAGCGAGAGTCCCAGCGCGAGTGCGCCAGCAATCAATCCAGCCATGATCTTATTGCGCTTTACGGTGTTCGTCCCGACGGATGAAGGTTTTTGAACAACGCTGATATTGGGGATTTTTGAAGGATCCAATGCCTCGTCGATTCGGGCCTTTTCAAGGCTCTGACCGAAATATTTGAAGTTGGTTTCCTCGACCTCCTTTTTGCGTTCGAGCTTTGCGATCTGCGGGGCGATATCCGAGAACTGCTCAAACTGTTTCTGCACATCGGCAAGCCGCAACTTAAGCGTTTCAGCTTTTGCCTGAATGCCCATAAGCTTGGCGCGTTCGAGTCCCACATCTGTGGTGCGCCCTTGAGGCGTGCCGTTGGTTGGCACGGTTAAAAGGTTGGGAAATTTCTTTTCAAGATCGCGCCTCTGTCCTTCGAGCTCCTGAATTTGGGATTGCGTCGATTTTACGAGCCGGTTTTCAGGGGTGAATTTCGCGAGTAATTCCAGCTCGCTTGCGTGCAATTGACTTAACCGCGCAACCAATGCCTGATATTGCTGCACATCGCCTTTATCGGAGGAAACCGGGGTAACAGGTTTAGTGTCAGCCTCCGTTTTTGCATCTCCGAAAGCCATTTTTTCAAGTGCTTGCACACGCGCCTGCTGCTCGGCCAGCTCGGATGTGACGCCATGGAGTTCCTCCTGGGTTCGCGCCATCTCTTTGGTAAGCGCCGCCGTACTATCGACCAGGGAAATCACACCGGCTTTAGCCTTGAGCCGTTTGAGTTCTTCTTCCGTCTGGTTCAACCCGGCGCGCACTTGATCGGTCTGTTGCGTGACAAAGTCAAAGGCTCCGGCGGAGCGATGAACCTCAAGATGTTTTGTGAAATAGCGATTTACGAACTCATCCAATACCAATGTGCTCAATTCCGGATCGCGATTTTTATAGGAAACATTGATCACATTGCTCCCTTTGCGAGCCGTGACAGTCAACCCTCCAGCTACAATGGAGGCTGCGGCACCCTTGGTTGCAGGAAGGCCCGTGCGCGCCACCAATTTGGGATATCCGATCGCCTCTGCCACCTGCATTGTCAGATCCTGGCTGGTCAGGATTTCGACTTCAGAATCAATTTGAGTATCGCTGAATCGTCCGGGCGCGGGAGCGGCTGCGGCGCTTTCAACAGGATCAATAGCGCTCCGGTCAACCACATAGCGGACAAGCAGTTTGGCTTGCGACTCATATAAAGGCGGTTGAAGGACAAAAACGACAGCGGCCGCCGCAACACCGGCAAGTGTGCAGATCAGCACTTTCCAGCGGTGCTTAAAAATCGCGGATAAAATGTCTTTTAAATTAATACCCGGGCTTTGCACGGCTTGCTTAAATTCTGGCATATAAATTGAAAATTAAACGTTCTCAGTCGAGGTGCTGATAAAGGAGCGCACCCAATAACCGATTCACGCGGAGAGGCAACCGGCGAAAAAACGCCTGATGAAAGGTGGAAGCATGATCCTTACCATGAGCCCAGTCCCCGGTCGCAATATTAAACTTGTGATACTTGATTGTTTCCTCAACGCTTCCCCACCCCAGTTTGAACCGCCGCAACCCGTCGTTCTCCGGGGAAGTCCGGCCAAAATCCACGGTTTCCGCGCCGTTTTGCCTGAGAAACCGGATCGCCTCCCACATGGCCAGATTGTTGCCCCGAAGTTCCTGGAAACACCTGTCCGAAGCGCCAAATTTATAAATGGCATTTTTCCCTGCCTGAAAAAAAACGGCCGAGGCAACGGATTGCGTTCCTTTTTGAATTAACACAATGAAGCCCAACCCCGGCTTGATGATTTCCTCGTAAATATGAAGAAAAAAAGCAAGCGACTGCGGCGGGATGCCAAACTGGCGGCGTGTCCGGATATGAAGTTGATAATAGGCAAGCACGGCTGCGCGCGTCCTTAAAATCTGAACTGTCAGGCCGCTTCGTTGCGCCTTGGAAATCGCGCGCCGGGTCGCGGCGCTAAAAGAGGCCAGCAACGTTTTATTTTCCGGACGCAGATCGAGCTGATGCCCGTAAAATATCTGCGAGGCTGGTGCCGTATTGAATGATCCGCCGCGGATTTCAAAGTATTTCCAGTCCCGCTCCCTGCCGGTCTTCGCGAGCAGGTCGACAACGGATTCAAAATCGGTTTCCTCGGACACCAGTGGGGCGCATCCATCTGAAAAAGGAAGACAAACTCCTCTCGCTCCGGTCAACGGGCTCCGCACTTCCATGAGCGGGAGCAAGGCAACAGGCTTGGGACCACGAAAGCAGCGGAAATAAACCGGCCGATGTCCGTAAGTCCGATGAAGGACTTTAGCCCATGCGCTGGTATGAAAAAAACCGTGGTTTGGGTATTTGAGCAGCGAGCGATCCCAATCTCCGCCGGTCAGCGGATCAATAAGAGTGGTGTCGTCAAAAGGAATCAACTTCAAGAAACAGGATGCGAGGAAAACTCGCGGCGAAACAAATCAGTGGATAGAAACCGATGAATCCGGCGACGGCTATAAAGCGGGGACAATCTGCCTGTTTTTTTGCCAAAGCCCGGAGTCGAACGGTTCATGTCCGGGTAAACCGGTTACAATCTCTTTCACGGCTTGAATTACGACTTCCATTTGGCCGGTAGTCAGCTCCGGGAACATGGGCAATGAAACAAACTCCGCGCTGGTCCGTTCCGCGACAGGAAAGTCGCCGCGCTTATAGTTCAGGCTTTTGTAAGCCTCCTGCAAGTGAAGCGGGATCGGATAATGAATTCCGCAACCGATCTCCCTTTCATTTAAACGGCGGATGACCTCTTCGCGATTCTTTACCCGGACCGCGTAAAGATGATGCACATGGCGGGCATAATCCGCCTGAAACGGAGTGATGAGTTCCGGCACGCCTGCAAAAGCCTGCTGATAAAAGAGCGCTCTCGCGCGCCGCAACGCGTTGCCCTTGTCCAGATGCCTTAGCTTGATCCGCAGAATCGCGGCCTGAATTCCATCCATCCGGCCATTCCACCCGACCATGGTATGGTGATATTTTTGAATCTGGCCGTGATCTCGAAGAACCCGCAGTTTTTGATCAAGCGCGGCGTGATTGGTAATCACGGCGCCGGCCTCGCCAAAAGCGCCAAGGTTTTTGCCGGGATAAAAACTAAAACAACCGGCATCCCCGAGTGTGCCCACGCTTTTGCCTTTGTAAGTGGCGCCGTGAGCCTGGCAGGCATCTTCAATGACAAAAAGTCCACGGTCCCGGGCAAATTCCAGGATCGGATCCATGTCGGCCGGTTGCCCGAATAGATGAACAGGAATAAGCGCTTTGGTGCGGGAGGTCACCGCGTTTTCCAAACGCGCCGGGTCCATCGTGTAAGTGCGTTCATCCACATCGACAAATACCGGGCGCGCCCCGCAATAGGTAATGGCTTCAGCGGTCGCGATGAATGTGTTAGGCACCGTAATCACTTCGTCCCCCGGACCAATACCCAAGGCCAGCAGGCTTAACCAAAGCGCTTCGGTGCCGCTGCCAACGCCAATGGCGAAATCGGCATGGCAATACGCGGCAAAATCGTCTTCAAAACTCGTAACAAACGGTCCACCGGCAAATGCACTGGTTTCAATGACCTGCCGGATGGCCTCGTTGAGTTCCCCGAGCAACGGCAGGTTCTGCGCCTTAAGGTCAAGGAATGGAACTTTCATTGGGTGACAGAATTGATTCGGCTCGCGGGGTTGCCGGCCACAACGGTTTTCGGGGGCACATCTTTTGTAACCACGCTGCCGGCCCCGACAATGGCGCCTTCTCCCACAGTGACGCCTCCCAGCACCGTACTGCCTGAGCCAATGGATGCACCGCGTTTTATGAGCGTGCTCTGGCAACTCCAATCCGAGGCGCCCTGCAGTTCTCCGTGAACAGTCGTGGCCCGTGGATACCGATCATTAATAAAGGTAACGCCGTGCCCGATGAAGACTTCATCCTCGATAGTCACTCCTTCACAGATGAACGTGTGACTCGAAATCTTGCAGCGCGCGCCGATTTTGGCCCCTTTTTGAACTTCAACAAACGTGCCGATTTTAGTCTGCGCGCCTATGCTGCATCCATAGAGATTGACGAAGCTGTAGATCTGCACGTCAGCGCCCAGCTCCACATCGGAGGCGATCTGTTGGTAACCAGGCGATTGGCTTTTCATACTGTAATCCGTCGCAATGAATGAACCCGGAGGGTCACCTTCATTCTCTTAATCTTAATCGTAATCCTCCGAATGCAGTGGGAAGAAGATTAAGAAGGAAGGGAGACAAATAGGTCGGGGGCGATCGAATCAACGCCACGCACGCCAGGGCAACCAGCAGGTTACTCCGTATACTTACGCTCGACTACGATAGCAGACTTTTTTGCGCCTGAAGGGCGGCCTGAAACGGCTTGTTCGCTGCATTGAGTTCCTGTGGAGTCGAAAGAACCACAGGGGCGCCCCGGCTTTTTAGGGAGAGCGAGGCGGCTTCAAGAATCCTGACCAGCTCCAACCCGCTGCGGCCACTTGTCAAAGGCTCCTGTCCGCTCACAATGCAGTCAATAAAATGCTGGCACTCGGTCTTTAAGGGTTCTTCCTGTTTTAAGTGAGGGCTGTAACTGCCCCCGTAATGGTAGGAATAAAGAAACTCAGCAAACGTATCGTAATGCGGCGGCCGCTCAACCCGCACATCGTAGACGCGGATTTTTTCAAGGGTTTGCAGATCGTCGTACACAATCATTTGACGGGTGCCAACGATGGTCATTTCCCGAACCTTCCTTGGTTCCAGCCAGCTGCTTTGGATAGTCGCAAACCGGTTGCACGGAAACGAAAGGGAAAGATTGGTCACATCTTCAATCTGCGGAGTCACATGCGCGTTCCCCTGGCAGTTCACCGCGAGCGGATACTCCCCAAGAATGTGCAGGATGATCGAGATATCGTGCGGGGCGAGATCCCACGCCACATTGATGTCTTTTTGGAAAAGCCCGAGATTCAGGCGGCGCGCATTGATATATTGGATCTCGCCAATCTCGCCGGTCTTAACAATGGCATCTATTTTGCGGACCGCCGCGGAGTAAAGGAAAGTGTGACCGACCATGAGGACAAGGCCTTTTGCCTTTGCGATCTCAATCAGCTCCTCGCATTGCGCTGAGGAGGAGGCCATCGGCTTTTCAATGAGAGTATGTTTGCCTGCCAAAAGGCTGGCTTTGGCCATCGGAAAGTGATGCTTGACCGGAGTTGCAATCACCACCGCATCGAGCCCTGCGCGCCCGAGGAGGGCCTGGTAATCGCTGATGCACTCGACCTCCGGATAGACACTCCTCATGTGGCTGAGGCGTTCCTGGCTAAGATCGCAGACAGCCTGCAAATCGCACTCAGGCAGGCTTCTGAAATTGCGAACCAGGTTTGGCCCCCAATAGCCGCACCCTATCACTCCCACTCCAATAGGCTTACTCATGATAGGGAAATGCGGCAGAGTTCAAAAATGGCCAGGAGGCACGCGGACAAATTGTTTAACTCGCTCTCAAGACCGGCTTTTTGAAGGAGTCATAAATCTCCAACGTGATGGACGGAAGCGTCTTTAAGATGATCAGCAAATCGAGCCAGAGCGACATGTGGCGGCTGTAAAAAATATCGAGGTCCACCATCCTGCTAAAGGTCGTTTTGTTCTTCCCGTTGATTTGCCAGTAGCCGGTCAATCCCGGTGGCGCATTAAAGCGCTCCAGTTGCGTATTCTGATAGAGGCCAAGCTCGTGGGGCGTGCAGGGACGCGGGCCAACCAGACTCATTTCCCCGCGGATCACATTAAAAATCTGAGGCAGCTCATCCAGACCGAGCATTCGCAATATCCGCCCGCCGCGGATCAGACGGGGATCGCCCAGCGCGTCGAGTTTTGTCATCGGACGGTCGGACGGGATAAGCTGCTGAACATGTAGCTCATGGGAGCCGGTCGCTGTGTTGACCTTCATGCTCCTGAATTTAAGAATCGTAAAACGCCTGCCGTGATGACCAATCCGTTCCTGTCGAAAAAATATCGGTCCCGGGGAAGTCAGTAGAATCCAGAGCGCGACCAGAATCATCAAAGATGCCCAGATTGCGATGGAAAGTGCAATACAGGTGAGGTCGAGCACTCTTTTCCAAAGCGGAAACCGGCTTGCGTCACGCTTGGGAACATCGAAGGCGTCGCGGTTTATAAAGGCATCCAAGCAGTCTGGAGTTTCATTTCTTAAGAGCATCAGATCCTGAACTACATGCTCCTAAAGAGGCAGGGAGTTTACTGCAACTTATTTCTAAGCAGACAGCTTAGTAGACTCACCATGCCAACACTTAGCTGGCTTTAAGACCCGTACATTTTAACTACATTGATCACGGCAGCGGGTCGCACGGAGAGCTTGCAAACCAATGAGCAGTCAAAACCTTCGGGCGAAGGTGTGGCAAGCCGCTGAAGGTGACAAATTCGTGCCGTTTCCATCGCGGATTCGCGGCAGCTTCCATTCCGTTGAATCCAGGCAATTACCCGCGTTTTAGCTAAAACGCGATGTTACTCTGCAAAGAGCCTTGATAGGTTCGAAACGGTTGCTGATTCGACCGGTTGTCAATAGCTGCCCCATTCAGCATAATGCTTACGTGTGGGGTAAGAATATAGGCAAGGCCGGCCTGGCCTGTGAGAAGCCGGTCATGACGTCCATCCTGAGCCCCGCCGGAATCGCCATCGTAAACCGCGTCTTCATACGCGATAGCGGCATTGCCACGGAACCGGCTTCCCAGACGCTGGGAAAGGCCAAGCTGAACCGAAGTGGAAGTGTAATTGACTGCCGATTGGAGCGCTGAAATGGAGACGCGACGCTCGGCAGTGAGTGAAATCTGCGTGCTCTCCCGGACACGCCATATAGCACCCAACTCAAAAACCGGTGTATTGGTGCTTCTATCGTCACTGTCGCGATGCTCCATGCCAAGGCTTCCGCGAAGTGAAAGCCTGTCGGTAAAATTGTAGGACATGCGAAATGCCGGACGCTCAAAGACTTGGGTGTCGCCACCGGCATCCAATGTGCCAACCGCCACTTCAAGACCAAAGGTGGTCCGAGGCGAGAACTTGTAGTCGACAGAAGGAGTCACCGTGAATCCGCTGGAGCTGGTTTCACCGGAAAACCGCCTGATCGGAACTGATAACTCCAGAGCCATTGTGGTTTTTGGAGAGTAGAAATAGGAAACCGTGCCGGTCCCGGTGAAAAAGTCGCGAGTGACTTGGGAGCCAATATCCCGGTCAATCCCGGAAAGCCTTGAATAACTAAACCCGGCCTCAAGACGAAGCCGATTGAAGGTATAATTACCGCGCAAATCCAGGTCCTCGTCCACGTTCCGAAACCGATCGGTCGTGTAGCTGATTCCCGTGATTGATGAAAGGGTAAGATACCTGCCCGCATTTTCGTCGCCAAATCCGGCGCTGATATTCGGTGTTAATGTGCCGTACGTTTCCCGTAAATCGGCGCTTGGCTCCGGCCTTATTGTATTGGAGGAAGTAATCCCAATTCCCAGACTGGTTCGAAGGCCGATTTTACCGAACCGAAATCCTTTTGGCACAACCTGGTTTGTCTGAAAGGAAGGTGCGGAAATAAGGTTTCCGGCAATGCCGCCGACTCCATCAATCAGCGTTTCTCCTGTTGAAAGAGCCTCTCTTGCCCTGGGACGAGGTAACGACTCCAACAAAGTGGCTTGTACAACCGGCGCGACCTCGGCCGGCGCCTCCTGAGGCAAACTGACTTCCGGCGCGGCGCCCGGTTCGTTTTTGAGAGCGGAGACGGCCTCGAGCATCCGCTTACGCGCCTTTTCAGTTTCGGTCAAAGGGAGCTCCTGAGGAGAGCTTGGAATAAGTTCCGGCGGCGCGGGATTTTGGGCAGGATCAACCGGCGCTTCAGCCGCGATTCCAAGTAAGGAAACCGCGCTGCAACAGAATACCAATGACCTTTTCCATGAGACCTCCCAGGAAACAGGACGCAACAGCGTGGCCGCGTAGACCGGACAGCTTTTCTTACTCATCTTTTTCGGTTGCATTCTAATCTGCATGGGGGGGCGCACGTTGTTCAGTGCACACTCACGAGTCAAACTGCAAATAGACACAAACTCCGAGCGGAGACCGTCCGGATGCTTTCCCTCCCCCCGTTACCGTTCCCGCCTGATTCTCTTCAGCCTACGCTATCCGCGGCCTGCCTTTTCACGTTTCGCCAACTCCCAGTCGGCTTCCACCATGATGCGCGTTAACTCGTCAAAGCGCACTTTGGGCTCCCAATCAAGCACGGCTTTTGCCTTGGCCGCATCACCGATAAGCAACTCGACCTCCGTTGGCCGGAAGTAACGCGGATCGATCCTGACACGGACTTTTCCCGTCGCCTTTTCGATCCCGACCTCATTGACCCCTTCGCCCTGGAACTCAAGTTCCATGTCGTGGAGCTTGAAAGCGAGGTCAATAAATTCACGAACCGTATGGGTTTCGTTGGTCGCACAAACAAAGTCGTCCGGCTCGTCCTGCTGAAGAATCCGCCACATGGCATCGGTGTATTCAGGCGCGTAACCCCAGTCCCGCTTGGAATCGATATTGCCCATGACGAGCGTCTGCTCGGTCCCTTCCCGGATACGGCCGGCAGCCCGCGTGATCTTCCGCGTCACAAAAGTCTCTCCGCGCCGCGGCGACTCATGGTTGAATAAAATCCCGTTTGACGCATGGATGCCGTAAGCCTCCCGGTAATTCACAATGATCCAATACGCATACAATTTCGCAACCGCGTAGGGCGACCTGGGATAAAATGGCGTTTTTTCCGTTTGCGGCACTTCCTGCACCTTGCCGTAAAGCTCGCTGGTGGATGCCTGGTAAAAGCGGGTTTTTGATTTCAGCCCCGCCTCCTTGATTGCGTCGAGGAAACGCAGCGTGCCGATGGCGTCGACTTCCCCCGTGTACTCGGGCACTTCGAATGAAACCTGCACGTGGCTCTGCGCACCAAGGTTGTAAATTTCATCGGGCTCGATCTTCTCGAGCAAACGGTTCAAATTACTTGAGTCAGTCAGATCGCCGTAATGCAGAAACAACCGCTCCCCGTAAATGGCCGGGTCTTTGAAAAGGTGATCAATACGGCCCGTATTAAAGCTGCTTGAACGGCGAATCATGCCGTGAACCTTGTATCCCTTTGAAAGAAGCTGCTCGGTCAAATATGAGCCGTCCTGTCCTGTGATTCCCGTAATAAGTGCCGTGCGCAATGGATGAAGTTAGGTTGTGTGTTGAAAGGATGGGGAGAATGCGAATCCGGAGCGATGGGTCGCGTCCAGGAGCTATCACTCTCGCTTTTAACGCCGGAAGCGCCAAGCGAAAGAGCAATCCATAATCCCGACGCTATCCGTTCAAATGCACGGAAGAACCATCGCTCCGGATGAAAGGAACGCCCCCGCGTTCTCCTCGCAAACTCAATTCGGGTTCGGATTTTCTGATGAGCGCCCTTTGCGGGGATCGCGTTTTTTACCACCGTTTTTAAGCAAGAGCTCCAGATTCGGAAGCTCCTCGGCGCTTTCACCCGATGAGGGCTCAATCTTCGCGGGCTCGCTCTCCGGAGTGCCGGCAAAATTGACAGCAACAGAATCAACGGCGGGAGGAATCAGCGGAGACTCCGGCTTGGTCACGGGCGCCGCGACCCCACGGCCGCGAGGCGGGAATTCATCGAGAAGAAAGCGTTCACGGGCAGTGCCGGTGCCGGGAAGAGTTGTTGGAAATTCCAGGCGGGCAGCATATTGAATCTTAAGGCAATCCTCAAAAACATCGTTGGCAGCGCGAACCTTTTCTTCCGACATGTCGGCGCGCACATCAGAGGCGTCACCCTGGGCAAGACCGCTTTCATCGAAGCGTTGAATCGCGGCCGCCAGCAGTTCCGCGTCGCGGGCCAGCCAGCCATGCGCTTTCATCTCCGCGCCGTAAAGAAGGCAGGATGCCAGGATGATCCGGGCCCGGTCGAGCCGTGCGACAAGCGTGGCGGGTTTGGTGATTCCAACAAGAAACTCTTTGTGCAAGCGTACTTTCTCTCCGCGAAACGCCAGGCGCGCTCCACGGCGGGCCAGGGCGGAAATCCGCACGACTTCTTTCATGTCCTCCGCCTGCTGCAAGGTAAGTTTGCCGATCTGCCCCTGCTGCTCGGCATGGGAGAGTTTGCCACTGCCAAGGAGATCGAGTTTTTTCTTAAACCGGACAGCAAAGTTGTTTTTGGGCGTATCCTTTTCTGAGTTTAAGCGCTCACCCAGCGGAACGGCATAAAGCTCGTTGATTAAAGAATGATAAAGAAACTCGGCCTGGCGAATAAGAACGGGAATCGGGAAGTTAAATTTACGAGGAGTCATTTTTAGCTCTTTGTTGATTGTTCAGCAAAGAGCATGACCAACTCGCCAAAATAGCGTTACCTGAACGCCCTATCGGTTATTCACTTGATTTTATTGTTAGGAACGCCGGAGACGCACATCAGCCGTTTTGCGTGCGGCAAATTTTATACACCCTGCCTTTATTTGCGCACCCGGCCATGCGGAGTGCATGGAAGCGAAATACGTTTTTTTGGCGAAAAACACGGATCGCAGCAAGTCCTTTACAATCAGTTACTTAACAAAATCCAGCTTCCGTGCGCCCCGCAAATACAAATATTTCGCACATCGCACGAGTTTACCTGCTTCAAATTCATCTTGGCGGAATAGTTGTGGAAAACGATTTTCCCTCCGCACACAATGGATTTTTCAAAGAGTGGCACGCTCCTTTGGAATAACTTGTCGTCCAAGCCCATGCGAACCTCTCCTCGACCCCTTTTAATCCTCCCTCGGGCGTCCGTAATCTTCGCTCAGGAGCGATATACTTTTTCTGATTTGGGTGCGTAAACAGGCGCAACGGAGGCCAAAATCGGTTTAAATTTGTTCCGGTTATTTATCTTCGCCGGTGCAATCATTTTCGCAAATTGAAAATGCTGCCGCCCCCGGTCATTTGCGCACAGAGCAAAACCGTTTGTTTTCTTGTCGATTGAGAATTTTGGCCATTACGGCAGCGGTTCCGGGGAGCCGCCTGAAGGGGATTTGCTTAGAGCAAAATCGTTGCCAGACTACGCAGAATGAATGGGGCATCAAGGAGTTTTCATGATGAAAGGACCGGGGATTCGCCCGATGTCCAAACACGCTTTTCCCCGGTAAATGGATGCAAAAATGTCAGAAAAATCGGCGATCGGAGCCCGCTGTTCGACGACGTAAAGAAAACGCGATTTGAGAGCATAAACCGCGGGGAAAGATCGGCATGACGCGCCTTTTCTCGCGCCGGCCATCATCAAATGCGGTTTTCCAATGGCATCCGAATCGGATGCCCGGCACGGCACGGCGGCTGAACCCGGACTTTTAACGCCAATCGTAGTGGCCGGATCCGCCTGTATCTTTAAACGGCTCTATTTCACCCGCGCTTCCCGCGGGTTGCGAGGTCACGCGAATAGTTCCGCATCCGCGAGCAGAGGGGCTGCCTGGTCTTTCCCTGAAAGCAACGGAGCCGTTTCAATCTGCCAATCGATGCCGATGACGGGATCGTCCCAACGCACGCTTCGCTCAAATTGAGGCGCGTAGTAGTCGGTGGTTTTATAAAGAAAATCGGCAAACTCGGAGAGTACGTAAAAACCGTGGGCGAATCCGGGCGGGACCCACATCTGGCGTTGATTATCCTCGGAGAGTTCAACCGCGACCGAGCGCCCGAAGTTGGGAGAAGATCGGCGCACATCGACAGCGACGTCGAGGACACGCCCCCGTGCGACGCGGACGAGTTTTCCCTGCGGCTGCTCGATCTGGTAATGGAGCCCGCGCAATACACCGCGAGGCGAACGCGAATGATTGTCCTGCACAAAAGCCGCATCCGACCCGGTGGCCGCGGCAAAAGCGCGCGCATTAAAGCTTTCAAAAAAGAAGCCCCGGGGGTCGCGAAAAACTTTCGGCTCAATGATAAGCACTCCGGGCAGTGCGGTGGGGACGATGGTCATGGTTGGAAACGTTCTTCGGGCAGGCGCAGCAGATACTGGCCGTATCCGTTCTTGGCGAGCGGCGCGGCCAGTTTGCGAAGTTGATCCGCATCGATATACCCTTTTCGATACGCGATCTCCTCGGGACACGCCACTTTGAGCCCCTGCCGATGCTCGATGGTTTCAATAAAATTAGAGGCCTCAATGAGCGACTCGTGCGTGCCGGTATCAAGCCACGCATAACCGCGTCCCAGAATTTCAACAGTCAGCTCCCCGCGCTCAAGATAGATCCGGTTGACATCCGTGATCTCAAGCTCGCCGCGCGCGGACGGTTTTAAATTCGCGGCAATCTCAATGACCGAAGCGTCGTAAAAATAGAGGCCGGTCACGGCGTGATTCGACTTCGGCTGGGCCGGTTTTTCTTCCAGGGACGTAGCCAGTCCGCGCGCATCAAAAGCAACCACCCCGTAGCGCTCCGGATCCTGCACATGGTAGGCAAAGACCGTGGCGCCTTCCTTCCTGGAATCGGCCCGCTCCAATTGCACATGCAGATCGTGTCCATGGAAAATATTGTCCCCGAGCACGAGCGCCGATGGGCTGCCGGCGAGGAATTTTTCTCCAATGATAAAGGCCTGCGCGAGCCCATCGGGAGAGGGTTGCACGGCATATTCAAAATTCAGACCCCAATCCGAACCGTCGCCCAGAAGATGTTCAAAGCGCGGCGTATCCTGAGGGGTGGAGATAATCAGGATGTCCCGAATACCCGCCAGCATCAACGTGCTAAGCGGATAATAGATCATCGGCTTATCGTAGATCGGAAGTAATTGCTTGGAGACGGACTTGGTAACCGGGTAAAGCCGGGTGCCGGAACCGCCGGCGAGGATGATGCCTTTACGTTGCATAATAATCAGGCCTGGTAATGACGCGCAGTCCAGTCGCGGTAAGCGCCGCTGGTGACATTGTCGACCCATGCGGTATTATCCAAATACCAGCGGACTGTCTTGCGGATCCCCGATTGGAATGTCTCGGCGGGGCGCCAGCCAAGTTCCTGCTCAATCTTGGTGGCGTTGATCGCGTATCGGCGATCGTGGCCCGGGCGATCTTTTATGAAAGTAATCTGCGAACGATAGCTTGAGCCGTCGCCTTTCGGTTTCTCCTGGTCGAGGATGTCGCAAAGGATGTGAATGACATCGAGGTTCTTAAGCTCGTTCCAGCCACCCACATTATAAGTCTCCCCCACCCTCCCGCCCGCAAGCACAGCGCGAATCGCGGTGCAATGATCAGTCACATATAACCAGTCCCTGACATTTTGACCGTCGCCATAAACAGGCAGCGCCTTGCCGGTCACCGCGTTGTGGATCATCAGCGGAATCAACTTCTCGGGAAACTGATAGGGGCCGTAGTTATTGGAACAGTTGGTGGTTAAAACCGGCAGCCCATAAGTATGATGGTATGCGCGGAATAGATGGTCCGATGCCGCTTTGGAGGCCGAATAAGGACTGTTGGGCTCATACCGGTGAAGTTCGGTAAATGCCGGATCGTCCGCTCCAAGCGATCCGTAGACTTCATCCGTGGAGACGTGCAAAAGCCGGAAGCTCGATTGCGCGGAGGCCGGCAGCGCGTTCCAGTATGCCCGTACTGCTTCAAGCATGTGGAAGGTGCCGACGATGTTTGTCTCAATAAACGCACTTGGGCTGTGGATGGAGCGGTCAACGTGCGATTCGGCGGCGAAATTAACGATCGCACGCGGTTGATATTCCTTCAGCAGCCGCGCAATCAACTCGGCATCGCCAATGTCGCCCTGAACAAAATGGTGATCCGGATTTTCACGCAACGCAGCGAGGTTCTCCAGGTTCCCGGCGTAGCTCAGCTTATCGAGATTGATGATCGGCTCCCGGGCCACCTCGCCAAGCACATAATTTGAACCAATAAATCCGGCACCGCCGGTAACAAGAATTGCCATTTGTGGGATAAACCGTGGGGTGTGAGAAATGAAAGCGGCTCAATAAAATCCTCTTTTCACCGAAGTCACCGCTTGGCGGAAAGAAAAATCGGTGATTTGGCGTCCCAATAGAGACTGCCGCCGCCCAATTGGCCATCCGCCTCCCTTTGGAAAAATGAGGAGGCCCGTCCGTCGCGCCGTTTCCAACGACCATGCGACCCTGTTTTAAACCGCTCAAACTGTCGAGGGCCTCTCTTAAATCGCGCGATTTTCTGCTGCCGGAAAAGCAGCGTAAAAATCGCAATCTATTTCAAGTAAATAACGGTTTTATATGACCGCCTGGCGCGCCGGCCGGCCCGGCGTGGCGCCGGCAGAGCACGAAGCGAATGGCTGATGGGCCGATCCCGAGCGGTCTCCGTGGATATTAAACTGATGACATCAAAAATATCCGATAAATAAATGAGGATTAAAATTTAATTGAATCGGCGATCATCAATTATACTGAAAACAGATCCATCAACGATTAGTTTTGAAAATCTATCTGGAAATAGATGCCCGCCTGTTTATTGGCAAAAACCAAACCCGATTAAGTCGCAGGAGAGTGCCGTAGACACAAACCTGCCAGGCCTGTCAGAAACTATAAACTATCCAGGCGTTTATGACTTCGATCAGATTCGTATATCGCTCATAACAAAACATCATATAAGAAACCAATCAGAAAATGGCATAACCCCTGCAGCAGGGGAAATAAGTTAATAAAACGCTTTTGAATTCCAACAAGAGCTGCTACTACCCCGCGCGTTCTCACCCGGTGCAAACTAGCGCTTCCCTTACCTTACGATTCGCTAAAATCACATGCCGAACATTCCTGACTCAAGACACGCCAAATTACTATCCGTTATCATTACGGGCATTGCACTTTGTAAAATAATCTGTCCGCCCATCCAGGCGGCTGTCCTTTATCCGGATGCCAATTCCCTGGTAGTTACCATTCCCGCAGGAACAAACAATGGGACCCGCGATGGCAAGAGTGCGGCAAACGCGTTTGTGGATGATGCATATTTAAACACGATTAAGTTTACCGGCACCACCGGACCAACCAATACTTACTCAGCAGGAACCAGCGCTTCGTTTACCAACAACGCTTTCCGGCCTGTCACAGTGGCCCGGGTTACTGCCAATAATGCCAACGTGAATGCGGAATTCGGCGATCTCGACAACGGGAGTGACGGGAATCCCAATCCGTTCGTTTCCGCCAAACTCGTTGCCGAAGGCTTTAACCTGACTTCGGATCCGAATCCGACCCGCGAATCCGTCGATCCGGCCATCCAGAACCCAGCGATTGCGGCTTCCTTAAACAGCCTGAGCCTGGTGCAAGGCGTTGACGGAGAGAGCGACTACACGATGAACCTGTTTTTTGGATCAGGCGTCAATGATAGCAATCCCGCGGTCGACTCCGCTCCCGAGCTTCTGGTCTTTGAACGCGGGGTCAATTCGGACTTTACGGTGCGCGCGATTATTGGCGGCACGATTGCCGTTCCATTGTTTGCTCCCAATACCGTTACCTTCACGCGGAATGCCGCCGCCAATACCGGTTTTTACATTGATACAATTGAAATCACGGGCGGCCAGCAATTGGGTGCGTATGGAGTCGACCTGAACGATTTCTTCACCGGCGCACCCAGCACGGTTTATGGAGTGCAAATCGCTTCGATCACCGGCTCGGGTTCCGACCTTTATGGCACGTTTCTCTCCGCCATCAATCCAAACCAATTTGTGGCTCCTTTGAGCGGCGCGGAGCCCGTGCCTGAGGGAAGCGCCCTGCCGGCAGCTTTGGGCGTGGCAGGGTTGGCCATGATGGATGCGCTTCGGCGGTTTCGCGGCGCTAAAAAGCAATGAGTTCCAGGCTGCCTTAAAATCCTCGATAGCCTCGATAAACTATTCGACCAGAAACGGTGATCGAACGTGATGACTTATCCCTTCCTTCAAACGTGCCTTATGATTACGGGCTCGACCTGAAGCCTGCCAACCAAAAGGAGCAGCTGCCGGGTTATCTGTTTTTGATCCTTATCCTGTTCGGATGGCTTTCGTGGATCTGTTTGGATTTCTGGCTCTATAGCCCGCAATATTCCTACGGCGCGGTTGTCCCGTTTTTAAGCGCCTATTTTTTGGTTCGCCGTCTTGGCACGGTTGACTTGAGCGGTGCGATGGCCCCGGGCATCCCAATACTGCCTGCAATAGGTTTTGCGGCGGCCATTTTGAGCCTCGATATGGCGCGATGGTTCTGGGGATCGCTCACGCTGATTTACGCGGGCGCCACGCTTGTCCTGGCGATGACATTGCTTTTTGCCTCGCGAATGTTCGGAACCCGCGGACTCCAGGTTGTTATCGCGCCCGCTTGTTTTTTCCTGACCTCGCTGCCGTGGCCCTCTCAGATTGTGAACCTGCTTTCAGGCCACCTTCAGGAATGGGTGACATCATGCACCCTCGAAAGCCTGCAATGGTTTGGGTATCTCGCCGAACGAAGGAGCTTTGTCATTATATTGCCACAGGGACCGGTCGCAATTGCCGATGCCTGCAGCGGATTACGTTCGCTTCAAGCCAGCGTCATGCTTTCGATCGGCTTGGGAGAGCTTTTTATGCTCACCTGGAAAAGGCGAGGCTTCCTCTTCATATGCGGTATGGCGATGGCGCTGCTGCTCAATTTCCTCCGTGTTCTCATCCTCTGCATCGCGGTTTCACGGATGATCCCGGCCGAATCATTCGCGCGCCTGCACGACTGGCTGGGGGAAGCGGTAATGTGGTGCAACCTGGCGCTTCTTGGAAGCATGGCGTGGATGTTCGCGGCGCCAAAAAGCGAGACGCACGCGCCGGTTCGCAATCATCCATTCGCATGGGGTTCGCTGGCTGGGACGCCGGCCGCGCGATTGGGCATGACGATCCTCGTGGTCACGCTGGTAACGGAGATGACTTTTTCCGTTTGGGAACGGCATCTTGCGAGGCAAACAAGCGCTTCGTTCCTGGCCACAAATGAAGCGGTGGCGCCGAAACTCAAGGTGCCCGATCCGGTGCTCGCGATGCTTGCGCCTACGAGTGGTTATTATCGCAAGTTGCCGTTGCCGGGAGCTGAGGGCGCCACCCAAGCCGATGCTTATCACTTTTTCTGGAAACCGTCGGCCCGCAACTACCTTGCCACTCAACACCGGCCCGATATCTGCATGACCGGGGCCGGCTGGAAAACCAGCGCCGAGGTCCGGACCATGGAGATCGAGTTTGAAGGAAGCCGGCTCCCTTTCTCGGTTTATACTTTTCACAATACGGAGTGCGATCAATACGCGGTGCAACTCTGGGGAATTTGGAGGGATGGCGAGTCGATTGCCTCCAAAGGGATGGATAGTGCACTGAACGTACGCCAAAGCGCTGTGGAAGTGGTCTCGTGCACCGTGAGCGCCCTTGGCCGCCAGCCGCTTCCAAGCGAAGCGATCGCGGCGCTTCACATTTTTTTCAAATACTCCGTGCCGATGAAATTATGATCTGGTTGCTCCTCAAGCCTGAAAAAAAGACCCTCAAACGAATTGTTTTTGGCTGCTGCCTGGCTCTCGTTGTCGCCCTGGCAACTCCGCTGCTTTACCGCGCAATCCGGCATCGACGCGCGGAAGCATTTTTAAAAGCCGGCACCGAACTGGCGCGGCAATCCCATTTTGAAGAGGCGATCGAGCAATTCCAGGCGGCATTGCAATTGGAACCGGCCATGGCCGAGCCGCTGCGCCGCCTTGCCCAGGTTGCAACGGAAGCAAAGAATCCACGTGCCATCACTTACTGGCTGCGCCTGTTGAAAACCCCGCACGGCACCCAGGAGGACGCCGAGGCGATGATTGAATGCACGTTACGGCTCAACCGCCTGGATATTGCTGAACGGGAACTCAATGCGCGTCTCCCGGGAACGGATGGCCGGCTCAACCTTCTGGCCGCTCAACTCAATCAGTTGAAAGGAGAGATTCCCAAAGCGATCGTCCACGCCCGATCCGCTCTTCATCAAGGCGCCCTTTCGGAGTCCGGAATTATGTCGGTGGCCAATCTGCTGGTTCGCTCCTCCCAGGAAGCGGATCGCGAGGAAGGTGCCAATCTTCTTCTCGCCAGGGCTGCCACCTCGAGAACGCTTTGCCGGCTTTCCTCTGAAATTATTCTGAAGGCGCCTCAGGTCACACAAGCGGCACTCGAAAAACTGGCTTCTGTGCGGATGCGCTTTGCGGATGAAACAATTCAGGAACAGATCGCGGGGATGGATCTTTCGCTTCGGCGCTTTCCCGGAGAGAAAAATGCGTTGATCAGCAAATTCCTGGAGCAACATCCTGTTTTAACTCCCGCGGAAAAAGCGACGCTCGGTGCGTGGCTGACCTCGCGAAAACGTTTCATCGACGTGCTTGCGCTTGGAACCGCGAAGGAACTCAAATCGGAGGCCGCCCTGCTTTTTCTCCACGTCAACGCCCTGGAATCACTTTGGCGGTTTGAAGAAATCGATGCGCTTCTTCAGAGCGAGGATTTGACGGTGCCCGAATGGACCCGGCAAATCCTTCTCGCGCATTCTTGTGTAATTAATAAACGCCCGGAGCAAGCCGATGAGCATTGGGAAAAGGCGAAGGAAGCCGCCGCCGGGAACCCGCAGGCATTACGGTCGGTGGCGCACTTTGCCGATGAGCATCATTACGACAAAATTGCCGCGCAAATGTATTGGAAACTTTCCGATGTCGAGTCGCTGACGCGTTTTCTGGCCCTATGCAAGCGGACCCGGGATCTGCCTGAAAAACAGCGTGTATTATCCCGCCTCGCCCAACTGCTCCCGGCCGATCTGGGCATTCAGAATGATTTGGCGCTTAATTCCCTTTTGCTTGGAGACAACAGCAAATCCCCTGGCGTGATCGCGAGGCGGCTCTCTGAAGAAGAGCCGCTGAACGACGCTTTCCGAACCACCTATGCGCTCTCATGCCTGCGGGCGGAGCATCCTGACAAAGCGATTGCCCTGGTTGGGAATCGAAGTTTTCCGGGCGAAAAAGCGCCTGCGATTCGGCAGGCAATTTATGCGGCGATTTTAGGGGCAAACGGATTCACCAAAGAAGCCAAAGCCTGGGCTCACTTCCTTCCGCGCCATGAGCTGGCGGCCGAAGAATTGGAACTCATTCGGCCCTGGCTTTAAAGTCCCGGCCCAAGGCGTTTTCCCGGCGATCCGTTGATCGTCCAACTAAGCATTTGCCCACTGGCGCCGCCACCGCTACACAACGCGCCCTATGCATTCGCTCATCGCGTTCTGGTTCGCGCTTTTACAAAAATGGGGTTACCTCGGAATCGTGGTTCTGATGGCAATGGAGAGTTCCATTTTCCCGGTCCCGAGCGAAGTGGTGATTCCACCGGCCGCCTATTGGGCAACGCAGGGGCAAATGAGTTTTTGGGGCGTGGTGATCGCAGGCACGGTCGGCTCGTATCTCGGGTCGGCAATCACGTATTGGCTGGCGCTCTGGCTTGGCCGGCTGGCGATCGTGAAGTTCGGACGCTACTTTTTCATCACAGAAGAGAAGCTCGAACGCGCGGAGCGCTTCGTCCATCGCTATGAGGCGGGCGGCATTTTCTTCGCGCGGCTTTTGCCTGTGGTGCGGCATCTGATTTCGATTCCGGCCGGAATCGTGCGCATGAACTTCGCCATCTTCAGCGCGATGACGATCGTCGGCTCATTTATCTGGTGCTACGTGCTCGCGGAATTTGGGACCCGGGTCATCACGGCCGACATGATGAGCGATCCGACAAAAATGGTTTCCGAGATTAAAGCGCAATCGCATTGGATCATCGGGTTCATTCTCCTCTTTTGCGCCCTCTATTTCATCGCCATGAAACTGACAGCGCCCAAAGCGGCGGCGGCAGTCAGCGAATAAGAGACGTTTTTTTACCTTGGGATCGGGGTGCTGCCGCCGGCGACGTGAAGCGCGGTGCGATCGAGGCGCAAGCCGGTTTCCATGTCTTCAACCGGAAACATCTCTTTTCTGGCCTGATCAAGGTCGCGGCCCATCGCATTTTTGTTCACGCTATAACCCATGGCAATTTCCGCGGTGATCTTGCCGAGTTTATACGCGGTTAACAGCGATTGCTCAAAGGTGTGCCAGCCGGCGGGCGAGTTGCTTTCAATGATCTCGTGAATATCGCGAATCTCGGACTCGCCCATCATCACGGCCTCGCGCACCCGCAGATTGGTTCCCATGCATTCGGTTACAAGGTGCCGTCCCCCATTGATCCGCGGAATGAGGCGCTGGCTTACGGTATAACGAAGCACATCGGCCAGACGTTGCCGCACCTGATCTTCCTCTGTTCGCGCGAAGAATCCAAGGATACGGTTGATGGTGAGCGAGGCGCTGATGGTATGAAGAGTGGCATAGACCACGTGGCCGGTTTCCGCGGCCGTAAGCGCCACTTCCATCGTCTCGCGATCGCGGATTTCACCCACGAGAATTACCTTGGGCGCCTGGCGCATCGCCGCGCGCGCCCCGGTGGCAAAATCGAGGAAATCGCGCCCGAGTTCGCGCTGGCTGAAAGTGGAGCGCCTGTGGGGATGCAGGAATTCGATGGGATCCTCGAGGGTGACAATATGGAGGTCCTCGGTCTGATTCAGCTCGTTGAGCATCGCAGCGAGGGTGGTGGTCTTGCCGTTCCCCGTGGCGCCGGTGACAAAGATCAGCCCATTTTTTTCCTTTACGATCTGCTTGAAAACGGGCGGCAGTTTGAGGCCGTCGATCGTGGGAATTTGGGTTGGCAACCGGCGCATGACCACCGCGTGATTGCCGTTTTGCCTGAACACATTGACGCGGAACCGGGCGAGCGTTCCAAGTGCATAACTGGTATCGCAGGAACCCAACGAATGGAAGTCGTGCTCCAAACGTCCGTTGCCGGCAAGGATGTCGGCGGCGATTGCCTCGGTATGTTCGGCGGTGAGCAATCCTAGACCGGGCACTTCTACGCTGCGTAACTTTCCATATACTTCAACCTGCGGCGCGCGGCCCACGATAAAAAGGCAGTCGGAGATGGCATCAGCGGTGGCGAGCATGCTCGTGAGCACAGCATCGAGGTTAAAGGAGGTCATGAAGGGAGGATCAAAGGTGAATTACCTTCGAGACAATCATTTTCCATACCAGAAAAGCCCTGACTACGCGCTCGGGCAAACGCGAAGGGCGGAGGGAACCGGAGTTCCCGCCGCCCAGATGGCGAGTGTCATCCCGCGGAAACAACGGTGCGTTATTTGCGGAGCTTGATCAGGAGGTCGCTTGCTTCCACCGAATCGCCCACCGCCACGTTGACTTCGGCCACCACTCCGTCGGCATGTGCGTAAAGGGTGGTTTGCATCTTCATCGCTTCAAGCGTGGCGAGCTTGTCGCCGTTGGCCACTTTGCCGCCGACCGTCGCGCTCAACGCTGTCACCATGCCGGGAATCGGCGCGCCGATCTGAAGCGGGTCGGCGGGATCAGCCTTGATGCGCGTCTTGGTTTTTGGAGCAATCGATTTGTCGACCACAAGCGCTTCACGCGGCATGCCGTTAAGCTCAAAACTGATGACGCGGCGCCCTTCCTTATCCGGGATCCCGACGTTGATCAGCTTGATGAAGAGCACTTTGCCTTGCTCGATTGAAACGCTGATTTCTTCCCCGGGCGCCAGTCCGTAGAAAAAGGCGGAGGTTGGCAGCCCGCTTACCTCGCCTGAATCGCGCGCGAAATTCGCAAAATCGGTGAACACACCGGGATACATGAGATGCGAGTAAAGATCATCCTCGCTTGGCTCGCGTTTTGTCCTGGCGGCAACCTCCGCTTTGACTTCCTTGAGTTTGACCGGCTCAAGCTTGGGACGCTTCGCGGGTTTGGTGGTGCCGAGCACCGCCTTTAACAATGGCGCGGGCCAGCCGCCCATCGGTTCTCCCAGCCCGCCGCCAAGCATGTCGATAACCGATTCCGGGAATGAAGTCCCAGGTGGCAGATTAACCACGTCGGCCGGTTTAATGCCGCGAGTGAACAAAAACAACGCCATGTCGCCGACGACTTTGCTTGAAGGAGTCACTTTGACAATATCGCCAAAAAGCGCGTTGACCTCGGCGTAAGTGCGCGCGATTTCCGGCCAGCGATGACCAAGCCCCATGGCGGCGGCTTGTTCCTTTAAATTGGTGAACTGGCCGCCCGGCATTTCGTGCAGGTAAACCTCCGCGCTGCCACTCTTTGGCGCGGTATCAAAAGGCGCGTAAAAAGTGCGCACCTCTTCCCAGTAATCGGAGAACTCGTTCAGCGTGTCGAGATCGAGGCCGGTGGCGCGGGGTGTGTTTTGGAGCGCGGCGACGATCGAATTCAGATTGGGCTGGGAAGTGGAGCCGCTCATGGAGGCAATCGCCAGATCGACCACGTCGCATCCGGCATCCGAAGCGCGCAATATGGAGGCTGCGTTGATGCCGCTGGTGTCGTGGGTATGGAAATGGATCGGGATGCCGACCTCCTCCTTGAGTGCTTTGACCAGTGCGCTCGCCGCGAACGGACGGCAAAGACCCGCCATATCTTTGATCGCCAGGAAGTGGGCGCCCATTTTCTCCAGCTCCTTCGCAAGACCGATATAGTATTTCAGTGAATACTTGGTCCGCTTCGGATCGAGGATATCGCCCGTGTAGCAGAGCGCCCCTTCGCAAATGCCGTGCGTGGCTTGCACGGCTTCCATGGCGGCACGCATGTTTTTGAGATCATTGAGCGAATCGAAAACGCGGAAGATGTCCATGCCGCAATCGGCGGCGTGTTTAACAAATCCGGCGACAACGTTGCGCGGGTAACTGGTATAACCGACCGCATTGGCTCCGCGCAGAAGCATCTGGAAACAGATGTTTGGCACTTTTTCACGCAGCAACCGAAGGCGCTGCCACGGGTCTTCATTGAGAAACCGCATCGCGGTGTCGAATGTGGCGCCGCCCCACATCTCCAGGCTGAAGAGTTCGGGCGTGCGCCGGGCGACCGCGCCGGCAATGGCCGCCATGTCATACGTGCGCACACGCGTCGCCATGAGTGACTGATGGGCGTCGCGGAATGTGGTGTCGGTAATGAGCAGCCGCTTTTGTTTGGCGGTCCACTCGGCGAATTTCTTCGGCCCAAGCTCCAGCAGAAGCTGTCGGGTCCCTTTGACCGGCTCCTCTTTGCGATCGTACTTAGGCAATGGAGCCGGAAGCAGCGGCGCGGCCGGTTTATACCCTTTCGCATGCGGATTGCCATTGACGACGGTGTTGCCCAGAAAGTTGAGCAGCTTGGTCGCCCGGTCGCGCTTGAGTTTGAAATTAAAGAGCGCCGGCGAAGTGTCGATCATCGTCGTCGTCGCCTGTCCGCTGCGGAACTGCGGATGATCGATGACGTTTTCCAAAAAGGGAATATTGGTTTTGACTCCCCGAATCCGGAACTCGCGCAGTGCCCGGTTCATCCGGTTCAGGGCGGTGTCAAAACTGCGCCCGCTGACCGTGATTTTCACCAAAAGCGAATCGTAGAATGGCGTAATGACCGCGCCGACATCGCCCATGCCCGCGTCGAGCCGGATACCATGGCCGCCCGCGCTCCGGTATGTGACAATCTTCCCATAATTCGGGGTGAACTTGTTTTCAGGGTCTTCGGTCGTAACGCGGCATTGCACGGCGAACCCTTTTCTTGGGATGGCATCCTGGGCTGGCAGATCGAGTTCCGGCCCATGCAATTGCGCGCCTTGGGCAATCAGGATTTGCGAACGGACAAGGTCGATGCCGGTGATCTCTTCAGTCACGGTATGTTCGACCTGGATGCGCGGGTTCATTTCGATGAAGAACCAGTCGTGCGTATCGAGGTCGTAAAGGAACTCGATGGTGCCCGCGTTATTATACCCGATCTCCTTGGCGATCCGCGCCGCGGCATCACACAGCTCAATGCGCACCTTGTCGTCGAGCCCGAAGGAGGGCGCGATCTCCACCACTTTCTGATGGCGCCGTTGCACCGAGCAATCGCGTTCGTGGAGATGCAGAACGTTGCCGTGGCGGTCCCCAAGAATCTGCACCTCGATGTGCTTGGCGCGGCGGATGTATTTTTCAAGGAAAACCGCGGAGTTGCCAAAAGCGCGTTCGGCTTCCCCTTGCGCTTCATCGAGGAGCGAGTCGAGATCAACGGCTTTATGAACGACGCGCATGCCACGGCCGCCGCCTCCAAACGCCGCCTTGATGATCAGCGGAAAACCGATCCGGGCCGCCGCTTCAAGGGCCTCTTCACGATCACTGACCGGCTCCTCAGTGCCCGGAAGCGTCGGCACCTTGAGTTTTTGAGTCAGTGCGCGTGCGGCGACTTTATCGCCCATGAGATCAAGCAATTCGGGGCTCGGTCCGACAAAGATGATGCCGGCATCCTTGCATGCCTGCGCGAACCGGGCGTTCTCGGAGAGAAAACCGTATCCGGGGTGGATCATATCGACGCCACGTTCAAGGGCGACGGCGATGATGCCTTCAATATCGAGATACGCGCCGACCGGTCCTTTCCCCTCACCCACCCGGTAAGCCTCGTCCGCTTTGAGCCGGTGCATCGAGAAACGGTCTTCCTCGGCGTAGATGGAGACGGTGCGCAATCCCAACTCCGTGGCCGCGCGCATGACACGAATGGCAATTTCAGAGCGATTGGCGACGAGCAGTTTTTTCGGTTTGCTCGGAATAACGGGGCTCACAGGGCGCGAAGGAATGGACATAAAAGCGGGGGTGGCGTTTTTAATTGAAGCCACGCACTGAATACCAGTGCGGAGTTTGGGATACCAAACCGCGAATGAACGCCATTTAACGCATCCAGCCAAATGGCGGCGATTCCGGAATCGACTGTTTGCTTCCCAAATTCGCGTCGTTGGCGATGGAACTTTCAGAAGCTTCCTTCATTCGCGTTTGCCTTGCCGCCATGCGCGGATGTACTCGCTCTTTATGTTGCTTTGGCGCGAGAAAATCCCTGACTGCTGGCTCCCGAATATCCGTGCCAATCTGCCGGCTGTGCTGATTGATCACGCTTACCTGGAGCGCAAGGCGGCGACCGCGGCACTAAACCTGGAGAAGTTCGCCGAGCTGCATGAATACGTCGAGGAACTCAATGCGATCGCAATCGAGGAACTCCAGCACTTCGGGCTCGTCCTCGGGTTGTTGCGCGAGCGAGGCGTCGCATTTGGCGGCCCGCATCGCAGCCCATGGATCTCAGGGATGATGAATGCCGTGCGAAAAGGGCGCAAAGCACAAGCGATCGATCATCTGATTGTCTGCGCGCTGATCGAGGGACGGAGTTGCGAGAAATTCCAGATTCTGGCGCAGGGCGTACGCGACCTTGACCCAAAGCTCGCCGATTTCTATGCCGGCTTGGTGGAAAGCGAAGGAAATCATTACGCCACCTACCTGATCATGGCCCGGCGCATCGATCTGGATGAAACGGAACGCCGTCTCGATTTTTTCCTCGATCTGGATGCGCAACTAATCCGCGTTCCCAATCCGCTTCCGATGCTTCACTGATCGATTGCCCGCGCACATTAGTTGCCGGGAGTAAGCCGGATCTGGCCGCTGAAGTTGGGGCCGAAAAAGAGGCCGGCGCCTTCTTTGCTTTCGGAAAGAAATACGCCCGCAAAACCGATTGGTTTCCCACTGGCCGGCTGCAGGAAGGCGCCGGTAAAGAGCCCTGTCTTTGCATTGATCTTCAGGAACCTGACCGGATGAGTCGCGTCAACCGGAACGGCATTGACTTTGTTTTGGGCTGAAATGACAAGCTGGCCGCTCGTTGTTCCGGCAACCGTCGAGGCCGCAACAAAAGCAATCTTACCCGCGCTTGTATCAAACACGGGAAGTATGCGCTTATCGAAAGCGGGCGGCGTGAATTTTTCGCCATTGAATGAAAGTAAAAAATCGGCCTTCTCCGGAGTAAGCGCGGTTCCGGGGCTAAGACAGCGGGCGGTGGCTGAGAAGAGGTGACCCGGGGTTGAGTGAACCGATCCGAAAAGCCTTCCCTTGTTTGTCAGGGAAGCATTGAAGACCCACTGCAATGAACCGTCCACATTCGCACCGCCACTGAATTTATTTCCATCGTTCAGCATCCCGGCAAGCCGCACCGCGCCGGTTTTCGATAAAGTCCACGTGGCATATCCGCGACGGCCGACACCGGGAGCTGCATCGGTCAGGAGCGCATTGTAGAAGCCGGCTACTTCCGCGGAGACGGGATTGGCGGCGCTGAAGATGACGCGGTTGCCGGACAACGTGGAAGTAGGAACGCCTGTCGCATTGGTCAAAGTGGCGTTGACCCGGCCCGATTGTGCATTGGGCAAATCAAACGCAAGTTGGTAATGCTGGCCCCCTTTCACGGAGATCCCTGTGAAGGTGCCATCGGGAGCGAGCTGGCCTTTGATGGAAAAGCTTTTTCCAGCCGTAACAAGCTTGCCGCTAAAAGCCCCTGCCCTGGTTACCATGACCACGATCGAAGAAGGATCCGAATCGGTCAAAAAAGTCGTGTAGAGAGTATACCGGCCGACAACTGGCAAAAATGGATTCTGCACAAAACGCGCCTTAAGCTCTGCGTCGGCCGTGTCGTGAAGATAACTAAGATCGGCCTTGGTGGAGATGACTTCCTTTGTGGCTCCGGCAATGCGGGTCCATTCGGCAAAAACGTATCCGGCGGCAGGAGTTGCTTTGATCTTTAAAGTTGCTCCAAGCTCCTGCTGTGTGGTGCCTGCAAGCGAAACCGTCCCATTGGCCGAAGCGGAGACAGTAAGCGCACCGAGCACCGAGTAATTGACTGTCACGGTCGCGGTTGATTGTAATCCATCTCCGTCGGTTGCCCGCACAGTGATCCGATTTGAACCACCGGCCAAATCAACCGTCGCTTCCCAAAACTGTTCATCCAAAACAGCTGATATGTAATCCTCATCACCGACCTTCACATCGACTGCTTCAGCACTCTTGCTTAGCACCTGAACCGTGACGCTTGACTCATTGGTCTTCAGATTTGGATTTGGCGAAGTAATTGAAAGAGCCGGCGGAACATAGTTGGCTGCGCCGGTCGCGTTAAAAGCGTTGAGATCGATTACTTCCCTGGAATCCCCACTGCCGAAACTTTTCTGAGTCGCTGTATTTTTTCCACTTAGATAAATCCGTCTTTCACCGCTCACGTCAGCGAATGTGGCGCTGCCGACGCTATATCCGGTGAACTTCGTCTCATCGACTGGATCTACTTCAATCACATCGGGCGACGGGGAAAAGACATCCAGGACCGGAAACGCATCGGGGGTCGTGCCGACTGCGGCGATGGAGAAACTTTTCGCATCCCACTTACAAGTCACGGTGCCAACTGTGATCAGATCACCATCGTCGCTAATCCCCTCGATAATGAAACTCGCGCTGCTCTTTCCAGGGATCCATCCCCCCTCGCCCAGTGTGCCTGAGAAGAATACGCCCCCGAGTTCAAACCCGATCGTTGTCTCACTGGTGAATGTGGATGGCTGAATGCCAGCCATCGAACCGGAGATTGTAATGGAGGTGGTGCCGTGAGGGTTGGCGATATGGAAAGGCGGATCAAATATATCGACGTCCGCAGTCTCGTTATAGTTCTGGGTGAACTTGAAAACCGGAGTCAAATCGGGACTTGGATCAAGGAGCGGCCCTGGAACGGCATGGCCGGCGGCGGTTAAAAGAAGAAAAAGCGCCAGTGCGATAAGGGACGATATACGCCGCCAAATGGCATGTGAACAAGATGGTATAAACGGGGGGCACATAATGGTATTCCTTAACGTATAATCCCGTATGGAAAAAAACGGGAGGGTTAACAGAGCAACTCGATTTAGCAGAAAATGTGCGACCCGGCTCTCAGAATTTATTTGCCGTGCCGAATTGCCGGCCAGAATTCGTCCCACACAAACGGACGGCTGAATTCGCCATGATGACACTTTTGACAATCACCCGCTCCAACCGTGCGCAATCTGCCAGCGGTTTCAACGCCTGCTCCGCGCTGCTCGACATGCTGGCTTCCTGGTCCATGGCAGCTCTCGCATCCGACATGGACAAGCTTTGCGCCTTCCATTTCGCGCCGGTATCCGCTTGCGGTGCCAAATCCAATGGCATGACAACCGATGCAGTTGGGATCCGCGTCGGCATGGTTGTTCACCAATGGAGCAAATGCATGGGAATGGCGCGATCCCGCCCACACCTTGGCCGCGTTCGCATGGCAACTCACGCATCTCTCACTTCCCACAAATGAAGCGGCGTTTTTCACACCGGGAATCATGCCCGCCTGCAACGACTCGGGATTATCGATGGCAAGCCTGGCATGACGGATTTCGGCCCGATAAGCGGTTGCCAGCGCCCGAATGGCATCCACTTCAGGCACTTTATCGTGCACAAGCATTACCTCGCCGCTTTGCGCCGTCATTTTCGAAGGCGGTTCAAGAGTCAGATCCAAGCGTCCAACCGCGCGCGACTGGTTGGTTGTATAAAGGATCAGGCTCCGGTTTTCACGGATCAATTGCTGGGCAGGCTGGCTGACGTTTCCACCGAGAACGACGTCGAGCTCATAAAAATCGCGTGCCAGGCTTTTCAGTGCCGCTTCATTGGCAAAAGCCAGCAGCACGATAAAATCGGCTTCTTTTTTCAATGCGGGAAGCAGCCGTCCCAGCGTCGATTCGACCGGCTCGAGAACCAATCCCTCGCCAAGCGAATCTGCTGCAAGGTGCGAATCCATCACCCCCACAAGCGCTACCTTCCAGCGACCGCGGGTAACGATGCGATGGGTGTCAAAAATGGGGCGGCCATTGGTTTTATCAAGCAGATTGGCGGCAAGGATCGGGACCGGCGCCTTTGCCTTGATCTCGCGCAATTGAGCCGCGGAAAGTGCCGCCTCGCGATGGCCAAGATTGACCGCGTCGTAACCAAGTTTTGCGAACGCATCGAGAATGTAGCGATGCTCGATTTGTTCAAAATCCTCGGTCCCGCCGAGCGCGTCGCCGATATCGACCTTGAGACATTGCGGCGATTGGCCGAGGCCGATCAGGGTGGCCACGCGAGTTAAACCGCCCATTTGTCCGGTAAAACAACCACATGGCACAAGACGCCCTCGGATATCGCAGGTGAAGTAGAGCGTGAAAGGCCACGGTTCACGCGCTGGTGACGGCTTAAAAAAAACAAACGCCGTGGCAAATAGAGCAACGGCCAGGATTGCGGCCAGCCAGCGCTTCATTAATAAAGCAAGGAATAGGTGAACACGTTCACGTTCACCAGAATCGATTCCATGATCATATTGCCACCGCAACAGCAGCAACCTTTCGCGTTGGAAACGTCGTTCAAGCCATCCTTGGAATAAACCATTACCAAGCGGCCATTGATTTCAAGTCCCTCAATAAAAGCGGTCTTGCCCTGTTTGTCGGTGAGCTGCGAGATCGGATTTACAACCGAAAAAATCGGATGCGACATCGGAATTTTCACCAGGTTGTATTCAGGGAAAATGAGCTTGAGCTCCTTGCGCAAAGCCGCGTCCCATTTTGGATCCGAACAACCGGGGCTTGAGAGAATGAACCCGCCGTTCAGCAAATATTTACGCAGATTATCGCGATCCTTTTTGGCAAGGGTGAAGGTATCTTCTCCTGACCAGACACAGAACGGAAAGTTAAAAACGTCATCCGAATCGAGCTTCACCGGGGTGAAATTCAGTCCCACATTAAGATTGGTTGTATGCGCGACTTCGCCGAGAAATTTGTCGGCAAAACAAATTGAACTCTTGTTTCCGGCGTAAACGAGGTTGCCGCATTGGAGCTTGGTAAGATCCGCATTGGGCGCCGCCGCAGCCGCGACAACGGCCGCTTCGAGCTCCTTCTGCTTGCGCTCAGGCGACGCTCCCGCTCCTGCGCCGTGCAGCGCTGGTAATTGAAAAACGAGTGCTGCGCTGATCACCAGTTTAGAAATGTAAGCTCTCATTTTGTTATCGCTTTGAAATACCTCTCTACCACATCGCTATATTGCTCGATCCAGCTTTCCCTCTGGACCGCGTCCGATTCCCGGTTGACCGGGTTGAGATTCCTAGCCGCATCGGGTTTGTCGCCGGAGACCTCCGGCGGCGCTTTGGCAGGCCGGGCCTGATTGCGCCCCTGCGCTCCCGGCCGGGTCGAATCGTGGGAAACCGCCGCTTCATTTCCGAGCACATTGGCGTTCGGTCCAGTCTTGACCGCGAAACCGTTTGATCCCGTGCCCGCGGGTCCGGAGCCTTTGCCGGAACCCGGTTTATTGCCGTTCCCGAATTTTTTGCACTGCATCATCTGCTGGAAACTGTTGCCGGTGTTCAGACCGCGATTGAGGCTCATTGCCTGATCGAGTTCGTCGGACATGGAGCCTTCTTTGCCTTTGCACTCGGAAAAAAGCTTCGCCATTTCATCCCGTAACAGCGCGCTCAATTGTGAGCCCTTATCCCCTTGCCCGGCGAGCATGGCATCGGTTGCGTTTCGGGCATAAGTTTGAAGTCGGGCATCCCCGACGTGTTGAGCAATCTCCTGGGCGCTCTGGCCCGCTTTTGGAAACTTTTCCATGGCGGCCTTTCCGTCTTCCCAGAGCTTTTGTTCAACCGCGTCGAGTTGTTCGCCGATCTCCTTTTGCAAACCGGCAAGGTCCTTGAGCGCAAGCTGATCTTCGCGGCTAAGCGGCGTGGCGCGATCGTAAGCCTTGGCCTGTTGCGCGAGCTGGCTCTGCGCTTCGTAAAGTTCCTTAAACTGATTGAGATCCTTCATGATCTCCTGCATGAGGCTCATATCCTCGAGCGGCTCGACGATTTCTTTTTGGGTTTCCTCGGCCGTTTCACCCAGTTGTTTAAGCTGCGCATCCGAGGCGGCTTTGAAATCGCTCAACATTTTTTCATCAAGCTGGCGGCTTCCTTGCGGTGGTGAGCTGCGCTGGGCGATTTGTTTGGAATCCTCCTCATTGGCGGCTGTCGATTCACGAATGTTCCGCGCCTGCTCCTGCAAGGTTTGTTGCAACTCCGCTTCAATGTCGTAGACCGGCTTTTCGCGGACGAAATTCTCCATCGTATCCGCAAGCTTGTTAAGCTGCTGATTGAGTTCGTTCTGTTTTGCAATCAACCCATCGAGCTTCTTCTGAAGAGCGGTACGCGCGCTGTCGTCCTTTGCATTTTCAAGCTGCTGCCGAACGGCAGCGCTTTGTTCGCCCAGCTTTTTTTGCTCCTGGGCCAGTTCCCGGAGTTGCTTGATCAGATCGGTGTATTTGGCCTGGATATCTTCCATATCCATTCGTTCCCGCAAAAACGCGTTATATTCCTCCGGTGTGATCACCGTTAAGGTCACGGTCCGGCTCCGGGCGACATGCGGCTCGGGCGCGTTATCGATCGCCTCGGCAAAAAAGGAGATTGTATCGCCGGAAACCAGCTCCATTTTCGCGAGATCAAACACGAGGCTTTCGCGCGTATGCAACGGCGGCTTTGGATAATCGATTACTTGCGGGTCGGCCCACTTTTCGTTGCGCGCCTGGAAAATCCGGACGGTTTTAACTCCGTAATCGTCGTTCGCCTCGATGATGGCATCGATCTTGAAATCCATCGCCACAAAACTGTCGCCGGGGGGATTGGTAATCTGAACCTCGGGCGGCAAATCGTGCGTGACGGTCAGGGTCAACTCCCACGTTTCCTGGGAAGCATGTCCGTCGAGATCAATCAGCGAGAAACGCAAGCGCGCGGAATCGAGTACTTCAATTAAACCACTCACCTCATTCTCGCCGCTTGGATTCATCTGCGCGGTTTGAATTTGTTCGGGCGATTTGATGACCTCGATCAGACCTTGCTTCAATGGCCGATTCGATTGCAGCCGGAACTCCAGACGGCTGCCGGCCAGCGCTTTGAGACTCTTCATCTGCAACGGCTTTTCGTCCGGGGCCAGCCCGGTGTAGGCGGGCGGCGTCACCCTCACAAACGCCTTCTCAAGCTTTGGAGTGAGGATGACGGAAACCCGCCGCTGCCTGCTTAGGCTATGGCGGTTCTTCGTGTGCGCAAAAACAATGATGTCGCTCTTGATTCCCTCGATCTGCTGCGAAAAACCACGCTCCCCTTTATCGAACATCGGCAAAGTCACTCCGTGCGCCGGATCGCCCGCCGGATGCCACGTCAGAAAAAGCTCACCCGGCCGATGCCCGCTCGCCATGGCGCTGATGGTGAGTGATTGCCCGTAAACGACCTGTGTGCCGTCCCTTGACGGCTCGCTGATTTCCAGACGCGTAAACGAGTAAGGCGGATGATCTCCAAAGGGATCGCCATACCGCAAGATCTCGGTGTTTGTGATCTCGAATCCGATGGCAAACAAAGCAGCAAACCCGAGCACCTTGATAACCGTCCTTTTCGCTTCTTTTTGAACGCGGTCGGTTCGGGCAAGCGCGACAAAATCTTCACCGCCCAACTCTTCCACATACCGTTCCACAGCCAATCGTGCCAGATCCCGTGTTAATGGAGCCAAACGAAGGTCCTCGGTCTGCGCCTGAAGCTGTAGCACATTGATCAGCTTTGAACCAAGCGCCGGGCTGCGGCTTTCAAGCAATCGCGCCGTCAGCTCAAAACCGCCCGATCGAAACCATGCCACAATCGCGCTCCAGGCAAGGACTCCGGCAACCGTGAGAAAAAAAAGCAGATCGAGCCAAACCCGAACGGCACTCCCAAGATGAAGGGCTACATCGGCCACGAAACCAGCCAGAACCATTCCACAAACCCACGGAGAGGCGCGCAGCAGCCAAAGGGCCGCTTTCTCAATTTGAAAAACCCGATTCGCCGCCACGAGTTGCGAGCGAAGAGGCGAGAGCCGTTTAGCTTCGCTGGGCCGAGGTTCGGAAAGAAGCGTGCTCATAACAATTCATCGGTTAGCCATCCCGCCGGGCTCGTGATCCGGGACACTGATTGTATCGAAAGTCAGCGCATTCATCAGCAGAGTCCCCAGCGGCGGCGCAGAAACCAGTCAGCGCCGAAAAAGAGTCCGATCAGCCAGAAAACCGAGGGCGCGTCCCATACTGAAACCAGCCGGGTCTGCGGTGTTGCCTCCACCGACTCCTCTCCCAATTCTTTAATGAGGCGCCCCAACTCAGACGGCTCCAACAAGCGGCCGCCGCTGCTTTCGCACAGCCGCCGCAAATAGGTTGAGTCGGTTGCGACCTCTGTTTGCTCGAGGTTTTCATCAAACACAATAAAGCGCACCTTCTGTTTTGAACCGTCGGGAAACTGCGCCGCCGCCTCGTAACGGCCCGGCTTGGCGGGAAGAAATTCGCCCACGAGTTTATCGGGCGAATTGGGGTCGGCGCCGGCAAGCGTGGTGCGTCCGACTTCACCGCCGTCATGGGAAACGGTCAGCGGCAAATTGGCAATCTTGCCGACCGAATCGCGGATGACTGCACGGAATGCGATTTTTTCACCGAGCGGGATGTTGGCGGAACTGGCACGCAAGGCAAACTGCTGGGCAGGCAAAAAATCGCGTCCTGCCATCAGCCAGAGAATCATCTGATCCCAAAACCGGTCAAAGAGCGTATTATTTCCTTCAATCCTGGCATTAAACGCCCAGCGCCAAAGTCCATCGACACTGACACTAAGGACTTGGCCTTCGCCAAAGCGGCGCTGGATCATGGCGGCAACCGGCTCGCCGCCGGCGGCCCCTTCCGCCGTTGCAAGCGTGGCAGCGAGCGGTTTGCGTTCGGCGATGGCGCGCGCCGCGATCAATTCCGGAGCGCTCTCCATTGCCGTCCCCTGCTCAGAGAGAAGCCGGAACGGCGCCACGGAGAGTCCTTCGCGCGAGGGCTTCAAACGCACATGTTCTGTCACCGCATCACCCCAAACCACCGGTTCGAGATCGTTTTTGGCCAGATCACCTTCAAATGCACGGCCCCGGCTGAAGATTACCGTGCCGGCGTGGTTCTGCACATAATCCTCCAACTGATGGAGTCCTTCCACTCCGAGCAACTTGTCGACCGAGCGTCCCAGCACGATTACGTCGTAACGCCGCCATTCCTCCGGGGTGGCTGGGATTTTCATTTCCTTTTCCCCCGCGCGTTTGCGCACGATGCGCGCCTTGCCTTGGGCATATTGAACGATCGAATCGACGTTCATTTTGTCGTTGCGCATGAGTGAGCGTTGGAAAAACGTCGTATCCCAAAAAGGCGCGCCCTCAAGAAAGAGCACCTGGATCTGCTGATCAATGACGTTGAGAAACGTCAGGGCATGATTGTTTTCGCGATCAATTTCACCTTCCAAGGGAACCGCCTGCACCTCGTATTCGTACTGGCCCACGGCCAGCTCCGTCACATCGAAATTAACCGCCACTTCAGGGCCTTCCCCGGTCCGCACCTGCTGGGTTTGAACCACCGTTCCCTCCCGCAGCAACCGCACGGTCACCGTTTCCAGTTCGCACCCAATCAGGCGAAGCACGGAGCTGATCCGTGCTTTCTGCTTCACGTAACAATATGGCTGATAACTGGCGATCCGCGCCGAGACGTCGCGCACTTTACCTTGTTTGCCGAGCGCCACGGCGTAAATCGGTGTCTGGCGCGCACGCGCGTTGAATCCGGTCTTGGCGGCGTTCACCAGTTCGAAATCATGCCCGTCACTCAGGAGAATGAGCGCCCGCGCCCCTTCGTTTCCACGCAACGACGCCAGAATATTGGTGATGGAAGTATGAATCCGCGTTGACCCTCCGCTGGTGTCCAACTGCGCTGTATTGAGCACCTGGGAGGCCGTTTCGCTGAATTTAAAAAGTCGCAACTGCGAATTGACGGGCTCGCCGCTCGCCGTCACAACGGCCGCTTCGGCCAGGATGCTGCGGGCGGCTTGGGCGCGAGTCCCCTGCTCCACATCGCTTTGCGCCATGCTCTGGGAATTATCGACCCCAATCAGCGTCACGCGATTGGTGACCGGCGGCGGAACGCGCTCCGCTCGCGAAGGTTGAAGCAGGAGGATCAAAAGAAGGGTCACCCCGAGCAGGCGCAGGATCAGGAGGACCAGATTGCGGCGGGTATCAATGGAGGAACCAACGCGCCAGTAAACCACCACGGTCAGCAATGCGAGCCCAATGCCGAGGGCGATCACTACGCCAACCGGCACGATCGGGTCTATCACCAAGTCATTCATCGCGGCACGCGTCCCTTCAAAAAGCGTTGGAATGCAAGCTCAAGCACCAGGAGCCCGAGTGCCGAGAAGATAAACCAATGAAACACGGGCCGGCCAAAGACCAGGTTCTGGAAATCGTCGCGCCCCTGAACAAAGAATCCTTTCTGCCCTTTGCCTCCGAGTTGTTCGGGTAAAAGCGCGCGATCAATCGGACGCAAATCGCTCTCCTCCGGACTCGTATTAACTCCATAGGCATGAAGAAGCCGGGTATCGCGCATGGAATAAAACCCAAGCTCATCGGGCACGAACGAGATTGCCACGCGTTCTCCAAGGCTCTCGGCGCGAGGCGTTAAAGGTTGGCCGGAAGGTTTGCGCAGCGGCGCGCCGGTCAGTTCTTTTTTCCAGACCTCATCCTCCACCAACTCGCCAATGATGGAGGAAGTGGCGACCTGCTCGTCATTCGCCAGGTTTTTCACAATGTCCTGCACCCAGGCCGGGAAAATGCGCTGCCGGGCCAGATTGCTTGAAAATTCGCTCACTGAAAAATTCATGAGCAACAGCGTGCCGAGCCCGTGATTCATCGATGCCATGGCAGGCGTTTCATCCGCGTAATGCAAAAGGACCTGCCCTGCGCCCGTTGAGCTCGCATCGTGAATGTCGTAAAACTCCAGAAGCGCGAGATTTTGCCGTTGCGCCCCGCGAAAAAGCCGCAGAAAGCGCGAGCGAAAGTCGCCTTTGATAATCTGTTGTGCACCGGTTCCGACATTTTTCGCCACGCGCTTGGCGCCGATCTTGAGCGGCAACGGCACATTGCCGATCGCCTTCTCCAAACCCGCCAGATTGGCCGGATCGCTCTCGCCATCGACAAAATAAACCACGCCGCCTCCGTGGAAAACAAAGTCTGCCACCAGCTTGCACGCCGCCTCATTCAGAACACCGGCCCGCGTAAAAAAAACCTTTTTCACCGAGGCAAGCCGCGTGGCGCTCAGTTCACTGACGCGGATCTGCTGAGGCAGCAGCGATCCGCCCGAGTTTTCATACGGATTAAGCGCCGTCATGAGAAAACGGACGGCGTCCTTCTTCGGATCCGGCGCGTCCGAGACGAGGAGGATCCCTTCCTTTTCAAGCACCGGGATGGTGAGGAAAAAGAGGTCATCCTGAGGCAGCTCATCGGGTGCGATGCTGATCTCGCAAGAATGCAGTCCAGGGCCGCCTGGCGGAACGGGCATCGTTAATTTGGCCACCGACCATGGCGCCACGGTCACTTCTTTTTCAAAGCTGACCCGCGCATCGAGCACCACCTTGACCGGCTCGCGCATCGGCTCATCGCGATAATTTCCCACCTCGATTTCCAGAGTCACCGTATCGCCGGCAAGCACCTGCGCCTGATTCATCGTCGCCCCGAGGATCGCGCGGTTCTCGTGGCGTTTTGCGGAGACATCGACAAAGAAAAAACGCGACTCGGGCGGCACCAACGAGAAGTCGACATTGGCCCAGTTTTTTCTCTGAAAATCGGAGAAGTAATAGATCTCGGCGCGTTGGCCCGCCTTGGCCAGGAGATGCGCGACAGAGGCGTTTGCCTGGGTAAAATCGGCACGTCCAAGACCGGGCCCGGTCCCCTGCACAAAACGCTCCGCCTCGGCATGGCTTCGGGAGAAATCGACAAAACAAGTCGCGGGCGCCGCCCCCACGAGCATCACATTGACGGCATCTTCAGGCGCCAGCGTGTTGAAAATCTTATCCGCCTCGCTTTCGGCCCGCTGCCGGCAACTCAATCCGCCGCCTTTAAATTCCATGCTGAGGGAATGATCAATCACCAGGAGAACAAACCGCCCGGAGGTCGACTCCGCGTAGGAACCAAAACGCGGCAGGACTGGCTTGAGAAACGCCAAAAGGACCGCCGCGATAAAAAGTGTCCGCATCGCCAACAAAATCAGGTGGCGCCAACGAAAAAGTCGCGAACGCTGCGCAACGGTCTCCCGGATATGTTTGACCGATGAAAAATCGAGAAATCGCGGAAATTGCAGATTAAGCAGATGAATAAACAACGGCACCCCCGTGAGCAGCAGCAACGCGGGAAAAAGTGAGCCGTTGAGGAAACTCATGCGCGGGTTCCCTCATTTTTCCCGCGAAATCCAAGATACGCTTCAATCGCGTCGACATAAGGGCGGCGGGTATCAACCAGGCGATGCTGAATGCGGCGCAAATCGGCTTCCTTAGCCAGAGTCTCGATGCGTGCTTGCATGTTTGCCCGGTAACTCTCCCGGATTTCGTCGGTATCGACCTGCACCATTTCACCGTTTTCAAGATCGACAAACTTGGCGGCCGTAATCGAGGGGAGATGCAGTTCGTCGGGATCGACAACCTGCAGAAGCAGGATTTCAAACTTGCGATGAATAAACTGCGAAAGCGCTTCCAGGAGTGCGTCCGTATCGTCGAAAAAATCCGAGAGAATGACGATGCGCCCGCGTTTTTTAAAGATCGCGTTGCATTCGTGCACGGCGCCCGCGATGCCGGTGGTGAGCGCCGGGCGCACCCGTTCAAGCTCTGTCACGATCCGATGCAAATGCCGGCGTGTACCGCCAGGGGCAAGGAATTGCGTCACTTTCGCCGCGAAAAGCGCCAGCGCCGCTTTGTCGCCCTGCGCCATCATAAGATAAGCCAAAGCCGCGGCGATCTTGGCGGCGAGAAAGAATTTCGAGGAGCGCTTCTCGCCCGCATACCGCATCGAGGCACTCGTATCGACCAGCAGATAAACCACCATGTCGGTCTCCTCTTCAAATTGCCTCACATAAAGCCGGCGCGCGCGGCCATAAACCCGCCAGTCAATTCGCGAAACGTCATCACCGGCCACGTATTGTTTGTAATCGGCAAACTCAGCGGCCGAACCACGGTAAGGCGACTTATGTTTGCCGGAGAAAAAGCCTTCCACGGTTGACCTGGCGAAAACGAGGAGGTTTTCAAAACGCTCAAGTTCCTGCAAATCGAGCAGCAGCGGTGCCGAGCCGCTTTTTTTACCCCGCGCGGCAACTATTCGTTCAGCGACTGCTCCAAAAGATTTCGGCAGCGGCGGCGGCTCCATTAAAAAAAGAAGTTCATGCGCGGAACAACGGGTTGAAAAAGAGTGCCGCGCTAATAGCTCTTCTCTTTGACCAGCTTGATCAGTTCGCTAACGATATCACGGGATTTTTTGCCCGCGCCGGTCGCGCGGTAATTAGCAATAACGCGATGCTGTAAAACTGACATCGCCACCTGGCGCACATCCTCGGTTTCGGGCGTCAGTTTCCCATTAAGGAGCGCGAGCGCTTTTGCCCCAAGGATCAGATACTGCGAAGCGCGCGGTCCGGCGCCCCATTCAATAAAATCGCGGGTCAGCTGCGGCGCCGCCGGATGCGAGGGACGAGTCGAAGCGGAAAGCCGCACTGCGTAATCGATGACATGATCCGAAACCGGCGCCGCCAGAACAAGGCGCTGCACGGCCAGGATTTCATCCAGAGAAACCACCGGCGCGAGCGTTTCCGAGACGCGCAATGTGGTTCGTTTGACAATCTCCACTTCATCCTCGTGCGTCGGGTAATCGAGATTGAGTGAAAACATAAACCGATCGAGTTGCGCTTCAGGAAGCGGATAGGTGCCTTCCTGTTCGATCGGGTTCTGCGTGGCGACAACGAGGAAGGGATCGGGCAAATCGCGCGAAACTCCCGCGATGGTGACCCGATGTTCCTGCATCGCTTCAAGCAAGGCGCTTTGGGTCTTGGGCGGCGTCCGATTGACTTCATCGGCAAGGAGCAGATGCGCGAAGATCGGTCCCTGCACGTATTCAAACTCGATCTTATGATCGCGTTCCTGAAGCAACTCCGAGCCTATGATGTCGCTCGGCATCAGATCCGGGGTGAATTGGATGCGTTTAAAACTTAATTGCAAAGTATCAGCCAGACTACGCACCAAAAGGGTCTTTGCCAAACCGGGAACACCAATAAGTAAACAGTGACCTCGCGAGAATAAACTCACGAGCAACAACGAGATGATCTGCTCCTGGCCCACCATCACCTTGCCCAGCTCAGCGGTGATCCGATGGTAAGCGTCACGAACAGACTGAGGCGAGAGGTGAATCATTTGAAAAACTCCTAGCCCGCGGACCGTATCGAACTTCGGCAAAGACGCCAATGGTGATGTTATCAGGGCGCACCCTTACTGAGCACTCTGCTAAAACGGTTCACCCTCTTTGCCAAAAGTTCGTTTGGCAAAGCGGTGTGAAGAAAAGCGAGCAATCAGCCGGCGAAAAGACATCAAGCACGACGGGTTCCAAGCAGTCGAAGCGCGTTGGCGATGACAAGCAATGTCGCTCCGGTGTCGGCCGCGATCGCCATCCAAAGGCTCGCGTGTCCGGCTAACGCGAGGAGAAGAAAGAGGGCTTTGAGGGCAAGCGCAAAACCGATATTAAACTTGATGATTCCCACGGTGCGGCGGCCAAGCTGAATGGCTTCGGCTACTTTGCTCAGATCATCCTGCATCAGCGCCAGGTCGGCGGTTTCAATCGCTGTATCCGTGCCGGCGCCGCCCATCGCGATTCCAACCGTGGCGACAGCCATCGCGGGCGCATCGTTCACGCCGTCACCGATCATCCCGACGTGGCGAAACTCGCCAAGCATCGTTCTGACCCATTCAATTTTCTGATCCGGAAGCAGGTCGCCGTGTGCTTCATCAATGCCCGCTTTTTTTGCGATGGCACTTGCGGTGCGCTGATTATCGCCGCTGAGCATGACGATTTTCTGAATACCGGCACGGTGCAGCAAAGCAATGGCCTGGGCTGCATTTTCACGGATCGCATCGCCCACGGCCAGGATACCAAGCACTTCGCCTTTGCAGTCCGCATGAGGCTTATGACCGACGATCACGACCGATTGCGCTTCTGTTTCGAGCTCCGCGAGCTGCCGCTCGATTTCCGGCGAGCAGACTGCCAGCTCATGCGTAGACCGGTGGTTGCCGACAAAATAAGCGTGCCCGTCAATCATCGCTTCAGCGCCGCGGCCGCTTTTTGCCACGTAATTTTCGCCGCGCGGAAACTCCACCTTTTTCTCGTTGGCATACGCGACGACCGCCCTGGCGAGCGGGTGCTCCGAATGGGTGTCGATCGCGGCGGCGATGCGCAGAATCTCGGCCTCGGTTTTGGAATTCAGCGCAATGACTTTTGTGACGCGTGGTTTGCCTTCGGTAATCGTCCCGGTTTTATCCACCGCCAGCGCCCGCAGTTTGCCCACCGCTTCCAGCACCGCGCCCCCTTTGATGAGCACGCCGCGCCGCGCCATTGCGGTCAGCCCGGAAACGACGGAGACCGGTGTGGAGATGACCAACGCGCACGGGCAGGCAATCACCAGGAGAACGAGGCCTCGATAGAACCAGGCAAGCCAATCGCCGCCAAAAAGCAGCGGCGGCGCGAGCATCACAAGCAACGCGGCCACCATGACAGACGGCGTATAGTATCGGGCAAAGCTGTCCACAAAACGCTGCGAGGGCGCCTTTTGTGACTGCGCCTCCTCGACGAGATGGATGATCTTTGCGATCGTCGTGTCGGCGTGCCCTTTGGTAGTGCGAATTTCAAGCGAACCTTCGCCGTTGATTGTTCCCGCAAATACCGCGTCCCCCGGTTTTTTCTCCACGGGCATCGATTCGCCGGTGATCGGGGCTTGATTGACCGACGACTCCCCGGATGTCACCACGCCATCGAGCGGAATACGCGATCCGGATTTTACGGCAATGATCCCGCCGATGGCCACTTGCTCAACAGGCACTTCCTGGAAGTCCGAGCCTGTTTTAAGCAGCGCCGTTTCAGGCGTAAGCTGCATGAGCGATTGAAGCGACTTCCGCGCCCGCGCAAGGCTGAAGGCCTCAAGCAATTCCGAGAGGGCGAAAAGAAAGGTAACCGCCGCCCCTTCCGACCATTGGTGAATTGCAAGCGCGCCTACGACGGCAATCGTCATGAGCACATTCATATCGAGGGCGAAACGCCGCAATGCGCGCCATGCCTTCGGCACCACAAACCAGCCGCCGGCAATTATCGCGCCGGCAAACGCGATATCCGCGCCCAATGGCAAAATCTTAAACCATTGCGCGAGCAAACCGAGGCCTGTTAACACGCCGGAAATCCCAACGGAAAATTGCCGCATCCGCTTCGCGCCTTCCAAATCCGGGTGGGTGTCGGCGCCGTCGCGGGCGGCTTTCATGCCGGTCGTGGCGACCGCGCCGATGAGTTGATCCGGCGTCACGCTCTGATCGTGAACGAGGGTCACTTTGCCGCCCATCAGGTTGACGCGCACTTCGCGCACGCCCTTCAATGGCCGGAATACCTGCTCAAGGGCTTCGACTTCATCCGCGCAGTCCATGCCGGCGATGCGCAGCGTTGTTTCAAACGTCCCTTCCGCCTCGGGATTAAGGGCGATTTTCTTTGGCGCCTCGACGGAGTGATCGTGGGCGCAACAACTCTCCTCGTGCTTGTCGGTGTGGCCGGTAATCATAAATTCAACAGAATGGGATTGCGTGAGGTGAGAGCCGTCGACTTCTCCAACAGAGCGGATGGAAGGCGAAACAAAATCCCGCGAGGCCGGGGAGCAGTTTAAAAAGCTGCTCCCCGCTCACGGAGTCTGACTTACTTTTTCTTGTCGTCCTCTTTCGCGTGTTCGCAGATGCACGCGTATTCCTGGAACTTACAGGTCGGGCACTTTTCCAGGTTCAGATTGAACTTCTCATACACCGCCTTGCCGCTTGCAGCGGGCTTGATGCTCACAGAAACCGGATAGTCGTTTCCTTCGGGAAGTGTATTGCTGGAGACCAGCTTGCCGCCTTCCTCCTTGAACTCGAGCTTTGTCGGTTTGCTCCGCTCGCCCGCGGTAACGGCGATCACCTGGCCGGTGAATTTAGCCGGCTTCAGCGCTTCATCCAACGCCGTGATCTCCACTTTGCGCTCCTTGGTGACAAAGAACTCCAGATGCGGTTCCACGGCGCTGATCACACGACCGCCATTGGGACCCGCCTTGGCTTCGTGTTTGTCGGCGGCAAAACCCGGGAGAGCGAACGCCAGGGCGGTGACTAGATTGAATATGAGCGATTTCATTTGGTTTGTTTTTTGGGGTTTGGATGAAGAAACCGGCGCGGCGTCCAAACGGCACCACGCGGCAAAAAAGGTTCAGTGGGCGGCAGCAGCTTCGTTTTCCACCGATTTTTGCGCCGCCTTGCGGCCAAACGTGTAGAAGACAGTGGGAGTCACCCCGAGGCCAAGCAACGTGCTGGTGATAAGGCCGCCTACAATGACAACCGCAACCGGGTGAAGGATTTCCTTCCCCGGCTGATCCGCGGCAAGCACCAGCGGAATAAGGCCAATACCGGCGGCAAGCGCAGTCATCAGAACAGGCACGAGCCGCTCCTTGGTGCCGCGAACCACCATCTCCCTGGTAAAGCTTTCACCCTCGACCGCCATCAAATGCAGGTAATGGCTGAGAAGCATAATCGAGTTGCGAGCAGCCACGCCGGCCACGGCAATGAACCCAACAAGTGTGGCGATACTGATGTTGCCGAGCTTCAGGTAGGTCAAAACAAGACCGCCGACCAGCGCCAGCGGAATGTCGCAGAGGACCTGGAGGGCGAAGAACGGCGTCCTGAAATAACCGTAAAGCAGAAAACCAATGACCACCAGGATCAGCGAGGAAAAGATCAGGATGCGTTGCGTCGCGTCCTTTTGCGCCTGGAATTCCCCCTCATATTTGATGAAGTAACTTTCGGGCAGTTTGACTTTCTCGGAGACCGCTTGTTGCAGTTTTTGGACCAGGACGCCTGCATCGCGTCCGCTCGGTTTGATCGCGATGGTAAAACGCCGCTGGCTGTCTTCCCTGAAAATGACATTTGGCCCTTTTGCCTCGCGCACATCGGCCACCAGGGAGAGCGGAATGTGCTGGCCGGACATCGTCTCGATGGGAAGCTGCTCGATCTTTTCCGGAGAATCGCGCCATTCAATGGGAAGACGCATCACAAGGTTCACCGCCCGCTGCCCTTCGCGCAATTCCGCCACTTCCTTGCCACCAATCAGCTCGGAGAGCTGCTCATTCAGATGACCGGGCGCAATCCCGTATGCCGCGGCGCGATCCCGATCCGCCTCAATGCGCAGCTGCGGAATGCTCGATTGCTGATCAAGCTTCGCATCTTCAAAACCGGGAATGGTTTTCGCGATCGCCTGCACCTCAATGCCAAGCTGGCGTAGCTTGTCGAGGTCCGGCCCGAAGATCTTGATCGCCACAGGCGCCGAGACTCCCGAAAGCATATGGCCGATCCGGTCCGCCAGCGGACCGCCGACCACGGCGAAGACACCGGGCACGGAACGAAGACGCTGATTGAGATCGTCGATAATCGCCTTGCGGCTTCGTTCCTTGGCGCTATGGCGGCCCTTTGATTCGCGGAAATCGACATCGAACTCCACGGTGGAAACCGGCACCACATGATCGCCGCGTTCCGCGCGGCCAAGTCGGCGGCCTACTTTGCGAACTTCCGGCACGGCGAGGATCTGCTGCTCGAGCACGTCGGAAATCTTGTTCATTTCCTCCAGCGAGGTCCCGGGCGCGGCTGTCGCGGCAATCAGCGCGGTCTCTTCCTTGAAGGCGGGCAGGAAATCCTTGCTCATTTTTGGGTAAAGCGAAAAGGCGCCGGCAACAATCAATGCCACGAGCGCAAGCATAAGCAGTGGCTGACCGAGGCCAAAGCGGAGCAGCGTATTTTCGAGCAGCCATTTCATCCCGCGCACGAGGCGTCCGTCGTGATGTTCGGCGCCTTCTTTGGGATTCAGAAGAAAGGAGCAAAGCACCGGGATTGCGGTCAGCGAAACAATGAACGACGCCACCATCGAAATGATCGTGGCGATGGCGATCGGTGCGAAAAGTTTGCCTTCCACCCCGCTCAAACCGAGCAGCGGCAGGAAGACGAGGATGATCAGGATGGTCGCGTAAAGGATCGAGTTACGCACTTCCCCGGAGGCTTGCGCGATGACGTGAAGCCTCGGGCGCGGGTGTGGCAGCGACGCGTTTTCCCGCAAGCGTCTGAAGACATTCTCCACATCGACAATCGCATCATCAACGACCATGCCGATCGCGACGGCCAGGCCGCCGAGCGTCATCGAGTTGACTGAAATATCGAACCACCGAAAGGCCAGCATCGTGATGCCAAAAGAAAGCGGCATCGCCATCAGTGTAATGAACGTCGTGCGGAAATTGAGCAGGAACAGAAAAATGACAATGGTCACCATGATGGCGCCGTCCCGGATCGCCTCCTGCAGGTTGCCGATGGCGTGGTCGATGAAGTCTTTCTGCTGAAAAAGCAGCGTCGTCTCGACCCCTTTTGGAAACGCCGCTTTCAGATCCTCAAGCGCCGCGTTGATCTGCCCGGTCAGTGCGCGCGTGTCAAAACCGGGCGCCTTGGTGATCGACATGATGACCCCATAAGTCGGCACCGTTTCCGGATTCTGGCTTACCGTGGCGTCGCCCCGCATCGGCTCGACTCCCCATACGACAGCTGCCACGTCGGAAATGCGAATCGGCCGATCATTGACGTTTTTAATCACCGTGCTCGCGATATCGGCCAGCTGGGTGGTCATCGCCAGATTGCGCACCATGATTTCCGTCGGACCGGTATTGATGAATCCGCCGGTGGTTGTGTTCGCGGCTCCCCGCGCGGCCTTTTCCAGATCCTCAAACCCAACCTCGTTCGCCTGCATGCGGAACGGATCGGGCTGAATCTCAATCTGCTTTACGCCGCCGCCCATGTTCAGGATTTCGGCAATGCCGGAAACGCTCTGCAAACGGCGCTTGATGGTCCAGTCCGCCAGGGAGCGCACATCGCGTGGGTTGAGGTAACCGGGCTCGCCTTCCTTGGAGGTCGAGCGCACGCCAACCAAGAGGATCTCGCCCATCAGCGACGCCACCGGTGTCATGAACGGCTGCACGCCTTCCGGGAGTTGTTCGCGCACTCCCTGCAAGCGCTCCTGCACCAGCATGCGCGCCTTGTAAATGTCGGTGCCCCAACCGAACTCCGCATACACGAGCGAGAGCGCCACATCGGAGTTCGAGCGCAATCGCGTCAGCCCGGCCACGCCCATAAGCGCGCTTTCAATTGGCTGCGTTACCCGCGACTCGACTTCCTCCGGGGCAAGGCCCGGCGCTTCAGTCAGGATAATAACGGTTGGCTTGGTCAGATCGGGCAACACCTCCACCGGCAATCCTGTCGCGGTTTTTAATCCTGTCATCATCAGGATCAGCGAGATGCCGATGATGATCGCCCGGTTTGCGAGCGACCAATGAATCATCTTATTGAGCATTACAGCGCCTCCTCACTTCGGCCACGCACTGCGGCCGAGGCGCGCCGCTTTATCAGCACCGAAAAAATCAGCATGATAAAAAGCGCTCCGCTCACCATCTTCCAAAACGGACTTTCATGATGGCCTTCCTCATGCGCGTCTTCACCGGGCGCGGTCTTTTTCACGCTGCTGCCCGGTTTTAATTCGGACCCGTCAGCGGCGTGTTCATGCCCATGCGCCGCATCAAGTGCCGCCTTGAGCGAGACGCTGCCGCCGCCCGCGAAGGCGAGCGAATAAGCGCCTCGCGTCACCACCTTGTCTCCGGGAAAAAGGCCGTTCGTGATTTCCACGGAACGATGATTCATCTGCCCGACCTCGACCTGCGTTTTTACAAACGCGTATTTCAGCTCAAAATCCTCGACATAAACAAAGCGGTTCGACGGCTCGCCTTGCAATGCGCTGCGAGGCACACTCATCACGCCATCCCGCTTGTTCAGGACGATGGAAAATTCCGCGCGCATGCCGGTTCGCAACAGGCCGTCCCGGTTGGGCAGCCGGAAAATCGCGTCAATGGTCCCGCTCTGTTTGTCCGCGGAAGTGCCAAATCGCAACAGCTCGCCGTCGAAGTTTTCATTCGGCAATGCCGCGACTTTGATATGCGCGAGGATCCCCGGTTTCATTCCGCCCGCCTGATGCTCAGGGACACGAGCCACCGCATAAACCTCGCTCAAATCCGTAATTTCCATCAACGCCTTGTCCGGCTCAAGCGGATCGCCAAGATGCGCGTTCACCTTTGTCACCAGGCCCGCAATGGGCGCCTTGAACGTAATGGTCGGCGGCGGATCGCCCGGCTGCCGGCTTTCCAGCCGCGCCACTTCCTGACCAGCCGTGACCTGATCGCCGGCCGTGGCTTTTAATTCGATTACCCGCCCCGAAATGCGGCTGCTCACCGCCACCACTTTGCCTGGAATCGGCTCGATGCGTCCCAGCGAGAAGATGATCTCCTCAAAGTCTGCCTCTTCCACTTCCACACTCTCGATGCGAAGATTTTTCGCCCCGGCTTCATTCAAAACGACGGTATTTGTCGCGCGGCTGTTCCCGGTTTTCTCCGCGGCAATGCCAAGATTCGCCATGGCTATCAGAATCAAAAAGATGCGTCTCATTATTTGGAGGAGTTAAGGACGGCAGCGTTCTGGCGGATCCGCGCCAGTTGGTAATCACGCAGCGCATCAAGACGCAGGCGTTGGAGCTCAAGACGGCGGGTGCGGGCGCGAAGCACCTCGGGAAGCGGGGTGAGGCCAGCCGCGTAATTGGAGCGAAGCAGCTCTTCAATCTGCTCCGCTTTTGGAAGGACCGCCGAATCGAGCTCACCAATGAGCTTGGCCAGCGCAGCCATCTCGGAGCGCGCACTGTTCTCTTCCGAACGGGCCGTCAACTTTGTTGCCCCGGCTTCCTTGGCGGCACGGGCCGCCGCTGCTTCCGCCTCACGGATCCGCCCGGCGTTATCGTTCCAAACAGGCAATGGAATGCTGATTTTCAAACCGGCGATCTGCTCGGTTTCAATGGGATCCGGCTCATCCTTGGAACGCTCCAGAGAATACGAGGCGCCCACGCCGATATCCTGCCAGCGGTTGGAGCGTTGTTGAAGCACAGCGGCGGCGGCTGCTTCAGCGCGATACTCGGCGGCCTGGATGTCGGGGCGATTTGCGATTCCCTTTAAAGCCGGAGGCGCCGCCGTGCCGGGCAGCGCACCGGTGATCTTAATCCCGCCATCACCGGAGAAACCAAGCAGTGGACGCAATGAGCCGATCAGTGCGACCTGCTCCGCGGCAAGTTGAAGGCTTTCAATCTCGATTTGCCGCGTCTCAAGCTCTACTTGCGAAGCGTCGACCACGGATGCCTCGCCAACTTCCACGCGTTTTACGAGAAAACCGGCCAGTTCACGGCTATTGGCGAGTTGCGTTGAGCGCAATTCACGCTGAGCCTCGATCGCGAGTACCCTCACGGCGGCAGCGCGCACTTCGGCGGCAAGCTTCCGTTCCACGTCGCGCACCTCGGCTTCCGCAGCAGCGACTTCCGCGCGGGAAACCGCCTTTTCATAACGGAGCCGCTCGGTCACCGGAAAGCGTTGCATCAGCGTGATACCAATCGATCCCTCGCGGCTCCTCAGGTTGCGGGTGGAATCGAGCTCCAGCTCAGGATTGCTGAGCCGTCCACTTTGCTGAAGCCGGCCCCGAGCTTCTTCAATGCGAAACCGGGCGGCGGCGAGCGTGGGATTATGTTTTAAAGCGTAGTCGGCGGCGCCTTCAATTGAAAGCGGCAGAGAAGCTGCCCACGCCGCGCGTGTGCAAAAGATAAGAGTAAGGAATAAGCGAAAAGACATGGAAGCATGGGTTGGGTGCGGGAAGAGGCACGCAGGCGCGAAAATGCGCCGGCATGAAACGGCCAATGACAATGGCGAGTGCCATCGTCACCCAGGCTTCAAATCAAAAAAACGATCGTGCGAGCAACCGTGACTCCAAACGGCGGCGGACCTTCATCGCGTAAAAAAGCCCGCATCGGAACCTCTGCCCGGGACGGCGCAATCAGGACCTCAAACAATGGAAGGCTCCCTACCAATACGCAGGGGGCGGCCACGAACTGCGGAGCCACTTCAACGGATCGCAGGGTCAGATCCCCTTTGAGCGAGGCATGCTCTTCCCTGCTTCCCTGGCCCTCTTCGCTATGGGATTCGGCTGAATTAGAGGCATGGCACTGTGATCCATGCGGGCCATGGCAATGCGTTGTCTGCGTAAGCACCGCTTTTCCCGCGCACATGCAGACATACCCGCGCTGCATACCAAACAGCTGCGCCGTGAACAGTGCAAGAATGCACAGCACGAGGGCAAAGGTTTGGAAGTTGAAACGCGGTTTCACTCTTCAACCAGATGCGTCCTTTTTTAGGGATTGGTCAAGGCGCCTTTGCAAAAACAAACGGCGGTCCGGAAACGCCGGAGACCGGCCGCCGACTTGATCCATTCACAGTTGTGTTGAGAAATCATTGCCATTCGCGGGCGTGGCCCTTTGAATCCGCCCTTTTGATGAAGCTCCGCAATCAATTGCTCGCCCTATTCTGTCTATTGGTGTTTGCCGCCTTTGGGGTCTTTTATGTGCGGCTTTGGGTGGTGCAAAAACCTTTTGGGATCATTCTGTTTGTTAGTGACGGAATGGTTGTCCAACATCTGACAGCAGCCCGGTTATACGAGGGAGGCGCCGATCACCGGCTTGCGCTGGAATCTTTTCCCAATCTCGCCATGGTCTCCAATGCGGCCCGCGATTTTGCCGTGTGCGACGACGCCTCCGGCGCCACTGCGCTGGCCACGGGCGTGAAGGTGAACCATCGCAACGTCTCATTTGATCCAACCAAACGGCTTCCCATCGAAACGATCCTTGAAGCGGCCAAGGCGGAAGGCCGCTCGGTGGGGATCGTCACCACCGGCCAGCTCACCGATCCGAGTGTGGCGGCTTTTTACGCCCATATCGCCGATGCTCGCGATACCGACCAGATCGCCGTGCAGTTTGCCTCGCAATCCTTTCTTGACGTGGCCCTGGGCGGCGGCAGTGACGAATTCACGCCCGAAAAAAGCGGCGGCAAACGTAAAGATCAGCGCAACCTTTTGAATGAACTAAAAGCGAGGGGGCGCGAGTGGGTTTCCTCCAAGGCGGAACTGGAAAATGCCGCGGCATTCAGGACCGGCAGCATCATTGGGATATTTGGCCAGGGACCCCTGGCTTTTAGCGATCAGATTGAATCGGTCAGCCAGCAACCGTCCCTTGCCGACATGGTCCGGCGCGGCATTGAGTTTCTTCAGGTCAACCGCAATGGCTACGTGCTGGTGGTGGACGAAGGCCTTGGGACACGGGCGGCCGAGACCAATCAAGGCGAACGCACCATCAACGAAACCCTTGTGCTTGATCGCGCCATTGCCACGGCGGCCAAGTATGCGGGCGACAAATCGCTTATTATCGCGGTGGGCAAACACGCGGTTGGCGGACTCAGCCTCAATGGTTATCCGCCAAAACAAAACCACGGCGTGGCGCTTCTTGGCACCAGCGCGGCGGGACACCCTTCGATTACCTGGGCAACGGGTCCCAATGGTCCCGGTTCAAAGACCGAACCCGCGGCCTTTCAAACCCCTTCAGCTCTCAATACAGCTGAAGATGTGATCGCCATCGGCCGGGGTGATGGCACGGAAAAACTGCACGGCTTTCTCGACAACACGGATATTTTCAAGCTGCTCAAGGATTCGCTTTAAGCTAGCGATCGAGCAGTTCAAGCGCTGCATGATCGATCGTGGCCAGGCGTTTGCGACGCACCCCAAGCTGGGGAATGCATTCAATCAACGCCTTCGTATAGGCATGCTGCGGATTTTTTAATACCGTAGCTGTCTCGCCATACTCGACAATCTTCCCACGGAACATCACCGCTACCTTGTCGGCGATCCCGCTGATGATCCCGAAGTTGTGGGTAATCAAAATGATCGACATTTTTGTCCGCGCCTTGAGTTCCTTAAGCTGATCGATGATTTGCGCCTGAATGGTGACATCAAGGGCGGTGGTCGGTTCATCGGCAACCAGAAGATCGGGTTCGCAGCTGAGCGCCATCGCAATCATAACCCGCTGCTGCATGCCGCCGCTGAGTTGATGCGGGTAATCATGCATCCGCTTCGCCGCATCCACGATGCCCACCAGGTCGAGGTATTTGACCACTTCACGATCTATATCTTTTACCTCCGGCCGATGTAACCGGATCGCCTCCGCAATCTGATTGCGGATCGTAAAAACCGGGTTGAGCGAGGTCGAAGGTTCCTGGAAAATATAGGCAATTTTGTTTCCCCGGATTGCCCGCAATTCACCCGGCGACATTTTCAAAACGTCGCGCCCGCCGAAAATGATTTCGCCCGAACTATAAATGACCGGCGGCTCCGGCAAAAGCCTGGTCAGTGCAAGACCTGTCACGCTTTTACCGCTGCCGCTTTCGCCCACAATGGCCAGGGTTTCTCCCGCCTCCATGGAAAACGAGATGCCTTTGACCGCGTTGACCACGCCATTTTCGGTGGTGAATTGAATGCAAAGGTTGCGAATATCGAGGAGCGGAGCGGTCATGGTTGAAAAAAAGGTTAGCCGCGTTTGGGATCGAATGCGCGGCGCAGGGCGTCGCCGAAAAGGTTGAGGGAAAGAACCAGGCCAAAAAGCGCAAACGTGGCGGCTGTGAGATTCCACCAGACTACCGGTTCGCGGCTGAGTTCGCTGCGGGCCCCATCGATCATGATTCCCCAACTCGCGGTGCCGATGGGCGAACCTACTCCAAGATATGTGAGAGTTGCCTCCGCGAGAACCAAGCCGGAAAAGCCGAGCACAAAATTAATGAGCACCAGATGCATGACATTGGGAAGCAGATGCCGGGTGATGATGCGCCAATGGGATTGCCCCAAAGCGCGCGCCGCGGCGACATAAGGGCGCTCGGATTGGCGCATGGTTTCCCCCCGGATCAACCTGCAAAGGCCGACCCAGCCGGTGGTGCCCAAGGCAATCGACATGGTTCCAAGTCCCTTCTCCAATACAATGATGATAGCCACGAGCAGCAAAATCTCAGGAACGGATGCCACAACGCTGTAGACATACTGGATGATATCGTCGACCCAGCGCCGGTAGTAACCGGCCAGAATCCCGAGCAACGTTCCAAGCGGAATATAGATGGCGCTGGTAAAGCCACCGAGGATCAGGGCCGTGCGGCACGCTCGAATCGTCTGAGCGAAAGTATCTTTACCAAGTGCGTCAGTGCCGAGCAGGTGCCGCCCTTTAAGCGGTTGCGGATCTGAAGTGGAAAGCGTGGTGGCGGCGAGTGGGGCGCTGTAGGTGCTTTCAATTGGCACGTTGCGAAAGAACCATCCAATCACGCTTACAGTGCCATTCTGATAAGGAAACTGGAGGGTCTCGAGCGCGCCAACCAATAAATAGATGGCAATGATCGCACCGGAAACCATTCCGGTCCGGTCGCCGCGAAGATAGCGGCCGGCGCGTTGCCAGCGTTCGTTGCGCGAACCCGAAACGATGAGGGCGGCAAACAGACCGAAGCCAAGAAACAGCAACGCGTTTTGAACCCAGAGTTGATCGAAGAAGCCGCTCATATTAAAACGCGGGAGAGTGAAGTAATCGCGTTCATGTCAGCTTAAGCGGATGCGCGGATCGACCAGCGCATAACAGACATCAGTGGCTGCCAGCCCGATCAGGTAAAGGATCGAGCCGAGGTAGACCGAGGCGCGAACAGTTGCGAAATCCGAAGTTTGAATGGCGGAAACCAGAAGGTTGCCCAGACCCGGGATACCGAAGAAATTTTCAATTAAAAGCGAGCCCATGACCAGCAACGGCAGGTGCGCAACAACGAGGGTGATCAATGCAATCATGCCGTTTTTAAGGACGTGAACCAATAACAGGCGCGTGCTGGAAACCCCTTTCGCCTGGGCTGTGCGGACGTAATCCTGGCCGATTTCCTCCAGGAAAATCGCCCGATACAGCCGCACATCGCTTCCAAGCCCCATCACGACAATAAGCGAGACCGGCAAGAGCAGAAATTTGAGCGTCGTAAGTCCGCTGAGTTCAAAACCGAACGCGGGAAAATAGTTGAATGTCAGCGCGATGACCGCCTGGCCAAAAATGATATAGATCATGGGCGGCACGCTCATAAGGGCAATGCTGACCAGGGCGCCGGCCGCATCAAGCCTGGTCTCACGCACAAAAACCAGGTAAAGCGCCAGTCCGACCGCCATGATAAATCCCACAAAAAAGGCCGGCAACGTCAGTAGTAGCGACGGGATGGCACCTTCTTTAAAAACGGTCTTCAGATCGCGGCCGGTGACATCGGACACGCCCAGATCAAACGTGGCAAGCTTCTGCAGCTGGGTGAAGAAGATGGAATCGTAGAACGGCTGGCCGGGTTCACGATTGATAAAGCGCGGCTTATCGTAACCGCGCTTGTGCAAGTATTCGGCAATGGTTTGCGGGGTGGCGCGTTTTCCAAGGACGTTGCGCGCCATGGTCTCCGGCTTCTGCACGACGAAGAAGAGAAAAAACGTAAGCACCATGACTCCGAGCAAAATCGGCACGGCGTAAAGGATGCGGCGGATGAGGTAACTAAACATTGCGGCGGCGATTGATGTAGACAGCGTAACCGAGTCCGGCAATCACCAGAGCGATCGCGACCGGGATTGGCCAGAGCGCCACGGCATTCCATTCCCGGCGTTTCTGCTCTCGAAGCGCGGGATCGACTGTCATGTATTTAAAACCGCCTTCCAGCATCATGTTTACCTGGGTCTCCGGTGACCATGGCTGCGTGACGACAAAGTAAGCCTTGTGAAAGTTTAAAACCATCGGGCAATCCTCGATCAGGATTTCGTTTAGCTTGCGGGCGATCTCCAGTCGCTCCGGGCTGTTTTCCATCGATGCCATCTTCTCGAAAAGCTGGTCAAACTCCGGGTTCTTATACCGGTTGATGTTTTTGCCCGTGGGCGGGAAGTTGCTCGAAGCAAAAAGAAAGAAGTAGTTTTCCGGGTCCGGATAATCGGCCCCCCAACCGGTGCCGGCAGCGATCTGAAAGTTACCCTGGTCTTCCTTTTCGAGCATTCGCGCGAAGGTATTTTCCACCACTTCCACATGAATCCCGAGTTGTTCGAGCTGGCGCTGCTCATATTCGGCCAACTGGCGCTCCGCGGAACTGTTCGCGGTCGTATCCATGGTGATCTTCAACGGCTGCCCAGTCGCCGGGTCGATTCCGTTGGGATAGCCGGCTTCCGCGATAAGGCGGCGGCCTTTCTCAAGATTAAACGCATACGGATTCCTGAAATCCTTTTGGTAGCCAAAGACACCGGGAGAAAGCAATTGCTGCGCGATGGGCGCCACGCCGCCATAAAGGATGTCGATAAAACCTTGCGGATTGTACGCGCACGACAGGGCTTGCCGGAGCTTCTTGTTAGTGCCGATAACCGGATCCTGCTGATTGAAGCTGATATAAAAAGTGCTGACTTCGACCGCCTTTTCAAGCTTAAGCCCGCGGTCCGCATACTTGGGTGTAAGCCCTTTAGTCGCGCTGATAAGAGAGTTAAAAGCGTCCTTTTGCACGGCGAATCGGTCAAGGTAGCCCTGGCGCGTGAGCAGCCACATCGGCAGCAGCTCGCGGAAAATGCCAAGCTGCACTTCATCGACCAATGGCAAAGCGTGCCCGGCAAGCGGCCCGTTTACCGCATCGCGCTCCTTCGGCCAGCCTTCACTCGGAAAGACCGTGGTGCGATAATTCTCATTGCGCACGAACCGGAACCGCTGGCCGCGCACCCATTCGACAATCTTGAAGGGGCCGGTGCCAACGGGATGAAATCTAAACAGGGGGCGCGATATCATCTCGCCCCTCGATCCATCGGCATGCGGCAGCCCATCGTAATAGTTGACGGCTTCCTGCGCCACAGGAGCCATGAAATGCATCGCCATCCAATAAAGGATCTGCGGATACGGTTTAAGCAGGTGAAGTTTGAAGGTATGCGAATCAAGCGCCTCCACCCCGCTTACTTTCATCGTCGCATAATCAAAGCGCTCGCCATTCCTTTTCGCGGCGTCAGTGGCTTCCGTCATCCCGGCGATGTATTCAGCCAGGTTGGCAGAAATCGGGCTTTCCACTTTGGGATCGCAGAGACGCTGGATGGAAAAGTGCACATCCGCAGCAACGAGTTCGCGGCCTTTTCCGCGGGGAAAACAGGGATCGTCGTGAAAGAAAATCCCCCGCTTAAGTTTGCAAAGGTAATCGACGGTCCCATCGGCATTCATCGTCCGCGAGGGAATCGATTCGAGCAGGCAAGGCTGCAGCTCATACGGATCGATTTTCATCGGCGCATACTCGAGCAGGCAATCCTGCACGGGCTCGAGCACCATGCGGCTGATCGAGTCGTAAGAGACTTGTGGATCGAGCGAGCGGACCTCTTCGGGCATCGATGCATAGCGAACCACCCAAGGCTTGCCATCCGCCCGCTTTTCGCGCCATGGCTTCGGGTTGGGGTCGTTGTGGCAGCCGGTCAGCAGGAACGCCAGCAACCAGATGGCGGCCAGGCACGGACGCGCCACGCCGGAGAGCTCCGCCAAACGCAAAAGACACACTTTCTTCATCGGGCGCGCACTATCACCATACCTCGCTGGCGATGCAAACGGCGAATGACCGGGAAAGCCAACACGCCGCTTTCAAAAAGCGATCGGCTCCAAACCGCGGCGTGACCTTCCGGCAAAATGTGCGCGGGCTATTTCTGGTTTTGGAGATGCTGGCGGATGGCGTCGCGGAGTTCTGCTGCGCGTTCGTAGGCTTCAGTCGCCACGGCGGTATCCATCTCGCGCTGCATCTTCTCCAACTTCGTCACCGGCTGCTTTTTGCGCACCTCTTCAAGCCATTCACTGAGAAAGCCGAGCTCGGGGCTCTGCGATTCCATTTCCGCGTTGCTGCATTCGGCGTAAAAAGCGCGGATTTTCTCCATCCCTTTTTCGATCAGCTTAACGGCTTCGGCGAAATCGGCACGCTCGATGGCGATCGTGGCCTTGGCGCGGGTATTCATCATTCGCACGTACGGCGTGAATTGTTCGACCGACCAGGCGAGTTCTTCATTGGGAGCATGCTTGGCGACAAACTCGAACATTTCGAGGTTGCGGTGTGTATCGCGGATGACACCCAGGTAATCGCTGATTTGAAACAGGGAAATATAGCGATGATAATACTGAACGCCTTCCTGTTGAAGTTCGTTGATTTCCTCCGAAGTCAGGGTGAATGCCTGCTCCTTTTTACCCGCCTTGAGGGCGCGTTGCTGGTGGTACTCAAGAAGTGACTCGCAATCGTGAGGTTCAATTCCGTCAGGCCGGCCAATCGCCTCCATCTGGATCAGCCCCAGGTCGATGCGCAGTTGAAGTTTTTCACGCCCATCGCTTCCGAGTATTTTACGCACTTTGATCAAGCCAGGCTCATGGGGCCAATCGTGCAGCAGATCGTTCAAATCGAGACTCATGGGCTCGATTATCGAAACGAGTCGGAGTGTTGTCAACGAAGGCTCAAGGATTGGGTTCGGATTGCGCGACTTGAACGCGTGTCCAGACTTTCAATCACCCGCCTGCCGCCTATTTTGCCAGCCATGTTCAAGATGCGCTATGCAGACCCGGGCACCGCGCCGGCCACCCTCACGCCATTTGCTCCGGGGGAAGCCTCCGAGCCGGTGCTAACCCTCATTGAATACAACGCGGAGTATCTTAACGAGCGCACGGTCGCCACGGTGGCCGAACTGCCCGAGCCCGATGAGAGTTGTGTGCGCTGGATTGATATGAGCGGGCTCGGCAGCGTCGAGGTCCTCAAGGCACTCGGCGAAAAATACGACCTTCATCCCCTCGCCCTCGAAGACGTCCTTCATACCGGGCAGCGGCCCAAGACAGAGCCTTACGATCAGCACCTCTTCATCGTCGGACAGATGCTCTACAACGACGAGGAAGGAATCCTTTGCACGGAGCAAATCAGCTTTTTCCTTCGCCCAAATCTTCTTATTACCATCCAGGAGGAAGCGCGAAACGACGTTTTCACGCCGGTCCGCGAGCGGTTGCGCGGCGGAAAACGCTTTATCCGAAAGCAAGGCGCTGACTACCTTGCCTACGCCCTTCTGGATGCCATGATTGATCACTGCTTTCCTGCACTCGAAGAACTCGGCGAGGCAGTCGAGGAACTCGAAAACGTGCTGTTAAGCAATCCCTCGCCGGACTGTGTCCGGACGCTTCACGAATTTCGGCGCACACTGATGGTTTTCCGGCGCTTTGTATGGCCCGAACGCGACGTGATCAGCGCCTTGATGCACGACGAAAGCGGGCTTATCGCTGCGCAAACCAAGGTCTATTTGCGCGATTGCTACGATCACACCATCCAGATCATGGACCTCATTGAGAGCTACCGGGACATTACCTCGGGGCTGTTGGAAATGTATCTTTCCTGTGTAAGCATGCGCACAAACGAGATCATGCGCGTGCTTACCGTTGTCTCCTCCATCTTTATTCCACTGACTTTCGTCGCGGGCCTCTATGGCATGAATTTCGACTTCGAGGGAGGTAAAATGCCGTGGAACATGCCCGAGCTTCACAAACCTTGGGGCTATATGGCCTGCCTTGGAGTCATGCTCGCCATCAGCATCGTCCAGGTGCTCTTCTTTCGCCGTAAGAAGTGGCTCTGAGGCAACCGGTTTACGCCTGAATCACTTGATTACGAATGGCATAACGCACCAAGTCGGCCACCGAATCCATCTTCAGCTTTTTCATAATGCGGGCCCGGTGAGTTTCCGCGGTTTTCACTGAAATCCCCAGCAGCCGGCCGACCGCTTTGTTGCTTTTGCCTTCGGCCAGAAGCTGCATGATTTCCCGTTCACGGGGAGTAAGGCCGTTTGACGGCTTTGCAGGCTGCCCGAAGAGGCTTAAATCACGCAAGACAGCGGGATCGATCATTTTAAGGATGCACTTGGAGAAAAATGGGGTGCGATTGCGCAGCGCCTCCAGAGCGTCGACCAAGTCAAGGGCGGCATCCGATTTGACCACATAACCGCGTGCGCCGGCGATAATTACATCGCGCACGAACTGCTCGGAGTAATGCATTGAAAGAACCAGCACCTCGGATTTAGGCGAGCACTCGAGCACTTTGCGCGTGGCCTCCAAGCCGTTGAGCTCAGGCATCCCGATGTCCATGATCACAATGTCGGGCTGAAGGGCGAAAGCGAGCTGAACCCCTGCCCGGCCATCGGCCGCCTCTCCACAGACTTCAAGCTCGCCGTGCGCCTCAATCATGGAGCGCAGTCCACGGCGGACTACTTCGTGATCGTCGATCAATAGAATTCGCGTTGGGGAGCCGGTCATGAATTCAACAAAAAAACGGGGATTAGGGAGGGCGCCATCCAGCTGGCCGGAAGAATCTGAGCGGGAATACTAAAGGCCGCTACTTGTTTCTACCTGAAAATTTATCAAGCGCGCTTAATCGACAAATTCGTGCAAAATCGTTTAAACAGATTGAATCCATCGCCGCCAGCGAGAGGCACGCTCTGATACAGTCTGGATTATCCTTTTAGTGAATCGCGATACCAATCGTAAGTGCGGGAGATCCCCTCGCGAAGTCCAATCCGCGGTGCCCAGCCGAGCTTTTTGAGCCTCTCAATACTCAATAGCTTGCGAGGCGTGCCATCCGGCTTACTCGGATCAAAAACCAGTTTTCCGGAAAATCCGGCCACTTCGCAAATCAACTCGGCGAGCTCGCGGATAGATACGTCTTCGCCGCAACCTACATTCACCACTTCCGGCGAATTGTAATGTTCAAGCAAAAAACGGCACGCGCCGGCCAAATCCTCAACGTGTAAAAACTCCCGCCGCGGCGTTCCACTTCCCCATACACTCACCTCGGAGGCCCCATGAAGTTTGGCTTCGTATATTTTCCGCAGAAGCGCCGGCAGCACATGGGAGCTTGCAAGGTCAAAATTATCACCCGGCCCATACAGATTGGTCGGCATCGCGCTGATAAAATTGCATCCATACTGGCGCGAATACGCCTGGCAGAGCTCGATCCCCGCGATTTTTGCAATCGCATACGCTTCATTGGTCGGCTCAAGGGAGCCCGTTAGCAGCGAGGACTCCTCAATAGGCTGGGCGGCAAATTTTGGGTATATACATGAGCTGCCCAGGAAAAGCAGCTTGCCGACTTCAAAGTCGCGCGCCGCTTCAATCACGTTGTTCTGAATCTTAAGGTTCTCGAGGAGAAACTCGACGGGGAAATCGTTATTGGCCTTGATTCCTCCTACTTTGGCCGCCGCCAGCACAACAACCCCCGGACGCGTTTCCGAGAAAAAACGGCGCACCGCGTCGCGCTCCCGCAAATCGAGCTGCGAGCGGGTTTGAGTGATAATGTTGGTGTAGCCGCCGGAAGCGAGTTCGCGCGCGATGGCGCCACCCGCCAGGCCACGGTGTCCGGCAACAAATATCAGGTCTGAATTCTGCACGGCGGACGCTATCATGCCAGCCACACGCGAAGGCAACCAGAATACGGACGGATTTTACACACGCAACCTTTGGCTGCGGCCACGGGCCCGGAATAGACGGAGAACTGCTCTTACTCACGACAGGCGGGAGAGCCGGCCAATTCGGTTATTTTCAAGCGCACCTTATTCGGCTCTTGATTTGCGAATGGCTACTCAGCGCTTAAGAGTTCTCAAGACTTATAAACTCTTTATTGGCGGCAAATTTCCCCGCGGAGAAAGCGGCCGCGTTGCCCCCGCCCAACCAGGCGAGGGCCGCCGCAGTCCCGGCAACTTCTGCCTCGCCTCGCGCAAAGACTTCCGGGAAGCGGCCGCTGCCGCGCGCACGGCACAGCCTGGCTGGGCCAAGGCGAGCGCTTATTTGCGCGGCCAGATCTTATACAGGATTGCAGAGATAGCCGAACAGCGGCGTGGCGAACTTAGTAATGAACTGGCTCGCGGCGGCACAGACGAAGCGGAACGGGAAGTGGAACTGGCAATTGACCGGCTTGTCTATCATGCGGGCTGGGCAGACAAGTTCGCCCAGCTTTTCAGCAGCGTAAATCCGGTGGCGACACCGCATTTTAATTTCACGACACCCGAACCGGCCGGTGTCGTGGCGATCATTTGCCCCGACAAACCGTCGCTTCTTGGGCTTGTATCGCTGCTTGCGCCAGTCATTCTCAGCGGCAACAGCGCCGTGTTGCTTGCATCGGAATCCGCGCCGCTGCCCGCAATAAGTTTTGCGGAGATTCTTGCAACCAGCGATTTGCCACCAGGCGTGGTTAATATCCTGACGGGGAAACGAGCGGAGCTGGTTCCCCATTTCGCGACGCACATGGATATTAATGCGATTGTGGACGGGAGTGGCGATTTAACAGCTGCCGTTGAAGGACGACGCGGAAGCGCCTGCAATATGAAGCGGCACGCGAGCCGGACGATGCCTCCCGGCGACTGGTTTAGTTCGAAGGCGGAGGATCCTTATTGGATTCTGGATACCATCGAATTCAAAACTGCCTGGCATCCCATTGGAACCTAAGTGCGATAAGAGACCGGATCGTTGTCATCCGAAAAAAGCGGTTCTCTTTATCAATCGTGCGCGCGTTACTTCTTTTATTGGGCGGAGCCGGCTGCGGCAACGCACCGGATGCCAGCAATTACAGCAATGCCGGCGCTAACACTTTAGGCCACCTTTTTGAAGCGCAGCCCTCCCTTCAGCTTCCCTCGCTCTTCTCGCTAGGCTTATGGAAGATCCTGACCAGCGATGTCTTCGACCCGCGCTCCCAACACACTCGCGCAAGTTATGGCCGGATGCGGCCTCAATCACACGGGAGCGATCCCACCACCGGCCATTGGGAAATTGCCGGCATCCTTCGTCGTGAGCCTTTTGCCGACTTCGATGCCTTTCCCAACGAGCTGGTTGAGGCGATTGAAAAAGAGACCGGCATCAAGTTCATCGGCAACTATCGCCAGGATCACCGGCGCATCCTTGAAGAGCTTGGTGAAGAACATCTGCAATGCGGCCGGCCACTCCTTTACAGCTCCGCAGGCTCCAGTCTGGAGATCGCCGTGCACGAGGAGCTGTTAGGCAAAAAGCAGCTCGGGCAAATCTGTCATATTGCCCGCCGGCATGCCCGGCAATGGCATATCCGCCAGGTGGTGGCGCGTCCATTCAAGGGAAAAGCAGGATTTTTCGAGCTAACCGCTGAACAACTCGTCTACCCGATCGTACCGCCACGCTCCATTCTCAACGCCCTTGCTGATGCCGGAAGTCGCGTCCACGGGATTGGAAAGGTATGCGAACACTTTGCCGGCAGCGGCATTACCGATGCCATTGCAGCCACTTCCAGCGCGGAGGTACTGACGGCAATCGACGGGCTCTGGCCGGCACTGGAGGAAGGACTTCTTTTTGCCACGCTCGAAGAGACAATTTTCGGAGTTCCGCGTAATTATGAAGGATTTGCACGCACCCTGATCAGTTTCGACAGCTGGCTCGCCCGCTTTCTTAACCAAATTGAATCTGACGATCTAGTCATCATTACCGCGGATTGTGGTGGGGATCCTGCTTTTGGCGGCATCCATTCGACGCGGGAAGAGGTGCCGCTGATGATTATTCATGACAAGCTCCGCGCGCCGCTCGGCACACGCGGAACCTTTGCCGATATAAGCGCCAGCCTGGGCGACTTCTTCTCCCTTGCTGAACAATGGCCCGCTGGCACTTCATTCCTGCGTTCAGCCAGGCAGCGGCGCCGCCGCATTAACCAAACCTTCGGATCTTGATCCCCACTTTGCAGGAGAATAACAGCGAGGCTTCGCGCGGGAAAAGACGGGAGACTAAATAGCGAGTAAGCTTACAGCCGGTTTTTAGGCAGCAAAAGAGAGGTAATAGAAGCAACAGTTACCGTGCAAACTCCTTAACCAGCATCAACAAACTGATGTCACCTAAAATACAGATGCCAGAGTGATTAAAGCGAAGATCGACGAGACGAAAAACACGGGAACAGACCGATACAATGCCGCAAGGTAGCCTTTAATAAGCCAATTCATTAGATGTCATACTTTTAGCCTTGCAGCTAATGAACCTATGCAGAACATTGCCCTAAATGAAATCTAACAATCCCCGAATCGAACGCCTCAAAGAGATGCTATCACTTGAAGAGCGGCGTGAGAGTTTGGAACAGGAACTTGGCGAGTTGTCGGAACAACTCACGGCACTTAAAAGCCAGATCAGCGGAGGACTTTCAAGCGCACCAGCTGTCGTTGCTGCGCCGTCGGCTGTTAAAGGCCGCGCAAGCTCGGGCGCCGCAACGGCTGCTCCCGCCAAGGCCGCCGGCCGCCGCCGCACTTTTGGGTCTGGTCTGCTAAAAGACAAAGTCATGAACGCATTAACGGCCGCCGGCGCCGAGGGAGTTCATGTCAAGGAATTGGCAGCTGCGTTGAACACCAAGCCAGTCAATATCCATTCCTGGTTTCATTCGAATATCAAACGCAACCCGGCTATTAAGAAATTAACGGGCGGTCATTATCGTCTCGAAGACGCTTCAACCAGTGCCGCCTCCACTTCAAGCAAACCCACCCGCAAGGCAAAGAGCCAGAAAGCCGAAGTAAAAGCGCCCGCGGAGGGCAGCCGCCGCGGAGCGCTGAAGTCTCAGATTCTGAGCGAATTGGCTTCGGCTGGGAACGAAGGAATCACCGTGCGTGAATTGGCCGACAAGCTCGGAACCAAATACAAAAACGTCTACATCTGGTTTTCCACCACCGGCAAAAAAGGGCTTGGAGTGGAGAAAATCGGCAAGGCGACCTATCGTCTCGCTGCGTAACATTCTTTGACCTAGTCAATCCTAGCAAGCGAGGATGCCACTGGTATCCTCGCTTTCTTTTGTACTCATACGAGCACCTCCTCTAATTCAGCCTCAGCTGCTAATCGCTCAGCGCCTGGCCTTCTGTTTCCGGCGCCATCCAAATTACGAGCATCCCGGCCAGGTAGATCAGGGTGACTACGGAGCCGGCCTGCGCGTAACTCCCTCCAAAATGGCCGACAAGCTGCCCCTGGGTTAGGGCGCCGGCTGCTGCCAGAATCCGGCCTGCATTGTAACAAAGGCCCTGTGCAGTAGCGCGAACATGCGTGGGAAATAGCTCGGGAAAATAAAGCGGGAACCATCCATAGAAAGAGGCGGTTGCCCCACTTACGGCAAACGCCCAGACCAGGAATGCGGGACCAAACGTTGAGACGGTACGAAAGAGCACCGCGCAAAGCCCAAGCGAAAGTAAGCAAAGCAGGAAATACGAAAGGCGCCGTCCAATATGAGCGCCGATCAATGGAGCGATAAACGCGCCGACAATGGCTCCCGCAGCCTGCCACATCTGCGTCTCGGCCTTGGCGCCTGGATTTGCCCGACCCCGCCAGCTGATCAGCCCAGAGTGGCAGCCATTGCACGGAACCCCATGTACCGATCAACGCGACCGATGCCAGTGCCACGCCGACCAGCGTCCGGTTGCGCAGATGATTCCCGAAGATTTCTTTCAATGGATTAACATTCTCCCGGCGCGCAACACGCCAGCGTTCTGACTCCGGAACAAAGCCGATGATGAAAAACACAATGAGCGCCGGGATCGCCGCCAGTAACATCATCCAGCGCCACGAAGAGGGAGTGACCGGAAAGAACTTTGCGATCGCGCCAACGAGCAGGAAGCCGAAGTTGGCGGCTGCCCCCATAATGCCAGCCAGTAAAGGACGCCAACGCTCCGGCCAGCATTCCATCACGAGCGCCACGCCGAGCGCCCATTGCCCGCCCATTCCAAGGGCCGAGATGCCCCTTACAATTCCCAGCTGCGCTCCCGAGTCCGCAAAATAGCCAAATCCAGTAACCAGTGAGTAAGTCAGGATGCTGAATGCCATGGCGCGCACTCTGCCGATCCGGTCGCCCAGCCAGCCAAAAAGCACGCCTCCAAGCGCTGCACCGACCAGGAAACAGGCCGTAATAACGCCCATCCAAAAACCGATCCGTCCATCGCCGCCCGCACCGAGAATCTCCTGCAGCGCGGGTCGCGCGACCACGGGAAACAACCCAATCTCATATCCGTCAAAGAGCCAGCCAAGAAGCGCCGCGATCAATACCGACCATTGGCCGCGAGTAAGCGCAGCCGCGGGCGGAGCTTTGTTTCCTGGGGGGGAAATCAACATCCCGGAGGCGTATCGAAAACGCCTCCGGGTGACAAGGCATCGGTCTTAGACCGGCAAGCTTCAGGTTTAGCGCCGAACGAAATCGCGGATGCTCTTTAGCGGGCGATCATTTTTGGCTATCACAGCGCCATCAAGCAGTTCGCCGCCAAGCACAGGCGCCTGGACGCGATTGCCGGCTTCATCAAGGTAATCGAGCGTACCGGTCGAGGCAGGCAGCGGCACGGACTTATCCGCACCGTAAATAGCCCCTTCGGAACGGGTGCGCACATTGATCAGATTTTCAATCGAAGCAATGCGGTCAACCGAGCCGGCGATGGCTGACATGATGTTACTTGCAAGCACATTGCTGAGCGAACCATTGAGTCCCACGGATGCGGGATCAAGAATTCCATCGCCGTTATTGTCCTTCACCCGTCCCGTTGCGCCAACAACGATGCCAACATTTCCAGCTGCCCGGAGATCTGCCCCGGGGCTCTGGATTAGGGTGCGGGTAACGAAGTCAGCGATGAGTTCACCAGTCTTGATGTTGTTGTAAGCAACAATTGCCGCGGAAGGCGCGACGTCACCGATATCGCCGGCCACATCGACGTTACTAATGGAACCGCCGCGACCTGCTTTAGTTGTCAGATCCAGGGAAGTGCCGTGGTTGATCGTGCTGCCACCGCCTCCGGCGATGATATCGACAATCGTGCTTTGACTCGCATTTTGAGTGACCCCGGAAATACTGCCGCCATTTCCGCCTGCTCCATTGAGGCCGCCAAATGCCAACGGATCGTTGGCCGTGGAGAGCGATCCATAGACATCGCCGCCGTCTCCGCCGATAACCAGCACTTTACCCAGCGTAGCCGCCGCATTGATGGAAGCAGCCGTCACGTTGCCGCCAGCTGCACCTTCCCGCAGGCCGTCGCCACCTTTGCCCGCTGCCACGGCAAACGAAGCACTGGTTGCGACACCGGTTACAGAACTGATATTGCCACCAGTACCGCCCGTCGCACCGTAACTGACTGCGCCTTCACCGGCGATATAACGGCCGAACGTAATCGCATCACTGCGGATCCCGGGAAACGCCTCAATCTTCTCAGGATTCGTAAAATCCATCGTCCAGACAAAGCCGACACCGCGACCCGTAATATTCACCGCGGTAATATCCCCGCCACTGCCACCATTGCGGGCAGTTCCAATACCGCCGTAGCCGGCCAGCACGCTGACTCCATAAGGAAGGGAGCCTTGTCCAGGGGAGTTAAGGAAATTGGAAATACTTCCTCCTTTACCACCGGTAAGACCATTGCCACCACGGCCGCCTTCCAGCTGGATGTCGGACACCAGGTTGTTTTCTGTGCTAACCGGACTGCTATTAATGATCGAGCCACCGGCACCGCCGACTCCCGAAAGCGCATTTCCACCAGTCCCACCCCGGTAAAAGAGCACCGTATTAGATTCCCCGCCGGTCACTGCCTGGATATCCGGAGTGAAATTAATGATGCCACCGCCGGCACCACCAGTTTTCAGGCCGGCTCCGCCTTTGCCGCCCTGGACCGCCAAGCTGACAGTCTGCGCATTGGTGGTATCGGGAAGTCCGGCAATCTTGTTGCCTGTGATTGAGCCTCCCTGGCCGCCAATAACGCCACGGCCGCCGTCACCGCCAACAAAGCTCTGACCGCCTAAAACAGAGAGCGAATTGAGATTGCCTCCTGCGCCACCAGCTCCCTTGACGCTATCGCCGCCGTCACCTGCAAACAGGAGGGAGCCGACATTGGAAGAGCCTTGGTTTATAGCGCTGATCGTGACGCCTTTGACATCACCACCTGCACCGCCGCCCGTATAGCCATTTCCACCATTCCCGGCCACAAGCCGCACCACAGGCTCAAATGCTGGTTGCGATGGCAAAACAATATTCAAGGTTCCAAGAGGCTGGCCGTCCACCGCACTCAACTGATCGCCCACTTGCCCGGCCGCTCCACCTTTTCCAATGGCCGAGTCGCCACCATCTCCGGCGGTAATAAAAAAACCGTTATTGGCAATCGAGTGGCTTCGAACAGAGACCGTGGTTTTAATCACATCAAAATCGTCATCAAGCAATGGGACGGCAAATCCAAACCCGACATTTCCCGTGTTACTTTCCACAGGCCTGTAAGTATCAAAAGCCTGGATAGTCCCAACCGGGTCCGCCGAAAATGCGATACCGGGTTTGGTGTTCGCTATTGACGCTTTGAAGAAATCGTTGGCGGGAAAGCTCAGGTTTACAAACCGGACTCCCTTTTCGTAGCTCACAACGGAGATGTCATTGCCGCGGCCATCTGTTTGCGCCGAGGTTGTCAGGATTCCGACGAGGGATCCTGTGATATTAAGTCCTTTTGGGGCGGCATCCTGAAGATCGATTCCGCTGTTTTCCCCAGCACGGGAAGAGGTATCGTCACTCAGATCATTGGAGGCAATTACGAAGCCGCCTGTAACGCTCCCGTCCTCGTTTAAAACACCTGGGGTTCCATCGCCTTTGAGAGCCACAAGGAATCCGGCAGGCTCCGCTGTAAGCGCTACGATGTCGGCACGTTGATCGCCGTCCACATCCAAAATCGTGAAGTCAGCAAGCTGCGCGTTGACCAGCGAGATGCGATCCCGTTTGCCAGGATCACTGACTTCACGCTCCGTATCAATCTGGCCAAGCCCGATCTTGGTGCCCGCAAGCGATCCACTGGTATAATTATAGACAACCAGCGAATTGGCTCTCTCCACACCGGCCACAAAATAATCCTGTGCCCCGGCGATCAGTGCAGTGCTTTTTAGCACCACCTTATTTGTGTCCGGCGAAAGAATCGATATGGGCGAACCATTCACGAAATCAGCATAGAAATGACCGGTTCCCTGAGGCGCAGTGAGCGCCGAAGAATCACCCTTCATTACGATAATCACATTGCTGCCGAAGGAAGCTTCGGGATCCAGCTGCGTGAAATCATGCTGCTGAGTATTGATCACCAGGTCGACCACGCCGTCGCCATCATAATCTCCGGCACTGATTGCCGTGATCTTCAAAGCTTTTTCAAAGAAGGAAAAGTCCGATAGCGCAGGCAGTGCGTTAAAAGAGGGATCATGGAATCCGGCAAAGGTCGACTTACCGCTGACCGGATCGACAGTGTAACTGCTTAAAAAGACACTGACTCCGGCCGCCGAATTGTTTGAGGAAGCAGTCGCGATGTCGGCGAATCCATCTCCATTCAGGTCGGCTACAACGAGGGCCTCCGCATTGGCGGGACCGTTTAGATAGATTGTGCCCGGGGCTCCAGGATAGCGGGTTCCCTGTTCATCGAATCCGGTGGCGGAACCAAATAGCACCACCAGCTGGCTTGGCGATCCGGAGCTATAAACAACGTCATTAAAGCCATCGAGATCAAAATCAAACCCGCGAATAACCTGCGTGCCTGGCTTTGTATTATAGATGTCGCCGGACTGATGCGTGCTGCTTACCAAATTCACTCCAAACGGGATACCGCCTTCAGGCGTTGTAAAGGAACCCGATTTCTGACTGCCGCCCGCTCCACCTGCCGTCAGGCCGTCGCCACCATTTCCGAGGTTAACAATGAGGCGTCCGGCGATCTGGATCGAAGTCTCGTTTACAAGATCAATATTTCCGCCCGGACCTCCGGCGCCAAAGAGACCATGGCCGCCGTTGCCGGACTGCAGGACTACTTCGCTCGTGATAGATCCCAAATCCGAAAAGTTAATAATCGAGCCGCCTTCTTTGCCGGTATTTCCATCCCCCGCGTTGCCGGCAATCAGTTTATAGCCACCCGCCATATCGCCTGTCACCGTGACATTCATGATATGTCCGCCCCGGCCGTTAAAGCCGCCATCGCCAGCCTGTAGAGTTCCCAGATTGAACTTCGAGATCCCGTCGGCAATTTTCACACCAATGATATCCGCCCCGTTTTGACCGGAATCCGGATGGAAAGCCTGTATTATGCCTTCCACATCTTCGCCTTGGAACCCAAGACCGCGGCCGGCTGCCGACGTGCCAAAGGAAAATATCTCACCTGAAGCGGATGTGCCTACCTTGATGGATGCGATGGAAGGGGCGACCTCAACAAACTGCGCGATGCCGGTTGTGCCGGTGAACTTCTCCCGTTGAAGCGATTTGCCGGTGACATCAATAATAAGTCCACCATCCGTTGCTCCAAACCCGGCACCTGCATAAATATTTCCGAAAATGGAATAGGTGCTCAAAGCGAGCCGATCAGAAACACTACTCCCAACCGGCAGATCTTCCTGAGTCAGGGAACGCAGTTCAATTTTCTCAATACGGCTGTTGAGAAGCGTCCTGCCATCAAGTCCGTTGCCGGCATTGTTATCTGAATCGGTTAGGGTCCCGTTTGACTTCAGGTTTGTGACAATGTCGCCGTGAATATCGACAAACGAGATAAGACGCAGGCCATCGCCGGCAGAGATCCCGGTGATTTCATTAAAATCGACCTGATTGTTTCCATTCAGATCGGTTGTATAGATGACCGCACTCCCCTTCTCGATAAAGAGAAGATAAGAGCCGCCCGCTTCGCTCGTGGAAAGCATGTCGCCGGCGTGCAGGGAGAGCGGGGCATTGGCGACGGCGCCAATGACGTGAGTAATTGGAAGAACAGCGGGCGCAATCCGCGATTCCAGCGGCTCGATGCAGCTTGGGATGTTCGTTTTTGCTAACAGAGGAGTGGAAGATTTCATTTTCGTAATGGTGGAAGGCAGGGGGTTTACGGTTGCACCAACTGGCCATTCGTATTGTTAAGATCGACAAAGGTGACAACACCGCCAATCGAGGTCAGAACCGCCTCGGGCCGGACATTGGCGGCGTTGTTAATGAAACTAAGTGCTGCAATGAACCCGTCTGTCTTGGCAGTCAGGGTATCTCCAAGGCCAAAGACGCCATCAGGGTTGGTGTCGATGAACTCGCCATTGATCGCATCAAAAGTATTGGCATGGGGATGAAGCACCGGAGGTGTCCCTGGGCTATTATAAGCAGCGCCGGCATCCGAAGGGTTGACCACGCCACCAATCAGATTGGCGGTGTTAAAGTTAAGGAAGGTTCCGTTGGCATCCACCCGTGTGGCTACATTGAGACCATTGAGGATGATGTCATCCACTCGCGCAGCAAGATTGCGGACAGTTAAAATATCGCCCGCCTGCGGTTTGCCAGCGACTATCGCCGCGATTGCATCTGCGGTAACCTGAAGCACGCTCCCGGACTGGCCGTCTCTTGCTTCAAGAGTAGTCGCCGTATGTGTGATCGAGGTATTTAGTCCGCCCGATCCGGCAAAGATTCCGCCCATGGTATCAAAGCCAAACCCGACTCCCGAACGGATCCCGATATCTTCATGCGTATTGAGTGCGCGAACATCGCCGCCTCTGCCGCCCTTTCCGGAAGCGAGCCCGGTTCCGCCACCGTCGCCGGCGGAGACATGCTGAATCACAGTGAGCGGATCAAGCGCGAGAGCATTCTCGGGATCGGCAGGATTCGCTTTATTAAAGATATTTACCCCGAGGCCAACGTCGATCACGTCTCCGCCGGCGCCGCCGATTTTCGCGCTGCTTGAATCAACGGCGTTGCCGGCCGAAATGCGCACCACAGCACCGGCGCCACCGCCGCCGAGTAATCCGATCCCGGAAATGCTGCCGCCGTTGCCCGCTTTGGCTGCCACCGCGGCGCCATTGCCGGCGGTAAAAGTGGTGGCCCCTGCAATCCCGACGTAACCGCTTACATCGATAATGGAACCGCCGTTGCCTGCGAGTTTGCCCGCGCCTGAACCGGCACCGGCAAGCAGAGAGATGGCGCCAAGCGGCGCGGGTCCAGCTGCGGCGATTATGCTGCCGATCACGTTCAACTCTTCCTCGGCCCGGACAAAGCCCGCGTGAAGGATATCTCCACCGGAACCGCCGCCGCCGCCATTTCCCGAGGAGATGGAGACATTCCGTCCGACCTGAACAGCCAGGTTATCGATCCGCCCGCCGGTGGCGGCTTTGACTCCGCTCCCTGCGTTTGCGGCGGAAGCGGTGACGTCGCCGGCATATGAAATAAAGCTGGAATTAACAATCGCACCACCTGCCCCGGAAGTGCCTCCTGTTGAATCGCCTCCGATGCCAGCCGTCACAACGATATTGCCACCATCCACCAGCGCGGATTCAACTCCGCCGACAAGCACGGAGACAGAACGGCCAACTGTGATCGAGGCATTGCTTACCGCCCCTCCAATACCGCCCGCGCCGGTTCCAGCGCCATCGCCACCCACTCCTCCCAAAATTGTTGCATTCACCTCGTTGCCGTCCTGCTGCTTGTAACTGACAAAGGAAAGCCCGTTGATCTCAGCACCTTTGCCGCCGGCGGCATTGGACCTTGCCAAGCCACCCTCTCCTCCTGTGACGGTCAAATCGAGCTGGACCCCGCTGATATTCACTGTGGAAATTGCGCCGGCAGCACCGCCTGCGCGACCGCCTCCACCGACACCACCGGTTCCGCCGGAACCCGAGCGAATCTGAGCCGCACCCGCGTTGCCAGTATCGGACTCAGTGATATCAAGCATAGAAACTGTACCGCCCACACCGCCTGCGCCCAATTGGCTCATACCGCCATTTCCGGCGCCCGCGGTCTGGTTGATCAAAAGCTCGCGAAGATCGCCGTTTCGCACGGTGAGATCAAAAACACGCCCGCCACTGCCACCTCTTCCGGCTGAAGCGTCACCGCCATGGCCGGCATCAATAATCACTGACTCAGGATGCACCCCTTGTGAACTTGATTGGACAATCACTGCGGACACATATCCCCCATTGCCGCCCAGCCGCTGTCCGGTCGAGCCGTCACCACCCCGCAACAGCGTCTGCGATCCAATCAAATTGGCCGCACTCACAAACCCGCCTGCATTTCCTGAGCCGCCCACTGAGGCGGAACCAGCATTTCCTCCAGCCACAACGATTTTCGAAGCCTCTGCTTCAATCGAATTTCCCGGATTCAAAACCAATATTCCACTCACCGAACCTCCAGCCCCCGCTTTTGCCGCAGTGCTGGCCACGGTGGTTGCGCCACCGACTCCGCCAAACAGATCGATGTCGTTTCCAGCGCCACTTGGTGACGCGAAAACCGAGGCGCTCTTGATGGAGCCGCCAGCCCCCGCAATCCGGCCGTCGCCACCAAGGCCGCCCTGGATCAAGACCGCGTCACTCAAGGCGGTCAAAGATTGCTGGGGAGCGGTTTTACCCGGGACAGTTTCATAACCCACAAAAACGTTTTGAAGACTACCACCCACGCCGCCCAGACCCGTGCTTCCAAGGAAATTATCGCCGCCATCGCCGGCCACGATCCGGATCAACGAGTTGGCCGATTGATCCACCTCGCTGGCCCGCAGTCCGTTGATGATCACTCCTGAAATCAAACCGCCCGCGCCGCCGTTATGTCGGGCCGCCACGCCGCTCCCTCCATCACCCGATTGCAACAGGAAGCCGCTCTGGGCGGCAATCAACGTGATATTTGTCAGAGCGCCGCCAATGGCTCCCGCGCCGCCATCACCAGCCTGCATCAGATTTAAAGTGCCAATCGAAGTATTCAGGATTGAAACCCCTTTGATCCCCGGCGCCGGGGAAGCAACTGCAAGCAGGTCGCCGCCACCAGTCACCGCTCCGTTAAAATCAAAAGAAACACCGTTGGCCGCCGTGCCCGCAAGCACTTGCTTGACACTGCCAACGCTCAATTTGTTGATCTGGCCGCCGCTGATCACGCTCCCGTTCACATTGCCCGACACCACCAAACTCGTGATCGGATTAAGCAGAAGATCGTGAGCCTGACCCGGCTGATCGTTAGCGCCGCCCAGCTTGTTGAGCGCATCATTAAAATTGGAGACCACGTCGCCGTCGACGCTTCCACTGATGATTGCCTGGACGTTTTTACCCAGCGCAAGGCCGGTCAACTCATTGAGCTGCACCTCGTTATCCAAATTTTTATCCACAAAAAATGCGATCAACGTTCCCGTGATGCCGGCATTCCCTGTGATATCGCCGCTGATCAAGGGCTGAAAACCCGTTTGATTGAATACCTTGAGGAGACTGTTTGTCGTCAGCTTTACGTAGAATGTATCCGCAACTCCGGGCGCCCCGATTCCCATGAGCGCGGAGATCGGATCACTCGGATCAGCTTCCGTGTTGATAAAAACTGCATCTTCCGCGGCGCTATCAACATCCGTGTAATCGATCTCACCAATCTTGTGCCCTGAAGAGCCGGATTGGAAAACAACAGCGGCAGGAGCGATACGCGACTCAAGCGGTTCGACACAGGAAAAGGAGGTAACAGACTTCATAAATGCGGAGTGGGTGGCGCTAAAAGGGGCTTGCGTGAAAAAAATTGCCTGGCGGGGTGGCGGATTTGGGAAAACACAAATCACTGGCGCAAAGCGTTTTTCCATTCCGTCTGGCAACTCCTTAATCGTGATCGAATGGGTGTGCAAGTGCCTCAACTCACATTTTTATCATCTCCGCTCAGAAAAAAAATAAAGCTTCTCCGTCCCCCCTTCAATCAGCCCGTCCCACCCAGCCTGAAGCCGGCAAATTCCCAAACAAGACCCGTCACAACAGGGAGCCAAATGAAAGTTTTCTTCGCTACGCTGAGTGACGGGCTATCATTACATTGCGTCCTCAGATAATCGCGGACAGACGTGATGTTGCTGTCAGCTGAGACTCGCTCTCGACTTCCCCGCCTCTTGCAAACCCAACCTCATATATCAGGTGCCCCGCTGGATTGCTGGAATATGTTTGGCTCGGCATGGGCCGGCGCAAATCGCGGTTCTTATTGAGTTGAACCTTAGCGGAAAACTGGGCCACACGATGGAAGCGTCGCTGGCGGCACTCGTGTAATTTTGTCAACATCACGTTCCAGCCAAAGCTAAAAGGTTTCACTCGCAGCGGAACAGGATCGTTGGCCTCGGCCGGGTCCGCCGTTGAGATTACCAACAACTACATAAAGACCGGCAGGTTGATGCGCCGGGTTATCAACAAGATCAACGGCACTTCTTTATGAGCGGCGCCAAACTTCCAAGCACTTCGGTTCACGGTTTTCAGCCTCGCCTTCAAAAGCCTTCTCTGCCTGTATTTAAAATATGATTGAGTCGTGGCTCAGATTGCTTCTGCGCATGCTTGGCGGGATTTGCGTGTTGGCATTGATTCCACTGTTTGCGCCTCGGAGCTGGCTCGACGGGGGCCACTGGCTCCTCGGGCTTGGCGACTTTCCCACAGCACCTATCGCAGAGTATCTTGCCCGCTCAGTTTGCGCATTATGCGCCTTTTACGGAGGGCTCCTTTTAATGCTTGCTCGCGATGTTCGGCCATTCAGCAGCATCATCAGGTATCAAGCAGTCGCCATTATGATCCTGTCTGCGGTTGGGATCTTTGCGGGCATGCGTTCCGGTGTTCCCGTTTTTTTTGTGATCGCTGACGCCTTGGGCTGTTGGATTTTTCTATTACCGATCCTGCTTCTGGTTGCACGATTGAACCGGGAGCGACCATAGGTAATGAAGCGCCACTGCCAACCATGCGCTGCAGCGAACCGCTCCCGCTATGGCGCTCCGCGGCACTGCTGGATCTGAGGAAGAAATGCGTCCAAGAGCCAGGCCGGGCACGATGCACGTCGGACGCATCGACGCACCCCTCGGCATGCGATAACTTCTTCAGGATGACGCCTCCATCTAACCTTCCCTTCGGCTTTGACAGTGCAGAGCATTTTCTCTCCGCGATCATCGACTCGTCGGACGACGCTATCATCACCAAGGACCTGAATGGGATTGTAACGAGCTGGAACAAGAGCGCCGAGCGGATCTTTGGATACACGGCTGAGGAAATGATCGGCCAGCCGATCTTGCGGCTGATTCCCGCCGAGCGAAAACAAGAGGAGCCCGCCATTTTGCAACGGCTGCGTCATGGCGAACGGGTCGATCACTTTGATACAAAGCGCTGCCACAAGGATGGCCATCAGCTCGACATTTCCCTCACGATCTCTCCGGTCAAGAACCGGGCGGGCGAGATTGTCGGTGCCTCCAAGATTGCCCGTGACATTTCTTTGCAGACACAAGCGGCGCAAATTCTGGCAACGGCCAATGATGAGACGGTTCGGCAAAACCGGCTGAAAGACGAGTTCCTCACGACCCTCTCGCACGAGTTGCGCACACCCTTGCAATCGATCGTCGGCTGGGTGCAAATCCTGCAAGTAGGCGATCTCAGCGAGGGTGAATTGGCTCAGGGTCTGGAGGTTATCGGCCGCAACGCCAAGGCGCAGCAACACATCATCGAAGACTTGCTCGATATGAGCCGGATTCTCTCGGGAAAAGTGCGGCTGGATGTGCAGAAGATTGAGCTGGCCACTGTGCTGGAAGCCGCACTGGAAACGGTGCGCCCCGCGGCGCAGAGCAAGGGCGTAAAGATTCACGCGTTCGTCCATAGTGCGGCGACGACCATCACAGGCGATCCGCAGCGAATGCAGCAGGTGTTTTGGAACCTGCTCACCAACGCAATCAAGTTTACCCCGCGCGGCGGACAGATTGACGTGACCCTGCAGCGGGTCGACTCCCATCTCGAAGCTAGCATCACCGACACCGGAATCGGGATCGTCGGCGATTTCCTGCCAAACGTCTTTGATCGGTTTCGTCAGGCCGATGCATCCAACAGCCGCAGTCACGGCGGCCTGGGACTGGGACTCTCCATTGTGAAACACCTGGTGGAGTTGCATGGAGGAAATGTCTTCGCGAGAAGTCCGGGACCAGGACAGGGAGCGACATTCTCGGTTGTCCTTCCTTTCACTGCGGTTACCGAGCAGAGTTTCGCCTTGGCCCGCCGGGAGGGTAACGAGGCGGATCTTCAGGGCCATCCCATCCCTGCGTTGCATGCGATCACGGTGCTCATCGTCGACGATGACCAGGATTCCCGGATGATGGTTGCCAAGACGTTGGAAAAGGCCGGAGCCAAGGTCAGCACTGCGGGCAGTGCGGATGAGGCGTTGCGACTTTTGGACATCAGTCTTCCAGATGTGCTCGTGAGCGACATCGGCATGCCGGAAAAAAATGGCTACGCCTTTCTAGAGGAACTAAGGGCGAGGCCTCCCGAAAAAGGTGGCAAAATTCCCGCCGCCGCGCTGACGGCGTACACCCGCGTGGAAGATCGGGTGCAGGCGATGTGCGCCGGCTTCCAGATCCTCCTCCCCAAGCCGGTGGACGCGATGGAGCTCGTCGCTACGGTGGCAGCTCTCGCGAAACAAGCCAGGCAAGGCGGTTAATCTATTTGATGGCCGGGGCGCTATTGCTGACTCGAACTTTGAGCGCGGCCAGGAAGCCGGTTGGAACAATCTTCATGCTACACGCCAGCGAGAGGAAAGCAGGTTTATACTCTCCACGAGCAGAGTGGGGACTTAAGAGATGAGTAAATAGTTGGAGAGGAATAGCACTCTTTTAGACCGTTCGTTCCCCACAGCATCAACGCGCACACCTTTTGAGCCGGATGCGCCAAGTCAAGCAGGCCGCTGACTTCGAGCCGGGCCGGAAACCGGCTTGGCCACGTTTTCTAAATCCAGACTAGAGATTGGCTACTCCGGCCGCCGAGATTGCGTCTCGCGGCGCCAGTCTGTTCCTGGGGCGTCACGGTTTGGCGATTGGAACAGTCTCAGGCGGACTGATAAGCAGACGGGATTTTCCCGTCCAGCGGTCTAACCTCATCTGGCCATCCTCGGAGAGAGTGTACCGGTTTGAGACAGCGAATATCAGAACGACAAGGAAAGCAGCGGCGGAGATTGCGGTAGAAAGTTTCATGGAGCAGTGGTCATTGGCAGCTACGCGATTTTCACAGGTTCTTCGCTAGTGCCCATACATTTCTGAGGGTCAGCTGCCCTCGCTGGCTCTCGGGTTCACAAGTCGTCATCTGACCGTAACCGAGCAATTCCTAACCGGGTTCAGGCGTTGCCAACGCCTGTCGCTTGAGTATTGCCCCTTCGCTATTCGGACATATAAACGCTCGAAAAGGCAACTACTCCCAATAAGGATGTTGGGTTATAGAAACATTCTATGACTTTGCTACTCACACTTATGCCAAGCAGACCACCAGATAACTCTTCACCACAAATCGAACTACTCCGCGCAGCCTACGCGGCCTTCAACGCACGGGACATTGACGCCGCCGTCCCCCTTATGACGCCGGACGTGGCTTGGCCGCGAGCGTTCAAAGGCGGTTTTGTCCGTGGCCCAAACGAGGTCCGCGCTTACTGGACGGAGCAGTGGAGTGAGATTAACCCGAATGTGGAGCCGCTAGCTTTTCACGTGGAGGACGCCGAGCGGATATTGGTCGAGGTGCATCAGGTCGTGCGCGACATGGCTGGAACCATTCTTGCCGATGAGCGCGTTGGTCATCGTTTCACCATGGCGCACGGCTTGATCCAAGCCATGGAAGTCTGTCCACCTGACCGCCCGACCTAACCTGTTCGACAAAGAATGACCCGTTACATTCGCTTCATTGTGCGTTCTGATCATTCATGTCCGACTCGATGCACAGGCGTTATTGCGAGTCTGCGGATGCTTGGAGAAGCAGGGCGGCTGCCGGATTATCATGTCGACTATGCTCAGGAGATTTTCGAGCGACTCAACCGTGATATGCCATGCCCTCCATTCAGGAAGAACGGATGGAACGCCGATCATGTTTGTTGGTTTAAAGATACCGCAAAGGAATGGATTTGGGTATTTCGCGAAGTGATCGCGATCCTCGAGGATTCAGATTTTCAAGTAGCGACACTCACCACAAGCCGCCCGGGCATGATCGTTTATAAAGACAATTTCCAGGTCGTCGCAAAATCACGTAACTACTGAATCCTGGCTGATGCGTCATGCTATTCGCCTGGTCCACGTCCGCCTAAAGGCACGTTAAACCCTGGAGTTTCGTTCCGGCGCACCCCGGAATTCCCAGCGCCACGCATTGCCAAAGCTCGTTTTTCAGGCAATTCACATCACTCGCAATATGCCCAATCCGAAGAATCAAAATGAACGCAAGAACGGTTTGTTCCCTTGGTGGATGGCCGTTGCGGTGGGCACTACCTTCGGAGTTAGCATGGGATTTATGACCGGACACATGAACGTCTGCGCTTTCGGCGGCTGGGGACTCGGTGCATTGGCCGCTCTGCTGTTCGGAAGGCGGTCATGAGCAGATAACATAATAGCCCTATAAATGAAGTTTTTCTTTGGGCACAGTAAACAGGCGTTGCCAATGCCGGTAGCTTGAGAGGTGCCAATCCCCCTTTTGGGTGCGTAAAGGCTCGGAAAGTCAGCGGCTGTCCAATCATAATATGAGGCGTTGCCACGCGCATCCTATGAACCAACTGCTATTACTTCTACTCTTCTTCGCGGTCTCGGCGCACGCGCAGCTTTCTCCCGGAGTTTCGCGTCTCTACGACTTTCAGGACGACGATATCTCAGTTGCCCTTCGCGCGCTTGCCCTCCAAGGAAACATCAAGCTCATCATCGCCAGCGAGATCAGCGGCAAGGTCACCCTGCGCGTGGATGACAAAACTCCGTGCGAGGTCTTCGACATGATCGCGGCCACCAAGCATCTCGTTATCAACGAGCGTGATGGCATTCTTTATGTCAGCTCAGCCCCATTCATCATTTCGCCCATTGTCTTCGGATTACTGGCCCTTGCATTCTTTCTCAGCGGTTGGCGCGTCATGCTGCCTGGCAGCGGCACCGGACTCCGTGCGCTTGGCATGTTACTCACTCTCTTGGGCGTCCTGTGCGTTATTCTATCTTTTGCATTCGCGCGCGGATGGTTTTCCCCGGCGTTTGCTTCACTCACATCCAACGCGCCTAACCCTGAAATTTTGTTCCGGCGCAGCCCGGAATGAAACTGCTTAAACCAATGAGGAGTAAGGGACGGGTGAAACTGAGCCTGTGCCAGTCGTAGTGAATATGAGCTTGAACGCTCTCGAACACCCTTGAACAAGGGCGAATACTCGCGGACAAGTTTGCACTTTCGCCGCTCGGGCCGGGGTTTTGGCGTAACCCTCTGGGGCTGTACAATGGAGGCGGGGGGGGGAATCGAACCCCCGAATGCGGCTTTTGCAGAGCCGAGCCTTACCACTTGGCTACCCCGCCATTGCAGAAGAGAGGCTTAGGTAGTGAAACTTTGCGCGCTCGTCAACGCACTTGATGAAAATTTACCGGCTTCCCTTCGCAAAGCGCGATTCGACGCGACTCGACTCTGGCAGTTTGGAGAAAACCTTTCAGACTCAAACGCCATCCCATTTCAATGACTTCCCAAACCCTTTTTGCTGAAGCCCGTCGATACATTCCCGGCGGCGTTAATTCTCCCGTGCGCGCTTTTCGCGGTGTGGGCGGCGAACCCTTTTTTGTAGATCGGGCCAAAGGGGCCCATATCTGGGACATCGAGGGAAAGGAATACATTGATTATGTCGGAACGTGGGGACCCGCGATCCTCGGCCATGCCCCAGGTGTGATCCAGGAAGCGATCGCGGCGGCTGCCTTGAAAGGAGTCAGCTTCGGAATTCCCAACCCGCTTGAGGTGGAGATGGCGCGCACAATCACAGAGTGGGTTCCGTCCATTAAAAAAGTCCGCATGGTCAACAGCGGCACCGAGGCGACCATGTCGAGCATCCGGCTTGCACGCGGATTTACCGGACGCGACAAGATCGTAAAATTTGAAGGGTGCTACCATGGGCACGTCGACTCGCTTCTGGTAAAAGCGGGCAGCGGCGCGCTTACCCATGGGCAGCCTGACAGCGCCGGTGTCCCCGCAGCCCTGGCGCAACTGACGATCACCCTCCCTTTCAATGATCCCGAGGCATTGCGCGCCATTTTCGCCCGTGAAGGCAGCCAGATTGCCGCCGTTATTGTTGAGCCGATTCCAGCCAACGCGGGGCTTTATCTGCCGCGGCCCGGTTTCCTTGAATTACTGAGGGAGCTTTGCAGCGCCTACGACGCGCTTCTTATTTTCGATGAAGTCATGACCGGATTCCGGCTTGCCCGTGGCGGGTATCAGGAACGGTGCGGCATTACTCCCGACCTGACGGCGCTGGGCAAGATCATCGGCGGCGGCCTGCCGGTGGGAGCTTTTGGCGGAAGGGCTGAAATCATGGACCAGCTCTCGCCTGACGGGCCCGTCTACCAGGCCGGCACTCTTTCCGGCAACCCGTTGGCAATGGCGGCCGGGCTGGCCCAGTTGCACGAGCTAGAACGGCTCAATGCTTGGGACAAGCTCGAGGCGATCGGCGCGGAATTTGAAGAGGGGACGCGGGTTGCCTTGAAAAAAGCGGGCCGCGATTATGTCTTCCAGCGGATCGGCTCGATGTTCTGCCTCTACTTCACCAGTGGCGAAGTCTGGAATCTTGCCGACGCCCAACGCAGCGATCGCGCCGGGTTCGCCAGGTATTTCCATGCGTGCCGGGAAGCGGGCGTCTACTTTGCGCCATCACAGTTTGAAGCAGGCTTTCTGTCGCTGGCCCACACGAGCGAGGACTTGGTGAAGACCGCGCAAATTGTCGAACGCGCACTGGGTGCCTGAGGCATCCGCACCCCATTTGTCCGCCGCTTAATCCCTGTTGATTTGGTCTGTTCGGTTCCCGACGGCGTGCGAATTCCAAATTCGATACTGCGCAGGGTTGCCGTGAACGGCCCGCACCTTTAGAAATCGCGCTTCTCCATGCCAGCCACCCTTAGCGTCCCGTCCGTCTCCATGCTCGAACCGATTCGAGTTCACGCGAAATTCTTTTTTGAAGGTGACCGCAAATGGTTTTTAAAAGGAGTCACCTACGGTCCATTCCGGCCCAACACGGATGGCGACCTGATTTCCACTCCTGAACAGGCGCGCATCGATTTTGCGTTGATGCGCGAGTTAGGCGTCAACCTGATCCGGCTTTACCATGCGCCGCCCGGATGGCTGCTTGATTTGGCGGCTGAATTTGGCCTGCGCGTGCTTATTTCCATCCCGTGGACACAGCACGTGGAGTTCCTGAATGACCGAAAGCTGCGCGCCCAGATCATCCAGACGGTGCGGAATGCGGTGGCCAAACATAAAGGGCACCCGGCCATCTTTGCGTATCTGGTTGGGAATGAAGTGCCGACCACGATGGTGCGCTGGCTGGGAGCGCCGCGTGTCATCGAGTTTCTGGAAAAGCTCATCGCCGTGGCGCGCGAGACCGATCCCCGGCCGCTCTACAGCTACGCGAGCTATCCGCCGACCGAATATCTCCTTCCCCAGAACGTCGATTTTTACACGTTTAACGTCTATTTGGAGCGGCGCGGGGATTTTGAGCGTTACCTGGCGCGGCTGCAGAACCTGGCGGAAGATAAACCGCTGATCCTTGGCGAGTTCGGCCTCGATACGCAGAGAAAGGGCCAGGAGATGCAAGCCGACGTGCTCGACTGGCACCTCGATGTCGTTGTCAAAGGGGGCGCCGCCGGGACGATTTTCTTTTCGTGGACCGACGAATGGTTCACTGGCGGCCATGAGATCACCGACTGGGAGTTCGGCCTGGTAACCCGCGATCGGGAGCCGAAGCAGGCTTTCCATGTTTTAAAAGAGAAGCTTGCCGGGGAGGATTCGGTCACTGCGCGGGTGAAACTGCGGGCATATCCGAAGGTGTCGGTCATTGTTTGCAGCTACAATGGCGGCCAGACACTGGGCGATTGTCTGCGAGCGCTCGATAACGTGAGTTATCCCAACTTTGAAATCGTACTGGTGGATGACGGTTCAAAAGATCGCACCCAGGAGATTGTCAAAACGTGGCTGGAGGAGCGGTGCGCCGATCCGTTGCGTTCGCTTCCTGAGTTTCAGAGCATCGTGCAGCCGAACATGGGATTGAGCTACGCGCGCAATGCCGGCGCGCACGCCGCGTTGGGAGAAATCTTTGCCTACACCGATTCGGACTGCATGCCCGATCCCGACTGGCTCTATTATCTGGTTGGCACGTTGTTGAGCGGCGATTATGCGGGAGTCGGCGGCCCGAACATTTCCCCGCCGGCCGTGAGCTGGATTCAGGCGGCTGTCTGCGCCGCGCCCGGTGGACCGAGCCACGTGCTCCTGACCGACGTGGTGGCCGAACACATTCCCGGGTGCAACATGGCATTTCATCGCTGGGCGTTTGAGAGCGTCGGCGGATTTGATATTGAATACCGGAAAGCGGGCGATGACGTCGATTTTTGCTGGCGGCTCCAGACAAACGGCGGAGTCATCGCATTTAGTCCCAGTGCGATTGTCTGGCATTACCGGCGGTTCACGCTCCAGGCATTCCGCAAACAGCAGGAAGGTTATGGCGAAGCGGAGGCGATGCTGCGTTTTAAACACCTCATCTTTTTCGGGCCAACCGGGCAGGCCAAATGGAAAGGGCAGATTTACGGAGCGCCGCGGTTTACATGGCTGTTGAATCGGCCTGTCATTTACCACGGTGTTTTCGGGCAGGGACTTTTCCAGTCGATCTACCCGGCTTCCCAAAGCGCGGTGGCCAATTATCTCGGGAGCATTGAGTGGGTTGGGCTCACGGTTTTCATTTTCCTGGTGACCGTGGCTTTCCCGAATCTGCGCATTGTTCCATTGCTGATGATTGGCGGCACGTTCCTTGTCGGGCTCAGTTACATGGTCAATGCCCGCATTGAAACGAAGTTTGACACCATCCGCGCACGTCTGCTGGTGGCGTTCCTGGCTTTCATGCAGCCGCTCGGCCGCGGATGGGCGCGCTACTTTACCTGGCTCAAATACAAACGCACTCCGGCGGAAGTCATCGCGGCCCCCGAGCGCGGCGTCACTGCAGCCAGCCATGCCGGAAGCATTTCACGGCTCAATTTCTGGAATGAAACAGGCCAGGGCCGTGAAAGCCTGCTCACGGAAATCTTTGCGCTTCTGGAAGGCGAAGGGTGGCGTTACTCGGCCGATACCGGTTGGAAGAGCTGGGACGTGCAGATCTACGGCAATGTCTGGTGGATCATCAAGTTACACACCGTGACCGAGTATCACGGTGGGCCGAAGTGCCTGACCCGGGTGCAACTGCGCTATAAAATGGTCGTCACCACGTTCCTCACCAATTTCATCGCGCTCTCGGCCTTGCTTTACCGCCAGGCGTTTGCCTCCAAGCATAATCTTGCGGGCGACATCTGGTGGTGGACGGCTTATATCGTCTTTGCCTTTGTCATTTACGCACGCGCCTGGCGGCTTAAACGCCGCGTGGCCGACCTGGTCATCGCCGCCGCGAACCGATGCGATTTGCAGCGCGTCCACGGTGAGCGCGGCCGTGCCAAGGCTGCCGTCTGATCTTGCAATCGAGTGAGCGCTTTTACCCGCGACTACGACTATCCGCTTCCGGAAGAACTCATCGCCAGGCATCCCCTGCCGCGCCGCGACGATTCGCGAATGATGGTGCTTTACCGCGCCGAACAACGGATCGAGCACCGGCATTTCGCCGAGTTTCCCACGTTCCTTCGCGACGGCGATCTGGTCGTCCTCAATGACACCCGGGTTATTCCCGCGCGGGTTTACTCCGATGATGGCCAGATTGAGCTCCTCTTCCTTGAAGCGGTGCGTGAAAACGTCTGGAAATGCCTGGTTAAACCGGGACGCCGGATGCGGATCGGGAGAAAAGTGACGGTCATGGGGGCCACCGGCGAGGTGCTGGAAATCTGTCCGGAAGGCGAACGCATCATTGCCTTTGACCGTCCAATCGATCTCGACCAGGCGGGGGAACTGCCGCTGCCGCCTTATTTTGAGCGCGAGGTGGAAGCGGCCGACGCCGAGCGGTACCAGACCGTTTATGCGAGCGAACGCGGCGCCGTGGCTGCCCCGACCGCAGGACTCCATTTCACGCCGGAAATCCTGGCCCGGGTGCCGCACGCGTTTCTGACCTTGCACGTCGGCGTCGGGACGTTTCGGCCGGTCCAGGTGGAGTCGCTTTCCGAGCACCGGATGCATTCGGAACGCTACCGGGTTTCCAGTGAAGCAGCCGCGGCGATCAATGCGGCGAAACGGATCATTGCGGTGGGGACCACGACCACGCGGGTGCTTGAAGCGTGCGGCCTTCCATTAAAAGCCGGCGAAGGCGCCACCGACATCTTCATTTATCCGCCCAGCCAGCTCCGGGTCATTGGCGGCCTGCTGACCAATTTCCATCTGCCAAAATCAACCCTGTTGATGCTGGTAAGCGCCTTTGCCGGGCGCGAGTTTGCCCTCGAAGCCTACGCGGAAGCGGTGCGGGAACGCTATCGTTTCTACAGCTACGGCGATTGCATGCTGATTGTGTGAGGCGCGCTTTAAAGCCCTCCTTTGCGGCGTTCGCGGAAAAAGGCCTGCAACATTTGCGCGCATTCGTCCTGGCGCACGCCGCTGGTGATTTCACAGGAGTGATTTAATCCGGGATGCTGCAACAGATTCATGAGGCTGCCCGCGGCGCCATCCTTCATGGAAAGGCAGCCAAAAATAACGCGTTTAAGCCGGACATGAACCATGGCTCCGGCGCACATCGGGCACGGCTCCTTGGTGACGTAGAGCTGGCACTCACTGAGGCGCCAGTTGCCGATGACGCTTTGGGCCTGGGTAACGGCGAGCATTTCCGCATGGGCGGTGGCATCCTGGAGCGTCTCCACCTGGTTGAAAGCGCGGGCGATGATGCGGCCTTCATGGACAATCACGGCGCCCACGGGCACCTCCTCGCGCTCCCACGCTTTGCGCGCCTGGCGGAGCGCTTCGCTCATAAAATAGCTGTCACTGTGCAAGTCGATAATTGGGTCCATTGAGAAAGGCTGCTTTTGCAGTTGCGTCTCCGAGTATTTACGTTACTCATCTCACCCCTTTCCACTCCCATCGTGAGGGATTTGCGCCATGAACAAGATCATTCAGAATATCCAGCAGGAACAAATGAAGCAGGACGTGACCCGATTTAATATCGGCGACAGCGTCCGCGTGCACACCATCGTGAAAGAAGGCGAAAAGGAGCGCGTGCAGATTTTCACAGGCATCGTGATTGGACGCAAAGGCACTTTGCTTGAGTCGTCGTTCACTGTTCGCCGCATTTCATACGGTGAAGGTGTTGAACGCGTATTCCCGGTCCACTCCCCTCGCATCTCCAAGATCGAAGTGGAAACGGCTGGCACGGCACGCCGTTCCAAGCTCAACTATCTCCGCGGTCGCAAGGGCAAGCAGGCAATGGCTGTTCGCGAGAAAATCGTCCTCAGAAAGAAGTAAACCTTTCATCCAATTTTATGAGGCCCTGATTGGCGCTTCTTTTCGATGGCTTTTTCGCCGCCGAATATGAACGCGGATCGGGGCCTCTTTTTTTTCTGGAAAACGGTTTATGAAATGCAGCCTCCGCCACGAAAAACTCCTGCGCACAAACGGTTGCAATATCGTGGCCGGAATCGATGAGGCGGGACGCGGACCGCTCGCGGGGCCGGTGGTGGCGGCCATCGCCATTCTTCCCGCCAATTTTCGACACGGCTTCCTGCGCGACTCAAAACAGCTCACGCATAAACAGCGCGACGAGATTTACAGCGAACTGACCACGCGAAAGAATCTGTTCTGGGCCGTGGAAGTGGTTGAGAACGAAGAGATCGACCGCATCAACATTCTTCGGGCCACGCACGAAGCGATGCGCCGCACGGCCCGGCGGCTTTTTCCGCAACCTGATCATGTCCTGATCGACGGGTTGCCCGTGCCGCATTTTCCGTTGCCGCACACGGCTCTCGTCGGCGGCGACGGTCTAAGTTATAGCATCGCCGCCGCGAGTGTGATCGCCAAGGTCACCCGGGACCGTATCATGGCCCAAATGGATGAACTCCATCCCGGTTACGACTTTTCCCGGCATAAAGGTTACGGCACAGCGCTCCATCTGGAACGACTTAAAGAGCATGGGCCGTGTCCGATTCATCGCCGCACGTTTTTGCCGGTTCGCCAGGCGCTGTTTCCCTTCGCGGAAGCCTGAGTTAAATCGCAGCGCCCAACTCGGCCGACGCGGTGAAGAGCTCGCCGCCCGGCATTTGCGCAGGAACGGGTATAAGATTCTTTACCGCAATTTTCGTCCGCCGCGTGGAGGCGAAGTCGACATCGTCTGCCGGGACAAGCGGGAGAAGACGCTCGTTTTTGTGGAAGTCAAAACGCGCAGCACTCTGGACTACGGTTCGCCCTCGGCGGCGGTCGATTTAAAGAAGCAGCATCTGATTTCCCGGGGTGCAATGGCCTGGCTGCGGATGCTCAATTATCCGGAGATCCGTTTCCGATTCGACATTGTTGAAGTGCTTGTTGAAGAGGGCGGGATTTCAATTCACATCGTGAGCGATGCCTTCCAGCTTCCCGATCCACTCGTCTACTAACCGGGCCTGGAGTTAATGGCTTCGGGCTTGTATCGCTGATTCGCTTCAATTCCCCTTTGCACCTCTTCAAGCCTCCGCCTACTCTGCGACCCTTATGATCGACCTTGAGTTGCTGCCGGACAAGCATGGGCACTTCGGCCCGTACGGCGGAATGTTCGTCCCCGAAACGCTGATGACAGCGCTGAATGAACTGACCGCTGAATATGAAAAAGCGCGCAAAGATCCCGGCTTCCAGGCCGATCTGGCCGCGGTGCTTAAAGACTTCGCCGGAAGGCCGACGCCGCTTTACCTGGCGGAACGGCTCACAAAAGAACTCGGCGGCGCAAAGATTTACCTTAAACGCGAAGACCTTCTTCACACGGGCGCCCACAAGATCAACAACGCGCTTGGCCAGATCCTGCTCGCGCAACGGATGGGCAAAAAGCGGATCATCGCGGAAACCGGCGCTGGCCAGCACGGCGTGGCCACAGCCACCGTGGCGGCGCGAGCCGGACTCGAATGCGTAGTCTATATGGGCGCTGTCGATATGGAGCGGCAGGCGCTGAATGTAGCCAGGATGCGTTTTCTGGGCGCCAAAGTAGTCGGCGTGACAGCGGGCCAGGCGACACTAAAAGAAGCGATCAATGAAGCGATGCGCGACTGGGTAGCTAACGTGCGCACCACTCATTACATCCTTGGCTCGGCGCTCGGTTCTCATCCTTATCCGATGATGGTGCGCGATTTCCATCGCGTGATCGGGGATGAAGCGCGCCGGCAAATCGTTGAGCGGGAAGGACGCCTGCCCGAGCTGCTTGTGGCCTGTGTCGGGGGCGGAAGCAATGCCATCGGGCTTTTCTGGCCTTTCCTCAATGACACCGATGTAAAAATGGTCGGCGTGGAAGCTGGCGGCCGTGGCATTCGCGACGGCGATCATGCCGCGCGCTTTCAGGGTGGCAAACTTGGAGTATTGCAAGGCACGAAGACCTACCTGCTCGCCGATGAAGATGGTCAGATTCAACTGACCCATTCCATTTCAGCCGGACTCGACTACGCCGCCATTGGGCCAGAGCACGCCTACCTGCGTGATCTGAATCGGATTGAGTATGACTTCGCAACCGATGACGAAGCGCTTTCCGCGTTCCAGAGACTCTCGCGGGTGGAAGGAATCATCCCGGCGCTTGAATCCTCGCACGCCATTGCGCACGTCCTCAAAGCGGCGCCTGCGATGTCGAAGGAAGAAGTGATCATCGTGAACCTCTCCGGCCGCGGAGACAAAGATGTCAGTCAAGCCGCCGACATGCTCCTTAAGCAGCCGCCCCAGAATGTAGCCGGCTGACATTCGCCCCTCCCGGGACATGAAATCGCGCCTTGTCCCCTCTTTTCCTGGGTGCCGATTGCCGGCTCGTTTCATTCCGGATGAATCGCAGAAGATGCGCTTGCGGATGAAAGGCGCGATTCTCGACGTGGCAAGCGGCCACTGGACGTGGTGACGTCCCAGGAACTTGCCAACAGCAGGTTAAGCCCGGGCTACGGCAAGTTTGTGGAAGAGCTCGCGCGCAATCATACCCGGTAGATGCCGCAAAGAGCGCAGGTTGGCCGAATGCGGAATTGCACTCCGCAGGCGCCTCCATACTCTGCAAGGCCATGAGAAGTATGACCGGCTATGGCCGGGGCCAAAGCGTCAACAACGGAAGTAAATTCAGCGTCGAGCTCAACTCGGTCAATCGTAAGCAGAGCGATGTCGTCGTTCAACTTCCGCGCGAACTGAGCGAACTCGAGCCGCGCGTGCGCGATGTCATCAATGCCGAAGTCTCCCGGGGCAGGCTCAACGTGGTAATCGCTTTTCACCGGGGCGCCGCCGCGGCCCAGAACCTCTCGCTCGATGCGGATCTGGCGCGCACCTACTACAAGGCGATGCTGGAGCTTCAACGTGAAATCGGTGCCGCGGGCGAGGTCAGCATTGAGACGGTGCTCCGGGCGCCTGGCGTCCTGCGGATTCCCGAGGAAGAGATGGATATTGAAGAGGCATGGCCGCACGTGGAGGCCGCGCTCAAGGAAGCGCTTAGTGACCTGATCAAGATGCGCGAGAACGAAGGCAAACATCTGGCCAAGGACCTCGCCAAGCGGCTCAAGGTGGTGCGCGACGCGGTGACCAAAGTCACTGAACTGCAGCCGGTGGTCGTGAAACGGTACCGGCAATCGCTCCATGAACGGATCCAGCGGGCCGGCGTGGAACTGCCAATTGATGATGAGCGGCTCACTCGCGAGGTGATCTTTTTTGCCGAGAAGAGCGACATCACTGAAGAGCTTACCCGGCTTGAAAGCCATTTCGTGCAAGTGGCAACCCATCTTAAAAAGAACGAACCCGTGGGCCGGACACTTGAATTTATGACCCAGGAAATTGGACGTGAATTCAACACGCTTGGCGCCAAGGCCAACGATGTGGAAATTTCCCAGCTGGTTGTCATCTGCAAGTCCGAGATGGAAAAGATCCGCGAGCAGATTCAAAACATAGAATAGCGATCCCGTGCCCGATACCGTCATTGAACCCACCCATGCATTCCGCCGTCACGGGATCCTTTTTGTTGTCTCAGCACCTTCGGGGGCCGGCAAAAGCACCTTGTTGAATTCGCTTCGGCAGACTCCCGATTTTGTTTACTCAGTCTCCTGCACGACGCGCTCTCCGAGGCCCGGGGAAATGGAAGGCGAAGATTATTTCTTTTTAAGCAAAGCCGACTTTGAAAGCAGGATAGCAGCGGGCGACTTCATCGAGCACGCGCACGTCCACGGCAATTACTACGGGACACTGCGGGAGACGGTGCTCCGAAATCTGGAGGAAGGCGTCGATGTGCTTATCGATATCGACGTGCAAGGCGCCTTGCATATTCGCGAAGATGGCGGCGCAATTGGCTCCGCGCTTGCAGATATTTTCATCATGCCGCCGAGCCTTGAGGAACTACGGCGCCGGCTTGTTAAGCGCGGGACCGAGACCGCGGAGCAAATCGAGACCCGGCTGGCTAATGCCGCAACCGAGATGGAAGCGTGGCATGCTTACAAATACACGATCATTAGCGGCTCCATTGAAGAAGACCTTCTCAAATTCCGCGCCATCATGCGGGCCGAGCGCTATCTGAGCCGGCGGCTTATCCGGGTATGAACCAGGAGCCGCCGGTAATCATTGTTGGAATCACCGGCTCTATTGCCGCCTATAAAGCTGCGGATCTTGTCAGCAAACTGGTTAAGCGCGGATGCGAGGTGCATGTGACAATGACCCACGGCGCCCAGCAATTTATCACCCCCCTCACCTTTCAGACGCTTTCAAGAAACCCTGTGATCAGCAGCGTCTTTGAAAATCCGGGCCAATGGAAACCGGCGCACATCGCGCTGGCGGATCGCGCCGCCCTTCTTTTGATTGTCCCGGCCACGGCCAATATCCTGGCTGAACTCGCGCACGGATTTGCCAGCAACCCATTAACCGAAATCGCTCTGGCCACGCTGGCCCCGCTGCTTATCGCACCCGCCATGAATGGAAAGATGTGGCTTCACGCGGCCACTCAACACAACGCAGCTCTGCTACGTTCGCGTGGAGCCGAATTTATCGGCCCTGAAGAAGGAATGCTCGCGTGCGGTTATGAAGGAATTGGCCGGTTATGGAAGATTGATGAAATCGTGGAGCGGGCAATGGAGCTGGTTGCTGGAAGTAAGCGGTAAGAATAGCGATCGCGGCCGGTTGAAATAATTCCGGCTTTGCAAAGCCCGCCGACAAGCGCCTGGTTTGTTTATTTTATTCCGCATTAGGCTGGATAGCGATTGAGCGCCAAACGGCCTCCACACCGGATTCACGATCGCTGCATTGGAGCGCAAAAGAGAAGCGCGGACTGAAGCTTCTTTCCTTTAGGTTCAATAGCTCTGCGCAAAAACGAAAAAAAGACGACCAGGTAAGCAAATAATAGTTGACGCTTCATACGTATGTCATTACCCAGATCTTGAAGCGTGATGTCTATGCTCTCAATATATCGGTTAACCGCTACTGCGGTTTGAAAGGGGGGATTATTAATGGCGACTAAAACTCAAAAAGCTCCTGCAAAGAAAGCGGGGCCTGCTGCCAAAGCAGCGCCCGCTAAAAAAGTGGCTCCTGTTAAAAAGGCGGCACCTGCGGCGAAAGCGGCTCCTGTAAAAGCAGCACCTCCGGCCAAACCGGCGGCTGCAAAGGCGGCTCCAGCCAAAGCAGCTCCGGCCGCGAAGGCACCAGCCAAGAAACTCGCAGCGAAGAAACCTGCCGCGAAAGCGGCGGCCAAGCCTGCTGCAAAAGCAGCAGCGAAGCCCGCGGCGAAAAAAGCGGCTTCAAAGAAGTAACCCCTTCAGAGAAGTCTTAGTTTAAAATGGGAGGAGAAATTCGTTTCTCCTCCCATTTCTTTTACGCAGACTGCTCCCCGATCTTCTCAACCATTTATGAACTCTTATCTTGAAGCTGCGGTGAAGGCCGCCAGAGCCGCTGGCGAACTCCTCCGCGAGCACTTTGGCACACCGCTGGACGTCAATTCGTTTGAATCCCACGACATCAAACTGGCTCTTGATGTCCAGTCCCAGGAACTCATCACGGGGATCCTTCTGGAATGCTTTCCTGATCACGCCATTTTCGGAGAGGAAGGCATCGCGGGCAATCAGGAGAGCGACTGGCAATGGATTGTCGATCCAATCGACGGGACTGTGAATTACTTCTACAGCATCCCTCATTTCTGCATCTCAATCGCGTTGCGCCATCGCGAAGAGATCGTCGTGGGTGTCATCTACGATCCGATGCGGGACGAAATGTGGGAGGCCTCCAAAGGCACGCGCGCCATGCTCAATGGCAAACCAATCGCGGTCAGCACACGCACCAAGCTCTCCGATGCGGTGCTTTCCGTTGGCTTTTCAAAAACCAAAACCACCATTGCCGCCGGCATGCCGCTGCTCGAAAAATTCGCGCAACGCGCCCGCAAGTGCAGGCTGATGGGGAGCGCGGCGCTCGACCTGGCTTATGTCGCCTCCGGCCGGCTCGATGCTTATATTGAGCAATCTGTCAGCCTTTGGGATATTGCCGCGGGCCAAATCCTCGTGGAAACCGCCGGCGGAAAATTCAAGGCCACTCCGCGCGAAGATCATCCCGGAAAAATTTCCGTCTGCGCCTCAAGCGGACTCATCGACCTGGAGGTGGAACCGTGAACCTGGTTGGAATTGGATATGATGTGCATCAGTTGGTGGAAGGACGCGCTCTGATTTTAGGCGGCGTCGAGATTCCCCATACCCATGGCCTGGATGGTCATTCGGATGCTGATGTTCTCTCCCATGCAATCGCCGACGCGGTCCTGGGGGCGATCGGGGAACGCGATATAGGCCATCATTTCCCTAATACCGACGAGTCGATCCGCGGTATCAGCAGCCTTGATATCCTGCGCAAGATTGCCTCGCTGATCACCGAGCGCGGCGCCCGGGTCATCAATATCGATGCCACCTTGATCGCCGAGGAACCGCGCATAGGGCCTTACGTCGCCGAGATGCGAGAGAATCTGGCCGAAGCATTGCAGATCCCAGTGGCGCGGGTGGGTGTAAAAGCGACAACCAATGAGCGGATGGGGTTCCTGGGCCGCCAGGAAGGAATCGCCGCGATGGCTGTCGCCAGTGTCGATCAGCCCGAATAGCCGCGCCAACAATCGAGAAGCCAGCCGCGAACCGAAGTGCGCGGTTGCCGACCTAAAACAGCTCATGCCGATCCGTTTTTTTAATACTTACTCACGACAGCTCGAAGAATTCCGGCCACTTGATGAAGCGGGCAAAAACGTCAAGATGTACACGTGCGGGCCGACGGTTTATAACCATGCCCATATAGGCAATTTTCGCGCTTATATTTTCGAAGATCTGCTTCAGCGCCATCTGGAAGCACGCGGTTATCAAGTTAACCGCGTCATGAATCTGACTGATGTCGACGACAAAACCATTCGCGATTCACGCAAGGCTGGCAGGCGGCTCACCGATTTCACCCAGATCTATAAGGACGCCTTTTTTCAGGATATCGGAACCTTAAGAATCAAACCGGCGGATCATTATCCGGCGGCCACTGAAGAGCGTTTCATTAAAAAGATGATTGAGATGATCACTCAACTCATCGGGATGCAGGCAGCGTATCAGGCTGAGGACAAGTCTGTTTACTTTCGGCTTTCGAAGTTTCCCGACTACGGCAAGCTTGCGCATCTCAACCTGGATGAATTGCGTCCCAGTGGCCGGATCAGCAGTGATGAATACGAGAAGGAGAGCGTGGGTGATTTCGCACTCTGGAAAGCATGGGATGAGAACGATGGCGATGTGCGCTGGGAATCTCCCTGGGGGCCGGGCCGTCCCGGATGGCACATTGAATGTAGCGCCATGGCCAACACGCTGCTTGGGCCTGAACTCGACATCCACTGCGGCGGGGTCGATAACATCTTTCCCCATCACGAAGCGGAGATTGCCCAGTCGGAATGCTGCTCGGGTAAGAAGTTTGTCCGTTACTGGCTTCACTGCGCGCATCTCATGGTGGAAGGCCAGAAGATGTCCAAGTCGCTTGGCAACTTCTATACGCTGCGCGACTTGATTGAAAAAGGGTTTACCGGCCGGGAAGTGCGTCATGCATTGCTTACGGTCAATTACCGGCTCCCATGCAATTTCATGCTCGCCGGACTGGAAGCTTCGCGCACCGCCCTGGCGCGAATCGATGGATGGGTCGAACGGCTCACCGACCATAAAGCCAACGCGAATCCCGAGCCTATCGAACTTGGCGCGCAAGCCGACCGGTTTTTCGACACGCTTGACGATGACTTGAATATCTCCGGTGCGATGGGCCATCTCTTTGACCTCATTCGGGAGAGCAACAAGGCGCTCGATGAAGGACGCCTTTCACCCGGACAAGCCGCCACGCTGCTTGCAAGCTGGGAACGCATCAATGCCGTGCTGGCTTTTCAGCGCGATACAGCGGCCATTCCCGCCGAAGCCGTCGAGTTGCTGGAGAAACGCCAGCAGGCGCGTGCCGCCCGCGATTGGGCGCTCAGCGATCAATTGCGCGATCAGATTGCCGCGCTTGGCTGGATCGTCAAGGACACCAAAGAAGGTCCGAAGTTAATGCCGAAGTAAAACAGGACGCGTGGCGACGCTCCAAGGCGTTCCCCTCGCGCTTGCTTTTAGCCTGTCAATCTTTTGAATCCGGTCTAAGAACCAGCCGACGACGCCAACCAGCCGCGCCGCTTTTGCCATGTTTGCTCCGGAAAAATATCTCGATCTAAATCACACTGAGCACCGCATGCTCTTTGATAACGCGGTCCATGCCTGGGATGCCCTCAAGCAAATCCCCAGCTATCTCCAGTTCCGCCTCAAGCCCGGCATCCATGGACGGCTGATCGGAAAACCATTTATCAGCGGCGCGGTTTTTATCGGCAAAGGAACCGTCATTGAACAAGGCGCCATGATCAAAGGGCCGGCGTGGATCGGTGAAGGATGCGAAATTCGCAACGGCTGCTACATCCGCGAGAATGTGATCGTCGGTTCGGGCTGCGTGCTCGGCAACGCATGCGAATTCAAGAACTCGATCATTTTTGACCAGGCGCAGATCCCGCATTTTAACTACGTGGGGGATTCGATCGTCGGCTTTCGCGGGCACCTCGGAGCCGGCGTGATTCTTTCCAATGTGCGGCTCGATCGCGGCGAGATTCGAATCATGAGCGAGGACGGCCTCGTGGCGACGGGGTTGCGCAAGTTTGGCGCCGTCATTGGCGATCATGCGGAGATCGGCTGCAACTCGGTGATTAATCCCGGCTCGATGATAGGACGCCGCGCCATTCTTTATCCCGGAACCCAGTGGCAGGGCGTCGCTCCTGAGAATACGATCGTTAAGAGCCGGCAAAATCACGAATTGATCGCACGTCGCGACTGATCAATGCTTGCGCTGCGCCAGAGGCTTTGAAAAGTTCCTCCCCCTTATGTCCAGCCCCGCCGATTCGACGCAACCTGAAGAGACCGGTTTTGATCCCCTAGTTTTTTGGCTTCAGCACAAAAGCAAGATCAAGCTCTTTGCCGTGCTGCTTGTGGCCGCGCTGATCGTGTTCGGAGTTCTTGAATACACGCAGCGCAAAGCACGGGAATCGGCTGAGCGCGCATTTGCCGCGGCCAAGAGCAACGAAGAACTCAGCAAGGTCATCGCTGAGCATCCCCGTTCGGTCGTGGCGGCAAACGCCGAACTGCTTCTTGCTGAACAACTCCGCAACGAGGGAAAATATGATGAAGCGGCAGTAAATCTTCAAAAATTTACCTCCGGGCATCCTGAGCATCCGCTTATTAGTGGCGCGTGGCTGAGTCTTGCATTGAATCTTGAAACCCAGGGCAAGATCGATGAGGCGCTGAGCACGTATCAGAAAGTCGCCACCACTTACCCGGTTGCCTATAGCGCGCCGATCGCGCTTCTCGCCCAGGCACGCATCCAAAAAGGCAAAGGCCAGATCGATCAGGCACGCCGGCTTTACGATCAGGTCACTTCCCAATTCGGTCAGACCCAGTTTGCGATGGAAGCGCGCTCCGAGAGCAAAAAGCTGAAGGCCGCGGAATCCGCCGCGACTCCGTCTGCTGAACAAGCAGTGACGCCTGCGCCGGAAGTCACGCCTGCTCCAACCACACCCGCTCCGGAAGCTGCACCCGCCGCATCGGTTCCGGCACCCGCCGCATCGGTTCCGGCACCCGCCGCACCTGCTCCGACGCCCGCCGCGCCTGTTCCGGCACCCGCCGCACCGGTTCCGACGCCCGCCGCGCCTGTTCCTGCACCCGCCGCACCGATTCCTGCACCCGCCACACCTGTTCCGACGCCCGCCACACCTGTTCCTGCACCCGCGGCACCGGTTCCTGCACCCGCGGCACCTGTTCCGGCAACGCCGCCTGTGGAGCCGAAATCGGACGCCAGCAACGCGCCGGCTCCCGCAGCAGCCGAACCGGCCCCGGCTCCCGAAAAGCAATAACCGTCCAGGTTATAACATGGGCAGGAAAGCGCCCAAGCCATCTGTGGGTTTGCGCAAGTTCAGAGTGTCCGGCTTTCCGGCTGCCTGCTTTTTAAATTGATAAGCAAGCGCTTACTCTTCGGTCACGTGCAGGAAAGCCTGAGCGTTCCAAGCGTCGGGAAGTGTGTAAGAAAACGTCGTTGAGGCGCTGGCGGCAGCCACGCCGGACGCCACCGGCGACCATGCCAGCAAATCATTCGTGCCCTCAATGCGATAGGTGTGCGGCCCGGCACCGAATACCAAGTCACGGTGAGCCGCGATGGAGCGAAGGCGCGAACAACGGAGGTAAACTCAAGCGGCACCACGGCGGGTAAGAGAGTGGTTTGCGCCACGGCCGTTCCCGCGACAACAATGGTTCGACTCAAGGGACGGTAACCTGGCTCGTTGACCGACAAGGTATAAGTGCCGGTGGGCAAATCGACTGCGCCAAAAAAACCCGTGGCATCGGTAACGAGGGTGCGGTTCAGCGGTCCGCTCAGCACGACTGAACCGCCGTCAAAACCACCGGCGCCTTTGTCCTGGAAAAGGAAGCCCATGAGGTGGCCCTTGCTGGAATTTGTTTTCCACGGCATCGAAGGCGTGCTCACCGGAAAACGCGGGGGCCGGTGGCGCGACATCGGTGGGCGCCAAGCTAACCAAAGTGGGCGCTGGCACGCTGACCCTTTTGGGAACGAACATTTATACAGGATTAACGACGATCACCAAAGGCACGCTTGCCGTGTCGGGAGCCGGCAGTTCAATCGGCACGGGGAATATCACTGTCCAAAGCAGCGCCATTAAATTCAGCATTCAATCCGGTGTGCTTAATGCGATCTCCGATAGTGCCACGCTCACCCTGGCCGGCGGAGGCACGGCTGGCACCGCGGACTTCGGCTACCTCCAACTTGGAGCGGGCGTCAGTGAAATTGCCGGCAGCCTGGTATTAGGCGCGATCGCGCAGCCGGCCGGCACTTACGGCAGCAGTTTAAGCAGCGCGCTCTTCAAGAACGACGAATACTTCTCCGGTGCGGGAACCCTGACCGTCGTCCCGGAGCCTGGCGCGGCTGTGATGTTGTTAGGCGGCTTTGGCGTGCTGGCCGGATGGCGGCGGTTGCGGCGGCTTTGCTAACCAAATAGACAAAAAAATTCCTCGTCCCGGAACTTAAGTCCGGGACGAGGAAAATGGTTTGGTCAGTAGGGTCGCGCCTGGGAGGCGTGACCAGGCAGTTTCAGGCCTCGGTTGCCGCGTTGACTTCCGGATCGCGGGTTAATTCAGAGTCCTGCGGGATTTGAAGCGCTTGCCCGGGCGGCTGCTCACTTTCGGGCACTTGCGCGTGTTCAGGCAATTGTTCCCCTTCGGGTAATCCGATGGAGAGTTCGCCGCTAAAGCTGCCACCCTTTTCGATGGTGATAGCTCGCGCATGAACGGAACCCTCCAGAGCGCCGCCTTTGTTAATAGTCACCCGCCCGTCGCATTCAACATGCGCGATCGTTTTTCCATTAATTTCAAGCGAACGCACCTTTACGGCACGGACAAATTCCACTTCGGACTTTTTCTCAATCACAAGAGCTTCGCTCTCCACGGCGCCGACAAATTTCCCCTTCATCCGCACCCGGGCGATGCCGGTGCAAAAGAGGGTTCCTTTGAATTTGCCTTCGATAAAAGCGGAGCCGCAGGCAATGCGCGAACTGGCCACATCGCCCTTGGGAGTGATGATGACCTCGCCTTGCGTTTGGATGCTGCGTCCGAAAGGACCGTCAATTTTAAATTCCCGCAGATCAATATATGACCCGCACTGCGCACACGAAGTAGACTGCGCTTCGGTGCTGACCTGCTGTCTGGCGTGACAACTAAAGCAGGTGACTGTCCGGATTTTTTCACGCGAAACCAGCTTCGAAAGTTTGTCAAAGAAGGAGGGCCCCTTGAGGCTCGTCGCTTCTTTTAACAAAAGTTTTTCGATACTGAAATGCTCGCCGCACTTGCGGCAAAATGTCGACTTGGCGTAAGCCGATTCAAGCTGGCTAAAGCCACAATGCGGGCAGTCCGCACTGATCTTCTCAAGCTGCTTGGGGGTATTGCTGCTGGCCACAATGGGCCACGCTTAGCGCGCGGTGACGGCGGCCACTTTGGCTGGCTCAGCAGGGCGGCCAGCGTCAGGCTTCATTGCGGTGACTTTGTTCGGGGAAACTTCCGATTTGCCGATGAAGGTGGCGCCTTCTTCGATCACCAGACGGGTGGCTTTCAAATCGCCATGGAGCACCGCGCGGGCTTTGAGCTCGCAGCGTTCTTCCACGGTGATGTTGCCTGTCACACGGCCATGGACGGTGGCCGATTTGGTTTTGATTTCGCCCCGGATCTCGGCGTTCTCGCCCACAGTCAGGATGCCCTGGGAAGTGATCTCACCCTCCACCTTGCCGTCGATGGTCAGGTCGTTGGTGAATTTGATCGATCCTTTGATCTCCACATCGGCGGAGAGGATGTTGCGGTTGCTTGGATTGTTACTGCTATAAGTCTCGGACATATCTTCGGATGCGGTTGTTGACGACGGGGGGTCGTCGGAGTGTGAGGTGTGTGAAACCACCGGAGCGGTAGGCTTCGGAGGGAGAATTCGGCTGAACACGCGCGACTCTTACCCGCCACCGCTAGGGTGTCAACGCCGCCTGATTTATCATTCAAAATTTATCGGTCAAACGCTTCTTTTCTCCCCCTCCCCTACCCGGCCAGTTCTTCCGCCGGATAAAGCCAGATCTCACTCAGCGTCGGATGATAATGCGGCACCCGCGCCAGATCCCCCGCTTTTGCCCCGAAATGCAGCGCCACAGCCACCTCGTGAATCAGTTCGGAAGCCGCGGGCCCAATCACCGCCGCGCCCAGGATTTGCCGTGAATCGCGCGCGCACAACAATTTCACAAACCCGTCGGTCTCGCCGCGGACAAGCGACTTCCCATGATCGGCGAACGGATAGGAAGCGGTGACAATGTCAACTCCCCTGGCGACGGCCTCGTGTTCGGTCAGGCCTGTCACGGCAACCTCAGGATGGGTGAAGACCACAAAAAGGTTCTGCTTATAATCCATCATCTCCCATGCATCCGCCCTAAGCCCAAGCAACCGGGCGGCATTGCGGGCGGCCATTTCGCCCTGCTGGATGGCGATATGCACCACCTCAAATGGACCGCAAACATCGCCGGCCGCAAAAATGTGCTCGTGACTCGATTGCTGCCGTTCGTTCACCTCAATCGCGCAATCCTTGAGTTTTACACCGGCTTCCTCGAGTCCGAATCCCTCGGTCATTGGACGCCGCCCAAGCGCGTAAATGATTTCCTCCGCTTCCGCCGTTTGCCGTTCGCCGTCCTTGTAAAATGTGACCCGCTTTACGGCGCCATGACGTTCCACGCCGACGAGGGCGGTTTTGCAAAAAACGCGGATCCCGTGCTTTTCAAGGCCTTCGCGAAGCGCCTCCGAGACATCCACATCGACTTCCTTGAGCAGATGCGGGCCGCGTTGCAGCACCGTAACCGCCGAGCCGATTCCGGCATAAAAACTGGCAAACTCCAGCGCAATGGCGCCGCCGCCCAATACAATCACTGATTTTGGAATGTGAGCCGAGTTGAGCACCTCATCGCTATCCCAACTGCCCGTTTCATCGAGGCCCGGCACAATGACGTGGTTGACCTCTGAACCCGTGGCGACCAAAAACGCGCGGCCTGTGATACGCCGTGTGCCGCCTTCAGTCAGCATCACTTCCAATGAATGCGAATCGGTAAAGCGCGCCTTGCCTCGCACAAAATCAAATCGGCCGCTCTGGAGCTGGCCCCGCCGGTGTTCGGCAAACTCGGTGACGAGCACCCGCTTGCGAGCCTGGATCATCGGCCCGTCCGGCCCGTAGTATTCCGCCATCAATCCGAATTCGCCCGCGCGGCGGATTGATTCGGCGCGCCTTGCCGATTCCAGGAGTGCCTTGCTCGGCATGCAGCCGCGCAAAATGCAGAGCCCGCCCACCTCCTCGCCGCCCTCGATCACTACGGTCCGTAAACCGAGTTGCGCGGCGGTCGCCGCCCCGGCGTAACCGGCGCTGCCGCCGCCAATCACCACAAAATCGTAGGAGTCGTCTGTGCTCATTGGGGGAGTTTAGAGTCGTCGACAGAAAAGAGCTTGAAGAAATCGTTCGCAAAGGCGCGGTGCAGGAAGGGGGCGTCGGGGCCGGACGGCTCCAGCAGCAGAGATGCAAACGCGCGTTCCGGGGCGGGAACCCCGAGGATTACGCGGGAAGTATCGATCTCACGCGCCGCCTCATCGGCAATGATCCAGCGGACGCGGCGCGCCCGGAGAATCGGAGCGGCCGCTTCGGGAGTCGGGGCCAGGTAAACGCGCGCGCTATCGGCGATCCCGCTGATCCCTTCATGAGCGCTCCCCGCCACGCCCGGCACCCCTGACCAATAAGCAACCGCCGGCGAGATCCACCATGGCGCGAGGAAAGATTGCGTCCCATCGCCGCGCATATTCCCGGCAATCTGGCGCAGGAGCACCGGCTCGAGACGTTGCTGTTCCATCCGCGTATCCGATTCCGAAAACAACTGGGCATCCCACTCCTGAGCGATGGGCCAAAGCAAAATGCCCACCCAGGTCCAGATCACCCACCGGCGGCGCAGCACCGCAAGCTGCATGGGAAGCGTCATGACAAAGAGGAGCGCGAGAAAATAGCCCCACCGCAGCTGCCAGCACGCCAACCCAACGGCCATCAACAAAAGGGCCAAAACCGGCCAGGCACGGCGATCATGGCGTCCCGCCAAAACGAGCAGGACCGGCGCCGCGACAATTCCAAATCCCAGCCAGCGCAGAAGCTCGCCAAAGCTCGGATGCCCCAGCTCGCCGATCGTGGAACTCCAATTGGTGAAATAAACAAGCAACGCCGGATCGACCGGATGGATGCGCCATCCTTCGATCCCGAAAGCGATGGCGCTTAGCAGTCCAAAAGCGATGAGCCACGCGCCGCGCTCGGCCGTAAGCAGCTTTTTAGGCGCGCATACCGCCCACGCTAATGCGACGGCGGAAAGCAGGACAAGCGGTTCATAAAAAGAGACCCAGAGCGCCATTGCCCACGCAAGACCGCCGACGATCGCCCAGCGCCGCGTCAGATTGAATGAAAGCCGGCTCTCCGCTCCAAGCGCCACGGCAAGCAGAAAAATTAACAACGACTGGTGGTCGGGGCGCCCGAGCACCGTCCCGTGCACAAGAATCGGGCTGATTGCGAAAAGCAGCGGGACCGCTCCCGCGCCGGGCAACCCATTCCCACGGCGGGCCCAGATCCCGAGGAAAGCGCATGTCATCATCCCAAGAAGCGGCGAGATAAACGCACCGGACAAGTCGAGTTCCTGCCCTCGTAAAACGCTCGTCCCGGCGGGGTCCGCGATACGCAAAGTGCAATCGGCGGCCCATTTCCCGGCGACGATCAGATAATCCATCGGGGCGGTGACATGCGAGTCGATGCCCTGGGGGAAATTCTCAAAATCATGATGCCGGACCACGCTGCCCGGGTGTTCCGCCACCGACCGGGCCCGGGTCATCCGCGAGTAACAATCCGCGTCGACAAAGTAAACGCGGCCGCCCACAAAGACGTCGCGCAGATTGTGGCAGCGCACGACGCCGGCCAGGAGCAGACAAAAGCAAATCCAGAGAGCAGATTTCAAAGTGGGCGACCTTTTCAAAGCGTTGAAATGGTGTCCACCCGCATCTGAAGGAAAATGGGTTTCGACGCGCTGAAATGGGGATGGGAATCCCTACTTGCGCGAGGAAAAAAAGCGTTGTGGCCACCCCCTGGCGCACCTAGAGTCCTGACTCACTTTTTCCTTACCGTCTATGGCAGATCAGCCCGCAGAAGAGCTTACCGCGAACGCGACAGAACATTCCAACGCAAACGAGCGCAACGACACAACTTACGACGCGTCGAAGATCGACAAACTCGAAGGGTTGGCCGGTGTGCGTCAACGTCCCGGAATGTATATTGGGCCAACCGACGAACGGGGCCTTCACCATTGTGTTTTTGAAGTGCTCGACAACTCCATCGACGAGCATCTTGCCGGACAGTGCTCAAGGATCGATGTCACCATCCATGTCGATGGCTCGTGCTCGATTCGCGACAACGGCCGGGGCATTCCGGTCGATATGCATCCCAAGTTCAAAGTGCCCGCCATCGAGCTGGTGCTTACCAATTTGCATGCGGGTGGAAAATTCGGCCAGGGCGCTTACAAATACTCGGGAGGTTTGCATGGCGTCGGCGCCAAATGCGTGAACGCCCTTTCGGACTGGTTTAAAGTGGAAGTCCAGCGCGATGGCAAAGTTTACCACATGGGGTTTGAGCGCGGTGTCACCACCCAGCCATTGACCGTCATTGGCGAAGTAAAAAACGTCAAACAAACCGGCACCCTCATCACCTTCCAGCCGGACCCGACGATTTTCACCATCACCACCGAGTTCCAGTTTACCAAACTGGCAACCCGGCTGCGGGAACTCGCGTTCCTGAACCCCGGCCTGGAGATCAACCTGGTGGATGAACGCGCCGACTCGATCAAAAAGGAGCAGTATTTCTATAAGCTCGGCATCGAGGAGTTTGTGCGGCAGCTGGGCGAAAACAAAACCATTCTCCATCCCAAGCCCATCATCCTGGGTGGACGGCGCAAGGTGAAATTCAAGAACAAGGATCAGGTCGAGATTGAAGACGACATGATAGTCGACTGCGTAATGCAGTATACAGACAGTTACAACGATCAGATCCTTTGCTTCACCAACGCTATCCCCAATCCCGATGGCGGCACTCATCTCACCGGGTTCCGCACGGCGCTGACCCGCGCCATCAACCAGTTCGCCAAGCAGAACAGCCTGCTTAAAGACAAGGACCCGGCGATCAGCGGCGATGATGTAAGAGAAGGGCTCAACTGTGTGCTGGCGATCAAACATCCCAACCCGGGATTTGAAAGCCAGACCAAGGTCAAACTCGTCACCCCGGAAGTCGAAGGGATTGTTTCCTCGATCACCTACGAGGGATTGATGACGCATTTTGATCAGAACCCGCCCGTGGCCAAGCGGGTTATTGAAAAATGCCTCATGGCCGCACGCGCACGCGAAGCCGCCCGAAAGGCTCGCGAAACCGTCCGCAAAAGCGCGCTCACAGGCGGCGGTCTGCCCGGCAAACTGGCCGATTGCTCCGAACGTGACCCGAGCAAAACCGAGCTTTATATTGTCGAAGGTGACTCGGCAGGCGGCTCCGCCAAGCAAGGGCGGGACCGGCGTACCCAGGCGATTTTGCCGATCAAGGGCAAGATCATCAACGTGGAGAAAGCGCGTTTGGATAAAGTGCTTCAAAACACGGAAATCCAGACATTGATCACGGCGATCGGGACCGGCATTGGAAGCGGCGACCAGGAAGGCTCCTTCAACATGGCCCGGCTTCGTTATGGCCGCATCATCATCATGACGGATGCCGACGTGGACGGTTCCCATATTCGCACGCTGCTTCTGACATTTTTCTATCGGCAAATGACCGAGCTGATCCGGGCCGGCAAAGTGTATATCGCCTGTCCGCCTCTCTATAAGATCAAGCGCAAGAAGCGTGAGGAATACGTCGATGACGACGCCGCCCTTAACCGCATCCTGATCAATCTTGGCGCCGATGAAGTGAAGTTTAAAAACCTCGCGGACGGCAAAGAATTTGATGCCACGCAGCTCAAAGAGATTCTGGGGTTGCTGGAGCGGATGGCGAAATTCAGCGACTCGATCCGGCGGCATGGCGGCGACTTTGAAGATTACCTCACGGCGCGCAGCCCGGAAGGGGTCCTTCCCAACTACCTGGTCAAAGTGCGCGAAGGTAACTACGAGTCGGTCAAGTATTTCCACAACGAAACCGAGCTGCGCCAATGGGCGCTTAGCCCGGAGAACCTCGATCTGAATCTTTTTGAAGAGCCAGCCGAGCCGCGGGTCGATGCGGATGCTACTCCGATCGAAAAAGTCGCCGCCATGAAACCGCAAGGCCCACGGCGTCGCGCCCGGCTCATTGAATTGCACGAGACCATTTCGGTGCAAAAGCTCATCGCGGAGATTGCCGGAAAAGGGCTCCTGATTGAGCACTATAACAACAGCGACCAGCCGATTTTCAGTCTGACTGAAGGCGATGGTGAAAAAGCCGTCACCCATCCCCTCTTTGCCATCCCGGAAATCTTAAGCAAGGTCATCGAGATCGGCCGCAAGGGAATGAGCGTTCAGCGTTTTAAAGGGCTCGGCGAAATGAACGCCAAAGAGCTTTTTGAAACGACCATGGACCCCGCAAAACGCCGGATGCTCAAAGTCGAACTCAACGAAGACAACGCCGTGGAAGCCGATCGCATGTTCACCATTCTTATGGGCGACATTGTCGAGCCACGCCGCCAATTCATTGAAGACCACGCTCTGAACGTACGAAACCTCGACGTCTGAAGCTGACCTCGCGCCGATTTCTGCCATGCAGCGCGGAGCCGCGGCTTGCAAGCTGACCGCGATTATCGAGCTCTTTCGCTGACCGCCGCCTGAAATACCGTTATACGGAATTCAAGCATCCATCTCCTATTCTTTAATCCTGTCTAAACCGGCGAATCCTCTTTTTTAGTCAGAATTCCCTTTCCGTCCCGATGTCCAACCCAAACGAAAAAGTCGAACCTGTTAATCCGCGCAACGAGATCCCTGTCAATGTGGCCCACGAGATGTCGCAGTCGTTTCTCGACTACTCGATGTCGGTTATTATTTCCCGGGCACTGCCGGATGCGCGCGACGGACTCAAACCTTCCCAGCGGCGCATTCTTTTTGCCATGAACGAACTGGGCGTGCAGCCCAATCGCAAACATCTTAAGTGCGCGAAGATCGTCGGCGAAACGATGGGTAACTATCATCCCCACGGCGATCAGGCCATCTACCCGACCCTCGTCCACATGGCGCAATCGTGGGCGATGCGGGAAATGCTCATTGAAGGCCAGGGCAATTTCGGCTCAGTCGAAGGCGATCCACCCGCGTCGATGCGGTATACCGAGGCGCGATTGCGGCATCTCGGCGCTGCGCTGATGGACGACATGGAGCAGGACACCGTCGATTTTGTCCCCAATTACGACGAGACCCGGCAGGAACCAACCGTCTTTCCGGCGGCGTTTCCAAATCTGCTCGTCAATGGCGGCACCGGCATCGCGGTCGGCATGGCGACAAATATTCCGCCGCATAACCTTCGCGAAATTGTCGATGGAGTCTGCGCACAGATCGATGACCCGGAGATCACTCTCGACGGGCTCATGGAGTATGTGAAAGGACCCGATTTCCCCACAGGCTGCGTGATTGGCGGCACCTTGGGCATCCGGCAGTATTTCGAGACCGGCAAAGGAAGTGTGAAAGTGCGTGGCGTTGCCGGGATCGAAGAGATCAAAGGCAACCGGGAACAGATCGTCATCACCGAGATTCCTTACAACGTGAACCGGGCGGTGCTCGTGACGCGGATCGCGGATCTGGTCAATGAAAAGATCCTCACCGACATCACCGCCATTCGCGATGAATCCGATGAAAACACGCGGGTCGTCATTGAGCTTAAGCGTGACGCCCTGCCGAAGGTCGTCATCAACAATCTCTACAAACACACCGCACTGGAATCGTCGTTTGCGGTGGCGATGCTGGCCATTGATCACGGCAAACCAAAGCTGCTCAGCCTGAAGGAAGCCATTGCCTGCTTTATTGAGCATCGGCGTGAAGTGGTCCTGCGCCGGACCCGCTTTCTTCTCAGGCAGGCCGAAGACCGGGCCGAGGTGCTGGAAGGCTACCTCATCGCCCTCGCCAATCTTGATGATTTCATCAAAATCATCCGCGGCTCGCAGAACCGGGACGAAGCCAAAGGTAAACTGCTCGGCCTTCACTGGACACGGGAAGCGGTGGAACAGATCGGCATCCTGATCCATAGCGAGGCGCGGATTGTGGATGGGAACTACGTTTTCAGCGAGCGCCAGGTCAATGCCGTCCTCGACCTGCGCCTCTATCAGTTGACTGGCCTGGAGCGGGACAGCATCAAACAGGAATACGATAAGCTCCTTGAGACGATCAAAGATCTGCTCGATATCCTGGCCAAGGAATCGCGCGTCCTGGCCATTATCAAGGATGAGTTGCGGACCATTCAGACCAAATACGGCAGCGATCGCTTAAGTCAGATCGGGCCAAGCGGCGATAACATCAACGATTGGGATCTTATCGCCGATGAAGGCTTCATCATCACCATCACGCACAACGGCTTTATCAAACGCACCGCTGTCAGCGAATACCGCGCCCAGCGGCGCGGCGGCAAGGGCGTCATCGGAATGACCACCCGCGAGGGAGCCTCCGACGGGGATGACGATTTCGTGGAGCACCTTTTCACCGCCACCGCGCACGATTTCCTGATGTTTTTCACGGAATCGGGCCGCTGTTATGTCGATAGGGTTTATGAAATCCCCGAGGGAAGCCGGGCGTCAAAAGGCCGTTCCATCGCGAACCTGCTTGAATTGCGAGCCGATGAGAAAATTGCCGGCACCGTGCGTGTGCAAGGTCAAAAAACCGATGAAGAGACGTGGACCGACCAGTTGCACATCGTCTTTGCGACGCGCAGCGGCATCGTCAAGAAGTCGAACCTGAACGACTTCAAGAACATCCGCAAAGGCGGCATCATCGCCATCCAGATCGAGGAAGGCGACCGGCTGATCGATTGCAAAATGACCACGGGAGCCAACGAGATCGTGTTGATTACCAAGCTCGGGATGAGCCTCCGGTTCAGTGAGGAAGAACTCCGCGATCAAGGCCGCAACACAGTCGGCGTATGGGGCATGCGGCTGGATGAAGGCGATATCATCGTGGCCGCGGCGATCGTCAATCTCGAGCACATGCTGCTGGTGGCAGGCGAGAACGGCATCGGCAAACGGACCATGTTTGAGGAATACCGGCTCCAATCGCGCGGCGGAAAAGGAATCATCACGATGAAGACCACGGATAAAACCGGCAATCTCGTCGGTGCCCTTTCCGTTCACGCTGAGGACGAGCTCATGCTTATCACCAACAAGGGGCAGATGGTTCGCATCCGCATCGATAGCATTCGCGAAACGGGCCGCAACGCTTCAGGCGTGAAGCTTATCGAGCTCAAGAAAGGCGAAAAACTCAAAGGCATCGCCCCCGTGGTCAGCGGAGAAACCGATGAAGCGCCAGAGGAAGTGGAAGAAGTTCCTGCCGAATAGTTACAGATTTAGGCAAAACAGACCTGGCCGAGCTGGGGGAACTTCGCGTTCTTCTTAATCGTCAGTTTTTTCGTTAGCTTTTCGGCGGCTACTCCCTCGCCACAATAAACATCAATGTGCTTCTGGTTGATCGCTCCACCCACATCGGTCGCTGTATAGATTGCCTTTCCCCAATCGTTGGGCAGATCGGGCAGGGTTAGTTGACGTTTAAAAGGAATCTCGTTGCGATCGACAGCCACGGAGCCGATCACCAGGGGTTGTCCCAGGGCATCCTGGGCAAAAGCTGCCTTGTGATAGGCATCTGAGAAAAAGCCTAAATACCACCCGAACCGGGTGCGGCCCCAACCCTCTATTTTGACGTCTTTCAAAAAGTCCTCTACAAAAGCCTCTTCACCTACTCCGACGACGGCAACAAAATGAGCCGCGCCGGAATAATCTTTTTCCACCGGCGTGTAGTAGCCCGTGATCTCCCAGCCGCGGCTGCAATGCTGAAAAGTTCCTGCGTCGGGGGCAATGACCGGCTTGGGTTCTTTGACAAGGTCCGGAGCTTCCACACCGGCCAGCTTATTTTGCAGGAGCGCAAAGCCTTTGGGGAAGTTAGCGGCACGAAGAAATCCGTCATCGAGCTTGAAGTGCCTCTTGGTCACGGATTGATCAACATTTCCCCCAATGACTGCGATGGAATCCGCCGTAACAGCCACCACCAAGTCGCAATGCGACGCATACTCTTTTCCATCCTTGGCCATCTTGAACGTGACAGGCCCGGGTGAGTCCTTTGTAGGACGCCAGGCACAAATTAAATCGCCAACTTTCGGCTTCTCTTTTTCCAGCGGGAATCCCCAGTAACCGTAATCGGTTGACCTCTCCTCCTGTGCCTTGATTGCGGCATAGATATAAACCTGGTGCGCCTCACTCCGGAGGAAGCGTTTCCCCACCCCGCTCGACGCCATCAGATAGGAAATAAACGCAGCAGACCACGGCTGGGTGCGATCCTTCCCGCTGAGGTTGGGGTTTCCAGTGCCGAGCAGCCAATACTTGGCGACGCGCTCCGAGCCATCGTCGCTGAACTCTTTTTTTCCTTCCCTTACTTGCTTGCCATTTACGTCCACTTCCTGACGGCCAAAGAAGACCCACTCTTCATCCGCCTTCGATACGATCACCCCGGTCAAGCCTGCTTTCTCGGTACCTGCATCCGGTGGCTCCACACCCATTCCGGCCCGGCGGAACGCCGCGAGCCAGACCAGTTTGCTCTCAATGCTCAACTTGCCGAAAGCCACTACCCCTGCATCGACTGGCAGTTCGTCATGCAGCTTTCTCGCCAATTTCGTTGCCTCCGCTTCCGTCTCTGCCCCGATCAATTCCTGCACCACCATCTGCGAAACAGGAGGTGCCCCTTCCTCGACGATTAACTGATTTGCCTCCCCTCCTTTGGTGATCGACATGTTGCGGAGCAGAAATCCGGAGTTCTCTTCGTTGCGGATGCTGTTCTGCAGTTGTTCCAGGGTAATGGTGAGCTCGAGGTTGCGATTTTCAGTGGGCATCGGTGTAAGGAGGGTTGGAAAATTACGAGAAATTATGGATTACCGGGGCGTGGAAGTGCCGGTAAAAACGGGTTTCCGCTGACCACCGGTCACAGGCGCCTTGGGATCGTCTGGTTGGGAAGCGCCGGGAAAAACGGGTTTCTGCTGACCACCGGTCACAGGCGCCTTGGGATCGTCTGGTTGCGAAGCGTTGGGGAAAACGGGCTTCTGCTGACCACCTGTCACAGGCGCCTTGGGATCGCCTGGTTGCGAAGCACCCGGAAAAACGGGTTTCTGCTGACCACCTGTCACAGGCGCGTTCGGATCGCCTGGTTGGGAAGCGCCGGGAAAATCCGGCTTTATCCGATCTTGCGGCACTCCGGAGTTTGCGGCTTCAGGCTGGGATACAGGCGGGAAAGGAGGTTTTTCCACAGGCTGTATCAGCGGCAGCAGCAGATCGATCTTCCCACGAGTTGTTGCATCGCGCACCACGCGGCGCGCCCTTGAGGCGGCAGCGGACCCCGACGGAGTCTCCTTCACCGCTCGCTGTACAAAGAGTTGCAGCGCTTCGAAATCCTTTGCCGCCTGCTTGTCACTAATCCAACGAGCGATCCGCCGCTGGTCTTCCTGTACGTCCACCGGCACACGATTCGGATTACCGGCGATGTCCGCCCGATTGTAAACTTGTGGCCGGCTCGGCTCGGGCAAAGAGGCCTTGATTCGAAAGGTGCGACTGTTCACCGGCGCAAGCCGGGGGTTTTGTCGCCGTGTTCCTTCGATACTCATTTCCTCAACGGCGCGCAGCATTTGCCGCTGCGAAGGCAATTGCCCAATGAGCGTATTCTCAACCAAGCTGAGCGCTGCAGAGACATTCTTAACCAAGGTCAGTCCATTTGGCGTGAAGTCCGTGCTCGAAGGCGCGGGATTGTACGAATAGTAATCAAACACCGAATCCTGAATCATTTCAGCGGCTTGCGTGTAGATCTCGGCACGCGCCTTGGCATTGAATATCCTTTGAAGCTCCGGAACTCCTGCGCTCCCCAAACCAAGAATAGCCAGAGTCGTGGAACTATAATTGAACGCAGCACCGACGCCACCGAACGCGGCGAGAGCCACCTGCGCCGTTGAAGAAACCTCCCGGGCAATACGGCTTCCCGTGGCATTTGAGCGCATAACAATCTGCATGCTGTTCGCATAATTGATCGCCAATCCGTCACTCACAGGAGGTGCGCTCATGGGGAACTCAGGCGCCCTAGCGCCCGGGTTCGGATTAATTCCATAGTTAAAAAACGTGAGCTTGTCGGTGTTGGCGCAACCTGCCAGAGCGAGACAGAGACCAAGAATGCTGAGGTAGCGGATCATGAAAAAGCAGGTGGATCGCCGGAACATCACTGCTGGTTTTTCGCTTTTGTGAGTTTCGATTTTTTCGATGGCCCGGGGCGTTTCTCTGCAGCGGCAATGCCGTCGCCCTGCGGTCGCGCGATCCGTTTGATGACGGCGATGCGGGTATCGGCGCCGTTGTCAAAACCTCCATGGGTGGTGGAGTAGCTGCGTTTGGTGATGGCGTTGGACGTGACGGGAGAGGCGATCCAGTCCCGCTCGGGACGCTCCCTGGTGAGTGGAGGAAGCGCAGAAAAAAACTTCTCCATGCCAAGAATCAGGACACCGCGCCGCTGCTCGAATACATTGGAAACGAGGTAAAGCAGGGAGTGCCGATAGATGCTCACGCAAGTATCCCGGCGTTCTACTTTATCAGTTAGATGGAATTGAGTGTAAGCCTTGATTTTGCCAACGCGTGCCAACCAAGCCGGGTCTGCAAACGGCTGCGGATGACAAGCACGCTCCAGGAGCCGCAGGCTGGGAGTATAAATCCGGTCCCGCCGATCAGGAGAGCCTGCATGTACGTTGAGGATATTTGCATCGCTGATCATATTGGGAGGAATACTTGAAAACGCTTGAGCATTTTCACTTCGCGACTTGCGTGCCTGTGTCTCCCTTAATGAAGTCGTTATTGCCAGCAGAAATTAGTTCAATGTTCTAACCGGAAGGAAATTTTGTTCATTCCATCAACAATCAGAGCATTGTTGTCAATCGATGGAACCGTCCGGAATCCTCAGGAAATCAATCCATAGCGTCCCGGAAACCGTTCATCGCAATGATCGGCCGACCATCCAATCCTTTTGGAGGCGTCTTGCCGGTCGAGCTTTCCCTGCCAAAAAACAGGAGATAGCTTGCCGCGTGGTGAGCCACCCCTTGTTATCCCGATGATCGGCGAACGCGGTCGCTCAAGACGCTGATAAGAAGGGCAAACAATACGCCAACTGCATAAGCTGCCATATCCGGCCACGAGAAGACCCTTCCAAGAGCCAGCGCCCCAAGCCTTGTATGGCGGATCGAATCGATCCATGGGGCGTGATAGATCTGGCTGAATTCCACAGCACAACTAAAGACAAACGCGCACACCGCCGTAATCCGGGGCCGCTGTCTGGGAAATAAGAAAGCGATTCCGAAAAAGACCATGGCTGCCCATAAAGCGTCTCCTGCGTATTTGGTAAAAAACGACGACAGCGAAACGAAGTGGGATCGGACGGCGAGCCCCAGGCAAACAACAAGCAATGCGCACAATCCCGATACGAGACGCGGCGTGTGAATCGAGTCTCGCTTGCGCGTGAACAGAATCAAGGCGCTTTAGCTTCCACAAAAAGGAGCGGCACAAACTGCGCCAGATACTGCCTCCAGACGGGCCATGCATGGCCGCCTTCGGATTCAACCCAAGTATGATTGATCCCTTTTTCGGTTAATTGCGCGTCGAGCTTGCGGTTACGATCAACAAGCGAATCGCTCTTGCCGCAGGCAATCCAAAAGAGCCTGAGTTTTTCATTGAGGTTGCCTGCGTTATCAAAGGCCTGATTTAAACTCTCCTGCGAGGGAACCCCGGCACTAAACGCGCCAATCGCGGAGAAGAGATCGGAATGCCTTAGACCAGTGTAAAGGGAATGTCCGCCGCCCATGGAAAGCCCGGCAATGGCGCGACCATCAGCGCTGGCGCGAACCCGGTAAGTCGATTCAATGAGCGGGAGGATTTCATTCACAAGCTCCGCTTCGAAAGCCTCGGAGTTCGCCTTCCCGTAGTCGCCGCGCGGACCGGTGCCAGGCGCCAATGGATGTCCATCGGGCATGACGACGATCATCGGTTTCGCGCTCCCTTTGGCAATGAGGTTGTCGAGAATCCAGTTTGCTTTGCCGTGGGCGCTCCAGGAGGCGTCGTTGTCGCCGAAACCATGCACAAGATAAAGGACAGGGAATTTGCCGGCGGAATCGCGCTCATAACCGGGCGGAGTATAGACGTGAAAGCGGCGAACCGAATGAGCCGCCTGGAAAGTATGCTCATGCAATGTTCCATGCGGGACGTTTTGGAAATCCCACACCAAAGGAGGAGTGCCGGGAATCTGGAGGATGCTGGTCTTAGGCTGACGCTGCGGCTTGATCGCCGGGTTGGCTGAATCGATCATGTCGACGCCATCCACGTTAAAGGAATACTCCCAGACGCCTGGTTCCACAGGACCAACCGTCACGCTCCATTCGCCGCTTGCGGCATCCCTGGTCATTGGCGCGCGCGCAAAGCCCTGGCCGGATACGCTCACCTCGCGGGCCTGCGCAGCCTTAAGTCGAAATACCACATGATGATCCTCCTTGATCTCCGGTGAACTGATCGGCACGGGCCGGGCAGTCGGCGTGGGCGGCGTCGTCTGCGCATCTGCAATGACGACGAGTGATTGAAGCACGACAAAGAGACCGGGGAGAAGTTTCATAAGGGGACTACCAAGGCAGCACTCCCGGCGCATTCTCACAAGCCTATACTGCCATCGACTTGCCGCGCGCTTAGCGTTTCTTTAGGAACTCCAATAGATCGCGGCGAAGCTTTTCCGCATCCGGCCGAAACAGATACATCATATGGCCGCTCTCATATCGACTAAACTCAATATTGCCGCGCAGGGATTGTGGAATGGGCAGATGAGCAATGCTGTAACGCATTGAACCTTCGGGCACAGCAAGATCGCGCAATCCAGTCAGGACAAGCACGCGGAGCCGCGGATTGGTTTTAATCGCGCGCGCCAGTTTTCCCTCGGTTGAGACGTACCGATTTTCATAGCTTGTCCAGCGCCAGGGCAGTCCGGTGAGAATATGGTAGGGATGATCGCTTTCATATCCTAGTTCACCGCGCACATAGGCGTTCACTGCCGAGGAAAATCCTCCCGCGATATTCGAATACGATGGATCAAAATCGGCTCGCGTCTCCGAGCGATCGCTCTCCTCGCCGGTCACCCGCCCATCGAAGCGGCCAACTACTTTCGATTGATCCCGTAAAAGCGCTTTGCGGAAAAACGAGGGATCGATTCGCAGATCCTGGTCTTCGACTTGTTCAACGGAAAGAGCTGTAAGCCGCGCGATTTTCTCCGCGATTGAATGCCGTTTCTCCTTTTCAAGATCTGCTCCCTTTAAAAGCGCCAGGGCATAGTCACTCTCCGCAAAGGCCCTTGATTCGGCCATCGTCTTTTCGAAATCGGCCTGGAGATCCGGCGTCAATTTCTTGTGATAATGAGCCGTCGCCGTCATCCCGGGCAGGAAGAGAATATAAGGCAGATCATTGCCGTTATCGGCGGAGAGCGTTTGGAAATTCACCAGGCCCGACATGAGAATCAGGCCCTCGGCATAGAAGCCGTGTTTATCCTGCAAATAAGCCGACAAACCGGAGACGCGTGTGACTCCATAGCTTTCGCCGCAGAGATACTTTGGAGAACTCCAACGCTGCTCACGTGTGGTAAAAAGACGAACAAACTCACCGATTGACTGAATGTCTTCATCGACTCCGAAAAATTGTTCAGGCTTCTCGCCTTTGGCGGCGCGGCTTAACCCCGTGCTGACCGGATCAACAAATACAAGGTCTGTCGCATCCAAGATCGAGTTGGGGTTATCGACAACCTTTGCAACCGAAGCGGGCGTTAAGCCTTCGGCGGGAAGATCAAGCCGCCTTGGACCGAGCCCGCCAAGATGCAGCCACACGGACGAAGCGCCGGGGCCGCCATTAAAACAGAATGTAATTGGACGCGCCCCCGCATCTTTTACTCCCAAACGTTTGCCCTGCTCGTCAGTAACGGCGTAGTAGACATAAAAGACGTTCGCGCGAATGGAACCGTCTTCTTTAAAAACAGGAATGGTTCCGGTTTGCACGATATAAGAAACACCGGCTCCGCCCAGGGATACCTTTCCAGGCTTTTCCTTCGCCTTCTCACTTTTACCCTCCTCTTTTGAGTCCTCTTTTTTAGGCTCACTGCCGGCGGGTTTTTTTGCTTCCGCGCCTTGTTCATGCGGCGGAGCTGGGGGCTCTTCCTCCGCCTGGAGCGGAAGAGAAATCAAAAGGGCGATACAGATGGGCAGAAAACGGAGTAGGGCCATAGGGAAGTCCGCTTAGTCAGTACCAGCGACAGATCCGTTCACCACAAAATAATCCCTCGTGCGGCCCTGGAAACCGTTTACCGCGTTCTCGATTAAATGCGCGGGAAAAGATTGCGCCGAAACATCCACCAAAGAATCAACCACTCGATAAGAAGCAACAACCCTCGGGCGCCCATTGAGCGGATCCGTGGTGGTCTGCATTGAGCCGCGGGTTGCCGGAAGACTCAGGGCACGACCTGCGGCAACGGGCGAAGCAGCTCGCAGACCCTGGTGAAAACCGGCCACGGGAACCCCATTGCAAGCTTCAGCTGATAATCGCGTTCAAGCACGTTAGGTTCATGCTGGAGACGCTTTAGGGTGGAGTAATCAATCAATCCCCGCATCCACGCCCAATGTCCGTAGATTGGAACCGGGAAATCGCTCCCGTGGACTAAGCGATCTACGACCGGCGACTTGAGGCAGGTTGGAATGGCACGGCTGCGGATTGGAATATTAAAAGCACTGTTGTCGGCATAGAGGTTTGGATGGCGGTTCATCATTTCAATAAGCACCGAAAGATAATCCGGATCGAAAAGGCCGCTTTTTGTCGCGCAATGGGCCGCGATCACCTTGACTCCGCATTGCAAAGGAAGCTCAAGAACCCGCGGATCTGCATAACTGGCATTCATGACCTGCACTGAATGTTCGCCTCCGGTATGCGCCAAAAGCGGCAGTCCGGCCTCCGCCATGCGTTCCCAGAACCTGGTATAACGGCGATCGTTGGCATCGACATTATGGCAGTTGGGCAGAAGCTTAAGCATCACGGCTCCGGCGGAAAGGCAGCGTTCCAATTCCTCCAGCGCATCAGCACGGGCCGGATGAATGGAAACTGCGGGAAGAAAGTCCGGATAGCGGCCGGCCAGCTCAAGCACGTAGCTGTTTGGGACATGGAATGAACCGGCGCCTTCCATTAAGTTGCCGTGCCCGTCGTAGACCTGTTCGTGCGCAAGGATTACAGCGCCATCCAAAGAAGAAGTCCGGACCAACTCTAGAAGCCGCTCAACATAGAGCCGATCGAAATCGCCACTCAGGGCGCTCAAAGGCAAGCCGATATGCTTGCACATGAGCGACTGCATTGGACGCCGCAACAGGCCGGTGCGCATCCAACAGCCGGTGCCGCCGGCTCCGTTTCCGACGATATGGACGTGGGCATCAAGCAGTTTGGCCGATTTACGCGGCGGCTTGTTCCCGGCACGGTTCACGATTGGATCAAGGGGCGGGTCGATGGACATACAGAACGATCAGGTAGCAGGCAGAGCGCCATTATGACAGGAGACCGAGGGGAAACTACGTGTAAAACATTATATCAGAAATGGCAAACCGATATGGCCATCCGGCATCCGGACCGGACGCTATTCCGCAGACTCACTTGATATAAATCGCGCCAGGGCTATTCGCCTGCAATCGGCCGGCGGCGGCGCGGATGGGCCTCGCGCAAAAAATTCACGCATTGAGGCACGATCGGGCTCCACCGGTCTTTGCGGAGCGGGATCAAACTCCCATGAAAGGGAGCGGCGCGGGCCAATTCACGCTCAGAGGATGAGAAATGCGGTTGGATGCGGTGGCGCGGCACAAATTGCCGGGTGACAATGGCCAAACGTTTTGTCTAGTGTCGCTTATGCTTCGTTGTTTCCGGATCCTGGCCAATGGGCTGGCGCTCTTTTGTTTTTCAGCTCTCTGCACGGCTCAAACGGCGCCGCCCGATCCTTCGGAGGTTCCGCTCGAGAAAGAGGGAATTGAAGGGGCCGCTCGTGTCGATACGCTTTCCATCCCCACCCCAGGCGAGCTTTTAGCCGCGCTCAATAAACTGGGTAAACTGGATTGGTCCTCCCGCTACCGGCCGCCCATCTCCACGAATTTTTCGAGCCGCCCGCAGATGGCACTCAACCTTGGCGGCCTGATTGCCGACGGTTACATTGCGGTGGAGGCCCAGGATGCGCAGCAGGTCAAAAATATCGGCAAGGACATTGTGGCAATTGCCAAGCCGCTTGGAGTGCAGCAGGAAATTATCAATCGCGGCAAAAGCCTGACCGATTTTGCCACCGAAAATAAATGGGATGTCCTCAAGGAGGAATTGGAGGCGACCCAAAACGAGGCCAAAAACGCCATGGCCGACAACAAGGATCCCAACCTGGTGACGCTGGTGACCATCGGAGCGTGGCTGCGCGCCACGGATGCGATTAGCGGGTATCTGGTCGAACATTATACCCCCGCCGGTGCCAAGTTGCTGAGGCAGCCTGCCATTGTTCATTTTTTAAATGAGCGCCTCGATGCGTTGCCTGAGAAAATGCGCGATGATTGGGCCGTCAAAAAAACCCGCGGCCGGATGATTGACATTGAAACCGCCGTCAGCTTTCCCCGGGACACCGCTCCCAGCGTTGAGTCGGTGAAAAAGCTCAACGCGCTGGTAAGCGGACTTCTGAAAGACATTTCCCGCAAAGACCCAAAATGAACCATTTTTCTCTTCAGTTAACGGCCGCCGTCGTACTGGCGCTTTCACCCTGTGCCAGGGCGCTGGAAACCGACGATCAAGCCGCCGCTCACAAAATCGCGCTCGATCTGGCGGGAGCGTTCGGCAATGACGGATTTAAGCTGCGCGACGGGCATTGGACCGGGACGCTGGAAGTTGGAAAAGCCCAGGTCATTCAAATTAATCTTTACGCCGGCAATCAGTATTGGTTTTCGGCCGGAGCCACTTCGCAGGCAAAGACGCTTTCCATCACGCTATATGATGAAGCAGGCAAGCCAATGGTCGTTGACCCATATAACGACGAAGGAAAGGCTGCCGCTGGATTTTCCCCCGAGGCAAGCGGTCCGTATTACCTACAGATAAAAGAAGTGGTGGGTGCCGCTTCCACTTTCTGTCTGATTTACTCTTACAAATAAGTCCATGTTTGAATCCTCACACACCACCGAACGGCTCTCGGGATCGGGCGTTAATCAGTTCTCCATTTTCCTCGCAAACAAAGTCGGGGCGCTACGGGAAGTCGTTAAACAGCTCAATGAAGGGCATATCGACGTGCTCGCCATCAATGTGCAGGACTCCGCCGACACCGCCATTGTGCGCATCGTGGTCAGCGATCCGGAGAGCGTGCAGGACATTTTTCACCGGCACGATATTCCCTACGCGGTTTGTGAACTCTGCGTCGTGGAACTTAAGGAAGCCGCGGAGCTCGGCAAACTTCTGGCCGCGTTGCTCCAGGCTGAGGTGAATATCTTTGGCAGTTACGCGCTTCTCGCCCGGCCTGAGGGGAAAACCGCTCTCGCCCTTCACGTTGAAGACAACGAATGCGCCAGCGCGGTTCTGAAAAGCGAAGGGTTCACGCTCCTTTCCCAATCGGATATCTCGCGCTGATCGGCGCTCCCGCCCCTTTGATTTCATGATTTCCGGAGCGGACCTGATTATCACCTGCCCTCATTGCGAGGCGCTGGCCAAAGTTTTCTCGATCGCATCGGGCAACCCGTTCGGGACAATCGGATGGAGCGACGGTTACCGGGATTCGCCCATGATGCCGACCGCGCCCCGGATTGCGCGGTGTCAAAGTTGCGGCAAGGCATTCTGGACGGGCCAGGCGCAGTCAATTGGTTATCTATTGCCCGAGCAGGGCGACGCGCAGCGAAAACCGGAATGGCAGGCGGCCCCGTATCTGGAGCCCCTGGATGAAGCGGGCCTGATGAATGCGCTTTCCGAGGGACTTGGATGCAGCGCCGAGTTGGAACTCGAACTGCGCGTAGCGATCTGGTGGCGCGGGAATGATGCATTCCGCCGCGAAGATGCGCCGGTCGGTCACGCAACCTCCCCTGAAGCGTGTGCCAACATGGAGCGGCTTATTGAGATGATGCACGAGAGCGACGAGGATCTCCTGCTTTTCCGGGCGGAAGCTCTCCGGCACCTTGGCCGTTTTGACGAAATGGAAGAGACCTTGCGCGGGGTCTATTGCAGCGATTACTGGCCGGCCAAAAGCAGGCTGCTTGAACTAGGCAAAGCGGAAGATCGAAAGCTGCGGGTCCTTTTCACCATGGAACTTCCCGAAGAAGAGAACGCGCTTAATCCACAAGGCTGATCCCAGTGGCGCGCAGTTGGTTAAGCAGCGCTTCATGCCGGTCGTGATGGTAATGATGGGAGACAAATCCCAGCGCCTGCGCCATCTCGATATTGGGCAGCAAATCGTCAATGTAAAAAGTGGTTGCCGGCTCAAGCCCGAGATCGCGGCAGGCGATTTCAAAGATTTCGCGCCCCGGCTTTGATGCACACGCCAGATAACTGTAAACGCCGCCCGTAAACCGCTGAAAAACCGGATACTTACGGAAGATGTATTCGCGATGAATATCGCCGATATTGCTCAATAAAAAGAGCGGATAACGTCCCGCCAGCTTTTCAACCAAGGCAAGCATCGGCGCGTTGGGCTCAAAGATCTCCTCCCATGCGGAAATAAACTGCGCCTCGGTGCCGGTGTAATTTAGCACATCGAATACGGAGCGCAGAAATGCCGGCCGATCAATCTTCCCATCCTCGTAAGCGATCTTGATCCGCTCCACGGCCACCATGATTTCCAACGGATCGTGGATTTTGCTATGGGTGGCGACGGCTTTTAGCGCGAGAAAAAAATCAAATCGCAGGAGCACATTGCCGATGTCAAAGAGGAAGGCGCGAATTGCAGGAGGTGTCACGTTGGGCGGAGAAAAAATGAGATGTTAGAGTGGACCGGATCCTTCGGTGTGCCCGGACGCGGCCGTAGCGGCGAGCACAAAATCGGCGATTTGAAGCGCGGCATCAGGACGGCTTAGCCGAGCGATGTTCTCGGCCCATTGGCGCCATAAACGCCCTTCTTCGGCAAAAAGCTTTTCCGTTGTGCGCGCCAGTGCTTCCGGCCCATCGCGGACCGCGCCGCAATGGTTTTCCACCAAAAGCTGGGCATTCCCCTCTTCCTGGCCCGGCACGACATGGGTGATCAGCATCGGAGTGCATGCGGCGATCGATTCCTGCACGGCTGCGCCTCCGGCTTTGCCAATGAGCAAATGGTGAGTCATCAACAGCTCGGGCATCCGATCCGTCCAGCCATGGATTTGAATCGCCCGGCCCGCCGCGGCTTGTTCAATGCGGGTGCGCAGTTTTTCGTCACGCCCCACAGTGACGGAAAGCTCAATGCCGTCGATGGCAAGCAGGCGCGAGACGATAGCCGGCGCGGTTGCTTTTCCGGCGTTTATCATGAATAAAACCTTCGGTTTTACAGAACCGCCAGGCAAAGGACGCTCAGGCCGGTCGATGGCAAAACGCGGAGGGACGGGAAAACCGAGGACGTGAAGTTTTTCCTTTTGAACTCCGGCGGCAGCCATGACGCGGGCAGTGTCGTTGTTTGCGAGCAGAAAAGTATCACTCAAGCAACGATACCAAACACTGTTAACGGTAATAGAATCCGTTACAACCGTGTGTAAAGCGAAGGGGTGTTTGCGGCCGGCCCCATAGATCCGTTCCAAAAAATAGCCATACGCCGGATAAACAGAGATGACGGCAGTCGGCTTGAGTTCATGCAATAAAGCAGCCAGTGCACGCTGCACTTTGCCGAATGCACCAATGGTTAATGAAGCAACGGGCACGCGGTCGATCAGCTGAAAAACGGCAGCCCAGATCAATGGGGCGCGATTAATAAGCTCAATATAACCGCGCCGGCTCCGATCGTATGCCTTGCCGCCCACCAAAGCGAATGCATCGACGACTTCGCAATTGACTCCACGCTGAGTGAAAGCGGCGTGCAATCCCCGGGCAGCAGCGTTGTGACCTTCTCCATAACCGGCAGTGAGGATGAGAATCATATAAATTTCAGATGCCGAATGCGTGATAGCCTAAGAAGAGCGGCAGACGCACCCAATTTTACAACTTTAAGCTGACTTGCCATTCGGTTCCCGGAGTTTCCGCATTGCACTTCTCCATAGTTTACCTAGATTGCGCCCCATTCCCAAGACCATGAAAAAGTCCGCTTTCACCCTCATTGAACTGCTTGTTGTTATTTCCATCATTGCGATCCTTGCCGGAATCGCGCTGCCGGTCTTCCAGAAGACCATGGAAAAATCGCGAGCCACAACCTGCGGGGCGAATCTGCATCAGATTGGGATTGGAATCGCCGGTTATCTTGCCGACAACGACGATCAGATGTTCCCACTGACGGCGGCCTCCGATGGCGGAGCCGTGGCTTCGTGGCCGGTCACACTGCATGAGAAATATCTGCCGGACTGGAAAATTTTCCGTTCGCCCTTTGACCTGGTGACCCCAAGCCGGCCGCAAGCCAGCGATACGGCACAATCGGTGCCTGTCAGCTACGGGATCAATACCAATACGTTTGATATTAACGCTTCCAAATTCAAATCCACTTCACAGCTTATCGTGATGGCGCCGCTTCTGACGCCGAGCAATGGCAATGAGCTGCATTTTGACGCCCTCTCCACCTCGAACCCTGCGTTGCCGCTCAGTCCGGGAAGCCCCAGCAACAAACAAGGCACCCACACGAGCCGTTCACAGATCAATGTGCTCTTCGCCGATTCACGTGTGTCGAGCATCCCCTGGATCGAATACGCTGACATCTCGACCCCGGACGGCCTCAAGCGTTGGTACCCGAAGGGCGAGGCGCCCCAGTAAGCGGCTACCCTGCTGAATTTGCACGGCACGGTTACGCGGTAAAATCGCGTTCCCAGTCGATGCATGATTCCAGCATCCGCCGATAGACGGCGCGAGGCACTTCGATCGTGCCAAACGTCAGCAGATGCGAGGTAACCCACTGCGTGTCGAGCAGCGCGAAGTGGTTGCGCCGCAAGCGTTCCACCAAGGCGTGCAGCGCTATTTTTGAAGCGTCAGTTTCCTGGTGAAACATCGATTCGCCAAAGAACGCGCCGCCGATTGCCACTCCGTAAAGGCCGCCGACAAGCTCCTCCCCAAGCCAGCTCTCCACCGAATGGGCGTGACCGAGCCGGTGCAGGTTTGAAAAGCTCTCGATGATTTCCTGACTGATCCAGGTCTCATCGCGCCGGGCGCACGATCGCATCACCGCCTCAAAAGCCGTATCGATCCGAATCTCGAACCGCTGCTTTTTTAACGCCCGTTTAAGACCATGCGGGGTGTGAAAGGTTTCAAGCGGAATAATTGCCCGCGGATCCGGCGAGAACCATCCAATTTCCCCGTCTTCAAGGGCCATTGGGAAGACAGAACTACGGTAGGCATGGAGGAGGAGTTCGGCGGAGAGCATAAGTGCGCGTAACAAAAGAGAGTCGAAACTCGAATAAAAAAAGATCGCGCGAGACATTGACCGGATTCTTCAGTCATCGTTGTCCATTAGCGTTCGGTTGGTTGCTGTTCTTGCCAGCGCTCCACGCTCCCTTTATCACTCGCCTATGAAAGCCACATTTGCCTTGATCGTCCTTACCGGCGCCGGCGTTGCCTTGACCGGCTGCGAAAGCGATGTTCCGCCGAGCCGCGAGGCGGCCAATAAATTTGAACGAGGGATCACTGGCCGGGGCACCGTTTATCAACCCGATCGCTCCAACGATCCAGTTATCCGCGAACAATCTCGCGTCGGCTATTAGCATGACAGACTCTTCCTTTTCCAAAATTGCCATCCTCGACTTCGGTTCACAGTACACGCAGGTCATTGCCCGGCGGGTACGCGAATGCCAAGTCTATTCCCAAATCGTCCGCCACGATGCGACGGCGGATGAAATCAAAGCGCTCGGCGCCAACGGCCTGATCTTTAGCGGAGGCCCCGCCAGCGTTTATGCCAAGGACGCCCCGCAGCTCGATCCCGCGATCTTTGAGCTCGGTATTCCCATCCTTGGCATCTGCTACGGAATGCAGCTCATGGGCCATCATCTCAGTGGCAAAGTCGAGCATTCCGAGCGGCGCGAATACGGGTCCGGACAACTCCATGTCGCGGTGCCCGAGTGCAAACTTTTCCACGGCCTCGGTGAGATGCTGGACATCTGGAACAGCCATGGCGACAAGCTTACCAAGCTGCCGCGTGGATTTCGCACCGTCGCCACCACGGACAACAGCGAGTTTGCTGCGATCGAACATCCAAAAAAGCGTTTCTACGGACTTCAATTCCACCCCGAAGTAGCCCACACCCCGCGCGGCAAGGAACTCATCCAGAATTTCGTTTATGAAATCTGCGGCTGCAAAATGGATTGGACGATGGGCTCGTTCATTGAGCAGACCTGTTCGGAAATCCAGGCGCAGGTCGGCGAAGATCATGTCGTGCTTGGCTTAAGCGGCGGCGTCGATTCCAGTGTCGCGGCGGCGCTGCTGCACAAAGCAATCGGCAATCAGCTAACCTGCGTTTTTGTGAACAACGGGCTGCTGCGCGCCAACGAGGCGGAAACCGTGCAGCGCGTTTTCGGAGACAATTTCCACATGAAACTCAAGTATGTGGACGCCACCACCCAGTTTTTAAGCAAACTCAAGGGAATCACCGATCCGGAGCGCAAACGCAAAATCATCGGCAACCAGTTTGTGCGGGTCTTTGAAGAAGCCACCAAGGCGCTCACGACAAAAACCAAGGGCAAATCGAAATTCAAATTCCTGGCTCAAGGCACGCTTTATCCCGATGTCATCGAATCGGTGGCGATCGGCGGCAACCCGGCCGCGCTGATTAAGAGCCATCATAACGTAGGCGGCCTGCCAAAGAACATGAAGTTCAAGCTGGTCGAACCGCTCCGCCAGCTCTTCAAGGATGAGGTTCGTCTGGTTGGCGCCCAATTGGGGTTGCCCCCGGAAATCGTCCAGCGGCAGCCGTTTCCGGGACCCGGCCTTGCGGTGCGAATCCTGGGTGAGATCACCCGGGAACGGCTCCGTGTTTTACGTGAAGCCGACACGATCGTGGTGAGTGAGATGAAGGCGGCCGGCTGGTATTACAAAGTTTGGCAGAGCTTCGCAGTCCTTTTGCCCGTGCGCAGCGTCGGCGTAATGGGCGACGAACGCACTTACGAAAACACCGTGGCCTTGCGGATCGTCGAAAGTCAGGACGGCATGACAGCCGATTGGGTCCGGCTTCCTTATGAGATTCTGGCGCGAATCTCCACTCGCATCATCAACGAGGTCAAGGGCGTCAATCGCGTTTGCTACGACATCAGCAGCAAGCCGCCGGCAACCATCGAGTGGGAATAATCGGCCTTTAAGGGCGGAGCGCCGCACGGTTTGCGGCCTCTCCCGGGCTCGGCCTGCGCTTGCCAAGCGCGGCGCCCGCCACTACTAGGAGCCCCTCACTTTCGAATGAACCCCACGATCCTCATCGTTGACGACGAGAAACATACGAGGGAAGGGCTGCGTACGTCGCTGGAGGATAATTTCGAGGTCTATGTGGCCGCCGATATCCAGGGCGCGCTGAATATTCTGGAAGCCGATTCGATCGATTTGCTGCTGACCGACCTTCGCCTTGGCGGCGAGGATGGCATGAAGTTAATCGACAAGGTTCTCGACCGGCCCCACCCGCCTATCATCATCATGATGACCGCGTATGGCTCAGTCGACACAGCTGTCGAGGCGATGAAACGCGGCGCTTACGATTTTGTCACAAAACCGCTCAATATCGATAAGCTCGAAATCCTTATCCAGCGCGCGCTCCGAAGCCGCGATACTGAAAAGGAAGTCATCGAACTTAAAAAGGTGGTTGAGAACAAGTTCGGCCTTGCGCGCCTGATCGGTGAGTCAGCGGCGATGCACGAGGTATTTAACACAATTAAACAAGTGGCCCCCACCCGGGCAACCGTCCTCATTCTCGGGGAAAGCGGCACGGGAAAAGAACTCGCCGCCCAGGCGACCCATACATTAAGCGGACGGCCCAAAGCAAAATTCGTGACCGTTCATTGCGCGGCGCTCTCTCCCCAATTGCTCGAAAGCGAACTCTTTGGGCATGAAAAAGGAGCGTTTACCGGCGCATTCGAAAAACGGATCGGCCGCTTTGAACAGGCCAACGGAGGGACAATTTTCCTGGACGAAATCGGGGAGATTGACGCGACAACGCAGGTCAAGCTGCTTCGCGTGCTGAGCGAGGACCGCGCTTTTGAAAGGGTCGGCGGCAACACCCCAATCAAGGTGGATGTAAGACTGGTGGCCGCCACCAACAAGGATCTCGGCAAGCTGGTGGCCGATGGGAAATTTCGCGACGATCTTTTTTTCAGATTGAGCGTCGTGCCGATCACGATGCCGCCGCTGCGGGCTCGAAAGGAAGATATTCCATTGCTGGTGTCTGCGTTTTTGAAAGGGTTTTCCGAGGAAAACGGCAAAGCGATCGCAGAATTTACAAGTGAGGCAATGCAATCGATTCTGCGGTACGACTGGCCAGGCAATGTGCGCGAGCTGCGCACAGCGGTTGAACATGGTGTTGTTATGGCAACCGGCCCAAAAATCACGCTCCGCGATCTGCCGATGGCCGTGCGCCAGGGAGGCGCAACGACTGGGGGGGCTGCCGGCAAATTCCCCGCGCCGAAAGAAAAGCCGCTTGATCTGCAAAGTCACGCGCACGAGTTGATCATTCAGGCCCTTGAAGAGACAAAAGGGAACGTGACCGCCGCCGCCAAGAAGCTCGGGATCAGCCGCAGAACGCTTCATCGCAAGATCAAAGAGCTTAAGCAACCGCCCCTTACTCCACCGCAGAATGAATGACGAAAACAAAATTCAGGCACTGATTCACAAACTGGAACAGGGCGGCTGGGCATCCTGGATCCGTCGCTTGCTTTTGGTGGCTGTGGTTTTTTATGTCGGCACTCTTTGGCTGTTCCAGGAGAGCGGTTTTAAGGGTTTGGCGCATGAAAAAGCGATGGAACAAGCGCAGATCTCCCGCGAGATTGCCCGCGGCAACGGATTTTCAACCAAAATGATCCGGCCCGCGGCGCTTTGGCAGTTTCAAGCGAAAAAAGGGGCGCTGCCGATGGAGATTATCCCGGACACCTATCACGCGCCGCTCAACCCGTACATCAACTCGTTTTTTTTGCTGCTGGTCAAAAAATCGTGGCTGATGACGCAAAAAGATCTGGTTTATATCTGCGATAAAATCCTGGTGGCTGTGCAGCTCGGTTTTTTCCTGCTGGCGGTGCTTGTCAATTACTTTACGGCGAAGCGACTTTTCGATAAACGCCTGGCACTGATCGGCACCGGGTTGCTTCTTCTGTGTGAGCTTTTCTGGGACTTCTCTATGTCGGGGTTGCCGCAAATGTTAATGCTGTTTCTTTTCAGCGGCGCGACTTACGTCATGATTCGCCTCGTTGAAGCGCATACCGAGATGCAGCCCAAACTGCGCTGGAGCGCCGCCCTGGGCGCACTCTTTGGACTCCTGGCATTGGCCCATGGATTAACCTTATTTATTTTTCTAGGGGCGCTTGTTTTCGCCATCTGCTTTTTCCGTCCCTGGGGACGCGATGCCGCCGTGATTCTCGCGGTTTGCGCTCTTTTCTACGTTCCTTGGATGGTTCGCAATTACCGCATTTGCGGAAGTCCGGTCGGAATCGGCTGGTACTCGGGGTTGGCCCAGGTGACCGGCAGCGAGAGCAAAATCATGCGCACGATGTCGCTGGACGACACGCTCAAAGAAATTACGCCACGCAATTTCACGCTTAAATTACGCACCCAGTTAATGGGTCAGTTCTCCGACATCTATCGGGCATTGGGCAGCATCGTGGTGGCGCCGGTCTTTTTTCTGGCTCTGCTTCATATTTTCAAAAAGCCCGAAACTGCGCTTTTCCGATGGTGGGTGCTTTGCATGTGGCTGTTTGCTGTTTTTGGAATGGCCGTATTTGGGCTTGAACCGTACGAGCAATATACCTCGCCCTCTCCGGTCAAGGCCAACGACATCAATGTCTTGTTCATTCCGCTCATGACCTTTTATGGCCTGGCGTTTGTGCTGGTCCTCTGGAGCCGGCTCGAAATTTATAATAATTTGCTCCGCTACGGATTTGTCACCCTGCTGTTTCTGATCTCTTCGCTGCCGTTTATCATCCAGTTTATCGACCTGCAGAAGCTGCCCACGGGCCGGGTGCAGTGGCCGCCATACGTGCCGCCTTCCATCTCCATGCTCAACACATGGACGCGGCCCAACGAAATCATCATGTCGGACATGCCATGGGCCGTGGCGTGGTATGCCGATAGAAAAAGTCTCTGGGTGCCGATGACGGTGAACGATTTTATCACCCTGACAGACTGGGAACACCTCGGGGGCCGAATCATTGGTCTTTATTTGACGCCCATCACCGGGAACAAGCCGTTTCTCGCCGGGGTCGTCAAAGGCGAGTATAAGGCATGGGCTCCTTTCATCCTGCGCCAGGTTGGCAGCCTCAAAGATTTCCCGCTGCATGCGATGACGGGTATGGAAATTGAAAAGGAATGCGTTTTTTATGCCGATCGTGATCGCTGGTCCGCCGTTGAAGACTAAGGCGGAACCGCGTGCCCCAGCTCGTTATCGGCTTGCGCAATTCCTTGGCTCACCTCCAATTCCGCATTGAGACGCGATTGGAGGACAAGTAAGGTGTACCCCTGCCCCATGGCCAATAAACTGCCTAACCAGAAAGATTCCGAACAAACTTTTGAAACCGCCATTGAGCGGCTCGAAAACATTGTTCAGACGATGGAATCTGACAAAATGCCACTCGAAGAGCTGCTCACCCGCTACGAGGAAGGCATCAAGCTGGTGAAGGTCTGCCAGGAAAAACTCGAGACTGCGGAAAAACGGATCGACATCATCACCCGTAACGCGGCGGGCAAGCCGCAGACCACCGAGTTTGAACCCTCCCAGGATTCCAAATCCGAATCGGCAACCTCGGGAGTCAGCCTCTTTTAACCCCTTTGATTTCGCGGTTCTCCGTCAGCGTTTTTCAACTCCCCCTGTTTCCTCCCACGCGCTTGCGCGAGTAATTCCATCACGTTTACTTCCTCCATTTTTTCATGCAGACGTCTATTCTTTCCACCATCACTTATCCCTCCGATGTGAAATCCGTGCCCGAGAGGGATTTGCCGGTTCTGGCGCAGGAAATCCGGGATGAGTTGGTTCGCGTGCTTTCTGAAGAGAATCCCAACTCGGTGGGCGGCCACCTGGGGCCCAATCTCGGGGTGGTGGAATTGACCATAGCTATGCACCGGGTCTTTGAGACGCCGAAGGACAAATTTGTTTTTGATGTAAGTCATCAAGGCTACGTCCATAAAATACTGACCGGCCGGCGCGAGCGCTTCCACACCATCCGTCAATATGGCGGGCTCAACGGTTTTTTGCTCCGCAGCGAAAGTGAACACGATTGCTTTGGCGCCGGACATGCCGGCACGGCATTGAGTGCGGCACTTGGAATGGCGGTCGGACGCGACAAACGCGGCAGTGACGAGCATGTGGTTTGCGTGGCTGGCGACGCGGCTTTTACCTGTGGAGTAAGCTATGAGGCGCTTAACAACGTCGCAGAGAATACCAAACGTTTTATCGTTGTCCTCAATGACAACGAATGGTCCATCGCCAAAAACGTTGGCGCGATGGCCACCTATTTCAATCGAATCGCCACCCACCCTACCTACGCGCATCTGCACGATAAGGCAGCTCAATTTATTGAGATGATTGGCGGAAAACATGCCAAGGATCTCGCCCATCGTATTGAAGCCGGAGTTAAAAACCTGCTCCTGCCAAGCGTGATTTTTGAAGAGCTCGGACTGCGTTATTACGGCCCGATTGACGGCCATAATATCCCGCTCCTGATCCAGACTTTTGAGTTTCTGAAAACTCAAAACGAGCCGGTCATCCTTCACATTCTTACGCAGAAAGGCAAAGGCTACGCCCCCGCCCTTCAACAGCCTGACAAGTTCCATGGCCTCGGCAAGTTCGAGCCCAAGACTGGTAAAACCGCTTCGACAGCCACTCCGACTTACGCCGAAATTTTCGGCAGGACACTGGCCAAATTCGCCGAATCCAATAACAAGATTTGCGCTATCACCGGCGCAATGCCATCAGGAACCGGACTCGCTTTTTTTGCCAAAGAACATCCCGACAAGTATTACGACGTCGGCATCGCCGAAGAACACGCCGCACTTTTCGCAGCCGGTCTTGCCACCCAGGGCTTCAAGCCTTTTCTGGCAATCTATTCAACGTTCATGCAGCGCGCTTATGATATGATTGTGCACGATATCGCGCTCCAAAAACTAAATGTCGCCCTCTGCATGGATCGCGGCGGCTTAAGTGGAGACGATGGTCCAACCCATCATGGGCTCTTTGATATCGGCTATTTGCGCCATATCCCGAATCTTGTGCATATGCAGCCCAAGGATGAAGACGAGTTCGTCGATATGCTATGGACGATGGCCAATTACAATGCCGGCCCTATCGCCATTCGTTATCCGCGCGGCATCGGCACCGGAGTTACTCCAAAAGAACAACCCCGCCTTTTGGAGATCGGCAAAGCGGAGGTCGTCAAGCATGGCACCCAGGTTGCTATCTTCGGCCTTGGAGGAATGTGCCAGATGGCTGAGGAAGCCGCCCGCCTTCTTGAAGCGCAAGGTATAAGCACGGCTGTTATCAACCCGCGTTGGATCAAACCGCTCGATGGCGGCACCATCGAATTTTTCGCCCGCAGCGCGAGCGTTATCTGCACTATCGAGGATCATGTCCTCCACAACGGTTTCGGGTGCGCGGTGATTGAGCACCTCAATGACGCGGGGATCAAAACCCCCGTAGTGAGAATCGGATGGCCCGATCAATTTGTTGAGCATGGCTCAGTCGACGTTCTTCGCAACAAGCATGGCCTTACTGCCTCGCATGCGGTTGAAAAGGTTCTGGCTTTGCTTAAGAGCCAGCCGGCCACGCATCCAATGAATGCGGCATAGAAGGCCGCGTGCGTTCAGTCGTTAGCATGCCCGGACCTATTCACCCGGCAGGGTGTCGATAGTCCGTCCATTGCGATCGTTGATAAAGATACAGCCGCCGGCTTCGGTCGCCACCGCAAAAAGCCCGTCGGTGCCGCCCCATTTGAGCTTGAACCCGCCTCCGTCGGCTTTGGATGCGAGGGTTGCCCGTTCGATTCCAAGTTCGCTGTAAACGGCAATGAACCCACCTTCGTCGGTTGATCCAAGGCCAGCCTGGGTTGTGCCGTCGCTGCCGCCGATAGTTACCTTGCCGCCTCCGGCCGAAGCCATGAGATTTACGGCCGGGCTGTTATCCAGATTGGTAAGCATGAAAGTCGCATAATCGTTCTCGCCGCTGGTTCCGATGATCGCCTGCACATGGCTTTCTTTCATAATCATGAACGAAGTTGTCCGCTCAGCGACTTGCATCACCAGGTTTCGATCTTCACCAGTGATGCTGATTGTTCCCCCATGTTCATGGGCCATAAAATGCGCGAGTCCGTGTCCGTTGATATGGCTTGCACTCAAAAAGCCGCCTCCTTCAGCAACGCTCATTTGAATCAGCGCATCTCCCTCTTTGGAATGAATGCTTAATGAGCCTCCGTTGTCGACCGCATCCAATTCAATGGCTGGAGTGCCGTTGTTGTTGTTGATCCGGATTCCGCCTCCATGGCCTGACAATGCCATCAAGCTAATAGCCGATTCGGTTTCCTTCTCGACTCCATTTGCTCCCATGCAAAGCAATGCCCCGTGTTTGCTGGCCATCAGGGTGATAGCTTCCTCCCCATCCGGCGAGTAAACCAGCATGCTGTTCCCTTTTTCGGCGGCGAGAATCACACATGCCCGGCGTCCCATGGAATCGAGTACTCCGATTGTGCCGCCATGCTCGGCAGCGCTCATCTTGGCAAGTAAATGGCTCTCGTTAAAAAGTGCCACCTCACCTTTGTCATTGATGGAATGGATCACCGCCCGTGGTGTTCCATTCGAGCCAATCAGGGTAACGACTCCGCCGTCATCCAAGCCGCGAATACCGACGCGGGGGATCCCGCCAGACGAGTAGATGGCTAAGTTTCCGTGCCCTGCATCATCGGTCCATAGCTCCAGCGTCGATTTAAGATCATCACCGCAGATGTGAATGCGGCCCACTTTTTCATTCACCTTGAGAACCAACCGCGGCTTTTGATCCTCTCCCAAAAGCGTGAGATACGGCCCTTCATTATCAACTCCAAAACAGCCCCGATTCCGGCCATCGTTCCCCTTTAAGACAATGGAATTGCAGGCGATGCTTTCACACGTTACTGCACCCGGCCCCTCACTGGAGGTAGCACCCAAAAATCGCATGACAAACGCACGAAGTTCCTTGACCTCTTTCCTGAGTTCCTCGAATTCGGCACGTTCGATATGGCTCATGATATTTAGGATTTTCGTGACAACTTGAAGTCCGCGTGAAGTTGCCATCGTCACTGCGCGGCGCTTGGACGCAACGCAGTTAAAATCCGTGCCCCGATTGCCCGAATACAATCACCCACTGCTCACAGTTCGCTCCTTTTAAGGATCGCGAACTGCGAGCAGGAAACACCGGCAGTTGCGCTTTAGAGCAACCGCATGAATGCGACAAGGTCCGCCTTATCGCGATTTGTCAGATTCAGCTCCAACACCAGATTAAAGAATTCCACCGTATCTTCCAAAGTCAGGCAGCGGCCATCGTGCAGATAGGGAGGACTCTCTTTGATTCCGCGCAAGCTGAAAGTCTTGATCGGACCGACGGGCGATTCATTAACAAAGCGCTCGACTTTCAAGTCGTGCATCTGGTGATCCAAATAGGCAGGCCCCTGATGACAGGTCGCGCATTGGGCTTTTCCAAAGAATAGCTCCTCGCCGCGAATCTCACTTTCAGTCGCCTTGCCGCGATCAAGCCTGCCCAGCACATTCAGCTTTGGGGCCGGCGGGAAATCGAGCATGTTTTGCAACTGCGCCATGTGGCTGACCTGCACGCGATCAAAGATCATGGCGCCTTTTTTAAAGGCATGGATCTGGTCGCCGTTGAAGTAAGCCGTCCGCTGTTCAAATTCCGTGAAATCCTCCACGGATCGCAAGCTGCGTTTTGAGCCATGTATCTGCTGATTAAAGAGCCCGCGAAGACTAACCGTATCGAGCCGGAATCGACGCTGCTGCGGGCGATCATCGGGATTGAGATGAAACTGGCCGGTGGTGTGGCCGTTGACATGGCAATCAAAGCAGGTGACGCCGAGGCTCGGTTGCTCACTTTTGCGATCGTCGGTGGGATTAAATTCCTCCTGGGGAAATGGAGTAAGAAGCAGCCGCAGACCATCCAGTTGCACCGGAGTAAGGATGTCCTTGAAAAGTGCGTAGTAGTTGTTAATCGAGATTACTTGTCCACGCGATACGTCACCTAACTCGGGACGATTCTGCAGAAAGATCGCAGGGGGAAATTCCGGCAGGAACGCTTCAGGCAAATCGAAATCGACATCAAAACGCGCCAGGCGGGGAAACATCTCGATCTGCATCGGAGGAAATACCTGTCCACCCGCAACGTGTTTGGGATGGGGCAACGAAGGATAAGGGAACACGCCATCCTTGCGAATCTGCTCAGGAGAGAGTTTGGCAAGAGCTTCCCATGTCATCCCCTCCGGAAGTCGCGCGGTTGGTCCCACTGGAATGGGTTTACCTCGCGACATCTTTACTTCGCTATCGAGTTTTGGGGTGAGATTATAGCGCTTCTCCAGCAGCTTGCGTTGCGCCTCCATGACTTTCGGCTTGGCCTCTTTGTCCGCCGCAGTGATCTCCTCGGGAGTTTGCATTGGCGCTTTTGCATTAAGAGGATCGCGCGCAAAGTCGAACCCCTTCACCTCCCCCTCATCCGGCTGCTTCTTAATAGGCTGAGCCGAGACCGGCGCCTTGGCCGCGGCGAATACGTCCGATTTATCGTGCTCGTTTAGCTGCTGCTCGGGCCGCTTTAAAGAGACGGTTTTCGAGGTCTGCGCCTCCTCGACCGCATCCGTTGCATTTTGGCGGGGCGATTGCGAATACGCTGCTGAAATCGGAAAAATCAGAGCGGTTATAAATGAGAGTGGAAGCGCGGGGCCAAAGCAGATCTTGGGAGGGATAGTCATATTGGTGGGTTTTTCCAAGGCAAAATCGGAACTGCCTCCCCAAACGAGCCTGCATCTATACGATTTCGGTTAGCTATTTTTACTTAACGGCAATCAATAGCGAAGCGCGCAAATCCCCTCTCAAATCTGAGGCGCTTGCCGCGAAAGATTGTCGGATGCCGGCGAATGTGCAAAGTCGCCCCTTACAATGAGCGCCATCGAAGCCCACGGATTAACAAAAGTCTATCGCACCTATAAAAAGGCGCCCGGGCTATGGGGCGCAATCAAGGGTCTTGGCCGGCGTGACTATCAGGACGTGCGCGCGGCCGACGACGTGACTTTTTCAATCGAAGAAGGCGAGTTTGTCGGTTTTTTGGGACCCAACGGCGCAGGAAAAACGACGGTCCTTAAAATGCTCTCCGGGTTATTAAATCCAACCAGCGGCACAGCCAGGGTGCTTGGCCACGTTCCTTGGGAGCGGCCGGATGTGTTAAAACGTCAGTTTTCACTTTTGATGGGGCAAAAAAACGCGCTCTGGTGGGATCTGCCGGCGCGTGAATCGCTTGAGTTAAACAGGGCTATTTATGGCATAGACCGCAATCAGTTCAAAAGCATGGTGGGCGGGCTTACCGAACTGCTCGATGTCACGGACAAGCTCGATGTGATGGTACGCGAGTTAAGCCTTGGAGAACGAATGAAGATGGAGCTCATCGCCGCGCTTTTGCATTCGCCCAAGGTGCTTTTTCTGGATGAACCAACCATCGGTCTCGATGTCACCAGCCAGAAAAAAGTGCGCGAATTTCTCCGGCTCTACAATGGCGAGCATCGGATTGTGACGATGCTCACCAGCCATTACATGCAGGATATTGAGGCCCTTTGCGCGCGGGTGATCATTATTGACCGAGGGAAAATCTTTTTCGATGGCGCCCTCAGCTCCATCCATGACCGTTTTGCCACCCATAAGATTATTGATCTTACCCTTGAAGGAACGCACCAATGTGCGTTCGGGCTTTTTGGCGAAGTACTTGAACAAGGCGCGCAAACGGTCCGCATCAAGGTGCCGCGCGCAAAGGTCAGTGAGATTTGCCGCGAGATACTTACCACATGCAAGGTGACCGATATCAGCGTGCATGAGCCGCCCGTTGAGGAAGTTATCCGCCAGCTCTTTCAGGAACAGCGCAACGAGCAAGCTCCCTCTTAAAGCCGCGCAATAGCCGCGCGGAGCTCAAACGCGTACGATGGATTCATTTCAAAGAGCACGGTCCGGAATTCTGCCACCGTGGTTTCCTCGGCGGGTGGAACCATCTCGGCATAACCGAGGCCAACCAAAGCGTTCAACGTATCGACAAGGTCTTCGGGATCCAGATTGGTGCGGTAAAGCAATTCCTCCCCAACGGAACCGTTGGTAAAATCCATGGCTCGCACTACCGCCCTTTCACGACCGCTGAGTTTGATCTGTTTCATAAAAGTGAACGGTTCCCGATAGTTTGAAAAAGAAAGGCACGCAAGGCCAACGCCTCCGCTTTCCAAATTGAAGTCGACCTTGCTCCCTTCCCGGATCGTCTTACTTGTAGATATGAGTATGAGACCCACCTCCGCTAAAATCCTCCAGCACTCTGAAGGGCTGGGCACCCCCAACGCGGATACCGTGCGGATTCGCGCGCACGAGATCGCTCTAATCAACGGGCACTCGCAATTCAGCGACGAAGATTGGCAGCAGGCAAAATGTGAACTGCACGGCGGGCATGTCAGCAATAGCGGCGACGAGGAAAATGAAATGAGTATCATGGTTTCCGAACGCGATATGATTATCTGCGAAGCTGGCCATCATGTTGAAAACATGGGGCCCGACGACGGAGTGAACATCGCCGAGGAATTGCTGGCCGAAGGAATGGACGAAGCCCTTCACGAACAGATGCTTGAGGCCCGGCTCGCTCAGCCTGCGGAGGAAGAGGAGATTGATGGATTAAAGGATTGATGGATAAATGGGAAGCCGACGCAGCTCGACTGCACATCCCACTCCATTCCCTTGGCTGATCATCCCGCTCAATCCCTTCCCCAATCGCCCGACGCACCCTTTGACGTTTCGTTGCGCCCCCCGATGTTCAGCGAGTTTGCTGGACAGGAAAAAATCTGCCTGCGTCTCGAACTGATGGTGCAGGCCGCCCTCCAGCGCGGCGATGTGCTTGATCATGTGCTTTTTAGCGGACCGCCTGGCTTGGGAAAAACAACGCTCGCCTACATCCTGGCCCACGCAATGGGCGTCAAGGTTAAGAGCACGAGCGGACCGACCATCGAAAAAGCGGGCGATCTCGCCGGTCTGCTTACAACCTTGGAACGTGGCGACATTCTCTTTATCGACGAGATCCACCGGCTTCAGCCTGCCATCGAGGAGTATCTCTATCCGGCGATGGAAGACTTCAAACTCGACATCATTATTGATCAAGGGCCCAACGCGCGCAGTGTGCGATTAAATTTGCCGAAGTTTACTCTCATCGGAGCAACGACCCGCTCAGGGATGATCAGCGCACCGCTCCGTTCACGCTTTGGGATGAATCCGCGGCTCGATTATTATACCGCTGCTGAGCTTCAAATAATTATCCTTCGTAGCGCAGGACTGATCAGCGTGACTATCGACGAAGCAGGCGCCCTGGAGATTGCCGCCCGTGCCCGGGGCACGCCACGCGTCGCCAATAATCTGCTGCGCTGGGTACGCGATTTTGCCCAGGTGCGCGCCGATAACCGCATCACCCGCGACGTTGCCGATGCCGCCCTCGCCATGCTCGACATCGACGCCGATGGATTTGACGAAATGGATAAGCGCATTCTTGAAGCGCTTGTGCACAAGTTTGGCGGCGGGCCGGTGGGATTAAACTCACTGGGCGTCGCGATTGGCGAAGAAGCCGGCACCCTGGAGGATGTCAACGAGCCCTACCTCATCATGCAAGGCTACTTAAAACGCACTCCACAGGGCCGTGTCGCCATGCCCGCAGCCTACCGCAAACTCGGCCTTACTCCCCCTCTCCGTGAGGGCAATCTTCTTTAAGCGGACGCATTTTGTGCCCGGAATTGAGGATGCTCAAGCAGCCGCGTCCAATCCTTTTCGCCAATCGGGCCCTCCTTCTCCCCTGCACGCAGCGGCGCTCCTTTGGTCGAAAATCGGACCCGATTCAACCAGGTGGCATTGAGCGGCTTGTCTATCAACGTGGTTGAATTGGAAGCGACGGTGGTTTGATCCTTTTCGCCAACACCCTCGCCGTGTCCGACGAAAAAGCCCGCCAGCAGCAATGTGACGCGGACCGCGGTCGAACGGGTGTAATTGGTCAGCATGCATGGCACCTCCTCATCGAGGCGGGCACGGAGGTTTTCAAAATGCTCGAGCGTCCACATTCCCGGGTTTTTTCCGGCCGAATAGGGATCGTAGAGAATGGCGTGCGGCGCCGGCAACGGGGCGCTCTTGATCAACTCTCGAAAGTCGCTCACATGCAGTTTCCATTGAAGCGGGCCGGGCCGCGTTTGATTGGTGAGCAATCCGGCGGCCTTGTCGAGATGTGGCGCCAAGTATCCAAGTTCACTCGCGTGTTCAAGTGCGAAACGGAGCGGCTCGGTTGTTTGGTCAAAGCTATGCAACTCGATACGGGAATCAGTCTCTTCAAACGCTTCAATGACCGCGATTGCATTGGCCGCGGCGCCAAGGCCCACGTCCCAAATGATGAAAGGGCCGTTGACCGTGGCCGCACGCTCAATCAACCGCTGCTGGCGCACATGGAGAATGCGCGCCTCGATCATCGGGCCAACCACCGGATGAAAAACCTCGCCCGTGGTCCGGCACCGGAGGCTTTGGACCCCCGATTTTACGCTCACAAGTTCAAATACGGCGGGATCGCTCTTCATCCAACTATCCTAGCGGGCCATCGGGCAATCGGTGTGCTATAATTAATCTCTCTTGGAGTGAAAAACATCGCCCAATCCCAATCCCTTCCATTGCCGCACGAAACTCCGCTGATGGTGCTGCCCGGCGCGACCCTTTTTCCCAAGACGCTGATGCCATTACGGATATTTGAACCCCGCTATCGTCAGATGCTCAGCTTTTGCCTGGAACATCACCGAATGTTTTGCATCGCGCTGATGAAACCCGGCGTGGAGGAAGCGCGCACCGCGGACGATTTCCATCACATAGCCGGGCTCGGACTGGTGCGCGCTTGCGTAGGCCAGCCTGACGGAACCTCCAACCTGGTGTTGCTTGGACTGACCCGTGTGCAGCTGACGCGTTTCGTGCAGGAAAAGCCGTTCCGGATTGCTGAGTACCAGGAGCTCAAAAGCGAGTCGAGCGACACCATCGAAACCGAAGCGCTCAGCAACAAAGTGCTTCAACTTTGCACTGAATTGCGTGAGGACGGACTTAATATCCCGGCGTCGATCGACGAGCAGCTCGCCAAGGTTTCCGACCCGGAGATGATTGCCGACATCGTTTCCCATACCTTCGTTCGCGATGCCCAGCGCCGGCAGGAGCTGCTCACCCGGCTTCGCATCAGCGACCGGCTCCGCTCCCTTATCCGTCATTTGAATGAAGAACGGCTGGTGGGATGAGCGCTGCGCCGGGCGCAGGCCTATTCCCGAAAACGGCTGAGCCGGCTGGGACACGGCTGGAGGGGCTCAATCCGGGGACCAATCGAATCGTGCCGGGGCAGGCAAAGCCGTTCGTACTCTTCAAGAACGTAACGGTCAGTCATACCGGAAAGGTAATCACAGACCGTTCTGTGGAGCCCCTCTTTACGAAGGCGGCGAGTGGTTGAGATACCGAGTAATTTGGGTTCGCGCAGGTATGCCTCAAACACGGCGCGCAGCATGGCGCAAGCTCGCAGATTCACGGAATCGACCTTCGTGTTGTAATAAAGATTTTTGTATAAAAACCGCCGCAGCTTTCGGTTCGCGTGCAGGAGCTGCTCGCTATAAGCAATGAGAGGGGTGGCGTGACGACGCACCGCCTCGACGCTTTGCACATCAGCCGCGCGAATAAGCTGCGAGCTTGTGTTGATCACATCGTGCACCTGACGATCGATCATGAAGCGGATCGCATAACTTGCGAGTTCCTTGCCGCGAAGCTTTGGAAAATGAGCGCGCACTTCCTCCGCGCTTTGCTGCCAGACTTCCAAACCGGAAAGTTGCCTCGCGGTGATAAGTGAAAAATCGAGACCATCATCAAGGTCATGGCTGTAATAGGTAATTTCGTCAGCCAGATCGGCAATTTGCGCTTCAAGCGAAGGCGACACGCGCCCCTCATCCAGCGACGCCGAGGAGGGAAGATCATAAAATTTTGAGTGCTTTGAGAGGCCCTCGCGCACTTCCCAGGAAAGGTTCAGCCCCGAAAACCGCGGATACTTCTCCTCAATGAGCTTAACAATGCGGAGGCTCTGGGTGTTGTGGTTAAACCCGCCGTGCTCGCGCATGAGCTCATTGAGTTCTTTCTCGCCCGAATGCCCAAACGGCGAATGCCCCAGATCGTGCCCAAGCGCGATCGCCTCGGTGAGATCTTCATTTAATCCCAGCGCGCGCGCGATGGTGCGGCTGATTGAGGCCACTTCCATCGTGTGGGTGAGCCGCGTGCGCAGATGATCGCCGGTGCCCGTTAAAAAAACCTGCGTTTTATATTCAAGCCGCCGGAATGCCCGCGAATGAATGATTCGCGCCCGATCCCGCTCGTATTCGGTGCGAAAGGGATGCCTTGGCTCCGGGTGCTCGCGTCCCCCCGAATCGCCTGATTTCTGAGCATACGGAGCGAGTTTTTCCCGTTCGATCTGTTCGACTTCAACGCGGGTTCTCATCATGTGAGGGAGCGGCCTGGCCCAGGGCATCACGCTCAAGGCGCCGCCGCTCCCGGCGAGCCGCGGCTCGTACCAGGAGCAGATCGAAAAACGCCAAAAGCATAGCGGAAAAAGTGATCCAGGCACAGGCGGCCCAGTATCCAAGAAAAAGCAAAGCATGCTCGCGCAAGCAGCCATCGAGAAACGTCGAGCCTGCAAAAAGCATCCCCAGTGCGACCAGCATGCCGTAAAACATGAGTGTTCTCCGGGCATTCCCGTTGCGAATCAGACCTTTGCTGATTTGAAGGATTAATTTCAGCACGAGGTTTTATCTATCCGAGCCGCAACGCAATTGACAACACGGCGTGCGTTAAAGTGATGGTTTTATCTCCGGAGGAACCACCCTGCTCGCGCACTCACCTGGCCAACCGTCTTATTGAGGGGGCTCGACAGGATCTTCCGTGTCGGACGGCTCAGCCTGCGAGTCCGCTTCCGGATCCATCGACTCACTCTCCTCCGGCTGCGGAGTTAAGGGCAAGGTAGCGAGCACTTTTTGGACTTCGGCAAAACCAATCTGGGCGACCTTAAATACGCTGTCGCGATCGAGTTCCTTGGCAATCTGGAATTCGTTGGCAGCTTCTAAAATAAGCCCCTGATCCCGATAATGCATCCCGTAATAGGCGTGCACATAAAGCGAGTTAGGATCGATTTCGTAAGCCCGCGCCAGAATCTCCTCGGCTTCGTCAAATCGCTTTGCCTGATCATAAGCCTCGGCCAGTTTTACCATCGTGCGGCTGTCGTCTGGAAACAATTCAAGCCCCCTCTTAAACATCCCGATTGCCTCCTCCTGAAGCGCGGGCACATCGCCCGTTTGGTTGTTTGCCATCTCGCGCGCGGCCTCGCCCGCATAAAAATAGACTTCGGGATTTGAGGGATCGAGCTTGATCGCTTCACCGGCCAGCGCGCGTGTTTCAGCGAGCTGATAGCTAAGCAACGCGCGCCGAGTAAATTCCGCATACCATTCGCCACGAATAAGAGGCACTCCATATACAAGCACAAACATTCCGATAGCAAATAGCGCAATCTTAATTGTCCATTCACCCACTTTAGCGCTCCATTTGGATGATGCCTGGGTCACGCCCGGATTTGCGACTATCCCAAATACCATCGCCATTACCAGCGCGTTGGCAGGGATATGCAAATTGAAGTCAACAACTGAATGCACCACATACGCGCTAACGGCACTCATGGCTCCAAGATGCAACGCCAGGGCGTCGCCCCGGGTCTCTCCCATCTCACGCACCTGGCGCGCCAACTTCCCGATTGACCTGAAACTGCTCACTCCGTGCCACGCGAAAAAAAGCAGGAAACCCGCCGCTCCCACCATCCCGTATTCGGCCAGCAGGTGAAGATAATCGTTGTGTACAAAAACCGGATCATTCTGAACCTGCGGATCGCGATATGTGCGGCCATAAGAAATGTAGGTGCCGCTGCCAGTACCCCAGATCGGTTCAAGATGGAATTGCTCCAAAGCCGCACCCCATAGAAGAAAGCGCATATTGCCGGGATCACGGATGTCAAAAAAACGCTTTTGGAGTGAAGCACTTTGAAACATCAAACTAACAGCAATTGCGCACACCAGCGTGGCGGCGACCACGGTTGAGACGGCAATGAGCGCCCATCGGCCGCGATAAAAATAACGGCACGTCCATAAACTCAAAACGAGCAGGCATACCGAGCCCGAGATCAGAGCGAGATATCCGCCCCGGCTGCCTGAAATGGCAACGCCAATCACGCAACAAGCGCCCAGGTAGGCCATCACGAGCCGCTCCAAAACGGATCGTTTACTCCATAGCGCCATACTAATAGCCATAAGTCCAATAACCTCCACCAAACCGGCGAAATGATTGGGTGAAATGTAAAATCCACTGGCCCGCCACCAGGTGTCCGAGCGCTGCATCCACGCAAAAGGCATATATTGGTTGCCTTCACGAAACTGAATTGCCCCCAGGATCAGCTGCGCGGCGGCCAATCCAAGCAGGCCAAAAAGAACGAAACGGCGTTCCTCGGCACGCACAAAAAAAACAGCCGTTAACAGATACACCATCAAGCTGCCAAGCACGATAAAAAGATCATTACGGGCGAGATACTCCACCGGGGCAAACCGTGTTTGGACGACGATGTAGCCAAAAAACAGCAGGCTTGTCAGCAAACTGCCAAACGGAAGTTTACCGACCGGACGCCACCGCGGCACGACCGCGCAGACCGAAACGATGGCTAATATTCCGTATACAGGAAGACAAAATAGCATTCGCGCCCCGCCAATCAAAAGTTGGCTCGTGGCGAACGCGAGCACTAATAGAGTGAGTCCCAGATACTTCATTGGGCGCTCTCTACGTCCAGAGCCACCGGCGAGGCAAGGGCGCACTCCAAAAAAAAGTTCTTTTCCTGGGAATGCCTCTGAATTCGCTCACATTTCTCTCAATAATCTTGCCACCGGCCGGTCACTTCTGGTTTGAGATGTAAGGAGCAAGGCAGAGCGATAATTTTAAAAACAAACCTTTCCATTCCGATGGTTTTCGCTTACTCGAAATATAGCCCGGCTGGGCGAGCCCCAAACCTCCGAACCCCCTCTAAGGATTTAGTCTCATGATCAACACCCTAAAAATACCATCCACCCCAACATTCCGGCTTGGCCGGATTGTGGGATTCTCAGCGGCTCTGCTGCTAACGAGCGCTACGGCTTCCTTTGCCGCCGGCATTCCAAAACTCAATGCGGCTGACACATTGATTGATGCGCAGCTTCAGGCAAAGCACAATGGAGTCACCCTGAAGGTTGCCAAGACAACCACCGTGGACTCGCAGTTTATCGCGGATGCCGCGATCGACGCAATCAATGCACTGCAGGCTTCTTCGAAAGTCCTTCCGGCGACCATCGTAACCGCCGCTCTGAACCGTGTTCCTCAATTCGCTGCCAGCATTTCGGAAGCGGCATTGGCCAAGGTATATGGCACAACAGTCTTTCCGGCCCTGAACACTCCTGCAAAGAAGAATAAGCAGGTAAGTTCAATCGTGAGCACGGCCTTCTCGAAAGGACTGGCGACTTATAAAGTTGGCAAGCTGCCCAATGGCAACTCGTTTGCCGGATTTGGTGACAAGTCCGACATCGCCACGCAGATCACGTTCAAGGATGTGAGCGCCCTTGGCAATCCTGCCACACTGATTATCAGCACCGATCCTAAACTGCCGAGCCCTCTGCAGGTCGTCGTGACCGCAGCCGTCAAAGCAGCGATCAAAGTCAAGTCGACTGATCTCGAGCACAATGGTGTTTCCGGCGCAGTCGCTGGTGCAATCTACGAGACCGCAGGCTCCAATAACTCCTCGATCAAGGATGCTGTCACGGCTAACGATGCAGTCGTCAAAGCGATTCTGAAAACAGCCGCCAAGAGCGCTTCCACTCATGCGCTTGAAATTGCACAGGCAGCCGGTTATGCCTTCGCAACCACGTATCGTCAGACTCATGCCACCCTTTCCGGTCAAGCGGCCGAAGTGGGTCTCCCTGAGTTCCTTGCCAGCAACGTTGCTGACATCGTCGCTGCGATCAATTCCGGTTTGAGCCCTGCCAACGCCAAGAAGTTTGCTGCTCCTTCCAAGACAAAGGGCCAGAACTTGGGCAAAGATCTGGAAACGTCAGTCATCGATGGCATCACGAAAGCTTATGCCACCTCTGACAGCGCTGGTGGATCAGGCCGCCGTGGAGTTTACTTCGCTGACGGTGTTGCCCATGCAGTCACCAAGATCAACTGATCTTAGCCAGTAGAGTCAAAAATACTCCAGCCCCCGCGACTCCTCCGAGTCGCGGGGGCTTTTTGCGTTTTAGAACCTTTCTTCCACTGCGGCGGCGTGCTGCGGGAGGAATCGCAGCACTCTTTTGCGGCTGCCCACTTCTCAAAGAGCTCATCCAAAAATAGCAGGATGGTCTGGGGCATTTACCGCCGCAAAGCGTGTTCAGAGAGCACTGGAGTGTGTCTGCGTCGCCTTGTCTTCTTCAGCAGCTTTCCCAAGCAATCTGAATGCAAGGCGCGCCAGCAGCGTCGTTGTCACAAATGTAAGCGCAAGGCCGCCGATCCAAAGCCAGTATTCCAAGGAGCGCGGATGACTCCGGCCTTGCCAGACTTGAATGCCAAACTGTGCAAGTGTGCCGAGGTAAGCGTAGAGAAACAACCCGGGAGCCTGGCCGAGTGCAATCCACAGCATGCAGGAACCAAATCCGATCCTGGTAACTCCATAGAGGTAATTGAGCAGGCTGGTCGGAAAGAGCGGGTGAACCTGGCTCAGAAAGATAATCTTCCATCCATCACGACCGATTGCTTCATCCAGGAGAGCCCATTTCCGGTGCTGGAAAAACTTTTGAGCGACCCATTTGCGGCCCAATTTCCGGCTGATAAAAAAAGCTACCGCCGCTCCGCCAATGTTCCCCGCAAGGTTGATTATGAAGCCCCACCAGAGCCCAAAAAAGAGTCCGCTGCCGATTGCAAGCACGCCGGCCGGCAGCAAAAACACATTACTAACGCCATAAAGCATTGGATAAAACACAATACCCCATACATGCATCTGAACGATTCGCCTTTGAACCTGCAGCAGGTAATCGACAAGGGGGAGCGTGCGAATGGCCCAAATCGCAATGCCGGCAGCCAGGGCCATCCCAAAAAGCTGCGCGTACAGAAGAGCTTTGGCGCGGCTCATTTTAGTCCAGGAAAGCTGCGGTCACCTGTTGGAAATCATTTTTCCGCCCTTGCGAAGTGCGCCAGCTCAACCGTGGTCTCATACACAAGAAAAGGTGTGATTAAGTAAACGCCGGGGAAATGATCCAAAACAGATCGGCAAACATCCTTCGCTATCATCATCCCCCCGGAGCGCCCGTCGGTTCCTTCTTTTCCCCGCATCGCCGTGCGCACCGATTCGGGAATCACGATTCCGGGCACTTCATTGTGAAGGAATTCGGCTTGCCTGCCATTTAACAATGGCCAAACGCCGATCAAAACAGGAACCCCCAGCCCTTTCGTGCGCCGCGCCGTCTCTTCGACCAGGCGCGTATCAAAGAGCGGCTGCGTCATCACATACTGGGCGCCGGCGGCGATCTTGCGCTCCAGACGTTGCAGCTGGGCATCGAGATTTTTGGCATTCGGATTAAACGTGCATCCCACCACAAGCCGTGCGCCTTCCTTTATCGATTTACCCCCAGCATTTAACCCTAGATTTAGCTGTCCAATAATCCGAATTAATTCAATAGATGTGACATCATAAACGGAGGTTGCTCCGGGATGATCGCCGACTTTAGCCGGGTCGCCCGTCAACGGCAGCACGTGGCGGATGCCAAGAGCGGCCATGCCCAGAAGCTCACTTTGTAAACCGATCACATTCCGATCGCGGCAGCTCAAATGCACAAGCGGTGTGATCTGGAATCGCTGCTGAAGAATTGCCGCGATCGCCAGGTTACTCACCCGGAGGATCGCCAGCGAGTTATCAGCGAGGGTAATGAGGTCGCTGCCGGCATCGCGAAGGGCGCGCGCGCCTGTGTAGAACTTTTCAAGCTCCAACGTCTTAGGCGGGTCGAGCTCGGTTACGACAACCGTATCCCCCCGCTTCATCAGTTCCAGAATGGTCGGCCGCTCGGTATGAGTGCCTTGGAGAGTTTTTTCCGGAGCAACCACTTCCAGCGGTGTGCGTGGCATTTCTCCCACCGCCACGGGTGAAAGCTTTTTAAAGGCGACAGCCATCGCCGCGATATGCCTTGGGCCTGTGCCGCAACACCCCCCAACCAACCGCACACCAGACTGGGCCAGACGCGATGCAGCCTGTGCAAAATAGTCAGGGGTGGTGGAATAAAGAAAGCGACCCTCATGATATTGCGGGTAACCCGCGTTAGGAGACGCGGAGACGACGCCTTCGACCGGCAACCGTTCGAAGAGCCGCAACATAGCTTGAGGGCCATTAACACAATTTACACCCACGACATCCGCCTTGGCGGCGCGCAGTTTTAAAAACGCATCGGCCAATGGCATTCCTCCCGGCAAGCGTCCTTCTTCATTACATGACAGTGAACAGATTACTGGACAATCGCTCAATGAATGCTTGGCTTCCAAAGCAAGAAGCATTTCATTCAGATTAAGGAACGTCTCCAGTTGGATCACATCAATTCCTCCATCAAGCAGCGCGCCCATCTGCTCGGCAAAAACCGCGGTTCGATTGATCCCGCGTTCCCCTGCCTGCTCGGCGGAAATCCCGAGCGGCCCGATGCTCCCGGCAACATAAACGCCTTTGCCGTGAGCAGCGGTGCGGGCCAGCCACGCTGCGGCGCCGTTGATTTCAACAACCCGATGCTCAAGCCGATGTTTTGCCAGACGCACTGAGTTCGCCCCGAAGCTGTTGGTCTCAATCAGGCGCGCTCCGGCGGCGATATACTCCTCATGAATTCCCTTTACCAGCGCAGGATCACTCAGGGAGAGCTCTTCAAAGCACTGCTCCAACGGAATGCCACGCTCCATGAGGAGCGTCCCCATTGCGCCATCAGCCGGTAAAACACGATTTTGCAATTCATCGAGCAGATCCATGAGTGGTGAGGGCGTCTTGTGCGTGCGTCGAGGCGATAAAAGGGGTTCCCCTCCAGACGCAGCCGGGCGCTTAATCGGCCGTTTCGATTACACAACGGAAACCAAAGTTTTCAGCTTTGTTATCCTGTTGCGATCGGATCCTGCAGGAAGAAAGCAGAGCGGGCTTAAGACGTCCATCGCTCCACGAAGCGCCACGGAGCACTTTGGATTTCGCATCCCCGGCGCTCCACGCTTCCATGCACCATTGCCAGACATTGCCGCCCATATCGTAGAGGCCGTTTGAATTGGGCAAAAAGCTGCCGACCGGCGAGGTCTGGGGAAATTCATCCTTGTATCCTTTGATTGCGGCCGCCATGCGTGTTTCCTCACCGGCATAATTGCCTGCGCCGGCGGTAGGTGGCCACGCGTCGCCCCAGGGATAAATATTGGGAACCCCCATGTCGCGAGCGGCGGGCGTTTCGCCATTTTCCTGAGCAAGTCCGATCGCTGCGCTCCACTCCAGATCATGCGGCAGCCGATAGCGTTGATTGGCGGGAAGTGTCCCCTCCTGGTGTTCCTTTTCAGTAAGCCAGTTGCAGAAGCTCATCGCGTCGAGCCAGCTCACATACACCACCGGGTGATCGGGCGCCTGTTTGGCATCCGTTGTTTTCCATAACTTTGAGCGAAACTTTGTCGCCGTGGCATACGCCTCAAAATCTGAAAATCGCGTAGGCCAGATGGAAAAGAGCACTTTTCCAACCGGCAGAAACTTCATGCCCAAGCTGTTTTTGAACTCTTTGACCGGTTCGGGGGCCAGAGGCGCTTTTTCGCTCGCGGCGGGCGGCGCTTTCATTTCCTCGATCTCCCTGGGCGGCTCGATGACATGCGCGGAATCGGGCTTGGGCGCCTCGGCGTCGGGTGCCAGCGGTTCAGAACCTGTTGCAGCGTCCGCTGGGGAAAGTTCCTGGAATTTTCTCATCGTTTCCGCCAGTGCCTTCATCTTTTCCTCGTAACGGCTGTTTGCGGCCTGAATCTCCAGGGCGCGAAGTTCCTCGACGGAGTTGACGCGAGCCTCCTCCGCAGCAGGGGTGGCGGCATCGGTCTGCGCGGAATGTGTCGCGTCGTCTTTCTCGCCGGAATCGGCTAGAGGTTCGATCATGGGCGCCGCGCCGAGAACTTCGCGCGACTCTTTAGGCACAATTTTTTGAGGTACTTCCTTGCCCTGCGTTTTGACAACGGGTCTCCGCTCAACCGCTTTTTGCTTTTCATGCATGCAATACGCGTAGATTCCCGCTGCGCACAAAAGGAGCGCCGCCGCCAGCCCAAACGCGGCCCTGCTTCTGCTCGCTTTACGAGGAGGAGCCGCGCGTTCGCTTTCAGATGGTTCCACTCCGGCAGGCGTCTCCGCCGCGGCGGGCGTCTTCACTCCGGCCGGCGCCTCCACTGGTACAACGTCATGCTCAGGCCTCGGCGCGATTGACAATCCGGGAACTGCAGGTTTTGGAATCAAAGGGGGATCAATCGGAAGCTCCCGGGGCTGTAAAAAAGCTGGCTCCGGCCGAACCGGGGTGGGCGGTTTTGGTTTGGCCAGTAACATTCCAATCGGAGGCATCTTGGGCCGGGCAAAAGCAGGCACCTCCACTTTAGAGGGAGCTTGCCTGGCCAACCCTTTTGGCAACACCAGGTTTGGCATCGCCGCTTTTTCCGGAACCAGTCGAACCGCTATCTCCGCCATGCTCGCCGGTTGAAGTTCGGCATTTTTTTCCAGACACGCCGCCGCGATCTTTTCCCAACCGGCCGAAATGGCGGCCAGACCTGTTTTTCTGACTGCCGCCCGCCGATATCCGATGGAAGAAAGCGCCTCGCTTGGAATTTTCATCGCGCCCAGACCGACTACGGAGGTTTCGGCCAACTCGGCGGGACGGCTTTCAGGCACACTCGGAATCACGACAGCAGGTGCGCTTCCAACCAGGAGCGTGTGCATCAGGATTCCAAATGCCTGCATGTCTTCACCGATTGCCGGAGCTTGCTCATTACGAGCGCGAACCGAGCGGCCGACTCCAAAATTGGCAAGCAGTGGAGAGCCACTCTTTTGAATATAAATATTCCACGGCGAGACCTCGCCATGAGTTATCCCGATTTTATGTGCTTCATCGAGGGCCGCGCAGATCTGGACGAGCCACGGGCTGATCTCCGCCGGCTCGAAGCAGCCGCCTGCTTTTCGCTGTTGAATTGCCCAGAGGGTTTCACCGTCAAAATGATCCATCACGATCGCCGACCATTGGACTTCCTCCAACAGGGTATGAACGCGCAGGATATTGGGGTGGATCAGCCGCTGCAAGCGGTCCACCAGGACGCGGATTTCCCCCATCGCAGGCTGATCGACGCGCACTGCCTTTGGAATGAAATAGAGCGAGAGTTCCCGGCCGCGAACCTCGTCGTAAGCCAGCCAGATCTCCGCTCCATTCCCGCTCTCCACGCGGCGGCCCAGAACATAACAGCCCGCCAGTTTTTGCCCCGCAACGAAATCGGGGGCGATGACTCCGGGCGGCTTGATGGAAAGAGGATCTCTGGTATTCAAATCAACAGTCTTAGTTTTCCTGACAGGATATTGGCGGATGCGGCTGCAATAAAAGTCCGGAAAGAAACGGACTCGCTGCCGCCATGCAAGAGGAACACGCTCCGCGCATGCGCCCAAGTGAAAATCACGCAGGGAGCAAGATAAGCGCCCGGCAGACTTTACTAAGTCCCCTTTGGGACTTTTCTGAAGCAAGCTCGTGGCGTCCGTGTGGACCGTTTGCGATGTCGCGAGCCCGGCTTCCCTGAAATGGCTTTTTATGGAGAAAGACGACAGGCTCCAAAGGATTAAGTAACTTTGAACGCCTTTTTTACTGGTGACCAGTACCGCCACTCTCATCCTTTATACATCATCGTAGTGATGTAATTGCGCCGAAAAAATCTGCTTCACAATTGACGCTTGAGTTGCTTCCGGTTTACCCGCACATTGCCCCGGTGACAGCAGCGTGGCCCCCCTCCGCTTTGTCTATCTCCACTGCGCTCCTGCGAAATGAAAAAGTCTTCGCTTAGGATTTTCCTTGTTGAAAATCATACGGACACTCTCAAATACATGCGTATGTATCTTGAGACGCTCGGGCATCATGTCGAGGTCGCCTCCAGCATGACCAGCGCCCTGGACCAGATTCCCGCTCTCGAAATTGATCTGCTGATTAGCGACATTGGACTGCCCGATGGCGATGGCTGGGAACTCCTTCAACGGCTTACCGCCGTACGCCCCATTTATGCGGTTGCCATGAGCGGGTTCGGAATGAACAGCGATCGGGCAAAAAGTCTGGCTGTTGGTTATCGCCACCATCTCATCAAGCCGTTCATGCCTGACGAACTTGATCCGATCCTGGCAGACGCCAGCATGCAGATCTAAGGCGCGCTTTTTCCTGCTGGCTGGCAGCTGCGGGCACCACCGTACTTTCGCCGTGGCCCGTTTTTATGAATGCTATGGAAACTCCAGAACATCAAGAGCTCCGGGCACGCCAAAAGGTCAGCATGCCTGCCATTCTCAAAACCACGTTGCTGACGGGCGTTATCTTTTTTATTATGTCAGGAGGCGGCCCGTGGAGCACCGCCGGCACGATGAACGCCATCATGGGCCGCGATATCTCGCTCCCATTACAATGGCTTCTTCTCTGGCATTTCGCAGTGGCCTTTTCTTACATCTGGATCATTGCCCAAGTGATTTACAAGCTCCCGCTGCTGCCTGCCATTGGGGTCGGCCTTGGAATCGTAATCGGTCTTTATCTTCTCAATACGGTGGTCTTTTATGGCTTGGGATTTGTCCAGCAAAGTCCCGAAGGACGCACTTTTCTTATGCACCTTATTTTCGGTTTGATCGCCTCAGCCTTATACAAGGCTTTTGCCGTGCCCAGGCCGCTCTCCAGCGATGCCTCCTGATTTGATCCCCGCGCGCGGACCCACTTTCTTCACCAACCCCGAATTGACTGCGTATGGATCCCAAAGACACAAAAAGCCACGTTGAGAATGCGGTGCCCTCGCCAATTGAACATCTCTCTGAAGATCAAAAAAAAGCGCTTGAGCTCAGTGGAGAGATTGAGCACGTGCAAGGGGTTGAGCGCAAAAAAGTGCATGACGACGCCGAAGAGCTTGGAAATTCCAAGGACGCCTGAATCGCAGCAGATAGATCCCGGAATTGGAAACGGCTTGCCCAGAGCGCTGCATCGTAGGATACATTGCGGCGTCATAGCGCTCGTAGCTCAGCTGGATAGAGCAGCCGCCTTCTAAGCGGCAGGTCGTGGGTTCGAGTCCCGCCGGGCGCAGATTTCCTTTTTTTCCATGGAATGCCGTTTTGGTTCCGGCCCTCAAAAACTTTTTCCGATTACTTTCTAACGAACACGGCTCTCGGCAGTCTTAATTCATGTTCTGGGGGGAACAGGCGGGTGCGTCCATCCATTCGGATGCGCACCCGCTCTTTTTTTTGTTCAATAACGGCGACTCGGCAGACCGGTCAGCAGTCGCTTTTTAGAATTGGAAATAGATGAAGGCTTTGTATTTGGCCGGGACAAAGGAAAGCGCCACGGCGGTTCCGGTTCCCAATAATGCGGCAAACGCCCAGGCAGGAATTCGGCGCCACCACCTGGCAAAGAGCTGGCGCGACGCAAGCCAATGGATTACGGCGAGCGCGATAAAGAGATAAAGGCAATGAAGCGGGAAACTCGCTTTGCCGTTTCGTGTAAAAAACACAAACGATCTGCACACGGTTTTTGCCACCTCAAATCCCGTTGCCTTTAGCGCGTGGGTTTTCTCATCAAATATCGGCTGTGCCCGGAAAAAAACCCAGGTGATGCAGACCCAATAAAAGCACAGGAACGGTCCCAGCCACGACATCGTCCTTTTAAACCAGAGGGCGGCATTTTGGGTGAGCCGCTGCCATTCTCGATGCAACACGAGTGCGATGCCGTGCAATGCGCCCCAGATGACAAAATTCCACGATGCTCCGTGCCAGAGCCCGCCCAGCACCATCGTTGCCATCAGGTTGCGGTAAGTAAAAAGCGTCGAGCCGCGATTTCCACCCAACGGAATGTAAAGATAGTCGCGCAACCACGTGCTCAGCGAAATATGCCATCGCCGCCAGAACTCAGTGATGTGTTCCGAGAAATACGGGAAATTAAAATTAACGGTTAGATCGTAACCGAGCAGCCGCGCGGCACCGATCGCCATATCCGTGTATCCGCTAAAATCGCAATAGATCTGCACCGCATAAAACGCGACACCGATGAAACTGCTATAGAGGTTAAAACTTCCGGGTGAAGAGAAGTATTTGTCCACCACGGGCGCCACCATTTCCGACACGCACGCCTTTTTTACAAAACCAATGAAAAAAAGGACCAGGCAATGGCGCACATCGACATCGGCCCATTGCCGTTTGACATAAACCTGAGGGAGAAAGGTCATTGCCCGCACAATCGGACCGGCGACAAGCTGCGGGAAAAAGGAGATAAAAAACGCGAGATCGAGAAACCGCCGCACCGGCTCCAGTCGACGCCGGTAGACGTCGATCGAGTAGCTCATCGACTGGAAAGTATAGAAGCTGATTCCGTACGGGAGAAAGATCTGCAGCGTCCAATCCGAAGTATGCAATCCGAACCAGTCAAGGAAACCCGAGGCGGATCCGACAAAGAAGTTATAATATTTAAAGATGACCAGAACGCCAAGGTTGATGGCCAGGCTGGTCATCAGCCACGCTTTGCGGCGCCAATTGGTTGTGGCATCGGCGATCCCAAGGCCGACGGCATAATCCATGCAAGTGGAACCGATCAGCACAAACGGGAACCACCAGCCAGCCGGCAACTCTTTGTGTTCCTGAACCTTGGCGTAGAAGCTCCACGGATCGCCAATGAAGAAACAGGCATAAAAGAAATGGCTGCATGCAAGCAGCCAGGCTTTGCGCCAGGTATTACTCGGGATTGCCCAATGCACCCCGAAAACGATCAGAAAGAAAACCAGGAACCGGAACTCAACAAACAGCATGACGAAATGTGTAAGGGGCCAAATCGGAAATCACATTGCCGCATGCGAGCACGATCTTCCCGCGTCGGAAGTAGCGATGCCCGTTTGGCTTTTCATGGCCGCGGAGCATAGGAAGCCCAATCAGCTGGCCAAGAAAATAACGGGCTGATCCGCCTTGAGGTTCATATCGCGGCGAACCCCAGGCGTTTCGCCTGCGCTTAATGCGGGACGCCGCAGGCGCACCGAAATGGCCCGGCTTCCACCGGCGCGACCGGATCGTAGTTCAGATTGGGTCCGAGCCAGCGTTCGGTTTCCTGCAACGTCATCCCTTTGCGCAGGTGGTAATCGATTACCTGGTCGCGATCAATTTTGCCCAGCCCGAAGTAGCGCGCCTTGGGATGTCCAAAATAAAGGCCGCTCACACTGGAGCCGGGCCACATCGCACAGTTCTCCGTGAGCTCGATTCCAGTCAGCTCCTTCACATTGAGCAGTTCCCATAGAATCCGTTTCTCGGTGTGGTCGGGACATGCCGGGTAACCTGCCGCCGGACGGATGCCGCGATATTGCTCGCGCAGCAATTGCTCAACGGTGAGCTGTTCATCGCGTCCAAACCCCCACTCTTCGCGGGCGACTTTATGGAGATACTCCGCGAACGCCTCAGCCAAACGGTCGGCAAGCGCCTCGGCCATGATGGCGTTGTAGTCATCATTATCGGCCTTGAACTTCTCCACCACCGGCTTAAGACCAAAACCGGTCGACACCGCAAACACGCCAAGGTGATCCGCAAAACCGGTTTCTTTCGGCGCGACAAAGTCGGAGAGCGACTGATTGGGCTCGCCCTCTTTTTTGGCCATCTGCTGTCGAAGAAAATGGAAGGTGGTCAACAGCTTGGTGCGCGTTTCATCCGTGTAAATCTCCACATCGTCCCCAACCGAATTCGCTGGGAAGAGCCCGTAAACGGCTCTTGCGGTGAGCAGCTTGTCTCTGACTATTACGTCGAGCAATGCCTGCGCGTCATTGAAGAGCTTGCGCGCTTCCTCCCCGTATTTCTCGTTCTCGAAGATTTTCGGATAAACGCCCCGCAATTCCCAGGTATGGAAAAAGGGCGACCAATCGATCAACTCACGCAAAATCTCGAGCGGCACTTCATCCAACACACGCAGTCCCGTCGACTCGGGCTGCGAGATCTCCTCGGCGCGCCACTCGATGGCGGTCCGGTTGGCGCGCGCTTTCTCCAAATCGATCAGCTTTTGCACCTGCCCGGAATGCGCGGCGCGCGCCAATGCCTGCTCGTCGCGATTTTTTTGCACAAACGCCGGTTTCTGCTCCTTACTGATCAGGCTGCTGACCACCGGCACTGCGCGCGATGCGTCCAGCACATGAACAACAGGCTCGGAGTAACCTTGCGCGATCTTGACCGCCGTGTGCGCTTTGCTCGTCGTTGCGCCGCCAATCAGAAGCGGCTGTTTCATGCCGAGCCGCTCCATTTCGCGCGCCACATGGATCATCTCATCGAGCGACGGGGTAATCAGGCCGGAAAGCCCGATCACATCGACGTTTTCGTCGCGGGCGACCTGCAAGATTTTATCGCAAGGGACCATCACACCGAGGTCGATGATCTCGTAGTTATTACAGCCTAGCACCACGCCCACGATGTTTTTGCCGATGTCGTGCACGTCGCCTTTGACCGTGGCCATCAGCACCTTGCCTTGCGCACGCACTTCCCCGCCGGCCGCGCGTGTGGCGGCTTTCTCGGCTTCCATGAATGGAAAGAGATAGGCGACCGCTTTTTTCATGACCCGCGCGGATTTAACCACTTGCGGCAGGAACATCTTTCCGGCCCCGAACAGGTCGCCGACGATGTTCATTCCATCCATGAGCGGCCCTTCGATCACGGCGAGCGGGCGCCCATACTTGACGCGCGCCTCCTCGGTATCGGCATCAATGTATTCGACGATCCCTTTGACCAGGGCATGCGAGAGCCTTTCCTCGACGGGAGTCTTGCGCCAGGCTGATTCCTCGACGGCGACCTGTCCTTTGTCCTTCGCCTTGACCGTCTCGGCGTATGTGACCAGCCGTTCAGTTGAATCGGGACGCCGGTTGAGCAGCACATCTTCCACCAGTTCAAGCAGCTCTTTTGGAATCTCCTCGTACACCTCGAGCATTCCCGCATTTACAATCCCCATGTCGAGTCCGGCGCGGATCGCGTGGAAAAGGAAAGCCGAATGCATCGCCTCGCGCACCACGTTGTTGCCACGGAAACTGAAGGAGATATTGGAAACGCCGCCGCTGACTTTCGCGTAAGGGAGGTTCGCTTTGATCCAGCGCACCGTCTCGATGAAATTGACGGCGTAATTGTTATGCTCCTCGATGCCCGTGGCGACCGTCAGGATGTTCGGGTCAAAGATAATGTCCTGCGGCGGGAATCCGACCACGTCGACAAGCAGCCGGTAACTCCGTTCGCAGATTGCGATCTTGCGCTCGAAAGTGTCCGCCTGTCCCTGTTCATCAAACGCCATGACAACGACGGCCGCGCCATAACGCCGCACCAGCCGCCCGTAATGAAGGAAGCGTTCTTCGCCTTCTTTTAAGGAAATCGAATTAACGATCCCTTTTCCCTGCATGCATTTGAGCCCGGCCTCAATCACACTCCACTTGGAGGAATCGACCATCACCGGCACCTTGACGATCTCCGGCTCCGTCATGATGTAGTTGAGGAATTTCGTCATGGCCGCCACGCCATCGAGCATCCCTTCGTCCATGTTGACGTCGATGATTTGCGCGCCGTTTTCCACCTGCTGCCGCGCCACGCTTACCGCTTCTTCATAATTGCCCGCCAGGATCAGTTTCGAAAACTTTGGCGACCCCGTGACGTTCGCACGCTCACCGATATTAATGAAATTGGTCTCCGGGGTAAGCGTCAGCTCGTCGTTGCCGCTTAACCGCAGATACGGTTCCACCGATGGCACCACGCGCGGCGCTATTCCACGCACCGCCTCGCTGATCGCGGCAATGTGTGGCGGTGTCGTTCCGCAGCAGCCGCCCACGATATTGTAAATTCCCTCGCGTCCCCACTCGGCCAATTGTGGCGCCAATGTCTCGGGCGTCTCGGGGAAACCGGTCGGCAGCAATGGGTTGGGCAAGCCGGCATTCGGATAAACGCTGACATAGAGCGGAGCCAGCCCGCTCAGTTCCTGAATAAGCGGACGCATCTCCTCGGGTCCAAGCGCGCAGTTCATTCCCACACTCAGCAGCGGCACATGCGAAATCGAATTCCAGAACGCGCCTACGGTTTGCCCGGTGACGCCCCGGGTGCCGCCTTTTTGAATAAACGTCACCGATGCCATGATCGGCACGATCGGTTTGCCCGGCTCGGGTTCCCGGCCATACGGAAGCGCCGTTAATCCGCGTTTGGCAAAAAGCTTCTCAATGGCAAAAAACGCCGCCTTCGCATTGAGCGTGTCGAAAATCGTTTCGACCAGCAGGATGTCGGCGCCGCCATCGAGTAACGCGCGAGCCTGCTCATCGTAGGCTTTTACAAGCTCATCCCATGTCGTGCCACGCGCCGAGGCGTCGTTCACATCGGTGGAAATGGACGATGTTTTTGTCGTTGGCCCAAGCGCGCCGGCCACAAAACATTGGCGGCCGGGTTGCGCCGCCATCACTTCATCGGCCGCGCGGCGGGCGCATTCGGCGCCTGCCCGCGAAAGCTCGTAAGAGAGCGATTCCATCCCGTAATCGGACAGGGAGATAAATTGCCCGTTAAAGGTATTGGTCTCCACGATGTCAGCACCCGCCTCAAGATACCGGCGATGAATCTCCTGGATAATCTGCGGCTGCGTGAGGTTAAGCAGCTCGTTGTTTCCTTTGAGATCTTTTCCCGTCCAATCGCGGAAACGCTCCCCGCGAAATTGTTCTTCGGAAAGCTTGTATTGCTGGATCGTCGTCCCCATCGCGCCATCAATGATGACGACGCGATTTTGGAGCAGTTCAAGGAGTGGATGAGGCCGGGGATTTTCGGACATGAGAGAACTTCACTAAACGCTGTGGGCAAAAGAGCTTCAAGCGACAAATTCACCCATCATGATTGATCGATGCGTTCAGCCGACCGCGTAAACCGGGCCGGCCACTTGTTCACTCTTCGCCCAAACACCAAAGGGCGCTGTCAGCCCGCACAAAAACGTGATGGCCGTTGAGCGCCGGAGTGCAGAGCACCAGTTCCTTCGATTCTCCATTGAGGGGAAGTTGGAACTGCCCGGCGACGGTTCCTTCCGCTCCCGCGAGGTCGACTACTTGCACGAGCCCTTTTTCGTTCACGGCAATCATGCGCGAACCGGCGCCGACGGGCGAACCGCTGAATGGCCCTGCCAACCGCAGTTTCCATTGGTTATCGCCGGTTTTGATATCCGCCGTGGCAATAACGCCCGCGCCATTGATGCTCAGCAGGCGGCCACCCAGCACAATCGGGCTGATCGTGGCGGGATTGATCTGCTTTGAACGCCATAACTGCACCGGCGGCGCGTTATTTGACTGCGGCGAGATGGCGGTAATCCCATTGGAAGGCGCGTAAATGACGCCATCGGCCACAACACTTGAGCTCATCGTTGAAGCGCCTTCGGTGTAATCCCAGAGCTGGCTCCCGGTCGAGGCATCGACCCCAAGCAACCCTTTCGAGGATTGCAGCACCACAACCGGCGTGGAAGACGCGCCGGCTCGCCATGAAACCGGGCTTGTCCAGTTCGCGGCTTTTGGACGGTCGAGCTTCCAGAGGTTGCGACCGGTATTGGCATCGACACCCAGCGAGTAGCTCTCGCTGTCATTCTCAATCATGGCCACGACGGTCTGGCCGACAACGATGGGCGAGGAGGCCATGCCAAGGCTGTTGCTTGCATTGGGATAATCGGCGGTCAGCCCGCGGACCCAAAGGAGATTTCCTTCAAGGTCAAAGGCGGCAAGATCGTTGCTGCTCCAGAGGGCAAAAACATGCTCTCCATCGCTGCAGGGCGTGCAGGCGGCGACCGCGGTTTTAGGATGCGACATCGTGCGGCCGGTTGCCTGAAGCTGGCGATCCCAGAGTTTTGCCCCATCGGCCGCATTAAAACAAATCAGGTGGAGCCGCTCCTGCCTGGGTCCGCTTGAACAGGTCAAAAACACCTTTTCGCCCACAATGATCGGACTGGACAGACCGCGGCCCGGCAAAGGCGCGCTCCATTCAATTTTAAGCTTTGCGGGAATTGTGGCATCGGCTGCGACGCCGCCGCTGTTTGGGCCGCGAAACTGCGGCCAATCGCCAGCAAAAGCGGGAAAAGAGAGAGCCAGGACAACGAATGTGGAAAGAAGTCGGATCATGTTCGAAAAGTGCGTTTACTTCGGGGAATTTGCCGTGGCCAGAATCGCGGTGCCGGCGGGATCACAAACGCGGAGCTGGAACTCCCATTCCACGGTCCAATCTTCCTTCTGCTCGTTCTGGCAGCACTTCACGAGGACCGTATTGGTTCCTTTACGAAGTTTGCATTTGAGCTTGTACTGATCCATCTGCTGGCCGCGGTGATATTCATCCCGGCCGAAAAGGAACTCGCCATTGAGCCACACCTTCCAGGCGTTCTTTCCACCGAGCCGAAGCTCGGCTTCACGCTCTGTTGGCGACTCGAATGTGGTCACGGCGTAAGCGGTGACTTCCTTGGCCATGCCAAGCGGCTTGTTAAAATCGAGTTTTCCGTATTCGTCCGTGCTTTCAAAAGGCTGCCATTTGACCGTTTTGCCTTTGCCTTCATAAGCGGCGTCGAGCCGGATCTCTTTTTCCGGAGGAAACACGGTGTCAAAACCTTTGCGATCCGTGTTATCGAAAGGGCCAAGCACGTTCCATTTCGTTAAAAAACCAAAATGCCGCGGCAAATCGACCGGAACGCCGATTTTCCGAAGGGTATCAGCGAGAAATTTGGTCTGATCTTCGTCGCGAACGGCATCGAGCGCTTCGAGATAAGTGGCTTTTGACGCCGCGGCATCCTCGGTTTTAACCGAGTTGATCAGCCGCTGCACGGCACCGCGCCGGAGTTCCTGCACGGGATCCCGGATGAGGGAAGGCTCAATGGCATCGGCCCGTGTACGATCGGCTTGCTGGAGCAGATCAAAGGCAAGCTGGCGGCCGGCTGAAAGATGCGTGGTCTCTTTTAAAAACGCTTCCACTTCTGCAATCGGCAAAGGCTGCCTGGCCACAAGCGCGTTGGCCACGATCGTATCGCCCGCCAGACGCAGCCAGTTGTCCGCGACCGGGCTTCCTTTTCCCGCGGCCCCAAGCAATGCCGGCAATGCCGGCGGCCCGCTCTTCACGAGCTCTTTCCAGGCAATGCTGGCGGCTTCGTTCCCCTGCCCTTCCCGTCCCACCGTCACCAGCGCCTTTAATGAATCATCCACCGAGGCGCGCACGGCGAGGGACGTGGCCAGCAGGAAAATCGCGAGGGGGGTTTTCATACGCCGCAGAATGAAGCGATTCCCAACGGCGCGGTCACGTCGGAATCTTTAAGAGCTTACAGGGCGCCGGGGGCGCGGGTCGTTTTCGGCAAGGGCGCAGCCTGAAATTCCTTGATCTTTTCGGACGAAAGACCGCTTCCAAGAAGCGCTTTCTCGGCAGCCGGGGCATCTTTGGCTTTCCAGATCTGATAGATCTGCCCCACCGACGCGTCGCGCTGGACTGGATCCTGCACGCTGCGAGCCCAATCCATTGCCACAACGGGATCACGCCGCGAGACAACGGCCGCGAAGGTGCGGCGGGCCTTATCAAGCTCGGCGCCTTGAGGTTGTGCAAGGAGCCATTCCCCGGCAGCGCGTGGATCCTGCTGCGCCCATTGGCCGGCCACGCGGTCATAGAGCTGCGGTTTTTCCTTCGCCTCGGCGCCTTCAAGCAGCAGGCTCGCGCCGAGGGCCGGGTTCACCATCATCACCATGTTAGAGACTGAATTGCGCAACGGCTTTTGTTCGTCGGGCGGCAGTGAGTGGATCCATTGCACGGCGGCGTCGGGATCGCTCATCGCCCATCGGCTCGCAATGGTCTGCCAGACCGTGGCGCGCTGATCCGCCGGCAGCCCCATCGCGCGGTCAAGCAAATGGCGGCGTGAGGAATCGTCCGTCGCGCTGCCCGCAATGCCGCTCAGGGCGCTGGCCCGGCTCGTTTCGTCCAGTGTGGAGAGCCGGGCAAAAGCGGCGTCCAAATTATTTGCCGCCATACCTGAAAAAATCGCTGCCAGCGACATTATCCGCAACCGCTCATCGCCATCATCAGCGTGTTCGGTTTGAAACCAGCGCCATGCCGCCTCCGGGTCGCGTTTGGCCCAGGTGCCAAGAATGGAAGCGTTAATCCCCAATTCATAGGGCGATTTGGAACCGAGTTTCTCTTCGGCATAGGTCATCGCCGCTTTTCCATCGGTTTCGGCCCATTGCCCGAGCAGGAGCGAATAAAGCATCATTCTCTGCTGTGGCTCGCGCACCGTGCGCTCCACCTCCGCCAAAGCCTCTTGGATCTGCGCGTCATCCATTTCAGCAATCGGTCCGATCGCGCGCAGCATGGAGCGTAAATTCATCATCCCGCCCATTCCATTTCCCATTTCGAGACGCGCCCGTGCAATCAACGATGCGACACTTGGTTTTCCCTCTTTGGCAATCAACGGCGCGGCGGATTCAGTGGAGGAGGGCTTCACAGGACGTGTTTCCGCCAGTTGATCCGGTCCGATTGCGGCCCCGGAGAAAGTGGGCGCGGAATGCTGGCCGCCAAGCAAGTAAGCCACGATAAGGGTGGCCAGCCAGGCGGCGCCAAACAGGATACGTTGGATGTTCATAGGAGGGGGCGCCAGTGTGATGCAATGCCGGAAAAATAACAGACGCGATCACCTTCCGCGTAATGATTAGAGCCGGAATCCAATTCGCATTTCGCCAATGAATATGTTCATCTGTGCATAGCCAATGTCTTTCCAGCCTCATCAACATGCGCCCGGCGGACGCGGGGCCGCCGCGAATCCGAAGAACCGCTTCGAGAAGCTGGAATACGTTCCCGATCCGGAGGAGGAAACCGCTGCGATCCGAACGCAATTCCTTCGCGACGATTCCCAGTCGATCATCGTCTGGAACGAGAGCCCGGACATCCCGTTTCGTGCCGGCCTCAATCCTTACCGAGGCTGCGAACACGGATGCGCCTACTGTTTTGCGCGGCCGACTCACGAATATCTCGGTTTTTCGGCCGGTCTTGATTTTGAATCCAAAATCGTGGTCAAAGAGCGCGCACCGGAGCTTCTCAGAGCGGAATTTTTGAAAAAATCGTGGGAACCGCAAGTGGTGGCGATGAGTGGCGTGACCGATTGTTACCAGCCGATCGAACGCAAACTGGAGCTTACCCGGCGTTGCCTCGCGGTCTTTCTCGAGTTCCGCAATCCGGTGGCGATCATTACCAAAAACCATTTGGTAACACGCGACATCGACCTGCTGTCGGAGCTCGCCAGACATCATGCCGTGGCGGTGAATATTTCAATCACCACCCTCGATGCGGACCTAGCAAAAGTGCTGGAGCCGCGCGCTTCGCCGCCATCGCGCAGACTCGCAGCGATTGAAGCGCTGCATCGGGCCGGGGTGCCGGTTCGGGTGATGATGGCGCCGGTGATTCCCGGCCTGACCGATCACGAAATGCCGGCGCTGCTTGCGGCGGCCGCACAAGCGGGAGCCTGCGAGGCGTGCTATGTGCCGTTACGGCTGCCACTTGCCGTGGCACCGCTTTTTGAGCAATGGCTTGAACGCCACGCGCCCGGTCATAAAGAAAAAGTGCTCAACCGTGTGCGCGACATGCGCGGAGGCAAACTTTACGATGCGCAGTTTGGGACACGAATGCGAGGGGAAGGCTTTTTGGCGGATCAGATGCGGAACCTTTTTATCCTGGCAAAACGAAAAGCCGGATTTAGCGGAGCGGGCGCGGGGTTATCGACGGCCGGTTTTCAGGCCCCGGGCTCGCAGCTGGAACTTTTCTGAAGTGAAAAAGGTGAATGCAAAGGGCTTTGGCGCGTCTATTGAAGCTCCTCTTTCCTTTTCTCTTTCGGCTATTAGGATGCGCATCCCGTTTTGAGCAAGCCCGACCCTACCTCACCCAAGTCCACCGCCGCGTTGAAAAAGCGAACGGCACGCCGTCGTTTTCGAGCCGTGCGTCTCGCGTTCCTGCTTTTGATCCTAGCGCTTATATCGCTGGCTGAGCCAAGGATTTTTCAATTTGTTGTCCGCCAACTGATCGCCTTTGAAGCCTGGCGCAGTGGCATTTCCATTCAGGTCAGCCGAATCGACAGCTCGGTATTTGAACCATTGGTCCTGCGCGATTCACGCTGGGATTATCAAAGCCCGGCAGGCGTCATCACCCACATGGAAATTGCGCGGGCTGAGGCGCGGTTTGATTGGCAAAAACTTCTGACCGGAGGCGCGGAACGCTGGTTTGAAGCGCTTAATCTGAATGGCGTCAGCGGGCGGATTACGTTTCCCGGCAATGCGCCCCTTCAAGAGCCCGCAGTCAAACGCGCGGCCTGGAGAGCCATGCTGGAGCTGCCCCGGGAGCGCTGGGTGCCCTCGCCAACCCAGGTCCAGGCGCATGGGGTCGATTTGATTGTCGAAAATCAGGCCAATTCCATCCGCCTCGATCAGGTCCGTTTCAAGGCAAGCGAACTTGAACGCGGTTTTATCCGCATTGGCCGTGTCACCATTGATGAACCGTGGCTCAAGCGCTCTTTTCGGGACGTGCGCGGCACCACCGGACTGAACGATTCCAAACTCTGGCTCGCCAACATCGCGCTGGAACCTGGCATTGAAATTTCCAGCTTAACAGCGGGCGTTACCGGTTTGGCCAAGGGACGCCTTAATATGGACGTCGCGATCGAAGCTTTTGGCGGCAAGATCCGCTTCGGAGCGCTTTCCCAGCCGGACTCCCATCCGCTCACCTTTGATGTGAACGGCACCTTTGACTCGATCGATATCGCCAAACTGGCCATCTTTCTGCGGCTCTCCGATGCGGCGGGCGGCACGATCAGGAACGGCACATTCGGCTTTAGCGGGGCGCCGCGCGATCTGGATAAAGCGACAGCCTCGATCTGGCTGGACGCGACAAATTTTCAATGGGAATCGCGCCAATGGGATTCGCTGGCACTGGGCGCCTCGTTGATGGAAAAGCGGATGCAGGTTTCCAAGCTCGACCTGATCCAGGGCCATAACCGGCTTAATCTCAGTGGCGAAATGGCGCTCCCATTGCCCGGAGTCAAATGGTGGCAGAGCGAGTTTACGTGCAACGTGGCGGCCACCATTGAGAATCTCACCGAGCTTTCCGCACTGCTTCTGCCTGAGTTTCAGTATGCCGCCGGCAAAGCCAATATTGATGGCTCCATCCGTGGACGAAACGAGCAGTTTAACGGGCAGCTCATTGTTTCAGGTTCAAAACTGACCTGGCACAATGCGCCGATCGAGAACCTACATGCAGCGCTCAAGCTCTCTGGCAATGAATGCCAAATCAGTAACGTGGAACTGTTTAATAATGGCGACTACGTGCGCGGCCGAGGCGTTGTCAATATTCTTGGCGACCTCCGTTATTCAGGCGACCTGAGGGCTTCCATCGAAGATCTCGCCACCTACGCGGCCATCCTGCAAAAACCGATCGTGCCCGAACCGCTGGCAGGCGGCGCGATCATTGAATGGTCCGGAGACGGCTCCGCCAAAGGGCACAACGGAAAGATTCTCGCCCGGCTAAACAAGGTGCGTTCCCTTGGCGCGCTGGCGTCTCAGCTTCATCCGCTCAATATTGACATTGATGGGAGCTACACGCAGGGAGCCATGCAGTTCAGCCGGTTCGCGCTTTCCGACGATGAATCCTCCTTCAGCGCCAATGTGGGCATCGGCAACAAGGCGCTGAGTTTAAAACAAATCCGGCTTACCCACGGCGATCAGGTTGCGCTCGTAGGCGATGCGCTCCTGGCAATTGACCTCTGGCAGGCATGGCCAAATACTTCCCTCGCCACGCTGCTCAAGGACGACACGGTGAGCGAGGTCAATCTGACAGCCACCCAGCTCGATCTTGCGCGCGCCTCCAAACTCGCCGGCTGGAATTTTCCGATCGCGGGAATCGTCGATGGCGCGCTCACAGTGAGCGGTGCCATCAATGCATTAAAAACCGGCGGAAAACTCGCGGTGATCAAAGGCAGGCTCCCGCTGGGCTGGAAAGGCGACTCGCTGAGCGATGTGGAAGCCGTTACCACATTCCAGGGAGCGGAAATCACCGTGGAATCGTTCACGGCCCGGCAACGCTTTGGCGATGTGCAACTCAGCGGCACCATCGGTTTGCAAAACGCCCGGGAACCGCAACTGCATCTCCAGCTCACCAGCGCCAGCTCGTCGCTGCCGCTTTTTGGCGAGCTTGGGGGAAATGCAGGCGCGCCAAGCCCTTTTCTCATTGAAACCGCGCTTGAACTTAAAATTGAAGGGACCACCCGTGCCGCATCGCTTCAAGGCAAGGCACGCATTGCCAAAGTGGAGAGCGCCCTCGATTTAAAAACGCTCTGGAAAAGCGAGCCGTTGCCCGGTTTGCCGCCGCTTTTTGCCTTTGCCAACACCCCATGGAGCGGCTGGCAATTGGATGTCGATTGCCAGAGCGATGCGCCGTTGCCGCTAAACGCCCAGGGCACTGTTGCAATCAACGCCCGTTTAAGAGGAACTTGCGCCGAGCCGACTCTGGAAGGAACCGTTGAGTTTGAAGAAGCAGCAGCGACGGGCAGCCAGAAGCCCGAGGACGTGCTGCTCGAGGGGACGCTTGCATTTCAAAGTGAACGCTCTCGCGATCCGACCATTGATATCCATGCGAGCGGCTGGATTTCCGGCGAATCCTTTAATGCTTACGCGGTCGGGCCATTGACTCAACTGGTGCATTTCTTTGTGGTCCAACCTCCGCTTACCAATGAGATGGTCCAGGAGTTCCTGGCGCGCGAGCCCGCGGCTGATTTGGAAGAAGACTCGTTTACGCTCTCGGCTCCGGGATTATTTACTCAAGACATCGACGTTTTTGACTGGGCGCCAATCGAGGGTTCTGCGATCCAACCGACCGAGGCCGCTCCGGTGCAATAAACCGACGTGCACAAAATGCCAGGCGATTTCTTATCTGGCCGATCCCGGTAAACGCGCGAAGTTATCGCCATGAGTCATCCAGGGCATAACGGACGGAAACGCGCATTATTCATCGGGCGCTATTTCGACATCGAGTTTTACCTCGATTACTCCTGGTTCCTCATCGCGGCGGTTGTCAGTGCAAGTCTCACGGCCAACTTCCGCGATTTTGTCGAGGGCCAGGCATCCGGCGTCTATGTTGCGATGGGGATCCTCGCGGCGTTTCTCTTTTTCCTTAGCATTCTGCTGCATGAACTCGGCCACAGCCTGGTCAGCCAGCGCTGCGGCATCCCGGTCCCTCGAATTACTCTGATGCTGATTGGCGGCGTGGCGGAAATTGCCCGTGAGCCTGACGACGCCCGTTCCGAATTAAAAATCGCACTTGGCGGACCGCTGGTAAGCTTGGCGCTGGTGGTTATCTATTTTGCGCTTTCGGAATTGTTCGCCTGGATGAATTGGGAGCCTGGCAGCGCGGTCTGCTGGTGGTTGTCGGCCGCCAACTTGTTCCTGCTGGTTTTTAACATGATCCCCGGCTATCCACTCGACGGAGGACGTGTGCTGCGCGCGATCATTTGGGCGCGCTCCGGGCGGCTGCGATATTCCACTTTTATTACGTCGCGTATCGGCATTGGATTTAGCGGCGTGCTGGCTGCTCTCGGCTTTCTCCTGCTCGGAATGGGCAAGTGGAACGGGATGGTCCTTTTTGTGATCGCCATTTTTCTTAAACGCGCGGCCGATAGCGGTTACGCCAATGCCGTTGAGCGCGAAGTGCTGGCCGGAGTTTTGGTTGGCGACATCATGACTCCCCATCCCATCGCACTTTCTTCCACCTCCCGGCTCAATCGCGCGGTCGACGAATTTTTCCTCGCAGGCCATCAGTTGATCTGTCCGGTCTGTAGTGATGATGGCGACTTCCGCGGATTTCTCCGACTCGACACCATTCTGGAAGTTCCTTTGGAAAAATGGCCATACACCTCGGCGGGCGATCTCGATATCGGCGACTTTGAACAGGCCACACTCACCGTCGATCAACCCGCTGGCATCGCCATGCGCGCCTTGTTTCGCTCACCTGCCGACGGCCGGTTGGCGGTGCTTGAGGAGGGCAAACTGGTCGGGATTCTTACCCAGCAGGACTTGAGTCAGGCGATTACCGTGCGGAGCAAGTTGGAAACCATGCTCGCAAAGTAAGGCGCGTTACTTCTCTCGGGCTCCAAATCAGAAGAAAAGTGAGTCGGTGAACTGAACCGTGCCAAAACGTTCCGGGGTGTGAAAAGAGCCGCGGCCCGGGGGTGACCAGGCGCTCAATTCCCGGTCCCGCCCCAATGGCCGGTCGATCCGGCAAAAGTTCATTCTCCAGCGCGTGCCGGCTGTGGGCGGTTCAGCGGTAAGAGATCCGAATGGAATTGAAACTTCGAGATTCCATCCCGCATCATCCTTTTCCGCCCGCGTTTGAAGCCCCTCGCATCGCCATGAGAAATCTTTGCGGTAACCGCTGGGGCTTTTACGCAAAACCAAATCGAGCACGGTGTTGAGCGGGTTAACCTCAATCTCAAAGTAACTTTCCAGATCGCCGACCGGATCGAGAAAAATCTCAACGACTTCCTCGGTGTAGAGTGCTCCATCGCGTTCGGTCAAGGTTGCCCAGACGTAATCGTCCTCACACTGGAAGAGGAGACGAAGTTCGGAAGCATTCCATGCACAACGCAGATGAGTGGCTTGCCGTGGGGATTTGCCATCAAACGCTTCACGAAATGTCACCGGCGCGATCGACTCCCAGAATATTGAGCCGGGGTTGGCGCTTAATTCACACAACTCGCCGGCCCGGCATTCCAGCAAAGGAATCGATGTCTCGGAGCCGGCAATCACTCGGCCTAAGGCGCTTTCATCATAAAAACCGTCGCGATGGCGCCAATCGACGCCAGCAACGCCACGATTCCAAAGACAAGAAAGCCCACACCGCTGTCGGTCTTTTTCTTTCCTTTGGTCTGGAAAGGCGAAGCGTTCACGAAATCGGATGGCTGCACGCTCGACTCGGCGGCAACTGCAACCGCGGCTTCCTCGTCCGGCATCGGGCTGGCATCGGCGGGGTTTTCCGAAGCATAAACAGCCTGCACCTTCCCGAACATGACGGTATCGCCATCGCGAAGCGGATGCTCTTCATCCGGCGCAACGGACTTGCCATTAAGACGTGTGCCGTTGGTGGAGCCGATGTCTTTTAGAATATAATCGCCACCATTGGCGCTTAGCTCGGCGTGATGACTCGAAACCGAGATATCCTGCAGCTCGATCATGTTTTCTGAAATTCGGCCAATCGTGACCAAGTCTTCAGTCAGGTCGAAGGAATATTCAGTGGAATCCGGGAAAGTAATCTGGAACTTAGGCATGGGGGAATGAGGTGGCGCAAACCTTAGGGCTTGCGATGGGATTCTTCAATGAGATTGGCGAACTGTTGGAAAAAGTAACTCGCGTCATTTGGCCCCGGCGCCGCCTCGGGATGATATTGCACGCTGAAGATCGGCAGCTCCTTGTGCCGCATCCCTTCGACAGTCCCATCGTTGAGGTTGATGTGGGTGACTTCCACCTCCGGCGGAAGCGACTCCGGATCGACTGCAAAACCGTGATTTTGCGAGGTAATCGTCACCTTGCCTGTCCGCAAATCTTTGACCGGCTGATTGCCGCCCCGATGTCCGAACTTTAACTTGAAGGTCTTGCCTCCAAAAGCGTAACTGAGCATCTGGTGTCCGAGACAGATCCCGAAGATCGGCGTCTGTCCGATCAGCCCTCGCAGGCTTTCATGGACGTAACCGAGAGCGGACGGATCGCCGGGACCGTTGGAAAGAAAAACGCCTTCGGGTTTCATGGCAAGCACCTCAGCCGCCGAGGTGTCCGCAGGAACCACACGCACTTTAAACCCTTCCTGGCGCAGCCTGCGCAGGATGTTCAGTTTCATCCCGTAATCATACGCCACGATGAAATGGCGGGTCGGAGCGAGCTTCTCAAATACCTCGCCCTCCTCGGTGATCTCCACGTTTTCGCCATCGCCTTTAACGATCGTCCATTTGCGGCTCAACTTGTCCTCAGGATCCCAGTCAAAAGCGGCGGCCGGCGTGACTTCCTTTACGTAATCCATCCCGATCACCCCCTCGCCTTCAACGGCCCGGCGCACGGCTTCCTCCACGGAAATGTCGTCGCTCGTCAGGCACCCCTTCATGGCGCCTTTATCCCGCAAATGACGGGTCAACGCGCGCGTATCGATCCCTTGAACTCCGGGGATTTTAAAACGCTTAAGGTAATCGTCGAGCGTGCCGTGCGAACGCCAGTTGCTTGAAATCGGACTCAGCTCTTCAATGACAAAACCGCGCACGTGCGGTTCGACACTCTCCTGGTCGAGCGCATTGACGCCGTAATTGCCGATCTCCGGGTAAGTCATCGCGACGATTTGCCCGCGATAAGAAGGATCGGTAAGAACCTCCTGATAGCCGGTCATCGACGTGTTAAAACAGACTTCGCCGACCGTAGAGCCGATGGCGCCGAAGCTTTCACCAATAAAATGTCGCCCGTCTTCAAGGGCCAGGATTGCGCGCATGTGGGCCGGCAATTAAGCGCAACCGGGGCGCGAGTAAAATTGCAAAATGCGCGAAAAATTCAGAAGGGCGCATTTGAGCGCTCACGCCTGGGAATTGGCGTCGATTGGAGGAGCATCCGACCCGCCGCGCTTTCAGGCGGGCAAGATTCCGGGCCGGCCTTAACCGGTTCGCTGTACAAAAAAAGAAGGCGCCTCGGAGCGACACAGCAGTCGCAATCCGAGACGCCTTTTTTGCCCCGCGATTGCCGTCGCGGCAGAGTTCCCGTTCCCCCACTAGGTTAACGGGCGGTGACCTGGGACGGGGTTCTGTCTTCCAATGAAGGCATGACATACACTCGCCCACCCCGGCCTCCTGGATTGATGTTAAATATCGGTTCGGGATTTCTACCGATTGGTCGAACAACGCAGGGCAAATCTGGCAGGTCGAAAGAGGCGAATCCCCGACCCTGAAAATATTGAAAGAACTATTCGCGAAGCGACAGCTTCAGCTCCCGTTGGAGTCGCTCTTTTAAGCGACCATGAGCCGCGTTCACTTCATCTGCAGTCAGTGTCTTTTCGCTTGAGCGGTATGTCAACGAGTAAGCCAGCGATTTTCTTTCCACCGCCAGTTTTACTCCGCTCGGATCGGTGAAGATATCAAACAACTCAATATGGGTAAGCAGTGGCTCGTTCGCTGCCCGCAAGACTTCTTCAATCGCGGCGTGCTTCACATCCAGCGGCGCCACCAGTGCAATGTCGCGGGTTACCGCCGGAAACCGCGCCACCTCGCGGAAGCGTTTTATGCCGCCACCCTGAAGCGCTTTTTCAAACGCCCCCAGATCGACCTCGGCAAAAAGAACCGGCGCCGTCGCATCGAGATTGCGCGCATCGGCCGGCCAGAGCTGGCCCAGAAACCCGACGGGCTTGCCTGCCACATTCACCTTCAACGCCAGCGCCAACGCCGGATTTGAATCAGGTTCAAACGTCGTCTCTTTTCCAAGCACGGAAGTTACCAAGCCTTTTAGAAAATAAAGATCCGCATCGCTCCCCTCCCCGCCACGCCATGAACGCTCGGAAATCGGACCGCTCACCACGGCCGCAAAATGCGAGAACTCTTCCGGCGCGCGATTTGAGAAAACCCGTCCAATCTCAAACAAACGGATCGATTTGGCACCCGCACGGATATTGTCGCGCACGGCTTTAAGCAGGCCATGAAGCAGGTTGGGCCGAAGCACCACCTGATCGTCAATCATCGGATTTTTGACCCGCTGAAGATTCGCCTCGGCGATTTGTGTAAAGGCAACGCCCAGCGGGATCGCAGGGACCAGCGTCAAACTGCGCGCCTCGTGTAATCCCTGGGCCACCGCGGCCGCGCGCAATGTCATTGCCCGATCATAAGCGCGATCCGTCGCGCTTGCCGCCGCAAACCGCGCCTGAGTGCGCGCCGGAATGATTTCCATCCCGATCACCCGCGCGATTTCTTCAATCAGATCGACCTCGCGAGTCAGATCCGAACGGAAACTCGGGGCGCTCCATCCCGTCCCGCTTTTCGTTAAACCAAACCCGGTCAGGATCTGATTCACGCGATCCGGCGACACTTCGACTCCAAGCAGCCGTGTGATGCGCTCCTGGCGCAAACCAATCGGCGGCGTTTCCAAGACGGCAACAGGCGCGCCCGTCTCGATCGGCCCGGCTTCTCCGCCGGCCAGTTGCCGGATGAGCTCGGTGGCACGCTGGCTTGCAACAAGCACCCCGCCCGGATCGACCCCGCGTTCAAAGCGATAGCTTGAGTCGCTCGAAAGGCTCAATTCACGCGAAGTGCGCCGGATATTCCTCGGCTGAAAATACGCGCTCTCCAGAACGATCGTTTCCGTCGATTCCGTAACCCCGCTCTCTTCTCCGCCCATCACGCCGGCAATCGCCAGAACACGTTTCGAGTCGGCAATAACAAGATGCCGCGGATTAAGCGGATACGTTTTCGCATTCAAGGCAAGGAACTGCTCGCCTTCCTGCGCAAGCCGCACCTGCACCGGGCCGGTCAGCTTCGCGGCGTCGAACGCATGCAGCGGCTGTCCAAGCTCCAGCATCACCAGATTGGTGATGTCGACGATATTGTTGATGGGGCGCAGGCCGACCGATTCCAGCTTTTTACAAAGCCACGCCGGACTTGGCCCCACCTTTACCCCGCGAATGGTGCGGGCTGAATAAAGCGGGCAGAGTTCAATGTCTTCCACTTCAATGACGTTTTCAGAAACCGGCGCGGCGGCCAATTCAGGCACGGTCAAAGCGATGGGTTTTGCCGTTAGGGCGCCGATCTCACGGGCGATCCCATTGACACTGAGCAGATCGGGACGATTCGGCGTGATCTCCAGATCGAGAATGGTATCCCCGGGATAAAGATCTGCAATCGGCGTGCCGGTATTAAGCTCCGCGGGCAGGATCAGGAGGCCATCCTCGCCTTTGGGCAAACCGAGTTCATCCGCGCTGCACATCATTCCCTGACTCTCGACGCCGCGCAGTTTGCCAACCTTGATTTTGAAATCACCCGGCAACACGGCTCCGGGAAGCGCCACGGGAACCTTGTCGCCGACCTTGTAATTCTTCGCCCCGCAAACAATCTGCCGCGGCGCGCCGCTCCCATCGTCCACCTGGCAGACACTGAGCCGGTCGGCATTTGGATGCTGCACGCTTTCCAAGATCTGTCCGACCACCACGTTGGGGATCGCGACGCCGTGGGTTTCAATGCCTTCCACCTCGACCCCGGCAAGCGTAAGCAGCTCGACAAGCGCGTCGACGGTGGCTGGCAGCTCCACCAGTTCGCGGAGCCAATTCAAAGAGACTTTCATAAATTCAAAAGGCTAAAACTGCGCGAGAAAGCGCTGGTCGTTATCGGTAAATGCACGGATGTCAGTGACCCCGGACATGATCATCGCGAGCCGGTCCAGGCCGAACCCAAACGCAAACCCCGTGTATTTCTCAGGGTCAAACGCGTGATCGTTGCGGCGCGCATTGATCGACTCGAATACCGCCGGATCGACCATTCCGCAGCCGGCGATTTCCAGCCAGCGATCCGCGCTCCCAAGGGCGGTCGCTTTGATATCAACCTCGTAACTTGGCTCCGTGAACGGGAAAAAATGCGGCCGAAACCGGAACTTGGCGTCTTTGCCGAAGAGTTCGCGAAAGAAAAACTCCAGCGTTCCTTTCAAGTCGGCCACGCTGACGCCTTCATCAACGTATAGCCCTTCCATCTGGGTAAACTGCGCGAGATGCGTCGCGTCGATTTCATCACGCCGATACGCGGCGCCCGGGGCAATGATGCGAATGGGCGGCGCCGATTTTTCCATGGTCCGAACCTGAACGGTGCTCGTGTGCGTGCGCAGAAGCCGGCCATCGCCAAAATAAAATGTGTCCTGCTCGTTGCGGGCGGGATGGTCAGCAGGCGTGTTGAGCGCATCAAAACAATGGAACTCGGTCTCGATGTCGGGTCCGTCGGCCAGCGCAAATCCCATTCGGCGAAAAATCTGAATCGCGCGGTCCTGGAGCTGCGTGATCGGGTGAAGCGTGCCGAGGCGCTGGGTGATGCCCGGCAACGTGGCGTCGACTCCGGCAAAGGCGGCTTTGTCCGCGTCGGCAAGGAGGGCCGATTTCCCGGCATCAAGCGCGGCGGAAACGGCGTTGCGCACTTCGTTGAGCAACTTGCCGATGCGCGGCTTGTCGTCCTTGCTCAACGATTTCATCCCGTCGCTGATGGCTGCGATGCCTCCGCTGCGGCCGAGATATTTGACTCGCACCAGTTCAAGCGCGCCTTCGTCGCCGGCAGTGGCGATCTCGGCAAGCGCATCGGCGCGAAGTTGTTCTAGAGATTGATCGATCATGGGAAATCAGGACGGGTGAAAAACAAACAGCCCCGAACACGCGGTGCGCGCATTCGAGGCCGTCTGAAAATTTCGTGAAGCGGTGACTGTTTAGGCCGCTGCTTTGGCTTGGGCCTCGGCGATGGTTTTGCGCTTGGCATCAAGAGCGGCGCTGGCCTTGTCGAAGATCGCCTTGAAAGCGGGCTCGTCAGTGACAACGATCTCAGCGAGCACCTTGCGATCAAGAGTGATCCCGGCGGCTTTGATTCCTTCCATGAAACGGCTGTAGGTCAGACCGTATGCACGCGAGGCGGCGTTGATACGCTGCTGCCAGAGCATGCGAAAATTGCGTTTCCGGGTCTTGCGATCGCGGTAAGCCCAGACCTGGGCTTTCATCACCGCGTTCTTCGCGTAACGGAACAGTTTGGAACGGCGACCGCGGAATCCGCGGGCGGCGTCTACGACTTTTTTGCGGCGCTCCCGGCTCGCGGGGGCATTAGTGGCTCTTGGCATCTGTTTTTATCTTTTCTTACGGTCCGCTGTTGTTTGGTTCATTTGATTCGCTGCCTCGCGTCCCGAGTTATCCGGCGTTTTGCCGAACAGGCGGGCGAATCAGAGCGCGTAATTAGCTTACGCGAATGGCATGCACTCTTTAATGCGTGCAACCATCGTCTCGTGCACTTGGCCGACCTTGCCGAGATTGCGCTTGCGCTTCGAGCTCTTGGAAGAAGCTAGATGACGCAGGCCCGCTTTGCGGCGAAGGATCTTGCCCGTGCCGGTGATTTTGAACCGTTTAGAAGCTGCTTTTTTCGTCTTACGACGTGCGATCGACTTGGGCATGGGGCGGGCAAAGTAGCGAGCCGCTTTGGAATGGCAAACTCTTTTCACTTTTTGCCTTCTTTCATTATCCACGGGAAAACCGCCATTTTTTCATGGCCGGTTTCGCCCTGTGCCAGATCCATAACGAAGCGTGAAAGGTTCCACGTCACGTCTGTCCGAAATCCCGACACATGTGGATGAGCCGGCCTGCCATGCGCGCCACGATGCAAATGCCTGCGCAAAACGCGATTCCATTTGCATCACCCCCTTAAAATGACTTACCCCGCCGCGGCGTTAAAGCCGTCGGCGGGGTTTTTGAATTGTTAGGATGGAAGCAAAACGCCGTCAGGCGTCTGGCTTGGCGGAAAACCCGCCCGAGCGCCTAGCAGAGACGGGCGCGCACTTTATGTCCCTGGCTGGCAAGGCGAACCTTTCCGCTTTCAAGCAGATCAGCCACGGCGGCGATCGTCTCGCGGTTGCTCTTGCTTGAAGTGCTTACGGCGAGGATCAAATCACCCAGGCTGTAGTTGGCACGTGCTGCTTTCTTGAGTGTCTTTTTCATAGGGTTAAGGAATGTGACTGAGGTGAATGTGAGGAGAACTAACGGATGAGCCGACCTATAGCATCACTGATGCCAAGCGTTGGGAGGTCTTCAGGAGGGTCACGCAAAATTAGACGGCGCGGGTTCAAAACGGTTCAAATTATTCTGATAAAATAAATTACCAGCACCCCGCCCCTCCCGAAGACGTTTGCCAACCCGATTCCGGACTTGAAGAAGCGTTGCGAAGAATGGCGCATCCGCTATTGCTTGCCACCCCCATGTCGATTTACCGCCGCGTCCTTGCCTATTACCGACCGTTTCTGGCTCCGACGATCCTCGCGACCATACTTTCCCTTGTTTCAATCGGGTTTAACCTTCTAAAACCGTGGCCGTTCGCCCGGATCGTCGACGATGTGCTCCCTCCGGCTATGAAGGGGGCGCAGACCATTGAATGGAGAGGCGCCACCTTTCCCGTAGGTCAGGCCATCCTTTATCTCTGCGTGGCGCTGGTCGTGTTCCATCTTCTCGGCGGGCTCCTCAACCTTCTCACGAGCATGATTTATGTGAAGGTGGGGCTTCGGGCGCTGCTACGGCTGCGCACGGAACTTTACGCCTATCTTCATTCGCTTCCGCTCAAGTTCCACGACACCCGCCGCAGTTCCGATTCCACTTTTCGCGTCGCATACGACTCACAATCGATCCAGGGATTTTATAGCAAGGCGACCTTCATCTTCAGCGCCACCATCACGATTGGCAGCACGTTCCTGATTATCTGGCGGCTCGATCCGATGCTCGCGTTGCTCTCGCTTTCCATCGTGCCGTTCATGGTGGCGGCCATCTATTTTTACGCGAAAAGAATCCGCACCGAGTCGACCGACATCCAGGAACGTGAGAGCGCCGTCCTTACGCAGGCGCAGGAAGGATTGAGCTCCATTAAGATGGTCCAGGCGTTTGGACGAGAGGAACACGAGATCGAGCAATTTCACTGGCACGCGAAAGGAAGCCTGGAAGCCAATCTGCGGCTCACGGGGACTTCGATGAAGAGCTCACTTATCGTTGGCACGCTCATGGCGGTGAGCACCGCGGCGATCTTTTTAGTCGGCTCGCAGCACGTGCTCGAAGGACGCCTTTCCCTCGGCTCGCTCATCGCGATTTCGACTTATGTGGTGATGCTCTATTCCCCGCTCGAAGCGCTCACCCACCTTGCCTGGGCTTTGGAAGGCGCCGCAGCGGCCGCCCAGCGCTGCTTTGAAGTGCTTGAACGTGCCGATGATGTTCCGGATGCGCCGGACGCCATTACGATCGATCGTTGCACGGGAGAAATCGTCTTTGAAAACGTCAGCTTTGGTTACACGCCCGAGCGGATGATCCTGGGTGGCGTCAATGTGCGTGTCGCACCGGGTCAAACTGTCGCGTTCGTCGGTGGCACTGGCGCAGGTAAAAGCACGCTCCTGAGCCTTGTCCCGCGGTTTTACGATCCCAATGTCGGCCGTGTATTGCTCGATGGCCACGATCTGCGTGCATTGAGCAAAAAATCGCTGCGCAACCAGATAAGCATCGTGCTTCAGGATACCCTTCTTTTTTCCACCACCGTGCGCGAGAACATCGCTTACGGCCGGCCCGGCGCCACGGAGGAAGAAATTGTCGAAGCCGCCCAACGCGCGCAGGCGCATGATTTCATTACCGCGATGCACGATGGGTACTCCTCGCAGGTGGGCGAACGCGGCAACCATCTGAGTGTTGGCCAGCGACAACGGATCGGGATCGCGCGCGCTTTTCTAAAGAACGCACCCATTCTGTTGTTGGACGAACCGACCAGCGCGCTTGATCCCACCACCGAGGCTTCCATCATGCGCACCATGGAAGAACTGATGCGCGGCCGGACCACCCTGATCATCACCCACCGGATCGCAACGGTCCATGGCGTTGAAAAAATCGTCGTGCTCGGTCCGGGCGGCGTGGTGGAAGAAGGCACCGGGAGCGACCTCGTCGCACGCGGCGGCACCTACGCCAAACTCTACCGCTCCGCCAACCTCGGTTCCTAGGCCTCCGTTCCCTTTTTTAATCGAAATTCATCATGAGCAACATCACCGCTGAACGCCGCGTAGAGAGTGACTGGTGGCAACATCCCATCCCCGAAAATGTCTTTTGGGGAGAAGGCCTTTACCTTGAGACCTCGCAGATCTTCCGATTTATGCGCAGCAAACGCGAGCGCGCCGTGGAAATGGGCGTTCACGTCTCCTGTTATGCAGGCGTCTCCTTTGCGCTTGGCGTCAATGGCTCGTGCAAGATCGGCGATTTTTCTTTGCTCAACGGCGCCCTGATCATGGCCGATGAACGGATCGAGATCGGATCGCATTGCCTGATTTCATGGAATGTCGGGATTGCCGACAGCGATTTTCATCCCATCGACGCTGCCCAGCGCCGCCAGGACACCATGGCGCTCGCCCCGTTTTATAAGGATCGCCCGGCCCGGCCCCCGCTTAAAACGGCGCCGGTCATCATCCACGACAATGTCTGGATCGGGATGAATGCGATCGTTTTAAAAGGGGTGACCATCGGGGAGAACGCCATTGTCGCCGCGGGCGCCGTCGTCAGCCGCAATGTGCCAGCCAACGTCGTCGTGGCGGGCAACCCGGCCGTGATCGTCAAACAACTTGCGTAAAGGAAACTCAGCCGCCGGCCGGTCAGGGAACCTGTGCCGCGTAAAGCCGGTTAAAACGTGATGAAACGCAAACGCATCGTTGTCATGGGGTTCATGGTCAACTGCCCGATCGCGGGCGTTGTCTGGCAGCATATCCATTACATTGTCGGGCTCCAACGGCTCGGCCACGAAGTCTATTATATCGAGGATTCGGCGCGGCTGCCTTACGATCCTGTCGCGCAGGAGATCACCAACGATTATTCCTATGCGATCCAAAAGCTGGCCGAGCTGGCGCGGCAGTTTGGCTTTGAAGAACGCTGGGCTTTTTGCGCCCGTTATCTTCCCGAAGAACCGTGCATCGGCCTTTCCCGGGAAAAAATCAGCGACCTTTACCGGACCGCCGACGCCATCCTGAACATTTGCGGTTCGCAGGAACTCAACGACGACCTGCTTCAGAGCGAGCGGATCATTTACGTGGAAAGCGATCCGGGCGTGGAACAGATCCTTGTCGATAAAGCTGATCCGAAGCCGATCGAATACCTTTCACGGCATCACACCCTTTTCACGTTTGGCGAAAACATCGGCCGGCCCGGGTTTCCCGTGCCGCTGCATCAGTTCAAGTGGTTCCCGACGCGCCAGCCGGTGGTGACCGATTTCTGGAAAACCGCGACGCCGCCTCCCGCCGGCGCACTTTTTACCTCCGTCGCCAATTGGAACACCAACGGCAAGGATATCGAATGGCGGGGCGACAAATTTCTATGGAGCAAATCGCTCGAGTTCCTGCGGTTTATCGAGGCGCCAAAACATGCGGGCGAAAACTTCGAGTTGGCGACCACGATTCGCGATGCAGAAATCAACGAACGATTTGCCCTTAACCAGTGGCGTCTTACCAACCCTGATCAGCAGAGCATTCATCACGATCGCTACCTGAGCTATCTTCAGAACTCCAAAGGCGAATTCACCGTCGCCAAGGATCAGTATGTGCGCCTTAACACCGGCTGGTTCAGTGACCGCAGCGCCTGCTACCTCGCCGCCGGCCGCCCGGTAATTACCCAGGAAACCGGTTTTACCCAGCACTACGGCGGCCACGGCGGCCTGTTTGCTTTTAGAACAATGGAAGAAATCGCCGAAGCCGTCCGCGAGATCAACGCCGACTACGCCAAACATTCCCGCGTCGCATTTGAAGTAGCGGCGGAATACTTTGAAGCGACCAAGGTTCTGGCAGCTTTGCTCGACCGCGCAGGTATTTAATCGGCGGAAACTCTTAATCTTAATCTCCATATGCCCGGAGGATTAAGATTACGAGTAAGACTAAGGAATGGAAGGCGGCCCGATGTTTTGGCGCACCATACTGCCCCGGAGATGAATCTACTTCCCGCGCGGTGGCAGCTCTGTGGCGACTGTCTCGCAAAGGTAGACCCAAAGGTCTGTACCGAACTCCAGCGCGATCTTCTCACCGAGCGGCATTCCACCGGCGGTCTCATTTAACACGGCGATCATCGTGGAACCAGAACCCGACATCAATGCGCCGGATACTTCGGGCTGCTTTAGAAGCCAGCGTTTGAGTTCCGCAAGGAAAAGATATTTCTCAAAGACAGGCCGCTCAAGGTCGTTGCTCAATGTGCCCCACTCCAAAATCTGTGGCTCGTATGGAACCCCTGGGATCTCGCTTGAATCGCGCCACTGCTTGTAAGCCCACGGGGTCGGCACCCCGAAAGGTGGCTTGATCAAAAGCAATGGGAGCCGTTGAGAAAAAGAGACCGGAGTCACCTGCTCCCCGCGGCCGCGGCAAATCGCGGCCGACTGATAGATAAAGAACGGAATGTCCGAGCCAAGATCCGCGGCCATCGCCGAGAGGGTCTCGCGCGAAAGCAGCGTCTCGAAGATCCCGTTTAAAGCAAGCAAAACGGTGGCGGCATCGCTGCTCCCGCCACCAAGGCCGGCGCCGTGCGGGATCTGCTTTGAAAGGGCGATCCGCATGTGCGGCTCAATCCCGATCTCGCCACAAAAGAGCTTGGCGGCGCGGACTACCAGGTTGCCGTCATCGGAGGGAATGGAGGGATCGTCACAGACAAACTCCAGACCGCCCTCATCGCGCGCCGTGATTTCGAGCCGGTCAAACACCGAGATCGGGCACATCAGGGTTTCGATCTCGTGGAAGCCATCTTCCCGGCGCGCTTTGATCGCAAGCGACAGATTTATTTTCGCCGGGGCGAGAAACTCCATGTCAGCTTACTTCCCGGGCTTATTGACCACGCGCGCCGCGGTGCCGTCCATGGAGATCTGCAAACCGATTTCGCGCCGGTTGCCAAGATCGACAGCCGGAGTCCAGAGTGCGATCCAATGGTATTCCTTGCGAAGCATTGAGGAAGGCTCAAGCACAAGCGAGGTAATGGAGTGCTGCTTGGCGAGCCCCTGCTCGCGAAGATAATCGGACGCAATCTTCACCGCCTGCTCAATCGGCAACGTCGGCGGAGCGGCTTCTGCCACCAGGCTCGACATCAGGGCAATCAGCGCGATGGCTGCTTTCATCGGATCGTCCCGGCAACCGCTTCCTGGGCGCGGCTCGCGAGCCATTCCCGGATTGCGGGCAACTGGCCTGCCGAACCGAGCTTCACGTTCTTGGCCGCAATGAACTTCGCGTATTCATTCTGGAAGGTGATGCCTGGAGGACGGAAATCGAATTCGCCAGGCTTGTCCCGGAAAAATTCGCGGTGGACGCGCGTCCAGACCAGGCGTCCATCGGTATCGATATTGACCTTGGTAACGCCGAGCTTGGCGGCTGGCAGATATTCTTCTTCGTTTACGCCGCACGCGCTTGGATCAAGTGTCCCGCCCGCTGCGTTGATCCGTGCCACTTCCTCCTTTGGCACGCTCGAGCTGCCGTGCATGACAATCGGAGTCGGAGGCAGACCCGCCGCCGCGATTTTTTCACGGATGGCTTCAATCACTTCGAAGTGAAGCGATTGCTGTCCTTTGAATTTGTAAGCGCCATGGCTGGTGCCGATGGCCGCCGCCAAAGCATCGCATCCGCTGCGAACAATAAATTCAACCGCTTCATCGGGATTAGTCAGGCAGGCGTTGCCTTCATCGACCGCGATATCTTCCTCCACGCCGCCGAGCATCCCGAGTTCCGCCTCAACACTGATTCCCTTGGCATGCGCCCGATCCGCGACACGGCGGGTGATGGCGATGTTCTCCTCAAAACTCTCGTGGGACGCGTCGATCATCACCGAAGAATAAAATCCCGAGTCGATGCAGTCGTAGCAGGTCGCCTCATCGCCATGATCGAGATGCACGGCGAAAATCGCATCGGGGAAAATCTCGCTGGCGGTTCGAATGATCGCCTCCAGCATCCGTTTGTCGGTGTATTTGCGGGCACCCTTGGAGATCTGGATAATGAAAGGTGCCTGGCTGTCGATGCACCCGCGGAACAGGCCCATGGTCTGTTCTGCGTTGTTAATATTGTATGCGCCCACGGCGAACTTGCCGTAAGCCACTTTGTAAAAGTCGGCGGTGGTGACGATCATGAAATGCTTAAATAAAGGGCCGCGCCTTCCCTCACAAGACCGCAATTTGATTGTCTGCCGCTCCGCATCCAATTCCCGATGCGAGACCCTCTGCCGCCCCAGGTTTCCGGGTTGCAAATAGCGGGCGAAACGCATGGCCAGGCGGACCTGCCGGATTCAATCGATACGGACGCTCGCATCATCGATTTTTGCCGAAGCAGGATTGACAATTGGAGGTCGGATCGCCAGTAGAGGTTCCGAATAATGAGTACCCCGCCGAGACTCCCGACCTATGGTGCCGTGCTCGTTCCTGCATTGCACCGAATCCAAAAACAATTCGGCTATCTCAACAGGAACGCACTCGAAGAATTTTCCAAGGAATCTGGTGTCCCTCAGCAAAAGCTGCAGGCTGTCGCCAGCTTCTTTCCCCATTTCCAACTGGTTCCGCCAAAGAAGGTGGTCTTGCGGGTCTGCCGGGATATGGCCTGCAATCTCGCAGGCGGCGGAAAGACGGTCAAAGAGCTTCAATCGATCGTCGGTGAAGATGTCGGTGTTGAAGGCGTCTCATGCCTCGGCCGGTGCGACAGGGCGATGGCGGCGTGCGTGACGGTGCAGGGCTCCGAGCATGAAGCCTATTATCTGGGCCGCTCGGCAGCGGAGCTGAAAGAGATCGTAGCCGCCTGCCTGGCTGACGAGCATCCGCCGGCCGATCATGATGCCGATCTCCCTGACACGCTAAGCGATGCGCCTGTTAATTTATACAGTGGCAGGACGCCGGATTATATCGCGGTCCGCCATGCGGTAGCTGCACGCGATACTTCTTTGGGCATCGCCACCACTATTCTCAGGGAACGGTTTGAATGGGGCGCGGATCTGATCGAACAGTTCCGGCGCGGCGCCGTGCGCCAATTGCAGGGCGAGGTTTCAATCAATCCATTGGTTGAGCAAGCAGTCCGCAACTGGCAGACCGAAGGCGATTGGGCAAAAGGGCCAACCCTTGGTGGCTGGTCCGATACGCTTTTAAACGAGATCAAGGATGCCGATCTGCGCGGCCTGGGCGGCGCCGGCATTCCTGTGATCCAGAAATGGCGCGACGTGCGTGATGCGGTTCGAACCGCGCGCCTGCGGCAGACCGATGACAGCGCGTTTATCGTGGTCAACGGCGATGAAAGCGAGCCCGGCACATTTAAAGATCGCGAGCTGCTGCTGCGCACTCCGCACCTGATTATTGAAGCGGTCATCCTGGCGGGACTCATCACGGAAGCCACCCAGGGATTCATTTATATCCGCCACGAATATGGCGAACAGATCGAAGCATGCCGCGCGGAAATTGAACGGGCGGCGTCGCTTGGCTTTTGCGGCGAGAACGCGACGGTGCTTGGACGCTCATTCCCGATCTCGGTGTTTGTAAGTCCGGGCGGTTATATCTGTGGAGAACAGAGCGCGCTGATTGAAGCGATGTCGGATCGCCGGGGTGAACCGCGCAACATGCCGCCCAAGCTGGAAACCAACGGGCTCCAGGATCTTCCCACCCTGGTCAGCAACGTGGAGACATTCGCCTGGGTGCCCTATATCCTGGTCAATTCCGGGAAGCGTTACTCCGCGGAAGGAGTCAATGGCTGGCAAGGCCGGCGTTATTTTTCAATCTCCGGCGATGTGGTGCGCCCCGGCGTTTATGAAGTGCCGATGGGCATGACTTTGCGCGAACTCGTGCATGGCGAACAATACTGCGGAGGCATCAGCGGCGGCCGCAAACTCAAGGGCGTGGCGCCTTCGGGACCTTCAGGCGGATTTCTGCCGGCCAGACTTACTGTCGAACGCGGCCTTCCCAGGGATCATACCAACAATAAAGCGTGGCAGGCATTGGCAGGACGGCGCGGGACCGATCCGGCGGCGACCGAACTCGATATCCTTGACCTGGAACTGGAACTCAATCTTTTCCGATCGCTGAGCCCCACCCAGGCATTGGGAGCGGGCATGGTCATTTACGCCGATGACCGCGACATGGCCGAACAGACCGTCAATTCGCTCGAGTTTTACCGGAACGAATCGTGCGGCAAATGCGTGCCGTGCCGGCTGGGATCACAGAAGCTGGCTTCGCTGATGGAAAATCTGATCGATGGAAAGATCAGCGCTGAAAGGTGGGATAATGAATTGATGCCGCTCTTCAAGGAGCTCGGAAGAGCGATTGAGCTGGCCTCCATCTGCGGTCTGGGCCGCTCGGTGCCGGCACCGTTGCGCACGCTCGTCAGTTATTTTGAGGAAGATGTTCTCAAGCACCTTCAACCCAAAGTCGGGAAGTGAACTAAAAACAGAGACTAATTTATGGCAATCATTCCCGATCTGATCCCAGGGCCGCTCATTCGTGATGACGATGAAGGCCTGTTTAGTCGCGATATCAATGGACAGCTTGTCCGCCTCGATTCCCCTACCGAATCCGATTACGACAAGCAGGTCACTCTTCAGATCGATGGCCAATCAGTGACTGTGCCGTTGGCCGAGCCTTTGAGTGATGCCGATGGCAACATCATCGTCGATCTCGAAGGACGCACCACCCCGCGCTATACGACGATCCTCGACGCGGCCACCAAGCTCTATGTCCTGGAGCCCGGGGATGAAGCCAAGATCCCTATCCCGGTTCTCTGTCATCAGCCGCACATGACCCCGGTCGCGGTCTGCCGCTTGTGCGTGGTGCAGATTTACGGCCAGAAACGCGGCAAACGCGCGGCCGAACGCAAACTCCTCCCAGCCTGCCAGCATCAGGTAAAGGACGGGATGGAAGTCTTTACAATGAAAGCGGAGGGGGCCGACGGTGATCGGGTCCGGCAGACGGTCAAAGTGATGACCGAGTTGCTTGGTTCCAATCATCTTAAGCCGGCCGAAAACGCTTCCCCGGCAAAAGACCTTGCTCCGTTCAATGAGCTTGGCCAGATGACAACCCGTTGCGGCGCCGATCCGAACCGCTACAAGCTCGACGTTTTATCGAATCCGCCCTTGCCGGCCAAAGAGCTGGCTGGCCGCCGTCCGTTTGACGCCTCTTCGCCGGTGTTCCTGGTTGATCATAGCGCCTGTATTCTTTGCGATCGTTGCGTGCGCGCCTGCAACGAGGTGATGGAAAACAACGTGATCGGCCGCACGGGCAAAGGATCCAACGCCGGGATCGGTTTTGATCTGAACGATCCGATGGGCTCCTCGAGCTGCGTCCAATGCGGCGAGTGCATGGTTTCCTGCCCGACCAGCGCCATTACGTTCAAACCAATCGCCCAGATCAAGCTCCCGCCTCAGGCTCGTGCAATCGAAGTATTGCCCGCCAAGGAACTGACCGTTGACCCGATTTTCTCAGGAGTCCCGCCGAAGTTTCTCCTCTGGCAACAAGGCCTGGTCGTCCGCCGCCGCTTTAAAGCCGGAGAAGTGCTTTGTAATCAAGGCGATGCGGGCAACACGGCTTTCATCATCAAAAAGGGCAAGCTCGAGGTAACAGTCCACAATACGGCGATTGGATCCGGCGGATTGCTCGGTCTTTTCGGGGTCAAAGGTGAACCGTTGCTCCGCATCAACCTGACACCCGCTGACACCATCGTTGGTGAAATGGCATGCATGAGCGGCTCGCCGCGTTCGGGAACCGTCACCGCGCTCGAAGATGGCGAAGTTTGGGAGGTCCGCCGAAACGTGCTCGACCGGCTGATGCGTCTTCCAAAACAGCGCCAGAAATTCGAGGCGGCCTACCGGAAGCGCTCATTGGATCTGGTGCTGCAGGGAAGTGATCTCTTCAGGGAAATGCGCCCACAGGAGTATCGCGAAATCGTCGATTACCTCCGGGATCGCCTCACTTTTGTGCGGGTCAAACCGGGACAGGATCTCTTTCAACAGGGCGATCGCGTGACCGATCTCTATATGGTCCGCCTTGGACACGTCCGAATCGGGACCCGGCGTTATGGCAAAGAGGCAAAGGTGATCTCCTCCGGACCGGGAACGATGCTCGGAGAAATCGGTCTGATGGCCCTTTCCCCAAGTGATCTTAATAAAACGATCGAGGCGGTTGACGACGAGATCAAAGCCGCGCTCGACCTTGCCGGCGACGATGTTGAAAACAGCTTCCCCTGGGGCACCAGCACAGCCACTTGTTCAGCCCTTGGATACCTCGAACTGGCGCGCCTGAGCCGGAGCGATTTCCTGCAAATGATTAAAAAGTTCCGCGTGCTCAGAAGACGGCTCGTGGAGCAATCCTTTGCCCGGCTTCGGAGCACGCTGGGACATCCGGTGCTTCAGGAGTTCGTCAACCAGGGCATGTATGAAGGGCAAAGCATCCTGGTGCTCGATATGGATCTTTGCGTCCGCTGCGATGAATGCACCAAGGGGTGTATCGATCAGCACGGCAGCGAATCGCATGGCGTCCCGATCGCGCGGATGCTCCGGGATGGCTTGCGTTTCGACAAGTTCATGGTGGCCACCTCGTGCCGCTCCTGCACCGACGCCCATTGCATGGTCGGTTGTCCGGTCGACGCGATCCACCGTGGAAAACATCTCCAGATCGTCATCGAGGATCATTGCATCGGATGCGGCCTCTGCGCCTCCAACTGCCCATACGGCAGTATCTCCATGATGCCGAATGAGCGCCGCCGTATTGAGGTGCCGCACCCGGAATTTGCCGGCCAGACGATCAAAATCGCCCAGCCTAAAGCTGTCACGTGCGATCTGTGCGACGCAGGCGGACACAAGTCGACGCCTGAACCGCGCTGTGTTGCCGCCTGTCCCCACGGTGCTGCCTCCAGAAAAAGCGGCGACGAACTGCTTCAGCTCGTCATGGATCGTTGGTAGGACGAAACACCCTTCAACGTCGTGCCGGCTAAAACCGGCACGACGTTTCCAGACTGTTTGGAACACGCTACGGTTTGACCACGCGGACACGTCCAAACTGGACGGCTCCGGCCGACAGCGGCTCATTTGCGCGCCACACCTCAATACGGCTGCCATCCGGCGTTGGCGTGGAGCTGACAAGCAAACCATTTTGCAGCCAGGCGCCGCCACCAATGTCGTTCGTAAATTCGACATGGAACTCAATATCCTCCGCGCCGAACTGCCTCTGGAATGTCAGGGTCAGGTAATCGCTGCTTATTCCATTCACCAGAAACCTTTGCGTCCCGGAGAGAGGAAGCAGCGATTGGCTTGGAACCGCTGGTCCGCCCGCAAACGCATATTCAAGCAAATTTACCACGCCGTCTCCCTGCGGATCGGATAGCTCGTCGCCTCCTGCCCCGCTTGCCGCCAACCACGACGCAAAGAGCGGGCGATCGTCCGATCCCGGGCTGCCGCCAGCCAGGCGGCTGATACGCCAGTTGACAGGATCGTCTTGCGCTATCGAACCGAGATTTGTTTCGGGCCGGCTTAGCACAAGGCTATATCCGACAGTGTTAAGCGGCCACGGGGAAACATTGGAATAGGTAAAGCTGATCACTTCAGCACCGGCGCCATAGCTCAGTTTTATTTGTTCGCCATCATCGCTAAGCTTGTTGCCTGCTTGCCAGACACCGGCAATCGGCTTGCCTCCGCCGTAACGTGAGTTGAATGCAGCAGCGTTGTGAACAATGAGGGTGCTCGCACCGGGTTGAAGTAAAAAGGGCGAAGGAAAATCGAAGTCGACACCTTTGGTCAGTCGCAGTCCGCTCATATCAAGGACCGCGCCGCCAACATTGCGGATCTCGATAAATTCGAAATCATCATCGGTCCAACCCTGCGACAGCTCCGAGGCGGTGGCGGGCGATGGCTGATACATCACCTCACTGATTACAAGCGCCTGCTGATAGGCAGTCACACTCGGTATGCCTGCGCTGAACTGCACCGGGGCGGACCAATGGCTCCATCGCCCATTTGCATCCTTATGACGGACCCGTGCACGATAGGTATGGCCAGGCTTGACCGAGCCAAATGGGACACGTGCCGTAGCGCTAAACGAAGCCACTTCAGGGGAAGTCCAGGCTTGTTCAACTTCATAGATACGCTGCTCTCCAGGCAGGTAGCCGGCAACACCCGGCGCGTAGATCTCGCCGATCCGCCATTGCATCGCGGCAAATGTCGTCCCGCCCGTGGTTGAAGGGGTAAACGCGCTGCTCGTAAAATCAAGCGCGTCCGCAGGGAAACCGGCCGCACCCGAATAAGCAATGGCCGGTGTGCCGGGGAAGGAAAGATCCCCCGGGCCCGTCGGTGCCGCGTTCACATTTCCGTATCCGCCATAGAGCGATTCCCATTCCAGATATTTGTAGCCGTTTCCGAGCGGGTTGCCGTTGCTGCGCAACCACGTTCCACCGGGCCATGTATTGGTCGTGAACTTCAAAAGATAGTTCATCGAACCCGCGAAGTTGCTGTATCCATTGGCATCGGCATTAATAAGGGTCCGCGTCCAGGTTGTCGAAGGAGTGCCGTTCAAACCTCCTCGAGTGTCAGTGAAGATTGCCCGATAGAAATTGTTCTTATGGTTGGTCTGGCCGTTGTTGGCACCGTTGCCGGTCGTTCTTGGACTATTGCTCCAGCGCGCCTCATCGACATTGACCCAGCTTGGATTCACTCCGGTTGGGTTCACCATGCGCGCGTATTCATCGAGCAACTGGCCAATTTGCCCTCCATTGGCCGTGTTATCCGATGCAACCAAGTCAAGCAGTTCGCGCGCCCGGTTCCGAAACTCGATCGCAATTGCCGCGTTGCGCGTGATGGCTCGGATCTGGTCGGGGACCCCGGCGAAATTAACGCCCTCAATTACCGTGCCCCAATGATAGGCGGGCAGCGCCATCATATCGAGATCGTACGGGATAATAGCCCAACGATCATCCGTGGGCCGATGATAGAAACGATAATTGTCGCCGCCCCGCACATCAACATTGCCGCATAGACGGTTGAGGGCGTGAAAGGTATAGAGCGCGTTAAGGTCCATGTTGGCGCGATACCACGCCTCAGTTTGACCAACCTGTTTCGCGCTGGAATTGAAGGCGGCAAAGTCAGCGGCGGAAACAACCTGCGTGGGCCCCTGATGCTTCTTGTCGCCACCGCCGCCCTCCACCGCATAGATATTGCCGTCTGCCAGGCCGCGTTCATCAAGGAAGTTGCCCTCGGTCGGCTCGAGTCCCATATACAAGCCCCAGAAATCGCCGTCATACTGGGTTGCGCCAGTCTCGGTTGCGCCGCTTACCACCCTGAAATGCATGTAATGGGTGCGCAGCGAGGCCATTCCAGCAAGCTCATAGAGCCGGTAAGCGAATGCCTCCTCGACTCCGGCCATTCCGCGATGCACCGCCGCCCAAGGCGACGCGCATGCATCCATCGGCATCGAGTTCCATGATTCCTTGTAGTAATTGCCCCAGTTATCCCGCACACGGATGTCGCGAGCACGGTTGAAGAAAAAGACCCATTTATTCTTACCGCTCACATAAGTCGAACCGATGCCGCGGTTATGATATTGGATATGATCGTAGACTTTCCCCTCGTAGATTAGCGTTCCTAAAAAACGGACGCTATCGGACCCGCTTGAGTACTGGGAATTAATCACATCCGCCGAATTAGAAATGAGCTGCCATGTCTGGATGGAGTTCAGCAACGCGGGAGAAAAGGTCTGAACCAGAGCGCGCGTGCCGGTTCCTCCGGGCAACACGGCACCACTCCAGGCAGGCACGCCATCGTAGACGTAGTAAGCAAAGTTAGGTTGCTCGTCGTCTGCGTATGGCACTCGCACGGAAAGCCCAAGGCTATCGGCTACAGCAATCCTGTAACGAATCAGACGGCGATGCGTCTGCACCGTAGCCGGAATTTGCACCGAGTAGATTCCATCGCTTGCAGCAGTATCGCCATTGAGGCCATCGTCATGCATCGGCGTCGCCACCCACGAGGTTGTAAAGGCGGCGTCAGTTTTGCGAATATAGGTGCCCGGCGAGACAATCTGGTATTCAAGATTGACTGAAGCGACTCCATCCGGATCGCTCACTTTCGCCGTAATGGTCACCACCGCGCCACTTGGCGGTTGGAGAGGAAAATGATCAACTTGCCGGATGGCGGGCGGCGCGTTGGCTGCGAGTACGGAGTTTTTTGCGCGTGGAGTGCCGTTTGAAACGGTGGAACTGCGCCAGGAACCGCCCAGTTCGTTATCCAGCAGCGGATTGATCAGCTCGATGGAAAAACCGCCGCCCCGGGCAGAAGTAGGCCACGGAAATCCGGAGCTGTAATCAACCTTATCAACAATTTGCCCGGAGGCGTTGCGCAGTTGAATGCGTTCGCCCGAAGAATTCAATGAGCCCGAATAAACTGCCGCCGGCGCAAACCCGTATTGGGTTTGGAACGCGGGCGCGTTGCCTGCGACAACAAGGTAACCACCGGCGGGAATCGTCAACGCACTCGGGAAAATGAGCGTAACGGCATCTTCCAAACGCCAGAGCCCAATGTCGGCGGCCGCAGTGCCTGCATTATAGAGCTCTATAAACTCGATCGATTTTGTTGGATCCAGTGGCTTGTAATGGATCTCATTAATAACAACCTGCGCATTTAAATTGATAACGCTTAGCCATATAAGACAAAACGCTCCGAGGGCGCGCAGGGCGTTGACAGGGGGAGGCAACATCCACAGATCTTATATTCAACTCCTGAAATGCAAAACCGTTCCTGCATCAATTTTTGCGGTAAGCCCTTTTCCGCACGGTCCCCTCACGCTCGGCGCCGAACGTAAAACTTTACCGGCTCTCACCGAAAGATTATTGTTTTAGCGTTCCGATGCCTTCCATCCTTGATCTTATTCCAAACGGCGACGTGCGGTATTTTCAACCAGGCGAAGTCGTTATGGAACAGGATGCCAATACGGGCCGCCTTTGGTTCCTGATCGAAGGTTCAGTGGAAGTAGTCAAAGATGGTGTGCGGCTTGCCACCGTTTCGCAAGCAGGCGCGGTTTTCGGAGAATTATCGGCTTTGCTGGACTGCAATCACACAGCCACAGTCCGCGCGCTTCACCCATGCGCTTTTCGGGCGGTTGAAAATCCCCGGGAGTTCCTGGCAGCCTCTCCGCTGGTTTGCCTGCACGTTTGCGAACTGGTGGCACGACGGCTCGATGGGCTTAACAAATATCTGGTTGACGTGCAGGAGCAGTTCAAAGGAGACGACCATATTGGCATGGTGGACGGAGTGCTTAGGACTTTGATGCATCGCCACCCGTTGCAACGCATCCGTCCAGCACAATCAAATACCGGGCAGGACAAGATGCCGAATTGATTCTCCTTCGGCCGAAATCCATTCAGCCGTCATTGCATCCAGATCAAGATTGATGTGTGTGGGAGTTTGTCCGGGCTGCCGGCCCGGATTAAAGATCCAGGTCTTCCCGATTCGGTCGATCCAGGAACCTTGCGGGTAAAAAGGCGCATTATGAATGTGGCCGCAAAGGACTATGTCAGGTTCAAATCGCACAATCCATTCCCGCAGAAATGCGTCACCCGCGGATTGTTTTCCCGACCAACTAATTGGCGAAGAGGATGGCGGCGAGTGATGACTCCAGATCCATCTTCGGGCACGCTTTTGCGCCTCGGCCGTGAGCAGCGCTTCAAGCCCGGCGCGCGAGGCCGGTCCGTCCCACCAGGGGCAGGCAGTGACAACCGTTTCCTCGAAGAGAAGACTGTCGCCATCCACGGAAAGGCCTTCCGCCCTGGCTTGTTGAAGCCATCCGGCCACCGATTCATTGGCCGCGTTACGACTATCGCCGTCGTGATTGCCGGAACTAACCAGCAGCGCCGTCTTTTGCCGAATGCGATTAAGGTATTTCTCAATCACCACAATCTGCACATCCAGATCAAGCGGCGAAGCGAGATCAAGCAGGTCGCCGCCGATGATGACAAGGTCATAGCTGCCCGCGTTGGCGGCCACCCAGTCAAACTGCTTGAGCGTGTAGTGCAGATCAGCAATGAATAAGAGCCTCATTCGTCCAATTCGCACGCTGCCTCAGCCAGAATAGTCCGGTCGATGCCATAAACCGGCGGCCCGGCTTGAAGCATTGATTACTTTAATTGGGGTGCCACGCGCCCGTAATCCCATGGTTCTTTGAATGGGGGCGCAAGCGGCGCGGTTGGCAATGGCAATGGCATCAGCTCCTTTACAAGTTTTAGCCCCGCATCGCGGAACTGCCTGCCCGCGCTGATCTCCAGATTGCTATAGCTCGTAAGTCGAGTCTCATAGCCTCCCCCGCCCGGGCCAAACGCTTCTTCTGTCGGCACATATCCCACACAGCCATTTGCAAGCTCGACCGGGAAAGTCATCGGGAAACCGCTGCCGGCCTTCAGTTCAAGTCCGAACTGGCAGAAATATTCCGACGGATTGGTGATGCAAACAACAGGCCCGATCTGGATCGCCTGGACTTCCACCTCCACCTTCGGATACCTGGCAATCAACGCGTCAAGCATGACAGTCTCTTTGGCCCATACCCAGTCGGGCCCGGCCTGCGCCGGCTCCTTTTTAGCCAGCTCAAATGCGGCGGCAACACGCTCCGGCGATGGCGCGCGCCTTGGAATTTCCCAAGCGGTCTGCCTGACGGCAAGCGGCACCTCATTGATTCGCGTTTGCGACATCCCAAGCAACACCTTGACCGCCTCGGCTCCCACACGTCCACCGACCAGCTGAGACCAGGCGTCACCTTCAAGCCACGCCGCGGGATTCATGTTATCCACCTGGGTTACATCGCCACACGCCCCTTGAAGGTAGACTACTTTTGCGTTGGCGCCGAAGTATCCCTGAATCGCGCGTTCCATGTAATAGATCCAGTTGGCCGAGATCCATGGACCATTGGCTGTCGCATGACAGGAAAAATTGACCACCGTTCCCATCAGCTTGCCGTCTGCGTCCCAAATCCCAATCACACCGACTTGCGGGTCCGTCGGGCCGGCGTATTCAATATTGTCCGGGTTCCCTTTTCCGGGATGGCTGGCTGAAACCCCGTTCTTCATCCGGATACGACGATTGAATGCCACAGTTGGCTCATTGCCGGTCCCGAATCCGGCCGTTGCATCGACCCGCGCAGCATCCGCGGCCACGATTGCTTCCACGATAGCATCCCGCACCATGGCGTAATACTTGGGATCGGCGCTGGGCGACTTATTATTGGCCAGATCTTTTACAAAGTCCGAAGCGTGATCAAAATCGCCGAGGCTTCCGAGCGGGCCCGACGAATGGGAATGCGATGCCCCTATTAAAATGGCGTCCGGGGAAATACCGCATCGCTTTTGGACAAGCAGGCGGGCTTCAAGGACGAGTTGCCGGGGCACGACCAAAGTATCCAATCCAACGAGGGCGACGCGTTGCGTTCCATTCTCGAACACAGCGGCGCGGGCTTTGCACGGATCATGGATGCGTTTGGCGAAGTTCTTCCCGTAATTGCCAAATACCTCCATTCCAATCTCAGGAGTAATATCGCGCTCGGCGAATCCGGCCTTCAATCCGGCTTGGGCAATCAAAGGAAAAGCGAAGACGACAAAAAGGGCGGCTCGTATCATGGACGCGGAAATTACAGCGTACGTCAGCCAGGTTGAAGCTAATATGACACCGATGACTGTGACTGCGGATTTCAATGAAGAAACCGCGACCAGGTGGATTATAGAAGTCATGCACCCCGCTTCCTGCCGACAATCATCGCGCTGCTGCTCATAGCTTGCGTTGGCGATTCAAGCCGACGCCCCGGTGCTATTTCCCCCCATGATCCGCACGACTCTCCTTGTCTTCACCCTGATCTTTCTTACGGCGCCCCTTCGTTCTGCCGAGCATCCCGCCAACCGGCTCGCTTACCTTGACGATGACAATCCTTTTTATCCCCATGCCGGGCTGGCGCGATTTACAACACCGCAATGGATCGGAGAGCCTGGCGTCGATGCCGCCGTAATCATCTCGATTGATGACTTGCGCGAAACGCCAAAATACGAAGCTTACCTGCGGCCCATTCTCCAGCGGCTTCAGCAGATTGATGGGCGCGCCCCGACCAGCATTTTTTGCAATCAGCTGGTGCCCACCGATCCCCAATTTCAGAGCTGGCTTAAGGAAGGCGTCTCCCTTGAAGTGCATACTCTAACGCATCCGTGTCCGTTGCTTGGGAAAACAGGCTTTTCAGCCGCGCAACAAACCGTCTTTGGCGGCATTGACCAGCTCGCCAGCATTCCGGGCAATCTCCCGCTGGCGTTTCGCATGCCTTGCTGCGATTCCATGAACTCGGCAAGTCCGCGCTTTTTTTCCGAGATCTTTTCGGGCCGCAGTCCGGAAGGTCGCCACCTGCAGATTGATTCCTCGGTCATGTGCCTGCTCACGTCAGGCGATACCACGCTCCCGCACGAGCTGGTTGTTGATGCGAGCGGCGCGGACCGTTTCCGTAAATACTTCCCGATGGATCTCGTGCCTCCGCGCAAGGTCACGTTCGAGCGGTTTGCCGGCTATATTGAGAATTACCCGTATCCGTATGTAATTGGAGGCGGCTGCTGGGAGTTTCCTCCAATGGCTCCGAGCGACTGGGAGGCATTCAATACGCATGGGGCGAAAAATCAGCGCACAACTGAAGACTGGAAAGCCGCGCTCGATGCCGTGGTACTTAAACAAGGCGTGATGACGATTCTGGTGCATCCTCATGGATGGAGCGATCCACAACAGATCGTCGCATTGATTGAGCACGCGGTCGCAAAATACGGGCGGCGAGTGAAGTTTCTCAACTTTACCGAAGCGCTCGGGCGGCTTGAGAAACACGCACTCGCCGGGCATTCCTTGCGGGCGCGCGATGGCGGTCCGGGCAGCGTGCGGCTCCTCGACTTCAATGGCGACGGCTTCATGGATGTGCTGGCCGGTCAGGTCGCGCGGCTTTGGTCGCCTCAGGAAACTCGCTGGGTAGACAGCCCGGCGCCCTTCAAAGCCTCTCCGGACCTGAACTTCGGCGTGATCGACGGCGAGCCTGTCGCGTTGCGCGCAGGCGCGCCGGCGCAAGGCTGGCGTTTTCACGAAAGTCACTGGATCGCGGCGCCCGAACTGGCCGTTGGGATTCCATCGCACAGCTCGCTGAGACTGCGCGATTTTAATGGCGATGCTTCCTGTGAACTGCTCGCCAATGAACCAGAACTCACGGTTATCCAAACCTGGTCGGCAGCCGCGAAACGTTGGGAGCGGGCAGAGTTCGCCCTCCCTGAAGGAATCGCCGCACTCGATAAAGATGGCGCCGATGCCGGTCTCCGTTTTGTCGATTTGAACGCGGATGGCGCGGACGATCTGCTCCTTTCCAACACGTCGCGATTTGCCATTCACCTCTGGAGCAAGGAGGTGAAACCGAACCTGGGCTGGACATCGGGCTGGTCGCAGATGGTGCGCGCCGGGCTTCGCCAGGGAATGGCCAATGAGCCGCCGCCGATTGTCCGCGACGGGCGGCATCGCAACAATGGCGCTTGGTTTAAGGACGGTCATCTGGTCGTGCAAAATGAGGAGACCGTAAAGCTGGATGGAGTGGTGGATCGCCGCTCTTTTCAGGAACTGATCGCCTTTGATGTGCCAGCGCCGAAGTCACCTGGGGATTCCCTTGCCGCGATCCGGGTCCGTGCCGGATTTAAGGTGGAGCTGGTCGCCGCCGAGCCGCTTGTTATCGATCCGATCGCTTTCGAGTGGGACTCTATCGGCCGGCTTTGGGTTGTCGAGATGCGCGATTATCCACTTGGCATGGATGGCAAAGGAAAAGCCGGAGGCGTGATCAAGCTGCTCGAAGATACCAATGGCGACGGCATTTACGACAAAGCCACGCCGTTTATGGAAGGGCTCCCCTTTCCGTCCGGCGTGATGCCTTACCGAAACGGCCTCCTGATCTGCGCCGCGCCCGACATACTTTACGCGGAAGATACCGATGGCGACGGACACGCCGATGTGCGCCGGGTCCTCTTCACCGGATTCAAACAGGGCAACCAACAGCATCGATTAAACGGATTTGAATGGGGGCTCGACGGCTGGATTTACGGCGCAAACGGTGATAGCGGCGGCGAAGTTCAATGTGTCGGCTCTTTGCAAACCAAACCGGATAAACAGAGCACTCCGGTCTCGATCAGCGGACGCGATTTTCGGTTCCGACCCGATACCGGCGAGTTTGAAGCCGTTTCCGGCTCCACGCAATTTGGCAGACGCCGCGATGATTGGGGCCATTGGTTCGGGAACAACAACAGCACATGGCTTTGGCATTACACGCTGGAAGAACATTACCTTCGAAGAAATCCGAAGCTTGCGGTGAAGTCCGTGCGCGAGTTGCTTGCCAACTACGAGGAATCAACCCGCGTCTTCCCAATCAGCGAGCAGCCGATTCGATTCAACCAGCCGCAGTCACTTGGCCATGTTACTTCCGCCTGCAGTGCGGCGCCGTATCGGGACGATCTTTTCGGACCCGATTTTCTAACCAGCGTCTTCATTAGCGAACCGGTGCACAATAGCGTCCACCGCGAGGTTCTTAAAGCTGAAGGCGCGACATTCACCAGCCGCCGAGCCGACGACGAACAAGACCGCGAATTCCTTGCCAGCAGCGACGTCTGGTTTCGCCCGGCCATGGTAAAAACGGGACCCGATGGCGCTCTCTACATCGCCGACATGTATCGCTTTGTATTGGAGCATCCCGAGTGGATTGCACCGGAAACGCAGGCACGGCTTGATCTGCGCGCCGGTCAGGACAAAGGACGCATCTACCGTGTTTTGCCGGAGAAAGCGCTTCTAAAGCCTGTGCCAAATCTTGCCAAGCTTAACACGGCACAGCTTGTCAGAGCGATGGAAAGCGCCAACGGCTGGCAGCGTGACACAGTTCAGCGTCTTCTTTACGAGCGCGCCGACTCCGCCGCGGCTGAACCCCTGGCAAAGCTCGCATCCGGTTCGTCCCTCGCCAAAGTGCGGCTACAGGCGCTCGCAACGCTCGAACTACTCCACTCGGCGAAAACCGACGCAATTGTAGCCGCATTGCGCGATCAGGAACCGGAGGTTCGGATACAGGCATTGCGAATAAGCGAAAAGAATAAATCCGAGACATTGCTGGCAGCAGCGATCGCACTTGAGAATGACGCGAATTTCGCGGTCCGCCTTCAGCTCGCATTTACTTTGGGTGAATCGAAAACAGCCTCTGCCACGGAAGCTCTCAAGCGGCTGGCCCAACGTGAAGGTGGTGATCCGCGAATGCGCGTTGCGGTTCTCTCTTCGATCGGTCCCGATAACTCGTTGATGGCAGAATTGACTGAAGGAAAAAAGCCCGGCACCACGCCGGCTTCACCCGTTCCCAAACTCGCGCCAAGCAGCCCCGACCGGGCACGGGTTGTCGCCTCTTATTCGGGCGTGGAAAAACTGCGCGCAGATCCATCGCGCGGCCGGACGTTTTATACGCAGATCTGCGCGACCTGCCATCGGCTTCATGGCGAAGGCCGCGAGCTTGGACCCGACCTCGGGACAATCGTTGGCAAACCTGACGACTGGATACTCACCGCGCTCTTCGATCCCAACCAGGCCATCGAAGCGCGTTACATTGCACAGCATCTCATATTAAATAACGGCAATGAACTAGTCGGATTGCTTGTGGGCGAGACCGGCAACAACATCACGCTCCGCACTCCTGAAGGGGTCGAGCAGGCGGTGCTCCGCTCGGAGCTGCGCAGTATCAAACCATTGGGCCGCTCGCTGATGCCCGAAGGACTCGAGTCCGTTCTCAAGCCACAGGATGTCGCTGATCTTCTTGGCTATCTGCGCAAGCCTTGAATATCCACTCGCTGCCATCATGACTCAAATAACGCGATCCCCGGACTGGCGGGCGCTGCACGGCATTCTCTATTTTGACAGTCATTTGCGAGGCTATCCATCCGGAATCTCCGGCGCGGTCCTCGCTGAATTTACGGGCTGGCACTGGGTGGCTGAGTAAGAACCCGCGGACTTGGTCTGCCGATTGCCGCCGATGCCACAAGCTTTGTCATTGTCGCAAGCACCGGGCTGATCGGAGTGTCATGAACTAAGAAGCAGCGATCTTTGCCGCACAAGGATGGAGGAACCTTCAGCTATAAAGGCTGAGCTGGGCGGGGCGGAGAGGCTTTCTACAAATTGCCCGCCATAGAGGGCCGCGACATCGGCATCGAGCCGCGATTCTTCGCCTTTCCATACATTCCAGCGCGGATGTTCCACCGCAAACTCGCTGGTCACGCCGCGGCGGCCGGTATAACCCCAATAATGTTCAGTGATGAACTCTTCCTCCGACCCGGCAGCAATCGGTTGCGGCTGGCCGGCGGCTTTTATTTCAAGCGACTCCCAACGGCCCGCCCTTTTCCAGGAGTAACTCACGCAGATGCGCGACTCGGATAATTGGAGGGAATGGCGCATCGGACGCGCTATGTAAGGTTCGCCGTAGACCGTGCGGGCGATAAAGGCAATCGCTTGCCGAGGAACCATTTCGCGCACGAAGACCACGCCGCGCCGCCATCCTACACCGCTTTTTCGCCGCACATAAAAACGCAAATTAACCTCGTCAAAATCGCGATGGAACGGGAAGCCGATCCCAAGGACGCGGGTTTGAAGAAAGCGGAACCCGACCACACTCAGATAGGTAGAGCCCTCAAAGAAATCGAGTTCAGTGCCGGGCGGCACCAGCGGTTGCAACAGAGCCGGATCGGTTGCGAAGTTAAGCATCGCAAGATAACGCCAGTCCGCTGTGAGAAAGGGGCGATTCACAGGAAATGGCGCACCGGCAAGCCCTGCTCTTTAGCTAAGCAAAGGGGTGGCGAGCAAATCGTAGACTTGTGTCCCGGTAATTTCCACGTCGATGAATTGGCCGACCGGCGCGGGCTGACTCAAGAGGATGCGTCCGTCGATATCGGGCGCATCGGCGCACGCGCGCGCGACAAGTGGCTGATCAACCAGAACACGGAGCCGTTTGCCGACCTGGCTTTCGGATACCTCGCGCGCGATGCGCTGCTGGAGCTTCATCGCCTTTTTATATCGGACAGCTTTTACCTTGGCCGGCAACTGCCCTTCCATTTTGGCGGCACGCGAGCCTTCCTCCTGCGAGTAGGTAAAAACACCGAGCCGCTCAAAACGGGTGCGCCGGATGAAATCGAGCAAGTATTCAAACTCTTCTTCCGTTTCGCCCGGGAACCCGACAATGAACGTGGTCCGGATTGCGATTCCCGGAATACCGGCCCGGATTCGGGCAATGAGCGTTTCGATATGGTCGCTGCTGGTTTCCCGGCGCATCAGCTCAAGCATGCGGGGATGAATATGCTGAAGCGGTATGTCGATATAACGCACCACTTTGTCGCATTCGGCGATACAGGCAATCAGCTCGTCGCTCCAATGGGCGGGATGGGTATAAAGAAGCCGGATCCAGAATTCGCCTTCAATTTTGTTCAGCTCCCGGATGAGCTTGGTCAATGTCGGACCGCGGGAAGAATCAACCAGAGCCCGGGGACCTGCTTTTTCCTCCCAAAGATCCATCCCGAAATAAGTCGTGTCCTGACTGATCAGGTTGATCTCCTTGACTCCTTCAGCCACCAGGCCGCGGACTTCGGCAACCACGCTCTCGATCGTGCGGGAACGATGCCTGCCCCGCATCTGCGGGATCACACAAAAGCTGCACGGATGGTTACATCCCTCGGCGATCTTTGTGTAAGTCGTGTGGGCCGGAGTAAGCCGGAAACGCGGCGTATCGTAGTCGGGAATATAGACTGGCTTGCGAGTCACCAGATTCAACGGCTCCCATTTTTCGTCGGTAAGAGGATTAACAAGTTCCCCCGCGCTGGGCCGGGCAAGCACCTGTTCGACAATCGAAGCGGCGCCAGCCACCTGATCAAGGCCAATGAATGCGTCTACTTCAGGCAGATCGCTCATCAGCTCCCTGGAAAACCGTTGCGCCATGCAACCGCTTACAATCAACTTCTGGCCCGGTCTTTTACGCAGACCACGCCCTTGATGCGCCTCAAGAATCGCCTCGATTGACTCTTCCTTGGCCGAGTCGATAAACGCACACGTATTGACAATCAACACATCGGCCTCCTCGGCGTCGCTGGTGATTTCCATGCCGCCTGCCAGCACGCCACCCAGCATGATTTCCGCGTCGATAAGATTCTTGGCGCAACCAAGGCTGATCATGCCGACCTTTTTCTTGGGCACGGATTGCGGTGGTTGGATGGCAAATTGCGCCGGTTCGGCGCCAGTAATAGCGGTCATTGAATGGGAGTGCCTGGCTTGTAGGCAACGGGTTCGCCATTACGGCGGACCTCGAGCAGCTCAGGGTTTTTTATTTCGATAAAAAGGCGCACGCCGCGAAATTTCAAAGGCGGGTCCTTGGGATAGATGTAATCAGAGAACTTCGGAGTCGCCTTCGGATCGTCCTCCCGGATGGTGACTTTTGTTTTCTTTTTAACCCCAACCGTAATTTCCGTTTCGGGAGCAGGCTCCACCGCGGCATCGGCCGTTGCCGCAACAGGCACAGGATCGGTTGCCGGAACCGGCTCACCTTCCAATTTGATGGCAGGGGCCGGTTCCGATCCAACTTCGGCCACTTTTGGAGCCTCGGGCGCGGGCTCAGCCGGAGTGGAATCGGGAACCGCGGTATTGGAGACCACCGGCTCGGCGGGCGTCTGGACCTCACCGGGAGGGGCCTGGCTGAGAGGCGGTTTTTGGCCGGACGAATCGAGGCGCTGGAAATTCTTGACGAGGTAAAAAACAAAAGCACTAACAAGCACTATCACCAGGAAAACAATGAGCGGGGCGATGGAAGGCTTGTTCTGGCGCTGGGTAAAACGCGAAAACCGTTGGGGCGCAGGCGCTTCGGCGTTATTTAAATACTGGTAATCGCGAACCCGGATATCATGGGGAGTATCGAGCAGGCGCGCTTCCTCGGTGACATCGACATTCAGGAGCCGGCTGTAGATGAGCAGGAAGCCCTTGGCGTAGGCATTGCTGCCAAACCGGCTGAAGTCATCGTTTTCCAGGGCAAGAATTTTGTCGGGGCGCATCCGGGTCTCGTGCGCGGCCTCATCGATGGTGAGACCGCGAGCGAGTCGCGCACTGCAAAGTCGTTTACCTACTGTGTCCTGCATAAGTTTGGGTCGCATCGGAAAGCGTGGTTTGACAAAAAACCATGTGCATCCGAGGCGGGCGGCGATATTAGCACCAAATTGGGCGCGGCGCTCCTAAGAGATTCAACAAGTTTCAGGCATCGAGATCTTTGAGGATCTCACGAGGTTTGGCGCCCTCGCCCGCCGCCACATATCCCCGGGCTTCAAGGATGTCGAGGATGCGGGCGGCCCGTGTATAGCCGAGACGCAACCGGCGTTGAAAGAGCGAAGTGGACGCCTTTTTTTCCTGGCGCATGACTTCGATGCATTTCTCAACCAATTCCTCGTCCTCGGCGCTGACTTCCTCCTCCTCAACGGCGTTGGACTGGAGGCGTTGATGAATGGAACTCTCAAAAGCAGGCACACTCTGGGCCGAAGCATGATCGACCACGCGCTGGACCTCTTCATCGGTCACCAAAACCCCCTGGGCACGGATCATCCGTGAAGTGCCCGGCGGCCGGTAAAGCATGTCGCCCTGGCCAAGGAGCCGTTCCGCGCCGTTCTCATCCAGAATCACGCGCGAATCCAACGGGGAAGAAACCTGGAAAGCGATTCGGCAAGGCACATTCGCCTTGATCACACCAGTGATGACATCGGCCCGCGGCGTCTGCGTGGCGATAATCATATGGAGCCCGGCGGCCCGCGCCTTCTGGGTAATGCGCGCGATCGCGCTTTCCACATCGGCGGGCGCCGTTTGCATCAAATCCGCGAGCTCATCGACGATGATCACAATATACGGCATCCTATCCGGAATAATCAGCTCCTCACTGTCGCGCGGCACCGAGATTTTCGGTTTGGGCGCCACCTTAAAGACTTCGTCATCGGACATGTCGCTGAAGTCAATCTCCTCCGGGTCCGCTTCAGAATTGGGCAGAAGCGCCAGATCCGCTGGAGCGGCGTCGGCAATCCCATCTAAATTATCGGACTCGGATTGTTTGAGCGCCTCCTCTTCATCGAGCTGCTTCTGGCTTTTTGGCAGGATCCGGGAATTAAAGCCGCCGATATTGCGCACGTTGGTTTTGGCGAAGATGGCGTAACGCCGTTCCATTTCGTCAACGGCCCAGCGCAAGGCGAGAAGCACTTTTTTGGGATCGGTCACCACGGGGACAACGAGATGCGGCAAGGCGTTGTACATCTGCATTTCAACCACCTTCGGATCAATCATGATCAGGCGCAGGTCTTCCGGCGTAAACCGGTAGAGAATGCTGGCGATGATGGCGTTGATGCAGACACTTTTGCCCGAGCCGGTGGTTCCGGCCACGAGCCCGTGAGGCATGGCCGCAAGATCCGCGATGACAGTTTTGCCGTAAACATCCTTGCCCAGGGCGATGGGGATCCGGGCTTTTGAATGAAGAAAATCGTCGCTCTCAATCAACTCGCGCAGGGTCACTTTCTGCTTTTTCGAATTGGCGATCTCGATGCCGACAGTGTCCTTGCCTGGAATGGGGGCGAGGATATTGATCCGCTCCGCGCTCGTGGCGCGTGCGATATCGCGTTCCAGGCTCACGATGCGATCGACCCGCACGCCTTTTGCCGGATAAACCTCATACCGGGTGATCGTTGGCCCGCGTGTGATATCACCTCTTGAAACCACGATGCTGAACTGGGCCAGCGTCTCGATAATGACATCCTGTATCCGGAGCAGCTCGCCGGGATCAGCAGCTTCCCGGCTTGAAATGTCAATCGGATCGAGCAAATCGAAGGAGGGAAGCTCGTAATTCTCGCAGGAGACTGTCGCCATCGCCTGCAACGGTTCCGACGCCTTTTTAGCCGCTTTTTCCTGTCGCTCCTTGTTGGGCGGCGGCGCGGTTCCATCGATGATCTTCGGCGCGGGGCGCGGCGCTTCCTCCTCCACCGGCGCTCTTGTGTCATCAAAATCAGGCTCGGAAAGCGGAAGCTTTTTCGGGAGCGCGCGTTCGTTTCGACGGCGTTCTTTAAGCGCGGCCGGTTCCGAGGGTTCAAACGAGGCGGGCGGCGCGCGGCGTTCCTGGCGCGCAGGTTCATCGAGTCGGCGTTGCGCCGCAGCCCGGGCCGAGGCCGCGCGCCAGCCGGCGAGTTTTTCGTTGAGAAGGGAAGGAAGCGCGACAACTTTGCGCACCAATTGCATCGGAGGAATCCCGACCATTGAAAGCAGGCTGCTGAGATAAATCACGCCCAGCACGATCCCGGCGCCGACAGGACCAAAAACCGCTCCGAACAAATATTGTCCCAGCCACTTGCCGATCCAGCCCCCTTCCCCCGCGCCGGAGATATTGAGTCGAACCGCATCGACCATTTTAAACGGCAAAAGATGAGCCAGCGCCGCCGCCGAAAACAAAAACGCCACGGCCCAGGCGGAACGCCGCGTGAGATAAAGCGAGGGAGTGAGCAGTTTGAGTCCGCCGCAGCCAAGGAGCATTGCGGGAAATAAATAAGCGGCCGCGCCAAAGAACGAATAACAGGTGCACGCCACGATCGCCCCGAAAGGTCCGATAAAATTAAGCGTGTGCCGGTTGGGAGTGGCAAAGGAATGGAGCGGGAACCAGGAGGGGACGTCACGCGGCGTATAAGAGATCAGAGCAAGGAAAATCAAGGTTCCCAGCCCAAGCAGAGCAAGGCCTATGGCTTCGTGGAAATTATGGTTCTGCTCCTTCGCGCGCGGCATGTGAAGGCGCATGGTAGATCAAAGTTGACGGGATTCACGGAAGAAATGCGCCGCGAGGCATGCAGATAAAATGCGCTTTCATCATTTGCTCAAATCGCGCGATGTGAGTACCGAGAAAAGCTGGCGGCAGTTCAAGCCGCATAAGAAATCTCCGCCCCAGAACCTTAATAAGAGAGCACTCGTGATCGCGGTTCCACCCACCGGCCTGTCAGCTCTGACAACTTCTTTTCCAATGAATCAACCACTTGTTTTCGAACCGCTCTTCAAGGAGCGTGTCTGGGGCGGCCGACGCATGGAGACGCTTTACGGCAAGCGGCTTCCTCCCGGCGATCGAATCGGTGAATCATGGGAACTGGTTGATCGCGAGGAGGCCCAGAGCGTCGTGCACGAAGGCGATCTTCGCGGAGCCACCCTCCATGAGCTCTGGACTAAACATCGCGACGCAGTGTTCGGAGCCGACTTGCCGGATACAGAACGGTTCCCGCTGCTCTTTAAGATTCTTGATGCCCAGGAGCGGCTCTCCGTCCAGGTCCATCCTCCGGCGACGGTCGCCGCACGACTCGGAGGCGAGCCGAAAACAGAAATGTGGTATCTGCTTGATACATTGCTGGACTCGGATCTTTATGCCGGACTTAAAGCCGGCGTGACCCGTCAGCAGTTTGAAGAAGCCCTTGCCGAAGGACGCGTTGCCGATCTTATCCATCAAATTCCGGCCAGGGCCGGCGATGCCCTTTTTATTCCCAGCGGACGCATCCATGCCATTGGAGCGGGCAATCTGATTTTCGAAGTGCAACAAAACAGCGATACCACTTATCGGGTTTTTGACTGGCTGCGGCTCGGGCTTGACGGCGTCCCTCGCGAACTTCACGTGAGCAAATCGCTTGAATCAATCAATTTTGAGGATCCTGAGCCCACGATGACTGAACCTCACGGCGAAGTTGTGGTGGAATGCGCCGATTTTCGGGTTGAAAAATGGACGCTCACCAAGCCCCGGAACAGCCATGAAAGCGGTTTTGCGGCATTTATAGTGCTCGAAGGGGAAGTGGAATGCATCGGACGCCCGTTTAAGCCCGGTGAATTTTTTCTAACTCCGGCCAGCCTGAGCGATCGGGAACTCAAGCCGCGCAACGGGGCAGCTACCGTGCTTCGAACAACTATCCCACGGAGTTAAAATCGGTGGATGAACTTCCGTTTTCATACAGGATTTCATCCTTCCAGCCGGCGACTTCCAGTCGAGACTGACACCTTTGTCATTATGTGAAAGGTGTTTTCTGAACGCAAAATGCTTATAGTCGGTTTCAGTTCCGTGACAGTATCGTAAAATCTGTCGCCCCCCCTTTCCATGCGAGTTTTCTCATCCCCTCTCCTATTTGCCGTTGCCCTGCTGACTTTTGGGTTTGGCGCCCGAGCTGACGTCTTAATCGATGAGCTCATGTATCATCCACAGAGCGAGCTGGCGGCGGATGAATGGATTGAAATTTATAACTCAGGCGTAAGCAGTGTTGATCTGAGCGGGTGGAAACTAACCAGCGGGGTGCAGTTTACCTTTCCCAATGCCACCAGCATTGCGGCGGGCGGTTACCTGGTCATCGCGGCCGATCCCGCGGTTTTTCACGCAAAGTATCCGAGTGTAACCCGATACGTGAGCCAGGCCGGATGGGTCGGACAGCTTAGCAACAGCTCCAACAAGATCGTTCTCGAGGATAGTTTAAACGTCACCCGGGATACCGTCTCTTACTCGGATGACGGCGATTGGGGCGTTCGAAAACAGGATGTCGTTGCGGATTTCGGATACAAGGGCTGGAGCTGGGAGAGCAATGCCGATGGTTTAGGTAGTTCCCTTGAACTTATCAGCGTGGCCGCCGACAATAACCTTGGACAAAACTGGGCCGCCAGCACTCCAGCCGGCGGCACGCCCGGCGTTGCTAATAGCGTTGCAAAAAATGAGATCGCACCTGTCATCCTCGATGTCGTCCATTTCCCGCTCGTGCCCGCGCATGACAGTCCGGTTACTATCACTGCGCAGGTTCTCGATGAGCAGACCTCGGGCGTGACGGTTACATTGCAATACCGCAACGATGGCGTGGCGGCGTTCACTTCGGCTCCAATGTTCGATGACGGCCTGCACGGAGACGCCCTCGCAAACGATCGCATCTACGGCGCGGTGATCCCGCCGCAGGCCAACGGCACCATCGTCGAATTTTATGTGCAGGCACAGGATTCCGGCGGGAGATCGCGCACCTGGCCCGCTCCATCCATCGACGCAAACGGCATCACTGACCAGTTTTGCAACGCTCTCTACCAGGTCGACGATACGGTCTATGCAGGCGCAATGCCGATTTACCGGCTTATCATGCGGCAAATCGACAAGGATACACTCGTTCAGATCCACGGCGGGTCGGCAAGCCATGCCAAATTCAACACAACCTGGATCACGCTCGATGGGACAAGCAGCGAGGTGCGTTACCTTGCGGGAAGTCGAAATCGTGGTCATGGAAGTGCAACGGCCAATCCCCAGGGTCTTAATATTACCTTCACCAACGAACGGCCTTGGAAAGGGGTGCGGACACTTAATCTCAATACTCAACAGACCTATGCGCAGCTCTTTGGGAGCGCGCTCATGCGTAAAATCGGCCTTCCTGCACCAAGCTCGCGCCAGGTTCAGGTTCGCTGGAATGGTCTGGATGAGAGTTTGCCCGGCTCGCCGAGCTTTGGCTTTTACGTGGCAAACGAAGTTCAGGACAGCGAGTTTGCCGCGCACCACTTTCCGCTCGACAGCGGCGGCAATGTTTACCGCGCGCAGCGCTATGATGGCACACCTCCTCCGAATACCATGGCTGACGCTTATCTGGAGTATCAGGCGCCGGCGGCCGGCCAGCAGCCAGCCGACCCGTACCGAACGGTCTATTTCAAGAATACAAATTCGAGTGAAGACGATTGGAGCGACTTGATCGGCCTTACCCGGGCCCTCGATAAAGGACACTCGGATGCAACCTATAACACCACCTACGACGCCGATTACGTTGCCTCCGTGCAAACCGTAACCGATGTCGAGGAATGGATGCGATTCTTTGCCGCCGAAGCTCTCGTCGATAATAGCGAAAGTAATATATGGTCCGGCTACGGCGACGACTATTGCCTTTACTTCGGCACTCCCGGACTCGCTCCCCATGATCCGCGCGCAAAGCTGGTTCCGTATGATTTAGACACGATTTGCGGCCAGGGCGATACCCGGCCATCCCCAACCCAGCATGATCTCTTCCGGATGATCAACAAGGACGACAATACGGGCGGAGGCCCGGTCGGCCCGACGCCGATGAATGCGTTTATTAAGAATCCCTCCTTTGCGCCGATCTATTACAAGCAGTTAAAGGAGCTGATTGATGGACCTTTTGCCAAGGCTAACTTCGATGCCTTGGTTGACTCGGTTCTTACCGGAGTCGTTCCGCAGGTGCGGATTGAGAGTATCAAAACATTCCAATCCAAGCTGCCAACCAATCCTGCCGATCCAAGGAGCGGTGGACGCACGGCTTATATTGCTTCACTCATTCCGCTGAACATATCGGTAACCTCGGGACCTGCTCTCCTTAGCGGCTATCCACACACCACGACTGCCACTACCGCGCTGACCGGCACAGCCAACGCGATTGATACACGCAGCGTCAAAGTAAACGGAGTGGCCGCTGCCTGGACGGCCTGGACGGCAAGCTGGAGCGCGCCTTCCGTGGCGCTCCTGCCTGGCATTAATAAGGTGCTGATTCAGAGCTTCGATGACAACAACACCGAACTGGAACGATTCACCTACGATATTTGGTATGATGACGCCACGGTTGCTTCAGCCGGCGGGACACTTGCTGCTGATACTATCTGGACTGCCGCCGCAGGGCCTTACCGGCTGACATCCAATCTCGTGGTGCCCGCCGGAAGAACACTCACCATTCAACCCGGCACGAACGTCTATTGCGCCAATGGAACAAGTGCATACTCCATCACGGTCAATGGGACCGGTAAAATTCTGGCAACGGGAACTGAGACAAAGCGCATCGTATTTACGCGCGCTCCAGGATCGACGGTAAACTGGACCAGCCTCGATTTCATTAACACGACGGTTGAAAGCAAACTTTCCTACGTGAGCTTTGAGTATTGCGGCGGCTCAACCATCGGCGGACACGAGGCGCAGATCCATTCCAACAATGCGATCGTGTTCTTTGATCACTTCACCTTCCCACCGACGCCCGCGATTGAATACATGTCCTTTGACGCGGCTTCCTTTATTGTCCAGAATTCCATTTTTCCCACTTACCCGGAAGGGACCGCCCAGGAAAGCCTGCATGGCATCAACGGCATCATGGCCGGCGGCCACGGGGTATTTCGAGACAACTACTTTGGGCACACCTGGGGATTCAACGACACGATCGATTTCACAGGAGGCCAGCGGCTGGGAACCGGCGCGGGACCTATCCTTCAGGTAATCAACAACGTTTTCGACGGTGCCACCGATGACTGCCTTGATCTCGATAGCGCCGATGCCTGGATTGAAGGCAACGTTTTTATGCATGTGCATCGCGATCCGAATCGCACCGACGACGCGCGCGATACCGGAAGCGCCATCTCGGGCGGCGTCGATTTTGCCAATCAACTTCCTGATTGGACCGTCATTAACAATCTCTTCTACGACGTGGATCATGTTTTTCTTAACAAAGGAAAAACCACGACGGCGCCGGGCGACGGAGGCGGGCGCGTTGCGTTTCTTTACAACACAGTGGCTCACGTGGCGCGGGAAGGGAGCGGCAGTCCGCTAAGCGACATCGCCGCGTTTATCTGGTCTGACGATGGTGTTGCGTTGCCCGCCGCCAGCCTCGGTTCAGGCTTATATGCAGCGCACAACATTATCTATGACTGCGCGGTATTGCATAAGTTCTATGATCCGGCCAACCACACGGTCATCATGGACAATAATATTCTTTCCGTTCCGTGGACAGGCGCCGGCAGCGGAAACAAGGTGATTGATCCAAGGCTCAATCTCGGTGTTCTCAATGGCACAGCCGTGGCGAATGTCACTGCCGACCAGTTGCGGAAGGCTTACCAGTTATTGCCTGGTTCACCGGCCCTCGGCGCCGGGTTTGGCGGTCGCAATATCGGCGGCCTTGGCGCGCATGGAATCGCCATAGACGGCGAGCCCATTGGCACGACCAATGCCACCACCGCCACACTGACTATCGGTCCCGGCGGAACGTTTAACTGGGGCACAATCACCGCCCAACCCTGGGGCTGGACCGCCTATAAATGGAAGCTCGACAACGGCGCGTATAGTGAGGAAATCCCGATTACCAATAACTCGCCTTTCACGGCATTGCCGACCATTAGCTTAACCGGACTCGCTAACGGAACCCACACTGTCTCAGTCATTGGCAAATCCGACGCGGGTTTCTATCAGGATGATACCCTGATCTATCCGCTTACTTCGGGCACCCCGGGCGCGGCCACCGTCTCCAGGACCTGGACGGTCAATACCGCTTATGTGCCGCCCGCCGCCCAGCCAAATGTCAGGATCAATGAAGTGCTCGCCAAAAACAGCGAAACCCAGGGTTTCAGCGGAGTTTTTCCGGACATGATCGAGCTATACAACGCAGGCGGCGCAACAGCGACGCTGACTGGGTGGGGGCTTACCGATAACACGACAATTCCCTATAAGTATACGTTCCCAGCAACAACACTTGCTCCCGGCGCTTATCTTATTGTTTATGCCGAGAGCAGTAGTTCAGTCCCGCAGCCGCGAACCGGTTTTAGCTTAAAGCAAAGCGGCGACACGCTTACCCTAACCAAATCTGCCGCGCAAGGTGGAGGGGTCCAGGACTCCGTATCTTTTGGAAACCAACTCTCCGATTATTCCAGCGGCCGCCGTTCCGACGGCGTGTGGGACCTCTGCGTGCCGACGTTTGGATCGCCAAACGTGGTGGCGGCCCAAGGCAGTCCAAAAGCTTTGAAGATTAACGAATGGCTGACCGAAGCCCGCACGCTCTTTGCGGACGATTTTATTGAGTTGTTTAATCCTTCCTCACTCCCGGTAAATATCGGTGGCGGTTATCTGACCGATAATCCCGTCGAATGGATTACCCGGCATCAAATCCGCCAGCTGACGTTCCTGCCACCGGGCGGATTCTCCGTCTTCAAAGCGGATGGCAATACCGATTCGGGCGCAGATCATCTTTCCTTTAAGCTCTCACCAACCGAAGGGGAGATCGGACTCTTCACCGCCGACCAGCAGCTTATAGACAGCATTGTTTACGGCTCGCAATCGACCGATGTCTCCCAGGGGCGCTCCCCAAATGGAAGCGCCATCATCGTTACATTCAACCAACCGACCCCGGGCGCCGGCAACCCCGGCGGGGCGGTTACAGGCGGCACAACGACCACATCGGTCAATGTCATTCCGGTCACGCAATCATGGAAGTATTACCCCGGCGCAACCGCGGCGCCTCCGCTGGATGCCCAAAACCGTGCGTTTAGTGACACAGCTTACATTGACACAGCCTGGAGCAGCGGCGCGCAGTTGTTATATATCGAGGACTCCGGCCTCACCAATGCGGAGGGATTTTCGAAAACGAACGGAACATTGCTAACGGGTTATACCGCGACGCGTCCGTATCAGACTTACTACTTCCGCACCCACTTCACCTATAGCGGTTCGCTCGCCAATCTTACTCTGGCGGCAAAGATCATGGTTGATGACGGTTGCATCGTTTATCTCAACGGGCAGGAAATCGTCCCCATCACCGGTGCTCGCATCGGAATGGCAGCCGGCGCGTTTACGTATGCCACACAGGCCAACCGCACCAATGAAGCGGTGATAGAGACTTTTACCTTTCCCGCAGACCAACTTGTTGTCGGCGATAACGTGATTGCAGTGGAAGTGCATCAAGCCAACACCCAGACGCTGACCAGTGGCAGCTCGGATATCGTTTGGGGCATGAAACTTGATGCGGAAACCATCGTGAGCGCAGCGGCGTCCACGCCGGTCGTCATCAATGAAGTGCTTGCCCGCAACATTGCCGCCAACCCCGACGGTTCCACCTCCGGCTGGATCGAACTCTATAACTCGGCCACAACCAGTTACGATCTCTCCGACATGAGCCTCACCGATGAGGTTGATATGCCGCGCAAATGGGTTTTCCCAGCGGGTTCAACCATTCCGGCGGATGGTTATCTTGCAGTCTATTGCAATTCGCTTCTTCCCCGCAGCACCACGAATGTTCCCGCTCCAAACACCGGGTTCGGGCTTAATGGCTCCGGAGACGCGGTTTATCTGTTTAAGAAGATCGCGGACGGCGGCAACCTGCATGACTCCGTTGTATATGGCCTTCAAGTGCCGAATTTCTCCATTGGCCGGGTACCCAACGGGACCGGACCATTTGTTTTAAGCCAGCCGACACGCGGCGCGCTCAACGATATCCTGCATGTCGCCGGCACCGCCAGCATCACTGGCTCGGTGAAGCTTAATGAATGGATGTCGAATCCGGCTCCATTGCCCGGCCCGGTGGCGCAGCCCGGCTGGTTTGAGCTTTATAATTCAGCCTCGCTGCCAGTCCTTTTGAGCGGCAACTATCTGACTGACAATCTCACCGCAGGCAACCGTACCAAGTATCTGATTCCGCCGCTCACCTACATCGGCAGCGGACCCAACGCCTGGGCCACATTGATCGCCGATAACGCGATCGGCAATAGCGGGCACGTGAACTTCACCCTTGATAGAGGCGGCGAATCACTGGCGATTTACAGCGGCAACCAAGTCCAGATCGACGTGATCACCTATACTCCGCAGTATCCCGGAGTCAGCGCCGGCCGATTTGCGGATGGCTCGAACACGATCCTATCCTTCTTTGGAACGCCGACTCCTGGCGCCATGAATCTGTTCAGCACCGACAGCGATAATGACGGACTTCCCAGCGAATGGGAGGCCACCCATGGATTGGATTGGAATAACCCCGCCGATGCCGATCAGGATGCCGATAGTGACAGTCAATCCAACCTCACTGAATACAACGCAGGCACCGATCCATTCTCCTCCGCGAGCAAGTTTACTTTAAGCCTGACTGGTCAGGCCACCGGACAGACGCATATCCAATTCGTCGCGCAGCCTAACAAAGGCTACAGCGTCCAATATAAGAGCGCACTGACTGACGCGTTTTGGACCAAGCTTTCCGATGTCCCCGCCCAGTCCGCGGCCCGCGCCGTTGACGTGCCCGATAATACGGCGGGGATCTCCCGTCGCTTTTACCGGGTTGTCACCCCGCAACAGCCTTGATTTGCGAGTCGCCGCGATGCCTTTAAGGCAACCGCCTGCGACTCCCTGCCTCGTGCCTTTTATTATGCGAGGTTTGGGCTCTTACCCGATAATTTCCGTGCCGATGCCAGCGTTGGTGAAAATCTCAAGAAGCAGCGAATGCGGCAGGCGTCCATCAATGAAGTGGACCTTTTTGACCCCTTGTTCGAGCGCATGGACGGCCGATTCGACTTTGGGAATCATTCCGCCGGTAATGACCTCCTCTTCAAGGAGTTGCTCGATCTTCTCTCGATTGACGGAAGGGATCAGTGACTCTTTATCGGTAGGATCGCGCATGATCCCGGGCACATCACTTAGATAAATGAATTTCGCAGCCTTGAGCCGGCCAGCAATCGTGCCGGCAACAACGTCCGCGTTAATGTTCAACACGACTCCCGCATCATCCCGGGCCAGCGGCGAAATCACCGGCACGCTCTCCTCGGCAAGCGCACGCTCGATCGAGGCCAGGTCCATGTCGATAACCTCGCCTACAAATCCAAGGTCGATGCTCGTCGCCTTCCCTTCGGTCTGCAGCGGAAGCTTTTTACCACGCAAAAAGGTTTTTCCATGGATGCCAACCGCTTTGCCGCCGAACTCATTGAGCATTTTGGCGATGCCGGGATTGATCACGTTGTCGAGTTCGTCCTCCACAATTCCAATGGACTGCGCATCGGTCACGCGCAGCCCGTTCACAAACTTCGGCTTTAATCCCGCCTCTCGCATCCGGCTTGTAATCGATTTGCCGCCACCATGGATAAGGACCGGATTGATCCCTACCGCTTCCAGAAAAACGACATCCCGCAGGAATCGCTCAACAACATTGTCATCTTCCATCGCGCTGCCGCCATATTTGATGACAAACAGCTGACCACGGAACTTTTGGATAAAAGGAAGCGCTTCAATAAGGGCTTCAGCGCGTAAGGTGGGTGATTGGGCCATGAAGGAAAAGGAAAGGAGTGGGAACGAGCAGGAAGCGGGCGCGGCGCGGGATAAGGGGAGCGCCTATTTGATTATTCGCCCATGTTTAACTTGACGTAATCGGTACTTAAATCAGTCGTATAAACCGTATACTCGGCGGCGCCAAGATGCAGATCGATGGTGATTGTGAAGCGTTTGGAGGCGACAATTTCCTGGAGCTTTTGAATCGGCGTGCCGCTTGCCATGCCGCCTTTCACCGCGATGACGCCGTCGTAATAGATATCGACAAGCTCCTCCCGCATCTTGACGCCGGAATAGCCGATCGCGTCCATGATCCGGCCCCAGTTGGGATCGCCGCCAAACCAGGCGCACTTGGTGAGAGTCGATTTGGCGACCGATTCCGCCGCCCGGCGTCCGTCGCTGAAGCTGGCCGCTCCGTTTACGTGCACTTCCACAAACTTGGTGACGCCCTCGCCATCTTCGACGATGAGCCGCGCCAGGTTCCGGGTGATCCGGTCGAGGGCGCGTTGAAAATCTTCAAGCTCCGGGGTGGACGAGCGCAGCGGTGGATTTCCCGCGAGCCCATTGGCGAGCATGATGACCGTGTCATTGGTGCTCATGTCGCCATCGATTGTGATCCGGTTAAACGATTGCTCAACCGAGACGCTTAAGGCCTGCTGCAAAAGCTGTTTATCAATGACGGCGTCGGTGGTCAAAAAACAGAGCATCGTCGCCATGTTCGGATCGATCATGCCCGCCCCTTTTGCGATGCCTCCGAGGCGCACCTTATGCCCTCCTATTTCGATCTCGAGCGCGACCGATTTGGCAAACGTGTCGCTGGTCATGATCGCCTCGGCGGCCGCCTGACTCCCCTCGCGATTGAGCCGGCCGGGCATGGTGGCGATCGTGGCCTCCATTTTCTCAATGGGCAACGGCACCCCGATGCGCCCGGTTGAACAGACCATCACCTGCTTGTCCTTAAGGCCGAGCGCCGCGGCGGCCGCCCGTGTCATCCTTTTGGCGTTCTCGATGCCGCCGATGCCGGTGCAGGCGTTCGCGTTGCCGGCATTGGCGATGATGGCGCGCACATCGGGCGAGCGAAGATTGATTGCCGAGATCCGTACCGGGGCGGCTTTGACTTTGTTGGTGGTGAAAGTTCCGGCCGCGACCGTCGGTTGCGGGGAGTAAATCAGCGCAATATCGGGGCGATCGGCGTTGGTGGCTTTAATGCCGCAATACGCGCTTCCGGCAATAAAGCCTAAGGGTGCGGTGATACCGCCTGGGATCTCAGTGTGGGACATGGAACTCTGGGAAAGAAAAAATAGTGCGAAAATCAGAACCAATTCCCCGCGCGAGGACGAGAACGTTTGCTGAAAACTTTAAAGCCGTTTGAATCGCCGGTTTAAAATAAATCCTCAGCCACGCTTGCGGGAATTTAACATCAATTATAAAAGCCCGGTGCCTTCGGGCCAGCCGCACATGACGTTGAGCGATTGAATGGCCTGGCCTGCCGCTCCTTTCACCAGATTATCCTCCGCGCTAAGAAGGATGATCCGGCCGGTGCGGGAATCAAAACGCCACGCGATGTCGCAAAAATTGGTGAATGTCACATGCTTTGTATCAGGCAGAAGCGTCCCGCCAAGCAAGCGCACGAAAGGTTCTTTGGAATAAGCTGCCTCCAGCGCCTCGCCAATCTGTGCCGCCAGGACGCCTGGCGCCAGGGACGCGAAGGTGGTCGTATGGATGCCGCGGTTTACCGGAATCAAATGCGGCGTGAAACTCACGGTGACTGGAATGCCGGCCGCATTGCTTAACTCCTGCTCAACCTCAGCCAGATGCCGGTGCTTGGGAACCCCATAAGCCCGCACGCTCTCGTTGCACTCGGCGAAAAGATAGTCGGTTTTGAGCGTCCGGCCCGCGCCGCTCACCCCGCTCATGCTGCTGATCACGATTGTCTTTGGATCAATCAGCCCGCGCTTAAGGAGCGGATAAAGCGGCAGGATGATGCTGGTTGGATAACAGCCGGGCGAAGCCACCAGCTGGCTGGAGCGAATCGACTCCCGATAAATTTCGGGCATTCCATAAACACTCAGCGCCGCCAGCTCCGGCGCGTGATGCACTTCCCCGTAAAATTCTTCGTAAATAGCGGTCTCTTTGATGCGAAAATCGGCGCTCAAGTCGATCACCCGCAACCCGGCGGCAACCAATGGACGTGCAAACTCGGCCGCCACTCCATGAGGCAATGCCAAAAAGACCACCCGCGCGCCCGAACCGGTTATCGCATCGACGCTCGACTCGATAAATGGAAGGCCCGCGTACCGCTGGCCGGCGAACTTCGGATAAACGGCATCAAGCCTCAGGCCGGCATGCTGGCGCGAGGTAAGCGCCACCAATTCCACCCTCTCATGGCGTATCAAAAGGCGGACGAGTTCCTCGCCCGAATATCCGCTGGCGCCCACGACGGCGACTTTTTCACTATTCATAGCGGCGGACCATAGTGGCGGATTGGGAACGGCGGAAGCCGCAAAGCGAGCGGGATTAGAACAAAAATGGCGTGCCGGCCGTAAAAATCTAATCCTCACGCCGCGCTGAATGTTCCCAGCCACAACGCGCCCGGTTTTTCGATAGATCAGATATGGGAAAGGTGCTCTACCGGCTCCTGCGCGGAGACCAGATTGAAATGCGGCTCCTGTTTTTTGGAATCGTCATGGGATGCGGGTTTGTGGCTTTGGGATGGAAACTCTGGATTGTTCAAGTTGTCCAGCACGCGCATTGGACCGAACAGATGCCCGGGCCCAGCAGGGTAACGGTTCGTGTTCCCTCTGTGCGCGGTGAGATCCGGGACCGCAACGGAATCATCCTGGTGACAAATCGTTCAAGCTACGGGGTCGATTTTCATCTCTCCGACATGGTGCGCGGTTTTAAGAAACAAAACGGTTATATTCCACTTACCCGTTTTAAAGCGCCGGTGCATCAGATGCTCACCGAGAAATCCGAAGCTGACGTCGTGGAAATCGTGAACACCGGGATTATGCCGCGGCTCCAGGAGCTCAGCCTCGCACGCGATTACAACGCCGAACGGCTTCAAAAACATTACCGCACCAACGCCGAAGTCCCTTTCGCGTATCAGGAAGCGCTCGATTTTTCCACGGTCGCAAAACTTGCCGAGCACGAGGATGCATTGCCCGGGGTGCAGGTCAGTTTGCGGCCGGTGCGTTATTACATTTACGGGGCGCTGGCGGCGCATCTCCTCGGTTATGTCGGCGCGCCGGTGGAGATTGAAAAACTGGCCGATGTCAACGATTACACCTTTTATCAGCCCGACGTGGAGGGCAAAGCGCAGATCGAACAGAGCATGGAACCGTATCTGCGCGGCAAACCCGGGACCCGCATTCTCGAGCGCGACTCCAAAGGGATCATTCAATCGCAGATTGAGAGCATCCCGCCCACTCCCGGAAACAGCGTTTATCTCACCATTGATGCCCGCATCCAGTTCATTGCCGAGCAGGCGTTGCGGCACCCGGCTCTTGGCCGCGCGGCGGCTGTCGTGCTTAATCCCAACAACGGCGACATCCTCGCGATGGCATCCGTTCCCTCTTTTGATCCCAACGTTTTTATTCCCAGTATCACCGAAGGCGGATGGAAAAGTCTGATGCAGGATGAGACTGTTCCGCTGGTAAACCGGGCGGTTAGCGCATTTCCGCCCGGCTCAACTTTCAAGATCGTCACGGCGCTGGCCGGGCTGGAGAAAAAACTGGAAAATGCGCGCTATGATTGTCCCGGGGGGATCCAATACGGGAACCACTATTTCCATTGCTGGATTTCCGATAAACACCGCACGCACGGCGTGCTTGGGCTTTCCGACGCAATCAAAGTTTCCTGCGACTGCTACTTTTATCAACTCGGCAACGCCGCCGGGATCGACACCATGGACCGGATCGGCGCGATTCTTGGCATTGGCAAAACGTATGAAATCGGGCTTTCCGATGAAAAGGCTGGCTGCATGCCTGGGCCGGAATGGATGAAGCTGCGCCCCGCCCAGGAGAAATGGACTTCGGCTCATACCGCCAACGTTTCCATTGGCCAGGGATACGTCCTGGCCAGCCCGCTGCAAATGGCGATTGCTTATGCGGCTGTCGCCAATGGCGGCATTGTCTACGAGCCGCGTTTGGTAAGAACCGTCATCAATCCCGTCGGCACCCCACTGCTCAATGAAAATGGTGATCCGGTTGTGCCGGATCGGCCGTTGATTCGGGCCGATTTGCGAACCGAAGTCACCGCCCAGCAGATTGAACTGGTGCGCCATGGGTTCTGGGAAGTGGTCAACGAGGACGGTGGCACCGGCGCGAAAGGGCGGGTGGAAGGAATCGCGGTGGGAGGCAAAACGGGCACGGCTCAAGCCACCGATCGCGGAAAAGAGGATTACGTGGCGTGGTTTTGCTGTTTTGCCCCGTATGATCGCCCTCGCTACGTCATTGTCACCATGGTGCAAAGCGGCGCCCATGGCGGCAGCGTCGCGGCGCCGATCGCCTCCCGGATTCTCGAACAATGCATCGGGATGGAGAAAAAAACCTACAAAGTAGCGCTTCAACCGATGAAACCGGCCCGGAACAGCCATCCATTCCAACGCATCGAAGCACTCGCCTTTACAGATAACCCAACTTTCAAAGCGGCTCCCGAGACGGCCGCCACCCAGATCGCCGCCGCCCCTCGGGAAGAGACAACCGAACCAAACGGGCCCTCCAGACCAAGGGCACAACTTTCAAGTAACCGCGCCAGCCGTCGTCCGACGATCCGGCCGGAACCCGATCAACGCGGCCAGCTGCAGAGGCGCGCTGCCATTCCCCTCCCCCCGCCCGTTGACCGGCGCACGATTTTCCAGCGCTTTTTCGGAATCCGCAAACCGAGCGAAACTTCGCGTCCGCAGTCGATGCGCCCTAATCTGCATTGAATAAAAAAGGGCGCCGATTCCCGGGTCGTCCGCCTTTCTTCAAGCCACAAGCAACAAAGCTGCAAAAGCGCTTGCCAAGCCGCGGGCGAACGCCAAGAGTAGCCCCTCTCAAAAAAACGGGCCGTAGCACAGCTTGGTAGTGCGCTTGAATGGGGTTCAAGAGGTCGCGAGTTCGAATCTCGCCGGCCCGATTGTTTTGGAGAACAACGAGATCACAGCGACTCTCGATTTGCAGATGAGTTACTCACCCTTGCGAGCTGACTTTACGGTTGAAGCAGGCTCCCTTTTTCCAGGGTCGACCATGCCTCGCGCCATTCCGATTGCTCGGCGTGAAGGAGCGCTTTGCAATAATAGATGGACCGGGGACAATTCGGATCACGCGAAGCTTGCTCCAGCGCGGGGAAAGTTTCCCGCTCATTGCCAAGGTTCTTTTGCGCGTGGTAAAGCGAGTACAGAGCGGCAAAATCGCTTGGATCTGTATAAACCTGCCGTTGAAGAGTCAAAACGGTGGCAAGATTTGAAGGGACGGGCGGCGGCGTTAAATGGTCAAAAGCCAGCTCGCACGCGTTCTGAAATTTCTCCTGTCTGGCATATTGAACTGCCAATACCCGCCACCCGGCTTCCATCCAGATAGGATCCCCGGTCAACTTTTCTTCGAGCAAAGCCGCGTCGCCAAGCCGGGACCATACATCAAAGAACATCGCTTTTTGGCTCGCCTCGAATTTTTTCAAAGCGGGATCGGCGACGAGGATGGATTGAATCAAATCGAGGGCCTCAGCCGGTCCAGCACGCCGCAGGAGAACAAGTTGCAAAGATGGTTGTCCGGCAGCCAATTTCCCGAGCTCTTTACGAAAATCCGGGTCTCGCGGAGCCGGCTCCGTTACGCTCCAAAAAAAATCAGGCCGCTGATCGGCGGGAAGTTGCGTGAGCGCTTCCCGCCAGACCGGCAAGGCGAAATCAGGCATCAATTCCAGCCACGTTTTCCCCTCCATCACCGCCAGTTCGAGCTGATTGGGTTGGAGGCGGCGGGCGCGCCTGAAGTCTCCCAAGGCGGCAATCCATTGGCCGGCAAAAGCGCGGGCCGAAGCACGGCTGAAATAGAGTTCCCAATCAAGCGGAGCCCATGGGAGCGCCGTGGTCATGGTTTGAATGGAAGCGTCGAACCGGCGGCTTTTTTTTAATTCAAACGCCTCCTTTTTGGCGGCAATGAGCGCCACTTTACCCGGCGCCAATCCGCCCCTCCAGCTCTCCGCCAGCCATAACATCCCGATCAGGATGACCAGGAGACCGGCGCCGCGAAAAAGCAACGGCACGGCACGATGGGGATGCTGCTTTTCAGCCGGCGCCATCGAGAGGCCAAGAAGAAAAAGGGCGGGAATGAGCGTGCCGAGCCGATGACCGGAGACATCGACCAGGCCATGGCAGGCAAACGCGAAGACCGCCACCAGGAGAGCGGAACGCAAGCGGCGATCGACCTTCAGCGGAAATACGCGGCTCAGGAGGAATCCCACCATTGCAACAATCAGGATCACCGCGCCCCATCCCAACTCCGCCGCGGCCCAGAGCCAGTCGCTCTCGGGATGGAGCGTCACATTTTTCGAATGCCAAAATTGGTGAAAAAAAGGAGAGACGAATTGGAAATTACCGAGCCCGACCCCGTTCCACGGATTCGCGGAAATCATCTGAAGTGTGTCCTGAAAGATCAGAATGCGTGCATCGGAGAGCTCATTTGGGACAGGCATGAACTGCGTTTTTAAACGGACAAGTAAGGGGCCCCCGAAAAGCAGGAACACTGAAACCAGGAGAACAATGCCCGAGACGCCCACGGCGAAGCCTTTGAACGATCGGGAAAAATAACAGAGGACACCGGTCCAGAGCGCCGTTCCGCCAAAGAGAAGAAGAATACCTGCGCGCGATTCGTTCACAATCAAGGCGGTAAGAATCGTGGCAAACCCGATTAGCCAGAGCGGCCAATGCTTTTTGTTATTCCGCCAGCTCGAATGAGCGCATGCCAGGGTCATGATTCCGCCCAGGGCCAGAAAATCGCTGGTCTGATTGCGATTGGGAAACGGGCCGAACCCTTTTTCCGTCAGCCAGAATGAAGGAGCGCTCTTGTAAAAATAGAAGAGCAACGCAATGAGGGCAAAGAGGCCAACGCCAGCGCTATAAAACCGGACAAGCGAAAGCCGATCGGCGGGCGTCCAACGGTGTGCAGCCATCCAGCTCATCCATGCGGCGCCACCGATAAAAAGGAGCAGCGACTCAAATGTCACCCACGGCTGGGCGGAGAGGGTTTGAGGAAACACGATGCCGATCCCGGCCAGGGCCTCGCGCCACTGGGCGGTTCCAAACCAACCGACCGGCAGGAATCCGGTCAGGATCAGCGCCAGCAACCCGGCCAGGGCGATCAAAAAACCACGCGGCGGTGCTTGCCGGGGCGGCCTTATGGCCAGCAACAGGCCGATTAAGACAAAAATCGTCCCCTGGCTCCAGCGCTCGGTGCAGCCTCCGAGCACCGGCGCCAGGAGGACAATGCCAGCGATCGATCCGATTAAAAAAACGGGGCGGCGGCTTCGTTTCGATATGCGAGACGGCTCGATGGACGCGGTAATCATGGGGAGGAGGTGGCCATCAGTATGGGTGAGGGTCACTCAGAGCCATTGCAAACGCACGAGTGGCAGGGCATTTCAACGGCGGAATCTGGTTTGCTCCCGCCGCGCAAACTGGTTCAAAGTGAAGCGGGCTCCGGTGGCGCACCAATTAAGACGCCGTTTACTCGAGCCCGATTATTTTGCGCCGCTACCTTGAAATCTATTGGCTGATGATCCGCAACTCGCTGATCCGCGAGATGAATTTCAAAGCGAATTTCATCCTTTGGATGGTGGTGGAGTTGCTTTGGTTTGTCGGCCAGATCGGCTTTATCCAGGTCGTTTTTCAATACGTCGAGCGGATTGGCGACTGGTCGAAATGGGAGGTCATTTTGCTTATCGGCACCCACCAGATCATCGCGCAGATCTACCAGGCGTTTTTTTACGTCAATGTCGCCAATCTTCCCGAACTGGTGCGCACCGGCCGGCTTGATCTGATGCTGGTTCTCCCTGTTGACGCGCAGTTTGCCGTCTCCACCCGGCAATTCGGACTCGATAACCTCGTGAATGCACTGGTTGGGGTGGCCATCGTCAGCTTTTCCCTGGCGCGGCTTTCCATCCTGCCGCTTCCGCACCAGATCGCGCTCTATGCGGTGGCGCTTGGATTTGGTGTCACGATTCATTATGCGATCATGTTCACACTCGCGACGCTCAGTTTTTGGATCGTGCGCGCCCAGGGGCTTATCTACGGCTATTTTAACTTTTTTAATATCGGCCGGTACCCGGATGTGATTTTCCGAGGCGCTTTCAAAATCATCTTCAGCTACGTGATCCCGGTCATCATCGTCGCCAACGTCCCCTCCCGAATACTGACCCGGGCGCTCGAATCCCCCTTTCAAAGACTTGCGCAGATGGCGGTGGTCTCTTTTTGTGTTCTGGCGGCAAGCCGGCTGTTTTGGACCTGCGCGTTGCGGCGTTATTCGAGCGCCAGTTCATAGGAAAATTCAGCGATTCGCCCGCCTACGGTTTCAAGGTCCGGGAAAAACCTTGGAATCCCCTTGCGCATCCTTTTCAAAGCCATTAGATAACGCCCCTCAATTTTCCAGACGAAAATTCGTTTTCCCCGATTGATATGCCCAAGTCCCAATTATCAAATTCTTCCGATAAGCCAGCCAAAGCTGAATCTGTGAAGGCTCCCAAACCGGCCGCCGCGGAGAAAGCAAACGGCGATAAGAAGAATCAAGAGACGCAAGCGACTCACGACGGAATTTTCACGATGACCGACGACGGCAAGGCTGCCGCCGCGGACGCGAAACTGACTCCCTTCCTGCGCCGCCAAAAAGAGCGTCTCATTCAACTGCGCGACAACATGCTTGATTCGATGACGGGTGTGGCCAAGGACACGCTTCGTTCACGAGCCGAAGGGAGTGAAGCGAGCGCTTTTGGAATGCACCAGGCCGATGCCGGCAGCGATGCATACGACCGCGATTTTGCGCTCAGCCTGCTTTCCCAGGAACAGGACGCCCTTTACGAGATCGAGGAAGCCATCAAGCGCATCGATGTGGGCACGTATGGCAATTGCGAGATGAGCGGAAAGCCAATCGCCCATGCCCGTCTTGAAGCGATCCCTTTTACGCGTTACACCGTCGAGTGCCAGGCGCAGCTCGAAAAGCAAAATAAAGTTTCCCGCAGCAGAGTTCCCGTCACTTCCCTTTTCGGTCTGACCGAAGGAGAGGAATCCGCCGAGAACGAAGAAGAAGAACCCGTCACCGACACCAAGGAATAAGGAGCCCGAACCATTATGGCCCGCGATTTTATCACACTCGAATGCACTGAGGCGAAAGCTGAAGGCAAACCCGCTTCCCGTTACATCTCATCCCGTAACAAGAAGAGCCCCAACACGCCAACCCGGTTGGAGAAAAAGAAATACAACTGGTTTTTGAAGCGCCACACGCTTCACCGCGAAACCAAGTAATCCAAGAACATGCAGCCCAAAACTCCGCAACGCCGCACCAATTTCCGCCGACACAACCGCTCGATGCCGCGGCGGCGCATCGATATCGCCCTTGAAGCGATTGATTACAAGAACCCGGACATCCTCCGCAAGTTCGTCACTGAAGCTGGCAAAATCCTTCCACGGCGTATCACCGGGATGCCTGCCCAGTTCCATCGCAAAATCAACCGTGAGATCAAGCGCGCCCGTTCGGTGCTGCTGATGCACTAAAGTCTCCCGGAGAGAGTTCTTCTTTTAAAAAGCCGCACTGAAAAGTGCGGCTTTTTTTTGTTCCCCTCGCGCCTTGCCAGGCTCGGTTGACAAAGACCTGCCTGGCAATCGCGATTTGCTTCTTCAAAATGAAACCGCGCCTGGAAAATCTCTGTCTTTCAGAACATTAAACATCCTGTTGATTTGCCCGCCCGGTTTTACCAGATCCAGACGATTTTTTTCGCCCTATGAAACTTGCCCTGGTTGTTTTTCTTTTCCTAATTCAAGCCACTTTCGCGGCCGAACCGTTTGAGCTCAAGGATGGCGACCGGGTGCTGCTCATGGGCGACACGTTGCTTGAACGCGAGAACGGCTGGCTTGAACTGCGGATGCGCGAGCAGTTTCCAAACGCGAAGTTCATCGTGCGCAATCTCGCCATGAGCGCCGACACGCCGCTGGGAGCTTCCCGGGCCAGCTTTGAGCCGGTCGAAAAAGGGATCGATCGGATCAAGGAACAGTTGGCTTTGGTGAAACCAACCGTGGCGATCCTTGGGTATGGCATGGCGGCGGCCCTGGAAGAACTTACCTATCGTTCCAACGATCCCACGCTTAATCCCGATCCGGTCCGGTACGGCACCGAGCACTCGGCAGCCAAATTCAAACGCGATCTTGGCCGGCTCATGGAATTGATCGCAACGTCGAGCCCGGAGAAGCAGGTGCGCTTTGTTCTGCTCAACCCACTTCGACCTGAAGATTTGCGAGAGAGCCGGCCCACCCTTCCCGATCCGGCTAAGCTTCGGCAGTGCCTTGAGCCGTATTCGGACGCCATTAAAGAGCTGGCTAACGAACGCAGCGCCCGGTTTCTTGACTTACAAATGAAACCGCTCGGCTGGGGCGATCCAGCCGCTCCGCAAGTCATTCGATTGACCGAAAATGGCATTCATCCAACGTCGTTGGGATGGAGCGAGCTGAGCTCCCGGATCGGATCACAACTGGGATGGAAAAGCTCCTGGCGGCCTCTTGAAACGCAGAAGGCAGAAGTGGCAAACGCATCCCCTATTCACGCCGCCATTTTGCGAAGGAACGCGCTCTTCTTTTACCGGTGGCGCCCATCGAATGAGACCTATCTCCTCGGGTTTCGAAAAAACGAACAAGGCCGGAACGCCGCTGAACTCCCAAAGTTCGATCCGTTAACTGAAAAAGCCGATAACGAAATCGCTGCTATCGCCTCCGGCCGGATCATCAGCGCTCCATTGTCAGAATCTGCTCCGGCGATCCGATTCATCCCGCAGCCGCACCCCGAGTTCACTGTAGCCGAAGGCCTGGAGATTTCGCTTTTTGCCGAAAACCCGCTTCTTGAAAAGCCTGTCCAGATGAACTGGGATGCGCAAGGCCGGCTTTGGGTGGCAAGTTCCAGTGTCTACCCGCAGATCGAGCCGGGAGCGGAAGCTCGCGATAAGATCATCGTGCTTGAGGATACCGACCACGACGGTAAAGCTGACAAATCGACCGTGTTCGCCGATGGGCTGCTGATTCCCACGGGCGTGATTCCAGATGGAATACTGCCCGCGGCCGGTGGCGATGTCGCCTCGTGTTACGTGGCTGCAAGCACTGAACTGCTCCACTTCGGCAAGCCTGGCCCGGATGGCAAAGCCACTGAGCGCAAAGTTGTGCTCAGCGGATTCGGCACCGAGGATACGCATCATCTTATCCATACCCTGCACTGGGCGCCCGATGGTCTGCTCTATTTTCACCAGAGCATCTACATCCACAGCCATGTCGAGACCCCATGGGGCGTGGTGCGCGCCAACTCAGGCGCCGTCTTTGCCTACGATCCACGCACTGAGCGCCTTGAGGTTTTTGCCCGCGGCATGTGGAACTCCTGGGGCCAGCAGGAGGATCGCTTCGGACAGACCTTTCTTTCTGATGGAGCGGGTTACGCGGGTTTGAGCTGGGCTTTTCCCGGCGCCGTTTTCACTGCGGCAGAAGGAGCGCGGCGCAGTATTGCCACTATCAGCCCTGGCGCATACCCCAAGTTTTCCGGACTTGAACTCATTCGAAGCCCTCATTTTCCAAACGACTGGCAGGACAACGCGATCACGTGCGATTTCCGCGCCCACCGCATTGTCCGCTTCGGCATTAACGATCTGGCTCTGGGTGGCAACGCGGCGACCCCTCCCGCGGCGCTCTCCTCCGGGTATTCAACCAGCGAGCTGCCTGATGTGGTCCGCACCAGCGACATGTCATTTCGGCCTATCGACGTAAAACTCGGGCCCGACGGCGCGCTCTATGTTGCGGACTGGTCCAATCCAGTGATCAATCACGGCGAAGTCGATTTTCGCGATCCCCGCCGTGACAAACATTGTGGCCGCATCTGGCGAATAACCTGCAAGGAGCGGCCTCTGGCGAAATGGGAACCGATGCGCGCCAAAGACGCAAACGATGTACTCAAGCAACTCTATTTCTCAGAGAATTCCTGGGCTCTGGCACAGGCGACCCAAGCCTTGTTCACTTTTAATTTAAAAAGTATTCAGGCTTATCTTTGGTCGCAGCCAAACTCCCGTCCTCTCACCTATGTGCGGAACGCAAGAGTGGTTGATTTATTCACCACGCCCCCTTCCCTCTACATCAGCATCGTTTACAACAACCCGGACCCGTCCTGCCTGATCCACACCGCCCGGCATATGGGCGAAATGAACCGCATCCAGCCGATGCCGGGTGCTCTGCCCGAATTTGATCCGGTGGGCTTTGGCTTCAACTCCAGGAACTCGCCCATCCACGAATTTTTACCATTGCGGGCGCTCTTTGAAAAACGCCTCGCCTCTGAGAACCCCCGGGTCCGTCTTGAAGCGGTCCGCGCTTTGGCTCGCATCCAGACTCCAAACAGCGTTGCCATGGTGCTTGATGCCGCGGTTTCCGGAAAATTCGCTTCCGACGATTTCCTCGATTTCGCGACCTGGCAGAGCGTCAATGATCTGGCGTGGCCATGGGTCGACGCTGTGATCACCGGCGCATGGAAAATTGAAAACCACGAGGCCCAACTTGAATATGCCCTCAACGCAGTTCCACCGGCAGCGGCCGCCCCAATCCTTGCCCTTGTGCTCAGCGAACGTCCAATCGCGCGCGATGGCGGCGGCCCATGGATCGAGCTCATTGGAAAAGCGGGCGGCCCGGTTGAATTGCGCAAACTGCTCGACGCTCTGCTTGCCGGCAATCTCGATCCCCAGCCGCAACAGCGCGCCTTCAACGCGCTCCTCACCGCGGCGCGCGACCGCGCCGTTCTGCCCACAGGGGATCTATCGCCAGTTACCGGTCTTTTTGTAAATCCCGATCGCAATCTGCGCATGGCAGCCATCGGGCTTGCCGGTTTTTGGAAACTGGAAGGAATCGTTCCGCAACTCGCTGAACTTGCCCTCCTCGACGATGCAGCCCTACGCAATGCCGCACTTGAAAGTCTCCGCTCTCTTGGCCAGCAGGAAGCGTTTGACGCCCTTTCTACGCTGGCCGCCTCCGGTCCTTCCTCCACGCTGCGTCGGGCTGCCACCGTGGCACTCGCCCCTGCCCGGCTTGACGCCGCTCTTGCGCGGCTGCCCGGCCTTTTTGCCGAACCGATCTCCGAGCAGGAAGCACTTGAACTCTGGCGTGGCATCCTGCGGGTGGATGGCGCCGCGGAGTTGCTTGAGAAAAACTTCCCGCAAAACCTTTCCCAGCCCATTCTTGCCGCCGGATTAAAAGCCGCGCGCGAGACCGGCTACAAAGGGGCGCTCCTGGCAAAAGTCATTGAGCCACTGGCTGGAAAAATCGTCCTTTCCCCGAAGGAACTCGCCGGTGCCATCTCAGGCATGGTTTTTCAGGTCAAAGTCGGCTCCGATCCGTCCCAAGGCGAAATGGTTTACCGCCGGATTGGCTGTGTGCAATGCCACGCGATCGGAGGAGCAGGCGGCAAGCTCGGTCCCGACCTTACAAGTCTCGGCGCAAGCGCGCCGCTTGATTACATCATCGAAAGCGTGCTCGATCCGGCAGGCAAGGTGAAGGAAGGCTATCACGCCTTCGCATTCACCATGAAAGACGGCAGCCAGATCACAGGCATCCCCACCCGAGAGACTGCCACCGAACAGTTTCTTCGACCCGGTCCCGGCCAGGAGATCGCCCTGATCAAGACGAACCTCGTCAGGAAAGAAAACGTTGGCAGCATCATGCCGGCGGGATTGGTCGATGCGCTCGATTTTACTGAAAAGCGAAGCCTCTTTGCCTTCCTGGGCGAGCTCGGGAAACCGGGCGTATTCGATGCGAGCAAAGGAAGCGTCGCGCGAGTCTGGTGGCTTTATCCTGACGCGGCGAGCGCATTGAAAGGCGATCAGGTTGGTCAACCCATTCAGACCCTGGTCGACGGCCGTCTGCCGCGCGAACTCCTTGCACCGCTGGCGGGCATTCTCTCCCAAGGCGATTTCTATGCCACCACGCGCTTTGAAATGCCCGCCGCATCGCAGAAACCATTTGTCTTATTGGGAGCAAAAACCGCCTGGCTCGATGGTAAATCCGTTGAGACCGATCCAGGCGGCCGCCTTATAGCCCCGATCTCCGCGGGCCCGCATCTGCTGGCCGTCAAACTTGATTCCAGGGACTTGCCTCAGCTGCTTAGAGCGCAGTCTGAGGAGGCACGTTTCCTTGGCGATTGAGTGTCTGCGATGACCACTCAGCGTGCTTTTTTCGCAATGAAATCCACGACTGCCTGCGGATCTTTGGGAGCAAGTGGATAATGCCCTTCGCCTTCTTTAAGGATGACCGTGATCGATCCGCCAAGCTCCTGGTATCGCTTCTCAAGAACACGGGTCTGATCTTTCAGTGCGGGATCGAGACCGCCGCAGACGGACAAAATCGGCACGTTCGCCTTTGCAAGCAAAGCCAGGTTATCGAGCAGGGTTAGCTTAGACATGAAGCTGCGCAGAACAGGATTCTCGCCGTAAATGCACGAAACTTTGTCCGGGTTTTCAACAGCCCAGGCAAAGACTTCACCCGCCGCGCGGCCCGCCCCTTCCATCACCGGCTTTTTGGAGAATCGATGATCAGTCAGGTGCTTGTAGACTGCATTCCAGTGCTGTAATAGCGGTCCGTCGGTATTGTATGAAACCGGACCTGTGACGACGTGAAACCCTTTGGCTAACAGGGCCAAGTCCACCGCCGCATCGCGCGAGGCGAATCCGGCCCGGAATACCCATGGCATTCCGGAAGCCACCGTTTTAGGTGCGATGACCGTGATAGCACCCTCTACTCCGTCCAATTCAAATGAGTAGCGATCGTAGCACTCCGAAAACCACGGTCCGCGGCAGGTAATGAACGTTTCTTCCTTCGGAAAATCACGGTATGAATTCTCAATACTATAAAATGAATTCCTGGTGAACTTGCCGTTTACATAATCGGGTACCAGGCCGCCACCTGCCTGGATACTTTGGACAATGAAATCCGCGATCGGCTTCGGATCGCGAAGGCTATGCGGATGATGCGCCGCTCCATCCTTGATCATGACGGAGATCCGTCCCCCCATCTGCTGATAGATGGCTTCGATGGCAGTGGAGTATTTCTCAAGCAGAGGATCTATGCTTCCGCAGACGTGGAGCAGCGGCACGTCATTGATCGCCAACCCGCCGATCTTCATCAGCAGCTCCCGGTTTCCGCCCGGATTATCCGCGTAAATACATGAAACCTTGTCCGGGTGCGCGACAGCCCACGTGTAAGCGTATTCGCCGCCCCGGCTCATCCCTACGAAAGCGGGCTTTATCGACAGGCCATGTTTCTCCGTAAGAAACGTATACCACGCGTCCCATTCCGGCCCGGGCTTTAGCACGGCGTTGGCGGAAATATAAGCCACATGAAAACCTTGCCGAAGCAACTCGATTTCGGTCTGTGGCTGATGATCCCAGTAACAACCCTGCCATGACCATGGGTTGCCGGGAGCCGCAACTTTCGGCGCAACGACAATGCAGCGGCGCTGGCCTTTTACAGGATCTTTGACGCCAAACCTTTCTCCTTCGGGAGCCTCAAACGGTTTAATCGCCAATGTCTCCTCGTCCATGACATAGTCATACCGCTCGAATCCTTCATGCCAGCTGCTCTTCGCGCCATCAAATGGGAGATACGCCCCTTCCGCCACCGGCTGGAGTATTGCCAGCAAAAAAACGATCGCAAATAAACCGAACAGGCCGGGGGATCTTGATTTCATGATTTGCAAAAGGTTGTCAGCGGCGTGGATTGCCGTCAACCAAGCGGGCCGGAGCTTTGGATTCCCCAATTACAGCTGTACCGCCTTTCTACGTGAGCCGCATTCCGCTCACGTCGCACAGAATACAGAAAAGAAAGGCAGGCACCTCTGAGATGTTGTAAAGGCGGTATCGGGCGGTCGAATCCGGCACCTCCTTGCTGATGCAAAATGTCAGCCCCTCTGAAAGCAGATTAAAAGCCTCCTCATCATCACCGACATAAATTGTATCCGCAGGCGTCAAATCGAGCTTTGCGAGAATCTGGCTAATCGCGTTCCCTTTACTCCAGGCGATCCGGCCGGCCGTCAAACCAGGAAGCAAGCCCTCGACACCGTGGTTTCCGGCATAAAAGCTGTTCTTGATTCCAATTTGAGCCCGGCTTTCCTGCAACGGGCGCTCTGTGAGAAACACGAGGGTAATCCGGTTCGATGCGCCGAGTTTTTTCAAAAGCGATTCCATGCTTTCAGAAAATGCCAGCTGATCCGGCTTCGTGCCCGCCGCACAAACCATGGCATCAAAATCAAGAGCCAGGAGCATCCGGGAACGGGCCGCAAGGCGGGCCTCGATTTCGCTCCAATGTTCCATCCAATACGCCACACCCGACTCGGCGGAGATGGACAGATCACCGTGCTGACGTTGCCATCGCGGTGTATGGTTCGCGGACGAGGAGTCTATCGTTTCGGCGGAACGTCTCATGCCGTGATATTTGAGACCCGTGTGCGCGCATGTCTCGGTCTTGTTCATTACATTCGCGCAATGTCATGCTCCACGCTGGCGCCCATTGACGGCGCGGTTATTTTCAGGCTCATGAACATCCTGGTGATCGAAGACGACGCCGACATTGCGGCATTCGTGTCACACGGTTTGCAACGTTCCGGCTATGCGGTCGATTGCGCCGGCGACGGGCGCATCGGGGAGCAGATGGCGCGCTCCACAAACTACGATGCCGCAATCGTCGATCTCATGCTTCCGGGCCAGGACGGTCTCACGATTATTGAGCACCTGCGCGGGGCGAAGGTAAAAACGCCCATCATTGTGCTCAGCGCCAAACGATCGCTTTCCGATAAGGTAACCTGCCTGCGCAGCGGTGCGGACGATTACCTTGCCAAGCCTTTTGATCTTGGTGAACTCCTGGCGCGCGTCGAAGCCGTTCTGAGGCGCTCCCAGCAAACCGCCGAATCGGAGCGCCTTGAAAACTCGGGAGTCACCGTTGATCTTGTTGGACGAACGGTCAGGCGCGACGGACAGCGCATTGATCTGCCACCTCGTGAGTTTGCCTTGCTTGAACTGCTCATGCGCAATGCCGGGAGCCCCCTTGCAAAGTCGTATTTGCTGGAACGTTTGTGGGATTATTCCTTCGATCCGCAGACCAATCTTGTCGATGTGCTCGTCTGCCGGCTACGCAATCGTATGGACCGCGACTTCGTGGTAAAGCTCATCCATACCGTGCGCGCCATCGGTTATGTTTTCCGTCCTTCGTAAACATCTCGGCAGGCTGAGCATCCGCCTGACCTTCTGGCACGCGTTGCTTTTTCTCACCGCCGCCCTCACCGTTCTCGGATTGACCTACCTGGTTATGCAGGAACGCCTCCTGACGCAGGAGCGCGACGCCATTCAGTTCCGGCTTAATCAATACGTTGCCGAATTTCAGGAAGGCGGCCTGCCAGCCGTGCGGATGCGCGCCGCGCTTCGCAAAGGGCGTGAACAAAAGGCTTTTTTCCTCCGCGTCGCCAATTCGCTCAACCACACCATTTTTTTGCGGGACGCGGACGATTGGGTCGAATTTGAACCCGGCCAACTGGCAGAAAAAGCGCCCGCCCCTTCGGTGACAGGGGGCTGGGTGACGTTGGTTTCGCCGGCGGGCACCGAGCTTTTATTGCGATTCGCGAGGCTTCCCGACGGCACGTTGATTGAAGTGGGCAGATCGACCTATGAAATGCGGCAGCTGCTGGCGGGATTCCGCACCGCCACCTTTGTGGTGCTGCTGATCTTTCTGCCCGCCAGTGTCGGCGGCGGAGCCTTCCTCGCCTCGCGGGCGCTCCGTCCGGTACAGCACCTCACCGCGGTCGCTGAACAGATCGTGGCGACGGCAAGCTTTGATGCGCGTGTGCAATCGAGTGGCAGCAACGATGAACTAGATGCCCTGGTTCAGCTCTTTAACAAGATGCTGGCCCGTATTGAGCGCCTTGTTCGTGGAATGCGCGATTCGCTCGATAACGTCGCTCACGATCTGCGCACGCCAATGACACGGCTTCGTCAAAAAGCACAAACCGCACTTGAAAGCGCCGAAGATATCGACACCACCCGGGATGCGCTCGCCGATTGCGTGGAGGAAGCGGAGCGCGTGATGACGCTCCTGAACACGCTGATGGACATCGCGGAAACCGAGGCCGGGCTGATCCAGTTCCAACACGTTCCCGTTGACCTCGTTGAACTGGTTCACTCAGCTGTCGATTCCTATTCCGAAGTAGCCGAGGAAAAGGGAGTCGTCGTCACTGACGAGGTGCAGTCCGGATTGCGAGTCAGCGGCGATGCCGGCGCGCTCCGACGCGTTTTCGCCAATCTGCTGGATAACGCGATCAAATTTACGCCCGCCGGAGGCCGGGTGCGCATCACTGCAAACCGCGTCGAGCAGTCCGTCGCGATCCATTTCGCGGACACGGGCAGTGGCATTTCGCCCGAGGATCTGCCGCGCATCTGGGATCGGCTGTTTCGCGGCGACAAGAGCCGTTCTGAACGCGGACTGGGACTTGGGTTAAGTTTTGTGCGCGCGATTGTGGAGTCGCATGGAGGCAAGGCGAGTGTCTCCTGCGAGTTGGATGGAGGCACAAGAGCAACCATCCTTTTACCAGCGGAAACGGTCATTGGATAGAGACCCCGCCGTTCACTTCACGGTTCTTCTATGTTCTACGGCTGAAGCCTGCGCACTTGGTGATTCTCCGTGTCGCCGATATAGAGCGCGCCGTCGGCGCCAACAAACACCCCATGCGGCCGTTGCAGTTTGCACAAAATCGGATCGCCATCGGGACCATTCCCCTTTACCCCGGTTCCGGCCACCAATTCGAGGGTCTTCTTTTTCAAATCGAGCATTCGAATTGAGTGACTCTCGGTATCAGCAATATAAACGTTCCCATCCAAACCGACGGCAATCCCTTTGGGGCCTGAGAGCGCGGCTTCCCGGGCCGGCCCGCCGTTGCCCGTGAAACCGTGCTTCCCGGTGCCGGCCATGTGATGGATGGTGCCCGTGACCGGATCAAGTTTGTAGATGGCGTTCCCTTCCCTCAACGCCAGCCAGAGATTGCCCTCCTTATCAAAGTCGAGCGCGCGCGGGCCATTCAATGGCGTCGCTGCGATTGGGGCGCCATCCGGAGTCGGCTTTTTTTCGCCAGTCCCGGCAAACGTGGAAATGATCCCGCTTTTCATCTCCACTTTGCGGATTCGATGATTGCCGATATCGCAAATGTAGAGGTCGCCGGCACGATCAAATCCAATGCTGTGCGGTTCTTTCATCTCTGCTTTCTGTCCCGGTCCGCCATCGCCTGAAAATCCCGCTTTTCCTGTGCCGGCGACCGTGGAGATGAAACCCGTTTTGGCATCCACCCGGCGCACAGTGTGACTGAGGCGTTCCACAAAGAAAAGATTGCCCGCCGTGTCGAGGCGCACCTCATAAGGCTCATTTAAAGACGCCGCTGTGGCGGGGCCGCCATCACCGGAGTAACCGCGCGTTCCATTTCCAGCGACGGTGGTCATGGTGCCGTCGGGGGAGACTTTGCGTATCCGTTGGTTTTCCGTATCGCAGATGTAAAGCGCCCCGTCGGAGCCGCTGCATATCCCATCGGGCCCCGCGATTTGCGACTGCGTGGCAGCTCCGCTGTCGCCCGAAAACCCTTTTGTCCCGCTCCCGGCCACGGTGGAAATCCGGGCGGCGAACATGGGGATGGCGAGCCCGGAAAAAAGAGCCACTAAGAGGAGGGAGCGGATCATGCAGGAGTTCTACATGGCTAAGATTGGAATGCGAACCGCGTTTTCTCTTCTGCCATCCGCCCTCGAAACCTTATGACTGCCCACATGTCGCCCCGCATTTTTCCGTTTGCCGCCATCCTCATGGTCTCCTCCGCGTTTGCCGCCGACTGGCCGCAATGGCGTGGACCGCTTCGGACCGGAATGGTCCCAGCCAGTGAACCCGTTCCAATTACCCTGAATGCCGAGCCGCCGGTGGTATGGCGCGCTCCTCTCGGCGATGGATTCGCTTCGCCGGTCGTAGCGCAAGGCCGCCTGTTTTATCTCGATAACCAGGATGCACAGGAAGTTGCCCACGCCACCGATGCGGCCACCGGCAAAGAATTGTGGAAAGCCGCGGTCTTCAGTTCCCACAAGGATGGGTTTGGAATCGGACCCCGCTGCACCCCGCTGATCGATGGCGATCGGCTTTACGTGCAATCGGCAAAGGGCGAATTCCAGTGCCTGAACGCCGGCGACGGGAAGCTTCTTTGGAAAACCAATTTCGTTGATGATCTGGGCGCCATTTATATCGGCGAGAAAGGAAAAGCCGCCGGGGCAAGCCGCCACGGCGCAAGCGGGTCGCCGATTATTGACGGGGAGAATATCCTTGTTCAGGTCGGCAGCGCGAACGGGGCAAGCATCGTCGCTTTTAATAAATTGACCGGGGCCATTGTGTGGAAATCGCAGAACGATCAGACCGCCTATGCTGCGCCCATTCTGGCCGAACTGGCCGGGACCCGCCAGTTCATTGCTTTTACAGCGGAAGCGCTCATCGGGCTTGATCCGCGCGATGGAAAACTGCTTTGGCGCCAGCCGCTTTCCACCTCGCTGGGCCGGCATGTGACCACTCCGGTCGTGGTGGGCGATCTGGTGATTGTGGCTTCCCATACGCTTGGAATGGTGGCCACAAAAATCAGCGCGGCAGCCGGGACATTTACCGCCACCGAAGCGTGGACAAATAAAAAGGCGGCCATGAATTTCGCCAGTCCGGTTGCGGTCGGCACGCATCTTTATGGCGTGGGCCCTTCAAAGAACCTCCTTTGCGTCGACTCAGCCACGGGCGAGATCGCATGGGAAAAAAACGGCCTTATTCAAACAAGCGCGGACAAGGCGGAAGCTGCCTTCCTTATCATGGACAAAAATGTCGCGATGTTAACCGATGGCGGCCTCTTTGTTCTCTTTGCCGCCGACCCGCAAGCTTACCGCGAAGCCGGCCGGGCACAGCTCTGCGGAACGAACTGGTGTAACCCCGCGTATGCCGACGGAAAACTTTACTTAAGGGATCAACGTGAACTGCTGGCGGTGGATCTATTGAAATAAAAATCATACACAATAAATCATTTTTTAACAGCAGCTGTATATACACTTAAATTTTTTCTAAGTTTTTTTGCTAAGTTTCTTGTGGAAGATAAATGCCCGTGGAAGATGCGCATTGTTCCTCCATCAGAACTTAACCTAAATGAAACTTGTTCCCCCCCTTATAACAGCTTCTGTTGCGTTCCTCGCGCTTGCCTGCACGGCAATCACTCAGGCCGCAATAATCACCTCGGTTACCGATCCGCTCGCGGGCGGTAAGCTTACCAGCGCCAGCATCTTCACGGTTGGCGGCGTAGGGACTGCCGCCGGAGTCAATAACTGGCCTGCGGCCGAACTGCCCTCCAAGATATTCGATGTCGATCAGGCAACCAAATACCTGAACTTCGCGAAAACCGATACCGGCATCGCAGTCACGCCGGCTTTTGGGTTGTCGATCGCCACCGGGATTAATTTCACGACCGCCAACGACGGGCAGGCCCGGAATCCGGCGACCTTCTCGTTGTATGGCAGCAATACAGTGACTGTTGCTGGAAATGAAGCCGCCGGTGCCACATTCAGCTTAAGCTCATTCACTCCAATCGCGGTCGACCAGCCCACGGGGTTCACCAGTACAACGCCGATATTCACGAGCGCTTCAGTTTCGTTCCCGAATACGACCCCGTATAAAAGCTACATCCTAGTTTTCCCAACCGTCGCGGATGTCGCCAACTCCAACAGCATGCAAGTTGCCCAGGCAAACATTACCGGCACCGCAGCGGTACCTGAGCCGGGCACCCTGGGACTTCTTGGCCTGACAACGGTGGGCATTGCCGCCCTTCGCCGCCGCCGCCACTAATCCCGCGCAAAGCGATCTCATCACAAGCCCGGAATGAACTTCATTCCGGGCTTTTTTGCGCCGCTCCCCGCAACGGCAGCGCCTTACAGCATCTGATCGACAAAAAGGCGGCTCTCGAAAAATGCGAAATCGTCGAACTTTTCACCGGTCCCGATAAATCGGGTCGGGATGCCGAGTTCGTTTTGAATCGCGACCACGCAGCCGCCTTTGCCGCTGCCATCGAGCTTGGTGACAATCAGTCCGGTCAGATTCACGGCCTGATGAAATTCGCGTGCCTGAACGAGGGCATTGCCGCCGGTTGTTGCATCTACCACCAGCAGCCGTTCTTCCGGGGCGGACGGGGCGCACCTAGCCAGAATCCGCTGTATCTTGTTTAATTCCCCCATGAGGTTGACCTTCGTATGCAGCCGGCCGGCAGTGTCGCAGATCAAAAACTCAACATTGCGGCTGTCCGCGGCCTGATAAGCATCGTGGCAGATCGCCGCCGGATCGCTGTTATACTGGCCTTTGATGATTTCGCATCCGATCCGCTGCGCCCAGATATCGAGCTGCTCGATGGCGGCGGCGCGAAAAGTATCGGCTGCGGCAAGCATGACGCTGTGCCCTTTCTTTTTGAGCAAATTCGCGAGCTTGGCCGTGGAAGTGGTCTTCCCTGTGCCATTAACACCGACCACGAGGATCACCTTGGGCTTTGAGGCAAGCGGCCTCATCATGAGTGTATCGCGGGAAAGCACCTTCAGAATCTCTTCCCGGGCAACCGCCACGACGGTTTCCGCAGTCAGGCTGGCCACGTCTTCCCGGGTTTGAAGTGCGTTGAGGATGCGCATCGACATCGGCACCCCGAGGTCGGCACGAATGAGCGCTTCCTCCAATTCATCCCAGTCGACCGGGCGCCCGGAGAACTTGTGAATCAGCGATTTAAAAAATCCAAATGCCATCGCTTAAAACCCCGCTTATTGCCCGGGCCGGATCGCCGCGCGCGCATCGCGCTTAAGTTCGCCGCGCACCCTGTCAAGGATGCCGTTGACGAAGCGGCCTGATTCATCGCCGCCGAATTTCTTGGCGATCTCGATGGCTTCATTGATGGAGACAACGGGAGGCACATCGGTACAGAAAAGCATCTCGTAAATGGCCAGCCGCAGGATATTGCGATCGACCGGCGCAATCCGGTGCAGATCATAATTGGCGGCAAATTTTTTGATCTGCTCGTCGATCTCCTCCGCATGCGCCCGGACTCCGGCGACGATCTGCTCGGTGAATGCGCGCGTTTTTTTGGAAGCGGCTTCGTTTCCCGGACCGGTGCGCAGCACCCAGAAGGACTCGAAGAGTTCCGTTGGATTCTCCCGATTCAGATCAAGCTGATAAAGAAATTGAATAGCCGCTTCCCGGCCGTCTCGACGTTTGCCCATGAAAAAAAAATCTAATGTGGCCGCGGCAAACCCGCCATGACCTGCACCATGCGGACTGCTATGCGCGCCGCTTCGATGCCGCGGTTGAGCTCGCCTTCAAGGCAGCGCGCCCTGGCTTGTTCTTCGTTTTTTACCAGCAACACCTCGTGAATGATTGGCACCCGATGAGCCAGCGACAAACGCTGCAAACTTTGCGTCACGGTGGCTCCAACGAGTGCCGCATGCTGGGTTTCCCCTTCAATAATGACGCCTAAAGCAATAATGGCATCGAGCTGGCTATGCGTGGCAATCTCCTGCACCACAAGAGGAATCTCAAACGCGCCGGGCACTTCCCACACATTGACCGTCGAACCGGGAGCGATCATCTCCAATTCGCGCTTCGCGTTCTCAACGAGTCCCGTGACGTAGGTCGCGTTGTATTGGCTCGCCACAATTGCAAAGTGGCGTCGCGAAGCCATCTGGCGTGGACGTGAAGGTAGGTGTGTTGCCATTTAGGGAGGGCAGAGCTTAGTGGCCGCTTCACGGCAAGCAACAGCGGAGTTGCGCGGAAGCGACAGTTCCTTTTCCTTACAAAAGATGGCCCATTTTCAAGCGCTTCGTTTCAAGGTAGCGCGCATTGTGCGGGTTGGGCGCCGCGCGGATCGGGACCACTTCCACAATCTTTAATCCGTATCCCTCCAGCCCGATGACTTTCTTTGGGTTATTGGTCAAAAAGCGCATCCTGCGAACTCCAAGATCGACGAGAATCTGCGCACCGATGCCGTAATCGCGAAGTTCAGCGGGGAACCCAAGTTTTTCATTCGCCTCCACCGTATCGAGCCCCTCCTCCTGAAGCTTATAAGCATGGATTTTGGCCGGGAGGCCGATGCCGCGCCCTTCGTGCTGCCGCATATAAAGGAGCACACCGGCACCGGCCGCTGCAATCTGGGCGAGCGCGCTGTGGAGTTGATTGCCGCAATCACATCGCAACGAGCCGAAAACATCGCCGGTCAGGCACTCACTATGAACCCGGACCAGCGTATTTTTATTCCCCGCGATGGTCCCTTTCACCAATGCAAGATGATGAGCCCCATCGACGAGGGAGCGGTACATATGCAGGTCAAACTCGCCGAACGCAGTGGGAAACTTGATGATCTGTTCACTCTCAATCAAGCGCTCCCGGCTGCGCCGATACGCAATCAAGTCTTCAATGCTGCACATCTTGAGCTTGTGCTTTTTTGCAAACTTCCTGAGCTCAGGCAGCCGCGCCATCGTGCCATTGGCATGAAGAATCTCGCAAAGCACACTCGCCGGCTTGAGTCCCGCCATCCGCGCCAAATCGACACCCGCCTCGGTATGGCCCGCCCGCCGCAGCACACCACCGGACTTGGCCCGCAATGGGAAAACATGGCCCGGTTGCACAAGATCCGCCGGTGTCGCCGAGGAATCAGCGAGCAGCTGGATGGTCCGTGCCCGATCATAAGCACTGATCCCGGTGGTAACCCCTTTGGCCGCATCGACCGAGACAGTGAAATCGGTCCGGTAACTTTCGCGATTTTCGAGCACCATCCGTTGCAGCCCCAGCTCGGTGGCGCGTTCCTCGGTGATCGGCGTGCAAATCAGACCGCGTCCATGCGTCGCCATGAAGTTCACCGCTTCCGGTGTAATTTTTTCCGCGGCCATGACCAAATCGCCTTCGTTCTCACGATCAGCGTCATCGGTCACGATCACCATGCGTCCCGCATGCATCTCTTTGAGGATTTCCTCGATAGGGTCGAATTGTGCAACGGTTGCCATGGTAGATCTAATATCAATCACTCAGGTGGGCGGATGACAAGCTGTAGGGATGAGTGGAAGGATTGCCGGCACCGCTCCAGACTGCCGTTCACCTTATCGTGCCTACGTTTCCATTAAGCAAACCGAGGGCCGTGGCCAGCTGCGATTCGGAGCGGGCGTGAAGGTAAAGCACCGGCTCCCCTTTCTCAATCTGCTCGCCCGCTTTGCGGATTCCCGAACAGCCGACCGCAAAATCAATGGGATCAGTCGATTTTGCTCGTCCTGCTCCAAGCGCCACACAGGCACGGCCGATGGCCCCGGCATCCATCTTCAAAATCCGGCCCGAGGCGGCCGCGGGCAATGCGTGAATGATTGGCGCCCGATGAACCTTGGTTATTTTTTCAAGAACCGTGGCGTCTCCCTGCTGGGCTTCCACAAGGGCCACGAACTTTCTCCACGCCGTGCCGTCTTCGAGCCACTTTGCAAGTTGAACCCGGGAAACCGTGGAGACTTGTTCCGCGAGATCGAGCGTGAGGGAAACCAAATCCGGCGGGCCGCCGCCCTGAAGAGTGGCGACCGATTCGGCCACTTCAAGCGCATTGCCCGCTGTATGGCCGAGGGGTTCATCCATTGGAGTCAGCAAGTAAGTGGTCTGCACGCCCATCTCCTCCCCCACGGCCACCAGCGCGGCGGCCAGCAACTCGGCTTGGGGCCGTGTCTGCATGAGCGCACCTGAACCAAACTTCACGTCGAGCACCAAGCGGTCGAGGCTCTCCACCAGCTTTTTACTCATGATGCTTGCCACAATGAGCGGCTGCGATTGCACGCAACCGGTGACATCGCGAAGCGCATAAAGCTTTTTGTCGGCCGGACAAAGATCGTCGGTCTGACCCAGCATTGCCACGCCGAGGCGTTCGAGCTGCGCCTCGACTTCCGCCTCGTTTAAAGCGAATGAAAACCCGGGGATGCTTTCCATCTTGTCGAGCGTCCCGCCGGTGATTCCAAGGCCGCGGCCGGCAATCGTGGGAATCCAGAGATCATCACAGGCAAGCAACGGCGCAAGCACCAGCGTGACTTTATCGCCGATTCCGCCGGTGGAATGTTTGTCGACCTTGGGCGGCGACCCGGGCCGATGTGTCATCATGCGTCCACTCCGCATCATCGCCTGGGTAAGATGTCCGGTTTCCAAATCGGACATTCCACGAAAATAAACCGCCATCGCAAACGCGCTCGCCTGATAGTCGGGAATCGAGCCATCCGTGTAGCCACGGATAAATTCATCGAGTTCGAGCTCCGTTAATTCGCCGCCGTCACGTTTGCGTTCGATCAAGCTGGGAACATGGATCATGGATTAGGGTGGTTAGCGGACCGGTTCTTTCTTGGAATCAATGAGGGCGGGTTTGCGGGTTCCGGCGGCGTCTCACAAAGCGCACGGAAGCTGTGCGGACTCCAAGAAGCGCCACGGAGAGAAGGAGAAAGCCGCCCAACGATTTCCACCGGCTCAAAACGGAGGGCTGAACCGCTTTTATTTCCAGGAGCGCACTGGCTTTGACTTTCTTAAAATGATAGACGGCGCCTTCCGTAGCAAAATCGACTTCCAGCGAAACCCGGCCCTTCGGCTCAAGGCGTTCGGGCGCCGGGACCGTAGAGTTGGGAGGTTCAGCCGGAGCGCCTGGCAACACGGCAACCGCCGCTGGGAGGTTCGAGGGAAGCTCCTCAGTTTGAAGCCGGTTGCCGCGCGCGTTGCTAAGCCCTCGATAATTTTGCCCTCTGTTTTCCTGCCCGGGAGTATCAACGACAGGCGAGGTGGGAGGAGCTGGCAGCTGGCGCTGTTGCAAAATTACATTGTCATTGAGCCCCAAATTGTTGGCATCCGGCGCCGTGGCAAGCGCGGCGGCGCCCGCCGTGTCGGCGGGCCGGGCAAATAACTTATTTTCCGCCCAGAAATGTGCGTTTCCGGCCTTGGGAATGATCTGCTTGCCAGTGGGCCCGTTCGCGCTTCGCGGCTCCGCCATTGCGCCTTGGGCCACCCGCTTGGTTTCCATCTCCAATTCCGAAGTGATCAGACGGCGCCGGTTCACCACTTCATCGTTTTGATCCGTTTGCAATTGTTCGCTAAGCGCTCCGTTGCCTTTTATGATCGAATAGGCGCCGGTTTGGGGCATGCTGTTTGAGCGTTCAATTTCTTTGCTCAACGCACTCCAGCTCGAGCGCGCGTTGGCTTTTGTTTCCGCGCTCACGTTGGAGGAAGTCACCAGGGAGGAGAGCTTTTTTAGTTCATCCAGCGATCCGGCCAGCTTTTCGGTTTGGGCCATTTCACCAATGACTGCTTCCATGTTGCCTGAAGCGCTCTCCAGACGGCGATCTTCCGGCAGCCAGACATTCCATAAAGTGCGCTCCACGGTGATGCCCACCAGCTCCGGCGCCAGCCATTTGCGCGGGGTGCGCCAGCCAAGCGGCAAATCGAGCCGTCGATAAACAATCTCCACATCATAAGAAAGATCGCCCGGCTTGGTCTTGATCAGCGGAATCAAAATCACATCGCGACCCTCCACCTTGCCGGCATCGGCGCGCACGCTTTTTCCAGCGACCCGGGCTCCCATCAGTTGCGCCCCTTGCGGCAAGGAAACCGGGAGAAATTGCAGGGATCGGTTTTGAAGATGCCAGGTGGCGCGATGCCATTCGCTGCCGTCGGCGCGCACGGCGGTCGTCATCTCCGCCCATGCGCAGAATGCGGCGCGGCTGCTGGCTTTTTCGAGCCGTTCGATGCCAAGGGTGACAGACCAGTTCGGTTGCACCCGGTAAATGCCGGCGGCATTGGAGAGCGATGGCAGCCATGGGATTTCAGAGAGCGGCGCAGGATCCACTCCGCTCGATTTGAGCTTCATCTCAGAATCCGAAGCGTTGTCGGCGAGCACATAACCGCTTGCCGTATGCATCTCGGGAAACAAGAGCGGGGGAAGCGCCACTTCGCCGGGATTGGCCAGCTCAACTTCAAAAGAAAACTCCACGGCGCTGTCGATCTCATTTTGAAACCGCACCTCGTAAATGCGCTGATCGCCTTCAACTCGTGAACGTGTCTCCCTCACATCCACGCCTAGCACTCGCGCTTCGGGCAACGCCGCAGGCAGCGTAAAGACGGCATGGTCAAGGCTCCCCTGCTTTAAGGAAAGGCGCACCTTGGTATTCAGCGCCACCCAGTTTTCATGCGCCTGCGCGTCCATCACCCAGAGTGCATCCGCCTTCTCCGGCAGCGGGGTCAGCGTGACTTGGGCGGAGAAATTCTGCGTTTTAAAACTCAATCCGCGTTTGCGTTCCAGCGGCGTGAGGATTTGAAAATCGGTTGCGGCAGCCGCGGGCGCGATTTCCTTTCCATCGCCGGCCAATTGCATCCCGACCTCGACTCCTTTATGCGCGGCGATCACAGCTTCGCCAGTAATGCTCTTAAAGCCGGTGAGGGTCAGCGGACGGAATTCAAGCGCGTTTTGGGCGGCATTAAAAAGGCGCACGAGGTAAATCACCAACGGAGTCGTCGCCGGCGTGGCATCCTTAAATCGCACATGAAGCTGGTCCCCTTCCCGCCACCACTCCTGGAGCCGTTCGGACTCCACCGCTTCAATTTCAAACTGCGCCGGCAAACCGACTGCCACATCAAAAAGCGCCTCGCCTTTGGCCTCAAATTGCAACGAGGCAATGAGCTCAATCTTGCGGCGGTTAACCTGATAAACGTAATCGACCTTCGCCTCACGCATCGGCGCCATGGCCGCGACCCGATACCGTAGTTCGCCATTTCCCAAATAGGCTGCCACCAAACGTAGCGCAGGATCTTTTTCCGGCACCTCCCGAAGCCCGGCGCCCGGCAGGGGCGTGATTTCCACCCGGCCGAGTGCCAGGAGAGCTGGCGCAATTTCGATCCGCCGCGCGGTTGCCGAAAACAATGGTGCGCGCACCTCGGAGGGCAGCTTCAGGATGGGACGCTCGGTCGATACCGTGACTGAATAACTGCCCGAGGCCGGTTCATTGAGCACCAGATCAAGCGCCTGTTTTTCCCCGTCGGCATGCAGGTTCCACGATTTCAAATCGACTGCCTCCAGATTCACCAAAGCCAGTCCCTTCTCAAATTGAATGGTGAATCGATCCTGCCGGGCTTGCGGGAATGAAAACGTATAAGCCGCCACCGTCGATTCCAGGGTGGACGAAATCGACATCACAGGCCGGATCGTAACAAGCGCTGGCTCAGCCACGCGATCCGGCGCAGCCGCTGTTCCAAGCTCCACGCGCACCGTATCGCTGGAACCGACTGCGGCGGAAATCGTTCGGACGCCATCGACGAGCTGTTCAACCGACCCGTGGCCGGGAGAAATCCGGGCCGTCGTCCGCGGGTTCGGCAAAGTAAGAACCACCATCGTGGCCGCCGTTTGTGGAATGGTCCAAAGCAACTGCGCGCCTTGTATTGGTACCTCGAATTCCACCTCAATCCGATGGCGGCCAGGTTTTTCGATCACGACCTGCTCGCCATCAAACGCCGCGGGCGCGCCGTCAAGCAGGAGCGTGCGCACCGACTTAAACGGAAGCGGCACAGTAATCCACGCTTCATTCGTCACGGTCAGATCGAGAACACCGCGGAAACTCGCGATATTCTCTTCCACCCGGCCTTCGTATCGCGCGCTGTTAAGAGCGAACCCGATGGGAGCCGGCTCCGGCTTGATCGGACGCCGATTTTGTTTTGCGCGCTCCCACAATTCGAGAAACCGCTCATACGGAAGGTAAAACTGATCGGGCGTCTGGCCTGCTACGGGCTTGGCCGGATTGTATGGAACGATGACGGTGACCGGTTCAGCAGCGATGGCGGCCAAACAGGCAAACATCAGAACCCCAGCAAGCGCGTTTTGAAACGAAATGATCCTTTTCACGCGGTCACCACCTTTTTTGCTGAAGTAAAAATAAACCGGACAGCGATCTGATGCAGCACCAGCGCGGCAAGCCAGCCGCACAGCAGCGCATTGCAGACCGGAGTTGCGGTTTCGCTGATGCAAAGCGGGATAAATGAAAGAATCAGCATTGCCCAAACGCTCCGCCACCACGGATGCCGCCAGCCGCCGATCCCAAGGAACAAGACGGCGCCGCCAATCAGCCAGAACCAGAGTCGCCGCACCTGTGCCCACGAATCCTCATAGTAAAATGCGACGCTCTGAGCATCGTAAAGCCCCTCAAAAGTCACTGGTTGTCCAGCCCGGGCCAGCTCCATTTTAATCGGTAAAAGACCGGCGACCCCCGCCGACGTCAAGTTTGCCTCCTGCGCCGCGAGCGTGATGGGGGAAGGCCTTTTCTGTGAAGCCTTACCGAAGAGCGGCTTTGCGCTATCACGCTTGGCAGAGTGCTTAAGCAGCGGATTTTCGGGCGCAGCGTCGCTCAATTGCATTTCCGGAGCCGTCTCGGCCAGAGAAGTGTCGGGAGCCTGAGGAGCAGCGGAAGGCTCTGCAGTGTTAACATTCACCGATTCATCCACCATCCTTAAGTCCGAAAGAATACGGGTTGATTGAACGCGTCTCCTGGCGCGAAGAAATTCCCAAGGCGATGAAATGACCTCAAAAATCCCGCGAACCAGCAACGGTTCAGCCGAGGGCACGGGAGGGCGCAGATTGCTTTTAAAGCCGGTGTATTGAAATCCGTCGGGCAGATAAACCTGCCAGTTGCTCTTTAGAATCGGGATTGATTTGGAAAGCCGGGGAGCGGCCAGATCGTAGCCGCCCCGGGAATTCCAGGCCGGCTTGGGTGTCTCGTAGAGAAGCATGATGCTCGAACCCGCGCGCGGATCGATCCGGGCGGGCAACTGGATGCGCACCATGCCGGCCTTATCGCCAACCGGCTTGACGAGCTCGCCATTGACAGTCAGCGACCAGAGCTTTGAACCCGCCGGCAGCGTGACGTCGAGAAACTGGGCACCGGCGCTGCGAAGCTGAATAGTGGCCTGGTTGCGTTCAGTCCCGCTGGTGGAAACCACGGTTTCAAGATTCAACTCGTCGACGACGCTGGAAAGCACTTCCGCCTGGCTATGCCGCACCCCGGCCAGTGCCAGCGAATGATCGCCACCCAAATAGTTGAACACGCCAATGACCCGGTGCCGCGGAGTATAACCCGGCAGGAGAGGCGCCAGCAACGAATCGAGCTCGTTCATCCCTCTGAGGGTGAAACTGATCTCGGTCTCGGTATTGGCTTCCACGGCCCAAACCCCGCTTACCCGTTTGACATCGAGTGGCTCAATGAGCGGCACCTCCACTTTGAATGTGTCGGCGCCTTCTTTGGGAATGGGCACCTGCACAGTGAAGGCCAACACGTATGCACCGGTTAATTCCTTTTGAAAAACAATCGTCCAGATGTCGCCCACCAAGTTGCGTTCGGCGATCTGCGGGCCATCAAAATGGAAGGCCGTGGCGATCCGTTCCGGCACTTGAATCCGGACTGAACGGACGCCCGAACGCAAAAACGTAAATCCGATCTGCGCATGCACATCGAGCATTCCTTCCAACGGCAACGCGTACCCGGTCAGCTCCGCGACTGTTTCCCCCGGCAGCCTGGAAATTTTTACTGCCAACGTGAAATCGTTGCGACGAAACCATGCGTACTCACCGCGCACCGGTGTCGTCCGGCCATCGCGCTGCTCCAGGGTTTCCGATGGCTGCGCCTCGAGCCGGAATGCCGGGTCAGCCTTGAGCGCAATGTAACCGGTGATCTTTCCCGCCCCTTCAATCTGCAGATCCGCCAAGGTGTAAACGATGCCATCAAGCCCCGCCCATCCCTTCGGTTCTGTGCGGCTGCTTATTTTAAACACTCTCGGCTGCACGGAACGATTGCTCCAGCGCAATTGCAATGAGCCGTTCTCCAGTCGCCAATCGGGCTCGCTGCCATCGGCATTGAGCACGCGGAGCAGCTCTTCGCCCGGAGGCAATTTCAACGACGCGGAGAAAAACGCGCCCTGCGCTTCTTTCAATGTCAGTGTCCGTTCCAAAAAAACCGCTTCGGACTTGAATTCAACGAGCGTGTCGAGATCCGCGTTGAGCCGGGGCTTCACTTTGACAAGTGACACCCGCGGTGCTGGCAGGGCGCCGTTAAAAGTAAATCCAGCAATCCTCCTTGGAACACGGGGATCGCCACTTGAAGTTTGAACCGTGGAAGAATCCGTGACGACGTCGTGGACCGACACGCCAGCGAGGTCGGCATCGATTAAAAACGATCCTTCCATCCGTTGGACGCCGTCGACCTTCACGACCGGCAGCGTGAGAGTGGCGGCGGGCGCGCCTCCCAGGGAGGGTGCTTCAATGAGGAGCTTGAACTGGGTTAAATTCCGTTCGCGCCGTTGCAATTGCACCCGGACACGCTCATTGGCCACAGACCATTTGGAGACTTCCGCTCCCTCGATTTGAAGCACTTGCGCTCCTTTTGGGATGGTCATCAGCAATTCGGCAGGGAGATTTCCCAGTGTTGCCACCAGGGTAACGTCGAACTCGGCACGCAGCTGCTCCGCATCGAGAGCATACGCAATCGCTGTGTGCTGCAAAAAAACCAACTCCCCGGCGGCGCCCGTTGCTTTCCACTTAAGCCCCAGGGAGGAAGCCGAAGGCGCCGGGGCAATAGAGACCCATGTCGATTCAGCCCGTTTTTCAATCCGCATCGGAGCCGGGCTTTCCACCTCAACATCTCCCTGAAGTTCGATCTCAAAAAGACCCGTCGCGGCGGCGGGCAATCCAAGATCAAACGAATGCTCTCCCGCTTTGGAGGAAATCGCCGCTGTAAATTCCGTTGCAAGCTTGTGCTGGCCGCGGCCGCGCACCAAGAGGATGCCGGTTTTGGGAGCAGTCCCAATGAGCGCCGCTTCTCCGTCAATCCGGATCAAGCCAATCGAAATTCCCCAGGTAGGAAGCGCCACCTGCGTCCATTCATCGCCCAGCACTTCAATTAACAACTCGCCCTTCATCCGCAAGGTTTCACCCTCGGCACGGCCGGTGTACCTCGCTGAACTCAATGTGGCGAGCCGGGGCGGCTCAGGCGTTTTTTTCGCCTCTCGGCCGGCATCGCGCAACAGCGTTTCATACTGCTCTTTTGAAAGGACGATTGCCTTGGGATTCTTCGCAAGCACCTCTTTAAGTTTATCCGCAGGCACCCAGAGTTCGCGCCGGTCCGGCACAAAAGGGGCCGCCACTTCCTCGGCCCGTGCGCAAACGGCGGAGAGAAGCAATAAAACCACGACAAACCAATGGCGCGCCCGAGCGGCGCCCCTTATTTCCCGCAAACGAAAAGGGGTTTTCATGAAACCCTCACGCGGCGGTATTTTCCGGGGGAACCGCCGGAGCGGGCGGCTGAGGCGGTGGCCTGTCAACTGGCGGACGAATAATCGGCGGACGCGGCAACCGCTTTAATTTCGAGCGCAGTTTTTTCACGAAACCGAAGAAGACCCAGACGAGCAGGGAAAGGAAAACTCCCAAAAAGAGCGCCTTCCAGACCCCGGCGCCGCGCGGATTAACAGCGCCGGAAACAATCAGCGCGCCGATGCCGGCCACCATAAAGTAGGCAAACCGCATCTGCCGCGAGGCTCGGATCAGGGAGGCGCCTGCGAAAAAACCAATCGCGCAGAGAACGGCTTCGAGCGTCGAGGCGTAAGTTTTGCCGCGGAACGCGATGTCAATTTGCGCCGGGGCAGCCAAACGCCGAAGGAGAACGGGCACGCCTTCTTTTTGAATCTGCGTATCAAACCCGGTGCTCTTGGATGGCGGCAACTCGGGCGGCTCGGTCCGGACGGGAAATCCGGGAGTAGCCAAGGCTGGCCCGACACGCGGCACAAAGAAGGCGAAATCGCGCGCGAACTGCTCCCAGCCGCGCTGACCGATCTCTTCCCGCATCGGGCCATCAAAGCTTACGTACCGATAGTCGCCTGGCAGATAAAGCGTCCATGCGGTCTGCAGCACGGTCGTGTTGTCGAGCTTGGGCGCCTGAATGGAAAGCCGGCCGCGCCAGCCGAGTCGTTTGCCCGGCGCCGGACTTGGCACTTCGTAGACAAAACGCACGGGAAACGCTTCCGATTTGTCCGGCCGCGCCGGCAGCCGGATGAGCAGCTCATTTTTATCGGGCCGCTTGGAAGGCTGTTGAGGTTCGCCGGCCACGAACGCGTCGGAGAGGAGGCGCGCGGGAAGATCGCCTTTGGTGGGGAGCTGAACACTAAAGAATTGCTGCGAATTGTTGCGCACCCAATAAATAACCTCGGTGGTCTCTGATTCGTCTTCGGCGATCACGCTGGTCAGCACCGCATAACTCACCACCGCCTGCGGCACTTCAAGATAGAGGTTCTTTGAGACATCAAGCCGCAACGCGATCGGATGGGCCGCATATTTGTAAGCGAGAAAAACGCCGTCGGTTTGCAGAAGCGGCGTGAGTTCTTTTGGATCGATGAGTTCAAGGCCGCTCGCATCGCTTTTGGTAATTTCCACGTTGCCATCCTTGACGACCGCCACCTGGCCGGTTTCGCGGGTCACATCGAGCGGTTTGACTTCATCCAAAACAACGGACGCCGTCGCGCCCGGTTTCACTTCGCCCCTGGCGTTATCATGGGAAAAACGAAGCTGATAGGCGCCGAGCACTTTATCCTGCAAGGTCACCCGCCATGTCACGCTGCCGGTTGGAGCGCCCGCCGCATCTTTGTTTTCAATCTTTGCGCGCTCCTTGATGTTCACTCCGTCGATCTGCACGTCTTCGCCAATCGCTTTCGGCATCTCGATTGAAAACTGATTCACCCCGGCATATTCGACATTGTAAGCAAGAGTCCAGGTCTGCCGGATCAATGCTTCGCGCACTTCGGCCAGCGAAAAAACCTCCACCGAGACGCGCGGTTTGCGCAGCTCAAATTGCACCTGCCCCGGTTTGGCTGCGCCCCGATACCGGAACCCGAGCGTCAACGGGGTCCGCTCCGGCTGGCTGATCTTCAAATCGCCCAGGTTGCCGATGTCTTCCTCGCGCAAATCGCCTTTGGTTGTGGTGTTTGATTTAAGGCTCACATGCACGGCAAGCCCAACCTTTGCCTCATGGCGTTCCGCATTTTGCACCACAAAAACCGGCACGGTTACGGCATCCTCCGGCTTGGCACGCGGCGCTTCGGCCGTTACCTGGAACGAAAACGCCCCGCTGCGACGAATCGAAAAACGAATCTGCAAAACGTTGCGATCGCCGGCCTTCTGCACCGTGGCGCTTTCAATTTCATCGCCCGTGGCTTCAGCGGTGGAAAACCCGGCAGGCAACTCGATTTGGGTCCCGAAAATACCGGATTTTTTGACTGTGTAATTAAACGTGGCGCGCAACTGGAGCAGGTCGGTCTCCACGACGAGCAACGTCTGGCTGGCGGCTTCAATCTGCGGCTTGGCTTCGCTTACGGAAAGCAACCCGGAATACGGCATCCGCAAGAACCGATACGAACCGACTGGGTTGCGAGCCGGCTCCGTGGCAATCGCTGCCTGCTGGGTAAGGCCAAGGATCTGCGGCACGTCGACCACCAGCTCCGGATCAGCCGCCACGCTGATCGACCCGCTCTGGCGCTCCACAGCTTGCGCTTGCACGACCGGCAATTTCACCTGCTGCGGCAAGGCCGGAAGCGCCGACTCGAGCTTGATTTTCAAACCGTAATTATCCCGGGCCGGAGTGTGCAGTGCCACGTGAAGCTTCTGCACGCCAGCCGCTGCCGGCTCCAATTTCCATTCACGTAAATTGGCGCCATCAACGCTTAGCACCTGTTGATCTGCCGGCACGGCCAGATCAAATGCGCTCACCCCGGCACGCAGCACCCGGTAGTTCATCGCCACTTCAGTCCGCACCGCTCCCGCGCCGACTCGCATCTCCAAAGCCGCATCGGCAAATAAAAGCGGGGTCAGCGCCGACTCGCCGATTTTTTTCGTCCACGAAATATCGACCTCCTCTGAAGCGCCAAAATAAATCACCAGCCGCGTTGAACCGTCCGGGTTTTCGGTCGCTGAGAATGCCGAGGCGGGAGTAATGGCAAATTCCAAACCTTTGTCGGCGATCGATAGCTCAAGCTGGGAGACCGCGGTTTTCGGCAAGTGGAACCGCACGCTGTTGCGTCCCTGAGCCCGTTCAATCTTTCCATAAAGAGTGGCATCAAGCTGATAAGCGCCTTTTGCGGGAAAGATCACTTCGTAACCACCGTCGGCATAGTTTAGCAGGGCCTTGGATTTGACTTCAGCGATACTGAGGTTGCCCGCCCCGAGCTTGAGCCGCGACCAGCCTTCTTTGAGCGCTTCAAAATTGAGCTTCGCCTTGACTTCGGCAACGTCTCCATCCACGCGTCCGGTATAACTGGCTGCGGCGAGTACGCCCTCAACCGGCGGCTCTATTCCTTTCAATTTCTCGGGCAGATTCAGCTTGTTCCAAAGCTCGAGGAACTCTCGATACGGCAGAAATACGCCGCGCTCCTGATGCTCAAAAACTTCTTCAAGCTTATCAAATGGAACGTAGACGGTTTGCTCGCGAACAACGGGGGGAACTGGGGGAACGGGGAGAACAGGGTCCGCCGACGCGGCAGCCGGCTCGGGTACAATCTGTGCAATGACGGAAGCACAAAGCGCCAGCCAAAGCACCAAAAGCGAGGTTTTCATACGAGGGGATGCAGCCGCGATTGACGGCGGCGCAGTCTCTAAGTGATCCGGCCACCGTGTCAAAAACTAAGCGTCACTTTGACAATTCAAACGCGTCGCATCCTTCCTCTGAAGATTCGCGTCCCTTCACGGCACAATCGCAGTTAACGTTCACTCCCGATGAATTTGCTTCGAGTTATCCGTTTTCTAATCAGTGACATAGGCAGACCTGTCGCTCCTTCTCCTCAACATCCCGCCCCTGGAACCTGGTCCGATAAGGAAATCACCGTGGCATGGCTTGGCCACGCCACTGTCCTGATCAATTTCTACGGATTCATTATCCTGACAGACCCTGTCTTCTTTAACCGCATAGGCCTCCGGTTGGGGCCGCTGACCATTGGGCCAAAACGTTACGTGGAATGCGCGCTCAAGCCGGACGAACTGCCACCGATCGACCTCGTTCTCTTGTCTCATGCCCACATGGATCACCTCGATTTGCGCACGCTTTCCCGGATCCCGCATCCATCGCTGGTCGTCACTGCCAGCCATACAGCGGACATCATTGCGCGGCTGCGTTTCAAAAATGTCGAGGAACTCGATTGGAATGAGAGCCGCACATTTCCCACGCCGCGAGCCGGCGGCGATCTCACCATTACAGCGTTTAAGCTGCGGCACTGGGGCGCGAGGATGCGCAATGACGATCACCGCCGTTATAACGCTTATATCCTCGAGCGAAATGGACGCCGGATTTGTTTTGCCGGCGATACCGCAAATGTGAACGCCACCCCATTGGGATCACGTGGCCCGATTGACCTGCTCATTGTTCCGATCGGCGCCTACAATCCGTGGGTCAACAGCCATTGCTCTCCGGAAGAGGCGATCGAAATGGCCAATCAGGCCGACGCCAATTATCTGGTCCCGATTCATCATCAGACCTTCAAGCTAAGCGCCGAGCCGATGGCTGAACCGATCGCCCGTTTCAAGGCAGCGCTTGCCGCAACTCCGGAGCGAATTGCCCTCAGCGAACCCGGCCAGACCTTCACGTTCCCTCGCTGAATTTCCCAGCGAGGGAACGCCAAATCAACGACTTACCGGTGATGATGGCCACCGTGACCGCCATATCCACGGCCGCCATATCCATGGCCGCCATAACCGCGTCCACCGTAACCTCGGCCGAAAGAGAACGAGAGGCCGCTGGAATATGCAGGCCCGTAGTAGCTGGGTCCATAATAACTTGGACCATAGTAGCTGGGTCTGTAGTAGTAATCGTCGTAATACGGGCTATCGTAATAGCTCACGTAAGCGCGGCGAGTGACATAACGTGGCGAACTAACGTATGTGCGCCCGTAATAACTACGATCAGAGTAACGCGGAGCCAGACGGCCACGGTAAACACGCCCTGTCTCGTAGTGGGAAGAACGGGAACGAACTGAAGTTGTCCGACGTTGTTCAGCAGCCTCCGCCGGGGTGGCAATCAGCAACGAGGCGCCTGCGATGGCGCCAAGAAGCAAAATAGGAGTTAATTTCATAGGGTGTTTCTAAACTCCCGGGTGCCGCTTAGGCAAATTCCAGGAAGAATTGTTTAATGAGACGGACCACGGCCCGCCGTATTCATACAGGAATCGGATTTGAACGAATCCCGAGCCCCTCCGGCCCCACTCAAGCTTCAATCTGCAAAATAGAGGATAGAGTATCCGCTGAAACTAACCGGCGATTTACTTCTGTCCAGCGCCCGGCATTACAGGGAGATCGGGCGTCTCGCGCTTGCGAGTGCAAGCAGTAACCACCAGATCAAAGAGCCCTACAATCACAAAAACGTAGGCAGGCGCTCCGTGAAACGCGAAAAGAATGGGGGCGCCGACCAGTCCCACGATACTCAGGTAATCAAGGAAGATGTGTCCTGGAAAAGGAATCAGCCGGATCACTGCCACTTCAAAATCGGTGATCAAAGTATATACAATCAGGAAGCCACCAAAACCGAGTGCCAGCAATGAAGACGCCTTGTCATTGGCGAACCCAAAGAGCCATGGCGACGCAACAAGAAAAGCGCCTGTTAGATAATCGAGGATGCCATGAATAATTCGCGACATAAGATTGCTAAAGGGGTTGGTGGTTTGCCACTTCCAGTCAGTATCGAAACTGCGCCGCTTTTTGACCGGCTGGGAGAGAGCCACTCCAAGTTTTTTTGGTCGGCAACTCGCGCGGTGCTGACAGCGCGTGTTCCGCGTTGCTAGAATGGTGGCTTCATGTCCGAAGCGCCCGGCGACTCCCTCCTCTACAAACAAGTCGCCGGCAAAATCCAGCAGCTCATCCAAAGCGGCACGCTGCGTCCGGGCGACCGAATTCCATCGGTGCGCCGCGCGAGCGAACAACATGGGGTCAGTGTCACAACCACACTCCAGGCTTATCTTGAACTTGAAAACCGAGGCTTCATTGAGGCCCGCCCCAAATCGGGCTTCTTCGTCCGGCCGCAGATCCAAAGCCGGATGCCGGAACCGAGGGCGTCGAAACCGGCCAGCGCGGTGAGAGCCGTCAGCGTGGGCAATCTTCAATCCCGTCTTTTTGAAGCGGTCAGGATGCCCGGCATCGTCCCATTTGGCGGAGCGGCCCCGGGAGTTGCGCTACTGCCGGAGGCAAAGCTCAATCGCATTCTCGCCTCGGTTGCCCGGAGCGCCGGAGAACGCGGTGTCAGCTACGATCCGCCGCCTGGCGCTGAATCGCTTCGCCGTGAAATCGCCAGGCGGGCACTCAATGCCGGCTCCCACATTTCCCGGGATGAAATCGTGACGACTTCGGGTGGAACTGAGGCGCTCATGTTATGTCTGCGGGCGGTCACAAAGCGCGGCGACGTGGTGGCTGTCGAATCGCCGGCTTACTTCGGCGTGCTGCATGCAATGGAGGAGCTCGGTTTGAAAGCGCTCGAACTCCCAATGCATCCGCGCGATGGCATGGACCTCAACGCCCTGGAATCGCTCTTAAAAATACATTCCATCGCCGCGTGCGTCGCGGTCCCCACTTTCAGCAACCCGCTCGGCGCGCTGATGCCCGATGAAAACAAACGCCGCCTGGTTGAACTTCTGACGCGTCGCGAGGTGCCGCTCATTGAGGACGATATTTTCGGAGAACTCTATTTTGGCGCCCAACGCCCCCGCGCCGCTCAATCCTACGACAAAACCGGCTTGGTGATGTTGTGCAGTTCGTTTTCCAAAACCCTCGCTCCCGGCTACCGTGTCGGGTGGATTGTTCCGGGCCGCTATCAAGCCAGGATTCAAACCCTCAAACTGACGAGCACCCTGGCAACTGCCACGTTGCCCGAACTTGCCATCGCTGAGTTCCTGGCCAACGGCGGTTACGACCATTACCTGCGTTCAGCCCGCCGCACGTATGCCGAGCTGGTTGATTGCATGCGGGGCGCCATCACCAGCGCGTTCCCCCCTGGGATTAAAATCACCCGGCCAGCCGGCGGGTTTGTCCTCTGGATTGAACTCCCGAAAAAAGTCGATGCGCTCGCCCTCGATGATCTCGCGCTTGCGCAAAACATCAGCATCGCGCCTGGCCCAATGTTTTCGGCAACCCAGGGGTTCCGCAATTTCATCCGGATCTCCTGTGGCCACCCGTGGTCCCCGAGAATTGAATCCGCTCTCGGAACCCTGGGCACCCTTGTCAAAAAGCTAAGCTAACTCCTGCCTTTTCTTCTTCCTCCTCTTCTTAATCTTAATCGAAATCTTAATCGCTCCGTTTAATCAGTGCGCGCATTAAAGAACGGAAAGATTAAGATTAAGATTAAGAGGAGAAGGACAGTCTGTATCCCCCTCAAATCGTGCCGTCTGTATCTTCACGGCCCACGGCATCCGCATTAGTTTCCACTACATGCAAAACGAAGTCTTTTTCATTGTCCGCATCGTGGCTGCCATCGTGTTTTTCGGGGCGCTGGCTGGGGGCGCCTACATGTTCAGGAACTTTGAGCGGCTTTTCGGAGTCGATCCTCATATGCCGAGCGAGAACGCAAGCTCCCGTTCCTACAGCAAGGTGCTCATTTTTTTAGTCTGGCTCCATCTCCTCTTTGCTTCCGCCGCATTTGCGTTGCTCTTCCACTAAACGAACCCGCCCCGATGGAAATTCGCGAGTTCTCCGAGATCCCCCCGGATCTCCTCCAACAGATTGGCAGGCTGCGTGTCCAGGCTTGGGAGACCGAAACCGTCAGGGCCGCGGAGATGATTTCCTGGGTCGATCGTTTTGATCATGCCGCGCGGCATTGGGTTGTTTTTGCCGGCACCCTTCCGGTTGCCGCGGCCCGTCTGAGCATTCATCAAGCCCTGGCCGATGTTCCCGATGCGGAGAGCTACGCGGGCGTGTTTCCTCAAACGCCAACTCCGCCCATTGCCTCCTTCAACCGGCTCGTCGTCCATCCTTCGGCCCGCGGCGCCGGACTCAGTAAAAAACTCGACATGATCCGCCTGCAAACCGCGGAACAGGCGGGCTGCCGATCCGCCATCCTTTCCACCGCTTCAGGTCCGGCCCGTGTCCGGCAGCTTACCCGGCTTGGATTTGAGCTTATTGGTTTCGGTCCGCGCTTTCAAACCCCGCCCCTCTGCTATTTACCGGCGCCCGCGGTGCTCCTTTGCCGGCTTCCTCACTGCGCAGTTGAAATTCCCGCTTTTGCTGGCAACAGGTAATTCTCGCAACCCATCCCGAGGTCGATCAATCCATGAGTTCACCATCCCAAGGCAGCAAACCGCTCGTTGTTAACGAATCCATCAAGCTGGCTTCAAACCATTTGCGCGGCACCATCGCAAGCGATCTTGCGGACCCCTCCACCGGCACGATTTCCGAAGACAACAATCAGCTTACCAAGTTCCACGGCCTCTACATGCAGGACGATCGCGACCTGCGCAACGCATTGAAAAAAGCCGGCCAGGAAAAGGCGTTCGCGTTCATGCTCCGGCTCCGCCTGCCTGGCGGACGCGCCACGCCGCAGCAATGGCTCGTGCTCGATGATCTGGCCGGCGTGGTCGCCTCCCCTTCGCTGCGCCTGACCACACGCCAGACCTTTCAGTTTCACGGCATCTTAAAAGCCAACGCCAAGCCGCTCATCCAGCGGATGCACCAAGTCCTGCTCGATTCCATCTCCGCATGCGGCGACGTGAATCGCAATGTCATGGTCTCGCCCAATCCCGAGCGCAATCCCCTGCTCCAGGAAGTCCATGCGCAGGCTCGTGCCTGGAGCGAATACGCCCTGCCGCGCACCCGCGCCTATCATGAAATCTGGCTCGATGAAGAACTTGTGGCCGGCGGCGAACCCGAACCGCTCTATGGCGACACTTATCTGCCACGCAAATTCAAGACCGGTTTCGCGCTCCCGCCTTCCAACGACATCGATGTCTTTTCACAGGACCTCGGCTTTATCGCGATTGTCGAAAACGAGCGGCTCGCCGGCTACAACGTCACGGTCGGCGGCGGACTCGGAATGAGCCATGGAAATGCGGAGACGTTCCCGCGCCTGGCCGACGTGCTCGGATTCATCCTGCCCGACAAAGTCAACGCGATCGGCGAAGCGGTGCTCACCACCCAGCGCGATCATGGCGATCGCACCAACCGCAAGCATGCGCGCCTCAAATACACCATTGAAGACCGTGGAATTGAATGGTTGAAAGCGGAAGTCGAAAAGCGCTCCGGCATCACGTTTGAACCGGCGCGTTCCTTTGAATTCTTAACCATTGAAGATCCCCATGGCTGGCACGAATGCGCCGATGGAACCTGGTTCTTCGGGCTCCATATCCTCAGTGGCCGAATCAAGGATCTCCCGGATTGGCCCATGAAAACCGCCCTGCGCGAGATCGCCACCGTCCATACCGGCGACTTCCGCCTGACCCCTTCGCAGAACCTCAGCGTTTCCGGCGTTACCCCTGAGCAAAAGCCCGTCATTGAAGCCATCCTCGCAAAACACGGATTAACCGGGGAAAACAACCGGTCCAGACTCCGGCTCAATGCACTTTCCTGCGTGGCGTTGCCGACCTGCGGACTCGCCCTTGCCGAGAGCGAACGCATCCTGCCCGAGATCCTGGCAAAATTCGAGACCGTTCTGGAGGAAGCCGGCCTGAGTGACGATGCCATCAGCCTGCGCATCACCGGCTGCCCCAATGGCTGCGCCCGCCCGTATCTTGCCGAGATCGGACTCGTAGGCCGCGCCCCCAATAAATACGCGCTTTATCTGGGCGCCAGCTACATAGGGACCCGGCTCAACCGCCTCGTTTCTCCAAGCGTAACGATTGATGACGCGGTAAAAATTCTGACACCGATCATCAAGCGCTATGCCCTGGAACGGCTTACTGGTGAAAGCTTCGGCGATTTCTGCGAACGTGCAATCCTCCCTGCCGATGCGACCTTTCACAGCGTCGGCACGCCACGGACTCCGTAAAAAATTCGGCGTCAGTTTGCTTGCACTAGCCGTTTGCACGGATACTTAGAGTGCCCGCACGATTGGTTTGCCGGATGCTCGGGACGCGCACGGTGAATATGTTTCTTATTCGTGCTCGCTGCCGGGCGGCTCCGGAAACGTGATGTTTACCACGGTTCCGTTTTCATTTTTGAACTCGACGGTTCCATTCAATTGGGTCGCCAAATCGCACACCAGTTTGACGCCCAGCGTCCGCACTTTTTCCGGATTGAATCCCTCCGGCAGGCCCTTACCGCTGTCGCGGACGCTAAATTGGAAGATCCCGTTTTTGACGAGTTGAAATTCGATGTCAATCCGGCCTGTTTTACCTTCAGAGAAAGCGTACTTGAGCGCGTTGGAAACCAGTTCAGTGATGATCAGCCCACATGGGATTGCCACATCGAGACCAAGAAAGATTCCCGTGGCAGCAATCCTGAGTTGCACGATTGAAGCACTGATCCGATACGACTCGAACATGCTTGCCGCCAACTGCCGGAGATAGCTGGCGAACTCGATCTTGGTCAGGTTATCGGATTGGTAGAGTTTTTCATGGATGAGCGCGAGTGCGCGGGTTCGAGAACGGCTTTCGCGCAGCACCTCCTGGGTGCCGGCATCGCTGACATGGATCGATTGAAGAAAGAGGAGGCTGGAGATGACCTGGAGATTATTTTTGACCCGGTGATGGATTTCCCGCCTCAGGAGCGTTTCTTTTTTCAGGGCCGCGCGCAGCTGAGCCGTCCGTTCGTCCACCTTCTGTTCCAGCTCCGCGTTGAGCTTGCCAAGCTCCTCTTCGGCCTTTTTGCGTGCCGTAAAATCAGAGAAGACCGCGACACCTCCCCGGGCAACGCCTGTCTGATCGGTGAGAGGACGTGCGGTGATGCTTAACCACAAGCCGTGTGGGCGCTTTGAATGCAGCATGAAAATTTCCGCCTTGTCGACCGACTCTCCGTGCAAGGCCTTGGCAAGCGGCAATTCCTCCGCTGGATAGAGCGTGCATTGGTCCGGCAAATACATTCCGTATTGTTTGGCCCAGGTTTCAAGCCCGCCTTCGGTCGCATTGATGCCAAGGATTTCTTTGGCAGCCGGGTTGAACAATATAAATTCACCTTGTTCGTTGGCTACAATTACACCATCGCCCATGCTGTCGAGGATCGATTTGAGGATGCAGGTTTGGTTTTTCAGATCGTCCTGCGAACGTTGCAAATTGGAATAGAGCCTTGCGGTTTCCAGCGAAATGGCCGCTTGCGATGCAAGCATTTCGAGCACGGCACGGCGCTCCTGCGTGAAAGCTCCGTCAACGAGGTTGTTTTCCAGGTAGAGAACTCCGATGAGCTTTGTCTGCCGGACGATTGGCATGCAGAGCAGAGACTTCGGCTTGGCCTGTAAAATGTATGGATCCTCCGAGAATTCGCCCGCATCGACGCCCGCGTTACTGAGGATCACGGTTTCACGGGCGCGTTTGACGTAATTGAGGATCGAAGTGGAGACGCCGGAACTCGACACGGGCGGTGTGCGGCTAAATTCAATGGGCATCTCTTCGCGTGCGGGCTTTATAACGGCGAATAACTGCGTCTCGGGTGTCACATATAAATATCCCTTTTGAGCCCCCGCATTTTCCAGCACGATCCGCAGCAAGGTCTCGGCGAGCCGTTCGATAACGATCTCGCTTGAGATCGCCCGCTGCGCCTTGGCAATGGTCATCACATCCAACTGTTCCGGAGGGACCGCTATGGTGGCAGGTTCGAGCAATCCGGTCTGCGCCAGCCACGGATGGCGTCCATCCAGCTGCCTTACCTTGCCTGCCGCGCCCCATCGCAGATAACAGCAGCGGGCCTCCCGAAGGTAAGCACGGGCAATGGTCTCAAACCCACGTTCAAGATAAATTCCAGCGGCAAGTTCATTGGCGATGCCTTCATTTTGAACAAAACCGTTTTCGCGGGTCGACAAGATCGCCTGCTCATACAAAGCCATTGCTTCCTCCAGCGGTCCGCCTGTAATCCGGGCGATCTCAGCGGAAACCAATGCGTATTTATTGAGGAAGTTTTCAGGGCAGTTTTCAGCCCATTTGCGCAGCTTCTCCTGACAGAGTTTAAGCGACTTCAGGGATTTGCGCTGCTCTTCCGGCGAACCCTGCTGATAGCAGGCCGCCATGACGAGCGGATAATAAAACCAGTATTCAGCTTCCTGGATGTGTCCCATGGTCGACCAGAGCAACGGCGCAGCTTTTTCGGCAGCCGCTTTCGCCTCTTTAAAGTCTCCGGAAATAAAGCGCGCCTGCAGCTTCATGATATAGTACCAGCAGGTCACTATGCATGTGCCATAGCCGTCCATGAAAGACTCGTATTCGGCCTGGTCAAAATCATCGCCACTGAAGGTTGAGAAATGCGCTGTAAGCCCGCGCATATTCTGGGCAACCCGATCGATGGCAATGATCGCCTCGAAGGGGGGATCGAACCGATACCTTTGTGTAAATTCCAGGCGGCGCTCAGCCTCGCGGTGAACCTCTTCAAGAGGTTTACCAAGGACGAGAAAGTTCACCGCAATGTGGTTGCAGCAGTAACATGCGGTCGTCAGATCTCCAACCTCCACAGCCGTGTCGAAGGCGACTCTGAGATACTCCATGGCGGTCCTGAGATGGCGGTGCCAGCAATTGATGCAGTCGCCAAAAATGAAGTTGATCTTCGCCTTGTATGCAAGCAGCCGATGCTTTTGCACCAGGTCATAGCCGAGTTTTCCAAAGTCGTAACCGTCGCGATAGCGGCCGAAAACAGGTCCCAGTGCCAGCCCCATGTAACCGTAGCCCATGGCCGAGGCATCGCAGTTGCCATAGGTAAGGCTGATATCAACCATGTGACAGGACCAGGAAAGAAACAGGTTTTGATCCGTGCAAAGAGCCCCCGTATATAGAACCTCCAAAATACTCATTGCCGAGTGCATCTCGGGATCCGTCATGCCAGGGAGTACTGCCAATTCCTCGATTCGCCGGGCGCCCAGCTTTGCCCAGAGTTGGTTGTATTCAGCGAGCACCTGGTTGCGGGTCGGATGAGGCGAAATTTCAATACCGAAAAGGCCAAGCCCCTCTATGCCCAGCTCAACGGCTTTGGCCAGCTCCGTCTTGCGAGTATAGATATCAACCTCCGCGCAATAGATTTCCGCCTTTTGGAGCTTGTTTGTCGCGCATGCCAGCAGCGCGTCAAATTGCGATAAAGCCTCTTCGAAATTTGTATTCAAATATTCACACTGCGCCCGGCCGAAACAGAGCTGATAGATCAGGTCGTGCTGGTTCTCGCACGGATCGCTGCCAAGCAGCGCTATCCCGGCGGAAAAGTAGCCAAGCGCAGACTTGTAAGCAGTCGAGGTTTTGGCCCTCCTGCCCGCGATCATATTCAGCTCGGCGAGCCGGTTCTTTTCTTTCTGGCGCCATATCAAAGCTGCCCCTCGATTGAGCTGGTTTACGATTTCAAAGACCTTCTCATCGAGTTCCGCCGATGCCGTCCGTGCTGCGAGCACCCGACCAATCCGAAGATGTGCCGCCGCGTGCCCGCCTTCCGGGATGAGCGAATACGCCGCCTCCTGAACCCGGTCGTGGAGGAACGCGTAGGTTTCCTTCACGCGAAGGACCAGCCCCACCCGGACGGCGTCCCAGAGCGCTGCGTGGGTGGACTCCTCAGCTTCTCCGAGAACGAGGCTCAGGGTCGCTATGTCGGCTCTGTTACCCAGGCAGGCAAGCTGCTTTAGTGTTTCCTGCGTCGCTTCCGACAGCCGGTTGAGCTTTCCGACCATCAGGTCGACGATATTGTCAGTGAAACCCCTGGAGCCTATCTGCGCCGGATCCCAATTCCAGGCCGCCGTATCCGGATTGAACACGAGCAGCCCCTGTTCAGCCAGCGCCGTGAAAAATTGGATCGCAAAAAACGGATTGCCGCCGGTCTTCTCGTGAATCAGGAGCGCCAGCGGCTCGGCATGATCTTGTTCGCAATGCAGTGAATCAGAAACAAGCCGGCACACATCATGATGCCCAAGAGGCGCAAGCACGATCTCCTGGATCCTCGCCGGGGTCTTGCGGATGGATTCCATCATCCGCATGAGCGGATGAAGACGGCCAACCTCGTTGTCGCGGTAGGCGCCAACCAGCAGGAGATGCTGCACTTCGGGCTCGGTGATCAGGTACTCGAACAGATCGAGAGTCGCCGAGTCGAGCCATTGCAGGTCATCGAGAAAAAGCACAAGCGGATGCTCTGGCCGGGCAAATACCGCAAGGAATCGCTGAAACACCATTTGGAACCGATTTTGTGCGTCCTGCAAGGCGAGCTCCGGGACAGGAGGCTGTTCTCCAATGACAAGTTCAATTTCCGGGATGATGTTGATGATCAATTGGCCGTTCCGACCGAGTGCCTCCCGCAAGGTATCCCGCCAATGGGCCACCTCCGTTTCGCTTTTGCCCAGGATTTGGCGGACCAGCGTCTGAAACGCCTGCGCCAGGGTGGCATAAGGAATGTCGCGCTTGAACTGATCGAATTTTCCGGATGCGAAGAGGCCGCGCGGCGCAACAAGCCCCTTGTGCAGTTCATGCACCACGGAAGATTTGCCAATGCCCGAATAACCCGAAATGAGAACAAGCTCCGACGTGCCGCCAGTGACAACCCGCTCAAAGGCAGCAAGCAGGACGTTGATTTCGGAATCCCGCCCGTAAAGCTTTTCGGGAATCACCAGCCGGTCGGGGATGTCGTGCGCGCCCAAAGGAAAAGGGTCGATGCGGCCACGGGATTCCCATTCGGCCAGACACTGCCGGAGATCGGAGGCAAGCCCCGAAGCGGTCTGGTAACGCTCCTCCGCGGGCTTGGCGAGGAGCTTCATGACAATGGCCGATATTTGACAAGGGACCGTGACTCGCTCGCCGGGCGGTATCGGCTCCTTCGCGATATGACAGTGGACCCACCCCATCGGATCGGTGGCGGTAAACGGAAGCACGCCTGTGAGCATCTCGTAAAAGGTGCACCCCAGCGCATAGAGGTCGCTCCGGGAATCAATCGAGCGGTTCATTCGTCCGGTCTGCTCGGGTGCCATATAGGCGAGCGTGCCGGTGATGCTCTCCGGCGGTTCGGGGTTCTGGCGTTCGCGCGGGAGCCGGGAAGCGATCCCAAAGCCTGTCATTCTAACGTGGCCGGTCCCTGGATTAAAAAGCAGGTTCTGCGGCTTGAGATCTTTGTGAACGAGATCGTGTTGGTGAATCTCGGCAAGGGCCGTGGTTGTCCCGAGAGCGATTTTCAAAAACAGCCCCACCTCCATGGGAGCCCCCAGAAGTTCAGCGACATTGCCCTGCGCCCCATCATCCTCAAGTACAAGCGCGACACTCTCCGCCCGCCGTTCAATCCGCAGTGGCCTGACAATCAGCTCGGGATCTAATCCTCTGGTTACTTCATACTCGTGCTCAAGGCGCTCAATCGCGGCAGCCGGCGGACGGCGGCGACTGGGGACTTTGACAAGGACCGGCTCCTCGCCCGCGTCCTTCGAGGGCCGGTAAACGGTAAACTCTCCCTTGTCGCAAATAATCTCTCCGGTGAGTTGGCCTAAGAATTCTCTCATGGCGGCCTTGCGCCACCTTCTCTCACTATTTTCAGAGGCGCAAGCCGCTCATCTCCATTGGCGGCGCCCGGACCCGGCGCCATGCATGAGAGGTCAAACTCTCGTTATTTTATATTTACCTGTGAACCTTCAATATGAATTATAAACCTATGCGAGCCACGATGACCGCCGGTTTTTTCACCCTCCTGCTCTCTCTCTCCGCATTTGCGCAAATCAAAGATTCGATCCTCGCAAATGGCAAAGTGCAGGCTGCCTCGGAACGGGAAGTAAAACCCGCGGCGGCAGGGCGCATTAAGAAGCTGTATGCCGGCTTGGGCAACCATGTGAAAGCCGGCGATATCCTTGTTGAACTTGAGCTATCGGGCGGCACGGTCCGCGCACCTGTGAATGGCATTATCCTGACTATTCCTGTGAAGGAAAAACAGGAGGTTGTCCCGGCGGATGGCACCGATACCGGAACGACTCTGATGACCATTGGAGATCCTTCGCAACTTCTCGTCCAAACCCACGTCAATTTGAAGGACGCCTCGAAGCTTTTCCTGGAACAAATAATTCAGATCACCGCGGACTCTCGGCCCGAGGGGGAAGCCGAGCTCTGCTTCATCGCCCCGATAGCCACAACTATAAATTCCATCAAGGGCCTTGAAGTGAAGGCCTTGATCAAAAAACCCGGCTCGCGGTTAAAACCAGGAATGACCGTGCAATTAAGCGTTCCCACCGCATCGCTGTAAACCAGCGTGGTTGGCTGTTTTGATTGCAGTTGCCACCTTTGCCGAGCCGGCGAAAGGAGCACTGGCCCAGAAGAAGAGCTCAGACAAACCATTCCTGATCCTCTTTCAGAGTTATGGTGGCGATCCAACAAAGCCGGCGCAGATGACTTTTGCCGTAAGCACCCTTAGCCGCCGCCAACCGTTGGGCTTTGCGCAACTGGGAGAGACGATCCGCAGCACCAACTTGAAACTGGTCAGGTTTGAGAAAAAAACTCGCATCGACACCAAACGGAAAAAAGTCGATCAGTCCGAATTAACGCTCCTCAACGTCGAGAGCAACGAGTTCTCGGTGCTCGTGATTGGCAAGCCTCAGAACATTCCTTCAGCCGCAAAATAGTGCACTTGGCAACTGCGTCTACTTGCGTTCGATCGCCGCTGCCAGTTTCTCAGCATCCGCTGGGACCGGCGGCGAAAACGACTCGCGGCTGATGTTCACTTTCGCGCCGACCCCGATTGTGTTGAACAGAGTCATCACATCGCGCGAGCGCATCCGGATGCAGCCGTAACTGGCCGGGGTGCCAATCTTCACCTCCTCGGGGGTGCCATGAATGTAGATCGTCCGTTTATAGGCCTGGGCGTTCTGACGCTCCAATCCTTTGAGCCAGAGAATGCGCGTGACGATCGGATCGCGGCCCGGCGCGTTAACCGGAACGATTTCACCGGTTGGCTTGCGGCTTTTAAACTTCATTCCCAACGGGGCGCCTTTGCCGATCTTCTTCGCCACCTCAAGCTGGCCCAACGGCGTCGTGCAACCGCCTCGCCGGTCGCCGAGTCCGAATTTGGAAGTCGAGACCGGATAACTGGCAATCGGATGCCCGCGCTCAAGCACGATCATGCGCTGATCGGCCACGCTTACGCAAACCGTGTGGATACGGTCCCGGGCACAGGCCGAAAAGAAAAGGGCGGCGGCAAGAAAAACGGCGCGACGAAAAAACACGGCGGCACGATAGGAGACGATTTTCAAAACGCAACGGGCTCGGAGGGCTTATCAATGCAAGCCGGCGCGGCGTTGCATCTCGCGTGCCTCCTTCGTTGACAAGCCGGATAATGGCGCTAATCTCGCCTCCCTTTTCCCAAACGATTTATGGCCAATACGAAATCCGCCGCCAAACGCGCTCGCCAGACTGAACGCCGCACCCTTGTCAACCGCCGCGCTCTCACGGCAGTCAAAAATCAGCTCAAGACCGCGCGTGCCGCGTTCACGGGCGACAATCAGGATGCTGCCAAAGCCGCCGCGCAGAGCTTCATTTCTTCCCTCGATAAAGCGGTGAAGACCGGCCGCGTCCACCGCAACTCGGCATCCCGCCACAAGAGCGTCATGGCCAAGGCGCTCGCCAAGGCTGCCGCTCCCAAGGCGTAGTCCAAATTTTCCCGATCTTCCGTTTTCCGAAATCCTGCATCCTTTCCGGGTGCGGGATTTCTTTTTGTACGCAAGAAATCGCGGGGCGGAGCTTGATTTGCCCTCCCGTTTCCGCACTCTCTGCGTTTCATCCCCTCCCCTAGAATGCAGAAACCCAAAAAGCGACGCCGGAAGAAACTGTGGATCGCCCTTGCCGTGCTGCTTCTTATCGGAGGCGGGGCCGGTGCGCGCTTTTTTCGAAAGAGCGACGACCTGCTTATGGTGCAGGTTGAAAAAGTGACGCGCCGGGATATTACCGAAACCGTGGTGGCGAACGGCAAAATTCAACCGGTCACACAAGTGATGATCAGCCCCGAAGTGGCGGGTGAAATTGTCGAATTGCCGGTGGTGGAAGGGCAGCTGGTAAAAAAGGGCGATCTGCTGGTTCAGATCAAACAGGAGAATTACAAGGCGGGCAGCAATTCCGCGGAAGCCAGTTATAAATTCGCGCTCGGGGCGCGCAGCCAGGCGGAGGCGGAGTTGCAAAAAGCGGAGTTGGATTACAAGCGGAACGAAGAGTTATTCAAAAACAAGCTGGTGCCCGAGAACGTCTTCATGGAATTCAAGACGAGCCATGTGGTGGCAAAACTGCGGCTCGCAAACTCGGTTCATCAGGTCGATCAGGCGCATTTTGCCGTCGATAAAGCAAACGATGACCTGGCGAAAACGACCATCACCTCGCCAATCGACGGCACGGTAACCAAGCTCAAATCGCAGCTTGGCGAACGTGTCCTCGGCACTTCCTTCAACATGGGCACCGAGATGATGACCATCGCCAAGCTCGATGAGATGGAGGCTCGCGTCGACATCGGCGAAATCGACGTGGTGCTGATCGAAGTCGGCCAGAACGCGCGGATCGAGGCCGACGCTTTTAAAGACCGCAAATTCAAAGGGACCGTCACCGCCATCGCCAACGCCGCCAAAGGATCGTCCGCCCTCGGATCGTCGACCCAGTCGCAGGAAGCGCCGAAGTTTGAAGTCAAAATCCGGGTGGATGAAAAAGAAGCGTTTCGTCCCGGAATGTCGGTCACCGCGGAGATCGAGACGCGTTCAAGAAAAGGCGTGCTGGCGGTGCCGATCCAGAGTGTGACCACGCGGTTGCCGATCGGCGGCACGCCTCCCGGGCCGCCCAAGGAAGGCAAAGTGGAACCGGTCAAACCGGTCGAAGTCATTTTCGCTCCGGAAGGTGACCACGTTAAAATGATCCCGGTGAAGACCGGCATTAGTGACAGCGATTTTTTTGAAATCATCTCCGGATTAACTGAAAACCAGCAGATCGTTTCCGGCGGATACAAGGCCATCAGCAAGGATCTTGAGGATGGCAAAAAAGTGAAGGTCGGCGCGGAAACATCAAAGAGCGCAAAGGAAATAAAATGAGCCTGATCCGGCTCGATGCGATCTGCCGCCATTACGAAATGGGCAGCGAGACGGTGCATGCATTGCGCGGCGTATCGCTCACAATCGAGCGAGGCGAATACGTGGCGATCATGGGACCTTCAGGCTCGGGCAAATCGACCTTAATGAACCTCCTTGGCTGCCTCGACTCGCCCTCTTCGGGCATTTACGAACTCAATGGTCATCATGTCGGCGAGATGGACGACGATGAACTGGCCGAGATCCGGAACCGGGAGATCGGTTTTGTTTTTCAAACATTCAATCTTCTGGCCCGCTCCAGCGCGTTGAGGAACGTCGAATTGCCGCTGATCTATGCCGGCGTCGGGCTTGAGGAACGGCGCGAAATCGCCATTGCGGCGCTGACCGACGTGGGACTCGCCGATCGCCTCACGCACAAGCCGAATGAGATGTCCGGTGGCCAGCGCCAGCGGGTCGCCGTCGCGCGCGCCCTGGTGAACAAGCCGTCCATCCTCTTGGCAGATGAACCGACCGGCAACCTCGATACCCGGACCGGAGCCGAGATCCTGGAGCTTTTCCAAAACCTGGCGGACAAAGGCAACACGTTGATCGTGGTCACTCATGAGGAGAACGTGGCGCGCCATGCAAAACGGATCATCCGCGTCCGGGACGGCTTGGTGGCGAGCGACGAACCCGTCACATGAAGTTGCTGGCCGAGATTACCGAGGGGACGCGGATCTCGTTTGAAGCAATCCGGGGCAACCTGCTGCGCTCGGTATTAACCACCATTGGAATCGTGATCGGGATCGTGACGGTCACATTGATGGCGACGGCCATGGAAGGGCTCAATGGCGCGTTCCGGGACGCCATTTCATTCATCGGCACCGACGTGCTTTATGTCGATCAGCGCGAATGGTTCATCGATTCGAGCACCAAGTGGGATGCGATCGGAAAACGGAGCAAGATCACCCTGCCACAAGTGCGGGCCGTCGAGCGGGCAATGAGCATGGCAAAAGGAGTCGCGCCGAGCGTGATGCATCAAATCGATTCCGTCCGTTTTAAAAACCGCAGCTCGGGAATGGTGATGCTGATCGGCACCAACGACCAGTTCCTTGTCACCGGCGGGGTGACACTTTCCTCCGGCCGTTTTTTAACCAAAAGCGAAGCCAACGCCAATCGCGACCTTTGCGTGGTCGGGTCCGAGGTGGCTGAAAAGCTCTTTGTCAACGAATCGCCGCTGGGTCAGAAAATCCATGCCGGAAACGAATCGCTTGAAGTCATCGGCGTGCTGGAGAAACGCGGCAGCGTTCTCGGCCAGATGAGCCTTGATAACCAGATGATCATTCCGATCGGCAAAATGTTCCGCGGTTTTCGCTGGGACCCAAGCTGCACGATCCAGGTCAAAGTCGGCGACCCGGCGCATATCGAAGCGGCTCGGGAGGAACTGCGCGGGCTGCTGCGAAAGATCCGCAAGGTGCCGCCAGGCCAGGGCGATGATTTCGCGATCAACCAACAGGAACAATTGCTCGCGCAGTTTAAAAAAGTCTCCACCGTGATCGCCACCTCGGGATTTTTCATCACCGGCCTTTCCCTCTTTGTCGGGGGAATCGGGATCATGAACATCATGTTCGTTTCCGTCGCTGAACGCACGCACGAGATTGGGATCAGGAAGGCGATCGGCGCAAAACGGCGCACCATCCTTTTACAATTCCTCATCGAGGCAGCCAGCATCTGTTTGCTTGGCGGCACGATCGCACTCGGAATCGCGGCCGGCGTCGTCGCCGTCGCGCGGCATTTTCTGCCGGTGATGAAAGTGGCGCTCTCCCCTTCCGTTGTCCTTCTTGCCCTGGCTGTGGCGCTGGTGACCGGCGTTATTTCCGGCTTTCTCCCGGCCTGGCGCGCCGCCCGGATGAGTCCGGTTGATGCATTGCGAAACGAGTAAAGTATGAGGCGTTTTCTGGCTGAACTTCGGGAAAGCATCCGCATGGCATTGGGCGCCATCGCCACGCACAAACTGCGTTCCTGCCTCACGCTGCTTGGAGTGCTCGTCGGCGTTTTTTCCATCATCCTGGTCATGACCGCGATGAGGGCGATGAAGAACAATATCGAGAAGGAACTCGGATCCCTGGGAAGCAAAACGTTCGTCATTCAGAAAATGCCGGGCGCCTACTTCGGTGGACCGGAAGGTTTCATGAAATTCATGCGGCGCAACGACATCACGTTTGCGCAGGCCCGCGCCTTCCAAAGAAAGGCGGCCTTTGTGCCGGCGGTAGGGCTGCAAGCCTCTTTCTGGAACGGCGAACTTACCTCACGCTACGATCGGACGCCGCCCAATCTCTCGCTTGAAGGGGCAACGCCGGGCACTTTTATTACGAACAACTGGGGCATCATCGAGGGACGCCCTCTTTTGGACTCCGACCTCGAATCGACACGGGATGTCTGCCTGTTGAGCGAAGACGTGGCCAAAACGCTCTTTCCACGAGGCTCGGCAGTTGGTCAGCGTGTGAAAGCCGAAGCGATCAGCTACTCGGTGGTCGGTGTGTTTGAACGGGCCGCCTCGTCGGAAGGCGCGCAGGGGTTGGCGGTCATCCCGATCACTTCCGCGCTTAATCGTTACGGACGGCGGCGCCAGATCACCATTCTTGTGCAAGCCAGCGATCCCGCCCTGATTGACGATGCGATGGAACAATCCCGCGGCGTGTTGCGAGCTATTCGCAAAGTGCCACCGGGCCAGGAGGACGATTTTGAAGTGCTCTCCAGCGACTCGATGATCAAACAATTTCAAACGGTGACATTTGCCGTGCGGACGGGACTTGCGCTGGTCAGTTCCATCGCGCTTCTGGCCGCCGGTGTGGGAATCATGAACATCATGCTGGTATCCGTGACTGAACGGACGCGCGAGATCGGGATCCGGCGCGCCATCGGAGCCAAACGCCGCAACATCATGACGCAGTTTATCGTGGAAGCGATCGTGCTCTGCGAAATCGGCGGCATCCTTGGGGTCGTCCTGGGGATGCTTGGGGCCAACGCGCTGGCGGTTTACTTGCTGAAGCTGCCGCCCGCCTTCCCTGTCGACTGGGCGGTGATAGGCCTCGCTATCTGCTCGCTGGTAGGCGTCGTTTTCGGCAGTTATCCGGCTTACAAGGCGGCGCATCTCGATCCGATCGAGTCGCTGCGTTACGAGTAATCAACACTGCTCAATCGAGTCGTTTGAGGAGCGGGAGCCTATAATTGCTCATAAGGGCCGGATCGCCCGCGGTGATCGCGGCGGCATCAAGGTAGATGGAGGAAGGCTCGCCATCAAATTCGATCTTGTGAAGGCCATTGGTGACTTGGGCAAGAGCCGCGGGCACATCGGCAAGCTTATCAATCGACATGCCGTTGATTTTGGTAACCACCAACTGATGAAGCTCTTCGTAACCGACCGTCGCCGAGGAAGGCAGCACGCCACTCAGGATCACGATCTTCTTGCCGGGTTCCTTGAATAGATCGCCTTGCTGGCGGTCCATGAAAACGAATTCTTCAGGCGCTTTTTTCACCCAATCCGCACCCCATTCCTTCAGGAACTGCCGTGAGAGTTCCTGCAAGACAAGTCCGCCAAGCACATAGAATCGCGGCGCCTTATCAATGACATACGGCTCGATTGCATAACTCTCCGGAGCACGCCGGGCGATGCGGACTTCAACTTCCTTCACCTCTCCCTTTCTTAGGATACTGAACTTCAAGGTATCGCCGGCAAAATGCCTGGTGCCGATCAGATGCATGATCGAGAGCTTCCCATAAGCCGGATCGCTGTAGTTGCCGTCCTGGTCGACCGCTTCTCCGTCAATCTTCAAAATCACGTCCCCTGATTCAATGCCGGCCCGGTCCGAGGGACCGTCCTTAAGAACATCGGTCACATAAACGCCTCCCACGGTTCCGCCCGCCTTGAGTCCGATATAGCGCCGGAGCTGGGGATCGCGTGTATTGGAAAAAGAAAGACCGATTCGCGCAAACCCGCGGTAAGGAGGTTTGGCGACGTCCTTTAGGAAATGCTCAATGACTGGGGAAGGAACAATCTCAGCGCTCTTCGTCGCGTTATCGTAACGCATGATGATGCCGGCGAGCTTGTTCTCTTTGACGACAGGAAGCGTAAAGCTGCTGTCGCGAAATTGGAGCGAAGCTGTTGCCCGATAGACCAGCAGAGGAGAATCATCGATTGGGTAACGCGATACTTCGGCCGTAGTCAGCGAGCCATTGGTAACAAGCACGGTGCCGGTGTTTTCGAGCTGCCAGATGGAAACCGTGTCGCCGACCGAGGCTGACGTGAATTCCATCGGCTCAAAGCCGTCCATGAACTTCGGATCATCCGCCTTCAGGATGGCCAGGTTCGCTTCGTAATCGACTACTTCAATCGAGGCGGGCACTTTTAAACCGCCATCGGCTGCTTCAAGCTCAAGGTAGTTGGCATTGGCGACAAGCTCGCCTGTCACCAGCACACGGTTGCCTGGCAATACCGCGCCAACAGCGCGCCGTGAATAAGGCGGCCGCTTTCCCCATGGCCGCATAAAGTCCCAAGGCTGGTTGGTTACATTCACGCGCAGCACGCTCGGTTTTTTATCAAGCTTCGCGGCCACCGGCGGCACAACCAACGCCTGATTGGGAGCAGGCTGCGCCCCGGTCGGAGCGGGCGCTCCACCCGGCGGAGGCAAGTCAGAAGGAGCTCCCGAGCCGGGCGGCTGAGGTTCGACCGCGGCGGGCGCCGCCACGGGTGTTTGCGCCAACAAAGGCGCGGCAGTCAGAACGGAGATGCAGACAAAAAGGGAAGTGCGCATGAGCTGATTCTTAAAGAAAGCGATTCGATCGTCCTAGGAGGCGGTCAGGTTTTGTTCCTCGGGCACGTTATAGCGTTTTTTGATCCGTTGCCGGGCAGCGTCGACGGCCGCCCGCTCAAGAACCAGCGGCCGGCCGATGCCGATGAATTTCACGACATAGAAATCTGTCTTCTCCTCAAACGCTTCCGATAAATCCCTTAGCGTCTTGACCTTTTTTCCATTGATTTCATCGACAATCCCTTCCCGGAACTCGCTGAAATAGGTGTTGATAGGATCGGGCAAAAGCGCGGTCAGGATAATGAGGTCGGGATGATCCTTGTAAACGGCCTTGGTGATATAGGTATCGAAGAAGTAGTCGATCCGAGGATTAACGAACTGATAGGCGCCCATCAGGTTGCGGGAAAGCGGCTGAAACAGCAGCCCGCCGAAGAGGACGTATTCGGGCTGCTGTTCGTAAGTATTGGCCTGCATGGCGTGCGGCCAGGCACGGGTGAACTTCACGGCGACATCGATTGGCTTGCCGTCGCGAAGGATGGAGAAGTTCACGGTGTCGCCAAGATACTTGCGCTCGGCCACCTCAGCCATTTGCACGCGCTCGCCTTCAAGTTCAACCATCCCGTCGCTGGCCACGGGGAGTGTATCAATGGCCATGATGACATCGCCTTCCTTGAGCAGCCCGGCACAGACGCCGGCTTCCTGCACGCTGCTTACGACAATGCCGCGGTCGTCGTCCTGCAAGCCGAGCGCCTTGCGATGCGCGGGATTAAGCAGGTTAAAGGTATTGATGGAAAGATCCATGTAACGGTCGTAATGGCCGTCCTTAATATCCTGCAGGAAATGCTTTATGACCGGGGTCGGAATCATGTAACCGACATTCTGTGCCACGTCTCCGCTGTAACCCTGAAAGGCGACACCGACTACCTTGGAATCCTGCAGAACCGGGCCGCCGCTGTTACCGGGATTGATCGCTGCATCGATCTGAATGCAAAGATGCGAGTCGACAACCGAGTGCGAGTAGGGACGAAAATCGACCCGTGAGACGACACCGCGTGTAACTGAAAGGCGTTCGCCGCCGATAGGATAGCCATAGACCGACACGCTTGATTCAATCTCCGGGATCCCGCCCAGCTCAAGCGGCTTGGTATCGTGAAAAAACGCGGGGTCGTCTACTTTGAGCAAGGCTAAATCGCAGTCGTGTGCAATGTGCTCAACGGTGGCGATGTATTTTTTGGGATCGTTCTCCTTCTCGATAGTCAGGAAGCGCGCATTGCTGACTACATGCGCGTTGGTAACCAGGCGGTCTTTGGAAACCACCCAGCCCGTGCCTGAACCACCGCCTCCGCGCCCCGGCAGCCACGGAATACGATAATTCGGTTCCTGCGCGCTGTTGGAAATGCGCGCAAGACTCTTACGGACTTCATTGGGCGCAGCCGAGGCCGCGACGGTTAAGAGGAGGAGGGCGAAAAGGATGCGCCGGATGCGAGCGATCATTGGGCGCAGAAGATGGGGGCAACTTCGCGCTCTGTAAAATGGAATGTCGACAAGACTGCAAGACGTTTGGGAATCGCTGTATCAGGGGCAAAAAGCCCGCCAATTCCCTTTTCGTAACAAGACTTGTAAGAGTCCAGACTTTCGGCATTCATCGTGGCCCCCACCATGAAGCTCCTTAAAGCGGCCCCCTTCGCCCTGCTCACCTTCGCCCTGAACGCTTTGCCCGCCACGGCGCAAACCAACCGGCCGTCACTCAAATGGGATTCAATGGATCTCGGTCCGTTCCAAAGCGGCACTTTCAAGATAAACGATCAGGCCACCGCAAAAGGGATCGCAATCAAGGTCGGTACCGGCCAGGACGCCGCCACTATTTTATTTGACACCGAACTACTCCGCGTTAGCGCGGCGTGGACCGGCGGGTTCATCCAGTTTCCACGGGGCCGCGGCGGCCTTGAAGGAACCATCGCTCCCGAGGGAACCCTTCAATTTTCCACCAATTATTTCCCCGGCTGGGCAAAGGGGACAGCCCTTGGCGAGGATACGCGTGACCGGCATCAAGGCCATCTCCCGGCCGATGCGGCAAAATGGCGCGGACTTTATATCAACGGGGAGAAGGTGATTCTCAATTACACAGTAGGCGCCGCGCAGGTACTCGAATTGCCGGGATATGAATCGCGCGGCACGGCCAAGGTTTTCACCCGGACATTTTCCGTGGCGAAAACAACGGAGCCGATAACGCTGTTTGTTGCCGAGTTGCGGGGCGGCACCGGGAGCGCCAGGGATGGCGTGGCGGAGGTGACCTCCGGCGAATCGGCCACCCTGCTTGCATCGGTGACCGCACAACCGGCCGGTTCAAAACTTGAAATCATAGAAGGCCGCGTCACTTTAACCGTGCCGCCGCTCGCCGACGGAGCCACTTTTAGCGTTGTCACCTGGAGCGGCCCGAAAGCGCAAAAACCGAGTGTGGCTGACATGGCCAAAGTCACCGGCGCGCTGCCTGATCTGACGGCGCTTTGCAAAGGCGGCCCGGCGCATTGGGGCGAGCCGCTGGAAACGAAGGGGATTCTTGGTGAAGTGGAAAATGCGCCGTATGTAGCCGATGAAATAACGCTGCCTGATGATGCGCGTTCTAAGAGCTGGATGCGACCCGGCGGACACGATTTTTTACCCGACGGCACTGCGGTGCTGGTCAATGTCAGCGGCGACGTCTGGCTGGTGAGCGGCCTGGATGACAAACTGGAGAGTGTGAAGTGGAAACGTTTTGCCACCGGACTTTTCCAGCCGCTCGGTTGCAAAGTGGTTGATGGTCAGATCTACGTGCTGGGACGGGATCAGATCACCCGGTTGCGCGATCTGAATGGCGATGGCGAGGCTGATTTTTACGAGTGCTTTAACAACGACTGCGTGGTGCTCGATAACTACCACGAATTTGCGCTCGATCTGCAGACCGATTCGAAAGGCAATTTTTTCTACGGAAAAGGCTCCCCGTGGACGCCAACCAACATGACACCCCACCAGGGCACCATCATCAAGGTGAGCAAGGACGGCGCGAAACTGGAAGTCTATGCCACCGGGGTCAGGGCACCGAACGGTTTGGGAATGGGGCCGCACGACGAGCTGACTTTCAGCGATAATCAAGGCCATTGGATGCCTGCCAACCGGCTGAACCTTGTCAGGCAAGGCGGTTTTTATGGCATGACTCCCGCCGCCCATCGCTCGATGACTTTTAAAACGGCCGACGGCAAGGAGTTCACCGCCAATCCGAGCGAAGCATCCGCGCGCGCTGAGTTTAAAACCGAGTTCTGGGGCAGCGCCAGCACGCCGATTCCCACCACGCACGATCTGCCGCTTTGCTGGGTCCCGATGGAAATCGACAACTCTTCAGGCGGCCAGGTATGGGTGCCCGAAGGCAACAAGTGGGGTCCCCTCGCCGGACGCATGCTCTTTATGAGCTACGGGAAATGCGCGCTCTTTAATGTCCTTCAGGAGAGTGTCGACGGCCAGATACAAGGCGGTCTGAGCCGTTTTCCGTTGCGGTTCAAAAGCGGGATTATGCGCGGCCGATTCAGCCCGAAAGATGGCCAGCTTTACCTCAGCGGACTCAACGTCTGGCAGTCGAACGCGGTCAAGGACGGCTGTTTTTACCGGGTCCGTTACACGGGAAAACCGGCCACGCTTCCCGTCGAGCTGCACGTCGCGCCAAAAGCCGTGAAAATCGAATTTACGGAACCGCTTGACCCGCAGACAGCCACCGACGCGCAAAACTTTTCCGTCGAGCAATGGAACTACGCGTGGACGGGCAATTACGGGTCGCCCGACATCTCCGTGGCCAATCCCAGGAACAAAGGCCGCGACCTGATGATTATTGAATCGATCAAGCTCTCCCCGGATAAAAAGACGCTGACCATTGCCCTGCCCGAAGCGCAGCCGGTCATGCAGATGAAGATCAAGTTCAAGATCAACGCAGCCGATGGCCGTGTGCTTGAACAGGAGATCTTCAATACGATCCACAAGATTCCCGCCGCGTAAGAGACGCCGGCTGGCACGGGCCGGAAGAAAACGCGCTTAATAGGTTTCCACCGGGGACCGTTTGCCGTCTTCGGGGCTGCGGTCACCGGCCCGTTCCTTGCCGAAAAGGTCGACGCGCAGATCCCAGATCTCAGCATCGCGGCGGCGGAACTCAGCTTCGTCCCACGGATCGGGCGGCACCATCTTCGATTTGAAAGCCGCCACGTTTTCCAGGGCGCGATCGAGCTCGGGACGCGGCACCGTCTCCAGGAAACCGAGTGCCTGCTCCACGCAATCAACGCGGTGACAGATCATCGCCAGGTCGTTTCCGGCGCAGATGGCGAGGCGGATTGTCTCCTCCAGGCCGTAATGATTGAGGATAGCGCCCATGTCGAGGTCATCGGTCATCACAAGGCCGCGAAACCGTTGTTCGCCCCGGAGCAGGTCGGTGATGACGGTGCGGCTCAGAGAGGAAGGCGTTTGGGTATTTTCAAGCGCCGGATAAAATCCGTGACCGATCATCATCGAATCGACCTTGTCCGCGAAATGCCGGAAGACGGCAAGCTCATGGGCATCGAGTTCTTCGCGGCTGAGTGCGATGACGGGAAGCTCGTGATGCGCATCAAGCGGGGCGCGCGAGTAACCGGGAAAATGTTTACCGCAACTCAGCACCCCCTCTGCTTTAAGCGCCTCATTGAAAATGCCCGCGTTACGGATGACTTGCGCGACATCGTTGCCGTAACAGCGCCCGCGCAGCGAGTTATCCGCTTCATCATCAAAAGAAATGTCGAGCACCGGGCAAAGATCGAGATTGAAGCCAAACATGCGCAAAAGCCGGCCGGTGATGGCGCCATGCCGGGCAATCAGCGACAGATCGCCTTTATCGCGCAGCTGATTGGCATTTGGCGGCTCGTTGCCAAGAAGCTTGAGCCGGGAGACGCGCCCGCCCTCCTGATCGATTGTGATGATCGGTTCCACAACGCTCACTTCCCGCAGATCATCAATCAATCGGCGCAGCTGGCCGGGAGACTGGATATTGCGGCCAAAGAGAATAAATCCGCCCGGCTGAATTCGGCGAAATGCCGCGGCGCTGTCGGAATCGAGTTCGAGACCGGGAACACCAGTCAGCAAAAGTTGGCCAAGAGAGGGAGTCGACATGAAAGAAGAGTTGGGACGATTTCGAATTCTCTCAACCTTTTTTCTATACGGGCGCGGCGACCGCCAGGGAAGCAGCCTGGGCGCTCAGTTCATCGACAAGCAATTGAAGCGGTGGAGTAATCCTGCCGCGCCAAACCGCGCACAGGCTGATCGGCTCAAATTCGTTCAATGGAACAATCCGCACATGCGGCGCCGCGCGACGGCCCGGGATTCGCACCGAGAGGCCGACACCGAACCCGTTTTGCACATAGGTTTCAATCAGCTCGAGGGAGTTGACGCGGATACTGGTAAGCCAATCGACCTGGTGTTTGAATAATCCGCGCTGGAAAGAACGCGACAAGGCCTCACCGGGCGGCGGAGTAATGAGCGGCGCTTCGATCTTGTCGGATTTCCATAAGTCGCTCTCCTTTTTGATGGGACTTTTGGAAGGCACCAGCAGGACCAGGGGCAGCTTCATTAACTCATGGACGTTGAAGCCAGGACCGAGGTTGCGATCAATCGAGGTAACCGCCACGTCAATCTCCTGTTTTTCGAGTTCCCCAAGAAGATCGGGTTCGATCCCTTCATGCAAAGTAAGCCGCAGGCGCGGCACTTTTTTCTGAATGCTCCGCAAAACCGACGGCAGATGGTCGCGCAATACCGCGGTCGATGCGCCAATGCGAAGATGCGTCTCGCTGCCGCGGATCGAATCGGCCGTGTTTTCAAGGTGACTAAAAAAGGGCTCGATAAATTCGTATAGCTTCACCCCGGTGGCGCTCAATTGGAACGGGCGCCGGTTGAATAGTTTGGTTCCGAGGGTTTCCTCCAATTGAAGAACCTGTCCGCTTACCGCCGGCTGCTGGACGCCGTAAGGCATGTTGCGAACCGCCTCGGTGATACCTCCATGGCGGGCAACGTAATAAAATAACTCCAAATGATGAATGTTCATGGCGTTGGGTCCCGCGCATTCAATCAGAGCGCGTCCGGCTTCCGCCATGTTTGATTCAGCCGGTTTATCTTAAAAAAAACCGGTTAGAATGCCAAGCATGCGCGCGTTGGTTTCCGCATCCTTAACCGCGATCCGGATGGTATCCGAGCCAAGTTGCGAACTCATTGCGGCTGCATCCCGAAGGTATAGCCCGCGCGGCCGGCATTGCTCCACAAGCTGGGCGGCGGACGGTCCCGGGACCGGAAGATGGCAGAGCAGGAAGTTCGCGCATCCCGGAACAACGTCCCATCCAAGCGCTTCAATACCGGCCTTTAGTTGCAAGCGCAATGCGCCGGTTTCATTGTAGCGAGCCTGATAGTAAGACGGATCGAGCAAGGCTTCCACCGCAGCCATCTGGGCCGGCAGACTTACCACCCACGGCGGGGTGATAGATCGCAAAGCTTCAAGCTGATGGGCGCCCGCGCACAAATATGCGGCCCGCAATCCGCTCAACGCATACACCTTCGACATCGATTTACAGACAATCACGTTTTCGCTCCGGGCTGCAAAAGGCTCGAGTGATTGAGCCGCGCCGGTATATTCAATATAGGTTTCGTCGACCCAGATCCGGGTGGAAACCGGCGCTTTCTTAAGTAAAGCAACAAGGTGATCGCGTGGAATATACCGTCCTGTCGGGCTATTGGGATTCACCAACACAACCAGGTCATACTCGCCCGCCAATGCCGCTTCGAGCCGTTCCATGTCTACTTCGTATTGGTCCGAGCGCGATAGAAGGAAACGGTCCACGGTGCAGCCGATGACTTGTTCCAGAACATGCACGTATTCGCCATAAGTCGGATCCAACACCAGCACGTGGGAGGAGGGCGTCAACCAATGGCGAAGCGCTCGAAAGATCAGGTCCGAAGAACCGCTCCCGGGCAGGATATTGCAATAACTAACACCGCGGGTTTGCGCGATGACTTCAACAAGCCCTTCGCAAGCCGTGGGGGGCGAAGTGCGTGCCACCCACGGCAGATACTCCCGCACAGCTGCAAGCACCTTCGGGGAGGGCGGAAACCAGGCATCGAGCACGTCGGCATTGATGATCGCATGGCTGCGCTCAAGATGATCAAACCGCGGTCCGATGGCATTGAAAAAACCGCCGCCATGGAAACAGGCCACCGGCTTTCGAAACCCAAATGAAAGCTTCCAATCGACCTTTTCCTCCAGCCGGCCCATCAGGTTTTCAAAGCCTTCGAGATGCTCGCGCAACGCCCTTACTGAGCGGGCAAGCAAATGATAAGTGACCGCGCCGGATTGAATCACGGAGCCGCCGCGTTCGAGCCCGAGCCTCAGGTAAAGATCAAGCAGCTCATGACGGCCAATCGCCACGATGTGTTCGCCGCCATGCGATTCCACCCAACGGAAAGCGGCATACATCAACAATGTCGCCACTTCGGAACCGCGCCATGGCTTCCGCACGGTGAGCAGTCGAATTTCGTGAAGTTTGCTGGTATCGGGAAGTCCCAAAGCTTCACGAGACAGATACTTCTCAACAGAATAAGGCGTTTTTGCGGGCGGGGTGAGACTAATAAAGCCGCAAAGTTCATGATCCCACTTCGCGACGAGGTAAACATTCGCCTGGTCAAGCGCATCGTGAAGCCGGCCGTCCTCATTGACCGCATGCTGATGAATCTCATCGGCATAAACCTCATGCCGAATCTGATAGATCCGATCACGCTCTTTCGGGGTGGCGGCGGCGATTGAAAAACGTTGAGGCGGCGCAATCGGAAGGCGGGCGCTGGAAATCGCGGGTGGCCGGCAAAGTAGAGGACTCATGGGCCGGAGCCTGCCAGCCACTTATGCCACGGGGTGAATTGATAAAAAAGCGGCTCTCCATTAACGCAATCAATTCCCGTTGGTCGGGTTACCAGAGAAAGATCTGGCCGCCGAGTTCCTTCCATTGCTCATAGGCCTCCCGTTCGAACCTGAACACCTTGGCGTATCTGATCACGATCGGCTTCCAATCGGCGAAAGCCTCATGGGAAAGCGAAAGATGATGCTTGGACAGATCGGTATCCTGATCGCGAACACATCCCATCAGGAGATCGACCTTATAAACCTCCTCAAGCGATGGGCGGTTTTCCCATCGATTGGCATAAAGCAAAATATGAACGTTGCGTTTATCTTTCGCTAAAACCTTGGCGACTCCAAACGCCCCCTCCCCATCGTTAACGGTACAGACCGCGCCGGGTTTCACGATCTTTGGAGGCGCAGCCGTGTGGCGGCGCCGCATGTAAAACGCAGTCACAACCGCGAGCGCTGTAGGGACAAGAAGGATGAAGAGAGTCTCTTTCATGATGGAAGACAAAGTTGAGAATTGAGAGACCCGGGAAATGGCTCCCCGTCCCCGCTTCCGTTTCCGGCCTCATCGCTTCAAGCCCCGCTTTCGGATTCATCAATTCACGCCAGGGCAAAGCGCCGGGGCGGCATTTAGAAGTGGCTGCCGCTTTCCTCTCTTCCAAAATCGGGCGGCGCAACTTTAGATGCGTGTCGTCCACCTCAGCATGCGCATCGCACTTTATGGCGGTAGTTTTGATCCCATCCACCACGGGCACCTCATCCTGGCGCGTGAAGCGCTCGAACGCCTCGAGCTGGACCGGGTCTTTTTCATCCCGGCAGCCATTTCACCGCATAAACCGGGGCGTCCGCCCGCTTCTGCCATCCTGCGAGCGGAAATGGTGGCGGCGGCCATCGCCCATGAGCCGGGATTTGAGATGGATCAGTGCGAGCTTTTTAAAGAAGGGCCGAGTTACAGCATCGAGACCGCGGAAAATTTTCGCGCGCGCTGGCCGGAGGCGGAACTTTTTTATCTCATCGGATACGATCACCTGGAGAAGCTCCATACGTGGCGGCGGATTGACGATTTACGAAGGATTGCGCGGTTTGCGGTGTTCGATCGAGGCCACTCGGATTGCGTCCATGGGATGCCGACGCTCTCCCGCCGGCTCGACATTTCCGCCACAGAAATTCGCGAGCGGGTTGCACGCGGCGCTTCCATCCGGTATCTGGTGCCTGAATCGGTGCGTTTGATTATCGAACGGCACCAACTTTACAAGGAGACCACCCATTAAATCCGAACAACTCGCTCAACTCATTGCCACCATCGCCGCCGACAAAAAAGCGGAGAACATCCTGGCGATCGATTTGCGCGGCATCTCAAATTTCACCGACTTCTTCGTTATCTGCTCCGGCACATCGGAGCCACACCTGAAGGCGATTATTGGCGAGCTCCAAGAGCGGCTGCACAAGGAGCACGATGTGCGGCCGACTGCGATCGATGGATTTCCTTCGAGTCACTGGGTCGTGGCGGATTATTCCGACGTCGTGGTGCATGTATTCCATACTGAAAAGCGCGGCCTTTACAGCCTTGAACAGCTTTGGAGTGATGCGCCCCGGCTTAAGCTTGAAAGCTGAAGCAACCGCGGTTTGGAGCGCGCGACTTTCCTCAAAAGATGTGGTATGAAGGCGGTTCACAAACCGGTTCAGCCACCTCGCATTCTGTCATGCTAATTGAAATTGATCTTCAGTGCCCGTATTGCAACGAAGTTTTCCCGCTTATGGTCGATACGTCCCAAGGCGATCATACCACGACTGAAGATTGCACGGTTTGCTGCCGGCCAATTCAGATTGAAGTCAATTGCGAGCCTGGCGAGGTAATCGACGTCAACGTGGCCCGCGGATAAATCAGCGATGATTGAGCAACGTGACGCCCTCTTAAAATTGCTTCGTGACGATGATCCGGTGACGCTGGATCTCGTTAAAGATCAGCTCACCCAAGCCGGCGTGGCATCGCTTGGTGAATTGCGCGCTTTGCTGGCCGCAGCCGACCCCACGGCCGCACGGCATGTGCGCGATGTCATCGCCGTCATCGAGGAGAGCAATGTGGACGAGGTTTTCACGCAATTGTGCGAGACATTTCCCGAGCACGGCGACCTGGAGGAAGCGGCGTGGCGCCTTGCGATGACGTTTACCCCGGGCACTGATTTTAGCTATGAGCGCGAATTGCTGGACGAATGGGGAGTCGAAGTCGCCAAACGATTGCGCAAAGCCCATACGCCACTCGATCGGGTCGAAACCCTGGCTGAATATCTCAGTCATGAGGTCCAGCTCCGCGGCAACGAAGAGGATTATTACAACCTTGAAAATTCGTTGCTTCCCAATGTGATCGCCACCGGCCTCGGCATCCCGATTTCATTGAGCCTGGTTTATATGCTGGTGGGCCGGCGCGCTGGGCTTTCCATTGAAGGGGTGGGATTGCCCGGGCATTTTATGGTCCGCCATGAGGAGATCTTTTTTGATCCGTTCCATGGGGGCCGCCGTGTTGGACTCGATGAATGCCGCGCATTGATGGAGCAGCAGGATATGGTGCTCAAGCCCGAGCATTTGATGGCTGCCACGCCGCGTCAGATCCTGACCCGGATTTTGACAAACCTGTTCTACGTGGCGGAACGCAGCAATCCGCTCCTGGCGGCCAAGATTGCCGATTGGATCGCTTCGGTCCGCGGCGGTTGACCCGGCGGCATTGGCCATGAAGGGTGGTTGACGATTTCCCTGAGCGCTTGTCCCAAGAGCGTTTTGCCGGGCTCCATCCGATGCCAGGGCGAGGCCCCGGAGGGATGAGGCAGAGGGAGGAGGTCAAACGCGTGGCCGCGAAAGGTAACCGCGAACTTTTTGCCAATCATCTCGGTCAGCTTCTCAGCGCGCACAAACTTTTGGATCGCCAGCTTGCCAATGGGGATCACCAACGAGGGCTGCAGGATTTCGATCTCCGCCGCAAGCCACCGCTCACACGTGATGATTTCCTGTGAGTCGGGAACGCGATCCCCGCCCGCCGCCGTCTTTCCGGGAAAACAACGGCAGACCGCCGCCATGTAGATCATGCTGCGGAATTGCTCCTCGGAAATACCGCAGGCGCCTTCAAACCAACGGAAAAGCGTTTTGCCGGCAGTCCACGCAAAAGGCCGGCCGATTATCGGTTCCTTGCTGCCGGGTGCCTGGCCCACTGTGATCACGCGGCTCAAAATGGCGCCGCCGGAAACACCGGGCCGACGCATTTTAGGGCAAAGTGTGCAACCGCGGATCCCTTCAACGACGGCTTCGAGCTGGCGTTGAGCCGAAGAGGGATCGTTCACTGGCCAGCGTCGGCAGGCGAATTGGGAGCTGGCGCAGGGATGCCCAGCAGGGTGCCGGCGGCGACCGGGTTGCCAAGGAGAAAATCCCGGGCGCTCATTCGTTTTTTGCCTTCGATCTGCACTTCGCGCAGCAATAATCCCCCTTCAGCGGCAGCGACCAGGATGCCGTGTTTGTCAGCACGCGCCACGGTGCCGGGTTCGCCCAGACGGCGGCTGTGAAGGATCGAGGAGAACACTTTGAGTTTGCGCGGGCCATCCGCGGTGGGAATAAACGTGTAAGCCGAGGGCCAGGGGGTCATCGCGCGGATCTTGCGATCGATTTCCTCCCGGGTGGCCGTCCAGCGGATTTCCCCGTTTTCACGCGTGAGCTTGGCAGCGTAGGTCGCCTCGGCGGCAACCTGGGGCAGACGCGGCGCCCGCCCTTGTTTAAGCAAGGCAAGCGCGGCGCCCAATGCGTCCGGAGCCAATGCGGCGAGCCGGTCATGAAGAATGCCGGTGGTTTCACGCCGCCCGATTCTCAACGATTTCTCCAATAGAATATCGCCCGTATCGAGTCCTTCGCTCATATACATGACCGTGATCCCCGTGGTCGGATCGCCCGCTTCAATTGCGGCGTGGATGGGAGCCGCGCCACGATGCCGGGGAAGCAGTGACGCATGCAGGTTCAAGCAAGCCACCGCGGGGATCCGCAGGACGTCGCCCGGCAGGATCTGGCCGTAAGCAATGACGACGATCACGTCCGGTCGCAAATACTGGAGTTGCTCCAACACGGCGCGATCCCGGATGCGCGCCGGCTGAAAAATGGGGACATGATGCTGAAGCGCGAGCTGTTTGATGGCCGAGGCCTGGAGTTCCTGATGCCGTCCCACGGGTTTGTCAGGCTGAGTCACACAAGCCAGAACGTGGTGATCGTTGGAACTCAATAACATCCGCAATGTCGGCAACCCGATATCGCCCGATCCTATGAAAATAATCCGCATGTGAAAAAGGGAGCGCGACTGAGGTAAATGGTCAGACGATCTTGATGCGCGTCGTAGCCGGGTCGGCGGTTTCTTCCTCGAGAAAATTGGACCCGAGGCTCACTTCGCGATTTCCAACCTTGCCGCCGCAGCGGACGCAAAGATACTCGTAAATTTGTTTATCGGGAAAAACCTGGACAAGTTTTTCCTGGACTGGTTGGGCGTCGCGGCACTCCACGCAATAGAGCGAGGAGGCGCGGAATGTGGCAAACTGCGTCATCCTTCGCCGTTGATGGTCTTGAGGATTTCCAAAGCGACCTTCACCGGGGTTTGCGTCGCGTCGATTTCCTTCAGCATCGACGGTCCGTAAAACTCGAGCACTGGTTTTGACTCCGCCTCATAAGTGGCAAGGCGGCGGCGGATGACTTCCTCGTTTGCATCGTCGAAACGATTTTCCTTCAAAGCGCGTTTTTTAAGGCGGCCGACCAAAGCAGGCCTGTCCGGACACGAGAGATGGAAAACCTTTTTCACATCAATGATATCTACCATGATCTTCGCCTGGCCCAGATTGCGTGGGATCCCGTCGAGCACCAGTACATCAATATCCGGTTTAAACTGATGCGAGCGGACCATGTCGGCGATGCGCGCCTGCCAAAGCCGGACGGTCAGATCGTCAGGAACCAATTCGCCCCGGCTTGAATATGCCAGAAAGGCTTGTCCCAGCTCTGTGCGGGTATCAAGGGCGCGAAAAACGTCGCCGCATGCGAAATGGAAAAACCGCGGAATCGCGCCGAGAATTTTGCCTTGAGTACCTTTGCCGCTGCCGGGAGCGCCAAAGATAAGGTAAGTGGAATATTTCATCATAACCAGACAGCTTCATAAAACGGAGCCAGCCGCGGCCGCGCAAGTGCCGAATCTTGCGGCGGGGAATTCTTCGAACCCGGCCGCTCTCGCCTGATCCTTTGCCAAAGGCCCCCGCGCCGAAGCGATTTCTTCGCAACTTCTGAATGACTTCATGCGGACTCGCGGCTTATTCTCCGCCCCCGCTATGGAATTACTGATCTCGCTTCTGCGTCAAAATGCCCGAGCCCCGATTGCCGATCTTGCCAAGGCACTCGACCGGACCGAGGACGAAGTCGCCGCGCAGATCAAGCAACTTGAGAGGGAGGGAGTCATCCTTGGCTACCAGGTGGTGGTCGATCCCGATCAGAGTGAGGAACGCGCCGTGACCGCCTGCATTGAAGTGAGCATCACGCCTGAACGCGGCGGCGGCTTCGACCGGCTCGCCACGCGCATTGCCCGGTTTTCCGAAGTCAAAAGCTGCTACCTGATGAGCGGCGGCTACGATCTGCTTGTCATTGTGCAAGGCGACACCCTTCAGGATGTGGCTTCGTTCATTTCCGAGAAACTGAGCACGATCAAGGGGGTCATCTCGACGGCTACCCGGTTCCGGCTCAAGGCGTACAAGGAAAATGGGGTCGCGCTTTATCGCGAAGAAACCTCGCAACGGCTTGCTGTTTCACCGTGAAGCCGGGCCCCGTGAAAAGAGGAGATCGATCCGATGCGTGGAGCGTGCATGCCCGAGCCTGGCGGCTACCGGCATAACTCTCTCCACCGTCCCCTCCCCCGAACTCCATTCTTAATCTTTTCAGCTTTTCTTTTCCAATGATCTTAAAAAAACACATCGCGACTCACGTGGGAACCATCCCGCGCTCAGGGATTCGCGATTTCTTCGAAATTGTCCAATCGATGAAGGAAGTCATCTCGCTGGGCATCGGCGAACCGGACTTTGATACCCCGTGGCATATTCGTGAGGCGGCCATCTACAGTTTGGAGCGCGGCCATACCGGCTACACTTCAAATCTTGGGCTGCCCGAATTGCGGCAACACATCAGCGAATACGTGGCCCGTCACTTCAGTGTCAGCTACGATCCCAAGAGCGAGATCATGGTTACCGTCGGAGTATCCGAAGGGATTGATCTTGCGTTGCGCGCCCTCATCAACCCCGGCGACGAAGTCCTTTACCACGAGCCGTGTTACGTCTCCTACAGCCCGAGCATCCTGCTTTCCCACGGGATACCGGTCGCCATTGCGACGCGCGCGGAAGATAACTTCACGCTGACGGCCGAGGAGCTTGAAAAAAAAATCAGCCCTGCGTCCAAAGTGTTGATGCTCAATTTCCCGTGCAATCCGACCGGGGCGACGCAAACACGCGGGGAGCTTGAAAAGATCGCCAGGCTTTGTGTGGAGCACGACCTGGTGGTGCTCACCGACGAGATTTATAGCGAGCTTACCTACGATGGGGCAAAGCACGTTTCAATCGCCTCGCTGCCCGGCATGCGTGAACGGACGGTTTTCCTGCACGGCTTTTCCAAGGCGTTTGCAATGACCGGTTTTCGGATCGGCTACACCTGCGCGCCGGCGATTTTGACCGAGGCAATGATGAAGGTGCATCAATATGCGATCCTTTGCGCCAACACGACCGCCCAGGATGCGGCGATTGAGGCGTTGCTCAACGGCGCGAGGGAAGTCGATTCCATGCGCAAAGAGTACGAACTGCGCCGCAATTTTATCGTCCGCAGCTTCAATGACCTCGGACTGGATTGCTTCAAACCTCTGGGCGCGTTTTACGTTTTCCCAAAGATCAGCAGCACCGGACTCACCAGCCGCGAGTTTTCCCTGGGCCTCCTGGAGAAAAAACAGGTTGCCTGCGTGCCGGGCCCCGCTTTTGGGCCAAGTGGCGAAGGGTTCATCCGCTGCAGCTACGCCACCGGCATGGAGCAAATCAAAATCGCCATGGAACGCATCGCCGAGTTCGTCGAGGAAACGCGCCGATAACCTCGTTCCGAGCCTGCGTTCGCAAAACTGCAGTCCTTCCATTTATGAGCCAAATTGTTCAAAAAGCGGTTCTTCTCGCAGCAGGACGCGGCACGCGGATGCGTGAACTCACCGACGAGCTGCCCAAACCAATGATCCCGGTGCGCGGCAAGCCGATCCTCCAGCACATTGTGGAAGGACTGCGCGATGCCGGCGTGGAGCGAATCCTCATCGTCGTTGGCTATCGGGCCGATGTGGTCCGCGATTTCTTCGGCACGGGCGCGCGCTTCGGAGTCGCCATCGAGTATGCCGACCAAATCGTGCAGGACGGCACCGGCCGCGTTGTGGAGCTGGCCCGCGATTTTGCCGGAGCCGATTCGTTTGTGCTCAGTTACGGCGATATTCTGGTGAATCCAGCCAATTACCGGCGCCTGGTGGCGCTGGGGGAAGCCGAGGCGATTGTCAGTGTGAAGAAAAATGAGGATGTCTCCAAAGGAGGAGCCGTCTTTATTAACGAACGCTTCGAGCTTACCGATTTACGCGAGAAACCGAAGCCGGGCGAGCCGACGAGCCCGTGGTATAACGCCGGCATTTATACGTTTCGCCCAAGCATATTTGAGTTCACGGCGCGGCTGGAAAAATCGCCCCGCGGCGAATATGAACTTACCGACGCGATCCGTGAGCTGGCCCAGAGTGGGAAGCTGGTGCAGGCCTTCGAATTGGAGGGCGAATGGGCCGACGTGCGTGATCCCGAAGTGCTTGCCGAGCTCAACGGCTGAAACCGGCCGGCGCCGTTTTAGCGCGAATCGTTCAGGAGCTCTTCCTCGAATTTTTTGAGGCCGAGCTCCTGTTGGCGCAGCTTGATGGAAATAACCTGGTCGGCGGCTTGGAGCTGCACGACTCCATCATGGATCTGTCGAACCAGGACTCGCATACCCGCCCCGCCGCTGCTTTTTGGGAATCGGATAAATTCCCCTTCCGAATAAGAACGTCCGTTAATGACAGCAAGGGATGGAGTGCCAAGCAGGATGCTTGTCATCACGAAGTTTTTTTCCTCAAGAACCGGTTTCGCGACCACCACAGGGGCCTGGCCCTGGTTGGCATTTACGGCCCGCTTTACCCAGCCAATCGGCCAAAAAGGAGGACGCGTCGCTGGATCGAGCGAACAGGAGGATCGAGTCTTGAGTTCGTAACGCTCCGCGCTGACGGGGGCCGAATGCGCGACGGTGACACTGGCAAGAAGCAAAAGAGAAAAGTGGCGTGAAAAGCTCATTTTTTAACCAGGTTATTGAGAGTAAGGACAGCGCGTTGCGTCTCGACGTTGTCGCGATTGCCCTCGATCACCACATTAATGATCTCAACAAGCGGCTCCTCGTTCTCAAACTCCGCCAGCGCGATGACAAACGGGATAAAATCAATTTTCGGAAAATCCACATTCCACGACATGCGCTGATAATCGGGCAACGCTTTATCCGGCACTTCCGACACCAGCCGGATACTCGCCTTATCGACCGAGTGGGTTTTGAAAAATTCAGTGACCCGGGGTGGAAACCACGCCACCGGCGAGCCGGAAGGAATCATCACATTGATCCGGCTGAGCGAGGTATCAACCGCTTCCTTATTTAGTTTGGCCGCGTTGTATTTGAGCATGACCGATGTCGCCGCGGCCAGCTTCGGCTCGAGCTCCTTGATAGTCTTCTCAGCGGTTTCCTGTTTACTCTGCAATGGTCCCAGAAGCAGGGCGAAGTAGCAGTAGATAACGCCAATCACCAGAAGGCCGCCGAGGAAGAGCCTCGAAATTTCGTCTTTTCCAAGTTTCATGTTATTTCAAGTCTACTGAGTGATCCCAGGAATTATTTTTCTGACTTTCTTCGGGACAACGACCGTTGCGGCGACTTCTTCTCCGACGCTGAATTGCACGTTGATCTGGAAGATGGCCGTCGCGCGGTGAGTCCCCTCCACGTTGATGCTCTCGGTGCCATCTTCAAGCGTGCGAAACGAGGCGGTTACCGCCCGGTACCGGCTTGCGAGTTCTTTTTCAATGGCCCTGCGCAAAGTCTCGGCCGATTCGCGCGGATTGGCACCCGAGGAAATTCCGTCCAGATTCAGAACCCCTTTTTTGGCCAGGTCGCCCTGCACGTCGCCGGAAAACTTGGTAATCTGAAGGTCGGCGGGAACAAGCCTGGTGACAATTTCAAGAAGGGGAGCCCAATAAAAACGCCCCTCGATGTGTTTTACAATCGAGTCGCTCATCTTGGCCACCGCAGCGAGCTCATCGATCCCTTTCTGAGCGGCTTCAGATTTGGGCCCGTCCGCCTTGAACTTCAGTTCCATGGCTTCGAGTTGCCGGCCAATGCTCGATACCAAGGCAAGCTGCCAGAAATAATAACCAGCAAAGAGTGCAACGATGACCCCCAGGGCGATCATTGAGAGTTTAAGGGGATCGCGGCGCTTGGCCTGCTTCTCCTTCGCGATTTCGTGATAAAGATTAAGACGAAGAGCCATGATTATCGGACTTGAAACATTTCAGCGGCGGCTCCGCACGCGACATTCAAGTCGAGCACGGCGGCATGGTAAGGAGCGATCCGATCGCTTGCGAGCATCACCTCGCAATTGGCCAGGGCATTCCACGATTCACACGGCAGACGAGCCTCTTCGCTCATCACTTTAAGAAGCGCCTTCGATTTTGCCGGGGCGCCGGAAACAAAGATCCGATCGATGACTTCTTCGCGGCGGCCCTCAAAAAACCCGATTGAACTGCCAATTTCCCGGGTGAGCACCGCCAGGGCCATGCGCGCATTTTCCACCATCAATTCGTCCTCCTGCTCAAGTGCCATGCTCACCGCTTCGCGCGATTCACCACTTAGCGCCATGAGAGTCTCCATCAGCACCCGGCCGCCGCAATCAATCGAGCGCACGAGCACAAGCTCGCGTTTGGAGCCGACCATCACCGTCGAACTCGTATGCCCGATGTCGACCAGGAAAAAAGCGCGGTTATTAAAAATCTCAGGGTGGGCGAACTCGAACGCGTTGAATGCGCACATCGGAGCCAGTTGCAATTTCCCAACGGAAACACCGGTTTTATCCAAGGCTTCCGCAATCCGGACCACCTCGGCGCGCGGCACTCCGCCCACCAGATATTTGAGACGGGCTACACCGCTATTCGGCACTTCCTCGCCGGCCGGCTCACTTGATTCGATCAAATCGCAATCGAGAACAAAACTTCGGCACTCCTGATTGAGCAGCATCATTCCATTGAGCCGCAACGCTTCCCGCAAAATCTCGGGCGGAGTCTGAGGTTGCTCGATGATGCGGATCATCGCATCCGGGCTCGAGATACCGACCGCGCAAACCTTTGCCGAGCCGCCCATCTCTTTAAAGAGCGCCTTCAGTTCGACGGCGAGCCCCTCGGCATCGGTCACAGGAGCGGCCAGGGCACGCGATGCATAATTGGAGACAATAAATCGGTCGGCGCCACGGCGCTGCAAAAGCACGGATTTGAGTGCGTATTGGCCGAGGTCGACACCGATGACAGAATTGGGGACTTTCGCCATGAAAAGTAGGGTAAGCACTCCTTATGCCTTTGGGTCTTGATTCTCAAAAGAATCTTCTTTCACCCTTATTCCTTATTCAGGGTGGAATCCGGTGTCTGGCCGCGGTGAGGCAGGTCGCCCGCCATCGAGTCCAAAAACAAGAGCGCCATCCAGAGCCCCATTGCCAGAAGCAATAAAGAGCCAAAAAGCAAAAGCAGCCGGCGCCGCTGGGATTTGCCCTTGGAGAGTTGGCGTTTATTTCGCTGCAACTCAATCTGCAGGTCGAGCATTTGAAGGAGTTGCTCTGGTGTTGGTTCGGAAGAACTGTTTTTGTCCACGGCTAAGAAATTTTTGACATGATCGACGCCACCCCCCGTGAGAAAGCTTATTTAGCGCCGTTTTTCGCGTTTTTTTTGCCTCCGCTTCTCAGCGCGCTCATCAATCACTTCCTGGACGGTCAAGCTTATTGGATGGTGGCCCATCCCGAATATTGGATTCATCCGGCACAAACCGTTCTCTGCGGGGCAGTGCTCGGTTACTACTGGCGCTTTTATGATTTGCAACGTCCGGCCCGCCTCCCCTTTGCCATCGGCATCGGTCTCGTGGCCCTCGGTGTCTGGGTCGTCCCCCAAATCCTTGTCCGTTCCAGTCTTCATCTCGGAGACGGCGCCTGCGACAGGATGCTTCAATCGTGGGCGGCGTTGCGCACCAAGGGATTTGATCCCGCATTTTTTGGCACGGATGGATGGCCTTATTTCTTAAATCTTTCTGTGCGGTTTTTGCGGCTCGTTGTCATCGTACCGCTGGTGGAGGAGATTTTCTGGCGTGGCTTTCTGCTGCGCTACCTGATCCGCAACGATTTCCTTCAAGTCCCCATCGGCGCATTTGAATGGAGATCGTGCCTGATCGTTGCGCTTTGCTTTATGGGTGAACATCAGCCGCTCGATTATCCGGCGGCATTGGCGACCGGTTTTCTTTTCAATGCAGTCGCTTACCGCACAAAAAGCCTGACAGCGTGTGTGATATCCCATGCCGTAACCAATCTGTTTCTCGGCATCTACGTTCTTAAAACGGGCGAACTCGGTTTTTGGTAGTGAACTCGCTCTTGCAGCCACTCCCCTTGGCTTGCGGCAGGGGTTCTGCTTTCATACCCGCATGCAGCACTCTTTTATTCAAAGATTCTTAATGACGGCTCTCTGCGGATTTTTCGCGGCGTGTCTGCTTTGGGGCCTGCGGCACATCGTCGAGCAGGCATTCTTTGAATCCGGAGCAGGCTGGAAAGAGAGTTTATATGGACCAACGCCCGAGAAAAAAGCGCGCTAGCAGCTGCTTAGGAAAGAATTTATGAAGATCGGATTCGCCCAGCTTAATTCCACCGTTGGCGATCTGCCTGGCAATCATCGCAGGATTCTCGACGCTTATCGCCAATTGGTTGCTCAAGGCGCGGACCTTGTTCTCACGCCTGAACTGGCCATCACAGGTTACCCGCCGCAGGATCTCGTTTTTAAGTCCCGGTTCGTGCCGGACAACCTCGCCATTCTTGAAGCGCTTCATGGCGAAGTCGGCGACGTTCCTCTCATTGTCGGGTATGTTGATTTTAATTTAGGATCCGGCAAACCGTTCCACAATGCCGCCGCCCTCCTCCAGCGCGGCGAGCCGATCCGCAAATTTTTCAAATCGCTCCTGCCGACCTACGACGTCTTCGATGAGGCTCGTTATTTCGAATCGGCCCTGAATGTTTCTCCCGTGGAAATTGCCGGCCGTAAAATCGGGATCACCATTTGCGAAGATATCTGGACGGAAAAATATCTGCCTCGCCGGCTCTATGGCAGCTCTCCGGTTGAACTGCTACTCAAACAAGGCGCGGAGATCCTTCTTAATCTGAGCGCCTCTCCCTTTGGTCTGGGCAAGGTTCACCGCCGCCGCGAGATGCTCGCGGCCATTGCATCCGAGGCAAAAGTCCCCGTCTTTTACTGCAACGCCATCGGCGGAAATGATCAGCTTGTTTTTGATGGAAATTCCATGGCGATCGCTTCCGATGGGACGCTTCTTGGGAAACTCGATTCTTTTAAAGAAGAACTCCGCATCATCGATTCCGATACACCCGCGCTTCATCCTGACCCAGGTTTCCAGTCCGAACCGGAGGAACTCCACGATGCGCTGGTTCTTGGTTTGCGCGATTACCTTCATAAATGCGGTTTTCATTCCGCGGTGCTTGGACTGAGTGGCGGCATCGATAGCGCCGTCACGGCCTGCATCGCGGCGGAAGCGCTCGGGGCGCAAAACGTTCTTGGCGTGACGATGCCCACGGAGTTTTCCTCCCGCGGCAGCATCGACGACTCGCTCCTGCTTGCCAAAAACCTCGGGATCGGGTTTCGCGAAATCTCCATCCAAAACAGTTTCACGACGTTCAAAGAGCAGTTCACTGACATTTTCGCCGGCGTCAAAGAGGATGTAACCGAGGAAAATATGCAGCCTCGATTGCGCGGGATGACATTGATGGCCATCTCGAACAAATTCGGGCACTTGGTTTTGAGCACGGGAAATAAAAGCGAGCTGGCGGTCGGATACTGCACTCTTTATGGCGATATGTGCGGCGGTCTTGCCGTGATCAGCGATGTGCCAAAGACTCTTGTTTACGAACTCGCCGAGTGGATTAATCGCGACCGCGAGCTCATTCCTCGCAACACCATCGAGAAACCACCCAGCGCTGAACTGAAACCCGATCAGCTCGATCAGGACACCCTGCCACCCTACGAAATCCTCGACCCGATTCTTCAACTTTACGTTGAAGAACAGCGCTCGGTGCTCGATATCGTGGCGCGCGGTTATGATGAAAAAACCGTCCGCTGGGTGCAGCGCCGTGTCGATTTGAACGAATACAAGCGCGCCCAGGCAGTTCCGGGTCTTAAAATCACCACCCGCGCATTTGGAGTGGGCCGTAAAATGCCCATTGCCCAGCGTTTTGTGGAATGACCCTTATGAACCCAAACGCTCGAAGTCGATAAAGCCGTGCGCCGGATCGGTGCTCAGCAGCCGGACCCGCACTTTATCGCCCACGTCGAGACCGTGTTCGCCTTTGACAACACGGCCATCGGCCGGCGGGCCGAGCAGACGCACAAATGTTCCTCTTGGAACAGCGCCGGTCACAATCGCATCGAAACAATCGCCAATGCGCCCGGCCAATAAAACAGCCGCCGCGGCTTTGCGCATGGTTCGTTCCGCCTTCCTTGCCGCATTGCCGCGCTCGTTGCAGTGCTCGACAATCTGCAGCAACTCCGGCTCCGAGTAGGGGGCAGGCTCTCCAAGCAGCGCGGCTTTTACCAGCCGCTGTGTCACAAGATCAACAAATCGGCGGTTCGGCGCGGTCGAATGCGTGTAGTCATGCACAGCGAGGCCAAAATGTCCTTCATGCTCGGCGCCCGCTCGAAGCACGGCGTATTCCCCCGGCCCAAGCAGTTTGACGATCGCCAGGGAAAGATCGGGAAAGCTCGCGGGATCCGCGGCTTTTCGCGCGGTGAGAAAATCTGCCAGCGCACGGGAATTGGGTTCAAAAGGAAGCACTGTTCCCAGTGCATTGGCGATGGCAACGATTCGTTCCCAGCGTTTCGGGGTCCGAACCACCCGTTGAATCGTCAACGAGCCTTTTGATTCCAGGAAGGAAGCCATGACGCTGTTGGTGGCGACCATGAAACTTTCAATCAAATCGCGCGCCTGATTTCGCACCGTCAACTTCAGATCAACCACCTGGCCCTCACTCGTAACAGGACGCGCTTCCACCGACTCAAACTCGAGCGCTCCGTTGGCGTGACGAAAAGCGCGGAGTCGGGCCCGCGCCTGATCCTGGAGACGCAATTGTGATTCCAGGCCTTCGAGAGCGGCTACTTTGAGCGGCCTTGGCGATTTTTCCTCCAGCCAGTCGCCGATCAAGTCGTAGTCGAGCTTGGCGGCATTTCGCACCCAGGCGCGAAAGACTGAAAGCGAGTGGACGGCACCATCGAGAGCCACGGTAAACTCCACGATGATTGCGAGCCGATCGGCGTTCTCCAGAAGGGAAGTCAGCGCATTGGAAAGTTCGGCTGGCAACATCGGGAAAACCGTGGCGCCTGTATACAGCGAGGTGGTATTTGAAGCGGCATACGAATCGGCGTGCGACCCACGAGGCACGAGCGCATCGACATCCGCGATGCCAACCAGAAGGCGAATCTCCCCATCCGTTTCAAGCGTGGCGAACTCCACCTGATCGAGATCGCGTGACTCCGGATTATCGATTGAAGACCAATGCAGTGAGCGCAAATCACGCACGCCACTCAGATCCGGCTTTGTAGCGGCCGCTTCCGCCGCAGCCTCCGGTGGCATGTCGACAGCGAACCCGAGTGCCAGGACGGTTTGGCGCGCAAATGCCTGGAGATCAAACGCAGGAGGGAGGAACCGGTTCATCCCCCTGCTCTATCGTGGAAGCTGTCTCTTTGACACCTCGAACGGCAATTTTCCCGCAAGGCGATTGGGTGACGTTCAGATGAAAAATCGGCAACCCCGCATATTTGACTCGCGCTCCACACCGGAGCCGTCCCCTTTTTCTTTCGACATGAACCCTCCCAGTTTCTCAATCCGGCCGCGAATCACTGGGCGCGGCTTTATAATGCTCTCTGCGCTCGTGATCGGCGCGGTGTGGGGAAGGCTCGTTTTAAACCTGCACACCGACTGGGCCATCAACCCGCAATATGGCTTTGGCGATTTTGTGCCCGCCTTTGTGGTTTTCCTTGTGATGCTGCGTTGGCGTGACCGACCGGCTCTCTCACAGCCCGCTCAGTGCGGCTCCATTCTCGCTGCTGCCTCGGCGCTGTTATTTTTGCTGCTGCCAATTCGGGTCGTGCAGGAAGCCAACCCCGAATGGCGCATTCTCAACTGGATGCACGCCGGCATCGTGGTCGGATTTACTTTTCTATCAATCGGCTTTGTTGGCGGCTTTCGTTTTGCGAGACACTTTCTCATCCCTTTGCTGCTGATCTTCCTGGCAATCCCATGGCCGCTTGCAATCGAACAGTCGGTCATTCAAATACTCTCCTCGGCCGTGGCGCACGGCACAACCGCGGTGCTTAACATCGCGGGCATCAGCGCTTTTCAAGCCGGCAACCTTATTCATTTGCCAACCGGCGATGTCAGGGTGGAAGACGCTTGCAGCGGCATCCGCTCTCTCTCGGGTACCCTGATGGCCTCGGTTTTCATCGGAGAATTCTACCGGCTGACAACACGCCGCCGTATCGCACTGCTGGGTGGCGGAGTCGCCGTGGCTCTTATGCTCAACTTCATTCGCGCCCTTTTTCTGACTTGGAAGGCTGCCATCAATGGACCCGAGTCGGTCGCACGATGGCACGATTCGGCTGGCCTGCTTATTTTCGGCGTCTCCTTTGCCATCCTCTGGTTTTCCGGTGAACGCCTTCAAAACATCCGGCCAGCCAGGCCGGCCGGGCCCGCATCGCCCTTTGTTCCCATCCGGCTCGCGTTCCTGATTGCCGCGGGACTCTGGTTGCTGAGCGTGGAAATCGCGACCGCCGTCTGGTTCCAAATCGAGGAGCGCAAATCGCATCTTGCCGAAGCATGGCATCCGGTCTGGCCGGAGGACGGTGCCGCGTTCAAACGCTATAAAACCTCCGATGAATCCCATTCACTGCTGCGATTTAACGAAGGATTTTCCGCGGTTTTTAAGGAAAAAAACCATGCTCCCTGGCAGCTCTTCTATTTCCAATGGGAGCCGAGCCGCTTCGCCGCACGGTTTGCCGGCACTTTCAGACCCGAGCTTTTCCTGCCTGAGGTCGGACTAAAATTGGTCGCGAAAAAGAATCCGTTCACTGTAAGGATCGACAAAACAGAGATGCTGTTTCAATGCGCGGAATTCAGCCACGATGGTGGAACGCTGTACGTTTTCGTCTCGCGGGTGCAGGATCGGGCACAACCAGGGAGACTCGAACCTTTGGTCAGCGAGCGGCTGCAAAACGCGTGGCTCGGCCGTCGCAATCCGGGGGAGCAAATTTTCCAAATCGTGGTAGCGGGCCCGCAAACATTCGACCAGGCCCGGGAAGAGATCCAAAATCGGGTTCCGGCTCTTTTGCAAGCGGCACCGGGCCGTTGACATCGGATGCATACGTCTTGCAGCGCTTCTCTTGACAACGCTTCTAGCCTCGGGAAATGCGCTTAATCCGCACAGCCCGGTGCGTCACACTATTTAGCGCGGCATCCTTTGCCCTCATCACGTTCACCGCGTCGTGGTGGCGTTGGTGGACATTTCAATACGAGACATTTGACCTCGCATTTTATGTGCAAGCCCTCTGGCTGGCTCTCCATGGCCAATGGCATGTTTCCCTTCTTAATGTCCCGCTTCTTGGCAATCACTTCGAACCGATTGTTTTTTTAGCCACTCCGCTTTTTGCGGTCTGGCCCCATCCCATGGTGTTGGTGGCCCTCCAGTCCATTGCATTGGCCACCCTCCCCTTAACCGGATGGCGTATCGCCCAACGCCTCGGGTTTTCCGCGGTTGCCTCCGCGCTTTTGGCGATTGCAACCGTGATTGCTCCCGCCACCGGGTTTGTCGCTCTTCATGAATTTCATCCCGAGGCGTTTGCCGCTCCCCTGCTTTTGTTGCTGATTGAAGCGCGGCTGGCTAAAAACCGGGGACGCTTTTGGCTTTGGTTTTTAATGGTGCTTGCCTGCAAGGAGAACCTTGCCTTGTTATTAATCAGCTTCTGCGCAGTTCACGCTTTTATTGAATGGCGAAGTAAAGCAACTGCCGCTTTTCAGTTATATTGGAACGCACTGCCAGCCCTGGCGGCAGCAACCTGTTTCTTCGCGTACGGAAAATATCTTGGGCCCGCACTGAATGCCGGCAACGTCGACTACCTGGAACTCTACTCTCATCTGGGCAAGTCAGGCCCCGAAATTCTGGGCGGTTTCTTTACTCAACCGGGGCGCGCAATTGGAGCATTGGGAAATGCGCTCGCCGGCGGGAACCTGCTCTGGGCCTTGCTTCTCCCGATGCTCGGACTTCCCCTTTTCAGAGCCCGCTGGCTTCTGATCGCGCTGCCGCTGCTTCTTCAGCATCTGCTTTCATGGCGGGCTTCGGAGTGGTCGGTAAGATTTCATTATGCAGCTCCCATGATCCCGCTTTTCTGGATTGCGGCGGTGGAAGTTCTAAAGAACTCACGCTTTAAAAATTCAGGAGCACTGCTGGTTGTCGTGGCATCCGCAATCAGCCAGTTATGCATCGGTCCGGCTGAAGATTTGATCAATGAGGTGCAAACCGCGCAAACCAAGCGATGGGAACGCGATTGGAAAACGAAGATCCTCGCCCGGATCCCACCGCAAGCGAGTGTAACCGCTTCAATGCCTTATCTTTCGCACCTCGCAACGCGACAAGAACTGCACTCGCTCCATCATGTTCTAAAAGGACTAAAAACACTGAGTCGCGCCGAGTATCATGCGGGGCCTCCGACCGATGTGGCTCTCGTTGATTACGCAGATCCGACTACTTTCGATTCGCGTTCCGGATATTATCATCCGGTCATGCGGACTGCCGATGGCCGCATCGTCTCTTCCAGCGATACACTGCTTCACGACTTTCTCGCACGCACGACCTGGAAGGAGTACTCGACAAACAGCCTGACTCTTTATCAGCAAGGGTCGGCCGCAGAACCTTCCATTCTCGATGCGCGCGACATCCACCTCAGCGCGGATACTGATTTAACGGGCTTTAAGATGGACCCGATGCCGGAAGGGTATGCATTCAGATTTGAGTGGGCGCTTAAGGAAAGGCCCGCCAATTTACTCTGGTGCATGCTGGTGGTTTCCAATGGTCACACGCTCTTTTCAATTATCAAAGGGCCATGCGCGCCTGCGAGCAACAGCGGCATCGCATACGAAAGTTGGACCGTGAGCCTTCCGCCCGGTTTTGCGGCAAAAGATTACAGATGTTCCCTGCTCTTCTACGACAACATCAATGCTTCCTGGAATAGTGCGCCGCCGCCCTTTTACAAGACTTTCATCGTGAACACAATCGGCCTGTGAGTGTCAGGTAAGAGCGGCGTTCCGGAAAAGCGAGGTCCGAGGTTAGTTCCGGACAAATAAAAAGCCGTCCCGTAATAAAACGGGACGGCTTAATAAAGAGCTATAGCAGGGGCTGCTTACTTAAGAAGGTAAGGCGACCAGAACTCATCAGGAGCAACGTCGCTCAAGGCAGTTTTCGTGTTCGTCGGGGTGCTGATAACACCATCAACGGTGAATGAAGTGCCATAGCTATCACCCAAAACGCTTTTGCCGGTGGTGTAGAGAGGAGTGCCGGTTTTGAGGTAAAGCTTCACTTTATCAAAAGGCACGACGGTGTTCGCTGCAAGGTTGGCTTCGATGGCATACTGATCAACGGCAGCGTCGATCATGCGAAGATCTTCAAGGATACGGGTAGCTTGCGAGCGTTTGCGCGAACGCAGGAAGTTAGGCACCGCGATCGCCGCCAGAAGGGCGATGATGGCCACCACGATCATGATTTCCACGAGGGTAAAGCCCGCGCGTTTTTTGTTTAGTTTCTGCAACATATATATATGATTTCTGTTTGGTTATTGGGCTTCGCGAAGCTTAGCTCCGCAGAACAAGTTCTCTAAAAGCAACGTCGATGCCAAGTGCCGAGCATTGACCTATTCTCTGGTTAACCTCCCGCAATTCCGCTCAATTTCTCCCATTTATGCCTAAATCTGATGTCAAAAATGCGAGACGTCTCTCGAATGCGATACTGATCGTTCTCATTGCATTGATTGTTCAGGGGGCCGTGCTGGTGCGTTTCTCCCATTCTGATCAATTCATTCCGCACGGCAACGACATGCAGTTTTACAGCGATTGGGCTCTGCGTATCGCCAAAGGTCAATGGACTGACGGAAAAGCGTTTTATGGACTTCCGGGATACGCCTACTTATTGGCTGCTTTTTATAAACCTCTTGGATTTGATCCATTCACGGTGGGCGCAGTCCAGGCCGTTCTCTTTGCGCTCATTGCCGGACTTCTCTACAAACTTGCTCTCGCTGCGTTTAGATCAAGTCCGGCCGGCGAGGAGAGCGCCCCCCATTTTTCCGGAGCCGACCCGCGTCTCATTGGCTGGCTTGCAGCACTCGGCTGGATCTTCTTTTTGCCGGCACAGACTTTCTCAGTCATCCTGATGCCGACAGTCTGGGTGTTGCTGGCTTATTGGGGATCTGTCTGGTGGCTTTTAAAGACGCGGGAATCGTCCATGGCCCATCCCTGGATTCTGATGGGCCTCTTCATGGGCATTTTTTCCATGATGGTGGCCACCATCCTCATGCTCGCCCCGCTGGTGCTCTTCGCGATTGCACGCTCGGTGGCAGCCGGTTTGCCATTAAAAAGAAGGCTGCCGCGCATTGCCGCCGCCGCCGCCTTGTTTACCGCCGCGGTTTTTGCCGGATCGTCTCCCGCGTCTCTTCACAACCACCTTGTGGCTCACGAGCCGGTCATGCTCTCGGCCCATGGCGGAATCAATTTCTGGATTGGCAACAACCCGATTGCCAATGGGTACCCGAGAATGCCTCCCGGTTTGCGCTCCTCCCAAGAAGGGCTTCTCAAAGACTCAGTTTCCCAAGCGGAAGCCGCGGCAGGCCACCCGCTCAAACGGTTTGAGATCTCACGCTATTGGTCGGAGAAAGCGCACGCTTATATCCATGAAAATCGCGCTGACTGGCTGCGGCTGATGGGCGCGAAGTTCCTCAACTTTTGGAATGCTTTTCAATACGACGACATCACCAGCATCCAAACCATGCGTGAACAGGGAATCACGTGGCCCGGCCTCCGGTTTGGTTTTGTCGCCGCGCTCGGTTTGGCGGGGATGGCTTTTGCATGCTGGCGCGCGGCTCCTCCCCGATGGATCGCCGCAGCCGTCGTTTTGCACATGCTCGCGTTGATGCCCGTGTTTATTACCGAACGTTACCGCCTTGCCGCCGTGCCGGGACTTCTGCTTTTTGGCGCGTGGTGGATGGCCACGCTCTGGACACGGCTCGCCCGCCGGCAATGGACCGGCGCCGTAGCGATGGCGTTGGCGGCGATGGCTGCCGCCGCGTTTGTTTCCATCCAGCGCGCCGATGCCACACTTTGGGCCCTTGATTATTATACCACAGGAATTCGCACCACTGAATCCGGCGACCTTGATCGGGCTGAACGGAACTTGCGCATTGCCCAGAGTTATTCCCCGTTCAACGCCGACATCCCTTTTGCCTTGGGCAACGTCTTTCTGGCCCGGCAGGATCGCGATACCGCCAAACGCTTTTATCGGCATGCTCTTGAACTCTCGCCAAATCACGAGCGCGTGCTGAACAATCTTGGCGTCCTCGCTTTTGAGGAAAAACGGTGGGAACTGGCGGAACGCTTTTTCATGGCCGCGCTGCAAACTGAACCCGATAATGCCAAGATCCATTTCCTGGTTGCCCGCTCGCGATTGGAACGCGGCGATAAAGACGGCGCGCGCAAGGAGTTGACAAAAGCTTTGCAACTAAACCCCGCGCAGCGGGAGTTCATTGAGTTACAATCCACTCTCGACGCCCCGTAGGCTGGCCATGTGTCGCGCAGATTCAATATATGGCGCGCCAAAACATCCGAAACACCTCCCCTCTTAATCTTAATCCCCCCGCGCACAGAAAAATTAAGCGCGCGCTTTCAGGGCGGCCTTCTTCCGGACAATAGATCCAATTGGCCGCATACCCTAATCTCCTTTCTCGCATCCGCGCACAATCTCCGATTAGCTGAACATCATGATTCACCGTCTTGTTTTCCTTCTATTACTCGCGGCTGCGCCCGTCATCAACGCACAGGCACCGGCCACGCCTGCCGCCACTCCCCCCGCGGTAAGCCCGAATGTGGCGACCCGCCCCATTTTCCGGGCTAAACTTCCCGGCGGCACCTACGCGGTTGCCACCGCTTCAATGGTTAGCGTAAGCAGCCACGAGTATCTCGTCGACGGCGTTGCGCGCGTGACGGAAGTGAACATTGATACCGACGGCTCGCTCCTTGCCCGTTTTTATTACATCGAACCAAACGTGCCAAATGCTCCTTTGGGAATCGGTGCGGCAGCCCTCGATAAGGCGCACCAGCTTCTTCTTGAAGCAGGCGAACGCTCGGGCCAGGACGCTTGGAAAAAAGTGGTGAAAAGCTATCCGACGAGCACGCATGCGCGGACGGTCGAGTTCCGCCTCGAGAACAAAGAACAGCTGACCCGTATCTTCGAGGCGGCCGATGAAGCATTCCGCCTTCAACGGCCTAAAGTGGTTTCGATCGAGTAACAATCCACCGCCGGCAGCTATCCAATGCGCGGTTTCGTCTTCTCGGTTGAAACCCTGGACGCCCTTCTTGCTGAACGTTCAACCCGCTCTCTTGTGGCCCAGGGAATCACCCCTGACGCAACCGTTATTATTGGCGCAAAAAACCTGGCAATAGCTCTGCTCGATGCCAACGAGCCATTGTTATTGCTTCAATGCGGAAGCTGGCTTCAAGATAAAGTCCCGCGAACAATCCCGAGAAGTAGTACCGGGTTGCCCCTTGTTGCCTGCGGCGGATCGAGGGCCTCTCAGCCGCCACGGAAACAGGCTGTCAGTGTGGATACTACTCCGCGCTCGCTCTATCTTGAGCCGCGTGCGGCCCAGCTGTTAGGCAAGCTTCTTGAAAGCGCACCCTGGACCGAATCCTTGCATTCGCTTTTTGCAAGCAAGCAGGTCCGCTCCGTCCGCCTCCCGGAACTTGCCAGCTGCCATGATAGCGCGCTACGAATTCTGCAGGTTGTCACCACGATTCAAATCGGCGGCGCGGAAAAAATCGCCCTCGATCTTGCGGATGAACTCAACCAAAACGGACACCGTGCATGGATCGCCGCGCTTGCGCCTTCGACAAGGAAAGCGTATCCGCCCCCGGAAGGCTTTTACGATTTAAGCACGGCAGCCCGCGACCCTCAGGCACGGGCGGCGGCGGTGGCGAAGCTTGCGAGACACCTGCACGCCGACATGATTCACGGCCACCTTATATCGGGAGCTGAAAGCAAAGCGCTTCACTCTCACGGGATTCCACTGGTTGTTAGCGTGCATAACATGCCCAAGGCATGGCCGGCCGGCTTTGGTAATTCCGAGAAAAAGGCGGATCTTTTAATTGCCTGCTCCCAAACTGTCGCCAGGGAAGTAGAAGAAACAGAGTCGGGCACTCCCTGCCGCACGGCTTGGAATGGAATTAATGCGGGACCATACAAACCGGTCTCCGGCCGGCTCGAGGAAAGCCGGCAATGGCGGCTCAAACAAGGTTGGAAGGAAACCGACTTTGTTGTCATCTCGGTCGCTAACCCGCGCAAACAAAAACAACTTAATCGGATTCCGGAGATCATTGCAAAGCTGCAGGCAAGGCTTCCAACGGCTCGCTGTATTCTCGCGGGAGAAAGCGCCCCGACCAGCGCTGATGGACAAGAGGCGACGACCGCCCTCGACAAGGCAATTGCAGAGTGGGGAATGGAAAGTTCCATCGTGCAAGTTGGCGGCTCCGACCGGATCGGCGCATTGCTTGGTGCAAGCGATGCGTATCTTTCAACAAGCGACTTTGAGGGCCTTAGTCTTGCTCAACTGGAGGCGCTCGCCGCCGGGTTGCCTATCGTCATTACCGACACGGGAGGCGCGGGCGAAATCGCTGCTGAGTTATCAAACGATGCCGCTTATTGCCAGAGGCTGCCTCTCTCCGCATCCGCCGACGAATTTGCCGACGCGCTTTTACGTCTGCCCAAAGCAGAACGCGTCTGCAGATTGCCCAAAGCGTTTCAAAAAGAGAAGATGGCACTCCGTATTGCCCAGCTTTATTGGATGACGCTCGCCTTTCGGCAGCGCAGGAATCCAGAGGGCATTTGGATTATCACAAACAACTTCTCCATGGGCGGCGCCCAAAGCAGCGCCCGGCGTCTGCTTACCCGCCTTCATCACATGGGAATTAAGGTAAAAGCTTTTACCATTGAGGAAACCGCGCCAACCCAGGGCAGCCGTCAGCTTGAGGCAGCCGGGATTCCTGTTGTTCATGTCGGTGCGCCAACCAGGCTGAATCCTTCCAAGGCGGTTACCCGAATTCTCTCCGAAGCTGTATTTGACCCGCCGGAAGCCGTGCTTTTTTGGAATCTGATCGCCAGCTGCAAGGTGCTCCTTGCCGACACGCTTGAAGGAGTCCGCCTCTTTGATGTCAGTCCCGGGGAAATGTACTTTCGCTCGCTGGCGCACTATTTTGAGCAGCCGCGGCCGGAACTTCCTTATCGTACCACGGCCGGATACGGAGCCCGGCTGACAGGCGTGGTTGTCAAGTTCGCCGCTGAAAAACCGCTCGCCGAGGCACAGCTTGGAGCTCCTTGCACAATCATTCGCAACGGCGTTGATTTGCATGCAGGCCAAAAAAAGCCGCGCATCGGCAAACTCATTTTTGGCACTGCCGCGCGGATCTCACCAGACAAACGGCTTGAAGATCTTCTTGCCGCTTTCTTCATTGCGAATGAACAACTGCCGCCTTACGAACTGCATATAGCCGGTAGGATTGAATCGGGAGCGGCTGACTATGCACGCCATCTCAAGGACATTGGACTCAACCTGCCGATAGTCTGGCGCGGTGAGCTTCCCGGAACGGACGGGTTTTTGAATGAACTCGATTTATTTGTCATGGTCTCTGAACCCGCCGGCTGCCCCAATGCCTCGCTTGAAGCGATGGCCGCAGGATTGCCGGTGATCGCGACCGCCGTGGGCGGGGCAAGTGAACAGGTCATCGACCGGGTGACAGGCCGGCTGACTCCCCGGCGCGACAACCAGGCACTGGCCCAAGCGATCGTGGAACTGGCTCACGATCAGCATGCGCGCGAACAATATGGCCTCGCCGCGCGGTTGCGCGTCAGTGCGCAGTTTTCACTTGAAGCGATGGCAAACAGTTACGCGGCGCTTTGTCTTAACAGGAACAGGAAAGATGATGCGGCTTTACTCTCCCAAACCTGAAGATTCCCCGCCATTCTAACTAAAGAATCAATTCACCTTTCCTGTTTCAACCCGGCAACACAGCACCGCGATGCCAGCATCCGATTCCGTCCAAATTATCCGCTTTGCAGCCGGCAAACCTCCCGAGTCGTGCAAGGATGAAGTTGCAGGCGAGGAACCGCTTGAGATTCGCGTGGAAGGAAAAAGCGTCGCCGTCATCATGCGCACTCCGGGGCATGATCGCGAACTGGCTGCCGGGTTTTTATTCAGTGAAGAAATCATCCGGACGGCCAGGGATATCTTCGACATCACTGCATGCGTGCCGGCCGGCAAATTGAGCAAAGGTAATGTGATTGATGTGGCGCTGCGGCATCCCGGTGCATTCGATCTCTCCAAACTGAGCCGTCACGTTTTTACCTCTTCAAGCTGCGGGATGTGCAGCCAAAGTTCCATCAAGGCCGTGGTCCGGCGGCGCAAACCGCTCGTCTCAAAATTAAAGATCGATATTGAAATGGTGCGGCAGTTACCTGCCCGGCTGGCGGCTTCACAGGAAGGGTTCAAGCGCACTGGAGGTCTTCACGCGTGCGCTCTTTTTTCGGCCGACGGCGCATTGTCTGCCCTGCGCGAGGATGTCGGCCGCCACAATGCGTTGGACAAACTCATCGGCTCGGCGCTCCTGGAAAATCGATTGCCGCTCACTGATTATATTCTGCTTCTCAGCGGCCGTTCTTCTTTTGAAATGATCCAAAAAGCGTACACGGCGAGGATCGCAGCGATTGCGGCAATCGGCGCACCGAGCAGCCTTGCCGTCGCGCTTGCGCAAAAGACAGGCCAGACGCTAATCGGTTTTCTACGTGCCGACTCGATGAACGTCTATACGGGCGCGGAGAGAATAAGCGGTGCAGCTTTCTAATTCCCCCCTTGCTGCCGCGCCTTTCTAGACGATCACCATCTTCTGTTCTGAGAGCTTGATGACGCGGCCTTCCGGGTCGCGAAAATTGGTATAGGGCCCCACCGTCGTGACGATGATCCCGCGACTGCGCAGCGTCTTCAGCACGGTCTCGCAGTTTTTGGCCGAGACGTAAAGATGCACATAGGTAACCAGCTCGCCATGCTCGGCATTACGGATCGTGAGCGGCAAACCGCCAAGATCCATTTCCGAGTAACGATCTTCACGCTCGCTGGTTACACGCGCATTAAGGATCTCAACGTAAAAATCACGCACCTCACGCCATTTTTGGGTGAAAATGGTAAGCGAATAACAATGCAACTTGGGAGCAACGGCACTGGCATTGTCATCCATATGCATTTCTTCCTCCGGAACAAGACTGCTGAGCGACGTCATATTAATCGAGAAAGCAACGCGCATGCCGCGGCCGACTCTTTCGAGAAATTGCTGAACCGAAGTGCTTTTTACCCTCAAAAAGGCTCTTTGGAGCCTTTGTGAAAAAGCGGCGCATCGATAATTGCACCCCGGATGCGAAACAATCTCATACCAACCAACACGCGCCGCTTCCTCATTTCGGGTGCAGGCAGAAGGGCGAAAAAAAACGCCCGGGAAAAACTTTTCCCGGGCGCTTTTCAAAAGCGCCGCTCAATTGAGAGGGCAACCGTCTTTACTTTAAGGATTAATGAAAATCCGGTCTGAAGAGGGATCCACCACTTTTGCGCCGCTTGGAATTCCGCGCACATCGATGATGTGATACGGCCGATACGGGCTTTCGACAAAACCATAACGCCGGGTTGGCTGGCCAAAAGGATAACGGGAATATCCCTCGCTGTATCCGTCGTAGCCACGCTCCTCCCGGCTGACCTGCGCGACTTTACCGAGCAGGTAGCCGGCTCCCGCGCCAATGGCGGCTCCTGCCAGCGCATCACTACCACGCCCGTGAAGCAATCCGCCGACCGCTGCGCCAGTGGCGGCGCCGGCCAGGGCGCTCTGGCCAGGTGTCTCGCACGAACTCAGCGTCATGGCCGCAATGAGCGCGGCGGAAATCATCGGGAGAGGTAGTTTCATAAATGAGAAGTGTTTACGGGATAATCAATGCCTACAGCTAAATCGAGGTCAAAGAACCGGACGGATGCCGAAGTGGCTGACAGCCGGTCAGTTAAAGGCTGATTACAGTGCTTGGATTCACGATTTTCGCTCCGTCACACAAGACGAATAAGCGATCCCATTATTCAGACAATTCTCATCCGGGACGGCTCTCACAGCGCCAATTTCTCGCGCGCCTCGCGGATAAGCCTCGCGTAAGCCTCGCTTGGCCGATCTCCGAATTGATCTTCCTCAAGCCGCTCGGTTCCCTGCTGAAAATCAATGGAAAAAAGGCCAAATCGCGGCGCGTAAGTGCCCCATTCGTAATTGTCAAAAAGTGACCAGTGCAGGTAACCGGCCAGCGGCACGTGATCTTGTAAAATCTTAACGACTTCATGCACATGCAGCCGCAAAAACTGGCTGCGAGTCATCGAATCACGCCGATGCCGGTGCGGCTGGCCCGGCAGACGCCGGAGCGCCATTCCATTCTCAGCAATCAAAATCGGGCGCGCGAAATCGTGCGCGTAGTATTTGCAAAAAAAGTGGAGCCCGCGTGGAAGGACGCGCCAGTCCCACCATTTGCTGCTAATTGCCGCCAGCATCCAGCTTCGCAACGAACGATTGTGGAATACGTGATCCCAGAATACCGGCCAGCGAAAGGCATGCGCGGCAAACGGATCGTAATAGTCGAGTCCGATGTAATCCAAAAAACCGGCGCGCGGAGACGAATAAATCTCGTCCAGGAGCGGGGCGAAATCGGCCGGATCAAACGTGCGATGGCCGATCCAATTGCTTAGCCGCTTGACCGCCGCACCTACATAATATGCCGGGTCGCGATGTAAAGGAATGCGGGCAGCGTTAAAAGCCCGCTCAAACTCGCGAGCCTTTTCGCAAATATAATCGCCGACGCGCTCCCGCCTGATCCCCCGATCCCGGACCGCAAGCAGATCGAGCAGCAGCTTGTCCGACCAATAAAGATCGCTGCAATAGTTGTTGGTGGAAACCTTCGGCAGAGGCCATTCGCGTTCCGCATAAAGATCGTGGATGCCATTATATGCGCGCACATGGGCTCGCAGCAGTTGATTGTACGCCTTGGTCATCGTACGAAATCCGCCCGGGGCCGCCCCCGGAAATTGGCGCCCCAGATACGTGTTGAGCACGAGCATGTTTGGCTCGTTGATGGTGATAAACCAATGCAGCGGACGCTCCAGACGCGCGTTGATATAGCCAAGCGTTTCCCGGACATATCGCGCAAAATGATCCGGCGTCGTTTCCTCCAGCCAGGGATCGGTTCCAAGCCAGGCCGGATGCACAAAATGATGAAGCGTCACGACCGGCTCAAGTCCGTGCGCGCGGCACGCCTCGAACATCGCCACATAATGGTCGAGTGCCGCATAATCAAATGGCGGCGCCTGCATTTCCGCCCCGTTTAAAGCAGCCGCTCTCTTCCACTCCGCGACCTCAAAAACAGGCTGCACACGGCTCCATTCAATTCCCATCCGAAACGCCCCAAGGCCCATTTCCCGGCATCGGGCAAAGTCTTCCTCATACTGATTCCAGAAATCCGCGGCCAGACCCGTGACCGCCACCTCATTAAGAACCTCCGCGCGCGCCCAATTGGTTTGAGGCTCCCCGGCGCCGTTGTAACCTCCCTCCGCCTGATAAGCTGAAGTGGCGACGCCCCAGAGAAAGTCCGGTGATGACATGGGAGAAGAGGCAGGCGGATGGGGTTCCGGGAAAATGGCACGCGCCGGGAGCTCTGTCACTTGAGGATGAGCGCAGGAGCACAAAACGGCGATTTTTCTCAGCCCAACGCCGGCACATCGACCCAGGCGCGGCGCTGCCAGCTCTCAATCCCTTTCTCAGCAAGTTGGACACCCTTTGCGCCTTCAAGCAGTCCCCACGGAAATGGTTCATTGAGAACCACGTGCCGGAGGAAGAGTTCCCATTGGATCTTAAAAGCGTTGTCGAAGAGCTGATATGCCGGCACCTGGCTCCAGCCCGCTTCAAAATTGACCGGACTCGGCAAATCCGGGTTCCAAGTGCAGCGCGGGGTGGCGCTCGCGTGTTGGATTACGCAGTCGCGCAATCCAGCCGTGGCACTTCCTTTTGTCCCGTCGACCTGAAGCGTGAGCAGATCGTCCCGGTGCACCCGCACCGCCCATGAGGAGTTGAATTGCGCGATGACACCGCTCTCCAGTTCAAACGTCGCGTAAGCAGAATCATCGGCCGTGCATTGATACGGTTTGCCCTGCTCGTCCCAGCGCTGCCTGATGTGGGTCGCGCCCAGGCAGCTTACCGATTTGACCTCGCCAAAAAGGTTGTCGAGCACGTAACGCCAGTGGCAGAGCATATCGACAATGATCCCGCCGTCGTCTTCCTTGCGATAATTCCAGGAAGGCCTTTGCGGCGTGATGACGTCGCCTTCAAATACCCAATATCCGAACTCGCCGCGCACGCTGAGGATCTCGCCGAAAAATCCGGAATCGATCAGCGTTTTGAGTTTAACCAAGCCGGGCAGCCAGAGTTTATCCTGCACGACGCCATGCTTAACGCCTGCCTGCGTGGCGATCTGATAAAGCTCATAAGCCGACTCCGTGCTGACCGCGATCGGTTTCTCGCAATAGACATGTTTGCCGGCCGCGATCGCTTTTTTGACCGCATCGGCGCGGCGGCCGGTGGTTTGGGCGTCGAAATAGATGAGGTTGCGCCGGTCAGCCAGGGCGGCGTCGAGATCGGTGGTATAACGCACATTGCTTCCCATCGACGCCAGTTCGCAGAGCCTCGCTTCATTGCGTCCCACCAGGATCGGGTCCGGCATGATCGTCTCCCCCTCACTGATCTTCACGCCCCCTTGTTCCATGATCGCGAGAATCGAACGGATAAAGTGCTGATTCGTGCCCATGCGGCCGGTCACGCCGTTCAGAATTATGCCGACAGGGTGGATGTTCATGAGAAATGAAGGGAAGGGGCCGTTTTCGGGAACGGCAAAAACAGAGGCGGGCGAAGCACTTCAGGAAAACAGATCACCGCTGCTCATCGTCTTCTTCATCTTCTTCGTCAGCCCCCCAGAGATGTTCATTGGTCCACTTTGCCTCATAGAGCTTGCAGAGCCCCAGTGCCGCGGCCACACCGCCGGTAAAGGAGGCGGCCGTTGTATATTGCTTATCCTCGTCGTAAGCGCCCACGGCAACTACCGCGTGGTCGAAGTGCTCGCTTAGAAGTTCGAATACGCGGTCGATGGTTTGCTGTTGTGCTTCAGTCATGGGAGGAACCTGAAAGTGCGGGCCATAAAATAAAAGGGCAATCTCGGCTCTTAATCCGGCTCCGGCTCGGGCGCATCGATCCATTGCGGGGCGGCACCGGCCGGAAGAGGCGGCGCATCGATCCCGGCCCGGGGCAAAGTTCCATTGAGTTCCTGCCGCCAATGGGCCACGTCGCCCGCCGGTCCGTAACAATAAATCATCCGCAACGGCGCCTCGCCGACATTGGTGAGCTGATGAAAAACGCCCGGCGGAATATAAACCATCTGCCCGTCGCTCACGATCCGCCGTTCTTCTCCCAGACACATTTCACCGATGCCTTCGACGATAAAATAGACCTCTTCCTGCTCCTGGTTATGCCAGGGAACCTGTCCCCCAAGCGGATCGAGCGTCACGTTTCCCATCGAAAAATTCTTTGTTTGGATGGGAGCCGCGCCGCCCGCCAGGTTCTGAGTGTGGCGGCGCGCCGGATAACGCCGCCCTGGGATTTGAGAGAGATCGGAAATCAACATGCGAAAAAAGTCAGATACGGACCGCCCTCAATGACGCGCTGAAGATAGAGCGCGAGTTCGCGGCCATGATAATCGCCCCACATGCTCGACTCGCCGCACGGCACTTGCGCCCCGGGCGGAACATGGTCCCAGCCATTAGGCCGATGATAGATGGAATGGAGCAGCAATCCTTGATGACCAGGATCGCTGCTTAAGTAACGCTCAGAAAAAAGGGTCCGCGCCACGGTCAGCCCCGCCTGCCAGTAACGGCTGGCGGCACCGTCATCTCCGCGGTTTTTCAGATAATTGCCGAGGCGCAATAAACCCTGCGCTGCGATCGCCGCTGCGGAACTGTCAACCGGTTCATGCGCGTTAAAAGGATCGGCTTCGCGTTCCAGGTAACCGTCAAGGCGCGCCAAACCGGGAGCGCCAGTGTCCCAATACGGGATGCCATCCACCGGCGTGTTCTCGATATAAAAATCGCAGACGGCCCTGGCGGTCCCAAGCAGCAGCGATTCAATCGCAGCACGGCCGCCCAATTTTTCCAGCTCCTCATCCCCCACAGTGGCGAACCATTCCAGCTGCTCCGCATAGCCGCACATAATCCACGCCAGCCCGCGCGTCCACGTGCTGAACGGCGAGTAACCTTGCTGCGAATTCGGGCAGCGATACGAGCCGTCATTCGTGTTAAAAACGCTCTCGTGCGCCACCCGGCCGCGAATGTCATAAGCGTCCCGGGCCGAGCCGTAATAAACCGCCCATTCCGCCGTCGTGCGCGCATGCTCGACGATGCGTTGAAGCAACGAAATCTTCCTGTCGCGCTCGCCCATGAGCAGATGCCCAAGCTGATGAGCAACCGCCAGCGACCGCAGCGAACGGATGGTGTCGGCAAAAAGCGAATGCGGCCCGTTAAAGGAATAAATGAATCCTTCCCCGTTAGCCACCGTGGTCCAGCGCGCGGCCTGAACCGCACCCGAGCATTTTAAAGCCAGCTCATAAAAATCGCGTTCCCGTTGATCAAAACCAATGCGTCCTTCGCCCATGAGCCGCCGCAGGTTGCCGTAAGTGCTCACGTTATTAAACCCGTGATCGTGCACCCCGGTATGGGTCAAATGATGCGCCATCTTTTGAATGGTCCGGTCCCGGCCCAGCGTTAAAAACGTCTCATCGCCCGTCGCGTCAAACTGCAGGATCGCAGACCCGTACACAAAACCTTGCGTCCATTCCGTCCAGCCGCGCGCCGTGTATTTGCCTTGAATGGTAAAAACAGGAGTCGCCGCGCCAGGCTGCTCATCCTGATCGATCAAGCGGATTTTTCCGGCAGAGACTTCCCAGAGGCGCTGGATGGCGCTTTGTAAATCCGCGGGTTGGAGTTCTTGATTGATGCGTATCATGACGGGGAAAGAAGGCCGGGTCTCCCTCAGATTGATCTCAGATGGAACCCGCCATCGACCTGGAACACTTGGCCGGTGGAATATGGGAAATGGCCAAACGCGATGGCGCTCACACATTTGGCCACATCAGCCGTCTGGCCCCAGCGGTTGATGGGCGCCAGCCCGCTTTCAAAGAGCGCATCGTATTTTTCTTTAACCGGTCCGGTCATATCGGTCTCGATCACCCCTGGTCGAATTTCAAAAACGCCGATCCCGAACTCCGCCAGGCGCACCGCGTAAAGTTTGGTCATCATCGCGATCCCGGCCTTGGTGATGCAATAATCGCCGCGGTTTACCGAAACCGCATACGCCGAGATGCTTGAGATATTCACGATCGCTTTGGGAATCCCCTCAATCGCCGGCGAATTAATCATCAGCTTTGCCGCCAATTGGCTGAGAAAGTAAGGCCCTTTTAAATTGATCGCGATGAGCCGGTCAAAACTCTCCTCGGTCGCTTCAAGAAGATCGGCCCGCACAGCCGGCGCCACCCCTGCGTTATTGATCAGCAGATCGAGCCGCCCGAATTTCTCCGAAACAAACGCAATCATCCGCGCGCGATCCTTGGACACGTCTCCCTGCAGGAGTTCAACGCGTCCCCCGCCCTCTCCCGCCGCCTCCAGCGCCAGTTCTTTTGCCTCCCGCGCCGCCACCTCGTTTCCCGCATAATTGATCACCACATCGAACCGTCCGCTCCCGGCCAATTCCACCGCCACGCCGCGTCCGATCCCGCGGGAGGATCCGGTAATTAAAGCAACCGCTTTCACAGGCGATTTCATAACGCTTCTTGTTACTCGTGCCGCAACGCTTCCACCGGATCCATGCGCGATGCCCGCAACGCCGGGTAAAGACCAAACACGCTGCCGACGATTGCCGAAATCCCAAACGCCATCGGCGGCGACCAGAATGTGATGATCGTTTTCATCCCGGCGAAATGGCTGACAAAAAAAGGAATGGCGATCCCGAGCATCACTCCCAGGATGCCGCCGGTGCCTGAGAGCAGAACGGCTTCCACCAAAAACTGCATCGCGATATCCCGCTGCCTAGCTCCGAGGGCGCGCCGGATGCCGATCTCCCGGGTCCGTTCGGTCACGGTCGCAAGCATGATGTTCATGATCCCAATGCCGCCCACCAATAGCGAAATCGCCGCGATCGAGCCGAGAACCACATTGAAAATCTGTTTGGTGCGCTCGGCTTGTTTTAAAAGCTCCAGCGGCACCGTCATTTCATAATCCTTCTTTTTATGATGATGCAGCATCAGGTCTTTGATTGCTTCAGCCACCACGATCACCTCCTCGCGGTTGGCAACGCGGATCGTGATTTCATGCAATTGCACGCGTTCCGCTTCAAAGCTGCCGCTGCGCTGTTTGATCAGCGTTTCTCCGTAACGCGTTGTTGCCGTTGTTAACGGAATAAACATCTGGTACGCGGCGCTCTTGTTTGAATCGCCTTCCTCGGTCCTGGCCGGTTTGGCGCGTGCTTCCATCACGCCGATCACCCGGTAATAAGCGCCGCCAACTCGCACATCTCGCCCGATGGGCGAGTCGAGCGGGAAAAGTCCGGGAAGCATTTCCGCGCCCAGCACACAGACATCAGTGCGTTCATCGAGGTCGTTTTGAGTAAAAAAACGTCCCGATTGGACCCGATGATTTCGCATCGAAGGATACCACGGCACAGTGCCCGTAATCTCGCAATCCACGCGCCGGCTGATATTCCAGACGTAATCGCGCATGAGCCGGTTCGGCACGATGATCGAGACGCCCGGGATCGTTTCCCTGATCCGTTCAATGTCCAGATAGGTCAGCCCATACTGAAGCACAAAACTCTGGCTCCCCTGATCGGAGACCTTCTGTTGATCCGGCGGCTTGAGGCTGCGCAGGATAATATTCTGACTGCCGAGCCGGCTGATCTGTTCCTGCGCTTCAAAACTTGCGCCTTCGCCGATCGCCAGCATGGCGATCACCGAACAAACCCCGAATACGATCCCCATCACGGTCAGCAGCGAGCGGAGCCGGTGCATCCATAGACTTTTAACCCCGAGCCGCATCGCCCGCGAAAGACGGACCAGATCGATTGATCGGAAAAAAGCGATCACCCCGCCCTTTTTCCCCTGCGAACCGGCGCTCTGTAAAGTGGCAGCCATGGATCAGCGCCGCGAATCGGATTCCACCACGCCATCCCGCAACCGGATTCCCCGGGAACAGATCTGCGCCGTATCAGGATCGTGCGTGACCATGATCAGCGTTTTGCCCAGCCGGTTGAGATCGGTAAAAAGCTTCAGGATTTCCTCGCCCGACGACGAATCGAGGTTGCCCGTCGGTTCATCGGCCAGAATGACGAGCGGATCATTGACCAGGGCTCGGGCGATCGCGACGCGTTGCTGCTGGCCACCGGAAAGCTCAAAAGGCCGGTGATCGAGCCGCTGTGCCAGCCCCACGCGCGTAGCCAGCTCAATCGCCCGTTCCCGGCTTTCGGCCTCAGGACGCCCCTGATAGTAGAGCGGCACCTCAATGTTCTCCACGACGCTGAGCTGCTGGATCAGGTTGTAAGATTGAAAGATGAACCCCAGCCGGGTCCCACGAATGGCCGAAAGCGCGTCATCTTCGAGCTGCGACACATCGTCGCCTCCGAGCAGATAACGCCCCGTACTCGGCCGGTCCAGGCATCCGAGCAGGTTAAGCAAAGTCGATTTTCCGCAGCCCGAAGGCCCCATGATGCTTACAAAATCGCCTTCGTGAATGGCGAAACTGACCCCGCGCAACGCGTTCACGGTGACAGGTCCCATCTGATAGGTCTTGCGCACGTCGCAGCATTCAAGAATGGCGTTGCTCATCGCGATTCCTACGCCGAGGCAGCCACGGCAGGCGCCGCCGCCGCCGGTTTCTCGGGCTCGGGTTTTTTGTCGCTTTCCTCGCCCGGGGTGGAGGCGGGAGCGGCTCGAAGCAAGACCCGTTCGCCCTCTTTCAGTCCGGCTTTGATCTCAATGAACTCGTCATTGAACTCGCCAATTGTCACCTCGCGCCGTTCAGGACCGCCGCGCCGGGCCACGTAACAGACTTGTTTGCCATCAAAAGGCGAGATCGCCTGGACCGGCACATAAACCACGTTTGAAAGCTGGTTGGCGATAATCTCCACTTTGGCGCTCATCCCGGGCTTGAGCCAATCCTGGGTTCCTTTGATCGTCAGCGTGGTGAGGTAAACCTTCAAATCGGGACTGAGATAACGGTTCTGCGAATCGGGAATGACACCGACCTTGGTCACTTCGCCCTCCAGTCGCTTGTCCGCAAAAGCGTCAACGGTGACCTTGGCTTTCTGACCCTTCTTGATTTTCTTGATGTAACTCTCGTGGATCTTCACCCGCACCGACATCGTGGTCATGTCGGGAATCGTGATGATCGACTGGCGTTCGCGCACCGTGGCCCCTTCCCGGATCTGCTCCTGGCCATACATCATAAAACCGTCTTCCCGGGCACCGCCATAGACCACGAGCCCCGGCTTTTTTGCTACGATCACACACTTCTCAAGCTGATCGTAGAGATCCGTCCGCAGCCGGCTCTGGATATTGTACTGGCTCTGGGCCGAGCGCAGTTTCGCCTCGGATTGCGCCAGTTTCGCAATCGCCAGGCTTCGTGCTTTAACAATGTCGCGGATCGCCTCGACGTATTTGGAAAGCGCTTCCTCGGCTGATTTGCGGAAGTCGTATTGAAGGAAAAGGTTGCTCGCGGTCTGGGCCGTTTGCACTTTCAGACGGCTGTTTTCATGCGCGATTTCATCCCGGCTCAGGTCGGTTTTCGTCACGAACCCTTTCTCAAAAAGCCGGTTGGTTCCTTCCAGATTCGCCTTGGCCTGCCCGAGCTCTTTTTGCGCCACCAACAGTTCATCCTGAAACTTGCGCAGCTTCTGTTTGGCTTCACCGTCCCCCAGCAAGTCCATGTTGGCGTATTTGCTGAAATCAAATACCACCGGCGGTTCTGGGGGGGCTAGGGGGGCCGGGTCCACGGCAACCTGCGCGGTCGGAGCGGTCGCACCTGGCACAGGCGGAGCGGTCGTGATGCTCACTGCAAGCTCCGCCGGTTTATCCGTGGGCGCCGCCGCGGCCGGCACCGTATCGGGTTTTACTTCCACACCGGGCGCACCCGGAGCCGCTGCGGCGGGCTCTTTTTTGGGAGGACTCATGTCCACCGAAGCAAGCACCGCGTTGGTTTGATCGGTGGCCTGGCTCTTTGCGGCAGCCATCTCCTTTTCCATTCCAAGACCGTCAATGATCTCCTGCGTGACTGTGGCGCCGAGAAACTTGTCAAAATCCATCCGCATGAAGCGCCCCTTCTGTTCGGCCGCTTTGATGTCACTCAGGTTTTGATTGATCTGGATTCCGTAATTTTCCTGCGCATCGACCAGGCCGGCGCGTGCCGACTCGTAAACGCTGTCCTGCTGAACGATCTGTTTTTGGAGTTCAGAAGAATCCAGCTCCACGAGCACTTTGTTGGCGGCAATATCCTCCGGGGTCACCTGGCTGCCTTCCTCGACAATCTTCAGAATCTTCGTCCCGTTATTGGCGCGCACTTCGCATTTGACTTCCTGCGACTCAAGCGCCTGGACGCTCCCTCCTTCCAAAACCGTGATATCGAGCGGCCCGCAGCGCGCCGTGAATGTCGAACCGTTGCTGGCTGCATCGCTGCCGCCGCGCACCAGCCAGAAAAGCAGCGCCGCGGCCGCGATCCCGCCGCCGATCCGTTGCCGCCGGCTGAGCTTTTTATAAGCGTTAACTAGGTAGGTTGGGCTTTGCATGTTTGGTTTCCCTCCATTGGCCGTTATCCTTGATGTAAAGAATCCCCATGTTCACCCAGAACTGGAGCCGGGCGATGGTATGAGCTACGAGCGCCTGGGTGCGCTGGTTTTTGGACGACACCAGATCGTTTTGCGCGTCGACCTGGTCCTGTGCCTTGGCACGGCCGAGCTGGGCCAGCAGTTCCTGCTCTTCCACCCGGCGTTCAGCCAGCTTCACGCCGCCTTCGCTCAGCTCGTAACTGCGCCGCGCCTGTTCGAGCGTGCGAAAACTGTCGCGCACCTGAAGCTCAATCTCGTCCCGGCGCTGTTCCTCGGCGCGTCCGGCCCGGTCAAGACTGATCAGCGCCGCTCGATAACTGTTGCGCTCAGCCTTTCGTAAAAACGGCAGATCCACATTGACCCCGCCGTTCCATTTGTAACGGGCCGCGTCAGGCGTGGCGAATCCCTGGCTCTGAATCGCGCTGTCCGCCCCGATCCCGCCCACGATGTCGAGCTGCGGTTTGAAACGATCTTTGGCCAGTTTGACTTTCCTCACCGCATCGGCCCGTTGATCGCGGACATTTTGGAAATCGAGCCGGGCCGCAAGCGCAATTTTCAAGGCGTCATCGGGACTGATGTCCGGCGGCTCGATTTTCAATTGATCAAGATCGTGATCATCAAGCATCAGCCGGGTCGGCACCGGGATGCCGAGCTGGATCTTAAAATCATCAAGCGCGCGTTTGTAAGTGCGCACCGCGCTGATCCACGCCGATTCGGAGGAGAGCGCCTGCTGCTCAAGACGCCCAAGGTCCGCTTGCGTCACGCGCCCTTCCTTGGCCAATGCCCGGCCCCGTTCGATCGCTTTCCTGGAACTCTGCAAACTCAGATAGCTGTTGCGAATCGCGTCCCGATTGCCCAGCACCCCGTAATAGGCGCTCGCCAGCTGGACACTGAAATCTTTTCGGAACTTCACAAAGCTGCGCACCTCGTAGAGGACCTCGCGCTCGGCTTGCAGCAGGCTTTCCGTGTCACTTTTAAAACCCGAATCACGCAAAAGGGGCCGTGTAAAAGTGGCTCCGAGCTGGGAGGAAGTCGCCAGGCGCGCGTCGCCTCCGATGAACCGGAGCGCGTCGGTGGTAAACGCCGCCGAAATCTTGCCCACCCCACGGATCAGCCAGTCCGCGCTCGCCTCGCCATTGCCGCCATACTGGCGGTTCTCCACTAGGTTATCGCTAAGGCTTGGCCCTTCACCCGGCACTGTCCTGACATTGTAACGGCCGGCGCCGCCGATGGAAAAAAGCGGCGTGAACTGATGCCGTGAAAGCGTGAGGGAAAGCGCGGAGAGATAGACCTGCTCCTTGTTGTTCTGATAAATCCGGCTGTGCTTGATCGCCATGCCGAGTGCTGTCTCCAGAGAGATGACCGGCAGCCCCGCTTCATTCGGCGCGTCCTCGCCCAGCGACGCTTCCACCTTCTTATTTAAAGGAAGTCCCGCCAGCGACACCGGGCCATTGCTCGCGATGGAAAACTTCGGGTCCATGTTCTCCACCTTGCTCCCCTTCTGCCCAATGATCCTGCCCGTCTCACGGTCCGCCGACCGGCGGAAAAAATTGGCCGTGCATCCTCCAAGCGCGCAGGCCAGCAGCGGATAAATCAGTAAACGCAACTTCATCCGGCTTCCTATTTAGAAGAAGGAAAAAACCCGGTTACAGCCTGCCGGAATAGTGAATACCCGGCACGGCCAGCCTTACCTCGAAAGGGAAAGGGCGAACGCACAGGAACCAAAAGGGATGGGAGGAAAAATGTCACGGACGGGGGGAGTGGACACTCCTATCATCCGCGAACAGCCAACGCATTAGTTTAAAACGGATTTCAGGAAGCGCTGGCCGTCTCCGATGCATCGCTTTTTTGAGAACCGACGTTGTTTTTCGCTACACGGCATTTGATTTTTTCATTCACGCCTTCCATTTTTTCACCCTGGCTCCTCCTTTTTTGCCGCACAGCAACGTTGATTTGCCATGCCGCCTTCATTTTCTGCCATCGCGTGTTGTTTATCGCTACACGGCCCTCTCATATTTGAAAGCAGCTGTTGATTTTTTGTCATCAGACATCGTTGGAACCTTATCAGCCCGGCTTGGAACGACTACCAGGATGCCGGGAACCTCCCGCGCACGCTTAAAGGCGCCCGGCAAACGGAGTGGGCTCTAAAATTGGCCTCAATTTTGCATCGGTCAAAGCTTGGAAAGAGCGTTCCGGATGATTACAATCTGGCATTATCGAACTCTTTATTGGTTTGATTGTAACACCTTCAACCATCGCATTTTACTGCGGAGACTTCGCTGCTTTTTTGCCCTCATGACGAAATTTCCTGGATAGGCCACACACGAACTCCGATGACCGATAACATAACATTACGAATCACCGCCGCGATGGCTATCCTGCTCTCGACATCTTCTCTCTCAAGGGCCGACGAAGCCGATCTTTTAGCCAAGCTCAAGGTGGAAAAAGCGGCCCTCGAACAACACCTCAAGGAAGTCGACACCAGGATTGATGAAATTCAGGGTGCCCAGGGACTAAATTGGCTTGGCATGACGCTCGTCGATTCCACTGACGAGTTAATGAAGAAATACGGGCTGTTGGCAGAGTACCCAGGACCCATTATTGTGAAGGTTCACAATGATTCTGCTTTTCAGGACGGCTGTGCTCCAACTGCGGGATGTGCTTTTTGGATCGTTGAACATCCGGTTAGAGGGTTTTTGCTCAACCAGGAAAACAAGGAAAAAGCTCCCAGTTATGGGCCAAGAAATGTTCGGGAGTTGGCTCAATCGCTCTTGTTATGCACAGTCACACCCGAGGAATACCAAGCGATTTGTAATCAAACCAGCCAGCAGGCCAGAGAGTATGCGGAGACGCTGAATGATAAACCGACCGAGCGAGAACGATGGCTCAAGATCGCCGAGGCAAAGATGCCCCAGGAAGACGTTGGGAAATACATCTGCCGTGTGGTGTATCATTACTCGGAAACGAAAAAGAGGGGTACGATGACGACCCACATCCGCATGACGAAGGCAGATTTGGATCAACTTCGTAAGTTCCTCAAAGAATGAACGGGGCCACTTCGGCTCCGACCACTGATACCATCTCTGCCTGACCGCAGCCGAACTGATCTATCGGCTTCGACTTTCATTCTGACGCCAAGCCGTCCCGCTCGGGGCACTGGGCAAGGAAAGGGCGACGGGGTCGCGAAGGTTTTGCAGATCGTGATCGTTGCCGGTGTAAGGAATCGATCCGACAAATCGCGCCTCGGAAAAAACCTCCTCGCCATCCAATCCGGCTTCGAGGCGATAATGCTCGGACTCGAACACGCTTAAGCGGAGATGTCGCGCCGGCCTGCCCCACGAATCTCGCCCGCGCCTCCAGTGTCTCGAGCGTTCGCCGTAAAATCCGCCCGTTGGTCTGAGGAGCAATCAGCAGTCTTATCGGCAGGAAACATGCTTGGACCTTGCGTAAAACGCTTGAGCAGCAGCCCCCCATTCATCATGTCGAAATATATATCCCCCCTCATCTGCGTGCTGTTCACCTGGATGCTGCTCGTCCCCACAATCCTTACCTTACACAATATAGATCCCGGTACTGATCTCGTCGGGTTCATCATGATAGGCCTCAGCGTCACTCTTCTTCTGCTTTTCACTCGCCTCGGATTGAGACACGAGCGGACGCCGAAATGGATCCGCGTTCTGGTTTGGCTGCCCGTGGTGCCTTTCACCCTCTACGCGCTCGCTCAATGCTTCACGAAATTGGACCGTTCCTGTCTCGCTTACGTAGCCTTGGGGATTCTCCTGCCGGCTATCGTTGCCGCCACCATCGGCTACCAACTGAAGAATTCGAAAATTCAAATCATCGGCGAGCTAAAAAATATCGCCGCATCTGTCATCCCTTTTGCCACCACGATTCTACTCACCTTCGGAGTCACCGGTATTCAAGCTCATTTGCTTCAGCAAAAAGCGAAGGCAAAGTGGATGGAGATTGGCCATCCGATGGAGGAATTTAAGCGCCAAGTCACTGACACCAAAGAGAATCAAGCCTTCAAGGATCTTATGGAAAATCTCAAACCTTTTGGGATTACCAGCCTGTATAAGGGGGAACAATATTGGCTCTGCAGTCTCTATGCTAATGAGAGACCACGCGCCGAACGCGAACCGTTGCGCGCTGAGCAACATTACTCGTGCCTCACGACGACCGACGAAGTCGCCGGGTCACCGAAGCCTTTGTTCTACACGGACGCCCACCAAAAAGAACTGACGGACTTCTATCAAAAGACGCTCCAAAATCCGGAACCGGCCTGGGGCGTCAATGCCACCGATTGGGTTAATCTGAGAGTTCCCAATTTCTTAACCCTCCGCTTCTTTTACCAGCTTGCTACGGCGGACTGTCAGCAACGCCTCTCCAGAAATGACCTTGAAGGCGCGGCGGCCGGAAGCGCGGCGGTTTTGCTGATGAATCAGAATATGAGGAAGCAGCCACTTTTCGTCTCGTTGATGATCAACTGCACGGTTGAAGCCGGGTTTGCCAGAATCGTCGCCCGTCTGCCCGAGGATAGAAAAGCGTGGGACGCACTGGCGGCGAAAGTCGAAACTTTCAGATCCCAGCTCATCAAGACTACCCAAGTAGAGGCTTATGGGATAGGCACGATGACGGCCGATCAATTCTCCGCAGGACAAACGGAGAATCGATTTCGGATCAATGCGTTCGACCAACTCACGCACTTCTACGACCGCAAAATCGCTCAAGCATCTTATCTTTACGCCGAGCAGGTCAGCATCCTTGGAAGTCACCACGATTACAGCCAGGGGGATTTGGGTGTGGAGAGGATCGAAAAAGCCTTCTCCGCAGAGAGCGCGGATTATAGCTACGCCATGAATCTGAGTCGCTCCAATCAGCGTATCAATTGCACGCTGATGCTGCTTGAGCAGGCCGAAATGATTCGGTTCGCCCGAGCGCGGCTGCACGAAGGCGTTTTGCAGGCCGAACATTCTTCGGTGGTCATTCCCGGGCTCAAATGGATCATGGCCGGGGACTTGGAGACCAATTCTGCCACCCTCAAATTGAATCGTGTCCCGCTGTGGCTCGCCTCCAGTGAGGTCACGCTGGCTGACTTCTTCCTCCTTCCGTTCGACGGCAGCAAGGCCTGGCACTTTAGGAAATGAAACGGCTAATAAAACCGGGAAACTCCTGGCCGAGCATACACTCGTTTAATCAAAGCTACTTTCTGGATTTAGTAATAACGGTGTTCTCCACTTCAGCAAAAAATCACGTTTTAACCGCTTCTGCATTTCAAACCACCAATCTGCCCCAATAGGTTTTTTCAAAGAGGATCACAGGGACAGAGACTTTATTGCAATGACGCGCCCTGCTGGGAAGGAGCATTTGATTGCGTAACCAGGCCGGGATGGCGCTAATAAAGCTCTTCAGCCTTGGCAGAGTTGCCATGGTCGTGCAGTAACTCTTTCCTTGAGGGAGCCCCGCAATGGCCTGCGAATACGCCCACTCACAACGCAGGGTAACTTAAGAAAAACACCGCATCTAAAATAAAGGCGGTCATCTGGGGAAACTTGTGCACCAAGAAAACGTAACAAGCTGATTCCGCTTGCAGGTCACGAAATCAACCCCATACCGGGAAAAGCCCAGCCGCCGTCTCGCGGAATCAGGCTTTGGATGGCGTGATCACGCCGCTCCGCAAATCGCGGACCGTATAAAGACCAGGCATATCAAGCCGCTTCAAGGGCCGAGCCCCGCTCTCACGCCGCGCACCAAATCGCCCACGGTTCAATCGAAAGAATTCCTCCACAAACGATTTGCTGCCCAAGACCATCCCGTCACAGAAATAGCGCATCCGGCATCGCAACGCGTCGTAAAGTCCAAGCTTGCCTCCCGCTTTGAGCACTTCTTCCACCGCCGCTTCGCTAAAACCACGGCGCGCCGGCGTGCCATCCTCCCCGGCCAACCGCTCCACGCCTTCTTCAAAAAGATACTTCCGGTAAAAGGCCATCACTTTCCACATGGGAATCTCCTCGCCAAAACGCGCCTCGATGGCGATCCGCAATCCTTCCCGTGCACGCTTGCGGCCCTGCACAGCTTGCGCATAACCACACCAGCGATACTCCTTTGGATCCTTTACTATTCCGGCACGGATCGGATTCAGATCAATATAGGCGGCCATCGTAGCGAGCGCCTCCCCTGCTCCTTCCACCAGCATGCTCTTAAAGCGGCTTTCCCAGAGTGTGCCTTCCCGATCATGAACCCCATTGAACCATTGGGTAAAACATTGCTTTAAGATCTGAAGAAACGCACTCACATCCCACATCCGGCTAAAGAAACGTTCCCGAAGCTCCTCGGCTCCCGAGCCCGCTTCGCGCAGTTCCTTTAGATCCAGGGCCAGCTGGACGCTGCCATAACTGCAGTCGGCAACTTTGACCAACCGAACAAGCTCTTCATCGGTTGGCAGAAGCTCCGGCGCGGGCCGGTGCGGCACCTCCACTAACAGATGGAAATGATTACTCATCACGCAAAAGGTCACGATCCGCACGCCGCAAAATTCCTCATAGGCGCGCATGAACTTGACGAAGCGTTCCTTTTCCAGATCTCCGAAAACGAAGCGCTTATCGACCACCCTCGAAAAGCAGTGGTAATAAGCCACCTCCGCGTCCGCCGCCGCCCGAATCCTCCCGTATCGCATGCCAAAAACCGTTTACTGGCTTCGACGGTAGATCAAGGCCTCTTTCTGAGAAAGTGCCTGTCCCTGTGGTCCCTCACTCTGAAAGCGAAGCGCTTATCGACCACTCTCGAAAAGCAGTGGTAATAAGCTACCTCCGCGTCCGCCGCCGCCCGACTCCTCCCGTATCGCATGCTGAAAACCGTTTACCGGCTTCGACGGTAGGTCAATGCGTCTTTCCTGAGAAAGTGTCTGTCCCTGTAGTCCCTTTTTTCGACGGTAGGTCAATGCCTCTTTCTGAGAAAGTGCCTGTCCCTGTGGTCGCTTCAGCCATGTCCTTGGGGGTCCCCAGCCAGTGGCTTACACTACTTTTTTTCTTCCCGCCGGACTGTCATGCTAGGAGTGTTTATATAAACTTTTGCCCTTTGATCGACTATGCCCTGATCATTGTAAATAAGCGATAACTTGTAATCACCTAGGACTTCAGTATGCCAAAGTGGAGAAGTTAACGAAAACCTGAACAGTCGGGTTTCGCCTATAGCCAATTGATCAGCTGTTAATGCACCCGTGCCGGGATGATGAACTGATGAATCAAAGCAGGTCGATCCATCGGGTGCGTCAGCGTGAAGTACAAATAACCCAAACTCTCCTGTGATTTCTGCTGGGGCTATAAAGTCTATGGATTTACCGGATCGATTTTGTAAAGCAATCAATAGTTCGATCGGTTCATCCCCTCTATAGAAAGATTTCATAGGCATCAATGCCATCGCTAATCCAGATTTGTCCACGCTCCATTTCAAAACGACGTTATCGACCCATGTATTGACTACTACTGTATTTTGAGGATTACGCCCACACGAAGCCAATGAAATCACGAACACAATGAAAAAAAATACAATGTATATACAAAATTTGAAGTATCTGAATATCATAAAGAAATTTTAGGCTAATTCCTAGCTGCTTGACTCGCGTCCAGAGCAGCGTCAAAAGAACGCAATCCATTTTTGACTGCGTTACTTCCAATTCGCTCACATTCTCTGCTTTCACAATAAGGCCCCTCCAATTTAGTAAGTGTTTTTTTGATATTATTGTAGGCGATTTCGGCATCGTCGTTATGACGGAATTCGTGCTCAAGTATTAACTGCACACGTTGATCGGGAGAAACATCTTCCCATTGGCTATTTACAATGGGATCCAATGGAGCACCAAAAGGAAATCCATAAACTCCCCATCTCCGGTTATCACGCGGAAGTATCGTAATGACCGGGTCTGCGTTCCAACTAAAAGTCAAACGAAAGTATCCTCCTGACCATAAGAAACTCCCCTCCCGTTCACACTTATGAGTCAAGACCCTCTTGGCATCAAAGTTTCCTAGCTGCGTTCTTTTTGGCTGCGCATAAACCACAATAGGAATTTCGTATGACCCCGAAACTAGTCCCAAAAAATCAAAACAGTTGATCGAGTCATTTTCAATAAATGAATAAATGTTCCTACTAGCTTTTTCACCTGCTAGATCTCGATTAATCCATCTTCCATCGGTTACCTTATAATACCGATAGCCGTAATAAAGCAATCCTGTCTCACCATCCTGATACTTAGTCGAAAACCGGAACGGATTTTCACCCGCTACCGTGCCGGTAGCACGCAGTGGCTCTCCGAAAGGGCCATATTGATATTCAGCACCGACCGCTCCGGTAGCGAGGTTAACGAGTTTCATCACGTTACCATTTCCATCATACACATACCGATAAACGGCGGCACCGGCAAAATCCTTCATCGCCAGCAATCCGCCAACACCGCCTGCTCCTTCCAGCGTACCGCTCAGATCCTGACCCCAAAGAAAAGTCTGTTTCACGGTGTTGCCGCCGGACTGGCCATTCAGCGGTGCGTCGAGCACAGCAAGAAGCGACCAGCCAAGATTATACGCATACCGGTAGCGTTTGCTCACCGTGGATGTATCCAAATAGATCCGCTTCTCAATCCGACGCCCACGGGCGTCATAAGAAAACTCAAGCTTCTGGTAAGGCACCCCGACATTGGTAGCCCAGGAGACGGTTTCCATCCGGATCAGCCGGTTCTCAAGATCCCACGTATATGTCCAGCGCCCATCCTGCGTCAAGTTGCCGTCCAGATCGTATGTGAAAAATTCGGGATTAGGAGGCGTAAAGACGTGATTGGGACCCGCGCCCGGCACGGAGCGCGCGTAATCGTTGCTCGTGCCGCCGCCGCCGGCTTTGAATCCAAGCACATTGACGGCCGACCAAGCCGGAACATAGTTGGCGTTGTTTACGCCCACCTGCGCCCAGAAACGCGCACCCTGGCGCGCCGCCAGAATCAGGTTTACGTAGACCGGCACGCTTGCATCGGCATCGCCTGTGACATCGAACTGGTTTGGAACGCTGCGACTGGAATATTGGTTAAGATTACCAGCAATATAGCTGCTCACACGGCTGTTGACCGTCGCCGTGGTTCGATTCCCGATCGCGTCGTACGCATATCCGAAATTCTCCCCGATCACCAGAGTGCCATCGCTTAGCTGGCGCTGGCCACTTGAGACCTCATTCCGGCTATTATAACCGTAAACCCACTTGTTTCCGTCGGTGCGTATGTCGCGCTGGCGCTGCCCTTGGCTGTTGTAATCATAGGTATGCGCTTCAACGGTCCCAATGCCGGTATAAGTCGCGGTGATATTACGCAACCGGTTGAGGTTATCGAAAGCGCGGGTGTCGCCCATCTTGGAAACACCACTGAGTGACGTGGAGGAGCCGCTCACCAGATTGCTGTTGGATACATAAGTGTAGCCAACCGACACCGTTTGCCCGGAATCACTGGCTGTGATCAGGCGGCCGTTTGCAGGGTCATATCCATACGACTGGCTGACCGCAGCCGAGCCTCCGACAGTGAGCGCTTGGCTTTGAGGACGCCCCGAAATACCGAACTCAGCCGAAACAGTTACGCCATCCAGGATGCCCAAAGTGATGGAATCGCCGCTTAGGACCCCATGCGCATCGTACGCCAGCGTGTGTGAACCGGCCGCATCAAGCAACTGTGTGTAACGTCCCCGGGAATCCGGAGCGCTGAAGGTAACCGATGGGGTGGCATTGCCGCCGTAAGTGGTCCCGCGCAACTGTCCCAACCAGTCGAAATCGTAGTTCGTGACACCTTGCCCAGCGTAACGGGTGGCGAGCCTGCCCATGGTATCATACATATAACTGGTACCAAGGCTTGCCGCATCGTATTTGCTGCTAAGTGCGTTCGTTGCAATATAGTAGGACCAAACAGTTTTATCGCCATCTGGCCATGTGCCAGCGGTGAGATTTGGCGGGGCAGTGCGATACGTGTGCAGTTCCATGCACCGGTCGAGCTCATCGTATTTGTATTGGAGTGGATAGGTTCCACCCCAGGCATGAGCCACTTTACCGTGTAGGGTATAGGTATAATTGGTGGTAACGCCGTTCTCGGAGCGGGTCGCCAGCTGTCCGATTAACGCTCCGGTGGTCACGTCCGTCTGAGTATAATAGGTTTGGAGGATACTCCGGTTCTGGCCCGCTGCGGAATCGCCGCTGCCTGTCGGAACGCTCAAGGTTTGCGTAGCGACCTGGCTTGGGAAAGTCGCGTTGTATGTCATCGACGTCACAAGGGCGGTTCGCGGGTCGTTAACCTGAGCAAGCCGCCCGAAGCCGTCATAGGTCATTACCATAGGCACGCTGATACTGGGTGTGGTGCGGGACTCCTCCAATCCGTTGCGGCTAAGGGATTCGTCAATTCCCGTGATCCCAACCCTGCTTTGTCGCTGCCGGACCAGCTTTGATGCCCGGTCAATATAGGTCATTGAATCGGACGTCTCGTTCGCCAGATTAATGAAGAGACGGCGCCCGGTCAGCCATCCCAAGCCCGCGATATTCGAAAAGCCGCTTAACTGCTCTTTTAACACGCCTTCGGGGGTTGTTGTCACCCGCCACCATCCCCCATTTTGCTCCACTGAAACTGTTTGGGTAGAGACAACGGACGCGCTCGGTGAAAGCCAGCGCGTTTCCGTGCGATTGTTGAGTAACACATTTTCTTCAATCGAATGGACCCTGCTGCCGTTCAGCCACTCCTCGGCAAGCGCTCCTTTGGAATTATAAACGTGCTCGCGGCGGATCGTATTCGCCTGACTGGGCGCCTGCTGTTCTTCGAGCCTTACATTTCCAATCCAATCCCGGATGGTTTTACTCCATGTTGAATAACCAATCGTTGGATTCCCCTGCTCCTCCCGTGTCCAGAGAAGATGCGTGTAAGCAGGTTCCGCCGCATCCTGCAGCCCGTAGGTATAGGCACGCGCTACGGCGGCAGTCCCGCCAATACTCTTGATCTGACCATCGAAATACGACTTGCTGATCTGACTCCATCCGCCGGACCGGCTTTGGGTCACGATCGCTCCTTTGGTGACAAGATCCGTGCTGTAAGTGTAGCTGGTCGTAATCCCGCCGACTGTTTCCGAGGCAATACGTCCAGCCGTATCGTAACTCCAGGAGCTGGTGATCGTCGTGGTTCCGTCGCTAACTGATTCGGAAAGTTTGTTTCCCAGGACGTCGTAGTCCAAAGTTGTTGTCCGGTCCAATTGCGCCGGCGCACTCGCTCCCGCTCCCGCAAACCCTCTGCGCACGACGGTTAAAGGCCGGCCAGCCGAGTCGAAACTGCCGTATTCAGTGCGTACGCCGGTCTCATCAATCTCCCAGGTGCGACGTCCATTGGCATCAAAGCCGGCTTCGGAAAGAATCCTGCCATCAACGATGGTTGGTATCGGAATACTAACCCGGATTAGGTTGCCAAAACCGTCGTAAGTGCTCGCCTCGCGGCTGAGGAGCGAAAATGTGTTAGCAGCCGTGTATAGATAATTCTCCCTAATCCGAACCTGACTTGCGGCATTGGTAATGATGACCGTGCGCACAGAGCGTCCTACAATCGGGGCCGAGCTTTCCGTGTCGCTCTCGGTCATGGTCTGCCTGAGATCCAAACCGTTTGGATCGAGATAAAAGACCAGTCCGGAATCGAGCGTTCCGGCCTCATAGATATACTCCCGCTTCCTACCCTCTTCAGTTCTTTCCAGCACTGGTTTGCCGGCCAGAGCCGAAATCGCGTTATCGGAATAGGTTTGCGTCTCCGAGTAGATTCCGGAATCGCCTTCCTCCAAGTGGCGCCATTGGTACATTACCGATACTGGCTGGGAGGTCAGGGAATCGGTAGTCTGAGTGCGCATGGTGAAGGTCTCGCCTATAATGACGTTATTATATTTTGAAACGACATCATTGCCACTGTTGCCTCTGCGCGTCCACTGCACCGCACCCGTGGTCTCGTTGCCGCTTGCAAAATCAAGATCGCCGATCGGGCGCACCACATAATCGGAAAGAACCGAATCGCCAACGGTTTTCACGGCTTTGCCATATTTCTCCCAATAACCATCGGAACTGCGTTTCATCCATATCCGGTTGCCTTCGAGGTCATAGCCATAAGTTGTGATGACTCCCCCTACCGCCGGGCCATCGAGAATGCTGACAAGTTTGTCTCCCGAATAGGTCTCCTTGGACTCACGCACCAGCACCTCGACGCCATTGCGGATTTGGTAATTTTTGATGGTCGCGACATAATCGCTGGGATTGGGATCGTAATCGACCGTCTTGCGATCCACGCGCGAGTTGTTGACCTTCATCACCCAAGAATCATTGACTACCTTCCCCTCAACCAACTGCTGGGTCTGCTCCCAGGTTGTATCGGTACTTGTTTGGGTCGCCGGACGATACTCAGTGAGAGTCAGCTTAGGCAAAGTTGATGTCCCTGTATTGAGGATTCGCCAAGTTACAAAGCTATTGGCTTCGCCCGTCCCTCCGGTTACCGTATAAAGGTTGTTGACCTTGGGGCCAATCTTTGAGGGTTCAAAAAAGCGTACCTCATATCCACCGGTCACCTCTGCCACATGTGCAAGGCAATCCGGAGTGCGCACCTGTTTAATCGACCTGTCTGGCGGCACTCCAATGCGAATGACTTCGCCCTTATTATCGGCATCATATCTCAACACCGCGCTGCTGTAGGAGCCCATCACGAGCTTTTTCTGCTCCACCCAAATCGCACCAAAGCCATCTCCTGTTCCAAGCGCGAACCGCACGCTCCCGCACTTTGTCGTGGCGGCGCCGGCAGGCAGATGAAGATCTTCCTTATTTCCAATGGTTTTATTTACCGTCGCGGAAAGGATACCGACACCGTCGCTACGTCCATAGCAGGCCGATTCGATCCATACATTGCAACCATTTCCTGCGGATGTTTCAGAAATACTCAGTTCAACCTTTACGTCCGTGCCCGCGTCAATCTCATCATCAATGTCCTTGCTGTCCCCGGAAGTCGGTGTAGCTGATGTCCAGTTACTTTCGGTAATTTCGACCTTTGGATTTGTCCCATCTTCATCGGGATAAGGAAAGGTCTTGGTGATTTTGACGTGGTAAGCTGTGACTCCATAGATTACAGACCAGCCATAACTATATTTGATTTTTTTGCTCGCCTGACCCGTGTTCCCTCCGTCGCAGCAACCGCCGACGACAGTCGAAAGCGGTATAAAGAAAAGCTGGATAGCAAGCAGCAGCGTGAAAAATTTCGCGGCTCGGCTCAAGGAGCGGGGTGGTAATGGAGACTTCATGCAAAAGGTAAGAAAAACTACTCGAGGGGAGTAAAGAGATTGAGGTTGATGTAAAGGCCGCTCGGATCGGGAAGCGCCGCTTTGAGCGGGTTAAATCCAATTGTGACTTCAAGGCCATCGTTGTAGCCGTCGTTGTCGGTGTCGCGAAGTGTCGGGTTGGTGCCCAGCTTATATTCTTGTTTGTTGGTTAGTCCGTCGACTCCGCCAGCATCATTATCACCATCACCATTATTTACCGCCGCTGTTCCAAAATACTTCACTTCCCACCAGTCAGGCAGTTCATCGGAATCAGCATCCGATTTTAATTTTACGTCCGTGTTTGCGAGTGCACCCGCGTAAAGGCAAACATCATCTAACACGCCCTTGAAAAATTTGCCGTTTGGATCTTTTCCAATCCAGAGCGGCTGCGTAGTAGCCACACTCGCGGAGATCGTCACCGGCTGCAATACCAAGACTCCGTCGATGTAAAGGCGCCCCTGGTTAGATGAATCACGGGTAAATCCAACGAAATGCGGGTGGTTATCACGCAGGAGTATACTCTGGTCATTCGTTGGAACCAGTTCCGCGACAAGCGACCCCAGGTTGAAGATGCGAAAGGACAAACCTTTGCCGGTTCCACCTTTGATAACAAAGCTGAAGGCTGCTCCGCTCGCGTCGCCCTTGCTCAAAATCGGGTAAAGATCCGTATCGGCCGCAAGCGGGGTTCCCGCATCCAGCTGCACCCAGGCTGTTACCGAAAAGGTAGTACCGAGAGTCTGAGTAGGTTGATGCGGCACATTGATGTAACCGCTTACGCCATCAAATTTCACAGCGCCGTCGGCCAGTGTGCCGGCGCCTTTAAAACTTGCCTGCTTTGTCGCGCCTGTAAGCAGAAGCCCGGCATTCGGAGGGTATGATGATGAGGAATCGTTGGCAGCCGTGCCCACGCCTTCGTCAAATCTCCACGCCGCGAGAAGATTTGAGGCGTCCTTGGGGTCGAACCCGAGCTGGTATTCCTGAAGGTTTGTATAGGCATCGGCATCGAAGTTGCCGCCGCCATTCTGGCTTGTGAAATTGCTGAAGTATTTAGTCTCCCACCAATCAGGCAAACCGTCCAAATCGACATCGATACTATATTGCATTTCAGAAGCCGAGAGCGGGTTGCCATACAAAGCAACATTTTCAAGCAACCCTTTAAAGTAGCGGCCACTTAAATCTTTTCCTATCCATATCGGCTGGGCAGTGGTCGGATTCAAAGTTCCCGCCATGGACAACGGACCGGCTACCAACGCGCCGTCAATGTAAATCCGGCCCTGGTTGCTTGCATCACGAGTAAAGGCAACCAGATGCGGGTGGTTATCGCCCAGTAATGAACGCTGATCGCTCCCGGGCACCAGTTCGGCAACCGTCGATCCGGCGTTCAGAATACGAAACGACAAGCCTTTGCCGCCTGCCCCGCCTTTGACGGCAAAGACAAACGCGGGACCGCTTGTATCACCCTTACTAAGGATGGGATAGATATCGGTATCGGCTCCCATCGCCATGTTCACATCGAGTTGCAGCCATGCCGATATGCTCACCGTCGCGCCCAAAGTCTGCGACGACTGGCTGGGGACATTCACGTAGCCGTTCGCGCCGTCAAATTTGAGGGCTCCGTCGGAAAGCGTGCCGTTTCCTTTGAAACTTGATTGCTTTATCACGCTGCCCGAAAGCGTTCCACTATTGAGGGGCGACGAGGAAGAGGAATCGTTCACCGTGATTCCCGCCCCTTCGTCAAACTTCCACAGTGCGAGAAGAAGATCAGCCTGGTGGGTAAAAGTCACGCTGCCAGCAGCCGCCGCACTAAGGCCGCCCGGCGGGGCGGGATCCGGCTTTGCAGTGGCAGTGATCGTGCTAACGACGCCCGGCGCCGGCTGCAGAAAGTAAACCTGGCCGAGCCCCGTGCTTAGATCGGTATGTAACGATAATGTATCAGATCCGGCGCCTGAAGCCGTAAGCGAAAACTTGCCTCCAACCGGAGTAACGGAAAAAGTCACCGGAGCGGCGGCCATGGGCAGCGAGCCCCCCGGGGGCGGGAGCGGATTGCTCCAGACCTTCACTCCGAGTGGCAGCGCGGTCCAGAGATTGACCGGGGAAGTCTGGGCATCGCCGTTTACCTTCTCCAGGTAGGCGGGAGCTCCATTGTAATAATCAGTTGGATTGAGCCCCAGCTGCGATTCTTCGAGGTTGGTATACGCGTCGCCATCGTAGTTAGCGGCGGCGCCGTTGTTATCGATCGCATCCTGGGCAAGGGAACCAAAATATTGGTATTCCCACGCGTCATTTATACCGTCGCCATCGGAATCCGCCGAAGCCGTATAGGTTACCGCATCAGAGACGGCACTGGCAGCGCCGGCCGTGTAGAATAAGGTGTCAGCAAAAAACCGGTAGTTGCATGGATTCGTGTCGGTGGCAACGAGCACCCCGTTTCGGAAGAATTTGGGCAATTGATTGTTCCGTTCAATCCGGAATACGTCATTGGCACCATAAGTTCCCTCAGCAAGGTTGGTTCCGAAAAAGCGGGCATAATAATGGCCGGGCGTGTCGAAGTAGAATGAGTAAGTCAAGTACGCCGTGCCAGCACTAGGGCCGTCATTGCGATTGGCCAGGCCCATCCAAAGAACTTTATTAGTCTGCTGGATTCGAAACTGAAAAAATCCATCCCCGCTAAAAGTGCTTCGGCTTATCGCATCCGCATTATATCCGGTGGTCGTGGATGTCTTATTTAAACGGCTTCCTGTTCCAATCATTCCTGGCGTGACTGAAAAGCTGGTGATGGAGTCATAGGTGACGTCGGTCTGGTTTAAATCGCGCCAATAAATGTCAGCCGGAAAACCCGATGCCTCGCAGTTCACGATTGCGCCGCCGTTTTCATAGAAGGAGCTGTCCACGATCAAAGGAGCCGAGGCCAGCGCAGCCTGTCCGTTTATCAACGAGTGGGATTGAATGGGCGTGCCGTTTTTTAAATAAATCACCCGGTTGCCGGCACGCTGCACAGTAAATACGTCACTCGTGGTGTAAGAAACGGCACTTCCGAGGGCAACTCCCGATTCCATGACCTGCACCATTCCGGCGGAGGAAGCCTGCAATGCGAGTTTGATGCTGGTGTTGGTTACCCCGCCATCCACGTCGCTCAGGCCCACCGCGACATTTTTTGTCGTCTGCGCAAACTGAAACCGCACAAAACCGCCACGGATAATTCCTTTGACGCTCGTGGCGCCACTATCCCAAGCGGTGGTGAACGCTGTTTTGGCAAGTTTGGAACGGGCCGCCTGATTCAGGTAGGTGGCCGACACGTTGGACGCCGTATTCCATGTCACGCGTTCCACCTTTGCCACACCTCCAAAACGGCAGTTGGTGATATAGCCCGAAGCGGAATAAAAGGCAGTATCAACTACGAGCGGGACTGTGGTCGCTGCACTATTGGCGTAAAGAAAATTACCATTCTGGGTGTAAGTAACGGTCGAGCCAACCCTGGTGACCGTAAACATGTCACCCGCGACAAAGGTGCCGGTTGCGCGTAGCGTTGCCCCTTCCATGACATTAAAGTTCCCGGCGGACCCCGTGGCCTCAATTCGGTAGGGAATATTGGTGCTACCCTGATCCGGGTTCACGACGGCAAGTCCCGCGGCCATGATCTTTCCTGTCACGCCGAAGCTGAACTTCACATACCCGTCCCCGGAAATCGTCTTCGAGCTCACGGCGCCTTCCCACGTCGTCGCGGCCGTGGAATGGTCCAGCCGGGAACCCTGATCCGGAACCGCCGTGCCAGCCGTATACTTCGGGATCACACCTACAACTTCATCCCAGATAACGTCTTCCTCGGGAACAGACTGCATTTTGCATGCAGAGATGGATCCCCCAACCTCCATAAACGATGTATCGACCATCAGGCTGCCCACGCTCCGGTAAGCCGCGGAGTTGGTAGAAGTATAAAGCAAAGTCGTGCCCTTCCAGTATTTGGTAAGGCAACCGACGCGCTCGATTTTAAAAACGTCGCTGGTGGTGAACGAACCGGCTCCAAATACCAACGAATTGGATCCACCATCGCGAATGACAAAAGCACCGCTTGAGTATGCGAATGTGCTGGTTACGTTGAAAACGATAGCGTGATCGATCGACGTGTAACTTTGATTTGTGTTTGCATTGGATAACCCAACCGCCACCCGGTAGCTGAGGCTGTCGACCTTAAACTGGACAAAGCCGTCTCCTTCTACCCGATTGTTGCTCACCGCATCCGCGTTCCAGGCGGCCGTTCCATAGGTCTTGGAAAGCTGACTGCCTGCTCCTGAACCGGGATAATCGGGCAACGTGCTTCCCGCTGCCTGCCAAACAACATCCTCTAGAAGTTGCGCCTTGCATGCCGAGGCATGTGCCAGCATGTACATTCCAATACTGACAAGCAACCACCCCAGGCGAGTAGCGGCCACCTTTTGCCGAGTTACAGTTTTCATAAAAAATGGGTTGTTAACTAAATGGGAGAAAAGTTCGAGCCATGTGAGGCAGCGTCATCGATGCGAGCACTCGCAATGCGTTGCCACACGACAAGGCATGGGATGTTTTTATCCTATAAAGGGGCTTTTCCAACCGCCCATCCAACCAGTTGCCTTATTGCCTCGCGCCGATCTTCGAGGCTCCCCGGTGAAGCGGAAAATGCAAGGCTTGCGCGATGCATGCTTCGGAATTAGCTGCCGGTAGATGACAGGCTAAATCAATCGTTTTGACGGGGTGCATAAATGCTTGTTCGTCGAAACCAGTTTATCGCACAAGTCTTTTCAAAAAGATTTTCATACAATACACAATACTCTGGATGCAATCATCTATTGCACATTAGTCACATATCATATGCTATTAAAAGTAATACGTTTCATGCCGCTGCGCACCCGAATCAAAATCTGTATCAGTTTGCTACATCAAAGATGTATGAAGACGGCTAAGCCGCTAGGCGTCACACCGTTCAGATAGCAGGTTAAAACTCAAACCTGAACTTCGGACCAGCCTCGCGCTTAAACTGTCAAGGCGCATATCACCTGTGGAGTGTGAGGCTTATTAATTCTCCGACGCGCGGATGTCTTGCCGGCAACAGATCCGTGATTGCCGCCGGCCGGCGCACCACTCCTGTCCGGCAGCGGAAACGCAACCGACATCCAATATCACCCGTCTATTTTCCGATGCAGAAAGTGGCGAAGATGTGCCCGAGAACATCCTCGGCATCGGCGCGGCCGACCACGTTGCCGACCGCTTCCAATGCGCTGCGGAGTTCTTCAGCTACAAACTCGGGAGAAAGCCCGGCGCGCATTGCCTCCCGGGCGGCATCGGTAAAATGAAGGGTGATTTCCAAACACGCCTTATGCCGGGCGTTGATCGCCACCGACCAATCACGGCCGGCCCCTTTGCCTCCGGTGATCCGGTTGACGATCGCCTTGTCGAGTTGCTCAAGGCCGCGCTCGTCCAGGCATGAAATACGGACCCCCTCGATTACACCCCAGCTCTCGTGTTCGCCGAGATCGGCTTTATTCAACACCGTCAGCATCCGCGGATCCTCGGGCAGGACGGCTGATGGCGCCGCCGTGCTGGCGTCAACGACATGCAGCACCAGATCGGCCCGGTCAAGTTGACGCCGGGTCCGCTCCATTCCCTCGCATTCCACTTCATCGAGCGATTCGCGGATGCCCGCCGTGTCGACCAAGCGCAATGGGATGCCCTGCAAATTGATGACTTCTTCAATGACATCGCGCGTCGTGCCGGGGCGGGCGCTAACGATTGCCCGCTCATATCCGAGGAGCCGGTTAAGCAGCGACGATTTGCCGACATTCGGCGCCCCGTAAATCACCGTGCGCACGCCTTCGCGAAGGATTTTTCCCTGCGTGGCGGTGGCGAGCAATGCCTCGGTTTCCGCTGAAAGTGCATCGAGTTTTTCCAACAACGCCGCGCCGGTTTCCGGATCGATATCTTCATCGGGAAAGTCAATGTGCGCCTCCACATGAGCAAGCACTTCCAACACCGCTTCTTTTAATGCCCGAATCCGGTCTCCCAGGCGGCCTTCCAATTGCTCGGTGGCGGCGCGCAACGCCAGGTCGGTTTGGGCGGAAATGAGATCCATGACCGCCTCGGCCTGGGTAAGATCCATTTTGCCGCCCAGGTAAGCGCGCTGGGTAAATTCGCCCGGTTCGGCTGAGCGCGCCCCTTTGGAGAGCAGGAGCTCGAGGATGCGGCGGGTGACCAGGACGCCGCCGTGGCAATTGATTTCCACCACATCCTCGCCGGTATAACTGTGCGGCGCGCGATGCACGCTTAGGAGCACGTCATCCAGCTTCCTTTCCGAGGAAAAGATCGCTCCGAACTGCTGGACTCGGTTTGGAAGCTCGGACGGTTTTTTCCTGGCTTGGAATACGGCGTCGGCAATGACCACCGCGCCCGGCCCGCTGAGCCGGATAATGGCGATGGCGCCTTCGCCAAACGCCGTGGAAATGGCGGCAATGGTATCGTTCATGAACCGATTATCTCACGGCAGCGCGGCTGCCTGGATTCAAATTTAGGCGCGCCTGCGAAAGCGGCTTCCAAGACAGCCTCCGATCAGGGCGAGGGCAAATCCGAGGGTGGCAGGCTCGGGAACAAAGTTCGTGGTGGCGGTGGCTCCGCTCACGGAGAGATCAAAGTAGATATCCGTGTCGTGCGTGGCCAGGGAATCGCCGAGATCATAATCGAGCGTAAATGGCGCGACAGGCATCGAAAAAGTGCCTGATTCGCCAATCTCAGGAAACAGGATCGTGGTGGCGAAAATGCCCGTCCCAGTCGATTCAGTGACCAAGCCGTCTTCGACTCGGAAAACGAGCGACCCGTACTGGGCGCTGTCGTGAACGAAGTCGTTGCCGATGTCGATCGTGAGCTCAAAATCCTTCGCATCGAGGGAAAATGTGCCGTCATGCCAGGAGTAAGTGCCAATGCCAAAAAGGATGTCATCAATCTCCAGAAGCGTGCCGATCGAAGAGAGATTTCCGATTACAGCAAAGTCGACCACCTCAAAGTCAATGGCGCCCAGATTGGAAGTAAACGAGAGTGGCGCCGTGTTGGTGGAGGAAATGTCCGGGCTCCAGGCAAATGACCCGGTGCGAATATCGGTCCTTCCGGAAATGGTTAACGTCAATCCATTGGTCGTTACGCTAGCTGAATTGGGTGAATCGAGAAAAGCAGCGCCCTGAGCGGTGAGCGTTCCCTGGATGGGCTGGAGCGTGTTCGATTCCACCAGGGCGGCCGATGTGGCACCCGACACATTCCCTCCGTTGGCTGCTTCGCTAAATGATTGCGTATGACTGAGATTGGATTGGGAAAGGAATCCGTGGCCGCCGCCGGAATAATTCATTCCCGGCACAAGCGCCTGGTAACCCCAATCGTAACAATAACCCGCATCGGGAGTTCCGCTGGTTTCAAATCCAAACGCGGCGGATGCCTTGTAAGCGGAATCGAGAATAGGAGAGGCAATGGCAGGCAGCGAAAGACAAAGGAGTCCCGCCACAGCGGCCAGGGATGAAAGAGTTGTCCAACGCCGATCGCGTCCTTTATTAAGTAAATTTCCCGAGGGAATTCCGACGCGTTCTTCTTTTCGCATAGTTGCTTTATTTGGGATAGTGTGGGTTTTCGATTCCAATGCAGCTGCATTCGAAGATCGAACAGGAGTGCGGAACGCCAATACGGCGATTTGCGCGGCCGGCATTTGAGCCAGAATCGGGCCAGTCTCTGTACTGCTTTCCGAAAGCGCGTGGCAAAGGCTTATGAGTTTTTGCGCAACTCCCGCAATTCAGCCATAAAACGTTCGTTCTGAGCCGTGGTGCCGATCGAAACCCGGATCCATTCAGGAAGCCCGTACGCATTCATATCCCGCACGATCACTCCTTTTTTCATCAGCGCGCCGAAAACCGCTTTTCCATTGCCGACTTTCACCAAAATAAAATTGGCAAAGCTTGGCACGAACTCCAGGCCCATCGCGGCGAACTCACCTTGCATCCAGTTGCGTCCTTCGATGGTAATCTGGCGGGTCTTAAGTTGGTGTTCCTCGTCTTTTAAACCAGCCAAAGCGCCAGCCTGCGCAATCCCGTTCACATTAAAAGGCTGCCGGGTCTTTTGCAAAATGGTGATCAGCTCCGCGCTGGCCACCCCGTATCCGATCCGCATATTGGCCAGGCCTTGGATCTTGGAAAAGGTCCGAAGCACCACCACCCGGCGGCCTTCGCGCACATATTTAAGGGTGTCAGGCGGATTTTCGAGAAACTCGTAATACGCTTCATCAAAAACAACCACCACGTGCTCGGGCACCCGCGCCATGAACCAGTCGATCTCCTCCTGGCTGATCAGCGTGCCGGTCGGGTTGTTCGGGTTGGTAATGAAAACCTCCCGGGTCCGCGGCGTGATCGCTTCCAGCATCGCCTTGAGGTCGTGCGCATAATTGGGGTCAGGCACCTCGATCGTTGTCGCTCCAAAGAGCGCCGCCATCAGTTTATAAACCAAAAAGGAATGACACGCCGTGACGATCTCATCGCCCGGCCCCAGAAAGGCGTGTCCGATGAACTCGATGATTTCATTGGAGCCGCATCCCAGGATGATGTTTTCGCGCTGGAGCGAAAGTTTTTCAGCGATCGCCTCGCGCAGGTAATAACCGCCGCCATCGGGATAAAAGTGCGCCTGATCGAGCGCTTCGCGCATGGCCGCCAACGCCTTGGGGGAAGGGCCAAGCGGGTTTTCGTTGGAGGCAAGCTTGATGATCTCGTGAGGCTGGAGTCCAAGCTCCCGGGCGACGTCCTCGATCGGTTTGCCCGGCTCGTAGGAGACAAGTTCACGCAACCAAGGATGGGCTAGATTCCAAATCGACATAAGGGCGCGAACGGTAGCGTCGGCCCAAGCCGAAAGGGAAGTGCGGAGTGCAAGGCGGCCTCTCTTCCCACTGTTGCACCGTCGTGCTACGGTAGGCGCCATCATGCATGATCCCCGCTACGACAAGCTCGCCCGGCTCCTTGTTTCCCATTCCACCCGGCTTCAGAAAGACGAGAAAGTGCTCATCGATGCCTTTGAAATTCCCGATGAAATGACTATCGCGCTCATCCGGGCGGCGCGCGACGCGGGGGCGGTGCCCCTGGTGCAAACCCATCATGCGCGCATCAGCCGTGAGATGGCGCTGGGCGCGCAGGAAGAGCAGCTCGATATCACCAACGCCCTTCAACTCGCGCAGATGAAAAAGGTGGAGGCTTATATCGCTGTGCGGGGTGGTCACAACATCACCGAGATGTCCGATGTGCCGGCTGAAAAAATGAAGCTGGTCGGTAAAAAGCTCAAACCGGTCTTGGACTGGCGCGTGAAAAAGACCCGCTGGTGTGTCCTGCGCTGGCCAAGTTCCTCGATGGCCCAGCAAGCGGGCATGAGCACCGAGCAGTTTGAGAATTTCTATTTTGATGTCTGCACCCTCGATTATTCCAAAATGATCCCGGGGATGAAGGCACTTAAAGACGCCATGGAAAAAACCGACCGCGTCGAACTCAAGGGACCCGGCACCGATTTGACCTTCTCCATTAAGAACATCCCCGCGATCACCTGCGGCGGCACCCACAATATTCCCGATGGCGAGGTCTTCACGGCTCCCGTCAGGAACTCCGTCCAAGGCGTTGTGACCTACAATGCCGGGACCATTTACCAAGGCACGGCCTTCGACAATATCCGGCTTGAGTTCAAAGACGGCAAAGTGGTCGACGCAACCGGCAACAACACCGCCAAATTAAACGAAATCCTCAACAGCGACGCCGGTGCGCGGTTCATTGGCGAGTTCGCGATTGCCTTTAATCCTTACGTGCTCCATCCGATGCGCGACATCCTTTTTGACGAGAAGATCAGCGGCTCATTTCATTTCACGCCCGGCCAGGCTTATGAACAAGCCGACAACGGCAACCGCTCCCAGGTTCACTGGGACATGGTAAACATTCAGCGGGAGGATTACGGCGGAGGGACAATCCATTTCGACGGCAAACTGATCCGTGAAAATGGCATCTTTTTACCTAAAGCACTCCAGGCGCTCAATCCGGAGCGGCTCAAGTAACAGATTACAATGTCGGCGCAGGAAGGGTGATTGGTGGCGCTGCCGGGACCTCGGAGCTTTCGGCTTCCCTGAGTGCCTTGCTCAGCCTGGATTTCAAGTTTTCCTGGCTTGGAATGAGCGGGTTATTTCGCTCCAGGGTGGCAATGGCGGCCAATCCCTGGCGAAGGAAAGGCTTCGGATCACGATCAGAACTTTTCTGTTTCTTAGCCACCTCCAAACAGACGGTGGCCAATTCCTGTTGAGAAGAGGCAAGCTGCCCCGCCTGCTGAACAACCTGCACACGGATATCGAGGCAATCCTGGTAATACTGCATTGCTTCATCCCGCTTACCTTCGAGCCCGCTTAACTCCCCCATGTCGAAGCACATATACGAGAGCATTCGTTGCCAGAACAGATTAGTGCGATCTCGCTTAACAAGCTGTTGTGAAATCTTCAAGCCTTGCTCGTAAACCTTGCGTATTTCCGGAAGATCCATTTTGTCTCGGCTCAACAAAGCATCCCCCAATGCGTCGTAACTTTCAGCCAGATCGCATTGTAAATCAGAGTTACCCAGGAATGTCGCCTCCTGGGCTTTGCAGCTTTCCACAGCCAATTTGCATTCGGCAATGGCTTTATCTATCGCCGCCGGATCGTCTGTTTTCTTAAATTGTTGCCGGTAAGTATAATTCAGAGAGATACGAGATCGGACCAATAGATGTTGCTGTCGCGGGCTGGGCTTCGCCGTTCCGAGCGCAGCAAGGCTGCGATCGAGCCGCGTCAAAGACGTATCAAGTTGTTTGTTTTCACGCGAGATCCTGCCTAACGCCTCGTAACATTCTCCAAGCACCAGCCAACTCTCGGAATTGGCGTCGGCCTGACTCCGGGCCGATGCTTCGCCGAGGTCGACAGCCTCCAGATAGACCTTCTCGGCTATGTCGAGCGCGCCCTGCTCAAAATAAACCTTCCCGATTTTCATCTTACTTTTCGCAAGGTCTTCCTTTGAGGACCACTTCCCTCCGATTTGCTGTTCCTCACTTTGCGCCACCGCGAGGCCGTCGTTATAGCAGCCCAGCGCCTTTTGGAGATCCCCTTGCGACTCAAGGATGTCGCCCTCCAAATTGATTGTGGAGTGAAGCATGCGAAGCACGTGGAGCACGTTTCCCGCAGAGCTTTTCACCGCCAGGTTTTCGTAATGCTTGCGGATCTCTTTTATCACCTCATGTAGAAGGTCCCGCCGGCCGATCGCTTCGAGTTTACCGTAAAGATTTTGGTTTATGAATTGGACAAGGTTTTCTGCCGCTTGCCGCTCAACGGTCACCCTGTGCTGACTTACGGCAGTGAAGGCCGCAACCACCACAGCCCCCATCCCAGCCACCGCACAAATGACAAAATTGCGGCGACTCCTCCTCAATCGCGCCTGAGTGGCGACCTGCTCCATGGCCTGCGTACGTTCCCGGGCTTCGCACTCGTGCCGGCTGTCGCGGCTCGCCTTGATCACCGCTACAAGAATGTCGTGAGTCAGCTCAATGCTTCGCTGGTGACGGCGGTCTTCGAAAGCAAGCAGCCGGCAGTCAACAAGTTGATTAAGAACCGCCAGGCTCACTCCCGGACATGCCAGTGCATCGTCGAGAGCACAGGTATTCCGATAGCCGCTTGTAGTAAGAAGACGGTCTTCAATAAACACGCGGATATCAGCCGGCAGCTGCTCCAGGCTACGGTCATAAAAGTCCTTGAGGGTTTGCGTCTGCCCCAAATCGAGAAGATCAGCCGTGATCTTTGCCTCGGGATCGCGGGCAAGCCGGCGTTTATTAAGATCCTGTAAAACAAGACTTAGCAATGCTGGAGCAATCGTCGCCTCTTCCTCCTCCTCGGCATCTCCCGCCCCAGCCAGAAATGTAAGAACGCGTTCTTTGGCAGTGGATTCAAAAAGCTCGGCCCCAAGTTCTATGACGCCACGCGCCTGCCGTTTGCTCATTGGCAGGAGGCGCAGCCGGTTTTGGCCAAGGGCGCGAAAACAGGAACGCAGGCGATCAAGTTCGGGAAGGTAATCCTCGCGTAGCGAAAAGAGGATCCTCAGGCGCACCGCCTCAAAACGGAAATCGGCCGCGCGGGCCGGCTCGGATCGCAGCTCAGGTGGGGCGCGGTTTTCGATGAGATCAGCCAGCTCTGCCACCCAGCTTTCGAGACAACTGACACCTCCCAAAGCTTCGCTGCCGATGGTGAAAAGCTCCTCGAATTGATCAAAAACAAGCACGGGAGTAACGGGCTTGTTACGCGGGCTCCAGAAGTCGTTTCCCAGGCGATGAAAGTACTCCCAGAGAGTCTCCTGCGATCGAGCTTCCGGCATTTCGACCCCGGCGGCGCTTGCCGCTTTGCGGATCGCGATCTGGATCTGGTCGGAAAGCGAATCGGCGTCCGTTCCGAAGTCGATCCGAAGTGGCACCGGAAGAAAGGCGTGTTGACGCAGCTGCGGGAAAAGCCCGGCATTAAGAAGCGATGTTTTACCCAGTCCCGAGACCCCATACAAGAGCGTGAGTGTGTCCCGCTGCACCAAGTGCAACAACTCCTCACATTCCTCGGAGCGCCCGGCAAAAAACTTCCATTCCGCCTCAGTGAATGAAGCAAGCCCAATCCACGGGTGTTGAGCGTCGACTTGCGGGGCCAAAGAGTTACTCATAGCTGCACAAGCCGACGGGCGCGGCGCTCACGCACGAGCTTGATAAGGTAATCAATAAACTCCGGCGCAGCTTTCCCATCAGGGGCACGGGTGAATTGAAAGGCTCGAAAACTGCCGAAAGTCACGTTGTCCGCCAAACTGTCGTCGATGATGACGGGATGGATGAATCGGGCTGTCAATTTGTTCATGTCATTGAAGCGTTCAATGGCACGATTCCATTCACGCAGGAAAACCCCTTCATCCCGCGCATTCGTATGGACCGAAATAACCGGGACGAATATCACACATGTGGCGATGTTTCGGTCAATCACCGGCCACCACGGATCGCCCGAACTCAAGCGTGCCCGATCATACCAGGTATCGAGACCCGCCGCGTCGAGTTGATGCGCGAGACGTTCAACAGCCGCTCCGTCCTGCCTCGCATAGCTTAAAAAGATGGCGGGAGGCGCTGAGGCCGGAATCGCGGGGGCTCCCCGAATTGGGAGAGGTTTATCAGGATAATCCTCCCATCTTTGCGCGAGCTGGTCGACAAACTCAATCGGGTGGCGCGCGCTGAATATGCTGGTCTGGTAGCTGAAGTTCTGGAGAAAATCGCGAAGATGAATGTCCGCCGCAACCTCTTCATCGGCGAAAAATTCGTGGGGTGCTTCATCGCCGCTTGAAAGCCGGCCGCGCCGCGCGAGACGTACAAAAAAACGCGCCAACCAATCCGGCTGGCCATTGCCAATAAGCAGGAGCGTCCGGGTGCGTAGTTCGTCGAAAAGATTTCCAAGGCGCCTCGTCAGCGATTCTTCATGGAGACTCCAGAGGAACTCGAGCGTCTCCTCCTCCAAAAGCGCACTGTCGGGAATGGCTGAGATTCTTCCGAAAAGGTGAAAAATGTACGGATCCTGCGAGCGGCTGTAGTCACTGGGAATGTCGGTGATCTCGGAATTGGGCGCATAGGCCAGCACATGGTCCCGGGAGACGCCAAGCGCACGCGCCAGGAAGGAATCGGCCGTGGTAGTGACAAAGAGCCGCAATGGACGGATGGCAGCGAGCTTGAGCAACGGCTCGGGCGTCGGGATCCCTTTCGAAGAATCGCAAAGTTGCCCGAGAATTTCCGTCACGACCGGGTAGATGTCAGCGCGCCGATGTTGCCGGCTAAGCGCCAGGTACGCCACCACCACCTGATCGAGATTTGCGCCTTCCGGCAACGGGACGCCAAGCTGTTTTCCCAGCGCGGTCGCAAGATATTCGTGGAGGAGTTGTTGCGATCCTTCGATCGTCACGCGCAGCAAATCACGGCCGATAATCGGGATCACCTGCCCGCGCGCGATCAGGTAAAGAAGCTTGCTCCAAAGAACCCTATCGCTCGTAACCGGATCCACGCTCAATTCCATCACATCCTCCAGGGATGTAAGATCGTCTTCAACCGGGCGTTCGCAAGCGGAGAAGCCTGAGCGCTTTTCCACGGGGATTACGGAAAATAACAAATTAACTGCCGCAGGGTCACTCTATCATCCTCAGCACGCTTCCACCCAGCGCAAGTAACCGGGCAGACCGTCATGAGCTCGAAACGCCAGCACTTCAGGAAGTTCGTAAGAATGAAGCGCTTTGATCCGGGCCTCCAGCGCGGGATAACGGTCGCTTGTCGTCTTGATTAAAACCAGCACCTCGGTAGCAGTCTCCACCTTTTCCTCCCAGCGGTAGATCGATTCAATTGCCGGGATTACGTTTACGCAGGCTGCAAGGCGTTCCTCAACAAGCAACCGCGCCACCCGGCGCGCTTCATCGGCATTTCCAAATGTGCTGAGGACAAGCAGGACTTCTTTCGCCATCGACGCAAAGTGCCTGAACCGGACTGGACGATGCCAATCCAAAAACGCGCGTCTTTCCCATGCAAGGCATCGGGTCTGCTATTTGATTTTAAAGTGAACCTGCTCCCCCTTCTTTTCGCTCTCTTCATCGCACCACGGCTTGCCACTGCTGACAACCTTCCTGCCCAGGTCCTGGCTGAGGTGAACCTCGCCCGGTCGGCGCCTGGCACTTATGCCGCGCTGCTTTCTGAGCGGCTCGCCGGCTTTAATGGCAAGGAAGGACATCGCGTCGTGGAAGAAGCCGTCCGTTTCCTTCAGGAAACCAAGCCTTGTCCCGTCCTTGTTCCTTCTTCGGGACTTCGCGAATGTGCCGCTTCTCATGTCGCGTCCCAGGGAATGAGCGGAGGATTCGGCCATGGCAATTTTGCGTCGCGCGTCCGGCACTTTGGCCAGTGGCGGGAAGCCGCCGGGGAAAACATCCAGTACGGGGTCAAGGACGCGCGCGGCATCGTCATGGCGCTCATTGTCGACGACGGGATCAAAGATCGGGCGCATCGGCTCGCTATTTTCAATTCCCGATACGGGGTCGCCGGAGTGGCTTGCGGCCCCCACACCCGGTACGGGGCGATGTGCGTGATCGATTTCGCGGGCAGCTTCATGGAACGAACCGGCGACTAAGAATCTCACGTCTCCTTTTTCCCCTTCCCATGCGAGACAGCTTTCGTATTCACTCGGCGCGCGATGCCGAAAGCCACTGAAACCGTTACGTCCCCGGAAATTCCTCAGGCCAAATACAAAAGAATTGTCCTCAAAGTGAGCGGCGAAGCGCTGCGGGAACCGGGCAGCGGAGACAACATTTCTCCGCAGATCGTCAACCGAATCGCGGTGCAGATCAAAGAAGTCCACGAGCTCGGAGTGGAGGTGGCGGTGGTTATTGGCGGCGGCAATATCTGGCGCGGCCTCTCAGCGAGTCACCGCGGAATGGAACGCACCACGGCCGATTACATGGGAATGCTGGCGACGGTGATCAACGGACTCGCTTTGCAAAGCCAGCTTGAAGTCCTCGGCCTTGCCACCCGGCTCCAGACCGCCATCCCAATCCAAAGCGTGGCGGAACCGTTCATCCGCCGCCGCGCGATGCGTCATTTGGAACTCAAACGGGTCGTGATCTTTGTGGCCGGCACGGGCAACCCGTTTTTTTCCACCGACACGGCGGCGGCGTTGCGCGCCAGTGAGATCGGGGCCGAGGTGATTCTCAAGGCCACCAAAGTCGACGGCATCTACACGGCCGACCCTTTTAAAGATCCCACCGCCACCAAATACGACAAGATCACCTACAGCGAGGCGCTTGCAAAACGGCTTTCGGTGATGGATTCCACCGCGTTCACCGTCTGCATGGATAACAAAATTCCCATCGTGGTTTTTGATCTCATGACCGACGACAATATCAAAAACGTCGTGCTGGGACGCACCGTGGGCACGCTGGTTTCCGACCAATAAATCGAAACGCACCGCAGCGAATTGCCGGCTAAAAGGGAGACACTTCACCGTTAACTCCCGAATTATTTTCATTATGGACCCAGACGAAATTATTTTGGAGACCGAAGCGACCATGGAAAAGGGCTTCGACTACATGACTCACGAGTTCGCCGCCGTGCGCACCGGAAAAGCCTCCCCTGCCCTTGTCGAGAATATCGACGTAGAAGCTTATGGGGCTGTCATGAAACTCAAGCAGCTTGCCCTGATCACCACGCCCGAACCGCGCCTCCTGGTGATCCAGCCTTTCGACGCGGCCACCGTTAAGGCGATCGAAAAAGCGATCAAGGAATCCAAGGTCGGCATCAATCCGTCCGTGGATGGAAAACTGATCCGCATGCCCGTGCCGCAGCTTTCCGAAGAACGCCGCAAGGATCTGGTAAAAACCATCAAGCAGATGAGCGAGGAATCGCGAGTCCGCATTCGCTCCGCGCGCCGCGATGGGATCGACAGCCTGAAAAAAGCCGAAAAAGAAGGCAAAATCACCGAGGACGACCTTGGAAGTTACGAAAAGGAAATCCAGAAAGTGACCGATGGTTTTGTTAAAAAGATCGACGATGCATTCGCCCTCAAGGAAGCGGACATCATGAAAGTCTGACCCATGCTTAAGGTCCTTTCATTGACGGTGGTTCTTGGTCTAAGCCTGAGCGCTTATTCAGAAGTCGTACGGCCCGCGGCGGATTTCACCTTTCCGGCCACGGTCAAGAAGAACGCCTCTCTGAAGAGCCTGCGTGGGCAGGCGGTTGTATTGCTCGTGACGGATTCGTCTTCAAACAAGGCATTTAAAAAGCAGCTCCGCTATCTGGAAGAGATTTACGAGCAGTTTGCCAGCAAACAGGTGGTTTTCATCGCTGCGATTAAAAATCCCGACGGCACCGTCCGCTCAAACATCCCATTTCTGATCGCCAACAGCCAGCCGGCCATTACTGCAGCTTACGGCATTCAAGAGCCTTTTCATCTCGTCATCATTGGCCAAGACGGCAATATCGATTATCGAACCGACAAGGTTTGCACGGGCGAACGCGTCCGCGACGTGATTCAGAACTCCTTTACCATCCAGGCTGCCGCCCGCAAATAGCCAACTCTTTCATGCGGATCGCAGTTATTGCCGATACGCACAACCGTGTGTCCGATCGGGTCCGGGATGCAATCAGTGGCGCGGACGAAATCTGGCATTTGGGCGATGTCTGCGAGCCGGCTATCCTCGAATCGCTTAAAAAGCTCGGACCACCGCTTCGGGTGGTGCGCGGCAATTGTGATAGTAACGAAGAATGGCCGCTTACTCTCGACTTTGAATTGGAAGGCTTTCAGATCCAGCTGATCCACATTCCACCAAGGAAAGCGCCGGCGGGTTGCGCCCTGTTATTTCATGGGCATACCCATGTGCCCCGCGATGAAACAATCGGCGGGACGCGCTATTTGAATCCCGGCTGCATCACACGCCCCAACCGCGGCGCGCCCGCCAGTTTCGCCTGGCTGGAGTTGGAAGAAAACCAGCCTTTAAATTGGAGCCTGGTCAGGGTTTAAAATGCACGGCGCGGCGGCGCCGTTTCCACAGGAGGTCCCGGCTGTCAACCGGACTTCTGCGATTGACATGCGCGAACGAACCGCTCTTAGATCTTTTTGTGAAATACCCCCCTTGTTTCTCGTCTTCGGGAATTTGTGCCCTGTTGATGGTCAGTTCCGCACATGCAACAGTGCTCTTAAGCCCAACCACGACTACCCCTGTCGTGGGATTGGAAGATCAGTATAATTTTGGCATCGACGCCACCATTCCAGGTGGCACGTTCAATAGCCAGGCGTTCTCAGATAATTCCGGAGGCCCCGGACAGACTTTCACAACGCCTGCCACCGGAAACTTTACCTTGGGCGCCTTCTCATTCAAAGGCGCCGCGACCGGAAGCAGCAATGTTGGCGGGTTTGCAGCCGGCACAACCTGGGGAATCCGGGTGAGTTCGGTCACCGGAGGAGCGCTCGCGCCAATCCTGACGGTGACTGGCATCCCAAGTCCGGCAACGCTGGCGGGCGATGAGTGGCTGACATGGACGTTTTCCGGAGCCGATCTGCTCACCCTGCAGCCTTCCAAGCTTTACGCCGTCGACGTCTTTTCCAGCGCAGGCTACTATGGATTCGACGCAGCCGTGGACCCAAACTCCTATGCAGGCGGCGTGGCTTTTAACAGCACCTCGGCCGCTCGTTCCTTTAACAATACCTCGATCCAGGATCGCGGCTATGATCGCACTTTTGCAGCCGATCTCACAGTCGTGCCGGAACCAGCTGCGGCCACCTTGCTGGTCGCGGGATTGGGACTGCTCGGGATGCGCCGTCGGAGGTAGCCGCGGTTCTGCGGGGTTTGGCTCAGTCAGGATAATATCCAAATCCGGTCCTGGACGAATACCAGTAGCTTGTCCCCGGATCGTTCATAAAGTACGTGAGCCGGAATCCATCTGGTTCCTCGGGCTCAATCCTGTAAATATGGGACCGGACCGCCGCGTTCTTGAATGAATAGCGATCGAGGTTTGTCGGATATTGCCCACTCTTCGCCTTGGTCTCCTCTGCGAATTGCACGATGGCAACAACGTCTTCATGAATGATCGTCCATTTGCGCGATTGATATGCCTGCCATATCAAAAGAGAGCCTCCAAGCAGTATGATGCACCATGCTGCCATCAAGCGCTGATGGAAACCAATCAGGACAAAACCGGCGACAAGACCAACCAGCAACGTGAATAACCCCTGCATTACCTCGCCCTCGGTATACAACACGTTATAGTGAAGCAGACAAAGGGCTCCGACTATCACGGCAGCAAAACTCAGCAGCATTGCCCATGACATATCATGCTTTTGACTGTTGCTCCGATTCGGTGCCTGCATGATATAAACTCCCACTTCTGACTGATGCGCTATAATGGCCGATACCCGCGCCATCAAACTACACCGGCAGCAGCTATTGGGCTGATTGACGCAATAGACTATTGCCAGGAAATGATGTCATCGGACACAATGCCTTTGTTGCGGTAAACATCCGGATTTTTCTCGGTACCGATCACGTTATCGGCGCCCATAGCGAAGACTCCCACGGAAGTATGCGGCCGATCTGAATCGACGAAATCACCGTAAAGCTGGCCCACATCGAGGAGGTCGTCATGATTTGTATCAATCATGACAAAATATTGCCGGCCCCAAGGATCAAGAAAGCAGCCGTTGGAAACCGGCAGTCCAGGCTTGGCTGTGCCGCCACCCGCCTTTACTTTTTCAAGAATTCCGCCCTTGGGCGCTTCCGGATTGCTAACCGCTTTAACGTCGAGAAAGACAATGCGTTTGGGGTTGCGGACAAACTTCTCATTGGGCAACGCATCGATTGATCGAAGGGTATTCATAAGCATGCTGTTTTCGACCTTGGTTTTCGCCTGAGTCAGGTCGCCAACAAACTGATCCGGCACGACTGCACCGGCGGCTGAACTCGACGCGGCGGAGGGATCCGTTAAAGGCGGATAATTCCCGTACTCGGTGTAATACTGCTTCAACGCGCCGATGAGTCCGGCAATGTCGTTTCGGGCCTGGGCTTTTCGAGCAGCCTCCTTGACAAGATTAAGCACGGGAAAGAGCAGCCCCATCAGGATCGCGATAATCGCGATTACGGTGAGAAGCTCAATGAGCGTAAAGCCAGCTCGAAAACTGGCACCGGCGCCTTGGGAACGAGAAGACGGGGAGAGCGAAATCATAGAGGGGGGACCTTTCACTTACCCATAACCCATTCATTATGGTTTAAGCGAGTGGATAAATATCCGAATAATAGGACGGACGTCTCATTCGGAATACGCTGATCAACGTTTCTAAGACTCAACAAACTTCGCAACCGCCCGGCAAACCCGAAAAGAGAGCGGGTGAAGGGAATCGAACCCTCGTAAGTAGCTTGGAAGGCTACCGCTCTACCATTGAGCTACACCCGCGGTTGAAGTTGAGCAACTCTGCCAGATCGCAACCAAAGGGAAAGGACTATTTTTGGAGCTTTCTCCGCGTCAGAAGCTCTGCCCCAAGCCCGGATTGTTCAACGACGTTCAGCCAGAGTGCGTTAGCGATCGACCAAAGGGACACCCGCCTGGAGTAATATGGAATCAAGATCCCCAGGCGAGCTACCGATACCCGTGCTTCCAATGCTTTTGTCGCCGTCGAAAAATTCCATCGCGCCGCACTCAAAACAGAGAAATATTCTGAATTCTCGAACGACTGCCATTCAGACTCGGCACGCTTGTTCGCCTTTTCGGGCATTGGAATGCAACTGACTGGCTCGTTGGAAAAATGCGTCCGCCATCTCAGGGCTTGAAAACGCCCGCTTCGGAATCAAGTGCGCCGAGTTGGCGGCGACGAAAATGTAGATGTATTTGGATGCGTTGATGACGCTATGAATGCCAGACCAAAGATTCCGGCCTTCATTAACGGAAGTAACCTCAACGACGGCATCGTCTGCCAGCGTGATGGAGTGCTCGCAAAAAAGGCCCGGTTGCTGTTGCGATGTAAATGACCGCCAAAAGGCAACTGTCCGCAGGAGATGCCCGCTCAGCCACGCTACAACAAGATACACGGCAAAGGCGACAGAGAAGCCGACGACCTGCCGCAGCGGTTCATGATAACTAGTCAGACCATAATGCAGGCTTAACGCAGCAAATACAAAAAACATGATGTATCGCATCCGCTTGTGCTGAGGACTATGCCTGCGATTATGCGCGGAGAATGCTTTTATGTCTGCCGGCTCAAGGGTGAATTTGACGGTCATCATAGTAGGAAATCAACGGTCACCAAATTTTCCAGGTCAGTGCCTGCGATCTCGGCGCAAAGTATTAAGCCGACGGCAATGCAGCGGCAACCGCCATCTCGTTACATCTCATAAATTCGTAATTGCGTTCTAATCTCAAAAGTAATTTCCCGTTGATCAGTTACGAACGCATATCGAATACCGGAACTGATCACTTCCTCATGCGCACCAATTAACCCCTCCTGACAATCTTCCTCACGAGCAATCCAGGTATTTTTAAGCAAGGAAACGTCAGCAAATTCAAGAACGCGCTGAGTTTTCGAACCGCCCGGGGCATGTGTTAATTCAACGGCAAGCTTTTGCGTTACAGGGTCGTGATTTACTGAAATCACCCAATGCGCCAAGCCACGTGTGACCCTCTGTTCGAAATCGGGCGCTCTCATGGCCGAGGATAACAATCGATGCCTGCCGAACCCCAAGCGAAGGAAGTCAAGATCATCGGTAAGTTACGCGTTGCATGTTTTATTGGGTGACGCCCGCTTTTGTTCTGATTTCCAAGGAGGACTTGCGGAAAACGCGCCCAGGTTGGCAAGCATGCCACTCGAGCAATGAATGTCGTACTCCTGCTTGGCAACAGCGGCGACTCCGGCGGCGCCATCTACAACGGATTGATCCGACTTGATAACGGTGGCCCAGATTCGGAAACGCGACGCCGGCCTGAGCAGGCACTTCGCGGAGAAGCTCACGGTAATGGCGTTACCGCAGCTGCGTTGAAATCAGTCTTCCACAAGAAAGCGCCATTCTGAACCGGCTGAGATGGCAGACCAGGCGTTGAATGGGAGGGCATGCTCGGTCGACCCTCGGATGAAGCCAGAGCGTCCGGCTCGATCCAAGTCAGTCCATAGGCAAACGAACCCGCGCTCAACCTGGCCGCGCTCGAAAATAAACGGCCCGATGTACCGCGGCGTAGAGAAATGTTCACCTGAGGCAACTCGGTCGGCAAGCGCCTGAAACTGAGAACGGTAAATAACCGGTCCAAGGCGGACCGGCCAGCGGGTGACGACTATGGAAAGCGTTAAAAGATACGCGGCTCCGATCATGGCCCACATGCGATTTGAGCGAATGGAACCTGGCTGAAAGCGAAACGAAATAGCGATAAAAACAAAAGCCACAGCCCAGGCGATGCCGCTGATGGCCAGCAAGCTAAATGAGTCGTTACCCCGCAAAGCGAAGTTGAGCACGACCAGTGCGGCCAGAAATGAAAAAACAACTTGCATCAGTATTTGTCCATAAAACGCGAGGAGTAAGCCAGACAGCGGCACTAACCGACACAGGCCGCTCGTTGGCACAGCTTGCCTGCGGGTCGGTCAAGAGATCTTATTGGGCACCTCCGCGCTTGTTGGTCTCCGCAAAGTAGTTGAGCAACAGAGAATGATCAAAGCGAACATCCTCGGGTGGGTTGATGGAAAAACTGCACGAACTCGGCCAGCGTCTGATAGACCAAAACAAATTCCTCACCAGAACGGAAATCATTCGGTCGGCGGGAACCGTCTCCAAGCCATACTCCGCCCGCTCCCTGACTGTGCTTTGCTCTGGCATATGGATGATTGCTTAGCCGGAATCCGTGCTTAAGACCAATGTCTTATTCATCAAGCAAGGGCAGAGACTTCACTGGCGCTGGACAGATGTGCATCAGCTGCCTGGGCCATTACTTTCCGAATCAGCAAATCCTCGGAGCCAGGAGATAACTCTCCCATCGACGATTGGCACCTACAAAGGCGCTTTCGTAAGCCCTGACTAATCCGAAGCACTTCGCCGATCTGCGCGGATTCCATGCGATGCTCGGCTAACGGCGCGATGGCAATAAGTTCCGACCTGCCGGGAGCTACTTAAGAGCTCTCGACCGCATTGATTCCTTAACGAGGCTAAATGGAGTAAAGGGAAAGAATCACTTTACGTCCTTTGGCTTAATTTCTCGAAAGCCGCCAAGATTTTGGCTTGCCAGATCCTTCATAAATTTCTGGCCACCATCCGCAAGGAAAGCGATGGCGTTAATAATGGCAGGCCGCGGGAGTTGCTGCTGCGTGACTTTGACCTGCTCCAAAATTTGCGCGGGAAGAGTGCCCGTTGGCTCGCCATCTGAGACAAAAAAAATCACATCGGGCTGCATGGTAAAGGCGATTTCAAGTCCGCGATCTGCCCGTGTTCCGTGATGAAACTCCTGCTCCTCGACGGAGGCTTTCGGATTGCGCGCCTGCATAGGCGCGAACTTTTTGATGAAGTTAACAGCCTTGTCTTTCTCCTCGTTGGTCGCACGCACCAGCACATCACGATAAGTCTGAGCGTCTTTCGAAAAGACAACTACACCAAAGCGAGCCAGGGTGCTCAAATCACGAATCACCTTGATTACTTCTTTCTCCAGAACCTCGTAGGTCTGAAGACTTTTCTCGCCGGTTATCATGCTGCTGGAAACATCAAGGCATACGACTATGGAGTTTGCTTTACTTTGGACCCCGAACATTCGCATCGCCGAGCCACCGGCTCTGCTGCCGAGAGTCCCAAGCCCGATTGTGCCGGCGGTTGGCGCATTCAACTTCGCGACGCCTTCTATGCCGGCGCCGCCCAACGCGGGGCTCGCCATCGTAAAAGCGGTCTGCGTCATTGTTGACGTAATCGCACCTATGGCCGGTGCTACAGAAGGCGGCGTCGATACAGCCTCGGGCTTAACGTCGGGCGCGATCAAATCCTCCTTTGGCATCTGAGGAGCATTCTCAGCCGTTAGTATAAATCCGTCGCCACCCGTGATGAAATCCGTGCGACTGGTATCGGCCTTGAAAAGCACAAAGCTTCCGCTCGCAATGATAAGCACGAAATGGATTAGCAGTGAGATCGTGATAAATCGTGTGGTGGCGATAAAAGCTATCACGTTATTAGTGCGAGAAGAACTAAACGTGGCTGGGGGACGTGGGGAAGTTGAGGCGCTAAGCATACGATGAAACCCGCCAATTCATCGGCGGATTGCAGGAATCCCCTAGCCGGTATCGTGCCAATAGAGTATACCTCGACTTCTTCGGGGAGCCGCACCTGAAAACCATCTAACAGCGGGCCATATCTATTCTTTTCCGCAAATGAATGGATAGAAATAGTTCATTGGGATTCGGCTGCAGATCGCAGTCTTCAGAACGGGCTCCACTGAATGACCAGGCGCTTCCAAGTTCATTGGGAAAACCGGAACGTCGTTTGGCGGCCTGCTCTGGCGGGCTTTGCGCACACGGTGATTGCGATTCCGGGTTTCTGGCAACGGCTTTGTGAAGTGGAAGAATGCCTACTTATGGGCTTTTGGACACTTGCTGATTTAATGGCCCGGCACCGATCCGCTGGGAGCCCACCCCTTGCCGAGCTGCGAATAGTTAAGAGAACAACTTAAAGCAGCAAATTGGAGCTTTTATGGAGCATCTTAAATTCATCGGTTCCGAAGAGAGGCCAGCACAAGTGCCTCGACGCCGCGTTCTCGGAGCCATGGAAAACAATGCGGCTAATTAAGTTGCCTAAAAAAAGCTAAAATGGCCGCGCCTCAAATCAAACCGTTGCTTACCAAAGAGGAGCGCCGCGCAAAACGGGAAGCGAGGCGCGCCAGGCAACGAGAAGAAAACGTCGGGAGAGCGCAAAAGATGCATACCGCCCGAATTGCCTGGCACGACAACCCTTTAATACTTCAGGAAGCGCATTCTTCCCTGCCTACGATAAATGTTGGCTGTTCAGGGTGGTTTTACTGGCACTGGCGTGGTGGCTTTTATCCGGCGGGCATGCCGACAGGCGAATGGTTTGCTCACTATGCTGACCACTTCAAGACAGTGGAATTGAATGCGCCGTTCTACTCCTGGCCAACGGTGGCCACAGTCCGCACATGGGTCCGCCAACTGGGCGAGCGGGACTTTGTCTACACCATTAAAGCCTCGGAACTTATTACGCACGTCAAACGTTTTACCGGCACAAAGACATTGGTGCGCGACTTCTGCCATATTGCCGACCTGCTTGGCTCGCATATGGGCTGCTTTCTCTTTCAGTTACCACCGAGCTTCCATTACACCCGCGCCCGCCTGGACCGGATCCTTTCCCAACTCGATCCGACCCGGCGAAACGTCGTGGAGTTCCGGCACCGCAGCTGGTGGAATGAGACGGTCTTTACGGCTTTCCGCGATTCCGGCACGATTTTCTGCTCCTGCAGCGGACCGCGGCTTCCGGACGAACTTGTAAAGACCGCGGACGAAATTTACGTTCGCTTCCACGGAATAAAGCAGTGGTACAGGCATAACTATACATCCGATGAAATGGCTGTATGGGCCGATAGAATTCGAACAAGTGGAGCAACGCGAACCTGGGCCTATTTCAATAACGACCGCGATGAGTACGCCATTAAAAATGCCGGAACTTTATTTAGTCAGCTAAAAGGGTAGCGCCGTATTTTGGAATGCTGTTGCACTTTCATGCAGGCAGCTTTTTTACCGATTCGCAGGCGACATACGCCTCGATGTTGTTTGCCTCATCGCACGGCCGGAGCCGGATTTACCCGACTTAAGACTACTCGTCTTCTTCCTCAGCGAACTGCAGCCGGTAACAGCGGCCGCATTGTGCACCCCGGCTGTTGGAGCGGAGTGGTTTGCCACAAGTTCCGCAATTTTTGCCCACCCGCAGCCGGAGTGAATTGGAAATAAACGCATTGGTCTCATGTGAAACCGCAGCTGCTTCGTCCGCGTCCGGGAAAAGCAAGGGCAGGCGGTGATGCATCCATCGATAGGCAGCCAGGAGACGCACCTGGGCTTCGGCATAATAAAGCTTTTCAGAGGAAGAGGTGGCGCCTTCAGGCGAATAAAATCGGCAATGAGGCAGCGGGGAAGGAATGCGTTCAGCCACGGAATCGACCCAGTGCAACCACTGGCGCACGTGCCGCTTCTCCTTGATATCAATCGGACAGACGCAAAGGGTAAACTGCGATTCCAGGGGAAGCCGGATCTCCGCAATCATCGACGCCAGCTCGCGCATCGCTGAAACGTCCGCCTTGCGAAACAGGCCTTCTTCCTCGGGCAAAGCCGCAAACTCCTCCAGGAGCGACACCAGATCGCGGCGCCCGCTCTGAGCGGAGAGCACCCGAAGCATCGCCAGGTGCGGAGCGATGGGCGCAACCACCGGCAATGATTTGGGTGGCATATGCAGGGCGTGCTGGATTTTCTTTAAATCATCCCAGTCCATTGCGGTGACAACGCCGCTTTCATGCATCCCGTAGCGACCCGCACGACCCGCGATCTGCCGGATTGCCGAGTCGCTCAAGGTTATCTCCTCGGTGCCGTCCCATTTTTCAAGCGTGGTAAAAACGATGGTTTTAACCGGCAGATTAAGTCCCATGCCGATTGCATCGGTGGCTGAGACCGCCCGTGCTTCTCCGGAGGCAAACCGGCGGGATTCATTTCTGCGCACTTCAGGGGAAAGCGCCCCGTAGATTGCCGCGCAATCCGCGCCGCCGAGGGTTTGTTTCCAATGAAGGACATCGCGCCGGGAAAATGAAATGACGGCTGTGCCCGCTTCCAGCCGCTGCTTTGGGTGATAAGGGTGGGAGGCAACCTCCAGGGGTGTGAGTCTTTCGGTGCGCACTATTTCCAAAGATTCCCCCAGCCGCTCCGCCAGTGCCCGCACCACCGGCTCGGAATCAGCCGAGCCGACGAGAATTACACGCCGTGCATTGACCCCAACAATCGCCTGTGTCCATGCCCAGCCACGGTCTTTGTCTGCAATCATTTGCACTTCATCAATGACGGCTACGTCGTGATCCGCCTCAGGCGCCAGCATTTCAATGGTTGAAGAAATATACCGTGCCTGCGGATCAATGATGCGTTCTTCGCCAGTCACCAGGGAGCAGGAAATTCCTTCACTTTTTAACCGGTCCCAGAACTCGGCCGCCATGAGGCGCAAAGGAGCCAGGTAAATGCCATGGGTGGCTCCCATCAATTCCCGGAACGCGGCGTACGTTTTGCCGGAATTGGTTGGGCCGGCAATAAAAAGCAATTGACGGTTTCGCTTCCGAGCCGCGGCAAACGATTCCGGGTACCGATGAAACGCGATGGCATGCGTCTGCTCATCTGAACCAGCTGGCTGCTTCTCCATCGGCAACACGGTGGAAATTCTTGGCATGGGAATGGTCAATGCGCTCTGGCGGGCATTCCACTAGTCGCCGGATAGAATAAACGTGGTTCTGAGAGAGCGCGAATCTGAAGCCGTCTCGCCGTTTTAAGAGACCAACAGAACTCGCCGTGGCAGCGCCTTCAGATCACGATTTTGCCCTCGATGGAATCATCGAGCGTCTTTCCAATAACCGCGCCGATCAACATTTTGATCCCCGCTACGGCTGCCCCGTGTTTGGTATCCCAATAATAGCCTTCAGAGGGCGTGAACTTGATTGCCGTGATGCGAGGATCGTCGACGCCTTCAGTAAACCAGGTCTTCAAAATCGGTTTCCACAATTCTTTAATCCGCGTCTGATCCCGGCTGATCGTCGCGTTGCCTTCAAGCTGAAGGAACCCGGAATGTTCGGAGCCTTGGAAGTAAAGTTTTACAGCAGCATTGGCGGCCAGTTCCTGGTTTTTATGGCTGTCGTTGGCGCTTAAAAACCAGAGGTTCCCCTGCTCATCGACTTCCTGAACGCTCATGGGCCGCGCCGCGCTCGATTCGCGCATGGCAATGGCCGTGCAGAAAAAGCAGGTCTGGGTTTTATCGACGATCTCCTTGATCTTTTCGATTGCTTCCTTCTCGATGAGATCCTCGTGGTTGTCTTCTGGTTGATTCTTATTGATGGAATCCATAAGGGTGGAGATAGGGTTGACTAACTATTCGGCTCCAAGTGCGAAGTTGGTTCCCAGCAAGCTGATCTGAAGGTAATGCGTTGCAGGAAACCGCTCTGCCTAATCTGCTTTCCACCCGTCTGCGCGCAAGTGCGGTAAATCATTGCCAAATGGCCAAAGGCGCCGCGCCTGCTTGTGCAAGGAATCTCTCCAACTGCCACCTTGCTTCAAGCCCTATGCGCCTTTCAAGCTGAGTGACGATGGCCTCCCAGGAGTTACGAGAGGCAAGTGCGCGACCCCGGCCGATCTGCAGGCAATCAGGACGCCGCACCGCTTCTTCGCACGCTTAAATGAAATCTCCCTTATTGCCAGCCACGCGCGCGACGTCGGAAAATTGCACACCACATCCTCGACTGCGGTTGAAACAATTGGACGTTTCGCACCCATCTATTCCAAGGCATTTGTCGGATTGATAAATTCAGTCGCCTCATTGATGGCAAACGAGGCATACATCGAGGCCCTTCACGTAGTTGAACGCGATTTCGGATAGATGAACCGTGAGATTTACTAAAAGCAAGGAGCACTGAAGGGAGCTGAGCACTGAGTACGAGAAACGACCGCGCATTGATTGAGAGGATGTGCAAGGAAGTGGAGCCGGCTTTCCGAACTGTCCAGCACGGAAAGCTTCGATGTTGTGCGAACCGCTTATGCTCCCGGAGCAAGGGACGCGATCCGGATCCTTCCATTCAGGGCGCTGCGCGCAAAATCCAGCACTTAGCGCTCCCGGCTCTTTAGCTTATCACCTGCAACCGCAGATCGCGGATCGTCCAGAGATCTCCTGCGTCAATCCCGCGCAGCGGTCGCGCTCCGCTTGTTCGCTTCCTTCCGAAGCGTTCGCGGTGCGTGGCAAAGAATTCATTCACAAAAGCCCGGCTCCCAAACACCTGACCATCGCAAAAATAACGCACCCTGTGTCGGATGGCCTCCGATAGCGGGATTCTTCCGCCACTTTGAAGTATCGCCTGAACCTCCTCCGCGCTGAACCCTTTGCGCGCCGCTTCAAGCCCGTCGGCCGTGACCTCTTCCTCTAGTTCCTCTCCGGCAAAATAGAGGTAGCACCGGTATTGTTCCATCGTGCTCTCAAGCGGTACCCCGCTTTCCCTCACCAGTGCCTCCACAGCCGTCCGAAGCCCAAGCCGCGCGCGCCCGTTCCCGGCCATCGCCTCCGCGTAGCCGCACCAACGGTAGTCGGCCGGATTTTTTACAATCCCCGCT
>JAQGOL010000002.1 GCA_028293625.1 Chthoniobacteraceae bacterium | reverse complement strand
CCGTGCAATCCCAAATCCTTAAGAACCCCGAGAGCCGACGCTCCTTTACGGAAGCCTTTAAACGCCAAGCCGTGGAGTTGATGGAAAGCGGGCGTGCCGTCGCCCAACTCGCTCGAGAACTCGAAGTAAGCGCCTATTCGCTCTATGAGTGGAGGCGCAAATATGGCCGTCCGGTCGATGCCGCCGCTGTGGCACCCGGGAAGCTGGGCGCCCTGCAGGACGAGAACCTGGCCCTCAAAGCGGAGGTTTTGCGTCTGCGACAGCGGGAGAGATTTTAAAAAAAACGCTCGGCATCCTCTCCGAACCCTCCTCCAACGCTGCCAGCGCATTGAGGCGTTGAAAGATCAATATTCCATTGCCCAACTCTGCCTGGCATTAGGCGTCTCCCGGAGCGCTTTCTACGCTTCGAGGCAGGCCTCCACGCCCAGTTCCCGCGCTCTGGAGAATGACCAGATCGCTGTGGAGATTGCGACCATCCATGCGCAAAGCCGTCGAACCTACGGAAGCCCGCGCATCCGCATGGAGCTGCGCAAGTCGGGGCGGCGCATCGGTCGCCGCCGTGTGGCGCGCATCATGAAGCGCTGCCGGCTCTTTGGCCGCAGCCGGACACGTCGCAAGCCTCGCACCACCGACAGCGAGCATGACCAGCCCATTGCACCCAATCTGCTTAAAGACCGGGAGCCCGCCTCCGCTATCAACGAGGTGTGGGTCACCGATATTACCTACATCCACACTGATGAGCATTGGCTCTACGTGGCGGCCGTTCTGGATACCTTCAGCCGCCGGATCGTCGGCTGGGCGTTTGGAACCAGCCTGGCCACGAGCCTCTGCCTGGAGGCACTCGATATGGCGCTAATCCAGCGTCAGCCGCCCAAAGGCTTAATTCATCATTCCGATCGTGGCGTGCAGTATGCCTCCAAAGAGTATCGCCAAGCGCTTGCCGATTCGCATCTGATCCCGAGCATGAGCCGCAAAGCCAACTGTTATGACAACGCCATGGCCGAGTCCTTCTGGAGCACGCTCAAAACCGAATGCGTCGATCGCATCCACTTCAAGACTCTTGCCGAAGCCAAGGTCGCCGTATTCGACTTCATCGAGTGCTTTTACAATCCTCAACGCAGCCATAGTTCAATCGGCTACCTCTCGCCGATTGCTTTCAAAAACCAAATCAACTAACTAACACAATTACCCCGTTTCCTGTGTCCGGAAAAGCGGAGCAATCCCACATTAGATGAAATTGCAATCCTGCGGGAAGCGGAGATCATTCTCGCAGAGGCGGTCGGCAGTTGCACCGACTGGGTAGCCACTGTCGGCGAATTCTCTTCTATTTACCCGTCCATTAATTCTCTCACATCGGCTGGACAATGTCGGAAAAGCCCAGTTCGAAGATGCCGCCTGCAATTGATTTGAAAGGTGTAGCAAATTTGCAGACGGCGCCAAGAGAGTGAAAAATGGCAAATAGTTGCTGGCTCGCCAGTGTAGTCCGTTTATAGCTCGATCTCGCTGCTTCGGGAAATGCTCTATCCAACTGATATATGACCCTTGAAAAAAAAGGAACGTCGGGTCCGAAGATTATTTTAATTTTTCTTTGCCTGCTCAACTCAATTATTGGGACTGCCTCGTGTGGTTACATGCTCAATCTAATAAGGAACATGCGCTCTGGAAGCGTCGGTTTCGGGCTATTTGATTTCGCCTCAGTTGCATTAGCGGCGTCGATATTTTCTGCGGCAGGATTGGCCACTCTCCTGATTACCGAACGGAGATCTTCTCAAAATAGTTCATAACGGCATCGATTTTCGTTCAAACCGCGTCCGGCAGCAGCGCCGGTGGCGCCGAAAAATCCGGCCGTGGTGGTGATGGAAAGGCGCGTATGCTTGTGAATTCGAAGTCCTTCGAGGTTGCGCTCGACCGCATAGATGAGCGGAAGCTTATTGGAAACCAACCCCCTAAAAGTGCGCTATTCTCCCAACTATTTATCCGTCCCTTAATTCTCTCTTCGCCATCGACAGGCCGGGCATGGCGCCCGAGGCTGGGGGCTGTGATGATTCGTAAACTGCCGATTGCAATCTCGCTGCTCCTGAGCGGGTTTTTAGTAACCAGCGCCTTCGCCCTGGGACCACTAACTTATAAGGAAATTTCCTTGCTGGTACGCATGGGCGAGAAATCGGATATGATCCTGGCCGAAGCGCAAAAGCGGAAATTGCTCAAAGGCATGACCGCCGAAGAGGAAGTGGCACTCCGCGCGGCCGGAGCGAATGTGGCCTTGCTAAGTGCGCTGAAAAATCCCGCCTTGCTCCTGACACCCGCTGAGATGGCCACCTTTGAAGCGGGTCTGCAAAAGCGCCAGATGATCCAGGAACGGCCGGCCGTAATGGAACCGGAGTTGCCGCTCAAGGATCTGGCCGTCCCAGTACCAGGCTCTGGCGCCAAGCTCATTGGGGATGCTTTGGTCAGTGCTCGCAGTCCGCAGGCAATCACTTTGGAGCTGACGAGCGCCTTCCGGCTGGCAGATCTCGAGCAAGCCAAGGCGAAGGCCGGCGCCGAGCATAAGTTGTTGGGGTTCATTATGGTTTGGGACCAGTTTTTTGGACATCGCACGACGAGCGCAGGCAGTGGCGGGAATTCCGCATTGGCACATTTTTATCGGGCCTTTAACGACTCAATTGTGCTGGTGTTTGTCCGGCACGAGGACGAACTGGCCCGCGTGCCCGATGCGGTCAGACAAGGCTTTAATGGGCCCGACGAAGGCGGCTACGCCCCCAATATGGCGGTAGTCGACGCCTCCGCGACCGAGTTCATCGTGGAAATCCCTTTGGGGGGCGCCAAGTCCAATATTGCAACGCGCGAGGCAAATTTTCTGGCTGGCGCCGACCGCATGGCCACTTGGCTCTCCCGTCATCCTGACGCGTTAGCTCGCAAGGCTGCACGCTAAGAGGGTGTTCATAATTCATCTACTTAAGACTAATAACTAACATTGCCACGGCAACAGTACCAGCAACATAACATCAAGCTTGTAATAGCGCGTGGCATCCGCCCGAAACTGCTTGAAGCAATTAAAGGATCGCTCACTTCGGTTTCGTTCCTTGTATTTGATTTTGTCATACTGCGCCGGGTTGATCCGGTATGGAACACGGTTGGACCACCACTTCCTTGCCCGCTTTTGCAAGAGGTTCGCGGATGGCGTTGCTATCATAAGCCTTGTCACCACTCACAGCCTCTACCGTCTCACTTTGTATTCCCCCAGCTATTTGCCCGTCCCTTAATTCTCTTCACAATCTCGCTTGCCAGTCATTGGCGCCCAGTTACCGACCAAGTGGGCCGCAAAACTCCCGGAGCTAATCCCCGCCATGCGTTTCGGACGTCTCGTTGTTTCCAGGATGCGCCAGCGAGAGGGAATAGGTAAGGCGCTGTTGGTTGAGGCAATCTACAGGATCGCCACCGTCGCCGATCTCGCCGAGGCATCGGCTGTTTGTAGATACAGAAGACAATGCGGCCGCGGGATTCTGTCAGAAGTTCGGTTTCAAACCGACGCCAACCGCGCTACTAACGCTATTGATGCCGATGGAGACCATCCGTAGAGTCGTGGCAGACTGATTCAATTGCGTTTTCCCTGAAATCGGTATTGTCGCTGTTTCAACGTCACGCCTGTGCATCCGTTTATATCAGCCTTTTTGGTGGCCGTCTTTCTACCGCTGCACGTGGGTGCCGTCACGGATCGTACGCCGGGTGAAGAAAGAGCCGTCTTTTTCTCCGCAACGATGAATGGCGACCTCGCCGGAGTTCGTGCCGGGTTGCAACGTGGCGGCAATCCAACGGATGCGCTCTTGTTCGCCATCGGCCCGAAAACATCCGCTGCCATTGTCGCCGCTCTCCTGCGCGCCGGCGCGGACGCGAACGCTGAACATGACGGGGTGACGCCCTTGCACCAGGCCGCGATGTTTGGCCAACGCCGAATCGTGGAACTGCTCGCTGCCGCCGGCGCGGATTTGGAAACGCGCGACCATTACACTGGAGAAACGCCCATCATGACTGCCGCCGCCTGTCACCGAACCGAGACTGTGCGGGCTCTGATAGGCTTGGGCGCAAAGGTGAATGCTCGCAGTAACGCAGGCGGCACTGCACTTTCTGCGGCGGCAAGAAGTGACAGTGTCGCGATCACCCGCTTTCTGCTGAAACACGGCGCCGACCCTCACGTGGACGATCAAGATGAACTCCCCCTTGCGCTCGCCGCGTGGGCCGGACACGACGCGGTCGTCTCCGAATTGCTGGCCCGACAGCCCACGTCCTACGAACTGAACAGCGCTCTCGATTTGGCCGTGCGAGATGGAGACGTTTCCACGGTTGACCTGCTGGTCAAAGCAGGAGCTTCTGTAAACAATCGCGACTCTTGGCAGCCCCCTCTGGCGGTCGCGGCGGAGAAGGGTAGGCCCGCAATCGTGCGTGCGCTGCTTGACCATGGGGCCGACATCAACCAGCGGGTCAAATTTGTCGATAGTAGCGGGCCGGATGACGGAAAAACCGCGCTGATCTACGCGGCCGAAAACGGACACAATATCGTGGTCGGGGTCTTACTCCGAGCCGGAGCGGATGCCGGTATATCGTCGGCGGACGGAACGAACGCGTTAGCCGCTGCAATCAAGAGCCGCGACGCGCGGACAATCCAACTATTACAGATGGAAAAATGAACTCTCTCTTATCCGATTCCATATTCATGGAGAGTTTCCCGTCCGAACACTTAGGCTCGCTTGCCTGACCGTCACTGCGTGGACAACGCAGCGCCAGCCACGAGCCGCCGAAAGGTAATACAGGATACTGTCATCACTCGCTGAGGGCGGCTCCAAGTCCGTTATTGCCTTGTCATAAAGGCAGGGCATTCTTGGCGCATGCATGCGTTCCTCTCCGGTGCCGCCGTGTTGGTTTTTTTCTCAACGCTGCCTCTTGCGGCGCAGGTCGTGCCGACGTCGCCAAGAAAGTTCGATACGAAACGCATTGGCGATGCGGTATCGGGCGATAGCACGGTAACCGTTACTCCGCCACGGGTGCAGGCGACCACGCGTACGATCACACACATCGTGCTTGGCGAACCGCGACAGTGGAAGCTGAGCGACGGGACCTCTTTCCTTGGCAAGCTGATCGCGTTTGAGGACATTGAAGGGAACGCGGCGGCAGCGCCCGTGGTGCCGAAGAATCCGACTGTGGTGCGTGATGGAAAGGCGCGTATGCTTGTGAACTCGAAGTCGTTTGAGGTCGCGCTCGACCGCCTCGGCACGGATGAGCGGAAACTGATCGAGGAGATGCGCGGTGCGTTCGCGGCGAAAAAGTAACACCCTCAAGGCAGCCGGTCGTGCCAAGGGCAGCCGCAGCAATTCCGATGAAGCCGGGCTCAGCCGAGCATCGACGATACAAGTAAAATCCTATGCCGCCAGCACCGCGATGAGGTGCTGCATTTCGGCGCCAAGTTCGGCGGGATTATGCAAGGTCTGCGCCACTTCCTGCCGAACCATTTCCCGGAAGCGTTTGCGCAGCCGGTGAATGGCTACTTTGAGTGCTCCCTCGCTCATGCCCAATCCGGCGGCTATATCGGCTTGCGCGGGCGGCGTGGCGCTTGCAGAAAGCCACGGTTTAAGCGCATGGAAAACTTCCGGTGAGCTGGTGGCGTTCTCCTCTTCGATGCACGCCAGCGAACGCTGAATGACCCCCAAAGCCCATTCACGATCAAAGAGGGTTTCGGGCGTTTCAGTGCGCAACGCCGCCGGAACCAAGTGGGTGTCGACGCCGGTTTCCAAAGGGAGAGCCTCATTGCCTGCACCGCGTTTGAGCCGGGAATCGCGTACTCGCCGGTTGGCCACGAAATGCTTGAGCGCTCCGAGCAGATACGAGCGAAAACGGCCGCGGGCGGGATCGCTGCCATCAAGGGTGCGATGCTCCAGCACTTCCAGGAAGAACTCATGGGCCAACTCCTTCGCCTGATCGGCATCGTGGCCCGAAGCGCGCAGGAACCGCAGCACGGGCGCGTAGTTAAGCGCGCAAAGATCGTTAAGCGCTTGCCGGGCATCCGGAGATTGCCCGCGCGCGGCCACCACGCGGGTCCAGCGCGTGGTTAAGAAATGGTCACCGGAGGAAGTCATGGAAATTGGAGGCTTTTTGCAAGATGGATAAGCGGACTAAATCACGGTATAAAGAACGCGCTTAGTTGGAGGTTTCCGCCTGTTCCCGGATTAGAGTTCCGAGCGCGGCTGGATTTCTGGCAAGTCCAAGGCTGACTTCCAAAGCGCGTTGTTCCAGCGTTCCATCTTCGGACAGAACAAATACCCGGCCCTGGATCAGATCGTATTTCCTGTCGTTGATACGCAGATGCGTGGGATCGTTGGATTCGCGGTGATAACCAAAGGCGGGCCCGTTCTTATCCAGTAAGATTTCCCCTTTATCCGTCCAGCTTAGGGAGTCTTTGTTGGAACTGTCACTTATTGAAGTAGAGAAGCCGCCGGCCAGGTAGAAGAGATAATGCACATCCACGTCGTCGTGCTTCACCATGACTGAGTGCTGGCTGCCGACCAGGGAGGCGGCCTTGGGAAAACGGCTCCGGACGACAGTGGTCGCTTGAGAAGCGTTCTCCACCAACTTGTAGCGGATCTTCACCCCCGGCGGATCATTGCTTACACCAAGCACCTGCACCACACCGAAACGTTCAAAACGCGTTTGGAAAGCCAGCGTGATTTTCTCGCCTTGTCGTCCTGTCAGCGGCGACCGGAAATTTGGCCGCATCCCTTTTTGGGCAAGTTCATGGAAAGTCTGCGCTGCCTGCAGATCCCGGGCCTGCAAGCGGTCGAAGTCCGCCTCGCTGCAATCAAATGCCAGCATATCTGAGAGCACCAACACTGGCGTGCCCTGGTTTCTCTGAGCCAGGAAATCGACGTTATTGGCAGTCAGCCATTTCCAGAGGCGGGCCCGGACAATCCGGGCGGTGTCGGTTTGGTCGGTGTTATCCGGAAGCGGCTCAAAATTTTGAGGCATGGGAACGTAGCCAGCCTTGTCCACGCTATAGAAGGCAGTCGATTGGTCATCGAGGGCAATGACACGCTCGATCACCGGCCCAAAGCCCGCCGGATGGCCAAGTTCGGTCGTGATTCTAATAAGAGGCAGCGCCAATGCGATCCCTGTAATCCCCATGCTCACTACCAATCCGGCAATTACAAAAATTGACCAGCGCCGGAGCGCGTTTTGGCCACCCCGCCTGAGGATCAGGTAACAGCAGGCCACATCCAGGATTAACACAAAGAGCAAAAGCAGCCATGCATTGCCAAGTCCAAGGACAAGCTGCGTAATGATCGGGAGCCTTACCTGGAAATTTTTATAGATTGCCACAAACCGGGGAACGATGAAGAGGAACACGGCACAAAGCAGTATTAAGAGTCCTGCATGAAGTAGAATAGTCGGACCCATGGAACCCAGGTTCCCGCCGCGCTGCGTTGGCGCGCTCGAAACGAGGGGCGCCGGATTCATTGACTGCCAAACGCGGCGAACGATCAGATAATCAACCAATCCGCATACTCCAACAATCAGCATTCCATAAATAGGCAGGCGAAGATCCGAAAGCCGCCACCCGCTTTCCGTAAGAAGGCGTTCAAGCACTGGTCCTATTCCGCGTGCGGCGAATAGGAAAATAAGGCTATCCAATACCAGCAACGGGAAAATCAATCCATCAAACAGCGCAAACCCGAGGCCGCTGAGTCTGCCTTGCGAGCGGCGGATTTGCGAAACGGCCACCCAGCCCAGGATTGTTGTCCCAAAGGGCGCTGTAAGTCCAAGGGGTAGCAGAGTAAAGCGCAATGCATATTGCCACCAAGCGGGGTCAGTTGATTCCGTCGTCTGAACGGTAAACATCAGCAAAAACATGATGAAAAATGCCGGCGCCCAGCACGCACCGGCAATGGCTGTGCGGGAAAAGCGCTGTCCACTGAGGAGCGTAGCTGAACCTACTTCGGAGTTGCCCGCAACGGTCTCCACCTGTGCGCGCACTTCGCCGATGCTTTTTTGCCGGCGTCCGCGCTCCTTTTCCAGAGCCTGCTGTACAATGCTGTCCAAACGTGGATCTGCATCGGATTTTTCCGACGGCGGCGCGAATTTCCCCAGAGGCAGTTCGCCTGTGAGCAGTTCGTAGAAGACAACGCCGAGCGAGTAGATGTCGGCGCGATTATCCACATCCGAAGGGTTATCGATCTGTTCAGGAGCCATGTAATTGGGCGTCCCGAGCGTGGAGTCGCCCAGTGTGAGTGAATCACCCGCCGCGGTTGCCATCGGGGCGGCGATTCCCGCCGGCGCGGTCTCGGGTTGGGTGATCAGCTTGGCGATTCCAAAATCGACCAGCTTTACGCGTCCCCTGGCATCGAGCAGGATGTTCTCGGGTTTGATGTCGCGATGCAGCACGCCTTCGTCATGAGCGTATTGGATTGCATCGCAAATCCTCGGCACGATCGCCAGTGCTTGCCGCGGAGTGAAGCGGCAGGCGTGCATCGCCTCACGCAAGTTGACGCCGTCGACAAACTCCATCGCCAGGTAGAAAAAATCGCCCGCGCGCCCGGAGTCATACACGGCCACAATATTCGGGTGATGCAGCCGCGCAAGGAGTTGGCCTTCGCGGGCAAAACGCTCGGCGAAAGCGGGATCACGCCCGGCCAGCGAGGCCGGCAGCAGTTTGAGGGCAACGTGGCGGTGGAGGTTGGGCTGGCGCGCTTTCCACACCGTACCCATGCCGCCTTTACCGATAAATTCGATGATCTCAAACTGCGGAAATGACGCTTTTACAGTTTCCAGCGAAGGTGGCTCGCCAAGGGACGCAAAGCCAGGGAAATGCGTGGTCTGCGCGGCGTCTTCCATCAGGCAGCGCGGACAGAGGCCGCCAGCGGCATCCGAGAGCGCCGCGCCGCAAACCGGGCAGGCATTGGGTTTTGGAGGATCAATGGAATCAGTCATCCTCTTACCTGACACTTTGCCGGAGCAAGGTTACACGCATGAGCAAAAAATCTTGCATAACACGGTAAGGTTTTGGAATTGCCCAGGCAAGCAGGCCTTGAAGGAGTCGTGAGAGAATTAAATCAGATGTGCCGTTGATTCGACGTATGGCGGCGTCCTTCAAAGCAGCAGACTCCCCCTTGCATCATGTTATCTTCTCTCCTGAAATGTTTCGGCTTTGCCATCAGCCTGCTCGGCTTTGTCCTAAGCCTGTGGCTCATCACTGTCTGCCACACCGCTGAGGGACGGATCTTTGGGATTGCAGGGCTGCTTCTTGCAGTCACGATCCTGCTCGGTTGCATCGCTTTTGGAAGGGGAGCCAAAGCCTGGAATCGAAGCGTCACTGGGGTGTTCGTTGGCTTCATCGCGTTCTCAATCGTGCTACTGGCACGCGCTCCGGATGGCCGCACGGCGGGCAGAGCGCGCGTTCAGAATCGCTATGTGGGCGGCTCCTGGAATTTCCGGCGATTTGCCTTTGGCAACCTGCTGCCCGAGATCGATCAATTCCGACTCGGCTTCCAGTTGGTGCCCGCGGTCGACTCGCTCTTTACCGGTCGTCAGGCCAGGCATCTTGCCGGCTTGACAACGGCGATCTACGACGAACTTGAAAGCGACGCAGACTTTCGCGCGCTCGGCTCCGTGATGCCGGAAGCTTATGACGAACTCTGGGGGCAGAACTTCGCGCATGGCCATTACTTTCTCTACATCCCAACCGGGCTGGATCGCGTGACACCAAATCCTGCGATAGTATTCCTTCACGGCAGCGGCGGGAACTTCAAAGCCTATACATGGCTGCTTGCAAAGGTAGCCGACAAACTTGGCTGTGTAGTCATTGCCCCAAGCTTCGGCCTCGGCACCTGGCACGAGCCTGAAACTTCGAAAACGGTGACGGCTGCCATGAACGATGCGGAGCGGCTCGTGAAACTGGACAAGCGGCGGCTTCATCTAATTGGGCTCTCCAATGGCGGCCTCGGTACAAGCCAGTGCGACGCTGCGCTCGGCAAAGAGTTCCAGACGCTCATCTTCCTTTCGCCGGTCTTTGATGAATCGGCCATCGCCGCGCCTGGCTTTGCGATGCGCTGGAAAGAGCGGGAAATTCTCATCATTACCGGAAAAGAAGATGACCGCGTGCCCTTTGATTACGTTACCGAGACTGCGCAATTGCTGAGCGGCATGGGCATCCGCGTGATGATGCATCCAGTTGATCGAGCCGATCACTTTATGCTCTTTAGCCACGAAGCCGATGTCCTGGACCAGATCGAATCGTGGCTGCGCGGCCACGGTATCAAACCGTAAGCCAGCCTGCGAAGAATGGAAGTATGTCTTGTAAAAGCATCCGTTACCGCAACCGCTTATTTTCAAACGTTTGTCCGGCGAGAGCTTGCTTTACAAAGACGCCCCAAAACGGCGTTGGAGTATAGTTCCAGTCGAGAATGACGCGTGGCGTGGCAGTTGGATGGAAGCACCAGGCGGTCCAGTTCAACTCATACTTCTGAATAATCCCAAGCATGTCCGGAACCCATGTCGCGGGATTCTCCTGGCGCTCTGTCGGTATAAACGCCATCGGCTGCGTATCAGCTCCCACTTCACCGATAAAAACTGGATACTTTCCGGCAACCGCCAGGAACTTGCCCGGCCAGTCGCTTTTCCACGGATAGACGTGGCTGGAATACATGATGCCGTTTCCGCCCAGGTCATCGAGCGCGAAGCCATTGAGAATGCCGGAGAGATCGTAACCCCAGTCGAGTCCGCCTGCGATGATGAGGTTTTTCGCGCCGGTTGAACGGATCACCTCCACAAGCTTTTGCATGCCAATGGATTGGTAGCTAACCAGTGTTTGCTGGTTTTCAGCGAGCGCATCGGTGTTTTTCTTTTTGTCCGTGACAGGCCCGCCGTTGCGCCAGACTTCCCAAGGTATGTCATGGGGTTCATTGAGAAGCTCAAATATGACAGCGGGATGATTCTTATACCGTGTGGCGACATCCTGCCAGAATGCCGCGTGTTTCTCGCGCGGCGCGCGGTAGTCGTGGAGATCGAGCACGATATACGCACCATGGCTGGCGCAGGCATTGATGGCATCCTCCACAAGCTGGCGGTAGCCCATTCCGCCATCGTTCTGATAAGGACCTTTGCCGGCCCAGAAATCGTCGCGCAGACAGAGACGAATGCAGTTTGCTTTCCAATCAGTGAGCCCGGTTTCAATGGACTTAAGAATGTGTTCGCCACCTGCCGCCCATTCCATGCTGGCTACCGCGAGACCTTGAAGCCGCACTGTTTTTCCCGCTGGTGTCTGAAGCCGGTTGCCCGCGACTTGCAGCGGTTGCGGGAGCTGGTCAGGAGATGGCGCCGGCACCTGCGGTTGTGGTTTCGCCAGGGCGGCGATGCGCGCGGTTTCCTTTGCCCCAGCGGCGACCGTGGCCGATTCCACGGTATCCGCTGAGATCGAAGTAAGGCTGATGTCGTCGAAGTCGAGCTGCCCGCTTTCCGGCTGAAATAGCGTGAACATCAACTCGATGGTGGTTGCGCCATTGGGCACCTTGAATTGCTGCGCCTTTTCCTTCCAATCTTTCGCCGTGCCGACGAACACGGCAGGATTAGGACTTGGAGCAAGGGTATGTTTGGCTGCGTCCTTGAAGTTAATGATGATCCGCCCGTCAAACCAAGTCTGTTTACCCCTCTGGATCTTCTCGAAGCGGACCTTGTAACGTAACTCAAGCGCTTTCATGTCGGGCTTAAGCTCAACAGAACGATAGGCCATCACATTGGCGCCGGGTTTCGGGCTGGTTAGCCTTAGGAAATGGTTGCCGCCTTCTTTCTCCCACTTCATATCAGCGCCGAGCGCCCAGTTATCGGGCCGGGCGTCATCCTTGACAGACTCGAAATCTCCATTGGCGAGGAGGGAAGCGGTCTGTGCGACGGCAGATGAGTCCTGGAGAATCGTTGCGGCAAATAAGAGAAATGCGATCAGGTGCTTCATTGGGGAGGCAAAAGGTGAATTCGGAAAAGGGAAAGCTACTTTGGATACTGAATCGAACCCTCCTGAGCAGCCTCAAAAAAGCTTTCTTCGGACGCTGCGCCGGGCATGAGACGTTAGAGTGTGTGCGCTTACAGCCGTCTTCGAGCGGCTGCAAGCGTGGACAATCTTCAGGACGCCGAGAAGCCATGCGACAAATCAACAGGAAAACCGGAACCGCAGGCAGTCAGGGCCGGCGTGGCTCAAATGCCGCCTTCGTTTTTGCGCAGGACGGGCGCCACACTGCTGCCGAGCAATTCGATGGCGCGCATATGCTTGGCATGAGGCAAGCCCGCAACATCCATCTGGAAGCTGATCCGGGAGATTCCACCCAACGCCTTGCTGTGGGCGGCGATCTTTTCGGCCACTTCCTCGGGATTGCCAATGAGCAGAGCGCCGTGGGGACTGCGCAGAGCGTCAAATTGGGCGCGCGTGACCGGCGGCCATCCGCGTTCCTTCCCGATCTTGGTAAAGGCGCGGGCGTATCCCGGAAAGAAGTCTTCAACCGCTTTCTCTGTTGTTTCCGCGACGTAACCGAGGGCGTGGACACCGACCTTGAGTTGCGAGTGCCCGGCCTGCCGCCCTGCCTCGCGGTATAGATCAACCAGCGGGCGGAAACGCCGTGTTTCACCGCCAATAATGGCGATCATCAAAGGAAGCCCCAGCGCACCGGCGCGAACGAATGACTCGGGTGTTCCGCCAACTCCAAGCCAGATCGGCAATTGTTCCTGCATCGGTCGCGGATAGACGCCCTGCCCGGTGAGAGCGGCGCGGTGCTCGCCGGACCAATGGACAAATTCGTTCTTCCTGATGTTGAGGAGCAGATCCAGCTTTTCGGTAAATAGCGAGTCGTAGTCTTTAAGTTCAAGACCGAACAACGGAAACGATTCGATGAACGAACCGCGCCCGACGACCATTTCCGCCCGGCCTTGCGAGAGGAGATCGAGGGTGGCGAAATTCTGGAATACTCGGACAGGATCAGCAGCGCTTAGGACTGTCACCGCGCTGGTCAGGCGGATCTGATGGGTGCGCGCAGCGGCGGCAGCCAGAATAACCGCAGGCGCGGAATCGAGGTAGTCCGAGCGATGATGCTCGCCGACTCCAAAGACATCCAAGCCGACCTGGTCGGCATGGACGATCCGCTCGATCAACTCGCGCAGCCGGTTGGAAGGAGTGATAACGCTGCCATCGTCCGTTGATCGCGCGGCAAAACTATCCACACCGATTTGCATCGTCCGATCTTCCGAACCCGGCTTCGCGGGTTCGGCCTGGCTTAGCCCGTTCGCTGGCAGTGATTTTGTCATGACCCAATAACTCACGCCGGAGGCTTGCCGGGAAATACCTTATTTCGTGCCTCACCATAACCAGGAGGCAGGCTCGCAATCCGCCGCAAGTGCAAATTAAGCTGCCCTCGCCAAAGCGGCCCAACACGGAACCGCCGACAGTAATAAATACTTAACTTCGATACGAGGCGGACATCAATGAGCCGGCACCACGTAATCTCACTGGCCGCGTGGAAAAGCCGGTTGCATCGTATAATCCGACTCGTCACTCTCAGCTTTTTATGAAGACCATTTTCGCGTTCCTTGTTGCGCTCTTGCTTCAGACGCTCTGCGATGTCCGGGCTGCTTCGGTGGTAGAGGGACCAAAAGCGACAGTCACAGGCACAAGCGCGGTGATTCGCTGGAAGACAGACGTTTCCTGCGGAACGCGGGTATACTTCGGGATCAGCAAGGAGAAGCTGGATGGCAAGGCCGGAGACGGCGTCGGCTTTGAACATAGCGTCACGTTGGACGGTCTTGATCCGGGACAAACTTATTACTATTCGGTCGGCACGGCCCGTTATTTACTTACTTCGGGAAGCTTCACGACCTCCGGCACGGCAAGCCGCCCCGGAGGCAATATCGAAAGAGGGGCATCGACGAAATCACCGCCATCGGCCCCGGTGCCAAGGGGTGGTTTTACCATACTGCCGATTGAGGGAAGAACTCCGCCGACCCGGCAAATCTGGGGGAATCTGTCATCGCTTCCTGATCATTTTGAACGTCATGGCGGAGACTTCCATGCAAGCAGTCCCGACGATTACGCGCGACAGGCATGGGAGTTTCTTCAGCGCGCGATCGACCAGGGATTACCCGCCAAGTTCGATGAGAACGACAACACCTTGCGCACGTGGGATCCCAAAACGCATTCATTCGGGGCCTACACCAAAGACGGCACCGCCAAAACTTACTTTAAACCCAAAAGCTCTGACTATTTCCAACGCCAACCAGGCAAACCGATTCAGCTTAAACGGTGAGCACCCATCCTACACTTAAACATTTCCTATCCTATGCACACTTGCCCTGTTTGCGCTTATCCCGGTCTTCAGGAACCGCCCCATTCGGCATCGGGCGGTGGATCGTATGAGATTTGCCCCTGCTGCGGATTTCAATTCGGTGTGGACGATGAGGATAAAGGCCTCTCGTATGAAGAAGGCCGCCAGCGCTGGGTCAACGCCGGTATGAAGTGGTCAGGCAAAGGCGTTGCCGCGCCTGAAGGCTGGGATCCGAGCAAGCAACTTGCTGGCATCACCAAGCCGGAGAGGACCCGGTCAAAACCCTCGGGCCGGCCCTGGACAGATAAGTCCAAATAGAAACGGGAAGTATATGGCTTGATTTGCCTCGTCAGCCTCAAATTTGTTAATCCGGATTATTGGCCCATGCCGAGTTAAGCGGATAGACAGTAAGCGAATGAATCGTGACGGGGCCGCCTTCTGCTTTCACGGAAAGGCCGCTTGTTTTGGGAAGAACGTATCTGGTGGACGAAATCTCGCCTTGGTTCACAAAGGTTTCGATGGAGGTGCGATCCACGAGCAGTTCCACTTTCCTGATTTCGTCCTGAACAGAAGCCGGCTTGTGCCCCGACTCAAGCGTCCTGGAGGTAAGGATTACCGGAACGCCTCGCAGATTAAAAATCAGCCTGGCTCCTTCTTTGATGCTGACCTCCGCCTTGATGTGAAACAATTGCCCTGAAGGTTCCAGCAAAAGAGTCTGGTCCTTGCCTAGCGTGCGGTTTGTCCAGGTATCCTGCCCATTGTGCAGAGTAGCGATTTCCCGGATCGGCTGACGGAAAACCCGGAGACCGGCGGGCGTGGCATGGAGGGTCAACTCGCAGGGAAAACTGATCATCTGGCTGAATGGCATATCGATAAAATCAGCCCCTCGCATCCAGGCGGTCTGGATTCGCCGGCCATCGCCGGTGTCTGTATTGTGCCAGCTTTGCGTGGCATAGAAATTCGGGCCTACATCGCAGGCGAAACGCTTGGTCTCTTCCTTGAACTCGGTACCATTGAAGGTGCCAATCGAGTAATTTCCATTCCCCTGAATCAGCACCCATTTCTTGTTACTCTGATCACTGTCGACGGGTAGTTCAAAGAAGTCCGGGCACTCGTAGCTATCGCCGATGGGATGATTTTCATTCTTCCACTCCGACAAATTCTTCGAGGTAAAGATGTGGTATTTACCTTCCCCGTACATCATCATGACCCACTGATTGCTGGGAGCGTGCCAGAAGACCTTGGGATCGCGCTCGGGAAAAACCATGATGGGGTTCTTCTCATAGAGCGTCCAGGTGCGGCCATGATCCAGGCTATATGAGAGGCATTGGGTGCGATTGTCGAAACGCGACCAGAACGCAATCATTGGCGGGTTGGCCGGGTCGTGGGAAAGGCCTGAGGTATTGTGGTAATCGACCACACACGTTCCGGATTGAACGCCGCTGCCCAGGGTCTCCTCCCGGAATGCAGGCTCCAATTCCGTCCAGTGGATAAGATCTTTGCTTACTGCATGGATCCAGCATTTGGCCCAGCGTTGAGCAAAAAGGTGATACTCACCTTCATAATAGATCAAGCCATTGAGATCATTGATCCAACCTTCTTCCCTCATGCCGGGATTAAGCCGATCGACAGTCCACTGGCGGGCAGTGAAGTGAAACTGCGGGCGCAGCAACTCGTGGTAGAGCGGCTCAGTGACGACGGGCAGGCGCTCGGGCTTGTCCGTTTGAATAATCTGATCGACGTTGATGTGCCCCCAATCGCCGCTGGCTTCATCCATGATTTGCACCTGCGCGGCCCGGCCCATAAAGCGGCTTACCTCCCAGCTGACGGAAACGAGTCGATCGCTTTTCCAGCCCGTGGCACTGCGCACCACCTTGCCGTTAATGAGCAGGTTCAGGCAGGTATGATACTCGTAGTTACCGCCGCTGATTCGGAAGGAGATATACTTTTTGGAGATCTTAAATTCGGTGGAAGTAAGGGTGCCCGTCGGTTTGTCCCCATCGATCTCGCTGCTGGCAACGCCCGCACCGGATGCGTTTTCAATCTCGAGCTTTGAAAGAAGGTCGCCGGAAGCTGGACCTTTTTGGAACGCTGTGCCGGTTGCTTTCCAGTCGCCGTAACCGGGCCCTTTGAAATCTCCAATAGCAAGGTCATCGGCGGAACAGACTCCCAGCAAACCAACGTGGGCGGCTGCAAAGAACAAGCCGCGGATATTTTTCAGACAAGTCATTATCAAGGGAGGTATTTTTTGAGTATGGAAGTTCAGATGATTTGAACAGGTGATCGCTCACGCAATAGCCATCTGGTCCTTCGGGATTTCCAAGGTTAGCTCCATGCCAGGGCAGATTCCCTCAATGTAAGGCAACAGAAGCTCCAGCACGTCAGGCTGCTGGAAATGCTCCGGCTTCGTGTCGGGATGAGGATAGTAGATCGAACCCGCAATGGGCAGGCTGGCCGGCCCGATGACCCGGACATCGAAGAAGGAAAAATCCTCCGCAGGCTCGATGGGATGCCACTTCACCTTGCGAAAGGTCATCGGTGCCTTCACTACACGATAGGCGCACGGCGCGATGCTGACATTAATCGTTCCGCGATAATAGGCGCCGAGATCGAAGCCGAGGGCGTGGAAAAATGGGGCCTGCATCCGCAGGGTGCCGCCGGGAAACCGCGGATCTCCGTTCAGTCCCGATGCGACTTGATGGCCCGGCACGATCCGAGCGGCGACAGTTTGCCAGGATGTCATGTGAAATTAGTTTGTTTTGATTTTCCTGCGCTTTGAGAGCCACTTGTCAGGTCGCAGGGAAGAACACTCTTCAAAGCGGCTCGCCAAGGCAAGTTTCGCAACCGCAGGATTGCCACCTCCAAGCATGCGGTTTTTTTTCTTTGTCCCCGGCCCGTGCTTCTTCACTCTCAGTCCCTCCCTTCACTCCCCTTTTTTCCATGCGCATCCTTATAGCCTGTACCGTCCTGATCGCCCTAATCACGCCGATGTCGATCCAAGCCGCCGAGAAGAGGCTTGAAATCATGGAGGGCGACCGGGTGCTCCTCATCGGAGATGTATTGATCGAGCGGGAGAATAATTACGGTTACCTGGAGGCGAGGATGCGGCGGGAGTTCCCGGGGCGCAACTTTGCGGTTCGCAACCTCGGTTACAGTGGAGACAGTCCGCTTGGCGCCTCGCGGGCGAGTTTTGATCCGGTGGAAAAAGGGACCCAATCGCTCAAGGAACAGCTCGCCGTGGTCAAACCGACTGTGGCCATCCTCGGCTACGGCATGGCGGCCAGCCTTGATGACCTGACGTATCGAAAGAACGATCCGGTGCTTAATCCCGACCCGGCCCGCTACGGATTGGATCATAGTCCGGCGAAGTTTCGCAGTGAACTGCTCGCCCTTATGGAGCTCATCACCAAGGCGAGTCCCGGCGGCGCAGTCCGCTTTGCGTTCGTGGGGCCGATTCGCCATGAGGATCTGCGCGCGACCCGGCCCGGTTTGCCCGACCCCGCCGAGCATAATGCCGTGCTCGCCGAGTATGAAAAAGTCATCGAGGAGCTCGCGGCCGAAAAGAAGGCCCCGTTTATCCGCGGCGAATGGCAGAAGGCGGCGGGGGTGAACCTTGCCGAAGGGACCGACAACGGCATCCATCTCACATCGCGCGGTTTCCAGGCGCTGGCCGAGAGTTTTGCTACGCAACTGGGCTGGAAGGCCGATGCCGCCACATGGGACGCCGAAACGCCCTCACAGCGCACTCTTCGCGAGGCCATCCTTCGAAAGAACTCGCTCTTTTTCCACCGCAGCCGCCCCGCCAATTACACCTACATCTTCGGTTTTCGAAAAGGTGAACAGGGCCGCAATGCCGTGGAGATTCCAAAGTTTGATCCGCTCGTGGACAAAGCCGAGGCGGACGTCATCAACCTGTCGGCGGGCAAACCCGCGGCGCTCGCCCCCGAGCCGCCAAGCGTCACGACGCTGCCCATTCTGCCGTCGCTGCCCCGGCCCGAGTTCACTCTCGATAATGGCCTGGCGATGACGCTTTTTGCCGAAAACCCGCTGCTCGAAAAACCGGTCCACATGAACTGGGACACTTTGGGCCGCCTCTGGATCGCCACCTCCAACACCTATCCGCAGGTCAACCCGGACGATCTCGCTGCGAAAATGGAGGGCAACTCCGCCAAATTCGGCCCCTCCACTGGCAACGACCGGATCGTGCTTCTTGAAGACACCAATCATGACGGGGTGGCCGATGTTTCGCGCATCATCGCTGACAAACTGCTCATTCCTGCTGGCGTGGCGCCCGATAACTTCGGCGGCTGTTTTGTGAGTGCCAGCACTGAGCTGCTTCATCTGACCAAGCCGGGCGCCGACGGGCTGCTGGCCGAGCGCCGCATCGTGCTCAGCGGTTTTGGCACTGAGGATACCCACCACATCATTCACACGCTGCACTGGGGAATCGATGGCCGGCTTTACTTCCATCAGACCATCTACATTCATTCCCACATTGAGACACCGTGGGGACTGGTGCGCGCCAACTCCGGCGTTGCTTTTGCATACGATCCCAATACTGAGCGCCTCGAAGTTCACTCCAAGGGCCTCGTCAATGCGTGGGGCCAGCAGGAGGACGCCGCCGGCCAGACTTTCCTGACCTCCGGGGCCGATGGCAACGGCATCAGCTGGGGATTCCCCGGCGCCGTGTTGCCGCCATCCGAGGGCGCCCGCCGCACCATCTCGAGCATCAGCCCCGGCTCCTACCCGAAGTTCTGCGGACTTGAGATCGTCAACAGCCCGCTCTTTGGGGCCGAATGGCAGGGCAACGCCATTACCAATGATTTCCGCGCCCACCGCATCGTGCGTTTTGGTTTCAACGATCTTGCCGTGGCCGAGGCGGGCAAACAATCCGGCTACGTCACCCAGGTGCTTCCCGATGTGGTGCGCACCAGCGACGCCGCCTTCCGTCCCATCGCTCTCAAGATGGGGCCCGACGGCGCGTTGTATGTGGCCGATTGGACCAACCCCATCATCAATCATGGCGAGGTCGATTTCCGCGATCCGCGCCGCGACAAAGAACACGGCCGCATCTGGCGCATCGCTCCGGCGGGCAGCAAGCCGCTCGCCTGGGAACCGATCGCCGGCAAACCGGTGGAGGCATTGCTGGCCGGGCTGCTTTCGGCCAACCGCTGGGAATTTGAACAGGCCCGCCGCGAACTGGCCAAGCTGCCCGTGGCGGATTTGCAGAAGGCGCTTGCGGTTTGGGCAAAGGATGAGGTGACGCGCCGTCACGCTGCCTGGCTGCTGAGTGGGCGCACTGCCGGCACCGCGCATCTTTTGGCGATGGTCGATCCGCAGAAGTCTGATGCCACCAGCGTGCAGGTCGGGCTGCGCGAGCTCGGTAAATCCTACGGCACCAGTGGCAACACCGACGTGAGCGCCATCGCGCCATGGATTGAAGCCCAGCGCCCCCCGCGTGTGCGGCTGGAAGCATTCCGCGCCCTGGCACGCGTGCGCACCTTTGAAAGCGCCGACCTCGTTCTGCGCCACTTTGCGACCGATCCCGCCGACAGCTTCCTTAACTTTGCCGCCTGGACTTCAGTCAATGAACTCGCGCGGCCGTGGCTTGAAGAAATCGCCGCGCATCCCGAAAAAATCACCGGCCGTGAAGCGCAGCTCACCGCGCTCTCCAACATCGCTGATCCCGTGGTCACCGCCCCCTACATGCAGCGGCTCTTTGCAGGCCGCGGCATCGACGCGGCGGGCAGCGGACCGTGGATTGAGCTCATTGGAAAATCGGGCGGTCAGGCGGAACTCAGCACGCTCTTTCAGGCTTTGATCGAGGAAGGCAAACTGCAGCCTGCCGCCCGGATTCGCGCCGCCACCGCGCTTGGTGAAGCGGCCAAAGTGCGCGGGCTTCGGCCGCAGGGAGATCTCGGAGCTATCGCGCCGCTTTTGCAGACGAGCGATAGGGCGTTGCTGCTTGCGGGCATCCGGCTTGCGGGTCAATGGCAGCAGGGCAAACTCGTGCCGGCACTCGCTGAATTTGCCGCCAACCCAAAGGATGCCGGCCTGCGTGGGGAAGCCTTTGCTGCCATGCGCACGATTGGAGGGGGCGCCACGGTTGAAGCCCTCGGTAAACTCGTCGCAGCGGATCGGCCAATTGAAGTGCGCCGCGAGGCCCTCATCCCACTCGCCGTGCATGGACGCGACGCAGCCCTCAAGGCGCTCCCTTCCATCCTGGAACAAACCACCGACAGCGCGGCCGCCCAGGCGCTCTGGCGCGAGCTTTTCCAGAACGCGCCATTTGCCGCGCAGTTTGCAGGCGCCCTGCCAAAGGATCTGCCAGCCGCCGCTTATGCCGACGCATTAAAAGTCGCTCGCGGCCTGGGTGGCAGCGGCACGGCGCTCGTTAACGCGCTCACACCGGTCATCGCCATGAAGCCGGCCGAGCGCAACTTCGCCGCGGAGATTGCCGCATTGGTCAAATCCGTGTCTGAAAGCGGCAACGCGGCCGATGGCGAACTGGTCTACCGGCGCGCCAGCTGCACCGCCTGCCATGCAATCGGCGGGGTGGGCGGCAAGTTCGGCCCCGACTTCTCCAGCATCGGCGCAAGCGCCCCGCTCGACTACATTATTGAGAGCACGCTTAATCCGGCGGCCAAGGTAAAGGAAGGGTACCACGGCTTTGCGTTCACCCTCAAGGACGGCAGCGTTCTGACTGGCATCCCGGCGCGTGAAACCGCCACAGAGGTCATTATTCGTCCCGCTCCGGACACGGAAATGGCGTTGCTCAAAGGTAACCTCCTCAAAAAGGAAAACATTGGCAGCCTCATGCCGGCAGGCCTTGCTGATGCACTCGAAGCCCAGGACAAACGCAACCTGTTCGCCTTTCTGGGCCAGATTGGCCGGCCCGGTCCCTTCGACGCAAGCAAAGCCAACGTGGCCCGCATCTGGACATTCAGTGCCGCGCTTCCCGAGGGTGCAGCTCTCCCGGACGGAGCCGTGAGCGTCGCCACGCTCGTCAACGGCCAGCTGCCCAAGGCGGATCTCCCCGGCAAACCCTACGCCACGGTCCGTCTGAACGCCGCCGCCGCCACCATTCAGCCCCTTATTCTTAGCGGAGTGAAAGCGGCGTGGATCGATGGCAAACCGCTTGCCCTGGCCAACGGTCGCTCCGAGGCGCCGATTTCCGCCGGCGCCCATCAGCTCACCGTGAGCCTGGACCCTGCTTCGCCTTACCTGAAGGCGCAGTGCGACGGCGTCACGTTCCTGGACATCAAGTGAGCGTCCGGCCGTTTCTGAGACGCGGCCTTCATATCCTTGCAACTCGCGCGGGCCGCGGCTTTCACAAGCCCGGCCCGCGCTTCCATTTCGGGGGAGCCTTAAAACTGCGCGCGGAGGATTAAACAAATCGACAAAACCACGCGGCACGGGATTACTGCCGGTGAACGATAATCTGCAATTATGCTCCAGTTTGTGAATGGTTGAATCCGATCTTCTTTTTATGAAACGCACTGCATCCGCCGTCTGGAATGGCAATCTCAAACAAGGCAATGGCACGCTTTCGACACCAAGCGGCACCTTAAACTCGACGCCCTATTCATTCAGCGCCCGGTTTGAAAACGGCGCCGGTACCAATCCCGAAGAACTGATAGCCGCCGCTCACGCGGGCTGTTTTACCATGGCGCTTTCCGCGGCGCTTGGCGGGGCTGGGTTCACGCCTGAGAAGCTCGCCACAACCGCGACGCTTACCCTGGAGCAAGTGGAAGGCAACTGGACGATCACAGCCATCCATCTTGAACTGAGCGGTTTGGTGCCGGGCATCGAGGCAGCCCGGTTTACTGAAATTGCCAATGACGCCAAGGCGAACTGTCCTGTCTCACGGGTACTGAAAGCGGACATTACGCTCGCGATAAAATTCGCTGAGGAAGAGACGCTCTAAAGCCTTTTTAGCACAGCACGCTGCTAGCCCGAGTGCCATTGGCAGTCAATCGCCCGCTGAAGCAGCTGGCTCCTAAGCGGCCAGACCTCCCGACTGCGAGATCCGTAGTAGGCGTGTGAATTTTGAAGCCGTTTATTTCAGCGTGGGCGCATTGCTCGTTATCGTGGCAGTCGTCGGCTCGTTTGTAAGACGGCTTCCGCTCACGGCAACGATGATTTATCTCTGCGCGGGGGCCGCGCTGGGACCGCTTGGTTTTGGAATTCTCTCCCTCGATGCCCAGGGCCGTTCCGCCATGCTGGAACGCCTTGCTGAGCTGGCTGTCCTTGTCTCCCTTTTTACCACCGGACTCAAACTCCGCGTCCCTCTTGCGGATCGGCGCTGGCGGATTCCAGTCCGCCTGGCGTTTGTCTCGATGACATTCACGGTGGGGTTGGTCGCGCTGACAGGCGTCTTCGGACTCGGATTGCCGCTCGGCGCAGCAATCCTCCTTGGCGCAATCCTCGCTCCAACCGACCCGGTGCTCGCCTCCGATGTGCAACTTTCCGATCCCCATGATCGCGACCGGCTCCGATTCAGTCTCACTGGCGAAGCCGGGCTCAACGACGGCACCGCGTTCCCATTCGCCATGCTCGGACTTGGGCTGCTCGGGCTGCACGATATTGGCTCGTGGGGCTGGCGCTGGTGGCTGATTGATCTCCTCTGGAGCGTTGCAGGCGGCATCAGCATTGGCGCGCTTTGCGGCACGCTGGTCGGCCGTCTTGTTCTTTACCTTCGACGCAAGCACCGCGAAGGCCTTGGACGCGATGAATTCCTCGCGCTGGGACTGATCGGCTTTTGCTACGGCGCGGCGCTCTTTGTCCATGCCTCCGGGTTTCTCGCCGTGTTCGCCGCGGGCCTTTTCCTGCGCAGGGTCGAGCACAGCCAGACCGGGGAAAAACCGGCAGCAGAAATCGTCGCGATGGAAACCGAAGGCAAACGCGAAGAACTGGCCACCGGCGCTGAGACAGCGCCCGCCCACATGGCGGCGGCGGTGCTTGGGTTCAACGAACAAATCGAACGGATTGCGGAGGTGGGGCTGGTGCTTTGCATTGGCGCCCTGATCGCGCCGCAGCATTTTCGATTCGAAGAGATCTGGTTTATCGCCGTGCTATTCCTGGTCATCCGGCCGTTCTCAGTCCTGGCCGGTTTGGCTGGCGCGCGAATCGGCGCCAATGAGCGCGGGCTGGCAGCCTGGTTTGGCATCCGCGGGATCGGCTCGCTTTACTATCTGATGTTCGCCGTAAATCGTGGACTCCCCGGGCATCTCGCCATTGATCTGATTTCCATCACCCTGACCGTCATTGCGATCTCAATTGTCATGCACGGCATTACTGTCACCCCGCTGATGACATGGTATTCCAACCGGCGGGAGCGCAGACGAAAACGGCTTGCGTTCTAACTTGCTTCAGACTTCCTCCAAGGCAGTCGTCGCATCGCCGAACTTGGGAAGACGGACATTCATCTTGTCCATCATCGAAAGGTAAAGCCGGCACATCTGGCGCTCGGGCTTGCCTGTATAGTCAAGCACACGCCCGCCTTTGATCCGGCCGCCACCGCCGCCGAGCACCACGACGGGAAGCTGATCGGCATTGTGGTTCCCGCTCATCATGCTGGAACAGTAGAGCAACATCGAATTATCGAGCAACGTGCGCGGCCCTTCCTGGATAGCTTCCATTTTGCGGGCAATATAGGCGGTTTGTTCGAGGAAAAACTGATTTACCTTAAGCCAGTCAGTTGAGTCCGAATGGGAAAGCAAATGATGGATCATGTAGTCGACCCCCAGGTTCGGGAACCGGAGCGAGGAATGATCGTTGTTCAGTTTGAGCGTCGTAATACGCGTGGCATCGGTTTGGAATCCCAGCACCAGGATGTCCGCCATCAGCCGCATATGCTCGCCGATATCCTGCGGAATCCCGTCGGCCGGACGTGGAATGTTAGGTTTATCCAAAGTCGGGCGCCATCCCTGCAGCTCGCCCTTTTTTCCGGCGTTTTCAATCCGCTGCTCCACCTCGCGCACTGAGTCGAGATACTCATCAAGCTTACGCTGGTCCGAGCTGCTGATGCGGCGCCGCAAGTCCTGGGCGTCGCCGAGCACGGCATCGAGCACACTCTTGTCGCCGCGCTGCACTTCATCCTTAAAGAGCCGGTCAAATGCCAGCGCCGGGTAAAGCTCAAGCGGCGTCGGCGTCGTGGGAGAACTCCAGGAAATATGCGAGCTATAGAGCATCGAGTAGTTCTTGTGCACCGACGGATTCGATTTCTCGCATCCAAGCACCAGGCTCGGCACCTTGGTGGAATTGCCATACCGTTGCGCCAGCAGCTGATCGATACTCGTGCCGGAGGAAATTTCACCTCCCGAGGCAAGCGGCGCACCGGAGAGCAGGTTGCCGGTCTGCGAGCTATGGATGTTGCCCTTAAGCGCCTGCTCATTATAGAGGCCGCGAATAAAAAGCATCTTCTCCCGGAAATCGGTCAGCGGGGCGAGCACCTTGCCGAGCTCCATGTTTTTCCCCTCGCCTTTGGCCCACCATTCCTTGCTATGAAAACCGTTGCCGGAAAAGAGCACCGCCAGCCGCACAGGCGCCTCGCTGGCCACTTCGTTGCCTCGCGGTTCATCGCCCCAGACATTGACCGACTCAAGCCACGGCAACGCCATCGTGACGCCAAGGCCGCGCAAAAAAGTGCGCCGGGATAGTTGATGCATATTCATAGTTAGGTGCTGGTTAATCTTCGTAGTTCATTTCGCGTCCGCGGATATCGAGAAATTGCGGACTACCGACGATGGCGTCGATCGCGGTGGTGATGCGGTAGTTGTTGGATTTTAAGCGCTCCTGCATTTGGGCAAGCAGCGGTTCATCGGAAAGCTGCACCCCGCGCCCCAACCCGTATCCGAGCAGCTTGCGGCAGAATTGGCGCACAAACGTCTCGCGCCGATTGGTAAGCAAATAATTTCGCAGTCCTTCGATTCCTTCGAGTTCGGTGCCATCCATTACTTTTGCCCGGGTATCGATCGGCCGGCCAGCCAGGTCGCGCTCACGCCGGGCTCCAATCGCGTCGAAGGTTTCCAAGGCGAACCCGAACGCGTCGATGCGCGAGTGGCATCCCGCGCAACGCGGATCCGACGTGTGTTTTTCGGTCAATTGGCGGACGGTCAGCGTTTCGAGCGCTTCATCTTCAGGCAGCTGCGGGACGTCCTTGGGCGGTCTGGGCAATTTGTCGCCCAGGAGCACTTCGGCCACCCAGTTGCCCCGCAGGATCGGGCTGGTCCGGGAAGCGCCCGATTGTTTGGCCAGAGTGGCGGCCTGTCCAAGAATCCCGCCGCGCGCGAACTTTTTAATCCCATCGACCCGCCGCCATTGATCGCCCGTCACGCCAGGGATCCCATAATGTTTTGCGAGTGTTTCGTTTAGAAACGTATGATCCGCGTCGAGGATCCCGAGCACCGAGCCGTCGTGCTGGAAAAAATCGGTGAAGAACCGGATCGATTCCTCATACATTGCGCCGCGCAGGGCGTTGAAGGTCGGAAAATGCCGTTCGCTCTTTTCGTCCAGCGAATCGAAATCGCGGATATGGAGCCACTGGCATGCAAACTCTGTCGCCAATCGTGGCGCGCGCGCATGGTTGAGCATCCGCCGCGTTTGAGCTGCGAGTATCCCCGGATCGCGCAGCTTTCCAGCCGCCGCCAACTCGCGCAGTTCCTGATCGGGCATTGATGACCAAAGAAAATAACTGAGCCGATTTGCCAGCTCCCAATCGTTGATGGGCGCCTGCTTGATTCCCGGGCCCGGTTTTTCGGCGCGATAAAGGAATGCGGGTGCTACAAGCACGCGGGCCAGCGTGAGCCGGATTGCTTCTTCATGCGGCAGTTCCTGGGTCCGCAGTTTTGCATACAACGCGCGCAGCTCCTCCCTCTCATTCTCGCTCAATGGGCGCCGGTAAGCGCGATCGGCAAAAGCGAGGACCCCATTGAGATGCTGGGGTTCCACGGCCACAAGCCGTTGCCTGAAACTGGCGGCCGCCTCATTGATAGGCTTGCGCATCGGCTCAAAGAGTTTGGGATCGCCATCCTGGGTGGCGAATTCCATGAGCTGCGCGTAAGCATCCACCAAAGTGAGCGCGTCGTGGCTGACGAAATGGAGCTGATCCCAGAGCCGGTCGAGCTTTGCCTTTTGCCCATCATCGAGCATCAGGCGCGACAGCGGGCCATCTTCACGGTGGAACAACGTCAAGGTGACCACTTCATCAACCGGAACGATTTTCGTGTAACAAAGGGCCGCGGGAAAGAGCTGGCGGAATTTCTCGAACGCTTCCTCCACCCGGACACGGGCGGGACTTCCATCGTTAATGACAATCGGCGTGCCGTAAGTGAGTGGCTGATCGCTGCTGGCCCAGGTCCCGTTCGCGCCGGCGATCGCGGCTCCGCTTGTCACGAGACCGGACGCCCGCTCGGGCTTGTTTGTGAGCAATTGAAATTGGACACTGCCGTCCGCGCCGGCTTCAAGCGCGCCGGTGACCACCAATTCGCAACCCGCCACCAGATCCGCCGGCAAATGCACTTCAATCAGGGAAGGCGCCTGCACAGAGAGACTCGCGCCATCAATGGACTCTCCGGCGGCATTCCTGCCAAAAATCGCGGGATCAAGTCCCACCGACAACGCCGCCTCGCCGGCCTCCGCCTTGCGGACTTCTCCAACGATCCGCGCCAGCAATGGGCCGCCCACCGAGACAAGCTGCCGGTAAAGCTTCGCATCCGGACTTTCCGCGCCCGGACCGCTCAGCAGAAGCTTCTGGATTTCCTGGGCGATTCGTCCTTTTTCGTCGCGACTTGAAGTGGAACGCCATTTGTCAGCGAGCGAGCCTGGGGGAATGAGCGGGCCACCCTCGCTGCCGCCACTGTCCGGTTCGGTGTAAAAGTGCCAGACATCCGCGTTTCCGGAACTGTCTGCATGCGGGTTGCCTGCCAAAATGTCGGGCGACACATCGGAGGCAAGATTCCAGGTATGCGCGCCATCGGTGAGGATCAGGTCGACCGCCGTCAGATCGCACGAATGATCGGCATTTCGCGGCCCGATATGGAGCGAAACCAGATCGCCTGGCTTAACCGCGATATTCTCAATCGGGCCGACTTTGATTTCTTTGCTTCCCTGGGCGATGCCGGACTCAATCCGCTCGCGAACTGCGCCGCGCTGGACTTCGAGCGACCAGGTCACGCCGTTGCCGCATTCGGGATGTGCGTGAGCCACGGTCGCTTCCACCCGCAACCGGGCGGCCAGCGGACTGCGCCATCCCACCACCGCTTGCAGCTTTGGCGAAGGATGCACCGCCACGCCATGCGGTTTCATTTTTCCGGGAATCCGCACCGCCTCATCCGAGGAATTGGCAAGAATCTGCGGCGTCTCCGCGACTCCCCATCCGTTGATAAAATCGTATTTGGTCGTTTTCGCCAGTTTCGTTGTGAAATAGGAGTCGATCTTCACCGGGGCGTGTCCCCCGATGCCAAAGTAATTGAGCCAGGCGGTCAACGTTTTGACATCGACCTGATACCGGGCCGCGAGCGCATTTAGATCAGTAGTGTCGGCCTCGGCTTCCGCGGCTGCGTTCAGGCAACGGGCAGCACTTTCAAAGATCAGCTTCCGGCGGCTCCCAAGTTCACGAGTGACATCGCGGACGTCACGGAGCAACAAGTCGGGCCGGCCAGGCGCGACCAGACGGGGCCGTTCCCAGACCGCGCGATCGTTGGCTGATCCATCGCCCGCATCGGATGCCATAAGATAAAGCGTTACATCCTTGCCATCCTGCGAGGTGGGAATTTTGAGACGCACTTCCTGCCTGGAAACCAGTGGATTGACAGGTTCCATCCATGCCTTGGGACCACCGGTTTTTCCGATATGGCCAACGCTGCTGAATTTCCAAAGCGCCCTCTGCCACTGAACAATCTCAATGGCCAATGCCGATGACTCCGACGGTTTCGCCACCCGCCAGCGTGCGCGGATTCCATCGAGCAAAAGGGAGGGGTCATTCCCGGAAAACGTTTTGATCAACGTTCCAAAGTATTTTGCATTCAACCCATGCTCGCTCGCGGCCACTTCGATTGTTTTGCCGCCAGCCGCCAAGGCATCGCGCTCCACCAATGTTGCCTTCAGATATTTCTCAAGCGGAAGCCGCCCGCCGCCGTTCGTTTCGAATACGACACCCTGAAGGTTTACCTTGTCCCCGCCCTTTGCATCGGTGAACTCGTCGTAAAACGAACGGATCTCAGCGAGGATTTCCTCCGTCCAATCGCGAGTGGTTGTTTTGGAAGAAAACCGAATTCCATCCGGCAAAAAGACGGTATGACTGGCGATCGCCTTGCCTGCATCGAGATATTTGGTGATCAGCGAGGGCGACATCACGAGCGCCTGCCCTGTATTCATGAATCCTTCGCCCGCGGCTCCGTCTACCGGAAACTCGCGCGCTGGTTCCAGCGAATCGACGCCCGTCAAATCGCGGATGGTGTACGTGTACTCCGGGTTGGATAACCGTCTCAATACGACCGGCCCTGGATCGCCTGCCCGTTCCCTGGCGATCCCGTCGAGCGTCAGATTCACCCACTTGGACAATCGCTCTTTTTCAGCCACCGAGAGCTGCGTTTTGTCCTTGGGCGGCATTTCATTGTTGGCGAGCTGTTCCGCCACGCCCTGCCAGATTTTGGGATGCCGTTTGACCGATTCCACCGAGGTAAAAGTCTCCAGGTCGAGGTCACCCTTTTGTTTCTCGGTGGAATGACATTTTAAACAGTAATCCTTCAGCAAAGGCCGGATCTGCTGTTCAAAAATCTCGGGCGCCGCCTCGGCATCGAGCGCGCGGCCTGGAGTCGCGCCCGCAAAACAAGCCGCCATCATGAACGCCACAGCGCGCGATCGTGCAACAACGGTTTTTATCGTGACAAAATTTCTTTCATCACGCAGCCGGTCTGAGCGCAAACAAGGCTTGAGGGAAAACAAAGCAGGCTTTGCGACGGCTTTAAATAGGAGGGGACGCATAGGGGGCAACGAATCGTTCCCCTCTTAACCTTGTTCTAGCGCTGAATCTTAATTCTAATTTTCCAACCTTGCCGTTTGAAGCCGGCGAAAACCGGAAAACGGGCAGATCAATCGACGGAAGGTGCAGGCAATCGTATCCGGGCAAAAAAAAAGCGCCCGGGTGACCGGGCGCTTTTTAAATCTGTAAGCTGAAGCTTATGCCTCGACTTCAACACCCATTTGGCGGGCGGTTCCGGCGATGATGCGGCTTGCGGCGGCTTCATCCCGTGCATTGAGATCCTTCATCTTGATCTTCACGATGTCGGAAACCTGCTTTTTGGTCAGCTTGCCGACCTTTTGCTTGTTAGGCTCCTTGGAACCGGCAGCGATGCCAAGTGCCTTTTTGATGAGGATCGCGGCGGGTGGCGACTTGGTGATGAAGGTGAACGACTTGTCTTTGTAGACAGTGATCACGACCGGGAGAATATCGCCGGCTTGCTTCTGCGTGGTAGCGTTAAACTCCTTGCAGAAGGCCATGATGTTCACACCCTGCTGACCGAGTGCGGGACCGACGGGAGGTGCAGGATTCGCCTGTCCGGCGGGAATCTGCAATTTAATTTGGGCGACGACTTCTTTAGCCATGAGTGTGGGATGTGAGAACTAACGTGAGGGATTAAGCCCGCTCGACCTGCCAGTATTCGAGGTCGACGGGAGTATTGCGGCCGAAAATGCTAACCGAAACGCGCAATTTGCCACGCTCGGGATCGATTTCTTCGACCACCCCGCTTTGATTTTGGAATGGACCATCGGCGACTTTAACCATCTCGCCAATGCTGAAAGTAATCTTCGGTTTGACCTTTTCTTCACCGCCGCGCACCTGGGCCAGGAGACCGGCAACCTCATGCGCATGCATGGCGATCGGGCGATCCTTGGTGCCGGCAAAGCCAATCACGCCGGGGGTGTCGCGGATGAAATACCAGGTCTTGCCGACAAGTTGTTTGCTCTCATCGAACAACCACATGTTGACGATGATATAGCCGGGGAAAAATTTGCGGGTGGTCTCGGTCTTTTTGCCACGCTTGATTTCCGAGACGCGCTCGGTAGGCAGCATGAGATCGTAGACGTAATCGCCCATCTCCTCGGCCTTGATGCGCTTGAGGAGATTGTCATGCACCTTTTGTTCCTGTCCTGCGAGGACATGAACGACATACCACTGACTGCGTTTCTCTTCTTCGGTCATGGATAAGTTAGTTGCCGGTCAATTTGCCGACGATGTTGACCATAACGAAATCCCAGAATGAAACGTAGCCACTTAAAAGGAGCATCGCAATGACGACAATCAGAGTCGAATCGACGAGTTCCTTGTATTTCTTCATGCCTTTTTCTTTGGGTTCCCAAGGCCATGAAGCTTTTTGAAGCTCCACTTTCACTTCACGGACAAAATTTTTAGTATTGGAAAGCATCGAATTATCCGAAAAGCAGGAATGCAGGCTTAACTGCAAACTTTTTGAGGGGAAAAGAGCACGCCAGCAGGGACTCGAACCCTGAACCAACGGTTTTGGAGACCGCTACTCTACCAATTGAGCTACTGACGTATATCTGAGGAATTGCAAAAGAAGCGAAGCGGGAAGATCACTCGTCCCGCTTCGCTTTAAGATTTGGCGGAATTACTTACCTTTGCCAACCGGAGCGTCGAGGATCACCTCGGCGATACGGCCTGCACCGACAGTCTTGCCACCTTCACGGATAGCGAAGCGCATGGTTTTTTCCATGGCAACCGGGGTGATGAGTTCGACGTCAACGGAAACGTTGTCGCCGGGCATCACCATTTCAACGCCTTCAGGAAGGCTGACCGAGCCGGTCACGTCCGTGGTGCGGAAGTAGAACTGAGGACGGTAGTTGGTGAAGAAAGGAGTGTGACGGCCGCCCTCATCCTTGGAGAGAACATAGATCTCTGCCTTGAACTTGGTGGCTGGCTTGATGCTGTTCGGCTTGGCGATAACCATGCCGCGCTCAACGTCATCCTTCTTGGTGCCGCGGAGAAGCAGTCCGACATTATCTCCAGCGCGCGCCTCGTCGAGGAGCTTGCGGAACATTTCGATGTCGGTGACGGTCGTCTTCGCGGTCGGACGGATGCCGACGAGCTCAACTTCTTCCATCTTCTTGAGGATACCGCGCTCGACACGACCGGTGGCGACAGTGCCGCGACCTTCAATGTTGAACACGTCTTCGACAGGCATCAGGAAAGGCTGATCAATCGGACGCTCAGGGACGGGGATGTAATCATCCACAGCCTGGATCAGATCGAGCACGCACTTGGCGTCAGGAGCAGCAGGGTCGCCAGCGGCGAGAGCTTTCACAGCCGAACCGCGAACGATTGGGATGTTGTCGCCAGGGAAATCATACTGGGTGAGAAGGTCGCGAACTTCCATCTCGACGAGGTCGAGGAGCTCGGGATCGTCGACCATGTCGCACTTGTTCATGAAAACAACGATGGAAGGAACGCCGACCTGACGGGCGAGCAGGATATGCTCACGGGTCTGAGGCATCGGACCGTCTGCAGCACTCACAACCAGGATAGCTCCGTCCATCTGGGCGGCGCCGGTGATCATGTTTTTGACGTAATCAGCATGCCCGGGGCAATCGACGTGCGCATAATGGCGCTTGTCGCTCTGATACTCAACGTGTGCGGTGTTGATGGTGATGCCGCGCTCTTTTTCTTCAGGAGCTGCGTCGATCTCGTCGTATTTTCTCGCTTCAGCAAAACCCTTCTTCGAAAGAATGGTGGTAATTGCCGCCGTGAGCGTGGTCTTGCCATGGTCAACGTGGCCGATCGTGCCGACGTTCACATGCGGTTTGGTGCGTTCGAATTGCGCCTTAGCCATAAGGTCAGGTGGGTTACTTTAGTGTAGTATTGGTTTGCTGGTTGAAATCTTCGCCATGCGCTGGACGCACTATGTGGTGAACCGCCCGGTAGCAGGCAAAGAATGGAGCCTTAGACCGGGATCGAACCGGTGACCTCGTCCTTACCAAGGACGTGCTCTGCCAACTGAGCTACTAAGGCGGCTTTTCTTTGCTTGCGATACTCGTGACACTCCTCCAACACGTTTCAAGGGCGGATTTGATCACGGCTTTCGCCGGACGCTTCATCAGGTTTCAGAGGCCGAAAAAGCCCGAGTCGCTTCGAGTTTCCTCAGGGGCGATCAGGCGTTATTCGTTTCTCTTAAATCCGAAAAGCGAGCGGGCAAAGTATCAACGGGATTCGGGGTGTCAAAGAGATTTTTGAGTTCATTCTTTGCACTGGCACCCGTGGCGGTTCCCTGACGGAAAAGCACGTCGACAACATTGCGAATAAACTGCTCGTCCGGCATGGAGTCGGTCACTTCGGCAGGAAAGGTAACGAGCGTCTTGAAATGCTCCGCAAGCTCGGAGAAAAGGGTGACCCGCGCTGCGGGCTCAAACTCATCGCGTCGCACCAACGCCTGCAGCACAAGCCGCGCTTCCTCGGCTGTGGCGCGCTGCCGAAGCCGCGCGGCGAGATGCGGATGTTCGCGTAATGAATTAAATTTGCCCGCCAACAGCTGATCCAGGTCGGGCTGGCGATGCCGCGGCTGATGGATGACGATGGTCCCCGCCGCGAGATCGCCAAGGCGTTGGGCCCGCGGACTAAGCAGGCTGACCACGCCTCCAAGCAAATAGAACGCCGGCAGCATATCGACCGCCCGCAGCAGGTTGCGCATAAGCACCTGATGAAACCGCAGCCTCAATCCTCCGGCGTCCATTACGCGCAACCGCAGCAGCCGCTTCCCCAAAGTCTGTCCCCGGCAGCTCCATTCCATCACCACCCCGTATCCGATCGAGATGACAAAAAAGCCGAGCATTTGAAACGCGCCGGCAATATCCATTCCTAAAAGCCCCGCCAGCGAGAGTCCTTTGGAAAGGGTGGTGGCCAGCACAATGACGCAAAAGAGATCCACCGCCAGGGCAGTGCAGCGCGTCACAGGCCCGGCCAATGAATACGCAAAAGTGATCCCTTCCGGGGTGCGAATGCGGAGTTCTGAATTCAAGCGGTCGCCCCCTTTGATTTTCCCGCCCATCCGAGAAACCAGATGAGCGCTCCAAGCTCAGCCATCCCGAATGTGATTTTCGCCCAGTAAGGAATGACGGGCTGATGATGCTGCGATAAGAACGATTCAATCAGCCCGGCCCAGACGAGCATCACGGCGACTCCTCCAATCAGCGTCATCAGGTCAGCTCCGATGGCGCGCAACCGCATTTGCATGGGGAAACGGTCCCCCCAGCCGATCAGCGCTTTACCGAGCATGAGCCCCGCCTGGCCCGCGATCAGGATAGCGGGAATTTCGATGACTCCATGCGGCAAAAGCCAGCCTAGCAGGAAGACGGTTTGCCCGGCGCGAATGTAATCAACGGCAACAAGCCCCAGGATCACGCCATTATAGAAAAGCGACACCAGGGTGCCGAACCCGAAGGTCATTCCCAGCGCAAGCGTAAGGATTGAAACCTTGATGTTATTGACCATCAGCGCGCTCGCAAACGAGGCGTGGCTGCCGCCGAGCCGGTCTTTGGTTGCTTTCTCCTCTTCCGCGACGCGTTTGGCCGGATCTCCCAAATGATTGGCAAACATGGCGGGCAGCACCGCTTCCTTGGCTTCCGGATCGAGCCCGACCGCCATGCCGCCAAAACCGACGCCGACCAAAGTGACCAGAACCGACAGGAGGAACGCTTGGAAGTGGCGCCGGAAGACCACCGGAAAATCGCTCCCGAGCCAGCGCATAAATGTGGTTTGCCGGCCGCGTTGCCGGGTTTCGTGAATTTCGGCATAGGCACGCGCCGTTAACGATTCAAGATAACGCAGCAAATCCGGTTCGGAGGCAAACGTCGCGATACGGGCGAGATCGGCCGACACTTTTTGATAAAGGAAATGGAACTGTTTTGCCGCATCGAATGTCAGCCGGTGCGTGGGACTCCGCTCCATGACGTCGAGCATCTGCTCAAGTTCCTCCCAGGAAGGGCGCTCAGTGGCGATGAACCGGGCAAGATCGATAATCATCGTAAAAACCTCATATTAACTGGCGCGCCTTGACTTCCGCATGCTGCGCCACCAGATCCGCCGGAAGTCGGGCCGGATCCAAAAGCGAAAAGCGGACACCGCGCTGTCGCAAAACTTTTTCCAGCTCGCCCAACTGCCGCCATTGCAGATGCCCGCCGAGATGCGCGTAAATATCGTCCAATTTCGCCACGTTCGAACTGAACAGCGGGTTGGCGGCCGGCGGCTTTAGCATATCGACAAACACCAGATGCTGCCGGCAAATCAACGAGACGCTTTTTGTAAAGGCTTCGGCCAGAATCGGATCGTCCAGTGCTGTTAAAAAAATAAGCAGCGCCCGTTTGCGAAGTTTCAGCCGGATAAAGGTGAAAAGCTCCTCAAAATCGGGCGTCACCGTCTGCGATTCAAGGCGGTAAAGCCGATCCCGGCAGGCATCGTAATGGGCCTGCCCGGTGCGTGCCCGGACAAAGCCAAGAACCTTGTCACTAAAAGTGATCAACCCAAACTGATCGCCTTGCTGTTCAGCGGCCAGCCCGAGAATGAGCGATGCGCTCACAAACCGTTCCAAAACAGTGGTCGAACGCTCGCCGGCAACCAGGCCCGGCGGCTTTTGGGAAGAGAACTCGCCCATCGATAAAGCCCGCGCCGTCAGCCGGGACGCATCAACAATCACATAAACTTCCTGGGTCCGTTCAACCTGGAAAATCTTCGTCACCGGGTGACCGCGCTTGGCCGACGCTTTCCAATGGATGTCGTCCACGCTGTCGCCATGGAGGTACTCGCGCAGTTTTTCAAATTCACGCCCCTGCCCCGCCTGCCGTTGTGCGTGGACTCCAAGCACACCGCGTTTAAGGAACAAGGCCGCCACGTTTTTGCGGTCTTCAATCAGGTTCGGATAAACGCGCAATTCACAACGCACCTCGTCGGCTTTGCGTGCTGCCCAAAATCCAAGCGGCGAGCTTACTTCCAGATAAGCGCGGCAAAGGATGTATTGGCCACGGCGGCTCGGCGTAAAGGCCCACTCGATTTGTGCCATCGCCGCTCCCGCCGGCAGCGACACCCGGCGCTCCTGCTCGGCTGTGATCATTTCCCGTGGCCAGGCCAGCCCGATGCGCACCGCGCGCGCGACCTTCTGCGGATTGGCGACCCGCACCTCGATCACCCCGGGCCGGTCTTTTTGCAAACGGACAAGCTCCGGTAGATGGAGTCGGATCCCATGGGTGCCACGCCGCGCCAAAAGCGCATCGAGCAGCACGAGCATTAAAAAAAGCGCAATCAGCAAGCCGGCAAAACCAAGCGCGCCCGGGAGTGTTCCGCCGACGATTGCCACGGGAAGAACAAACGAAGCGACCCAGACAATGAGTGCTGTGCGCGGTACGAGCATCAGCGAGGGACGGTGACCTGCTCGAGGATTTTGGCGATCACTTCATTCACGGTGACTCCCTCAATTTCGTACTCGGCCCGCAGCACAAGGCGGTGACCGAGGACCGGTTCAGTCATCGCCTTTACGTCGTCAGGAGTGACAAAATCGCGCCCATTGATCACAGCGTTGGCGCGGCTGCCCAGGAGCAGGGACTGCGTTGCGCGCGGACCGGCCCCAACAAGCACGGTCTCGCTGGTGCGGGTGGCACGGACGACATCGACCACATAAGCGACCAGATCCTCGCGAATGGTGATCACATCCATGGCGCGCCGCATTTTTTCAAGATCGTCGCCGGAAATGACAGCCTGCACAGCGCCCGCGGCGAGTGTCGCTTCGGGCGATCCGTCTCCGAGCATCCGTTTTGCGAGCGTAAGTTCACTCTCCCGGTCCGGCACGCCCATTGAAATCTTGAGCATGAAGCGGTCCTTTTGCGCCTCTGGCAATGGATATGTCCCCTCGTATTCGACCGGGTTTTGCGTGGCGAAAACCGTGAAGTTCGCTGAAAGCACGTGCGTCTCGCGATCAATGCTGACACGGCGTTCCTGCATCGCCTGCAACAAGGCCGATTGGGTTTTGGCCGGGGCGCGGTTGATTTCGTCCGCCAATAGGAACGTCGTGAAGACCGGTCCGGGAATGAGTGTGAACTCGTTGCGCTGGAGATTAAAAACGTTGGTGCCGGTGATGTCGGCGGGCATCAGGTCCGGGGTGAATTGAATCCGGTTGAAGTCGCATCCGAGCACCTGTGCCAGGGTGCGCACGAGCAGCGTCTTGGCCACGCCCGGCACCCCTTCGATCAACGCATGCTGGCCGGTGAAAATCGCGATGAGCGCCTTATCAATGACTTCCTCCTGGCCAATGATCACTTTGCGCACTTCAACACGCGCACGGTTAAGGAGCTCTTTAATCTGTTCGGGGTCAATTTGCATGGGGAAGTCGTTGGATGCCGCCGCGAGGCCTTGTTGAGCCACGCGCGGGGTGATTGATCAAGAGTGCCGGTGGCCGGTTCACGATTTTTTATTCCTGCCGGGTGGTTTAGCGAGTCCGACGGTCAGTTCGCAATACGCGGCCACCGCGTCGCGGCTCCGGCTGCTTTTCACCGATTCGGCAGCCACCACATTTTCCAGATGCGCGCCCTGCGGCGTTGTGCCGTCACGGTCGAATGCTTTTTTCCATTCTCCCGCGCAAACCTGAAGCAGTTCGCCCGGGGCAATGCCGCGCCTTAGCAGATTAATAAAACCTTCCGTGGTCTCCTTGCCGAGGACGACTCCGGATTCAGGTTCTTCAAATGGCGGCACCAGGGGCGTCGCATTTTTCCATATAAAAAGCAAAGCGAGCACGGCAAGCACACCGACCGCACCCTGGAGCCCATATTTGCCGACCAGCGTCGCGATGCCCGGGTTTTCGCTGACTCCGTGCGATTCTTCGTCAACAACCACGGTTGATGAACTCCCTACCAGCCACGCGAGCAACTCGGGATTTGGCTCTTTCAACATCGCTTCATTGCTCAAAAAATAACTTTCTGCCGCCAGCACAATGCTCCCTTTGCCGTACGCGCGCTCCATCAGAACCGGTTTTTCAGTAAAGGTATAAAGGGTTTCCCAATCCCCACTTTTGCGGGGTTCAAAATAGAGGACGCTGTGCCAGGAGATCTCCTTATTCAACGGGCCGGAGAGAATGCCAGGCAGCGCTTTCTCCGAACCTTTCACATTGCCGGCGAGATATTTGAATGCAAACCCCCAGCGCGCCGCCACCTGATCAAATGAGTAGGCTTCCGGAGCTTCTTTTTCAGGCAGCTTGCCGGGTTCTTTTGCAGGTTCACCCTCGGGTTTGGGTTGAGCCGCCTTTTTCTCCTCCTTCTTTTTGCGGCGTTGCATGCGTTCTTTTTCCTCTTCCACCTCGCGCGATAGTTCCCGTTTGCTTGGGCCCTGCGCCACCCCGACAAAAGTAATGACCACCCGCGAGCCCGCGGCGGCCATTGCTTCAACCGCTTCGAGCTCTTTGTTTCCCCACCAGGCGCGCGCCGGCGTGCCCGCGTAGATCAGGGTGGTTGCCGGGGCAGGTTGCAGCTTGACGATTGGCCGGTAATTGCGGCGCAACGTGAGGCCCGGTTGTTCGCGGAATGCGTCGTAAAAAGCCTTGCAGCCAAGCGGATCGGTCCGCAGCGAGGAATACTCGGGATAAACATCGCCATGTTCAAACCGGAGGGCAAAAAGATGCACGACTCCGCAAACAAATACCAAGGCCAGGAAACCGATCAGCAGGAGCCGTTTCAGCATCCGCGGATCCTTTCAAGATTGCCGTTGAAGATCTCAAGCGTCTCGGCCGTCACCTCGTGCAATCCATACCAGGCGCGTTCAAACGCGTTCATGTTCGCTTGGAATGCCGCCACCAGCTCTTCTTTCTGCCTTGCACGCCGGCGCAGCTCGCGATCGTAGTCGTGATTGGACTTGTAGCGCGCGATAGTCAGCAGTTGCCGCGTGCCAAGATGCGCAAGGCCCGCCAGATAAGAAGCGCGCAAGGCGAGACGCAGCTCTCCGGCCGCCATCAGGTCGCGCGCCAATTTCAGCCAGCCCTCTTCCGGAAGTTGATCCGCCACCAGATCCTCGGATTCCAGATCGGGTTGTGCCGCCTCAGCTTCAGCCGCATCCGCGGCAGCCTCTTTCTTCCAGCCGATGCGCCGGATCAGGAGGATAATCGCCACCACGACCAGCACGATTGCCGCGTAGAAAAAAGGGCGCGCAATGCCGAATCCTCCGGCTGATGCGAGATCATCCTCCTCACTCCCATCCTTTTTGCCGAACCATTTCCGAATGGCGCGCTGTATATCGGTGGCCTTTTCGCGCACCATCTTCAACATCTTCCGAAGCGAATTGACCGAGTCATCGATGAATGAACCGATCCATCCCTTTTCCTGGGAATCGATCTGATTGCGCGGCATTCGCCATGCGTATTCGCGGCGCTCAAGCACCCGGCCGATGGAGGCATTGAGTTCAGCCGGATCAACCTGCGTGGTTGCCGGCGGCGCGGCGGTCTCCTCAGCTGCCATCGCCGGCAATCCAAGGGCAAAAACAAACATCAATACAACCTTGCCCGCCTTCAGCTTGAGTGCCTTGAGCTCCACGCGCAAATCCTCGCCGGACTCACGGGCGCGGCCGCGAAAACAGCGCACGACGTAAAGCGCTTTTCGCAACGGATCAAACGCGAGATAAGTCAGCGCTCCGATCGCCGCCAAAACCGTCGTATTAAGAATCGCCCCCGGGCTTCTCGAAAAGACTGATTCGATATTAAAAAACATCTTAAGCAGCTGCGGGATAACGAGGAGGCCGACTGCGGTGTTTAAGGCGACGAAAAAGGCGAACAAAAAAAGCAGCAGCAGCGCTTGGTGCGCCTGTTTTGGCCAAAGCCTGGCTTGGCTCGCCGCCCGCGACACCACCTCGCCAATGCTGCCACTCTCCCCCGCCCCAAACACGCCGACATTCTGGTAAAACCCGTAAACCCAAATATACGGCAGCAGAATTTGTGCGGCGATGATCCGCAGAAAAAGACCGGTTGGTTGAATAGCACTTTGCACCAGCACCAGGCGCCCGATGCGGCCCCAACTCCACGGAACGTGCGGCGTCATCGTCAGCCACGCATGCAGGCCGCTTGAAAAAGCCGATTGCCAGCATTTCATCCAGAGATAGAGAAACGCCATTCCGAGCGACGCCTCGACCAGATGCGTCCGGGCAAAAGCGCCCCGGCTCATATCGGCGAAGAAATAAAGGAGTCCAAGCGCGGCCGGAAGGCTTCCGATATAATAGCTGAGCAAAACGCCGGCCGGAGCGCCGCGAAGCAAATGAGTCGCTTCTTCGATCAGATCGAGGGCCGGCTTTGAAAAATCAGATTTTAAACGACGGCTCATTTTAGTCATCCCCGGATCCGAGCATGTCGCGCTTCCAGACGGTGCCTTCGTGGAAGGAAGAGGGAGTGGAAACAAGCACCCGTCCGATGCAATAGAAAAAAAGCCAGGCGCACACGATCCCCATCAGGAGATAGAAAGGAATCAGGAGGCGCCCCCGGCTGCCTCGCTTTTTCTCGGGCAGGACGCTCAATCGCGCCAGACAAGCAGAGCAGATCACCCTGTCGTCGTGCTCGGTAATGCATTCACGGCAGAAAAATCCCGCGCATTCCGGGCAGCGCGCCGCCGCTTCCCGGGAGGGATGATTCAAACAGCGCTGGGCAACCATCACGCTCATGGGAGCGGCGCGGCAACGAGCTCGGTTTGGGCCAACTCAATCCGCGGCGCGATCTTTTCAAGCATCCGGATCGCAACCCGCATCCGGGTTGGCGCGGCAAGACGTTCGACTCCGACCGGCAATCGGAGCAGGCAAACGCAGCGCGGCCCAAGCAGGGTATTAACAAGCAGGACGATCAGGCTGACGGCGGCGATCAGCCCGCAAAGCCCGATTGAAATACCGAGCAGGACTTCCTCCGGACCGCTGGTGCTGCGCGCCGAATAATGAAGGCTCACGGCGAGGCCGCCCAGTGAGATTGCCGCGAACGCGCCGCCAATCAGGTTCCAGATCAGGCGGACCGCGGTTCGCCGCACAAGTACCGCTTCGATTTCACGCCAGTAAAACCGCCGGTAGCGTTCGCTAAACCCGTAGGCGGTCACCTCCAGAAGATGATCGGGGCCGCTCCAGAGCCTCGCAAACCCGAGGGAGCCGAGGCCGATCGCCGTTAGCTTGGTGTAAATGCCCGGCGCTTTAGACATGGGGATACGCATTCCAGACCAGCAATCCCATTCCAAGCACTAAAACAAGCTGCCCGATTCCACCAAGCAGCCCAAGCACCGCCGCCCAATGCCTTTTGCCCCGGGTCAGGCTCCCCGGTTTATTCCAACCATACAGGGCGGCGAAGATGGCAGCGGGCCCGGTGATCACCAGGAGCGGCCAAACGACGACGCCGAAAAGCAACGGCAGCCAGCCGGCAAGCAATGCGCTGTTGGACCAGCAAAGGCGCGAGGTGACCAGCTCGGCAATTTTATCTCCCTTTAAACCTTTCCCAAGACAAGTTGGACAAACGCGCCGGGACCCAATCCGCACCTCGCACAGCGCGCAAATGAACCGGCCGCACGATTCGCAAGCGAGCGCCGCCTTTTTTCCGTCGTGAAAATAACAGGTCGCATCCCCTTCCATCGCCGCTTCCCCAAGCTGCACTTCCGGAGGCGCCGGGCTCCAGAATGCCGGGAAGACGCGGCCGGTCAGCTGGCTGCGGCAACTCGGGCAGTTGACGCTTCCAGCGCTCATAAACGATTCACCGGCAAGCAAAGTGCCGCATCGCGGACAGGCGATGGTGGAAGCCGAAGCGGTGGAAAATTCCTGCATAAATTGGCTTTTACAGCACTGCGCCATTGGTCTTCACTGCTGCCCCGCTGGCAAGTTCGGCGCACATTAGAAGACCCTTAAATCCTTAACAAGGCGCAACATGAACTGGTATTACGATGCAGGCGGTGGAGAGCGGCAAGGCCCAATTACCGAGGCAGCCCTCGATTCGCTTCTGAGCGCGGGTTCCATCACGGATGACACTCTTGTCTGGCGCCAGGGTATGACGGAATGGGCGCCGTTGCGCTCGGCACGGATGCCCTCCGTCGGCTCTCCTGAGACGGAGCGTTGCGATGCATGCGGACTTTTTGTCCCCGTTACCGAGTTGATCAAGATCGGCCCAAGCAACGTCTGCGCCTCGTGCAAGCCGGCGATCCTTCAACAACTCCAGCAAGGCAACGACCTTCCTTCGCTCGATCGGGGCGGACCCGCCTGGGAACAAAAAGAATCGCTCGGCACATGGTCGGCCGCCGTGGCCACGGTGAAAGCGGTGCTGGTGAGCCCCGGTGAAGCTTTCTCCACGATGAAACGCGAGGGCGGCCTCGGCAAACCGCTCCTGTTCCACATGCTTTTGGGCACGGTCGGCGGACTGGTGAGTTTGGTTTACAATGCCGCTTTAAGAATGGCGATGCCGATGCCGGAACCGGCAAACCCGTTTCCGGGCATCAATATCCCAGTCCTTACCGGCTGGATGATGTTTGCATACGCGCTGTTTATCCCCTTCATCATTGTCGTTGTCGCATTTCTTTATTCAGGCGTTTTTCATCTCGCCCTGATGATCTGCGGCGGTGCAAGGCAGCCTTTTGAAACCACTTTCCGCGTTGTCACCTATGCCTTCGGATCGGCCGCCGCTATCCAGCTGGTGCCGGGATGCGGGGTCTATATTTCGGGAATCTGGGGACTTGTTTGCCTCTGCATCGGGTTTGCCAGGGCGCATGAGATCGGTACCGGACGCGCTGTCACGGCAGTGCTGCTGCCGAGTGCGATTTGTTGCATCGGAGTTGCCGGCTTAGTTTTTGCGGCGATCGGAGCCGTTTCAGCCACCCAGGGCGTCCATTAATCCCCCGGAATCCCTCGGTTCCCGCCAATCATGTCTTGGCGTTACCTGAAGAAAAACGAGCTTGATCACGAGTTGCTCTGGCTTTGCGTTTCCCTGGCCGGATTGCTGATGGCCGCCATCTGGTTCCGTTTAAAGTTGCAAACCCCGGTCTGCACTTTTCATGAGCTGACCGGATGGCCTTGCCCAAGCTGCGGATGCACCCGCTGCCTTCGCCATCTCCTGGCTGCGCGCTGGATGGCGGCCCTTCAAATCAATCCCCTCGCGACGGCCGTTGCCGTTTTTTTCCTCGGCTTCGATCTCTACGCCGCGGTCGTCACCCTTGGCCGTCTGCCCCGGTTGCGTTGGGACGCGATAACTCCCCGTGCCGCCAACCGGCTGCGCATCGTGGCCGTGACAGTAATCGCCCTCAACTGGGCCTGGCTGATTCACGAAGGGGTCTGACGCCCGCGCGCTTTTTGGAAAGCGTGTTACACGGCGGCCGGTTCCGGCGCCGGCTCATACATGTCAGCCACGCGTTCAATATGCACCGCGCGCCCCGTTGCTTCATCGATATCGACAATGGCGCCGTGCATTTTCACGGGCCCCTTGGCGACCGGATAGATTACCGGGCGCCCCGTGAGGAACCGGGCGATGATCGGCTGGATCTCGCGTCCCAGGCAGCTTTCATACGGGCCGCACATCCCGGCATCGCAAAGAAACGCGGTGCCGCCCGGGAAAATCTGTTCATCGGCGGTTTGCGTATGCGTGTGGGTTCCCACAACAGCTGAGACGCGGCCATCCAGGAAACGGCCAATGGCGATTTTTTCACTCGTGGTTTCCGCATGCGCATCGACAAAGATCACTCGCGTTTCCTGGCGCAACCGTTTGACTTCCGCATCGAGCGCCAAAAATGGATTCTCAAGGGGCGGCTGCATAAAAGTGCGGCCCTGCACATTGATGACCGCGACCTTGCCCTTGGGCGTATCGAGCACGATCGAGCCGGCACCGGGTGTTCCGGGCGGATAATTGAGCGGCCGCAAGAGGCGCGGTTCGGTGGGAATATAGGGAAGCACTTCTTTCTGATCCCAAATATGGTCGCCGCTGGTGATCACGGCGACGCCGGCCCGCAAAAGGTCGATGCTGATCTTGGGCGTTATGCCTCGCCCATTGGCCGAGTTTTCCCCATTCACAATCACGAAATCGACGCCGCGCTCTTCCTTGAATTTCTGCACGCTATCAATGACCGCCTTCCGGCCCGGTTCGCCCACGATATCGCCCAGGAAAAGTATTCTCAACATTCGTGCAAGATGAACCAAGAGCGACACTAAGGGCACGAAGAATGTATGCAGTTTAATCTCCTCGCACTCCAAACTCCCTTTGCCCTGAAACTTCCCGGCCAATGAAGCGTTTTTTGCCCGCCCTTTTTTTAATCCTCCTCCTTTCGACCAGCAATGCCCAGCGCTTGAGTGCGCTCGCGCCCGTGCCCGATTGGACCGCCCTCGAAGCGTTTCAGGAAACCATCACACGCGATGAATTTGTCTATCTTCTCGAAGAAGTTTATGCGCCGCGCCAGGCTGCCCGCGGATTGATTGACATCGAACCCGAACGCGCCCTCATCCGCACAACCCTGGAACCGGCCCAGACATGGGTCCTCCGTTTCGCCAAAGATCGCGCCTCGCTCCGCCCCGCCCCCCGCTTCTGGCGCACAGCCGCCGAGCTCACCGCGGCACGCGCGCCCGCTGAAAAGCGTCCGCTTGCCGGATGGCGGATCGCGCTTGATCCCGGCCACATCGGTGGCGAATGGGCGCGCATGGAAGAGCGCTGGTTTAAAATCGGCGACACCGTGCCTGTCACGGAAGGCGACATGACCTTGCGAGTGGCTGAATTGATTGCGCCGCAATTGAGCGACCTGGGCGCCGAGATTCTTTGGGTGCGCCAATCGGCCGCGCCAGTCACACCAGAGCGTCCTGAGACCTTAAAAGAAGCTGCCCGGGCCGAACTCGCGCTCCTTGGGATCACTCCAAAACGTGAAACCTACGATGGACCGGACGATCCGGAACGCGGCTCAACCCTTCAATTTGAAAGCGAGGTGCTCTTTTACCGTGCAAGCGAGATTCGCCATCGCGCCACCCTTCTTAATGAACGGCTCCGTCCGGACCTGACCATTTGCCTGCATTTTAATGCCGAAGCGTGGGGCGATCCGCATACGCCTACTCTGGTCCCAAACAATCATTTCCACGTCTTGGTTAACGGCTGCTACTCGGAGGGTGAACTTCGCAATGACGATGTACGCTTTGAAATGCTCAACAAGCTGCTTGGCCGTTGTTACAATGAAGAGCTTGCCGCCTCGGAGAATGTCGCCGCCACCATGGCCTCCCTCATCGGATTGCCGCCTTACGAATACCCTGGGAAAAACGCGTTGCAAACCGGCGAGAGCGCCTACATCTGGGCGCGCAACCTTCTCGCAAACCGGCTCTATCATAGCCCCGTCGTTTTTCTTGAACCTTACGTGATGAATTCCCAGGAAGTCTGGGAACGCGTGCAGGCCGGTGATTTTCCCGGGGAACAAATGGTGGCCGGCGCCATGCGCAAAAGCCTCGTTCGCGAATACGCCGATGCGGTCGTCGCCGGTGTTCGCAGCTGGGCCGGCGCGCAGAAAAAAGAGACTCCAATTCAGGCCACCGTGCCAAAATAACGATCGCCCGCATCCCCTAATCCGGGAACAATGTAAGCGTTCTCGTTGAGCTCCGGATCGATGGCCGCGGTGAAAATTTTCACGTCAGGATGAGCGCTTTGCAGTTGTTCAAGGCCTTCGCGGCAGCTAACCAGGCAGAGAAACCGAATCGAGCGGGCGCCGCATTCTTTTAACTGGGAAATGGCCGAAGTGGCGCTCCATCCAGTCGCCAGCATCGGGTCGACCACCAGCACTTCCGCATCCGCCACATTCGCGGGTGCCTTGAAATAATAACTCTCCGGGCGGCGCGTAATCTCATTTCGCACCAGGCCGATATGCGCCACGCTGACATCGGGCAACAAACGCAACATCCCTTCCAGCATCCCAAGCCCGGCGCGTAAAATCGGCGCGACGACCAGCGGCCGCAGCAGCGCGGTCCCTTCGTGCTCGGCCAGCGGAGTCTCAATTGTGCGCGGCGCAACCGCGAGATCGCGCGTGGCTTCAAACACCATCAACACCGCCAGTTCACTGACCCGGGCGCGGAAATCATCCGAACCGGTCTGCCTGTCGCGCAACTGCGTCAGCTTCACCTGCGCCAATGGATGCGTGATAACAGTAACGCCGGCTGGGATTTGGGTGCTCATGAGCGCATCGTATAAAACCGGGCCGGAAATTTGTCACGAACCGGGCGTCGTCAAATTGTGTCGGTTGCCCGTGCGCGCACATGCGCTATTTTCCATTTCATGCGCAAGTTAATTGGAATGATGGTGGCGCTGATGGGAGTGTCAGCGTGTGCGGAAACGGCAGTGGAAATTAACCTAAGTGCTCAACGCGCTTATCTGATCGAGAACGGAGCAGTCGTTGCCTCGAGTCCGATCGCAAGCGGCCGGCCCTCGCGGCCGACGCCCAGCGGCCGATTTAGAGTCATCGAGAAAGATCTCAATCATCGCTCTTCGATCTACGGTCGAATCGTCGACCGCAATGGGAGGACGTTGGTGGGCAATGCGACATCCCGGACGCGTGTCCCGCGGGGTGCCCGATTCGTGGCAGCTCCCATGCGTTACTTTCTCCGGTTCCATGGGCCCTCAGGAATGCATGCCGGTTATTTGCCCGGCTATCCCGCTTCGCACGGCTGCGTGCGATTGCCTGAAGAATACGCCGCGCTCTTTTATCAACGTGTACGGATCGGTTCGCCGGTGCGGGTGGTGGGACGGGCGTCGTAAATCGATTCAGGGAAGAAAAAAGAAAAGCGCGGTCTGAGTAAATCAGACCGCGCTTTAAAGGTTCGTTACAGACTTTGCTTAGTAGCGGCGTCCGCCGCCACCACCACCGCCGCCGCCGCTACCCCCACGTCCGCCGCGGTCCTGGCCGCCACGTCCGCCGCCGCCACCGCCACCGCCGCCGAAATCGCGACGTCCGCCACCACCACCGCCACCGCCGCCGCCATATCCGCCACCGCCACCGCCGCCACTGTATCCGCCACCGCCGCCGCCACTGCGTTCTTCGCGAGGACGAGCCTCGTTAACTGTCAAAGGCCGGCCCTCGAAGGGCTTGCCGTGGAGCTGCTCAATGGCAGCCTGCGCTTCGGAATCGCTCGCCATGGTGACGAACGCGAAGCCGCGTGATTTACCGGTGAACTTGTCCTGAACCAGCATCACTTCGCTGACCGTGCCAGCCGAAGCAAAGAGGTCCTGGAGATCGGGCTCAGTGGTATTGAACGGAAGGTTCCCCACGTAGAGTTTGGTGCCCATGTCTGCTTGTTTCTTTCTTATCTTCTTTGCGGCTCAGTGACGGCTTCGGTGACGGTTCCCGGTCATCGGATTTCAAGTCGTCACTGAAGTTAGCTAACTCACTGACAGGCTCCCCAACTCCGAACCTTCGACTAAGCTATTTTCTGTTTCGCCGCGTAATTTACGAGTATTCGCGAAAAAGCAAAGGTAAATCTTGCGTGCATGCATCTTCATCACCCGTGCATTGAATCTGCAATCTCAGCGCGCACTTTCTCCACCCACTTTTTCTTCCCAAACCTCGTCAAAAACGGGCCGATTTCAGCAGCTCAGTTTGACCCTCGCGCTCCCCGCGGTTACCTCGATACTCAATTATGCCCGCTTCACTTCAACTCTATGTCAAAATCTGGTGTCCATGGTGCGTCATGGCCCAGGAATGGCTCGATGCCCGCGGATACAAATATGAACTCCTCGATGTGGAACGTGACCGCTCGCTTTATCAAAAAATGTTCGAGCTCTCCAACCAGCGCCTGACCCCCACCCTCGTGGCCGATGGGAACAAGATCCTGCCTGACTTCGGGCCGGAGGAACTTGCATCATTCCTTAAAAAGCACAGCATCACCCCTTAAACGCGCTCCAAAAAGCCTTCACTTCCCGCTCTCCTATCGTGCTCTCTAATTTCCTGCTGATTCTCGGCATCGCCATTCTTAGCCTCAGCCTGCGCCAGTTTCGGCCCATCTTTTTCCAAAAACTAAGCGCGCTCGGCATCCTGGCCACCTCTTTCCTGACCGGATGGCTGATGACCGGTTATTGGATAGCCGGCCTTTTCTGCGCCCTAAGCTGGTTCATCCTGCCTTGGGTGGAAATTTTGACACGGGTTCGAAAGCTGAGCCTTCCGGTCGAGCGCGACCTCGCCCGGCGCCACGCGCCAAACCGGGAAGCATTCCCGGCGCTTTCCGAGCTGACCGAGGAAATCGAGGAGGAAGGATTTGAACATCTCGATGATTGCGGCTGGGAGATGGATGATTACGAGCAGTTCTTCCGGCTTTTTTACAAGGACGATGAGCGGATTCAGGGCGCCATTTGTTTAATCGAACAGCATCGCGTCGGCTTTTATTACCTGAGCCTCTCCTCCCGCGCCAAGGACGGCAGGATCTGGACAACCTGGAACTATCCGTTTTCCTACAGCCTTAAGTTGTTGCCTCAATGGAAAGTCAACCGGTTGCGCGGAGACAAAAGCTTCCTCGAACTTTACCTGAGCCACTGCGATTTTCTGCGCGCCAACGGAATCCAAACCGAGGAACTCCACATTCTCGACTCGGAGAGAATTCACGCCGAGATCCAGGGCGACATGCGCGCCCAGCTTCAGCATAACATCAGCGCCGGCGTCCTGACCGAAACCTCTTCGGGCCAGGTCCGCTACTCCTGGCGCGGACTCTTTTTCATCTGGTTCCAATTCATGCGCGATCTGGTCTGGATTTAAGCAATGCCTGCGATCGATCCAGTCATGGTTGAGGAACGCGCCATGGCATTTGCCCGGCGCAGCATCAAAGGCCGCGCGAAACTCGACGGTCTTAAACTGATCCTCTCCATGATCGATCTGACCACCCTCGAGGGCAAAGATACGGCCGGAAAAATCGCGTCGCTCTGCCGCAAAGCCATCCAGCCCGCTGAACCGCGCTTTCATGTGCCAAGCTGCGCGGCGGTTTGCGTCTACCCCAACATGGTGCGGGCCGCCAAAAGGCACACCGCGGGTTCCACAGTTAAAGTCGCCTCGGTAGCCACGGCGTTCCCAAGCGGCGCATCGCTTCTTGCCGTCCGGTTGCACGATGTCCGGATGGCTCGCGAGGAAGGCGCCGACGAAATCGACATGGTGATCGACCGGGGCGCTTTTCTGTGCGGCGATTACCAGCGGGTTTCCGACGAGATCGCCGCGGTCAAGGAAGCCTGCGGCCCGCTTCATCTTAAGGTCATCCTCGAAACCGGCGAGCTTGAAACCTGCGACAATGTCCGTCTTGCCAGCGATCTCGCCATGCGGGCGGGCGCCGATTTCATCAAGACAAGCACGGGCAAAGTCGCGCCCGCGGCCACCTTGCCGGTCACTCTCGTCATGCTCGAAGCGATCCGCGATTTCTATTTTGAAACCGGCCGCCGAATCGGGATGAAACCGGCCGGCGGCATCCGCACCTCCAAACAAGCGCTCGCCTATCTGGTGATGCTCGCGGAGACGCTCGGCGACGATTGGCTCACCCCCGAACTCTTTCGTTTTGGCGCCAGCACATTGGCAAACGATGTCCTCATGCAGATCGTCAAAATGCATGATGGCCGATATCAGGGCGCCGATTATTTCCCGCTGCCCTGAGGCGCCCTGATTTGGCCACGGCCGGCAAGTTCGCGCGCGCGGCCGATTTCTTGCGACTAATGCGGCGTCATGGGGGTTAAAGCCCCATCCACGCAGGGTTTCCCTGCTCCTCCCCTATGACGCGCTTTCTTCCCATTACCCTGCTTTTGACCGTCACCACCGCGGTTGCCGGCATCCCGCCCACCAGCACCGAGCCGACTGCCGAGGGGATCAGTTTTTTTGAAAAGAAGATCCGGCCGATCCTGAGCGAGAACTGCTACCGCTGCCATAGCGTCGAGAAGGGAAAAGCCAAGGGCGACCTGACATTGGATACCCGTGATGCCTTACTCAAAGGCGGCAAAAATGGAGCGGTCCTCGTGCCCGGCGATCCGGAAAAAAGCGCGCTCATCACCGCGGTCTCCTACTCCGATCCGGATCTTCAGATGCCGCCCAAAGGCGAGAAACTGACCGAATCCCAAATCACGGATCTAATGGCGTGGATTAAAATGGGCGCCCCCGATCCACGCAAGGCAGCGGCCGGCTCCGGAAAGCTCTCCGGACTGACCGATAAGGCGCGTGAACATTGGGCTTATCAGCCGGTGCGGCAGCAGCCCGTTCCCGTTAATCACAATCAGCAATGGTGCCGGACCCCTGTCGATGCCTTTATTCTTCAGAAGCTCGAAGCCAAAAACATGGTCCCGGCTCCGGACGCCGGCAAGGAAGCCCTGCTGCGGCGTGCCACATACGATCTGATCGGTCTGCCGCCGAGCCCGCAGGAAGTCGAAGCGTTCCTCACCGACACGACGCCCGGCGCATTTGCCAAAGTCATCGACCGGCTTCTTGCCTCGCCCCATTACGGGGAACGCTGGGGCCGTTTCTGGCTCGATACCGCCCGCTATTCCGATACGGCCGGCGGCCCGAAAAACGCGGTGCAAGCGCAGGATTACCGGTTCCCGTATGCGTGGACTTATCGCGATTACGTGATCAAGGCTTTTAACGAAGATAAACCTTACGACCAATTCATCGTTGAACAGCTCGCGGCCGATAAACTGCCGGAAACTAAGGATGACCAAACAAAACTTGCAGCCCTTGGTTTCCTGACCGTTGGCGAACGCTTTAAAAACCCAAACGACATCATCAACGATCGCATCGATGTCGTTTGCAAAGGGTTCCTCGGAATGACGGTGACCTGCGCCCGGTGCCACGATCACATGTTTGATCCGATCCCGACCAAGGATTATTACGCGCTCCATGGGATCTTTAATTCGACCATTGAGCCCGCCGCAAAGCCGCTCATCAACGCACCCGCCCAGGCGCAGCTTGCCGACTTTGAATCCAAACTCGCCTCGCTGGAAAAGGAGAGCCACACGAACTATTACAACTTCCTGGAACGCACCCTTGGATCATTCCACGGGAAGGTGGGGAGCTATCTGATGGTGACCCGCAACGGGGGCAAAAAAGCGGGCGGTTCCCCCGAGCAAATCAAGGAGCGCAACCAACTCATGCAGGCCGCCAACCTTGATCGCGATCTGCTTCAGCTCTTTGTCCGCTCCAGCCGGGCGGGCGACCCGGTCTTTGGTCCCTTCCGCCAGTTCGCGGCATTAAACGACTTCGCCCAAAAAGCACCTGAGCTGGCTGCCCGGATTGCCGCTAACAATGAGCCCCGGCGCCATGTCAACCCATTGGTGGCCGCCGCATTTAAAGACGCGCAACTCTCCGTGCTTGAGGATGTCGCCGACGTTTACGTGAAGCTTTTCACCGGGCTTGCCCCGCAACTCAAAGCCTACCTCGATGCCAGCGCCAAAGCGCTCACCGAGCCGGTCAGCGGATTTGACCCGGATCTGGTCCAGCTGCTTGAAGCCCCGCTCGATGTCATGCCGGCCTCCCGGCTCAATTCAGGCACCTTGCGCGAGTTTGTAAAAACGCTCCCGCCCCAGCTTGGCAGGAAGGTCGATTTCCAGTTTGCGCGCCTCAATGAATTGGAGCTCACGCATCCGGGCGCACCCGCGCGTGCCATGCTGGTCGCCGACGCGCCCCGGATCAAGGATTCGCCGGTCTTTATCCGTGGCCAGGCCGAAGCGCGTGGTGAAATTGTTCCCCGCCATTTCCTTGAGATTCTTTCCCAGGGCAAACCGGTGGCCTTTAAGGAAGGAAGCGGCCGGCTTGAACTGGCGCGCGCGATTGCCAGCAAAGAGAACCCGCTCACGGCGCGGGTGATCGTCAACCGGGTTTGGTTGCATCATTTCGGGGAAGGATTCGTGCAAACACCTGATGATCTGGGCACGCAAAGCGAGGCGCCAAGTCATCCCGAGCTGCTCGATTATCTCTCGCGCTCCTTCATGGACAACGGCTGGAGTTTTAAAAAGCTCCACAAACTCATCATGCTTTCCCGGGTCTACCAGGAAAGCAGCCGCACCATGCCGCAGTTTGAAACCGTCGATCCAAACAACCGGCTCCTCTGGCGTGCCAACATTCGCCGGCTCGATTTTGAAGCCACGCGCGATTCGCTCCTCGTTTTTTCCGGCAACCTCGACGGAAGCATCGGCGGAAAACCGATCAATCTCACCGAGGAACCTTACAGCTATCGGCGGAGCGTTTACGGCTACATCGACCGCGGCAACCTGCCCGACATCATGTCCAATTTTGATTTCGGCGATCCCGACATGCCCAACTCAAAACGCGCCACCACCATCGTCCCGCAACAGGCCCTTTTCCTCATGAACAGCGCCATGTCGGTCGACGTGGCCCGCCATGTCATCGCCCGCGCCGACGTGGCCGATGCGCCCGATAATCTCTCCCGCGTCTTCGCCATTTACCGGGTCCTCTTCCAGCGCGCGCCCAAACCGGAGGAGATTCAGCTCGCCTTGCAGTTTGTTGGCCATGAAGTGACCACCCAGCCCGGACTCCAGGATCAGTTTGAATCGCGTCCCGCCAAACAGGCCGCTTTGCGCCAGAAAAACAAACTCGCAAACAAGGCGATGAACCGTGCCATCGCCACGCGTCCGATTCAAAACCTGGGTGAAAGGGTGGAGCGCAAACCGCTGACACCATGGGAGACATACGCGCAGGCCCTGCTGCTCTCCAATGAGGCCGCTTACGTGAATTGAAGACCGCCGGAAATTAACCTTCCGGATTCCCGCAAATCGCCATTGCGGAATCCGGATTGCAAGCAAGATTCCGCAGCCTCCACCTTGTTCCTCCCATGCACCGACTTGCCTGCGTTTTTCTCACCCTTCTTTGCGCGCCCCTGGCCAATGCAGCCCTTCCCTTTGACACCGTTTTCAAAGGACGCGAACGCTTTGACGAGCTGGTTTCAAAAGCCGAAAGCTGGAAAAGCCTTCCCCTGGGCGAACGCACCGCAGCAGTCGGCCATGCCCTTTGCGGAACCCCGTATAAAGGTTTTACGCTCGAAATTGATGACCACACGGAGGCCCCGTCAGTCAACCTGGGCGGCCTCGATTGCTGGACCTTTTTTGAAAGCTCGCTCGCCTTTTCTCGCATGCTGGCCGAGCCGCGCGAAAACTGGACCCCGGAAACGATGCTCAAATACATCGAGCTCGATCGTTACCGGGATGGCACCTGCACGGGCAGCTACCTCTCGCGCCTCCATTACCTTGAGGAATGGTTCAGCGATAACGACAAGCGCAGTTTAATCAAAGATCTCACCCGCCAACTGGGCGGTGTGCGCGTTGTCCATCCGGCCAGCGAAATGACCATCAACTGGCGGACCTACCGTTATCTGCGCGCCACGCCTCCTTTGCGGGAAGGGATCCGGTCCATGGAAGCGCAGGTCAGCGCGGCCCCGATGTATCACATTCCCAAGGCGCAGGTTGCCGCCATCGAGTCGAAGATCCAATCCGGCGACATCATCGGCATCACCACGCGCGATCCGGGCGGCATCGGCACTTCCCACGTCGGCCTCGCGTTCCGCACCCCGGATGGCGTCCTACATTTCATGCACGCATCGGCGCCGCGCAATTACGGCAAAGTGGTCGTCGACTCGCGCCTGAGCACCTACCTGGCCCGCTTCCGCACCAACGCCGGAATCATGGTCGCGCGTCCGATCAAGTAGCAGAACCAGTGCGGAGCGCGCGGCAGCCTTCTTCCAAGAGCGGCCGTTTACGAACCGCCAAGCTTGCGATGCGTCAAAAAACCTTTCCGCGATTTGAACGCCCGGCTTGCAACTCTGCGGGGGTTTCCTTGACGAGCTCCAGCGCCGGCCTATGCTTGGCCTATGCGTGAAATTCCCGGTTCGCAAAAGCCACATCAACGCCGGGCACAATTGTTTCGCAATGGCAGGAATCAGGCATTGCGCATTCCAAAGGAGTTTGAGCTTCCGGGCAAAGAGGTAATTCTCCACCGTGAAGAGGGTCGGCTGATCATTGAGCCGGTGGAAAAAAAACCGGATTTGCTCGAAATCCTGGCCTCGCTAAAACCATTGGACGAAGAGTTTCCAAACGTGGACGAAGGGCTGCTTCCTTTAGAGGCGATCACGCTTTGAAATGTCCGCCCCCGGCCACTCTTTCCGCTACCTGCTGGATACCAACATCGTTTCGGACTTGATCCGAAATCCGGGAGGAGAGGTTGCGGCGGCGATAGCGCGCGTTGGTTCGCAGGCGGTGTGCATCAACGTGGTCATCGCCGGGGAGATTTGCTTTGGGGTCAGGAAGCGAAACTCCCCGCGCCTGACCACACAGGCGGAGAAGATTCTGCGCGGGTGTGAGGTGCTTCCAATGGAGGCGCCCTTGGAAAAGGATTATGCGGCGATTCGCCACGCCTTGGAGTTGCACGGCACCCCGATTGGCCCCAATGACCTCTGGATTGCGGCTCATGCGCTAGCCGCAAACCTTATTTTGGTAACTGACAATGTGAGCGAGTTTTCACGTGTGGCCGGCTTGGCGATCGAGAATTGGCTGAAGCCAGCGGAGCAGACTAAATGACGCTCAAAAGAGTAAAGGCGAGATCCGTGTCCGAGGGTTGGGTGCAGATCTAATTTCGGCGCTTTGCGGGTAGCCCGTTTGGCAGATGCACGCCCGGCAGGCACACAATCGGCGCATCCTTTCATTCGCCAAGCACACCACCGCCGGGTAAGTGCTGTGGCAGCCCTTCGCGATGTCCCAAAAACTGACTCTCTCCCAACTTTCCAATCTCCTCTTCCGCGCCTGTGATGATTTGCGGGGCAACATGGATGCCTCTGAATACAAGGAATACATCTTCGGCATGCTCTTCCTCAAACGGTTGAGCGACCTCTTCGATCAGGAAAAAGAGCAGCTCTCCAAAACCCTCAAGGCGCGCGGCATGGCGGACCTGGTGATCGCCGCGCAGCTCGATAATCCGGATAAATACACCTTCTTTGTCCCCGAAGAAGCGCGCTGGTCAAAGCTGCGGCATTTGAAGACCAACGTCGGGACCGCTTTGAACAAGGCGTTGGAAGCGCTCGAAGACGCCAATGTCGATGCCCTTGAAGACGTGCTCAAGCACATCAGCTTCAACAAAAAAATCGGCCAGCGCACGCTCGACGACGATACACTCTCCAACTTCATCCAGAACTTCGAGAAGATCCCGTTGCGCGACGAGAACTTTGAGTTCCCCGATCTGCTTGGGGCCGCCTACGAATATCTGATCAAGTATTTTGCCGATTCCGCCGGCAAAAAAGCCGGCGAATTTTACACCCCGGCCGACGTGGTCCGCACCTTGGTCGAGATCGTCGCCCCGGAGCCGGGCATGAGCGTCTACGATCCGACCTGCGGCTCCGGCGGCATGCTGATCCAGACCCGCGATTACATCCGCGAATGCGGCGGCGATCCGCGCGATCTCACCCTGGCCGGACAGGAGAGCATGGGCACCACCTGGTCCATCTGCAAAATGAACATGCTCCTCCACGGCATCCAGACCGCGAACATCCGCCAAGAGGATACCATCCGGCATCCCCAGCACAAGGCCGAGGACGGCGAATTGGCCCGCTTCGACCGCGTCCTGGCCAACCCCCCTTTCAGCCAGAACTACATCAAAAAGGACATCGATTATCCGGGCCGGTTCGCGGTCTGGCTGCCCGAGAAAGGGAAAAAAGCCGATCTTATGTTTGTCCAGCACATGCTCGCGGTGCTTAAGGCAAACGGGAAGATGGCCACCATCATGCCGCACGGCGTCCTCTTCCGGGGCGGAGAGGAAAAAGAAGCGCGTCGGCATTTCATTTCCCATGGCTGGCTCGAAGCGGTCATCGGGCTGCCGGCCGGCCTCTTTTATGGTACCGGCATCCCGGCCTGCGTGCTCGTTTTCAACAAGGCGGGTGCTGCCGATCGCAAACACGTCTTTTTCATAAATGCCGACCGCGAGTATCGCGAGGGCAAAGCGCAGAACTTCCTGCGGCCCGAGGACATCGCCAAGATCGTCCACGTCTATAGGGAAGGAAAAGACGCGGACGCCTATGCCCGGCTCGTTCCGGTCAGCGAGATTGAGGCCGAAGGCTGGAACTGCAATATCCGCCGCTATGTCGACAACGCCCCGCCGCCCGAGCCGCACGATGTCCGCGCCCATCTCCATGGCGGCGTGCCGCTGGCCGAGATCGAAGTGCTCGCCCGTTTCTGGGAAAACTATCCCGGCCTGCGCGAACGCCTCTTCCTCTCCCGGCCCGGCAATAACGGCCACGGCGTTTACGCCGATTTCACCGAGGCCGTGACGAGCAAACGTGCCCTCGCCGATCTGGTCAAACACGACCCCGGCCTCGCCGCCGCCCAAGCCGCCTTGCTCGCCACCCTGGAGACATGGTGGAAAAAAAGCCTCCCCCATGTCGAAGCGCTCGCGCCGGTCGATGGCAAAAAGGGCAACGTCTACGAACTCCGGCGCCTTCTTTTAGGCAGCATCAGTGCCGCCTTCGCCGATCAACGGCTCCTCACCGATCACCAGATCCGCGGCGCGCTCGCGCGCTACTTCGAGTTCTTCAAACCCGAGTTCAAGTCGATCGCCTTCAGCGGCTGGGGCCCCGAGCTCATCCCCAACGATGACATCCTCCAAAGCCAGTTCCCCGAGCTGCTCGCCGAGATGGAGCGCAACCGCCTCCGGCTCGCCGAACTCGCCGCCCTTTTCGCCGCCGCCGATGAAGAAGACTACGAGGAGAGCGACGACACCGGCATCCTTCCCGGCGATGAAGTAAAGCGCCTCAAAGCCGAGCTCAAAGAACTCAAAGCCCAAGCCAAACTCGCAAAGAAGGAAGGCGGCAATCTGTTCTCTTCTTCCGACGCAAAAGAAAACAAAGGCGATTGGTTCGCCTACACCGCCGAAGCCGCCGAGATCGAAAAACGTCTCGCCCGCCACAAAGCCTTGGAAGAAGAAGCCCGCGGCCTCAACGCCGCCCTCCGCGCCACCGAGAAAAAGCAGGAGGAGCTAGTCACCGCCGCCCGCGCCAAGATCAACGCCAACGAGGCCAAGCGAGTCATCCTCGATCGCCTGCACCGGATTCTAATTGAGACGTATGAAGGATACCTCCGCGCCGACCAGCGAGCTGTCCTCGGGGCGCTGGAAAACCTGCATGCTAAGTATGCGGTCACTGCGCGTGCTATTGAGGCTAAACGTGATGCGGCGGCGGTGAAGCTCAAGGGTTTTCTAGCGGAGTTAGGGTATGAATAAACTCATTCCTACAAAATTTGGTTTTCTTCCAGAGGACTGGCGCATCAAGTCTCTCGCTGGTTGCACAACTAAGATTCAAGATGGAACCCACTTTTCTCCTCGCACGACAGAAGGTCCTTTTCTCTATGTGACATCCAAGAACATTCGCCCAGGTCGGCTCGACCTTTCGACCGCTGGTTGTATTTCAGAAGAGGAGCATAGGTCGATTTACTCCCGGTGCGACGTGAAACCCGGCGATGTACTGCTTACCAAGGATGGAGCTAATACAGGCAATGCGTGCCTCAATACTGAAGATCAGCAGTTTAGCTTACTTTCGAGCGTAGCTGTCCTCCGCGCTGATCATGCCGAGAACGTGGGTGGATTCATTCTTCAATACTTGATGTCTCCTTCTGGTCAGAAACGTCTGAAAGACTTGATGTCTGGTAATGCCATTCCTCGGCTTACATTGCAGAAGATCAAGGCATTCGAGCTGCCGGTGCCCCCACGACCGCAGCAGTGCCGGATCGCCGAGATTCTTTCAACGGTAGACGAGGTAATTGAGCAGACGGAGGCGCTGATAGGGAAGTATCAACAGATCAAGGTGGGGCTGATGCACGACCTGTTCACCCGCGGCGTCACCCCCGACGGCCAACTCCGCCCCACCCACGCCGAAGCCCCTCATCTCTACCAAACCTCCCCCCTCGGCTGGATTCCGAAGAAGTGGAAGATTAAGCCCCTCCTGCATTTTGTTCCCATCGCCGTCTACGGCATTTCAGTGAGTATGGATGACGATCCCTCTGGCGTTCCGGTGATGAGGATGAACAACATTTTTCAAGGTCGTATCAATGTGTCGGACATTAAGTTCTCTGAAACATCCGATGCGAGATCGCTGACATTAAGATATGATGATGTGCTTTTCAATAGGACCAACTCACTCGAACACGTTGGAAAAACGGCGATTTGGAGGGGCGAACTTCCTGCTGCATCATTCGCATCTTACTTGGTTCGCCTAGACGTAGACACTCAGATGATGCGCCCACTTTTTCTAGTATATTGGCTGAATCTTCCAATTACGCAGCTCATCATTCGGCAGTTCGCCACCCCGGGCGTACATCAAGTAAATATCAATCCGACGAATTTGAGACGGATTAATTGTGCAGCTCCAATCGACCTCTCTGAACAAGACCGGATCACATCGCGGATTGAGGCATTGGATGTTACCAGAAGAAGCCATGACGAGCATCTCGCCAAACTCCGCCAACAAAAGCAGGGCCTGATGCACGACCTGCTCACAGGCCGGGTGCGGGTACCGATCCAGGAGTCAGATCGATCTTCACCGCCTCAATCCTGATCCGTCCAAGTATGCAAACCGCCCTCCGCTTTAATGAAAACGCTTATACCGTCCGGTTGTTTTTGCCGCATGGCGACCCGGATGGTCTGCGAGTAATTGATCAGCCGAACTGGTCAGGTGTCGGAGTAGCCTTCCCTCGATCGGCTTACAAAGAGGTAAGCTCGCGGGATGAGTTCTCGCGAACCGGTGTTTACATCCTTGTTGGTCCCGGCCCCAATGGGAGCGCCTTGCCAAGCCTTTATATTGGCCAGAGCGACCGTGTCCAAACCCGGTTCGACGATCATCACAAGAAAAAAGACTTTTGGGAGTGGGCAGTGTTTTTCGTCAGCAAGGATAATGCGCTCAATGTTGCCGCAACTCAATACATCGAAAGTCGCCTGATCGAGCGCGCTAACTCGGCTAAACGTTGCCATCTTGACAATGGCAATGGACCCGCGGGCCCCAATCTTGGGGACGCCGATGCCGCGGACGCCGGAGGATTTCTTCGAAACATCCTTCGCGTGCTCCCGGTGCTGGGCATCTCCGCCTTTGAACAGAAGGAGAACAAGACCGTAGTCAGTGCGCGCCGGTTGCTTTATTTGCGGGGCATAGCAAAGGGAATAAAGGGCTTGGGCTATGTTCAGCCTGGTGGATTTGTCGTTCGCGCGGGATCGCTGGCTGGTGGGTCTGAGGAGCCGACCATCCACGGTTACATGAGCGCGATTCGAAAAGATCTTGTGGATAACAAAGTCATGGTGCCTGAAGGAGCATTGTTTCGGTTCACTCAGGATTACGATCTCAGCAGTCCATCGACGGCGGCAGGGGTTCTTCTTGGCCGGACCGCCAACGGCAGGGAAGAGTGGAAGGACGAGACTGGGAAAAAGCTGAAAAAGATTCAGGAGGAAGAAGCGGAAAGCTAGATGCACCTAATCGCCCGCTGCGACTAAAGCGGCTCTTTGCCCGTTTGGTCACGCGCGACGATTTGGAAAATCTACCTACTGGGAAGGATTGCGCGGAGCCCGGTCAGCCCGTATTCAGCTCTTATGCTGAATGGCATCCATCTCATTGATTTTGGCAACCACCGAAACTCGATTCTAACCTTCGGTCGGATGACGGCGCTTGTTGGCCAGAATGGAGCTGGGAAAACGACGGTAATGCGAGCGATTCAGGAAATAGCATTTTTGGCGACTCAGAACGTGAAACCCACTGGCTATTTATCGGAATTTCGCCGCCGCACCGCGAAGCAGGAATGGCTTGGAGCAAGCTGGGTGAGCACTGTTCCAAGCGACAAGATTGATCACGGATTTACCACTGGTACCTGGTCCGGGCATTATCGAAGAGAACGGATACCAGGAGAGACGAAAATCTGGATTCCTGAACAGGAAAGGCAAGTCACCCAGGCAGAAATGGAAAAACGCAATGCCGAGCTTTGGTCATATCTAAACAATTTAGGGGATGGTGATGACACGCCTCTAAAGCCCGGATCCATGCCTGGAACGGTTGAAAGTTTGGAAGGGTCGATCCATTGGAATTGCCGATATTTCAAAACGAGCGCTTCAAGTCTTCAAGATCCGGCCGTTACGGATCCCGGAAGGACCACTCTGAATGAGGACGGCTCCAATCTGGCTTGGGCGCTTTCTTCGTTAATGACCGAGCATCCTGATCGGTTCCTGCGGATTGTGAGCGCCTTGCAGGAAGTGGTGCCGATCGTCAAACGCGTCCGCTCGCGGGCAGTCTCGCTGACGCGTCACGAGAAGCAGACCATTACCGTTAACAAACAAGAGCGCACATTTGATGAGGAGCGGGTTGTTCCCGGGCAAGAACTCATTTTTGACATGCGCTCCGGGGACGGCTTGCCCGCGAGCATGGTCAGCGAGGGCACCTTGGTTGTCCTGGCAGTCCTGACACTTATCCATGGAAGCGATGACGCCGACCTGATCATGTTCGATGACGTGGAACTCGGCCTCCACCCAAAAGCGCAGCGCGATTTGATCCGGCAATTGCGCCGGATTCAGGAGAGCCATCCGTATCTCCAGATCATTCTCTCCACCCATTCGCCTTACGTGGTGGATGAAATGGAGTCGGAAGAAGTGTGGGTGTTCGCGCCAGACAACGAGGGTTGCGCCGTGGTGCACCGGCTTGACCAGCATCCCAATGCCAAACGTGCGCTGGAAGTGCTCACAACCGGCGAGTTTTGGAGTGCGGAGGGCGAAGGATGGGTGCTGGAAGAGTTAAAGCCTCCGGGCTCACCCTCGGCAGAACTCGTGGCCAAAGCTTCGATAGAGAAATAGCAGCCGTCCGTATGCCGCTGCGAATTACTGTCATTGCGGAAGCGGCTGCCGATTTCCAACATGTTACTGAACTCATCGATCGAAGCGTCCGCGAGCAAGCTCCCGATTGGTGGGATGGCGAGCAAATCGATGAGGCGCGCGAGTATTGCGGAATTCAGCCGGAAACAGAATTCACCCGCTGGCGCGACCTCCGCCATCTCTCCGCCGGGCGTGGAATGCTTCGCAATGGAGGGATTCTGGATATGAATCAGCCGCAACGACTTGGCTTTGACTACGCGTCAGGCCGCAAAGCGTTGATCCTTTGCGCCAATGCCCAGCCTCGGCCGGACGTGGTGCTGCTTGTCCGCGACATGGATCAACAGCCCAAAGAGCGAAAGCAAAGTCTCGGTGCTGCACGGGATGACATTCCGGCGGCTGCGATGCGCGTGCTTCTGGCTCTTCCTTCAGCAAAAAGAGAAGCATGGGCGTTGGCTGGCTGGGAGCCTGGATCTGACTTGGAGCATGCGGCGTTTGCCGCCGTCCGCATGGGTCTGGCCTTCAACCCTTGCGAACACTCCCAGCAGCTTGATGCAATGGAACATGGCGCAGTGCGCGATGCAAAACGCGTCCTGGGAATTCTAACCGGCGAAGACCCTGAACGCGAAGCGAAGTGCTGGAGAGAAACGGCATGGGAGACACTTGAAGCGCGTGGAAGCCAGAATGGTTTGGCGGACTTCCTCAATGAATTAAATGCCTTGGTCCCGCTGATTATAGGAGCGTGACAGACGGCGACGCCTGCGCACGGTTCCATAAAGAATCAATGACCGGCTTAATCATGCCTTTATGGAACTCATCGCACTGGCGTTTAGGATCATGATCCACTCAAAACGATGATTTCACTGAGCAGTGGAATCATCGTTTTGAGTGGAATCATCGAGATCCGTGTAGGTGGACGAAAAGAGCTTTGGCTGTTCCATCGCAAAGGTGAAGGCATCAACAACAGGCATCTGGCCCCCGAAAACAGAGAGGAATCGCTCCGGATTCGACAGCAGTGCGTGACTCTGGCTCAGGCGCTGCTTTCCTGAGCCGATGTCTGAATATCACCACGTCGAAAAGCCGTTCTTGGATCAGCTGGCGGCGCTCGGGTGGACGGTGGTGGATCAGGGGCACGGAATGATCCCAAGCAATCCGGCGGTCAGCTTGCGCGTGAGTTTTCGCGAGTGGCTCCTGCCGGCGGTTTTTCGCGAGGCGGTGCGCGCGCTCAACCCGTGGCTGACCAGCCGGCAGTTGGAGGATTTGCGCCAGCAGATTTTGCGGCAGCCCAATCGCACGCTGCTGGAAGCCAACGAGGAGATCCAGAAGCTGCTTTTTAAGGCGCAGGTCGATGTGAATGAAACCACCGGCGAACCGGACCCTGTGGTGCGGCTGATTGATTTTGCGCACCCGGAGAAGAACGTGTTCCACGCCATCAACCAGTTTCGGGTGGAAACGCCGGGCTGCGTGAAGAGCTGCATCATCCCGGATATCGTGCTTTTTATAAATGGGATTCCGCTGGTGGTGGTGGAGGCGAAGATCGGCGATGCGACCACGGCGAACCCGATGTTTGCCGCCTTTGAGCAACTCCTGCGGTATCGGAATGGGCGCCCCGAGACGAAAAAAGCCGGGTTAAAAGAAGGCGAGCCGCGCCTCTTTCACACCAATTTGTTGCTGATCTCAACCTGCGGGGAATCGGCGGCGTATGGGAGCATCACTTCCGGCTACGAGCATTTTTATGCGTGGAAAGATATCTGGCCGGAGAACAACCTCGCTTATATCCCGCCGCTGGGAATCGAGCGCGAACAGGAGCGGCTGATCCAGGGATTGCTCGCGCCGGCCACCCTGCTCGATGTGCTGCGGACCTGCTCGGTTTTTATGGACACCGACTCGGGCAAACGAGTGAAGGTGGTTTGCCGCTACCAGCAATACCGGGCCGCCTGGCGCATCGTGCAACGGCTCCGTGCCGGGCAAACGCCGCAGGAACGCTCGGGCGTGGTCTGGCACACGCAGGGCTCCGGCAAATCGCTCACGATGGTATTTGTCGCGCGGATGCTTCGGGCTTCCGCGGATCTGGCTGATTTCAAGATCCTGCTCGTCAATGACCGGGTCGATCTGGAGGAACAACTGGCGGCCACGGCGAAACTGATCGGCGGCAAGGTGCATACCATTGAGAGCACGAAAGATCTCCGCACGCATCTGAGCACCGGCGCTTCGGACGTGAACATGGTCATGGTCCACAAATTCATGGAGCGGGCCGAAGCGGTGCCTCTTGTCGTAAGAGATTTGCTGGCTTCCTACGGGACGCCGCCCTCCGGGGAGGCGTTCGGCGTGGTCAATGCCTCGGAGCGGATTCTCCTGATGATCGACGAGGCGCATCGCACCCAGGGCTCCGACTTGGGCGAGAATCTCTTTGAAGCATTTCCAAACGCCACGCGGATCGCGTTTACCGGCACGCCGCTGGTCACCGAGCAGCATGGCACCAAGCGGACCGTGAAACGCTTCGGGGAATATATCGACACCTACAAGCTGATGGACGCCGTGCGCGATGGCGCCACCCTGCAGATCCTTTACGAAGGCCGGACCGCGGACACCGCGCTCGCCGACAAGCACGGGTTCGACACCAAGTTCGAGGATCTTTTCCGGCATCGCACCGAGGAAGAAATCGCCGCGATCAAACGCAAATACGGCGCCAGCGGGGACATTCTTGAGGCTGAAAAGCGGATTGAAGCCATTGCACGCGACCTGGTATCGCATTACATCGACAACATCCTGCCCGACGGGTTCAAGGCGCAGGTGGTTTGTCATTCCAAGCTCGCTGCGATCCGTTACCAGAAATCGATCCGGGCGGCGCTGTGCGAACGGATCGACCGGGAGCGCCTCAAAGTCCGGCCGGACATGGAGCTGATTCGCCGGATCGCGTTTTTGAAAGCCGCGGTGGTGGTCTCAGCCGACGCCACCAACGAACTGGCCGCCATCACCGAGGCGCGAAAGGAATCCAAACGCTGGAACGCCGTGGAGAATTTTTGCCGACCCTTTGAAGACCCGGACAACGAGCTGAGCGGGATCGCCTTTCTGATCGTTTGCGACATGCTGCTGACTGGGTTCGACGCGCCGATTGAGCAGGTCATGTATATCGACAAACGGTTGCACGAGCATAATCTCCTCCAGGCCATCGCCCGCGTGAACCGGGTCACGACCGGCAAGCAGCGCGGCTTTATCGTCGATTACATCGGCCTCGCCAATCATCTCACCTACGCGCTCTCCATTTATTCGGTGGAAGAGGCCGAAGACATTCAAGGCGGCCTGAAGAACCTGCTCACCGAGGTGCCGATCCTGGAAGAGCGTTTCCAGCGGTTGCTCCAGCATTTTAAAACGGCGGGTGTTGCGGGGATTGAGGCGTTTGTCACGGGCGCACTTTCCGATCCGCAGGCCGAGGTGGCCATGATCCATGCCGCCGTGGGCGCGATGAAAGAGATCAAGGCGCGGGCCGATTTCGAGGTTTACCTCAAAAAGTTTCTCCAGAGCCTCAATCTGATCCTGCCCAATCCGGCGGGGCATCCGTATCGCGGCCCGGCGCGGCGATTTGGTTATCTGCTGCGGATGGTCAAGGAGCGTTACAAGGACGAGTCGCTCGATCTGGGCGATGCGGGCGCGAAGGTCAAAGCGCTCATCAACGAGCATCTCATTGATCTGGGGATTAATCCGAAGATCCCGCCGACCGAATTACTCTCGGAGGATTTTCTAAAAAACGTCCGGACGCATTCCCAGGGTGATCCCGAGGCCAAGGCGAGCGAGATGGAGCACGCCATTCGCAAGCATTGCACCGTGCATTTCGATGAGGACCCGGTTTTTTACAGGCGCCTGAGTGAGAAGCTGGAGCGGCTCATCCAGCAGCATAAGAATGACTGGAAAGCGCTGGCATCGGCCTACGAGCATTTGCGCACGGAAGCCTCCGAGGGACGGCGCACCGGGCACGACGGGCTAAGCCGGGAAGCCTCGACCTTCTACGATTTTGTGGTCCAACTCGCTTTTGGAGAAGACGATGTGCCGGAGGCAGACCGGGCGCGGCTCAGGGAGTTGATGGTCCGAATCGTCGAGTTGCTCCAGGAGACAATCGGCATCATTGATTTTTGGAAGAAACCGACCGAAGTCAAAAAGCTCCGCGGCAATCTCGCCACGGAGATCCTTTTGATGAACATCCCCAGGTTATCCGAAAAACATGAACGACTTGCCGTGGAAATCGTGAAGCTGGCTGAGAAACGGAACGATCAACTCACCAAATGACAGCGGCTGAAGACCTCGCCTATGAGATCGTGCGCAGCCGGCGCGCTACCGCGGACATCGTGATTGAACCCGATGGACGGGTGCTGGTGCGGGCGCCTGAAAAACTCCCGGACGAGCGGATCGCAGAGTTGATAAACTCCAAGCGCCTTTGGATTTACAAAAACCTGGCCGAGTGGCGCGATCTGAATGCCAGCCGTGTTTGCCGGGAATATCAAAACGGGGAAAGTTTCCTTTATCTCGGACGCTCGTACCGGCTGCTGATTGTCCCGGATCAGGAAGCTCCATTGCTGTTGAAGAACGGCCGTTTCTGCTTGCGAAGCGACCTCCTGGACGGTCGTGAAAATACCGCGGCCAAAGAGGCGTTCCGCGATTATTTCATCGCGCGCGGGCGCGAGCGGATCCTCTTACGAGTCGGTTATTTCGCGCCGAAAGTCGGAATCACTCCAGGCCGCGTGGAAGTGCGTGAACTGGGACATCGCTGGGCCTCATGCGCGCCGTCCGGCAATCTGGCTTTTCATTGGCGTTGCATGATGGCGCCGCAAACCATCATTGACTACGTGATCGTTCACGAACTCTGCCATTTCCATCACCTCGACCATACCGATGCCTTCTGGAACGAGCTCGACAAGGTGATGCCTTCTTTTGCCGAACGGAAACAGTGGCTTAAAAAGCACGGCGCCGGGCTGACTGTCTGAGCAATGGCCCTTCCCCTCGGGACAGCTCGTGCGGAGGCTGCGAGGAGGAAGCAGATTCAAGGCCTGATCCCTGCTTTGGCAAGGAACCTTGTCCGCAACTCACTCTCTACCGGCTGCAAGCGCGGGCAAGGGCGCGCGCTGGACCTTTGCCTTACCGCTTCCGCCCGAGTGGACAATCTGCCGGGCGTTTTCATAGGCAGCCGCGAACTCTTTGTTCCCGGCAAATTGCGGCATGAGGCGGTCGATTTGCTCGGACAAGACTTGGTCGATCCGCGCCAGTTCATCGGGAATGGCATCGGTGGCTGATTTGCGTTTGGCTCGCTCGGCAAACGGTTTTCCCACCATGGCGCTGTAGGCGGCGATGGCGTTGGAAAGCTCTTTGAGCTGGGCTGCGCTCATTCCGTATTCGGCAAGGGTGGCGGGGCTCGCCTTGAATTCGGCGGCGGCGAGGCTGTAAAGCGCGAAAGCGGCATCATCGAGTGCGGCGTCACGGAGTTTTTGGAGGTCGCCAAGGCGGATGTCTGATTTGTCAAAAAGGGTCCGGTTGCCGCTGGCCGAAGCATAAGCGGCGAGCGCGCCGGCAACCAGCAGGGTGCGGTTGATGACCGATTCTGCGAGCCGCTCCTTATCGACCGTGACGCCCGTGAGCATCGTCCCTTGCGCCTGGGTAAGCGCGGTTAGAAGATTGAGGCTGCCGTAGAAGGCGGCCACTCCTTTTGCAAAGGCCGGAAGTGGAGTCCAGAGCGCCTTGTATGCGGCGTCTTCCAAAACAAGCCGAAGGGTCTGGTAGGAGCTGATTTTATCTAGCTGGCGTTTGTTCATAATACTGCTTCCGGGGTGGGGTCGGGGTTGCCAGGGATCGAAGGGAGGCGCTGGGGTGGACGTCCCACATTCAACAATCACGAGCGCTTATCTTTCTCCAAAAAAAAAGATAGCCCGCGAATATCAGCATAACTAACTGCCGGGAAACTAAATCACCCGACTGATCGACCGTCTCACATCTGCTCCTACAAAGTTAATAAGAGCAACGATGCAAAAACTCGTGCCAGATATCTTTCGCCCATTGACATTATCGCAGCCATATCGACGTTGACATGAGGGATGCCGGGGGTGTGCAGTCGATTCGATGTATGACGCGCCAAAATATTGGGAACACCTCCCGTCTCCCTCTTAATCGTAATCATAATCTTAATCCTCCGGACGCAGGGAGATTACAATTACGATTAAACGCGCGCTTTCAGGGTGCACTCCTTCCAGACGATACATCCAATGAGCGGCATACCCGGTGCCGGAAAGGCGCAGCCTTTTGGGCATTCCCTTGACGGAAGGGTTAGGTGGCATTTTGACCTGCGCGCCCAACTTTGCGAACGCGCAGAGGTGTGGAAGACTCACCACTTGGCACGCCAGAGCAACGAGACAGCGCCCGCCAGGACAAGTAATTCCATAAGCAAAGCATGTACACCTCCGGGAATGCGTTTCAGGAGTACGCGAGCAACAAATCCGCCTGGCGTGGTGCAAAGGCCGACAAGTAGGCCTACAAGTGCAAGTTCAAGGTTGAGCGCAGTGAGGCTGCCGAAAAGAACAACCTTGGCTAACCCCAATACGACAGAAATAACCGCGTCCGTTGCAACGAGCGCTGCGCCTTGGACGCCGCCGGCCATGAGGATGGAAATCAAAATAATCCCCGTTCCCGTCATGCCGCCATTGATGAAGCCGAAAAAGGTTCCCGCGCTGAGCTCGGTACTGGGAGAAAACCGAAACCGAGCGTGATTCAAGTATCGTCGCAAAGGAATGCTCAGAAGCAGAAATGCCCCCAGAAGTAAAGCGACCCACTTCGCGCTCAGCAACGTGTAGCTATAAGCACCGACGACACAGGCTGGCAGGCCTAACGCAAGCATGACACGCACGTGAGCCCACTCGATCTCGCGCCGGAAGGCTGCAACGCGACTGCCGTTGTTGAAGAGCATGGCAATGGCCATCACAGGGATGACGTTCTTCACTCCGACAAGGGGGATCAGGAACACCGGCAAGGCCAGGCCCGTGCCGAACCCCGACAGACCGCCCAAAATTGAAGCAGCAAACGCAACCAAGCACGCCAGAGCAAGCTGAGAAGGATTCGCGGTGAGAACTTGCGAGACCGCGCTCATTGTCACCTATGAAAGAAGCTCACCCACAGCGGAGGGAGCCTCTGGCGGCCGTAGCTGTTGGAGTAGAGCGCATGGTCAGACTTTGCGGTTGTGTGAAATAGTCGAGAATCACGAGTTGAATGAGTCGAATAAAACGGCGAGACCAAAAGTTCCGATCGGAATAAGAATGCCGCTCGTGAGAACCCACATTGCGCCCCGACGATAATGGGTAGGCCGGGGGCGCCCAGTTAATCGAGCTAAGCAAAAGCATGAGGCCGGCAGCGCGATTAAAATCTGGAAAGCTGCAATGGGAACGATAATGAGAGGGCCACTCCCCACGAGCGCCAGGAAAAGGGACCATCCGCCGAGTGAACCAAGGCCGACGAACAACTCCAATCGAGGGGCCAAGCGGATTTGCTGTCTGCGTAGTTTCCAGATAATCCAAATGTAGATGCTCGGAAACACGAACAGGGCGAGGATCAGCGCAGTGCTCCTTCCTATCATTTCAAGAGTTCCAGGGGGCATTGTCTGGGGAATGCTGAGGCTAAGCAAAGACAAACGCAACAAGCTCAATCGCAGCGTGGGCGGTGGAAAAATTGTGATGTGAGCTAACTCCCCGCGCCCACGGTGTCGGACTCCAGTGCATTCTTATGTGAAGTTCGATTGGAATAGCGTGGTAGCAATGTGACGAATATGCGGTGCAACTATGTGGGAAAGCTTTTTGGCGTCGGCATGTGCCAGACGGTTGCCTCACCGGAGCGGAAACGCAAGATGATGAGCGGCAAGTGCAGAAACGATAGGTGCGACGAGTTTTTCTTGCGTGCAGTCGCGAGTGAAAATCGTGAGGCGTCGATCATAGGAATTAAATGACGCGTTTACGGGCCTACAACGAGAATTTGCCGGGACATGTGAACCAGAAACATGAACCTCCGCAACATCGATTCGCCACTCGGCTGGGATAAGAGACAAAATGCGGCGTATTTGCGGCGCCGTAACGATCAAAGGGGCCTCTCCGCTGGCTTTATCAACACGAATCTTCACGATAAGCGTAAGTAGTCACATAACGAATGAAGCTTACCGAGAAGAATCCCTAATCGAGAAGAGAGCGAAGCCCGTGGCTCTTCGGTACAGCCGGGTTCGGGCTGCGGATCCTCGTTGCAGCACGCCATACTACTGAGCGTCGAAATAAACTTTGATGCCTACACCAAACACTGAACCCATCCTGACCACCTCAGCGCAAAGGTTTGCTGACTGGAGAGTGGAAGGGGTCAGCGGGACGTCTAAGGTTTGCATTCACAGGTTGGCCTGGTGCATCACAGCGATCAGGGCAGCCAATACGCCAGCCGCGACTTTAGTGCTCTCCTTAAAGAACTCTCTATTGACCAAAGCATGAGCGGCCGCGGCAACTGCTATGATAACGGCTTTGTGGAATCCTTCTAGGCTACTCTCAAAACCGTGTGCTTTGATAACTCCATGGCCAACACACGTGCTCAGGCTACATCGATGATCTTCAACTACATTCACACCTTCTACAACCCCGTGCAGCACCGCAGCTCACTCGGTTTCATTGCCCCCTGTGGCTTTCGAAAACCAATCCCTCAATAACTAACGATTTTGTGTCCGCACTATCGCCTCGACATCGGCTCAGTCCATTTCCGTTTGCAATTACGAATTATTATAAAGTCATCTATGAAAACCTCATTTCTTGCACTCTCGATTGCCGCCATTTTTTCCCTCGCCCAGCAGACACAAGCGAGCGAAGACAACAGCAGGTGGGATCGCCATTCCGACTACTCTCATCGCCCTCACGGGAGTGGCGACAGCCGATGGGATCGCCATTCCGACTATTCTCATCGCCATCACGGCAGTGGCGACGGCCGGTGGGATCGCCATTCCGACTATTCTCATCGCCCTCACGGCAGTGGCGACAGCCGATGGGATCGTCATCCCGACTATTCCCGACGCCCGTACGACAGCGGAAAGAGCAAGTCGGATCGCCCATCCCGGCACCCCAGCGGTAGTAACGACAGCAAGTGGGGCTCTTCCGACCGCCCCAGTGACAGCGGGGGTTACGGCGGGAGCCAGCCCAACTCTACTAACCGTCCCAGCGGCAGTACCGGCACCACGGGGGGGTGGGGTGGTGGCTACGGCGGGACCCCAATCTTAAGATAGGCCGGTTACTAATCCGAGTCCATAAGTCTGAAATTTCATGGACAGAGTTCATAGGGACAGAGACTTTATTGCACCGCGCGGTCGGTATAAGTGTAGAACGCCTTAGCGAAACGAAGGGAATTCTCGGAGAGTTCAATATGCGAGCCGCGGTGGAGGTCGGATTGTGCGATAATTGTGTAGCGTTTAATGCGACTTAAAGCGGCGCAAAGGACTTCGTCGCCTTGCGACGAGATGTTGGTCCTGGCGGCGAGTTGCACGGCGGTGGACATCTGCATTGCTCGTAGTTCCGGAGCGATCCGGGGCCCGCTATAATAGAGGATGGCGGCTCCGCCCATTAGGAGTCCGAGGATGAAAGTGCTGAGGGAATAAATAATTGTCTTCTTCATGGCGGTGTTTTCTGTGTTGGATGGAATTTGGCGAGCGCGTGCAATGATGCCGAACGCGCAAAAGTAAGCTATTGCGGAGCGTGACACGCGAGCAGGTAGCTCACCTTTGCGCCTTCGGCGTTTCCGGGTTCACCGACTGGAGAGTTCGCCGTCGAGTTGCTTGATACGCTTTTCAGTTATCTCAATTTCCATAGAGGACTTGATAGCGTCGAAGGCGACCTTTAGAACATCCGGTGATGATGCCTCGGTAGGAGCATAGCGATGTGCGAGATATTCAGCTTCTGCAGCGCGCCATGTAGCCCATGAAGCCTGCGCCTTGACGAGGGCTTTTGCTTCGGGCTTTTGGAGTTTGGATGCTAGCTTTTCCGTTACGGCATCCAGTTTGGCGTTCTCTGCTTTGAGGGTGCGTTCGATGGCCGCTTTGTCCTCGGTCAAGCGGTTAGGACCGAATTGCCGTTTGGCGGTAAAGGGGGCAGCCGCGAACGTGACGAGTGCCGAGAGCGTGACGATTACGGAGATTAGTACGGTTGGCTTCATTGTATTTCCTGTTCTTATCCTTGCTACTTCGGGGCCTAAAAGATGCTCAAAAAAACGCCGAAAAATAAGCTCACCCATAGCGGAGAGCTTCAGGCAACCATCGCTGTTGAGTGGAGCGATTTGTTCGACGACTTGGTACGGTCATAGGAAGCGCGATACAATAATGGAGACGGCGACCAGACCGAGCATCGATGCGATGATAATGCCGCGCCACATGGCCTCTTTGGAACGCCGGGTGTCGCTCTTCTGATAGATGTCGAGACTCTGCTTGTAGGCGTCGATCTGACGATAGTATCCATCGGAGGTCTTGCGGTTCTCGGCGGCAATTTCCGATAAATGGGTCGAGAGTTCGGTGAGCTTGTCGAGTTGCCGTTGCTGTAATTCGCAAAGCTTCTGGAGCAGTGGCGCTGAGGAATCTTGGTTCATAAAGAGTCGTTCTTACAAGAGACGCTATATATTCGACAGCAGCTGTATTATTTTGCAGCTGCTGTGATTTGCGGACATGTTTAAAATATGTGCAGCACACACATGAGAAGGCGAGCTTGGAAAAATCCGATGCTGACCTGCTCTTTTAGATGATATTTTGTCTGGTTAAAACCGCCGTGCCCGCCGGGATCGCGAATGCACGCAATCCAGCCGCATACTGCGGACTGTTGCCCTCTGATTCCTGAGGTGTCGCCGGGAGCGCGGATGCTCGTGCCAAGCTTGCTGAGAAAGCTTTCCGGTTAAGACCCGGAAGTTTTACCTACGCGCGCCGCGTTCAGAATGGGCAACCGGCTCCACGATACCACGCACGCGCGGGAAGCCAGGCTGCGAAAAGCAATGATCCGGCCCGAGGACGCGCTCGAGGCTGTCTCCAAATTGTCCGCGCCAGGCGAAGCGCTGCATGCGCTCATTGGCGGCGACTTTATTTTTGCGATCTGTTTCCCGCCGCAGCCGTCGGGCCGGATCGATGTCGCCACGCTCTCTTTGTCGGTCGCCAACATCGGCACGCTAAAAAGCTGGTATCACTGGACGTTCGCTTTCACCTGCTTTTTTCGCACTTCCTCCGCAGCTTGAAGGCCAGGATCTGGCGCGCGGTGCAGGAAATTCTCGGGCCCCTGCCTTCGGTGCGGCTGTGGATCGCACGAACACACTGCAAAGTTGCGACACTCGAGTTTGCCTCCGAAAATTCAGCTGCCTGAGCCCTGATTAAAACCGTCAGAGCGGAATTTCCAATGGGATTAGCGAGGATTTCCATTAAATGGGTGGATAGTCCGAATAGCCGCGCATTCATTTACTGTGCTGCAAGGAACGTGTTCGGGCTTGCAAGGAAGAGAGCGGTTTCACGCCGCCCAATTCCACCGCGCTTTTAATGGATTCCAAAGTGTCGGCGAATCACTTCGCCCGGTGCGCCACGAGTTCCGGCCGGTTAACGAGAAATTCCAGGCCGTAAACGACCGACTTTTGACTGCAAGCAAACAATTCCAGGCCGCCAGCGACAAATTCCGGAACGCCGGGGACTTATTCGACTTTGCGAGCAACGAATTCCAATGCGCGCGCGACAAATTCCAGGCAGTCAGCATCAAATTCCGAAACGTCAGCGACAAATTCCAGACTGTCAGCGACTGATTCCACTTTGCGAGCCACGAATTCAGACGTGCGCGCGACAAATTCCAGGCTGTCACCGATAAATTCCGACGGAAGAACTCACGCGCAGAAGCCGTGGGCGCGAAGGCGGGGCAGGCGTTGTTGCCTTCCAGGCCCCAATGGGAGCTGCATTTCAGCCAAAAACGACGCTTCCACTCCGGGCCGGCATTCCCGACACTCACGCTCATGCCTGCGCTGGGTGCCTTCGCCATTGCTCAACCCAAACTCTCCACCCTTTTGTGTGGAGCCGTGGCGGGTTACCTTTTGATCATGCTCACCAATCCGGTGCGCGCGAGCTTCCTTGACGGCTTCCGGGCAGTCCGCCGCTATCGCGCGCTCTGGGTGACTTTGGGCGTGTTCGGATTTGCCAACGCCCTTTTTCAACTCGGACTGCGCATTTATTTCCATAACGCGCTGCCGCCGGTTGAGCGCCCGACATTTGTCTGGTTCAGGGACGCATGGAAAGACCGCGAGCACTGGCTGAGCGGCACCTCGGAAAGCCTCTGGTTTTTGCCGCGCACGGAGTTTTCGCACGCGGTAAGAGAAAGTGTGCTGCCGGCGGTGGAGAGCGTGGCCGGGATCTTCAACAACATTGTCACGACCTTTCCGCTCTCGGCGATAGCCGCCATCCTTCTACTTGTGAACTGGGATGGGCATCACCGCGTTTTGATGAAAGCTTTGCGCAGACGCTTTGGCCGGTTTGGATTCGCGGTCCATTTTGGGATCCTTCTTTGCGCGCTGGCAGCCATAGCCAAGCCGCTCGTCTATGTTCCCCAGGTATTCAGCGCAGCCGGATTCGGCCCTGAACTTCAGTTGTTCTGGTTCCAATGGGCGCCGGTGATTGTCTGGCTTTCCTTTCTTTTCGAATACCTGTTTGGAGTCTGCATCCAGATCTATCTGATCCTGCTTGCCTATGTCTGGATCCGCGGACTGACATTCACGCATCATCACCTGCTCGACTTCGCCATCCGGCGATTTAGTTACGTGGTGAAATGGGCGGCCATTGTCATGCTCCTGAGCAGCATTTGCATCGATGCGCCGCTTATCCTGAAGAACTTCGCCCCGTTCTCGGGCTGGCTTCCCGATGACGACATCTTTGGTTCCCGGCTAAGAGTGGCCCGCGCGGCGCTTGCCACATTTCTTCTGCTTGGTTCCACCATGCAGATCACGCTGACTTTCCACAGTGAATCGTGGCGCAAAGCGATGCGCGATCATCTCCGTTTTGTCGGCCGCCACTGGTGGTCATTTGCGTGGTATCTCATCGTGGCGGCGTTCCACTTTTTTGCACTCCACCTCTGCGATCTTTCCTTCCGGCGCGGCCTGGGTGAAGGGACCTCCCTTTGGGTTGTCTGGATCCTGCTCTTTCCGTGGCTGGCCGGATGGATCAGCGCCTGGCTGCTGGCGAGTTGGGCGTGTGTGTTCAAGCATTGCAAAAACCATCGCGAAGAAGGCGGCCAGCTGGTACCCGAAACCTTGCCAACCTGAGCGGGCCCCTTCTTCTATTTCTTAATCCCCCCATGTCACAGACCGAAGCTGAACAAATCACGCACGCCAGCAAGTCGAACCTAGCCCTCGCTTTTTTCGTCCTTCCCGAAGATCGCCGGCGCGACATTTCAGTCTTCTACGCCTATTGCCGGGTCATTGATGACATCGCCGATGACCCGGCGGTTCCCGTCTTTGAGCGGCAGCAAGCGCTGGATCGATGGAAGGAAAGTATTTCCTCGCCGGTTGCCATACCAAACGAACCGGCGCTGGCAGCCACGGTGCGCGAACTTATCGGCAAATACCGGCTTCCAACAGACTACTTTCTGGAGATCATCGCCGGCTGCGAAATGGATCTTGCAGAGGTTGAGTATGAAACCTGGGCCGACCTGGAGAAGTATTGCTACCGTGTCGCCAGTGTGGTTGGACTGATCAGCATTGAGATCTTCGGATGCCGCGATCCGGCTTGCCGGCAATATGCGATCGACCTCGGCCTCGCCTTGCAGATTACCAATATCGTGCGCGATGTAGGGCAGGATTATACTAACGAAAAACGGATCTATCTTCCCCGCGAGGAGATGAGGCGCTTTAACTACAGCGTGGAGGATCTGGCCGCCGGCCGCCGCAATGAAGCGTTTTTAAACCTGATGAATTTCCAGGCCGAACGCGCCCATGGTTATTATCGAAAAGCGCGGGCCGAACTGCCAAAAACCGAGCGGCGCTCCACGACCGCCGCTGAAATCATGCGCGCTATCTATCAAACCTTGCTGAACCAGATGCAACGAAGCGGGTTTCCTGTTTTTGAACAACGCTGCAGGCTCAATAAATTCCAGAAAACACTCTGCATTGCGCGCGTCCTCCTGGGCCGGTTCCGGCGATGATTGAGGAAACCTTGCGGCCAAAGCAGACTTACGGCATGACCGCTCGCGCCAATGCATAGACTCACCCGATTCTTTCTCATCGCCTTCCTTGTACAAGGAGTGTTGTCGATGCTAACCGGCCTCATTCCCGCCGGGCATGGGGCCGCTCAAACCGCGAATCATCTGCGCGATACAGCGACTGTCCTTACGGTGCTGTTCGCCGCCACGCTTTATCTGGCGATGCATTTTACTCCCCGGCTTTCCAAGCGGATGCTTCTTGCGCCGACGCTCTGGACTTTCTGGAATGCCTTGGGCGCGTTCCCCGCAAGCCTTTACCTGGAGGAAAAAACCGCGCTTGTCATCGGCATCGCGCAAACGCTTCTTGCACTTGCGTTTCTCTTCCACTTTAACGACCGCTCAAGCTGGCAGTGGACTTCCCGCGAGGATGCCCGTCAGAGGCCCTTTTTTACCTGGAGAAATTTCCTCCTCTCGACCGGCCTTAGCGCCTGCGCCGCCGTTATATTCAGCGCGCTTCTCCTGCACGCGGGCGCGTTCATGATCGCGAAGAAAACCAATGGCTACGTCCGGATCCGGCCCTCCGGCGCTTTCATGGAGGAACGCCGTTTCCAACGCACGGACAAGGAAGTCCGGCTTGTGGCGATGGTGCATATCGCACAGCGCGATTTCTATGAGGAGATTGCCAACACACTCCCGGAGAACAAGTCCGCGGCGGTCCTGCTTGAAGGTGTCAGCGACGAAGGCAACCTTTTAAAGAAGAAGTTCGGCTACTCAAATATAGCCGGCGCGCTTGGCCTTACTTCCCAGTCCGACAGCACCTTCCAAAAAAATGCCAGGAACGGTGTTGCCCAACCCGAATCAGCTCCTCTCCCGGAAAAAGAAACGATTAGGAATCCCGCGATTTCCCAGGAAATCGCCTACGTGGCGGCGGACGTGGACGTGGCGGTTTTCAGCCCGGTTACCCTCCATTTTCTGGAGGCATTAGGCAATTTGCTTGGAAGCAAAACCCTCTCCGAAGCGCTCGTGGTGATTCAGACTCCCGACTCGCCTTTAACCAACGACGCGGAGGCTGAACTGGTTTTTGCCGATATCCTCGACAAGCGCAACGAGCACCTGATTACAGAAATTGAAAAAGCGCTTCCCGCTTACGACACGCTTGTCATTCCCTGGGGCGCGATGCATTTGCCCGTCATTCAAGCCAAGCTTGAGAAGTGGGGCTTCAAGGAGACCCAACGTTTTCAGCGTAAAGCGTTCAGCTTCCAAAAGCGGAGCGCGGCCGGCTCGTCTCCGGACAAAAAGCCGTGAAAAGCGCGACCGGCCAACGATGCCGGTGCAACGAGTTTTAAGAACGATTCACGGCTCGGCTTGGTTTATTTTCTCGCGGCCATCAGGATCGCTCGTTTTTGAAACAAGTTGGCGTGCCTGCTGCTTTCTCAATCCGGCGAGTCATGTCCAAATCCATTCTTCTTCTAATGCTTTGTATTGGACCGATCGCTTCCGTACGCGCGTCCGGTATTTTCCTCGACAGCTCGAGCGCGCGCTCGATGGCCCTGGGCGGAAATAACACAGCGATTGCCTCCGGGCCTCTTGACGCGCTTGCCGCCAATCCGAGCGCGCTTTCGGAGATAAGCCACCTGGAACTCGACCTTGGCGGCACGGCTGCATTCGCGCACGGAGAGTTCAGCAATCGAGCTAACCACAGCTCGACCATGAACTCTTTTGGCGCCTTTCCCCAGGGGGCCGTAGGCGCTTCTTATGGTCCGTTTTCTTTCGGACTCGGTTTAATCACGGATGCGGCGATGCGCGCCAACTGGCGGTTTCGCGACGCCCCGGGCGGCCTTGGCGGCGCCACCAGTTATGGTGTGCGGCAATACGAATCGGAGATCCGCCTTCTGCGAATTGCATTCGGCGCCAGCTACAGGATTACGGACAAGCTTTCCGCAGGCGCAAGTATCGGACTTCTCTATAACGAGAATACGCTGATAGCTCCTTACACGTTCCAAACCGAGCCGGTGCTGCGCTCGGCTAAAACATTGCTCGACCTGCAAACGGACGGCCATGGCTGGAACGCGCAGTTTGGACTCACATGGAAGCCGGTCGAAAAAGTGCGCCTCGGGCTAAGCTACACAACCGAGTCGAAGGTAGTCAGTGAAGGCCGCGCTTATGCCGATACTTCGGTGCAGCTTAAAAATGTCGGGCTCGGCGCCGCGCGCTCCCATACCGCCTTTGACGCAGAAGTCACCAATAAGTTCCCGCAGATTATCAGTGGCGGCATCTCCTGGCAAATTGTGCCGAAGCTGGCAGTCACCGGTCAGCTTGACTGGATCAACTGGGAAAACTCGTTCGATACATTGGATGTCCGCCTGCGCCATAGCAATAACCGCGACCTCAACGGGCTTATCAGCGCCAACCATATTGATGAAGACATTCCCCTGAACTGGCGCGACCAATTTGTCGGCCGATTGGGGCTTGAATACCTTGCCACCGATCATTGGACCGTGCGCGCGGGTTATAGCTACGGCCGCAATCCTGTTCCCGCTGAAACGTTGAACCCGCTGACAGCCGTGATCATGGAACATTCCTTGTCGGCCGGCGCGGGCTATCGCTGGAAGAATGCGCGCGTCGACCTGGCCTGGCAGTGGAACCTGCCCGCGAGTGAAAACGTCGGAACCAGCAAGCTGGCGCCTGAGTATAATAACAGCAGCACGCGCATCACGGCCCATTGGTTCGGCCTGACAACCTCCTTGTTCTTTTAAAAAAAAACGGCCGCACGCTATTTCGCGGCTGCCGGGTTCTTGAGAGGGGGCGCCATTTTTCTTCTTACCCGCAAGGATTGCCTTCGCCGCGCCGCGCCCATAGCCTGCGCTGTCATGCTAGATATCAGGCTCATTCGCGACAACCCAGACTTCGTTAAAACACGGCTTGCCACACGCGGCGGCGACTCCAGTGCGCGCGTCGACGAAATCCTTGAGTGCGACCGGGACCGGCGCTCGGTTGAAACCCGTCTCCAACACCTTCAGGCCGAACGCAAACGCGTCAGCAAAGAAATCGGAGGCAGCAAGGCGCGCGGCGAGGATACTTCGGACATCGAGTCGCAGGTGCGCGGCATCGGGGATGAAATTTCCGGGCTTCATGAAAAAGCGGCGGCGCTGGAAATCCGGCAACGCGACCTGCTGCTCGAGCTGCCCAACCTGCCGCACACCGGCGCGCCGATTGGCCACGATGCCAGCGCCAATCCGGTCGTACGGACCTGGGGCGAGAGGCCGGAGTTTTCTTTTACCCCTAAAAGCCACGTCGAGCTCAGCGAAAAGCTCGGGTTGCTTGATTTTGAACGCGCCACAAAAATCAGTGGCAGCGGGTTTGTGGTTTTCACCGGGGCCGGGGCGAGGCTTGAGCGCGCGCTCATCAATTTCCTGCTCGATGTGCAGACCCGCGAGCATGGTTATATGGAAATCAATCCGCCGCTGCTTTTGCGTCCTGAACCGCTGGTTGGAACCACGCAGCTTCCCAAGTTTGAAGACCAGCTTTACCGGTGTGAACGCGACGATTCCTATCTGTTGCCCACGGCGGAAGTTCCCGTCACCAATCTGCATCGCGAAGAAATTCTTCCTTTAAAAGAGCTGCCGAAAAAATACGCCGCTTATACCCCGTGTTTTCGGCGGGAAGCAGGCTCGGCCGGCCTCGGCACCCGCGGCCTGATCCGGATGCATCAGTTCGACAAGGTTGAGTTGGTCAAAATCGTCGAGCCCGCCAGCTCTTTTGAAGAGCTGGAAGCGTTGACGGGCGACGCGGAAAAAATCCTTCAGCTCCTCGGCCTGCATTACCAGGTCATCGAGCTCTGCACCGGCGACATCGGCTTTGGTTCCACCAAAACCTACGACATTGAAGTCTGGGCGCCCGGCCAGAATGCGTTTTTGGAAGTCTCGAGTTGCTCCAACTTTGGCGATTTCCAGGCCCGCCGCATGAACCTGCGCTTCAAAGGCGAAGACGGCAAAAACCAGTTTTGCCACACAATCAACGGCTCGGGCACCGCTCTTCCAAGGCTTTTTGTCGCGCTGCTTGAGACCTATCAGCAAGCCGATGGCACAGTGCTCATCCCCTTCGCGCTTCAATCCTATTTCGGTTCGGCAAAGATCGGCTAGCCATGCAGTTGACGTCGTCTCCGGCGGAATCCCATCTTCTCGGGCTTTCCGGCGGACGCGATTCGGTGGCGCTGCTGCATATGCTGCTTGAAGCGGGATATCGCACGCTGATCCTTTGTCATCTCGATCACGGATTGCGGCCCGAGAGCGCAGAGGAGGCCGGGTTCATACAAAAACTTGGCCGCCGGCATGGACTCGAACTCTTCATCGCGAGCGAGAATGTCGGGGAGCAAGCCCGGCTTCGGCATTGTTCCATTGAAACCGCCGCCCGCCAGGTGCGATACGAGTTTTTCGCGCGCGCGGCCCGGCAATTTGACACGCCCCGATTGTTCCTGGCACATCATGCCGACGACCAGGTGGAAACGCTTCTTTTTAACCTGTTCCGCGGCGCGGGAACCGGCGGTCTGGCTGGAATGCACGTCGACCACCTCATGCAAGTGGCTGGAACCGAGCTCCGAGTGCTGCGGCCGCTCCTGGGAGTTTGGAGGGAGGAAATCGACGCCTATATTGCCGCCCATTCGCTCGAGTTTCGCGAAGACCATTCAAACCTGGATCCGGCCCATACACGCAACCGGCTCCGCCACCAGATTATCCCCGCGATTGAAAAGTCGTTCGGTTGCGGCATCCGGCATTCGATCCGGCGCGCGGGCGAGCTGCTTCGAAGCGAGGATGAATGGATGCGCGCCCAGGTCGGAGTGCCGCCTGAAAAACTCTCGGTGCCCGAGCTAAGAAGCATGCCAGTGGCGCTCCAACGCCGTCTGATCCACGCATGGCTTCTCCGGCATGAAGTCCCTCATGCCGGGTTCGATGCCGTTGAACGGGTGCGCTCGCTCCTTTCCACTGTCACCGCCAAAGCCAATTTAGCCGGCTCCATTCATGTCCGCCGAAAAGCAAAACAGATCTTCCTCGAAAAACCGGGCTAAGCGGTGCCAAATGTCCGGTTCCCACCGCTAAAAACCCGTTCTCTTCTTTTCCGCGAATGTTTGCCGTCCAGCCAATGACTCAATCCGCCATCATCGCGGTGGCCATGGTTCCCCTGCTGTTTATCAGCACTCTCGCGGTGGGCCGCTGGCTTAAACGCCGCCAGGGCGTGAGCCTCGGGTTCTTTTATCTGCTTTTCTGCGCGGTGCTCTCCATCTATGTGCCGCTCGCTTTCTTTGGGCCGCAGATTTTGCCGCAAAAAACACCGGCTCCAACCGCACTCACACAGGCCGGGCAGCTCAAGGAGATCGAAAAGCAGATCGCCGGGCTCGAAGCCACGCTAAAAGCCACCCGCGAGCAACTTGGAAAGGAGACTCCGGTTGCGTTGGCCGGGCACGGTTCGGTTCCCCGTTCCGCATTGATGCGGCATTTGACGGCAGTGCTGACGCTTTTAAGCACTTTTGTCATCATCGCCCTGTTGCGGCGGTATTTCTGGGAGCTCTGGTTTGAACGGAAACAGAAGTCGCCCGCGCCGAAGTTCCTCAGCCAGCTCCTCAGTTTGCTCCTTTTTATCGGCACGGTGCTGACGATCGTGGCCGTTGATTACGGCAAGGATCTCACCGCGTTTGTTTTCGGGTCGACCGTGGTTGTCGGCATTGTCGGCTTCGCGATGCAGGATCTTTTGGGCAATATCATTGCCGGCATCGCGCTTGAGATCGGCAAACCGTTTAAAATAGGCGACTGGCTCATTGTCGACACTCATCGGGCCGAGGTCATTGAAGTAAACTGGCGCTCAACCCGGCTGCGGACCAACGACGATATCCATCTCGATCTTCCCAACAAGACGGTAGCTGGCTCCATCATCACCAACCTGAGCTATCCCACCCAGCAGCATGGGGTGCGGCTCCGGCTTAATTTTGGTTACAACATCCCGCCCAACAGGATCAAGGAATGCGTGGTGCGCGCGGCGTTGCGCGCCAATGGAGTCCTTGGCACGCCGCTGCCCAAGGTTTACCTGCGCGAATTCGGCGAGTCATTCGCCATCTACGAAATCAGATTCTGGATCCTCGAGGAAGCCCATTACAACGAGATCTGTGACTCGGTGCGCACCAATGTCTGGTATGAAGCCCAGCGCGCCAACATTCCCATTCCCTTTCCCGTCCGCACCCTGCACATCGAAAAAGCCCGCGGCTCAAAAGAAGACGACAAGCTGGAAGCCGCCCGTGCTTCGATGCGCAAACAGCCTTTTCTCAAGCTCCTGGATGAGAACCAGGCAAGCAAGCTGCTTTCCAATGCGCGCATGCTCCGATTCGGCCGGGGCGAACGGGTGATCGAACAAGGCGACCAGGGCCTTTCGATGTTTATTGTCTCGAGCGGGGAAGCCGAAGTTCTTGTCAAAGCGCAAAGCCACGACACCCGCGTCGCCACGCTCAAGGCGGGCGATTATTTCGGAGAAATGTCGCTGCTGACCGGCGAACCCCGAAGCGCCACCGTAGTGGCTCGCTCCGACTGCGAGATGTGGGAAATTCAAAAAGCGGTGCTGGCTGAGATCCTGCAGCAAAATGAAGGGTTGGTGGCAAAACTCGGCGAACTGCTCGCCAAACGCCGCATGGAACTCGAAGGGGTGCTCGCCGCCAGCACCGCCCGCCCGGAGATCAGCGCCAAACAGCGCGAGTACACCGAAGGCATCCTCGAACGGCTTTACTCTTTCTTTGAACTCTGAATCTCTTCACGCAAAAATGACCGAGGAACGGCGATTGAACTTTGGCGGCAAATGGACCTACGCACCGGCGCTTGAAAGTGCCACGGTGCCGATTGCTCCCCGATACGAACTTTTCATTGATGGAAAGTTCGTTCCTCCAAAAGGCGGCGGCTACTTTGCTTCCATCAATCCGGCCACCGAAGAGCCGTTAACGGAAATCGCCCGCGCCGAATCCGCCGATCTCGATGCCGCCGTTGCCGCGGCCCGGCGCGCCTTTGAACCGTGGAGCAAAATGCCGGGACGCGAGCGTGGCAAATATCTCTTCCGGATCGCGCGGCTGATTCAGGAAAAATCGCGCGAACTCGCAGTAATCGAAACGCTCGATGGCGGCAAGCCGATCAAGGAATCGCGCGACTTCGATTTGCCGCAAGCCGCCGCGCACTTTTTCTATTACGCCGGCTGGGCCGATAAACTCGACTACGCATTCCCGGGCCGGCGGGCAAAGCCGCTCGGAGTTTGCGGCCAGATCATTCCCTGGAATTTCCCTTTGCTGATGGCCGCCTGGAAACTCGCCCCCGCTCTGGCTTGCGGCAATACCTGCGTGCTCAAGCCGGCAGAGACCAGCAGTATCAGTGCGCTCCATCTTGCCCAAATCCTGCAGGAAGCCGAACTGCCCGAAGGCGTTGTCAACATCCTTACCGGGCCGGCTGAAACGGGGCGGGCTTTGGTTGAACATGCGGGCATTGACAAAATCGCGTTCACCGGATCAACCGAAGTGGGAAAACAGATCGCCCACACCGTCGCGCCGACAAACAAAAAGCTGACGCTTGAACTCGGCGGCAAAGCGGCCCATCTGATCTTCGAAGACGCGCCGATTGACCAGGCCATCGAGGGAATCGTGGCGGGTATTTTTTTCAACCAGGGCCATGTCTGCTGCGCCGGCTCCCGGCTTCTGGTCCAGGAATCGATCCTTCCGGCCGTGCTTGCCAAATTGCGCGATCGCATCGCCACTCTGCGTGTCGGCGATCCGATGGACAAAAACACCGATCTCGGCGCGATTCATTCCCGCCCCCAGCTCGATAAAATCCGTGAGCTGGTTGGCGGCGCGGTTGAGGAAGGGGCCGAGCTCATTCAGCCGTCATGCAGCCTGCCGGGCCGCGGCTATTGGTTTCCACCCACGCTTCTCAACGGAGTCACCGCCACCCACCGCGTTGCCCGGGAGGAAATCTTCGGGCCGGTGCTTAGCGTGATGACTTTTCGCACCCCAGGCGAAGCGATCGAACGCGCCAACAACACCCCGTATGGCCTGAGCGCCGGAATCTGGAGCGATAAAGGGAGCAAAGTATTCGATCTTGTCTCAAAACTTCGCGCTGGGGTCGTCTGGGCCAATACTTATAACAAGTTCGACCCGGCAAGCCCGTTTGGCGGATACAAAGAGAGCGGGTTCGGGCGCGAGGGCGGCGTTCACGGACTGCTCTCTTACGTAAAACTCGAATAACTTCGCCCGCCAGGCCTCAGAGCCAGGAGCCGTCCGGAATCACCATTCCTTTTGGCACGACGATAATGCCGTCACGAACATAAAAATTCGGGCCATCAAAATTATCGGGCTTCCCCTTAGGGGTAATTACCACGCCGTCGCCGATGCGCGCATTCTTATCGATGATCGCATGCTCGATCACGCAATTGCGTCCGATGCCGAGCTCGGGGCCGTTGGTGCGCGAAGCGATATCGACATCGTAGAAATCGGCGCCCATGACGATGCTATTACGAATCGTGGTGCCGCTTTTAATATAACTGCGTATCCCGATTACCGCGCGTTCGATAGTCGCGTTGTCGATAATACAACCATCGGAAACAATGGCCTGGCGAATTGATGCCCCGTTGATCTTGCTGCCCGGCAGAAACCGCGCATGCGTGTAGATGGGCGAGGAGGTATCGAAAAAGCTGAACTCAGGAACCGGATTGGTCAGATTGAGGTTGGCTTCGAAAAAGGAGCGGATAGTCCCGATATCCTCCCAGTAACCCTGGAAGATATAAGCCATGACGCGGCTTTCCTTGATCATGTCCGGGATGATGTGCTTCCCGAAATCGACATGCGTGTTGTCGAGGGCCCGCACGAGTGATTCCCGGTTGAAAATATAAATCCCCATCGAAGCCTGGTAGAGCTCGGCATCGGCCGGATGGCCAAGCGTTTCAAGCAGCTCAGCCGGAATACGCAACTCATCAAGAAGGGCCGCTTCCTTTGGCTTCTCCACAAAGCGCGTGATCTTCCGGGCCGGATCGGTATGCATGATGCCGAAGTCGCTCGCCGATTCGCGTCCGACCGGCAGCGTGGCGATGGTCAGCTCCGCTTTTGACTCGATGTGCTGCCTGAGTACGTCGCGGAAATCCATCCGGTAAAGCTGATCACCGCTTAGGATCACATAATACTCGTACGGATACTGGAGAAAATCGCGCAGGTTCTGGCGCACGGCATCGGCGGTGCCTTGATACCACGTCGTGTCGGTGGGCGTTTGCTGGGCTGCGAGGATTTCGACAAAGCTGCGGGAGAAAGTATCGAAGTTGTAGCTCGACGAGATATGTCTATGCAACGAAGCGCTGTTAAACTGTGTCAGCACGTAAATACGGCGCAGCCCTGAGTTAATGCAATTGCTAATCGGGATATCGACCAGCCGATACTTCCCGGCAAGAGGCACCGCCGGCTTGCTTCGCTCTTTGGTTAGCGGAAAGAGCCGGGTGCCGGCACCGCCACCCATGACAATTGCGAGCGTTTTTTCGTTGATAGAAGACCAGTTGGAGATTGGCATATGGGGAAGATCAGAAGTTTACAATTTGGCTCAAGCGGATGCCGAGAACCAATTCGGCCCGTCTTCAAATTGTCAACATGCCACCCGACAAGAGGACAACCAAAACGTGCTTCCATGATTTTCAGCCGCTTTCATTTGATCAATCGAAACCGGCTTCTTTGACGTTTGGGCAAAAGTCCGTTTGCCCAGCACCCATTGCACTGGTAATGCTCCGCCCATATGTGCGGCATCATCGGATATATTGGCAAAAACATGGCTGTCCCCGTTCTCCTTGACGGTCTGAGGCGGCTCGAATATCGCGGGTACGACAGTGCCGGAATCGCGGTGCTGAACGATGGCGCGATTGCCGTGCGAAAACGCTGCGGCCGCATTGCCAATCTGGCTGAATTGCTCCTCGAATCCCCCGCCCCCGGCACCGCCGGCATTTCCCACACCCGCTGGGCCACCCACGGCGAAGTCACCGATTCGAACGCGCACCCGCATTTTGACCAGAGCGGCAAGCTGGCGCTTGTCCATAATGGGGTCATTGAAAATTATGCGACCCTGCGCGAGTCGCTCGTTCAGGAAGGCCACGTTTTTGTGTCGCAAACCGACACCGAGGTGCTGGCTCATCTGATTGGCAAACACTACGACGATGCAGGCGGCGACACGACCAAAGCGCGGCTCATTGAAGCGCTGCGCGTTGCCCTTAAACAAGTGGTGGGCACCTACGGCATCGTCCTGCTGCATCGCGATCTGCCCGATGTCATCATTGGCGCCCGGCGCGGCAGCCCGCTCGTGCTTGGCCTTGGCAAAGGTGAAAACTTTTTTGCAAGCGATGTGAGCGCCGTGGTCGCCCATACCCGCGAGGCCATTTATTTAAAGGATTACGACATCGTTTCCCTCGGACGCGATGCGTTTGAAATCACCAGCCTGCTCGGCGGGGCAAGCGGGTTTGAAGTCACCAAAGTGGAATTCAGCGAGGAAGACGTCAGCAAGGGCGTCTACCCGCATTACATGCTCAAGGAAATTTTCGAGCAGCCGGCCACCATCCGCGACGCCATGCGCGGCCGGCTTTCCCGCGAGGAGGCCACCGCGGTTCTCGGCGGCCTCGGCATGAGCAACGCCGAACTGCGCGATGTCGACCGCATCATTCTCACCGGATGCGGCACCGCCAGCCACGCGGCCATGTGCGGCGAGTATTTAATCGAAGCGCTCGCCCATATCCCTTGCGAGGTGGAGTTTGCAAGCGAGTTCCGCTACCGCAACATGCCGCTTACCCGTGATACCCTGGTTTTTTGCCTAAGCCAAAGCGGCGAGACCGCTGATACATTGGCCGCGTTGCGCGAAAGCCGCCGCAAAGGCAACAGGACCCTTGGCATTTGCAACAACGTGGCGAGCACGATCGCGCGCGAAAGCGACGGCGGCGTCTACATGCATGCCGGACCTGAGATCGGAGTGGCGGCCACCAAGTCGTTTACTTCGCAAGTCACCATCCTCACGCTGATCGGGCTGCTCATGGGCCGGATCCGCCACCAGAGCACCACTGAAGGACTTCGGATTATTGATGAACTCGAGGCGCTTCCCGACAAGGTCGCTGAGATCCTCAAAGCAAACAGCCACATCAAAGCGATTGCGGAAAAGTACGCCGGTGCCTCGGCGATGATGTTCCTCGGCCGCCAATTCAACTATCCGGCAGCGTTGGAAGGCGCGCTTAAGATGAAGGAAGTCAGTTATATTCACGCCAGCGGCCATCCTAGCGCGGAACTCAAACATGGAGTCATCGCGCTTATCACTCCGGAGTTGCCGAGCGTGGTTATTGTTCCAAAGGACAGTGTTTACGACAAAAACATCTCCAACATCGAGGAAGTCAAAGCGCGCAAGGGCCCGATTATTGCCATCGGTACTGAAGGCTGCACGGAACTTGAAAAGATCGCCAATGATGTCATCTACATCCCAAGCTGCCCCGATTATCTCTCCCCCATATTAACCTCGATCCCGCTCCAGCTCCTCGCCTATCACACCGCCGTCAAGTTAGGCTGCGACGTCGATAAACCCCGCAACCTGGCAAAAAGTGTGACGGTGGAGTAAGCCGGCAAGCGCAGCTGCAGCGTGTTATAGGAATGCAATTCGGTTTTGCACTGGGGCTTTTCGGCCGGGGAATTATTCTTTTACAGAGGAAATTGAGATGCACTACTCTCCATACACGCATCCGCGCCGAGTGAGGCCTGGCCCCATCTAGCCCTGATTAACGTGACCCGCCTCTCTCAGTCGGCCACCTCGGTGGCGTGTGAGGAAGGCTGCAGCACCGGTCTGAGGCGGGATTTCCGGCGGATCGTCCGGTGACGAATTAGAATTCACCAGTTTTTCCAGCGCTGTGGCAAACGACTGGCCTAAATCCGCTCAGGATAGCTTTTTGAGCAATTTTTGCGCGGCCGCTCTGAAAAAGGACAAATTGACCGAAATGAAAACGGTCAAATCCCCTGCGTTTCCTCTGTAACTTCATCCCCGATGACCCACGGAAACCGGTGAGAATCAGGGATCCGAAGACGGCCGGCACCGGCAAGCACCGCACAAAAGCGGGTTTGGAGGCCCACCGTTGATTGGTGAAATCCGACCACTTTCGGGACGGGCCTGGTAACATTAGTCCCGGGCCGCTGTCGCCGTGGCCCGCAAACTGAGCTGCTACAACGGTCGCACTGCCGCCCATTTCAAGACCGCATCGAGCGCCGGGCAGAGCGACCGCCGTTGTCAACGTTCGGCCTTGCGTGCTAAACTGCATCTCGTGAACACGCCCGAGCGAACCACTGCAGCGGCATTTCCACGATATGCGGCGGGCGAGGCTTTGGCTGACAGCGCCTCTCTCCAGTGGCCAGGGCTCTACGTGCGGCGCTATCGGTTTCCTCGCGTAGTTGATCGCTTCCTCGTGCCTGCCACTCCCGAGCCGTTGATCTCCTGCGGCCTTGCAGGGTCCGCGGAGTTCCGTGAGCGCGAGTTTGGCGAAACCTGGGTGACGCGCCAGATAGGGCCCGGCGATATTTTTGTCACTCGCTCGAAGACCCCTTACGAAGTGCGCCACAGTTCGCCTGCCGGCCAAGAGCTTGAAATCATCCAAGTCCACGTTGCGGTGGATCAATGGCTCGCGTCGTTGGAGGCGGTGTATCCAGGCAAGGGTGATGAGGTAGACGTGATCGACTTTTTTGGACGCGATGAGGCGCTTGCGCATCTGTGCTTTGCGTGCGCCGAGATGCTTTCCACAGGCACTTCAGGCAACTCCAAACGCCTCGCTGATTTTACTCAGCTTATCGCTTCATTTCTCGCGGAGAAATACACCGACGCCGTCTCCGAAAAGACTGACTTTCGCGGTGGCTTGCCAATCCGGCAGCTCCGCAAGGTGGAGGATCATGTGCGCGAGCACCTTGCGGAGGATGTTTCCGTCGAGGCTTTGGCCCAACTGGTGGACTTGAGTCCATTCCACTTTTCCCGTGTGTTCAAACATGCGACCGGAATGTCGCCGCTACAGTTCGTAACGCGAGAGCGGATCACGCACGCGCAGCAGCTCATCCGGGAGACCTCCCGCAGCCTCATCGATATTGGCCTGGAGGTCGGCTACACGAGCCCGAGCTACTTTAGTAAAGTTTTCGGGCGCGTGGTTGGGATGACTCCCAAGGTATTCCGCAGCACCCTCTGAGGGGGGGGCACGCTTCTTTTCCCGCAGGAACGGGCTAGGTCGAGCAGGATCGCGCGAGACGGGTGCGTCAGGAAAACGGATATTCCTGTCGTCTCGAATCAATTTCATGAGCACGAACTGTCATCCATCAGAACCTCAGAACCCAATGCAAGCTGCGGCACGGTCGTGCCGGGTCGACGCAAGTTCATCCGCTGCCACTTTGTAATAAACGGCCGCATCGACAAAGCACATGTCCCGAATTTCCACCTATTTAAACCATTAGCTAACTACAAGAAAACCCAATGAAAAATCTAATTATGTCACTAACACTTCTGGCAGGCTCATTCGCCGCCATGGGCGCAGATATGTCCAATGGGGCGGATAACTTCTATAAGAGCGATAAGGTAACTACGCAAAATGTCACCTTTAAGAATCAATACAACATGACCGTCGCGGGGAGTCTTTTCACTCCCAAGAACGCAAATCCGAACACCAAGAGTCCCGCGATCATTGTCGGGCACCCGATGGGTGCGGTAAAGGAACAGAGTTCGGATCTGTATGCTCAAAAACTAGCTGATCAGGGATTCGTCACCTTGGCCATTGACCTGCCGTTCTGGGGGGAAAGTGAAGGCCAGCCGCGGAACGCTGTTTTGCCTGAAGCTTACTCTGAAGCTTTTAGTGCGGCGGTAGATTTCCTAGGCACGAGGCCCTTCATCGACAGGGAACGGATTGGTGTGCTCGGAATATGCGGCAGCGGAAGCTTTGTCATCAGTGCCGCCAAAATTGACCCGCGAATGAAGGCCATCGCGACGGTCAGCATGTATGATATGGGTGCTGTCAGCCGCAACGGGCTCAGGCATTCCCAAACCCTCGAACAGCGAAAGGAAGCTTTTAAGGCGGCAGCAGAGCAACGGTATGTCGAGTTTTCGGGTGGTGAAACCAAATACACCGGCGGAACGGCCCACGAACTCGATGAGAACACTCACCCAATTCAGCGAGAGTTTTATGACTTCTACCGCACTCCGCGTGGTGAGTTCACGCCCAAGGGCAGCTCGCCGAAACTCACCACTCACCCGACGCTTAGCAGCAGCATCAAGTTCATGAATTTCTACCCATTTACGGATATCGAGACGATTTCTCCTCGTCCCCTGCTCTTCATCACGGGTGACGTCGCTCATTCCAGAGAGTTCAGCGAGGAGGCCTACAGGCTTGCCGGGGAACCCAAGGAGCTGGTCATTGTTCCGGGCGCGGGGCATGTCGATCTTTACGATCGGGTGAACCTTATCCCGTTCGACAAGTTGACGGCCTTCTTCAAGCAGCATCTTTCAGGTTCCTGCTGCCCTCAAAATCAATAACCCACAAGATGAAAAAATATGTCAACGAACTCAAACGGAAATTTCACCGGTAAAGTTGCCTTCGTCACCGGAGCAGGAAGCGGCATTGGCCGCGCGAAGGCGCCAGCGTGGCAGTGGTCGGTCAATCAGAAGGATGCATCCAGGAAACGGTGCGCCTGATCGAAGAACCGTAAGCACTCAAGTCATACATCCTAATATGAAGAACACTATATTTTCGATCGTACTTGCCGGTGCGTTTCTAGGCGGCACTTTGCCCGCAGCCAACGGAAGTGATGGCAACAAAGACACGACGAAGAATCAGATGATAGTTAAGATCGGAGAAAAGACCTTCACCGCCACACTTGCCGATAATGCCACGGCAACTGCATTCAAGGCGATGTTGCCACTTACCCTGACTATGGGCGACCTGAATGATAACGAAAAAGTTGTCCGCCTGTCAGCCGACCTGCCCGCCGATGACGCAAATCCCGGGCGTATCCACGCTGGCGACTTGATGATTTGGACCTCTCGGAGCCTAGTTCTTTTCTATAAGACTTTTCCGACCTCATACAGCTATACAAGGCTTGGTCGTATCAATGACGCTTCGGGGCTTTCTGCGGCGGTCGGCTCGGGAAAAGCAACGGTTACATTCGAGCTGAAGTGAACGCATAGAGCAGCGCAGCCATCCCGGCGCGCTCCCGCCAAGGGCTTCGCGGTTTTCGACGAAGGTTAAATTGCAACCTGCACGAGTTCACGGGTCGCCCGCGGGGACAGCCACATGCTGATCGCGATCATATATGCAGAGTGTTCAAGCAAGCCATGGGAATGTTGCCTTTGCAGTTCGTCACGAGCGAGCGGATTACCTACGGCCGGCAGTTCATGCAAGAGACCTCCCGCGGCCTGGCCGAGATCGCGCCGCAGGTCGGCTACACAGAGTCCGAGTTACTTCGCCAAGGTTTTTCGGCGCGTGACTGGGTGGGACCGAAGGAGTTCCGCAGCAGCCTTCAAAAATGGCCAGCGCTCTTTTACCGCAAGAATGCGCTAGGCCGCGCAGGATCACGCGAGAAGCCTCGCGTTTCATGTCAGATGCTCCTGTCACGCGCTCGGACCGTTCGGGTGCGCAATAATCAAAGATCCATTATGAACAATCCTACGAACGTCAGCCGCGCAGTGACGAATACTGACGGTGAGCTACCCCGGCAAGCAGCCGCGTGGGGTGCCGTTCTCGCAATGTCGCTCGGCGCATTCGCCTTGGTTGCGTCCGAGTTCATGCCCGTCAGTCTGCTGACGCCAATCGCGGCAGATTTGCACATCAGCGAGGGGCAGGGCGGTCAGGCCATCTCCGTCTCTGGTGCGTTTGCCCTACTGACGAGTCTCGTCATCTCGACGCTGGCCGGCCGGCTGGACCGAAAGCTATTGCTCCTTTCGCTGATGCTTCTGACGATCGTATCGGGAACGGTCGTGGCATTGGCTCACAATTATGTGACCTTCATGATCGGACGGGCACTCATCGGCGTTGCCATCGGCGGCTTTTGGTCAATGTCGGCCGCGACGGCTATACGGCTCGTACCGGACGACCAGGTCCCGCGGGCGTTGGCCATCGTGAACGGCGGAAATGCGCTGGCGACGGTCGTGGCTGCGCCCTTGGGAAGCTTTCTTGGCGCAATCATCGGCTGGCGAGGTGCATTCTTTTGCGTTGTTCCAGTCGCGGCGCTTGTTTTCATTTGGCAGCTCATCAGCCTCCCCTCGATGAAGGCAGGACGTGGACCGGGTGCCGGAAATGTCTTCAAGCTGCTAAAGCAGCCTTCCGTCGCGTTGGGCATGGCTGCGGTCAGTATCTTCTTCATGGGTCAGTTCGCGTTGTTCACCTATCTGCGGCCATTCCTTGAAAGCGTGACCCGCGTTGACGTTTCCACGCTTTCTCTCATGCTCCTCATTATCGGAGTAGCCGGTTTGGTCGGCACGATTTTGATCGGGAGGTTCCTGAAGGAAAATCTCTACCGCACACTGATCATCATCCCGCTGTTGATGGCAGGGATCGCTCTGGCCCTTGTTTCTTTCGGTGGTTCGGTCGCTGTGACCGCAGTCCTACTCGGAATCTGGGGGCTTCTCGCAACGGCGGCGCCGGTTGGCTGGTGGACATGGCTGGCGAGGACCCTGCCGCAGGATGCGGAGGCCGGTGGTGGGCTAATGGTGGCTGTCGTTCAGCTTGCGATCACGGGCGGCGCGACTATTGGCGGCGTCCTGTTTGATATGAACGGTTATAGGGCTACCTTCCAGATGAGCGCGGCGCTCCTCTTCATCGCGGCCGCTCTTGCCGTTCTGGCGGCACGTGCCGGAGCCCGAGCGATCTCTATCCCTTTGCCAGTCGCTCAGTATGAAACGGGAGAGCCCCTGTTCCAGCAGGCAGATAGAGCAGCCTGATCGAATCGGAGCACATCATGAAACAACAGGTCACTGAAAGGGTTTGGCGGTCAACCAGGAGGTCATAAAATGCATGCAATCGGATATATGAAATACGGCGGCCCGGAGGTTCTAGAGATTTACAATCTCCCTGAAATTCATGCCGGCTTCGGACAAGTGCGGATTCGCAATTACGCCGCGACGGTCAATCCCACGGACATCATGGCGCGCACCGGACTGCAGTCTGGACAACAAAAGGGCATTGCACCGCCTTACGTTCCTGGAATGGAAGCCGCCGGGATTGTCGATGAAGTCGGAAAAGGCGTTGCGACTGGTGTTAAGGTCGGTGACTCGGTTCTGGGATTGGTAATTCCTCGTGGAGATCATGGTGCATATCGAGAGCAGATTGTTCTAAGCGCACGATCCGTAGTTCCCGTGCCGGCAGGAAAGTCATTTACCGAAGCCTGCACGCTCCCGATGAACGGACTGACGGCGCGAATGTCGCTCGATCTTCTGAACCTGCCGGCCGGCCAAACCATTGCCGTTACGGGCGCAGCCGGAGCCTATGGTGGCTATGTGATCCAGCTCGCAAAGGCCGAGGGTTTGAGGGTAATTGCAGATGCCTCTGAACAGGATGAGCAACTGGTTAAGTCGCTTGGGGCCGACATTGTGATTCGCCGGGGTGACGATGTTGCCAGCCGGATTCGCGAGTACTTTCCCAATGGCGTTGATGGATTGGCCGACGGAGCAGTGCTCAATGAACTCGTCATTCCCGCAGTTCGCGATGGGGGTGCATTTACTTCAGTGCGCGGTTTTCAAGGCAAACCGCAGAGGGAGATCAGCTTTTCCCGAACCTTTGTCATGAATTACGACGGTGAGTTCGAAAAACTTGATCATCTGCGTCGGCAAGTCGAAAACGGAACGCTGTCTTTACGGCTTGCTGCAACCTATCCCAAAGAACGGGCAGCAGCGGCACACCAACGGCTTGAGGCGGGCGGGACAAGAGGCCGTCTAGTAATTGAGTTCGCATAAGGTTTTGAAGAGCCTCATGTCTGCTAACGAAAAATATGAAGGAATGGTTTCTAACTAGTTGGCAAATTCAGATAGAAACTATTTACCACCTACTAAGCGCCGTGGGGTAATCCCGCCGTTTTCTGCAAGGGCGGAATTACGCGAGTGGGCTAGTCAAACGTAAGCCACTGACCATCCACATCTACCCCGGGCTTGGGCCGTGAGAGAGAGTGGTGCGTTGCATGGACAACGATTTTCCCCGGGTTGAGAACGTGCGCTTCCAGACAAGCACGCGGTCGCAGTGAGACGCGTTCCTACGACTGGGCCGTTTGGTTGCGTTCATCTGGTGGGCCACCTTGGATGCGCGACGGACGCCTCGAAGTCAACATCAGGACGCATCCGGCCAGGGCGTGTCCTGCAGGATGTCTCTTACTTCCGGATTTTTCAGCATTGCACGGCGTTGTCGCTCGGGGTTGGTGCCCCTAGCCTCCAGATTTAAAGACTGGCGCCTATTTTGCTTGTAGGATGGCTCTTCTGTTCCTACCCCCAAGCTTGAACGAAGGCGGGCAAAGGAGGCCCAGTCTAAGTCGTAGACTTTATTTTTCTTATCGCCACGCGCACTAATTAATAAAGTAATTAGTTATCGACTCTATTTCCGCCAGCTTATTTCCCGCCCTGGGTGCGAACCGGTGAAAGTTGTCGACTTTATTTTCGGTAGACATATGTTAAAGTACAATTAGGTTTTGCACCTTGGGCTCTTCGAGGCCGCCGGCCGCAGATACCGGCAACCGGCACTCGACTCCATGAGTGGTTTCAATTAAGTCGTCGAGACGGAGGTAGAGATGCCCTCGCCGTCTTGCGGAGTCTTTTACGACAGAAACAGGCGGAGTGGTTTTTCATCCTGATTTACGTGGAGCAGGCGTAATCGAAGTCCGATGGCAAACGTGAGGGCACAACGAGCATGGTACATCTTATACAGATTTGACCGTCAGCTTTGCGGTCAAGACAGACCAATTCCGCATGATTTACGACGATCGTACGGCAGGGCTTGCTCGCCGTTTTGTAAAAGTCTGGTGAACGGCTTATGCGGCGTGGCCGTCCACATTATAACCCCAAGTGCGCACTGCGCCTTAAACTACGACATTGAGAAAGCCCGCCTGGCTAACTTCGGTGCCCGTGGAATCGGTTACTTTAACTTGATACCAGCCCCGGGCTGAATATTGCGCGTTGCCAGCGCTAAACCGGTCCCGGTAGCCGCGGCAACGGGCTGGCCATTGTGCAGCCACTGATAGCTCAAGGTACCACTCCCCTGCGCGACAACGCTGAAAGTAACCGGACTCCTGGCTTTCACCACCTAGCTCCGCAGCGGCTGTACAATAATGGTGAGTACGCCCCAATTTTGAGCCACAGATGCAAAGAGAAGCAAAAGCAGCCCGCGGAATGCACCGCCAAAATTGGTTTTCATCGATTAATCTAAACGGTTACGGCCTTGGCTTAAGAAGCACCCCGCCAGTCTCAGATTCGCCTAAAAAGAGCCCGGTGCCGATGTTTTCGTGTTGGAGGAGCACACCATTAAAGGTTCGGGTGACATTCTGTGAGATGTCCCGGAAACTGCCGGAGAAAAATCCTGTCACGGGATTAAAACGCACTGCCATGCGATCAGCCGCCGGGTTCGTAATGCGTGCCCGATAGGACGAAGCAACGCTGAGTTCCTTGTGCATCTCATCTGCCAGGTTGCCGCCGCTGATGGTCAAGTCCGCGTTAGGCTGCGCCTTCAGCAGCGTAAGCGCTGGCGCGGACGAAGTATAAGATCCGCCGGTCAGGCTAAGCTTCGTTGTGAAGCCATTGGAGTAACGCCGATCGCCGGCCTGCGCAGGTTTATGCCAATAGAGCAACCCCGAGCATTGCGGCACGTTCTCTAGCGTCTGGAAGTTGATCTTTCCGAAGATGCTCCCCTTGCTGCCGGAGTTCCTGCCATAGAGTCCAGTATAGAAGGGAAGCTGGCGGGTGTCGTCCACGAGACCCTCTACGGAAATCGGCGTGCCATCGCCCAGCTTGCCAACAACGCGTGCAGCTCCAAGCCGGTTTATGATGATCGCAGCGTATCCGGCTGCTTTGGGCAGGGCGGGATCGCTTGAGTTAGTTTCTAAAGAAAGTGTGGCGGTATACCTTGCCGGCAAATCCCACGGGCTGGTTCTTGAATAAGGGGAGTGGTGCGCTTCAAACTCCACGACCGGCGCCGTTGCTCCGGTTTGATGGTACGCAACGACTTTGATCGGCGCTCCGCCCATCTCTCCCGCGCTAAAGTTGACCGAAAGTAAAGGCTGCCCAGGCGGCTGGATGCTCATGGTGACAGTGTTGCCAAAAGCTAAGGAACCTTTTACCGCGAAGCTGTAGCCCGCATATTGCAAGCGGCCGCTCATCACTCCGGTTTTTGTGACGGTTGCCCGCAGATAACTGCCAGTCTCATGAAGCGGCGAATTGGAAAGCGCCAGGCCAACGTAGGTGCCTGGAGTCACGATGGAATCGCCAAGAATCTTTACAGTTGCGGTTGAAAAACCGCCCAGCCCGTCTGGAATCGTATAGGTAAATGTATCTGAACCAGTGAAATTGCTGCCGGGCGAATATTGAATAGTTAGGTCAGATTTGATTGAAACCGTGCCGCTGGTGCCTTGAGTAACTGATGAGATAGCTCGCCTATAACCATTAAAAGAAGTGTCGTTGGCAAGCACGTTGATTCGAAACGGCTTGGCTCCGCCGCTTATAATGTCATCCACTGCCAATGCAGATACAGATGTTTTAAATACTAAAGAGGCGGAATCTGTGCCCAGCGCGTTGGTGGCGACAACTATGTAATGGTCTACATTGTAAGGAAAATTATAGCCATCGTTTGTTAGAGTGAAGGAAATTGGCACCGGCACCAAACTGCTTCCAATTTCCTGAGTAGCTCTGACGCTGGTATAGCCGGAACCACGTGATTCGACGCGCAAATTGGTTGCGGCACCATTTGGATTGCACGTGCCGCTGACCACGATTCGATCCCCGCTGATTCGCACGCTGGAAAACGGCTTTGAGAGAGCAGGCGCTGCCGCGCTTCCCGTAAAAGTCTGGTCTTCGCCATAGCTGATGCCATTCAAGTTCGAAGCCACGGCCCGGTAATGAATAACCGGGTTCTCCAGCAGTCCATTTACCGTGGCGCTTACGGTCACCTCGCTATAACCCGCCGTCACTTTTTGCGGTGCGGTTTTGCTCCCGTATGCGTTGGTCGCGCCATATTCAAAGTAGACGTTGGCTGCCAATCCATTCGGATTGATGCTCGCATTGAAAAGCAGGTTAAGGGAAGGAACTCCAGACACCGAGGCACTTCTTACGGACGGACGCGGGTTGGTAGCGGTGAAAAATATCTGGTAGTCACTATAGGACGTTCCAGCCGTGCTAGTACTAACCAGGCGGACTTGATAAGTCTGCCCGCCCTGCAAACCGCTTAAAGTCTGCATCAGAGTAACAGGCGCATTGCTGGCGCCAAACTCCTGGGCGATGGTCTGGAGGGCGGGGCCGGCCCCGGTTTGATATTCAAAATAAGCGCTCGCTGTCAGTCCATTCGGGTTAAACAAGCCGGAGAGTGTGGCAGTTCCCGAGTTAACCGCGGTCACCAACGGCGGAAGAGGCAGAGTGATAAACGCTTGATCAGCTCCATAAATGATGACGCGGCCATTGGTCACCACCGCGCGGTAGTAGAGTGTCTTGCCGGCAGGCAGATTGGCAACCGATGCGCTGATAGCGACTTGCGTGTTTCCGCTGCCCACTTCCTGCGTCCTTGTCACGGTCTCGTAAGAGAACGCCTCGGTGCGGAGTTGGAAGTAGACATTGGCTGGAAGGCCGCCCGGGATGTCATCACCGTTAAAAGTCGCCGGAAAGCCGCCCGGGATGACATCCGCGTTAAAAGTGGCTGAGCCGGAGTAAATTGCAGTAGCCGCTTTCGTGGTGACCGCGGGAACAGGCAATGGGATCTCCAGCGCGAGATTGTAATAACTGCCTGCATCAATGGCAATGACATCGCCCAGCGTTGCCGGCACAGCCTCTTGCCCGCCAAAATTGGGGTTGGGTTTGCCCCAGGCCACAACCGTTCCATTAGACTTCAGGGCCACAACATGATCGGCGCCTGAAGAAATAGCGGCGATTTCCGAACACTCCGCGGGTATAGCGGAGCGTCCATAACCGTCGTAATTCCAAGTGACCACGGTTCCATCGGTCTTCACAGCCGCGCTGAATGAATCACAGACCGAAACGGCCGCCACGTTCGCGAGCCAAAAGGGCACGGGATTTCCCTTCCAGGAATAAGAATCACGCACGGTGCCGTTGGTTTTGAGAGCAAGAAGATGAGTTCCGCTCGCGGAGATGACGGAGACATCCGAGAATCCCGCCCCAACAACAGGAGGCTGCTCGCCTGGAAAGCCCCAGGAGCCGACCGTTCCGTCGGATTTCACCACAAAGTGCTCGCTCACGGCGACAACGTCGGAAAGGCCTGAAAATGCCGCACGCTGATCGCTGTAAGGTTTGCCCCAGGCAACAATGGTGCCGTCGGACTTAAGCGCCACATTGAAAGTTTTGCAGGAGATCGCAACCACATTTGAAAGCCCTGGCGGCACTTGGTTTGCCGCGTCGTCCGAGCCCCATGCGACAACCGTGCCATCGGATTTAAGTGCCAAATTCTGATTCTCTCCCGCTGAGAATGCGACGACGCCGGAAAGCCCGGCGGGCGGTGTGTTTAAGCCATCTCGATTGTAACCCCAAACCTTCAGGGTGGCCGGAACCAGGACATTTATAAATCCGGCTTTGCTAATGGTTGTCCCGGAGGCATCCGTGGCTTTGAGTTGGTAGTAGCCGCGATCGCTATAGCGGGCATGGGCCAACGTCATTGAAGTTCCAGTGGCGCCGGCAACCGGCAGTCCGTTATGCAGCCACTGATAGGTGATCGCTCCTGTGCTGGTGGCCACAGCGTTCATTGTGACGGCTGCACTGTTATTAACAACCTGGCTTGGCTCAGGATTTTTTGTGAATGCGGGACCTTTCACCAAAAGAGCCGCGCCGTTGCTGGTAACACTCCCAAGAGCGTTGCTGACTGTCACCGTATAGCTGCCGCTATCGTTGGGATCGAGACGGCCATTGGTATATGTACTTTCCGTGGCGCTGGGAATCGGGACGCCATCCTTGTTCCATTGATAGCTTAAGCCATTGCCCGTGGCCGTCACCGAGTAAGTAATAGAAGAAAGAGAAGCCAAAGTCTGGGAAGCCGGTTGCGGCTGAACTGTGATGAGCGGCTTCACTATCCTTCTAATGACGCCGCTGGTGTGAAAGTCCGCATCGATAGCTATCACTCCGGAAAGCCCGGCGGGAACTGTTGCAGCCCCCTTTGAATTATCGCCCCAGGCAACTACCGTGCCGTTTGCTTTTAAAGCCAGAGAATGCGAAAAGCCCGCCGCGATCGCGATGACATCAGAAAGTCCGGCCGGAACATCGCCAAGGCTGGAAATAACAGTTCCATTGGATCGAAGTGCGAGACTAAAAGTGGGACTGGTCCCCCCCTCAGAGATCGCCACCAGGTCAGTAGGCGCCCCGGCAAAGCGAGTCGCAGGAACGGCTGTGCCGTCTGATTTCAACACCAGCATCGTCTCATGGCCGGCGGCAATAGCAATGACATCGGTTTCGCGGGCGAATTGATCATTGTCCGGGGCGAACCCGATAATCCATGTGACCACCGTTCCATCGTCCTTGAGCGCCATCGCTACGTCGCCGTGTGTCGCAATGGCCACGACTCTGGAAAGTCCGGCCGGAACGTACGCGGGCACTTCGCGAAACTCGGTCCAGCCAACCATCGTTCCATCCGATTTAAGTGCAAAACAAGTGCGGCGACTGCCACCGGCAGCAATGGCAACAACGTCCGAAAGTTCGGCCGGTACGGCAGGAGCTCCACCACCCAATCCAACAACGGTTCCATCCGATTTAAGCACGAAACAGTACGTGTCTGGAGACAAGCTCCCGTAAGCATCTCCCAAGCTGATTGCCAGAACGTTGTTGAGTCCGGATGGCGCAATTACATTTAAACCTCCCCAGGTGACGATCTCATTGGCCACACGCAGATTGAGAAATGCCGCGTGACTGCGGCTCATCCCTGTCGAGTCCGCGACTCTGGCTTGATAGTAGCCTCGATCCGAATACTGGGCACTGGCCAGGGTTAATGTGTTCCCGTTAGCTCCGGCAACCGGCACCCCGTTATGAAACCACTGGTAACTCAATTCCCCGCTTCCCTCAGCGGCGATGGCGAAAGTCACAGGCACATTTTCGTCAACAACCTGGTTTTGCAGCGGCTGCATGGTCACGACAGGCGTTCCCCAGATTGGTGTTCCAAAAAGAAGAAGGAGTGCGAGGATGCTTAAGATCCGGCTACGAGCTGTTTTCATTCTAAGAGGGGTGGCATGTCGCATTTTGGGTGCGTCAGCTTGCTGGAAGACTGCCGCCGGAAACACCTACAGCCGCTGTGCCCGCATAGCTAGCAGTCTTGTAACATTTATTATCAAACCGCCAGGACTTTTCCATTGCCATACGCTTTCAACGCGCTCTCCAAAGGCATCGCAACGCGCTTTAACCATCGCGTTGCCGGACTTGGGATTGAATTCTGATTGCTCCGTCTTTTATTTCCGTAGTGATGCGTGGAGTGCGTCAAAGCACGCAAATCCTTTTTCCAATATCTCAGCGTCGCTGCAGCCCAGACGCGCCCAGCCTTTGAAGAGGAGGTCAAGTCCGCTGCATTCAGGGCGCTGAAATTTGCCATCTTCGATGTCAGCATCGTGAATCATCTCTCCGATACGGCCGGTAGCAGCGTCGGTGATTGCAAAGCGTTTAAGTAGCGTCTCAAAGGTGCAATCGTCGCCGTGATGTGTGAATTCCACATCCAGCATGTCGTAAGGAAGAGCCTCGGGATGCGCTTCTTTTATTGGCGCGAAAACAAACGTGGCGTGCGGGTCAATGTGTTTGCGTATGAGCCAGGCGGAACCGACACGGTCAATTTCAGGCCGCGGCCGAGTCAGCCAGATTCGATGCTGATACTCTTTTGCCACAAGTAAGTTAGCGGATCTTTTCCGAGGCTCCGCCAACTTGGCGGCACGCTGAAGAAGCGTTTCAACGTCATGGGCAGCCGGGCACGAAAAATAGTCGATCGCACGCAGTTCCTGAAACTGTCGCTGGAGTTTCTTTAGAATCTCCTCGGAGCCTTCAAGACGCTTCTTACGGTTGGTTGCGATGAAATCATTGAGAAGCTTGATCAGTGCCTCGTATTCCTCGGCGCGCGCTTCATTGAACAAGGAAGCGATGGTTTCATTTGACAGCCCTTCGATTGCTGTCACCCGCGCAAGCGTGGCCTCGCCCCGAGCATCACGTACCTGTTGCACAAACCATTGGAACCGCTCGAAGTGAACAGGCTCATCGGGCAATACGTATCCGGATGTTTTAAGAGACAAGGCGCCCGTCTTTTTCAACTTCCTCCATAGGTTTACGCGCCCGGCCGTTTCTTTCGCCGGCAGCGTGTAAAGAAACAGGAGCCAAGCCTGAGAAAAGTTGAATGTTGACGTCATAACAGGAGAGAAATAGCTATTTCAATGCGTTTGATCCGCCAAGCAAAGAATCCCTCTTCTATGAAAAGCAAATCTCTCCTCTTCCTCCTCGCAATTCTCCCATCGCTTTCGTTCGCCGCACTCGACACGGCGAAGATCGAAGCCGTCACCGGATTAAAAGGTGCCCTTAATGAAGCAGAAGGCGTCTTCAAGGTCAGCGCGCCGCGCAATGATGTGAAAATCAACGTGGACGGCTGGCAGATGCCCCCGTTTATGGGACTCACCTCCTGGGCGAGTTTTCTTCCCGGTAAAAAAGAGGAAGCAATGGTGATGGGCGATTTAGTTCTCTTCCAGGATGAAGTTAATCCCGTCATGAGTGTGGCGCTCAATGCAGGGTTAAGCGTCACCGCCTTGCATAACCATTTCTTCTACGACGAACCAAAAGTGTATTTTATGCACATCGGCGGGGAGGGTACGGCGGATAAGCTCAGCGCGGCAGTGAAGGCGGCGCTGGATAAAACGAAAGAAATTCGGGCTGTGAATCCCGTGCCTGAGAAGATGTTCGGCAAAGGATTCGCGCCTGGAGCTAACAGTATCACCAGCGCACCTTTGGAAGCTGAAATGGGCGGCAAGGCGACAGCAAAGGACGGAATGGCGAAGTTTGTCTTCGGTCGTGTCAGCAAGATGCCGTGTGGTTGTGAAGTAGGAAAAGAGATGGGGGTCAATACGTGGGCGGCATTCGCCGGCACGGATGAGAGTGCTGTTGTGGACGGTGATTTCTGTGTGCTCGAAACCGAGCTTCAAGCGGTGCTAAAAACGCTCCGTGATGGAGGTATAAATATCGTTGCCATCCATCATCACATGATCATGGAGGAGCCGCGCTACCTGTTCCTTCATTATTGGGGCAAAGGAAACGCCGTCGAGCTGGCAAAAACCGTGAAGTCGGCGATCGGAACTCAGAAGAAATGAGAATTCTCAATGAAAAAGGTATGAGCCACGTGCTTATCTCTTTTGTCAGCCTGCTACTGACTGGATTACTCGATGGGGAGGGAACAGCGCCACCGCCAAGGCTGAAGGCGGCCATCGCACTACCCGGAGTGGAAGGCCGCTTCGATCACGCCGCCCTCGATCCTGCGACGCACCGGCTCTTTTTCGCGGCTTTAGAAAATAACACGCTCGAAGTTGTGGAGGTAGTTTCAGGAAAACGTCTGCACACCATCACCGGGTTAAGTAAACCAACGGGCGTGCTGTTTCTGCCTGACTCCAATCTGTTGGTCGTGGCAAACGGCGATGATGGCACATGCCGCTTCTACGATGGCACAAGCTACAAGGAACATAGCCGCCTTACAGGTCTGGAGGATGCCGACAACCTGCGCTTTGATGCAAAAGCACAACGCATCTATCTCGGCTATGGAGAGGGAGCGCTCGGAGTCATCGATCCAGCCACAAGGAAGCTCGTTGGTAATATCTTTCTTCCAAAACATCCCGAAGCCTTCCAGTTGGAGCAGGATGGTCCACGCATCTTCGTGAACATACCGGGTGCTAACCGGATTGCCGTGGTAGACCGTGTGGAAGGCAAAGTCGTGGCAACGTGGCTGATGGGAAAGTTGCACGCGAACTTCCCAATGGCCCTTAATGAACACCGCCTGTTTGTAGGGTGCCGCCAGCCCGCGCAGTTGGTCACGTTTGATACAGCCCTGGGAAAACCGATCGCGGAAACTCCGATGAGCGGCGATGTGGACGATCTTTTCTTTGAGGCTTCAACCAACCGCCTCCTTGCTTCATGCGGGGATGGATTCATTGACGTGTTTCAATATGTCGCGCCGGCAAGCCTTGTCCGGACACAGCAACTCTCCACCGCTCCCGGCGCAAGGACCGCCTTCTATAGCGCAAAGTTCGGCGCCTTTTACCTGGCCGTTCCTCATTGGGGTGCACAGAGCGCAGAGATTCGTATTTACGATCTGAACCCCGCTGAATGAACGATTCCACCGTCGAAAAACCGCGTTCCCCAGTGCGTCCCTCATTCGGTGCGGCCACCCGTTTTTGGTTCAAACTGGGATTGATCAGCTTCGGCGGCCCGGCGGGCCAGATCGCGATCATGCATTCGGAGTTGGTGGAGAAGAAACGCTGGATAAGCGAGGCGCGGTTTCTGCACGCGCTGAACTACTGCATGCTGCTACCCGGACCCGAAGCGCAGCAGCTCGCCACTTATGTCGGCTGGCTGCTGCATAAAACCGCGGGCGGAGTGGTTGCCGGAGCGCTCTTTGTCATTCCATCCATGTTCATCTTATGGGCGCTTAGCTTCATCTATGTAAGTTACGGCGCGCTCCCTTGGGTAGCCGCGCTCTTCTATGGATTAAAGCCGGCCGTGCTCGCGATTGTCGCTTCCGCTGTGATCCGCATCGGCGGACGGGCTCTGAAAAACGAGGTGATGTGGACGCTTGCGGCACTCGCTTTTATCGCGATTTTTTTCCTGAAAGTGCCGTTCCCACTCATCATTGTGGCTGCGGCTCTGATCGGTTTTATTGGAGGGAAGGTACGGCCCGACAAGTTTCTGGTTATCGGCGGCCACGATGCAGCGTCTACTGCGTCTGCGCACGAGACAGTGATCAGCGATGAAGCGGAATCAGCCGAGCATACCCGGCCATCGATTGGCCGGGCTTTGAAGGTGTTTGCCACATGGGGTACACTTTGGATTTGCCCGGTGCTCGCGCTTGGATTGTGGCTTGGAACTGGTCACGCGCTTTTTCGCGAGGCAATCTTTTTCAGTAAAGCTTCCATGGTGACTTTTGGCGGAGCCTACGCAGTGCTGCCATACGTCTCCCAGCAGGCCGTTGAGACGCATCACTGGCTGGCTGCAACGCAAATGCTGGACGGAATTGGCCTCGCGGAAACCACCCCGGGCCCGCTCATTATAGTGCTGCAATTTGTCGGATTTCTGGGCGGCTGGAACCAACCCGGCTCCCTATCGCCGCTCCTGAGTGCGACCATTGGAGCATTTATCACGACCTGGACTACGTTCATCCCGTGCTTCCTCTGGATTTTTCTCGGCGCGCCTCATATTGAACAATTGCGTGGGAACAAAAATTTGTCCGCATCGCTTTCATCCGTCACGGCCGCAGTAGTTGGCGTGATCTCCAACCTGGCTGTCTGGTTTGGCTTGCACGTCCTCTTTCCAGGCAACCACACGGCTGATTGGTTCGCGATCACCGTTGCCGCAATTACTTTCACCGGCCTATTGCGATGGAAGTGGGGCATCATCCCAGTCGTCTTCGCCGCGGGCGCTTTAGGGATACTTTATAAAACTTTCTTATAAGATAAATTGCGCGCCCTTCGCAACCTGGGTAAGCAAGCCCGCAAAATTGCGCGCAAAAGTGGATCTGACCGGTTCAAATCGGAAAAGCGTTTGAGGGGTGGACGGGCTCGGACCCGTCGCTGCCCAAACCGGGAACTCTGAGAAAGTTTTATAGTAACGACATTTGGACAAGATTCAGCAACGTTCTCTCCTTTAGCGTTCAAAATTCCCTGCCCAATACTCTCGCGTCCTGCCGAACATCTTGAGACCAGATGATCGGCACGCATTCCTGGATTACGTCGCATTTTTTATTGAAACCCCTCTTCATGTCCGCCTCAAGTTCAGGAATAACGATGCTGCTCAATAAAAAGAAGCGCGGCCTTAGATGACTCACTCTCTTTTCCGGAAGTCGCAAGCCGCCTTCGGCGCGTTTCGCAGCCGTGCAACGGAGCCGCACCGGCAGCCAGAAAGCGTTGTAATTAAACTCGCGGTGGCAGCACTTTGGATTCTTTTTTTCGCATCAACCCTCATTCCTCTCGATGCCGTGTGGCTTAGTTACGGCAATAGCTACTCGTACCATTTTTTCTTTGATGTTCACGGCATCAAGTGGAGCTATGAGGGGGCGATCCGAAGCGCCATTATTTTATTTCTGCCCTTTGTCGATCTGGCGGTTGGAGTGGCCCTTGCTTTGCGGTTCCTTCCGAAGGAAGAATTTTCGCATCCATTTCGCCAGTCGCATCTGGCGTTGGGATTGATTCTGGGATTGGGCTCTTTACTATTTGTTACTTTTGAACCGGGCGCCTCCGGTTTTTTTAACTTCTCTGATGCCTGGAGAATCGGTGCGGTTTCAGCGGTGGAGGAACTATGGTTTCACGGTCTCTTGGTCCAAGCGTTGAGACGGCGGCGCGTGCTTGGCATCGTCCTCAGCAGCGTATTGCTTGGAGTATGGCATGTATGCTTGATTGATCGGCTCGGAGGTGTCGGCCTGGATACAAGCCGTGGATTGGAGCGGGCGCTCATGCTCGCGCTGGTTGCCGTCCCTTTCGGAATTGCCCGCTACCGAGGAGCATCGATCTTCTCGTTGATCACGGCGAACGCGTTCCTGACGTTCCTGCTGAACGGATTTGCCGATTATCCTTATGGTTTTGGCCGGCACACAACGAGCCAAATCGCGGCCATCTGCAGCGCTTACCTCGGCGTTGTCGTGCTACTCACGGCGCTTTCCACCTATCGGTGCGGCAATCGCGGCGCTCTCCGGCTTGTTATTCTTTTTGCAATATGCAGCATGCTCGGCGCTCTGATGGCGCGCACGACCTCCAAAGCTCATCCGGGAGCCCGTCCCGCAGAGCGGAATGCCGGCTGGCTCGACGACCTCGATTTCCTGGCATCTGAATATCCGGAAAGTCATCTCGACTTTGACAGACTGATGTCGGAGAGCGCGTTCAAGGCTGAGATCAACCAGATCAAATTGAGCGTGCCGACCTCAGGCAATGCGCAAATCGCGCTTCAAATCAGAAGAGTGATCGCCAAGCTGCGCGTCGCTCATTCCTACGTGATCGCTCATCAGCAGAACGTTTATCCGGTTCGCTTTGACTGGCTTTCTGATGCCCTTGTATTCACTCGCGTCAACGACGGCGCATCTGATTCCCCGTCGCAAACGTTGCGCGTTGCCGGATTCGGCGCAACGACTCCTGATAAAGTAGAGGAGATGATTTCTCCTTACCTCTCCTGCGAGAACAGGTTTTGGCTCCATCAGTGCATCCCCAATGCGTTGAATTGGCCTGGACTCCTGCAAATGCTCAAACTCACAAACGAGGACAGGAGCCTTCCCCTGCGTTGTATGGATGACAATGGCGCGATCCAGGAAATCGTAATTGCCCCTTCGCAGGCTTCCGCCATGGCAGAGTCTCTCCTTTCCTCGTCCCGGCCCCCGTTGATATCGCCGATGCCGGCCGACCAGTTGAAGCATGCCCAAAATTACTGGGGAGGTATTCTTCAGGAGTATCCGAATACACTCTACATACGATACGACTCATGTATGGATCGCGCGGACAATCCGTTTGGTTCATTCGCCCAGTTCGCGCATGCCATGCTTCGCCTGGCTGACGAGCGTGCAGCTTCCCAAATAATCATCGATCTAAGGTTTAATGCAGGCGGAAAGATTGATTTAATCGCGCCGCTTATGCGTGGCTTGAAGCAGCGCTCGCCTATTTTTTCAAGCGGACGCATCCGGGTTCTGATTGGAAACGGCTCAAACTCCGCGACGGTCATCAATGCGCTGGCGCTAAAAGAGGAGTTGGGGGCGGTTCTTATGGGTGAACCAACTGGCGGAGAACTCGCTTTCTATTCGGCGCCCAAGCCCCTTACGCTGCCGAATACTCAAATCCAGATATTTTATCCGACACAAAAAATTTCCGCCCATTATGGTGCCCACGGCCCCTTGATGCCGGATCTATCAGTAGCTCGCCCCTCTTTCGATGACTTCCTGCATGGGCGCGACCCACTGATCGATGCGGCCGCCAAGCTGTCGCGCCGATGACACTTAGTCGCAAGTTGCCGAGAGATATAAACAGAGTAGACAGAGAATTTGGAAACTGAGACTCAGGTGCATTAGATCGTCACTTTAGTTTTCCGGTTCACTGACGCTCAAAGACTCTCTGCTCACCCACTCTGCCTGCTCCGCCTGACGAACATGGCTTGCCGGATTCCAACCTTGGAGATTCGCGGCGTTTTGCCGCAACAAGCTGCAGTCTACTGCGCAACTTCGTCAGAATTTAGGCGCAGGCTTTCCGCCGCCCGGCGGATGCTCGAAGCCGTAGGTCAGCAAGATGCGGGTGTCTTCCCACTTCCCGGCCCGGCTACCTTTCATCACGGCAGCAATGACTTCCCGGCCGTCGCGAAGCGCGGCGGTGACCAAGGTGTGTTGCGCGGGGTTGGTGAAGCCGGTTTTGCCCCCGGTGCAGCCCGGAAATTCAAAGAGCATGCGGTGATGATTACGCAGTGCCCAGGTCTCCATGACCGGCGGACCGGGAGGGGGCACCGGAGTTGCGACGGGCGCGGCCGGAGCGTTGCGAGTAGTGGACGCTTTGCGGAGAGCAACCGGTTTTGCCGGAGCTTCACGCCGAAGATGGGTCCAGGAGTAAGTTTTGGTGCCGGCGACCTGGCGAAAGTAGGGCTGTGACATGGCCGCACGACCGATGATTGCAAGATCACGCGCGGTAGTGAAGTGCTGCGGATTATGCAAGCCGTGCGGGTTGCGGAAGCTGGTGTTTAATGCGCCGAGTTCTTTCGCCCGTGTTGTCATCTTGACGGCAAAGGCTTCCACGGTGCCGGCATTGTCCCGGGCAAGCGCGTGGGCGACATCGTTGGCACTCTTAAGCATCAACCCAAAGAGCATTTGCCGGCGGGTAAACCGTTCCCCTGGCAGGATGCTCAGGCTGCTTTCGCCCACCTTGCTGTCTTCCACCGCGATCTCGACCTCCTGATCGAGATTACCCGCTTCAATAACCAGCAGCGCGGTCATAATCTTCGTGGTGCTCGCCGGATAAAGTGGAAGATCAGCGCCCTTTTCGTAAAGCGTCGCACCGGAATAGGAATCGAGGACGATTGCACCGGCTGAACCAATCGGAAGCTCACCCTCTGCAAGGAGGTGGAAGGGACTGCTCGAAGGCTTGGAAATCGCCGTGGGACGCTGGGGGCCCTCCTCCTCCTGGCTGTGAAGCTCGAACGGGACGATCGCGAGCATGAGGAGAAGGCAGCAGGTATTGGAAAAGTTGGTCATCGGGCATCGTTCACAGGATCGGCTGGTGCGGCCGGCGATCTTCTTATCAATCGACCGCCAACCCAACGGGATCCTGGGAGCATGATCAATTCGCGGAACGCTCCCGGAGTGGCCGGGAATCTCGCTGAGTATGCCACTGTGACGGTTCTTTTAGTTCATTCAAAAAAACCCTTTCACCACCATCCGGCAAATAGACCAATGTGCGACAGAATCGCTTTTCAGTCAGGCTGGCCCCAGACTTTCGGGGTCTGAAAACCGGGGCTCTTCGGACGCGCCTTCGGAGGCACCGCCTGGCGCGCATAAACCTCATAGCGCGCCCGGAGTTCCTGCACTTTTTCGGGATGCTCCGCGGCGAGGTTTTGTTTTTCGGAAAGATCCTTGGAGAGATCAAAAAGCTCCACCTTCCCGACGGACTTGGGGGATTCAGGCAGGGTCTCATCAGGCTCGGCGTTCTCGTTGCCGGTTTCCACCCCGTTCAGCACGAGCTTCCAATCGCCGGCGCGGATTGCACCGCCTGTTGGCGTGGTGTTGATAAGGATATCGTCATGCGGCGATGGAGCGCCCTCGGCAATGGTGGCCCAGGCATCACGGCCATCGAGCGGGAGCGGTTGCTCATTCTTCGCCCCTGCGAGCTTGAGCAAGGTGGGATACCAATCAACGACATGAAGCGGCTGCGTGACGACGGTACCGGGTTTGATATGCCCCTCCCATGCCGCCAGCGCGGCAACCCGGACGCCGCCCTCGTAAAGGGTCGCTTTTCCGGCGCGCAACGGGCCGTTGTCAGTCACCGTGCCCGGCTGCGGGCCGCCATTGTCGCTGGAGAAGAAAAAGAGCGTGTCGCCATTGAGTCCTTCCGCCCCGATCGCGCTGGTAATCTGACCCACCGCTTCATCCACGGCGGCGACCATGCCGGCGTAAACCCGCCGCTTTCCCTTAAGTTGCGCGTAAGGGGTCTGATAACTTTCCGGCACCTGGAGCGGTGCGTGAACGCCGTTAAAAGGCACGTAAAGAAAGAGCGGCTTGGTTTTGTCGCGTTCCTTGATCAGCCGAACCGCCTCCCGTGCAATGAGATGCGTTGAATACCCTTCATCGTGAATCTCGCGGTCATCGCGGTGCCAGTCAAAGCCACCATCGCGGATGTGGGTGAAATAATCGAGCGCCCCGTTATAATGCCCATATTGATGATCAAATCCACGCCGCGTGGGAAGATACTCGGGCTGAAAATGACCCAGATGCCATTTGCCGGTAATGGCGGTGGCGTAACCGGCTTCATGCAACGCTTGGGCCAGGGTGCGTTCCTCAAGTGGCAATCCATACTGCGCCCAAGGCCGAACGACCCCGGTCTGCAAGCCAAGCCGCGAAGGATAACGCCCCGTCAGCAGCGCAGCCCGTGTCGGTGAACAAACCGGTTGCACATAAAAAGCATCGAGCCGTGCGCCGCTTGCCGCGAGCTTGTCGAGGTTCGGGGTTTTGATCTCTTTTCCGCCGGTGAACCCCACATCGTGATGTCCAAGATCGTCGGCGATCAGGAAAATAATGTTTGGCCGCGGCGCATCGGCCGCATGCGAAGCCGTAGCGAAGGCGGCCAGGAAAAGAATGGAGAGAGCTTTCATAAATGTCATGTGCTGATTTTTGAAGACGCGGTTATTGCGCAGCAATAAACGGGGTGATTGGAAAAGAATGCGCGGTTGCGCCAGCGTTAACACGACCCGCGCCGGTCAATGACGGCGCGGGTTTTTGATCCCTGGTTTTCGGTTACGCTACAGAGCTCGCTCGGCGCAAGCGTGCGATTCCAGCCATTCCTATTAAAAAGAATGCCACGGTGGCAGAAGCGGGTTCCGGAACAGAAGCAAAGTGAACGTCATCCACGCCAAGCTGGCTGACTCCAATATCAGAGGTGCTGTCGTTGACGTTGTTCAGATCAAAAGAGAGCGTCGCCGGCTGGCCAATGAATGAGGAGACATTGACCGCCAAAGTCTGCCATGCGCTCTGGCCGATATCATGACCCGACTCGCTGTTATCTAAAAAAGCCGCGCCATTCAGGAGTGCCTCTTCTCCGCCAGCCTGGAGCTGATCCCGGGAGAGCGTTAAGAGAAAGCTCGTAACTCCGCCTATGGTAAGAGTCGCATGTGCCGAGTCGTTGTAATCCGGTCCGCTATTGTATTCATCAGTCAAAAACCGATAACTGAAAATCAGATAGTTGTCGGTAATCTCGAATGTTTGCGAGATACTCTCGGCATCCACTCCATTGTTGGAGAGCAAGCCGAACGCGCCGGACTGAGGCGGATTGATTGTCTGATAGAATCCGGGCAACGATGACACCGTGGAAAAGAGACCGCTTCCTCCGGCCTCGGTCCATCCCGAGGTGCCGGACTCAAAGCCTCCGTTGGCCAGTGTGCTGCCGAAAGAGACAGAGCTGACAAGAATCGCGAACGCGCCAAGAATGATGCGGCGCTGGAATGCAGTTGATTTATTCATGTGGGTTTACGGGTTGAGCTGAGGTCCGTTGGCCAAAACATAGTTCGCAACATTGCGCCCAAGCTTCTGCCCTGCCTCGTTGTCAAAAGAGAAATGGATGCCGCCGTAGATCCGGCTTAACCCATTGTCGACCTCGATCTGGGTTAGTGAAGTCACCGTGCGCGCGGGTTCGCCGGCCGTCGTGGTATGAAGAGTCAGTGTATTGAAATCGCCAAAGTAGGCCCGCAATACTTCGATCGCCACCACGGTGCCGCTATGTCCGCTTGGATAGGAGGGATGATTGGGAGTAACAAGCGCCGGTTTCCATGCCGCGTAGTTGTTGGTCACCGCACCGCTTCCATTCGCGTTTAGCGCCGTGATTGGGCGCCAATAAAGGTAGAAATACTTGGCTTCCCATTCCGCGATCCGCGTGTCGGCAATTGCTGTGTCGAGCGTGACAAAAAACAACGCGTTGTCCGCAACGGAAAGGTTGTGCGAGGCGGAGAGTAGTCGCGCCGCTTCGTTGTCGAGGATCTCCGCATCCTGCTTGTAGAATTGCGCGATGTGCTGGAGTTCCGCCGTATGACGAGGATTGGCCGGGTCACCGTAAACCTTTACCTGGTTAAGCGCCTTTACATAACGGGCGGTGCCGACAGCGGGCGGAGGCAATGGACGAAACTGCCCGGGCGAACTTAAAATAAACGGAGTAACCGCAGCCCATTGCTGGTTGATTCCATTGGCAAAAGTAAAGGGCGGCACTGTCGCCGGAGGAATGTTTGGCGTGAGCTGATAGACACCCACTCCCGGAGCCGCAGGCCCCGCATAAGTGACGTTGGGACTCGATCCGTCGTTTGCACGCAACGCTATAATATGGCTGGCAGCCTCCGAACCAGCCAAGATCCCATCTGTTTTGTCCTGTCCGTCGGCAATCGCTGCGATGCTTGCTTCATAAAGGGAGTCGAGCGTCGCGGTTTGGGAAGGGAAATAGTTGGCCAGTACATCGCGCGCCGCCTTTGCCGCCGCAGCCTCGACTGATGCCGTTGCCGGCGCAGGAACATCATACTCCCCATAAGATGTGCCAAATTGCAGGATCGAATTGACCGCGTTGTAGACCGCGACTGATTCAATGGCATGAATGCGCGTGGCCAGGTTCGTATTGAGTGCGGCGCCTGAAAATGGCGCCTGAGCTTTGCTGACTTGAATCGAGGTGAGATTCCAGTCGGTTACGACGTCGGCGCGCGCCGACGGCAGGAGTGCGAGAATTGCCAGAAGAGTGGGTGCGTAGTGGGATTTCATATTTTTTTCGGATAGCCGAACCTCCGCCCCGCTCTCGGTACGCACCGTCGATGGGCCTCGGGAAGTTTTTGTTGCAAAACGAATCAAGCAGACGAAAATTTCCAAGTCTACTAAAATAGTATAAACTATAACAGTAGACCTATAAATCCGCTCGTCTTACCGCACCATTGCTGTTTGGAAACGATCCACCCCTCCTTTTTTTATGCCCAGCACCGCCCTCCGTCTCCATGCATTCACCGAATCGGTGATCCGAGAAATGTCCCGTGTGGCTCAGCAGCACGGCGCGATCAACCTTTCCCAAGGCTACCCCGATTATGGCCCGCCTCCGGAACTGGTTGCCGCGGCCCGGAGCGCCCTGGAAGGCGACTTCCATCAGTATTCAGTCACTTGGGGTTCGTCGAATCTGCGTTCCGCGCTGGCGCGCAAACAATCGCGTTTTATGGGTTTGGAGGTGGATCCCGACGCCCATCTCGTCATTACCTGCGGCGGGACTGAAGCGATGCTGGTCGCCCTGATGACGGTCTGTAATCCGGGAGACGAGGTCATCATCTTTTCGCCTTTTTACGAGAACTACGGGGCCGACACGATTCTTGCCGGAGCACGTCCGATCTATGTGCCGCTCCACGCTCCCGATTTTCAATTTGACCCTGAGGAATTGCGGCGCGCTTTTGCTCGAAAGCCGCGTGCGATCATCATTTGCAATCCATCCAACCCATGCGGGAAAGTATTTACGCGGGAAGAACTCCAATTCATCGGGGAACTTGCGACCGAGGCGGATGCATTCATCATAACCGACGAAGTCTATGAGCACATCGTCTACGCCCCGCACACGCATACCTATGCCGCGGCGCTGCCTGGACTTTGGTCACGGACTTTGACCGTCGGCTCTCTTTCCAAAACCTACGCGATCACGGGATGGCGGCTGGGATTTATATTGGCGCCGCCGGAAATCATCGCCCAGGCCCGGAAAGTGCATGATTTTCTAACCGTCGGAGCGCCGCACCCGTTGCAGGAGGCGGCTGTTACGGCGCTTAACTTCCCGGACTCCTATTACCATGAGCTCCTGGCCGGCTATACACGCCGGCGCGATCTTTTTCTTGGTTACCTGCGAGCTGCCGGCCTGCGTTTTTCCGAGCCTCAGGGAGCTTATTATGTGCTGGTCGATATTTCAGAATTCGGCGAGGACGACACGGCGTTCGCATTATGGATGGCGCGTGAAATCGGCGTGGCTGCAGTGCCGGGCTCAAGCTTTTTCCACGAGCCCGAGCATCGTTTTGTGCGCTTTCATTTCGCTAAACGCGAGGAGACTCTTCATGCGGCAGGCAAGCGGCTGCTGGCTCTACGGGAACAAACCTAAGGTTGGGAAGTTCTCAAGCCAGAGTATCCCTCCGACTTAACGGGCGCAAATGGACGAACTTCCCACTATTTCACTTCAGGGTTAAGCAGGGTGAGAAATCGCTCGATCAGCGGATTGTCATCTCCTTTGCGCCAGGCCGCGCCGACCCTCCAGCGCGCCTCACGGTCTTTGAGAAGGTGAAAGCGCACTCCGGCGAATCGCGATGTGCCAAAGGACTGCGGAATCATGGTTAATCCAAGACCCGCCCTCACCAGAGCCAATGCGGTGGTGACTTCGGGCACTTCCTGCACCACGTGAGGATGAAAGCCGTGTTTGGAAAAGAGCGTGAGAACGTGCCGGTGAAAAGTCGGCGCGCGATCCTGCGAGATTAAGACAAACGGCCTGTCCCGGCAGTCAGCCAGCGTGAGCTCCACGGGGAGCTTCGCCAAAGTGCTTGAAACCAGCATCACTCGATCCTCGATGGCGGGGCGGGTTTCAAACTCCGAGGGCACCGGAAGCCGCACAAAACCGAGGTCAAGTTTTTCCGCGCGCAACGCTTCGACCTGCTCCGCGGTGGACATGTCGCGAAGACTGATCTCAATGGAAGGAATACTCTTTCGCAGACGGACGATAATCCGCGGCACCAACTCAAAAGTGTGAAATCCGAACCCGATGCGCAGACGGCCGGTCTCCCCGCGGGCGGCCCGCTGGGCCTGATCGAGCAGCTCATCGAAATCCCGGAGCAGGGAACGCGAACCGCGCAGAAATTGTTGTCCAAGGGAAGTCAGCTGCGTGCCATGGCGTCCACGCGTGAACAGAGCGCCGCCGACCGCCTCTTCAAGTCGCGCGATTTGTTTGGTCAGAGCGGGCTGGCTGAGATTGAGCAAACTGGCGGCGCGGCCAAAATGGAGTTGGCTGGCGAGGGTGACAAAGGAGCGGACTTCGCGCATTTCCATAGCCAGAGGTTATCACCGTCATGAAATGATGCGATTGGAGGAATTCGCGATTTTCCACGACGCTTCTCCAATGAAGCAGCGAGAGGGCCGTCATTTGGCGCCATCCTTTGCGGCAAATAATCTTATGAAAAACAGTTACCAAATTGCTTTCGTCGACCTCGACGACACCCTCCTGGGGCCGGACAAGAAAATCAGCGCCGCCAACCTTGCCGCTTTGGAGCGGCTGCGTGAAGCCGGCGTGCAGGTTGCCGTCGCCTCGGGGCGCCACTACCAGAACATCGTCTCTTTCGACCAGATCGGGCTCCAGGAATGGGTGCTCTCTTCAAATGGCGCGGTGATCAGCCACGCCAAAACCGGCCAGATCCTGCTGGAAACAACCATGCCCGCGGCGCTGGTCAGGGAAGTCTGCGAGCAAGGCCGTGCGCTTGGAATGAGCCTGATTGCCTACCATCGCGACGGCGCCTATATCGAACGTGATTCCTCGTGGACCGATTTATATGCGAGGGAAGCTGGCTGGACTCCTAAGCGCGTGGCCATGGAGAGCCTCCCCGCCGATGGTTTTCAAAAAATCATCTGGGCGGAGGATCCCGTGCTAATCAGCAGGCTCGCGCCGAAGCTTCGCAACCAGTTCGCCGGCCGGCTATATGTCGTCCCAACCAATGCGCATCTCCTGGAGTTTCTCGCGCCTGCTGGAAATAAGGCGCATGGGGCGAAAGGCCTCGCGAAGCATTTGGGACTCGCCTCAATCAATGCGCTCGCTTTCGGCGACGGCAACAATGACGTCGAACTGCTCGGCTGGGCCGGTCTCTCGGTTGCCATGGATCATGGCCGGGAAAGTGCCAGAAAAGCTGCGCGATTGATCTCCCCGATCGGCCCGCCCGAGACGGCATTTGCCAGAGCGGTCGACCTGGCACTAAGCCCACAACCTTTTCCAGCGTGACAAGTAAAAAACCGTTAAATAATCACATTTAAAAGCCATGAAGCTTATTTCAGTGATTACTGGTTTCACGGCCATAGCTGCCGCCTTCGGCGCGGGTGTCGGTTTTCAATGTTGGCAGCAGCGCCCAATAGACGAGCTCCTGCAACGCATGCCGCTTACATTTACTGCCTCCGCCTCAACCCGATCCACTCTGCTTTTAAAACTCCTGCGCACGGGCGAGCACGACCGGGCGGTGAACATTCTTGAGAACTATCTTGACGGCGATCTTATCGGACTGGGTCCGGCTTATCACGGCGTATCCCGAGAGCAGCGCGAAGCCGCGTGGGCGGCAGAAGCCATTGAGATGGCACGCGTGTATCGAGCCGCGCATCCCCACGACGCTTCCAACCCGCTAATAAATCAGGCCGTCGCAGCAACCCTCTCGATTCCCACGCAGCACAACTAAACTGCCGTTGTGCTTAAAAATTCTGTTTCTTCGTGTTGCCTTGCTTACAACAGCCCAGGCATCGCCTGGCACGACACGATGAAGTTTACTCTTCCTAAAGGTGCTCCTTGCTATTCTGTCAAAAGCGAAGCCCTGACGCGAGCTGGCTCAGGATTCCGCTTCGGCAAGTAAACGGTCAAGATCGAGCCGCGAGGTCCCCATTTCCAGTGTGCCATCGGTGCTCCGCGGCCATTCTTCGACCGGGCGATCCCAGTAAAGCTCTACCCCGTTGTCGTCGGGATCGCGCAGGTAAAGCGCTTCACTGACTCCGTGGTCCGATGCACCATCGAGTGAAATGCCGGCCCGTCCCAGCCGAAGCAGTGCATCAGCCAGCGCGGCGCGAGTCGGGTAAACGATCGCCAGATGAAAGAGCCCGGTGCTGCCGCGCGGCGGAGGCGAGCCACCGAGACTTTCCCAGGTGTTAAGCCCGATGTGATGATGATAACCGCCCGCGGAGATGAACGCGGCCGATCGACCGTACCGCTGCATTAACTCAAAGCCAAGCACGCCGCAGTAAAATGCCAGCGCGCGTTCCAGATCAGCTACTTTAAGATGCACATGACCGATCCGGACTCCGGGATGTATGGGTTGTGTTGATGGCATTCTTAAGCTTACAGGGATCGCGGCCGACCGCTGCAACCAGGTTTTTTGACGATCGTGCAGTATGCCGCGAACCGTTAGACCGGCACCGCGCTTGAATCAGATGCCGCAAACTTCTTTTCAATCGCGGCATCAAGCGACCACTTGCCGCCTCCGCGAATGATAAGCACCAGAGCGATGCCGGCGGCCATTAGGTGATACTCAAAACCTTCGCCCGCTTGAGTTCCCGACCAGTTCATAAAGAAGCCATTGCGCCAATGAATCGTCATGGCAACCGCCATCACCGCGGCAATCCCAAACGCGGCGACCCGGGTAAAAAAGCCGGTGATCAATGCAAGCGAACCCGCGAACTCCGCGGCAATTGCCAGAAAAGCAAACAGGGCGGGAATATGCATTTGCCCGGTGAACGCAGCCATCGTGGCGCTAAAGCCGTGGCCGCCAAACCATCCAAGCACCTTCTGGGCGCCATGCGGAAAAAACACAGCCCCCAACAGGACGCGCAAAATGAGCGGAACAACGTCATCGGGGGTTTTGAATAGCGCTTTTAACATAAATAATTGGGTGTTGAAACCTCAGGACGAACCGCCCTCCGCTTTTGCGCTTATCGGCCAGCCCGTGGTTGGTACAAATACAAAAAAACGCCGTCCATTGTTTTTGTCGTCCTTACCCCCGTATGTCTCTTGCACGGCCCGGAGGGCCGATCGGAAATCAGCCGGTGGCGTCAGCCACCGGAATTTCCCGAACGGAATCCGCCCCATCCGGGGCCGATTGCCATTGTTTGCGTTCCGGTGGCTGGCGCCATCGGCTAATTTCCAGGCGCCCCCTGCGGGTGGAAAGAACATGCGGCCGATTCAAGGGCTCTGATAGCTCTGGTTGATTTTCCGGCAGTCCTTCGGAGCGAATATGGATGCTTTGCAGGTGGATCTTGCAGGGGAATTCATGCGACACCTGCTCAGCATGAACCGCTGCACGCCACATGCCTGCCTTCTGAATCGAATCGTGATATGCCGGGCGCACGATTCCCGGCGGGTTCAATTTCCCGTGAGGATGCCGGGTGATTTTTATGGGAGGCTCCGGTGAGCGCGCCGGACGCTTTTGATGTCAGGCACTTTTCGGCGACACGCTGGAGTGTTATTCTTACCGCCACCACCGACAGCCCCGACGCGGCAGCGGCTCTTGCCATATTATGCCGTGCTTATTGGTTTCCGCTTTATGCGTTTGTCAGGCGTTACGGACTCACTCCGCACGACGCCGAAGATGCGACGCAGGGATTTTTTGTTCATCTGCTCGGCAAACAGGTTCTTGGCTCGGTGGATCGCGAAAAAGGCCGATTTCGCACTTTCCTGCTCGCTTCTCTCAAGCACTTTTTGGCGGATGAACGCGACCGCGCCCACGCCCAAAAGCGCGGCGGCGGACATTGCCCGGTTTCGCTTGAGAGCTGCACAGCCGAGCAACGTTACGCGCTGGAACCGCTCGATGAGCTTTCCCCCGATCGGCTCTTTGATCGGCGCTGGGCGCTGGCGGTCATTGAGCAGGCGCTGGCCCGTCTCCGCGCCGAGTATAACGCACTTGGAAAAGGCGCACTTTTCGAAGCTTTACGACCTCTGCTGGCCGCGCCTGAAGAGGCGCGGCCGTATGCGGAGCTCGGCGTCACGCTGGGAATGAATGAAGGCGCCATCAAGATTGCGGTCCACCGGCTTCGCCAACGTTACGGGATCGCGTTGCGCGCGCAGATCGCCGAGACCGTGACCACCGCCGCCGAAGTGGATGCCGAATTGCGCCACCTTTTGGACGCGCTCGGTTCGTAAAACTTTTTCGGTAACCATTCATGCCATTTTCCTTTTGCAGGAGTGAACCTATGAATCCTCTCTCCTCCTGTCTGGAATGTGGCACCGCCCTCACCGCCGCCGACGCCGGCGGCCTTTGCCCGCGCTGTCTTCTTCGCCTCGGCCTGGCCAGCCAGCTCGCCAGCGGCACCCTGCCCGCCACGGCCATCGGATTGACTCCCGACGGTAGCATTCTCGAACCGTTTGAATTCGGCGGTTATCAAATCGTGCGTCTTTTGGGCAAAGGCGGAATGGGCGCCGTGTATGAAGCCGAACAACGTTCAACCGGACGGCGCGTCGCGCTTAAAGTGCTTGGACACACCCTGGATAATCCGGAGATGCGCCAGCGTTTCCTGCGCGAAGGCCAGCTTGCGGCCGCCATTCGGCATCCCAATTCAGTCACGGTTTTTTCCACTGAAGAGATCGAGGGCGTTCCCGTGATCGCCATGGAACTTGTGCCCGGTGGCACGCTCAAGGATCGAGTCAGGGAATCCGGGCCAATGCCGATGGCGGAAGCGGTCGACGCGGTTTTGCAAATCATCGACGGCCTGGAGGCTGCCCATGCCGGCGGGGTGTTGCATCGGGACATCAAACCAGCCAACTGTTTTGCCGGCGCCGGTGGCACGGTGAAGATTGGCGACTTCGGGCTTTCCATTTCCACCCTGGTCAAAGCCGAGCGGCAACTCACCCATTCCGGCACGGTTCTCGGCACGCCCGCATTCGCGTCGCCGGAACAACTGAGGGCCCGGGAGATTGATGTGCGCTCCGACATTTATTCGGTTGGCGCCACCCTCTATTTCCTGCTCACGGGAGAGCCGGCCCACGACGCGCCCACTTTGGTCGCGCTCATTGCCGCCGTGCTGGAACGCGATCCCGTTGATCCGCAAAAGCTCCGCCCTGAACTACCTGCGGCGCTCTGCCGGATCGTCATGCGCTGCTTAAGCCGCCAGGCGGCGGCCCGCTTTGACAATTACAATGTCCTGCGAACGGCCCTCCTTCCTTTCCGCTCCCTGGCGCCGGAACCGGCGCCGCTCAGCCTGCGAATGCTGGCGGGCCTGATCGATGCCCTCGTCGTCGCGGTCCCCTGGATTGTGGCGATGGGAGCCATTGGCTTTGATCCCGAAACCAATTTTCTGATCAACAGGAATGCCGCGGCCGCCGCCATTCTCGTGGCAATGTGGCTCTGGGAAATCGTGGCTGTTATCCTGCCCGAAGGCCGCTGGGGTGCGGGTCTGGGCAAGACACTTTGCGGGCTGCGCGTGGTTCGCCTCAACGGGGATGTGCCCGGAATGAGCCGTTCATTGGCGCGGTGGGGTGTGATTGCTTTTGCCGCGTATTGCCACGCCGCCTTTGTGCTGCTTAACCACACCGGAGCCGAGTATCGCGCAGGCTGGATTCAGTCGATGTTCTTCTGGGAGGATGTTTTGCCGATCCCCCTGCTTCTGCTCCTCTACGTGACCATGCGCCGTCGCAACGGGTTCGCCACCGTTTACGATCTGCTGACCAAGACACGGGTAGTGATCGCTCCGGCCCCCCTGGCCCTGCGCGCTGTGCCGGTTCCCGCTTTCCCGCCGGTTCCCGCCGATGGCCGGAAAATTGGCCCTTTTATCACGGGCCCACAGGTTGGCGGCGCGCTCATCCTGGCATTTGATGAAGCATTACGCCGGCACGTTTGGATTCGGCAATGGCCGGTGGAAACGCCGCCCCTGGCCGTTGCGCGGCGCGATCTTGGCCGGCCTGGGCGGCTCCGCTGGTTGTCGGGCATGCGCGGCGTTGAGGGAAATTGGGACGCCTACGAGGCGCCTGAAGGCCGTCCGCTCCTTGAGCTCTTTGACGCCGGACAGCCATGGTCGCAACTCCGCACCTGGCTGTTTGACCTCGCGGATGAATTCCGGGCCGGACTCGATGACGGCACTCTGCCCAACCAAATCGGGTTCGATTCTTTGTGGATGACCCGCGATGGCCGTGTCGTGCTTTTGGATTTTCCCGCTCCCGGCGCTCCGATCATGGCCCGCGCCTCGATCGAAAATCAGATTCAGGCGCAGGAGTTTCTTTCCGCGATTGGCCGCGCGGCCCTCGCCCCCCGCGGACCACTCCATGCCCGTCAATTTATCGAGACCCTGGAGGCCAGCCGTTTTGAAGCGATGGCGCTGGTCGCGGGCAATCTCCGGGCCGATCTTGAAAAACCTGCTGCCATCTCCTTACGCCCCCGGCTTATCAGCGTGGCGGCACCGATCATGGCCGCTCTGTTTCTCGCGCTGATCGGGACAAAACTCGATTTGCATGAGACACGCCGATTTGAAGAGCAATGGACGCAGGCGCAGCCCGGACGCGTCTCGCCACGCCAGATTATTGCAATCCACGACAGCAACTCCGATCTGGCTGTCCTCGCCAATTGTTACACCGTCCTGGCCGGACGCTACGGCGACCTGAAAGGCGCCAACCCGTTTTGGAGCGGACCGATTGCCGAGCAAAGCGACACCCGTGCCATGCGCGACCTGATCGACATGGCCGTGCGGATGCGCCCGGCGGTCACTCCCGGGGAACTCAGGCAAGCGGAACTCGCCCTTAAACCCCAGCTGCGGGAAATGCGTCAATTCGAGAAACACGCCGCTTTCCTTATCCCGCTCGGAATCGGCGCCGTGATCCTGGCTGCCGGCGCGTTCCTTGGCCTGATCTGGGCGGCCATTGCCGGCACACCCCCGTTGCTGCGCCTCAATGATCTTGCGATTGTGGGGGCGAATGGCCGCACTGCCTCCCGCGTCCGGGTGCTCGTTCGAGGATTGCTTGGATGGAGTCCCATCTTCATTGCCGGAGTGGCAATGGCGATGGCGCCAACCTTGCAGGGGGAGACGTTTCGTCTCGCCGTGGAAATTGCGATTGCGGCGCTGGCGCTCGCGCTGGGCGGAACACTTTGGTCTCTTCACCGGTTGGAACGCGGCCCGCACGATTACCTGGGCGGCACCTGGCTTGTGCCCCGGTAAAACAATTAATAGGCGTTGTCGGTTCCTCCATGTTTTTTCACGGGTCCGTGCGCGTCATTTGCGGATAATTTCGAACCGCGTCCTTTTCCAACAGGGTTGTTCGTTGAAGGTTTAAGCATGAGTAACGAAACCACGGAAACCGGCGACCGGGAGATTGCGAGCGAAGACCAGATCCGCCGCCTAATCAAAGAGTGGCAAAGCGCCCTTTGTGATAAGGACCTTCAGCGGCTTACCGCGAATTATTCGTCCGATATTGTTTTCTTCGATGTGGTGCCACCGTTCCAAACAACGGGAGTGGAAGGGTATCGGGAAAAATTCGGCGGTTTCTTTCCATATCTCCCGGCGCGGATCGAAACCGAACAGCGCGACCTGAAGATTAAAGTGAGCGGCGACCTTGCCTTCGCGCATTGCCTTACCCGGATTGTCAACGCGGAGACTCGGGAAGCGGCCACGTGCGGCTGGGTGCGTGCGACCGTCTGTTATCAACGGCAGGAAGGCCAGTGGCGCGTCGTCCATGAACACGTTTCCGTGCCGTTTGATCCTGTCTCGGGACGCGCCGTGTTGAAGCAAGGCTTTGAAAAGGACGCCTGATGGGTCCGTTCTGTCTGGCAACGATCGCGCTGGCAACGGGAGGATTGACCACTTTCGCCGCCTGCAAATTTTTCAACCAAAGAAAAAGACGATGAATCCTGCACCAAACAATAACGAACTGCTCAGCCATCCGCCGATTGTTTCACGGGAGGAATGGCAACGGGCACGCGATCGATTGCTGGTAAAAGAAAAAGCCGCCACGCAGGCGCGCGATGCATTGGCCGCGGAACGGCGCCGGTTGCCGATGGTGAGGATTGAAAAGGATTACGTCCTCGATGGCCACACCGGCAAGGCGAGCCTGCTCGATCTGTTTGAAGGACGCCGCCAGCTTATCATCTATCACTTCATGTTTGCGCCGGGGGTGGGTGGATGGCCAACGGCGGGCTGTCCTGGCTGCTCAATGGTTGTCGATCACATGGGTCCCCTCGCCCACCTGCATGCCCGCGACACTTCCCTTGCACTGGTCTCGCGCGCGCCGCTGGCAAACCTCGAATCTTACAAGCAGCGCATGGGCTGGAAAATTCCCTGGTATTCCTCCGAGGGCACCACCTTCAACGAGGACTTTGGCGTGAGCACCCCGGAAGGCGAGACGTTCGGACTCAGCGTCTTTTTGCGCAACGGCGGCGATATCTTTCACACCTATTTCACCACCGATCGGGCATTGGAAGCGGTCGACACTAACTTTACTCTTCTTGATTGGACGCCTTTCGGACGGCAGGAGGCCTGGGAGGACTCGCCGGCCGGCTGGCCACAATCCGCGCCGTATGTCTGGTGGCGGCGTCACGATGAATATTAACCAACCCCCACTTCCATGAAACCAATCACCCCGTGTCTCTGGTTTGATAATCAAGCCGAGGAAGCCGCTCAGTTTTACATCTCCATTTTTCCGGATTCCAAAATCGGAGAGATCGGCCGTTATGGAGAAGCCGGCAAGGAGATCCATGGCAAGCCGCCCGGCACAGTCATGATCGTGGCTTTTGAGATTCGCGGACAGCCTTTCACCGCGCTCAATGGCGGGCCCATGTTCAAGTTCAACGAGGCGGTCTCCTTTCAGGTCGATTGCAAGACGCAGGAAGAGGTGGATTATTACTGGGCGAAGTTATCGGAGGGCGGCTCCGAGCACCAATGCGGATGGCTCAAGGACAAGTTCGGCGTTTCCTGGCAGATTGTTCCGAGCATTTTCCCCGAACTGCTCAAGGATCATGAGTCCGTAAACTCCCAGCGCGCCATGCAGGCGATATTTCAAATGGGCAAGCCTGACATCGCGGTTGTGGAACGCGCCTACAAGCACGGTTCGTGACGCAAAGCATTCGTAGGATGCGACCGCTTGCCCGTCGGCGCCCGGGATGATCACCGGGAGAGGGCCAATATCGGTTTCTGTTGTCGGCGTGCCATGGCTCCATCAAGCTCGACCGACATGGAACCCCCTCCTGAATTGGAACTCGAAGCGGAGATCGCGCTTTTGCGGCGGATTGCGCAGGGCGACCGCCTCGGGTTTGAGGAGCTTTACGATCGATTTTCCGGGATCTTGTTTTCCACCGCCTACCGCGTGCTAAACAATCAGGAGGCTGCCGAGGACGTGCTTCAGGATGTCTTCATCCAGATCTGGGAAAAAGCGCCGCTCTATGATCCGGCCCGTGGCAAACCGATGACGTGGGCGATCACCTTGACCCGGAACAAAGCCATCGACCGCCTGCGCTCCACTCAACGCCGGAGCCGGCTTCAGGACGACGTGCAGCGCGAGACGTTTGAGCACTTTGATGACCGGAGTTCCTTTGACGCAGTCGCCTCGGAGGAGACAAGCCAGCTGGTGCGCGAGGCGATTCACAAGCTTACAGCGGATCAACGCCAGGCAATCGAACTGGCGTTTTTTTCCTCGCTCACCCAATCCCAGATCGCCGAGCGCCTCAACGAACCGCTCGACACGGTCAAGGCGCGTATTCGGCGTGGAATGATGAAGTTAAGGGATTTGCTCAGCCCAAAACTGCAGCGTGCGGCGTTTCGTTCACAACCCCTTAAGCAACCGCCGGATCAGTAAGCTCACGTTCCCGGGCAACGAGCCATAACAGTTCGCCTGCGTCATCAAGGATCGGCGTGATGGCAACATCGACCCAATAGGGCGAACCGCTCTTGTGGTAATTGAGAATCGTTTCCCGGCACTCGCGCAACTCACTGACTGCCCGGCGCATCCTGGCCGCCACCTCGGGATCGGTTTTCACGCCCTGCAAGATTGGACCCAGCTTCCTGCCGCGCAGCTCTTCGAGGGTATATCCACACATCGTGCTGAAGGCCGGATTGATCCACTGCACGAGACCGTCAGGGCCCGACATGACCATCGCGTCCTGGGCAGAATGCTGCGGACGCTTTGTTATGAGCCTGGCAAGACGCGACTTGATACCGGGGGAAGGGAGCGCGCCCGTGGACGACTGGGTGGCAAGCATGACCGCCGCGCCAACCTCGGCCAAGCCGGTCACGCATTCGCGCAGCTCCTGATGAAATTCGAGGACGAGTTCAAACTGCTCGCGTTCTTTGGCAGTCATTGTGCCGGCAGCGTAAAGCGCGGCTTGGTTTTGCAAGAATTCGTTAAGCATTTGAAAGCGAGGCAGTGGGATCGACAAACAGGACGCTATACGCCGCTGCTTCCCGGCCGGATACTTTTTGGCACGACTTTTTTAAAGCCTCGCCGCATCGGGAAAACCCGGGCGCAACAATGCCCGCGGGGACTCCAAATGGATGCGCGGATAAGATGATTTTTTCAAACGAATTCCCGCACCCGCTCTCCAGGCCGGAACGTTAAGTGGCTCGCGGGACCGACTCATCGCTCCCTGCAACTTAAACAAACCATGAAAAAACTCATCCTCATTGCCGCAGCATTCGCAACGGTCTCAACCCTGTTTACCGCCAACCTGTCGGCAGCCGAAGAAAAAACCATCGTCGGCGTCGCCGCCGGAGCAGGCCAATTTAATACCCTGGTTGCCGCAGTGAAAGCCGCGGGCCTGGTCGATACATTGAACGGCAAAGGGCCATTCACCGTTTTTGCACCTACCGATGAAGCATTTGCCAAGCTTCCCGCGGGCACGGTTGAGATGCTGCTGAAGCCTGAGAACAAAGCCAAACTGACAGGCATTCTGACCTATCACGTGCTGCCCGGCAAAGTCATGGCGGCGGACGTCAAAACCTCCAGCCCGAAGACTGTGAATGGCAAGGAAGTCGCCATCAAAGTGGACGCGGGCAAAGTGACAGTCGGCGCCGCCAATGTCGTCAAGACAGACATTGCCGCAAGCAATGGCGTCATCCACGTCATCGACACTGTTCTGATTCCGTAAGAAAACCGGTTGTATGCGGGGCTGGTTTCGAATGCCAGCCCCGCACCCTTTTCAGGCGGAGAAGGTCAGTGGCTTAACGGTGCCGGCGTTAATTCCGGCACTTTGCGGGAATCGCGACCGAACCACTGCTGTACCCGGTCCATATATAAATAAACAACGGGAGTGATATACAGGGTCAGCACCTGGGAAAAGAGCAGACCCCCAACCACTGCCAGACCGAGCGGACGCCGGGATTCGGCTCCGGCTCCGATGCCCATCGCAATCGGGAGCGCTCCCATCAGGGCCGCAAAGGTCGTCATCATGATCGGGCGAAACCGGACCAGGCACGCTTCAACAATGGAGTCGGCCGGCGATTTGCCATGATTGCGTTCCGCTTCGAGCGCAAAGTCGATCATCATGATCGCGTTCTTTTTAACGATCCCGATGAGCATCAGGATTCCAACAAACCCGTAGACGCTCAGGTCTTCGCCAAAAAGCATCAGGGTCACGAGCGCGCCGGCGCCGGCTGCCGGCAGGCCCGACAAGATGGTCAGCGGATGAATGAAGCTTTCGTAAAGGATGCCGAGAACCAGATAGATGACGAGCACCGCCATCACCAGAAGCAGGCCGAGATTGCCCAGGGACGATTGAAACGCCGCCGCTTCTCCCTGGAACCGCGTGGTCACGCCGATGGGGACCACCCCGGCTACCGCCGCCTCGATCCGGTTCACCGCTTCACCCAGGGAAACGCCCGGCGCCAGGTTGAACGAGACGGTTACCGCAGGCAATTGACCAAGATGATTGATGGTGAGCGGGCCGGTGGTGCTGCTGATTTCGGCCACGGCATCCAGCGGGACGAGGTCGCCCGCCGCGGAGCGCAGGTAAATGGCCGAGAGCCGCTCGGGCGTTTCCTGAAACAATGGGCGGACTTCCAGGATAACCGAGTATTCATCGGCCGCGGTATAGATATTGGAAACTTCGCGGCTGCCATACGCATTATAGAGCGCCGAATCGATCTGCTCGGCGGTGATGCCCAGGGAACCGGCGCGATCCCGGTCGATCTTCACAAACGCCTGGGGGCTATTCAGAAGCAGGTCGGAGGTCACATCGATCAGGCCCGGGACCGAGCGAAGTTTCGCTTCGACCTGCGGGGCCGCTTTATAAAGCGCCTCCAGATTCACACTTGAAAGGCTGAATTGATACGGGCTTTTGGACGACACACCGCCGATCCGGATCACTGGCGGCACCGATGGAAACGCACGAATTCCCGGAACCCGGGACAATTGTTCGCGAAGCTCAACTACCACCTTCTGGGCCGAAGCTCGTTGTTTGCGGGGCTTCAATTGCACATTAAAGCGGCCGCTGTTGCTGGTGGCATTGCCGCCGCCCGAACCGACGCTGGAGGAAAATCCGTCAACCGCGGGATGCGCGAGCAGGATTTTGGCGGCCGCACGCTGATGCACCACCATCGATTGGAACGAGGCATCGAGCGCTCCCTCGGTGACAATGGAAATTTGCCCGATGTCCTCCGCAGGAATGAACGCCTTGGGAATGGCAATAAAGCCCCAGGCCGTGGCGGCGATCGTGCAGAAAGTCACCAGCAAGGTGAGCCGCGGGAAACGAAGGACCACGCGCAATGTCCGTTCGTATGCCGTGAACATGGCTCCAATCGCCCGATCGGTCAGGCCCGGTTTTTTTGCTTCCTTTTCCGGGCGCAAAAACCGGCTGCAGAGCATGGGAGTGAGGGTAAGGGAGACGACTCCCGAAATCAGAATCGCGACGCCGATGGTCACCGCGAATTCATTGAACAAACGTCCGAGAATGCCGCCCATGAAAAGCACCGGGAGAAACACCGCGGCGAGCGAGATCGTCATTGAGATGACCGTAAAAGCGATCTCTTTGGAGCCGCGCATGGCGGCATCCATGGGCGACTCCCCTTCCTCCATGTGGCGCACGATGTTCTCCAGCACCACGATGGCGTCATCGACCACGAAACCGACGCACAAGGTCAACGCCATCAGTGAGAGATTGTTCAGGCTGAAGCCCAAAAGGTGCATCACGGCAAAAGTCCCGATGATCGAGAGAATGATCGCGATGCTTGGGATGATGGTGGCGGTGAACCGGCGTAAAAAGAGGAAGATCACCAGCACCACCAGCGCGATGCTCAACAACAGGGTGAATTGCACATCGTGCACCGATTCCCGGATCGTTTTGGAACGATCAATCAGCACCTTCAACTCAATGCCGGCCGGGAGCTGCTCGCGCAAATCGGGCAGCAGCGCCAGGATCTGATCGACCACTTCAACCGTGTTGGCACCCGGCTGCCGCTTGACTCCCATCACAATGCCCGGCGTGTCATTATACCAGCCGGCAATCCGGGTGTTTTCCACCGAATCCGACACCAGCGCCACGTCCTCCAAACGCACGGGCGCTCCGTCGCGATATGCCACCACCACTTCACGAAAATCGGCTGCGTCCTTCAGCGCGCCACTGCTTTCCACGGTGAAAATCCGCGTTTTCCCGTCAAGAATGCCTGTCGGCGTATTGCTGTTGGCGCCCTGGATCGCTGTGCTGACTTCACCCAAACCGATCCCGCGGGCTGCAAGGGCCAATGGTTCAAGCTGCACACGGACCGCATATTTCTGCGAACCGAAAACCTGCAACTGGGAAACGCCCGAGACGGTGGAAATTCGCGGCGACAGAAGCGTCTGCGCATATTGATCCACCTTGGAGAGCGGCAAGGTTTCCGACACCAGCGAGAGAAGCAGGATCGACGATTCGGCCGGATTAACCTTCCGAAAGGAAGGCGGCGCCGGCATGGAGGAAGGCAGGCTGCGCGAGGCGGTCGAGATCGCAGTCTGCACATCGAGCGCGGCGGCGTCGATATCGCGGTTGAGGGCGAACTGAATCGTGATGCTCGTGGTACCGAGGCCACTGCTCGAATCCATCGAATCGATCCCGGCAATGGTGGAAAACTGCTTTTCAAGCGGCGTGGCGACGGAGGCAGCCATTGTTTCGGGACTTGCGCCCGGCAGAGTGGCGGTCACCGAGATGGTGGGGAAATCGACAGTCGGCAGATCGCTCACCGGCAACTGACGGTAGGCGAGAAGTCCGAACGCGACCAGGCCGATCATGATCAGCGTGGTCATGACCGGGCGCCGGATACAGAGCTCTGGAATGCTCATGGCTTTGCCAGGACCGGTTCCGCCTTTGCCTCCACGGAAGTCAACCCGGGCGCCGGCGGGACAATCTCGACCACGCTGCCAACAGTCAGGCGGCTTTGGCCGTCGATTACGATCTGTTCGCCGCCCGTCAGCCCGCTGCGAATCACCGATTCTTCATTGGCGCTTCGATCGACCACCACTTTGCGCATCTCCGCCTTTTTATCCGGTCCGATGACAAAAACATACGAGCCGCCCTGCCCGTCCTGCACCGCCGCCGCGGGCGCCACGACAGCCTCCCGGTCAATGCCCACTTCCACCCGCAGCCCGACAAATTGCCCTGGCCACAACACCTGCGGGTCATTGGCAAACGCAGCTTTTAATTCAAGGGTGCCGGTGGAGGCTTTCACCGTGTTATCCACAAAAATGAGTTCCCCGACCGCATTCTGCCGCTCGATGCCGGATGTGCGGGCCGTGACCTTCGGCTTTCCACCGGCCATTCCGCGCTGAACCGCCATCAGGTGCTGCTCGGCGACCGCGAAAGTCACCTGCACCGGGGCGATTTGGTTGACCACCACCAGGTCAGTTTGATTGGCGGAAACAACGTTGCCCTCGGTCACCAGCGCTTTTCCGGCACGCCCGTCAATCGGCGCATGAATCGAACAATAAGCCAGCTGAAGCTCTGCGTTTTTGACTCCCGCGGCCGCCACTTGCACAGTCGATAACGCAGCCTGCGCCGTCGACGCGATATCGGAGAGCTGCTCCTTGGAAACGCTTCCTGATTTATCGAGGGTCGAATACCGCTTTGCCTGGGTGCTGGCGTTCTCGGCTTTCACCTGCGCTTCAGCGAGTGTGGCCTTTGCCTGGTCAAGCGCCACTTCAAACGGCCGTTTATCCATCGTGAAAAGCGGATCGCCTTTCCGGACCGATTGCCCATCGGTGAAATGCACTTCGGAAATGGTTCCTGTCACCTGCGGTTTGATCGATACCGTCGCCGAGGAGGTCACCCGGCCAATCGCCCGGACAATGACCGGCATATCCTTGCGTATGACTTCGCCGATCACCACCGGCACCGCCGCTTTCTGGGTGCGCACCGGCTGGCTCTTGGAACGATTGCACCCGCCCAATCCAAAAAGAAGAGGAGCAAGCGCAAGCAGGAAAAAACGATGGGGATACGGGGCGGTCATGAGGTGCGGGAGACAAACTCCGGGGGGCGCTTAAGGCATATCACTAATCCAACCGGCCGCATCGGATTTCGACGGCGCTCCGATTGCCCTATCCGCCCATTGTATGCAGAGGCGGCGCGGATTTATGCTTCCGTGGAAGCGTGCCGGGCATGCCATTCCGCGAAGACTTTTGGGGAGATCTCCGAGGGCTTGATTTCGGAACGGCCGCCCCAAAAGACATTCGTATACGAGACAGGCAGCCCGATGGCATCGAGGTGGCGGTCGATGGCTGCTTTGTGCTCCATCACGCGGCTTTTTTCGGTCCCATGCATTACACCCATGATGTTGACGCCGGCGAACTGCGTGCCGCCTTCCCGCCAATAACAGTGAGTCATGCAGAAATGGCGGCCCACTTCGGCGCCCGCTTCCATCTCGCGGCCCTTGGGAACCGCCCAATGGAAAAGCCCATTAAACCGCGTCACCCGCTCGCCGGTTGAGGAAGGCTTCACATGCTCGAGAAAAGTGGAGAAACGGCCGATGACTTTCTTTGCATTCAAGGTTTCGGCCACCTCACAAAACCGTTCAATCGAGACACCGGCAAGATCCGCACGGGATTGCCATGGATTTTCAACGATTTCATCGAGCGTCAGCTCTTCCTTTAGCGCGAGCAACACCTTCCATTCCTCGGCGGTAAGCTCCACGGGAACCGTTGTCATCATCACGGCCGGCTCGTCGGATTTATCCCCGGGCTCGAGCGTTTTTCTGCGCACATGCCCCACACCGAGCGCAAACACACCGTGCGCCGGCATGAGCAGATATTCAGTCGCGCCGGTCAGCCGCAAAAGCGCCTTCGCGTGAAAATCAAGCGACTCACCCACGGGGACCTTCAGCGTGGTCCAGAGCCGGTAACCGGATCCGGAAACCTCCGTGTCAGTCGATCGAATGACCACGTGACCCGAAAAAGGGTCATTCAACGACATGAAATCGAAAGCGGCGTTGAGTTTCTCCTCCGGCACTTTCCAGGCCACAAGCGCACCATGCGCCAGTTTGGTGGAAAGCAGCGTCTGGCGCACCCGGCGAATCACACGGGCTTCCACCATCGCATGGATCCGTTCAAGCACAGTCTCCAGAGGAACGCCCGCTTGCCTTGCTATCACGTGGAAAGGCTGGCGATGGAAGCCGACGATCAGGTCCTCGGAGACCGCAAGAATCTTCGCGTTAATGGAATCGGTATGCTCGATGGGGATAGTGGCGTTCATGAAAAAATGGGAATTGTCTCGGGCGGACGGGGATTTCCGCACTGCTTATATCGAATAGCCGAGAACCAATTGCCAGTCATCACCAACGTCTTACCCCTTCATTAGAGAAGAACTCCTGCGCTTGATCGATTTAAAGCGCCGGGTTCCTGCGGCGGCGCAGGCCGAGCAGCGTGCCGAGCCCTGCCAGAAGCGCGGCTGCCGTCGTCGGCTCCGGCACGGCAGTCAGCACGACGTTTGAGCCGCCCGCGTCATAATCGAGCTGGAACTGATTGGCGCCGAACGTAAACAAACCGCCATCGGGGATCACGTTGCCGTCCACATTAAAGAGGCCGCCGTTCCATCCACCGCTGTAAGTGACCAGCGTGAACTGAGTGTTGTTTGCGACATGCACATTGCCGCCAAGATCAGTAAGGCTGAGCGTGGATGAACCGCCTGCTCCGGACGCAAGGGAGAAACTGCCATTGACCGAGACAAGATCCGACGCGCCAAGCAAGCCGGTGACGGCGCCTGTATTGATTTCCAAGGCAAGCACGCTGGCCGTGCCGAAAGCCAATGCATCGGTGGTGAGCGTTCCAATGCCGTTGCCGGGCGCGAGTTTTCCGTTCACAGCAACGGCTCCCAAAACGGTGCCATTTCCTTTCAATGTCTGCGCCGCGCCGACCTTAAACCCACTGGCAACGCCTGACACATCCAGGATCGCGCCGTTCTGCACGTCGATGCTGGGTGAACCGGAGAGCGAACCGGTCAGTATCAGGCTGCCGGCGGCGATCGTTGTATTGCCCGTGTGATTGAGGGCTCCGGAAACGGTTACCGTATTAAATCCCTGTTTGATCACATCGCCGGCTCCGTTTACCGGGCGGCTCAGTGTCCAGTTTCCGTCAAGGCCAAGCGTGCCGCCGGCGTTGACAGTGATGTCGGAGGCAAAGCCGGGGGAAGGCGCCCCTGAGAGATTTAAAATGAGCTCTCCCTTATTGATAATGGTCGGTCCGCTGTAAGTGAATCCCTGGATAGTGGAATGGGCGATGAGTTCCTGCGTGCCGACCCCTTCCTTCGTGATTCCCAGCGCGCCACCGTCCTGATTGCGGATAATCCCGTAGAAACTGTGATCCGTGGCCGTGTTAAGAACCAACGTCGCACTGCCAGGTGCGCTCGTATATCCGGGTGACGTCGCTTCGTCATTCTGGATGATTGAGAGATTTTGGTTTGTGGAGGAATCAACACCGGCAAGTGTCTGGGTGGTGCCGCGTAGTTCAAGCTTCGCATCCAGGCCGCCGTTATTAAATGTCACGACTGTATCAGCACCGTACTGTTGGGCTGAGGCGCCACTGATCAGCCAGGCGGAACCGATGCCGGTGCCGAGCGTGACACTCCCTGGAACGGCAATGCCCGTCCCGTTTGCAGCAATCAGGCTGCCTTCGGAAATGGTCAATCCGCCGCTAAACGTATTGGCTCCGTTTAGTGTGAGGCTTCCGACCCCGCTTTTCACCACGGCGAGTGTGCGGGCGCTGCCATCGGAAAGAGCTCCCGTGAAGGTGGAGTTGCCAGCCTGCGCAATCGTCAGGGTAGTGGTTCCACCCGCGGTCGAACGATCCGTGACGACGCCGCCACTGCCGCTCAGATGGCCGATCGTTGTATCATTGGAATTGAGATCAAGCGTGCCGCCATTGACCGCGACGCGCGTGTCAGCCGCCAATGCCGCTGCGCTCCCAAGCACCACGGTCCCTTGGTTGATATTAAATCCGGCCCCAACACCGGTGCCGAAGTTGTTTGTGCCGTTGAGCGTCACAGTTCCACCGCCACTCTTGGTCACCGAATTCGCCGGCCCGACCAGCGCGCCGTTTAGATTAAGCGCCGTCGATGCATTGCTGAAAATAACAAGGTCACTCGCCAGGGTGACATCTTCAGCAATCGTATGGGTACCAGCAGTCACGGTGATCTGCGCGGCCGCCGTGCCGGTATTGGCAAGTGTTAGATTCGCGCTGCCCTGTGTTCCGATAGTATAGGAAGCCGTGCTGTTATTGAAGGTCAGATAACCGGCGGTTTTGGGCGAATCGACCACCACAACGGCTGATGAAGTTAATGCAGGCCCGAAAAGCGCCGCATCTCCCACCGCATTGGGCGTGTAGTTTACCCACGGGCCACTGCTCCAGGCGCCGCCACCCGAATTATTCCATACCGCGTTATCCAAGGTCGGCGTGAGCGTGATCGCTTTTGCGCCAACCACCGGATTAAGCGCGAGGCGGCCGGCGGCAAAGCCAGTCACCTTAAAGTTCCCCGGATTGGTTAACGTATTGTAGGAAGCAAGCGTGTAAGTGGAGCCGAAATCGTAGATCGCGATCTGGTTGAATCTCAGCACACTATCAGCCGCAATGACAAGCGTGCCGGCTGTGATCTGGTCACTGCCCGTTGCCGTCCCCAGGTCAATCACCGTCGTGCCGCCATTTAGCGTCAGGGTGTTGGCCAAAGTAAGGGTGCCACCTGTTCCCGAAGTAAACCCGAGAGTTCCCCCGCTGTTGACCGAGAGATTTACTGTGGTCAGCGGGCTCGCCGCGGCATTTCCATTAAGCTGCAAACGCCCGGCATTGATTGAAGTGGCACCCGTATAGCTGCTCGCGCCGGTTAACACCCAGGTTCCGTCCTGGTTCTTCGTTAACGAAGTCCCTCCGCCTGCGCCGTCAGTGAGCGCCGCCGCCAGTGTGTTGTTTCCAACATTGGTTCCGGTCAGAATCAGATTCCGCGCCCCGGTGCCACTGGTCGCCACGGCCCCGCTGTTGGTCAGATTGAGCGCCGCGCTGCCGGAGGCATCAAGCGTGCCGCCATTTTGGGTCAGGGTAAAAAGACGATCCGAACTGGCCGCCGCTCCCGTGTAACGCAGCTTGCCGCCATCAAGGATCAGCGATGCCGCATTGGCAACAGCCGTGCCTTTGCCAATCGCACTGTTGTTCCCGATATTCGCCAGTGAATTCACTGAAAGTATACCGGTGCCGCTAAGTTTCGTGGCGCCGGTAAACGAGTTATTCCTATTGGTAATGGTAACCGTGTTATTATCAGCACCCGTCCTGGTTAAGCCGCCGGCGCCTGAAATCACAACGCCTTCCGACCAGCTCACCACACCCGTGCCCGCCCCGGTCAATCCTACTTCTGCTCCCGCATCGACGCTGATTCCCGAGGTGTTCCAGATCGGCGCCGCAAGCGTGCTGCCAAATACAAGCCGCCCTTGGTTTACCGTCGTCGCGCCGGTGTAATTGGGATCAGTGATGGCAAAGTTCATCACCTGTTCGCCAGTGCCGGTTTTGGTCAAGCTAAGCGGCCCGCTCAGTGCCTGATTGCGAATCAAGCCGGTCCAGCTATAGCTGTTGGTGCCCGGCACATTGATAGTCAGCGTCGCGGGTGCAACAGTGCCACCCTCGGCGCTCTGCACGATGCCCGCGCCGATCAGGCCGGAAATAGTCTGGCTGAATCCGTTGAGGTTGATCCGGCTGTTGGCAGCATGCGCACCGATCGTAAGCAATACGCCTGTAGTTCCGTTGAGCTGGTTCGGCGAGGAGAAGTAAAGGTATCCTTGCGAGTAATCTCCGATCGTCAGACGTGGAGTATTAATGGATGCGCCCGCTGCCAGGGTTTGTGAAGCCCCGCCCGCGATGATGGTATTGCCCGTTCCATTAACAACACTGTTGATCGTCGTCACGCCGGTCCGGCTGAATCGCAAAGTGCTGTTGTTAAGAATTGGGCCGGTAACCGAGCCCAACGCCGTGTCGCCACCCACATCGACCATGCCGGCCGAGATGGTCAGGCCACCGGTAAAGGTGCTCGCCCCGGACAATATCAGAGTGCCAGCGCCGAGTTTCAGCACGCTGCCTGTGCCGCTGATGGCATTGGGGGCGGTCTGTGCATTGGCATTGTTGAATGTGAGAGCGGCGTTGTTAAGGATACCGCCCGTTACCGAGCCATTGGCCACTCCGTTTCCAAGCTGCAAGGTTCCTCCGAGAATGGTGGTGCCGCCACTGTAAGTATGGGCGTTGGTAAGAATCAACGTGCCTTGTCCGAACTTGCTTACTCCCTTTGCACCGCTGATCACTCCTCTCATGGTCAGGGAAGCTCCCTGATCAGCTGTGACCGACAGATTCGATGCCAGCGCAACATTCTCCAGAATCGTATGCGTGCCGGCGTTGACATCAATAATTCCCCGGTTGTCGCCGTTATCGATCGTCAGGTTGCTGCTTCCGGCGGTGCCCAATGTGTAAGAGGCCGTGCCGTTGTTAAAAGTAAGATACCCAACGCTACGCGCGGAATCGATGCTCACGGTTCCGTTTGCGGCGAGCGCGCTTCCAAACAGCGCCGAGTCGCCCGCCGCGGTAGGCGTGTAGTTACTCCATGGGCCGTCGCTCCAGGTGCCGCCGGTCGGATTATTCCAGATGCCGCTATCGAGACTCGGCACCATGGTAATTGCATTGGCGCCGATGACCGGGGTGATGGTGAGCCGCCCGATCACGCTTCCCGTAGCGCTGAAATTGTTAGGATTAGTCAGCGTATTGTAGCTGGCCAATGTATAGGTCGAACCGATGTCCAAAGCTGAAATCGGGCGGAATACAAAAGCGCTGTTGGCTGTAAGCGCGAGCGTGCTGGCGGAAATTTTGTCGCTCGCCGCCACATCACCGACATCCATCACAATCGTGCCGCCTCCAAGACTTAATGTTGAACCTGCCTTCAGTGACAATGTGCTGCCAGCGCCGGCTGTAAATCCCAGGGCGCCCGCGGCGTCAATGTTGATCCCGCTGGTAGAGAGCGTTCCCGCTGCGGCGGCGCCGTCGAGCTGAAGTTTTCCCGCGGTAATTGTCGTCAGCCCGCTGTAGCTGTTTGCGCCGGAGAGCGTGGCGGTAGAAGCATCAACTTTTGTCAGTGCCACCGTGCCGGTTCCAGTCGTGTGATCGGCAATCGTGCCGCCAAAAGTGGCATCTGTGACACTGCCCGTCCCAATCGTCAGAGTGACATTTGTGCCGCTTGCATTATTGGAAATAGTCCCGGTGCCGCTTAGGTTTCCCACGCTGTGCGTGTTTCCGTTCAGGTTCACCAAGCCTGATCCATTCACGGTAAGATTGCCGGTCGTGGCTCCCAGCGCGCCCGCCACGCCAAGTTGAAGCGTTGCCCCGTTATTTACGGTAGTGCCGCCACTGTAGCTGTTGGCCGCTCCTAGAGTAAGCGTCCCGGCGCTGACATTGAGCGCATTTGCTCCGGAAATGGTTCCGTTTAAAGAAAGGCTTCCCGCGCCAAGTTTTACAGCATCGCTGTTCAACACAATCGGCGCAGAAATGGAATGCGCGCCGGCAAGCGTGCTCAAAACAGAAACGCCTCCCACATCGGCCTGGAGCGTCAGCGGATCAACGCCGGAAAGCGTCCATGCGTTGGTGCCATCAAACTGCAGATGACCCAACGTGCGGGCGCTTTCAAGATTAAAGGTCGTAGGCGCTGCCGCCGGCCCAAACGATGCGTTTGAACCGACGCCGTCAGGCTGCCCGAGCGACCACGTTGCATTGCTCCAGGTCGTGCCGCTGATCAGAGTATTATTGAACGTCTGCTCGGTGCTAAACCCGTAAAGATGCATCGTATTCCCCACCAACTGAGGCGCGATTGCCAAGCTCTGCGTTGATGAACCCGCCTGGAAAGTATACCGCAGCAGATTCAGGTTCCCCTGCCCGGAGGCTCCCGTGTCTTCATCAAACACCGTCGATCCGACCGATGCGCCAGAAGCCGTGATATTTTGCACACGCAACCCGGCGCTGTCCCAGGAGCGGTTGTATAAAGTCACGACGTAGGTTTGACCAACCGTCAGGTCGCTGAGGGTCAACGTCGCCGGAAGGCCCCCATAAATAAATTTGTTGGTCAATGCTCCAACTTCACCCCCGGGAATTGTCCCGCCGCCTCCAAAAAGATTGAGCGTCCCGGTAATCGCCCAGCCTGTTCCCGAAGGTGCGGCCGCGGCACCCGAGCCGGTGAAAGGCACGCCATTCACGGTGCTATCCGTCGTATCACCAAGATCGATCGCTTCAAGATAAGTCTTTGCCGGGTTCAAACCGACATTGGCCGTCTCATCTCCGAAGCCGAGCGCTCCGGAGTTTGAGAAAACACCATTGGATTGCGCCTGCGCGCGCACCCCCAGCAAGGCGAGGCCCAGAAAAGCTGCGATGGAGGTGCTCAGAACGGGAGGATTAAGGGAAAAACGCATGATTCAAGGAGGAAGAGTTTCGTTTGAGGGAACCGGGGAGTGGCGCGGGGAATCTAAGAGCCTTCGAAAAAAAGTCATCCGATAAAAATCCCAATCAGAGAAAAATTTGCGTCAGTCCGATTGCTTTGATGCAGATGATTTAGATCATTGAAAAAAGCGCTATAGCATCTAGAAGACAAATTGTTTATCAGAATGGACCGCCTCTTTTGCTTTGAGCAAAGCCCCGCCTGGCTTCCAGAGATTTTCCCCATTTTGTTAAACACACTTCCTTCCCTGGACAGCGTGCGGTAAATCAACCCGTTTCGGCCCGGCGCCGTCCGCGATCCCGCTTTCATTCTTTTCATCCGGGACCATGGACGCTTACGAATACAAGAGGCGGCTCTTCTCATACGCCGTTCTACCAATATCATTATGGAATACAGACAACTTGGCGGCGCAGGCTTGAAGGTTTCCGTCCTCAGCCTCGGAACCGGCACATTCGGCGGCAGCGGCGATCTATTTCGTTCCTGGGGAAACAGCGGCGTGGAGGAAGCTACCCGCCTGATCGACATCTGCCTTGAAGCGGGGCTCAATATGTTCGACTCCGCGGATATCTACTCAAGTGGACTAGCCGAGGAAATCCTTGGCAAAGCCCTCAAGGGACGCCGTGACACCGTCCTCATTTCAACCAAAGCAACTTTTCGCGCGGGCGACGGACCTAATGATGTCGGCTCTTCCAGACATCATCTCATCCGTTCGGTTGAAGCAAGTCTGCGCCGCCTTGATACCGATTACATCGACCTGTTTCAATTACACGGCTTTGACGCACTGACACCCATTGAGGAAACGCTCGGCGCACTCGACGATCTTGTTCGCGCGGGCAAAATCCGCTATGTCGGATGCTCGAACTTCTCCGGATGGCATCTGATGAAGTCGCTCGCGGTATCGGAAAAATACGGGCTTCCGCGTTATGTGGCGAATCAAGCCTATTACTCGCTCATCAGCCGGGATTACGAGTGGGAATTGATGCCGCTTGGCGTCGATCAGAAAGTGGGCGCGGTGGTCTGGAGCCCGCTTGGTTGGGGCCGGCTCACCGGTAAAATCCGACGTGGCGCGCCGCGTCCGCAAAGCAGCCGTCTTAACGAGAAGGCGTCAACGGATGCGGGCCCGCAAGTCGCTGATGAATATTTATTTAAAGTCGTTGATGCACTGGATGAAGTTGCTGCGCAAACAGGCAAAAGCGTGCCGCAAATCGCGCTAAACTGGCTACTCCAGCGGCCGACTGTCTCCACCGTCATCATCGGAGCGCGCAACGAGGAACAACTACGGCAGAACCTCGGCGCCGTCGGCTGGAACCTCACGCCGGAACAAGTAGCGCGGCTTGATTTGGCGAGCGCTCTTCCAGCGCCTTATCCTTACTGGCATCAGCAAGGGTTTTCAGAGCGCAACCCCTTCCCTTGCCAGTAAAGACTTCTCAAGGTAACTCCGTGGCCCCCAGCATCAACAAGGATACCCGGCTCTGCATCTCGCTCTCGGGAAGGCCGGGCAATTTCGGAACCCGATTCCATAATTTCCTCTACCGGGAACTTGGACTGAACTTCATCTACAAAGCGTTCAGCACCTCCGATCTGCGCGGCGCAATCACCGGGGTTCGAGCACTTGGCATTCGCGGTTGTGCGGTCTCGATGCCTTTTAAGGAAGCCTGCATGGAATACCTCGATGAACTTGATCCTTCCGCCAATGGGATCATGTCAGTCAATACAATCGTCAACTCCGATGGCTTCCTTAAAGGCTATAATACTGACTATATCGCAATCGCCTCTTTACTTCGATCCCATCGTATTTCCACGGCACTTCGCTTCGCGCTTCTTGGCAGCGGCGGCATGGCAAAGGCCGTCGCCTGCGCCTTGCGCGATGCCGGATTTACAAATGGAACCGTTCTTGCAAGGAACAAAGCGGCTGGCGCGGCATTGGCTGCGCAATACCAATTCAAGACAGAGCCGGAAGAAGACGAGCCGCCCGGACTTCTCATCAACGTGACACCCATTGGAATGGCGGGCGCGCCTGAAGCCGATCAGCTCTCTTTTCCTGAAGCGACTATTCGCGCCGCACAGGTTATTTTTGATGTTGTCGCGCTGCCGGCCCAAACCCCGTTGATTACGATGGCGGCAGCGCTGGGCAAACAAACAATCTCGGGCGCAGAAGTAATCGTGCTCCAGGCGGTGGAACAATTTGTCCTCTACACCGGCCAGCGGCCTGACGATGAGTTGATTGAAAAAGCGGCGGCATTCGCCCGGCAACCAGCATAAGGACCTATGCTGTTAAAGCCTTTTCGCATCATGGTCATCGTTGGTGCTCAATGACCGGCCACTCCCGCTTATTTGGTTACGCGAAGGCGGAAAAATCTCGCGGGAGCATTCGTTTGCGGAATCGTTGCATGCACGGTTTCCGTGGTATCTGACTGTAAGACGATCTGAAGAGCTGTATTGACCGCCGTCCATACGCGACAATCAGGGCTTTCTTCAACGCTGAAGTTAATACCGAGGGTTTGACGTAAACGGGTGAAAGTAAAAGTGGGGAGAGTAAGAAAAGTCAGGGGCCGGGAGCTTGAATCAAGGGGGTCGGTTGCCAGCGACATTTCAAGAAGATTAGATGCCCCATCGTGATCCGGGTCGGCCAGCGGCCCGCTACGCTCCGGGTCGGCAAGGCTGGCGCCTGCAAAATGGCTTCGCTGCCAGAGCGTAAAATCGCTCGTAAAGACCGGGCCGTTCGCGGCGCCGGGCGAGCCGTGGATGCTGCCACTCAACCCCCAGGCAGCGGGATTGCTGTAGTCGGCAGGAACATTGGCGGGATCAAGCAAGGTCAATGTGTAGCCCGCGCCATCGGAAGCGGCGCTCCACGCATCGCTGTAATGAATGCGTGCAATCTCAGTGCCGGACGCCGCGAGCAAAACCACGGTGTCCCCACTGTTTTCAAGGTTGCCCAGGTATTGTCCGGCAACATTGGCAGCCCCGTAGCGAAGCCCGAACGCCGCACTATTCCTGACAACTACCACGTGGGCGCCGGCCGCAAGCGTCGTCCCGCTTGGAAACGTAAACCGCAAACCTTCACTGAAACTGACCCCGGTCAGGTCGATGGCGTTGGCACTGATGTTGCGTATTTCAATAAACTCAAAATCGTCGTCACTGAGCGCAGGGTTGTTCGCGAGCTGCTCCGGCGTCGGATCGGCGGGATGATAGGCAATTTCGCTGATCACAAGATTTTGAGCACTTGCCGGATTACCAGTGACATAGGTGGCAATCGATGGGGCACTCCAGGCCGTTCCGATCCTGGCACGCGCCGCAAGGATCGTCGAAGTAGTAATCGTCACGCTGCCACCCGTCGAAACGCTCAGCGCGCCCGCGGCAATCCCGCCTCCCGGAGCACGTGGATCGCTGCCATCCGTCATGTAATAGATCATCGAGCCGACACCGGCGCTTAGCGTCACGGTGCTGCCGCTGGCGAGCGGTCCGGACACGCGAGAAAACGCCGGATGCAATAAAAATTGCGAATCAATCCACAGACTTCGATTATGCAACCACGTCTTTAGATAATCGATTTCGCTCTGATAGGTTGTCCTCGTTTCGTAACCCGGCGCACTGACCACCGTGAAAATGCCAAGTTGCGGCCACCGGGCGAAATTCCGCGCGGCAGCCTCTTGCGTGAGCGGCAGCGTCAATGCGTCAATCTGGCTGTTCACGGCGGTGTCGCTCAGCAGAGTCGCGCGCAGCGCGCTCCAGCGATCAGCAAATAGCTGCCACCAGTCGGGATCTTGTTCAAAGCGCAGCCACCATGGGGACCAGCCATTTGTGTTGGAGGTAAAAGAACGATTCCAGCCATCGGTCCGGTAGCCTGGCAGATCGCCGCCCTCCGCATAATTTACATTCCCAAATGCCCAATTGTAATCCCAGAGCGGTCCCATGGTAAGCTTGCCGCTCCGAGGCAGATAGCTATAGGTGCTTCCTCCATCGTAGTTGCGGCTCCATTCACGGGCGATCTTGTAGTCAACCTGCGAGGCCACGTCGGTGTAAGTACTGTAATGCTGGCCCGTGGCCGGATGAATGAAGCCATTTCCGTAGAGCGCTTGTTCGAATTTGGAAATATAACCGCGAATCCATGTCCGTTGCGTGGAATTGAGCTTGGTCACACTCGGATCCCTATGTTTATGCGCAACATCGCGGCCGGAACCTGTCGTGGAAAAATCCTGATCATCCGCGTTGCCCGTTTCCGTAATAAAACCGCCCGTAATTCCTGTCGCATCGGTGGTATTCTGCGGCCCGGAAAGTCCAAGCCGGTCAAGGCTGATCGATTCAACCAGCATGTAGACGCCGGCATAATCATCGGAATAGCTGAACTGCCCGTCGTTGTCATCGTTGATGAATACTTCCACAAACCGTGTGCCGAGCGATGGCCAGCCAAGATTTTCCCATGTCCGATAAGCAAGCGCATTCCGTACAAGCGACTTTTCGCTCCATGGCGAACTGAGCACCCAGTCCGAACTACTGCCCAGACGCAGGAGCGAGGCATCCGCTTCACGTCCCGCGCCGTCCCACGTTTCAAATTTATATTGTTTCTGAGGAAACGATTGAGAAGAGCGTCCGCGAATTCGCAGACCACTTCGACCCGAATAATTTGGCGTCCCAGTGGCCAAAGCGCGGCCATTGAGTTCATCCACTCCTACAATCACCGCATTCGTCCCCGTCAACGCCGGGGAGGAAGCGGCGGCGATGGCTTGATCCGTGCTAAGAAAAACAAGCGGTAGATTTGAACTGAATCCCTGAAGGTCAGCACCGAGCCGAAGGTAGACTTCACTCGTTTCAGGGCCGGGAGCCAGACCGGGTTGAAATACGCGCGCCCTTAGACGGGAGTTCGCAGTGAGAGAAATCGGTCCGCCATAGACCGGCGATGAAGCGGTTGGAAGCGTGCCGTTGAGCGTGTATCCGATCACCGCGCCCGCCACGAGCGGCGCAGAGAGGGTTATATTGATCGTTCCGGAAAAAGTCCGTCCAGGAGGAGACGCCACCACCACCGAAGAAGAAGCATCAAAAAAGCCATTTGCCGCACCAGGCGTTGGCTGTGCATAGGCACCGTAGGTCACACGGTCACGAGTGCCGTAGGATACACCGACAGCCTGTGCAGGGAACATCGGGGCGAACTGACGCGCAATGCTAACCCCATCAGATTGCACAAGCGCGAGATATTCACCATTCCCATCCAACTTGAAATTCGTATGCGGATTGCCTGCAGGATCGATGTGGGAATCGCCGGAGGCAAAGACGAGCAGGTACGCCCCGGGAGCAAGTATCCGTGGAGGAAAGGTCCACTTCCGCAAGTTACCCGAATCATCGGTAAGCGCCCAGCCATCCAAATCGATCGGCACCGCGCCGTAGTTATTAATCTCGATCCAATCCGAGAATGAACCGTCGCCATCAACGATCGTGGAATCATTGCTCGCCATGAATTCGGTGATATCCAGGGTCGTAGCCGGTTCCACTACTTCGAGCATGAGCACGTAACTCGATGATGGATAGCCGCTGAAGTTTGCCGTAACAGTGTAAGCCGCAGTTGGAGAAGAAACGGTCGGACTGCCGGAAATCGTGCCTGTCTGCGGGTTAAAAATAAGCCCGACCGGCAGAGCCGGTGATATCGCGAAGCCAGCGGCCGGACCACCGCGCAGCAAAGGTTGAATGGGTTGAACAACACGGCCCCGCGTAAAAACCACAGGGTCGCGTGAATAACCGAGAACGGACGGCGAAGCGACTCCGATGGAAACCTGCGTCGATGAGCCAGGCTGGCCGCTGAAAGTAGCAGTGATCGTGTAAGTCGCCTGGGATGCTGCGACAGACGGCGTACCGGAAATAACGCCGGTGGCGGCATTGAATGTCAATCCTGCCGGCAACGCCGGAGAAATAGAGAAACCGGTGGCGGTTCCCCCGCTGACTACCGGCGCGTTTGGCGTAATCGCCACATTGACTCCATAAGTCACCGGGTTCTGCTGATAGCCTGTAAGAATCGGGAAAGGGGATGGGAAGCTCGACGCGAGTGAATACTTCTGCTGAAGATAGTAACCGACTTTGCCGATCTCCGCGCCGGTCAGCGCGCTGCTATAAATTATCAGTTCAGCAATGTCGCCGTTGAAAGCCTGGCTGCCGCTCCGATTAAAGAACGTGTACGACTGACTTGCCGCAATGGCAAATGCGTTGGGGCCCGACGCCGCGGCAAGCGGGCTGTTAAGATAGAGCTGCGAGTATTGCGCGCCGCTGTTTCGTTTGACCGCGAAAAGAATATCGTAACTGCCGGTGGCGGGTGTCACTGCGCCGCTGTTGAAATTAAATTCATAGTTACCAATGCCATCAACCCAGAGCATCGGCCGCGTTCCGCCCAAGCCATCAAGAATATTGTGATAAGCGCCGGTCTTGGCCGGTTTAATCACGGCAATGATGGTCAGTTCGTTATTGATTGATGGCAACGCAAGGCTGCCAAAAAAATCGGCCGTAAAGCGTACCACGGGCTTTCCTGCCAAAGCATTGGCCGCATATACCGGCTGAAGCGAAGGATTTGCCTGGGTAAGATTACGGCCATTCCCGCTTGCATCGTTCCACACGGAAACCGGCGAGCCATCGGCCAGGCCAAGCGCGTCCGCCTTCAACCAGAGCTCAAGCTGCGAACTTCCATCCGTTGTGCCGATAGTTCCCGGACCATCACCGATCGTCACGGCGCGCCCGCTACTTGGGAGCGCAATAATAGCCGCCAAAAGGATCAAAAGAAAATGTCGCATGAGGGACGCCTTTCCTGCTTAGGGTACGCCTGAAAGTTTGGATTAAGATTTGGCGCCGCCTTCGGTGGCACCTTATGGCCGCCTTCCTCGGCGAAACCGGTTCAGCCCCAGCAGTAGTCCAAGACCGGAAACGAGTAACCCGGTTGCCGCAGGCTCGGGAACGGCTGTAAAAGAGAGCTCATAATCCATTCCGGATTGGACAAAATTCGCGAAGTAACGGCTGGCATCGTAACCTGTGATTCCTGCAAGGGTGAATCCCGATGTCGTGACGTTTTCGAATACCGTGTAGATCTGCGTGTAATTAATCGGCCCACTGAGAACGAGCGTGGTATTGCCATTTCCTTCAAGCCAATCGCCCGGCGCAAAAAATGTCACCAGGTCCGAAGTGGCGTCGATATCAAACTGCAACATTGAGCCGGATTCAAAACTGAGTTTCCCGCCCAGGCCGGGATTAAGTGTCAGGACACCGGCAGCTCCGATATCGCCCGGGGCGAGACTTCCGCCATGATTTATTGCAATATTTCCGCCCGTCGCTGTTTGCACGCTTCCGGTCAGACCCGAAGCAAGAACAGCACCGGGGCCAACCACCGTTGAGGCGCCGGAGATCGAACCGCTGATCGCCAAAGTGCCCCCATTGACCGTAGTCGCGCCCGAATAAGTATTTTCACCGGTAAGGATTTGTTTACCGGGACCGTTCTTGAAAAGAGCAATATTGCCGGCATTGATGCCTTCAATCGGTGCGGACGAATTATCGATGCCGATGACGCCGTCGTATCTATACGATTGGCCGGCAGCAACATCGAATGTCAGCTTCTGCATCTCCGCCCTGTCCGTTGTAATGAATGTGCCGGTGATTCCTTCCAATCCGCCAATGGTTTCCCCATTAATCGTATTGTTTCGAAGAAAGACCTTTGCCGATTGGACATCGAGAACGGTGCCGTGAGGCAGCAAATTGTCTTTCTCCAACCAAAATCCGCGTTCAAACCAGGTTCCGCCCGAATCCGCGTCATAATTGACGATGGTTTTTCCAGTATAAGTCAGATTGCCCGTGTAATCAGTGCGCCACGTAAAGTAGCCACGGCTTTGGCCGGTAAACAACACGTCGCCTGCACCGGAGATCGATTGGGTGAGAAATGCGGCATTGTCGTTGTTGCGCGCAAAGACGAGCGTGGCGCCGGCCGCAACCGAGAAATTTCCTGAATCAAGCGCAGCGACAAGCTTGTTCTCTCCAAGTTGCAGCGTGCCGCTGGAAACCGTGGTGGTTCCGCCATAGCTATTAACACCCGCGAGAATTAAAGTGCCGGCACCACTCTTGTTGATGCTTCCCGGGCCTGTGCCGGCACCCTGGAATGTCAGGATGGAGTCGGCGGAAACAATATCGATCGTAGCACCCGCAGCGTTGATCGTAAAAGCCCTGTCCGACGTTGCGGCGGCGCCTGTGTACTGGAGTGTGCCTCCGTTAAAGACCAGGTTTTCAGCGGCGTTGGTGGAAGCACCAAGCGAACTCGGCACTGCGCCCAAGCCAATGGAGTTGACCTGCAATGTTCCCCCCGAAAGTGTGACCGGACCGGTATAGCTGTTGGCCGCGTTGGAAAGGACCCATCTTCCGGTGTCGCTCTTTGTAATCCCGAGCGGAGCAGCCCCATCGCTGATCTGGCCGCTGATACTGTTCAATCCTGAGTTATTGCCACCGAGCATGAGGGTTCCCACGGCAGCCGTGTGAAGATCGCCAGTTAGATTCACAACGGCACCGGCCGCTGATCCACTCAAAATCCGACAGTCTCCTTGCAAGATCAGCGGCGCACTAATGGTTTGTTTCGTGGTTACACTGGCGGTGGTTTGTATGGAACCGCCGGCAGTTAACGTGAGCGCACCCCCACCGATATTCAGACTGCCGACGTTCGCGGTATCGAAGATGATGTTCTGAATATTCCGGCCAGCATCCACAACAGGCGCGGGATTGGCCGGATTCGAATTAAACACGACAGTATCCGAGCTGGTGTTCGTGCCGAGCGCGCCCGGCACCGCGCCGCCGCTCCAGTTCGAAGCGGTGGCCCACGCGGTGGTATTCGTTGTGCTCCCTGCCCCCGCCCAGCTACCGAGGCTTCCGGAGAGCACAAGCACCGTTTCGGCCGTCCCGGAATTCGCCAGAACCAGTCGATAAGTGGTGGTGCCGAGCAGAACCGAGATTTCCTGCGAACCGTTGGGGAACTGAAAATTGCCAGCCAATCCGCTGCCTGCCGAGATGAGTGTATAGGTTTTGGAGGCGGTCAGGCTTGAGCCGAGCAGTGAGATGCCAATGGTGTTTGTTCCGGCGACCGCTGCACTGTTCACGACGTTAAGCCGGTCAGAGCCGGCAGCGCTTAATTCAAAGTTAAGCCTTGCTCCGGCGCCTGCCTGGCTGCCTATCAGCAGGGCAGTGCCCACACCGCTTAGATTAAATAACCCGATCTGGCCGTCGGTCATGTCAAAAGTTGATCCGTTTTCCAGGCTCAACGTGCCTATGGCATTAACTGAACCGACGCCCGGGTTTGGTGAAATGACAGCGCCGTTTGAAATGGTGATGGCGGTGTTGCCAAGCGAACTGCCGGCCTTGAGAATGAGTTTGCCAGCCATGACATTTGTATTGCCGGAGTAGGTGCTGGCATTGCTCAGCGCAAGGGTGCCGCCTCCAAGACTTAACGCCGTTTTTCGATTTCCGCCACTCACTGAATCGCGGATAACGCCTCCAAAATCAGAGCTGTTATTAATAACCAGAGTCGCATCAGCAGAGGTGGAACTATTGCCGACCAACTGGTTATTGGGCGCCGCTCCCACGCCAATCGCCAAATTATTAACAATCTCAGTCTGACCATTGAGATCGAGTGTGCCATTGGTTGCATTCGTGCCCAGAATCACCGAGCCGGATCCAACCGCGGTCGCCGACGCCGTGGAAACGCCGATCCTGATCGTCCCTTCTGCGATCTGCAGCCCGCCGCTAAACGTATTCGCTCCACTGAGAATCTGGATGCCACCGCCTGTTTTTGTCAGCGCGATGCTGGCGCTGCTTGTGGCCAGGGCGGGATCGAATCCAATCTCGCCGTCAAAGGCATAAGTTTGTCCCTCCGGCACGCTGACGGTGAGCTTTTGGATCGCCACCTGGTCGGTTGCGATGCGTGTATTGATTCCACCGGACAGCCCGCTGATGGTCTCGCCAAAAGCTGTATTGTTGCGAAGATAAACTTTGCCGGATTCGAGTTCCAGCACGGTGGAGTGCGGCAGCAGATCGTCCTTTTCGAGCCAAAGCGTGCGCTCAAACCAAGTCCCCCCGGCATCCGCATCGTAACTCACCTTGGTCTTACCGGTATAGGTTAGCCTGCCCGTGTAATTATCACGAAAAGTGAAGTAGCCACTGCTCTGGCTCCTGAATACAACGTCGCCGGCCCCGCTGATGGATTGGCTCAGGAAAGCAACGTTGTCGCTATTGCGGGAAAATATAAGGCTTGCACCCGCAGCCACTGTGAAGCTGCCGCCATTTAGCGTTGTGCCCGGGTTGTTGTTACCAATCTGCAACGTGCCACTGCTCACGATCGTGTCGCCTGTATAATTGCTTGCCCCTCCCAAAATTAGCGCTCCTGCACCCGATTTGCTGAGCCCGCCGCTGCCGCCGATTGTTCCCAGAAAGTTGAGCACGGCTCCGGCATTGACAATCTCTATCGTGCCCCCTGCCCCGGTTACCGTAAATCCGCGGTCGGTTTCGGCAGAGATGCCGGTATATTGCAAAGTGCTATGATTAAAAACCAGGTTCTCCGCTCCGCCTGAAGAGGCTCCAATAGCGCTTGGTTCAAACCCGGAATTGATTTTGCTGACTTTAAGAGTGCCGCCGAAAAGGTAAGTCGGCCCGGTGTATCTGTTCGCTGCTGAAAGAATCAGAGCGCCCGGCCCGGTTTTCGTCACTGCCGCGGCTGTGGTTCCATTGTCGGCGATGACCGAGGAGATCGTTAGCGAATTGGCACTGTTGAACTGATGGATCAGAAGTTCACCTCCGCTGCCGGGCTGCAGGATGCCGCCATCAATGATCGATCCATTGTTACCAACCGCCGCTGTAACCAGGATGCCGCCGCTCTCGATCGTATTGGTGCCGGCCAGCGTCACCGTGCCGGGGGAGGATGCGTTGAACCTCAAAGTCTCCGTGCGCGAGCCGGAAGCGGGCGCCGAATTCCCGGTGACGTTGGTCTCATTGCCCGCCGCCCAGGAGTTTCCCGTATAACCCGCCGGAGCGAGCGGCGCGATCCTGCCACCGATGCTGTTGGTTGAGTTAACGGCCCAGTCCGCGCCATTTAATATCGCCCATCCGCCGAGTATCCCATTCGTGTTAAGATTATCCGTGGTCACGGATGCCAACCCTGTCCCAGCGCCACCATATACCACATTCAACGCAGTGCCGGCCGTGCGTGCAATAGAGTGCAGATTAAAAGTCGCATTATTGGCGCCGCCACTTTTATTGAGAGTTATGGTGGAGGCTCCGGAAGTCAGAATCAGGCTTCCGATATTCTGGACTGTATCCGCGGAGTTGTTGGGGATGATTTGCACGTTTCCACCACCCAGACTCAATGGACTGGTGCTATCAATCTTGGACGCATTCAGATTTGTATAGTCAAGCGAGAGTGTCCCGGCCTCGACCGTGATGGAACCCGAGCCGGCGATCGCGCCACTGATTACGAGAGCGCCGCCTAATAGATTGGTTGCGCCATTCAATGTATTTATCCCGCTAAGCACAAGGGTCCCATCCCTAATCACGGTCCCGCCGGCATAGCTGTTCGCGCCGGTCAAAATCTGGGTCCCGGCGCCGCTTTTCGTCAACGTGATATTCCCGTCATTGATGCCTTGGATCGGAACGGGGGAAGCGTCAATCCCGATTACCCCATTGAATGTGTAAGTCGCGCCATCGGGCACATTGATGTTTACTTTCTGGGAGACGCCCTGATCTGTAGTGATAAACGTGCCCGCGTTTCCGGTCAGCCCGCTGATACTTTCTCCGCCACCACTGTTGTTACGGAGAAATACTTTTCCAGCCTGTAGATCGAGTACGGTTGCATGCGGCAATAGATCATCTTTCTCCAGCCAAAGAGCGCGTTGAAACCATGTCGTCGCGGCCACCGGAGCGTCATAGTTGACAATGGTTTTTCCCGTATAATTGAGTGTACCGGTATAATTTGTCCTGAAAGTAAAATAGCCTGTACTCTGGTTTTTGAACACCAGATCCCCGGCGCCGCCGATCGATTGATTTACAAACGCCAATCCATTTGGAGTGGCGTTGCGGGCAAAAACGAGCTGGGCACCCGCCGCGATGTTGTAATTGCCCGTACCCACGGAAAGCACAGTGTCGTTATTGCCTATCTGCAGAATGCCGGAACTTATGGAAGTCAGACCTGTGTAGGTATTTGCTCCTGAAAGAATCAGCGTGCCCGTCCCGCTCTTGCTCAAACCGCCAGTGCCGCTGACTACGTTTGAAATCGTGGTGTTGCCTGAGCCTGAAACGGTCAGCAAATTGCCGTTATTAGCGAGACTGCCCGTTAAGGATAAATGAGCATCAGAGCCGTTGCTCCATATCTGCGCGGAGCCAAGTGTTATCGGCGCGCTGAACGTTGCCGGCCCGGCATTCGCAAGCATGGTGATGCCACTGTTCCCAATAGCCAGGGAGATGCCGCTCACCAGCAACGGCGCAGTGGAAGAAAGGCCGTCACCGATTTGGATCCCGTTGATACTTGTCGTGCCGGCGTTGGGCTGAACAAGGTAACCAAGCTGGTCAAAGCTGGCTATGTCCGCGGTCAAACTATCGGCGGGAACGCTGCCTCCGATCCAATTTGAGCCCGTTGTCCACGAGGCCGAGCCCGCGTTATTGCTCCAATTGATAACTGACGCCTGAGCTGATGGGCTGATAAGCAGGGCCGCGGCCACCGCGGCGGCAAGCCGGAGCGAGGCGGGCGCAGTGCCATATAAAGGCAACGGGTTTGATTTTCGCATAGTCTGGAGGGGACAGAACGGTCGATTAAAAATGAATGGAGCCCAATGGCTGCGCCGTACGGCACGTCTGCCGTGACCCGGCCAGCGGACGACCAGGCCGCGCAGGGATGCTTAGCGGCGGCGCCAGCGGCGAATCAAAAGCCCAAGGCCGCCCGCGATTGCCAGACCACCAGTGGCCGGCTCCGGCACCGCCTGCCATACCTCCAACTCTGAGATGGCAGTCTGAATCTGTGAAGATTCCACTCGGACGCGCACGCCGGTTACTCCTGCAATCGGGGTGAACCCGAATAGATAGCGTGTATCCGCCGTATCCTGAATCTGGAACACGTCAAGGATCTGCCAATTTTTGGAGTCAATGACCGTGGGATCGAGGCCAAATGTTGGATCAGCAGGGGTCCCGCTGAGGTTATCAAGCGTGTATTCGAAGATGAAAGCCGCATTGCGGCGGTTTGGGAATTCATCCTGAAAACCGATTTCATCGATGGTAGTTGCTCCGGCAAGCTTGATACCGGCAAACGACTGGTTATTGGCGCCTATCCAGGGATTGTCAAAGCCTGTCGCGTAAAGACCGTCATTGAGATGACTCGGCGAGTAAGGTGCCGCAATGAGATCTTTCGCGAAGCCGACGCCGCCCTTGGAAGAGAGTGCCACGTTTACCCGTTGGGAAACAACCGCCTGTGAAGTAGGCGTGAGCGTGGACGGCGTGGTCTGGTCGCCGGCGGTCACATTGCCTTTTTCAATCAGTGCCCCGCGCCCTGTCGCAAAGGCGACCCCGAGGTTGTATTTGGAATTAAGGTATTTATTAACGGAGGTAGCCTCGGCTGCGGTTACCTTTCGATTATAAATAATGACCTCGGCAATATGACCGTTCCACGCCTCCGACTGCGTGACGTTGGAAGGATCGCTACGATCCAAATTTCCAATTCGAATTCCATTTAGTTGTGCGCCGGTCGCACCGCCACCCAATTCAAATACCGACTGGACGCTTTGCAATATTCCAACATCGGGTCCGGTTGAATTAGCCTGGTAACCAAAAAGCTTATATCCGGTAGCCCCTGCAACGGTTGCCAGCGCCACATTGACGTTTCCACTGCTCTGTCCGCTGTAAAGATCAAAAGCACCATCTCCCGCACGGTAAAGCACCGTATCGGTGCCTGCATTATTGATCCCGGAAAGAACATGGGTCCCGAAGGTGGCGCCATCCGTTTGGACGACAGTAAATACGGTATAATCGCCCATCACATTAAAGGCCGTATTATCGAGCTTATCCTGTGAGCCACCGGTGAAGTGGACTGCATTGTGGGTTCCAGCCACTCCAAAATCGAGGGTGGGAGCGCCTGCGGTCACCGTCACGGTATGGATACCATCGGCAACCGCTTTATCCACCCAACTGGTAATCAGCGCGCCACTCGCGCCAGTATCTTTAATCCCGTCTCCGTTAAGGTCGTCACCGTCCAACCAGAGGACGCTCCCGGGAATAGCAAGGGGTGAACTAACCTGCGCATAACAGGTTACACTGGAAATCGCCGCGAGGATGGCTCCAGCGAGAATGACGTGGGCATGAGTTTTCATGGTCGAGGGGGGAACTGACAGGACTGAGGGGTTGGGGGGTGCTTGAAATTAAGGAGAGGATAAACTCCTAAAGTAGCGCTCGCATTGTATCTTTAAGTCCAAAAGATACAATGAACGGAGCGGCAATAAATTTATACATTTGCGCCACCCCCGCCCCCCTGTTTTCCGTAGCGCTTCCGGTATTCACCGGGCGTTAAACCGGTCAGTTTCTTGAAAAAACGGGACATGTATTCGTGATACGTGAAGCCGCTCTCCTCGGCGATCACCGGCAGGATATGGTCGGTCTCGGTAAGGAGTTGTTTGATGCGCCTGAGCCGGATTTCATGCACCTCCTTCATCGGCGTTCGGCCGGTGCAGGCGCGAAACTTTTTCTCAAGTGAACGGCGGGACTGGCCGGCCGCCCGCGCGATCGCCATGCTGTCGATATTGTGACACGCGTTTTCCCGGATAAACCGCGCCGCTTTCGATACATTTGGGTCTTTTACGGCAAAGACGTCGGATGATTGCCGGGTGACAACATCCCCCGGCTCAAAGAAGTAATTTGACGCCTCGATTTTTTCGCCCCGCATCATCCTATCAAGCAATGATGCGGCTTCAAATCCGAGCTTCTGCGCATTTTGATCGAGACTTGAAAGAGGGGGACTGGCCAATTCGCAAAGAACGGGATCGTTGTCGACACTCACCACCGCCACTTCGTCCGGCACAGGAATGGATGCCCGCCGGCAGGCATCCAGAATCTGGACTCCCTGGCTGTCGTGGGCCGTCATGATGCCAACCGGTTTGGGCAGCTGAATGAGCCAGGCAATCATTGCGGTTTGCTCGCGCTCCCAGTTAACCTCCGCGTTGGCCGTGTAGCTCGGCTTGTAGTCATCCCACGTGCCGCCGCTCTCCTCCACCTTGCTAATAAATGCCGCATGCCGCCGCCGCTCCCACTCCTTCTGTCCGGCCACTCCGCAATAACCGAAGTGACGAAAGCCGCGGCTGATAAAATGCGCGGCGACACGCTCTCCAATCAACTGTTGATCCGGAAAAACGCTCGGGAACTCCGCGGCCTCAAAGAGATGGCGCAGGCTGACAACGGGAATACCGCGCTTGCGTGCGCGCCTGCACAACCTGAGATCGTGACTGCGCGTGATGATTCCGTCCCCATTCCAGCGCGCCAGCCACGGTGGATCCGGATCGTTTTGGCCGCGCTCGTGGGTGAAGATACTCCACGGACCGTGAAGCGTCAGATAACGGCTGACTCCCAGCAGGATCTCGCGCCCATAGACTTTGGAGGTCTCGATAATGAGCGCGACGTGCGGAGGGGCAGTTCGTTTAGGCGAACTCATGAAGGGGAAATCAAGCGGGCCGCGCCTCCCGTTGACTGTTGCGGACAACAATTGCTCGATGAGCGGACTCTGTGATGCGCGCCCACTCGCCGGCGCGTATATCGTCGCGCGGCGCGATCCAGGAGCCGCCGATACCGCCAATAACGGGCTCGCGCAAATAGTCTGCCATGTTGGAAATGGTAAGTCCCCCAAGCGGGATATACTTTAAGCCAAGGTGAGCATATGGAGCTGCGATCGCCCGCAGATAAGCCAGCCCGCCGCTTGGCTCCGCGGGAAAAAACTTCAGCAGCCGTCTGTCGTACTCCAGCGCTCTTTCAATATCGGACGGCGTGCATATACCCGGAGCAAAAGGAAGCCCGGCCGCGAGCGCGGCTTCCACCACGCGAGGATTCATCCCGGGGGCAACGGCAAATTCCCCCCCGGCATCGATAACCTGCTTTACTTGGTCCGGTGTAAGCACCGTTCCGATTCCCGCAAGCATCCCGGGCACGGCGCGTCTGATTTGGCGCAAAGCGTCCAACGCCGCCGGTGTGCGAAGTGTGAGTTCAATTGCCGTCACGCCTCCGGCAAGCAATGCTTCGGCGACCGGAACCGCGTCTTCCGCCCGATCGATTACGAGTACTGCGACAACACAGGCGGAAGTTAGCCTTTCAAAGACTTGGGATTCGTTCATGACAATGCGGTATGGCGCTCAGATGCAGTGCAGCGCGGCAAGCAGATTGTCTACGGAGAGGGTCATCGCGCGATCAATGCTATCGCGAGTAAAGCCGCCGATATGCGGCGTGACAATTACGTGAGGATGCTCCGCGAGCCCAAAGTCAGTGGGAGGTTCGGTGTTAAACACATCGAGTGCGAGACCGGCGATCTGTCCCGAATGTAATGCGGCAAGAACCGCGTGACCTTCAAGCAACTCGTAACGCGCCGTATTGATTACAAAGACGCCGGGTTTCAAGCGCGCGATTGCTTCCGTATCCAGCAAGGCATGGCCATCGGCGCAGGGCGGACAGTGCAGGCTAAGGAAGTCCGCATTCTCAAATACTTCCTCAAGCGTCGAATAGCGAAAACCAGGCCCCGGCACAAAAGCCGTGTCCGGATACGGGTCAAAAGCGATGACATTCATCCCGAGACCGAGCGCCATATGGGCAACCAACTTGCCAACCTTTCCGCAGCCCGCGAGCCCGAGTATCCTGCCTTCGAGTTCAATCCCGACGGCCCCCCGCTCCCACCCCTTTCTTTTAAGCGCCGCATCGCAACCGGCAATCCCACGGGCAAGGGCGAAGAGCTGTCCAATGGCAAGCTCCGCCACGCCGCGCGCGTTTGCGCCCTCGGCGCGCAACACCATGATTCCCCTGGCTTTGGCAGCGGTAAGATCGACGTTATCAACGCCCGTGCCGTTCCGGCTGATAACGCGAAGTTCCGTGGCTGCATCGAGCACATTGGCAGTCACCGGTTCGACACCGGCAAGGTAGCCAGCGCAACCCGGCAACAACCTTCGCAGCTCGTCCTCACCGGGCTGCTTGCCCGGAGCGCAAAATACGACCTCGTATCCCGCGGCACGCAGCTTCTCCAGCGCCGGATGCCCGGAGCGCGTGACCGAGCGCGGTGTAACCAGAACCTTGTTCATCGGTTACTCCACGACGATTTTTCCGCCGCGCCGATATGCGCGTTTTGGAAAACCTTCACGCTCGATGTCGCCATAGTTGTGCCCGGCATCGCCTGGATAGACGCAAAACGAAATAAGCGGCTCGTCTCCCGTGTTGATGCTTCGATGTCCCCAGTAAGGCGGAACATAGACCATGCGTCCCGGCCTGAACTCCTCATAACGGCATTGCCCATCCGTTGTTTTCATCATCATGTAACCACAGCCGCGTAGAGCGAGATAGATTTCCCCGGTGTTAATCCGCGTATGATAATGCCCTTTTGTCATGAAACATTCATCGCCGACTGAGCCCGGCTTCAGATCACTAATGCAATACATCAAGTGCCCGTATTCATTAGGCACCGGATGCTCGAATACTTCGTAATGAACCGGATCACCTCCTTCCGCGATCAGGGCGTCGAGAGCGGCCTCGTCGCGATAGTAATTACGCATATCGGAAGCACGACGAGTCAGACGATTCGCCGGTTCTTTCATCACGCCGGCCACCAAATCGTAATCAACGGAAAAGGGTTCAATGAAAGTGGTCTTCTCAGAAAGAGGGGCGGTGCTCATGGTTTGACAAAAAGAGGGTTAGCGGGTGCTCGCGGCAATGCGCGAAAGTTCATCAAAAACCGGGCCGCGCGTTGGGATATCAACCGCGAAAACGTCGGAAATCACACGTGTCCAGCCGTGCAGGAAGTATACCCATCCGTCTTCGATCCGGAGGTTGCGCGACTTCTCCTGCGCCTTTGCCTGATCAAGGAAAAGGAGATCCCCGCGATAGTTAAATTCCCATGCCAATCCGCGCTCGGGAAAAACGGCGGCGTTGGTAAGCGGCGATCCGGGCGCGTCCTTGCCAAGACCGGTCGCGTTAACAATCAGGGAGCCGGGCGGAAGTTGAGCTAACAGCGCGTCGGCCATCTCCGGATGAGGGACATGGGCTATTTCAAGAGGGATGCCGCTTTCCCACGAATCATGCAGGTTGCGCAGATGTTTAAGACGAGGCGTGCTGCGGTTGGCGACATGAATTCGCCTCGGCCGGTTCCCGCCATGCGCGGGCTTGGAAAGATGCCAGGCAAGCGCCATGGCCGAGCCGCCGGCACCCAGAATCAGGGCTTCGGCTCCGGAGTCGCGCCAGTGGTTTTCCGGCAAAAATGCCTCAAGCGAAAAGCCAACGGTCCATGGATCGGCTGCGCGGCCGTGCAGTTTGCCATCGCGTTTGTAAATGCTGCTTAACTCGCCCATTGAATCAGAGAGCGGATCGAGCGCATCAAACTGTTCCCGACAAGCCGCGCACAGATCGATTTTATGCGTTGTGACCAGCGCGCCAAGAGTAAGCGGATCGCGTTTCAGAAACTCGACCGCCTCCCGATAGAGCGCCGGTTCGGCATGAATGGGAAAGTCCATGCCGCGCAGCTCGCAATCGCCTAACTCCAGATACTCGACCCAGCGTGGAAAGACTTTGTTGATAGACGATTTTGCCGTCGTCACGCCGATAAAGAACATCGCCGGCTTGATGGAAGGTGCGTAGGTCATATGGAAAATACCAATTCAGGGGCGGGCTTCACGCGGCCGCACTCCAGTCGTTCAAAGCTCGAAGCAACGATTTATAGCGTTCAATCCGTAGCTGATAATGATGCGCACGCTCCGGGTCGGGCTCAAAACGCTGGCCTCTTTTCACCCAACCCGCCGCCGCGGATTCAAGGCTTGGAAAAAGACCGGCTCCCATGCCGGCCAGCATCGCCGCGCCCATGGGGGCGCCGCCACCGTGCTCAATCTTTACAATCGGTGTTTGAAGCACGTCGGCTTTTAGCTGGTTCCACACGTGGCTGCTTTCGCCTCCGCCTGTAATCCTTAACTCCACAAATCCCGCATCCGGCAATAGCTGCCTTACTGCCTGCTGATAGAGGGCATATTCAAGCGCGACAGACTCCAGGATCGCCCGGTAAAGCTCGCCCCGGGTATGATCCCAAGTAAGTCCGGCCCATGCACCGCGCAGATGCGGTTGAGGCGGTGAGACACGTCCACCGAGATGCGGTACAAAAAAGGGTAGCGTGGCATCTGGCGCAACCGGGAGCGCAAGTGCATCAAGTTGATTGAAAGTTGCAACCGAACTATCCGCCAGTTCGCGCCGGAACCACTCCAGATTCATGCCGCCGCCGTTGATGTAGGCATACGGATGCCACAAGCCGGGAGTAGCTGAATGGCCGCAACCGAGCGTGCCGCCATGCAGATCGGGAGTGAATGCGTTTGTCGTGGCGGCAAAAACCGATGCGGTTCCCGCGACATCGACGCAAATGCCAGGTGTCGTGGCTCCGCAGGAAAGAAAACTTGCCGCGGTGTCACCGCATCCCGCCATGACAGGGGTACCGATCGCGAGTCCGCAAGCGCCGGCCATTTCCGGGGTAAGTTCCCCAACATGCGCGTCCGGCCCGATGATCTGCGGCAATTTCTCCGGCTCAATTTCAAAACGCTCGCAAAGGCTTGCGTCCCAGCATCTCTTCCTCGTATCGGCAAAGCCGGAGAAGTGAAGATAGGTGGTGTCGATAAATGCGGCCTTCGCGCCCAGCCCGCATAAACGCATCGCCACATAACCCGCAGGCTGCACAAATTTTACGATGCGCGCATACTCCGACGCCCGTTCACTTTTCCACCACAGAATCTTCGGCCCGTGGTTAAAACTGGGCGCGTTGCCAGTAGCGTAAAGGATCTCGTCACCTGCGAGCGATTGTATCCGCTTGATCTGGCCGCCGCAGCGTGTGTCGAGCCAGGAATCATAGGGTGTCACCGCGCGGCCGTTGAGGCCGATCCCGATGATCCCGGCCATTTGCCCGGAGAGAGCGATGGCGGCAATCTTTTCCACTCCGCTTAATCGCAGGCACTCACGCACTGCACGGCAGGTGGAAGCGAGTTGGAACTCAGGGTCTTCTTCAACCACGCCGGCAGCCGGCCGGTATGGACGCGACGCCTCAAATACTTCAGCGCAGCGTTCGCCTTCAGCGGAGTAAACTGCCGCCTTGACCCCTTGCGTCCCTATATCAATTCCAATGACAAATTGCATGGCTCAGTCAGCGTTAGCGCTTCCTCCGGTTTTTGATTCGCGGCGCAACCGGCAAAACGCCATGCATGGAGGGAAGGCTTTCAGACATTGTTCAATACAGCTAAGCGAGCTGCCTCTTTTACACGGCGAATTCCAATCGCGATTTTAAACCGGTGGCATTGGCCATGGCGGCAATCGCCTTCTCGGTTTCCTCTACGGGATATGTCGAGGTCACCAGGTCCTCAAGCCGCAGCACGCGGTCGCTCACCAGTGCGAGGGTTGCCTGGAATTGGCGCAGGCTTTGCCGGGTGGTGCCAGTGACAACAAGCTGCCTGTAATGAATGATGTTCGCGTCGAGCGGCACCACCGCACGATCTTTTGGCAGCCCGCCAAAAAAGACGATCCGCCCGTTGATCGCGGCAATCTCCACTGCAAGTGTTTGTACTTCGGGCACCGGGCATGCCGTGATGATCACATCCGGACCGCGGCCTCCCGTGATGCGGGAGATCTCCGCCCGCAGATCACCATGAATCGTGATAAAGGAAGGATCAATCGCGCGCGCCATTTCCAATCGCTCGGCGTGCACATCGTTGATGATCACTTTACCCGCGCCAGCCAGCCTGGACATCTTTGCGTGCATAACACCAATCGGGCCCGCGCCGATGATCAGGACAGTATCCCCGGGCCGGGTACCTGCCTTTTCGTACGCGTTATAGACGCACGACATCGGCTCAATCAGCGCCGCCTCGGTGAATGAAACGTGGGCAGCGATCGGGAAAACGTTTCCCTGCTGCACGGCCAGCGCCGGGATACGCACAAACTCCGCGAATCCGCCATCCTCGTGGATCCCAAGTGCCCGATAGTCGGGATCGAGGTGACCTTCGCCCGCTACTGTGAGCGCGGAAGGGATTGGGTTGTAATTCGGAGCGACACAAACCCGCTGACCTACTTGATAACCAACAACGCCTTCGCCAACGCGTTCAACTCTCCCGGCCATCTCGTGGCCGATCACAAGAGGCGCGTCAGCCGTCGCTTGCGCATGCCCATGCTTAAGCATGCGGATGTCGGTGCCGCACACACTGGCCGACGCGGTGCGAAGCAGGATTTCGCCGGGCTGAAGTTCCGGCACGGGGATATCCTGCACGCGTAGGTCATTTTTTCCAAAGAGTCGGGCTGCTTTCATTGATAGTGGACGGGGTTTCAATTCAGAGGGACGATTTTGCGCTCGATAATGGAGCGGTTGCCTGCGTTCACGACGGCGACTGCCGCGCGGCCATCGCGGCCGGTGACGCAAGCCTGACGGCCCTCGCGGATGGCCGCGATGAATTCAACGTCTTCGGCCAGGTAAGCGTCGCGATAAAGTCCCGTCCATGACACCACCGCCGGGCGGCGTAACTCCTTGTCGCGGGTGCAAATAAAGGTCGTGCCGGCATTAAGTCCGCCAATACTGATCAGGCCATGGGTGCCGATGATTTCCACGCGGGAATCGTAGGCATACTGGACACCTTGCGCGCCGGTAATGCAGCCTTGTGAGCCGTTGGCAAACCGGGCACTCAACAACACCTGATCGTAAAAGTCCGGATGCGACTCCCGAGCCTCCGGCGTGCGGTAGTTCCCTGCAATGGCATATACTTCCGCGAACTCGCTGCCGGTGAACCAGCGCACCGTATCGATGTCATGACTGCATACTTCCGCCAGAGGCCCATTGCTTTGAGCCAGATCGAACATCCATGGCTTTGGGTAGGTAGGTCCATGCGTGCACGATTTTACCAGCACAACCTCTCCAATCTCACCCGCCTGCACCCGCTCGTAGGCGGCGCGAAAACCGGCATCAAACCGGCGCATAAACCCAATCTGCAACACAACCCCGGCCTTGTTCGTCGCCTCGATCATCGCATCGCATTCCTCGGGATTCATTGCCATCGGTTTCTCGCAAAAGATGTGTTTGCCTTCCCTGGCGGCCGAGACCGCGATCTCGCGATGAAGCGCTGTCGGCGCGGCAATCAGGATAGCATCGACATTCCGATCCTCCAGCAGCGCCTGATATTCGCCGTAACCTGCAACCTCGCCCAGCTCCTGAATGGCCGCGTGGCGAGCCTCGGCAATAGGATCGGAAATCGCCACAACCCGCGCCCCGGCAACAAGACGCGAGAAGTTGCGCGCATGGATCATTCCGGCGCGGCCGGAACCGACAATGCCGATTCGAATGGGGGGTAGTTGCATGCCCGGAAGTTAGCTGCCGCCTTTGGTCCGACCAATGACCGATGCCGTAAACAAATTATACAATTTCCTAAAGCCGCGTGCCGGGTTTCAATTACACGCTCACAGGGTCCGGCGTTTTAAGTCGTTCGCGGCGATAACCACCGCGAGCGCGGAAATGCAGGATGAGGCCTATATAGCAAACCAACATGATCGCGGGGAAAACAGCCGCCGCGCTGAGCGCCTTCTTTTTAGCAACGGCGCGTACACGATCAATTTCAGCTTTATCGCCCTCAGGCGCGGCAGCCATTTTGGTGAGATCCAATGCGCGATACCTTCCAAACACGCTGGTTTTTTCCGTACCGAGATAAGTGTCCGCCAATTGAGGTTGATTTGCGACGAGTGTGGTGGCCGCATGCTTATCCTGAATGTTGCCGAGGAAAACCATTCCGACGCTCAAGCCGAGCATGCCAACTCCTCCGATACAATTGAGGGCGACGGCGCCACCACGTGGAAACCGTTCGGCGACCAGACCGAGCATGGTGGGCCAGAAAAATGATTTCCCGACGCCGTAAAGTGTCGCCGCGAGAAGAATCGTCACTCCGGCGGCCTTCGACAAACTAAACAATCCGAGCGCGGCGAGGAGGGAGCAGGAGGCAAGCAGCCCAATCGGGGAAAGCTTATGAATGAGCGGCCCGGCAAAGCATCGCAACACAGTCATGATGAGCGAGGTGTAAACCAGCACCCAGCCGGCATGCAGGCCAATCAGCCGCATTTCAGGTGCCATAAGATCGCCAATCCAGCTATCGACACCCAGCTCGGTGGTGGCGAGCGGCAGCATGATCAATAAGAGGGCGAAATAGATTGGCTGTCCGATTGAACCGACTGCAATGCCGAAGATGGCAGCCACGGCCAGTGCGGGCAGAAGCGGCCAGATGAATTGTCCGGCTGACATGTGCAGGATCCCTTCACAAACCTGTACACCGATGAAATAGGTTGCCACAAAAGCGCCGAGCGCGCCGAAATCCGCGAGCATCTCGCGATAACTGACACCCGCGGCGACGCGCTCACTGACTGGGAAATGCTGCCCGAGCAGGATGCAGCCATAAACCAGGGTTGGAACAAAAGTAAGACCCACTTTCCATTGCCAGGAAAGGTTACCCATCGCAATGCCGAGCATGCCTGCGAGCACCATTCCGCCCGGCCAGCCTGCGTGCAGGATGTTCAACCATTTTGTTTTTTCATTCGGGAACATCGTGGCGACCGCGCCGTTGATATAGCTTTCCACCGTGCCGTTTGAGAGCGCGAAAATAAATGTGCCCCAATAAAGCTGACGCGCGCTGGTGGCTGTCACCAACAGGAAAGTCGACACGATGTGACAGAAAAAGCCGAAGGCAGCCACCCGGCCATAGCCCACTTTATCGATGATGAAGCTGAAGAGAAAAATGCTGAATGCAAACGGCCAGAAACCGACACCGAGAATGTCGCCTTTCTGGGTCTCATCGAGATTGAATTGTGATTGCCATTCGCCAATAACCTGGGTGCGAACGATGAAGCCAAAGGCACAGGTCACCAAGGCGATGAAACAGCCTAAAAAGAGTCGGCGGGCGTGGGGGGAGGAGGTGGGATTCATGGGAGGAAACCGCGGCGGCAATGCGGTGCGTATGCCGGACAAACGTGGCTTGCAAGCGCCGATAAGGTCTCTGACGCAATAGTATAATTTATTTGCCGCCAAGTTTCTTTCGAGCTCCTGATACGCTGTGCAATCTCTGCGCCTGACGGCACCGTGCCGTTGCCGCGCCCCTTCCCCCTATTGCTTGAATCTGTAATGCAACCCCTCCCATACTCCATGAAAGTAGGAATCGACAGTTACTGTTACCATCGCTTCTTCGGTGAAGTCTATCCGATGCAAAAACCATCCCCGCGACCCTACAGCATGGATGCGTTCCTTGATCGCGCAAAAGAACTCCAATGCGACGGTGTATCCCTCGAGTCATGCTTCTTTCCGGAGTTTGGCGAAAAGTATCTGACCGGGCTGCGACGCAAGCTGGATGATCTCGGATTGGAGCGCGTCTACGCATGGGGTCACCCGGACGGATTGGAAGCGGGCGGAAGCCTGAAAGCGAAAGAAGAGATGCTCGCGCATATCGAATACGCCAAACTAATCGGCGCGCCGGTGATGCGGGTGGTTGGCAGCAGCCTCATGTTCCGGTTCGCGCCACACGAACCGCAACTCGCAATCCTCGCCAACTGGTTTCGCGAGGCGACGGAAATCGCCGCCCGCCATGACATCCGGCTGGCGGTGGAAAATCATATTGATTACAATTCCGATGAAATCCTCTGGCTTATCGAACAGGTTGGCTCGGGACATTTCGGGATCAACCTCGACACAGCGAATTTCCTTCGTGTGCTTGACGATCCGGTGGAAGCCACCCGCAAGCTGGCCAAACACGTTTTTGCGACCCACATTAAAGATATCCGGCCCGTAAAAGGCGTCAGCGCACGCGAGTGGTATTACTTTTCATGTGTCGCGGCGGGCGAAGGGCTTATTGAGATCGACAAAATCGCGCAGGTGCTAAAAGACGCGGACTATAAAGGGTTTCTGGCATTTGAAACTGATATGCCGCATCCCGATTACACCGAGCGTGAAGAAGAGATGGTGGAACGAAGTATCCGGTATCTGAAAGGCGTCGCGGCCAACCTGAACTGATCATGGCTACCAAAGAACTTCGTGTCGCCATCATTGGCTACCAATTCATGGGCAAGGCGCATAGCAACGCCTGGTCACAGGCGCCGCGCTTTTTTGATCTGCCGCTCCGGCCCGTCCTACAGGTTGCCTGCGGCCGCAACGAGACTGCGCTCCGTGCTTTCGCTGAAAACTGGGGCTGGCAACACATTGAGACAGATTGGCGAAAGGCAATTGAGCGCGACGACGTGGATGTGGTGGACATATCACTGCCGCAGCATCTGCATCATGAAGTGGCCATTGCCGCGGCACGCGCGGGCAAACATCTCTTTTGTGAAAAGCCGATGGCTCTTAATGCGGCGGATGCGCAAGCGATGCTCAAAGCCGCCGAAGACGCCGGGGTTACTCATTATGTAAATCATAATTACCGCCGGACACCTGCGGTCAGGCTCGCGCGCCAGTTTATCGATGAAGGGAAAATCGGCCGGATTTTCCATTGGCGTGGCGCTTATCAGCAGGACTGGATCGTTGACCCGGAGTTCCCGCTTACCTGGCATTTGCGGAAGGAGACAGCGGGAAGCGGACCGCATGGCGATCTCAACTCGCATAGCATCGACCTCGCTCATTACCTTGTTGGCAATATCAAAACGGTCTCCTGCCTGACCGCGAATTTCATCAAAGAGCGGCCGCTCCCTGGCGATGGCGCGGCGACTTTCAGCGCCGGGACTGGCGGAGCCTCGGCACGCGGTGAAGTGACAGTCGAGGATGCTTCACTCATGATGGTTGAGTTCGAGAATGGCGCGGTCGGTTCTTTTGAAGCGACCCGCTTTGCCCCGGGGCGTAAAAATCGGAATACATTTGAAATCTATGGCAGCGAGGGCTCGCTTGTTTTTGACCTCGAGCGAATGAACGAGCTGCAGTTTCACTCACGAAACGATCCGGAGCACGCGCAAGGGTTTCGAACCATTCTGGCGACGGAACCGTGCCATCCTTATATTAAGCATTGGTGGCCTCCGGGACATATCATCGGCTATGAGCACGAGTTCACGCATGCGGTGGTCGATTTTGTAGAGGCGGTTGCCAAAGGAACTCCTATTGAGCCTAACTTCCACGATGGCCTGAAGTGCGTTCGCGTACTTGAAGCCGCCCTGAAGTCGGCCGCCAGCGGCAAACGCGAACTTGTATGAAGCCACGTCTCCTTCCAATCTACTTTGAGCCAGGCCGCGATGGCGGTTTTGATACGCAGCTGGCCAATCTGCAAACCCTCCTTTCGGCCGATGCTGAGTTCCTTCTGCCGGTGCCGCTTGGCGCACCGCTTCCGGAGTGCGAGGCTGTGGTCTTCCCGCAACTCCTTGGCGAGGCCTATCGCCGCGTGGACGACTTTCGCGCCTTTACCGTGCCGGTGCTGGTGCTTACCTCCGAGTTCGCCACGCTTTCAATGTGGGACTGGGAAATTATCACCTATCTCAAGTCCGAAGGCGCGGGCGAGCGTATCGTTGCACCGTATCACATCGATCAAACGCGCACGGTGCTTCGCGCGCTTGCCATCAGGCAGCAGCTTCGCACCAGCAAATTCGTCGTTTACCAGGACGATCCCGGTGAGGGAATGCAGGCGCCAATCTTCAAGCGGTTCTACTGGTGGGAAACAGAGTGCGTTCAACGCATGCTTGAAAAGTTCGGAATCGTTATTGAAAAACGCAGCTTCAAGAAGCTGGGCGCCGCCGCCAAGGAAATAGCGGATGCTGATGCACAGCGGGAATGGAAGGCGTGGAATTGGCCTACAACCTTGCCTGAGGCTTCACTCAATGCCGCAGTAAAACTATATCTCGCCGTGAAAAACGACATCGGCGAGGATCCGGCGGTGCAAGGTGTCGGCATCAATTGCCTGAATGAATCATACTTCTCAGACTGTACTCCATGCCTTGCATGGTCGATGTTCTACGAACAGCGGGGACTAATCTGGGGTTGCGAAGCCGACATCGTCTCGATGCTAACCAAGCTCATTCTCCATCGCTCGGTCGGCGCTCCAACGATCATGACAAACCTTTACCCGTTTCTCATGGGACAGGCCGCGTTGAAACACGAGCGGATCGCCGACTTCCCAAAGGTCGAAGGCGACCCAAGAAATCACATCCTGGTTGCGCACTGCGGTTATCTCGGCGTTGTTCCTCCCTCCTTTTCAACCGAGTGGACGCTCCGCCCAAAGGTCCTCGCGATTGTAGACGAAAAAGCGCACGCTATTGATGCCCGTTTGCCCGAGGGTCCCATTACACTCGCCAAGCTGCATCCTGATATGAGGACAATGACCGTGGTTGAGGGCGAACTAACCGGCTACACGCAATATCCGGGTTCAGACTGCCTGAATGGCGGCGTGATCCGCGTTCCGGACGGGCACCGCTTGATGACGCATCTGGCTTCCCATCATTACTTGTTAATGAGCGGCCATCATCGCGGGGGCATCGAAGCGATCGGCGCCGTGTTTGGGATCCTGGCACAGATATTGTGATCAGCATGGCCGGCTTTGAACCCGGCTTCGCGGCAGTTGGCCTTCAAAAAGTGTAACTTTCTGACCGCCTACATCACTGACACTCTCTCCTCGCCTCGTATGGTACGTCTCCTATGAAAATCCTCCCATGCCTTATTTTGCTCGGAACCGCACTCTTTCAGATGCAAGCGGCCGATCCGCCCTATCTTCCCAGCGCACCGCGCTCTCCAACAGAGAGCAGTGAGGCAAGTATTTTTGCGCCTGAGAATCTGCATGCGTGGTGCGTCGTGCCGTTTGATGCCAAGAAGCGCGGCCCCGAAGAACGTGCGGCGATGCTTAAAGCCCTTGGATTCAAACGTTTTGTCTATGACTGGCGGGCGAATGATATTCCGACCTTTGACGCGGAAATTGAGGCGCTGAAAAAGCAGGGAATTGAACTCACCGCATGGTGGTCGCCGACCGATTCCCTCGATCCGACGCTTTTAAAGACCCTGGAGGTATTCAAGCGCCAGAATGTGCATCCGCAGCTTTGGGTAACCGGCGGCGGGCCTGCGACAAAGAGCAAGGAAGAGCAGACAAAACGTGTCGAACAGGAAGCCGAACGCATCCGGAAAATTGTGCAGGTTGCGGCGCCGTATGGTTGCAAAGTAGAACTCTATAATCACAACGGCTGGTTCGGGGAGCCGGACAATGAAGTGGCCATAATTGAACGGCTCAGGGAACTCGGCGTGATGGATGTCGGCATTGCCTATAACTTCAGCCATGGGCATAACGACATCGCGGATTTCCCGGCGATCTGGAAGCGGATCCAGCCATACGTCGTCGCCGTAAACGTGACCGGCATGGTCAAGGACGGCGAATCAAAGCTGATGCCTCCGTCCCAAGGCGATTTCGAATTGGGAATGATGCGCGTGATTGTCGAAAGTGGATGGCGCGGCCCGGTCGGTTTGATTGCCGAGCAGGGCGGCGATGCCGCCGTGACGCTGGGTAATAACTTGCAGGGCTTGGAATGGTTAAGAAAGGAACTTGCGCAACCGGGTTCCGGCGGCAATCGACCGAGGTTCACCGCCCCCGCGCTTGAACCGAGGCAGGGTAGCACGCTCGTTCCCGGCCGTTTTAATAAAGCATTGGACGCAAGCGGCGGCGGCTTGCTGCTGCCTGGCGAGGATCAATGGCGAAATGGGCCGATCACCGTGGAAGCCTGGGCAAAATTGCGCAACGCCAAGAGTTTTAATGTCGTCGTGGCCAGCGATACCAAAGCATCAGCCGCACACTGGGAACTTTATTCGTTTTCCGGGGCCGGAGATTTCTCCGTCTATCTTCCCGGACACGACAGTTCGGTGCGCAGCGGTGCGAATATATGCGATAACGTGTGGCATCACCTTGCAATGGTCCTCGAAGCAGAGCGCGTGCGGCTCTTTGTGGACGGCAAGTTAGTCAAAGAGCAGATGCTCCCAGCTAGAAAGCGCGCGGTGATTTCGGGTGACCTCGGAATTGGACGTACAGTTGAAGAAGGAATCGGATGCGACGGTTTGATCGACGATGTCCGAATCTCGCGCGGTGTCCGTGAGATCCTCACCAGTCCAACCGCGGCGCTCACACGCGATGATGCAACCGTGGGACTTTGGCCGCTTGACGAGTTGCCTAAGAACGCCGCCGTCGCCCTGCCCGAACGCGAGCCGCTTGATCCAAATGCTCATCCTCTATTTAAGGATCCAATCAATCGTGACCGGATCTATGACTTCTACGCAAAGCAGGCGCGCGATTTCGCGGCAAGCCCGGAGAAGCCCGCGTTGCTGCCCGCTTTTCCCGGACTCGATGGCGGTCGCTCCGGGCATTGGGGAAATCAAACCGAGCAAAGTTGGGATAACAATCGGTGGAATAAGATGGAGATCGGCTCGCTGCAGGCCGGTGTCTTTCGTCACGCCGATCGCATCGTGCCGCGCGCGGTTTGCGTAAAGCTCGAAGATGCCGCCGTTTGTTTTGATCCGGAAACACTCTCCTGGCCGGAAGCATGGCATGGTGGCTTCGTTCGATTTGGCACCGCTCGCTTCGGATTCCTCGGAGGAATCGATCCCGTGGGCCTGACGATCCCGGCACCGACAAGCGAACTCCCCAAGCCGGGAACTTTTACCTATCGCGGCTTTTACTGCAATGGGACCCAGGTTGTATTCTCTTATGAACGCAACGGGGAACCGTGGCTGGAGTTGGCTTCAAGCGCCGCTGGCAGCGTTCTGGTCACACGCGAGAGGATGAGCGCGGGAAACCTCAGCACGCTCACCCATGGCGGTGCCCCACAATGGCCGCAACTCTTTCAGACCATCGGCACGCGCGGCACCGGCAAGCCTTACGCCATCGATACCCTCACCGCTCCCGCGCAAACTCCGTGGCGTTCTCTCTGGCATTTCAGCGGACACGATTTTTTCCCCAATGGCGACGCGGCGCTTTGTACTTTTGAAGGCGAAGTTTGGGTGGTTTCAGGAATTGATAACTCCCTTGCCCAGCTTAAATGGAAACGCTTCGCCGCCGGCTTGCATCAGCCGCTCGGCCTGAAGATCGTGGATGGCAAAATATGCGTGCTTGGCCGTGATCAGATCACACGGCTTCACGATCTTAATGACGATGGAGAAGCCGATTTCTACGAGTGCCTGGCCAACAGTTACCAGACTCCAACGGGCGGACATGATTTTGTCACAGGCCTTCAGCACGACTCGCAGGGACGTTTTTATCTAGCCTCCGGTAAGCAAGGCGTTATGCGGGTGGCGCCGCAGTCCAACTCCGCCGAGGTGCTTGCCACCGGGTTTCGCAACCCGGACGGCATCGGTCTCGGTCCGCATGGCGAGGTCGCCGTGGCGGTTCAGGAAGGTGACTGGACCCCGGCTTCCATGGTCTACGAATTTTTGCCAAAGCCCGGCGAGGCGGCCGGCCACTACGGCTACGGAGGACCAAAGCCCGGACCACGCGGACACCTGCCGCCGCTGGCGTATTTGCCGCGTGGAGAAGATCATTCCTGTGGCGGACAATGCTACGTGGAAGGCGATCGCTGGGGCGTGGCCGCCGGGACCCTCGTCCATTTTTCATGGGGCAACGGCACCGCTTTTCTTATTCTGCGTGAGCAGCTTGGCGAGGTAACTCAAGGTTGCGTGGTTCCGATTCCGGGCGACTTCAGCAGTGGCGCGCATCGTGGAGTATTCCATCCGCGCGATGGACAGCTTTACGTGACCGGTATGACAGGCTGGATCACTTATGCGCCCGAGGAAGGTTCCTTTCAACGCATGCGCCACACCGGGAGCCCCGATCAAGCTCCGATTGCAACCGAAGCTCATGACAATGGCGTGCTGCTTCGATTTGCGCAGCCGCTCGATCAAAGCCTCGTCAGCGACACGAGCCGGTTTTTTGCGCAACAATGGAATTACCGTTACAGCGCGGCGTACGGAAGCGACGAATATTCAGTTCGCTCACCCGATCGCCGTGGACACGACCCGCTGACGGTCAGTTCCGTCCATTTAATTGAATCGGGCCGAGCGCTCTTTGTGGAAATTCCGCAACTTCAACTCTCCAACGTCCTCCATCTCCATTGCGACCTTCCAAATCTCCTGACTCGCGATTTCTACTTCACCTTGCATCAGCTAGGCTCGGCGTTCACACAGTTTGCCGGATACCGCGCAATTGCCAAAACAGCTTTTAGTCCACAGAGCGCAATTAACGCGGCAGCGCGCCCGGTCGGTTGGGAACAAGGCGAGGGAGGTCGCAGCCTCACTCTCCGGACTGCAAGCGGCCTGCAATTTTCAGAAAAAGAAATACGCGCCAAAGCGGGCGAACGGCTCTCGTTAACCTTTGAGAATCCCGATGCGATGCCGCACAACTGGGTGCTTGTAAAAGTCGGTGCTGCCGAGCGGGTGGGAGATCTGGCTAACAAACTCATCACAGACCCCGGCGCAATCGCGCAACACTACGTTCCCGGGAGCAACGACGTGCTTTGTCACACACGCCTTTTAGATCCGCAAAAATCGACTACGGTCCATTTCAATGCCCCTGCCGAGCCCGGACGTTATCCTTATCTCTGCACGTTCCCCGGGCACTGGATGCTGATGCGTGGGGAACTTGTCATTGAATAAGTCTCATGATCGTTCCGGTTCTTAAAGACGAAGCTCTTCTTGCCAGTATTGCGTCGGCACCGGACGACGGCCTCAATTTTCATTTATGGTGGTTTGGCCAAAGTGGGTTTCTACTCAAATGGCAAGGATCAACGGTGCTCATTGATCCTTATCTGTCTGATACGCTGACAGATAAGTACGCCGGCAGCGACAAAGAGCACATCCGCATGACAGAGCGCTGCATCGCGCCGGAACGTTTGGGGTTCATCGATATTGTCACCTCCAGCCACGGCCATACAGATCACTTCGACGCCGCCACATTAATACCGATCGCACGCGCGCACGGCAGCCCAATGCCATTGCTTTTGCCGGCGTCTAACATTGAACTTGGCCACGAACGCCTTGCCGGAGGCCTTTTTAAAATGCACGGGATTGACGCGGGACAAACCGTCCACCTTGGCGGTTTTGAGTTCACCGGCATTCCCGCCGCGCACGATACCATTGAGCACGACTCGCACGGACGCTGCCGCTTCCTTGGCCTGATTATTCGCTTTGGCCCCTGGACGGTTTATCACAGCGGCGATACACGCTGGCATAACCACCTCCCTCATCTTCTAGGCCGCCCGGATATCGCGCTGCTTCCCATTAACGGGCATGATCCGGCACGCGGTGTTGCCGGCAATCTGAACGGAACGGAGGCCGCAGCCCTGGCCAAAGCTTGCTGCGCGACGATCGTCATACCGCATCATTTCGACATGTTCACATTCAACACTGCCGATCCGATCGACTTCATGACCGCTTGTAGTCAAATAGGGCAGTCCTATCGCGTGCTGGGTTGTGGAGAACAATGGAGTTCGCAGACATTGTCACCGCGCGCTTTATAATGGCGACTTTTTATGGCTTTGTGACGCGCAACTGACCGAAGTAGTTGCCGGCCCCGACAGGTTGTGGAGCGCGCCAGACTTCAGTCACGCTGCCGTCGCCGCGTTCAGTTGAACTGACAAGCGCACCGCTGGCACTCCATCCACCCGACAGGTTCGGCGACCAGAGCACATTATAAATAATGTCTTCGGCCCCAAGTATGCGCCGGAATGTCAGCGTGAGATACTGGCCGGGAACGCCGTTTACGATAAGCGACTGGATCGCGGCTTGCGGGAGGATTGCACGGTCGCTGAGAGCCGGATTTCCGCCCAAAGCATATTCAAGCAGATCCTCAATGCCGTCGAAGTCGGTGCCGGGGTGCGCCGCCTTCCAGGAAGCAAAAGTCGTGCGGTCGTCGGCACCAGGTGTGCCGCCGGGTACATAACTCGCACGCCAGCTTTTCGCCAGTGCCGGGTCGGGACGCGACTCCGGGTTGACTAAGACAAGCGAATAACCACCCGTGTCAGCCACGGTTGGCCAAGGCGCTTCGTCATCGTAGACAAAGTCCTGAATGGCAGTGCCTGCGCCGTAACTCACCTTGATCTCCTCACCGCCATTACTGAGGTTATTAGCGGAATCCCACGCGCCGGCAACCGGTTTCCCTGCGCCGTAGCGAAAGGCAAAAGCAGCGCTATTTTTGACAATCAACACAACCGCACCTGGTGCAAGGTTTGTAATGGAACTGCCGGCAAAGTTAAAATCCGCGCCCTTGGTCAGGCGGACATTGCCTAGATCAAGGGTCAGCGTCGTGGAAACATTGCGCAATTCGATGTATTCAAAATCGTTTTCGGTATAGCCAAGCGCCGCTTCATTTGGAGCTGGAGCAAGTGGATGATACATCACTTCAGAAACAACCAAATTGTCGTGGAGCACTTGCGTGTAGTCGGAGATTCCCGCAGTGAAAACCAACGGCGCACTCCAGTGACTCCAGCGGCCAGTGGTATCCCTGTGTCGAACCCTGGCTCGGTAAGCGTGGCCGGCCCGCAACACATTTCCCGGCACGGTAATGCTCGCATTAAAGGCCGACAGCTCGCCACTTTCCCAAACGGAGGTGACTTCATAAATACGCGATGCAGTCGGATCGAACGCAGGAGCGTTGGAATCGGTGACTTCACCCACACGCCATTGCATGGCGCCAAAGGTGGGAACCCCTTGAGGATCACTAAAAAGACTGGATTGCAGTTTGATTCCATCGGAAGGAAATCCGGCGGCACCGGTGTATGTAATGGAAGGTTTCACCGGCAACTGTCCGGCATCCAGGTTATCCGAAATCGCATCCAGATAAGCCGCCCGTCCACCAGCCCCGATCGCCGGATCGCCACTGCCGGTCGTATCGGTCCAGCCCGTAAAGGCAAAGTTCTTCATGTCCTGCACCTTAAATGGCATGCCTCCGCTGTGATCGGCCACCGCGCCGGTGATCGGCCAGCGAGCGCGATCCACGGGCCAAAAGGGAGCGAGCGTGGCCGCCGCATCATCGAGGATGTCGTCAAATGGCCCGCGATTGGTGCCGGTTTCACGATACCAGATCAGGTCGCGCAGTTCACGAATGGCATTGCGGTGCTCGATCGCCATTGTCGTGCGAGGGGTAAGTTTGGACCCGATCCAAGTGGGAGAATCGGCAAAATCGTTGTGGTCATACAGCGCGTTGTGCACCAGATCCCAACCACTATTGAAGTTTGGGCCAAAGCTGGCGTCCCAGTCATACGGCATAAACCACAAGTAACCTAATCCGCCGGTATTGGCCTTTGGCTCGAAATACCAAAGCAGGTTCTTCACACGATGCCGGCCGGTTGGTTCGGTGAAAATGTCGTAATGACGAATGGCCTCCTGCACGGCATTGTAGCGGTACCAAAGAGGCATATTCACATATGTCTTGATGAAAGTGTCAGTAGCTTTCTGATGCACGTTATAGCGGATATTATCGAAATCTTCACCGAAGTCCGGAGCGCCCTTCGCCTGGTATCGCTCATCCATCTCGCTGTTTTGAGTCCAGTCGCTCATTTTAAAGAAGTTGCCAAGCGGCAGGTCGCGCGCCTTAAGGAAGTTTTTACCCTCCGGCAACTCAAGCGCCTGATAGAGCCCCCAGAAATCGCCGTTGACGGCATCGGGCGCTTCAGCGGCATTTCGCACAACCCGGAAGTGGACCCAATGGCTCTCCGGGATGGGAATGCCTAACAAACGCCAGACACGGCCGGCCGCTTCGTAAGGAAGACCCCAGTCGTAGTAGCCTTTATTACCAAACATCTTATTAAAAAGCATCTCCTCCCAAGGCCGCGGGTAGGCCCGGCCCTGTTCGTCCCTGGCATCGAGTGGATCGCCTTTGGGGAACTTAAAACGAAAATGCCGCTTCCCACTGCCGGCGTAGCGTGAATTGCCTCCGCGCAGCCGGACATGGGTATGGTCGACGACCTGATCGCCGACCACCAGAGCGCCCTCGAAGTTCTCGAAACGGCGCGCAAGCAGCACGTTGAGATCAATGGAATTGGCAAGCTGCTCGGCTCCATTATAGGAAAGGAGCGATGAAAAGTCCGACGCCCGTGTAATCCATTGATAGACAGGAAGCGTATTGAGCGTGCCTGCCGCGTAGACCTGGCCGTTGGCCACATAATCAGGCACCCCGTTATAAACATAACAGGCGTAGTTCTTGCGGGGATCGTCGACTGCGGGAACCCGTATCGAGAGACCTGCCAGATCGCTTGCCATCACCCGATACCTTACCAGCGTCCGATGTGGCTGCGCAGGAATGCGACCGGTAAATATTCCGTCACCCGGAACGTCACCGGCGACGCTGCCGTCATCGACCATCATCACTGCAGTCCAGTTGGCGGCGGCTTCAAATGCGGGATTGGCAGGCAATAGATCAGGCACGGCCGCGAGCAACTGCGCGTTGGTCAGTGGCAGCGACGCGGGAATGAAACCGCCCGGCGCACAAGTTTGGTAAAGCAACTGCACAGCGCCGACGCCCTGCTCATCGCTAATTCGAGCCGTCACGGTAATTGGCTGAGAGGATTTGGGCGCCGCGGGCGAGTGATTGACGTCGCGAATCGCAGGGCTCGCGTTGGCCGCCAGCACAGAATTCGGCCCGCCTGGCGTTCCAAGAAGTTCCGGTGGATTCCTCAGTTCAGCGTCGATGCTGAAGTCAAAAATATTGTAGTCTGCCGGGCTATCCTGATCGGCACGCTGTACAGGCAGTTTCGCAAAGCCTTGAATGGCGATTGTGTTGATGCCGGGATGGATCACGTTGCCGGCATTGAGCAGCACCACCTCGCTCCAAGGATCGTTGCCGCGTTCATAATAATTATTCGCATTGAAAGCGACGTCGCCATTCACTCCAGGCGGAAATCCAAATCGGCCGACTTCCGTGCCGTTAATCCAGACAATGGCGGCGTCATTATGCATAACTCGTAAAAGCACGGCGCGAGGAATCGTGGCGGCAGCAGTAAATGTCTTTCTAAAAAAGACAGTGGTATAGGCGGGCACAAAGCTGCTGCCGTTAAAAGTGGCCATGCCCGTCAACTGTGTGCCAAGCGTCACGCCAGTTTCTGTTATGCTCGCGACAGATACATTGCTGTTCTTTTTATATAACCCAATTGGCATCGTGCCAGTCGTCACCCATGTCGCGTCCTCGGTAAAAGCCTCATCGCGCCACGAGCCGATCGGGGTGGAGGCTTCGCTGGTGCCCGGGCGATAGTGCCATCCTGCGCTGCGGCCCGTAATATAGTTCACGACGGCCGGAGTTACCGTGCTGGCGCGCCAATGGCCGCCGAGATCATTATCAAGGTCCGGGTTGATGAGTTCAAGCGATGGGCCATCGCCATTCGGTGCGACGGGCCACGGCGCGGTGATTCCGTAGTCAAGATGGTCAACTTCCAGACCGCTGTTGTCTTTTAGCACGATCGAATCGCCGTCGCTGCTAAGCCCTCCTGTCCATGGACCCAAAGCCGTTACACCATAGAGTGCCTGGATAGTCGATGGATCCGACGCGATAACCAGATAGCCGCGCGGCGCGATCGTGGCGCCCGGAGGAAACGTATAGGCAACTCCCTTGCTGAAATACCATCCTCCAAGGCTGACCGCCGTATCAAAGGGATTATATAGCTCGATGAACTCGCTGAGCTGTGTATTACGGGACGGATTGTAATTCACCTCGTTGATCTTTATATGCAGCTTCGGCGCCAACACCGTCCGGGTGATGACTTTCTCGATGGACCTGCCAGTACTATCGGTCACACGAACCCGGATGGAAATCACCTGGTTGATGTCGCCCGAGAAATCATGCGCGGTGATGAGCTGATTCCCGTTGATTGTAAAAAACGCGTTGTTCGTCGCACCCTCGCCATCAACCAGGCTAAAAGTAAACCGATCTTCCGCATTGACATCGACGGCCTGAATGCGCCCCGCGAATGAAGCGGTCGCATACGAAGTTAAAAGCGCGTTTTCACTTAGCGTGATATCGGTCGGGGCAGCGGGGGCAGCCAGAACCGTGATCGTGACCGCGGCGGTGTTCGAATCAGCGAGCCCGTCGTTGGCTTTATAATTAAAACCATCCGGGCCGGAGTAACCGTTGGCGGGCGTATAGGTGAGGTTCGCACCGGAACCTGAGAGGGTCCCATGTGCCGGTGGCGTCACGATAACATAGGTGATCTGGTTTGCCGGAGTGTTGGGATCAGTCGCCGCAAGGATGATCGGCGTCGCGGTCTGGTATCCGGCGGCAACCGTGAGATTGCCCGCTACAGGATCGCCCGCAACGACCGTAAGTTTGACCGAAGAGAGCCGTGTGACTCCGCCGTTATTAACCGTGAGTGTATAGGTCGTCGTGGCGGTCGGGGTTACGCTGACAAAACCCGAACTCCCGGTAAGCGGACCAACCCCTTGGTCTATCGATGCCGTCAAGGCGCCGCCCGAAGGGTTCCCGAGCAGATAGGAAAGCCGCGCGGTCGAACCGCGATAGACCGTCAGACTCGGGAACGCGGTAAAGGAGTCGAGCGGAAGTGTATCAGGAGTGGCGGAGGCATCGGCAAGATAAGAGGCTCCAAGCGGCGCATTCCAGATTCTGAATTCATTGTAGGAACCCGCGGTATTCAAATCGTTGTTGAATTGCGAACGCCCCAGCCAGTTGTTGACGTCGACGATATTCTGCAAGCGAAAAGCCGTGTTCAGCGCTCCCACGAGGATGCCGTCGCGGTAGTAGCGAACCTGAGGCGAGCCATTGTTGCCCGTCGCATCATAGACGACAACGAAATGGAACTGTTGCCCATTGGTCACGGGGTTATTCAGATCAATCGAGTTTTCAACGTTGTTATCCTTTATCGCGAGCCGCTTCGTATTTTGATCGCCGCCGATTTGCGCCGAGAGAAGCAAATACTCTGTTCCGCTTGGGGTTCCGCCCGGGGCGAAGAGCTCGCCTGAGGAGCCTGTCCCGAAATCAAATACACGCGACCAGCTCTGCGAGCCGGTGATAGTCATCCAACCTTCAATCGTCAGCTGGTTTAAGGAAGAGATCAGACCATTGGGCAGGTCAATATATGGCGCGCTCGCGGAGGAACCACCCGGCAACAGAATCTGCGTCGCGCTGCGAGTCGACCCATTGCCGACGATCGTGCCGTTGGCTGTCCCGACTGAATCAGTGACGAGCGTCCCGGAGCCTTCATTAAAACTCCATCGGTGAGTTAATTGAGGCAAAGCGCCGGGAGCGAGGATAACCTGTGCCGTGGTGCCGCTGGTTGCATCGGTCAATATATAGGTCGTTGCCGCCGATGGTAGAACGGTTACGCTGCCGACCGCCCCGGAAATGGGAGCGACTCCCTGGTTGATGGAAATAGTGTCTCCGGCGGTGACACTCCATGAGAGCGTGACATCCTGGCCGGGGAAAAACGTAACGGAACTTGATGTAAACGAAACAATGCCAGCGACTGCGTGAAAAGACAACAGCCAGGCAAGACAAAGCGATAGGAGGAAACGCATCAGACGGGGGGATGGAGACGGGGGAAGGGCGAGAACGGATCCTACGCGCAATTGTCACAATCGAGAAAAGAAATCCTTTAACCTGGCAGATTATACCGGAGATACAGGTCGGTAGAAACACCGCAAAGCGCGGATAACGCCCGGGAAAATCGTGAGATTTCCAAGCTACAAGCTAATGCGGCGGGAGAAGCTCATACGGCCGCCTGAGCCTTCCAAAGAGCAACTCCGCGCCGAGCGTGCCGAAGAGTTTACTCGCGGGAACCGTAATCACGCAATGAGCGTAAAAAGAGTCCGGTGCCTCCGACTGCGAGGATCAGGATCACAAGCAAATCAAAGAGACTCATGCTGCGAAAGGTAAAGTGGAGGTTCGCTATCACGCCAGAAAACAAAGCGGCAAGCGAGCCAATCGCTAACAACCAACCGAGTAAATTTCGCGCATTAAAGAATATGATTCCCACTCCGAAAATCAGCGGGATAAGCACCATGCCGCTGGTTAAAGATACCCCTAAAGTATCAAAATAATAGAGGCTTAATCCCAAGCTGAACCCATGGGTAACCGTGATGGATTTTAAAATCCAATACCACCCCATGCTCATCATCAGAAATCCGACAAAAAAAGTGCCGATCCCTCCGGGAGTGCCGCCAGCGCCCTCCCTTGATTTCTTCTCCAAGTTCGGATCGAGTCTTTGGGGCATGGAATCCCGTATCCAATAACGCCCTTTCTGCAAAGCCGTAAAATCCTGGGCTGAGTCCTTGAAAAGCTCCAGCAGACAGCCGCGAAGAGGGCCGCGCCCAAGCAGGGTCTCTGCTTGAACACGGCGCTCAACGGCCGTCTGTATGATTACCAAACGATGCCGGGCTTAATGCAGTGCGGAACTAAACGCATGCAGCCTCAGGCGAATTTTGCTGCCGTGATTGAAGACTCTAGCCTGCCAATGGAAGGCGAGTTAGAATCCTCGGGGTGGTGAAGATGGCGCCGCGGTGCAGAAGATCTGCTTATTGAATATCGGCGCCGGAATTAACTTTTTAGGCTGCTGCCTGATCCTCAGTCTCACGGGTCTCGCGCTCAATGAGCGTGATAATGTAATTGCTGAGCGAACGGCGCTGCTTTTTGGCTTTGATTTTTGCAAAAGCCAACACATCAAGCGGGCAACGGAACGCTGTATATTTTGTTTCCGTGCCGGGTTCAGGTGCTGGGATACGTGGACGACCTTTTTTAACAACTGGTGTTTTGCTTTTCAACTCTTCCTTAGGTGTGGTTTTTGATTTCATGCCTTTTTCGGTCTCCAGTAAAACTACATTCATGCCGATTAAGTCCAGCAAACTCTGTAGGTAGATTTGGGTAGGAGCCCGTTGGGGTGTGCGCTAATACTAAATGATATTTATTTATAAGTTGCAGATAAATCAAATGTTTCCCTGCATTTATAAAATAATATCAATCAAAAAATATCGATTATTAGCGGCGGCCACGGTGTGACACGTGACGCTTATCAACATCCAAATGCTGATATAATGCGCATTTTCCGCTAATTCCTCGATGAACAAGAGCCCCGCCAAGCAGCATGACGATCCAACGCGAAAAACCGCTTCCTGAAAGCGCCATCGCGATCAGGCCCGCTCCGATTCCACCCGAAAGGAGCCGCTCGTTATCGGAGACATTCATTTCCAAGTCGTGGCGGAGTTCTTCTACTGCGGGCACTTGAGCAAACGGCTGGTAGGTTAGTGGCATAATAATAAGACTGCGCGGCGGCCGCTGCGCGATCGCTTTGGCCTGCCATTGGTTTTAGTTTTCTGGGGTTAAAAAAGAGTAATCCGACAAAAGAGACATTCCGGAATCGGCGCCGGTTTACAGCAGATCTTCAAGACCATGCAGGCCGTCCGACAACTTCCTCAAAGCAAGTTCAAGGCGTGTCTTGATGGTGCCGAGTGGAATCCCGGTGTGCGCGGCAATCTCGCGCTGACTCATCCCTTTAAAGTAAGCAAGTTCGATGGCCTGCCGTTGCGCATCAGGGAGCGAAGACAAAGCACGCTGTAAAAACTCGCGCATTTCACTTTGGGCCACATCCTCCTCGACGTGCGCGAACCAATCATGGGGACGGTTCTTGGTCTCTTCAGCGAAGCGATCCTCGACACGGCTGTAAGTATCCCGTTTGCGGAGCCGATCTATAGCGCGGCGGCGGCTTAAAGTAATGATCCAGCCGAGTGGCTTTCCTTTATCCGGCGAATAGCTGTTCGCGCGGTTCCACACTTCAATGAAGATTTCCTGGAGTAAATCATCGGACTCCGCGTCATTGTGAAGAACCTTCATGATAAGCCCCTTCATGAGGCCGGAGTAACGGTCGTGCAGGAGGCCAAGCGACTTTGGATCCTGCTGTTGAATCCTGCGCATGAGCTCTTCATCCGTAATGTCGAGAGAAGAATCCTGGCGGACAGGCGCCGTGATGAGTGGGAGAAGCGTTTCTACGGACATAAACAAATGGTTGAGTGGGTTATGTTCTGGATACATCCTGCCGGTTCATTGCTTCGAACACCACAGCATGGCCTTGGGGAACGAGGGGTTGGACCGGCGGAACGGGTGGAATTTAGCAATCAAGATGCCAACCCATTTTCCCTGGGCAAAACACCCCTTGAATGCCTAAAAAGTGTCTGAATTCCAGACAGACTCGTCCAATTCGCATACACTTGCACTGTCGGCTTGTTGCCGCGCGGCGCGGCGGATAATCACCTATCGCGCGACACCAATTCCTTCAGCTCGCCCATGTCCGCAGGCTTGACCAAATGGTAGTCAAACCCGGCCGCTTTCGAGCGGCGCCGGTCTTCATCCTGGCCATAGCCTGAGAGGGCGACAATCAAGGCGTTTGCGCAACGCGGCTCTTCGCGCATTCGGGCCGCAACCTCGTATCCATCCATTTCGGGCAAGCCTATGTCGAGAAGGACGACTTCCGGGCTGCAAGCGCGTGCTTTTTCGAGCGCCGCATAACCATCATACGCAACATACAGCTCGTGACCATCACGTTTAAGAAGGCGGACGAGGGCCTGCGCGGTGTCGACATTATCGTCCACCACGATGATCCGGCGTTTTTTCCACTGCTTGCAGGAATTTTCCTCAGCCTCAATGCCTGGTACCGGCGCAGCGGCCAACGGCATATAGATGGTAAAAACGCTTCCTCTATCTATTCCCTCACTAAACGCTTCAATGCGTCCATTGTGCATCTCGGTAAGACGTTTGACAATTGTCAGGCCGAGCCCAAGGCCTCCCTCGCTTCGGGCGATCGAACGTTCACCCTGGGTAAAAAGTTCAAACATTTCCGGGAGCCGATCAGGTGCCACGCCAATCCCATTGTCCTGGATTTCAATGACGACCTGGTTGGCTTTGCAAAAGGCGCGCAGGTTAATTTTTCCACCTGCCTGAGTATATTTGGCCGCATTGGTCAGCAAATTAAGGATCACCTGCTCTAGCCTGGTGGGATCCGCTTCAAGCCAAAATTTGCCGCGTTCAAAATCACACGTGAGCAAATGCCGGCGCTCATTACACAAAGGGCGTGCGGATTCGCACGCGCGCGCCATCACCGTCGCCGCATCAATCAGCTTTTTTCTTAATCGAATCTTGCCGCTCGTAATCCGGGAAACGTCAAGAAGATCATCAATAAGCCTAGCCAAATGCCCGCTCTGATGTTCGATGACCGATGCGGCCCATTCATGGTTGCCGTTATCGTCGGCACCTTTCAAAACTGTGGCTGCCCCAAGCACCGATGCCAGCGGATTGCGCAACTCGTGGGCGAGCATCGCAAGGAACTCGTCCTTACGGCGGCCGGCATTTCGCAAGGCCTCCTCGGTAAGCCTCCTTGCCGTTGTATCACGGCTTGAGCCGGCTATCGCCTCCACGGTTCCATCAGCGGCAAAGACGGGGGAGAAGATGTATTCGTAGTAGCCGTTTGTGCCGGCGGGAGTCGTGTATGGAGTTTCATCGCGGACAACCTGGCCAGTATTAAGGATCTCCTTTAACTGCCGATGAAGTTTGACTGAAAGCTCGTTTGAGTAGCCCAGGTCCGAGAAATTCCGCCCGACAATCTCATAAAGCTTCAAACCCCATGCATCAAGCATCGCGTTATTGGCGTATACAAATCGCCCCTCGCGATCGAGGATGTAGGCGAAGTCGGTCATGGCAGAGAGCATCGTATTAAAAACGCGCGCCTGCTGCTGAACTTTCCTCGACATCGCCTCGCGTTCCTCAAGAAGATCACGCACCTGGTATTGCCGGCGCCGCGAGCGGAGTGCGACTCGAAATATGCTGACCAAGGTACCCGGCCGGAAAGGCCGCTCAATCAAAGTCACATTTCCGATCGGCTCCAAGGATGTCAGCCGGCGCATTCGCTCGCGGCTCTCGTCGTTTCCCCCGCTAATGATGATGGCCACGGGAATGTCAGACCACGACGGCTGCTCGGCGAGGGATTTGACCAGCCGTGTGCCGTTCTCCCCTTCCAATGCTTCCTCGGCAATAAGAATGGCGCTGCATCCTTCGCGAATGGCTTTACACAGCTCGCGCATATCGGCGCAAATATCCGCGTGCAGACCTGCCGCACGCAAAAATCCCTGGCTTAAGCGCCCATCATTTTGCGTAGGAGCAAGGACAAGAATTCTCAGGCGATTTCGGGCATCACCCAGGTAATCCGCGAGCCCATTGTCAGAAGCGCCGCTCATGCGCCGTTATTATCCACAGAGCTTGCCTGTCCGCTTATGCCCTCAAACGTGGGAACGCCGGTCAGGACGCCATGCAGATCAGTCAACGGCTTGCCTAACTCGATGCCGTTTCTGGAGGTCGTGAACTCTCGAATGGCGCGCTCGTGCCCGCCGCTCCGTTTTTTAATTACCGAAATTGCCTGCCGCACCGTGCCGCGTGACTCAAAATAACGAAGCAAGACGACAGTATCCGCAAGGTAAGTAAGATCGACGACCGATTGCATGGAGCCAATCAGACCTTGTTGGGCCAAGACCATCAAAGTAATCACTCCATGCTGGCCCAGAAACGCAAGCAGCTCATGCAATTGCAAGTTGAGGTAACGCTCCTCCGACATGGCGTTCATGTAACCATTGATGCTGTCGATGACTACCATCCGCACGTTTGAGCGCGTTACTGCAAGCTGAATACGGCACCCCAACTCGCCGGGTGAAATCTCCGCCGGATCGAGTTGTTGAAGACTAATCATCCCGCTTTCAAGGTGCGGTTTGAGATCCATTCCCAACTGCAGCGCACGATCCATCAAAGTGTCGATGCTTTCATCGAAACAGAAAAACAAGACCCGCTCCCCGCGCTCGGCAGCCACCAGTGCGTACTTGATTGCCAGCGTCGATTTCCCAGTGCCAGGCGGCCCCATGAACATATTGCTGGTACCGCGGCCCAGACCTCCACCAAGCAGCGCATCGAGTTCCGTGATCCCACAAGGAAAATTCTCCCGAACAAAGGGCGCGTTTTGCCCGGCTGCCTGAAGCCGTGGAAAGACGGTCATCCCTCCTTTATGCAAAGAGAAATCATGATTGCCTTCCTGAAAATGGGATCCACGGATTTTGGAGACGCTTAAACGGCGCCGTGAGACTCCGTACTCGGGCGAGGAGCGCTGCAGGCAAATCACCCCGTGTGCAATACTTTCGACTTGAAGATCCTCCCGACCCGAAACGCGGTCATCAAGGAACAACACTGTGCATTTTTTTCCCGAAAAAAACTGTTTGAGCAGAAGAACCTGCCGGCGATACCGAATCGGCGTGTCCGCAAGCATGCGCATTTCCGAAAGCGAATCAAACACCGCGCGCGACGGCTTTACGCGCTCAATTTCCTCCATGAGCGCTTGGGTCGTGCGATTGAGTTCTACTTCGGAGGGATGAAAAAATGTGCTTTCGGTTTCACCACGAAGTTTTTCTTCAATTGCCGAGAGTTCAAACAGGGTGATATTGCTCAGATCCCAGCCATGCGAGGATGCCACAATCTCCAATTCCTCCTTGGTTTCTGAAAGGGTGATATAAAGAACCGATTCGCCCTGACGAATACCCTCAAGTAAAAACTGGAGCGCAAGCGTCGTCTTTCCGACGCCGGGCTCTCCCTGAATCAGATAGAGCCGGTCGCGCGGCACGCCTCCCTCCAGGATTTCGTCCAGCCCTTCAACTCCCATGGTGCAACGGGCTACTTCTTGGTTTTGGGGTGGAGGAGGCATCGGAATGGGCTTTGTAATTCGGAAAAATCGAGGGACTGAGATCTCACACTTCCAACAGAAAAAAAGGTTTGATTACGAAGGCATGAGGGCGGTTGTACCCAAAAATCGGGGTCGCGCACGGAGTCGAGTGTAATAACACGCTCTTATTGAGGGGATAGAGGAGCCGAATCCGTCGGATACCGCCCCACGAACCTCAGACTTGCATTGCGGTGTTTGGGAGCAGTGTGCGCACTCCAAAAAATCGGGAAAAGCAGGCATGAAGGATCGCTTTCTTTAATGCAATGAGGTTACTCAACGACCATGAAAAAACGCTCTCCCCGGATTTGGGCGCATCTTATCGCCATGGCTTCTAGTTTTTCCATCGTCTCCGCTGAACCCCCGGCAACGGTCAGAAAAGCGGTGATTGATGAGTATCATGGAACAAAGGTCATCGACGATTACCGTTGGCTGGAAGAAGGCAACGATCCCGCGGTGAAATCGTGGAGCGTCGCTGAGAATACCCATACAAGAGCCTATCTGGACGCGCTTCCGGATCGTGCGGCGATAGAGGCCCGGCTCACGGAGCTCTTTGCCAAGGACTCACCAAGCTACGGGATGCTGGCGGCACGGCCCGGCCGGATTTTCGCTCTTAAATTTCAGCCGCCAAAACAGCAACGCATCCTCGTATCGCTTGCCTCCGCGGATGATCGAGGCTCGGAGAAACCGGTAGTCGACCCGAACGAAATCGAGCCGAAAGGCCAGGTGGCAATCGACTGGTACGTGCCGTCGGCCGATGGCAAGCTTGTCGCGGTTTGTTTGTCAAAACACGGGAGCGAGGAAGGGACACTTTATTTTTATAATACCGAGACCGGCCAGGCGCTCGCCGACAGCATCGCCCGGGTGCAATATCCAACCGGAGGCGGGAGCGCTGCATGGTCGCCGGACAGCCAGTCGATCTATTACACACGCTACCCGCGCGCAGGCGAGAAACCGGAAGCGGATCTGAATTTCTATCAACAGATCTATCTGCATAAACTGGGAACACCCGAGAGCGCGGATACTTACGCGGCGGGAAAAGATTTTCCCAGGATAGCTGAGATTGAGCTGGCAGCTTCACTCGACGGCCGCTGGATCCTGGCAAGCGTGGCCAACGGAGACGGAGGCCAATTTTCACATCACCTGCTCGATTTGAAGGCAACCGACCGCGGCGCATGGCGGCAGCTTACCCGTTTTGAGGATGCTGTGAAAGAAGCCGCTTTTGGACGCGACGGCACGGCGCTCTACCTTCGCTCAGTCAAAGACGCTCCGCGAGGGAAAGTCCTTCGCATGCCGCTGGATGGCGGGTTAAAAGAGGCCGAGGTTATCGTTCCCGAAAGCGGCGTAGTCATTGAAGCGCTCGCCCCGGGCGCCTCGTTCCTTTTCGTCGCGGATCTTGTGGGCGGCCCCTCGCAGGTTCGCCGTTTTGATCTTAATGGGAAGAATGGCAAGGAAGTGCCGATTCCCGCCAACTCCGCGGTAACTCAGCTCGTCACGCTAAACGACACGCCTGGCGATGAGCGTCTTCTCTTCCGCGAAACCAGCTTCACCGAGCCGGACGCTTGGTATCTGTATAAAGCCGATAAAAACGCGGTTAAAAAGACAGCACTGGCCAAGAGCTCCCCGGTCGACTTCAGCGACATCGAGGTCACACGCGAGTTTGCGGTGAGCAAGGATGGGACAAAAGTCCCAATCAGTATCCTTTATCGGAGAGGAACCAAGCTCGATGGCAATAATCCGCTGCTCCTTTACGCTTACGGCGGATACGGAATCAGCATGCGGCCGGGATTTAACTTCACACGCCGTTTACTGTTTGATCGCGGCATGGTGTATGCCGTTGCCAATATCCGCGGCGGCGGCGAATACGGCGAGCAATGGCATCTGAGCGGCAACCTTACAAAGAAACAAAATGTCTTTGACGACTTCGCTTCGTGCGCGCGCCATCTGATCGAGCGCGGCTATACACGGAGCGAAAAGCTGGCGGTTGAAGGCGGCAGCAATGGCGGATTGCTCATGGGAGCGTTCCTGACACAAAACCCGGCGCTGGCACGGGCCGTTGTCTCCCACGTCGGGATCTATGACATGCTGCGGGTTGAGCTCGATCCAAACGGCGCTTTTAACGTGACTGAATTTGGATCGGTGAAAGATCCTGTGCAATTCAAGGCGCTTTACTCTTATTCGCCCTATCAACAGGTGGTGGATAAAACGAAGTATCCCGCCGTCTTCTTTCTCGCCGGAGAAAATGATGGCCGTGTCAATCCATCCAATTCCCGCAAAATGACGGCGCGCCTGCAAGCCGCAACCGGCTCGACGTATCCAATCCTTCTGCGGCTCAGCTCCGGATCGGGCCATGGCATGGGGACCGCGCTTACCGAAAAAATCAAACAAGACGCGGATGTGTTTGCATTTCTCTTCGACCAGCTGCAAGTGAGGCCGGCCGCCGCCCAGTAAGTGCCGCCCGGCATCACCGTCTTACCCTCCCAATATGGCTGAACATCAATACGCCACCACGCCACCTAACATCAGCACCATGCCGCCCGGGGTTCCCTATATTATCGGGAACGAGGCGGCGGAGCGGTTTTCCTTTTACGGGATGCGCTCAATCCTGATCATCTTCATGACGCAATACCTCGTCACGAGTTCAGGGGCGACCGATCATATGAACGCGGCCGAGGCGCGGCAGAACTTCGCCTTGTTTGTTTCGGCAGTCTACTTCGTACCGATCCTCGGGGCGATCCTGGCGGAAGGGTTTATAGGAAAATACCTCACCATTCTTTGCCTTTCGGTGGTCTACTGCTTTGGGCATTTCGCCCTCGCGATCAACGATACAAGAATGGGACTGATTATTGGCCTCGGCCTGATCGCACTTGGCTCCGGCGGCATTAAACCGTGTGTCTCCGCCAATGTCGGCGATCAGTTTGGCGAATCCAACAAGCATCTGCTCTCAAAGGTTTTCGGCTGGTTCTACTTCGCAATCAACGCCGGATCCTTTATCTCCACAATCGCCTGCCCGTTTCTCCTGGCCGATCCGCGCTTTGGACCGCGGTGGGCATTCGGCATACCGGGCATTGCAATGGTGATCGCCACCATCTTTTTTTGGGCAGGCCGCAAGAAATTTGTGCACGTGCCGCCCGGCGGCCTTGGGTTTGTGCGGCAGCTTTTCAGCAGAGAAGGGTTCGGGGCGATTGGCCGCCTGGCAATCGTCTATATTTTCGTGGCTGTATTCTGGTCGCTTTGGGATCAGAGCAGTGGCGGTTCATGGACGCTTCAGGCCGAGAAACTCGATCTTCACTGGATGGGGATGAACTTGCTCGCGTCCCAAGTGCAGACCGCCAACCCGATCATGATCCTGCTGTTCATTCCATTGGTGAATTACCTTGTCTACCCTGCCATCGACCGCTTTTTTCCGCTTACACCGCTTAGAAAGATCGGCATCGGACTATTTCTAACAGCGGGAAGCTACGTGGTCATCTGGCATATCCAACAGCTCATTGATGCGGGTGGAAAACCAAGCGTCAACTGGCAGTTCCTGGCCTATGCAATCCTCACTCTTGGCGAGGCGATGGTTTCAATCACCGGCCTTGAGTTTTCTTATACACAGGCACCTAACAAGATGAAGAGCGCGGTCATGGCTCTATGGCTTTTCACCGTTTCCATCGGCAACCTTTTCACTGCCGGCGTGAACTACTTCATTCGAAACGCGGATGGTTCTGTAAAAATGAATGACCAGCAATACTTCCTCTTCTTCGCGGGGCTCATGCTGGTGACTGCGTGCATCTTTGTATTTGTAGCAACCTTCTACCGAGGAAAAACGTATCTGCAATCCCAGGAACCCGTTTCAGATCTGGCCGCCGAACCGAGCCTGTCGTAGGCAAGCCGGTCAGGAGCGCGGCACGGACAGGCCCGGGCTGTTAAGCACTTTTTCAAGTACCTTCCATACATTCTCCGCAACCCGCTTTTGACCTTCGGCGGTCGGGTGAATCTGGTCAGCCTGATTGAGAGCGGAAACACCACCAACGCCTTCAAGCAAAAACGCCACCAGCTCAGCGTGCTTCGCCTCAGCGACCCTCGGAAAGACCGCGCTAAATTCCTCAACAAACTTCGCCCCCATATTGGCGGGCATTTGCATTCCGGCAACAATCACTGCAATCCCGGGGATTTTCGCCCGGGCACGCTCAAGGATGCCAGCGAGGTTTTGTTCGGTTTGCCTCGGTGAAATTCCGCGCAACCCGTCATTGCCGCCCAATGCCACAATCAACACCTGCGCGCCTTTGCTGAGCGCCCAATCGATTCGGCGCAATCCACCCGAGGTGGTATCCCCGCTGACACCGGCATTGATCACCTCAAAGGCAAGTCCGGCCTGATCGAGCTTTTGCTGCAGCAGGGCGGGATAAGCACGAGCCGGGTCCAATCCATAGCCGGCCGTGATGCTGTCGCCCAAAACCACGATGCGTCCGCGCGTGCCAGGGTTTGCAGCGGCAGGTTCGGCCGCCCATAGTGAGGCGCTCATCCACATCAGCATTAAAATTGTCAGTTTCTTTAATGAAGTCATTCGTCCCTGCCCAATCGCCCGCCGACGTGCATCGTCAAGGGGAAACCAAAGCCATCCTTGAAATCCACGATTTGTGCAAGACCTACGGCGACGCGGGCCATGAGTTGACGGTGCTTAAGGCGATCAATTTCACGCTTCAAACCGGGGACACCTGCGCGATCATCGGTCCGTCGGGCAGCGGCAAAACGACGTTGCTTGGCCTTTGCGCCGGACTCGACGATGCCACGAGCGGTTCGGTGCGGCTCGATGGCACGGCACTTGAAACCCTCGATCAGGATGCTCGTGCCGCGTTGCGCAACCGGCTTGTCGGGTTTGTTTTTCAAAGTTTTCAGCTCATCCCGACGCTGACCGCCATTGAAAATGTGCTTGTTCCACTTGAGCTGCGCGGGGAAAGCGGCAGGCGCAAGGATGCCGTCGATATCCTGAAACGGGTCGGACTCGGCGACCGGCTTGAGCATTATCCGCTTCAGCTTTCCGGGGGCGAACAGCAGCGCGTGGCGCTTGCCCGTGCTTTTGTGCATCCGCCCAAAATCCTTTTTGCCGACGAGCCGACGGGAAATCTCGATGCGGAAACGAGCGCGCCAATCGTGGAAATGCTCTTCGAATTAAACCGCGAATCGGGCACCGCGCTGGTCCTGGTCACGCACGATCTGGGACTTGCGGTCCGCGCGCGGCGCGTGGTCAAGATGCGGGCCGGCATGATTGTTTCCGAGGAGTCCCATGACGCCCATTGATCCCGCGGGCAAATTGCCGCGGCACTTGCTTGGCGCGCTCTTTTATTCGTGGACATGGCGGATGGCGTGGCGTGACAGCCGCACCCAGCGCAAGCGGCTGGTCATCTTTTCGCTTTCCATCGTGGCGGGCATCGCGGCGCTGGTCGCGATCCATTCCTTGAAGGCCACGGTGGAGAGCGGCATCGCCACCCAAGCGAAGGCGTTGCTTGGAAGCGATCTGCAAATCTCTTCCCGGCAACCGTTTCCGGAAGAAAAAGTAAAAGAGATCGCCGCGCTGGCCCAAAGCATCAGCCGCGAAACATCGGTCTCTTCGATGCTTTATTTCGCTTCCGCCGATTCCGCGCGGCTGGTCCATGTGCGCGCGCTCGAAGGTGGTTATCCTTTTTATGGGAAGATCGAAACCGCCCCTTCACAAGCTTGGGAGCGGATGCAGATGGAGTCAGGCATTTTGCTTGAACCCGCATTGCTGGATCAATTTCAGGTAAAGGTGGGCGATCGCGTGAAGCTCGGATCGGTGGAATTGCCAATCCTCGGGACACTGAAAAAAGGGGCTCCAACCAGCGGCCGGTTCAGCGGATTTTCCCCGGACGTCTATGTGCGCCTGCCGGATCTCGAGCGTGCCGGCCTGCTCAGCCGCAGCAGCCTGGCGACCTACCGGCTGCATCTGAAACTCGATGAACGGATCACAAAGAAAAGCGGCCTCGATGCGCAGCCGGCCGCCGCGCGGGAAATCCGCACGCGATTCAACGATTCGCACTGGCAATTTGAGACGCCCGAAAGCCGGCGCAATTCCCTTGGCGATTCCCTGGATAATTTTCAGCAATTTCTGGGAATCCTGGCGCTCGTCGCGCTGACCCTTGGCGCAATTGGCGTGGCGGGCGCAATTCATGCCCATGTCAGCCGCCGCGTGCCAACCGTGGCGATCCTGCGCTGCCTGGGGTGCCCGGGAAATTTGGCGTTCGGCATTTATCTCGCCCAGGCGATCGCACTCGGCCTGCTGGGCGCGGTTGCAGGCGCCGCGCTCGGGATCGCGCTGCACTCTGCTGTCATTACACTTTTGCGGGAAAGCCTTCCCATCGCCGTGAATGCCATTCCTTCCGCCGTTGTCGTGCTTGAGACGACCGCCGCCGGGTTTATCGTCTGTTGTGGCTTCGCGCTGATGCCTCTTTTTCGAGTCCGCGATATTTCCCCCGCCGCGACGCTTCGACAGACCGCGTCGCGCAGCCCGGGGGCGCGGCTTCGCACTGGAATCATCTTTGGATTGCTGGCGGCAATGCTCACGCTGCTTGGAGCGATGGGCGGCGGAAGCTGGAGCCGATCCCTGATGCTCACCGGCGCGCTGGCAGTGGCTTTCCTCATTCTTGCCGGCATTGCCGCGGCGCTGATCGTGGTCACCCGCCGTGTGATCCGCCCCTCGTGGCCTTACGTCGTGCGGCAGGGCATTTCCAACCTTTACCGTCCGCAAAACCAGACCCTGCTTTTTCTGCTTTCGCTGGGCCTCGGCACATTCCTGCTGCTGACCGTGCTCCTTATCCGCAATTCTCTATTTGAAAGAATTCGCGTGGCCGATCCGGCCTCCAGCCCGAGCCTCTATCTGGTTGATGTGCAGCCCGATCAGCTGGACGGAGTACGCGCCGTTTTAAAGGAGCGCCATCTTCCCGAGCTGGAGAGCGCGCCGATTGTCACGATGCGGATTGAATCGATCAAAGGAGTGCCGATCCGGGAGCTTGAAGCCGCCGAGGACGAGACGGAATCCGACGGGAAAGCGCGGTTCAATCAGTCGCAAAACAAAATACCAAAGTGGGTTTTGCAACGCGAATATCGTTCCAGTTACCGCAATGAACTCAGCGCCACGGAAAGTATCGTAGTCGGCCAGTGGTTCTCCGGCGCGGCCGATCCCAATGGAGCTGTTCCGCTCTCGCTGGAATCCGAGATTGCCAAAGATCTCCATGTGACGGTTGGCGATGAAATGGTGCTCGATGTGCAGGGGATCCCGATCCGCGCCCGGATCGCCAATCTGCGCAAAGTCGATTGGAGCCGGTTTAACCTCAATTTTTTCATGATCTTTCCGCCCGGCGTGCTTGAATCGGCGCCTGGCTTTCATGTCATCACGACCCGAACTCCCGGTTCATCGGGCGAATTGCAGCGCGCCTTGGTGACGCAATTTCCCAATGTCTCAGCCATTGATCTTACGTTGATCCTGGAAACCGTCGGCTCGATTCTTGAGCGGATCGGGCGTGTCATTCAGATCATGGCCGCGTTTACTGTCGTGGCTGGAATTCCGATCCTCGTGGGAACCTTGTTAAATGGCCGCAGTCAGCGTTTTCGCGAAAGTGTCCTGCTGCGAACGCTGGGAGCATCCAGCCGGCAGGTGCGCCGCATCTTTTTGGTCGAATACGCCACGCTTGGAGTGCTTTCAGCCATAAGCGGGGTGATCCTTGCCGTGGCGGCAAATGCCGCGCTGGCGCTGTTTGTTTTCAAAGCCTCGCCGTGGCCGGATCCATGGCTGCTTCTGGCAGGATTGGCAACGGCAAGCGGCCTTTCGGTGGCGGCGGGAGTGGTGCTGAGCCGAGGGGTCTCCAATCATCCGCCTTTGCAAATCCTGCGGGGTGACCAATGAAGCGATCCACAGGAGAAAAGCCTGAGCTACTTCTGAGGCTTTTATCCGATGGCAATCAAAACAATTGACTGTATAAGTCTCGGCAGTGGTTAGCCACTCAATGCGGGGATAGCATAAGGCGTAATGCGTTTCACCTTCCAGTGAAAAGAATGCAGTTAGCAACTGTAACCCCGCTCCACTTCCTCCCTCCTTCAGGTAGCCAACACCCTGCGCTAAAGCGCAAGCGGTTGCAGCGAGAAATCCGGGAAAATACGCGGCAATTGATCGGCACCCGCGCCGTGGCGCATGAGGATCGGCGCCAAAACGTTCCGATAATTATTGATAACGGGAAGATCGCCCGGGCCTTCAAGCAGATCGTCGCTCAGCCCAGCCCATTTTCCGTGCACGCGGCCCCCCTTCACACCGCCTCCCATAAGAAACATGACCGATCCCCTTCCATGATCGGTTCCAAACGCCGAGTTTTCCCTTACCCGCCGCCCAAACTCAGTCATCACAACCACGGAGGTGGTCGCCATGCGGGAGCCGAGGTCCTTGTGGAACGCGGCAAGGCCGGTGCCCAATTTATCGACCAATGGCGTCAGCAACGTTTGCTGGGTAAAATGGGAGTCCCATCCATCGACGTCGATTGAGGCGGATTCAAGTCCGACATCCGCCTTGATGAGCCGCGCAATCTGTTTGAGGCCCTCGGAGAATTCGTCATTCCCATACGAGGCCTCATTGGCGGGCTTATAAGGAATGGCACGCATTTGATCGATGCGTTGAAGGGCGTCGAAAGTATCGCGCGCGGCCGATCCGAGCTGGCCGTGTTCAAGGGCATAAAGCCGCTCGATTTCGGGACGCAGGCCGGGGCGTTTGGCACCCAGGGCGAAATCGTCAAGCGTCTGCATCACGGTGACAGTTGGAGCGCCAAGCAGGCATTCCGGCAGCGCCTTGCCCAAAGCGACACAAGCCAGGGCGCCGCTTGCCGGAGCCGGACGCGCTCTTAAAAAGCGCCCCAACCATCCGCCCGCGGCCACTCCTCCGTGTTCCATCAGATCCTGCGCTTCAAAATGCGAGCGTGATTGATCCTCGGAACCTGCTCCATGAACAATCGCCAGTTCACCCGCGGAAAATACCGGCGCCAGGGGTGCGAGTTGCGGATGGAATCCGAAAAAACCATCCAGTTTTACCGCATCCTTCTTGGCGATGCCGATGCGGGGGCGAGCCCGGTAATAGTTGTCGTCTTCAATCGGCGCCACCAATGCGAGCCCGTCAGCGGCGCCCCGAAGAAAAACGACCACGAGCGTCTGCCGTTGATCGCCATTGCCGGTGATAAGAACCTGTGGAGAATTCATACGCTTTTGATTTTAACAGCGTTGGAATGCCGGCGATGCCACCAGAAGCGCCAGACCCGAACCTGATTCCCGATACGCGCTCTGTTCTGCCTCCGTTGCAGTTCGTCCGAGAAATGTGGCCATCAGCGCCTCGTCGCCGCCGAGTTTGGTACGCAATGCCTCGAACTCGATGGTTGTCCCTTTGATCTGGTTGTCAGCGAGCGCAGCGGCGAAGTTCCATCGCCACAGAAGTGTGCTCTGCCAATGTGTCGATTCCTCCGGGTAACCATCCGGGGTCGGATAGCGAAAGGGCGCATGTCCGAGCCGCAGCAAATATTCCACCAACTGCGGAGAAACGTTCGTTTCAGCATTGGACGCCCGCAACGCGGAGACAACAAAATGGAGGGGCCGCTTGAATTTCTGAGCACGAAACGCAGGCCCCCGGAATTCCTCGCTCGTAAAGAGCGCCCGCAAAGTGGTGCGGATATCGCCTTTTGAATCGCCAAACGCTTTGGCGGTTACTTCCACAGCCGCGGCGGGCGGTTCATCGGCAATGAAGCGACGGCATAATTTCCAGGCAATGTAATGGGCCGTGCTCGGATGCAGCGCCACGATGTCGAGCAACCGGTCCAGGTCCCGCGCCCCGCCGCCGGCTGCGATTTCCTGGCCAAGCACCTGTTTGGCGCCGTCGTCGTGAAGATCGTGATGAAATTCGACGCGTCCCTTAAAAAACTGCTTCTTATCGCGGACCGTCCAGCCGGTTAGACAGCGCGCCACTTCCATGACATCGGCTTGGGAGTAGCCGCCATGGACGCCGAGCGTATGCAGCTCCATCAGTTCGCGGGCGTAATTCTCATTTGGCTTTTCATCGGCGCCCTTGCTGCGATTAACGCGTCCATCCAGATACCAGAGCATGGCCGGGCTTACGGCACTGGCGCGAACCAGGTCGCGGAAATTGCCGAGGGCATGGCTGCGGATTACATCACGATCGTCCGCCGCCTTGAGCCACTTACATTCCCCCTTGGACGGATCGATATTAAAATGGTCACTCCAAAAATTGACCATGACTTCAAAAAGCTGCCGTTTGCTTAGCACGGCGCGCATTACCGTGGCGCCGGTGAGTTCATTGAGCAGCACCTTTTCCTTATACTCGTAAAGATCGCTCACCCCTGCCCCGTGATCGCGCAACGCGGGAAACAGCTGTTGCAACGGATCTTTATTATCGCCTTTGCGGGGAAAAAGTCGGCTTACGGGATTTTCCAGCGAGGAGAATTCATGCCGGATCACCCGGTCGCACTGGTAATCGGAAATCGCGGCCGGGGCCAATTGCTCTTCGATAAAGTTCTGCGCCCCGATCGCCGAGACGCGTGCGTAATCGCCGGGAGCCGCGCCAAAAGTCAGACGCGCCAGAAGATGGGAAACCTCGTCAATTTCTGAAGCGGCTGGCGCTTGCAGCGAGCCTTCCAGCGTTGCCGCCGTCGGTTTGCCGATAAATCGCAAAAGCCCGCCCCTGGCTCCTTTGGCTCGCTCACAGGAAACCGCCGCCAACGTGCCGGCGCCCATCGCCAGAAATTTTCGACGCGATAAGCTCACGGTTCACTCCCGGCCACGGGCATGATCAGAGGTGCCATAGCGGGAATGGCCAGGCTCCGTCGTTTGAAAACACCCATAAGAAACGCGCCGAACCCGGCTACGAACGCAAAAGGCATCATGAGAAACTGGCCCAGAAACGGCATGACAAAACTGAGGGCGAGCACATTGCCACCCCGCAATACACGCCGCCACGGCAGATGGGCGTCCGCCTCGGATTTCAGACCGGTTCCAATGCGGAGAGCAAGTCCAGCCGAGCCGAAAAGAGCGACGAGCAAACTCAAGGCAACAATAGCGAGCCCGATGAGTTTCAAGCCGCCATTGGGTGCCGCGCTACTGATTGCAAACCCGATTGTCACCAGAGGGCCAAGTGTAACTGCGCCGATGAAACTGGTTTTTATCGGAGCAATTCCAATCTGATCAGAGCAGCGCTCCACAAACTCCGGAAACAAACCGGCAGCTATCAGCCAGTAAGCCACAAAGACCATTAAAAAGCCGAGAATGATGAAAACAACCGTGAAAACGTCAGCGAGGTTCATGACAGAAGGGGGAGCGCTTTTTCAGACAGTTGAAGAAAGCAGTCACACCATAATGATTTCCGCTCCCATTGGCCAGTATTCCCTTTGAATAAACGGCGCGCGCGAACGTCTTTAGGGGGTGCCGTGCAAGCGGGCCATTCAGCCGGATGAACGCCGGCGAATAGGCGCGTTTTAACCGTGGCACGAGATTCAATGCATAGCGTTCGGGCGTCCGTATGAAACGGCGCTCAATTCACCCCTCTTAAATATGAAAGTCTTTGGTTTTCTTCCTCTTATTGCCATCACCGCTGGCCTCCTGAGTGCTCCGGTTTACGCCGATGACCACGATAAAAAGCATGATAAGAAGCACGACAGGGATCATGATCGCGATCGCGGCCGGGATCATCGTTCGGGTTCTTATTATTCGCGGCCGGGAATCAACGTAGGCATCGGCATTGCGCCGCGCCCTTACTATGGGCCTTCCTCGACCGTCATCGTCGAGCGGGAACGTCCCGTCTACTACAATGAACGGCGCGTCTATGTCGACCGCTCGGAATACTCCGGCAGCTCGGTCGGGGCTCGAGTTCAACGCGGCCTGGCCCGGCGCGGTTATTACCGGGGACCTATCGATGGAGACATTGGTCCAGGATCGCGCGCCGCCATTCGCAACTTTCAGGCGGACCATGGCCTGCGCCCGACCGGCTATATTGATGCGCGCTTGCTCGACGCACTTGGCTAGACCAGTGGCACTTGACCTGGGAAACGCGTGGCCTGAGTAGTTGCCCAATGTCCTGGGATTACAACTATCCACTGTATGTCAGCGCGGCTGAAAAACGCGACCGTTGCGAGAAGGCTGCAAAAACATTGGCGCAAAAGGGCCGTAAGCTTGCCCCGATTTGTATTGAAGGGCGAACCATTGCCAGAAGCTTTTGGGGCAAGGCGTGGTGCGACAATCTTGAATCGTATAGCGACTATGCCAGCCGCCTTCCGCGCGGGCGCGCTTATGCCCGCAATGGTTCGATCCTCGATCTTCAGGTTTGCAAAGGGTTGGTCACCGCTCTCGTCCAAGGCAGTGAGCTCTATAATGTTAAAATCAAAGTGGATCCCGTCGACGCGATGGATTGGACGGATCTAAAGCGGGAATGTGCCGGTCACGTCAGCAGCCTTATTGATCTGCTCCAAGGCAAGCTCTCCGCGCAGGTCATGGAAATGATCAGCCGGCGCGGCGGCGGCCTGTTCCCGGAGCCATCGGAAATCAAACTCTTCTGCTCCTGCCCCGACTCGGCAAGCATGTGCAAACATGTCGCGGCGGCACTTTATGGGATAGGCGCGCGCCTTGATCACAACCCCGAATTGATCTTTAAATTGCGCGGAGTCGATCACCTTGAGCTTGTTTCGGAAGCCACAAAAAGTATTTCAACCGGTTCAACGATCACAGACGCTGATACGCTCGCAGATAGCGATCTCTCGGACATTTTCGGACTCGAGATCAATCCCGTGGTTCCATTGCCCGCCGTGCAAGAGGAACCTGCCAAAAAGGCATCTAAAAAACCGGCCGGAAAAACCACGGCAAAAAAGCCGGTTCCCCGCGGCAAAAAAGCAGCCAAGACAACAGCTAAAAAAGTCGGGTGACTCGGCTTTATTCCGATGGTGCGCTCCGCTTTCGCTCCCGATACTGCGTTGGGCTGCAATCGAAGATTCGGCGAAAGATCCGGTTAAAAAAACTGACCTGAGTGTAACCGCTTGAAAGCGCGATTTCGAGCACGGAACACTCGGTTTCAATCAGATCGCGGCAGGCCGCCTGAAGCCGGATTTGGGAGAGGAAATCGCTGAATGTTTTGCCTGAATGCTTTTTGAACTGGCGCGAGAAGGTCGGTTTGCTCATCCCGGTCAGCTTGAGCACTTCTTCAAGGCGGATTTCCTCCCTGAAATTGGTCAATAAATGCCGGACCGCCTCGGAGATGGCCAGTTGATGAGCGGAGCGGATGGAGAGTGCAAACGTTTGAGTGGAAAGCGCAACCCGGTCGATCTCGGGAGCCGCCGTCATCAACGCGAAGACCCGGAACAAAAGTCCCAGCCTATCAAGCCCGTGGCTGCTGCCCAGCGAATGCAAACCGGCCCGCAGGATCCCTGCTGTCGATCCTGTAAATCGCAGTCCGCGGCCGGCACTTTGGAAAAGTGAACCGGCCGCATGCGATTCCGGAAACGTCCAGAACGGATGGCCGTTTGGGAAATCCCACTGCACTGAAATCCCGGACGAAGCGCCGCGCGTATGCCAATAGTGCGGGAGTTTTTCCCCAAGCAACACCAGGTCACCTCCGCAGAACGGCGCGATATGATCGCCAACGAACCGGGTGCCATCGCCCGAGGTAAAAAGCGTCAGTTCCATGGCAGCATGATAGTGCCAATGGTCGCCCTCACCTTTTAGACGCGCGTTTGAGCCCTGACCGTAAAGTGTTTCCACCTCCCTAACGGTGCGGGTCCAACGAAGCACGCGAAAAGAATGCCCGCTGGGAAGCTCGATCTGTTCGCGAGTACCCCTCAAGCCGATCCTTTAATCAGCAGTTCAGTCACCGCGGCACCCTTTCCATCGGGAGTCGTGTAAAAAGGCCGTCCTTCAATCTCGTAATGGGCATCCGGCGCAATGCCAAGGGCGTGATGAATTGTCTGATGCAAATCCGCGATGGAAACCGGCTTTTCGATCGCCTTGCACGGGCGTTCATCGGCGGTTTTCCCATGCACATATCCGCGCCTGGCCCCGCCTCCAAACATCAATACCGAACCGGCTCCGGTAAAATGGCGATGCATTCCGTAATGCTGCCTTTCTTTCATCACATCGGGCAGCCTTTTTAAGTCGATGCCTTGTTCGGTGGGATTGTCGGCGGCGCCTTCGAGCATGGCATCGCGGCTGAATTCGCTGGCCAAAATGATCATGGTGCGATCGAGCAGACCGCGCTCGTCGAGATCGCGCACAAGCTGCGCAATGGGCCGGTCGATCTGCTGCTTCATTGCCACCAAGCGATCATGTCCATCCTTGTGCGTATCCCAGTATTCAAAAGGGATATACTCCGAGGTGACTTCAATAAACCGCGCGCCCGCTTCGGTCAGACGCCTTGCAAGCAGGCACCCCTGGCCGAACCGGCTTGTATTATAAGCGTCATAAGTCTCCTTTGACTCCAGTTTCAGATCGAAAGCCTTTGATTCCGGAGAACGCAACAACGCGTAAGCCTGCTCCATGGAACGCAGCAGGGAATCCTGCTGATAATCACTCGCGGTTGTCCCGTTTTTCTTCAACATCTCGCGGTAAAGCGCCTGGCGCGCTTCAAATCGTTGCGGCGTCATCCCCGCGGGAGGGCGGACCGCATCGAGTGCCTGCAAAGGGTTTTCGACCAAAAATGGCCCGAATTCGCCGCCTAAAAAGCCGGCAGTATGAAACGCCTTGAGTTCATCGGCTTCGCCGCGATCAAAGCGCTGACCGATCACAATAAACGGAGGCACGACCGCATTCCGCGGCCCAAGTTCCTTCGCAATCCATGCCCCAAGATGCGGCGCCGCCACGCTCTGAGGCGGCTCATAGCAGGTATGCCAGTGAAACTGATGCCGTGTATGCAGGATTTTTCCCAGATCCGCCACGACATGACTGCGGATCAACGTGCCGCGATCGAGCACTTTGCCGATTTCCTCCAGGCCCGCCGAAATTTCCACCCCATCAAGCACTGTCGGACGCGCTTCAAACGTTGAGAGCACCGATGCCGCTTCCACGCCTGGAGCGAATGGCGTGTAACGCTTTGGATCAAACGTCTCGGTATGCGCCAGACCACCGGCCATCCAGAGCAAAATGACAGTGTCAGCGGTCGCCTGCGGTTTTTTCGCCAACCCGGCGCCGAAAACCCGTTGTGGCGTGCCGGTTGCCAATGCGGCCAGGGAAGCCGCCGAGACGCGGGTCAAAAATTCGCGCCGGGTTTGAGCGTGCATGTTCATATCAGTAAATGAGTTGGAATTCGGGCAGCAGCACAATCGACCAGAGCAAATCAGCCGGGGCGGCGGAGGCAAATTCGCGTTCGTCCTCGCGGGGCGCCCTCAGCAATGCCGCATGGTAAATCGCCTCGAGACGCTGGCCGGGGTCCGGAAACCGATCCGTCCACTTCCTGCCGGCCCGGTCGAGTGCATTGGTGAAGGCGCGGCCATTGGCAAATGTAAGCGCCTGAAGCAGCGTCGCCTGGGTCGCACGCGACATGTTCACCTGATCCCGGATCGGCCTGCCCAGAATGTTTTGAAACGCGTCGTTGCTCACCATCGACGCCCGCACGATTCCAGCCTCTTCGTTCAATAGATAATTTCGCATCCCGATCCATGGCAGCCCTTCTGGTCCGAGCACCTGGGCGCTCGGCCAGGCGCTATCGTCAAAACCCGGCTTTTCCCAACCGGCACTTCCTTCGGCGCTCGAACGCCACCCGGGGCTTGTCTCAACGATCATCGGCGCTTTTTGTCCTTTGAACCAGATCGCCAAAGCCAATCGCAATCCCGCCGCCCCGGGCGCCACGTTATCCGCCATCACCGCCAGGGTGAGCGACTTTTTCTCTTCGATCTGTTCGGTCACATCGCTCGATTCCGCCACCTCCCAATTAATGCTGCTCAACGCCTCCACCCCATCAATATAAAAAGTGAACGTGTTGTCCGCCGAGCCGACCACCCGCGCCAGCCGCACGTCCAGATTGCCGGGCAAAACAACGGTTTGCCGGAAGTAACGCTTTCCCTCGGGAAACTGGATCCCGCTGATTCCCGGCTCCGCATGCCAGATCCACGAGGCGCCCTTGGCCAGGCCGGTGTTGTCTTTAAGCGGCGTAAAATCGCGTTTAAAATAAAGCGGCGCCGCGACATGACCCACCGCGTCGGCGAATTGCTCGGCACTGAGCCGCCGGACTACGGGGCCGTTAAAGACGAAAGAAGATTTTGGCAGCGAATCGGCATCGTTCACCGCCACCGCGGGAATCTGATACGCCCGCGAAGTGAGTATCAGCTTCAACGTATGCCGGATGCTGAAACCGTTCTCGGCAAAATCCCACGCCAGCCAATCAAGCAGGTCCTGGTTCCATGGAAGGTTATCCATCACGTCAACCGGCTCAACCATTCCGCGTCCGAAACAAACGGCCCACAACCGATTCACCAAGGTGCGTGCCAGCCTGCCGTTCTCGCGTTTAACCATCAATGCCGCGAGCTGCTGCTGCCGTTCGCCTCGTGGCTTGGCCGCATCGATCAATCCGAGTTCCGGCCACAAAAAGCCAGCGGCGGTTTTTTCGCCGGTTGCCTTGTCGCAACGGTATACATCAAGCGGCGCATCGGCAAAAACGGCGGCAAGCGCATGCGCATCCGTGAGTTTGTAATCGTTGATGAAACTGTCGTGGCAGCTCGCGCATTTCAAATTGAGCCCGAGAAAAACCTGCGTGAGATTTTGCGCCGCCTGCAGTTCCACCCGCTGCCCGGCGCTCACGTTTCCGCGCCATTTGATTCCCCGGATAAACCCCTCGCTCTCGGCATTCGGCACGATGAGTTCGCGAACCATCTGATCGTATGGCTTGTCGTCGTGGAGCGAGGCGTAAAGCCAGTTTGAAATTTGTTGGCGTCCGCCATCGATATAGCCGGTGCCGGAATAATCGTTTCGCAATGCGTCATTCCAGAAGCTCATCCAATGGGTGGCATAATCAGCCTTGCGGGCCAGGAACGAATCCACCACGGCCGCGCGATCGCCCTTAAATGTGTTCAAGTCGTCCCACGCCGGCATCAGTCCGATAGAATCAAGCGATGCCCGGCGCAAAAATGTGCGGTCATCCACCGGTTGCGGCCAGGCGTATGCTTTTTTGCGGAAGTAACCGGCTACAAATTTGTCGATCGGGTTGACAAACTCCTCGGTACCGGCGGGAAACTCCGGTTTGCGCGGAGCGATAGCGGCCCTTTGAAAAACCAGGCCGGCAGTCTCTCCATCGGGCCATGGTGTTCCGGCGGCAATCCATTTGCGAAGGGTTTCAATTTCCTGCGGCTCAAGGGCATTATCCTTGGGCGGCATCAGATCCTCGTGGCCCTTGGGCAATGTGATCCGTTTTAACAACTCGCTTTCAGCCGGGTTTCCGGGCACCAGAACCACCCCGTTTTCCCCTCCCTTAAAAGCGAGCTCCTTGGTATCGAGTCTCAGCTCGCCTTTCTGCTTCTGTTGCCCGTGGCATTTGGTGCAGTGATGCGCCAACACCCCGCGGGCTTCCGCGCTCAAAACAAGTTCCTGCGCATCGGGCGTCGCGAAGGCAATCGAGGTGAATAGAAAAAAAGAGAACAGGCGGAACATGGGAGAATCGGTGGGCGGCGCACAAACCGCTCGGGATTAACCCTGACACGCTTGAGTTGTGAGGAAAAAAATCCGGCGCCGGTTCTTCCCTTTCAAAACAGCGCTTACGCTTCCGGAGCGCTTTGATCGGCGGTGGCACCCGTGGAGGGAAGTTCCTTGATTCGCAGATTACGCCACTCGGTTGGAGCGCCTTCGCTTTCCAGACCAATATACCCTTTTTTCCAGAGACACTTCTCTCCGCCACTGACTTCTTTCCCATTCACGTGCAGCCTGATCACGCCGTCGTTGCAGACAATCCGATAATGATTCCACTCGGGCGACGCATGGCTGCGCCGTTCGGTTGGAAAGCTGCGCATTCCGGAGTGCGGCCCGAAAGGAACCATCGTAGCGCCATGAATTGGAAAAACATCCCCGTGCGTCGTGTAGCTTTCCGTGTTGCCATACCCATGGTCGAGAACCTGGACCTCGATGGCGCGCAAAAACGGAACTCCGGGAGCGGCATTGGGAGAAGCCCAAATAAAAATGCCCGCGTTGCCGCCGCTTGTCAGATGCCGCCAATCGACTTCCAAAATGAAGTTCTCATACTGGCGGGGCGTCCGGAGAGCGCCGGTCGGTTTGCCGGTGCAGACAATCAGCCCATCACGCACCGACCAGGTATCCGGCGCACAATTCACATTCACCCAGTTGGAAAGATCGCGTCCGTTAAAGAGCGGCGAAAAACCTTCCTCTTCGGGCTCCGCGCCGGAGGCGGAAAACAAACCGGTGCTAATAAACAGGGCGATTATCTGGGGGAGAACACGCGAGAACATGCGTGCACCCCTACAGAGAATTCAAAAGGCGCGCATCAAAAAAAGCGCACTTCTCGAAGCCCGATTTATTAGAAGGTAAAGTTAACGGAAACCGTTCCGAAAACCTGTCCTTCTCCCTGGCCTTCAAATTCCTCGCTCCGGTAGACGAGCGCGTAGGCAAATTTCGTGTTGCCATAGTTGATGGCGGCACCGGCGCTCAGGTCAGCCACCAGCCATTTTCGATCAACCGAAGGGCTGTTTCCAAAAGTATTGCCATCAAGGAAAATATTACGCGCAACCACCCGGCCATCAGCACGCGCGAAGAGATAAAGGCCAAAATCAAAGCGCGCACGTTTGGCTGCCTGATTTCCCTCCACTGGGGTGGAGGTGGTGGCCGCGGAATCAATCGCCGCGGTGCCGAAATCGTCAGGAAGATTAAATCCCAGGCGGGCTTCAGCACCGACATTGGCATACGTGTAGACGTTTCCGACGGCAGCGCCAGCATGGGGCAAAAGCTCCCAATCCAGGCCGACGCGGCGATCATGCTTTGGCCAGCGCCATTCACGCGAATAGACAGCAGTTACACCCAATTCATTGTGGAGCTGATTATCCCAGCCGCGGGGATGATCAAATCCCCGGAGATCGTGAATGAAGCGCTGGCTTTGTTGCGCGTACGACCACGAGCCGACGACGCCAATATTCAGAACCAATGTGTTGCGAACATCAGCGTTTTTCCAAGCGACACCGAATCCCAGATACAACCAACCCGCATACGGCCGATCTCCTTCAATCAACTCCTTCGATTCGGTATTATCGGGAGTATAGATATTTTGGCCAAACGTAAACAGAAGGTTTTTTTGATAATCCTTCTCATTAATGAATGGCAGCAAGTTAATGATCGGAAGAATCGGACTCGCATACGGAGTATCGCTGAATTTCTCCAGATCAACCGAACTCCATCCAATTTTTACACCACTCGTGTAGTAACGATCTGTTCCCGCGAAGAGATCATTTTCAACGTAAAGACTAATCGTGCCTGAGGAGAGATCCTTGTCGGTTCCAAAAGCGGAACCCGGAACCAGGGACGCGGCACAGGCAATTGCTGCAAGGGTGGTGCGATACATGGAAACTAGAGTCCCAGTTTTCGACCCGCTCGCCTAGCTGCATCCGCAAAAGGCTCGAAGTTTTTCTTCCATGTGTCGCCTACATTATCAGAAAAATCTTCCGCGGCATTTGACGCGGAATGAATGTTTTTTGTTAGAAGGGAGCTAAGGGTGGCAACCAATCCAAGAAGCGCGCCATGGGACCGGTCAATGGGCTCATCGACATACCGTTTCTTCATCGAAGGCTCTTCCCGGTGACTCAAGACCAGGCCGACAATCAAGCCCAATCCGAAAGCGGCGAGCGCCGTTGGAACAGGATTTTCTCTTACATAGAGTGATCCTTCACGCACTGCACGACCCGTTTGATCCTGGACATTTTCCCAAGCTTCTTTTGCGTAAGCCTGGACATCTTCCTTCATATGCGTGCCTTCTTCAATCGACGCATCTGTCGAACTAACAGGTTGGTTCTTGGTATTCATATTAGCTAAAAATTATTGAGGCTTTTTGGAGTTATCCTCAGGGTTTTTCTCTTCCTTACCTTTGCCCTTCTTTTCAGACTGCCCGGGTTGCGGAGCGTCCGCATGCTTTTCACGAGGCTGCGCATCTGACCGGGCGGGCGGCTCATTACCGCGGGCCGCTGCTGGCTCGGGCTTCTCACGGCC
>JAQGOL010000027.1 GCA_028293625.1 Chthoniobacteraceae bacterium | reverse complement strand
CTTCCGTAAAGGAGCGTCGGCTCTCGGGGTTCTTAAGGATTTGGGATTGCACGGGGGTCTGTTTCACTTTCATTGGTATCTTCCAGATACCCGCCCCTTGTGTCCACTAAAGCGGAGCAAGCTCACTACATGCGCACCCAGTATTCACTAAGCAACGCGGTTTCCAAAAATGATCACTAAGATCGATTGTTTCTCGACCATTGCAGCCTCTGCCTCCATAAGCTTCACCCGTGTCCCGCATTCCGCGCTTAGCGCTGCCGAACGAGTTAGCTCGTTCGGCGATTTTCAGACAAGCTATTTGAGTTTCTATCAGCCCATCACCGAGTTCTTACAACCAGCTATGCGCTTAATTCTGTTTCCATTGTTCATTGCGTTCCTCACGTCACAATCCAACGCCCAGATTGCGAGCGTCCGCGACAATACACCCACCAAGGGCTCTCTCTATGTCGCCGTAGATGACGCCGCCAAAATCTACATCAATGGCACGGAGGTTTATAAAGCAGGCACGGGGGAAACTCGCTCTCCGGAGATTGGGCTCAAGACGGGGGACCGGGTCGTTGTGCAACTCCAGAACAATGGCGGCCCCAGACGCTTCATGCTCGTTTTCGCCTCATCAGACGGCCAGAACGTCGTTAGTTTCAAAAATCACGACTTTAAGATCATCCCGGATATCGACGTGACCGACTTCACGTCTGAGCAATTTCAGAAGTGGACAAAGTTCGCAAAGCAAGACAAGCACAAGGAGAATGCTACCCACATGCTACCCATCAAGAGTTACTCTGAATGGATATGGGGCGATTTTGACAAATGCATCCTGGCCGCTATCGTCACCCCCCAGATGCTTGCGCAAAAGCCCAAGTGAGCGACACCCGATCGCCGAACCTGGCGCTTTACTCAACAGCTACGGTCGCCGGAGGTTCCGTCCGCTGTGAGTGAGCTACTTTCGTTACTGCTATGGCTGTGTGGGTCAAGTTTAGTACATGGCTTTCCTTTCTTTTATAGGAAGCAACCCTGCATGGGAGCTTGCGGATCCGGGAAAAAGGCAAATCCCGCTCCGCTCAACGCAAGCGCCTGAAATCCCAGATTCTCTAGCAGTTTGGCCGATCCTCGCTCCAAGAATTCGGGATCACAAAACACGCCCCGTTTTGATGCAGCTTAAAGAAATGCTCTGCCTTTTCTATTTGTCTCTTCATACGGAGATAAACACAAGCTTGTCCGGGAGGCGGTCTGCAAGGCTTCCAACGCCCGGCGCGCCGCGGGCCGCTACGGAACCTCCACCGCGAGGCTCACGACAAACTCCGCAAACGAACCCGCGATAGGTGACAGGTTGGCTGCCACCGGGCTACCCTCTTCCTCCTCGTGATCCCAGAAATAAACTTGCCCGGGGTTGGGTCCGCCCAGCTTCAGCACGATGAGATTGCCAAACGAATCGGTCGCGATGGGCAGGTGCCCGGCGGGCAGCTGGTCATTGTAGGATTCCCAGGTCCGTTTCAGACTCCCGATGCGGCCGGCGTGGAGCGCAAAGAAATAGTCAATCAGACCCTCTTCGCTGCCGCCGTTTCTGGTCGCCAGTCGAAAGAGTCGCTCGCGAGGGCGGCCTCCGTTGTCGCTCTTCAAAAACAACTTGTAGTCGACAGGCAAGGTTCCCTCGACCGTGTTTTCGAATGCCGCAATTTCGGCATCGGCGGGCCGTTCAGGAGTAAGATGAGTGATAATGATCATGAGACGATTTGATGGAAGTCGGGTGCAAATGCCGATTCCCTCCCCCTCAGGTTAAACGGCACTTGGGTGAAATGACAAATCCTCACGGACAACTCTCTTATTGTCTTCGGTTTCGTCGCAGCGGTGATCAGGTGTGGTGGGCGAGCCAAACAGAGAAGGAGCTCCGGGGTCAGCAGGCGATTCCGGCGCCTGGGACAAAGCGCTCGTTTCTGATTCATCGTCATGACCGCGCGGCTCTCTTGGGGCAGTTGCTCTCCCTCCCGGCTCCCGGTGACGCAGTTACCGGCCCGCCTGCCGCATACAACCAACTCGGCAGACGGGATTTTCACGCGCTTGATCGCCTTTGATCCTCCAGATGCCGCTCCAGGAAAGAGTCGCCGACTGGTGGCTGCCGTGCAACCATTGTGCCATGAATCTTGCCGAGGAGAACGGAACCATTTTGATCACCATCACCGGACAAGGCCGGCAGGAGGACATCCCCCTGCTCGCCTCTTTTGCCAAAGAGATGATGGGCAAAGGGCACCGAGCTTTTGCCTTTGAGCTTGGGGAATGCAACGGGATGGATCCGGAGTTGCTTGGCACTGTGGCGGGCATTGCCCTACGCCTTGGCGAACTCGGGAGCGGCGCCGTCCGGCTGCTCCATCTCCACGCGGATATGGAAAGCGGGATCCGTGAGCTGAACCTCGATCGGCTCTTTGAGTTCGCGTAACGGACCGTGTGTTTTTTGCCGGGAATGTGGCCGGGATTTCGCCCGCAGATTCAATTCAGCGCGAATGCCGTCGCTTCCAACCATAAAGAGCACGTCTGGCGGTGGAAGACGCAGTAGTCGCACTGCTACCTAACCGTACCGCTTTTCAAGAGCTTGAGCCGGATGGTTCCTACTTCGGCACGCGCCAGCTCCGTGCCTTTAAGTCCGCCACGCCGGATTGTCTCCATGAGCAGATAAGCGCAAGCTGATAGGGGCAGCCGGAACTGGATTGAGACAAAATTGCGCCACGTTACGGCTGCGGTCCAACCCGCACGACCCCGATCCGGCAACGCGAAACTCGAAGCGAATTGGGCTTGAATGACCTCCTGCCCGCTTTTCTGTTACGGCTCCTGCTGGAGCAAAAGGCAAGAAGTGCAGACCGGCTGCTGGCGTGCCTTCATTGAGGTATAGGTGGCATGGTGAATTCCGCAGGGTTCGCCTTTCCCAAGCCTTCCAGAGCCTCGGCTAGCGCCTGGCGAGGATCGAGCTTCATGGCTGTTTTAGAAAGAACGAGTTGCGGTAAGTATAAGGATGGGAAGGATGGTTCAAAAATGTCTTCGGAGATCCAGTCGGGATAAGCTCCGAGAGAGACGTGCAAGTAGCACCCCTCAATCCGATCTTCCGCGGGCAATTGACTGGCAAAGAAACGGATGGGGATGAAGTAGCGTTTCACAGTCGACGCGGGTAGAGCCCATCGGGTCTGAAGATACTTTGGCGAATGGACTGCGGGGACTCTTCGAGGATCTGGCGCGGCCGAATGGCCAGCCATAGGGATGATCGAATTGGCGATCACAATCTCAACCTTGTTGCCACGGGCGACCGCCAGTAAAACCCCAATCGGAATGGAGCCTGTGACACTCTGCAGCCTCAGCGGTTTATCTTTGGAGAGATTATGAATTTCAGCAGCCACACCCACCAGCCCCCCATCGGCCGCATTGACCGGCCACGCTTTGAATCCGAGATGGCCCTGGCTAAAGGAATCCTCCGCTTTGTAAATGGTCTCGCCGAAGGGGACATTCCGCACCGTTTTCAGAGTAGCCTCGCCTCCCAATCGCCGGTGGCAGCCAAGAACGAGAGCCACGCACGCCAGGATGGACAGAGTTGGAAAGTGCATCGGGCGTTTCAAAATAAGGAAGCGAAGGGCGGTTTTCCGCGCTTTGAAGGCATCAATGGGGCGAGTTAAGGAATCCGCCTAAGATAGTGCCTAATGTCGCTTTCTATACGGCCTCGACACCAAGCAAAGCTCGCTTCAACGGTCCAAAGCCGCATTCGACGCAAATGCGCCCGAAAACGGTCTTCAAATCTCGGACAAAACACCGAACTTCTGAAATAATCGCAACGGCTAACAAATCACACCATCCAACTTCGGCGAGCGCTGAAACGCCCGGTTCCGTGGGTGTATTCCACTGTCCGACATAATTATGAAATCGACCGCTCTTAAAGTTGCAGGCTGGTCCGGCCTATTCATTGCCTTCATCCATTTCTTCCTGCTGCGCCCTGTGGTCTCCGGTGAGATTAATGGTGGAATGCGAACCTGGACGCGAAACCTATTCGATCCGGAAAAAAAGCCAATTGAAACGAACTACTCAGATCTATATTCTCACCTTACCCAATTACTAAATATCCGAGATGCATCCGATGACCGAATGATGATCGTTATCGGAATTCTTATAGTTGCGCTGAGTTCGACATTCTTAATGTGGTCGAAAGATCTGAAATTAAAACCCGAAAAAGGAGCCTAACGATGCGAGATACCGTATGGAAATTCGCGCGAAAACCAGGATTTAATCAGGTTTCCGAATTTGCATTTTTGACAGCGCAAAATTCGTTATTTCTAACGCAACGCCGCTGACTACCATCCATTTAGCGTTCGACGCGTTTTGGCCCGAAAATGCCGAGTACAGGGACATTTAAGCGCTTTTTTCCCAACTTACGCCGGCGCCTCGATGCGCTTGCCAACCCCGTGTGGCACACCCAACGGGGCATGTTAGCCGACAGTTATTTGGAGTTTCTTCAAAGGAACCAATCCAAGCAGGCCATTACTTACCGTACGTAGGCAAAACCGTGGATCTCGCCAAGTTTGCTGAACAGTAATTATCGCCGCAACGGATTAAAATCCTTTAAAAGGCTTGTTTACGTTCACGTTGATGAATTAGAACGCTTCCGATTCAAAACGGGGCCGTTCTTGCGGTTCTGCTCCTTGCGGGCAACCCGCGATAAAATGGATGGCGAACACATCCCCTTTCTCGGGTTGACGCAACCGTGTCCGAACCCGTTCCGCAGCCATAAAGTTCAGGCCACTTCGACGCATTCACCCGAAACAAAGAACCTATAAACCGCATTATGAAAATCAAAGCACTGATCGCCCTTTTGCTATCGACATTTGTATCTGTTCACGCAGCCGCGCCTCCTGTTGATATGGAGTTGGCCACCTCTGAGGTTTCGCGGAGTTATGGCAAAGCTGACCCCGAGGTTCAGGAGTTCATTCTACATACCGCCCGGTCGTTTGGAATGAACGGGATGTGGCTTAACGAGACGGCCTATGCCACGCTCAAACCCGAGCAGAGTGAAGAGCGGATCGTCTACCTCTCCAAGCTTTTCAAGGACGCCGAATATGGGCGGCATCTGTGTGCGGCATTAGCCGAGGCGAGCGCTTTGAAGGATGTTCGGCTTGTTCCAGGATTGATGAGGATCGCGGCGTATCAGGTTGACGACAAAGATTACGATTGCCGGCCCAAATGGATTGCAATCGCGGCACTTGCGCGACAAGAGTCGCCGGACGCGACTCCGCTCCTTGTCAGCTTGGTGGACCACGGTAACCAGAACACACGGATGTGGGCACGGGCCGCGCTCGCACGAATGGCGAAAGAAGACTTCAAGGCTGACAAGCAAGCTTGGAACAAGTGGTGGATCAGCCAAGGCCACAACGCCATAGAACCGGAGTTTCTCAAGCCCTTCACCCCACCGCGCTCGAAATGAATGTGAACCGTGCGTTTCGGGATGACTCGGAAGAGCAGAGGTTGACATTTCGGTCGGGGCAGTCGGAGCGCGGACGCCGTTCCATCGAAGACGGCGAGCGTTTAAAAGAGAGGCTCGTGTTAGGCTGCGATCTCAGAACACGCTGGCGTTCCGCACTCCGCGCGCGGCACATCTCAAGCATCAGTTATCGTTCGATTTACTCTGAAATCCATTCTATGAAAAACACAGTCCGAACTGTCATCATCTCCCTTGCTGCGGGTTCCCTCGCAATCGCGGCAACAACCAAATCACAGCCCCTAACTCCCAAGCGCATCGCTGAGTTGACGGCGCCGAGTGACGTTCCGCCGCCAAGGGCTTACAAAGTTATGGTCTCCAGTCTGCAGCGCCCATTCCCCGGCGACAATGGGCCGATCAGCGTGATACTCCCAGCCGGCAAACCGCAAGCGGTCCTGGAGTGCATTCGCGAGTTACGCTTTCCTTCCGCGTTCACTCCACCCAAGAGAGTCGCAAATCGGGAACCGGGATTTGACCCAACTTTGCCGACGGAGTTCGACACTGTGAACACCGGGTGGACTATTCGATTCTCCGCCAAGCAGCACGGCAAAGTCATTGCACTCGCTGGAGTGGCCGACTACGTGGAAGGCGAAATGCCTAAAATGGGAAATGGTGGTTATGGTCCTCTCGGCGCACCTATCTACGATGAAGCCGGTAAATTGCTTAGCCCGAACGTGCTTCACCAGCCAAGAATTCAAACCACTACCACACGATTCCAGATTTTTGCGCTTCCAGGCGAGACTTACGAGGTCACTCTTTACCGCGGAGACAAAGCAGAGAAGCACAGCATCACCGTCACAACTCAATGACCGCAACGATAGTTGGTCGGGGGACCTGCGGGATACTCCTTTTCGGGCGGTGGTCGCCGATAAGGCCTATGGTGACGACAAGCTGCGCATCCTGCTCTTTGAGGAGGGCATTTTTCCCTGCTTTAGTGCCACCTCCAAACGGACTCCACTCAGGCCCTTTCACCGCGGCCACTACCGTCGGCGTCACCGGGTGGAAAATTGCTTTTGCGAATTGAAGAAACACCGCCGCGTTGCCACACGCTATGACAAGCTTGCCTCCTCTTACCTCGCCTTTGTCGGGCTTGCGGCCATCCTACATTGAATCTCCTAAAACCATTTTTCAAACACGTCCCAAGCCTTTCGTGTGGACTGCCGCCGCAGATCTTATCCTGGGCAAAGCAGAAGCCGTTTGCTCACGGATTAATCACTCAGGACGCTAGCTTCTGCGGCGACGGGCCATCAATCCCCCGACGCCAAGAGCCAGCAACAATGCGCTGGCGGGCTCAGGAACGACGGTGAGGGTGGCTTGTAAGCTCGTCGTAGCACTTCCGTTCCCCAACGAGAAATCCACGTAGTTGCCCTGAGCTATGGTATGAATACCGGAGTAGGAGAATCCCGATACTCCCGCCAATCCACTGCCGAGGGAATTTGTCGCCAGAACAGGCACGGTTCCAACGATTCGAACATCAGCCGTTGCGGTCGTATTGCCCCCTCCCTGAATCCGATAGTACGCCGTGTTGATCTGGTAGTCGGCTGTCGCCGGCGCGGTAAAGCGAACTACCGCCGTAAAATTGAAAGGCCCTAAAGAAACTTGTCCCGGTTGTTGCGTGAACCCATACATGTTCACAACCGCGCCGGAATCATTGTAAAAAACGTTCGGGTCGCTATTTGTTGCGCGAGAGAAAACGTCCATCGGCGTGTTGTACCCATTCTCCGAGAAGAATTCGAACGGTACAAACGTCGCCGCATCGAAGCCAGTGGAATAGTAACCCAGCGTAAAATCGCCAATCGGATTGAAGGGTGTCGGTTGCGCCACCTCAAAGGCAGTCTGCAAGTCATACGTCTGAGCGGACGCGGATGTCGCTGCTCCCACTAGGGCGATTGTGGTTAAAGCGGTGAGTGAAAGTTTATGGAGGGGGTGCATCGCCGGACGGAATACTTCATGTGAGCGTAATTGCAACTCTAATTTAACTGTATGAATTCGGAAAGCGAGGCTTGGGTTCCTTTGTGTCGCAGAAATGGGTTTTAAGTGAGAGAAAGGTTGGATTCGATCGTTCCGCATCAAGCTGCAACTGCACACAGGGATCCCTCCTTAGCCAACCGGCGTACAAAGAGGTTCGCCCAAAAGCGAACATCATGATGTATTAGCGCACATGCCCCCCCTTTTTCGCTCCCCTCCTCCACTCCGGTGGCAAAGTCGATTTTGCCTGCCCTGGCCCGCAGCGATCGCCTTCCTGGCGTGCTTCTTCCTCTTTTGCACGGCAAAGGCAGCCGACACCACGACCGTCATTACCGAGGTGATGTACAACCCCGCGGGTTCCGGGGAGTCGGAGTGGATCGAACTGACGAATCTGATGGCGTTTGACATGGATCTCTCGGGCTGGCGGCTCACCGGCGCCGTGACGTATACCTTCCCGGAAGGAACGCGCATCTTATCCGGAGGGCGCCTGGTCGTGGCGGCGAACCCAGCTGCCCTGCAGTTGAGTGCCGGACTGGCCGGCGTCCTTGGGCCCTGGACGGGAGCTCTCGATAACAAGGGCGAGACGATTACTTTGCGAAACCACATTGACCGCATCATGGATGAGTTCAGCTATGATTACGCCGGCCGGTTCCCAGTGGCGGCCGATGGGGGCGGGGTCTCGCTGGCCAAGCGGTCTCCCGGGCTGCCCGCGGAGGAGCCGGAAAGTTGGATCTACAGCGGACAGATTGGAGGAACGCCGGGCGAGGCAAATTTCCACAATGGGCAGGCTTACGGCGCCTCGACCACGCTGGCGGGGTTTGGTGACACATGGAACTTCAACCAGACGACGGGCAATCTCGGCTCGACCTGGGCGCAAATGATTTGGGCATCGGGAACAGGTGGTTGGCAGGCGGGACCGGGTGCCTTTGCTTTTTCTCCGGGAAGTATTCCGGTGCCGGTGGGGACTACCTTGAACGATCCCGGTACCAGCATCGGCACCCACTACTTTCAACGTTCCTTCCAGTTCACGGGAGACGTTTCACAGACGACCCTCTTTCTTACCACCGTGCTGGATGACGGCGCGGTCGTTTATCTCAACGGAGTAGAAGTAGCTCGGCTGAACATGCCCTCCGGAGCGGTCGACGGAACCAGTCGTGCCACTACTGCGGTAAGTTCCGCCACGCTTTCCACGCCGCTCGCGCTGCCCACCGGTGCACTGGTGCAGGGACAGAATATCCTTTCCGTGAGCGTGCATCAGCCAGCTTCGGTGATCGGGAACGGCACCGGGCTCACGCTGGCTCCGGCCACCGGCTTTGCGCTATCGTGGGATCGCGTGAACGGGGCCTTTTTGAGCGCCCCTGTGCCGTCCAACTTAGCCATGTCTACTGCAGGCGCCACGGCCTTCGGTTCCAGTGCGGCGGGAGGGGCCTACACCATTGCGCACATCAATGATGGCCAATATGGGGACGCGAATGCGTGGCGAAGTGCGGGCGGCGCGGGGCAGTTTATCGGGGTGAAGTTCAACGGCGTGCAAAACATTGGACGAATCGCGTGGAGCCGTGACAACACAGGGTCGCTGGGGAACTTCGCGACCGGAACGTACACGATGCAATACACCACGCTGGCGAACCCAGGAGCCGCCACTTCGGAGACGGAAGACGCGGCAACAGGCTGGCGCACCATCGGGGCGGCTACTTATCCAAACAACAGCAGCACTTTCGTCAGCTCCCGCCGCCATGAGATCACGCTCGTCCCGAACGGAGGGGGATTGCTTCCCGCCACCGGCGTGCGGATCAAGGTGAGCGATGGCGCGATGACCATGGATGAACTGGAGGTGAGCGGGCCGGTGCAGGATGTCGCGTTTGCAGCGCAGCTCGTGGCGCGGGAAGTCATTCCTGCCCCGGGAACATCGCGCATCGTGATCAACGAATTTGGCGGCAGCAGCGACGCCACCTGGCGGGTGGAACTGCGGAACACCGGCTCCACGGCGGCCAACCTGGGAGGACTCATCCTTGCTTCTTCGAACGCGTCGGCGAGCTACGTCCTCCCGGCCCAGACGCTCGCCGCTGGAGCGGTCCTTGTGCTGGACGAGGCACAGCTCGGCTTCCGACCGGCGCAGGACGATCGCATCTTCCTCTACAATGCGGCAAGATCCGCCCTGCTCGATGCGGCGCGCGTCCGCTCGACCGTGCGGGCCCGACAGGGGTCACGATTCGCGCGGCCGAGTGCCGCCACCTTTGGAGGCGCGAACACCTTCGATTTCCAGACCGGCATCGTGATCAACGAGGTGATGTATCACTTCCCGCCTAACCCGAGCACCGGCACAACGCCGGTCACGGAAAATCCCGAGGAGTGGATCGAACTGCATAACCGGACGGCGGCGTCCATCGATCTCGCCAACTGGGAATTGGCGGATGCGGTTTCCTTTACTTTCCCGCAAGGGGCGGTGGTGCCTGCTGGCGGCTTTCTCGTGGTCGCCAAGGACGCTCCAGCCCTGCGGACAAAGTGGCCGGAAATTGCAGGCCGGATCTTAGGGAACTTCAGTGGATCTCTGGGCAATCGCAGCGAACGCCTGGAGTTGAATGACGCCAACGGGAATCTCGCCGATGAGGTTCGTTACTTCACGGGCGGAGCCTGGCCGTCACTCCCGGATGGCGATGGTTCGTCGCTGGAACTGCGGAACCCGCGCGCGGATAACAGCAAAGGCGGGGCGTGGGCCGCGAGCGACGAAGCAAGCAAGGCGGGCTGGCAGACGCTGACCTACCGCATGGTCGCAGGGCAAACCTTCGGGTCCAATCTCTGGAACGAGTTTGAGTTTGGCATGCTGGGCGCCGGGGAGTGCCTGATCGACGACGTAAGTTTAGTGCGCGATCCGGATGGCGCGCGGGCGCAGCTTATCCAGGGAGGGGACTTCTCAAGCCTCCAAAACAAGTGGCGGATGGTGGGTAACCACGGCGCCAGCGCCATCGAGGCGGAGCCTGGGAATGCGGCGAACTCGGTCTTGCACGTCCGCTCGACCGGGCAGTTCTCATTCAACTACAACCACATCTCGTCTACCTTCGTGCAGAACACGCCGTTGCAGGGCGGGGTGCTGTACGAAGTTAGCTTTCGCGCGCGCTGGATCTCCGGCACCAACCAGCTCAACTCCCGAGCCTACGTCTCCCGCCTGGCGAAAACCACCGAGCTCGCCATTCCAGTGCGACTCGGCACCCCGGGCGCTCAGAACTCGCGCTATGTGGCGAATCTTGGCCCGACGATGGAGGGCCTCTCGCACCAACCGCTCGTGCCTGCCCCGGGTGTCCCAGCCACCGTCCGCGTGCGCGCGGCGGACCCGGATAACGTCGCCTCTTTGACTCTGCGATATGCTGTAAATGGTGGCGCCACCTTTGCCTCCGTGGCGATGACAAGCCAAGGTGAGGGGCTCTATACCACCGAGATCCCCGGTCAGACCGCAGGCAAGATCGTGCAATTCTACATCGACGCGCAGGATACCCTCGGGGCCGCGAGTCAGATGCCGGCGGGTGGCGCAGCTTCGCGTGCACTGTACATCGTGCAGGATGGCCAGGGGACGACTCTCCCCGCGCACGAGGTTCGGATCATTATGCTGCCAGTAGACTCTGCGAAGCTGCTCGCGACCGCCAACCGAATCAGCGACGACCGGATTGGGGGCACGATGATTTACCGGCAGGAGGAGGCTTTCTACGATGCGGGCGTGTGCCTCCAGGGGAGCGTGGCGGGCCGCGTGATCGACGGCGATTCCTATACCGGCTACGACATCAGCATGCCGGCGGACCACCTCTTTCGCGGGGTTCACGATAGCGTCAATATCGATCGCTCCGGCCGACAACCCGTGCTGCGCGGGCAGGATGAGATTTACATCAAGCACATGTTCCAGCGCGCGGGCATTCCCTGCAGCTACGATGATCTGTGCTACGTCATCGCGCCGACCACGATGCACACGGGCACGGCGATTCTGCAGATGGGCGGATTCAAGAAGTCCTTCGTGGAATCGCAGTTTCATGAGGAAGGAGCCACCTTCAAATACGATGGGATCTACGAGTCGAACGGAACACTTGATGGGACTCCGGAGGGTCTGAAGAACCCGGCTGCCAATGGGGGTCTGCTCACGACGGACTTCCGGGACCTGGGCGATGACAAGGAGCAGTATCGCCCCGCCTGGGAGATGCGCACAGGCAGCCGCCGGGATGATTACCGTTCCATCATCGCGCTGTGCAAGACGCTGGCCCTTCCATCGCCCCAACTCGCGCAGCAGATCGGCTCGGTCATCGATGAAGACGAGTGGCTCCGGTGCGCCGCGCTGTACTCGCTCTGCGGCATCGGCGACTGCTACTTCAACGGAGGCCTTATGCATAACCTCCAGCTCTATGTGCCCGAGGATGGATTCCCGGTACTCGCGCTGCCGTGGGATCTTGACTTTACCTTTGCCTTGCCGGCGAACTCCCCGGCAATCACCGCCAGCTATAACTTCCGGAAGGTGGTCAATCTCGCGTCCAATCAACGGCGTTACTTCGGCCATCTGCAGAACCTATGTAATACCGTCTATCGATCGGACTATATAGGGCCGTGGATGTCGCACTACGGCAGCGTGGTCGGGCAGAATATGGGCGCGCAAACCGCCTATATAGATGCGCGGCGTGCCTCGGTCCTCTCGCAGCTTCCGGCGGAGGTTCCTTTTGCCATCACTACTAATAACGCGCAAGCGTTCAGCGTCACGACGGCCAGCACCGTTCTCGAAGGGACGGGCTGGATTAATATCCGCGAGTTTCGTCGCGGCGAGACTGGAGCCGTCCTTCCGGCCACCTGGACCACGACATCGCGGTGGCAGATCGCGGTAGCGCTGGAGCCGGGTAGCAATCCCGTCACGATCCAGGCGTACGACTTCTTCGGTGCACTCGTGGGGACGGCAACGATTAACATCACCAGCACGTCGACAACGCCCACTCCCTACAATTTTCTAAAAATCAGTGAAGTGCACTACCACCCGGCCGCGCCGATTGGGGCGGAGCTGATTGCCAGCTCAGATAAGGATGACTTCGAATTCATCGAACTGCTAAATACCGCCACACAACCTCTGGACATCAGCGGCTGCGCCTTCACCGCAGGCGTCGATTTCACCTTCCCGGCAAACACTGTGCTCGCACCCGGCGGCGCCGTCTCGGTGGTGCGCCACCTCCCGGCGTTTCGTGCGCGGTATGGTCCGGGTCCGGTGGTGGCGGGCAGCTATGGGCCTGCGGACTCGTTAAGCAACGCGGGCGAGTTGATTACGCTCATCGACGCAAGTGGGGCGGTCATCCAGACGTTCAGCTACGATGATGCGTTCCCGTGGCCCGCTGGGACGGATGGCGAGGGCGCAAGCCTCGTCGCCATTGCACCTCATCTGGCGCTCGACCGCGGCAATCCGGACGGCTGGCGCGCGAGCACCGCGGCAGGTGGAAATCCGGGGGGATCGGATGCGACGGTCTTCACAGGATCGGCTACGGCGGATGCCGATAGCGATGGCCTCAGTGATTTCCTGGAGTACGCGCTGGGAACAAGCAGCACGGTGCCGAATGCGCCCGACGCGGCGACTTCGCTCTCGCCAGACGCCAGCGGGGTGCTTTTCACCTTCACACGACGGCCGAGCGCAGATGACGTGCGCTACGCCATTGAGACGACAACGGACTTTCAGACGTGGAGCCCTGCCTCCGCGCAACTCCTCCGCAGAAGTCTCGTCGGCGGGCTCCTAACCGAGGAGTACCGCATTGTTCCTCCCGCTTCTGCGCCCAAGCTCATGGTACGTCTGCGCGTCACCAAGCGTTGATCCGCGCTTCTGAGTAGCGGCCTCCTCGAGGCGGGCACCGGTCCCAGTTCCCTCCTGAAGTTTAAGTGGTTGCGGAGTCTTCCTCCCAAGCCGCTTTTCTCGCCTCCCTCTCTATTTGACATGCCCTGAAGCAGGCGCGCTTCAGCGAGGAGCTTGCGGAAGGCCGCGCTACCGTATTGGATTCCCCGGTCGCTGTGGAAAATGGTGCCCTTTGGAAGCCGTGTTTTGAGCGCTCGGTTAAGGGCATCAAGTTCAATCATCGCGCGGGTGTCGGCTGGGGTTTGGTGCCGAGGATGACGGCAGCCCTTTTTAAAATGTCATTCTCAAGTTTAAGGTTGGCATTTTCGCTGCGCAGGCTGCGAGAGATGGCGAATCCACCCATAGAGAAGGCTGGTGCCAATGCCGAGATCTTGAGCCACTTTCCGGCACCGGTTTTCCAATCTCACGAGTTCAACTGCCTGGGCTTTGAATTCGGAGGTGCATCGTTTTCTGGTCACTGATTGCATTGTCGCTTATTCCTTTATCCAGTGGTCCAAGATTTTAGCTCACCTCATTGCTACCCTTCCGTGTGATTGAAAGCCCGAACAGTCCGCAGCGAGGCAATGTCCTTCAGTTTGCGTACAAACTGGGAAGTTCTCCCAGCGGCCGAATTTATGTTGCGTTCGGTGTCATGACGTTTTTCTTATTGCTCGCTTACCTGTCGTGGCACTACCGAGACTCTGCAGCAATCATCCTTAGCGCGGGCCTCGTTTGTTATGGTCTCAGCGCGGCCTGGCGTATTTTGCCGATTCCTCCGGGGACTCGCGCTCGATGGGTGCGAGATCAGGAGATCGCCCAGCAGTGTCCCGTCTGCCATTATCGCTTTTTTCTTTGGTATGGCATTGGGACAATCATCTCGCGGGTCTGGCGGCGCGGCTACGCGTCGGGCCTTGAACCTGTCGAGTTGATTTTACCCGGTGCTTTTATCATCATTGGTTCTATCAGTTCACTCGTTTGTCGACGTTTCATTCGACATGCCAAAAACCGCGGCGCTTAAGAAAGCGCACCGGCCACCAATGCGGGCGGCGGAAGCTACTCTACTTGGCGTTACCGCCCGATTCATAGTGAAGCGTGATCGAGTAGGAATGCAGTTCAGATACTTTGTTCAGTTAGCCATCGATTGTGAGCGCACGCTGCACGATGCCATTGTCAATCTTCGGTCAATAGCCCGTCCGGCTGCGGCTCGCCATGTGGACCTCCTCGGCCGAGATGGTCAGGGCAATCAGCCGGGGTTGGCCGTGGTCGTGGCTGCTTCGGTTGCTCCAGCTGTGGAACCGTACCTTTCGCCTCAGCCAGGAAGTCAGATTCACTACTTTTCTATAGGTGTGGCTGATACCGAAGTAGTTCATCCATCAAGTCGGACAAAGACTGAACACCGATTTTGATAGCATAAAGCGTATCTACGCGTCCCTTAAACTTCTCGGCGCATCGTCACGCTTGCGGTTGAACAAGCGCGTGGCGATCCCAAAGTCGGCGTCCGACGACAAGAACGCCGATTGCTTTGGGGAAAACTAAGCCGCGTCGCGCCTGATGTTATGGGTGGGTGACTTTGAGGCGGATGTTGCGCTGCGGGGCCGAGTCGAGGGGGATGTTGTCGCGGACGCGAATCTGGGTGCCAATGCTAACTTCGACGGTCGTGTCGGCGGCACTCCAAGTAAGAGGCGAATCGAGCCGGCCGGTTACTTCAATGCTGAAGGTGAGATCGGTGGCGGCGGGATTTTTTGTGATGGTAAGGCGCAGGAACTTGTCGGGACCGATTGTCTCGACATCAGCAACGATTCCACCGCTATCGGAGTGGAGCGGGTCGAGGCCAAGCGCGTATTCGAGAAGGTTGTTGAACGCATCACCGTCGGGATTCGCAAGGTCGCCTGCGATGGCGGAGTTGCCGGCATCCAGACCGAAGTGTGTCTGGCGCCATTGCTCAATCGGTGTCAATTGTGCGGCGACGAGGATGTCGTCGAATGTTTTCACCAGACCGTCGTTCGCGATGAGCCGAAGCACGTAGTTGCCGGCAGCAGAGAAGGCGGCGGTGGTATCGACGAATGCGGCGTTGCCAAAGGTAACGTTGCCGGGTCCGCTCTCTTTCGTCCATGCCGTGATGAGCGGCGAGGGTTTGCCGTCGTCGCTGACGGTTCCATCGAGCGTAACCGAGGCGGGCAACAGGACGGTCGCGTCGACGCCGGCGTTGACGGCGGCGCCGATGTTCGGACTACCGGGAACGATTGTGATTTTGTCGAACACGGTCGTGCCTGCGGCGCTGGTCGAACCGCTCGTGGCGGCGAGGCCCACAAATACGGTGTTCCCCATCGAAAGCGTTTGCGGGGTGCCGGCGGTGGTGAAGGTATCGGGAACGCCGGCGCGGTCGGGTGCGAATTGTGCGGTAAAGCTGGTGCCAGTGCGGATGAGCCGTATCCAGGAAGGGAGCAGCGCGGTGGCCTGGACATTGGAACTGGTGGCTGCGGCAGTGTCGCGGAAAATCCCGCGGCCGCTGCTGAGGCTCGTGATGCCGCAGAATGCTTCCGCCGCGTCGGCTGCAAGACTCTCCCTGATCATCACGCCGGAGCGGGAGTTCGAGGCGCTGATATTTTGCACGCTGACCAGGCGCGCGGTGATCGTGACATCACCGGTGATCGGTATGTTAAGGAAGAAGAAATCATCGAGGGCTCCCGTACTCGGGATGCCCGCACCAGCGGCGCTCAGGGTGTAGGTGCCGCCGGCAAAAGCAGAGCTGGGCTGAGTAGCTTGCGCACCCACTTTTGTACCGGTGAAAAAATAATCCACGGAGCCGCTGTTTACGGTTACTTGGTTGGTGCCCGTAAACTGGCCGTCGGACGCCGCGAGGCCCAGGACGTAAGTACCCGCGACCGAGAAGGTGGCGGTGGTGTTTACGGCGTTGACGCTTCCAAAGGCGACGGTGCCGGGGCCGCTCACTTTGCTCCAGGTGAAAGTAAGTGCGTTCGGCAGGCCGTCATCGATTGCGGTCGCTTCAAGGAGGATGCCCGTGCCGGCGGGGATGTTCACGCTGGGAGCCGCCGGGCTGGTGATTGTAATAATCGGAATCACGTCACTATCGACAATGGTGAGGGTCGCTTCACTCGCTGCGCCGAGATTGTAAATGCCGGGCGCAAGTTTGATAATGACGGTCTCGTCGCCCTCCACGAGCGCATCGTCGACGGGGGTAACAAGCAGCGTGATACGCGATTGCCCATCGGGGATGACGACGGTGGTTGGCAGCGCCGCGTAGTCGTTCACCGACGCGCTGCCGCTCACTGTGAAGTTGACGGTGAGCGCGCCCGATGTCGGACCGGTGCGTGTGAAGGTGAACTCGCCGGTTCCACTCCCCTTTTCGCTCGCGGCGGAGTCGCTCAAGGTAACATTCACCGTCGTTGCCGAACTCGCGTTGATTACGATGGAGTCAAAGGTCTTCACCGCACCGTCGTCTGCGGTAAGCCGCAAGGTATAAAGTCCGGGCAGCGTGAAAGCCGCTGTGGTGTCGATAGTGGCGGCGTTTGCGAACGTAACCGCACGAGGGCCGCTGAACAGGGACCATAAAGTGGTGACGGCGCCGGGCGGGGCGGGCTTTGCGTCGTCGGTGACCACGCCGTGCAGGATGGCATCGGAAGGAAAGGGAAAGCTCGCATCGGCTCCGGCGTTAACATTCGCACCGATGTTCACCAAGGTGGGAGTGACGCTGACATGGTCGATCACGACACTGCCCGGCTCCGTGGCCGAGCCGCTCGTCGCCGCGAGCCCGACATAGCTGCCGCTGCCCATCGCAATGGTTTGCGCAGTCCCGATCGCGGTGAATGCACCCGGCGTTCCCGCAGAGTCGGGCGCGATTTGCGCGGTGAACGTATTGCCATTGCGAATGAGCCGCACCCAATAAGGCTGGACAACGGTCGCGCTGGCGCTGGCGCTGTTCGTGGCCTCAAGCGCGCGATAGATGAAGCGCCCGCCGTTCGCCGCGGTGACGCCAACAAAGGCCTCGCGCGCATCCGCGGCAAGGCTCTCGCGGATCATCACACCGGCCCGCGAATTTGATCCGTCGATGTCCTGAATACTCACCACGCGCGCGGTCACGGTCACGTTGCCAACCGCCGGCGTGCTAATGAAGTAAAAGTCGTCCGGCGCGCCGCCGCTCGGGATTCCCTCGCCGGCGGCCGTGATCGCGTAACTGCCTCCGGTCACGGTGTGAGCCGAGGGGACAACCTGCGCGCCGATTCCCAGGCCAGTGAGCCCGTAATCGACGACACCCGCGCTCACAGTCAGGTCGAGGGTGATGGGAGTTGAGGCGCCGGACTCCGTGCATCGCAGCAGGTAAGTTCCCGGCATGGAGAAAGTCGCGCCTGTGGAGAGGGCAGTGGCGTTGTCAAAGGTGACGGTGCCGGGGCCGCTGACTTTGGTCCACGCAAACGTGGTTCCGGTGCGTCCCGCGTTACCCGCCTCAATCGTAAGGCCGAGACCCGCGGGAATGTTCACCGCCGGACTTCTGGGACTAACCAGATCGATTGCCTGGAGCGCAAGATACGCGCCGCCGATGACCTGCTGCGAAATGCCCGGTCCCTGCCATGCGACCGCGATGTGATCAGCCCCGCCGCCTTCCTTATGCCGTGCCTCGATGTAATACGGTGTTCCGGCGACAAGCGGCAGCGCGACCGACTGCTGCGCGGCGTTCGCGTTCCATTGGTACTGGTTCGTGGCGTTTGCGACGGTGGCACGGACAACGGCGCTTGCCGGCGTGGCATTGGTGCCGATGCGCAGTTCGCCGCCGTCGTCGCTGGCGATCCAGAATGTATAGTTGCCGGTGACAGGCGGGATGAGAAGGCCGCGGAGTGTGTCGCCGTAGTTGTCGCCGTGCTCGGTCCCGCCGTCGAAAGAGGTGAGGGTCTGCTGCGAATCGGGGCTGTTCGGGAACCTGGCGTTGCTTGTGAGGTTGCTGACGTTATTGCCGGTGATGTTTTCGTAGAAAGTGCGGACAATTGCCCCGGTCTGGTAACCCGCTGGAATGTTGATGATCGTGACCGTCACCGTCGCGTCGGCGGTCACTGCCGGGGTGCCGTGATCGGTCGCGCGCACCGTCAAGGTATAAACCGCCTGCGTGGTGGCTTCGATATTGGCAGCCACGCTGATCTGACCGGAGACCGGATCGATTGCAAAAGCGCCGCCCGAATTCCCCGCTACGATTGAAAAGAGTGGGAACTCATAACGATCGGGATCACTCCCGTTTACATCAAAAACCTTTGTGCCGATGCGCGAATGCTCGGGAATCGTCACCGCGCCATTGGTAATCGCAGGCGCTTCGTTCACGTCGGTCACGGTGATGACAACGCGGATATTTTCATTAAGCAGCGGATCTGCCGCATCGATGATCGTGACAAAAAGCTGGAAAGTCGCCGGATCATCCCACCGCAGTGAGAGCGACTCGTAGTTAAGCAGCCCGGAATTGTTGACAGTGATCGCGCCCGTGGCCGGGTCAATTATGAAAGCCGTACCGGTGTTACCCGAGGCGATGGCATAGGTGAGCGAATTGGTGCCGTGGCTGGCGCGCGGCACGACGTTGCCAACTACGGAGCCACTCGCGCTGTTCTCCGCGATGCTCAAACGATCGGGTTTTACACCATTCGCAACCGTGCCGGAGATGAGATAGGCCCCAAGCGAATCGTAATCGGTGTAGCCATCGACAAGCGGAGCCCCGCGTCCAACGCCGCTGACGCGAAGCGTGAAATTGCCCGCCGGGAGCGTGGCAGTGACAGTCGCGTTCAGTGCCGTATCGGGATTGTTCGAGGCGATAAGCGCGTTTGAGGAATCGTAGATTTCCGCAAGAATATCGAGATCGGGTCCGGCATTGACGGTGCCCACGGTGAGCGAGACGGGACCGCCAGTGGTGGTAAAACGAAACGCGTCGACGTCGCTTCGTGTCTCGATGATCCCTTCGTTGACGACTGAGTTGTTCGCAAGGATTTCGAGATAGGGCGCCGTTGCAAAGGTCGCGCTCGCGTCGTCGGCGCGGTAGTCTACGGTGTTGTTGTTGTTGGTAATGATCGCAAGGTCGTCTTCGGTGTTGTTCGCGCTCAGATACTCCCCCTTCGACCATTGCACGAGGTTTTCGGAATAACCGACTCCCATGATCGGCGCCCATCCGACTTCGCCCGAACCGTGGCCGCCATAGTAATCTTCAGCGGGAGAAATGCGGCCGTCGTGACTGAGTCCGAGCGTGTGGCCAACCTCATGGGCGACCACTTCCGCGGCGTTTTTTCCCGTGGAATAAAACGCCCAGCAAACAGTGTCTCCTGTGTTATTAAAAGAGCCGACAAAGGCTACACCTCCCGCGCTCGGCGCTGCCGTCTTTGTCGGGGTAAGGATGCAATGCTGGCGATGTCCTTGCCCGGCGTTGTCAAATACCCTGCGATCCGTTGTAATGTTGACGTTGAAGACTTGGTAATCCTCACAAACGCGTTGCCACACGTCCTTAATCTGTGCGTTGGTGGCACCCGACGGAGCCGCATCGAAGTTTCCCCATCCCGCAAAGGGCCCGGGCTCGCCATCGAAATCGAGATAGATCACACCCGTCGCGCCGGGCAGGCTCTGCAGTGGCACCACGCCGTTCTGATAGCCCGGAATCGGGATGTTAATCGGGTGGACCTGCGGCGCGTTCTGCGGCGCGGCGGCTCCAAGCCTGGCTAGGTCCGGCGGAGGAAGATTCATGCAGACAACCTGCTCAAGGCTATGTTCAACCAGCATCGGCGCGCCGCCCGGCCCGACGGGATCAACACGGAACGCCACTCGGCTTTTATCGAAGCGCACATTTCCGACCATGGTTCCCGCCACCCCCTGCACTGTCTGACGTTGGAAAAAATAGAAGCCAGGCTCCGGCAACGTGAGCCGCCCCTGCACGAGCAACACCCCTTTGGCGTCGCGCTTTACCAACTCGACCGTGCCGTCCGCAAGGCGCCCGTCCGGCAGCGAAAAACTCGCGCGCTTCCCGGTTCCATCGATCAGTTTGTCGAGAAAATCCGGCGGCAGCAGCATCGACGCGGGGGGATGGCCATTCACCGGCCCCGCATCCGCCGCGGTCGGCACCCGGCGCGTTCCCGATTGGGCCGGAGCAACGGGCGCCACCGGAAGTTGAACCGGTATTGCCGCTGCAGCTTGCGGGGCAGGATCAGCAGGCGCTACCGCGCGCGCGGGTGATTCAGTTGGCACGGGCGCAGCGGCCGGTGCTGGTGTGAGGGGCCGTTGATGACGCCACGCGGCCCACGATATGATGAGCAGGAGAACGACCGCAGCAAGATGACGGGATTTCATTGGAATATCGGAGGGGAAAATGGGGGAAAGTCAGCGCACCAAAGCGAAGGGCGAATGTGCGCTTGGACACTCGCGAAAGGTTACGAAACTCGATCTACTAAAACGCGTATAACCGACTTGCAATCCCAGTATCCCGCGCGTTCCGGAACTTGGCGAACAGTAAAATCGACAGTCAGCAGACAAATTCCGCCGAGCCTGCGGTGGAAAGCTTTACAGCGGTCATGCCGCGGCAGCACGCATTGGAGCGACGGTAATACCCTCTCCAGAGCTATCGCGGCGGCTTCTTACATCGCAGAGGCATGAAGTTTCGGAACTTCTCTGCCGTCGCCAGGGTCACTTGAAGGGCCGCCGCCCAGGGGCAGCGGCGGGCGACTCCATATCCGGACATCTGTACGACACCGAATTGTCTGCGTTCCGGCATACTTCACGCACAAAGGTAACAATAGTGCACTTCATAAATAGAGGCTGACCACTTATCAACGACCGTTCCCAATCCTTTCTTTATGGTCACATCCGCCCATTCCCGCCTTTTATCGAAAACGCCCTGTTTCTTGCCGGGAACAAGCCCCCTCCGTGCCATGCGTTGCCGGGCCGGAGCGCTGGCTGCGGGCATCGCCATGCTGGCCGCCGCCGCCGATGCGGCTCCTCCCACGGAGGTAAACCTGTATAAATATGTCCGTGTAGGCCGCTACGATCTGCCGGAACCGACGCGGACCACGCCGCCTGCCGACAGCCTTCTCGCGCAGGAACCCTCCAACGTGACCTATAACTGGGACACGGACACACTTTTCATTGCGGGCGATGGCGGCACATCGATCGTGCAGGTAACCAAGAGTGGCCAGCTCATTGACTCAATGACACTCGCGCTTAATCCGAGCCGGCGCGGGGGCAGGGAGTTTGATGACCCCGAAGGCCTTACTTACATCGGCAGCGGCCAGTTTGTGATCACCGAAGAACGGGACCGCACGCTGGCAAGGTTTACGTATGCCGCCGGCACCACGCTGCAGCGTGCCAACGCGAAGACCGTCAAGCTCGGGACCACGGTCAGCAACATCGGCCTCGAAGGTGTCTGTTGGGATCCGATCACCGGCGGCTTTATTGTAGTGAAAGAAAAGGACCCGCAATCCATTTTCCAGACGGGTGTTAATTTCGCGGCGGGTACCGCGACCAATGGCTCGCCGACGGCGACCAGCTCAACCGACCTATTCAGTCCCGCCCTCGCCAATCTGCTCGATTTTTCCGATATTTTCGCCTTGGCGAACCTGCCATCCCTGAGTGGACAGCCCGACTACAGTCACTTGCTGATAATCAGCCAGGAATCGGGCCAGATCATTAACATTGACCGCTCTGGTGCCGTTTATAGCAAACTCACCATCAACGCCGACCCGGGCAGCCCGTTGGCCGTGCCGGACATGACTATGGAAGGTGTCACCATGGATCGCGATGGCTACCTTTATGTAGTTAATGAGAATGGCGGTGGCGATGCGAACCATCCGCAGCTCTGGGTTTATGCACCGTCCACGGCAACGAATACGGCGCCCACGGCTCTCTCGTTGATTAACCCGGTCGCATCAATTCCGGCGAATACAAGCACCGCAGCGGGTGTAAAGCTCGCCGATATTTCCATTGCCGACGATGGGTTGGGAAATAACAATCTGACTTTGAGCGGCACGGACGCCGCCTCCTTCCAGATCATCGGCATTGCATTGTATCTCAAGCCAGGAACAGTGCTGAATTCCACTACGAAGCCAAGCTACAGTGTCACCGTCAGAGTAGACGACGCGGCGGTGGGCAGCACGCCGGACGCAAGTATCAATTATACTCTGGCTGTTAGTGCAGCCACAGGCGGAACCCCCGCCCTCATTATCTCGGAGGTGGCTCCATGGTCCAGCGGCAGCAGCCCCGAAAGCCTTCGTGTGGATTGGTTTGAAGTAACCAATGTCGGCACCGCAGCGCAGAACATCACCGGCTGGAAAACGGACGATAGCTCAAACTCCTTTGGATCTGCCGTGGCCCTCAATGGCGTCACGAGCATTCCTCCCGGCGCGTCGGTGATTTTCCTTGAGACCGCCGACAACAACGCCACGACGATCAATGCCAAGAAAGCGGCCTTCCTATCTGTCTGGTTCGGCGCGAACCCGCCCGCCAATCTCCAGGTCGGCACCTATTCCGGCGCCGGCATCGGCCTGAGCACCGGGGGCGATGCCATCAATCTCTTCAACGCCGCTGGTGTGGTTCAAGCCAGGGTCGACTTCAATACTTCCCCTGCCGGGCCGTTATTCCCAACCTTTGATAACGGGGATGGCCAGAACAATGTGGTCATATCGGCCTTGAGCGCTGCCGGCATTAACGGCGCGTTCCGTGCGGCGGGCGATAACAATGAAATCGGCTCGCCCGGAACCATCGGCGCCTCAACGACGCCGATCATCACGATCGCCGCCATCGATCCCACAGCGGCGGAGGCCGGAAGCGATCCCGGCGCCTTCCGCATTACGCGCACGGGCAGCACCATTAGCTCCCTGACAGTCAACTACAGCGTGATCACGGGCTCCGGACAGGCGACAGGCTCGGATTTCACGGTGCCGCTGGCAGGTTTCGTCACGATCGCAGCGGGGCAATCCTTCGCGGACCTGGTCATCGTCCCGGCGGACGACATTTTCCTTGAAGGAGATGAGACGGTTACCATCTCGCTCTTCGATACGGGCAGCTACGATATCGGCACACCGGCAGCCGCGAGCGTCATTATTACAGACGACGTGCAGTTGCCCGCCTTGCAGGGAGCGATCACTGTGACCAGGAGCGGATTCGTCCTGGACCGGCGCACGAACACCTTTGTGCAGACCGATAAGCTCACGAACACCAGTGCCAGCACAATCCCCGGCCCCCTCTATCTTGTGCTCGACAGCCTCAGCGCCAACGCAACGCTGCCCGAGCGTGCCGGGAACATCATCAGCGTGGCGCCGACCGGCAGCCCATACGTGCAAGTAGTCGGACCGGCCGGGTCACTCGCCCCGGGAGCGTCCGTCAGCACCGTCCTGGGCTTTGCCAACCCGACCCGCGCCGGCATCACCTATACCACCCGCGTCCTCGCCGGCGGAAATATCACGCCTTGATCGGCCGCATGTGGGGAAACGTGCAGCCGTCGCTTTGTAGCATCAGGCTTTGGAGGAAATGACCGCCCGAGGATCAATTCCTGGCAAAATTCCGGGGGACTGCTTCGGTAACATTTTGCGATGAGGCAACGGGGGAGGAAAAACTAGTTATCATTGACCGACTTTTGCGTGTGCGGCGGGAGTGGAAGCATTTAGTGGTTACAACCAGAGCTATCCCGATCTATTTGACAGGCATTTGCCTGATACTTTGATTACCTCCGAGGATTGCTGCGACGCCGATTCGGTCACGATGAAACACCTAACCGCATTCAAATATCTCGCTGCCGCTGCATCGTGCATCGCGTTGACCACGGCGCCGCTTTCAGTATCCGCACAGACCGCAGCTGATCGTCCTTTAACCACACCTAACAGTTCAACTGATACTCGTGTGGATCAAGTTAATCATGCTGATAGGCACGACTACGGCTGGATTGGGCTTCTGGGACTACTTGGCCTCTGTGGGCTTATGGGCCGCAATCGCCGCCATGGTAATGAAGTTGACCCACGAACTGACGTGCGGCGCTAAGCTGATGCAGATGACCGAGGATAATATGTCCGGTCATTAGTGAATCAGCCAAAATAGTCCGATGCGCACGCCGTTTGCAATGGCCTCCCGTGCGCCGGCAAGCCCCGTGACGACGTTTGATCGCTCAGGCTGACAGATGACACCGCGGCTTGGAATATACTCATAAATATAGACTGAAGTTACCCCCCTGCATCCGGAGTTTGCCGGCCTCGCAAACCCTATTCAGACATTGATTTCAATCCGAGGCTTATCCGCAGCCCAAAGTGGTCACTCATCGTTGTTCCGTCGTTAGCGACATTACTGAAACCGGTCACAGATGAGGCCTTAAAGTGGGAAGTGGCAACAAGGTGATCAATGCTCGGTTTTCCAATTTCACCAATCACGCCATCCGTAACTACGCACAAGCGGTCCTGAAGCGTTTGTATCAGGCAGTCGTATACCGGACCTGGTTGCCGTCCCTTTGGTATTCGTTGGTTGAAATCTCCGAGCAGAATCGTGGGCATGTCGAATTCCCCCCGCGGCAGCAGTTCATCAAGTCCCGCGATGAAGGATAGATGATCCTGCCAGGGTTGACGGTTTCTGCGTCCGCTTCGAACATGCGCATCCTGCCAGGGAATGCACACACCAATAATTCGGACCAAACCGACCGGGGATTGAGTTGTGCCGGAAATGAATCTTCCGCCGGGCATTAACGAAGAGCCAAGCTGATCAACCTCTTTCCATGGTGATTTGCTCCAGAGCAGAACCTTTCGCCGTCCTTGCGTGATCGGGTATCCATAATCGTCCGCGGATGTGATCGTGTGCCCGGACATGGAGAAGATGCCAGAGAACCCCTCTGTGACACAGATCAGCTCTGGATCGCCATGATGGAGGACCGACTGGATTATCTGTCCACGACGGCCATTGGGCACCGCCCACTCGGTATTCCAAAGAGTGACCTTGACGGATTCATTCATGCTTATAATGATTTATTCAGAGTATTTGGCTCACTTTACACAGGAGTGTGCATAGTCCTCAGCTATGATGCCAATACACATACACAACATATTCTTCCTTATCGAAGTAGACTGAGATGGACCGGAAATCCGGGCCAGTGGTTTAGCAATAAAAATCCAACGCAGAACCCACGATTCAGCCTTTGAGATCCATCCCGGCCGAATGTGCGACTGGAAAAAGACCCTTCAGGAACGTCTCTCCAACATGTTTGGGGTAGCGCGGTGAGTGGAGCGCCCACAGACTACCTGCCCAATGGGAAATCGTTCGTTTTACCGTGTTTATAGCTGGTGGCAGCTTCGAAGGCGGTCTGCCACGGGCCGCCGATGAATCGAGCGTTCGCACCGCGGAAAGTCGCATGTCGATCCACAACCTGCACGCCACGCTCCTTTACACCCTTGGCATCGCTACAAAAAAATTGACCTATTTGTTAGGCCGACCGCGATTTTCGACTTAGTCCACGGCGAAATCATGCGAGACCTTTTAGTGCAATCTGTCTACTGGCAAATCGCTTTTGGGGCAGCGAAAGAATTTGGTTGAGACCAAAATCCAATCGGAACAGGATCGCTTATGGCACTCCGTCACGTAACCTTCGCTTGCAACGTGGTGAGTAGCGCTCGTCCTCTTCCCGGCAGTTAAATCTGCTGATCGAGCATATGAAAATAAAAACCATTTCACTTACTCTCCTTCTTGCCGCTTCCGCTTATGCGGAGTCCCCTTACGAGCTGGAGCTTAAGCAACTTGATGCTCAGCATTCCAAGGCTATTTCGGCAGCGGTCGATCCGATCAACCAAAGATACCGTGCGGCGCTTGAGCAACTGCTCCGCCGCGCTACGCAGGGAAACGACTTGGACGGTGCATTAAAAATCAGGGAAGTGCTTGGTTCTTTGTCCTCATCGGGCACGCAAGCTGTCTTGGATAAACAAGTCCGCGATCCGGTGCTCGGACGGTGGTTCTTTCCCGATTCGACATTTTTCATTGAACTTCGCCCCGACGGAAGCGCCAAAACTCCCGACACCGCGGGAGCGTGGAAGGCGATTCCTGGTGAACCCGCGGGACGGAACTATCAGGTAAGTTGGAATGGCGGGAAAACTTTCGACCGCCTCGCTCTTAGCCAGGACGGAAAGAAAATTCATTTCAGCGGCGCCGGTGGAGGAAAAACCATTCTCAAGCAGTCGAATAAAGAGTGAACATTGGGTTTGATAACTGTTCCTTAATTTCTGCCATTATAGTATGGCGTCCGATGGAGCAGTTTCGAGGCACCGAGAACTTTTACCGAGTTTCGGCACCGACTGTATTCAACACTTTTCTGCAGCTTATTCCGGCCGTTTACCTCGATACCTTCGCTGTTAGAATGACGCCCACTCCCGATATTCCGCGCGGTGCCTTGGATATTAACTACAACAGTAGCGGTTCCTTCCCGAATGTTGAGCTTCATAGTCGGGGCGGCCTCTTTTACCAGGAATCTTCCTACTCACATTTCCGGTTGTTTGGTGTGCTGTTCCTTGCGGCTGCGGTCATCAGTTTGCTTCCCTGGCAAGCTGTCGCGCACGGAGGATTGAAGCTGAAGTATTGGATCGCGATCGGCTGCGCGTGGGGCGGGATCTGCGTCCTTGCGCCCTATTTTCTTCGAAATGCGTTGGGTCAAACAATTATCGTCGATCCGCTCGGCAAAACGCTGCGCATTAAAAGCGGCGGCGTTGAGCAGACGATTGCATGGCAGGAGATCATTGCAGTTCAGATTTGCCACCAGGAGGTGTCCGGCGACTTAGAAATGAATGGCTGGCAGTTGAACTTAGTTTGGAGAGATTCTCACGGCATCGTGAAGCGGCACTGCCTCTTCAAGAACGCGAACAAGGAGTTCGTAAAATCGCTTGGCCAGCGGTATGAATTACTCTTTGGATTCAGCTATATTGACGAGAGCCTCAGCAGCCAAACAGAAGGCGGATAATTACAGAGCAGGTATCTTTGAGAGAGGAATGGCGCGCCTTGCACTGAAGCGTTTCTCCCCGGCATCCCCTGCCCTGGCAGTAGACCGAGCTTTGTATGAAGCTTGTGGTGCAAGCTTCAATTCCAACCAGATATTCACGCCGGAATCGCTGTTGGTTAGTCGAGCGTTGCTTTCGGTGGCGCGATGGTGACTGCCGGTGGCGGGCCCGTGGGCGCGGGGGGCGGAGTGAAATTCACGGTGTATTCCGGCGGCACGTAGCGGACGAAAGAGGGCGCGTCGTAGATGTCCCAGCCGACAGGTACGCCGATTTGATCAACGAGATCGCGCGCGGCGAGGTAGGTTGGAATCGAGTCCTTGTAAACGTGGAACCAGATCACCGATTTGGAATCGGCTTTGAATTTGCGAAGGAGGTTTTGGAAGGAGGACAGAAGGTTTTTCGCCTGGTCCACGGTTTCTCCGGCCCCTGGCTGCGCGGTGAGTTTCACCGGGATGTTTGGCGAATTGGGCGAAAGTGGAATTTCCACTTTGAGCTCGCGCGTGTCGAGGCGGGCACGCGCCAGGTAGTCGGCCAGTTTTTTGGGATCAAAGACGATCCGTCGCACCGGAGTAAGGCGGCCTGATTTTTCCGCCTGCATGACGGGATTCCCATTCGCATCCTTCACAGTCTCGCGTGTTGGCGCGAGAGTCGATTCGCTCTTTTTCAGCTCAGCCTCCACGCGTTTGAGAAAGTCTTCATCGTTGATAAAAACAATGCGGCCTCCCGCGACGAGGAAGTGCCGGATATCAGCCTTTTCCGGCATCGGGCGCGGGTTGGGCAGCTTCACGGCGATGGCCGGCGGGGGTTGAACGACCGGCGTGGTGTCAAGCTGCGCCTTTAGCTTGTCGAGTTCGGCAAGGAGCTTCTCAGCGTTGGCTTTCTTTTCGTCGCGTTCCTTCTTCCGCGCGTCGAGCTGCGCCTTAAGTTCATCGAGGTTGATCAGTTTCACCGGCTGTTTTTCCATGGTGACGTCCATGGTCTGCAAAGTCTCGGAAGCCGTTTTCAACTGTTCATGCAGCCGCGTATTTTCCTCGTCGACCTGCCGCGGATCGTGTTTCGGCGCGGTCTCCTCGACTTCTTTTTTCAGTTTCGCATGTTCCTCGACCGTCACGGGCGGCAGATCGGAGAGCACTTTGCGGACAGACTTCGCGAGCCCGATGCCGATCATCACAAGCACGATGATGAGCACGCCAACGACGTTGGTCATTGTATCCATCAAGGCGACAAACGGCAGTTCCTCTTCGCGATGTCCTTTGCGGCGGGCCATGAAAAAACGTCGTTAGATTTTAGGCGGCTCGGGCGGTGGCGTCGGCGGCAGCATGCCCAGAAATTCCCGAAACATCCGCAGGTCGATGTCGCCCCGTCCGGGGATGGGAAGTTTGCCGACCTGATCGACGCGGTAGTTATACGTGGCTTGCGCCCAGCCAGCGCCGAGGTTGTAGGCGCCCATGCCATCGTCTCGCATCAGGAAGATGAGCTTGCTCTGCGGCACGATATGGACCGCCTTGAGAAATGCATTGAACGGCACATCGGTGGCAATCACCTCAGGGACGGCGCTGACGACGCCTTTGTTCTTGTCGTCCCAGTAAAAAGTCAGCTTTCCACCGGAGGCTTCGATGAAAAAAACCTTCGAACTTTTGGCAAGGCCGGAGCCTCCCGGCTGCACGACCACCGGCGGCCCTTTCCGCGCGACGAGCTGCCGTTTTTCGATTTCCGCCCGCAGTTCCGCCATCTGTTTTTCCAAAGGCGTCTGCTGTGCCGTGAGCCCGTTGACTTCAACGAGCAGGTTATCGAGTTCCTTGAGTAAAGTCTGGCTTATCTGCTGGTTCTGTTCGCGATCCGCGGTAGAGGTATCGAGAAGCTTCCGCAGCTTTACGATTTTTTCCTCCTTCTCCTTTGCTTCCTCGCGTTGTTTTTCAAGCAAAACCACCTTCTCCTTCAGGAGCTCGTTGATGCGCTTGTTCTCCTTTTGCTGAGTAAGCAACTTCAAGTTGTCGGATGAACGCTGGAGTTCCTCCGGTGTGCGGCCATTGATCCTCTGTGTCTGCGCAACGACAAGCACTACGATGATGAGGACAAGGACGCCAATCAGCGAGCAGAGGATATCCAGAAACGGGATCAGCATGATCTCGTCGCTGCGCTGGTGGCGTCTTTTTATCATGAGATGAAAAACCTGGCAGCTCCTGTCATGCGCGACTAAACCAGCCTTTTTTCTTCACCTGCTGCACGACGATCTGTTTTTCGCCGAGCTGTTGCAGCACGGTGTTGAGCCCCTGCAATCCGGATTCCAGGCCCGCGATGTATTGCGACGTCAGCCGCATTGAGTCGCCAAGCCCGAGCTGCAGCTCGGAGCGCATGGCATTCATGTTATTCATGAATTCCTGCACGACGATCTGCTGATATTGGGCGGTGCGCTGATCGAGGTTGTCCGCGTAATCGAGCATCCGCGCGGAGAGCTCGTTGAAATTGGCTAAAAATTCCCGCTGCGTACTGGCGAGCGCCTGCACCACGGAATCCGAGATGCCGCCGGAATTGCCGCCGCCCGCGCCGTCGTTCAATCGCGGGAGAAGCACTTCATTGCAAAAAGCGTCGATGTCATTGAGTGCTTCCTCCTCGTGTTTTGAGAGGGAGTTCAGCGGAAAATTCAACAGCACCGCGAGGATGAGGCCAAGTAGCGTGGCATCGAACGCTGTGCCGAGGCCGCTGGTGACGTTATTGATCGAGCCGACGATCTTTCCGACGTCCTCCACATTCGCGAAACTCATGCCGCCGATTGCGTGCGACAAACCGACAACCGTGCCGATGAAACCGAGCAGCGGAATCGCCCAGAGAAACGCGCGCAGTAAAATGTAACTGCCCATGATGCGCGAACCGTCGATCGCCGATTGGCTCACCATCATCGCGCTCACATCGGTCACATTTTGGCGCACTGCAAAAAACTCCAGCGCCTTGCGGATACGGTTCACCATGAGGCTATCGCGGAGATTCACCGGCAGACGGTAGAGATGATCGACGAATTTCCCGACATTCTGCGCGTTGATCTGCTTGCCGAGTTCCATCGGGAGCACATCGAGCAGCATCGCAGTGCGCTGATGCTGGAGCTTTTTCCACTTCAGATAGCAAATCGCCATTGCCCAGCAGAAGAAGAGCGTGTTGGCGAAACTGACCGTGAAGTGCTTGTAAAAGAGGTTCGCGAGCGTTTCACCGCTCGTGTAATCGGAAGGTAACTTGGATGGCGATGCCTGGAAAAAATAGATGATCGCAAACCAAAGGACCGTCAGCCCGAGGCCAATGCCGAAAGTGATGCGCGCGGGCGGATTGGTCGGATCTTCCTCCTTCCAGGCTTTGCGCAGCTGCGGCTGGCCGGTTGGATTCAGGCGGCCATGCGCGCGCGCGGTCACCCTTGGTTGCGGCGAGACCGGCGGTGGCGATTCTTCCAGAGGAAGCGTGTCGGGAATCTGGAGCTTGGCTTCACAGCCGGGGCAGCGGACGACTTGTCCGGCCATATCCGGCTCGGCCATCAGGCTCATGCTGCAAGTAGGACAATTGAATTGCACGGAGTTGTATGTTCTGCCGGTCGGATTTTTAAGGAGGGAGGTCACCGTCCCGATTGCGTATCCAGAATCATTGCTCTACGCCACAATTTTCATGCGCTTGTAATATCCATTCCGACACTTTCACATCACCCGCTCGGATCCTTCAAGTCCGGCCCACAATTTACCTATCCATTGAAGGTATACTACCTATCCATTGGAGGCATACTACCTATCCATGAGGACACCACTATTTACCTGTTTCTATCGCGCCCTTGTTTCTGCTGCTCCCGCTTTTCACACGACACCGCAATAAAAAGAAAATCTCTATGAAAGGCGTTGAAACCCAAATGGAACTATCACCAAAAGAACGTGAAGAACTGCTCAGAGAACTGAAAGCCCGCTTCGAGACAAATCTGAACCGCCACCAAGGTCTCAAATGGGTCGACGTGCAGGCGAAGCTCGAAGCTAATACGGAGAAGCTCTGGTCACTCAATGAAATGGAAAAAACCGGCGGTGAGCCTGATGTTGTTGCTCACGATAAAAAGACGGGAGGATATCTCTTTTTTGATTGTTCGGCGGAAAGTCCTAAAGGCCGCGCAAGTCTTTGCTATGACCGTGAAGCGCTCGATTCCAGGAAAGAACACAAACCGAAAAATAGCGCGATGGAAATGGCAGCAGCCATGGGCATCGAGGTTTTGACGGAAGAACAATATCAGGAGCTGCAGAAACTTGGAGCTTTCGATACAAAGACGTCGAGCTGGCTCAAAACGCCCGCTGATATTAGAAAGCTTGGCGGCGCCATCTTTGGCGATCGCCGTTTTGGCCGCGTCTTTGTGTATCACAACGGCGCGCAATCTTACTATAGCGGCCGGGCGTTCCGCGGATCGCTAAGTGTCTGAATTTGGAGTGCGCACGCCAATGTTCTATTCACCCATCCCCTAATTCTTTTTTGCTTAAGTTGCCGTCATTTTGCCGCCGCCCCGCTGCCCGATAGGTGCCCGGCATCGTCGACCTGGCGCCGCCAGATCGACCTGAAGAATACCGGGATTACTGCAATGCCGAAATCGCGCAGCCGATGGCTTTCGTAGTCGGGTTGGCCACGGGTTTTCCTGCCACGATGGCGTCGAGGGCCGCTCGCAGATCGTGGGTCTTCGGTTCCTTGAGCTTTTTGGTCTGGCTCGCGTAAAGATCGTTGATGCGGCCTTGGTAAAGCGTCTCGCCATTGCTCGCAAGCACTACAGCTTCGGGCGTGATCTTCGCATTGGTCAGTTTCACCAGGCGCTGTTCGGGATCAAGCAGCACAGGCGCTTTGATCTCCATTGTTTCCACATGTTTTTTCACGTCTGTCGGCGTGATGCCTGCATCCGCTTCAATCAGATAAAATCCAATCTGCCCGGCGTAATCAGCGGCAATGCGATTGATCTCGGAGGCGAACGCATTTGAGGTTGGGCAAAAGGGCGATACGAAGACGAGAACCACCGCCTTCTTCTCCCCGGCAAGAAGCGGGGTGTAAGCTTTTCCAGTGAGATCAGAGAACTCAAGCGGCTTATCCGCCGCCTGTCCGCTGATCGCAAAAGCCAGAGGCAGGAGAAGATTTAGAAGGCGTGGTTTGATCCTGCGGAGTTTTTCGTGGGTGTTCATGGAAAAAGATAGGATGCGGGCGGCAGTCACGCTTTCCGTGAGGTAATGTGAAATTTCGCACGGCCGTCCGGCCCATCAATGGAGCTCGGCCAGCATTCGAATTCCATCGCGGTTCAGCGGTCCTTGGATTTCACAGCGAGCAGCTTCCGCGCCGGTTCCTGGCATAGATGGAAGGCAAGCCCCAGGCCCGCTCCCAAACCGATGCCATAACAAATTCCCCACTGAAGTTTGGCCACCATGACCTGCGCTGGTCTGGCGAGTGGAATGCCCATGATCGAGCACTCTTTCATCGGGATAAGGCAGCCTTCAATCCAACCACCAAGAAAGTATCCGAGGGAGTTCAGAACAAAGAGCGCAGCGATAACTTTTAAGACGCTCCCGCGCGCTTCAAACGCGGTCGCCAGGATCCAGCCCATCAATGCGGTGCCTGCAAACAGCCCGGCGAGACTGCCGGGATGCCCGTGCAGCATCATCCAGCCGACAATCCAGGCAATTGAATAACTGGCAAATGCAATGCTGAAGAGCTTGTAGAAGCGTATAAGCGAACCGGGCCCAATAATCAGCCGATGCAGCAGCAGGCCGCTCAACCCAATAAACATAAAAGCGCATACCGAATAAAGACCGGCTTCCCCGATCCTCTGGTAAAACCAGCGCCCGAATAATGCCCACGGGGCAAATCCAGCCACGCTGACGATGGTAAACCCGATCACCCCGCGCCAGAGCGAGGCGGCAAGTGAGGGCACATTCACGGGAGCCTTTGCAGCGCGGACACGCTCGGCAATGGCGGCCGGATCAAGTTGAAATAAACTCATGAGATTAGGAGGGATTTGGCGACGAACATTGATTTGCGAATCACGCGGGTTCTGCAATGAAAGGCCGCAACCTCATCCGCCAGGCAACAAGACCAATGATCAGGACCAGCGGCGCAAGCGTAAGCAGGAGCGGCGAGTAGGAATCAAATCGCTCGTGGCATTTGGCAAAACAAAGAGGTCCGGCTGCGGAGGCAAAAACGGTGAGCATTTGCGCCGCGCCCTGGATCCGGCCCAGTTGGGCGTGCCCAAAAACGTGGCTCCAGACCGCGAAGAAGATGACGGTGATCATTCCTCCCGAAATTCCGAAAATCGCCGCAAACGTCCAGAGCTGCGGGAGCGTGTGTAACCATGGCAGGGCGCCGAGACCCGCGGCGTAAAGAAACATGGCGGCACCCAACAGGCGTTGCATCGGCCAGCGCTGGCTGCACCAGCCACAAAGGAATTGGCCGATCAACGCGACGAGCGTCGTGACCGCAAGAAACGCGTGATACGTCTTTTGATCAAATCCGCGCTCGGCGAGCACCGCTTCGTTAAAAAGGCCCAGCCCGGAGGAGACGAGGCCAAACAGCGCGATGGCCCCGCCAAAGATCCAGAACGCCGGTGTCCGCAACGCCTCCAGGAGCGAAAGACCGCCGGTGTTCACGGATGCGGCATCTGCCGGCTTGGGGGAGTTCCGCAAAAAGAGCGCGACGAGCGGCGCAACGCCAAGAATCAAAGCGAGCGCGACTCCGGCCCATGCGGCCCGCCAACCACGGCTGCTCACGACGCCGCCCACCACGACAAAGGCGGCCGCAAACAATACGCTGAGCAAAACCGAGTAGACGCCCATCGCCATTCCGACACGCCGGCCAGTGTTCTTGCCGACCGCGGTGATGCTTGCGACGGAGAGTGCGCTCTGTCCGAGCGCCCGGGTCAGCAGCACGAGCAGGAAAAGCACGGCAACAGTGCCGGCCTGGCCGCTCATGGCCCATACGACTGCGCCGAGCAATAAAACGAGGGCCGTGCTGGTCCAGCGCAGGCCGAACCGGTCCAAAAGCCAGCCCGCCGGCAGACAAAACGCCGAACCGAGCAAGGTCGCCCAAAGATTGATGCCGGCATACACCACCCGGTCCAGTTGCAGATCGCGCAGCAGCGGTTCGGTGAGAAGCCCCAGTCCTTGCGTCCGACCCGGCAGTGTCGCAACCATCAGGACAGCGGCAAGCGTCACTTGAATCCAGGCGATCCGCTCGCCGGCGCCGCTTTGTCCCGGAGTGTTCGCCGTAGGTGCGGCGGTTGAGGAAGAAACAGGCATGGATCAGCGGAAAAATGGATTCACCATCCCGTGCGCGGCATGGATTACTTCACGCGAAATTGGCATTCATTAAAGGAGCGGACACGGCAGTGCGGGTGTTTGGAAAGAGAGGTTAAAGAGCGAATCCGTGAATATGCCAAGCTTGGAATATTTGCCGCAGGTCTGCTGACATGCCCGCGAAGCAGTGCTTTAGAAGCGGATGGAGAAACCGACAAATGGGTTGAAATCCGGAGCGGCCTTGGTGACGCCGAAATTGCAGCCCAAATCGAGCACTGCGTTGTCGTTGACCGCGTAAGTAAAGCCCACGTCCAGCTGTCCTTGCCAGTCGAAGCCCGGGGCGCTGCCTGTCACGCTGAAGAACTCAAAATAACCGCCGAGTTTGCCCGCGATATTGTGGCTGAAGGTGATCGAGTTGACGAACTCGGCGTCGTAACCGTTTTCATCATTGCGGACAAAATCGAACTCGGTCATCAGGGCTGTGCTCCAGCCGTATGGCAACTCAATGGCCAGCGGGATGATGACGCCGCCCTCGGTTTTGCCGTTGCGCAGGCCCGACTCCGGGAGCGGCCATTTTACAAACGGCATGATCGCCAGCGCCGTCCTGCCTCCATCGTTGCCCCAGAGGTTGATTTTCAGCCGGGACTCCACGTCGCCAAAGCCCGACGCCTTTTCCACCGTGCGGGCAATTCGGTCCTCCACCCGTGAATTCCCATATGGATCGATGACGAACTGGATATCCACATTATTCAGCAGGCCGGCCTTCAGATTGACCGACCCGAAGTTGATGGTCCGGCTCCGCACCTTGCCGCCATTGGAGCGGTCAATGTCAAACGTGCCTTTGGCAATATCCATTTCCACCTGGAAATGCCCGGCATCGACGGTGTAGGGCGATTCGGTCTGGTCCGGCCGGTCGGTGCTCATCTCGCGCATCGACGCGTGCGGCACGGGATTAAAAAGGTTGTATTGCCACTTGTCCACCGGCGCCGCCGCTTTTCCGGACGCCGCGTCCCCGGCTTCCGCCGGTGAAGCGCCATGGACCGCTGCCGATAGCATCGTCACGGCCGGGAGCATCATTGCGCGGAGGGCGTGCCGGAGCCGCCGCCGAGGTAGGATGAAACGTGAGGAGGCGGGTGAAGAAACGGCTATCGAGCTGACGGGTCGCATAAATTTTGTGGTTGGGTTGACGGAAAATTGAAGGACAACAGAGGGATCAAGCCGTTTATAACGGTTTGGTTTAGCCAGCTTGCGGTTGATCGAGTTTGGCTTGCTTATGATGGCTGTGAATGTTGCCAACCCCGTTTAATGAAACTCTCTACTCACGTCCTCCTGGTTGCACTCGTCACCGGGACGCTGCTGTTTTTTACCTGCCGCTTCGCGGTGTCCGATTTTCTTTACCCGGACTACAACGTGATACAACTCAAGCCGTGGCGTCCCGAGGCGCGCCTCTGGTTTGGAGCGGTGATGGTTCCGATCCTTCTATTTTTCACACGCTGGTATTGCGGCAGTCTCCAGCGAAGGTTCTCTCGCAGGAACTGAACCGGCGGACGAACCGCTACGCGATCAACCCGGAGGCAGGCGGCTGCAAGCGGGCCAGGACGGCATCGAAGTCAACGGGCTGGCCTTCAACCAGCAGGCGCTTCAACTGCCGCTTGCCGTCTTTCATCGTGTAAGTGATTTCAAATGCCGCGACACTCCCCTCGCCTTGCGTAGTCCAGGAGCGGGATTCGATTTTGTCCCCTTGCTTGGCGAGCCATTCCCTGAGCTGTTCTTCGGTGGAAGCCGATTCCTTCCAGAAGCCGAGCGTATCAACGAGCAGTTCTTTAAAACGCGCAGTCACAAAAACCGGGTCAAGGAAGGCCAACAGGTTGCCGGCTTTCGGGCCTGCTTCGCGATCGAGCAGCACCCGATAGATTGCTTTGAAAGCAAGCGGCTGATCGATCGGGGTCATGCGGGCCACTTCAAAGATCTTCGATTGCAAGGCGTCATCTTCCCAGGTGGTTTCGGGAAGGACCGCCGCCATTTTTTGAAGGAAAGCGCGTTGGACCTGGGAGAGCGATTCGGCGCGAGCGGGCAGCGTGTCCTGCAGCCGCGTCTTTTCCTCTTCGCTCGCGTAGTTTTCCACCCAGATTTTGGCCGAGGCGATACGCTGATCGAGATGACGCCGTTCAATGGCGGTCAACGCCGAGCCTTTGCGTTTTTCCACTTGTTCCACCACGTCGAGATGCGGCATCTGCACGAGCGCGGTGACGAGCTGGAAATTGGCGGTGTAATAGGGGCCTTCGGGAGTCAGTTCCGCGAGCCGGTAAACGAATGCTTCATCCGCATTGGCCAAACCGGTTGTGGCGCGCAATTGATAACGGTCAAACTCGTTAAACAACTTGATGATGCCTTCCTCATGCACGTCAAAATTGACAGGCGAATTCGGCTTGGTGCGGATCATCAAAAAGCGGAGCACCTCGGGTGGCAAAAGATTGGCCATGTCGCGCGCGCTCGCACCGACACCGCGGGAAGAGCTCATTTTTGCGCCGCCAACGAGGAAAAATTCGTAAGGAACATTGACCGGCGGTTCCTTGCCAAAAATCGCCTTGAGGCACGCGGCGGAGACATCGCGGGAACCGCCCCGGGTCGAATGATCCTTGCCTGCGCCTTCGATGCCAACCGGGAACGAGATCCATTTGGCGACCCATTCGAGCTTCCACGGCAGCTTGCCGCGTCCATCAAAAGGCGAAACCTTCCCTTCATGCCCGCAACCGCGCGCCCACTTCACCATGTCGGGCCGGCAGCGATAGCTCACTTCCTTGCCATCGTATGCGAAGACTTCAGTCGTGCCGATCCGGCCGCACTGTTCGCAGATCGTCTGGAAAGGAAACCAGGTTTCAGGCCGATCGGAATTGCTGACTTCCTTGTAAATCCGGCGCACGATCGGCGCGGATTTGAGGATCGCGTCGATGGCTTCGTTGAACTTTCCGGACCGGTAAAGGTCACGCATCCGGTATTTCTCAACCGTGACGCCGAGCTCGGCGAACACCTCAAAGAACTCCTGGATATAATGCTCGGCCATGTCGCTGGCCGTTGAGTTGTCCGGCGGTGGCACATTGCAAAGCGGTTGCCCGAGGTATTGCTCAAAGTGAGCGCCCTTGCCGGCGGGGATTTCGTCGAGCGGATCGTAATCATCGACTCCGAAGAAGTAGCGGGCCTCAATCCCCTTCTCTTTAAGGGTGCGAAAAATGGCGTCGTGGATCAGCACGCCGCGCATTGCGCCGACATGGACCCGGCCCGAGGGCGTTTTCGAGTCATTGATGATCTGAGGGCCGGAACACTTGGCGGCAACATCTTCGGTCCAAAACATCGTACAAAAATAAAAGGGTTAGGAAAAACGGAGCGCGCACTCTCCACGAATCGCGCCATCCATCAATCCATTAATCCGGGTACTTACTTAGGGATGGTCCAGACCCGTTGAGTCTCGACCTCCTGAATGACCACTTGGTCGGCCCGCAGATCAATAACCTGATAGGCAGTGCCGTTTTGAGCGGGCCAATTAAAAACGTCGCCCTGATGAACCTTCATCGTGACCCCGCTTCCCGCGGTCAGCACGGCATACGAGGCGGCGCTCCGGGCCGGCATATCTTTTACCAGAACCACTTTTGCCTTCGTGGCAGGGTCCTCCAAATCGACCCGGGAAAGGTCGACAGCCTGGCCGTTTTTATCCGTCTCGTGACGGACAAGGATTTTTTCAACCCTCATTCCGCCCACGCTCTGGCCCACGGTGACCGAGTCGAATTTGGAATCGCCGCCTTCGTCGGTGCGCTTGATTTTCGCGGTGCGCCCAGCCACCGATTCCAAAATCAGCGGGACCCGCACCTCGCTGTATTCCTTGAGGCGGATAACTTTGTGAATGCCGGGACGCGACTTGGGATCGCGCGGATCGGTGTCCGCCACGAACTCCTCGCGATTGGTGGCGCCGTCGCCATCGGTATCTCTGTCGAGCATCTTGGGATCATTAAGATCGAGGTGATGTTTTTTAAACCACGCGTCGTAAGCCTGATCATTGACCAGAAGTTTGTCCGGCACCCCGGCCGTGGCCGCATCCTGGGAGATTCCCGTGGCCGACGGGGTGCCATCCGAGAGCTCCTGCGAACTGAGCGACTCCGGCGGCGCGACACTGAGGTCGGTCCCTTTTGGATGGGGCTCGGCCGGCGCGGCGCCTGCAACGGATTGCGCGACCGGGGCGGCCTCGGGTTTTTCAGAATTGGCGGCCTTCTTTTTTCCGCACCCGGCCAAAACGGCCGCAGCGAGAAGGAGGGAGGCAAGTCGGCAGGCAGTCAGGTTCATCAGGGGGTGAGTGTATTCCTCACTTCTTAATGATCAACTCTGCCCGCTTTTCTTTCCTTCGATTTTCAGTTTTGTTCCACTCGCGTCGCGGCAAGCTCTCCAATCCGCGGCACCACCCTTGTAATCCCCATGAGCGTTCATCTTCACAGTGCGGCGACTTTTGCTTCTTCATGGGAGAGCGTGTTTGTGCCGTGGCAACAACGAGCGTCGGAGACGGCCTGGCGCCAGCGCAAACCAACGCTGGTGATCGTGCCGTTTCGCAGCGACGCATACCTTTTCAAAACGCGTCTGCTTGAAGAGGGATTGCACGGGCTTGGAGTGCAATTCATGACGCCCTCCGAGTTGCGCGAGGATCTCATCAAGCGGATGGCGCTCCGGCAGCGGATCCCTTTGCGCGAGCATCTCCAGTTGCTTCTGGCGGTTGCCGCCGAAGCGATTCTGGAAGCGGGCACGGAGGACGAAGCATCACTCGCCGCAGCCCGGGCCGTGGCCGGCGCGCCCGATCACCTGCTCCACGCCGTTGACCAGCTCAGCGCGGGCGGATGGGACTTCATCGACGCCGGGCCTGAAGCGCTGCGGCCGATCGTGAGGGAATTCAAGCGGCTCCTGGAGCGCTGCGAATTTCAACTCATGCACGACGTCGATCGCGAATTGCATCGGCGCGCCAAAAGTCAGACGCCTCTTTTCGCCAATGTTTTCATCGCGGGATTCAGCGGGGCGAACTGGCCGGTCTGGCCGCTGCTTTCGGCCGTTGTTTTCCTCGCGGAGGAAGCGACTGTGAGCCTGCTCGATCCGCGGCCGGAAGCCGAAGAGCTCGATTCGACCTGGATCGGCACGTGGGAGGAAACCTTCGGCGCGGCGGACCCCGTTGCCATGGATGATCCCGAGCCGGGCTCCTTCGCCGACGCGCTTCGCCTGCCTGAGTCGCCGGGCGACATTGAGCAACGCCGGAAAAATCCGGTGACAGGCATTGAGTTTCTGGTGGGCCGGAACACGCGGGACCAAGCCGGCGCCATCGTGACCAAAACGATGCAGTATCTCTCCGAAGGGACGTGCACCCGCCTGGGAATCCTGTTGCCGGCGGGCGGCGCGCTAGCCCGATCGGTGGCCGCGCTGCTCGCTGAACACGGGGTGCCGCACAACGATGGGCTGGCGCACTTTGCCCCTGGTCCGTTTGAGGAGGCGGCGTGGCCGGCGTGGCTTGCCGTGCAGGATAATCCGAGGATCGACATCCTGATGCGGTTCCTGCGGTTGCATCCTTGCGAGGCGCTCTTTGGCGGGCTGAGCCTGAGCCGGATTGAAGGCGGGCTGCGGCAGGCTTTCAACGAGGTTCTCATCGACGACCTGCGGTTGCTCATTGAAGTGCTTGCGAGCGATTCAGTCCGCGAAACCGCGCGCGCAATCGCCGATGGCCTGCGCGCCCTCCCGTTTCTGCCTGAGCTCGCCACATTCCCCGAATTCCTTACCCAAACGAGCGCCATTTTCGCGTTGTTCAACTGGATGGAACGCGACTCGGAATTAAACAGGCTTTCGTCCGGATGGGCGCAAAAGATTGATCATCCGATTTCCCGGCGCGCTTATCTGCGATGGGTTGGCCAGGTGCTCGTTTCGATGCGGGCCGAACGCGATCCGACCGGCAATCATCCTTACAGCCGCGTTCATCTGCTTCCCTATACCCAGGCTGAGACGCAGCCGTGGTCGCATCTCATTTTGGCAGGGCTCAATGAAGGCGGCTGGCCGCAACCATTTGACGATAGTGGCTATATCGGGGAGGAAGAAATCGACACGCTCAACCGCCGGATCCGTGTTTTAAATGAAAGCATCGTCCGCCAGGGACGGCAGGGCGAAGGGCATTGGACGGTGAAACCGGGAAAAGCGCTTTGCCTTGGGCCGGTCCAGAAACGCGACCTCACGCTACGGCAATTTCTCAACACGCTCGAATCGGTGACGGTGGGAATCGCGGCGAGCGCCAGTTTAAGCGAGGAAGCGCAACCCGCGCGCGCGTTAAACCCGAGCGACTTTTTCACCCGGCTTTATTTTTGCGCCCGGGGAAAAGCGGTCTCCCTGGCGGCGATGAATGCGTTGCAGCAGGAAACCGTGCGCTGGCAGGAAAGCGGGCAGATGGAAACGCCGCCGCCACCGCGTCTTTCCAAATCGGTGGGCCAGACACGGATCGCCTTCGATGCGCGCCGTGCGGTGGGCGAACCGTTTGGGGAATACGAGTTTGCATTGAGGGAAAGACTGGCGCGGCCGATCAAACTCTCCGCCACGAGATGGGAGCGGGCGCTGACTTCGCCGGCCAGCGTCTGGATGCATCATCTTCTGGGCGTCGAACCGCGCGACGACGGGAATGAAGGCGACGGCTGGAGTCTGGCGACCGGCCAATGGGTCCACCGCTGGCTGGGAGCCGTCTCGGCCGCCCCGCACAAGAACACCTTTGTGGAAATGCCGACACCGGCGGAGATCGCGAGCCGGACCCGGTGGCATGCCGAAGCGTTCCGGCAAACCGTCGCGGCATGGCTGGCGGCGATCGGACGCGGCGACACGCCTGACTGGTGGTTCTCGGGATGGCGCCAGGCAGTGGCGATCGCCGGCTCGCTTGCGCGCCGGCTCGGGAACGCAGAAGCGTGCGCCTGGATGGCGACCGAATGGAACGTGCCCCCGGTGGAAGTGGAGCTGGAGGAAGGCAAGACCCTGCATATCCACGGCCGCATTGACCTGATTTTAAGCGCCGGCGCACCGCGGCGCGCCACTGAGTTGCCAGCTGCCCCGTGGATTGTCGATTACAAGACCGGGAACAAAAAATCGCTCAATCCGAGCGGTAAATTTCCCGAGGATCGCGCGGCCAAGCTGGCGAAAAAGTTCGCGGGCGGCGAGAGCCTCCAACTTGCCCTCTATGCGCTCGCGTTGCGGCAACTCGGCGCCGAATCGCTTGGAATCAGCGTGTTGACCCCGGATCTGACGCTCGATTCCCCACAGCTTACCCTGGACGACATTAACGCCCAGCAACGACTCTGGCTTGGCTTGCATCGAATGCAGGAAACCGGCGTATTCGGCATGCACGGCGCGTTGCGTGATGAGTTCTCCTTTGGAAACGCCTATCCCCTTGCCACCCTGCCGATTGACCCGGTGTTGCTTGAAGAAAAATGGCGCATCAGCCACCCGGAATTCAACGACGCAAGCGAGGACGACTTCGAATGAGCAAAACCATCCCACGCGACGAGGTGCCGCTTTTGGATCACACCCCAATCGACCAGCCTCAACGCGAACGGTTCATTACCGAGCTTGAGAAAAACTTCTCGGTGGTCGCCTCTGCGGGTTCGGGCAAAACCCGTGCGATCACTGACCGGCTCATCAGCCTGGCAACGAGCCGGCGGGCGCTGGAATGGCTTCCCTCACTTGTGGTGGTGACGTTTACCAATCGCGCCGCCGACGAAATGCAACAACGCGCCCGGCAAAAGCTGCTTGAGGAGGGAGTGAAACTGGAGGTGCTGGGGGCATTTAACCGCGCGTTTTTCGGCACGATCCACAGCTTTTGCGTCAAGCTTTTGCGCCATCATGGGCATCACCTTGGATTGCCGGGCAAATTTGAGCTGCTTACCGATGACGACGCGCTCTGGAATGAATTTGTCCAACGGCAAACGCGCCTCGCCGCGGATCTTCCCGCCGATCAACGCCGTCTTTTACTCAGGCTTGTCCCAATCCGCCGCCTCATGGAGCTTGGACGCCGGGGAGGCGCGGTCGCCGCGCTGGCGGAAGAAAAATCCGGTATCGCCACGCCGCTCCCACCACTCGATTTCACTGAATTGCTCGGCTTCGCCGGAAAAGGGACCGCTGCGAAAAACATCGTCCGGATTCAACAGGAACTCAGGGAATGGGAAAGGGTCTGGCGTGAAACTGATGATTTTATTGCGGTGCCGGTTTGCGGTTCAAAAGCAAAGGAATTTGTCGAGGTGTGGAATGCCGCGTTTGAGCCGCTGCGGGAATGGCTAAGAGGCACATCACTCAGAGTGGCCGCGGAAATCGAACGTGCGTATCGGGAGTTCCGGCTGGAGAAAGGCGTGCTTACCTACAACGATCAGGTTTCCCTGGCAGGCGAACTTTTGCGCCATCCCGAAGCGGCCAAGCGGATCCGGGAAAAAGGGTATCGGGTCATTCTTGATGAGGCGCAGGATACCGACCCGGAGCAGTTCACGATGCTGCTGGAGCTGACCCGTCCCCCGGAAGCGACCGGCGCGTGGCTGGATACGGAATTGCAGCCGCCCCGGCCCGGACACTTCTGCATGGTGGGCGATTTTCAGCAGTCCATCTTTGGCGAGCGCGCGGATCTGGCCCATTACCGCAGGGTGCATGAAACGCTCATGCGCACCGGGGCGGGCGCGACGCTGGAGCTCTCCGTCACATTTCGTCTCGACCAGCAGCAGATTGATTTCGTGAACGAGACCTTCGCGGAAATCCTCAATGCCAGCGCGGGCCAGGTGCGCTTTGTGCAACTTAACCCGCGGCCCCAGGCGCTTCCGGGCCAGACCGTGCGTTTTGAGCTCGATCCGGGGACTGAAGGAGAAACTCGAAGCGAGGAGGAACGCGCCCGGATTGAGGCAAATCAGCTCGCCCGCTGGATCCGCGCCCAGGGACTCGAAAAGCTCCGGGCCCGAAGCTGGCGCGAAGTGGCGATTCTTTGCCCGCGCAAGGCGTGGTTTCGTCCATTGCGGGACGCGTTGAGGATGGAGGGCTTTGAGGTTCAAATTCAAAGCGAACGGGATCTCAAAGGCGACAGTCCGGGCTATGCATGGCTGACGGCGCTTTTGGTGATCATGGCCGAACCGCGCCACGGCTACCAGATCGTGGGAGTATTGCGCGAAATCTTCGGGCTCTCGGATCACGACATGGCGCTCTTTTCCCAAGGCAACGGCGATAAATTCCAGATCGCGGAACCGACTCCCAACGGCAATGGGCCGGTTGAAAAGACGCTGACGTTTCTTGCCGGATTACGCGAGGAAACCCGGGCATTGCCGCTTTACGGCGCCATCATCCGGATCGTCGAGGCGGTCGAGCTCCGGGCGCGGCTTCTTTCCCTTCCAGGAGAGGAATTCGAAGGCGTGGAAGATGAACTGACCGCGCTGATCACCCTGGCGGCGACCGCCGAGGCCGAGGAACTTACACTCGCGGATTTCGCCAACGGTTTGCGCGATGAATTCGGCGTGGTAAGGGAAGTGCGGACGACTGTGCGCGAGGCGATCCAGCTCATTACTTGTCAAAAAGCAAAGGGCTCGGAATGGGAAGCGGTCATCGTGCCGTTTCTCTCCCGCAAGATCCACAACCCGAGCCGCGGTTTTCCACGGTTGATCCGGCATCCGCGCACGGGCAAAACGGTGGTGGCACTGGGGCGCGAATTTATTGATGAAGAAACAAAAAACGCGGTAGCGGCCCAGCAGGCGCAGGAGATGGAGCGGTTGCTTTATGTGGCGCTGACCCGCTCCAAGCACACATTGGTTGTCGCGCACGATCACGCTCTTTTCGGCGGAAAAACCGGAGTGCACAAGAGCGCGCAGACGTCGTCGTTGCGGGCGGAAAGCGGTGGAATGAATGCGGCTGCTTTCGACCGGATCTGTGCCGCCGCCTTGCACTGCGCGCTAACCACCAGGCATCAAACGGAGGAGAGTGAACGCCGGGCACGGGAGCAATCGGTGGAAACACTCCCGCTCTATTTCGATGGATTCGAAGAGGCCGCGCGCGCAAACGCCGCACAGTTTGTAAAACGCAATCCGAGCGCCCTCGCCCACACGGTGATCTCCGCGGAAACCGATCCCTCGCGGCTGGTCGAGCCGCGTCCCTTCCAGGCCGGACGCGAAAATGCGGGGACCCGGTATGGAACATGGTGGCATGGGTTCGTCGAATCGCTGCCGTGGGACGCCAGCGCCGCGGCGTGGGATCAGGCCTTTGAAAAAATGGTGGTCGATTCCCCCGACCCGGAGCGTTCCCAGACTGAGTGGATTTTACTGCGCAAACAAATGGCAGGCGAAACCGAGCTCGCGAAGTGGATTACCCGGCCCGATCTGATCGTGCATGTGGAGATGCCGTTTCTGTGGGCGATGAGCGAAGGCGAATGCCTCGAAGGGATCATCGATTTGGCGGTGTTCGATCCCGGCGCGCAGCGCTGGCTGATCCTCGATTGGAAAACCAATCGTGTTGCCCCGTCCAATGCAGCGCAGCTTCAGGCCCAATACGAGCCGCAGCTGGCTGCTTATTGGAAAGCAGTCAGCGCAATGCTCGGCATGCCAGTCAGCGCCGCCCTTTATTCGACCACGCTCGGGATGTGGCTGCCGTACGATTCCCAGTCGCTGGAGAAAACCTGGGACTCGCTCAGCGGAAATCTCGCGACCCTCACCGAGGTGCTCAACGCCTCGGATGAGGCATAATCGACCCTGGCATGGGAGCAGGACACGCGTTGATCAGCTTAGGCTGACAGCGCCGCGCCTGCATCCCCGCTTGCCGCCCCGGCAGGCGCGCCCTATCACAAAGGGATGCGCACGATTGGCAATCTTGAGTCGGAGAAATCCGCCTCCCGTTTCAGCTCCACACTTTACGCCAAAGGAATCGAGAACCAGATCGAGAGCGAGGAGGGCGGCCAATATTCGGTTTGGGTCATCGAAGAGGAGCAGATTGCTCCGGCCGCCGAGTTATTAAAGCGGTTCCGGGCCAACCCGGCAGCGGCGGAGTTTGCGAAGGCCGAATCGCTGGCGGAAGAACAGAGGGAACGGGCGAAACAGGCGGACTCCACGACGCGTTCGACTGTCGCCGACTCGGCACGGGTCGGGTACGAACGCCATTTTAACGCGACGCCGCTGGTGCCGATCGCGCTGATTGTCATTGCAGTCGCGGTCGCCATTTACACGCAGTTCGGCTCGGACATCCGCTCGATGCGGGGGCTGCTGTTTTCCGACCCCGGGCTCCTGCACATGGGAGATCTTGCCGGATCGTTTGCGGAAATCCGCGCGGGACAGCTCTGGCGGCTCGTCACCCCGGCCTTCATCCATTTTAATATCCCTCATCTGCTCTTTAACGCGATGATGCTCTACGACTTGGGCTCATTTATTGAGCGCCGCTTCGGGCCGCGTTATTTGATCTGGCTCTTCCTTGCCATCGCGGTCAGCTCCAATATCGGCCAGGTTCTTTGGCACGGGCCCGTTTTTGGCGGCCTTTCGGGCGTCGATTACGGACTCTTTGGTTTTCTTTGGATCCGGGGAAAATTCGATCGCACGGCCGGTTGGGAGCTCAACAAAAACACGGTGACGTTGTTGATTGTGTGGTTGTTACTTGGGTATAGCGGCCTTTTAAAGGAACTCATTGGCAACGTTGCCAACGGCGCTCATACCGTGGGATTGGTGGCCGGCATGGGATGGGGATATCTTTCCGCGAAGAAAAACTGAAGCCGATCGGCTGGCCACGCTGCTTTTTTCACTTTTCACTTTCCGCCGCCCGCCTACCCTGCCTGCCCTGTGCCCGAAGAACCTTTGCTAAAACAAACAGCGCTCCACGATGAACACGTTCGTCTGGGAGCGAAAATGGTCGATTTTGGTGGCTGGTCGATGCCGGTCCAATACACGGGTATTCTCGATGAGCATCGGGCGGTGAGAACCGACCTCGGCGTGTTCGATATCTCGCACATGGGCCAGTTTTTTGCCTCCGGCCCCGGGGCGCGGGCGTGGTTGAACCTGTTGCTCACCAACAACGTGGAGCGGCTCGATGTGGGCGAATGCCAATACACTTTCCTGCTTACCGAACAGGGCGGCGTCATCGACGATCTCATCGTTTATCGGATCGAAGAGTCCCGATACATGCTGGTGGTTAACGCGGCCAAAATCGAAGAGGACTTTGCCTGGATGCAGGGGCACCTCGGGCCTGACGTTGAGTTTGTGAATGAAAGCGACTCGGTGGCCGGCATCGCGGTTCAAGGCCCGAAATCGGCTCAGCTTTTCGATGCGTTTTTTGATGGGCGCTTTTCGCGGCCGGCCCGCAACGAGATCCTCACGGTCACGATCGATGAGGCGACTTATTACATTGCCCGCACCGGCTACACCGGCGAGGACGGGTTTGAAGTCTTTTGCCCGTCGGATCGCGCCGTCAAATCGTGGCAGGACATCCTGAGCAGAGGCGAACAATTTGGGATCAAACCGTGCGGCCTTGGCGCCCGTGACACGCTCCGCCTGGAAGTCTGTTACCCGCTCAACGGCTCCGATCTTTCCTCCGATACCACCCCGTTGGAAGCGGGACTTTCCATTTTTGTCGACTTGCAAAAGCCGGAGTTCATCGGACGCGCCAAACTGACCGAGCAGCGTGAGCAGGGAGTCAAGCGCCGGCTGGTTCCGTTTAAAATGACAGGCAAATCGCCGCCGCCCCGCTCGCACTACCCGGTTTATAAAAACGGCGTGCAGATTACCGAGAGCACCAGCGGCACCCTTTCCCCTTCACTCAATATCGGGATTGGAATGGCCTACATTCCCACCGAATTCGCACGCATTGGTGAAGAAATCGAAATCGAGATCCGCGGAAAACGTTTTCCGGCCGTGATCGAAAAGAAACCGCTTTTGCGCACCAACGGCGGCTCAGCTTAAATCCAATCTACATGAACGTCCCTGAAGACCTTTTCTACGCCAAATCCCATGAATGGATTCGCCCCGATGGCGAAACCGGCACCGTGGGAATCACCGACCACGCCCAGAATGAGCTGACCGATGTGGTTTATGTCGAGTTGCCGGAAATCGGCGCGCAGGTCAAAGCCGGCCAGCAAGTCTGCGTGGTCGAGTCGGTCAAGGCCGCCAGCGACATCTACACGCCGGTTTCAGGCACGATCACTGAAGTCAACGCGGCGCTGACGTCTGATCCCGCGCTGATCAATACCGCCCCTTTTGGCGAAGGCTGGATTTTCCGGATTCAAGTAAAGGCACGTGAGGAGATCGACGCGCTGCTGACTCCGGCGCAATACGGCCAGGAAATCGGCGGATAACGGCTCGGAAGCGGGCCGATCCGGAAATTTTTCGCGGTGCCGGACGATAAAGCGTCTAAGAGAGAGGAATGCGCTTGATTTGAACCGGCGCGTTTTTAGCCTCTCGCGATGCACGACATTATCGCGACGCCGTTGGCTGCGTCCGCTTCACTTCTAGTTCCCAACGATACGTTTGTCCGCCGCCACCTGGGTTCTGCGGACGATGAAGTCGCGCAAATGCTTGCCACGGTTGGCCGGCCGACGCTCGAAGCGTTGATCGCCGCGACGGTTCCTTCCAAAATCCGGCTGGCTGCGCCGTTACATTTGCCGACAGGCTGCGGCGAACATGAGACGCTGGCCGAGCTGCGCGCCATCGCCCTGAAAAACAAAGTTTTTAAGAACTACATCGGACAGGGTTATAACGACTGCATCACCCCGCCGGTGATCCAGCGGAATATCCTGGAGAATCCAGGCTGGTACACTGCTTACACGCCTTATCAGGCCGAGATTTCCCAGGGGCGCATGGAGGCGCTCATTAATTTCCAGCAAATGGTGGTCGACCTGACCGGGCTCGATATCGCCAACGCGTCGCTGCTCGATGAAGCGACCGCGGCCGCTGAAGCGATGCACATGGCGCAGCAGGTGAGCAAGCAGGCCGATTCCGATGCGATTTTTGTCTCCAGCGGCTGTCATCCGCAAACCATTGAAGTAATCCGGACCCGCGCGGAAGCGTTGGGAATCAAGGTGATCGTGGCCGAGGAAAGCGCCTTTGATTTTAGCGAGAAAGTCTTCGCTGTCCTTCTGCAATATCCCGATACGACGGGCGTGGCTCGCGATTACGCGGAATTCAGTGCGAAAGCCCATGAAGCCGGTGCGCTCGTGATCGTGGCCGCGGATATCCTTGCGTTGACTTTGCTCAAGCCGCCGGGCGAATTCGGGGCCGACATCGCCATCGGATCGACCCAGCGCTTTGGTGTGCCGCTGGGATGCGGCGGACCGCATGCGGCGTACATGGCAGTCCGCGACACCTTGAAGCGAATCATGCCTGGCCGGCTGGTGGGTGTTTCAAAGGATGTGCATGGCAAACCGGCTTACCGGCTTTCGCTGCAGACCCGTGAACAGCATATCCGCCGCGACAAAGCCACCAGCAACATTTGCACCGCCCAGGTGCTCCTGGCGGTCATGGCTTCCATGTATGCGGTTTACCATGGACCGGACGGGTTAAAACGGATCGCAGAGCGGGTGCACCTTTTCACAGCGATGCTTGCAGCCGGTCTGCGTCAGCTCGGCTTTCAGGTGGCCCAGACAGGTCCGTTTTTTGACACGATCCGCGTTGAGACGACGCGGCGCGATGAGATCCTTTACGCCGCTTGCGAGGCCGGGATCAATCTGCGCCCTTTTGGAACGGGTTCGCTGCTCATTTCCCTCGATGAAACAACCGACTCGATCGAGCCACTGCTTTCTGTTTTCCACGGCGGCGCAAATCCCGGGTTCAGTCCGGAAACACTCGCCTCCCAGGCCGACACGGGATTTGGCGCATTGGCACGCACTTCAAAGTTTCTGACGCACCCGGTCTTCAACCGCTACCACACCGAGCATGAGATGCTCCGCTACATCCGGCGGCTGGAAGCGAAGGATCTTTCGTTAACCACCTCCATGATTCCGCTGGGCTCATGCACGATGAAGCTCAATGCGACCAGTGAGATGCTTCCTGTTACGTGGCCCGAATTTGGAAAGCTGCATCCGTTCGCCCCGGCTAATCAGGCGGAAGGCTATGCGACTCTTTGCACCCAGCTTGAAGGCTGGCTGGCGGAAATCACCGGATTCGCCGGGGTTTCCCTTGAACCAAACGCCGGTTCACAGGGGGAATATGCCGGGCTGCTCGTTATCCGCCAGTATCACCGGTCGTGCGGTGAAGGAAATCGCGATGTTTGTCTGATTCCGACCTCGGCCCACGGCACAAACCCTGCCAGCGCGGTGATGGCCGGGATGAAGGTGGTGACCGTGAGCTGTCTTGCTGATGGAGACATCGATCTGGCGGATCTCACTGGAAAAGTTGAGCAATACAAAGATCAGCTCGCCGCCCTGATGGTGACTTATCCGAGCACGCACGGTGTTTTTGAAGAGACCATCGTGGAGATTTGCGAGCTCATTCATGCCCATGGCGGCCAGGTCTACATGGACGGCGCCAATATGAATGCGCAGGTCGGCCTTACCGCTCCCGGCAGGATCGGCGCCGATGTCTGTCACCTGAACCTGCATAAAACGTTCTGCATCCCGCACGGCGGCGGCGGCCCCGGCATGGGACCGATCGGTGTCGCGGCGCATTTGGTGCCGTTTTTATCCAAACGTGGCAGCGGCGATGAGAAGCGCGTGGGGGCCATCAGCGCGGCGCCGATGGGAAGTGCGAGTATTTTAACCATTCCGTGGATGTATATCCGGATGATGGGTGGCGAAGGCCTGACCGAGGCATCGCGCCTCGCGATCCTCAATGCCAATTACATTGCCACCCGGCTCGACCCGTTTTTCCCTGTGTTATTCAAAGGACGCAGCGGATTTGTCGCCCATGAATGCATTCTTGACCTGCGCGGATTCAAGATGACGACTGCCGAGGATGTTGCCAAGCGGCTTATGGACTACGGTTTTCATGCGCCAACACTCAGCTGGCCGGTGGTCGGCACGCTCATGGTTGAACCGACCGAAAGCGAGTCAAAGGATGAACTCGATCGTTTTTGCGAAGCGATGATTTCCATTCACACCGAGATCACGGCGGTTGAAACCGGCCTTATGGACAAACTCAATAATCCGCTCAAAAATGCCCCGCATACCGCGCAGGCCGTGACGGTGGAGGAATGGAACCGGCCGTATTCGAGGGAGACCGCGGCGTATCCCGCGCCGTGGCTGACTGAGCACAAGTTCTGGCCGTCGGTGGGCCGGATCGACAACGTCTACGGCGACCGCAATCTGTTCTGCGCCTGTGTCCCACTGAGCTGACCCGATCCGTTACGGACGCGTCTTGATGGCCAGCAAAAGCCAGCCGGCCAGCAAGCCGAGCCCGCCCAGCGGCGTGATTGCACCGAGCCAGCGCACGTTGCTTAAAGCCAATATGTAAAGGCTGCCGCTGAAAATCAGCACGCCGCCAAACATCAGGCGCCATGCCCAAATTTGCAGCGGCTCGCGGGAAGCAATAAAAAGCAGCACCGCGGCGTGGACCAGATGGTAAAGCGCCGCCGTCTTCCAGATCTCCAACGCGTTGTTTTGCAGAAGAACCGCCTGGAAGTTATGCGCGCCAAATGCTCCAAGCGCCACGGCAAGGAAACCGAGTCCGGCCGACAAACGGAAAGCAGTGAAAGAGTTCATGGGGACGGACACTTATCCGGGGCCGCGCCGTTGTGGAAACCGGGATTTCAAAAAGAGATTGGCCGCGGCGGCATCGCTCCTCTACGGTGCGCGATTCATGGACTGGTCGACTTGGGAGCCGCGCGAGCGAGCCAACCTCTGCTTCATCTTAAAGGACAATCAGCTATTGCTGATCCACAAAAAGCGCGGACTCGGTGCGGGCAAAGTTAACGCGCCCGGAGGAAAGCTGGAGCCCGGCGAAAGCGCATACGACTCAGCGATTCGCGAGGCGCGCGAGGAAGTCGGAGTAACCCCGCTGGGAATCGAGCCGCGCGGCGAACTCTCCTTTCAATTCACCGACGGATACAGCCTCTTCTGCACGGTCTTTCTGGGAAACGACTTGATCGGCGAACCGATCGAGACCGACGAAGCGACGCCGTTCTGGGCAGATGTCGACGCGCTTCCGTATGATCAGATGTGGGAGGATGACCGGCATTGGCTCCCGCTTTTGCTGGAAGGCAAATCGTTTGTCGGGCTTTTTGTTTTCGATGGCGAAACGATGCTTAGCAAAGACTTGCAGATCCGCTGAACCTTACCCGGCGTGCTCCGCCGCAGGATGAAACTCCAGGCCGTGCGCCTCGGCCACACCGCGATACGTGATCTGGCCATTCATTAAATTAAGGCCCGAGAGTAGATTCGGATCACGTTTGAAAGCGCCCGGTATCCCGTGATCGGCAATTATTTCAATATAACGGTAGGTGGCGTTCGTGAGCGCCTGGGTGGCGGTTCGGGCGAAAGCAGCCGGCATATTGGCCACGCAATAATGGGTGATCCCTTCCTCGATATAGGTGGGCATATTGTGGGTGGTCGGCCGGGACGTTTCAGCGCATCCGCCCTGATCGATCGCAATATCAACAAGCACACTGCCGGGCTTCATTATTTGCAACATCTCGCGGCTGATCAACTTGGGCGCTTTGGCGCCCGGCACCAGGACGGCGCCGATCAAGAGATCGACTGTTGGCAAAAGATCCAAAAGATGCGCCGTGCTGGAGTAGAGCGTATGGGCTCCATGCATCGTGATGTCTAAAAAACGCATCCGCTCAATGTCGACCTCCATGATCGTCGTGTCGGCCCCAAGGCCGGTCGCCATGCGTGCCGCGTTCACTCCCGAAGTGCCGCCCCCGATCACCACGACCCGGCCAGGCAACACGCCCGGCACACCGCCAAGCAATACGCCGGTGCCGCCGCAATGTTTGGCCAGGAAATAACCGCCCACGATGATCGACATGCGCCCGGCGATCTCGCTCATCGGTTCAAGCAGCGGCAACCGGCGATTCACTTCCACCGTCTCGTAGGCAATCGCTGTCACTTCCGAGTTTTGCAGCGCCTCGGTCAATGCCCGGTTTGCGGCCAGATGAAGATAGGTAAAAAGAATCTGACCCGGTCTCAGGAGCGGGTACTCGCCTGGAAGCGGCTCCTTGACTTTGATAATCATCCCGGCCCGGGCAAAAACTTCAACCGCAGTCGAGACGATCTCGGCGCCGGCGATTTTGTAGTCTTCGTCGGAATAACCCGAACCGACGCCCGCCCCGGCCTGCACCAGGACGATATGGCCTCTTTTGGACAGTTGATAAGCCCCCCCTGGTAAAAGCGCGACGCGGCTCTCCTGCTGTTTGATTTCCTGGGGAACGCCAATAATCATAAAATTAACTCGCAGTCAGATCGTCCGGCGCTTCGGCCAAAAGGCGGAACCACGGCCCAAACCCGCTGAGCAACTCGCGCCAAAGCGTTTTGGAACGCCGCTCATCGAGGACTTCGCGCCCCGGCTTTCCCACCAGCCACGCTTTTTGCGCAAGCTCGCTTTCCAGCTGGCCTTTGCTCCAGCCGGAGTAACCGATAAACGCGCGCACCACGGTATACTCGGCATTCACATACTCCTGGGCATGCTCCAGATCGAGATGATGCCGGCACTCGATGCGCTCGGTTTCCGGGTGCCAGATAAACGCAGAAAAAATGAGCTGATTCGCCTCCACAGGGCCGCCGAGGTAAACCGGCAGGCGCAAAAGCGGCCCAAGGGAATGGGTGGCAAGGACGTCGGCGACGGTCCGATCGGCTGGCCGATTGAGTACCAGCCCGAACGCGCCCTCTTCCGAGTCGTCACTCGAGATGAAGAGAACCGACTTGCGAAAATTGGGGTCAAGCAAGTTGGGATGCGCAACCAGAACCGACCCGGCGAGACCGACAGATGGAGATCCGAATTCAAGCACGTGGTAAGATTAAAAAACCGCGGCCATTTCTCAAGCCGGAGTTGCTGCTTGTTGAGAAAGGATGCCGCTCCGCCTCTTGCATCCTGCCCTCCGGCTTCATAGCGTGGCCGTTCCATGCCTAGTCTTACTCAGCCGCTTATCATTGCCGGTCGCGAATTTTCGTCCCGATTGCTCCTTGGAACCGGGAAATTCCCGTCCAACTCGGCCATGGCGGCAGCGCTTGAATCGAGTGGCACTCAAATCGTTACCGTGGCGCTGCGACGCGCGGACCTTTCCGGCAAAGGCGATGCTTTTGCCGATATCCTCGATTTTATCGACCCGAAAAAATATCTGCTCCTGCCCAACACAAGCGGCGCGATCAACGCGGAGGAAGCTGTCCGGTTTGCCCGGCTGGCGCGCGCGGCCGGGATTTCAGATTGGATCAAACTCGAGATCCACCCCGATCCGCGTTATCTGTTGCCGGATCCGATCGAGACGCTCAAGGCGGCCGAGATTCTGGTAAAGGAAGGTTTTATCGTTCTTCCCTACATCAACGCCGACCCGGTCCTTGCCAAACGGCTACAGGATGTCGGCACGGCAACGGTCATGCCGCTCGGCTCGCCCATTGGCAGCAATCGCGGGATTGAGACACGCGCCCAGATCGAGATTATTTTGGAGCAAGCGACCGTGCCCGTGATCGTCGACGCGGGCATCGGAGCTCCCAGCCAGGCGGCGGAAGCGATGGAGATGGGCGCCGCCGCGGTGCTCGTCAATACCGCCATCGCCATCGCCTCGGATCCGGCAAGAATGGGAGCCGCTTTTAAAAAAGCGGTCGAAGCCGGCCGTGAAGCGTACGAGATCGGCTTGGCCGAACGGCTCGGAACCGCCTCGGCTACAAGCCCGCTGACCGGTTTTTTGCGCAAATCGTAGCGAAAATCGAATTCCCGCCGCATGAGAAAAGCGGCCTCTTCCCAGGGAGACCGCATTTTTTTCCTGATGGAGTTGGAAACTTGGGCAACTCGGTCGTAAATCTGCGGCGTGCCACTCCTTGAAGTCCGCAATCTCCGTACTTGGTTCCCCTTAAGAAGCGGCATTCTGCGCCGGCATACCGACGACATCAAAGCGGTCGACGACGTCAGTTTCACGGTGGAGGCGGGCACCACGGTCGGACTCGTCGGGGAAAGTGGCAGCGGCAAATCGACCATTGGCAGGACGCTTCTTAAATTAACGCCCGCCACCGGCGGCCAGGTTCTTTTTGATGGGCACGACCTGCTGCCGATGAGCGAAAACACGTTTCGCCCCTTCCGGCGCGAGATGCAGATGATTTTCCAGGATCCTTTTGGTTCCCTTAATCCGCGGCACCCGATCTGGCAGATCGTGAGTGAGGCGCTCGAAATTCATTTTCCCAAAATGAACCGCGCCGAGCGCATGGAGCGGGTCTCGGAGTTGCTGCGCCAGGTCGGTCTCAAGCCCGAAATGATGCAGCGGTACCCGCACGAATTCAGCGGCGGCCAGCGGCAGCGGATCGGAATCGCGAGGGCGCTGGCGGTGAAGCCGAAGTTTATCGTTTGCGACGAGCCGGTCAGCGCCCTCGATGTGAGTGTACAGGCCCAGATCGTCAACCTTTTGCAGGACCTGCAGGCCGAACTCGGGCTCACCTACCTTTTCATCGCGCACGATCTTGCGGTGGTCGAACACATCAGCGATCACGTTCTGGTGATGTACCGGGGAAAAATCGTCGAATCCGCTCCCGCGGCGGCGATCTACGAAAACCCGCAGCACGAATACACAAAGCGGCTGCTTGCGGCCGTGCCGGCGTTTGCGTGAAGCCATCGCGCCTGCGGCAAACAGCATTCGCCTGCCACGACCGGCTCGCCGTTGCCATCTCGAACTTCGCCATTTGATCCATGACTCCTTTTCTTCGAAAACTCCTCGGCATGAACTGGGTGCTCTTTGCCACGATGCTGGCGCTGGCCATCTTTGGAATTATCGCCGTCTATAGCGCGACATTTTTCTCCATTAAAAAAGACGAATACTGGCACAAACAGGCCATCTGGGTCGGACTCGGAGTGGTGGTGTTTCTGGTGACCAGCCTCATGAACTACCGCTGGATCAAGTGGGTGGCGCTCCCGCTCTACTTGGTGAGCATCGTCCTGGTCATTCTCACCTACACCGGCATGGGCGAAGAGCATGGCGGCGCCAAATGCTGGCTGAGATTGCCGGGAATCGGCACGTTCCAGCCTTCCCAGCTCTGCCTCATCGCCGGGGTGATCGTCGTGGCGCTCTTTTTGAGCCAGTTCCGAAAACTGCATCCCTTTATTAAGCTCTGCCTGGTGGCGGCCATTGTCGGCGGCCCGATGGCGCTCATTTTAAAACAACCCGATTTTGGAATGACCCTGGTTTGGATTCCCTCGGTGATGGCGATGCTTTTCCTGGGCGGCATCCCGAAGCGCTATCTTATTTCCATCATCCTGATTGGACTTTGCGCGCTGCCGCTGGCGATTAATTTCGTCCTCAAGCCGTATCAACACGACCGGATCATGTCGTTTATTGATCCGACCAAAGATAAGCAAGGGACTTCGTGGGCCATCAACCAGTCGCTCATCGCGGTCGGTTCCGGCGGGCTCTCCGGCAAAGGATTTAAAGCGCCAAATACGCAGGTCGAACAAGGGTTTCTGCCCGGCACAACCGTGCATACCGACTACATCTTTTCAGCCATCGCCGAGCAGTGGGGTTTTGTAGGCGGCATGATGTTGCTGAGCGGCTTTGCGCTCCTGCTGCTCTGCTGCCTCTTCACGGCCTACCATGCCGCCGACGAGTTCGGGCTGCTGATTACGATCGGATTTACAGCACAGATATTTTTCCACGTTTATCAGAACATAGGCATGACGGTAGCACTAATGCCAATTACTGGGCTGCCATTACCATTGATCAGTTACGGCGGAACTTTCGTTCTGATGAATATGTTTGCATTCGGCTTGGTGAACAGCGTCTGGGTTCACCGAAAAATGCTGCCCGAATAATTACCCTTTACCCGGACGCAGCCTGAGGTATTCGTCCGGGCCAAGCTTAAGAAACCAACCGGGTTTGCCCTTGACCTTTTCCTTTCCATCCGTTGCCTCGCGAGGCGTGTAAATAGCCAGCCCCGTCGCTTCATCCCGGCCGAGCCGCGCCATCCTTGTATCGCGCCTTTCCAACTTCTCGTCACCGGCTAAAAAAAGCGGCATGCCATCGAGATTGACCACGGCGGCGTGGGAATCGGCCGGGGCGACGAAATAATGGGTGTCGCCAAAGGCGGTGGTTTCTTCAAATTGCTCCAGGGCAGCGACATTGGAGCGGGAAACGGCGCTGAAAGCCGCGACACAGGCCAGGCCGGCAAGGAGTGCCACGGCGAGGCGGAAAGCGTGTCTGCCAGCAAATGTCGGGGAAGGATTCATGATCGAGCCCTTTATCGGTGCAAGCGTGGAAGCGTGCAAGCCTCTCACCAGACGCTGAAGATCAAGGCGACGGCGATCAAAACGACAATCATGCCGGCCCAGAGCGAGTAGGAGATTCGCAGAAGTTCCGGGTCATCGTGGGAACAGACCTCCAGCGACAACGCAATCTTGCTTTCCAAATGCTCGATGCTCAGCCGGAAACGCCGCACTTTGTCGAGCGCGTGCGGTTGATTCATCGGCGCAAGCCCGTTGTCGGCAAGCACACGGCCGATCTGCTGATATGGGTTTGCCTTGGCGCCTTCCAGCGCGTCGATCTCTTTTTCCAAACGCGCTTTTCCACGCTCCTGAACCCGGATTTCGTTGGCCAGATCCCTGTCCTCCACCAGATACGCCGCTTCGAGTTCGCGTCCGGCAACATCGAGTTCAGCCGAGCGCTCGTTGAGCTTGAGCAGCTGGCCTTCCAAGGTTTTGATCTCGCTGGCAGTGCGCATGTGCTGGGTGCGCAGATCGGCTTTTTCGTTGGGAATGGAGACGGTGCGTTCGCGCAAATGAACCAGTTCGTCCCGGGTCTGGGCCGTATGCCGGTCGGTGGAAAGCAGGCTGGTGTAAAGCCGTTGCACCTCGCGCAATTCACGATCGAGCTCGGGAATACGGCGCTCATACTGCGGCTCCTGCTTGCGATAAACAACCAGCTGCTTCTGAATCCGCGCGATCGGCTCAATCAACGCCCGCCGCTCCGCGATGAGCTGACGGCGCGCCTCGGTAAATTGCCGCCGCTTGAGGTCGCGCTTTTCCAGCAGCTCGCGCAGGCAGCGGCCAAAGGCGGCGCCTTCATTGGTTAAACGCGACTGTTCACGCTCATAATTCTGGATTTTATCGACGTCGCGCTGGGTCTCCCTGTCGAAATCGACTTGCTGCCAGCCAAGAAGCCCGAGCTCCGTCTCAGCCTTGGAAAGCTTGCGGTGCTCGGCAGCAATTCGCAGCCGGGTCATTTGCCGGCCAAATTTCCGGATCAATGCCCGGAAGCCTGGCGTGAGGTAATCCACTTAATCCGAATTGGAACTGAGTTTCGCGATAATCGACAGATCCTCGAGGGTCGTCGTGTCCCCCGTGATCGCCTTGCCGCCGGCGATCTCTTTTAAAAGCCTGCGCATGATTTTTCCGCTGCGGGTTTTGGGAAGCCCCTCCGCAAAACGAATGTCATCGGGTTTTGCAATCGGGCCGATGACCTGGCCGACATGCTGTCTCAATTCTTCGCGCAAATGCGGCTCAACGGCAATCCCGCCTTTTAAAACCACAAACGCCACCACTCCCTGTCCCTTGAGTTCATCGGGCCGGCCCACCACCGCCGCTTCCGCCACCGCCGGATGGCTCCCGAGCGCCCCTTCAATCTCACTTGTCCCGAGCCGATGCCCCGCCACGTTGAGCACATCGTCGATCCGGCCCGCGATCAGAAAATAGCCGTCCTTGTCCCGATGCGCGCCGTCGCCTGCAAAATAGGCGCCTTTGACCTCGCTCCAATACGTCTTTTTGTAACGCGGTTTATCGCCGTAAATCGAACGCAGCATCGAGGGCCACGGTTTTCGGATCACCACTTTGCCGCCGACGTTCGGGCCGACTTCCTTGCCGTCATCATCGACAATGACCGCATCGACGCCAAAAAACGGCAGCCCGGCTGAACCGGGTTTGGCCGGGATCGCCCCGGGCAGGGTCGTGATCATGATCGCGCCCGTCTCGGTCTGCCACCAAGTATCAACAATCGGGCAGCGTCCGCCACCAATCACATTGTGATACCACATCCATGCGTCGGGACTGATCGGTTCGCCCACACTTCCAAGAAGCCGCAGACTGGAGAGATCATGCTTTTTGATCCACTGGTCGCCCCACCGGATAAACGCCCGGATCGCGGTCGGCGCGGTATAAAAAACGGTGACGGCGTATTCCTCGATGATCCGCCAGAACCGATCATTTTCCGGCCAATTCGGGGCGCCTTCATACATGAGCGAAGTGGCGCCGCAAGCCAGCGGCCCGTAGACCACATAACTATGACCGGTCACCCAGCCAATGTCGGCCGTGCACCAGTAAACGTCTTCGTCGCGCAAATCGAAAACGTATTTTGAAGTCGCGTAAGCCTGCAGCAGATAGCCGCCGGTCGTATGCAGAATCCCTTTCGGTTTTCCTGTCGAACCGCTCGTGTAAAGAATGAAGAGCGGATGCTCGCTATCAAGGGGTTCCGCCGGGCAGACCGCGTTGACGTAATCCATCTCGCGATGCCACCAGACATCGCGTCCCTCCTCGATATGGACATCGTTGCCAGCGCGCCGGAAAACAATCACCTTTTTAATACTTTGAGGGTCATCCCGGAGCGCGTCATCGACATTTTTTTTCAACGGCACAATCGATCCGCGCCGATAGCCGCCATCGGTCGTGATCACCATTACCGCCTTGGAATCGGTGATCCGATCCCGAATCGAGTCGGCGCTGAATCCCCCGAAAACGACCGAATGCGTCGCGCCGATCCGGGCGCAGGCAAGCATCGCCACGGCAGCCTCAGGAATCATCGGCATGTAAATGAGGACGCGGTCGCCTTTTTTGATCTTGTTGCGCTTGAGCACGTTGGCAAACCGGCAAACTTCCCGATGCAACTGCTGATAAGTGAGCACACGCTTTTCGCCCGGTTCGCCTTCCCAGATGATGGCCGCTTTGTTTTTGCGCGCCGTAAGAAGGTGCCGATCAAGGCAGTTCTCGGAGACATTGAGTTTGCCGCCCACGAACCACTGCGCATACGGCTCTTTCCAATCGAGCACCTTGCTCCATTTGGTTTGCCATGTCAGTTCACTCGCTTCCCTTCCCCAAAATTTATCGGGCCGCTCAATTGATTCCTCCCACATCTCGCGATACTGCGCCAGACTTTGAATCCGAGCGGCTTTGCTGAATTCTTTTGTCGGTTTAAAAACGCGCTTTTCTTTCAAATTGGACTCGATCGCGGTGCTCATGGGGAATGATGAAATTATTAGGCTCACAGGTTGCTAGCAGCCCTTCAATCCGGGGACAACCAAACTTATTCCCCGGCCGCATTAGTCGCCAGCCCGTGGGTGGAGAGGGGAAAATAAACATTGGCCCGTCCGGCGGCAAAACGGAATTTCTTTATTTTCGCAGCGATAAAATCACTCCGGCGTCGCGGCAATCGCCTTCTAGCCAGGCCTCCCAATCAGCGTCGCGGGCCCCCCACTCCCGCCAGCGCCGGCTTACGGGGTTGGTGCGTTTAATTGCTGAATCACAAAATCCCAGACATCCTTGTAGCGGTCGACTAGGTGACCAGGGAACTGCACGTGGCAGACCGCGCCGGCTTTCTGCGCGAGTTGCTGGAAACCAAGCGCCCAGGCCGGCGAATGAACCTTGTAGTCCATTTCATCGACATTTTCCGGCTGAATGAGACCCCAGTCGTATTCAAAATAGATTGGCGCGCTTCTTTTGGTTAAGAGCGCCTCGGGCGACCATCTTTCGATGATTGGCCGGAGTTCCTCCCACCGCGCGAGTGACTCCTCAAAACTGCAGCCAAACGCCGGCTCGCCCCATTTCACTCCGGGCACCCATTCCCGCATCCGTTTGGGATCGATGCTCGGCTGGCTGCGATGGGCTCCCACGCATGTCACTTTCGTCGAGATCCGCTCAACCGGGTCGTTTGCCGTGGGATCCGCGCGGTCGCCGGCGCAACCGACATAAAGTGCGGGAAGCGAACCTTGCGAACTGCCTCCCACGGCGATGTGTTGCGGGTCGAGATTCCATTTCGCGGCATTAAGCCGCACAAACTGCACGGCCCGGCAGGCATCGTTTATCACAAACGAGATTGGCGGATTCACCTTTTCCTGCGTGGCATCGGTCAACGTGCGCGTTCCCATGCTGATCACGGCGATCTTTTGCGGGAGAAAACGCCTCAGATCAGGCACATTCCGGCTCGGTTGCCAAATCCCTCCAAAGAACACAAAAACAGGATACGGTCCGACGCCCTCGGACGGCAGATAAAGATCCATGACCTGATGCGGAGTCGGGCCATAGAAAATGTCGGCAACGGTTGGAATCGGCGCAGCGCGTAGTTCCACCGCTTCCAGGCAGCACACGCCGGCCAAAACGATGGAAAGGACATTACAGATCGTCGCGACTATCATTGATTTCGCAGGCACATAGGATGGTCATCCAGACACAGCATCGGAGTCATTACCGGTGGCGAATCCAGGGGGTGGAAAACAACGCGCACCTTTCGGCCTCGCCGGGCCAGCTCTCTATCGCTTGCGCCGGGCGCTGCCGAAAGAGTAGCCGCGCAAGGTGCGCACCCCTTTGCCAACTCCGCCAGGGGCCACTTTATCTTCGTTAAAGACGGCCGTGTAAGTGTACTCGAAGTTCTCGAGCTTTAGCCGCGGAATGCTGGCGCCGATAAATCGCTCGATCGAACGCACGTCATCGAGCTCTTCGGCGGTAAAAAGCGTGAACGCATCGCCCACCTGCTGGGCGCGTCCGGTTCGGCCGATCCGATGCACGTAATCCTCGGGATGCGATGGCACGTCGTAATTGATCACGTGACTGACTCCGGCGATGTCGAGTCCGCGCGCGGCGATATCGGTGGCGACCAGCACTTCATATTTGCCCGACTTAAATCCCTCGAGCGCCTCGACCCGCTCCCGCTGTGTGCGGTTGGAATGGATCGCCACCACCGCGTGTTTTAAATCGCGAAGCTGATGGGCGATTTTGTCCGCGTAAACCTTCGTGCTCGTAAAAATGATGCAGCTCTCAAATTTCGTCCGCTCCAGAAGCGCGATCAACAGATCAAACTTCTGATCCTTGGCGACCGGATAGAGCGCGTGGGTGATCGTTTCCGCCGGCATCCGCTGACCGCCAATTTCAATCACCTCCGGCTCGGTAAGCACCCACTTGGTCATCGTTGCGATTTCCGGAGGCAACGTGGCCGAGAAAAACATGGTCTGGCGCTTTTTTGGGCACTTTTCCACGATCCGCCGCACCTGGGGGAGAAAACCCATGTCGAGCATGCGATCGACCTCATCGAGCACGAGGAACTGGATTTCGCTGAGCGAAACGTCCCCTTGCTCCATCAGATCAAGCAAACGGCCCGGAGTCGCCACAATGATATCGACGCCGCTCTGTAAATCGCCGCGCTGCTGGCCAAAACCGACGCCGCCCTGGATAAGCGTGATCTTGATATCCATGTAACGGGCATAATCGCGAAAAGCTGTCTCCACCTGGGCAGCCAGTTCGCGGGTCGGCTCCAGGATCAGGCAGCGGCAGGCGCCATGTTCTTTTAGCAAGGTCAAAATAGGCAGGGCAAACGCCGCTGTCTTTCCCGTGCCGGTTTGAGCGCTGCCCATCACGTCCTTGCCGGCGAGGATGGCGGGGATGGCGCGCAGCTGAATGGGGGTGGGGTCAACGTAGCCCATCGATTGCACGCCCCGTGCGACAGCGTCGATAAACCCAAAATCCTGAAATGACATAAGAGCAACCTAGGGGCTCAGAGGCGGCAGGCACAATAAGACTTTTGACCTTGCGTTCCACTTTCCTTCCGTTATATGTCCGCCGCTGTTTTTCCCTCGATGGCCGGTATCAGGCATTCCGCTTAGCCGTTTTTCTTCCCTAATTATGTTTCGACGCATTCCCTTCGACAAAGTTAACTGGATCACAAGCTCTTTTCTCATCGGCACCCTGGTCTTATCGCTGACCGCGGTCCCGCTTTACATCTGGAAATTCGGCCTTGATTGGTTCCAGGTCGCCCTCTTTTTCGTGATGTTCTGCGCGTGCGGTTTCTCGATCACTCTCGGCTACCATCGCCTTTACTCCCACCTCTCTTTCCAGGCGCACAAAGCTGTCCAATTTTTCGTTCTTCTTTTTGGGGCAGGCGCCTTTGAGAATTCCGCTTTGCTCTGGTGCTGCGAGCATCGTACCCATCACAAGTTCGTTGATCACGACGAAGACCCGTATGACATCAACAAGGGGCTCTTCCATGCGCACATTGGCTGGCTGCTCTTTAAGCTCAAGCCGTCGCCTCCGTTTGATAACGTGCCGGATCTTAAAAAAGACAGCATGGTGATGTTCCAACACCGCCACATCCATTTCATCGGTGTCACGGTGGCCTTTATCCTTCCTGCTATTGCCGGTTACGCGTGGGGTGGATGGGTTTCCGCTCTTGGTTCATTCCTGATCGCCGGCGTTGCCCGCGTTGTTTTCCTGCAACACTGCACTTTCTGCATCAACTCGCTCTGCCATTATCTTGGCAACCGCCCTTATTCCTCCACCTGCAGTGCCCGGGATTCCTGGCTGATGGCGATCTTCACCTTTGGCGAAGGTTACCATAACTATCATCACGAGTTTCAGCATGATTACCGTAACGGCGTGAAACCGTGGCAGTTCGATCCCACCAAATGGATCATCTGGACGCTCTCAAAACTCGGGCTTGCCGACAAACTGCGCCGTGTGCCTTCCGATAAAATCCTCCTTTCCGAACTCGCTGAAGCGCAGCGCCGGATCGCCGTGAAACTGGAGTCGCCCGGCTTACCGGAGTCCGCACGCGCTTACATCACAGGCGCCTACGAGCGTCTGCAAGCCACCGCGCAGGCATGGGCCAAGCACAAGGCTGAACAGATTGAAATCACGCGCGACATGCTCGCGGAACTGAGCAAAGAAATCCGACTCGCCCTCAGCACCCTTCAGCTCCACGGGGTCGAGGACCTCGCCTAAGCAAGTCCCCTCTTAATCCGCTCGGCCAGGTTGCTTGAACGGGTAAAAATTAAGAGACCGAAAACTCACACGCGGGACGCCTTTGCCAAGTGCGGCATTGGCGTCCCGCTTTTTTTCCAGGCATTTGAAAACGGTTCACCGTCAGCCGTATCACTCCCCTTCCCTGCTTGCACAAGCGCTTGAGCCGCTTGCCGCAAGTCTCTGGATTTTATTCGTGCTTTGGAGCGTCCTGGTCGCCGCGGTTTGGATGCTTAATATCGGCGACTACGAACTCAGGCAGTGGATCTCCAATCCAGGCTTGCGCGCCGGGCTGCAGGGATTCATTCAGGCGCTCGATCCGGCGTGGATGACTCTGGCCGCCGTCAATGTTTATACCGCCATGGTGCATGGCCGTGCACTGAATGAAGCGCGTCGCTGGTCGCTAATGGTCTTTGGCGGCTCCCTCTTTATCGCCTGGCTGAGCTCAACCAAAGGATGGCCAATGGGGAAAATCCATTTCACCTCCCGGCTCGGCGGCCAGCTCAGATCTGTCCCCTTTGCCGTGCCGCTCCTCTGGGTCGCCGTGGTGTTCAGCTCCCGGGAAGTTGCTCTACGCCTCCTGCCGCGCGCCGGTCATAACATTATCGCGGCGGCCAGTGGCGTGCTGGCGGCCTGCACCGCCTTTAATCTCGAAGCGGTGGCATCAAGACTGCGTTCCTGGTGGTTCTGGCTTGGACCCGATCCCCGTACGCCGGGCACGACGCCCATTTTGCAGAATTATGGGACGTGGCTGGTTGCAACGATGCTTTTTGCCTGGTGCATGCGCGAGCAGACCGTCGCGATTGGCACCCGGCGAACCTCATGGAAAATGGCCACCGTCTTTTTAATCCTCAATGGCGTCTGCCTTTTAAGCCATCTTGGCGGCCTGTTACGGCGGTAAACGCGGGTAAGAAGCGGATTGATTTTATAAATTATCAGACGTGGCTTGCAATTGTAGGATAACCCCTTATTTTCGCACACTTTTCCTCCCGTAATTGGAAGCTCATGAAGCCTCCCGGGAAATGAAAGAACAACCGGAACCTGAGGGCAGACAGAAAGTTTATCATGATTGAAATGAAGGACCTGATCGCGAAGTCGATGCGCGATTTTAAAGAAGGAAGCATCGTTAAAGGCCGCATCCTCGAATTGCGCCACCGCGAAGTGCTCGTCGACATCGGTTACAAAAGCGAAGGTGTCATCTCCGCCAGCGAATTTGACGACATCGACGATCTCCAGGTCGGCGATGAAGTTGAAGTGCTTCTTTGCCGCCTCGAAAACGACGAAGGCATGGTTATTCTCTCCAAAGAGAAGGCCGCTTATAAACAGAATTGGGAGAAGATTGTGAAGGTCTTCCAGGGCGACGGACTCATCAAAGGCAAAGTCAAAGCCGTCGTCAAAGGCGGACTCACGGTCAACATTGGTGTCGAAGCGTTCCTTCCCGGCTCGCAAATTGACATCGTTCCTCCCCGCGATCTTCAGCAGTTTGTCGGCAATACTTACGATTTCAAAATCGTCAAGATCAACGACGACCGCAAAAACGTGGTGCTCAGCCGGCGCGAAATCATCGAGCAGGAGCGCACCCAGAAACGCCAGCTTTTCCTCGAAACCATCAAGATCGGCTCCAACGTGGTTGGAACCGTCAAGAACCTCACCGATTTCGGTGCGTTCATCGACCTCGACGGGATGGACGGCCTGCTGCACATCACCGACATGACCTGGGGCCGTCTCGGCCACCCGAGCGAACTGCTCAAGGTCGGCCAGGAGATCGAAGTGGTCGTGCTCGACATCAACAAGGAAAAAGAGCGCGTCTCGCTCGGCCTCAAGCAGACCCAGAAAAATCCCTGGGATCAAACCGAGAACCGTTTCCCGGTCGGCTCCAAGGTCAAGGGCAAGGTCACAAACCTCGTTCCTTACGGTGCGTTCGTGGAAATCGAAGAAGGCGTCGAAGGCCTTATCCACGTTTCCGAACTCTCCTGGACCAAGCGGATTGCCCGTCCGAGCGACGTGCTTACCGTTGGACAGGAACTTGAAGCGATCGTGCTCGGAGTTAACAAGGAAGAGCAGAAGATCAGCCTCGGCATCCGCCAGCTGGAACCCAATCCTTGGGACGAGATCGAGCATCGCTACCAGATCGGCAAACAGGTCAAGGGTATCGTGCGCAACATGACCGCCTACGGTGCGTTCGTGGAACTCGAAGAAGGCATCGACGGCATGATCCACGTCTCCGACATGTCGTGGACGCGCAAGATCAATCACCCAAGCGAGTTGCTCAAGAAGGGCGACGAGATGGAAGCGGTCGTTATCGACATCGACAAGCAGAACCAGCGCATCAGCCTTGGTATCAAGCAACTCGAAGGCGATCCCTGGAAGGACATCGATCAGAAGTACAAGATCGGCGACCTGGTCAAAGGCAAGGTCAGCAAGATTGCCACTTTCGGCGCGTTCATCGCGTTGGAAGGCGACATCGACGGTCTGGTGCACATCTCGCAGATCAGCGAGAGCCACATCACCAAGGTCAAGGATGTCCTCAAGCCCGGCCAGGAAATCGAAGCGCGCGTTATCAAGGTCGACAAGACCGAGCGCCGCATCGGTCTATCGGTCAAGGCCGCCAACTACAGCGAAGAAGAGATCAAGCGCGAAGCCGCTGCGTTCGACACCCTCAAGCCCGGCGAAGATATGGTCGGCCTCGAGCAGGCCTTCGCTGCCGCCGCCGAAGAGTATCGCCCTGGCGATCGCCGCAAGTAACCAGTAACAGGCCTATTGAATTAGTGGGCGAACGGATGAATCATCCCGCCGTCCACTAATTCATTCCTTTCTCCAAATTATGGAAAAACCTACGATCACAGCTTATCTTAAAACCCAGTGCGGCTGGAGTGGCGGCGTTCGCGCCGTGCTTAAAAAGTATGACCTTCCCTACACGGAGAAGGATATCATCATCAACCCGGCGTTCCGCTGGGAGATGGAACAAAAAAGCGGACAGCCGCTGAGCCCGTGCGTGGAAGTCAACGGCGTCATGGTCGCTGACATCAGCGGCGAAGAGCTGGAGCGTTACCTCTTGCAGGAAGGTCTCGTTGGCAACTCCGACAAGACCACCAACGTCCCGCTCAACGCAGCCTGCAGCGATGCCGAACACGCTGCCATGGCCCGCGGTGAGACGCTGAAGTTCAAGGCCTAAGTTAAAAACTCAACAAACCGCGCCTCGGAAACGGGGCGCGGTTTTTTTTATGTACGACACCGCTTCACCGGAGTAATGGTGTACGAAATTGATGCGCGAAAATGCGGCTGCGCTTGCAATCGCTTTTTTCCGAGCTGCGTTGAATTGGACCCCGTCCGGAACGCCGCTCAAAAGGCCTCGAGTGAGGCCAATCGTGAAACTCCCACGCTTCCCCTTGGGAGATTTCGAATCTTTTTTCCTTAAAGCTTAAACGACGGCGTTTAAAGCTTCGGAAGATCCGGCTTACCCAAGCCGATAAACGATCCGTGCTTTGTCGAGATCGTATGGGGACATTTCTAATTTTACCCGATCACCGGTGGTGAGCCGAATAAAACGTTTGCGCATCCTGCCGGAAATATGAGCCAGGACTAAGTGTTTGTTGGCTAATTCAACGCGAAACATCGTTCCTGCTAAAACGCTAATTATTTTTCCTTCGGTCTCGATTGGTTGTTCTGCTGCCATGGATTTTAAGTTAACTTGCTGCTGCGGCATCTATTGGCCATTGGCAGTGTGAGTTATTCAGCCACATTTAAAAGCCAAATTGCCGGACAGTTCACCAGCCTGGCAATATTTCTTCATCCGGCCTCGCTTCCAACGCCGGATTTTCGCCGCTTCTATCGAAGATGGCACCGGCTTAAGAATCGGCGAATTCTTTGTTGCCCCGGCAGCCCGGCGTTTTCGTTAACCCTTGGTATCATGGCAATTTGTGCAATCCCGAATGGAATGGACGGGCTTGAGAGCGGCGGTATGATTTCGCGGCATGCGTCCCAAAATCGCGATTTATGGTGGAAGTTTTAATCCGCCCAGCACTCATCACCGGCTCGTCGCGGAGGCGCTGATCCCCCATTTTGACAAGATAATCGTGCTCCCGTGCGGGCTGCGTCCTGACATCCTGACCAGCAACGACGTTGACCCGTGGCATCGGGCGGCGCTGACGGATACCGCATTCAAGGGACTGCCAAAAGTCGAAGTCGATCTCTCCGATTTGGAACTCGCGAGCTTTACGACAAACGATCAGCTTGAAGCACGCTACGGCCACCTGGGCGATTTGTGGCACGTGCTTGGCTGCGATCCAAGCGAGGGAAACTGCGACGGTGAATCGGTCATTGCCCAGGATTGGGAGCGCGGCACCGAGATGTGGACCAGCCTTAACTTCTGTGTCGTGACCCGGCACGGTTACAAGGTTAACACGGCCGACCTGCCACCCAATCACACCTTGATTGAACTTGGCCAGTGTAGTTCAGGTTCGAGCGCCGAGATTCGGGAAAAGATCTTTAAACGGACTCCCTATACCGATCTCGTCACCGAAGGCGTTGCGGCTTACATCGAGCGCTACGGCCTCTATCGGGGGCGTATTCCGGCTCGGCGAGCGCGCTGGAAGACGGAGCATCCGCAACTTTTAATCGTAGCCGATGAACGCAATCCACGCGCGGTCAGTCTGGCCAGGACTTACAGCCATTGGGAGGACGCGGACAATCCCACCTGCATCCTGGTGCTCGGCGGCGACGGGACAATGCTTCATGCCATTCGCAAACATTGGCGGCGCAGGGTTCCCTTTCTGGGCGTCAACCAGGGCCATCTCGGATTTTTGCTCAACGAACCCGAAGCGCTCCTCGCGCATGATTTGCCCAAGCTTGAGCTCATCGTACGGCAGATGCCAATGCTGTATGTGGAAGTGGAAACCGCGGATGGGATTCGCCAGAATGCGCTCGCCTTTAATGATGCGTGGATAGAAAGAAGCTCGAGCCAGTCGGCGTGGATTGAAGTCTCCGTCAACGACCAGATCCGGATCAGAAAGCTGGTCGCCGACGGCGCTTTAGTCTGCACCGCGGGCGGCTCCACCGCTTATGCGCGCTCGATGGGCGTCGCCCCGTTGCTTGCCGATACGCCCGGCTGGATCCTGGTCGGTTCCAACGTCATGACTCCCCCGGGATGGAAAAGCGCGCTGCTCGCTTCGGAAGCAACCGTGGTGCTTCGCTCGGTCGGCGGCGACAAACGCCCGCTTTGCGCTTTTATCGACGGACGCGCAGTCGGGCCCGTGACCACCTTTTACGCCCGTCAGAGCCGGGTTGCGACCATCGAGATCGCGTTCGCCGCGCGGCACGATATGGCCGAGAAAATCGCGCGGATCCAGTTCCCCTCGCTCGATTAAGACCGCGGGAATTTGTAAGTCCGGAGTGGGATCGAGGCCGGCCTCAGCTGTGGTTTTGTGAACACGGGGAGCGCATTCGTAAAATGGATTGCTAAGGTTTTTACGCCGAACGTCTTGATTGATCGATGCGTGTCCCCCCCAATCTCATCCTCGCAAGCGCCTGCGCTTTGACAGCCCTGGCTCGCGCTGATGAGCCCCAAATAAAGCCGGTTAGCTATTATAAGGAAATCCGGCCTCTGTTTCAGGCCCAGTGCCAGGGATGCCATCAGCCCGCGAAGGCGCAGGGCGGTTATGTCATGACCGATTTTAAAAAGCTCGTCGAGGGTGGCGAGAGCGCGATCAAAGGCGAAAAAGCGATCATCGCCACGGATCCCGACCATAGCCTCCTCGTGAGTCAGATCACGCCGGCCAATGGCGAGCCGGAAATGCCGAAAAAAAAGCCGCCTCTTCCATCAGCGGACATTCAGCTGATCCGGCGCTGGATTGTCGAGGGCGCAACGGACGATACCCCGGCCAATGCCAGGCAACGTTTTGATAATGAACATCCGCCCGTTTACACACGGCCCGCGACTGTCACGTCGCTCGATTTTTCACCGGATGGCCAGCTCCTGGCCGTGACCGGTTTTCAGGAGGTGCTCCTTCACAAGACCGATGGCTCAGGACTTGCCGGCCGGCTGGTCGGCCTTTCCCAGCGCATCGAGTCCGCGCGATTTTCACCCGATGGCAAGTGGCTGGCGGCCGCCGGCGGGCAACCAGCGCGGATGGGCGAAGTCCAGATCTGGGACGTGGCCAAACGCAAATTGGCGATGTCGGTGCCGGTGACATTCGACACGGTCTATGGCGTGAGCTGGTCGCCTGACAGCAAGACGGTGGCATTCGGTTGTTCGGATAAAACGGTGCGCGCAATCGACGCGGCGACCGGCCAGCAGGTGCTCCAACTTTCGACCCATAGCGATTGGGTGCTCGACACGGTTTTTTCCTTCAAAGGCGACCACGTCATTTCAGTCAGCCGCGATATGAGTGCCAAGCTGACCGAATTTGCCTCGCAACGGTTCGTCGACAATATCACCTCCATCACGCCCGGCGCGTTGAGGGGCGGCATCCACGCCGTGGCGCGCCACCCCAAACGCGATGAGATCCTCATCGGCGGCGCGGATGGCGTGCCGCAGGCGTATCGTGTTTTCCGTACCACAGCCCGGAAGATTGGCGATGACGCCACCCACATCCGGCAGTTCCCGGCAATGGAAGGCCGTATCTACAGCGTCGGCTACAGTCCGGACGGGACCCGGATGGCAGCCGGCAGCAGCCTGGATGGAAAAGGCCACATCAATATCTGCACAGCCGATTACGACGACAAGCTGCCGCCGGAAATCGAGAAGCTGCTTACCCGCGATGTGAAAGCGCTGACTGGCAACGACAGCGTGGAGTTGGAGAAGTATCTTAACGCCGGAGTCCAACTTCTTCATTCCATTCCTTTCGATTCCGGAATCTACGCACTCGCCTTTAGTGCCGATGGCAAGACGCTGGCCGCATCGGGCGAAGACGGCAAAGTGCGGCTGATCGATATCGTGAGCGGCACGATCGTAAAAGAATTCATCCCCGTGCCCATTGGCACGCCCGGCCTCGCAGAATCCCTCCCTACCCCATGAGTTTCCAGATCAAACACGCGGGAATCGCCACCTTGTTCGTCACACTGGCAGCGCTGACGGCGCCACAACTCCTGGCCAACGCCGTCACCATGGCGCCCGTTGCCGCTGCCGATGTCACCGAAGCCCTTCCAAAAGACGTTGCCATTCTCGGGCTTGAAGTATTGCCGGCTGAACTAAAGCTGCATGGCAAACACGATTACGCCCAGCTTCTCATCACGGCCCGGCTCGCGGGCGGCGACTCGATCGATGTCACCCGCCTGGCAAAAATCGAATCGGTCGATGGCCTTGTCCACGCTTCCCCATTTGGCCAGGTGCAGCCGCGCAAAAACGGCGAGGGCGCTCTTAAAATAACCATCGCCGGACAGACGGCCACGGTGCCAATTGCCATCGCTGGTTTCACGGAAAGCAAGGCGGTCGATTTTATCCGTGACGTCAATCCGGTGATGACCAAGCTCGGCTGCAACGCCGGCACCTGCCACGGCGCCAAGGATGGCAAGTTCGGCTTCAAGCTATCTCTGCGCGGATACGATCCGATCTTTGATGTGCGTTCGCTCAAGGACGATCTCGCGGCGCGCCGGCTCAATGTGGCCGAGCCGGATGAAAGCCTGATGTTGTTAAAAGCGACGGCCGGCGTCCCGCATGAAGGCGGCCAGCGGACGAAGCTTGGTGAGAAATATTACGAAATTCTGAGGGCATGGATCAGTGAAGGCGCGCAGCTCAATCTGGAGGCGCCGCGCGTGGCCAAAATTGAACTTTTCCCGCGCGATCCGGTTGTTCAGCAGCTCGGCGGACGCCAGCAGATGCGCGCGGTTGCGACCTATACCAACGGCGAGACCCGCGATGTGACGGCCGAAGCTTTTATTGAAAGCGGCAACAGCGATGTTTCAACTACCGATGGCGGAGGCTTGATTAAAACTTTGCGGCGCGGCGAATCCCCTGTGCTGGCCCGATTCGAAGGAGCTTATGCCGCAACCACGCTCACTGTCATGGGAGACCGGACCGGTTTTGAATGGCAGGAACCGCCCGCCTTCAACCGCATCGATGAGCTGGTTGCCGCCAAATGGAAACGGATGCGGATAGCGCCATCCGAGGTTTGCAACGACGCGGACTTCATTCGCCGTGTGCAACTCGATTTGATTGGCCTGCCGCCGAGCGCGGATGAGGTGCGCGCGTTTACAGCGGACCCTCGCGAGCAACGCGTGAAACGCGAGGAACTCATTGATAAGCTCGTGGGCAGCCCCGATTACGTGGAGCATTGGGCCAACAAATGGGCCGACATGCTTCAGGTCAATTCCAAGTTCCTCGGCGGCGAAGGCGCACGCTCGTTCAGGGAATGGATTCGCAAGGAACTTGAACTCAACACGCCTTACGATCAGTTCGTGCGCAAGATCCTCACGGCGACCGGCTCGAACAAGGAGAACCCCGCGGCCTCCTACTTCAAAATCCTGCGCGATCCAACTGAGACGATGGAGAACACCACCCATCTTTTTCTGGCCACCCGGTTTAACTGCAACAAGTGCCACGATCATCCCTTTGAACGGTGGACGCAGGATAACTATTACCACATGGCCGCCTTCTTCGCCCAGGTCCAGCTCGACGGCGATCCGGCCAGCGGCAAGCAGGAGATCAAAGGGACTGCCGTGGAGAAAAACCGGCCGCTGTGGGAGATTGTGCGCGACCTGCCAACCGGCGAGGTTACCCATTTGCGCACCAACAAGATTGCCGCCCCGGAGTTTCCATTTACTGCTCCCACCGAGGTTGGCAAAGAGAACCCGACACGGCGCGAACAACTCGCCGCGTGGATGACTTCGGCTGACAACCGCTACTTCGCGATGAGCTATGTCAACCGCATCTGGGGCTATTTGCTCGGAGTCGGAATCATCGAGCCGCTTGACGATATTCGCGCGGGCAATCCGGCAACCAACCCGGAGCTGCTCGCCTATCTAACGCAGGAGTTCGTCGGACACGGATTCGATGTGCGGCATGTCATGCGTTTGATAGCGAAGTCGCGGACCTATCAGCTTACATTGGATAGCAATCGCTGGAATGAGGATGATAAGACGAACTTTTCACACGCCACAGCCAGACGGCTTCCCGCCGAGTCACTTTACGATGCCGTATTGAAGGTCACCGGTTCCGTCCCGCATTTTCCGGGAATGGTGGCTGGAATGAGGGCATCGCAACTGCCCGATTCCGCCATTGATCTGCCAAGCGGTTTTCTCTCCAGCCTTGGACGTCCTCCTCGTGAAAGCGCGTGTGAATGCGAACGCAGCAGTGAAATCCGGCTCGGCAGCATCATGGCGCTTTTAAGCGGCCCCGCCGTGGCCGACGCGATTGGCGATCCGCAGAACGCGCTGGCCAAACTTGTCGCCGATCAACCCGACGACAAGAAGCTCGTGAACGAACTTTTTCTTCGCGTGCTTAACCGGCCCGCCACCGAGACGGAGATTGTCAAAGTGCTCGACTCGTGGGGAGTGATGGATGCGGACAATTCTTCGCTCCTGGCGACATGGGAAGCCAAGGAGCAGGAGCAAGCCCCCGCCATTGCCAAAGCGGAAGCCGATCGCCTGGCCGCGATCGACGCCGCCAAGAACGAACTTGGCAGATACGAAGCTGAGATCGCGCCGAAACTCGTTGAAGCGGAAGCCAAACGAGTCGCCACGGGCGAAGCCGCCGCGAAAGCCATCAAGGATTATGAAGCGGCCGAACTTGCCAAATCTCAGGCTCTCTTTGAAGCAACTTTGCCCGCCGCGCGCACATGGACCGGCTGGCGGCAGCTTGATCCGGCGGAGTTCCGTGCCTCGGGCGGCATTGACCTGCAAAAGCTACCTAACGGAGTGATCAAAGCTGGCGGGGCGCGTCCAAGCACCACGGACTACGTTATTAAGTTCGATACCAAAGTGGCCGGCATTACCGGATTTCTCCTGGAGGTTCTTCCCAGTGCGGATGAAGCCGCAAACGGACCCGGCCGCTTTAGCGATGGGAACTTTGTGCTCGGTGAGATCGGGCTAAAAGTAAGCGCCGCTGGCGGCGACGCGGGCGTCGCTGACGTGGCTTTTGCCGATGCGATCGCCGACTTTAGCCAAGCAAGTTTTGAAGTGAAGAAAGCCATCGACGGAAAAAAAGGCGACGGGAACAACGGCTGGGCGCTTAGCAACCAGTTCGGCATTCCGCATTACGCAGCGTTTTCTTTAGCCAAACCCATTGGCGATTCAGAAAAAGGCGTGCGTCTTCGCTTTGAGCTCAACCAGCCGCGTCCCGAGGGATTTTCCATCGCGAAATTCCGAATCTGGGCAACCACATCCGCCACGCCGCTGAACATCGGACTTCCTGAGCCGGTTGCGGAGGCATTTAAAGTCGCCCCGCAGCTCCGCACTCCGGAGCAGACCGCAGCCATTGCCGCCTATTGGAACGAGAACGATCCTGAACTTCGCAAACGGCGTTTGGCCCTGGATAAAAGCGCGCTGCCTTTGCCGATAGACCCGGGCATTACTCAACGGCGCGCCGCGATTGTAACCGCCGAGACCCCCATCAGGTTCGACGCCAAGCTTGTCCAGCTTCGAATCGACGCGCAGCAAAGCAAAGGGCAGCTCGCCAATAAACGACTTACCGGCACCCAGGACCTTACGTGGGCCCTCATCAATACCCCGGCGTTTCTTTTCAACCGCTAGCCGCTTCTCGAAGCTCATCCTTACCCCTCAACTCTTATGATCCGTATTCCAGGACAACCCGGTCGCGACCTTTGCGATTCACACCTTGGCATCACCAGGCGCGACCTGCTGCGCGTGGGCGGCTCCGCGATTCTCGGGCTCACGCTCGGCTCCGTATTCTCTTTAAAAGCGCGCGCCGCGGAGGCCCGATTAAAGGATGCAGCCGGCAAGGGCCCGGGATGGAACAAGGCCAAGAGTGTCATTCTGGTTTACCTGCAAGGCGGGCCCAGCCACCTCGATTTATGGGATCCCAAGGAGAACATGCCCGACAAGATGCGGAGCCCGTTCAACGCGATTAAGACCAAGATCCCGGGAATCAACTTCACCGAGATCCTGCCGAAGCTTGCGAAGGTAAACGATAAGATGACCATGCTCCGGGCGATGAGTTATACCCCGAACGGGCTCTTTAATCATACGGCGGCCATTTATCAGATCATGACCGGTTATACGACCGACAAGGTCTCGCCTTCCGGACAGCTGGAACCGCCCAACGGCAAGGACTATCCTAACTTCGGCTCCAACATCATCCGGCTTAAGCCGCCTACCGAGCCGATGCTGCCGTTTGTCATGCTCCCCCGCCCTTTGCAGGAATCCAATGTGATCGGTAAAGGCGGTACTGCGGGTTTCCTTGGAAAAGGATTCGATCCGTATACCCTTTTTCCTGATGGCGACGATCTCGATATGACCAAGATGAACCGCATCCAGGTCGACGACCTGAAATTGCGGCCCGACGTCTTTTCGATGCGCTTGGAGCGGAGGGCGCGTTTGCGTGACGCCATGAACGCCACGATGCCTGAGATCGACAAGGCGGTCGCCCAATACAACCTCAATGAATACTACGATCGGGCCCTCAACCTGATTGTCAGTGGAAAAGCACGCGACGCATTTGCCATCGATCGCGAGACTGATCAGATGCGGGAACGTTACGGTATGAATACTTTCGGCCAAAGCCTGCTCCTGGCGCGCCGTCTAGTGGAAGCGGGCACGCGCGTTGTGGAAGTCATCTGGCCCAAGGTCGCCAACTCCGACAACCATTCCTGGGATCACCATGCCGGGCTAACCGATCGCATGAAAAATCAGAGCGGCCCGATGCTCGACTCCGGCCTTGCCGCGCTTCTTGACGATCTGGATTCACGCGGGCTGTTGGATGAAACACTCGTCGTCGCGCTCGGCGAATTCGGACGCAGCCCGGAGAAAGGTTTAAGCACAAGCGGCAACGTAAATAGCTCCGATGGAAGGGATCATTGGCCTTACTGCTATACCGCCTGCATCGCGGGAGCCGGGATCAAACGCGGCTATGTGCATGGTGCCTCAGACAAGACGGGTTCAAGTCCTTCGGAAGATCCCGTTCACCCGACGGAACTCCTGGCCACCATCTATCACGCGTGCGGCATTGATCCGGAAACGATCGTGTTTAATCATCTCAACCAGCCACGCGAACTGGTCAAGGCAAAGCCCGTCACCACGCTCTTTTCTTAGAAGAGCGAAGCCGGTTACTTCGCCTTTTCGGGCTTGGCTTCGGCAGGCTTGGCCTTATCGGCCTTGTCCGGCTTAACCTCGATGGTCTTGGCGGTCATGGAGTATTCGATGGTCACCTTGGCGCCTACTTTGAGTTCTCCGGTTACCTTGGTATCGGCGCCCCGCGCCAGCTCCCACTTTTCCTTCCCTTTCTGCACCACGATCTTGGTGTCGGTAAGTTCAAGAATGGGGCCGGTGACCTGATAGCTATTTGGCGTCTCGGCAAGCAGCGATGAAGTGGCAAAGCTGATGGTGGAGACGAGGGTAAGAAAAAGACGCTTGTTCATAGATTGCGGAATGTTGCCAAGGTATCGCGATGGCGCGCAAGCATGGCGCTATGCCGGCGGTGAAAAGAGTTTTCATTCCAGCGATCTTCAAGTGCATCGTTCCGGCCGGTTGGAGAACCGCTTCCGAATTGTTTTTGAAGCGGGCAGTCGCATCACACGAGCGAAACAAATCTCCGCCAGTGGAACACGGAGGCGGTTCAATGGCGGGTCCGCCATGGGAAAGGTCTCCATTTTGATTGAGGATACGTCTATGAAACAGAACCTGATAGCGTGGATTACCAGCGCTACTTGTGCCATTACCTTCAGCACCACGGCCTGGGCGCAAACCGGCGCTCCGCCCGATCCGCAAATGAAAGCCGTCCTGGATGAGCTGACTTCATTTGGAGGAAAACCGATCGAGACACTTTCACCCGAGCAGGCGCGCAAACAACCCGTTCCCGCGGACGCGGTGAAGAAACTGATGAAAGATCAGGGCACAAAAGGCCCTGAATTCGTTGGGGACGTTGACGATATTAAGATAAAACTGACGGATCATTCCCTTGATGCGCGCGTTTATCGGCCAAAAGGGGACGGTCCGTTTCCGGTCATCCTTTACGTCCATGGCGGCGGCTGGGTAATTGGCGATATCGAGGCATACGACGCTTCCCCGCGTGCGCTATGCACTGCCACCGGCGCTGTTGTTTTCTCTGTCGATTACCGGCTCGCCCCCGAATACAAGTTTCCGGCTGCGCACGAGGACGTATTTGGCGCCTATCAATGGCTCTTTGATAATGCCGGCCGCTGGAAAGGAGACTCCAAACGCATCGCCGTGGTGGGAGAAAGTGCCGGAGGCAACCTGGCGGCGGCAGTCGGCCTTATGGCAAAAGATAAAGGCATGCAGTTGCCGGCCCACGTGGTGTTGATTTATCCGGTGACCGATCTCACCGATTTCGACACACCTTCCTACAAGGAAAATGCGGAGGCCAAACCACTGAACAAAGCGATGATGGAATGGTTTGCCAAAGAGACTCTTTCCAAGCCTGAGGATGCGAAGAACCCCGGGCTCTCCATCGCGCTCGCCGGAGACGCATTGAAAGGGCTCCCGCCAACCACCATCATCAATGCGCAGATTGATCCGCTGCGCTCGGATGGCGATAAACTTGCCAAGGCGCTTACCGATGCCGGAGTCAAAGTCGACCATCGAACCTACGAAGGAGTCACTCACGAGTTCTTTGGAATGGGCGCAGTTGTCGACAAGGCCAGGGAAGCCGTTGATTTTGCCGCCACCAATCTCAAGGCGGCATTCTCAGGCCCGGAGTTTTCCGAATAGTCAAATTGGTGTAAGAAGAAAAAGTCCCGAAGCAATTCCAATTGCTTCGGGATTTTTGCGCCGGGATCTCTTGGCTTGCGGCTCCTTCCCCGCTAGCCTCCGCGGCACGATGCGCCCCGGTCACCAAAGAGACCGCTTTCTTTTGGAAGCCGCCATGAAGCTTCCTTGTTTATGAGCGGAATCTATCTGGCCGCTTTTTTCACCACGCTCGCCGCGGTGGCGATCTTTGGGTCGCTGATTTATAAGCTTCAACTCCCTGCCAATCACCAGCTTCTCTCGCTGGCTGCCTTGCTGGTCGTGCCCCTTCAACCTCTGGCATTTTATTGGATTAGAATTCCACTTGATCACTGGCTGGTGGGACAACTTAGTTCTTCCTCCATTACTTACCAATGGCTCACCTCGCTCTATGCGCCGCTGACGGAGGAGCCGATGAAGCTGGTTCCCCTTCTTCTGCCAATGATCCGCGCCGACATTCGTCCGGCTAACTTCGCGCGTTATGCCCTGGCGATCGGCCTTGGCTTCGCCATCGGTGAAATGTGGTTTGTTGCCGGGCGCGTTGCCCAGATGAAAGCGATGGAGGGACTCCCATTCTACCAGTTTGGCGGGTATGCAGTGGAACGGCTTATGACCTGCATTTTCCATAGCGCGTTTATTTCAGTGGCGCTCTGGCAGTGGCGACGGCGATTTTTATGGGGCATCGCGGGAGCGATGACGTTGCACTGGCTAGGCAACCTTCCCCTGCAGCTGATGGCACAGAATGCCGGTGGTCTGGGCCGGACCTTTTGGATGGTCATAGTACAGCTTTGGCTGTTCGGTTATTGCCTGGCAGCCGCAAGCCTGCTTGCTTACTTCGCTTTTGGCCAATTTGCATTGGGACGCCTGCTCTTTGGCCGGAGCCGCTGTCCGGGATGCAATCAAGGGTATGACGCGCCGCTCTTTGGCTTGAACTTCGGGCCATCTCGTTATGAGCGTTGTCCCGGTTGCCGAAAGTGGCATTGGATTCACAAACACGACCGGGATTAAAAAGGGCTGCTCGTGCCGGAGCGTCAAAAAAAAGAGACGCATCCCAATTTTCCGCGAGGGTTAAAGCCGCGGGCGTCGTCGTTCAATGTATGAAAGCAATCATCCTCTTCGCGTCCTGCATGGTGCTTAATTCGGGATTCGCACTTGATACACCGCCGTCCGTTCCATCCGGCAAAAATGCGCCACTCTTGCTGACTCCTGAGCCATCGAGTGAACCGCGCTTTGATTTGGTCTTTCCGGGCGGCACCGTGCGCGCCTTTATCGGTGCGGTGACAAAAGCGACGGGCAAGCCGGTGAACATCATCATTCCAAAAGACGCCGAATCCGCTCAGATTCCGGCGGTGGAAGTCAGCGGTGTCACGGTCGGCTCCCTCTTTCGGGCAATCACCAGCGCAAGCGAAAGCGCTTCCCCGCAGTCGGCACCCATCGGATTCGGAGGCAGCGGACAGACGCCGAGGCAAACTGCCGGCATCCGCTTTTTCAGCCAGGAGCCACTCGATTCGCCCGATGCACTCTGGATCTTCCAGGCACTCAGCTCTGAACCCTCCGCAAAGGAAGCGCCTTCCGTCCAATATTTCCCGATCGCCCAATTCCTTGGCCATTTTACCGTGGACGACATCACCACGGCCATTCAATCGGGATGCAATCTGCAAACGGGAACCGATGTGGCGAAAAACCCGCCGCCGACCCTGAAATTCCATGAGGAAACAAAACTCCTGATCTGCTCCGGCACTGTCCAGCAACTTGATCTGATCACTCAGGTTCTCGCAGGGCTGTCACAGATGCTTCAGCTTCCCCGAACTGATAACTTTAAAAACACCCGCAAAGCCAATGAGATCATCCTTCCTCAGTTGGATCTCAGCCTTGCAAGCGTGAGCGAGGCCGTGACTTTTATTCGAAAGCGGGCGGTAGAACTCGATCCCGAGAAGAAAGGCATCAACATTGTCGTAAATGGCGACGGTGAACGGAGCGTCACCCTTTCCCTTTATGAGGTGCCCGTCATTGAAGCGCTTGAATACGTGGCAAAGCTTGGCGGGTTTGATCTGGAAAAACGCGAACACGCCATTGTCCTGGATGCCACGGGCACGGCCGGCGGTTTTCAAAGCGGTGGAGGCGGAGCGCGGATCAGCGTTCCTGAGCGGCCGGGCACTCCGCCTCGTGTCGGTTTGCCGGCGCCCTCCGGATTGCGGCCGCCGACACCGTCACTGCCGGGTTCGACCCGGCCGCTTCTCCAACGCTGATTTCTTCGTCGCGAATGCCTCGGATTTTCTCCCGGATCCATGCCCGCACTCGCCTGTAAGCAATCACCAGCCGAGGTTTGCAATGATGACACGGCAAACCTATCGGCGCGGCTCGTAGCGGGCGAAGAAGCGGCGTGGAGAGAGTTTCACGCCCGCACCTTTGATCGGCTCTTGCGGTATTTGCTGATCGCGGCGCACGGCAACGAAGAGGCCGCCCGGGAAGCGATCCAGATTGCTTATGTTAAATGCGTGCGGCACGTGCGCCGCTTCGAAACAGAAGGCGTCATGTGGGGATGGCTCGCGCAAATTGCCCGTGGCTGCCTCATCGATCTGGCCAGACGCCGCTCGCGTTATGCGGCGCTCTTGCAGGTCGTCACCGAGGAAAGCCTGATCAATGAACAGCCGCGACAGGCAGCCTCGTTTGATGAACATCTCTCCGCGGGCCTGGCACGCCTGACCCCTTCTGAGCGCGCGCTGATTGAAGCGTGTTACCTCGCAAACCAACCAATCCGTCAAATCGCCCAAGCCCGGCGAACGACGCCAAAAGCGATCGAATCCCGCCTTGCACGGATCCGCCTCCGGCTGCGCGCCTGGCTGACCCGGGCAGCACGGAATGAGATCTGACAACAAGCAATGGACAACAATCTTTATGCCACCTCCCTGGCTGCCGTTCTCGATGCCGCCCGCGGCCGCCGCATCCGCCGGCGAACGCTCCGGGTTGCCGGTGCAACAGCGGCACTCGCCGTGATCGCGTTGGCGTTTCAAATAATCCGCCCGCCAGCCCCACGGCTCATTTCAGGACCCATCGCGCGCGTGGAAATCCCCAACACGCATGTGGAGACAATCCGCACCCAAACGAATGTCACGGCCCGGATTTCGACTACCGCTTCAATCACAAGTCGGCTCTATACGGAATCCTCGGCGCCCGTGGAGCGCATCAGCAACGCGGACCTGGCGCGCTGCTTTCCCGACAAACGAATCGCACTGATCCAGCCGAAGGGTGAGCCCGCGCAGCTGGTCCTCTTCCAATAAGGTTATTCCTGGACGGCGCTCTTGATGTCGAGCGCCACAAACCGCAGCAATTCGTCATCGGGCAGCTCGGCCAGTTTCTGTTCGCCACCGTCTTCCACGGCATCGCTGGCCAGCGCTTTTTTCTCCTCGATCATTTCATTGATCCGTTCCTCGATCGTGCCGCGGCAGACAAACTTATGCACCAGGACATTGCGCTTCTGCCCGATCCGAAACGCCCGGTCCGTCGCCTGATTCTCCACGGCCGGGTTCCACCACCGGTCAAAATGGACCACATGCGAGGCCGCCGTCAGGTTGAGCCCGGTGCCACCTGCCTTCAGCGAAAGGATAAAAAAAGGCGGGCCGTCATCCTGCTGAAAACGTGCGACCAGCTTCTGCCGCTCTTTCACCGGCGTCCCTCCATGAAGAATCAGGCCGGGACGTCCAAGAATCCCTTCGAGATACGCGGAAAGCGGCTCGGTTATCTCTTTGAACTGGGTGAATACGAGCATCTTTTCCTGACGCGCCCCGATTTCCTCCGCCAGCTCTTTTAACCGGGCGAACTTGCCGCTGGCAGCGGGGTCAAAGTCGCCGGTCCCAAGCCAATGGGCCGGATGATTGCAGATCTGCTTGAAGCGGACCAGGAATGCAAGAATGACACCCCTCCGCTGCACGCCCTCCGAGGCCTCCAAACGCTCGCTCAGTTCACTCAACGCCTGCTCGTAATGGGCCGCCTGCGCTTTGGTTAAAGAGCACCATGCCGTCAGCTCCGTTTTATCGGGCAGATCCGCGATGATGCTGCGATCGGTTTTTAAGCGGCGCAGCAGATAAGGCGCGGTCAGGGTTCGCAACGGGGCAAAATGACGGCCATGATCGTCGGTAAGCAGCTTGATGGTGCGGGAAAATTGGGGCGCCGTCCCGAGCAATCCGGGACAGATAAAATCGAAGAGCGACCAGAGATCGCCGAGGCGGTTTTCCACCGGCGTCCCGGTGAGCGCGATGCGTGCCTGGGCACGAAGCTCCTTGACCGCGCGCGTCTGGCGGGCGCCCGGGTTTTTGATTGCCTGCGCTTCATCAATCACGGCGATCCGCCACGGCTGCTGGCGCATCCATTCAAACCGGCCAAGGACGCCGTAGGTTGTGACTACCAGGTCGAGTCCGGCAAACGCGCGGGCGGGATTGGCGGCGGCAGCCGTCAGTGCCTGCGCAGACGTCTCCGAGGGATGCACAAAAAAGATCGAGAGCGTGGGTGCAAACCGGGTGAGCTCATTCTTCCAATTCGCCAAAAGAGAAGCCGGCGCAACCAGGAGCGAAGGAGGCACCGCGTTGCCTGCTGCCTCCCGTTTTAGTTGAAGGAGAAGCGCGATGGTTTGGATCGTTTTTCCAAGGCCCATGTCGTCAGCCAGACACGCGCCAAGTCCAAGCCGCGTCATGAACCAGAGCCAATGGACACCGGCCTGCTGATAGCCGCGCAGTTCAGCCTTCAGATCGCGCCCCGGATCAAACCCCTTTATCACGGCTGGATCGCGCATCGCCGCTAGCGTGTCGCGCAGCCAATCGCCCGCGACCACGTCCGACCATTCCCGCGCCTCCGGGTCAGCCAGCGCGTCGTCGGCGGCCCCGTTGCCAAGACCCGAAAGCATCCGCATCCCTTCCAAAAAAGAGACTTCGCCACCCTGCTTTTCGACGCGCTTCCATTGATCAAGCACCTGCTTAAGCCGGTCCCGATCGATCTCGACCCATTTGCCTTTTAAAAGCACGAGATTGCCTTGCGAAGCCATGATCTGATCCCACTCCTTCTCGCTTAGCTCCTCCCCGTCGAGCGCCACGCCGACTGAAAAATCCATGATCGCGTCCAGGCCCAATGAGCTTTTGCGCTTCTCTCCGATCCGCACCTTGACCTGCGGCCGCGGCGGACGCCCCGATTTCCACCAGTCAGGCACCCGGACAAGGAGGCCGCTCTCCTCAAACGCCGGAATTCCGCGCAGGAATCGGTGCGCTTCCTGGGGGCGCCACGCCATCGCATTGAAGATCTGGCGGGACTCAAGGAGCTCGCGCACCAGCGGGCTTTTTTCCGCCGCGCGTTGGATCGGCGCGAGCAGGCTGGTCAGCATCGCCTGGTTCTGCGCGCCGGCGTAAGTGACCAGCGCTCGACCCAATGGCAGCGGCTTGGGCTGGCCCTGCGAGGTAATCTGATCCGTATAAGTGGCAAGAAACGCGAAAGGCCGTTCCGGGTCGCGCTTGTTTTCCGCAAGATGAAATGTCACCCGGCCAACGCTATGAAAATGCGGGCTCCTTTTTTTAAGCCATTGATCGAGCCCGATCCCTTCGGTCTCCTGGACGATCAACCGGCCAAGTTCCTCCCATAACCTGCCCAGAAGTTCAGCACGCAGAAACTCGCCGCCGCGCATCGGAGGCGCTTCCATCGCCAAACCGGCCAGCTCCTCAAAAGGCGGTGCCGGCACCATCGGCGCCGCCGCTTCTTTTTGCTCCCCGCCGCCTGCCGCGCTTTGGCAAAGGGTTTGCAGGTAGAGCCTGGCAAAATCGCGCCAGTATTCCAGGGTAGCGGGCAACGGCACGGCAAACGCCTCGCATGCCAGAAGCAAAAGTCCGGCGGCCGAGGAGGATGCAAAGGCGGCTCCCATCAGTCCCGCCCATTTTGGATCGAGGACGGGCGCTTCCTGATTTGCCGGCTCCAGATAAAGACGGCCGGCTGGCGAGATCGCAATTTCAAGAGACATTAAAATACTCAATAGCCGGACTCGATGCGGCGCAAAGATTCAAAGGAAGCGCATTGGTTAAAAAGCCAGCCGAATGTGTGGCGGATTGCCTATCGCAATTCCACGGCTGCCTCCGGGAAATCCACACTTGGAGAGGTTGGCATTGCCAAGCCTTCACCGGCATGCAGCATAGGCGCCCCTTATCTCTCCCATGACCATCGCACTGCTCGGCACACTCGATACCAAAGGCGACGAACACGATTTTGTCGGTGAACAAATCCGCAAACGCGGACACAAAACCCTCCTCATTGACGTCGGCACCGGCGCCCCGCCCCGGGTCCAACCCGATATCACCCGCGAGGAAGTCGCCCAGGTGGCGGGCATCGATCTCGCCGCGCTCGTCGCCCGAAACGACCGTGGTGAAGCCGTGGCCGCCATGTCCAAGGCGGCTCCCGTCATTCTTTCAAAACTGCTCGCGGAAGGAAAAATCGACGGTGTCATCTCGCTGGGCGGCGGCGGCGGCACGGCGATTGGCACGGCCGGGATGCGCGCGCTGCCGCTCGGATTCCCAAAGCTGATGGTCTCGACCCTGGCCAGCGGCAACACCGCCCAGTATGTCGGCGTCAAAGACATCCTCATGATGCCGAGCATCGTCGATGTCGCCGGCCTCAACCGGATTTCCCGGCAAATCCTCACACGGGCCGCCGGCGCGATCTGCGGCATGGTTGAAGCCGAACCGCCCACGCAGGTGGAAGACAAACCGATCGTCGTGGCCAGCATGTTCGGCAACACGACCGAATGCATTCAGCACGCCAAATCCGTGCTCGAAGATGCCGGGTATGAAGTGCTCGTCTTTCACGCGACCGGCACCGGCGGACGCACCATGGAATCGCTGATTGAAAGCGGCCTTGTCGCCGGCGTGCTTGATCTCACCACGACTGAATGGGCCGATGAACTCGTCGGTGGCGTCCTCGGGGCCGGTCCGGAACGCATGGACGCCGCGGCCAAAGGCGGCATCCCGACCGTGGTCGCCCCCGGCTGCCTCGACATGGTTAACTTCCATGCGCCCGAGACTGTGCCGGCCAAATTCAACGGCCGCACCTTTTACCATCACAACCCGCAGGTCACCCTGATGCGGACTTCCCCGGAAGAAGCCGCGCAGCTGGGCGCAATCCTTGCCAAAAAGGTCAATGCATCCACGGGACCGGTCACCGTGTTGATCCCGCGCAAGGCGCTCAGTATCATCAGCGCCCCGGGCCAGCTCTTTCACGATCCCGTGGCCGATGAGGCGCTCTTCGATGCGCTTCGGGACGGGCTGCGCGACGACGTGACGCTCCTGGAAATCGATTGCGAAATCAATGCGCCGATCTTCTCAGAAGCGTGCGCACGCGTTCTGATTGAACAGATGCGCAGCCAAGCGCTTTAATAGCTGGAGCGCAGGTCGACGGGAACCACTTTCCGTTTTGAGCGCACCTTGATATTCAGCAGCTCGACGATGAACGAGAAGGCCATCGCAAAGTAGATGTAGCCTTTCTCGACGTGATGGCCAAAGCCGTCCGCCACCAGCATCACGCCCACCAGGATCAGGAAACTGAGCGCAAGCATCTTGATGGTCGGATGCCGGTTGACGAACCCGGCGATGGCTCCCGAGGCCGCCAGCATCACCATCATCGCCAGGATCACCGCGGCAATCATGACGCCGATATTCTGCACCAAGCCGACCGCGGTAATGACCGAGTCGAGCGAGAACACAATGTCGACCACCACGATCTGGAGAATGACGGCCGTAAATGCGCCGGGCACTTTCGCCGAGCTCTCGTGATCTTCCCCTTCCAGGCTGCCATGGATCTCATGCACGCTTTTGAAGAGGAGGAAAAGTCCGCCCGAAAGCATCACGAGATCTTTGCCGGAGAATCCGTGGCCAAAGACGGCAAACAGATCAGCCGTCAGTTTGGTGAGCCAGAAGATCGAGCAGAGCAGCAGGATCCGGGTTACCAATGCGAGCATCAGCCCGAGGCTGCGCGCCTTGCCTTGCTGGTTGGCCGGCAGCTTGCCCGAGAGGATCGAGATGAAAATGATGTTGTCGATGCCGAGAACGATCTCGAGCACCGTTAAAGTAACGAGACTAATCCAGATTTGCGGGTCGCTGATCCATGTCCAATTCATGACGCGGAGGATTCACGACGGGCGTATCGGGTAAAGTCCAATCGGGAGGCCAAAATGTAATTGGCAGCGAGCCCGCCTGATCGCTCAGTGCGCCTTCGTCTTTTTTTCGCGCGCCGGTTTAAATCCGAACAGGACCAGATTCGCGTCGGCGTCATGTTTGACGAACGATTCCCCTTTCCCGAGCGGGAATTCACCGGGCAACTCGAGTGCGTACCGGGGGATCTTCCAGTTCCCGCGTTTCAGATGATGGGTCCAGGCAAAATAATGATATTCCCTATCCGAGCCCTGATAAACGGTGTGGGAAAGGCGTTCACTCCCGTAACAAGCCACTTGCGAAGGCTGTGTCAGTTCCGGCTCATGATGAGCACATCCGACAAACAGAAGGCCAAGCAGGAGGAGACCATGCAGCCTGAAATGCAAACGGGGGCGGTTCGGTTTTTTCACGCCGCGGAGAATGAGGGATGAATGCAGCAAGAGGAAGCGCGGAGTGCGTTTCCAACAAAGCCAAAAGACAATCAACCGCCCATGCCGGCACACCCGGGATTTGGTTCCAAGAACCAAACTAAGACTCTGGGCAAGCACATCTACCGGGTCGGCGGAGGCGCGGGCATTTTGGGTGGATGAGTAATGACATTCAACGCAGCCGCCGGCGGACTGGCACGGAGATCGAGCAGATGCTCAATCGCTACGAACAAAGCCAACTGACCCAAGCTGAGTTTGTGAAAAAGGAGGGCATCTGCCTGGCCACGCTGACCCGGCATCTAAAAAAAGCACGGACGAGAGCCGCCACGGCGTCCTCCGCACAGGCGGGTTGTTTTATTGAAGTTGAGCAGAAGGACGAACTGCTTCCATCGGATAGTGACCAAAGGCGGCGCAATTTTTACCGGCTCAGTATCGCAGGCGCCATGGAGCTGGAAATCCCGAGCGGCTTTTGCACACGGGAAGTAGCCAGTTTGCTGGAACTCATTTCTTCTTTAGCCAGACGATGATCTCCCTGGGAGCTGCGACCCGGGTCTTCCTGGCCTGCGGAGTCACCGACATGCGCAAAGGTTATGACGGACTTTACGGACTGGTAAAAATCCAGCTTGAGGAAGATCCGCTCTCGGGTCATCTCTTTGTCTTTGCCAACCGGCAGCGCACCCGGCTCAAGATCCTCTACTTTGATGGTACGGGTCTTTGGATTTGCGGAAAACGACTCGAACGCGGCCGCTTCAAATGGCCCGTGCCGGATGAACCTGCTCAAGGCAAGGTGCGCCTCTCGGCAGCCGAGCTTGCGATGTTGCTTGGGGGCATTGATTTGAAAGGCACAAAGGAAAGGAAATGGTTCCGAAAGAACGAATGAAAGTGGCGCTCTCGAAGCTTCTCATGTTGATCAGCAGGCAGCGTTTGCGCTTCTCTTTGCGCCCTCACTTTGGACGCCGATTTTTTAGAACAAATCCCTGAGCACCTTCGCGCGAAGGTGGCTCAGGCGTTTGCCCGGATCGAAGTGTTGGAAAAGCGAAACGCCCTTTTAAGCGAGAAGCTGCGACTGCTTTTAATCAAAGGTATGGACCGAGTGCTGAGCGGCTCAGTGACGGCCAACTCGCGCTATTGGAACTTGAGCCGGGAGTGGCGCCGCCTGAAGTAGAGAGCGAAGCGGCTCGCGATGAGAAGAAAAAGGCGGTGCAGCCACCTTCCCCTGCAGAACCCTCCAAGCCGAAGCAAAAGCCGGTTCGTGTTCCATTGCCGGCGCATCTGCCACGGGAGGAACGCATCGTCTCCTGTCCGCCGCACCAATGCCATTGCACTCAGTGCGGGGAGCGCCGCAAAGTGATCGGCTATGAAGTAAGTGAGCGGCTATCGATCAAGCCGATCGAGTTCTTTGTTGAAGTAACCAAACGCGAAAAGCTCGCCTGCGCGCGGTGCGAGGAGATGGGAGTGAGCGTGGCGCCAGTGCCTGCCGCTATTATTGAAAAGGGGATCCTTTCGGACTCGATGGTGATCGACGTGATCACAAAGAAATATCTCCAGCACCGGCCATTGTATCGGCAGTCGGTGACGATAGAACGCGAAGCGGGAGTCGCAGTCAGTCAGGCTACCTTGAGTAGTTCAGTGCTCGCAGCCGGAGCGCTGCTTATGCCGCTGTGCGGGGCGATGCGCTCGGAGCTGCTTGCGAGCGGCTACATCCAGGTCGATGAGACCACGGTCCCGGTGCAAAGCAAACGCACCAAGGGCAAGGATCATCAGGCTTACTTCTGGGTATACAGCCGGCCCGAGGGCCCGGTTGTTTACAACTTTCGCATGGGCCGCGAACGCGAAGGACCCAAAATCTTCCTTGCCGGTTACGATGGCAGACTTCAATGCGACGGCTACAGCGCCTACGACAAGATAGGCGCCAACATCGTCTATTTTGGATGCATGGCCCATGCCCGTCGCAAGTTTTTTGATGCTTCCAAACTGGCTCCTGGCGACGTGCGTAGCGTCGCCATCATTGAGAAGATCGGCAAGCTCTATGAGGTGGAAGGTTGGGCCCGTGAAGCCAATCTAAGCTATCAGGAACGTGAAAGCTTGCGCCTTGAAAAAAGCGTTCCGATCCTTGCCGAACTCAAGGCGATGGTGCTTGAAGCACGCGATGCAACGCTGCCCAAAAACGCATTGGGCAAGGCATGCACCTATGCACTTGGACAATGGGAACGACTGGAGCGATATGCCAGTCCCGGCATGGCCAGGTGGAGATAGACAATAATCTGGCCGAAAACACGATGCGTACGGTGGCACTCGGCCGCAAGAACTGGATCCACGTCGGCAGCGAAGAAGCCGGACCGAAGATCGCCGCGATCCTCTCGATCCTTGAAACCTGCAAGCGGCTCAAAGTAAACGCGCGGGAATACCTTGAGGAGGTTCTGCCACGGCTGGGAGGCTGGAGCATCAACCGCATCGCCGAGTTGACGCCATTGGCGTGGCTTCGCGCGCGCAATCAAGCCGCGTAGCCATAAAGCGCCTGCCGCTGCAGCCGCGCACATCCGGAGGCGCACCTTGCCTGCATGAGAAAACCGTTGTCTACACATCGCTCCATACTGCCATCCTGCTCAGACACGGAGTAGATGTGGATCGCCAGCGGCTTACGAAATAACCATCCTGGCGGGTGTTTTGGTAATCAGTGAAATTGAGTGCAACGGCGCGGCCGCCTTTAAAGACTCGCGATGGCAAACCCCAGCCTTCTTCGAGTAACAGGCTGGATGCCAATTAGCGGTTTGACGCTTTCCAATTGCCAAAGCCGATCAATCTTCGCAGGAAGCAAGCGCAACGAAACTCGAACGGATCAAATCAAAGCCAGGCCGCGGGACTTCTCTTCCCCATAGAAATAAATGGAGTTTGTCCGAAGGCTTCGTCCAACAGTCGAGTAAGTCTCCGCAGTGCCTATTAGCGAACTTGCCGCCTATATTCGTGGCGACCTACTTGGCATTAGATTAGGCCTCATTTCACGAGCTTCCATATAGATTTCGAATCAGGGCGGGATACAGTCTTGGTGTCGTTGTTGAGCTTATAGTGAAAAGTGCTATCGACACCGGCTACGACAGCATCTGCCTCGGTGGCCGAGATGGCCTTCCAAGTTCCCTTCCAAGTTTTCTGGGGGTAAACTTCGCGAAAGTGTCCGCTGGGAAGAAACTCGAGACGTGAGCCACCAGGGTTGTCCCAAGATGTTCCGGCGAGCCTCGATTGAGGCGAACCAACTGGTATTGGCTTGCCTAACGCGTTTGTCAGATTGTCGAGTTGGGCTTGCACTGCGATTGCGGACGGAAGATCGCCGCGCTGTGTGTAGGTCTTAAGCAGATTCTGAAGCCCTGATATGAAGCGATTCTGCACGGGCTGAAGGGCAGCGGCCATGTCGGTTTCGTAACGTGCTTGGAGAGCCGCTAATTCTGGGGGCTCTTTGGTGCCAGTTTGTGCGGTCGCGGAGTCAAAGCAAAGGAACAAAGGAGCAATAAGAAATGCCAGAAGGTAATTGGATTTCATGATGGTGGGTTCTACGATGGGGATTGCGGCGTGTGGAAGAGGGACAAGGGACAGACACTTTCTCGGCGGATCCCAGCGGGAAAGCAAGGGACAGACACTTTCTCGGAAAGCACCAGGGACAGACACTTTCTCGATCCCAGCGGGAAAGCAAGGGACAGACACTTTCTCGATCCCCAGGCACAAGGGACAGACACTTTCTCGGCAGGAGCGGATCCCAGAGCGGGAAAGCAAGGGACAGACACTTTCTCGGAAAGCACTCCAAAAGAAAGCAAGGGACAGACACTTTCTCGGAAAGCACTCCAAAAGAAAGCACCAGGGACAGACACTTTCTCGGAAAGCACTCCAAAGGAGCGGATCCCAGCAGGGGAGCGGATCCCAGGGGGATCCCAGGGACAGACCCTTTCTTGGAAAAGAAGCGTTGACCCTGACCCCTTCATTGGCGCTTACGGTGCGGTCACCGCTACGGGATGTCGACGCGGAGGAGTGCTTGGGACTTGTTGGCGAAGGCGGCAAAGACAGCGAGGGAGGCGGTTGTGTTGTAGCTACGGGCGCTGCCGTAGGCACCCGGAGTGGCGGCGAGCAGTTCGAGATCCGTCAGAAGTGGGCCCCCGGGGACGAGTGCTTCGCCGGTGCGGAGGAGGCGGCGCACTTTGCCCGTGGAGTCAGCTGCATAGAGGGCAAGGTTGTATTTCGCGGCCAGTCCGCCACCCGTGGTTTCGGCAAGGAAGATGATGCCGCCGCCAGGACCGCCAGACAGGGCGTGGGTGATGAATTTGCTCCATACCGCCGCGGTCGGGGTGCCGTCCGCGTCCGGCGCGGAATCGCCAAGCCGGGCGGCGAGTCGCAGATAATTGGGTTCACCGCAGAAGAGTCCCGACTTGTTATTCGCCTTCACCCCCGCGCCTTGCAGCGTAGCGAGGAAGGCAACCTGCCCGGCTTCATTGACGACAGGGTCAAAAAATGCCGCGTAGCGTGGGCCATCGTTTGACGAAGCGATCGGCGCCAATGCCCCCTCGCGGGCGAAGGCGGCCCACGCCGTCTTAGCCGGCTTGAAGAGCAGCGCAGTGTTGTCTCTGCTCGTCACGCCGGCGAGTTTCTGGGTGAGCGCCGCGGCCACGACGAACTTGGTCCCGTCGCCACTCATCGCCGGTACACCAAATCCCTTCCATCGCGCATTTGCGTCTACCGCATTTGCCGAGCCGGCGGTGGAAAGCAGCGCTGTCAGCGTGCCCTGGGGCGAGACTTTCACCAGCCGGACTTCCGTGCTCGCAAGCGTTACCTTGGCCAGGACCGCGCTCGGCCCGTACCAGCGGCCTTGGCCGGGCGAACCGAGTGCCGGCGCCAGGGTGGCGATCGTCTTGATCGTGGACCCACCCAAGTCCGCACCCGTGCGCAGAAGAAGGATTCCCGTGCCCACGTCACTCAGTTCCACCAGGGCCACGTCGTCCCTGCCCGCGCTTACGAGTCCCTTCGCTGCGGCCAGCTTCACCAAGGCCACGAGGCTGCCATCTTGCAGGGAAAGGCTCGTTACCGACTTCAGGCGTGTGCCGGCGGGCAGGCCCGGCACGTCCTCGCCTTCGCGCAAGACCAGTGCCAGCGGTCCGAATGCATCCGTCCAAACGCCATCATCCATGGTCGCCTTCGCCCCCGCGAGCGTCGCTGTGAATGCAATCGCCCCGGCCGGCGCGGTTACCGGATCGAGAAAACTCTTGAACGTCACTGCCGGCAACGCCACCCCCATCGCATCGGGCACCGGACCGCCTTGGAACGCCGGCAACGATGCTGTGTCTCCCCCATCCACCAGATAGATCCCCGCGATTTTTTTCTTTCCGGAAAGCATCCCCACTCGCGCCGTTATATGACGAAAATCACTCAACGCCGGCGTGCCAAACGTCGCCAGCAACGCATCCTCCGGCAGCCCCGGAGTGGCCGGCGCCGGTCTGCCCGTGATCGCCGCCACCGTCGCCGCCCCCGACGGCGCGACGGCAAAACTCACCGTCACCATAGTCTGGACCGTCGTAAAATTTCCGGCCGCATCAGTTACCGTGAACGACACGGTGTGAGCCCCCAGCGGCAGGACCGTCCCAGCGGGCGGCGATTGTGCCACCAATAGCTTGGCCGCCGGCGTCACTAAATCTGCGCGAGCCAGCCGCCCTGTGAGATCGCCGAGGACCGCCTCGCCCGTCGGCCCCGCCACCACCATGATGCCCGCCGGCACATTCGCCGCCGGCTTCGTCGTATCCACCACCGTTACGGTGAAGGTGCCCGTGATTTGGTTCCCCGCATGATCAGTCGCGGTCATCTGCACCTTCGTCGTACCGAGATGAAGCCTGCTGCCGCTTGACGGGCTCGAATTCACCAGCGGAACCGGGTCGAGATCGTCGGTCGCCGTTCCCTGGTAGGTCACGATCGCGCCGCTTGCGGTCGTCGCCTCGGCAGTGATCGCTCCCGGCACGGTCAGCACCGGCGCGATGCGGTCCACCGTCGTATAAACCCCATCCTGCGCCGTGGTCACAGTGGCGCTCACGTTTCCCGCCGCATCTGTTACCGCCACCGAGAAGCTCAACGGCCCTTCGGGCACATTCCCCGGCAAAGTCACCCGGACCACCACCGGCGGCCCCAGAAGAGTCGATATCGGCTGCCCTGCGATCGTCCCCGATACGGCCCGGATGCCTGTCTCGTTGATTGTCAGCACGACCGACACCGTCGCCCCCGGCCGCGCCCACGGGGGAGTCATCCTCGCACCCATAATGACCGGCGGCACCGTGTCGATGCGCAAGTAGGAGACCATCACCGATGCGGCCGGATTGCCCGCCGCGTCCTGATAGGAAATCAGGATGTTGTATTCGCCATCGGGGATCGGCGCGCCACTCGCAATTTGCGGGTTCGCCGTGGGGTTGCCGGGGTCGAAGGTGAGCGTGCGATTGCCCGCCACTTCCTGCACCGTGGCCAAGGTCAGGGTGCTCACCGGCGTCCAGTTATTGTAAGTCCTGAAGAGCAGCTTCACACTGCCCGCGAGCGGTATCTCGGGCAGGTCAAAAGTCACCGACATCGACGTGGAGAACACCCCGTTACTCGGGGTCGTCGTCGGTGGAATCGTCGTTTTATCGATGGTCACCGCACTGCCATCCGTGGTCTCCCTCACCGGCGCTGCCACCGCTCCTGAGGCGGTCTGATAAGCGATGGACAATGCTACCGGGCCGCCGGGGGTTGCGCTCGTCACCGTCGCCGAGGCCGTCCAGGTTTCGCCCGTCCCCTTCGTGGCAGTCACGGTTTGGCCGAGAAGTGTCACCGTGGGCGGGGCGATCGACTGGGTGGCGGTAAAGCTCAACGTTACCACATCGCCTATCCAACCCAGCGCAGGCGCGCCCGGGTGGTTGGAAGCGATTGTCACCGCCGAGATTCTTGGGGCTGCGGGGTCGAAGAGTTCGGCGCTCGAGAGGGCGCCGTCGTTCCCACTGCCACCGGCGATCAATACCCGGCCGTCGGCCAGGCGCGTCGTGCTGCTGATATCTCGTGGATTCAGCATAGGTCCGGCGACCGTCCAGGTATTTGCCAGCGGATCGTAGAGCTCCGCACCGGGCAGATATATCCCGATACCGTTGACCACGGCGGTCCCCCCATGGATTAGCACCCTGCCATCGGCGAGCAAACTTGCGGAACCCCGATTCCGGGGCTGGAGGAGGCTGGCAACGTTCCTCCAGGCCCCGGTTGTAGGGTTGTAGATCTCCACGCTGTTTAGGTAAGGGGCAATTCCGCCCGAGTATGGCCCCTGGCCGCCGGCGATCAGCACCTCGCCATTGGCCAGGATGGTGGAGGCATCAAGCGAGCGTTCTGTGTAAAAGCTGCCTGTCGCGGCAAACGTCTTGGTTGTGGGATCGTAAAGCTCGCTATTGATGGTCAGGCCGGGGTATTGGCCCTCGTAAATGAGGACCTTTCCGCTGGGCAGTAGCGCCGCCTGGGCGGAAGTGCGCCGGCTGACCATCGGCCCGGTAAGCCGCCATGTTCCAGTGGCTGCATCGTAGAGCTCGGCCGTCGGACCGTTCGCGATCAAGAGCACCTTCCCATCGGGGAGGAGAGTGAGCGTGTGGCAGTCGGTCATGGTTTGCGTGCCGGTATCCGCCCAAGTGCCGGTAGCCGGGTCGTAGAGCTCCGCGCTGTGCTGCGGGGCGCTTGTTTGCGGGCTCACAGATCCCTCCACTACGAGCACCCTGCCATCCGAAAGCACCACCGAGCGCGGACCGTAGCGGGGGAAATGCATACTGCCGGTGGGAGCCCACCGACCGGTGGCCGGGTTATAGAGTTCCGCGGTAGCAAGAGCGTTGGAGCCCAGACCCCCGCCGGCAATCAGAACCCGCCCATCGGCCAGCAGCCCGGAGGTGTGCCCGAAGCGTGGACCCGACAGGCTGCCGGTGGTCAGAAACGCCTGCCCAAATGCCCCGCTGATCATGAGCCATCCAGCCAGCATCACTGTCAGCGCCCGCCGCAGCTCGGAGGAACTGGGAACGCTCCAGCGGCTACTTACAAGCGCTGATAAAACGGCGGCAGGCTCTCGCACTCCATAGGGTCCAACGGCGGCTGCGTCTGCATTCGAGGAAAGTTCGGGCTGCGTGAGGAGAAGGCTCCGACAAGGTATTGGCGTGGTTTTCAGGGAAAATAGCAGTGGTGGAGGTTGGTCCGGTGGATCGATCGAAGCCGGAAACAAAATGGTAATCGAGCCGCCCGCAATAATTCCTGATTTTCCCTTCTCCGGCTTCATCATGGTCTCTCTTAGTTGCAGCGCGCGGAGCAAAGGGGCGCGGAGCAAAGCGCAGAGCAAAGGGGTTAGTCAACAATTTTAAACAACCAGCAATCGCTCTGAGCTGGCGGATCGATCCATTCGGGAATGGTTCACCGGATGGCAAGGCAACGAAGGATTGAATTCGAAGGAGCCTCGAATTCCGCTTTTCCGAGAAAGTGTCTGTCCCTGTAGTCGCTTTTTCCGAGAAAGTGTCTGTCCCTCTAGTCCCGTCCCTGGTCCCTGGATAAAGTGTCTGTCCCTTGGCGTCCTTTCCTAGATAAAGTGTCTGTCCTTGGCGTCCTTTTCTTGGGGTCGCTCTCAATGTGGAAGGCGACGGCAAAGCCGATTGCGAAGAACACGTTGCACGAGTGGCTGCGAACCAAGCGGCGCTCGGTTATCTTGAAAGACTTGCGGAGTCGGATGCGCAGCATGGAGAGCAACTCACTCTTCTTCAGGCGCAATATCACGAACGTCTGGCGC
>JAQGOL010000042.1 GCA_028293625.1 Chthoniobacteraceae bacterium | reverse complement strand
AAGCGGCAGTGGAAGAAGTTCTCAAAGCGGGAGGCAAGCTTGGACTGTATGATGCGTTGCGATGCCGGGTGCGCTATTTCTGTGACGGGATGGTTTTGGGCAGCAAAGCGTTTGTGGAGGAATTCTTTCGATCCAACCGCGCTCGATTTAGTGCACGGCGTGAGAGCGGGGCACGGCCCTTGAAGCGGCTTGATATGCCCGGCCTTTATACGGTCCGCGATTTGCGAAGCGGCGTGATCACGCCCTCTAAAGCCTGATTCCGCGAGGCGGCGGCTGGGTGTTTCCCCGGCGCGGGGTTGATTTCGTGATCGGCAATCGGAATCGACTTGTTAAGTTTCCTTCGTGCACGGTCCCTCCAGATGACTGCCTTTATTTTATGGGCAGCGTTTTTTAGGCAGCCTTCCGTGGCGGGCGGAAACATTGGCATGCCGCCGCGGGGATGCCTCGAGGGAAGAGTTACTGCACGGCAGATGTGCCGGGGCGCGTCATTGCAATAAAGTCTCTGTCCCTTGTCATTCCCCTTCCTTGTTTCCGCTGGCTCGATCGCACCAACATCCTTGCGTTCGCCTGTTGTTTGGCCGCGCTACTTGCCATGTTTTCCAGTATTACTTTCGCGACTTGCTCGACGAGTCCCAATGAGCCCCGCGCTATTGCAATAAAGTCTTTGTCCCTGTGGTCTTCTCCCTGTGGTCTTCTTGTCCTTGTCCCTGTGGTCTTTCTGTGGTCCTGTGGTCTTCCTTCCTGACGCTAGTTCGAGAGATCGGGCTGCGGCTTCGCAGCGATTGCGATACAGGTTACGCAGAGGTTGATCGGGTGGCGGAGAGGGTTTTACACTGGTGCGAAGCGCATCTTTCGCCGATTTTAAAGCCCGCACGACAGGATTTTTGAATCCGTCCAACTTCTCAGTCGAGTCGCGCTTTCAACGTTATCCCAATAAAAACAACTCAATCTGACACCCTCCTATGACCAATCCAGCAAAGAACACAATCTGTTTATGGTTCGATCGCGACGCCGAAGCTGCGGCACGTTTTTACGCCGAGACCTTTCCCAATTCTTCCGTCGGAGCGGTCCATCGAGCGCCTGGGGACAATCCATCTTGCAAAGAAGGCGAAGTGTTGACCGTTGAGTTTACTGTGATGGAAATTCCCTGCATTGGACTTAACGGCGGTCCCGGCGTTGAGCACAACTGGGCATTCTCGTTTCAGGTAGCGACCGATAACCAAGCTGAGACAGATCGCTACTGGGAAGCAATTGTCAGCAACGGCGGCGAGGAGAACCCGTGTGGCTGGTGCAAGGATAAATGGGGAATCAACTGGCAGATTACGCCGACCGCCCTTACGAAAGCCTTCACCGGTCGAGACCGTGTTGCCGCCAAACGGGCATTTGACGCGATGATGACAATGAAAAAAATCGACGTTGCTGCAATTGAGGCGGCGGTCCGCGGTTAAGATTGCAATGACCTAAAACGAGGGGATAACAAGCGCGCCGAGAGTTGGCTGAAGAAGGCGGCAAGTATAGCCGATTCGTGAAATCTGATTTCCAAGTTCGACGGAACTCAAAAAACCGGCATCGCTGCTTACTTCCCTCCGAGCTTGATTCGGAGCCCCATGAACAGATGGGTTGGAGCTCCTCCGCTGTCGGCCACGAGGATCAGGCTGCGCCATCCTCCTTCCAGCTCGGGCCCGAGTGTGATTCCTTCAAAGTTAGCCGTCAGAGTAGCCTGAGTAAAAAGGAGCGTCTTAGTTGTTGGCACAAACTTCGATTCATCCGCGAGCGAGGGAAGTTTTGAGGTGTCGCTCGCGCCGGAAAAGTCGATCTGGAAAATCTTCACGACCAATCCCAGATGCGTGATGACACGTTCAAGGGCCAGGACGGTGCCATTTGGCAATGCAAGCAGATCACTGACTCCGGTTCCGGCTCCCTGCACCCGCCATCCGCAGCGTTCCGTCTTATAAGCAAACTGGGCGACGGGCCGGGAGGCGGAATCAAACTTCTGGATTCGAACCAGCGTGCCTTGCGACTCGCCACTGATCGGACCATCACATTCGAGCGCTTCCTCGTTTGCAGTCCATAAGGAACCGGCGCCGAAAGTGAGCGACTCAAGACTTTTATTCGGACGCGCCTTGCTGAAAATGGGAGGCAATTTAACAAGTCGCAGATCACCTCCGTCGCGGTTGACGCTAAAAATGGCATTTCCTTTCTCCGCGGAGATAAAAAAGCGTCCGGCCGCAGAGGCAACTCCTTCGAAGTCGCCAAACTGGGTTTCAATAGGAATCTTCGGACCAAACGCACCGTCGCTGACTTGTCCGGTCGTGTGATCGACGTGGAGCTTTAATGGGAAGATTCCGCGCACTTTATCTGAAATGGCGATGTAATTATCCCCGTTGAGCCAGGTGAGCCCGCTAAAATCGCTGCCCAGATCGGAAGTCACGGTCAGGAACGGCTGCCCCGCCACGGGCTCTATCTTAACCTCCGCGGCGTTTCCCACAAATGAGCAAAGGAGTGCCGCCAAAAATGGAGGTATTCGAAACAGGCGGGTGGCTGACTTCATAAGAAAACGGTTTTTGGGAATGCGAAAGCTGCCTTCAGCTTTGTGCGGGCGCAAGGAGTGAGCAAGCGCGGATCGTCTGCGGGGCAAAATCGCAATTTGTCGAATAATGCGCCTGATTGCCGGCTCCCGGTTCTCCATACTCGGGCGATCCGAGACGTTTTTAAGCAAGCCTCCCCACGTAATTTTACTCTTCGCCATGAAACGCACACAAATTTGCATCGCCGCGGTATTCAGCTTTCTCGCGCTCTCATTGAGTGTTTTGGCTGATGAGCGGGACGAGGTGCTCACCGCAACTCTGAGCCCGTATGCAGGCGCCGTGCTCAAAGGTGTCGACACCTCAACCCTTACCAGCAAAGTAATGTGCGGTTACCAGGGCTGGTTTAATACGGAAAAGGATGGCGCCCGTTTTGGCTGGAAACATTGGACCACGGATGGCAGACAGCCCGGTGCCGGCAATATCCGCGTTGATATGTGGCCTGATGTCTCAGAACTAGGCCCGGATGAACGGGTGGCCACCACACTTCGGTTTGCCAATGGCGCACCCGCTGAATTGTTCAGTTCGTTTCGCAGGGAAACAGTGCTGCGTCACTTTCGATGGATGCGAGAATACGGAATCGACGGAGTATTCGTGCAGCGGTTCATCGCCAATTTGCGCGATCCTCGCGCGTTGCGGCATGACAACGTGGTCCTTAGCCACTGCCGCGAGGGGGCCAATACCGAAGGGCGCGCCTACGCTGTTATGTATGATCTAAGCGGGCTTGGCGCGGGCCGCATCGCTGAAGTTCAGGCGGATTGGCGCGAGTTGCGCACCCGGATGCGCCTGAATGACGACGCCGCTTACCTGCGCCACCGTGGCAAGCCGCTGGTAGCTGTCTGGGGCATCGGGTTCAACGACAAACGCGCTTATACTCTGGGTGAATGCCGGGAACTGGTCGAATTCCTTAAACAAGATGGCTGCGCGGTCATGCTTGGAGTCCCCGCCTATTGGCGTGAGTTAAACCGCGACGCCGCTTCGGATCCCGCGCTTCTTGAGCTCTTGCAGCTGGCCGATGTGATCAGCCCGTGGACCGTCGGACGTTACGCCGATGAAGCCGGAGTGCGGCATCATGCTGAAAAAGTCATTACGCCCGACATCCAATGGTGCCGCGAGCATAACCTCGACTATCTGCCCGTCGTCTTTCCTGGTTTCAGCTGGCATAACATGAACCGCAAATCGAAGTTAGACGCCATCCCGCGCCAGGGTGGTCAGTTCCTTTGGTCGCAAATGACGGCCGCGGTGAAGGCATCCGCCAATATGCTTTATGTGGCGATGTTCGATGAAGTAGACGAAGCGACCGCGATCTTCAAATGCAGCGATGAAGTTCCCCAGGGCGAGGGGATCGGGTTTGTTGGCATGGGCGGAATGCCAAGTGATCATTACCTGACATTAACCGGTCTTGGCGCCAGGATGTTGCGCCATGAGATCGAACCGAGCGATCAACCGCCTCTGAAAAGCCGATGATGCGCAATCGATTTTCCCAGGTTACTTCTTTTTAAAGAAATCGTCGAAATTGCTGCCTTGAGTTCCCGCCGGTTTGGTTGCGGTTGCGGCCGGATTTTTAGTATCGGCAGGATTTGCCTTTAGCGTCGTCTCAATGTCCCCCATGACTTTCATCGGTCCGACATACTTGCCGGCGACATACGAATCAGAAAGCACCTTGCCGTTTGCGTCGACAAATACCAGGCATGGAATCCCGGATCCCGCGTAGCTTGTAAGCTGTTTATTTGATTTGATCTTATTATAGGCAAGCGCCGGCCACGGCATCTTGTCCATCTTCATGTAAGCTTCCATCTCTTTGTCGGAATTATCGTTGCTTACAAAGATGAGTTCAAAATGCGGGTTGCTTGCTTTGATCCGGTTATAAAAATCGACCAGCTTCGGGGTGAACGCTTTGCACGGCCCGCACCAGCTCGCGGAGTAATAGATTCCAAAATATTTGGCGCCCGCCAGTGGCGCATCGTCGAGGCGATGCATGTTTTTGCCTTGGAGCGAGACCAGGTCGCCTTTGAGGGCCGGATAGATCGGCTGTTCCGCGGCGTTGGCAAATGAGAGCAGACCTGCCGCGATGACGGTTGACAGGAGGGAACGCATGTTCATAGGACGCAAGATTCGCAGAGATCGCAGCCGGGGCAAGGCAGACTTTTTTGTTAACCAATGCGTCGATAGGTCCGGTTCCCCTACTTAGACGACTTTGCTGCAACCGCAGCCCGGCCTTTCTATTTCCGGCTAGCGCCTCCTTGCGATGTAGCCGGAGTTCGTTCTCGCCCCGGAACAAAAACAAGCGTGGCGTCGGACGTGAACTTGGGCAATCGCCGGACGGATCACCCTGGAGCGTTTCAAGCGGAAACCGGGCGATCGTATCCCGATCACTTCGCCGATCCGGGGCAAACCCGGGGGCCAACCGAACGGGGATTTCGAGATCGTCGGCGTTACGATAGGGCGAAAAAGGGGGCCGGCACGCCCAGCGGGATTGCGGCCGGATAGATGGAAAGGTTGAAAAAGTGAAGATTATTCAGCGCGGAGCGGGCAACTGTTTGTTGACAGCTTAACGTGCACTGTTAGCGTGCGCGGCGCCAACGCCGGACGCTGTTTTCCCCATCACCGCGGCGTTGTGTCTCCTCTGGATCGCGTTCGGCGCGTGTTTTTGGAGTTGTTGCTTTGCGCCTGTATACCACGCCCTTTTTTCCCCTTGAGTCTTATGAACATTTTTTGCTGGCTTGCCGTATTCATTACTGCACGCACTTCCAGGATACTTGCACCCGCGGCGATGGCGTTCATCGCATTGCTGGCAACGAGTTTTGAGTCGCAAGCAGCTTTGCCGCAACTCGTTATTGAACAACCACTTGGCACACCGCTGGTAGGCGGCGGGCTGGTTGTGGCGTGGGGCAACAGCCCGGGCGGCTTAACTCCTCCGCCGGCTGGATTAACGGATGTCCAAATGGTTTCTACAGACAGGTACGTTACTATTGCCCTAAAACGCGATGGCACCTTTGCAGTATGGGGTTCAAATCCGTTTGGGCAGTTAAATGTACCGGCAGGTTTGACTGGGGTGAAAGGGGTCGCGACGGGCGATGGGCATGTACTTGCTCTTAAAAACGATGGTACGGTTGTTGCCTGGGGGGATAATAGCGCTGGTCAAACAAACGTACCTGCCGGGCTTAGCGGAGTCCGCGCAGTGGGTGCGAGCAGCAGGTGTTCGGTAGCGCTGAAGGAGGATGGGACCCTCGTTGCCTGGGGCAACTTCGGCACGGCACAAATTCCCGCCGGGCTCACGAATATTGAAACCATCGCGCTAGCTCCGGGCCGCAGCCTAGCCTTAAAGCGGGATGGCACCGTCCTTGCATGGGACTCAAGCGGCACTTTTTTGCCGCTGCCGGCCGGCCTGACGCAGGGCAAGGCGATCGCGACGAGTTCGGATCTTAGTCTCGTGGTAAAGCTTGATGGCACCGTCGTAGCCTGGGGGAGCAACAGTTCCGGCGAGGCGACCGTTCCGCAAGGATTGACGGATGTGAAGGCGGTGGCGGCCGGGGCATCACATGCTCTGGCATTAAAAAATGACGGCACCCTGGTGCCGTGGGGAATCCCGTACTATAATTTGGCGAGTACCGCCCTTGCGTTAACAGGCGTTCAATCCATTGCTGCAGGCGGATTTCAAGACGTTGCGATCCGTGGTGAAGCCAGCGCGGCTTTCGGCTCGATCGATGTCGGAAGCCAGAGCCCAACGAAGAGTTTCACCGTAAAAAACAGCGGTCTCGGGGTGTTGAATATTACCGGCGCCACGATTACGGGGGCCAACTCTGAGGATTTCAGCGTCGATCTTGCCGACCTGCCCACGGTGGTCGCCCCGGGCGCAAGCGCGACGTTTACGGTTACTTTTAAACCGAAATCATCAAACGTACGTAAGGCAGTATTTCGCTTATCAAATAATGATAGCCTGGCGTCGGAGTTTTATATCGCTTTAAGCGGCGTCGGCACGGATCCGGCTCCGGCTCTTCTTGTTGAACAACCCGTTGGGACGGTGCTTGGTGGCGCCACTTCGCTGACCGGCTGGGGTTCCAATCAGGATGGAACGGCCATTTTGCCGGCCGGAGTCACCGGCGTGCAATCGATTGCCGCCGGGTCTTCTCATAATCTCGGCTTGAAAAGTGACGGCACCGTTGTTGCGTGGGGTTCCAACAGTGTGGGGCAAACGAATATTCCTGCCGGACTGGCGGGGGTGACGGCCATTGCAGCGGGGGAATCGCACTCAGTCGCGTTGCGAAGCAATGGTACGGTGGTTGCCTGGGGAGGTAACAACTTCGGCCAGACCAATGTCCCGGTGGTGCTAACGAATGTTAAGTCAATAGCAGCAGGAAATTATCACACGCTCGCTCTCAGGAACGATGGCACCGTCGTCGCATGGGGAGGTGTTGGAACCTCTCAGAGCATCGTGCCGGCCGGACTGACCAATGTAATGGCGATAGCCGCAAGTTCCGATTACAGCGTGGCGCTGAAGACCGATGGAAGTATTATCAGCTGGGGATCCTCGCCGTCGGATATGCCGGTTGGGACAACTGATGTGCAGGCCATCGCGGCGGGAGCGCGGACTGTCGCAGGCTTGAAGAGCGACGGCACCGTGGTTGTTTGGGGCTTCGCTATCTACGGCGAGTCCAAGGTGCCAGCGGGATTAAGCGGAGTCCAAAGTATCGCGATGGGGGATGGTCACGTTCTGGCGCTCAAGAAAGACGGCACGGTGGTCAGCTGGGGGGACAACGCATTTGGCCAGGCAACCGTTCCCGCCGGTCTGGCCAACGTGCAAGCCATTGCCGCAGGTTTACGGCGCTCACTGGCCTTAACGCGCCTCGCGCCAATCGCCGCGTTTGGGGGACAAAAAGTGGGATCGATCAGCGCGATCAAAACCTTTGTTCTCAGGAACACAGGCACCGCGCCCCTGAATTTTTCAGGAATCAGCTTCCTTGGCGGAAACGCGGCGGATTTCATTCTTGGCGGACTGCCAAACAGTATTGCGCCCGGTGGCCAGGCCTTGGTGAATGTCAATTTTACACCCGCGGCACTCGGCAGCCGCTCCACCACGTTGCGCATCACCAACAATAGTGCGAGGCCAGCTTATGACATCACGTTAACCGGCGAGGGGATCGACACCACACCCCCCGTTATCGCCACGCACGCCAATCTGGGACCTTTTGAGGCGAACAGCGCCGGCGGGGCTATCGTCTCCTATGCCGCGGCGGCAGCGACGGATGATTTAGACGCCGCGCCGGTAATTACTTATTCCAAGGCAAGCAACACAGTTTTCCCGCTTGGAGTAACCACCGTGATCATCACCGCCAGGGATGCCAGCGGAAACGCCAGCAATTCCACGTTCACGGTGACGGTGCGCGATACGACGCCGCCCGTGGTTGCCGCCCATGCCAATGTCACGGCGGAAGCAACCGACGCTTCGGGTGCCGCGGTTAGTTATAGCCCGGCAAGCGCGGGCGATATAGTGACTGCAAATCCCGGTATTACTTATTCCAAGGCAAGCGGAACGGTTTTCCCTATCGGAATCACCACCGTGACCATCACAGCCACGGACGCCGCCGCCAATACGGGAACCGGGACATTTACTGTAACGGTGCGTGATACCACAGCTCCCGTCATTGCCGCGCATGCAAACGTCACCGCGCAGGCCGTTAATGAGACCGGCGCTCTGGTCAGCTATTCGGCCGGCACCGCCAGCGACGCGGTCACGCCGAGTCCGTCGATTAGTTATTCCAAGGCAAGCGGAACCCTTTTTCCCATCGGTGTCACCACGGTGATCATCACGGCAAAAGACGCGGCCAATAATACGTCCACCCAGACATTTACAATCACCGTGGCGGGCCTCGCGCACCTTGCCATTGAGCAGCCGCCCGGGACGCCGACGCCGAGTGTGGATGCAATCGTGGCATGGGGCAGCAACGATTTTGGCCAGGTGACGGTTCCCGTCGGGCTGACAAATGTGCAGGCGATTTCAGCGACCGGCCAGCATACGCTCGCACTCAGAGGCGATGGCACGGTGGTGGCATGGGGTGACAATGACTTTGGCCAGGGCAACATTCCGGTCGGTTTGAATGAAGTGCGCGCCATCGCGGCGGGCGTGTTTCATAGTATGGCCTTAAAGAATGATGGAACCATTGTGACGTGGGGCGACAATGGGCGTGGCCAGCGAAACGTGCCTGCCGATTTGGGAGACGTACAGGCGATTGGCGCCGGCGTCTTTCACAGTCTCGCCGTCAAACGCGATGGCACCGTGGTTGCCTGGGGCGATAACGACCAGGGCCAGGCAACCGTTCCCGCTGGTCTAACCGGTGTCCGGTCGGTGGTGGCGGGCTGGCATCATACGGCCGCGTTAAAAACCGACGGCACGGTGGTGATGTGGGGAGGGAATGTTCACGGACAGCAAAACGTTCCCGTTGGCCTGGCAAATGTCCAGGCGCTAGCGGCCGGCGATGACTTCACCGTGGCGCTTAAAGCGGATGGCACCATCGTGGCCTGGGGCAATAATTTCACCAACGAAACAAATATCCCTCCCGGATTGACCGGCGTGCAAGCGATCGCCGCTGCCGGCTCCCACGGCATGGCACTGAAGCGCGATGGAACTTTTGTCAATTGGGGACGAAACCAGGCAGCCGCACCCGATGTTCTGGCCGGCGTGCAGGCCATTGCCGCCGGAGCCGATCACTCCATCGCGTTGACGCGTGTTGGTTCCGCCGTGGGTTTGGGAAGTGAGAATGTAGGCGACAGCGGCGCCGCCAAAACGTTTGTGCTCAGGAATACGGGCAGCGCCATGCTGAACATCACCAGCGCGACAATCGCGGGTGGATCGCCCGGGGAATTTAGTGTCAACACAACCGGAATGGCGGGGAGCATCCCGGTCGGCGGGCAAACCACTTTGACCGTCACGTTCAAGCCCGGCGCTTTGGGCAGTCGTCTCGCGAATCTGCTCGTCGCGAGCAACGACGCGACCACGCCAGTAACGACGATCCCCCTCAGCGGCACAGGCATTGATACCGGCCTTCCTGTCATTGCCATCCATCCCAATGTGGGACCGGTTGAAGCAACAGGCAGCGCGGGAGCAAATGTGACCTATGGCGCTGCGGTGGCAACTGACAACTCCGGCACCGCACCGCTCCTCACTTACTCCAGGAACAGCGGCACTCTTTTCCCCATTGGAGTGACAACGGTGATCGTAACCGCCACGGACACAGCCGGAAACACGAGCACCTCGTCATTTAAAGTGACTGTGAGCGACACCACGGCGCCCATGGTCGTCAAGCAACCAAACGTCGTCGCGGAAGCCGCAGGCGCCGCCGGAGCGTTTGTCAACTATCCGGCCGGCAGCGCGACCGATCTGGTGACCCTGAGCCCGGCGATTATTTATTCCAAAGCGAGCGGCACCCTTTTTCCCATTGGAATCACAACAGTGACGACGACTGCAACCGATGCCGCAAACAACGTGGGCACCGGGACTTTTACCGTCACAGTGAGCGACACCACAGCTCCGGTGCTGGCGGCTCATGCCGATGTGACCGTGGAGACAAGTAATTCACTCGGTACGGCCGTCTACTATGCAGCCGGGAGCGCCAGCGACGTTGTAACGGCAAACCCTTCGATCAGTTACTCCCAGAAAAGCGGCACGATTTTCCCCCTGGGCGTTACCACCGTCACCATGACCGCCCGGGATGCGGCAAACAACTTGTCGACAAAAAACTTTATCGTAACGGTCGTGGGACAGCCTCAGATAGCCATTGAACAGCCTCTGGGAAAATCGCTGGCCGGCAGCGTGTTTGCCTGGGGCTATAATAACGCGGGACAAACAACCGTGCCTGCCGGTCTGACCGGGGTAAAATCCGTTTCAGCGGGCGGCAACCACACGCTCGCGCTTACGAGCGAGGGGCGCGTGGTGGCATGGGGTCGCGACGAATACGGCCAGGCCAGTGTGCCGATCGGCTTGTTCCAGATCCAGGCCATCTCCGCAGGCGCTCGACACAGCGTGGTTTTGAAAAGCGACGGCGCTGTCGCGGCTTGGGGCAATAACGAAAAAGGACAATGCACGGTACCGGCCGGACTGGCCGCGGTGCGCGCGATCTCGGCGGGTGGAATTCATACCGTGGCATTAAAGAACGACGGATCCGTGTCGGCCTGGGGCGACAACACATTGGGACAAACAAATGTGCCGGCGGGATTGGCAGGCGTCCAGGCAATCGCAGGTGGCGCTTACCACACAGTGGCTCTCAGGAACGATGCGACCGTTGTGGCGTGGGGAAATAATGGCAGTGGCGAAACGAGCGTGCCCCCCGGACTCGCTGGAGTTCAGGCGGTTGCCGCGGGTGGATCCCACTCCGTTGCGTTAAAGAGCGATGGGACGGTGGTTGCCTGGGGAAATAACGATTTTGGTCAGACGACTGTGCCTGCCGGGTTGACGGGCGTGCAGGCCATCGCCGCGGGCGAGTATCACACTTTGGCACTGAAAAGTGACGGGACCGTGGTTGCCTGGGGCGACGATCGTTATGGTCAGGGGACTATCCCTGGCGGCTTAACGGATGTGCAGGCTATTTCGACGACGGGATTTCATAACGTGGTGCTGGTGCATGGAACTCCGGCAGTCGCTTTTAACAACCAGAACACGGGCGCGGGAAGTGCCTCAAAAGTGTTTGTTGTAAAGAACACGGGAGCCGCGTTGTTGAACATTGCTGATGTCGTGATGACCGGAGAAAACCCGGGCGACTTCCAGGTCGATACGGCAGGCATACTCACGACTCTCCCTCCCGGTGGTCAGACGACCTTCTCGCTCACGTTCTCACCGGCCAGACTTGGGAGCCGGGCCGCGATCTTGCGCCTGATAAGCAGCGACCCTGTCAGACCAGTCTACGACATTGCGCTGCAGGGAGCCGGCATTGATACCGCCGCGCCCAGTATTGCGCTGCATGCCGCTGTCACCGCCGAGGCCGCAAGCGCCGCCGGAGCGGTTGTCACGTATGAAGCGGCCGTGGTGACCGATAATTCCGAGGTTGCGCCCGCTGTTTCCTACTCGCACGAAAGCGGAACGGTCTTCCCGCTTGGAGTCACGATGGTGACAATCACAGCAAAGGACGCGAGTGAGAACAGCAGCACTTCGACTTTTAGCGTCAAGGTGAGCGACACAACGGCCCCCATGATTGCCGCGCACGAGAATGTAATCGTGGAAGCAACGAGTGCAGCCGGAGCACCGGTAAACTTCAACGCCATTGCAAGCGACCTCGTTGATGCCATGCCGGCGGTTATTTCGGTTCCGGAAAGTGGAAGTCTGTTCCCTATTGGAACGTCGATGGTGCAGCTCACTGCCACGGACCTGGCAGGAAATCGCAGCACTGGGAGCTTTACCGTGACTGTCCGCGATACCTCAGCGCCCACGTTAAGCCTGCCGGCCAATCTGGTCGTCGGTGCAACGACCGCTGCCGGGTCGGTGGTGACGTTTATTCCAAGCGCGTTGGATGCCGTCGATCCGGCGCCTGTTGTAGTTTCCTCGCCCCAAAGCGGCACGCTCTTCCCGATTGGAACAACGTTGGTGCTGGTGCATGCGACAGACCTGGCGGGCAATCAAAGTGATGGAAGTTTCACAGTAACGGTGCGCGATATGGTGGCGCCCGTTCTCAGTCTGCCGGCGAACCTAACAATCGGAGCGGCAAGCGCTGCCGGCTCGGTTGCAACCTTCACGGCAACGGCGACTGATCCGATCGATCCGGTGCCCGTCGTCATCGCGGTCCCACCAAGCGGGAGCACTTTCCCAATTGGAATCACCACAGTGCACGTGACCGCCACAGACTCGGCCGGCAACATCAGCACCGGAACCTTCACCGTGACGGTGCGCGATCTGGTGGCACCCACGTTGACTTTGACCAGCCCCAAGGCCGGCCAGAAAGTCACTGCCGGAGAGATGCTTTTTAGCGGCCATGCCACGGACGATCGCGCGGTGGCGAGAGTCGAGGTCAGCTTAAACGGAGCGGTTGCGCAAACTGTGACGCCTTCCACGGTGACCGGCGATTTTCTTTGGACACTTTCCACCGTGCCTGAAACCGGAGTGAACACGGCTGTTGTGACTGCTTATGATCTTTTTAATAATCCTTCGCCGGCGATTTCCCGCACGTTCACCTTTGTGCAGCTGCGGCCGGCGTTTGCGGGCAATTACAATGGATTGCTGACCGCGACAGCCGAGTCACTCAGTCCGATTGATCATGAAGGGCTCATCAGCCTCGCAGTTCTTCCTACGGGAAGTTTTACCGGAAAGCTGACCCTCAGCGGGACAATCTTCCCGCTGAAAGGAGTCTTCTCCAAGGATGGCAGTGCGCGATTTGGAGCCGCCAGCACGCTGGAACTTCGCAAGGGTCCGGTGGCCGCGGCTCTTCTGCTTGGGCAGCTTAAGTTGAATTTGGATGTGACTCCCGGGTCTGAGCGCATTACCGGCTCAATCACCCAGGGCGCGGCGATTGTCGCCCTTCTTGAACACGCGGATCGCGCCCTTTATACCGCGAAGAAAAACCCGGTTCCGCCGTTAATGAATGTGCCGACAGAGCTGATGGATCCTCAAAATGGCAAGGGCCAGTACACAGTGCAGTTTCTGGCCGGTGACTCGCCTAACAATGGGGTGACAGCATTCCCTCACACAGACGGTTTGGGCTCGGCGAAAATCGCCTCAAACGGCACGGTCCGCCTTACGGGCAAGCTGGCCGACGGTTCGTCCATCAGCTATGGCAACGCGCTTTCAAAAGAGAACGAGCTGCCGGTGTTCGTGCTTCTTTATAAAAAGAGAGGATTGCTCTCAGGCACTTTGCTCTTTGAATTGAACCAGGCTGGCGCCGCAGGCACGGCGTTTAAATGGTTCAGGCGACCCAGCGTGTCGGACAAAATCTATCCTGCCGGCTGGCCGGAGGGCATTGTGCTCGAGGTGGAAGCCTCCAGGTTTGTGAAACCGTCGGGTCGCTAAGGAGATACCGCGGAAGCCGGTGTGCGATCTATTTCGGACAGAGCGACGTCCGGCTCGCCTGGCGTCAGCTTTTTAGCAGCTCATACGCTTCCGCCATCCCGGGGGCCGGGCGGCCGTATTCGCTGGCCGTAACCCGCGCAAGGGCGCAAAGCTGACGCCACTTGAAAGCGGGGCGGCTCGCGGCGAATTCCTCGGAGGTAGTGCGAAAGAATTTCTCCCCGTGCAATGCGCCATCCTCGCTGATGGCGTAACGGCGAAGCAGATCGAAAACGGCACTCGGATCGTGGCCGAGCTGGCCATAACGCTGTACGATTCCACTGGCGCGACCTTGCAAATTGCCGCGGATCGCTTCGTTGAGGTCGCCCAGCAGCGCGCCCTGGTCAGTCGCCTTGACTTCACCCACATGGCGGGTAAGGGGGAGCGGCTCCCAGTTCACAAAATCGCCGCCGCGATTGGTGCGATCGAGCGCGACCTGGTAGGCGCCAAGAATCAGGCAGGCGAAGGTATTTCGTGGCCGTGCCACCCGCGCCAGATTGCGCCATGCGCCCGCGGAATCACAGGCGTGAACGCCGATTGAATCGCCATGTGTGCTTCCGATCGGTTTGCCGGCAACCTCCATGGCCGGCGTGCGGCCGTGATCGCGCAGGATCAGTTGATTGGCAGTCAGCGAAATCGCTTCACCGACCGCGTCGGGCGACATTCCTTCGGCGAGCGCGGCGGCGGCAGCCGAGGCGGCTTGTTCGGGTGTCGACTTAAAAAACGTCATGCTTAGTTGCTCAATCCATTGATCCTCGGCCACGCGCGTCCCGGGGTTGGCTCCGAGAAGTTTGTGTTCTTCCATCAGTCTTGGCAGCAATTCGCGCGAGCCGTTGCCGGCCCATTGCTTTTCCGCTTTTACACAATAACGGACTGACTGCCGGAGCAGGGTCGTGGCGTGGTCACGTCCAATCAGGCCGAGTAAATCCCATGCACGATATGGGAGGACGACACGATGGACTTCCGTATCGTCGTGCACCTCATAGAGCAGCGCGTCGAGCGCATCCTCGGGCGTGCCGGCGACTGCCATAAATGCGGCTTCGGCGCGTACCACATCTTTGCCACGCACCGCATCGCGCAGCCATTCGCCTCGATTTGTCGACGGGCTTGCCTCGGCCGCCAGCACCGGCCGCAAAACCTCGTGTTCTTTTCCGCCACATTCCTGGATGCGGTTTGTATTGCGATAGAGAACTTTGAAAACAGGCAGTGGCTGCTGCGCGGCAGGGAGTTCCCGGGCCATGTGATAAGCCGGTGCAAGCGCCATCATCGTATGAAAGCCGACATAATCCTCGCCGCCGAATGTGCGTGCATTTGCGAGTGCACCCGCGGCGACGAGTTGCTGCAGCTCAGTGCCTGAGCGCAATTGTTTAAGCAATAGAGGAAGCAGCTTTGCAACCGGCGTATCCTGCATCATCCCAACAAGCGGCTCGAGTGCTCCGAATTCGAGCCGTGACGGTGCCTCGTCCCCCAAAGCCGTGGCAAGGCCGAGTTCGCGGGCCATGCCAAAGCCAACCGTCGCCGTGATCATTCCCCGCCCGACATCCAATAAAAAATCCCGTCGTGAAGGCAAAGAGTGGGAAGGTTTCATAAGCAAGTTCTCCGGCGGGGACGTTTGGGACCTATCGCGAAAGGCAGACGGGCAGGGGGAACCGCAGACTACTCCCGCTCTATCAGCATCCGCAAGATACAATAATAACACCGCGGCAGCCGGGATTCTTAGTTCGGCAATCGCCGACGGATAAGATTATCCCCGGAACTTATTTCCACCGAAATACCCGAGCGAATGCAATCAGCCTAAAGCGTGCCTACGGGTTGACTCGAATCTTCGTCCGCAGGAACTGGCTTGGAGTAGCTCCGATTGGCGAGGTGCCTCGAAAGGTAATCCGCTCGATGCCATCAGGAAGCGTCGTCCTTCCTGTCGTGGTCAGCGTGCCGGCCACCGGGGACCAGTTTGAAAGCGAAGTCGATGTTTCAATTTCCCAGGACGCGTCAGCGAATGGATTGCGCTCAATGGAGAATGTCAGGAATGGAATACCTCCAAAGAGGGCGTTGACTGCCACGGGAGCCGCCCCGGCACCGCGCGCGTATTCAGCGAGGTTCGGTATCCCGTCGTTGTCATCATCGTTATCCGGATTGACTGGCGGCGTTATTGCGTCGGAACCACCCGGGTTTCCTTCATTGGCAGAGCTCGCACGCCAGTTAAGTGGATCATTCGGATTGGAATTAACCCGGGGCGCGATCCGCACCAGCGATGGACCGGAGCCATCGGGTGTCACCGGCCATGGGAATGCGTCTTTATAATTAAACCGTTCGATATCGATGCCATTGGCGGCGATCAAAGCCAGTTCTTCGCCGCTATTGGAGAGGAAGTTCACGCCCGGCTGATAGTATTCCGGGGCGGCTGTCACTCCGGGGTGCCGCATCGCAAAGGCTGCCGTGCGCCGCGGTATAATCAGACGCGCTCCGGGGGGAATCGTGGCACCGGGCAGATTATAATCAATTCCGCCGACAAACCGGACACCGGCAAGGTTCACCGAGAAGTTACTGATGTTCATGATCTCGATGAACTCGAAGTCATCGTGATCGGTAATCCCCTGGGTTTGTTCAGCGGCCGTCAAGTCCATGGGATTGTAATGAAGTTCGGACACCACCAGGTTGCCGGCAGCGGCGGGCGCAATGGAGCCGGTGCTTGTGACAGCGATGGTATCCGATCCAACCACGTTGCCCTGTGGATCCACTCCTTCGATGACAATGGCATTGGCGCCCGGAGCGACAGGAATGGCTACCTGCCAGCTGTTGCGTCCAGTCCAGGTAACGTTCAAGGCGAGGCCGCTCCCTTTGACGCGAATGGTGCGCACGTTGATCCAGCCGTTGCCGGAAAGGGTGACGGTGGGACCCGCGGCTGTGAAGTCGTTGCCGCCATTGGTTGTAATTGTAAAAGCAACCGGGGGATAAGCCGCATTGATCTGTGTTTGCACGAAAGCTGTGCGCGCATCCACATAGGTCAGGATCTCGTTCCAGTTGCCGCCCGACGTCGTGAAAGCCTGGTAATGACTAACCCAGGAGCTTAGGTAAGCGGAGTTGAAGCTCGTATTAATAATGTCGAGCAAGTGCCCGTAAAAGAGCCGGTCGTTTGCCGGGTTTGCCGCCATGATCGCGCTGATGTCCGGGTTGATAACCAGCGGATCGTTTGCCGGGCGGTCCTGAAAATCAAGGTCCCACGGCAGGTAAAGGATTCGGCCATCAGGACGATGATACAATTTCAGATTATGCCAGGCGCCGCTCGTGGTGGCGTAATTATCGCCGATGCCTGCCAGGGAAAGTGCCGCGGCTGTGCGCAGCCATTGGTTGACGTCAATCGCGCCGGGCAACGCCGCGGCGTATGAAGCGCCGGCGAGCCTGAAGGTGTTGTTAAGGTTGATGAGACGCGTAAAATCATCGTCACTGCGCGCATTGCCGATCAGGAAATTCCACCGGAACGCTTCTTTATCGGCCGAATTAATTGTGCCGAACTCCACCCCAATCACGTTATCGGGCTGAGGCAGTTTCAGGCCTTCCGGGCCGCCTGTGGTCGTGGTTGGATAATAGATGAGTTCGTATTTGAAAGTAGGCGTATTCGCGCCGCCGGAATACTGACTATCAAGATAAACGTCGTTGAACTCTGCCATCGTCAGCATGGCCGAGCCGGTATGCACGTTGCGGGGCGCGATCAGGTAAGCCAGATCATTATACATCGAAGGGATTCCACCGGCGCGATTAAAGAAATGCCAGTCGATGATTTCCGACTGCCCATTGCCGCTTCCCGTCGTTCCGCGTCCATAACCGCTCCGATCTAAATTGATCCCTTCATGCGCTCCTCGAAAGACGTGCATCGGATCAAATCCGATTGCAAATCCGAGGCGGATATCGGCGAAACGGCCTCGCATGCTTGATTTAAGCCGGACGGTTGCATCGTAGAATACTTCGTTTTCACGATAAACGATCGTGCATGGGAACCCGTCGTTACTCATGACGTTGGTGGCTGAGTGCATGAAGTCGGCGTCCGCGGTTGCCATGAGGATCCGCAGGCCCGGCGCGGCGCTGGCGGGTGTGGTGCCGTCCTGCCAGCGGATGAAAGCACGAGACGCGATGCCTGCGGCCGGGAATGTGGAAATGGCGCCCGGAGTATCCTTGCCTTCCACATAGAACTGAACAAGCGAACCGGCGATCTGGGGAGGGATTGTCCCCTCAAAATAGCCCGCTTTGAGTGTCATTGCGCTGCTGTTCCAGGCAGTCCCATCGATCCGCCATTGAAGCTTTAGTTGAGCAATCCCATCCGAATCAGCCGCGGCGACGCGCACACTAACAGGCGCGCCGGCTTCCGGCAGAACAGGGGAATGACTGAGGCCCGTGTAAGTGGGGCCGGCATTTGGAATAAAAGCGGAATTTGCGGTGCCCGGAGTGCCTGTATTTGCCGGGATCGGGAGCAGATGCTGGCGAACAAGGCGGTTGAAATAGAGCCGTGTTTGAAGTCTGGGCGATCCGCTTAGCCAGCGCGCCCGAAAACTGATGTTGTAAGTGTTGGCGGGCTGAATCGTCACGTAACTGCCACCGCTCTTTAGCGTGGTTTCGCAGTGATTATGCATGTGCTCGGTCGCGCCGGTGGCAACCACCTTCAGCACCTTCCCTCCTCCGGCAGCCGGATCGTTTACAACGATGCTGCGGCCGTGACTGCCATGGTTTCCAAGCAAACGCCACGCTGTGGCGGTGCCTGATTCGAAGTTGCCGTTCTGAATGCATTCGCGGCTGCCGACGCTGACTTCCTTGACGCTGATGTCATCAATTAGAAACTCGCCCGAGCTAAGCAACCCGGCAACAAACTCATTGTAAATATTGGGTTCGTTGCTGCCGGGATAGATTGCCGCAGTCCCCTGGTAAGCAAATGTCTGCCATGCACTCTTGGCCGACTCGTCACTCGCTGTCCACGCTTCCGGCACCGAGTTGTCCATCATTGGGTTGCGCAGTTCCAGACTCGATCCGCCTCCGGCGGCGCGTTCGTCCCATCGGCCCCCATGGTAATAGTGCACTTCATTGACGGGGTTGCCATTTGCGTCTTCGATTCGGACGACATCGTCGGAATGGGAGAGGCTGCCGGACAAATTTCCGATGGCATTGATTCCCGGAAACTTGGCAAGAAGCGCCTGCGCATCCCTGGCCAAAACGAGGTAGCCGCCGGCCGGGAGAATGGTTCCGGCTGCAAAATCAAAACTGAGGCCACCGCGCAACTTCCAATCCCTGAGGTCGACTGCAGCTGTGCTGCGGTTATAGAGCTCAACCCATTCCTCGGGAGAATCGACCGCGCCAGTGGCCAGAAAGTTCGGATGATGATGATACATGATCTCATTGATCACGATCGCGGTGTTAAGACTGAAAGTATTGGCGGTCCCAGGAGAGCTAACGTTTGGAGTAAGAAAACGGCCCGAAGCGTCTCTTGCCTGAGCGTGATTTTTTAAGATGACGGCGTCGAGGACCGTCGTTTGAACCGGGCTAATCAGGAAGAGTTTCTCGCCATCGAGCGGTCGGAATCCAAGGGTTGTTTCACTAAGCGATAGAAAGGCGCCGGGGGCGAGGAGACCGGAGGGAAAGGTATACTGTGCGCCAGAGGAACTGCGCAGGCTATAACCCGTTAGCGTAAGGGCGCTCGTGGTGGTGTTATGCAGTTCAATAAAGAATGTTCCGGCCGCCGCTGTGGCGCTTCCAAGTTCACTTAGCTCAATCGACTTGGCCGTGCTTGGCAACGGCACGGTTTCAACCACATCAAGCGTGGCAAGAAAAAACGCATCGGCTCGCACTGAGCTCGATTGATGGAGTTCGACGGCGAGTACGTTTTCGCCTGTCAAAAGCGCGCCCGCGGGGACTTCAAGCTGTCCGCTGAGCCTGGGATAAACGACGTCACTGGAGGCGTTCGTTATTTCAGTCGGCGCGCCGGCCGGCATGTTTACCCGGTGTAATTCCTCTCCATTGAGATAAAAAACCGCACCGTCATCGGCGATGTAATTCAGCAGAAGACGGTAGGCGGAAAGCGGGTTGCCATTGTAGCTGAATTTCTGACGGAAGTAAGTCGCCACCGGATTGGCTGACAGCGTCGTGTTCTTCAAGTGAGGCGATGCCTGAGCTTCCCACTTGATCCTCAGCCCGCCTGGATTCGGGATGTCACCGGCGTTGGTCCAAACAAAGTCAACGGTGTTGGCGCCGGCATTAAATGGGCCGCTGATGGTGAAAGGTCCAAGCATGCTGGCAAATCCCCCCGCGGAGACCGATTTTGCGGTGCCGTTTAGCAGCACATTGTCGAGACTGTTGTCCGAAGCAACGTAGAACTTGATCTCCGCACTCGACGCGTTGTAGTCGCTGAGGCTGAAAGTTGTGCGGTAGGTAAACTGTCCGGTAGCGACGTTGTCCTGGCCGCTGGCTGAAAGGCCAATCCATTGCGAGATTCCATCGGGTCCGAGCCATGCCGGATGCGCTGCCTGAACGATTGCGGGGACTCCGGCATTGGCGAAGTGCACGTCGCCGCTGCCGACCGCCGCCAGGGTTCCGCTTTGGGTGAGGCCGGTATTAAATAGCGTGGTTATCGCCGCCTTATACGGGACCGGGGTGGGATCGGGAGGCAGGCCTTCCTTGAAAAATCTGATTTCACTCAGGCCGGTCAGTTGATTGGCGTCGCCATAATTGGAAACGATGTTGAAGCGGACCTGGCGCACATTCGGCTGGTCAATTTCCAGATGCTGTCCGGGCTCGGTCGCAGCTGCCGAAGCTTTTATGAATGTGAAGGTGCCCGCGGAGGTAAAGGGACCGCCCGGGGTGGGGGAGACAAGGACTTCCACCTGTTTGGCACCGCGACTCGATAGATTGGTTTCGTTATAGTTCCAGACGTGTAGAGAAGTAAGATGGACGGCAGCGCCAAGGTCGTAAGTAATGACCGCCGGAAGCGGATCATTGGGAGCGAGGAAGGTGCCGGTAGAAAGCCACATGGCGCCTTCGGGAGTCGTGCCATGCTGGCCGGCATTCAGCCCGGAGCCGTTGACCGTGTTAACAGCTCCGCGGGTAAATCCGCCGCTGGTTAGTTCACTGCTGAAGCCGGCTACCGTGACGCCAGTGACGCCTGTCTCGGGAGTGATCGCACCGGCTACTTCGTTGCTGAAAGCATAATGATGCCATGTGCCCGCGCTCAGAGGTAAAAAGTCGAATGTGATGACACCGTTGCCCGGAGCCGTGTAATGATATCTTAACAAAAGGCCGTTGCCACTATTGGTGGCATTTTCGTCCACGACGTAAGGAGCGTTGCTATCACTGGGCGTGATACGGACAAGGCGTCCCGACGCGTCGCCATAACCGGTCGCGTAAAAGGTTGTCGTGTAGGTTTGCCCGGCGGTTAGCCCTGCAAGTTGAATGCGGGAGACGCCGCCCGTGTAAGCAGCACCATAGAGAAACTCTTCGCAAAGCTGGCGGCTGCCGGTCCCGGCAGGCAGATTGTTTGAGCCACCCGTGGTGCCGTTTCCTGTAAAGGAGTCCGTGGCTCCCAGCAGCGCCCAATTGGCTCCACTGGTCACACCCGTGCCCGGTGAATCGAAAACAACTCCATTAATTGCAGTGTAGGCGCTTCCCCGGTTCAACCCTATCTTGTGGGTGTAGCTCTTGGTGGAAGCTATGCGGGAATCCCCGTCGCCGCTCCAAGGAAGCACGCTCCAGATTCCACCGGCATTTTGAGCGGGCGCATCCTGAAAAATGGTTGTATCGCCGAAATCAAATCCAGCCAATCCCCCCGTCCATCCGGCCTCGGAGAAAGTCGTCGTTTTCCATGCCGGATCCGGCGCCGCCCCCGAGTTATTGAATTTCCAGGTACTCGCGAGCCCAATGACACGGGTAGTAACCGGAAGCGGTGGAGGCGGGAAATTCGCGGCCCCGGGCGTGCCGCCGACAAGTGTGCTTGTCGTCCAGTTCAATGCGGAAACGGATCCTGAATCGGCCGAGCGCTTTGAAAGTGATACACCGGAGCCATCCGCCGCAACAGGCCAATCACCGCCATCGCTGTAGCTTACCTGATCCATGAGCCTGGCGTTGTTATCAACCAGGCGAAGAGTTTCCCCACTGTTGTTCAGGGTTCCAGTAAAGGGTCCGAGCGACCCCGGGAAAGAGGCCGGCGTTTTGGCGATTACCAGGTCCGTGCCGCCAACGATGACGGTGCCATTGGGAAAGGCAAAATCGATCGCCCCTTCAATCTTCCATCCGCTAAGATCAACCGCGACGCCCATTTGATTGTGCAGTTCAATCCATTCGCCTGCATCGCCGCCAGAGGCGGGATGATACATGATTTCGTTGAAGGTGACGACACCATCAACAGGCGGGCCCGCATGGAGCAGTGAGGCAATTGCGAGAAGAAATAAGAAGAAACGAAGTTTCATGGGGGGGACAAAAGGAGACACTAACGCTCAGTTTTTGCGGATGGCGAGCCGCACTTGATCTGCTCCTCGCTTTTCGCTCGGACGATTAGAAAGAGGGATTTCTATGGAGCTATTGTCCCGGCCCGATTGGGATAGATCGGTCTTTTCGGCGCAGCGCCTGAACGCGTTTTGAGATTGCCTAATACTTCCTCAATGGCCCGTTCCAGTTGGGGATCGATCCCTTTGGCCAGCTGCGCCGGATCGTCGACGACAGCGATGTCAGGATCGACTCCGTGCCCTTCAATGACCCATTCGCCGTTGGTATCGTAAATACTAAACGTGGGAACCGTCACATGGCCGCCATCGATCAGCAGCGGGGCTCCCGTCATGCCGATGAGCCCGCCCCAGGTGCGCTGCCCGATGATTGGACCGAGGCCGGCATTGCTGAAAAGCCATGGGAAACAATCGCCACCCGACCCGCTCCAGCCGTTTGCCAGAATGGCCTTGGATCCGTTGTGGGCGATCTGTGGAGTCTGCCAGTCGTGCCCGTCGCGGACGCCCCAGTAAGCGCTGACCCGGCGTCCCAAAAGCTCGATAAAACGGTCAGGAATTTGCCCGCCGGAATTCCAGCGTTCATCGATGATAAGACCCGGCTTGGTAAACTGCGCGCGAAACTGCCGGTAAAGTTCATTTTGTCCATCAATGCCGGTATTGGGGACATAGATGTAGCCGATGCGGCCATTGCTTGCTTTATCGACGCGGCGCCGGTTTTCCTCACGCCAGGCCGAAGCGCGCAGGGTCGCTTCGCTTTCCAAGGTCTGGACCAGGATCTCCCGGGCCCCATCCATGGACGGTTTGCCGTTGACGGTCAGGAAAACGGGTTTGTCGGCGAGGCCTTGAAACGCCGCCCATGGATCTTTGGCGGTGTCAATAGGCCGCCCGTTGACGGCCAGGAGCCAGTCGCCGGCCTTCACATCGAGACCGGGCTGGCGAAGCGGCGCACGGACGTTGTATTCCCAAGGCGCCACATCGAGAATTGAAGCGATGCGATAGGCGCCTTGCTGGAGGGCAAAATCGCAGCCCAGATAACCGACCGGCCTGGCGGCCGGGGTTTCAACATCGCCGCCGCCGCGATACGCATGGGAGACGCTGAGTTCACCGAGCAATTCTCCAAGCACATGGTTGACATCCCACCGCGTCACGGCGTCTTCCATCAGTTTGCCGTAACGCTCGCGCATCGCTTTCCAATTCACACCGTGCATGCCGGGGTCGTAAAAGAAATCGCGCTCGATCCGCCAGGCGTCGTTGAAGAGTTGCTGCCATTCCGCCGGCGGATCGATGGTCATTTCAATCGAGCCGGTGGCAAGCGGTTTTTCCACGCGAGCCCCTTCGGTTCCCGTGGCGCCAATGATTTCCCAAATGCGTCCCTTCGAAACGAGCAACTTCTTCCCATCGGCGGAGAGCTCCACCTGGCTGGCGTCGTCGTAAAGGACTTTTTCCTCCCGCTTTTCCAGATCGTATATGGAAAGCGGCCGCGTTTTGGTGCCCGAGCCGGACCTGGGCGCCCGGGTGAACAGGATTTTGCCTGGAAGCGCCAGCAGCGCGTTAAACACACCGCCCCCTGGAGGCATTACCACAGCGCGCGATTCAAATCCTTCAATGTCAATTTCCACAGGCTTCGCTCGCTTATCCCCGGGCCTTCGGGAAAACGGGGAGGCATTGCGAATGTCAGCCAGTCTCGCGATTTCCGTCCGCTTTTGTTCCTCAAGGGCGGTTTCCGGTTTTTTCTCGTCGATGCCGGATTTGTCGTCCTTTGGAGCGTCGTCTTTTTTCTCCTCGGGTTTTTTTTCCTCCACCGAAGGCACCTCCTTTTTTTCGTCATCATTGCGAGGAGCGAGCGGCGAGGGGACATCCTTGCGCAGCGGCACGGCGATGATTGCCTGGCCGTTGGCGTAAACCCAGGTTGGCTCGTAATCGCTGTAGATCGGATCGAACCAGCGCTTGGTGCGGTAATAGAGATATTTGCCGTCCGGATCAAAGACCGGCATGTCGTCATCGAGAAACCCGCTTGTGACCTGATACGATCGTTTATCCCTGGTATCGTAGAGGATAATGGCGGTCTGGCGATTTTCCGTGTCGCCGGCGTAGGTCAGCCAGCGGCTATCGGGGGACCAGCCCGCCTGAAATCTCTCGAGGTCGCTATTGTAGTGCCAGAGCTGCTGGCCAATAACCTCGGTTTTTTTCAACTCCAGATCGTGCAGATGGATCCGCATCGCGCTGTCGATAAAGACCACTTTGTGGCTGTCGGGCGACCAGTAAGGTTGGTAACGCCAGCCGGGTCCGAGTCTGGTCAAGGTCTGCTCGGGCCCCTTTGAATCGGCCGGACGCACGGTCAGCTCATATTCGCCGGTACGATCACTAAAATAAGCGATCCACTTTCCATCCGGCGACCATGCCGGATAACGCTCGGCCACGCCACTCGACTCGGTAAGATTAAAGATCACGCCGTGCTCAACCGGCACGCTGAAGATCTCGCCGCGGGCCTCAAACAGTGCGCGTTTGCCCGTGGGCGATAAAGTGGCGTTACGGATCAGACCGCCCACATTTTCCACCCGGGGCCGCAAGGTGGCCCGGTCGCTGACGACGGTCACATCGACCGCACTTACCTGTTCAGAGGAGATGTCGAGCAGCGAGAGGCGGCCGCCGTTTTCAAAGACGATCGAGTCGGGGCCGATACTCGGGAAGCGGATATCCGAGTCGGTGAATTTGGTGACCTGGCGGAGCGTTTTGGTCAGTGAATTATACGCCCAGATGTTTTCCCGGCGATACGCGTCGCGATCGGAAAGAAAATAGAGGGTCGACCCGTGCCACATCGGTTGCGAATCGTTGGCGGCATTGTCGGTGACGTTTTCAGCTGCGAGCGTTTCCAGATCAAAAAGCCAGATATCGGGAGCCATGCCGCCGCGGTAGCGTTTCCACGTGGCGAAATCGGTGGAAATCGTCGTGTACGCAAGCTGTTTGCCATCGGGTGAAATCGCGCCGAATTCGCCGTAGGGGACGGGTAATTTCTCAGGCAAACCACCGGTGGCCGCGACTTTATAAAGCTGTCCGACCCGGTTGGTGAAGCTGGTCATCTCCGACTCAAAAAGGATCGATTTGCCATCCGGATACCAGCCGAGCATCCGTTCGGCGTCGCCGTGATGGGTGATGCGCAGCGGTTCGCCGCCATCGACCGGGATCACATAAAGATCGGTGTTGCCCTCGTAATTGCCGCTAAAGGCCACCTGCGTGCCGTCGGGAGAAAATCGCGGAAAACTCTCCGCGCCCTTGGTGGTGGTGAGGCGCGTGGCCGGACCGCCGCTTTTGGGCACAATCCAAATATCGCCTGCGTATACAAATGCAATCTGCGTGGCCGATACGGCGGGCATCTGCATCATGCGCGCGTTGATATGGGTCGAGGGAGCGCTTTCGTCCGCGGCGAAAACCGCGAATTGGAAGGCAAGGATGGCGATGAAGAAAGGGAGAGGGGGCCGCATCGGATGCAATTAGAGCGGGCCGTTTTGCAAACGTCGATACCAAGAAATTTGGGACAAAAGTCCCGGGGCCTTTGACCGAAGCGGGAGGCCGCGATCACCGCAAAAAAAAGGCGCTGCAGGAAAAGCGAGGCTTCTCCTACAGCGCGGTGTGGGGTGGGGCTCTTTTAGCCGACCTTCGGCGACGCGCGTTTGCGGCCGTTGGCGTCCAAGATTTTCTTACGCATGCGCAAGCTGAGTGGCGTGACTTCGACGTACTCGTCAGGCGCGATGTATTCGAGGCTGCGCTCCAGGGTCATCACCAGCGGCGGCGCGAGCGAAACGCCTTTGCCGTCTCCAGTCGAACGCATGTTGCTGAGCTTTTTGGCGCGGCACGGATTGACGGGCATGTCGTCGGGACGCGCGTTTTCGCCGATGATCATTCCTTCGTAAACTTCCGCCTGTGGTCCAATAAAGAGACGGCCGCGTTCCTGGATGGTTTCAAGGGAATAGCTGGTGCTGATTCCCTGTTCCATCGCCACGAGCACGCCGTTGTTGCGGGTCGGGATATCGCCTTTGTGCGGGCCGTATTCTTTGAAGATATGCGACATGATGCCGTGGCCCTTGGTGGCATTGACCAGGTCGGTCTCAAATCCGATAAGTCCGCGGGTTGGGACAACGGCCTGCACCGTGACACTGTGCGGGTTATGTTCCATGTGGATGATGTCGGCTTTACGGCCGGCCAGCGATTGGAGGATGGAACCCAAGGCGTCGTTTGGAACGTCGACGTAGAGATTTTCCATCGGCTCAAGCAGCTTGCCGTCGTCGTCACGCTGGTAAATCACCTCGGGCCGGGAGACGAGCACTTCAAAGCCTTCACGGCGCATTTGCTCGACGATGATCGCGATCTGCATTTCACCGCGGGCCTGGATTTCAAAGTGACCGGCAATGTCGGTATCGGCAAAAAGGATCGAAACGTTGGTGCGGGTTTCGCGCACGAGCCGTTCACGAACCTGGCGGGCGGTGAGCAATTTGCCTTCACGACCAGCCAGCGGGCCGTCGTTGATGCAAATCTTCATCGTGATCGTCGGCGGATCGATGTCGACAAAAGGAAGCGGCATGCGCTCTTCAGTGTCGGTGATGGTTTCCCCGATGAACGCTTCTTCAAAGCCGCAAAGACCGACGATGTCGCCTTCGCTCGCGTTTTTGAGTTCGATCTTCTGCAGCCCCTGATGGCCGAAAAGCGCGGTGATGTTGGCGCGCTCGCGGCGTCCGTCGTTGGTGATATGGACAACGCTGTCGCCGACACGGACCCGGCCGCTGATGATGCGTCCGTAAGCGATTCGTCCGAGGTAATCGGAGTAATCGAGGTTCGAGACGAGCATCTGAAAATAGCTCACGTCGGATTTGGCCGGCGCGGGAATGTACTGAATGATCGCTTCAAAGAGCGGCTCCATCGTCTCGCTCTTGTCGTGGATCTCGCGCATGGCGTAACCGTCGCGGGCGCTGGCGTAGATGACCGGGAAATCGAGCTGGATGTCGTTGGCGTTGAGCTCAAGGAAGAGTTCAAACACCATGTCGAGGACCTTGTGCGGCCGGGCGTTTTCGCGGTCGATCTTGTTGATGACGACGATTGGCTTGGCGCCGGCTTCGAGTGCTTTTTTGAGCACGAACTTGGTCTGGGCCTGGGGACCATCGTAAGCGTCAACCACGAGAAGAACGCCATCGACCATCTTCATGATCCGTTCGACTTCGCCGCCGAAATCGGCGTGGCCGGGCGTGTCGACGATGTTGATGTGGTAATCTTTCCAGCGGAACGCCGCGTTTTTGGCCTTGATGGTGATGCCTTTTTCTCGCTCAAGGTCCATTGAGTCCATGATCCGTATTTCGGTCGCCTTGGATTCGTTCGCGCGGAAAGTGCCGCTCTGTTTGAGCAGCTGATCAACGAGGGTGGTCTTGCCGTGATCGACGTGCGCGATGATGGCGATATTGCGGATATGTTCCATGTCTGTGTCTCTATCGGGGTAGTTGTCCGAGTGCAAAGGGCGGGGAATATGGGGGGGAAGGTGGAAGACGTCAATGCGCGCGGCCGCAAATCCGCAAAGATCGGAAAACGGCATGCGCGATGTGAATTTTGAAAGTCATTTCACGCGGCACGCGCACCAGGTCAGTGGAGTGATTCTATCAGTGTCGCGTCAGATGCCTCTCTGCGCAATTCGTAATCCGCTTTTGTAAAATTCGTTCCCCTGCTTAGGGTGCCCCAATGCAGACTATTCGCCTGGGTTCAGGTAATCTTGTTTCAAGCCGGCTCGCTTACGGATGCTGGCGTATCGCACGTTCCGCGGACGCGGCTGCCGATCTGGCCACGGCCCGGCGTGCGGTGCTCGCTGCCATCGATGCCGGCTACACGCTCTTTGACCATGCCGATATCTACTGCGATGGCCGGGCGGAAACTTCTTTTGGCGCCGTGCTTCGTGAAACACCGTCCCTTCGCAACAACCTGCTCATCGCCACCAAGTGCGGCATTCGTTTTGCCGCGGGCTCAAACACGCCATACCGCTATGATTTGTCGGCGGAGCATATCATTGGTTCGTGCGATGAGTCGCTGCGCCGTCTCGGGGTGGAGACAATCGATATCTATCAGCTCCATCGGCCCGATTTTCTGATCGATGCCGAGGAGGTCTCGCGCGCGTTTGATGAGCTGCACCGGGCCGGCAAGGTGCATGAATTTGGAGTCAGCAATTTTTCTCCCTCGCAACTGGCCCTGCTGCAAGGGGCGGCTCGCTGGCCTCTGGTGGTCAACCAAGTGGAGATCAGTCTGCTTCAGCTCAGTTCTCTCGGCGATGGAACGCTCGACCAATGCCAGGCGGAGAAAATCACGCCCCTGGCCTGGAGCCCGCTGGGAGGCGGATTGCTCGCCGACGGGCCGGTCGATATCCTGGCGCCTCAGCGCGCTTATCAGCCCGCGCAAATCGTCGCGCTCCTGGATGAAATGGCGCAGGCTCGCGGCACCAGCCGCATGGTGCTGGCGCTCGCCTGGCTGCTACGTCATCCGGCCGGCATCGTCCCGATCGTCGGCAGCACCGAGCCAGGGCGGATCGCGGCCGCGGTCGAAGCCACCCAGATTGAACTCAGCCGCGACGAATGGTACCGGCTCCTTACCATCGCGCGCGGAGTGCCGCTTCCATGAAACGGGTTTTTGTAGCCGGATGCGGTTTTGTAGGCTTGGCCGTGGCGCGGTTATTGCACCGGGAGGGGTGGGACGTTGTCGGCGGGACGCATTCAAATGAATCGGCGGCAAATCTGGGCGAGGAACCATTCCCGGTGATCGCCGCCGATCTGTGTGATCGGGAGGCGTTGGGATCCATTCCCTTGCTTCAAGGTCTCGACGTGGTGGTGCATTGCGCAAGCAGCAGGCGCGGCGGGGTGGAGAGTTATCGTGCCGTTTATTTGGAAGGCGCTCGCAACCTGATCGAGCTGCTTCAGCCGGGCCTCCTTGTTTTTACCGGAAGCACCTCGGTTTACGCGCAGCTCGATGGGGAGTGGGTGACCGAGGAGAGCACGGCCGAGCCCGATCGCGAAACCGGCCGGATATTGAGGCAAACCGAACGCCTCGTTTTGGAGCAAAAAGGAATCGTGGCGCGCCTCGCCGGAGTTTACGGGCCGGGCCGCTCGGTACTGCTTAAAAAATTCTTTGCGGGTGAGGCGGTGCTGGAAGGGGACGGCATGCGCTGGATCAATCAGGCGCATCGCGATGATATTGCGACCGCGTTGCTGGCTTTAATCAATTATCGGGAAAGCGGCATCTTCAATGTATGCGACAACGAGCCGTTGCATCAGCGCGCCTTATATGAATGGCTTGCTGGACGATTTGGGCGAGCGCTGCCTCCGGCCGGGCCGATTGACCCCAACCGCAAGCGCGGATGGACGCATAAACGGGTGAGCAATCAGAAACTGCGCGCCCTTGGATGGGAGCCACGGTTCCCCTCATTTTTCGATGCGGTAGAAAAAGACCAGGGATTGTTGGAAGGAATTGTGCGGGTGGAGGATGATTGTGCTGAAGGCCGCGATGAGGGGTTGCGCGGCAAGTCAAAGGGGCCACACTAAAAGAAGAAACTATTCCAACCATGAAATTGTATTTACTGATACCGGCACTCCTTGGAGTGCTTCTTCTCTCGGGCTGCGTTGTAGAGGAACCTTACGCCACCCGCGGCCGCTATTATGATCGTGGACCGAGTTACCACGACACAGTGTATGTTGAAGGCCGTTCTTATCCGCGGTCCCATTCTTATGATGACCGCTCGTATTCGCGCGGTTACGATCGTTCCGATTACCGTTCACATGATCGCTCTTACGAGCGCGGAAACAACAACCGCTCATACGATCGCGGAAACAATGACCGCTCTTATTCGCACGGCAATTATGAGCGTTCACGCACGAATGTTCAGGTCAAATCGTATAACGCCGGACGCAATTCTCAGCGTCCATCGGTTGTTTCTGTCGGCGGATATCACAGTCAGCAAAGACCCGATTCCGTGAAAGGCCAGCACAAGGGTTCGAAGAAGGAGAAAAACAACCGGGACTGAGTCTCTGATTTAATTCAAAAATAAACGCGCGGCCGCAGACTCGAGAAGAGTTTGCGGTCGCGTTTTTTTTGCCGTGATTCTCTGTGGAAAAAAATCGTCGTAACTACTCAGATGTGCGCAAAGAAACCGGCGGTAGAAGAATGCCTTTGTATTCCCGTTTCCACCATGCTTCGGTTGCATCCTCGAATCGGGTGAAATGGTATTCGTAAAGGGTTGCCCGCACGTAAAGCGGAGGCCCTTTGGGAAACGGATTGGATTCGAGAAGCCGGAGGACCTCCGGGGATCCTTCAAGGAGCCGGGCGGCGAAATGATAGAGCCACGGTGACACCTGCGGCGCCTCTAGGGAGGCAAACCACATTTGCCAGTCGAGCCGTGGTTGATGAGGGGCGCAAAGTTTGGGCCGCTCATAAACGTTACCCGGTTTCCAACCAAATTCGTATGGCTCCCAAGTCAGCCCGTCGCCACTTCCTTCAATGATGATTTCAGGGCGCGTGGTTGTCATCACCGCAAAAAGTCCGTAGCCGTTGCACGAGCGAAACGCGGCGCACAATCTGTGGAGTTGGACTATCGGGGCGGGCCATTCCTTTCTAAAACCGAGAATATCAAGGAGTGGCAGGCAGGAAAAAAACGTATGGATGAGAGCGACAGGCGCCAGAAGCGCTCCATGGACAATTTTTCCAAAGCGTCCCGGGTGGGGCAGTCCGGTTTTTTCCAACACCTTTTTCCATGAGACCGGCCATGGGGCGTCATCAAGAAGCAGGAGGTAAAGGGCTCCGGTAAGCAGGTTGAAAAACGTGTAATTACCCGTAGCTGCGATGCCGGCCTGGAGGGCGATCATCGCTCCGGCGCCGGCGAGCCGCAGGTTGCGTGGAGCGATGATTAAAAACGGGGCTCCAAGCTCCACCACGAAAATGCCGGCACAGCTCATTTTTTGGATCCAAAGAGGCAATTGATTGGCAAACCACGCAGTCCAAAGCGGCAGCGGCTGGGTTTCGTAATGATAAGTTAATGCCGTCAGATTGGCCCACGCGGGATCGTGACTGGCGAGTTTTACCAAGCCCGATTCAATGGTAATCCGAAACGCGAGCCAGAGCAGGAGCCAGCGTGCCACTCGCGAACCGCCCGTTTCCAGATTCCAGCGCGGACGCATTTCAAAGAGGGGGATGAGAAAGATTGCCAGAAAGCCGGTCTCGAGAAGAAGCGCGTCCCATTGATAGCCGAGGAAGGTGCGACAGGCCACGCAAAGGGAAAGATAGAGCAGCCAGAGCAACGCAAGGCATGCGCTCGGCCAAATCCCGGCGACGAGCAATGCCGAAATGCCGGCGCCCGCCCAGCAGATGCCGACAAGAAAAGCGTCACTTGCATTCCACCAAAAGACGGTTGGCAGTATCCAATAGCGAGAAAAGCCAAGCTGCGCACCTGCGGCGTCGAAGAATTGGCGGGCCGGCAGAATCCCTCGTTCGCCAACGAGTCCGAGAATTTGGATCGCAAGTGAGACAAAGGCGATCAGGTAGACCAGGCCAAGAACTCGCAGGAAAAGCCAGCGGCTGAAAAGGAATGCCGGTTTTCGAAAAGTTTTTCCCCAAAACAGCCGTGTGATCAGGGAAAAAAACGGGCGGTGGGAAGAAACAAAGCGATATGCGGGCCGTGCCGCAGCCAGAAGCCCGGGCAGCGACCGTAACAACCGGTAAAAGCGCCCTCCGGTGGAAGCAAAATCAGGCAGCCGGAAAACCGCGTCGGCCCCGTCGAACAGGCGGCCATCAGGTTCAACGAGCTGCACGGCTTTCTGAAAAGCTTCCTGCGGAATCTCCGGAAACTCGGTTCCGACTTCCTGGTAGGGACGATAATCGACTCGGGAGCCCGTCATCTCCTGCCAGCGGGCAATCCAATGCCGGCAAAAATTGCATTCTCCGTCGAAGATCAGCAGAGGGCGCTGTGTGGGCGGCGACTTTACAAAACCTTTTTCGCGTGGCGTGGTCATGGCGGTCACTGCAGAGGATGGTACCAACCTATTGGCATCCAACCAAACCGTCCATTCCGTTCCGCTCACCCGCCGCCGCTTACTGGGATGAGATGCCCGTTTTTCCCGTTTTTGAATCCTGAAAGGTGCTCGCACGGAATCCAGCCTGACGGATCATCGCGCAGATTTGCTCGTGATTCATTGTCTGCGCGTCGTAGCGAATAAACGCCCCCCGTTGCACAAGACGCACTCCCTGGATGCCCGGCAATTTTTCCAGAATGCCTTTCACCTGCGCTTCCGCGGATTCCGAATCCATATCGGGGATCATGAGATCAAGTTCATCCAGGGAGTTGCGCTGCGAAGAGGCGGAGTGTGTTTCGTCAGACATGATAAAAGACAATCGGACCGAGGGGATGTTTTGATCTCTTTTGCAATGCACGGAGCAGGCTTTTTTCGCAGGATGGCGTCTGGAAACGCGGCATGATCTGAGCGTTTAACGGTCCGAGGGCAACGGGAGCTCTTTAAGCGGCTTTCCGAACACCCATGAAAGCCCGCGTTCAAGTCGTTGTGGCAACGCATGCATGTGATCACCGGGCGCTTCATGATGGGCGCAATGCGGCTGATGCCGATTCCGAAGCGCATCATAAATGTGGCGCGCAGCCACATTGTTAAGAGTCGCGTCCTGGGTCGTGCCGTCGAGATAAATCCCCTGGCTGGGGGCGAAAGCGATACTGCGCTCTTTGATGATTTCCAGCGGATCGAGCGCGAGCCATTGCGCCCAGACCTCAGGTCGGCGTTTTCCCTTTTCATCGAGGATCCACCGGAAACGGCCCGGCGCACTTCTGCCTTCGGGGGCGAAGGCGGCGGACAATCCGGCGAGCAACTCGACAAGTCCTCCGCGTTCACGCGCCTCCGAGGCGGGTCCCTGCATGATCGTCTCGATATCGGCGGCGGTCAGCCGGGTCAGCGCGCGTTCCTTGAACCAATCGCCGCATGTCACCTCAAACTCTCCATCGGGCGCCAAGGCAACGACGTTTCCAAAAAGTTCATGGTGATTCATCCCAAGCATCAGCGCCCCGTAGCCACCGCTTGAATGACCCGCAATGATGCGCTGCGAAACGGCCGGCGCGATTTGCAACCATTTCTCGACCGTTGGAATAATCTCCTGGCAGACATAATCCGCATAATCACCTTGCGCCGGTGAATTCAGATATTGGCTGCCGCCCCAGCGATTGCGGCAATCGACCACGGCAATGATCAGGGGCAATCCGTCGTTGGCCAATTGCTGAATCAAATGCGCAAAGGCGCTCGGATCCCGAATGAAATCTTCGGAGGAGGCTCCGTATCCCGGCAGGTAATAGACAACCGGCAATTCCGTCCCTTTGACGTACCCCTTGGGCATGAAAACGGCAGCGCGCCGCTTGACCGGGTCGCGGAGCGGATTGTCCGCCAGTTTTTCTCCGGGGATTTCAAGCACTTCGAGCCGGGCAGGCGCAGTTTGGGCAGGGGACAAGGAGATGCTCATGGCCAGCAATAAGATAAAAAGGGTGGTTTTCATGGTCAGCTTAACGCCTCGAGCCGGTCGGCTTTTGCAATCGTCGGCGCGCTTCACGCATTAAAAGCAGGATTGGCTGAAAAGAAGAGCGTGGGGCGGGATAAAACGCGAGCCGTCCCTGAATGGATGCCAAGGAAAAGCCAACGCCGGTTCACGAGTCTGGAAAAGCGCAAATCGTCTTTTCGCTGCATCCGGCATCGGGTATCTCCCGGATAACCGCAGTGCCATTCATGCCGACCGAACCACCCCTTTCGTTGACTGACTCCTTTTCCCGCAGCCTGATCACTCTCCGTCAATTTTTTGACTCCGACTATTTTCCTGAGGGCGCTGCGGCGGTCAGGCAAAAGGAGGACCGCTTTGAATTACGCCGCTGTCTGCCGTTTGCTTTCCTGCATCTGGGCTGCCTCGGCGTGATCTGGACCGGATGGAGCCGGATGGCCGCGGGGATGGCAGTTGTCCTTTATTTGGTGAGAATGTTTGCAATCACCGGTTTTTATCACCGCTATTTTTCGCACCGGACATTTCATACGTCACGCGCCGCCCAGTTTTGCTTTGCCGCGCTCGGAAATACCGCGGTGCAGCGCGGGGCACTCTGGTGGGCAGCGGTACATCGTCATCACCACAAGCATGCTGATCAGGAACACGACGTGCACTCGCCGACAATCAGCGGTTTTTGGTGGTCGCATATCGGCTGGATGACAAGCAGCAAGAATTTCCCAACCAACTATGAAGCAATCCGGGACCTCGCCAAGTATCCGGAGTTGGTGTTTCTGAACCGGTTTGACCTGGTTGTCCCGGCGGTTTTGGCGCTGTTGCTTTATATAACCGGCGCCGTGCTCGGTTACTTTGCTCCCTCGCTGCATACGAGCGGAACGCAGCTATTGGTCTGGGGATTTTTTATCAGCACTGTCGTGCTTCTGCACGGCACGCTCCTGATCAATTCTCTGGCTCACGTTTTTGGAAACCGCCGCTTCGAGACCGGAGATGAAAGCCGCAACAATCTTGCCCTGGCTCTGGTCACGCTTGGCGAGGGCTGGCACAACAATCATCACCGGTTCATGGGAGCCGCCCGCCAGGGGTTCTATTGGTGGGAAATCGACGTGACTTATTATGTTCTAAAGATGCTCTCGTGGGCCGGGATCATCTGGGATTTGCGGCCCGTGCCGGCGAGTGTCTATGCCGAGGCCGCGCGCGGTTTTCGCCGGGAACTTTAAGAGCCTCAATGAGGAAAAAGCTGGCCATTATTGGCACCGGAATTTCAGGGCTCGGGTGCGCGCATTTCCTGCATAAGGAGTTTGATTTAACCTTATACGAGCAGAACGATTACGCGGGCGGCCATACCAATACGATCATTGTCCCGGAGCAGGAGCGCCTGATTCCGATCGACACCGGGTTCATGGTCTACAACGAGACGACTTATCCGAATCTTACCCGGCTGTTTCGTGAGTTGAATGTTGAGACCAAGCCAACAGACATGTCATTTAGTGTCCAGTATCGTCCGGCAAACCTTGAATACAACGGGTCGAGCCTTGGGCTGCTTTTTGGCCAGCGGCGCAATCTCTGGAACCTGCGCTTCTGGCGGATGCTGATGAATATCAATCGGTTTAACTCTGAAGCGGTTGCCGCCCTGGAAGATCCGCGCTTCTCCGATTGCACGCTGCGCGAATATATTACCAAACGCGGATACGGCGAGGATATGCTGCATTGGTATTTGGTTCCGATGGGTGGCGCGGTCTGGTCGACGCCGCCTGATCTGATGCTCGAGTTTCCGGCCAGGACACTTTTAAGATTCTGGCACAACCACGGTTTTCTTGGACTTCACACGCAGCACCCGTGGCGGACGGTAACCGATGGGGCCAGGTCATACGTCCAGAAAATGACGCTCCCGTTCAAGGACCGCATCCACCTGGGGCGCCGGGCCGTGCGGGTCATTCGGGGGACGGATCGAGTGATCATCGAGGATTGCCGGGGGAACAAGGAAGAATTCGACAAGCTAATTATGGCATGCCATGGCGACCAGTCGCTGGCGTTGCTGGCGGAACCGACTGCAACCGAGGTCCGGTTGCTAAGTAAATTTAAGTATCAGCGGAATTTGGCCACGGTGCATACCGACAGTTCAGTCATGCCTCATACGCCGCGGTGTTGGGCTTCGTGGAATTACCGGGTCGAAAAGGGTGAAGACGGCCGTTTGCTGCCGACAACCCATTACTGGATGAATCGCCTGCAGGGTGTATCCGAGCGCGAGAACTACTTTGTCTCGCTCAATGCGGCTAATCGAATCGCCCCGGGCAGTGTGCTGCGTGAGATTGAATATGAGCACCCGCTCTTTGATCTTGCGGCGGTCGCGGCTCAAAGCGAGCTCCCGGCCCTTAATCATCAAAATCAGACGACCTATTTTTGCGGCGCCTGGTTTAAATACGGGTTTCATGAAGACGGCTTTACCAGCGCGCTCGAATGTGCCCGGAGCCTAACAAGAGAGCCTATATGGGGCAGTTAGAACACGCCCTCGAAGCCACCACGAATTCAAGCCGGCATTCGTGCCTGTATGAATGCTCGGTCATGCATCATCGTCTGAGCCCCAGGCAGCATCGCTTCAGCTACCGGCTCTTTTATCTTTGCATCGATCTGGATGAAATTGACGGATTGGATTCGCGGCTAATTGGGTTTAGCCGGAACCGCTGGAATCTATACTCGTTCCGCGATCGCGACCACCTGACGCTGACCGGTGGTACGATCAAGGAAAACCTCATTGTTTACCTGAAGCAAAGCGGAATCGATTTCCCGGAAGGCGGCCGTGCTGTGCTGATCACATTACCCAGGGTCTTGGGTTATATATTCAACCCGATTTCGTTCTATTATTGCTTCAATGCGCAAGGCGAGCCGTTCTGCGCTGTCGCGCAGGTCGGCAATACGTTCGGCGAAATGAAGCCGTATCTCCTTCCGCATCGCGGCGAGGCGAATCTTTTTCACCTGGTTACTCCGAAACATTTTTATGTCTCGCCCTTCTCCGGCCTGGAAGTGAAGTTCGATTTCAGGTTACGCGTGCCCGACGAATTTCTTGCCATCAAAATCGATGATATTGAAGGATCGCAACGTATTCTCCTTAGCACACTCACAGGGAGGCGCGTTGCACTGACAAGCGCGCGGCTTGCCTGGTTTGCTCTTAAATACCCGTTCCTGACGCTTCGCGTGATTTTTTTAATCCATTGGGAGGCCTTTCTGCTTTGGCTCAAGCGCATTCCATTTCATTCCAAGGCCGCCAACGCCCATCTTCAGCAAGGCGTGCTTAATCCTCACTCCTCCATTGCGGAAAAAAATCGATGAACGACACCACGACTAAAGTGATGCCCGCCCCTCTGCCTGTTTCCCATGGCATCTATCAGACTCTGGTTCTGCGTGCGTTCGCGCGGATGAATCTTGGATATTTGCAGCTTGAGCTCCCGGGCGGGAGGACTTTGGAGTTCGGAACTCAAGGCGCCGGCACCAGCGCATGCATTGCCGTGCGCGACCCTGTTTTTTTTCAAAAATGCGTGTTGTTTGGCGATATCGGTTTTGGCGAATCGTATGTCGATGGGGACTGGGAAACAGACAGCATCGAGCAGGTGATCGCCTGGGCTATTTTAAATGTCGAAAACTCCCCGGGCATGTCCGGATCGCGGACCCGGGCTTTTCTTTTTAACTCTCTGAAGATAGTCAATCGGGTGGGACATTGGCTGCGTCCTAACAGTGTCGATATCAGCCGGCGCAATATATCGGAGCATTACGATCTGGGGAACGAATTCTACCGGCTTTGGCTTGATGCAACGATGACTTACTCGAGCGCGTACTACACCGATCCGGCGCAATCGCTTGAATCGGCACAGATTGCAAAGTATGACGTGCTTTGCCGGAAGCTGCATTTGCAAAGCACTGATCATCTGCTTGAAATTGGGACTGGCTGGGGCGGTTTCAGCCTCCACGCGGCGAGACACTTTGGATGCCGTATCACCACCGTGACCATTTCGGAAGAACAATTCAGGTTCGCTCGGGAGCTGATTGAAAAGGAGGGGCTTTCCGGAAAGATCGACGTCCAGCTGAAGGATTACCGCCATATCACTGGTTTATATGACAAGGTGGCGTCCATTGAAATGATGGAAGCTTTGGGAGACCGTTACCTGGAAACTTATTTTTCGAAAATCAATGAGCTGCTTCGGCCCGGCGGTCTGGCTGGTTTTCAATATATCACCGTGCCGGATTCGCGGCATGCCGAGTTGCGCAGGGGAGTTGACTGGATTCAAAAACATATCTTCCCCGGTTCGCTTCTTTTGAGCGTTGGCCGCGTCAATGAGGCCATTAATCGAACCAGCGATCTTTACCTTCATCATCTTGAAGATTTGGGTGCCTCCTATGCCAGAACGCTCCATACGTGGTGGGAGACTTTCAATACGCGCTTAGAGGAAGTGCGGGCACTGGGGTTTGATGCGCGTTTTCTTCGGAAATGGAATTATTACCTGCAATATTGTGAAGCTGCGTTTGCCAGTCGCAATATCAGCGTGGTTCAGGCAATCTATACGCGGCCCAATAATCGCACTCTGAACCGTCCTCCCGCCGTTCCTTAACTCCTCAATCCATGTCATCCAATAATTCAAGATCTCCAGTCAATATAAGCGACACTGAACGCCTTGCCACTGGCATCCTTGGTGCGGCACTCATGGTTGGCGCCATTCGTCGCCCGCTGCTTCTTATCGGCGGTGCGTGGCTCATCTACCGCGCGCTTTCCGGCAACTGCAAGTGTTACGAAGCACTCGGCCTGAAGAGAAGCGAGAGCCAATCCGGGGAATGATCTGCCTGCTTCGAATTGGGTTTCTCATTGTCCTTGTGACGATGCTTGCCGTGACAAGCTGGGCGAGCAGCAGCGTTGCACTCTGGAATATCCCGCGTCCTGTTGCCGGTCATCCCTGGTTTATCGCCACGCTTTTTGATACCTATTTTGCCTTTCTTACCTTCTACATTTGGGTGGCTTACAAAGAAACTTCCGTGGCGGTCCGGGTTCTCTGGTTGCTGGCGATCTTGCTTCTTGGAAATATCGCGATGGCCAGCTATCTGCTCATCCAGCTGTTTCGATTGCCGGCGGGCGCCGGGATCGAAGAGCTTTTGCTCCGCAGACGGCAAAGCTGATGTCGTTTCAAGTGCCTCTCTCGATTTTTGCTTCGATGCGGCTTGTGGGAACTCTTTGCTTTGTCCGCCATCCGTCTAACCTATGCTTCTCCTACTAGGGACCGGACTATTAATCGCGCTGACCTGTTTTGCGTTGACCTGGGCTGTCAGCGTAAGAATTGAAAATTACGGGCTGCTCGATGTTGCTTTTTCATACGGCATCGCGGTGCTGGCGCCATTTTATGCGTTGAGCGGACCTGGGAATCCACTTCGCAAAGGTGCATTCGCCCTAATCGGCGCGGCGTGGAGTTTGAGACTGGGCACGTATATCCTCCTGCGGGTGATTAAGCATCATCCAAAGGAGGATATCCGGTATGAAAAGCTGCGTGAGCGATGGAGAGGGCGGGGCATGTTCCTGGTCTTTTTCGAATTGCAGGCGCTCGTCGTCGGGCTCTTTTCATTGCCTTTCCTGGCAGCGTCATTCAACGATTCGTCGACTCTGCGTCCAATCGAAATCGCCGGCTTAATCCTGGCCGCACTGGCGCTGATGGGGGAATCACTCGCTGACGAACAGATGAGACGATTTAAATCCGAGCCGGCAAATCGCGGCGCGGTATGCCAGGGCGGCTTGTGGCGATACTCCAGGCACCCAAACTATTTTTTTGAATCACTTGTCTGGGCTGGATTCAGCATTGCCGCGCTCGGGTCGCCGTGGGGCTGGACCGGGCTGATCTGCCCGTTTTTGATGCTCTATTTCCTTTTCAAAGTAACCGGCATCCCGTTGACCGAAGAGTATGCGTTAAAAAGCAAGGGAGCCCTTTACCGGGAGTATCAGCGGACAACGAGTGCATTTGTTCCGTGGTTTAGGAAAACCCATTTATCGAATTCATGATCTCGCTCGACCAGTTGCTTGAAACCAACTCGCTTCCTGATTGTTTGATACGCGTCGGCATCCGGCGCCTGCTTAAACAGACATTGCGCGAGAAACGCGGCGCGGATGTGGAGGCGCAGGGGGCGTTATTGCAGGCGCATATTGATGGGTTGAAACGGAGTCCGATCGCCGTGCAAACCAGCGCGGCCAACGAACAGCATTACGAGGTGCCAACCCGGTTCTATCAGTTGGCGCTGGGCAAACGAATCAAGTATAGTTCCGGCTATTGGAGCGAAGGCGTCGTGTCGCTCGATGAAGCTGAGGAGGCGATGTTGAAGCTAACCTGTCAGCGGGCTGAGCTTGCCGACGGACAGCGGATTCTTGAGCTTGGCTGTGGCTGGGGATCGCTCTCGTTGTGGATGGCTGAACATTATCCAAAGGCGCGGATCACGGGAGTATCCAACTCGCGGACTCAGAAGCTTTATATTGATGAGGAAGCGCAACGCCGTGGATTTAAGAATCTGACGATCATTACGGCCGACATGAACGTGTTTGAAGCCGATGGCGGCTTTGATCGTGTGGTCTCGGTGGAAATGTTCGAGCACATGAAGAATTATGAGTTGCTCATGGGCAAGGTTGCCCGCTGGTTAGAGGTGGGAGGAAAGCTCTTTGTGCATATCTTCACCCATCGCCAGATGGCTTACCATTATGAAGATCGCGGTCCCTCGGACTGGATGACCCGATACTTCTTTGCCGGCGGCCAGATGCCCTCGGATGATCTGCTTCTCTACTTTCAAAACGATCTTAGGATCAGCAAACATTGGCGCGTCTCAGGCACTCATTACGCCAGGACGGCTGAAGCGTGGCTTCGCAACATGGACACGCATCGTTCTGAAATATGGCCTCTTTTTAGTGAAACCTACGGACTGGAGCAAACCCGGCGCTGGTGGGTTTACTGGCGTGTTTTCTTTTTAGCGTGCGCCGAACTTTGGGCATTTGATAACGGCGAGGAATGGATTGTGTCGCACTATCTTTTTACTAAGCCAAATGCACTGGCTGCTGGTGTATCGCTACAAAACGTTTAAAAAATCAAAAGAGATTCATCGCACGCAGGTTTAGGAGTTCATCCCCTTTGCATGCCCGGTTTTGAAGCCGCTTTCGCTTTTGCAAAGGCACTGGTTGTCAGCAGGGCTGCATGATGAGTAGGTTGGAGCCGCTTATGCCTGTTCAGTACAAAGATTATTACCAAACACTCGGAGTATCAAAGACCGCAACCAAAGACGAGGTCCGTAGCGCCTTTCGCAAGCTGGCGCGGGTGCATCATCCGGATGTGGCCAAGGACAAGAAGTCGGCGGAGGCAAAATTCAAGGAAATCAACGAGGCATACGAGGTCCTTGGCGATCCGGAGAAGCGCAAAAAATATGACACTCTCGGCGCGGACTGGGATCGTCCTGATGCGGGTCAGCGGCGTCCGGGCTGGGGGGGCGGCATGGGCGGGGCAGGTCCGCAGCCGGGCGGCGGCGCCAGTTTTGGAGGGACCGGCTTCAGCGATTTTTTTGAACAGTTTTTCAGCGGCAAAGCCGGCCGCGGAGCGGGCAATCCGTTTGGTGGATTTGGCGGTGCGCAGGAAGAAGAACTGAAGGGCCAGGATATCGAGGCGGATTTGCTGGTAAGCCTCGAGGATGCTTTTCACGGGGCGAAGAAGAAAATCTCGTTTCAACGTGATGGCGCGCACCGGGCCGAAACGTATGAGGTGCGAATTCCAAAAGGGGTGCGTGAAGGTCAGCGAATTCGGCTGGCGGGGCAGGGCGGGACGGCCGCGCAAGGAGTGCCTGCGGGTGACCTTTACCTCCGGGTCCGATTTGAACGGCATCCGGATTACCGGGTGGAAGGCGCGGATTTAACTTACGAGCTTGAAGCGCCGGCTTGGAAAGCGGTTCTGGGCGCGGAGATTGAAGTGCCAACGCCTGAAGGGTCGATCCGCTTAAAGCTGCCCGCCGGTTCACAACCCGGCCGCAAACTGAGGCTCAAAGGACGGGGCCTGCCGACCTCGGAGGGGACGCGCGGTGATTTTTACGTGAAATTGACCGTGACGCTGCCAACCACGCTTACGCCAGAAGAGCGTGCGCTTTGGGAAAAACTGTCCAGTCACTGGTCGTAGGAGCCGCTGGCGCGGCCTCCGTGTCAGTCGGGAGCATGGCGGCCTTGACCACGCGTTCGAGCTCGGCAAGATCGTATGGCTTGGAGAGGACTCCGCAAAAGCCGTGTTCGCGATAGTAGACGACCACCGGGTCGGTGGAGTGTCCGCTTGAAACGATCACACGGACCTGGGGATCGAGTGTTTGGAGGCCGCGCACGAGTTCAAGGCCGTCGATTCCAAAGGGCATCAGCAGATCGGTGATGACCAAGTTGAACGGGCGACCTTCCCTCATGGCTTGTCCATAAAGTGAAAGCGCCTCGTTGCCATCCTGGGTATTGCAGACCTCGCATCCGAGCGGTTCGAGCGCATCGGCGAGTAATTCACAGAGTGCTTCCTCGTCGTCTACGACAAGGATGCGCGACCCTTCGATGCTTTTATCCAGGACGGTGGCAGGAAAAGGAACGAGCGCCTTTTCCGGCACCGCCGGAAGGAAAATTTCAAACACGATTCCCGTGCCGGGGCGCGCATTGCTTCGAATAAGCCCGCCATGGCCATGGATGATGGAACGTGCCGCGACGATGCTGAGATCGCTCCCCTGGTTTTGAAGGGCGATGCCCGATTCAGAGGAGTCATCGTCCGGGAAGTCTCCTTGTTTTTTAAAGGAGATGACCACGTAATGACCCGCGTCGAGCGCAAGCCGGGGATCGTCGTGCTCGATCGTTAAATTGGTGCAGGCAACTTCCATCGGCGTGCCAGCCGGGATGCATTTCCGCGCGTAAAGGCTGACATTATGGAGTGCCTGCCCAATTTGGGCGCGATCAATTTCCGCGATCCACAGCTCGGCCGGCACTACAACGCTTCCGGCAACACCCTCTAAAGAGCTGAAAGTGTCGCGCACCAGTTCGCCAACCGCGGCACGCGTTTTGACCGGAGCAGCTGCTGCCGCAAAAAAATGAAGTTGCTGGGCGAGCTCGTGAGCGCGCAGCCCGGCCGATTTGGCGGCGGTGAGCTGCTCGCAGAGTTGGGCGCTTAGGCCGCGGCTCCGCAATGCAAGGGAGAGATTGCCGAGGACGGCGGTGAGCAGGTTATTAAAATCGTGGGCAATCTCGCTTGCCGCGTTTCCGAGCGACTCGAGGTTGTTGCGTTTGAGCCGTGCTTCCGCGGTACCGGAACGCGCTTTTTCCGCAGCCAGCGATTGGCGGGCGCGTCGGCAGTCGATTCCCGCCGCCATGTGGGAGGAATAAATTTGGAGAACACTCTCCGCGGTGGCTTGCGAGGTGCGCGATTCGCTTCGTCCGAGCAGGCCAAAGACGCCCAATGGCTGCCCGCCATGGGCCGACACCGGGCAGGCCAGGAGGCTCTCGATTTCAAGCGCGGTCAGAAGGCTGTCTTCGGGAAACTGAAGTCGTGCACCGTGCGGACAATTTAAAAAACCAGTTTCGAGACTCCTGGCGCAGGCGCTTTGATTGAGTTCAAAGGTGGCACTGCTCCAGATCTCTCCTCGCGCGGCCAGGGTAAGCCGGTGGGAATGCGGGTGAGGGGAGCCAGGGGTGGCCAGTTCGAGGAGAAAAACAAAATGGCTGACGAAGATTTTCGACAACACCAGCAAGAGCAAATCCGGCGGTTCACCTTCATTTTCCGCCATGAGGTCGCAGGCGATCCGCTTGAGGATCGCCTCCAGCGGCTCGCTGGCGACAGAATCCTCAGCTGAGAGCGGACGCTCAGTATAATGCGTGGGAAATGGAGACTGCATTCTCCCATATCCATAGCCAGCTCCATGCCTGAAGTCCCGCAATCGCAAAAAAGAGTGGAAGTTCGGCTGGATCGGCGTCTTTTCCCGCCGCTCTTGCTTCTAGAATTTCAAAAATGAGCGGATGGGCGTGGGACCAAGACGGATCGCGCCATTGAGAAAACCGAGTTCAACCAGAAATTGCGCTTCAAGAAGGACGGCACCCATCTGCCGCACGAGCAGGCTGGCGGCGGCGGCGGTGCCTCCGGTGGCCAGCAAATCATCAATGATGACAACGCGTTCCCCCGGTTTGATGGCGTCGACATGGATCTCGACGACGGCCTCGCCGTACTCGAGCTGGTAGGCGGCCGATTCGCATTGGAATGGCAATTTGCCTTTTTTGCGAATGGGCACAAAACCGACACCAAGCGCGTAGGCGACCGCGGCGCCAAAAACAAAACCGCGCGCGTCGATACCGATGATTTTATCGACCCGCAGTGGCCGGGTCGCCTCCACGAATCCGTCGATGGAAAGTTTGAAAAGCTGTGGGTCGGCAAGGATCGGGGTGATGTCTTTGAAGACGATGCCCGGCTTTGGAAAATCCGGAATGTCGCGGATCGCATCGCGAAGTCTTTGAATGGGAGGCGTGTCCATGGCGGTTGCTTGTGGCAAAGCGCGGGGGAAGTGGCAAGGCGCTCGTTGAAAAAATTAGACGCCTTTTCCAGATTCTCCTTGATGGCCTTTGACAACCGGAGGAGGGGTTCGTAAGAAAGGCTCATAAATGAATGAGTGGCGTTCGCGCCGTTCATTTCCGTCCCACCAGAGTCTTGTAATTTTCCCCCTCCCGACGTGGCTGCAAACGAAGAATTTACCCTCGAAATCCTGCTTGAAACCGCTCTCGTAACCCGCTCCCAGCTGGAGCAGGCTCGCGGCGAAGCTCATGCGGGAGAATCTGTCATCGCTGTCCTCATCCGCACCGGTGAACTCACCCAGGAAGATATCACTCGCGCCTTGGCTGCTCATTCAGCCATGGATTTTGTCGATCTGGCGCAGATGACTCTCTCCCCGGAAGTGCTTGAGCAGATGCCGTCGGATGTGGCGCGCCGCTTCAAGGTGGTGCCCATTGCCTTCACGGATTCCGCATTGATGATTGCCGTGAGCGATCCTCTCAATTTCGACATTTTCGATGCGCTTCAGCATCGGCTGGCTCCGCGGGACCTTGAGTTTGTCTGCGCGACTCCCGACTCCATCCTTTCGGCGATCCGGAAGTTTTACGGCACGGCCGAGGACGCGGTGGATGAACTCACCGGCCAGATCAATGGAGAAATCCTCATTGGCGATGTGGAAACCGTCGATACCGATGGCGACACGGGCGATGCGCCAATTATCAAGATGGTGACCTCGATGCTCTTCGAGGCTTACAACATGCGGGCCAGTGATATTCATCTTGAGCCATTGGAAAAACGGTTCCGTGTCCGGTTCCGTATCGACGGCGTGCTTCATGAGATGAACAATCCGCCCAAGAAACTTCAGAGTGCGATTATTTCGCGTCTGAAGATCATGACGGGTTCGATGTCGATCGCCGAAAAGCGGCTTCCACAGGATGGCCGTATTCAGGCCAAGATGGGTAAAAAACAGGTCGATTTGCGTGTATCGACCGTGCCAACCACTCATGGGGAATCGATCGTCATGCGTATTCTCGATAAGAGTTCGCTGGCTTTGGGTTTGCCGCAGCTCGGCTTTCTTTCGGACGATCAGGAGATCTTCGAGCAGCTTCTTAAGCTGCCTGATGGAATCCTTTTGGTAACCGGTCCGACAGGCTCGGGAAAAACGACGACGCTTTACGGCTGCCTGCATTATATCAACAAGCCCGATAAGAAGCTGATCACCGTGGAAGATCCGGTGGAGTATCAGATGGGCGGTATCAACCAGGTTCAGGTTAACACGGATATCGGCATGACTTTTCCTGCCGCACTCCGTTCGATTTTGCGGCAAGCGCCTAACATCATCATGATCGGTGAAATTCGTGACGCGGAGACGGCTAACATCGCCATCAACGCGTCGCTGACTGGTCACTTGGTTTTCTCAACCTTGCATACTAATGATGCGCCTTCAGCAGTTGCGCGGTTGGTCGATATCGGTGTGCAGCCGTTCCTTGTTTCCTCGGCTGTCCGCGCCATTGTTGCGCAACGCCTGGTCCGCAAGCTTTGTCCCAAGTGCAAGAAGCCGCATGAATTGAGCGAAAGCGAAATCAGCGCTCTTGGGCTTGATCGCTCACAGTTGGGCGAGGCGACCGTTATGAAGGGCGCCGGATGCGAGAACTGCAAACATCTCGGCTATAAAGGCCGGATGGGTATTTTTGAAATCTTCCTGATCGATGACGAAGTTCGTCATATGGTTAATAACAAGGCATCCACCGTTGAATTAAGAAAGCGCGCCCGAGAGATGGGGATGCGCAGCCTTCGGGAGGATGGCATTCGGAAAGTTCTCGCAGGCCTTACCAGCGCGGAGGAAGTTATCAGCGTTTCCGCGGCCGACGCCGACTGACAAGCCGGCTGCGTGCGAGCCGCCGCTGCTTAAAACACGCCGCCTTACTTTCTCCAACTGAGTTCCTCCCTCATTCACTTGGTTTTCCTCCCCGCTCTCGTATGACACCCATGGAAGATCTTTTGCGCCTCGTCATCGACGAAGGCGCTTCGGATTTGCATATCTCGGTTGGCTCGCCGCCGGTATTAAGGTTGCGCGGGGAATTGGTGAAGTTAGAGATTGCGCCGCTTACTGCCGAGAACACCGAGACGCTGGCGCGGGCAATCACGAGCGATGGGAACATGCAGCGCGTCAACGAGGAGGGGAGCGTTGACTTCGGGTTTAGTTTCCGGGGCGAGAACCGTTTCCGCGTGAGCGTTTACCGGCAGAAAGGGTTTATTGGCATTGCGCTTCGGCTGGTGCCTCGCCGGCTATTGACGCTCGATGAAATCGGGTTTCCTTCGGCGGTGCGCGAGCTATTGAGCCTTCCCCGTGGCTTGGTGTTAGTGACAGGGCCGACCGGCTCGGGCAAGACCACCACGCTGGCGACGATGATCGACGTGATTAATTCCACGAAGCGCAGTCACATCATCACCATTGAAGATCCGATCGAGTATTATCACGATCATCGGGTTGGCATCGTCAATCAACGCGAGATCGGGGTCGATCTGCCTACTTTCGCCGATGGCCTGCGCCGGGCGCTGCGGCAGGATCCTGACGTGATTTTGGTGGGTGAAATGCGCGATCTTGAAACGATGGAAACCGCGATCACGGCGGCGGAAACCGGTCACCTGGTTTTTTCCACGCTTCACACCACCGGTGCATCGCGAACCGTGGACCGGATTATCGATGCGTTTCCCTCCGATCAGCAGGAGATGATTCGCACGCAGCTTTCCACAAATCTCAAAGCCGTTATTTCCCAGCTGCTGCTGCCTCGCATTGATGGCAAGGGACGCGTGGCCGCATTTGAGATCATGATCAACACGCCTTCGATCGCCGCGCTGATTCGTGACAATAAAACCTTTCGTATTTCCAACGACATCCTCACCGGTTCGAAGTATGGGATGGTGTCGCTTGAAGCTTCGCTGGTGAACCACTATCTCAATGGCCTGATTAGCTACGAGCAGGTCGTCACCAAAGCGCAGGATCCGCAGGCAGCCATTCAACTCATCGGCGATTCCAAGCCGCGCAAGGTACGCTAACCTTTTTTATTTTCCCCACCATGAACTCAAAACAAGTCCTCGAACTTTTCGCCGACCAAGGCATCGTCGATCGCGATCAGATCAACGATATTGCCCAAGAAGTTGACCGCACTGGCAAAAGTCTTACCCAGACAATGGTGGACTACGGAATTCTCACCGAGGACGAATACTACCAGACGGTAGCCGAGTCGATGGGCACTGACTTTGTCGGCCTTGCCGGTTATGAACCCGCGCCGGAGGTCATCAGCCTGATTCCCGCCTCGCTGGCCGTGCTGCACCGTGCCATGCCGCTTGGCACCGATGGTTACACGATCCAGATCGCGCTGGCTGACCCGTTGAATTCGCAAACGGCAGAAGATCTCCGTTTTGCGTTGGGCAAAGAAATTCAGGTCCTCGTCGCAGCGGTTTACCAGATCGATGAACTCATTAAGAAGCATTACGGGAACGATGCTTCCAGCATGGACGAGATTCTCGCCCAGCTTGGCGGCGAGATGGAGTTCGGCGGACCGGATTCGCAGATCAATGAAAAGAATCTCGAGGCTGAGGCGAACGCGACTCCTATCATTCGGTATGTCGATCTGATCCTTTTCCAGGCTATTCAGGATCGCGCATCTGACATTCATTTTGAACCATTCGAAACCGAATTTAAAATCCGCTACCGTGTCGACGGTGCGCTTTATGAAATGTCGCCTCCGCCGCGGCATCTGGCGGGACCGGTCACATCGCGCGTGAAGGTGATGGCGAACCTTAACATTGCCGAGCGCCGCCTGCCGCAGGATGGACGTATTCAAAAGATCATTGGCGGACGCCAGGTCGATCTGCGTGTTTCCACCCTGCCGACTCAGTTCGGTGAAAGCGTGGTTATGCGGGTGCTCGATCGGGCTGCTGTCAATCTGAGCCTTGAGGCGCTCAAGATGCCGCCGCACATCCATAACTACATTCTCAAGACCATTGAGAAGCCAAACGGCATCTTTATTGTCACGGGCCCTACCGGTTCGGGCAAAACGACCACGCTTTATGCGGCGCTCAATGAAATCAACACCATTGATTCCAAGGTGCTGACTGCGGAAGACCCGGTTGAATATGATATTGAAGGGATCATTCAGGTCCCGGTTAATGAAGCGATCGGATTAAACTTTGCCCGAGTGCTGCGCGCCTTTTTGCGGCAGGATCCTGACCGCATCATGGTAGGGGAAACGCGCGATATCGAGACGGCTCAGATTGCCATTCAGGCGTCGCTGACCGGTCACTTGGTCTTCACGACGCTGCATACCAACGACGCTCCCGGAGCTGTCACACGTCTGGTTGACATGGGGGTTGAGCCGTTCCTGATTTCGGCAGCGCTTGAAGGCGTTCTTGGCCAGCGCCTGATTCGTAAAATCTGCACGGGATGCCGCACTCCCTATGAACCTTCTGAAGCCGTGCTTACGCAGCTTGGGCTTTCTCCGCACGAGATTGGAGACAAGAATTTTTACTACGGAAAAGGATGCGAGGCTTGCAATAATACCGGCTATAAAGGCCGAAAAGGGATCTACGAATTGCTTGATATGAGTGATCCGATCCGGGAACTCATCAATGAGCGGGCTCCGGGCGTGGTGCTGAAGCAGAAAGCCATTGAGCTCGGCATGACGACGCTGCGGCAGGATGGGCTGCGTTGCATTTACGACGGGGAAACCACGATTGAAGAAGTGCTGAAGTATACCTGATCCGCCTCCGTTTTTTGCAGTCTGACAGAGCGCCAACCGCGCTCGCAGGAGTTCCCCGTTTTTATTAGGGGATTCCTTTTCAAAACATCATCGACAACCTCTCTTTCGGGTCTTAACAATCTCTTCGAACCCTGCACGGGTGACCATTTCCCCCCTTTATGGCTAAATTTGAATATATCGCGCTGGATGCCCGCGGACAAGAATCGCGAGGCGTGCTTGAAGCCGCCTCGGCTAACGACGTTGTGGGCCAATTGCGCCAGACTGGTTATTTTCCAACCAGCGTGACCGAGGAGGGCAAGGGGACGGCTGTCAAGCAGTCCAAGAAGGTCCAGAAAGCGATCAAGACCGCCGCGGCGCCCAAATCCAAATCGGGCGGGCCCGGCATGTTTGCCCGGAAAACGGTCAGCGGCAAAGTGCTGATGATTTTTACCAGGCAGTTGGCGACGCTGATTGACGCGGGACTTCCGCTTTTGCGTGGATTGACAGTACTGGCCAAGCAGGAAAAGGATCTTGTTTTAAAAAACACAATCAATGCGCTGGCCGATGCGGTGCAAGGTGGCAGCACGTTTTCCGAGTCGATGGCTCAGCATCCTCGCATCTTCAACAAGCTTTACATCAACATGGTGAAAGCCGGCGAGCTTGGCGGTGTGCTTGAAATCGTTTTGCAGCGTCTTGCTGAGTTCCAGGAGAAGGCGCAGAAGATCAAAAACAAAGTAGTCGCGGCGATGGCTTATCCGGTCATCGTGCTCATGATCGCAATGTTGATCATGGTCTTCTTGCTGGCGTTTATCGTTCCGCGTTTCGAGCAGATCTTCAAGGAAATGCTCGGGAACAAACCGCTGCCTGGAATTACTCTGATGGTCATTCAGGCAAGTAACATCATCAAGGGTCAGTGGTATTACATTATCGCCGGCATCGTGGTGTTTGTGGTTGCCTATAAAATGATCTCGCGCAATCCAAACGGCCGCCAGGCGCTCGATCGGATCGCACTGAAATTGCCGCTCTTTGGCGATCTTTCCCGAAAAAGCTCAATCTCGCGGTTTAGCCGGACCCTCGGCACCTTGGTAACGAGCGGCGTTCCCATTCTCCAGGCGCTCAATATTACCCGCGACACGGCCGGCAACGCTGTTGTGGCCGACGCGGTAACGAAGGTGCATGACGCCGTCAAGGAAGGTGAATCGATCGTTCAACCGCTTGAAGCCAGCGGCGTCTTTCCTCCGATGGTGATTTCGATGGTCGACGTGGGTGAAGAAACAGGCCAGTTGCCCGAGATGCTTCTCAAGATCGCGGAAGTTTACGATGATGAAGTCGATAATGCCGTGGAAGGTCTAACGTCACTCCTTGAGCCGATCATGATTGTGCTCCTGGCGCTGATTGTCGGAACGATCGTTATTGCGCTCTTCATGCCGCTGATCAGCATCATCCAGGGAATGCAGGCCGGTTAGTTCCCTTTGTTTTCAAACGTCTTTTTCAGATCCAGAGTATCCACTCCAGAATCGGCCGCTCTTTAGCCCCCCATTAATCTTATTATGAAGCGCTCCACCGTCCGCGGTTTCACGCTGGTCGAGTTACTCACCGTGATCGTCATTATTACCGTGCTTACGTCGCTGGTAATTGGCGTCAGCAGTCTGGCTCATCGGAATGCAGCAATGCATCGCGCCACAGGCGAAATCGCGGCGCTTAGCTCCGCGTGCGAAAACTATCGATCCGACAACGGATCTTACCCGCGTCTGGCTGGAGTCACAGAGCCGACTGCGATTGCAGGGACCGATTTCCTTGATCCGCGCAAGGATGCCGTGCCGACTGGATCGGGGACGACGGCCAAGAAGTATCAATTGGCAAGCCAGTTTTTATACGAGGAACTGAGCGGAGACAAAGTAGATCGCGACTTCCGTCCCAACGCCAATGAGAAGACCTATTACGAGTTCAAGCCTGACATGCTGAATACTCAGAAAAAGGACGGGAAGGTAATCCTGGTAAACTGGATTCAGGATCCATGGGGCAATTGCTATGGTTACTCCACTGGTTACGCGTTTCAGGAGCAGGTTTATGCGGATGCCTTGCGCTCCAAAGCGTCTGCGAATCGCCTGACGGAAGTAGGCCCGCCGGTTGGATATAATTCCACTTTTGATCTATGGTCGACGGGCGGCTCCAACCGCGCTGACGCACCGGATGGCGGCGCCCCCGGACCGTTCAAGGATTCCCCGAAGTGGGTTAAGAACTGGTAGGACAAGCGGCCGAAGCGGATGACGGAAAGTGACCTTGTCACTCCTTCGCCTCGTTGGTATTCCTACCGCATGTCACGGATACTGGCCTGTTTCGCCGCGCTGTTCTTCTTAACTATTGAATCACCTGCCGCGGAAACGGGCTTTCTCAGCAACGCGCGGCAGCTGATATTTGAAGGGAAACGGAGCGGGGAAGGTTACTTCCATGGTGATGGAAATCTGCTTGTCTTTCAAAGCGAACGTGAGGAAGCGAATCCTTTCTACCAGATCTACCTTCTGGATCTGCTTTCCGGGGAGAGTGCCCGGGTTTCCTCCGGCATAGGCAAGACAACCTGCGCTTTTTTTCAGCCGGGCACATCGCGGCTTTTATTTGCGTCTACTCAGCTCGATCCCGAGGCGCAGGCTAAACAAGCCGCGGAATTGGAGTTTCGTGCCTCGGGCAAACAACGCCGTTATTCATGGGACTACGACCCGGCGATGGATATCTTTTCGTGCCAACAAGACGGCACAGAGATGACTCGGCTCACCGATGCGCCTGGTTACGACGCGGAAGGTTCCTTTTCCCCGGATGGAAAGAAGATCGTCTTCTGTTCGCTCCGCGCTGCTTTTCCAGTTGAAAAGCTTTCCGCCGAGGACAAGGCGCGTTTTGAGAAGGATCCCGCCTATTTCGGCGACATCTATATTATGAATTCCGATGGGAGCGATCAGCGCAGGCTGACGAGTTCACCCGGATACGATGGAGGGCCGTTCTTTTCGCCCGACGGAGAGCGCATCATCTGGCGCCGATTTGATGCCAGCGGGATGAATGCGGACGTTTTCACCATGAAAACAGACGGCTCGGACGTGCAGCGGATCACCGATTTCAAGTCGATGTCCTGGGCGCCATTTTATCATCCAAGTGGTCAGTACATCATCTTTACCTCCAATAAATTCGGATTCGAAAACTTCGAATTGTTTATCGTCGATGTGAAAGGAATTCATGAGCCGGTTCGCGTCACGGATACCGATGGCTTTGACGGGTTGCCGGTCTTTTCGCCCGATGGAAAACGCTTGAGCTGGACCTCCAATCGGACCGGAGACAAAAAATCGCAGTTATTTCTGGCAAACTGGAATCATCCGGCGGCGGTAAAAGCGCTGGAAGAATCGCCAAAACGCCAGCGCTCTGCCGAGGAACTCAAGGCAATCGAAGCGCAGGCGCAGGCCGCTGACAAGCATCGGATCGAGCAGGAAAATGAGACGTCGCCTTTGCCGAAGGCGGCCGGAGCGGTCGTCCATGTTAATGGCGCCACACTCACCTCGACCATCGCAGCCGCCGATTTACACGCCGAAGTCGATTGGCTGGCTGATCCCGCGCGCCAGGGACGCATGACTGGTACGCCGGGAGCGGAAGCCTCCGCAAATTTTCTCGCCGAGTATTTGCAAAGCGTCGGGGTGAAGCCGCTTGGAAACGAATTCTTTCAGCCTTTTGAATTCGACGCAGGAGTAAAGATGTTGCCTGGCAAAAATCGAATCACGCTTCAAAGCGATGGGCCCGCCGCGGAATTTGCTTCAGACGTCGATTTTCGACCGCTTTCTTTTAGCGACAGTGCTGAGGTTGAAGGCGAAGTGGTTTTCGCCGGATACGGGCTTTCGGTGCCGGAAGGCAACGGCGGCCGCTACAATTCTTACGAGGGCCTCGATGTGAAGGATAAGGTGGTCCTTATACTTCGTTATGTGCCCGAGGAAGTCGATCCGCAGAGGCGCGCGCAATTAAATCGTTACGCGGGCCTTCGATATAAAGCGATGATGGCCCGGGAACGGGGCGCAAAGGCGGTCCTTTTTGTCGCGGGTCCCAATTCGCCTCAGGCAGGCGACCTGATCGCGTTGACGGGTGACGGCACCCTGGCCGGTTCGGGAATTATCGCGCACTCAATTAGCGGCAAGCTGGCCGGTGCGCTTCTGGCCCCATCGGGCAAAGATCTTAAGACGTTGCAATCGGGGCTCGATACCGAGAATCCGCATGCGGAAGGCGGGTTCGTATTGCCCAAAGTGCGGGTGCGGTTAGAAGCCGGTGTTGAGCACATCAAGAAGACGGATCGCAGCGTGGTCGGCTGGTTGCCTCCGGGCGGAGAGACAAAGGATTGCGAGTATGTGATCGTGGGCGCTCATTACGATCACCTGGGACTTGGTTCGAATTCAAGTTCGATGGCGCGGTCGGGCGAGGAAGAAAAGGTCCATGCCGGGGCTGATGACAATGGCTCGGGCGTGGCTGTGATTATGGAGTTGGCGGCCTCTTTGGCCGGGGAACGCGCCGCGCATCCCGATAAGTTTCGCCGCGGCATCGTGTTCGCATTTTGGTCAGGCGAAGAGATCGGGCTTATCGGTTCAGCCGCTTTCTGCGAAAAACCGCCGGTGCCGCTCAAGCAGGTGGCCGCCTATATCAACTTCGACATGGTGGGCCGTTTAAAAGAGAACAAGCTGACCATTCAAGGGGTCGGTTCCTCGAAGCTCTGGACCAAGCTGATTGAGAAACGCAACGTCGCCGCCGGGTTTAATCTTGTCCTTCAGGACGACCCATATCTTCCGACCGACACGACAAGCTTTTATCCCAAACGCATCCCTGTCCTCAATTTTTTCACCGGCGCGCATGAGGATTATCATCGGCCGACTGACACGGCGGAAAAACTCAACTACGAAGGCGCTGAACGGATTGCCAGGATGGCTCAGCAGATTGTGCTCGATGTAGCGAGCGCTCCCGAGCGGCCCGATTTGGCACGCGTGGAGCGGAGCGACAAGGAAGCGGGCGGTTCACGGGAAACGTTGCGCGCTTATCTTGGAACCATTCCCGATTACACGACGGAAGTAAAAGGCGTAAAACTCAGCGGCGTGCGCGGCGGGAGCCCCGCGGAGAAGGGCGGGATCAAAGGGGGCGATGTGCTCGTGGAATTTGCGAGTCTTAAACTCGCCAACATTTACGATTATACCTACGCCCTTGACGCGGTAAAAATCGGGCAGCCGATCAAGGTCGTCGTTGAACGTGATGGCAAGCGCCTTGAGCTCACTGTCACCCCTGAGGCGCGCAAGTAAGTGGCGGCTCGTTTAGAATCCGAGGCCAGGAGGAAGTCCCATTCCCGCGGTCAATTTGCCCATTTCGTTTGAGGCAAGCGCTTTGCCTTCTTCGATGGCTTTTTGCACGCCGATCAGGACGAGTTCCTCCAGCATCTCAACATCCTCGGGATCAACGACCTCCTTGTTGATCTTGATTGAAATTACATCGCCGGCGCCGTTGGCCACCACCGTGACCTTGCCTCCTCCGGCCGTGGCGGTCACCGTTTTTTGCGCGAGTTCGGCCTGCGCCTGAGCCATTTGCTCCTGCATCTTGGCCGCCTGCTTCATCATTTTCTGTATGTTCATAGAATAGAAAATTTTAAACCGGCTGAATCTCAGCCCTGAAAATTTCGAGTGCTTTGCGAATTAACGGATCGTCTTTGAATTCTTCAAGAGGATCGCGTGCCGGCTCGGTTTTTAGTGCCGCGACCGGTTCGATGGCGAGTCCTTCGCGTTTTACAAAGCGCAGTTTTAGCGGGTGCCCCGTCAGCCGGCTGGCGAGATCCTGGAGAAATTTGCGGTTGGTGGCTTGCTCGCAGTATTCCTGGGCGAGGGAAGCATCGGGCGGAAATCCAATGGTCGCGGCATCTTTGCCAAGATCAAGCAGCATGCCGGCCTCGACCCACATGGCGATCAGAGGACGATCCCTGCGAACCTCGGTAACCAATGTTTTCCAGAGCGTTTCAATGCTCATTTCAGGAACCGCAGCTTGCGGCTTCGGTTCCACCGGATCGGATTTCGGAACAGCAGGTTCAACCTTCGGCGCCGGAGACGCGGCCTTTGGCGCTGGCGCGGCGGCCACAGGAAGAGGCGCGGGCTTCGGGAGAGGCGCGGCCGCCACGGGAAGAGGCGGAGCTGGCTCGGGTTTGGAAACGGGAGCCGTTTCCGCGGGTCGAACCGGGGCGGCGATTTTTGGTTTGGCGGGAGCCGTGGCTGCCGCGGGACGGACCGGGCGCGGGACGGCGGCAACGCGGGGTTCAGGGCGTGCGATTTCTTTGCCGTCACGCAATGCGCTTAGCGTATCAAGCACGTCGCTCAGGCTTGCCTGGCTCAAGGTTTGAATCGCGCGGATCGCGGCGATTTCAAAATGCATTTTCTTATTCGGCGCCCATTTCATGCGCGACTCGGCTTCGGCAAACTGCTCGATCAACTCCAGAAGCTGGCTCATTTGCAGGCGCTCGCTCTGTTCAACGAGCGGGGCGAGTGCTTCCTCGCCCAGGTCGTCCTTCATTCCATCGGGATCGGCCTTGGAAACGAGCAGGTTGCGCAAGTGGGTGATGAGATCATTCATCAGGCGGCTGAGATCTTTGCCCGCCTCGGCCTGAGCGTGAATGAGCCGCAATGCATCGGGCACATTGGCGTCAATGAGATGATCGCACAGGCTTGAAACGGTTTCACGCGCGGTGAACCCGAAAACGGTGAGCACGTCTTCCTCTTCGATGGTGTTGCCGCAAAAGGCGACAAGCTGGTCCAGCATCGATTCGGCATCGCGCATGCCGCCTTCAGCTCCCCGTGCCAGGGTATCGGCGGCGCCGTTTGAAAGGGCGATTCCTTCCTTGGCGGCGATCCCCAGCAGATGATTGGAAATGAGCGGGGCCGGAATGCGCTTGAGATCAAAGCGCTGGCAGCGGCTCAGGATGGTGGTTGGGACCTTTTGAGGGTCCGTGGTGGCGAAAATGAATTTGACGTGCGCGGGCGGTTCTTCGAGGGTTTTTAGAAGAGCGTTAAAGGACGACGTGGAAAGCATATGCACCTCGTCAACGATGTACAGTTTGTAAGCTCCGCGGGTCGGCGCATATTTGACGTTGTCGATGATGAGTTCGCGGATTTTATCGACCTGAGTGTTGGAGGCGGCATCGAATTCGAGCACGTCGAGGCTTGTGCCTGCTGCGATCTCTTTGCACGCGTCGCAGACCCCGCATGGATGCAGCGTTGGCCCGTTTACGCAATTGAGCGCCTTCGCCATGATCCGCGCGGTGGACGTTTTTCCCGTGCCGCGCGGCCCGACAAAAATATAAGCGTGCGCAAGTCGGTTCTGCTCAATGGCGTTCTTGAGTGTGGTGGTGATGTGCTCCTGTCCAATGACGTCGTCGAACGTCTGGGGGCGATATTTGCGGGCGAAAACCGTGTAGCTCACAGATGGACGCTAGCGGCGGGGCTCTGCCCGGCCAACAAAAAGTGATGGCCGATTTCAGCCGCGCCGCAATTGGTTTGGGATGAACAAGGTGAACGGACGGGACGTTGCCAATCAGGAGCACGTTTTTCTGGACGCATCCCGCCTCGATGCGCAGAACGGTGAGACTCATGTTAGGCAACCTCATTGGACCGGAACTCAAAGAGCTCATTGAAGCGCGCAATTTCACGGCGTTGCGCGAGGTTCTGGGGGAATTTTCACCGGCGGACATCGCGGAGTTGATTACCGATTTGCGCGATGAGGATCAGGCGGTTGTATTCCGGATTTTGCCGCACGCGCTCGCCACCGACGTGCTCGAATATCTGGAGCCCGACGTCCAGCACGCCACGCTGAAGGCGATGGGCCGTGAGGATGCCGCCCGCATTCTCAACGACATGTCGCCCGATGATCGGACCGCGTTGCTTGAAGAATTGCCAGGGGCCGCGGTCGCCCAGCTGCTTACCCTTCTTTCTCCGGACGAACGCGCGGTGGCGCAACGGCTCCTTAATTACCCCGAGGACAGCGTCGGCCGGCTGATGACACCGGACTTGATCAGTGTCCGGGCGCATTGGACCGTGCAGCAGGTGCTCGATTATATCCGCGAAAACGGGAGCGATTCGGAAACCTTAAACGTGATTTATGTGACCGACGAACACGGGCGGCTTATCGACGACATCCGGATCCGGGAAATTTTGTTGCGGCCGTTGAGTACGAAGGTGCAGGAGATCCACGACAGCTCATTTGTCGCGTTGCGGGCTACGGATGACGCGGAAATGGCGCTCACTCTCTTTAAGAAATACGATCGCAACACATTGCCCGTGGTCGATTCGGAAGAAAAGTTGCTTGGGATCGTCACTGTCGACGACATGCTCGACGTGCAGGAAGAGGAGGCGACCGAGGATATCCAAAAAATGGGCGGGTTGGAAGCGCTCGAAGAGCCTTACATGGAGGCGCCCATTTTCGAGATGGTGAAAAAACGGGGCACGTGGCTGGTGGTTCTTTTTCTGGGCGAGATGCTTACCGCCACGGCAATGAAACATTACGAGCACGATATGGAAAAGGCGCTCGTGCTGGCACTCTTTGTGCCTCTCATTATTTCCAGTGGCGGCAATTCGGGCTCGCAGGCTTCAACCCTGATTATCCGCGCGATGGCGCTGGGTGAGGTGACACTTTCGGATTGGTGGACCGTGATGCGCAAAGAGATTATTTGTGGGTTGATGCTCGGAAGCACGCTCGGGATTATTGGATTTTTGCGGATCGAAGCGTGGTCGCTCTTTTCCGATTCTTACGGGCCGCATCATGCGTTGGTCGCTTTGACCGTGGCGTTCGCACTGGTGGGCATTGTTCTTTGGGGCACTTTGAGCGGCTCCATGCTGCCGCTCCTTTTGCGCCGGTGCGGCCTCGATCCGGCGACTTCCTCCGCGCCGTTTGTGGCGACATTGGTTGATGTGACCGGGCTGATGATTTATTTCAACGTCGCGCTCCTCTTTTTGCGCGGCACGATGCTCTGACAGGTGTCCCACAAGCGGTTTTTCCACTGTATTGGCAATACCGATGGCTGAGGGGAGGCGCCGCGGCGCGTTCTCCATTTCTTGCTCCCGCCGATTCCCGCTTCCATTAGAAGATTTTTTTTGTTCACTTCGCGCAAACTATCCGGCCGCGCGATGAACACCCTGAATTCCAAAGGCAAAATACTTATTGGTGAAGAGGTGCGCGTGACCGCTGCACGGATGCTTGAGGCGTTGCGCCGGGAGGATTACATCGTGGAAGTGGCGACCGGGAGCGATGAATTCATTGCCAAAACGCGCGAACTTGTGCCGGACCTGGCCATTATCGATTTTGTCATGCCGCAGTTGCAGGGGTTGAACGTATTGAAGTTGCTTCAGAAGGAAGTGCACTGCTCCAAGACGGGAGTGATCCTCTGCCTGCCGCGGGACTTGCAACTTAATCAGAGCACGCTGACGGAACTGGGCCGTGTCGATCTGCTGTTGCGGCCATTTGACATGCGGCAGCTTGTTGAAAAAGTAGACTCGTTTTTCACCCGGCGCCGGCGAGCAGCGGCATTTGGGACCGTGCAGGAAGAGAGCACCGTCGTCACGGAAGCCTATAAACCGCGGCTTGATGTCGACAGCGGGCGCTTTAGCTTGTGGGGCACTCGCGGCTCGACCCCGACTCCGGGCGCTCGATTCCTGCGACACGGCGGCAATACATCGTGTCTCTCAGTCACTTACGGACAGGATAAATTCATCTTCGACGCGGGCTCCGGCATTCGGGATCTCGGGCTTGCCCTGCTCAACCAAGCCACCCGCAATCTCCATCTTTTCATCACCCACACCCATTGGGATCATATTCAAGGATTCCCATTTTTTGCTCCCGCCTACGCGCCCGGCTTTGAGATCAGCATCTATGGGGCGGAGAAATTCGGCAAAGATCTGAAATCCATTTTCCGCGGTCAATTGGACCGCGAATATTTCCCGGTCCAGATGGATGATCTTAATTCGAGCATCCGGTTCCGGCATCTGGATGAAAATCCGATCGTGGTGGGCGATGTGAAGATCTGGTGGGAATTCGCGCAGCATCCTGGCGCAACGGTCGGTTATAAGATCGAGGCGGGTGGCTATACGATTGCGTGGGTGCCGGATAATGAATTCATGATGGGATACACCGGCTCGCCCATTGGGATCACGATCGATCACCCGATGGTTTGTCCGTACCGTTCGATGATTGATTTTTTAACGGGAGTCGATGTGCTCATCCACGAGGCGCAATATACCAACGACGAGTATCCCGATAAAATAGGCTGGGGGCACAGTTCGGTCTCAAATATTTGCCTGCTCGCAAAATTCGCCGGCGTGCGCCGCTGGATCATCACCCATCATGATCCGATGCATGACGACGCATTTCTTGAATCGAAGCTCAATATGACGCGCCATATCCTGGCGCTGATCGATCATCCCTGCCTGGTGAGTCATGGATACGACGGCCAGACCGAGCACTTCTGATTCGGGCGCCTTCTCCATTGTTTCCGTGGTTTGAGTCACGCATCGGCGCGCATCACAGGAATAAGAGGCGCGTCACTTGCCTTCTCTCTTCGGTGGACTTTGCTTGCACACGCTCTAAGAGTTCTTCCCCTGTGAAATCCCCTGAGACTCCCGACAACGAACCCCACGATAAGCGGCCCAAAACCCGCCCCATGGCGATGCAGCCCGGCGGAGCGCCGGACGAAAATTTTGTGCCGATTTACGTTCAGGTGCGGTCCCGTTCAGGCTGGCATGGGTGGCGCAATCTCCTGGCTGGCGGATTCTTTTTCCTTCTGGCTCTGGTGCTCGCGGTGTTTGGGAATCTGGTGGCCGGGCAGCGTGCCCTGGTGCCGCTCGCCACGTGCCTTGTCGCCTGCGGATTGCTTTGGATGATGGCCCGGGCGCGTTTGTTCAAGCAACGCAACGGACCTTTTTTCGCGTTGGCGGTATTGAGTTTTGTCGGCGCTTCGGTGGCCGTGCTGGAACACGGGTATGATGTGCTGGCGGGAAATCTCGCGGCGCGGGGCGAGCCAGTAGCGGAAGAGGCGGCGCCGGCGACTCTCGCGCCCGTTGTTGAGTTGCCGCTGCTGACCAGCGTGCCTGGCGTTGCCGCGCCGGGAACCGTCACCGGACCTGCCATCAAGGTGTTGCACGACACACGGGTATTGATCGGGCGCAAATCGTATCAGCTTAAGGCCGGCGATATCTTTCCTTTTGAAGAGGAAAAGGAGGGTGAAGTTGTTTTCGTGGCTGGCGAACTGCATCCGCGCATTGCGCGCGATGCGGTGGAACTCGTGGGTCAACCGAGCCCGGAGGAACCGGCACGCATGTCGCCCAAGGAACTCGATGCCGTAATTGCCGCCGCGGATAAGGAGTCGACTCCGGCGCAGATTACCCAGCGCTCCCAGAAAGAAGCGATTCGCCGGTACCCGGCGCTCGGGGTGAAGAATTCCCCGGAAAATGAGATCTTTGTGGAGACCTACCGCGAGCTGCGCAATACCGGCAGCGAGTTGCTTAAGGATCCCGAATGGCCGCTCGACATTGCCGAGATGCTTGCGCGCAAGGAAGGCTGGGAGCGGAAATAACCGCGTGTGCGGCGAGGCTAGCTGCCGTGCGCCAGGCAGGCGCTCACAAACCCTTTAAAAAGCGGATGCGGCTTGTTCGGCTTTGATTGGAATTCCGGATGAAACTGGCACGCCAGAAACCATGGGTGATCTTTTAGTTCAACCAACTCGACAAGCAATCCGTCCGGCGAAGTGCCGCTGATGACAAATCCCTGCGCTTCCATCTGGGCCCGGTAGTTCATGTTGAACTCGTAGCGATGCCGGTGACGCTCCGTGATTTCGTCCCTGCCGTAGACTTGAAAAGCGCGGGTGTTGGCCACGATTTTTGTCGGCCAGGTGCCGAGCCGCATTGAAGCCCCTTTATCTGTGATGTCCTTTTGCGCTTCGAGCAGGTCGATGATCGGGTGCTCGGCTTTCGTGTCGAATTCCGTGCTGTTGGCGCCCCTGAGTCCGCAGACATTGCGCGCAAACTCGATGGAAGCGACCTGCATTCCCAGACAAAGCCCAAGGTAAGGCACCGAGTTTTCCCGGGCAAATTGCGTCGCGCGGATCTTTCCTTCGACGCCGCGATCACCGAATCCGCCAGGAATCAGGATTCCCGCGACATCTTTCAGCACCAGAGAGGGATCTTTTTCTTCAAGCTCCTCGGCATCAACCAGCAGAAGATCGGTGCCGCAGTCGACACTGGCAGCGGCGTGGGTGAGCGATTCGTAGATCGATTTATAAGCGTCCTGCAACTCGATGTATTTTCCGACGACAGCGATTTTGACCCGTTTTTTAGGACGAACGATGCGGTTGACGAACTTGCGCCAGTTGGTCATGTCAGCCTGCGGCTGATTGAGTGCGAGGAGCCGGCAGATGGTATCGTCGAGTTTCTCCTGCTGAAGCATGAGCGGCATCTCATAGATGGTATGATCGACGTCGCGGGCTTCGACGACGGCATCGAGGGGGACGTTGCAGAACACGGAGAGTTTCTGGCGCACATCATCGCCCAGCGGATGTTCGGTGCGGCAGATGAGCACCTGGGGATGGAGTCCGATTTCGCGCAGCTTGGCGATCGATTGCTGGGAAGGCTTGGTTTTAAGTTCCCCGGCGGCCTTGATATACGGAACCAGGGTCACGTGCATAATGACCACGTTCTGGGCACCGACTTCCAAAACAAACTGACGGATCGCCTCCAAAAACGGCAATCCCTCGATATCTCCGGTGGTGCCGCCGATCTCAGTGATCAGCACATCGCACGGCTGCTCGTGCGCGAGTTTGCGCAGCCGGGCTTTGATTTCATCGGTGATGTGCGGGATGACCTGCACGGTTTTGCCCAAGTAATCTCCACGGCGTTCCCTCGCCAGCACCGTCTCGTAGACCTGGCCGCTGGAGGTGGAGTTTGAGCGTGAAAGATTGGAGTTGGTGAATCGCTCGTAATGGCCAAGGTCGAGATCGGTCTCCGCGCCGTCGTGAAGCACGTAAACTTCGCCGTGCTGGAACGGGTTCATCGTGCCGGGATCGACGTTCAGATACGGATCAAATTTCTGAAGCACGACCTTAAGGCCGCGCAGTTCCAGCAACGTGCCCAAGGAAGCCGCGGCAAGTCCTTTTCCCAACGAGCTAACCACGCCGCCGGTAACAAAAATGTATTTCATAAAATCAAAAAATGGGTGGGCTGGATCGAACTCTGGGCGGGAAAGCCGCGCAGCAAAGCCGAATTCTCCTGACAGGGCAATGCATCTGCGGTCTCCGCACATTGAATTTGGAAAATCCCAACCGTATCCCTCTATTGCAAGCAGAGGAAATCCCGAATGTCCGGGGATCATCGGCCTGAAGTTTCTTTTAGCGTTCGGGATTGATTCCAATTTGATACGGTCGCGCTAAAAGAGGCGGCATGCCTCTGCTTTTTGTTGCGGTCGGTCAAAACGGTTATCGGATCGCGTCGCAAGACGGAGTCGATTGGAAGAACCTGCAAATCGGGAAGGAGGGCGAAACATATCGCGCCGTCGCATTTGGGCTCGGTCGTTTTGTGGCGGTCGGCAGCTATGGCGGCGACAATATTTACGCCGCCAGCTCCGATGGCGTTGCTTGGGAGACCGGAAAAAAGGAAGCCAAATACAGCAAATACATCCGGGGACTCGGTTTTGACGGGCGTCAATTTCTTGGTGTCGGCGGTGATCCGGGCTCGGTGGGCGCCTCGGGACCGTTCGTTGTGACCTCACCCGATGGCAAAACCTGGAGCGATTATATAAGCGTTTCCGGCAAGGCGATCCTTCGCCGGCTCGCTTTTGGGAAAGGAGTTGTAGTCGGGGTGGGGGATCGCGGCCGGCGCGCCGTTTCAAATGACGGCGGGACAACCTGGATCGATGCGCCCGGCACCAAGCCGATCGATACCCTGGCTGATATCACTTTTGGCGCTGTCGATTCCGCGGGAAACGGGAGATTTGTCGGCGTCGGCTTGCATGGATTGCGAATGCAGAGTCAAGACGGACTGACCTGGAGCGCGCCGGAACGTGGCAACGAAGGCGAACATCTTAACAGTGTGGTTTGGACGGGCGAAAAATTCACCGCAATCGGGGCCGGGGCGACCTATTTTTCCCTCGACGGCATTGAGTGGAAACGGGAACCGAATCTCAATGCGCCGCTGACGGCCTGTTTTGGCGGCGGCCTTTTTGTCGGCACTCAATGGAAAGGGCGGCTGCTCGTTTCCACCGATGCGCTGGCTTGGAAGGAAGTGCACAAGGCGGATGAACATTTCGAGGCAATCGCTTTCGGATCCCTCGCGTGAAAGGGGTTCACCGCTTTGTTTCACTCGGCGTAATGGAACCGAATTGCTGTGAAAACGCATATCAAATTTTCCCGCTTCAAAAGGTCCGTTGACGGCCTGATGCAATTGCTCTTCAAACAACCGCATCATGACTATCACCGATCACGAGTTTGTCGATCTCCCCACTCCGAGCGGTCCGATTCGCACCTTTATTTTCAGGCCGATTGCTGGTGGCAAATACCCGGCCATCATGCTCTTCTCGGAGATCTTTCAAGTCACCGGGCCGATTCGGCGTACGGCGGCGTTTTTGGCGGGACACGGTTTTGTCGTGGCGGTGCCTGAAATTTTTCACGAATACGAACCGGCCGGGACAGTGCTCCCTTACGACAGCGCAGGCGCGGATCGAGGCAACGCGCTGAAAACAACCAAGCCGGTGGCGGACTACGACAACGACGCTCAAGCTGTGCTCGCTTATTTAAAGTCCCATCCGGCCAGCACCGGGAAGCTCGGTGTGATGGGAATCTGCATCGGCGGCCACCTGGCGTTTCGCGCGGCGATGAATCCCGATGTGGTGGCGACGGCGTGCTTTTACGCGACCGATATTCATAAACACGGCCTCGGCGAGGGTATGAAAGATAACACGCTGGATCGCGCGGCGGCCGGTGAGATCAAAGGTGAACTGCTCATGATTTTCGGCCGTCAGGATCCGCATGTGCCGTATGAAGGCCGGCGTCTTATTCAGGAGGTTCTCCATCAGTCGGGCACCAATTTTCAATGGCTCGAGTTCAATGCGGCCCACGCCTTTCTGCGCGATGAAGGTCCTCGTTACAACCCGGTGCTGGCCGCTCAATGTTATTCGATCGCATTGGAGCTTTTTAAACGCCGTCTCAATGAAGGAGACCTCAGCATGACGCCTGGATCCGCTGAGGCCAGGCAGTAGCCAATTTTGACATTGGCCCCCGAGATTTGACATTTCGCGGGCCGTATTCGCCGCTAGAGTCGGCACCGCACGTAGTCTCATGAATCTCTCCATCCCGATGGGTCTGTCTTCCAATGAGCGCTGATTCGCGGATCAGTTGGCGAATGATGTGCGTCTTGATCCTAGCGATCCTGGCGGCGCTGGTCGGATGGATTTTTTACAGGCTCGAATCGTTCCCGGCCCGGACCGCGCGTCAGGTGAGCGCTGGTTTTGCTGAAGTGCTAAATGTTCAACCAAAGGTCACCGTTAATAACCGGGTTATTGTTGAGCAAAGCAAATCGCTGATCGAACTTGCGGTGGTGAGCCGTGTAACCCAGGTGGAACACGATTCGGAGTCGCAATGGCTCAAAAGCACCAAGCGCGTCAAATTGCGCGGTGTTTATCAAATCAAAGCCGGCTTCGATCTCGCGCAACCTTTCTCCGTTCGGATCGAGGGACGCCGCGTTTTTGTTGAAGTACCTCCTCCGCGGATCCTGAGTGTCGACGCTCAAAGCGTGGAGGTTCTTTCCCTTCAGAATGGGATTTGGAACAAAGTCAGCGCGCCCGAATTGGAAGCGGAACTGCGCGGGTTACCCATTTTGGCACGGCAAAAAGCGAGCGAGGCAGGCTTGCAAAAAGAAGCATTGGAAATGATCACGGCGCGGTTGCGTGAAAAATTCGGGACGCAATTTGATATTGAAGTCCGGGTTTCCGGAAAGCGCGAGTTGATGACGGAAGGGGCTGCGCCATAAGGAAAATCAGAGGGGCATTCGCTCACCCGGCGGCGGGTCAGTTTACTCGAACAAGCGGATAATTCAGAATCCGGCGATGCCGCAGCGAACGGGCAAACAATGGGCGAAATGCATTGAAACTCCACCGCGAGGAATGTGTCTCCTCGTGTTTTTCCTCGGCATGGATCATTGCGGCTCTTTTCAAGACGGCTTGATGGGAGAGCGCCAGGAACGCTGCCTCGAACGCCACAAAAAAAGGAGCCATCACCAACCAGAACTGCCAGTCCCAGAGCATGTATCCGGTATCCATCATCAAGCCGATGCCAGCCGCGACATAAATCACGGGCAAACATTTTCCAACGATATTCAGGATATTCGTCCGCTGAATCTCCCGTAATTCAGTGCGCTTCTGCATTTTCCCAAAAATGAGCGGCTGATACTGAGTGATCGTTTTCATGGCCCTGATTTTGGAGGAGATGTGTCGGTAAGCCGGGTGATATGCCCTAGGCAGGTGGATACCCACCTTCCTCATACGCACCTTGGTAAACGCCGGACGTGTCGGAGTAAGGAAAAGATTTGGCACGTGTTCTTTTGAACACGTATCCGCTCCACGCGCAAGTTATTCCCGTTAGTTTTTGTGGTCCGGCACGCTTTTCTTTCCGGCTATCCGGTTTCTATAACGAGCCCGCCAAATCGACGATTTCTCCCCAATCGCCTTGGCGAACAGCCGGCGCCACAAGCTTCCACGGCTGGGTGGAGAGCGGGAATGCTTCCTCTTCAAGAGCGCCCCAGAAGATATAACGCACATTGAGCCGTGCCGCGATCTGGCGCCAGTGCGGGGCGCCATTCATGAGCGCTTTAACTTCATCGCGGCGGGTTGCAAAATCGTAACCGTGGCTCCAGACGTGGCCTTCGTAACCCATCGCCAGGAGACGTCCGGCCAGCAGCACGGGATGATTGTAAGTCGGCGCGGCGGCAAACCGGGCGTTAACGGGCAGATCCCGCACGGCGTATTCAACGGCATCGAGCTCGGAGCGCAGCGCCAGTTCGTAGCCGCGAGGTTGCGACCCGAGGCCGCCCAGCAGGGAGACGAATCCGGAGAAAAAGAGGATGGTGCAGCTGATCCATCGCACTGGTTGAGGGAAACGTGCAATGACCTCGCTCCAAAGAAACGGGAGAAGCGCGAGGTAGGACCAGATCATGAGCTTGGTATTGTCCCAGGCCCATGGCGCGAATTTGACAAAGCAGCAAAGAAAGAAAATCAGAAGCGCAGGGAGGCTGATCGCCATGGGCCAGCGGCTGTTTTGCCGGTTGACCAAAACCGAGCAGAGTGCGCCGACAAAAAGCGGGAGGAGCCCGAAGTTTTTTATCCAGAATTCAAAAAAGCCATCCTCTCCCTGCATCCAGCCGGGCTGCCATCCGAGCACTGAAGCGCCTTTGAACATGCCGGTGACAACCAATACGAGCACGGTAGCCGGAAGCAGCGCACCGCCAATCAACAGAGCCAGCGGTTTCCGCTTTTGCGGCATGCAAAAAAACCAGCAGCCGAGCAGGAAGGATAGAAAGAGAAATGTGTGCAGATGGAAAAGCGGAAGTGAAGCGTACAAAAGGATCTCGCCCCAAAGCGGCATTTGCCATTGCCCTTCTTTTTGCGGGATTGAAAAAAACCGGGTGCGCCAGCTGCAAAGGAGCGCGAGTCCGGCAGGAAGCGCATAAAGGAGTCCGCGCTGGGTGACAAAAAGCGCAAGTGGAATGCTTTTCCAGGCGGCATCGGATTGAAAATCGCTGAGCGTTCCTTGTGAAAAGCAGGAAAATCCGAGTAAACCGCCGTTACAGAGAAACCCGGCAATGACAAATCCGCGGCCCCAATTCCAAAGCGCGATGCCAGTCAGGAGCGAGCCGCCGAGCCCGACCCAGATCAGGCCGCGAAAGAGGTCGACGCCAAGAAGGGCGAGCAGGCTGTTAAAAAGATCGGTGCCAAGCGGGTAAGTCAGTGTTGCCCCCGCATAGATTGGGTTTTCGGGCCAGATCGGCACCCCGTTGGCGAGTTGCCGGATATAGGTGATATGCAGCGACATATCGCCAAGGTTGTTTGGCGAGAGGACGCGAATCAGATCGCGATCCCTGAAAATGAGCCAGAGGAATGCGCGCAGTGAAAAAAGAGCAAACAGGACGATCGCTCCCCATTCCGATGGGCCGACGGAGGAAGGCTGGAAGTTGAGCCGGGGCGGATCTTGCCACAATGTCATCGCGGTTACGGCGAGGCCGAAACCGAGTGCAATCGCCGCGATAAGATCGGTTAAACCGTGGCGGAAATATCCGAGGCTGAGCGCGGCCAGCACCGAGCTGCTGACGCCGTAAAGAACGCTGGTTACAAACCTCATAAATCCTCGGATGGTAGCGACGGGCCGGGTGCGACGGGCTCGGGAAAGAGTTGTTCAATTGGAGCGCTTGGAATGAATTCCGGGGCACGTTGCGGAAAACAGAGCGTGAAAGTCTTTGCCCGCAGATAGAGCACCGCTTCATCGTTTGAACTTCCGCGCACGGTAAGCGGCTCTTTGAAATACGGCTCATTGAGCCGCGCCTCGACTTCTCCAACGAGTGCCGTATCAACGAGAAGAAACTCGGCGTCACTGAGGTTGCGGGGTAGTTCTTCGGACGGCGTGAGGAAAGTGACGTGCGTGAAATCGCCCAGCATCCAGGGAAACGGGTGAAATTCCGGTGTGATGATCAAGCCGGGAAGTTGGAAATTGCGCGGGTCACGGGACGTGAGGAAATCGAGCGGTTTGATCAGCTTGTTGACGTCGGGCAAAGTCTGCACATAGACATACGGCTCTTCGGCGTTGGTGTATTCGCGAAAGTTCAGCAGATAACAAATGCCCAGGGAATAGGCGAGCGCGCCCGCCGCACCGACTGACACTACCCATTTGTCCAGCGACCTGATCGTCTGATCGATGCCGATCCCGAAAAAGAGATGGAAAGGCCATATCAGGACTATCAGGCACCATGGCGTTTTATACGGAATAAGACTGTAGGCGGCCAATGTGCCCAACCCGCAGATCGCCAGCGCGCGACCAGGCCGGGAGCGTCCTGGTGCGATGACAAAAAGTGAAGCCGCCAGACCGACAAGGGCGGGCCATTCGTACCGCGCAAGCAGTTCAATCCAATAATACCACGGCTTTTCATGCCAGGGCGCGGCTCCGTTGCCCGTGGCGAACCAGAGCCGGTAGGTCTCCCAGAGGCCCGGCAGCGATGGCCAATCGAGGAAACCGCCTGTGTAGAAAAAAAGGATCAGGGCAGCGCAGACCCAGGCAATCGTCGTGAAATCAAAACGGTTCCATTGAGGCCGGGTGAAAGGAAGAGGTGCTGACTTGGAAACGAGCTCAAGCAGAAGGAGAGCGGGTAGAGTGAGCAGCGCTGCCACCACGTGAATCACATACGTTTCTTTTGTTAAAATGGTGCCCGTGATTCCAAGCGCGGTTGCCCATAAAAAACGCTTTTGGCCGGAGCGCCAAAGCCCGAGGATTCCCAAAACCGCCCACATGAGGAACAAAAGCAGGCTGCTTTCATGAATCGCGTATCGGCCGTAAAAGACCATCGCCGGAGAAAGTGCCATCGACAACGCGGCGATCTGACAGGCACGCCGTCCGAAATAAGGACGGAATAAAAAGAGCATTGCCACGCATCCGGTACTGATCAGGGCAACCGGCAAACGCAGCACCCAATTATGCCGGCCGAGCAAAGTCTGCGCGATAAAGAGAATGTAGAAATGCAGCGGACCGTGGAAATTACCCGGGTCGTAGGAATAAAAACCTTGCCGGGTCATACCGTCGACAAACGCGCCGTTGACGCCTTCGTCAAAATGCGGCGGCTTGCCATCGAGCCAAACCAGCCGCCAGACCAGCGCGGTGATGATGATGACGCCCCAGATCCAGGGTTCCCATTTCCTGCGTGGGATCACATGCGGGGCGGCAACGATAGAGGAGTTTGAAGACACAGAGTGCGGCTTTGGGCTGGGATTGTCTCTTCGTAGCGGCGAACAACATGGTGCACACGCTTCAATTTCTCGCCGCCGCCATGCCTTTTCTTTCAATCGTCATCCCAGCCTGGAACGAGGAAAAGCGATTGCCGCCAGCCCTCGGCCTTCTGGAGGCATTTCGGCGGGAGCTGTTATGGGAAAGCGAAGTGATTGTCGTGGTCGAACAGAGCAGTGATGCCACCCTCGATCTCGCCAATGCATTTGCATCAACCCATCCCGGTTTCGAAATCATTGGCAGCTCTTTGCATCGGGGAAAAGGACACGCCGTGAGGATCGGGATGCAGCGCGCCCGGGGAGATTTCCTCTTTTATATGGACGCGGATCTCAGTGTGCCATTGAAGGAGATCGGGCCGTTTCTCGATTATTTCCAGGCTCACTCCGAGGTGGCGATCCTGGTTGGCAATCGCGCCCATGCGGCGAGCCGGATCACGCGGCGGCAAGCATGGTTGCGCCGCACCATGGGCCGGCTTTTTAATCGCATCCTGCAGAAAACGCGGCTCGCCTCCCTGCATGACACCCAGTGCGGATTCAAGGCGTTCCGCCGCGAAGCGGCGCGGGCGATTTTCGCGCGGCAGAAGCTGGATGGGTTCGCATTCGATGTTGAAGTGCTTCTACTTGGCGAACGTCTAGGCTACACGATTGCTGATCTTCCCGTGGAATGGCTCAATTCGCCCGACAGCAAAGTTCACATTTTCCGCGATAGCATTCGGATGCTGCGGGATCTCCGGCGAATGACAAGATGACGGCATTTTTCCAGTCGGCGAAAGACTTTCGCCTTCGCCTTGTCCCCTTGGTGCTGGTATTTGAAAAATAAAATGAACCTTCGCGTAATTATTATTGGAAGTGGCGGACGACTCGGTGCGGCCCTGGCCAGGGAGTGGAGCGGGGCGGGGGATAGTGTGATTGGCTTTAATCACGCCTCGCTCGATATCGGGAATGCCGATGCGATGCGGGCGGCTTTGCAACCGCTCGAATTTGATGTGCTCGTCAATTGTGCCGCGCAAACCAATGTAGATCGTTGCGAGACCTATCAGGAGGAAGCTTTTTTACTGAACTCAACGGCCGTAGCACTCCTGGGAGAGATCTGTGAAGAAAAAGGCGCGCGGTGCGTTCACATCAGCACGGACTACGTCTTTGATGGCGAGAAACGGACGCCTTATACCGAGGATGATGTGGCGAGCCCAATCAGTGTTTATGGCGCTTCGAAATTATCCGGGGAAAAAGAGCTGCTGAAGATTTCCAACCGGCACCTTGTGGTGCGTGTCGCGTGGGTTTTCGGACCCGACAGGCCGAGCTTTATTGATGGGATTTTAAATCGTGCCGTTGAGAACGAAGTTCTTGAAGCAATCGGCGACAAGATTTCCGTGCCGACATATACCATTGAGGCTGCCCGGCTGTTGAGGCCGTTTCTATCGGAAATTTCCGAGGGTGGCATTCTGCATCTCGCAAACCAGGGTGAATGCACCTGGCAGGAATATGGGCAATACGCGATTGATTGCGCGGTGGCGGCCGGGGTTCAAATGAAAGGACGCACCGTGGCTCCGCTGAAAATGGCTGACCTGAAGGCCTTTATCGCAAAACGCCCGGTTTACACGGCGGTTTCAAGTGAAAAACTGGCACGGCTTGGCGGTGTGAGCCCGCGTCCCTGGAGGGAAGCCGTGAAAGATTATGTGCAAACGTATTGGGCGCCCGGACGTTGAGCAGGGTGCCATTCGCACAAGTTTCAAAAACGCCGCGAACTTGGGGTTGAATATGGAGCCGATGCTGCCGATAACGAACAGCCATGCCCCTTATCACCCCTTCCAAAACGCAGCCGAGCTATGACGTCATTATCGTGGGATCGGGAGCGGGAGGCGGCATGGCGGCGTACGTGCTTGCAAGGCAGGGTGTCAAAATTCTCATGCTCGAAGCGGGCCGCAATTACGAGCCGGAAATCGAGACGCCGATGTTCGAGACGCCAAAGGATGCGCCATTGCGAGGGGCGGCTACCCCGGACAAACACTTTGGCTTTTTCGATGCGACGGTTGATGGCGGCTGGACTGTCCCGAACGAACCTTATGTGGTCAAAAAAGAGGGGCAATGGACCGAGGCGAGCGATTGGGGCGCGCTGAGCACGACGCAAAATTTCATGTGGTGGCGGCCGCGCATGCTTGGGGGCCGCACCAACCATTGGGGACGGATCGCGCTGAGGATGGGCCCGTATGATTTCAAGCCAAAATCGCGCGACGGCCTCGGGCTCGACTGGCCGATCGGGTATGATGATCTGGCGCCTTTTTACGATAAAACCGAAGCGGTCGTCGGCGTGTGGGGAAGCAACGAAGGGCTTGAAAATACTCCCAATTCCTCGCCCGGCGTGCTTCAGCCGCCGCCCGCGCCGCGCGGTTACGAGTTGTTGACCCAGAAGACATGCAAACCGCTGGGCATTCCGGTCATCCCATCGCATCAGGCCATTCTCACCAAGCCGATCAATGGCCGGTCCGCTTGTTTTTATGCCACCGATTGCGGACGCGGATGTTCGATTAAGGCGAATTTCCAATCGACAACCGTTCTCCTGCCGCCCGCGCTGGAAACCGGCAATCTCGACATTATCACCGACGCGATGGTGCATGAGGTGACCATCGACAAGTCGGGCAGGGCGACCGGCGTCCATTATGTGGACAAAAAAAGCGGCATGCAAATGCACGCCAAAGCGCGCGTAGTCGTTCTCGCTGCAAGCGGATGCGAATCGGCAAGGATTCTTTTAAACTCAAAAAGCGCGCTCTTTCCGAATGGCCTCGGCAACGGTTCGGGAAAGGTTGGACGCTATTTGATGGATAGTGTCGGCACCAGCCTTAGCGGCCAGATTCCAATCCTGGAAAACTGCCCGCCGCACAACGAAGACGGCGCCTCGGCCATGCACATGTATATGCCATGGTGGAAATACCAGGAACAGCTCGCGGGCAAACTCGGGTTCGCTCGCGGTTATCACATCGAGTTCGGTGGCGGACGCCGGATGCCCGGAATGAATAATCCCGCACCCGATAACCTGACGGGCGGCAGCTACGGAAAGAAATTCAAGGAGGATGCACGCCGTTATTATGGCTCGTTCATCGGGTTTGCCGGTCGCGGTGAAATGATTCCAAACGACGATTCATTCTGCGAACTCGATCCGGATAAGAAGGATAAATGGGGGATCCCGGTGTTGCGTTTTCATTGGAAATGGAGCGACCACGAGACAAAGCAGGCGGCTCACATGCAGCGAACGTTTGTCGATATCATCGAGGGAATGGGCGGAAAGGTGGCAGGCAAACCGGAGTTCGACGGCGCGAAGGCGATCATGGCCGGTGGCACGATCATTCACGAAGTCGGTACCACCTGCATGGGCGATAACCCGCGCGACTCCGTGCTCAACCAATGGAGCCAGTCCTGGGAAGTTAAAAACTTGTTTGTGACCGATGGCGGCCCGTTTGCCTCCAATGCCGACAAGAACCCCACGCTCTCGATCATGGCGCTGGCGTGGCGCAGTTCCGAATATCTCGCCGACGAACTCCGAAAGGGAAACATCGGCTGATTGGGTCCCAAAGAAAGTTTCTCCAACCGCCTTTTTCGCAACATTTAGAAGATTCCCCAGATGAACCTCTCCTCTCCTCGTTCCGTCAGCCGCCGCGATGCCGTCAAGTGGATCCTTGGCGCGGCGGCCACCGTCTCCGCGCTCGATTTTGAGGCATTCGGTCTGCCCGGCCTGCCCACCGGCATTGGGACCGACCCGAATCTCCACAAGAAAATCATCCCCTGGGAACGCATTCTTACCGCGGAGGAAATGAAAACCGTGACGGCGCTCTGCGATGTAATCATTCCCGCCGATGAACGCTCGCCTTCCGCCAGCGCGGTTGGGGTTCCCGATTTTGTGAATGAATGGGTAAGCGCACCTTATCCGCAGCAGGTCGGTGATCGTGAAGCAATCCGCGCCGGCCTGGCCTGGATTGAGAAAGAATCCGCGGCGCGTTTTAACAAGAGCTTCTCCGAGTTGGCTGAAGCTGAAAAGCAACAGATCTGCGACGATATTTGCAGTGCCGCGCGCGCTAAACCCGAGCATAAAAAAGGGGCCGAATTCTTTTCCCGGATGCGGAACCTGGTGGCGGGCGGATTTTATACAACGCCTGAAGGCTGGAAAGACCTCGGTTATATCGGCAACACCCCGATGGCCGAATTCAAAGGGCCGCCGCCCGAAGTCCTGAAACATTTGGGTTTGGCATAGGCAGGCGATTTACTCTTCTTATCCGTCATCCCGATAGCGACGGTAAAAAGGGATTGCGATTTAGCGGTTGATTCACCTTTAAACCCCTTTTTGCGTGGCATTGGTTACCCCCTCCAAAACACAAACGCGCTACGATGCGATTGTAGTCGGTTCAGGTGCTGCCGGCGGCATGGCAGCTTACGTTCTATCAAAAGCCGGCCTCAAGGTGCTTATGCTGGAGGCGGGGCGTAACTACGATCCGCTTACCGAGACCCCGATGTTTGAAGGGCCGGCCGATGCGCCATTGCGCGGGGTCGGAACCGTCGATAAACCAAACGGCTATTTCGACGCTACGGTCAATGGCGGCTGGAAAGTGCCAGGCGAACCATACCTCACGCAGAAGGCTGTTGATGACGGTTCGTGGGTGGAAGGCGACAACGGCGACCGGATGAAGCCGACCCAATCTTTTATGTGGTGGCGGGCTCGAATGTTAGGAGGGCGCACCAATCACTGGGGCCGTGTCTCGCTGCGAATGGGGCCGTATGATTTCAAGCCGCACTCCCGCGACGGCCTCGGTGTTGACTGGCCGATTGGCTATGAGGAGGTGGCGCCTTACTACGACAAGACCGAAGCGTTGATCGGCGTTTTTGGATCCAATGAAGGGCTTGAAAATGTCCCCGATTCGCCCGCGGGCGTCCTGCAGCCACCGCCGCAGCCGCGCGCCTATGAGTTGCTCATGCAACGCGCATGCAAAGGATTGGGAATCCCGATGGCGGCCTCGCGCATGGCCATTCTCACCCAGGCCCTCAACGGGCGCGCCGCCTGTTTCTATGCCACTCCATGCGGGCGCGGTTGTGCGATCAAAGCCAACTTTCAATCGACGACAGTCCTGATTCCTCCGGCGTTGGAAACGGGCAACCTCGACATCGTTACCGATGCCATGGTGCGCGAAGTAACGCTGGATAAAAGCGGCAACGCTTCCGGGGTGCATTATATAGATAAAGCGACGGGCAAGGAAATGCACGCCGCCGCCCGCTCCGTCATTCTTGGAGCAAGCGCATGCGAGTCGGCCAGGATCTTATTGAACTCAAAGAGCGCGCTTTTTCCCAACGGGCTGGCCAATAACTCAGGCCATGTCGGGCGGCATCTGACCGACAGTACCGGCGGCGAGATGTCCGGCCAGATCCCGGCGTTGGAGAACTCGCCTTCCTACAACGAGGACGGCGTCTCCGGCTTTCATCTCTATATTCCATGGTGGCTGCACAAGGAGGCGTTGGAAGGGAAGTTAGGATTTCCGCGCGGCTATTACATTGGCCATAGCGGCGGACGGCAGATGCCATCCATGGGACTTCCAAGTTCAATTGGGAAATTTACCGGCGGCCTTTACGGACAAAAACTAAAGGAGGAAACCCGGCGTTACTTCGGCACTTTTGTCAGCTTCCACGCAAGAGGCGAGATGATCCCCAACGAGCATTCCTACTGCGAAGTCGATCCCGATAAGAAGGATCAATGGGGCATACCGGTCCTGCGCTTTAAGTTTAAGTGGAGCGATCACGAGCTTAACCAGGCTGTGCATATGCAAAAAACTTTCGCTTCGATTATCACCGCCATGGGCGGCACCCCGTCGCGGCCACCGGAACTCAATGGCGCCCGGGCAATCACGGCGGGCGGCTCAGTCAATCACGAGATCGGCACCACGCGCATGGGTGCGGCCGAAAAGGATTCCGTGCTCAACGCGTTTTGCCAGGCGTGGGAAGTGCCAAACCTGCTTGTCACCGATGGCGGCCCGTTCGCATCGAATCCTTACAAGAATCCGACCCTGACGATCCTGGCGCTCACCTGGCGTAGTTGCGATTATTTGATTAAAGAGTTCAAAAAGGGAAACATCTGAGCCGGGCGGTTGCCGGCGGTTGGATCGGATTACGGGGCGCCTTTAGCCGCCGGACTGACCCCGATTTCCCGGAAGAGATGGTGGCAAAAAAGTGGCAAATTCGTGGTGTATCGAATTTATCACATCCACCGCATTAATGGACGTCGATGGCATGGGTCGCACCCCATAAAACCATCCTTGAAATAAACTAATGAAAGCGCGCCGCTTTTTTTTGTGTATCAGAACTTACCTTCGAGTTTCGATCTGCTTATTGCTTGTTAAGGGCCGCCTTGGCAGCGCCGGTGAAATCGAGTTGGAGAAAAAGGAGACGATTCCAGTTGAAAATCCCGAACGCTGGCAGTTTAAGCCGGGCAGCCCGTCATGGCTGGCGGGCGTTTATGGCGATGTCGGAGTAAATGGCGATACCTCCCATATCAGCCTCGGGGTCGATACAATCCTTCGGCATGTCGATTTTACCGCTGCCTTTGAGGGGGAAGCCAGGAAAGGCCGATTCGGGATCGAGAACGGGTTTCTATATCTTGGATTATCCGACAATGTAGGTACCGGTGGAATGCTTTCCAGTGTGGATGTTCAGGTTAATGAGTATCTGATCGATTTTTCGTTGAGTTGGAGAGTGGTTGATACGCCAAGGGGATGGCTCGATTTACTCTTGGGAACCCGCTATACAAACCTATACCAGGAGATTGCGTTACACCGCAACGATGACTCCATTGAGGCCGAAAGCGCCCGATTGGTTGATGCCGCAAGCGATCAGATTCGAGATAGATTGCTTGGTATTTTAAGTAATGGCCGGTTTAGGGAGCGAATCCGCGCTGCCGTGGATGCCCGACTTTCCGATGACCTGGAGATACTGGAGGGACGGAAGCCGGTATTGCCGATTGGTCCTCTTGGCGCGGCGGCGGCGGATCGATTGAAGGCGCGTATCCGCTCGATTATCGAGGAGCGGGCCGCGCAAATAGCTTCCTCTTTAAGGGGGCGGGCCCGGATGAGTGAAGCGGAAGTCAGGCGGCGGGTTGACGCGTCAAAAGCCGATCTGGAAAGAGCGATCAGCCGCACTCTTAAACGCACGCTTGGCAGCACCTACTCCAAGTCAAATGACTGGTTTGATCCGTATATTGGCTTTCGCGCCAGATATAACCTCAGCAATGCCTTTTATCTTACAGGACGCGGGGATATCGGCGGCTTCGGCGTCGGCTCGGATTTGACATGGCAGGTTTACGGCGCGCTGGGCTGCCAGCTTTCCAAAAGAGTCTTTGCCGAAGCGGGATATCGTTGCCTGTTCGTTAATTACCGCCACGATGGGCTCATCTACGAGGTCTATACACGCGGCGCGCAGCTTACCTTGGGCATCCTTTTTTAAGGCCGCTAAATCTCCGGGGGAAGCTGTTTCGCATCCAACTTAGCGAGCTGTTGGCGCGCGAGCCGACCGAGCCACGGGAGTTCCCATTCCCTGCCTGAGAACGCTTTGATAATCGTCATCAGGTAAACGACAACCCATACGATCTCGAAAAACAGATATAGCAGCCAAAGAAGAAACGCCATCAAACCTCCTATCAAGGGAAGATGCGCGAGAATGAAATGAGCAATTGGAAAGAGGACCGCGGCGCCGAAGGCGGCAACGCCCAAAAGCAGCGACTGCATGGCCCAAAATCGGACAAACGCGTTTTTCTTTTCAAGTAGAAGAAAAATAATGCCGCCGATAAGCGAGAAGATGCAGGCAATTCCCGCTGCGACATTGGGCGACAAACCGGAATCGGTCTTTGCGATTTCCACGGGCGCGGAGCTATCCAAGGGATCTGGCATAATTAACCTGGGAATCTGAGCACTTAGAATTTGCCGTCAAGAGTGATATCAACCGGCATTCCAACAGTTGAAAGAAGCGACGAACCCATCGACGGTGGCGCGCCAATGAAACCCGTATCATCAATCCTGCTTTTCCTTCTTTATTTTGCAGCGGCGTCGCGCGCGGGCGAATTAAGCCGCACCCAGCTTCAATCCGCTGCCGATTATTCGGCGAACCGGAGGGGTTTCTCGATGCTCGTGATTCAGAACGGCAAAGAAATTTTCAGTCATTACAGCAATGGCGCTTCTTCGCGCGAACCACACAAGATTTACAGTGGCACAAAAGGATTCTGGATCCTTGCGGCGCTCCAGGCCGAAGAGCAGGGGGTCTTAAGTCTTGATGAACGGGTTTCTGAGACGATCCCTGAATGGCGCGCGGAGGGAAGAAAGTCGGGCGTAACCATTCGCGAACTGCTGAACTTTACAAGCGGACTCGATTCGGAGTTCCACCTTCACAGCGACGAGGTGCCTGATCGTAATGCGGTTGCACTGAGGGTGACGTCCGTGGCCGATTCCGGAGAACGGTTTATTTATGGCCCGGCTGCATTGCAGGTATTCGACGAGGTGCTCAAGCGAAAGCTGGCTCTCCGGAATCAAACGCCGACGGACTTTCTGGAAAAAAAAGTCCTCAAACCGCTTGGGCTCGGATCGCAGCGTTACAAAGCCGATCGCACCGGCAACCCGCTGCTGGCTTCAGGCTTTGAACTCACCGCGGAGCAATGGGCGCGGGTTGGCCGGCTTATTTTGCAACACGGAGCGCCTGTGCTGACCGCGAAATCCCTGGCCCAATGTATGCGCGGAACAAATGCCAATCCCGCATTTGGAATGGGCTTTTGGAACAATCGCGCCGCTAATCAGCCTGGAGCACGCGAGTTCGATATCGAAAACATGCTCGAACTCAAGCGCCAGCAGCAGGACTGGCGCAACGCCTGTATTTGCCGGGATGCGCCAGCGGATCTGGTGGCTGCCATCGGCTCAGGCTACCAGCGGCTTTTTGTCATTCCCTCGCTCGACCTGATCGTCGTACGACAAGGCCTCAATGCCCGGTTTTCCGATGGCGATTTTCTACGGCTTCTACTTGGGATCGCGAAGAAAAACGCTATTTTCTCTCCGCAAGAATGAGGGTTGATTCGGAGGGATGCCAGCGATAGCCGAAGCTGAAGCTTAGTGGAGGCGGATTGCTTTGCCTATAAAGTTCCTTAAGGAGCGGCTGGGTATGTTGCTTGAAGATTTCAATTGGACCGGGATAACTTCCAAAAAAGCGCAACCGCCAATCGGCTGGTGCGAAGTATTTGATCGGAACTCCGGACTCGTCCTGCACGATGACTTTGCTGTGGGAAAGAAGGAATTTACGGACCGTGTTGAAGTTGCCACCATGCATGAGGTAGGAAGCAGCTTTTAGAAACCCATCACCTTCCCCCAGCGAGTCGCACCATTTCAAGAACCCGGTTTTGTCGGCCGGCCCATCGGATAGATCACTTGAAAAATAGTAGAGTGTTTGAGCAGGCTGCCCTCCGGGCGAAGTAAAGACGATTTTAACGCCGGAAGTCGGACCTTTTCCTTCTATAAGCGTGCCGTCTTTGTCGAGGCCAACCAGGCGGACGTCGTCAATGTGGCAGCCGGAGCGTGCAAGGAAAACATAAAGGACCGGAAGCGTGCCGCTGAGCCGGGTCTCTTCAAGGTGCACCTTCATCTCTTTGGTGATGAAGAAGCTGAAGCTTAGGATGGAACCGAGCGCCTGGCCGAGCGTCTGCAAGGAGGGTTCAAGCGCCTCGCGAGGGAGTTGCGTTATATCAGGCAGCGAGCCGACCGGTTCAATTCCACAAAGCACGTAGGTCGAGGCGCTCGGGAAAAAAGCATGGGCGTAAAGGAAGTCCGGCCCGCTGAACATATAGAAAAGCGGAGCGTGCCCAGCCGCGGTCGCGCTCAGGTAATGAGTTGACCACGCTCCAATCGGCGTGAGCTGGCGGTTTTCGAGTTTCTGCCAGGCCGACTCCAGCCTGGCTGCGTGTTCAGTCCATGCAGCGCTTCGGGCAATGGGCTGAAGCGGCGTTCCGGTCACCGGCAGTCCGGCAAGAAACCGAGCCTGATCGTCGGGAGTTGGAGTTTCCTCTGCCAGAAGCTGGGATCCAAGCAGACTGGCGGCAAGGGCGAGCAGTTTAAAGCGCATAGAGCTTATTTGCGGGTGGCGACCATCAAAACAGCGCGTTCGCGCTGCCAATGATAACCGAATGCAAAAGAGAGAGGTTGCCGGGGTGAGCGTTGATAAGCGGCTGCCAGGTCGGGCTGCTGGTATTGTTTGAAGAGTTCAATAGGAGCGGCGTAATCTCCATAGAACCGGAGCGTCCAGCGATCGTCAAACTGCCGCAATGGGATCCCGGCGTCATCCTGAACGATTACCCGGCTGTTATCGAGAATAAACCTGCGCACCTGCGAGAACCCGTCGTTATGCAGCAAATAAGAGTCAGCCTTTAGCAGGCTCATCCCGGGACCTTTGCTTGCGCACCAGCGAAGGAAACCGCTGCTGCTTCCATTGGAAAGATCCGTCTTAAAATAGTAAAGAGTCTTTGAGCCGCCATTGGGGCCGGTGAAAACAATCCGCACTCCAGTCGAGGGTGTCGATACGAGGCTTACTTCCTGGATTGTGCAGCCGAGCCGGGCCAGGAAGACATAGAGCACGGGCATCGTTCCGCCAAGCTGGCCTCCCTGTAGGTAGACTCGCATTTCCTTGGTAACGAAGTAGTTGAAATTCAGCATCGTGTTCAAGGCCCGGCGCAGGTCGGCCATGGAAGCATCAAGGGTTTCGCGCGGAATTTGGGTAAGCTCGGGCACGTTACCGACCGGTTCCGTGCCGCAAAGAATATAGGTTGAAGCGTTGGGAAAGAGGCTGTGGGCGTAGAGAAAATCAGGCCCGCTGAACATGTAATAGAGAGTGCCGGACCGGTTGTGAAAATCGCCGCCGGCGCCCGCTGCCCAGGAGCGGACCGGATTCAGGGCAAGGCCCTCTTTTTTCGCCCAGGACTTGTTAAGGTATGCGACGTGTTCAGGGTAGGAGCCGCCACGGGTGAGCGGATCGAAGGCGGAATTGCGCACTGGCAGACCGGCAAGGTAGCGCGCCCGATCGTTCGGGGAAGAGGTTTGTGCCACGCTGCCGGAAGCGATGGCGCAGAGGACGAAGAGAATTGATAAACAGAATTTCATAAACGTGGATTTGCAGGTCCGTTTTCCAATCGGGCTCCAGCAGCGGGCCGTGTGGGTGAGAAAAAATAAAGTGCCAGCCCGAGCAGCGCGGTGACGAGTCCCCAGAGTGATTCTGCCGGACGCGAAACGAGGATCTGCCATAACATCCAGGCGCTTACACCCAGAAAGATGAGCGGGGTCACCGGGTAGCCCCACGTCTTGTAAGGGCGCGGCAGAGCGGGTTGAGTAAAGCGCAGAACAAAAACGCCGAGCACGGTTAGAAAAGAGCAGAAGGTGAGGCTGAACTGCACGTAAGTGAGCACAGAGGCGAAGGTCGCCGTACAGAGGAGCACGATCACAACCAGCGCCTGGGCGCCGATGGCGACAACAGGGATTTGATTGCGCTTGAATGCCAGCCAGCTCAGCGCGGAGCAATCTTCTCCCATCACCATGGTAACCCGAGGTCCAACCCACATCATCGCGCTGATGGTGGAAATAAGGCCCGCGCAAATGAGCCCCGCCATAAACCGGCCGCCGGTGGCGCCAAAAATGTGTGCCGCAGCGACATGCGCGACGTTATCCTTGGCGGCGGCGAGTTCCGGCATTGGGGCCGCCAGCAGGAACACGGCATTGAGGGCGAGGTAAAGTGTGATTACGAGGAGGGTTCCAAGTCCCAACGAGCGCGGAATATCCCGAGCCGGGTCGCGCATTTCGCCAACAATATAGGTCGAGGCATTCCAACCCGAGTAAGCATACATGACGAAGACGAGGCTGATGGCGAAAGGAGTGCTTGTCATCAGCTTCGCATCGCCGGGTTGTGGCAGAAAGCTGACCGGTTCCTGGTGGGTGGAGGTGAATCCGAAAGTGATCAGCGCCAGAATGAGTAGCACCTTGAGTGAAGTGGCCGCGTTCTGGAAGATGCTGCCAATGGTGCCGCCCCGCAGGTGAATCGTAGTCACCAACGCGACCACCGCCAACGAGACCGGCAAAGGAGCTACATTGGGGAAAATGCTGGAGAAATAGGTGCTGAAAGCCATCGCCGCCAGCGCCACGGGAGCGGCAAATCCAACCGAGGCAGAGATCCAGCCCGCGAGAAAACCGACAGCGGGATGATAGATCTCAGAGAGATAATGGTATTCGCCGCCCGAGCGGGGCATCGCGGCAGCCAGTTCGGCGTAGGAAAGCGCTCCACACAACGCGCAAACGCCGCCAAGCAGCCAGAGAACCATAAGGGTGAAAACGGAAGGAAGATCGCCGACCTGGAATCCGAGGCTGGTAAAGACTCCGGTACCGACCATGTTGGCCACGACAAGGCAGGTCGCTGTCAGCCAGGAAATTGAGCGCGCACTGCTTCGAGTAGAGCCTGGCATGACGGGTGGAGAGGAGTAGGGAGTCATATTGTCAAAGTCAAATCGCACACCAGCGGCCCGTGCGTGACGCAGAGCAGGAGAATAAAAAGGAAAGTCCGGCGCACGTTACTTCCCGCGTTGCATTCTTAAAACGCCGCTTGCGCATCCGCGGCGGCAACTTTATGAGACCGGCGCATGACGCTGACTCCTGAGAAGTTGCTTGCCGGTTTGCTGGCGCCCCTGTTTGCCCTTCGGGGAGAAAACGATCTTGGCATCGGCGATGTGGGCGCCTTGCGCGAATTTGTCGATTGGGCAGCGGACCTCGGATTTGGCGTAGTGCAGTTGCTTCCGATCAATGAAACCGGCAACGATAACTCGCCTTACAATGCGATTTCCTCAGTAGCGCTCGATCCGACGACTATTGAGATCGCACAGGTGGAGGATCTTACCAAGGCCGATATTGCGGAGCTTACCCACGGCCTCGCTGCGCTGCGGTCGGGCCCGGTCGCTTATCCACTGATCAAAGGACTCAAGCAGTCTTTGCTGCGGCGGGCTTTCGCTAATTTCTCCCGCACAAGCTGGAAACGGAATGATACACGGGCTCGTCGATTCCGTGCTTTCCAGCTCGAACAGGAGGCGTGGCTTTCTCCGTATGCGCTTTTTCGCGTACTCATGGAAACAAACGGCGGCACCGAACGCTGGGATACCTGGCCCGAGGATCGGCAGACTGCGCCGGCTGCGTGGCTTTGGCTAAAAAATCTCCCGGTCAAGGAGCGCCGTCAATTTGAGCTTGAGATGCGCTTTTTTATGTACGTGCAGTGGATTGCATGGGGCCAATGGCAGGCGGTAAAATTGCATGCGGAAAAAAAGGGAGTGGCGCTCATGGGCGATGTGCCTTTTGGAGTCAGTTATTATAGCGCCGATGTATTCGGTGAACCCGATCTTTTCGATCATCGCTGGAGTGGAGGCGCGCCGCCCGAACCCCTTTTTAAAGACGACGCGTTCACATGCAAATGGGGGCAGAACTGGGGAGTGCCTCTCTATCGATGGACAAAAATGCGCGAGGATAACTTCTCCTGGTGGCGCCGCCGGGTCCGCATGGTGCGCGACGTGTTCCATCTCTTTCGAATCGATCACGTGCTTGGTTTTTATCGGATTTATAGTTTTCCGTGGCGCCCGCAGCTTAACGCGGAGTTTCTTCCGCGCACCAAAGAGGAAGCGATGTTGTTTACGGACGGGGAATTGCCGCGTTTTCGCGAGCACGATGATGAAACGCCGGAAGGCAAAGCTGCCAATCGCGTGCAAGGCGAGGCGTTTTTGCGGGTGCTGCTGGAGGAGACCGGCAATTTCAGGCTTATTGGTGAAGATCTGGGCACGGTGCCGGAGTATGTCCGTCCGAGCCTGCATTCGCTTCAAATTCCCGGATTCCGGATTCCGTTCTGGGAACACACGGCCGACAAAGAGCTTGTGGCGGGCGCTGAATACGACCGGCTTTCGGTCGCCGCTTTTGCCACGCACGATCATGAGCCGCTCAGGGCGATTTGGGAACGCTGGATGCGGGTGATTGAAGAAGCGTTGCATCAGCCTCATGCGCTTGCGGCCGAACGCGATGCCACCTGGCGGGAAGTGCGTCAGTTTGCGGCCTGGGCCGGGTTTGATGTCCCGTGCATCACCCTATTTGATGCCGTCCATACAAAGTTTCTCGCCGCCTTATTTCGTTCCAACTCCTGGCTGGCGATTTGCATGATTACCGACCTGTTTGGAACCACGCAGCGCTTCAATGTGCCGGGTGCGGTTTCCGAGGCAAATTGGAGCCAGCGTCTGGCGACTTCCGTGAAGGACTGGAGCAATGACGAGGCGCTGAATCAAAAAATGACCGAAGTGCGTTCGCTTTTGGCACAGACCGGGCGGCTGATCTGATTTGTTTAATCCTGACTCCGCTTCCGGCCAGACGCGTTGAGGTCGACTAAGAGGGCACGATGATCGATTTTAGGTTGATGAACGGCGACATTTGTTGAAGCTCGCACCTCTTTTTTTGAATCCCCCTCCTAATCCAACCTTATGAAAGCTCCCATTCGTGTCGCAATCACCGGCGCCGCCGGCCAGATCGGTTATTCTTTGCTCTTTCGCATCGCTTCAGGCTCGATGTTCGGGCCCGACCAGCCGGTCATCCTGCATTTGATTGAAATTGAGCCGGCGCTTGGCGCTTTAAACGGCGTGGTAATGGAGCTTCAGGATTGCGCATTCCCGCTGCTCAAAGGAATCGTGCCGACCGCGAACCTGGACGAAGGATTTGCCGGGGTAAACTGGTCGCTGCTGGTTGGCAGCGTGCCACGCAAAGCGGGGATGGAACGCAAGGATCTGCTCGGGATCAACGGCAAGATTTTCATCGGCCAGGGAAAAGCAATCGAACGCAATGCCGCCAGCGATGTGCGGGTGCTTGTCGTAGGCAATCCGTGCAACACCAATTGCCTTATCGCAATGAACAACGCCAAGGGCGTGCCGTCGGATCGTTGGTTTGCCATGACGCGCCTCGATGAAAACCGCGCCAAATCGCAGCTCGCGATCAAGGCCGGTGTCGATGTCACCAGCGTGAGTAATCTGGCGATCTGGGGAAATCATTCCTCCACGCAATATCCGGATTTTTATAATGCGCGGATCGACGGACGCCCGGCCACGGAAGTCATTACCGATCACGACTGGTTGGCAACGGAATTTATCTCCACCGTGCAGCAGCGCGGCGGGGCGATTATCAAAGCGCGCGGCTCGTCCTCGGCGGCCTCGGCAGCCAACGCGGTCGTCGACACGGTCCGTTCATTGCGCACTCCCACGCCCGATGGCGATTGGTATAGCGTGGCGCTCTGTTCCCGCGGCGAATACGACGTGGAGGCCGGCCTGATCTCTTCGTTCCCGATTCGGACCCGTGAGGATGGAGCCATTGAAATCGCGAAATGGGTGCCGGTCACTCCGTTCAGCCGGGTGAAAATCGACGCGACAGTCGCTGAGTTGAAAGAAGAAAAGGCGCTCGTGGCCGAGCTGCTTGGCTAAACCCGTCAATGCGGCCGGGCGTTTCCCGGCCGCATTCCGTTAAGGCTAGCCGCCCGCGGAGCCGGTGCCGCCCGGTTCGGTCATTGAGGCGGGGTCGAGAGCGACGGCGAGTTCGTCCTCCGGCAATACTTTCCACTCCAGACAGATCTGGCGCACGGTTTTGCCCGACTTGGCGCTTTCCTTGGCAATTTCGGCGGCGCGATCATATCCAATGAGCGGGGCGAGGCTGGTCACCATGGCCATGCTGTACTCAACCAGCTCGCCGCAGCGTTCAACGTTGGCCTGGATGCCGACCACGCATTTTTCGCGGAAGATCTCGACGACGTTTGCCAGCAACCGGAGCGACTCCAGCATTGCCTGCGCGAGAACCGGCATCATCACGTTGAGCTCAAAATTCCCGTTTGCCGCCGCCCATGTAACCGTGGCGTCGTTCCCGATCACGCGGGCGCAGACCTGCATGACGGCTTCACACATGACCGGGTTGACTTTGCCGGGCATGATCGAACTGCCAGGCTGGGTTTCCGGCAATAAAATCTCGCCAATGCCGCACCGCGGGCCGCTTCCGAGCCAGCGAATGTCGTTGGCGATCTTGAAAAGCGAGACGGCGATTGTTTTGAGCAAGCCGCTTACCTGAACGAGGCCGTCCTTGGCCGCCTGCGCTTCAAAATGGTTGTGCGCTTCCTTCCAGTCGATGCCGGTCTTGTTGGCCAGGTGGCGTGCGACGATTCCGGCAAAATCCGAATGGCAATTGAGGCCGGTGCCGACGGCCGTGCCGCCGATGGGAAGCTCTTCGATGGCCGCGATTCCGTTGCCGGCGCGCAACAGCGAGTATTCGATCTGTTTGGCGTATCCGCCGAACTCCTGTCCGAGGCGGACCGGGGTGGCGTCCATCAGATGGGTGCGGCCAATTTTGATGACGTCCCAGAATTCGAGCGATTTGACTTCGAGTGCGCCGCGGAGCTGTTCAAGGGCGGGCATGAGGAACTTGCGAATCCGCTCGCCGACAGCCACGTGGATGGCGGTGGGGATCACGTCGTTGCTCGACTGGCCCATATTGACGTGATCGTTGGGATGAACGGGATCCTTTGAGCCGATCGGTTTGCCGGCAAGCTGCGAGCAGCGGTTGGCGATGACCTCGTTGACGTTCATGTTCGTCGAGGTCCCCGACCCGGTCTGGTAGATATCGAGCGGGAAATGGGCGTCGAGTTTGCCTTCGATTACTTCGTTCGCGGCTTCGGCAATCAACGCAGCGCGTTCTTCATCGAGCAGCCCGAGTTCCAGATTGGCCTCCGCGGCCGCCCATTTGATCAGACCGAGGGCGCGAATAAATTCGCGGCCAAAATGATTCCCGCTGACGGGGAAATTGAGAACGGCACGTTGGGTGGAGGCGCCATAAAGGGCGTTTGCGGGCACTTCCATGGTGCCCATGGAATCTTTTTCAGTGCGAGTGGGGGTCATTCCTTGAGTTTGCACAATCGCGCATCGGAAATGAAAGCGCGTTTTGGAAAACCATGCCGAACGCTATAAAAAGTAACCGTCATCAACGTGAATGAACGGAAACGGCTCGCCGGGAGGACCCTCCCGGCAATTGCTATGAACCTCTGATTTTTCTGAAAATGCGCGTTCTCGAAACACGCGGCATTTTAATGTTTGCCGTTCCTACCGTTGACATGTGCGTGACCGTTCGCGGTTTTGTAGAACTTGGTCACGAACATCGGAGGCAGGTTTTGCAGGCAATACTCGCTCTCGACGCGGGGAAAATGTTTGCAGTGCGCCACAAGCTCGTTTGTTACCTGATAAATGACAAATGCGGCGTGATCCTCGTTTTTCAGCGCTTCAAAAGTGTGCTGAAGCAATTCACGCTTTTTGGCCGGCTCCAGAATGCTGAAAGGAATGCCGGAGACGATGTAATCGCAATGCGGCAGACCGCGCCGGGCGAGCGCCGTGTTGAGATTGCAGGCATCCGAGTTGAGCACAATGACGCGTTTGTCATCGCGAAACTGTTCTTCAAGATGCTGGGCCAGCTCCGGATCGAGTTCAAAAAGCATCAGGTGCGATTCCGGATTCATCCGCTTGAGAATCTCGCGCGTGTGGCATCCTTCACCGGGCCCGTATTCGGCAATGATGCGCGGGCCGTTGAAGTCCATTTTTTCCGCCACTTTCCGGATGAGCGTTTTGGAACTGGGGATGATCGACGCCACTTGCATGGGTCGTTGGAAAAATCGCTTTAAAAAGAGTGCGCTCATAGGGATGCCTGAGGAAATGAGGGGCGACTGTAAACGCCGGGAAACGATTGTCGAGCGTGTGATGATGCGGAAGAATCGATCAAAATACGGGTGTGGGATGAGCGATACGCGGGGGAGTGCTCCCATCGCAAGGATTAACGCCGCATGAAAGACCAACGGGTGTCCAACAGTGGGCCGTCGCGAGGCGCGTTTTTCCTCCTTTGATCGGGTAAAGATTGTTTGCGGCGCCGGGTTAATAGATGACAAAATAGTTTCTCCCCGATGCTTCATTCTCCCCGGGTCGCTTCGCCTTCGCTGGCGGTGCTCCTTTTTTTAATCCATTCTTTACAGCTCTTCGCCGAACCGCCGGCCAGGATCGGGTTTAACGATCAGATCCGTCCGATTCTTTCCAACACCTGCTTTTATTGCCACGGCCCGGACGAAAAGCACCGCGAAGCGGATCTGCGCCTTGATACGGCCGAAGGCGCGATGGCCGACCTGGGCGGATACGCGGCGATCGTTCCCGGGCATCCTGAAAAAAGTGCATTGGTTGAGCGCATTACCACACACGACAAGGATGAAGCGATGCCGCCTTCCAAAAGTAAAAAAGCGCGTCTGAGCGAAGAGCAGATCGCGCTTCTGACAAAATGGATCGAGCAGGGAGCCGATTATCAGGGCCACTGGTCGTTCATGCCGTTGAGCAAGGGAGCTGTTCCCGAGGTGAAACTGGCGTCCTGGCCGAAAAATCCGATCGATCACTTTATTCTTTCGCGCCTTGAAAAGGCGGGAATCCCGCCGTCAATGGAAGCCGGCCGCACCACTTTGATTCGCCGCGTCTCGCTCGATCTGATCGGCTTGCTGCCATCACCGGAGGAAGTCGACGCGTTTGCGAGCGATCCGCTCCCCGATGCATATGAACGGCTCGTGGATCGGCTGCTCGCAAATCCCCATTATGGCGAGCGCTGGGGCCGGCATTGGCTTGATCAGGCGCGCTATGCCGATTCCAACGGCTACACAGTCGATAGCGACCGGATGATGTGGCCTTACCGCGATTGGGTCATCAAATCGCTCAACGACGACGTGCCGTTTGATCGTTTCACCATCGAACAACTTGCCGGCGACCTGCTTCCAAAGCCGTCAAAGAGCGAGCTCGTTGCCACGGCTTTCCATCGCAATACACTAATCAATGAGGAGGGCGGCGTGAAACCTGAACAGTTCCGCGTCGAGGCGGTGATTGATCGGGTTAACACGACGGGTGCTGTCTGGCTCGGGTTAACGGTTGGCTGCGCACAATGCCATTCCCATAAGTTTGATCCGATCAGCCATCGGGAGTATTACGAAATGTTCGCCTTTTTCAATCAAGGCGAAGATATCAACAACAAAGGCGCCACGATCGAAATCGTCCGGGGCGAGATTTTCGGCCAGCCCATCGCTGCCGAGCCGGCTAAGCCGCCCGGGACCGAAATCAACGAAGGCACACCTGTCCGGAAGCCGCCAAATGAAACGACCGTTTGGACTCCGGCACAGTATCTGGAATTCGATACATCGACCGGCGCGGGCTTTCGATTGCTCGAAGATAACTCGCTTTTATCCGATGGCCGCGGCGCCTCAAACGACGTCTACCGAATCGTCGCAAAGACCGGTCTCAAGCAGATCTCGGCAATCCGTCTGCGTGTCCTGACGGACGATTCCCTTCCGCATCGCGGGCCGGGCACGGCCAGCAACGGCAATTTTGTGCTCACCGGTTTTGATATTTCAGTCGGAGGCGAAGAGCAGCCAATCGCGACGGCGTTCGCTGATCATGAGCAGGCGAACTATCCGATCAGCGGCGTCCTGGATGACAATCCGAAGACGGGCTGGGCAATCAATACCGGCAAAGAGAGCAAAGTGAAGATGAACGCGCCGCACGAAGCGCTCTTTGTTTTATCCAAGCCGATTGTGGTCAGCGATAAGCCGGTCGAGATCCGGCTGCATCACGACTTGAATCAGAGTTATCTGATTGGCCGGTTTGCCATTGATTTCAGCCCCGAGGAAAGCGGGGTGCCGGAAGGGCTTCCCAAGCCTCCCAAGGTCAAGCGCGAGAACGATGCCACCTCGGACATCGCCCAGCTGATGGTGATGAAGGAAGTCGAGAAGCCGCGGGAGACTTTTCTTTTCCAGCGTGGCGATTTTCTTCGTCCGGATGAAAAACTCGGGCCGTTAAACCCGGGAGTCATCGGCGCGGTCAACGCCGCGTTTAGCACAAAATCGGCCCGGTTTGGCAACCGGCTCGATCTGGCCCGATGGCTGGTCAGCCCGGAAAATCCGCTCACTCCACGGGTCACGATGAACCGGCTTTGGATGCGTTATTTCGGGCGCGGCATTGTTGAGACGGATGAAGATTTTGGATCACAAGGATCCGCCCCGACGCATCCTGAACTTCTCGACTGGCTGGGAAGCGAGTTTATCCGCCGTGAGTGGTCTTTAAAAGCGATGCATCGGCTCATCGTCACCTCGGCGACTTACCGGCAATCATCCACGGCCCGGCCTGAGCTTTTGGAAAAAGATCCACGCAACCTGCTCCTTGCACGGCAGGAACGGGTTCGTGTTGAGGCGGAAATCATTCGCGATACGGCGCTTTCGGCGAGCGGCCTTCTCGATGAGCGAATCGGCGGGCCAAGCGTGCGTCCGCCGCAGCCCGACGGGGTTTATTCCTTTACCCAGACGGCGCGCAAATGGACCGCCAGCCTTGGGCCTGATCGATATCGGCGTGCCCTTTACACGGCATTTTATCGCAGCGCTCCATACCCGCTTTTCACCACGTTCGATTCGCCCGATTTCCAAAGTGTCTGCACCCGGCGCGCCCGTTCAAACACACCACTTCAAGCGCTGACATTGGCCAATGACCAGGCGTTTTTTGAGATGGCACAGGGCCTCGCCGCCCGCCTTTTGAAAGAGTTGCCTGGAGAAAGCGATCTCATCTCCGAAGCACGGCTCAAACGCGCGCTGGTCCTTTGTTTTTGCCGGATGCCTTCCGAAAAAGAACTCGCGATCGTGCGCGGCTACTATGATGGGCAGGTCGCGGCTCTTCAAAACGACATGGCGGCTGCCTCAGCGCTGATGAATAAAGAACTCGCCGCGAGTGGCACCCCGCCGCCGGTGGCCGCCGCGTTGGTTTGCGCCGCGCGCGCCATCCTGAATGCCGACGCTTTTATCACCCGTGAATAGCCTCCCATGAATCGTGCACAACTCTCCGAAGCCGAGCGCCGGATTACGCATGACATTACGCGCCGTCATTTTTTTGGCCGATGCGGCGTCGGCCTCGGTGCGCTCGCACTTAATGAACTGCTGGCAGAGGACGGGTTTGGCAATCAAGCCATCGATCCGGCCCGCCCGATGGAGCCGCGCGCGCCGCAGTTTCCCGGAAAGATAAAGAACGTCATTTTTCTCTTCATGGCAGGCGGCCCGAGCCAGCTCGATCTTTTTGAAGATAAACCAAAGCTGCGTGAATTCACGGGCCAGATCCCGCCGCCAAGTCTGATGGCGGGAAAGCGGTTTGCTTTCTTAAAAGGCAACGAAACGCTTCTTGGATCGAATCGCAAGTTTGAGCGGGTGGGGGAATGCGGGATTACATTGAGCGAACTGCTTCCGCATCACCGGCAGATCGCCGATGAAGTCTGCTGGTTGCAGGGAATGACCACCGATGTCTTCAACCACGGCCCGGCCAAGCTCTTCATGAATACCGGGTTTCAGGTTCCGGGCCGCCCTGCGATGGGTTCCTGGGTGACATACGGGCTGGGGAGCGAGTCGCGCGATTTACCGGGTTTTGTTGTGCTCCAATCCGGACCGCGCGGACCGCGGGGAGGCAATTCACTTTGGAGCAGCGGCTTTTTGCCGACTTCTTACCAAGGGGTGCCATTTCGCAGCGGCGGCGATGCGATTTTAAACCTGCGCAGTCCCAAAGGAATTACACCTGAGCGCGAGCGCAGCTTTTACGACACCGTCTCCGCGCTTAATCACGCCCGGCTCGATGAAGTGGGCGACCCGGAGATCATGACCCGCATCAACGCTTATGAGATGGCGTGCCGGATGCAAACCAGCGCGCCGGAACTGATGGAATTTGCAAAGGAAACCCCGGAAACGCTTGCCCTCTATGGGGCGGAAGCCGGCAAACCTTCTTTTGCCAATAACTGTCTGCTCGCCCGGAGGATGGTGGAGCGCGGGGTGCGATTTGTTCAGCTTTATCACACCGATTGGGACCATCACGGCGATGCGAAAAATAATCTGAGCGATTCCATTGAGCAACGCTGCCGCGAAGTCGATCAGGCCTCGGTCGCGCTTGTGCTCGATCTGAAACGACGCGGTCTTCTCAAAGATACCCTGGTGATTTGGGGCGGCGAATTCGGCCGCACACCAATGGGCGAAAATCGCGCCACTGTGGGACGCGATCATCATGTCGATTCTTTTACAATGTGGCTGGCAGGCGGCGGAGTGAAACCGGGCATTTTCGGCGCCACGGACGAACTCGGATTCGGCGTCGTGGAGAACAAGGTGCATGTGCACGATCTCCACGCCACGATCCTGCATCTGCTCGGATTTGATCATGAAAAACTGACCTACCGCTTTCAGGGGCGGGACTTTCGGTTGACTGACGTGCATGGGGAACTTGTAAAAGCGATTTTGGCGTAAAGAACTTCAAAGAGTTGCAGGCTGGAGCGACTCTTTTGTTTTGCCATGCCGCGTCTTTCAATCGCCTGCGTTTTTTTACTCAGTGTCGCGTTGTTTGGCGGCGGGAATGCTGGCTTGGCGGCGGGCGAGTTTGAGCAGCGCGTCGTTCCTTTTTTTCAGGAGCACTGCATCCGATGCCATGGCGAAAAAAAGCAAAAGGGCGATCTGCGTCTTGATACCATTGGCCCCGATTTCAGATCCCCAAAAGCAGCGATGCAGTGGGCCGATATCATGGAGCGGATGAGCGCCGCGGAGATGCCGCCCGAGGACGAAAAGCAGCCGGACGCAAATGCCGTCGCCCGGATCGCCGACTGGATCACCTCGCAATTGCATGAAGCCGAGGCCGCGCGCCAGGCGACGGCTCAACGGGTTTCTTTCCATAAACTCACCCGCGAAGAATACGCCAACACGATCCGCGATCTGCTGGGGGTCACTTACGACGCCACCGATCCAACGGGATTGCCCGAGGATCCCGATTGGCAGGGGTTTGAGCGCGTCGGCTCGGTGCTCACCCTTTCTCCGTCGCATGTGGAAAAATATCTGGCCGCGGCGGAGACGGTCTTAAACGAAGCGCTCGCGCTTGGAGCTGAACCAAAGCGTGAGCTTATCCGATGGACTTCCGAAATGGGTCGGGTTCGGGGCGACGTGGGAAAGGAGCTCGCCGCGAAAGGGATTTTGGAAAAGACCCGCATCGATATCGTGCCAAACAACGGAGCGCTTGATGCGTACGATCTCCATGTCAAGACGACCGGGGAATATATTGTCCGGGTAAAGCTAAGCGGGTTGCGGGCACAAGGCGGCCGCGCGGCCCGGCTGCGGATCTACGCAACGGATCTCAACCGGACGCTCTTTGAGCAGGATGTTGAAGCCCCCGAGGATGCGCCAGTTGTTTTGGAGTTTCGCGCGCATCTTCCCGTCGGCACGCATCTCATGCGCATCGTGAACGCGGTTCCCGGGCCGAATCCTGAGGAGCGCGCTTCCCGCCCGCTTAACTCAAAGCCGTTCTTTAATATGAAGTCCCGGCAGCCGTGGCAGATCAAACTGACCGATGAGGATTTCAAACCAATCTGGCCGACAATCCTCCTCGATTGGGTGGAGTGGGACGGCCCTGTGCAACAATCGTGGCCACCTCCCGCCCATCAACGGATCTTCTTTGGTTCCAATATCAACGATGCGGCGTATGCGCGTGAGATTTTGTCGCGATTCGCCACGCGCGCTTACCGGCGGCCGGTCAAGCCGGTTGAGGCCGATCGGCTGCAAAAGCTCTTCGAGAACGCCCAAAAACTTGGCGACAACTTTGAATCGGCGGTCAAAACCGGACTGCTGGCGGTGCTCTGCTCAAACAATTTCCTTTATTTGGTGGAAGGTTCCGCCGATGCGCCGGCAGCGCGTCTCAACGATTGGGAACTGGCATCGCGGCTCTCTTATTTTCTCTGGAGCACGATGCCCGATGAGCAGCTTCAAGAACTCGCAGGCCAGGGCACGCTCCATCAGCCCGCCGTATTGCTCTCCGAAGTGCGCCGCATGCTGCACGATCCGAAGGCGGGCGCATTCTCCGGTTCGTTCCCCCGGCAATGGCTACAATTGCGGCGGGTCGGCATGTTCGAACCCGACAAAAAGCTTTACCCTGACTACGACGGTTATCTGGAAAAAAGCATGCTGGGCGAAACGACCTCCTTTTTCCGTGAAGTGCTCGATCGCAATCTCGGCGTGCGCGAATTCCTTGAATCGGACTGGACGATGCTAAATGAACGGCTGGCGGGCCATTATGGCATTGAAGGGGTGAGCGGAGAAACAATGCGCAGGGTGACGCTTAAACCGGAAGATCACCGTGGCGGACTCCTTTCCCAGGCGTCTGTCCTTAGTTTGACATCGGATGGCACCCGGCATCGTCCTGTGCATCGAGGCAAATGGGTGCTGGAATCGATTGTCGGCAAAGCGCCGCCGCCGCCGCCCGCCAACGTGCCTGCGATCAAGACAAGCGCGCCGAATCAACCGAAGGCTTCGCTGCGGTCCAAACTCGAAGCGCATCGTGATGATGCCAATTGCGCGGCGTGCCATCGTAAGATCGACCCGCTTGGCCTTGCATTTGAAAACTACGACGCGATCGGGCATTGGCGCATTGAGGAGGTAGTGCGCGATGGAGCGGGTGAAAACCCTTTGCTTGATGCAAGCGGTGAACTGCCCGATGGCCGCAGGTTCGCCAATGCAGCCGAGCTGAAAAAACTGATGGCGGCTGATATCAACAAGTTCGCCGTTGTTTTGAGTGAAAAGCTTGCCACGTATGCGTTGCGCCGTGGGATGACGTTCGCCGATCGGGCGGAACTTAAGCAGATTGCCGAGCAGACCAAAGAGTTCCGGCTGGCGTCATTAGTTGAAGCGTTGGTTTTAAGCGAACTCTTTGAACGCCGGTAGTAACCGTCCTCGTTATTATTTACCTATGAGTCATATCCTTTCCCAGCGCTGGCTGCTTTCCCGGCGTCATTTTCTTCGCGGACTCGGCGCCACGGTGGCATTGCCGCTACTTGATGCGATGACCCCGCTGCGCGCGGCCGCCGCCGTGGCGAAACCTCGCCGCAGCGTCTTTGTTTACATTCCAAACGGAGTCAACGGCATGACATGGCAGGTGACAAAGCCCGGACGCGGTTATGAGTTTTCACCGGCATTAAAAGCATTGGAGGCGCATCGCGAGGAGTTGACCATTTTCAGCGGGTTGCATCATCCAAACGGACTTGGCCAGGCGCATGTCTGCGCGGATACCTGGCTTACCGGCGCGAAGATCGACGCGCAAAGCGCCCGGCAATATAACAATACGATTTCATGCGACCAGGTGATGGCGGAGGTTACTTCCGAGCATACGCGTTTTGGTTCACTTGAACTTTCCATCAGTTCCGGCACAGGGCAGCCGAACAACTCGTCGACGCTTGCCTTTTCCCACGATGGCGTGCCGCTTCCCGCCGAGGAGAATCCGCGGAATGTCTTCGACCGCCTGTTCGGGGAGGCCGCGGGTGGAGCGGCATCGCAACGCGCGGCACTGAATAAGCGGCGCAGCGTTCTGGATGCGGTGCTCGATGAAGCGAAGTCGTTGCGAACGGCCCTTGGAACCGACGACCGGACCAAGCTGGATGAATACCTGCATTCGGTGCGCGATGTGGAGCAGCGAACCGAGCGGCTTGATGCGTGGCTTGACGTGCCGAAACCCAAAGTCGACGCGGCCCCTTTTCATCGCAACGTCTCCAAGGCGCAAGCCGGGGAATACTATCGGACAATGTATGATCTCATCGTCCTTGCGTTGCGGACCGATACGACGCGCGTGGTGACCTATATGAGCGGCAGCGAAGGGAATGGATTGGCAATTCCCGAGATTGGAATTACCCAGTCGCGCCACCAACTTTCTCATCATAATGGCGATGTGGAAGTGCTCGGGCGCCTCGCCAAAAGCGATGCGTTTATCATGCAGCAGTTCGCTTATTTTCTCGATAAACTCAAAACCGAAACCGACGGAGGAGAGCCGTTGCTTGATCGCACCATGGTTCTCTTTGGCAGTGGAATGAGCTACGGCCACAGCCATTCAAACAGCAATCTGCCGATTCTCCTCGCAGGCGGCCGCGGACTCGGCCTCAAGCATGGGCAACATATTGACTATAACCAGCCGTTTGTCCCGTCTTACAACCTCGATTACGACGAGTGGCGCAGCCTTTGCGGCCGGCCCAAGGATGAGAAGGCACGGCTGAGTAACGTCATGCTAACCATGATCCAAAAAATGGAAGTCAACACGGAGAAGTTCGTCGATAGCTTGGGACCTGTCTCGGAGCTGATCTAAGAGCGAATGAATCTTGCGTGTTTTGCCGTCCGATGGTCGGTCACTTTATTGATAGGAGGCTTTATTTGGCCAGCTTGCATTGATGCCGATGTGCTCGCTTCCGATGCGGCCGATTTGTTTACAACCACGTCCGGCTCTGAACCTCATTCCTGGTATCAGCTGAAACCCGGGGAGTTTCCTCCGATTGGAACTGAGAACCGCGTCGCCGGTGAACTTCTCGAAGTCGATTTTATTCATCGCACAGGCCAGTTCCGGGTAAATGGGACCGGCGATCTGCTCGATTTTACCCTCACGCCGTTCGCCGTTATCAGCTATCTCAATGCGGAAGCGGACTTGCGCGATCTCCCTTTGGGAAACCGCTACTTCTTTTTCCTTTACCAGGATCAAAAAGGCGCTTTTACCCGGGTTGCCGCGATTCGGGACAAGTATAGCATGCTTGCGGGCGAGGGGGTAAGCTATCGACTCGATGTAATAAAGACCGACGCCGATAGATTGGTTGTGACCCGGCAAAAGCTTTCCGCGAATACAGCGGACGCCGATCAGATCGAGTTGCCGGTTAGCGACAAGACCCGTGTTTGGAAAGGCGAGCGGCAGGTGAAGCTGCATGATCTCGTGGTTGGAGATGCATTGCTGATTAATTACGGCACGGGGCCGCGCGACGATGCGCGATTCTGCACAGATATCTGGGTGGGAACAGAAACCCATCGTCTTGTCACCGAGCAGCAACGCAAAAAACATCACGCATTTCTCAAGTTCCGAGGCATTCCTGCGTGGATTGATTATGTGAAAGGGAAAAAGATGGCGGTGACGCTCTTTGGCGATCCGGCCGGAATGCGTGCGTTTTTGAGCGAGGAAGCGATCGATCCGGCCAAGTGGGCAGTCGAAGGACGCCGTGTGCGCACCGTGGTAGCGAACGAGGAGCTGCGCACCTATAACCCGCCGGTCGATGGGCAAGGCTCAAAGGTGCTGGAGTTTGAAAGCGTGCCCGTGGCCAACTTCGGCTGCGCCGGCATATGCTGGGTGCTTGAACCAAACCTGCTTCTTGAAGGCTTTCGCAAAGGCCGCGTGGTCCGCATCTTCAAGGAAGGCTGGCCTCTGCAGGACATGCCATTTGGCGAATCGCTCTATAGCGAAGTGTTCGGAGTAAGGACCGGCTACGAAGCCAATCAATATCCATTCAGGACCGATTTTGCGAATGAAGCGCTGCCGTGGTATCAGCTAAAGCCGGGCGAGTTTCCCCCGGAAATGTCCGAACACCGGATCGGCGGCGAGTTGCTGAAGATCGACGCGTCGCATCGCTCGGGACAATTCCGCGCGGATTATACCGGCGAACTGATCAACTTCACGCTCCCTCCTTTTGGCTCGGTCATGTATCTCAATGCCGAGGTGAATCTTCAGGATGCGCCTCTTGGAATGCGCTATCTGTTTTTTCTGCATCCTGATGCAAAGGGCGCCTTTACGGTTGCTTCGGTGATCATGGATGCTTTCACCGAACTCGCCGGCAGTCAGCTCACTTATCGGATTGAAGAAATCAAAGCGGAGCAGGGAAAGTTGATTGCCGCCCGCCAGATGGCGCCGGTAAAAGACGAAAAGGAGCAACTGGTGAGGCCGCCCGATTACGGCCGCCTTGAACTTGCTTTCGATGACACTACTCGAATCCAAAAAAACGGCAGCCTGGAAAAACCCGGGGCTCTTTTAATTGGGGATGAGTTGCTGGTTAATTCAACGGGCCGCACGAGCAAGGATCGGGGCCGTTGTCTGGAGGTATGGGTGGGTGACGATATGAAGCAGGCAACCGAGACGCAACGCGCCAAAATGACCACCTTTCTAAGGGAACACGGTTTGCCCGCCTGGATAGAGTCAGTGGAAGGCAAAAAGCTGACGATCCACTTTTTTTCAGGCGACCGGAAGGAGTTCGCATCCGTGCTGGACGGCGACCCAAACGGAAAAAGTGTGTTTGTGATGCTCGCGGACGACGCGTTATCGGCCGAGGGGGCGAACCCGGTTAAGATGGCTTACGGCGGGCATTTACCCGAAGGAAACAGTGGCGGCACCTACGGAAGCAGCGGAGTTCGCTGGATCATTGAGCCTGAAGTATTGCCTGAAGGTTTTTCGAAAGGCCGGGTGATACGGGTATTCAAAGAAGGGTGGCCGATCAGGGAGCCTGCGGGCAAGTAAACCGGCGGATGTTTCAAAAAGAGTGGGCTTCGCGATTGCTCATCTGGTGGCCGTTGGTGGCGCGGTAATCACGGCGCGGAAGCTGGTAACTGAGATGGTTGCCGCTTCCTTTGAAAAGCGCGGCTGGATTTCGCACGTATCAGCATCAGACGGGATCTCGAATGCGAAAAATTCCTTGCCGGGCTGGGGATGAAAGTAGGGCTTGAGAAGATATTCAGCGCGCAGTTTTTTGCCGTTGAAGAACTGGAGCCGAATCACGAGCGCTTCAACGTGCTTTGCCGCAGCTTCGAGTTCAATTCGCACGAATTGCCCGCGCAACGATTGCGGCACGGGCCAATGGATTGTCTCGGCGTGCTGGGGTTGATTTCCCGTTCTTGTCCAGATCGCGGGAAGGACGGGAATCAAGCCGTTGAACTCCGGCGCCGTTGAGGGAAGAATTTTTGGAAGGGGATCGGCCGGCGTGCGGCGCCGTAGAAAGATCAAATCGGGTGTATCGCCCTTGGCAAGTAGGTTTGTGGTAATCCAATTGCGATCGGGCTCTTCAAAATAGCTCCCAAGCTGTTCCTGCTCGGCGATGCCCGACTTCTGGAGTCTCTTTCGCGTGTTCAGCCAGACAAGTTTGCGGACATACCAAAACTCATCGGATTGGGCGGCGAGTGTTTCAAGTTGCGGCTCGCGGTTCAGGATCGAGTTCTCCGCGTTCCAAACCAGTTTATCCGCTGCGACCGGGTCAACGAGATAGGCGATGCCACGCATCGAATCGTGGGTGAAAATTTTGGTGCCGGGGGGAAGCGCCGCCATATAACGCCGCATTTTTGGAATGAAACCGCTGTCGAATGTTTCCCGGGCGGTGCAGGCAATCAGAACCGCAATCCCGGCAACGGCAAGTAGCACGGGGCTCCGTGACAAGCTTGCGGCCGGACGCGATTGCCGGGCGAAACGGAAGAACGCCACCAACCCCAGGACCGCGAGGATCGACATTGGAACAACGAGTCCGCAAAGGAACCGGTCAGCATCGCGGATCATCGGATTCCAGCCGCCCTTAAATCCCTGCGGCGCGCAGGAGTATTCCAGATAGAGGGTGGCAAACCAAACAAAGGTGACCCGGCCGAGCGCGCGCGCACCGGTGTTTGGGGCCACGGGTGAAACGCCATCGTCAAGCCGCGCGGCGCTCCAGGGAAAACGATGGCGCAGCACAAGCCAGCTGCCCAACAGCGCAAGCAGACAGTAAGCGGGAGCAAGCAGTGAGCCCTTCCAAAGCGAAGGCATAAAACGAAGCGGCAACCGCCACAGGGCGATAGAGCCGGTTCCTTTCGCCCCTTTGTTTCCGAGGTTGGCATGAATGTTATGCAGCCAGTCCCCGAAGAGGCCGTGATAGAAGAGCGCTTCCGCGCCGTAGAAAAGAGCCGCGACGCCGCCGGCAATGAGCAGCCAGTGGAATCGGGTGCGAAATTCCATCAAGGTGCAAACAATCAATACCGGAATGATGAACACTCCGGTTATCCGGTTTGATTCCGCTATGTAAACGCTTATGCCGGTCAACACCGCAAAGAGAAGGCTGCGCGACCGGCCTGGCGCATTCATCATTGCCCACCAGCCAAGTATGACGCAGGCACCCCAAACTCCTTCCGATAAATCAGGCATCGGCCGGTAGGCCACCGTGTCGAGAAGCGGATGAAAAAGAAATGCCACGCCGCACGACCACCCGGCCCAGAGCGATCCCGTGATTTTTTTTCCGAAAAGGAAGCTGAGAAGAGCGCCCGCCGCCAGATAAAGGAGCGGCTCGCCAAAATATGAGGCGAACCCGAAGTGAAAGAGCTTTTGCAGCAGCCAGCAGACGCCCCAGACCGGCCAGCGCAGGTCATGGAAGCTGTGGAGATGCCAGGCGTCCAATCCAACGCGATGAAGATTAAACGCGAAATTCCAGTAGGTGAGGTCGTCGCCGAAGCCGGGTGGTTGAAGAAAAAGAGCGCCGACAGCAAACCCAAGCAGGACCAGGGAAATGGCGAAGAGCTTCGTTTTCAACGAACTGCCGCAGCAACGCGAGGACGACTGCCGCGGGGAATCGTTGAGGGAAACGGGGGAGGGGTCAGGGGAACTGGTTTCAGGAAGATTCATGGGCGTCGGAAGCTCGCTTGGATGCCCAGGCAGATGGTTTCAATCAGGAGAGCGATGTAAAGAAACCAGAATGGTTCAAAAACAAACCGGAACCGAGGGCGTATATTCGCGGTGAGCATAATGGTGAAAAAGAATCCGAAAAGGGTGAGTGCCCAGATGATATGAAAGGGTTGCACGGGGCCCCTGCGAAATGCGACGGCAATCAGCCCCGCGGCGCCAAGCAGGAAATAAACTGGGATACCGTGGTAAACGAAAGGTTTCGAAGGTTTTTCCAGATCGGGATAGACGGCATCGGGCAAACGCCACGCGTCGACAAAGGCAAGCCAGTGTTCGGCCAGGCTATTAAACCAATGCGACTCAACGTAGTGGGTATCGACAAATTGCTCGAAATCCGCCTCGGCGTTCAACGTGATTCCAGTCAGGCCGCGGGAGAGTCGGACGGCGCGGCCCGATTCGTCGTTATAAGCGGCGTATTGGCGGCTAAAAAGCCATTCATCATCCAGCAAACCGCTCGGAGAGTCATTGGCGGAGAACCGGAATTTTTCATAAGCGTGAACCGGCAGATGAAGGAGGTTTTTCCGGCAAGTCTCCTTGGCGAGCTTCAGGCAGAAGTCGTTGACACCACTATGCTTGGCCCGTTTGGCGTCGACATTGGTTCTAAGATAGAGGCGAACCGCTTCGGCAATGGCTCGCCGGTCATTGACTTTCGGAAACGACGGCTTTTCATCCCAGCGTCTTTGAAGATCGGCGCGGATCGGAGCGATATATGGCTCAAAACCCGGGGCGCATTTCAAGTCATGCGGAGTGAGCCGTGCGACGGAGGTGTAAAGCAGGAGCCCCGCTTGCGAGGTGGCCGTCAGCAAGTGGGTGGTGAGGGCGAGGAGAATCATGGCTGCCAGGCGTGGCCACGATTCCCTGAAAGTACGAAAGTGGAGGAATGCGACGAACACAATCCCGAAGCCGAAGAGCAGCTTTCCTTCAGGACGCGCTCCGGCGGTTAAAAACAGCGCGAGACAAAGGAAATAAAAGCGAGCGGGGGATTGTTTAAGCGCGTACAGAGTGCCGGCGACTGCCACCGTGAGTGTGCAAAAGAGAAAAAGGGTTTCCGCCATGATCGTGTGCTCGTACCAGAGCATGAACGGGTCGGCCGCGGCGATCACGGTAAGCGGCACGATGAAGAGCTTCCAATGCGTAAACCAGAGCCGGCAAAGGAGCCCGACCATGAGTACAACCAGAAGGCCAAGGACGTGCTGAAACACCGGTATGGTAATCAGGGCGGGAACGTGAAGCAGAAACGGAACCGAGAAAAGAATCGGAGTGAGGAACGTCTTTTTGGAATGCAGCTCGAAGCGGTGCTCAAAAAGAAGCCGGTCCGGAGTGGTCAGAAAATCCGGTGAATCATCGTGGTAAACGGCCATCGGCATCTGCCACATGAGCACGATCCGCAGAGTGATGGCCAACAGAAGGCCCGGCAGGCACCACCCCAGCATTTCGCGAACGCGCGGATCGCGCCAGATGGATTTTAATGGGACAGAAAGGCTGGACACAGTGCGCCGATTAAAACGTGCGGCACAGATTTGGGAAGAGGGTTTATCGATGAAAGGGTGGACGAGTTCCTCTGATCGCCCGCCTGCCGGAAAGGGGATGCGCGCCTTTTTTGCCTGCGGGCTTTAAATTCGCGCATAAACCCCGCCTCGGATCTGCGGAAGCGTGACATCGCCTCGGAGCACCTTTAAGAATCTCCGCCCATGTTTGCCTCTGCGCGCTTGTTTCTTCGTCGTCACCCGTCACTGCGCGATGCGTTGCTCTGGGCAATACCCGCCATTTTGATCGGTGCAGCGTTGCGGCTCCTGCTTTTGAGCTACATGCCGTACGCGTATTGGGGAAGCGATTCGCGCTCGTATTTCAGCTTCGCGCACAAGCTCCTTTCCCAGGGTTATGTGAGCCTGGATGAGAAACGGCGCTTTCTTTATCCGATTTTTTTACTTCCGATCGCGGCGCTCCCCGGCGAACCGTTGCGCTGGCTGGCCTGGATTCAACATGGCATCGGGCTGCTGACGCTCGTACCGCTCGCATATCTGGTGCGAAAAACACTCCCCGGCTGGAAGCTTTGGGTGATCCCCGTCACGTTGATTTACGCGGGGATGCCGATGGTCCTTTGGTATGAACACGAACTGCTCGGGGAGAATATTTTCTTCGCAACATTACTTTGGACATTCGCGGGCTGGGTGGCGTGGGTGCGCGAACCAGACCTGACCCGGTCGCGCCGGCTCTTTTGGTGCTTTTTCATCCCGTTCACGCTTTTTATTCTCACCAAACCTTCCGGCCGCTTTGTCTGGCCGGGAATCGTGGTCGGCCTGGTGCTGGCAGGCGCATGGCGCAGGCTCGATTGGACGCGTTTTGCGGCAATTGGCGTTCTGATGATCGTGACTCTCACCGTTGGCTCGAAAAAACAGGGCGCCTGGCTCTTGTATGTCGCCACTTTCCCGCTCACTCAGCTTGAGTCGCCCAAACATGCGGATTTCAAGGCTGAAATTCGCGGCGATGTCGAACCGCTCCATCGCAATCTGGGTGTCTATTACTTAAACGACGACTGGCCTTTTGCGTTCCTGGAAAATCCAGGCCTTCAGGAGGAACGGCCCCTTTGGAAAACGCTCCAAACCGACGTGCCTCGCAAGTCGCGTCTTTTTATGGATCTCGCCATTGAAGGAATCAAGGCGGAGCCCGCCAACTTTCTCTACTTTGCCGTGCAACGCCTGGTCGGCTCCGCAAATCCTTCCCAATTTAAGGACATCCGTTTCCAGGGACAAAATTACGTTGATAAGTTTGAGCATTTTTACGAGGAATCGCAGAGTAAGGAGCGCTCCCCGCTGCGGATGCTTTTCGCGTTGCCGAAAAAAGGTCCGCTGCCGCCGTATTCGGAATTTCAAAAGCGGATTTCCCCGGCACCGAACGGCTGGGCTGCCCACACCCTGCAGGCGTATGTACAAGGATTTGAGAATGTCTCCGAGCTGGTGCGATTGCCAAACGGGCAGAGCGAGGATCGAAAGATTACCGCAGCTCGGCCAACGCCGCTCGGCTGGTGGCTGCTGGCGGCATTCCTTCTTGCTTTGCTCCCTCAATACCGTGCCACTTACGGCGTCTGGATGGTTGTTGCCCTCAGCTATCTCCTGGGCGTTTTCCTGGTTTCCCAGATTAACCCGCGTTATTTCGGCGCCGCCTGGCCGGTCCTTGTGCCGCTGCTTGCGGTTCCCGCCGATTTTCTCGTTTCCCTGGTGACCGGCTGGTTCAAACCGCAACGCCAGGCTTAATATTGTGAGCGAACGGTTTGTTCAAAACGCGCTTTTGGCGCTCTGGTGCGTGGCCCTTTTTGCGGGCTGTCTCATCCTGCATACGCGGCACAACAATTTCCCGTATCATTACCACCCGGACGAACCCGGCAAGGTGGAGCAGGTGATTTCGGGCAAATGGAATTTCCATCATCCGATGCTTTTGCTCAGCACAACCAAGCTGGCGGTCGCCATCGCAAAAACACCGCACACCCAACAGAAGGTGGTGGAAAAGGGCCGCCTGGTCTCGGCGATTTTCACTGCCGTGGCTGTCGTCTCTTTTTCGCTGCTGGCCTTTATTTGGCGCGGGTGGCCCGGGGCGTTCACCGCGGGAGCCGTGCTTGGGCTGCACCATCAATTTTACGAACTGGCCCACTATATGAAGGAGGATTCGGCGATGCTCATGGGGCTCGCGCTTACGTTCCTGGCGGCGGCCCTCTATTGGCAGGCTCCATCCTGGAAGCGGGCGGCATTTCTTGGGATCGCCTGCGCGCTGGCCATTTCGGGCAAATACCTTGGGGTGCTCTCGCTGGCGGTGGCCGCCCCGGTTTTGTGGAAACGCCGCTGCCCGTGGAGCACGGGTCTTTTTTTCATCGGACTCGTCATGGCGTTGATCCTGATTAATTTGCCGCTCCTGATGGATCTTGGAGTGTTTGAAAAAAGCCTGGGCCGCGAGATCAACTTCGTGGTCGAAGGGCAGAAAGGAATGACCCGCCGAGTTCCTCATTCGCAGTACTGGAGCGTTTTCCTCGATAACTCCACTCCCGCCATCTGGCTCCTGCTTGGCGTCTTTTTATATTCGCGCTGGCGGGAACGATTCGCGATTACACCGCCGGAGTGGGCTGTCATCCTGTTTCCTTTTGCTTACGCATTGATCTTGTCGTTCTCGCCAAAATCAAACGACCGCTATTTTCTTCCCGCCTCCGCGTTATTCACTCTTCTGGCCGTGCTGGGCATTGAGGATTCCGCGCATTTGCTCCTTGGCTGCGTGAGGCGCAACGTCGTTTTGGCGGCAGGCGCCTTGTTACTGATTGTATTCCAAATAACCGGCTGGAGCGCGAGCCGGGCCGGTTTGTTGCGATATGACGTCGCGTTTCAGCACGATGATGTCAAAGAGCTGATCGCCTGGATTAACGAAACCCTGCCGCCCACCGCCGTCATTGCCAAAGATAACCGCGTTGGCCTCCCTGTTCCGGGAAAAAAGAAACATGCGGATCGGATCGCGCGTGTTCCGCAGAAGATTCTCGCCGCGCATTTCGCCGCCGATCTCGGTTCAATATCGGAACTCCGCGCCAAAGGCGTCACCCACGTCATGGTTTCTGAAACCGATTACGGGAAATTCTTCCTCCAAGGGTTGCGTCCGCAAAAAAGCGAAGCCGAAAGCTTCGAACAGCGCAAAAGCTTTTACGAAGAGCTTTTCCGCGATGGCGAATTGATGTGGGAACGCGAACGCGGCACCATGATTTATCTGCATCCCGGCCTGCGCGTTTACCGGCTCCGCGATTTGAATCGGAGCGTCTTTACCGACTGAGGCCGGCTTTAATCGCCGTCGCCCGAGGACGGAGCGCGGTTTTCAAACCGGGTGAATTCCTTGAGAAAGGTGAGGAGCACATCGCCAACCGGACCATTACGCTGCTTGGCAATGATGAGAGTTGCCTTCCCTTCGGACTCCTTTTTCTCCTCGTCGTTGTCCGCGTAATATTCTTCGCGCACAAGCAATCCAACCAGATCGGCATCCTGCTCGATGGAACCGGATTCGCGCAAATCGCTCAGGCGTGGTCGTCCTTTGCTGTCGCCGGAACGCTGCTCCGGATTCCGGTTAAGCTGGGCAAGCACGACGACGGGGATGTTGAGCTCCTTGGAGATCGCCTTGAGGCCGCTGGAGATTTCCGCGATTTCGAGCTGCCGATTGTCCTGGCCCCGTTTTGAAGTCGAACGGAGCAATTGAAGGTAATCAATAAAGATGGCCGCGATGTCGTGCTGGCTCTTGAGGCGGCGGGCTTTGGCGCGCAATTCCAAAATGCTCAGGCCCGAGGTGTCGTCGATGAAAATTTTGGCTTCCGCAAGCTTTGAAGCGGCGGCCTGAAGCGCGGGAAAATCGCGCTCGCTCAGAAAGCCGTCCCGAACCCGGCCGAGGTTCACGCGCGCCCGGGAGCAAAGGAGCCGCTGGACGAGCTGCTGGGCATTCATTTCGAGGCTGAACACCGCGACCGCCTTTTTAAGCTCCACGGCGATGTGCTCGGCAATGTTCATCGCAAACGCGGTCTTTCCCATGGAAGGCCGCGCGGCGATGATGATCATTTCCGCGCCGTGCAGGCCGTCGGTCATCTTGTCGAAATCGGCGAACCCGGTGGGCAATCCTGAGATGCTTCCGCGCCGGTCGTAGAGTTCCTGGATCGAGCCGATGGCGGCCACGACCATCTGTTTCATGCTTGCGACGCGGTCCTTGAACCGATCCTGGGCGATGGCGAATACTTTCTGCTCCACGTCGTTGAGCAGATTTGGAACGTCGTCCTGTTCGTCGTACGAGCGCGCGGCGTATTCGGTGCAGACCTTGATGATCTCCCGCAGGGTGTATTTCTCCTGGAGAATGTCCAGGTAGTAGGAAGCGTTTGCTGCCGTTGGCAGAAACGTGAAAAGACTCGTGACAAAGGCCGCGCCGCCGACCTGATCGAGCAGCCCGCGATCGCGCATCACCTGCGTGAGCGTGATGAAATCAATCGGCTTGTTTCCATCCCAGAGCTCCATGAGCACGGAATAAATCGTGCCATGGGCCGGAAGATGGAAATGCTCGGAGCGGATCAGTTTTTCAGCGCAGAGCCCGCCAACGTTGCGCGGGTCGAGGAGAAAGGACGCGAGCACACCCTGCTCGGCGTCCGGACTTTGTGGAAGAAGCCGGTGGACATCGGGAAGATAGGAAACCTTGTTTTGAAGGTCGCCGCCCGGCTTATCTCCTTGCTTGAAGGGAGACTTGCCAGACTTACTGGAAGCCTCGTTGGACACGAAAGATTACTTTGAGTGCTTGGCTTTTACCTTCGCCTTGAACCCTTTTTCTTCAACTTCAGGTTTGGCTTCTTCAGGGGATTTTTCAGTTCCCTTGGCTTTGACGCTGATGTTGAGCTTGGCGGTCACATCGGCATGCAGCTTGATCTGGACCTCATGATCGCCGGTCTCCTTGATCGGCTTTTCAAGGTGGATGCGATGACGATCGATCTCAACCTTGAGTTCTTTCTTAAGGCGATCCGCGATATCGGCGGCGGTGATTGAACCGAACGCTTTGCCTTGCTCGCCGGTTTCCAGTTCCATGGAAATCTTGAGCTTGTTGATGCGGCGCGCGAGTTCATCGGCCTCGTTCTGTTCCTGAGCTTCGCGCTCGGCGCGTTTGGTCTTAAGCGAGTTGAGGCGCTTGAGGGTCGATTGGGTCACTTCGAGCGCTTTGCCCCGGGGAACCAGGAAGTTGCGTGCATACCCGCGCTTCACCCGCACGATGTCGGCTTCCGCTCCTAGATTTGCGATCTTTTCAGTGAGAATGATTTCGGTCGTAGACATGGCGATAAGCGATAAAAAAAATGGAGTGGCCCCGGTTTTGGCGGGGCGTCGAGAAAAGCCGAGCTAACGGGGCTTGTCAACCGGCGAACGGAATTTTTTACGACGTTCTATTCGATAACGACAGTCATCCCTTTGGTAATGAGCTTGCTGAGCCGCACAATGTCCCAGTTTGCCACGCGCATACAGCCGTGACTGGCCGCGCGCCCAATGGTTTGCGGGTTGTTGGTGCCGTGGATCCCGATCCCTGGTTTGTTTAAACCGCACCAGAGCACGCCGACAGGATTGTTCGGACCGGCCGGCAAATTATAAAAATTGTCGCTCCGTTTTCCGGTCTCAAGCACGCTTTTGTCCCAGCGAAAGGTTGGCGCCGTCGCGATGCCGAGGATGGTCCATTTACCAGCGGGCGTTTGCAATTTGCCTCCGCCCGGCGTGATCGGGAGGCTGGCAATCAGTTTGTCGCCTTCCGTCAGGTCGAGCATCTTTTCGGCGCGATGCACGGTGATAAGCCGCTTTTTGTATTCAAGGTTCTCGGGAAGAAATCCTTGTTTCGGCAATTCCTCAATCTTGAACGGCTCCACGTTCGGAACGCGGACAGCGTCGCCCGGCTTGATTTTTTCCAGGTTCACTCCCTTGTTGAGCTTGGCAAGGAACTCAGGCGCGCAATGGAAGCGCTCGGTTAAAAACTCAAGCAGCGAGCTGTAGGGAAGATACTTCTTTTTGGCCTGCTCAGCCGGTTGCGTTGGTGAATCGCCCACAAACTGCAGGTCGCCTTCCTGGATCGTGTAGATGAGATACAACGGGAAAACCGTGTCGAGCGGGATGTTCTCGTCGATTTTTCCCGTTTCGGGCAGGGCATTGGCGCGCTGGTAGCGTTTGAGCGCCTTGGTTACAAATTCACCGGGGCGTCCGTCAATTTTGCCCGGACCAAAGAGTTGTTGATCGAGAAAAATCTGCAACTGCGTGGTGACATCGCGTTCCATGACCGGCACGGCGCGGGCAACAGCGGGTTCAGCTGGTTCATCTTGTGCAAGGGCAGCCGCGCTCGAAAAGAGAACGGTCATAGCAAGGGTGGTAAAAGTTTTCATACGGGAGAGCTCCTATGGGTTGGCGAAAGGAGCGCAGCAGCTATCATCGCACAACCTCATCCGCAAGAGCATGATTAAAACTGATAAGCTACGCATCGCACAAGTCGCCCCCCTCTGGACCGCCATTCCTCCGCGCAATTACGGCGGAATCGAACTCATCATGAAATTGCTCATCGATGAACTCGTCGCCCGCGGCCACGACGTCACCCTTTTTTCGTCCGCCGATTGTGAAACCTCCGGGCGGCTTCATCCCGTCGTGGAAATGAATCTGACCGACCTGATTGTCGGCGGAAATGCTTACTGCTACGAGTATTACACAAACTCCATGATGGCTGAGGTGCTCCGCGAATCGGGCAATTTTGATGTCATTCATTACCACCTGAGCAACGCCTGGCTTCCAATGGCCGCGGCGGCACGCGCCCCGGGTCTTTTTACCCTGCACACCAGCACCATGTGCGACGATGAATGGGTCTTCAATCGCTGGCCCACCGTAAGCGTCAACGGAATCAGCCATTGCCAGATGCGCGCCGCCGAATTGCGCAGCGGACGCAAGTTCCCAATCGTCTACAACGGATGCGATTTTGACGCTTACAATCCGCTCTTTGAGAGCGGCGAATACCTGGCTTACCTCGGCCGCATGTCCAAGGAAAAAAACCCTCTCGGTGCCATTCGCATCGCTGAAGCGGTCGGAATGCCAATCGTGCTTGCCGGGCAACCGCAGAACGCCTCGGAAGCCCACTATTTTAACGAAGAGATCAAACCGCTCATCGATGGCGTTCAGGTGCGCTGGATCGGGCCGGTCAATCATCCTCAAAAAAATGAATTTCTGCGCAATGCGGCGGCCTTGCTTTTTCCCATCCAATGGGATGAACCGTTTGGATTGGTCATGATCGAGGCGATGGCATGCGGCACCCCCGTGGTGGCGCATCGGCGCGGATCGGTGGCCGAGGTGGTCGACGATGGGCTCACCGGGTTTCATGCCGGCATCATTGACGGGATGGCGGAGTTGGTGGAACCGGCTTTAAAGCTCGATCGGAGAATGGTGCGGGAGCACGCCCGGAGCCGTTTTGGATACAGGGCGATGGTTGATGAATATATGAGTATTTACCGGAAGATACTCTCTACTGGTGTTCAGTAAGCAGTTTTATAAGGGACCGCTAAAAATACGGGGTTAAAATAAAATTTACTCAGGGTAAATTACCCGTCTAAAGGGCGTTTTCCCCCTCCCGGGATAGGGGCTTTCCTTGGCGCCCCCAGGCAACTGAAGCCATTTTGAGCGATCCCGTGGGGGATTTGCTGATGGCAGGTTCCGCCGTCGAACCGATTGGCCGCAATGGTGAAGCCGTTATCGTCTGGGGGCAGCGGATCTCCCTACCGTTGCAAAACAAACGCTTCGAAAACGGACGTCCGCATGAAGAAAAATAATATGAATTCTTTGATGCCGGACACCATACCCGATGAACCCTCCGATGAAGCGCTCATGGAAGGGCTCGTCCAACAGCAGCCCTATTATCTTGATCTCCTTTATCGCCGCTACTCGGCAGTCATCAAAGGAGTCGTCATGCGCGTCGTCCACGATGAAGCCGAGTCCGAGGATCTCCTTCAGGAGATTTTCATGCAGGTCTGGGGACGCGCGGAGAATTATTCCCCGGAAAAAGGGAAGCCACTCGGCTGGCTGGTGACCCTGGCCCGCCGCCGCGCGATTGACCGATTGCGCCAGCGCCGAGCATATCGCCGCGCGACCGATCGATTTGAATGGGAATGCAAGGTGCCATATCAGACGCGGGAACGCGGCGGCTTTGAGCGGCACGTCTTTCACGACGACCTGCGAGAACTCCTTTCCAAGCTCATCGACGGTTTGCCCGCCTTTCAGCGGCAAGCCATCATGCTCGCTTTTTTCGAAGGAATGAGCCAGCGCGAGATCGCCGCCAAGACCAGCATCCCGCTCGGTACGATCAAAACGCGAATCGAGCTGGGCATGCGCAAACTGGCGTGTGCGGTGCTGGCTGTGCGGGAAAAAATCGAGTAGACCCGGGGTATCAACTCCGGGTTTTTTTTTGGTGCCAGCCCTTTAGCCGAGAATGCCCTTTATCACTTCGGCATCCTGCACGCCGGTGAGCTTTTGGTCGAGTCCCTGGGACTTGAAGGCAAGTTGCTTATGGTCGATCCCCATGCAGCGCAGGATGGTGGCATTGAGGTCCCGCAAGTGGACCGGATCGACAATGGGGTTGTAGGAGAAATCGTCGGTCTCGCCGAAAACGGTGCCGGCTTTAATGCCACCGCCCGCCATCCACATGCAGAAATTGCGGGGATGATGGTCGCGTCCGTAGTCGGTGGCAGTGAGTGTTCCCTGGCTATACACCGTGCGACCAAATTCACCGCCCCAGACAACGAGTGTCTCTTTTAACAGGTCGCGCTGCTTGAGATCTTTGATGAGAGCGGCACAAGCCTGATCGACATCGAGGCATTGAGCACGCAGTTCGCTCGGGAGATTGCTATGTTGATCCCAGCCGCGATGCAGGATTTTAACGACACGCACCCCGCGTTCCACCAGGCGCCTGGCAAGCAGCGCGCTCGCGGCAAAAGTGCCCGGCTTGCGTGCATCGGGTCCGTACATTTCAATGGTCTCATTTGATTCGCCTGAAATATCAGCCAATTCGGGCACGCTGGCTTGCATTCGAAACGCCATTTCGTATTGGGCGATGCGCGTCTGGGTTTCCGGGTCGCCGAATCGTTCGGAAGCGTTCTGATTAAGCTTGTTTAGCGCATCGAGCATTGTGCGGCGCATATCGCGGTCAACGCCGGGTGGATCCTTAATAAAAAGCACCGGATCGGCTCCGGAACGCAGCGGCACCCCGTTAAAGCGGGTGGGCAGGAAACCGCTGTTCCACATGCGCGTAAAAAGAGCCTGTGCGTTGGCCTTGGAGGACCAGCTCGGCGTCAGCACCACAAAGGCGGGCAGATTTTCGTTCTCGCTGCCGAGTCCGTAGCTCAGCCACGAACCAAGGCTGGCCTTTCCTGGCAGCTCATTGCCGGTCATCAAAAAAGTGCAGGCCGGATCATGATTGATCGCCTCCGTGTGCACCGTTTTTAGCAGCGTGATTTCATCAACGACGGAGGCGGTGTGCGGAAGCAGTTCGCTGATCCAGATCCCGCTGCGGCCGTGCTGGGAAAACTTGAACATCGACGGCGCCACCGGCAGCCGCGTCTGACCGGAGGTCATCGTCGTGATCCGTTGTCCCATGCGCACCGACTCGGGCAGGTTTTTGTCAAAATAGCCGCCCAGATTCGGTTTGTAATCAAACAGATCGAGCTGCGACGGAGCCCCGTTCATGTGCAGGTAAATGATCCGCTTGGCGCTGGCCGGGAAATGCGGCAGGCCGGGGAGCGACGGATGCACGGCAGAGCCGTAATTTTGAGCCGCAGCCGCCGCCTGCCGCCCGCCGATCAGGCAATTGAGCGCGATGGCTCCAACGCCGAGTCCCGTATTGGACAAAAAAGCGCGTCTGGACTGGAGTGCCGCGAAGTCGTGCAAGGGTTGCATAAGTTCTGGAGGGAATGTGCGAGCCTTTTGGGGATCAGTTTTCGGTTAACGTTTCATCCATGTTCAGAAGCACATTGGCCACCATGGTATATGCGGCGAGCTCAGCCGGGTTAAGGTCCGGTTTGGGTTTGGACTCGCCAAAGGTAACGGCTTGTTGGGCCGCAGGCAGGTTGGCGGCAAAATGTTCGAGTTCTTTCTCGAACGTTTCTTTCAACACAGTTTGCTCGGATTCGGCCGGCCGCCGCGTGGTCGCCAGCCGGAACCCGTAGCTAATGCGTTCGTTCGCAGTGGTGCCGCCTTCAAGAAGCATGCGCTGGCCCAGGGCACGGGCGGCTTCAAAATGCTGCACGTCATTCATCAGGAGCAACGCCTGAAGCGGCGTGTCGCTGCGTTCACGCCGGATGCACGAACTGTCGCGCGACGGCGCATCAAAAGTGGTGAGGAAAGGCGCGGGCGCGTTGCGTTTCCAAAACGTGTAAAGACTGCGCCGGTAAAGCGCCTGGCCATGATCCTGTTTGTATTCGCGTGTGTTTGAACCGACAAAGCCGAGCGGTTCCCAAATATTCTCCGGCTGGTATGGCCGCACCGGGACGCCGCCCAACGTCAGATCGAGAAGGCCGCCAACCGCGAGCGCATTGTCGCGCAGTTCCTCGGCATCGAGACGAAAACGCGGACCGCGCGCCAGAAACCGGTTTTCAGGATCGGCTTCAAGAAGTGCGGGCGTCATGCGCGAATCCTGCCGGAATGTGGCGCTTGTGAGCATCAACCTGATGAGATGTTTGATATCCCAGCCGCTTTCCCGGAGCTCGACAGCAAGCCAGTCGAGCAATTCGGGATGCGAGGGGGTTTCTCCTTGCGCGCCAAAATCGCCCGCCGTCCGCACCAGGCCATTGCCGAAAATCTGCTGCCAAAGCCGGTTGACGATCACGCGCGAAGCAAGCGGGTTCTCCGGCGCAATCAGCCAGTTTGCCAGATCAAGCCGGGTGGCTCGTCCGGTAACCGGCAGTTTGCCAAAGATTGCCGGCACGGCAGGCTCCACTTTCTCTCCCGGCTTATCGTACTGGCCGCGCAACATGATGTGCGCCTCGCGCTTCTGCTCAATATCGGCCATGACCAGCGTGGCAGGGATCCCCGCCTCAAAGGCCTTCTTTTCGTCTTCGAGCTTTTTAACGCCTGTTTGGAGCAGGTTAAAGCGTTCGCGGTTTCCGGCAAAAACCTCGCTTAAAAAATAGTCGCGCAGCGTTTGTTTGTGCTCGGCCGTACGTTCCTTGTTCGCGAGGAAGATATCTCGAATTGCCTTGGGCACCTTTTCGCCCGGATCATGCCCTTCATTTCGTTTTTCCCAGGCAATCTGCGAACGCTCAGGATCCGCCGCCGGATTCACTTCATACGCCGCTCCGGAGTGATCCCAATAAACCGTGCCGCCGAATTGGGTAAAAGCGAGCCCATCAAACTTCGCGCCCGGCTTGAGCTTAAGATCTTCCACGGAGACTTCCAGCCGCACCCATTCTCCAGGCTTCGGCAGTTCGCCGATTTGCAGTTTCGCAGGCGTGCCGGCCTGTCCAAAAGTGATCGCGTCTTTATCGCCCCAGTTTGCCCGCCAATTCCAATTCCCGTCCCCGTGCCATTGCAACATAATGGCCTTTGGCGGATCGGCCGGATCGAGCCAGACATACGCGAATATTTTCCCGTTTGAGGGTGCCGGGAACGGCTTTTCCGCCCCTTCGAAGTAATTCTGTGTAATGCCTTGCCCGGTCTGTTTAATAGCGCGTTTGCCACTTTGCACCCGGTCTGTCGCCCACGTCGCTGCGCTCGCCGGTTTTGCGTCCGCCGGGAAATCATCCTCAAGCCAGATCTCCTCCACTTGAGAAATCGGAGGAATCGGGTCAAGCGCCGCGGGATCGACGTATTCAATCCTGGCCAGCTCGGCTTTGATTCCGGCCCGCGCGGCGGCGATTTTTTCCGTCCACTCGCGAAGCTGGTTTTCCTGGGCGGGCGAGGGGAGTTTAAGCACCGGCGGCGTGAACTTTTCATTCCCGTCCATGGCCGGATCGGCGGCGGAATTGAAGAAAGCAAAAAGCGAATAAAAATCTTTCTGCGTGATCGGATCGAACTTGTGATCATGGCAGACGGCGCAGCCGGCGGTGAGCCCCATCCATGTGTTGACTGCGGTCTCGGTGCGATCGAGGGCATAACGGAAAAGCAATTCCTCGTTGATTGAACCACCTTCCCCGGACGTGACATTGCAGCGGTTGAATCCGGACGCGATTTTTTGGTCGCGAGTAGCGTTGGGGATTAGGTCGCCGGCGAGTTGCCAGAGGGTGAATTGATCAAAAGGGAGGTTCTCGTTAAAAGCGCGCACGACCCAGTCGCGGTAGGGCCACATCGAACGTTCGTTATCAAGATGCAGCCCATGTGTGTCGCCGTACCGGGCGGCGTCGAGCCAGTAGACCGCCATGTGCTCGCCAAATTGTGGAGTGGCCAGGAGCCGATCGATCTCCTTTTCATACGCATCGGGGGCGGTATCGGCGGAAAACCGGTCCATCTGGGAAATTGAAGGGGGCAATCCCGTCAGGGCGAAACTTACCCGGCGCAGTAGAAGCTCTTTGGGAGCTTCGGGTGAATGTCCAAGACGGCGCGTTTCCAATTCCTGCGCGATAAACTGATCAATTTGATTTCTCGCCCAACCGATCCCGCGAATGCCAGGAGCAGGGATTCGTTTTGGGGCGATAAACGCCCACGGCGCCTGGTAATCGGCCCCTTCAGCTATCCAGAGCCTGAGTTTTTCCTTCTGCGCGCCCGTCAGTTTTTTATGGGATTCCGCCGGCGGCATTTGCTCGTCTTCATCGGTGGAAACGATCCGGTCGATCAAAGCGCTTTTGGAAATCACTTTCGGGACAATGGCAATCTCGCCGGACTCAGCCGGTTTAAGCGCATCCTCGCGCACGTCGAGCCGCAGTTTGGCTTTCCTCTTGTTCTTATCGGGCCCGTGACATTGAAAACAGTTTTCCGAAAGAATCGGCCGGATATCGCGGTTGAACTCGATGGTTCCCTCCGCGTAAGCGGCCATCGTCAGGAACAGAAAAGCCGCAACAGTGAAAGGCGGGCGCGACAAAGTGCTCATGGTCTATGCAAGCAGTGCTTTGATCACTTTCCCGTGCACATCAGTCAGACGGAAATCGCGGCCCTGGCTTTGAAAAGTGAGCTTTTCGTGATCAAACCCGAGCAGATGGAGAATGGTGGCCTGCACATCATGCACGTGGACCGGGTTATCAACGACGTGAAACCCAAGGTCGTCGGTCGCGCCGTAGCTGACGCCGCCTTTGAGTCCGCCACCCGCCATCCACATCGTGAAGGCTTGCGGATGATGATCGCGCCCCATGCTGCGGCCGAGCACCGGGTTGGTTTCCACCATTGGCGTCCGCCCGAATTCGCCGCCCCAGATCACGAGCGTATCATCGAGCAGGCCGCGCTGCTTGAGATCCTGCACCAAGGCGGCTGAGGCCCGGTCGGTTTCCCCGCAGTTTTTCTTCAGGTTGCCCGAGACATCCGAATGCGCATCCCAGCCTTCGTGGTAGATATTCACAAAACGCACGCCGCGTTCGATCATCCGGCGCGCGAGCAGGCAGGCGCGCGCAAACGACGGTTTGTCAGGATCGCATCCGTAAAGCTCCAGGGTTTCTTTGCTTTCACTTTTAAAATCCATCAGTTCCGGGGCGGACGTCTGGAGTTTAAAGGCCATTTCATATTGGGAAATGCGGGTGGCGATTTCCGGATCGCCATCGGACGCCATGCGGCGGCGGTTCATTTCGCCAACCAGATCAAGTGAATCGCGCTGCAGCTTTTGATCAATCCCGGCCGGGCTCGAGACATCAAGAATTGGATCGCCCTGGTTCCGGAAGCGGACCCCGGTGTAGAGGGTTGGAAGAAACCCGCTCGACCAACATGCCGAACCGCCGCTGATCCCCGCCCCGGTGCTCATCACCACAAACGCCGGCAACTCCTGGGTTTCCGCGCCAAGCCCATAAAGCGCCCACGATCCAATGCTCGGGCGGCCCGGTTGCTGGAAGCCGGTGTTGAAAAAAATCTGAGCCGGCGCGTGGTTAAACTGATCGGTATTGCACGATTTGATCAGGCAGATGTCATCGGCAATCCGGGCCAGGTTGGGCAGCATCTCAGAGAGTTCCGCACCGCTTTGGCCGTGCTTGTTAAATTTGAATTGCGGCCCCAAAACTGCGGCGTCGGGACGGATAAATGCGTAACGCTGTCCGCCGATCACGGAAGGCGGCAACGGTTTGCCCTGCAGTTTCGCCAGCTCCGGTTTGTAATCAAAGAGGTCGAGCTGCGACGGCGCGCCCGCCATGAAAAGATGAATCACCCGCTTTGCCTTGGGCGGGAAATGCGGCTGTTTTGGCGCCAGCGGATCAATCACCGCCGCCCGCGCTGAAAATGGCGAAAACGAATCGGTTAAAAGCGAGGCAAGGGCGATTTTTCCAACACCGACACCGCATTCACGGAAGAAATGCCGGCGGGTAACCTGTTCGAGGTAAGAGCGGGGAGTCATGGGCAAGATCTTTGGGTTCAGCTCTTTGTGAGCGCTTCATCGAGGTTGAATACGGCACGCGCGACAGCGGTCCAGGCGGCGCGATCGTTCACATCGCCCTCGCCTTTTCCAGCGAGCAACGCCGGATCGAGTTCCTTATTGAGACACCGCTTTTTCTGATCGTTATAAAAACCGAGCAGCATGGTTTTTTCCTCCATACTCGGAGGACGGGTAAGGCAACGGCGCACGAGCGTCTCAATCTTTGCCTCGTCACCGCACGGCAGCGCGGCAATCACGGAGCCGAGCGCCTGGGCTGCTTCAATAATCACCGTGTCGTTCAGCATCGCGAGCGCCTGGAGCGGTGTGTTAGAGACTTCGCGTTGGGCAATGCAGACATCCCCGTTTGGCGCGTCAAAATTGCTCGACATCGCATACGGCGCGGAACGTTTGGCAAAAGTATAAAGCCCGCGCCGGTAACGATCCGGCCCCGTGCTCGCAGTCCAGGTGCTGCCACCGTAGGCGGTTTCCTGGGCGCCCGGAGGCTGGGGCGGATAAACACTCGGCCCGCCCAGCTTCACAGTCAGCAGGCTTGAAGCGCTCAGGATGCTGTCGCGGATGATCTCGGCATCGAGGCGGAACCGTGGTCCCCGTGCAAGGAGAATGTTAGCCGGATCGCGCTCAAAAAGCTCGGGTGTGCCGCGGGAGCTTTGCTGGTAAGTGGCGCTGGTAACGATGAGCTTGTGGAGTTTTTTCAGCGACCATCCTTGATTGATAAATTCGATCGCCAGCCAGTCGAGTAGCGCCGGGTCGCTGGGCGCATCGCCCTGAAAACCAAAGTCGTCGGCGGTTCTCACCAATCCGCGGCCAAAAAATGCCGCCCACTGGCGATTGACGGTGACCCGCGCAGTAAGGGGGTTTTCCCTGGAAACCAGCCAGCGGGCAAATTCTAGGCGGTTGGGTGTCACGCCTTGGGGCAGGGGATTCAGCACGGCAAGCACGCCCGGCGTGACGAGGTCTGTTTCCTGAAGAAATTCGCCGCGCTGATGGACAAATGTCGGACGCGGATTCGATGCCGGGCGCTCCTTCATTACAAGCGTTTTTGTATCCGCCACGAGGCCTTTTTTGATCGCGGCTATTTCCGCCTGCGCTTCGGCCAGTTCCGGCGTGACCGAGAGGAAATAAGCCCGCAACCGCGCGTTTTGCGCCTCAGTCCGGGCTGGGGCGGCCGCCATCAGGATATCCTGGATCTCTTGCGGAATCGCCTTGGCTTTTATCGGCCGGGAGTCGGTCGTGAACGCAATGCGGAAACGCCCAAGGCTGGCCGCGTAATGCCTTTCAAAATGCAGTTCGACGGTGAGTTCCCCATCTTCGGCGAGCGGTTCGCTCAGGTTAAAAACGGCCGAATTAGCCTCGCCCTGCGCTCCATCGGTTGACCAGCCCGTTTGGAGATTCGCGTCGATAGCGTCGGAAGCAGGCATGTTTTTCGCCGCGAAACTGTGGGAGGCGGAACTGAACTTCAGCGGCTTTCCATCGAGCTTCGCGGAAAAATTGCTCAAATTAAAATCGCCCTTTGGCCCTTCATAGAAAGTCCGGCCCGGACCATGCGCGGGCAGGCTCGCATCGGGCAGCGCTTCAAGCCGCAATGCCGTGATCCCACGCAAGCCGGGCCGGAAGGTCACGGTATAAGTATCGGCCTTGGTTTGGTCACCGCTGGCGAGCACGGATGCGTCGTCGAGCACGGTGAGAAGCGGCAGATTGGACTTGGCCGTGATGGGCTTTTGAAGGCTCCATCGGACGGCTTCGCTCGATTCGCGCTCGATCCACGAGGCCAGCGCTTTTTCGAGCGCTTCGCTTCGAGACGGCTGTTTTGCATCCACCGGGGCGCCGCCGAGGCTGATCCGGAATCGGCCCAGCGTATGGCGCTGTCCATAATCCTGGTTAAGGGTGACTCTAAGCCTCGTGCCGCCCGCAAACGTGACAGGCTTTTCAAAGGCGAATATGGCGCTCCGGGCAACATCGCTCTTCCCTGGGCCGGCAACTCCCCAGCCGCTCCGCGGGTTCTCATCAAGCGCGTCCTTCACATCGTAGTTGGCTTGCGAGAAATCGGCGGTTGCGTTGCTGATCCGGACCGGTTGCGGCGGGGAATCAGATCCCTTGGCAGCAGCCACGATGCTGATTTTGCTTAAGACAAAATTGCCGCTTTCAGCGCGGCCAGGGCCGCCACGCGTGATTTTCGGATCCGGCAATGCTTCAAGCCGGATTGAGTCGACCGTGGCGAGGTCGGTCTCGAGCGTGACCGTATAAGTATCGGTCTCGGCGCTTTGTTCTGGGAAAAGCCACGATCCATCGGCAAGCGGCTCGGCTTTTTGTCCGCTTGCAGCCAGCACCGTTGCCGCTGCCGGGGCGGTCCAGCTGGAGCTGCTGATTTTAAAACGGTTGGGCAGGTCGGCGGTGATGCGGGCGATTTTCGCTTCCGCCTCGTTTCGGCGAGCCAAGTGATCGGCCGGTTCAATTTCGTAATCGGGTTCATCGGCGTTATTTAGAAACGCCATGAGCTGGTAATACTCGTGGTGCGTAATCGGATCGTACTTATGGGTATGGCATTGAGCGCACTGGACTGTAAGGCCGAGCCACGTTTTTGCGGTCGTTGCCACCCGATCGGTCACGGCGTTGAATCGAAATTCGAGAGGATCGATCCCGCCTTCTTCGTTCAGCATCGTGTTTCGGTGAAAACCAGTCGCCACGATCTGCGAAGGAGTCGCATTGGGAAGCATGTCGCCGGCGATTTGTTCAATGGTAAATTGATCAAACGGCATATCGGCATTGAGGGCTCCAATGACCCAGTCGCGGTAAGGCCAGATCGAGCGGGGCCGATCTTTTTCATATCCGTTGGTGTCGGCATAACGGGCGAGATCGAGCCATTTGCGCGCCCAACGTTCCCCGTAAAATGGCGAGGCGAGAAGCCGGTCAGCCAAGGCGTCGGTTGCCGCCTGCGGATCGCGAAGGCTCGCCTGCACAAACGCATCGGTTTCCTGCTGGGTCGGGGGCAGGCCGATCAGATCCAACGAAATACGGCGGACAAGGGTATAGGGATCGGCGGCGGGAGATTGTTTCAGACCAGTCTTTTGCAGTTTGGCCCCGACAAACGCATCAATCGAATTTTGGATTCGGAACCCGGGCGCTGCGGGCGGCGCGGCCTGGCGCGGCGGCACAAACGCCCAGTGCGGCACATATTCGGCCCCGGCTGCCACCCACCGTTTCAGGATCTCTTTTTCGGCCTCGGTAAGCGTTTTTTTTGCTCCCGGCGGCGGCATGACTTCGTCTTTGTCGCTCGAAAAGACGCGGGTGAGCATTTCACTGCTCTCCGGCCTGCCGGGCACGACAGCGATTTCCCCGGATTTGCCAGGCTTGAGCGCCGCCTCGCGCAGATCGAGCCGCAGCTTGCCCTTGCGCGATTTGTCGTCCGGCCCGTGGCACTTGAAACAGTTCTGCGAAAGGATTGGGCGGACTTCCTTGTTAAAGTCGGGTGGAGCATCAGCCGCAAACGCGGGCATGGCGCAAAGGAGGAGTAGGAAAAAATAACGGTTCACGAGGGCGACAGGGATGCCGTGGGTTGAGGGCGGCGGACTTCAGATTATTAAAATGATTGTGCAAAGAAATCCTTAGTTCTTTCGCGTTTTGGCGTAATCGCTGCGGTTGGGGACCGAATCGGACGATTTATCAAGAGGAAACGGTGCTCAACGTACTCCAAACTCGACACTCGCCCCGCGCGCCGCTTCGCTGAACAAATCATGAACTCCCTTTGGACCCGGTACCAAACTTACTTCCTCCGCAACGAACAGCTTGGCTTTTCGCTCGATGTGAGCCGGATGCGTTTCACTGACGCATTTCTTTCCAAGATGGAACCGCTTGCTCAACGCGGCTTTAAAGAAATGGCCGCGCTTGAAGCGGGTGAAATCGTTAATCCGGACGAAAAACGCATGGTTGGACATTACTGGCTGCGCGCGCCGAAATTGGCGCCGACACCGGAACTGGCCACGGAGATTTCTTCAACGCTGGACGATATCCTGGAGTTTGCCGCGCAGATCCATGGCACGGGCCGGTTTACGGATGTGCTTTTAATCGGGATCGGCGGCTCGGCGCTGGGGCCGCAATTTGTCTCCGATGCGCTCGGCGGCGGCGACGATGCGATGCGGCTCCATTATTTGGATAATACCGATCCGCAGGGAATCGATCGGGTGCTTGAATCGCTTGAGTTCCGGCTGGAACACACGCTTACCGTGGTCATTTCCAAATCGGGCGGCACCAAGGAAACCCGCAATGGAATGCTCGAGGCGCAGGCGCGTTATAAAAAGTTGGGGCTTGATTTTGCGCGCAACGCCGTGGCGGTGACCGGACCCGGCAGCGAGCTCGACAAGGTGGCCATCAATGAAGGGTGGCTGCGGCGGTTTCCGATGTGGGATTGGGTGGGCGGCCGCACTTCGGTCATGAGTGCCGTCGGCCTGGTGCCGCTCGCTCTCCAGGGGCTCGACATGAAAGCTTTTCTGGACGGGGCGGCTGCAATGGATGAATGGACGCGCGTGACCCAAACAACGAAGAACCCTTCAATGATGCTTGCCCTCATGTGGCACTTCGCCGGCAACGGGCGCGGGGAAAAAGACATGGTGGTGCTTCCCTACAAGGATCGGCTGGTTCTTTTTTCCAAGTATCTCCAGCAGCTCGTCATGGAATCGCTCGGAAAGGAACTCGATCTCGCCGGCGCCAAGGTGAACCAAGGCATCGCGGTTTACGGAAACAAAGGCTCCACCGACCAGCATGCCTACGTCCAGCAACTCCGCGATGGCGTCGCCAACTTTTTCCTCACATTCATCGAGGTCCGCAAGGCGCGCGCCGGTGTTTCGATTGCGGTTGAGCCGGGCATGACCACAGGCGATTATCTTCAAGGTTTTTTACGCGGCACCCGGACTGCACTGTATGAAGGGAGTCGCGATTCAATCACCGTGAGCATTCCTGAAGTCACCCCATTTAATGTCGGAGCGCTGATTGCCCTTTACGAGCGTGCGGTCGGTTTTTACGCCACGCTGGTTAACATCAATGCGTATCATCAGCCCGGTGTGGAAGCCGGGAAAAAAGCGGCCACCGCGGTCATTGATCTTCAGCTTTTGGTGCGTCAATCTTTGGCGGAAAGCGGCTCCAAAGCGCAAACCGCGGATGAAGTTGCCGCCCATGTGCATGCCGACGCGGAGGCGGTTTATCATGTCTTAACGCATCTTGCCGCCAATGATGCCGCCGTCAGTGTCGCTGTCGGAGCGTCTCCAGCCGAAGATCGTTTTACCCTCATTTAATATGGCACAAATCGGCGGCAAAATGCCCGTGGACACGGATGAATTGGAGGTCCCGTTTACGCGGGTGGCCAAATTCGTGCGCCAGCTTTCTCACGACGTCCGCAACCACCTCGGCTCGATGGATTTGCAATCCGCTTACATTGCCGAGCTGATCACGGACCCGGAGGCGGCCTCGGAACTCAAAAAGCTGCGCAGCATGATCAGCGTGGCGGCCAAATCCATTCAAACGATTTCCTCCCATTTCTGGCTGCCGCAGGCCCATCCGCTTACCTTGAGCGTGGAGATCTTTTTCCAGGATTTTCAGGACCGGCTGACGAAGCTTTTCCCCGAGGAATCGACCCGCCTCAAGTGGGATGTGGAAATTTCCAGTGAAGTCGTCTCCGTGGATATTGAGATGATGTTCACGGCGCTCTCGGAATTTTGCCGAAACGCATTCTACTTCAGCGAAGCCGGCCAGCCGATCGGCGCCCGGGTGCGGTGCGAGGACGAAAGTTTCGTGATCGAATTGCGCGAAAAACGCGCGGCGATTGATGCCCCGGTGGAGACCTGGGGCAGTACTCCTTTGGTAACCACTCGCCGGGGCGGATTTGGCCTCGGCCTTTTCCATGCCAGGCAAATGCTGGCGGCGCATGGTGCGCACGTCGAGTTTGACCACAATCCGGACGCCGGAATACTCACGACGCGTGTAATGTTGCCGTTGGTCTCAGAGAACGAACATGGGGGATAAACCAGGCCATCATCTCGTTGTTATCGACGACGAGCGTCCCATTTTAATGACGCTTGAGTTTTTGCTTAAGCGGCATGGATACGAGCCGCATCTTGCGCCCACGGCATCGGCAGGCATTGCGTTAGTACGCAAATTCAGCCCTGCCTTGGTGTTGCTCGACATTGGGCTGCCCGATGCGAATGGGCTGGATGTGTTGCGGGATCTCAAACGGGAGTTCCCGAACCTGCCGGTGGTGATGCTTACCGCCAATGATTCGCTGAACAACGCCATTGAGTCGATCAAGGAAGGCGCCTTTCATTTTATCAGCAAACCTTACGCGGCCGAGGAGCTGATGTGTTTGATGGCACGCGCTATCGAGCAGCGCGAGTTGGTGAAAGAAACCGAGAGTCTACGGGCCGAAAAGCAGCAGCTCTCCAAACGGCTCGAACGCGCCGAACGACAGCTCGCTCCCGTTAATAAAAGCCGCTCAATGCGCGGCGTCCATGAGCTGCTTGAACGTGTGGCGCCCACTGACGCCAATATTCTGCTCACAGGTGAAAGCGGCGTTGGCAAAGAAGTGCTCGCCAATCAGATCCATCGCATGAGCAAACGCGCTTCGGGTCCGCTGGTTAAGTTAAATTGCGCCGCCTTCCCGGCCAACATGATCGAGGCCGAGCTTTTTGGTTACGTCAAAGGCTCTTTTACCGGCGCGCTGACCGATTTTCCCGGCATGATCCGCGAGTCCTCCGGCGGCACGCTTTTCCTTGATGAAGTGGCCGAAATGCCGCCTGAGCTGCAAACCCGTTTCCTGCGCGTTTTACAGGAACGCGAATTCCGAGCACTGGGGAGCACCAAAACCATCGCGGCCAATTTCCGGCTGGTGGCGGCCACCAATCGGAACCTGGGGGAGGCATTGCGGGACGGTTCGTTTCGCCAGGATCTCTATTACCGCCTCAATACATTTCAGATTGAAATTCCTGCCTTGCGGGATCGCCGGGAAGACATTCCCGCCCTGATCTCGACTTTTCTGGAGCATTTCTCCTCCACGCTCGGCAAGCCGGCCCCGTCTTTCACGTCCGAGGCGCTCCAGTTCCTGCTCGATTATTCCTGGCCCGGCAATGTGCGGGAACTCCAGAATACGATCGAATACAGCGTGATTCTCGCCGAGAACGGAATCATTGGCGGCAAACAATTGCCCAAGGAAATCCAGCTCCCGCCCGAGTTGCAGATTCATCCGCTCAAATCCGAGAGCGAAGCGTTGAACCTGGAGACCCGGGAAAAACAAACCATTCTCCAGGCGCTTGCCCAGTCTCATAACAACAAGAAAAAAGCAGCCGCCATCCTGGGAATCCATCGACCGACACTTTATGGTAAAATGAAGCGTTTGGGGATCACGCTGTAGCGGCGGCGCCTCCCGCTTTGACCGCTTCAATCCACGAACGCCAGTTTGCGGAATCCTCCGCGCATTGAAGTGCGCCCGTGAAACCGACACCACCCCGCAACCGTCCATTATTTCCGTTCCGAAATGTCCGCCAACGTTCTCCGTCATCGTGAAAAAGTTCTGGCCCATGCTGAGCAACAGCTTCTTTCCCAAGGCAAACTCAATTCAGCCGAGCTGCTTTCGCTCTATAAAAAGTTCCTCAAAATTGAGAACCATCGAATCCGCCTCAAGCATCACAGCGGCGGCGGGGGACGCGAGACATGCGGCCAGCGGGCGAGTTTGGTCGACATTGTTCTGAGGCATTTGCTGACGGCGGCCTTTGCCGCGGACGAATCGACTTCAAAACGCCCGGTGAAGATCGCGCTCGTGGCGATTGGCGGTTATGGCCGGGGTGAACTTAATCCGTTCAGCGATGTGGATATCATGTTTCTTTACGGCGACACGCCCAAGAAGATTGATCCGCGCATCAATGAAGTCGTTCAGCAGATCCTCTACATGCTCTGGGACATCGGGTTTAAGGTTGGGCATTCCACCCGGTCGATCGCCGGGGCGATCAAACAGGCCAATGCCGACATGCTCTCCAAAACCTCGCTTCTGGAGTCGCGTCTGGTAGCCGGGGACGAGGCGCTTTTCACCCAGTTTCGCACCCGCTTTGTCGAGGAATGCGTGGCGGCCCATGTTGATCAATACATTGCCGATCGGGTCACCAATCAGGCCGAACGCCATCTCAAATTCGGCAGCAGCGTTTACATGCAGGAGCCCAATGTAAAAAACGGATGCGGCAGCCTGCGCGACTATCAAAACCTGCTTTGGATCAGCTTTTTCAAAGAGCGCGTCCAATCGACCGCCGGGCTCGTGGAAAAAAAGCTGCTCAACGAAGCCGAACGCCGGCTTCTGGATCGCGCCTACGATTTCCTGCTCCGGGTCCGCACCGAGCTCCATTACTTTAATAAACGGTCCTCCGACGTCATCGCCCTCAGCCAGCAGACCCAGATCGCCACCAAGCTCAATTATCCCCAGAAAAACGTGCTCCGCCGCAGCGAGGCGTTCATGCGCGATTATTACCAGCACGCGCGCAGTATTTTTAATATCACGGAACTCATTTCCCAGCGCCTGAGCGTTGCACCGCCGCCGCCGGAGAAAAAGCAGAGTCTTTTTGGATTCCTTCGCCGGAGTCCCTCTTCGCCGCAGGTTGACCATTTTGACGGATTTTACAGTCTCGACGGCCAGCTTTACCCGGACGCCCGGGATATTTTTAATCAGGATCCGCATCGGTTGATGCGCCTTTTCCAGCATATGCAATTGCGCGCTTTGCGGATGAGTGCGGAATTGCAGCAGCTCGTGCGGCGGCGGCTGCATTTGGTCGATAAAACGTTTCAATATGCGCGTGCAACACGCGAGACGTTCACGGCGATCTGCTCGCGAAAAGGGGAGGTTGGCTGGATCTTGCGGGCAATGCATCAGGTCGATTTCCTGGGACGTTACACGCCGGAATTCGGCCTGCTGACCTGTTTGGTGCAGCACGAGTTTTTCCATCGTTACACGGCTGACGAGCACACGCTGGTCTGCATCGAGAAACTTGACCGGATCATCGATACCGACAGTCCAAAGCTGGCGGAATACCGGAGCCTTTTTCAGAAGCTCGAAGATCCTTTTGTCCTTTATCTGGCGTTGCTTTTGCACGACACGGGAAAGGCTTCCAATGCCCGTGTGCACGCGGAGGCGAGCGCCGTTTTTGCCCAGCGCGTTTCCCGGCGGCTTCAGCTGTCGCCCGAGCGGCGCAAATCGCTCCTCCTGCTCGTCGACAACCACATCATCATGTCGAGCACCGCGCAACGGCGCAATGTCGAGGACCCGGCCACGGTCGCGGAGTTTGCGGCCGTGGTAAAAGATCAGGCCAACCTCGATGCGCTCATGCTTTTGACCCTCGTCGACGGGCAGGGAACCGGCGATGAAAACTGGTCGGATTGGAAGGAATCGTTGGTCTGGCACCTTTACCGGAGCACCTCGTTGTATCTGGCGGATGGCGAAGCGTTTTACCGCCAGCGCACCATTGAACGCGAGGGGTTGCGGGTAGCCGTGCGTGCTGATCTTGGCGAGGATTACGCCGATGAGATCAATGCGCATTTTGAGCACATGCCTGATCGTTATTTCCAAGGCTACTCGACGGAGGAGATCGCGGAGCATATCCAACTTTTCCGCCGGTTTTTGGAAATGCGTTTCACTTCCGAGCACGACGCGGTTTCGCCGGCCATTCGATGGATCGCGCACCCGCACCAGGGCCACAGCGAAGTCTGGATCTGCGGCTGGGACCGCAAGCAGCTTCTTGAGCGGATCGCCGGCTCGTTCTCCTGCGTGCAGCTCAATATTTTGAGCGCCGATGTGTTTACGCGAGGCGATGGGCTCGTGCTCGATATTTTCCGGGTCTGCAACACGAAATTCGAGGCGGTCACTGACAAGCGCGACATCGCCAGGGTGGAGGAATTGCTGGCTCAATCGCTTCAGACCATCGACCACGATTTCACCCCGATCCTGGGCAAAGCGATGCAACGGCGGGACTTTCATCTTTCGCAGGAACTCGATTTTCCCACCTCCATCGGCATCGATAACGACGCGCATCCCACTTACACCCTGGTCGATATCCAGACGCCGGACCGGCTCGGCCTGCTCTATTACCTGCTGAAAGCACTCGGCCGGGTTGGTGTGCAGATCGCTCTTTCACGCATCACGACCGAAAAAGGGGCGGCCATCGACAGTTTTTACGTGACGGATATGGATAGCCGCAAGCCGAAGGACGGCGCCAGCATTGCCCGTCTTCAGCAAGCCCTGCGAGAGGCCTCCACGATGCCTTTCCAGGGATAACGCCCTGTTCCCGGAGAAAATTTAAGCCGCTCTTTCTCCATCGTGTCCCGGTTCCTGATCCTTTTTTGGTGGCACGTGGTGCGCAACTTTGCGCGTCACCGGCTTTTGGCACTGCTTAATGTGCTGAGCATTGCGCTTGGGATTGCCGTCTACCTTGCCATCCAGATCGCCAATGGCAGCGCGAACCGCGCCCTCGGTGCCGGGGTCGACCTGGTGGCTGGAAAGACGCAGCTTGAGGTGCGCGGGGAGATTGATGAAACGCTCTGGCCAACGATTGCAAAGCAGCCAGGAGTTCGCGCTTCAACAGCGGTCCTGGAAGGAGTGGTGACGCTGCCGGATTATCCGGGCGAGTATTTGAAAGTGCTCGGGATCGACTTGTTTACCAACGAGCCTTTCTCCACGTTCAAAGTCGGTCTCAACGGAGAGGGGGTCGATTTTGAGAAGTGGCTTGCCACTGCGGGCGGCGTCGCATTGAGCAAGGAGTTTGTCGAGAAGCTCCATATTGGCCTGGGAACAAAAATCCGGGTCCTGGTCAACAGCGTCATTAAGGAAATGATTGTATTGGCGGTGATCGATCCGGGCGACTCGCCGGCGGCTACCCAGCCGCGGTTCGCGGTCATGGACCTTGGCTGGGCACAGGAACTTTTTGGCAATCGCCGCCGGATTTCAAGCATCCAGCTTCTGCTCAATGAACCGGAACGGACGATGGAGGTCGCCAAGGCGCTGCGTGCCCAACTTCCCCCGAACCTCGTGGTTGAGCCGCCTCGTCAACGCAGCTTTCAGATGCAGCAGATGCTCGCCGCTTTCCAATTAAACCTCGGCGCCTTGAGCCTCGTTTCGCTGCTCGTTGGCACATTTCTGATCTATACCACCGTTTCCGCTTCAGTAACCCGGCGCCGTGCCGAAATCGGGATTTTGCGGGCGCTTGGCACAACGCGATTTGAAGTGCGATTGCTTTTCCTTGGGGAAGCCTGTTTTTGCGGCCTGCTAGGCATTCTACTTGGAACCTTCGGTGGGATTTTTCTCGCCCGCTTTTTAGTGGGGGCAGTCTCCAGGACGATTTCCTCTCTTTATCTGCTGGTCAGCATCGAGCATCCGCAGGTCGCGCTCAGCGATCTGTTGCTCGCCGCCACCTTCGGCTTTGGCGCGGTTTTTGCCGGCGCCTGGCTCCCGGCAAATGAAGCCGCGCGCATCAGCCCGCTGGCTGCATTAAGTCTGGGGACCCATGCTGAACGCACCGTTGTCCGTGCACATCGATGGCATTGGTTTGGATGCGGTTTTCTCTCGCTTGGCCTCCTGCTCTCGGCGACCGCACTCCATTTCGGGCCTGCCGTGCTTGGGTTTGCAGCCGCTTTTTTCGTTCTGGCCGGATTCGCTTTTTTCGCGCCCGGCCTGACGCTCGGTTTTGGAGCGGTCGTTGCAAAACTCCTGCCTGGAACATTGTTGATCCGGCTCGCCGCCGAGAACCTGCAAAGATCGCTGCACCGCACCGGTATTACCGTCGCGGCGCTCTCGGTGGCCGTGGCGATGATGAGCGGATTGACCACGATGATTTTTTCCTTCCGAAACAGCCTTAACAGCTGGGTCGATCGGGCGGTGGTGGCGGATCTCTTTATTGCGCCCGCCTCAAACGAAACCATCGGACTGAACGCATTCATTCCTGAGGAAGCAATCCGCTGGCTGCGTGGGCAGCCGGGCGTTGAAGGCGTCGACAGCTTTCGGGAGATGCCGGTCGCGGTCGATTCCGAGAGGGCGCTGCTTTCAGTGATCAATGGAGTTTACAGGCACAACATGCGTTTTCTTGGCGGCGGCGCGGAGGAGAAGATGGCGCTGGTATGCGCGGGCAAGGCGGTTGTTGTCAGTGAGAGTTTCGAGCGCCGGTTTCATACCGGAAAAACGGGCCGCATCACATTGGCAACGCCAAAAGGACGCGTCGAATTTCAGGTGGCAGGCGTTTTTTCCGATTACACCCGCGACCAGGGGATCATCCTGATGGCGCGCCCGCTCTTTGATCAGTTCTGGCAGGAACCGCAGGTCCAGTCGCTTTCCGTTTATCTTCATCCCGGCGTCGAGTGGGCACCGGTTGCCGAGGCGTTTCAGACGAGATTCGGCGGGGCGGGGGAGTTTACCGTTTATTCCAACCGCTCATTGCGGGAACGCATTGTGACGATCTTTAATCAGACCTTCACAGTAACCTACCTGCTGCGAACCATCGCGGTATTGGTCGCCCTGGTCGGGATTTTTTTAACTGTGACGACGCTTGTCACGGAACGAGCCAGGGAGATCGGCGTGTTGCGGGCCATCGGCGCTTCGCGGCCCCAGGTCCAGGGATTGTTCATGGTTGAGTCGGCCATGATCGGCCTGCTGGCTTCCACCCTGGGGGTCGCCTCAGGACTCGCTCTGGCCATGGTGCTCACCTGGGTGGTCAATCCGGCTTTCTTTGGCTGGAGCATCGAATTGCGATTCCCAATTTGGGCACTGATTTCCACCCCGCTCTGGATTGTGCCCGCCGCGATCGCCGCCGCATGGATTCCATCATGGCGTGCCAGCCGAGCCGTGATTGCCCAATCGATTCGCGAGGAGTAACGCCGAAACCTTAAAAAATTTCCGCGTCGTCCGGGAAGCCGGGATCTTTGCGGATCGAATCAAGCCGGCGCTGTTCACCTCGAGCGGAACCAGGGCCAACCACCGCATTGCTGACCACTTCAATAATGACAGGCATCACAAGGAGCGCGCCGATGCCAAAGAGGGAAGCGGCGGTTACTTTTTGGGCGCGCCGGCCCAGCTTGCCGGCAATAAGCAAACCGACGGCGCAACCGACGGCGGTCTGGGTAACTGCGAGGAGACTGGATTGGAGGGGATCGGGGGACTTCGTGCTGATCATGACGGTGATGTAATATGACCCGGGCACCACTCAAATGGCAAGGGATGGGTGGCGCATTCCCGAACTGGAAATCCAAGGGGCGGTTTTGCCTGAAAACATGCATTCTTCGCCAAGGGAACAGAGTCGCCGCTTTCCATTGCGGTGCGGATGTCGTAATTCAACGCCCCCTTTTTAAATGTCTTCCCTTCTTTACGTCCTTATCCTGGCAGGCGGCAGCGGTGAACGCTTTTGGCCACTTAGCCGCAAAGCGCGGCCCAAGCAACTGCTCTCCCTTTTTTCCGAAGAAACGATGCTTGAAGCGACCGTGCGCCGGCTCGATGGGCTTGTTCCTTTGGAGAATATTCTGATTCTCACCAATACCGAGCAGGCACCGGCCGTGCGAAAGCTTTTGCCGCATTTCCCAAGCGGAAACATCGTGGCTGAACCCGCCAAACGCGACACGGCGGCCGCGATCGCCCTGGGGGTCGGCTGGATCGCCGCCCGCGCGGTCGATGCGACGATGATTGTGCTCCCCGCTGACCATGTGATCAACGATGCGGAGGCGTTCCAGCAGACGTTGCGCGTGGCGGCCGCCGCCGCCCGGCAGTCCGGCGATCTTGTAACCATCGGGATCAAGCCGTCCTGGGCATGTCCCGGGTTTGGATATATCGAGCAGGGTGCGAAGCTGCTCCTTGAAGACGCGCCGTCAACACCGGCGGTCTACGAGGTGGCACGGTTTCGTGAAAAGCCGAGCGTGGAGCTGGCTGAAAGCTTCCTTTTACAAGGCAACTTCCGCTGGAACGCAGGGATGTTCATCTGGACCATTCCCGCGATTTATTCGGCTCTGGAAAAACATGTGCCGGCGCTGGCTGACTTTGTGGGCGAGGTGCGCGGCACAAGTGATTTTCCGAGCCTGTTGCGCGACGTTTTTCCCACGCTTCCCAAGATTTCAATCGATTACGCGGTGCTTGAAAAAGCGAGCCGTGTTCTGATGGTTGAGGCGGCATTTGACTGGGACGACGTGGGAAGCTGGCCTGCCATTGCCAAATATCTCAACAAGGACGACTCGGAGAACACGGCCAATCTGCCGCTCCAAACGCTCGATGCCGCCAACAATTTGGTCTTTTCAGATCAGAAAACGGTGGTGGCGTTGATGGGTGTGAGCGACTTGATCGTTGTGCAAACCGCCGACGCATTGCTTATTTGCCATCGAAACGACGCCGAGCGTATCAAACACCTCGTAGCGATGGTGCCACTCCAGGTGCAATGAAACGCGCTCTGGGAATCGATCACGGTGAGGCGCGGATCGGACTGGCCATTTCAGACGAGCTTGGAATGCTGGCCCATCCGCTTGAGACAATCAAACTCAAGGAAGTGCGCGATTCGATCGGCCGCATCGTCCAGATTGTTGAACGGGACAAAATTGAAGTCATTGTCCTGGGGCTGCCTCGCAACATGGATGGCTCCTACGGCCCGGCCTCCGAAAAGGTGCGCGCCTATGCGGAGAAACTCCGTGCCAGGCTTCCCACGTGCACAATCAAACTTTGGGATGAACGGCTCACCTCGGTCGCTGCCCAGCGGCTGCTCCATGAAAACGGACGCAACGTCAAGCAGAGCCGCGGCGTGATCGATCAGGTGGCCGCGCATTTGATTCTGCAAGGATGGCTTGATTCACAGGCAATGCTTCTTGAGTAAGGTGCGCCTGAAAATGCAGGTCGCCTACGATGGCGGCCCGTTTCGAGGCTGGCAAAGCCAGGCCGGCGGGGAGGCGATTCAGGATCATATCGAACGCGCTTTTTTTCAGCTGTGCGGCGAGCGCATCGTCGTGCACGGGGCCGGCCGCACCGATTCCGGCGTCCACGCGCTTGCGCAGGTCGCGCATGCCGATGTGCCTGACAAAAAGCTCACGCTTCCACGCTGGCTTACGGCGCTGAATTCCTTTTTGCCCGGCGAAATCCGCATCCTAAAAGTCACTCGCGCCCGCGCGGATTTTCACGCGCGTTTTGATGCTTCCGGGAAAATTTATGCCTACCGGATTTGGAACTCGCCGGTTTTGCATCCGCTTGAGCGCGGGCGGGTTTGGCATTTTCCAACGCCGCTCGACATCGACCGGATTCGGGCATGTGCGCGCATGCTGGAGGGACGGCACGACTTTGGCGGGTTTGCGGCCAACCGCGGCAAGCCTGGAGAGAATACGGTGCGCACCATTCACCGGATCTCGGTACAGCGGCGCGGGGCGCTTATCACCGTGCGCTTTCACGGGGAAGGTTTCCTTTACCGCATGGTGCGGCTCTTAATCGGCACGATGGCACGCGTAGGCCAGGGCCGTGCCGAACTGGAGCGAATCGGCGAATTGCTCGCCGGCGAAGGCCGTATCAAGAGCAGTTTTGCGGCGCCGGCGGAAGGGCTTTTTCTGGTCAGGGTCACCTACAAAACGGAGATCGCTCCGATTATTTTACCTCAGCCTTGACCACTTTTGGCCTAACAACGATTGCGTAAGCTTCATAAGCGAAGGTCACATTGACGAGTTCCCCCATGTAACGAAGCACTTCCTTTGCAGGAACATTGGAAAGATTCAATGTAACAGGCGCCGTTTTCACGGTCTCCTCGGGAAGTTGCAATACGAAGCTGACGTTGACCTTTCCCTCCGAAGCCTTGGCGATCTGGCGCTTGAGCGCGTCCAGGGCGGACCCAAGGGTCGCCTCACGAAATTGGACCTGGGGCAACACGACTGTGGCAAGTTCCTTTTCCACCTTGGAAGCGGCGTTGCCTTTTGCCTGCTGCACTTTGATCATCCGTAAATAGTTAATCGCCGTGGTGTTATGGGAATCGATCTGGTTGACCAGTTCAAAATTGCGTTTGGCCGTCTCCAGATCGCCGCGCAAATAGGCCGTCTGCGCTTCGGTAAGCAGGGTGGCGGTTGACTCGCCCAACGCGGTCATGGCGAGCAGGGCAACCGACAAGGCGGAGAGAAGAGTCCTGGGAAGAGCTTTCATTAACGTGATGATAGCAGGTTGGGGGAAAAATGTACACCGAATCTCGGATTTCAAGGAGGCCGCTCCGCCAGTAATGGAAACTTGCCTGATGCCGATGTTCGCGGCAGCGTCTGCGCCTCGATGCCGACCACCCTGCCGCTGCTTTTACCGCTGCTTGCCGCTTTTCTTTACGCGGTGGCCGCGCTGATGCTTAAACGGGCGACCGAAGACGGCATCGGTCCGTGGCGGATCAGTTTCACCTCTAATTTGATCATGGCGGCAATGTTCGCGCCGTTCTGGTTGATGGGCGGAAAGCCGTTTGCGTTTGTTCATCTCTGGCACGCGGCGCTCTGCGGGCTCTTCTTTTTTGTCGGGCAAATCTTCACATTTCTCGCGTTAAGCCGGGGCGACGTGTCGGTGGCCACACCGGTGCTTGGGACCAAGGTGATCTTTGTCGCGCTCTTCTCGGTGCTTCTTGGAGCCGAACCTCTGAATGGATCAACCTGGCTGGCGGCGCTTTTGACCACGCTTGCCACGGCGCTCCTTGGCATCGGCAAGCCGCATCGGACACACTCCCTCGTTGCTGGTTTGTGCTTCGGGTTCAGCGCTGCCGCCTGCTTTGCACTCACCGATGTATTTTGCCAGAAATGGGCGCCGCTCTGGGGATTTGGCCATTTTGCTCCGGCAATGTTTGCAATGGTCACGATCTGTTCGTTTGGCCTGATCCCCTTTTTCAATGGAAGCTTGCGGCTGCTGCCATGGCGCTGGGTCGTTCCGGGTGGTCTTTTCCTCGGCCTTCAGTGCATTGGAGTCGCCTACTCGATCATGGTGTTTGGTTCAGCAACCACCACCAACATCATCTACAGCTCGCGAGGAATCTGGAGTGTGATCCTGGTTTGGAGCGTTGGCCATTGGTTCGCCAATGTTGAGCGCTCGCAGGGAACGCCTGTCATGCTGCGCCGATTGGGGGGGGCGGCACTGGTGCTGGCTGCCATTGGGTTGATAGTGCATCGTTAAATCCAAAGATGAACAAATCCCACCCGACCCTCTTCACTTTTCAAATGGGAAGCATCGATTTTTCGAAGGTTGCGCGCCAAGATATTTGGCTGCCTGTTGCCAGTTCATTACACTTTTAGCTGATGTCTGAACAATTAATCCGGGTGCTGCTGGCTGATGACCACGCGATGGTCCGCCGGGGACTGCGTGCATTGGTGGAAACGCTCTCGGGCTGGTCTGTTTGCGCTGAAGCCAGAACAGGCCGCGAAGCCGTCGAACTGGCCGAAAAGCTGCATCCGGATATTGTCATCATGGACATGGCGATGCCGGTGCTCAACGGATTGGAAGCCACGCGGCAGATCAAAAAGGTCTGCCCGGAAACCGAGGTGCTTATTTTCACCGGGCACGAGACCGAGGCGCTGGTGCATCAGGTATTCGAAGCGGGGGCACGCAGTTACATTTCAAAGACCGCAGGCACCGAGTCGTTGCAAACCGCATTGCGCGCGCTTGCGGATCACAAGTCATATTTTACAACCGAGGTGGGTGAGATCCTTTTCGCAAAATTTTTGAGGGAGAAAAAATCGGGCGATGAAGAGACAGGCCAGGGACGTCTGACGGCACGGGAACGCGAGATCGTGCAGCTTCTTGGTGAAGGCGCGAGCAACAAGGAAGTGGCCGCGGCGCTTGGGATCAGCATCAAGACCGCCGAGACCCACCGCGCAACCATCATGAAAAAGCTGGGGCTCCATGCGTTCAGCGACCTGATCCGGTACGCGATTCGCAACAATATCATTTCAAGCTGACGCGGCCCGGGCACTGTTTAAGCGCTGAACTAATCGAGCTGCTGCGGAATTTTTCCGCCGAAAAGGGCATCTGGAATTCCGGCAGTGGAAATGAACTAATTTCCACCGCGTGCGCGGCACGTGGCTCGCTCTATAGGGAAGGTTCAACCATGCCGATTGATTCACTTTCCCCTCCGAGACAGCCGCTTCACCGGCGCGGGGCTTCGCTTTTTATCGGAGTCATTTGGCTGGGGCTTTGCGTAATTGGTTTGGCGGCGCTCTCCAATTACGAGAGTCATGCCGGCAGCCGCCGTGCCAGCCCTGCGTTATGGCCAGAGGAAAGTTTGGTGGAACGCACTGCTGGCAAGCCGACCCTGATTCTCTTTGCTCACTCCCACTGTCCCTGCACGCGGGCTACCCTTGGCGAACTTGACGCGTTACTTGCCCAAAACAGCGCGCCGGTGCGCGTCCATGTCGTTTTTTACGATCCGACTGAGGGCTCCGAACAGCTGCCTTCCACGGATCTGCGAAATGTGGCCGCCGCCATTCCGGGCGTGGAACTCCACAGCGATATGGAGGGGAGCGAGACCGTGCGCTTCGGGGCTGACACGTCCGGATATGTGGTGTTTTATGACGAAACCGGAAAGCTCGGTTTCAGCGGCGGGATTACGGCATCGCGAGGCCATGCGGGGGAAAATCCGGGACGCAGCGCCCTGGCTGACCAATTGAATAAACGGGCGGTCTTGGCAGCGAGCCCGCCTGTATTTGGATGTCCGATTTTTGGAACGGGCGAATTGCGGAAAACGATCGTATGCCCGCAATAGGGGAGCCGTCTCTTCCTGGCACTGAGCAGCGCGTGGAAGAATTGTGGGCGCGTCACAGGCAGGAGATTTACAAACGGAGCGATCGGCTCTTTGCATGGCTGCTGCCGTTGCAATGGATGGCGGGTCTCCTCGCCGCGCTTTGGATATCTCCCAGGACGTGGGACGGGCCGGCCAGCTTCGTGCATCCGCACGTTTGGGCGGCGCTGCTGCTTGGAAGCCTGATGACGGTCTGGCCGGTTTACAACGCACTCGTCCGGCCTGGAACAAGGTTGACGCGCCATACGATCGCCGTTGCTCAGATGTTGATGTCCTCCCTGCTCATTCATTTAAGCGGGGGCCGCATCGAGACGCATTTCCATATTTTTGGATCGCTTGCGTTTCTGGCGTTTTACCGTGATTGGCGCCTGATTGCGTCAGCCTCGGTGCTTGTTATTGCCGACCATGTTCTTCGCGGGATCTACCTGCCGCAATCGATCTTCGGCGTGCTCTCCATCAGCCCGGCGCGGTGGATTGAACATACCGGATGGGTTTTGTTCCTTGATTTGTTTCTTTTCATTTCTATCCGTCAGAGCTGTCTGGAAATGCTCGTGATCGCGCAGCGTCAGGCAACGCTGGAGGCGTTGAATAACAGCATTGAGCAGCAGGTGGGCGAACGAACCAAAGAGTTTTGCCGTACTCAGGCAATGCTCCAGACAATCGTTGATCATCTTCCCCAACGCGTTTTCTTAAAAAGCACCGATCTGACTTTCATTGCGTGCAATCGCGCCTTTGCCCAAGACACCGGCCTGGCGTCCCCGGCCGATGTCGTGGGCAAAACAGATTTCGAACTCGTCTGGACAACCGATGCGGAACGCTACCGCGCGGATGACATCGAGGTGATTCGGTCCGGTATCGCCAGGTCCCAATACGCCGAGATCCAAAGGCGCTCGGACGGCTCCACAGGCTGGTTGCGCACAAGCAAAGTGCCCGTGCGTGATGCCGATGGGCACGTTTTTGCCGTGCTCGGCACCTACGAAGATATCACCGAAATTCAGCGCGCGGAAACCGCCCTTCAGGAAAGCGAGGAGCGTTTCAGGCTCGGCTTTGAATTTGCCGGCATCGGGATGGCGCTGGTTTCTCTCCAAGGCCATTGGCTCAAAGTGAACCAAAAAATCTGCGAGATTGTCGGTTATTCGGAGGCGCGTCTGCTGGAGATCACCTTTCAGGAAATCACCCACCCCGAGGACCTCGAAGGAGACCTCGCTTTGGTCAGTCGGCTTATCAGCGGCGAGTTGCGAAGCTACCAAATCGAAAAACGTTATATTCATAAAAAAGGGCATATCGTTTCGACGCTCCTGACCGCTTCAATTGTCCGTAACTCCGGGGGAGACCCGCTTTATTTCATCTCGCAGGTGGAAGACATCAGCGAACGCAAACGTCACGAGGCGCTTCAAAAGGAAATGGCCACCCAGCTTGCCGGGGAGCGCCGGCGGCTGGCCGATATTCTTAACAGCGTGCCGGCGGTGGTGTTTGAGACGCATAAGCCGATGGCCGGCAATTCCGGAGCCGATTTTGTCAGCAATTATGTGCAGACAATCTACGGGTTCAGTGCCGAGGAATGGCTCGCCACGCCGGGCTTTAGTTTGAGCCGTGTACATCCCGACGATCGGCAGCGGGTGGTTGATGTAGCCCTCGAAGTCTTCGCGGGCCGTCTTGCTGAAAGTCAGCTCTTATTCCGGCTCCTGGCGCGGGATGGCCGGACGGTATGGGGGGAAACACATCTGGTGGCCATGCGTGACGCGGCCGGTGAACTCATCGGGATGCGGGGAGTCACCCTTGATGTCTCCGCCCGGATGCGGGCGCAGGAAGAACTGCAGCGCAAAACGGCATTACTTGAAGCCCAGGTCGACTCAACCCTCGATGGCACGCTGGTTGTGGACATGGACGGCAAGCAAATCCTGCAGAGCCGTCAGTTTGTCAAAATGTGGAAGATCCCCACTGAGATCCTTGCCCGGCAGGACGACATGGCAGTCGTGCAATTTGTCCTGGCGAATACGAAAGACCCGGCCGGTTTTCTTGAGAAGGTCACTTACCTTAATAGTCATCCCAATGAAACCAGCCGCGACGAGATTGAACTCGCGGACGGCTCTGTCCTGGATCGGTATACGGCTCCGGTTGTAGGAAAGGATAACACTTATTACGGGCGGATCTGGACGTTTCGCGACATCACCGAGCAAAAGCGCGCTGAGTTGGAAATGCAGCGCATGCATATGCAATTGCTTGATGTTTCCCGCCATGCCGGGATGACCGAAGTAGCCTCGAGCGTGCTGCATAATGTCGGCAATGTGCTTAATAGCGTGAATGTCTCCTGCGCGGTGATCTCCGACAAGGTGCGCCGGTCACGAATCGTCACGGTCTCAAAAACGGCCGACTTGCTACAAAGTAACGAGGGGGACCTCAGCGGCTTTTTTTCCAATGATCCGGCGGGTATCAAGCTGCCACGTTTTCTTTCCAGATTAGCTCAGAAGCTCGTTGAAGAGCAGTCAGCGGTGCTCAACGAACTTGCGCTTCTTGCCCGCAACATTGAGCATATTAAGGAAATCGTCGCCATGCAGCAGAGCTATGCAAATGTTGCAGGCGTCAAGGAGATACTGCCGCTTGCCGGGTTGGTTGAAGATGCACTGCAAATGCATGGAGCGGCTTTGAACCGGCATCAACTTGACGTCGTTCGCGAGTTTGAGGAGGTGCCGGCGGTTTGCATCGAAAAACATAAGGTTCTTCAGATCCTGGTTAATCTTGTCCAAAACGCAAAGCACGCCCTCTCGGAGAGCAGCCATGGACATAAGAAGCTCGTTTTACGGATTGCTCTAGCTGGCACCGATCGCGTCGCAGTCAGTGTGAGCGACAACGGGATTGGCATTCCGGCCGAGAATCTTACCCGGATATTCGGGCACGGCTTTACAACAAAAAAAGAAGGCCACGGCTTTGGCCTTCATAGCGGAGTGCTGGCAGCTCAACAAATGGGCGGCACTTTGCGCGTGCAGAGCGACGGACCCGGCTTGGGCGCCACCTTCACACTTGAACTCCCGATTCTAACAGATCACGGGATTAAGCAGAACTAACCTTGTATCCTCTCCATTTCCCCCACAACGCATGACCGGCACGCCGTTGTTTCAACGTTCAAAGTCGCGCGGTTGCCTGCCTGGTAACCGGCCGACTTCTACATTTACCCTTGAACTCCGTTTGATCGTGGGGAAAGGGAATCCGGCCACCCATGCTGAGCGGGTTGACTATTTAAGAAAGGCGATTGAACCATGCCGATAAGCGCCTTCCTGCCTTGCGGTTCCAAAGAGTGCGCTGGCCTTCATCACGACGTTCTTGTCATTTTGCAATTGGAAGGACGATTGACTTTTCTGAACGATAATTTTGTGACAGCGGAAAACAATTGTTCCCACGCTTTTGCTTACCACCCCCGGCATCTCCTTGTAATATCAAAACCGTGATCTCTCCATCGAGTCCGCCCAGCATCGCTGGCGGCGTTTTTCAAAAAAATCATCGGATTCTGGTCGTCGATGACAACGAAGCCATTCATGCCGATTTTAAAAAAATCTTCGATCTGGATACCGCGGGCACGGAGTTTGACGCCGAAGAGGCGGAGATCTTTGGCAACGCGGCTGTGGCAAATCCACGGGTGCGTTTTGAGATGCATTTTGCCTTTCAGGGGAGTGAAGCGCTTGATCTTGTCAAAGCGACGCTTGAGACAGGGCAGCGTTACGCGATGGTGTTTATGGATGTGCGAATGCCGCCGGGGTGGGACGGGATTGAGACCGCGATCAAACTTTGGGAAGTCGATCCGGACCTTCAGGTTGTTATTTGCACCGCGTATTCCGATTATTCGTGGGAGCAAATGATGGAGATGATCGGCACGCCGGAGCGGCTGCTTATCTTAAAAAAACCGTTCGATACCATCGAAGTGCTGCAGTTTGCCCATGCGCTTACTGAGAAATGGTCTTTGTTACAGGGGTCCCGTCAGAACCTTGAGCTGCTTGAACGCACCGTGAGCGAACGGACACGGGAGCTTGAGATTGCCAATGCCATTGCCGCCCAGGCGCGCGATGCCGCTTTGGAGTCGGCTAAAATCAAGGCGCAATTCCTGGCGAATATGAGCCATGAAATCCGCACTCCGATGAATGGAATCATCGGCATGACCAACCTTCTGGTCGATACCTGCCTTGACGACTCGCAGGAAGACTATGCAAAAACCATTCTCGAAAGCGCCGAGGCACTCCTGACCATCATCGACGACATCCTCGATTTTTCAAAAATGGAGGCCGGCAAAGTCATCGTGGAGGTGGTCGATTTTGATCTGCATGAGAGTGTGGAAGGCGCTCTTGAACTTCTGGCCGGACGCGCCCAGGGAGCCGGGCTTGAACTGGCCGGCTTGGTAAAACCAAATGTCCCCACGGCGCTGCGCGGCGATTCAAATAGGTTGCGTCAGGTTTTTGTTAACCTGATTGGAAACGCGATCAAATTCACGGCTAAAGGCGAGGTCAGTCTGACGGTCACCCTGGTTGACGAAACGGCTGAGGATGTGGAGCTGCATTTTTGCGTTAAAGATACCGGCATCGGGATTCCTGCCGAGGCTCGCACGCGATTGTTTGAGTCCTTTAACCAAGCGGATCTTTCCACCACGAGGCGTTACGGAGGAACAGGTCTCGGGCTTACGATCTCACGCCAGATCGTGGAATTGATGGGCGGCAAAATAGGACTTGAGAGCGTGGTGGGCCAGGGATCGACGTTCTGGTTTTCGGTCCGCTTTGAAAAACAGCAGGGCGCCGTTGCGTCGCCATACGGACGGCTTCCAAATATCCGCTGCCTGACGGTGGACGATAATGCGACAAGCAGCGCGTTTCTTCACGAACAACTCTCGGCGTGGGGAGTGCGCAACGATGCTGCCGCATCGGCCACGGTGGCGCTTGAGCGCTTGCACAAGGCCGCCATTGAAAACGATCCATACCTCTTTGCCGTGATCGATCAGGAAATGCCGGATATCGACGGGCTTTCTTTGGCTCGCTCGATCAAAAGCGATCCGCTTATCGCCAGCACGCGGCTCATTTTATTAACCGATTACGGTCAGCGTATTCCTGACGAAAAACTCACGGAGGCCGGGTTTATCGAGTGCCGCTCCAAGCCGGTGCGCCAGGCGAAGTTCTTCGAATGCGTGAAGAAGGTCGCAGCCAACGCGCAGGTGAAACCCGCTGCGTCGTTGAATGAAAAATCATCGGCGGAAACACTCCTTTTTTCCCATGTACGTATCCTTCTGGCTGAAGATAATACAGTGAACCAGAAGGTCGCCATGGCTCATTTGCGGAAGCTCGGTTATCAGGCTGACCTGGTTGAAAATGGGTATGAGGTTCTGGCCGCGCTGAAGAAAAAAGCCTATGACATTGTGCTGATGGATTGCCAGATGCCCGATATGAACGGTTACACCGCGACGGCCGCCATTCGCGAGCTCGAGGGGAGCCAAAGGCATACTTATATCATCGCGATGACCGCCAACGCTTTGGCCGGCGACCGCGAAGTTTGTCTGGCCGCCGGGATGGACGATTACCTTTCCAAGCCCTTTCGTTCCGCCGAACTTGCCGCCGTCATTGGACGCCGAATCCAGTAAGGAGACTCTGTCGGACGCGTGTGCGGCAAGGTTGGTTATGCCAGCCAGCGGCGAAGCAAGGGAACAAGCGGGTCGGCTGTTGTCACGCTTTCCCAGCGCAGGCCGGCGGCGAGGCTGATGGCGCGCAGAGACGCCCGCCAATCGGCCACGACGCGCGCGTGAACCCGATGGAGTTCCTCGGTGCTCGTCTGCACGCTTCCGTTTCCTTCCACATCGAGGAATTCATAATCTCCATTGAGTGGAAGCTCGGCCTCGATGGGATCGAGAATCTGGAGCGCGAGCACATCGTGACCCTGAGCGCGGAGCTGCGCCAGTTCGCCCAGCAGTAAATTTTCTTTGTCGAAGAAATCGGATATCAGCACCACGAATCCGCGCTGGCGGCAGAGATGGCGGGCATCAGCCAGCGCGCGCGCCGGATCGCCAGGGCCGGAGGGAGTCATGCCGGCAAGCGCGGCGCAGATGGCGGCGGTTTGTGCGGTGCCGGGTCGAGGCTTCAGCACGGCGTGCAGGCGCTCCTGAAGGAGCCCAAGCGCCGGGGCATCGCCTTGGGAGCTGGCCAGATGGGCAAGCGCCGCGGCGATCCGTGCGGCGTAATGGAATTTGGACCATGGGCCGTGCCTGACTCCCATCGAACCCGTCGAATCGACCAGTAGATAAACGGGCCGTCGCGATTCCTGTCGGCTTTCCCGGATAAAAAGGCGTCGATGGCGGGCGTATAAAGCCCAGTTTACGAGCCGGAGATCGTCGCCGCGTTCGTAGGCGCGATGACTGTGAAATTCCACTCCGGAACCGCGCAGCACGCTTTGATGGCGCCCAAGCCATACGGTGTCCGCCAGACCGCGTCCGGCTAATTCCAAATCGTCGATCTCCAGAAAGAGGCCTGGATCGGTGACGGCAATCGAGGCCGTGCTCACGCCGCGTCGGTTTTAACGTGATCGAGCACGCGATGCACGAGCATGTCGCTGTCGAGTTTCTCGGCGCGGGCGCGAAAATTAAGCACCAGCCGATGACGCAGGATGTCGGGTGCAAGCGCTCGGATATCGGCAAAATCGACATGGATCCGTCCGTTCAGAAGCGCGCGTGCCTTGGCCGTGGCAATGAGTGCCTGCGAGGCACGGGGGCTTGCGCCGCAATCGATAAATTCCGCAACGCCGGGCGGCGCACCGTTCTTGCAGCCGGGCCGCGTGGCGGCCACAAGGCGCACCGCGTAAGCGGCCACGTCATTTGCAATTGGAACCGCGCGAACGGCTCTTTGCAAACTGAGTATTTCCTCGGGATTGAGCACTGCCTCCACCGAGCTCAATGCGCCCGCCGGCCCCGTGGTGGCGATGGTCAGTTCTTCCTCCTGGGTGGGGTATCCGATGCGGATGCAGCAGAGGAAACGGTCAAGCTGTGCCTCGGGCAGCGGATACGTTCCTTCCATCTCAATCGGATTCTGTGTTGCAAGAACCAGGAACGGCGCGGAGAGGCGATGTGTCTCACAACCGATGGTGATCTCGCCTTCCTGCATCGCCTGCAGAAGCGCGGCCTGGGTCTTTGGAGGCGTCCGGTTGATCTCATCGGCCAGGAGCACATTGGTAAAAAGCGGCCCCGTCATGACCACGCGTTTGTGCCGGCCCGTCGTAGGATCCTCTTCGAGCACCTCGGTTCCCGTGATGTCGGCAGGCATGAGGTCGGGCGTAAATTGAATGCGGCGGAACTCCAGCCTGAGAGCCCGCGCAAGCGTTGCCGCCAGGAGTGTCTTGCCGACACCGGGCACGCCAAGGAGCAACGCATGGCCTCCACAGAGGAGTGTGATAAACAAAAGTTCAGCGGCGTTTTGCTGGCCGATAATGCATTTACGGAGTTCGCCGTGCAACGCCTCACGAGCGGCGGCGAGCGATTTTGCGGGATCAGTCATTTGGGGGATGGTGTTAATCAAACTTGTTTTGCTCTTTTATAACTCGCAGGCCCACGAGCGCCGCCGGCTCCGCATCGGCCGGCGAGGGCCGTTGCGTGGCGCGCCCATCTCCGTTGCCGTCGAGCTGGGCGTGTTCCTTGATCATGAATCCTTGCGATTCATAAATGCGCTGCACTTCTCCGTGGCAGGCCAGGAAAAGTTCGGTGACGCTCACCGTCCCATCATGATTGGCGTCCGTGGAGGGAGCCTGCAGCGCGTTGGCCAATGCCTCGGGGAATTCAGTTTCATTTTCCGGATCGGCCGGCGTGCTCGCCGCAATGATCAGGCGCCCGGGCCCGGATAGCGGACGCACAAATGCCGCCGAGCAAGCCGTCGTGGCAAGCACGACAATAGAGGCCTTTGGCGCGGCGGTCCTGAGCGCCTCGCCAATGTCTCGAGCGCTTGCATCCGGCCCCGGCAAATTAAAATTCGCACCTCCCGGGATCGGATTTGCGTGTCCTTGAAAAACGAGCCAGACCGGCGCGGCATTTGGCTCTTTCGTATGGGCAGCGACTTTTGCCAGCTCAGCAAGCAGCGCCTCGCGAGTGCAGGGGCCATCGTATCCGGCCTCTTTTGGACCATAAAGGACGGTCAGATTTTGAGCGGGGATTCCGAAGCGGTTGATGAACGTTGTGCGCAGCCGGGCGATGTTTTTTTCGTAAAAAACATGATGCTCATCATCGCCCGGCGTGCCGTTGAATATCCAAACTCGTGGACTCTCCTGTGCAAAGGCCGTTATGCCGGTTGCGAGCATCCAGATGAGGGCGAGATGTTTTCCTGGCGGCATGAGCGGCGACGCTAACAGCGGCGTCTAACGAAGCAAGGCGCATGTCGCGCATGTTGTATGTTAGATAGTTTCGCAGATTTATGAATTGACCTCTTCTTTTGGAATGCCACTCTGCGCGCCATGCCCCTCCTGAACCCCCCGTTCCTTCTGGCGGCGGTGGCCATAGGCGTGCCGCTTTGGCTTCATTTAAGCCGGCGCCGGAAGTATCAGAAAATTGAGATCGGCACATTACGGTTTTTGCATCAGGCGTTGCGTGAACGCCGCAAAAAATCGCGAATCGAAGAAATTGTGCTGCTCCTTCTGCGGATGTCCACGGTTGGACTGCTGGCGGTGGTTTTTGCCAGACCATTTTGGCCGCGCGCGGAGAGAGCGGCTGAGAAAGAAGCGGAAACAATCATCCTTCTCGATGCGTCGGGAAGCATCACGCCGGGGATGGCGGAAACCGCGCGAAAAGCCGCGGAGCGAGTGATTTCAACAGCGGGCGGGGGGAAGATAAAAATCGCGCAGTTTTCCGATGAAGTGCAGCCGCTCGATTCGCTGGCCGCATACCGGCCCATTGCCGGCGCGCCTACCAGGGTCGGGACGGCGCTTGGGTGGGCGCTGGATCATTTTGTTCTCGAAGGCGGAAACGCGGGAAAGGTGGTGCTTGTTTCCCATCTCGCCGCGGAGGGACTTCCCTCGCAGCCGCCTCGGGTCTGGCCGCCGCAGATGGCAGTCGAGCTCGTCGCGCTCAAGCCGCCTTCGGTCGACAACGCGGCGGTGCGGCGCCTTTCCCTGCTCACCCCTTACGGAGCGGAGGCGATGGAAATCGAAGCGTTGGTCTGGATGCCGCCGAGCCGCACAAGCGAGGAGGATCGCACGGTTACGTTGGAGGCGGAAGGTTTGCATGAAACGGCTGTCGTCCCACCCGGATCGGAGCGCGTCGTGTTTCGATTTCATCCGCCCCATGCCGAGGTGCATGGCCGCGTGAGCGTGACCGGCGGCGACCCGTGGCCGGCGGACGATCAACGGCCTTTTGCGGTGCATTGGACTGAGCCGGCGCGTGTATTACTGGTGGACGGGCAGCCCGGGAGCACGCCATTTGAAGGGGAGGCTTACTTCATTGAAAAGGCGCTTGCCGCCTCGGGCGCAGCGCACGGCAAATCCGCATTCAAGCCTGAGATTATTTTCGCGCTTGATGGACGCAATGGACCGGTGGATCTGACCGGCGTACGCGCGATCGCGCTCTGCGGAGTCACGGATTGTTCGCCGGCTTCAGCGCGTCTTCTTGCGGATTTCGTGGCCCGGGGTGGGGGACTCATTTCTGTTCTTAACGACAAATGGACGCCCTCCGCGGCCGCCGCGCTGGTGGAAGCCGGACTTTTTCCCGAGTCAATCGCGCTGACCGGCGCCGAGGAAAAGCGTCCGCTTGTTTCGTGGGACCGGGAGCACCCGGCGTTGTCGCTTTTCGACGGGCGCGATGGAGGTGATTTGCGCGAGTTGCCATGGCGCGATGGCTTTGGTGCGCAGGCGGGCGCCGGCTGGCGTGCGCTGGCGACATTGGATGGCGGCCATGCGTTGTTTTTGGAAAAAGAGAAAAGGGATGGTGCCACCGGCTCGGTGGCGGTTTGTTTTCATCCGCTCAATCGCAAGTGGAGTGACATCCCGCGCGAGCCGCTTTTTGTGCCACTGATAAAAAGCCTCTTCACCGCACTGGGCCGTGTGGAGCCGGCGGCACCCGAGGCGCGTGTGATTTCGCCTGGCGCCCGCGAGCTCCGTCCAATTGGGTGTCACGTGGTGGAAGGAGTCATGGAAATCGTTGCGCCGGACGCCAACGAGGGACTTGTTGCCTCGGCAAGCGAGGGAGCGTTTCGCTCCGCGTTCGGACTGCCAACCGCGGATGCAATCCCCCCTGCGCTGCCTGCCCCGGAACAGGCTGCGGAACGGACGCGGCCGGGAGAATTCTGGCCATGGTTGCTGATCGGTCTCCTGCTGCTTCTTGCTCTCGAAAACATCGTCGCCACGCGCAACGTCACCGTCCCATCACCATGAATCGGAATCTCATGCAGCCTGTCGCTTCGCTGGCCCGCGCGCGTCGGATTTGCGCCATCGGCACGGCGGCCGGCGTCGTGTTTACTGTGGCATTGCTTGTTATCGGGGGGCTCGCCGCGCTCGATTTGATGCTGCCGTTTCCACGCGCGGCCAGGATTTTCGTGTCGGGCATCGGGGCGATGGCGCTGCTTGGCTGGATGGCGATCCGTTGGGACGAGGCCCGCCGCCGGCACACGCACGCCACGGCCGCGAAAGCGATGGAATCGGCGCATCCCGAGTTTGGACAGCAGTTCCGGACGGCGTTGGAACTTGTCCGGCGCGGTGTCCCGGCAAATGCGGAACCAGAAGCAAAGCTTTTCGCCGCACAGCTCATCAGCCAGGCGGAAGAGGCGCTCGGCAGGTTTTCGTGGAATGGGCTTGTCCCCCGCGGAGGCTGGATCTTCTCTGTGGCCGCGGTCTTTGCCATCGGATCGGCACTGGCGTTTGGGGCATCGCACTGGCCGGACTTTCGATTTGCACTGTCGCGCATCATTTCGCCAGTCACCGCAGGCACTTATACCAAATTGGATTGGACGATTGCACCGGGCGTTTTTGATGAGCGTCACCCGCCGCGGTTTGAATTGCGGATAGGACGCCGCCTCGCGGAGCCCTCTCTTTTTATTCGGGAACGCGGTGGTGAATGGGTGAAAACGAACCTGACCGCTCTACCCGATGGACGTTCATGGGACATCGTACTGACGGGCCGAACATGCGATCTTGAACTTTACGCCACCGCGGGCGATGCACGGACGACGCCGCATAAAGCTGCTTTCCAACCGATCGCCAAGCTCATCGGAACACGCGTCCATCTCCTTTATCCCGGCTACACCGGCTTGCCGGCCGAGGAGCGCAAACAGGGCGATGTCTCGGTGGTCGAGGATACGCGGGTGCGTTGGGATTTTACGTTTAACATTCCACCCAAAACAATTGAGTGGCGCATCGGCAGTGAACCTGCGCAAAGGCTTTCATTGGATCCGGCCACACTGACCGCTTCGGTGGAATGGACTGCGGACACCAACCGTTCCAACGCGGCTGTTAGCGTGCTGAGCGAATCCGGGGAGGTCGTTGATTCGTGGCGCTACACCGCGGAGGGTTTTGTGGACGCGCTGCCGACTGTTGAACTTCTTGAGCCGGTCAAGGATCAGGAGGCAACGAGTATTACCGAGCTGCCGGTCCGCATCCGGGCGAGGGATGATTTTGGCGTCAGTGAAGTGGGCCTTGTATTGGAGTCCGCCGGGCAACGCGAGTGGGTGCTTGAAAAAGTCATCTCGGAGCGCGATCAGCGGAATGTTTCCGAAATGGCCATCGCAATGCTGGAAAAAGTCCCGCTCACCTTGCGGGACAATGTGAGACTTTACGCCTACGCGCTTGATCACAAACCACGTGGCGGCCCGCGGGCAGTCAGCCCATTGCGGTCGATCGATATTCGCGAATTCAAAAAGCGCTGGATGTTTCGGGACGGCGGAGGTGGCGGCGGCAGCAGTGCCGACCGGGAAAAAGTGTCCGATGGATTGATGAAGCTGGGTGCCATCATCACGGCGCAACGCGGCGTTGTATCGGATACTTTTCTGCTTCGCGAAAACAGCCGCTCTTCCGGGGTGGCCGTGACCGCTTCGGCGCTTCCCATTGGCCAAAGGGAATCCGAGCTTGGAGAAAAAGCGGGCGCCCTTGGGGAGCAATGGCTTGATGAGGGCGGCATTCCACAGGACGACGTGGCGCTGCTCGACACGGCGCGCGCTCAGATGGAAGAAGCCTCCCAGAGTCTTGGACTCAGGGGGCCTGCAAACGTCGGGAAAGGATTTGCCACCACCGACCGAGCGCTCACCACCTTGCTGCAACTCCGCAAGAAGCTCTTAACCATCCTAATGAAAGGCGAGGGGAGCGGCGAGAAGCCGAAGCCCGAAGACCAGATCCGGCCGCTTGCCGAACTGGCAAAGGAAGCTGAGCGCCTGGCGAGGGAAGAGCGTGACGTGCGCGGTCAACTCTCTCCCGAAGCGGCTGCGGGCACTAATCTCGACGCCACGCGCCGCCAGCACGAAATTGTAGTGAGCGATGGCGGTGAACTTTACGCGGCGGTCGTCGATCATCCCCAAACCAACGACGCGGCGATCCGTCTGATGGGCGACGCCGAGAGAGCGTTTCGCGCCGCCGATGAAACCTTGCACGGCCCGCAATCCGCGGATGCCGTTCAACCACTTGAAACAGCGGAGCATCGTTTGCAGGAAGTGGCCGAGTTTCTGCGCGCCATGGAATTGACCCAGGCGGCCGAGACGCTGAAGCAACTGGCTGGAAAAGCCGAAAAATCCGGTGAGTCGATACACGATTCCAGCGACAGCAAGAAGGATTCAGGCGACGGCAAGAAAGGGATGGGAAGTTCAAAAGCGGCGGCCGAATCCCCAGCCCGCCGGGCCGCGCGTGATACGACGATGGCGGACGAGATTCTCGGTGCACTGGCTGAAAAAGCCGGAGGTTCGGGCAAAGCACCGGATTCCGAAGCGGACGGCGCCCAAAAGAGCGTGGGTGAGACCTTATCGGAACTCCGCGACCAGGTTGCTCCGGGAAAGATCGCCGGCGACTTGAAAAAACTGGCCGATTCGCAGGAGAAAATTCCCGGCGGTGAAGAAGCAAAAGCGCTGGCCGGGGATGCCGCGGGTCAACTCAACAGGATGGCACGGGAGTTTCGCGATGCCGCCCAGCGTCTTGAAGCGTCGCGTGCCGCAAAGCTGGCAGCCGCGCAAGCGCAAGCGCAGGCCCTGGAGAAACAGATCGCCGCCGCGGCGGGGAGCGACGCCGGAAAACCGGGCGGAAAGCCAGGAGATAAACCGGGCGGAAAGCCCGGCGCAAAAGGCAGCGCAAACGCACAAAAACCCGGCGGCAAAGGCGATCTGGCCAAGGGCGATAAGTCTGGCAAACCTGGCGCCGGTGAGAAGCCGGAAGATGGCAAACAGAGCGGGCAGGGAGGTATTGCCGGCGATTTGGAAACGGCAAAGGAAGGCCCCGGCGGCCAGGCGATGGGCCGTTTTTCCATGGCGCTTCGCAGTATTGGCGATGAGAAGCTTAATAACTTCGCGATCAAACTTTTCAAGTCGCCGTTCTCGCTCGATTCACTCCCTCTGGTGGAGGAAGCTGCTCAGCGCATCACCGAACTCGTGGCGGCGCTTCCCACGGCCACTGCGCCCCTTGCCACAGCCGGGCGGATTCCGGAATCGCGGCGACGTGAAGTCGAAGATTATTTTCGCAACCTATCCGATGACTTCGGAAGTGAACAGTGGGACGCCGCGCCGGCTCCCGGAGAGAAAACCGAATGATCATCCAATTTGTAAAACGGCCGCTGCAGGTGGGGCGCTGGCTATTGATTGTCACGGCATTCGCCGCCGCAAACGGCGCGGATGTCCCGCGTCTTCCGTCAGGAACGGCCGCGGCGCATTTTCCGATTGCTGACTCCACGGAGATGCCCGCTCCGGCGGTGCAGCCGGTCACTTATTCGGCGTTGCTGGCACGGGTGACTCCAGCCGTTGTTTCGGTTTTTCCCGCGCGCATGATCAAGGAAAGCGCCGAGGAGGGGCCGCTCGACCGGTTTTTTGGCCGCTCAAAAGAAGAGTCCGATAAGGAGCGTGAAAGGACGCAGGGCCTCGGTTCCGGAGTCATTATTTCTTCGGATGGTTGGATTGTGACAAACAGCCACGTCGTTCACCTCGCCAATGGCAAAGTGGCCGATGCGATCTCAGTGGAATTGAGTGACCGGCGGCGGCTACCGGCCGAAGTGGCGGGCGTCGATCCGGCCACCGATCTCGCACTTTTAAAAATAGCGGCTACCGGTTTACCTGCGTTGCCGCTTGGCGACAGCGATGCGGTAAAGATCGGCGACCTTGTTTTCGCGGTGGGCAATCCATTCAAGGTCGGGATGACGGCCACGATGGGAATGGTTTCCGCCAAACAACGCACGATCGGTATCAATGGCGCCGGCGGGTTCGAGGATTTCATTCAAACCGACGCGGCCATTAATCCCGGCAACTCGGGCGGCTCGCTGGTGGATGCGTCGGGCCGGCTGGTTGGCATCAACTCCGCCATCTATAGCGGGACCGGGGGAAATGTCGGAATTGGCTTTGCGATTCCCTGCAATCTTATGCGGCAGATCGTCATGCGGTTGGCCGAGGAAGGGAAAGTCGTCCGCGGATTTTTCGGCATGCAAATCGAGGAAGTCGACGCGGATTCCGCCACGGTGGCAAAGCTGGAGCGTATCCAGGGTGCGAAGATATCGGTCCTGATGGATGGCGGTCCAGGCGCCAAGGCGGGGCTGCTCGCGGGCGACGTGATTATTCGGGCGGGCGGGCGTCCGGTGGAAACCCGTGCGGCTTTGCGGCTTGCGTTATCGTTGGTCAGGCCTGGTGGGGAATTGGAGGTCGAATTCAGCCGGGCAGGCGAGCACAAAAAAGCGGCGCTGGTCTCAATGGCGGATCCGGATGCGAAGGAGCGTGGGATCTTTGAACTGGCTTCGTTGCCCGGTGTGAAATTTCGCGCCGGACAGGATGGGCTCATCGTTGTGAGCGTTACGCCGCAGGCGGGGCGCAAAACGCAGATCGAAGCCGCGATGGAGATTCTCGAAATTAATGGCCAGCCGGCGGCAACTGTGAGCGCCGCGGAGGCAGCGTTGCGCCGGGGCGTGAACAAAGTAAAGGCTCGCGCCGCTGATGGAGAGCGGACGCTGGCGGTGAGGATCGAATGAATTTCCCCCTTTTTGAACCCGTTTTCCCGGTGCCGGTTATCATCGGGATCACGTCGGCTTCGGCATTGCTGGCAATCGGACGCGCGATATTCGGCAAGCCACTCAAACCGGCGTGGATGCATGCGCCGGTCATGGTGTTGAGGCTGGCGGCCATCGCGCTTGTCACGCTCTTTTTGATGAACCCTTCCGACTCGATCGCGGTGAAGGCGCCGCAAAGCCGTGCGCTTGTGCTCTTGGATGCATCCGCAAGCATGAGCCTGGGCGCGCCGTCGCGTTGGGAGGAAGCATGCAAATGGGTGCACGAGTTCCGCGCATCGATGACGAGCGCGGGCCAGGAACCACCGGCGTTGGCGCTTTTCGCTTCCGATGTGGAGCCGGTGCGGGATCCTGTCGAGAGGAAGCCGGACGGAGTGGAAACAAAGCTCTCCAGCGCCATTGAACGCGTGCTTCTGGCCGCGGGCGCGACCCCTCCGGATCATATCGTGGTGGTGAGCGACGGGCGGGCGCAGGATCGCCAGTCGCTCCCGGGCGCGCTTGCATTGGCGCACGCGCGCCACACCGGGGTTTCCACTCTGGCATTCGGCTCCGATACACCGCAACGCAACGCCGGCATCGCGGCAGTGAGTGCGCCGCGTGTGGTGCGCGCCAATTCGCGCGTCACGATTCAAGTCGAGCTGGCCGCGAGCGGCTACGCGCCCGGCGAACCGCTCTCACTCAGCCTCAGGGACGAAGAGGGAAAACGGCTGGGCGGCGCGGAGTTGCGGGCTCCGGCGTCGGGCGGCACTTCGGCTGAATGCGTCCTTTCCTTTGAGAGCGGGGTGCGGAGCGCAAAATACTTCCTTGAGCTCGCGTCTGCCGCGGGGGATCTCGTGTCCGAGGACAACCATTTTGAATTTTCTATTGAAGTGGCCACGTCGAAATTGCGCGTGCTGTTTGTCGAGGGTACCCACGTAAAACGCTCGGTTGGAACGAGCGGTTATTGGTGGAACGACATGGAGTTGATGACTCGCGCGTGGGATGCGACCGGCGAAATCGAATACGAATGCCTTACGCCGGTCAGTGAGTATCAGAATTCGCCAAACCTCATCGGGGTGACCTTTTCCAACGGCGAAATGATTCCGGACAAGTCGCGTAACTTCCCCAAGACCCGGGAGGAACTTTACCGCTTCGATGTGATGATGATCAGCGACGTGCCGGTAGGCAATTTTTCCACCGAACAGATGGAATGGGTGGTCGATTGGGTGGTTGAACGCGGCGGGGGGTTCCTGATGGGGGGCGGCTACACTTCTTTTGATGTTGGGCGCTATGATCAAACGCCCTGGGAACGGATCACGCCGGTGGACATGCTGGCGTTTGGCGATGGATTTAATGAGCAGCGATTTAAGGTGGAAATCCCAAAATCGGTTCGTAAACATCCGACATGGCGCATTGTGCCTGATCCAGGCCAAAACGACGAGATCCTCAATCTGCATCCTGATTTCACGGGCATGAATCGGGTGCGCCGAGCCAAACCCGGCGCATTGGTCCTCATGACGCGGCCAGGCATGAACGGCGAACCGGTAATCGCCGCGCAGCAATACGGAAGAGGCCGCTCCATCGCGTATCTTGGAGATCCCAACGGGGGATGGGCAAAGTTCCTCGTCGGCTGGGGGCCGCCCGGAGGTCCAGTCCAGGGACCGCATACGGAAATTGGGCACGGCGACCGTTTTCGCGTCAATCTCGCAGCCACCAAGGCGGCGTCCGGTCCGCCGCCGCCGCATCCCTCTCCCTACTACGCGCAGTATTGGGTCAACGTGGCAAAATGGCTCGGCGAAAACAGCGTGCGCTGGCGGCGCGACAAACTCGCGGGCCGCGTAACCACCGCCCAGGCGCAACCGGGACACGATCTGCCCGTCGCCGCGGAAGTGCTCGCCGTAACGAATCGGGATGCCTTGCTCGCGTTGAATGTCGGCGCCCGGCTGGATCGGCCCGGCAGCCCGCGTCTGCGTATGGAATACGATAGAGACCGGCGCGAGTTTACCGGCAGCATCCCTATCCCGCGCGATTTTCCGGCCCGCGAGCTCACGGTGCTCTTTGATACCGTCGCGGAGGGCGGTTCGCTGACTGATGCGGTGAATGTGGGCGTGCGCCACGAAAACCCGGAGTTTGCCGAAACGGCGCCTGATCGTGCTTTTCTCGCGGAGCTGGCGAAGGTTGGCGGGGGGCGTGTGATCGAGAGCACGGCCGATGCGGTGGAGGTTTGCCGCCAGGCGGCAATGATACGCACCCGCGAAACGCAGCGGAGCTGGAGTCAGCCCGCATGGACACGCTGGCCGTGGTGGGCCGCGCTGACGGCGTTGCTCTGCACGGAATGGGCGTTTCGCCGCCGCGCCGCCACGAACGCGGCAATGGTCGCCGGTCTGCTTCTCTTTTTTGCGACACCAGCCTGGGCGGAGGAGGGAAGCATTTCCACCGCTGATATTGCGGCGCTTATTGAAAAACTCGGCGCGCCGCGAGTGAGGGAGCGCGATGAGGCGGAAGAGAAATTAAAAGAGACTCAGGAAGCGCTCGCCGCCGTGAAAACGGCGGCAAAAAACGCCGCGAATCCGGAGATCCGTCTTCGCGCCCGCAATGTCGCACAGGTGCTCCGTCAGGATGTCTGGCAGCAGGAGCTTGTGGGCGAGGGGCACAGGATGGTGCCGGTTTCGTATGCCCGCACCGTCGTTGCCAGCCCGGATGGGAAACGCTTTTATACCCGTGGCGAAGATCATGTCCGCGTCTGGGAATCGGAATCGTGCAAGCCCGGCATTGCTTTTGGAGCGGCAACAGGCATGTGGCACGATTGGCAACGGGGCGGTCCACTTTCGACTTTGGCGGTTTCGCCCGATGGAAAACGTGTTGTCTGCACCGACGACATTGGGTCGGTTCTCATTCACAATAGCGAAGATGGCGCCGAACTGATTCGATTCACCAACCAGGAAGCCTCAGGCGAGTCGATTGGGGTGAACCAGCTGACTGTATGGGGAGCCTCGTTTTTTCCCGATGGCCGCCAGCTTGCAACCTGTGACCGTGGAGGATGGCTGCGAATCTGGAACTCGGAAAGCGGCGAAATAGTCAAATCGATTCCTGTCATGCCGGGCGTCGTGAACCGCTGCGTGGCGGTCTCCCCGAATGGGGAGTTGATTGGCGTTTCCATTGATTTTGGCGGCGAACCCGATCACCTCTGGGTTTGGAACGTCGCGCGATCGGCCTGGGTCCATAAACAGGAAACAACCAATCGGCTGAACACGCTCTCATTCAGCCGCGATGGACGGCGTCTGCTGGGCGCGCATCATGGCGGCATCGTGAACATCTGGGAGGTGGCTCCCGACGGCGCGTTGAGTGGCGAGCGCCGGATCGGCCCCATTGGCAATCACGCAATGGGCGCGGCCTTTTCCTCCGACGAAAAAACTGTTTTTGCCGTAACCGACATTGGCGACGGACAGCTCAGCCAATGGGACGTTGAGACCGGGGAGGAATTGTGGCGCAGCCCGCATTTGGAGCGGGGGCTTGAAGGGGTTGCGGTTCTCGGTCTCGATCGCGTGGTCACCATCGGAATCGATGAACGGGTGCGCATATGGCAGCGGCACACGAGTGCCCGAAAGTAAACGTTTTTTCAATGCCACCCGCTTCGTAACTATCACGGAGCATGGGTTGTCCGCGACAGAACCGCGACGACGTCGGGTTTGATTATACCGACAATGAAATTTCGTTAACAAACAGCCGGATCGGCTCGCTGAATGGCATCGGGTCGCGGCCGCCTGGCGCGGACCTGCCGCGCAAGCTCCCTGGTTTTCCGCGGCGACTTCCTGCGAAAAAGCCAAGGGTTTTGCGGCAATACGGGTTGTTGATGTAACCGGGTGATCGGACCCGATTTTACTTCTCAAAATCATGCTTACAATTTTCGGCAATTCCCGCGGACAGTTTTGCGACGGTGTTTCCAGGCGCGACTTCCTGCGCATCGGCGGATTGGCCCTCGGTGGCATGAGTTTGCCGCAGATTCTGCGTGCCGAAGCCGGCTCCAATGTCGGCCGTTCGCACAAGGCGGTGATCATGATCTTTTTGCCGGGCGGCCCGTCGCATCAGGACATGTTCGATTTGAAAATGGATGCGCCCTCGGAAATCCGCGGTGAATTTCAGCCCATCTCCACGAACGTGGCCGGTATCCAGATCTGCGAGCACATGCCGAAGCTGGCCCGGATGATGGATCGCTGCACGATCATTCGTTCCATGTCCGACTGCGATGGCGCCCACGACGCTTTCCAATGCATGACAGGGCGTCCTCTTAAAGGACAGCCGCCGGGAGGCTGGCCTTCATTTGGATCGGCTGTGTCCAAAATCCAGGGAGCGCTCGATCCGGCTGTTCCTCCGTTTCTCGGACTCGCGCCCAAGATGGGCCATATGGAATGGGCACGCTCGGGCGATCCGGGATTTCTCGGGGTGGCGCACGCGCCGTTTCAGCCGAACAAAGGGAGCGGCGCAGAGGATATGACGCTCAATGGAGTGACTTTGGATCGGCTGGCAGACCGGCGCGCGTTGCTGACCGGATTCGACCAATTCAGGCGCGACATCGACGGCGCGGGATTGATGGAAGGACTGGACGTATTTAATCAGCAGGCTTTTGGAGTGCTTACTTCAAGCCGCCTGCTCGATGCCCTCGACGTGACAAAGGAAGACCCGCGCGTTTTGGAAAGTTACGGGAAAGGCGATCCGAAAAACCGCGATGACGGCGGACCGAAGTTGATGGAACATTTTTTAGTCGCACGCCGCCTCGTGGAAGCAGGCGCCCGTTGCGTAACAGTCGCATTCAGCCGTTGGGATCATCACGGCGGAAATTTCAGCGCCCTGCGGCAGGATCTCCCTTTGCTTGATCAGGGAGTCACGGCGCTGCTGACCGATTTGCGCCAGCGCGGCCTCGATAAGGATGTGTCGGTTGTGGTATGGGGTGAGTTTGGCCGCACACCGGCCATCAACAAGGACGGCGGGCGTGATCATTGGCCTCGCGTTTCGTGTGCGTTGCTCGCCGGCGGCGGCATGAAAAGCGGACAGGTGATCGGAGCAACCGACCGGCTTGGCGGCGAAGCGGTGGAACGGCCGGTGCGTTTTGGCGAAGTCTTTGCCACGCTTTATAACAATCTCGGGATTGATGTGAGCAAGACCACCATTCCCGATCTCTCGGGTCGCCCTCAATATCTGGTCGATCCCGGCTGCGTGCCAATGAAGGAACTCGTTTAATCGATGCTCACCATTAAGGGCAACCCGAGCGGCCGCTTTTGCGACGGTCTCTCCCGGCGCGACTTTATCAAAATTGGCGGTCTGGCGATGGGCGGGCTCGGTTTGCCGCAGCTTCTGCAAGCCGAAGCGCTCTCGGGTGTCGGACGCTCGCCAAAAGCGGTGATCATGATCTACATGGCCGGCGCTCCGCCCCATCAGGATCTCTTTGATTTGAAAATGGATGCTCCGCTTGAGTATCGCGGCCCATTTAAACCGATTCCAACGAATGTGGCCGGCATCGAGATTTCCGAGCATATGCCGCGTTGCGCGAAGATCATGGATAAACTGGTGCCGATCCGTTCGATGGTCGGCTCGCTCACCGGGGATCACGATTCGCATATCTGTTATACCGGCCGGCCCGCACAGGGTGCCATCCAGCCGCCCGGAGGGTGGCCTTCCATTGGCTCCACGATCTCAAAACTGCTGCCGCCCGGTTCGAAAGAAGTGCCTCCATTCATTGGACTCGCTCCAAATGCCGGGCACCCGCCCTATGGATCGCCTGGGCATCCCGGATTTCTCGGGCCCTCGCACTCGGCATTTCGTCCGAATGGAGCGGCCATGGGCGATCTTACCCTGAATGGCATTACCAGCGACCGGCTCGATGATCGCAGGACATTGCTGGCCAGCTTCGACAAATTTCGCCGCGAAGTCGACAGCAGCGGTCTTATGGACGGTCTCGATACATTTAATCGGCAGGCATTTGGGGTCCTCACTTCAAGCCGTCTGGTCGAGGCGCTTGATCTCAGCAAGGAAGATCCCAAGGTTCGTGAACGCTACGGCAAGGGCGATCCGAAGAATTTCGGCGACGGCGCACCGAGGAATCTCGAGCATTTTCTTGTTGCCCGGCGTCTGGTTCAAGCGGGCGCCCGTTGCGTCACGATTAATTTCGGACGCTGGGATTTTCATTCCAACAATCATTCCGATTTGCTCACGCATCTGCCGCTCTTTGATCAGGGTTACAGCGCGCTTATTGAAGATCTGCATCGGCTTGGCCTCGACAAAGATGTGGCGGTCGTGGCGTGGGGGGAATTTGGACGGACACCGCAGATCAACAAAGAGGCGGGACGCGATCATTGGCCGCGCGTCGGCTGCGGAGTGGTGGCGGGAGGAGGATTTAAAACGGGCCAGGTGATCGGCGCCACTGACCGCCTTGGAGGCGAGCCGACGGAACGACCGGTCCATTTCGGGGAAGTTTTCGCCACGCTTTATCACTGGCTCGGTATTGATCTGAACACGGTCACGCTGCCCGATCTCTCGGGGCGTCCTCAATACCTCGTCGATGGATGGCAGCCGATGAAGGAACTCATTTAATGAAAAAGCGGATTGTAACTTTCTTCACGCTCGCAGCCTCGCTGGTTTCGGCCGCGTCCGGCGCCGATGGCAAACTGACCGGTTTACGGATCGATGCGACGGGGACCACGGAACTTGCCCTCAAAGGCAAAGGCGCGCGCCAGCAGATCATTGTGACAGGAAAACTGGAGTCCGGGGCGGAGCGGGATTTTACGCATAAGGCGCACTATGAAGCGGCGCCGAATGACGTGGTAAGCGTTGATGGCGACGGCGTGGTTTCCGCAATCAGTGATGGAGCGGCGATGCTTACCGTGACGGCGGACGGGGTGGCGTCAACATTGCCGATCAAGGTGGAGGGAAGCGGGAGTTTTCCGCCGATCAATTTTGCCAATCAGATCGTCCCGATTTTTACGAAAGCCGGTTGCAACGCAGGCGGCTGCCACGGGAAACTCAGCGGCCAAAATGGCTTTAAGCTTTCGTTGCTCGGTTTTGAGCCCGCCGAAGATTACGAGCATCTCGTAAAGGAAGCGCGCGGACGCCGCGTTTTCCCCGCGGCGCCCGAAAACAGCCTTCTCTTATTAAAGGGAGTCGCAACGGCACCCCATGGTGGCGGAAAACGGCTTGAGCCGGACTCGGACGATTACCGCTTGTTGGTGCGCTGGATCGGACAGGGACTTTCTTACGGCAAGCCAACCGATCCAAAGCTCGAGCGCATCGAGGTGATTCCAAAGCAGAGGACGATGACACTGGGGAGTGACCAGCAACTTATCGTGCTGGCCCGTTATACCGACGGCTCCGTGCAGGACGTGACGCGGAGCGCGCTTTACGAGCCGAATGAAAAAAGCATGGCCAAGACCGATGAAGTAGGCCGGGTAACGCTCTTTGATCAACCGGGCGATGTCGCCGTCATGGTGCGTTATCAAACCGAGGTGGGCACCTTCCACGCCACGGTGCCGCTCGGCGCGCCGGTGGAAAATCTGCCGGCACCGCGCAATTATATCGACGAGCTGGTCTTCGCGAAACTCACGGCGATGGGAATGCCGCCGTCGGCCGCTTGCGATGACGCGACCTTTATTCGGCGCGTCAGCCTCGATATCGCCGGCCGGCTGCCGAGCCTGGAGGAAACACGCCGGTTTGCCGCCGATACCGCCCCCGACAAGAGCGACAAGCTGATTGACTCTTTGCTCGAGAGCGGCGATTACGCGGACTTTTTTGCCACAAAATGGAGCTCGCTTCTCCGTAACAAACGCACGAAACCGGCCGATGCCCGAGGCAACTTCGCGTTCCGCGAATGGATTCGCGATTCGCTCCGCAACAATAAACCGTATGACCAGTTCATGCGCGAAATTGTGGCGGCTTCCGGCGCGATCGCCGAAAATCCGCCGGTCGCATGGTATCGGCAGGTCAAGGAACCGCAGCAGCAGCTGGAAGATACCGCCCAGCTTTTCCTCGGGATGCGGCTCCAATGCGCGCAATGTCATCATCATCCTTTTGAGAAATGGAGTCAGAACGATTACTACAGTTTCGCGGCGTTTTTCTCCCAGGTAGGCAGGAAAGGGGAGGAGACCATTTTCCATCGGCGCGGGATGGCCGTCGCACAGAATAAAAAAACCAAGCAGCCTGTCAAACCGGTCGCCCTTGGAGCCGCCCCGGTTGAGATCGCGCCCGATGACGATCCGCGTCTGGCGCTCGCCGATTGGATTGGTGGAAAAGAAAATCCGTTCTTTGCCCGTTCGCTGGCCAATCGGTATTGGAAGCATTTCTTCAATCGCGGGATCGTTGAGCCTGAGGATGACATGCGGGAAACCAATCCGCCGTCCAATCCGGAGCTGCTTGATGCATTGGCTCGGCATTTCAGCGAAAGCGGCTTTGATTTGAAGGCGCTGATTCGTTCGATCGCCCAGTCCCGCACTTACCGGCTGAGCGCGCTTCCAAACGAATTCAATAAATCGGACCGGCAGAATTTCTCGCGTTATTACCCAAAGCGGCTTCCCGCGGAGGTGCTCCTCGATGGCGTTAATCAGGTGATCAATGGCCGCAGCAGCTTTGCCGGTTTACCGCCGGGCACGCATGCCATTGCGCTCCCGGACAATAGTTTTAACGCGAGTTCCTATTTTCTAACCGTCTTTGGACGGCCTGATTCTTCGAGTGCCTGCGAGTGCGAGCGCACCCAGGAAGCGAGTCTTGCCCAAAGCCTTCATTTATTAAACTCAAAGGAAATCCAACAAGCGCTTTCCGCGGATACCGGCCGCGCGGCGCTCCTGGCTGCCGATGTCCGGCCCGACGAGGAGAAGCTGCGCGACCTGCATCTGCTGGCGTATTCAAGGGAGCCTGAGGCGCGTGAACTCGCTATTGCAAAAAGCCATGTCGAAAAGCCTCGCAACGGGCCCGACGGCAAGCCGCTTCCGGAACTCCAGAGCAAACGCCAGGGCTACGAAGACATTTTGTGGGCCATCATCAACACGAAGGAATTCCTCTTTAATCATTAAACCGTGTTAAGCCCGTTCCTCCCCAGTCGCCGGGTGGCGATCCCGTGCGCGCTCTTTTTTATCGCGGCAAATCTCGTTTCTGCTCAACTGCCTTCTCTCACCCTGGCCACGGTTTTCCCGGCAGGCGGCAGGAGCGGCACCGAGGTCGAACTCGCCGTCACGGGCGGTTCGATCGAAGAGATTGATCAGCTCTATTTTTCGCATCCGGGGATTACGGCGAAAAAGAAACCCGAGCCAAACGCGTTTACGGTGACGATTGGCGGCGAAGTGCCCGTTGGCACTTACGATGTGCGTGTGGCGAGTAAGTTCGGCGTTTCCAATCCACGTGTGTTTGTGGTTGGCGACCTGCCGGAAAGCGTGGAATCGAAGCCGAACGATAAACCCGAAACGGCGGCCGAGCTCTCAGGCGACTCTCTTTTTAACGGCGTTGTAGCCGCCGCGGCGTTTGATTTTTTCAAGTTCAACGCCAAAAAAGGGGAGCGTCTGAGCGTCGAATGCATGGCTGCCGGCATTGATTCGCGCCTCAGCCCGGTGCTGGCAATTCTCGATCCGGCCGGCCGCGAGCTTGACGCAAGCCGCCTTAATGGACTCCTCGATTTTATTGCTCCGGCTGATGGCATTTATGGGCTGCGGCTCAACGATCTCACGTTTGCCGGCGGTCCCGAATACGGATACCGGCTCGCGATAAGGAGCGGGCCGCGTGTCGAATTTGTTTTTCCATCGGCGGGAGTGCGCGGCACCAAAAGCAGGTTCACTCTTTTTGGAACACATCTTCCGGGAAGCAGTCAGGCGAATATCAGCGCGGCAGGCGGAAGAGCGCTGGAAAAATTGGAAGTCGAAATCGATGTGCCATCGGCGGGCGAAACGCGTGTTGATGGATTGTGCGGCGCGGGTTCTGTCATGGCGGAGGGATTTTCGTTCCGGTTCAAAGGTGCAAACGGCGTGGCGAACCCACAGTTCATCGGCTTTGCCGAGGGGCCGGTTGCCCTTGAACAGGAGCCAAACAATCGCCCCGAGCAGGCTCAAAAACTCGATCTCCCCTGCGAGGTGGCCGGCCAGTTTTATCCGGCGGCGGACTCGGATTGCTTTTCGTTTGAAGCCAAAAAGGGAGACGTTTATTGGGTCGAGATTTTTTCAGCCCGGCTCGGCCTGCCAACCAGCCCGTTCCTTCTCATTCAACGCGAGAAGGCCGATATCCAGGAAGCGTATGGATCGGATGCGAATTTGGGCGGTCCGCGCTTTAATACGGTGAACGGCGACCCGGTTCTCCGCTTTGAATCCAAAGAGGATGGGCTTTACAGGGTGACGGTGCGGGATCTTTTTGGCAACGCGCGCAACGATCCCCGAAACGGATACCGGCTTGTGATCCGGAAGGAAAAACCCGATTTTCAACTCGCGGCGCTCGTGGAGTTTCCTCCTTCAAAACCGGATGACCGCGGCGCGGCACCCCGCGCGCTGATACTTCGAGGAGGCGGCACGAGCGCTGTCCGCGTGATCGCTTTCCGGCAGGATAACTTCGGCGGCGAGATTGATCTTAACGTGGAAGGTTTGCCACCGGGCGTCACTTCGCTTCCGTCAAAGATTCCCGCTGGTAAGACGGAGGCACTTCTGCTTTTGACTGCCGCGGAATCCGTCCAAAGATCAATTGGCGCCATGCGGATTATTGGCAAAGCAAAGGCTGGCAGCATTGACCTGGCACACGACGCCCGAGGCGGGACGGTCACCTGGAATATCGCCGATTACAATAATGACCCGGTGCCGGTGCGTTTGACCCGCGATTTCCCGCTTGCCGTTAATGCAGCGGAAACGGCGCCGGTCAGCGTGGACCCGCTTGAGGTTAAACAGTGGGAAATTGCGGTGGGCGGGAAGTTGGAGATTCCCTTAAAAATCACACGCCGGGACGAGTTCAAGGAGGTTCTCAAGTTGAAGGCTTACGGAGCGCCGGGAATCGAGGCGTTCAAGGAATTCGATGCGGATGCCGCCGCCACCGCCACGATTGATCTGGCTGCCGTCAAGATTCCGCCTGGCACTCACACCATTTATTTCAGCGCCCTGACAAAAGGGAAATTCAAAGGGAAGGATGTGACGCTCACCGTCTATTCAGCGCCCATTGAAATCGTGGTGAAGGCGGAGACCAAATAAATGAATCCACGCGGTTTTTTCCTTGGGCTGGCCCCGTTTCTTTTTGGACCCATTACCGCCATTGCGGCGGACAAAACGCCGATTGCGATCGCTGCGGTCACGCGCGCCGAGCCGGTTGATTTTGCTCGCGATCTGATTCCTTTTTTAAACGAGAACTGTCTGGCGTGCCATAGCAAGACCAGCGCGAAGGCAGGGCTCAATATGGAAACGCCTGAACTTCTTCTGAAAGGCGGCGATTCGGGACCTGCCATTGTGCCGGGACACGCGGATGACAGTCTCGCCCTGCAGGCGGCAGCTCATCTCGATTCCGATCTCCTGATGCCGCCGCGCGACAACAAAGCGCGGGCCCGCGATCTGACTTCCGAACAGCTTGGCCTTTTTAAATTGTGGATCGATCAGGGGGCGAAGCCTTCCAAGAAAATTGAGCGGGTTCTCCAATGGCAGCCATTGCCCGAAGGGCTTCGCGCGATCTTTGCCGTGGCAATGAGCGCCGATGGGCAATTTGGCGCGTGCGCCCGCGGAAACCGGGTTTCCATTTATCACCTGCCATCGGGCCGCCTGATTGCGAATGAAACCGCCAATCGCGACCAGATTAACGCTTTGGCATTCAATCCCGAGGGGACACTCCTGGCGGCGGCAGGTTATCGCGAGGTAAAGCTCTTTAACTTGATCAAAAGCTCGCCTGAGTGCGCGTTTCCCGAAGTGGGAGATACTGTAACGGTGAGCCCCGGTGGGAAATGGATGGCTGCCTCGGGTTCGGATGGCAATGTAAAGATTCTTGAGGCGGCCAACGGAACAGTGGTGCGTTCGTTTAAAGCCGCGGCCGGGCCAATCAGCGCCATGGAGTTTTCGCAGGATGAAACGAAGCTGGCATGCGGTTCCCAGGATAAAAGCCTCTTGATTTGGAATGTCGCGGATGGAGCGGCAGTGGCCAAAGCAGAGACACCCGCCGCGGTGACAGCGCTTGCTTGGCTTGGTGATTCAAATCAACAGATCGCATCCGGCGGTGCTGATAACGTGATCCGGGTCTGGAATGAAACGCTTGCGCCTCTTAAAGAGCTTGCCGGGCACACGGCGCCGATTACCACTTTAAGCCGGATTGGTGGCGGTGCGGGTCAGTTGGTTTCGGCGAGCAGCGATGGGAGCGCGCGAATCTGGGACGTTGAAAAGGCGCAAAGTCTTTTGCAAATAACCCATGGCGCGCCGGTGACATCAATGGCCGTTCGCCCCGATGGCAAGCGCGTCGCCACAGCAGGCAATGGCGTGATCAAATTGTGGGATCGAAGCGGCAAGCAGGTTGGCGAGATGCAGGGAAACCGCTACGCAAAAGAGCTCGCCGAGGCGCGTGACCGGCGCCTCCAGATCGCCGTGCGCGATGCGGCCTACCGCAAAGAAGTCGTGCAGAACTCAGAAAAGCTGCTTCAAACCTCCAGGGACCGCGTCAAAAAGGCTGAAGAGGCGGTCCCGCCCCGCCAGAAAGAGGTGGAGGCAAAACAAAAGGAGTTAAAGGAAGCCGGTGACGCGAAAATCGCGGCTGAACAATCGTTGGCCGACGCGGACGTAGAATTAAAAAAGGCGGCCGACGCGTTTGAATTGGCCGAGAAAACCGCGCAGCAGGCAAAGAATGACGCGGAGACTCTCAAGGGCGCAACTCCTCCGGATCAGCCTGCCATCGATAAAGCGTTGGCTGAATCCGGCGCACGCCTGCAGGAAGCAGCCAAGGCCAAGGCGGAGCGGGATCAACGCACCGCGCAGCGGAAACAGGCGGCCGACAAAATTGAACCCGCCGCAAAAAAATACGCCGCTGCCGGGGATGCTGTCGGAAAATCTCAACAGGTGGCCGAGGTTGCCGCAAACGAGCTGGTGCTGGGCCGGGCGGAGGAGCAGAAATTTTCCGCGGCACTGGCTCAAGCGAAGGCCGCGGTCGATACCGCGGAAATCGCCCGAGTTAAAGCGGATGATGCGCTTCAGACAGCGCGCAAGACGGTTGCGGAAGCCGCGTTGCCGGTTCTCGCCGTCACGTTTTCGCCCGATAACCAAATGATCGCCACGGCGGGCGAGGACCGGTTGATTCATACCTGGAGCGCGGAAACCGGGACGCCATTCGATGTGCTGGACGGATCAAATGCGGCGGTCGCAACGCTGGCATTCACGCCAGGCGGCGTGCTGATTTCCGGACTCCGCGATCAGTCGGTTAAATCGTGGAATGTTCGTGCCCAATGGAAAGCCGGGTCCGTTATTGGTTCGGTGGAGTCGCCGTTTGCCGACCGGGTCTGCGCCCTTGCTTTCAGTCCCGATGGAAAACTGCTGGCAACGGGGGGAGGAGAGCCATCGCGTGGCGGCGAGATCAAGATATGGAACACTGCCACGGGCGAGATGATCAAGGATCTGCCCAATGTCCATACTGACACGGTTCTGGCGCTTGAGTTTTCGCCCGATGGCGCATCGATTGCCTCAGGTGCGGCGGATAAAATCGCACGCGTGGTTGATCTGGAGAGCGGCAAGGTTACGCGTGCTTTTGAAGGGCACAGCCATCATGTTCTCTCGGTAAGCTGGAGTCTGGATGGACGCACCCTTGTCACCGGCGGTGCCGATAATGTGGTGAAGGTTTGGGATGTTCCCACCGGGGAGCGAAAAAAGAATATCGAAGGCTACGACAAAGAGATCACCTCGGTGAGGTTTGTCGGTGTTGGCGACCAGGTTTTGACCGGCTCCGGCGATCCCAAAGTGCGGCTCGTGGCAACGGACGGCAAAGAAATCCGCTCATTTCCCGACGCGGTCGATTTTATCCAGGGTGTCGCCGCGACAGCCGACGGCAAGCTGGTGATGGCAGGCGGGCAGGACGGAGTGCTGCGGGTCTGGATGGCGGCGGACGGCCAGCGCGTCCAGGCGTTTCCGGCATCGGCCGACTAAGCCGTACGGCGGAAGCACCGGATTGCTTCAGAATCCGAATTTTTTACGTCCCCTGAGGCGCTCGCCGTCGACAAGTTGGTAGACGCGCGCGTTATCCCTCCTCCGACTCCCGCAATTTGCCAGAACCGCGAGTGAGCGTAATCTTTGGGGACAATCGCATGGACGAACCATCTATGAATACCGACTCTTCAGAATTTCACTTGGGAGTGGTTGGACAGCTCGACCAGCTCATCGCCTCCCTGCCGCCTGGAGAAATGCTGCGGCGTGAGTTGCTCGACTTGCGCATGGAAGTGGCCGAGCAGGAGGAAATGATCATCGAGGCGCGGCAGGCTATCGAGAAGATGGATCAGATTATTAAAAAGCTCAGTTCACCGGCCAATCGGATTGGAACGTTTTTAAGCGCGGCAAATTTGGAGACGGCGCAGATTGTCGTGGCCGGTTCCGACTATTTTTGCAATTGCGATCCGCGGGTTGAAATGCGCTCGTTGCGGCGCGGCACCCGGGTGCTGGTGAACGAGGCGTACGTTATTGTTGGTGACCTTGGGTATGACAGGACGGGACCGGTGACCAAGGTCAGCGAGTTGCTGGGGCCCGATCGGTTGCGTGTTGGAACAGAACACGGTGTGCAATCCCTGGTGCTTCATCGCAGCGACGCGCTCATGGATGCCAAGCTCAAAGCCGGCGACGAGGTGCGCGTGGATTCCAATTTCAAGGTTGCCGTGGAGGTCCTCGCACAGCCGCATTCAGATGAATACTTTTTAGATAGCGTGCCTGAATTGCCTTGGGAGAAAGTCGGCGGCCAGCAGGAGGCTTTGCATGCGATCCGCGATGCGATTGAACTCCCTTTGCTGCGCCCGGATCTTTTTCGCCGGTTTGACCATCAAACCCCCAAAGGTTTCCTTCTTCATGGCCCTCCCGGATGCGGCAAAACGCTGATCGGCAAAGCGACCGCCTATAACCTTACCCACCAGCTTCAAAAGCAGACCGGTCAGGAGATGCGCGAGTATTTCATGCATATCAAAGGACCTGAGATCCTCAATATGTGGGTGGGCGAAAGTGAACGGATGGTGCGCGAGATCTTTTCCACTGCCCGCGAGAAGCGGAAGGAAGGTTATCTGCCATTTCTTTTCATTGATGAAGCCGAGAGCATCCTTGGGACGCGACGCGCCACGCGGCATTCCAGTATTCTCTCGACGCTCGTGCCGATGTTTTGCACCGAGATGGACGGAATCGAGTCGCTTAACCAGGTGGTCATCATTCTCGCCTCGAATCGCGCCGACCTGATTGACCCCGCTGTGCTTCGGCCGGGCCGGATCGACCGGAAAATCAAGGTCAACCGTCCCAATCGGGAAGGCGCCCGTGAAATATTCAGGATCTATCTAACCCCCAATCTGCCGTATGATCCGGCCTTGGTTCGGGAGAAGGGAACCGCGGCCGAGGCCGCCGATGCATTGGTGGAAAAGATGATCGACCTAAGCTTCTCGCATCGGCCGGAGAACCGGTTTCTCAGCATTACTTTAAGAAGCGGCAAACGGGAAATCCTCTACCGCAGCGATCTGATCAGCGGCGCCATTATCTCTTCCATTGTCGAGCGTGCAAAAGGGCTGGCGATCAAACGCGCGATAGCGGGAAACGAGGACGAAGGAATCAGCGAATCGGATTTGCGGCTTTCATTTGAAGCGGAGTATTCGGAAAACGATATCTTTCCGCCGACCGACATCACGGAAGACTGGCTTCAGCTGATTGATTACGACTCGGAAAATGTCGTCAAAATCTCCCCGATTCGGGCGGGCACTGAAAAGCGCATGGTAAGCCATGTCATCTAACCAAATCTATCATCGAGTCGACTAACTTATTTAGAAGGAAAATCCCCATGAGACGTGTGTTCGGCATCGAGACAGAATACGGAATCACGGTTGATGGAGAGGAGGATTTGGATGTGGTGCGGGAGTCGATTGAGATGGTGCGCAGCTACACCGAGCACGGCGCGTCGATGAAGTGGGATTACAATCTGGAAGATCCCCACAACGACGCGCGCGGTTTCCGGGCGACTGAATTGCTGCAGGATATGGACGAAGCGGCTTATTACGAATTGGACCGCAGGCGACCGCTCTCTTTTGAAGAGATCAAAAGTGATTTGGTGCTCTCCAATGGCGCGCGTTTTTACAACGATCATGCCCACCCCGAATACTCCACCCCGGAATGTTCCACCCTGGCGGAAATTGTCGCCCAGGATCAGGCGGGTGAACGCATTCTGCATGAATGCGCCCGGCGCAGGAACACGAAGATGCCCCCGGGTTGCGAAGCGCGCCTTTATAAGAACAACACCGATTTTGTGGGGCACAGTTACGGTTGCCACGATAACTATCTGATGCGCCGCGACGTGCCATGGGATCGGATCGTGAGCGATGTCATTCCGTTCCTTGTGACCCGCCAGATTTTTGCGGGCGCGGGAAAAATGGGCGTTGAAGGCGAAGATGCCGCGGGCCAGCAGGGGATCTACCAAATCGCGCAGCGTTCCGACTTCTTCAGCGTGCTCTGTTCAATTGATACAATGAACCGCAGGCCGCTGGTCAATACGCGGGATGAACCGCATGCCGATGTGCAGTTATATCGGCGTTTCCATGTCATCATCGGCGACGCGAACATGAGCCAGTTTGCCACGGCACTTAAAATCGGCACGACGGCGCTCGTGCTCGAACTGATTGAAACCGGACATGCGCCGGCGCTTGACCTGGCCAATCCGATCCACGCCACCAAATCAATCAGCCGCGATCAGACTTACCAATGGATCATTGAGCTGCGCGATGGCCGGAAAATTTCCGCCATCGACGTGCAACGCCTCTATCTGGAAGCCGCCAAGGCGCATTGCGATCATGAGGATCACGATGTGAGCTGGGTGCTGCGTGAGTGGGAGCAGGTGCTCGATGAGCTTTCCCATGATCCGATGACATGCCGCGATCGTCTCGATTGGGTGGCCAAGCGTTACCTGCTCAATACTTTTCAGGAAGCGGAACATCTCGATTGGAGCGATCCGTGGCTCCAGGCTATCGACCTCGAATACCACAATGTCTCCCTTGAAAAAGGACTCTACTTCGAACTTCTACGCGAGGGCCAGATGCGCCGGATTGTTTCCGAGGAAGCGATCAAAAACGCCATCTTCCAGCCACCTGCCACCACGCGTGCATTTTTTCGGGGCCGCGCAGTGGCGAAGTTCAACCAGGAGATCACGGCGATTCAGTGGGATGAACTCACCTTCCAGCACAAGGGCGAATTTCATAACGTCATCCTCTCTCGCCCCTCGCACGATTCCGGCCTTGATCGCATTAATGCCGCTGTGCGGGATGCGCGAACTTTTCAGGAATTGCTCGAGCTAATGCATCTTCACGCGTAGGTGCTGTCCAGATCGGGGGCACGCGTTGCCGGAAAGAGTTGATCCGATTCAAAGGCGTTGCGGAGGATATCGAGCAGTTTGGAGGAAAGATAAGGTTTGGGGAGATAATTGACCCCTTCCTGAAGGTTAAAATCGCTGGTGAAAAGATCGACGCTATAGCCGCTCGTATAAACAACTTTCAGTTCAGGTTTTCGGGCGCGCAATCGGCCCGCCAGTTCAATCCCATTCACGGCCCCCGGCATCATCATGTCGGTGAGAATCAATTCGATCTCGCCACTCAACGACTCCCAGATTTCCAGAGCGTTGTCGGCATTATCCGCCTCCAAAACCGTGTAGCCATCGATGCTGAGGATTTCGCGCACAACAGAGCGAACCGCCTCGTCATCCTCGACGATGAGCAGTGTATGGGTTTTGGACGGATCGCGGGGGACGCGGGTTGGAGCCGCCTGACTTAACAACTCCAGGCGTTCATCTGAAAGCGGGAGAAAAACGCTGAATGCCGCGCCATCGCCAGGAGCTGTCACCACGTCGATCCAGCCCTGATGTTGCCTCACCACGCCGTACACCGTCGCGAGCCCCATGCCGGTCCCTTTATCGACATCTTTCGTCGTGAAAAAGGGCTCAAAGATCCGCCTGCACGTCGATTCGTCCATTCCTATGCCGGTATCGCTTACCTTCAGGCAGACAAAATGGCCCGGCCGCGCCTCGGGATTTCCCTCGCCTTCCAGCCGCCGCACTTCTTCGGTGCTGATCGTGATGACGCCCCCTTTTGGCATGGCGTCACGGGCATTCAGCACCAGATTCATGACGATCTGTTCGATGCTGGTTTGATCGGCGAAAATGGGGGGAAGCAAATCATCGAGCTGGCAGCGGAGCGTGACGCTTTCACCAATCAACCTATCGAGCATTGTGGAGAGCTCGCTGACCAGCGCGTTTAAATTAATCACGTGCGGACAGAGGATCTGGCGCCGGCTGAATGTCAGCAGCTTGCGCGTCAATTCCGCGGCGCGCTCGGCCGCTTTGCTAATCTGGTTAAACGACTCGGCGACACTTTTGCTGTGGCCGGTCGTCGAGAGCTGCAGACTGGCGTGCCCTTCGATAATGGTTAGCAGGTTATTAAAATCGTGTGCCACACCCGCGGCGAGCTGTCCGACGGCTTCCATCTTCTGCGCCTGCCGAAGCTCGGTTTCAATCCGCAATTTCTCGGTGATGTCCTGCATCATCACGAGCACATGCGATTCGCCCGAAAGCGCGATTGGTTCCCAGGCGACAAGAAGCTGGCGCAGTTCCCCCGATTTGGTCGTGATCGTCGCGTCCAGATTACTGACTGATTGCCCGCCATCGCGGTCACGCGGCGTCGCATAATCGATTGAGAGGCTAAGTTCAGGCGGGGTGCGGCCGGCGAGTTCCGATCGCGAGAAGCCGGTCATCCTTTCAAAGGCATCGTTAACATCGACAAAGCAATCGTCTCGTAAAGTTTGAATAACAAATGGAAACGGGCTGGAACGAAATGCCTTGGAGAATCGTTCCTCGGAACGGCTCAGCTCCGCCGTGCGCTCATTGACCATCTGATCCAACAGATCGAGCCGGAGGCTGGCCTGCTGTGTCATCTCCCATTTTTTGGTCAGCGCGTGGGCGATCTGAAGGACTTCGATGTTATCAAACGGTTTTTTAAGGATGACAAGATTCTCGTTGATCCCGAGACGAGCCGTCATTTTTTCCCATGAGTAGTCCGAGTGCGCGGTGCAAAGGACGATTTGGAGCGCGGGATCGCTACGCCAAAGATGTTCGATGGTTTCAATGCCATCCCAGCCCGGGGGCATTCGCACATCGACAAAAGCCATGGCATAAGGGCGGCCTTGAGCGACGGCCTGGACGACTTTTTCAAACCCTTGCCTGCCTTGGAAGGCGGAGTCGATTTCAAATTTCACGCGCAAAGGGGCGCTTGTTTTTGGGGCGTTAAAAAGGATGGCTTCGGCTGCGGCCAAGGCGGGATTGCACTTGGATCCCGTGAGAATCTTGCGGATGTCCTCATGGATGGCCGCATTGTCGTCGACAAGGAGGATGCGGTGATTGGGGGAGAAGCTCATTTCAGGTCGGATTCGGCGCGTGGACTGGGAGGGTCAAAGTAAAGGTAGCCCCGCGCAAATGGCCTTCGCTATGGGCGGTAAGGGTGCCGCCCATCTGCTTAGCGGAGACCGCTCCGTTGTGCAGGCCAAAACCGTGGCCGTCAGCACGAGTGGTAAAGCCGTGGGAGAAAAGCCGGGCAAGATTTTTTTCGCTGATGCCGATCCCATTGTCATCCACGCAGATCTGGACAGATGCGCCAAGCTCCACCGCCCGCACGACCACACAGAGCCGCTTTTTGAGCGGGGCGGCGTCATCAAGGGCGCGCCGGGCGTTGGCGATCAGATTGACGATGATCTGCAGGAGCTTGTGCTTGTCGACGCGCAGGAGCGGCACGGCCTGGAAATCGCGAATCACAGTAACCCCATGCCGATCAAGGGCGTTGGAGTTCATCCGCAGTGCGTCTTCAATAAGATCAGCAACCGCCAACGTCTGTACAACGCCAAAACCGCGCGCATAGCGTTGCTGCATTGAGACGATCTCCTTGATGTGCTCGATGTTTTTTAGCAGCAGAACAAGCTCGTTTTGCGCTGTGGTCCGTTCCTGGGCAAGCTGCTCGCTCAAATCGCAGAGGTAGCCTGGCAATAACTGCCCTTTGGGGTCATCGACAAGAAACCGGCTGATCCCTCCGTCGGCCATCTGCAGGAGTGATGTGGCCCTGACAAGATTTTCAGTCCGCGTGAGACTCAAATTCTCAGTGATGAGCGTCGCGGATACATTAACGCTGTTTAAAACATTTCCAACATTGTGCAGAACGCATGTCGCCACGTCTGCCATTCCTTCCTGGCGCGACGCTTCGATAAATTGCTGGTGCGCCCGCTGAAGTTCATCCTCGGCTCGCGCACGTTCGGAAATTTCGTAACGCAATGCCGAATCCCGGTTTTGGATCCGGTCGAGCATCAGATTAAAACATTCGGTGCACTCGCCAAACTCGTCGTCGGCCCATTTCTGGGCGCGCAGCGAATAATCATTGCGCGCCCCAATGCGGCGAGCGGTTTCGGCCAGACTGTCAATCGGATCGGAAATGACGCGTCCGAGCCGGCAGGCAATCAGAAATGCGGCGAGGATGGTGGCACCGAGCACCATGACAAAAAATGGCACGCTCGATTTGTGGGCTTTTACGGCGTCCTCTTCAAATCGTGAGACGAGGATGAGCGTGCCGAGCCTTTTGCCATCGTGGATCAAGGCCTGTACATAGATCAAACCAGCGTTTGTCTGGTGCAGGCCGTCGGAATGCAATCTGGTTCTGATCAGTGGATCAATGGTTCCAAAACCGGCCTCGCGATTTTCCGCGTCGCGCAGTCGAACCAACGCCGCGGAGATCCGGGGGTTTAATTTAAACGCGGAGAGGATCTCTTCGACCGGCTGAATGTGAGCGGTGGCGATTGCCTTTGCGCAGAGCGAAGCCGCCACTTCTGCATCGCCCTTTAACGTCTTTTCGTATTCGCGTTTAAAAGCGAGAAAATGGAGGCTATAAAGTGCTCCCCCCATCGCACAGAGAACTGCCATGCACGTGGTCAGGATTAATAAGCGCACTTTCCTGCGAATGGGAATCCGGTCAAGCAGTGGGATGGTCAAAATCAAGACTCCGTAAAAGGATGGGGGGACCTTTGTGCCGAAACCGGCAATGACTTACAGCACCCGATATGCCGCATCAGGGCTATTTTCGAGAAGCGCGGTTTGAATTGTACTGCAATGCGCTCTCCCGGCACGCTCTGAGCGCACTCCCTAAATCACTTGGGTCTTGAGCCTCTCTGCAAGCAGGCAGAACATTGTTTCAAATGAAACGCTCTCTTCTGCTGCTTTTGATCATTGTTTTCTCGATCACTGCCGTTGCCAGCGAACGTGGCCCGGTCTTTGTCGTGCCGTTGAAAAGCGAGGTCTCGGAGGCTCAATTTTTCTTTCTAAGGCGCGCACTCAAAACGGCGGAGCGCGAAAAAGCGAGTGGATTTGTCATCGAGATGGAGACCTACGGAGGAGACGCGATGGCAGCCGTTGATAACATGCAGGCGCTTCTTAAAAGCAGTGTGCCTACGTTTACTTATGTTAATAGCCGCGCTATTTCCGCGGGCGCCTTGATAGCCATGGCGACGCAGAAGATTTATATGTCTTCCACGGCTGTCATCGGAGCCGCCGCGCCCGTTGCTTCAGGCGGTGAGGATCTGTCGAAAACGATGAGCGACAAAGCGGTTTCCACCTTCTCCGCTGTCGCGCGCGCCGCCGCTCAAAAAAACGGACATAATCCCGATATCGCCGCCGCGTTTATCGATAAAGAGAGGGAAGTGAAAATAGGTGATGTGGTGATTGACCGCAGCGATTCGCTCCTGACCCTTAGTGCAGAGGAAGCCGCCCGCGTTTATAACGGCAAACCGCTCCTTGCGGAAGGTTTGGCCGATTCGCTCGACGAAATGCTTCAGAAAGCCGGCCTTGCGGGCCTCCCGATAAAACGCGTGGAGCCAAGCGGCTTTGAAAGACTCGCCTTATGGGTAACGGCACTGGCGCCGCTGCTATTGCTTGGCGGCATTATCGGCGCTTTTGTGGAATTTAAAATTCCGGGCTTTGGTCTGCCGGGATTTGTTTCCATCGGCTGCTTTTCGCTCTTTTTCGCAGGCCATTACATTGCGGGGTTGGCCGGCTGGGAGGCAGTGGTTTGTTTTTCACTTGGGCTGGCGCTGGTGCTTGGCGAGTTGCTTGTGCATCCAGGCACCATCGCGCCCGGTATCATCGGCGTATTGATGATCTTCGGCTCGCTTGTTTACGCGATGGTCGATCGCTGGCCCGGCCAGCCATTGTGGCCCACGCAGGAAATGCTGATGGTGCCATTGATCAAGTTCAGTTTCGCACTCCTCACTGCCACCATAGGCGCTTATCTCCTGGCCAAATATCTGCCCGCCACCTCCTTTTACCAGCATCTGGTGCTGGCCGATTCCGTCCCGGCCGGACCTGCCTTAATCAGTGCCGATGCCGGCCGCGAACTCGCTTTTCTTGAGCGCGGCATGACCGGGATCGCCCACACCACTTTGCGTCCAAGCGGAAAGGCGAATTTTGGCGACCGCCTGACCGACGTCATCTCGCGCGGCGAATTTATCGAACAAGGAACGCCGGTCCGGATCGTTTATATGGAAGGATCGCGAGTAACCGTGGAAGCGGCTTCAGCACACGAGCTCTCCTGAGCGCCGATGAATTCCTTTTCTCACAACCAATGCGCATCTAATGTGCTGAATCATGGCAGCCATCGGCAAACCCAATACTCTTCGTGTTATCCGCGAGTCTTCCCCGGGCCTCTATCTTCAGGGAGGCGAGCTCGGTGAGATCCTGCTTCCAGGCCGCTATATTCCAAAAGGGGCAGTGCCGGGCGATGACCTGGATGTCTTTATCTATCGGGATTCAGAAGACCGGTTGGTGGCGACGACCGAGACGCCGCATGCGGTTGTTGGGCAATTCGCGTTTTTAAAAGTAGTCAGCGTGAACGCGCAAATCGGGGCATTCCTTGACTGGGGACTTAGCAAGGACTTGCTGCTCCCGATTGTGGAACAAGCTCGACGCGTCAGGGTTGGAGACTGGGTCGTAGCTTGCGTCCTGCTTGATTCCAAGACGGGCCGGATTGTGGCAACCACACGACTCAACCGGCATCTTGACCTGGAGACGCCAGCGTATGTCGAAGGTCAGAAGGTAGCCATCCTCATTGCCGAAGAGACGCCGCTTGGCTACAAGGCCATTGTAGAAAATGCCCACTGGGGGTTGCTCTATCAAAACGAACTCCCTACCTCCCTCCAGATAGGCCGTCAGCTTGATGCTTTTGTGCGAATCATCCGCGAGGACGGTAAAATTGATCTTACCCTCAATGAGTCAGGCTATCGGCGGGTCGCCCCGCTTACAGAGAAGATTATGGATGCATTAAAGGCCAATGGCGGCCGGCTTGAGTTCGATGACAAAAGTGCGCCCGACGCCATTCACGACGCGTTTCAAATAAGCAAAAAAGCGTTCAAGCAAGCCTTGGGTGCGCTCTACCGTGAACGCCGGATCCGGTTCGCAAACGGAGGAATCGAACTGGAGGAATAGCCTTCTTGGACGTCAATGCGCGGCAGCTTCCATGTATCCATTTCCAGCCGTCATTTTCGGAGGTAAAACGCCTCGGCGTTGGTGCCAAACAACTTTTCCCGATCAGACACGGAGTAATGCCCTGAGTATTGCTCAACAAGATTGATGGTTTGCTCGTAGGTGGCCGCAAGAAGGCACACGGGCCAATCCGATCCGAACATCAGACGATCAGGACCGAAATACTCGAATACTCTATCAAGGTAAGGAATGAAATCGTCCGGATCCCAGGAAGCGTGATCGGCTTCAGTAACCAGACCCGAGACTTTGCAGAAAACATTCGGTGCTTTGGCAAGGTCACAAATATCCAGATTCCATTCGAAGAAGAGCTGGTCTTTAATTTGGGGTTTGGCCAGATGATCGATGACAAAGCGCTGTTCAGGGAACCGGGTCACCAGTTCGATGGCCGAAGCGAGTTGATGGGGAAAAATGAGGAGATCGTAAGCGAGATTGAACTGCTTAAGCTTGGAAATGCCGCGTAAGAAATCCGGCCGCGCCATAAACTGGGGATCCTGCTCATCCTGGATAACATGACGCACGCCAACAAATTTGGGATGTAACGCGAACCGGGCAAGTTGTTCTCCTACATCGTCGCTCAGCAGATCAACCCAGCCAACCACCCCCTTCACCTCAGGCGAGTTGTCGGCCAACGAGAGAAGCCAGGCAGACTCCTCAACGGTTTGCCTCGCTTGAACAGCGATCGAGCCGTCGAACCCAAGCGGTTCCTGCACTTTCTTCAGATCCGCTGGAAGCCAGTTCCGTTGGAGCTTCGATCCTTTCGGAATCCACGGATACTCGGCCTCGTTATAGGTCCAAAAATGTTGATGTGAGTCGAGACGCATGATGAATTAATGCGTGTTGAAGGTGGAGCGTCAATCAAGGTCGACAATCGCCTTGATAACACCGCTCTCGGGTTTGAGCCAGGTTGGGAATTGCGCAATCATATCGCCAAATCCAGCGTGATGAGTAATCCATGGCTGCGTGTTGATGGCACCCTCTTCAATCAGGCGGATGATTCTTGCGAAATCGCCGGACAGCGCGTTGCGACTGGCAAGCAGCGTGAGCTCCCGGCGGTGCATGATTGGTGCGTGCAGGAAAGAAAGCTCCAATTGGGTAATTCCCACGTAAACAAGGCGGCCGGCAAATGCGCAATATTCAAGCGCATGACTCATTGATTTATTGCTGCCAGTCGCGTCGATCACTACATCGGCTAATTGCCCGTTTGTGATCTCATTGAGCGCCGCAAGTTCCGACCCGTCGCCGCGCGCAACGATTGTATGGTCGACGCCCATCGTTTTTTTGCAAAACTCAAGACGTGCTTCATTAATGTCCATCACGATGGTTGTGGCGCCACTCACCCTGGCAAACTCCAGAGCAGATAATCCAATCGGCCCCGATCCGATCACCAACACGTGTTCGCCGCGTTTCGAGTTCCCGCGATCGATAGCGTGGCACCCTATCGCAAGGGTCTCCACCAGCGCGAGTTGATCAAAGCTAAGGTGACGGGAAATGTGCAGCTTGCGCGCGGGAACTACAAATCGCGGCCGCATGCCTCCGTCACAATGGACGCCAAGGGTCTGGTGGTTTTCGCAGCAGTTGGTATGGCCGCGCTGGCATGAATAGCAGCGCTGACAGTTGATGTAGGGCTCCACCGAGCAGCGATCTCCAGGCTGTACATTCTCTACACCTTCACCTACCGCGAGCACTTCAACACCAAGTTCATGGCCCGGGATCCTTGGATACGAGAAGAAGGGCATCTTACCCAGAAATCCGCCGTAGTCAGTCCCGCAGATCCCAATTCGGTGAACGCGGACGAGTGCTTCGCCGGGGCCCGGTTCGGAAGGTTCCACGATATCAATCGTGCGGAAAGCGTGAGGTTTTTCGAGTTGGATGGCTTTCATTGACAGGAAGCGGGCATAGGAAACACGGAGTGCAGGCGCTGCGCCTGGCACGGATAGGATCAGTTATTCTCAGGCAATCCTTCGAGATGCCCCAGGTTTTTTACCGGTGCGAAAATTGAAACAACTTCGGCGAGTAGTTCCAAATCGATCGGCTCGGCTGCCCACTCAGCCCATTTTCGAATATTTGCCGGGTTGGCGCTTCCTGCGATGGTTGTCGTGATCTCCGGGTTCGCTATTGAGAACTGAATGGCGAGTTTGGCGATATCCACTCCTTGACTTGCGCAATATTGGGCGGCTTGCCTCGCGGCAGCCTTTACTTCTTCGGGTTCCTTGAGCCACTCGGGCAACGTGGCATTGGTAAGAAGCCGGGCAGAAAACGGCCCGGCGTTCATCGCGCCGATCCCGCGTTTCTTAAGATCAGGGAGAAGATCGTCGGCAAAACGCGTATTTTGAAGCGTGTATTGATTGTAGCTAAGCACGCAGTCGAGGTCAGTCTGATCGAGCACGTAACGGAACGCTTTCATCGGATAACCGGAGATCCCGACAAAGCGGACTTTCCCCGATTTTTGAATCTTACGCAAAGCAGGAATCGTCTCATCGACAATCTGTTGCATCGGGACAAACTCGATGTCGTGGCAGAGCACAATATCAAGGTGATCGGTGCCGAGGCGATGCAGGCTGACGTCGACACTTTCAGCAACGCGTTTGGCTGAGAAATCAAAATGTGAAAGGTCGTAGCGACCGAGCTTCGTGCAAAGCGTGTAACTATCGCGGGGAATTCCCTTCAAAGCCTGGCCTAGTAATACCTCGCTCATGCCGCGCCCGTAGAACGGCGAGGTATCTATAAAATTAAGTCCGCATTCAAGCGCGGTATGCACGCTCTTAAGCGCCTCGTTAAGATCGATTTTTCGAAATTCCTGGCCAAGCGAGGAGGCCCCGAACGAAAGGATCGGTAAGCTAAGACCGGTTTTGCCAAGGATGCGGTGGTCCATAAGAAAACATTCAGAGAGTCCGGCAACCCATCGTCAGAAGCACGTTTGCCCAAAGCGCTTGATCGCCGGTTTGAACGGTCAGGACGTGGTCAGGCGAGTCTACTATTTTGTAAAAATCCCACTTCTGCACAGGTTCAAGTTTCAATTCGAGCCCGGACTCCTTTACTACCTGACGATATTCACTCCAGACAGGCGGTTCGCCCGCTTGTGCATAAGGATCATCATCCGGAATGCCCATTGTATTGATCCGATCAATCGGCACAGCGGTCAATATGGCGCGAAGCACCTGAGCTACATTTACTACTCCCGGTGCAAGATTAAGGCAGACAACCTCCGCGTTGGGTCCTCGCTTGGTTGAAGCGGGATAGTTTCCGTCCGCAATCAGGATGGCCGCATGATGTCCGGCACGGCCAAGTATCTCATTGATTCTGGGGTGGATTAACTGGTGCTTAAGCATTGATCAATGGCTGCCAAGTAGAAGTTGTAAAGCTCGCGCAGTCTGGGCCGCAGCCGCATGTGAGTCAGGCAGTGGCAGTATTTCGCCCGAAAGATAGCCGTCGTATCCGATCTCCTTGAGCGCGGCGATGATTGGCTTCATATCGGTATGGCCCATGCCAACCGCGCGGCGGTTGCTGTCGGCAAAGTGAACATGCCCAATATGCCGGGCAGCTTCCCGAATTGCATCCGCGATGGATGCCTCCTCGATATTCATGTGAAAGAGATCAGCGAGGATCTTGACGTTGTGTGTATTGAGCGAATCGAGGAAATCAGCGGCATCGCCTACACGATTGAACAAGTTTGTTTCATACCGGTTAAGCGGCTCATAGAGCAGGGGGACACCATGGCGCGCCGCATGTTGACCGAGGTCATTAAAAGCTTCCCGCAATATTTGCAGGCTTTGTTCCCTGCCGATTCCATCTTCCACCCGGCCTTGCATCGAACCGACGATAGCGGGCGCACTGAACTCTCCGGCGAGGTCTACTATTTCGCGGATGAATTGCATTGAACAATCCCGGATTGCGCTGTCGGCGTGGAGCAAGTGCCATTTGTTGACAACCCATCCGCCTCCGGTTCCTATTGCTGCGATTTTCAGGTTATATCGGGAGAGCATAGCCTTTAGCGCAGGTCGGTCTATGGCTGCGGCGGCGGTCGGAAAGACCTCGATTGCGTCGAATCCGAGAGCGGAGGCAGTTTCGCAGGCGTAATTCAAATCGTCCCAAAAAACAAAAGGGCCGCCTTTTGCCTGGGAAACAAGCGAAATAGTAATGGCAGTGCGCATAATGGTCTAGCCAATGAAAAGTGGATGGAGATGGCGCCTATATAGGTTCTCGGTCACGTTGCGGCCTACGATTTCTTCATAAGTATCCAACAAATCAAGGTAACGTTTTCCTTTTTTGGCAGCGAGCTTGAAGGAGACATGCAGTAGTTGCCGAAAGCTGGAATTGAAAGCACTGTTTTTTTGATCGTGCCGAAGTGCTCCTGTATACTCCAAGCTGCCCCACGCATTGACTTCCATTTCGGTGGGGAGCCTGGATCGATCAATGTCGATAACCGTTGCGTACGGGCCGGTGAGCTCCTCAACGTGCGCAAGCGCTTCACCGTAAATTTCTTTCGCGAACTCCAGCCCTTCCCCTCCCGCTTCCGCCAGTCCAATCAACTCCTCCAGCCAGGTCGTCCCCGCTGTCTTAATATGGAGTCCTGCGCCGAACTTAGGAAGTATCCGGCGGATAATAGGGTAGAGGGAAAATTTATCGCTGCCCGAATGAACGCTCAGCTTAAGGTTTGCCGGCAAGCCGTAACGCGCTATGGCAAATGCAATAACAGCCAGGTCATCGTGGAACTCTTTCTCGAACTGCGCCGGATCGCCTACGTAATCAACCCCTTTATTGAAGCGCCCGGTGAATTTCGGAGCAATCGTTTGTGCCGGAATTCCTTCATCGGCCAGCGCTGCCAGGATCACGAGTAATTCAGGCGGCGTCTGCGGCGAATCGGTCTCATCCATGGAAACCTCGGTGATGAAGTTCCCCGCTCCTTTTTCGTTCGCCAGATGACGATAGATTTTTCCCGCTTCCTGCACAGCGAGAAGGAACTTTTCAACAATGCGCCGCACCTCTTCACGCGTGGTGCGGAACGGGGTGGAGATGTGCGAAATTACAAGTGTGCCGATCAGTTCGGGATGCCGCTCCAAAAACGCCGAGATACTTTCCTCTGACGCTGCTTGGCCGATCGAATCGGCAACGTCCAACGTAAAAAAATCGGAGCTTGCAATGAACCGATCCACTGTCTCCAGCCGGATGTGATCCGCATCGACATGCCAGCCCTTATCCCATCCAAGGGCATTGACGGCGGCTTGTGCGGAAGCGAGAACCGAGGCGGGTTCCGAGCCGATGAACAGGTGCTCACGATTGGATTTATTCCAGACCGGAACCACTTCGGCACCGTCCTTGGAAATGAGTTGGCAGGCGCGAAGCTGTGCTTTCGCTTGATGCGCAAAGCGATCGCCGACACCAAGGGAGAATTTTTCTAGGGTAAGCATACGTGGGCAAAAAGGGCCGGGGGGAAAGCGGTCCGGCGCTGAGCACCGTAAGAGCCGGGTTTCGAAATTGAAATAGCGTGAATTGACTAGAGCATGTCAATTCCTGACCTTTCCTGGTATGCAACCTACTTCCTTCGCGGGCGCTCAGCGTCCCACGTTTGTCTCCGTTCAAGTCAGCGAAGCGCGCCGCTATTATCTCGACCTTGCTCCTCCGCCGGGCCGGAAGCTCAGCGTCGTCTGTGGCGGATGCGAGCGGATCCGTCCCGACTACAGGGTGGAGCGGCAAACGTTTCCGTTTTTTGCGATTGAGTTCGTGGCGGAAGGCGAGGGGATATTGGAACTTGCCGGCCGGCAATATCGGTTAAAACCCGGGATGGCTTTCGCTTATGGCCCGGGAATCCCGCATATCATTCGAAGCGATGGGACGGGCCGCCCGATGCTCAAATACTATGTCGATTTCACCGGAACCGATGCAAAAGCGATTCTTGAGCAAAGCCCGCTCGGTGCGTGGGAGGCTGTCCAGGTGTCGTCGCCGAAGGAGGTGATTGAACTGCTTGAAATGATTCAACGGGAAGGGGGCAGCGAAAGTAGCTACGGCGCGCTAATTTGCGCACTTCTGGTTCCCGTGGTGATTCTGAAAATTACGGAACGAGCTGTGCCATGTGGAACCGGAGAGTTGCGCTCGCTTGCTACTTATCAGCGCGTCAAGCAATGGATCGAGTCGCATTACAAAACGATAAATAGCATCGGGCAGGTCGCCGGCGCGTGCGGCGTGGAGCCCGCCTATCTATCCAGGCTTTTCCAGCGATTTGGACACACAACGCCCTACCGATTCTTGATGAGGCTTAAGATGAATCGGGCCGCTGAATTACTTCTGGACGGCGGCTTGATGGTTAAAGAAGTTGCCTCCGAACTTGACTTTGCGGATGCATTCCATTTTTCCCGCGCTTTTAAGAGAATCTACGGCATTCCACCCGAACGCTTCCTTAAAAGCAGCCGTGGCTGAGAGTGCGAGCTACTTCAATGGGTGATTCCCGGGTTTATTACTACTCAGATACTACCTCAAGTTGTCTATCCAGGATCTCTCCGGTCCATCGGTCAATTGCCACGTGAAACCAGACGCGTTTCTCGCCTTCAACCAAAAAATCGGACAAGTTTCTAGTTGCAGTCGGGTAGCGTCCCGATTGAGCAATCAAATCGATCATTAGATTCCATACCCTGGTCGTGCCTACATCGCTCAAGGCGCGGATGGCCGTTTCTCGAAACCGCTTGATAATGTTTGCAGGCCCCGTCACGCCACCGCTGTAGATATTGAGATCCCCGCTAAAGCCATCGAAAGGTTGTCCATAGGAACTCTGATAATGGTAGACATGTTTTCCCACGAGCTCAGCGACATTGCGCATCGGCCCGCGGTTTAAAGCGCGGTCGCGCGTGCGGTCAACAAGAGCGTTGGCAATCGAGTCGATTTCATTGGAAGTCAGCGCGGGTAATGTGCTGCGCGCCCAGCCGGATGCAGGGAGTGCAGCAATTTCATCTTTATAGGCTCCCGCGAGGATTGCTCGAATGACAGGAGCCTGACGAGTATTGAGGTCTACTTTCCCAGCATTCATTCCATCCGGGGTGGCATCTTCGTTGATGCAGAACACGTCCAGCAAAGCCGCGTCCCCGCTTTCCGGGGTGAAAAAATCGAGTTCTTTCCAGGGAAGATCTCTAAACACATATCCTAATTCAGCTACCGATTGAAATGGACGGTTTAGCAGAATGGGACGGCTTTGGCTGTGCGATGTAGGGGTGGAGGCTGGGTAGGTTGTCGCTGGAACAAGGGGTAAACCGGTTTCAGTCACTGCTGACCAGCCTCTTCCGGAAGGAACATAAGCAGACATTCCTCGCCTCGGAATTCCGTCGGGATCACAGTAGAAGAGAGGTAAAGCCGCAGCGGAAGTAATTGGTTTGCCATCTATCCTCTGATCGTCCAGGACATCGCTGCTGTTTTGGCTAAGCAGACCAGGGCGAAACCGTGAACTTAGTCCGAATGAGACATTTTCGGGCGCCCATCCGATTGAACCGTTCGCCCGGCTTGGAGTAATGCCCATGACCGGAGCACCGCTTGCCGTGGCGGCTGCTCCCGCGCCGCGATCAGGACGGCTGGTTTTCAGTGCATCCGAACCAGCATCCAACAGCTGACGCGGAGCATCGATGTCGGAGGCAAATCCAAACCGACTTGTGCGCGGATCTGAACACTGACCCCAGCTGTTGTTTAAGCCGGGCAGCACTCCATTGTTATATGGACGGACTCCTGGGTGGCCTCCGTTTAGATCGGATCGCAAGATGACTGCGTTGATGGCTTTCTGATCGTATGTAAGCCAATGTCCAAATGAATCTTTGTATTGCATCCGGACGCACAGAGTAGGTATCGACAACTTCGCGATAACTGTTCCCGCGGAGTAGATTTTTGATTGGTTGGCCGCCCCGGACGTATTCCAAACTCGTCGCAGCGGGAATGAACCAAGATACACGCCAAGAAACCCCGGTGAATCAGCGTCCGCCAGCGTGTTCATTACTTCCATAATCTCGCCATGAGTTCCGCTTTCCGGGATACTTCGCAGGGCGTGATTCAGCCCGGCGCGAAGGTTGGATCCTGTTGGAAGCCCGGCGCGGCCAAGAAAAGTGGGCTCGCGATACAACTCGGCATTTGTCACTTGAAACAAAAGCTCAGTGCTGGCCGAGTCAACCGAATGAGCGGGTTCCAGTTGGGCGGCGTTTGCCGGTGCACCGGTAAAAACAACTTCAGTCGCAATTTGTCCGCCCGATTCGACCTTTTTAAAGGCTTCTGTCGCGTCAACAATCAGCCTGAAGTCTGTCGGACGTGGGCTTCCCATCGTGCTGTTCTGGTCATGCGGGTTCCAGATTTCGGGCAAAAGCAAAAAAATGCCCGAGCCTGATTCAGTCAGCACAGGGGAGTTTGCAACCGGTTTCCATGTTCCCGTCCCTATCGGTTTTGGCAATTTCGATTGCACCGTTCCAACGCGGTATCGGTAAAAATAAGGAACATTCTCAATTCCTCGAAATTCGGTGCCATCTGAAAGCGCGATTCTCGTTGGAAAGCCGTCCGCGTCGAACTGATCGATGATATTAGCGAAAATCTGCAGAATCTGATAATCGAGCGAAATATCGTGTTCGTGAGCATAAGCGCCTGCGGCACCATCAGTGGCGGCGGACTTGCCAAGTGAGCCCGCGCAAATTGCAGCTTTGAGCAGTTCGACGCAGTCGGGTTCACGGGATCCTCCTTTCAAATCTTCCAGTCTGGCGATAATCCGACCAGATATTTGATGATTATACAGCCATGGCTGATCCGGCCGGGAACGGCTTAGACCAAACTGTCGGTAGATTGGACTGGCATCATCGGCTGGAGCGGTGGCATTTGGAGTAATTAATGCCAGGCGGCTGAGAGGAAACCGTTTTTTCACAAGCGGTTCGCCAAGGATGGCAACAGTGCCGTCCAGTCGCCTGAACGTGCGATCGGCGCGCACCGTTAAAAACGCCGGATTGATATGGTCGTCCAGCCCCTGGCTGTCATTGTTGCCGGTGTAGGTCTGCATATCAGCCGTGGCAGGTTTGGTTCCTGATATTTTGGGTCGGAGAAGGTCCGGGCTAAAGGACGGTTGGTTAAGATCACGGCTAAATACACTCATATACTGAAGTGCAGACTGCATCTTCGCACGCTGCAGTGAAGTTGACGTGATTCCTTGCAAGAGAAACCGCATCAACTCCTGCCGACTTGTGAAAATCCGATCCGACTGGTTGTGATAGAGTCCGCCCGCCGCGATGGTCATGAATCCTGTGATATTGGAGAGTGCCATTCGATTGTAGCGATCCATTGGGGTGCGGGTGGAATCGACATCAAATTGGAACCTCGGCAGCGATCCGCCCGGCCGGGTCGACGCATAGTTACGCCATCCAATTAGCTGGTCCACCTGGGTCCGCGTTAATCCAATCTGGGTAAGGTCTGCAAACGCAACGGATCCTTTGCGTGAAATCTCAATCGTCTGTGCAACTGTCATCCCGTTTGGCCTCGTCGCATTCGAAGCTCGATTGAGCGGATGGCCGGCCACGTTGGCATTTAGCACGCCGCCTTCATCGTAGATGCAATAAGCGTATCGGCCCAAAACGTCGGACATTGAGCCTTTGGAATCGCTGCCGTTGCGTGAAATCGGGACCCAATCAGGAGCGCGAAAATCGTCAATTGGAGTAACATTCGAGTCATCATTGAGAAACTCGCTCTTTTTGGGCAGCATAAGAGGTTTGTTCCACCGTTCCCGCGAAACGAGCCGGCCATTTACTGATGGCGCATCCGATTTCACACTCGATGCGCGGTTGCTTGGGGGATGATTCTTTAAATCGTATGCGCTCCCAGAGTAGAAGGCTTCTCCGTAGGCACTCTGCTTCAGAAGATTAGGAAGCAAATCGTTTGTGCCAATGCGATCTGGCTTCACGGAAGCCGAAGCCGCGGGTGGATAGATTTCCAATCCGGGTGAGGGAGCAGACGAGCCTGCGATTACCTCCTGTTTGAGATCGCCCAGAATAATGTCCAACGCACCATGTGAAAGGATTTCTACTTTCGTTTGACTGGCGCTCCTATCGGAAATCTGTCGCTGTCCGAGAGTCAATGAAAAGAATGCAACTACCACGCCGGTTAACAAGACGATAAAGGCAAGCACAATCACAAGAGCAACCGCTTTTCGGGATTCTTGCCGCGCTGATATGCAGGGTCGTAGTATTTGCCTCATTGATTGTTAAGGTTGAAGCTCCTCTCGTAGATCCGCAGCCGCGACTTACTCCGTTGTGACAGACCTTTTTCCGGCGTGACCAATGAAGAGGTGATTAGCTGTTTCCACAGGGTCGCTGTCAGCTTGGGCGGGGGGCCGTGGAGATCTGCGTTGCGGGGGTCTGGCAGCGCTGCTATGAGGCGCGATTTCTCCGAGTCACTTGACGAAGCGGAATTTTCCAAAACGGCGATCGTAACGATAATTGCCGCGATATCCTGGACTCCGTTGATGTTCGGGTGATCGGGATAGTAGGGGTCTATGGAATAGGTGTTGACGGTTTTGTCCGATGGCTTGAGCTGAAAGCAAAGCTCCAACCGGCAGACCTGGTTGCCGAGCGTGTGGTAATCGCGATCTACTCCATCGAAGTTCGGTGCCGATCCAATAGACTGCTTCCAACGGCCTGGAATGGTGCTCTCTTCCAGCGGGCGGCTGCCGATGTCGGCACTTGGGTATGTAAGAAAATTGAGCGAAGCGGCGGAAGATTCATCGCTCCAGATTAGTCCCTTGCCAAGACGTTGCAGTTGGGATTTATCACTAATCCGGTAACCAACGAGTGCGACTGGACTACGTTTGGAGCTGACTGGATCGTTGGAGTAATATGCAGGTGCCTCGCTGTAAAAGAACATTTTATCGTTTCCGTTCTGTTTGGAAAATACGACATCGATGTCTTTGCGTTTTAGCATCCCGGAGAAATCCTGCGCCATGCGATCAAAGACGGTCCGCGCTTGATTGTCAGATTCCAAGCGCATGCGAACGGTCGTCGTCGTGGCAGTTGCGTTATTTGCCAGGTTCCCAATGAGGAGCACGAGCACCGCTAATATTGCCATCGACAAGAGCAACTCGAATAAGGTGAAGCCACGTAACTTGGATTTCGAGTTCATACAATAGCTTCGCTAATTTCGATCCAGTGCGGTCAATACTTCGAAAGAGCCGCTGAAATGAGAGGGGATTTCGTTTGGATTGCCGTCTGCTTCAGCCGGCCACGTAATTAGGATCCGAACCATGGTTGCATTTCGCATGCCGGTTTGTTCAGGAACCAAGAACCATAGGGTGGCGCGGAAAACTTCATCGCCAACAGGGCGATCGTTGACCTTTGTAAAAGCACCCGCATTGCTCCAGTAGATGGATTGCGAGGTAACATCGGGACTGCCGGCTACTGGAATGGTGAAGCCGTAGAGAGGGGAAACGGGCGCTCGTTTTAACGGGGTCGCCCGGATATCGTCATTCAACGCGGCCGCAAAGTTTGCCGCCTCGGTCTGGGCCGATGCGTAGTGCGATTGATTTAGTGCAATCGGTAAAAGTCCAAATAATGTAAGAAGACAAAACGTTGTGATACCGGTGGCGATTGCCACTTCCACAAGTGAGAATCCTTTTGAGGCATGCGCATTCACGGCGTGTAGATTCTAATCGAACCGGTCATGCAATCGATTTGGACAGCCGATTTTCTCCCCCTGCTTGGATCAAGAGTCTCCTTTGGCAAAAGGTTTTCATGGGTGGCCTCAAGCCCGATTTCCATCCATTCCTTGATCTCGTCGCCATTGCTGGCGTATTGAATTCGAGCTATCCCGCGCGGATCAAAGTAAAGGACTTTTGAAAACTGATATTGGGTATCTGAATTTCTGTCGTTGCTACCGAGCGGATAGTTGATCGGCGTAAGTGATCGGCACGCTGGATGGCCGAGCCGGTAGAAGCGGCCGACATCTTCTCTTCCGGCCTCCAATCCCATTGGTCCTTTCTCCGGAGTAATGCCAAGCGACGCTGCCATATGCAGGTTGTCGAATCGCGTGAGCTTGTTGATGATTATCAAATTCGAGCCGTTGGTTTTTTCGTAGGAGGCAGACCAGGATTTTGCGGGATTAAGAACGTCGTATCCTCGCGTGCCGTCGCGAGAGGCAACCACCAGAATTGCAATGCGGCCAATTCCGTCGAGTTGAGGTGTTTCCGTCGGAGACTGCGCCGCATCGGTTTCCTTGAACGCGACCCACACAAACGTGTTGTTTGCCATCGCGTATGCCCGGGCCTGCTCGAGCAGACTAGCAATTTGCGAGGTGGAGTTTGTTAAATGAAACGCTTCCTGTACCGAATTGAATGTGGGAATTGCGAGCGCTGCCAGGAGAAGCATGATGACAATGACAGTCACCAGTTCGAGGATTGTGAATCCATAGGCTTGTCGTTCCAACTCGCAACCTCTCTTAAAACTGAACCCGATGCCTTCAAGTCGTTGTTCAGGTTTATTCATATAGATCGCTGTTCGGCCTATCGGCTTCGATGTTGGATCACTACGCCTTATCCGGGCGCTGACGCGTCCTGGGTTTAGGGGAATGAAGACCTTAGCTCAATGTTGCAGCATGTGGGTGTTACCCTACGCTCTTTAGCGTAATGCCTGGGCTTCGTTGTCGCCGGGTCCGGGCATGCAATGCAACGGTGGAGCGTTACTCTCGATCTCGAAATACATCCAATCGGCAAGGGCACTCTTTTAGGTAAACAATTCGCCTGAATTGAACGCCAACTAGTGCCAATGCCTGCGTTGGTCGAGGCGAGGGTTAAATGTGCGGCAGCGTTCCTGCGCGCAAAACTTGAAACCGATTCTTTAACGGCAAAAGACAACTCGATTTGCGAGGACGGTGGCCATTATCCTCAACCCGCGGCGGGTGGGGCGTACTATCGTAAATGAATGGCCCGGTATTTTGATGTTGCCCATCAGTTTTCGCGGCTGGAGCGATGCCGCGTCCCAGGCCTGGCACAAGGTGGCGCCCGCTGCGCTCATCAGGTTGGAAACGGCGGCTTCCATAGTAAGTGCTGAACCGGCTAGATTTTCAGTGCCGGATTGCCGGACTACTTTATCGGAGCCTACTTCGGCAATTAGATCGCCGAGGGTGTAACGTCCTGGTGGCGCGTCAGCGGCAGCCATGGCATCGGTAACAAGAATGGTCTGTCCGGGCCCCTTGGCGCGCCAGAATGAGCTAAGGACTTCCGCCGGGAGATGGATGCGATCAGCAATTAAGCTGGCACTTAGGTTCTGCTGCCCTAGTTGCGCGAAAATCGGGTTTTGGTGGCGATGGATCTGTTGCGGACATCCATTGCCGAGATGGGTTGAAAGCACGGCCCCGGCTTTCACGGCGGCTGCGATCTGTTCGCATCCAGCGAGAGTATGCCCCAGTGCAACGACTATACCTTCACTTCTCAGCTGGCGGATGAACGGCAGTGCGCCTTCAATCTCGGGCGCCAGTGTAACAAGCCGGATATTTCCCTGGGCTGCATTTTGCAATCTTCGCCAAAGCACGCGGCTGGGTGGGACCACATGTTCTTTAGGATGTGCACCGCGGGCGCCATCGATAGGACTGATGAAGGGGCCTTCAAGATGGTATCCCAGAACGCTACCACGCACGTCTTCATTCGAGTGAAGTGCCTGGTTCAGATGACGAAAAAGAAGTTCCAATCGCTCGGGTGCCGCGGTAATCAGTGTCGGAAGTACGTGGGTGCAGCCGCGCTTTCGCATCGCCTTGATCGCCGTGACAATCTGATTCGGGGTGGTGTCGGGATGTGCGAAATCAATTCCGGCGTAGCCGTTACATTGGAGGTCAAAAAAACCGGGCCCAAAGATCAAATCACTCTTTGCAAGAATGCGTTTGCGCGAAACCAATCGACCAGCCTCAAGAACAAACTCCCACGTTCCTCCGTTTCGGTAGTGGGCGGCTCGAACTATGCGTCTTTGAAAGCAAGGGGGCGTGGGGCCGCTCACTTTTGATTAATAAAGCGCTGGAGATGTGTCATGCAGATCCGGCTGGCAGGTTCGGCATTGGCGGAGAAAGCATATCCGGCTGGCAAGTGCTGCAGCGCCGGGTCGAGCGATACATCGCGCCAATGGGTTTCAAGCGTGATCCAGCCGGAGTAGTTTAGCGCTCTAAGTGAGGTTAATTGTGCGGGGAAATTGACTTGGCCAGTACCGAGTTCGACGCACGTTTGTGCGGCACGGATGCCATCGCGCTGTGCGTCTTTAACATGGACATCAATGACGCGGCTGGCGATGAGCGGGAAATCATCGAATACCGGGTCGGTGCTGCCATCGAGATAAAGCACATTGCACGGATCCCAAACCACACCAAGGCGGGGATCAGCTGGAAGGTGTGAGAGAAACTTCTGCATCTCACGGCCTGAGCCGACGATGCAGCTTGCTTCGTTTTCAACTCCAATTCGAATTCCGGTCCCGTGGATTAATTCGAGAAGATGATGGAAGTGGGATGCAGCGTGCTCCAGATCCCCGGGCGTGGCGGGATGCGAGCGGCGCAAGAATGTAAAGACCCGCACCAAGCCGGTATCAAGAATATGCGCAGCTTCGATACTTCGCTTGAAGAGTTCTTTATGAGCCGCGATTTCAGCGGGCTCGTCGAGGTTGCATTTAAAGACCGGCGAGGCGCATGCGGCAACGCGGATTCCGGCATCTCTCGTTTGGTCGGAAATTATTTTTAGGTCGGCGGCGGTTAGATCGATAAAAGCGCGTCCGAAGAGGCTGCGCACTTCAATGCCATCGAGGTCAAATTCCTTGGCAAACCGGATAACATCAGAAAGTTCCTGGGAGACTTCATCGGTGAGAATCGCGAGAGAAAAGGGCATGGGTGGGGGTTTGGAAATGGGGCTAAAGATAGCTGGCGGAATCCGGATCAAGATAAAGCTGGGCCCGGGTATGTTGGCGGATGACCGTAGCCGGGCAGAGCGTGGAGATCGGATCTTCTATCGTGGCTCGCACGGCCGCGGCTTTTCGCATGCCGGGCACCACACAAATCATTTCTCGTCCGCCCATCAGTGCTGGCACCGTCAGGGTGATTGCGTGCCTTGGGACCGCCTGGAAATTCGGGAAACAGCCGTCGTTGACCTGCTGATGTCGGCACGCTTCATCTAATTCAACGATTTTAACCGCTAGTGGATCCGCAAAATCGGCGACGGGCGGGTCATTGAAAGCAATATGGCCATTCTCGCCGATACCAAGACAAACGACGTCGATCGGGGCTTGCGCAAGTAGTTCAGAATAGCGGCGGCACTCCGCCTGGCTTTCCTCCGCTTCCCCCTGAATCGCGTGGAATTGGGCGGGAGTAATATGCGCAATCAGATGCTCGTTAAGGTAATAGCGGAAACTGGCCTGATTATTGGCATCAAGTCCGAGATACTCGTCCATGTGAAAAATGGTTACGCGCGACCAGTCAATAATCTCCGGGATGCGAAGGGCGGCCAGAAATTCGTTTTGTGATGGGGCGGAGGCAAGGATGATTCTGGCGGCTCCATTTCGGACAATCGCGGCACGAATAGCGCGAGCGGCTTCGTCCGCCGCGCATTTTCCCGCCTCCTCGCGGTTTGGATGAATATGGACGCTCAAATGATCTGCCTGAAATTGTTTCATAGTTGGTTGGCTGGCTTTCGTGTCGCGTTCTGTGATTCCAACGCCGATTGCCCTGTTGAAGCACGGCGCGGGCGAGACTTTCTCTAATACCAAATCGTGACAAGTGCGCTGGCCGGCTTAGCAGTGCTTGAATAAGCTCGATTGCCTCCAGCGCCATCGCCTGAGATGATCCGCGGGTTCGGACTACATTCATCCGCGATCGGAGCCCAGTCGCGCCTGATTGCCAAAAGCGCCAGCGAAGTCCGCCGTCTATCGAGGGGACCAAGCTGGCGTGTTGCCTACTTATTTACGCGCTTTTTCAAGAACCTCGCTCAGTTTTACCGGCTGGCCATTGCGGCGTTTGCTTTCATCGGCAGCCTCCATAAACGCGTAGATTTCAATGGTTTCCTCAATCGATACGGGTGCAATGCCGGTTTTGAAAAACTCGACAATCTCCCGGACGAGCGGTGCATAATCGTCTCCACCGGGTTTTTGTTCAGCGGAGGCGTTTGTGCCGAAAACGGTGACTTTGTGGGGCAAAGGTTTTGTCCTCAATCCATAAAGAACACCGGTTCGCCCGCCACTCCAGATGCCTGTGACCATATCTGTGTCGGCGGTATGAGTGCGGACGGCCGACTCGCAGCCCATGCCCAGTACGGTAAAGAGCGCTTCGGTCGGATGAATTCCATACCAGAAGAGGTCGGGGTGATGTTCTTCCAAGTGGGCGGGGCCATAAGAGAGCGCGCCGCGGATTTCTCCGACATTGGTCTGTTTTAGTTCAACCAAACCCGGGTAATAGCGGTAAGCCGAGGAACTAAAAATGGGTAGATCGGCCTCTCTGGCAAGACGCTGGATTTCGAGAGCGTCGTGCAATGTGCCGGCAAATGGCTTGTCGATGAAAAGCCGTTTCTTAGCTGCAATCACCGGACGCGCTTGCTCAAGATGCGGTCGTCCATCAACGCTTTCCAGCAGGATGCAATCGACTTGCGTGCAGAGTTCCTCGATTGAGCCGACTATTTTAACTCCGAAATCTTTTTCCAATGTCGCCGTGTACTCTTCCACTCGGCTGGCGCTCGATGGAATGTCGGCGCTCGCGCTTTTAAATGCCGCCACCACTTTGGCTCCCGGCACATGGTTTGGAGCATTTGCGTCGTTCAGTATCTTGGTGAAAGCGGTGACGTGCGAAGTATCGAGCCCTATAATGCCAATCTTCAGATCTTCTCCAAAAGCGGTCATCGAGGTGAGTGCAACGGCAAGCGCGGCGATTTTGCAGGTTCCGGCGGGGAGGTTCATAAGTCGGTAAAAAAGGAAGGTCAGCTTGGGATTTTTTATGGAATTTTAAGTAGTTCCGCTTCAGTCCATGCATCCTGGCGCGTTGAAATGGCGGTACGGATCCGAGCAACGCTTTCCGCGCTCACCGGATCTGCCCGGTGATCCCATTCCCGGCGGACATAGGTCAGAATAGCGGCGATTTGTTCGTTGTTAAAAAAATTCATCGCGGGCATATCGAGCGAGTAGCTTGCGCCATTGACTTCGATTGGGCCGCGTACGCCGTTTAGTACGATCCTGCACAAACGTTCAACCGACCCCTGGACCCATTCGGAATCGACCAGCGGCGGCGCGAGTCCCTCCACGCCGCGCCCGTGGGGTTGATGGCAGGCCGCGCACATTCCTGTAAAGAGCAATTTCCCGTTTTCAAAACGGGCTTTCTCCTCCGGGGACAACGGATCGACGGGAACTTCCAATGGCGTGTCGGATCGGCCGGGCCACGTTAGCATGTCGATAAGCTGGCTGATTAATGGTGAATCCGCGGGCATGGTTTTTATTAGCTTGGCAAGAGGTTCGGGCGCGGCGGAAAATTTTACTGGTTTCTTAGTCGAGCCCTTTAGTGCGCCAAGCAATGTGATGCGCGCTGCATTTTTTTCAGGAGGCAATTCCGCAAGCAACTCCAGGAGACGCTCCACTCGTGCCGGCTTGCGTTCTGAAAAAACAGAGCGCGCCAGTCCCAAGCAAAGCGCGGGTTGGGATGGACCCTGTGCGGCAAGGAGTTTTTCAAGGAGTTCAAGTTCGCGCCCAGCCATTCCCGAGAGAACCGCGCCCACAAAAAACGACTCTGCATCGGCGTGTAAGGCAAGCTTGGCCATTGCCAGGTCGGCTGCGAAATCGCGTGCTTCACCGAGGCAAAGCGCCAGTTGCAACTGCACCTCCGGCACAGACTCGGTGCCTGCCATACTGATCCACCGGTCGAGCAAGTCAGGACGGTATTCGGACTCAAGGAAGATCTCGCCGGTGCGCAATGCCGCCACCCGGACGCGCGGATCAGGGTCATCAAGGCTGTTGACAAGCACGGGCCAGCGAAGTGCCCGCATTCCATCCAGTGTCCAGAGCGCGTGCATGCGCCCAAGCGGTTGTTTGCCGTGGATTGCCACCTCTTCGATTGCGATGATGGGGCGGCCTTTCTCAATCAGGAGACGCTGCGCGGTTTCACGCCACCAGCTGTTTGGATGCGAGAGAAGGGCGGCCCATTCGGCTGCTGTAGCTGGTTGCGGCGTCGTCGTTTTTAAACCGGGATCGTTGGGCATGACGCGCCAAATTCGTCCAAGGCCAATCGGTTTATCGAGGCCGCGTGCCTCGATCTGGTTTCGCAGATAGGTGGTGAGCGAAATGCGATGCTGAATAACACCTCGGTATAGGTCGACGATGTAGAGCGCACCATCGGGGCCGGTTGTCAGGTTTACCGGCCGAAAGCGCTCATCGGTGGACGCAATAAACTCGCTATGATCGTAAGCTTCGCGCGCGTTCAGGCTACCTCGCACCGAGCCGACAATATTCCGCTTGATCAGGTTGCCGGCTGGATCGCACACGAAAGCGTTGCCGTAAAACTCCTTGGGAAATAAGTCGCCGCGATAGATCCATGGTGCGCACGCCGCAGTAAATTCTTTCAGTTTGAATTCGCGCAACATTTCCGGGCGATAGCCGCGGTTGATGCCGGGATTTACTCGAGCAGGCCAGACAAACTGGTTTGCGGCGACATTGACATTGCAGCCTTCGAGGCGGGCTGCGTTTGGATTTCTTCCAAGGTATCGCGCCGGCACGACGTCGGCCCGAAGCTGATCGCTATTGGAGTTGTAGAAGAAGTGACCCCAATCGTCCTGGCTCAATCCCCACTGCCCTCGGAACGTCGTTGTATCGCGTTCCCATCTACCCTCGCGCATCCTAAAGCGGGCTGTGTAAGCGCCGCTGTAAATCCAGTTATCAAGCGCCCAGAGCAGGCTGTTGGGCGCGCGTTCCGGATTGGCCATCTCCGGCCGGTTGGGATCAACTTGCACGCCGTAATCCGAGGCAACGGCGATTTTTTCGTCTGCTTTTCCATCATGATCATTATCGCGACAAAACCAGAGCATGGGAGGAGCGCCTATGAGCACGCCGCCATAGGCCAGGGTGATGGCTCGCGGCATGATGAGGCCATCCAAAAAGACCTCGCTTGTCTCCATTTGCCCGTCTCCGTTTTTATCGCTAAGCACAACCACGCGACCTACCGGGGCGTCTTCGCCGTGCCCTTCAAGGTCTGGCATGTAGCCGCGCATTTCGACCACCCAGAGGCGGCCGTCGGGGCTGAACGCCATTGCGACGGGATCGCCCACGAGCGGTTCAGCCGCGACGAGTTCAACATGGAAACCCGGGGCGACCTGAAACGTTTTCAGCTCTTCTGCCGCCGTCAGCACGGGCGAGAGAGGGATAAGCTCCGAGGGCACGAGGACAGCCTGCGGTTCACCCGCCTTGTCGCCTATCTGCGCCAGCGACTTCAACGCGGCGGCTACGATGAGAAAGACGCAGCCGGCACGTTTATTTATTAAGGGAACCAAGATTCCGCTCCTATTCCTCTTCAGCGTTCCGGTGCGCGCAATAAAGCCCGCCGGGATTGGAGATTCAGGCTTGGGTGGTTATACCCTGAATTCAGCCTTTAATATCAAAACAGAAAATGAGGTCCTGATCGCGAAGATAGAGTTTGCCATTTGCAATGACTGGATGTGTCCAGATCCGGCCCTGGGGATTACGGATGCTGGATTGAGGGTCGAGTTTAAAGCGGCCATGTTCAGCCCAGCCTTTTGAGGAAGCCTCCGCAAGCACCACGGTTCCGCTTCCTTCATCCAGGCAGTAAAGCATGCCGTCCGCTGATGTTACGGCACCTTTGCCAAGCTTGGAGCGCTCGGCCCAGACTTGTTCGCCGGATGCAAAGTCTTGGCAGAGCCAGCCGATTCCATCGCTATAGCCAAATAGATTTTCTCCAACACGGACAACCCCGCCGTGATGATTTTTCATCGTCTTATTCTCGTATTTCAAGGTCGGCTGATTGTCCTTTCCTATCTCCGACATCTGCGAGCCTACGCCATAGCCGGCTGTGACAAATACAAAGTTGTCTTTAACTACAGGCGTTGGAATGACCGCTGTTTTCCCGGGAAACGGCATCTTCCACTTCAGGCTGCCGTCCTTGGGTGCGATGCCAAAGTAGTTCTGTGCGGTAAGCTGCACATATTGTTTTTCACCGTTGATGGTCGCCGGAACCACTGACGAATATTGCGCGCCGTCGGTGATTTCCTTGCTCTGCCACAGAGTCGCCCCTGTCGTTTTATCGAGTGCGGCAACAGCTCCTTCTTTGCCTCCGGGCGTGCAGATAACCTGGTTCCCATCAACCACGACGGATTCTGTATAGCCCCAGCCCGGAGTCTGGCCCCCGAGCTCTTTCATCGTACGGGTCCATATCACTTTGCCATCAGCCACTTGGGCGCAGATCAAGGAACCCTGGCCGCCCATCGTGTAAACCATGCCGCCGTCCACGGTCGGAGTCCCACGCGGGCCGTCGCCCCAGCCATTGTTTAATACGGAGCCGATTTTAGCCGCCCAAAGTTCTGTGCCGGTTGCAGCATCCAGGGCGATGAGCACTTCGTTGCCGTCACGGGTGCCCATTGTGAAAAGCTTGCCGTCCACGATCGAGAAGCCCGCATATCCATTGCCAGCGTTTTTAAAGAGCCAGACCTGTTTTGGCCCACCTTCAGGCCATTGCCTAAGTAACCCGGTCTCCTTGGAAACATCGCTTCGATCAGGACCACGGAACTGCGGCCAATCGAGCGCGGACACGGAAAAAGTGAACATCAAAGAAGCGGCCGTAATGGCCAGTGGGCGTAGGTTCATGGGGATAGTTTGGTTAAAAGGAAGGGGTCGGGAAGAGATTTGTAACCAATGCCTTTAAGGAATTCCACCTTCGACTTGCGCCCATTCTTCCCGGAACGCAGATTCCGGACGTTGGGAACGGATGCGCGCGCTACCCACTGACTTTCCCGATGAACTTCGAGAGCGTGGAGTCGCCGATAATTTATCGCATCGAATCGCTCTCTTTGCGCCTATCGAAACGATTTTCTTTGCCCCCGATTCGAGCACGGCAGCTAAACTGTGACACATGCCGGAGAATTATGAACTGACCGCTGCACCGCTTCCTCGAATCGTCGCGCCTGATCTTCCGTACCGTCCACCAAGGCCCAAATTTTACAGACCCCGCATCGGTTTGATAGGCTGCGGCGGAATTGCGGATTATCACCTGCAGGCGGCCAAGGCACAGGAAGTCGAGGTTGCTGCTTTCTATAATCCGAGCATTGAAAAAGCGCGCAATCGCCGGGACAGCTATTTCCCACAAGGCCATGTCTGTGCAAGCGTGGAGGAGCTTCTAATGTATCCTGGTGTGGAAGTTGTCGATATTGCGACGCACGCCGATGTGCGCGGCCCTTTGATTGAAGCGGCGTTGCGGGCAGGCAAACATGTCTTGAGCCAGAAGCCATTCACGTTGGATTTAGCTGAAGGCCGGCGTCTTGTGTTACTTGCCCGCGATCTTGGTCTCTGCCTGGCGGTTAATCAGAATGGACGCTGGGCGCCGTATTTCAGCTATCTTCTGCAGGCAGCCTCGAGCGGGCTCCTGGGTGAAATGCAAACCCTGGAGTTAACCATGAACTGGGATCATACTTGGATTCAAGGCACTGCGTTTGAACAGATGCCCCATCTGCTCCTTCAGGACTTTGCCATCCATTGGTTCGACATTGCGGCCACCGTTTTCGCGGACCGCGCTGTGGGGCGTATATGTTGCAATACGATGCGACTGCCTGGAGAAACCATCTCGGCGCCGCTTGCCGCCAGTGCTTTTGTTGAGTTCGAAGGCGGCCTTTCGACACTCGCGTTTAATGGTTACTCAAAACTCGGGCAGCGTGAACAGTTTGTGGCTGTCGGTAGCCGGGGAACCTTGCGCGGAGCCGGGCCGCTTTGCGGGATTCGCTCCCTCGCGCTCTTTACTTCCCAAGGCGAGGCTGAAATCGGACTCAATGGAGCTTGGTTTCCAGATGGCTTTACCGGCGCTTTAGGCGAGTTGCTCTGCGCGATTGAAGAAGGACGCGAACCCTCCCATTCCGCAGCTAATAACCTGCGCTCGCTCGAGATTGTCTTTGCCGCCATGCGCAGCGCCGCGGAGCCGTGCCCTGCATCGCCCGCGACGGTTCGCTGAATGGCATTTCACTTCAAGGCGCATGCTGTCGTGCAAAGCAATATTCGTAGTAAGTGAGATTAACTCCGGAAATAATGACGGTGCGGATCTGCAACGGTATTTTCGCACTGCTCATTTGTCGCTGGGCAGATTCGGTAAGTAAAATTTCGCATGGATTCGCGAGGTCTTCTCCGAGTTTCGAACAAAGATTCACTTCGCATCCAAACAGGTCCTCATTGCCAATATAGAGAATTTTGCCAAAGCCGATTCCGATCGCGGCAAGAAGATGATTTCTCGACTCAATGCCGGCGTTGATTTCATGCAAACTTTCAAGGATTGCGCCCGCCGCATTGACCGCCTCGTCGACACTATCGAAAAGGCAAAAAAGGTTGTCGCCTTCGATCTTTACCAGCTCACCGTTTTCTTTTCGGATGCAGGGAAGGCAGGCCCTCCACATTCGCCGGATCATTGAGAGGAACACGACAATTCCTTTTTCGGCAGTGATCCGCGTAAATCCGCTAATATCGAGGATCAGAATAGCTTTCTCGCGCTCAAATCGCTCATGGATGCGCGCTGTGATTTCTTTCTCCCGATCTGGGTGCGCAATGAGGATATCGAGCAGTTCATTGAGCGTTTCCGGTGGATCACCGTCGGATAACCGGCAGTCCATGAGGGCCATGAGAGGGGTGGATGAGGCTTCCATGCGTCTTTACGAGTAGCCGTTTTGACACCGATCGCCAAGTCCGATGAGTTTGTGTCATTGGCAGCGGTTATTATATGTCTGCTTCGCGCCGACTTTTGCTCATTACACAGTCGCCGCCATTTTCCCTTCTAAAACTCAAAGGTCTTCTGTGTTGATCCGGCGCCCGACCCTGGTTTTTCCATAGCGATTGCCGCTGATTGCCCAAGGAGCTGACGGAACCGTAGTGCCGCGTCCGGCGCGTAATCGGATCGATTGTTATTAAAAACCACATGCACGGTTTGCGCCTTCTTAGCGAGTCGTTTTACCCGCGCCCGGACTTCCTCGAGTTCCTGAGCAGAGTAATCATAATCAAAACGCGCGGCGACGGTTTTGCCGGTGAGATACGCGTGTTCGTTTCGTCCATGCAGGCGGAGATAGGCGATGGCTGACGCCGCCTCCAGATCAAGGGAAGGCATCACGTTGAAGTGACTGCTTTGAGGGGCGTCCACTGAAACCAATGTAACCTGATGCTTTTTAAAGTATGCAATGGTTTGATCCAGAAGCTGCGATTCCACCCAGTTCCGATTGCGAAGTTCAACCGCGACAGCTCTCGGAGAAAGCTGGGAGAGGAGCGAATCGAGTTCTTCAAGGCGATGGGCATGCGGAGAAAATGCCGGTGAAAGCTGTAAGAGTAACAGGCCGAGCTTCCCGGCAGTTTCAATAGGCTGCAGGGAGTCGATCATGCGGCCGGCAATCGCTTCCTCAAGGTGAGGCGTGAGGATCACACGTCCTTTTTCAGTCGTCTTCGCAAGAGGCCGCAAATCAGTCGGCAACATCTTGAGTTCGCATGCATGCCGGGAGAGAAGCTTGTGCAGTTTTACGTTGAAAATGAAGCCGTGCGGAGTGGCATCTTTCCACTGTTCAACCATCCGAAGCGAAGGAATCGAATAAAAGGAGGAATTTAATTCAACCATCCCGAATCGCATTGCGTAGAAAGCAAGCCGTTCGCCCGCTGGAAGGCCATGCGGGTACCAATCCCGGATAAACTCCGGATCACTCCAGCTTGCAGTGCCGATCAGGATCTTTGCTGCCATGCGCAATTACACCGCATTCCGTTGCTGAATCAAATAATTGTTGGACGCAAAACGAGCGGCTCAGCAGCATGGCGCTCTGCCAGGCTCCCGGAACTGTTGGAGCGTTGTGCTTGATGCCCTTGCTTTTGAACTCCAAGTGCCTCCTAACTAACGGGATAGAACTTAAAAAATGAAGCTGTTACAAAATCAGGTCTGGAAATTGGGGGATCAGTATATCCGTCTCGTGCAATTGGAGCGCTTGGAGGTGCAGTATAAGGCAGTCACCAATCTGCTGACCGGGGAGGGAACCCATCATCACGTGAGCAAAAAGGAGTTTTGCCGCCTCGTCAAAGACGCCACGTTGCTCACCCACGAGGAAGTCCGCGAAATCTGGAAAGACTCCCCGGGATCTGCAGAGGACGAGGGGTTATCTGCAAACTCCGCGGATTGACGCAAATTTGTTTCAAAATGAGGTTTCTGGTTCTCGAATAAACCGGATCCGAAAAGAGCCCTACGGTTGGACGATGCGCGCAGTCATTACGACGATCAGCGTTCTCCCGCCGTAACTCGGTTTGAAAGGAGCAAGCTTTTCGGTTTCGCGGAGGCCAATAAAAAGCACGCTTTGGCCGGAACGCAGCGACACCGAAGCGTTTACCTTACGCACCGAGAAGACGGGCAAGACCCGTGCCTTTGCATCGAATGTAAAAGGCGTGACCATCCGCTCAGATAAAGATTTTGAGGAATCCGGTTGCGGCCCGCCGGCGGGAATGCGGGTGTTAATGTCAACGTAGCCTTGAAATTCAACCACTTGCGGAACGATTTTAATCTGGATAACGTCGTTTTCGTCCAGGACCGGCTCCGCTTCCAATGTTATGCCGATATTGCGGACCTCAAACTGCGATGGGATCCACTGGGGCCAGTCGTATCCGGATTCGGCTTATATTCGGAGGCATACCGCAGCTCTCTAATAATTTCGATGACGGCTCTCTGCCTGGATCTGGTGGTAACTCGTGGCGCGGACATTGTTGAAACCGGGGCGGTGAACGCCACTCCGTCAAAAAGTTTTTCCGCGGCGCCTTCATACAGCACGTTGGCCGATTCCGGCGCGAGAGTGCCGAGATCCACCCGCACTGTATTGGGCGCCGGACTTGGGATCCGAAGCGCTCTGGCGTCCGCGTCCGAGAGTTCGATAAATTTGCTCTCGAACTCGATCTGACTGGATTTGGGTTTTAACGTGTCGCTGCTTGAAACCAGAGCCGCCTCCACATCGAATTTTGCCACCTCGCTCTCCTTACGCGCAATCACTTGGGCTTCCAAAGGTTCATTTGACCATTGGATCGTGTCGATAGAGACGCCTTCGTTGCTGGTAATCCCGCGAGCCAACCTCACCAGGCGTTCTGCAGGAGTCTTAAAAGTGACGTGGGCATCCATCAGTTTCGCCTGGTCGGGAATTTCGACGCGAACGGCCGACCAGCCGCGGACCCAGCTCGGTTTTTCGCCGATGGAAGAGGGTTTTATGCTCTCCAAAGCGGCGGCGGGAGCTGGTTTTTTCTCATCAAAGCCGAAGCCGAAACCTGTCGCCGCAAGAATGAGGGAGGCAGGCAGCCACGCACCTAGCAAGGAAGTCGGGGAATAGAGACCGATTCGTGTCAGCCTGATGCGGATTGAATGTTTGCTTTGAGCAATACCGATGCTTGGGAGGGTAAGGCCGCTCCCCGTCATGGATTGCGCAGGTTTGGCCGTAAGTGAAAGGATCGCTGGTGTTACGCATGACCGTTTCATCACAGGCGAGCTCGACGTCGGTTCGTGCCAGGCGCACCGCCACCCAAACCAATGGATTAAACCAATGCAAAATGCGCGCAGCCGTCAGCAGCCAGAGTGCCGGCAGATCGGCACGGCTCCGGTGGGCGCATTCATGGAGAAGCACGAACCGCAGCTCCTCGTATAAAAGGCGCTCTTTTAAACCGATCGGGAGCAACAATCGCGGCTTCCATAGTCCCGTCACCGCGGGTCCGGAAACAGCGGCCGTTTCCAAAATGCGAGGCGCCGATTTGAGCCCCATTTGCAAAGCGCAACTGTGAGCAAGCGCGGTGAGCCCCTCGATTTCCACGGCAGTTCGGAGGCTGCAATGCATCCGCCAGGCAGAACGCGCAAGCATAACAAAACGCTTTGATCCGAAAAAGTGGGCATGCTGATGCCAACGGCCCGCGTGGAGAAAATCTGCTTCCGCTCAGATTAGCCGGCTGGGGTTTCCAAACCGGGCGTTATTTTGAATTCGGCAATTTGTGGAATGAGCAGCATACCATCCCCGCGAACGGCGGCCTCTACTTCAAGGAGCACACCGCTCTGATATGTTGAGTGATTCTCAAGCTCAGCGGGTGTGGGAGAGAAGACTGGAAGTGCGCTCGAATGAACAAGTTCAATGAATTCGCCCTGATACGATTTTACCATCACCCGGGGCATTTTAAGGACGTGAACGTCCGAGTGCAGAGCCAAACCGTCCAGTAATTCCCGGACATGTTCCTTGGTTAAGACGCGGCTTAACGGTGCAGACACGATCGATGCCTGCAACGGAGCCGGGCTCAACAAACCGTGGCCAGGAATCGTCATCGTTTTTGCAATGGCGTCGGGAAGCTCAATCAACTGCGCGTCGATGCCGATGGGCGCTTTTTTTCCCTCAAGCTCATTCACTTTGGCAATCCGTGTGGTCGGACTAAAAAGTGCGGCGCTCTCGTTTCCATGCCGCAGCACCACTTTTGCCTCCACCGGAGAACCCGACCATTGCAGCCGCTCCAGGGATACTCCTTCGATGCTCATTTCTCCGGCGGTTAGAGTCACAGCGCGTCCCGCCGGGGATTGCAAATCCGCGTAAGCTTCCTGAATGTCTTCCTCGTTTGGAATCCGGAGTTTTACAATGCTCCAGCCATGCAGCCACGCAGGCGGTTCGTCCCGTCGGACAGCAGTGGCCGGTGTGCGGAGCGATGTTGGATTTCCCTCTACCGTGCTCGCGCTTCGAATAAAGCAAGGGATGATAACAATGAGCAGCCATCGAGACCGGAACAGGATTCGCGTGGCGGGTTTAACCGGGGAGGAACAGGTTAACCTACTAAATTCCACATTTTAAGCGAGACGCTTTTGTTATCGCCTTTTTAAATAAAGGCGGCTGGCAGAGCCTATTTCAGCAGCTTTTCAAGCGACTTGTCCGCAGCCGATCCGAGCGCCACAGCTTTGTCGTAATGCTTGCGCGCGTTCTCCCGATTGGGAGGCTCCTGGGAGGCGTAAACAACCGCCAGATTGAAGTGCGCGTCCGCGTAATTGGGGTCGAGCTCAATGGCGGTATCGAGTTCTTTCTGCGCGTTTTCCTGCCACCCTTTCTGGCTCGCCGTGATGCCCAGATAATTATGCGCTGTAGCGTTTTTAGGTTGAACGGTGACAGCCTTCGTGAGGACTTGAACCGCTTGGTCCAGCTTGGCCTGGCCATTCTGTCCGGGCTGAGAAGCCTGGGTGTAATAAATAATGCCTAATGTACAAAGGCTGAATGCATCATCGGGCGCGATCGCAATGGCTTCCTTAAAGGCCTCTTCAGCCAGTTTGAGTTTGCCGCTGCGAAACCGGACCACGCCCAAATTGCTAAGCGCGTAGAGGTTCTTCGGTGCCTTGAGCAGGAGCTTGGCGTAGACTTTCTCCGCCTCGACATAGTTGCCTGAATCGTATTGTTTCTTGCCTTCAAGTGCCAGGCTCGCGAGTTCCGGCGGGACGTTGGGAAACTCCGGGTTGGGAGCGGCGACAGCGCTTTTTTCTTCGGCGCCTTTGGAAGGAAGCTCGCCATCGTGGGGCGCCTTGGTTGAATCGGCCGTTGGACCTTTATCAGCCGGTTTTTGCGCTCCCTCGTCTGGTTTGAGCGTGCCAATGGGCTTCAAATCGCCTTCCGGGGCTGTGGCTGCTTTTTGAGGAGCGCCGGCCTCTGGAGCCGACTCTTCAGGCGGATTCTCTGTGCCGGCTTCCTCGCCGCCTTCTTTGGGCGCAGCGATGGAAACCTCGCTCCCACTGATTTCGACCAGCGGTTTTTTGAAAAGTTTGCGCTCCTTATCAGTGAGCTTAACAACTGGCTGGCCGAGATACTCGATCTGCTTGAGAAGTGATTTTGACTGCACATCAAGCTTGGCAAGCTGGCTAAGGACTTGTTTGCGAGTCTCTTCACGGCGTGTTTGCTCCTTCATCTCACGCACAAGAATGCCGCGGAGCAGATCGCCTTCCTCGCCGAGTTTTTTGCTCTCGGCCGTGCCGGATGCAACATCGGCTTTGGTCTTGGCAAGTTCGCGGTTCTGGGCGTCGAGCTTTGTTTGCGCTTCGACCATTTGCTGCTGAAAACCGGTGCCCTGCTTCTGGGCATCAACGAGCTGTTGTTTGGCGGCGGCAATGTCTTTTTGAAAGGCAATCAGCTGCTGCTCTTTTTTTGCGCCGTCCCCTTTGGAGAGGCTTATGGCTTTTTCGGCGTCCGCAAGTTTTGCCATCACCGCCGTGTTGTCGCTCATCAGCTTTGCGATTTGCTTCTCCGCATCCTTAAGTCCTTCAATCTGTGTCAGAGCGTCGTCGCGCTCTTTGCTGACTTTCTTGAGGTTTTCCTCTGTTTTGGAAAGCTTGGCGCCGGCATCGGTTTTTTCCTTGATGGCTTTCTCAACATCCTTTTGCAGGTTGGCAATCTTTTCGGGAACATCAGCCGCGGCCTTTTTGGCGGCATCGCGCTCCTGGGTAAGGGCGTCGATTTTCTTTTTGGAATTGGCTGTACGATCGGCAAGCTGGGCACGGAGTTCCTCGGCCGCCTCCCGCTCGATCCGGGCCTCACGCAGCTGTTTAGCCGCGCCTTCGTATTCAGCGCGCAGTGCCTTGATGGCGCTCGATGAGCTGGCGCCCTCGCTTTCGGATTTCATCAGCGCCTCTTCGGCGCGATCGGCCCGGGTCTGGAGTCGGGCCTGCATCTCAATCGACTTTTGCGTTTCCTTGACTGAAGCGTCGAGTTTTTGGGAAAGCTCGTCGCGTTCCCCTGTGATCTGCTGGAGCCGGGAGCGTGTATTTTCGAGGTCGTTTTGCAGGCTTTGGAGCTGTGTGCGGATCGCCTCCAGCGGATCGCCATCAATAACCGGCGGCCGTGTGTTGCCAGGCTGCGTGCGAGAGCCACGCGGATTGGGCCCGCGCTGGGTGAGCTCATCAGGGATGAGCGTTTGCGAATCAAGTCCGTTAGCCGGGAGATCGCTGGGAATCTCTTCTTCGATGGGTTTGTCGCCCGCTTTGCCAGCCTGCGGGCGGACCCGCGCGAGTCCTTCGGCGGCCAATTCGCGCCGGCGTTTTACGACAACTGGCTGCCAGTCCGGAGAATGCGCCGCGAGCTGGTCGAGAATGGTGATCGCCTGTTTGTAAGACTTAAGTGCCGCCGAAAAACTGCCGGCTTTTTCCGCCTTGTCGCCCTTTTGGCATTCCAGGTAGCCGCTAAGAAATTCATCAGCAGGATCAGAGGGCTCGGCGTGGACCGGCATCAGGGCAATGCCGAGGGAGGCGATAAGGAAAAGAAAGAGCTGCCGCATAGGGGATTTTAAAAAAGTGCGTGAAACTACTTGAACCAAAGGGCCTATGCAATCAGTTCTCAACCACCCTTTGTGAGCCGATTTTCCATTCCTTCCTCTTCTCCTAAACCACCTGGTCAATGGATCTCATCCGCAATTCTCAACGGGTTTGCCCTCGCAGGCACCAATGCGCACCGGCTTTATTCAAGCGAGGAAGCGTGGGTGGAACGCTTCGGCGAAGACCTGCTGCTCTCCTATAAATACGATTCCGCTCGCGATTCACTCCTTGAAGCGTTGCCCGAATGGATGGAGGCCCATCAGCTTTCCCACCGCCGGATTTTTGGCAAATTGCTTCCTCTTCAAAACGAGGAACGTGTCGCACCCACTCTAATTGAAGGGGATGCCGCCCTCCCTTTGGAAACTGTGGTGGAGGAAAACGGCATAAAGTTCGGGCTCGATTTCGCCGCAGGGTATTCAGCCGGGCTTTTTATTGATCAGCGCGCGAACAGGGCTTTTTTGAGACGCTCGGGTGCCCGACGTGTCTTGAATACTTTTGCGTATACGTGTTCTTTTTCGGTGGCGGCAGCCGTGGCGGGAGCGGAGACAACGAGCATCGATCTTTCCAAAAAGTCGGTCGACCGCGGGCGCGCCAATTTTTTGCTTAACGGAATTGATCCATCGGCCGGGCATCGTTTTTACGCGGACGACGTGTTGGAACTGCTGCCGCGCTTGGCACGGAAGGGGGAAAAATTTGACGCGATCGTGCTCGATCCGCCAACGTTCTCACGCGGGAACAAAGGCCGGCGTTTTCAGGTGGAAAACGATTTCGAAGAGCTGCTCCTGCTGGCTTTTGAAGTGGCGACCCCGAAAGCCAAGGTGCTGCTTTCCACCAACTGCACCCGCATGAACCGGCGCACATTGGAAACGATCGCCAGATTTTGCGTCAAGGCGACGCGCCGCTCAGGCACTTTCCACTGCGAGCCGCCGTTGCCCGATCTTCCCGCGGTGTTTGCGGCGCAAACACTTTGGGTTTGCTAGCCGCATCCCGGACAAGGGAGCAGGAGAACGGGGAAAAATCGAGCCCCGTTAATAGACGTCCCGCTGGTAACGCTTCTCGTTTTTCAGCCGTTTAATGTAATCGGCGGCGGAATCCTGGCTGAGGCCGCCCGCGGTTTCCGCCACTGTATGAAGGGCGGTATCAACGTCTTTTGCCATCCGGCTCGCATCGCCACAGACATAAAAATGGGCGCCGGCTTCCAGCCACGACCAGAGCTCCGCCGCGTTTTCAAGCATCCGGCTTTGAACATAGATTTTCTCGGCCTGATCCCTTGAGAAAGCGAGATCGAGCCTGCTCAGATGCCCGTCGGCGACCATCGCCTGGAGTTCTTCTTTATAAAGAAAATCGGTTGCTTCCTTTTGGTCGCCAAAGAAGAGCCAATTCTTTCCCGTGGCCCCGGTGGCACGGCGTTCCTCGAGAAAAGCGCGAAATGGCGCGATGCCTGTGCCGGGTCCAACCATGATAACGGGCCGCGTCAGATCTTCCGGGGGACGAAATCCGTGGGAAGTCTGGATAAACACCGGCACGCTGGTTGATTCATTTGCCCGGTCGGCCAGAAATGTGGAGCAGACCCCTTTCCTTGAGCGGCCATGCGCGGTGTAACGGACCGCGGCCACTGTCAAATGGACCTGGCCGGGATGCGCCTTCGGACTCGATGAGATCGAGTAGAGGCGAGGCTGAAGCTTTTTGAGCAGCGCAACAAACTCGGGCGCCGTGAACTTCATGGTCATTCCCGGAAGCAGATCGATGATTTCGCGTCCCCACAGATATTTCTTCAGCGCGTCGCGTTGGGCCGGATCGAGCAACGCGGTAAGTTCGCCATCCGGGGTGCGGGCGGCCGCGGCAGCGAGAAATTCCGTGGAAGGCCGGCTGATATCGAAATGATGAAGCAACGCATGACGCATTGAGCTCTCTGTGCCATCGGGCAACATGACCGCTTCCTCTCCATCGAGCCCGAGCTCAGAAAGAAGGGCGGCGGCAAGGTCAGGGCAATTGGCCGGCATCACTCCCAGCGCATCGCCTGCCTCGTAACTGAGCCCGGAACCTTCGAGTGAAATTTCAAAATGCCGAACTTCCTTCTCGGAACCGGGGGCATTGAGGAGCCGGTTTGTGAGCAGGCGGGCAGGGAACGGATTTTTCTTGGAATAGCCGACCGGCAACTCGGCCGGCGTGCTCTCCGGTTCGGTTGCGCCGTCCCCGCAAAGTGTGAGAAAAACGCCATCGGTCCATGTTTTTGCAGGCGCTTCATAATCGACGTCACAATCGACCCGGGCGTGGACGCGCCGGCCGCCCAGGGCTTCAAGCCGTGCATCGCAGAGCTTTCCGAACTCGCAAAAGCCCGAGTAATTAGTGTCCCCGAGCGCGAGCACCGAGAATTGAAGATCGGAGAGAGCAGGGGCCGAGTCAGCTTTAAGAAGTTCCCAGAAAGACTGGGCATTGTCGGGCGGCTCGCCGTCGCCATACGTGCTCGTGATCAGGAGCAGATGCTTAAGCGCGGCCAGTTCCTCGCCCTGGATTTTATCCATGCAGACCACTTTTGGCTCAAATCCACGCTTTTTGGCTTCTGCCGCGGTTTTTTTTGCAAGCGCTTCAGCCGTGCCGGTCTGACTGCCGAACACGATTGTCAGCGGGATCACAGGAGCCGCCGGAAGAGCGGGCTGGATGCTTGTTGCGCCGCCGTGGGCGCTGGCGTCGGAAAAAATGCCCGCGAGATAGCCATTAAGCCAAAGCCGTTGTTCAGAGCTGAACGGCGCGTTGTCGGGAATGAATGGGATAAGGTTCATCGGGTGCGTGACGCGACTCCTTAGCCGCGTCCGTGCCAGTTGAGGGGGCAAGAAGCCGCAAACCGTGCTCATGGTATTCATCGGCTCGATTAATCGCATTCATTCAACGCGAATTACCTTCGCCACGCCCGCCTGAACCCTTTGCGTGCTATCCGCGGGCCGGACGCTTTATCAGCCCGATTTTGTCTATCCCGCGTCTCCTGATTTAACCAGAGCCCGGTTTGCGGAAGCCGTGCCTGTCCGTTTTTTTACATGCTGAAAAAAACGCGTCTTCGTTCGGAAGCAGAGATGAACGGGCCCGTTTTGTGCCCGGCGTGGAATCACGGTTTTACGGCCGCTTTCTTTTTCGCATAAGCGGCGACATCGGCGGCAGCCTTGGTTTCGACATTTGGCGCATTAAGAAAACCGAGATCCCGGAACCATTCGACGAAGCGTTCGCGCCAGCTGCCGTAAGGGATGGTATCACGATCTTTGGCACTGACGCCATGGCTGCCACGGCCGTAGATGTGCATCTCCAGATTCGGCACGCCGGCTTTCAGCATCGGAACGAAATAATCGGTTGCCCAAAGCGCATGAACGCGGTCACCCGAGCCCGCGCAGGCGAGGAAACTGGGTGGAACATTGGCGGGAATTGCTGTCTCCGGCGCTTTTGTAAAAGGTGTTGGGCCTGGGTAGATAATGCCGACAAAATCGGGCCGCGCGGAGATTGGCGTCAAAGGATCGGCCGGATCGTTGTTCTTTTGCGCAAACTCTTCGAAAAAGAGCGCAGCCGGCGCGGCAAGTTCAGCGCCGGCGGAAAATCCGACCATGCCGATCTTGTTGGGATCAAGATTCCATTCCACGGCATGAGCGCGGACGATGCGAATGGCCTGGAACGCGTCGTTGACGGCGTCGGTGGCCGGTTCGTAGCCATCAACACGGAGGCGGTTGCGAAGGATGATGGTGGAGACGCCCAGTTTTTCGAAATACGGCACATAATCGGCGCCCTCGGGTCCCACCCAAAGAATCTTATGTCCGCCACCCGGCACGACGATGACAGCGCTTCCTGTGTTTGGCTGGTCCTTGCCGACGAGGTGAACCTCAATGGACGGGTTATGAATGTTGATAACGTTTGTGATCGTGCCCTTGCCGCCATTCGCGGTGTTGTATTGTTCGGCTTCGTGAATGCGTTCCCGTTTGAGCAACGGCGAAGTGGGCGCGAACAATGAAAGAATGAGGCCGCCGGGGGCGATGAGCTGTGGCGTAAAAGGGCCGTCGGACGGTGTGCGGTTCGAAGCGGCGTTGGGCGTCTCGGTTTGGCCAAAGCAGGGAAGCGTGGCGATCAGTAGGAGCGTCGTGAGGATCGGTTTCATTGGGAGGAATAGAGGTGCCAGGATTCGATCCAGGCTCGGGAAAACAAGCAAAAGAAAACGCACCCGGATTAATCCAAATCAGGCCGTCCCTTTGGAGGACCGATCGCCAGGTGGACTTGTGTCCGTTTTCCCTCGAAAGAAGAGGTCGCTGAGTGTGCCTCTTCCGAGCACCCGGCCCAACTCACTAAAAGCAAAGAACGGGATAAACACAGAAAAGGTAACAATACATTTCGCCCAAAAAACATAGATCCCATTGGTTCGAAGTTCGGCGATTCCACCCATGACTCCTTTGCCATGCCACCAGCCGAGGAGACTATGCTCAAGGATTTCAAATATCCCGACAAAGACCGTGAATACGAACGCCTTGTAGAGAGTGGAGAAAATCAGCGGTTTATGCTCCTGTTCCCGGCCGAGATGCAGCGCATTTCCTATGAGGATCACTTTGGCCAGAATCAGCGCTTCAATCAGCCCCGCGCCATACTGGGAATAGTTGATTTCGTATTCCGCCAATATCAATCTCCGATAAGTTGTAAACGCGCTGAAGAAGAACGCCAGGTATGCCGCGTTGGTCCAGTATTCAACCAATTCGCGTGTTAGTCGCTGCTTCCATTCGCCTGTTTGTTTGCCCTCGCTGCTCATCGTCATCGATCGGATCGGGCCACTTGCCATTCTTAGGCATCCCTTCAATGGAATCGTCGCGGGAACACGGATGAAGTGTCGCCATATTTGCCGATCTAACACGGCCCGGCGTAAGGCGGGGCGATTCGCTTGCCAACCACGCGGCTCCGTCCATAGCTTGTCGCAACCGATGCCTGGATTGCTCCGTGGCGCGAAGATTTTCTGTCTCACCCCGAACAGCCACCCTGGCGTTGCCGAATATAGAATCACCATTCCCGGCCACGTCTATTTCGTATGCAATTTCACTCCATGAACCCCCGACTACTGAAATCTCTTGGGGCAGCCCTCGCACTTGCCGCCTTGCCCCTGCATGCCGCGACGATCGATGAACTTGTTGCCGGCCTGCGGGCCGAGATTGAAAAATCCCTTGCCGAAGCCAAGGCGGCCAAGCCCGGCGCCGCCTCCAGCAACGCTTACGAAGCCGAGCGATTGATATCACGAATTGAGAATGGAGTCGCCAGGGAGAATTTTGACGAAGTCGATCAATCGCTTAATCAACTTGCCGTGACCCGCCTGAGCATCGAGGCGAAGGAACGCGTCAGCTTGCTTCAACGCGAAATCCCAAAGGCGGCCGAGGAGCGGCAAAAGACCTTCGTGGCACAGGTAGGGGCAGCCATCGAAAAAGCGGGGAAAGCCTGCCTCACCGCCAAGGCTGAAAGTGATCTCGATCCCGTCCTCGGCGAGCTTGGCGCGCTCAAAAAACAGCGCTCCGATAGCGGCAGCGGATTCAGCGAGCCGCGTCAGCGTCTCAACGCACGGCTTGAGGGAGCCGCCCGGTTTGTGAATCGTTGGCAGGATTACCTTGTGCAGACCGCGCGCGGTTACGATGCCACGGCTCGCAATCTCCTGCGCGAATTGGCGGATCCCAGCGGCAGCAGCCAGTATTATCCGATCCTCTCCCGCACGGAAATCGTGGCGCGTCTCGGGAAAGAGCAGGACGTCACCGCTGATGACGTGGTGCGCGGCGTGAAGTCCCTGGACGAACTTTCCAAGGCGATTGCCGATCTTACCCGCATGTCCAGGGAAAGCACGAACCGGACTTTTGGCGCTTCTGAATCCGGCGCACTGCTCAATGAGATCAACCAGATCGCCCGGGCCCACGCGGCTTTTAAGGCGGGCAACTACGGGTCGGCGCTCCTGACAGCTGCCCAGGGGGAGGGAACCGGTGGGTTGCGGTCGCCGGAGAGCATGCGGCTCAAAACGCTGCTCGTGCTGGAGGTGCTCCCGCGTTTCCTTGAATTGCCGGATAATCCGCAGCCTCAGGCCGGGGAAAATCCGAGCGAGTTCCTGCTCCGTCTTGCCGGGGAAAGCGTTGCGCAGAACGACTGGCCGCGTGTTGCCCGCATCCTTGACGCTTACCGGCTCACTGCTTTCGGTTTTCGCCAGCCGCCCGTCTGGATCTCCGCGGACCTTGAATCGTGCCAGCAATTTGTGGCCGGGCGGAATCTCGAAAAAGCCGGCCGTTTTGTGCCGGCAATCCTGGCTTACCAACGCGCCGTCAAAACCAGCGGGAAATACAGCGCGCAAAATGCGGCCACCGATCGTCTCATATCAATGGAGAAGGAACATCCCGACGCCTTTGCTGAAGCCGGCAAGGAACCGCAGATGCGCGAGCTCCTTGATGCGCTTCGGCCTGCCGCCACGCAACGTTTGTCCCCGCTTGGGACGCCGATCTTTGACCAGTAAGCGTTACCTATTCGCGCTTCATATCGGGTTCTTACGACGGCAATTCGAAAATTGCCGCTCCGTGCGAGCTTTAGCGGCGAGGTTCCACGGCAAGGAGCGTTTTTACAAAGAAGTCCTGTAGCCGGCGCCTGCCGTAAGAGGCGCCCGAGACGCCATGTCCTGCTCCGGGCACGACGAGGAGTTCGAAGTCTTTGTCAGCTTTGATCAGCGCATCGACAACCTGCATGGTGCTGGCTGGATCAACGTTTTTATCAAGCTCGCCCACCATCAGCAGGAGCTTGCCCTGAAGTTTAGGCGCCAGGGTGACGTTGGATTGCTGGGAGTAATGTGCCCCTATCGGCCAGCCCATCCATTGCTCGTTCCACCAGATTTTATCCATGCGATTGTCGTGGCAGCCGCAGTCAGCGATTCCAGCCTTATAGAAATCGCCGTGGAGAAGCAGTCCCCCGAGCGCGTTCTGGCCGCCAGCGGAGGTTCCGTAAATGCCGACCCTGGTGAGGTCCATGGCAGGCTCGCGGGCCGCGGCGGCTTGCATCCAGAGAATCCGGTCCGGAAAGCCCGCATCGGCGAGGTTCTGCCAGCAGACGTCGTGGAACTTCTTAGAGCGATTGCTGGTGCCCATCCCATCAATCTGGACGACAATAAACCCGAGTTCAGCGAGCTCCTGCATCCGGTTGAGAGTGCTGAAGCTTTTGGGGACAAAAGAATCCTGCGGCCCGGCGTAGATGTTTTCAATCACCGGATATTTCCTGTTCGGATCAAACGTGGTGGGCCGGTTGATGATGCCGTAAATGTCGGTCACGCCATCGCGGCCTTTTGCCACAAAGCGCTCGGGCGCCCGCCAGCCGGCTTCGATCAGCGGGGCGAGGCTGGCGGTCTCGAGTTTGCAGAGAAGATGCCCATCGGCGGAGGATCTCAGCTCCGTCACCGGGGCGAGATCGACACGGGAGTAGCGGTCGATAAAAAAGCGGCGATCGGGCGAAAATTCGACCGCGTGCGTGCCATCGCCTTCCGTCAGGAGAGTGAACCCGCTCCCATCGAAATTCACGCGGCAAAGGTGCAGGTAATACGGGTCCTGGTCCGGATAGACACCCCCGGCGCGAAACCAGATCTGGCGAGCCTCCCGGTCAACGCGATCAACTTCTCTGACAACCCATTCGCCCTTGGTGATCTGGTTTTTAACCTGCCCGCTTTTCCCATCGTACAAATAGAGATGGTTCCATCCATCGCGCTCAGACATCCAAATGATTTCGCCGGTCTCCTCGATGGTTTCGTGAAAGCTTTTGCCCGAATAACAAATAAAAGTCTGGCTGGATTCGTCGACAATGGCGCGCGCTTCGCCAGTGGCGGCATCCACGGCCACAATGCGCAGAACCTGGTGGCCGCGTTGGTTGTAGAGAAAAGTAAACCGGCTCGAGTCATGCTCCCAACGCACATCGCCCAAGCTCCATGGATTGCGAAACAGCGCGTCATCAATCGGCACTTCCTTTAAGTGCGCCATCTCGAAGAGATGCGGTTTGGAGACCGGTACCGGATCACCCGGTTTCGGGTAATCGTAAGAGTGGAGCCTGGGCTGGAGCTGATCTTTTGGAGACGACTCCACGACGTAAACTTTGCGATCGGTGCCGCTCTCGGTGCGGAGTGCGACCACTTTTGTGGAATCAGGCGACCAGACAAGATGTTCGTCATAGGCGGCCTGGGCGCTGCCATCGGTCGTAAGCGCGGTCTCTCTTTCGGTCTCCGTATTGGTTAGAATAAGGTTGTAATCGCGGATAGACGCACGCCATTGGCCATCGGGCGAGATCTCTCGCCGGGCTGGGGTGCGATGGCGTGTTTCCCTGGGTGGGGCGGACTTCGGGGAAGGCGGAACGATCTCGGCCGTTGCCGCGGCTTCCTGCGCGGCGAATCGCGCGATTGGTTTTCCGGCTTCGTTAGCAGCCAGCCAGACATGTCCGGCAAAGGTGTGCTGCTCGCGTTCCTGGCCGGGAGCTAGTTTCCCGTAGGTCTGACGCGCTCCATCGCTGTCGATCCAAAAGAGTTCCACCGTGGCGGTCGTACGGTTGATGAAATGAAGCGATGTCTCCGGGCCGGTCCGTTTGCTGGCGAGTGGGACATCGTCCTCAAGGGGTGCGATCACGGGCACGGACGCCAGTTCCTGCAATTCGTAGGTCGAAAGCTCGCAGTGCCAATTTTTCCCGCCGGCTCGAAATTCAATCGCCTCTCCGACAAACCGGAGATTCTCCAAACGACCAGGCTCGTTGATTCCCAGCCCGGCCATTTTTTCCATCAACCGGGGCTGATCAAACGCGGGCCGGCGGATTCCGCTTTCCGCGTCGACCAAAATAAACTCGGAAGAACCCGCCCCGGTGCGGACTTCGTACCAGAACCGGGTATTGTTCGGCAGCCAATGCGGCTGGAACCGGTCGCGAACGATCTTTCCTTCAAATCGGCGCCCCAGCTCGCGCGCCCGATTGTAGTCGGCGCGAGTGCCGCCTTCCTCGGCAAATATCGGGAATGTTCCGAGGCAGAGCGCCGAGAATGCGGCGAGGAGTAGGGAGGGGGACATACTACAGATGGGGGATGAGATAGGGGGCCAGAGGATTTTCCTTAAGGGCTTGCAGGCCCGCAATGACGCTTGCCGCATTGACCCGGGCTCCGGCCACGTTGGTGTGGGTGTGTTCGTCGGCAAAGAAGGTCTCCACTTTCTCCTTCCCGAGTTTCTCGTATTCCCTGGCAACGATTTCGTTTAAGTCAACGAACGCGGCCCCTGTGGCGCGGGCGGCGTCAGCGGTCCATTTGCCGTAGTTTTCCGACGCGCGCACGATCTTCCCATCCGAGGTCCAGATTTTTCTGGGAATCAAGGAGCAGACGATGGGGGTGGCGCCCCGTGCCTGCGTATCGGTGATGTATTTGCGGATATACCATCCAAACGTGTGGACGGTTTCCTCCTTTCCATCGATCGCGACGACCACGTTCTCGTCTCCACTTCCTTTCAGGGAAGCGCGCGGACGGGTTCCTTTGGAAATATCGCCGCCGTCATTGTGGCCAAACTGAATGAGAACAAAGTCGTTGGTTTTCAGTTCAGCGAGCAGCTGTTCCCAGCGGCCTTCGGTTTGAAAGGTGCGGCTGCTGCGCCCGCCGATGGCGCGGTTAACAACGTTGATTTTCGAACGATCAAAAAAAAGGCCAATCTCTTCGCCCCAGCCGCGCTGCCCTGAGGTGCCGACTTTGACCGTTGAATCGCCAACAAGAAAAAGGGTCGGCAAGGCGGGATTGGCGATTTTTTGGACCGGGATGCTGGCGGCATCTTCCACGGGACGCGCATCTTCGCCATAAAGCGCAGCTACCGGGAAAATCAAACCGAGAACGGTGAGTATGGCGAAATGCCACGGTGCGGGTGAAGGAAGGCGGGGGAGCATGCGAGAGTGGACGGCGAAAAATGGCTTCTGAAAAGCAGCAAGTGAGGCCGGGGGCGATCAGGTGCTGAAAAGGCTTTGCGCGGGGAGCACGCCAACTTATTACTCCGGGCAATGCAGCGGGAAACCTGCGGCCCTCCTCCTCAGAGTGCGTTGAATCAAGGGCTTCTGAGATTTACAGGAGCCTTGGCGGCGCTCGTTGGCGCCCTGGTCCTTTGTGGCTGGCTGATTGATTCCAATTCCCTGAAGAGCGTGGTTCCTGGATTGGCTCCAATGCGGCCGCATACCGCTTTTGGTTTTGTTTGCGCCGGGATCGCGTTTTGGCTGCTCCACGTGCCAAGCCGCGGAGCCCGCCTGGTTGTCCGCTTGAACGCCGCGCTCGTCGGCGTCCTGGGCGGCGGCACGCTTTTCAACCTCTTTCTCCAATGGCAGCGCGGCCTGGATTTGCCCTCGGACGCCGCTGTCGGGTTCCCGGCCGCACTGATTGATCTCGGGCGGATGGCACCGAATACAGCGGCCGGGTTTGTGCTGACCGCCGCCGCTCTTTTTTTCATGAGCCGGCCATCGAAAATGGCGCGGATCTCTTCTCTGGCGCTCGCGGTGATTGGTTCGTTGGTGTTTGCGCTCGGGTTGATGGTTTTCACCGGTTATGTTGCCAATCTGGCTGTCGGGATTCGTTGGTGGAGCCTGACGGGAATGGCATTGCACACCTCTCTCATCTTTGTGCTCATCGGGCTTGGCATCCTGAGCGTGGCGTGGGAGCAGGCCGGCTTGCGATGGATCATCGGCAGGCGGCTGGCGGCATGTTTTCTCTGCGGACTGGGGCTTTTTGCGGCGGTTGCCACCAATTCCTATCGCAGCTCGCAGGAGATTCTTGAAGCAACCAACTGGGTCAGGCACACCCACGCGATCGTGGCGGGTTTGCAGCAGCTCTGGGCCGATATCGCAGACAGCCAGTCTGCGATTCGCAGTTACCTCATGACGGGAGATCAGGAGTTTTTAGGTTCAAATCTGGCTGCCATCGTTGCCATCCATACTCACTTTGATCAACTCCGCGATCTTACGGCGGATAACCAGGCGCAACACGCGCGGCTCGAAGCGGCTGGAGTTCTTGTTGTGGAATGGATGGAACTCGATCGCCAGCGAGTAGAAGCGCTCGCGGGTGTTATGACGGGAACGCCTTTCAATCCTTTGGCCGAGAAAAATGATAGGATGCTTGTTGATCAAATCCGGACGGTGCTCGATGAGGTTGAGAAGGAGGAATATGCGCTTCTCGCCCAGCGCGAAGAGCGCTCTACAGCGGTGGTGCGCAAGGCGTTTGCCGTCCTGCCAATCGGGACACTTCTGGGCTTGGCTTTCCTATGCAGCGGTTTGTTTTTGCTTAACCGCGAGGTAATAAGACGCCAGCAATCAACGGAAGCGCTTCTTAACAGCGAACAACGCCTGCGCTCGCTGGTGGTGGCAAGTTCGCAGGTGGCCTGGATCAGTCCGCCGGAGGGTCACGACGCTCGGCCGCTTTTCCCGGATGCCGCGGCGCCCGGCGCAGGGCAGGAGGTTGAACGGTATATCCCAGGGGAAAAAACCGCGATTCATCCCGAGGACCTCCGGGCTGTGCAGGCGGCGTGGAAGCACGCATTGCAATCCGCGACTCCCTATTTTGCAGAATATCGCGCCAGGGAAGCCGATGGAACCTATCGCGACTACGCGACGCGCGCGGTGCCGGTATTTAACCCGGAGGGAAGGCTCAGCGAATGGGTAGGCGCTTGCAGCGATATTACTGGCCGCAAGCAGGCTGAACGTGAGAACCGGCTTCTAAACGCTGAGATGCAGCAGATCGTCACCTCCGCGGGCGATGGAATTGTAAGGCTCGACACGGATGGCCATCTGCTCTTTTTAAATCCGGCTGCCGTCACGATGTTCGGCTGGGAACCGGATGAGATTGTCGGCTGTGCGTTCCATGAAAAAGTGCATTCCCACCACACCGATGGAACTCCGTATCCGCGCGAGGAATGCCCGGCGCTTGCCGCGCTGACCGACGCCCGGGTGCATCGCGGCGCCGACGAGCTTTATTGGAAAAAGGATGGCACTCCGGTCGTGCTCGATTTTATCAGTACGCCGCTGTTTGAGGAGCAGGAGGTGAGTGGCGTTGTGATCCTTTATCACGATACAACCGAGCGCAAAAAGGCGGAGGAAGCGCTTCGCGCAAGCGAGAAGAACTTCCGCGAGCTTGCCGATGCGATGCCGCAGATTGTCTGGGCTGCCAAGCCCGATGGATTCCTCGATTATTACAACAATCGCTGGTTTGCGTACACGGCGCTCAGCCTGGAACAAACCGTTGGCTGGGGCTGGGAGATGGTGCTGCATCCCGACGATCTCCAGAACTGCATTGACAAGTGGACCACCGCGTGCCGGACCGGGACGCCTTACGAAATCGAGTATCGTTTTAAACGCGGCGCCGACGGGAGTTACCGCTGGCACCTGGGCCGGGCACTGCCGGTGCGCGACGCGGAGGGAACGATCGTGCGCTGGTTTGGGACAAGCACCGACATTGAAGATCAAAAGCGGGCCGAAGCGCAGATTCGTGAGCTTAATGAAACACTGGAATTGCGCGTGACGGAACGCACCGCGCAGCTCGAACGCGCTGTCAAGGAACTCGAAGCCTTTTCTTACTCGGTTTCGCACGATCTGCGGGCGCCGTTGCGTGCGATTGACGGTTATTCGCGCATGGTGATGGAAGATTACGGCGCGATCATTGAAAGCGAAGGAGCCCGGCTCCTGGGAGTCATTCGCAGTGAGACGCAACGAATGGGCCAGCTCATTGACGATCTGTTAAGTTTCTCCCGAGTCGGCCGTCAACAAATGCAATCAACAACGGTTGACATGCATGGACTTGCACGGAGCGTGTTTGCCGAACTGCTCGGCCGCGAACCCACCCGAAGCGTCCACTTCACGCTTGGGGAGCTCCCCCCCGCCTGCGGGGAGGCCGGCATGCTGCGGCTTGTGTGGACCAACCTTTTTTCCAATGCGCTCAAATTTACCAACCAAGTGGCCGATGCGCGGATCGAGGCTGGCTGGCGCCTTGAAAAGGATGAGCAGATCTACCATATCCGCGACAACGGCGCCGGGTTTGACATGCGGTATGAGGGCAAGTTGTTTGGCGTTTTCCAGAGGCTCCATGGGGAGGCCCAGTTTGAAGGGACCGGCGTGGGGCTTGCGCTGGTCCAGCGGATCATTCATCGCCACGGCGGCCGGGTTTGGGCCGAAGGCAAAGTAAACGAAGGTGCCACGTTTTATTTCGCACTGCCGATTTTCAATCCATGAACAGTTCACTGATTCAAATTCTTCTTGTGGAGGATAACCCACGCGATGCGGAGTTAACCCTGCGCGCCCTGCGGAAACGCAATCTTGCCAATAACGTTGTGCATGTTGACGACGGGCAGGAAGCTCTCGATTTTCTCTTCGGCGCCGGCGCATATGCCGGGCGCGATGTCACCGCCTGGCCCAAGCTGGTTCTTCTCGATCTTAAACTGCCAAAAATTGACGGGATTGAAGTCCTGAGGCAAATCCGCGCGAACCCGGCCACGCGGCTGCTGCCGGTGGTGGTAATGACTTCCTCGCGAGAGGATCGCGATGTTGTGGAAGCCTACAATCTGGGAGTGAACAGTTACATCGTTAAGCCGGTGGAGTTTGAGAATTTTTGTGAAGCCGTCTCCACGGTTGGATGCTACTGGCTGCTTCTTAATCAGCCCCCCATCTTGTAATGACGGGTTGTCCCACGGATAGCACGAGAGTGCTGCGGATTTTGATGCTTGAGGATTCCGAGATTGATGCGGCTCTCATTGAATATGAGCTGCGCACCGGCGGCGTTGAATTCTTCTCCCATCGCGTCGATAACGAACCCGCTTTTATCGGCGCTCTCATGTCCTTTGAGCCCGATGTTATCCTGAGCGATTATCGACTGCCGGATTTTGATGGAGCCATTGCCCTTGAGCTGGCAGGAAAACTCGCCCCGGAGGTTCCTGTCATCTTCGTTTCGGGCACCATCGGGGAGGAGCTTGCCGTGGAGCTTCTTAAGATGGGGGCGGTCGATTACGTGCTTAAAGACCGGCGCTCACGTTTGGTGGCCGCCATCTGGAGGGCGTTGAGGGAAATCGAGGAGCGGGGCGTTCGCCGGCTTGCGGAGGAGCAGGTGCGCAAACTTTCGCGCGCCGTCGATCAGAGCCCGGTCTCCATTATCATCACCGATCTCAGCGGGTTTATTGAATACGTGAATCCGAAGTTTGAGGAGGTCACCGGTTACTCGGCATTGGAGGTGCTCGGCAGGAGACCGACTATTTTTGAGATCGAAAGCATCGGGGAGGCCGAATACGCGCGCCTGTGGGAAGCGCTTGAGGCGGGGTTGGAATGGCGCGGGGAATTTTGCGATAAGAAAAAGAACGGCGAACTGTTCTGGGAATTCGCCACCATCTCGCCGATCCGGGACGCGCGCGGGGAGCCGACCCATTATTTGGCCACCAAGGAAGATATTACCGAGAAGAAGAAGCTTGAAGCGCAGTTCCTGCGCGCGCAACGCATGGAAACCCTCGGCGCGTTGGCCGGCGGAATCGCGCATGATCTCAACAACATCCTTACCCCGATTGTGATGTGTGCGCCGATGTTGCGGGACGCACTCCACGGGGCGCGTGAACAGCGCATGATCGCCACCATTGAAGCAAGCGCGCAACGCGGGGCCGATATCGTAAAGCAAATCCTCACGTTCAGCCGCGGCGTGCAGGGCAAGCGCGCGGCGCTCAACCTTTCGTCCGTCATTGAGGAGATGGTAAAAATGGCGAAGGAAACCTTTCCCAAGGATATCCGCATCGAAACGGTCCTGGGCGCTCATCTCCCCACCGTCATCGCGGACGCCACCCAGCTTCATCAGGTGCTCCTGAATCTTTGCGTGAATGCCCGCGATGCCATGCCTCATGGCGGGACTTTAAAAATCACGGCAACCGGCTCCGCAGTTCTCGACGGGAAGTTTCGCACCGAAGCCAGGCATGGGGATTACGTATTGCTTGAAGTCTCCGATACGGGCACCGGGATTGCCGCCGATATTCTCGACAAGATATTTGAACCCTTCTTTACCACCAAGACGGGGGGCGCCAATGCCGGAACCGACGGGATCGGGACTGAAGGGAGTGGATCCGGTGCGACCGAAAAGAGTCAGCAGGCTCCGGCGACCAGCGGTGGCACGGGCCTTGGGCTTTCCACCACGGCCGCGATTATTCGCAGTCACGACGGGTTTATTTCGGTTTCGAGCACGGTCAATTCCGGCAGCTGCTTTAAAATCTACCTGCCGGCGGCTCCGGCAGTCGGTTCCCCCGCGGCACCCGCCGCCGCGCTGACCGCCCGTTATGGCCGTGGCGAGCTGGTTCTGGTTATCGACGACGATGTCAGTATTCAGACGATGGCACGCACGGTGATCGAGTTGCACGGTTACCGCACAATCACCGCTTCCAATTCCGGCGATGGACTTGCCCTTTATAAAAGCCACCGCACCGAGATCGTCGCCGTACTTACCGATGTCAGCGCTTCCTTTCCCGACGGACTTAAGCTCGTGCGCGGGTTGCTCGCCCAGGATGAATCGCTCAAGATTGTCGTTTTCACCGACCACGCTGATGCCGCTCCTCTGCCGGATTTCGATTTTGGGAAGATCTCCGCGACATTGCCAAAACCGTATACTGCGGACGCGTTGCTGAAGACATTGGCCTCGGTGCTCGCCTTGCCTTCACGTCCGCCATCGGGTCTTCCGACCCGCGTATAGAACGCCGCGATCCGGCTTCCTGAAGGATTAAGATTGCGCCCGCACCCGCCTGCGTTCTTCCATCGCATTCCAATTTCCTCCCGAATGAATTATCGATCCGCCGCGCACGCGCTTGCCGCCATTCTCTCCCTTTGTATGCTTTCCTCGGCCGCTGATCAGCCGCAATGGGGCGCGGCCTGGACGCGCAATATGGTTTCCGAGGAAAAAGGGCTTCCTTCCTCGTTCAATCCGGAGACCGGTGAAAACATCAAATGGGTGGTGCCGCTTGGGGGCCAGACCCATTCCACGCCTATTGTCGCCGGGGGGCGTGTTTACATCGGCACCAGCAACTCGGAGCCGCGCGATCCTACTCGCGTTGGCGATCGCGGCATCTTTCTTTGCCTGGACGAAAACGATGGGCGGCTCCTTTGGCAGCTGGTGGTTCCCAAGCGGACCGAAGACGATTACTTCGACTGGCCAAAGACCGGCATCTCGTCGCCGGCGACCATTGAAGGTGAGCGCGCTTATCTGGTGGATAATCGGGGCGAGGTGATCTGCCTCGATGTGCAGGGTCTCGCCAACGGTAACGACGGCCCGTTCAAGGACGAAGGCGCCCATCTGACTCCGCATGCCGCGCTCCCGCCGGAGTTCAAACCGGCCTCCGTGACAACCCCTTCGGAGACCAATCCGCTGGACGCCGATATCCTCTGGGCATTTGATATGCCAGCGGAGGCCGGCGTATGGCCGCACGACGGCGCCCACAGCTCCATCCTGATCCTGGGTGACTATCTTTACGTAAACACCGGCACCGGTGTGGATAACTCGCATCGGGCAATCCGAACCCCCGATGCACCGAGTCTGATTGTATTGGAAAAAGCAACGGGACGGCTCGTGGCGCGCGATCGCGAACAGATTGCCCCCATTATCTTCCATTCCACCTGGTCTTCTCCGGCGCTGGCAAAACTCGACGGCCGCGATCTGATTGTCTTCGCCGGAGGAGATGGAGTGGTGCGCGCATTTGAGCCGGTTACAAAGAGCCCGGCGCCTGGCGAAGTATTGACCTTAAAAAAAGTTTGGGCCTACGACATCGATCCGAATGCGCCCAAGGAAGAGGTGCATCGCTTTACCAACAATAAACAACAAGGGCCGAGCGACATTTACGGGATGCCGGTGGTTCTTGGAACCCGAATGTTTGTGGCCGGCGGCGGCGACCTTTGGTGGGGCAAAAACGAGGCGTGGCTCAAGTGCATTGACCTGACAAAAACAAAGGACCTCACCCACACGGGCGAGATCTGGTCGTATCCGCTCGATAAACATACGATGTCGACGGCCGCAGTCTGGGAGGGACTCGTTTTTGTCACCGATACTTCCCGTAACATTCACTGTCTGGATGCTGAAACAGGCAAGCCGTACTGGACGCACAAGATGAAGGGGGAAGTCTGGGCGTCTCCCATGGTGGCCGACGGCAAAGTCTATATCGGCACCCGCAAAGGCGATTTCTCGATTCTGGCGGCCAGCAAAGAAAAGCAGGTGCTCGCCTCGGTCGATTTCAAAGACTACATCAGCGCAACCACCACCGCCGCCAACGGAGTCATCTACATCGCCACGATGAACAATCTTTTTGCCATCCAGCAAGGCGCGCAGCTCAAAAGCCCAAAGGCCGTTTCGTCAAAGTAAACCGGATTCCGCTGTCGCCCAATGGAGCCCGCAAACGAGCATGCTGCCGTGGTACCGGGAACAGCCGGGCGGTTGTGAGCGACGCAAAAAATGGCTCGAAGATGGCCCGGGCCGCCAGGTAGCTGGCCAACGGCTTTCTAAAATGATGATCTGGTCGCCAGTATCGAAAATCCGGCGTTTCTAGCACCTCAAAAAAATTACCGCCCTGACCATTAATGTTAAACGAAGGACTCTCTACTGCGGTGAAGGACTTCCTTCGCGAGTATATCCACAGCGTTGAGCAGATCGAAATCCTCGCACTGGTGTCGAGTGCCCCTGAGCGGGAATGGACTGTGAGTGCAATCGATATGGCGCTTCGTAGCAACGAGCAGTCGATCAGGAGCCGGCTGGCGGGATTTATACGAGCGGGTCTGCTCATAGAAATGGAGAACGCGAAGGGGGCTTATCGTTACGAGCCAAAAAATCTCCAACTCGCCGCGGCGGTAACTGAAACGATTCAAGCTTACCGGGTGCGGCCGGTCCTTGTCATCGAAACCATTTTCAAGCCCGATGGGAATTCCGCGCAAAGCTTCGCCGACGCATTTCGATTTCGCCCACAATAGTATGCCCCAGATCGTCTATCTTCTCTGCGCCCTCACGAGCCTGGCCTGCGCGGTCCTGCTGGTTCGCGCGTACCGTGGCAGCCATGTGAAACTTCTGCTCTGGAGCGCGATTTGCTTCTGTGCGCTGACGCTCACAAATGTGTTGCTCTTCGTCGATCTCGTCGTCTTCCCCAGCATCGATTTACAGCCGATCCGCAGTAGCGTGACGCTGCTTGGCCTCACTGCACTGCTCTACGGACTCATCTTTAACGAAAAATGACGATTCTATGGCAACGCTGAGCACTTTTCTCTCGGGCGCGATTTTCATGGGATGCGTGTCCGTCGCGCTCCACTTTTTGAGGCTGTGGCGGAGAACCGGCGACCGGCTCTTTGCGTTTTTTATCGCCGCATTCGCAGTGCTTGCCTTGGAGCGCATTGTGCTCGTCACCGTGAGTCCGCAAAACGAGTTGGCGCCTTTCGTGTATATAGTCAGGCTGATCGCATTCGCGATTATCATCGCGGGCGTGATTGAAAAAAATCGAATCCGCTGACGCGCTCCAAAACTTCAGTTCAACTCTAACCTGGGCGCGAGTCGCGGATCGCAATTGCTGGCGAGGGCGGCGAGGGATGATAAAAATCCACTTTTTATGGGACGCTTCTTATTACTCATCATCTTTGCCGGAGTGCTGGGCGTGCCATCTCTGTTCGCGGCGGAGGCGGCGGCAGGACCAGGCGTTCCGGTACCGCTCGACCAATACGCCGATGCCGACCGGACCGGAATCCTCGAAATCCTCCTGCATCGGATCACGGTTGATCCCTTTAACCTGGTGGCGACGGTCATTTTCCTGCTCGCGATCGTGCATACTTTTCTCGCGACGAAGTTCATGCACCTCGCCCACCGGTGGCGCGACGAACACACTGCAAAAATCCGCGACCAAAGCAGTACCGAAGAGTTCTCGTCTCTCGAAGGGGCGAAGGATCGGGTTTCATTCAAGGCGGAAATCATGCATTTCCTCGGCGAGATTGAGGCCATCTTCGGGATCTGGGTCGTGCCGCTACTGGTGGCTTTCAGCGTCTTCAAAGGCTGGCCTGCCGCGGAGCATTACATTAGCCACGGCGTCACCTTCACCGAGCCCATGTTTGTCGTCGTCATCATGTGCATTGCCGCGACGCGGCCCGTCCTGCGCTTCGCCGAGCAAGGGCTGCGAATGTTCGCCAGCCTCGGTGGAGGCCGGCCGGCGGCGTGGTGGCTCTCCATTCTTACGATTGGCCCGCTGCTCGGTTCTTTCATCACTGAGCCGGCGGCGATGACGATCTGCGCGCTGCTTCTCGCCCGGCAGTTTTACGATCTGCATCCAAGCGTGAAGTTTCGCTACGCCACGCTCGGGCTGCTCTTTGTAAACATCTCGGTTGGCGGCACGCTTACTCACTTCGCCGCACCGCCTGTGCTCATGGTCGCCACGAAGTGGAATTGGAATACACCCTTCATGTTTTCGCACTTTGGCTGGAAGGCGATCGTCGGCATCGTCGTCGCGAACCTGATATGTTTCGCTCGCTTCCGTCGCGAATTTGCGGCCCTGCGCCGCTCGGTCGATGCGGACGAACAACCAGAACAGTGGAGCGACCGCACCGATCCGGTCCCCGTGTGGGTCACCGTGGTGCATCTCGCTTTCCTCGGCTGGACGGTCTTCACCGCGCACTACCCGGCACTCTTCATTGGCGGCTTCCTCTTCTTTCTCGCCTTCACGGCGGCCACTGAGCACCACCAGAATCCGCTCAGTCTCAGGCCCGCGCTGCTCGTCGGCTTCTTCCTTGGCGGCCTGGTTGTCCATGGCGGCCTGCAAGGCTGGTGGATTGAGCCGGTGCTCGCGCGGCTCGGAGAAACACCGCTGCTTCTCGGCGCCACAGGCCTCACCGCCTTCAACGACAACGCCGCCATCACTTACCTTGCCACGCTCGTGCCGGGCTTTAGCGACGGTCTGAAATATGCCGTCGTCGCCGGGGCGGTTGTCGGCGGCGGCCTTACCGTAATCGCGAATGCGCCAAACCCCGCCGGGCAGTCAATCCTCTCCGGGTATTTCCACGATGGCGTCGCCCCGCTCAGCCTCGCACTTGGCGCGTTCATCCCTACAGCGGTCATGGCCGCGTGTTTCCTTTTCCTATAGCGTGTCAAATGCTCGCGGCCGCTGGCGGACGCAATGAAGAGCGAGAGTTGCTTCGCTCAAGCAGCCTCTGCACGATTCGCTGAATGTTTGGATTCCTCCCTGGCCCCGTATTGTGCTGCAGCCGCGCTGCGACGATGTACCGCGCGCATTTCTGCGGGCTGAGTTCGTGCCTGCATCGGGATTACGGCGCATGGGCTCGTTGCCTGGTCAATCGGGACAGCGCTTTCCTGGCGCTCCTCGGCTCCGCGCTCACGGTGGACGGACCGGCCGTGATCAACACAACTTGCTGCAATCCCCTGGGCAAAAAGCGCGAAATGCTGCGTGCGGGACCGATTCTTCAATACGCCGCCGCGGTGACAATCTGCGGGTTGAGCACCAAACTCGAAGACGACGCCAACGATGAACGCGGAGCGCGCCGCTGGCTGGCAATGGCGGGGCGTGAAATGCTTGGGGAGGCCGGCACCACGGCGTTCGGACGTTTGCACGCACTCGGATTTCACGTTGATGATGTGACGGCGCTGCTGCGAGCCCAGCCACAAGAGGAACATTCACGGGCGGATCTCGCCTCGGCCGCGCAACCCACCTGCGCCGCCTATGGCGAGATCGTCGCGCATCTTGGCCAACTTGCCGGAGCGCCCTCGGCCGCGCTCAGGGAAATCGGCTGGCAACTCGGTTTTCTCGTCTATACGCAGGACGCCTGGGAAGATTGGGCGGGCGATCAAAAGTGCCGCCGATTTAATCCGCTCCATGCTCTCGTTGAAGAAAACGCCCGGCGCGAGAGAGTCGTGACTGTCATGCGGCAGGCCTCCGAACGTTTACGGGTGGCCTTTGATTCCTTAACCGTGCGCCGGAATCGGGATCTGCTGCGAGGCGTGCTCGTGGAGGGCGCCAACCGCCGGGTTCTGGCGGTTTCCCAAAGCCGGGCGGATGAGAAAACCCGGAAACGAAAAACGCCGGCGCCACGAGAGCACCAATCATGGCGCTGTCGGGATTGCTGCGATTGCTGGGGCTGGTGTGATTGTTTCGATTGTTGCGAGTGCGTGCGGTGCAGCCCGAGAGCTGGCGGCGCGATTTGCGACTGCAATCCGTGCGACGGGGATGGCTGCGGCTGCTGCGGCTGCGACTGTTCCTGCAACTGAGCGGGAATGGCGGAGTTGCCGGCGGAAAAAAATGCGCCTTGTCGCTGATGTGAAGTCGCACTTTCATCGCATGAAACCGATGCACTTCGCGCTCGCCACCGCTACCAACCTCAGAAGTTTTTGGCGTTCCGACCACTACGGCGAACTCTCCAAAGGCGTGCTTTCCCGGCCCGCCTTCAAAATTGAAACGCCATGAAGCAATACATCCTCTGCTTTCTTGCGCTCGTGTGCGGCCATGCCGCCGCTGCGAGCCCGGCGGAGCCGCCGGTGATCGGCGGACTGGAGCGCGCAGTCACGGAGAAAATCGCGGGGGCGGTGCTGGTTAGCGAGCTGGGTTGCACAGCTTGTCACGCTACGACACAGCCGGCGTTTGCGGCGAAGAGCGGCCCGGATTTGTCGGCGGTCGGGGCGCGAGTAAATGCGGCACATTTGCAGCGGTTCATTGCAGGTCCGTCGGGCGTGAAGCCGGGGACAACGATGCCGGATGTGCTCGCACATTTGCCCGATGCGGAGCGCGCGGATGTGGCGAAGGCTCTGGCGCATTTCCTCGCTTCGCTGGGCAAGCCGGCGGCGTCGGCGGTGCCTGCGGCGGAGGCGGTGGCACGTGGGCGGAAGCTGTATCACTCGGTTGGCTGTGTGGCGTGTCATTCGCCGGAAAAGGCGCTGTCCGGCTCGGTGCCACTCGGGCCAGTGGCGGAGAAATACACGCTCGTGAGCCTTGCAGCGTTTTTGCAGGACCCACTCGCCGCGCGTCCCAGCGGGCGGATGCCGGATTGCCATTTGGAGCACTTCGAGGCGGAGGACATTGCGAGCTATTCGCTCCGCGAGCAGAAAGCGGCAGCAGAGGTTTTCCAGCCCGACGCGGCGCTCGCCGCGCGCGGGAAAACGCTGTTCGCGCAACATCGCTGCGATGCGTGTCACAGCGCTGGAGACAAGATCGTGGCGCCTTCGCTGCCCGCTTTGGGCAAGGTGCGCGCGGGCGAGGGTTGTTTGTTGGAGAGGCGCGGAGCCTGGCCGCATTATCCGCTGGCGGAAAACCAGCGCGCCTCGCTGCGTGCGGCGCTCGCCGATGAGGCGAAGGCATGGGAGGCCGCGGCGATGGTACAGCTCACGCTCACGCGGCTGAATTGCATCGCGTGCCATCAGCGCGACGCACTCGGCGGCGTCGCCACGCATCGTGGTGAATATTTTACCGGACGCGAGGAGAGCCTCGGTGAGCAGGGCCGCATCCCGCCGCCGCTCACGGGCGTAGGCGCGAAGCTCAAGGCTGCGTGGCTGCGCGAAGTGGTCGCCAACGGCGCGGGCGTGCGGCCTTCTATCAATACCCGGATGCCGAAATTCGGCGCGGCGAATACCGAGCCGCTCGTCGCGTGGCTCAAGCAAATTGACACGCTGCCGCCTGCGAAGTTCGAGCGCGTGCAGCCAGCCGCAAAGCCGCACAACGTGGGCTGCGAACTGGCGGGCACAAAGGGCTTCAACTGCATTGCCTGCCACACATTTCGCGGCCGCAGCGCCGCCATTCACGGGCCGGAACTTACTACGATGACGGAGCGGCTGGAGCAAAACTGGTTCCATCATTTCCTCGCGCAGCCGCAGCGGTTCGCGCCGCTCACGGTGATGCCCGGCTTTTGGCCGGATGGAAAATCGACGTTGCCCGGCGTGCTCGGCGGCGACCCCGGCCAGCAGCGTGATGCGCTTTGGCAATTCCTCGCGCAAGGCCCCGAGGCGGGCGAACCCGCCGGGCTGGTGCTGGAGCCGCTCGTCGTCGAGGTGCGCGACGAGGCGGTCATCGTGCGCCGCGCCTTCCCCGGCATCGGCAAACGCGGCATCGGCGTCGGCTATCCCGGAGGCATCAACCTCGCCTTTGACGCCGCGCAAATGCGTCTCGGCTCCGTGTGGATCGGCGGCTTCATCGAAGCCTCCGGCCTCTGGCGCGGCCAAGGCTCCGGTCAGGCACGCCTCCTTGGCAAAGATGTGGTGGACTTCCCGCCCGGCTCCGCCTTCGCTGTGCTGGAATCGTCGACGACTGCATGGCCCTTGCTCGACACGACGCCGGGATTATCACCGTTCACTTTCAAAGGCTACACCCTCGACGCCCGGCAACGCCCCACCTTTCGCTACGCCCCCGGCGCATTCACCGTGGAAGACGCCTTCACTGAATGCCGCGACCCCGCCGGAAAACTTTACCTTGAACGCACACTGAAAATTCTCAACCCGCCCGCCGGCCTGCACTTCCGGGTGGCCGTGGACAAACTCATCGAGCCGCGCGGCGCGAACGAATTTGCCATCGGAAAAAATCTCCTCGTCCGCCTGCCTGCCGCGCCACTCCTGCGCGACGCCGACGGCGCAAGGGAACTCCTGCTGCCTGCGCGTGGGGAGTTGAAGCTCCAATATCACATCACCACCACGCCATGAGCTTCCATCTTTTCACTCTCCTCTGCCTGCTCCCGCTCGTCGCCGTGGCGGAGGAGTTTGGCGATACCTGGGGGACGGCGGAGCGGGAGGCAGCCTATTATCGCATCGTGGACATCCCGATGCCCGAGGGTGTGTATGTCGAGGCGGGCAGCTTCGTCTCGCTGCCCGATGAACGCCTGGCCGTCGGGACGCGGCGGGGCGAGATTTTGTTGTTCAGCGGGGCGGGCGATGAGCGTCCGAAACCGCGCGTGGAGCGGTTTGCGAGCGGGCTGGATGAAGTGCTCGGGCTGGCTTGGCGCGACGGCGCGTTTTTCGCCACGCACGCGACGGAGGTGACGCGCATCGCCGATACGAATGGCGATGGGCGCGCGGATCGGTTCGACACAGTGAGCGACGCGTGGGGCTTCGGACATTACCACGAGTTTGCGTGCGGCTCTAAGTTTGATGCGGCGGGGAATCTCTACGTCGCGCTCGGCTTGTCCGAATCCTACAACTCGAAAGCACTGTTTCGCGGCTGGGCGTTGAAGATTACGCCGGAGGGGAAGGCCGTGCCGCTGTGCAGCGGGTTGCGAAGTCCGCTCGGTGTAGGCGCAAATGAGAGCGGCGAGATGTTTTACGTGGAGAGTCAGGGGCCGTGGAATGGCTCGTGTTCGCTCAAGCACCTTAAACCCGGCGGCTTCATGGGACATCCCATCAGCTTCAACTGGTATCCCTTCGCGCCAGAGATCGGGCCGGCGCCGGTGATGCCAATGTCACCGTCGCGCATGGAGACGGAGCGGCAGCGTGTGAAGGAACTCGTGCCCTACGCGGTGGTGTTTCCTTACAAAAAAATGGGGCGCTCGATCTCCGGGTTCGAGGTGTGCCGCGCGGGTGGAAAGTTCGGGCCGTTCGATGAACAGATTTTTGTCGGCGACTACACGTTGAGCATCGTGATGCGCGCGACGACGGAGCAGGTAAACGGCGTGTGGCAGGGCGCGTGTTATCCGTTCCGCGAAGGACTCGGCATCGGACTGCTGGCACTGCATTTCATGCCGGACGGCAAGCTCATCACCGGCGGTACCAACCGCGGCTGGCCGGTGCGCGGCATGAAGGACAATCTGCTCCAGCGCCTCGACTGGACCGGGCGCACGCCGTTCGAGATTCTCGACATCCGCGCGCAGCCCGACGGCTTTGTGCTGCGCTTCACGCGCCCCGCCGACGCTGCGCAGGCCGCCCGCCCGGAGAGCTACGCGCTGGAGACCTACACGCACATTTATCAGCAAGGTTACGGCAGCCCTGAGGTGGACCAAACGCGCCCGACCGTCACCGCCGTCAAAGTCGCGCCCGACGCGATGAGCGTGCGCCTGCAAGTGCAGGGACTCGTGCGGGGCCACGTCCATGACTTCCACCTGCCCGCTTTCAAGTCGAGCGACGGCGAGGTGCTTTTGCACGACCGCGCCTACTACACGCTAAACGAAATCCCGAAGCCGTGAGTCATCGCATCTTACTCTGGGCGCTCTTTGCTTTCGTTTGCGGCCATGGAAATGTGAGCGGAGCGCAGCCTGCACCTTCACCTGCCGACAATCCTCTCAAGGGGCTCGTTCCCTACTCCGGCATGGCGGGGGATACCTTCCCCCACAGCATGGAGTTTGATTACCTGCCGTTGTCGGATCTGATGAAGGGAGCGGAGACCTTTGATTGGGAACCTTTGGAGGCGCTCCTCAGCGGTATCGCCTCGCGGGGGAATCAGGCCATCCTGCGAGTCTGGCTGGAGTATCCGGGGCGGAAGTCCGGCATGCCCAAATTTCTCCGTGATCAGGGTGTGAAAGTCACGCAGTGGAAGAACGACTCTGAGAAACCACCCGCTGATGTTTGCTACAGCCCCGACTATGCCGACGAGCGGCTGGTGGGCGCGCTGGAGAGCTTCGTTGCTGCTCTCGGCCAGCGATACGATGGCGACCCACGCATTGCCTACCTCACCGCCGGGCTGCTTGGCTCCTGGGGTGAGTGGCACACTTGGCCGCGGGAAGATTTGTTCGCCTCGGTGAAAACTCAGCAGCGCGTGCTTGCTGCCTATGAGCGGGCATTGAAACGCACGCCCGTGCTGCTGCGGTATCCGGCGGGCGAGGATCACCCCGACTTCGCAGCGAATGCGAAACTGCACTTTGGCTATCACGATGATTCCTTCGCCTGGGGCACACTCGACATCGGCAAAGAGAGCGGCAGTTGGTTCTACATGCGAACGCTGAAAGCAGCGGGAGAGAGCGCCCTGAACAAATGGCGCACCCAACCCATTGGCGGCGAGGTGAGACCCGAGGTCTGGGGCCAAGTGCATGATGCCAAGCCAGAGCACCCGAAGGCGCAGGACTTCGCCATTTGCGTGGAACAAACGCATGTTAGCTGGCTCATGGAGAGTGGTCTTTTCGAAAAAAGAGCCGAGCCCGAGCGCTATCGCCGCGCCATCGAGCATGTGCGCCACATGGGCTACGATTTCCATGTGCCCACGGCAACGATCATTCGCGATGGCGAGCGCGTGAAGGTTTGGGTGAGCGTGATAAATCAAGGCGTCGCCCCCTTTTACCAAGACTGGCGCATCGAACTTGCCGCGCTGGATCTGGAGGGCCGCCCCGCGCTGAGTTGGCCGGTGGATTGGAAAATCACGGGTCTGTTTCCCGGCAATGCGCCGCGCGAATGGAACGCCACTTTGAATCTGCCGGAAAAGCCGGCCGCGCAACTCACGCTCGCCTTGCGCATCATCAACCCGCTGCCAGGCGGCAAACCCCTGCGCTTCGCCAATGCGGAGCAAGAGCGCGATGCTCCCGGTTGGCTGAGCCTGGGACCGTTGCCGTGATAAAAACACCACCGAAGCCGCACCCACCACACTCAATCAACCATGAAACCGTCGCTAAAACTCCTGTTCTCCGTCTTTGCGCTCTTTTGCAGCCATTCATTCGCGGCGGAAAAAAAGCCGCTGCAAGTTTTCATCCTCGCCGGGCAATCAAATATGCAGGGGCATGCCAAAGTGAGCACGTTTGAGCACATCGGCATGGATCCGGCGACGAAGCCGATGCTGGCGGAAATGATGGGCGCGGATGGCAAGCCAAAGGTCTGCGAGCGCGTCTGGATTTCCTCGATCGGCTGCGCGGAGGCGGAGCAGACGGGGAAGCTGACGGCGGGCTTCGGCGCGTCGGGCGAGAAAATCGGGCCGGAGTTCACGTTTGGCCTCTACATACAGAAGTTCACGGACGCGCCCATTTTGCTCATCAAGACCTCGTGGGGCGGCAAGAGCCTGAACACGGATTTCCGTCCGCCGAGCGCTGGGCCGTATATGTTCAACGAAACGCAGCTGGCGGTTTTTCAAAAGCAGGGCAAGGAGATCGAAGCGATGAAAGCGGAGAAGGTGACAGCAACGGGCGTGAATTACCGGCTCATCGTCGAGCATGTGAAAATGGTGCTCAGCGACATCAAGCGCGTGGTGCCCGACTACGACGCGGCGCAGGGCTATGAGCTGGCGGGTTTTGCGTGGTTTCAGGGCTGGAACGACCTCGTCGACGGCAGCACGTATCCTAACGGCGAGAAGCCGGGCGGTTACGATGCCTACAGCACGGCGATGGCCCATTTCATCCGTGACGTGCGGCGGGATTTGAACGCGCCGAAGCTGCCATTCGTCATCGGCGTGCTCGGCGTTGGCGGGCCGACGGCGCAGTATGGTCCCGACCAGCAGCGATACAAAGCGACGCATCAAAACTTCCGCGATGCGATGGCGGCCCCGGCATCGCTGCCGGAGTTCAAAGACAACGTCGCCGCACTGCTCACGGAGAACTACTGGGACCAGGAACTGACAGCGGCGAAGACGAAGGAAAACGACATCAAACAGCACGCGAAGAAGCTCGCCGCCGAGAGCAAACTGACACCCGTCGATGAAAAAGCCGTAATGGAGAAACTGCGCGCGGAGGGGCTGACTGAGCGCGAGCGCCTGGTGCTGGAGAAAGGCATCTCAAATCTCGAATTTCACTACCTCGGCTCGGCGAAAATCCTCGGCGGCATCGGCAAGGGCCTTGCCGAGGCGATGGCGGAACTCAAGCAACTCAAAAAAACAAACTGACGAAAATCCACTCCTTGCGCTCGCGGCCGTCCTCGCCGCGCCCATGCCGGCGTTTGCCGCTGGCAATGGCGAGCCGATGACAATACCCGATTTCACCAAAGGCGATGCCATTCTCAAGTTCGAAGCACTTACGAAGATTCAGCAACTCTGCTAGCTTGGTACCTGCGGCTTTCCTTGCTCAGCTGGAGAATGCAACTTCCTGTTGCAAACTATCCCGGTCGCCACTGATTCCGAAAAACGCCGCCAGGTAAGCCCCATTAAACCGCGCATCGGATTTTTGCGGAAAGCCGATAGACATCCGCATTCAGGAGGCGGCGGCAATGAACTTGCCGACAGCGCTCGATTCAGTCCCTTCGCGGCGGATTGCTCCGACGACGATGGGAGCGGAGGGGGGAATCAGTGGGACGATTTTTAGCCGGGGACCGACCATGCAGGCCATGGAGCTCGGCACGATCGCCACGCCGCGCGCGGCTTCGACCGCAGCGATAAGGCTGGTCACGCTTTCGTGCTCCTCGGCGATCCGCGGGGGATGTGATGCGAAGAGTTCATCCAGCGCTTCGTGATATTCGGGGTAATCAGCCCGTGTGTAGGCGATTAAAGGATGATCCGCGAGTTTGGCCCGGTTGACCCCGCGGCTGCGGGCGAGGGGATGACCGGGCGCCACGGCCACGCACATGGCGTATTTGGCAATCTCTTTAAACACCAACCCCCGCAGCTTCTGCCCGGCCGGACGCACCCCCAGCGCCACGTGCAGGCTCCCATCGCGAAGGCCGGTTAACATCTGTTCACTCGAAAAATCGTGAAGGGAAACGCGCACCTTGGGGAACTCGCCCTGGAATTGGCGGAGCGCCTTGGGAAGGATCTGCACCGTTAGCGAGGGGGCGTATCCGACATGGATCTCGCCCTGCATGCCACCGCCGACAGCGCGCGCGGTCTTCTCGGCTTCCGTGGCGCGATCGAGGACGGCGCGCGCTTCAGTCAGAAAAACGCGTCCGGCTTCGGTGAGGCGGACCGCCTTGGCGCTTCGTTCGAGGAGGGTCACGCCAAGGTGATCTTCCAGGTCGCGGATCTGCCGGCTGACGGCCGGTTGCGAGACGTGGAGCCTGGCGGCGGCGCGCGTGACGTTTTCCTCCTCCGCGACGGCGACAAAATAACGGAGATGACGGAGTTCCATGGAACCGCGAGCATACCTTTGACGCATGGTAAGCCAAGAAACATGCTATTTCCCGATACTCAGGGGGGCAGGCTACGGTTGGGCATGATTAAGACACGAAAAGCCAACGAACGCGGCCATGCCAACCACGGCTGGCTGGATAGTTATTTCTCTTTCAGCTTCGCCGATTACTACGATCCGAACTGGATGGGGTTTCGCACCCTGCGCGTGATTAACGACGACATCGTCCTCCCGTTGGGCGGGTTCGGCCAGCATCCTCATCGCGACATGGAAATCATTACCTATGTGTTGAGCGGCTCGCTTCAGCACAAGGACTCAATGGGAAATGGCCGTGTGATCCGGCCCGGTGAATTCCAATACATGGCGGCCGGCAGCGGCATCACTCATAGCGAATACAATCCGTCGGCCGATGAAGCGGTGCACATGCTCCAAATCTGGATTACTCCGGAAAGCAAAGGCGTGAAGCCTCGCTATGAGGAGAAGTCGATGGTGAACACGCCCGCCGGGACTTTGAGCCTGGTGGCAAGCAAAAGCGGCCGCGACGGCTCAATTTCCATCCATCAGGACGCGGATCTCTGGCTGGGCAAACTTCAATCCGGCAACCGTCTGACTCACACGCTGGAGCCCGGTCGCAGTGCCTGGCTGCAGGTGGCAGAAGGTGAAATCACCCTTAATGGCCAGTCGCTCAGCGCCGGGGATGCCGCCGCCATTACCGAAGAAACTGCATTGGAACTTGGCGCCACCAAAGATTCGCAGGTCCTTTTGTTCGATTTGAATTGAACCCAATCAATCATGAAAATTGTTGCTCTCATCGCGCGTCTGCTGCTTGGACTCATCTTTGTTGTCTTCGGGCTGAATGCATTCTTCCACTTCATTCCAATGCCGCCGCCGCAGGGTGCCGCCGGCGCGTTCATGGGGGCGCTTTTTGGGAGCGGTTACCTCTATGCGATCAAGCTCTTTGAGATCGTGGGAGGGGTCGTGCTTCTGAGCGGGCGTTATATACCGTTGGGATTGACGCTCGTTGGTCCGGTCGTTGTGAATATCCTTTTTTACGATCTTTTCCTCGATCGAAGCGGGCTGCCTCTTGGCATCGTTTTGGGCCTGCTTTCAGTCACTCTTCTGTTACATTATCGTCAGGCTTTCGCGGGGCTGGTTCGTGCGTGAACAATCCGGAGCGGGCGGAACGAAGGAATTGTTGCAATGCCCTTTTCCGCCCGCTCCATCTCCGAGCCCCACGCCCTTCGCCTGAATGAGGCGTCGGGTCCGGCCTTGGAGCCAATAAATCGGCTCTTAAGAGAGACGCGAGATTGACGGGGTGCGCGCCCTTCTCATACAGGGAGCGTATGTCCCGCCGAACCCTCAGCCTTTTCCCCCTTTTAGCCGTGTTAGTAGCCGTTTCCGGATGCGGTACGATCTACAGCGATGTGTATGGGCCCAAGCGCAATCATTTTGTGCCGCCGCCCTCCAGACCCAGTATTCCGATTATCCCGACGCCTCCCGCGCCCGGGGACACGACGCCGTCCGATCCGTCCGGCTCCTCTTCTCCCCGGGTTCATGCGCCGGCGCCGGTGGTCATGCCGCCTCCTTTGGCGCCGATGCAGGCGGAGCCGCTCCCCGGCATGTAGTCTGATCTGCGATGTTTTCGCCGATGGCGTGTTCCATAAAAGTGGAACACGCCATTCGTTTTTGTGAGTTTGTCTAAGGGGTCGGCTCCAGATCTGTTAACTCCTGTGTCCGACTTCCCGCCTCTGCCCATTTTACCGGTTCCCGCCGCGTCTCCGGAGGCTGCCCCCGATGTGATCAGCGCGCAGATCGTTGTCTACTGCAATCAGAAGCTCATTTCGCGCTATTCGATCGAGAACGGGGAATACATTATTGGGCGGGATTCGAGCTGCCACGTTGTGGTCGATGCGGACCAGGTTTCGCGGCATCATGCGCGTCTGACGCTCAGTGGTTTCGAGTTGATCCTGGAAGATTTGGAGAGCAGCAACGGAGTGTTCATCGACGGAGTCCAGGTGCAGATCCCGACCCGGGTGCGGGCCGATCAGGAGGTGCAAATCGGGGGGGCGCGGCTGCGGATTGGTTTGGAGGAATCGTCCACGCGCCGGTTTGCCGAGGCACTCTGGGATAAGGATCTCGGGTTGGGGCCGGTGCGCGAGATGCTCATGGCGGCCAAATACCGGGTCACCGCATCGATTGCGCAGGGCGGCATGGGTGTAATCATGCAGGCGCGCGACCTGCGGATCCGGCGGACCGTGGCGATGAAAGTGATGAAGACGGGGACGCAGTTTTCGCGCGAGAACGTGCTCCGTTTTGTGGATGAAGCACAGCTGACTGGCCAGCTTGAGCATCCCAATATCGTGCCGGTTTACGAACTGGGGCTCGATGAGCAGGGAGAGCCATTTTACGCGATGAAATATGTTCAGGGAGCGACCCTGGCCGAAGTGCTCCGCGGCGTGCGCAGTGGCGATGTGGCGACCATTGAGAGGTATCCGCTGGCCACCCTGATCACCATCTTCCAAAAGATCTGCGACGCGGTAGCCTTCGCGCATTCAAAAGGGGTCATTCACCGGGATCTGAAGCCGGAGAACATCATGGTCGGTAATTATGGCGAAGTGCTCGTCATGGATTGGGGCCTGGCAAAGAACATGACCGGCGCCCGGCGGGAGCAGGAAGGCGCGCAGAGCGTGGAGGAGAGCGGAAAGTTGGAGCCGGCAACGGATGGGCGCGGCTTTGAAACCATGCACGGGCTGATTGTCGGCACGCCCCCCTATATTTCACCCGAGCAGGCGCGAGGGGAACTCGATAAGATCGACTCGCGCTCCGATGTCTTTGTGCTGGGCGAAATCCTTTATGCCATCCTGACGTTGCGTGCGCCGGTGGCGGGCGAAAACGTCTCGGAGATGGTGGAGAAGATTCTCGGCAGCCAGATCCTGCCGCCATCGAGCTATAACAAGCCGGTCAGGAAACTGCGCCGGCTATTGCAGGCGGAAGAGCCGGTGTTGCTGATGCATTGCCCCGGCCGCCGCGTGCCGGAAGGGCTTTCCGCCGTCGTGATGAAGGCGATGCATCTGGAGGCGGCGGCGCGTTATCAGCGGGTCGATGAGATGCAGTCGGATATCACGGCTTGGCAGGGAGGGTTTCCTACAAAAGCCGAGCGCGCCAGTGTATTAAAACATGGACTGCTTTTTGTAGGCCGGCACAAAGGAGAAGTATCGCTGATCGCGTTGGCCTTTGTGATTATCAATGTGATGGTGGTGGGATTCATCTACCAGCTTTCGCAGGAAAAGAATCGGGCGCTCGAGAACGAACAGCACGCGGTAGAAAACGCGGCGCGCGCCTTGGAAAGTGAAAGGCTCGCAGCGGATCGCCTGGTCGAGTTGCACGGCACCGCGCCGACCTATTTCGCCGAGGCGCAAAATCTGACGGACGATCAGAAGTTCATCGACGCGCTCGATAAGATTGAATATGCGCTCGAGCAGGTGCCTAACGATCCGGACTACAACTATCTGCGCGCCAATATCCTCCAGTCGTTACTTCGATGGGAAGAGGCCGCGGCCGCTTACGAGACCGTTCTGGAGCGCAATCCCGGGCATCAGAAAGCGCGGCTTAATCTGGCTCTCACGCGCCGTTTGCTGGCGGATGCGACGCGCGAGGGAAAGCTTACCCCGGCTATGTTGAAAGAATTTCACGCGGCATTGCTTGGGCAGAACCGGGTGGGTGAGGCACTTGGAGTGCTCAAGGGGATCGGACACGACAAGGAGCTTTTTTCTAATCATTGGAAAGCGTATTTTCGAAGTGCCGGCCTGAAGGAGCGTTCGGTTAGCAACGACGATGAAACCCTTGAAGTAGATCTAAGCAAGTTGCCGCAACCCGATATCCGAAAGCTGGGCGATGCGCCAATTATCAGCCTCAACCTCGATGATACCGGACTCAGTGATATTACCGGATTAAAGGGACGCGAGCTTCAGAGACTTTCTCTTAACCGGACGCGGGTGCATGACTTGATGCCGCTGGCAGGCATGCCACTAAGGGCGCTTAGCGCCGAGGGGACGCGGATTATCGACCTATCGCCTTTGAATGGCGCCCCATTGCAATCACTTCGCATTGCCGATACCCGGATTAACGACTTGAGCGTGCTGCGCGGCATGAAAATTGAGCAGCTTCTCATGTCGGGATGCAGGCTGTTAAAGGATCTGACGCCGTTGCACGGGCTTCCCTTGCAAAGCCTGGACGTGAGCCGCACAGGCATCAGCGATCTCAGCGCGCTGGTGGGAACGCCGCTGCGTGAACTTCGCCTCGAAGGCTGCGTTGATCTCACCGATCTTTATCCGCTTCTTGAAATGACAACGCTCGAGGCCGTTATTATTCCCAGCCAATGCAAGGAGATTGATTTCCTTCGCGGCCATCCTTCCATCAAGCGGCTCTCTTATAAACGGATAACCCAGCCCGTCTACGAGTTCTGGGAGGAATTCGACGCGCGCCAGGCCCAGGCCGCGAAGTAATTCGTAATCTTCCGTCGCTTTGGGAAACTGAAGGGCGGAGCGATTAAGAGTAGGAAAAGAAGGGCGGACACTGGATTTAACAGTGTCCACCCTTGGAGGAGAGAGAGAGGAGGTTATGGGTTCGTGCCTAACGAACGGATGAAGTTCATGCAGCCTTTTACTTCCTCAAGATTGTCTTCCATTTTGTACTCATACTCGATGGAGATCGGGCCTTCAAACCCTTGTTCCTTGAACTCAGCAAGCGTGCCTTTGATATCGCTGACGCCAGTGCCGTAGATGACGTCGTGGCCGCTGGGGAGCGGCGCGTGCAAATCCTTGAGATGGCTGCTCATGATGCGGCCCTTGAGGATGCGCAGACAATCAACGGGTTTAAGTCCGCTGCGAACCCAGTGCCCGGTGTCGGCGCAGGCTCCGATGCGAGGATCGCGATCCTTGGTGACTTCGAGCACATAGTTGGGATCCCATACACGGTAGCTGGGGTTGTCGGGACGCTTGGGATGATCGTGGATGCCGACTTTGACGTCGAACTCCTTGACTAGCTTCTCCGCGGTATCGAGCGCTTCAACGGACTCGGTGTTGATGCAGAGGATGCCCAGCGCTTTCGCGAACTCGAATACTTTGCGGGAACTTGCTTCGTCCGTGGAAAGTCCAACGACTCCATAAGCAACAGGCGTGACATTCAACGACTTGCATTTGGCTTTTACTTTTTCGATCACCTCGGCCGGCGAGTTATGATCGAACTTCACAGCCGGTTCTTCAGCTGAAAGTTTCTGGCCAGGGAAGAACTCGATGGTTTTGCCGCCGGCTTGCGCGGTTTTTTCAATGGCTTCGAACACGCTGAACTTGTTAAAGGTCCACGCCTGACAACCGATGGCAAAGCCGCTGGTTTTAATGGAGTCCGGCAGCGGAGCCGCGTGAGTAAATGCCGCGGCGGCCAGGAGCGCCAGCGAGGTCTTGAAGAGGAGGGATTTCATCGCGGTTATTGGCATGAATTAACGCGTTCAAGTCAAGGTGGACGAAAGGAATGAGCAAATCCGTGTTCCCTCGCGCCACTCCGGCAGTTACAAGACGTGCCCCGTAAAATTATTTCTCCTTCCACGCATGAAAATCCGTTCTCTTGAGCTCTTTACTGTGCCGCCACGTTGGTTGTTTTTGAAAATCACAACCGAATGCGGGTTGGTGGGATGGGGCGAACCGGTTGTCGAAGGAAAGGCGGACACGGTGCGCGCCGCGGTTGAGGAGATGAGCGATTTTCTGATCGGAAAAGATGCGCGTCGAATTGAAGATATCTGGCAGGTGCTCTACCGCGGCGGCTTCTACCGTGGCGGCCCGGTGCTCATGAGCGCGATGAGCGGAATTGACCAGGCGCTTTGGGATATCAAAGGGAAGGCGCTTGGGGTGCCCGTTTACGAGTTGTTGGGAGGGGCGGTCCGGGAAAAGATCCGGGTTTATGCATGGATTGGCGGCGATCGGCCCGGGGATGTGGCCCGGGAGGCGCTTGCGAAAAAGGCGCAGGGTTATACCGCCATTAAAATGAATGGGACCGAGGAAGTGGAATGGATCGGGTCTTCCCGCAAAGTAACTGAAGCGGTCGAACGCGCGTTTGCGATCCGCGAAGCATGCGGGCCGGACTTTGGGATCGCGATCGACTTCCATGGCCGTGTGCATAAGGGGACGGCGAAATTGCTGATGCACGAGCTCGAAGCGGTGCGCCCGCTCTTTATTGAAGAGCCCGTTTTGCCCGAGAACAACGAAGCGCTCCTTGATTTGCGCAGAACCTCCTCCATTCCGATCGCAACCGGTGAACGCCAGTTTACGCGCTGGGGTTTCAAACAACTCCTCGCCACGGGCGGGGCGGATATTCTTCAACCCGACGTTTCTCATACAGGAGGAATCAGTGAGTTAAAGAAAATCGCCACGATGGCCGAGGCTTACGATGTCGCTTTGGCGCCGCATTGTCCGCTCGGGCCGCTTTGTCTCGCGGCATCGTTGCAGGTCGATTTCTGCACGCCCAATGCCTTTATCCAGGAACAGAGCCTCGGGATTCATTACAATCAAGGCAGCGATCTTCTTGATTACCTCGTGGATCCGAGCGTTTTCCATTACCACGATGGGTTTGTCGATTTACTGACCAAGCCGGGCCTCGGTGTGGAAATTGATGAAGCCAAAGTGCGCGAGGCCGCCTCGGTGGGGCACCGGTGGCGCAACCCGGTTTGGCGCACGGAAGACGGCGCCGTGGCGGAGTGGTGAAACGCAGAGACCGGCAAAGACCTCTGCATTGCGAGCTGAGAAGCTCTCTATTTGGCGGTGCTGCAAGCTGCCGCTTTCGGCGAGCAACACGATTTCTTGGAAGCGGTCTGGCAGGCACCCAGGCTCAGGGTGAGAAAAGCGATGGCGAGAAGAGCAGGGATGTTTTTCATAAGAGGTGGTGGCGCAAGTCATATGCGCTTCGGCCTCGCGGGCGCGAGCCTTTTGAAAAATCGCGCCATTCAGGCACCAGCAGAAGAGATCCGAGGCTGCAGGCGATATACCACGCGGCATCCGCCGGGTTCAGGATTTTCAATGGTAATTTGAGCGCCAATTAGACGCGCCCGATAATTCATCAGATGAAGGCCAATCCCGGGATCTGAGGGCGCCGGAGGCTGGAAGCCGATTCCATCATCGGTTACCGAGAAGAGAGGGACGTTCTTTTCAAGCTTTGCCTCGATCACGATGGAACTCGCCTGCCCATGCTTGATGGCGTTGGAAATCGACTCCTGGATCATCCGGTAGAGATGGATTTTAACGTTTTTCTCCAGCTGACGATTAAAATTCGGGTGGCGAAGTTCGCATGAAACGCCGAAACGCTGGCTGACGTGGTTGGCCAGATCCTGGAGGGCAATCAGCAGGCCGCCGCGCTCAAGTTCAACCGGATAAAAGCCTTTTGCCAGATAGCGTGCACTATTGATCGATTCCGAGATGAGACTGCATATGGAATTGGCCGCCTGTGTTTGCAGATGGCTTTCCTCGCCCAGCTTATTGGCCAGCACCTTGCAGAGAAGCGCAATACCGGCGAGTTCCTGTCCAAGACCATCGTGGAGGTCCTGCCCAAGGCGGCTTTGCTCGCGTTCACTGATTTCCAGGATCTCTTCTTCGAGCCGCCTGCGCGCAGTCATTTCATTGTGAAGACCGCTGTTGGCCGCCTCGAGTTCCCGGGTGCGGGTCTCTACGCGCGCTTCGAGTTCGGTATTCAGGCTGCGCAATGCTTCCTCTGCGTGCCTGCGCGGAGTGATATCCTGAACGGTGCCGCTGGTCTGCAGCGGATTGCCAAGGGCGTCGTAAGTCGTACGGCCACGCAACGAGAGCCATCGTACGGTTTTGCCATCCGGCCAAAGAGTCCGGTATTCAATGTCGCAATCGACGTGCTCGTTAATCGCGTTTTCAAATGACTTCGAAACAAAGCCCTGATCTTCCGGGTGAACCGCCATCATCGCCTGCTCGAAACTCATTTCCGCGTCCGCGGGCAAGCCACACATCGCCTTGCAGCGGTCCGACCAGATTCCTCGCCGGGCCGCCGTATTCCACTCCCAGGTTCCCAAGCTGGCCGCTTCCAGTGCGATGCTAAGTTTTTCGCGCATGGCGGCCTCGACACTCTGGGGGTCGAGCGCCTCATGGCTTTGAGTCAGCGACCACTCCCGGAGACGTCTTTCCAGTTGCGCTTGGGAGCTGATATTTCTAATCAGCCGAGCCATGGTGCGGGCGTCGAATTCGCTCGTGAGAAGGTAATCGAAGGCTCCATTTTCAAGTGCGAGTATCCCGACATCCTCATCCTGCAGTGCGAGGAGAAGGACGACCGGTATCGATGGCTCGCTGGTTCGAACAAAGGCAAGGCACTCGAGCGCCGTATCGGGACCGGTTCCAATCAGAATCAGATCAGGAGACCCTATGTTCTCACGCCAAAGCCGAGGATCCGATGAGAGCTCTCTATAGGAAACATCCGCGAATGCCGCCGATGAGAGAATGTTGTCCAAGCCAGGGGGATGCTGCCCAATAAAAAGCAAATTCATCCGATGAGAAAGGATGGGTATGTGAAGCGCAGCACGCGAGCTGGAGGATAATGGGATGTCGGAAACGCAATTTTCAACCTGTAGTCAAAATCTAAATCGCGCTAAAACCTTTGCAGGTAATGAACAAAACAGATTATTCGTTGAATTACAAATAGAGATACGCGCGTTTGACCCGTCCATTGAGCCGCGCTGACACGCCGCCGGAATTTCACTCCGCGGAGACTAAGAAAGGAGGAAATATTGCCTCCGAATAGGACGGCTGCTCGGGCTATGCTTTTACCCGCTCGATTTGAGCTCCCAAGCCGTTGAGTTTTTCGTCAATGGACTCATAACCGCGGTCGATATGATAAACGCGGTTGACCTCGGTAACGCCTTCCGCCTGGAGCCCGGCCAGCACAAGGGCCGCCGATGCACGCAGGTCGCTCGCCATCACAGGCGCGCCGCTGAGCCGGTTGATTCCTTTAATAATGGCGGTCGATCCTTCGAGTTCAATGTCGGCGCCCATCCGCTTGAGTTCGGAGACATGCATAAAGCGCTGTGGGAAGACCGTTTCCATGACCGTGCTGCTGCCTGCGGTGCGGCTGAGCAAAGCGCACATCTGCGCCTGCATATCGGTGGGAAAGCCGGGATAGGGCTCGGTGGTGAGTTGAAGCGGTTTTGCCTGGCCGTTGCCGTGGAGGGTCAAAGTGCCGACGCCGGAAGTTGTGCGATAGCCGGATTGATTCAACGCATCGATGACCGCGGTAAGGTGAGTCGGCTCCACCCGTTTTAGTTGCACTTCTTTTCCCGCAATCGCGGCTGCAACCAGAAACGTGCCGGCTTCAATCCGGTCGGGGATGACTTCGTGTTCAGCGCCGTGAAGTTCCTTGACCCCTTCGATAATGATCCGCGAGGTGCCGGCGCCTTCGATTTTGGCCCCCATTTTGGTGAGGAAATTGGCAAGATCAACCACTTCGGGTTCCGCCGCGGCTCCCTCGATGACGCTGGTCCCGGTGGCGAGCACGGCCGCCATCATGACGTTGCCGGTGCCAAGAACGGTTGGTCCAAGCTTGCCGCGCAGGTTGATGACGCTGCCGCGGAGCTCACTGGCGAAGACCTTGACATTGCCTTGCTCCACGCGATGTGCCGCGTTGAGCGCTTCAAATCCCTTAAGATGCAGGTCGATCGGCCGATCGCCAATAACGCAGCCGCCGGGCAGGGAAACCGTCGCTTCTTTTTCGCGTCCGAGCAACGGCCCAAGCACGCAAACAGAAGCGCGCATTTTGCGCACGATCTCATACGGGGCGACAGTCTTGATTGACTCGGCCTCGATGCGCACCGTGCCGCTGGCGCGCTCGACCTGGGCGCCGAGGTGCGAGATAATCTGCAACATATAATGAATGTCGCTAAGATCGGGCACGTGATGAATCACGCACGGTTCTTTGGTAAGCAATGTGGCTGCAAGAATCGGCAGGGCTGAATTTTTTGAGCCGCTGATTTTAACAGAGCCGGTGAGGGTGTGGCCGCCGTGAACGAGAATTTTATCCATGATTTGCGAAGAGGAATCGGCGTCGACCCTGGTAGTCAGTCGTTGCGCGGATATTGGTATACCCGAGGCCGGAAAGTTTATCAGAAAGAAAGTCGGATTGATCGTGCCCGATCTCTAGGGCAAGCCACCCGCGCAGATGTTTGCGTGCGGCGTCGATCAGAATAAGGAGCAATTCGAGTCCATCGCGTCCGCCGTCAAGAGCGTTTAGTGGGTCAAACAGAACTTCACGCGAGAGTGTGGGAATCAGCGCGCTGTCGATATACGGCAGGTTGGCGACGATGAGATCGAACTCGCCCTCAATATTTTGAAGCAGGTTACTTTTTATCAATACAACGCGCTCGATGAGACCGAGCCGCCGCGCGTTATCAGCGCAGAGCGCCAGAGCCTCTTCTGAGATATCGACCGCCTGGACCGACGCTTCAGGCAATTCGGCGGCGAGGCTTAACGCAATGATGCCACTCCCGGTGCCGACGTCGAGAATGCGTCGAAAATCGCGGCGCTCAGTGAGGATCAGTTCGACGAGCTGTTCTGTTTCGGGGCGGGGGACCAGTGCCCGTTTGTCGCAAAGAAATGTGCGCCCGAGAAATTCAACCGTTCCGAGGATATGCTGAAGCGGTTCTCCTGTTGAACGGCGCCGGACAAGTTCCCGCAGGGGGCCAAGTTCCTGATCGCTGAGCGGCCGATCGAACTCCATATAAAGTTCCATCCGCTTTTTGCCGAGCACATGAGCCAGCAGATACTCAATATTTAAACGCGCGCTTTCTACGTCGTGCTTTTCAAAATAAGCCGTCGTCGCCTTAATTACCTCGAGGACGGTTTTCATCGCGCGATACTCAACCCGCGTTTGACATGCCTTCCAGGTTGGCTTCCGCGAGGCGCTCTTCCATATCCTGCGTCTGCAATGCTTCAAGCATCTGCCCGATGTTGCCTTCGAGAAAGGAATCGAGATTGTAGAGGGTCAGGTTAATGCGGTGATCGGTGACGCGGTTCTGCGGAAAATTGTAAGTGCGGCCTTTTTCACTTCTTCCCCCGGAGCCGATCTGGCTTTTGCGGTGGGCGGCGTATTTTTCGTGCTCCTCGTTTTGTTTACGCTCAAGCAGACGCGAACGAAGAATTTGAAGCGCTTTGGCTTTGTTTTTCTGCTGACTGCGTCCGTCCTGGCAGCGGACAATTGTGCCGGTCGGGATGTGAAGGACCTGGACCGCGGAATCGGTTGTGTTAACGCCTTGCCCGCCCGGTCCGCCTGAACGGCAGACATCGATTCGCAATTCATCGGCCTTCAATTCGAAATCAACTTCCTCGGCTTCGGGCAAAACGGCCACGGTGGCGGTGGAAGTATGGATTCGGCCCTGGGTTTCAGTCGACGGCACGCGCTGGACCCGGTGGACGCCGCTCTCGTAGCGCAGCTTGCGAAAGACCGCGAGACCCGAGACTTTGAAAATCATTTCACGCAGGCCACCCAATTCCGATGGGCTGGATTCAAGCGGTTCAATCTTGAGTCCGCTGTTCTCAGCAAAACGCGTATACATCCGATACAGATCGGCGGCAAAAAGCGCCGCTTCATCGCCCCCGGTTCCGGCGCGAATTTCCACGATGGCGTCCCGATCTTCATTAGGATCGGGCGGCAAGAGTGAAAGCTGCGCGGCAAGCTCAAGCTCGGCGATCCGTTTTTCGAGCGCCGGCACTTCCGCCAGCGCCATCTCAGCCATTTCACGGTCCGGTCCGGAACCGAGTTCGCGGTTGTCGGCCAGATCACGTTCGGTTTTTTGGAGTTCCTCCCAGTTGGCGATCAGTTCTTTGAGCCGCGTATGTTCGCGCAGGAGATCCTTGGCGCGGCCCGGATCGCTGTAAAGATTTCCGGAGGCGATTTCGGCTTCGAGTTCGCGAAACCGGTCCGCCTTTTTTAAGATGAGAGGAGCAAAATCCATAAAGAAGAGCGGAAGCGGAAAAGAAAAAGCGGCGGCTGGATTCAGAGGCTCAGCCGCGAAGCCGTCAAGGGCATCGCCTGGCGGTGCCGTGTAAAACAAAACGGTGAAGGCGCAACAGCACCTTCACCGTTTGAAAGTTCCGCTGGTAAAACTAAGCTTTCTTGGCGGCGCGCGTCTGCATGCCGGAGTAACGGCGGGAGAATTTCTCGATGCGGCCTGCCGTATCGATGAACTTCTGTTCACCAGTGAAAAAAGGATGGCACTGAGCGCAGATGCCGATCTTGAGGTCGCGACGAGTCGAACGGGTGTGGTAAGCCGCCCCGCATGCGCATGCGATCGTGGTTTCCGTGTAGTTGGGATGGATATCTGCTTTCATGGCTGTAAAAGGGAGGTAAACCCTATAGGCCTTCCTCTTTGCTGCAACCAAAAAAAAACGTCCAATTTCGTGTCTGAGTCTTTCCCGCAGAATGCGTTGCTATTGAGTTGGAAAAAGACGTTGAGCCGCTGTCGAGATTCGACCGCGATCTTTGTCCCAAACGGCTCCCAATCGCGCACTTTTTCTCAGATTGAAGAAGAGGCGCAATCGCTCGCCAGGGAGCTCGCCGGCTTGGCTCCCGGCTCGGTGGCGGCGGTGCAAATCGGCAATAGCGTGCGCTGGCCCGCGCTCCTGATTGCCCTGTTTCGCGCCCGCCTTATCCCGCTGCCATTGGGGCGGCATATGGAGGCGGCTGAGTTGAGCGCGGCGCTGGATGCCTGCAACGCCGCGGTTTTACTGACCGAATCCGCGGGCCGGATTCAGTTCCATCCCTGCGAGCCGGCTTCCCCGGTCTGCTGGGACACACCGCGACCCGATTTTTTAAAACTTACCTCCGGCACTACCTCGGCTCCTCGTGCCATCCGCTTCCGCGCCTTCCAACTTCTGGCCGATTGCGAGCAGATCTGCTCGACGATGGGAATCGGCCGGCACGACCTGAATTTCGGCGTTATCCCGTTTTCGCACTCCTATGGTTTTAGCAATCTGCTCACCCCCCTGATTGCCAATGGGATTCCGTTGGTGGCCAGCGAGGATCGGATGCCACGGGCTATTTTAAATGATCTTGCAAGCAGCAAGGCCACCGTCTTTGCCGGCATGCCAATCTTTTTCCAGAAGTTTGCCGAACTCGAAAATCTGCCGGCCTTGCCTCATCTGCGGCTTTGCATCTCGGCAGGCGCTCCTTTGTCAAAAGATGTGGCCACGCGGTTCTCCGAAAAATTCGGACTCAAAATCCACACTTTCTACGGCGCTTCAGAATGCGGCGGAATCGGGTATGACGCTTCCGATGCGTTTGATTATCGCGACGGTTTTGCGGGGGAGCCGATGCGCGGAGTCGACGTGGAGCGAGTTGAGGGCGGGGCAAGCATTTGTGTGCGAAGCGCGGCGGTGGGAGATGGTTATTTTCCCATTCGCGACACCGAGTCGCTTGAAAATGGACGTTTTGTTCCCAGCGACCTGATCCGTTGGGATTCCCGCGGCATGTTCATTGATGGACGCGTTTCCGACGTGATCAACGTGGCGGGCCGAAAGCTCAATCCCGTGGAGCTTGAACAGCGCCTCCTTCTCTTTCCCGGAGTCAAGGCCGTGGTCGTTTTTGGCGTCCCCTCGGCGCTGCGCGGCGAGGAACCGGTGGCGTGCGTCGCAACGGAACAACCGGGCGATACCGCTGCCATTCTTCGCTTCTGTCACACCCAGTTCAGCCCGTGGCAGGTGCCCAAAGATGTCTGGGTCGTGCCTGAGATTCCCACCAATGAGCGGGGAAAAATCAGCCGGCGCGCCCTGATTGCGCGTTATTTAGTCAAAGACGCACCGTGAACGGCGTTCCTCACCCTTGTTCCTGTGCCACCCAATCAATGGCAAAACGGACCATTTCGCCGGCGTCCTTGAATCCGAGTTTTTCCTTGATATGCGCGCGGTGGGTTTCAATTGTTTTAACGCTTAAATGTAGCTCATTAGCGATCTCGCGCGTGCCAAAGCCTTTACCCAACAACTGCAGCACTTCCAGCTCACGATCCGAAAGCTTATCCACGGGCGACCCCATTCCTCCCTCAAGCGACTGAATCGCTTTGAAAACCAGCCGCTCGCTAAACCGCGGGCTCACATAGATCTCTCCGCTCAGCACCTTGCGCAACGCCGTAAGAACCTGCGTCATCGCCTCAGCCTTCATCACATAACCCTTTGCTCCGGCACGCAACGCGCGTAACGCATACAACGATTCGTCATGCATTGAAAGGATCAGCACCGGCAGACGCGGCTGCTCGGAACGCATCAATTTAATCAGTTCGATCCCGTTGGTTCCCTGAAGTGAAATGTCGAGCATTGCCAAATCGGGCTGCAGCCGCCGCATCGCTTCAAGCGCGGCGGGAGCGCTTTCGGCTTCCCCGCAAACGGTCAGATCTTTCTCGGCGGAGATAAGAGCCGCGATTCCATGGCGAAAAACCGGGTGATCATCCACAATAAGAATGCGCCGTTCTTTCACCGTGGTTTGCGCGGGTTTAGGTGCTTCTGCGAGGTCTGGACTCATCGTTTTATCATGAAGATGAACAGGAAATAACGATTCATTAAATACGAATCGTTGCCCCGTTTGATTCTGCCGACGTGAACTTATGAAATGCGTGGCGGGCTGTTTTTTCGATCTGTCCTCCCATCAATACGCGGTTGCCGGTGTAAGAAGACAAACGATTCCTCTTCATTGGTTCAAGTGAATCGTTATCTGGGCCGGCCCTGAAAGCTTCATAAGGTAATGTTCTTTGGCAACATTAATGTCATAAATGTTTGAAAGCCCCTTCTCGCTGTTTTTTACTCGTGCCACCCCCTCCGGCAATCGATCAGGCCGGGTCTGTCGAGCCAACGCGCCGCCGGCTGGGAGAGCCCATTTGCGCTTAAAGAAAAATCGGCGGTGTGCAAACACATGCGTACTCTAAGCAGTTATCCCTACAGTGCGCGACAGCGTTCCGTTCAAGAAATATCAGGCAGCCCCCTGACTGATACGTAGTGGTTCTTGCCGGAGCGGGTCGCGCTTTGCTGCATCCCCGATTGTTACCAGTAAGGGGAATGCCGCATCTTCAGACCGTGCCCATCATACATCGCGCTGATCCCGGTGACTCCGGCGGCTGGAAAAGGAGATCGCCGGGAAGGAGCCAAGAAAAAGCAGAATGGAAACACTTGAAAAATCAATTGATGTAAACGCCCAGTTGCACGAAGTCTATAACCAGTGGACGCAATTTGAGGAGTTCCCTAAATTCATGCAAGGGGTGGAGGAGGTCCGCCAGCTCAGCGATAAACGCCTCTTCTGGAAGGCCAAGCTCTGGGGAAAAACCGAGGAATGGGAGGCGGAGATCTATGAGCAAGTGCCCGATCAACGCATCGCCTGGCGCAGTGTAACCGGAGCGCCCAATGCCGGAGCAGTGAGCTTCAAAGCGCTCTCGCCCGGCAAAACTCAAGTGACTCTCTCGCTAAGCTATCAGCCGCTCGGGATTACCGAACAGATCGGCGATGCATTGGGGCTTGTTTCGGGGCGGATAGAAGGAGATCTGAAGCGCTTTCAGGACTTTATCGAGGAACGTGGGCGCGCCACGGGAGCTTGGCGGGGCGAGATCCGGTAAATTTCTTTTCAGCACTTCCGGCGTTCCTACGCCGACGCCTCGGTTTCGCGGAAAATGCGTTCCCAATCTTCCCACGCCTCTTCGGAGACGAGCGGATTGTCGGGATGCACCCAATTGGAAGGCCCGGCCGTGCAAGTGGGAGTTGGGCAATGAAGCCGGACACAGTCTCGTCTAAACCAGCTGAGCCTGACGTCGATGCCGCTAAAATTGCGGTCGCACAGGGTGCAATAACGGCACTCATGAGAGGAGCGCCAGTTGTGGAACAAATCAGCTCGGTTGAGCAGGGCGAGACGCCTTTCGTCAACCGCGGGAACAGTGCGCATAATAACGTGTTAACTGGGGGGAAACGGCTTTCCTCAACCCCGGGGAAGCCGGCAACCCCAGAATCGCCAATTGGAAGCCCGCCTACAATCAGGCATGCGCCTGCGAAGCCGGTCGGGGAAACTTCTCCCAGGGGCCGCGAACGCGATTGCCTCTTCAGCTACGAGCGTTTTACAAAAACACCAACCAGTGGGCGCGGATAGGGTGTGCTTGAAACAAAATCGCTCACATACCCGTCCGCTGTCCGAAGCTCAACGTGACCCGCATCGGCGCCTCCATAGACAATTACCGCACCGATCGGCGCCTTTTTCGGGTCACGAATCGCTAATTTTATAAACCCGAATTTTTTGCAAAGCTCATCCCCGGCCTCCTTGGCCCAGGCACTCGTTGGTCGGGAAGAAACGAGGTTCGCGGCCAGGAGCGCATCTTTAACAAAACGCCAACAGTGCCAGGTCATCTGGGGCTGGGCACGGCGTGTTGCAATCTGAGCCGCCCGGATCATGCGGGGATCGTAATTGAGGCTGCCCGATTTCGGGCCAAACCAAGTCCGCTCCTCCGGGGAAAGTTTACGAGCCTGTTCCGGGAGGTAGAGGGTCCCATCCGCCCGCGCACCCGAACAAAGCGCGAGAAGAGTGATGCCTATCAGGAAAAAAAATGGGCGGACGATCACGGGGCAGGGAAAAGCGGGGGAATGGTAACCTGTTTGCTGCAAGGGTCAAGACCGCGGCGAGGCGCCGGCTGTTTTAGCCCAAAACCTGCCTGTCTGTGTCCATTTTGGCCTATCGTCCGTGGAAGAATCGGAATGAGGATTGACGGTCCGCGACACGGCGGATTTATTGTCGCCTCGTTTTTTTGGCCACACCAGCCACCCACACACTCTATGATTAAAATTGGTATTAACGGCTTTGGCCGTATCGGTCGTCTCGTTTTTCGCGCCATTTGTGACCAGGGTCTCCTGGGCACGGAAATTGATGTTGTTGCTGTCAACGATCTTGTGCCTGCCGATAACCTTGCATATTTGGTCAAGTATGATTCCACGCAGGGTAAATATCCCGGCGATGTGAGTAGCGAAAAAAGCAGCGCTTCCGTCCTCGAAGACGATGTGCTTGTGGTGGATGGTCACAAAATTTTGTGTCTTGCCGTGAAAGAAGGTCCGGCTGCGCTGCCATGGAAGGCTCTCGGCGTCGACATCGTCATTGAATCGACCGGTCTGTTTACCGAAGGCGCCAAGGCAAAAGGGCATATTACTGCGGGTGCCAAAAAGGTGATCATTTCCGCGCCGGCCAAGGACGAGGATATTACGGTGGTAATGGGTGTTAACCATGAAAAATACGAGGCGGCCAATCATCACATTATTTCCAATGCGAGCTGCACGACCAACTGTCTGGCTCCCGTGGTGCACGTTCTTTTGAAAGCCGGTTTTGGCATCGAAGAAGGCCTCATGACAACCGTGCACAGCTACACGGCCACTCAGAAGACAGTCGATGGTCCATCCAAGAAAGATTGGAAAGGCGGCCGCTCGGCAGCAATCAACATTATTCCTTCCGGCACCGGGGCGGCAAAGGCGGTTGGCCTCGCGATTCCCGAAGTCAAAGGCAAGATTACCGGCATGTCATTCCGTGTGCCGACCCCGACCGTAAGCGTCGTCGATCTGACAGTGAAAACGACCAAGGAAACCAGTTACGCGGAGATCTGCGCGGCGATGAAGGAAGCCAGCGAGACCTATCTAAAAGGCGTCCTCGGTTACACCACCGATGAAGTTGTTTCAAGCGACTTCATCCACGATCCCCGTTCGAGTATTTTTGATGCGGGTTCAGGCATCGGATTGAACTCGACCTTCTTCAAGTTGGTGAGCTGGTATGACAACGAGTGGGGTTATTCCAATCGTTGTGTCGATCTGCTCCGCTATATCGCCAGCAAGCAGTAATCTCTTATTCACCTTTCCATGTCCAAGCTCTCCGTCCGCGATCTCGATGTCTCCGGCAAACGCGTCCTGGTTCGCGTCGACTTTAACGTTCCCACCGAGGAACGTGAAGGCCACCTCCATATCACCGACGACACTCGCATCCGCGAAAGTCTGCCGACGATTAGCGCGTTGCGCGAGCGCGGCGCCAAAGTGATCCTCATGGCGCACTTTGGCCGGCCGAAAGGAAAGGTGAACCCCAAGTATTCGCTGAGGACCGTGGCGGATCATCTTCACACCTTGATCAACCATCCGGTCATTTTCAGCCACGACGTCATTGGCGTGGTGCCTGAGAAAATCATTTCCCACATGCACAACGGCGACGTGGTGCTTTTGGAGAACGTCCGTTTCCATGCGGAGGAAGAAGCGAACGATCCGGTCTTTGCGCAAGCGCTCGCCAAATTGGGTGATGTTTATGTCAACGACGCCTTTGGCGCCGCCCATCGCGCCCACGCTTCCACCGCGGGCATCGCCCGGTTTGCGGGCCAGTCAGCGATGGGGCTGCTGATGGAAAAAGAGCTTCAATATTTGGAGGGGGAACTCGCTTCGCCTGCCAAACCGTTCCTGGTGATTCTGGGCGGCTCCAAGGTCTCTGATAAAATCGGAGTCATCAAATCGCTGATGGAGAAGGCCAACGTCTTCCTGATCGGCGGCGCGATGGCATACACATTTTTCAGGGCGCTCGGCATCCCAACCGGCAACAGCCGTGTGGAGGCTGACAAGGTCGATCTCGCCCATGAGCTTCTGGCGCTTGCCAAAGAAAAGGGCGTCCGCTTCCTTTTGCCAGTCGACAACCTTGAGACCCAGGAAATCAGCGCGACGGCCACGCCACAGCCGACCAAGATTAATGGCGGTGTTACTGACGGATTTGAAGCGGTCGACATCGGGCCGGAAACGATCGCCCTTTACAGCAGTGAAATCGCGAAGGCCAAAACGATTCTTTGGAACGGGCCGGTCGGTATTTTCGAACTCGCTCCGTTTGCCAAAGGAACTCGTGCCCTGGCCGAAGCACTGGCCGCCAATACGGAAGCTGTCACCATCATCGGCGGCGGCGATTCGGTCACGGCGGTCAAGCAGTTTGGTTTGGCCGACAAGATGACATTCATCTCAACGGGTGGCGGTGCCTCGCTTGAACTTCTGGAAGGCAAAACGCTTCCAGGCGTGGCTGCCCTTAGCGAGAACGCATAGTAGCAACCGACTCTTTTCATGCGTAAGAAAATCATTGCCGCCAACTGGAAGATGAACATGACTCAGGGCGAGTCTGATTCATTCCTGGAAACGTTCCTTCTCGAAATCGGCGACGAAAAGCGTGTCGACATCGTGCTCGTGCCGCCTTTTACCGCTTTGGCGCGTGTTTCCGATGGGTTGAGCAAAGTTCAGAACATCAAACTGGGCGCGCAGAATATGCATTGGGAGAAATCGGGTGCGTTTACCGGCGAGATCAGCGCCGAGATGCTCCGCGAACTCTTTGTCCGTTTTGTGGTGCTCGGCCATAGCGAGCGTCGCAGCCTGTTCGGTGAGACCGACGAGATCGTGAATAAAAAAACCAAGGCGGCCTTGGAGGCTTCGCTGAAGCCAATTGTCTGCATCGGCGAGACACTCGCTGAACGCGACGGGGGGCAGGTGGAGCAAGTTCTTGAGCGGCAACTTCGCGGCAGCCTTGCTGGCCTGAGTCCCCAGCAACTCGATGACACGGTCATTGCTTACGAACCGGTTTGGGCAATCGGCACCGGCCGCACAGCCTCCCCGGCACAAGCCCAGGAAGCGCATGCTTTTATCCGCGGCATCCTGGCTGCCATGTCGGACAATGCGACCGCCGAAAAAATTCGGATTCAATACGGCGGTAGCGTTAAACCCGCTAACACGGCTGAATTGCTCGGGCAAGCCGACATTGACGGCGCGCTGGTAGGCGGAGCGAGTCTCGATCCGCGCGGTTTCACGGAGATCATCAAGCAGGCTTGCACGCTGCTTGGTTAACGCATTCCGGCGTGGCGGCTAGCAAGCCACGTATCTCGGTGATTTAAAGCTCCGCGAACGGGCCTCGGGAGGGGTGAAAAGTTTTATCGATTCCTTAGGCGAATCGGAAATCGGTGAGAGAGTAGGAGCATGAAAACCCCGAGCGCGTGGATCAAGGAGGAATCCGATGTATCGCACTGAAGCCGACAGCTCGGGACGCGTCGTCACGATGAGCTTTAGTGATCACGTCGGGAGCGATGAGATGAGTTGTTGTTTCACCCAACTCAGAGCGCTTTTGGATCACATGCAGCCCGGTTTTCTCCTCTTAACCGACTTGAGTGGCCTCGACTCCATGGATGTGGAGTGCGCGGCCTGTATTGGCGAGATCATGGATCTCTGCAATGCGAAGGGGATAAAGCGGGTCGTGCGAATCGTGCCTGATCCTCGCAAGGACATCGGGTTTAATCTGGTTGCTCGTTTTCACCAGGCGCCGAATGTCGAGGTGAGCATTTACGAGAGTCTCGCGGAGGCGATTCAGTGTCTCTCCTGTGAGGATGCGGGCGACATATAAAGCGGGAATCGCAGCTCTGCACTCGTAAAAACCGGGTTGTTTTAAAGAACCCTTTCTATTTCGTTTTTACAGCCTGTTTTCACTAAGAATCGCTGCTTCGTGGCGTTGATAGCTCTACGGATATGAAGCGATTTTTCTTTCAGCTCGTTGCAGTCGCGGGGTTCTCGTCGGGCATCAGCGCCTCGGAGATCGATTTTAATCGGGATGTCCGCCCGATTCTGTCCGAAAACTGCTACACTTGCCACGGTCCTGATAGTGGCAAACGCAAGGCCGGCCTTCGCCTTGATATGAAGGAATCGGCTTTCGGAAAAGCCGAGTCCGGAGAGGTGGCTGTAGTTCCGGGGGATCCGGCCGGCAGCGAGCTGATCCGGCGAATCTCAACGAGCGACAAAGAGGAGGTCATGCCGCCCGTCAAGCATTCCAAGCATCTTAACCCCGGACAGATTGACCTCCTCCGGCAATGGGTCAAAGAGGGAGCCAGATGGACAGGCCACTGGGCGTTTGAGCCGGTCAGAAAACCTGCGGTTCCAAACACGGACGCCGCCGGATTGCCGATCGACGCCTTTGTGCAGGCACGCCTTCATGCTGAGCGACTCGTTCCGGCTCCCGAGGAAGAAAGAGCCCGTCTGATTCGCCGGGTCTCCCTCGACCTGACCGGAATCCCTCCAACGATTGGCGAAACGGATGCTTTTGTGCACGATACGGCGTCGAATGCGTACGAAAAAGTGGTCGATCGGCTGCTCGGATCGCCCCGCTTTGGTGAGCGCCTGGCACTGCCATGGCTTGACCTTGCGCGATACGGCGACACCAGCGGTTATCATAACGATTCGTTGCGCGATATGTGGCTCTGGCGGGGTTGGGTGATAAACGCATTTAATGAAAACATGCCATTTAGTCAATTTACGATTGAACAATTGGCGGGCGATTTACTTCCGAATGCGACAATCCAGCAGCAGGTCGCCAGCGGTTTTCATCGCAACGTGATGACCAGCGACGAGGGTGGCCTGATTGAGGAGGAATATCTTAACCTTTACGTTGTTGATCGTGTCAATACCACCGGTGTCACATGGCTTGGACTGACCGTTGGATGCGCTCAATGTCATGATCATAAGTACGACCCGATTACTCAGCGCGATTTTTACCAGATTTACGCTTTTTTCCACAACGTTCCTGAGACCGGAAAGGACGGTGTGCGCGACCGAAATCCAAAGCCATTTCTACGCGTCCCGTCCACCGCACAGGAACACGATTTGAATCGTCTCGATACCGAGATCGCTGCCGCCGAGACGAAATCCCAAGCGATATTAAAGAGCCTCGATCTCAAGCAGTCGGAGTGGGAGAAAAATGTGGCGGCCAGAGGGACGGGCGCCGAGCCGGCCGGCCCGTGGGCAAGGATTCCCCTCGACACGGACGGAAACGGGATCACCGATGCCGGTCAGCTGGTGGTGGCAAAGCCCAACGGTGAAGGGACTTTTGTGGAAGGTTCGGTGGCAAACAGTTACCGAGTTTCGGCCAATGGCTGGCTCGACTACGGCGAAAAATTTGGTTTCGAAAAAGATCAACCCTTCACGGCAGGCGCTTGGCTGCGGCTTAAACCCGAAGGAGGTTCGCCTTTTGGGAAAATGGATGCCACCACCAATGTGCGCGGCTGGGATGTGGAATTTCACGGACTGCGTCCAAGCATCCATCTGATCAATAAATGGCCTGAAAACGCCATTCATGTTCAGGCGGAAAAAGATTTGCCGGCGGACACTTTTCTTCATTTCGCGTTCAGCTACGATGGCTCGGGCAAAGCGTCTGGTGTCAAACTTTACGTCAATGGCGAAGCCGTGAAACTTGCCATTCAACGGGATGCCCTAACCGCCACAATCAAGACCGATGCGCCTTTCACCATTGGGCGTCGTGGCGGGATCTCAGCACCTTTCACCGGGCGGGTGGACGATTTCCGCATCTATGAGCGTGCGCTTGGAGTATCTGAAGTAGCGTTCCTGGGAGGCACTGCGACCCTTGCACTTGCCTCGATCCCTGCCGATCAGCGTACTCCCGCCCAAAAAGAACAGCTCGCGAAATTCTTTCGCGAAACGCAGGCGCCCGAATTTGTCGAAGCGCAAAAGCAGCTGGCCGATTTGAAGAAAACGCGCGCCGATCTGGAAGGCACCGTTCCGAACACGATGGTCATGGCTGAACTTCCAAAGCCGCGAGACACCTTCATCAAAGTGCGCGGCCAGTACGATCAAAACGGCGGGAAAGTTGATGCCGCCGTACCGGGGTTTCTCCCGCCGGTTCCCGCGCATTCGGTTGGGAAGCCGCTCAACCGCCTCGATTTTGCGCAATGGCTTGTTTCAAAAGACCAACCGCTGACGGCACGTGTGCAAGTCAATCGCTGGTGGGGCATGCTCTTTGGCACTGGATTGGTCAAAACCCTGAACGATTTTGGTTCGCAAGGGGAATGGCCCAGTCATCCTGAATTGCTCGACTGGATGGCGGCTGATTTTATGACCGACTGGGATACCAAGCGTGCCATCAAACAGATGGTCATGAGCGCCACGTACCGGCAAAGCGCGAAGACAACACCCGAACTCCTCGCGCGCGACAGCGAAAACCGATTGCTTGCCCGCGGGCCGCGCCAGCGCCTCGACGCGGAGTTCATTCGCGACAACGCCCTCGCCATCGGTGGCATCCTCAACGAGCAGCTCGGCGGTAAAAGCATCAAGCCCGCGCAACCGGCCGGTACCTGGGAAATCAACGAGATGAGCGGCTACACTTACCAGAAATCGACCGGCGCGGATCTCTACCGGCGCGGTCTGTATGTCTACTGGCGGCGCTCGACGGTCTATCCGTCTTTTATCACGCTCGACGCGCCAACCCGCGAATTTTGTGTCGCCCAACGCGCCAGGACGAGCACTCCGCTGCAATCGCTGGTGTTGATGAACGATCCTGTTTTTGTCGAGGCAGCGCGAGCCATGGCGCAGCGCATTTTAAAGGAGGGCGGTTCCGATGACGCCAGCCGGCTTGCATACGGATGGCGCCTTGCACTGGCGCGGCCTCCGGCTCCAAGGGAAATGAACGTGCTTTCTAAAACGCTTCAAACCCAGCTCGCCACCTATACCCAGGATAAGGCCGCAGCCGCCGCTTTGCTCAAAGTTGGCGACCTGCCAAGGCCGGCCGGGGTCGATGAGAGCCAACTGGCTGCCTGGATGACTGTGGCCAACGTGCTCCTGAACCTCAACGAGACTATCACAAACTAAAGGAGCTCGCACACCTATGAACGATTTTTCCTCCCGGCTCCAAAACGCGCTCACGCGACGCACTTTTCTCAAGCAAAGCACAACGGGGATCGGTGCATTGGCACTCTCGTCGCTGTTGAATCCGCAATTATTCGGGCAATCACAGGCCGGTCCGCCGGTCCCGGGCGCCCTCGGCCATCTCCATTTCGCGCCGAAAGCCAAACGGGTTATCTATCTCTTCATGTCGGGCGCCCCGTCGCATCTCGATCTGTTTGATCCAAAACCCAAATTGACTGAGATGACGGGTAAGGATCTTCCGGAGAGCATCCGCAAAGGTCAGCGGATCACAACGATGACGAGTGGCCAAAAAAACCTGCTCTGCGTCGGGTCGCCCTTTAAATTCGCGAAATATGGCCAGGCCGGGATGGATCTCTCAGAGCTGTTGCCGAATCTGGCCGGCATTGCCGACGATTGCACCTTTGTGCGTTCGGTTTTCACCGACCCGATCAATCATGATCCGGCGGTGACATTTTTCGCGACAGGCAACCAGCAGCCAGGCCGGCCCACAATGGGCGCATGGCTCGCATACGGCCTCGGCACCGAGAACCGCGATCTGCCGTCCTTTGTCGTCCTGACAAGCGGCGGTGGCGGCCAGACTTTGCAGTCACGCTATTGGGGAAGCGGCTTCCTGCCCGCACAGTTTGGTGGGGTTCAGTTTCGCAACGCCGGCGATCCCGTGCTTTTTGTTTCCAATCCCGAAGGAATGAGCAGCGGCACCCGGCGCCAGCTCATCGATGCCGCCAATGAACTTAACCGGCTGGCACTCTCGGAGCTCGGCGATCCGGCCATCAACGCGCAGATCGAGAACTACGAACTGGCATTTCGCATGCAAACGAGCGTGCCCGAGTTGACCGATCTCAGCACGGAACCGAAAGAGATCCTCGATCTCTACGGTGCCACGCCAGGCAAACCGTCCTTTGCCAATAATTGTCTGCTTGCCCGCCGGATGGCCGAACGCGGTGTGCGTTTTATCCAGCTTTGCCATCGCGATTGGGATCACCATGGTGGTTTGCCCGCCGGCCTTCGTCAGAAAACAAAGGAGACAGATCAAGGCGCCGCCGCACTTATTACCGATCTCAAACAACGCGGCCTCCTTGATGATACCCTCGTAATTTGGGGCGGCGAATTCGGCCGCACCGCCTATAGTCAGGGCGAGATAAAGCCCGACAATTTTGGACGCGATCATCATCCGCGCTGTTTTACTGTTTGGATGGCCGGCGGCGGAATTAAGCGTGGCTCCGTTTATGGGGAGACCGACGATTTCGGCTACAACATCGTTCGCGATCCGGTGCATGTGCACGACCTGCATGCCACCTTGATGCATCTCCTGGGGGTTGATCACAAACGGCTCATTTATCGCCATGAAGGCCGCGATTTCCGTCTGACCGATGTCTCCGGAAATGTCGTCCCGGGCTTGCTCGCATAATTTCCCGGTAAAGTGCAACCCGCCCGGAATCACCAGCTGAAACCGGCACTGGCGCCCTCTACAGCTGGCCTTCTTTTAAAAGTCGTTCGGCGACCGCGACATCGGCAAGGGAATCAACTCCCACGGAGATTCCCGAGGTCATGAGCACTCTGATCCTGCAGCCGTTCTCAAGCGCGCGCAGCTGCTCAAGCTGCTCGATTTTTTCAAGCTGGCTCGGCTTCCATTTAACAAATCTGAGCAGGAACTTGCGGGAGTAGCCATAGATTCCCTGGTGTTTCAGATAAAACGCGGCCGGTGTGGCCGGGTCGCGGGCAAACGGAATTGGGCTCCGCGAAAAATAAAGGGCATTGGAATCCCGATCGAGCACCACCTTGACTGCGTTGGGATTGTTCACGTCTTCATCCGCGCCAAACTCAGTCGCGGCTGTGATCATGGAAATCTTTTTCTCCGAAGCCAGCGTCTTTGCCAGATTGCTGATGAGGATCGGGTCAATGAGCGGCTCGTCGCCCTGGACATTGATAAAATGGGTGAACTTTTTGAGTCCCTTGGCTGCTTCGGCGCAGCGATCCGTGCCACTGCGATGCTTTTCCGAGGTGATCGAGACCTTTGCCCCAAACTTGAAGGCGGTTTCCGCAATCCTCATATCATCGGTTGCCACGATCACAGCATCAATGCCCTTGGCCTGGCGGCTGCGCTCCCAAACGTGCTGAATGAGAGGTTTGCCTGCGATCAGGTGCAAAGGCTTGCCAGGAAATCGCGTGGACCCGTATCGGGCGGGGATAATTACGGCGATCTTAGCGGACATGGCATTGCTTTAGGATGAAGTCGGCGGCAGTGGCAAAGTCTTTTGCAACGAACTCTGCGCCGCTTGCATCCTCGTTGGCGCCATAACCGGTCTCCACCAGGATCGGTTGAACCCCGGCGTTTCTACCGCATTGCATATCGATTGCCTTGTCGCCGATCATCCATGAACGACTTAAATCAAGCGCATGTTCCCGCGCGGCCTCCAGCAGCATCCCTGGCGCGGGTTTACGTCGCAACGACTCGTCCCCAGGTTTATCCGGGCAAAAATACGCGGCGTCGATCAGCTCCTCGCCGATGAGCTCCAAAAGCCGCGCATGCACCGCTTCGTATTCCTGCATCGTAATACGACCCCTGCCGATCCCGCTCTGGTTGCTCACAATCACCGTAAAAAACCCAGCCTCTTTGAGCCGTCCAAGCGCTTCCCGTACACCGGCAAAGAGAGAAACGCGGGCCGGATCGCGGCAATAATCAACCTCCTCCATCAGAGTGCCATCACGGTCAAGGAATACAGCCGGGGTAGGGGAATGAAATGTCACAGAAAGCAGCGTAACATTTTCCGGCGCGCCTTTGTCCATCTTCTCGCAAACATTGCAACGCCCACCCCATCCGGCCGCCATCTTCCGTTCCCGGCTTCAAACACCGGCGACAAATGGCCCCCTGGATCTCTCACCCTTGCCTATGGGACCGAACAAACTGCCTGAGAAAATTTTAAACTCTTTCGCCCTCCCACCTCCTCTCATACCCACGTGACGATGGCACGCCATCCTCCAACCGGCAGCACTCTTAACTCAAGCGCAGCGAACGCAGGAGCGGCCAGGTAATGTTCGCGGTCACCGGAAGGCGATGGTCCCGCTGGTAAGCATAGATTGCCGCCCGAGTCATCGGGCCCACAATCCCATCGATGGGACCGCGATAATAGCCTGCCACCGCCAGCTGCCTTTGAACCTGTGCCGCGCGTGATCCAACGATGGTGGTGGTCGCGGCGGTGCTGTAGTAGATCGGTGTGGAGTAGCTGGTTTGAGCGGGATAATCTTCGTAGTAGCTACTGGAGTAGTCCGGGTAATCCCAGGCGGTCTGATAATAGGGATAATCGGAACCCCAGTAGCTGGGGTATCCGCCATAATAAGCAGGATAGTAGCCGCCTGCGAAAACGCCAAACCGGTTATTATAACGGTACCGATTGCCGGCGTAATTCCAATCGCGGTTGCCTCTCCAGTAATTGGCACCTTGCCAGTTGCGATTGCGATTGCCTTGCCAGTTTCGATTGCCTTGCCAGTTGCCGGTGTTTTGCCAGCGCTCATTGGACGCGCGCATACTGCTAAGGCGCGGTGATCTGTTCCATTGTGAGAAAGCGACCGGCCGGGAACTTATACGGGTTGTGCCTCCCCGAAAAGCGGTGCCCCCGCCTCCCCGAAAAGCAGTGCTCCCACCTCCACGAAAGGCATTGCCTCCACCTCCACGAAAGGCGGTGCCCCCGCCTCCCCGGAATGAACCGCCCCCGCCTCCGCGGTTTGCCGCCTCCGCCGGAAGCACAAGAACCACGCTTAGACCAAGTGCCAGATAAGGAATTCTTAACATTTTCATACGCCCCGGGTTAGACCAATAGACGGAGCTATCATTCAAAAATAAACAAGAAAACCGCTCCTGGCGCATTGTCGCGCCATCGCAGTTCGCTTTGCGCATCGCCCTCGCGAGCCTGCTGCCAAGGGGAGCGCTGATGAACCGTAAATCCGCCTTGTTAAGGGCTTGAACCAGAACCCGCTTCCGACTCATCCTGTGACCCCCATGATTACACTCCCCCGTAAACCATTGATCTCTTTTTTTGGCGCACTTTCCATGTGCGTTGTAAGTCTCTTTAACCCGTTGAATGCAGAGGCTGAACTACTTGTTAAAAACGGAGAAAAAATCGCGTTCCTGGGCGACTCGATTACCGCACAGGGCGCTTCGAGTCCAAGCGGCTACGTCTGGCTGGTCATGAGCGGATTGGAGGCGAATGGGGTGAAAGCGACCGCGATAGGCGCCGGGATCGGCGGCCATAAATCCAACGACATGCTTAAGCGTCTTGAGAATGACGTGCTGAGCAAGAAACCCGATTGGATGACCTTAAGCTGCGGAGTCAACGATGTCTGGCATGGAGAAAAGGGCGTGCCGCTCGAGGATTACAAAAAGAACATCACCGCCATTGTCGAGCGCGCGCAAGCTGCCGGGGTCAAGGTGATGATTCTGACCTCCACGATGATCAAGGAAGATCAGGCCAACGAGCTTAACCAGAAGCTGGCGGCCTATAACGAGTTTCTGCGCGGGCTTGCCGCCGAGAAAAAATGCGCCCTGGCCGATCTGAACGCGGAAATGCAGGAGGCCGTGAAGGCCGCCGCGCAGGTGGGTAAACCCAAAACAAATGGCAATTACCTTACCGCTGATGGCGTGCACATGAATCCTGCCGGCAATCAGATGATGGCTCAAGGCGTCTTAAAAGGGTTCGGTCTCGACGCGGCCCAGATTTCCAAGGTGAACGAAGGCTGGCAGGATCTGCCGGGCGCTGTTGAAGTCGGTAAAATCAAGGTTTCTTTGCGTCAGAATGCGCAGCTTGAAGCGATTGCGGCGAAGGAGAAACGCTCGGTTGAGAGCGTGGTCAACACGGAGCTTGCCAGGACTATTGACGGACTTCTCAAGCAGAGTTCGGCCAAATAGCAGCCGCTTTGCGCCGGAGTGCGCGCCCGCAGAACGATCGCGGGCACGCACGACTCGTCCGGCTTTTCCCTCTCCGGGTGCGAGTTTGGTTATCAGAAACCTTTGCGCTCAAGCCATTTGACAAATCGCTCCGAGCAGCCCGCCAGCGCCTTTTTGCTTGCAGGCCGACTCAATCGCCGCCGGTGCATATGGATGGTGAAATTCGTGAAGATAACTCTGTTTCGGAGCCGACAAAAGCGCTTTGGGAACTACCTATTGCAAGCTTGGCTCAAATAAAAAATGAGCGATGAACAGCACTTACTCCAGGAAATCGAGGGTTACTTTCACGAGAAGATTCCCATTACACGGGCAATGGGGATACGCGTGGTTCTTTATGATAAGCGCCAGCTCATACTCCAGGCGCCGCTCGCCCTTAATCATAACCATTTGGGGACCGCGTTTGGCGGCAGTCTCAGCGCGGTAGCCACCCTTGCAGGCTACGGAATGATCTGGCTTGCGCTGGGCGACCGCAATTGCCACGTCGTCATCCGCGACAGCGCCCTCTCATTTCGGCGGCCTGTGCGGGGCGATATCCGGGCGGTCTGCCGTTTGCCCGAGGAAAAGAGAATGGAGGTCTTCAAGCTCGATTTTGCGCGAAAAGGAAAGGCGCGTATCGCGCTCAAGGTAACGGTTGAGGAGGAAGGAGAGGTGGCGGTTGATTTCAGCGGCACCTTTGTGGCGATCAAATAATAGTCTCCCTGCCGGACGCTCACGAAAAATTGCGCCTTTTCATCCTCTTGTTAATCCCGCTTGAATCCATTCCATGCGTTTGTTCCTCCCTCCCACCTGGATGCTTTTAATTGGACTCGTTCTCGCGGCGCTTTCTTCTGCTCGCTCCGCGGATGCCAAGCCTGTCTTGTTATATAGCCGATACTTCAATGCCAAAGGCGAGACACGTTATCTGCCGGACGGCAGCTACAAAGAAGTGCTCACCCAACTTGCCAGCCAGTTTGAAGTTCGCGTCAATGAGCTCCCTTTAACGAAAGAGACCTTGAAGGGAGTTGCGCTCGTGCTGGTAGCCAACCCGAGCGACAAGGCCGTTGCCGGCTATCCCGCGCCGCACCATTGTTCAGCCGTCGATGTCGAGAGCCTTGCGCGTTTTGTCGGGGACGGGGGCGGGCTGATTGTCATGGGGAACCAGGAGAATCACAACCTTGAGACGGCCGATTTTAACGCGCTATTGTCGGCCTTCGGCATGAAGTTCGAAAGTATCTATACAGACGCCAAAAAGATCGTTTTGGCTGACTCCGTGCCGATCATCGGTGGTTTGCGCTGGGCATATTATACCGGCAACAACCTTCTGCTTTCGCCGGAAAACGCCGCCAAACCGCGTGCGATCGTGAGCAATGATCTGGCGCAAAAACCGATCAGTGGGACTCGCGACGAGGCGGGCGTGCTTTTGGCCGCCGCTGAGTCTGGGAAAGGCCGTTTTATCGCTGTCACCGACGCGGGCTGGATTTCAAACGACGCATTGAGTGGAAAAGGGATTGGCGGTGTGGCAATCAGAGACCACGACAACATGGAAATTTTCCGGCGTCTGGCACTCTGGTCTATTCACTCGGGGAAATAACAATCCGGCTTTCCCGACCGCGTCGTGAAGCGCGTTGTATTAAAATTTGAATACTTTGCCGCGAAACTCTCTTTTTGTTTGATCCTCCAGATCCTTGCAGCTGATGCCGTCAATCGGAAGCGTCCCATCATCGCTAATAACAAAATACTCTCCGGTTCCGTCTTCGCCTTTGAATGCGACACCTTCCGGATTTAATCCCGCAAAAGAAATTCCCTTAACCAAGTGCACCTGATCTTTGCCGTTCCATTCGTACAGCCGGGATGTGCCACCTTCATTGATAGGCCCGGCTATGATCATATAGCGTCCGGATTGATAATCGATGCCCCGGATGCCAAGCCCGCCAAGATCCAATTCAATTGAATCACCAAATCGGGCATGTTCTCCCTGAATGACTTCATTCGGATTTAAGAGCGGGATCAGCACCGCTTTTCCCTCCGGCACAGGATTCCGAAATCCGATCAGCAGATGATTTTCGGGAGTCGCCGAAAGCCCTTCAATGTTCAATGCTCCCGGACTTTTGGGAGCGATCTTCGCCGCTTCCGCAAACTTGTAATGGGCGAAGCGTTTTTCATTGATAAGGTCGTGAAGCAGGCCCGTATACGGCTTGCCGGTCGGTTCGATAGCTACGGAGTCGCCGGAAAGCCGGATGTCGGTGGCAAAGAGGCGCTGGCGGTCCGGCATTTCCTTGCCTGTGGAGTTTCGACCGTGAGATGAGATCCAAAATGTGCGGGTGCCGATGCGCGCGCTCGCTTCCAAATCGGCTTCCTTGGTTTTCTTTTTCCCTTTGTTTCCGATAAATTCCGAGACGTCCTGTTCGGCAAGCGGTTTTCCACCCGTGCGCCGATAGATCCGCAGAACGTTGTCCTCGTCATCGGCGACTATGAATCGATCGGAATCGACCGCCGTGATCGCCGAGGCATTACACATTCCAAAAAATGTGATGATATCCGGCGCAGATTCCGCCAGCAACAGGCCGGAGCTCAGCTTGATGCTGATGCAGGCAAGGCAAAAAAGAAGAGATCGTTTCATGGCAGGGGCGTTGCGGATCGAGGCTGCCACATCGTGCCGGACTCTTCTACTTCGCTTTTCCGAGATCGAGAAAAACGATGATTGAAGGATTGCCAATCGGTGTGAAATGTCCGGTGAATACAAGGCCGCCCGATTTTCGGTCAATGCGGAAGGCGGTGATGGCATCAGCCCGCTGATTGCACGAATAGAGGAAAGTCCCGGACGGTTCGACATCGAAGCTGCGCGGGTAGTCACCGCGGGTCCATTCTTCGCCCAGGAAGGTAAGGGCGCCCATCTCGCCAACTGAAAAAATCGAAATGGCATCATGAAGGCGGTTGCCGGCGTATACAAACCGGCCGTCCGTGGAAACCATGATCTCGGAGGCAAAACTGCTGCCGGCAAACCCCGGCGGCAAACTGGAGAGTGTCTCCCTTTGTGCCAACTTTCCGTTCGTGGAGTCGTAGTCAAACAATACGATGTTTGAAGCTTCTTCCTGCAGTGAATAGAGCCAGCGTCCGTTGGGGTGGAAGGCAAAATGCCGCGGACCGTCGCCCGGCGGCAATGAGATGGCAGGGGGCTCGTTTGCCGTGAGAACTCCCGTCTGTTGATCAAACTTCCAGACGAAGATCTGATCCAATCCTAAATCGGCATGCAAAACAAAGCGTCCCGAGGGATCGGCCTGAATCATGTGCGCGTGAGCCTGGTCGTGGCCGCTGATGGCGAAACTTCCACCAGGAGCATTTGTCGCTTTTTTTGGACCAACCGTGCCTACATCCTTTTTGATGTCAGTCGCAGCTCCAAGACTGCCATCGGCCAGAATGGGCAGCACCGCCACGGATCCGCCGAAATAATTGGCCACCAGGACAAAACGTCCGGACGGATGGATGCTCAAATAAGCTGGTCCGGCACCACCGGAGCTCACGGTATTGAGCAACTTGAGCTCCCCATTGGCGCGATCGATGGCAAACGCGCTGATCGAACCAGAGTCACCCGAGCGATCGGTTTCATTGGCTGAATAGAGGTGGGTTTTGGAGGAATCAAAAGCCAGGCAACTTGGGCTTGTCGCTTGCTCATATACGCCGCGCGGCGACATCACTCCGGTGGCGCGGTCCACTTGAAAAAGGTGAATGCCACGTCCGTTTCCCGGGGGCAAATCAACCTGCGTTGGCCCGACGTTATGCAGAGGTGAACTATACGTTCCCACGTAAGCGATGAGCGGCTCTTCGCCAGCCCGCGCGTTGAGCATGGAGGCCAATCCCAGGGCGCCAATGGTGAGGGCGGCAGAATTTTTAAGAAAGAAACGTCGCGAGATGATGGAAACAGGCTGCATGATTCGTGAAGGGGAAAGCCACAAACACGCAGCCGATTGATTGCATTAAGAATCGTCAGGATCGTGCCTGGCATGTGGCCGATCGTGAACGACTTGGGAGCGGATCAGGGGCGGGGAGTAAGCGGGCGGTTGTTTCAAAGCCTACCCTTGTGTTTCGCAGCACCAAGAAAATTATCGGCCGCCGGCATCGCCACCCAGGCTCGATGGGAATTCGCGACTTTTTTGCCATGCCAATTCAGATGAGCACTTTCCGCGCAGCAACGGCAAGGAGCGCCCCAACCAGCGGGCCTGCGACGGGCACCCATGCATATCCCCAGCCGCTGTTGCGTTTGCCAGGGATGGGTAAAAAGGCGTGGGCGAGCCGTGGCCCGAGGTCGCGTGCCGGGTTGATGGCATAACCGGTGGTGCCGCCGAGCGAAAGGCCGATGGCGAAAACAAGAAGCGCCACAGGAATCAGGCCGATAGTTCCTAAACCGACGCCGACATCCGAAGTGACCGCGCCAACGGGAAACTTCATGCTTGGCTGGGTCATGAGGAAAATTGGCAGGATGAGGACAAATGTTCCGAGCACCTCACAGAAAAACGCTTGTGGCAGGTGGCGGATATTGGGAGCGGTTGCGAAGCAGGCGAGCTTGGCATCCGCGTCGGCGGACAATTTAAAATGTTCGCGATAAAAAAAATAAACCAGCGACCCGCCGACGATCCCGCCCGCCAATTGTGCTCCGATGTAGCCCGGAGCCTGGGCCCACGGGAGCTGCCCGGTGCAGGCCATCGCCAGCGTCACCGCCGGGTTGATGTGTGCGCCGCTGATGGGGGCGGCGCAAAAGGCTCCTACAAATACGGCAAATCCCCAGCCGGCGGTGATGACAATCCAGCCGCCACCCTGGCCTTTGGTGCGTTCAAGCACGACATTTGCCACCACGCCATTACCCAAAATAACAAGCAGTGCGGTGCCGATGAATTCCGCGAGATACGGGCTCATAATGTTAAATCATGTAATTGAGAGTGAGTGTGCCAAAGTCGGCGACCTGTGCCTGCTCCCACGCTTCATCACGACCGATTTCTTTGGCTAGCAATCGCGCCACCAAGGGCGCCATCGCCAGCGCGGCTTTGGTGTTGAGAAAGAGCGCCCGGGTTCGACGAGCCAGGACATCTTCGACGGTGCGTGCCATTTCCTGCCGGGCCGCCCAGATGACCTGGGCACCGTTGATTGGCAGGGCAGGGCTGAGCATCACACCAAGTTGTGCGTCCTCGCGGATCAGTTGCCCGATCGCAATTGCATCGGAGCCGTAGATGGCAAGATTGCCAAACTGTTCGGAATGCCGGTGAGCGCCATGGACACGCAAATCCTTCGTGACGCATGGCCGCTCAGCCATTCCCCCAAGGACGATGGCGTGATCGACGGCATCCTCGGCCATCCTGCGGTAGGTGGTCCATTTGCCACCCGCGATGGTCAGCAGGCCCGAGCCCGAGATGTGGATAGTATGGTCGCGGGAAAGGGCGGCCGTGCCGGAACTCGATTCGCCGGCTTTCACCAGGGGACGGATGCCGGTGAAAACGCTGAGGATATCGGCGCGGGTGGGATGTTTGGCGAGGTAATCACCGGCCGTTTCGAGGATGAAATCGAGTTCCTGGGAGAGCGCCTTTGGTTCAAGCGTCGCTTTGGCGATGGGCGTGTCGGTAGTGCCGACGAGGGCATGGCCATGCCATGGGATGGCGAACATGACCCGGCCATCGCGCGTGTGCGGCACCATGATGGCGGTGTTGCCCGGCAGAAATTCCCGGCTCAGCACAATATGCACGCCCTGGCTGGGGGCGATCATTGCCGGGGCGTCGGGTTCATCGACCTGGCGCAACGCGTCGCAAAACGGCCCGGTCGCATTGATGACACAGCGTGCCGCAACGGTGTGAGCCCGGCCGTTTTCCTCATCGTAAAAGCGCACGCCTGTGACGAACCGCTCGGCGTCCTTGGAGATGCCATCGACACGTGCGTAATTGAGGAGGCACGCACCTTGTTCGGCGGCGGTTTGCGCCAGATTAATCAGAAGCCGGGTGTCATCAAACTGGCCGTCGTGATATTTGACACCGCCACGCAGTCCTTCCTGTTCAAGCGTGGGAATCCGCTGGAGCACCTCCTCGCGCGAAAGCAGTTGCGACGAGCCAAACCCATATTTGCCCGCCAACAGATCGTAGACTTTCATGCCGATCCCGTAGAATGGAGCCTCCCACCATTGGTAATTCGGCACAACGAACTCCAGGTCATGCACAAGATGCGGCGCATTGGCCAGAAGCAGCCCGCGTTCCTTAAGTGCTTCCATCACCAACGGGATATTGCCCTGCTGCAAATAGCGCACGCCGCCATGGACAAGCTTGGTTGAACGGCTGGAAGTGCCTTTTCCAAAGTCGCATTGTTCCAACAACACCGTGCTGTAACCGCGCGCGGCGGCATCAACCGCAATGCCTACTCCCGTGGCGCCTCCTCCGACAATGGCAATGTCCCACGGGTCGGTCCGTTCGTGGAGGCGCTGAAGAAAAGAGTGGCGGTTCATCGTTTAGAGAGCCCGTTCAACGTTGACGGTGGTGTGTTCCTCCCAATCCCGCGCCCGATTCAGGGCCTGCTTCCATCGGGCCCGGCGATGGGCAGCATCGGCAGCGGACATTTGAGGAGTAAAAATGCGATCGATCTGCCAGGCCTGTTGCACTTCCCCGCGATCTTTCCAGAAACCGGTGGCCAGTCCGGCCAGATAGGCGGCGCCAAGGGCAGTGGTTTCAATGACTTTGGGCCGCACCACGGGAACCTGAAGCAGGTCGGCCTGAAATTGCATGAGCAAATTGTTGGAGCAGGCGCCGCCGTCCACCCGCAGTTCAGTGATGGGAATGCCGGAGTCCTGATTCATGATTTCAAGGATGTCGGCCACCTGAAAAGCGATGCCTTCCAGGGCGGCTCTTGCGAAATGGCCCGCCGTAGTGCCCCGTGTGATTCCCATGATAGTGCCGCGCGCATATTGGTCCCAGTGCGGGGCGCCCAGCCCCGCGAATGCCGGCACCATGTAGACGCCTCCGCAATCAGGCACGGAAACCGCCAAACGCTCAATTTCCTCCGCCGATTTCACCAGCCCCAAACCGTCCCGCAGCCATTGCACGACCGCGCCCCCGATAAACACACTCCCTTCAAGGGCGAACTCGGTTTGCCCATTTGCCTTCCAGGCTACCGTGGTCACCAATTGATGGCGGGAAATTCTCGGTTGGTCGCCAATGTTCATCAGCATAAAGCAGCCCGTGCCATAGGTATTCTTGGCGGAGCCGCGCGCAAAACAGTTCTGTCCAAAAAGCGCTGCCTGCTGATCACCCGCAATACCTGCAATTCGGATCGGCGAATCAAAAATACCGGGTGCCGTCTCTCCGTAAACCTCGCTGGAAGAGCGTACTTCGGGCAAGAGCGAGCGCGGCACTTCGAGGATCCTGAGCAGTTCGTCGTCCCAATCGCCGGTTTGCAAATTAAAGAGCATCGTGCGCGAGGCGTTGCTGGCATCGGTTAGATGGAGCGCGCCGCCGGTGAGATTCCAAACCAGCCAGGAATCGATTGTGCCGAATGCCAGTTCGCCTCGCTCGGCTTTCTCCCGTGCGCCGGGTACATGGTCAAGAAGCCAGCGCACTTTGCTGCCCGAAAAATAGGCGTCAATGACAAGGCCCGTGCGGTTTTGGATTAAATCCGCGTGGCCGGCCGCTTTGAGCTCATCGCAAAATGCGGCGGTCCGCCGGTCCTGCCAGACAATCGCGTTGGCCACGGGCCGACCCGTTTTTCGATCCCATAAAAGCGTGGTTTCACGCTGGTTGGTGATTCCAATGGCCTCGATGTCCGCAGCCGTGAGTCCGGCATTTTTAAGCACTTCACGCGCGGTCTCGATCTGCGTGTTCCAGATCTCAATGGCGTCATGTTCCACCCAGCCCGATTGCGGGAATATTTGCTTAAACTCCCGCTGGGCCACGGCATGAATGGTGCCGTCGTGATTGAATAAAATGGCGCGGGAACTCGTGGTTCCTTGGTCGAGCGCTAGGATGGCGGTCATGGTAAAGGTGGATGGGAAAACTCTTCCGGGGCGACTTCGGGATTTGCCGAGGGGAGGGGATGCGTGAGGCAACCGGCCGAAGTTCGCACCATGTTTTCCCGCTGGTTGTATATCAGTGGCTTCCCAGCCGACGAAAAACGGGCGGCTGCGATCTTTCCCTTTTCAACTAAAGGCTTGCGCCTGCCATCAAGGCCGCGTCCGCAGCCAGTCGCGCAGCGTCTCAAGATCGACGGGTTTGATGAGATGTTCATCAAAGCCGGCCTGAGCCGCCAAATGCCGATCTTCGGCGCTCGCATAGCCGGTCATGGCGATCAGCAACGCGCCTGCCATGACGGGCATCCTGCGAAGGAGGCGCGCCACTTCAAAACCGTCCATGCCCGGCAGCCCAATGTCGAGAAGCACAACTTCGGGCAGGAATTCAGCGGCCGCGGTAAGCGCATCGGGCCCGGTGAAAGCGGTGCGCGTCACGTGGCCCCGGCGCGACTGAAGAATGGCCATGCTGCGCGCGGAATCGGTGTTGTCATCGACGATGAGGATGCGGCGGGAAGTTTCCTGAATGGGGGCCGGCAGCGGCAACGGCGCCGACGGCGTCTGATGAAGGATCGGCAGCCGGACGGTGAATTCGCTTCCATGGCCGAGGCCCGCGCTGTGCGCTTCGACGCTGCCGCCGTGCAGGGTCACGAGCCGGTTTACGAGGGTGAGGCCGATGCCGAGGCCGCCATGCGAGCGGTCCAGCGCACGCGTGGCTTGAACAAAGAGATCAAAGACGCGGGGCAACAGTTCAGCGTCGATGCCTGCGCCATTGTCGCGCACGCAGATGACGACCTCGGGCGGCTCAACGCCGACAGCGCGCTCCGCGCTGAGAGCAATGCTGCAGCCGTCGCCACTATATTTGCAGGCATTGCCAAGAAGATTGATAAAGACCTGTTCAAGCCGGGTAGTATCGGCATTTAAAAAGATCGGCTCGACGGGGAGCGAAACCGTCAGATCCTGATGCCGAAAAATACAGTTTGCGCGCACGAGACTCGTAGCGGCAGTGAGGATCGCTTCCAGGGCCACAGGCTGCTTGCGGAGTTCGATTTTCCCCTCAGTGATACGCGAGACATCGAGCAGGTCGTCGATCATGCGGCTCATATTTTCGATCTGCCGATTGATAATATACTGGGCGTGCCCGCGGTCGTCGACGCTGACATCTGTTATTTGCAAAATCGCGGCGGCGTTGCTCAGCGAGGCAAGCGGATTGCGCAACTCGTGGGCGAGCATTGCTAAAAACTCGTCTTTGCTCCGATTGGCACTCGCTAATTTTACCGCGCGGTTGGCCAGTGCTGATTCAACCGCATGTCGTTCGGTGATGTCCGTGAAGCTGGTCAGAATAGATCTGGTTTTCCTGTCCATTACCCAGCGGCAGATCAACGGGATCCGGCGTCCGCCACGGGTGGTCTGCACCACCTCGCCGATAAAGAGACCTTCATGTTCGAGTTGCAGCGCGATTTTCTCCCGCGGCGTCGGAAACTCTGTCCGCAAAAGCGAGTTGAGGTCTTTGCCGAGCACCTCTTCGGAAAACCAGCCGTAAAGCTTTTCAGCGCCCTGGTTCCACAACGTGATCTGATCGTCAAAATCGCTTACGATGATGGCGTCATTGCTCAGATCAAGGAGATTGGCTTTTTCCGCCAGCTCGCGGGACGTTTTTTTGTGTGCAACGATCTCGATCTGAAGATGCGCGTTCAGGCGTTCCGCCACTTCTGTAAACTCGTGCTGCCGCACGGCTCCGATAATCAGCGCTTCATTTACCTCAACCATCCGCTCGAGCATTCGCGCGCAGTTGTCGCAGTTCTCATGAATGAGCTCTCCGGAAATTTTTGCCGAAGCAATTTCGTCATGGCTCATTTCGACTCCCCTTTCAAGAGCTGCCGCACCATCGTGAGCAGCATTGCGGTCGTATACGGCTTGGATAAGATGTGGTTTATACCGAGGGCTGCAAGGGCAGCCTCGTCAATATTGGATATGAGGCCGCTGGCTGCGATGATCGGCAGCGCCGGGTTCATGCCCCGCAAGACGCGGATGGCTTCGGCACCGTCCATGAGTGGCATCGCCATATCGGTGAGGACAACTGCGATTTCTTCTCTTTGCCTCGCATAAACCGCGACCGCCTCCACTCCATCGCAAGCCAGAGCAACGCGGTATCCGAACGTTTCGAGAATCCTCTGAGTCATCCGGCGCAGGGGATCCTCATCATCGACCACAAGGATAAGCTCCCCGTTTCCGCGCAGCAGATCGGGAGCCGGCATCGGATCCGATACAAGCAAGGAACCTTGCGGTTGCGCCGGTATAAAAACCTGGAAGGCCGTCCCGTTCCCCATCTCGCTCACGACATGCAGGAAGCCGCCATGGCTTTTAATAATCGCCAGCGAGGTCGACAACCCCAGACCCGAGCCTTTGCCAAATTCTTTGGTCGTGAAAAACGGCTCGAAAATGTGTTCCATGATCCCGGGCGCGATCCCGGTGCCGTGGTCTTTGACTTCCAACAAAACGTACCGGCCCGGCGCGGATTTCGGGTTCTGGCTAAGCCCCTCTTCCGTGGCGTCGACCAAGCGATTTGCAGCCGAAATCAGCACGAGCCCGCCATTCGGCATTGCGTCGCGCGCATTCAGGCAGAGGTTCAGCAAAACTTCGTGAAGCTGTGCCGGGTCACCCATCAGTGGCCACAGTTTTGGCGGAAGATCGCTATGGAGCCGGATGTTGCCAGTAAAAATTCGAGCGACGATTTTCTCGAGTTGGCCAATCAGCTGCGGCACGTGAACTTCTGTGCTTAAAACGTCAACGCCTTGTGCAAAAGAAAGCACTTGGCGGACGATTTCCGCACCCCGCTGGGCACTGGAGTGGATCAGCTTTAAAAGACCTTCGCTGGTCGGGTCGGTAAACTTTCTCTTTAGCAGTTCGATCGACATCATGATCGGCGCCAGCGAGTTGTTCATATCGTGCGCAATGCCGCCCGCCAGCGTGCCGATGCTCGCCATGCGTTGCGAGTGGAGCAGGCGCTGCTCGAGTTTCTTGCGTTCAGTCAGATCAACAAATGAAACGATCGTCCCGGTGATTTTACCTTCTCCATTTTTGAGTGCCGCGAAGTTGACCAGCACGGGCACACGAGAGCCATCGGGCCGCTCGATGGAAAGCTCTACATTAAGCTTGGAAAGGCCGGTCCGCAGCACTTCCAGCATCAGGCTTTCTGACGTCTCCTTGCACATCCAAAACCGGCTGGAGCCGCAAAAGCGCTCCACACCAGCCACGGGCTCCCGGCCCCAAAGTTCGGACGTAAGAGCATTGTATTGCTGAATGAGCATCTCCCGATCGCAGGCGAAGATGGCCATCGGCGCGGAGACAAACAAACTGCGAAACCGTTCCTCGCTTTCACGGAGCGCTTCCTCCGCCTGCTGGCGTTGGCTGATCTGCACCCGAAGCTGTGCATTTAAACTCTCGGCCGCTTCGGTGAGTTCATGCTGGCGCACAGACCCAATGACCAATGCTTCATTGAAAGCAAGCGCCGTCGCGTGGGTTTGCGCGGTTTCCGTGACCTGAATCATAACTCCCACCACGCGCTTTTTGGAAATGATTGGCCACATCGTGTATGACCAAAAAATCGGATGCGGTTTGGAATGTTCCTGCTGAGTGTGGCATTCCGGCCGCGCGGAGCGAAAAACGTGGTCCAGCAATGTGACGCAGTCGTCTTTCTCGGGCAGCAATACATTAAGCGGTTTTCCGACAAGTTGCTCAACCGATTGGTTCAGCAACTGGCAGAAAGCGCGGTTGACGTACCGCACAATGCGCGTTGATCCCTCCACCGTGGCCATCGGCAAAGGAGAGTATTCGGCAATCTCAAGACTGAGACCGGCAAGATCGACTGGCACTTCTACCGATAATAGTTCAGTGCCCATGACTTTCTCCTATTGCGTGGCCTTCGGTTCCGGCGCCTTTTCCATCTCCTGGCCTATGCGTTCCGGGAGGCCGCTGGTCAGCCTCGCATAATCGGTCTGGCGCGGACCGATCACCACCACTCCCTTGTCGGTGATGACATACTCGCGAATATCTTTGCTGTGATTGCCGCCGCGCATTTTGATGATGACGAGCACCTTGCGGAGCTGGCCGGTGATTTCCACAAAACGCAGCCGGATAATGTCGTCGGTAAGAAAAGAAATCGCATAATGGCTGAAGGGCATGGCGGTGAAGGTATCCTCCACTTCCACAGTGCTGAGAATCGTGATGCCGGCTCCGGTCAGTGCGCCAATCATGCGGTAGAGCGACTCACGAAAGTCGGCTCGAAATCCCGGTGCAAGCGCCATTTCAAAACCAACCAGCGAATCGATTGCCAGTCGCTTCGCTCCGACCCGCTCAATCGCCTCAAGGAGTTCCTGCATGGTTTCATCGACCGATAAGTCAAGTGGACGCAGATAAAGAATCTCAAGCATTCCGTTCTCCTGCGGTTTTTTTAAATCGAGTCCAAAGCCGGCGGCTCGCTCCGCGTAGCCGTTTGGGCGCTCTTCAAAAACGGCGATGATGCCCGGCTCACCGTTGCGGATTCCTTCAGCGATAAATTGTGTTGCCAGCGCCGATTTGCCAGTACCTGAGGGGCCCGCGATAAGGAGGCTATCGCCTTCAAGAATGCCGCCGCCGAGCATTTTATCCAATTCATCAATACCCATTGATAAGCGCCGCCGCTGCGCGGGAGGCTGTTTTTTTCCAACCAAACCAAGTGTCCGGGAGAACGCCTGCAGCCCGCTCGTGCTGATGCGAACGGTGTGCAGGCCCGGCACCGACTCCTGCCCGCGCAATTTCATGATCTGAAGTTTGCGCACCACGGAATTTCGCTCCGCCACCTGGGAGAGCCAGATGAGACCGTCGGCGATCGTAAAAACCGGATTGTCTCGCACCTCTTCAAGAACGTATTCCCCGACGAGAAACGTGGTGGCTTCCCAACTGGTCAGGAACTGGGCGAGGCGCTGGATGAAAATCTGCATCTCGAGCTCGCTCGTGCTGAGCAGCGCTTTGCGAACCACGGTGCGGAAAGAATCGACCACCACAAGACTTGGGCCCACTTCCGTCACTTGCCTGGCGATCTCGTCGAAAACCGCATCCAGGTTCTTTTCCATCACGATGTCGGCGAGATTGATGAAACGAATCGCTGTGCCCAGCTTAGATTCGTCGAAGAACGAATACTGTTGCTGATAGCGCAGCATCTTCATCGCAGGCTCGCCGAGGACGGTGAAATAAAGTGCGGGATTGGCGGTGGACGCGTTGGCGAAAAGAATCTGATGCGCAAGCGTGGTTTTACCGCAGCCAGGACTTCCCGCGATGATGTTAAAGGAAAACTCCGGGATGCCTCCGCCCAGGATGTCATCCAGGCCTCGCACGCCTGTCGGTATCTTACGGATAATCACTTTCCCTGCCTTCGCCTCGTCTTTTTTTGGCAGTTTGCGTTTGGCCGCATCGCTAGACTTCTTCATGGCTGGTTCCTGTAATAAAGTTCAAGTTTTCGAGGGATAGCTGCGGCCATACATCGCGCACAAGGCGGAGCGTTAAACTGTCCCCGATAAAAGCGATCAAAAGCCCAAGCAGTTGGGCGACAAAAAGCACACAGCCTTCGGTGAATTCCTCGGAATGCACTTGCGTTTCCGGCTTATCCCAACCTCCCAAAGACCCTTCTGGCGTGACCTGCATCGCAGCCAGCCAAGGGATTTCCGCGCCCGCCACCGCAATAGCCCGTGAAAGGATTGCCCGGAAGCCAGCTTTTCCCATCAGGGTCGCCAAATGGGGTCGCAGCGTCTCGCAGACGTGGAAAACCGCGGGGAGCCCATCTTCTGACAATTTGTTCTCCTCTGTCTCATAAGCAATTAAATGCACGGCGAGATTTCGTGTCTGTGGAGTGGCACGGCTCATGGAAAAATACGCGACGCACGTGCACTTGCCGTCGAACTCGCGCACGGCTTGGCTCCAGTCGTCGCAAGGCCAAATGAAAATTTCCAACTGCCATCGCCCCGACCCAACCCCTTTCCCGGGGGGGCGGGAGACGGGCATGGTTGCTGGACGTTTTTTATCACGTTCTCAGCGTGGCCCCATTCCCTCAATACGCAATCTTTCATCCAGATGGCGCCCACCGCGCGTCTCCAGCTAAGCGTGGTTTTTTTCCAAAACCCCATCGCTCGCAACAACAGATTTTGATTTTGTTCAAATTGTGAAACTTCGATTGCTTCTTCTCATTGCCGGCTACGTGCTGATTTGCGTCGTTCGCGCAGCCAATTCTTCGCTGGTTGCAGCGCAGGAATTCCACAGCCGTGCCGGACTGCCTAACTTTTTCGCCAAACTCAAAGTGCCCAATGCGGAGATGAAAGTCGGCTATCTGGGAGGCTCCATTACAGCTCAGGCCGGATGGCGTCCCAAAAGCCTGGCCCATTTTCAAGCCACCTATCCGGCGGTGAAATTCTCTGAGATCAACGCGGCCATCGGCGGAACCGGCTCCGACCTTGGCGTCTTCCGGCTTAAACAGGATCTGCTCGATCTAAACCCCGATCTCCTGTTTGTTGAGTTTGCCGTCAATGACGCCGGGGCCGAGCCTGAGCAGATCGTCCGTTGCATGGAAGGGATCGTGCGGCAGACCTGGCGCGCTTTGCCCCAGTGCGACATCTGCTTTGTCTACACTTTAAGTGAAGCGATCGCCGGTCCGATGATGGAAGGTAAATATCCGCGGGCCGCGTCGACGATGGAACAGGTGGCTGAGTATTATGGCATTCCGTCCATTCACATGGCCGCGCACGCTGCAGAGCTTGCAAAGGAGGGGCGCCTGATTTGGAGCGCGCCCCTGCCCAAAAGCGAGGAGGAAAAAAAGTCGATTGGCGACAAGGTTGTCTTTGCGTCCGATGGCGTTCATCCGTATCCGGAGACCGGACACGAACTTTATCTTCAGGCGATTGTGCGGTCGCTTGGACCGATTGAAGCAGAGTCGAAAAACGCGGAGCCTCATCTCCTTCAGGCGCCTCTGAGCGCCACCAACTATGAGCTCGCTAAATTGCTGCCCATTAGCGAGCTCAGTTTGTCTGAAGGAATAGTAGCGCTCGATCTTCAAAAGGAGGAGTTAGCCAAACGCTTTTCAGGCAATATCAAGGCGATGTACCGGGGCAGCAGGCCCGGCGAAACCATCACGTTCAGGTTTCGCGGCACCCATGCGGCGCTTTATGATCTGCTTGGACCGGATTGCGGCCAGGTGCTCGTGACTCTTGATGATCAGCCCGCCCGGATAGTGCCGCGCTTTGACGCCTACTCCACCTATTACCGTCTCGCCACGTTGCTCATCGGCTCCGAATTGCCCGATGTTGTGCATAGCGTGAAGATCGAAATCCACCCCGATCAACCCGACAAGGAGACGATCCTTGCCCGGCGCAAAGAGAAGATCGACAAGCCCGAGCGCTTCAATGGCACGGCGATCTATCCCGGTGCGCTGCTGCTGGTAGGCGAGCTGGTAAAATAACAGGCGAATTGCATGCGCAGCTTCCCGGAGTGGAGCGCGAGCAGGCAAAACGCGTGATGGAAGCCGCGCACCAGACGTGCGCCTATTTCAAAGCGTTGCGCGGTGACGCTGCCGTCAATCTGGTGGTGGACTAAACAAGCGCAGCCGCCAGCGAGCCGGCTTATTGATTAACGAGCTGCATCATGGCGCCGGTGTAACGCCCGCCGGCGGCCACACCGCGTGGCGCGATCTCCTCAATGCGGCGAAGATCTTCAGCGGTAAGCTGAACCTCGAGAGCGCGCAGGTTTTCCTCGAGATACTTGCGACGCTTGGTGCCAAAGATAGGAACGAAGTCTGAGCCTTGCGCGAGTACCCAGGCGAGCGCCAGCTGCGAAGTGGTGCATTGCTTTTCCGCGGCCATTGCGCCGATCCGCGCAACGAGGTCGAGATTGCGCTGAAAGTTCTCTCCCTGGAACCGCGGTGAATGACGGCGGTAGTCGTCGGGCGCGAACTCCTCGAAGCTTTTGATTTGACCGGTGAGGAACCCGCGACCGAGCGGAGAGTAAGGAACGAAACCGATTCCCAACTCGCGGCAAACAGCAAAGATCTCGTCCTCGGGATCGCGCGACCAAAGCGAGTATTCGGTTTGCAACGCGGCGATGGGATGCACCGCATGCGCACGCCGGATGGTTTGCGGCCCGGCTTCGGACAAGCCGAGGTAACGCACCTTTCCCGCTTTCACAAGTTGCGCCATCGCACCCACTGTCTCCTCGATCGGCGTCTGCGGATCGACGCGGTGCTGGTAGTAAAGGTCGATGCTATCCACGCCCAGCCTGCGCAAGCTGGCATCGCACGCGCAGCGCACATACTCGGGAGTGCCGCACACTCCGCGTTTGGCCGGATCGTTCGGGTCACGGATGAAGCCGAACTTTGTCGCGAGCACGACCTGATCCCGATGGCCCTTCAGCGCCTTTCCAACAAGCTCTTCATTGGTAAACGGGCCATACATGTCGGCGGTATCTATCAGTGTAAGGCCGAGTTCAATTGCGCGGTGAATCGTTGCTATCGATTCTTCATCGTCGCGCTTTCCGTAGAAATCCGACATGCCCATGCAGCCAAGGCCCAGCGCCGAGACACGCAGCCCGCTTTTTCCGAGGTCGCGAGTATTCATAGTCCAGGTATTCGTGATCACTCTTTTCATGGCCGCATCCGCGATTGCCTGGCCAAACTGCGAGATCAAAATAATATGGAAATCAGAGCCAAGTAACACGATTTATAACGTGCAGCAGACGGCGATGGCAGTCAGTCCGCAAGCCAGTCCACGCGAGGGGATTCCGGGTGCGAATTCCATATGCGCAGCATAGACCAGTTTGGGATCTTATCGTAGGATCCCTGAATCTTGTGCCACATATCGTGGGGCAAGATTATTCACCCCCCCCTCGGCTCTCATGCTCATCCCAAAAGTTTCCCCCCGTTCCCTCACCCTCGCACCCCTGTCGAAAGGCGTTTCGGCGTCAGTCCCACGCCGTTCGACAAAAACAATCCTCAGTACTTCCATTGCCGCTCTTGCGTTCGCACTTCATATGCAGGCGGCGGATGCCATTTTCTCCAGCGCCACGGTCGATCCGACGAATCCGGATGGCAATGTCGGCCTGAGCATTAATAAAACGTACGACGCGATACTAAACCCGGGCGGTCCGGCGGTTACGGTCAACGGAGTGACTTTTAATCCCAACGACGCGAGTAATCCAAACCTGGTGCTGACCGGCGCCGGCACCGGCTATGCGGCAAACCCGGGGTTTGTGACGGGCGTTGGCGGCCAGCTTGGCACGTTGCTGGGCGACTTCAACTACAACGGGCATCCCGGAGTCGTCACCTTAAACAACCTGACGGTGGGACAGACTTATGTGTTCACAGCCTACAATGCCCGATTTGGGAGCGCGGGCGGACGGGTAAATACCGTGACGAGCGCCACCTCGGGGGTGAGTTCGGGACTTTTCGATGAGAATATCAGTCCTTTGAGCCTGCTGCGCTATACCTTCACCGCCAGTCAGGCTTCGGAGGTGATTAATTTCACGCCGCTGGCGTTCAACGACACCTATCATTTTTACGGATTTAGCAGCGAGCAGGTGTTCGACAACAACCGCTCGGTTGGCGGCAACTGGACCGATGCCAATTGGAGTAAAGCGGTGCCAACGGCCTCGGGGTCGAACGCCAGCTTTGTGGCTCCGGCTGTGGCGTCTACAATCAATCTCGACACAAACCAGACCGTTGGGCATGTCCAGTTTGCAGGCACGGGTGCCAATAGCTGGACGCTTTCATCCACCAACAGCAGCGTCCTCACCATCCAGGCCGATGTGGCGGGCGTCGCTGTCCTTTCAACGCCTGACGCCGGCGGCACGCACACCATTTCCACCGCGGTGACCCTGGGCAGCGATCTGATTAAGGCCGGCGCGGGCAGGCTGGTTTTCTCAGGGGCCGTGATCGACAACGGCAAGGCGATCAACCTCGGCAACGGCGCCCTGGAGATCGCGAGCAGCGCTCCGCAGACTTTAAGCGGACCTGTGAGCGGTTCGGGAGCGCTGGTCAAATCGGGTGCCGGCACCCTGACCCTGAGCGGCGCGCTCAGCTACACGGGCAACACGACGATTGCGGCTGGCACCCTTGAGATTGCATCGGCTTCGACGCTCGGCAGCGTCATCAACGGAGCGGGCGGATTGCTCAAGAGCGGTGCCGCCACACTCACCCTCACCGGCAACAACACCTACACGGGCAGCACTGTGGTGAGCGGCGGCGTTCTTAAGCTTCAGGGCTTGAACGCGGTGGCGGCGGCGGTCGGGACGGCGGCTTACACGAATTCCGGCTCCTACAGCTTCGCCCCGGCGAACAACAATTTGTTGACCTCTGGCGGCACGCTTATCGCCAACACAAATACCAACGCCAGGAGCGAAAACACAGGACCCGCCGGGGTACTGACCGACAGTGCCATCCCGGCTTTCAAATTCACCAGCACCTATGTGGTCGCCAATAATGCGTCGCTTACCTACAAGCTTGGCTCCTCCGTCACGGGCTACGACCTTACGACGATCAATCTCTTCTCTCAATGGCAGGACTCCGGGCGCGCGAAGATTACTCTTACAGACATCAGTTACTCGACTGTCGCTAATCCGACCGTCTTCACGGCCATCCCCGGAAGCAACGACGACTTTGCAGGGGGAGGAGGCACAAACCTTGCCTCGCTCAACGCAGCAGGCGGACTTCTGGCCAGCGGCGTGTCTGCCGTCCGCTTCAACTTTGGAACACAGTTGAATGGCTACGACGGATATGGCGAACTGGAAGTGGTAGGCACCGCATCGGTGGCCACCGGGACAAATATCCTGCCGGCCAGCTCGGCTGTGCAGATCGCCAGCGGCGCGACGCTCGATCTTAATGGCGTCACGCAGACCGTTGCCTCGCTCGCCAACTTCGGTGCCAACGGCGGCTCGGTGATCAATGGAGCGGCCGCCACGCCTGTGACATTGACACTGAATCCAGCCGGCGGCACCACCACCTTCAGCGGCACGATCACCGACACCAACAGCGCGAATGCGATCAGCATGGTCAAATCCGGCAACGGCACCCAAGTGCTCGATGGAGCCAATACATATCATGGAGCCACGACGGTGAACGGCGGCACGTTAACGGTCACCGGAAGCATTAGCGGTTCGACTGCGATCAACGTTGCCCAAGGCACGCTGCTTCTTTCAGCTGACAACGCGGTAAATAGCCCGACCAGCGTCCTGACACTTGGCGCAACCGGGTCGAGTGGCACGTTGCAGTTGGCAAACAGCCTGGCAAACGCCTCGGAGAGCTTTGGGCTGCTGGCACTCAATTCTAATTCCACACTCGACTTCGGCACCGGCACCGGTGGCCAGGATCTTCTGTTTGCCGGCGTCGGCACGCATGTTGCAGGCACGACGTTGAGCATTCTCAATTGGTCGGGCACGGGCACAACTCTGGGAACCACGGCCAGCGATCGCCTGCTCTTCAGCGGCAATGCCAGTGAATTTATGAGTGCCTTCACCCAAAACGACGTCGTCTTCGCGACCTTTGGCTCGGGCTACCGGGCGATTCCCTTTACCGGCGGATACGAGATTGTCGCCGTCCCCGAGCCCACGTCCGCCGCGCTCCTTGGGGCAATCAGTCTGCTTGGGTTCGCCGGCCTGCGGAAGCGCCGGTCCTCGGGCGATCGCAACGCTGCGTAACCAACAGCAAGATAACACGCCTGATTAATGTCAGGTTGCTGAACGGCTTGATGTGACGAACTTGTCGCATCAGCCGTTGGTTAGCGTTCATTGAACCGATCATTTTACTCGAGCGGCAGGTAGCAGCCGATGGAAGTGGTAAACCGCGGCTCGGGCTGGCGTCCGGCAAGAACGGACTCAAGGGCCAGGCGCAGATCGTAACGGCTCGGTTTTGGCCGCATCGTGCCGGGCTTGATAGCACGATCGTCGATTCGGCCTCGGTAAAGCAGCTCGCCTTGGGGAGAAAAAAGAGCGGCTTCGGGGGCGCGTGTGATCCCAGCCAGACGGGCAAGTTGCAGTTTTGGATCAAGCAACCCAGGAAACGGCAACCCGTACTCGCGGCGATGCGTTTCAATTTCCTTTTCTGTCTCCGTCATGTAGATGCCAAAGAACTCAACCCCATGCGCAGCGAAATCGCGGGCAAGCCGGGCCAGCTCCGGCGCCGTGGCATTGGTCACCGGACAGTCATGCATGAGGAATAGAAGGACGGTTGCCGTCCGGGCCTTCCCGGCGAGGGGCGAGTAGCTTTGGCCGTCGGAAGCTTTCAGACGAATTTGAATTCCCTCCTTCGGCTCCGTGCCCGCCGGCACTTGCGGTTTTGGATTCTCTGCAAACGCGATGGAACAAAGCAAAAAGGGAATCAGCCATTTCATAGATGTATTTAATCGATCCCGATCTCTCCGAAGCCGCGCATCATGGGGATCACAAAATTGATTCCCGGCTGGAGTTCCGCATGGTCGAGCTTGCCGTCCTTGTTGATATCCAGTCCCAGGGTGAGCGCATGAAACCTCGCGAGTTGCTCGGGATCGGGGACGGAAACTTCGCCGCCGATCTGGCTGCGAACGGTGCCTAATCCGTCGATATCTTTCTCAAAAACCCGTTGAATTAACTGCCCAGTCAGGGTGCGTTTTAGTTCGGTGTGCAGCGTTTTCTTTTCCTCCGCCGTGTTGAGCATCACTGTCAGCGTGAGGGTGCCCATTTCGTCGGCTGAGGTCGGCCCCCATCGCACGGCGCGCGGCGGATGGGCAAACTGGTAAGGATTGCTGTCGCTGTTATCCCAGGAAATCAGCGCGTCGAGGCGGGTGCCGGCGGGAAGCTTGACCGGTTGCTTAAAAGCATAGTCTTCCTGCCAGGCGAAGTTCCAATTGACCATCTTGAGCAGCCATTGTTTTTCTCCATTGGGCAGGGTCGCAGTCATTTCCATCCGTTTGCCCAGGTAATGGGCATGGGCGTTGACCCCGATTGCCTCGATATCCACTGGCAGCACCATGCTGCTCTCTTTGATATATTCCTTTTCTCCGGGCGGAATGTTGATTCCGGATAAGATACCGAAAAACGGGGGGACTGGCACGATGGTCCATGGCCGGGCTGTAGGCTTGTCTGCGAAGTGGAACCCGACGACGGCGCGATCCGTCTGCGCCAGCTTCCCATTGGGATGGTAGTGGACCTGCAGGACGAGATCCGCGCCCTTGGGCAAGAGCCAGGCGAGACCGTAGCCGAGCGCGGCAGCCTGCGTGCCGAGATCCCAGCCGCCGAGATAGCGGAAATTCCCATTGCTGCGGCCCATGCCGTTGTAACCCGGAGCCGGATCAGCGGCATCGGCCTCGCGAGCCTTTCCGCTGGTGTCGATGAAGTATAAAACGTGATGCACCACGCTGGGCGCGCCGGGCCTGAACTCGATGGCGTTTACCCATGTCTCTTCCGTGAGACCGAGTGGGACGACAAAGTTGCGGTAGGTATCGGGTCCCTCAGCCGGGACACTATATCCCTCCGGCACCTCTGCGATCAGATCAGGTTTGCCCAACTGCCATCCTTCGGGAAACTTCGGCGCGGGCGGCAGCCTGGCAGGATCTCCTTCCGGGGTTCCCGCGTCCACCCACCGGCGAATCAGCGCAATCTGCTCGTCATTGAGAGAGCGGTCGTTGGCATAATCGACCACCCCATGTTCGGCATGCCACGGCGGCATCACGCGCTCATCCGTGATATCCGCGATTTGCAGGGCCCGTTTTTTGACCTGCGCATAGGTCAGCAGCGTAAACGGGGCTCCTTGTCCATCACGATGGCAGCCCGCGCATTTTTCATACACGAGCGGCGCGATCTGCTCGGTAAAAGTCGGCATATCCGCTCCCTGCGCGGCACTGCAAAGGAGTGTAAAGAGCGCGGAGACAAGATTGGATCGGCGGGTCATGCTGGCAGTTGTGCAGGAAACGGTTCAGCCCGACAAGAAACCGGAGGTCATATCTTGGTCATGGTGGCGGCATGACCTTCTGAAAGAAGATCATCGCTTGAGCAGCCCGACCCCGCGGCGCTGCGTCGCAAATGCACGATTGCGAACGCGTTATATTTATCGTTGAGGGAAAAGGTCAGATACATATCAATGGAGCCATGGCCAAATCCCCGCGACCCCAAGTGTCCGCACCCAAATCGAAAACACCCACGGCGGTGAAAAAAGCTGAAAAGCCTGCCGTCACCGCGCCCAAAGCAAAAACTCCATCGCCGGCTGCGGCGAAGGTTAAAGCACCGGCGGCACCCGCCGTGAAGGGCAAAACTCCCAAGCCGCCTGTCCAAGCCCCGGCACCTGCCGCGGCAAAAAAAGTCACCACGCCTTCACGAGCCGCAGGCGTTGTGATGACCAAGAAAGAGCTGCTGGAAACAGTCTCCGCCACTCTTCAATTGTCGAAAAAAGAGGTTGCGGCTGTTCTCGATGAAATTACCGGCATCGCTTATCGCGAGACAAAAAAGAATGGAGCTTTTGCCCTCCCTGGCTTTGGCAAGTTCGTAAAGCAGAAACGGGCCGCTCGCAAAGGACGTAATCCCAAGACCGGCGCGCCGATCAAGATCGCAGCCCGGACCGTGGTAAAATTCCGCCTGGCTAAAGCCGCCAAGGACGCCGTCCTTTAGCATGTCAACTGCCGGGCTGAACTGTTTTTCCACCGGTATATGCTGACCTAGGCGCGCGGCTCGGGCCGGCCGCCGAGCTGCGGCAGCTTTTAAGAATCAGCGCCCAAATCGCGGCGAGCCGTCTGGCTGTTCATGCTCGAAGGAGCGGGAAAGCCGGGCAAGCGCCTCGTTGGCCAGGCAGACGGTCAATTCTGCAGCCGGGCATTCGCGCCCGAGGCGGGCGGCCTGACCAGACCAAAGCGGCATGAAATCTGAACGCGCGGGATCAGCCTTCTGCAGCGGGACGAGCATGCCGCCTGCGAGCGGAAAATCCGGCACGGCGCCGGAGAGGGGGCCAAGTTCGCGCACGATCCGGTTGGCGATTCCCCGGGCCGGGCGGCCGGTAAAAATGTTGGTAAGCATGGTCTGATCCTCACGCGCGGAGAGCAGGGCGGCGCGGTGGAGTGGGGAAATGGTCGATTCCGGGCAGAACAGGTAAGCTGTTCCGATCTGCACCGCGGCGGCTCCAAGGGCAAAGGCGGCCGCAATACCCCGGCTATCGCCAATCCCGCCAGCGGCGATAACCGGCACTTTCACTGCATCAACGATCTGAGGAACGAGCGCCATTGTCCCAACCTGCGCCGCAATCTCCTGGGCGAGAAACATGCCGCGGTGGCCGCCGGCTTCCGCTCCCTGGGCAATGATTGCATCGCAACCGCGCCCTTCCAACCAGCGCGCTTCCTCCACGGTCGTTGCCGAGGAAACGATCCGGGCGCCGGATGCCCGCACACGATTAAACAACGTCTTGTCGGGCAGGCCGAAATGGAAGCTGACAATCTCAGGACGCAATTCCTCAACGAGGCCTGCGGCGGTCTCATCAAAGGGCGAACGGGCCGACGCGGGAGCGGGAGCACTGGCGTCGAGGCCGAGTTCGTCGTAGTACGGCATCAAAAGCCGTTTCCAGTTGCTCTCGCGCCCGTGATCGTGCCGGGGCGGGCGATGGCAGAAAAAGTTGAGGTTGAGTGGCTGCCGGGTGGCCTCCCGAAAATGCGCGACTTCCTCCCGGATACGTTCCGGACTTAGCGAGGCGCATCCCAGTGATCCGAGGCCGCCTCCTTGTGCGGCGCCAATGGCCAGGGCAGCCAGAGCGGAATTGGCCATCGGTGCCTGAATGATTGGGTGCTCAATCCTGAACAACTCCTGAATCCTGCGATCTGGCCACGCGTTCATTTTATTGGTGTGGGCTGCATTCACAAAGAGCGTGAACAACGAGGCAAGTCTCTCAGATTTTTGCCAATCGACGCCCTCTTTTCGAGGGCCGGCCAGGCTTAACTTCAATATGTTGCTGCGGACTCCACTCGTTAACTTTCGCCGCAACACTCGAAAGGATCTGTGCGCGGGCGTCATCCCGGGAGACTCCGCTGGCGAGCAGGGCATCGTAGGGAGTGTATTTATGGCGCGCAAACGCCACCACCGCCTTTCCCGTCGTGTTTTTTGCCAGCGAAGAACGTCCCACGCGTCCACTTCCAATCTCTGTTGCGTGCGCAGCGCAAGCCTGCACATCCGCCTCCGGCATGGCGGGAAACTGCCGTCGGATATCGGCCGTAAACGCCGAAGTATCCGACTCCTGCTTTTTGGATTTAACGGCTGCTTTCTGCTCCTCGGAGGGACGCGATGCGTCGCGCTTCCGCACTCCTTCTTCCAATTTCTCCTGGTCCGGCGCCCGAATGATTACGCCATCGAGCAAGGGGCCAAATTTCTTGCGCTTCGCGTCACCAATAATCGCCGCCGCGCATTCAATACCGAGCGCACGGCAGGTCACGGTCAGACGCTTGCCAGGAAAGTGGACACACCCGGGAGGAATGCCAAGACGCACGTCGTATTGACCATCGGCATTTGCAGGGATCGGAAAAGAGGAGGAGAGAGACACAGCTCCTTTTACCTCAACTGGCTGCCGCAGGTGAAACTTTCAGTGAACCTGGCCCGGAGGTTTTCAACGACAAATCTCCTGATTGAATAAGAGAAATCATTCCTGCTTGGAAGCTGGACTTTTTGCCAGGGCGGGAATTGTAAAATGAAACGCTGCCCCGGCCCCGTGGGTGCTCTCAGCGCTCACCGTGCCGCCATGTGCTTCCACAATCTGCTTTACGATTGTCAATCCAAGTCCTGTGCCCGATTTGGCCGGGTCAGTCGCAAGCTTGTTAAATACGGTGGACAACATTTCCAGCGGAATGCCTGCGCCATTATCGCACACGACGCAGGTCACGGTGCCCTCCTCGTCATGCGCGCTCACGACCACGCGTCCCTGTGAGGCGTATTTAAAAGCATTGCCGAGCAGGTTCTGAAAAACCTGCGAGATCAGTCCCGCATCCGCATATACGGTAAGCGAGCGGGGGATTTCATTGATGATTTCGATGGCGTGTTTTGCCGAGACCGCTCGCAGATCAATAATCAACCGCTGAACCAGCGGCCAGAGTTCAAAGGTCCTGCGCTCGGGCCGGAATGAGCTGCCGAGTGCCGACGATTGTACGTTGGTATCGAGCACACGCCTGATCAGGCTCTCGACGCGTTGCAAATTGCGATTAAGGCTCTCGAAAACCTCACTGGTCTGAGCCAGGATTGTTTGATCCAGGCTATCTTTGAGCTCTTCAACCAGAAGGGAAACCGCGTTTAGCGGCGTGCGCAGATCATGGGCGATAAAGGCAAGATGATCGTCCTCCTCCTCTTTGCGCATGAGAGCTTGCCGCGCTGCAAATGCCATGGCCGCCAGGCGGACGGCTTCATCGATTCGGTGATTGATGATGTGCGCCGCTTCACCCACAACGTAAAGATCATGGCGTTCCGCCACCGTTGTAAAAGCCGTGCGGAGAAGATTATACTCGGCGACCACTTCACCCACATCTAAACCGTCGTGAAAGCGCTGCACTCCATGGACTGGCGGGCTTCCGCGCGTATGTTCGACCGAGAGCACCCCGTCACGCCCAAGGGCCAGATCGCGAATGATCTCCGCAATGACATCGGGGACATGATCGGTGATCGTTGGCTTATCGAGATTCAAGGCGGCAAGGAGCTCTCCGGCGCGCAGTCGCCATTCGTCGACAATCTCATCCTTGCTCTGCCCCAGCACCTCGGCCAGGCGTCCGATTGTGCAATGTTTTAGAAGCGCCATGGGGCAATGTTCCCATGGTGCCTCCCTGAATGCCAGCCTTGTAAAGCAGCAGACTCATTCCTCTCGATTCTGCATTTGCCCGTGCCCGGGAGTGCAATTGGTTGGGAACCGGACGCCATCAGGCCCGCCTCCTCGCCTCCGATCCGGCATTGTGGAAATCAAGGGCAATTTGCGGCGAGTTCGGTTCTTGCCGTCTGTCGTAAAAGAAGCTTTTAGAAGGCCGCAGAACGTTTCCGCTTACATTCCTGATCCCCGTCATCGATCGGGCTCATCGATGACGGTCAATTATTATGAATGTCATCACTCAACTTGCCGCCACGCAGCCCGTCGCGTTTGCGATTCTGATTCTGTCGGGTGTCGCCGTGCTGGGACTGGCCATCGGCCAGATCACGATCCGCGGCGTTCGCCTGGGCGTTGCCGGAGTCCTTTTCGCGGGAATTCTTTTCGGCCATCTTGGACTGACGATTCCTTTGGAAACGCTCGGGTTTATCCGCGACTTTGGGCTGATTCTCTTTGTTTACACAATCGGCATTCAGGTAGGGCCAGGCTTTCTGACTTCGCTGCGGAGGCAAGGGCTCCCGTTGAACCTGCTCGCGGCGAGCGTGGTGTTGTGCGGCGCCGTGCTGACCATCGCAAGCTCGCGCCTGTTCCATATCGATATCGCGGCCGCCGTCGGGATCTATGCCGGCGCAACCACCAACACGCCTTCGCTCGGCGCGGCCCAGGAAGCATTAAAACTGATGTCCGGATTCGATCCGGCCCAGGCGGGCCTTTCCGCTTTGGGTTATGCTGCGGCGTATCCATTTGGAATCATCGGGATCATCCTCGCGATGATCATCGTGCGCCGGATTTCGCGGATTGACCTCTGCAAGGAGGCTGAAGCGTTCGCCCTTGAACAGGAAAGAGGAAGCGAGCCGCTCCAGCGCATGAGCATCCGTGTGGGAAATCCGAATCTTTCCGGGCTGAAACTCCACGAGATCCCAAGCAGGGAGACGCTTGGGATTGTTATTTCGCGGATCAAATACCTGGGGGAGGAGGAAGTCAGCGGTACTAACGCAAGTACCGTGCTTCACGAGGGCGATCTTTTACTGGCGGTCGGCACGGCGCATCACCTCCGGGAGTTCTGCCTCATTGTCGGCAAGGAGAGCCCGGTTGACCTGATGGAAACGCCCGGATCGCTCACCTTTGACCGCTTTGTGGTGACGCAAAAGGAGATCCTCGGTAAAACGATCAGAGATTTGGAATTGACGCAGAAACACGGGGTGACAGTCACGCGGGTGACTCGGGCGGATCTCGAAATGAGCGCGGTCCCGGCGCTGACCCTGCAGTTTGGAGATATCCTTCAGGTTGTCGGCACGGCAGCCGATATTGGCAAGGTGGCCGCGCTGCTCGGCAATTCGGTGAAAGATCTCAATAGCACCAATTTCATGACCGTCTTCATCGGGATCGGCCTCGGCATTCTTCTTGGAATTTACCCGATGTCGTTTGCAAGCATGCCGATGCCGGTGCGGCTCGGACTGGCCGGGGGACCGCTCATCGTGGCGATCGTGCTGAGCCGAATCGGACGGATCGGCCCGCTGATCTGGCATATGCCGCCCAATGCGAACCTGGCGCTCAGGGAACTGGGGATCACGCTTTTTCTGACGTGCGCGGGCCTCAAAGCGGGCGAACACTTTTTTGAAGTTCTCCTCAGCACACAGGGAGTGAAGTGGATGGCATGCGGCATGGTCATCACCCTGGTTCCACTGCTTCTGGCGGCGTGGGTTGGACGGGTATTGATGAAACTGAACTTCATCAATGTTTGCGGCGTGCTTTCCGGCAGCATGACCGACCCGCCGGCGCTCGCATTCGCCAATGCCATCAACAATTCAGATGCGCCGTCGGTGGCCTACGCCACGGTCTACCCGCTGACCATGCTGCTGCGGATCCTTGTCGCGCAGCTGTTGGTGGTCTGTTTCGCCCGGTGAACGCGGAAACCCAGGCTCAATCGCGGGCACACTCAGATTTACGAATCCATCCGCGGCGAACGGTTGATTCTCCAGGCCAGATAGGCAAGCCCGCACAGGTAAGCAATCTGAGCCGGAATCCGTAGAATTGAAGGGACGACGAAATAAAGGGCGACCCAGCCAAGGCTGACGGCTGCGATCCAGAAGGCGGGTTTCCAGATTCGGACGATCCCGGGTTGGGCAACCCAGGAGGAGTAAGAAAGCGGTTCCCAGGGAGTGGGATCTTCTTCAGCGACTGAATCGTGAACAACGGCGATTGGAACGCCGCCGGTAAGCAGGACGTCCAAGGCTCCCTTGAAAGTCACCGGGCCGCTGATTTCCTCGGACTGCGTCACCCACCATTCGTCTTTGCGAAAGGCATGTTTATCCCGGACTCTCCTGAACTCGAACCTAAGCGATTGCAGCTCGATCCAATGCAGAACGCTCAGAGCGATGCCTCGGTTTTGTGAATCGGGTTCATTTGCCGGGGTGGCAACAAGGAAATTATCAAGCACAGAATTTTCGTCCATAAACAACAACAGCAGCATCACGGCGCAACCCCGCCGTTGTGGGATTCTGGACGAAATGTCCGAACAATCTCCAAGACGAACGGCAGGCCGTTTTTCTTGGATGGATTGAACTGAGGGACAACAGAATATCGGGGAACTGCTCAACAGTTGGAAGAACAATCTACGGGATCTGTCTCCACACCTTCTGCATGACGCCATTTTCCTGCGTATTCGGTGAGAAAACGGAGTACAATGGGAGGGCTTGAGATGCGTTCCTCCGTTCCAAACCCGGACCATCTGGACGATTTTTACCGGCGAAAAGTCGAATTTGGAAAACCGCTCAAAATGCCTTCAAACCTCCGGCGCGAGCGATGGCGCCGACCTATCCGAATAAACCGCCATCTGGAATACGGGACCGAATGGGAGCCCGCTGAACGGCTCACATTCGGTCCTGGGCGGGGGAGCGAAACTCCCCGCATGCTGGTTGCCTGCTGAGTCCGGGGCTCAGCAAGTGCGGCGTGGGCGCCTCAGCAGGAGAAGGCTGCCAAGAACGAGAAAGGAGGCGGTAACGGGCTCGGGAACCATGTTGATGCGGACGGCGTCGCCGTTGGCCATGGTGACGACGAGACCGTCGAGGCCATTGCTGAGCGGGCTGGTGTTGCCGGAAGCCCCTGTGAAGAGGGAGAAATAAAGAAGATCACCCGAATAATTGCCCGTCAATTGCGAGAGGCTTTGACTGATGGCGGTATTGGTGTTGCCGCCGTTACTGCGATCGCTGACGTTGGTAAACCAGCCGGCCGTATTGGCATCCCAAAGGCTCCATTCATTACTGCCGGCCGGGTTGATGCTGTCAAAACGGTATTGATAGAAGCTGGTAACGCCGGCAACGGGCTTGGTGTAGATGCGCAGAGCCCAATCGAGGGCATTGGTCGTGCCTTCCTTTGTGAAATATTTGATGCCGGCAAGGTCGTCCAGGGTGATGGAGGAAACGCCGAGCGCCAGAGGAAGGTTGACGTAAAGCTGGGAGTAGCGGTTGCCCGCGCCGTCAATATTGCTGACAAAAGAGCCGGATTCCCACCCGATCGGGGAGTCGGCCAATCCGATGGGAATGCTTTCACCGCCAGTGCCGCCTGCCGAGAGGATACCGTTATTAATATCGGAGGGAGCAAGATTGAATGTGTAGTCAGTGGCGGAGGCGGTGGTGGCGAGCGCCAGTCCGACTGCGAGAGGAAGAAGGTTTAGGATGTCGTGTTTGTGCAAAGGCATAAGAAATTTTGGCTTTTAGAAATGAAGATTGATGGATGCGGAAAAAGGGTTCCGGATGGGCGGGTATGTCCCCGGAAGCACGAGCTATATAGATTGCCCGGCCGTTGAACTTTCAGTCGGCAAAAACGAATACTCCTGTTTGTCGAATTCCCCGGAGTAACGGATGCCGGAAACGAAGGGATGGTTGTTTAGACTGGCCTGTGGTAAGAAGCTGGTGAAGCGGGGTTTTGATAATCCAGGGATCCGAGAGGATCGCTTCGATTATAGAAAATTTCCGCGTGTCTGTCTATTTTTTCCTGCAGTTTACCTGTCTGAATTTCATGCCGGATCCTGTGAAATAGAGGCTTCCCAGGCATCGTAATACAAAGCCGCGCATCAACTATACGGGTCTCAATTTCGCTATTCAGCCTAAAGTTCGGAGTCGCGTAAAAACCCGCCAGGAAGATAAACCCAAGGATCTTGCGGAGGAGTAAGACGAGTATCGGAGAGAAGAAAAGCAGTGCGCTCCAAATCACGCTCGCCGACTCGCCCAAAGTAATTTACCCCGGAATCCTGGCTGGGCGATGATGATGATGCATTCATAAAGAGTGCATCAGCGTGCAGGCCGGCCACATGCGCATGCTCTTTAACTATAGTGGGCAGGACCCCGGATTCTTTGCACCCCGGCAAAAAAAGAGGCAGGTGCAAAGCGGTAGGTTCTGAGTAAGGCGCGGGTAAAACGCAGTTTCGGACCACGCTGCCTATGTCATTGGACAGAGGGGATTCCTTTGTCCACGGCTGCTGAAGTTGACAATGTGCTTTCTGCATCATTCGGTGCGCTGGTTCATCCGCGGCCAGTCTCATCTAAGCTTTAACCACCTGTCCCGACTTGAATCATTACATTCTTGCAAACATGCCGGCAATATTTCTGGCGCGCGCTCAACTGCCGGAACTCGGCTGTGCGATCTGCTCACCGGGATTGGAAACCGCACTGACGATGGCGATGGCATTGAGCGGGCTTTTCCTCACCCAATTTGTGCGGATATTTCTGGAATTGAAGAGCCGTTTCCCACGTTCCGACCGTTGGGTGCGGGGATGGATGCTGGTGCTGCTGGCTCTGGCTGCCTTAATCACGATGACGCCGGGGATCTCATGGCTGCGGGTGGCGGCCATGGCTATCGGCATCACGCATGCCGGGCTTCTCGTCTTGGCGCTGGCCGCGTGGCGGGCTGGAATGTGGCAGGCCCGTTTTTTTATGGTGTCGTTCGGCTCCCTGTTTGCCGGCTCCTTACCAATGGTGACGGTATGGTATTGGGATTCGTTGTTTCGCGACGCCGGGATGCGGGGGCTCATGATCGGTTCAGCGCTGGAGATGCTGATGCTCTCGCTGGCCGTGGCGGAGCGGTTTGCGCGGGGTCAGCAACAACTCGTGGAGGAAGCCGAGCATCGCCGCATGATCGAGGAAGCTTACGCGGATGAGTTGGAGGAGGAAGTGCGGGAGCGCACTCATGAACTCCAATCCGCCAACGCGGACAAGGACCGGATGCTGGCGGTCATCGGCCACGATCTGCGCAGTCCGATAACCGGCTGATGCGATCGGCGGATGCAGCAACCGGTGAGTTTTCACGGGACGTGGCGCGGACCGGCCGTGCGCTGCTTTTAATGATCGAGGATCTGGTGTTGTGGGCGCGGCTGCGGGCAGGCACGCGCGTTGCAGCAGTGCATGCGGCAAGCGCATTGATCGCGCCGGCCGTGGCACTACATCATTCGCTGGCCGAACATGGCGGATTAAAGCTGATGCTTGAGATACCGGAGGGAATGCGCGTTGAAACGGATCTGGTGCTGGCGCAAACGCTGGTGCGAAATTTATTGGCGAACGCGCTGAAGTTTGCGCGCACACGCGTGATCCTCCGCGCGGAGGAATCGGATGCCGGGGTGCGCTTCACGGTTGGCAACGATGGGCCCCCGCTGCCGCTGGAAGTCGCAGCGCGGCTCGCGGCGGGCGAGGACGAACCGATGACGGCAACAGGAGGCATGGGGCTGCGGCTCTGCCGGGAGATTTGCCTGGCGCAGGGTCTGCGGCTGGAGGCACGCTCCGGCGTGGATGGAGGAACGGAATTTGGGTTCATCCTAAAACGGATCGCCAGCGCCGTGGAGATGGAAAACGCATGAACGCATCGAATGAAGTTTCAACCCGCGTCCGCACGATGGTCGTGGAGGACCAGGGGATGGTGCTGGCCTTTTTCGAACGCTGGCTGGCACAGCTGCCGGGCTTTGTGCTGGTCGCCTCGGCGCGTTCCGGGGAGGAAGCGCTATCGCAAGTGGAGGCGGCCCGGCCCGATGTGCTGCTGGTGGATTACCAATTGCCTGGGATGGACGGCTTGGAGTTGGTGCAATCGGCGCGGCAGGTGCGGCCTCAGCTCCGTGCACTGGTGGTTTCCTCGCTCGTCAATCCATTGGCTCTCACCCGTATTCGCAAGTCGGGCGTGGAAGGTTACGTTGAAAAGGATGCCACGCCGGAACTACTGGCCGAGGCGCTCGAAGCCGTCGCCGATGGGCGGCGTTATTTCTCTTCGAAATTCAAGGAAACGGTCGCCCGCGAAGGTGCCAATTCCGAAGGCGTGGGCAAGATCCTCTCCCGACGCGAACAGCAGGTGCTCAGCTTCGTGCTCGGCAAAAAGACCAACCGCGAAATTGCCGGACTGATGGGCTTGAGCGCACGCACCGTGGAGTTTCACCGGGCCAACATGATGGCGAAACTTAACGCAAAGAACTTGGCCGACCTGATGACCATTGCTCAACGGCGCGGCTGGACCGCCACGGGGTGAGGTTGGTTTTTTAACCTCCCAACCTCCTTCCGCGAATCGGAGGCGGCCAGTGCCGCCCGATCCCGCCCAAAAAACCCCGTAGCGCTACTGGGTTTCCCGGTTTGTGGCTTTGCATTCATTCGGGTTCAACCGGGCTGTTTAGCCCACCACCCTATGAATTTCTTTGCTTCCACCTCCACCCCAAGACTGAACCGGCTTCTCCTGGCCTGGATTCTCCTCTCTTCGATCGCCCCCCATCACTCCGCGCCGCGACTTCGCTCTACTGGCCCGGCGGGACCGGCGCATGGAACACGACGACGCCGGCATGGTCGTTGAACCCCGATGGGAGCGCCCCGTTGCAAGCTTGAGTCAACAGCAACTTCGACAACGCATTTTTCGGCCTAACCGCCAACACGGTCACGCTTGGCGCGCCCATCTCCGCCGGCAGCCTCACGTTCACCACGAGCGGTTATACCATTGCTGGAAATACTCTGACGCTCGGCCCGTCCGGCTCCATCGACACCGGCAGCGGCACACAAACGATTTCCTCCGTTCTGGCCGGCGCGGCCACCAAATTCACCAAGTCCGGCAGCGGCTCGCTGATTCTCTCGGGTGCGAACACTTTCATCGGAGCAACCACCGTGGGCGCCGGCACACTCATTGTGCGCGGCAGCACGGCTTCCATCGGCGTGGCGAGTGCGTCGGCGCCGGCCCTGACGATCGGTGGCACCGCCAACGGTTCGCTGCTGATCGACAATGGAGCGATCGTTAAAAACATCACCGCGAAGCTTGGAGGCAACGCCGGCACCCTTGGCGCTGTCACTGTCGATGGCGCCAACTCGCGATGGAACTTCAGCGCCACGACCGGTACCGCGTTGTCCCTCACGGCGGGGACCAGCGGTTCGCTGACCGTCTCCAATGGGGGCGCGGTCACCTTCACCACGCGTTCGGCTGCGTTTGCGCCCACGACCGGACAGACCGCTGATTTTGTCGTCACCGGCGCCAACTCCACCTTCACCACGCCGTCGGCCCTGACGTTGGGCGGCGCGGGCACCACGACGGTGATGATAAGCGCCGACGGGAAGGTGACCAGCACCACGGCCGCGATCGGCACCACCACCGTCGGCGGGGCGCGCGCGACGGATATCACCGTAACAGGCGCCGGCTCCAGCTGGATCACCAGCCCCTCTTCGATCCTGGGAATGGACGGGAATAGTACGCTCAACATAGTGGACGGCGGCACGTTCACCACGGGCAGTAATTTTGCCGTGGGCAACTCCGCGGACGCCGTCTGCACCATCAACGTCGGCGGCAACGGGGCGACCTTGAACGCCGGCACCGCCGCCATGGCGCTTGGCGTCAGCGGCTCGACCGCGATCCTCAATCTCTCGGCCGGCGGCACCGTCAATGCCCGCCACATCCTGCGCCTGGGCCAGGGCGCCGCCACCAGCCACGCCGTGGTCAATCAAACCGGCGGCATCATGAATATTTCCCAGTACCTGTATATTGATGCGGGCACTCCGGAATATCATCTCCTGGGCGGCACGCTAATGGTGGGCGATGCCAGCTCGGCCGGCATCTCGATCGTGGCTCCAACCAGCTACATATTCGAACTGGGCGGCGGCACCTTGCAGGCCAAGGGCTCGCAGCTCACCTCCTACGCCAACGCCACGCTGCGCGCCGGCACGGTCAGCACATTAAGCACACCGACCGCCGCGACGCAGATCATGTATTGGGAAGGCTCGCTCAGCGGCACCGGCGGACTTTTGAAAACCGGGTCGGGCTCACTTTTTCTTGATGCGGCCAACAATCCTTTCAGCGGCCGACTCACAATTGAGCAGGGGACGGTCAACCCTGTCACGGCAGCAAGCCTTGGCACCAGCGGACTCATTTTTTCAGGCAACTCCACACTGCAGATTACCAAGGGAAGTATTGCCCCGGGTAACGATGTGGCGATCAACATGGGCATTACCGCCACGATGGATGTCGCAAGCGGAAATACGCTGACGCTTTCCGGGGCGGTCACCGGCGCGGGCGGCCTGGCCAAGACTTCAACCGGCACACTTGTGCTTTCGGGCACTAACAATTACTCCGGCGCCACGAGGGTTTCGGCCGGCACCTTGCAATTCGCCAAAACGGCGTCCCTCTACAACGGCGCGACCGCCAGTTGGACAGCCGCCAATCTTACCGTTGCGTCCGGTGCCACCGCCGCTTTTAACGTCGGCGGAGCGGGTGAATTCACTGCGGGAAATCTCGATATCGTAAAAGGCCTCGGCACCGCCACGGGCGGGTTCCTGGGCGGATCAGTCCTCGGCCTCGACACGAGCAATGCGGGTGGCAACTTCACTTACGGCGGCATCATCGCGAACACCTCGGTACGGGCAGCGTTTCGTTCAATGGCGGCGCCCTGAGCGGTGACGGCACCGCGCGTGTCCTGTCCAATCCTCTGGCGCTCGCCGCCAACTCCGGCATCGGCGGTTCATCGGCGCTCACGTTCAATGGGAATTTCTCCAGCAGCGGCGCGGGCCGTGTCCTCACGATTTCCAACTCAGGTCCGACCACTTTTGCCGGCAGCACATTTATCCTCGCAGAGAACAATCAGGCGCGCAATTTCACGCTGACCAACAGTGGCGCCGTCACGATCACATCCGTCGTCTCCAACGGCACCGGCACCGGCTCCGATGGTTTTATCAAGTCCGGCACCGGGGCGCTCACGCTGACTGGCGCCAACACCTACACGGGCGGCACGGCCATTGGTCAGGGTACGCTTCTTGTAAATAACCTCACGGGCTCAGGTGTCGGGACCGGCGCCGTTACAGTCGGCTCCGGAGCGACCCTTGGCGGCGGTGGTTTTATCGGCGGGCTGACCACCATTCAAAGCGGCGGACATCTCGCCCCCGGCAACTCGCCCGGGACGCTGACCTTTACCAACGGCCTTGCTCTCAACAGCGGCTCAACGCTCGATTTCCAACTCGGCTACCTCAGCGACCTCCTGCGCATCAGCGCCGGTACACTGACCGGCCCGGGCGGTTTCGGCGGCATCACGCTGAATCTGGCCGATGCCGGCGATTACGACCTGAAGGCCGGCGGCACCTTTACCTTGTTCGACTTCGGCGGGGCGACACTCAACAATTTTGATATTGGCGATTTCTCGTTTGGCACCTTGCTGGCCGGCACTGAACTCTCCGATTACTCATTCAAGATCACCAATCACACGCTTGATCTCTCAATCAGCGCGGTGCCGGAACCAGGAAACTGGGGAACCGGCGTCCTTCTTCTGGGCGTATTCGCTACCCGGCGTTTGGGACGCACCTTGAAGGTTCAAGGGAGGAGGACGCAAAGTTGAAGATCTAGTCAGATGGCTCACATTTACCGAAAAGGACAAGCTAAACACCGATATTTTGGAGTTTATCAAATCCTGGAGTCCCGCCATCATGCTCACTGCTTGCCATCTTCATTTTAACGCTTGCAGTGAATCGCATTTATGAGGAGGCCGGCTCCAACGGGTGACCGCATGGCCAGCGCGGACATTCCCAATAGTTCTGAACCGAGCGCTTGGAACCTGACCCAGCTGAACTGTCGGACTTAAACCCGCCACGCCACGATCAAATGCCCGAAGAATCGAAAACACCCGCCAACGAATCTCCTTCCGCACAGCCGACAGATCCGAAACCGGCGGCTGATGTTCACCCAAAGCGCCGCTGGCTGCGGGTGGTGGCCGCGCTCGTGGTCGTGCTATTGATCGTGTGCATCGGCGTGCCGCGATTTCTGCACTCGCTTCACACGATCTCGACCGACGACGCTTATGTGAACAGCTACGCCACTTTTGTGGCACCGCGCGTAATGGGACAGGTGGCGCGCGTGTTCGTGGAGGACAATAACCGCGTAAAGAAGGGCGACGTGCTCGTGGAGCTCGATCCCGAGCCTTTCCAAGTGCAGGTGGCGATCAAGCAGGCGGCGGTTGATGCCGCGCGGGCGGATCTCGTGGTGGCCGATGCAACCGTGCGTGGTCAGATCGGGCAGGTGCGCGGCCTGCGCTTCAAGCTCGTGCATGCCATCGAGGATGTGGACAATCAAATCGCGCTGGTCCGGGCGCGCGCGGCGACGTGGGAGCAGAGCAAGGCAACGCTTGTACTGGCGGAAGCGGAGTTTGAGCGTTCGAAAAAACTGCTCGCGACAAAAGTGGTGAGCGCGGAGGAATTCGATCAAAAGCGTGAAGCGCTGGACGTGGCGAAGGCGCAGGTAACGCAGGCGCTTGAGAGCGTTTATCAGGCGCGAACCGCGCTCGGCCTCACCGGCAAACCGCCCGAGGGAAAGCCGCTCACGGACGTTCCAGCCGATTTGGACCAGACATTCTCCTCCGTGCGCCAGGCGACGGCGGAATTGATGCACGGGGCCGCGCAACTTGGCGTCGTCCCTTCCTCCTTCGATCTGACGCCGAGACAGGTCGTGGAGGAATTTTACAAGCGTGATCCCGGCGGCGACATCGACCGCATCTACGCCGAGATCATTAAAAAAGCGCCCGGCTTGAAGCAGGCTGAAGCAGGCCTTTTACGCGCCGAGCGAGATCTTGATCAGGCGAAGCTCGACCTGCGCTATTGCGGCATCGCGGCGGAGATCGACGGGGTGATCACGCGTCGCAATGTGAACCCCGGCAACAACGTGCAAGTTGGTCAGAGTCTCATGGTTATCCGCTCTCTCCGCGATATCTGGGTCGATGCGAACTTCAAGGAAACGCAGCTGCGCGACCTGCGGATCGGCCAGCGCGTGGAGCTGGGGACGGATATGTATGGCAGTAAGCGGATCTTTGAGGGACGCATCTCCGGTTTCACCATGGGGACAGGCTCCACGCTCTCAATACTGCCCGCGCAGAATGCGACGGGGAATTTCGTCAAGGTCGTGCAACGGTTGCCGGTGCGGATCGACCTGGTGAATTATGAGCCGGACAAGGTGCCGCTCTTCGTCGGCCTCTCGGTCGAACCTGTGGTCGATTTGAAGACGGCGCCAAGCGGCCCGAGCGCGGGCAGGTTTCTCCAGGAATCAACGCAAGCTCCAGCCGCCAAGCCATGAGCGCAGCCGCATCCGTGGCCGCTCCGGCTCCCGCCGCTTCGTCGGTTGCGCGGAGCTTCAATCCGTGGATTGTCGCGCTCGCCGTGGTCATACCGACCTTCATGGAAGTGCTCGACACCACCATCGCGAATGTGGCGCTGCGTTACATGGCCGGCGGATTGTCAGCCCCGGCCACCGATAGCGAGTGGGTGATCACGAGCTACCTCGCGGCAAATGCCATCATCCTGCCGATCTCCGGCTGGCTCGGCGTCCGGCTTGGGCGGCGCAATTACTTCCTCTGGTCGATCGCCATCTTTACGCTGGCATCGCTGCTCTGCGGCATGGCTACAAGCCTGCCGATGCTCATCGGCTCGCGCATTCTCCAAGGACTGGCCGGCGGCGGATTGCAACCGTCCAGTCAGGGCATATTGCTTGACGCCTTTCCAAAGGAAAAACAAGGGACGGCAATGACCATTTTCGGCATCGCCGCGCTGCTTGCTCCTGTAGTGGGGCCAACGCTCGGCGGCTTCATTACAGACAACTACGGCTGGCGCTGGATCTTCTATCTTAATCTGCCCGTCGGTCTGCTCGCACTTTTTGTCTGCCGGATTGTCGTCATTGACCCGCCTTACCTCGAAGCGGAACGCGCCAGGATGCGAAGCGAGCACCGGCCCTTTGACTCGCTTGGCCTCATCCTGCTGGGCATGACCACGATCTGCTGGGAAATCCTGCTCAGCAAAGGACAGGAGTGGGACTGGTTCGGCGACCCCTTTTTCCGTATCCAGACGCTCGCGCTGCTCTTTGTCGGTTGCCTCGGTGGACTCATCTTCCGCCAGCTGCGGATCAAGAATCCGCTGATCAATTTCCGCACTCTGCGTGACCGCAATTTTGCCTCCTGCTGCCTCATCATCTTCTGTGCGTTTGGCGTGCTCTACGCCAATACCACAAGCCTCCCGGGCCTGTTGCAGTCGCTCTTTGGCTACGACGCCACAACCTCGGGCCTGGTGCTCTCACCCGCGGGAATTGGCGCGGTCATTGTGCTTTTTATTGTCGGCATGCTGCTGGGTCGTGGCGTCGATGCGCGCTATCTCATGGCCGCGGGACTCTGCACGCTCGGATTGGGAAACTACTGGATGTCGCGAATGAATCTGGACATCACGGCGTGGCAAGTCGTCTGGCCCCGAGTGGTCGTCATCGCCGGCCTCTCGATGCTCTTCGCGCCGCTTAACGTCGCCGCCTTCCAGCAGATCCCCCAGGAACTGCGAGGCGCCGCCGTCGGCCTGCTTGCACTCCTTCGCAATGAAGGCGGCAGCGTCGGGACCTCCGTGGCCAAAACCATCGTCGAGCGGCGCGAGCAATTTCATACGCTGCGCCTCGGTGAGAACCTCGACTCGCTCAACCCGGCAGTGCACTCCTTTATCGAGCAGGCGCAATCCGGATTTCTCCAGCAATCGGGCGATCCCGTTGCCGCCCAGCAAATGGCCTGGCAGACCCTCGCCAACCTCCGTCACGAGCAAGCCTCGGCCCTGGCCTACTTCGACAGCTTCCTGATCTCCGCCATCGTGGCCGCCGCGCTCGTTTTCCTCGTCTTCACGATGAAACGTTCCGTAGCCGAAAAGGGCGCGCACATCGCCGCAGAGTAGCGGCGTTCTACTCGACGAACTAGATCGCGAGTTGCGACCATGCCCGTTTTCCCGCCACTTTTCGGACCTTGATCCGGGCGGGATGGCCGGCAGTCACGAGAAGTCGGCAGAGAGACCGCGATACTTCGTCAATCGACGGGAACTCGCCAGATCTTCCGGCTTGGATGTATCATTGTAAATGCCTCGGAAACGCCCATATGCAACCATTTGAAGGGCATGGCATACCGCCTGATTAAGGCGTTGTCGTCGAAGCGATCGGCAGTCCGAACTTGGAAGCTGCCGCGTGTCATCAATTGATAAATTAAACCGCTCCGAACAAAGAACCCAAAAAATCATTTCAAAAAAACTTGCAGGTAAAGTCGCGGTTGTCACAGGAGCCTCCAAAGGCATTGGTGCGGCAATTGCCAAAGCGCTCGCGGCGGACGGCGCTTCAGTAGTCGTTAGCTACGCCTCCAGCAAGGCGGGATTACCAAATCCATGAGAGCCTTTTATTCACTCGGCTTTGAAGTCTTGGTGAGCATAAAATTCAAGATAACCGCATTGAGAACATTTAAATGCCCGGATCGGCAGCCCATCCTTCATAGAAACCTTCGTTCCCATCCAAAACGATTTCTTCGGCTTTCCTTCATGCCACTTGCTGAGATGGATGTCACTATGGCCGACATCAGGAACAAATCCTGAAATCATGGTGTGCGCACATTTGGGACAATTGATTGTATCTCCATCCATAAAATTGTGTTTTTAGCTGGAAGGCTTAGAAAACACAGTAATGTCAACAGGATGGTCTGTTCGGCAAACGTGCTTTCCTGTTCCGCTGACAGGCAATCCTATTTCTCGAACAGGCGAGCCTGTTCGGCCAACAAGCGGTCCTGTTCGGCGAACAGGCGTTTGTATTCGATCAATAGGCTGTCCTGTTGCGCGAATCGGACGACGTGTTGCTTGGACAGGATGACGTATTGGCAGAACAGGCGAGGGGATTGGCGCGACGGGCCGGGGGCCTTTTTTTATCCCTATGCGTGCTCGGCAATGGGAGCGGGCGGGTTGGATGCGGGCGATACGGATGCCGTCGCACCACTTTGATCAAAGCGGCCTTTGAGCAGCTCGTAGATTGCCTGCGCGCCCGGCACTCCGCTTTTGGCCGCCTGCTTGACGTTCTGGTAGTAACTCAGCGAAGCCGAATACGCGTCGCTGCCGGTGCCGACCAGAGTCGACTCCACCAGGTCAACCATCTGCTGGAGCGATGTGAGGACACGGCTGAGCTGCTTGAAGAGAAGAAGTGAATTCTCGAGTTCATCCAGGTTGATGTAGGCCGGAACGAACGCCGGGTTTTCCCGTGCCGAGTTAAGGCTGTCCTCCACGAAGTAAGCCGTCCCCGTCGTGATCTTTGCCATCCCGCGTTTTTCACTCGTGGTCAGCTCATAGGCAAATGGAAGCGCCTCTCTGACCGCTCCGATACTGGCCATCACGCCATCAAGTGCTTTCTCGGTCAGGGCTGTTGCCGCAATTTTGGTCGTCATAGACTTTTTAATTTCTAAACCGCGTTTGCTCGCTGTGGGACGCCGCCGTGGCATCCGACCGGGCGGCGCGATTCCAGTCGCGCAGGGTGGAACGGGTCAAAACTATTCCGGCCGATGATAATTGAATAAGGTTTAAACCCTAATCAATCGACTGCCGGTGGCAGCATGGAGCCTTAATACCGCAAAGCAACCCCGGCGGCCGGCCCCCTTGAATCATCTCGCGCGAAGAATTGACTCCACCAACTTCGGCAATTCCGCCGACACGGCGCCGACGATGTGTTCGTGAAAGTGGCGTGAAATTTCGGTCGACTCGATATTCAGCTCGATGAGGCGGCATTCGTTGGAGACCCGCTGCGCGAAGCCCGCCGCCGGATAGACCAGGCCGGAAGTGCCGATGCAGAGGAAGAGATCGGCACTTTTCAAGGCGGCGGCGATTGTTTCCATCTCGAAGGGGATCTCGCCAAACCAGACGATGTGCGGACGCATTGCACCGGTTTCGCCACATGCCGGACAAACCGTGCCGGCATCAAGATCGTTCTCCCACACGGCAACGGCATAGCAGGCCTCGCAGCGGACTTTGCGCAACTCGCCGTGCATGTGGAGGAGTTTCCGGCTCCCCGCGCGTTCGTGGAGATCATCGACGTTCTGCGTGACAAGGAGGAACCCGCCCGTCCACTCACTTTCAAGCATGGCGAGCGCGCGGTGCCCCGCGTTCGGTTCGACGCACTTCAAGGCAGCGCGGCGCAGGTTGTAGAAGCGATGGACCAATGCTGGATTCCGGGCGAAACCTTCCGGCGATGCCACTTCCTCGATATGATGGCCTTCCCACAGGCCGTCCACGCCGCGAAACGTTGGCACCCCGGATTCAGCCGACATGCCGGCACCGGTGAGCACGACGATGTTTTGTGTTGAATTCATCGTGGTAAAGTTCAGGCCCACTGCGTGAGTTACAAGGCTTAGGCGAAGTAAACCGATTGCGTCATGCCCGGTCGTTTGCCCGAACTATAGGTATGCTTCGAGCCCGGGTTGGCGAATACTGAAAGCAATGAAACGGACCCTTCTCTTCTCCGCAGTCGCATTTGGCCTCTTTATGCCGGTGCTTTTCGCCGCGGAACCTTCCGTCCTTTCAACGCCACCGCTGTCGGCACCAAAGGGGAGTGATCCGGAAATAGTCGGCGAGGAGAAGGCGGTCCTCACTCCGGCGCCGAATGTGCCGCCGCCAATCGAGCGTAAACACGCGACGAAAGTCGTGGTGAACCTTGAGGTGCGCGAGCTGGTCAAACGCATGGCGGATGGGGTCGATTATTTGTTTTGGACGTTTGGGGGCGAGGTGCCTGGTTTGTTCATCCGGGTGCGCGAGGGTGATCTGGTGGAATTTCACCTCGGCAATCATCCAACTTCGAAGATGCCGCATAACATCGATCTTCACGCGGTGACCGGACCGGGCGGCGGCGCGACCTCCTCCTTCACCGCGCCTGGACATAGCTCGCAGTTTTCCTTCAGGGCGCTCAATCCCGGACTTTTCGTTTACCATTGCGCGACGGCGCCGGTGGGGATGCATGTTGGAAACGGCATGTACGGGCTGATTCTCGTCGAGCCAAAGGATGGCCTGCCGCTCGTGGATAAGGAATTCTATGTGATGCAGAGCGAATTTTATACGAAAGGAAAATTCGGGGAAGAAGGGTTGCAGCCCTTTGATATGGAAAAGGCGGTAGACGAGAAACCAAGCTACGTCGTGTTTAACGGCGCTGTTGGCTCGCTGGTCGGTGACAACGCGCTGAAAGCAAACGTCGGCGAGCGTGTGCGCCTGTTTGTGGGAAATGCGGGGCCTAATCTGACCTCCTCCTTCCATATAATCGGCGAGATATTCGATCGTGTGTATCAGGAGGGAGGCATGAAGCTCTCGCAGGAAAATGTGCAGACGACCGTCGTGCCGGCGGGCGGTTCCGCCATTGTGGAATTCAAGCTGAATGTCCCCGGCACCTTTGTGCTCGTGGATCACGCGCTGTTTCGCGCGTTCAACAAGGGCGCGCTCGGAATGCTGAAAGTGGAGGGACCGGAAGACCTGCTTGTTTATTCGGGGAAGGAAGTCGATGCGACCTATCTCGGTGACTACGCATTGCCCGGCGGCACCAATTCGCGGGTGGCAACGCTTCAATCTGCGATGAAGAAAGTCATCGCGGACGAACCGAAGATCGCGGCGATGGGCAAAGAGATCTTCATAGAGAAAGGGAAACGCATTTATGCGCAGACGTGCTTTGCATGCCATCAGGCGGAGGGGCAGGGGTTGCCCGGCGTCTTTCCGCCCCTGGCGAAATCCGACTTTCTGATGGCAGACAAAGCGCGCGCCATTCACGGGGTGATCAAAGGGCAATCGGGTGAAATGGTTGTGAACGGAGTAAAATACAACGGCGTGATGCCGCCGGTGCTGCTCACCGATGAGCAGATCGCGCATGTCCTCACGTTTGTCCGAAACGCGTGGGGCAATACGGGCGACATCGTGACCGTGGAGGAGGTGCAAAAAATTCACGCCGAATCCGTCAACCAATGACCCGCCGCCTCACCCTGACGATCATTGCGATCCTTGCCGGGTTTTGCGCGGCGCGCGGATCCGAGCCGGGCATGGCGGCGATTCCAGCGACGATCTACCGCCCGCTGTTTCGCGCGGAGAAGGCTCCCCGGGACCTCCCCGTCGCCGCTTTTCAACTCGACGTGCGTCCCGTCACCAACGGCGAGTTCCTCGTTTTCGTGCGCGAGAACCCCAAGTGGCAACGCTCGAAGGTAAAGGGCCTGTTCGCCGACGAACGTTATCTGACACACTGGGCCGGGGATCTCGAGCCTGGCAACGCGCGTCCCGAACAACCGGTCACCAATGTTTCGTGGTTTGCCGCCAAAGCCTTCGCCGCTTCCCAAGGAAAACGACTTCCAACCACGGCGGAATGGGAAGCCGCGGCTGGCGCGGGTTTTACCGTCGTGGATGGATCCACGGAAAAGGAGTTTCAGCAGGCGGTCACGCTTTGGTATGGAACGCCGTCGCCCGCCCTCCTGCCGGACGCCGGCACCGGGCGGGCGAATTTCTTTGGCGTCCGCGATCTTCATGGTCTCATCTGGGAATGGACAAGCGACTTCAATAGCGCGCTTGTGACCGGCGACGCACGCGGCGACACTGGGCTGGAGCGCCAGCTTTTTTGCGGTGCCGGCTCGCTCGGCGCAAGCGACCCTGGCAACTTCGCGGCTTTCATGCGCTTTGGTTTTCGAAGCAGTCTGCGAGCCGGCTACACCGTCCATAACCTCGGGTTCCGTTGCGCCAAGGATTTATGAAAGCACTTCTTGGCGTCCTGCTTCTGGCAACCTGTGTCTGTGAAGGCGTGGAACCCAAAACCGCACTGCTTCCACCATGTTGCCGCGTTGCACTCGATCTTGGAAATCCGACTGACAAATCACTCTATTTGCTCGACTCGACGTGGACCTCCGATGTCGGCAGAAAGATCAAACTCGGCGCGCTTCGTGGCCGTCCACAGATCGTCGCGATGTTTTTTTCCCACTGCGAATATGCCTGTCCGATTCTCATCAGTGAGCTCAAGGCGATCGAGCAGGCTCTCCCGGCTGAGGTGCTTGGAAAGGTTGATTTTCTGCTCGTGAGCATCGACTCGAGGCGCGATACGTCCGCTGAACTCGCTGCGTTTCGCGAAAAGCGCCAGCTTGGCCGCAAGCGCTGGACGCTGCTGCGGGCGGAATCTGATGACGTCAGGGAACTTGCCGCGCTGCTCGGCGTGAACTACGCCGAGGACGCCCGCGGGCAATTCGCACACACAAACCTTGTCACGCTTCTTAATGCGGATGGCGAAATCGCTTTTCAACAGACCGGGTTAAAACAAGACCCCGCACTGCTCATTGCCGCGATCGGAAAAGCCGCGCGCGGCGCGCAACGCTGAAAATGCGCAGGAGATCCGCCGGCGAAATCGAGATGACTCTTGCCACCGCGGATAGGTCATGGTTTTCCGGTCGCTTCCCCGCATGATTTCCAAGCTGTCTCGATGGGTCTGGATAGGCGCCTGGGCACTCGCTTTCGTGGCGGGCATTGTCAATGTGGTCGGATTGCTCGGGTTCGAACATCGGGCGATTACGCATCTGACCGGCACAACGTCGATGCTTGCGGCGGCACTGGCGGCGGGCGACGGATCGGCGGCCCTGCATTTTGCCGCAATCATCGGCGCGTTCGTTTCGGGCAATGTGCTCAGTGGTTATCTGATTCAAGATAGCATTCTCCAACTCGGGCGGCGTTACGGCGTCGCTTTGCTGTTGGAATCGGTCCTGTTATGCGCCGCCGTCCCTTTGCTTAATTGCAGCAATAGTCTTGGCCTCTATTTGGCCGCGTGTGCCTGCGGATTGCAGAACGCAATGGTAAGCACCTACAGCGGGGCGGTCGTCCGCACCACTCATCTGTCGGGCATGTTTACCGATCTTGGTATCTTCCTTGGTCACGCCCTACGTGGTCTGCCTGTTGATCGGCGGCGATTGCAGCTCTGTTTTATCATCATCTCAGCCTTCCTCAGCGGCGGGATCGCCGGCGCCATTGCTTTCCAACACTTCGCGTACGCTGCGCTTTTTATCCCCGGCAGTCTGACCGCCATGACGGCGCTTGCGTATGGGATTTATGAAGTCCGCAAATTGCCGCGGCGCCGGGATCGGCATTCCTGACGGCCCGATTTGGTCCTTCTTTTTCCGTGATAAACGCCGGGCACGAACCATTGTGTCCGCATGCCCACCGGTTTTCTTAAGATCGCCTTGTTAGCTTCCGTCGCATTGGCCGGTCCTGCCGTGGCGGAGCAGCTGGATAAGATCGATCTTCCTCCTCAGGTTCAACGCATCGATGGGGTGCTGGCTCCCGTTTCAGGCGAGATATTCCGCACCCTGGATGCTTTTCGTGATTCCAATTGGAAACCTGTATTGCATCCCGAGCTTGCGAGGGTGCCGACGGCCGGGAATCCACCTCAGATCGCGCTTTCGCTTGGGCTTGTCATCGCGGAAGGTTTTCTCGCCGCCGCCGCGGAGGACGCGCCGGAACTGCGGGATGTCGGTGATGCCGCGCTGAAGCTGGCACGTGCGTTGGGCGTGGAGAAATCGGTTGTCTCGCGTGAAAGCAGTATCGTTGAGCGAGCTCGCAGGAAAGATTGGGCGGCGGTCCGCGAAGAATGGTCGGGAGTCAACGCCGACCTCAAAAAGGCGATGATTGAAATAAAAAGCGAGCCGCTTGCTCACTTCATCAGCCTTGGAGGTTGGTTGCGCGGCATGGAAGCGTTGGCCACCCTGGTTTCCCAGCACTATTCCGTAGAGGAGGCGCAGCTGCTGCATCAGCCGGTGATGCTTGATTACTTTGAAACGCAGTTATCCAAAATGGATGAAAAGCTGAAGGCGTATCCGGCGGTGGTCGACATGCAAAAAGGCATCATCCGATTCAAGCCACTCATCGGGAGCGAAAAACAGACCCCGGTTTCAATCGATGATGTGAAGCAGATCCGCGAGATGGCCGCCGGGCTTATCAAACCGCTTCACACAAAATAAGGTTGGTCATGGCCGGCCCGCCGGCCGGGGCTTGCCGGGCGAATTGCGCTGAAAGACCGACAACTTGACAAACCCCGTGCGCACTCCTCTTATTCGAGGCAGGCAATGGATTCCTGCCGCCCGGGCTTGCTCGGGAAACCGCCATAAGTCATGGCTGATGATTCCTACTTTCCGAAGTAGAATCATGCTTATCTCTCAACCACGCGGTGTTCTTATTCAGAAACTCCTGTCCCATTGTGACCGGAGGCAAAGGGGATGATCGCCAAAAGAGTCACTAGTGGCATGCGGCAGGCATGCGCCGCTTTAACGTGGTCGGGCTTGATTGTTCCGATGGCCGTGGCCGTGGGATCGGCCTGCGCGTTTTTCCTTTGGAGCCTCGATGCGGTAATTGCAGCGCGTTTCAATCGCCCTTGGCTCCTTTATTTGCTTCCCGTTGCGGGTCTTGCAGTAGGCTTGATTTACCACTGGGTGGGCCGGCCCGTTGAAGGAGGAAACAATCTGATCATCGATCAGATCCACCAACCCGGCGGCGGCGTGCCGCGGCGGATGGCGCCGCTGATTCTCTTTGGCACCCTGGTTACCCATCTCTTCGGCGGCTCCGCGGGCAGGGAAGGAACCGCCGTGCAAATGGGGGGAAGCATCGCCGGCGGCATTTGCCGAATGTTCAAACTGGGAGACCCATATCTGCGGGTCATGCTGATGGGCGGCATCGCAGCAGGCTTTGGGGCGGTATTTGGAACGCCGCTCGCCGGGGCGGTATTCGCATTGGAAGTTCTGGTGATCGGACGCATCCAATACGAGGCCCTTATTCCATGTTTGGTTGCCGGAATCGTGGGCGACTGGACCTGCCATGCGTGGGGAATCGGACATACGCACTACACGATTGGCTATATGACGAGCACGAGTCCGCCGGCGGCCTTTTTCCATCTTGAACCGTGGTTGCTGCTAAAGGTCCTCATCGCCTCGATCGCATTCGGCCTTGCAAGCACCTTCTTCGCTGAGCTCTCGCATTCGCTCACCGCGCTCTTTAAAAGAGTCATCCCGTTTGCCCCTTTCCGACCCGCTCTTGGCGGCGTGCTCGTCATTGGGCTCTTTCTATTGGCCGGGACGCCCGATTACCTGGGACTTGGTGTTTGGTCGCCTGATCCAAATGCGATCACCATTGTCTCATTCTTTACCTCGCCGGAAATCCATGCGTGGAGCTGGTTGTGGAAGATCGCTTTCACCGCCGTCACATTAAGCGCGGGGTTCAAGGGCGGCGAAGTGACGCCCCTCTTTTTCATCGGCGCCGCACTCGGCAACGCGCTCGCGGGTTTGTTGCACGCTCCACCCGACCTTTTTGCGGCTTTGGGATTTGTGGCGATCTTTGCGGGTGCAACCAATACGCCGCTGGCCTGCACGCTTATGGGTATTGAGCTTTTCGGCGCAACGCATGCAGTCTATCTCGCGATTGCCTGCTTTCTCGCCTACCGCGCCAGCGGGCACTCCGGCATCTATCTCTCGCAGCGGATCGCTGTGCCGAAAGTCATCGGCTCGATGCTGCCGCCGGAATCTTCACTGCGCCGCGTCCGCGAAATGAAGTGAAATCACTTTAGCTGGCAGTAAATGGCGCGCAGCCGCAATGCGGAGGGATCAGGCGGCCGGGATCTGCGCGATCCGCCGCGAAATTTATTGCGCGATAAAAATCCGGGCAATAGTTTGCAAGTAACCACTTGCACGCATGCCGAGCCCTTCCACCCCATCCCTCCCCGGCACGATTCCAACCCGTGAACGGCTCCTTGACGCGGCCGCCGAGGTGTTCGCCAGGGACGGGCTGCGGGCCGCCACGACTCGCGAGATCGCCCACGTCGCAGGAGTCAATGAGGTGACGCTTTTCCGGCTTTTTAAGAATAAACAAAACCTCCTGGCTTCCGTCCTTGAGCGCGTTTTTGGCGAGGCGCCGGCCACGTTTTCCGAAGCGGAAGAGGTGAACGGCGGCGCCCGGGGGCTGATCGGAGTAATTGAGGAGTATGTGGCAAGCGGCTTCAAGCGCGCGAATAAACATCTGGCACTGCTGCGGGTGCTGATTGGCGAGATTCAGCATTTTCAGGAACACGAATTAAAAGTGATCCACGCGATTTTTCTCCCGGAGCGGAAACGGATCATCAAGGCGCTCCATGCGGCGCAGGAAAGCGGGGAGATGAACAAAGAGATCGATGCGGCGATTGCAGCTGATCAGCTTAGCGCCCTTGTTTTTATGGGTGCGATGCGCGGGGCGATGCCTTTGCCTCGGGAGTATAGCAGCAGGAGTTATCTGGATGCCTGCGTGGCGATGGTTATGCAGGCGATTGGAGCGCCGATCCTTAAGCAACCGTTGGAATCCGGGAATGCCGGAAGACGAAAGCATTCATGAGCGGAAAATCAGCGGCCCTGCAGAGCGGCCTGTATGGCGCGGATCCCGCCTTGCTTTCTCCCTTTGCTGCCAGGTTGCTGGAGCGGGGGATCCTCAAGTGGGCAATCGTGTTTGCGGCATCCCTTGGCGCGATCCTGGAGGTAATCGATACCGTGATTACCAATGTGGCCCTTCCCGATATTCGAGGCAACCTGGGCGCCACCCTTTCGGAGGCGGGCTGGGTTTCAACCAGTTACGCGTGCGCCAATGTGGTCATCATTCCGCTTTCCGCGTGGCTCGGGTATCGCTTCGGCAAAAAGAACTACTTTGTCTTTTCCCTGATAGGATTCACGCTTGCCTCGATGCTTTGTGGGATGTCCACAAATCTCAGCGCGCTCATTTTCGCGCGGGTCTTGCAGGGACTCGCCGGGGGCGGACTTCTGGCCAAGGCGCAATCGCTCATCTTTGAAGCTTTCCCCAATGAAGAGCGGCCCCTGGCCCAAGCCATATTTGGCCTCGGTGTCATCGGCGGACCCGCGGCGGGCCCGGTGATTGGAGGCTGGCTCACGGACAACCTCGGCTGGCGCTGGATATTTTTCATCAACCTGCCGATCGGGATCATTGCGGTGGTGATGTGTCTGATTTTGCTTCCGGCCGATGACAAGACAAAGATGAACCGCGCGGGCACGGTCGACTGGAGCGGAATCGGCCTGCTGGCAGTCGGGCTGGCGTCGTTCCAGATTCTGCTTGAAGAGGGCCAGCAGGACGACTGGTTTGCTTCGCGATTTATCACGGGCATGGCCATTGCAAGCGTCGTGAGCATCGGGCTGTTTATCTGGCGGGAATTAACCACTGAGCACCCTGCCGTTGATCTCCGCGTCCTGCGTTATCCATCGATGATCGGCGGCAGTCTCTATTCAGTGATTCTCGGAATGGGCCTTTACGGCATCATGTTTGCCGTACCGGTGTTTGTTCAGGATTTCCTGCATTATACAGCGCTGCAAAGCGGCCTGTTGCTAGTGCCGGGCGCGATCGCCTCCGCCGTGGCGATGATTCTTTATGGAAAGGTGGCAAGCCGCTTTTCGCCCCGCCTGGTGATCTGTGCCGGAGCACTCCTGACAGCAGCCACCGGCATGATTTTGATGGATCTGAATCCGAGCACGGGCGTCGATCAGCTCTTCTGGCCGCTGGTCTGCCGGGGACTTGGCGGAGTGCTGATTTTTATGCCGCTCAGCATTGCAACGCTTGGACCGTTGGCGAAAAAGGACATCGCCGCGGGAGCCGGTTTTTACAGCCTGACACGCCAGCTCGGCAGCAGCATAGGCATCGCCCTCATTACCACGATGCTGGTCCGCCGGGAGGCTTTGCATCGCGCGATCCTTGTGGAGAAGATCACGGCCTTTCGAGTTCCCTCGATTGATCGGCTACAGGCATTGACGGCCGGCTTTACCAGCCATGGGGGCGATGCGATTGCCGCCCGGCATCGGGCGCTTGGCTTGATCGATCGGACGGTCAATGGCCAGGCCACGCTCCTCTCCTACGAGGACATTTTTTTCTATGTCGCCGTGCTTTTTATAGTGTCGCTTCCACTGATTTTATTGCTCGGCGGCAAAACGAACCGCGCCGCGGAAGATGCCGCCGCAGCCGCCCATTAGGCCCGCGTTTTTCTCTCATTTTTCATGTCCAACCACACCTCTTCCGACAAAACCGTCGAGGATCCCACCGCCGCGCCGTCGCTCCCGTCCAGTCATCGTGCCAATGCCGTTCCGCGGGAAACCGGGTTGCCTCGCAAAAAGCGCGGCCTTGTTTTTTGGCTCGGTGCGACGGTTGCCATTGCGGGAACCGGCATTTGGCTCGCGAATTTCATTCATCACTCCATGACATTTGAGGTGACCGACGACGCTTATATCAACGGTCACATTTATCAGGTCAGTTCCCGGGGAGCCGGCTCTGTCATTGAGGTGCTCGTGAGTGAAAATGAAGCGGTCAAAGCCGGCCAGGCGCTTGCGCGCATCGATCCGCTCGCCTCTCAGATTTCGCTTCAAAAAGCCAGGGCGGCGCTTGCCCAGGAAAAAGCGGGTGCGCGGCATGCCCAGGCTGCATTAAATCAAGCCAAAGCGCAGACCGTTCAGGCCGCGGCGCAGGCCGCCTCTTCGGAGGCTCAGGTGCGGCTCATTGAAGCGCAGCTCCAAATGGCCAATGTGAATTTCGAGCGCAACCAGCGTCTTTTTCAAAGCGATGCACACGCCATTTCCAAAGCGGAAGTCGATACGACGAAAAGCAATGCGCAGGCCTCCGGTGCGGCGCTGATTGGCGCAAAAGCCGATCTGACGGCCGCGCAAGCACGCAGCGACGCCAGTGCCGCCGCCGTGGAATCAGCCGAGGCGGAAATCGCCACCGCTGATGCCAGGATTTTGGTCCAGGAAGCGGGGGTGCGCGACGCGGAGCGGGAACTTTCGTACAGTGAGATCGTGGCCCCCTCGGATGGCCGGGTTGGGAATAAGAACGTCGAGCCGGGCAATCGCGTGCAGGTGGGCCAGGCGCTCTTTGCGGTGGTGGGCGGCGACTACTGGATCGTCGCGAATTTTAAGGAGACCCAAATCAGGAACGTGCGTGCCGGTCAGCGCGTCGAGATCACGGTCGATGCCGTGGACGGACATCACTTCACCGGAAAGGTGGATGGCATCGCGCCGGCAACCGGAGCGCAGTTTGCGTTGCTGCCGGCCGACAATGCCACCGGCAACTTTACAAAAGTCGTGCAGCGCGTTCCGGTGAAAATCGTATTTGATCGCGATTCGATCCGTGGGTTTGAGGAGCGGCTGCGGCCCGGGCTTTCAGCGATCGCCAACGTACTCATCAAATGAGTCTGCCAATTCTTCGGATCGACAATTTAAAGCCGCCACTGCGATGGAAGTCTCTTGCGATCGCCGCGGGCCTGCTGAGCATCACGGTGTCACCGCTATTGGGGCGGGACGTTAAGCCTGCCGAATCAATCGAGGTCCCGGCCCGATTTAAAGCGGCGACCGGAGGGAAGGAGGTCACTCGCGGCTCCGCTCATGATCATCAAACGGGGCGTTGGTGGCAGCTTTTTCATGATCCGGTGCTCGATAAACTCATGCGGGAAGCGGTGTTGGGAAATCGAGATCTCTATCAGTCCGTGGCACGGGTGGTGGAAGCCCGGGAACAGGCGCGCACGATTGCTGCCGGCTTTTATCCGACATTGAGCGCTCCGTTGCATGCCACCCGCCAGCGGACCACTAACACCGGTCCAATCGTTCGTTCCCGCATTATAGGCAGCGGCATCTTTCCCGCCGGAAACGGAGCCAGCGGACCCGATTCGTTTGCCGGGCAGGCGCTGACAAATAGTTCCAACGATTTTTCAACCCAGCTTTCCCTCGGTTACGAGGTCGACCTCTTTGGACGCATCCGGCATGCGTACGCCCAGGGGCGTGCCACGGCCCAGGCTTTCGAGGCGGACCGGCGCGCCGTGGAGCTGAGTCTCACCTCACAGGTGGCGGCGAGCTATTTTACTTTGCGCGCGCTCGACTCCCAAATGGCTCTGCTGCGCCGCACCTTGCGGCTGCGAGCCGATGCGATTCAAATTCAGGAGGCCCGGCTCAAAGCCGGGGTGGCCGGCGACATTGAAGTTTTCCGCGCCAGGTTCGAGCTGGCAAATGCCGAAGCGGAGTTGGCTGACGTCACTCAACGGCGAGCTGAATCCGAGAATGCCGTGGCGGTTCTTTGCGGGCAGCCCGCAAGCGGCTTCCATCTCGCCGAACATCCGCTGGATCACGGTTTGCCGCCCCCGGTACCCATCACAATTCCGGCCCAATTGCTGACCCGGCGTCCCGATCTCGTTGAAGAAGAACGCCGTGTTGCCGCCGAAGGTGAGGGGATCAAGTCTGTGAAGGCCGAGTTTTTTCCCACTGTCAACGTCGGCGCCAACTACGGCTTCGAAAGCGCGGACTCGGCCGAACTTTTTAAGGATCAAAGCCATGTCTGGTCTATCACAGGCGGAATCAGCATTCCTATCTTTGAAGGCGGCAGGAACGCGGCCAGGCTCAATGCCGCGCGCGCCAGAGAGCAGCAGGCGCTTGCCGCTTACCAACAGGCGGCGCTCAACGCTTTTAAGGAAGCTGAGAATGCATTAAGCGGTCTGCGCCAGCGTGCACTTCAAGCCGAGGCCCGCGGGCGTGCCGCCGAGAATGCGCGGCACGTTTTTGATATTGCCCAGAAAAGCTATCGGGAAGGGGCAATCAACTATTTTGAAGTCATCGATGCGCAGCGCGTTCTCCTCAACGCGGAACTTGCCGAGGTGCAGACCCTGAACACGCGTTACAGCGCTACAATCGACCTGATCCGGGCGGTAGGAGGCGGTTACGAGCGCTAGACTTTGCTTTTTGAAGCACGGTAACGGGCGAGAAATTCACGAAACAGTTCTTTGGGAGAGCCACTTCCCGCCCGTGCCATATAGGCGCGCACGTCGTTCTCGGTGACAGGCAAGTCGCGGATAAGCGGTTTTCCAAAAAGCCCGGAAAAGACTCGGAGCGCTTCGGCGGGGGTGTCAAAAACGATCTCGCCGATCTCGCGCTCGGGGAGTGTGCTGCGGGCGATTTCATCGATCCAGAATCCGTCGTGCTGGAGATAGAAGACGCGCATCCGGCTGACTGGGTCACTTGGCGCGTAGGCTTCCTGCAAAACAACAAGCGGGCTTTTCGGGTCGTCGAAATCGAGCTTGATCAGCTTGCAATCGTTGTAGTCGTTGGTGAGGACTCGTGATGGAGACGGCATGGTCTGAACTATGAATTTATTTTGCCGGACGGGGTATCGGACCTTGGTCCTATCAACCAGCCGGCAGCCATGGCTGAGACCGGTTTCGGGTCTGCTCGAAAGCTCACGAGTTTGAGCCGGCTTCGCTTTGGAAGTGATCAATGGCATCCGCGAGCATCGTAAACCGGTCGATACGGCCGACCTTCGCCTCAACGCCCTCGACGCGGAGCATATCGCGGACGCCGGAGCGCGCTTCAACAATGCGGAATTCAACGCCGCGCTTCCTGAGTTCCGCCTGCAGCGTGAGGAACATGCGCGCGCCGGCCATGTCGAGCGTGGGCGAAGTGGACAAATCGCAAATGACGAGGCGGACCAGTTCAGCGGCCGCGTCGAGGTGCGCGAGCACGGTGTCGAAGACGTGCTCGGAGTTGAAATAGACGATGCCGGACTCGACGCGAAACGCGAGAACGCCGGGCGTCGGCTCATTATCGGGGTGGCGGGAAAGGTCGGAGTACCGGCGCGCACCCGGGATGCGTCCCAGAAAGGCGACGTGTGGCGTGGAGGCGCGGCGAAGCAGCAACACAAGGGAGATAATCGCGCCGACAAGCACCCCTTTGAGCAGCCCCGCCCCGAGCACGCCAAGGAGGGCGCTCATCACGACGAGGAATTCTCCACGATGCACCTGCCAGAGCCGATGCAGCACGTCTACCTTTACGAGACTCACTACCGCCATGAGCACGGCCGCGGCGAGTACTGGTTGCGGCAGGTTGCGCAGCAGACCGGTGAAAAAAAGCGCGACAACCAGGATGAGCGCCGCGGCGATCGCACCCGAGAGAGGGGTGCGCGCGCCGCCGCTTTCGTTGACCAGCGATTGCGACATTCCGCCGCTGACCGGGAAGCCGTGGCCGAGACCTGAGGCGAGATTCGCGCCGGCGAGGGCGAGAAATTCCTGGTTGCTATCGAGCCGGTAGCCATGTTTTTCGGCAAACATCCGGCCGATCGCAGCCGTCTCAACAGCCCCGAGGAGAAAGCACGCCAGCGCGAGCGGGAGCAGTTCGCGCAAGTCCTCATAATGCACCGCGGGCAGCGACGGGATTGGTAAACCGCGCGGCACTTCGCCCAGAAGTTTTACCCCATGGGAGCCGAGGTCGATGAAGCTCGCTGAAACGACGCCGGCGATGACGACAAAGAGCGCCACCGGCTTATTGGGCAGCAGCTTTTTGCCGAGAATGAGCAGTGCGAGCGCGCCGCAGCCGAGCAGGAGAGAGGTGGTGTTCGTGTCACCGGCGTGACGGATAAACCCGTCCATGCGCTCCCAAAAATCGCCGTGCTCGCCTTGCACTCCGAAAAGCTTGGGCAGCTGGGTGCTGGCAAGATGCAGGGCTACGCCGGCTTTGAACCCGATTATCACGCTTTCCGAAATGAAGTTCACGACCGAGCCCGCGCGCATCAGCCACGCGATGAATGCGATCGCCGCCGTGATCAGCGCCGTGCAGGCGGCCATTGCGCCAAAGCGTGAGGGATCGCCGCCGGCCATGCCCCCAAGCGATGAACCGATAAGCAGGGAGATCGCCGACGTGACCGTGACCGCCGTTTGCCGCGAACTGCAAAAAAGCCAGAAGAGAAGGCCGCTAAACAGACACGCGTAAAGTCCCGCCTCCGGCGGCAGGCCCGCGAGCGATGCATCGCCCAACGCGGCCGGCAGCAGGTATGCCGCGAGCGTCACACCGGCTGCCAGGTCCGCGCGAAACCATTGCCGCTCATAGGCGGGCAGCCAGCATGCTGCGGCGAAGATCCGGCGCCCCGCATGGGCCGGTGCGTTTTCCGAGGCGGCCGTCGCGCTCATTGGCCGGCCAGGAGGGCCGTCCTCGCTTCCGCGAGTTGCTCGCGCTTCGCGTCACTGACTTTTGGATAGTCCAGGTTCAGCGAGGCCATCGCGTCGATCACCGCCGCGGCCACAACCACGCGGGTGAACCACTTGTTGTCGGCAGGCACTACATACCATGGCGAATCCTCCGTCGCGGTCTCGCGGATGGTCTCTTCATAAGCCTCCATGTAATCATCCCAAAACCCGCGCTCCTTCGCGTCGTTCGCGGAAAACTTCCAATTTTTGTCGGGCCTTTCGAGCCGTTCGAGAAAGCGCTTTTGCTGCTCTTCTTTCGAGACGTGAAGAAAGAACTTCCGAACGATCGTTCCATTGCGGGTGAGGTATCGCTCAAAGGCGCGGATGTCCTGGAACCGCTCGTCCCAGAGATCTTTTGTCACCAATTTCGATGGGAGCTTCTGTCCGGCAAGAAACTCCGGATGGACGCGCACTACCAGCGTCTCCTCGTAGTAGCTGCGGTTGAAAATGCCGATTCGTCCGCGCTCCGGAAGCTGCTTTACGCAGCGCCACAGATAATCGTGATCGAGATCTTCACTCGTCGGCGCCTTGAATGAGGAGACGTGGCATCCCTGAGGATTGACCCCGGACATCACATGCTTGATCGTCCCGTCCTTCCCCGCCGCATCCATTGCCTGGAAGATGAGCAGCAGCGACCAGCAGTCCTGCGCATAAAGCATATCCTGCAACTCGGCCAGCGCTTCGATGCCATTTTGTAACGCCTCTTTGGCCCTCGGTTTATCCTCGGACTTGAAGTCCTGCGTGTCGGCGGGATCGACATCCTTGAGCCGGAATTTTTTCCCGTTCGCAATGCGGTACGGTTCGGACAAACCGTGGGCCCTTTCGATGAGTTGCTTGGTTTTCATAGGTCGGATGAGGGTTCGCTCGGAGCAATGTGACACCGCCTATCAGAGCAAGGTCTTATGCAATCCGCTCCCGGCTCCGCGCTTGAGGACACGGATTTCGTCGCTGGCCGTGCGACTTTTTGTAGAAACGAAGCACGGTTCGCCAAGCCCCAGGTGTTCATCGGAAAAGGACGATGGCGAGCACTTGCGCGGCAAGAATGCGCAGAAGCGTGGTGAGCGGATAGACAGTGGCGTAGGCGACGGCCGGCGCGTCGGAGCCGGCAATGTTCGAGGCGAACGCAAGCGCGGGAGGGTCCGTCATGCTGCCTGCAAGCAGGCCGCTGAGATCGATGAAGTTCATCTTCAACACAACGCGCGCGGCGATGCCGATAAGCATCAGCGGAAGCACCGTGACGCACAGGCCGGCAAGCAGCCACTGCACACCGGTCGAGCTGAAGACCGTAGCGAAAAATTTCGCGCCCGCGGCAAGGCCGACCGCGGCGAAAAACAGCGCAATGCCGAACTCGCGGAACGCGAGGTTGGTATTCACGGGCATGTGCCAGACCTGACGTCGAATGCGGCCCACGCGGCCGAGGAGAAGGGCGACAATGAGCGGCCCGCCGGCGAGGCCGAGTTTGATCGGCAGCGGCAGTCCGGGTAAAGCGATTGGCATGGTGCCGAGGGCGACCCCGAGGGTAATGCCGATAAAAAACGGGATGAAATGCGTTTCGTTGAGTTCTTTCAGCGAGTTGCCGAGAGCAGCGGTCGCCTTGTCGAGGTCGGCAGGCGCGCCAACGATTTGCATCTGGTCGCCAAATTGCAGGCGCAGGTCCGGTACGGCGGACATTTCGAGGTCGGCTCGGGTGACCCGCGTAACGGCGACACCAAAGCGCTCACCAAGGTTAAGCTCTCCCACCGTCTTGCCGAGGACGTCGCGAGCGGTGGCAACGACGCGGCGGAAGGTGATCGTCCCTTCGTCGAGGACGAGATCTTCCTGGCTGCACTCGCCGACCACGCGTGCGAATTGATCCAGCCCGGCGCGTGTGCCGACGGCGGAAAGGCGGTCGTCGCGATAAATCACGGTGGCGTCGGTCGCGGCATGCGTTTGGTTCCCGTGGCGAACGCGCGAAATGGTGACCCTTGACTCAATGCGGCCGGGGATTGCATCGAGGCGGATATTGTCGAGGTTCGGGTTCGTGACGATCAGCGTGCAGCTCTCGAGTGGTTGAGCCTTGGAGCGATGCCTGGCGGCAGCGTCGGCAGCCTCGCGGACGGGATCGACCCGGAAAATTTGTTTAAGCAGCAGCAGCGTGCCGATGATGCCAATGATTGCGGTAGGATACGTCACCGCATACGCCAGCGCCGGCAGCGTTAGGCGCTCGTCTGTAATCCCCGGCACCGTGCCAAGCGTCTGCGTGCCGGCACCAAGCGACGGCGTATTGGTCGATGCGCCGGAAAAAATGCCGAGAACCGCCGCCGGATCAAAGCCTGCAAGCCAGCCGATGAGGGGCGCGCTCACCGCCCCGAGAATTACGATCGCCGCCGCGAGCACGTTCATTTTCACACCCTGCTGCCGCAGCGCGGCAAAGAAGCCCGGGCCAAGTTGCAACCCGATGGTGAAGACGAAAAGGATCAACCCGAATTCCTTCACAAAATCGAGCGTGTGATGATCGACCGTTTCGCCGAAGTGCCCGACAAGGATGCCAGCAAAAAGCACGCCCGACGTGCCAAGTCCAATGCCCTTGAACTTCAAACTGCCGAGTGCCATCCCTACTACGCACACGAAGGCGAGCACGCCGACGGCATGGGCGATGGGCTGTGTTTTGTGCAATTCAAAGAGCCAGTTCATGCGTCAGGCTTTTGCCGCGGCGGCTTTTACTTCAGCGCTGGCGTGGGCAGTAAGGACGGCGGCTGTGGTGCTCATCAGCGGTTTTCGACTGGCACGATGAACCAGCCGCGGCAGCGCGTGCCATCGGACTAAAGTCTTATAGGAGCCGGCGTGCCGGAGAATTACGATGGCGCTACGATCCCACTTCCATCCGCGAATCGCCGCGCTGCGGTGCGAGATGGCCGCCCACGATTTCACAACCTCCACTGTTTCATGAAACCCGTGTCCTCCGAATCGCAAGCTCCCGGCGCCAGCATCCGCACCGGGCTTACTGCCGCTGACATCAAGCAGGCTTTCCTTGACAACCTCGTCTGCGGCATGGGCCGGCACCAAGCCGCGGCCACCAAGCATGATCTCTATTTCGCGCTCGCGATGACGGTGCGCGACCGTCTTTTCCAGCGCACTGTCGCGAGCCTGGAAAACTACGGTGGCGCGGACGCCCGCCGCGTGGCGTATCTCTCGGCGGAGTTCCTGCTTGGGCCGCATCTTGCCAATAACCTGCTAAATCTCGGCATCACGGAACCCGCGCGCGAAGCGATGCGCGGACTTGGCTATGATCTTGATGAGCTCCTTGAGCAGGAGGAGGAGCCGGGCCTCGGCAATGGCGGGCTGGGGCGGCTCGCGGCATGTTACATGGACTCGCTCTCATCGGTTGAAGTTCCGGCGCTTGGCTACGGCATCCGCTACGAGTTCGGTATCTTCGATCAGGTCATCCGCGATGGCTGGCAGTGCGAGAGGACCGATAAATGGTTGAAGAACGGCAACCCGTGGGAAATCGTGCGCTCAGAGATCGCGTACGAGGTGAAGTTTGGCGGACACACTGAGACGCAGAACGGCTTGCGCGTCCGCTGGATTCCGCAGACGCAGGTCAAGGGTGTCGCCTACGACACGCCGATTGCCGGCTACCGTGTCGACACCTGCAACACGCTGCGGCTCTGGAAAGCGGAGGCCATCGAGTCGTTTGATTTCGCCGCCTTCAACCACGGTGATTACGACCGGGCAGTCGAGGAGAAGATGGCATCGGAGACGATCACAAAAGTGCTTTACCCCAATGACGAAGCGCATCGTGGCAAGGTGCTGCGCCTCAAGCAGCAGTTTTTTTTCACGAGCTGTTCGCTGCAGGACATGCTGCGCATCCACGCTTTTCTCGGCGGCACGCCGGCCACATTCCACGAAAAGTGGGCCGTGCAGCTCAACGATACGCATCCGGCCATCGCTGTCGCCGAACTGATGCGGCTGCTTGTGGACGAGCACGCGCTCGGCTGGGACGAAGCGTGGGCGGTGACGCGCGCCACGTTTGCTTATACCAATCACACGTTGCTCCCGGAGGCATTGGAGAAGTGGACGCTCGATCTCTTTGGCGCACTGCTTCCGCGGACGTTGGAGATCGTCTTCGAGATCAACCGCCGCTTTCTTGACGAAGTGCGGGCCGCTTTTCCCAACGACGACGCGCGGGTCTCGCGGCTCTCGCTTATTGACGAAAGCGGGCCGCGCTACGTGCGCATGGCGAATCTCGCATGCGTTGGAAGCCACACGATCAACGGTGTCGCGCAACTTCACTCCGACCTGCTAAAGCAGACGGTGCTGCGCGATTTCGCCGAACTCTGGCCCGGCAAGTTCTGCAATGTGACCAATGGCGTTACGCCCCGGCGTTTTGTCGCCGTAAGCAATCCCGGACTCACGCAGCTCGTTACGGCGCGCATCGGCGACGGCTGGCTGCAAGAGCCGTATCGGCTCCGCCAGCTCAAAGCGCTCGCAGTCGACGCGGAATTTCAGCAGCAATGGCGCGACGTGAAGCTCGAGAACAAGCGCCGCCTGGCCGCGCTCATTGCCAGGCGCACCGGCATCATCGTCGCGCCCGATTCGCTCTTTGACGTGCAGGTCAAGCGCATCCACGAATACAAACGCCAGCACCTTAATGCGCTGCACATCCTCACGCTTTACCTGCAAATAAAACGTGACCCGCAAGCCGACGTGCCCGCGCGCACCTTCCTCTTCGGCGGCAAGGCGGCGCCCGGCTATTTTATGGCCAAGCGCATCATCAAACTCATCACCGCCGTTGGGGACGTCGTGAACAATGATCCCGCGGTGCGTGACCGGCTGAAAGTCGTCTTCTTTCCCAACTTCAACGTGACCAATGCGCACTTCATCTATCCCGCCGCGGATTTGTCCGAGCAGATATCCACGGCGGGCAAGGAAGCAAGTGGCACTGGCAATATGAAGTTTTCCCTCAACGGGGCGCTCACCATTGGCACGCTCGACGGCGCGAACGTCGAAATCCGGGAGGAAGTCGGCGCGGAGAACTTTTTCCTCTTTGGCCTTACCGAGGCTGAGGTCGCTGAGCTCAAAGCGCGCGGCTACCGTCCACGCGATCATTACGAACAGAACGCCGCGCTGCGCGAGGTCATCGACTTTATTGCCGGTGGCGGGCTGGGGGCTCGCGAACTCTTTCGCCCGATCGTCGAGAATCTGCTCGATCATGATCCCTTCCTGGTCCTGGCTGACTACGCCGCCTACATCGAAGCCCAGCGAAACGTGAGCGCGCTATGGAGCGACCCGCGAGCCTGGACCGCCCAGTCGATTCTCAACACCGCCGGCATGGGCAAATTTTCCTCGGACCGCTCGATCCGCGACTATTGCGAGCGTGTTTGGAAGATCCGGCCTGTCCCTGTCAATTCCTGAGGCGGAAACGAAGCCGCCTCAGCATAACACGCCATAAGCAATATCACCAGCCAACGCACGCCGCCATGTTTCAGACTGTCGTCTTCGACACCAAACCGTATGACCACGAACCGCTCCAGCGCGCCGCCGCCGGAGCCGACATCGAATGGCGCTTCATGGAGTGCCGCCTCTGCGCCAAGACTGCCGCCGCCGCACAGGGTGCGCAAGCCGTCTGCATCTTCGTGAATGACCGGGTGGACCGCCCGTGTCTTGAAGCACTGGCAACGCTTGGAGTGAAGCACGTTGCGTTGCGCTGTGCGGGTTTCAATAGCGTCGATCTGCCCGCCGCGCAGGAACTCGGCTTCTCGGTCACTCGCGTTCCGGCCTACTCACCCTACGCCGTCGCTGAACACGCCATCGCGCTGCTTCTTGCGCTTAATCGCAAAATCCCGCGGGCCAACAACCGCGTGCGTGACCTGAATTTCGCGCTCAACGGCCTTGTCGGCTTCGACCTTCACGGCAAGACAGCGGGCATTTTCGGCACGGGAAAAATCGGCCGAATCGCCGCGCAAATCCTGCGTGGGTTCGGAATGCGCGTCCTTGCGTTTGATCCGTTCCCCTCCATCGAATGGGCCCGAGAGCACGGCGTTGAATATACCGATGCCCGCACGCTTGCACGCGAGTGCGAGGTGATCTCGCTGCACACGCCGCTGACCCCCGAGACCCACCACATCATCCGGCGCGAAACGCTTGAACTGATGAAGCCAGGCGCAATCCTGATCAACGTCAGCCGCGGCGCGCTCATCGACACGGCGGCGCTGATTGAAGCGCTCAAATCCGGGCGCCTCGGCGGCGTGGCGCTCGATGTGTATGAGGAAGAGGAAGGCGTTTTCTTCGAGGATCTTTCCGACCAGATCCTGCACGATGACGAACTCGCGCGCCTGCTTACTTTTCCCAATGTCCTCATCACCGCGCACCAGGCTTTCCTTACCCGGGAAGCCCTCGCCGAGATCGCCCGCGTCACCACTGCGAACCTCGTTGCATTCGCCAACGGACAGCCTTTCCTCCCGGAGACGGAGCTGACGTCGGGGGCGAAACCCGGGGCGCCTGCCTCGAAAGCCCAGTCATGACCACACCGCGCGTCTGGCCAGGCCGGCCTTCACCGCTTGGCGCGAGCTTCGATGGTTCCGGCGTGAACTTCGCGCTCTTTTCCGAGCACGCGACACAGGTCGACTTGTGCCTCTTTGATTCGCCGGACGCGCCGGGCGAAGCGCAGCGAATCACGCTGCCGGAGAAAACCGATCAGGTCTGGCACGGCTATCTACCGGACGTGCGGCCCGGGCAAATCTACGGCTACCGTATCCACGGACCGCACGAGCCGGCGCACGGGCATCGTTTCAATCCGCGCAAGATGCTGCTTGATCCTTACGCGAAGGCCATCGCGCGTGGACTGCGCTGGGACGATGCGGTGCAGCCTTTGGATCGCAACACGGGTCATTGCGCGCCGCTTGCCCGTGTCATTGATACGGGATTCGACTGGAACGGCGAAAAGCCGCTACGCACGCCGTGGCACGAGACGATTGTCTATGAGCTTCACGTCAAGGGCTTTACCAAACAGCATCCCGGCGTCCCGGAGAAGCTGCGCGGCACTTACGCGGGCCTCGCTTCGCCCGCGGCCGTCGAACATCTGAACGGGTTGGGCATCACGGCGGTCGAATTGCTGCCCGTGCATTATCACATCGACGAACACTTTCTCGTCCAGCGCGGCCGCGTGAATTACTGGGGCTATAACACGCTCGGCTTTTTCGCGCCCGATCCGCGTTACTCCGCGAACGGACCGGAGGGCGCGGTGCCGGAGTTCCAGGCGATGGTGCGCCGTTTGCACGCCGCGGGCATTGAGGTCATTCTCGACGTCGTCTATAACCATACGGCCGAGGGTGACGAGCACGGCCCCACGCTTTCATTCAAAGGCATCGACAACGCCGCCTATTACCGGCTCGCTGACGATCGCGCGCGCTATGTCGATTTCACCGGCTGCGGCAATTCGCTCAACGTCGCACACCCGCGCACGCTCCAGCTCATTATGGATTCGCTGCGCCATTGGGTGCTCGAAATGCATGTCGATGGCTTCCGCTTCGATCTTGCCAGCGCACTCGCCCGCGAGTTGTGGAAAGTCGATAAGCTCAGCGCATTCTTTGACATCATTCACCAGGATCCGTTGCTCTCGCAGGTGAAGCTTATCGCCGAGCCGTGGGACCTCGGGCCAAACGGCTATCAGGTCGGCAATTTCCCCGTTCTTTGGACTGAATGGAACGGCAGGTATCGCGATTGCGTGCGGCGTTTTTGGAAAGGCAGCGGAGGGACTGTGGGCGAGCTGGCTTCACGGCTTGCGGGCAGCAGCGATCTTTACGCGCACAATGGCCGCCGTCCCAGCGCGAGCCTGAATTTCATCACCGCGCACGACGGCTTCACACTGCGCGATCTTGTGAGCTACAACGCCAAGCACAACGAGGCCAATGGCGAGGAAAATCGCGACGGCTGCAACGAGAACGAAAATTGGAACTGCGGGGTGGAAGGCCCGACAGACGACGCCGCGATCAACACTCTTCGAATACGGCAGCAGCAAAATTTCCTCGCCACGCTCCTTCTTTCCCAAGGCGTGCCGATGCTTCTCGCCGGCGATGAGTTTGGCCAGACCCAGTCCGGCAACAACAACGCCTACTGTCAGGATTCGCCGCTTGCCTGGCTCGATTGGAAGCTCCCGGCCGAACAGCGCGCCCTGCTCGCTTTCACCTGCGAACTCATGCGCTTGCGCAAAGCCGAGCCCGTCTTCCGCAGGCGCCATTTTTTCCAGGGCCGCGCCATCCATGGCCTAGAGATCAAAGACCTGTATTGGATTAAACCCGACGGCTCCGAAATGAGTGATGACGATTGGAACGCCGGCCATGCGTGCTGCCTTGGAATGGGCCTGCCGGGTGATCAAATCACCGAGATGGGCACCCAGGGCGAACGGATCGCCGGTGACACGTTCGCGATTCTTTTCAACGCCCACCACGAGGCGGTCGATTTCCGCCTCGGCGCACGCCGACGTGATGCGCGCTGGCTTTGCGTGTTCGATACCGCTGCACCCGATTCCGCGCCGCGCTCTTTTGAGCACATGAGCGTTTTCCCGCTGCAAGCCCGCTCATTGGCCCTGCTGCGCGCCGAAATTCTCCCAAGCCAGACCTCCGCATAAGCAGACAAACCGACACCATCACTATGCCAGTCGCCGACTCTAAAACCGATGACCTGCGCTCATATCTTGCGCTCGCCGAGGTGACGATGGCAGAGCGTCTCAAGCAAGCTGTGAGCGATCTGCGCGGCACGGGTCAAACGATGTTCGCCTTATGAGTAATCTTTTTCCAAAGCACAAAACGAAGATCGTCGCCACCATCGGCCCGGCGTCGGAGTCGCCGGAGATGCTCCAGCGGCTCATCCTCGCGGGGCTCAATGTCGCGCGGCTCAATTTTTCGCACGGCGACTTTTCGCATCACGCGGAAGTTGTGGGGCGTATCCGCGAGGCGGAGCGGGCGACGGGCCGGCGGGTGGCGATCATGGCCGATTTGCCGGGGCCGAAGATGCGGCTCGGAAAGATCGCACCGGAGCCGATCCAGCTCGTGCCTGGCGACCGGTTTACGCTTACCAATGAAGAGATCGTTGGCGATGCGCGTCGCGTTTCAATGAGCTTTGAACCGCTGCCGCGCGTGGTGCAGCCTGGAAACCGGCTCTTTCTTAATGATGGCCTCGTGCAGCTTGTCGTCGAGCGCGTTACGGCCAATGACGTGGAATGCACAGTCGCAGTCGGCGGGGAACTCCGTTCGCGCAAGGGACTGAATCTGCCGGGAATTGATCTTGGTATCAGCGCGTTCACCGAACACGACCGCGCATGCCTGGAGTTTGCACTCCGCGTGGGAGTCGATGCGGTGAGCCAATCGTTCGTCGAGACAGCGGCCGACATCGAGGCTGTACGGGCGGCAGCGGCGAAGATCGGACGGCAGCCATTTATCATTGCGAAGATTGAGCGCTCTGACGCGCTGGTACACTACGATGAGATCTTCGCGGCTGCCGACGGCATCATGGTCGCGCGCGGCGATCTCGGCGTGGAAGTGCCGATTGAGGAAATCGCGCACACGCAAAAGCAGCTTATCGCGAAAGCCAATCTCACGGGCAAACCGGTCATCACCGCCACACAGATGCTCGAATCGATGGTCGCGAGCCGCCTGCCAACTCGTGCCGAGGCGACCGACGTCGCCAACGCGATCCTCGACGGCACCGATTGTGTAATGCTCTCCGGTGAATCCGCGATGGGCAAATTTCCCGAGGAATCGGTGACGATGCTCGCAAAGATCGCCGCGTTCACCGAAGCGCACCGCCCGCGCGCGAACCTCGCCGCCAAGCAGGAATTTCTGGGCGCGCCGCCGGCTATGACCGGCGCGGCCCGCATGGCCTCGGTGGTCGAGCACGCACTCGGAACCGTGCCGTGCGAGGCCGTGCTTGTGCCCACGTTCTCGGGCAACATGGCGCGCGCCATTTCGCGCTACAAGCCGTCCGTGTGGATCGTCGCGCCAGCGTGCGATCCGGCGGTCTGCCAGGGGCTCGCTTTTTCCTATGGCGTACATGCGGTCGATTTTGCGGAGGAACCGGCCGACTGGTCGGAGTTTGCCGCACAGTGGGTGCGCGGGCACGGGCTTGCCGCCCAGCGCATCCTCTTAGTCGCCGGTCCATCGCCAAAAAATTCCAATGCCAATCACCGGATCGAACTGATGCAGCTTCCGGCGCCATGAGGCCCATCCTGCTGCCGCTCTGGCTCGCGCTTGTCTCCTCCGCGACGGCAAGCGAACTCGACGACCTCAAAGCCGCCGTGCGTGCAATGCAAAAGACCATCGCCGAGCAAAACGCACGCATTGCCACGCTCGAAAAACAGCAGCGCACGCCAAAGGCCCCACAGACGGAGACGAAGGCACCTTATCGTTCCGTCACGGTCGCCGGGATGAATGTGCCACTCGCCGAGTTGCCCGGGAACGCCGTCCCGAGAGAGCGTGCCGCGGTCCGTGACGCCGACGCGTTTCTCGATCTGCAAACTGCGGCACCACGGCCCGGTAACGCGCCACTCGACCCGGATCTTAAAGGGTTTATCGCGATCCCTGGAACGGTCACTATGTTCAAAATCGGCGGCGCGGCGCGGCTCGACGCGATCGTCGACCTCAGCAACAACGGCAACCCAAACCAGTTCGTCCCGTCGACGATCCCGGTGCGAAACGAGCATGGATGGGACGGCGGCGAACGCAGCACGCTGCACTCGAAAGGGACGCGGCTCAGCCTTGAACTGCGCCGCCCGGTGCCATGGGGGAGCACGCTGCGCATCTACAGCGAATACGATTTCTTCGACGACTCGACCTCGAACTTCATGCAGTTCCGCGTGCGTCATTTTTACGGACAGGCGTGGAATTTCCTCATCGGCCAGACCTACTCGGCATTCCAGGACATCGACGCATTCCCGGATGTCGTCGACTACCAGGGACCAAACGGCATTGTCAATCGCCGCCAGCCGCAGATCCGTTACACGCTGCCGCTCTACGACCACGATAAAAGTAAATTCCAGCTCTTCGTGAGCATCGAGCAGCCGGAGTCGAAGATCGACACGGGTGAGTTCCAGGACGGCGCAACGCCCCTCAGCCACACTCCCGATGGGATCGCCGGCTTCCGCTGGGAAGGGACGCTCGGTCACATGCAAGGGGCAGGGTTGTTCCGTGAGCTTTCTTTTGAAACCGACAACGGGCCGAGTGACGACACCTTCGGCTGGGGCGTGACGCTCGCGGGCGCCCTGAATCTTTTTGGAAAAGACAAAATTTCCGCACAGGCCACGTACGGCGAAGGCGTCGCGCGCTACATTAACGATCTGAGCGGCGAGAACCTCGATGCGGCGTTGGACGATGGGCGGCTTGAGGCGATCCCCGTATTTGCCGCGATGGCCGGCTATACCCATCACTGGGACGCGCACTGGCGCTCGACGATCTCCGGCAGTTACGTCCACGCCGACCCGCCCTCATCGCTTGGCCGGTTCGCGATCGGCAATACGGTCTATGCGAGCGTGAACCTGATGTGGCATCCGACCACTTCCTTCCGAGTGGGCCTCGAATATCTTTACGGCCGCAAGGAGACCATCGACGGCTCCGAACGCGACGCGCACCGGCTGAATTTTGTTTTCCGCTACGACCTCGTGCGCTGAATCTTGTCCCCGGCGCGCTTGCTCCTGCCCGACGCCGCGATCGTTTTTGCACAACCGCCGCATCGTCGGCACCCAGGCCAGCTCATAGCGCCGAGACCAATCGGCGCTATGAGTCGCTTAGAAAGCGAACCCCTGGCAGCTGGATTAGAATGTGAAACGAACGCCTAACCGATATTGGGCGGCGTCGTTGCTCTGCGCCGTCCAGGTGTAACGGCCCTCGTAGAAGATTCCGAACTCCCGGGTCACACGCCATTCGGCGCCGCTCCCAACATGCCAGCTGCCGGAGCTCGTGCCGTCGAACTGCGCGCCGCCGCCGCCGAAGATATAAGGAGCCCAGCAGAAGGCGCCTCCTTCAATCGGATAACGGACAATGAGCCGGGCGTCCGGGTTCCAAACGCCGTTGGCGCCACCGTCATAGACGTTGCCTTCGGCGCTAAGGCCAAAGTAGCGGGCAAAGAAAACATTGAGCGAGACGCCGCCACCCCAACCGTCGCGATAAATGCTATGGTGGGAGTTATCGGTGAAGGAGCCGAATGTATCGAACTGGAATTCGGTATCCCTAAAGCAAGGCTCAGGGAGCGGAGCTGGACTCTTGAAATCCTTATGCGAGACCTCGGTACCGGCGAACGCGCTGCTGGCAGCCGTTATCCCGACGACAAGACTGAGTATGGTGTTTTTCATCAGTATATAATGGTGATTTAGTTTGGTCGCTGTTGGCGTTCATCGAGCTGAACGCGCGATGAAGCCCCGAGGGGTAGGGACGACAGTATGAAGTGTCGACGCGCTTTCCAACCACGATGCCTCAATCAGGGACGCCCCCTATTCTGAAACCTTATTTTAACGGGTTAAACGGATGTCCCAGGCGAACAACCAACCGACGTTCGCCAACCTGCCATTTCACCAGGGGTTCCACTTCAAAATGAAGTGCGGTGCCGGCCAAGCTCATTGTGATGCATTCAATCACAATAGTTTAATGCGCCATTCAGTTTCTGCGTTGCAAGTAGGGGTCGACACAAATGGCGCGAATTCGATCCGACCAATTCCTCAACGGCGTTTGGCCCTAAACCCCAGGATCGTTCGGTTCCTACTTCTCGATTTTTTTTGTATGAATAAACAATCACCGCTCGCTGTCGGGGCCGCCCGATTAATCCTGCCGATTTTACGCCGCGCTCCGCGCTTCTTGGCCACGTTCGGGTTGGTTGCCGTTAGCGCTTCGCTGGGGGCCTGCGCGACGCGAACCGCCTATACTGGCACTGACACCCACCATTATGCTCAGGCTCCTCATGTCAACGCCGCTCCCTATTCTTCGAGTTACGTCGGCGTTGATCGCGTCTATCCAAGGAATCGTTTCGAGCGCCGTTATGACCGCCGTAGTTACCGGCGCTACGGCGCGGTGCCCTATTCAACCTACGGGACGACGGTCGTTAGTTCCCAATCGCTCGCGTCGAATGCCGACCCCCTATCCGACTACGAATAAATTACTCGGCGTGAGTGGGCTGCTCGAGAGAGCTGGGAAGTAAAGGAACAGGCATCTGGCAACTCACGAAAAGGCACACGCCGACAATTAAAACTACCCGTGAATGCGGGTCGGGTTTTAAGAAGATAAAAAGGGGGCCGTCACAGGCCCCCTTTTTTTCTATTTACTGAAGGTGGTGATCACCGCGCCTCAGATAAGCCAACTCGCCTTATAGTTTAAAAAATCGCCTTCCTACATGACGACAAGCACTTTAGGAGTGACTTGCGTCGATTATCCACGAAGGGCGAGTGTCATCCCGGCCGCCTTCGCGATTCCTGAAAATTATCAATTGCATCCGCGAGCATGCGAAACGGTTCCGCATCGCTCATGTCGAGGTGTGGCGAGGTCGAAAGTTCGCGGATGAAGAGACGGACGAGTTCGGTGGTTGCGTCAAGGCGTGCCGGACAAGCGAGATGCGGCGTCGTGATAACCGTGTCTTGAACCTCATGGCGGCAGCCATGAGGTCAGCGCAGCCCTTCGACAATCTCCTTCAAAATCCTCAATCCCTTCGGCTGCATCGGTCCCATGCCGCTGCCAGGCAGGAACCAGATGCCCTTTTCCCTGGCGGGACAATAGATGACGTGGACGCTGTCGTCCGTCACGGCATGATAAAACGCGGCACCGGAGTTCTCGGAGAGGAAGTTGAAAAATTTCTCCCGCCACGGATGATTCACAAGCGGGAAGAGTCCCTCGCCCAGCGCCTTCAGTTCCTCGACGCTGATCGTGTGGATCGATTCCGCGATGGATTTGCGTCGCGCGCCGGTGAGGTCGTCCATGTTCAGATTTTCGGAGGGCATGATGGTGGTTGATTGAGTGTTGTTTTTGAGCGGTGAAACCGGCACAAATCATGGGTGTCGTCAGCTCATGCGTCATGGTGATGCCTGGGTGTTTCGGCTCCAATAGGACCTTGGTCCGATAGGCGTTCCTTGGCCGCTGGTTCATTTTGCGAGTCGAAATGTTTACCAATGCATGAGCACGACCCACCTGGATCTCTCCGCCCACGGCCTCGGCGCGAGTGAACTCCATCGCAATCCGTCGGCCAACAGATTCTCCATTCCCACGTTCAGTTTTGAGAACGGCGCGGACTTCGCGGAAAGCGGCGCGCGGGTGGTCGCGATTCTCTTTTTCCGATGAACACACTCGGCCAACCGCGCTTCGCCTCGGCGCACAGTCACGCAATGGGCGACGATATCACCATCCCTGAGCATATCGAAACGGGTAGGGAACCGGGGCTGAGGTTCGAGTTGGCAGGACCGCGCAGGAAGCTCTTTTTTGATCCGACGCAGACGCGGGCCGGCATTGTGACGTGCGGTGGGTTGTGCCCCGGACTCAACAATGTCATTCGTTCGCTCTTCCTTGAACTGCACTACGGCTACGGTGTCGCGGAAGTGCTTGGATTTCGCGGCGGCTACGGCGGGCTTGATCCAAAGAACGGCGTTGAGCCAGTGGTCATTCTGCCGGAACTTGTCGATTGTATTCATCGACAAGGCGGCACGATCCTCGGTTCTTCGCGTGGACCGGTGGATGTGGGCAGGGCGGTGGAAAATCTCATCGCGCGCAAGGTAAACATCCTCTTCACCATCGGCGGCGATGGCACGCAGCGGGGCGCAAACGACATTTACCAGGAGGCAGACAGACGCGGCCACCTGCTTTCGGTCATCGGGGTGCCGAAGACCATTGATAACGACGTCGGCTTCGTCTCCCGCACCTTCGGATTTTTCAGTGCGATCGAGGAAGCGGCGCGCGTGCTCGGTTGCGCGCACACGGAGGCGAGCAGCGTCCAGGGCGGCATCGGGCTCGTGAAACTGATGGGCCGCCACGCGGGATTCATCACCGCCGGCGCCGTTGTCGCGAGCCAGGATGTGAACTTCGCGCTCATTCCCGAGGTGCCATTTGCGCTCGCCCCTTTTTTGGCGGCGCTCAGGGAGCGGATGCTTACAAAATCCCACGCCGTCATCGCGGTTGCCGAAGGGGCAGGGCAGGAGTTGCTCCAAGCCGATGCAAGTGAGCGCGACAGTTCCGGCAATGTGAAGCTCAGGGATATCGGCCCGTTTCTGCGCAATAAAATCGAGGAGTTTTTCAAATCCGAGCGGATCCCGATCGTGATGCGTTACTTTGATCCGAGCTACCAGGTTCGCAGCCGTCCGGCCAACTGCGAGGACGCGCTCCTCTGCGATCTCTTTGCGCGGCACGCCGTTCACGCCGCGATGGCCGGAAAGACGGGCGTTGTCATCGGCTTTCTGCATGAGCGCTTTATTCACGTGCCGATCGCGCTCCTAACCACGCATACCAAACGACTCGATCCGGCAGGGGGCTGGTGGCGCTCCGTACTCGCCGCAACCGGACAGCCGGAACAGTTTGCGTAAACTTTACCTCCATGGAAAAGCCATCCGATTTGGAGAACGGGACGTCCAGGAAACGATGGATTGAACCGCTCGTGGCGGTGCTCATGGGGCTGGCGACGCTGAGCACGGCGTGGTGCTCTTATCAGTCAGCGGCATGGACGCGGCGGGCCAATCGCTTGATGAACGACAACAGTTCGCTTGAACGCCGGGCCGGGGTACTAACCTTGCAAGGGATGCAGTCGGCCACCATTCACACCGCCATGTTCATGCAGATGATCGCCGCCCAGCAGGCGGGCAATGAGAAACTGGCGAGCTTCTACGTCGAGCGTTTTTCCCCCGATCTGCGCAAGGCTTACGACGCCTGGCTCGCGGAGAATCCGCTTGAGAATCCGAAGGCCGATCCGCATCCGTTCGTGCCGAATCTTTACGAGCCACGCGGCGCCAGGGAAGCCGCCGAAGCGACCGCGAAAGCCGCGGCCAACGTCGAGCAAGCGCGCGGTGCCGGCAATATCGCCGGCCAGTACCTTGCCAACACCGTGCTCTTCGCCACGGTGCTCTTTTTCGCAAGCGCGTCGGGGAAATTCGAGCAGCGGCGTGTGCGGCTGTTTGCCTTTGCCTTTGCCTTTGCCATCCTTGCATTCGCGGTCATCCGCATGGTGATTCTTCCGCGGTGACCGGAGCCGGCGGGAGTGGAAAACTGAGGGGCGCATCTCTATAGATCCGTCTTCGCGGCTGCATGCGAAGGGAACGGCTGAGTCTTTCGCCCTCGTGCCGTCACCCTTTGCACTTCCAACGCCAGCCCCCGCGCCGCTTCCCGCGGACGCGCTCGTTTGCGTGGTCGACGACGATGATTCAATTCGGCGCAGCCTCGCGCGGCTCTTTCGCTCCGCGCATCTGCCGGTGGAGACGCTTCCCTCAGCGCGTGCCTACCTTGACCGCGCCCCGGATCCCGGGCCGTCGTGCCTGGTGCTCGATGTGCGGATGCCCGGTCTTGACGGGCTAAAGCTTCAGCAAGCGCTGGCGGGACGCGGAGTGCAGATCGTTTTCCTGAGCGGCCACGGGGATGTGCCGATGTGCGCCGGGGCGATGAAAGCAGGCGCGGTCGATTTTCTTACCAAGCCGGTCGACGATGAAGATCTGCTCACTGCCGTCCGCTGCGCGCTAGCCCGTTCCGTCGAGACCCGCCAGTCGGTCGCCGAGCACGCGTGCGCACGGACGCGGATCCAAACCCTGACACCGCGGGAGTTTGAAGTCTTAAAGTGTGTCATCGCCGGAATGCTCAACAAACAGATCGCCGGCCGCCTCAACGCCGCAGAGAAGACGATCAAGATCCATCGCAAACGCGTGATGGAAAAGATGGGCGTGGTGTCCGTGGCGGAGTTGGTGCGCGTGTCGCAGGCAGCGGGGGTGGCGCCTGCATAGACAACTTTTCTCCGGCTGAATTCATGAACGATACGAGCTTGGAAAACCATGGTGGCGGCGGCCCGGAAGACCAGACACGACTGCACCCGATGGAAACCGCTTACTTGAGTGCAGCGCTCGACGAGCATGCCATGGTCTCCATCACCGACCGCCGTGGCCGGATCATCCACATCAACGATAAGTTCTGCGAGATCTCGCAATACTCGCACGAGGAGTTGCTCGGGCAGGATCATCGGATCATCAACTCGGGCCATCACTCAAAGGAATTCATGCGCGGGCTATGGAGGGCGCTTGCCGCGGGAGATGTCTGGGAAGGCGAAGTCAAGAACCGCGCGAAGGACGGCTCCCATTTCTGGGTCGCGACCACAATCGTCCCTTTTCCTGGTGAAGAAGCCACTCCGCGGCAGCTGGTGGCGGTCCGCACCGACATCACCGAGAGAAAGCGCTTGGAAAAAGAACTCGCGGAGAAGCTGCGGCTCCAGCAATTGCTCGCCGAGCTTTCCGCACGCTTTGTTGGTTTGCCTCCGGAACAAGTCGATGCCGCCATTGAAGATACCCAGCGGCTGATTGTAAAAGGGTTCGCTCTCGATCGGAGCACGCTCTGGCAGGAAACGGACCAGCAATTGGTGCTTACCCATTATTGGCAGGAATCAGGGTGGCCTGAAGTGCCGGGACCGATAGCCGCCGCTCAATTTTTTCCCTGGCTGAGCGCCAGGTTGCAACGCGGCGAGTTCTTTTCATTTTCCAGCGTCAGCGAACTTCCGCCGGAAGCCGGGCGTGATGCTGAATCGTTCCGCTTGTTCGGAATGAAATCGCACATCTGCATCCCGCTATTTGCCAGTGGCCGGGTATTTGGCGTGCTCAGTTTTGCCGCCATGCGGACGGAGCGACGCTGGCGGGAGGATGAAATCGCGGAGCTCAAACTGGTGGCGCAGATCTTTGCCACGGTGCTGGGGCGGAAGCGGGCGGAAGAGCACGCGGAACAACTCCGCGCAGAGCTGGCGCACAGCTCGCGGGTGGCAACGCTCGGCGAGCTGGTCGCGGCCCTTGCCCACGAACTCAACCAGCCGCTGGCGGGCATCCTGAGCAACGCCCAGGCGGCGCGTCGCTTCCTCGCCGAAGGGACCGTCGACCCGGAGGAACTGCGTGCGACCTTTGACGACATCATCCGCGACGACAAACGTGCCGGCGCCGTGATTCACAATCTGCGCGCGATGCTGACCAAACGTCCGGTCGTTCGCGAAACGTGCTCTCTCAATGAACTCGTATGCGAAGTCCTGGAACTGTTGCATGCGGAATTACTCGGGGAGCACGTCGAAGTCCGCACCACGCTCGCAAGCGACTTGCCGCGAGTGGCTGCCGCGCGGGTCGAGTTGCAGCAGGTCCTAGTAAACTTTCTGCTAAACGCCGAGCAGGCCATGAAGGAGACACCGCACGCGCAGCGCCGGATCGACATAGAAACGGAATCCAGGTCCGGCAACGTGAGAATCAGTGTTCGCGACCACGGCTGCGGGATTCCGCCGGAACGGTTGGCAGAAGTTTTCGCGCCGTTTTACACGACCAAGGCCCATGGGCTCGGGATGGGGCTCTGCATCTGCCGGCGTATCGTCGAAAATCACGGCGGACGCATCGAGACGTGCAACCACGCGGAAGGCGGCGCGATCTTCTCCATCCTGCTGCCGGCGACGGAATAGGACCTTAGTCTGATAGGCGAAGCGGCACCAGCGCTGCCAGAGTTCGGGCATTGCCAGATGACGCTCCCAGCCATTCAGCTCTTCATCGTAGACGACGAACCGTCGCTCCGGACCGCCTATGCCCGCCTTGCACGCTCGGCCAAGATGGAGCCGCGGGCGTTCGTATCGGTCGAGGAATTCATGGAGGCGGAGTTGTCTGATGACAAGGCCTGCGTTATTTGCGACGTGCGGATGCCGGGAAAAAGCGGCCTCGAGCTACCGGAGTTGCTCGCCCGCGCCGGACGTCATCTCCCCGTCATTTTCGTCACCGCCCACGACACGCCGGAGACCCGCGCCATTGCTCATCGGGTTGGGGCGGCCGGTTACTTCAGCAAGCCGGTGGACGATCAGGCGCTGCTCGATGCGGTCGCCTGGGCACTGAGCGGCCAGGCTGATTCCACCCAGTACAATCGATGAGCACCACCCCGTCGCAATTCCTATGCATCACATCCACGCCCTGATCGTCACGGCGCTTGCGCTTTGCCTGTTGCCCGCCTGCAAGCGCGAGGACGAGGCAAAATCGACGCTGCCGCCGCCGACTATGCTTGTGATCCCGGCGGGAACTCGGGACGTGCCTCTCTATCGCGAGTGGATTGGCACGCTCGACGGCTCCGAGAACGCGGAAGTTCGCGCCCGGGTAACAGGCTACCTGCTCAAACGCGATTACAAGGAAGGGACGCTGGTTAAGCAGGGCGACGTGCTTTTTGAAATCGATCCGCGGCCCTTCGAGGTGGCCCTGGCGGAGGCCCAGAGCCAGCTGGCCCAGGGGAAAGCGATGCAGCTTGCCTCGCAGGCGGAGGCTGAGCGGAGCAAGGCGCTCTTCAATCAGAAGGTCATTTCCAAAAAAGAGTTCATCAACAAAACACAGCTCAACCAATCGCACGAGGCGAAGGTGAAAGCGCTGGAGGCCTCGGTAAAACAGGCTGAATTAAATCTGCAATTCTGCACGATCATGTCGCCCATTGATGGCATCGTCGCCATCGCCAAGGCGCAGGTGGGCGACCTTGTGGGAGCCGCCAATGGCCCGGCGCTCACATCGGTCTCCACGCTCGATCCGGTGAAGCTCGTTTTCCCTATCAGCGAGGAGGAATACCTGCTCGTGAGAGAACGCGTCGAAAAGAGCATGAGCAAGCCGCTGGAGGAAAGGGACGAGATGATTGAGCTAATCCTCGCGAACGGGAAAACCTTTGAGCACAAAGCCCGGCTGCTCTCAATCGATCTTCAGGTGAAGCAATCGACCGGCACGATCCTTATCACCGCGCTGCTCAAGAATCCGGGCAGCGTGCTGCGGCCGGGGCAGTTCGCCAGGGCGCGGGTGATCGCGCAGACATTGGAGGATGCGGTGCTGGTACCGCAACGCGCCGTGGCGGAAGTCCAGGGCAGCTACCAGGTGGGGATCGTCGATCCGAACGGCAAGGCAGAGATCCGGCCCGTGAAGGTCGGCGCCCGCGATGGCACCGACTGGGTGATCACCTCGGGATTGAAGGCGGGAGAAAAAGTGATCGTCGAGGGGATTCAGATGGTGAAGTCGGGCATGCCGGTTGAGGCAAAACCGTGGGTGCCGCCTGAGAAACGCCCGGCCGCGCCCGCCAAGGAAGCGAAACCGGCAGCCAAACACTAGCCATGGCTTCCTTCTTCATTAACCGCCCCATCGTCGCCATCGTCATCTCGATCCTGATGACGATTGTTGGCGTTGCCGCTTACCTGAGCCTCCCGGTCGCGCAGTTTCCGGATATCGTCCCGCCGGAAATCCAGGTGAAAACCACCTATACCGGCGCCGATGCGCTCACTGTCGAGAAATCGGTCGCCACACCGATCGAGCAGCAGATGAGCGGCGTGGACAACATGAACTACATGTCGTCGGTCAACGGCAACGACGGCACCCTCAAGCTCACGGTCAATTTCGACGTGAGCACCAACGCGAATACCGACCAGATCCTCTCGCAGATGCGGAGCAACCAAGCCTCCTCGCAGCTCCCGGAGGACGTGAACAAATTCGGCGTCACGGTGCAGAAATCGACCTCCTCGCCGCTGATCATGTTCTCGCTTTTCTCGCCGAATGGCACGTATGACAGCATCTTCCTGGCGAACTACGCGAACATCAACCTGAACGACGAGTTCACGCGGGTGAAAGGCATCGCAAGCGTGACCATTTTCGGCGCCGGCCAATACGCCATGCGGATCTGGGTAAAGCCCGACACGCTCGCCAAGCTCGGCGTCACGATCCCGGAAATCCTGCAGGCAATCAAAGCGCAGAATGCGGTGAATCCCGCCGGCACGATCGGCGCGGAGCCTATCCGGAAAGGGCAGGAGTTCACGTATGCGGTGCGCGCGCAGGGGCGCCTGGAGACGCCGGAAGAGTTCGGCGAGATCGTTGTGCGCCCGAATCCCGACGGCTCGATGCTGCGGGTCAAGGACATTGCGCGCATCGAACTTGGCGCTCAGAACTACGCGCTTGCCGGCCGGCTCAATGGCAAGCCGGCCGCGATCATCGCGCTCTACCAGCTCCCCGGTTCCAACGCGATCGCGGCCGCGGATGGCGCAAAAAAGAAGCTTAAGGAACTCTCCGGGCGCTTCCCCGCGGACCTCGATTACGTGGTCTCGCTCGACACCACGCTTGCCGTCACCGAGGGGATGGTGGAAATCCAGCACACGCTGATTGAGGCGCTGGTGCTTGTCATCCTGGTGGTCTTCATCTTTCTCCAGGGCTGGCGCGCCACGCTCATCCCGCTGCTTGCGGTGCCCGTGTCGCTGGTTGGCACATTCGCGTTGTTCCCGCTGTTCGGGTTCACGGTGAACACGCTCTCGCTTTTCGGCCTCGTGCTGGCGATCGGGCTCGTCGTTGATGACGCCATCGTTGTCGTCGAAGCCGTCGAACATCACATCGAGCACGGGCTTACGCCGAAGGAGGCAACCTTCAAGGCGATGGAGGAAGTCAGCGGACCGGTTATCGCCATCGCGCTGATTCTGGCGGCGGTGTTCGTGCCGACGGCGTTCATTCCGGGCATCACCGGGCGCTTGTACCAGCAATTCGCCGTGACGATCGCCGTGTCGGTCCTCATCTCCGCCTTCAACGCGCTCACTCTTTCGCCCGCACTTTCCGCTCTGCTTCTCAAGCCGAAGAAAAAAGGATCCGGCCTGCTGCAGAAGTTCTTCAATCTCTTCAACCGCGTCTTTGGCGTGGCGACCAATGGCTACGTGAGTGTCTGCCGATTCCTGATCCGCAAATCGTTCGTTGCGGTGATCCTTCTCATCGGGATCACGTTTCTTACCGGGATGCTCGGAAAGCGGATCCCTGCCAGCTTCCTGCCCGAAGAAGACCAGGGTTATTTTTACTCCCAGGTCATCCTGCCCGACGCTGCGTCGCTCCAGCGCACGGACGAAGTCATGCGCCAGTGCGAGGCAATTTTGCAGGCCACACCCGGCATTGAATACGTCACCACGGTCAACGGTTATAACTTCCTGAGCGGCGTCAACACGACCTACAGCGGCATCTTCTTTGTCACGCTCAAGGAGTGGGGCCATCGCAAGGCACCCGAGGAACAATACGCGGCAATCCTCAAGCATGTGAACGGTGCATTTTCAAAGATCTCCGGCGGGCGCGCCTTTGCGTTTTCGCCACCGGCCATTCCCGGGATTGGCACCAGCGGCGGCGTCACTTTCATCCTGCAGGATCGCGCGGGCAAAGACGTTGCGTTCCTTGCGGAAAACGTCGGGAAGTTTGTCGCCGCGGCGCGCGAACGGAAAGAGCTTGTGGGCGTTACTCCGATGTTTTCCCCCGCGGTGCCGCAGGTCTTCATGCAAGTGGACCGCGACAAGGTGCTTAAACAGAACGTCGATCTGGGCGCGGTCTATCAGACGCTGCAAACTTTCATGGGCGGCTATTTCGTGAACTACTTCAACCGCTTCGGGCGCCAATGGCAGGTGTTTGTCCAAGCCGAGGCAGACTACCGCGAGAACGCCGACCAGGTCGGCCAATTCTTTGTGAAAAACAAGGACGGCCAAATGATGCCGCTCAGCACTGTAATCAGCTCAAAAGCGATCAGCGGCCCGGAATTCACGATGCGGTACAATCTCTATCGTTCAGCGCAGATCAACGCGACACCCGCCGCCGGCTATAGCTCCGGACAGGCGATGAAAGCAATGGAGGAAGTCTTTGCCGCATCGATGTCAAACGAGATGGGCTTCTCGTATCTCGGCATGAGCTTCCAGGAAAAGCAGGCGAGCGAAGGCATCTCACCAATGGTCATTTTCGCCATCTCGCTGCTCTTTGTCTTCCTCATCCTTGCCGCGCAATACGAGAGCTGGACACTCCCGTTCAGTGTGCTTCTTGGCACGCCCGTCGCCGTCTTCGGAGCTTTCGCCGCTCTGATGGTGGGGAAGTATGAGAATAACATCTACGCGCAGATCGGCCTCGTGATGCTGATCGGCCTGGCCGCGAAAAACGCCATTCTCATTGTCGAGTTCGCCAAGATGAAAGTGGACGAAGGACTGCCGCTCATGGAGGCCGCGCTTGAAGGCGCCCGGCTCCGCCTGCGCCCGATTCTGATGACATCGTTTGCCTTTATCCTTGGCTGCGTTCCGCTTGCCACGGCCAGCGGCGCCGGCGGGCTGTCGCGCCAGGTGATGGGATTCACGGTCATTGGCGGAATGCTTGCGGCCAGCTTCATCGCCATCTTCCTCATCCCGGTGCTCTATTATCTCATTGAAAAACTCGGCGGTGGGAGGAAACCGCATGCGAAGAAAGCCACCGCACCCCTCACTCCTGCGGCCCACTGACCTATGAAGCACCCCTACTCATTCGTCGCCGTCATCATTGCGCTGCTTGCCCTCTCAACGCTTCGCGCAGGCGACGGGGGAAAGTCCGATGACATTCTCCTGAGCCGGCCGCTTTCCAAAGTCGACGCGCTCAATCTCGCCATCCTGAACAACAGCACGATCCTGAAGGCGCAGAAGGATGTTGAGGCCGCTTTTGGGGTCGCCATCCAGATCCGGGCGATTGTTTTTCCAAAGCTCAATCATACGGGCAATTACAGGGTCCGGCAGGACTCGCTCATCGAGGCGAACCAGCACCGTGAACTTCCTTCAAAAACGGTCAAGCTGCCCGGGCTCGGCCCGCTGAGGCTTGGAATCGGCGCCATGCCGAGGACGCTGGAGATCATGCCCAAGACGCTGGAGCTGGGCGGCGGCACCCAGCCCAGGGTCAACAACCAGGACTGGGCCACGGATATCCGCGTCGTGCAGTCGCTGTACGAAGGAGGCCGCATGCTGTCCGCCCTCCGCAGTTCAAAGCTGATCCGCGAGCAGGCGTTCCTTACTTTTGAGAGCACGGTCGCCGACACGCTCCTGAGTGTCAGCAACGCCTACGACACCGTGTTGAGCACTGAAAAACAGATCGAAGTGCGCGCGGCGGCGGTGACATTTCTGAGCGCTTATCTTAAAGATACGAGAATCCGGAACGAGGTTGGCGACCTGCCTGAGTTTGATGTGGTGCGGCAGGAAGTTGAAGTCGCCAACGCCGTGGCGCAAAAGGTGCAGGCCGTCGGCGATCATCGCGTGGCAAAGCAAAACCTCGTTCAACTGCTCGGCTACGACCTGCCGATCACGGTTTCCGACGACATTGCGCTGAAGCTTTCCACCCCCCTCGAAGCACGCCCGTATCCCAACAGCCTCACCACCGCGCTGGCCGACGCGCTGGTTAACCGTCCTGAAATCGCCGCGCTCGAGACAGAGGAACTGCTGCGCAACGAGGCGATCATCGTCGCCAAAGCGGGCGCCAAACCGAGCGTGCAAGCCTTCGCCGGCTACGAGCTGACGAGCCGCATCGAAACACGCGCTGCTGGCGATCAGCTCCACGGCGGCTTTGCCGGCGGGCAGGTCTCGTGGCCGATCTTCGACGGTTTCCTCACCAAGGGCCGCGTGCAGGAAGCCGTCGCGCTGCGCGACAAGGCGGGCGAGGCCAGGCTTGAGACCACACGCATCGTCGAATTGCAGGTACGCACCGCATGGTCCAACCTCCGCACCGCCCGCGCTGTCCTCGATGCGCAAACCAAGAACGTTGCAAAAGCTGTGCGCGCGCTCGAACTCGCCGACGCCCGCTACAAAGAAGGCGCCAGCGCACAGATTGATGTGCTCAACGCGCAGACCGCCCTTACCGAAGCGCGCGGCTTATATGTTGAAGGTCTGCGCAGCTACTCCGTCGCCCGCACTGGTCTGCTGCGCGCCACCGGGGCGGACCTCCTGCGCTCCGGCACGGCCATAAAGTAATTCTCACGCGAGGCGATTATATGGCTGCCGCGCGGGCGGGGGAGTTGTTGCTCCGCGTGTTGGCAAGCGAACTGCTAACGGTCAGGCCGCGGACGCCGCGCCACGGCCACTATCAATCCGCCATCACCTATACCTATGAGAATTGCCGCGATATATGCTGAAAAAACTGACGCAGAATTTGTCGCCTTTCGAACAGAGCCTCCACTGACGGAGGATGTTTTTAACCAACTCAAAAAAAATGTCGGTGCCGGATTCCGCGCGCGCATCAAATACGGTGTCGACACGCTATTCGTAACGACGGAGGTTTTTCCCAAGGATCTGGACTATTTGGGCCAGCAACTCGTGAAAGCCTCGGAGCAGGTCGAGATATTAAACGATCGCTTGGTCAGGGAGCATCAGCAGGCAATTGTCGAGCTATGCCGCAACCTGAACCTGCCCGTTGAGTAAAGCTTCCTCGACTGTGAACTTCAACGGAGAGCGCCTTGGCTTTAGCTCTTGCAAACGCCCGGGACCCCATCCCAAACCGGTGCGAAAGAATATGAACGCTGATGCTCGAGCGCATGCCTTGCGCAGCGGCGTGAAGCGTTAACACTCGCCGATTGTCGCCGCAAAATCCTAAGGAACCAGAATCTTGACCAGCTCCCGATTGAGCGCCGCATAACCTTCAGGAGTCAGGTGCAAAAGATCGCGGCTGTATTTGGGGAATACGATGCCTTGCTCGTTTGTCAGGATCTGAGCGGTATCAAAGACTGTTACTTTTTCGCCCGCGAGGGTTTTTATATGGGCGTTGACTTCCCCGATGGCCGCTGCCACATCGCCCGACCAGACCGGCCATCGTTCGACTGGCACTTTTCCAAGCGGAAAAATAGTTGTAACTACCACGCGAGCCCCGCATTCGACCGAGTCGTTCACAATCCGGGAAATATTGGCTTTGCAGTCGTCGATGAGTTCCTTCTTACGGCTTGAAAATAAGGGGATCGCCTTAAGATCGTTCACGCCAGCCTGGACCACGATTACATCAGGCTTAAGAGATGAAACATGCGCCTGAAAACGGCCGAGAGCCTGCGCAGTCGTCTGATTGCCGATTCCGCGGTTGATAAATAACGTATTCTTTAGGCCATCAGGTGACGGCCACTCTTTTGCTCGGGAGTCGCCATAAAAGAGAAGGGACGGGCTTGGTAGTGGCCCCGTTGCCCTTGGATATGATTTTAAGCCGAGCGGATCGATCCGGGAGCCACTCAGCTCGACATAAAATTTCCTGGCCAGCCGGCTCACAAGCACGTTCAAACCTATAGAGGTCACCATGACCACGCTGAGTGTGATAATCGCGATTACGGAGCTTCGGCACATTGGCGAATCCGGAGGTTCTTAGGAAGCGTGATTGCCTGCAACCCCTTTATCCATTAGGTTTGAGAGGGAAGTGCCGGGGAGGGGAGTTGCCCCGTACATCTTTCGATACCAGATCCTAAGAGGATCCCAAAATGGGGCGTCAGTGACTCAGGATCAGTTTTGGCGATAGGCTGAGCTTGCTCCGCTTTTGTGTAAAACAGCGAGGCGGTGCCCACCCGGTCAAGATTAAAACATCGCACCCGTCGATGCTCCGTGAGCCGTAGTTATTCTTATGAACTGGGATCCATTAAGAAAAGAATGTCTGCTCGCGCCGGAACATGGAGGAAGCAACGTTAAAGGGGGCGGGCCTCCAAGTGTCCCTGTCGAAGGCGAAAGCGAACAGGTGCTCGCAGCAATGGAGGCGCCTAAGCCCGGCGAGCCTCATGTGTCTGGCACTCCGGATCCGGGAGTGCCCGGGAGTCGTACTAATCCAGTGAAAGCAAACGCTGATCCCGAACTGTCTACCGATAAACCGGTTACCCCACCCAGGATAGAAGGAAGTGGCGCGGGATCTTAATGGTAATCCAAGTTGCCAGTGACGTGCATTGGAGCAAGTCGCTGCCGGCGCCCGCTGTTTGCCCGGCAGCCCTCATGGAGTGGGCTGGCTAAAGTTTGAAAGCGTGCCGATGGGCCAAGGCTTATTACCTTCAGCAAAAGAAAAGCCAGAAAGGCTATAGCGCCATCCTGCGCAGCCTCGCTTTTAAATGGCTGCGGATACTTTGAGCTTGCTCCGCTTTAGTGGACACAAGGGGCGGGTATCTGGAAGATACCAATGAAAGTGAAACAGACCCCCGTGCAATCCCAAATCCTTAAGAACCCCGAGAGCCGACGCTCCTTTACGGAAGC
>JAQGOL010000012.1 GCA_028293625.1 Chthoniobacteraceae bacterium | reverse complement strand
CCTTTTCCAGATCTCCGAAAACGAAGCGCTTATCGACCACCCTCGAAAAGCAGTGGTAATAAGCCACCTCCGCGTCCGCCGCCGCCCGACTCCTCCCATATCGCATACTCAAAACCGTTTACTGGCTTCGACGGCAGGTCAATGCCTCTTTTCTGAGAAAGTGTCTGTCCCTGGTGTCACGTTTCAAAACCACGCACGGCATTTAAGCGCTACCGACATGATGCATCAATGATTAGCGATCGTTGAGAAAGAAACTTGTTCAAAGAAGTTTTTTGACACCGTTGTCCCCTTGACGTCCCTTGGTCCCTGACGTCCTCCCGAGAAAGTGTCTGTCCCTGACGTCCCCTGTGACGTCCCCTTGCGAGAAAGTGTCTGCCCCTGACGTCCCCTTCAAGCGCGGATAAAAATTCGCCTCTGGTGTCATTTTGTCATTCATGAAAAGGTATCCTTCCGAGAAAGTGTCTGTCCCTGAGATCCTGCGGGCTGCCATTTGAAGATCAGGCGCCGCTGCTTAAGCCCGGCGTGCCCGAGGAGCGCGAATACATGGCGCGCGGAGTGATGGGTGACGATGAGGTAGGCGCTGACAGCGATATCGTCGGGACGGTGTTCGCGGGATAAGCTTGTCAGGCGCCACACCCGGGGAGCACGAAAAAATGTCTGTCCCCTGGGATCAAACCTTTCCGAGAAAGTGTCTGTCCCCTGGGATGAAGCGCCCTTTCCCTTTCCGAGAAAGTGTCTGTCCCTGGGATCCTGCGCCTGCGCCTGCGCCTGGGATCAAACCTTTCCGAGAAAGTGTCTGTCCCTGGGATCCTTTTTCTGGGATCCTCGAAAAAATGTCTGTCCCCTGGGATCAGTCCCCTGGGATCAAACCTTTCCGAGAAAGTGTCTGTCCCTGAGATCCCCCTGAGATCCCTGAAACATAGAGATCGAAGTAGTCGTCAGTGATCCAGCATCGGTCGAAGTCTTTTAAAACCGGGGTGATGGGAAACTGCCGGAGCATGATAAAAATGCAGCGGAGCAAGCCGTGCACCAAGATGAATCGGCTTTGCCACGACAGAATGAATCAATGCTTGTGAGCCGGCGGGGCGCTGCTCAGCCCGCTGCGTTTTAAGGCCATGCCGCATTTGGGGCATTTGCCAGGTTTACTTGAAACGACTTCCGGGTGCATTGGGCAGACGAACTTAACTGACGTTTCCGATTGCGCCGCGGGGTTGATTCCGTCGCGGCGCAAATCCTCTTCAAGAGCGAGCGTCGCCATGGTGCCGGCCGGTTGCTGATACCAGCCGGGGTCGACATTGTAGTCGTCGATCTTCTCGCGGATTTTGATGTTCGTATACATGCCGCCCATGGTGATGTAATCATGCGGTCCGGGTGCGCCAACCATCGGCACGGAGTTGCGCGGGATCTTCATTCCCATGTCGCCCATCTCGGCCATGCCGGTTTCGCCCATCGTCATGTAGCCGGGCAGAAACTTGCGGACGCGCTGATCGAAGTTTCCATTTTTTACTCCGATCATGTTCGGAATCTGGTGTCCCATCTGGTTCATGACGTGATGCGTCATGTGGCAGTGGAACGCCCAATCGCCCGGATTATTGGCAATCCATTCCACGGTGCGCGTGGTCCCCACCGGCACGAGCACCGTGGTTTCCGGCCAGCGCGCCGTTTCAGGAACCACGCCGCCATCCGTCTCCGTGACCCACCATTTATGCCCATGAAAATGGATCGGGTGATGATCCATCGCACTAAGATTGCCAATGCGAATGCGGACCCGGTCTCCTTTCTGGATGATCATCGGCGCTGTGCCGGGGTATGCCTTGGCGTTGAGCGTCAGGATATTAAAATCGGTCATCTCAACCGGGTTGGGACGCGAGGTGCCGGGATCGATGCGCCATTCGCTGAGCATATAAACAAAATCGCGATCAATCGGCGGGCCTTTTGGTTCGCGCGGATGAATGACAATGACCCCAAGCATGCCAAGCGCCATCTGGGTCATCTCATCGTGGTGCGAGTGATACATAAAGGTCCCCTGCTGCCAGAGGGTGAACTCGTATTTGAAAGTCTCGCCCGGCTGGATGGCCTTTTGCGTAAGCCCGCCGACGCCATCCATCCCGTTTGGCAGGATGATCCCGTGCCAATGGACCGACGTTGGCGCCGGCAAATTGTTTGTGACGTAGATGCGCAACCGGTCGCCTTCCACCGCTTCAATGGTCGGCCCGTGGACCTGTTTGTTGTAGCCCCAGCACTGCGCGCGCAACGCTTCATTTGAGGAGGTCTTTGGCACGAACTCATGCCAGACCTCATCGCACGTCATGTGAATTACCTTCACCCCGTCCACGAGTTTCCACGGCATTGTCGAGCCGTTGAGCGTGACGACAGGCTTGTAATGTTTGCCCGGTTCACCCGGCTCAGGATGCGGTGCGCGCATCCAAATGGGTTCTCCGTTTTCGCTTTGGGGAGCGTTGGGATAAGAGCGCTCGGTGGCAGCGTCGAGTTCCTGCCCGAGTGCGGGAACACGGCTCAATGCCACGGCGCCGGCTGCGGCGGCGGTGCCGGTGAAAAGCTGGCGGCGGGTCATCATTTTTTGGAAATCGTGGTCGGCTTGACGGTTTTGTTTTGAGAAATGGCGGACGCGCTCGAGCGAGGCGCGGCATCGAGATCGCCGCCGACGGAGCCTTCCAGTTCGGCGCGCGTGATCCAGTAGTCGCGCGTCGCCTCGATCAGCCCGCGCTCCGCTTCCATATCTTCCTTGCGCGCCTGGAATGTTTCAAACGCGCCTACGAGCATTGCGTTGTATTGCGATAATGTTTCCTCGGTAATGCGGCGCCGCGTCGGCAAAATCTCGTCCCGGTAAAAACGCGCCATGTCGCGTTTGCTGATGAGACGATCGCGTTGTTCGCGCACCTCGGACCGGATCTGGATGGCGAGCTGCTCAAACTTGCGATGCGCCATTCGAAGCTGCGCCTCACCTCGCGCGATCTTTGCCTGGCCTTGATTGAAGATCGGCAGTTCCAGCCGAAGCGATGGCCCAAGAAGGTTCGTTTTGTCCGGCTCGGTTTCCCCCACGATGCCGAAATCGAGCACGCCGATGAATCGGAATGTTTTCTCCAGGCCGAGCGCATGGACGGTGCTTTCGAGTTGGGCGCGCGCCGCGCCGAGGTCGAACCGGTTGGTCATGGCAAGCGTTTCGAGTCCATGCATGGCCGGGGCGGCATCCGGGATTGGCGGCAGATCACCCGCCAGTTTCCAGTCCGTATCGCGGCCCCAGACACCGAGAAGGCGGTTGAGCTTTTCCCGATGTTCGCGCCCGTCGGCTTCCGCCCTGGCGATGTCGAGCCGGCCCTGGCTGTAGGTTGCCTGCTCGCGCATCAGGCTGAGGTCGGGCACATTGCCCGCTTCATGGAGCTTCTGCATGAGCTGGAGCCCGGCAGCGTTCCCGTCCTGCATCGTTTGCAGTCTGGCAAGCAGCGCCTGATCCGCCTGCACGGTGTAAAAGGCGGCCTTTGTTTCACTGACCAATTTGACCACTTCGCCGGCCACGCGCAGCTGCGCGGCGGCAAGCTGATCCCGCGCCACCCGTGACCGCAGAGGGATCATGAGGAGATTGAGAAAACTTTGCGCAATACCCCACTCATATTTTGGTGAGGCAGGCGCTCGATCCGGAAACTTGATGGCAAGATCCGCCTCGGGATTTGCCAGCGTCCGCGCCTCGCGCACGTCGGCATAGGAAAGGCCGACCTCTTCAAACAGAGCCTGCAGCGACGGATTATTGAGCAAGGCAACCTGGACGGCCCCGGAAATTGCCAGCGGCCGCTTCAAAAGCGCGCGGACCCGCGCCTGCGATTCTTCGCGTGTTTCCATTTCCTGAGCCCAACGAACCTCGCTTTTGGTCCGCCCACGAACCGCTTTTTCAACCGGTGCGAAAACGTTTTCATTGGCCGACGCCAGCCATGGGAAGGCGGCGGCAAGGAAGATTGCGGCGACAGGTTTAATGCTGTTCATGGCGCTCTTTCATTGGTTCCGGCGTCTGGAAATTGGTTTGCGCGGCTTCGGATTCCGCGGCTTTCGCCTGCCGCTCCCGCTCGGCCAACAACGCGTGAGTGTGAACAGTGTTGGCATCGGCGCGCAGGGTGGAACGGGCCATGGGAGCTTCCGGAGCGCTGGGGCTCGCCGGATGGCTGGCATTGAGGATCAGCGGCTGCGTTGCGCAGCCGGCGGTCAGGGTTAAAAGAGGGGGGATCAAAAAAAGTCGCGACATGGATGGAAAAAAGCGGTTTGCAGTTTTGCCTGCGGACGACGCAGGCCGGGATATCACGGCGCTGAAAAGCGCGTGCTGAAAAAAGCCAAGGGAAAACAACGCATCAGCTGCCTGCGAGTGCAGGCGGCGGGTTGTCAGACCGCGAAAGGCGGAGCGTGGCTAAAGAGGCTGCCTTGAAGAACCAGTTCTGCAAACGAGATGGATCGGACTGATCCGTGATCAAAGGCAATGAACGCCGGCTTCGGCACAGCCAGGGCAAACCCGTCAAGCAGGACAAAGAGCTCAAGCTGCACGCTTGATGCATCAAACTTCTCCAAGCCAGGCGCGGCCTGGATTGTCTTGCAGCACTCCCGGGACTTGCCGTAGGGCGCTTCCTTCCCGGGAATTGTCTTGCCGCCATGGCAGTGCGAATGTTCCGCGGTCGTCGCAACCTTCATCAATCCAAGCACGCAATGGTTCGTGGCGATGAACCACGCGGCCATCAGCAGGATGGCCGTCAGCATGCGCGCGATACGATGGAATGACTTCACGAGAGTTTCCAGAATGCGGGTCTTCGCCGTGGCATTCAATCTTTGATTGGCCCGGAATCGAGGCCATTTGCACGCGTGGGACTTCAGACCGGACGACTCTGGCCGGATACGGCTTATGCGAGCAGTTCACGGATCACTTCTCCGTGCACATCGGTAAGCCGGCGCTGAATGCCGTTCTGATAATAGCTCAGCTTTTCGTGGTCGAGGCCAAGCAGATGAAGGGCCGTGGCGTGGAGGTCATAACAATAGGTCGGATGCAGCTCGGCTTTGAATCCGAGCTCGTCGCTTGCCCCGTACCCGACGCCCCCTTTGACACCGCCCCCCGCCAGCCACGCGGTGAATGCGCCCGGATTGTGATCCCTGCCCTTTTGTCCGCCCTGCATAAAGGGCTGGCGGCCAAATTCCGAGGTGCAAATAACCAGCGTGCTATCGAGCAGCCCGCGCTCGCGAAGATCGGTCAGCAGCGCGCTTGCGCCGGTGTCGAGCACGCGCCCCCAGTACCCGTGATCGCGCACAATATCCTCGTGGCTATCCCAGTTTGGACGGATTTTTTTCGAACCGGTATTTTCCGCGCCGCAGAAAATCTGCACGAATCGCACGCCGCGCTCCACCAGTCGGCGTGCGAGCAGGCACTGGCGGCCAAACGGGCCCGCGTCGGCATCTTCAAGCGTGTAGAGAGCGCGCATCGCATCGCTTTCGGCTGAGATATCCACCGCCTCGGGCGCGCTCAGTTGCAGACGCGCAGCGAGTTCATACGAGGCGATCCGCGCGTCGAGCAGCGAATCGGCGCGCGCCGCGGCATGGGCGGCGTTGAGCTTTTGCAAAAAATCGCGTCCGTCCCGCTCCGCGTTGGCGGGTACGGGTTGGGCGGGGAAAAGGTCGGCGAAAGGCGCTTTGCCCGTGGCGGTTTCCAGCACGGTGCCTTGATGGACGGCCGGCAGGAATCCCGCGCCCCAATTCACGACGCCGCCTGGCGGAAGTCCGCGCGGATCGGGCAACACAACAAAAGCCGGCAGATTTTCATTCGCGCTGCCAAGGCCATACGTGACCCACGAGCCCATCGCCGGAAAACCGGGCCGGATGAAGCCGCTGTTCATCATAAACATCGCCGGACCGTGCAGTGCGGACTTGCTCTGCATTGAATGGATGAACGCTATTTCATCGACATGCCGGGCGAGGCCGGGAAACAGGTCGCTGATCCAGCGGCCGCACTCTCCATGCTGGCGAAAGGGCCAGAAGCTTTTCGCATAATTTCCCGCCACACCCGCAAACGTCTGCTTGCCGAGTTCGGCATCAAACGGCTGGCCATGCTGGCGCTCCAGTTCGGGTTTGTAATCCCAGGTATCGACATGGCTCAGGCCGCCGGGACAGAAAATCTGAATCACGGCCTTTGCCTTCGGCGCGAAGTGCGGCGGTTTTGCAGCGAGCGGATTGACAGGTTCCGCGGCGAGCAGGCCGTCGCGCGAGAGCATCGAGGTGAGCGCCACGCCGCCGAGGCCGCCGCCAAGCTGCCAGAGGAATTGCCGGCGGGAAGGGTCAGTCCACATAGACAAATTCATTGGTGTTCAAAAGCATCCGGCAGAGCTGCGGGAGGCCGTGTGATTTCACGAGCGCTGATGCCGAGTCGAGTTCGGCCGCATCCGGTTTTCGTCCAAAGGCCAGGGCGAATGCGCGGGCGCCTTGCGCTTTGACGTCGCCGCCGCTCTCCGCTTCCACGCGTTGGGCAAAGTAGCCGGCTTGTTTCTGCATAAAGTCGTTATTGAGCAGCGCGAGTGATTGCAGCGTGGTGGTCGTGATGTTGCGCGCGGGCGTGAGGTTCGCCGAGTTCGGGCAATCGAGCGCGGTCATGAATTGCTGCGGGGTGGTGCGCACGACAAACCGGTAAATGCTCCGCCGCCAGAGCTCCGGCCTGTCGGGCGTGATGTATTTATACACCGGCGCGTATTCCTCCGTGTAATCAAAGTCACGGTAGCCGGGCCCGAACATTTCGCCGTTCAACTTTCCACTCACTGAAAGCACCGCATCGCGCAACGACTCGGCATCCAGGCGGCGCGGGTTCATGCGCCAAAGCAGGCGGTTGCCGCCATCGATCGATTCCGCCTTCGCTTCCCTGGCTTCCGACCTCTGCCGATAAGTCGCGCTCGTGACGATCAGCCGATGCATCGCTTTCAAGGACCAGCCGCGCGCTCCAAACTCCTCCGCGAGCCAGTCGAGCAACTCGGGATGCGAGGGGCGTCCGCCGCCGGTGCCGAAGTCGCTTGGCGTATCGACAAGGCCGGCGCCGAAATGATGATGCCATAGCCGGTTCACGATAACGCGGCGCGTGAGCGGATTGGCGGGCGCCGTGATCCACTCCGCAAGAGCGATGCGGCGCTGCGCGTCGGTGAGTTCATTGCCGCCAAATTGCGCACCGAGTCCCCGCACGCACGAGAGCGCACCGGGCGCGGCTTCCGCCCGCGGATCTTCCGGATTCCCGCGGTGCTGCACGCGGACCACCGGAGGTTGCTCCGTCGTGATCGCATAAACTTTCGCCGGCTCCGGCAATGACTTGATCTGCTGGCCAAGCTCCTCGATCCGTTTTTTTAGTGGCTCGATGTCCGCCTTCTCCGCGGCAGTGAGCGGGGCCGGCGCCGCCGCGCTGATCCTCGGATCGCCATAGAAAATCTGGTCGAACCCGATCTGGCCGTCCGCGCCATCCGTACTCATCAGTGTGAGAAAACGGGCGCTTTCCGGCAGCACAAGGTTCACGAGCAGCCGGCCGGTTTTCGGACCGACACGCTCCGCGACGAATGCCGGTTCGCCATCAATGAACAGGCGCACGTCCGCGTTTGTTTCGCCGGGATCGGGCCGCCCTCCGTAGCCGACAGTCGCGCGAAATCGGAGCGTTCCCGACTTGAGCGCGGTGCGCATTGGGGCGAGATCGAAGGTGATCGCGGCGTTTGCATGCAAGCCAAGCAGCGAATGGCCAGCCGCCGCGAAATCAACATCGCCTATCTTTGTTGTCCCCTGCGGATTGATCGGGCCATTGCGGACCGCGTCCCATGCTTCGCCGCCGGTCTTCGGGATGCCGCGCACTTTGAGCCCCGTCGTGCTGATCGGCACCCCGGCGGCATCCTCGCCATTTGGCAGGACGACACCGTCGATAAAATCGCCATCGACCGGAACAAAAACATTCGCCTTGGGCGTAAGCCGCGGAAGCGCGCCGTCCTGCCGTTTGCCGGTCTCGACATGAACACCGGCGCCTTTTATTCCCGAACCGTTGCCGTCGCCGCCGCCTACGATATCCGCAAGATCGAGCCCATGGTTTTCCATCCGGGCAAGCTGCACCTGCAGCGCTCCCATTTCGCGCTGAAGCCTCGTCTTTTCATCCAGACGCCGCCGCACCTCGGCCGCATCGACGTCGCGTTCCCCGCGCTTCACACCGGCAAATACAGCGCAAAGCGCGAAGTATTCGCGCTGCGGGATCGGATCAAGTTTGTGATCGTGGCAACGCGCGCAATTGACGGTCATGCCGCAGGCCGCGCTCATCACCTGAGTCACCATGTCGTCGAGATCATCAGCCCGCGCGAGACGCTTGAGCACGGGGCTGGGCGTCTCGCTTTGGCCGACAAAATCCCACGGTCCAGCCGCCAGGAAGCCGGTGGCAATGACCGCCTCCGGATCCGCCGGACGCAGCGCATCACCGGCGATCTGCTCGCGCAAAAACTCGTTGTATGGCTTGTCCGCGTTGAGGGCGCGAATCACCCAATCGCGAAAACGCCACGCATTATCCCGGCGCTGATCCCGCTCAAAGCCGTGCGTATCGGCATAATGCGCGATGTCGAGCCAGTGGCGCGCCCAGCGCTCGCCGTAATGCGGCGAGGCAAGCAGCTTGTCCACGAGCGCTTTATAAGCCGCGCGGGATGAATCTTTGACGAAAGCGTCCACCTCCTCCGGGGTCGGCGGCAGCCCGATCAGATCAAAATACAATCTCCGGCAAAGCGTGCGCGCATCGGCTTCGGGAGATGGAGCGAGTCCTTTCCCGGCAAGCTGCACCTGGATAAACGTATCGATCGGGTTGACTCCATCTGTCGCCGCATTGGCAGGCGCCGTGCGCGCGGAAGGTTTGAGCGACCACCAGTCGAGCGGATCGTTTCCGGTCACGTTCTCCGGCCAGGGCGCGCCCTGGTCAATCCATGCGCGGAGCAGGCCGATTTGCTCCGCCGTGAGCGGATCGCCTTTTGAAGGCATCTTCATGTCGGGATCAAGCCCCGCGACAAAATGGATAAGGGGGCTCTCCGCGCTCTTTCCCGGAACAATGTTCGGCGCGGAATTGTCGCCGCCTGTGAGCGCCGTCGCTTTGCGATCGAGCCGGTAACCGCCCTTCTGCTTGTCCGCGCCGTGACACTTCAAGCAGTTCCGCGCGAAAATCGGCTCAATATCTTTTAGAAAATCGACCGCACGAGCCGCAGGCGGCGGCAGCTCGGCAGCGACACCCGACAGGGCGAGTGTAAGAAAGGTAGCGATAATGAGTCTCATGCAGTGCACTCATTCAATCTGATCAGACTGAAAATCTTAACAGGCGAGTTGAAAGAGTTAACGATGATCCGCGTCATTGCCCAGGTGGAATGACAATCGGTCATCCTGAGCGGAGGATTCAAGGCGTGCGGATACAGATGTGCCGGCTTTTCCCAATTGATAGGCGGTTGGAAAAACAATCGTTCCCGGCATTACAAACTCCTCGCCGTCCGTGGAAACGAACGTTCCCGCCCTTCCCAATCGTTCCGCGTTGCCAAAAACAGATGCGCCGGCCTTTGCCAATCCTTTTGGAACTTCAATGACAAACGTTTCCGCTCTTCCCAATGCTTTGGCCATCCCGGCAACAAACATTCCCGCGTTGGCCAATCCATCGGGAACCGCCGACCTTAATAATCAGCTTCTTTTGTATCAGGCCACGGCGATGACGGCGCTCTGAGCGGTGGGCGGCAACGCGTGCAAGGCCGCCGCGTTGAAGCCCGCTTCCGCGAGCATGCGCTGATACTCCGCAAACGTGTAGGCATCTCCCTGCGGGGTGGTACCGAGCATTACCAGGCTGAAGCTGGCGGCCGGAGGCGGGGTAATCCGGTCTTCATTCGGAACGAATTCGACAATGAGGATCTGTCCGCCAGGACGCAGCGCGGCATGGGCGCGCCGCAGAAAGCGGGTGCAATCGGCGATATCAAAATGGTGGAGGAAGTTCGGGACCAGGACGAGGTCATAGTCCGCACCCAAATCGACCGTAAAAGCGTCGCCGACGATCTTGCTGAAACGGCTGGCAAGGCCCGCGGCCGCGGCGTTTTTCCCGGTAATTTCCAGGACAGCCTCCCAGTCGAGGGCCACCAGATGCGTGCGCGGATTTTTTTGCGCAACGGCGATGCCAAAAGCGCCGTGGCTGGCGGAGATATCAAGTATCCGAGTATTGCGCGAGGGATCAAGCGACAGCAGGGCCGCCGCGCCCATGGCGGCAGGCATCATCATCGGACCCATGGCGCGGGCGAACTCCACCCATGCTGGATGATCAGCAGCCGTGGTGCCGTGCTCGGAGGTGTGGATGCGGCCGTTGCGCACGGTGGAAGCCAGATCACTGAAAGCTTCCGTCAGGCCGGGCGCCAGCAGGAACCTGACTGCGCCGCCGATGTAAGCCGGAGAGTCCGGGTGAAGAAAAACTGCCGAATCGCCCGTGAGCGAATAATGCGTGCCCTCTTTGATAAGGAATCCAAAGATGGCGAGGCTGTCGCAGAGAATGCGAAGTCCCCGCTCGGGGCACTGAATGCGCGAGGCGATTTCGGTAACCGTCGATGGGATATGACCAACCGCGCCGAACAATCCGAGATCGACCGCGGCTTTAAGCGCACCGGTTTTCTGGAAGGCGTTGATTGTTTCAAAGAAGAGCTGGGGAGAGGGAGGCGTGATCGGATCAGGCATAACAACGTGAGTCAGAAACGCAGCCGCGTGTCAGCGAAAGAACGGTGCCGGCGCGCACACACTTCATTTTGAAAGCCTCGGAAAAACAAGGCGGATTTCAAAGTCACGCTCCTTCAGGAAGTTGAAGGAATGGTGGGCAGAGAAGGATTCGAACCTTCGAAGGCGTAAGCCAGTGGATTTACAGTCCACCCCGTTTGGCCACTTCGGTATCTACCCTTTGAAATTGCGGGAGCGGCTTTCTACGTGGCCCGCGCGCCGTGTGCAAGGCTTTATCTGTAAAATTCCCACCAATGTTTGGTTTTTACCGGCGTGCCCGGTTTGACCGGCGTCTGCACAGGGGGAAGCGCTTCGCGGGGAACGATTTTAATCGATTCCACCTCGATCCGTTCCACGGGAAAATCATTGGTATCAACCGGCTTGGTGCTCATGGCATCAAGCACGTCGAGCCCGTAGATCACATTGCCGAAGACCGTATATTGGCCATCAAAGGAAGGCATCGGCGCCAGGCAGATGTAAAACTGGCTCCCGTTGGAGAGCCGCGAGGGATTGATATTGTCAGGCAGACGCGCCGCGGCGATCGAGCCTTTGAGATGTTTGCGGTGCACCTCGGGCGGGATTGTGAACCCGGGACCGCCGGTGCCGACATTGGTGCGGTCTTTTTTGCGGCTCAACGGATCGCCCGTCTGAATCAGAAGATGGGGGAAGGAGCGATGAATCGCCTGGCCGTTGTAGAACTTCTCTTTTGCCAGCTTCTTGAAATTTTCAACATGAGCGGGCGCATCGCCGTTGTAGAACTCCATGGCCACGCGCTGGACCTGTTTCTCTTTCCCGACGCGCAGGGTCATAAGAGCCACGTCATCGGCGTGAAGCAGCGCAGTGGCGGCGCAGAGCGCGGTCAGCGTGAGAACAATCTTTTTCATGAAACAAAAGGAAGAGCTTGCGCGGTGATCGACACGCCGGGCATGCCCGGCAGCCGGGCAACCAAGCCCTCGATCGCTGCGCCGCGTCTGAGGTAGCCGAGCGCCACCGGTTTCTCCAAGGCAAAACTCCACGCGGCGCTCGTGATTGTGCCAATCGGCTTCGGTTCCATCCCCTCGCCTGCTGGTGCGCCGTTAAAAATCCGCATCCCGCTTGCAAGCGACGCATCGTTTGAGATGAACCCGGTCAACTGGCGATTGACGTGGCCAATGCTTTTGAGCCGCGAAATGACTTCCTGGCCGATATAACAGCCTTTGTGATAATCGATGTGGGTGCGTTCCAGTCCGGCTTCCGGCGGCAACGTCTCTTCATCGAGCTCATACCCCCAGCGCGCGATCCCATGCTCAATCCGGATGGTCTCCAATAATGAGTCGGAGAGGAATGCAACTCCTTCAAGGCGAATAGCCGCAAGGGTCCCGGCATTGGTCCAAAGATCCCATCCGTCGATTCCGTACCGGCGTGACCGTTGAAGCGGGGCGCCGCCTGCCAGTTTCTCGAGGACGGATGGCATGACTCCAAGAAAGTGAAGCAGGCGGGTATCGGAAGGAAGCTCCACAAGCTCTACATCATCGGCCACGATATAACGTTCCAGCCGCGCGGGCAGGGTTTCGGCCAGAGCAGCATCGGCATCGACAAAAAGGGCATCGGCGGCGGCTGTGACCATGATTTCCGCGCAAAGCCGGCCTTTGGCCGTGGTGACACAGGCGGACTGGGTTTCGCGCAGCTTGGTGACGTTGCTGGTTACCTGCCCATTGAGGTAACGCACACGGTCGGCACCCTTGAGGGCCAGCTTCACGCGATCACTCAGGTCGGCGATCCCGCCATTCAGCAGAAACTCACGGTAGGCGGCGGCTTCAGTCATGTTGGGGGGGAACGAGGGGGAACGAGGGGGAACGAGGGGGAACGATCAGGAGGGCGGGGCAAAGGGCGTGTCGCTCTTTTCGGAACCGTTCTCGGTAGTGGGCTTGGCGTCGGGCGGAACGGAGGTGACTACTTCAAGTGGAGGCTCCTCGATCAGTTCCTCCCTGGAAGGCGGCTTGTCCGGAGGCGACTCAAGCGTCCTGGGATTTTCCAAGGCGTGTTCGTAAACTTTAAAAAGCGAGGCGAAATCGAGATCGCCCCAGCCGTGATTGATCGCGCCATACATCACGCCGCCGGTGACGGTCGCCGCGGGAAGATCGATCCCCAGGGAGCGCGCCATTTGGATCCCGAACTGCACATCCTTGAACATGTGCTTGAGGGAAAAATGCGTCGAATAATCCCCCGTCATCATTTTGGGCAACTTGAGATCCATCGTGCCCGAGCGGCAGGCGTTTTGGGCGAGAGCCGCGGCAAAGAGCTCAGGGGCGATCCCGGCTTTTTCGGTTAAGGCAAGCGCCTCGCTCATCGCCTGGACGGAAACGGCTGCGATCATGTTGGTGACCACCTTGACCGTCGCCGCGTCACCGATCTTGCCCATTGGGAGGATCGTTTTGCTGGTTGCTTCCAAAACGGGGCGCGCGCGCTGCAGGGTCGCTTCATCGCCGCCGACATAATAGGTCAGCTGCCGTTGTTCGGCAGCGCCTTTGCTTCCCGTAAAAGGGGCATCAAGAAAACGCGCGCCCTTGTGTTCCACAAACCGGGCGGCTTCGAGAGTTGCCTCGTGCCCAATCGTAGCGCTGCAAATAATGATGTGATTGGCCGTAAGCCGATCGCCCATCGCTTCAATGACTCCAAACACCGCTTCCGCGTCGGAAACGAAAATCTGGATGATTTCGCAAAGCTCAGCCACCGCGGCGGGGGATCCGAGGAAGTTCGGCGTCGGCTGTGGAGTGCGATTCCAAACAAAGACGGGAAACCCTGCGGCGCGCAATCCGGCGGCGGCACGCGACCCAATGATTCCCAATCCAATCAGACCAACATTGCGGTTTTTGCGTGCCATGGGGAAGTGAAAGAGAGATTTAAAAAAATCCCCGGCACGCAAGCGCATGCCGGGGATTTGAAGTGACCCGATTACTTTTTCTTCGGTGCGGGCGCCGGTTTCGCAGCGGCATCCGCTTCAGGGGCGGCGGCATCGTCCGGCAATGCGGAAACTGCAGGCGCGGGAGCTGCGGGAGCCGCAGGAGCCTCGGGAAGATTGATTTTCACATCCGCTTTTTCGCGGACGCCACGGACGAGCTTCTCGACTTCGGCCTGTTTTTTCTGCTGGCCAAGATAAGCGGTCAGCTGCGGTTTGGCTTTCTCCAAGGCAACCACTTCAGGCTCTTTGCGGTCGGTGACCTTGATGATGTGATAGCCGAATTCGCTGCGAACGGGCTCGCTAATATCGCCCTTTTTCATCGCAAACGCCGCGGCGGAAAACTCCGGCACCATCTGTTCCTTGGCGAAGAAATCGAGGTCGCCGCCGCTCTGCTTGGCGCTGGGATCCTCGGAAAGTTCAGTCGCCAGCTTGGCGAAGTCCTCGCCCTTTTTGACGCGCTCGTAAATTGCCTTGGCGGATTTTTCCTTTTCAGTGACCTGCTCGGGAGTCGCATCTTTCTTGACCCCGATCAGGATATGGCTGGCGCGGACCCGTTCAGGCGCTTTGAACTGATCGGGATTCTTTTTGTAAAACTCTTCGATCTCGGCATCGGTCACCGCATCCTTGCCTTTGATCTGCTCTTCAACCCAGCGCTGCTGGCGCAGGTTGGTGCGGATGCTCTCCTTGATCTTCTCAAGCGTCTGCCCGCTCTTTTCGATCTGCTTTTTGACTTCTTCCTCAGGAGTGTCCTTGGTGAATTTCTTAAAGGTCTCGTCGACTTCCGCGTCAGTGATCTTGATATCAGCGGAACGCTTGGCGATGAGCTTGTCGATAATCACGTCATCAAGCAGCATCCGGTAAGCGCCCAATTTTTGGTCTTCGGGAATGTCGCCGGGCGAACCACCGCGCTGGGCGAGCACTGCCGCGAGCGCTTCATCGAGTTCGCTTTTTTTAATGTCGACACCTTCAACCACGGCAACCGGATCTTTGATCTCGATTGGCTTAACGGCCGGGGCGGCGGGCGGCGTAGCGGCCTCCTTCGTTTTGGCTTCCGGAGCGGGCTTCGCGGCAGGTTTCTTTGGATCGGCCGCGATCAGCGCCTGCGAGGCGAGTAGCGAAGCAACGAGGGAAAGGGTGAGAGTGGATTTCATTAGAAAGGCGGGGACGGTGCCACGCAAGGCGGCATTAGGAAAGTGGTATTTCCGTGTCGATGGCTGCTCCATCCGGTTCGCTTTCGTTGCGAGTGGCTCAGAGAGCCACATTCAACCGGTATAACGCACTGAAATACAGAGGATGCGCAGCCAAAAACGCAAGTCCTGCCGGGTGAAATCGGGACGGCGCACAGCGCGCCTTTGACATTCCGATCTTTTAAACGGCTTGCCCTGAGTGGCACTGTTGCGTGCCACTCAAAGCGTTCCGGTTAATGGTTCTTTTTTTGTTGCTGTGCCGCAGCTTCCTCGGGAGTCAGTTGCCGGCCATGACCGCGGCCAGGAGCTTCCTGCTGCGGACGCTGTTGCTGCTGAACCTGAGGGCGCTGCTGTTGCTGTTGCTGTGCGTGTTGCTGCTGCTCTGCGCGTTGCTGTTGTTGGGCACGCTGCTGCTGCATCTGTTCCTGCTGGGCGCCACGCTGGGGTTCCACACGCTGCTGAGGCCGCTCTATTTGACGCTGTTGCTGCTGCTGCTGTTGCCGCTCCATTTGAGCCTGCCGTTGCTGCTGCTGTTGGCCGGCACGTTCCTGAGCGTTTTGGCGCTGCTGTTGTTCCCTTGCATCGGCGGCACGCGCCGCGGCTTCATTCTGCCCACGCTGCTGTTGCTGGGGTTTCTGAGCTTCAGGGCGATCCTGCGGGCCGCGCTCAAATCCACCCTGACGGCGCTGCTGCTGTTGCTCGGTCTGCTGTAATTTACGCTCAGTGGCGGCCTGCTGATCACGTTCGCGGCCGGCTTCCCGTTCGGCTTGCTGGCGGGCAACCGCTGCCTGGCGTCCTTGCACCTGCTCTTCATGCCGTTGCCGGGCGGCTTCCTTGGCTGTTTCCGCCTGCTGCTGCCTGGCATCCGCGGCCTCCCCCTTTTCGCGTTTCTTTTCCGCCTGCTGTTCCAGCATTCTCTCGCGCTCGGCGGTGGCGACAGGCGAAGCAACACGCTCACTGCGGCCTGGCTTTTGCGAACCGTCCACATCGGCATTGCCCCGGCCTTTGCGGCCTTTTTCTTCCGTTGGTTCCACGGCAACCGGCGCGTCCGGCGCGGCTACCGCGGGTGGATTGTTGCGATTATCGCCATCGTTGCGGTTATCGCCGCGTTTTCCATTTTTGGAATTCGGGTTTGAAAAACCACCCTGTGGCTTGCCATTGCGCCCTGTCACAGGCTGGTCATCGGCAACCAGCGAATCCTGTCCGGGTGCTGCCACGGCGGGGGGATCATTGCGATTATCGCCACGTTTATTATCTCCACGCTTTCCATTATTCACGCCGCCATTGGAAGGAGCAATGGGTGCACCGTCGCGGCCCGAGCCGGGAACCTGCGCGGTGCCGGGTGTTTCGTCCTGATTCCTTTTGCCTCCGCGGCCTCTTGGATTGGAGAATGGCGAGGGTGCGGTGGGATCAGCTTTTTCGGGCACAACCTTCAAATCCGCGACCGGCATGGCTTTGGCATGGGTTGTTTGCGGAGTTAATCCGGCGGTCTGCTCGCGGAGCTTGCCTCTGAGCGCCTCGCGTTCGGCCGGATCCTTTACGCCTGCCCACCCTTTATTGACACCCCGATTTCCAACAACCCGTTTCACGCGTTCCGGTTTCACCAGGAGCGGGTTGGCGGGAGCGGTAATGGACGGGGCAAAAACCTCAAGCGTATTGCCGCGCTGCACGGCATGCTGCAACCCTCTGAGCGGCCGGTTGGTATTCCGATTGATGATCGTCGTGTTGTTATTGACGATGTTGATGTTGGTGTTCTGAACCAATTTCAAGGTCGGCACCGGCCGCGTGCTGCGGCCCGAGATGAAGCCGTATTGGGGTCCGCCATTGCAGACAAACCGATTTCCCCTGTTAAAGCTGATATTGGTGATGTTCACCGTGCTCTGAATGAAGGTCACGTTGCGAAACCGCGGAATGATCACCTGGCGCAGAACCGGTGCCCCGAAATCGCGCACGGCGCAGAAATTGTAGTGCGAAGGACCGATATCGTAGGTCGAATCCGCCCAGACGCTGATGCCGACATCCTCTGTAAAATGCGCTTCGGGAGGCAACGGCGCCCAGCCGACGTAATCATCGCTGTTGCGCCAGGAAACCCAGGCCGGCGCCCATTGATAATCAGGCACCCAGCACCATCCTTCTTCATCGAGATTTACCCAGCGTCCATAATGATAACAGATGCTGCCCCAGTCCTCATAGCTGACCCAGGTCCAGCCGGCGTCCGTATACGCCCAGTAACCATCCGTGTAAGGAGCCCAATCGGCGTCGACTCCGTCCGGACGCCAGCAATAGCCATAGGCGTCGGTCTGGATCCAGTCCCCAAGCGGATCGAGCGAGTCGTAAAAGAAAGAAAACGAAGTATCCGCCTGGACGGTGCTGCGAGGCGCAAGGCCCGCGAACACCGCGGCGAAAACAAGGAGCAAGGTGAGGAGTCGGGGAGTTTTCATCGAGTTACTGGGTTCAGACTGATTCGGCTAAATTTAATTCAGCGGAATCTTCCTGGCGATTGCAGGTTGCAGTTCCGGGGTGGACTAACGCTAGATTTCCCAATCTGAAACCCAACCCCCGCATTTCGCAATTGAAACTCTTCTCCGCTCCCATTTTCACGTTCCTCGTCTTATTGGCGGCCATCACGGGGTTTGCCGCTGAAAAACCGCTCATCGTCGGCATGGAACTTAGTTATCCGCCTTTCGAGATGCGCAACGAACGCGGCGAACCCGCCGGCGTCAGCGTCGATCTTGCCTTCGCGATCGGCGAAAAACTCGGGCGCCCGGTTGAAATCCAGAACTTCGCATTCGACGGGCTGATCCCCGCGCTCAAAACCGGCCGCATCGACCTGATCATCTCCTCCCTGACCGCCACCGCCGAACGGGCCAAATCGATCGACTTTTCGGAGCCGTATCTCAGGACCGGCCTTTGCCTGCTCGTCAGTGCCCGCGGCGACATCAAAGGCGTTGCCGACATTGATCGTCCCGGACGCACCGTCGCGGTGAAAAAGGGGACGACCGGCCATCTCTACGCCATGCAGCAGATCCACGCGGCACGCATTCTGGTGCTCGATAAGGAAAGCGCCTGCGTGCTCGAAGTCACCCAGGGAAAAGCCGATGCCTTTATTTACGATCAGATGTCGACCTTCAGGAACTGGCAAAAAAACCCGGCCTCGACGCGCGCGATCCTACTCCCTTTCCAGCAGGAATCGTGGGCCATTGGCATCCGCAAAGGAAACGAAGATCTAAAAACCAAAGTCAACGCGATCCTGGCCGAATTCCGCACTGGCGGCGGCTTTGAGAAGCTGGGCGACAAATGGTTATCGGAGCAAAAGGCGGAGTTTAAAAAGCTCGATCTGCCGTTTTACTTTTAAGACTTCAATGGAAAGGGCGCCCTGGTTCCTGCCGGGGTTGCCTTGTGCGCTATGGTGGGCGGATGCTCCCCTCCAGAGTCCTCCGGTTTCTTCCCTTTTTCCTGCTTGGCGCCAGCGCGCCGGGCGTTCCCCTCGAGTTTAACCGCGATATCCGGCCGATCCTTTCCGAGAACTGCTTTTACTGCCACGGCCAGGATCCAAAACATCGCGAGGCCAAGCTGCGCCTTGATCTGTCAGAGGAAGCAACGCGTGACCTGGGCGGGTACTCGGCGATTGTCCCGGGAAAACCGGATGCAAGCGAACTGATCGCACGGATTACCTCCGAGGATCGCGAGGAACAGATGCCGCCGCCCAAGTCCAACCGGCATCTCACTGCCGAGCAAAAAGAGCTGCTCAAACGCTGGATCGCCCAGGGTTCAAATTATGAAAAGCACTGGGCTTTTATTCCGCCGCAACGCGCGCCGCTGCCGCAAAACCGCGATGCGGCATGGCCGCGTAACGCAGTCGATCGTTTTGTGCTGGCCCGCCTTGAAACCGAAGGGCTATCGCCTTCCGTCGAGGCGCAACCGGAAGCGTGGCTGCGGCGGGCGAGTTTCGATCTGATTGGCCTGCCGCCGACCCTTCAGGAGCTCGATCAATTTAAAGGGGAAGCAGCCGCCCACGGCGAGGCAGCTTATACGGCTGCCGCAGATCGGCTTCTTGCATCCGTCCACTTTGGCGAACGCCTCGCCATCGATTGGCTTGATGCCGCCCGATACGCCGACACGCACGGGTTTAATAACGACGCGGCCCGCTCGATGTGGCGATGGCGCGATTGGGTGATTGAGGCTTTTAATTCCAACAAGCCTTACAACGAGTTCCTCACTGAACAACTCGCGGGCGATCTGCTCCCCAACCCGACCCTCGAACAGCGGGTCGCCACCGGGTTCGGCCGCAACCACGTGATCAACTCCGAGGGCGGCATTATCGAGGAGGAATACCGGGTCGAATACGTGGCTGACCGGGTCCGCACGACAAGCATGGCCTGGCTTGGACTCACCACGGAATGCGCCAGGTGCCACGATCATAAATTTGATCCGATCACCCAGCGCGACTATTACCAGCTCTTTGCGTTCTTTAATTCCGTTCCCGAGCACGGCGAAGATGGGCGCGTTGCCAATGCGGTGCCAATGATGGCGGCACCAACCCATGCCCAAAGTGAGGAAGCCGCCCGAGCCAAACTGGAGCTCGCCGGATTGGATGCGAAGCTGGAGGAACGCCGATCCAAATGGCAATGGCATGCCGAGGACCGGAGCGTCATCGAGCAGGAAATCGTCAAGGCCGCCGGGCTCGAAAAGGAACTTGTCTTCCATGCAAGCTGCGACGAGGCCGAGCCGCAAAAGGAGGCATGGAGTTTTCCCAATGCAAAACCGGCGCTTCTGCCAGGGATAAAGGGTCAGGCGTGGTCCGGCGACGGCGCCGCGCCGCTTGCCAGGGTTGAAGGCAAACAGATCAAACTCGATGGCGCCAACGGGACCACGGTTTCCCTCTGGGTTCAGCCTGCCCCGGACATTGCCCGCGATGTGGCGCTTCTTTCCAATCAAAGCTACGGCGGCGTGCCGGAAGGATCCGAGTATGGCAAAGGCCAGGAGATCCGGCTCGTGGATGGCGAAATTGAGCTGCGCATCAATGACCGTTTTCCCGCCTATTCGATTCGCGTCTTCAGCGAAGGGGCCCGCATTGCCGCCGGCCAATGGCGCCATGTGACGGTTAGTTATATCAAAAGCGCGAAGGCCGCCGGTGTGCGGATGTTTGTCGACGGCTGCGAACTGGCCACCCGCATCGTGGCGGATGATCTCCCAGGGGGACCGTCCGGCGCCGCGTATTTACTCGGCGCGGATGAAGGTAAGGATTCCGCCCGATTCCGTGGCCGGCTCGATGAATTGCGGGTCCATTCCCGCGCATTATCGCGCGATGAAATAAAGACCCTTTTCCGCGCCGATGCGCTCCCATACGCACTCACTCAAGTCGACGTTCCAAACACCCTCTCCTGGCTGCGCGAGGTAATCCTGGAGGGAGACGCCGCCTGGCACCAGATCGCCGCCCAACGCGACGATCTCTGGGAACGTTCCCTGGCTCAACGGCGCGCCTTGCCAACCGCCATGGTGATGGCCGATCTCGCGGAACCGCGCCCCGGATTCATTCTTACCCGCGGCAATTATAATATGCACGGCGATGCGGTGGAACCGGGTGTCCCGGAGAAATGGCTTGCCCCATGGCCGGCCGGCGCGCCGCGCAATCGGCTCGGACTGGCGCGCTGGTTTACGCAACCCGATCATCCCCTCACCGCGCGGGTGGTGGTGAATCGTTATTGGGCGCAGCTCTTCGGCACTGGCTTGGTGAAGACGCTTGAGGATTTCGGGTCGCAAGGCGAATGGCCGAGTCACCCCGAATTGCTCGACTGGCTGGCCCGGGAATTTGTCGATGGCGGCTGGAATGTAAAAGCGCTCTTTAAAACCCTCGTCCTTTCTTCCACCTACCGCCAAAGCTCTGCCCTTACTCCAGCGCTTGTCGCGCGTGATCCCGAAAACCGGCTTCTCGCCCATGGACCACGCTTTCGGCTTCCCGCCGAACTGATCCGCGACCAGGCCCTCGCCATCTCGGGATTGTTGCGGCCTCAGGTGGGCGGCCCGAGCGTTTTTCCGTATCAGCCCGAGACGCTTTATAAAGGGACGGTTGTCGGCGCGGATTATCCGGGAACAAAATGGATTGAAAGCAAAGGTGACGATCTTTACCGGCGCAGCCTTTACACGTTTTGGAAAAGGACGGTGCCGCATCCGGTGATGCTCACTTTCGATGCGCCCGATCGCGAGTTCTGTATCGCCCGGCGTTCACGCACCAACACCCCGCTCCAGGCGCTCGTCCTTCTCAATGAACCCGCGTATCTCGAATCCGCGCGCCAGCTCGCCGCCCGGATGCTGCGTGAAGGCGGATCTGAAAACCCCGGCCGCGTGATGTTTGCCTTCAGGCTCGCCACCGGCCGATTGCCGACGCCGGCCGAGACAAGCGTGCTCTCAACCGCCCTGCTCCATTTTATGGAGGATTTCGGGAGCGATCCCACCGGCGCAAGCGCCTTGTTAAAACCGGGCGCTTCGCCGCTCGACCCGACCCTGCCGCCCGTCGAACTTGCCGCCGCGACGGTGGTGGCGAGCATGATCCTGAATCTCGACGAGACCATCACCAAGAACTGACCTCCGTTCCCTGTTCCCCCCAAAAAACTATGGCTTGTCATCAATACGAAGCTGCGGTCGGCCGCCGCGAATTTCTCACCAAAACCGGGCTCGGCATCGGGACCGCCGCACTGGCGCAAATGCTCGGCGCCGACGCGCGCGCCGCTTCCGGACCGGCCCCCTCTTTTGGAGCGCTGCCGGGATTGCCGCATTTCGCGCCCAAAGCCAAACGGGTGATCTGCCTGTTCCAATCGGGCGGCCCTTCGCATCTCGATTTGCTGGATGAAAAGCCGGTGCTCAGCCAGCGTTTTAACGAAGAGCTGCCCGACTCTGTGCGCCAGGGGCAGCGCATCAGCGGGATGGTTGCTTCGCAGGCGCGCCTCGCCTTGCAGCCGAGCAAATTCGCTTATCAACCCGGCGGCAAAAGTGGTGCGCGCATCAGCGATCTGCTCCCTTACACCCGCGCCATCGCGGACGACATCTGCATTGTCCGTTCGCTTTACACCGACGCGATCAACCACGACCCGGCAATCACGTTTTTCCAGACCGGCAGCCAGCAGCCGGGCCGTCCAAGCATCGGCGCGTGGACCGACTACGGGCTGGGGCGATTAAACGAAAACCTTCCTTCCTTTGTGGTGTTGATTTCCGTGTCGAACAAAGGCGGCGCGGGCCAGGGGCTGCTCTCGCGGCTTTGGGGCAGCGGCTTTCTTCCCAGCCGGCACCAAGGCGTCCAATTTCGCAGCGCGGGCGAGCCGGTCCTTTATCTCACCGACCCGGCCGGCATGACCCGCGAACGGCGCCGCGTCATGCTCGATGGCATTGCGGAACTCAACCACCTTCAGTATGCGCAATCGGCCGACCCGGAGATCGAGACCCGGATCGGCCAGTATGAAATGGCTTACCGGATGCAGACCAGCGTGCCGGATCTGATGGATTTCGGGAGCGAACCCGAGTCGGTGCTCAAGCTCTATGGCGACGATGCCAGACAACCGGGCACGTTCGCGCACAATTGCCTGCTTGCGCGGCGTTTGGCGGAACGCGACGTCCGATTCATCCAGCTTTATCACCGCGATTGGGATCATCATGGAGGACTCGATTCACGTCTTCCCATGCTGACGGGCGATGTGGATCAGGCCTCCGCCGCGCTGGTCCAGGACTTAAAACAACGCGGCCTGCTCGACGATACACTCGTTATCTGGGGAGGCGAATTTGGACGCACACCGTATGCCCAGGGCGAGGCGAAACGGGAGGTTTATGGACGCGATCACCACGGCAAAGCGTTCTCAATCTGGATGGCCGGTGGCGGAATCAAAGGCGGCATGGTCCACGGCCAGACCGACGATTTCGGGTTTAACGTGGTCGAAAACCCGGTCCACATCCACGATCTCCAGGCCACGCTCCTGCATTGCCTCGGCATTGATCACACAAAACTGACCTACCGTTTCCAGGGCCGCCAGTTCCGGCTCACCGATGTCCACGGCGAGATCGTCAAGGCGATCCTTGCCTGAATTCATTTGTTCCACCAAAGCGCATTTGCCCCATGAACCCAATCCGATCCAGCATCGCCACGCTCCTCTTCATTCCGCTCCTCATGAGTGTCACCGGCCAGGAACCGGCTCCTCCGCCGCCGCCCGATGCCGCGCGGCCGGGAAGACCGCCGGGATTCGGCCCCGGAGGACCGATGGGCGAAGAGCGCAAGTTGCTCAGCCAATTCGACAAGGATGGCAACAAGCAGCTCGACGCCACGGAACGGGCAGCGGCGCGGGAGTTTCTAAAAAAGAATCCGCCCACCGGAGGACGCGGCTTCGGGCCTCCCGGAGGATTCCCGAGAATGCCCGGCGGCTTTGGAGGCGGAGAAAACAGCGAGCCGCCAAAACCCGGCCGGCATATCTCTCCTGCCGATGTGAAGCCCGAGTCGATCACGGATCTTTACGCGCCAAACGTGTTGCGGACCCTCTTCCTCGATTTTGAAAACAGCGATTGGGAAAGTGAATTGACCGAGTTCCATAAAACCGATGTTGAAGTTCCCGCAACGCTGACAGTGGATGGGAAAAAATATCCCGGCGTCGGCGTCCATTTCCGCGGGATGTCTTCCTACATGATGGTCCGCGCCGGGCAAAAGCGGTCGCTCAACGTAGAGCTCGATTTCACCGACAAAAAGCAATCGGTTGGCGGTTATAAGACGCTCAATCTGCTCAATTCCCACGAGGACGATTCTTTTCTGAACACCGTCCTCTACTCGCAAATTGCCCGCACTTATATCCCGGCGCCAAAAGCCAATTTTGTGCGCGTGGTTATCAATGGCGAAAGCTGGGGCGTTTATGTGAACGCGCAGCAATTTAATAAAGAGTTCCTCCGCGAGAATTTCCACGCGCAAAAGGGGGCACGCTGGAAAGCAACCGGCTCGCCGATGGCCAGCGGCGGCCTCGATTACATCGGGGAAGAGATTGCCGAATACAAAAAGCATTACGATCTCAAGTCGGGCGATGACGACGATTGGCGCGCGCTGATCAAGCTCTGCCGCACACTGAGCCAAACCCCGCCCGATCAACTCGAAGCCGCCCTGGCGCCAATGCTCGATATCGAAGGCGCCCTCTGGTTTATCGCGCTCGATAATGCGCTGATCAATGGCGACGGATATTGGGTGCGGGCCAGCGATTACGCGATCTACCGCGACCCGGCGGGAAAATTCCACATCCTGCCCCACGACATGAACGAGGCTTTCAGCGCACCACACGGACCCGGCATGGGCGGCAGCCGCGGCCCAGGTGGCCGTGGCCCGGGCGGACCGGGAAGGCCCGGAGAACCTGGCGCGCAGGCGGGAGGACCCGGCGGACCTGGAGCTCCTGAGGGCGCACCGCGTCCGTTTGGCGGGCCGCAAATTAAAGGGGTGGAACTCGATCCGCTTATCGGCATGGACGATGCCAAAAAACCGTTGCGTAGCCGCTTGCTCGCCGTGCCGGCCTTGCAATCGCGCTATCTCGCGCACGTGCGCACCATCGCGCACGATTCTCTCGACTGGACCCGGCTCGGTCCCGTTGTCGCCCAGTATCGCGCGCTCATTGAAAAAGAACTGGAACTTGATACCCGCAAACTAAGCACTTTTGCAGGCTTCCAAAAAGCGACCGCCGACATGCCGGAACCGGCGCCAGTTGCCGATCCGGCGTCCCCGCGCCGCGGACCAGAACCGATGAGCCTGCGCGCGTTTGCCGACCAGCGCCGCGCTTATCTGCTCAATTTTCCCGCGATCAAAAGCCTCGCGCCGTAACAGCCCGAGTTGGCTGTTTCCGCGCCGCTGTTGTCAGGCCAAAATCCCTTTCACCACGCGGCCGGAGACATCGGTTAGCCGGTAATCACGGCCCGTATGACGATAAGTCAGACGCTCGTGATCGAGCCCCATCAAATGAAGGATCGTCGCGTGCAAATCGTGCACATGGACCTCGTCCTTGGCCACCGAGATTCCGAACTCATCCGATTCGCCATATACAGTCCCCGCCTTCACGCCCGCTCCGGCCATCCATGAAGAGAACGCCCAGTGGTGATGCTCGCGGCCTTTGGCATCGGCGGCGGCATTGAATGGGGTGCGTCCGAATTCGGTGGTCCAGACAACAAGCGTATCTTCGAGCATTCCACGCGATTTTAAATCCTGAAGCAGGCCGGCGATTGGCTGGTCGACATTTTTGGCCAGGGGCGCGTGCTCGAGCATGTTGCCATGCGCATCCCAGTTGTTGGATGAACCCGCATCGATAAGCTCAATAAAACGGACGCCGCGCTCAGCCAGGCGCCGCGCCACCAGGCATTGCCAGGCAAACCCTTTGGTGCTTCCCCGTTCCAGCCCGTAGAGGGCCAGGGTTGCGTCGGTTTCTTTTGAAAGATCAAACACGTCGGGCACCTCGGCCTGCATGCCAAACGCGGTTTCAAACGACTTGATACGGGCCGCGAGCAAGGGATCCTCGCCGCGCGCCGCCAGATGCCGCTGATTCATCCCCGCCATGAGGCCGAGTTCCATTTCCTGCAAATGACCGGCCGCCACCCTGCGCCGGACATTGGCAACCGGCTCCGGCCCGGGCACTACGAGCGTTCCCTGATGCGCCCCCGGTAGAAAATCGCTCGCCCACACCTGGCTGCCGGCATACGGGGTTTGCGGCGCAATGACCATGAACGAAGGCAAATTGCGGTTCTCGGTGCCGAGCCCGTAGCTTAGCCACGAGCCAATGCTTGGGCGCGCGAAAGTAAAGGAGCCGGTGTGAATGCCGAGGGTCGCCTCGTAATGATTGGTATGATCCGAGCGCATCGAACGAATCACGCAGAGATCATCGACACACTTGGCCATGTGCGGAAAAAGCGAGCTCACCTCGGTACCGCATTGACCATGCCGGGCAAACTCCCATTGCGGGCGTTTCAAAAACATCTTGAAGTCGCCTTTGCGTCCCTGGAACTCATTGACTGAGACCGTCCCGGGCGCGTCGGCAAAAAGCTTCGGCTTTGGATCCCACGAGTCGACATGCGATACCCCGCCGCTCATGTAGAGAAAGATGACGCGCTTTGCTTTTGCAGGGAAATGCGGCGCCTTGGGCGCAAGCGGATCCACGGGCGCTGCCTCCTCGGCAAGGATCTGCGAAACCAGTGCTGGCATCAGCACAGAGCCGCCGATCATTGAACGCAGGAAAGCGCGGCGGGAGGGATCAAAAGCGTTCCGGGATTTCATGGGATTAAATCAATCGATGTGGAGGAATTCGTTACTGCCAAAGAGTGCGCGAACGTAAGCCGAAAGTGGTGTGATCTCGTTGTTTCCCTGGCCCGCGGCCGTGAGTTCCGCCCGGTAATTGGCAAGGAAGAGGATCGCCTCAGCGCGTTCGGTTTCCGTGGGCAGCCGTCCCAACGCCAGGCGCCAGGCCGACTCGATCCGTTCCGGCTCGCCTGGAGAGGCAAGTTGCAGGCGGCTGGCGCATTTCTCCGCTTTCGCATGGACAAAGGGATCGTTGAGGAAAAAGAGCGCCTGGGTCGGCACGGTGGTCGAGCGGCGTTCGGCGGTTGTCGTGTTCGGATCGGCTCCGTCAAAGAGTGCGAGGAACGGGTGCCGCTTGATGCGCTGTGTCATGAGATAAACGCTCCGCTTATTATGCTCGTAGACGGCGTTGAAAGGTCCGTGCTGACTGAATCCCCAGCTCGTCGGCGAAGGAAACGGATGCTCGCGGCCGGGCAAAAGATCGAGTTCACCGCTGATGGCGAGGATGGAATCCCGCAGTTCCTCCGCGCTAAGGCGGCGCCGCGCAAAGGACGCGTAAAGATCGCCGGTGTCGTGCTCCTCTCCCGCCGCGGACGCAATGGATGACTCGCGATACGTGGCGCTCAACATGATCAGCCGATGCATCGACTTGATCGACCAGCCGCCCTGCATGAAGTGGGTGGCGAGATAATCGAGCAATTCCGGATGGGTCGGCGTCAGGCCGCGGGCGCCGAAGTCATTTGGCGTCTTCACCAATCCGTGCCCGAAATGATATTGCCAGATCCGGTTTACCATCACTCGCGCCGTCAGCGGATTCTCGGCGCGGGTAAGCCAGTTGGCCAGTTCAAGCCGTCCACTGCCCGCGGTATCCGGCGGCAGCGCGCCTCCGCCGAGCGCTTTAATAAACCCGCGCGGTGCCTCCTTGCCCGGCCGATCCGGCTCGCCGCGCATTTGAAGCCGTGCATTGTGCGGCGTGCCTTCAACGACGCCGTAGGTCATTTCAAACGGCCCGGCGATGAGCAGTTTCTCGAGCTCGCGCTTGGATTCCTCCATGCCGCTTTGGAGCACCAAAAGCTGTTGGCGCAATCCCTCGACCTGCGCACGGCGCGCCTCGGTCGTGGCGACCTGAACGGGCGGCGCATCAAGCGGCGGCAACGGCGTTTCGGCGATCGTGAAATTATCGAACTCCAACGCGGGCCGCACACCGGGAAGATGTCCGTAGCTGTCGATGAAGGTGTGGTCAACAATCCCATCCCAGCCCGTCGCGAATTTGCCGGCGAACTCTTTCCGTTCGCTGCGGGTTGAAAGCGAGCCGGTGAAGGTTTTCTCCTTCAAGTTCAATACAAGCTGGACCTGATACCATTCCCCAATACGCAGCGCACCGGCAACATCCCGGGCATCGCCGTCACGGCGGAAAAATTCGCGATCATTAAAATAAAGCTCAACCGCGGCCGAGGCACCCGCGCCATGCCCCAGATAAAAGCGCCACGAGCCGTCCCCGCCCGCGGCCTTGCTGGCGCAGCGAAAGTCAAAGCTCGCATGGAGGAGCGCGGTTTTATCCGCTTTCCACGCGGACGGCAGCGCCTGGATAAAGCCATCGTATTCCGCGCGATTCGGCATCGAGATTCCAAACCGGCCGCCGCCGAAGATGTTTTGGAACGGGCTCTGCGCTGTGGTCGAAACCTTCACGACACTTCTTGGCCCGGCCATCCACGGCTTTGCGAGCGCGCCATCGGCCTGTGATTCCAAGTCGCCATCAAGTCCGGTCAGCTGCTGCAACTGCGCGCTCAGCGCCGCAAGATCGTTTGCGCCTTTCGCTGAAACAATCAATGGCGCGGTGGTTGATGCAGCCGGGATCGGCGATTCCTGCGCGCCGATGTTATCAATCTCAATGCCCGGATGCGAATTACCTCGCGAATCGATCGCGACGTAATCAAGCAGACCGGACCAGCCCGGGGAAAACGGTTTGCCGGCAAATGTGACAACCTCACCGGGCGCACCAACGCTCCCGGAGACGGTGCGGTTTTCAAGATCAAGGGCAAGCTGGAGGTTCTGCCATTGGTTAAGCTTTGTGGCGCAGATTTTCTCGATCGTATCGCCCGCTCGAATCGAGATGGCATCGGACGAGATGAATAGTTCCACCGCGGGAGATTCGACGCTCGCTCCGATCCAAAAACGGTGGGGACCCTTTGCCTTTTCTGAATTCGGCGCGACGCGGAAATCGAGGTTCAGATAAAGAAGACGGGTATTCTCGCGCGTGCGCCGGGGAGTTAGCGAGCGTGCGATGCGGTAGTCCTTCTCGCCAGGGGCGATGTTCACACCGCATCTGCCAAGTGGATAAAGGTTCTTAAAGGGACTTTGAGAGGCGTTGGTCGGACCAACCTGCCCCTCCCAGAGCCACGGCTCGACGAGCACCCCGTTGCTTCCGCCGGCGGCCGGCGCCTGCATTTCAAAATCGCCGTCGCCATCATCGAGTGAGCGCAGGACTGCCGCCGGCACCGGCTGCTTCTGCTGCTCCAGCTGGTTCATGAGCGAGGCCACGCGCATGTCAAAATCCCGCCACTTTGGTTGCGATTCCCGTGGTGGAATCAGCGGCATGAGCGCCCGCGATCTCGGTTTCTGCTCCGAGCCGGGAAACGCATAACTGCTGCTCTCAAAGATCCCGTAAAGCGCGTAATAATCGACCATCGAGACCGGGTCGAACTTGTGGTCGTGGCAGCGCGCGCAACCGAGACTCAGACCGAGCACGCTCTGCCCCATCGTATCGAGTGTGTCCTGGATCGTAAGATGATGATAGTTCTCCGAGTCGAAGCCGAAGCGGCGCGAAATGGCGAGAAAACCGGTTGCGGTCGCCCGTTCCGCATAACTCTCACGCGGCCCCTGGCTTGCGAGGATGTCGCCGGCGATCTGCTCGCGCAAAAACTCGTCATACGGTTTGTCCGAGTTAAACGCATCAATCACGTAATTGCGGTAACGCCACGCGAGCGGCACGGGATAGTCGGCGGTCTCCCCGGCGGTGTCGGCATAGCGAACCACATCCAGCCAATGCCGTCCCCATTGCTCGCCGTAACGCGGCGAACTCAGCAGCCGATCAACGACCCGGGAGAAGGCGTCGGGTGATTCGTCCGCCAGGAATCGATCGATTTCCTCCGGAGTTGGAGGGAGGCCGGTCAGGTCGAATGTCGCCCGCCGGATCAACGTGCGCTTGTCAGCCGGCACGGACGGCGAAAGTCCGCGTTTTTCGAGCTTCGCCAGGATGAACGCATCGACGGGAGTCTGAATCCAGGCCGCGTTCCGCACGGCAGGCGATGGCGGATTTTGAATGGGATCAAACGCCCAAAGATGCTTCGGCTGATCCTTCACCGCGCGAGCCGAAGCGGCGGGAAAAGGCGCGCCCATCTTCACCCATTGCGCCAGGTCGGCGATCACCGCGTCGGGAAGCTTCTTGCCCCCGTCCTTGGCCGGCGGCATTTGCAGATCTTTCTCTTCGTAGCGAACCGCTTCAATCAACAGGCTCGCGTCCGGTTGGCCGGGGACAATCGCGGCGCCATTGGTGCCTCCCTTGAGCAAATCCTCCCTGGTGTCGAGCCGTAGCCCGCCCTTGATCTTTTTCGCATCAACGCTGTGGCACTTGTAGCATTGGTCAGCAAGCACCGGCCGGATTTTGTTTTCAAAAAACTCCAGCCCCGCCGCATCGTTCTGTGCGGGCGCGTCGGACACGAATAACACGAGTCCAAACCAGAGCGCCGCGGCATGTGATTTCACCGCGTTCATCACGAAGATTTTAAGCATGACCCTTCCCATTCCGGATTCTGGTCCGCGGATATTGCCTGCCCCAGCTTTTGATGTGAGTGTGCATCGCCTGCGCGGCTTCCTCCTCATTGCCTGAGCGCAGCGATTCAAGCAGGTCGCCGTGATGGGATACCGTCCTCTCGCGGGTATCCTGCGTTGGCGCGTCGATCTCGCTATGCATCCGCGCAAGCCAGACTTCGATCTGGTGCCGCAAAAGATCCCAGCACGAGTAAAGCCGTGAATGCCGCGCAGTCTGCATGATCAAATCGTGAAACTCCACGTCGAGCAATGTGACTTCCAATAACCGGGCCGCCGACTCCGTGCGCGCGATGCTCTCCTCCAGGCGCTCCGCATCGCCCGCCTGGAAATGCCGGCAGGCAAAGCGCGCCCCGGCTGTTTCCAGCGTCAAACGCAGAGTAAAAATCTCTTCAAAGTCGTCGTCGGTAAATGCTTTTACCAGGGCCGCGCCGCGCTTGTTGAAGAGCAGCAACCCTTCGCGTTCCAACTGCATCATCGCCTCGCGAACCGGCGCACGGCTTACTCCGAGTTCCTGTGCCAGGACGCCTTCCGCCAAGTGATGACCGGGAGCGAACTCACCTGCGATGATCGCCCGGCGCAATGTATCCAGAACATCATCACCCAATGTGCGGCGGGCGAGTGGCGCGAAAGAGGCGCGGACACTTTGATGCGGCAGAACGCTGGTTTTGGTCATATCAATCATGATAGTAGTTGACGGTCGACCGTCAACCATGATGACCTCGATTCCCATGACTTCATTAGGTCTATTTGATCTGAGCGGACGCGTCGCGCTCGTCTCCGGGGCAGCCAGAGGAATGGGACGCGCCATGGCCCTCGCACTCGCGGAGGCCGGCGCCGATCTCCTGCTCGCAGATCGCCACGCCGATGGCGCACAGGCAACGGCCGAGGAAATCGGCCGGCTCGGACGCCGCGCCGTCGTGAGGGCTTGCGATATTTCCGATCCGGAACAGATCCGCGATATGTTCGCCCAACTCGACCGCGATTTCGGGCGGATCGATTTTCTCGGGAACGTGGCGGGAGACGCCGTCCTCGGGCGTCCGGAAGAGATCGCGCTGGCGGACGTCGAGGCAACGTGGCGCAACCTTGTGTATGGCCGGTTTTGCTGCTGCCAGGAAGCGGGCCGACGCATGCTGGCCGCCGGTCGCGGGAGCATTGTAAACATCGGTTCACTGGCGAGCGTGCGCTCACTTGGCCGCGGACATATCGCATACAGCATGGCGATGGGTGCCGTGGCGCAGATGACCCGCGAATTGAGCACCGAGTGGGCGGGCCGCGGCGTGCGCGTGAACGCCATCCTACCGGCGCAGGTGGTCAACGCCGGTCTGGAGCAACGCATGAGCGCCGACCCGACACTTCGTCCCCGATTTTTGAGCGCGGTCCCGGCCGGCCGGTTGGGCGAGCCCGACGACATCAAAGGCCTGTCCGTTTTCCTCGCCTCCGACGCCTCGAGCTGGATCACGGGCGCGCTCATTCCAATGGATGGCGGAAACCTTGCGATGAACGCGGGAGGATCTGTCGGATGACAACTTCTTCATTAGACAAGCCCGAGCTGCTGGCACTTTACCGGGAGATGCTGACGATCCGGCTCTGCGAGGAGCGGCTGGCGAAATCGCATCAGCGCGGCCTGATCCCGGGCGCGTGCCATACCTATGTTGGACAGGAAGCGATCGCCGTGGGGGTCTGCGCGCATCTCACTTACCGGGATGCCATCTTCAGCACGCATCGGGGCCATGGGCATGCGCTCGCCAAAGGGCTCGATCCACGGCAGCTCTTCGCGGAGCTTTACGGACGCGAGACAGGTTGCTCGCACGGGCGCGGAGGGAGCATGCATCTGTTCGCGCCGGAAATCGGGCTGATGGGAACAAGCGGAATCGTTGGTCCGTGCATCCTCCAGGCGGCAGGGGCCGGCTACAGCTTTAAGCTGCTCAGAAGCGAGCATGTCGGGGTTGCCTTTTTTGGCGATGGCGCCGTGAACAACGGCGCCTTCCATGAAGGATTGAACATGGCCGGGATCTGGAAACTGCCCGTGCTTTTTGTCTGCGAGAACAATCAATACGCGACCGAGATTGCCTTTGGTTATTCGGCGGGCAATCCCAGCGTCCAGAGCCGGGCGGCGATTTACGGACTCGCGGGAGTCGAGGTGGATGGCAACGATGTGAAAGCAGTCCACGCGGCGGCCGGTGAAGCGATTCGCCGTGCCCGAAGCGGCGGCGGCGCCACGCTCCTTGAATGTAAAACTTACCGGACCCGGCCGCATGCCGAAGGGATGGGCGATTTCACCTATCGCACTCGCGAGGAAGTCGAGCTTTGGAAAACGCGCTGCCCGATCCTGCGTCTCAAGCAGACCTTGACGGAGGGAAACATCGCGGAAGCCGCGGAGCTCGAGTCGATCGCGGATGAAGTGGCAGCCGCCGTGGAAGCTGCGCATGGTTTTGGAGAGAGCAGCCCGCTGCCCGCCGCTTCCACCGCCACGACGCACGTCTTCTCGTCTCCCCGGGCGCTGAGCACTCCTCAGCCATCCGGACCGCCGCAAAGTTCGCTTCGCAATCGTGAGCTGACTTTTATGAAGGCCACCCTTGAAGCGCTTACGGAGGAGATGGCGAAAAACCCCGCCATTTTCGTCTTCGGAGAGGGCATTGGAAAGCGGGGCGGAAACTTCGGCACCACCACGGGGCTTTTTGAACTCTACGGAGCCGAACGCTTGTGCGACACGCCGATTTGCGAACGCGGATTTGTCGGTCTCGCGGGCGGCGCGGCGATGACAGGCACGCGGCCCGTTGTCGATTTTATGTTCTCGGACTTTCTCCTCGACGGGGTCGGCGAGATCATCAACCAGATTGCGAAGATGCAATATATGAGCAGTGGCCGGCTCAGGATGCCGGTGCTTCTTCGCGGTTGCATCGGCATGGGACATTCTTCGGCGACCCATCATTCGGGCAATTATTACGCGATGTATGCGCATTTCCCGGGGCTGCGAGTCGTGGTTCCCTCGAACGCCTACGATGCCAAGGGTTTGCTCAAAACCGCGCTCAACTGCGATGACCCGGTCCTTTTCCTGGAGCACAAAGAAGTGCTCGGCTTCAAGAGTTCCGTGCCCGAGGAGGAGTATTTCATCGAATTCGGCCAGGCGAAGATCGTGCGTGAAGGCGGCGACATCACTGTCGTCGCGCTGGCGCTGATGGTGCACAAGACCTTGGCGGCCTGCGCGGTGCTGGCAAAGGAAGGCATTTCCGTCGAGCTGATCGATCCGCGCACAGTCGCCCCGCTCGACATCAACACGATCGTCGAATCGGTGCGCAAAACCGGGCGCCTGCTGATTGTGGATGAAGACTTCGCGCCGTGCGGAGTCGGCGCCGAGATTGCCGCGCAGCTTGGCGACTTCGTTTTTGACGATCTCGACGCGCCGATCCGCCGGCTTAACGGGGCGCACTCACCCACCCCTTACAGCCCACCGCTTGAGGCCGCGATGGCGCCAAATTCAGAAACAATCGCGCAGGCCATCCGCGATTTGCTCGAGGAATAAAGTTATGGCGTTTGAAATCACTGTTCCACGTTTGGGCTGGTCGATGGAGGAAGGGACCTTTCTTGGCTGGCTTAAGCAGGAAGGCGAGTACGTCGCCGTGGGTGAATCGCTCTTCACCCTTGAAAGCGAAAAAGCTTCCCAGGAAGTCGAGGCCGTCGATAGCGGCATCCTGCGGATCGCCCCCGACGCGCCTGCCGCCGGCACCGTTATTCTCGTCGGCGCGCTCCTGGGCTACCTCGTTGAAGAAGGGGAAACCGCTTTATTCCAGGCACCATCGGCAGCCCAAATTGAGCCCCCCGAGCCGGCCGCACTCCCCGTGGTCGATAACGCACGCGTCTTGCCTGCCGTACCCGCGCTGGAAAATGCATTCAGAATCAGTCCGCGCGCGGCGCGCACGGCCCTGGCCCTGGGAATTGATTTACGCAAACTGCGCGGGACCGGCCGCACCAAACGGATCCGTGAACGCGATGTCCTGGCCGCCGCGGCAAGCACGGACCGCCCTGATCCCGTGACGCCCGCCCCGGTCGAACCCGCTCACTCCAATCTGCCGGGCCATACAAAACCGATGAGTGCCACGCGCCGTACGATAGCGCGGCGCATGTCCGCCGGGATTCAGCAAGCCGCGCCGGTCACTTTAAACAGCCGCGCTGACGCAACCCAGCTTGTGCTCATCCGGGAGAAACTCAAAGCCGCCGCCTGGCCCGGTGAACCCGTCCCGAGCTTCAACGACATGCTTGTGAAGCTGGCCGCCGCGGCGTTGCAGGAGCATCCTTTGCTCACCGCCCAGTGGCGCGAGGAGACTCTCTTTTTCCCCGATCATATCAACATCGCCATCGCCGTGGATGTTGATGCGGGCCTTCTGGCGCCGGTCATCCAAAACGTTCCCTCGCTAAATCTTACCGAGGTGGCCGAGGCCTCCCGCGCGTTGATTGCGGCGGCACGCGCCAATCGTCTCTCCGGCGAGCTCCTTCAGGGCGGCACTTTCACGATCACCAATCTTGGCAGCCTCGGCATTGAAGCCTTCACGCCGATCATCAATCTGCCGCAGTGCGCGATCCTGGGAGTGGGCCGCATCGCATTCGAGGCGGTGGTCGTCGCCGGCCAGATTGTGCCCCGGCAGATGGTGACCTTAAGCCTCACGTTCGATCACCGCATCGTGGACGGCGCACCCGCGGGCCGCTTCCTTGAAACGCTGCGACATCACATTGAAAGTCCTGCGTATTTGCTCGAAAGCTGATTTCTCCGCTCCTGTTCGCTTTAATCAAAACAAAAACGCCCCGCCGCGGTTACAACCGTGTCAGGACGCATTCCCCCCAAAATATGAAAGTCGTTGTCACCGATTACACGTTTCCCGATCTTGCGATGGAGGAAGCGATCATCAGCTCCGCAGGCTGCGAGCTTATTGGCCGCCAATGCGCAACCGAGGCGGATCTCATCTCGCTGGTCGCGGATGCCGATTGCGTGATCACCCAGTTTGCAAAGGTGAATGCCAATGTCATTGCGGCCATGAACAAGGCCAGCGCCATCGTCCGCTACGGGATCGGCGTTGATAATGTCGACCTTGAGGCGGCGCGTTCGCACGGCATCCCGGTGTGCAATATTCCCGATTATTGCATCGATGAAGTTGCCGATCATACCCTCGCTTTTATCCTTGGGGCGACCCGCCAGGTGGTGACTCATACGGTCAATCTTCGCAACGGCGAATGGGGCACAAAGGTCCCGGCCAGCGCGATGAAGGCGTTGCGCGATCTCACCGTGGGCGTCGTCGGTTTCGGGCGGATCGGGCGCGAAGTCGTAAGGCGGTTGCTCCCTTTTAAATGCAAGGTGCTGGTCTTCGATCCGATCGCATCGGTCGCGGAAATCAATGCCGCCGGCGCGACTGCCATCGACTCGACCGAGGCGCTCTTTTCGCAATCCGACGTGCTCACGCTGCATTGCCCGTCCAACGCCCAGACCCGCAAGATGATCAACGCCGCGGCGATCGCGAAACTCCCTTCCGGGGCCATCCTTATCAATGTGGCCCGCGGGGATTTGGTCGATACCGACGCGCTGGTGGACGCCTTGAAGAGCGGCCACCTTGGCGCCGCGGCACTCGACGTGTGCGATCCCGAACCGATCCCGGCCGATCATGCGCTGCGCAAACTTCCGAATGTCATTCTTGCCCCCCACATCGCCTCGACCAGTCCCACGGCCGTGAGGAAATTGCGCGAGACGGCCGCGACGCTTGCTGCGACGGCGATCGGCAAAAAACTGCCGCCCAACGTGGTGAATGGCGTGACAGCCCCGCGCGCGCATCCCAGGCCGGACTAACTTGTAACCCAGAGCGTTTCCCCCCATGAAACTCCCTCTCTTTTTGTTGGCACTGCTTCCGCTGAACGCGGCGTTTGGAGAGTATAATCTCAACAGCGCGTTCATTGCCAATGAGCTGGCAAGCGGAGCCATCAGTTTTCCCGGACCGTTCGGCGGCACGCTTAGCCTCGGCTATAATTTCACGCCGGCGACGCCTTCGAAGTTCTCCACGACAGGGCTCGTCCACACCGATAACTGGGCGAATTCGCCGAGCATGCAGGGGTGGTATTACGCCAATGATTTCATCGTCCCGGCACTGGTGGTAAACACGACCTCCGGCACGGTCACCCTCCCCTTTGCGAATATGGCGCCCGGCCAGATGCATCTTCATCCGGGCAATCCTTCGGCAAACGGGGGAGCGCTGCCGGCCGCGGCGGCGGTGCTCCGCTACACGGTTCCGGCCAGCGGTGTTTATACGATCAGCGGCGACTTCCAATCGCTCAATGCCGGGACAGTTGCGGTCGACATTCTGCGTAACGGCGTCTCGATCCTGGCCAACGGCGCAGGATCGGATGCGACGAGTTTTGAGGAGGTCGAAACGCTCGCCGCGGGGGACCTGATCGATTTTGTGGTCGATAGCGCAGGCGACGTGGGAAGCGATTCGACGGGACTTAATGCGAACATCGCCCAGGGCGAGCCGCCTCCGCCTCCTCCGCCGGATTTCACCATTGCCGAGTCGGAACCAATCGGGCCGGCGACACGGCGCGGGGCATTCGTTTTCTCGGAAATCATGTATCACCCCGCGAGCCGCGCGGACGGGCGGAACGCCGAATTTATCGAGCTCTACAATTCGCAGCCGTGGGCGGAGGATCTGAGCGGCTACCGGATCACGGGTGAAGTTGCTTACGACTTCCCGCCGGGAACGACGATCCCCGCGCTGGGGCGCCTGGTCATTGCGGCGGTTCCCGCAGATGTCGGCACAATCTATGGAATCACCGGGGTGCTCGGACCATGGATGGGCGCGCTCAACAATGGGGGCGGCAAGCTGAATCTTCGCAATGAAGGTGGCGGAATTGTCTTTGAGGTCGATTACCAAAGCGACAATGAATGGCCCGCGGCGCCCGATGGCGGCGGACCATCACTGGTGCTTTCACGGCCGACTCTGGGAATGCGCAATGCGGCCGCGTGGGCGATGAGCGTACAGGCAGGCGGCTCTCCTGGCGCCGCCGAACCGCAGCTTGAAAATCCGTGGCGGGGCGTGCTCATCAACGAGGTGCTTGCGCATCTTCTGAACGGCGATTTTATCGAGCTATACAACACAGGCGCCACGGCCGTGGACCTGACCGGCTGCATCCTTTCGGATCATCCTGATCTGCCGAAATATGTTTTCCCTGCCGGTGCAAGCATTCCGGCAAAGGGTTTCCTCGCGCTCAATGAAACCGGCCTTGGTTTCGCGCCGCACGCGGCTGGCGACACGATTTATTTAAAAGCGCCGCAAGGGGCGCGCGTGCTCGATGCGGTGCGTTTTGGAGCACAGGAAATGGCGGTCAGCAGCGGACGCACCCCGGACGGCGCGAAGCAATGGAGCACGCTTACTGCAGCGACACCCGGCGGGGCCAATTCGGCGCCACGCCGCGGCGACGTGGTGATCAGCGAGATCATGTATCACCCGATTACGACGCTCGCGGCCGACGAGTTTATTGAACTCCAGAATCGGACCGCGGCGGCGCTCGATATGAGCGGCTGGCGGATGCGCGGCGAAGCGGACTTCAACTTCCCCCCCGGCACGACGATCGCGGCCGGCGGGCGCATCGTGCTTGCGCAAAATCCGTCGCACTTGATCGCGGCTTATGCCGGGCTGACCAAAGAAAACACACTGGGGCCTTTCTCCGGTTCGCTCAGCGATCGCAGCGGAAATCTCGTGCTGCAGAAGCCGGTCGCTTACACGCCGGCGGGCGGCCCGACACAAACGCTCAACGTGGAAGTTGATGCGCTCACTTACGGCACCGGCGGGCGATGGGGCAAATGGAGCGATGGCGGCGGAAGCAGTCTTGAGCTCATTGATGCGCGCGCGGACGGACGCCTCGCAGCTTCATGGGCCGATAGCGACAGCTCGGCGGTGAGCGACTGGAAAACGATTGAACTTACAGGCGTGCTCGACAACGGCATGGGCGCGGCGCCTGCCAATCAGCTTCAGCTCTTTCTTCTCGGCAAAGGCGAATGCCTTGTCGACGACGTCGAGATCATCAGATCGGGCGGTACCAATCTCATCACGAACGGCGCCTTCAGTTCCGGCGCGGCAGGCTGGACCTTTCAAGGGACACAGGAGACCTCCACGGTCGAAAACGGCGCGCTCCATCTTCGTGCGACAGATCGCGGCGACACTTCCAACCGCGTCTTCACACCGCTGACCGCCACGATTCCCGCCGGCACGACCGCCACGATTCGCGCAAAGGTGAAGTGGTTGCGCGGCTCGCCTGAAATTCTTTTGCGGCTCAGGGGAAGCTGGCTGGAGGCGAGCGGTTACATACTGACCTCCGGAGCGCTCGGCACACCCGGTGCGCCGAACTCGCGCGCGGCCACCAATTCCGGCCCGGCCATCAGCGAGGTGACCCATCGGCCGATCCTTCCGCACGGCGGACAACCGGTGGTGGTCTATGCGCGCGTATCCGATCCGGACCCGCTCAACGGCGTGCAGCTCCAATACCGCATCGATCCCGGCGCCACGCTTGCGAGCGTGGCGATGGCACCGATAGGCGGCGGCCTTTTCTCCGCGCAAATTCCCGCGCAAACCTCCGGCGTGCTCGCGGCCTTCCGCGTCGTGGCGGCCGACACGGCGGGCGCGTCCGCGACTTTCCCTGACGACGCACCGGTCCGCGAATGCCTGGTGCGCTGGGGCGATCGTGTCCCAACCGGCGATTTTGGCGTCTATCGAATGTGGATGACCAAAGCGACCGCCGACCGATGGGCCGTGCGCGAGAAAAACAGCAATGCGCCGCTCGACATTACTTTCGTCTACGGCGGGGATCGCGTGATTTATAACGCGACGGCCCAATACAGCGGCAGCTGGGCGCACACGCCGGGATTCAGCGGGCCGACGGGCGCGCCGTGCGATTACACATTGAACTTTCCGACTGACGATCCGTTGCTCGGCGAGACGGCCGGCATCCTCGCGCTGCCGGGATCGGTCGGAGACGATGCGGCTTTTCAGCGCGAACAGCTTGCCTGGTGGATCGCCCGCAAGCTCGGCGTCCCGGCGATTCACCGCCGCTTTGTGCGCGTCTTCGTCAATGGCCAGCAACGCCAGTCAGTGCTCGAAGATACCCAGCAGCCGGGCGGTGAGTTTCTTAAGGAATGGTTTCCGAACAACGACCAGGGCGTCATGCACAAGTCCCAGGACTGGGTCGAATTTCAGGATAACGCGATGAGCGCTCTGGGCGACGTCCGCGCGACTCTCGGCAATTTCACGACAACGGGTGGTGTGAAAAAAACGGCGCGCTACCGCTGGCTTTGGGCGCCGCGTGCCGGAGACGTGCTCGACAATAATTTCGCGGACTTCTTCGCGCTTGTCGCGGCGCACAACGAACCGAATGGCACGGCCTATCAGACGCAGGTTTCCACCTTGGTCGATATCGACTCGTGGATGCGCGCGATGGCATTGCAGCGGATCGCGGGCAACTGGGATTCCTACGGCTGGAGCATCGGCAAGAACATGTATGTGTACAAGCCGCCCGCCGGCCGCTGGGCGATGATTCCGTGGGATATCGATTTCTCGTTTGGACAGGTCGGCGATTCGGCCACGTCGAATCTTTTCACGAACACTTCCGAGCATGTCGGCAATGAATCGCTGGCCGATTCGTTGATGCTCAAATTCCGCAACAACATCACTTTCCGCCGAAGCTACTGGCGCGCCTTCAGTGACGCGGTCAACGGGCCGCTGCTTGCGGCCAATGCGCGCATCGACCTGATCCACAACGCGCTGCTTGCACAGGGAGTCAATGCCACGGGCGTGCAGGGGGTGAAGGATTATGTGGCCGCACGGCGCAATTACATCCTCTCGCAACTCGCGACAGTGGCCTCAGGTTTCACCGTCACCGGGCCGACGAGTTTCAGCACCGACACCGGCACGATCACCCTGAGCGGCACCGCGCCAATCGGAACAAAGAGCATCACCGCCAAGGGAACCGAATTGGGCGTGGTCTGGTCGTCAGTCAACGCATGGAGCGCCACTTACCTTCTTGCGCCCGGCGACAATACGATCGTGATCAATGCGCTCGGGACGTCCGGAAACCTGCTCGGCTCAACAACGTTGACCATCCATTACACCGGCACGGCGACGTGGCCCGCTTTGCGCATCAATGAATGGATGGCGACCAATTCCTCCTATCCGGATCCGGCGGACGGACACGCCGACGACTGGTTTGAAATCTATAACCCGACCGGCACGCCGGTGAACCTCGCCAACTGGCAGCTGAGCGATCAGTCCGGGCTCCCTTCGCAATTCATCGTGCCGAATGGTTATACGATCCCCGCCGGCGGACGCCTGCTGGTCTGGGCGGACAACGAGGCCTTGGAAAACAGCGCCGGCAATCCGGAGCTTCACGCCAACTTCAAGCTCGCGGGCGGCGGCGAAGCGCTGGTGCTTTCCGCACCGGACGGCACACTCATCGACTCGGTCGTATTCGGCCCCCAGACGGAGGATCGCACGGAGGGCCGTTTCCCGGACGGCGGCGCCATGATTCGCGCGCTGAGCCTTCCCACTCCGGGCCGCTCCAATGCGCTGACGCAATTAACGGAATTCACGCGCGAGACCGCCAAAGTGTCGATTACGTTCACCACCACGCCCGGGTTGCGCTACCGGGTTGAAGTCAGCAGCGATCTCCTGACATGGGCGCCCGTGGGAAATGAGGAGGTGGCCACCAATTCGACACTCACGGTGGTTGAAAGCAATCCTCCCGGCAACCGCCGCTTCTATCGAATCCTTCTCTCTCCATGACGCCGAGCCTCTTTCGTTCACAACCCAATTAGTCCCGCACTCAGCCTGCATACCGCATGCACATCCCCCTAAAAACAGATGCACCGCTCCCTCGTTCTCTCCGCCCTTGGATTCCTTGTCTGGACCACCACACCTCGCGCGCAAGCGCAGCTATTCGACGCCAACGCCTCCTTTCTCGCTAACGAACTTGATCCTTTAACGGAGACAACTCCGACGTTTGGTCCTTTCAGCGTTGGTTATGGTTTAGACGCTGGTGATTTCACCTTGTTCTTACCAAGCCAGCACGAAAACACTTTTGCCGGCAATCCCAATACCCAGGGATTTCACGTTGCCAACAATGTCATCGTGCCCGCCGCTGTCATCAACGTTGACACCGTCCCGGGCTCGGGATTTTCGGGACTGAATCCCGGGGAAATCCTGCTTCATCCCGGCGGCCTCGGTCCGGATGGATCGGTCGCGCCCATTTATGCGGGTTTGGTGCGGTTCACCGTGCCTTCCGATGGTTACTACACCATCACGGGCAATTTTCGCTCGCTCGATGGAGGCATTACGCAAAACAACATTCTTTTTACGAATGCCTCGAACACGACCACTAGGATCGCGAGCCTACTTGATGCAGGCTCCTTCAACCTTACCCTGCAGCTCGCGGCGAATGATCGCATCGACTTTTCGGTCGGAGTCAGTGCCGGGACCGGAATCGGCGGCGATTCAACCGGGCTCACCGCTTCATTAAATCGCAGCATCACCCCGCCGCCTCCATTACCAAACACGAGGGTCAACATCGATTTTAATGGCAAACGGCCGGGCGACGCCGACTCGGCCGGCACCTACTTTGGCCCGGGCGCTGCCGGCGGTGGCAACACCTTCAATGGACTGACCGCGGATTCGACCGGCGGCGACGACAACCTGCAAGTCTCGGGAAGCAACCTGCTGAATGACCAGGGAATTGCGACCAAGGTCGCTTTCACAATCGGTCTGGTCGGTGGGGATCATGAACCCGGCCAGGCAAACCAGCCTGATGTCCTTTTTGATGATTACGTCTTTAATAACTCGGCCGCTAATAGTTCTCCGACCGGATCCCCGTTTACCATCTCGGGGCTTAGTGACGCCGCGACCGCGGATCTCTATTTTTATATGGGCTTTAATACAGGCATCATCGGAATCAATGGCGTGGAGGGCGGCGGAGTGGCCGGCAATTACAACGGCTTGAACGCCATTTTCTTTGACGATGTGCCCGTTACCAATGGAACCGTGGAGGGGGTGCTCGGCGCCAATGGATCCACCGGCGTTCTCTCCGGGCTGACAGTCGAGTTCATTCCGGAGCCGTGCTCCACGGCTCTCATGGCATTCGGCGGAATCGCTGCACTGCTGCGCCGCAGGAGGGTCGCACTGTGAGCGTCTCCCCACTCCCCAGCCGCCGCTCGTTTCTCGCCGGCCTCGGTGCGTTCGCCGCCACGCCGCTTCTTGCGCGCGATTTCCAGCCCGGCGCGCCGCCGCTGCGTTACCCGGAACAGGACGTCATCGCATTTGATGATCGGTTTAAGAAATATCGCATCGGAAGCACCCCGATTCAGCGGCTGCACACCGGGATGCTTTGGGCCGAAGGACCCGCATGGAGCGCGACGGGCGGTTATCTCATGTGGAGTGACATTCCCAATGACGCCCAGCTGCGCTGGCTCTGCGAGGACGATCACATCAGCCGGCTGCGTAAAGTGGCCAATAACAGCAACGGCAACACCTTCGATCGCGAAAGCCGGCAGCTCTCCTGCGAACATGGCACCCGGCGTGTCGTGCGCTATGAACGCGATGGCTCCGTCTCCGTCCTCGCCGATCAATTCAACGGCAAGCCGCTCAACGCCCCCAACGATCTGGTCGTTCATCCCGATGGCGGCATCTGGTTTACCGATCCCGGCTACGGAACCCTCGGCAATTACGAAGGACACAAAGGCGAACTCCAGCTCAAGGAAGCCGTTTATCGGATCGATCCAAAGGATGGAAAAATCGCGCTCGTCACCGATGCGCTTTTTAAACCAAACGGCCTCTGTTTTTCGCCCGACTATAAGCTGCTCTACATCGCCGACACCGGCGCCACGCATTTTAAAGACGCGCCGAAAAACATCCAAGTCTTCGACGTCGTAAACGGTGTCAGTCTAAGCAAAGGACGCGTCTTTGCCTCCATGAAAATGGAGTTGCCGGAGGGCGGGGCGGGTTGCGCCGTTGCGGGTCTCGCCGACGGGATACGCTGCGATACGGAAGGCAACATCTGGGCCGGTTGCGGATGGGCAACCTCCGTTGATGAATCAAAACAAGTTTTCGCGGAATCACTTGGCCTCTACGACGGCGTCCATGTCTTCGCGCCCGACGGCCAGCGCATCGGCCAGATCAGGCTTCCTGAAGTGTGCGGCAACGTCTGCTTTGGCGGCCCACGGCGCAACCGGCTTTTCATGACGGCGAGCCAGTCGCTCTACGCGGTCTACGTCGAGGCAATCGGCGCGCATTGGTGCTGAGCCACCGCTCACGCGCGGGGCAAGCCTCGACTTGCTCCGCGCCACCGGCCTTTGGGAAACGGACCGGTCTGATTACGCACTCTGTTGGGTCGCCACTTTGCGGACCCGGATCAATGCGACAAATACGCTCCCGACGAGGTAGCATCCGGCCAGGAAGAGCAGACAGACCCGGTCATCGAAGCCGTGTTCCTTAAGCCAGCCGACGTGGTGATTGCCCAGATACCCGGCCAGATTGGCGAACATGTTGATAAAGCCAATCGACACCGCGGCCGCCGAAGCTGTGAGCGTGATTGTTGGCAGCGCCCAAAACGGCGACGGCCAGAAAAAAGCCGTGAAACCCATCAGGCAGAGCCACGTCATCACCAGCCAGACCGGCTGGCCCGGAATTGTGCTGCCCGCCAGAAAGAATGCGGTCAACGCCATCCCGGCTACGCAATGCCATTTGCGGTCACCGGTCCGATCCGAAGACCAGCCGGAGACATAAACGCCGACGACACCAAAAGCGTAAATGAGCCCGCTCCACGCCAGCACTTCCAAAGTCGAGCCGCCCGATACGCCTTTCACTGCGGTCGGCAACCAAAAGACCAGCGCATAGCCGCCTGTGTTGGTGGCGAAGATGCCAAGCGCAAGCAACCAAACGGTGGGCATCCGCAACGCCTGCCAGACGGACGCGTGGCCCAGTGCCCGCTTTTCCGCCGCCTCCGCCTCAAGCTGGCTTTCGAGCCATTCGCATTCGTGCGGCAGAAGCCATTTCGCGTCGCGGGGGCGATCTTTAAGCACGTATAGCGTCACCACGCCGAGGATGACTGCCGGCACGCCTTCTAAAATAAAGAGCCACTTCCAGCCCGCAAGATCGAGCCAATGGATGTGCATCAATCCACCCGACACTGGTGCCCCAAGCGCCAGGCTGAACGGCACGGCCATCACCAGCCCCGCCAACGCGCGGCCACGATCCTGGCTTGTAAACCAGTGCGTGAAATAAACGATGATGCCGGGGAAAAGGCCCGCTTCCGCGATCCCAAGGAAAAAGCGCGCCATGTAAAACTGCATCGGCGTTTGCACAAAAGCAGTCAGCGAGGAGACCAGGCCCCATGAACAAAGGATGCGGGCAAACCATTTGCGTGCGCTCCAGCGTTCCACCAGCAGCGCGCCGGGGATTTCAAGAAAGAGATAACCGATGAAAAAGATGCCGAACCCAAGACCGAAGACTCCCTCGGAGAACTTGAGATCATCCTTCATCGCCAGCTTGGCAAAGCCGACATTCGCGCGATCCAGGTAAGCAACGATATAAAGGACAAAAACAAATGGCAGGACACGCCACGCAATCTTCTTGCGGAGCAGACCGGGATCAATCGCCGCGGCGGCGGGCGCACTCGCTGGAGCCAGTGGCATATTATTCCTCCACCACACGCACGGTGGTCAGCGATTTAATGATGCTGTGGTCGTCATACTTCCAGACGACTTTTTTGTCATGCGTGACCTCAAAAGCATGCGCCCCCTTCCCTTCCTGCCCGCGAAGAAAGTTGCCGACGAGCACGTTGCCGTTCCTGAGCTGCTGGATGCTGGTAATCCACGTCAGATTAAGCTCGGGCGCGTCCTTGGCCCCGAACTCCCAGACGATCTGCTTGTCAGGGGTTACTTCGATGAGGCGTTTCTGTGTGCCGCAAGAAATAAGCGTATTCCCATTGGCTAGGCGCTGGGCATCGCCGGCGTTTTCCACGCCGGTGTATTCCCAGATGACTTTGCCGGTCTGATCCACTTCACGCACCGCCCCTTCTCCCTCATGCGCTGCCAGGATATGGCCATCGGCGAGCTGATGAATATTGCGGACCTGAAGGTGCGGCTCGGCATGACTGGTCTTTAACGGCGTGATCCGTACGATCTCGCCCTTTGGATTGACTTCAAGTGCCTGACACGGCCCCTGCTCCGCAAGCAAGGTATTGCCATTCGCCAAACGGCGACTTCCCAGCACCTGCGCGGACTTGCTGACATAATTCCATACCACGTCCCCTTTTCGGGTCACCTCCTGCACACCGGTCGGTTTTCCGCCGTAAGCGTAAAGCACGTTCCCACTCGGCAACACCTCGAAGATGACGGCGATACTCGGCGGCTTGTGTTCCCACACCACTTTTCCGTCCGCATCGAGCTCAAGCATTCGATTCGGCCCGCTCCCATATTCAAAGAGCAGAATGCGATGTTTGACGGTTTGGGCGTTGCCGCAGACGCTTAAAAAAGCGAGCACGGCGGTGAGCAACAGACGTTTTGCGAAGGTATTAGGAGGGGGGAACGTGTTCATGGGCGGGGGCCACTGCAAAGTTCTTGGAACAGGACATTGCGTAAACATTTCACGCATATGCACAAGCATGAAATCCCACCGAAATACGTGGCAAACACGGACAATTAATTTGCGGAAAACAAATCAACCAAAAGGCAGTAATTAATACAAAAACCACCCTGGTTCTTAGGAATGGAATGAGTCTCCCGATAGTTTATTCGTTGCCAACCTCAATCAACAATCATGCTGCCTTCAACATGCGCTGCACACTGTGTGCTTTCGCCAGCATCCCGCTCCTTTTGCCGCGAAATCAACGGAGCAGCCGCTGACGGCGCCCCCCCTTGAGCCTGCACGCCTCAGGGCTGTGTTGACCTTGGCGTCACCAGAACTGAGCCCGTCTCATTTCTGCCCAAGAAAAGCCCAGTGCCCAAGTTGTCGTGCTGAAGGATCACTCCGCTGAAGGTGATGGCGAATCTGAACAACGCCCGATTTTCCAATCTTAGTTTTGTCTTGGTTGAAGCCGGACCGAACCCATTTCATTGCTTCCGGAAAAGAGTCCGATTCCTATGTTGTCGTTTTGCAGAAGCACACCCGTGAAAGTCCGGGTCATGCCGGAGAACTTGTCGCGAAAGTTACCGGAAAAAAGCCCGCTCTTTGGAGAAATTCGCACGGCCAGGCGGTCATCGGACTTCGTGAGGGCGGTCACCTTATATGCCACGGAGATACTTAAAGTCTTGGTTAGCTCCGCTTCCAGACTCGATTTATCAAGGTTGCCATCCGTAAAAGTCGCGTAAGCGTTATATTGCTCGCCAACGAGCGTGAGCGCGGGAGACGTTGGCCAATACATCGAGCCCGTCAGGGTGGTTGTTACGGTGAAGCCGTCACGGTAAAACGCTCCCGAACTCTGCGGTGGTTTATGCCAGGAGAGCGCTCCGGTCGCCTGCTGGATGTCACTGATAAGTTCGAAACGCACGTTTCCAAAAAGACTTCCTCTCTCATTCGGCTTTTTGCCATACAGGCCGGTATAGAACGCGAGTTCCATCTCGTCGCATACAAGGCTCCCAACGGAAATCGGCGTGCCATCGCCCAACCTGCCCACTGTCCGGGCAATTCCAAGCGCGTTAATTTGAATAGTAGCGTATCCGCTGGTGCGAGGCTCCTCTGATTTCTCTGCGCTTTCATCGGGCTGCAACAACGCCGTGTATATTCCAGGCAGCCGGCAGGGCGCTGCTTTTGTAAACGACGATTTTTTTGCCACGATACTTGCTCGATTACCGGCGGCCTCGCTTTCTGAAATGAATCCGCTTAGCAGTGCCGCATCGCTGCCGGTTGAAAGTGATAGAAAAAGTGGATTCAAATGAGGACGCTGGATGATCTGCGCATATTTACCCTCCGAACTGACCACGCCTTTCAGCACGTAATTGGCTCCCGCAAATTGTAACTGACCTGTAAGCGTGCCCTTGGTTGTTAGCGTGGCATTGATGTAACCGGACTGCCCATGCAGCAATGGTTCCGAAAGGACAAGTCCGACGTACCGCCCTCCGCTTTTTACCGGGACATTGTGGATTTCAACCATCGCGTCCGCCGAGGCGCCGTGTCCGTCGCTGATGGTATAGATGAAACTGTCAGACCCAGTGAACTTGCGGCCGGGCAAATACTGAAGGGACTGGTCGGAGTTAATCGAGACGGTGCCTGACGATCCCTGCGCGACCGCGCTGACTGAGAGTGCATGGCCGGCGGGTGAGAAGTCATTGGCAAGCACGTCGATCCGAATCGAACCAGCACCATTGATAGACGCCGTGTCGGCCACGGCAAAAATCTTGGGCTCGAAAGTATGGGTATCCCCATAGACGGTTCCCGCGGCATTGGTGGCCACAAGTTGATAACGGCACGAGCGGGCAGGATCAGGAACGGTGATTGTGGCAAAAACAGGCAGACGCTCATAGCCGCTTCCAATCTCCTGCTCGGCGGTTGCCAAAGGTTCATCTGTTCCAAAGGAGTAGATAAAATGCGCCTTGGTGGCAGAACCATTCGGAATACAGAAACTCTGAAAAGTGATGTTGCTGGCATTTATCGGGCTGACAGATCCGCCTGCCACGATAGGCTTCGTGATACTGCTCGTAAATGTCTGGTCATCGCCGTAACTAATGCCGTTGATATTGGAGGCGACTACTCTGAAATGGATAAGGTGGTTGGAAGCAAAATCGGTTATCTTACGGTTCAAAACCACGTCATCATGGCCGACTCCTATGTTTTGCACCGCAGTCTCGCTGCCATAGTTAGCCGTCACGCCGTATTCGAAATAAACGGTGGTGAGAAACCCGTTCGGATTGACCTGCGCGCCGAGAATGGCGTTGCCGGGCGCGACTTCCGATACCGTGCCGGTTTTCACGGTGGGTCTTGCCTTGGAGATGGTCGAAAAGGTATGGAAATCGCCGTAAGTTGTTCCCGCATCGCTGGTGGCGACGAGACGAAATCGGTAAATATGCTCCGCTTCCAAGCCGCTTAAGAGCTGCGTGACTGTTGTCGAACCCGGGCCAAATTCCTGAGGGGCTGTCTGTGCCGCAGGAGCTGAAATAGGACCGTATTCAAAATAGGCACTCACGGCGATCCCATTCGAATTGATTAAACCCGAAAGGATTGCGGAGCCGGTGGTGACTTGCTTTGCACTTGTGCCGGAGGTTGAGGGCGGCGGGGGCAAAGTTGTAAAAGTGCGGTCAGTGCCATAGCTGGTTGTACGTCCGTTGGTCGTCACCGCGCGGTAATGATAAGTCGTATCGGTCAGCAAACCGGCCTTGATAAAGCTGACAGCCACTGGGAACACAGCCCCGTCGACTTGCTGCGGAGGTGTTGAGTTTTCATACGAAAGTGAATCGGCACTGAATTGAAAAAAGAGACTGGCTGGAAAACCCTCCGGATTAATCTCGGCATTGAAGGTCGCGGAATGAGATTGGAGGTTGGTTGCCGGGTTGGTGATGGGAGTGGGAACGAGCACCTGCAAAGCGAGATTGTAGGCACTGCCGGCCTCAATCAGGACCACATAACCAAGGTCAGCAGGCACGATGCTCTGATTGGAGTTTGAATACAAAAACGAGTCGTTGGAACCCCATGCCACAACCGTTCCATCGGACTTAAGGGCAACACTATGGAAAGCACCCGCGGAAATAGCTGTCACCTCGGAGAGCCCTACTGGCACTGCGGTAAAGAGTCTGTTACCCCAGGCAACCACCGTCCCATCAGATTTGAGTGCCAGGCAATGGCTGCCGCCCGAGGCGACTGCAACTACGCCCGTCTGGAAGGCAGGCGGACTGTTCTCAGGCGAACCGTCTGAATTCCAGTCAACGACGCTTCCATCAGAACGTAGTGTAACGACACGGCCGCCGCCGGTGGTGATTGCCGTCGTGTGTCCCAACCCTTCATGGAGACTCCTTTTGAAGTCCCCCTCAAAAGCCCAAGCCACCACGGTGCCATCCGCCTTGATGGCAAAATGGTCGCTGATCGCTACAATCTCCGAGAGCCCGGCAAATAACGCATTCCGGGAATACTTGTCTTTCCCCCACGCCACGATGGTTCCATCAGACTTAAGCGCGACATTGCAACTTTCGCACGAGACCGCGACAACGCCGGAGAGTCCTGAAGGGACCTGCACGTCATCATCGCCCCAGGCGACTACGGTGCCGTCAGACTTTAACGCAAGCGTGTGGTTGTCGGAGGCAGAAAGCGCCACAATGTCCGTCAGCCCCGCTGGCGGCGTGTTTTGTCCTTCCGCGTTATATCCCCAGACGCGGAGTTCACCGGAGCGCGCGATATTGAGAAATCCGGCACGGCTCGTCGCTGTGCCAAGTAAATCGGTAACCCTTAGCTGATAATAACCCCGGTCACTAAATCGTGCCTGGCTCAATGTAAGCGAGCTGCCGGTTGCGCCCGCGATCGGGAATCCGTTCCGCATCCACTGATAAGCCAGTGAGCCGGAACCTGTGACGGCTGCGTTAAATGTCACGGACGTTCCAACCTTCGCTACTTGGCTTGGCTCGGGATCCCGGATAAAAGTGGGGCCTCTTAGTAGAAGAACGGCCATATCGCTCGTAACGCTGCCGACGGCGTTGCTGACAGTGACCGTGTAATTCCCGGCGTTATACGAGCTGAGCTCCTGGATAAGCAATGAATCGCTGGTCTCGCCCGCGAGCGTTACTCCGTCCTTCTTCCATTGGTAGTTAAGTCCGCCGCCTGTCGCGGTGACCGAATAGGTTAAGCGATCTGGTTCATTCAATGTTTGAACCGCGGGAAGAGGTTGAGTCGTAATAAGCGGTTGGACCACTTTTTTCAGCGCGAAGTTTCGCGTAAAGCCGGCGGCCACGGCAACCACTCCTCTGTGTTCGGCGATTGTATTGCCACCCCAGGCGACAGCTGTCTCATCCGATTTCAAAGCAAGGTTGCACCCGTCGCCTGCTGAAATCGCGACCACTTCGGACAACCCTGAAGGCGCGCTTAAATCGTTATACCCGCTCTCGCCCCAGCCCACCACGGTGCCGTCCGTTTTCAATGCAAGGCTGTAAAGGTATCCCGCGGAAATTGCCGTCACGCCGGTTAGTCCCGCAGGAACAGTTAGACTACTTACACCGGAAGATCCCCAGGTCACCACCGTGCCATCAGATTTCAATGCAAGCGCATGAAGCTGTCCCGCGGAAATCGCGGTTACATCGGAAAGCCCAGCGGGGACCGTCATGTCATTGACGGCATTCGCACCCCAGGCGATCACCGTTCCGTTTTCCTTCAACGCAAGGTTATACGCACTTCCCGCGGAGATTGCCACGACTCCCGATAGATTGGCCGGCACGGTCGTTAATATCGGATTACTTCCCCAGGCAACCACTGTTCCGTCCGATCTCAGTGCGAGGCTATGGTAAATGCCCGCCGAAACAGCCACGACATCCTTTACTCCCAAGGGAGCCGCCCCCACCGATTCGCCCCACGAAATGACGGTTCCATCCGACTTAAGCGCAACACCATTGATTGCCGCCGATGCAAGCTTGTGATCGGCTCCAACGTCCATCGCGACCACATTCAACAAGCCCGGAGGCACCGGCGCGGAGTAATCTTGCGCGAAAGGAATGATCTCAGCGGGTACCAATACATTCAGAAATCCCGCATGACTGGTTTGACTGCCCGTTGAGTCGGTGAGTCTCACCTGATAATAGCCGCGATCCGAATACCGGACCTTGCCGAGAGTAAGTCTGCTTCCCGTTTCGCCCGCAAGCGGCCGCCCGTTCTGAAACCATTGATAGTTCAAGGCGCCGTTTCCTTCCGCGCTCACGTTGAAGTCGACGGGAGCGTCCACGGCCACAACCTGACTGGTCACCGGCTGAACCAGAACGGCAGGAGCGCCCCAGCCTTGGGTGGCCCAAATGATGAACAAAAGAGAGAGCAACCGGACCGCGCCGGAAGTCCGGCTTGAACATGTTATCATTTTAAGGAGGCAAAGATTATCACGGCCCGTGTTTGTACGGCAGAAAGCGCAGACGAACTGGGGACCGTTGCCTGATAATATTGCAAGCAACACGATGAAAGCAATCGAGGAGTATCCCGCAACCGGAAAACAAACATCCCATTACACACTGCCGTTGCCGGCACGTAAAGGTGCGTACTAAACTGTATACAGCTTTGTCTGAAAATTTTTCAGAATACCCAGGCCACCGCAAACCGACGCGGCTCTGCCGTTGCAGCCGGCCCGCCCTGAAGGTGACCCGGCCGCTTGCCGGCAATGAGAACTTTACAGCGAACGGCCAACCGCCTGTGCCACCTTGCGCACCCGCTCGACGAGATCGGTGAACTCGTCGGGAAGCAGCGCCTGCTCGCCGTCGCTCTTGGCGAGCTCAGGGGAATTGTGCACTTCGATCATGATGCCATCGGCCCCGGCGGCGACGGCAGCCAATGCCATTGGGAGGATATGCTCGCGCAAGCCGATGCCATGGGTGGGATCGACAATGACCGGCAAATGGGTCTCGGCTTGCAGCACCGGAACGGCGTTTAAATCGAGCGTGTTGCGGGTATAAGTCTCAAAGGTGCGGATGCCGCGCTCGCAAAGGAGCACGTTGAAATTGCCTTCGCTCAGAATGTATTCGGCGCTCATGAGCAAGTCCTTGATCGTGGCGCTCATGCCGCGCTTAAGCATGACGGGGAGCTTGCTGCGGCCCACTTCCTTGAGGAGGGCGAAGTTCTGCATGTTGCGGGCACCGACCTGAAGACAATCGGCGTATTGCTCCATGACCTCGAGATCCTTGGTATCCATGATCTCGGTGATGATCGGAAGCCCCGTTTCCTCGCGCGCTTCGGCCAACAGGCGCAGGCCTTCCACACCGAGGCCCTGGAACGAATACGGCGACGTGCGGGGCTTGAATGCGCCTCCGCGCAGGATCGTGGCTCCGGCTTTCTTAATCTCATGGGCGATGGAAGTAATCTGATCGCGGCTTTCCACCGAGCACGGGCCCGACATCACCACGACTTCTCCCCCGCCCACGGTCACATTGCCGATCTTTACTTTCGAACTGTTACCGCCCCGAAATTCGCGAGCCACCAGCTTGTAAGGCTTTAGCACGGGCGTGACAGATTCAACCCCGGGAATTGCCGCGATCGGCCGCTCACGCACGGCATCCTCTGGTCCAATAATGCCGATGACAGTGCGGAGCGCGCCTTTGCTCACTTCCGCCTTCAGGCCCCACTCGAGAATGCGATCGACGATATGCTGAACCTGCTCCTCGGTAGCTTCGGGTTTTGTGACGATAATCATGAGAAAAGGGCGAGGAAAGTAGCGGCTCGCTCACGCAGGGCAATCGCTTTTTTTTCGAGCGCCCGGCCAAGGGGCAAATCGCGTGCTTTGAGAGGGCGGGGCGATTGACAGCGTATGCGTGTTGTGCTCGGATTCGCCGCATGAAAACTGCCCCCCTCTTTTTCGTCGCCTTTGCCCTGGCATTGAGCGCCTGCACCACAATCGTGAACCGGCGCGACACCTACCGGCCATCGGAAGGCAACGGCCCTTACTCCAAAGCGCTCAAGGACGGGACTTGGAGAAAAGGCGTCAAGCCCGCTCCCGCGAAAACAAACATCGGCGAACCATCCGCGCCAAAGCCGCAGATCTAGTCAGCCGTCCGCTTTCAGCGGTCCGTTGCAGGTCGCGCTGCCGAAAGCGCCAGGAGGCCCTCCCCGCTAGAGCGCCAGCAGTTCACGCTGCCACGGCATCAGCCGCACAATGCCTTCCTCAAAATTGGAGGCGATGACTTCCAAGGTGGCTTTGGGCGCGATCAACGACGCGTCGAGCTGGAGGTCGGCGGCCACCTTGTCGCGCTTTTGTTTTAAGATGCGAAACTCCGCTTCCTCCTCCTTGGAAGGACGCGGACGCGGTGTGCGCACAAAGACAGGCCATTGGGTCTCCGGCATATCGAGCGCGCGATCGACCGCTTCTTCAAAACGCCGAAGACGCGAGCCGCGCAGATGATGGAACTCGGTTGGCACGCCTTGATCAATCCGGTTGGCTGCGTAAATGAGCTGCTCGTTATGCAGGACATGGAAAGCAGGCCGGTCAATCGCGCGCGCCTCTTCGTCGCGCCACCGCCATAGTTCCCGAAGAATCGCCGCGGTGCGTCCGCGCATCAGACCGCTGCCCGGAATGCGCCAGACCTCCTCGGCATCGCGCTCCTTGGTCGTCTCTGTCAGCCGGATTGCCCGTTCGCACGACTGTTGGAACCATTCCCAGCGTCCGAGCTTCACCAGATCCGCGCTGAAAATCTCCGCCAGTTCGTGAAGATAATGCGTATCCTTGACCGCGTAATCGGCCATCTCGGCCGGCAACGGTCGCAGCGCCCAATTTGCCTTTTGCGATCCCTTGGCAAGCTTCAGTCCAAAATAGCGTTCAATCAACGCCGCGAGACTGAACTCGGTGATCCCGCACAAACGGGCGCCGATCATCGTATCAAAAATCCGATCCGGTCCGCCGTAACCGACCCTGCGCAGGAGACGCAGATCGTAGTCGGCTCCATGAAAAATGAGTTCTTTGCCGGTCAACGCCGCGAAAAGCGGTTCAAGTGAAAAACCGGCAAGCGGATCAATCAACAGATCCTGGCCCGAAGCGCTGATCTGAATGAGACAAAGTTTTTCGAAGTAACAATGAAGACTGTCTGCTTCCGTATCGATGGCAATGCGGTCCGGGGCTTCCAGAAGCGGCAGCAACTCAGCGAGCCCGGCCTCGGTATTGACCAGCGCGATCATCAGCGCAGCCCGGCGAGCAAGAGCTCGGCGTTAGAGTTGGTGGCCTTGATCGCATGAATCATCACCTCAGTGGCTTCCACCGGCGGCAGCGCCGCCAATTGGCGTCGGAGCACGTTGATTTTAGCGAATTCCTGCGGGTGATAAAGCAACTCGTCGCGCCGGGTGGCCGATTCGAGAATATTGATTGCCGGGAACATCCGTTTATCAGCCAGGGTGCGGTCGAGGCGGACCTCCATGTTGCCGGTCCCCTTGTATTCCTCAAAAATGAGGTCGTCCATGCGGCTGTTGGTCTCGATCAGTGCCGTGGCAAGGATGGTCAGGCTGCCGCCTTCCTCGGTGTTGCGCGCCGCGCTGAAAAACTTCTTCGGTTTCACCAATGCCTTCGAGTCGATGCCGCCCGACATGGTGCGCCCCTTGCCGCCCATCAGGTTGTTGTAACCGCGGGAAAGCCGCGTGATGGAATCAAGCAGGATCACTACATGGCGCCCCAACTCCACGAGGCGTTTGGCGCGATCGCTCACGATCTCAGCCACCGCCGTATGCCGTTGCGCGCTCTCATCGAAGGTTGAACTGTAGATCTCGCAGTTTTCGAGCGAATTTTTAAAGTCAGTGACTTCCTCCGGCCGTTCATCGACGAGCAATAAAATCAGCGAGGTCTCCGGCGAATTGGCCAGAACCGCGCGGGCAATATCCTTCAACAAAATCGTTTTGCCTGTGCGCGGCGGCGCGACAATCAGGCCGCGCTGACCGCGGCCCAACGGCGCGATTAAATCCATCGCCCGGGTGCTGACCGAGCGCGGCGTTTCAAGCACGATCCTCTCGGTTGGATGCAACGCGGTCAGGCGGTCGAACTCAGTGGTCTCGTGCCATTCCGCAACCGGTATCCCTTCAATGGAAATGACTTCATCCACGGCAAAGAATTTTTCGCGGTCACGCGGTGTCCGCAGTCTGGCGCTGAGCCGGTTTCCATTGCGCAGATAAAGTTGCCGTTCGGTTTGCGTGGAGACAAAAACGTCCTGCGGGAGCGAACGGAAGTTAAAGCGCGGCCAGCGCAGAAAGCCACTTCCCTGGGCGGAGAGCTCCACGACGCCATCGGCAAAGAGAGTGGTGCCGCGCGAGGCGTAGGCTTTCAAAAGGTCAAAGACGATCTGATGCCGTGTTTTGTCGGCATTGAGGCGAAGGCCCAAGGCGTCGCATCGCTCAAGCAAACCATTGAGCGGTTCGCCATTCAGTTCATCGATCCAGAGTTCTCTGGGAATTGAGACAGGCGCGCCGGTGGTTGCGGAAGGTTCCGCGTCCGGAGAAGCGCCCGGTCCTTGATGTGAAGAAACAATATCATCCATAACGTGCACTCAGATAGGTCGCCAGAAGAGCGGTTTGCCCCTCAAGATTGGAAATAGTGGAATCATTCCAAATGAGATGATCAGCTTTAGTTATTTTCAGGCCGAGGTCGAGCTGCGAGGCGATGATCTTCTCTGACATCGACTCGTCGAGTCCTCGGTCTTCCCTGAGCCGGGCGCGCTGTCGTTCGCCCGAACAGGCTACCACAATAATGCGGTCGAAGTAACTTTCCGCTCCTGTTTCAAAGAGCAACGGAATATCGACGCAAAACCAGCCGCCGGCCACCGCGCATTCGCGCGCCTGAACCACCCAGCGTTCCCGGATCACCGGATGCAGAATCGCTTCCAGCTGCCGGCGTTTTGCTGCATCGGAGAACACCACCTCCCGCAGCCACGCCCTTTCGGCGCCTGGCTCGACGTTCGGGCGGTTTAGCCCGAACGTCTCATGAAGGCGCTCACGCACCTCGCTATCATTTTCCAGAAGATCTCGCGCACAGGCATCCGCATCGAAAAGCCTGGCTGGCAATCGCCCCAGGAAAGCGCGAACAAATGTCGACTTTCCCGTGGCGATTCCTCCGGTGATGCCAAGAACGGGCATTCGCCCTTTACTTCGACATCAAAGGAAGCAGCTCGGGAGCGGCCACCTCAGGCACCGAAAGCGTCTCAACGACTTCCTCGGTCTCTTCTTCAAGATGAACCGGTTCACCCGCGGGATTGATCAATCGTGCGGAGACGAAGATGACCAGATTACGCTTGAGATGCTGATCGACGCTCGAACGGAAGAGGCGTCCGACAAAGGGGATATCGCCAAGTAGCGGTACCTTGTCTTCCACCTTCTGCACATCTTCACGCATCAATCCGCCAAGCACGACGGTTTGTCCGTCGAAGATCGTCACAGCAGTCGTCACTTTACGAGTGCTGAAGATCGGCTGGTTGATGACGTTAGGCGTAATGATGTTCGTGGTCGAAATGCCAAGCGCATTGGTCGACGTCGTCTGAATCGGGCTGCCGTAGTTGATGAAGCCTTCAAACTCCACCACCTGCGGAACCAGGTTCAAGTCGATCGTGTAACCATCAGGCCCGATGACGGGATCGACTTCCAGCGTTACACCGGTGTTACGCGTGTCAAACTGCGTCGGGGTGGTCGGCGTGACCGGGAACGAACTCGGAGGCGTCGACAAGGTGGGGATCAACGAAGTTGTGCCACCGGTATTGCCGAAGTTCTGCGGAATCTGGGGTGGGTCGAATTCAGTTGGGTAACGGAATTCCCGGATAATCTCGATGACGGCTTTTTGACCGCTCTTCGTCGTCACACGTGGTGCGGAGAGAAGATCAACGCCTTTTTTCTGATTCAGCGCTCGAATGACTACCTGGAACTGAGGATCGGTGAAGACACCGGAGATGGCGCCGATTGCAGGAGCGAGTCGGGAAGCGCCGGCGGTTCCGAACAGAAGCGCGTCGATTGCGCTCGCGGTCAACGCTGTCTGGCCGCTGCGGTTGCCAGCCGTGATCGGCAAAGTGCCAATTGGCGAGCCGCCCGGAGCCACGAACGGGAAATCCGAGCCGTTGGTGCCCGGTGAGGTCCCCGCAGTTCCGCCACCTGCAAAGACACCGCCCTTGCCGACATTGAACTGTCCAAGCAACCAGTCAAAGCTCAGTTCCTTGAGATTGCTCTGCGTGATTTCGACAAATTTCGATTCGATTTCAACCTGTGCGGCCAAATCGTCGCCGGTGGTGGCCGCAATCAGGATCTCGAGAAGATCGAGGTTTTCCTGAGTATTGCGCACGACCAGACGGCTGCTGCCGGCCAGATAGGTTGCCGAAGCTCCGGGAGGGAATGGGATTCCCTGGGAAACGAGGAATTCCTTGGCTTCAAGACGGCCGGCGATCGAGGAGCCAGTCCCCCTGGTTGCGTCGGCAGGCCCGGCGGGAAGCAGGGCATTGTCTCCGCCGGCGGCAGCCGTGCGCGAACCGATAAAGCCGGGACGCACTTTAAATTCCTTGTTCTGCAAGGTCTCGATCGGAGTGCCCTGCGGCACGATCGACACGGCGAACGGCTCGATCTTGTATTTAAGACTGGCGAGCTGCGTCACGTAATCGAGCGCAACCTTGATCGGAACGTTGGTGAGCGAGATGGTGATCCGCGCGTCGCTCGGATTTCCGACCGGAAGGATCGGATTGGCGGCAGGCGCGCCTCCCGCAGCCGGTTCAATTCCGGGAATATTAAGGGGAATCTCAGCTGGCGCAGCACCGCCAATGGCGCCGCCGCCTTCAAGCTTGAGCACGATATTAACACCACGGCGCGTCGGATCGGACTCCTGGGTGTCGAGATCGATGCTCTTTTTCTTCAGGAAATCGACAGCTTCACGAATGGTTGCTTCGCGGAACTCGAGCTTGGGAATAATGATCCGGTTGAGCTTTTGCTCAATGCGGGTGGTGCCTTCGTTCGTGCTTTTAGGCTGAACGATGATTTCGCTCCCCTTCAAACCAAATTTGCGCACGGGGTTTTCCCACCCTTTGTTCACTTTCCATACCGCGCGAGCCCGCGCTTCATTGTAAGCGGCATCCGCGTAATTATCCCGGGCGAAGTTGATCTTCTCCTCCATCTTGCGAGCCGCGATATTATACGGATCAAGATTGAGAACCTGCTCGCAACGCTTGAAGGCGATGTCGTAGCGGGCGCTCTGATAAAGACCATCGGCTTCGACCAGCAACCGTTTCACTTCTTCCACGTTCGCACGGAACTTGGGAGTAATGGTCTTATTGTAATACCCGGGAGTTTCCAGATTACGGAGCATCACAACCGCACCCTTGCATTGCGGGTCATAATGCTCGGTGATCAACTTGAGCGTCAACTCGGCATCCGCATAACGTCCTTCGGTAATACGCTGTTCTGCCAGATGGATCGCTGCATCGCACAAGCCGCGCAATGCGCGCTTGTAAAGCCCATCAGACTTCGGAGCAACCGGGATATTGTCACATGCCAGCTTGTACTCAGCGAATGCCTTCTCGTAATCTTTGTCAGCCATCGCACGCTCCGCAACGGTGATCGCTTCGCGGCCGATACGCTCGGAACGATCAGCGCGGCGAGCTTCCTCGCGGGTCGCTACGTCTTCAACTCTTCCGGAGTAGGTGGTCGTCGTCCGGACCGAGCCTTGCACGGCTGGCCCAGCGAACGCGGGATTTATTACTAGTACGCCTATTAAGGAGGCGACAGTGGTGGCGAGTGGGGGTCTGATCATGGATGAGCTCGGCGTTTAAAGGATGGAAACTGCAATTTTTTAGTGACGTGACCGCGAGCGGGCGACGTTTTAGGATTTCTGGAGGGGAGGAGAGGGATGGGGCTGCGGGAGAGTGCTTTACTTCTTAAGCAAAGGCACTGTGTATTCACCGCCACCAGGCAGCGCTATTACCGCGTGGTCGGCTTTGATGTCAAGGACTTTGAATTTCTCCTGGAGATTCGGCTTAAGCACAAATTCCTGAAGCTTTTTAACCTTGATCGCCTGGTGTGGCTGCGGCCAGATATAGGTGAAAGCGGCGTACGAATCGGGCGAGTCAGTAAGCTTGGCGACAACAAGAACCACGGATTCACCTGTCTCTGTGTTCTTGAGCGTCAACTCGGAAACATCTTCTTCTTCCTCGATCTTCTTATTAAAGGCGGTCTTTGCTTCGTACTTTTCAACCCGGAATTTGGTATTCCGAACTGTTTCACCGATTTTCAGGAACTCGGTAGGCTGCTTCAATGACTTCGGATTGATTCCGAACGTGAGAGTCTCCGGCTTGGCTGGATCGCCATCCACACTCTGGAAAAGAAGCAGGAACGGCACTTTAATCCATTGCTCCAAATAGAGCTTGGTGTAGTAAGGGGGATGATCTTTCGGATCGACTGGACTGGTCGATTCAGGCTCGCCCGCGGCATTCTTTTTCCCGCCGTTAAGGTACTCGTCAAGATTGCTGAACAAGTCTTTGTCAGGATCGTCCTCAAGCGCTGTCGGCGAGAGCAGATCAAGATGGTTGTCTAGGAAATAGCTGTCCGGCACCGGAGGATGAAGCGAGCCACCACTCGACGTATGCCCGGGGGCAGTCAGTTTCCCGGTATTGGGATCAACGATATAGCCGATGGAAACAAAAAGTGACCCCGAGTTTTTCTTGGGCGCCCAGGAAACGGGCTTGGTTAACTTTTCGTGAGCCTCGGCCACGGGCGCCAAATCAAGTGGAGGCAGCTTGTCATTGCGCTGGGGCACAGTCTCGAGTGCCGCAAACGCCTGATTGAAGCTGAAGGTCTTCATTGCAATGAAGCCTGAGAAACCAAGTAGCACCAGAGCTATCACGCCAAGCGCGAACTGGTCGTAATGTTTTTTAATCCAGTCCATAAAACTATTTCACACTGGCTTCAACGAAATCGACAATATCGAGTTGCATGGTCACATCGATTTTTTCTTCACCGACAATATACTTCAACGCCGGCTTTTTTGGCTCAGGCGCCACAGCCCCGCCTGAAGCGCTTGGATCGAAAGGCGCGGGTGCCGCTGCCGCATCCGCCTCAGTTGCTTTGGAAGGCCCCGTCAACTTCTCGTTCTTGATGTCGATCTTGCGAGGGACAAAAAATTGTTCCTTCGAGGAGACCAGATTGTTGAGCAGATTTCGGAAGGCACCTTGTTCACCCGTAAATCCGAGTGTCACCGGCCGTCTGATGATCAGCGACTTGACTGCGGATTCTTTGTCACCGGGTTTGCCATCCGGCTTGCTGTTAGCCGCGCGGGCTTTATCGACGCCCTCTTCCTGAAGCGGAGCGCGATCAAAAGTAGTCAGGGCTTGCGTCCGGCTATCAATCAGAGTCATGACGACCAGTTCAAGAGCTTTGAGCTCCTTGCCCAGTAACGATGCCGCTTCCTGCTTGGGCGGTTCAAACTGATAAGGATCGAATCCCATGTAAAACTTCTCAGGGAGCTTCATCCCCTTCTCAGTAGCCCTGGTTGTGACTCTTACGACCGATTCTTTCAGCTTGTCCTGAAACTGAACCGGAGTAATCGACTCCATCGGAAGCTGGTTGGCGAGCAGGCTCTTTTGAAGCGTTGTCACGGCATCCTGATGCTCCTTGGTCTGGGCCTTCATCTTTTCCAGATTAGCCTCATCGGGATACGGGGCTTTGGTCTGGAGCTCGTAAAGCTGCCTTGATTTGTCTTCAAAATCGCTCATCGCCGCGGAGTAGCGGCCCGACGCTGAATACAATAGAAACCCAAGGCCACCAGTGGCGACCACCATCACGCCGAGGAATCCGGCGAGGAACTTATTCTCTTTGAGCGCGCTCATTAGTGGCTGATTGAAGTTTTAAGAACGAGTGGCACCGAGTAGTCAAAGGCCCATTCAGTGTCATTTGGATTGGCACGCCTCATCTCATCCTCGCGGACCTCATACAGAGGCGAAGCCTTGAGTTTCTCAATGAAGTCGACCACGATTTGAGCGTTTTTAGGATTCTCAAGGTAAAGCCCTTGAAGCAGAAGCACTGGCCGAGGGTCCTTTGCCGGGGCGTTCTTCGCAGAGGAAGAAGTTGAGGCATTCGGTTTCGCTTCCTGCAGGCCAAGCGATACGATCCAGATATAATCCTCCGGCAGCCGGGAATTGATATCATTGATAATCTCGGTCCAGTAACCGCGATCAGTTACCGCGGCGAGCAGCGGGGCGGCGAGCGCTTCCTGCTTTTTCTTGGCGTCCTGAACGGCCTTCATCTTGCCATCCATCGATTGGAGCGGAGCTAAACGCTCTTCAACCTTGGCAACCTCTTCATTAGCGATCGCCGTGGCGTGATCAAAGTAGACCCACCACGCGGCCAGAATCATGAGGAAACAGAGGCCTGCCAGGATAATGAAAGGCTTCTGCCGGGCCATCCGCTGGCGTTTAACCAAGCTGACCGGACGCAGATTGAGCTCCATCGGACAACTGCCGATGTTGCGCAAGGCAAGCCCCACCACTTCACCGAGGGTATGCGCCTGCCGGCCAATCTCGTCCACATTGAGATTCGGACCGATGGCGACATTGCGCAGCGGATTAAAGAACTCCACGGGCAACTGAAGTTTCTCATGGAAGAACTCCCGCATGTAAGGAAGCGTGGCGCTTCCGCCGCACAGGAACACGCGCACCGGCTGCGAGCCGTGCTGCTGGGAACGATAGAAACTGATCGAACGCGAAATCTCAGCATGCAGCCGAGTCATCGAATTGCGGATCATCTTGGAGACACGCGCAATTTCGGGATCATCCGGATCCGAATAGGCGCCGCCAAGGCTGACAAAACCATCCTGCTTCTTACGTTCTTCGGCCGCGCCGAACGGTTCATTAAAGTCCTTGGCAATCGCCTCGGTGATCTTCGAACCGCCAATGGCGATGCTGCGACTGAACACCTTCTTCGGTTCAACGAAGATCAGGTTGGTTGTCCGCGCGCCGATATCGATAAGAAGCGCGCATCCATCCTGGTCGCTATAGTTATAGCGGAACGCATTATAGAGCGCCATCGGCGAGACATCGACCGTATTGGCACGAAGACCGGAGTCCTCGACAGCTCCATTGATCTCATCAAGAAGATCAGACTTGATGGCCACAAGCACAACCTCAACTTCAGGCGTGCCGGTGTCGACCAACTGGTAATCCCAGACAACTTCATCAATCGGGAAAGGAACATTCTGCTGCGCTTCAAACGCAACGATTTGCTCCGCCTGATCCTCGCCGACCGCGGGCAGCTTTACAAAGCGAGTAAAGACAGATTGCGCGGAAATAGAGTAGTTGACCTTCTGGCCTTTAAGACCGGAGGCGCCCACCATCTCGCTCGTCGCAATCCTGGCCTGCGCGAGACGGCTAGCATCCGCGGCAGGATCCGCCAGCAAGCCGGTGGAACGATAGTTTGCGAGGACGAGCCCCCCGGTTTTCCCGGTGTGAAATTCAGCGATTCCGACAGTCTGGGTACCGAGATCCAGACTGAAGATACGGTTAGGTGCAGCCATGAAATTGTATCTGACCCGAATCCGCTATCGGCTTTTTTTGATCGCCTCGTAGCGGTCAAAATAGAGTGGCGCGAAAGGCGTCTCATTCTTGTTCAGAACAAGACTGGAAATATGCTGGGCATTGGGAATCGCCGTCGGACGGAGACTCACCTTGTCGAGAACCAGTCCGTTATGGGAAACTTCCACCCAGACATTCTCAATCGCCGAGGCGGTGATCGCCTTGCCGCCTGCGAGCTTTTCAAGGCTGCGCGGCGCCACATACATCACCGAGTAGTGCTCGCGTCCCTTGGGGATGTTCACATAAGTGACTTCGCCATCGAGAATCTTTTTCTCAACGAGCATCGTGTATTTGAAAGTAAGCTCATCGATATCCTCAAGCTTGGTTTCAAATTCGACTTCCACTTCGAGCCATTCACCAAGCTTGTAGCGCTTATTTTGGGCTCCGGTGATTTGAAATTCAGGCGTCTTGACCACAGCCGGCAGCACTTTGCCAAGCTTGACCGCTCCGGGGCCAACTGGCGCCTGAGCAAGGCCATTGAGAGTCAGAGACGTGAGTGTCGCCGCGCAAAAAAGAAAGAGTTTCATGGAGGGGGATTTCTTAGGAGGGGTGTTCCTGGGAAACTGGTTATGCTTCTCGAACATTTGAATGGGAATGGAAAGTAAAAAGTGGCTTCAAATCTTAATTCAGGCGGGTTTTAAAATATTCGATCGCGATCCGGATCCCCTCCTCGAATGCGACCTTCGGCTCCCAATGCAGAATGCTTTTAGCACGGGTGATATCAGGTTGACGCACCTTCGGATCGTCCACCGGCAACGGCCTATATTCGATTTCTGAGGTGGTCTGGGTAATGCGTTTAATCTCTTCAGCAAACTGCTGGATGGTCATCTCACGCGGGTTGCCAATATTCACCGGCTCGTGAAAGTCAGACAGGGCAAGCTTGTAAATGCCGTCAATCAAATCGCTCACATAACAAAACGAGCGGGTTTGCGTCCCGTCGCCAAAAATAGTCAGCGGCTCGCCCGTGAGAGCCTGCCCGATCAGGGCCGGCACCACGCGCCCATCGCGAAGGCGCATCCGGGGGCCGTAGGTATTGAAGATACGAACAATCTTTGTATCGACATGATGATAGCGGTGATAAGCCATCGTGATCGCCTCCGCGAATCGCTTGGCTTCATCATAGACTCCCCGCGGCCCGATCGGGTTGACATTGCCCCAGTAATCCTCCCGCTGCGGATGGATCAGCGGATCGCCATAACACTCCGAGGTCGACGCGAGCAGGAAGGTCGCTTTTTTCGCCTTGGCAAGTCCAAGGGCGTTGTGGGTGCCGAGCGCGCCGACTTTTAATGTCGGGATCGGGTGCTCGAGATAATCGATCGGGCTTGCCGGGGAGGCGAAGTGGAAGATGAAATCAATGTCATCAGGCAGGAAGATGTAGTTTGAAACGTCCTGCTTGATTAATTTGTAATCTTCATTCCCCGAAAGGTGCGCGATATTCGCCGTGTTGCCGGTGATGAAATTGTCGAGTCCGATTACCCGATGCCCTTCCAAAAGCAGCCGATCGGTAAGATGCGAACCGAGAAACCCCGAGCCGCCGGTTACGACGGAGATGGGACGCGATGCGGAGCGTGTAAAAGTCATGTGCCAGCTTCTCTAAGCGGCCCGCCTGAGCCGTGAAAGAGGAAAAAGAGGCAAGGGGAAAGAAAAGCCGCGAAACCCGGCTTGAATGCCTCTTCTTAAGCCGGCGCGGCTCCCCATGCGCTTCTTAAATTCCCGCCGCCGCGCCCGGAAAGATCAGCCCAAAGCCTCAAATTCGCTCATGAGCTGAAACGATTTGTAGCGCTTGGCAATCTCTTCCGCAGTCAGCGTCCGGAGCCGTTCAAGGCTGAATGCTTCCACATTAAAGCTTGCCAGCACGCTGCCAAAAACGACGGCTTTGCGCAGCTGCGAGAAGGAAATTTCACCGCCGCCCTGGGCCGCGAGATGGCCGGCCAGCCCGCCTGCGAATGTGTCGCCCGCGCCTGTTGGATCATGGATATCTTCCAGAGGATAAGCGCCGCAGCTGAAAAACTCGTTCTCCCCGAACAACAGGCAGCCGTGCTCGCCTTTCTTGATTGCCACAAAACGCGGTCCCAATGCCCGGATTTTCGCTCCCGCCTTGATCAGGCTGGTCTCGCTGGTGAACTGGCGCGCTTCGCCATCGTTGAGAATAAGCATGTCGACCCGGGGCAGCAACGCGCGCAGATCGTCATTGGCGATGTTGATCCAGAGATCCATCGTATCGGCGATGATGAAGCGCGGCTGCGTGATCTGATCGAGCACGTGGCTTTGAAGACTCGGCGCGATATTTGCAAGCAGCACAATCTGCGTTTCCGCGTAACCGGCGGGCAACGTCGGCGTAAAATGCTCAAATACGTTGAGTTCCACACTGCGGGTTTCGCGTGTGTTGAGATCCCACATGTATTCACCCGACCAGCGGAAAGTTTTCCCGGTTGCCACCTGCAACCCGGTCAGATCGATCTTCCGGCTGCGGAAATAATCGACATGCGCCGTGGGAAAATCGTCTCCGACTACTCCGACCATGTTCACAGGGGAAAAGAAACTTGCCCCGACCGCCGCGTACGAAGCGGAGCCGCCAAGCAAATCGGCATGCTCTTCAAGCGGCGTTTTAACAGTATCAAGCGCGATGGAACCAACTACGAGAACAGACATAAAGGGGCGGATAAATGAAGGGATCAGGCGGATCAACGGACCCGCGCGAATCCAAAACCATCAAACGAGTTTTCCTTCAATCAATTAATCGATCTTCGCCCCTCATAATCTTCATCGCCCTCTCCCGGAATCGGGCGGAGACGGCAAAAATCAGGGAAGCAACGCGGTGACCGTCCGACAGTAGCCCACGATGTCCGACGCCTGCAAAATCCCCGAGACGATCACCACCCTGCGCGCGCCGGCTTTGATCACTGTTTCAAGATTTTCCAATTTGATCCCGCCAATGCAAAAAATCGGGAGCTTCACCAACTCATGGACCCGGCGGAGCTCTTCGAGCCCGATCGCGGGACGTCCGGGCTTGGTTGGAGTTGAAAACAACGGGCCGAACCCGATGTAATCGGCGCCCTGCTGCTCTGCCGCGACCGCCTGCTCGATGGAATGCGTCGATTTGCCGATAATCGGCAGCGCGACTTCCGCGGCCAGCGCGCGGCCGGCCCGCCACCGGGCGTCGTCGATTGAAAAGTCGTCCTGCCCGACATGGGCTCCCTGCGCGCCGATGGAAGGAACCAGTTGCGGGAAATCGTTGATGATTAATGGAACCCCGGCGGCTTCCGTCAAAGGAATGAGCATCTGGCCAAGCGACTCGATCTCTTCTTCGGTGGCGTTTTTGGCGCGCAACTGGAGAAGATCGACGCCCCCTTCAATCATCCTTTCGGCAACCGGCCGCAGTTCCGCGGAAGAAATGTAGCCAAGATCAAGAATGCCATAGAGCCGGGATTGAAGGAGCGTTTTCACAGGGTGGTTATCGAGCATGTTCGCCCGCTTGTGAGCAATCGCAAAGCGGAGCCCGCAGGCGGACTCTTCTTCATCCCACTCTTTCAAACCGGAAGAAACGGAAGATTATGATTACGCTTGCGAGGAAGATTACGAATGATGGAGGTCAACACACTTAGCCAATTCCCTCCATGACGAACCCACAAACCGACGAGGCGCCGTTTAGCAACGACGAACTGGCTGCGCTGCGACCGCTGGCCCGCGAGATTCCCAATGTCGACTTCGCGATCGCGGAGATTGTCCGCTACTCAGCGGAACTCACCTTGCCCAAGGGAACCATCCACGTCATCAGCGACATTCACGGGGAAGACAAAAAGCTGCGGCATGTGATCAACAACGCCTCGGGCACCTTGCGTCCCCTGGTCGAACGCCTTCTCAAAGACCGGCTTCCCCCGCACGAATTCGAAGAGTTCCTGACACTCATCTTTTATCCGGCTGAAGTGGTAAACCGCCTGGAACAAACTCTCCGCGAGCCGCACGAGATCAAGGCGTTCGCGCAAAGGACTTTAAACTGTCTGTTCGATGTGGTGCGGGTCCTGGCGGCGCGCCGCAGCCTCAAGCATGCAACCCGGATTTTCCCGGCTGAATACCGCGATCTGCTGGCGGAAATCCTGCATGAACCATCGACTGAACGGGAGCGCGTTTATATCGAGGCGATGATCGATGAACTCGTGAGCCGGGGTCGCGTCCTGCATCTCATCCATCTGACCGGGCGCGTCATTCGCAACCTGGCAATCGACGAGCTGATCATTGCCGGCGATTGCTGGGATCGCGGCCCGCGCGGCGATCGGGTTGTTGATTATCTCATGCAACAGCCCAACGTCTCGTTTGTCTGGGGCAACCACGATATGGCATGGCTCGGCGCCTGTCTTGGTCACGAAGCGCTCATTTGCCATGTGCTGCGGATCTCGCTTCGATACCGGCGCCTTTCTCAATTGGAAGAAGGCTACGGGATCCCGGTTCAACCGCTTGAGGTGCTCGTGCGAAAGATTTACGGCGACGATCCCGCCTCCTCTTTTGAAACCAACGCGACCGGCATGCGCGAAAAGGTCATGATCGCACGGATGCAGAAAGCGGTGGCGATCATGCAATTCAAGCTGGAGGGCGAGGTGATCGCGCGGCATCCCGAATGGGAGATGGAGAACCGCCGCCTGCTCCATCGCATGAACCTCGAAGCGGGCACGATCGAAATCGACGGCGTGACTTATCCTCTTCAGGAAACCCATTTCCCGACGATTGACCCGGCCAACCCGTATGCGCTCAGCACCGATGAACGCGTTTGCCTCGACCGGATTCGCGGTTCCTTTCTCGCCAGCCAGATGCTTTGGAAACAAATGCGCTGGATGGTTTCCCATGGCTCCCTCTATTTGCGCCGCGAGGAACATCTCATCTTCCACGGCTGCGTGCCGGTCGATGAAAATGGCGGATTTCTCTCAATGATGGTCAATGGACAGCCCCGAAGCGGCCGCGCGCTTTTTGATGCCATCAACAGCGTCGTCTATCGGATGATGAACGGCGCCACGTGTGAGGAAATCGATCTTCTTTGGTATCTTTGGAGCGGCCCGCAATCGCCACTCTTTGGCAAGGACCGGATCACGACCCTGGAACGCGATCTGATTGCCGACCCGGCTTCCCATCACGAAACCAAAAACCCGTATTTCTCACTCATCCATGAGCCGTGGTTTTGTGAAAAAATCCTCGCCGAATTCGATGTCGACCCCGGAGACGGCTTGATCGTCAACGGCCATGTCCCGGTGAAGATTGAGAAAGGCGAATCCCCTCTTAAACGCAGCGGCAAGGCGATCACCATCGATGGCGCGTTTTCCGAAGCGTATGGCGATCACGGTTTTACGCTCGTGCTGGAACCGCATCGCACCTTCCTCGCCCGGCACCATCATTTCGAGTCGGTGGAAGCGGCGATTCTGGAAGGAGCGGACATTGTTCCAAGCATCACGGTGGTGCGTGAATGGAAAACGCCCAAGCGGGTGGCCGACAGCCAGCGCGGCCGGGATCTGCACTGCGCGATCGGGCAATTGGAACGGCTCATTCGCGCTTACCGGCACAATGGCATCCCGCAGCGCCTCACGCCTTAACGGCCACCGTTCCCCGCGGCTTTTCGCCCAAAGCGGCGGTTAAGCGGGCTTGGTTTTGTCCATCTTCACTACCGCGAAAGCGGAGTGATTATGGATGCTCTCATGGTTGACGGCCCGCACTTCAAACCATCCGATTCGATCGTCGTCCCGAAGGAAGGCCGCCACGTTGCGCACCACATCTTCGACAAAAACCGGGTTGTCGTAGGCTTGCATCGTTACGAACCGCTCATCGGTGCGCTTGAGAAGCGGGTAGATCGGCGCGGAAGCCGATTTTTCCGCCACTTCAATAAGTTCCTCGATCCAGATCATCTGGTAATCGCCAGCCGCATCGCGGTTCATGCGCACCGAAATGGTCACGTACCCACGCTGATTGTGCGCGCCGTAATCGCTGATCATTTTCGAGCACGGGCAGAGCGTGCTGACCGGCACCGCGACGCGTAAAATGAAATCGTCGGTCGCGCCATTGGACTCGCCGATGAACGTGCAGCGATAATCCATCGGCGCCTTGAGCTTGCTGACAGGCGCCGTGCGCATGAGGAAATAGGTGAACTCCACCTCGATATGCGCCGCCTCGGCATCGAGACGCTGGCGCAGCTCATGCAGGATCGCCGGCAGGGTGCGCATGGTTACTTCCCCCTGATGCTTTGCAAGCACCTGCAGAAACCGGCTCATGTGGGTCCCTTTAAAATGATGCGGCAGATTGACCGACATCGAAATCTGGGCGGCCGCGTGCTGGCGCTGATTTTCGCGATCAAGCACCACGATCGGATAAGCGAGATCGCAAACACCCACCTGATCGATCTCAATGCCGCGCACATCGGGCGTTTTTTGGATATCAACCAACTCGGTACCGGCGTGAGGCGTCGCGGCGCCGTGATTATTTTTAATCGGTTTCATTTACAGGTTTTCCTCCGAGTATTCCGCCCAGGAACTGCTCGTTTCCCAGAGCCGGACCTTGATTACCTTCAATGAAGGACGAATCGGATAACGCATGTCCGCGCGCGCGGCGTACTCGGCGAGGCGCGTCTTGAAAAAATCGAAGATCACCTTGGCAATGACTTCCGTGGTAGGATCGGTTTTTACAAAGTCGATGATGCGCTCGCCATAAGCCGCCTTAAAATGAGAGTACTGCGGATCGTCGGTATTCATGCACATGGCATGATCATATTGGTCGAGGAATCCGGCCATGGTATCGCGGACCACCTTAAAGTCGCAGACCATGTCGTTCTGATCCAACGTATCGGCCTCCAAAACGAATTCCACCTTGCGGGTGTGCCCGTGCGGGAACTGGCATTTGTCGGGATGCTTGGCGAGCATGTGCCCGCTTTCAATTTCAAAAGATTTACAGATTCGGTAAGCCATGGGTCAGGTGCCCTTTGTGTTGCCAAAGAGCGCGATATGGAGGCGCGTGCAATAGCGGTATCCGCGGCTTTTGCACAGTTCGACTAAAGATTCCTGCCTGCCATCAAGGGTCTCGGTATCGGTTCCCTGCGGCATGAGCAATACTTTATGCGGCGGCACCGGCACGCCGATTGCCGCGATCAGCGCCTCGATCTCCGCGATATCTTGCGCGTTTTCGACGACAAACTTCAATTGGAAGGGGTAATTTTCGATCCATTGGCGCAAAATCGCCGGCTGCAAACGCCGCGTCTCATGTTTTTGACGCCAACCCTCCCCAAGGGTCTCCGGCGTTGAATTGCTCAGCTTTGGACTTAACGAAGCGAGATCGCACGCGATCCCTTGCGGCGCCACTGTCCCCGCCGTCTCGAAGGTGATGTGCAATCCCTTTTCATGAAGCCGTCGGGCGAGTTCCGGCATCGCTTTGGCCACCAACGGTTCGCCTCCGGTCAACACGACGTGCCGCGCGGGGAAGCTGGCCACCTTTTCCACCAACTCGTCGACCGACATCTCGTTTCCTTCCGGATTCCACGACGCGTACTTGGTATCGCACCATGAACACCGCAGGTTGCAGCCCGATGTGCGCAGGAAAACCGACGGCACTCCCGTCAACTCCCCTTCCCCCTGGATCGAATAAAAAATCTCGGAAATCAGCATGCGGCTCTCATCTCGTTTGAGCCTAGCGCGCGTTCCTTCACACCGTCGACTCTCACTCGATGCTCTTTATTCCTCTTCTTCCACCGAAGGCGCGGGAGGATGCATCGCCTGCCATGGATGCGAGGAATGCGTGCGGCGCGATTTCGGTTTTTTGGCTTTCTGAGGAGGCGCTGCCTGGGGTTTCGCGCGGGCGTCTGGCTTCGGTTTTCGTGAAGGTTGATTTTCCATAAGGCTTAATGAGTGGCGGGACGCGGAGGCAAAGGAGGTGTGCTCATGTAAATGGTCGGATCGGTTAAATCCGCCAGTTGAAAAGCTTCCCGGCGCTCCACACAGGTGCCGCATTCCCCACATTGCATCTCGCCGCCCACATAACACGACCACGTTTGCGCAAAATCGACTCCCAGCTCGTTCCCGCGGCGCGCGATGTCCGCCTTGCTCATTGCAATAAAGGGCCGCAGGATCTCAATCCCTACATACGTCCCGAGCCGCACCGCGTCGCCCATCGCACGCATGAAATCCTCGCGGCAATCGGGATAAATCGCATGGTCGCCCGAGTGCGCGGCGATCACGACGGCTTGCGCCTCCTGGCTTTCGGCAAACCCGGCCGCGATCGCCATCATAATCCCGTTGCGGAACGGAACGACGGTCTTTTTCATCGATTGCTCTTCGTAATGCCCTTTTGGGATCTCGCCGCCGCTCTCAAGCAGGTCGGAGGCAAAATGCCGGGCGACAAACTCCAGCGGGATCGTGAAATGCGGCACCTGGAAGCGCTCGGCATGGTGCCGGGCAAACGGGATCTCGCGCGCGTTATGTTTTGCGCCGTAATCAAAACTCAGGCACGCCACGACGCAATGTTTCCGGTGCGCCTCGTAAAAAGCCGCCACCGAATCCATGCCGCCACTCAGCAGCACCACCACGCGTGTCGCATCGCCGGCCATTATCCTGGAAAACTGGCGTCCACCGTCACCGTGATCCCGCCGCGCGCGGCAAACTCGCCATGCACGGTGAGTTTTCGGGGGGCGCAGGCAGCCACCAGATCGTCAAGAATCCGGTTAACCACCTCTTCATTAAAACTGCGCGTGTTGCGAAAGGCGGAAAGATAAAATTTGAGTGACTTGGTCTCGATGCATCGCTTGTCGGGAATGTATTCAATCCGGATTTTGGCAAAGTCAGGTTGCCCCGTGATCGGGCAGAGCGAGGTAAAGTCCGAGCACTCAAAGCGCACGACGTAATCGCGATGCGGGAAAAGGTTTTCGAAACTCTCCAGCACGCTTTTGGCCGGTTCAGCGGGAAATTCTGCGTTGGCGCGGCCCAAAAGCGTAAGTCCGCGGCGTGAAGTTTTAGTCGGCTTAATCATGAACGTGTCGGTCGAGCACTAAGGCGGGAACCGTTCTGATTCAAACGCGATCTGCGAAAAGATCGGAAGGAAAAGCGCTTACAATCAGATGGAAAGGTCATGCGAGGCCCGTGGAAGACCGATTTTGCCCCTCCAATAGCGGCATGATGGAACGAATCCTTTACTCAATGCGGGGCACCCTCCGCTGAATACAGGAAATCCTCAACTTGATGAGGGAAATCCGTAACTGACCACGGGAATCCTTGGCTCAATGCGGGAAATCCTCAACTGAATGCAGGGAATCCGCGGCTCAACACCGGAAACGCTCATTTTGCTTCCGCTTCGGCTTTCCCAAGCCGCATGCGCACCGTTTTTACACCGCAATCATACCTCTTGAGAGAGGCCTCGCCCCATTTTGCGCGCCGAATGCTCGTTTATGGGCGCTTTGATGCCGATAAGTGCCCGGTTACTCCGTCGATTTCAGCACGCTTAACAAGTCGAGATGCCGAATGCGGCTGCTCACCACCGCGCACGAGATCGCAGCCGAGACGAGCACGATTAACACAGCCGTCGCGTAGGTGCGTGAAGTTAAAACGAGCGGTAAGCGGACCGTCTCGGTGCTTGCCGTGTGAACGATCGCGCTCGCCAGGTAACTCCCGATCACCAACCCCACCGGCAGCGCCACCAGGGTTAAAATGACGATTTCGCCAATCATCACCGCGGCCACCTCGCGATGCGTGAAGCCGATCACGCGCAAAGTGGCCAGGTCGCGGCTGCGTTCGGAAAGCGCGATGCGGGCGCTGTTATAAACCACGCCAAAGGCCACCACGATTGAGAAACTGAAATAAAGCCCCTGGATGAGCCCGATCATTTCCGCGGTGCTCTTTCGGAAACTCTGGCGCACCGCACTTTTGATCGCGAGCGAGGCGATCCGCGGCGATTCCTTCACGCGATCGAGGAATTCAACCCAATGATCCGCGTCAACGGCAAGATGCGCGCCGCTTACCGTCGGCCCTTCGCGCATGAGCTTTCGCAACGAGTCGATCTCCATATAAGCAGCCACCCCGGCGTAATCGGTCACAAGCCCCTGGATCACCGCCTCTCGCCTCGGACGTTGTCCCTCCTGCACCTCCAAAATGATGCGGTCGCCCGGTTTTGCGCCGAGAATTTCGGCGAGTTTGGCCGAAACGAGCAATCCATCGGGAGGCAGGGCCACGGGATGGCCACTTTCATCGAGCACACGATTCAAAAGCGATTCCTTGGGGAGGCCGGTCACGCCGAGACGCCGTGAATGGTGTCCGAATCGCAAGCGCGCGGGCACGCTGCGAAACGGCTCGGCGATCATGACTCCAGGCAGGCTCCTCATATCGCTCAAAGCCGAGCCTGAACCGGGTTCAAGCAATCCAAGCGACACATCCTGATGCTGCGCTTTATCCCATTGAAACGTGAGGATGTAATCGATGCCGTCGCGCATCGCGCCCGGCACCACCGGGATCCCGGTCGCCAGCGCGAGTCCGAATGCCGTAAAAAATGCCTGCCACGGACGGCGCTCGATATTGCGCAGGATCATTCGAAAACCCGGGCTCGCAAATCGCGCCAAACCGAGCCGTTCGAGGAGCGATGCGCGAAATTCCGCGGGCGGTTCGGGCCGCATCGCCTCAGCCGGGGGCAACTTCACCGCCTGCCGCACCGCGCCGATCACCCCGAGGAAGGCGGCGCCGGCACTGACAAAAAATGCGACGCCGATGGCCCGGATATCGGGATGAAAAGTCAAAAGCGGGAACTGAAAAAAGCGCCGGTAAACGATCACGACGTTTGTGCCGAGCCACGTCCCCGCGATGCCTCCCACGGTGATCCCGATCACCACAATAAAGAGGGCGAACTTCAGGTAATGAATCCCGACCTGGCTGGAAGAATACCCGAATGCCTTCAACTGGGCGATCTGCTCGCGTTGAAGCCGGATGAGCCGGGTGAGCATGGCACTCGTCATAAAAGCGGCGATGCTCAAAAAAACGGCGGGAAACGCCACCGACATTCCCCGCATCACCCGGAGCTCATCGCTGAGCCGCACGGCCGAAGGATGATCTTTTCGATCGTAAGCGACCAATCCGCCGTACGGCGCCAGCAGACGATCCAGTTCAGCCATCACTGATGCGGGCGCCTCGCCTGGTGCCACGTCGACAAGCACATTGTTGAACGCGCCATTCAGCTCAAACGCCGTCGCAAGCTCCCGTTCGTTCATCCAAAAAACCCCGAAGCGGCGATTGTCGGGCAGCGTCTCCCCAGGGCGCGATTCAAACACGTATTCGGGAGAAAGGACGATCCCGACGATTTTTAAAGTCTGCCGCGCCCCATGCATGATGGCCGAGATCGTATTGCCAGGCTCAAACCCGTGCGCCTTGGCAAATGCCTCGCCAACCACCACCTCGCTCCGGCTGCCGGATTCGGGAAGGCGTCCGCGCCGGACAAAAAGCAGGTTGAGCTGCTGGGGCCGATCTTCGGGAAGGGAAAGCACCACTCCATCGGCCGGCTCGGAAAGTCCCGGCAGATCGAGCGTGATTTTTCCCGAAACTCGCGTTTCCACCGCGGCAACACCCGGGATTTGAGTGAGCCGGCTGCGCAACGCGTTCGGGGCGCGTTTGACGTCGCAAAAGACGTCGGCAAAGCGGTTGTGTTCGTAGTAGGCGTCGCGGGTCGATTCCAGGGAAAGGATCAGGCTGCGCGCCATGATCATCATCGCCAATCCGCACGACATGATGAGGCTGACGGAAACCATCTGCCCTTTCATCTTCCCGATGTCGCGGAAGAGTTTGATATTGAGCGGATGCATGGCGGCAGTTACCAGGCGAGCGAGCGGACCGGCCGCCGATGAGCGTTTGTTCTGATATCGATGATATGCCCGTCAGAAAGGTGAATCACGCGATCGGCCATATCGGCAATGGTGGCGTTGTGAGTGATGATCACCGTGAGGGTGCCAAGCTCCAGGTTCGCGTGTTCGATTGCTTCAAGCACAGTGATGCCTGTTTTCACATCGAGCGCGCCGGTTGGCTCATCGCAAAGGAGCACCTCGGGACGCTTTGCAATGGCGCGCGCGATCGCCACGCGCTGCTGCTGGCCGCCCGACATCTGCGACGGGAAATGATCCATCCGATCGGTTAGTTCCACCAAAGCAAGCGCTTCCTCCGGGTCCATCGGATCGTGCGCAATCTCCGTAATCAACGCGACATTCTCCCGCGCCGTGAGACTCGGTATCAGATTGTAAAACTGGAATACAAACCCCACCGAGTCGCGCCGAAACCGGGTCAGTTCATCTTCATTGGCCTGGGCAAGATCGCGCCCCCGATAAGTAAGACTCCCCGCGGTGGGCAGATCGAGTCCGCCCAGATTGTTAAGCAGAGTCGATTTGCCGCTCCCCGAGGCGCCCAGTAAAACGATCAGCTCGCCCGCAAACAGATCGAGGTCCACGCCGTCAAGCGCCCGCACATCGACGGCGCCGGTCGTGTAAACCTTGGTCAATCCGCGCGCCGAAAAGAGCGGTTTCCTCTCCTCTCCATGCGAAGGCGGGGGCGGCAGATTGGTAATGGCCGGGATCTCAGCGATATCCATGAATCCGGACCTTAACGTGGAAAATCCAAATCCCGCTCTCCTTCTTCTCCCTAATCCTCACTTTTCCTCTTACTCATAATCTTAATCTTCCTAGCTTTGTACGATCCACGCACCAGAAGGCGGAACGATTAAGAAAAAGGCAATGTTTGAGGCTTAAGCCGAGATGGCCTGGGTTTCCACTTCCATCCCCTTCCATCGCAAGGCGAGAATCGCGATATCATCCGCCTGCTCCCTGCCAGCGGTAAAGTTGCGCACATCCTGGGCAAGATTGCGCGTTAACATCTGAACGGGCATCTCCTGGCTTCCTTCGATGGAAGCCCGCAGCCGGAGCGCCGCGTAAAAGTTTCGATCCGGGTCGAGCGCTTCAGTAATCCCGTCGGTGAAAAACACCAGTGTATCGCCCGGCGCGAGTTGCACATGGGTGATCGGATAATCGGCTTCCCGCATTAAGCCCAAAGCGATTCCTGCCTGGCAATGGACCGGCGTCACTTCTCCCGCGGCACCGGTCACGATCAAGGGTGGAAGATGGCCGGCATTACAAAGCTCGAGCCGGCCAGTGGAGGTATCGAGCAGCGCGTAGATCAACGTCACAAACATTCCGGTGTCGCCGCCCTGGCAAATCTCGCGGTTGACCTGCCGCATGATGACATCAATCGGATCAGCCGCCGAGGACTTCGATTTGAGAAGGGTTTTTGTGACCGCCATGAAGAGCGCCGCGCCAATGCCTTTTCCCGAGACATCCCCGATGGTGAGGCAAAGCCGGTGCTCATCGACGAAATAGAAATCGTAGAAATCGCCCCCCACTTCGCGCGCCGGCCGGATCAAGGCATGGATATCAATTTCAGGCCGGTCGGGAAAGGCGGGGAATATTTTCGGCAATAAACTCATCTGGATGCTGCGCGCGCCGGAAAGTTCTCCCTGGAGCCGTTCAGTGATGGTCGTGGTGTACCGCAACTCTTCCATGCGCATCTGCAGGTCCCGCGTCATTTTGTTAAACGCAAAGGTGAGATGCCGTACTTCATCAACGGTGGTGTTATTCGGGCTCAGCTTGTAATCGAGCCGGCCCGCCGCCACTTCCTGGGCCGCGATCGCGAGTTCCCGGATTGGGCGTGAAATGGAGCGCGCCACCAGGATCACGGCTGCGAACATCACCATTAATCCCGAGATTCCCAATACCAGCAGTTCAACTTGCTGCCGCAGCGCTTCCTTCATCAACTCCGACTCCGGATAAACCACCGCCAGCGAGAGCTCCCCGTTCTGCACCGGCACAAATGCAATCCACGCATCGCGGCCGGTGGAGGGATCTTGTGTGCGCAAAAAACCGTCCTCCCCGGAGATCATGCGCCGGCCGAGTTCCGGGTTCACCTCCTGAATGCTGCTTTTCATGATCCGGCCCTTATCCGCATAAGCCAGGAAACGGCCTTGTTTGCTCACGATAAAGGCGTATCCGGTCCGGCCCACCTGGATCCGCGATGCCCGTTCAATGAGCTGCGACATGGCGATATCGATCGTTGCGATTCCCCAGAATTTCCCATCCCGGCGAAACGGCACCGAGTAGGTGGTCATGATCGTATTGCCGCCGCCTTCATCAAAATATGGCTCCGACCAGTGCGCCGTCCCCGACTCTTTTGGCGCCCAGTACCATTCCCAGTGAAAGTAATCGTAGCCTGGGTTTCCAAGCTGCACGAACTCCGGCTGCTCGTCCTTCCAATAATAATAAGGGGCGTACCAACGTTTCTCCGGATTAAAACCGTGCGGCTCAAACGCGAGGCAGCTTCCGAAAATCTCGCGGTTCCGCTTGAGCACCTCGCACAGATAACTTTCCACCTTTGCCTCCGTATCGAAGCCACCCTTCTCCAGGCCGAGCGCGACCATTTCCGAGATTTTTGTGGCGCGGCTCAATTCAATTTCAAAATGACCCGCCTCGCGCCGGGCCATTGATCGCGACGAATCGGCCGTCTCAGCCAGCAAACGTTTGAAACTGCGATGAGCAGCAATGCCGATCAGGAGAACAAAGAGCACCGCCGCAGGCACTCCCACACGCAGGATCAGGCGCGATGTGAGGCTCCTGGTCAACGGATCCGCCTTCCCGTTGCCCAGTTCAAAAGCTCACAAAAAAAGTGGCGCACAATTATTTTCCAGCCCTATCGCATCTTGGTTCCGCCTCGATGGCATCCATTTCAGCAGAAATCGCGGACTCCAACGTCGGCTGAAGACCGGCTCAGGAAACCGGGAGTTGTGTAAAAAGTTTCAGGGCCGTTTCGCGATCCGGAACAATCTTCATAATCCTTGTAAACCCGATCATCTCGAAAATCATCAGCACGTTCTGTGACAGCGAGCAAAGAATGAGCTCGCCGTGAAAAGGCTCAAGCTTCTTGGTGGCAAGGAGAAGCACTTTTAAACCCGCGCTATTGACGTAACTCAGCGCCGTGCAATCAAGCAGGATACGCCGTGTGCCGCGGTCGATCATTCCCAGAAGACGCGCCTCAAATAACGTCGCCGTTGACGTATCGAGATGATCGTCAATCGTGATAATTTGTACGTCGCCCTGGCGTTCTTCCTGGATCTGCATGGATGTATTTACAATCGCGGTGACCGTAACCGATTCCTGCCTCCACCGTGAGCACATTCTCATTCCTAATTGCCACATAGATTTTTATTGCTCCAGGCTCCTCCCGATTTGCCCGTTCCCCGCTCCTTTGCCGGTCCGGTTTCCTTCCCTGGTTTGTGAATTGAGCCTGCCGCCTTGCTCGATTGGTTCCCCTCCGCTTTAGTCTCCGCCCACCTTATGGAAAAAATGATCATTATCGGCACAGGCTGCGCCGGCCTGACTGCGGCCATTTATGCGGCACGCGCCAATTTCGCTCCGCTTGTGCTCGAAGGCCACGAGCCCGGAGGACAGCTCAGCACGACCACGCTGGTGGAGAATTTTCCCGGGTTTAAAGATGGGATCGATGGGCCTGAACTGATCATGAACATGAAGGCGCAGTCCCAACGATTCGGCGCGCGATTCCAATTTGCGGGCGTCAGCGAATTCGAACCGAAAGAAAACTTTGTCAGCGTGAAAATCGACGATCAATGGGTCGATACGCAGACCCTGATCATCGCCAGTGGCGCCTCGGCCCGCTGGCTCGGTTTGCCCAACGAAAAGAGGCTCGTCGGCCACGGGCTGACTTCGTGCGCGACGTGCGATGGCGCTTTTTATCGCAACGTTCCCGTCTGCGTGGTGGGCGGCGGGGATTCGGCCTGCGAGGAAGCGTCGTTCCTGACCCGATTTGCCTCGAAGGTTTATTTAATCCATCGCCGCGACACCTTGCGCGCCTCAAAAATCATGGCCGATCGCGCCCTCTCCAATCCCAAGGTGATCCCAATCTGGAACAGCGAGCCGATTGAATATCTCACCGACGAAAACGGCGAGGTGCGCGGAATTAAACTGCAAAACCTGCTGCTCAACCAAACCAGCGAGTTGGAAGTCAAATGTGTCTTTGTGGCGATCGGTCACGTTCCCAATACCGCGCCATTCAAAGGCAAACTCGACATGGACGAGAATGGTTATCTGCTCCAAAACGGTGGCACCCGGACCAATGTTCCCGGTGTTTTTGCCGCCGGCGATGTCGCCGATCACGTCTATCGCCAGGCCATCACCGCCGCCGGCCAGGGCTGCGCCGCCGCGCTCGACGCCGAGCATTACATGGCCGGCCTCTAAGCCCGCCGCAAGCGGCGAGCAGAAAAAGCATCCCCCCGCCTTGGGTCTTTTCATTGAAAGTCTGTGATCTTACCCAGTTTTATTCCCCGGTCGGCGGTGGCGTGAAACGGTATCTCACGGAGAAAGTGCGGTTCATTCGTGAACAAACCGGCGATTCCGAGCATCTCCTGATTATTCCCGGAGAACGCGATGGAGTCATCACCGGCACGCGTTCTCGCATCCATACCATCCGATCGCCGCTCATCTCAAAAACATCCGGATACCGGGTCCTGCTCAATCTTCGCGCCATTGCGCGGATTCTGGAAGAAGAACGCCCCGATCTCATCGAGTGCGGTGATCCCTATCAGATAGGATGGAAATCTCTCCGGGCTGGCCGGGCGCTTCGGATCCCCGTGATTGGCTTTTATCATTCGCATTTTCCGGAAGCTTATCTGCGCGGCGTCCGGAAATTCCTCGGCTCGATGCCAACCGAGTTCGTCATGGGGTTGGCGCGGCGTTACGTTTGCAATCTCTATAACCAGTTTCAACACACCGTGGTCCCCTCGCCCGCTCTCGGCGAGCTGCTGACCGATTGGGGCGTGCGCAATGTTGTCACGACCGATCTCGGCGTTGATCCGGCGATTTTTCGGCCTCTCCCTTCTTTTAATGAACAAATCCGCGCGGAATTAAATCTGCCGCCTGACCGGTTCCTTCTGCTCTATGTGGGACGTCTTGCCCGCGAAAAAAACACTCACACGCTTTTTTCTGCATTCCGCCTGCTGACCCGGGCGCACCCCGATCGTTTCCATCTTTTGATTATCGGCGACGGACTCCAGCGGGCTGAACTTAATGCGCTCAAACGGGAGACACACGGCGCGGTCTCCTCGCTCTCCTATTGCGATGATCCGGCGCGCCTGGCGCAGATCTACCGCGCCGCGGATCTTTTTGTGCATCCCGGCGTGCAGGAAACATTTGGCCTTGTCACGCTTGAAGCCCAGTCGTGTGGGACACCCATTGTCGGAATTCGAGGCACCTATATGGATCGCATCATCCAAACGGACCAAACCTTTTGGGCGCGCGAAAACTCGGCCGAAGCGCTCGCCACCGCGATCCAACAAACCGCCGATTGCCCCCCTCCAACTGGCGAATCCGCGCTTCGGCTTCATCAAACAATCGCCGCCCAATACTCGTGGAATGAAGTCTTCAGGCAACTTTTTGCTTTCTATCGTGAAGTCATTCACAACTTCACTCCCTGCGACTAACCGTTCCTTCAATGCACAACGCGCGCACTTTCGAAATCCGCAACTTTCAACCCGGCGATCGTGCCCGGGTCCGCGAACTTTGTTGCGAAACCGGGTTTCTTGGGACCCCAATCGATCCGGTATTTGAGGACCGCGAACTTTTCGCCGATTACCTGACGGGCTACTACACCGATTGGGAACCGCAATCCTCGTTTGTTTTGTTGGTGAACAACGAGATCCGCGGATACCTCCTTGGCTCGAGGCATCCATTCCGCCAGCAGCTTTATAACTTCTACAACAACATCGCCCTCTTCCTGCGGGGCATTGTCCGGTATGGCGGCTACAACGCCGCTTCCAAAAAGTTCGTCCGCTGGATTCTGGGTCAGGCCTGGCGCGAGGTGCCTGCCGCGCCCCGGCGCATGGCCCATTTTCACATCAACCTCCTCGCGGATGCCCGCCAAGTCGCCACCACGCGCGCCTTGGTGGAATCGTACCTGGATTACCTCCACAAGCATGGTGAAAAAGCCGTTTACGGTCAGATGGTCGTCTTTGCCGGCCGCCGGGGCGCTAAAATGTTCGAGCGATACGGTTTCCGGGTCCTCAACAGGGCGGAGATCACAAAGTATCGCGACGTTCACCCGGAGCCCGTCTACCTCTGCACAGTGATTAAAAACCTGGACGAAAGCAGCCGCCTCTACGCGCCGTAATCGTGGTTTTCGCGTATTTTCCCTTCCAAACCCAATTCAGCGCTTGCCCCGAGCCCGCCCGCATGCGAAATAACGCGCGCTCTCAAAGCCGGCATAGCTCAGTTGGTAGAGCAGCTGATTTGTAATCAGCAGGTCGTCGGTTCGAACCCGTCTGCCGGCTCTCTCTCCCTGAGGCACTTACGCAAGTTTCGCAAGCAGCGGCCAAAATTTACTGCCTGATTACTGCCCGAATCGGACTAAATCCATGCGTGATCCAACTAAACGGGATGTCGGTCTTGTGCTCGAACGGGAAGCGCTTGGATCCGCTCACTTCGTTGTAGCGACAGGGGACATCGCCTTTGGAGGGCAGCGGGAGGAGTATGCTCGAGCGGATAAGTGGCTCCGGGAGCTCTGCGAGCGAGTCGGCTGTCCTGAAGAATCGGTGCGGACAATTCCTGGGAATCACGACGTGCAGCGCAAAATTATCGATGAGAGCGAAAGATTGCAGGATGCCCACGCCCGCTTACGAGTGGCTGCCAGCGTGGACAACCTCCCGAGTCGAATGCGCCAAGTGCGGCAAACGCCCGATCAAGGCTAAGCCCAGAGTTTGCGGTCGAGGGTGCGATACTGGATGGCTTCCCCAACGTGATGCGGCTGAAGTTGAGTTTGCCCTTCGAGATCGGCAACGATGCGCGCGACTTTGAGCATGCGGTCGTAGGCGCCGGCACTGAAATTGAGTTCGCTCATGGCCATCTCCATCAGATGGGTCGCGGCGGGGTTGAGTTGGCAGTGGGTCTTTAGCAGTTGCGAGCTCATGCGAGCGTTGCAGCGCACCTTGCCGGGCTGTGAAAACCGTTGCTGCTGGAGGGCGCGGGCCGTCGCCACCCGCGCTCGCATGGCGACGGAAGCCTCGCTTGCGCGATGGGAGAGAGAGGAGAACGGGAGCCGACCGGAAGGAATTTGGAAGCTGTCGAAGCAGCGATTGGCGAACGCCCATGGAGAACTTATCGAGAGGAGGCATGGAGATATAAGTGGTGGGAAGAGTTGCCTCAAAGTCTCCGGCGTAAATGCAGCTTTCTGCGTTGATAAGCCAAACCGGCACCACTTGCCGCATTGCCGATATTTGAATATCGAATGCCGGAATCGGAATTGCGGGAGCGGACAAGGGCGCGCATCTTCGTTGCTCATGCTTCCAACCCCCTGGTCATTGTTTGCCGCGATTTGTCTGCTCGCATTGCGCGGGCTGTCGTCGGTGCATGCGGATGCTTTTGCCGATGAACAGGCCGCGATTCTGGTGCGGGTCAAGGCGCCGCAGTTCGCCCCGCACGACTTTCCAGTGACAGACTTCGGCGCGTCCGCAAATGCGGATTGCACGGAGGCGATCACGAAGGCGACAGCGGCGTGCCACGCGGCGGGCGGCGGGCGCGTCGTCATTCCGCAAGGTGTGTGGCTCACGGGTGCGATCCATTTGAAAAGCAACGTCAACCTGCATTTAGCCGAGGGTGCGACGCTGCGCTTCAGTCCCGAGCCCGCGAAGTATCTTCCGGTGGTGCACACGCGATTCGAGGGGATCGAGTGCATGAACTACTCGCCGCTCGTCTACGCCTTCGAGCAGGAGAATGTGGCGATCACCGGCAAGGGCACGCTCGATGGCTCGGCAAATTGGGAGACCTGGTGGGCGTGGAACGACAAGTCGAAGGGGCAGCCGAGGTGGCAGGTTGCTGCGCGCAAGAAGCTCGATCAGCAAGGCGCCGACGGCGTGCCGGTGGCGGAGCGGGTGTATGGCGAGGGTCACTTTTTGCGGCCGAATTTCATCCAGCCGTATCGCTGCAAGAATGTGCTCATTGAAGGGGTGACGATCATCAATTCGCCGATGTGGCAGATTCATCCGGTGCTTTGCACCAACGTCACTGTGCGCGGCGTGACGGTGCGCAGCCTCGGCACGAACAACGACGGTTGCGACCCGGAGAGCTGCCGCGACGTGCTCATCGAGGACTGCATCTTCGAGACTGGTGACGACTGCATCGCCATCAAAAGCGGGCGCAACAACGACGGGCGGCGCGTCGGCGTGCCTTCGGAAAATATCGTCATCCGCCGCTGCACGATGAAGGACGGACACGGCGGCGTGACGATGGGCAGCGAGATCTCCGGCGGCGTGCGCAACGTTTTCGTCTCGGACTGCAAGATGGACAGCCCGAATCTCGACCGCGCGATTCGCTTCAAATCGAACGCCGTGCGTGGCGGCGTGATCGAGAACATCCATATTCGCGACGTGCAGATCGGGCAGGTCGAGAAGGCGGTGCTCTCGATTGAGTTCGATTACGAGGAAGGCGCGAACGGTCCGCACCAGCCGACGCTGCGCGATGTGCGCATCGAGAATGTGACGAGCAAGTCGAGCGGGAGCGTCGCGATCGTTACGGCCTTTCCGGGCGCCGTCATCGAGGGCGTGCGGCTGAAAGATTGCACCTTCCGCGGCGTCGAAGGCGCCGATGTCCTCAATTACTCCGGCTCGCTCACTTTCGAGAACGTCACCATCGAACGCGCCAAAAATAGAAAATGAATCCGGGTCCCCCCGATCCGCTGACCGCTTCCGATGCGGTCAAAGCCGCCTCGCCCATCGCTCCGTCAGAAGACAGCGCCGCAAGCATCACCGGCGAAGTCATCGCTGCGAGCCACGCCCACCCGCCGCGCGTCGGGCGCTACCGCTGGACCATTTGCGCGCTGCTCTTTTTCGCCACGACGATCAACTACATCGACCGCCAGGTCTTCGGGATCCTCGCGCCGGAGATGAAGAAGATCTTTAGTTGGACGGACGCGGATTACGTCGGGATCGTCTTCTGGTTCGAGGTCGCCTACGCCATCGGCCAGCTCGGCTTCGGGCGCATCCTCGACAAGATCGGCACGCGCGTGGGGTTCGCCTGCGCGATGGTTTTTTGGAGCCTCTCCTGCATGCTCCACGCGGGCATGGCGACGATCCTCGGGTTCAGCATCGCGCGCTTTTTGCTCGGCCTCGGTGAGTCGGGAAATTTTCCGGCGTCCATCAAGGTGGTCGCCGAATGGTATCCAAAAAAGGAGCGTGCGCTCGCCACGGGAATCTTCAACGCAGGCTCAAATGTCGGCGCCATCGCCGCGCCGCTGGGGATTCCGCTGATCTATCTCACGTGGGGCTGGCAGTGGGCGTTTATCCTCACCGGAGGAATCGGCTTCGTGTGGCTCTGCTTCTGGCTGCGCGCCTTCCGCGAACCGGAAGCGCACCCGCGCCTTTCCCCGCAGGAGCTCGCTTACATCCGCAGCGATGGGCCGGCGGAAGCGACGACTAAAGTGCCGTGGCTGAGCCTGCTGCCGCATCGCCAGACCTGGGCCTACGTCATCGCCAAGTTCCTCACCGACTCCGTCTGGCGCTGGTATCTCTATCTGCTGCCGCTCTTCTTCAGTTCGCACTTCAAGCTCGATATCAAAAGCTTCGGGCCGCCCTTCGTGCTCATCTACCTGCTGGCCGATGTCGGCAGCATCGGCGGCGGCTGGCTCTCCTCCCGGCTCATCTCCAAGGGCTGGAGCGTGAATGCGGGACGCAAAACGGCGATGCTCATCTGCGCGGTCTGCGTGGTGCCCGTCGTGCTCGCCACGCAGGTGCCGAACATGTGGGCCGCCGTGTGGCTTGTCGGCCTCGCCGCCGCGGCGCATCAGGGCTGGTCGGCGAATCTTTACACCACGGCTTCGGATATGTTTCCGAAGCGCGCCGTCGGCTCCATCGTTGGGCTCGGTGGCATGGCTGGCGCGCTCGGCGCGATGGGCCTGCTCAAGCTCACCGGCGCGATCCTGAGCAAGACCGGCAGCTACACCACGCTCTTCGTCATCGCCGGCTGCGCCTATCTCGCCGCGCTCGGCATCATGCACCTGCTCGTGCCGCGGATGGAGCCGGCCAAGATCTGAGCGCCATGAAGACGAAGCAGAAGAACGTCCTCGTGGCGCTCGGTTGGTATGATCACCGGCTGCTGCAAGGCATCGCCGCCTACGCGACGCAGCACCGCTGGCACCTCGCCGCGCACAGCATCATTCACGAGAAAGTGATCCCGTGGGGCTGGGAAGGCGATGGTGTGCTTGCGTGGCTCGCCGCGGGCGACGACCTCGCGCACTTCGTCGCGTCGGTGAAAGTGCCGACGGTGGATTTTTCGCTGCGCCGGCCGCACCTCCCGTTCGCGCACGTCGTGCAGGACCACGCTAGGACTGGCCAGCTCGTCGCAGACCATTTCGTCGAACGGGGGCTGCGGAACTTTCTCTTTTACAGCGACTCGGAAAACTGGTCGCAGATCGAGCGTGGCGAAGGTTTCACCAACGCGCTCGCGGCCAGCGGCCACAAATGCGACTGGCTTCGCTGGCGCGAAGATGCGAACGCCGCGCAGAGCCAGTGGACGCGCCGCCGCGAGTGGCTGCTCGCGCATCTCAAGGCCGGGCCAAAGCCCGTCGCGGTTTTCGCCGCGAATGGAACGCTCGCCGTGGAAGTGCAGGAGCTTTGCGAAGACGCAAGCATTCGCGTCCCAGCCGAGGTCGCCATCGTCGGCATCGACGACTACCTGCTTTCGGTCGGCGCCGCGAACCGCTCGGTCTCCGGCGTGGATACGAATCTCGAAGAGCAAGGCTACCAGGGCGCCGCGCTGCTCGATCGCATGATGCGTGGTGCGAAGATGCCCGCGAAGCCGGTGCGGATCGCGCCCACCGGAGTTATCACCCGCAAGAGCAGCGACATCCTCGCGGTGAACCACAGTGGCGTCGCGCGCGGGTTGCATTTCATCGCCGAGCACTACGCCGACACGATCAGTGTGGACGACGTCGCGCGGGTCGCCGGGATGTCGCGGCGTGGGTTGCAGCAAGCTTTTACGGAGCACGTCGGCTGCACGCCGGGTGACAAAATTCGCCAGGTGCGCCTCGATTACGCGAAGCGACGCCTCGCCGAGACGGAGGAGAAGATTGAGTCAATCGCGCAACGAAGCGGGTATCCCAGCCTGAACACCTTCTTCGTCGCCTTTCGGAAGTCTGAGAAAACCACGCCGGCCGAGTTTCGCAAGGTCGTCCGGCGCGCACGTTAAAAAGCCCATCTATAAAGAGCATGTTAAGACCAACCAACACCGCCATCTTTGCCATCGCGAGCGCGGTGGTGCTGCTAATGAATCCAGTAGTGGCCGCGGAGCCACCGGCCATCGTTCCGCAGGCGCCCGCAATCCCACAGCGCAACTTTACGATCACCGATTTCGGCGCGGTGGGCGACGGAACTACGATGAATACCGCCGCCTTTCGCGCATCGATCGAAGCATGTGCCAAGGCTGGCGGCGGGCACGTCGTCGTGCCGGAAGGTAGTTTCCTGACCGGGCCATTTGAGCTGCGGAGCGCGACGGACCTGCACTTGGTGAAAGGCGCCACTGTCAAGATGAGCCAGCGTGGCGATGACTATGCTGGCACCAAGCGCGAACGCTTGGGGTTCATCACCGCCACGGAAGCAAAGGATGTTCAGATCAGCGGCGAAGGCACCATCGACGGGCAAGGCGAGCCATGGTGGGCTGCCTTTCGGAAAACCAAGGGCACGGCTGCGTCAGAAGCCGAGCCACGCCGACCGCAGATGATCGCCTTCACGCGCTGCGAGCGGGTGAAACTGCAGGGAATCACAACGCTCAATCCTCCGAACACGCACTGCTCACTGCGCCAGTGCAAGGAGGTGACCATTGAAGGCCTGACCATGCTTGCGCCGGCTGATTCTCCCAATACCGACGCGCTGAATCTGAACATCCGGAACGCTGTGATCCGCAACTGCCATATCGCGACAGGCGACGATAACATCGTCTTCCTCGCGAGCGCCTCGAATAAGGAAGGGACTCCAGGGGTGGAAAATGTCTTCGTGTCGGACTGCAAACTTGGCGTTGGCCACGGCTTGTCCTTTGGCAGTTATACATCGGGCGGCATTCGTAACATCACCGTGGAAAACATGACATTCGACGGAACCACCTCAGGCATCCGGATGAAGGCGGCCCGCGACCGCGGGGGCCTGGTCGAGAACCTCACGTTCAAAAACATAACGATGAGGAACGTGGAAAAACCGATCTTCATTTCCAGCTACTACCCGAGGGAGCCGAACCGCCCCGACGAGGACGAAGGCCAGGCGCCGGGAGCCAGGACGCCGCAGTGGCAAAACATTATGATTGAGAACGGCACGATCAGCGACTGCCCGAATGCCATCATCATCTGGGGGCTTCGGGAGCAGCCGATCACGGGCGTCACGTTGAAAAATCTGAGCATCACAGCAGACCGCGGCGCGGTCGTTTACCACGCTAAAGACATTCGCTGCGAGAACGTGGTAATTCACGCCGGAAAGGGTGCGGCCCTCACCACGTTCAACGCTCAAGTCGAGGGGATGGCCGCCACACCGCTCGATCCGCCCGCTGCGAAACCGTGAGCTTCGCTCCACCTACCATGCAGGCCCGCGCCTTCATTCACGAAGACTTCCTACTAGGCACACGCGCGGCTCGCCGGCTCTACCACGAGTTCGCGGCACCGGAGCCGATCTTCGACTACCACTGCCACCTCTCGCCGCGCGACATCGCGGAGAACCGGCAGTTCAAGAACCTCTTTGAGATCTGGCTCGAAGGCGATCACTACAAATGGCGCGCGATGCGCTCGAACGGTGTGCCTGAGCGCTTCTGCACAGGCGATGCGTCGCCGCTGGAGAAGTTCAAAGCATGGGCCGCGACCGTGCCGCATACCGTGCGAAACCCACTCTATCACTGGACCCACCTGGAGCTCGCGCGATGCTTCGGCATCTCCGAGCTGCTCAATGAATCGAGCGCCGAGCGCATCTGGGAGCGGGCGAATGAGCAGCTCACCATGCCGGAGTTTTCGACACAGGGCATTTTGAAAAAGTTCCGCGTCAGCACGCTCTGCACGACGGATGACCCGACGGACGACCTGCGCTTTCACGAAGCCATCGCGCGCAGCGGCATCGCGACACAGGTGCTGCCCACCTTCCGTCCAGACACCGCGTTCGCCGTCAATCGTCCCGAGTCCTTCAACGCTTGGATCGCGCGGCTGGAAGAGATCTGCGGCAGCGGCGTTGCCTCGCTCCCCGCGCTGCTCGACGCGCTGCGCCAGCGCCACGACTTCTTCCATGAACGCGACTGTCGCCTTTCCGACCACGGCCTGGAGCGCTGCTACGCCGAGCCATGTACCGAAGTAGAAGCCGCCGCCATTTTTGTGACCGCGCGCTCAGGCCACGCGGCCTCACCGCAGGAGCACGCAAAGTTTGCCTCGTTCCTAATGGTCTTCCTGGGGTGTCTCTACGCCGAGCGCGGCTGGACGATGCAGCTTCACCTCGGGGCACTGCGCAACAACAACACCCGGCTCCTGCGCACGCTCGGCCCCGACACCGGCTTCGACTCGATCGGCGACTTTCCGCAGGCCACTGCGCTTGCTGCCTTCCTCGATAGGCTCGACCGTGAGAACTCCCTGCCAAAAACAATCCTCTACAACCTCAATCCGGCGGATAATTACGTCTTCGCCACGATGCTCGGCAATTTTCAGGATGGGAGCATTCCCGGCAAGGTGCAGCTCGGCAGCGGCTGGTGGTTCCTCGATCAGAAGGAAGCGATGGAGTGGCAGTTCAACTCCCTCTCCAACCTCGGTCTGCTCTCGCGCTTCGTCGGCATGGTGACTGATTCTCGCTCCTTCATGTCCTACCCGCGCCACGAGTATTTCCGCCGCGTGCTGTGCAACCTGCTCGGCCGCGACATCGAAGCAGGCGAATTGCCGAACGACGACACGCTGCTCGGCCCGCTCGTGCGCGCCATCTGCCACGCAAATGCACGGCAATACTTCGCATTTCCACCATGACAAACACCCACACTTCTCGATCACATATGTTACAACCTCCCATCTTCGTGAACATAGCCTACGCGCTTGCCGCCTGCTCGCTCATCCTGTTCTTTGGCTCCGCATCATTGTTTGCGGCCGAGAAATCCATCACGGTGGCTGCGGACGGAAGCGGCGATTTCAAGACACTGCAGGAGGCGGTTGCGGCCGTGCCCGCAATGGGTTCCGAGCGCGTGATTCTCCGTGTCAGAGCTGGCATTTATGAAGGCCCAGTTGTGGTGCCAACCAGTAAAACGTTGATGACATTCAAGGGTGACAATGCTCAATCAACCATCATCACTTGGGGTAGGAACGTGAAGGATCCGATTCCCGTCGGGGCTGATGGGACGAACCCCGGAGTTCATATTCGGGGCGATGGCTTTCGCGCGGAGAACATTACATTTCGCAACACCTCAGGCGACCACGGGCAAGGTCTGGCCGTTCGCGTGGACGCAGACCGCGTGGTTTTCAGCAACTGCCGACTGCTTGGCTGGCAGGACACATTGATGGTGAACAAAGGTCGGCAGTATTTCAAGGACTGCTACATCGAAGGGCGGGTGGACTTCATCTACGGCGACGGGATTGCGGTCTTCGACCAGTGCCACCTCCACAGCAAAAATGGCGGCTATGTCACTGCCGCCAGCACACCACCCGAGCGGCCTTTCGGCTTCGTGTTCCTGCGTTGCAAACTCACCGGAGACGCAGTCCCATGGGTGGACCCTGCGGGCCTAACACCGGCGACAGTGTGGAAGCTTCCAAACGCACATCTTGGCCGCCCGTGGCGGCCGTATGGCAGCGTGGCGTTCATCGAGTGCGAGATGGGCGACCACATTAAGCCCGAGGGATGGAGCAACTGGGGGAAAACGGAAAACGAAGCCACAACGCGTTTTGCTGAGTTTGGCAATACTGGACCCGGTGTGCAACCGGAGCAGCGTGTGGCGTGGGCAAAGCGGCTGAGCAAGGAGGAGGCGGCCAATATCACGGCCAAAACGGTGCTCGCGGGCAAGGACGACTGGAACCCAGCAGATGAACCAGCGAAGTAGGGAAATGTCGGCATACGGCTTAGTTCATGATCTATTTGCCCTTCATCTGAATGACTACCAAGCTGCTCAATGAAATGGTTGCCTTTAGCGCCATCGCCGCAGTGTTCTTAGCGCTGGGCGCATCGAGTTTGGCGGAAGAGCCGGCAACACCCGCTCTCCAGCCCGGTAAAATCCATATCGTTCTCGCAGGCGATTCGACGGTGACCGACAACGCCGGCTGGGGTAAAGGCTTCGCTAACGCGACGAAAGACGACGTGCAGGTCATCAATGTCGCCAGGGGCGGGCGGAGTTCCAGCAGCTTTATCAAAGAAAGTTCATGGAAGAAGGTTCTGGATATGCGACCCGACTACGTGCTGATCCAATTCGGCCACAACGATCAGCCCGGCCACGGCGAGCGCGCAACCGACCCGCAAACCACCTACAGGCAATACATGACGCAATATGTGGAGGAAGCCATTGCCGCCGACATCAAACCGGTGCTGGTGACTTCCTTGAGCCGCCGAACTTGGAGAGCCGACGGAAAGATCAATCCTCAACTGGAACCTTGGGCCGATGCCGTGAAGGCGATCGCCGCCGAGAAAAATGTCCCGCTGATTGACCTGCACGCCTTGTCGATCGCTGAGTATGAAAAAATGGGCAAGGAAGGAGTCCTGGAGATTTCGCCGTTAAAGAATGCCGACCCGACCAATCCCTCCGCAGACACCAGCGGACAGCAGGTGGACGGCACGCATTTGAACGAAAAAGGCAGCCGGATCTTCGGCCGGATGGTTGCCCACGAGCTCAAGAAAGTCGTCCCGAATCTGGCACCTCACATTGAGTGAGCGCACCCGCGGTAAAGGCCGCTTCTTGTTCGTTCCACCGCGTGGAAATCACCAAGCTGTAGGCATCGAAAATTGGGGTGGATTGAGCCATAAACCGATGCGGCACCCATATCAAAAGCGTTCTTTGTTGCCACAATTTAGAACTGCTGGTTGCCCGAAAGCCCCCTTGCAGATCCCAGCTCGCAACTGCCGGAACGAAACTTCAGGAGGCGACTTGGATGGCACGCCAGAAAGCATAGGCGAAAGGCAAAACGAGGGCTGCTATGCACCCAAGACACCCGGATTTAGTATGGGGCACTATGGCGGCATTGACGCGCTGGACAGGAAGGCGCGTCGCAGATGGCCTGAGGCCGTGGGCTACCCAGTCGCGCACGAGCGACTCGCAATCTGCACGGGTGAGATCATCGGCGAAAAACTCATCCTGCTCGGAAAAGATGCCCCACTGAAACTCACCGCGTTTGCGGTCTGGTAGTTTTCGTATAAGGAAGGTGCCGACAGGCGTCTCCATCCGGTATGTGCCCGGGTCGAGGCGTTTGGAGCCAATGTAAGAGGGAAAGCGAAGGTCGTAATCTTGCGGGTCTGGAATCGGTGTGCCTTGCTCCCATGTCTCCACTGCATACTCGCAGTCAGACTTGGTGTAGCCCAACTCAAGCACCTTAAGTTCGTCCGTGAAGACGCCCCATTGGTAGTCTGTGGAGGCCGCGTTCTGAAGCTTGCACGATGAACGTACCAATGGCTGATTCGATGCGATACTGGCCTGGGCTGAGTTTTGTGGATTTCATTGTACGCTACGCGCCTAAGTCGCCTGACATTCTTATCGAGCAGTCAACGCCTTCCCGAGCATTTACCCGACCAAGGCGGAAAGGATAACATCAAGCCACGGGTGGCAGCAACGCCTGTATGGCATGGGCTTGAACGGGAATAGGCAGCTCTCCACTCGGGAAACTCTTCATTCGTTGAAGCAGTTTCATTTCGGGCTGCGCCGGAACGAAACTTCAGGGTTAGGCGTTGCTTGTTGCCACATGGGAACCTATCGAATTGTGATTCTCCGGCGCGCTCCGAAATCGCAATCCAACAAGCAGACCACTAATGATAACACAGACGCCAATGAAAAGGCACCAAGAACTGTAAGAATTGCTCAGAGGGCCTGTCATATCAACGCGTTCGTGTGTCTGCGCCATGAGACTTGCGACCATGTGCAGGGTCAGAATGTTCTGGACGATTGGAGCGACAATAAGGGCAGTGCCGCAGATGATGGTGGTGATGGATATGGACTTCATCCGTTGTGTACGATTGTTGGTTTTTTAGAAAATTTGTGGAGATTGGCTCGCGTTCGGGAAAGATGCTCTGCACGCCTAACGAAAGAAGCTTACTCACAGCGGAGGGCGAGAAACGCTGGGATTCAGAGGGAGTTCCTTGGCCCTGTGCTGTCGAGTGGAGCGCTGGTTAGGCTACGTTGGTTGATCAGTCGATGAAAAGTCTTCCGGTAAAATACCACTCGCCATTTTCTTTCCTCATTTCGAGCGAGTTGCCTCCGGGTAGAATCCCGAAATGATATTCCACGCGGGGAATCACGTTGGCGGTATCTCCGCTGATCCAGATAAAGGGAACGGAGTCATCGGTGCCAACGCGCATCCGGTAATCCTCCAGTGGAATTCGGTAGTGCGGCAAAAGTTTTTGGGCTTGGTCGTCTGGTCTCTTCGGGAGCACAAAAGCGGCGACACCTTGCATATCGCCGCTTTTCAAAACGCGGCGCATGCCCTCGACTCGATTACGGACGTGGACTCGCTCTCGATGCCGCGGGATAATGATCAATCCGGCCATCGCAATGACGCCAGTTATTCCACACACGATGGCTATTCTACTTTTTTTCATAGAGTGCGCGTCCTATTTTGCCATGGAAGCAGCACTGCCGGTTCCCCGAAAGTGGTTTTACAGATCTCGGCTGCGCCGCACCGGAACAAACTTCAGGGTTCGACGATTGAAGTTCACTTTTCATTAGTGAATCCAGGGTTGCTGGCCCACGGAGTGCCGGAGACATCGCTCCCGAGAACAGTTTGATCTACTTTTTGCTGGTGACGCGAACTCTTCAAACTCGGAGCAGCAAACCAATAGAGAGGTATGCCAAAGATAGGAACAAAGATGACAACCATAGTCCAAAGGATTTTGGAAGCCGTGTCGAAATCGTCGCGAGTCAGAATTCGATAGAGAACGCCGAGCCAAATAATACCCCAAAGCGCAAACAACCCCCACGGAAAGCCATCAGAGGCACTACTGAATAATTCGATTTTCATAGAGCGTATGCGGAACACCTGAGCTTGCTCCGCTTTAGTGGACACAAGGGGCGGGTATCTGGACGATACCAATGAAAGTGAAACAGACCCCCGTGCAATCCCAAATCCTTAAGAACCCCGAGAGCCGACGCTCCTTTACGGAAGCCTTTAAACGCCAAGCCGTGGAGTTGATGGAAAGCGGGCGTGCCGTCGCCCAACTCGCTCGAGAACTCGAAGT
>JAQGOL010000039.1 GCA_028293625.1 Chthoniobacteraceae bacterium | reverse complement strand
GCAGCCTAACGCGGATTTTACCGTCAGCGGGACCGCGCCGGCATCGGACATTAGCAAACAACTGAGCGTTTCGCCTTTGTATCGGGTCAGCATTATGAATGCGGCGGCTGACCAGCTTACTCTGCGCATGTTTCCAAAGACCGGTCTTTTTTCCGGCAGTTTCCGCGACGCCAACCGCCACCGCAGCTTTGGCGGCGTCCTCCTGCAGGGCAAGAATATCGGGACCGGGCTCTTCCTTGGTGAAAACAAAACAGGCGCCGTCCTGCTCAAGCCGAGGCCCACTCAGCCATGATTTTTAGAGCGCGCCTGCGTCCGCTTTGATTTATCGCGCGAGCGAGGGAGCGAAACAAAGCGGAATATCGAAACCAGCGGTCTAAAAGGGCGCCGTTTCCCTCCAACCATTTACCTGTTTTTTAATTCTCGTCCGTAATTCTGCACGCGGGGAGAATGACGGGTTGTTCAGACATGGCGAGACGGGTTAGCCGCCTCTCTTTCGCGTAAGGTAAGGAATGTATGCGGCAATGTTTGCCGATTTAAGTGCATGGTTCGCCGGCCTGCGGTGAATGTTCGCGAGTTTGAGAGCGCCTGCGGGGAGTTCGGTCCTGGTGTCAGCGGAATCCGCTTCCTTGACCCGCAGCTTGCCGCTGCCGTCGGGAAATCTTTGCTTGGCTACAGTCAACCGGTGCGCGCCGTCGTGGAATCTGCCGGCAATGACAAGGAATTCGCGGGCGGCGACAGCGAATTTACCGCTAAAAACAAGGAGCACTCCGTCTGTGCGAGGGAATTTGCGCGTGATAACAGGCAACCGGGGCCGCTGCGGGATCAGTTCTTCCAAGGTGGCTCTCCTCTCTCCACGCGTCGACTTCGTAGACGACGGAAAAGCCGAAATGGGAACGAGAATGATGGGTAAAACGCAGTGGATATGCGGCAGCGTTTATTAGCTCTGAATCTGTTTCGGATGTTTAGACTGATGGCTTGGGGGTTCGTTGGCTTTCTCATAGGGCATCGCTTCGCAGTTCCTGCCTGGCGATGCCGATGCCGTTGAATTGGCCGACCCATCCTCGCGGTGGCCGCAAATCGCCTTGCCGCCGGGACGCGGATTTCTAAGATCGGCGCCCACTCAACCCGCTTATCATCGGTGTTTTAACAAACGGCGAGATGCGCGGGATTCCCAACCAACCTCAGAACACATTTATTTATGAGCCGGAAAATTCGCATGGGCATGGTCGGCGGTGGCCGCGGCGCCTTCATTGGGGCCGTGCATCGCATTGCGGCAAACATCGACGGACAGATCGAACTGGTTTGCGGCGCTTTCAGCAGTGAACCGCAGCGTTCCCGCGATTCGGGCGCCGATTTTTTTCTCCCGCCGGACCGCTGCTACGGCACTTTCCAGGAGATGATCGAGAAGGAAAAAGCGCTTCCGGAAGGCGAACGGATGGACTTTATCTCCATTGTAACGCCCAACCACATGCATTTTCCGCCGGCGAAAATGGCGCTCGAAAACGGGTTCCACGTTCTTTCGGATAAACCGGCTACTTTTAACCTGGCGGAAGCAAAGGAGCTCGCTGCCCTGGTAAAACAAACCGGGCTTCTTTACGGGTTGACCCATAATTACACCGGTTATCCGATGGTTAAAGAGGCGCGCAATCTGGTGCAAACCGGCAAGCTCGGCAAAATCCGCAAGGTCGTGGCCGAATATCCGCAAGGCTGGCTGGCGACGCGCATTGAGGAATCGGGACAAAAACAGGCCGGCTGGCGTACCGATCCAGCCCGGTCGGGAGCGGCCGGATGCATCGGCGATATCGGCACCCATGCTGAAAACCTCGCTGAATACATCACGGGACTGCACATCAGCGAACTTGCCGCCGATCTCACCTCGTTTGTCGAAGGACGCCAGCTTGATGATGACGGCAACCTTCTTCTCCGGTTTGAAGGCGGCGCGAAAGGGGTGCTTCATGCCTCGCAGATTTCCGTGGGCGAAGAGAACAACCTTGCCATCCGCGTCTACGGCGAGAAAGGCGGCATCGAATGGCATCAGAACGAGCCGAATACCCTGCTTGTAAAATGGCCCGACCAGCCAATGCAGGTTTATCGGACGGCAAACGGCTATCTGAGCGCGGCGGCAGCCGCGGCCGGACGCACTCCGCCGTCGCATCCGGAAGGTTATCTGGAAGCCTTCGCCAATGTTTACAAAAGCTTTGCCGGCCATATCCGGGCGCGCCTTGAAAACCGGGAGCCGGATGTGCTGGTTCTTGATTATCCGAAAATTGAGGACGGCATTCGCGGAATGGCGTTTATCGAGGCGGTGGTGAGTTCGAGCAAAAACAACGCGGCCTGGACAAAGGTGACAATCTAGCAGTCATCTCTCTGATCTATTTTAAAGAGCGCGGAACCGTTGTTCCGCGCTCTTTTTTTGTGTCCCGAAGAAATGGCTGCAATTGATTTTACAATGCCGGTTTGAAAGCTTTTTGATTGATAATCATTTCTGCAGATTTATAACGCTCGGCATGCGTCCCCTCCCCTGGTGGAAATCCGTTTTTCCAGCCCTCCTTCTTACAGCAGCCGTGCCCGGCAACCGCGCATTTGCGGAGGTTGACACGGTTAAAGGAACGTATTTTTCACTGATCGACGGCGATCGATTTGAAAACTCGGGCAGCGTGCGGATTACCGTGGGCGCAAACCTGAAGGGGACGATTTCCGTTAAACTCGGAGACGAAAAAGCATGCGTGGCCGGCTTTGAATGGCGTGACGGTGGGCTTGCGATAATCCGGCAGGCGGATCCCGACATGACCATCCACCTTATGCCGGTTCAACAGCCCGATGGCACGCTGGTGATCAGTGGCACGGTGACGGATGAAGGAACGGTCCTGCCGGTGACCGCGGCCAGGTTGGTCACCGCCGCTGCGGCTCCGGGCGCTTATACTTTTGCCCTCGCTTTGGAAAACGGCGCAGACGCGGGTTTTGGCACTTTGCAACTCGATGCAAAAGGGCGGGTGCGCCTGGCCGGCACCCTGTCGACTGGAGAGAACTTCAGCGCCGGTGGGCAGTTGAATGAGCAGGGTAAATATGAGGTGGTTGGCGCTCTGAAAGGAGAAACCCTCAGCGGCTCCATTGAATTTTCCGGGACAGGCAATGCTGACATATCGGCCACGTTGCATCGCCGCAAACCGGCCCGTGGCGTCGTGGCGGAAAGCAGCCAGACAATCGTGCTCACGGGCGCTGCTTACTCGCAGCTTTATAATGCGCAATCGGTTAAACTCACGATTGAGCCGGTTGGCCTGCCTCCCATCCTCCATAATGCAAGCCTGACTGCGCGCGGCACTTATACCATCACGGATCAGGGAGCCGATCTGGTTTCGCTTGCCCTGATCAGGACCAATGGATTGCTCACCGGCAGATTCAAGTCGGCAGGCAAATGGAAAGGGCTGCGCGGTGTGGTGCTCCAATCGACCCAGGGCGCAAAAGGCCTGATTCAAAACGGCGGCACATTCTGGCTTACCTCAACCATCGCCGACTCAACGACAACCACCTCTACCGATAGCGCCGGAGTGATTAAAACAGGCGCGGGAACTCTGGTCCTTGGTGGCAACAACACATACACCGGAGCAGTCAATATCAGTGGCGGCGTATTGCAGGTCGGTGGTTTTAATCCCAATCTCCCGATTTTAAATGCCGGCAATGTGACGCTTACACCGGTTGTGATTCCGATTTTCGATCCCGCGACATTAAATCCCGTCAACCAAGGAACGATCAACCTTGGGGCAATAGGCCTCGGCAGTGGCATGCTGACCTCCAACGCAGGTTACCTGGGAGCGACTGTCAACTTGGGCACCGCTCCAATTCTGACAAATGCGGGCAGTCTCAGTTTGATTCCCCATTTGAGTTCGCTCCCTTTCCCACAGTCACTGACAGGCGTTACGATTCGGCTCTCGCCAGGAGCCAATCTTTTAGACGCCCAGGGAAACCGGCTTGTGATTGAAGGGCTGCATGAGGGTGACATCGTTTCTTTCTCAGGCGCGACGTTTCAGGTCTCGCTGGAGAATGAGGTGACGATCCTGAGCAACGTCGCGGCGCCGGTTCCTGGAAATTAAGCGGTCCAGGGCGCTGGGAGCGAACTTGACTGTCTGCGGATCGCTCTTATTCTCACCGTCGCCAGCAGGGGAGCCATTGGCTGAGAGGTCCGTTTTTCCAAACGGACGACCCTTTGAACCTGATGCGGATAATGCCGTCGCAGGGAGCCACTCTCAGCCATGCCGTACCCAGGCATGGCCTTTTTTTTACCCAAAGTTTGCTGCCGTGTAATTTCGGAAAAATCGCGGCGGCCACAATTCAAAACCCATGAAAGCAGATTCCATCGAACCCCAGAGCACGGACCTTCTCCCCAACAGCCGCCGTGCCTACGTCGCGGGCAATCTGCATCCCTCGCTGCGTGTGCCGTTTCGCGAGATCACGCTTTCTCCCACCAAGGCGCTCAACGGGCAGATCATTCCGAATGAACCGGTGCGCGTTTACGATTGCAGCGGTCCGTGGGGCGATCCGGATATGGCGCCCGACTCCGCGCAAGGCCTGGCGCCGATCCGGGGTGAATGGGTACGCGGCCGGGGCGACGTGGAGGAATATGAAGGACGCGATGTGCTTCCCGAGGACAACGGTTATCTGACCCGCGGCCACGAGGAATACGCCAGCGCTTCGGAAAAGCGGAATCGCCATGAGCCATGGCGCGGTCCTGTGCGCAAACCGCTTCGCGCCAGCGCCGGTCATCCGGTGACGCAGCTCTGGTATGCGCGCCAGGGAATCATCACGCCGGAAATGGAGTATATCGCGATCCGCGAAAACATGGGGCGCGACGCGGCGTTTGTCTCGGTTGAAAACAAGAACGGCGACCGCTCGGTTCTCAACCAGCAGCATCCCGGCGAATCGTTCGGTGCGAGTGTGCCAAAACATATCACCGCGGAATTTGTGCGGGATGAAGTGGCGCGCGGCCGGGCGATCATCCCCGCCAACATCAACCATCCTGAATTGGAGCCGATGATTATCGGCCGCAATTTCCTGGTGAAGATCAACGCGAACATCGGTAACAGTGCGGTCGCATCGTCCATTGAAGAGGAAGTGGAGAAGATGCGCTGGGCCACTAAATGGGGCGCCGACACGGTCATGGATCTTTCCACCGGCAAAAACATTCATGCGACGCGCGAATGGATCCTGCGCAACTCGCCGGTCCCGATCGGCACTGTCCCGATCTATCAGGCACTCGAGAAAGTCAACGGCCGCGCGGAAGATCTTACCTGGGAAATTTTCCGCGATACCTTGATCGAACAAGCCGAGCAAGGGGTCGATTACTTTACTATCCACGCCGGTGTCCTTCTGCGCTTTGTGCCGATGACAGCGCGGCGCGCCACGGGCATTGTGAGCCGGGGCGGCTCGATCATGGCCAAATGGTGTTTGTCCCATCACAAGGAGAACTTCCTCTACACGCACTGGGACGACATCTGCGAGATCATGGCCGCCTACGATGTCAGCTTCTCCATTGGAGACGGACTGCGTCCCGGCTCGGTGGCCGATGCCAATGATGAAGCGCAGTTTGCCGAGTTAAAAGTGCAGGGCGACCTGACCACCCGCGCCTGGGCTCACGGCGTGCAGGTCATGAACGAAGGCCCGGGCCATGTTCCGATGCACATGATCAAGGAGAACATGGAAAAGCAGATCGAATGGTGCCACGAAGCGCCCTTCTATACGCTTGGACCACTGACCACCGACATCGCTCCCGGATACGACCATATCACCAGCGGCATCGGCGCCGCGATGATCGGCTGGTTTGGCTGCGCGATGCTTTGTTACGTCACCCCAAAAGAGCACCTCGGACTGCCTAACAAACAGGATGTCAAAACCGGCGTCATTACTTACAAACTCGCCGCCCATGCCGCCGATTTGGCCAAGGGACATCCCGGCGCTCAATTCCGCGATAATGCGTTATCCAAAGCGCGCTTCGAGTTCCGCTGGGAAGATCAGTTTAATCTTTCACTCGATCCCGAGACCGCGCGTGAATTCCACGACGAGACCCTTCCGCAGGAAGGCGCCAAGAGCGCCCATTTCTGCAGCATGTGCGGCCCGCATTTCTGCTCGATGAAGATCACCGAGGACGTCCGCAAGTATGCCGCCGAACAAGGCATCGCCGAGGAAGAAGCGATTCAGAAAGGGATGGAAGCCAAGTCCGAGGAGTTCACCGAAAAAGGCGCTGAAGTCTACGCCAAGGCGTAAAAAGCCCGCCGATCTGCTGCAATCCATGCCGCGGCCTGGATTGCCTTGGGGCAGGCGGCCGCCGGAACCTTTCCTTGACGGACGGGCTGCCAGCGCGTGAGCTGTCGGCGCGATGAAGCGTTCCCCCCTCTCCTTCTCCTGGCTCTCTCTTTTTCTTGCAGCGCCTCTTTGCGCCGCTGAGCTGGCCAAGCCCATCCCGATGGTCGAGCCGGGGCACTCGATGAATGGCGAGGCGTTTAATGAAGGACCGCGCCAGGCAGCGGTGCTGATGGAAGGGACCGGGAAAGTCGAGTTTCCGATCACGACATCGAACGCGATGGCGGCGAAGTTCTTCAATCAAGGGGTCGGGCAGCTCCACGGCTTCTGGTATTTTGAAGCTGAACGATCCTTTCGCCAGGTCGCGGCGCTCGATCCGCAATGCGCCATAGCCTATTGGGGAATGGCGATGTCGAACATCAATAATGAAAAGCGGGCCGGCGATTTCATTAAGAAAGCAGTCGCACTAAAAGAGAAGGCGAGCCGGCGCGAGCAACTATGGATCGACGCATGGGCTGCTTATTACGCCGAGAATAAAGCGGACGATCGCAACCGCCGCGGGGCACTGGTAAAGGCGCTTGAAGAACTGAGCTTTGAGTTTCCAGACGATATTGAAGCCAAGGCTTACCTCGTCTTTCAGGTCTGGGATAACAAAGAACACGGCATTGCCCTTCCAAGCCGGCAATCGCTCGACGCGCTTGCCCAGCAGGTACTGGCCGTCAACCCGATGCATCCCGGAATGAATCATTATTTGATTCATCTCTGGAACTCGGGCGGCAGCGATAAACACGCGGTCCCATCCGCTGCGTTGTGCGGCCAGTCGGCTCCCGCCATTGCCCATATGTGGCATATGCCGGGACACACTTTTACCGGGCTGAAACGCTTTGCCGATGCGGCCTGGCAGCAGGAAGCCTCCGCGCGGGTCGATCATGCCAATATGATTGCCTCCCGGATTCTGCCCGATCAGATCCATAACTTCGCCCACAACAACGCCTGGCTGATCCAGGACCTGCGCTATATCGGCCGGGTTCACGATGGAGTTGATCTCGCCAAAAACATGATGGAGTTGCCTCGCATCGGTTCGCGCAGTGGCAAAAGCTATGAGCTTGGCCGGGATGAATTGCTCAATACTTTGCTTCAGTTCGAACTCTGGGATGAACTCGCGGCACTCGACGGCACGATGTATCTCGCGCCACTCCCCGCCCCGCTTGATGATATCCGGCGGCGTCAGGCAATCGGGCTCGCATGGCTCCATAAGGGCGATTTCACCAAGGCGCAATCCCAGCTCGATGCCTTGAAAAAAATGGTGGGGGAATGCCGCGCCCAGCGCATCGCGGCGGCGGATGAGGCGGAGAAAAAAGCCGTTAAGGAGAACAAACCCGAGGCTGAAATCGCGGCGGCCATCGGCAAGGCAATGCGGGCATCCTCGCGTCAAATCGATGTAGCCACTTCAGCGATAGCCGAACTCGAAGCCACGCGCGCCGTGCTCGATAAAAAGCCCGAGGACGCCAGGAAGATTCTAACCACCGTCACGGACATTCCATCTGACCGCATGGCCCGGCTCCGGTTTGATTTAGGTGAAACCGATGCCGCACTTGCCCTGGCCAGGGACGCCGCGAAAGCGGAGGAGCAAAAAGTGCATCCGCTCGCCAACTATATCGGCCTGCTTTGGGAATCCGGAAAACAAAAGGAGGCGCTGGCCGAGTTCGAAAAACTCCGCCCATTATCGGCCCAACTTGACCTGACTGTTCCCGTATTTGCCCGGCTTGCCCCGCTTGCGGCAGAACTAAAACTGCCCGCTGACTGGCGCATCGCAGCAAGCACTCCGGCGGATTCCGGCATCCGGCCCGATTTAAATACACTGGGGCCATTTCGCTGGCATCCTTCGCCGGCCCCGGCATGGACGCTGCCTGAAAATAGCTGGAGCAAGATTTCCCTCGCCGACTTCAAAGGACGCGCGGTGCTGGTTGTTTTTTACCTCGGAAAAGGATGCTCCCATTGCATGGAACAGCTCAATGTCTTTGGTCCCATGACAAAGGCGTTTGCCGACGCGGGCGTTTCCATTGTCGCCGTCAGCACCGATTCGCCTGAAGGCCTTCACTGGACGTTTGAGAAATCCAAGGAAGCCACCGGATTCTCTTTCCCCATCGTCTCGGATGAGAGCCTCCTAACTTTCAAGGCTTACCGCGCATTTGACGACTTTGAACAAATCCCGCTCCATGGGATTTTTCTTGTCGATGCGAATGGCCTGGTTCGCTGGCAGGACATCGGTTACGAGCCCTTTCGGGATGGCGCATGGTTACTTGAAGAATCAAAGCGTCTTCTAAGCTTCCCGGCATCAAAAGGAAGTTAATCTTCCTTCTCGCAAGCGTATCGACGCGCGCTTATGGCGTTGCATTAATAAAGTGGGGCTCCAATTTTCCTCTCCGAATTATGGAAACAATTTCGCGCCCCGGTTTTTTCGCACGATGGCATAATACGCCGCTCTATATCCGCATACTTGGAGGGATGGTTCTTGGCGTCCTCGTCGGGATGTATTTCGGCGTCCGAGCTGAACCGCTGGCGATTCCAAGCAAGCTCGTGTTGCGGGTGCTCGGGGCGCTTGCACCGCCGTTGATTCTTTTGGCAATCATGCAGGCGCTGATGAGTGCGCAATTCGAGCGCGGCACTGCGGGCCGGCTGATTCGCCTGCTCGCTCTCAATACTTTGGTTGCCATCTGCATTGGTCTGTTTGTTGCCAATGTCATTAAGCCGGGACATTGGGCGGTATTAAAAGCTCCAACGACGGAGGAAGCAGCAAAGGCCGGCGGTGCCCCTGATTTATTACAGCAGTTTCTCGAGAATGTGCCGCAAAGCCTCCTTGGACCGCTTGGGGATAATGGAAGGGTGATGGGCGTTATATTTATAGCCGTGGCATTTGGAATCGCTTTTCGGGGGGGTCGCAACCAAACCCCTTCACACACTTGCCGACGTGGTGGCGGCCCTTCTTGAAACGCTGGTGGTGGTCCTGCATTGGGTCATTGACGTGGTGCCAATCGCCGTATTCGGCTTGGTCGCCAGCCTTATCGGCACCAAAGGCTTCGGCGCTTTTCACGCACTTGGCGCGTTCGTCCTTGCCGTGCTGGTCGCGCTTCTTCTTCAGTGCGCCTATTATCTGATCCGCGTAAAGATGGCTTCCTGGGTAAGCCCGATTAATTTGGTGCGCCAGTGCCGCGATGCGCTCGTCATGGCATTTTCCACCGGAAGTTCCACGGTCACGATGCCGGTCACGTTTGAGTGCCTGAAAAACCGGGTGGGGCTCCGGAAAAAATCGGCCAGTCTAGGCGCCCTTGTCGGCTCCAATTTTAACAACGACGGGACCGCCTTGTATGAAGCGATGGCTGCGCTTTTTATCTCCCAAATGCTCGCCGCGCAAGGCGTCGGGGTTGAGCTCACACTTGCGCAGCAAGCACTCGTGGTTCTTACCTCGGTAATCGCATCGGTTGGCGCCGCGGGCATCCCGGAGGCGGGACTCGTCACCATGACACTTGTTTTTAACGCGGTCGGACTTCCTCCGATTTATATCGCGCTGCTCCTGCCGGTTGATTGGTTTCTCGACCGCTGCCGGACGGTGATCAATGTCATGGGCGACATCAATGTGAGCTGCATGATTGATGGCCCCATTCAAGCCCAACACGAAGCGGTGGAGCCTATCGCCGACGTTTTGGAGCCACAGGCATCTTAAGAGCTCCCGAGGGAATCATGCCGCGGGCGTGGTGAGAGCCGCCCGCTGCGCCACCACGCGACGGCGAAGAAGTGTGCGTGCGTGCGTTTCGGCGCGCGCGAAAACGACTTTATAGACTTCGCAGTAAGGATCTTTGGCAAGCATCGTGCCGAGCGCGCTGTAAGTCCGCACAGGACATCCGCCATGGCAGATGGAAAGAAAGCGGCATGAAAGACAATCTTCGTGTTCCACCAGATGCCGCGGGCGCTCGACAAATTCCCGGCGTGCACGGCTGGTGCTCAGCATTCGCGTCAGATCGGGTTCCTGGAAAATATTGCCAAAAAAATAGTCCGGATAGCTTGTCACCCAGCAATCGCATTGCGCGACCGTCCCGCGCGAATCGACGGAGATAAATTGGTTGGAACAATTCTCCTTCCAGATGCATGGCAGGCGCGCTGGATTGCCGGTGAAGTGATCGATCAGCGCGTCGAAAGGCCCAAGCGAAACTCCCTCGTTATAGCCGCGCTCCATCCAGACATCAAAAAGGCCGCCGAGGAACTCCGCGAGCGCTGCGGTATCGAGTGCGAAACCACCTTCCACCTGGTTTGCAGGGCCGCCTGGAAATGGCGTATTGACCTGAAAATCATCAAGGCCGAGCTCATCGGCGTAGTAGCTGTAAAAACGCGCCGGCCCCGCATCGAGGCTCGCCTGATGGAGCACGGCAATGACACCCACTTTAATACCTGCCGCGCGCGCCTCGCCGAGCCGTCGTGTCCATAGCGCCGTATAAGCCTCGGCGCCGCCTTTGAAGAGCTTGCGATGCACGTTGGGAAAATCCATGGAGGTGCCGAGCGAACCGCCGAACATCCCGTGTAATACCTCGTCCCAGGCCGGCGAGTAGCTGACGAGATTGGTCTGGAGAAAATGTGTGAACCGGCGTCCGCGCGCGGCGGCGGCGCGGTTCATCGCACCACCCGCGTCGGCAAACCAGGCCGGCCCCATAATCATCGCCTCGCCCCCCTGCCAATAAATTTCGCATTCCTCGATTCCTTTTTGCTCCAGGTGATCGAGCAGCCGCTGCGTGAGCAATGGGATAAGCAACGTGGAAAGGCGATGCGGCTCCTTTTTTTCAAAGCAGTAGTCGCAGGCTACATTACACTCCGAGGTCGGCAGCAGGATGACGCTGAAAGTTCGCTGGCTCATGATGGCGTATTTTGAAATGCGTCGAGTTCCTGCCCGATCTCCACCATTGCCGCATGCATGCAGGCAAAGAGCGGCTTTACGCCGGCACACGAATAGTTGCGATCGGGCCACTTGAAATAACCGCCGCACGCCTGCTGCCAGGGACAGTCCACGCACTCCGCATTTTCGGCAATGAGACCGGCAAGGTGCGTTCGGATGAACTCCGGCCGGGCGGGTTGCGTGGTGCGCGGCAGGATCGCACGGTCCACGGCATCGTGGTGAGCAAAGACCAACGGATCCTCTTCAAGCATTGTCCAGAGGGTCGCAACGCCGCCCATCGTGGCGAGCATCGAATGAAATGGCTCAATCGGTGCCTGCACCATCGGATCGCGCAGGTAAAACTCCGCGACCTGAAGTAATTGCGCGGCTGCCTCCGCGGATGGCTGGCCCGGCAGGATGCGAATGGGCAGACCGAGAGAGGCGGCAAGGCGCGCCGCTTTTAACACGCCGGGCTTTCCGTAAATGGTGACACGCACCTCGCGTGTCGCGCGCACATCGACGAGGCGATAAAGCTGGGCAAATTCCCGCGCCGGATCCGTCATCACTACGTCCAGCGGTAAATCGCCGGCGTCTTCTGCCGCAACCGCCCAAACATCCCGGTCGCCAAGCAAACCCTCCACTTGCAGCCATTGCAGGCCGGGCGGCGACTTGCTCATCCAACGCAAAAACTCTTCGCGGATTCGGACGATCACGACAAAAGCGCGCTCATCCTGCGTCGGGACAAAATCCGCGCACAGAAAACGAAGCGGTTCCCCGGATGTTTCGGTCATCGGGCGCGGATGCTACCGGCGATTGATCCAGGCGCCGCCGCCCACGCCGCGGCGATTGATCCAACCGCCGCCGCCGCCGCCGCCATTGATCCAGCCGCCCGCGCGATTGATCCAGCCCGCACGGTTGATCCAGCCGCCGCCTCTGAAACCGCGGCGATTGATCCAGGCTCCCGCGGCCTCTGGTGCCGTACCGATCCAAGCTCCGCCGACGGCGGCGACGACGGCGGCGCACGACCATTTGCCGATGCTTTGCAGAAACTCGCGGCGGGCTTGCAGATTGCCCTGCCCCGGACCGACTACCGATTTGGATTCGTCGTTCATAAAAGAAAAATGGCTGAATTGACTCGCCGCATTATTTGGTGGCGGGGCCGCCGGTCAGTGTGGAGAAGTGCATTGAGGCGATTTTCCAGGCGCCGCCGCTTTTCGCGACCGTGGCCGACACGTTTAGTGGATAGGTAAATTCCTTGCCGTCTTTCTTGCCTTTGACATTCCCCGCAACCATCAGCCAACCCATTTCGCTGCCGAGGTTGCCGACTTTGAAGTGGTATTCAAAATCCTGCTCTCCTTTGTCGTAACCCTCAAAGAAATGAGTGTAAGCGTCTTTGACCTCTTCCTGGCCGGACCACATTTCGCCCGGGCCGGTCCCCATAACGGCGGCTTTGTCGGCCAGACATTTCATCACGCCGTCAAGGTCGTGGTTGGTAGTGGCATCGTCATGGGCCTTCAACAACGCATGAACCTTTTCCAACTCGGGGTTGGTCGGTTCGGGCGCTTGCGCGGGCGACGTGATGGCGGCTGTGGCAACAAGGCCCGAAGCGCCTGCAATAATAGCGGTTCTGCGATTCATAGTTGGTGGTTTTTGTGGCTAATTTGAAAACTGGTTCCCCGCGGAGATCAGGCACTCGGCCCGGCCTTCCGAGTCGGAATCCGGGTGGCGACTCTCCGGCGAATAGCGCACGTATTTCCAACCGCTTATCCCGTTCGGCCGATGTTCCATTCAGCGCGCTAAACTACCCATCGTTCGGCACTTCACAGCCGCTCCCGCCCGACCGTGGGCGACTATCCAGACTCCTCAATTAGATCGAGCTTTATCATCAAGTAGGGCGTGTCGAAGTTCCGAAGACTTCCGTTTCCTTTGCACCGACCGCAGGATGCCTTGAGAAAGCTCCAAATAATCGAGCCCGCGGCCGATTGTCTGAGCCCTGTCCGCTGCCTTGCGCATTCCGATTCCTCCGATGAAAATTACACCGTTACCTGTTGCCGCCCTGGCGCTCCTGGCTGTTGCCGTGCAAATCCGCGCCGAAGAACTGCGCACCTTCAAACGCATTCAGTTGCACGACCAGTTCTGGAGCGAAGGAGCGAACTTCGGCGACCTCAATAACGATGGAAAGCCCGACCTCATCGCGGGACCGTTTTGGTGGGAAGGTCCCGAATTCACTAAACGCCATGAATACGCTCCGGCCACGCAGACCTTTGATCTTCAGATCGGCCCGATGACCAAGGTTAAAGTGCCTGGATTTCATGGGACGCTTGGTCGCGAGAATCATTATTCCGAGAATTTTTTCGCTTATGCCTGCGATTTTAACAAGGATGGCTGGAACGACATTTTGATCATCGGTTTTCCCGGACAGGAGACCTCCTGGTTTGAAAATCCGAAAGGCGCTGAAGGCCATTGGCTGAAGCACAAAATCTTCGATCAGACCGACAACGAATCCCCGGTATTCACTGACCTTACCGGCGACGGAAAACCTGAGTTGGTTTGCATCACCAAAGGCCAGTATGGTTACGCTGAGCCCGACTGGAGCGACCCTGTGAAGCCGTGGAAATTCCACGCGATTTCCCCTGACAACAAATACGGCAACTTCACCCACGGCATGGGCGTGGGCGATGTAAACGGCGATGGGCGCATCGACCTGATCGAAAAGGACGGCTGGTGGGAGCAACCATCGTCGCTTGCCAATGATCCACTCTGGGCGCAGCACAAGTCGTCCTTCGGCGGTGGTGGCGCGCAAATGTATGCCTACGATCTGAATGGTGACGGTCTTGCCGATATTATCACCAGCCTCGCTGCGCATGCCTTCGGCCTCGCGTGGTATGAACAGTATCGCGAGGGCGGCGAGAGCAAATTTCGCGAACACATCATCATGGGCAAAGAGCCCGCCGAGAATAAATACGGCGTGAAGTTCTCCGAGGTCCACGCTATCGATCTCGTCGATATGGACGGCGACGGACTCAAGGACATCGTTACCGGCAAACGCTTCTGGTCGCACGGCCGTGTCGGCGATCCCGATCGCAACGACGCCGCGGTACTCTATTGGTTCAAGCTCGTGCGCGCCGTGGATAAAAGTGTCGATTTCATCCCGTATCTGATCTCCGATAACTCGGGAGTCGGCACCCAGGTCGTGGCCGGCGATATCAACGGCGATGGCCTGCCCGATGTTGTCGTGGCCAACAAAAAAGGCGCTTTCATTCATCTTCAGGAAAAGAAGATCGTCACCAAGGAAACGTGGGAAAATGCACAACCCAAGCCGCTTAAAACGCCGGGCAGCGCGACAGTGATTCCGCCCGCCGCGGATCTCCGCCCGGGCTTTGAGCGCTGGCACCTTACCCTGCGCAAACAAGGAGCGCGCAATACCTGCTCGGTCTTCGCCACGGTCGGCGCGATGGAGTATGCGATCGCCCGAAAGCTCGACCGCGGCATCCCGCTCAGCGTCGAGTTTCTTAATTGGGCCGGTGACCAGGCAATTCACCGCCCGCAGGATGGGCACTTCTTTACAAGCGTAATCCGTGGCTATGAAAAGCTCGGTATCTGCGCCGAGGAAGAGATGCCGTATGCCAGGAAATTCAGCGCCGATTATCAACCCTCCGAGAAAGCACTCGCCGCCGCGCGCGAATTACAGGCGGTGGGGCTGAAGTTTCATTGGTTGCGTCCGAATGACGGCACCCAGGGCCTTACTAACGAGCACCTTGCTCAAGCTAAAGCTGTTCTTGCCGGCGGATCGCCTGTCGCCGCGGGCTCCTATCATAGCATCCTTTTTGTCGGCTACCACGACGACCCCTCGCTGGCCGGCGGTGGTGAATTTTATGTACGCGATTCCGGGGGCGGCAATGAGCAGACGCTTACCTACGGCGCCGCGAAAGAACGGATGTGCGACCTGTTCTGGGTCGAGTAAGTCAGACGGATAGTTGCCATGCCCGGCTGAAGCAAAAAAAGGCCGGACCGGTAAGTCCGGTCCGGCCGCGTTCGATACGTATCGAAGTGTTGTCTACTGGCTGGCAGCCACGTTGATCGCGGTGACCGCGAGTTCAGTCAGCTTTTTGTCAGTGCTCTTTTCTTCATCCAGAGTTTGCTGGAGTAGGCTGGCTCCCTCTTTATCGCCAAGCAACTCGGCGAAGGTGCGGGCAGTGCCATAACCGGCCATTTCGTAATGCTCAACGCGTTGAGCCGCGCCAATGAGTCCGGCGTCGCGCACTTCTTCATCGCCTTCTTCCTCGATCATTTCATCGCCTTCGGCCAGAACACCTTCCATGCCCTTGCACTTTGGGCCACGTGTCGATTGGCCATGGCTGGAAAGAATTTTCTCGAGACGAACAGCGTGTTCCCTGGTCTCTTCAAGGTGTTGCTTGAAGCCTGCCGCCAGGTCTGCGTTTGTGGCCGCTTTAGCCATCTTAGGCAGCGCCTTAATGATCTGCTTCTCCGCGCTATACAGGTCTTTTAGTTCCTGGATATAAAGGTCTTTGAGTGTTTCGAGTTTCATAAGAGTGGGTTTGTAGATTGGGTTGCACTACCACCCTGAAATCGGGGAACCACAGTAGGTTGGTCGGCTCACGCGGCTTTATCATTTCCATGCTCCAGCCATGCACCCGCGAGCTTGGCCCTTCCCGATTTGATCGTGCATGAACACCTCATCCAATACCTCCAAAAACAGTTTCACAGACGCCGCGGACAAGATTCAAAGCTCAGCAAACGACCTGGGTGAAGCCGCTCGCAACGCGAAAAATCAAGTGAAGGCGTCAGTCGCAGGCGCTGTGGAAGAAACCCGGAAATTTAGCGAAGACGCTCTTTCCAATGCGAAGGAGAAGTTCGGCGAACTTAAAGGCCGCGCCGACGAAGCCTTCGATGAGGCAAAACATCGGGCTGAAGAACTCTATGGTGAATCCCGGACGCGCGTGCGCAGTTTCCAGCAGGACAGCGAGGAATATGTGCGTGCCAACCCAATCGGATCAGTTATTTCCGCTGTCGCGGCCGGCTTTGTGATTGGGCTTATCATCCGAAAGTAAGCGCCCGCGGCAAGATCCGGGTCTGAGAGCAGGGAAAACTTTCTTTGCCTTAGGCTCAGTGATTGGTCGCGCTCGCGGAGGGCTTTCCGGTAGTAAGTGGGGACGATGTTCCCCACCATTGCTCTCCTTGGCTCCAATCAACTTCTCTCGCTCGCGGCGTTTGCGATTATAGGGCTGATTGTTTTAATCGCCCGTTTCAAGTGCAACGCCGTTGTGGCGCTCATGCTCGCCACCCTGGTGGTCGGGATCCCGAGCATGCCGCTCGACTTAGTCGCAAAGAGTTTTCAGACCGGCGTTGGCGCAACCCTCGGTGGGCTCGCCATGATCATTGGCCTCGGTACGATCCTGGGCAAACTGCTTGCTGAATCGGGGGCGGCGGAAGTGATCGCAAACGCCATGGTCCGTTTGTTTGGTGAAAAACGCATCGACTACGCGGTCATGGTCGTCGCTTTTCTCGTCGGTATCTCGGTCTTTTTCGGAGTCGGAATCGTCATCCTTGGTCCTATCGGGTTTATGCTGGCCCGGCGCACCGGAATGCCGATCCTGCGTCTTATGCTTCCACTGGCGGCTGGCCTCTCCACGGCGCACGGACTGATCCCTCCACATCCGGGCCCGATGGCGGCAATCGGTCTTATCGGGGCCGATACCGGAAAAACCATTCTCTGGTCGCTGGTGATCGGAGCGCCGACCGCTCTTATTACCGGACCGTTTCTCGCTCGCTGGGTCGCGCCAAGAGTTCCAGTTGCCATCGGCGGCCTTGGTTCGGAAGCAATCTCCCGGCCTGAAGCGCCGCGCGCTCCGGGTTTTGCATTGAGCGTATTTACAATGCTCCTGCCCGTTCTTCTGATGCTCCTGGGCACGGCCGCGCAAATCTTTCTCCCCGCAGGCAGTGGTGTCCGCCTGGTTGCGAGTTTCCTTGCCGAGCCCGTGGTTGCCATGCTGATCGCGGTGCTGGTCTCATTCTGGACCTTCGGAGTCCATTGCGGACTAACCGGCTCACAGATCCTCAAATTTTCCGAGCAATGCGTCGCGCCGGCGGCCAGCATTTTACTGCTCATCGGAGCGGGCGGCGGATTCAGTCGCGTGCTCACCGATTCGGGAGTTGGAAAAGCGATCGCGGATACCAGTTCAACCTGGCCTGTTTCCCCGCTGCTTTTGGGATGGATGATCGCGGGCGCCCTGCGCATCGCGGTCGGGTCGGCAACGGTGGCGGTCACGATGGCGGCCGGAATCATGGCTTCAGTTCTGCAAAAATGCCCCGGCACTAACCGCGAACTGCTCGTCCTCGCCATGGGCGCCGGCTCGCTCATCCTCTCTCACGTCAACGACTCAGGTTTTTGGTTCGTCAAAGAGTATCTGGGCATGTCGGTCTCCCAAACGTTGCGCACCTGGACCGTGGTTGAAACCGGCATCGCCGTCGTTTCAATCATCTTCATCCTCGGCGCCAACGCCTTGATTTAAGGTGCTTGAAAAAATACTACAGGCCGCGCGGATGCCGGGCCTGAAAGTTCTCCAGGGAGCGCCCTGCGAGATGCCAGCGCGGTCCCTGGCGGCCATGGCTCATATCCGTGGTATCAAGCCGCAAACCGGCCACAACGGCAAACACGTGCCCGCGCTTTGCGTAAATGGTGATCCAACGCCCGGGACCGGGATCGCCATACCCACAAAGCGCGCTGGAGGGCGTCGGATTATCGAGGCAGGCAGCATGATGAAGCAGGAACGAAATGGTTCCTGAACAGTCGTAACCAGCGTCATGGAAAGTGCCGTGGCCACCGCCAAAGCGATATGGCTTATTCCTCAGGGTGTTAATCGCCCATATCGCATTTTTCACGGCCTGGGGCGCATTTTCGGGCGCATATGCAATTCCGGACCGGTCAAGCCTTGCAACATTGCCCGCAACGGTGGGATCCCCCGCAAGAGCACCAAATGGTAAGAAACATATTACCGCACATTGAGACACAAAAGTTAGAAAACGCATTCGGGATGGAGAAAACAGCAGCGGGGAAACGGGGGCGAAAATAAAAAGTCGGCGCTGATCTACCCCGGGCCTGAAGTTTCGCAATGCAAAAGGCGCGAGGATCTGTGAATGATCCGGGATTTGAAATGAGCGACCTGTTCGAACCACCCAACACGACCGTCTGGGATTTGCGCCATGGCGATTGCCTCGCGGGCATGGCCGCGCTTCCCTCAGAGTCGGTGGACGTGGTGGTGACGTCGCCGCCCTACAATCTGGACATTGGTTACCGAAGTTATGCCGACGACTCCCCGCGTGCCGAATATCTTAATTGGTGCGGGCAGTGGGCCGAACAAATCAAGCGCTTGCTCAAGCCCGAAGGCTCATTTTTTCTCAATGTAGGCGCTTCGCCGGCCAATCCGCTGCTGCCCCACGAGCTGGTTCTCAAGCTTCAGCCTTATTTTACGCTGCAGAACACGCTCCACTGGATCAAATCGATTACGGTGCAACCGCGCAGGGAGCCGGAGCTTTCCGTGGGCCACTTCAAGCCGATCAATTCCAAACGCTTTATTACCGATTGCCACGAGTATCTCTTCCACCTGACACAAAGCGGCAATGTGCAACTCGACCGGCTCGCGGTCGGGGTGGAGTATTCCGATAAGAGCAACGTCACACGCTGGGGCCATACGAAAGGACGCGACCGCCGATGTCGCGGGAACAACTGGTTTATCCCCTATGAAACCATCAACAGCCGCGACAAAAACCGCCCGCATCCCGCCACCTTTCCCATACAGCTGGCCGAGCAATGCATTCGCCTTCACGGAGTACGTCCGGGGCTTACGATGATGGATCCTTTTCTTGGCATTGGACACAGTGCCCTGGCGGCAAAAGCTTGCTCAGTAAGCCGGTTTATCGGATTTGAAATCGACGCCGGTTACTATCAGGAAGCTTGCGAGCGGCTCGAAGTCCCCTGCTCCGTAGAAGCATCTCCTTAAATGTTCGCATTCATTCTTCGCCGGTTCCTCGGCTTTATCGTGGTCCTCTGGTGTGTGATAACGCTCACCTTTTTCCTGGCGCGGCTTGCTCCGGGCAGCCCTTTCTCGCGGGAGCGCAAAGTGCCGGCTTTTGTAGAGAAACAGCTTCTGGAACACTACAAGCTGAGCGGGACGTTGTGGGAACAATACACGGCCTACCTGGGCGACCTGCTTCATGGCGATCTGCGGGTCTCATTTAAATACCGCGACCGTTCGGTCAATGAACTGATTGGCGACGGGTTGCCAGTCTCCGCGGTTCTCGGCCTTAGCGCATTTATACTCGCGACAACTCTGGGGGTCTGGTTGGGAAGTCTGGCCGCGCTACGCCAGCACACGCTCATTGATACCGGTTCGATGCTCGGTGCGATGGCGCTTATTAGCGTTCCCACTTTTGTAACAGGTCCGGTGCTTGTCCTGGTGTTCGGCCTATGGCTGCGCTGGCTCCCTGTCGGTGGCTGGAGTTCATCAAAAAGCCTTATACTCCCGGCCATCACTCTTGCCGGCCCGTACATTGCATATATCGCGCGGCTGATGCGCTCAAGCATGCTTGAGGTTCTCAGCCAGGACTTTATCCGAACCGCGCGGGCCAAGGGCCTCACCGATTCCGCCGTGGTCGCGCGCCATGCCTTGAAAGTGGCGATCCTGCCAATTGTCAGTTTCCTCGGACCACTCGCCGCCAACCTGCTCACCGGCTCCATTGTTGTGGAGACCATCTTTAATATTCCCGGAATGGGGGGTTACTTCGTCAATGCCATTTTAAACCGCGACGTCTTCCTGCTTTGCGGTGTCGTCATCGTTTACTGCGTCATCTTGGTCGGCCTCAATTTCGTGGTCGATGTGGCCTATACCGCGCTCGACCGGCGCATTAAACTTTATGAGTAGCGATTCTCCCCCGGCGCCTGGTGCATGGCGGCGTCTGAAGTCCAATCCGAGCGCCGTTGCCGCAATGGCAGTGCTTACAATCATCGTGCTTTTCACGCTTTTTGCGCCGGCTCTCTTTCATACCGATCCGCACTCCACGAGCGGCCTCCAATATGCGCCGCCCTCCGGCAAACATTTCTTTGGCACCGACGTGAACGGACGCGACATGTTCTCACGCGTCGTTGAAGGGGCGCGGATTTCGCTTCTGGTAGGATTAAGCGGCGCGCTGGTGAGCTTTTTTATCGGAACCACTTACGGTTTAATAGCCGGCTATATGGGAGGAACTGTCGACTCCGTCATGATGCGCTTGGTCGAAATTCTTTACGCCATTCCCCGGCTGATCATCATTATTATTGCCTCGTTTGTGTTCGATCCGATTTTGCGCGAATACCTCGCCGGATTGCATCTGAAGCTCGGCTTCGGCAACGCTGCTTTCGTTATTGAAGGGATCACACTGGTTGGCTACTCCAAGGTGCTTATTCTGATCCTGGCCCTTGGAATGATTGAATGGCTTACCATGGCGCGAATTGTCCGCGGCCAGGTGCTCTCGCTAAAAAACCAGCAGTTTGTTCTCGCCGCGCGCAGCCTTGGACAAAGCCACACACGGATCGTCACGCGCCATTTGCTTCCCAATTTGATCGGCATCGTTGTCGTCTATCTTACCCTCACAATTCCTGCCGTGATCCTGGATGAATCATTCCTCTCGTTTCTCGGGCTTGGAATCCAGGCGCCGCAGGCAAGCTGGGGAAGCCTCCTGGCCGAGGGCGCCCAGGTTATTAATCCGATCCGCAGCTACTGGTGGCTTCTCGGTTACCCGGCCGCCGTTATGTCCATTACCCTGCTCGCGCTTAATTTTCTGGGCGATGGATTGCGCGACGCGCTCGATCCGCGTCAGCGGCGCTGACCGGAAGTCTATTGCCAGTAAGAAAGTCAAGCAGATCGGCAACATCCGCCACTTCAAGACCGGCACCGAGTCCTTCTGGCATCGGTGAACTTCCCGTTGTTTGCAAATGCAAAATCCGGGAACGCTCAAGCCGGGTGTCACGACCCATCGGCTCACGCAAGAGCACCGAGACCGCTGTTTCTTCCGCCAAAATGCCGCTGATAACGGTGCCATCGTCAAGTTCGGCAGTGTATGCGGCAAATTGCGGCGCAACTTCACGGTTCGGATCAAAGAGCTACCTTGATTGGGCGCGCCGGTCGTTTTCCTGCTTGACCTGGTCCTGGACGATTTTGAGCTGATCCTCAAGAGCTTTAATGCGCGCATCGGCGGGCAGAACCGGGCAGCGTTGGCTGGCGCAATCTGTTTCACTTGGGGCGGCGGCACTGATCGCGCGGGCGAGCGCGGGAATTGTGCTCGATAGCGCTTTGCACCGAGCTGCAATGAGTTCTGCGGAAGAACCGGCACCTTTGATTTTGTCGAAAGCTTCGATTAATTCGGCTTCAATTTGCGGGTGCAGTTCGTAAATGACGCCGTCGCTTTGTACAAAGTGGCTGTCGGTAAAGCATGTTTCCATCATTACTTTACAAGTTGACGGCCGCGCGAAACGCCAAGGGATATCTCCAGCTTCCTCGTTATTACTGTGAGTTGCATCCGCTTCCTTTAACCCGCCTTGCATGCACCCCGCAGTCCCACCGACACCTCAGGTTAAGAGGGCAACAGTCCGCAGTAAGCGGCTGGATTGCGCGCGTCCGCAATCCCGGCCGGAGCGGCGGTAAATGCCAGGCTAAAACATACCCTCAATGGCAGGCCAGCCCGGATTTTTCCGGGCTCGCTTCCCAATGCTTGCTCTGTACTTATTTAAAACATGTCCCAAACTACAGCCGCTGCCAAAGAAGGCACTCGCTGCCCATTACATGTTAGCCGTCATCGCCGCATCGTGAATTGCAGTCACACAACAATCTGGCTCTTGCTACTTGCCCTCTGGTCGGCGGGAGCGCAGGCCGTTGATCCCGCCGAAGTCATCGCACGCACGACCAAGTGTTATGCGATGTGTCGCACCTATCAGGACGCCGGCATTGTCCAGATTATAGTCGAAGGAACGCCCCGTCCGTATCCGAAGCCATTTAAGACCTTCTTCATTCGTCCGGACTATTTCCGCTTCGAGTGGACGGATACACTTGATAAACCGGAGGATCGTCCAGATAAGACGCCCGTATCCGGCACAAACGTGATTTGGTCCACCCCGGCGGGCGTTCGCGAGTTCTACCACAGCGCGTTTTACTCAGACTCTGGTGTGAAGGCTGTAGAGGACGTTAGCTCGGCAATGGCAGGAGCTACAGGAGTATCGCTCGGCGCGGCGCACAGCGTTCCCTCGATGCTCATGCCGCAGATTGGTGCGTTCCGACTTTCGGAGCTTCAGTCGTTGACCCTCCTTCCAGAAGAGATGGTGGATAGCGTCGTTTGCCACCACATCCGCGGGAAGAGACTTGAGGTGCAACTGATTTTTGGACCAGTTTGTCGCTTATTTTGTTGAGCGGATTTGGGTTTCGAACTGGCTCGGAGTTTTGTATCCGATGGCTGAGTGTTTGCGGTGAGTGTTGTAGTAGCCTTCGATATATTCGAAGATTTCTATGCATCGCTGGCATTTTCGAAGCATCCGTCCTGGAGCATTTCGAGTTTTAGAGTTCCGATGAAGGACTCGCTCCAGGCGTTGTCATACGGGTTGGAGCGCGCTGACATGCTCTGAAGCAGACGCGCTTCAGTGAGGACCTTGCGGAAGGCAGTGCTAC
>JAQGOL010000033.1 GCA_028293625.1 Chthoniobacteraceae bacterium | reverse complement strand
TCCCGGCGGCATCCCATTGCTTAACGAATGGGAAAAGTTCCTGATGATAGTTTTCAACGATCTGATGTGCCTGGATTTGCTCCGCGCTGGCTGCACCGTTGCGAAGTGCCACCGCCGCAAACCAACCAACATCCACATCGTGAAGCCGCATGCCGAACAAAGGCCGGCGCAGATCGTCCCGTTTATAGGCACCGCTGTTGTCAGTTTTCGGCGCTAAATGGTAGAGTTCATGATCAATCAGAGCCCGACGCTGAGCGGCTCCTCTCTCCATCCACGCATCGCCGTCGATCGTGATTTCCACGTCGCCCATCCCTTTACAGCGATCCTTTAGCTTGATGATCTTAATGATCGCGAGGCACGCGTAACCGTGAAGTTTCAGGCCTGAACCGCAAACGTCGCCGTTCTGATCCTTGTCCGCGTAGTAAAATACGACGTCAAACCGCAATGCAGGAATGGAACCTTTGGTACTCGTGAGCTCCAAAAGCTGCGGATAATGATCTGCGATAATCTCGGCAATGAGTTCGCCGACTTCGCCCGTATCCAACACATACGCGGGCATGGCTATGCGACCTCCGCTGAAGGTTTCCGGTTCGCGTCCAGCAATCCCGCATCGACCTTCATGCCGACAGAGTTAAGCAAGAGTGCTGCGTCGCGGCATGTCTGATCGCCGCTGAACAGAACTACTTTGAGCGGGAAACCATCGTCAAAATTTGCCACCAATGCGCGCAGCCCTTCTTTTTCCATCTTGGCAAAAACGCAATGCAAACAGTCATCCGAAGTTAAAAGAAATGGCCGTGTATTTGGGTTTACGTGCTCCGCAATGAATGGTCGCAAAACCCCGGCCAGCGAATCCATTGCACGAGCCCCGGCCATTACGATAACCATGCCGGCGAGCGCGTCTTCTTTGGCTGGCAGAATCCCGCAAGCGCGATGCCCTCGTTGCCGCGCCATTTGAGCCAGGATCATGGAAAGGTTGTTCTCGGAGCCATGGAACATTTTCATGAGAGTGCCTCTAGGATGCCGAGTGCCTTGAAGTTGCGCAGGGTTTCGGTATTCAGGACCGGCGACCAAAAAGAGTGGTCCCACGCGATTGGCCGCACAGTCAGCGGCTCGAACTGATAATTGATAACGCCATAGCGCCAGCCCGCTCCGTATCGCCAGTGATGCACGGAGAGAAAATCTTGAAATTGGAGCCCTTGGCCTGCCAGAGCGAATCGATCCCACCCGAAGATGATCTCTTGCGGATCGCATTCCCGAAATTGCAACGCCAGGCCTGCATACATCAACGACACGCTCTCGGCGGCCATCACAGTCAGGCTGCCGTCACGCGCCTTAATAATAGCCTGGGGCATGCGGATGCCTTCCTCGTCAATACTCGACGTGTTAAGGCTATGGAAAAGCGAACTGAGTTCCTCGGGTGGAGTAGTTGCCGGCGGTTTGGTGGGAGCTGGAAGAAATAGAGTAGTCACGGGAAAAATGGAGTTAGGTGGTTGGTAAAAGGGCGTATTTTTTAGGAGGCGCAGAAACCGAAGTTCTGAACCGGGCCTTGGTTCGCGCGCGTCCGCGCGGCAAAAGTGGATCCGGGAGAAGCCGGAGAGAGATTGTGAATTAAGCGGGCGGTCCACCTCCGTTCTGTTGATTTCCAGACGTGTGGAATTTATCCGCCTGCTTCTGGCGCTTCCGAAACTGCCGGTGATATTTGAGCCAATGCCGCACCATGGCGTTTTGTCGCTTCGCTACTTCATCCAGCCGCTTTGCTGTTTGCCTGTCCATGCGTCCCCTGGTGGGCGTGGTGCGTGCAATCAAAAGCGTCCAGGTCGCGATCCACGCGCACGAAAATAGAGCGATTTCCCAGCTCATAGCCCTTCCTCCCTGCGTTGCCGCCGCGCGGGCGAGCTGATGATGCGCGAGTATTTACGCGCATTGAGCGATGCCGAGGGACTGCGCTCCTGGCATTGCAGATAGACGCGCATGTCATTTTGCGATTTGCGCCGGCTGTTCCGGATCAGCGTGCTGATCAAGACGAGCGCGCAAAGCCAAATGAAAGCGATCGCCAGAAAAATGGTTGGGGTCATGGCGCTGGCTCCATGTCAAAATTGATCCGCTGACTACCCTGCCCCTTCGCGTCGCGCACTGCCTCGGTGAGCTTGCGGATAAACTGAATGAACAGTTCCGGTTGTCCTGGATAAGTGTCCCGGATCACTGAAGCGACCAACCGGAACAACTGCGCCTCTGCGGTCAACTGTTCACTTTCCGGCAAGCCGGTAGGGATCTTGAATTCAATTGAAAGACCCGCAGGCGTCTTAATCTGGCACTTCAAATGAGGTTCAATTTCATCCGGAAAGCGCGGCCCGTTAAGCTGCCGGGAAGCAAGGGGGAGTGTGGGAAATGTGCCTGCCATATACTTAGATGCTGCTTTTAGCGGCGAGGGATTGGTTGGTGCGGCAGACTTCCTGGGAAACCTGTTTGTCTGAAAATTCAGCGATACCTGTATCAGCGGGGCCGTTCAGGCCCGCGAACCGCGGCACGCGAAACACGTTCTGCGGGGACCTGACATGGTGAGCGCCTGGTGTGATGCGCCTCACAAAAAACATCTCGTATTTTTCACCACGTGAATCCCAGACGCACCGGTCGCCGGGTTTTAGGTGTTTGCCTTTTGTAGGCGTCAACACTGGCTTGATAAGCATACTTGCGGGCCGCTCCTTTCAGCGGCGGGGGTTTAAGTGCAAAAATTACTTCACCTCAAATTGCTTCCGCCACTCAGCGAGGGCGGCATAAGTGAAGCTCACGCTGTGAGCTGGCTTCATGTGAGGGCATCCGAGACCGCCGCGGTCGCCCTTGCGACGCATCCACGTTTCTAGCTGGCGTTCTGTAATGCCCAGGAACCATGCGGCCTCTTCCTTGTTGCGACTGCGCAACATCTCAACTTCGGAAAGCTGTTCGATTGGGGGCTTACGGCTTTCAAGCTGGCGCTCCAATGCGCGATCTAACTCGGCGTCCGCAATCGTGATTGTCACAACGTGAGGCGGTTAATCTGCCGCGCCTACCGACTGCAGCTCGCCATTCACGTTTGCGAGCTTGCCCATCTTAATCTGTCGAAGTGTGCGGCGCAGAGCCATCGCCGTAAACTTAGCTATTGATGGATTACCAATCTGCTTTGCCGCATCCCGCATATCGCTGGCCAGTTCGGATGGCACGACGACCACATGACGTTTGTTTGGAAGAAGGTCGATTTCGCTCATGCCTGCACTCATTGCATGCATTGAGTGCACGAATCAAGTGAAAACTTCATTGCATGCAATAGTTTGTTCGTGCCACGTTGACACCGTGCGCTTGGCGTGAACATATATTTGGAGGTTCTCCGCTTGGTGTTGCCCCTTGCACTCCACCTCATGAAAAAATCGAATCAATACAGCGTCAGACTGGACGCGGAGCTTCAGGCTGAATTTGAAGAAGCCATCCGGATCACTGGCATGGACCCTTCTCTTCTTCTGCGCGAATGCCTTAAAGCATTTGTAGCGGAGGTAAAAGAAACGGGAGAGATCCGTTTGCCTCTTGCGATAGTTGCAAAAAAGAAGGCTGCGAAAGCGGATTTCGACCAGGCCGACGAGTCGTTGCCTGCGTCTGCGGTCGGCCCCTTTTCTTCGTTAACGCCGAGTGCAGCTCCGCAAGGAGTCCACCACGTAAAGGAAATGCCAGAACAAATCGAGGCGCCAAAACGCAGAGGATCACTTCCACGCCAACCGCTCAAAGGCACAAAACCACACTGAGCGTGGCGCTGTTAATCATCCTCTTGGGAAGCTGGTTTCTCTTCCTGATTAATAACCAAAAGCATGCTGTAAGCTTATCTACCCATGAAACAGTTCATTATCGCAAGCGCCCTCATTTTAACGTCCTCACTGGCTCAGGCAGCGCTCGGGGACGATCCCGAAAAATCCAATAATCGGTATGGGGAACAAATCATTAGCCAGGTCGATATTTACAACGGGCAAAATGAGGAGCGGATCTATGAAAAGTCTGACCATAGGACGGCGGTGATCTTTAACCGCCAGATGGCGGCGGTCAGTGTCCACTACTACAATCTCAATGGGAAAAAGCAGTTAAGCGACTCGCAGATTAAAGAGTTTCTGCTGCTCAACGGAACGGACTGGAAACTGGAAAAGCCAAAGCTGGGGACAGCTATGGATGTGGTAAAAGTGACTAAATGGACCGCTCCCGATGGGAAAATGGCGGTGCTCGAACGCAGCCCGAAAGAAGACAATTTGCGGATCGCCTCGGCAGAGCGACTCAAGGAACTCGCGGGTAAAACGACAAGTATTCGATGAGGAAAACAGCGGGGTGATGCCGTGAACAAACAAGAGCCAGCTGCGGCCGCGATCGTGAAGCACCGCGGCGTATCAGTGACAATCTACGGCCCGCTGAAAGATCGCAAAAAGGAGATCTATCTCCTTTCGTATCATGTGGGAAGCCGTCGGGAAAAATGCACCTCAAAAGGGACGCTCGAAGTAGCGAGGCAAACGGCGAAAAAGGTTGCCGAAGGAATCGCCGGCGGCGATCTGATCGACGCGCTTCATCTCACGCCTCTGGATCGTCGGGTGTTTGTCACGGCGAAGGAGGCGTGCGCGCCAATGGGGCGAGCCGTGGACGCTGTGTGTCGCGATGCGGCGGAAGCAGCCAAATTCCTTGGGGACGTGAGCTTGGTCGAAGCCGCGAAATTTTACGCGGCGCACCATTCCGTCAAATTGCCTTCCGCAACGCCTGCGGACATCGCGGAGCAGCTCTATGCGTGGATGAAGGGTAAGCGGCGCAGTGAGACGACGATCGCGACCCTGAAGAGCATCCTGAAACCGTTCGGCGAGAGATTCAACGTCCCGATCACGCAGATCACCACTCAAGACCTGGATAAGTGGCTTTCCTCACACGTGCATCACTCACCGCGCACGGCGCTCAATTTTATTCGTGGGCTGGTGAGATTGTTCAATTTTGCAAAAGGGCGTTTTCTGCCGGCAGACGCGCCAACTGCAGCCGATCGCCTCGAGGCGCCAAGCGACGACAATCGCGAGGCAGTGGCAATCTTCCGGCCATGGGAAATGCGGAAAATCCTCCTTTATGCTCCCGAAGAATTGCTTCCGATTATCGTCCTTGGAGCGTTCGCGGGGTTGCGCACAATTGAGCTGGCCCGAATCGAGTGGAGCGCCGTGCATTTCCAGACGACTGGAAAAAAGAAGAAGCCTGAATCGGTAAAATACCCTCACGGCTTTATCGAGGTCTCCGCCGCTACCGCAAAACAGCATCGGTCTGCCATGCGGCGCATCATTCCGATCTCAGCAAACCTCGCGGCTTGGCTTGCGCCCTACCGGCTGAAATCCGGTCCGATTTCCGACTTTAGACGCCCTAGCAGCATCGCGCGCGCAATGACGCGGATCATCGACGAAATCAACGCGATCGAAAGCAAAGCGAACAGGCCTGAGGTGAGCAGGCCGGCGAACGGGCTCCGGCACTCCTACGGCTCGTATCGACTGCCCCAGCTCGAGGACGTGGCCGCCCTCGCCCTGGAGATGAACACGAGTCCGAAGAAGATTTTCTCAAATTATCGGGAAGTGGTAACCCCAAGAGACGTGGGGGAATGGTGGGCAATCGCGCCGGTGAAATCGGCCAAAATTATTCCGATCGCAGCGAGAGCCTAAAACCGGGACAAACCGGGACAGCTTTTGGCGTGCAAACCTTCGGGGTTTGTAATTGGTGAAATTCACCGGATAGCCCGGGAACCCGCATATTCACACGTTTCGCAGCCAGTCCGGCCATTCCGGAATGGTAGCGCGTACGGGATTCGAACCCGTGTCCCAGCCTTGAGAGGGCTGTGTCCTAGGCCTCTAGACGAATGCGCCGTTTGAGAGGGCGGCCAAGCTATCGCAATCTTTTGATTGCTACAAATGGAATCTTACTCTCTTTCATCGCGTTCCCGGCGCTCCTGCGGATCGAGCCCTTCGCTTGGTTTCAAGCGGTCCTGTTCGAGGCGGTGCAAGGACTGGGTCAGCGCGGCGTCGATGCGCGGTTTGATGGAGGCGTCGATTTTGGTCATGCGCGCGTAGAGCAGCTTGTAATAGCTTTTCATCGCTTCACGTTTCACAAAATCGGTGCGCGCGGCCTGGGCGCGACCCAACTCGCTTTGGATCAGCGGATCTTTGATGGCTTTGGTTTTGGCTTCACGGAAACGGATCCGGCCGCGGAGCTCATCGTCGGCAATCTCGGTCTTGGTTTTTTTGCCGGAACCATTTGCCGGATCGAGGATGGAAGGAGGCGACGGGGCGCTTTTCTTCGGCTTCGGGGTGCGAGCCGGGGCATCAGGAATCAGTGGCAATGACTCGGCTGGGAGGCGGGGAGCGTCGGTTGGAATGAGATCGAGACGCTGATCGGCGGGAACCGCCGGCGTGGCGGGCGGCGCGGCATTCTCCTGGGCGAAAATCGGCTGCGCGCTTAGCAGGACGGCGGTCATTAGGAAGGGCAGTATTTTCATGAGTCAGGCAAGGAGGCGCGGATCATAGCGCAAAGAATTCGTTTGAAAAGAACGCCCTCCTCGCGCACAGGCGGGAGGGTCATGCCGCAGTTTGTCCAAGCGCCGCGTTCCGTTCACCTCGATCTCACCCCGATTGAGGTGGCGGAGCGTTGCCGTCATTTAACGGGTCTCGTATTTTTCGATAGCGCTTCAGAGACAGGTTCTTCACCACAGATTTCAATCATCGGAGCAAATCCGTCGAGGATGCTGCGCGGCAATCTTTTTAATGAAAGCTCCGGCGGGAAAAGTGATTGGGAGGTTTTAAGAAAAACGATTACCGACTGCCAGATCACATCGTGCACCGACGACGGTTTGCCACACGGTTTCGCCGCCGGTTACGTGGAGTATGAAGGCGATTTTTGTTTTGGCCATTATGAGCACGCGCTGATCTATCGGCATGCTGATGAGAGCTGGCACGAGATCGGCCAACTGCGCGGCTTGATGGAAACCGGCGGCGTGAAGCGTGCCATCCGAACAAAGTCGGCTTCGCCGCAATTCAGGCCGAGTTTAAGCAAGGAGCGCTATTGCGAGATGGTGGCGCGGGCGCAGGAATACATCGCGGCCGGCGACATTTATCAGGCGAACCTTTCACACCGCTTTGATGCCGCCTGGGATGGAGATGGATTCGAGTTTTACGAAGCGCTTCGGCATTACTCACCCGCACCATATGCCGCGTTCCTTGAGCTCGGCGGCCGCACCATTCTTTCCACCTCGCCCGAGTTGTTTTTAAAAATATCGGGCCGCGCCATCGAGACGCGTCCGATCAAAGGGACCCGGCCACGGCGCTCGGAGGCCGATGCGGATGAAAAATCGGCGTATGACCTGATTACGTCCCCCAAGGAGATTGCCGAGCTGGTGATGATCACCGATCTCGAGCGCAATGATCTCGGGACCGTATGCGAGTTTGGAAGCGTTTCGGTGCGCGAACTCCTCAAACTCGAGCGCTTTGAACACGTGTTTCATCTCGTCTCCACGGTGCGCGGCCGGCTGCGGCCGGAAGTGGATCACGCAAGTGCGCTGCGGGCTTGTTTTCCGGGCGGTTCAATCACCGGGGCACCAAAAAAACGCGCCCGGGAGATTATCGAAGAGCTCGAGCCGGTCCCGCGCGGTGTTTACACCGGGGCGGTTGGGTGGTTTGGATTTAACGGGGAAAGCGAGTTCAACATCGCGATCCGGACCGCGGTGCTGGAAGCGGGAGAGATGCATTTCCATGTCGGCGCCGGGATCGTCGCCGACTCGGTGCCTGAACGTGAATGGCAGGAAACACTCGATAAAGCCGCCGGGATTTTACTCGCGGCGGAGCGGCTTCGACCGCCAATAAAGGCGGATTACATGAAGTAATCGAAGTCCTGCTCGCGGCTTACCCAACGCCGGACTTTAAAAATATGCGCGGGCTTGGTGTGGGGATCGAGTTGGACAAAGTTCCGGGGGCCGCTCCAGAGATAACGTTCGTCGAAGAGCAGATCGTGGACCTGGTAACTATCCCCTTCCATCCATCCGAACTCGGTGATTGGCACTTCGATGAAGGAACCTTGCGCCTGATAAGGATCAAGGTTTACGACCACCAGGATGATGTTGTCGCGCGCCTCGCTCATCTTCCCAAAAAAGAGGACATGATCGTTGTCGGAATGGTAGAAGCGCAGATTGCTGTATTCCTGAAGCGCACGGTTTTCGCGACGGATGCGGTTGAGGGCGGTAATGAGGTGCTTGATGTTGCCAGGCGCGTTCCAGTCGCGCTCCTTCCACTGGTATTTTTCGCTATCGAGATATTCCTCTTTGTTAGGAAGTGCGGCATTTTCGCATAGTTCGAACCCGGAATAGATGCCGTAGATGGAGGAGAGCGTGGCGGCGAGGACTGCGCGGATCATGAAGGCGGGACGGCCGCCATGCTGAAGGAAGAAGGGAAGGATATCGGGCGTATTAGGCCAAAGATTGGCCCGGAAGTAATCCTTCATCGCCGTCTGGGTAAGCTCGGTGAAGTATTCAATCAGCTCGTGCTTGGAGTTGCGCCAGGTGAAGTAAGTGTAGCTATGTGTATAGCCCGCCTTGGCAAGTGACTTCATCATCTTGGGCCGGGTAAAAGCTTCACTTAAGAAGATGGCATCGGGAAATCGCGCCTGCACTTTTCCGATGAGATATTCCCAGAACGCGACGGGCTTTGTATGCGGGTTATCGACGCGAAAGATGCGCACATTATGTTCGCACCAGAAAAGGATAATGCTGGTGAGTTCCTCCCAAAGCGCCCGCCAATTCGGGTTATGGAAGTTCATCGGATAGACATCCTGATATTTCTTCGGCGGATTCTCCGCGTATTTAATCGTGCCGTCGGGCCGCTTGTAGAACCACTCAGGATGCTCGTGAACGTAAGGATGATCCGGCGAACAATTGATCGCAAAATCAAGCGCCAGTTCCATGCCGCGCGCCTTGAGTTCCCCTGTCAGCCAGTCCAGATCCTCCAGAGTGCCGAGTTCGGGAGCGACATCCTTGTGGCCGCCGCCGTTGGGACAATTCTGATGCCGGTTGCCGATGGCATATGGCACGCCGGGTTCGCCGGGCTCGCACGTCACCGAGTTGTTGCGGCCTTTGCGCGCCGTCACACCGACGGGATGGATGGGCGGAAAATAGATCACGTCAAAGCCCATTGCGCGCGCGTCATCGATTCGCGGCAGGCAATCCCGGAAGGTGGAACCGCGATCGCCGCGACCCTCGGCTGAACGCGGGAAAAACTCATACCACTGGGAAAAGAGCGCCCGATTGCGGTCAACGGTCACGGTCACGTATTCGAGGTTCAGGTCGCTTGGGACGGCGGCCGCGGAGGGAGCCGTCGGGGCGATGACCGGCGGTTTCTTTTTTGAGCGGGCTCCTTTTCTAAGGGCGGGAGATTCCTCGAGCGGAAGCGGTTCAAGGGGGCTTTCAATAAGGTGAAAAACAGAAGGGGGATCGAGCACGAACTCACAGGCATCGATGCGGTCGGAGTAAGCGCTCATGAGCGCTTCGAGCTCGTGCCGGTGCGAGATCTCATTGACGTCGGCCGGGGTGCCGGTGCGGATGGTTTCCGCAATCTCCAGGAGGCGCTTCTGGTCGCGTCCCTGGCCTTGTTGCGCGGCGAGCTGGGCGGCTTTCTCGACCAAGGCGGCCCCTTCAAGCGATTCGCTCGTGAGATCCTGAAGGCCGGCGCTGAATTTGGTGTGAAACTCGTGCTGCCAGGAGCGGAATGTATCGCCCCACGCTTCAATGGTGAGTTGGTAAGTGGTGTTCTCGAAAAAAGAACAGGTGGCACGCCAACGATCGTTGCCGTTGGGAATCGCGGCCATGGGCGTTTCGTGCCAGCGCGCGGCTCCTTTTCGGCGCCACTTCAGCACGGCCGAGACGACATCATGCCCGTCTTTGTAAATATCGGCCTCGACCAGAAGATCCTCACCCACGCCCCGTTTAACCGGGTAGCGGCCGGCATCGATCAGCGGCGAGACGTTTTCAATGACGACGGTAGGCGGCCTGGGAGTCATAATGGGTGATGTTGCCGCAGGAAACAAGGAACCGGCAAGCGGCGAGTCATCAGGGATCGCTTCAAACCGGCCAGGTGCGGAAAACAGTCCGATCAAATCCCGGTATGAAAAAATTCTTTTTTCTTTGTTTGTTTCTTAACGGCGCGCTTACGGGCTATTCGCAACCGCGCGGTGTTTCGCCAGGGACGCAGGCTCAGGACACGGAGGTTTCCTCAATTGGCAGGCCGGCTGAAAGGACAGCCGGCATGCCAACGGGGATCGCGCGGATCAACGGAACGCTTTATTATGTCAGAAACAACCAAGGGACTGTGGCGACGGCGCCGCTGCGGGTCGGCGACGAGCTCCGGCTGGAGCGCAACGGAGATCTGCTTCTTAGCGACGGGCGTCTGGTAAACCTCGTGGAAGGGCAGATGGTCACCGTGGCCGGGACGATCATTGACGCCCCGCGTCATGTTGAACTTCCCAAGCCGATCGGCGGGCCGGATTCAAGGCGCGTGGTGCGGCGGCCGATTCCCCGTGCGGATGCGGTGCAAAGCGGCGGGGCGGCGGGAGGAACACGGAGGGTTCAACGATAGGCTGCATCGGTTTAAGCAAAACCGTGTTTTCGCTCCAAGCAATCGCCTTAAAATTACGGAAATTTTCCAAACCCGCGCGGCCAATTGTGGCTTCATGCGCGAAATGGGGGCAAGACGTTCTCCGTAATCCGGGGCGTCCCACAAACCAGACGGGCGTCTTCGGGCGCCCGTCATTTTCTTGTACCTCGTTTCCTGAATCGCCCTGCCTGACGAAAAAGGGCAAATCGATTACGAGGCCGAATCGGCAGGAAACTTCAAACCAGCCAGAAGCGTATCAAGCTGAGCAAGCCCGGGTATTTGGGCCACCAGACCGCGCAAGCTCTTGAGCGCTGGCGGGATATGCTCAAGGAACCGAGGACGCTCCTTGACCAGGCCAAGAAATCCGTAAGCTCCCAGCGCTTGCATGAGACGTTGCATGGCGCAGAGGCGGAAAGTTTCCTCAAAGTCCGGCGCCGGTTCAAATCCGAGTTCACGCAAACCTTGAATATAATAAGCCAGAAGTTCGGCGCGCTCGCTCTCGCTTAGCGAGACGTAAGGATCGTGCAGAAGCGAGGCGAGATCATATTGCGCAAGACCGGGGCGCATTCCCTGGAAATCGATAAAACACGCTGCACCTTCTTTTATCACGATGTTCTGGGACTGAAAATCGCGATGAACAAGGACGCGCGGTTTGGCGGCAAGCAATTCGGCGATCTGCTCAAGCCGTTCGCGGTCGCACGCTTCGGCGAGGGTCTCCGTATCGATATTAAAAAATCGGCCGAGACAGTTTTCGAAAAAGTAGTTCTGCTCCCAGCGATAAAGCTCGGTATTAAACTCGGCCTGCAGGGTGGGCGGGTGGCCGTTGTAAGCAATATGAGCCCTGGTATGCAGGGTCAGAAGCCCATCCAAAGTGTTTTCGTAAAGGGCTTGCCGGACTGCCCACGGTTCGTCGCGATAGCTCCAGAGGTCGCGATCCCCGAGATCTTCCATCCAAATAAGTCCCTCCGATTCGTCGTGGAAAAAGATCTGCGGACTGCGAAACCCGATGCCGGTCAAAAACTGCGCAATGGCGACATAATGGCGGTTTTCATCCCGCAGATTCCCATACTTAACCAGGATCAATGAGATGCCGCCGGCGGCCGCGATCCGATAAAACTTGCGATCGGAGCCACCTTTTTCAAGCAACTGCACTTTGGCATTGGGGGAGTCAAAATGAGGGAAGCGGGAAAACGTCTTATCGAGAAGATTGTCGTGCATCGGGGCGAAGGGGAGAATGCGGAGGGTGGAGAGTGGGGAATGCGAGGCCGAAAGTCTCACGCTTTTCAGCGGGCGAAAGGGAAAGAATTTTTCGTCTGCCGCACCAGGAAAAATCAGAGATCCGCGTGGGAATGAATGCCGCTCACTTGCGCGCCGGCGGTGATCACGCATTGGTTTAGCAAACTCCCCTCGGCGATGGAGGCGCCTTCCCAGACAATGCAGTCGTGGAGCGTGGTGTTTGCTCCGACGACCACTCCGGCGCCGATGGCCGTCGCGCCGGTGATCTGCGCACTGGCGGCGATCCGCGCCGAAGGATCGATCCAGTGCGAACTCTCCGAAACAAGATGACTGTGCACGGCGAGATATTGTTCGCGTGTGCCAAGATCCCACCATTGGCCTTCATCGAGGACGATGCCGCCAAGGTTTGCACCTTCACGGATCATATCGAGAAAGACCGGGATAACGCTGAGCTTTGTCGCAGCCGGGATCCGCTTGAAAAAGGAAGGCTCCACAATGTAGATGCCGGTAAAAAGAAATTCCGCGGGGCTGGTGGTATCGATCCGTTTGCCGATGTCGGTGATCCGTCCGCTCACGTGGTCAAAGGAAACCTGAAGCGGGCCGTCTTTGGAGCGCAAAATGAGGGTGACTTCGTTGCCCGATTCCGCATGAGCCCGCAAAGCCGGCGCCAGTGGCAAATCGGTGAAAATATCGCCGTTATAAACAATGAAGGTTTCATGTCCGATCAATTCCTCCGCGTTCTTGATCCCGCCCGCCGTTTCAAGGATCAGGGGCGATTCGTGGCGAAATTCCACTGAGGCCCCGCGATAAAAGCCGCCGGGGAATGTCACCGGATACGCTTCAGCCCGCCAATGGGTATTGACGACAAAACGGGTAATTCCGACTTCCATCAAATGGTCGAACGCGTAGGTAATCAGCGGTTTGTTGCCCACGGGAATCAACGGTTTGGGCCGCTCCTGGGTGAGCGCTTTGAGCCGTGTGCCGAGACCGGCGCCAAGGACGAATGCAGAGGTCAACTTCATGAAAGGCGCGCAGACTAGCGTTTCCGAAGCGGCAAGGCTCGGGAGATTTTGCGATGGAGAGAAAAATTTATCGGACTGGGCGCAATAAAACCGGTGAGCAGCTTTGGCACGCGTGCCTGCCAACTAACCCCCCTTAGTAAACCATCACGATCCAGACCCGTGTGCCTTGCGGGCGCGACAGTTTTGGATCCGAAGGGGCGGTGAAATTGGCCAATGGCGTTGTGGTTTGCGGCTCTGCGGGCACCACGGCGTTTTCGTTGCCGGCCGGCGGCGGGGACTGCGTATAAAAAGTCACGCCGGTCGCGGTATCGACAGCAATGTGCGACGCCATCGCGTAGTCGGTGCCGGCGTTGGAATAAGCGCGGAACCGGCTGCCGGGCTGATCAAGTTTGCCCAAGGAATAACGGTGGCCAAACGTTCTCAATTGCACGCTCGAAGGAAGCCGCAGATGCGGAGGAACAAGAGGCGATGCAGCGTTCGTGGTATAGGAGCCCGGAATGGCCGTGGACTTCACCGGGTTGCGGTGCGTGGGATCGGCCACGATGTCGTTTGGATCGGCGAAAATTTCCGAGTCGGAGAGTCGCGCAAAATCAGCCGGCGCCGAAAGCGGATCAAAACCGGCATCGAGAGCGGGATAAAAGCGTGGCTGCCGGAGATCGGAATCCAGCTGAGGCCCGTTGGCCGGATCGGCCGCGCACTCGGTAACGAGCAAACCCGTCGCATCGCGGTAAAGATAGCCGGCGATTTGCATCCCTGTCTGGCTCCGAGCGATTTCGCCTTCAAACCATTCGCGATGCTGCACGAGCCGGCTTTGCCTGGGATTAATCAAGGCGCGGAAACCAGCCAGGCGCGGAGCGAGTGGGAGATCGGTCCAGATCGGCGCGTAATAAGGGACAGGGACGACAGGCGAGCTCAGCTTGACCGTGTAACGCGTTGTGCCGGAAAAAATCATCGCTGTATCCGACAAAAACGAGAGGGAATACGACGATAAAAACAACCCGGAAATCCAAGGCTTGGGATACTTGGGTTCAACGATTTTATAGCTGTCGTCATCCCGCCATGTATCCTGGCCCGACCAGCCGGTCTCGCTTCCAAACGCCTCGGCCGCCTTGCGATAGGCGGGTTGATAAAAACGCACCGTTTTAAGGTCGTCACGGCTTGCAAAAAAGAGGCGATGATCCAGGGGACGCACCGCCGGCTGCTGCGGCACGCCGGTATCGCCAAGCAGACGGGAACTCCATGCCGTGCCGTTCCAAGCCGTCGCCACGAGCGGCCATGGTTTCAGTTTTCCAAAACCCGTTGGATCGGCAATGGTTTGCGCGTCGGGATGCCGCTGGATGCCGGGCTCCGCGGTTTCATGCGTGGTGTAAAGGGTTTGCGAGGCGGCATCAAACGCGCCGAGGTCACCGGCTGCGCCGAGTCCGGATGCGATGATCGAGGAAGACCACGATTTGGTTTTGGCATCGAAGCGGTAAAGCCGGATGCCCGCCGCGTCGGCATCGTAAGCAAAAAGCCGGTGGCGCGCCTGATCGACTCCAAGCAGCCTGGTAACGGGTTTATCGCCAATTTTGCGGATCACCCACTTTTTACCAATCAGCCGGGCGCAGTGAGGAAAACCGTCAGTGCTGACGCAATAAACAAAGTGAGTGCTCGAATCGATGACAATGCCCGCCTCGGGCAGCGGCGCGATGAGACCCATGTCGGCGCTCACAAACGTCGATCCGTTCCACCACGCTGCATGAAGCGTCCCGAAATCGACAAACCAAAGCATGTGCGCGCTCTGATCCCATGCCAGGGGCGAACCGGCATCGGCGCGGATCGCCGTCAACGGCTCTTGAGCGGCCGCTTTTTTAAAAACCAAAGGTTGCGGCTCTTCGTTCCAACCTCCCGCCAGGGCGGAAGAGACTGAAAGCAGCAACCCGAGAGTGCCGCCGGAAAGAACTGCTTGCCTGGAATCGAAAAAAGAGCGCCAACGCATAATTAACATCATGAGCCGACAGTCTTGTAAGCTGTTAGACAAGCATTTTCCGCGCGGTAAGAACTAAACCATTCCAAGCTTTTCCTTGCCGGCCGGGGAAATCAACGCGGGCGACCAGGTCGGCTCCCAAACCAGCGAGACGTTCGCGCTTGAGACACCGGGAACGGTGAGCAGGCGTTGTTCGGCATCGGCGGCCAGGGAAGGTCCCATGCCGCACCCGGGCGCGGTCAAGGTCATCTTGACTTCGAGATGTTTGCCGCCGGCTGGTGCATCGGTTGCCTCAAGGCTGTAGATCAGGCCGAGATCGACAATGTTTACCGGAATTTCCGGATCGTAACAGTTGCGCAATTGCGCCCACGCATTGGCGTCATCAAATGGGCCATCCGTGGCGGGCGCGCTCTCCACGACTTCTTTTCCAAGCGCATCGGCATCGGAGTTTTTGATGCGGAACAAGCCCGATTGATGGGCGACATGGACCGTAAAACTGCCGCCGAGTGCCTGGGTGATAAGAACGGCCGTTTCGGCCGGTAACGTCACCTGTTCGCCGCTCGGAATCCGCGTCGCTTCGATATCGCGGCTTAATGGGATGAAACCTTCGTCGCTCATAAAACGGGTGGTTAACGTTTTACCTTCCAGCGCGTCTCTGGATTCAGATTGATGTCGGTATCGAGCACTTCGAACCCGCAGGAGCGCAGCAGATAAGCGACCCCTTCACGGCTTCCCATGGTCTGTTTAAGACTGTTGGCGAAGAGTTCGATGTATTCCTTGTAACTCTCCAGCGCCAGGCTGCCTTCAGACACATACCGGGCAAGTTCCTGGTCGTGATGCTCAATCATTTCAAAAAGAGCGCGCCGCAGCCGGACCCGCATCACGGGATCGACAACAAGTTTAAAAGGATTGCAAGAGGGATCCGACGGAAGCGGCTCATCGGCAACGTCGAAAGCGAGCGTGGCAAGGGAGCGTTCAGTGACTGGGTCGTTCATAAAAAATTAGGTAAGAAAACTTCGGCTTCGCAGCGGATGGAAGCTTTCGGGCAAATGCGCGCGCAGCTCAACAGGAAAACACATTCCGCAGCCCATCGAAGGCGCCGCGGAAGGTGCTTGGCACTTGATTTGAGGCGGCACGGAAAAATCCGCGCGTTCTTAAACCGGGAGCGCGGGCGGCATCGCGGCCGGGCGATTGCCGGAATCGTGGAAGCTGCGCCACATCGATAGGGGAAGGAGCCCAAGGCCGATGAGGAGAAGCTGGCTGCCGACAAAGATCATCAACCACATGAACGCCGCGTCCATAAAACCGTAAGCGTGCAGGCCGATGCCGAGCATGTTGACGCCAAACCACGACCAGCTCGTGACGATGTTGCCGAAAATAGCCAGGTTCATCAGGCCGCGCTCGCGCACCATGCCACCCCAGCGCGCATGAAGGATCAGCGCGTTCCAGAGCACGATGATGAGGGCGCCATTTTCTTTGGGATCCCAGCCCCAGAAGCGGCCCCACGATTGATCCGCCCAGATGCCGCCCAGCACGGTGCCGACAAAACTAAAGAGCGTGGCAAAACAGACAATCCCGTAAACCATCTTGGCGAGCGACTTGCCAATGTTGAGCGTTTGCCTGGATGGCGCATCGCCAGGGCTCACGGTGGTTGAAAGTTTTTTGGTGAAAACGCCGAGGATGATGTAAACGAGCGCCAGGAAGCCGGCGACAAACGTGGAGGCGTAACCAAGGGTTACCACCACCACATGCGTGGCGAGCCAGAAGTTGGTATCGAGCACGGCCCGCATCATTTCCATCGTATCGCCGGTCAGCGAGAGGTGATGGGCAATAATGAGCGTGATGAATCCAATCGCGCTGGAGATGACCAGGCCGATGGAATTCTTCCAGAACCACTCAAGGATCAATCCAAGGATGCATGCGCCCCAGCCGATAAAGATGGCCGAGGAATAGAGGTTGGTGACCGGAGGCCGGCCTTCAAGCAGCATCCGGAACAGGAGGCCGCCTGTGTGAATGGCCAAAGCCACCAGCACAATTGCCACCGCCGTGCGCCGCAACCACTCCAGGCGCGCGGGCGCAAACCAGAATCCGAGCACGGCAATAAATGCGATGACGTAAAGTGTCATCGCTTTGTAAAAAGGCTCGAAATTGTTGAAGCGCTGCTCATTAGCCGCCTTTTTCAACTCAGTCTGAAAAGAGGGACTCAGCGCGGTGCGATAATCGCGCACTGCCTGATTAAACCCGGCAACGTCTCCAGCTCGATAGGCGCCCGCCATTTTGGCATACGCAAGCAGGGAGAAATGGGTCGGCTCGCCCCGAGCCACTTCAGTGAGGCCTTCCACCGTGGCCGACCAATCGTCCTTGGCGCGTTGGGGATGATGCGGCGGAATGAGCATTGGCGGTTCCAATTGCGCCATCGCCTCAAAACGCTCGAGATCCGGCATGATCCGTGCCATGGCCGTTTCATCAAATTTCTGACCGGCTTGCTGGGCGGAAAGAGCCGCCACGCCGCTGACGGCATTTTTTGTGAAGCTGGCCAGTTCGGTAGGCCAATCCTTTGCATTCTGGGGCTGAAGTGTGTTCTGCAACCGCATGTAAAGTCTTGCCACGGTCGAAAGCCGGATCACGGCCTGATCGAATGGGGTTCGCAGCGATTGGTCGATTTTCGCGGCACGCCGCGTTTCGCGTTGCAGATCGGGAAACTTGGTCTTGATCGCGTTCCAGGCGAAATGTTTGCCGTCAAACTTTTGATCGGGATCGGCGTTGCCGGCCAGGGCGAGCAACCCTTTCAGATCGGGGTTGTCGATGCGGATAAGAGGCCAGGTATCGGCCAGCTCCGGATTCATCATCATCGCCATGAGCCATTCGGTGGCGGAGATGATTTTGGGATGCTCGGAAGCGCCTTTCCACGGCTCCAGATTGGCCGTCTGTTTTTCGCGGATCTGAAGCAATGCGTTGCGGCCCAGTGAATCGAGCGGCTGGCAGCGTCCGTTGGAGACCAATGGCAACCGGCCGAATTCCTGGAAGGCGAACTCGTTTGGTTTTGCGCCGGGAACACGCAATGCGCTCAGCGCCCAAACGGCAAAAAGAGCGGCGATAATGAGAGGAAGCCTCTTTTTCATAAGATCAAAGGATGTTGGCTTAAACGGCTTTGCGTTTGGTGATGAAGCCGGTGAGATGGAAGAGGAATTGGTAAATCATTCCCAAAGCAACCAGGATGCAGCCGAGATAAGGGGTGAGCCAACTCGGGTTGCGGACAACCTGAAGCGTGCTGATGCCGATACTGGCCTCATGCTCGTCCTGGGCCATCTGGTATTGGAAAAAGGTGCGTCCCTCATACCGCAACGGACTGTTCATGTAGATGTCCACATCGCGGGTTTCCCCTTTGGCCGCATTTTCAATATGGACCCGGCTCTGGAAGTTTTTTGGAATCTCAGTGCCGCGATAAACCTCATGGGTGGTGTCGAGCAGCTTGACGGAAAAGGGCTGATAAACGCGCTCGGGCCGGAACGCCACGCGCCAGGTTTTACCCCCGACAACGATCTCCTGCGGATTGATCATGGGCGAGACAAGCCATGAGCCGAGGCTCTCCTGGCCCTGGATGACTTCAATCACGGCGTAAGGAAGATTGTTCTGATCCATTTCCTTGCTCTCAGGCCGCGCCACAACCACCGCGCCCCTGCCCCCGCCGTTCCTGGCCGGCACCGGAAACGCTTCTTCGGTCACCGGTTCTTTTTTCAATACTTTCTCAGCCGCAAACCGCATCTCGGCGTTTTCACGCTGGAATTGGAAGCGTTCGATCATTGTCTGCTGGAAACGCGTCTTGAGTTCCTCGCGAAGCTTGGCCTGGCGATCAGCCGGAACGCGTTTGGCCGCGGCAACGATGTCCGCCGTCTCTTTTTCGCCAACCGCCGCGAGCGCTTCCCGCCAGACCGCGACCCGGCCTTTACTTTGGCTGGCGGTCTCTGCGAGGGGAATGAGCCCGTCGGGATTGGCGTATTGCCCTTCGACAGTCGCGAGAGCGGTGGTCAGTTTTGAATTGGCATCAAAAAGGCCTGCCCGCCCGTATACTTCACCGTTCACGTGGTAATCGGTGATTCGCACCGTAAACGGGAGCTTTTCGTGGGTGATATCAGCACGTTTGGCAACAAGCGGCTCAGGGATTGAAACCACTTCCTCCGCCCCGGCCGCAGGTGCATCGGAAGCAAAAACGAGTTCATGCTCGCGATGGCTTTCGGTGTAGTTCTTGGTCTCCCCTTCGCGCAACCGCAGCATGCTTTCGCGGGCAAGCATGTCGGTGGCAAGCTGGCCAACAAGCAGGACTACAATGCCCAGGTGCGTGAGATGGATTCCCAGCTTTTTCGACGACCAGACAAACCGCTTAACGTGTGCCGCCGCCAGGTTAAGCAGCAGCACGGTGCCAATAAGATAACCGCCGGGAAGCAGCAACGGCAGCCGATGTCCAAAGAGGATCGGCCCGTAGATATACCATTGTTTAAAATAGCGGGCCTGCGCCTGGTAAAGCCCTTCATCGGCCTGTGCCAGGGTGCCTATGAATACCAGCAGGATGCCAAACGAAAGGCACACCACAGTCAGGCGCAACGAGGTTACAAAATTCCAAATCGGTCGGTTCATGGCTGAGACTTCTCTGCGGGCTGCGGAGCTTCGGGTGCTGGTTGCGGGGCTGCGGGCTGCGGAGCTTCGGGTGCTGGTTGCGGGGCCGCGGACTGCGGAGCTTCGGGCGCCGGTTGCGGGGCTGCGGGCTGTGGAGCTTCGGGCGCCGGTGGTGGGACCGCGGGCGCCGGTTGCGGAGTTGCAGGCTGCGGGGCCGCGGCTGGTGGAGGAGCCGTGGGCTGGGAAGCTTCAGGCGCGGGAGCAGCGAGTGCTGGTTGCGGAGCAACTTCAGCGACCGGCTGGGCGGTGCCGGGGCTCGTCGCGCTGATGCGAACGGATTTCAAAAACTCAACGAATGCAGGTTTTTGCGCCGCAACTGCGGCCTCGCTCCCGGCCAGTTTAAAAAACCAGCTCGCGTCGGCTCGATGAATCATGGCGGTGACAATTTTTGTGGCGGCGCCTTCACGGGTCCCGGCGATTTCAAAAAGTTGTCCTTTTTCGCCGGCCACCTCAACGGGCGTGAGCGCGCTGGCAAGGTCAGCCTGTTCAAGTGGCGGCAGGCCAACCTGATCGCGCCACATATTGACCACCATTGCCTCCTTGCCGGCAAGATTGGGCAGCGGCGTAATGTTGATGCTCGTTTCGCCCGCATCGGTTTTGGCCACAAACTGCGCCGCGCTCACCTGGCCCGCTTCGGCCTGAGTCCAGCCTGGGGGAAGCGTCCAACTCAACTTAGGACGGCCTTGTTGCACCCGATTTTCCTGTGAAGGGGAAGGCTGATTGGGCGCCGAGGCATGGCTTGGAGGCGCTTCAGCAGGCGACGCCGCGGGGGGCTGGTCCTTGGGCGCAATGTAAACCTGAATGGTCTCGCGTCGGCAGCCGGCCACGGACAAGACAGCCATCAGGCCGGAGATTAAAAATCGGGAACGCATGGGAAAAAAGGGGTGAAGCAAAAACGGAAGCGACCTTCGACGCAACTGGCTTTTCCGACAACCCCCAAAGCAAATGCTTCCTTAGCGCTTCATCCTTCAAGCGCCGAGACCGAAAGACCGCGGATTAGAGGAAGCGTAACGCCCCACGCCAGTGCAACCTGCATGAGGATAAGGACTTGAAAATAGGAAAACGGCGCGAATCCCGGAGCCAAACAAATTCCATTGATTTGGAGATGATCCTTCATCCAGCCAGCCATCAGCGCGCCGCAAGTGCCAATCAATCCGACCAGCGACCAGTGCAGGCCCATGGCGACAGTGCGCCCGGAAGCGGTGGTCAGCGCCTGGGTTAAGCGCGTCTGGCAAAGGGTTACCCCTGAATAAAATCCGCCCACAATCAGCGATGCCACGCCAATCAGGAAGATCGGTTGCGGGACAATGCCAATCCCGGGCACGGCGCATTGGCCTGGGGTCACAAACAGCCACGCCAACGTGAAAAATGGCCCGGCCGCCATGAGATAAAGCAATGTGCGGCGCGCCCCACGCTGATCAATCATGCGGCCAATGCGCGGCGTCCAAAGGATTGCCCCGACCGCCGAGGCAATAAAAACCCAGGAGGCTTGCCCATACGTTGCGCCGAAACTTTCTTTCAAATAAACGATGCTAAAAAAGCTCGGCAATCCGCCCGAGTATCCGGTCATCGTGACGGCAGCGGTCCAGATTCCCATGGCGAATGTAAGCCGGCGAAAATCGCGGCTGCGCAACGGCGTGATGAGCCGGTGCCATCGCGATTCATGGGAAGTGCGGCGGACCGGCGCCGGTTCGTGCACCGCCATGTGCACCAGAATATCGCCGACTCCAAAAATGGCGGCGATCGCGAAGACGATTTGGAATCCAAGGAAACCGCGGCTGGCAAACGTGTCGAGAATGATGCCGAAAAGCAGGGAAGCAAGAAGGACGCTGACTGAAAGCACACGCTGCCTGGCGCCCCAAAAACGGCCGGCACGCCCCGGTGGAAGCAGATCCGCCATCCAACTGTACCAAGGGGCCGTTCCCGCGTTGCCGAGCAATTCGCCAAAGCCGAGCGAGCCGATGATCACGACAGCCCAGAGATCGCGGCGATCCGGTAAAAGAAGCGGCAAAAGCGCGGGCACCACCCAAAGGGTCCGTTGAATAATCTGCGCCACCGCCCAGTACGGTTTGCGCCGATGCAATTCCTCGACAATAAAGGCGGACGGCAATTGCGCGAGCATCGCAAACTGGCGCACCCCGGAAAGCAATCCGAGTTGAAAACCGCTCGCCTTGACAGCCTGCATCAGGAGCGGCAACGGCATGCCATTGGAAACCGCGAGCCAAAACATTCCAAGAAATCCGGCCGCGATATTCAGCTTCATCGCCCGTTCCAGTTCGTGTTCCGGAAGCACTTGAGGGAACCCGGGAACGGGCGAAACAGGGGCGGTCGGCATCGGCAGTGGTGAGAAATGCGCGAGCGGCTCTTTGAGTGCAATCACTCAATTTGAAAACCATACGGAGCCGTAAAAAAACAAAACAGCCGGACCCATTGCTGAGTCCGGCTGCTTGTTATTTTTAGCTAATGATCAGCTAAGCCGTGAGGCTTAGTAGTCCATTCCGCCCATTCCGCCGCCGCCGCCGTGGTGATCTCCACCACCTGCGGGTGCTTTCTTCTCAGGCAACTCGGTCACGACGCATTCGGTCGTGAGGAGGAGGCCGGAGATCGAAGCGGCGTTTTGCAACGCGCTGCGGGTCACCTTGGTCGGATCGACGACGCCAGCCTTGATAAGGTCGACGTATTCGCCCGTGGCAACATTGTAACCTTCGTTACCGCTGCGCTTTTTGACTTCCTGCACGATGAGCGCGCCTTCCTGGCCTGCGTTGTCGGCGAGCTGGCGAAGCGGGGCTTCCACAGCGCGGCGCACGATGGCCAGACCGATTGCTTCGTCTCCTTCGAGCTTGAGCGAATCAAGAGCCGATTGAGCGCGGATGAGTGCGACACCGCCGCCGGGGACGATGCCTTCTTCGACCGCTGCACGGGTTGCATGAAGGGCGTCTTCCACGCGGGCCTTCTTTTCTTTCATCTCGGTTTCGGTCGCTGCGCCGACGTTGATGACGGCAACACCACCGGCGAGCTTGGCGAGACGCTCCTGGAGCTTCTCACGATCGTAATCGCTGGTTGTTTCGTCGATCTGACGGCGGATCTGCGCCACGCGGCCCTGGATGTCGGACTGCTTGCCGTCGCCTTCGACGATCGTGGTGTTTTCCTTGTCGATGGTGACGCGCTTGGTGCGGCCGAGATCTTCAAGTGGCACGCTGTCAAGCTTGATGCCGAGGTCTTCGGTGATGCATTTGCCGCCGGTGAGGATGGCGATGTCTTCCATCATGGCTTTGCGGCGATCGCCGAAGCCGGGAGCCTTGACGGCCGCGACCTGGATCGTGCCGCGCAGCTTGTTGACGACGAGGGTCGCCAGCGCTTCGCCTTCGACATCTTCAGCGATGATCAGAAGCGGGCGGCCAGTCTTGGCAACCTTCTCCAGGATCGGGAGAAGATCCTTAAGATTGGAGATCTTCTTCTCGTGGATGAGGATGTAAGGGTTCTCAAGGATCACTTCCATCGACTCCGCGTTGGTGACGAAGTAAGGGGAAATGTAGCCCTTGTCGAACTGCATGCCTTCCACGACATCGAGGGTGGTTTCGATCGACTTGGCTTCTTCAACCGTGATCGTTCCGTCCTTGCCGACCTTGTCCATTGCGTCAGCAATGATGTTGCCGATCGCTGCATCCCAGTTGGCGGAGACCGTCGCAACCTGTGCGATTTCAGTGCGATCCTTGACCTTCTTGGAAATGCGGGCGAGCTCGGCGACGATGGCTTCAACAGCCTTCGTGATGCCGCGCTGGAGCGAGGTTGGATTGGCGCCCGCGGTCACGTTCTTGAGACCTTCGCGATAGATCGCTTCAGCCAGAACTGTGGCGGTCGTGGTGCCGTCGCCAGCGATGTCGCTGGTCTTGCTGGCAACTTCGCGAACGAGCTGCGCACCCATGTTTTCATACGGATCTTCGAGTTCGATTTCCTTGGCGACCGTCACACCGTCTTTGGTGATGGTTGGGCTGCCGAATTTCTTATCGAGGATGACGTTGCGGCCCGATGGCCCGAGGGTTGCCTTAACGGCGCGAGCGAGTTTCTCGACACCACGCAAAAGAGCGTGACGGGCGTTCTCGTCGAATTGGAGTTGTTTAGCTGCCATTGTATTTAAGTAGTAATTGAGATTTTAAGAGGCTTTGGGCTGAACGAAATTTCGAGCGCCCCTGGGGTGTGATTAGCCAATGATCCCGAGGATGTCTTCCTCGCGCATGATCAGGTAAGCTTCATCTTCGATCTTGATTTCGGTTCCGCCGTATTTAGGCATGAGCACCTTGTCGCCAGCCTTGACGGTGAAGGCAATAAGCTTGCCTTCGTCATCGCGCTTGCCGGTTCCGAGTGCGATTACTTCGCCTTCCTGCGGCTTCTCTTTGGCCGTGTCAGGAATGATGATGCCGCCTTTTTTGGTCTCTGATGCTTCGAGGGGTTTGACTAGAACCCGATCCCCGAGGGGTCGAACGTTGACTGCCATGATTTTAGTTTTTCTGTTGGTTTCCTGGTTTGGTATTACAAAATCACCAAGACGTTCTTTTTAAGCTTGTTAGCTTTAAAGGTTGCCAGGGTGAAATTGGTAAAGGGTTTATAGATGATTGGAGGCGCTGCCTGTCGCAGTGATGTTGCCAGCCATGTCGATTTTAAATGCCATGCACTGATCACTTCCAGCTTCCGCTTTGGAACGAATCGGAGGCTCAATGCGTGCAACATAAAAAGCTGCATCGCGCCCATTGCTTAGGCTCACACTCGCTATCACATGATCTTCTGCAAGACCGCGCTTTTGAAGCTCTGCCTCCGCGGCAGCGGATGCTTTGGAAATACTTAGCAAAGGCCTGGAGGAAGATTCAGCAGAGCAGATTGCCGTGCCGATTAATCCGCAAGCAACAAAGCCAAGCCAGGCCGAGCGGCGAGTGTAACGCTTCATTGGGTTACTTCTTTTTATCCTCGTCGACTACTTCGAACTCCGCGTCGACGACATCGCCTTGCTGCTTGCGCTCGCCACCGGCGTCCGGACCGGGCTGTGGTCCCGGGCCTGCCGCGCCGCTTTCGCCAGCTCCGGCAGCTGCATTTTTGTAGAGCTCCTCGCTGACTGCCTGGAACTTGTTCTGAAGATCCGTATAGGCGGTTTTGATCGCTTCTACATCGTCGCCCTTAAGCGCCTCGCGCACCGCAGCCACTTTGGATTCGATCTCGCTCCTGGTATCGCCGCTCAGCTTATCGCCAAGGTCTTTCAACTGCTTCTCGCATTGGTAAGCCAGGCTGTCTGCATTGTTGCGGATCTCGATCGATTCCTTGGCTTTCTTATCTTCTTCCGCATGCGCCTCGGCATCGCGCTGCATCTTCTCGATCTCTTCCTTGGAGAGTCCGCTCGAACCCGTGATGCTGATCTTCTGCTCTTTGCCCGTGCCAAGATCCTTGGCGGAAACGTGCAGGATACCGTTCGCATCAATATCGAAGGTGACTTCGATCTGAGGAACTCCGCGAGGGGCTGGCGGGATGCCATCAAGGTGGAAAGTACCGAGGTTTTTATTATCGCGGGAGAGCGGACGCTCGCCCTGGAGAACCTTGATTTCCACACCCGGCTGATTGTCGCTGTAGGTCGAAAAGATCTGCGATTTGCGGGTTGGGATGGTGGTGTTGCGAGGGATCATCGCCGTGGCTACGCCGCCGGCTGTTTCAATCGCCAAAGTCAGCGGCGTTACATCAAGCAACAGCACATCTTTGACGTCGCCCTTCAGCACGCCACCCTGGATGGCGGCGCCGATGGCAACTACTTCATCCGGGTTAACGCCTTTATGCGGCTCCTTGCCGACAAGCTGGCGAGCCGTGTCGATCACCTTCGGCATGCGGGTCATGCCGCCAACCAGAACGAGTTCGTTGATGTCTTTCTCGGTCAGTTTCGCATCGGCCAAACAAGCGCGAACCGGCGCCAGTGTGCGCTGGAAGAGGTTGTCGGTGAGCTGCTCCAACTTCGAGCGGGTTAGCTTCTTCTGGATATGCTTTGGACCGGTCTGGTCGGCTGTCACGAAGGGAAGATTGATCTCGTAATCCTGCGCGCTCGAAAGGGCGATTTTGGCTTTCTCAGCCTCTTCCTTAATCCGCTGAACCGCGTCGGGCTGCTTGGTGAGATCGATCCCGCTCTCGGCTTTGAACTCCGAGAAAATCCAATCCATGATCGCGTGATCCCAGTCATCGCCACCGAGATGGGTATCGCCATTGGTTGCGCGGACTTCAAATACGCCGTCGCCAATTTCCAATACCGAAATATCGAATGTGCCGCCGCCGAGGTCATAGACGGCGATTTTTTCATCCTTCTTTTTATCAAGACCGTAAGCGAGCGATGCCGCCGTCGGTTCGTTGATAATCCGCAACACCTCAAGACCTGCGATCTTACCGGCGTCTTTTGTCGCATTCCGTTGCGAGTCGTTAAAGTAAGCCGGCACCGTGATGACCGCTTGCGTGATCTTCTCTCCGAGCTTGGATTCCGCATCCGCCTTAAGCTTGGCGAGAATCATCGCGCTGATCTCCGGAGGCGAGAATGTTTTTGTTTCACCACCGACCTGCACCTGAATGTGAGCGTCGCCATTGGCGGCTTTTACAATTTTATAAGGAACGCGATGCTCTTCCTGGCGAACTTCATCGAACTTGCGTCCCATGAAACGTTTCACCGAGAAAATGGTGTTTTGCGCGTTTGTAACAGCTTGACGCTTGGCAGCCTGTCCCACGACACGCTCACCGCTCTTTGTAAATGCCACTACAGACGGAGTCGTCCGCGCGCCCTCCGAATTCTCGAGGACCACCGGCTCGCCGCCGTCCATAACGGACATACAGGAGTTGGTTGTGCCAAGGTCGATGCCTAAAATTTTTGCCATATCGTGTTTTGGGATGTGATTTTTGACTGCGGAAAATTGATCTACCGCCTCTTTAGCAAACGGCACGCCCGGCCCATTAAAATCCACAACGTCAACGGGTTCATCTACTTACATCCACTGCTGAATTTCATTGAGTGAGCCATGTCCCAATTTCTGTCCCAGGTGGGCATCTCATTTGAGTCAACTTGGCGCATGTAGCATGACTCGATTCCACGCAAAAGTGAGCGGCCATGCCGTCAGACGCCTCAGTCCAAGCCACCGAGCAGGTTTTCGTAATCCGAAACCGTGTCGATATCGACGGCACCGCGTGGGAAAGGAAGAAATGCGATTTGCCCGGTTTGCAGAAGTTTCCGGGCGCCCTGATCTCCCGTAAGCGCTTTGAGTGCCTCAAAATAATCGACGGCAAACAGCGCCGGCACACCGGTTACCTCCCCATACTGTGAAGCGATAGCCTTGCAGCCGCTTGACTGATGTTTCTCAACCAGCGCATCGATCAAATCCGTCGTCAAAAACGGCTGATCGCAAAGCACAATGACCACCGCCTCCGGCACGGGATCAAGGTTTTGAAGAAAACCAATCCCCGCGCCGATTGAAGTGGAGATGCCTTCCGCCCAACGTTCGTTCATGACCACCTCCACGGGAAGATTGATGAGTTCCGCCCGGCAAAGGTTTGCCTCGGCGCCAAGCACAACGACAACCGGCCGGCAGCGCGAGCCCAGAGCGGCCTGGGTGGTTTGAAACAAGAGCGATTGGCCGGTTACCTTCAACAACTGCTTGGGCGTCCCAAGCCTGCGCGAGCCGCCCGCAGCCAGAATAAGAATGGCGATGTTCACCTTTAAATCGGCCGATTGCGGGTAGTTTTTCACGTTCTAAACAACGTGCCATAACATCCATCAGGGCAGAACAATTCGGTTCTCTTCTTTTAAAAATTTAGCGCGGGCGAACTTTAATGAACCGCATCCGCCTCGATCACTTCCCTCGGCAGCAGCAGCTCGTCACCGCTTCTTGCCAGATACGGCGGCACCGTCATGAGCAATCGCTGGCCGACATTGGATTCCAGCTTCCAAAGCGCGCCATCCATGCCGGGTGGCACTGCCACTTTGAAAAAGCCGTCGTCCAGCTTGCTGAAATCGAGCATTTCCATGCCATCGGGAGCGAGCAGCTTGCCGGAAATCTTCGGAGCCCAGTTTGCGATTCGTGAAGCCCAGCCGCCGATCAGCCGAGTCTTTTTCGGCACGTAAAAGTAGAGCGTCCACGGCCCGCGGAACTGGCTTGTGACATCCGGAGTATCGATGCCTGAATCGACTGTCACCGGCAGGCCGGTAGGCCAGGTGATCCAGGTGTAGTCGCCGCCGTCATAACTCTCGATGCGGTGCAAGCCGGGGTAAGGCGATTTGAGCGATAGAGCGCGCTCCTCGCCGTCCGGCTTGTAATCTTCACGCACGGCCACCGGCTCAAGGGAGACCTCCAGAGGCGAAAACAGCAGCAGTTTTGGCGCGCGAAGCGCCCAGACCTTTTTCACCGCTACCTTCAGATCGATGCCGCCGCCTTTTTCCGGCAACCAGACATAATAACGCTGCCTGTCCTGAGCCGCTTCGGGAAAATGGCCCGGCTGCGTTTTGGCCAAAGCGAGTCGGGGCGCCGCCGGAAGGAGGTCTTTGCTAAATTCCACGCCGGCAAACCCGGGTTCCACCGGTTGGTTTTTGGCAATGCCCGACGAAACTATCCCATTCAGTTCAGCCGCTTCAAACGGAGCTTCATTTTTCAGCGGATGTTCAGGTGTATGGGCGGCCTTTTGACTGAGCAGCCGTGCCCAAAGCCCGTAGCTGTGAACCATCATTGTTTTGCGCATCCGATAGGCGTGTCGCGCCACATCATCCACTGAGCCGGCGCCGTTTGCATAGGCATAATAGAGCTCGGCGTGGCGTGTATAAAGAATCAGGTCATTGATTCGCCGCAGCACTTTCGGATCGTCGGTGACCGCGCGGGCGCGATCAAGATGCCGGTACATCCGGCCGACCAGGTCGGAGGGCGACCGGCGTTGCGTATCCTCATTGATAAGCGAGTAAAAGGCCTGCATCGGTTCATGCGCGCTCCCGAACGCCTTCTCCAAAAAATCGGTGATGATCGCGTCGACGTCCTCTTTTACGTTCCACAACACGCGGCTTGCGACGTAATAACCGAGGCCGCATGGACCCCAGCAATCACCCGACTCGGCATCGTAAAAACGCGCGCCCTGCCCATGGATCCAGGCGATCGATTCCGCGACGCGCCGGGGTCGCGAAGCCGCGCCGCCACGAGGCAGATTCCAGTCCCAATCGACCACGCTCAAATAATCATAAACGCCCATGGCCGCCCCCTTCTCCTGCCAGCCTTTGAGCACCTGATCAAAAGTGAATCCGCCGGTGATAAATGCAGTCGTTGCACTCGGGATCACATGCGCATCCACTCTCAAATGCGGCGGCGCGCAATGCTGATTATAAGCGTAAAGCCCGACATACTTTGGCCCGAGCCCAAGTGCGTTGATCGCGATGGCAACCTCATTGGCCAGCGTGACCACCCGATCACTGACACTGCCCAGCGCCGCGCATTTTTCGCATTCGCACCAGCCGCCGCCGTCGCTGGGATCCATTGAAATGCTGTCGAGTTGCGGCGCAGCACGAAACTGTCCGGCCGCCCATTCCACCACCAGCCGTCGCAGATCCGTGTTGGAAATGCAAAACTTCGCATCGCCACGCGGTTCCCGTTTGCCGGCCACTTGCGCAAAATATTTGGGATGGTTTTCAAACGCGGCCCGGTTCGCCGCGATGATCGCCTCATACGAGTGGCCACTGTTGAGCTTGAACCCCTGCACCGCGCGATTTCGCACACACCATTGTCGGTAAGGCTCCTCATTGTATCCCCAGAGCCCCCAGTTATACCAAATCCGCCGGGCATAAAATGACGGGCTTTCCAGCGTTTCCACCGCGATGGCGAGCTCGCGTGTTTCCGGCACAATCTCCCAGGTTTCGCCTGGAAAAAACTGCCGATACCCGAGCCGATGCAAAAGATCCCAGGCCGCATCGGCCACTCCGGGTTCGCCGGCGCCAATGAGATAAAGCCCCTCTGGCAGCGAGCGCAGCAGATAATCTTCCCGCTCGAAGGGTCCCGTGCCGAACTTCGTTTTAAATGGCAGCCCGGAAAACTCAGCGGCCGTTCCGATCACGATCCCGCGGTTTCCATCGCCCGGCTCGACGGCAAATTCGGCGCCTGTAATCCGGCTCAGATAGCGCGCCAATTCAGCGGCCGTGGACTTGGTGGCAGCCGACGCTTTTTCGCCGATCACGATCGGCATCAGCGCGTGTCCGCCGCTTGCGAGCCGCACGGGCTCAGCGCGCAGACTCAGGCCGATTAACAACAGAAAAAGGAAAGCGCGCATGGGTTGCATCGCTTTGAGCAGTTTTGAAAAGCGCTGGCAAGCCGTCCTCTTCAAGCGCCTTCAAAAACCGGGAGCTAATAGATGAGCGCCCATGTAGTCTACTTTGACAATGAGACTTCCCCCGAGAATCAGCAGGCGCTTTCTGGGCTTGGCATTTGCGCTGGCCGGAGCCGCCCCGCTTCTTGCGACTCCCTCAAACAAGGCTGCGCTTGAACGCCATTACGACCGGTTTCTCGAAAAAAACCTTGCCCGTTGCACGACCTGCCATCTGCCGAGTGACATCAAAGAGCCCGAATCGCTCGACGATTTTCCGCATAATGCCTTTGGCAACCGGCTCCGGATTCTCGGGGAGGAATTGGACAAAGCAGGCAAGCCCAAAGGCATCGCCACCCGGCTCGCTCTGATTGCACAGGAAGACAGTGATGGCGATGGCGTCGCCAACGAGATCGAACTGTTGCTTGGGAAAAATCCCGGTGACTCAAAGCAAACGCCCGCCGCCGAGGAAATCGCCGGGGCGCAAGCCAAACAGACCGAGTTCGCCAGGTTCATCGCTTCTTACCGATGGCAGCCTTTTGAACGCGTGCAGCGCCCTCCGCTTCCAGCAATTTCGAATCCCGGCTGGGTGCGCACGCCGATTGATGCATTCATCGCGGCCGCACAGGAGGAGCATGGCCTTAAGCCCCGGCCCGAGGCGCCAAAATCGATCCTGCTGCGGCGCGTTTACCTCGATCTGATCGGCCTTTCGCCAACCCCGGAAGAACAGCGCGCCTTTGCATCGGATCTATCGCCCGATGCGTATGAAAAAGTCGTCGATCGCTTGCTTGAATCCCCGCAATACGGCGAACGATGGGGCCGGCACTGGATGGATATCTGGCGGTACAGCGATTGGGCCGGCTGGACCGATGGAAAACAGGTGCGCGACAGCCAGCGTCATATCTGGCGGTGGCGCGACTGGATTGTCGAATCGCTCAATGCCGACCATGGCTACGACCAGATGGTCGTTGAAATGCTTGCCGCCGATGAACTTGCGCCGAACGACCCGGAGACGTTGCGGGCAACCGGATTTCTGGTGCGAAATTACAAAATGCTCAGTCGCGAGCAGTGGCTCGAAGACACGGTTAAACATACCTCGCAAGCATTCCTTGGCATCACGCTTGGGTGCGCCAAGTGCCACGACCATCGCACCGACCCGATCTCGCAGGCCGAGTATTATCAGGTCCGCGCAATCTTCGAGCCGCACCAGGTTCGCACCGATCGTGTGCCGGGAGTTCTCGACCGCGAAAAGGACGGGGTGCCGCGCGTTTACGACATCGACAAGGACGCACCCACTTATTTCTTCATCCGCGGCGACGAACGAAGACCGGACAAAGATCGGGTGATGCAGCCCGGCGTTCCACGCGCTTTATGCGGGGACCGATTAAAACCGGCGCTCGACATCACCAGGGTCGCTCTTCCCGCCGATGCCGCTTCGCCCGATAAACGCGACTTCGTCATAAGGGATACGCTGCTTGCAAGCGAACAACTGCTTCTCAATGCCAGGGACGCCTTTACTAAGGCCAAGACCGCGAATCAGATCACCGAGCGCAAATTCGAATTCGCCATTGCCGAGGCCCGGCACACGGCGCTTCTGGCCGAAATTCGCGCCGAACAAATCGAGGCGGCGGGAAATAAAAGCGGCGACGATTGGAAAGAAGCCGCCGAGGAAACGATGCGCGCTCAGAACGAGGCGGCTCTGTTTGAGACCGAACTCGGCCTGTACAAATTAAAAACCGCGCAAGCCGATGCCCGGCAAATCCTGGACGATCTCCCTCCGCCGACTGAGGCAGAGATCGCTGATCCTTATCAGGCCAAACGCGAGAAGGCGGCAAACGATTTAAAGACTGCGGAGGGAAAGATCGGCGCGGCGGAGCAGGCATTCGCCAAGGCCGGTGCGCAGGCAAACGGCGATGCCACCACCGGATTCAAGCCACGGCCCAAGGACGATTACCCGGCGGTCAGCACAGGCCGGCGGCTTGCGTTCGCAAAATGGCTGGTTCAAAACGACAATCCGCTCACGGCGCGCGTTGCAATGAATCATCTTTGGCTGCGTCACTTTGGCCGCGGGATTGTCGCCACGCCTGAGAACTTCGGGTTCAACGGGGCGCGCGCCTCGCATCCGGCGCTGCTCGACTGGCTGGCCGCCGAGTTCATGGCCAACGGCTGGAAAATGAAACCGATGCACCGGATGCTTGTGACCAGCAACACTTACCGGATGACATCGACGCCCGATGCGGCGGACTTGCAGCTCGATACCGACAACCTTTTTTTATGGCGCATGCCAACACGCCGCATGGAAGCTGAACTGGTGCGCGACAACCTGCTTTACGTGGCCGGCTCACTCGACCTGACGCGCGGCGGGGCTGACATTGACCAAATGCAGGGGCTGACATCCAAACGGCGCAGCCTTTACCTGCGGAGTGCTTCGGAAAAGGAGGTGGAGTTTCTAAAGATCTTTGATGGTCCAAGCGTCAACGAATGCTATCAGCGGCATCCGTCGGTCATGCCGCAGCAATCGCTCGCACTGGCCAATAGCGAGCTGACACTGGCCCAATCCCAAGTGGTGGCAAAACGGCTTTCCGAACAGGCCGGCGCCAATGCCGAGGCCTTTGTCCGGCAGGCATTCGAACGGGTACTTTCCCGGATTCCATCCGACGATGAGCTCGGCGCCTGCCTTGCATTTCTCAATGCGCCTTCCAACGATCCGGCCCAGGCGCCCGACCCGATGCGATTGCGCGAAAACCTGATTCTGGTGCTCTTTAATCACAACGACTTCATCACCATCCGCTGACACCATGCCTTCCAACTCGCATTCCTGCGCCGGTGTGACCCGGCGTTCTTTTCTGGCCGATACCGGCATGGGCTTTACCGGCCTGGTGCTCGGTTCCATGTTATTCCGCGACCAGACCGCTAAAGCCGAACAACCGGATGGACGCCCGCATTTTCCGCCCAAAGCAAAGTCGGTGATCTGGATTTTTCTCTGCGGCGGCGTCAGCCACCTGGAGAGCTTTGATATCAAGCCCGCGCTTAACCAGTATGCGGGGAAATCGATTGAAGAAACGCCGTATAAAGGGGTGCTGGCCACTTCGGAAAAGAACATCGTCGACGGCAATCCGAGCCACGGAAATCGCAAGGTGCTCATGCCGTTGCAGACCGGCTTCAAGCCTTACGGGGAAAGCGGCCTGGTGGTTGGCGATTGGTTTCAAAACATCGGTTCCTGCGCCGATGATCTCGCCGTGGTGCGGTCCCTCTGGACCATCCACAACGATCACGGCGCCCAGCTTACCTGGCAAACCGGACGGCATCCGCGTGAACTCAATCATCCGACCCTCGGCGCATGGGTTTCTTACGGGCTCGGCACGCTCAACCAGAACCTGCCCGAATATGTGGTGCTCGGCGTGCCTACTGGCGATTGTTGCGGCGGCGCATTCACGCACGGCGCCGCTTATCTCGGCCCGGAATACGCCGGGGTGCGGCTCGGGAACGACGCGCAAAAGCCGCTTCCATTTATCCGGCCCGCGAGCTCCGAGATCACTTCCGAAGAACAGCTGCAAAACCTGAGCCTCCTTGGGAAATTAAATACCTTGTCCGGCATTGATTATCCCGATGACAAGGAACTGCGCGCCCGGATTAAATCGTACGAGCTGGCCTTCCAGATGCAGACTTCCATCCCTGAAGTCATGCAGCTGGAAACAGAAACCGAAGCGACCAAAGGGCTCTATGGAATGGACAAGCCCGAGAGCAAATCCTTCGGCGAACGCTGCCTGGTGGCGCGCAAGCTCGTCGAACGCGGAGTCCGCTTTATCCAGATCTTTCATGGCGGCGGCGGCGGCGGCGAATGGGACGCGCATTCCGACATCAAGGCCAACCACGAGAAGCTCTCAAAGCAGGTTGATCAACCGATTGCGGGCCTGTTGAAAGATCTCAAACAACGCGGGCTTCTCAACGATACGCTGGTGGTTTTCGGCACCGAGTTTGGACGCACGCCGGGCGCGGAAGGGACCGGACGCGACCATCATCCGCAGGGCTTTTCCGCGTGGCTGGCCGGTGGCGGGATCAAAGGCGGCATGGCGCATGGAGCCACCGATGAACTCGGCTTTCACGCGGTGGAAAACCGGCATTACGTCACCGATATCCACGCCACGGTCATGCAGCTCATGGGCCTCGACTCGTACCGGCTTGAAGTGCCCGGGCGCAAACGCCTGGAAATTGATCACGGCGAAGCAATCAGCCAGATCATTGCATAGATTCTCCTACGCTCGTGCCGCTCTAAAGGAACGCCCGGGATCAGGATCCAACACACATCGCCAGCGGATTTAGCTTTTAGCGCTGCCAGATAATCTCCATGAATTACGTTATGATCAGGGCATCCAAAAATCTCCATCGCGTTGTAGGAAGCGTTCCTCTTGTAATCGCCGCATTGTTCTCCATTGGAACCGCGGCCCAGGCAACGCAGGTTCTTGTAAATTCCCTTACTCTGGAGGGGAGCGTTGCCACTCAATCCTCCACGCTCGCCAGCTATACAGCCGATTTCGCCATCAACGGCAATCCCTCCGATTTCACCCACACGCTCGCCAGCGATCCCGCCCCGACCTGGTCGCTGACCCTGCCGTCCAATCAGGATTTCAGTTATGTGCGCGCGATCAACCGGGAGAGTTGCTGCGGGGAGCGGCTGCGCGACATCACCGTCTCGGTTTTCTCGGATGAAACCGCCACAACCCAGATTTTCGACTCGGGATTGCTCAATCCCGACAACGTTCTCGGCAGCCCGCAAAAGCTCGATGTTCCCCTTAGCGGCAGCCTCAACGGACGGGTCGTCAAGGTAGCGCGCACGGTGATTTCCCCTGACGGCACTGACGATCGCAGCATCCTTTCACTCGGTGAAGTTCAGCTTTTTGATATCAGCAACGTCACCCTGCCGCTTGGAACCGATCTTACCCGGGCAAACCTCTTTAACCTCAGCGCGCGGCAAAGCACCACCGAAGGGAGTTTCGGCGCCTCCGCCGCCATCAATGGCAATAACTCAGACTTCTCGCACACCCAGGGCGCTGACGCGGCGGCATTTTGGGAGGTGAACCTTGGAGAAGATTTTGATCTCCAGAATATCAATATCCATAACCGGGAAAACTGCTGCGGTTCGCGGCTGCGCGATATCACGGTCGAAATTCGCGACAGCACAGGCAAACTCATTTTCCAGTCGGCGCTTCTTAATCCCGAGAACGCCGGATTTTCTTTCCCCGCCGGTCCGGCAGACCTCTCGCTCGACCTCGCGGGCCTCAATGGCGGCATCCCGCTTCGTGGACAAACCGTGCGTATTCTTCGCACCGCGGACTCGGATCTTTCCGGCAGCGGTGGAGGGGGCAACCAGGATGAAGCCAACGTCCTTTCCATGGGCGAGGTCTCCATCGTTGGCGGCACAGTAGCCGTGCCCGAGCCGGCCAGCTTCGCATTGCTTGGACTCGCCGGATTGGTTGCCGGAGCACGGCGGTGGCGCGGCTCAAAAAAGTAAGCTGGCTTTTTTCAGCGGGCATTGCTGTTTGCCACGCATCTTCTTTCCAAGCTGAAAGCGCTTTGATAGCGTCCGAGCCATGATCTCCCCGGTCCTGGCTCGTTCCGCGTTCGCCCTTGTCACTCTCTTTCTTTGCAGCGCGGGCGCCCAGGCGCCGCGGGTATTGCCAGCAGGCGAGCTGCCCAAGGATCTCCGCCTTGAACCGCTCAAGGATCTCGACGGCTATTTTCCTTTTTCTCCCCCCGCCTCGCGCGAGGCTTGGGAAAAACGCGCTGAACGCGTCCGCCGCCAGATCCTGGTCGCCGAAGGCCTCTGGCCGTTGCCGACCAAAACGCCGCTTAAAGCCGTCATTCATGGGAAGATCGATCGCGGCGAATACACGGTGGAAAAGGTCTACTTCGAGAGCGCGCCTGGTTTTTTCGTAACGGGAAATCTTTACCGTCCAAAAACGATCACCGGCAAAGTGCCCGGCGTGTTGAGTCCGCATGGGCACTGGCCGGCGGGGCGGTTCCTTGATACGGGAATTGAAGGAGTCAAACGCGATATTGCCGATGGGGCCGAGCGTTTTGAAGAAGGCGGGCGCAGTTCGCTTCAAGCGCGATGCGTGATGCTGGCCCGTCTTGGCTGCGTGGTGTTCCACTGGGACATGCTTGGCAATGCCGACAGCATTCAAATCCCGGCGGAGATCATCCACAAGTTTGCCAAACAACGCCCCGAGATGAATACGGCGGAAAACTGGGGCCTTTATAGTCCGCAAGCCGAAGCGCATCTCCAAAGCGTCATGGGGCTGCAAACGTGGAACGCGATCCGCGCCCTCGATTTCCTGCTGAGCCTGCCTGAGATCGATCCCGAACGCATTGCTGTCACCGGGGAAAGCGGCGGGGGGACCCAAACCATGCTGCTGAGCGCGATTGATCCGCGAATCAGACTTTCTTTCCCAGCCGTCATGGTCAGCACCTCGATGCAAGGCGGATGCACTTGCGAAAATGCCAGCCTGCTTCGAATCGGCACCGGCAACGTCGAGTTCGCCGCGTTATTCGCCCCCAAACCGCAGGGGATGAACAGTGCCGATGACTGGACAAAAGAGCTCTCCACCAAAGGGTTTCCGGAACTCAAAGCGCTCTACACACTGCTTGGAGCCCCGGACGAGGTCATGTTAAACCGAGGCGAAAATTTCAAGCACAACTTCAACTACGTGACCCGCGCCGCCATGCTTTCGTGGGTCAACTCTCATTTCAAACTCGGCCACGCGGAGCCGATCGAGGAGCCCGATTTCCAGCGGCTCACCGAAGCCGAAATGTCCGTCTGGGATGATCTCCATCCAAAGCCCGCCGTTGCCGATCCCGAATTTGAGCGTTCCCTGCTCCATTGGTTTTGGACCGATGCCGCGAAACAGCTCGCCCCTGAACAGGCAACCCTTGAGCGCTTTAAAAAAGCCGTCGCGCCGGCAGTGGGAGTCGTCCTCGGACGCAATCTGGAAGAGGCTGGAGAGGTGGAATGGAAGCTCTCTGAAAAGGTCGACAAAGGGGCTTGGCTTCAGATGAGCGGCCTTGTTTCAAACAAGACGCACGGCGAACAATTGCCCGTCCTCTGGATTTACCCAAAAAAGTGGACCGGCAAAGTGGTTCTTTGGCTTAGCGAGCAAGGCAAGGCGGGTCTGTTTAACGAACAAGGCGAACCGACGCCCGAGATCGCGGGCATCGTCGCCGCCGGCTCCGCAGTGGTTGGCGTTGACCTGCTCTATCAGGGCGAATTCCTCACCGATGCCAAATTCGAAGCCACCCCGACAGTCAGGAATCCCCGGGAATCGGCCGCCTACACGTTTGGCTACAATCCCGCCGTATTCGCGCACCGGGTGCACGACATCCTGACAATGATCCAGCTGATCCGGTCGGAGCCGGGAAAAGTAAAGCAGCTCGATGCCGTCGCCCTCGATCGGACCGGCCCGATCCTGGCCGCCGCCCGTTCCCAATCGGGCGATGCCATCCGTCGCGCTGCCATCGGCACCGGCGGCTTTCGATTCGCCAGCGTGCTTGATCTCCGCAGCCCAGACTTTCTTCCCGGCGGCGCAAAATACGGCGACCTCCCCGGCTTGCTTGCCTTGAGCGCGCCCCGGGCCACCTGGCTGGCCGGTGAATCCAAAGCAAGCGTCCAGCTCGCCTCGTCGATTTATCAAAAAACCGGCGCCTCCTCGAAGCTCACTTTTGACGGCAAAAAAGGCTCGAGCAAAGATGCCGTGAAGTGGCTCCTTGCACGGTGAGTTTGCGCAAACTCACTTCAAACCGGCCATCGCGTTGAGCATTGCCACCGCTTCATCCGCGATTCGTTCACCGGTGCCGGGCTCAGCGTAACTGTGCAGCCCGGTCCAGGTTTGATACCCGCCAAGCCGATGCGCGGTTGAATCCGGCAGATAGCCAATCCAGTCGTTGGCCAATTCCGCGATGAAAGTGTTTTTAAACGGGGAGCGCCGTTTAATCTCAAGGCCGAGTCCGGTGAAATATTCGGCCGGCACGCCGACAATGGCCACATCACCAATGAGGAGCGTTTGCAACCAGGTTTTCCGTTCCTGCCCCTGCTGCGGAGCGAGTTCGCGGCGTTGATCCGCGAAAATTTCACGAATCCGTGTCGCTGCCTGGGAAGCGTAAGCCATGGAATAGCGCGCCACCTTTGCCTCCTCAATCGCCTCGTCAAATGATCTGACCCGGAAAGTGAATGGACGTTTCAGTGAGGCGATATGGGTCACCGGATGCGGCAATGCCTGCGAGCGCGCCGATTGCACGGCTTCTTTCATGCGCTCAATGGCCACGGGCACCGGCACGTTGCGGACGTTGTGCGTCGAACCGGATGCGCCTTCCAGAAATCCGATCACACCGCCCAGTTCACTTTCGAGCTCCTGCGCGGCCAGCCCATAAAAACCCGGCGAGCGCGCATCGCGTCCTGAACGGGTGCCGATGGTGTGCGTGGAATGATTAAAAAGCAGCGCGAGTGTCCGCCCGTCGTTTCCCCGGAAATCGAGCACCGGCAGCTGCGGATCAAACGGCCCGGTCGGCTGCACTTTGGCTCCCGCCTCGCCAATCGGGTTAAGCCACGAGATCGCGCCGTCGCCGAGCAGGAACCGGCTGTTCCCGCCCACCGTGCGTTCTTCTCCGAGATGGTAAAAAAACGCTGCATCGGCGAGCCGCGCATTGGCTTCCTGCACGGCTTGCACGATCCCGCGGCGCACTTCGTCCGCGAACTTTTCCGACCAGCCAAACGCGTGCGCCGGCGCGGTCCCGGGTGCGTGATGGGTGTGCGTCGCGTTGACCAGCACATGCGAGGGCGCAATGCCGGTGGTCTTTTGAATCTCAACAAGGGCGGCATCGACAATGGCGCGCGTCACCCAAAGCACGTCACACGCGACAATGGCAATTCTCGCCTCCCCCGATTTCTCCACCACCAGAGCGGTGGCGCGCAACTGGCCTTCCTGCTCCTTGGTAAAATGCGCCTCAAGCGAACCGGCGATCGGCATCGTGTCATCGGCTTTTAAATTCACGGACGAGGCTCCCACGCGCAGGTCATTTTTCCCCGCGGAAACCGCTTTTGCGGCGCCGCTCCCTGAGCGCAGGAACTCGATCAAATCGGCCATTTCCTGAACGGTCATCCCGGCTTCGAGCCCTTCCGGCATGAGGGAAACGTTGGCGCTTTTGAGCACCGCGATTTCCTTGCGCAATACCGCGCGCGTGGTGCCGTCGGCGAGCTTGATCGTGATGCTGTTGCCGGTCTCCGCGGCGATCAGGCCGTAGAGCTCGGTCCCATCAACAAGCCGGCATTGATACGCATAAAAGCCGGGCTGCACATCCGCATTCGGATCAAGAATATTGGTGAGCAGCTTTTCAGGCGGATGCTCCGCCACCGAGCGCAGGTTCGGGCCAATGTCGCGCCCAAGCTCGCCCAGTTTGTGGCATCCGATGCAAAGCCGTGAAAAGACGGCCTCTCCTCGCGCCCGCTCACCGGTCAATTTAAGGGCAGGCTGGAATTGCTCGATCACCTTTACCCGGGTCGCAGTCGGACTCAGAAGCTTTTCCGCCAATTCGCGGACGCGCGCGGATTGATGCTTAAGCAATTGCGCGCGCCGGGTGGCATCCAGCGCCAGCGGATGGCCCTGCGACGAGTATTCAAGCAGGGCAATCGTCCACGGCCCCCGGGTGAGCAAGGCGTCGAGTGCGATGGCCCGGGTTTCCGGCGCATACGATTCCCAGCCGGCAAGCAATGTGGCGGGAACCGAATCGGTGACTGTTGAGGAAAGCGATTTGACGGCCGCTTGCTGCAAGTTGCCGGGTTGATCCGGAAGCAGCCATTGTTTCAATAACGCGAGTGCTTCTTCCTGGCTCGATGGAAGCCGCGTGAGCATGTCGGCAGCGGCCGCTCGCAATTCAATGGGCGTATTGGCCTGCCCGGCGGCCATGCGCGCCCAGTCTGTCAGCGGCTTGACCTTGCCAATCCGCGCGGCGAGCAAATCGGTTCCCACGGCGAGCGTTTCCAGCGAGGTTTTGCGCGCGCCAACTGCATCAAGAAACCGCGTGAACTCCACCAATTGCGCCACGGTGAAGCTGGAATCATGCGGCGTCAGTGCCGGTGCGAGCAGCGCCGCAAGCGCATCGCGTTCATTCAAGGCAAGTGCCAGGTTGGCAAGCGGCTCGGACAACGCGGCCAGCGCCGGACCGCCATCTTTGACCGCCGCCTCGGCCAACGCGCGACAATGCGGCACAGCCGAGCTCATCACGGCCGCAAAAATAAAAGGATCTGAATAATCGGCCACCGCCAGCCGGCCCAATGCGGCGCCCGCGGCCGGGTCGTTCCATTCGCCCAACGTGAACGCGAGTTGCAGCCGCACCTTGGCATCGGGATCGTCCGCCAGCTTCGCCGCCGTGGTAATAACTTCCGGGGAGGCGAGCTTTTCAGCCAGGCGCACCGCGTTTTCACGGACACCAGGATGCGTGTCAGCCAGAGCGCGTCCGACGCTCTCTGAGGAAAGCGCGCCGAGCCCGTCAAGAACACAAAGCGCATGGAGTCGTGCAAGCGGGTTAAGACTTTCACGCGCCAACTTTGTGAGCGGCTCAATGGACGCCTTGTCCGCGCGCCATAGGAGAAGCTGGTGCGCCTTGTCCCGCTGCCATTCATTTGATGAATCAAGCGCCTCCACCAGTGCGCCGATGTCCATGGAATCAAGACGCAATGGTTTTCGCGTCGCGACACCCGAAGGAAATACCCGGTAGATGCGCCCTTTATCCTCCCCGAGCCGGTAATGCGGCAACAGCTCCGCCTTGCCTTCCGGTGGGAGCCAATCCGGGTGCTCGATCATGTAGCGATACATGTCCACAACCCAGAGCGCGCCGTCCGGTCCGGTGCGTGTCATGACCGGCCGGCACCAGCGATCTTCACTGGCAAAAAACTCGGTGCCGTCCTCTTCCGGAGCCCGATGGGCGGAAAAACTCGGGCCATCGTCAGCGAGAATATTGTGCTGCACGAGATTGTGGAATGGCTCGCAGGTGAACGCGTGCATTTCGCCCTTTGGAAAAAGGAGGTCGTCGCGATAGATCATCCCGCTGCAGGCCGAGGTGAAATGGCCTCCCTGATCAAAACTGTGGAACCGTTTCTCCTGGCGGCTTGCCGGCCAGACCTTCGGATTGAGTGGCACCACAACCTGATGGGTCGGTGCCGGCGCGGCGATATGCGGGTTCCTCCGCAGGTATTGATCCCCGAGGACGTAATGCCAGAGCGGACGCGAGTTTTGCGTTCCAAACCAATGCCCCCAATCGTCCCGGTTCCGCCCGAACTGCGACGGCCCGCTTTGCGGTTCAATCTCCCCTGTATCGGGACGAAACCGAAAATCGCGCGAACCGACCAGCACCTCCCCCGCGCGGGTGCGCAGCTTGGTGCCGATCCCATAATCGCCATGATGCCCGCCTGCCGCGCAATAAACCCAGTTGTCGAGGCCCCATCGCAGGCCGTTTGCGCGCAGCTGTTGATTGCCTTGAGTCAGCCCGCTCACGAGCACCTCGCGCTTATCGGCCTTTCCGTCGCCATCCGTGTCGCGAAGAAAAAGGATGTCGGGTGCGGCGCTGACAATCACCCCGTCGCGCCATGCGATCAGACCAGTGGGGAAATTGAGTCCTTCGGCAAAGAGCGTCGATTTATCGTAGCGTCCGTCGCCATCCGTATCCTCAAGCAGACGCACCCGGCCGCCCGACTTCCCTTTGCCATCCATCCCAAGCGGATAATCAGCCATCTCAACCACCCACATCCGGCCCGTGCCATCCCAGTCAATGGCCACCGGATCCATCGTGAGCGGTTCACTTGCGACCAGCTCCACGCCGTAACCGTTGCGCACATGGATTTTTTTCAATGAATCAAGCGGCGAAAGAGGCGCCGATTCCACCGCACCCCGGGCTGGAGCCGCGGCAACCGGCGGGATCAACGCGGACGCCTCATAGTGCGCGGCGATTTCTTTTGGCGACAACGCGCGATCATAAAGCGCCACTTCATCCAGCCGTCCTTCCAAACCAAAAAGCCCATCACTGCGGCCGCCGAGGAAAATGGAGTGCTCGCCACGCGGCAACGTCTTTTCCAATTCGCCGGTGATCTCGGGCTCGGCGCGTCCATCGAGATGCACCCGCACCTTTTTTCCTTCGCGCACCAAAACAACATGATGCCACGCCCGCAGCGCCATCACCGTATTTCCCGCGAGGAGTTCATCGCGCTCATTTCCATTGAAAAGAATCAGCCGCCCCTCAAGGCCGCCGCGATAGCTGCCGCCAATACCCAAATGCTCGCCGGCCGCTTTCTTGTCCGCATCGGTGCCGCGTGAAAAGAGATAAGCGGTCACAGGCCTGGCGTCGTGAGGAAGCCCGTTCCAGAACCAAAATTCGGCACTGTAATTGTCGCCAAGCGGCAGATTGGCGCGCATCCGGCCTCCGGCAAAATGCGGAGCCCGATTGATCTGGGTTCCCGAGAAATTCGACGCTTTGAGCGCCGGATCAGGCGAGATGCCGTTGCCGCTTCCCGCGCCTGGCAGGCCGAGTGCGATTCCTTCCTCAAATGTGGCGTCGTGCTTGTGACCGGTGGCGTCGTGCGCGGTTGGGATCACCATTTCATTAAGGCGCCAATAAGCCGCCGGCTTGGAATCTGACACAGCCTGCGTATAGATCCCCGGCTCTTCCATCAACGGACGCCGCGGCTTTTCGGCCACCTCTTCGAGCAACCCAAGCAGCGCCTCGACAATGCGCGGCTCGGCCTGCACTTCCAACCCGGCCGTCCGCGCCGGCCACGTTGTGTAACCGCCCAGTGCGTGTTGTTCCGGAGGCGGAATATATCCTTCGGCCCCATTGGCCAGTTCAATATTAAAGCCTCTCTTAAAAGGACTTTGCGCCTTCAATTTCAACCCGGTGATCCCATAGACCTCATTGGGAATCGCCACGATGCCAAGGTCGCCAATCCGCAGCACCTGAAGTTTTAATTCCGCCTGGGGACGTTCATGAAGATAAATGGCTTCCCTGGCGTAAATCTCAGGCTGCGTCTGAGGCAGACGCGCGCCGAGTTTTGTGACCTGTTCATTGGCCCAGGAAAGCCGCGCGTCGTCCGGCACCCGGAAGTTGAGAGTCAATTTGCGTTCCGCCATGCGCAGGGGAACCGCGGTTTTCCACGCGATATTGCGATAGGCTTCCACGGCCCGCTCCGCCACTTGTTGCGCATAAAGATCGTATCCGATCTCCCGGGCCGGCGCGCCGTAATCCATCCACATCTGATCGCCGCTTGTCCCTTGCGACATGATCCCAACGAACGTGTCGTCGGCGCCGAGCGCCTTTGCCAGATGCCGCGCGAACCGCCCGTAATAATCCGAAGAAACCAGCGGTGACCCGTAATAGTGTTGCGAATAATTGGCCAGCACCGCCATCGGTTTGCCGTCGGGCGTTTCCACCGCGAGCACCGAAAGCTCCGGGTCGACCGGCCCCGATGGCCCGACCGCATCCGGGCTCTTATATCCCGGATGCATATTCGCCCGCACATTTTTCACCCCGAACGGATCGCTCAACATCTTGTCCGGACGCCGAATCCAGCGGCGGTTAAAAGTATGCTCCCAGTCGTCCACGCCGGCCCATCCTACTCGCGCGGGCGCGAGTTTTCCTGCCGCTTTGATAATCGCCGCCGCGATTTTTGGAGGAAGTGCTGCCGCGTATTCCGGATCGACCCGGCTCCCAAGACAGCCCATCGCCGACGGCGCTGAATGCGTGTGCGTAGCCGAGACGAGCATCTTTTCCACTGGAATGCCGCTTGCCGCCGTCGCGAGTTCCTTGGCGCGGTCGATCAAATCGCGCGGCAGCATGCACGTATCGACCACGCACAACGCAACGCGCGAGACGCCATCATCGAGCACGAGCGCCTTGGCAAAAAGCGGATCGGTCACCTTGTCGGCTGTGCGCTCGGTGAACATCGCATTGACGAGCACCGGCCATTTCTCGGGCGTAATCTCGACCGCGGCCGCGCCCGCGCGAAAACTTCGCTCGGGTTCTTGAGCCAGGGCGCCGCCGATCAAGGTGAAAACAATACAAAGCGTGCGTAGGAGGAACATGCTGTGCGAACGCTAGCGGCCTCTATGTGCACCCGTCGATCCCGATGATATAAAAAGGAAACAACCGCGAATAATGGCCGCCGATTTGCCATGCCAGCGCTTTTGTCCTTCAGGCCGCGCGCGCGGGACCCAAGCTACCCTATCCTACCACAGAGCCCACTGTTTCAATCGTATCGCCAATTCCCATCAGTCCCCTTGTGGAGCCGTTTCCTATCCGTGACCTGACTGTGAGTTGCCCCAAGTGCGCCTTTGCCAAGAGTGCTACTGGTTCCACTGAATGCCGAGGAAGAACTGGCGCCAACAGGCGCTCTGGGCGCTACCGCCACCGGCCGCGAGGCCGGCTGTGCGGCCGATTGACTGAGTTTATAAGTGGCAGCCTGCCGTTCGCGTTCCACAGCCGCACCCACCTGCCCCGATGATCGGATGGCAGCCTGCGCGGCGGCATCTGCGTTCGCCAGACTGCCCGCGATCCGCAGATCGTTTGTTAATTGATCGGGGCGCAGCTCAATTTCATGTTCACCAACGCGATATTTTCCGTTGGCTTGTTTTAAAGCTTCACTACCCGGCTTGAAGCCAACAATCCCGTCCTCTGTCTCCACCGATGTCGCCGCCAGGAGAAAATAAACGCCCTCCGGCGCAAAATAATTCGGCGCGGGTGTTGCCACGGCAACGGGCGGCGTTGGCGGCAGGGATTCAGTTTGAACAAGGGGCGCCGGCTTCTCAACCACGGGATCGGCCTCCATGACAGGTTCCGAGGCCGCCTGGGGCGGAGCGCTGTCCAGCTTGCTGCACGCGCCCAAGGCTATGGCTCCGCAAAAAACGAATAATCTAAAACACCGGTTCATCTGAATATAAAAACAATTTTTAGCGCGTTTAGTTCAACATTTTCGCGCACCGCGACCGGAATATCTTACGTGCCCGGCGCAATCAATTGAAAATAGTAAGCTGAAGATCTGACGTTACCGACAGGCGTTTGTTTCACACATGGCGCATCCCCGATTGGAGATTTATCGAGCCCGAAGAAAGACAATCCCCAGGGAAATCAGCGAGCTGGCGGGCATCAGAATGGCGGCAAGAAGCGGGTTCATCTTTCCCATCAGGCAGAGCGTCACTGCCACCACGTTATACGCAATCGCAAATACAATCACGGCGCGCACGGTGCGGCGGCGGTTGCCGGCTGCGCGAAGCAACGCACGGACACCGCCCAGGCCGCGGCCGAGGAAATAAAAATCGGCTTTTTGCTCAAGCAACCCGCGATCCACGGCGGGCGTGCCGCTGCACCAGGCGGCATCGAAAGCGAGCGAGTCATTTGCGCCGTCGCCGATGTATAAGGTGTCGTGGGCGTCGAATTGTTGCACCCATTCGCCCTTCTCCTGGGGCGACATTTGCGCGTGGCATTGCTTGCGGGGAATGCGCAGGCGATCAGCCATCGCTTCGACTTTCTCGCGGCGATCGCCACTGAGGATCACAACACAGCAACCGCTTTCCTGAAGCGCGGCAATTTCTTCAATGGCATCCGAGCGCACCTCCTCGCCGAAACGGAAGGCGGCAATGGTTTTGCGATCGCGTGTAAAAATGCAGTCACCTTCACCCGCCGAGTTGGTCCATTCGGGCCGGCCAAGCCGCCATAGCGAACCGGCGTGCTGCAATTCAAGCCCGAAACCGATTACCTCGTTTGGAAGGGCGGAAAAAAGCAATGGGACCCTGTCGGCGAGCAATTGTTCGCGCAGACAACCACTGACCGGATGCAGGCTCTCATGGACGATAGAGAGAAGCACCGCGCGTTCGTCTTCTTGAAGATCGTGGAGAACCTCGGGATTTCGAAGCGAGATGGTTTCCAGAGTCAGCGTGCCTGTCTTGTCAAAGATGACAGTGCGAACACTTTCAAGGCGCGCCCATAGCTCCGAGTTGCGGATAAAAACACCAAGCTTCCGCAGACGCGACGCCGCCAGGTCGCTTGCAAGCGGCAAAGCGACTCCCGAAGCGCACGGGCAGGAGACTACAAGAACGGAAATAAAAACCTGGAGGGCAGGCAGCAACGCACCGTTCCATATCCACCAGCCGGCAAACCCTGTCACGGCAATGAAAAGCACCGTGACGATGTATCCTCGAATAAAGCGCTCCAGCTGAAGATCGCGCGGAGCGGTTCCCGGAGCAATGCGCAGGAGCTTGGCTAATAAAGAATCGTTCCACGGCTCAAGCGCATGCAATTCGATGGACGCCTGGCCACAGTTAACCGCCCCGGCCGGGATCATCCGGCCGCGGCGCGCAATGCATGCATCACTCTCGCCGCTGATCCATTCCAACCCCAATGTTGCCGCCATCGAACACAACCGCGAGCTTACGGGCACGATATAACCCGGATCAACCAGATAGACCGCATCCGTGCGGATATCGGCAACTGGAAGCTTTTCTCCGGTGGCGGCATCGCGCACCGGCGGCGGTTCCGATTGGGCGGAAAGAAGCTGGTTGCGATTGCGCTCGATCATCTTCTGCTGGAGCCAACGGCCGACCAGCATCAGGAGGGTAAATGTCGCGACAAAATCGAAGTAGACAAACCCCTTCGCGCCACAGATCCAGGCATAAAGGGAGCCGGAGTAAGCCGCGATAAGACCCATTGAAATAGGCAGATCAATATGCAGCACGCGCCGCCGCAGGCTCTGCCACGACCGCATGCAGAAATAGCTTCCGCCAACAACAAAACTCAGTGTCCCGAAGATCAGCGTCAGCCGTTGAAACAGAAGCGCGAACTGGAACTCCGCGCCCATGCCAAGATAGCCTGGCAAAGTAAAAAGCATCGCGTTCAAGGCAAACGCCGCACAAAGGCCGATGCGTGGAATCAAGGTGCGGCTTGCAGGAGATGCGGTCTTGCCTGGCAATCCGACAGCGTACCCAAAGGATTGAAGTTCACGGGCGAAAACCACGGGCTTGAACACGCCTGATTTCCAATGCAGTTCAAGCCGGCCCAAGGAGGAATCAACACGAATGCTGAGCGCACCGGGATGACGCATGAAGAGTTTCTCGATCAACCAGGCGCAGCCAATGCACGAAAGACCCTGCGCATCGAGTGTGAGTGTTGTTACTTCGCCCGTGCCGCGCACCGCTTCTTCGAGCCAGGTATAATCGCGCTTTTGGAATACAAGCGATTTCACGGGCTGCGCCTCTTCCCGAAGATCGTAAAATTGGCCAAAACCGTTTTTGGCGATCAGGTCATGGACAAACTGGCATCCGGCGCAGCAAAAATCCGGGCGATGAATGGAGGGCTTAAACGGCGTGCCGCAATGAATGCAAAGCGCGCGTTCAGTGACAGCTTGCATGGAGAGGAAGAAGGTTGCGCCAGACCAGAAGTCCCGCTGAAACAAAGGCGAGAACCTGCTGTATCCGGTGCAGGGCAGGCGGGGAAACTTTCCGCTGAAGCCGCGCGGTATTTGCCTGGATAAAGAGCGGCAGCGGGATCGTGCCCAAGGCAAAGGAAGCCATGTGGATCGCGCCACTCAGCCAGGAACCGGTTAGAACCGCCGCGCCGAACATCAACCAAAGCGGGCCGCATGGGAAAAGCGGAGTAAGCCAGCCAAGCGAACGGTTAAATCGCACCCGGAGCAGTAGTGAAGTAACAAAACGCGGCTGTGGCAAACGTTTCTCAAGACCGAATCCCATCAGGATCAGCACGATGACGAATGCCCATGGCACGATCCGGGCAGCGCTGCCCTGAAGAAAAGCGGCGGCCGTTTGTCCGGCCGCGCCGCACAGCGCCCCAGCCGCTGTATAGGAGACAAACCGCGAGGCATGATACTCAAGCGGGTTGGCGCGCAACGCACAGACGATCGGCCCGCACATCGCACTGCAATGCACGCTTGTCACCAGACCCGTGATGAACGCGGCCATCGGCGTGGCGAGGCTAAGGTCCATGGCTGACCGGGATTTCCTGTGGCGCATGGCGCATTGCCACAACCGCCAGCGTGGCAACGGCCGCGAAGATGAAGACGTTCGCGATGATCAGCCAAATCCACGGACGCTCTTTCATGGAATAACAGGGCCTAAAAATGTCACTGTTTTTTCCAGCGTCGTTCCATTGTCGGAAACTATCCGAAAACTCAGCGGCAAATCGGCCGTCATATTGGCTCGCGGGAGGGTCACAACAACCGGACGGATTTCCTCGCCTAGCGGACCGACACGGATGCCGCCTTCGGTTCCGGTCCAATGCAGATTGCCGGGTGCCCCGGTGATTTCCAGGTAAAACGTCACGGGCGCGTTCCGCTTGTTAAGAAGTCGAAGTAGAAACTGGTTCCGCACCACACCATTCTCCACCACATATGGTATGCCGGTAATGCGCGTGAGGCTCACGGTGGCGGACTTGAGCGTGGAGGTTGCAGCCGTCAGCGCGCACGCGCCCAGGAGCATCAGTCCGGTATAGAGCAGGATGCGGGGCCGCAACCAGCGCGTCGGTTTTCCGGCAAAACCACGCTGGGAATCGTAACGGATAAGCCCGGCCGGCCGTGAGATCTTCGCCATGACAGTATCGCAGGCATCAATGCAGGCGGTGCAACCGATGCACTCCATCTGCAAGCCTTGCCGGATGTCGATACCGGTCGGGCAGACCTGCACACAGCGATGGCAATCCACACAGTCACCCGCGCCCGCCGTTCCTTTTTTTGCGCGCGGCTCGCCACGCTGAGCATCATATCCAACCACAAGCGAATCCGCGTCTATAAGCGCCGATTGCAACCGGCCATAAGGACAAAGAATGATGCAGAATTGCTCGCGAAACCACGCGAGATCAAACCAGAGCGCGCCGGCACACAGAAAAACAAAAACGAATGCGCCCCAGTTTGAGCCGGGCGACTGGCGCATCATCGAGTAAAGAGCTGGCAGCGAAATGAAATAGGATAGAAGAACGTGGGCCAGGAGCAGCGCGAAAAGCGCGAATACCAGATGCTTGCCACCGCGACGGACGATCTTTTGAAACGTTGCGGCCTCAGAGTCGAGCCGGCGCCGCGCGGCGGCGTCTCCTTCAAACCAGCGTTCGATGCGGCGGGCGAAGTCGAGGAACACCGTCTGCGGACACGCCCAGCCACACCAGACACGGCCAAGCAGTGCGGTCACATAAAAAAGGCAGAAACCAAGTCCGCTGATCAAAAAAAAGATCATCCACAAATCCTGGCCAAGGAATGTCAGTCCAAAGTAATGAAACTGCCGGTTGGCAACATCCAGAAAGATAGCCGGATTGCCGTTGATGCGGATCCATGGCAACGCGACATAGACGATTGTCAGCGCCATGGCAAAGGCCAGGCGCCAGCGAGTGAAGAAGCCGCGCGCGGTTGCCGTATGAATAAAGCGGTGCGAGCCATCTCGATTGAGCGAACTGACAGATTCAAGCGTGGGAGCAGGCACCCGCGGCGATCTCAACGCGTCCTGGTTGTTGCGTTGTGCGTTCATGGGGCAGGCACCGCGCCGGGCATCGTCCAACCGGCCACGGGGACAATCTGTTCACCGGTTTTATGATGGCTGAAAATATAGGCGGCTACTTCGCTGATCTTTTGCTTTCCAAGAAGCGGCCCCCATGCCGGCATTCCCTTGGCCAGCACGCCTTCGGTAATCGTCTTCATCGCATCCATCGGATAGCCTCCATGAATCCATTCCCGATCGACAAGATTGGGTCCGATCATGCCTGTAAGATCCGGCTTATGGCACGAGGCGCACGTCGTCTCGAAGGTCACCTTGCCCGCGGCGAGAACCTTGGCATCGACGCTCATTTTCCAAAGCAGATCGTCATCCAGGTTGCCCGACTTGCGAGCTGCCGTGTCGGCATTGGCAGCCATCTCCATCTTGAGCGCGTGCTCCGGTGCGACGCCGAATTGATAGGCCTGATAGTAAGCCCAATAGAGCCCCGCAAACACAATGGTGCCATACAGGGTATAAAGCCACCAGCGCGGCAGCCGCTTGTCGTATTCCTGAATACCGTCGTAGATATGCGGGCGCAGCGAGTCCTCCTCCGATACTGGTTTTACAGGATCCGGCTCACGACGCGTGATGACAGGCTCAGTTGGATTAAGCATGGTCGTCGGCCTCCAATGGGAGCTTGGAAAGCTGCGTGATGCTCGCTTGTGACATCCGGCGGACCCGGATGAGGTTGATCAAAAAGACGGAAAGAAAAATGCAGATGCTCATCACGCTGAGCGCACGCTGCCATTCTTCGACAAGGATTCGGTGGAACATAAGATAGGTTACTTCGCCGCCGCCTGCATACTCTCGATCGGTGTCACCTTTTCAGATTTACCCAGCTTTTGGAGATAGGAGATAAGGGCGATAATCTCGCGTTCGGGCGGCACTTCGGCCCCGGCATTTTTAAGGTCATCCGCGATCAGTCCGGCCTGCGTGGCGCAAGCTTCCTGGATCTCCGCGTCGGTCATCATTTTATAAGGCACGCCGATTCTGCGTTGGACGGCGAGTTTGTTAGGAAGCGCGGCGATCTCGGTCTTGTCGCGGAAAAGCCAGGGATAATCCGGCATGGTCGATCCTGGGCTGATCTGCCGCGGATCACGCATATGAAAGAAGTGCCAGGAGTTGGGATACTTGCCGCCTTCCCGGGCGAGATCAGGACCCGTGCGCTTTGAGCCCCACTGAAAAGGATGATCGTAAATGGACTCGCCCAGTTTTGAATAATCGCCGTAACGGAGCACATCACCCACCAGGGTGCGGATCTGCTGCGAGTGGCAGTTATAACAGCCTTCCCTGATATAGATGTCGCGGCCGGCCAGTTCGAGCGGCGTGTAAGGAATCTGGCGCATCCCCTCGACATTATTGGCAGTGCTGATCATGACCGTGGGGATAATCTGGACCAAGCCACCAATGAAAACGGCCACGGTGGTAAGCGCCGTAAATGGCAGCGCATTTTCAAGAAGCCGTTCATACCAGGCGCTCCAGCTTGTCTTGGTGAACTCCTTGTGCATCGACATCGCCATGGCCGTGGCAACCAATCCCACGATTGAGAGCCCGCTCGGCAGCGTGGGGAGCGCAGCCCAGCCGGAGAGAAACACCAACAGCAATGTGGTGTAGATAACCGGCGCATTGAAGAAGCCGCCGCCCAATCCCATCGTCGCCGGCTTTTCCGGCACATAGACTTCGATGCTTCCGTTCACCGCCTGTGCGCCTCTCGCGGTCCTCCAGATATTCCAGGCAAGAATAATAAATCCGGCAAGATACATGAGTCCGCCCAGCGCCCTCAAATGCATCAGTATTCGCGTTGAAGTAACCGCATCCAGGAAGTTCGGATAAGAGAGCACCGTGCCGGCTTCCTTTGTGGCGCCTAACATAATGCCCTGGGTAATGCCCGAGACATACATCGCCGCCGTGTAGATCAGGATACCGACTGTCCCGAGCCAGAAATGCATGTTGGCGGCTGCTACTGAATGCAACCGGCGGCCCCAAAGCCGCGGCGCGAGCCAGTAAAACATGCCCGCTGCCATGAAGCCGTTCCAGCCGAGCGCCGCCCCATGGACATGGGCGATTCCCCAATCGGTGTAATGGGAAAAGGCGTTGACGGATTTGATTGAAAGGAGCGGTCCTTCAAGCGTCGCCATTCCGTAAAAGGTGATTCCGGCGGCGAAGAATTTAAGAACGGGATCAGTGCGCAACTTGTCCCAGGCACCGCGCAGAGTCAGCAGGCCATTGAGCATGCCGCCCCAGCTCGGCGCCCATAGCATAAGTGAGAAGACCATGCCGAGCGACTGAAGCCAGCCGGGAAGCGAGGTATTAAGCAGGTGATGCGGCCCCGCCCAGATATAGATGAATACCAGCGACCAGAAATGGACAATGGAAAGCCTGTAGCTGTATACGGGCCGTTCCGCCGCTTTCGGCAGGAAATAATACATGATGCCGAGGATCGGCGTGGTAAGAAAGAAGGCGACGGCGTTGTGCCCATACCACCACTGGACCAGCGCATCCTGGACTCCGCCAAAGATCGGATAACTGTGGGTCCAGCTCGTTGGAATGGAGAGATGGTTGATGATGTAGAGCATCGCAACCGTGATGATCGTGGCGATATAGAACCAGATCGCCACGTAAAGGCTCGGCTCATTGCGCCTGGCCAATGTCCAAAAGAAGTTGACCGCAAAAATCACCCAGATCAGCGCGACAGCAATATCGATGGGCCAGATCAGTTCCGCGTATTCTTTGCCTCGGGTCAATCCAAGCGGCAGGGTGATCACCGCCGCGACGATGATTGCCTGCCAGCCCCAAAAATGGATTTGAGAAAGGAGCCTCGAGGCGGTTCGCGCCTTGACCAGGCGTTGCGTGGAGTAATAGATGCCGGCAAACATCATGTTGCCAACGAAGGCGAAAATGACGGCATTGGTATGCAAAGGACGCAGGCGTCCAAAGGTCAGCCATGAGGTCTTAAAGTTGGCCTGCCAGACCCCCATCTGTGTGGCAATCAACACGCCGACCAGCATCCCGATGATGCCCCATCCGATCGAGGCGATCATGAATTGCCTGACAGGCGCGTCGTCATATTCGATCCGGGTCTTAACGCCCAACTCAGGGGCGGCGGTTGCAATGCTCATGATTGTTTTTTGGAAAGGATGGGGTTGGCGCAGTCCGGCTCAAGGGGAAGCAAAGCATCGCGTTCGCTGAAACTGCGCGGATCGCACGCCGCGGCGAACCAAAGGATCACGAAAAAGCCGACCAGCAGCAGGCCGACAAAGACCGTTAAAGCAATGACGTTCATTCCGCTTTGGATGTGGAACGCTTTGCGGCTGGCCGCTTCCCTGGCGCCGACGGCGGCGTACTCGCGCGGCCTCGTTCACACCGGCATTCAGTGCATTTTCCGCAGCCGGGGCGGAGTGAGGACGGAGGCGATGGAATCGGTTTCATGAACGCGGCGACTTTGCGCTCATTCGCTGGGTTCCACTCACCGGCCTTTGCGCAAGCCTCCCCCTTGGTTGTGTTGCACTCCACCCAATCGGGGGATAAAACTTCGGAAGTGAGCGCCGCCGCCGTTACGCACCTCTCTGAAAAACTGTTGCAGTCGCAAATCGTGCACGACTACGAGCGCGCCTTTTCTGAAGCCACGGGACTGCCTTTGAAATTCGTGCCCGCCGGAAAGAAGCGGCCCGGGATGCGCGGCAGCAAAAACGCCAACGCCTTTTGCATTCAAATGGCCGAGAACAAACCCGGCTGCCGGATGTGCGTGGAAATGCAGGAACGCCTCGGCACCGATGACGCCGAGACAAAATCGGAGGCGTGCATGGCGGGGCTTACCGATTCAGCTGTGCCTGTGCGGGTGGGCCAGGTGACGCTCGGTTTTCTCCAAACCGGCCAGATCGCGTTGCAAAAGCTCAAGCATGACGACTTCCGGCGGGTGGTTGAATGGCTTCAGCGCGGCGGTGTGGAAACCGACTTGAAGCTGCTTGAAGAGTCTTACTTTAAAACGCGCGTCGTCACCCGGCAACAGTATGAGGCTGTGCTGCGGATGCTGGAAGTCTTCGCGCAGCATCTCTCCCTGGCCGCCGAACAGATCGCCACTCAGCAAACAAACGCCGAGCCGCCGATGATCCAGCGCGCCCGTGCCTTGATTGAAGAACGCCAGGGCGAAGAGCTTTCCCTGAAGGAAGTCGCCCAGGCCGTCCATGTGAGCACGTTCCATTTCTGCAAGATGTTCAAGCGCGCGACCGGGTTGACCTTTACCGAATACCTCTCGCTGGTGCGCGTGGCGAAAGCCAAGAAGCTGCTGGCCAACCCGCAGCTTCGTATCTCGGAGATTGCATTTGAAGCGGGCTTTTCTTCCATTACGCACTTCAACCGGATGTTCCACCGGATCGCCGGCCGCTCGCCGACTTCTTTTCGTGAAGTGCTTTGCGGCCTTAAGGAGATCAAGAGGTGACTCTGAGCTGCCTGGATAAGTCGCCGTTTTTTATAGCTTACAATCCTCTTCAACCGGGATGTCAATGTTCCCGCCATCATTATGCTCCATCCTACTGTTGCCAGCCTGCTCGCCGTTCTCCCCTACTACGCTTACGCGCTTATTCTAGTCTGCGGAGCCAGCTACTTTTACCGAAGGACCTGCCGCTTTTCTTTTACCGATGAACTGACTGAACGCGATAATCCGGCATTCGGCGCCGCTTTCACCGGCTACCTAACCGGGGTTGGCATTGCTTTAACAGGCGCTTTCCCATCCCAGCAGACTTCTCTGACAACTGGCTTGCTTGCGATGACATACAGCGGCGTTCTGGTTATTTTACTGATGCGCATCAGTATCTGGGTCAATGACGCGTTTGTTCTCAGCCGCTTCAGCGGGCACGATGAAATACTTCGTGACCGCAACATGGGCGCCGGCGTGGCCGTGGCTGGCAGCAGCATCGGAACGGGGCTGGTCCTGGCCGCGATTATGACCGGCGAGAGTGAGAACTATCTATTGGGCATCCGCGATACCCTGGTCTACTGGGCCGTGGGCCAAACGTTATTTGTTGCCGGCGCCCATCTCTTCTTCCGGATTGCCGGGTATGATGTTCAAGGCATTCTTGAGAAGAAGAAAAATACGGCAGCCGGCATCAGCCTTGGCGGCTTCCTGACAGCGCTTGGTATTTTTGTCTGGTCGGTTTCCCGCAACGCTTCCGGCAATCTTCTTCCCGAAGTGGGAACGACGGTGGTTTTTGGACTGATTGGCGGGGTCGTTCTTCTGATGAGCCGTGTATTAACTGAAAAGCTCATCCTGCCGCGGATCAACTTCGCCAAGGAAATCTCCACGGATGAAAACAACGCGGCAGGCCTCGTATCGGCAGCTTGCAGCATTGTCACCGCCCTCATGCTGGCCGCCGCGATCACGGCTTAAATTGCCGGGCGCCGCAAGGCTGGTCTCTTAAAGGTCCGCTACGCCAGAATCGGTTTAAGCAGATGGCCGTGCACGTCGGTGAGCCGGCGCTCGATGCCGTTGTTGTAAAAACTGAGGCGCTCGTGATCGAGTCCGAGCAGATGCAGGATCGTCGCATGAAGATCGTAGATGCTCGTGACATCTTCCACCGCCTGATAGCCGAACTCATCGGTGGCTCCGTAACTGAACCCGTGCTTTACACCGGCCCCGGCCAGCCAGCAGGTAAAACCTTTCGGGTTATGATCGCGGCCATTGGCGCCCTTCTGGAAAGTCGGCATCCGGCCGAATTCGGTAACGAAAACAACGAGCGTATCGTCAAGAAGTCCGCGTTGTTTTAAGTCCTTCAGCAAGGCGGCAGCCGGCTGGTCGAGAACAGGGGCGTGCTTGTCGTATTGATCCTTGAGCGTTTTATGGCCGTCCCAGTTGCCGACGCCTTCGCCCATGGCATAAGCGCCATTGAAGAGCTGCACAAAACGGACTCCGCGTTCAAGCAAACGTCTCGCCAGGATGCAGTTGCGTGCGAACCCGGCCTTGGTTTTGTTTGAGTCGCTCGCTCCGTATGCGTCGAGTGTCGATTGCGATTCATGGGAAAAATCGCTCACCTCGGCGGCGGCAAGCTGCATCTTCGCGGCGAGCTCGTAGGCGGCAATGCGGGCGGCCAGATCGGTGTCGCCAGGATGCTCGGCAAGATGCCGGTCATTGAGCAGTTTGAGAAAATCGCGCGTGGAACCTTCCGCCGCCTCGGTGATGGAAGCCGGACGCACCAGATTGGCGATCGGTTTGTCCGCGTTGAAAGGCGTTCCCTGAAAAACCGCGGGCAGAAACGCCGAGGACCAATGACGGCTCCCGACTTGCGGCACGCCGCGCGGATCGGGAATCGCGACAAACGCGGGCAGATCGGCGCATTCACTTCCAAGAGCGTAGGTGGCCCATGAACCGATGCCGGGAAATCCATCAAGGGTGAACCCGGTGCTCATCTGGTTCTCGGCGGGGCCATGCGTATTGGACTTCGCGGTCATCGAATGGATGAAACACATGTCATCGGCCATTCCCGCGAGGTTGGGCAGCAGATCGCTGATCATCTTCCCGGATTGTCCCCGGGGCCGGAATTCCCAGAGCGGTTTGATCAGGTTCCCGTTCTCGCCCTGGAATGTGATCAGACCAGTGCCGGGCATCGGCGTGTCATGGCGTTTGATCAGTTCGGGTTTGTAATCAAAGGTGTCGACGTGGCTGAGCGCGCCCGAACAGAAGATCATCAGCACGCGTTTTGCCTTCGGCTCAAAGTGCGGCGGACGCGGTGCGTAAGGCCGGGCCGGATCGAATACGGGCCGGATCGGTTCTCCCGCCAGCAAGCGCTGCTCGGAAAGAAGCGTCGCAAGCGCAATGCCGCCCAGGCCGGTGCCGCCCCAGCGCAGGAAATCACGTCGGCTGAGGAGGGCGCGGCCGGCATGGGAAAGATCGGGTTGATACATACTTCAAAAAACGGTGAGGAACTCGTTGGCGTTATAGAGCGCGCGGCAAAAAACCGGCAGCCCATGGGTGGCAATCAGCCGGGTGGCGGCCTCAGTTTCCTCCGGGACCGGCCCGCGGCCGAAGGCGAGGCTGAAGGCGCGTTTCACCTGGCTGGCGGGATCGGGGCCGGCATCGCGTTGAAGCCGTTGGGCAAATGCGCCCGCCTGATCAATCAGGAACTCGCTGTTGAGAAGGTTCAATGCCTGCAGCGGCGTGGTGGAACTGGTGCGGCGCGGTGCAATCTGGCCGGCATCGGGGCAATCAAACGCGCCAAACAGTGTGTCGAGTTCCACCCTTGGTTTGTTCTGGTAAACCATGCGGCGGAAGTCGTCTCCGCTGAACCTGGTCTTGGTCGCGTAGACTTTGACGTAGTTGGTGTTGGTTTCAAACAGATCAAATCCGGGACCGCCGGCGCGCAGATCAAGTCCGCCGCTGGCCGCGAGGATGCTGTCGCGCAATCCTTCCGCTTCAAGCCGGCGCGGAGGAAAACGCCAGAGAAGCCGGGCGCCCGCATCGACACGCATCGCCTCGGGATTAAGCGTGCTGGCCTGGCGATACGTGGAGGAAAGAAGAATGAGCCGCTGGAGCTCCTTGATCCGCCAGCCGCGCGCCAGGAACTCGGAAGCAAGCCAGTCGAGAAGCTCGGGATGCGAGGGACGCCCCCCATTGATGCCAAGGTCGCTGGGAGTTTCCACGAGGCCCGTCCCGAAATGATAATGCCATAGCCGGTTCACGATCACGCGGGCCGTGAGCGGATTTTCCGGGGAAGCGATCCATTTGGCCAATGCGAGCCTGCGCTCCTGTTCGGGCGCATCGGGAGCCAGCCGCCAGGCACCGCCAAATTCGCTGAGTCCGCCCGGCGCGATGATCTCGCGCGGCTGCATCGGTTCACCACGCGAGAGGCGGTAAGTCGGCGGCGCTTTTTCGAAGCGGCCGGCGTAAACAGTTTGCTCAGCCATTGAGACCGCCAGTTCCTGGACGATGGCGCGCCGTTCCTGGTCAAGCTTTGCCGCCTCGGCACGCTGCGCGGCGTTTAAGGCAGGGGAATCCCAGTCGGCTCCCGCTTGCGCATCGGGATTAAAAGCGGCGCGATCGGCCGATCCCGCCACCATGCTCCATGCGCCATCTTCTCCGCTGATTTCCACCTTGTAGCCAATGGCGAGCCGGTCCTTGTATTTTGATTCACGGTCCCGGCCCCAGACGATGCGCTCAATGTTTTCCGGATGCGCGAATTCGATCTCGACCCAGCCGCGGCCCGCGGTGTTTGAGATCCAGCTCCAATCGTTCCCGTATTTGCCATCCACAAGATGGGCGAGTTGATGTTTTGCATCACCCGGATAATCGCCCGAGGAGGCCAGCTTCGTGCCGGCACTCGCGAGCGCCACATTGCGCGGCTGCGGAGCGGCGCTCCAGACTTCGAGCTCATCAATGCACGGTTCGGCTCCGGTGGTTTTTTCGATGGTGAACCGCAGCTTCTTCGCGAGCACCGGTGCAAAACGATCGGAGTTGCGCCGGAAATTCAGACCAAGCCGCCGGGGTGCATCGGGAGCGGTTGAGGCGAGCGGGGTAAATTGCTCAAGCGCCGTTTCCAGTTCAGCCAGGCGCGGACGCAACGCCTCCGCTTTCAGCCGGCGCTTTTCAGAATCGGGCGTCTTCATTGGACGCTCGCCATGCTGCACCCCGGCGAAACACGCTTTGATCGCGTAATAGTCGGTCTGCGGGATCGGATCGAACTTGTGATTGTGGCAGCGCGCGCAATTGACGGTCAGTCCCAGGAAGGCGCTCGCGGTGGTGCCGACAATGTCATGCAATTCATCGGCGCGCTGCTGGGCGGTGAGAACCGGGTCGGGGCTTTTAACGCGATCATTCGGGCCGCCCACCAGGAAACCGGTGGCCTGATCCACACCGAACGCATCGCCGGCCAGTTGCTCGCGGATAAACTGATCAAACGGTTTGTCCTCATTAAAGGCGCGAATGACGTAATCGCGGTAAGGCCAGGCATTGGGACGCGGCTGATTGGTTTCAAATCCATCGCTCTCGGCAAAGCGGACGACATCGAGCCAATGCCGCGCCCACCGTTCGCCATACCGGGGAGAAGCCAAAAGCTGATCCACCAGATTGCGGATGGCCGATTGCGGGTCGCGGCTCGATTCGGCAAGGAACGCTTCAAGCTCCTCGGGCGTCGGTGGCAGGCCGGTGACATCAAAATAAAGACGCCGGCAAAGGGTGCGCGGATCGGCTTCAGGCGACGGGGCGAGGCCTTTTTCGGCGAGTTTCGCCAGGATAAACAGATCAATGGGATTGCCAGCCACGCCTTCGATCCGCGGCACTTCGGGGCGTTTTAACGGCTGGAAAGACCAATGCTTTTTTTCCACAACCCCGCCTGTCTCCGGCCACGCGGCCCCCTGATCAATCCAGGCGCGCAGGATACCGATCTGTTCGCTGGTAAGCGGGTCGCCTTTGCTTGGCATCTTCATGTCCGCATCCAGTCCCGCCACAAACCGGATCAGCGGGCTGTCGGCGCTTTTTCCGGGGAGAACATTCGGCGCGTAATTGTCGCCCCCGGTGAGCACTGAACGCTTCAGGTCGACACGGAACCCACCCTTTTGCTTTTCCTCTCCATGGCATTTCACGCATTTGGCTTCAAAAATAGGGCGCACCTCCTTTTCAAAATCGACGGCATGGGAAGCCGCCGCAGGCAGTGAGACGGCATCGGCCGCCGGGACGCACAACGCACGCGAGGTCAGCATTACGCTGATAAGAGTGGAAAGCCGCAACGAGAGGGGAAACACGGATACACTTTTCCTTGATGGACTCGGGAAAAACTATTCCCCGAACGGGGGAGCCGCGCGGGGCCTAAGAAGGAGGAAGCCTCATGCTGTTATTGCCAAGTAGCACAGGCGTTCCAACGGCAAGCCACGGACATCCTTATCCGAAGAACTTCATGGCTGCTTCCGTGCGGCCTTTCACATGGAGTTTGGCGTAGATGTTCTTTAGATGCTGGCGCACGGTTTCAACCCCCACGGTCAGGCGCTCCGCAATCTCTTTGTTGATAAACCCCTGCGCCACCAGCCGCAGCACTTCCTCCTCGCGGGGAGTCAGGTTTTCCGAGGAACGCGGCGACGGGCCGCGCCGATGAAAGGATTGCACCACCAGGCGCGCGATATGCCCGCTCATCGGGGCGCCTCCGCGCTGCACATCCTCGATGGCGGTGAGGAGTTCGGCGGGCGGCGTCCGTTTTAATAAATAACCGTTCGCGCCATTTTCGAGTGCCTGAAAGATGCTCTCGCTATCGTCATACACAGTGAGAATCAGCACATTGACCGTTGGAAGCGCCGCTTTAAGCCGGGCCACGCATTCGACCCCGGACATTTGCGGGAGCTGAATGTCCATCAGGACAACATCGGGCGGATGGGATGGAAGCGTGGCGAGTGCCGTCTCGGCGTCGGCAAAGACGCCCGCGCAATGGAATCCCGGCGCATTTTGAAGCAACTGCGCGAGCTGGCGCCGAAGCAACGGATTATCTTCCACCAAGGCAACGCGGATCGGTTGAGTCATAAAGATCAGGGTGAAGCTTCCTGCTTTGGCATCCTTAGAGCGGGATGGAGAAGAGAATGCGCGTTCCTTGTCCGGGCGCGCTCACAATTTCGCAAGTCCCGGCGCATTCCGCCAGGCGCCGCCGCAGGTTGCCCAATCCATTTCCATCGGAATCCTCGGTACCGGGAAGAAAACCGCGTCCATTATCCTCCACATGAAGGATGAGCTGGCCGCCCTCGACTGCAAGACGAAGGCGGACCTCGGTCGGCGCGGCGTGACGAAGCGCGTTATTAAGCGCTTCTTTTGCCGCAAGAAAAAGGTTGTGCCGCACTTCAGAACGGAGCGCCGCCTCGGGAAGCTGCATCGGGACATCCAGCCGGAGCCGGACCGGGGTGTGGGTGAAAAAATCCTCCGCGAACCGGGTAATGTAACGGGCCAGACTTTCAAGGGTGTTATGCCGCGGATTGACGGCCCAAACAATGGCATCCATCGCCTGCACGAGGTCCCCGGCGGTGGCGGCGATGGCGTTGAAATGCTCCTCGACGAGCGCCGGTTTATCGCGCTGTTCACAACCGAGCGCGCTGAGCATGGAGATCTGGGTCAGGTTCGCGCCGAGATCATCGTGAATGTCGCGAGCAATCCGCGAACGTTCGCGTTCAAGGGCAAATTGTTGTTCAACAAGCAGAAGACGGCGCTGCAACCGGCGCCGCGTCAAAAACCGGGCCACTCCCGCCACACCGATCACGCCTGCCAGCGCGCCGATTGCCTCCGGCCACGGCTTTTGCCACCAGGGCGCAAGGACCTGCAGCGCGACCACGGCGCCGGCATCGCTCCAGGTGCCGCCGTCCAGGCTGGCAAGAACGCGGAAGTGGTAGTGGCCCGGAGGCAGATGGGTGTAACTGGCGGTGCGTTGCGAGCCCGCGTCGATCCAGGCCGGCTCCAATCCGTGCAACATATAGCGAAACCGGGTCCGTTCAGGCGCCGTGAAACTGAGGGCGGTAAACCGGAAATCAACGCGCCCGGTATTGGCCGGCACAATCACCGGAGCCGGCCCAACCAGAGATGGCGCGGCTGAACCGATCCCTATTTCTTCAATCAGAACCGGCGGCGGCGTGGATGCGGCATTGAATAAAACCGGATCGAGCAGAGCCAGCCCGCCTACCGTGCCGAAGCAGAGCCGGCCATCGCGAGTGCGCAATCCCGATGGATGGAAACCGCCGGTGCATTCCAAACTGGGCAACCCATCGCGGGCGCCGAGAGTAAGCACTTCAAGCGGTTGCCCGGCGTTATCGAATGAATGCAGCGGGATGCGCAGGATACCTCGATTGGTCCCCACCCAAAGATGCCCGTGGCCGTCATCCATGATTTGCGAAACAACGGCATCGGGCAGGCCGTGGCGCACGGTAAAACTCTCGGGCTTTCCTTGAACCCAACGGGTCAGGCCGCCGCTTGTGCCGGCCCAAAGTGTGCCCGTGGAATCCTCGCGCAGCGTGCGGACAAAATCGCTGGCAAGACCATCCGCCCGTTTCCAGCGCATCAGCCTGCCGTTTTCCAGGCAAGCCACCCCCTGCCCGGCTGTCCCGAACCAGACGCGCCCGGCGTGATCGGTCACAATCGCGGTAATCGGCTGGCCGGCAAGCGGTGCGATGCCCGCGGGATAAGTGATCTCGTCGTTTGAAAAATAGGCGGGACCCCCATCGAGTGTGCCAACCCAAAGGCCATCCGCGGGATCTTCGCAAAGCGCGGAGACATCGCGCCCGGGCAACCCGTCGGAGGATTGGAAACGCACGACTTTTCCCGAAGCGACCCGGAACAATCCGCTGCCCCAGGTCCCGAGCCAAAGCGCCCCGTCACAAGTCGCGGCCAGGGAGGAAATCACTTCATTTTCGAGCAAATAAGTCGGCGCATGCGGTTCCAGCCGGCCGCCCTGCCAGCGGTTGAGCCCGCCGCCATTTGTCCCGATCCAAATCGTGCCATGGGCATCCTCGGCGAGGGCCATGATAACGTTGTGGGAAAGGCCGTCACCCGTGGTCAATGCCGTCACCTGGCGCGGACGCAGCCGGGTAAGCCCGCCGCCTGCTGTTCCAACCCAGAGGTTGCCCTCGCGATCTTCGCAAACGGCGCGAACGCTGTTGGAAGGGAGTCCATCCTCTGTCGTCAACGCGAGTAATTTTCCGTCGCGCAATCGGGCCAGGCCGCTGGCGGAGGTTCCCAGCCAGACGTCGCCGGTTCGGGCCGGCAGGATTTCCCATAAACTCGAAGCCAGCGACGCGCTTCCTTCGCCGAACGTGGTCACGGCGCCATCTGCCAGACGGCCCGCGTAACCGTTTGCGCCGCCAAACCAAAGGCTGCCGCCGGGTCCGCCAGCCAATGCGCCCAGGGAGGAAAATCGGGATGGTTCAAGGGCGGGATCGGGTTGCATCAGCGAGCCGTTATTCCAGCGGCCGAGCTGGCCGCCGAAAATGAACCAGATCCCCGAGGGGGTTGCCACGAGCCGCGAGACGGTGGCTTCGACATGGCGGATCAAGTGTCTGTCCCTATATTCAAAAAGGCCGCTGACGGTCCCGATCCAGAGGGCGCCATCGAGTCCCTGGGTCATGGTCAGCACCGTGTTGTCGGCGAGATTTTCACCGAGGGTAACGGTGCTGAAATGGCCGTTCTCCCACCGCGCCAAACCGCCTCCCGCGGTGCCAACCCAAAACGTGCCGTCGTTTTCCTCCAGCAGGCATGAGATGCTCAGCGCAGGCAGCCCATGGCTTTCCCCAAAAGCGGTGAACCGCACGCCGTCAAACCGGGCCAGCCCATTGGTGGTGCCGATCCAAAGCCAGCCGTCACGGGTCTGGGCAAGCGCGGTGACGGTGTTGGCGGGCAATCCCTCCGCAGTCTGCCATGTGGCCAGGACATATTCACGGCCGGCGCTTCGGCTGCGGCCGGGCAGCTCGGTTGCCGAGGGAGAGAAACGTCCAAGCAAACCGCGCGAGACCGGGTTCGCATCGGCGATGCCCGCCAACGGGGCGCGATCAGCCGAGGAAGCCAGCGGGTGCCAGTCCTCCGGCAGGCCGCTCGATTCGCGTGCCGCCTCGATCCGGTATTCAGTGGCGAGGCGATCGATGAATTTGCCTTCCCGGTCACGGCTCCAGACTACACGGCTGATGCGCGTGACGGCGGGCAATTCGAACTCCACCCAGCCGGTCCGCGGCGTGTCCGAAATCCAGCTGTGCCCGTTTCCATAAAGCCCGTCATTGACGTGCGGCAGGGCGTGGATGCGGTATTCAGGCAAGGTTCCCGAGGCGCGAACGCGGGTCCCGGTTTCCGCCAGGGCGAGATTCTTTGAAGGCGCATCGGGGCCGTAGATTTCCAGCTCATCCAGGCACGGCTCCAGCCCATTGGTTTTAAGGATGGTGAAACGGACCCATTTCGCTTCCACCGGCGTGAACTCCTCCACATTGCGCCGCGGATGCACCGGCTCGCGCGTCGGCGACAGCTCCTGCGCAACCGCCGCCATCGACAGCAGGCAGCCAATCACGGCGCGGAATGGGGGGAGGAAAAGCACGCCTTGGAGCGTGCCGGATCTGGCCGGCTTTGGCGAGTTTTCGGCAGGCTCCCCCGTTTGGGGGATTCCCTTTTAAAACATTATAACTCATTGTCTGAAACAGAACCGCGTTCTGCATGGACGCCGGCTCGCGACAGGAAATCGACCCCCCGAATCCCTTGAAGACTTCTCCCCTCCTCCTTGCCTTTTTTTGTGCCGCCACGGCACGCGCACAGTTTACGATCACTGAACTTAACGGTGGTCCCTTTCTAAACAATCTTTCCACACTGGCCAGCTCCTCGGCGTTCGGCAGGGATGAGATCGGCGGCGGCGGCCTTCCCCAGCACAAGATCGCGAATATTCGGGACGGCATTTATGGGAATGGGAATTCGTGGATTGGCGATTCAGCCAATTCCTATATTGGGATCAGCCTTGGCCCCACGCCCGTCTCTATTGGACGCTTCGCATTCGGACGCGATAACACAGGAGTATTTTCCGATCGGACAGCGGGCCTTTACACCCTTCAATATACGCTTGCGCCGAATCCGAACGCCGCGACCTCCGACGCGCTCTGGACAACCATTGGCACGATCAACCACGCGGGCGGCGACGCCGGAATCCTCTCCACGAGCCGGCGGCATGCGTGGAATTTTGCTCCCGTGCTCGCCACCGGTGTCCGGCTTATCGCGCCGGGCAGCAGTTTTGCCGATGGCACCGACGTTGACGAGTTTGAAGTCGCCCCGTTTGCGGCGGCTCCGTTTACTCTTCAAACCGTCGGCGGAACGATGCACGCCGGCAATATCGCGTTGGGAGGCGTCGCGTTTGCCAAGGATGTGCTGACCGGCTACGACGCCCATTCCATTCCACACATCAATGACGGGATTTACGGCAACGCGAACTCGTGGATCGGCAATTCGCTCGATTCATTCGCCGGTGTCCGATTCTCCGCCCCAACCACCATTGATCGTGTGGCCTTTGGACGTGACAACTCGCCGTTCTATACGGATCGCGCGGCGGGATATTACCTGGTCCAGTATACGACGGCCGCCGGCGCCGATAATACCACACCCGACGCCAGCTGGACCAATATCGGGCCGGTTTATCTCGATCCGGCTGATCCCGATCGCGCCCTGCGCCACGAGTATTCATTTGCTCCCGTGGCCGGTGCGACCGCGTTGCGAATCATTGGGGCGGGCGCTCCCGACGGCGCCCCCAATGCCGCCGCCATCGACGAGCTGGAAGTTTATTCCTCCGTTCCGGAACCGGGCAGCGCATTGCTGATGCTAACGGGCGCGGCGGCCCTTGCCATTCGGCGGCGTTCAAAAAAATAGGCCGCAATGCGCCCTGCATTTTTTCGCGCGTTAGCGCCGCTTCTGGCAGTCATCGCGGCCGGCGGCTCCATGGCCCGCGCGATTGATGCGACCACCGTTTTCAACGAGGTGATGTATCATCCGCCCGGCGCGGCGGATGCCGAATGGATCGAGCTTCACAACGAGATGGCGGTGAACATGGATCTCTCCGGATGGCAGATCACCGGCGGCATCGGATTCACATTTCCAGCCGGAACCACAATCCCGGCGGGTGGCTTCCTGGTGATCGCATCGAACCCGGCCGCATTGCAAAACAGCGCCGGCATCACCGGCGTGCTGGGCCCATGGAGCGGTGCCCTCGCCAATAGCGGCGACTCTGTCACTCTCCGCAACCGGATCGGGCGTGAGATGGACGTCTTCAGTTACCAGGATTCCGGGCAATTCCCCGTTGCCGCCGATGCCGGCGGTGTCTCCCTGGTGAAACGCGCACCGGGCCTCTCCAGCGCCCGGGCGGAAAACTGGACTTACAGCCCGCAGATCAAAGGGACTCCCGGCGCGGAAAATTTTCCGAACGGACAGGCGCTCGGCCCTGCGGTGACCCTGGCCGCATTCGGCGATGCGTGGACTTTTAATCAATCGGGCACGGGCCGTCCCGCCAACTGGGCGCAAACCGTGTATGCAGCCGATACGGACGGCTGGCAATCCGGGCCGGGTCTGTTTGCCTTTAAAACCACCCCGCCGCCGTTGCCGGTCGGGACGGTGTTGAATGACCCCGGCGCCGGCGTGATCACGCATTACTTTCAGCGCTCGTTTAATTTTTCGGGCGATCCGGCGCAAACCGCGGTGCAGCTCACCACATTGCTCGACGACGGCGCGATCGTTTTCCTGAACGGCTTTGAAGTGGCGCGCATCAATATGGCGGCCGGCGCCGTCAGCGGAACCACGCGCGCGGTGAACGCTATCGACAATGCCGTCGTCTCATCCCCATTAACCCTGCCAGGCAATCGCCTGGTTGCCGGCACCAACGTGCTTTCGGTCGAATTGCATCAGGCGCCTGAAACCGGAGGTGGCGGTCCGCTCGCTGTGGTTGAGCAGGCTGGAACACTGGAGACCGCCAACAATCTTGCACGCGGCGCCGGAGCGGTGGCGTTCGCAAAAGATGTCCTCGCCGGTTACCCGACCATCCATAATATTCCGCACATCAACGACGGGGTTTACGGCAATTCCAACTCGTGGATTGGCAATTCCTTCAACTCGTATTGCGCCATCAATCTTGGCGCCACGCCGAAAACCGTGCAGAGCATCGCCTGGGGCCGCGACAACTCAGGCGGTTATGCCGATCGCACCCTTGGCACTTACACGGTCCAATACACCACCACTCCAAACCCTTCCGCATCAACCCCGGATTCGGCCTGGACGACAGTCGGGAGCATCAATTACGGCGCTCAAACCGGCCCGCTTTTCTCAGCGCCTTCCCTCCGGCATCGCTTCAACTTCACACCGGTCAGCGCCACCGGTATCCGGCTAATTTGTCCAGGCAACGGCATTGGTGACGGCTCGTGCGTGGATGAACTCGAGCTTTATGCGAACGCGCTGCCGGCCCCGGAACGGGATGCCGTTTTTGGCGCGCAGCTGGTCTCCCGCGAGATCCTCTCCACAAACGGGGTCGCGCAAATTGGCATCAATGAAATCGCCGGCAGTACCGATGCCGTCTGGAGAATTGAACTGCGCAACAACGGCACGGGCACCGTCGATCCGGGCGGCCTCGTGATCGCCTCCTCCAACGCGCCCACCGGTTACGTCCTTCCCTCCCAACCACTCGCGCCCGGCGGATTGCTCGTGCTTGACCAGACGCAACTCGGATTCCGGCCGTTGTCAGGCGATCGCATTTTTCTTTATAATCCATCGCGCACCCTTCTTTTTGACGCGGCCGTTGTCCGCACAACGGTGCGCGCCCGCAGCGGCCCGGAGTTTCTTTCTCCCACGGCGGCAAGCTTCGGCGCGGAGAATGCCTTCACCTTCGAGACCGGCATCGTGATCAACGAGGTCATGTATCATTTTCCGCCAAACTCGAGCTCCGGCGCACTCCCCGTGACGTCGAATCCCGAGGAATGGATTGAGCTGCACAACCGCACCGCGGCGCCGATCAATGTCGGCGGCTGGCAGCTCGATACCGCCATCGAATTCACCATTCCTCTTAATACGCAGATTGGAGCCGGCGACTTTCTCGTGATCGCGCGCGATGCCACGGCTCTGGCAGGCAAATGGCCGGAAGTGGCCGCGAAAATCATCGGCAACTTCAGCGGCTCCTTTTCCAACAAAGGCGAGCGCATTGTGCTGAAAGACGCGCGCGGCAATCCGGCTAATGAAGTGCTTTATTCAAATGGGGGCGCCTGGCCCTCGTTGGCCGATGGAAATGGCGCGTCGCTTGAGCTGCGCGATCCGCGTGCCGACAATGCCAATGGCGCCGCATGGGGCGCGGGGAGTGCAACCGCTCCCGGCTGGCAGACCGTGACTTACCGGATGACATCGGGGCAAACGTATGGCCAGACCCTCTGGAACGAGTTCCGGATCGGGATGCTCAGCAACGGCGAATGCCTGATCGATGACGTGAGTGTCGTGCGCGACCCGGCAGGCCTGCGGCAGGAGCTGATCCAGGGCGGCAACTTCGAGTCGCTCACCAATAAATGGCGGATGGTGGGCAACCACGGGACGAGCGCGATTGAGACCGATCCGGCCGACAATTCCAACCACGTGCTGCATGTGCGGGCAACGGGTCAGTTCGGCTATAACCACAACCACATCGAAAGCACGTTCCTGAACAACATTGCTCTGGTCGACGGCCAGGTTTACGAAGTCACTTTCCGTGCCCGCTGGATCTCGGGCAGCAACCAGCTCAACACGCGCGCCTATTACTCGCGGCTTGCCAGGACAACCGAGCTCGCGCTTCCCACGCGGATCGGCACTCCCGGCACGCAGAACTCGCGATTTGTTTCCAATCTCGGTCCGACAATGAGCGGCCTGGCACACGCACCGGTCCTGCCGGCCGCGGGCGAGGCCGTGACAGTCAGTGTGCGGGCCGCCGATCCGGACAATGTAGCCACTGTTACCCTGCGTTACGCGGTCAATGGCGGCACGACCTTTGCCACGGCGCCGATGACACTACAATCCAGCGGCCTTTACACAGCCAGCGTCCCGGGCCAAAGCGCGGGAGCCATCGTGCAGTTTTACGTTGAGGCATTGGATGGAGCGGGCGCCTCTTCGCAATTGCCGGCGGCCGGTCCCAATTCGCGCGCCCTTTTTATCGTCAACGATGGCCAGGGGAGCACGCTCGCCGCCCACGAACTGCGCGTCATTATGCTTCCGGCCGATAGCGCGGCACTCCTCGCCCCGCTCAATCGGGTCAGCGATGCGCGCATTCCCGGCACCGCCATTTATCGGCGCAGCGAGATCTTTTACGACGCCGGCATCCGGTTGCAGGGGACGGCAGCGGGACGGATTCGCGATGGCGAACAATACACCGGCTACGACGTCGGTTTTCCGGCCGACCACCTTTTCCGCGGCGTGCATGACAGCGTCAATATCGATCGCTCAGGTCGGGGACCGGTCGTGCGCGGCCAGGACGAGATCTACGTCAAACACATGTTCCATCGTGCCGGTGTGCCGTGCAGCTACGATGACCTTTGTTATTTTGTCGCCCCGGCTGCTGTCCACACGGGCACCGCGATTTTGCAGATGGCCGGATACGAACAGACCTTCGTTGATTCGCAGTTTGATGGAGACGGCTCCGTCTACAGTCTCGACGGCACCTATGAGCCGGCCACAACCACCAACGGGAATGTGGAAAGCTTCAAAAACCCGGTGCCGCTCGCCACGCAGTTCGACACCGATTTTACCAGTCTCGGCGCCGATAAAGAACAATACCGGGCACCGCTTGAGCCGCGTGCCGGCCGGCGAAACGACGATTTCACCGGGCTGATTGCATTTTGCCAGACCATGGCATTGCCCGATGCGCAGCTCGCCCAGCAGATCGGCGCACGGATGGATGTCGATGAATGGATGCGTTGCGCCGCGCTCTATTCACTTTGCGGCATCGCCGACTGCTATATGAACGGCGGCTTTTCGCACAACTTCCGGGTGCACGTTCCAAGCGATGGCCAAAACGTCAGTGCGTTGCCCTGGGACATGGACTTTGTATTCAACGCCACCGCGGGTTCCTCCGCCATTTTGGCGACCAAAAATCTGCGGCGTGTCATCGAGATCCCGGCCAACAAGCGGCTTTACTACGGGCATTTGTATGACCTCTGCCAGACCACCTTCTCAAGCGCTTACATGACGCCGTGGATGACCCATTACGGCTCGGTGGTGGGCCAGAATATGAGCGCACAGTCCGGCTACATCGAGGCCAGGCGCAATTCGGTGCTCTCGCAGTTGCCGGCGCAAACCGCCTTCGCCATCACCACCAACAACGGCGCGCCATTTTCGGTGGCCAATTCCACCATCGCCCTCGATGGCACCGGCTGGATCAATATCCGCGAGTTCCGCCGCGCCGATACCGGAGCGGTTGTTCCCGCCACCTGGACCACCCAATCGACCTGGCGTCTCACCGTGGCGCTGAATTTTGGAGAGAACCCGATCACGCTCCAGGCTTACGATTTTCAAGGCCAGCTCGTTGGGGCGAAAAGCATCACGATCACGAGCACACTCCCTTCGCCGATCGCGCGCGATTTTTTACGCATCACCGAGTTGCATTACAAACCGGCCGGCCCGGTTGGCGCCGAGCTCAATGTCAGCACGGACAGGGACGACTTTGAGTTTATCGAGTTGCGCAACCTAGCCTCCGACAACCTCAACATCGGCGGCTGCGCTTTTATCGATGGAATCGATTTCACGTTCCCCGCGGACACGGTGCTCGCGGCCGGCGAACGCATTCTATTGGTGCGCAATATCGCCGCCTTTCAGGCCCGATACGGCACGGCGCCGCGGATCGCCGGGGCATACGGACCGGCTGATGCGCTTAGCAATAACGGCGAACTGATCACCCTTGTCGATGCCACGGGGGCGCCCATTCAAGCGTTCAACTTTGATCATGCCGCCCCATGGCCGACCGGCGCCGACGGCGGCGGTTACAGCCTCATTCCAATCGCGCCACAGCTCTCCCTCGATCGTAGTTCCCCTTCCAATTGGCGCGCCAGCCTGGCGCTGGGCGGCAATCCCGGCGCGGGCGATTCCACGGTGTTTGCCGGACTCCCCGGCATCGATGCCGATAACGATGGCCTGAACGCATTTCTCGAATACGCCCTTGGCAGCTCCGACACCGCATCCGGTCCGGGCGCATTGACAGTCGTCTCCACCGGCGCGGATCGCCGCCTGAGCTTCAGCCGCCGCGCCACGGCCGATGACGTTGCTTGCGTGATTGAATCATCGACCGATTTCATCACCTGGACCACGGCCCCGACTGAGCTCTTAACGCGGGTTCAGACCGGGGGCCTGCTCAATGAGACCCATCGCCTGCTCGCCCCGGCAGCCGCGCAGCCGCGCCTCTTTGTCCGGCTGCGCGTCGATTCAAGGTAAGAGAGCGTTTTATCGCATGCATTGGCGCGGATCCACTGAAGCAGGAAGCGCTCGGGCTCCATCGTTTGTCACAAATGCACGTGGACCGCTACCAGCGCCTCACCCCGGCGCAGCGCACGCAGTTGATTGCGTTCCTTAACTCAATCTGAGTGTCATTCGATGAACGCTTTAAACCCCGCGGCGACATCGGCCTCGCCGTGAGTGAAGACCGCGTAACGGAGCCGCAATGAGGCGCCGGGCTTGATGACAATCGGGTCCGGCGCTCCCGCGTTGAATGCTTTTAATGCAAACAGATTGGCGCCGATCAGCCCGTAATCGCGATTATGCCAGCGGCTCGGACGCGGGTTGCCGGGATGCGCGAAAATGGCCAGGCCGACCCGTTTCCCGTCGATAAGCCCGGAGCCGTCGGTCCATGCAAACGGTTTTCCCCATGTCGCTGCCGCGGTGCGCGCGCCGGTATCGGTTAGCAGCACTCCTCCGTTTTTTTCAATCAACGGCATGGCCAGACGCGCGGCAAAACACATCTCCTCCTGATCGCCAAAAACGAGCTCCTTCGCCCCGGCCGTAATCGTCGCATCCCATTCAATGAGCCAGCCGCGCGCCGCCTCCCGAATGGTGAACCGGGAAAGCAACAAGCCGGTTTCCTGGCCCAGCGAACTCTCCGTGGCAAAAGTCAGGTGCCCGTTTTTGATCTCCGGTGCCTGGATAAAACGCTGATGCCGGATCGGGACGGCATTGCGCCAGAAATCGAGTCCATTGATATCGCCCCATGCCAGCCAGACGCCGGGATGCATCGTCGGATGATCCGAGCCCGCGGCCGGTGGGAAATCGCGGGTAACCTGCGCGCCACCGGGTTCATGCAAATGGGCGAAAAACGGGCGGGTCACGGCCGGGTCGCGAAAGACATAATGCGCCACCGGTTTTCCATCGTGGAGAATAACCAGGCAATCATCGCGTTGTTCAAACGCGAACCCTGGCGCCACGGGGTTCGCGGCGGGCAAAGGCGCCGCGGTTTTCAGCGTCAGAAGATAAGCGGTCAGATCGGCGACCTGCCCGGCACTGAGCATTGAGCCAAAAGGCGGCATCGGGGACGCATGCAGGCTCTCCCGTTTGCCAATGGCCGATTTATCGATACGATCCGCCGGCCCGTCCACCTGGGAAAGCGTCAGGGTGATATCTGTTTCCTCGGCAAGCGTTCCCGTGTGTGTGCGGCCGTCCTTTGTCTCGATACTTAACAAAGCGAATCCTTCGGTGATCACCGCGTTTGGCTCCAAAATGGATTGGATAAGGCTCGGTGCATCGCCGCGACCGCCGATCCCCGCCAGGTTCGGACCGAACCCGCGTTCACGATGGCAACGCCAGCAATTCGCGCCGTTCTCGCCCGCAAAGAGCCATTCACCGCGCTTTGCATCCGCCGTTTTCAAAGCCTCCAGGACGTCGGCCAAGGTGGCAGGCGCCGGGGGCGGCACAAGCGGGGCCGCTTTCATCGCGATGATGTAACTCGATTTGCCGGAGGAAACCCCATCCTCGGTATTGCCGCCGAGCGTGACATGGCCGGCGGCAAAGTTTTTCTGCCAGACGTGGAACGTGCCGTCATTGGTTGCAAGCTCCAGATCCGAATCTGAAAATCCATCGGGCTCTCCGATGCGCATCCATTTCGGACGCGCCGCCATGCGCCGGTCGTGAGCGATGAAAACGGTGGCCGGCGTTGGCAGATCAAAGGTCAATGCGTTATTGCCGCTTGAGCCGGCATCATTATTCGATGTCCGGATAAACGTGCTGCCCGCCAGCATCTCAGGCACGCGCACCAGCTTGTATGGGCGGTCGGTGTAAGCTGCGGCACCGGCGCGCATTCCGCCTGCCACCACCCGCACCGGCGCTCCGCTGCGGCTTCTGAGATCGGTGGGGGTGATGCGCAAAGGAAACGCATCAACGGGACCGGCCGCCGGGATCGGTTCGGCTCCGGTTTTGCCAAGAAAAAGGGAGGCCACCTGCGCGGTTGCCGCATCGGAATCCTTGGTAAAGGACGCGGCTTCCCCGGCTTTGAGGCTGTGGGCATCAAGCATCGCAAGCAATGCCGCGCGCCGGACGCCGCCCCGGGCATCGCTTAAAAGAGGGCGCAATTCCTCCGCCGGCGCCAATTCCCGCAAGGCGCCCCATGCGGCGTAAAAAGTCAGCCGATCGGATTCATTGGCCGCCAGTTCGATCAACGCCGGAAGCGCTTTTGGCGATCGCGCCTCGCGCAATGCAAGCACGGCCGCAAGCCGCAGCCGCGCGTCGTTGTTTTTTAAAGCGGCGTAAATGGCCGGATGCGGCTCATGTTTGGAACGCCGTGCGCGATCGCCCAGGATCCGCAACGCATTCAAGTCATTGCCGGGCAAGTGGCCGAACCAATCATCCAGCGCCACGTCCCCGGGTGCGATTCGGCCAAGGGTCCACATCGTCCAGGTCCGCTGCGCTGTGGACAAATTTGGATGGGAAAGCAAATCGCGCAGTTCACCCTGTTCGCCGCGCCGCACCAGTTCATCGCTTGCATCGATCCGCCTGACCGGCAGCCAATGGGCGAGATCCTCGTTCAATTCGGCAAACGTCCAGGCGCTCAATGGCTTGCCGCGCCCGGACGACTCTTTCACGGGCGCCGCACCCGTGGGCGCGATGCGATAGATGCGGCCTTCGTTTTGTTGCTCCCCGTTTTTCGCCACCAAACCGTAAGGGCGCCCCCAACCGAGGATATAGAGCGCGCCATCCGGGCCGAACTCCAGATCGGTTGGACGGAACAACGAGTTCCCGCCACGGACAAGCGGATTGGAAAAAGGATCGGCAGCCGGTTCCATCAACGCGCCGGTCCAGCGTGGCTGATAGACCCCGGTATTTTTCAGCAGCCAGTCGTTGACCAAAAAGACGCCGCGATGCGAGGCGGGCCAGGACGGCAGATCGGCCCAGACAATCCCGGTGCCCGATCCGGGAAACACCGGGCCGCTGATTGGCGTCGTGGGCAGATGACCCGCGCCGGTCCAGTTCGCGCTCCAGGAGTGCCCCCATCCGAAGTGGGCGCCCGCAAACGGCATGAAAAACCGGTCCCCTTCGTTCTGATCGTTATCGGTGCCGAGCCAATCGAACGTGGCGTTAAAAGCGATATCCCATGGGTTCCGCAATCCACGCGCAACGATCTCCAAGTTGGCGCCCCCTTCCTCGCACCGGAGGATTCCGCCCTCGCGGCCCCAATCGTCGCGCGGATCCTGGAACGTGGCGCGATAATCGGCCGCGGAGAATGTCTGTGGCGGCGGCAGGTCCGGCGTGCCTGCCGGCGCAGTCATTCCGGCCAGATCGCGGAACGGTTTCGGCGCGATGCGGCCCGGCAGCATCAGCCCTTTTGAGTTGCCCTTCGACATGTAGAGCCTGCCGTCCGGGGCCCAATTCAGGCCATGCAACGCGTGCTCGATATTTCCCAGGTCGGTAAAAACGCGCACGTATTCGTCGGCCACATCATCGCCATCCAAATCACGCACAATGGTCAGGTCGGGCGAATTGGCGACCCACAGATCGCGCCCATGCCACGCCAGCGATTGGATGCAATTAAACCCGGTGGCGAAGACCTTTTTCGTATCCGCGCCGCCATCCGTGCCGGTGAGAAGATAGACGCTGTCGGGCGGCGTCTCCGGAGTCGGGTTGCGGTATTGCGGTCCCATGCCGACGTACATCCGTCCGCGCGCATCAAAAGCGAGCGAGCACGGGTTGCGCACCAGCGGTTCCTTTGCCCACAACCTGATTTCAAACCCGGCGGCCACCTCGGGCAAGGCGTCCGGATCGGCGCCGCGATCGTCCTGCGCCATGAGCGGCGCGGCGGCAAAGAGCGTGGATAGAAAAACCGAAAGAGCAATCTGCGCGTTCATAAGGGAAAAGGGGCACGTGGTTCGGACCGCACCGAACTTTTCGCCGGCATAAAGAACCGGTCATCGTGCGTCCAGCCCGATCCTATAAAAGGCCGCACGCCCGGCTTTGTTAGATCCTGGCGAACGGATTCGGAAGACGGGCAACTACGGTTCGAGTATTCAACTCACGCCGAACAGGGCATTGCTCTTTCACGAGCGCGGCAAATTTGTCCGCGCCCGGCTTACGGCTCAAAGGGGTATGCCGCTCCTTGGGTGTCTCTTCAGGACGAAGCCCACGCTGAAAGCATGCTCTTACTCATAATCGTAATCGTCCTATCGTTGGGAGATTACGATTACGATTATGAGAGTGAACGGGAAGGGGTTCCCAACGTTTTGGCGCGGCCGCACACTGCCCTAAACCTGCGGATCGGGAGGAACAGTGGGAGGCGCGCCAGAAGATTCGCGGATGAGGCGGAGGTCCCAGAACTTGGAGATCTGGGAGGGGTTGTCGCGATGCAGATCCATGAGGATGCCGAGGGCGCCATACATGAGGATGGCAAGCTCCAGGCGCAACGGCTCCAGGGCGAGACGGGCGGTGTCGCCGTCGTGCTCGGCGACACTTTGGGCTTTCAGCAAGGCACGCAGTTCCACGCCGAAATCGCGGATTTCTTTTACCAAAGGCGCAGGCGCTCCGGTGTCCTTGGCGCGGATGGCCAGTTGTTCGACCGCTTTGACACGCTCTTCGCTGTTGCCGTCGTGGAAGGGATCGTGTTTGCGGGGAAACAGAGTCTTGTAACGGGTGCTCGTGCGCGGGAAAGCCACGGCGAGCTGGTTGTCCCAATTGCTCAAAGGCGAGCCGGTCTCGGGACGCATCTCAGTGAGCAAGGCGAGTTTGTTCTGGAAAGCGAAGGTGGCCGTGGTGGCGCCGGCCTGTGCGTTCTTCCAGAGATTCATGGTGGCGTTCCAAACGCTCAGACGCGGATGAAAGCGCTTGTAGAGGGCGGCCACGGCGGGATCAGTCACCTGGGCGGCCTCCAGCTTGGAGTCGTGATCGTTGGCAAGCGAATCCATTCGCTTGAAGTTTTCTTTCGTGGAGTTATCGAACTGATTTACGATATATTTCCAATCAACTGCCGGCATATAAACCTCCTTAGTTTGAGTTGATCGACTTATCCGCAGGGCGTTTACCCTGCGCAAGGCAAACCACCGGCGCCGCGCTCTGAGGCCCGGGTCAGGGATCGTCGGTGATTCGCCGATAGCCAGGCGAATCCGATGAGTCAAAAGAAAGCGCAGGGGGCGATCCCGAGGCTCTGAGGGAACCGTGGCAGCCCGTCGCCGCCGTCGGATCGGCTTTTCCAATGCCGTGGCAACCTTCCTCCGACAGCGGAGACGCATTTCCAATGCGGTGGCAACCCGCCTCCGGCGCCGGAGGCGCGTTGCCGTACTTTTTTATACACGCCCGCCGCGCCCCGTTGAGAAGCCGGCTTTGTTATCAGGCGATGGCCGGGGCGCGCAGCCGGCAGGTCACCATGCAACCTCCGCATGCAAGCTGCTCCATGTTGATTTGCGCGCCGATCAGCCGGGCCCGATAATGTATCAGGCGCACACCGAACGATTCATCGAGAGCGGCTTGAGAGGCAATGCCGTCATCCGTGACGGAAACGGTATGGAAGCCGCCGGCCGTCTCCACTTCGATAAGAATGGAGCGCGCGTGGCCCTGCTCGAGTGCGTTGGCGATCGATTCCTGCACCATCCGGTAGAGGTGAATCTCGGCGGACTTCTCAAAGCGCAGCTGCGGTTCGAGACAGCGAAGCACGCAATCCACATCAAAACGCTGCCGGGTCTGGATGGCGAGATCTTCCAACGCCATGAGCAGGCCATCGCGCTCGAGTTCGACCGGATACAATTCTTTGGCCAGAACCCGGGTGACGTTGATGGTCTCGGCCGTGTAATTGGCGACCTCGGCGGCCGCAGCGGCGCAAGGGTGCTCCACGGCCTTGAGTTTATCGGCAAGCACCTTGCCAAGGAGCGCTATCCCGGTGAGCTGCTGGCCGAGCCCATCGTGCAAATCCATGCCGAGCCGGCGCTGTTCGCGCTCGCTGATGGCAAGGATCTCCTCCTCCAGGCGGACGCGTGCCGCGACCTCTTTTTTCATCTCGGCCTGCTGGGAGGCAAGCAGTTGCTCGATCTTCCTGCGCTCGGTCAGATCGGTGAGGGTCACATACAAGGTCCAGGCATCCTGCTCGCCGCGGCTGCGCACGCTCTGGACGCGAACGAACGTTTCCACGCCCGCCGCATCACAAAGCATCAGCTCGCACATCTCCATTTTTCTCGACTCAAGCGCAGCCGCAAGATGCCGTTGAAAATCGGCATGGCACTGTGGAGCGACGTGGGAAAGGAAACGTTGGGACGAGGTATGAAGGGCTTCGCGGCTCAAACCGAGCAGTTCGGCGGCGAGAATATTGGTTTCGAGGATGATGGCGTCGCGGCTCAGCCGGATGAGGCCGACGGGAGCGAGATCAAAGTGCCGGAAATAGCGGCGCTGCGACGCTTCGAGAAGTGAACGCGCGGCAATGAGCTCTTCATTCTGGATCTCCAACTCGGCTTTATAAACGCAAAGCTCATGCAGGGCGGCTTGCATCTCCTCAAGCGGGAGCAGCCGGGCGTCTTTCACACTGGCGGTCATGCGTTTCTCGGCTCTGCCGCGCAGGGTTTCGGTGCTCGGGGTCATTGGTTGGATTTATTTTTTGTCTCCTTGCGTCTCGTTCTTTTGCGTGCCCAGCGCGCTCACATCCAGGATGGTCACCACCAGCCCCAGATCGCTTGTCCCTTCGCGCCGGTACGGCGTGACGCTGATCAGGTGCAGCACATCAGGGCTTGTTTCCACCGTTTTCATAATCGGTCCGGTTGAAGTCACGGCGCGCTGCAGATCCTCGGCGATGGCCGCGATGAGGGGATGCGCGAAGTCGGTAAGCAGCCGGCCAATATCGTGCGGCTGCAGCCCAATCTCACGTGTCACCACCGGTGTAAAGCGGCGGATGTGGAAAGTGGCATCCAAAAAGATCGTCGCCACGTCGGAGGTACGCACGACGTTTTGAAGATCGTTGTTGGCGGTAGTCAGTTCGCGAATCTTTTGCTGATACTCGCTGTTGAGCGTGGTAAGCTCTTCATTCACTGATTCGAGCTCTTCGTTGCTGCTCTGCAACTCTTCATTACCGGCCAATAATTCTTCATTGGTAGCTTGAAGTTCTTCCTGTGCCGCTTGTTTATCCTCAGTCGCACTCTGCAGCTGCTCCTTTGTACTCTGCAATTCCTCCTCAAGATCGATAATCCGCTCGATCGAATCGCTCGCCGGATCGAACTTTTGTATTTCCCTGGTCTCGGGCGGCGCGGGCTGAGGCTCCTCGAAAAAGACAAGGATCAATGCCGCTTCGCCGCGCTCCCCCGCAAGCAGTTCGACTTTGAGATTCATCACCTCCGCGGAGCCGTCCTTGCCCGGCAGACGCACGTCCGAGTATCGGATGGTTTGTTTTTCCTTGGTGGCGCGGTGAATGGCGCTGGAAAGCGCCAGCGAGAGTTCGCGTGGGGCGAGTTTAAAAATGTCCAGGCTTGCCCGGCCGGCCTGCAGGGCCAAAAAGCGCTGCGGCTGGCCAAAGCTATGCAGGATTTCGTGGTTCTCGTTGAGCACCAGGCAGGTGGGCACGAATTCCGCCATCAACCGCGCGCCGACCCGCTCCCAGAGTTTGTTTTTGGATTTTTTTTCCGGAAGAGCGCGCCCGGGCATGGGCAGCGCTCCCTGCACACCACCCGCCGCATACCCTTCAGGGGCAAATTCCGGCAGCGAGTTGATGATGGCTGGCGCCGAGCCGAGCCGCTTTTTAAAGATCCGCACTCTTGAATGGAGCGCCTCAAATGCATCGGGCCGGTCGCCGATAGTTTCACTCATGCCAAGCAGCAGGTAGCCGCCCGATCGCAACGCAAAATGCATCAAATCGATGACGCGCCGCTGCTGGCTGACCTGGAGATAGATAAGCAGGTTGCGGCACGAAATCAGATCGAGCCGCGTAAAGGGGGGATCGCGCAGAATGTTTTGCCGCGCGAAAACCACCCGGGCGCGGAGTTCGGGGCGGATTTTCAGGTGCTCCCCGTCCGTGACGAAATAACGGGCCAGCAACTCCGGAGGCACATCGGCGGCGATGGTTTTTGGATAAATCCCGCGGCCCGCCCATGCAATGGAGCTTTCATCGGCGTCGGTGGCGAAAACCTTCAGTTCCCACGACTCGCCGCGCGCGGCGATGAGTTCCTGGGCAAGCATTGCGATGGAATAGGCTTCCTCGCCCGTGGCGCAACCCGGCACCCAGATGCGAAGCGTCTTGGAACTGGCAGCTTCCTCAAGGATTGCCGGCAGAATCTCAGTGCGCAGGACCTCGAAGGTTTCGCTGTCGCGAAAGAACCTGGTGACGTTGATCAGCAGGTCTCGGATCAGCGCGCTGACTTCCTCCTCAGACTGCTGGAGATACTCGAGGTAATCCTCGGGCTTCCTGAGCAATGCGATGCCGATGCGCCGCTCGATGCGCCGCAAGACCGTGCTTTGTTTGTAACCGGCAAAATCAATGCCCGACTGTGAGCGGATCAACGCGATGATTTTGCTCATCGTGTTCTCGGCGATATGAAGCTTCACGCGTCCCGCCGCCGCAACCAGCGGATGCCGGACAAATTTAAAGAGGCAAAGCCCCAATTCCGCCGCAGGCAGCACATAATCCGCCATCCCGGTCATTCTCGCGCTCTGCGGCATCCCGTCAAACAGAGCGGAGCTCTCCTGCTGAACCATCACCGTGCCGCCCGCCTCCTTGATCGCACGCACTCCAAGCGTGCCATCGCTACCGGTGCCTGAAAGCACAATGCCGACCGCCATCTCGCGGCAATCCTCGGCCAGCGACCGGAAAAAGTGATCGATCGCCGACTGGGGATATGGCGATTTTGTCGAATCGCTCAGCAGCAGCTTGTATTGAAAGGTTTCAGCGCATTTGCCCGGAGGAATGACATAAACGTGATTGGGTTCCAGAGGGACGCCGTCTTCAATCACGCTGACCGGCATCGTCGTATGCGAGGCAAGCAGCTCCGCCATTTGGCTCGGGTAATCGGGCGAGAGATGCTGGATGACCACAAAAGCGATGCCGCTATTGCCGGGCATTGAGCCGAAAAAACTTCGCAACGCCTCCAAGCCGCCCGCCGAAGCGCCTAACCCCGCCACGTAAAACCCGCGGAAGGAGGGCGACTCGTTATTTGAGGATTGAGGATCAGTGGTCATGAACTGGCAGCCCTGAATTCCATGGGGGCGGATACATTGAAATAATTTGTAAGAGAGTCGAGTCCGACGGATTGGCCATCTGAAGTTTTCGGAATGTTCTTTAAGAGAGAAAAGACTCCAAAAACGGGCGGCCCCGAAACAGGATGCGCCCATGGCGATCGTCGTGCAAAAATATGGGGGCACCAGCGTGGCCGATCCCGGGAAAATCCGTGCGGTGGCAAAACGGGTGATGCTCACCCGCGACCAGGGCCATCAGGTGGTGGTGGTTGTCTCCGCCATGGGCAATGCGACCGATGATCTGCTGGAAATGGCCAAGCGCGTTTCCATCAACCCCGAGCGGCGCGAGCTCGATCTGCTACTCTCGGTGGGCGAACGCGTTTCAATGGCGCTGCTCTCCATGGCGATCCGCGATCTGGGAGGAAACGCGATCAGCTTTACCGGGAGCCAGGCTGGGATCATCACCAATGACCGGCACGTCGATGCCCGGATCATCGAGGTGCGTCCGTTTCGGATTCAGGATGAACTGGCGCGCGGCCGGATCGTTATCATCGCCGGTTACCAGGGTGTCTCTTATAAAAAAGAAGTCACCACGCTCGGACGCGGCGGCAGCGATACCACCGCCGTCGCCATGGCCGCGGCGCTCGATGCGGAATGGTGCGAGATTTGTTCGGATGTCGACGGCGTTTATTCCGCCGATCCGCGCGTCGTGCCGGCGGCCGTGCGCATCGCCTCCCTTTCCCACGAAGAGATGCAGGAGATGGCTGAGGCCGGCGCCAAAGTGCTCAACGCGCAAGCTGTCGAGTTTGCCAAGGAGCGCGGCATTGCCATTTACGCCCGTGCCACGGCCCAGCCGCCACCCGGCGTTGGCCCGCATTCCGACGGCACGGTCGTGCGGCGTTTTGCATCACGCCCGCCCGGCACCGTGGTTGGAGTGGCCAGCGAGAAGGATCTGTTTGTGCTCAACGCCACGGTGAACGCCGAGGAACTCTTTGCCTTTCTCGACGAGCAAAATGTCTGCGGCAAACAGCTGCATCTGGTCCCAATCGAAAAGGCGCTGGACAGCCTCACAATGGTTCTTTCCCGGGAAAACCTGCATAACGAGGAGCGGTTCCGCAGCCAATTGCACGAACGATTCAGCGAATCGGTGCGGCTCGTTGATGCCCTGGGCGCGGTAAGCGCGATCGGCGCCGGCATCAATACGAGTTATCAAAATGTCCGCACCGGTTCCGCGGCATTGGCGAAAATCGGGGTGCGCGGCATTTCCACTTCCTCCTTCCGGATCACATGGCTGGTGCCGTTGGAAGCCGTCGACGATGCCGTGCGCGAGTTGCACCGGGTCTTCATCGAGGTTCCGTAAAAAGCGGCAAAGCCGCTCCGTTCATAATCTTAATCGCTCCGCTCTTCCGTATAACCGGGCGATTACGATTACGAGTAAGAGGGGAAATTCACCAGGTCGCCCACGGTTTTATTTCCCTGTACCCCTCCTTGGTCCAAAGCCGGGCGCTTTTCTGATTAAGCTCAAGCACGTGCCATTTCAGATCGTTGTCGAAAGAAACGGTCAGACAGATCTTCTGGTGTTTGCCATCCAGGGTCCCGAGCCCCAGGACCGTCGCACTGATCGGGGAAGGCGCACCCTGCACGGTTTCACCCTGGCGAATGGCGATCAGCGTAATCTCCTTCCATTCCATCGCTTCAAGGATCCGCGTTGCCTCCAGTTTTTCAAGCGGCGGCGGGTCAAAAGCGAAAGCGGGCGACGCGAACAGGAGGCAGGCGATGAGGAGGAGGATCGGCTTCATGTCACGGCTGGGACGAGGGAAGGCAGGATTATATTCAGAATATCTTCGGGCGTTTTACAAATCGTGCGGATCGAGCTCCTCAATCTCTTTCCTGCCTTCCCTGCGGGCCGCCTTTTTCAGGGCCCGACGGGTCGCGGCCACTTCCTCCTTTTGGCGCCGCTCAATCTTTGGCTGTCCGGGTCCGTGTTGAATCCCGGGCTTCAGCTCTCCGCGCAGTGGTGAACTCGATTTGATGTAAGGTTCCATACAAAGGAAAGCCGCGCGCAGACGGCGCGGGTTTTGCGGGATTCAAGCCAAACCAACGGCTTAAAAAAGCAAGGAGCTTCTTGCTGCCAAATAACGCGAAGGTTGTCATACTTGCGCGCATGTCCCTCCGCCCGATCATTGCCGCTTTTATCTGTTTTGGCTCCATCGCATTGGCCGCCGATGACTGGCCGCAATTTCGCGGTCCATCCGGGGATGGGCATTCGGATTCAACACGATTGCCTGTCAGCTTCGATGAGGGCAACCATGTAAAATGGAAGACAGCCATTCACGGGAAAGGATGGTCGTCGCCGGTGATCCTTGGTTCGCAGATCTGGCTGACTACCGCAACCGAGGATGGCACCGAGCTTTCCGTGGTCTGTGTCGATAAAGACTCGGGCACGCTACTTCAGGACAAGGTGCTTTTCCGGGTCGAGACACCGCAGTTCTGTCACAAATTCAATAGTTACGCCTCGCCGACGCCGGTGATTGAAGAAGGCCGCGTTTATATCACGTTCGGATCGCCCGGCACCGCCTGTCTTGATACCAAAACGGGCGAGGTGCTTTGGCAGCGAACCGATTTTGTTTGCAATCATTATCGCGGCGCCGGGTCGTCCCCGATCGTGATGGGCGACCTGCTGATCGTGAACTTCGATGGGAGTGACGCGCAATTTGTCGTCGCACTCGACAAGAAGACCGGCAAGACCGTCTGGCGCACCGAACGCTCGGTCAATTACAACGATCTCGATAAATCCGGGAACCCATCCGGGGAAGGCGACTATCGCAAGGCGTTCTCCACATGCGAGATCGTGCAACAGGACGGCAAGCCGGTGCTCGTGAGCAGTGGCGCCAAGGCGCATTACGGCTACGAACCGCTCACCGGCAAGGAGCTCTGGCGCTTTGAAGATCCCGAGCATCATAGTGCCGCGACGCGGCCGGTGGCCGGCTTCGGGTTGATCTTTATTGCCGCAGGCTTTTCCCAGGGACAAGTCTTCGCGCTGAAACCGGGCGCCGGTCTGCTCGATGAATCGCATTGCGTCTGGCGGATTAAAAAGGCGGCGCCTAACAAGCCATCACTGCTGCTGATCGACGATCTGCTTTACATGATCAACGACGGCGGGATTGTGAGTTGCGTGGAAGCAAAAACCGGCAAACCGGTCTGGTCGGAACGGGTTCAGGGCAACTACTCGGCCGCGCCGATTTTCGCCGATGGCCGCATCTATGTAAGCAGTGAGGAGGGCAAGGTTGCCGTGCTCGCGCCGGGCCGGGAGTTCAAGCTGCTTGCGGAAAACAAGTTCGGCAGCGGATTCATGGCGTCCCCGGCCGTCAGTGGCAAAGCGCTCATTCTGCGTTCAAAAACGCATCTCTATCGGGTGGAAGAGTAGGTAACAGGCAGCCAAGCGCTGAAAGATATTTTTAGAATATCTGCGAACGCATTGACGTAACGGATCAGATAGTTTCTCAATTGGGAAACCTATGAAAACCCTCAGACTTCTCGCTCTCTTTGCCCTGGTTATTCCCTGTCTCGCACAGGAAACTACTTCGGGAAACAAGTTAATTGAAGGCTGGGGAACCACACTGAACCCCGCGGAGGATTGTGAGTTTAAAGTAGAAAACCAAAAGCTCACGATTACTGTCCCAGGCTCCGCGGATTCGCACGATCTGAGCGCGGAACTGAGAAGCGCCATGGCCCCGCGCGTTCTTCAGCCGGTATCAGGCGATTTTACTATCCAGGTGAAGATAGAAGGCGAATTTCAACCCGGCGATCAATCGAGCGAGAGATTGCGCAGCGGTTATACCGGCGCGGGGCTGGTAGTCTTTGCGGATAACGCCAATTTTGTGCGGATTGAACGCGCAACGCTGCACCATCAGGGCGACGAAGCCGTACCTTACACCAACTTTGAGATTCGGGTGGACGGTGAACTTCAGGAGATCGGCACAACGGCTGATCTGCCAACTGAGAAAGGCAAACCAACCTGGCTCAAACTCGAACGCAAAGGCGATCAATTGCTCGGTGCGATGAGCCAGGACGGCGAGCATTGGACTTATGGCAAGCCGAAGACGCTCAATTCCAAAGCGTGGAAACAGAACCCAATTGTCGCCGGGATCGCGGCCATCAGCACCTCGCGGCTCCCCTTTTATCCAATCTATTCTGAGTTTTCGATTCGTCAGGGCACCAAGGCTGATGCGGAAAAAAACGAGCTGAAATAAAGCTGACCGGAAATAGCGGAAGCAAAAGGCATCCGCGGACGGCAAACCTCGCGCGAGCTTGCGGTACAAAAAAACGCCAGGGACAAAGGTTGTCCCTGGCGTTTTTGTGAAGGGATTACTTGGCTGCGTCAGGCTTGCCAGCTCCGGCACCGCCGGGGGCGCCTGCTCCGCCGGGACGGCCCGCGGCGCGCAGTTCTTTCATTTTTTCTTTCTGCTCGGGCGTAAGGATCGCCTCGATCTCGTCGCTCTGAGCCTTGTTCAGCTCGCGAAGCTTGGTTTTTTCTTCGTCGGTCAGGTTCTGGCGGCCTTTGGCCAGGAGATCCTTGGTAAGCGGCGCGTTCTTTTCATAGATCGCTTTGATCTTGGTTTGCTGATCTTCAGTGAGACCAAGGCGCTCGGTCATCATCTTCAGGCGTGCGGCCGGATCAAGCTGGGCGCGTCCACGGGCGGGTGCGGCGGTCTCCTGGGCGGGAGAGACGGAGGGAAGGAGAACCATGCCGGCTGCGGCGAGGATGCACAATGGGAGGAGTTTCTTCATAGAGAAGCTGCAAACCACGGTCGCGGCACAAAGTTGCAGAATACCGAAATTGCGTTCACAAAAGAAAAAACACGAAGGAGGCAATGGTTTTCGCAACGGACGGATGGCCTGGATTGAATCGACAGTATGGCGAGAGCGATGGGGAACGATCGCGCAGGGAGATGAACATTCATAAGGGGGCCGTCATCGCACTCCCCACTAACAGCCGTATGCCAAAAGACTTTTGAATGGCGCTCAGGAAGGCAGACAGCCTGGTTCTGCCACGTGCCTTAAGCGCGGCCGGCAATTGCATGGACACCAATGAATGTGGTCGCGTGTTACCACGGTGTCGGCTTACATGGACGCCTTTGACTTCCATCCCCTATTCCATCATTCCGTTCTTTGGCTCAATCGGACTGGCGATAACCTATATTTTCGTCAGCTCCGCATCGACCTGGGCAAAAGGATTCATTGGAGGATTGTTCCTAATCACCTTGATCATGCACTTCCGTTTCCCTGGCCTTGGGCTTGGGCTTTATGAGCTGCTGCTTCAGGTCGTTCTAAGTATTATTGTGCTGATTCATCTGAAGTTTTTGAAGGCGCTCTCGTAGTTCGCCAGGACCGCCGGCCTTTGAATTGATCAGGGGCGAAAAAGCATGACGGCAAACAGTCAGTTCACGCGATCGATTGCACGCACTGCGATCTGGTTTTCCGCGCTGATTCTTGGAGTGGTTTCAAGCGCACTCGCCAGTACGCCCTTTGCCAAACATCCTCTGGCGACCGTCAGTTTTGTTCTGGGATCGCTCGTGCTCGGTGTCTCCTGGCTGGTTGTCGCCGGCACGATCGGCCGCGCCCTCGCTTCCACTTTTATAGTTCTGACGCTCGCCTGCGTCTCCATCGATCCACCCCACCCTGACAACAGCCTCGGTTTTGGGAACAGTGACGGGCTTATCTCCCTCATCCTCGGTTCCATCAGCGCAGCAGCTGCATTCTTTCTCCGCAGACCCGCAACTCATCAATAAACCTCGGCCAGCTGGAAGAGACGGCGGGCTGTCTGCAACCCAGGCTGCTTTTACAACTGATCGGGGTTTCCCATGAAACCATCAGTAAGGCTTTCTGTTTCATTCCACAGCAGGCTTTGGTGGGGTCGCTCATGAGGACGGAGGACGTTGGGAAGAGTGGATTTTAAGCGCGGCGGCGACGATGGGTTTGGCCCACTCGGGCGTGGCAGCGAGGTTGTCCGGCGCAAGAATGTTGCCGTCCACGACCTGCAAGAGGAGCACGGGCGAGGGGGCGGCGGCGGCGAAGTCGGCCTCGGCGGAGTTGTCCCAGAGCACAAACTCGGTGAGGTGTGGCAGCAGACGGATGATGTTCAACCGGCTATTTTGCCAGCGCTCGCGAATCTTCGATTCCGGGATGTCGTGACCGCCGACCGCCACACGGGCGGCCACACGGCGGAGGTGGTGCTCCACCGAGACGAGGCCGACGAAACAGACTTTGATGGCCATGCCCTCGCAGGTGGCACGCAGCAGCAGATGGGTGATCGTGTTGGCCCCGAGCGTGGTTTCAAAGACGAAGTCTGAGCCCTCGGCGATGGCCCTCTCCAGGCGCTCCTTGCCTTCGGTCCAGGCCAGCCCATTGGCAGTGGCCGGAGCCAGGCCAGGATTTTGCCGGAGGATGATTCGGGTCGCTTCGTCTGGGTTGTAGTAGTCGCCACCCGCTTGGCGAAGGTAGTTGCCCGCAACGCTGCTTTTTCCCGCGCCATTAACGCCGGCGAGCACGGTGATGATTCCCCGGGGACCTGGGTCAGGGATGAGCGGACGGGGGTCAGGCATGAGCGACGGGCCGAGGTTTTTTCACGGCGGCCCGGCCCAGATCAGCGGAGGTGGCCGAGAACAGGGCGGCAGTGGCGCGTTTGCCCTCGGGCGTGTTCATGCGGGCGACTATTTGGTCGAACTCCGCCGCGAGGCTTTCGAGCGGCGCGCGGCGGGTCTGCTGGAGTTCCTCATATTGCTCGGCGGTGAGGATGACGAATTCGCGGCGGTGGTGGCGGGAGACTGCAAGGGGGCCGTTGGCGGCGAGGCGCGCAACCTCGCTGAATTTGTTTTTGAGAACGCTGGCGGTGACCTCAGCTAAATCGGCGACCGAGGCGAAACCAAAGGGATGCGATGCGGTGTTGGCCATGGCCTGAATGTCCGTATCTTGGCTAAAATGGCAAGATTAGCCTTTGGGCAATGGCAAGGAGCTTTTCGACCTCGGCGAGCACGGCGCGCTTGCTCGGGGCGAGTACGCATTCGAGGCGGCGCAGGAGCGTAAAGGGAAGGATGACGCGGCCGTATTGGCTCTGCTTGAAGTCACCGCGAAGGAGGTCGGCGATGGACCAGCTGTAGGCGGCGAGATTATTGGACGATTGGGACATTACAATAAAGTGGGGTTGCTCACCAAGCGGATGGTGCCGCCGGCCAGGAACGGAGATGTGGCCGGTGCAAATCCGCTGCTGACAATGATTTGATCAAGCTGCATCAGCCATCCCGTTGAGAACAAGGATGGATAACCGCGAACAAAAACCTCGGCACTAAGAGGGAGCCGGCAAACCGGAAAGCCTTGAAAATCAAGGCAGCGGATGGGGGGGGATTCGAACCCCCGGTGCCGGTAAAGGCACACACGCTTTCCAGGCGAGCACAATCGACCACTCTGTCACCCATCCAAACTGTCACTTCCGCCGAGATGGCGGAGGAAGGGCTATACTGAGGGAAAAAACGCGGGCTTCAAGCGCGATGTTCAACGAACTTACCGGAAAACGCTTCGGCTTTAAGAAAAACGGCCAATTGGACGAGATCGGGCATCGTGCGCGCGGCCTCGGGTTTCTTTTGCTGGAAGAGCCGGCCCGCTTTCCAGACCCAGGCGCCGGGTGAATAAGGGCCGACCTTCTGGGGATCGCTCCAGGTATGGATTGAAACCAGACGCGCGGTGATGGCCGCCGCGATGTGCATTGGCCCGCTATCGACACTGACAACAAAGCCCGCGTTTCGAATCAGCCAGATGAGTTCCTCAAGAGTGGTGGCGTTCAGCAGGTTGATCACATTATCGGCGGCCGCCACGGGTTCATCAGCGCGGCCCGCCACGACGACACGGATGGGTGCCATCGCCCGGCAAAACTCGCTGACCTCCTTCGGGCTGAGCGATTTGCCGGCGCCTCGGGAAAAAGGGTGCAGCAGGAGGTAACCGGCTTTGGGAGGATTCCTGGGAGGAACGCCAGGGGGCAGGCGCCATTGAAGCTCCGAGCCGGCCGTGTCGATGCCAAGAAAGGCGGCAAGCCTGAGATAACGGTCGACGGCATGCGGTTTGTCTCCGACATCGGCCACCTGATCGTAGAAAAAGCGGGCGCCTTCCCTTGCATCGGAAAGGCCAATGATCCGGCCGCGGAGAGCGCGGCAAAGGCGCGTGATCAGAGCGCTTCGAAGGAGGCCCTGGAAATCGAGGACAAGTTCCGAGCGATGCGCGGCTCGAATCGCGCGCGCCCAGGGGATGATTTTTTTCAGCCCTTTCAGGCCGCGAAACTCGGAGCGGGGAAAGAGGACGACTTCATCAATATCGGGGTTCGCGGCAAGCAACGGCGCCCATTCCGGGTTGATCAGCCATCGGATGCGGCTTTGGGGCCAATGCTTTTTTAAAAGCGCAACGGCAGGCAGGGTGTGCACGACGTCCCCGAGCGAGCTCGGTTTGATGACCAGGATGGACGCCGGCGGCGAAACCGAGCTCGGAGCGGCCGGGCTCACACGGCTATTTGCCGAGGGCAAGGCGATCGGCGAGACGCTGAGGCAAACCGGCCTCAATGATTTTATCCTGCGCGGTCCAGATGTCGTATTCGATGCGCCGCAATTCAACCAGCTGCTTCTCGGGGGTGTAGATGCAGTAGGAAGCGTGCCAGTCGCCATCGCGCGGCTGCCCGACGCTGCCGACGTTGATGAAATACTTTTTGCCCGGTTCGATGGTCAATTTATCGAAGGTCTGGCTCTTCACTGACGCATCGCGGATATAAGCGCGCGGGGCGTGGGTATGACCGTAGAAACAGATCTGCGTGTGCTGATAGTTAAAGCTGGCGGCCGCATCGAGCTGGTTAAAGACGTAGCCCCATTTGTGCGGGGTATCGAGCGTGGCGTGGACGATGGTGAAATCGCGCACCTGGCGCACCATCTTCAGTTCACGCAACCACTGTTTATCCTCTTCGGTGAGCTGTTTGCGCGTCCAATTGATCGCTTCCTCGGCCAATGGATTAAATCCCGCCAGGTCATCGGTGACGGAAGCCTGTTCGTCATGATTGCCTTTGACCACCGGGCAATCGAGGCCGCGCACGATCTGAAGGCATTCGTGAGGATTGGCGCTGTAGCCGACAATGTCGCCCAGGCAGATATGATGAGTGACCCCGTGCGCCTCGGCATCGGCGAGAACGGCGGTCAGGGCTTCGAGGTTGGCGTGAATGTCTCCAAATACAGCAAATCGCATGTGAACTAATTGTGGGAAGCGGGCTGGGGCGGCCGGGGAATTTTTTTGTCAGCGGGGATGTTCAGCTTTTCTTCAAGCGTATTCAATTTTGTAAACAGGGTATCGGCCCATTCTTTCTCACCCATGTTATAAAGAGCAACCAGTTCGGCGTAAGCTTCGCTTTCGCGTCCGGGAATTTCCGCAAGGTGATAAGCAGCAAATCGTTTCACGTAACCGAGTGCCTCGGGGAAGGTTGCGGCTTTGCGGTAATATTCGAAGGCTTTGAGATGATCACGAAATTTCTGCTCATATAAAAAGGCGATCTTTTCGTAGAGCTCTTCTTTGTCGGGGTTGTTTTGAATCCCACGGAGCAGGAAGTCTTCCCCGATCTTAAAATATTCACGCTGCGCTTTGACCCGGAGGATTTCGCGAGGCTGTTTCCTATCTTCGAGAGCGGAAGCGCTTGCGTTAAAAGCCATATGCCACGCCGAGAGATCCCAGAACATCTCGCACCGCGGCTGAAGCGATGTGACCGCTTCAAGAAGCAGCTTCATGCGGCCCCATTCCACGCGTTGAAAAGCGCTATTGGCCTGGATCCATAAAACGTCGGCCGCCGTCGCGCGGAATCCGCTGAGCGCGGCGAGGAACCCCATCTGGCCGAGTTGCTGGCGCAGATCGAGGTTAAGCTGGGCGCTATGAAAATAGGCGGCCCGATGTTCATTGGTTAGTTGCTGTTCAAAGCGAAGCCGCACAGCGCCAAAAAGCAGCAAAATGGCGATCGCAATCAGACGCGCCTGAACTTTCCCTTTGAGGAGCGCGTTTTGCATCAGAGCTCCTTGTTGGCAAAAAAGGCGTAGGCGACCAGCGTGTAGATCGCGATGTAACTGCACCCGAGTCCGGCAGTTTTCAGAAACATCGCAAGCGGAATGGCGTTGCCGACCACGACGTCATCCACAAGGTTGAAAAGCTGGAAATCGGGGAAAACGAGGGCGACAAATCCGACGAAGATTTTCAAAAGCGCCGAGGGTTCATGGCCGCCGGGCATCTGGGTGAGCCAATACTCGCGGGCGATCGGCTGCACGTGACCAATCAGATAAACCATGATCGAAACCATGATCGTGAAAATCGACGAGGAGGCGAATGTCGAAATGAGCAGCGTCAACGCCGCGCAGATGGCCGCCTTGATATAAATCAGAGCGATGCCGGGCAAAAGATTGGCGTTAAACGTGGCCGATTGGAGGGCATGCAGGGCGGCATCGAGCTCCTTGCCTGGCGGCAGCGAGGCGAGCGTTTCAGCCAGGACAGTCTGCTGGCGGCTGTAAAGGATCGCGGCGAAGACCACCCCCATGAGCGTCATCGCGATGGCGAGCATCAGAAGAACGCCAATGAGTTTGCCGAGCAGATATTCAAGGCGCGGCACCGGCTTGGCCAGGATCGTGTAAAGGGTGCGATCTTCGATGTCGTTTGGCAGCAGCATCGCGGTCGAAAGGACGGCGAGCAGCCACGTAAAGATCGACATGGCGCCAAGGGAAACGTCCTTCAGGACTTGAAACTGCTCCTGGAAGCTGAACTTCACCATGAAGAGCGAGCTGCCGATGATCACCACGCCAAAGAGCAGCATGAAGTAAAAAACCTTCAGCCGGATAAGCTCAAGCAACGTGTTCGAGGCAATCGCCCAGATCCGGGAAAGGGAAAAACCGGTATGCTGGGTCGGACGGCTGGAAACGGCGGGGCTCAATGTAGCGGACATTACTTGCGCCCTCCGGTGACTTCCAAAAAGTAGCGTTCCAGATTGGTTTGCGGTTTGCGTTTCTCAACGACGGTGGCTTTGGAACGGGCAATGGCGATTTCCAATTCGGCAATCAGTTCGGGCGTGGCATTTTCGAGGATGAGTTCAGTCTGGCTCTCAATGGAGATCAGATCGTTAAGCTTGCCTTCCCGCACGAGCACGCCCTCGTGCAGGATGCCGATCCGATCGCAAATCTCCTGGACCTGGCCAAGCAGATGCGAGCAGAGCAGCACGGTGATCCCGCGGCTTTTAAAATTGAGAATCAAATCGCGGATTTCCCGGGAACCCGAGGGATCAACCCCCGCCGTCGGTTCATCGAGCACCAGAAGACGCGGCTCCTGAATAAGCGCCTGCGCCAAGCCGATCCGTTGCAGCATCCCTTTTGAATAACCGCCAATGCGCCGGTTTGCCGCGTTTTCAAGGCCGACCAGATTCAGCAGTTCCCGGGTCCGCTCACGCAGCTTGGCGCCGCTGAGCCGGCAAAGTTTGCCGTAGAAGTTCAACGTTTCCTGGCCGGTGAGGAATTTGTAAAAGTAGGGGTTCTCAGGCAGGAACCCGACATCTTCCCGGCTTTCGACATAGCGGCTGTTGCGGCCAAAGATCTCGGTGGTGCCGGAAGTGGGGGTGACAAGGCCAAGCACGATTTTCATCGTGGTGCTTTTGCCAGAGCCGTTCGGTCCAAGGAGCCCGTAGACCTGGCCCGCTTCGACTTCGAGCGAGAGATCTTTTACGGCAACGAGTTCCTCGCGTTTAAACGGGATTGGATAAACCTTTGTAAGGCTCTTAATGGAAATAGCAGGGGCAGACATACTGAAGCGAGCGGGGCACTCACTGAAGTTTTAATGGGACAGGTGGACGGGTTCGCCAAGGGTGCCATTGGTGCGGCCCAATGAAAAGGGATCAACTCGCAATTTCAAATCCGCGCATTTCAGAGAGCGGCGCAATGGGATGGACGTCGACGCCGCGGATATGGCTTTTGAGTTCGCTCTCGGTGATCGCCTCCAAAAAACCTTCGACTTCCCATTGCTCGCCGCTGACCTGCAATTCGACACGGCCATCGGGAAGGTTACGCACCAGGCCGGTCACCTCGTAGCCGCGGGCAAGCGATTTTACCTTGAAGCGGAAGCCGACTCCCTGCACGCGGCCATCGTAAAATACCTGGCGTCCAATCATAAACGGTTCATTCGTTAACTGCGATTCCGCGCAAATAATCGGCGGCCACTTCGGGCCAAACGCTGTTGACCCAGCAACCGGTGCCCAATTCAAGGCCGCCGAGGTGATCAAGCCGCGGCACGATTTCCATATGCCAGCGAAAATCGCGTTCGATACTTGTCCAATGATCGCGCCGGGTGGTCCGGGTTGGCGCCGTGAAAAGCATGAGATTGTAGGGGGGATGATTGAGCGCCTTGGAAAGTTTGGAGAGCGCCGTCCGCAGCGCATCGGCCAATTGCGCTTCCTCCTGGTCACTCAAGCCGTGAAAATCGGGGCACTGGCGCTTGGGATAAATGGCGATCTCAAACGGGGTCCGTGCCGCATACGGGCAAAAAACCGCGAACCCGTTGTTTTCGTAGATCAGGCGGGTGCCGGTGCGGACCTCTTCACTGAGGATATCCTCAAAAATGGAGCGTTTTTTGAGTTCGTAAAAGGCGCGGGCGGTCTCGAGCTTGCGTTTAAGCAGCGGAAAAATAACCGCCATGGCGACAAGCTGGCTGACGGAATGATGCAGATAGCCACCGGCGGCCTGGCCGACATTCTTTAAAATGGAAAAGGAACGCATGCGCGGATCGCGCATGAGGTCGAGCATCCGAACTTTCCAGGCATTGATGACCTGCCCAACCTCGGTGAGTGAGAGCGCTTCCAAAGCGCGATGGCCGGGATCCTCAATAATGACTTCATGGGCCCCCACCCCGTCCATGCGATCGTAAAAGCCGTCGCCGTGCCGGGTGGGATCGCCTTCGACGCGGAGGACTGGCGCGCGGTTGGGAACCACACGCACCTGCCAGCCGAGCGGTCCCGGGGTTTCATGCAAGGTATGCGGGGCAAACCGTTCCAAACCGGCGAGAAACGGATTTGGCACCGGCGATTCCATCGCTTCGCGCAGCACCGAACCGAATGCGGGCCGTGCAGCGCGGGCTTCGGAAAAAATGGTCCAGGCCTCTGTCAACGGGTCGAGGCGCATTTCGGTTTTGTCCATGGAGCTGCAGCCTAAGGCAGGAGTTCGCTTTCATGCAATCCGCACAACGCGCGGCTTACTTCCCAAACTGAGCTTCCAGCGCAGCTGCCCACGCTTCGTCCGCCGTGTCGATGACGAGCACTTCCCTCTCATTTTGCAAAAGAACGCGCGTCACCCGGCCCGGCTCGGATGCATACCGTTTGGCGAACGTCTTTTTCTCAGCCTCGATGAATGCCGCGGCGTGCTGCCCGCTTGCCCAGACCGTTTTCCAGACCAGCCCATGTTCAAAGCAAAGGTAACGATCGCCGCGCCATCCCGCAGAAGCGTGTTCGCCGGCGGCGGCATCGAGCCATTCGGTGAATAAAATCCGGATCCCCATTTCGCCAAGCACGTTGTCGGCGATCGGTGCCTCGCCTTTCACCCGCAAATCGGGCCATTCGATCCTGATCGGTTCTTCCCGCTCTTCTGCCGCGAACTTCTCGGGATGCAAAATCTGCGCGGTTGAACTGGGCGGATTCTCATACGCTTTTGTCAGCGCCGCATAACCGCCCTGGCTGAAGAGCGCGCCGCAGAACTCCTGGCCGCGCAGGTAAGGAAAGACAAGCATCTCGCGCAAATAGCGGGGCGCCTTGGCAATCTGATCCATGTTTTGGGTCAGCGACGCGGTCAATGCCGATTTAAGCGAACCCAACGAGAGGTTTTTGAGCATGAACTCGCTCATGACCAGGGTCGCCTCGCCTTCGCAGAGCGCACTCGCCGCGGCGGCGCGATCGTCATCGGTCTTGATTTCCAACGGCAGCCGGCTCAGGCCAAAATGCTGATCCTGGAGCGCGTGGGTTAATTCATGGGCGAGCACCACGCGGTTTTGCTCATTTTCGAGCGACGCATCCTCAAACATGAAGAGCTTGTGCTGATGCTGGTCGTAGAAGGCAGCAACCTGTTCGCCCAAAAGGTCGATGTATTTTCGCCTCAAAGGGAAACCGGCTTCGAGCAGCCCGAGCCGGGAAAGCGCGGCGGTGATGTTGACAAATTCCTGTTCGGAAAAGACCTCGGCCAGTTTGCCTTCAATGACCGCCTTGATCTGTTTGCGATCGAGCACCTGATAATCAACCGGTGTCTTGAATTTCAGTCCTCGAATCGCCTCCACATCGCGTTCAACCACTGCGCGCCGCGCCTTGCTTTTCTCAAGCGCCTTGGATTTTTCACTCTCAACAACCAGTGCGCGCAAACGGTCATTTTCTTCCGTTAAAAGCGCTATCCGGCGGGCCGCCAAACCGCTTGTCCGCTCCCCAAACGGACTCGAATACCGGAGCAGCTCCGCGGCCAGCAACCCGATTATAAAGACACAAAAAAAAGCAACAACGCGCCGTATCATTCTGCTGGGGGGAACTGGGGGGAAACTTGGGGGGGAAACTTGGGGGGGAAACTTGGGGGAACTTGGACCGCGGGAAACTCGACCGAGGCAATGCCAGGGCTAGCGGGCAGGAAGCGCCCGGCGGATCGTCGGCGCCGAAGGTGGCGCGTTATTTGGGCGCTTGGTGGGCATCGCGCTTTGGGGCATCAGCTTGCCGGCCGCGTCGTAATCCTCCACATGCGGGTTGCCTTTTGCGTCGAAATTAAAGACGCGGCGTCCGAGCGGCTGATCGGTGGCGGAATAGATCGCGGATTCGGCAACGCGATTGGAAGAATCGACGGTATAGCGCTCCTTGTAGCGGATCACACCCTTGCCGTCGTAATAAACGGCACCCGAGGCGACATTATTTTCGTTAAAAATAAACAATGTTTTCTTCAACACCTTGCCGGACTTATCGCTATGGATCTCTTCGGTGGTGTGCTTGTCGGGATCAACAACGGTGGTCATCATGGTGCCGTCCGGTTGCACTTTACTAATGGATTTCAGGGCGGCTGGCGTGTCGAACTGCCCAAAGGCAAGCGGCGCCAATGAAAGAATCAGTAAAATCGGGGCGATGGTTTTCACGGGATAAAAAGGGAAGGGCGTCTTATTAAGCACAGAAAGCTTTTAAGAGCCACCGAAGTTCCAGCCCGCGCGCCGCGATCGCCCGCCATCAATGGCCATTATGGCCGTTCTCGCTTTCGATGACCGCGCGCATCCAGCGTTCAAAGACAGGTGGCGGCTCATCGTTATCCGGTGCCGCCGCCGCGCCTTCCGTATAAACTTTGACCCGATCCATAAACGCTTTCAGGCTGCCAAACGTGGAGCACGTTTCCGAGCCGCTGACCTTTCCGGCAATCTGGGTCATCGAATGGCAGCCGAGCATGCGGTAGCTTTCGAGCTGGGATTCGCTGAAAAACTGGTCGCTCGTGGTTTCATGTGGAAAAGCCGGATGCGCCGCGTGATAATTGCCTACATCGGCCGGTTCTTCACCAGTCAGCACCGGTTTAATATAAACAAAATGGCCACTTGGCGCTTCAATGCGCCTTTTCCCGCTTGGATCAGCCGGGTCCGGCACGGTATCGACGTCGCCGTATTTAATGACGCCATAGGCGCAATGGGCCAGCTGCTTGTTGTCCCGCTGCGGATTGACATATTTGAGCTGGATATCGAGCGTGATACCCATGTCGATCCGGATCTTGCGGATGGCATTGCCGAGATCCTCAAACACGTATTTTTCGTCCTGGCCGCCATCGATGGCGACGATGAAATGGCAGCGCCGCAGCACCATTTCATAGATGCCGAGATTTTCAAAATGGCCGCCATCGGAAAGATTCACGTACGAATATTCATTGGTGGTCATCCCAAACGCTTCGGTAAGGAGTGGCCCGGCCGAGAACCGCGGGCCGCGCCAGCTCCAAACCTCATGGCCGGGCTTGCCCGGATTGGGCAGCCACCAGCCGAGACGCACGTTAAAAAGCGTCATCAGCAGCGTGACCAGCGGAGAGGAATGATAGCCCATGTTGGGATTGGCAGCCGCGCCGGAGATGGTGATCGCGGTGCCGATCGAGATCCCTTCCGCATAAGTATCCGCCGGCTGATAACCGATGGCGGGATCCGCGCAGCCGCAATGCAGACAGCTGATGCTGAAAGGTTCGGCTTTGCGTTCCTGCCAGGCCAGATTCTGCGAGGCAACCAGGTTCAGCGAAGTGTTGATGATGTGCAGGGGCTGCTGCGCGCGGGCTTCCTTCACGAGCGTTTTAAGCTCAAAATTGTCTTTGGGATCAAACCCGGTAAACGGGTGCGCGTTCCGCTCTTTGCGCGCCGCGCCAAAGTAGGCACGGATCAGCCGGTTCCGGTACATGGCGTGAAGAGAAAAATCGTTCACGTTGATGAGGAAACTCATCAGGAGACCGATGATGAGCGGAATAAAAAAGCAACCTACCAGCCAGAGCGCCTCCGGGTTCCAGAAGCCGTTGGGCGTGGTGAAAGGGAGCTCATAGGCGGGTCCGATCAGGTGATCAAATATGACGATGAGCAGGACCGCCAGCGACACCAGAAAGAGAATGGCGCCGATGGTGGGAATGAGAGCCCTCAGCCGGTTGTTGCCGCCCTGATCAACGCCGTTTTTGCTGCTGTAACCAAGGAGAGCCGATAACACGCCCGAGATCCCGCCAAGGCCGCCGATTGTCGTGAAAATTGTTTTCGGCGAAATATTGCTCTGCTCAAGCCATGCAATCCAAATCGGGCACCAAAAGACAATGACGCCAAGAATTGTGAGCGTGACGATCGAAAGCAGAACCCAGCCGCTGGCACGCCCCCACCATTCGCGGTCTTCATCCTCGGTTACCCGGCCCGCCAGACCGCTGAAAAGGAAGTTTCCCAATAAAAACACGCCAAGAAGCAAAGGCGGCGCGAAGGCGGCGTAATTAATGACCGAATCGCGCGCGGTCGGCGTGGCAAACCAGTGAACGGCTACCCACCAGATGGCAAGTGCGCCGAGCAGCGCGCTGAGAATCTGGCTGAATGCCCCCCAGACAAGGTCGGTTGCACGCACGACTTTTCTCGAGTTGCGATTGCGCGCACGAAACAGTCCGAAGCCGGTTCCAACCAGGGTGGCGACAACAAAAAAGAGCAGCGGCTGCCACCAAAGAAGCGGGTCGGCGACACTGAAGTTGCCCACTTGATTTACTGCCTCGGGAGTGGGCGTCGGAAGCGACAAATTATAACGCCACGCCCAGCCCAGCACCAAAATCCACGCGCCGAAAATAAGCGGCAGCAGTCGTCTCAATAAGAATCGCTTTTCGCGCCCGCACTTGTTCCCCGCCGAAGGAAGATCTTCCACTCCATAGCTCGTGGAAATGGCGATGCAAATCCCGCCCAGGAGCCATGCGATCTGTGCCAGCCAATCGGGCATCCTCGACATGATTCCTCCCATGAATGCGCGGGGAACCATTAAAACGGTGATGAGCAACGGGATGATCACCAGCCAGTTGAGCAGCATATTGCGCAGAAACGTGGCGATCAGCGTCCACGTATCGGCGGAGAGAATGCCAAGGCGCGGCGCCAGGTAATTGCTGTATGCGCGCAGAAACCGGATTTGTGAGACCTCGGGATCGACAGGATTGCGCGTGGTTATCGACTCAAGGGTCGTGAGCGGGCTCGGCGTGGTAAGCGCGTCAGGCCTTTCAGAATGGTCCTTTATCCATGCGGTAAGCCAGCCGCCCACAAAACCGCCGCCTGAGACCGTCGAGAGATAATTAAACGATTTAAGCACCCCGGCCTTGGCGAGCCCTTGCAAAACACCGAGCGAAAAGCTCGCACTGCGAATTCCGCCTCCGGAAAGACAGAGTGCCGAAATCTTGTTCTGGCAGGTATGAAGCTGCTCATAAAGCGCCGCTCTTCTTACGGCTTCCAATGCCCGGCGTTCCGCCTCTGTTTTTGGTTCCGTAGGACTTTGTTTTAAATCTGACAGCGGAACCGGGTTCCGTGGAAAATGCGTCAGTTCCTCACGAAGAACGTCCGAAAACATTTTGGGATCTGCCATAAAAATCTCCTTTGGTTAAATATCAGTTTTCCTATGAGGAAAACGGATATATAGCGAGGGATTTCGAACGGTTAGATCATTATTTGTTTAAATGAAAACAAAGCCGTGCCCATTCTGCTTTAAATTCGGCCCATTACGCCGCTCCGGCCATTTCCGATAACGGGACTTCCTCGCCGGGATGCCGCGTAAATTGGAGGTCGTAAAGGCGCCGGTAATAGCCGCTCTTTTCAAACAGCTCCCGGTGCGTGCCGACCTCCTTGATTGCGCCATCCTCCATCACCACGATCTGGTCGGCTTTAAGAATGGTGGAAAGCCGGTGGGCAATGGCGATCACCGTGCGCCCGCTTGAAAGCGTTTCCAAAGCGGCCTGGATCTGTTTTTCGCTCTCGGTATCGAGCGCGCTGGTCGCTTCGTCTAAAAGCAGAATCGGCGCGTTTTTTAACAACGCGCGCGCGATTGAAATGCGTTGCTGCTGGCCGCCGCTCAACAAGCAGCCTTTGTCTCCGATCACCGTCTCGTAACCGTTTGGTTGCTCGAGGATAAATGGATGCGCATATGCCTGGCCGGCCGCGGATTCCACTTCAGCGGGCGTCGCTTCAAGCCGTCCGTAGCGGATGTTATTGGCAATGGAATCGTGGAAAAGAAAAGTGTCCTGGCTGACCGTGGCGATATGTTCCCTTAATGAGGCCTGGGTCACGGCGCGAATATCGTGTCCGTCAATGCGGATCGTGCCGTTTTGGGCTTCATAAAGCCGCTGCAGCAGCGCCAGGAGCGTGCTTTTTCCCGCGCCGCTTGCCCCGACCAACGCGCACGTGGTTCCCGCCGGAATCCGCAAAGTGATATCGCGCAAAGCGGTCCGGCCGTTGCCGTAGCCGAATGTGATGTTTTCAAAAACAATTTCTCCGCGCACCACGCCGAGCCGGTGTGCGTTGGGCGCGTCCTGAATGGCCGGCTTGCGATCGAGCAATTCAAAGACCTTGGTGGTTGATGCCAGGCATTTCTGCATGGTCAGATAGATGCGGCTCATTGCTTTAAAAGCCGGGTAAAGGAGCACCAATCCACCCGTTAACGCGATGAAATCGTCCAGTTGCCGACCCGCGGACCGGGTCCAGATAAGCGCGGCGGCCACTCCGAGCGACGCGATGGTTTCCACAAGCGGCCCGGTCAATTCCAGCGCCTTTCGCCAGCGCATGATAAAGCGCATGATCTGTTTGTTGGCCACGTTGAACCGGGCGGACTCGTATTCCTCGCGCGCATGCGTTTTAACCACGCGCACCCCGGCAAACGCTTCCTGCATGATCACCATGAGCATCCCGGCTTCCTCCTCCTCCTTGGCGCCGGCTTTGCGCACTTTTTTGCTCACGATCAGCACGGGCAAAATGCAGAGCGGAAAGATAACGAACGACATGAGCGTGAACTGCCAGTCGAGGTAAAAAAGTGTGCCGAGCGCCGTCAGAATCGAGATCGGCTGTTTGACGATGTCTCCGGAAATCGTCGTCAGCGCCTGTTGCGCCATGCGGGTCTGGTTGAAGACCGTCTGAACCAGCTCGCCTGTTTTCGATTGGTTAAAAAACTCCATCGACTGGTCGAGTGCGTGCCGGAAAACCTCGGTGCGGATATCGTCGAGCACGCGGACACTGACCCAAAGCATGAAATAGCTGTTTAGGTAGCTGCAAATACCACGCACGAGCATCAGCGCCGGGATGCTGGCGCAGATCAGGATCAGCGTTCCCATGCCGTTTCCGACATGGACGGTCGTCAGACTTGGAATCCAGCGGATTACCTGTTCCGGCAACTTGACCTGTCCGGCAGGGGAAAAAACCGCGCCAGCCACCACTTTCACGTCGAAAATCATCACCGCCTGCACCGCGCCAAAGAGCGCTCCAAAAAGGATGCCGAGCCCGAACCGGAACCGGTATGGCTTTAAGTAGGCAAAAAGACGGCGATAAGGTTCCCGGCTTGCCTTGACGAAATCGCCAAAGGACATTTTGGCGATCTCTTTGCGGGAAATTTTTTTGGAAGACATAATGGTGGGCCGGGGGAAAACGGCTTGTCCCAGGCTGGCTGATTTACTGGGTGAAATTCGAGGAAACGGCCTCGGCTAGAAGCGCATCGATAGCAGAGAGAACAAGTTCAGTCGATATGGCTGACATGGGCGCCCCTTTCATCCGGGGCTGGAACTCGATGAGCGGCGTCTCGGGATGCGCCGCGGAGATGATGACGGCCCGCGGATGCCTGGGCCGCCAGTGGAAGGGATTGGTCAGTCCATAAAGGGCCAGCTGCGGCTTTAAAAAAGCCGCCGCCAAATGGACCGCCGCCGTGTCGCAGCTCAAACAGGCGCGTCCTTGCGCGATCACGGCGGCAAAGGTGAGCAGGTCGATTTTTCCTGACAAATCGATGCATGGCGTCTCCAATTGCGCCTGGATCGCGGCGATGTGTGCGCTCTCGAAAGCATCGGCTCCTCCCGTGATCACACATTCGAGGCCATGCCGCTTCCGGATATGGGTGATCACCGCCGCCCACCGTTCCGATTCCCAGTATTTTTCCACGCGCGCCGTGCCCGGATGAATGACGACGTATTTTTTCAAACCGAGCAGGCTGGCCACGGTTTTCCGGGCGGCATCGGGGAGAAAAAGCGCGGACTGAACGCGGGGCCGATGACATTCCAGCGCGCGCAGTAGATGAAGGTAATGATCAACCGTATGATGGTCGCGTACTGAAGAGTCGATCAGGCGGTTATAAACAAGGGCTCGGAGCCCGTTATTTTTGGCAAAGCCGACCCGCTCGGAGGCTTTGGAAAGCACGGTGAAAAAAGCGGATCGATCGTTGCCGGTAAAATCGAGGCAAACATCGAATTTGGTAAATAGAAGCTGTTTCCAGAAAAGCGGATTAACGCCGTTCTTTTTGAAAACCAGCGTCCGATCGATTGCCGGGAGTGCGGGTAAAAGGGCCGCGCATCCTTCCGTGACTGCAAGCGTGATCAGGGCCGTTGGGAATTGGCGGCGCAACTCGGCCAGGGCCGGCGCGGTGAGCACCAGATCGCCGATACGCTTGAGCTGGAGGACAAGGATTCTCATCGGCGGCTCATCGCGACCCGGTAGGCTTCCAGCAGACGCCGGCCAAAATGTTCCCAGGTAAAATTTTCCACTACCCGGCGCCGGCCCGCCGCGCCGAGTTGGAGGCAAAGGTCGCGGTTGGCATGCAGCTGCCGAAGCGCCCCGGCGATGGCATCGGAATCCTCAGGCGGGATGATGAGCCCGTTCTCCCGATCAATGACCACATCGCCCGATTCGCGCGTGGTGATCTGCGGCAAACCGCACGCGGCGGCTTCGTAAGTCGATTTCGCACTTCCTTCGCAGCTCGATGGAAACAGATGGACCGCTGCCGATTGGTAACATTCCTCCACCTTTGAGACGAAGCCTGCGATCTTCACAGTGGGTCCGCCAAACTCCCGCAGCCACGGTTTGATCTCTTCGTGCACGCTCCCCACCAACAGCAATTCCGCATCACGCAGATTCAGCCGATGCCAGGCGCGCAGCAGATGATGCACGCCTTTGCGCTCGATTAACGCTCCGACAAAAACCGCCCGGAAAATCTCCGGCGCCTTTTCCACGGGAACAAACCGCTCCACATCGACGCCGCGCTGATGCCGGAATAATTTCTCCTTTGCCACCCCCGCCGCGAGAAATGTCTCCTCGGCTTTTTCCGAAAGGACGAGGATCAGGTCGGCCAGTTCATATTCCTCAAGCATCTGCTGGCGCGTGATCAAAAACCGGTTTTTGAATCCCTCCAATCCGCGGGTTTCGGCGCGTTCCCTTTCGCTTTTGGTAAGACGCACCGGTTTTGATTTGCCCTTGTGCCGATGCCACGTCGGGATCTCGATCAGGCTCGGAATCCCGCGTTGTTTGGTTTCCCTCAGGCTGCGAACGGATTCTCCCGACCAACCGTGGAACAAATCAAATGAACCGCGTTTTAATTCCCGGACCGCTTCCTTATCGAGCGCGTGCTTTTTTGCTCCGTAATAAAACTCGCGACCAAAAAACCACGAGATCAACCGAACCGGGTGCCGTTCCAGCGAGCGGATGAGTGCCGCCGGCACGTCGTTCTGCCGGTTCTCAAATGCCAGCGCTTTCCCGAGAATCCCCGCATGATGCGCCACACGCACGGTTTCTTTGGCAACGGCATCAAGCCCGCTCCCGCCAATGCGCGCCGAGGTGGAATAAAAAAGCTGTTTGGGGAGATCCAAGGGAAAATGTTGAGGGACGAAGAGACAAGGAGACAAGGAGATAGTGCCATCGCCTTGTCTCGCTGTCCCTCCATCTCCTAGAGTTCCCGAATGAAAATAGGACTGGTTCGTCGCGGCTACTCCCCCACGGGCGGCGCCGAGGCTTATTTGCGGCGGTTTGCAGCCGAGGCAGAACATGCGGGGCATGATTGCGTGCTTTTCGCCACCGCTGACTGGCCCGCTGAAGCATGGCATGGAAACTCGATCATCCGGGTTTCAGGAAATTCGCCGCGCGCCTTTGCCCGGGAACTCGAGGCGCTTGATCCGCGCAAACATTGCGATTTTCTTTTCAGCCTGGAACGGGTCTCCCGCTGCGACGCGTACCGGGCGGGCGACGGCGTCCATGCAGCCTGGCTGGAGCGGCGTGCCTTGCACGAGTCGGCCTGGAGACGGTTCACGCGCCGGTTCAACCGGAAACACGCCTCGCTGATCTCCCTTGAGACGGCGCTTTTTAAGAATGGCGGCGCCGGAATGGTGATTGCCAATTCCACCATGGTGAAAACCGAAATTGAAGGGCGATATGGGTACCCGCCCGGGCGGATTCATGTCGTGCATAATGGAATCCCTTCCCTGACCGCGCCGCCCCGGGCGCGCTCCGAGCTGCGCCGCGAACTGGGCCTTGATGAATCCGACTACGTCCTGCTTTTTGCCGGGTCGGGTTGGGAGCGCAAGGGGCTGCGATTTGCCATTGAGGCGGTTAACGCGCTTGCCGAGGCCGCCGTATTACTGGTCGCGGGCCGCGGAAATCAAGGGTCGATGCCGGCTTCAAAACGGACACGTTTCCTCGGCCCGCGTGCCGATATGGCGCGTTTGCTCGCGGCGGCCGACGTTTTTATTCTGCCAACTCTTTACGAGCCCTTTTCCAATGCCTGCCTTGAAGCGCTCGCCGCGGGGCTGCCCGTCATTACGACGCGTTGGAATGGTTTTGCCGAGATCATCAAGGCCGGTGTGGAAGGCGAGATTCTTGAAAATCCGCGGGAGATCGAAGCGGCAGCCGGTGCGATCAGTCGATGGGCCTCGAGGGAAAAACGCGAGGCGATCCGGCCACGGCTCGTGGAAAAAGGCGCGCGTTTCTCCATTGAGGAAAACGTGCGCCAAACCCTCTCCCACATTCTTTAAGCCCCCCAACTGACACCTCAAAGAGTGACAAGCCACGCCCGGACCGCTACTCACGCGGTGATTCACTCCACATGAGCATTTTCGAAAACGCCACTGCCGCCGCCATTGAAACCCTGCACGCGTTGCGTCCTGTGCAGCCCGCCCTTGAACAGGCCGCGGCAATGGTCGGCAACTGCGTGCTTGGCGGTCACAAACTTCTCGTCTGCGGCAATGGCGGCAGCGCGGCCGACGGAGCCGATTTTGCCACTGAATTTGCCTGCCGCTTTATCCAGGATCGGCGCCCGTATCCCGCGATCAATATGACCGGCTGTGGGAGCCTCGGGACGGCAATCGGGAACGACTACGGGTTTGAACAGATTTTTGCGCGGCAGGTGCGCGGATTCGGCCAGCCGGGAGATCTCGTCGTGGCACTGAGCACGAGCGGCAATTCGGCCAACATCCTTGCCGCTCTTCGCGAGGCGCGGCAGATGGGGATTGAAAGCATCGCCCTGCTCGGGCGCGAAGGTGGCCAGGCACGTGGTCTGGCTACTCTTGATCTGATCGTCCCCGGCACCGCCACGGCGCGGATCCAGGAAGGCCACAAATTTCTTCTCCATGTGCTTTGCGAAATCGTCGAGCAACGCCTCCAGGCATCCTCCCCTGCTTAATCCTTTCTTCCCGTGCTCCCTCGCGCCTACGAACTTCTTTTCTCAACGTTTGCCTTCATCCTCGGGGCGAACATTGGCTCGTTTCTAAATGTCTGCATCTACCGGATGCCGCGCGAGCTTTCGGTGAACAAGCCGAAGCGATCGTTTTGCCCAAGCTGCCAGTATCAGATCCCGTGGTATCACAATTTGCCGCTGATCACCTGGCTGCTTTTGCGAGGACGCTGCGCCAATTGCGGTGCGAAGTTCTCCGTCCGTTATTTTGGAGTTGAGCTCCTGACCGGGCTGCTCTTCCTGGCTGTTTGGCGCTCTGTCACAATCGTCAACTGGCCATTGGCTTTGCCCTACTGGATCTTTGCCAGCCTGCTCGTCGTCGCCACTTTCATCGATTTTGATTTTTTCATCATCCCCGATGAGATCACCTGGGGCGGCACGATTGCAGGCTGCTTTCTGAGCTATTTTATTCCCCAAATGATGGAGGTTTCCGCGCCGTATTTGGCCGGGATGGCATCCATTCTTCCGGGCGCAATCCTGGCGTTTGGTTGCATCTGGATGGGCAACAAAATCGGCGGCCCGATCGGGAACATGCGCTCGCCGGGTCTCTTTGGCTTATGGAGCCTGGCGGCCGTGGCGCTGGCCTTGATTTCCTCCCACCTGCTTGGCGCGCCCCATGCCACCAGCGGCCTCCTTCGCTCTTTTGGCAGTGCCGCGTTTGGCTACCTGCTTCTCTGGGGAGTGGTGGAAGCGGGCAAAAAGGCATTTGGCAAAAAGAAAATGCAACTGAGCGCCCCTGCTCCTTTCACCTGGACCCATACCGTTTCTGAATATGGCGACGATGCCGACCTCGTGATCGGCGACATCTCCTGGATGAAAGAAGAGAATCCGTCAAAGCCGGACGCAAACAGTGAACGGGGCCGGCTTATCCAATGGAGCGAAATTTTCTCGCGCGACTCCGACCAGCTCATCCTCCACTGCAAAAGCCTGAAGATTGAGGCCGATTCCTTTGAAGACGTCGTCGTGGTTTCCCATTGCGATTATCTGCTTATCGATGGGAAGCGGTACCCTACCGATCTCGATCATTTAAAGACGTTCTCAGGTGTCGTCACCAATCTGGTTATTCCACGCGAGGCCATGGGTTTTGGCGACGTGAAGTTTATCGCGGCCATCGGGGCGTTCCTGGGCTGGAAATCGGTGCTTTTCACTCTTTGCAGCGCCTCCTGCATCGGCGCCGTCATTGGAGTCTTCACTATCCTCATCGGCAAACGGGAGTGGTCTTCAAAGATCCCTTTCGGCCCTTACCTGGCGCTCGGTGCACTCATCTGGTTCTTTTTCGGCCCCGACCTAGTTGCCTGGTATTTTCAATCGATCGGTTTCGAAAGCGCGATGTAAACCGCCCGGCGACCGGTTATGGACGGGTCACGGATTTTTTGACCACCGGCTTCTCGGGAGTCGCCGCCGCCGGTGGCGGTGGAGGGGGCGGCGGATCGAGTTCCGTCTCAAACATGCGAAGCACGCTTGCGCCGGGTGAGCTCGGATAGCCTTTGAGCTGTTTGCGAATCAACAGGAGCGCCTCCGCTTTTTTGTTCGCTCCACGCAATTGAAGGATTTCGTGGATGGAGGCACGCACCACATCGTCGGGTTGCTTGTAAAATTGGCGGGCCATGGCGAACGAAGCCATGGCTTCTTCCGGGTGGGCCGTGGTCAATTGCAAAAGTCCCAAGCCTTCCATGATAACGCCGCTTTTCATCTTTTGCGCCGAAGCGGTGAGCGTTGCTTTTCCCGTCTCCGGGTTTTGCAGCCAGGTTTTTGCACCGGCGGCGTAAGTCTCCCATTCGTCCTTGGGCGCGCGAGAAGGCGAATCGGCCGGCTGCGGGAATGGCCGGTAAAGTGGATCGCCAATGAAGGTGGTCATCCAGGAGAGCACCCGCTCCGACATCCAGGCGCTCTCGGCGAAGGTGAATCCCGCCCGCAATCGTTCGTGAAAAATATCGAGATTGGGGGTGAGGGTAAGATACGGCTCGAAGACATTGCCCATGGTGGCGGCAGCGCCGGCGGCCAAAAGCGGCGCGCACCAGGCCCGCTTGGGATCGCGCAATGTGCAGGCTGAAAAAGAGTGGATGTGCACCGCGACGGCGCCTTGCGGGAACCGAAAATCGGGACGCGCCATCGGGCCGCTGATATTTTCCGTATACCATCCGAAATAAAACGCGGCGTTGCGCATCGGATATCCGTCAGGGAAAAGGCCCGGGCCATTGTCGAGGATCACTGGGCTGCCGAGATTACGCGCATCAGTGGCGATTTTGAGCAGCCATTTGTCGCCTTCGGCATAGCCGCCATCGAGAATGCCGCGCGCATCGACATAGGTGAAGCCGCGCAGCCCTTTTTTTTCGGCTGCCAGCGAGTCGTCTATCATCCGCTGGACAATCTCCGGGCTCGGTGCGTCGAGCCGGCAAACCAGCAACATCGCGGGCAGGTTCGCTTCGGCAATCGGCAGAAAACTCCGGTAATAAGGATTATTCAGAAGACCGGATATGACCCGCGTAAAAAGACCGAGCGCCGCGAGTTCCGAATCGACCGAAGCCTCGTTATGCTCGACGATGGCTGGCTGCCCGACATGCTCATCCCCGGGGAAGTTGGCCTCCGGGAGAATCCGCAGTGGAATCCCACGCATGAGCGCCACGAAACGAATCTGGCTGTTCTCCACCTGATTGGCTCCCTCCCGCACCTTCCACCAGCCGCGCTTTTTGAAAACAGCCCGGAGCGGTTCAGCAATGGTGCGCTCATAATCCGCCCGGCTGATATCTTCGGTCACGGCACACGAGAGCGGGATAATATGGTCGGCGGCCACTCCACGCTTAAGCGCGTAAGCCTTGGCAAGTTTTTCCGAATCGGGCGCGCTCTCGTTAAAAACCACGACTGTCATCGAGGCGGGCGATTTTGCCGCCGGTTGTAGCGGTGCTGCGTTTGCCGTCCAGAGTGCCATCCAGAAAATTGCGCCGGCCAGGAACGGGAGCTTCATACGACAATTTTCATTCCATCAAAAGCGATCCGGATTCCCTCGGGCAGCGCCGCCTCGGTTTCCTCGTGGTCCAGATCGTGGCAAAGATGAGTAAACCACGCCTGCTTTGGGCCGACCTTCGCGATGACCTCCAACGCTTCGGTCACGTTCATGTGGGTCGGATGCAGTTTATGCCGGAGCGCATCGACAATCAGATGGCGCACCCCGGCGATTTTTTCAATAACCGGCTCTGGCACCATCTTGCAGTCGCTCAGGTAAGCGGCGAGCCGTTCCCCTGCCCGTGTGAACAAATAACCAAACACCTTGGCGCGGCCATGCGGCACCGGCAACGGAGTCAGCTCAATCTCCCCCAGCTGAAACGGGGCGTCCACAATCCGCGGATCAGGCCGCACATATCCCGGGAACCGGTTGAGCCCATTAAACGCAAAATTAAAGACCCGCTCCAGATCGCGCATTGTCTCTTCGCCCGCATAAATGGGAAGTGTGCCGCCGTCAGGCGGACAAAATGCGCGAAGATCGTCAAAGCCCATGATGTGATCGGTATGCGAATGGGTGTAAACGACCGCATCGAGGGCGCGCACCCGTTCCCGGAGGCATTGCGCGCGAAAATCGGGTCCCGTGTCGACCACGAAAGCGCATTCGGCACTTTGCACATAAATGGAGGAACGGGTGCGCTTATTCCTTAAATCGGTCGAACTGCATACCGTGCAGTCGCATCCGATCATCGGCACCCCTTGGGAAGTGCCGGTACCGAGAAAAGTAATGGTGAGGTCTGACATGCGGATGGACGGAATTGGAATCATCCACGCGAAATCACAATTCATAAATCATAATTCCTTTCCCCCTTCCCCGCCGCCGCCATACTTTCCGCCGTGTTCGCTCACCTCACCTCGCTTCGAATCCGCAATCTGGCGCTCGTCGAAGAGCTCGCTTGGCAACTTGCGCCCGGTTTTACCGCGGTCACGGGTGAAACCGGCTCGGGCAAATCAATCATCGTAGGCGCCCTCAAACTCATCCTGGGCGAACGTGCCGATAAGGCCCTGATCCGCACCGGCGCGGAGAGTTGCACGGTGGAAGCGGTTTTTGAAGTCGCCAACGCCGCATCCCTGAATGCGCAGCTCGAAGAACAGGGGGTGGAACCGTGCGATGAAGCCCATCTGATCGTCAAACGCGTCTTCACGATCACGGGCGCCAACCGGCAATTCATCAATGGGAGTCCAACCACCCTTGCCGTATTAAAAGATCTCTGCGACGGACTCATCGACTTGCACGGCCCGCACGATCATCAGTCGCTTCTTTCCAACGATAAACAGCTCGCGCTTCTTGATTCCTTTGCCGCAGCTGAACCGTTGCATGCGAAATACCGTGAGCAATTCCGCCGGCTCAACGCCTTGATTGCTGAGCACACCGAACTTTCCACCAACGAATCGGCCCTTGAACGGGAACTCGATCTGCTGCGCCATCAGGTCAGTGAGATCGAGGCCGCCGGCCTGCGCGCCAATGAAGAAGAGGCATTGCTGGCCCGCTACAGCCTTGCCTCCAACAGCCGCCGTCTGCTTGAGCTCTCCACTCAGGTCCTCGCACGCCTCTCTGAAGCCGATGATGCGCTCCTTATCCGCCTGACCGATGCGGGCCGGCTTTTGCGTGAATTGGAACGTGTCGATCCCGGCGCCTCCGTTTTTTCCGAATCGCATGTCCGGGCGGTCGCCGAGCTCGAAGACCTGGCCGCCTCATTGCAAAAATACGCCGATGCCCTTGAAATCGAGCCGGGCGAACTGGCGGCAATGGAGGAGCGAGTCTCCTTGTTTGAAACACTCAAACGCAAATACGGCGGTACCATCGCCGACGTGATAGCCTTTGGGGAACGCGCCTCCGAGCGCCTGCAAAAAATCGAATCCCGGGGCGAGGAACTCCTCCGGTTGGCCAGCCAGATTGAGTCTGGCCGAAAGGCATTGCTGGAAGCGGGCGAAAAGCTCGGGCAAAAGCGCCAGGCCGCCGCGCCGAAGCTGGCCGTCAATGTCACGGCCCATCTGCGCGATCTCGGTTTTAAAAAGTCCGAGTTCTCCATCGCCCTTGCCGGCTTGGAAAAGCCCGGCCCGCATGGACTTCAGACCGTCGAATTTCTTTTCGCCCCGAATCCTGGTGAACCGGCCAAACCGCTTAAAGCCATTGCCTCAAGTGGCGAAATTTCCAGGGTCATGCTGGCTGTCAAATCCGCCCTGGCCGCGCAGGACACGGTCTCCCTGCTTGTATTTGATGAGATCGACGCGAACGTTGGCGGCGAGATTGCCCATGCCGTGGGGGCAAAGATGCGGCAGTTAGGCAAAGCGCATCAGGTGCTATGCATCAGCCATTTGCCTCAAGTAGCGGCCGTGGCTGAAACGCAGTTTGTGGTAACCAAGGAATTCTCGCGCGACCGCACCGTCTCCCAGCTTACCAAGGTGGAAGGCGCGTCTCGTATTGAAGAAATCGCGAGGATGCTAGGCGGCAAAGGCGACTCCGCGCTGGCCCACGCCAGGACATTGCTTGGCGTGAGTTGACAAACAGCCTTCCAGGCAAACGCTCCGGGTGCTTGGAGGATAATACAGTATAGATGCCAAAGCGCGTATCGGCATAGTCTCGGCGCACCTTCAGGCAAGGCCCCATCCTTAAAAAGAACGGCGCTGATTCTTGGACTGGCAGGGAACCAGGGGAGTGAACAAAATACTGCACCGCGAACTACACCGCGCCCGCACGATCTATCTTGTTCAGACATGCCGTCTTATAACTCGGACGGTCCGGGCAACTGAAGGTTTTGCAGTTACAAACAAACCGCGATGAAAGCAAATCACATCTATATTCTTGCTACTTGCCTTTCTTTGATCGGGACGCCGCATACGAGCCTGGCAGCTACCTCGCCAGATCTGAATGTCAGCGGCGATCTCGACGTCAATGGCACCAGTCTCTATCTGGGCTCCTGGACCGGTGACGCCACGCGCGCCGGTTCATCGTGGAAATACAAGGATGGAGTCAACACGCCAAGCACGACGCTTTGGCTTGCGCACCGGCCTCTTAATGAGTGGGTCTTCAAACATGCCGGAGCAACGGAAAAGGAGCCTGATCGTTGGGCGCTCAAACTCTCTTCTGACCATCAGCTTTTTCTTTACGAAAATCTTGGCGTAATCTCGGGCGACCCGGTTCCCTCCATCGCGCTCAACCCGGCGGGCACGAGTCTCTTTAAATATAGCTTGAGCCTCAATGGAACAAAAAATGTCATGCCATACCAAGTGGCGCCTCCCCCGAGCGATCCCCTGTTTAGTTTCACGATCCTGAACTTCGCCCTGGCCGATGCCCGTTACATAAAACAAGGGACGCTCTCACTCGGCACGGGCAATAGTGTCAGCAATAATGGGGTGGCTATCGGCACTAATAATATAGCTTCAGGCCTTGCCTCCCTGGCGGAAGGACAAGGAGCAAAGGCTTATGGCGCCTACTCCATTGCAATGGGATCCAATAGCCTGGCGCAAGGATTGATGTCGACCGCTCTCGGTGCTTCCTCCGCGCTCGGAGATCATTCCACCGCCATTGGAGAAGGCACCGCCACCGGCTGGAATGCGACTGCGCTGGGATTCTCAAGAGCCAATGATCGATACGCCACCGCTTTCGGCAGCTCCAACGCCACTGGCACCTGCTCAACCGCTGGAGGCGCATCGGTGGCTTCAGGGCAAGCCACCACCTCCTTTGGAATGTCTACCGCCGTCGGCTTCTACACGTTCGCCGGAGGAAACGCGGTAGCTTGGGGCGATCGCTCAACCGCGTTTGGAAATTCAACGGCGAACAAACCAGGAGCCACTGCGTTTGGATCCTCAACCGCCTCGGGTCTTGGAGCAACTGCAAGCGGTGCCGCCACCGCTTCAGGAGCTTATGCCACATCCTTCGGCCTGAACAACACGGCGTCAGGCGAGAGTTCAACCGCCCTGGGATGCGGAAGTACAGCAGCCGGTTATGCGCAGCTGGTAGTTGGCCGGTATAATGTTCCAAATGGCAATCCTTCAACGTGGACCTCCACCGACGATCTGTTTGTCGTCGGCAACGGAGATGCGCTGACAAAACCTTCCAATGCCTTTGTGGTAAAGAAAAACGGCGACGCGGCTATCAATGGAAAGCTGGTGGTTGCCGGCGTGATTCGTACGACAATGGCTGCCGGCGATATACCAATGTTTGAAGCCTCCAATTAAATCCCGCTGCTTCCAAGGCCGCGAATGAACCGTGTTCATTCGCGGCTTTTTTCTTCAGACCGGATTGTCGATCGCGTCGGTCCAGTGGCGAATCTCGGATTCACTCATGTGCGAACGGGAACTCAGGCGCGCGTCGGCATAACCCCAGCGCTCCACATCAGCCAGATACTGTTGCCGGCTAAGCAATGTCCCCTGGCAAAGACGCCCGTCGGAATGGGGGCTGTGATTTTCCGAACCGAGGCGCCGTAGTAATTCATCGAGAATGGAATGGGGCACCAGGCCGCGGTCCTCGGGGTAAACAAACCCGAACACGATCAGGTGGCTCATCAGTACGCGCCAGTCAGGGCCAAAAAGTGCGACCAATTGAGGCCAGTTGAGTTCAACAGCGCAGCTGCGAATAAGGTGATTCACATCCGCTCCATCAAAGCGCTCACGCTCCATGATATAGGCCTTCTGCCAGATCATGAATTCGGCCGGCACGAGCCTTACCTTGATTCCAAGCAAGTTTGCCGTGCGTACCCGCTCAAACCAGCGTTCATCCACATCGCACAAACCGTTACCGGCTCGAAAAACCATGTCAATAAATGCTTCGCCATGGTGAACTTTTGCCAACCAATGCTCAAATGCGATGCCTGCCCGGTACCCGGCTCCGCGGAAAAGTTGAAGAGCCGGCTCGACGCTTTCCTTACAGAGGAAAATATCAAAATCCTTCGTATCGCGCACCACGCCCGTGTATTCGCGCAACGCATAGGCGCCTCCGACGAGGAACGGAATGCCCGCTTCCTCCAGCGTTTTCATGGCCGTCCTATAGAACTCATCCCCCGTGCCGCTGACGTGTTTGCCCATGAAATAAAATTCGGAGAACGTCTGCGGTTTGGGTGCCGCCCGGCGTAAGAAGCCGATCCGATTTAATAATGAGACATGGCCGATTCCAGCACCTTGCGGATCGCCGCCACCGGTGACCTGCATTACACCAAACACTCGCGCGGAGAGCAGCAACGGCTTTTAGTGGAAGCCTCACACGAGGCCGATGTGCTGCTGCTTTGCGGCGACCTGACCGATTACGGTCTTGCACAGGAAGCCGAGGTGCTTGCCGAAGATCTCCACACCTATGCCCACATCCCGATCGTGGCCGTGCTCGGCAACCACGACTTTGAATCCGGGCACGTGGAGGAGATTCGCTCAATTATCGAGAAAGCAGGCGTCATTACCCTTGATGGGGAGTGCGTGGAAATCAAGGGAGTTGGGTTCGCGGGCGTGCCTGGTTTTGGCGGCGGATTTGGTGAGCGAATGCTCAACGCCTGGGGCGAGCCGATTATTAAAATGTTCGTGCAGGAAGCCATTGATCACGCGTTGCGGCTGGAACAGGCTCTGGCCAGGCTTCATACCTCGCAGCGTATTGTGCTGCTGCATTATTCCCCGATCCGCGCCACTGTTGAAGGTGAGAACCTGGAGATTCTTCCGTTCCTCGGCTCAGGCCGGCTTGAGGAGCCGCTGAATCGCTTTGCGGTAACGGCGGCCTTTCACGGACACGCCCATAACGGCACCCCAGCCGGAGAGACCACTGCCAAGGTCCCGGTTTTTAATGTGGCGATCCCCGTGCTTCAGCGCTTGAACCCTCATCAGCCGCCCTTCCGCATTTTTGAAGTAAAGGGATCGGAAAAAGAAGCTCTGCCGGCATGATTACGAAGGCCGGGTGCTGATCTGTTCGCCTCGCATCGCTGCGTGAATCGCCTCGCGGATCGCCAGCGCCGAATAAGAGCGCCTGGCCGGGACGTGAAGAATCGGCACTTCCGCGGCATCCAAAGCCGCGTCGACAAACGCGTCGCGCTGACGGCGGGCATGTTCGCGGTGCGATCGGTCATCCAGTTCAATGACACAAAGCACTTTAAAATTGTCCGGATCGCAGAGAACGAAATCGGCATGCTTCGATTTAATCCGGTTAAATGCGGCGCTCCGGCGTTTGCCGTGCACGTTATCTCTTACACAGATGATGTCGGCCAGACGCACCTTGGTAAAAAGAGCAAACTCCTCATCCACAGCCTGTTGAAGCACACTATAGAAAAGGCGTTCAGCGGCTGAAAGCAACGGTTTGGCTGCTGTATAGGGATACGGTGACGGCCGTCCAAAAACCAGCCATAGAAAGAGTGCGGCCAGGAGGCAGCCACCGATGACGATCACTGGTTGAATCAGCGCCGGATCGAGCCGGTGAAGTTGATCAAGCAGCGGGAAGTTCTTCAAAACAACCTGGGGCGGGGTTTGCGCTCCGAGAGCAAAATGGCAGCCGCTCTTCAAAAAGAGATTTTATTCCCCTTCCGGTCTTTCGATTTGAGGAAAGAGCGGCACCGGGGTTCCGACCCGGTGGCCATCGGGAAGCGCGCCCCACTTTGCATCTCCAAGCCCGAATTCGCCGGTGACTCCAAGTTGATCGAAAATCCCGCGAGCGGCTTTGGGGACAATCGGTGAAAGGAGGATCGCGATAAAACGAAGCGATTCAGCAAGTTGATAAAGGATGGCGTCGAGCCGATCGGCCAGATCCGGATGTTTGGCGACCGTCCACGGCTTTTGAAGGTCAATGAACTGATTGCACGCAGTGGCATGCAGCAGGGCCGTTTCGAGCGCGAGATTGACCGCGCATCCATCGAACTGTGAACGGTAAAGCTCGACGACCGTTTCGAAATTAAGCGCGTCCCGAGTCGTGAGCAGCAATTCAGGGGCCGTCGTTTTTTTCAACACGCCGCCCCGGTATTTGTGGGCCATATTCAGGGAGCGGTTAAGCAGGTTCCCAAGATTCTTGGCCAGGTCCGAATTAAACCGCGTGATAAGCCGATCATCGCTGAAGTCGGCATCGCGTCCCGTCGTGATGTCGCTCATGAGATAATAGCGCAACGCCTCGGCGCCGTATTTATCGGCAAGCGCATCGGGATCAACCACGTTTCCAAGCGTCTTGCTCATCTTGGTGCCGCCGATATTCCACCAGCCGTGCACGAGCAGAATCGGAATATCCGCGTCGCTGAATCCGAGCGCCTTGAGCATGATAGGCCAATAAACACCGTGGGCCGGGATCAGAATATCTTTGCCGATCACATGGAGGGCCGGCCACCACGCGTTGAACTCACTCAAATCGGCGCCGGGCGCGGGGTCGTATCCAGGAGCAAAACTGATGTAGTTCACCAGCGCATCAAACCAGACAAACGTGACAAATTCCGGGTCGAATGGCAGCTCGATTCCCCAGGCAAGGCGCGATTTCGGCCTTGAAATGCAGAGGTCGCCCGAGAGTTTCTCCACCGCATTGCGAAGTTCGCCGCGGCGAAAATCGGGAGTCACCAGTTCCGGCCGGCTTTCCAGCAGTACCAGAAGCCAGTCGCGGTGTTCAGTCAGGCGAAAATAATAATTCTCTTCCTCCCGAAATTCGACTTCGCCCCATTCCGGGCCGAATTCACCGTCCTCGCCCCGCTCCTTGTCAGTCAGGAATTGTTCCTGGCGGACACTATACCAGCCGCCTTGTTTGGTTTTATAAAGCCAGCGGCTTTGGCCCGTGGCATCTTTTTCGTCCCAAAGCCGCTGAAGAATGGCACGTACGCATTGCTTGTGGCTTGCATCGGTCGTGGCGGCCCAGCGCTCATAACGCACATCGAGCTTATCCCAGAGCGCCACGAATTTTTCCGTCAGCCCATCGACAAACTTTTGTGGTTCGATCCCCTGTTTCTCAGCCGATTGCTGGACTTTCTGTCCATGTTGATCGACGCCGGTCAGGTAAAAAACCGACTCTCCCTTGAGCCGATGATAACGCGCGATGACATCGGCAAGGACCTTTTCGTACGCGTGCCCGATATGCGGAGCGCCGTTGGTATAGTCGATCGCCGTGGTGATAAAAAAGTTGTCGGCCATTGGAAGGATCAAAATTGTGGCAAGTCGCCGGTTTAGGCAATGAAGTTGCTCATTGGCCTCGAACTTCCTCCGGACGCCACGCGCCGGAAGTTATTCTTTCTTAATCTTACCGCCCCAGCTCAGGATTTTTGCCTTCGTGCCGGCGGCTTCCGCTTCGGGAATCTGATGGTTGCGCACGTAGAAAAGCGAGAGGCTTGACCACGCGAGCTGATCGTTGGGACGCAATTCCACGGTCTTGAGTCCCGCAGCGATCGCCTCCTCGCAACGGTTGATTTTCATCAGCGCCATTCCAAGCGCGTGCCAGCCATCAAAGAACTCCGGATCGAGCTCCACGCAGCGCCGGTATTTTTCCACGGCACTCTCGAGTTCGCCCAATGCCAGGTCGCCATTGGCATCGTCGAAAAGCTCGTCGACTTCTTGAGAAGGAGGCATCCTGGTAAAGGATCAACCGCGGCCCGTGGCAACCTTGGCCAGGGCGCGCCGATCTTTAAACCAGAGGGCAAAAGCGGACTCGCGTTTGTTGCGGGCAATCGCCTGGCTGAGCATCGTTTTTTCCTGGTCAAACTTCTGTTCATCCGCCGGAAGCCGTTTATCGACATGAAGAAGAACGACCCCGGTGCCGGTTGGGATCGGCGAGCTCAACTCTCCGGCGCCCAGCTCAAACGCTTCGCCGGTCAGCATGCGAGTATCGGGATCGTCGCCTTTGGGCGGTTCAACGGCCGAAAAGGGAGCGAGGGTTTCCACTTTGACTCCCACCGCGGTTGCGGCATCGGCAAACGATTTACCCGCCTTGAGTTCAGTCTCAAGTTTGCCACGCAATTCAGCAGCTTTAAGATTCAGCGCTTCCTGGGAACGCTCATCCGTGAGCTGCTTGGTAAGGTCCGCTTTGGCTTCCTCAAACGCCAGCGGACGGGCCGGAGTCACCCCCGCGAGCTGCAGGACGTAATAGCCGTTCTCACTCGTGATCACCTCACTGTTGGGCTGCTCGTTGGTGATTTTCTCAAAAACGTTGCTCCCCAACTCCTGGGCTTGCGCCAGCTCAGGCGGCGGCGTCTGCATTGAAAACTCGGCGGTCTCCTTCACAGGCACCTCAAATTTTTTGGCGACTTCATCAAAATTGGCCCCCTTTTCCACCATCGCCAGGGCAAAGTCCTGGGCGCGGTCGGCAAGCTTCGACATCTGCGCAACGCGATCCTTGCCCTTTAGCGGAGGCTCGGTTTTTTCAAGGGTGAACGCGACATACTTGACCTTGCGCAGCTCGTCGGACTTGAGGTTGTCCTTGCGCTCCTCATAAAGCTTTTTGAGATCTTCATCGGTGATCTGCACAGCCTTGGTGAAGTCTTCCAACTTAAGCCGCACGAAGGACGCCTCGGTTTTCTGATTGCGCCGTTCAAAGATGTCGCGCACCTCGCTTGGCACCGCGCCGACCGTGGAACCGACGAGCGTTTTGAGTTTGCCGAGCCGGATTTCATCGCGAATCAGCGCTTCGACGTCATCGCCGCCAAGGCCGTTGGGCCCGCCGATGTTGCGAATGAAATTGTTAAACTTCGAGGAATCGTAAGCGCCGTTGGTCTGGAAATCGGGCACCTTTTGGATGATCGCGAGGACCTCGTCATCGGAAGCCTGGATTCCAAGCGCGTCCGCTTCATGGCGGAGCACAAAGATGTTCCAGACAAAACTCTCGATCGCCTCGTCTTCGGTGCGCGCTTCGCGGCCAACGAGGGTTGAGAAAAGCTCCACCAGGCGCAGCGGCTGGCAGAGGTTAAACTTGCGTGCCTCACGGGAATACTCGCCGGTTCGCACGTTGACCCCATAAACGGAGCCAGCCCGGTCAGACGCGGTTCGGTCCGCGCCCCGCTGTCCGTTAAAGAGGTATACGAAGGAAATGATGACCAGCACAGTAACCAGCAGCATGAGGTTCTGCTGATATTTACGCATTAATTTGACCATGGATGTCGGAAGAAAGAGGGATTCTAGGTTGATTTTTGCGTGAAGCCGCTAATAAGGTGAGCTCCCCAGAAAAAAGTGCATGAAGCTACGTGCCCGTTTCCCTCGCCTACAACTTCTTTTTCTCCTTGGCTGCATCCTCTCGTCTTTTGATGAGCGGCCGGCTCGGGCGGATACCGTCATTCCAACCGGCGCCGGCGCGCGTCTGGAGGGCAAAGTCATTGGGGTCAATGGGAACAATCTGCAGGTGCAACGGCCCGAAGGGATCCTCAATGTGCCGTTGAATGGGATCAAGGAAGTGCAGATGCCGGTGCCGCCGGAATTCGCCAGGGCGCAAAATGCATTCGCGGCAAAAGATTACACCAACGCGCTGAACCTGGCGCGCGCTCTGGCGGAAAAATACAAGGGAATCCCGCTTGATTGGGCGCAGCAATCGACCGGCATGCTCGGCGACCTCTACATCGCCACCAAAGACCTGGCCAAGGCAGAGGTCGCTTACAAAGATTTCCAGCGGCTCTATCCCAACGCCGGCTCGCTTCAGGCCGAAGTCGGCATGGCGCGCATCGCATTGTCGAAAAAAGATTTCGCGTTTGCCCGGAAAAAGCTCGAACCGATCGGCGAAGCTGCTCTAAAGGAAAAAAACATCACTCGCTCCAACGGCGTCGCTTATTCCAATGCATTTCTCGCGCTCGGTGAGCTCAAAGAAAATGATGGTGATCTGCCCGAAGCTTTGGAGGATTATTTGAGAACGGTCACGGTGTTTTATTATGACCCCGGAGCCGTTGCCGCCGCCCAGGAGCGCGCCGATGCACTTCGCGCCCGCAAGATTTCAGTTCCCTAAATACTTTCCCATTTTCTGATTCCCCTATGATTAAACCGCATTTCCGCCGTTACCTGCCGCTTGCGCTTCTTGCTTTGGGCCTGGTTCTTAGCCCGATGACCGGACTTTCCGCCGATGAGGCCGCCCCGCATAAGGATACAAGCATCCTTGAGACGATCCTGGAAGGCGGCCCTTTGATCATGGCGATCTGGGTGGCGATCATCGGAACCTCGATCACGATGGTGACCCTGATCATTCAGAACATCATGCAGTTGCGCAAAGACAAGCTCGCCCCGCTGCCGCTTGTCAACTCGCTCAATCAGCTCATCAGTGCCGGCAATTACCAGGAAGCCTGGGAGACCTGCAACGCCAACAAAAACTATCTCGCCAACGTGCTTCGCGCCGGACTTTCGCGCATTGGACGCGGCAAGGAAGCCGTGGAAGATGCCCTTGCCGAACATGGCCTGCGGGAAGCCACCCTTCTTCGCACTCGTAACAGCTATCTTTCAGTCATCGGAGTTGTTTCGCCGATGATCGGGTTGCTCGGAACCGTTATCGGAATGATGGGCGCTTTCTCGGTGCTCGCCAGCAGCGGCATCACCGATCCACGGGCGCTTTCGGGAAAAATCGGTGAGGTGCTTCTGGCCACCGCAAGCGGTCTCTTCATCGCGATTCCTGCTTTCGTCTCCTACTACATTTTCCGGAACGTTGCCCAGATGTGCATCGTGCATGCCGACGATGTGGTGAACTCCCTGATGATTGATCTTCCTTACGAAGAACTCCAGGGCGTTCAGATCGGTGAGAACTTCAATGCCGGTGCCGGCGCACAGGACGGGTTCACTCCCGGTGCCCGCAAGATTTCAATCGCCCTCGCCACCAATTGCCCGGTTTGCAGCGGCACGGTTTCTCCGGGAATCAATCCATGCCCGCACTGCGGCGCCACGCTCGACTGGGCAGCGTAATATCGAGCCCCCCCTTTTCCCGAATTTCTTAGCCGAGTAAAGCGATGTCTCACCACGTAAAGAGTTCGCGGAAAAAACGCGCCGAGACGCGTCTCCCTCCCGAGGAAGACCCGGAATTCCAGATCGCGCCGATGATCGACATCCTGCTTGTGCTCCTGGTGTTCTTCATGTCGATCAGTTCGACGGAAGTTCTTCAGACCAACGACCAGGTCCATCTGCCTGTCGCAAAGGATTCCAAGGAAAAAAGTCCGCAGGTTGCAGGCGAAGGGCAGCTCATGGTCAACGTCCTCTGGACCACCATCAATAACAGCGGCACGATCGACATTGATGGCAAAACGTATCCCACCGCGGATGACCTTACCCCGGTGCTCGTGGCGAAGCTTGCTGCCACCCCGAAATTTCGCATGCTGATCCGTGCTGATCGCGAAGTGCGCTACGAATTCCTTCGCACAATCCTCAAAGCTGCCGGCACCGCCGGAGTGACCAACGTCACTTTCTCGGTTGTCGACAAGGAGTCCGTTTCCTCGGACGCTCCGGCCACTCTCTAACTCGGCAACCTCCTATTATATATGGCTGGATCTGTAGGCTCTGACGACGGTGACATTGGGTTTCAAATTGCGCCGATGGTGGACGTCGTATTCGTGCTCATGCTTTTCTTCATGGCGAGCGCCGGCTCGCAGATCGTGGAGAAGGAGCTCAATATCAATTTGCCCGCTGGAAAAGGAACCCCCGACGCCAATGTCGTTCCCATTGTGATCGATATCGCCTCCGATGGAACGGTTTCCGTTAACAGCCAGAGCTACGGACAACCCGGCGACCGCACCATGCAGCCTCTTCGCGACTGGCTCACCAATGCGATTGAAAGCCTCGGCGGCAAAGATCCCGTTATCATCCGCCCGGCTTCCGATGCGAAACACGAGCGGATTGTCGATGTGCTGAATGCGGCTTCCGCGGCCAGGGTCACGAACCTGACGTTCAGTTAGAGCCAGCGCACCAGCACGGTGCTCGGGCTTGGTTTTCTAACGCGGGTCCGAGGGTTTCCAACGCGCGGCATCAATGCATGACCAGATGTGCATGATCACACCGAGCCAGACCAGCCATAGAAGGCCGCTCAGGATAAAATGAATGAGCGCCTTCATTACACGCCCCTGGACAAGTTGTCCTAATCCGGGGACTAGAAAACTACAAACAGCGGCAATCACATTTCCAGTGGAACCTTGACCGGGATTCATGGGCAACAGGTTGGCAGTCTCCCGGCACCCGCGCAATCTCAAGGTTCCACTTCACCAAATCAAACGATGCGGTGATTGGTGGGAAGCGGCGGCGGATTATCCGAGACTTCTAGCTCTTCCTCGGGCGCCTCGGCCAACGCCTTTTGGATTAACATCAGGTCTTTCATATTCTCGGGGCTGAAAAGGCCGATCAACTGCTCGTTGGAATCGACGATGGGCAGCGCCGTGCATTGGGATTCCTGCAGGAGGGCAAAGGCGCGCTCAAAAGGCATCGTGTAATGGACCGACGGAACGTCCGTTCGCATGATGCCCGACAACGCTGTTTGCGGCCCGGATTGCCGCAGGGCGTTGATGATCGCTTCGCGCGTCACCATGCCACGCAATTTGCCCTGAAGATCGATCACCGGGAAGGCGTGCTCGCCGCTGTGCACGAGCGCTTTCACCGCTTCCCTGACCGTGGCATACAGCGGCAGCGTCTGAAAGTGCGTCAACATCGCCGCCGAGGCGCGCAGTCCATGGGAAAAGCTTTTGAATTGCGCCATGGAATCTTCGCTGGCGGCGCCGAAATAGACAAAAAGCGCGATGAGCACCAGCACCGGATTGCCGACAAGCCCCAAAATGCCAAAGAGACAGGCGATCATTTGTCCAACGCCGGCCGCCATATGGGTGGCTCGCAAGTAATCGATGCGCAAAGCCAGGAGCGCGCGCAGAACCCGGCCCCCATCCATTGGAAAAGCCGGGATCATATTAAAGATCACCAGCCAGAGATTGATGCCGAGCAGCTTGGTAGGCAGGTCGAGTGCCGCGTGCGTGAAACCCGATTCGGCAAACCCTCCGGTGACCGTAATGAAGGCCCATAACAGCGTGGCGATCGCCACGTTGACGGCCGGCCCGGCAATGGCCACCACGATCTCTTCCAGCGGCTTTTCCGGCATCCGCTCCAGACGCGCCACGCCGCCGATGGGAAGCAGCGTGATTTCCGGAGTGCGGATGCCGTAGCGCCGCGCGGCGAAGGCGTGTCCGAACTCGTGGAGGAGCACGCAAAGAAAGATCAGACTGACAAAAAGTACTCCTTCAAACGCCGCCGCGAGTCCGCCCACCCGGCCATACATATAGGCGATCCAACCCAAAAAGAGCAGGAACGTCACGTGAACCTTCACCTCGATTCCGCCCACCCGCACGATATGGAATGACCAACCCATTGCGTCTCCTAAATTCTACGGAAACGGAGCACATTTAGGCGGCACTGCATTTAGTATTTATGATTGCCAGGTTATCATCTACCAGTGGCTTCCATATGAGTACCGAGCGCACCCAACGGCTGATGCGGCAGGTTGCGCGCCGCGATTTGTTTCTCAAACTGGCGCGCGCGCTGCGGACCGGGTTCCTGCTCTCAGGCGCGCTTTTTCTTCTTTTCCTTCTGGCCGCCCGCCTCGGTTCGCTTGTCGTTGAACCGCGTCCAACCGTGCTCCTTGGCACGCTGGCTCTCTGCACCCTCGGATTCGCGGCCCTCGCAAGCCGCCGCTTTTCAAACCGCGATGCGTTTCGCCTCGTTGATGCACGCGCCGGCACAAACGAATTGTTCCTCACCGCGGCTCTCAGCGAGAAGGAGGCCGGTGGCTTCGGGCCGATCGTCGCCGCGCAAGCGGAGGAGGCGGCCAGCCGGATTAATCCCACTCAGGTTGTGCCGTTTCAATGGCAGCGCGGGGCGGGGGAGCTGCTTGGCATGGCAGCGCTGCTCGCCCTGGCGCTCTTTTTTCTCCCCAGGCTCGATCCGTTTGGAAAGGGGACTCAACGCGCGAAACTTTCCCAGCAGGAACAACGGCTCGCGGAGTTGAAAAAGGCGACGCTGATCCGCTCCGAGCAGCTCGTGAAGAAGACGCCCGGACTGGAACTCCCCCCGGTGCAGAAGGCGTTGGCGGCCTTGGAGAAAACCTTCAAGGAAGCCAGGCCTTCCGAACGGGAACGCAACCTGAAGGAGCTCGCCCTTAACCAGAAGGAACTCGGCGAGCTTTGGCGCAAAACCAGCAACGAGCTCTCTCATGACGCGTTTGATCGCGCCGCCCAAAGCTTTGGACGAACCGACGCGCGCAAGACCCAGGAATTGCGCGACGCCATCAAAAAAGGCGATCTGGCCCCTGTGAAAAAGGCGCTTGCCGAGATGCGCGATCAATTGCAGAAGCTGGCGGCAATGCCCGATTCGGCTGAAAAACGCGCCCTACAGCAAGAGCTCTCGCAAAAACTCAATGCCATGGCCGAAGCGGTCAAACAAGCCGGCACGTCTCCCGAAGCCAATGCGGCGCTGGCCCGGGCGCTCGAACAATTGGATAAATCCAAGCTCGATCCGGTGGCCGGCGAGGCGGCGCTGGATGCGATTGAATCGTTAAACCTAAGCGAGAAGGAACTCGAACAGCTGGCCGAAAAGGTCAGGGACGGCGAGACGCTCGAAGAGGCGCTTCGGACTTTGCAAATGGCCAAACAACTCGCCGACCGGGAAAAACTGGATGGCAGTCAAACCGGCGACGCCAAATCGATGGGCGATTACGCCGCGCTTTTTGCCGAAAAAATGGCGGCGATGGGTGAACCCGGATCGGGCGGGTCGGGAATGGGGCCGGGCCAGGGCAACGGGGCGCGCAGGCCGGAGAACGACGCGACCAAAAGCGATTTCAAGTCCGAGCAAAGCAAGAGCGCGTTGAACGGGGGAAAGATGCTCATGGAATGGAAGACGAGCGAGGTTGGCCAGACCGGCGAGCGGGCGGACGCCTTCCAAAACAGCATGCGCGAAGTTAAACAAGGCGTCAGCGAGGCAATTGCCTCCGAGCAGGTGCCGCCCGGGTACCATTCCGCCATCCAGAAATACTTCGATACGTTGCCCGCCAAATAGGCGGCGCCACTCCCGGTTTTTAATGAGGTCTCATTATTATGTCCCCGTGGCCCTGGCCGCGGGTTTGTTGATTTTCTGGGGTCTGTTCTGGCGAAGCGGCCCGCAGCCATTGGTTGTTTATTGCGCGCACGACTCGATTTATTCGGAGTCCATCCTGCGTGAGTTTGAGCGCCAAAGCGGCATCCCGGTGGCAATCCGGTTCGATACCGAAGCCACCAAATCACTCGGTCTCGTCGAGTTGCTTGTGAAGGAAAAGGACGCGCCGCGCTGCGACCTCTTCTGGAACAATGAACTCCTTGGCACGCTCAGACTGGCCGATTGCGGTCTGCTTGAGCCCTACAAAGGATCCGGTTACGCCCGAATTCCTGGCGGATTCAAAGATCCGGATGGACGCTGGACCGGGTTCGCGGCCCGTCTGCGCGTTTGTATTTTTAACACGGATGCGGTCGAAAAACCCGATGGCATGCAATCGACTCCGGGCGATCTTTCACGCTGGGCGATTGCCAAGCCGCTCTATGGCACCACGCTGACCCATTACAGCGTGCTTTGGCAAAAGTGGGGTCCTGAAAAGACCAAGGCATGGCATCAGCAGTGGCGCGTCGGCGGTGTCCGCGAACTCAATGGAAACGCGGCGGTCAAAGATGCGGTGGCGGCGGGCGTTTGCGTTGCGGGGTTCACCGACACGGACGATTTTTTTGAGGCGAGGGATGAAGGCAAACCGGTGGCCATGCGGCCGCTCCGGCTCGAAGGCGGTGAAACCATCTGCATTCCCAACACGGTGGGCCTTATCCATGGCAGCCGGCGAATGGCTGATGCGCGAAAGCTCGCCGATTTTTTACTTTCCGCGAATACCGAACTGGCGCTGGCCCGCTCCAGGTCCCGCCAGATTCCACTTGGAACACTTCCCCCGGAGACCCTTCTGCCGCAGGAAGTGCTCGAGTTGAAGCATTGGGCGGAGTCGGCTATCCCGCTTAATAGACTCGGGACGGCGCATGCGGAATGCCTCGCCTGGCTCAAGTCGGAGTATCTCCGGTGAGCATCCTGCTTCAAACTGTTGCCGGGCTCGGCAGGGCGGGCGCGGTCAGCGGAGTTTCGCTATGGCTGGCCATGGGCGCAATTCGCCTGATCGCCAGCCGCCGCGGCCGCATTCAAAACCTTCTTTGGACGTTGTTGATTGCGCCGTGCCTGATGCCTTCCTTCCTGACCGGCTACGCCTGGGCGCGCGCGATCCTGGCCATCACCATGCGGCCGGGTTGGAACGAGTTGATTTACGCGGCGGCACTCGTGGTGCGCCTGATGCCCGTGGCGGTTCTCGCGCTTTATTTCCTGCCGCCGCCCCTTGGCGTCGAGGGAATGCACTGCTACCGGCTTTTAAAAAGGAACTCGGCGCTGGCCAGTCAGCGTTTCTTCTTCGCCGGCCTTGGCGCGGGTCCATGGATCGCTTTCGCCTTGGTCTTTCTTTTGAGCTTCGGCGAATTCGAATTGGCCGCCATGTGGAGTCTTAAGACCTGGCCGGTGGTTCTGTTTGATGCCCAGGCCGGCGGCCTTGCTCTTAAAGAAACGCTCCGATTGGTTGCCGTGCCGGCCACCGTGCAGGCGGTGCTTCTCGGCGCGCTCGTGGCAAGAGGCAATCCACAGGCGCGTTCCCGGGCCGTGCCAGGCACGGGATTCAAACCCGCGGGCCGTGTGGCGCGTTGCGGCTTTTGGTTTTATCTGGTGGCCGCGGCGGCAACCGGCGCCCTCTGTCCGCTTGCATTGGTGATCAGGGAAGCGCTCTCCGGTTTCCAGGCTCTCCGGGGGAATGCGCTGCTGATCCGGGACATTGGCACGAGCCTTTTCTTTGCCACCGGCGCGGCCGGTTTGTCGTGGAGTATTGCCGGTTTTTCAAAGAAGACCGGCGGGGAGCGCGGGAGCTCTCCAAAAGTTGGCTGGCTGCTCGGGGCGCCCGGCATGCTTGGCGGGCTCGTGCTCGCGCTTCTGCTTCTGGCCGGTTTTCAAACGCGCCCATTGAGGGCTTTGTACGACACGCCGGTGCCGCTTTTTGTGGCTCTCACATTTTTGCTGCTCCCCCTGGCGCTCTGCCTGCGGTGGCTTTGCAATGCCACGCGGCCCGCCCCGGCATTGCATATTGCCCGGATGCTCAAAAACAACCGGCTTGTCTGGCACCTCGATGGACGGCGCCGCTGGTGGTCGCTGTTCCTGCTCTTTTGCTGGGGTTACTTTGAATTTACCGCCTCGACCCTGCTTGCCCCGATCGGCATGACGCCTGTGATTGCCCGCCTCCATAATCTCTCCCATTACGGGCAGACCGCCGTGCTTTCCGCCATGATCTGCGCGGCCGTCTCGGTGCCGCTGCTGGTTCTTCTGTTGACCGCGACCGGCCGGGGACTCTATGCACGCATCCGTGGCCAATCATCCTATCTGGAAACTGGATCACGTCTCCCTGGAACCCGACAGGCTGCGTGACATCTCACTCGATATTTCTAATGGCGTCACCGCCGTCATCGGATGGTCCGGCGCGGGCAAAACGTCGCTCTTAAACATCCTCGTTGGCTTCGAGGTTCCAACCCGGGGACGCCTCATCGGCGGCGTGGAAAACAGCGCCTGGGTTCCGCAAAACGGCGGCCTCTGGTCGCACTCGACGGTCCGGGAACATTTGGAAATCGCCAATGGTTTCACGGACGATGTCGAGCCGCTCCTTGCTTCATTTGATCTTCAGCACAAAGCCGATTCGCGCCCGGACGAACTCTCCCAGGGCGAGCAATCGCGGCTCTCGGTCGCGCGCGCCCTGGCCACCAATTCCCCGGTCCTGGTCATGGACGAACCGCTGGTCCACGTCGATCCAGCCCGCGCGGCCAAATACTGGCAGCTGATCCGGGAGCACATTTCCCAAACAGGCGCATCCCTGATTTTTTCCACCCATGTGCCGGAGACGGTGCTCGGCGAGGCATCTCAGGTCATTTGTTTAAAGGAAGGCACCGTCCTGCATCAGGGCCTGGTGACTGATCTTTATATGCAGCCCGCCACGCCGGAATTGATGAACTTTCTCGGCGCCGGCAACTGGCTGGAACCCGATGACGCGCGCCTCTGGCTGGACGCCCCGATGGAGACCGCGCGATGCATTCGTCCCGAGCAGCTCCTTGTTTCCCCGGCGGAAAATGGCGGATTCATCGTGGAATCGATCCGGTCCCGCGGATCGGTAGCCGAGGCGGCGCTGCGTCACCCCGTCAGTGGGGAATCGCGCACGTTTTTCCATCGTCCGGCCGCTCCGCTGCTTTTTCCCGGCATGCACGCCACACTACGTATTGTCCCATGAAGTTTCCAAAATGGAGCGCCGCCTCCTGTTTTTTTGCGCTGCTCCTTGGCGCCTGCCACCAGTCCGCGGCGCCGGTCCTGCAAGCCAGGGAATGGCGCGCATGGGTACTTCCTTCGGATGGCGCCATGCTCCCAACGCCGCGCAGCGTGGCGGTCGGCTCCGACGATTCCCTCGCCACGCTTGATACAGCAGGCCGTGTGCTGATTTATCAGGCCGACGGCAAGCTTCGCCAGCAATGGAAAATGCTCGATGTCAGCGTGGGAAAACCCGAAGGGATCGTCATTCTCAACGATGGCCGGGTCGTGGTATGCGACACCCATTACCATCGGCTCGCCTGGTTTGATCAAAAAGGAACGCTCCTTTTTCAGTCAGGCAAAAAGGGGGAGGGGCCCGGCGAATTCATTTACCCGGTCGGCATTTGCAAGGACGCCCAGGAGAACCTTTACGTGTGTGAATATGGCGGCAACGACCGGATCCAGAAATTCACCAGGGAAGGCAAATGGCTGGTCAGTTTTGGAAAGTTCGGCACCGGGCCGGGAGAATTCCAGCGCCCTTCCGGCCTGGCATGGCGCGACGGCCGCCTTTATGTGGCCGATGCCATCAACAACCGCGTCATGCTCTTCAACGACGACGGTAAATATCTCGGGTTGCTCGGCAGGGAAGGCGCGCCGCTCAACTTTGAGTTGCCCTACGACATCGCATTCGGCGGCGACGGCCTCCTTTACGTGATCGAATACGGAGCGGGCCGGCTTTCCCAGGTCACCTCCGATGGCCGCCTGCTCGCCCGGTTTGGCAAAACCGGCAGCGGCGAAGGCGAGTTCGCCACCCCCTGGGGCATCGTGCTCGATTCAAAAAACCGGATCCACGTCGCCGATACCCGCAACCGGCGCATCGTCACCCTGAAGTTCTGAAAAGCCCCGCGAATTAAACGGCGCGATCCTTCGCATTCCGGCACAAATGCGTGTTCCATCCGAAGGTCGGTGCGGGTAATCCTGCGGGATGCGTTTTAAGAACATCGGCGTCGTCGGAGCGGGGAGCTGGGGATGCGCACTGGCGCTGCTTCTCCATGAAAAAGGATTCCCGGTCACCGTCTGGGGACACGATGCGCAGCAGATCGACGAACTTTTAATCCGGCGCGAAAACACGGCTTACCTGCCCGGCGTGATCCTGCCTGAGTCACTCCGGTTTACGGCTGAACTCGATGAACTCAGCGGCTGCGACCTCGTGCTTCTGGTGACGCCGTCCAAGGCGATTCGGGAAGTTGTCGCGCGGCTTTCCACCACGGCCCTGGGCAAAGAATGCGTTTTGCTTTCATGCACGAAAGGGGTCGAGCGCGGCAGCGGGCTTCGGATGAGCGAGATCCTGAGCGAATGTTTTCCCGATAACCCGATCGCGGTGCTTTCCGGGCCGAGTCATGCGGAGGAAGTGGCGCGGAAGATGCCGACCGCCATCGTGCTCGGCAGCGCTGACGGCATCACCGGGCAACGGCTTCAACAGGCTTTCTCCACGAAGTTTTTCCGCGCCTACACCAGCGACGATCTGGCCGGGATTGAACTCGGCGGTGCGCTTAAAAACATCTTTGCCATCGCCGCCGGCGTAGCGGACGGACTCGGCCTCGGAGACAATTCCAAGGCGGCCCTGGTGACGCGCGCCCTAGCGGAACTCATCCGGCTGGGGAGCGCGCTTGGAGGCCGGTGCGAGACATTTTACGGACTGAGCGGCATCGGCGATTTGATGGTGACCTGTTTCAGCCGGCATAGCCGCAACCGGGCGGTCGGAGAGCGCCTCGGCAAAGGCGAATCGCTGAGCGCAATCGTCTCTTCCATGAACATGGTTGCCGAAGGCATTCCCACCACTTACAGCGCTTTTGAATGCGCGCGCCGGCTCAAAATCGAGACGCCGATCGTCGATCAAATGCGGGCGCTGCTCGATGGCGAGATTTCCGCCGGAGACGCACTCACCGCTTTGCTGACCCGCGATCCAAAACCGGAGTGAACCCGGGCGGGTTGTCCGGAGTTTCCCTCGGAAAGAAAGGAACTCTTATGGACCTCGAAGAATTGGCACACCGGCGCGCGCTGGGCGACGCAATGATCACCTTTGTGAGTGAAATCATGGAGCACGTCACGATACGCGATGATGTCATGCGGCAGGTGGTGACCGAAAAATACCGGCGTTCGGTTGAAGAAGCGGCCCGTCACGGGATCGAAGTTTCGCTCTGCTGGCATTCGCTGGCGGTCTGGACCGAGATCGGCAAGGAACGGATCGGCTATTTTGCCCGCGCGCTTGATTGCCTGAACGCCGAATCGGAAACAGAGCCGCCGCTCAGCGCGCATCAGAATTGGGCGACCAACCACATGCAGGCTGACTGCCTTTATGAAATCGCGCGCGTGCACGCCGTGGAAGGGAGTCCCGAAGTCGCGCGCCGCTTTCTAGAAGAAGCTTTGCCACTCGCCCGGCACGCCGAAACGATGCGGATCCCGGCCGGTATCACGCATGACGACAAGTTGGAAGGGAAGATCGCCGTTCTCCACGGCAAGTTGTCCGCGCTCGATGGCGGCAGCTGCGCGGTCGGCTGATAGCGATGGGGCCTTACTTCAGCAGGTTGGCGGGACGATCTGAAAGCTTTGGAGTCTCAACCTGCGCGGCGGCTGTCTCGATCGCATCGCGGCGGGCGCCGACGATCTGAAGTTTGCCATCGGCCAGGCGCCGCATATAAGGATGGGCCTTGGGAGCGCTGTAACTGTTTTGGGCAAGCACCTCGCCGTTGATGCCGATTTTGGTCAGCACGTACGACTTCGGTCCAAGCAACTGAAGCACGAAAAGATTGTTATTGGCGTCGAGCTGGATTTGCGGCGGCTGACTGTCGACCATGTAAGAGAGCTTGTGCGTGCAGTAGATGATGCTCTTCTCGCGATCCTCGATCCTGGCATACAGATACTCTTTCTCGTCGCTCTGAAAGGCTAGCACTGAGACGACGTGCGTATCACCGGCATTCGGCTGGCCATCCGGCACCCCGACCGATTGCTGCCAAATCAGCCGCCCATCATTGAGACCGAAGGTGTTCGATTTGGAGACGAAGAATTTCTGGTATTGGGCGGAATAAATGGTGGCCTTGATTTTGTAATGGCCAAACTCGCTGATGGAAAAAAGCGTGTTGAGATTGACCGTCCGCTTCACGCTTTCACCGACTTTTAAATCGAGCGCTTCAAGATGGTAATTTGGATCGTTGGGCGCCACGAGCGAACCGTCGATTCCATTGATCTGGAATCCGAACCATTGGTTATCAGCATCCTCAAGCTTGAGATCGCGGCCGGAAAGATTCGTGATGGTGACCGTCGCCAGGAGCGGTTCATAACGGATGAAGTTTCGCCGTTTGATCTGAAGATTCACGTCGATCTGCCCGTGGGCAGTAAGCGCCGCGGAAGCGCAGACAAAGGAGAGCAAACAAAGGAGGAGACGGTTCATTTGGGGAGGGGTGGGGTTCTGGTAATAGTGCGAAATCCAATAAATTCTTCCCCTTTGTTGGCGGGGTGATCGGCGACACGCTTGTCGAGGCGCACATCGGCGGAAGTGTAATTGCCGCCTTTATAGACGGGCGCGGTTGCCTTTTTGGGCCATGCCACCCATTCGCTCACATTGCCTGCCATGCCAACCACATCAAAGTAGCTCTTGTCGCCTTTCATCATGTCGGCGTCCCCCCAGAAATTAAAGCCGTCCACGGTCCCGAGCGCGTCGGGTTTTTGCGGATTAAAATCGCCATTGGCGTTGACCCGCTTGGGATCAAACTGGTTGCCCCACGGATAAAGAAGCCCCTGGGGCCCGCGTGCCGCCGCCTCCCATTCCTGCTCGGTAGGGAGTTCGCGCCCCTTCCACTTGGCATACGCATAAGCATCCCACCAGGTGGCCGTGATCATGGGCGAATTGAGCGACATCGGCACCCCGTGCGCCGTTTCTCCGCGGACGGCGTTGGTGTAATAGATATCCCAATACTCCGGCCGGTGATCGAGCTGGCGGGGCTGTTTTTCGTGATTAAAGTCACCTTCCGCGGTCGGATGCGTCGCCAGATATTCGAGAAACTTCGCATACTGACCAATGGTCACCTCGTATTTATCGATCCAGAACTGGTCGAGATGCACCTTCTCGTTGTCGCCGACAATATAGTCACCCGCCGGAATATGGATCTGGGTATTGAGATGGCGTTCGTTGGAACGGAAGACCTTGTACCAGACGCCCCAGGTCACGACAATCAGCGTGAGCGCCATGGTCGTGACCGTAAGGCGCAGCGAGGTCTTTTGCGCTTTGCGCGCCGCTTCCACCGCCGCAATCGCCGCCTGATCCTGCGCGCTCATCCGGGCAGCTTCCACCGGCACGACTTTTGGTTCGAGCGCTTTGATCCCCTGCAGCAGCGGCCCCCAACCGGTAATGGCGTTGGGCCCGGTCTGGATCATGCGGCTAAGAAGCGTGCGTAATCCAGGCGACAACGCCTGCGCGGCGCCCACGACTGAAAGCATGATCCGTCCAAGCGCCTGAATCTCCAATTCAGGCGTCAACGCCTCCGTGGTCTGATGCACGGCGATGTTCGAAAGCCGTGTCTGCCCGCCGACCGCGACGTAAATATGCGCGGCCAGCAGCGGCGAATGCGCAATCTTATGGGTGTGCAGATAAGCGAGTCCATCGCCCACCGCCCGCAGGACTTTTAACGCGCCCGGTTCGTCGATCGTCTTTTGCCGGTTTTGAAACTCGGCCAGGTTGAGCCCATCGACGTATTCGTGCGCGTAGAAAATCCGCCCTTCAATTTCGCCCGCTTCATACACGGAAAGAATCGAAGGATGCTGCACGTGCGCCTTGGCGCGGGCATTGGCGATAAAACGCGCCTTTTGCTCGGGATCACGCGCCTGCGCGCCGTCGAGAATCTTGAGGCCAACCTCGCGATTGATTGAAATCTGAATGGCCGCGTAGACATTGCCCCACGTCCCTTTACCAAGCAGGCTGATGACGTGATAGGAACCAAGCGTGGTTCCAATCAGCGCCTCGGGCGTGTCAGCGACCGCACTTTCCACCGGTGCCCGAACCGCGCTCGCCGGAGCGGCGCCGACTTCGGAGGGAAGCACCACCCGCGCGACCCTGCCAACTGCCACAACAGCCGGGGTTCCGACCGGGGCAAACGGTTGAATCACACCACTTTTCGCCAAACGCGCCGTAACGGGCTTTACCACCGCGGGCGTCGCCACGACAGGAGTGGGGGGCGCGAACTCGCGTTCCATGGCGGCGAGCAGCGTCGCGAGCTCAAAAGGCTTCTGAACAACTTGATTGAAGCGTGTTTGTTCGGCGTAATCACTGAGATCGAAGCCGCTAATGAAAATCACGCGCGCCGCCGGGAACCGCTTGAGGATTTGCTCGCGGAGCACAAAGCCGTTCATCGGCTCCATCACCACATCGCTGATAAGCAAATCGACGCCACCCATGCTCGCGGCGGCCTGCAGCGCCATACCGGCATTGGTGGCGGCACGGACATCGTGTCCGGGTAAATCGCTTAATCCGGCAAGCAGCAAGGCAACGAACTCAGCGTCGTCATCAACCAAAAGAATTTTCATTAAGGGGGAGGATTCTCAAGCGTTTGCGGGGCAACAAATTGTGCTGCCAGGCGAGTGGGTTCCGCACGCGTATCTTGGAGGACGCCCTTATAGTAGAGACGCACGTTGTAGCCAAAATATTTCCGATCCTCGTGTGTGATCTCGTTGGGATCGGGACGCGGCTGGCTGTAATCGACCTCCAACACTTCCGTGTCGCCCTCGGTCCAGTCGGGTGGCGGACTCGCCCAGCGGGAATTCACATTGGCGCTGGTCTGCACCACCGATTTTCCGCCTACGCTGTCATAAAAAAGCACGTGGATGACCACATCATGCACGTCCACATGCGCACGGGGGCGCAGCTTGAGCGGCACTTTTAAGGTGAATTTCTTTAACGCGGCCGGATCGTTCCCGTTTTCAAGCTCGATATCGCCAATGCCGATCGTGGCCTGCGGGTTCACGCCCGAGCCTGGTTGTTCCAGAACAGTCGAGGCCGCCTTTATCGCCATTGACTGGCTTTGTTTCAGCCGCATTTCAGCCGCCTGGAAGTAAGCCCCGGTCACTTCTCCAAGCTCATGGACCCGTTTCCATTGCTCCGCCGCTTTTTCCATCAACCCCATCTTTTCAAATGTCAGGGCAAGCTCCGTAATGGCCTGCGGCGTGCCCGGCTCAAGCACCTGCGCCTCGCGCAGTTTGGTCAGCGCGTTGCTCATGTCGCCGCGGCTCCGCAAAATTTTGCCCTGTTCAACCAACTCCTGGTAACGCGTGCCGGGAGGCGCTTTCTGATCGAGTTTCGCCAGCGGAATCGGCACCGGTTTGGCCGGGGGAACAATCGGCGTGGTGACAGGTTCGGGGGTGGCGGCCGGCGGCACCGGCGCATCTCCCGGCGCGGCATCGGCAAGCGCCGTGTCGCCTACCGCCATGACATCCAGGACCTCGGGGGGAGGCGTCTTCGGCACTCCTGAAGGAAGCGTGCGGCGGATTCTGGGCGTCTGGGAAGTCAGCACCCGATAACGATCCGCAAAAGTCCATCCCGCCACACCGAGCTCAATGAGCGCGCCAATACCCAGTACACTGAGCGAAATAAGGAAAGTTTTCCCTAAGGTTTGTCGGGAAATGGGGGAGCGGCCGGCCATGGGGTCGCCACCGTAGAAGCGCAGGCTTAACCTGTCAAATGGACCGCCGAAAGAAAACAACTTCCCGTCCCTTTTTTTAAAATGCGATGGGTTCGAAAAACCGTCCCCATTTTCTCAGGTTTGCGCTTACATCAAAAACCCGGCTTCACCTTCCACCCCACGCAGGCTGCCGGAACTCCCAATAAGAATTTCTCCCCCCAACGATTATCTCGCCATGTTTCGTTCCGCCCTCCTCCTGTTTCTGCCCCTTGCCGCCGTCGCGGGCGAGACCGTCTCCCGCCCTGGCATTTTGCATCTCACTATCGAGTCGGCAGTTCGAATGGCACTTGCTAAGAATTTCACGATCGAAGTCGAGCGTTTCCAACCCCGGATCGCCCGGCAAAATGTTATCCGCGAAATCGGCCGCTTCGATCCGAACTTCGATATCTCCGCGTCCCGCAGCGAGAACACCGTGCGCGACCTCTTTACCAACGGGCAACACCTGCCTGGCAGCGGCACTGCCCGGACCGACTCCATTACCACCGGCCTGAGCGGACTTACCCCTTGGGGCCTTAGCTATGACCTTGGCATCGGCGCCATCAATACTCCGGGCCGCAGTGGCGATCTGGGCGACGAGATTAATTCCAACGCAAGCATCGGCCTTAATCAACCGCTGCTGCGCGGCTTTGGCACTTCCGCCAACCTTGCCCAAATCCGCATTGCCCGGAACAACGTGCTCGTTTCCGAATGGCAATTGCGCCAGCGGATCATCGACACGGTGACGACGACCGATTTTGTCTATAACGAACTCCATCTCGCCCATGAAACGTTGCGCGTGGCTGAACGCTCGCGGCAACTCGCCTTGCAGCTTCTCAGCGACAACTCCAAACGCGCCCAGATCGGCGTCATGGCGCAACTTGATGTCACCACCGCCCGCGCCGAAGCCGCCGCCCGCCAGGAAGGCGTCATCCTCGCCCGGCGCCAGGTCAAGGATAACGAAAACCTTCTTAAACAACTCGTTACCCACGATCTTGAGCAGATGCTCTCCGTGCAGGTGGAGATTGAGCCGCCACCCTCGCATTCCTTTAAGGCCGATGTCCCCGCCGGGATTACGGAAGCGATTTCGCTGCGTCCCGATTACCAGCAGGCGCTTCTGGAAATCCGCAACCGGCATATCAATCTCGCTTTTACCAAAAACCAGGCGCTCCCCCGGCTTGACCTCAACGCGAGCCTTAACCTGATCGGCGTCGACAATGGGTTTGGCGGAAGCTTTGAGCACGTTGGCCGCGGCGATCGCACCTCCTGGAGCGCCGGCGCCATTTTCAGCGTGCCGATTCCCAATAATGCGGGCCGCGCGAGCGTGGCATCCGCCCAGCTTTCTTCCGCCCAGGCAGTGATCAACCTGCAGCGCATCGAGCAGCAAATCGTTGTCGATGTCGACAACGCCTCGGGCCAGATCATTACCTCGCGCGAGCGGATTGCCTCGACAAGTGAAGCCCATGTTCTCGCCCAGGAAAGCCTCGATGCGGGCGAGATTCGGCTCCGCACCGGCAGCGGCATCACCTTTGAAGTGCTCGAACTCCAGAAAAAACTGGCGGAAGCCGAGCAGGCGGAACTTCGCTCGCGTGCCGACTATAACAAAGCGCTCTCCGAGTACCGCCGCCAGACCGGCACCACGCTCCGCCGTTACAACGTCATCATGGAGTAGGCCGGCGATTCCGGAGCGCGCTTTTTCTGAAAACCCGGCGAGCGTCCCGGAATCAACGAATTCCGGAGACGCAGGGAAAGGCTTACTGGGCGTTGATGCTCACCACGCCGGCCACATCGATCCCGGGGAAGAATCCCTGGATAAAGCCGGAGCCTTGCAGGACCACTCCGGAAAAGGCACGGATCTTGTGGTCGACCGGATGGATGAAAGTGCCGTGAAAGGTGCCATTTGCCGCCACAAGGGTTACCTTGATCGCATCATCGCCCGGAGCAGTCACCGAAAGATGGTTGCTCGCATCGACTGTGGCGGCGTGATTGATTTCCGCAGCCAGATCCCCACCACGAATGGCCAGGAGTGCGTTGCCGTTCGAGGTGTCCAGTGTGGACAGCGCCCGGTGCTGGGCCGCCGGCTTCACATACGGCTGGGCCTGCAACTGGCAGTCCACCAGGGAGACACCGGTCTTGTATAACTCACCGGGCGCCGGGGCGACTGAAGCAGGCTTGGTCCAGAAGAGATCGCCGGAAAAGCCACGGCTGCTGTTGTTGAAGCCGGCCACGGCTGTCCCTTGGAAATAACCCGGGTACTCGCCCAGGCTGTTCTTCTTATACAGCGGAATGGAAATGAAGAAACTCCCGGAAGCGGAAAGGGTGGCCCCTTGCGAAACCTTGGTCCCATCGGGCAGCGTCCCTTTATAGGTCACCTTGCCGGTTTTTAAAACCGTGACGGTGCCGGGCGCGCGGAAGCCGACCCCGGCCAGCGAGGTGTTGAAAAGACGAAAGGTATAATAACCCGTCGCCGCGGCGGAGGTTTTCTTGGCAACGATCAGGTTCCGTTCGCCGGTGATATTGCGAACGGGTCGGCCGGAGCCGTCATCGAATGTGCCGGTAACCTGCGTCGTGCCGAATTTCAGCGAAACGCTCTTTGTCACGGCGACAGCTCCCTTCTTTACGCTGATGTTTTGCGAGTAAACGCCACTCGAATTGATGGTTCCCTTCAGCACGGTTGGCGCGCCGCCGTTCAGCACCAGTTTGCCGGTTAATTTTCCGGTGGAAGTGATATTCACGGCAATGGAGCCATATCCATGGGCCAGATCATCGGCACCCAGCAGACCGCTGAAACCGGCGGTCTGCGCCAGGTACGATTCCGGCGCCACAGGGACATGCACCGTGGCGGCCACGAAGGTCGGCACGCCCAGGTTCGTTCCGCCCGTGGGATTTCCCAGGCTGATGTCCACCTCGTAGTTGGCCGAGCCTGCCGCTTCTTCGGGAATGGCAATATCGAAGCTCTGCGAAGTGACGCCATCCGCGAAAGTCAGTGTACCGCTCTTCCTTGCGAAGCCGCCGCTCGTTGACCACTCGACAGTTGCGGTGCCGAAGCTGCCATCCGTCCGATTCACCGTCAGCGTCAGCGTGGAGCCGGAGTCCACGTCCGCTGTGAACTGGGAAAACTTGAAGGTGCCGGCCGACGGCTCGTTATCAGAAATGGTAACGAGGAACTTGGATTGATCGCTGACAGAGTTGTTGCCCGAAGCGCTCAGGGTGATCTGGAACTGCTCGGTGGCTTCGGAGAGCGTGTCGTCAATAATGGTCACCGGAATGACTTTGCTCGTCTCGCCGGCATCGAAAGTGACATCGCTGATTTGGCCCAAAGAACTGGAGTAATCGTCGCCGTAGGTCGCTGCCGAGGTGCCATTAAGAACCGCCGGCACGCCAAAGACCACATGGACGGTGGCAGCCACCGTGGTGTCGCCGGTGCGCGTGATCTGAAATCCCGAGGCGCCGCCTACTTCTCCAACTGTGGCATCTGTGCCACCAAACGCGAAGACACTTTGCGCCTGCACGGATGAAAGAATGACAAAGAAGAATGAAAAGAGCAGGGCGAGTAGGCGTGGCATAAGGGGTAGTGGCTGGAGGTATTAAGTCCGGGAAGCCACGCAAGCTTAGGGGCTTACGGCACGTTCACGCGCAAGATCGCCTGAGTGCGATCGGCAAAAGTCGCCTGGAGGGCCAGCGCGCCGGAAGCATTGTAGCTGCGGCGCACACCAAAACTGCCGGGCAGCGCATTGAGAATGGTGAAGCCGGTCAGACGTTTGGCGCCCGCGGGGAAGGGGACATCGTCGCCGGTCCGCAGGAGTTGCCTAACCTTTCCCGCGGAGTCCGCAGCCCACAGCCCCAGTTTCTTTTGTCCCGTGACAGCACGGCCGCTTAGTTGGGCGACAAAGACCGGCCCGGATCCATCGGGCAAAGCAAAAGAGGTGAACGTGCTCCAAACGGTATCCGCGAGCGGGTTTCCTTCTTTGTCGGCAGCCGGACCGCCGATTTGGGCGACAAGTTGCAACGGCGAAAGATGGTTGATTTGCCAGAGAGCAGTCACACTCGGGCTCCCTGCCACAGCGCCACGACGCGTTCCGAAAAAGAGCATCTCACCCTGATCATTGACGACGGGATCCGAAAAGCTGGCGAATTTCCCCGCTCCGGGTTCTTCGCGAATGACGTCCGTAAATTCGGTGCCGTTGGGGGCAAAGTACAACGCGCTATCATTGGCGGCGGTAATGCCGGGAGCGATGGCCTTGGTGGCGAGCACTGCGACACTTGAGCCGCCGAGCGCGGGCAGGCTCAGGCTCGCCAGTCCGGCGCCGGCAGCCCGGGTTTGCAGCAGGGTGGCCTGAGTGCCGTCGTTGTGCAGGGTGGCCACAACGGTGCGCCGATCCGCCAGGGTCAGTTTCGCCAGGACATTGTTGCCTGAACTCCAGCGCCCCTGCCCGGGAGAACGTGCGGCAGGTTGAAACACGCTGATCTGTTTGATGAGTGAACCGTCAAAAGCAACCCCGGTTCGTACAAGCAATCTTCCGGCCTGAAGACCCGTGATACGCACCAACGCAGTGTCATTCGCGGGCGTCACAAGCCCCGGCATCGGCAGGAGCTTTACCAAAGCGAGCAACGCGTCGTCTTCCAAAGAAATAGTCGTAATCGATTTGAGCTTCAGTCCGCCCAGCCCCGGGATTTCTCCACCCTCCCGCAGAACCGGGGCAAGGGAGCCGAAGAGATTCGTCCAAAGACCTTCATCTTCGTTCGCCTTGCGCCCGTTGAGAGTCGCCGCAAACGCAATCGCCCCTCCAGGCGCGAGCACCGGATCGCGAAAGCTCTTAAAATTCGTCCCGCTTGAAGGTTGATTCTGACGGGCAACGATTTTGTTTTCCCCGGCTTCATTTTCCCAGTAGATCCCCGCGAGCCTGGCTTTGCCGGCGGTAATGGTGACACGGGCGGCCAGACTGCCGGTATCGCTGATGGCCGGGGTGCCGAACGCGCTCAAAAAGCTGCCGGCGGGCAAATCGGTATTGCCCGCCGCCGGGACATCCGCCCCACCGAGGGCCGCGCTCAGGCTGAGTTGCGGTATCGTGGCCGGATCGTAGAGCACCTTGAGTGTGCTCTGCACACTGCTCGTGTTACCGGCGGCGTCCGTGGCGGAAAAGATGAGGGAATAATCGCCAATCGGTTGGAAGCTGCCCGGCAATGGCGTTTGGGTAAAAGAAACGACCTCCTTATTGTCAGTTGCAGTCACGAGGGTTCCGCGCCAATCGGGAATTTGGGCGAGCCGCCTTGCATCAGCGATCAGGGTCTGGGGCGATGCCGGGCTTAGCGTTGGCGGGATGACGTCGTCGGGGGACGTGCCTGTCCCGGAGACGGCAATATCGAGGGACGCCTCGTTGGGATCACTGCTTGTTAGATGCAATAGCGCGCTGCGCGGTCCGATCGCCGAAGGCGTAAAGACAACGGTGAAAGTGGTGCTCGCGCCACCCGCCAAAGTGCTCGGTCCGGCGTCGCTGGTAATGGCGAAATCGTCGGGATTGGAGCCTGCGCGGGTGATCGAAAAGCTGGCGAGGGCGGCCGGTCCTTTGTTCGTTATCGTGAAATTACGAGTCGATGGAGTATTCAGGAACACCGGTCCCCAGTGCACGGGCACCGGATTTTCGATGAGCGGGCTCGAGTCGGCCCGATCCAGGGAGAAGAGGTTGAATTCACCATCGGGTCCTTTTTCCGCATGCCAGCCGGCGGACTGTGCAAGGACGTTGATCGTGAGGGCCACCTCCTTGATGGCGCCGTCGAGGTCCGTTGCGCTCACGGTAATGGTGGTGGTGCCACTCGAGGCACCCGGTGTCAGCCGCAGCGTTGTTCCTGTCATCGAGGCACCAACCAGGCTCGGATTGCTGGAAACGGCGCTGAAACTAAGGGTCGGGACGAGCGCCGTGTTGGTCTCCACTGTGTAAACCCGCGTGATCGAGCCGCTCGTGTATCCCTTCAACGGCAACGAATCAAAGGGCGACCCGGCATTGTAGACGGGCAGAGCCGCGATTTCGTCCACCAGCGTCATCCCGGTCCCGAGGACCCGCCCAAAAACGGTGAACCCGCCATTTTGCGCATCCAGGTTGCCGGAGTTGTCGGCCAGATTGACGAACCACTGGCTGGTAGCGCTATCCGGATCGCCGCCCAATTTGGCCATGGCTACGGTGCCCCGCAGATTCGAGATGCCCGGTTCATTCTTGATCTTCTCAAACGTAGGCACAGACACCACGTTGTTCGCACTGCTCCATGCAAAACCGCCGCCCTGGACAACAAACCCCGCGACTGAACGATGGAAAAAATTGGAATCGAAGCGTCCGGCATTCAAATAGGCTAGGAAATTGGTGACGGTGATCGGTTTCTCCTGATCAAAAAGGGCGATATCAAAGGTCTTGATCGTCGCCCCCAGGCGGACACTTACCCGGACCGCCGTGCCGAGGACATCCGGATCGCGAAACAGGGGTCGCAGGTCGAGATCCTGAGCAGTTCCCCCCACTCTCAATGCCGGTACGGAGGCAGGCGGGATGAATTCAGGCGCTACATTGGCCAAAGCCGGCACCGCATTAAGCAAAACAACGGCAAGCAGGGAAAGTAGAAGGCTCCAGGGGTGGCGGCGCATGCGGCAACATACCCGGACCGGATGTTTAAGCCAACTTGAAAGGAAAATTCCCGTTCCGGCTCCCGCTCTTTCCGTACAAGAGACGCCAGCACAACTTTTTGCGGAGCCGGGAACTTTAAATCAGTCGGGCAAAAACCGAGCTTCCTACTCGTCGTATGCTGAAGCGGTGGGCCGCATGACGCCCCACAGCCTTCTGATTCTCCGGCGAAGGCGAGCCCAAAAAGAGATCAAAGCTCAGTGCCCCGTGCTTGATTCCGTGCCGCAGCACGTCAATCACGCCCCGCTGGGTGATCTGGGACAGACACTTTATCGGGGGACAGGACGGAATCAAGGGACAGACACTTTATCGGGACGGAATCAAGGGACAGACACTTTATCGGAAAACGGGGAAACGGGGGCAACTTCTGGGACAGACACTTTATCGGGGGGACAGGAATCAGGGACGGAATCAGGGACAAGGACTGAATCAAGAAGGGACAGACACTTTATCGGAAAGAGGCATTGACCTACCGTCGAAGCCAGTAAACGGTTTTTAGTATGCGATACGGGAGGAGTCGGGCGGCGGCGGACGCGGAGGTGGCTTATTACCACTG
>JAQGOL010000032.1 GCA_028293625.1 Chthoniobacteraceae bacterium | reverse complement strand
CCCTGCAGCGCGATCCAACCGAACTCGGCGCATTTGCTCAGGATCTCGTGAAAGTTGTTTCCGTCGCCGGCGTCGATCGCTGTATGGCCGTCCTGCACCGCGTGCTCGAGCTGCAGGGCACGGATCGCTTCCCACGATTCAAGCTTACCATAAAATATGAGCCGGCTTTTCCCGTCGGCAGTGTATCCGCGGACAAGAGCCCAATAGTGCCGGCCCTTTTTTTCCTGCACATCGACAACAAGAAAGATTCTATGCCACTGAGGAACTCCGGCCGCATCGAACCAATCATCGCCAAGGGTGTAATCGCCCGTCGGATTGCTCGCTTCCTGGATTGTGATGTTTTCATTCCAAGCAAGGCCGAGGCGGTTTTGTGTGAAGGTCTTGAGCGGCAGGTAATCTCCGGCTTTCGCAGCTTCTACAGCTGCCAGCCATTCGGCAACGAGTGTGCCGAAACCGACCAGCTCGGAGACCATCGCGGGCCAACTGAAAGTCTCATGCGCGGGATCAGCGAGAGGATTCGTCGCGACATAGCAGGCGCCATTTGCGATGGAGTTGAGCGCGCGGATTTCGTCCGGGTGATCGGCAACCTCGAAGGAACAGGGACCATTTCCGGGTATGCGAAGAGCATCAGCACAGCAACGCCAGCGGGCCGTGCGTTTGACGGCGCCGTAATTCCAGCGGCCGCCCGGGCGAGTTGTTTCTGTCTCATCCCACACTATTCCGAAAACCGGTTTGTTTTTACCGTCAATAACTTCGCTTCCGTCCGGCGGGCCTTCAGCATCGCCACGATACGCGCGGAAATGGCGATGCTGAAAGGCGAGGGGCTGGACACGCGCGCAGCCAGGACATTTGACGGACCAGAGTTTGCGCGAGCCGGCCTGCCAGTCGTTGAAAAAGTCGTCTCCGAGCTCAATGATTGAGCCGTCGGGAAGTTCCTGATCCTCGAATTTCACGCTGCCGGTAGAAAGGTCCAGGGTCTTGCTTGTCGGCATGGATCCCGTGCGCGATCGAAATTTGTGAATCAAACCGGGAAGCCACAAATGCCGCTCGTCATTGACCTGGGCGGAAACGGTGTCGCCGTGCGCGTTGTTTTCCGATGCCGCCTGAAACCGGAGCGACATGTGCGGAAAGACAATCGAGCGGATCCGCTGTTTGTTTTTGTCGCCCGGCATCAGCGCGAGCAAGCGCCGGCATTGGCGGAACATGGGCCATGCCTTGTCTTCCGCGAACTTCTTGATGGACTGATCTGTCTGGCCATTCCAGGTGGTGAGACCTGGTCTTTTGAGCACGATCCAAATAATGAAGACGATGCCAAGGAGCGTCTTGGCCAGCTGCGCCGCGCCGGAAACTGAGACGCGGCGAACGTGATCGCGCGCGATCGCATCGAGGGGCTCGCGGATCCACGGCGAGTTGTTGATGTCGAACGGGCCGGGATAGGGCCCATCGGTCAAGATGAGGTCATCGGAGAGCGTCTCATAGATCGGTCGCCGATCGACAGGCTCCCATGATTCACGCCAGACTTTTTCCATGAATCCACTCATGGCTGTGGATCCTCCGAAGGCATCTCGTCAGGAGCCGGAAATTGCGCGGCGACCGCATCGGCTCCGGAGTGGATTCGCGTCATGATTCGATCCAACGAAGCGCTGAGGATGACGCGGAGCTCTTCAGAGGATTTGGAGCAACACCGCTTCGGCAAGATCGCCTCGTGTTCGTGTCTGAGGAACGCTATCAGTTCGCCAGCGAATCGGCGGGTTTCCGATCCGATAATCTCGTTGGGTGTAAACTCGCCGCGCTCGACGGCGAACTTCCATTCCATGCGCCGGCATTGGATCTCGAGGCGGCGATTTTCCAGCACGCGCCTGTCCGCCGGCGTCTCTCCCAGCTCCGTTCCCATCGATTCAGCAAACGCTCGCCAGTCCTCCACGAAATACGAGCCGTTGCTTCGTTTGTCTGGGCAACCGGGCAGATCTCGCCAGTTGTGGATTGTTTGCCGGGAAACGCCCAGGATCTGCGCGAGCTCAACTTTGTTGGCCGCCCACTTCCGCGGGGTTTCTGCCTCTTCTGGGATCGGTTGGAGTGCGCGGGGCGCCATGCCCGATCGGCCGTGTCAACCCGTCCGGGGCTGTAAAGTGTAAAGTCGGATTTTACACCACTCGCGATTTTTGCCCTGGCTGTCGGGAACCCCACCGCTGAAACCGGGGGCCGTAGGAGACCCCTTACCCGGGGGTGGGGTGTCTCAGATTTGAGACATTTGAGGCGTTATGTATCATATATGATACAATTTCGTATTACTTCCGAGGGCGCTTTAGAGTTTATCAAATACTCATGGTGCGCTTATACAATCCACACAATACCAACCGCTTACGGTTCGCGTAAGTAGTATGCATCCAAGGGAATATGCATAACCAAGAAGTTTCCCGATTTGAAATCGGGAAACCCTTTCGGCTTTCGCTCGCACCATAGAAGTGGCATGAAGTGCGCCCTGCATGAGCGTCAATGCCGCTGATATCGCGAACCAAGTTCGCAAGCACGTCCTTAAGCGATGGCTAGAAAGGGAGATAAGGGAAGGAAGGCTTGGAATCAGCCCTGAATTCCGTGCTTGGATGGATGCGGAATGGCACAGCCTATCCAAAACCCCCTCATCCGAGTTCGAAAAAATGCAACTGCCGTTCGAGCATCAGTGAAATAAGCACATTGCGGCTTATATGATTTCAATGATTGCACTCACGTCATTGCTATCCACAAAACTCTTTCGGTCGGACTCGCCTGCTTTCATGTGAAAGTAGAAACGGGAGGCAATCGGATCCTCGATAAATCCATAAGCCGAAAGATTTTGGTCAAATCCGTTCTTAAAGCGGACTAAATACGTTTTCATTTAACAAGTTTCTGTGGGGACCACTGCGTATATCAATTGCCAAATTTTTCAATTTGGCAATTTCTGTTCCTTTGGCGCAATCGACATGGAAATTCTCAAATTTGTCTTCTCTAGTTTCTGGCATTTCGTTGGCTCTGTCATCCTCTTGGTGATCGCGTGCCACACAGTGATCATCGTGGCGCACGCCATTTTTGTGCGACCCGAAAAGTGAACCTTTGGACGATTCGCGGTGAATTGTCTAAAAGTGCAAATTTCTCAATTCGTCAATTTTGCCGAATTTGAGCTCGTGTGGTTGACAGTGGTTTTCAGATCTCACAGCGCAGGAGCGCATTTATCATGATCTGAAAACACCACATCGCACAAAACCCGCAATCACTTGGCCCGGTGGCAAAAGCCGCCTTCTGGCTCAAATCCTTCCTCTCATTCCCGAGCATCGGTGCTACGTGGAACCCTTCGCCGGCGGGCTCGCCGTGCTTCTCGCCAAAGAGCGCTCCAAGCTTGAGGTGCTCAATGACATCAACGGAGACCTGGTCAATTTCTATCGGTGCGTTCGCTTCCATCACGACGTGCTTTTGACCGAGCTGGAATTCATTCTGAATTCCCGGCAGGAGTTTCACGATCTCCGTCATCAGCCTGGGCTCACTGATCTGCAGCGCGCCTCCCGTTGGTTTTTTCGAAATAAGACCTGCTTTGGCGGCGCCAATATGGAGAGTTTCGGCGCTGGACCTTCAGGCGGTGGAGCTGCCAATTCGCGTTCCGCACGTATGGAAGCGATCCGCGCGCTCAATCTGCGGCTCGATAAAGTGAACATCGAGAACCTCGATTGGCAGCGTTGCCTTGAGCTCTACGATCGGCCGGACACCTTCTTTTTTCTCGATTCGCCCTATACCGATTGCGACGCGAATATGTACGCCAGCTGGACCAATACCGACGTCCAACGAATGAGGGATTGCCTCGCCCGATTGCGCGGCCGCTGGATGGTCACCTTGAACGATTGCGCCGCAGTGCGGGAAATCTTCGCAGGATGCAACCTGCAACCGATCTCGAGGCAGCGCGGGATCCGGAACGTGGCCGGCGAAGCGGGTATTTATCGCGAGCTGATTATCACTCCGGCAGTATGATTTTCACGGCACCGCGCTTTTTCAGCTTCCGAGCAACGGATTCCAAAATCATGCGGCGGAAATCTCCGGTGTGAGCCAGCGAATCACCGCAAGCACTTAGATCGATCGTTTTTCCGGTCAGATCACGTCCAAGTCGCAACGTTCCGAGCCATTTGCTTGCCTCTTCTTTTGCCTCCTTCCAGCTCAGTGATCATAAATTGGCGCCCTTTCTTTCATGGCGGCAGGTCTTACGGAAGCGCTGAGCGGATCTCAAGGGATTATTGAATTGAGCGGGCCGGTGGTCGCTCCGGCGGATAAGGCGCCCGTCAGCGCGGCCCGTTTTCTCGGGTTGTTCGCGCGCCTTTTTGATGGGCTCGCGCGCTCTCACGCGCCGCCGCTCAAACGAGCCGTATCAGCGTAAACTCAAAATCCGGGACAAATCGGGACAGCTTTTTTTGTATCTGGCTGCGGTTTGGAAAATTCAACTGAATCCACTACCCGCCCGCAAAGCCGCATGCATACACACTTTGACCGCATTTGACCGCATTTCCAAAATCGATGAATAGGGGTTCGAATCCCGTACGCGCTACTTGTTCCCATCAGGGTTCCCGGCCGGTCGGCCAAAACCGGGACAGATCCGGGACAGGTGGCAACCGCCTTAAGCTTTGCAGTGGAGTTTCGCCACCAGCACCGCTGCCCACGCTTCAATTTCCCGTTGCTGTTCCGGCGATAGTTCTTTTGGCTGCTCTGGGGCGCAGCAATACGCAACACGCCACGTAGTGCCATCGACCAAAAATTCGTATACATGGGTGAGATGGGCTGAACGGTTCCTGAATGGGCCCATGAGCAATGTGCCGTCTGCAAGTTTCCCGTTTGGGTGCCAAGTGTTTGCCATAATATTTTTTATTGGGCGTTCGCCTTCGAGCAGACTTTGTCCTTCGGAAACGGGATGACCCCGGCGGCCGGCCAGATGAGCCACCACGCCTCGACGTCTTTCGGCGAGGCGAGCTCGCGGTAATTTTCGAAGATTTCCTGCTCGCTGTTATTCATTTCCAAAGCGAGCGCCGCGGCGCTCGCTACGATCGGCAGCCGATAAGACCCATACGAGTGCCTGAGTCCGTTTTTTGGCCGGCTGATCTGCCGATTGCGCGCGGTGTTCTGAGGCTGGTTTTGCGGGCCCGCTTTTTCTTTGTTGATTGTGTCGATGAGCCGGGTGATGGCGCGACTCAGGGAGCTCTGCGTCTTGTAGGGCGAGACAGGGCCGCCGGCGTTGATCTTCAATTTGTAAGAATCAAGCCATGCAGCCAGGTTCTCGGAAATCGGGATGATGCGCCTGGCTGCGGTGCGGTGCTGTTTGGCGGCCGCTTTCCGGATCTCGATGTAGCCGTACGGGTAAGCGGTGGAGATTGCGTCCAGTCGGACCGCGCTCCATTCGATACGGCAAAGCTCGCAATTGCGTAAACCGGCAAAGGCGCCGATCGCGATCGCGGGAAGCAGATCCTCGGGCGCGGCCGCGAGGACGGCGCCAATCTCCCAGGGGCGGAAGATCTCGATCGCGCCGCGGTCATCGGTTACACGCTCGATGGTGGAAGCGGCTGTTGTCTTGTCGCGCGGGAGGTATTTGCCGCGCGAAAAGTTGAAGAGCCGAAGGATCGCCGCACGGTAATTGTTCAGTGTCCGCGGCGCGAGCTGCAACCCTGCGAGCCAGGTCTCGATTTCGTGAGTCTGCACTTCCGCAATTGGCATCTGGAACGCTGCTGTAAATTTCTTCAAGATCGCTTTTAGCGAATCGCCAGTGACGGTCGCGCGCCGCTTCAGCTTCACTTGCGCGAGCAGCTCTTTCACAACGTCCGCCACGGTTGCGCGAGGCAGATCCGCGACATGGTGGGCAATCCAAAACTTTGCCGCGTCTCGAAGCGTGATGCCTGGCCCCACCAGTCGCGAGAATTCTGCCGCCTCGCGGCAGACCTGGTCAACGGCGCGGCCAAGCGGCGCGCACGCCTCTTTCGCTGTCACAAACACCCTTCGGTCAAGTGGGCTCAAGTGCAGGGCGTCGATCAGATCGCCCGCGCCAATTTTCTTGGCAACCTCTTTCGCGGCTTGCTTGGCAGTCTCAAGCGATCCTTTCGATGTGCATTTTTCGCGGCGACTTCCGACGTTATAAACCAGAAGATACACCGGCTTTTTTCGATCTTTTAGCGGTCCGTAGATCGTGACCGTGACTCCGTGGTGTTTCACGATCGCCGCCGCCGCTGGCTCTTGCTTCTTCACGGCATCATCGAATAGCAGTCGTTTTAGCAGCGATTTCCTTCATGCGCTGTCCGGACGCGATACGCAGATGGTCCTCTTTTATACTGCGCTCGAGTACTGCGATTTTGCCATCAGGAGCCGTCCATTTCGTCACTTTGACCACGTCCATCGCGGTGCCAAGCTGTGGTTTTTCAAGTTTCCAATCTTTTCCGTTGAGCGACAGAAACTCTTGGATCTGTTCGTCACTCAACTGTTTTTTGCCCTTCAGATTGTAGTAATGAATGCTGACCGCCACCATTTGACGGTCGAAAATAACCGCTGTGCGACACTCGGGCTTTTCGTAAATCCGCTCTTCATTTTGTCGGTTATAAAGATCCTCCTGGGTGAGAATTAATTCACCATATCGATCGTTGGCTTTCTCCGGATTATCTCCCAGCGCGGCCATGGCGGCTGAGGACGTGAAAACCACAACGCTTACGAGAATGAATCGCTTCATAAATTTGGGGGCTATCTGCATAATTAAGGGTTGTTTATCAGGTATAGAAACCAGATTACCAAAAAAACGATCAGCAGTGCCACGAACGGCGTTATTTTTTGCCTTTGATTTTTTGGAGTGAGCCACGCCGCTTTGGCGTCTCCATTTCTTCGGGCAATTCGTTGATCCGCGGATTTGTAAAATTCGGAATTGAGGATGACGGCGGGTCTGCCGCAGCGACACCAGGCAATGCTCTTGAGGTGTCGCGCTCTGCCTTTTTTGCCTCAACTATCTTTTGCAGTTCTCGACTTATCCAATTTGATCGAGGCCGCCCGTCCTCGGCCGCGAGCTTGTTGACCTCTGCCAGCAGGGCTTTCGAGATTGAGAGACTGATTGATGTTTGATCTTCGGATCGTTCGCCACGGGCCATGCAATAGGACTTATGCGGAAACCATTCACGACGCAATAATTTACATTGACCATGGAGTGATACTCCGCGATGCTCCGTGCATGGCACAGACCTCTTCCGCCGAAACCATTCAGATCGTCATCAATGGAATGCCTCGCGACGTACTCAGGGACATTGACCAACTCGCTCAAGCCGAAGGACGCAGCCGCGCATCTTACATTCGCCGCTTACTTGCTCAAATCGTGGCGAGTAAGAAAACAGAGAAAGTTGCCGCCTAACCGCTCGCATTTCTATGCATCTAACGATTCCGCCTGAACAGTTACGAGAGGCGCTTGAGGGTGGTGTGAAGGGCGCGCTTTTGGAAGTAGGATTGATTGCTGAGATCCGGGAAGCGGTCAGGGTACAGCTCGCCTTGCATGGGGAGCTGGACAAAGACCAGGTGGCGCAGCATTTCGGCATCAAGGAGCGAGCGCTGGAACGTTGGATGAAGCCAAAGAGTGAGGGCGGGCTCGGTTTACCATATCGCACGCACGGCAGCACGGTCCGCTTCAAACTGGCCAGCATCGAAGCATGGTCGGCTGAGCACGAGGTAAACCGGGTGCTCCCCAAGGTCGCCTGACGGTGCCGTGAATTTCGCAATTAACGAACCCGCCGCTGAAAGGAGCGGCCGTATAGCATGTCGATCGAGCAACTTTTGCCCGCGAAAAGCAAATACCTAAAACCCGGTGATCGGTGCGTCTGGAATTCACGCGGTGACAGCTACGAGATGTTTTTTGTGCGGCGCATCACACGGGCCACTCACAGCGTTCGGTCCCCGAAAAACGTGTTTCGTGTGCCGCGGTTCGCGGGGCTGGATGGCCCCGCCGATACAGGCATTGCTGAATTTTCCGACAAACAAGTCTCCCAGGAAGTTTGCCGGACCCAACCAAATCACCCGCCGCTCAAAGCAGCGGCATAAATAATATGCCAGGCACATTTCCCACACTCCCCCTTGCTTCTCGGCAACTTAACGGACCGCGCTTTCCAGATGAAGTCGAACCTCATTTGAAGTGCCAGATTAAGACGCCTTTGGGTGGTATACTCGAATACAAAATTCCTACTGGTTTACCGGAAAACGAACAGTTGGCGGCAGAGGCGCAGTTGTTCCGAGTGGTCGCTTTCGTGATTCGGGATACTTATCCCGGACAACCGGAATTATTCATTCAGTTTATCCGACAGCTAACCGAGGCAGTGCGTGAAGCCAAGGGGCAGGGTAATCAGCCAATCAATTTTGACATGGAGCCAGCACCATGACCGCAGGCATTTTTCTGGCGATCGCTTTTATTTGGCTTTGCGTGCTCATTAGGATCAGCACGCTGATCCGGAACAGCCGACGCAAATCGCATAATGACATGCGCGTCTATCTGCAATGCCAGGAGCGCAGTCCCTCGGCATCGCTCAACGCGCGTAAATACTCGCGCATCGTCAGCAGCTCGCCCGCGCGACGGCAACGCCGGGAGGAAGGGCTATGAGTTGGGAAATTGCTTTGTTGTCGTGTGCGTGGGTTGCGACCTGGACGATTTTGATCGCTCGCACGGGGCCAGCCAGGGGGCAGCGCATCGACAGGCAAACAGCAAAGCGCCTAGATGAAGTAGCGAAGCGGCAAAATGCCATGGTGAGGCATTGGCTCAAATATCATCGGCAGTTTCGGAAGCTCCAACGCAAGGAGGCCGGCCCGGCGGTGAAATTCCACACGTCTGGAAACCAACGAATCGGAGGTGGACCGCTCCCTTAACTCACAATCTCTCCGGCTTCTCCCGGATCCACTATTGCCGCGCGGACGCGCGCGAACCAAGGCCCGGTTCAGAAACTTCGGTTTCTGCGCCTCCTAAAAAATACGCCCTTTTGCCAACCACCTAACTCCATTTTTTCCCGTGACTACTCTATTTCTTCCAGCTCCAACCAATCCGCCGGCAACTACTCCACCCGAGGAACTCAGTTCGCTTTTCCATAGCCTCAACACGTCGAGTATCGACGAGGACGGCATCCGCATGCCCCAGGGCATCATCAAGGCTCGTGACGGCAGTCTTACTATGATCGCCGCCGAGAGCGTGTCGTTGATGTATTCGGGCATTGCGATGCAGTTTTGGAAATTCGATCCGCAAGAGATTATCTTCGGGTGGGACCGGTTTAGCCAAGATGGCCAGGGAACCGAATTTCCAGATCTTCTTTCGGTGCATCACTGGCGATACGGAGTTGGCTGGCGATTTGGCGTTATCAATTATCAGTTCGAGCCGCTGATTATTCGGCCGATCGAGTGGGATCACCCCTTTTGGTCTCCGCGCTTGAATTTCGAGACCATGCGCAACCTCAAGGCACTCGGCATCCTGGAGGCACAATCATGAAAATGTTCCATGGCGCTGATAACAACCTTTCCATGATCCTGGCTCAAATGGCGCGGCAACAAGGGCATCGCGCTTGCGGGATTCTGCCAGCCAAAGAAGACGCGCTCGCCGGCATGGTTATCGTAATGGCCGGGGCTCGTGCAATGGATTCGCTGGCCGGGGTTTTACGACCATTCATTGCGGAGCACGTAAACCCAAATACACGGCCATTTATTTTAACTACTGAAGACTGCTTGCATTGCGTTTTCGGTAAAATGGAAAAAGAAGGGCTGCGCGCATTGGTGGCCAACTTTGACGATGGTTTCCCGCTCAAAGTAGTCTTGTTCAGTGGTGATCAGACATGCCGCGACGCAGCACTATTGCTTAACTCTGTCGGCATGAAGGTCGATGCGAGATTACTGGACGCGAACCGGAACCCTTCAGCGGAGGTCGCATAGTATGGCCGAACCAACCAAGTATTCCGGCAGCGATTTGGAGATGCCAACAATTCAAAGGCTGCTGGTGAAGTGTGCCCTATTTCGCACTGATAGGGCAGTTCTAGTTCGCAATCCAAAACCTGATCGCCTCACGGCGCTTGCGGTCATTTTGATCGGCGAGCGCGCACTCAAGGAAGTCGGACTCATGGTGACGGAATTTTGCATAGCCAAAGGGGTGCATTATGGCGGAGGCGATTTTAATATCAGCCCCAGCGACTCATTGCCTCCGGTATTTGACAGAATGGAAAAGCAAAGATGTCAATTCTACGCGCTCGGCCTTGATTACCCGGGGATTCGAGCCGGCGCGATGTTGCTGGTCGGAGATGAGTTGTGCCGCGATTTAGCGCCGAAGTTAACAGAGCTTCGGGCGCCAACTCAAATCGAGGAGGTCGGATAGCCATGCCCGCGTATGTGTTAGATACGGGCGAAGTCGGCGAACTCATTGCCGAGATTATCGAGGATCATTATCCGCAGCTTTTGGAGCTCACGAGCACCAAAGGTTCCATTCCTGCACTGCGGTTTGACGTGGTGTTTTACTACGCGGACAAAGATCAAAACGGCGATGTTTGCGGTTCGGGCCTAAAACTTCACGGTTACGCGTGCCTCGCGATCATTAAGATCATCAAGCTCAAGGATCGCTGTAAAGGGATGGGCGACGTGGAAATCACGATCGACGGCGATGCGTGGATGGAGAGAGGCGCCGCTCAGCGTCGGGCTCTGATTGATCATGAACTCTACCATTTAGCGCCGAAAACTGACAGCAGCGGTGCCTATAAACGGGACGATTTGCGCCGGCCTTTGTTCGGCATGCGGCTTCACGACGTGGATGTCGGTTGGTTTGCGGCGGTGGCACTTCGCAACGGTGCAGCCAGCGCGGAGCAAATCCAGGCACATCAGATCGTTGAAAACTATCATCAGGAACTTTTCCCATTCGTTAAGCAATGGGATGCCGCCGGGA
>JAQGOL010000028.1 GCA_028293625.1 Chthoniobacteraceae bacterium | reverse complement strand
AGCGGGGATTGTAAAAAATCCGGCCGACTACCGTTGGTGCGGCTACGCGGAGGCGATGGCCGGGAACGGGCGCGCGCGGCTTGGGCTTCGGACGGCTGTGGAGGCACTGGTGAGGGAAAGCGGGGTATCGCTTGAGAGCACGATGGAACAATACCGGTGCTACCTCTATTTTGTCGGAGAGGAACTAGAGGAAGAGGTCACGGCCGACGGGCTTGAAGCGGCGCGCAAAGGGTTCAGCGCGGAGGAGGTTCAGGCGATACTTCAAAGTGGCGGAAGGATCCCGCTGTCGGAGGCCATCCGACACAGGGTGCGTTATTTTTGCGATGGTCAGGTGTTTGGGAGCCGGGCTTTTGTGAATGAATTCTTTGCCGCGCACCGCGAACGCTTCGGCAGGAAGCGAACAAGCGGAGCGCGACCGCTGCGCGGGATTGACGCAGGAGATCTCTGGACGATCCGCGATCTGCGGTTGCAAGTGATAAGCTAAAGAGGCGGGAAATACGGGAAAAGCGGCCTCGCCGTTAGAAGCGCCGAGTACCGGCTATTACGCGCAGCGCTCTGAATGAGACCTTCAGATTACCTATACCGCGCTTCGCCAATAGCACTTGCCAGCAATCTACTGCTATTGCTGCAGGCAAATATCGACCTCAACCACAGCCTGAGGGAAGTAAAGCTTGAATGCAAGTTCGAGCGCTGGGTGGAGGATCGCTTGGACAAGGCAAGGCAGAGCGGCCAAAGCCTTAATCACTTTTTTCAGTGCGCGAAGCCGAGCTACTGAATGCAGCCTGCAGTTTATCGCTGGCTGCGTAATCATCGGCATCGCGGAATGACGCAGGAAGAGAGTCTGCGCGATCTAAAGATTTACTTTTTTGCTATATCTAAAAAGCCACCGGCAGTGGGCTCCGGAGCGGAGACTAAAACCACGCACGGCATTTAACCGTTAGCGCCACGATGCATCAATAATCATCGATCGTTTAAAAAGGAACTGCTTAAAGAAATTTTTGACACCGCTTTTCGTTGATCTCTGCGACCTGGCGCCACCGCCAGCTTACCCAAAATCTGCCTTTTGCCTTAGTCGATTGCTGGCTGATTTTGTTGCACCAATCTTCGGCTTGGTGACGCAGTGCTTCCCTGTTATTTTCGCCGCTTCCCCAGCGGCTCTTGGTTAAGCACTTCCTTTTTATCAAAATCACGACCTGCATCGAACTCTTGGAAGCCCGTATTGCGCCAGCCTTCGCGGCGATCATTGACCTTTCTGCTTTGAGCGGTGTCGACGGATTTACAATTAAGCAAGTGACCATAGGGGACGGCACTGGTTACTCGGTGAGCGGCGCCGGGGACGTGAATGGTGACAGTTACACGGACCTGATTATCGGTGCTTCTGCTGCCACCGAGGGCGGCAGTTATCGAGGGGCGATTTACGTGGTGTTTGGGAAAGCGGGTGGTTTTGATGCGGCCTTGGATCTCTCGATCCTGGATGGTAGTAATGGCTTCAAGCTTAGCGGCGTCGCTGATTTCGACTACACCGGGAGAAGTGTAAGTGGTGCAGGAGACGTGAACGCGGACGGATTCGATGATCTGATTATTGGAGCCTATGGTGCCCCCGAGGGCGTCACCGACCGCGGGGCAAGTTACGTGGTCTTCGGCAAGGGCGAACGCTTTGAAGCAGTGCTGGCGCTTTCCTCTCTCGACGGGCATAACGGGTTTAAGCTCACGGGCGTCAGGAACGAAGAGCGGTCCGGGTCCTCGGTTGCTGGCGCCGGAGACGTGAACGGGGACGGATTCGCGGATCTGATGATTGGAGGTTTAAGTGTGTTGAATGGCGGCCCCTTGTTCGGCTCTGTCTACGTGGTTTTCGGTAAGGCCGACGGTTTCAGCTCCTCAATCGCGCTCTCCACGCTGGACGGCGACAACGGCTTTACTCTTACTGGAAAGCCATTTGCCAAAGTCGGTGGTGCAGGAGATGTGAATGGAGATGGTTTCGCCGACCTGCTCATTACCACTCCCGGTGATGCAAGTATCGCGACCACCTTCGTAATCTTCGGCAAAGCCGATGGATTCGCTGCGAGCTCGCCACTTGAATCATTGAACGGTAACGACGGTTTTATGCTCAATGGCGGCTCGACTTTTGGAAGTGGCAGCAGCGGAGACCTGAATGGAGATGGTTTTGCCGATTTGCTGATCGGAGGCGGTGCAACCGGCACCCGTGCCGGAATTAGTTACGTCATCTTTGGCCATGGAGGCCCTTTTGAAGCGAACCTGCCAATTTCAGCTCTGAACGGAAGCAACGGCTTTGTGCTTCACGGCGAGCCTGACCTCTATATGTCGGGTCCATCGGCCGGCACCGTTAGCTTCGTTGGGGATTTTAATGGAGATGGCTTCGACGATCTCATTGTTGGAGCTGAGGCAGAAGACGACTTCCTGGGAGCGTGCTACGTCGTCTTTGGTCACGCGGGTAATTTTAACGCGGCTTTGTCTTTTTCCTCACTGAACGGGAGCAACGGCTTTAAGCTTATTGATTCAACCCACACCTACTTTGGCGCTTCAGTTAGCGGCGCCGGAGACGTCAACGGGGATGGTTTCTCGGATCTGCTCATTGGGGCCGGCAGATTTGGCGCAATAGGGGCAGGCTACGTCCTTTTCGGATCCAATCCTGTAACTATGGGCGCGACCGGAAGGATGGTTAGTTTCACCGACGTGGACGGGGATCTTGTTATCATCCGGCTTAGTAAAGGATCGCTTGACCCTACCCAGTTTTTGCTCACGCACCCGAATGCCCTTGGTGGAGCCACGCTGCAGGAAATTGATTTCACTCACCACGGCATTCCTGCCGGCGCCAGCCTGACGATCACCGCCCGGCCCGGTCCGCTGGGCGGCAACGGCTTGGTCAATGTCGGCTATCTTAACGCCGCTGGTCTCGACCTTGGCACAATCTCCATTGACGGCGACCTTGGGCGGATTGACGCTGGCAGCGGATTGGCCCGTGTGGCGATCAAGTCACTTACTGTCCAGTCGCTGGGCTTTGCCGACACACAGAGTGGGGACAACGTAAGCATGCTCAGTAATCTGAACGGCGGGCTCGGCGCGCTCACCGTCCGCAGCGACATTCATAACGCCACCATGGTTATCGGCGGCAAAGCTGGGACGATCAGGATCGGGCATGATCTCGATGGAGCGCGACTTTTAATCAAAGGCGCTGTCGACACACCGCTTAACCTGCTTACCAACGCGAATGCAGTTGCCCTAAAGAGCCTCAGTGTGAAAGGGAGCGTCGCCCACTCGCAAATTCTCGTGGGGCACGAACTCACTGGTGGAATCAATGCCGACGTGAAGATCGGCACTGTTATAGTAAACGGCAATTGGCTCGCAAGCGATCTTGTCGCTGGGGTCCAGGCGATGGACGGTTTCTTCGGCAACGCCAACGACACGGTGATTGCCGGCGGAAACGCGTTGATTGTGGCGAGAATTGCCAATGTGGTTATCAAAGGGCAGGCGGTCGGGATGCTTGAACCGGGCGGCCAATTCGGAATTGTTGCGCAATCAATCGGCGCCTTGAGGTGCGGCACCTCAAAGCTCGCCTTAAACAAGACCGGCCCGCTCGACGTCTCCCATCTTGGCACGATCGGCGATTTCAGCGTCCGCGAGGTCGCGTGACTTCCGAGTAGAAACGTCCCAAGGCAGGTTAAAATCCCGTACCGCCATGGCTCCGATTATTCGTATTGCTGCTTTTGGACTTATCCTGGTTAGCGATTGACCTAGCTCGTCTACGTCCTATTCCAAGCAGGCGTCTTATCATCTTTCATCTCAAAAAATCGGCCAACACCAGGAGATCTGATGCCATCAGTAACAGTAATAGAGCAGATGCCTTGCAGATCCAACATCGTGTTCGATCTACTTCACGACTACTCCCGCCGCCTTGAGTGGGATACACTTCTCCGGGAAGCGCGTTTTACCAGTGGCCACACGACTGCCGCGGTCGGAGCCACTACATTGTGTATAGGGCGGCCTCTACTTGGACTTATAGGCATTGAGACTTCATACATTACGTTCACCCCCGGCGTGGTTGCTGCCGTGAACATGATCAACACTCCTCCTTTTTTCGATTCCTTTGCAGCCAGCATTCGACATCAGGACACGCAGGCTGGATCGATCGTAACTTATAAGTTCAGCTTCCGAGCACGCCCTCGCTTGCTTCGATGGTTCTTTGAGCCCATTATGCTGATAGTTCTACGCTACGAGACGAAACGGCGATTGAGGGCACTATCCCGATATTTAGAACTTGTCCCGTGACGGGACCATTGCTGCAACTTTAACCCCATGTATGCCTGCCAAAATGAGCGATGACAGAAATGCCGATCCGTTGCTGGCGTTGCAGCGCAAGTTGGAGGCATTGCGCAGCTTGCATTCGCCAAGCAAAACGTTGCTGCTTTGGATTCCGTTGGCTATATATCAAATCAGCCGTGGTGTTTCCGTGAGCGATCCGCTGTGGGTGCTGATTTTTTACTCAGCTTTTCTAGGATTTTTTCTGTGTGCTCTGTCCGCTCATTACACGCTGCGCAGCGAGGTCGGGAAAATCCTCTCGTCCCACTTTCCGGGATGGAACCTGCCGCCGCCTCCTTCTCCAAACAGACCGAAGTGCGCCCAATGCGGCATTGATTTACCGGAAGGAAAGAGTCGTTGTCGATTCTGTGGCTGGAGCCTTACCTCAGAAAAATAACGCGGCTTTCAATTCACCGCCTTTCAAGCAGAATTCGGAGAACAGACGTCTCTGCGAATGCGGCGCCGCAGTTGTGAGCGCTGATTCGGCCGCTTTTTGTTCATTTACCGAACCACGGCTTTGCAAAAAGGCAGCCGGTTCAATCAGCTCCAGAAAGATTACCCGCCCACGCACGGACCTTGCAATCGGCGTCATCGCCCTAATATGCGGGCTCTATCTTCTCTTTATGGCTTATACCTATATGAGAGCCGACGGCATCCACCCTTATCGATGGGCGTGGCTGCTCGTCCTAAACGCCATCAACCTCACACATCTCATCTCATTTGTGCGTGCCCACAAGCGCGAGATTGTTGAAAACCGATGGGATCGAGAGAGACAGATCTGAGCGCCGATATACCGCCTTGACGCCGATCACCCTCTGGCGGTCAATCGATCGCGCGACGATCGCGCTTACACACCTCTGGCAATGCGTTCAAAACCCGCCGCTCTCCTTATCTTCATTGCTTACATCGGTTTTGTCAGTCTTGGACTGCCCGATGCTGTTATAGGCATCGCATGGCCATCGGTGCGGGAAAGCTTTCATCTGCGGCAGGGAAGCCTCTCGTGGCTGTTTATCGCCGCGGGAATCGGCTACTTCATTTCCAGCTTTTTCATCGGCCGAATCCTGTTTGCGACCCGGATTGGAGTTCTACTTGCCGGAAGCAGCCTGATTGTTGCGGCAAGCGGATTTGGATTTTCGCTCGCCCCCATCTGGATACTCTTTGCAAGTTGCTCGATTTTCCATGGGCTCGGTTCGGGGGCAATCGATGCCGGCTTGAACCATTATGCCGCGCATCATTTTTCCGCGCGGCACATGAACTGGCTTCATGCCTGTTACAGCCTGGGCGCAACACTGGGACCGTTAATGATGACGGCCGTGCTTGCCGGGAGCGGTTCGTGGCGCGCCGGCTATGCGGCCGTCGGTACGGCCATGCTGGTGCTTTCCCTGCTCTTCTTTGCCACGCGCAACTACTGGGAGTCGGCGCCGACACCCGCGGAACCTCGTTCCAGCGCCCAAGCTTCGGTTCTTGAGACCCTCGCGAACTCCACGGTCCGGCTGCAGGTCATCATCTTCTTTATTTACACAGGGCTCGAGGTAAGCGTGGGCCAATGGGGATTTACTCTGCTAACTGAATCGCGCGGTGTAGCTCGCGAAACCGCCGGACTATGGATCACGCTATACTGGGCAAGCATCGGCCTCGGGCGCATCCTGTTCGGAATCGTCGTGGAATCGATCGGCATTGACCGGTTGCTGCGCCTGAGCATGGGCGCCGCGATCGCGGGCACGCTTCTGCTGGCAGCGCGCATGCCCGCCCCATTTCCGCTCATTGGACTGAGCCTTGCCGGACTCGGTTTGGCGCCGGTCTATCCTTGCATGATGACACGGACCCCGCAGCGGCTTGGTTCAAACTTCGCGGCCCATGCCATCGGATTCCAGGTCAGCGCTGCAATGATTGGTGCCGCAATTCTACCAAGCCTTTGCGGCTGGCTGGCTGACATTTACGGATTGGAGCGGATCCCAATGGTAACGGCTTTCCTGGCCATGACTCTCTTCTTAGTGCACGAGATTCTCCTCAGACGCCCTTCCGCAGCGTTGCCGATCGGCCGGGCTCTTTAAGCGCCTCTAATTTGGTTTTGGAATCGGGGCAAGGTGCGTCTTTAGAAAGGAAACCATCCCTTTCAGGCGTTCCGGTGTACTAAACCCGCCACCGCCGTGGCCTGCGTCGGCAACCACATCGAGACGGCATTCCACACCGCACGCCTTTAGCGCCTGATCAAGCTCGGTGCTCTGCTGAAGCGGCACCAATGGGTCCTTGTCTCCGTGCATGATCAGAAATGGAGAAGCGTCCTTCTGAATGAAATAGATCGGGCTGGCCAGGCGCGCCTGCGTTCCATGCTCGCGGACACTTCCGCCAAGCAACCGGTAAACCGGCGAGGAGGGATTGTCGGCAAGCTCCGCCTTTTCCCGATCCGCGGGCGCCTGTGCTCCCCAATGAAGAAAATCGGTCGGGCCGAACCATTCAAGCACACATTGCACCCGGCTTGATTCATTCAGATTTTCGCCTTTATCAAACTCCCGGGTATGGCCGGTGACTCCCAGCAACGCCGCAAGATGACCACCCGCAGACGCGCCCCAGACGCCGATTCGCTCCGGATCAATCCCATACTCAGCCGCGTGTGTACGCAGCCAGCGAATGGCGGACTTGCAGTCTTCAATCTGAGCCGGATAAACCGCGTGCTGACTTAGTCGATAATTCAGACTTACAACGACGAACCCCTGGGCGACCATTCCGACAGCAGGGCAGCGCTCCTTGCTTCCAGCCTCCCATGCGCCGCCATGAATCCAGACAAGAGCCGGCCGCGCCGTGCCATCCTGAGGCAGATAGATATCCAGCTTCTGACGCTCATGCCCGCCGCTGACGTAAGGCACATCATGCAACGGTTGGGATTGCACGACCGGGGGCGCCGATTGTGCCAGGCAATAAGAAATCGGCGCAATCGACGCACCTAGAAAGCAACAAGCTGACAGGAGCGAGAAACCGATGCGGCCCGGCGCCCGGAGGGATTGAGATTCTAAAAACATGAATTAAAGGGGGATTAAACGCGGCCTCCCGTGGCCACGCTAAAAATTCATCCGATATAAACAGCCAAAAGAAAAGCCCCGCCTTCTGGGAAAGCGGGGCTTTATAACTGGCGTTAAGACGCTCGTGGAACTAGACGCGACGGCGGCGTTTGACCCTGAGCTGCGCAAGGGACTTAGCCAGTGCGACTTGAACCGCGGCGGCTTCTTCGCCACCGAGTTCATGACTCTTGAGGGCGTCCTGGGCGCGCTGAATGGCGGCTTCGGCAGCCGACTCGTCGATCGCCTGTTCCTCAATGGCCATGTCCGTAAGGACATTGACCCGGGTCTGCGTGATCTCAACAAAGCCTTCGCCTACGGCAAGATGCAGGGTCTCGTTCCCTTTTCTTACCACGAGCTCGCCCGGCATGATCTGCGTCATCATCGGAACGTGCATAGGGAGCACGCCCATCTCGCCTTCCTTGGCGGGGATGACAACCATGTCGACGTCGTCGCTGTAAGCGCGCTTATCCGGAGTAACGATTTCTAGGCGAAGAGTGGCCATGTGATAGGATTTCTACTAGTCGCGGATCTGATCGATCCCGCCCTTCATGTAGAAGTTTGTCTCGTTTACATCATCATGTTTGCCTTCAAGGATCTCCTTGAAGCCGCGCACGGTTTCCTTGATGGAAACATACTGGCCGGGCGTGCCGGTGAAGATTTCCGCGACATGGAAAGGCTGCGAGAGGAAACGCTGGATCTTACGGGCGCGGAACACAGTGAGCTTGTCCTCGGGGGAAAGCTCATCCATTCCAAGAATGGCGATGATGTCCTGAAGATCTTTGTAGCGTTGCAGAACACGCTGAACGCCGCGGGCAACAAGGTAATGTTCTTCACCGACAACTTCCGGGGCAAGCGCCTTGGAAGTGGAAGCAAGAGGATCAACGGCCGGATAAATTCCGAGCTCGGCGATCGCACGCTCAAGAACGATGGTCGAATCCAAATGCGCGAACGTATTGGCGGGAGCCGGATCTGTTAGATCGTCGGCGGGAACATAAACAGCCTGGAAGCTTGTGACAGAACCCTTTGTGGTGGAAGTAATCCGCTCCTGAAGCATGCCCATCTCAGCGGCGAGCGTCGGCTGATAGCCAACGGCCGACGGAGTCCGGCCCAGCAGCGCCGATACTTCCGAACCTGCCTGCGAGAAACGGAACACGTTATCGACAAAAAGAAGAACGTCCTGGCCTTTTTCATCGCGGAAATATTCCGCCATGGAGAGAGCCGAAAGCGCCACGCGAAGACGAGCACCGGGAGGCTCATTCATCTGGCCATACACAAGGGCAACCTTGGAGCCGGCTTTTAGAATCGGAAGTCCGTTTGCACCGAGAACAATGTGCCCATTGGCATCCTTCTCCACAGCGATAACACCAGCCTCGCTCATTTCACCGTAAAGATCATTACCTTCACGGGTGCGCTCGCCAACACCGGCGAACACGGAGTAACCGCCGTGTCCCTTGGCGATGTTGTTAATGAGCTCCATGATAACAACGGTCTTGCCGACACCGGCTCCGCCGAACGCGCCGGCTTTACCACCCTTGGTGAAAGGGCAGATCAGATCGATTACCTTGATGCCGGTTTCCAGGATGTCCGCCTTAACATCCTGCTCAACGAGGGTGGGAGCCGGCCGGTGAATCGGGTAACGCTTGGTGTGCGGCACTTCGCCTTGTTCGTCCACGGGATCGCCGGTGACATTGAACACGCGGCCGAGCACGCCTTCGCCTACTGGCACGCTGATTGGCGAACCGGTCGCGCGGACCGTGATGCCGCGCTTGAGTCCTTCATTGGAACTCATCGCGATGGTGCGCACCCAGCCTTCGCCGAGATGCTGCTGAACTTCCAGAACCAGCCTGGTGCTCACGTTGTTTACCGTGAAGTCCACTTCAAGGGCTTCGTAAATCTTGGGTAGCGCTTCCGACGCGGAAAAATCGACGTCCACGACGGGGCCGATGACTTGGACGATGGTGCCGTTATTGCTCATAAAAAAGGAATGGGGTTAGAGGGAGGATCCGCGGTTAAGCCAATGCCATCTGCGCGGTAGAGATCTCGAGGAGTTCGGTGGTGATGCTGGCCTGGCGGATCTTGTTGTATTCAAGCGTAAGATCCTTGATGAGCTGCTTGGCGTTGTCAGTGGCGTTCTTCATCGCAATCATCCGAGCGCTATGCTCGGAAGCGCGGGCGTCGAGCAGCATCTGGTAGACTTGGAAATGGACGTAGTGCGGGAGGACGCTGCTGAGCACGTCATCCATGCTCGGCTCAAAAAGATACTCGGTCTCAGAGTCTGTCTTCTCAATCGCCACTTCATGGTGTCCGGCTAATCCGGCTGTCACGTGCAACGATTCAATAGGGAGAATCGTTTTGCTCTTTGGCACCTGCGTGAGCGTGTTGATGAAGTCGGTGAATACCACGGTGACTTTATCGACTTCGCCGCTGACGAACTTCTCCATGACGAACTTCGAGATCGCTTTGGACTCGATGAACACCAGGTTTTCTTTCAGAGGAAAATCAGCCAATACGTTCCGGTTTCCCCGCAGCATCCATTGCAATCCTTTGCGGCCAACGGCCACGAAAGTGCATTTTTCAGGATCAAACTTGCCAACTTCCCGAAGGAGGTTGGTGTTCAATGCGCCGCAAAGCCCTTTGTCTGTGCTGATTACCAGCACCAGCTCTTTCTTTACCGGCCGGACTTGAAGCAACTCATGTGTGTTTTCTTCTGCCCGCGCGGCAACCGAATCGAGCACGCGATTGAGCAGTTCCGCGTAGGGGCGTCCCGCAAGGGCGGAAAGCTGTGCCTTGCGCATCTTTGCCGCGGCGACCATCTGCATCGCCTTGGTAATCTGGGAAGTGTTCTTAACCGACTTGATGCGTCGGCGAATATCGCGCGTGTTCGCTGCCATGATCGTTTAGCGGTAGTTCTGCTTGAATTCGCCGACAGCGGCTTTGAGCTCGGCGGTGATCTCGTCGTTGACGGCACCCTTGTCGCGGATCTTGGCCAGGGTCGAATCCTTGCGGGTGACCATGTAATCCTGAAGCTTGCCCTGGAAGTCGCGGATCTTGTCGACAGCGACATCGTCCATGAATCCGTTCTGCATGGTCCAAAGCGTGGCGATCTGAACCTCAGTAGCGATCGGGTTATACTGGATCTGCTTGAAGAGTTCGACGATGCGTGCACCGCGATCGAGCATTCCCTTGGTCTTTGCATCAAGGTCGCTGCCGAACTGCGCAAAAGCAGCAAGTTCGCGGAACTGAGCCAGATCGCCTTTGATTTTGCCGGCGACTTGTTTCATTGCCTTGATCTGCGCGGCGGAACCTACACGGCTGACCGAAAGACCGACTGATACCGCAGGGCGGATACCCTGGTAGAACAGATCGGTTTCAAGATAGATCTGGCCATCGGTGATCGAGATGACGTTGGTAGGAATGTAAGCGGATACATCGCCTGCCTGCGTCTCAATAATCGGGAGCGCCGTCAGCGAGCCATTGCCGTTGGCTTCATTGACGCGGGCGCTGCGCTCAAGCAAGCGGGAGTGTAGATAGAAGACATCGCCAGGATAAGCTTCACGGCCGGAAGGACGCTTCAGAAGGAGCGAGACCTGGCGGTAAGCGACGGCGTGCTTGGAGAGATCGTCATAGACAATCAAGGCATCCATGCCGTTGTCCATGAACCACTCGCCCATTGCCGCACCGGCAAACGGCGCAAAATACTGGCTTGAAGCCGGATCGGAAGCCGAAGCGCTGACGACGATGGTGTAAGGAAGCGCGCCGGCGCTTTCCAGAATCGCCAGCGAACGGGCGATGTTGGAGTTCTTCTGGCCGATGCCAACGTAGATCGAATAAAGGGGACGGAAACCGGGCTTGCCTTCGTTGGCCTTGTTGATGCGGGCCTGGTTGATGATGGCATCGATGGCGATGGTCGTTTTACCGGTCGCACGATCGCCAATGATCAACTCGCGTTGTCCGCGACCGATCGGGATCATCGCATCGATGGCCATGATGCCGGTCTGCACCGGCTGGCTGACCGATTTGCGCTTGATGATGCCGGGCGCGATTTTCTCGAGCGGATAATAGGTCTTGGCGTTGATTGGCCCTTTGCCGTCAATCGGTTCACCAAGCATGTTTACCACGCGGCCAAGGAGTTCCTTGCCAACCGGCACGGAGAGAAGACGGCCGGTGGTTTTTACTTCGGTGCCTTCAACGACCAGTTTGTCGTCGCCGATTAGAATGGCGCCAACTTCGGTCTCTTCAAGATTGAGTGCGATCCCGTAAACGCCGTTCGGGAATTCGATCATCTCGTTGAGCATCACGTCGCTGAGCCCTTCGATCTTGGCGACGCCGTCGCCGACTTCGCGCACGATGCCGACGTTGGATTTGATCGTGGCGGTCTTAAGTCCGCTGATTTGTGATTCGAGGTCCTGCAGGATGGTACTCATGGAAATGGAAAGAAAAGGGGTGAAATGGGCTAAAGGGGGAAACGGAAGGAAACTAGGCGTTCGCGAGCTGGCTTTCGAGGCGGCTGAGATTGCCGCGCACAGAGCTGTCCCAGACGTTGCTGCCAAGCTTGACTCGGATGCCGCCGATTAACTCGGGCGTTACTTTGAACTCAGCGCTCAGGGTTTCGCCATACTTGCCGCGAAGTTCGCCAAGAAGCTTGTCAGTGGCGGCCTGATCGAGCGGCGTGGCGCTTTCGACAACCGCGTGCATCTTGCCGATCTCAAGCCGGATCAGACGCTGATAGGCTTTTAAGATGTCGATGTAATGGCGCGGCTGTTCCTGAGCTACCTTTTGCGTGATGGTCTTCACGCTGGCTTCGTTCAATTTTCCCTCGCTGAAGCTGAGTTTAAACAGCTCCCGGGAGAGTTTGCGGGCATCCTTGCTAAGCTTCATGGCGGATTTTTTAGGCTGCGATGGCGCGTGAAGCGTCTTCGCTCAGGCGGCGCTGATCTTCTTCGGTGAGAACGCGGCCGGATACTTTGGCCGTGGTATCGATCACCAGGCGGGAGATCTGCTTGCGAAGATCGAGCATGGTCTGATCGCGCTCAAGCACTGTCGCCTGGTGAGCCCGTGCGACAATCTGTTCAGCTTCAGCAATGGCAGCCTGTGTCTGGCGTTCGCCGACAGCCTTGGCCGCGGCGCGCGCTTCTTCAATCATGCGCTGAGCCTCCGCATTGGCTTTTTCAAGGATCTCGTTGGAAGTCTTCTGCGCGTCGGCGAGCTGTTGCTTGGTGCGCTTGGCGTTCTCAAGTCCTTCCGCAATCTTCTCGCGGCGCTCTTCAAGGACCGTAAGAATCGGCTTGTAAGCAAATTTCTGGAGAAGGAATGCTACAGCAAGAAAGCTGATGCACTGGGAAATAAAGAGCCACCAGTTCAAACCGAATACCCGCGCGGTATCCGAGGCAATATCGACAAGGCCGCCGCTGGCAGCCAGAATGGGAAGGAAAGTCATGATTAGCTAGGCAGGGAAAAAAGGGAAATGCGCGGGGCCAATAACGGCCCCGCGCTGACGAATTACTTCGCGAGGAAAATCGCGAAGAACACGATGCCTTCAGCGAAGGCGGTGCTCAAAATGGCCTGAACAAGAATCTGGGTAGCCGCGCCGGGATTGCGTCCAACTGCTTCAGAAGCTTTCATACCAATAATACCGACGCCGATTGCCGCGCCGAGAGCCGCGAGACCGACGTGGATATTTCCGGTGATTCCGGTGTGCACAACTTCAGTGGCGGCTTGGGCCAACAGGGTTGGGATGGTCATGTTATTTCCTTTGTTTGTTGTTGATCCGAAAGCCCCCGCAGTCTTGCCACGGTCCGGCCTCCGAAAGAGTATAAAGTCTTAGTGCTTGTCCGATTCAGTGTGATGACCTTCGTCGTGGGAACAGATCAGCAAAGTAAAGACGGCAGTCAGAAGCATGAAGACGAGCGCCTGAACGACGCCAACCAGCAGCTCCATGAAATAGAACGGAATCGGAGTCAGCCACGCAAAGGCGGGAGCTACATTCGCCATCGACTCAAGCATGTTTTCGCCGGCGAAAATATTGCCATAGAGACGGAAGCTCAGGGAAACCGGGCGGAAAAGGATGGAGACCACTTCAAGAAAGCCCACGCAGATGAATACCACCACCATGACCGCCTTGATGGCGCCGGTCGTCTCGCCTTTGGGGCCAAATAGATGAAGAAGAAATCCTCCGGGGCCATTGGCCTGGAGCGCCCACCAGATCCAGCAGGCAAAGAAGATGGCCGACATTGCGAATGTCATATTCAAATCCGCATTAACACCGCGGAAAAGGGGCTGGGAGATGTGAGTTAATGTCCCGTGACCGTCCGGAGTTCCCCAGCCGATAGTTCCGACCCCGGGAATCAGACCGACCCAGTTCGTCACCAGAATGAAGATAAAGACCGTTGCGAAAAACCAGAAGGTCTTATGCACGAGCTTATGGCCAATGATGCCATCGAGAAAGTTGTGCAATCCTTCCACAAGCCATTCCCAGAAGTTCTGGGCCCCTTCGGGTACTTCACGGATCTGCTTGGTTGCATGGCGGGCAAACAGAATGATTCCCAGCGCCGCGATCCATGTGACAACCATGGAATTGGTGATGGCAAACCCGGGCTCGCCAAACGGATAAAAACGAACCGCTTCCTGCGTCAGTCCGGCATGCGCTTTAGTGTCATGCGCCGCGGCTTCATGCGTGGGAGCATGGACATTCAGCCCTTCTGGCGCATGCGCTTCCTGCGCAAACGCTTTCATTGAAAAACCACACATAATCGCGACCGCAATGAATAACAAAAGCGATCGAAACAGCGCGGAAACAAAAATCGGAGACTTGGATGGGAAGACGGAGTTACTCATGTCCTTTTTAGGGGCAACGCTTTGGAGATTTTGCGAGGCGGCTAATGGCCGCGTGGAGCGTGGGGAAGAACGCTTGAACTCTTAAAATCTCGGCTGTTGCGGGGCCGATAAAAAACTGGATTGGGGGGAGGCTGCAAGCAGTATGTGAGAAAGTTTGTGAAATTTTTCACAAAGTAGGCGGCGCCGCACCTGAGTAAGGCCCCCAAAAAAGAGTCGGCAAGACGCCGGTCAGGGAGATCAAAGCGCTTCCTTTAACCTGAATAAGCTTCCGTCTTTTTTCCGCCAAACCAGCGGCTTAGCCATCCGCGAGGCAGAGCCGGATCAAGGTGGGAAGCTGCCGGAGGCGCTTTGACGGCCGCATGTTTGACCAGAAGATGCTTCAGAGAACGGGTGGTATTCTCAATGGAGAAATTCGCGACGGCATGTTCGCGGCCGGAGGTCGAAAACCGTTTTGCAAGTGCCGGATCGCGCATCAGTTGCCCAACAGCCTCGGCAAGGTGAGGCGGGGCATTTGGCGCGACGAGAATTCCAGTCTCGCCGTTGACGATCATTTCGGGAACGCCGGCGATGGCGGTGGAAATGACCGGCACGCCGCACATCATCGCTTCCATGATCACGGTGGGGAGGTTGTCGCTGCCGCCATTTGGTTCACGCACGCATGCGAGCACGAAAAGATGCGATTCCGAGAGTAATTGGCGGACTTCAACTTGCGAACGCGGCCCCAGAAGCTGAACCGTATCGCGCAGGCCGGCGCGATCGATTTGCGAATCCAAAGTGGTTTTCAGCGGGCCATCGCCCACGATTTTACATTCAAATCGCTCCCCTTTATCGCGCAATAAACGACAGGCTTCGATGAGATCGCGAAATCCTTTTTTCTCGACATACCGGCCTACGGAAAGGATTTGAAACGGCTCAACGGCCGGTTTGCAGGGGGGAAAATCACGGTCGATGCCGTTGTAGACACGAAAGACTTTTCCTTTGGCGCAATGCTGATTTTTTTCCATCCATTGCCGGGCGTAATCGGTCTCTGTGACGACAAATTTGGCGTCGCGCACCAAGTCGGCATTGGAGATGGGAAAATCAGTGGCGCAAAAGATGTCATTGGCGTGTCCGGTAAAACTGAAGGTGATGCCGTAAAGGCGCCGCAGCCACCACGCCGTCCGCGCCGCCATTCCGCCAAAATGAGCATGCACATGCCCGATTCCTTCCCGCCGCAGTCGCGGCCCGAGCCAGACCGCTTCGAAAATACGATTGGAGTCGTGCTTTTTCCGCGCTTCGCGGATGGCGTTATGAATGGTGCCCGGTAATTGGCGCGCTTCCCGGAGACGATCGGCTTCCGACCGCATTTCATCCGGCTCGGGAAGATACCAGACGTCGGCCTCGACATTTTCAGCCACCTGCGCGGAATCTTCGGGCCGCCGCAAGGAGATCAGCCGGGGGGCCATTCCCTGACGGAGCATTTCCATCGCCTCACGATAGACAAAAGTCTGCACAAACGACGGAAAACGTTCGTAGAGATAGGCAAAGGAACTCATGGCCGAATGAGTAATGAGCCGCGCCAAAAGCCCAATGAGAAAATCGCCGCGGCTGATTAATTCTTACAAAGGGACGGGCACCAAAGAGCGCGCTTCATCGTAAAGAAGCTCAAGTTTTTCAATCGCCTTTTTCTGCTCAAACTCCTCCCGCACCGATCGCGACGCCGCAGCGCCGAAGCGGTGCAGCATCCCGGGCTGGCTGGTGATCTCGCGCATCGATTGGAACAATGCCTCATCGTCGCGCTCCGCCACCAGCAAGCCGTTCTCCCCGTCTTTTACCGCTTCCGGAATTCCGCCGTGATGGGTCGCCAGCACCGGCAGACCGCTGGCCATTGCTTCAAGCATCGAGTTGGGCACGCCCTCCTGGTTTTGGTCCGGTGGCATTTCACTGGGATGAACAAAAACATGGGAGCGCGCGTAGAGCTCGGCCAATTCGCGTTGGGAAAGAAACCCGCGCAACTCCACAGAGTCGGCAATCCCGAGTTCAGCGGAAAATGCGGCGATCTCGGTCTTCATCGGTCCGTCGCCCGCGATCGTGAAATGCGCCCGGGGATTCTCCGCGTGGAACTTTGCAAAAGCGAGAAGCGCGGTTTTCAAACCCTTTTTAGAAATCAAGCGGCACGCCTGAACGAAACGCCAGGCGCCGTCGCCGGGCAGCGGGCGCTCAGTGAAAGGGAAATCATCAAGCGGGATCCCGGTGCGATTGATCCGGAGCTTTTCTTTTGGGCATCCAAGTGCTTCGAGTCGATCCATGAGCGATTTGGAGCGCGCCAGCACGAGCGGCACGGTTTGAAGCAACTCCTGCATCTGAGCGTCGTAGCCTTCCTGCCGTGGCCGCGACTGTATATCCATTCCATGAAATGAAACCAGAGAAGGTCGCTTCCATTCTTTGATCAAGGGAAGCAGATGCACGCCGGTATGGCCAAAATAGATATGCATCAGGTCGGCCGGTCTCCGTTTGAGCATCTTGATGAGCACCTGCAGTTCGCCCCTGTAATAGACAGGTGCCTTTTGCAGGATGTATTTAAGCCAGAACCGTTTTAAAAAGTTCTTTCGGGCCCGCGGGATGAGTTCGATGTTTTCAAATGGAAATTGCTCCACGCACTTTCGCTCCCGGGTCAGCACAAAGGTGTCGTAACGCTGCAAGCCGGTCACCTGCCGGTAGATATGCCGCATTTCGGGCTTGAGAAATGTTGTGCAGTAACTGGCAACGACCGGTTTGGCTTCAGATGCTCCCTCGAGATTCGACATGAGCGCGCCAATCTCTTGAAAGGAGCGCCTCCTTGTCGAGGGGCGAATCCCTTCCCCTCTTAATCTTAATCCCCTCCGGATTCGGCAGAGCAGAGGGAGATTATGATTATGATTAAGAGCCGGAGGAGGCGCCCGCCTCTAAACCAGCAAAAAGGAGGGCGGCGACCTCTTCCGGGTTTGTACCGGCCGCCTGCGCTTCAATTGGCGGGGTGCCCTCCACGCCAAAAAGGATTCCGCGCATTTCAAGGATCCCGTCGTGCAACCGAGTTCGCACCCCAACCGGCAATGAACAATCGCCCGAAAGCAAACGCTGCAATTCGCGTTCAGCCCGGATGCAAACCAACGTCGGCTCATGATTAAGCGCCCGCAAAATCAGCGTTACATCATCACGGCCCACGCAACTTTGAAGTGCAATGGCCCCCTGCCCGATCGCCGGCAAAAGATGCGCTTCCAAAGAACTCACCCGGAAACGCCATTGTTCAAATTCCAGGATTCCGTCCGATAAATCAAAACCGAGCCGCACCAGCCCCGCTTCCGCCAGAATAATCCCGGCGGTTTCCTCCGAGGCTCCCAGTTTTCGCAATCGCGTCTGCACATTGCCGCGCCATTCACCGATGATCAGGTCCGGCCGCAGCCAGCTGATCTGCCTGGCACGCCGGATACTGCTGGTCCCGATACGGGCGCCTTGGGGGAGTGCGTTAAAATCAGCGGCCTCCCGGGTGATCAAAACATCGGCGGTCGGAGCGCGCTCAAGCACCGCGGCGAGCTGGAGGCCGGCTGGATTGTGCCCGGGCAAATCCTTGAGGCTATGAACCGCCACGTCGATGCTTCCATTGAGCAGCGCGTCTTCAAGTTCCTTGGTAAAGAGACCTTTCCCTCCCGCCTCATTCTTCTTTAAAAGATTAAGGTCGAGCTTCTGATCGCCGCGCGTGGTGAAGGTTTTGACTTCCACGCGCAGATCTGGAAACGCCTTGGAAAGGGCGGCGCGGGTGAGATCCGACTGCGCCAAAGCGAGGGGTGAACCGCGGGTGCCAATAACAAATTCTTTCACGATTTAACTCCTTGCGGCGCGCTGACCGCGGCCTGGTAGCGAAGGGCCGATTCGCCCGAAGGTCCATTGAGCCAGTCGCCAAACTCCACGACGTGGCGCTCAATCATCTCCTCGCAGATGGTCAGTTCCTGCCTGCGGATATTCATCGAATGCGAGGCAATCTCCTGCAACCGATCGATGTCATAAAGGTAAACCCCATCGATGTCGTTCACCGCGGGCTCGATGTCGCGCGGCACGGCCAGGTCGATGCAAAAAAGCGGGCGGTCACGCCGGGTCCTCATGATGGGCGCCAGTTTTTCGGCCGTGAGCACATGATGCGGGGCCGCCGTCGAGCCGATCAGAATATCGACATCGTGAAATTCGTTCTGCCACTGGTCAAAATGAACCGCTTTGCCGCCCATGGAAAGCGCCAGGGCGGCGGCTCGATCAAAGGAACGGTTTGCCACAAAAATGCTTTTGACCCCGCGCGCCCTGAGCGCCCCGGCAGTCAACTCACTCATCTCCCCTGCCCCCAGAATCATGACGTGGCATTCCGCCAGTTTCCCGAAAAGCTTTTCCGCCAGATCAACCGCCACCGAACCGACCGAAACCGATCCGCGGGTGATGTTGGTGTTTGTGCGGACTTCCTTGGCGACATTAAAAGCGCGCTGAAAAAATTTATTCAAATGCCGGCCGGTGGCGCCTCCAAGCTGCGCGGCCTGATACGCTTTTTTCACCTGTCCGAGAATCTCGGTTTCGCCCAGCACCATCGACTCCAAGCCGCTCACCACGCGGAAAAGGTGCCGCAGGCTTTGCGAGGTCGGCAGCCGTGTAAAAGCGGATGCCAAAGCAACAGGAGCCGACGAAGTGAACGAGCCGACCCGGGAGGCGATAAAGTCGTCAATGGCGGCAAATCCGCGTGTCGATTCCTCAACGGCCACGTAGAGCTCCACCCGGTTGCACGTGGAGACGATCACCGCTTCGCCAACCCCGGGAGCCTTGGCCAATTGCAACGCCGCCGCGCCGAGTTCGCCTTCAGTGAAGGCAAATTTCTCGCGCAATTCAATTGGGGCGGTGTGATGGCTGAGCCCAAGGCAAAGAATTTGCATCGCTTAAAGGGGGGTGGATTCAGGGATGAAAGTCAGGCCCCAAAGCGTGCATAAGACCACAGTAAAAGCCACAACGGAAAACCAGGCCACATTGCGTCCGCTTAAACGATGCCGCAGGATGGCCAGAAGCACGAAGGCGTAGAGCAGCCAAACCCCCGTTGACCACGCAATCTTAACCAGGTGCGCTTGGACATTTCCCATGGCGAATCCGGCAAAAAGTCCGAGGCTCAGGAGCGAAAAGCCTGTCAGCACAAGCCGCCGATTGGCGATCCCAAGATCGTGAATGGGCGGCAGATGATAAAAAATGGAATGAATATGATGGGTTTTGAGCTGGCGCTCCTGAGCCAGATACATGACCCCGGCAACACACGCCAAGGCAAACGCGCCATACGCCACGACCGAAACGGCGGCGTGAAGTTCCAGCCACGGGTTCGGAGCGCTCTTTAGTTTTGTCACCACATCGAGTCCCGGTGAGAGTAATGCGCCGATCTGAAAAAGAAAGACCAGCGGCGACGTGAACGCGCCCAAAAGCGAGAGCCGGTAAGCCGGTCCGATCAGCAGATAAAAAAGCACCATCGACCAGCTCAGAAAAATGAGCACCTCAAACAGATTGGTCAATGGGCAGCGCCCCAGCTGCGAGCCGCGCACATAAAGAAACGCGGTCTGAAAACAAAACCCGGTGAGGATCGCGTAGAAATTGAGCGACGCATGCCGGTACACCCGTGCACCCAGGGCATGCATGGTGTAGGCAAACCCAAACAGGAAACAGAAGGTGGAGATGACCAGCAGGAGACGATCCATCGCGGGGCGGGGAGATTACGTATCGAGTCGGGAAATGCAAATGGTTGATGCAATCCCGCCCGGCCCTCTCTTAATCTTAGTCCTGCTCGTAATCTTAACCCTAATCGTCTCCGCCCCTTTTACAGGTCTGTCACCGCGCCCTGGCTGGCGCTGGTCACGTTGCGCGCATACTTGGCAAGCACACCGCGGGTGTAAACCGGCTTTGGCGCTTTCCACTTGGCAAGACGTTTCTCGATCTCGGCCTGAGGCACGTCCAAAGACAATGTCCGCGCGGTCGCGTCGATCGTGATCGTGTCGCCATTTTTGATGATCGCCAACGGTCCCCCCAATGCCGCCTCCGGCGTGATGTGGCCGACCACAAATCCGTGGGAGCCACCGCTGAAACGGCCATCGGTAATCAGCGCCACGTCTTTGCCAAGCCCCTTGCCCATGACCGCGCTGGTGGGCGAAAGCATTTCACGCATCCCGGGTCCGCCGACCGGACCTTCGTGCCGGATCACAATCACGTGCCCTTTTTTTACCCGCCCATCGAGAACCGCGGCAAGCGCATCCTGTTCGTTTTCAAACACGATCGCTTTGCCTGAGAAATTGAGTCCTTCCTTGCCGCTGATCTTTGCCACCGCGCCGCCCGGGGCGAGGTTGCCATACAGAATCACCAGGTGGCTGTCCGATTTGATCGGATTATTGAAGGGGCGAATGATGTCCTGGCCTTTCGGATACGCTTTCACGCGGCGCAGATTTTCAGCCATCGTCTTGCCGGTCACCGTCATGCAATCGCCATGGAGAAGGCCTTCAGCCAAAAGCATTTTCATGAGCGGGGTTTGGCCGCCGATGGCCACAAGCTCGCTCATCAGGTAACGCCCGCTTGGTTTGAGATCAGCGAGCACCGGGACGCGTTTGCCGATCCGGGTGAAGTCATCCAGGTTAATCTTCACGTTGGCCGCATGCGCCATGGCCAGAAGATGGAGCACCGCATTGGTTGAACCACCCAGCGCGATCACCACCGTGATGGCATTTTCAAACGCCTCCTTGGTCATGATGTCGAGCGGACGAATGCCGCGTTTGATCAACTCAAGCACCGCGGCGCCGGCGGCCCGTGCGTCCTGGGCTTTGGCAGGTGAAAGAGCGTTTTGGGCGGAGCTGTTTGGAAGGCTCATGCCAAGCGCTTCAATGGCACTGGCCATGGTATTGGCGGTATACATTCCACCGCAGGAACCCGCGCCGGGAATCGCCTGTTCTTCCACCAGCGCCAATTCGCGCTCGTCAATCTGCTGATTGGCAAACTGCCCGACCGCTTCAAAGCACGAAACCACATCGAGATTGCGGCCCGCAAACAGGTCGCGCCGCTCTTTTCGCAACCGTTTTTCAGCAAGCACCCCCGTGATGCAGCCCGGCATAATGGTGCCGCCATACACAAACACCGCGGGCCGGTTCAGCCGCGCGATGGCAATCAGGCAGCCCGGCATGTTCTTGTCACATCCGCCGATGGCGACCAGCCCGTCGAACCCTTCGCATCCCATCACGGTCTCGATCGAATCGGCGATCACCTCGCGCGAAACAAGCGAGTATTTCATCCCCTCGGTCCCCATCGAAATCCCGTCTGAAATGGTGATCGTGCCGAAGATCACCCCTTTGCCGCCATCGCCATTGACGCCGGCCTCAGCCTGGCGTGCCAATTGGTCGATATGCATGTTGCAAGGGGTCACCATGCTCCAGGTCGAAGCGATGCCGATCTGCGATTTTTTAAAGTCCTCACGCGTAAACCCGACGGCATAAAGCATGGCGCGGCTCGCCGCGCGCTCGTATCCATCGACTACGAGCGAAGAATGTTCGCGATGGAGCGTGGCGTCCTGGGGTTTGGCGGAAGCCTTCTTGGCGCCGGTGCGTGGGGTGGTGGTGCTCATATGGAAAAGGGGAATGAGCCTAGCGGCACTTTCCGCCTCTTTGCAAGGCGCGGAAGAATAAACCGCGGTTTATCAGAAAAACCGATGCGGCCGGCGGCCTTTTTACTTCAATGTGATCTCCACGATATACAAACGCGACCCGGCGCCAGCGGAGAGATCGGTGACGGTTCGCTCGCTCCCATTGTCGCTCGTTTTGATGTCGGTTAAAGCGCTCCAGGTCTCATCGGTCAGGTTCGCCTTGTATTTGACGCTGTAAGTGCGGCCGTCGATGAGCGGGCTGAAGATGATCGCCTTCTGGTCTCCCTTTCCCGGAACCGTTTCAACACGCACATCGAAATGCGAGAGTGGGTTCGTTGGCAGCAGCCCCGCGATATACTCCAGGCGATTGTTCGTCCCGTCCCCATCCGGGTCGGCCATGTCGGCGGCGGCACCCGCATCCTGAGCGGTATTGAAGTGGAGCGTCCGCCAGCTTTCCTGTGCGGTGTTGACCGTGAAATTGCGGATGACTTCCGTAAAATTCCCAAGCGCATCAGAGACACGGCCCTTTAATGTGTAAGCGCCCGCGTTTACCGGAGCGCTGAGATTGCGAAAAACGGATGCATCCGGCGCGGATACTACAACATCATCGATGAGCACTGAATAAGTAAGCGGCGGGCTTGGGTCGGTCCACCCGGCAAAGGCCAGCGTGAGGGGGCCACCCGCGTCCACTCTTGCACCGGGAGTAAGCGTCATCGTTCCAGCAAAAGGGCCGTAGGTGTCGGCGGGTGTGGTAAAGCTTAACTCCTGCCCAATGGTGATGCGGTCGAAGTTAATGGCGCGGAGCCTGTAATAGTATGTGGTCTTTGGAAGGAGGACGGGGAGGCTGGCCCTCACAATAGTGCTGGTGTTACCGGTTACAGTGGCAGGGACCCCCGAGACGGTCGTGTCGTAGGCCGAGTTAAGACCGTAATCAAACGCGGTGATAACGCTGCCGCCATTGGGATTGATGCTGCCAACGAGCGTGACGCTGCCATTGCCAGGAAATGTCGGCGAATACATGCTGATCTCCGGAATAGGCGATGAACTATTGAGACCCAAGTTATGAAGAGCGAGTGGGCCGGTAAAAAGTGCAACGTAGCGGTCGCCCTGGACTGCGAGCCAGTCAGTGAGCTTCACAGGCACCGTGCTTTCCGATATGTTCCTGTTACTTAATTGACCATTTTTATTATTGCCCCATAGCACGACCGTTCCATCCGAACAGCGCACAAGGCTATGTGACAGCCCCGCAGCCATGGTTGCAATTGTCTTACCCGCAAGCGCCCCGCTCGTAATTACAGCCATCGGCACACGGGAAAGGACCTTATTACCTATTCCTAACTGGCCATAGTTGTTGGCGCCCCACGTTGCCAGCGTGCCATCGGAACAGAGCGCGAGACTGTGAGAGCCGCCAGCCGCCACGGCGACAACTGTTTTACCGAAGAGCACACCCGTCGTATTGACTTCTACCGGGACATAACCGTTGCCGGTGGAGAAAACGTCATTGCCAAGCTGACCCGCGCTGTTTGCGCCCCAGGCAACAACTGTGCCATCAGAGCAAAGTGCCAGATTGTGAAAACTGCCGGCTGCAATGGCTACCACCTTCTTGCCTGAGAGCACACCGCTGGCAACCACTTCCACCGGCACCTGGCTCGGGGTCGTGGTATTGAATGGAAAGGAACTCCCCGTTCCCAACTGGCCGAAGCCGTTGGCGCCCCAGGTAACAACCGTGCCATCCGCGCATAACGCCAGGCTGTGGGAATCGCCCGCGGCCACCGCCACGATCATTTTGCCTGACAGCACACCGGCCGTGAATACCGGCACCGGTACCAAGCTCTGGTTTAGACTGTTGTTTCCAAGTTCGCCGGAAGAATTAAATCCCCAGGCGGCAACTGTGCCATCCGAGCAGAGCGCCAGACTATGACGCTGCCCTGCGGTCGTGGCGACAATGGTTTTGCCGGCAAGGGCCCCAGTGGCAGTGACCGCCACGGGCTCCGATTTGCTTGCGATGCTATTATTACCGAACTGGCCGCCGCTGTTATTACCCCACGCAAAGAGGGCGCCGTCCGAGCACAATGCAAGCGTGTGGGCGCCGCCCGCAGATACCGAGATCACAGTCCGGCCCGCAAGCGCACCGGTGGAGAAAACGTCGACAGGCGCATACGGTCTAGATGTGCTGAAATCGCCAAGTTGTCCGGCCGAGTCATCTCCCCAGGCAACCAGCCTGGCGGCAGCCCATTGAAGCACGAGGTCGTTGCCCGAGCCTCCAAAGTAATTTGCGATGAACCGGTAGTCGACCCTGTTATAGCTCAGCGTCACCACCTGCCCCTGCGCGAGGTTGGTGAATGTGCCACCGATGAAGCCAAGTCCGGTATTCTTTACCACCATCAGATTTGTGCCAACGGGCGGAGCAAAATTGAGGCTGATGCTGAGCATTGCTCCTCCGGCGGAAAAACTCTCGAACGTGGCGGGCAGATCGGCCGCCGAATGATAAGTCCCGGCTACATCGCGGGAAGTGGTGAAGGTGCCATCCGCCGTGCCGATGACCGCGCCAAGGGCACTCGTGGCAGTCAGCCTGTAATGATAGATTGTGCCGGGCATGAGGCCGCTCAGGCTTGCGCTCACGTTTTGAACGCTCAGTCCGTTATTGGGTGAGAGTGTCACGCTGGCGTTGCTGCCGTAGCTAGGGGTGGTGCCATATTCAAACTGTGCGGTCGTGGGGCTGCCATCCGGTTTAACCGTTCCGTTCAAAGTAACGCCGGTTGGAAAATAATTTGTCACCGCGAGATTGGTGAGCACACAGGGCGCATGCGAAGCAATCAGGCCAAGGCTGTGACGAGCAGTGGAGCCGCTGAAAACGGCTGCGTATCGCTCCCTGTTTTCCGAAGGAATGCGGCTTATTTCGACCGGAGCGGAAGTGCGGGTCGTGCCGTCTTTGCCCAGTTGCCCATACTCATTTGAACCCCATCCCGCCAGCGTGCCGTCGAAACAAAGGGCCAGACTGTGATAAGAACCTGCCGCCACCGCCACAACCCTCCGGTCCGCGAGTACGCCAGCTGTATTAACCGCAACCGGCACGCCCTTGTCGGTCAAAGTATTGTCGCCCAACTGACCGCTCCCGTTGTTTCCCCAAGCCGCCAGCGCCCCATCGGAACAAAGCGCGATATTATGGCCATAGCCAGCCACCAACGCGGCAACTGATTTTTCTGCAAAAACACCTGCGGTATTAATCACCACAGGCACCAGATTGTATGAGCCAAGAAATTTTCCCCAACCCGCCACCGTGCCGTCTGAGCAGAGAGCCAGACTCTGCTGATAACCTGCGGAGATGGCCACAACCACCTTGCCGGCAAGTGCGCCAGCAGTGTTCACCGCCACCGGCACCAAGCTATCAATCCCGTTGTTGTTGCCAAGCTCACCACTGCCATTATCTCCCCAAGCCACCACCGTACCGTCGGAACAGAGTGCCAGGCTGAAATCATTTCCGGCCGCGATCGCCACAACGGTCTTGCCTGCGAGCGCGCCCTCGGTATTCACCGCCACCGGCACGACGCTACCACTCGTGGTGTTGTTACCAAGCTGGCCATTATTGTTGATCCCCCAGGCCGCCACCGTGCCGTCGGAGCATAGAGCCAGACTGTAAAAACTGCCTGCCGCCACCGCGATGATCGTCTTGCCTGAAAGAACTCCGGAAGTGTTCACCGCGACCGGCACCCTCTTCGACGCGGGTGGGGCCTTGTCGCCCAATTGTCCCCAGGAATTGCTGCCCCACGCCGCGAGCGTGCCGTCGGAGCATAATGCCAGACTGTGATCCGCCCCGGCGGCCATCGTGACAACGGTTTTGTCCGAGAGAACACCGCTCGCAAGTATATTGACCGGGATCAACCGGTCTGTCGTGCTGTTGTCGCCGACCTGGCCGTTGCCATTGTATCCCCACGCAACCGGCCTTGTTTTGGCCCATTGGAGAACGAGATCGTTGCCCGAGCCTCCGTAGTAATTGGCGATGAATTGATAGTTGATCCCGCCGTACACCAGCGTAATCACCTGCCCCTGTGCCAGATTGGCGAACGTCCCATCGATGAAACGTGGTCCGGTGCTCCTTATTACCATCAGATTTGTTCCCGGTGGCGGCGCGAAATTCAATGTCACGTTAAACGCCGCTCCAGCAGCTGAAAAACTGCCCGCCGTGACCAGCACATCAGCCGCGGAATGAAAGGTCCCGGCGACATCGGTGACAGTGGCATCGGTGGTGAAGATGCGGTCCGTACCGGTGACGGTGGTAACTGCGTTCGTGGCCCGAATCCGATAGTGATAAGTGGTTCCGGGCGCAAGGCCGCTCAAAGTGGCACTCACGTTCTGTGCATCAAAACCGTCGACAGGAGAAAAGGTGACGCTGACACTGCTGCCGTAGCTGGTATCGGTGCCGTACTCGAGGCGCGCGGTGGCAGTGCGGCCTTCCGGATTAACGGCACCATGCAAAGTGGCGCCTGTTTTCATAATAGCCGTTGCATCAAGGGTCGTGACCGCCAGCGCAAGCGGCAACGTCACCAGGCCGAGGGAATGAGCGTAGCCGCCGAAAACAGCCGCATACTGTTCGCCGCTGCGTAAAGGGGTGCTGCTCACCGCTACCGGTTCCAAGCTCCAGGGCACGTTGTTGTTGCCCAATTCTCCCAAGGAATTGTCGCCCCAGGCCGCGACCGTGCCGTCTGAACAGCGCACCAGATTGTGATTCACGCCCGGAACCAGGGAAACAATCGTTTTGCCCGCGAGCAAGCCGGCCGAATAGACCTCCACTGCAACATTGGATTGCGTGACGTTTCTGTTTCCTAATTGGCCGTCGCTGTTTCGTCCCCAGGCAGCCAGCGTGCCATCCGAGCACAATGCCAGGCTGTGAAAACCACCAGCCGCCATGGCCACAACCGTCTTGCCTCGAAGCGCGCCAGCGTTAATCACCTCGACCGGCGTGGATCTGTTGAAGGAATTGCCGTCGCCCAATTGGCCGTCGCTGTTGCTTCCCCACGTCGCAAGGGTGCCATCGGAACAGAGCGCCAGACTGTGAAAAATGCCGGCCGAGATCGCGACAACCTTCTTGCCGGCGAGCAAGCCTGCGACGTTCACCGCAACCGGCACCGGACTGCTCACCGTGCTGTTATTTCCCAGCTGACCGGCAAAATTTTCTCCCCAGGCCGCAACTGTGCCATCTGAACAGAGTGCCAGGTTGTGAGAGCCACCCGCGGCCACGGCAATGATTGTTTTGCCTGCAAGCACGCCTGAGGTTTCCACGGCCGTTGGGAGCAGTCTGACTATCGTGTCGTTGTTACCCAGCTGCCCCGAGTCGTTGGCGCCCCAGGCTGCCAGTGTCCCGTCGGAGCACAATACCAGGTTGTGACCCCCACTCGAAGCGATAGCCACCACGCTCTTACCAGCAAGCACCCCGGCCATGTTTACCAGCACCGGTGCACTGCTTGGTGTCGTGCTGTCGTTGCCCAACTGACCGTAAGAATTGTCACCCCAACCCGCCAGCGTGCTGTCGGAGCACAATGCAAGACTATGGGTTCCGCCTGCAGCCATCGCAACGATTGACTTGCCTGCGAGCACTCCGGTCGAAATCACATCCACCGGAATGAACCGGTCTGTCGTGCTGTTATCGCCGAGTTGGCCCTTGTTGTTATAACCCCACGCAATCGGCTTGGTTTTGGCCCATTGGAGCACCAGATCGTTGCCTGAGCCGCCGTAGTAATTCGCGATGAACCGGTAATTGATCCCGTCGTAGCCCAGCGTTACCGCCTGCCCCTGCGCCAGATTCGTAAACGTGCCGTTGATGAAACCCAGCCCGGTGTTCTTCACCACCATTAAAGTCGTGCCGGTCGGCGGGGCGAAATCGAGGCTGGCGTTGAAGATCGCGCCCGCCGCCGAAAAACTTCCCGCCGTGATGGGCACATCGGTTGCCGAATTAAAAGTCGCTGTGAGATCGGCCTGACAGGGCCGCACCCATAGGAATGCAAGCGCAAAGAGCAGAAGGATGCGTCCAATCAGAAAAAGGCGCCGCTCCATAGATGCGGAGGCGCCGTGCGGCGGCTGGCACGCCGCGCGAGCCGGGTGTGGGATAATCATTGCAACGTGAAATACAGAGGGAAGCAGAAGCTCATTTCGGTGGGCGTGGGTAGATTGTCTGTTAACCTGTTGGTGTGCCGTCGTCCATGAGTAATCAGATGCACGACTTGGCGTTTGGAACGTATCACCGTTAAATGGAAAAGGAGGCCAGGCGGAAGTACTTTGAAAGCGCGCTTTTAATTCTCCTGTGACCGGAGGATTAAGATTACGAGGGGGAGCGGAAGGTGGCTCCCATATTTGGCGCGGCATACATCGAATTGACAGTAGAAGCCTGAGATATGCTCTGTCTAGTTCGCGGGAATAACTATCACGAAACAATTCCAACTTGATAGTTGACCATTCAATACCATGGGAATATCAAGCAATAGATCCGCCGCCGATGAAATCATCCCGCACATATTCAAACTATCCGTTAGCGACCGCACGGTTGCATTGCGGGGAGCTATTGCGGTTCAGTAACAAGCTCGTTCCCGGAGCGGAATCGATTAATCGGATACCGAGTTTTACACGACACGATTTTACCAGGGAGGCAGGTAGGTAGTTCAGGATCTTATATAGATCATCGATTTTTCGAGAACCCTGCTCGCCTCCAAAGCAAGCGGGGTTCTTCGTTTTCGGGTGATGCGCTCGTTTCTTTCCAACCCGCAGCCCTGGTGGCTGCCGCAACCAACCAAACATAAAATCTCCAATTTAAGCCACCACGCGGACGATAAAAACCCCGCCGTCAGCGCCAACTGACGACGGGGCGGAATCGATCACCAATCCAGATAAGTCCCTAGCGGAGACGCCTGTGAGTTAGCGACCGGCAATAACGGTTACAACTCCCGGAGTAACTGTCAAGCGAGTCGATCTTTTGATGACTAGCTAACGGCCCTGCATTGCCTGATTTCTCCATTCTTGTTTCTTACTCTTAATCTTAATCTTAACCGCAATCCTGCGCGCATGAGGAGATTAAGATTACGAGTAATTCAGAACGGACCCGTTAACTGTACAAGGCCGCAAGAGGCCGGAATTTCCGAGTAAGGAGAAGCTGTGGCCGTAGCTCAAGAGTTAGAGTCTCTGGCTGTGAACCAGAAGATCCGGGGCGCGTGCTCATTTCGGGCTGACGTCCGCAACGACAATCCACTTCCAATGAATGAGATCCTCCACAAATCAACCGTGCTTGTGCTGAACCGGCATTGGCAGGCGATCCATGTAAAGACACCCGCGGAAGCGTTTTGCATGTTGGTCGCCGGCGCTGCCACCGCGCTGGATGTGCGGAGCAATGAATACATCATCCCGGTGCGCTGGGACGATTGGATCAGGTTGCCTCTGCGTGAGCAGGATAATGCCGTGAACACGCCTCGCGGTGCCGTGCGAGTGCCGACGGTCGTAGTCGCGGCCCGTTACGCCAAGATCCCGCTCCGCCGCCCGTGCTTTGGGGCGCGTGGCATTTGGGAGCGAGACGGCGGGGTCTGCCAATACACGGGCCGCACGCTCTCACCCAAGGAAGGCAACATCGATCACGTCATTCCGCGCTCCCGCGGCGGCAAGTCTTCATGGGAGAACTGCGTGCTGGCGCACCGCGAAGTAAACTCGCGCAAAGCCGACCGTCTCCCGCACGAAGCTGGTCTGCGACTGCGCAGGCAACCTTTTACTCCACGCGTGGTGCCTGCCAGCGTGCTGATCCGCAACCACCATGACGTGAAAGACTGGAAGCACTTTTTCGCGTAACGGCTGCCATTGCCTTATGAGGGCACTGAAAATTCTTCAATGATCCTCGGCCGTCACGGCAAGAACCTCTTCCAAAGTGGTGATTCCTTCGCGCGCCTTGGCGATTCCCACCATGCGCAGTGAACGCATTCCTTCGGTAAGCGCCTGGGCTTTGATCACTGCGGCGGAAGCGCGCTTGACGATCAGACGCCGGATCGCTTCGGACACGGGCAATACTTCAATGATTGCCGCACGGCCCATGTAACCGCGCCGTTTGCAGCGGTCGCAACCGGCCCCGTGATAAAACGTCGTCCCTTCCTCGGGCTCCATTCCGAGCTTAATAAAAAGCTCGGGCTCGGGGGAGAATTCCTCGCGGCAATTCTGGCAGACGCGCCGGACAAGCCGTTGGGCGCAGGTGAGCAGGATGGAGGATGAGATCAAAAACGGCTCGATGCCCATATCATCGAGACGGGTGATGGCGCCCGCGGCATCGTTGGTGTGAAGCGTGGAAAGCACCTGATGACCCGTCAACGCCGCTTTGACCGCGATGTCGGCCGTCTCGTTATCGCGAATCTCACCGATCATGACAATATCCGGATCCTGACGCAGAATGGAACGGAGCGCCTCGGCAAATCCGAGTCCGATCTCGGATTTCACAGCCACCTGATTGATACCGGAGAGCTGATACTCGATCGGGTCTTCGACTGTGACGATGTTGTATTCGGGATTATTAAGTTCGCTGAGCACCGAATAAAGCGTGGTCGTTTTTCCCGAACCGGTCGGGCCCGTGACGAGGATCATCCCATGCGGAGCGTCGACCGCTTTTTTGAAGATGGCCTGCGTGTATTCGTCCATCCCAAGCTGCTCGATGCTGCCGCTTAACGCGCCTTTATCGAGCAGACGAATGACGATTTTTTCCCCGTAAACCGTCGGCAGAATCGAGATACGCAAATCGACTTCCTTGCCCGAAACACGAATCCGGAACCGGCCATCCTGCGGCAGCCGGCGTTCGGAAATGTCGAGACCGGCGAGAATTTTGATACGCGAGGCGATCGGGAGCTGGAGCGCCTTGGGCGGTGAGCTCGCTTCAATGAGGTTTCCGTCAACGCGGTACCGCAGCTTGAGGATTTTCTCGAACGGCTCGATATGGATATCGGACGCTTTTTCACGCAACGCCTGAACCAGGATCAGGTTGACGATCTTGACCACCGGCGCGTCTTCTCCATCGGCGGCAAGCTGATCAAGGTCGATATCCTCGCGTTTTTGTTTAACCTCCTCAACGGTATCGGCCTGGGTGGCGTCCTTGATGACCTGATCCATGGCCGCGCTGGCCGAACCGACCCCGCTGAGCGCCTCGGTGATCGAGCGCTCGGTGGTGATCATCGGGACGATCTCAAGCTTTGTGCGCTGCCGCACATCGTCCAGCGCGATCACGTTGAGCGGATCAACCATCGCCACAAAGAGCTTGTTCCCAAGCTTGCAGACCGGTGTGAGCTTGTAGGCGCGCGCCATTTCCTTGGGCACAAGCGCCAGCACCTCCTCAGGAATCCGGAGCTTGGATAAGTTGACCGGCGGTGTATCAAGGCAGCGGCCCATGGAAATCACCATGTCCTGCTCGGTGACAAAGTTTTTGTCGGTGAGCAGTTTAAGCAACCGGCCGCCCTGTTGTTTTTGAATCTCGACCACCTCTGCCAACTGGCTTGGCAGCAGGATCCCGTCCTCGATCAGGACATCAGCGATGCGTTCACCGAAAGATTTGACACTCATGAGGCAAGGCGCATTCCACCGTCTTTACCGGCTGCGGCAGAAATACGATACGTTTCACTAAGCACTTTGAGGAGGGCCGCCGGGGACGCCAGGTGCCATTGAATATTAAAATCGAGCATGTGCTGTACGGCTTCCCGGCCGCGCGAATCGAACGGATTCACCGTCGCGATCATGATTGTGCGGCTGATAAGATCAAAGGGAACCATCAGCCGGCCAAGGGTGAGCGACTCGGGCAGCATTTTGACGATCTGCCGATCCACGTCGTAATATTCGAGCGGGATATAGGCAAACTTCGAGCGGTCCAGGATGCTGCAGAGGATTGTCTCGGGATCTCCCGCCTCACGCCGAAAAATTTCCCCAAGGAGCGAAAGAGCAACGCCGGTGGGAGGACGATCCCTGTTTTTTTTCTGCACCATTTGCAGCGCCGATGAGACAATGTCCTCACTGACGAGCCGATGCTGCACGAGGAATCTGGCCAGCGGATCGTTCCCGTCATCGGTCAACGATGCAATCAGATCCTCGCCACGCGAACCGCTGGTGACAAATCGTGCCGTCGAGGGCGTCACGGTGCTCGTGGTGGCCATCAGTCCGCTCGACTCCATGACCGCGGCTTGAAAATCGAGGTTGATCGGCGTCGAGGAAGGATTGGAAAACTGCGGCACCAATCCGGACTGATGCATGCGCTCCTCAACTTCCCCCAGTGCCAGGATGATCTCAGGATTGCCGTGGTCGAGCTGAAGAATTCCTTCGTATTCCAACAAGGCCGACGAAAGCTGGCCAAGGTCGACATATGTCTCCGCCAGCTTGCGGGACATGCGCAATGTCTCAGCCCGCAGCCCAATGCGCTGATAGGCTTCCTTAAGGATCTCCATCGACTGGCAATCCCGTGGATTGGCTTCGACGATCACCTCAAACATCTCAATGGTCTGGACAATTTGATCCTGATCTTCCGGTGAGGCGATAGGAGGGATCTGGTGCATAGAGAAGAAATTACGTTTAGCCGGAATCGTGCCGTCGTTAGCCCGATTGCGGATTTGCGTGCCCACGTATAGAGCTGGAGAATCCGGGCCGCAACCGCTCTTCATGGGCCAAGCTCCCTAAGGCGCCTCCCCTAGGCATTCTCTCGCCTTTACCCTGAGTGTTTCAAAGCCCGCCTCGGCGGCTTTCGAATAAAACCGGGCGTGCTCACGATCAAAACCGGACTCAAGAAAACATTTGCGCCGTGCCGGAGCGTTGCATATACCGGCCCGGTGAACTTTGCGCATTGGTGGTGGCATATATAAACGGGCTGTTGGCCATGCTCCTGGGAGCCGGCCAGGTCGCCGCCATTCGCGCGCCGAATTAATGCCCGATGATTCCGAAGCTGGAACATCGGGCTTTTTGTTTTCCCCGATTCCTATGATTCAAAAATTGAAATACAACGCCGATGGCTTGATCCCCGCCATCGTCCAGGATGCATCCACCCGCCGGGTGCTGATGATGGCCTGGATGAATGAGAGCTCAATTGCGAGCACGCTCAAAAGCGGCCTGATGCATTACTGGAGCCGCTCACGGCAGAAGTATTGGCTTAAAGGGGAGACCAGCGGCCACACCCAACGGGTGCTTCGCTGGTCGATTGATTGCGATGCCGATACCCTTCTTTTTGAAGTGGAACAAGTCGGCGGCGCTTGCCATACCGGCTACCAGAGCTGTTTTTTCCAGGCCTTCTCGCCTGACGGCACGCCGCTCCCTATCGACGAACAAAAAGTCTTCGATCCCAAGGAGACATACTCCGCCTAACTTTCTCCGCTCCCGGTTGCCTCCATGCGCGACCCGCTTTTTTTTTCGGTTTTTCGCACGCGAATCTCACCATGACTTCCATTCCGATCAAACCCAGCCTTGCCGAGTTCCGTGAACTCGCCACCCAGGGCAATCTCGTTCCCATCTGCACCGAACTGATCGCCGATGCCGAAACACCCGTCTCCGCGTTCCAAAAAATCGATGATGGCGATTATTGTTTTCTCCTCGAGTCCGCTGAGAAAAGCGATCAGGCGGGCCGATATTCGTTTGTCGGAAGCAATCCGCGAATCACTTTTGAGAGTCGTGGAAGAAAAATCCGGATTTCTGAAAATGGGCAGGTCCGGGAGTTTGAAACCGAGCGCGACCCATTGCACGAGCTTGAGGCACTCATGGGAAGGTATCGTTTTGTCGCCTCCCCGGCAGCCGGCGAGTCGCGTTTTTCAGGAGGCGCCGTTGGTTATTTGAGCTACGACATGGTCCGCTTTTTTGAGCCGACCATTCCGCCGCCTCCCACGGATCAACTCGGGTTGCCTGAGATGTTTTTTCTCATCACGGAAACGCTCCTGATTTTTGATCATCGCAGCCGCCGCCTTCGCATTGTCAGCAACGCCTTTATCGAAGAAGGCAAGGTTGATGAGGCGTATGAGACCGCGTGCGCCGCGATTAAACGGATCGCCATGCGGCTGGACGTTCCCTCGCAGATGCCGCCCCTTTTTGTGGATCTCAAGGCAGACCCGATCACGCCCACCTGCAACACGCTTCCCGAGGAATACGTGGCGATGGTTCGCGATGGACTCGAATATATCCGTGCCGGCGATGTGTTCCAGTTTGTCCCCTCGCAACGGTTTGAAACCGATTACAGCGGCGACCCGATTTCGCTCTACCGGGCGCTTCGTTTTGTGAATCCGTCGCCTTACATGTTCTGCATCAAGTTCGGGGGCCGGTTTGCGTTGATCGGCAGTTCGCCCGAGCTGCAGGTCCGTGCCATGAATGGGCATGTGGAAATTCGGCCCATTGCGGGCACCAAACGGCGCGGTGCAAATGAAACCGAAGACGACGCCAATGCAGCCGCCTTGTTAAGCGATCCCAAGGAGCGCGCCGAGCACCTGATGCTGATTGATCTGGCGAGGAACGATGTCGGGCGGGTTTCCAACTTTGGCACCGTTCAAGTCACGGAAGCCTTCACGATCGAGAAATACAGTCACGTGATGCATATTGTCTCCAACGTGATCGGCGAGTTGCGAAGCGACAAAACCGCCTATGACGTCATGCGGGCGACGTTCCCTGCCGGTACTGTGAGCGGTTCGCCCAAGGTGCGCGCCATGCAGGTCATCAACAGCCTGGAAAAAAGCAAACGGGGCGTTTACGCCGGCGCGGTCGGTTACTTCGGTTTTGATGGGAACCACGATTCCTGCATCGCCCTGCGCACGGTCGTTTTGAAAGAGGGCAAAGCATTTGTGCAGGCCGGCGCCGGCGTGGTGGCTGATTCCTCGCCCGAATCCGAGCATCAGGAGTGTGTTAATAAGGCGATGGGAATGATGGCCGCGATCGCGCGAGCCAAAGCCGGCATTTCAACCGGCACTCCGTAAACCTCCAACCGGTGACCTTTTATGCTTCTTGTTTTAGATAACTACGATTCGTTCACCTACAATCTCGTCCAGTATTTTGGAGAGCTCGGCGCGGATATGCTCATCAAGCGCAATGACGAGATCAGCATTGAGGAGATCCAAGCACTTGGGCCTGAACGGATCGTCATTTCACCCGGTCCATGCACGCCCAACGAAGCAGGAATCAGCAACGATGTGATCCGCACATTTGGCGCGGCCACTCCGATTCTGGGGGTCTGTCTCGGGCACCAATGCATCGGGCAGGTTTTCGGCGGCGATGTCGTTCGCGCGGGCCGTCTGATGCATGGAAAAACCTCGCCAATTCTGCACGATGGCCAAGGCGTGTTTGCCGGATTACCCAATCCATTTGAAGCGACCCGTTACCATTCGCTCCTGGTTAAACGGGAGACGCTGCCCGATTGCCTCGAGATTACGGCCGAGACGATCGAAAAAGAGATCATGGGATTACGCCACAAAACCCTTCCCATTCACGGCGTGCAGTTTCATCCCGAATCGATTCTGACGATTGAAGGCAAAAAACTGCTGAAAAACTTTCTTTCCCTCTAAGAGGTTCACTCAAACCGCGCCCGGAAAAACTCCCCGGCTCGGTGCGCGACTTCCTCCACGCCGATATCCCGGCCGCTTTCAATCTCCATGTTGGTCATCTCCACGCCTGCGATACCGCACGGAGTAATATGGGTAAACGGTGCCAGGTCGCCGCATACGTTCAATGCAAACCCATGCAGGCTGATCCAGCGCCGCACGCCAACCCCGATCGACGCAATCTTTCGCGCGCCAACCCAGACGCCGGTCAGTCCTTCACGCCGGATCCCGGCAATCTCAAATGAATGCAGCGTCTCAATGAGTGTCTCCTCCAGCGCTCGCATATACCGATGCAGATCCTGGCCGCGTGGTCGCAAATCGAGGATCGGATAACCAACCAATTGCCCGGGCCCGTGGTAAGTGGCTTGTCCTCCGCGGCTGATCTGCACCAGGGGATACGGCAACTCTTCAGGCTTGCGCAGGCTTGATTGGTCCGGTGTCCGGCCAATGGTGTAAACCGGATCGTGCTCCAGCAGGAGCAACGCGTCCTGATCCGATGACCCGTCGATGCGGCCTGCCACAAGTTCTTCCTGTAATTGAAGCGCCTGCTCGTAGCCGACCCGTCCAAACCATCGGATCTGAATCGGTTTGCCGGGAGTCGTGGCATTGCTGGCGCGCAAATCGTCATTCATATCTGCTGAAGAGTGGTGGCGCCGAGGCTGGCGGTAGCGGCATTTTGAAAATGGGTGAGCCCGATTGCCAGGGCATCGGCGGCATCCGCTCCGGGCGTCTCAGTCAGTCCCAGTAACGCGCGAACCATGAAGGCAACCTGGCTTTTGTCGGCGCCGCCGCGGCCCACCACCGATTGTTTGACCCGGCGCGGCGCGTATTCGTAGATCGGCAAGCCGCGGGCGGCGGCAGCCAGAAGTGCGGCGCCGCGTGCACTGCCAAGCGTGATGGCGGTGCGAAAACTCTGCACGTAAATCACCGATTCAACCACAGCGCATTCCGGCAGATGATCGGCAATCAATTCAACGACCCGCTCATGAATCGCCACCAGACAGCCCGAGGGCAAAAGCTTCGCGTGATTTTTAATTGTGCCATAGGTAATGGCACGCAAGGCACCTCCGGTTTTCTCAAGAATGGCAAAGCCAGTGCAGCGCAGGGATGGATCAATGGCTAGGATGCGCATTATCGCCCAAAGCCTAAGGAGCCCGCAGGCGCGACGCAAGAGCGGCCCCACTACATCGCAGGCTGCTTCAGATCTTCAAAAGCGGCCAGTTATCAATGGCAATGATCGCTAAAATAATCAGGCAAAGGGCGAAAAGCGCATAAAGGATCCGCAACATCAGGCGCGCCCGCTTGAGGCCGGTCAATTCCGCATACCATTGCTCAAGCAAAACATTCTGCCTTGAAACAATGCCGCGCAACAATCCATTGTCCTCGTGAATCCGTTCCACATGGGCTTGATTCGGGTTTTCGAGCATCTGTTCACCGGCGCCGTTTGCCGATTGAAGCGCTCGAATCAAAGCAGCATTTTCACGTCTGAGTTCGTCGCACGAGCCAGCCAGCATGCGGCTCGCTTTATCCGCTTCTTCAAGCCGGGACCGGGCTTCAATGAGTTCCGCTTCGAGGTGCTCTGAACGATTTTCCATGTTGGCAGTCTTTTCGCTCCCGAGATGTGCGGTGGTTTGGGGAGATTTGGAAGTTGGCGCCTCCAACAAAGCGACGCCATCTTTGCCCGCCACGCTGCCAATGCCGTTCGCGGACGCCGTGGCATCGCCCACAATCTGATCTTCGGCAATCCTGAGGCGGCGCCTGTAATCCCATAGCAACGTCAGATGCACGCGTTGCTCGGCCAGAAGCGAGTGGAGTTCGGCCTGAATTCGCGCCGTGTTCGCGCTCAAATGTGCGCATTGCTCCTTGGCCGCCTCCAATTGTTCACAGACATACGCCAGGGCCAGTTGCGTGTCAGCATGCTCGCTCTGGGAAACCACCGCGCCCTCGCTTTCTTCGTCAAAATCCGGCTCTGGGATAATCAAGGCCAGATGGCAACTCGGACATTCGGCATTGAGTCCCGCCGCCGAAGCGTCCGCTACAATCTGCTGACCACACCGTTCACATGAGAACCTTATCTCACCCATCACCGCGTCTCCTCTTTCCTTTTCTCTTACACCTCAGAGCGGCGTTGTGAAAGGGCGTTTCGGAGTTTCGCGGTCGTTATCGCGTTTTTTTCCGCGTCCGGAGCGCCGCATCCCCATTCTTGCCACGCCCGCCTTGCTGCCCTATAACCCGCTACTAATGATCGACTACATGCAAAAAGGCGGGCCGCTGATGTGGCTTCTCTTGTTCTGTAGCGTGCTCGCGGGGGCGGTGTTTTTGGAACGGGTCACGTATTTTCATCGAGCGACGATTCGCGTGGGCGAGTTTATGCGCGGACTCTCCAATCTGGTGCAACGCCGCAGCTTCGCAGAGGCGCTCCACGAATGCGCCGGCACGCCGGGACCGGCCGCGCGTGTCATTCACGCCGCCATTCTACGGCACGACGCGCCACGCCAGGAATTAAAGGAAGTGGTCCAGGAAGCGGGCCAGTTGGAAGTCCCCCGGCTGGAACGACGCCTGGGCATTATTGTCACCATCTCATTTGTCGCGCCCCTTATTGGATTGCTGGGGACCGTCACCGGGCTCATTGAAGCGTTTGTCAATATTTCGAGCCAGAGCGGGTTTGCGAGTTCAACCGACATTGCCAGCGGGATTTACCAAAGCCTTTTAACCACGGCCGCGGGCCTGGTGGTGGCGATCCCATGCGCGGTTGGCTACGGATATCTCTCTTCGCGCGTAAATTCGCTGATGCATGACCTGGAGCGCGCCGGGATTGAGATTGTCAATCTGCTCTGCGATCAGCGCAAAAGCTCCGGCATCATCGGATTTCCGCCCGCCCCAACCGCGTTGGCGCGTCATCGGGTGGAATAAGCCTGTTTGTCCTGAAGCTCTGCCGAAGTGAAGCTCACGCGCAATCTCAAGTTCAGTCCGGCGCTTATGAGCGTGATCCCGCTGGTGAACGTGCTCTTCCTGGTGGTGATCTTCTTCGCGATGAGCTCCCGCTTTGTGCTTCAACCGGGGCTCGCGGTGACGCTTCCCAGCTCTTCATTCACCCTGGGCCCTCAGCACAACGCACAGCTGGTCAGCATCCTTTCGACTCCGAGCCCGGCCATCTATCATCGCAACCAGAAAGTCACCCTGGCCGAATTGGGCGAACGGTTGCGCGACCCTCATATTAAAGAGCGCGCCTTGGTTATCCGGGCGGATCGCGGCACTTCGTACGATTTTATCGTGCAGGTCATGAACCAAGGCCTTCAACACGGTTTTTCAATCGTCCTTGCCACCAGCCCCAAATCGCAATGAAGCGGGCTGAGGAAGCCGCTCTTTTTGAAAGGAAAAAATCGCGCGCCATTTTTCCATGGATGCCGGGGTTTATCCTCGTCTCGCTTGTGGCACACACGGCCACTTTTTTTCTTTTCAATGTCGTTTACCCGGAGCGGGCAACACTCCCCGCCCCCCCGCCGCCGATCACGATCCTCGACGATTCAACTCCGGAAAACCAGGCGTTGCTCCAATGGATTGAAGCGGAGAACCCGGCGCTGATCGCCATGGCGCCCCAGGTTGAACCGCCCAACCTGCTTAAAGCCGAGTATCGCCCCTCCTATCAGGTGATCAGGACCACTCCGCGCACGGTGGCCGAAAGCATTGCTGGCGATCAGATGCCTTATGCGAAAGATCCGCTTTCCATTATCCGCAGTTCGGAAAAAAACGCGGTCCGTGCCCCCCTCCCCTCCAAATCGCAACCAACCTCGCTTTCGTTTTCCGGCGGCCTGAGTTCCCGCGAGCTGGCCAAACCGCCTATCCTTTCATTTTCAAAATCAAGCGAACCGCTTGATCGAATCCGCTTTCTTATCGGCGTCACTGATCGAGGCGAAGTGCGCTTTAGTTTTGTGCAAAACTCTTCAGGCAGCAAAAAACTGGACGCCGAGGCTGAAGTGCATCTCAAAAACCTCTCATTTGTTCCAGCCGAGCCACCGCTGACCTGGGGATTTGCGACTTTCGACTGGGGCAGTGACGTCTACGAAACGGCGGATTCAGCAAAACAAGCGGGCACGCAAAGCGCCTCTTCCCGATGATCCCGGTTAGTCTCAACGCCCTTATTTTTATCTACCTTGCGCTCATGCTCGGGTTGATTTTTAGCGCGTGGCTGGTTTCCACCTGGAGCAGGCGCAGCCGAAAGCGGCAGGCATTTCGCCACCTTATTCGATGCTCGATGTGCGCCTTTGAGTTTGAAGATGCGGCGCAAACCCCGCTGGCGGTCTGCCCGCGTTGCGCCGCTCTCAATGAACGCAGGCGCGCCTCGCAACTCTAAACGGGCCGCTTTTTCGCATTTCAGCGCACCAACCGGCGTTTCTCGCTTCACTCGCCCGGCTCCTCGCCTGTATGTCATCTCATGGCAGCAGAATTCTCGGACTCAATCGACAGCGCTTTCTACAAGCCCGCGGACGCATTTTTTCGCGATCACAGCGGCATCGCACTCACCTACGACGACGTCACCCTGGCGACTCTTTACTCGGACATCCTGCCGCGGGACGCCGTGTTGGAGAGCATCCTTCATGAACGGCTACCGCTGCGTTTGCCGATCATTTCCGCCGACATGGACACCGTGACCGAATCGCCGATGGCCATTGCGATGGCGTTGGCGGGCGGACTTGGACTCATTCATTGCAACATGTCTGAGCGGCAGCAATTGAGTGAAGTAAGCCGGGTCAAAAACAACGTTCATGGACTCATCCCGGACCCGATTCAGGTCTCGCCCAGCCAGGTTATTGGCGATGTGATCGCTTTTATTGAGGAAAAAGGGTTCGGCTTCCGGACTTTTCCTGTGGTGGATGAAAAAGGCCGGCTTCTCGGGTTGCTTCCCGGCCACGTGGTGCGGCCGCGTTACGCTGCCATCAGTGTGCACCAGGCAATGACACCCCGCGCACAAGTTCACACCGTCAACGAGCGGGAAATCGCCACCAACCCGATCGCCAGGGCCGACCGTTTTTTCACCGATCACATCGGCATCCACAAGCTGCTTGTCGTCGATGATGATGATCATTTACGCGGCCTTTTTACCGCCAGCGACATTGAACGAATCCTGCATGAGCGGCTTTCTCCATTAAAGCCGGCACGGGACTCCAGTTTCCGGCTGCTTTGCGGAGCGGCGGTCACAGCCACACGCAGTTCGACCGGGGAACTTGATCGGGACCGGATTCTGGCACACGCCGGCGCGCTCGTGGAGCGCGGAGTCGACGTAGTGGCCGTTTCCACGGCGCACGGCTTCAGCAAAGGGGTTGGCGACACGGTCCGTTTGATTCGGGAGGCATTTCCCGATCTCCCGATCATCGCCGGAAACGTCACAAGCGCCGAGGGCGTCACTTACCTGGCCGAGAACGGTGCCAACATCATTAAAATCGGCCAGGGTCCCGGCTCCATCTGCACCACCCGTGTGGTGGCCGGCGTAGGTATTCCACAGCTGACCGCCCTCTATGTCGCTTCAAAGGCCGCGGAAAAGGCGGGCGTCAAGATCGTCGCCGACGGCGGAATCACCAAATCAGGCGACATTGTCAAAGCGCTCACCCTGGCCCACGGAGTCATTTGCGGCGGATTGCTGGCCGGCTGCCCGGAATCGCCCGGTCAGATTATCGAGATCAACGGGAAGCTTTATAAACAATACCGCGGCATGGGCAGTTTATCAGCCATGCAGGCCGGAAGCGCCGCCCGTTACGGCCACAACACGAAGGATAACGTGCGCAAGGTTGCGGCCGAAGGAGTCGAAGCGCTCAAGGAAGTCAATCCGCCGCTCGACACCGTGCTCACTCAGCTCGCTGGCGGTTTGCAAAGCGGCATGGGCTACCATGGCGCCTCCACTTTGGAGGAACTCAGGAGAAAAGCGCGTTACGTTCGGGTCACCCCTGCCGGGCAACGCGAGAGCGCTCCCCACGACATCGTGGAAGTGAAAACCGGCGGCTGAACTATACCTTTACGTCCCGGTTCCGATAGTGGAGCACCTTGAAATCGGGATATTCCAAAATCGTTTCGACTAGTTCAAAACGATCCTCAAAAGGCGGGAAAAAGGCATCTCCTTCCACCTCCCGTTGCACCACGCTCAGATAAAGATCGGTGCAGCGGGGAAGCAGTTGCGCGTAAATTTCCGCCCCGCCGATGACGAAGATCTCATTCCCAAAAGAACGGAGGCTTTCTTCAAGGTCCGGGATCGCAATCGCGTCCGGGAAAGTTCCCTGATCACGAGTGGCAACCAGATTGATGCGATTGGGCAGCGCTTTCCCAAGGGATTCAAAGGTTTTGCGGCCCATGAGCACCACGTGGCCCAGTGTCGTTTTCTTAAACCATTTAAAGTCCTCGGGTAAATGCCACGGCATCCGGCCCGTGTTTCCGATCACCCGGTTGAGCGACATGGCCGCGATCGCTTTCATACGGCGATCGGCGCCTTGATTCCGGGATGCGGGTCGTAGCCACTCAGGTTAAAGTCTTCAAATTGAAACGCGTGGATGTCGCGTACCTTCGGATTGAGCGTCATCACAGGCAAGGCCCGCGGCTCACGGGCCAGCTGAAGCGCGGCTTGCTCAAAGTGATTTGAGTAAAGATGCAGATCGCCAAAAGTGTGGATAAAATCGCCCGGCTCGAGGTCGCACACCTGGGCGACCATGAGAGTCAGCAACGCGTAACTGGCGATATTAAACGGCACACCCAAAAAGAGGTCTGCGCTTCTCTGATAAAGCTGGCAACTGAGCCGTCCATCCGCGACGTAAAACTGGAAAAAGGCGTGGCACGGTGGAAGCGCCATCTGATCGACCTCGCCGACGTTCCATGCACTGACAATGAGCCGGCGGCTGTGCGGATTCGACTTAATCTGCGCGATGACTTGGTCAATTTGGTTGATGGAACGTCCATCCGCGGTGCGCCAATCGGTCCATTGGGCACCATAAACACGGCCCAGCTCCCCTTCTCCATCAGCCCATTCATCCCAGATCGTCACCCCGTTCTCGCGCAAAAACTTCACATTGGTCTCTCCGCGCAGAAACCAAAGCAGTTCGAAAATGATCGAGCGCAGGTGAACCTTTTTCGTGGTTAGAAGCGGGAACCCGCGGCTGAGATCAAATCGGGCTTGTGCGCCGAAAACCGATTGCGTGCCGGTGCCGGTCCGATCGGATTTGAATGTGCCACGCTCTTTAACAAGCCGCAGGAGATCGAGGTATTCGCGCATCGAGGAAAATTAAGGGGAAAAAAAAGCGCGAATGTCCCTACAGAGCCGGCACCTTGAAGCCAAGTCATTTACAGGAATAGCCCTCGGGGTCCGCATGATCGCCAAATTTTGCGAATTCTGGGAGAGCGCTTCCAGGCGGGAAGCTCTACGGTGGCGCATGCTCTACCGCCTCCTAGGAACCGCCATCGTGATTTTCTGGCTCACGATGATGGGGCTGCTCATCAGCACCGAGGTAAGCCCGGCCAGCTCGCGTTTGCGCGCCGTGCCGCTCACCCATGTTGCAAGGCTGCTTTTTCTTCATGAACAAACCTCCGATTTGATCGTGACCTCCGAGGGCGTCCCGGCCGGCCATCTGCAGGTTACACCCTCGACTGAAGCTGAAACCCAACGCCGCCTGCTTAACATCAATGCAACCTTCAGCCTGCGTCTTCAGCCAACGGTCCGGCAGCGCGTGCATGCCTCAGGCCGATTTGAAATGGATTCCGCCCTGAACTTCGAACGCTTTACCTTGGAAGTCGTCATTAAGGACGCCAATTTTTATCAGGTGCAGGTGCGGGTCGAGGCACTTGAAAAGATGGTCCATTTCACTACGCGAGACGGCGAAAAGGCCCTTCCCGAAGGCCACAGTTACCATTTGAACGAGGCCGGCGCAGCCGAGTTGATCAAAGATCTTGGAGTTGATCCCGGGATGATGCGCACGATTGGCACCAAAAACGCCGGACGCCCGGAAATCACGGCCCGCCAATCGTCCCTTCAGATCCACGGGGAACGGGCCGATACGTATTTAATCAACGTTTCCCAAAGCGGACAGACGCTGTTAGAAGCGCACGTCGACCAGCTCGGCAAGATCCTCCTGGTTAAAACCTTTTTCGGATACACTCTCGCACCCGACGATCTGACTCCGTAAAAGCGCGAGCCCAGGACGCGGCGGCTGGAAATGCCGCTCCCGCGCTGCGGCATCCGATATTATAACGCCCCCTCAACCCCTCAATCTTTCCGTCCTTGATCCAGATCCACTCACTCGAAAAGCAGTTTGGTTCGCTACGCGCCGTCGCCGGACTCGACCTTGAAATTGCCCAGGGAGAATTTTTTGCGTGCCTCGGTCCGAACGCGGCCGGCAAAACGACGACCATCAAAATGATCGCCGGCCTTCTTAAGCCGACCGCCGGCACGGTGATCGTCAACGGATACGATATTCAAAAAACGCCCGAACTTGCCAAGGCGCAGCTGGCGTATGTCCCTGATTTTCCTTTTCTTTACGACAAGCTGACCTGCTTTGAATTCATGCAGTTTGTCGGCGATATTTTTCGAATTGAGAAAAAGCGCATCCATCATTTTACCGGTGAGCTTTTTGAGAAATTCCATCTTGGCGATTACGCGCACGAACTGACCGAAAATCTCAGCCACGGCACCAGGCAGCGGCTTGTGATTGCTTCGGCGCTTTTGCATGAACCGAAAGTGCTGGTGATCGATGAACCGATGGTCGGCCTTGATCCGCGCCATGCCCGAATCGTCAAAGATGAATTCAAGGCGTGCGCCCAGCGCGGGATGACCATCTTTCTTTCCACCCATCAGCTTAGCGTGGCGGAAGAGATGGCCGACCGCATCGGGATCATGCATCGCGGAAAATTGATCGCCCTTGGCACTGTCGACCAGCTGCGCGCACAAAGCCACGGGGCGGGAGCGCTGGAAGACGTTTTCCTCGCTCTTATTGACGAAGAGGAAGCCATCCGGGAAAAACAAGCGCTTCTGCAGCCTTGAAGCGGTCGGAAGCAGTCAGGCGCGCACGAGGGCCTCATCTGGAAGTTTGCGCGTTGGGCATGGTCCGCTAATGTCCGCGCCCCATGTTTGAACTTCTCTCAACGGATCCCGGCACAAAAGCACGACGAGGCCGGCTCACCACTGCCCACGGCGTTATCGAGACTCCCATCTTTATGCCGGTGGGAACGCAAGGTACCGTCAAGGCCATTTCACCCGCCGAACTCAGGACCCTCAAAGCCCAGGTCATTCTCGGCAACACTTATCATCTCTTCGTGAGGCCCGGGATGGATGTCATGCGCCATTTTGGCGGCCTTCACGCTTTCATGGGTTGGGACGGACCGATCCTTACCGATTCGGGTGGATTCCAGGTTTTTTCCCTCGCGAAGCTGAGGAAGATCACCGACGCGGGCGTCCATTTTCAGAATCACCTTGATGGTGCGCCCTGCTTTCTTGGACCGCGCGAGGCGATGGAAATTCAGGCGGCACTCGGCAGCGACATCGCGATGGTGTTTGATGAATGCCCGCCCTATCCGTGCGAACACGATTACGCGGCGCGCAGCCTCGATCGCACCCTGGCATGGGCCGCCGCGTGCAAAGAAGTCGAAACGCCCGGCATGAAATTCGGCATCGTGCAGGGCGCCACATTTCCCGAACTTCGCAGGCAAAGCGCGGAGGCGCTCGTAGCCATCGGCTTCGACGGTTATGCGATTGGCGGAGTCAGTGTGGGCGAACCCGAGACGGAAATGATCGCGGCCATCGAGTCGAGCGAACCGTTTCTACCTGCTGACAAACCGCGATACGCTATGGGCCTTGGCACCCCGCCGCAAATGCTCGAAATGGTAGCGCGTGGGGTTGACATGTTTGACGTAGTGCTGCCTACCCGGCTGGCGCGCAACGGTACGGCGTTCACAGCGGCGGGTACCATCAACTTAAAAAACGCTCCATACATTTTTGATAAAGGTCCGATTGAAGAAGGGTGCACCTGCCCCGCATGTATCCAGTTCAGCCGTGGGTACCTGCGCCATTTGGTGAAGGCGGAGGAGATTCTCGGGCTGCGTTTGATCAGTCTCCATAACCTCCATTTTTATCTCAACCTGATGGAAAAGGCGCGCCGGGAAATTGAGGCAGGCAAATTCGACCAATTTCGCAATGAATTTGTTGCAAATTACACGGTTCGTGAGGAATAGTCGGTATAAGCGCACAAATAGGAGCCCCGTCACGTCCAACTTCCGTGACGGCTTCGAACATGGAGTAGCTCCGGGTACGTAATCGAACGCTCTCGGAAGTGTTTAGGTTTCTGTTTGCTGCGCTTACAAAAGGCCTAAACGTGTCCATATACCGGACATGGTTCGTCCTAAACCCAACGCGTAACCCAATTATGAGCAAATACACAGCATTCCGTTGCCCTGAAGATCTCCTTGAGCTTGCCAAAGTTAAGGCAAAAAAAGACCGCCGTTCGCTAAGCAACTACATCATCACTCTCATTGAAAAAGATGTGAGCGACATGGTTCTCGCGGACGCTGGACAAAAGGAAGCGGCCGAACCGGCCAAGGCTTCCGCCAAGGCCCGCAAATAGCCAACCGCTTAAAAGCGGGTTAATCACGCATTTCAGGTTCGATTATCGCGAGCCTGGGCCGATTTTGACCCGTTCCTCTGAAAGATTACACTTTTCTCCCATTTGCAGCGGAGTTGAGCGCACTTTTAAGAGACTGGCCAGATATGCATCGGTTGAAGGAATCACCCCCAGCCGTGAAAGGTTGGCCGGCCTTTCCAGGCGCGAAAAAATCGCGCGGACGATTTTGGATCGCGGCACGTTTTTGATGCCGTAGCCCCGCGGCTGATTACTCGACCAAAAGCGGATTTGCTCCACCCCTGCCACCGTTTCGGTTCCGAGATAAATCACCGAATGACCGCGTTCACGCGCGCCGATTTCCGAGGTCCAAAAGATCTTCATGAAATCGCCCGGGAGCGCCTGGTCAAAGCTGGTAAAATTGGGACCTAGATCAAGTTCCGAAAACAGCCGGGCTGTACCGGGGCCGTTGGCATTCCAACGGCCCCATGCCCCCTCGCCATCGCGCTGGCCATGAACCAGCAGGGCATCGAGCGTTTTATTATCGAGTTGAAGCGCTCCATCGGCGACGAGTTCCTGAAGCGTTCGCACAAAAACCAAATATGTTGCACTCGAACAGAAACTTGGGCACGCGCTCTGCCCATTGATTGCGAGTCCGCCAGGGATCCGTGTAATCGCGCCGGCAAGCGCCTGCTGGGCCACTGACGTCGCCGCGTAGGTGCCTTCAAGAGGCATCGCTTTGATTGCCTCGAGCACGACCGCATTAATGCCTTTTGAGCCGATCCGGACCTCAATGGCGCGGGCGGAGGCGGTAACAAAAATGCTGAGCAGCAGGGTGAAACAAAGGGGGAAAATTCTGGGCATGGGTGGGCGCGAAGAACGTAGAGCGCTTCTGCAATCTGTCCAGAACGCGCCTTTGGCGTTCACCGATAAGGCGACCAGAATTCCAAGGGGGCAACATCGGAAAGTGAATCAAACGACGCCGTCGATAAAAGGGGCGGTGAATCGACTGTAAAACCTTCAAAAGGGTGACCCAGCAAGTCGACCCCTCCGGAGACATAAAGAACGGAATCCGTTTTGATATAATTGCGGATATCGCTCCAGGTCACCACCGTTCCCTCGCCCTTTTTGTTTTCAATAGCGTAGAGATCGATCGCGGAGTCGACTTTCTGCAGGTCACTTAGAATCCGGCTTGCCTGCGAGCGTTTGCGCATCCGCAGATAATTCGGAATGCTGATCGAGGCCAGCATGGCGATGATGGCCACGACGACCATAATTTCCACCAAGGTAAAAGCGCGGCGGTTTAAATAAATTGCGGTCCTCATAAATGGCTGACGATTCTCGTCCTTTAAGCACCGCTTGTGCCATTCGCTGAGAAGCGTTTCCTGCAAACGTCTTTCCCGCTTCATTGATAATCGCCGGTAAAACCAAAAAAATTTCCGTCCTCGGAGCACCGCACATGCGAAGCGCTTGCCCTCCAGACGCTTAACCGATAATCCCGCTGGTGATTTGAAAGTCACCGAATCCATCTCCGCCGCCACTCAATGGTGCCAGAAGGCATCGCACCCTTTGGCTCTGGTCCCGACCATGGGCGCTTTGCACCGGGGCCATACCACTCTGATTGACCGCGCCCGCGAGCTGGTCGGTCCGGGCGGTACGGTGGCCGTGAGCCTCTTTGTCAATCCCACGCAGTTCGGCCCAAGCGAAGACTTCACCCGTTACCCGCGGCCGTTTGAAACCGACATGGCCCTTTGCGAATCGCACGGCGTCGATCTTCTTTTTCATCCCGATGCGGACGCGATGTATCCGGCCGGACACTCCACTTTTATCAATGAAGAGAGCGTCAGCCGAACGCTCTGCGGCGCCTCGCGTCCAGGCCATTACAAAGGGGTCTGCACCGTGGTGGCCAAGCTGTTTAATATCCTTCAGCCCGACTTGGCTCTCTTTGGCCTCAAGGATTTTCAACAGTGCATGGTGATCCGCCAAATGACACGCGATCTCAATATGCCGGTGCAAATCGTTCCGGTTGAGACCGTTCGGGAGCCCGATGGACTTGCCCTCAGTTCCCGCAACCAATTTCTCTCCTCCACCGAGCGAGCCCAGGCGCCGTTGCTTCGGCGCGCGCTTCTCAAAGCCGCCGAGGCGATCAGGGCCGGGCAAACGGATGCCGCTCAGCTCAGGACGCTTCTTTTGACTGAAATCTCCAAGGCGCCCCTGGCCCGTGTTGATTACGTGGAAATTGCCGATGCCACCACGCTCCAACCCATTCATACAGCCGGCGCGGATTGCGTGATCGCGCTGGCCGTCTTTTTTGGCCAGACCCGGCTGATCGACAACCTTTGGATTCAATGAAACGGTTTGATTTTGTCATCATCGGCAGCGGCATCGCGGGACTAAGCCTTGCCCTCAAGGCGGCGCGGCATGGCACCGTGGCGATTGTCACAAAGGGAGCCCGGGCCGAATCCAACACCCGTTACGCCCAGGGCGGGATTGCCTGTGTTACCAGCGCCGAAGACTCGTTTGAACTCCACGTCGCCGACACGCTCGATGCCGGCGCGGGGCTTTGCGATGAAGACGTGGTCCGCTCCATTGTTACCGACGGTCCGGCGCGCATCCGGGAACTCATCGAAGCCGGCGTTCATTTTGACGAGCGCGAATTAGAGCAAGGCGCCAGCGTGGCCGAACTCGATCTTGGCCGTGAAGGCGGCCATTCGCGCCGACGCATTCTCCATTCCCGCGACGTCACGGGACGCGAAATTGAGGAGGCGCTTTTACGGGCCGTGGGCGTCAACCCCGAGATTGTGATGCTCGAAAACCACATCGCCATCGACCTGATTACCTTGCGAAAACTTGGTCATGTCAGCGCAGACCGCTGCCTTGGCGTCTATGTGCTCGATGAAGCAAGCGGAAATGTGCTCACCCTGCGCAGCGACCGCATCGTGCTTGCGTCGGGTGGCTGCGGCAAAGTTTACCTTTATACCACCAACCCGGCCGTCGCCACGGGAGACGGGCTGGCGATGGCCTGGCGCGCGGGAGCCAGGATCGCGAACATGGAGTTCATCCAGTTCCATCCCACCTGCCTTTATCATCCCGATGCCGGCTCGTTTCTTGTCTCTGAAGCGGTGCGCGGCGAGGGCGCCCGGCTGATTGACGCCAAAGGCCTGCAGTTCATGGCTAAATATGATCCTCGTCTCGAACTCGCCCCGCGCGACATCGTGGCGCGTGCCATCGACGCCGAAATGAAGCGGACCGGCGCCAAATGTGTTTATCTCGATATCAGCCACAAGCCGGCTGAATTTGTCCGCTCTCGTTTTCCGAATATTTACGAGACCTGTTTGAAATACGGAATCGACATTACACGCGACCCGATCCCGGTGGTGCCGGCGGCCCATTATCAATGTGGCGGTGTGCTCACTGACGCGAACGGATCGAGCAGCCTGGCGGGCCTTTCCGCGATTGGTGAAGTCGCATGCACGGGGCTTCACGGCGCCAACCGGCTGGCGAGCAACTCGCTTCTTGAGGCCGTTGTCCTTGCGCACCGTTGCTGCGAGATATTGGCGGCGCAATCCGTGCCAAGCGAGAGCGCATGGCCGGTGGAGCTCCCTGAATGGGTCAGCAGCGAGATGCACGACGTCGATGAGCTTGTCGTCATCTACCATAACTGGGACGAGATCCGCCGCCTGATGTGGGATTACGTGGGAATTGTGCGCACCACCAAACGGCTTCAACGCGCCGCCACCCGGTTGCGCAATCTGCAAAGCGAAATCCAGGAGTTTTACTGGAACTTTAAGATCACGACCGACCTCCTTGAGCTCAGGAATCTCGCAACGGTGGCAGGATTGATCGTCGACTGCGCATTATTGCGAAAAGAGAGCCGCGGCCTCCATTTTACCCTTGATTACCCGGGCACAAACGAGCGGTTTCGCCGGAACACCATCGTGCAATTGAACTGACCGCGCTTTGCCAATGGTCTGCGGGCAATAAGCGTCCCGCAGGAGTATGAAGAGCGAAATCAGGCGGACGTGGCACGTCATGTGCCCTCTCAATGGGCAGAATCGGCTTTACCGGCACCCATTCGGCCCCTATATACCCCGCCCATTGCCGTTCCTGACTATGAAAAGGTTTCTCCCATATCTTCTAGGAATCATCCTCGCCACCGGCGCGGCCCACGCTCAATCCCCTTATCGCAGCAGCGAAGATTTCGCGCGTTATGCGATGAAACTGCGCGAAAACGCCATCCTGCAGATTGAACCGAAGGTTGTTGTTCCCACCACTTCCCACAGCGGCCTTTTTGGCAGCAAATACCCTTGGAAGACGGGCATTGTCACCACCATTTTCTGGGTGGGCGAAAATGCGAGCACGAACAATCCCGTGCATAACCATTCGAGCTCCTGGGATCTGACCTGGTCCACGAGTTTCGGCGGTTTCGACAATCCGGATCCGGCCGCGCGCGCCAACTTTATCCCGATCAAGTTCCAGCCGCGCCAGAATCCGTTTTACGTCGCGCTCCCTTATAACGACGTCACCCGTGGCACCACCAAACCCGAGTCGCGCCAGGTGATCCCGTGGTTTCGCCAAACCTTTGAGCGTGAAGGCAAAAGCGTTTGCCGCGACCGTTGGGTTGCGATCCGCAATAGTGTTGGAAAAGTCGCCTACGCCCAGTGGAGCGACTGCGGCCCATTCCGAACCGATCACTGGCAATACGTCTTCGGCAATGAGAGACCCAAGCCGAACCTTAACCAAGGCGCGGGCCTCGATGTCAGCCCAGCCGTTCGCGATTACCTCGGGCTTGCCTCCAAAGACGTGACTGATTGGAAATTTGTCGAGTTTCGCGAAATTCCGGCCGGTCCATGGTCCAAGTTTGGCGATAACAATACTTTCGTACAGCTCAGCCGCCGTTCCTCTGAACGGGTTGTCAACGCGAATTCCAACGGCAAAAGCCCGACGATTCTCACACGCTGATTTTCTTAAAAGCGAAAAATCTCCTTTGGCCGGCGCTCATTCAGCTGCCGGCCATTTCGCTCTCCAAAGATGGCTCTTTTCGCCGCGGACGCTCTTGAACTTCTCAGCCGCGCCCACGCCCAGGACCGGCTTGCGCATGCCTACCTGATCACTGGCCCTCAAGGCAGCGGCAAACGGCAGCTCGCCACCGATCTCGCCGCGCTCATTCTCGGCACCCCTGAGCCGCTCAAGCACCCGGACGCTCATATCCTCGAGCCCGAATCCCGCAGCCGGCGGATTCGCGTTGAATCAATCCGCGAACTTGAACGCGAACTTCAGATGCGCTCAAGCCGGGGCGGTAAAAAGGTCGGGATTCTTTTTGATGCCGATCGGCTCCAGGAACAGGCCGCCAACGCTTTTCTCAAAACGTTGGAAGAACCACCGGCGCATTCGCATCTTTTTTTAGTCAGCTCACTGCCGGATCAGCTCCTGGAGACGATCCTCTCACGTTGCATTGAGGTCTCCATCCAGCTGCCTGAACGCCTCGCTGCAACCCCGTTGGAAACCGAACTGCTCAACCAACTGAGCGAATTCTCCCAACAGCCGCGGCCGGACCTCTCGCAAGTCTTTCTCCTCGTGCGCCGTTTCCAGGAACTCCTGGGAAAAGCGCGCCAGGCCATCCAGGAGGAAAATGAAAAGGCCCTTAAAAAAGAGGAGCCGCTTTATAAATACGCACCCAACAAGGATGCTCTGGAGGAACGGGAGGATTATTTCAAGGCGCTTACCGAAAGCCGCTACATAGGCGAACGGTCCCGGCTGCTGGCCATTCTGGAACAATGGTGGGCCGATGTGCTTCGGCAGAATGCCTGCCCCGGCTCGACTCCCGAGCTGGATCAGCCTGAGTTCGAAAAGGCAACAGCCGCCCTTGCCACCCGTTTTTCGCCCGCCGAAATCCTCAAAAAAATCAGTGCCCTGGAAAAGATGCGTCAAAATCTCGGACGCAACATCCAGGAGCAACTTGCAATCGAGATTGGTTTTCTCGACGCGTTCGAAGCCCCTGGCAAAAGCTGACAAACGCAGCGGCTGGTTACTCGAAATGTTTCCGGGCGCTAAAGACATAGTCGGACGCTTTGGCGCTGGCGTGGCAATCCGCGCAATTCTGCAAGCGTCCCGCGAAAAAGGCGCCTCCCTTGTCGGAGTAAAAATAGTCCCAATCCCCGTTCGCTGCGTCGTATCCTGGGGCACGCTTAATCATTCCACCAACGCCGGCGACGGAGTCATCGGCGGCGAGTTTCTCTTTTACGATGATTGATCCCGTTGGGAACGTGTCGAGTTTCCGAATCATGGCATCGTCAGCCACGGCATTGGCGTAAAGATGGATCCTGACCTTGTAGTGAGGCCCGGTGGCCCGTTTTTCCCGCTCCACGAGCTCAGGGCTCGGCATGGCGCATAATCTGGCGGTCAGGGGCGCCACTCTATACGGCTGCGTCGTCAGCCGCTTAAATCCGCCATAAAACGTAAACGCCGTCTCTTTGGTCACGGAGACCGGCTCAGCGGCTGAGAGAAGCGATGCGCATGAACAAATTAGTACCGTGGATCTGAAGGCTTGGTTTTTCATCGGAAAAACAGACCGTAGCCATGTCGGAGAACGGCGTGTCAGAGAGATGTCAAAGACCCGCAAATCTTTCGTTTTTCGGAGATCGATCGTTCAAGGCAAAAAAAAGCGCTCCAGCCCGTGAGAGCTGGAGCGCTTTTTTAAAATTAAATCAGCTAGTTAAGCGAGGCGACTTCCGCGGTGATGGAAGGATCAACATTCACACGGCGGCCTTCGCGGTCGAAACGGACGATGCCGTCAACCAGGGCAAAAATGGTGTAATCGCGGCCAAGACCGACATTTTTACCGGGCAAATATTTCGTTCCGCGCTGGCGGATGATGATATTGCCGGCAATGACGGTCTGACTGCCGAATTTCTTGACGCCGAGTCGCTTGCTGACGCTATCGCGACCGTTCTTAACGCTTCCCTGACCTTTCTTATGAGCCATACGAGATTATGAGAGTTGAAAAATGAAACTGTGGTTTAGGCCGGGATGCTCGTGATCTTGAGCTGGGTGAGTTTGCGACGATGGCCAACGGTGCGATGATACCCCTTCCGGCGCTTGTAACGGTAAGCAAGGACTTTGTCGGCTTTAATCTGCGCAACGACTTCCGCCACCACTTCGCCGCCAACCAGGGCATCGGCAAGCTTGATGTCGTCGCCATTGGAAACCAGGAGCACTTCCGAAAAACTATGCACCGTGCCGGCTTCGATATCGAGCTTCTCAACTTCAATCACGTCGCCCGCGGCGACCTTGTATTGTTTGCCGCCGGTTTTGAAAATTGCGTATGCCATAAAAAAAGGGGTCCCAAAAAAGGGAGCGCGAAGCTGCCACGTTGCCTCGGGGCTGCCAAGAATTTTTTCAGTAAAACTTCATCGAGCTCGTTACTCGCCGCCCAGATAACATTCGCGAACCTGCTGATTGCCGCGCAAAGCCTCCGAGCTGTCTTCCAAAATGATGCGCCCGGTCTCAAGCACATAACCGCGATGCGAGATCTCCAAGGCAAGATTTGCGTTCTGTTCAACGAGCAAAATCGTGATGCCGAGCTCCTGATTAATCTCAATGATCTTCTCAAAAATCGTGCGCACCAATATCGGCGCAATCCCAAGGGAGGGCTCATCGAGCATGAGACACTTCGGTTTGCTCATGAGCGCACGCCCGATCGCCAGCATCTGCTGCTCGCCGCCCGATAACGTGCCGGCCGTCTGTTTGCGCCGCTCTTTGAGCCTGGGAAAAATGCCGAAGATATAATCGAGGTCTTTGGGGAAAGCCGCCCGGTCCCGCCGCAGATACGCGCCCATGAGCAGATTCTCCATGACCGTCAGATTAGCGAAAACCATCCGCCCTTCCGGCACATGCGCCAGCCCTCGCGCCACAATCTTGTGAGGCGCCAGATTGGCGATTGGCTGGCCTTCATATTCAATCGAACCGTCGGCCACCGGCACGAGCCCTGAGATCGCACGCAGGATCGTCGATTTGCCCGCCCCATTGGCTCCTACAAGCGTCACAATGCTCCCCCGCTCCACTTTGAGCGAGATCCCATGCAACGCGGCAATCGTCCCGTAGCGAACCTGCAAATTTTTGATCTCAAGCATCGACGGTCTCCTTTCCCAAATAGGCGGCGATGACTTTCGAGTCGCTTCGGATCTGCGCCGGTGTGCCTTCAGCGATCTTCTGCCCGTAATCAAGCACCACGATCCGCTCACAAATTCCCATGACGACTTTCATGTCGTGTTCAACCAGCAGGACGGCGAGCTTGAACTTCTTCTGCGTGAAACGGATCAGTTTCATCAACTCAACTTTCTCAGTCGGATTCATCCCCGCCGCCGGTTCATCCAGAAGCAGCAGCTTTGGCCGGGTGGCAAGGGCGCGCACAATCTCCAGCCGCCGCTGGTCGCCATACGGCAGGCTGCGGCACATCATGTCGCGTTCGCCATCGAGCCCGAAGATCTCGAGCAACTCCATGACGTCTTTTTCAACCTGCGCTTCCTCTTTTGAAAAACCCGCGCCGCGCCAGAGCGAATGCGAGATGCCATGGGCCAGGTGCATGTTGCAGGCGCACCGCACATTGTCAAAAACACTCAGCGACGCAAAAAGCCGGATGTTTTGGAATGTGCGTGCAATGCCGCGAGCGGTGATCTTGTAAGGCCGCCGGCCGACGACCGATTTCTTATCAAAAAAAATCTGGCCCGACGTCGTCTGATAAACGCCGGTAATCAGATTAAAAACCGTGGTTTTACCGGCGCCATTCGGGCCGATCAATCCGACGAGTTCACCGGCATCGATCTGGAACGAAAGATCCGCGACGGCTTTTAATCCGCCGAATTGCACGGTGGCATTTTCAAGCTGGAGAAGCGGATCGCTCATTTTTCGACATCCTTTCTTCTGCGTGGCATACCAAGGCCGCCAAAGAGCCCCTGGGGCCGGGTCAGCATCAGGACAATCAGGAGCAGCGAATAAAGGATCATCCGGTTCTCGGCGATCTGCTGGAGCCAGAGCGGGAGCCATGTGTAATGGGAGACCGAACGCAAAAACTCAGGAAGGATTGTCAGGAGCACGGCGGCAAAACAAACGCCGGCCGTATTGCCCATGCCGCCTAAAATCACCATCACCACGATGTCGACCGAGCGCAGGAAATTAAATCCTTCCGGGTGAATGAATTGCTTAAAATGCGCGTAAAGGCCGCCGGCGATTCCGGCAAAAAACGCGCCCAGGACAAAGGCGAGGACTTTGTATTTGGTGGTGTTGATCCCCATCGCCTCGGCGGCGATCTCGTCATCGCGCACGGCAAGGAAACCGCGGCCATAGGTTGAATTAACCAGGTGAACCACCACGTAAACCGTCAAAGCCGCAAAGCCGAACGTCCAGAAAAAGTTGGTATGCTGCACCATGCCGCCAAGACCGCGCTGGGCCCCGAGCGGCTCCGCATTTTGAATGACACCCTTGATAATCTCGTTAAAGGCAAGCGTGACGATGGCCAGGTAATCCCCTTTCAAACGCAGGGAAGGGACGCCGACCATGAGCCCCGCAATGCCCGCCATCAGCCCTCCGCCGAGCAGCGCGAGTAGAAAAACGGTGGTGGTGCTGGTTGTGTTTGCCCCCAGGCAATAGCCATACGAGAGCGTCACCCAGGACGACGCATACGCGCCGATCCCCATGAAACCGGCATGTCCAAGGGAGAACTGGCCCGTGTAGCCGTTCACCAGATTCAGACTCGCCGCGAGGATAATGCTGATCCCGATCCCAAGAAGGATATCGTAATAATAAGGATTAATCTGAAAGACAAACGGCGAGCCGATCAGACAGCCCAGCAGCACCGCGATAAGAATCGATTTTGGCCACTTATCCATCAGACTTTCTCCCGCTCCGAGGAACCAAGCAGGCCGGTCGGTTTCACCAGCAAAATGAGGATGAGCACGCCGAAAACAATGGCGTCGCGGTAGGTCGGACTCACGTAACCGACCACGATATATTCAAGCAAACCGATCAGGATCCCGCCCAACGCCGCCCCTGGCAGATTGCCGATCCCGCCCAGAACGGCGGCCACGAACGCTTTGAGTCCCGCGTTCACACCCATCAAAGGATCAATGGACGGTTGCTGGATGGAGATAAGAATGCCGGCCGCCCCTGCCAGCGCCGAGCCGAGTCCGAACGTAAATGAGATCACTACATCGGTGTTGATCCCCATAAGCGAGGCGGCCACAGGGTTAAACGAAAGGGCGCGCATTGCCATTCCCATCCGGGTATGAAGCACGATGTGGCGCATCGCGATCAGCAGGACCAGCGTCACGGCCACCACCAGCACTTGGCTGATCGTAATCGTCAGCGCGGAAAATTGACCCCACCATTCGGGAAGCTCAAACGCCCGGTTGTTGATCAGCTCCGGAAACGATTTCGGATTCGCGCCGAAAATAAATTGCCCGAAGTTTTCCAAAAAAAGCGAAACACCGATTGCCGTGATGAGCACGGTGAGCTTTGGCCGTTCCCGGAGCGGCCGGTAACAAAGCCGCTCGATAATGATGCCGATCACCGCGCAGACCAGCATCGCCAATAACATCACAGCCGCCGCTCCGATATAAGACGGACCCGCGCCGAAAAGTTTCAGTGTCCGTGGTCCGAGATAAAGCCCGGCAAACGCCCCGAGCATGAAAACATCGCCGTGGGCAAAATTGATGAACCGAAGCACCCCAAATACCATCGTGTAGCCCAGGGCGATCAGCGCGTAGATTGCCCCTTGGGAAAAGCCATCGATGAGTTGCTGGAGGAATTCAATCATCAGTGAGCTTTTGGAGAAGCCGGCAGGGACGGGCTCAGCAGGTTTTTACCAAGTCTTGCGGGCATCGATATCAGTGGCGTTTGGCGGACTGAAGCTGGACGAATTTTGCGACAAAACAATCAGGCGGCGCGCATCAAGGTGCCACGGTCTCGACAAACTGGAATGCGCCATTGCCGATTCCAAGAATGACCGCCGGCTTCTGTGCATTCCTCTTCTCGTCCAGCGTAATGGTTCCGGTAATCCCTTTGTGCGCCTTGGTTGCACCGATCGCCACACGCAATTTGTCGCCTTCGGTGGTGCCGGCCGTCTTGATGGCTGCCGCCAGGATCATTGCGCTGTCGTAACCAAGTGCCGCCATATCATCCGGCACGGCGCCGTATTTGGCTTTATATTTGTCTACAAAGCCCTGGGTGCTTGGCGACTTGTCGTCGGCGCTGAAATGGCAGGAGAAAAACGAGCCGTCCAGCGCGGTCCCGGCGACTTTCAAAAGCGAATCCCCAACCCATCCATCGCCACCCAGAAGAGGCACCTTGATTCCAAGGAGTTTGGCCTGACGCGCAATCAGCGAGACTTCGGCATAATAGCCCGGAATAAAGATCGCATCGGGCTTCGTAACCTTGATCGAGGTGAGCTGCGCTTTGAAATCTTTGTCGCCGGTTGAATACTTCTGCTCCTTAACCACTTGTCCGCCATTGGCATTGAAGTGTTTGACGAAAAACTCAGCAAGCCCCACCGAATAGTCCTGCTTCACATCGGTAAGAATCGCGACTTTTTTCCATCCCTTGGAGAGCGCAAACTTCGACATCACCGTTCCCTGGAACGGATCGATAAAACAGACCCGGAAAATGTAGTCGCCCACCTCAGTCACCTTCGGGTTTGTCGACGCGGGGGAAATCATCGGCACCTTGTTCTGCTGGCAGATCGGCGCCGCTTCGAGCGACTTGGAGGAGGCCACTTCACCGAGCACGGCAACCACTTTATCCTGGGAAATGAGCTTGCGCACGATCGTGGCCGGCTGGCCCGCGAGCGATTGATCATCCTCGAAAATTAATTTCAGCTTCTTGCCAAGCACGCCGCCCCCGGCGTTGATCTCGTCAATCGCCAGCGCCGTGCCTTTGTGCGACGACTGCCCGAAACTGGCGCTCCCGCCCGTGAGCGAGGCAAATTCACCGACTGGAATTTCGTCTTGAGCCAGCGCGAGGGTGCCCGCTGCCAGTAATGCGATGGACGTTTTTAGGAAGGTGGAGGGAAGCATGGATTTTAAGGGATTGAAAATCGCGCGGACTCTATGGAGCTGCCCGTTGCGTTTCAACTGCCAATACTGCGCCGGACGCGCTTTATAATCTTTTTCGGAAACAGGCAGGCCCGGCCTGGGGCGAGCGAGGGAGATTGACCCCTCATACGGCGGCCACGGAGAGCGGTCACGATTTAGTATCAGCACCGGCCCCTTCGGCGCATCCCAGATGAATCCTCCCCCGAGCACCCCTCAATTTCCAGCCTTGGACAGCCGCAGAAATGCGCTTAAGGTCGCCCTCCAGAAAAAGCCGCGCCACCCCCTGATGCGGCTGACCTCCCGGTTCTTTGCTACCCACCTTTGTATTATGAGAAAACGCATCATCAGATCGTCCGCGATTCTCGCCTCTTCTTTGGCGTCCCTGGCTCCACACAGCCACGCTGAAGGCCCTGAGGCGTCGAAATATACCAAGCGCCTGCGTGAATCGGCCCTTGCACCAACCGACATGGCTTTACCGAAAAGCACCGGCGTGACCGATCCCCCACCCGCGCCGGGAGCGGATCGATACCCGTGGAAGAACAGCATCGTAACAACCACATTCTGGATTGGCGAAAAGCCGACCAAGAACAATCCGACTCCCAATCATGTCAGCTCCTGGGACATGCACTGGGCGGAAAACTTCGGCGGCACCGATGATCCCGACAAGGGCAATCGCGCCAACTATATGCCGGCGAGCTTCGTGCCGCAGCAGAATCCGTTTTATGTCGCCCTGCCTTACAACGACCTTGAAAGAGGTGGCCACAAAGCCGAGGCAGCCCAGGTAATCCCGTGGTTTAAACAGGCTTTTAAAGGCGCAGGTAAAACCGTCTTGAAAGGACGCTGGCTGGCAATCCGTTTCCGCGGCAAAGTCTGTTATGCACAATGGGAGGATTGCGGCCCATTCCGCACCGATCACTGGCAGTATGTCTTCGGCAACGAGCGTCCCAAGCCCAACCTGAACCGGGGTGCCGGACTCGATGTCTCGCCCGCGGTTCGCGATTTCCTCGGAATGGCCGATACCGACGTGACTGACTGGAAGTTTGTTGAGTTTGAGGAAATCCCCTCCGGCCCCTGGGCAACTCATGGTGACAACAACACATTCGTCATGAACCAACGGCGCTTGAATACCGAGGTGGTGAGTACCAAGAAGTCGCTCACTCCACTTCCTTGAGGAGAGCCGGCTAAAGCTGGGGCTTGGCTTTAGCCAGTATGGGGAACGCTGCGTGCAATCCCGATAAAGCCGATACGCCGTAATCCGGTCGTTTCAAAACAAAATGGAACCGAACGCGCTCACCTCGCGCATTCCTGGCTTCCAAATTTCGCCGTGCCGGCACACCATTCGCGGAATCCTCCTTTGCATCTCGAATTCCGCACCCCTGCACTCCCCCCATGAGGCTCCGCATCTCGCTCGTTGTCGTCTCCTGTATTCTCAGCATCCTGATCGGGCTCTCCATCGCGCGAAGTGGCAAAAAGGACGGACCGGGCAGGGAAATCCTCAGCCGGCAGCGTCCCCTCATTGGGCTCTCGCTTGATACGCTGAAAGAAGAACGCTGGCAGGGCGACCGGGACATGATCGTCAAACGGGCCACTGAGCTCGGTGCCGATATAACCGTGCAATCGGCCAACAGCGACGACACCCGGCAGATCAGCGACGTGCAGGCACTCATTACCAGCAAGGTCGATGTGCTTGTGATCGTCGCCCACAACGGAGCCGCCATGGCCAAGGCGGTCGAGATGGCGCATCAGGCCGGTATTCCTGTCCTTTCCTACGATCGGCTCATCACGGGCTGTGATGTCGACCTCTATATGACGTTCGATAACGTTAAAGTCGGCGAGCTGCAGGCCAAATACCTGACTGAACGCTTTGCCTCCTCAGGATCGGCTCCAAAACGGTTGGTCCGGATTTACGGCTCCAAAACCGACAATAATGCCCTGCTTTTTAAAGAGGGCCAGGATCATATCCTTCTGCCGTTGATTCAAAGTGGCGCGATCGAAATTATCCACGAGGATTGGGCTGAGGATTGGCGTCCCGAAAACGCTAAGAAAATCGCCAACGCCGCTCTGACCAAGGCCGGACCAGCCCGGTTTGATGCGATTCTCGCTTCCAACGACGGCACCGCGGGCGGCGCAATCCAGGCGCTCACCGAAGAAGGACTCGCCGGCAAAATCATCGTGACCGGCCAGGATGCTGAGCTTGCCGCCTGCCAGCGCATCGTGGCTGGCACACAGGCGATGACGATTTACAAACCGCTCACGCAGCTTGCTTCGCAGGCGGCCGAAGTGGCCATCAAACTCGCCAAACGCCGGCCGATTTTCGCCAAGGCCGAGATTAACAATGGTCTCACCAACGTTCCCAGTGTCCTGCTTGATGTGATTGCCGTCACACGGGATAACCTCAGGGAAACCGTCATCAAGGATGGCTTCCAGAAAAGCGAAGCCATCTATGCCGGCCAGCCCGCCGCGCAAACCTCGCTTTAAAACCGGTCCGCTTCTCCGGACATGAATCCGATTCTTTCCGCGCACGGCATTACAAAGCGCTTCCCCGGCGTGGTGGCGCTCAGGGATGTCTCGTTTGATCTGCGCCCCGGGGAAATCCACGCTTTGTGCGGGGAAAACGGCGCGGGGAAATCGACTCTGATCAAACTGCTCTCCGGCATCTATCCGCATGGCAGTTATGACGGCGAATTGAAAATCGACGAACGCCCCGTTCAATTTGCATCCATCGCCGATGCCGGACGCGCCGGGCTTTCGGTGATTTATCAGGAACTCGCGCTGGTCGATGGAATGACGGTCGCCGAAAATATCTTTCTTGGCGATGAACCCTCAAAGAGCGGGAAAAAGGGATGGCTGGGCAGTTTGATCGACTGGCCACGCATTTATCGCGAGGCGCGGGAAGTGATCGACCGCTTTAATGTAAAAATCGATCCCGCAGCGCAATGCACGCAGCTTGGAGTGGGTCAGAAGCAGCTGGTTGAAATCATCAAAGCGCTTCGCAAAAACTCGCGCATCCTGATCCTGGACGAGCCTACCGCGGCCCTTGCGGAGCACGAAGTGCAGGTGCTTCTCGCCATCCTTCGCGATCTGCGCCAACGCGGAATCGCCTGCATTTATATTTCCCATAAGCTGGAGGAGGTTTTCGCCATCGCCGACCGAATCACGGTTCTCCGCGACGGCTCCAGCGTCGTGACGCTCGATACGGCTTCCACCAATAAAGCCGAGGTGATCCGGCATATGGTGGGACGCGAAATAACCGATCTCTTTCCGCGCCGATCAAGTGGCAGGCAGTCCGAGAAGATGGCGTTGCAGGTCGAAAATCTCCATGTCACCGATGCGCGCACCGGCAAAGCCGCGCTGCATGACATCTCATTTTCGCTGCGCCGGGGCGAGGTGCTCGGGATCGGCGGGCTGATGGGAGCCGGACGCACCGAATTGCTCATGCATCTTTTTGGTGCCTGGGGCAAAAGGAGCGCGGGAAAAGTTACCCTCAATGGTTGCGAACTGCCCTTTTTGCCTCCCGCCGAGGTGATCCATCGCGGGCTTGCATTGGTGAGCGAAGACCGGCGCCGCTACGGGCTGATCCTCAAGGAATCCATTGGCTTTAACCTCTCGCTTTCCTCCCTTGGCTCGATAGCCGGCTTCATTGATTCAAACCGGGAATTTAAAACCAATACGCGGGTTTTCGATTCGCTCCGGATCAAGGCACCCAATCTGGAAGCCGCCGTTGGAAAACTCTCCGGCGGAAACCAGCAGAAAGTCGTGCTGGGAAAAGCACTCCTCTCCGAGCCGCAGGTCATTTTTTTGGATGAACCAACGCGCGGCATTGATGTGGGAGCCAAGCTGGAAATCTACGAGCTCATCAATCGGCTTACCGACGACGGTAAAGCGGTCGTACTGGTTTCAAGCGAGTTGCCTGAACTCATCGGCATGAGCGATCGCATTCTGATGCTCCGGGAAGGCCGGATCGGCGGTGTTTTTAATCGCGCCGAAGCCACCCAGGAACGCCTTATGACCGCCGCCCTCAGCGCTGCTCCTTAAATCCCTCCTTCTTCATCTTTCCAGCCCCACAGAACCCGTGACCTCCAAACTTTCCCTGCGCGATTTCGCATTGGTCCTCGCGCTCCTTGCCATCTGCGCATTTTTCACCCTTAAAGTGCCCGATCTCGGTTTTGTCAGCGCGCGCAATCTGTCGCTCCTGATGATCGACTTTGCCATCACGGCAACGCTCGCGGTGGGAATGCTTCTGGTGCTTTTACCCGGCCATATCGACCTGAGCGCGGGAAGCGGGGTCGGGTTGATCGGCGGAATTTCCGCGGTGCTCGTCGCCAGGCATGGGTGGCCGGTCCCGGCGGCCATGGCGTGCGGAGTGGCCGTGGCGCTGTTGCTTTGGTGCGCGATGGGCAATCTGATTGTCCGCCAGCGGATTCCCGCCTTCATCATCACATTGGGTGGCATGCTGGTTTTTAAAGGGCTTTTCTGGCTGGTTATTCAAAACCGCACGGTCCCGATCGTCATTGGCGGCCAATCCAACCTTTACTCCCTGCTGACCACCTATTACCTGCCGCCGATGGCCGGGTATACGCTCGCGGCGGCCCTGACCGCCACCATGACCGTGAGCCGGCTCCGCGCCAACGCCCAATGCCGTCTCCATGCGCTGCCGGGCGATGACTCGGAACTCAGCTTCATGAAGCTCTTCATGGCCGCGCAACTCCTCTTTTTGTTTGTCATTGTGACCAACCAGTTTCGAGGAATTCCGCTGCCGGCCATGATCCTCGGATCCATCGCTTTTTGCGTTTATCTCCTCACGAGGCATACCCCGTTTGGACGCTATCTCTATGCCATTGGAGGAAATGAAGAGGCCGCCATCATCTCGGGTATCCCGGTGCGAAAAGTCACAATCGGCGCTTTCACCATGATGGGGGTCATCGTGGCAATCACCGGCCTGATGCAGACGGCATATAGCGGCGCTTCAACTACCACGATTGGCGATTTGATGGAACTCGATGCCGTGGCGGCGTGCGTCATCGGAGGAGTCAGCCTCAAAGGTGGCCGGGGCAGTGTGCTCGGAGTCCTTTTTGGAGCCCTGATCATGGCCTGTCTCCTTAACGGAATGACCTTGCTCGCTGTCGAACCCGAAAAGAAATTCATCGCCCGCGGCCTCGTGCTGATCCTCGCCGTTTGGATGGATCAAAGGAGCCAGCGAAGCGCCGAATAAGTGCGTTGCAATTAGTAGCGCCTTTCCTCAAGTCACGTATGCTCCAAAGACATGTTAGATAACCACGAAACCAAAATGGTGCAGCGGGCGTTGCTGGTCGGCGCCTATATCGATTCCTCCGCCAAGGCGGAAACCGAAAGCCTGCTCGCGGAATTGGAAGAACTTGTCGACACCCTTGGCATTCCCGTCATTGAACGAATGCTCGTGTTTCATCGCGAACAACACGCCAAATTTCTCATCGGCTCGGGCAAGGCCGAGGAGATCGCCGCGCACGCCCTTGAACACAAACTCGATGTCATCATTTTCGACAACGATCTGACTCCCAGTCAGCAGCGAAACTGGGAAAAAATCGCGCCCGGAGTCGCCGTTATCGATCGGCAGGAAGTTATTCTCGATATCTTTGGCAAACGCGCCCAGACCCGCGAAGCCCGGCTCCAGGTCGAACTAGCCAAACTCGAATACTCTCTTCCCCGCCTGACAAGGGCGTGGGGACATCTGGCTCGGCAAGGCGGCGGAATCGGCGGCCGCGGCGAAGGCGAATCGCAGCTTGAACAGGATAAACGCCGTATCCGAAATGCCATCCTGCGTTGCAAAGACGAGCTCAAGGAGGTCCGCTCCTCGCGTGCCACCCAAAGAAAAGATCGCCAGCGCACTCCCGTCCCCAATGCCGCGATTGTCGGCTATACGAACTCAGGCAAATCATCCCTTCTTCGCCGGCTCACGGGTGCCGATGTCTTTATTGAAGACAAGCTATTTGCCACGCTCGATACCACGACTCGCAAAATTGAGTTACCCAACAATCAGCCGCTCCTGTTGACCGACACCGTCGGATTTGTACGCAAGCTCCCCCATCGGCTCATTGAAGCGTTCAACGCCACCCTGGAGGAAGCCGTCATTGCCGACTTCCTGATTCACCTTCTCGATGCGTCACAGCCCGAGGTCATGGAGTTCTATAACACGACCATGAAGGTGCTTAAGGAACTCGGCGCCGAGCCTAAGCATATGCTCGTCGTCTTCAACAAGATCGATAAGGTTGAAGATCCAGCCATCATTGCCAATCTGCGCCGCCATTTTCCTGATGCGCAGTTTATTTCGATCTATAACGGGACTGGGATTGACGCCTTGGTGGAACGGATCAGCGAGTATGCTTCCGACGGTTCCGCTGTCTATGAGTTGCGTCTGCCAAGCAGCGCCGCCGACGTTGTCGCCCGACTCCATCGTGCCGCGAAGATTCTCGAAACCGAATATCTCGACGACGGCGTCCGTATCGTGGTTTTCCTGTCCGCGCGTCTTGCGGCCGACTATTCGGAATATATTGTCGACCGCAAAACCGGGCGTGTCGGCGAGCAGCCTCCCCTTGAACAGTGATCCCAGGCGGCGCCTCAAAGTTCATGCTGCCGTTTATAGCCTGAATATGCGTGGCTTATGACGATCCATGCCTTGAGCGGTGCCACTCGCCGTTCAAGGCATGTGCCAGCTGTGAAATGGACATGCGGCCCCAGTTGTTTACGCGCCTTTTTATGAGCCATTAAAAAAGCAAACGCCATGGAACTCCTTCGTGCTACGCTCGCCCGAGTTTATGCCAACGAATTCACAAAGTGTCGGCGCTCATCTCAAGCGGATGTTCGAAGATGCCACGGAGGAAACGCTCAGGAATCTTCTTAGTAGCAAGACAACCAAGCTGCCGCCGCGTGTGCCGGGCGCTTCTTTAAGCAACCCCGAGGCGGTCGAGCGCCGATGGAAGCTTCTTCCAAACTCCAACCAGTGCAGGGATGAATTGTTTGATCCGAAAACGCGTGAACGGCACGCGGCTTACGGTGGCAACATTGAGAACTTCATCGGCACCGTAAAAATCCCGGTTGGAATCGCCGGGCCGCTGCGCGTCAACGGACTTCATGCGCAGGGCGATTACTACCTCCCGCTGGCAACCACGGAAGCCGCGCTGGTTGCCTCCTATCACAGAGGGGCCATTGTCATTAGCGAGTCGGGAGGATGCACCGCGTTACTGTTGGCGGAAGGAGTCAGCCGCGCTCCGGGATTTGCATTCAAGTCGCTGATTGACGTCGGCGTTTTTATTACATGGGCGCTTTCCCAAATCGACGCGTTCAAAATAGAAGCCGAAGCGACTACCCGGCACGGCAAGCTTGCCGATATGCGGGTGACCGTGGAAGGCAATCATGTCTACCTTAACTTTGAGTTTCTTACAGGGGATGCGGCTGGTCAAAACATGGTGACCATTGCCACCCAGGCCATCTGCGATTTTATCAAGGTGCATACCCCCGTAACTCCCGACTACTTTTTTGTCGAATCCAACTTCTCCGGCGACAAGAAAGCCAGCGCCCAATCGTTTCAATCGGTGCGCGGCCGAAAAATTTCAGCGGAAGTAAACCTGTCAGCCGAACTGATCGCGCGACGGCTTCATACAACGGCGCGTGCCATGGAAAACTACTGGCGCATGTCGGCGCTTGGCGGCGTCCTTAGCGGCACCATCGGCGTCCAGGGCCATTACGCAAACGGTCTGGCTGCCCTTTACATTGCCACGGGCCAGGATGCCGCCTGCGTTTCCGAGTCAGCCGTTGGAATTACAAGGTTCGAAGCGCTCCCGGATAACAGTCTCTATGCCGCGGTTACTCTCCCCAACCTGATTGTCGGCACGGTGGGCGGCGGTACCAAGCTGCCAAGTCAATCCGCTTGTTTGGAACTGCTCGGTTTGAATGGCACCGGGCACGCCCGGGCCTTTGCCGAAGTAGCCGCCGCACTGGCGCTTGCCGGTGAAATCTCAATCATCGCCGCACTCAGCGCCCATCAATTCACAGGTGCCCACGCAAAACTGGCACGGGGAACCCAGCCATGAACAAATGGTGGATCTATCAACGCGAGCGTTTCCCAATCCTCGCCCATGGACCGCTCATAGCCGCGTTCAGCTTATCCGCCGTGAGCTTCTCGGCCCTCCTGCGCGGCAGCATTCATTTCCCCGATTGGCGCTCCTGCCTGGTCGCCTTCATTACTTCGCTCTTCTTTTTTCTTCAGCTTCGCATTGCCGATGAATTTAAAGATTTCGAAGAGGATTCGCTTTACCGCCCTTACCGGCCCGTCCCGCGCGGACTGATCAGCCTCCGGGAACTTGGCTGGCTATGGGCGCTCACGGCGGCGATTCAAGCGGGCCTCGCGCTTTGGCTTAAACCGGCGCTGATCTGGGTGCTTGCCATCGCGTGGGCCTACCTCTTTTTGATGACCCAGGAGTTCTTTGCGCGCGATTGGCTGAAAGCCCGGCCAGTCACCTATCTTTGGACTCACATGCTCATCATGCCGTTGGTCGATCTATACGCCACCGCATGCGATTGGACCGTGGCCGGCGCTTCATTGCCACGCGGGCTGATCTGGTTTTTAATTGTCAGCTTTTTCAACGGCATCGTCATTGAGATCGGACGCAAAATCCGCGCACCTCAGGATGAAGAACCCGGGGTGCCAACCTACAGCGCGCAATGGGGCGCCGCCACGTCGATCCGCGCCTGGCTGCTTATCCTGGTGGCAACCGCTGCAAGCGCTTCCATTGCCGCCACCCATATCAGCTTTGCCCGGCCCATCTTGCTGCTCCTCACGCTTCTGGTCGGATTGGCGCTGATTATTTCTCTCTCGTTTTTGCGGTCACCCAAAAGCGGGAAACGCTTCGAACTGTTCGCCGGAGTTTGGACGCTCACCATGTATCTGGCTCTCGGCGCTGTCCCAATGCTCATCCGCACTCTCTGCCAGTAATTGATCATGTCCGAATTCATTGCCTTTTCACTCGAACCATCCCAGGCGCCATTACTAGGCGGAAAAGCGCGCGCCCTGGCTCAACTCCATGAAGCTGGATTTAGTGTCCCGGAATGGTTCGTTGTGCTCCCCGCCTCCTTTGAGGCCAGCGCCAATGGAGCGGCTACCCTCCCCGCACTTCCTTGCGCCAGAGTCATCAGGGAAATCGAAGCCGCGCTAGGCAACGCCATTCCGGAAGCGGCCACCTTCGCAGTCCGCTCCTCCGCGCTCGATGAAGATGGCAGCGAACATTCCTTTGCCGGTCAATTTGAAAGCTACCTTTTAGTTCCCGCCACGGAAGTAGCCGCCAAAGTCGCCGCAGTCTGGCGGTCGGCATTTAGCGAGCGCGTACTCGCTTATCGAAGAGAACGAGGCCTTTCTTCCGCGCGGACGGGTGCCCCGGCTGTTCTGATACAACGAATGATTAATGCCGGGAGCGCCGGGGTCGCTTTCGGCGCCGACCCCGTGACCGGGCGCCGCGATATGACAGTGATCGCGGCTGTGCGCGGTCTTGGGGATAAGCTGGTTTCCGGCGAGGAGAATGCTGACACCTACCATATCGATTCCACCGGCAAGCTAGTTTCACTCTCCCAATCAAACGGCGCCGAAACGCCCGTTTTAACGACGCCGCAGGCACAGGAAATTCGCGAACTTGCGCGGCGCGCGAATCGTTACTTTGGCATTCCGCAGGATATCGAATGGGCGCGCGAGGATGACAAACTTTTCCTTCTCCAATCGCGGCCAATTACCTCCTTGCGCAACATGGTCGATCCCTCGGGCGCATTTAACCTCTGGGATAACAGCAACATTGCCGAAAGCTACAGCGGCATCACCACTCCGCTCACATTCTCATTTGCGCGTGGCATCTATGAGGAGGTCTACCGGCAGTTCTGCAAGCTCATGGGTGTCCCTACCTCCAGGATCGCCGATAACCGGGATACCTTTCAGCGAATGCTCGGCCTCATCAACGGACGCGTCTACTACAATCTGCTAAACTGGTATCGTGTATTGGCGTTGTTGCCGGGCTACAAAATTAACAGCCAGTTCATGGAGCAAATGATGGGCGTCAAAGAGGGGCTCCCCGAGGGTGCGCTTCCCATCAAGCTCCCTTCTACTCCAGCCGAAAAGCTAAAGGATGCACTCGATATTGGCCGCACGGTAATCGGCCTGATTTCAAATCATCTTCGCCTTCCGGCTAACATCAAACGTTTCCATGCCCGGCTCAATGACTCCCTTAAGGAACCGAGCCCGGCACTTGAAGAAATGAGGCCGGACCAGCTGGCAGGCGCCTATCGCGATCTGGAAAAACAGTTGCTCACCCGATGGGACGCGCCACTGGTCAATGACTTCCTGGCGATGATCTTCTATGGCGTCTCCAAACGGCTAGCGCAAAAATGGTGCGGCGACGCGAATGGCAGCCTTCAAAACGATTTGCTTTGCGCCGGAGGCGAAATGATCAGCGCTGAACCCGCCCGGCGTGTCCGGGAGATGGCGGAAGTGGCGGCGCTTTCTCCGGAACTGGCCAATCTTTTAGGCCGCGGTTCCCTGCGCGAGATCAACGCCAAGCTTGTCCAGCACGCTAGATTTAATGCCCTTTACAATGCCTATATTGAGAAGTTCGGCGACCGCTGCCTTGAAGAACTCAAGCTTGAAAGCAAAACGCTCCACGACGATCCGCTCTCTTTATTTCGCGCCGTTGGCCATCTCGCGGCACGCAAGCCGGCAGAGCACATTCCAGCCGATAACCACCGCGGCCAAACAGAGGCGCGCGTGAAGGAAGCCTTGCGCGGCAATCCTTTAAAAGGCACTTTCTTCTTTTGGATCCTGAAACATGCACGCGCCAGGGTTCGCGACCGGGAAAACCTCCGCTTTGAAAGAACCCGTCTTTTCGGACGCGTGCGCCGGATTTTCCTGGAACTAGGCAAACGCTATCTCGAACTCGGCGTGCTTGATCATCCTTCGGATATTTTTAATCTCACGGTGGAGGAAGCGCTCGGGTTTGTGGAAGGCACCACGGTCGGGAAGAACCTGCGCGGACTTGCCGCCCTGCGACAGGCGGAATTTGACGGGCACAGGAATGGCACAGCACCGTCCGAGCGTTTTGTAACGCGCGGCACGGTCAACAGCGGCAACACTTATCTTTCTGAAAAAAAGGATAGTTCTTCTCTCATAGCGACTGAACAACTCCAGGGTATTGGTTGCTGCCCGGGAATCGTGCGCGGTATCGTCCGAGTGATCCTTGAGCCACGGGGAGCTGAAATCAAACCCGGCGAGATCCTGGTGGCGCAACGCACCGATCCTGGCTGGATCATGCTATTCCCGTCCGCCGCGGGGCTGTTGGTTGAGTTTGGAAGCCTGTTGTCGCACTCCGCCATTGTGGCAAGAGAGCTTGGTATCCCGGCCGTTGTCTCTATTAGCAACCTAACGCTTATCCTCCAAGACGGAGACATGGTCGAACTAGACGGTTCAACCGGTCTCGTTCGCCGCATCCCACATGAATAGCGAAGCTGCACACCACGCCGATTTCACCCAGATCCGTTATGCGCAGGTCTGGGAAGATGCCGATATCCTTCTCGACGCGCTCGATATCCAACCCGGCGACACCTGCCTTTCCATCGCGTCCGCCGGGGACAACGCACTTGCGCTCCTAACGCGCTCCCCCGCCCGGGTCATCGCCATTGATCTCAATCCCTCGCAGCTAGCCTGTCTTGAACTAAGGGTCGCCGCGTACCGCGCACTTAGCCATCCACAACTGCTTGAATTAATCGGCTCCAAACAGAGTAGCCACCGCGTCGACCATTATCTCAAGTGCCGCCCCCTTTTAGCCAGCGGCGTTCGCGACTTCTGGGACCACAACCAGCAGGCAATTATAAATGGGATAGGCAGCGCAGGGAAGTTTGAGCGCTACTTCGCCTTGTTCCGCGAAAAAGTCCTGCCTTGGATCCATTCTCGAAGCCGAATCGAGCAACTGCTCAAAGGAGGAAGCGCGCTTCAACGCCAAAGTTTTTACGACGAGAACTGGGATACCTGGCGATGGCGGATTCTTTTTAAACTCTTTTTCTCGCGCTTTGTCATGGGCCACATGGGACGCGATCCGAGTTTCTTCCGGTATGTGGAGGGAAGCGTCGGTGATCGGATTCTTGCGCGAACCAGCTACGCGCTCACCGAGTTGAACCCTGCTGACAATCCCTATCTCCAGTGGATTTTAACAGGCACCCACACGACAGCGTTGCCGTGCGCGCTGCGGCCGGAAAACTTCGATCTTATTCGCGCAAACCTCGATCGCCTTGAATGGCGCTGCCAGCCTGCCGAGCAACTTCTCGAGGAAAATGGCCCCAACTCAATCGATCGCTTCAATCTTAGCGATATATTTGAATACATGTCGGAGGAAAATTCCCGGCTTTTCCTCGAGAAACTGGTAACCGCCGCAAAACCGGGCGCGCGGCTTGCTTATTGGAACATGCTGGCTCCACGGCGCCGGCCTGAATCCATGTCCCAAAAACTGCGTTCCCACGAGCTTCTAGGTAAAGAGTTGCACGGCCGGGATCGTGCATTTTTCTACAGCGCGTTTGTGGTGGAGGAGGTTATCTGAATCCCGCTGTCGGCATTCTGGGAGTCATGGCTCTCCTTGGCTCCCTGATGGGTGGCATGGCTCTGATCCAACGCCGAATGTCGCCGCACCCTGAACTGGTGCGCAAAGGTATGCACGTTGGCATGGGTCTGGTCACGCTCACGTTTCCGTGGGTCTTCCAGGAAAGCTGGCCTGTTACCTTATTGGCTGTTCTGGCCGTTGTCGCCTTGCTTGCCGTGCGGCTTTTAAGCCCGATCAAAGCGCAACTTGGAAACGTACTCGGAGGCGTAAAACGCTTCTCGCTGGGCGAACTCTACTTCCCTATTGCCGTGGCCATTGTATTTTGGCTTGCCCGTGGCGATAAGCTCCTTTTCTGCATCCCTATCCTGATCCTTTCCCTCGCTGACGCCGTCTGCGCGCTTATCGGACTCCGATACGGGCTCTCCAAGTACCGGACAAATGAAGGCGAAAAGTCGGTTGAAGGCTCATTGGCCTTTTTTTTAATCGCTTTTTTCAGCACACATATTCCGCTCCTTCTTTTTACTACTATTGGCCGGGCCGAAATCCTGCTGATTAGTATCGCGCTCGGCTTTCTGGTGATGTTGATGGAAGCAATCGCCTGGGGCGGACTCGACAACCTTTTTATTCCTCTAACGAGCTATTTGCTGCTGCGGATATATGTCACGCTCAGTGTCACTGAACTGGCAGTCCGCCTTGTTGTGATGGTGTTGCTTACCGCTTTTCTCATTCCACTACGGCGCCGGTCCACGCTCAATGGCAGCGCCGCACTCTGCGCAGGCATGCTTTGTTACGTTGCCTGGGCTCTGGGCGGCCTGCCATGGCTTCTGGCGCCCTTGATCGGCCTCGCGGCATTTCCGTCACTGAGCCCATTACATCCCGAGATTAAAAGGGAAAGCAACGTCCACACCGTCATCCGTGTCATGGCGGGACCCCTTTTCTGGCTTGGGATCTCCCTTGAATTCAAACGACCGGAACTCATCTATCTTTTCTATCTTACCCTTGGCGCCCAACTGGCTGGAATCTGTATTACCCGGCGGGCGCTCGCCACAAACTCGAGCCTCCAAAGGCGCCCCTTATTGGAATGTGTGATTGGCGGATGGTTGATCCTCTTTATCCCCTATCTCTTAATCGACACAATAACGGCACGCACCGTGATCGAGGCACTCGCTGCACCGATCATCATTCTCGTTGCGGGACTTGCGCACAACGCCTCTCTTCCTTGCACGACTGACACCAGCCCCGGGCTTGCACAATGGTTGCGCGAAAATCTCTGTATCCCGGTGGTTTCCACTTTAGGTCTTATTCCCCATTTTCTTCTATGAGCGCAGCCCCGGATCTGGTGCTAACTGAAACAAACGGCGCGCACTGCTCGCTATGGTGGACAAACTCTCCATCCATGCCCGGCGAACAAGTCGGATTGATTGGCAAGTTCCACGCAACCGATCCGGAATCAGCCTCAATCCTTTTGAGCGAAGCATGCCGCCATTTGTCCGCGCACGGTTGCTCGATTGCCATCGGACCCATGGACGGCAGCACATGGAAGAGCTATCGGCTGGTTACCGATGCCGGCAGTGAACCTCCTTTTTTTCTTGAGCCAACCAATCCGCCTGAGTGGCCCGGATACTTTGTGGCATCGGGCTTCTCCGCACTCGCAAACTATACATCGGCTTTGAATCCCGATCTTGGCTACATGGATCCGCGCATTGAAAAAGTGCGTCATCGGATAGCATCGGCGGGTATTATTATACGGCCGATCCGACTCGCTGAGTTTGCGCACGAACTCCGCCACATTTACGAGGTCTCAATAGGAAGCTTTCACAAAAACTTCCTTTATAGCCCGATTGATTACGCCGAGTTTGAATCACTTTACCTGCCAGTGCGGCAGGCAATTGTTCCCGAGTTGGTTCTGCTCGCTTTTGATCAACTCAAATGCGTTGGCTTTGTCTTTGCCGTGCCCGATTTCGCCGAAGCCAAAACAGGGCTCCCGATAAAAACCGTGATTGCAAAGTCGCTGGCCGTCCTTCCTGGCCGACAGATGGCCGGCCTGGGGACACTGCTACTTGCGGAAATGCAGGAATCGGCTTCTCAGCTCGGTTATACGCGGGCCATCCATGCGCTCATGCATGAAAGTAATAATTCCCGCAATCTGAGCGGCCATTACGCAGCCACGATGCGCCGCTACACACTCTTTTCCAAGTCGCTCTCATGAACGTGACCGAGGTTCTTCTTTGTCAGGCAAGAGAGCGCCCGGACGCGCCCGCCATTATCGAAACTAAAAATGGTCGCGACCAAATTATCACCTTCGCGCAATTGGATGAAGCTTCAGCGCGCGCGGCTCAGTTGTTAAAAGCCTCGGGCCTGCGCATGGGCGACGCGGTGCTGATCTTCCAACCGATGTCGATTGAACTCTATGTCGCTTTACTTGCCATATTTCGACTGGGACTAGTTGCCACCTTCCTTGATCCATCCAGCGGGCGCGCGCATCTTGAGCGCTGTTGTGAAATGGTGCCGCCCAAAGCTTTCATCGCCTCCACCAAAGCACATTTGCTTAGGCTGACATCGGCTGCCATCCGAAAGATTCCACGCAAGTATGTCATCGGCTGGTCATTGCCCGGCGCGATCGCCTGGAGTAGTGCGTGCAAGGAACTCCCGTTTGATCCAATTACCCCATGTGATCCCGGCACGCCCGCATTGGTGACTTTTACCAGTGGCAGCACCGGGATGCCCAAAGCAGCGCTGAGAACTCACGAATTTCTACTTGCCCAACATCGGGTGCTTGAAAAGAACATCACCCTGCTTCCAGGCGAAATCGATCTGACCACACTCCCGATCTTTGTCCTGGCTAACCTCGGCTCCGGCGTCACAAGCCTTATCCCTGACGCGGATCTGCGCAGGCCTGGCGCGGTCGACCCCAAACCGATCTTTGCTCAAATAGCGCGCCATCAACCTACCCGGACTGCCGCCTCCCCCGCGTTTCTTCACCGACTCGCAGAAGGCGCCGAACCCGGCGCACTTCGGTATTTTACCAAGATCTTCACCGGCGGCGCTCCTGTTTTCCATCCACTTCTCAGGCAACTGCAAACGCTTGCCCCGGCCGCGGAAGTAGTCGCTGTATTCGGCTCCACAGAAGCGGAGCCAATCGCACACGCTGCCTGGGGGGATCTCGGTACGGATGAACTAGACGCCATCGGGAATGGGAGCGGATTGCTTGCCGGCACTCCTGTATCTGAAATAGCCGTGCGAATCGTTCCTGATCGATGGGGAACTCCATTGGGCCCCTTTTCAAAAACCGATTTCGATGCCACTCGCGTCAGGACTGGTGAGTGGGGTGAAATTGTTGTGTCCGGTGCGCATGTCCTCGGCGGTTATCTTAACGGCACCGGTAATAAAGAGACAAAAATCCGCGTCGAAGACGTTACATGGCATCGAACCGGGGATGCAGGCCGCTTTGATGAAAAGGGACGCCTCTGGCTGCTTGGCCGCTGCGCCGCGAAAATCGAAGATAAAAAAGGCCTTCTATACCCGTTTACGGTGGAATGCGCCGCTCAGAGCTCAGTCTATCCGCGCCGGTGTGCCACACTGAGCGTGAATGGAAAGCGTATTCTGGTCGTGGAATCGGCGCCGGCGCTCTCGGCCGTCGAGCAGCGTGCGCTCATCGATTCACTTGCATGGGCCGGGCTGGACGAAATCAAATTCGTCAAAACGATTCCCGTGGACAAAAGGCATAACGCAAAAGTGCTGTATGAGGAATTGAGAGCGTCTTTAAGCTAATGAGGGTCTGTCTCAGGAATGCGCAGAACCGTGCATGGTTCGCATAATTATCGATACTTTTTACTCTGTTGCCTACAGACAATAATCAGCGCTTTCAAAACGCAGCTCTTTCCTTTTCAAATAATTTACATCTAATCGGCAGAGCATTTCAATCGGCTTTTTATCAAGTGCATGAATTGGCGGCCATTGATTGATTATCATTATCGGAAATATAGAATTATAAATGCACTTAACAAGATAACAACTGGACCACGAATTACAGACAACCGGGTCCCGGGATGCGCTACTGCGATACTGGGGCATCCCAGGTAATAGCATACAGTAACACGCCCTCCCTCCTTATAGTATCTTTCATAACCCCATCCAAACCCAGAGAAGTCTGGTATCGATGACGTATACGTTACCTCATTTATCCGATAAGAAAAAAACACCTCTACATCTCTCCACCGCCTGACAGTTGGCTCGTAGGTTCCATCACTGGCGATTCCTAAAGATGAGCCATAGCGAAAGCGCTTAGCTGAAACGCGTCCCTCAATTGAGGGCCACTTACAGCTCTTCCATGCTAGTAATAGCTCTTTTCGATTGAGATAAGTTGCGATTAATCCTGTCAATAGGGCTCCGTAAATCACGATCATATCTATAATTGAGAATGTATTAATAATACTCTGTCAGGTTCCACTTGAAGGCGGGAAAAGGTTGAGCAATTTTCCCGGGCTATGAAAACGGAAAACTCCAAGTGCCTGGAAGGCCGGCTTGATACGAAGGATGACAGGGACAAATGAGCAATTAGATAAGAACTTTCTTCGCAGAGTAATTATTGCGATGAGGGATTTCTTTATACTTTCTTCTTGGTGCCGTTAGGAGTGGATAAGGTGTGGGCCGTTTCTTCACGGCGCGCGGTTGGCGGAGGATGGGTCGTTTGGGAACCAGGTCTTCGGCCACTATTTAAATTAGCGTTTCCCGGATGAGAGCGCGCTGCTTGATAGAGGACTTCTGGCTTATGGGCGCAATCCACTTAACCAAGGCGTTGGCGCTCCCCTTTAAAGGAGGGTCTTCGCAAAGGACCTTCGTTGCTGATCGCCGCTTCAAGCATGAGGATGCGGATTGTGTTATAAGCGCACTGGAAGATAAGAATGGCGCATGCGACCATTGATGGAGTCTTGCAGTGGAGATGATCCATTGCCAGCGCGGTCTTAATGTCATCGAAGTTGAGTTCGGTCTGCCAGCGCCGCGTAGAGTTCAAAGAGGGCATCAGCACTTACTGCCTTGTGATCACAGAGGGTTGTTGCCAGCACAATCTGCCGGGTGCGATGGCCCTTGGCGGCCGGGACTTGCGCAGCTCTTTTGAGAGAGTGTCTCTCCCTGGGGGGGTTGGTGATTTCCCGGCCGGCCGGAGCTCGCAGCCATTGGAGCCGGAAAATCTTCAGAGTGTTGCCTGTTTGCAGCCGTCGCCAGCTTTCTGAAACAAGTCGCCTTATATGACGACGTGTCAGATAATTCAAGTTCGGCCAAAATCTATTTCATCCCTATGAAACTCCTCATTCTGTGCTCTCTTGTACTGCTGAACCTAACCAGGAGCTTGCTTCTGAACGCTGGCTTCTGAATGTATGTGGCGCGCCGTTGTCGAAGCGTGTTTCTACGGCCATCTCTTTTACGGAGTGTGTGCCGCCGCGCAAGTGATCGAAACTTCAGTGCAGCTTGGGTTGCCAGTCAACGGATGGCTCATCGTGGTGTCATTCATTGGCACCGTCGTGTTCTACAGCTACCCGTATACCCGTCAGACTGCCAGTAGTACCGATCCTCGCGTCGTGTGGTATCGCCGACATCTGGATGTCGTGCAGCAGCTCCAAGGCTGGGGACTTCTGGCTCTATTGGCTCTGGTCGTCTGGGTGGTAATTCGCCACAACGCGGCGATTCGACGCATGACCATCCTTGAGTGGATCGTACTGCTTGCCGTCCCTGGAGTCGCCGGCTTCTACTACAAGTCTCCGGGGGGACGTGTCATCACTCTGCGGCGGATTGGTTGGCTCAAACCGTTCGTCATCGGCTTCGTGTGGGCGGGTGTAGTGGTCGCCTATCCGGTTCTGTTCGCTCGCTTGCAATACGGGCAATACACACCATTCACATTGTTCTCGTGTCTACTATTCGTGAAGAGCCTAATGTTTATTGCGGTCTTGGCGATCCTCTTCGACATCAAGGATCGAGAGGACGATCGGCGCACCGGCCTTTCGACAGTCGTGACGCTCGTCGGACTCGAACGCACGCTGTTTCAGGTGTCGCTTCCGCTCACGATGCTTGGCATCGCGACATTTCTCTCGTATGCCACCATGCAGCACCTCACGATTCCGCGTGTAGTGCTAGTATTGACTCCATTCCTCCTGCTGGTGGCTGGCATCTTCTCGCTTACACGAACGAGGACGATCTTGTACTACCTCGCCGCAATCGATGGCCTTATGCTGGCAAAGGCGGTGATTGACATCGTCGCCATGCGTTACTGAACCCGTGCCTACGAAGCCACCGCTAAGAGTCAATGTGCCATGTCTCTCTGATGCGCAGCGAACGGTGTCGAAAAAGTTAGGTCTCGGAAATGGGGAAGGACGACAGGCACAGGGACCTTATTGTAATAACGCCCCAGCCGGACAGTTTGTAGTTACCTGAGTTTGATCTGCTGAGCGTGGCCGCGAATGAAGCCGTTCTATCCTCGGCAGATTTGCCATTGTCGTGCAGTAACTCTGCTCTAAAGACATCCCCGCAGCGCCCTGCCAATGTTCCAATCCACAATGAAAGGTTACTCAAGAAAAACGCCGCCCATGAAATAAGGGCGGTTGTCTGGCGGGACCGGTGCACGAGGGGAACTTAACAAGTCAATTCCGCTTGCCGATCACGAAACCGGCCACCCGCTGGAAACGCTTGGCGGCACCCCTTGGCATCAGGCTTTGGAGGGCGTGATTACGCCGCTTCGCAAATCGCGGACCGTATAAAGGCCGGGCATATCAAGCCTCTTCAGGGGCCGCGCTCCGCTCTCACGCCGCACACTAAATCGAGCGCGGTTGGATCTGAAGAATTCCTCCACAAACGCTTTGCTGCCCAAAACCATCCCGTCACAAAAATAGCGCACCCGGCATCGCAACGCATCGTACAGTCCAAGCTTGCCTCCCGCTTTAAGGACTTCTTCCACCGCCGCTTCGCTAAAGCCACGGCGCGCTGACGTGCCATCCTCCCCGGCCAACCGCTCCACGCCTTCTTCAAAAAGATACTTCCGATAAAAAGCCATCACTTTCCACATGGGAACTTCCTGACCAAAACGCGCCTGGATGGCGATGCGCAATCCTTCCCGGGCACGCTTGCGGCCCTGCACCGCCTGCGCGTAACCGCACCAGCGATACTCCTTTGGATCCTTTACTATTCCGGCCCGGATCG